>NZ_CP172305.1:5987500-6934480 GCF_044336365.1 Pseudomonas sp. NA-150 | reverse complement strand
TGGGGCGAATTATAGAGAAATAAAATAGGCCGTCAACACCTATTTTGCCCTTTCATATAAAAGAGCAAACCAGGCAGGGAAGGGCACTTTGCCACCTATATAAAGGACACACTCTATATAGCTACAGCACACCCGCTTGGCGCAACGCCGCCACAGACTCCTCGCCCAGTCCGAGCACACGCGTCAGGACCTCAAGCGTGTGCTCACCCAACAGTGGTGGCGCAAGACGATATTCCACCGGCGTCTCGGACAACCGGATCGGGCTGGCCACCTGTGGCAAGGTTCCCGCCAGTGCATGAGGCATATTGATCGCCAGACCACGCGCCAGCACCTGTGGATCGGCAAACACCTGCGCCAGATCATTGATCGGCCCACAGGGCACGCCGGCCTGCTCCAACTGCGATACCCACTCAGAGGTGGTCTTGAATACTGTCGCCTGACGAATCAACGGAATCAGCTCCGCCCGATGGGCAACCCGCTTGGAGTTGGTCTGGAACCGAGGGTCGTCCGCCCACTGTGGTTGCCCGGCAACCTCAGCGAATTTTCTGAACTGACTGTCATTCCCTACCGTCAGGATGAAGTCGCCATCAGCCGTAGGAAAATCCTGATACGGCACAATGTTGGGATGAGCATTGCCCAGCCTGCGTGGCGCCACACCGGTCGTTAGAAAGTTCATCGCCTGGTTGGCCAGGCAAGCTACCTGGACATCAAGCAGCGCCATATCAATGTGCTGACCAGCGCCACCCTGATCCCGATGGGCCAGTGCCGCCAATATGGCAACCGTCGAGTACAGCCCGGTGAGGATGTCAGTCAGCGCTACACCCACCTTCACCGGACCGGCGCCCTCATCACCTTCAGGACGCCCGGTCAGACTCATCAGTCCACCGAGCCCCTGGATCATGAAGTCGTAACCCGCACGCTTGGCATACGGCCCCGTCTGACCGAACCCAGTGATAGAGCAATAGATAAGCCGCGGATTGATCGCCTTCAGCGACGCATAGTCCAGACCGTACGCAGCCAGACCGCCGACCTTGAAATTCTCGATCACGATGTCGGACTTGGCAGCCAGTTCCCGCACCAACTTCTGACCTTCCGGTCGGGTGAAGTCGATGGTGACGGACTGCTTGTTCCGGTTAGCCGACAGGTAGTACGCCGCCTCAGTGGTGTTCTCGCCCTCGCTATCCTTAAGGAAGGGCGGCCCCCAGGCGCGCGTATCGTCACCATTGCCGGGGCGCTCGACCTTGATCACCTCGGCGCCGAGATCCGCCAGTATCTGCCCGGACCAAGGGCCAGCCAGCACCCGCGACAAATCCAGAACCCGTAGATGTGAAAGCGCACCCATCGGCCGACTCCTTATAGAGAAGCTCTTATTAATAGAAGGCCTGAATGCCAGTCTGCGCACGCCCCAGAATCAACGCATGCACGTCATGGGTACCTTCATAGGTGTTTACCACCTCAAGGTTGACCAGGTGACGCGCCACGCCGAACTCATCGGAGATGCCGTTGCCACCCAGCATGTCCCGCGCCATGCGCGCGATGTCGAGCGACTTGCCGCAGGAGTTGCGCTTCATCATCGAGGTGATCTCGACCGCCGCAGTCCCTTCATCCTTCATCCGGCCCAGACGCAAGCAACCTTGCAAGGCCATGGTAATTTCGGTCTGCATATCGGCGAGCTTCTTCTGGATCAGCTGATTGGCCGCCAGCGGACGCCCGAATTGCTGGCGATCCAGCGTGTATTGACGTGCGGTGTGCCAGCAGAACTCGGCAGCACCCAACGCACCCCAGGAAATGCCATAACGGGCAGAATTGAGGCAGGTAAACGGACCCTTCAGGCCACGGACATCCGGGAAGATGTTCTCTTCAGGAACGAACACATTGTCCATTACGATTTCGCCGGTGATCGAAGCACGCAGCCCCACTTTGCCGTGGATCACTGGCGCACTCAGACCCGCCCAACCTTTTTCCAGTACGAAACCACGGATATCGCCAGCATCGTCTTTACCCCAGACCACGAACACATCGGCGATCGGGCTGTTGGTGATCCACATCTTGCTGCCGGACAGGCGATAGCCACCCTCGACCTTCTTGGCGCGGGTAATCATCGAACCCGGATCGGAGCCGTGGTTAGGCTCGGTCAGACCGAAGCAACCAATCCATTCACCGGAGGCCAGTTTCGGCAGGTATTTCTGCTTCTGCGCTTCGGTGCCGAATTCGTTGATAGGCACCATCACCAGAGAGGACTGCACACTCATCATTGAACGGTAACCGGAATCGACGCGCTCGACTTCACGGGCGATCAGGCCGTAGCACACGTAGCTCAGACCACTGCCGCCGTACTGCTCAGGAATGGTCGCACCCAACAGACCGACGTCACCCATTTCGCGGAAGATCGCAGGGTCCGTCTGCTCATGACGAAAGGCTTCGAGAACACGCGGCGCCAGCTTGTCGCGAGCGAACTGCTCGGCGCTGTTACGCACCATGCGCTCTTCTTCAGTGAGCTGTTGATCCAGCAACAGCGGATCGATCCAGTTGAAGCTTGCTTTGCCAGCCATGAGCATGTCCTCGCGAATTCAGTAAAAAAGTCGTGGGCTGATGCTAGGCGCGGATGAGGAATCCGGCAAACGAGGATTTCGCATGCTGTTGTGCTAGTTTCTCACTCCGTAACCTTTCAAAAAGGCTTTTTGGTCGACATACGAGTGAGGTAGAGGTACATGCGCAGAAAGATCCCTAGCACCACGGCGCTGATCAGCTTTGAAGCTGCCGCGCGGCACGAAAGCTTTACCAAAGCCGCACAGGAGCTTTCCCTCACTCAAGGCGCCATTTGCCGACAGATCGCCAGCCTGGAAGAGTTCCTCAACGTCGAGCTATTCCGACGCTCACGACGCGGTGTCAAACTAACCGAGGCTGGGCTTTCCTACAGCCGACGCGTGGCGACCCAGCTGGATGCGGTAGAGCGCGACACGCTTTCGGTAATGGGTCAGCAGGGCGCCAACGTGATCGAACTGGCGGTTGTACCGACCTTCGGCACCCAGTGGCTACTTCCACGACTCAAGGATTTCCAGCAACGCCACCCCGATGTAACCGTCAACCTGACCAACCGCACGCGACCCTTTTTGTTTGCCGACACTGATTTCGATGCCGCGATCTACTTCGGCGATGCCGACTGGTCGGGCACTGAGTCCCATCGCTTGATGGGCGAAAACCCGATGCCCGTGTGCAGCCCTCATTTACTCGGCAATCGCGACAGCCTGAGTGCAGAGGAAATCGCCGAACTACCGCTCCTGCAACAAACCACACGCCCATACGCTTGGCGCCAGTGGTTCAACGCCCTGAACCTGAACATCCCACGCGACATGACAGGCCCACGTTACGAGCTATTCTCCATGCTGGCCCAAGCGGCAATGCACGAGATGGGAATTGCCTTGATTCCGCCATTCCTTATCCAGCGTGAGCTGAAGGAGAAGCGCCTGGTAATCGCAAATCGTTATGCGCTGTCGAGTCTCAAGGCGTATTACCTGATGATCCCAGAGCGAAAAGTGGAATCAGCGTCACTTCGCGCGTTTCGCGACTGGCTGATCAGCGAAGCACAGAGCTACACCCTGCTTGGTTAAAGGCTTTCGGTGATTATTGACTTCGTAGTCAGAATATTATGGAACCTACAGATATAACTATATGTCGCCTTTCGCCTAACTGTACCGACCACCCAATTATCAAGCTAAAGTGCCTCAACTCAGGGTCTGTAGCCCGATAATGGAAAACTGGAAGGTCATTCACGCCACGAATCGTAAAAATTGTTCAACTTCACTTAAATCGACTACACGTCAAGTAATCCGTGGCCTACGTCCAATTCCAGCGACATAAAGTCACAGGGTGACTTGTAGTTAATATTTCGTCACCATTCATAAGTTGTTGAAGGGATCGTGCTTCGCCTGCAAAATGCCGCGCCCCGCCTTCGACTAAAGGAGGGGTCGTGCTGATCGGCCGCCCCAGTCGCACCATCCGTAGTGCGCTGGCCTTTAAAGATAAGAAAGACAAAAAGATCAAGCAGGAGATTTGACGTGCACATTGGTGTTCCTCTCGAAACCCAAGCGGGTGAAACGCGGGTTGCTGCAACCCCGGAAACCATCAAGAAGCTGATTGCCCAGGGCCATCGGATCACTGTGCAAAGCGGCGCCGGCATTAACGCCAGCGTCACTGACAGTGCTTACGAAACGGCAGGCGCAACGATCGGGACAGCCGCGGACGCCTTCGGTGCAGAGCTGATTCTCAAGGTCGCCGCCCCTCATGATCAGGAGCTGGCTCAGATAAAGAGCGGCACGCTGGTCGTCGGCATGCTCAATCCCTTCAATAGCGAGACCATTGCCAAGATGGCCGAATGCGGCATTACCGCGTTTGCCCTCGAAGCTGCGCCGCGTACCTCCCGCGCGCAGAGTCTCGACGTGCTGTCCTCCCAGGCCAACATCGCCGGCTATAAGTCCGTACTGGTCGCGGCGCATCACTATCCGCGCTTCATGCCGATGCTGATGACAGCAGCCGGTACCGTCAAGGCTGCACGGGTATTGATTCTCGGCGCTGGCGTAGCGGGGCTGCAGGCCATTGCCACCGCCAAGCGCTTGGGCGCAGTGATTGAAGCCTCGGACGTGCGTCCAGCGGTGAAAGAGCAGATTGAATCCCTCGGCGCCAAGTTCGTCGACGTCCCCTATGAGACCGATGAAGAACGCGAAGCGGCCGTCGGCGTTGGCGGTTATGCCCGTCCGATGCCGGCCAGCTGGATGCAGCGTCAGGCCGTCGCGGTCCACGAGCGCGCCAAGCAGGCCGACATTGTGATCACCACGGCATTGATCCCTGGGCGTAAAGCCCCGGTGTTGCTCAGTGCCGAAACGGTAGCGCAGATGAAGCCTGGCTCGGTGGTGATTGATCTGGCCGCAGCGCAAGGTGGCAACTGCCCGCTGACTGTCGCTGATCAAGTGATTACTGCGCATGGGGTGACCATCGTCGGCTACACCAACCTGCCGGCCATGGTTGCAGCCGATGCCTCCGCGCTCTACTCACGCAACCTGCTGGACTTCATGAAGCTGCTGTTCACCAAAGAAGGGCAGCTGGAGATCAATCTCGAAGACGACATCGTCGCCGCGTGCCTGATGTGCCGCGACGGCCAAGTCATCCGCAAAAACGCCTAAGGACAAGACGATGGAAGAGTTTATCTCCCCCGGTATCTACAACCTGATCATCTTCGTGCTGGCGATTTATGTCGGCTTCCATGTGGTCTGGAACGTAACCCCTGCGCTGCACACCCCGCTGATGGCCGTGACCAACGCCATCTCCGCCATTGTGATCGTGGGTGCCATGCTCGCTGCCGCCTTGACCGTCACCCCGCTGGGCAAAACCATGGGCACTCTGGCCGTAGCGCTGGCTGCGGTGAATGTGTTTGGTGGTTTCCTGGTCACCCGACGCATGCTGGAAATGTTCAAGAAAAAAGCGCCTAAGCCAGTAGAAGGGGCGAAGAAGTAATGAGCATGAATCTTGTCACCCTGTTGTACCTGATCGCTTCGATCTGCTTCATTCAGGCACTAAAAGGCCTGTCTCACCCGACCACCTCACGTCGCGGCAACCTGTTCGGCATGCTGGGCATGGCGCTGGCGGTGATTACCACCATCGGCCTGGTCTACAAGCTCGGCGAACTGTCGCTGGAGCAAGGCGGGGCATCCGCCGGTATTGGTTACATCGTTATTGGTTTGTTGGTCGGCGGCACCGCCGGCTCGATCATGGCCAAGCGCGTTGAAATGACCAAAATGCCGGAACTGGTGGCCTTCATGCACAGCATGATCGGTCTGGCAGCGGTGTTCATCGCCATTGCCGCCGTGGTCGAACCGCAATCGCTGGGCATCGTCCATCACTTGGGCGACACCATCCCTGCGGGCAACCGTCTGGAACTGTTCCTCGGTGCCGCCATCGGTGCGATTACCTTCTCTGGCTCGGTGATTGCGTTCGGTAAGCTGTCAGGCAAATACAAGTTCCGCCTGTTCCAGGGCGCACCGGTACAGTTCGCGGGCCAGCACAAACTGAACCTGCTGCTGGGCCTGCTGACGCTGGGCTTTGGCGTGATCTTCATCGCTACCGGCAACCTGGGCGCCTTTGCCCTGATGCTGGCCCTGGCGTTCGTCATCGGCGTGCTACTGATCATCCCGATTGGCGGCGCAGACATGCCCGTCGTGGTGTCGATGCTCAACAGCTACTCCGGTTGGGCAGCGGCGGGGATCGGTTTCTCGCTGAACAACTCGATGCTGATCATTGCCGGCTCGCTGGTGGGTTCGTCCGGTGCGATCCTCTCGTACATCATGTGCAAGGCGATGAACCGTTCGTTCTTCAACGTGATCGGTGGCGGTTTCGGTGGCGCTGTGGATACCAGCGGCCCAGCTGGTTCGAAAGAAGCACGTCCGGTGAAATCCGGCTCGGCTGACGACGCGACCTTCCTGCTGACCAACGCCGACACCGTGATCATCGTTCCGGGCTACGGTCTGGCGGTGGCTCGGGCGCAACACGCGCTGAAAGAGCTGACCGAGAAGCTGACTCACCGTGGCGTCACCGTGAAGTACGCGATCCACCCGGTAGCCGGGCGGATGCCGGGGCACATGAACGTGCTGCTGGCCGAGGCGGAAGTGCCATACGACCAGGTGTTCGAGATGGAGGACATCAACTCTGAGTTCGGCCAGGCCGACGTGGTGCTGGTGCTCGGCGCCAACGACGTGGTCAACCCGGCGGCGAAGAACGATCCCAAGTCGCCTATCGCCGGCATGCCGATCCTCGAAGCGTTCAAGGCCAAGACCATCATCGTTAACAAGCGTTCGATGGCCAGCGGCTATGCCGGTCTGGACAACGAATTGTTCTACCTGGACAAAACAATGATGGTGTTCGGTGACGCCAAGAAAGTCATTGAAGACATGGTCAAGGCCGTCGAGTAACACCTCGGCACAACCGTCCAGGCACGCTTCACTCTGACCCCAGCGCGATAAACGGCTGGGGTTTTTTACATCTGGAGAAACAGTGTTTTACAGCGCTCCCCCCGGTTTAGAGCCCTCGAATGCGACCTTGGTAGCGGGACGGAAAATAACCAACTGACTAGACTGAGGACTCGCTTCCAACACCCGAGATACCCACCATGTACAGTGATCGGATTCGCCTGCCTTCGCTTATGAGCAAGGTAATGAGCGCGGCAGATGCCGCAGCCCTGATTCAAGACGGCATGACCGTCGGCATGAGCGGCTTCACCCGAGCAGGCGAAGCCAAAGCCGTACCCAAGGCCTTGGCTGAACGCGCCAAACTATCTCCCCTGAAAATCAGCCTGATGACCGGCGCCAGCCTGGGCAACGACCTCGACAAGCAACTGACCGAAGCCGGCGTATTGTCTCGTCGCATGCCATTCCAGGTCGACAGCACGTTGCGCAAAGCAATCAACGACGGCTCGGTGATGTTCATCGATCAACACCTCTCGGACACCGTAGAGCAACTGCGCAACCGACAGATCAAAGCAGTAGACCTCGCGGTAATCGAATGCGTGGCGATCACGGAGGACGGTCATCTGGTCCTCAGTACCTCGGTGGGCAACTCCGCCAGCTTTGCCATTCTCGCCAAACAGGTGATCGTCGAGATCAACCTGGCCCAGCCGCTGGAGCTGGAAGGCCTGCACGACATCTATATCCCGAGCTATCGCCCAACTCGCTTGCCAATACCGGTACTCAAAGCAGACACCCGTATTGGCAATCACGCTGTGCAGATAGATCCGGCGAAGATTGTCGGCATTGTCATCAGCAACCAACCCGATTCGCACTCGACGATCCTGCCGCCAGACGCGGACACCCAGGCCATCGCCAGTCACCTGGTCGAGTTCTTCAAGAATGAAGTGCGCGAAGACCGCCTGACCAACAGCCTGATGCCGCTTCAAGCGGGGATCGGCACCATTGCCAACGCGGTGATGCATGGCCTGCTGGATTCGCCATTCCATGACCTGACGATGTATTCGGAAGTGTTGCAGGATTCGACGTTCGACCTGTTCGATGCCGGGAAGCTGAGTTTCGCCTCTGGCAGCTCGATGACCCTGTCAGCCGCCAAGCACGAAGAAGTGTTCCGCGACCTGAGCCGCTACAAGTCGAAACTGGTGCTTCGCCCGCAGGAGATTTCCAACCACCCGGAAATCATTCGCCGCTTGGGGATTATCGGCATCAACACGGCGCTGGAGTTCGATCTGTACGGCAACGTGAACTCCACCCACGTCGGCGGCACCAAGATGATGAATGGTATCGGTGGCTCGGGAGACTTTGCCCGCAACGCACATCTGGCGATTTTCGTTACCAAGTCCATCGCCAAGGGCGGCGCCATCTCCAGCGTGGTGCCGATGGTCAGTCATGTCGACCACACCGAGCATGACGTCGACATCCTGGTGACAGAGGTCGGTCTCGCCGATCTGCGTGGCCTGGCACCTCGCGAGCGCGCTCGTGCGGTTATTGATAACTGTGTGCACCCGTCCTATCGCGAAGCGCTGAACGACTACTTCGTCAGGGCCTGCAAACTGGGCGGCCATACCCCGCATGTGATGCGTGAAGCCTTCAAATGGCACACCACTCTGGAAGATACCGGCCGCATGCTGCCGGTTTGATCCCCATCGCGGAGGTTGGTGAACAGTTTTTGTATGGCCAACCCCCGCTCGAAATCTTTCCACGTAAAAACTGTACTGCTGTACCGGTGCTTTTCGGGACATGAGCGGCGATCAACGGTAGTCCGTCATCGAATTTGCACCATTTAGGTGCTCACCAGTACAGTTTGCCCGATAATGAGCAAAACAGTACCCATATACAGTTAACTGAACCATCACAATAGAGGTGAACTGTGTCTATGGTCTCTAGCCAAGAGAGAGGAAGATGGGCACCAGTCGAACCACTACCTAATCCCGCCACAAGCGGAAGGATGCTAACCATGGAACGTACACTCAGTTCCGATCTGTTCTTTGAAAACACCGAAACCGTTAAAGCTGTATGGCCTCTTCGCGCTTTCGCAAACCTGATGCTTTGGCAACGCCGCATCTCCAGCCGCCACCAACTGGCTCGTCTGGATGCTCGTCTGCTGGCTGACGCAGGTATCAGCGAATCACAGCGTTACGAAGAGTTGAGCAAGCCGTTCTGGCGCTAATTTAGCGCTCGCTGGTCCCAGATCTTATAGATCTCCCACCAGCACCCCAGATTTGTTCAAACAAAGCCCGTCGCAGGCAACTGCCGACGGGCTTTGTCGTTTCAGGCTCAGTCGTATTGAAGGCTGAATGTTACGGAAAATAAACCTCAGCAGTACAGTTTTATAAATTTTGAAAACGGCAAGTACAGTTAATTTTCTATTGTTTTTTAAGCACATAGCCCGCACTAAAGACACCTCTTGTCGCAGGACCGAACCAGGCAGTGACTCTAGATGGTGCAGACGGCACCTGTGCTATAGGCTGATACTTGTTCAGCTCATAACCTTTTTAGACTTGGAGCTCATCATGACCCGCCTCCACCTGTTCAGCGCGGTAGCCCTGCTGGCCGTTGCCACCGGCGCAAGCGCCTCAAGCTTTGTCGTTACCACCGATGCCGTGGTTCGTGCCGTCGATGCTTCCAGCAACGCCACCACGAATGTCTCGAACTCGACCTTCAAGGACAAAAAAATCATCCTCGCCGCCCGCGACGATGCCGCCAGCTTTGTCGCCAGCAAGGGAGATATCCGTGGCGTGCACCTGGAAGCCGCTCTGGATGCCATCCACCAGCAACTGCCACAGCTGAATGCCTCCGACGCTCAACTGGCTGAGGCCATTCTGTCGTTCTGATTCGTGGCTGCCAGACTGGTCCGCATTTGCCGGGCTGGCTCTGGGCCGGGCGTTGCGTCAGGGTCTGTTGGCAAGTGGCTACCGCTTGCAACCAAACACCAACAGACCCTAACCTTGCCCGCTCGAATCGATGGCCGACAGACACATGCGATTTCTATCCGTCCTTATTGTTAGCCTGTTCTGGATTTCTCAGGCACAGGCGTTTGATACGACCACGCAATCGCTGGTCGCCAGCGGCTTTGTTACCAGTAAGGTGACGTCCGCTCCCTTCGATAAAAAACTGATACTTGCCGCCCAGGATGATGCTGCAGCGTTTATCGCCAGTGATGGCCAACTGCGAGGAGCACAACTGGAGTCCGCATTGCGGTTTTTGCGTGAAGAACTGCAGCAATCCCAGCCAAAACTTTATGTCAGCGATGTTGAACTGGCTGAAGCAATCCTCGTCCAATAATCATGCTGTTTCTTCTGTTTTTTTGGAGACGTTCCATGCGTACCCCTCTGATTGCCGCCACCCTTGGCTTGTTGTTGATGGCCGGTGTCGCTCAGGCACAAACTGTAAAGGAGACCAGTAACATTGTCGTTCGTGCCTTCGGCCGCAGCGTCGATTTCACCTCCGACACCACCAGCTCGTTCCGTCACGCAAAACTCGTGGTTGAAGCCAAGGATGACGCCGCCAGTTATGTCGCCAGCCACGGCGATATCCGCGGGGCTCAGCTTGAAGCAGCATTCGATATCTTGCGTACCCGCCTGCCAGAAGCCCGAGACGCCAGCGACGAAACCCTCGCCGAAGCCATTCTCGCGCTGTGAGACGACTCTTTGGCTGGCTGCTGACCTCGGTATTGTTAATGGTCGGCAGCAACGCCTTCGCCGGGCTGAAACTGTCCCTCGACACTGACGGCCTTAGCCCCGCAGAACAACACGCCAGCCAAGTCCTGCTCGATGAAGCGATGCAGGCCTTGCCGCCCAGATTCATTGAGCAAATGGATCGCACCGTCATCGTTCATTGGGCTGACGATCTACCGAGCAATGCGTATGGCGAAGAGTTCGGCCCCCGCAAAATCGAGCTCAATCGCCGCCTGCTGGCCGGTTTGACCGACGGCTCTGCGGCCGCGCAGAAAACCAGTCGCCCCCATGGCACCACCCGCCGGGAAATGCTCGCCACGGTGCTGCATGAACTGACCCACGTTTACGACTTCGCTTCGCTGTGGTCGCAAGATGAACGTGCGCTGATCATCAGTTGCCAGCGTCAAACCAACAGCCTGGGCAAAGTCGGGCTGCCGGATCGCTGCCGTGGTGAAACAGATCGTCGCTATACCCTAAGCGACGACCCACGCTTGCTCGACCTGGCAGGCTGGCCGCAGTACGTCGGCCGCCGCGGCGAGCGGGAAGAGAAAAACCATCAGGTCGCCCGAAGTCCGGACATTTACGAGATCACCAATCCGCGCGAGTTCGTGGCCGTGAACATGGAGTACTTCCTGCTCGATGCGGATTACGCCTGCCGTCGCCCCGCGCTGTACGCGTACTACAAAGACCGCTTTGGCTGGGCGCCGGCCAGCAAGGACGAATGCCCGGCCGCATACCCGTTCCTCAATGCCGGCAGTGATTTTGGTACCACGCCGCTGGGCAAAATCGATCCCGAGCGCGTATACGCCGTCGATTACCTGCTAGCCGAAGCCAACCAGAACTGGGTCAGTCGCTGGGGTCATAGCATGCTGCGGCTGGTGATCTGCAAACCTGGACGCCCGCGCGGGCCGGATTGCCGCCTGGATCTGGACCAGCATCTGGTGTTGTCCTACCGCGCTTTTGTCGGCGACCTGCAGCTCTCCAGCTGGGACGGCCTGACCGGGGTCTATCCATCGCGCCTGTTCGTGCTGCCGCTCTCGCAAGTGATCGACGAATACACCAAAACCGAACTGCGCAGCCTGGCCTCGGTGCCGATGAACCTCTCACGGCCACAGATCAACGACCTGGTCGAACACGCCGCCGAGATGCACTGGAGCTACGACGGCAGCTATTACTTCATCTCGAACAACTGTGCGGTCGAGACCCTGAAAATGCTGCGCAGCGGCACTGATGATGCGCGCCTCAAGGGCCTGGACAGCATTATGCCCAACGGTTTGCTGGAGGTGCTCAATGCCCGAGGCCTGGCCGATACCAGCGTGCTGAAAGACCCGCGCGAGGCCTTGCGCCTGGGTTATCGCTTCGATTCGTACCGAGACCGCTATCAGGCGATGTTCAATATTCTGAAGAAACAATTGCCGATCAAACAGGCCAACGTCGAGGACTGGATGTCGTTGCCGGCCAAGGACCGCAAGCAGTGGTTTGCCCAAGCCGACTTGCGCACCAGCGCAGCAATATTGCTGTTGGAGCAGGCCAGTTTTCGACGTCAACTGCTGTTGGCTCAGGAAGAGGTCAAAGAGCGTTACTTGAGCGCCAAAGAACAGAAAGACGGCGGCGTTGCGCAAGCCACCGGCACCTTGCGCGAGATTCTGGCCAGCAGTGGCTTCCTCAGCCGTCCCGCAGAACTGCTCGACACTGGAGGTTACGGCTTGCCGCAGGCCAGTGAATGGCATCACCTGGAAGATGAAAGCAGCCAGCGCCAGAAACAGCTGCAACGCCTGAGCGGTGATCTGGACAAAGAAGTCCGCGCCTTGCTCGAACCCGACCGCGCCGCAGAAATCGCCGCCAACGAAGCCAACGTGAAACAAATCGGTGACCACTTGCGGGCGTTGCACAAAGCCGCTGGCGGGTTGGAGTTGCCGTAGTTCCCTGTCCCCGGTTTTACACCCCTGTAGGAGCTGCCGAAGGCTGCGATAAATCGACATCGCGAAGGCCGTTCCGGCCTTATCGCAGCCTTCGGCAGCTCCTACAGGGGATATGTGTATTGCCTGAAAACATAGAATCGCCCCAACATCACATACTCTCTCATTACTCTTTCACCCAACGAAAGCTGGCTGAAAGCTTGCCCCTTTAGGATCGCCACCGCTGCCGGCAACGACCGAGCAGTCATAAAAACAAAAGAGGTGATCCGATGTCCCGCCGTGCCTGCGTTTGTGCCCGATTCCGCCCCGTACTCCACGCGCCGCCAGCTCAGGGTTAATCCGCCCGGTCTGTCTTTCCTACGTCGCGCTGCATCTGGAGTATTTCTATGTTGACCTTCCTTGGCTTCGCCATGGTCATTACGTTCATGTACCTGATCATGAGCAAACGCCTTTCGGCGCTGATTGCCCTCATTCTGGTACCCATCGCCTTTGCCCTGTTTGGTGGTTTTGCCGCTGGCATTGGCCCGATGATGCTTGAAGGCATCACCAAGCTCGCGCCCACCGGCGTGATGCTGATGTTCGCCATTCTGTATTTTGCCATGATGATCGATTCCGGGCTGTTCGACCCGGCAGTGCGCCTGATCCTCAAGCTGGTCAAAGGCGACCCGGTCAAGGTCTCGGTGGGTACCGCCGTCCTCGCTCTGGTGGTGTCCCTCGACGGTGACGGCGCCACCACTTACATGATCTGCGTCGCGGCCATGCTCCCGCTGTACAGCCGCCTGGGCATGAGCCCACGGATCATGGCCGGGTTGATCATCCTCGCCGGCGGTGTGATGAACATGACGCCATGGGGCGGCCCGACAGCGCGGGCGGCCAGCGCGCTGCATGTCGACCCTTCGGACATTTTCGTGCCGATGATTCCAGCCATGCTGGTGGGCGTAGTGGCGATCCTGTTGATCGCCTGGCTCTACGGCAAACGCGAGCGTGCACGTCTGGGCGAACTGCATTTGCCGGGTGATGAGGTCGACCACAGCGAAATCAGCGTCTCGCAATTCCCGGAAGCTCGTCGGCCCAAGCTGATTTGGTTCAACGGCGCCCTGACCCTGACGTTGATGGCGGCCCTGATCGCTGGCCTGTTGCCGTTGCCGGTGTTGTTCATGATCGCGTTCAGCATCGCCATGATCGTCAACTACCCATGCCTGCAGGCACAGAAAGACCGCATCGCGGCACATGCCGGCAGTGTGTTGGCGGTCGTCGGGCTGATTTTCGCCGCAGGTATCTTCACCGGCATCCTGTCGGGCACCGGGATGGTCAAGGCAATGTCCCAAAGCCTGTTGGCGGTGATCCCCGATGCGCTGGGTCCTTACCTGGCGGTTATCACGGCGTTGGTCAGCATGCCGTTCACTTTCTTCATGTCGAACGATGCTTTTTACTACGGGGTGTTACCGGTTTTGGCCGAAGCAGCCAGCCATTACGGCATCAGCCCGGTGGAAATGGCGCGGGCTTCAATCGTCGGCCAACCCGTACATTTGCTGAGTCCGCTGGTACCTTCGACCTACCTGTTGGTGGCATTGGCGGGTATCGAGTTTGGCGATCATCAGCGCTTTACCCTCAAGTGGGCAGTGCTGGTGTGCCTGTGCATAATGTTCGCCGCCTTGCTGATGGGAATCTTCCCGCTCTACAGCAGCCTATAACGCAAACGCTCCATCCCCTTGTTCTAGAAGGGGCTTAACCGCTCAAAGGAATATGTAATGGAATGGCTGACCAACCCGGAAATCTGGGTTGCCTTTTTCACCCTGACTGCCCTGGAGATCGTCCTCGGCATCGACAACATCATCATGATCTCGATCCTGGTCAGCCGCATGCCCAAGGCCATGCAACCGCGCACGCGGATTTTTGGTCTGGCGCTGGCGATGATCACGCGCATCCTGTTGTTGCTGTCGATTACCTGGGTCATGCGCCTGACGGCAGATCTGTTCGTGGCGTTCGGCCAAGGTATTTCCGGCCGCGACCTGATTTTGTTCTTTGGTGGCCTGTTCCTGCTATGGAAAAGCTCCCAGGAGATTTATCACGGCCTGGAAGGTGAAGAAGAAACTCTCGACGAGCCGAAAGGCAAGGGCGGTCAATTCCTGTACACCATCATCCAGATTGCGATTATCGACATCGTGTTCTCGCTGGATTCGGTGATTACTGCCGTGGGCATGGTTTCCCACGTACCGGTGATGATCGCCGCCATCGTCGTCGCCGTACTGGTGATGATGTTGTGTGCAGGCGCCATCAGCGACTTCATCGACAAGCATCCATCGCTGAAGATGCTGGCGCTGTCGTTCCTGATCGTGGTTGGTACCGTGCTGATCGCCGAGTCTTTCGACGTGCATGTGCCCAAGGGCTACGTGTATTTCGCCATGGCGTTCTCGCTGGCGGTTGAGGCCATCAACATCAAGATGCGCACCGCGATGGCGAAAAAGAAAGCCCAGAGCGAGCCGGTCAAGTTGCGCAAGGATGTTCCGGGTCAGTAATTACGACGATAAAACCAATAACGGGGCCTCAAAGGCCCCGTTTTTATTGGGAAATTTCAAACGTCGATATGTGACAGTTTTGTTTCAAAATAGCTATTACCTATGCGATGCTGGCGCTTGGGCTGTTAGCCAACTAAAGCTTACGTGAGCGCTAAAACTCTCAAGGGATAACGCGTCGCTCGCCATACGCTGTACTTTTAATCCTCACCCGCTTGGGTGACCACAGGGGGCCTTCTATGCTGACCCTGCTCAATCTACTGTCTGCCGTGACCCTGTTGATCTGGGGCACGCATATTGTCCGTACCGGCATCCTGCGTGTGTACGGCTCGCAATTGCGCCGCGTACTCAGCCAGAACATGTCCAAGCGCCCGCTGGCGTTCGTCGCCGGGATTGTCGTGACTGCATTGGTGCAGAGCAGTAACGCCACGGCTATGTTGGTCACCTCCTTCGTGGGTCAAGGGCTGATGGCATTGACGCCGGCGCTGGCGATCATGCTCGGCGCGGACGTCGGTACCGCGCTGATGGCCCGAGTGCTGACCTTCGACCTGTCCTGGCTCTCGCCCCTGTTGATATTCCTCGGCGTGATCTTCTTTCTCTCACGCAAGCAAACCCGTGCCGGGCAACTGGGACGGGTGGGGATCGGCCTCGGCCTGATCATTCTGGCGTTGCAGCTGATTGTCACCTCGGCGGCGCCCATCACCCACGCAACCGGGGTGAAGGTGTTGTTCGCCTCCCTGACTGGCGATCTATTGCTCGACGCCTTGATCGGCGCCCTGTTTGCGCTGATTTCCTACTCCAGCCTTGCCGCCGTGCTGTTGACGGCCACGCTGGCCGGCTCGGACATCATCAGCCTGCCTGTGGCCATCGGACTGGTGATTGGCGCCAACATCGGCAGCGGATTGCTGGCCTTTCTCAGCACCAGTATGCAAAACGTCGCGGGGCGGCAGGTGGCGTTAGGTAGCTTGTTGTACAAATTACTCGGCCTGCTGCTGATCATCCCGGTACTGACCCCGCTCGTGGCCTGGATGGACTCACTGGACTTCAGTCCGCAAAGTCTGGTGATCAGCTTTCACCTGTCCTACAACACCCTACGCTGCCTGTTGATGCTGCCCTCGGTCGCGCCGATGGCCCGTGTCTGCGCCTGGCTGCTGCCGGAAAAAGCTGAAACCAATGGTGTGGCCAAACCGCGCCATCTGGATGCCACCGCACTGGTGACCCCAAGTCTCGCCCTGGCCAACGCTGTGCGCGAAACCCTGCGCCTGGGTGACCTGATCGAAAGCATGTTGCTGGCCATGCAAGGCGTGCTACGTGGCACACAAACCTCAGTCACGATTGAGATGCGTCGCCTCAGCGACGATGCCGAAGCGCTGTATAACGCGATCAAGCTCTATTTGGCCCAAATGCCACGGGAAGATCTTGGCGAGCAAGACAGCAGGCGCTGGGCAGAAATCATCGAGCTGGCGATCAACCTCAAGCTGGCCAGCGATCTGATCGAGCGCATGCTGCGCAAGATTCAACAGCAAAAGACCTCGCAACGCCGTTCGTTTTCGGAAGTGGGGCTGGAGGAGTTGACCGGTCTGCACGCACATTTATTGTCCAACCTGCGACTGGGCTTGTCGGTATTCGTCAGTGCCGATCCGGAGAGCGCTCGGCAATTGCTGCGTGAGAAACGTCGCTTCCGCGCGCAGGAGCGGCGGCTGGCCCACGCTCACGTCAGCCGTTTGCAACGCAAGGTGGTGCAGAGCATCGAGACCAGCTCACTGCATCTGGAACTGATCGCTGACATGAGGCGGCTCAACTCGTTATTCTGCGGTAGTGCATATGTCGTGCTCGAAACGTCGGAAACCGGTGCGCTGCTCAACGAGCCAGAGTCCGGGCAAGTGACCTGAACGACCGCGGCGCGACACAGTCTGCTAAACATACTGGTCCGCAAGGAAGCTTGTTTTATGCGTTGCCTGCTGTTTGTCTTCCTGCTGCTGAGCTCCACGCTCGCAATGGCGCTAGACCGCTATCAAGTTGAAGGTTATGAGTTGCCCAATGGCCTGCAAGTCCTGCTCAAACCGAGTACTGACAAGGGCCACGTTTCCATTCGGCTGGTGGTTGGGGTCGGCTTCGATGACTTCAGCTGTTCCGAAAAAGAACTGCCGCACCTGCTCGAACATCTACTGTTCAGCGGTATCGACGACAGCGGCGAAGGAGGGCTGGAGGAGCGCATGCAGGCTTTGGGCGGTGACTGGAACGCCTACACCAGCAACGCCGACACCACCTTCGTTATCGAAGCCCCCGCCCGCAATCAGCGTCAGGTTCTCGACTTGCTGAAAGCCATCCTGACCAACGCCCACATTGATGAAAAGACCCTCGAAAGCGTTAAGCGCATCGTCGAGCGCGAAGATGGCGGCCATTACTCTCACTTACAGCGCTGGCTCGATCACCGCGACCTTGGCCACGGTGCCAGCAAGCAATTGGCAGTCGAGTTAGGGCTCAAATGCGCGGAAAGACCGGACATCCAGTCGCGAACCCTGAACCAGATCGAGAACCTGCGCAGTCGCTGGTACGCGGCGAATAACATGACGCTGATCATCGTCGGTGACCTCGACCGCCTGCTGCCGGGGTACCTGGAACGTGTCTATGGCCAGTTGGCGGCGGTCGAGCCGGGCGAACATCCACCGCTTGCGCACATCCATCACCCGGCGGAGCCCGAGCGTAGTCTGGTCAGAGGCTGGCTCGGAGAGGGCGCGCGCTTGCATTGGTTCTTCCCGGAGCCGGTGCTGGAAAAACAGCACGATGAAACCTATGAATTGCTCAAGGGTTACCTGGAGTGGTCGCTCTACAAGACGTTGCGTCTGGATAAGGAACTGTCCTACGGGCCCTGGAGTGAACGTGAGGTGTTCGGCGATACCGGTTTCCTGAGCCTCAATGCCGATCTGGACCGCGATGACGTCGACCAGGCAATACAGGTGATGCGGGACCTGAGTGCGCGCTTGCAGAAAGATGGACTCGACCCGCAACCTTCGCTCGCCTGCAACAGGCCGTCATCGATAAGCAGGCGTGGAGCGCTCAAGGCAACAGCGCGCTGGCCGATTACTACTGGGGAGCATTGAGCGACTACGACAACGGCCGCTTCGCCGACCCGGCCAAACAACTCAAGGCCGTCACCCTCGACACCGCCAACAAGGCTCTGCGTCAGTTGCTGGCGCAGCCCGGTTACATCCGGGTGGAGAAGCCTCTGCTGAGTTATGACGGGCTGTATGCATTGGTGGCGGGCATTGTTGCGCTATTGGCCTTGTTACTGTGGTGGGCGCGCCGCAAGTTCCGCGCATAAATCGAAACATCTGTAGGAACTGCCGAAGGCAGCGATAAGGCTAAAACAGCCTTCGCGATGTAGATTCGCAGCCTGCGGCAGCTCCTACAAAAGATTTATGCCCGACACAGGCCCTGTTCGAGCCAACGTGTTGGCGAATGGATCGGCGCGGTTTTTCCTGGCGCAAAGTGCCATCATTCGGGCCACGGCTTGGTATCCTGTCGAGGATTTTTCCTACACATACAGTGAAGCGCCGAAATGCCCGATTTGAACCGCTATGTCACCCCTGTGCTTGATTTGATGAAGCGCTATCCGGGGTTAATTGCGCTCTTCGGTTTTGTCTCGGGCGTCAGCAGCTTCATTTTGGTGGACCGGCAACAACACCAGGCCAGCTTGATTGCCATCGTCCTGCTGCTCAGTTGGCTGTGGTTGATGGTCGAAAATAGCGCCGTGAAGCTGTTCGCCCAGGTCTTCAAACGCACCATTCCTGAGTCGGTGCTGCGTTACGGCACGCAGATGATCCACCAGGAAAGTCTGTTCTTCGTGCTGCCGTTTTTCTTCATCACCACCACCTGGAACAGCGGCCAACTGGTGTTTACCGGGCTGCTCGGCACCGCGGCGTTGCTGTCGATCATCGACCCGCTGTACTACAAATGGCTGGTACCCCGGCGCTGGCTATTCCTCGCGCTGCACACCCTGACGTTGTTTGCCGCGATGCTTACCGCGCTGCCAATCATCGTGCACCTGACCACCGCCGAGAGCTACAAACTGTCGCTGGGCATCGCCATGCTGCTGTCGTTTCCCAGCTTGATGTCGAGTTTTCCAATGAATCACTGGCGCCGGGCTGCATTGCTGCTGCTGGCGACGTTGGTCATCGGCGGTGCGGGATGGCTTTTGCGTTCCTGGGTACCACCGGCAACGTTGTGGATGACCGACGTCGCGGTCAGCACCGACTTCGACGATCAAAACCGCACACCCGGCGATAGCCTGACAGAAGTCAGCGCCAAGCAGCTACGCCGGACAGGGCTGTACGCCTACACCGCAATCAATGCGCCGCGCGGTCTGGACGAGCGGATTTACCATGTCTGGCGGCACAACGGCAAAGAGGTCGACCGCATCGCACTGGATATCCACGGCGGGCGCGAAGAAGGTTATCGTGCCTGGACCCACAAACAGAACTTCCCGGACGATGTGCTTGGCGATTGGGAGGTGAGGGTGCTGACCGAGGACGACCAGATGATTGGCGTGTTGCGCTTCGACGTTACCGATTCCGACCAGCCGCCCGTCACCCAACCCGCTGGCGATCCGGCAGGGCTTAAGCCTGCCAGCTCGGGGCAAACCTACTAAGCTCGGAACTTATGACCACACCTACTCTGGCCGGCAGCGCCCTCATGGACTCATCGATCAGCCCTCCAAAGCTGAGGATTTCGGGCGACTGGACGCTGGTCCATTACCACCACCTCAAGGCGCAGTTGAAGCAGCTGACGGATCGGTACGACAACCGAACCCCTGTCGATCTGACTAACCTCGGCGCCCTCGATACCGCCGGCGCTTCACTGCTGGTGGAGCTGTTCGGTTGCGAGCGAGTGAGCCAACTGGCGGGCACCGCGCCCGGGCTGTCCAGCTCCAGTCGCGCCTTGATGCAGAACATTCAAGTGGCACTTTCTGACTTCTGCGAGCCGCTCAAAGAGCCGGAACAAGCCGTGGGCATGCAACTGCTGCTGCGCATCGGCAGGGCGGTGGATACGGTCTGGCAGGACACCCTGCAATTGCTCGGTTTTATCGGGCTTATTCTCGAAACCATAATGCTGAACTTGCCACGCCCGAAACGCTGGCGAGTGACTTCAGTCATTTCGCACATTGAGCAAACCGGCCTCGACGCTGCGCCGATTGTGGCATTGCTGACCTTTCTGGTCGGCGCGGTGGTGGCGTTCCTCGGTGCAACGGTGCTGAAAACCTTCGGCGCCAGTATCTTTACCGTGGACCTGTTGGGCTTCTCTTTCTTGCGCGAATTCGGTGTACTGCTGACCGCGATCCTCATGGCCGGTCGCACCGCCAGCGCTTACACCGCGCAAATCGGCTCAATGAAAGCCAATGAAGAAATCGACGCCATCCGCACCTTGGGCCTGAGCCCGATTGAACTGCTGGTGGTGCCACGGATTCTCGCGTTGCTGATCTCGCTACCGATCCTGACTTTTGTCGCGATGGTGTCCGGGATCATTGGCGGGGCGGTAGTGTGTGCGGTGTCGCTGGATATTTCCCCGGCGCTGTTCCTGTCATTGCTGCAAACCGACATCGGTGTTCAACACTTTCTGGTCGGTATTCTCAAAGCACCGGTCTTCGCCTTTCTGATTGCCTCAATCGGTTGTCTGGAAGGATTTAAAGTCAGCGGCAGCGCCGAGTCCGTTGGCGCACACACCACTTCGAGTGTGGTGCAGTCGATCTTTGTGGTCATTGTGCTGGATGCAGTGGCTGCGCTGTTTTGCATGGAGATGGGCTGGTGACTGTGACCACAAGTACACCGCGCGATGCGGTGATAGAAGTGCGGGGCTTGTGCAATCGTTTTGGTAACCAGAGCGTGCACGAGAACCTTGATCTGGACCTTTATCGAGGCGAGATTCTCGCTGTGGTCGGAGGCTCCGGCGCGGGTAAATCAGTGTTGTTGCGCAGTATTGTCGGGCTGCGTCGACCGGATGAAGGCCAGGTGAAGGTGCTGGGCCAAGACCTACAGAGCTTGTCGGAAAAAGACCGCTCAAAAGTCGAACGGCGCTTCGGCGTGCTGTTTCAGAAAGGCGCGTTGTTTTCCTCGTTGACCGTGACCGAGAACGTGGCGCTGCCACTGATTGAACACGCCGGCCTGAGCCGGGACGAAGCCGCGCACCTGGCCAGTGTGAAACTGGCACTGGCCGGCCTGCCCCTGTCGGCGGCCCATAAATACCCGTCGTCCTTGTCCGGCGGAATGATCAAGCGAGCCGCGCTGGCCAGGGCATTGGCACTGGACCCGGATATTCTGTTCCTCGACGAGCCCACCGCTGGCCTTGATCCAATTGGCGCCGCAGCCTTCGATCAATTGATCCTGACCTTGCGCAATGCATTGGGCCTAAGTGTGTTTCTGGTCACCCACGATCTCGACACGCTCTACACCATCACCGACCGCGTGGCGGTACTGGCAGACAAACGCGTACTGGTCGCCGACGCCATCGACAAGGTCTCGGCCACCAACGATGCCTGGATTCATGAATATTTCCATGGTCCTCGTGGCCGGGCGGCCTCGGTCGCCACACAGCAGAAAGAGGTTTGACGATGGAAACCCGTGCCCATCATGTGCTGATCGGCCTGTTCACCGTAATTGTGGTCGCCGCAGCGCTACTGTTCGGTTTATGGCTGGCCAAATCCAGCGTCGATACGGCGTTCAAAGATTACGAAATCGTGTTCAACGAGGCGGTAACCGGTCTGTCGCGCGGGAGCGCGGTGCAATACAGCGGGATCAAGGTCGGTGACGTGGTGCAATTGCGCCTCGATCCGGAAGACCCACGCCGGGTACTGGCGCAGATTCGTCTCGCCGGCGATACGCCGATCAAGGAAGACACCCAAGCCAAACTGGCGATCACCGGCATCACGGGCACCTCGATCATTCAGCTCAGCGGCGGCACACCAGGAAGCCCGGACTTGACCGGCGTCTACGGCAAACTGCCGGTGATCATTGCGTCGCCGTCACCCATCGCACGCCTGTTCAATGACACTGGCGACCTGTTGTCCGGCCTGACCCAGTTGCTGCACAACACCAATGACATGTTCTCCGAAGACAACATCAAGAACCTGACCCAGACCTTGCAACACATGGAACAGGCGACGGCGGTGATCGCCGATGAACGTGAAGATCTTCGTCAGACACTCAAGCAACTGGCCGTCGTCAGCCGGCAGGCCAGTGGCACCCTCGAACAATTCTCGCTGCTGGCACGCGGCGCTCACGACATGCTCAACAGCGATGGCAAACAATTGTTCGCCAACGCCGAGCAAGCGATGAAGTCCATCGAACAGAGCAGTTCGACCATCAATGCCTTGCTCAACAGTAATCATGATTCGATCAATAGCGGCATGCAGGGCCTCGCCGAACTGGGCCCGGCCGTCCGGGAACTGCGTGACACCCTGGCCTCATTCCGTACCATTTCCCGCCGCCTGGAAGCCAACCCCAGCGGTTACCTTCTGGGCCGCGACAAGAACAAGGAGTTTGCGCCATGAGGCTTACCCGTCACACGTTGGGTCAATTCGCGGTGGCCGGGGCGTTATTGCTCTCGAGTGGCTGTTCGATCTTGCCGCAGGCCGAACCCTCAGACGTTTATCGCCTGAGCACGGCGCAACCCGCAGCGGCGAGCCAGGGCACGCCTGTCGCCTGGTCGTTACGGATTGTTCGCCCGCGTGCCAGCGAAATGCTCGACAGCCCGCGCATTGCCGTGGTGCCTCAGGGTGATGTGATCAGCAACTACAAAGGCGCGCGCTGGACCGATCCGGCGCCCGTGGCGTTGCGCAATCGACTGCTCGACGCCTTTTACCGGGACGGGCGCCTCACGTCCCTGAGCACGGATGACAGCAACCTGCAGGCTGATTTTGAGTTGAGCGGGGAGTTGCAGTCGTTCCAGAGCGAATACCACGGCACCGCGATTGATGTGGTGATTCGTCTCGATGCACGCTTGGCCAATGACCGGCAACGCATCGTTGCCAGCCATCGTTTCGAAGTGCATCAGGCAGTCGCTGATAAACAGGTCGGCTCAGTGGTGGCGGGCTTCAATAAAGCCGCCGATACCCTGTCCGCGCAGGTGCTGCAATGGACCGTCGAACAGGGCCAGCAACATTACGCGACGCTGCCGAAGAACCAGTAGCACACCAGAATGGCCGCGATCACTCCGGCCAGTTCGGCCATCAGCGCGCAACCCACTGCATGTCGCGCGCGCTGAATACCGACTGAGCCGAAGTACACGGCCAGCACGTAGAAAGTGGTTTCGGTGCTGCCTTGAATCGTCGCAGCCACCAGCGCCGGGAAGCTATCGACGCCCTGGTTTTTCATGGTTTCGATCAGCATCGCCCGCGCGGCGCTGCCGGAGAACGGCTTGACCAACGCGGTCGGCAAGGCATCAACGAAGCGCGTGTCCCAGCCGGCCCATTGCACCAGATGACGAATCCCGTCGAGGCCGAAATCCAGCGCCCCCGACGCCCGTAACACACCCACTGCACACAACATCGCGACCAGATACGGCAGCAGGTTTTTCGCAACGTCGAAGCCTTCCTTCGCGCCCTCGACAAACGCCTCGTAGACCTTGACCTTTTTAAAGGAGGCGATCAGCAGAAACATCATGATCAAGCCAAACAGGGTCAGGTTGCCGAGGATCGACGACAGGCTGGCTAGCGCCGTTGCCGAGAGCCCGGCCAGCAAGGCCATGAAACCGCCAAGCAGCAGCGCACCGGGAATCAGATAGGCCAGGACCACCGGGTCCCAGAGTCGCAGGCGCTGCATGAAGGCCACCGACAACAGGCCAACCAGCGTCGAGGCACTGGTTGCCAGCAGGATCGGCAGGAACACCATCGTCGGGTCCGCGGCACCTTGCTGTGCGCGGTACATGAAGATAGTCACCGGCATCAGCGTCAGCGACGAGGCGTTGAGCACCAGGAACAGAATCTGCGCGTTACTGGCGGTGGTCTGGCTGGGGTTCAGCTCCTGCAAGGCACGCATGGCTTTTAGGCCAATCGGCGTTGCGGCGTTGTCCAGCCCCAGGCCGTTGGCGGCGAAGTTGAGGGTGATCAGACCTAGCGCGGGATGACCCGGCGGCACTTCAGGCATCAGTCGGGCAAACAACGGGCCGAGGACTTTGGCCAGCCAGTCGACAATTCCGGCTTTCTCGGCGATACGCAGGAAGCCCAGCCACAGGGTGAGGGTGCCAAACAGCAGCAGCATGACGTCAACCGACAGCTTGGCCATGGCGAAGATGCTTTCCACCATCGCCGCGAAAACACCCGCATTCCCGCCGATCAGCCATTGCGTCAGCGCCGATACCGCCGCCACCACAAAAAAGCCAAGCCATAGCCCGTTGAGCATCAGTAAGTCCCTCAGAAGATGCGGCGATGATAGCGGTGGGGAGCGACAACAACAAACCACTCTGTCTGTAGGCCACAAACCTTGTAGGAGCCAACTTGTTGGCGAGGCGGAGTACCTGTAACACCGCGTCAAGCTGCTCGCTAACAAGTTAGCTCCTACAGGTCGTTTAGCCCGCCGCAAAAACAACAAACCCCGGAAAGTCCGGGGTTTGTCGGTGCTGCCTTTCAACAATCAGTCAGCGGTCTTGCCCGCAGGCAACGCTTCCTTGCTGCGCCAGTGTGGCAGGGAATCCCAGTACGCCTGACCTTTGGTATCGTCGTACATGCCTTCCCAACGCGAAATCACCAGTACCGCCAAGGCGTTTCCGATCACGTTCAGTGCAGTACGGGCCATGTCCATGATGCGGTCGACGCCGGCAATGAAAGCCAGGCCTTCCAACGGAATACCGACGCTGCCCAGGGTCGCCAGCAATACCACGAACGAAACACCCGGAACGCCGGCGATGCCCTTGGAGGTCACCATCAAGGTCAGTACCAGCAGCAGTTGCTGGCTGATCGACAGATCGATGCCATACAGCTGGGCGATGAAGATCGCCGCGATGCTCTGGTACAGGGTCGAACCATCAAGGTTAAACGAGTAGCCGGTTGGCACCACGAAGCTGCAGATGGCTTTCGGCGCACCGTAGGCTTCCATCTTCTCGATTACACGCGGCAGCACGGTTTCCGAACTGGCGGTGGAGTAGGCGAGCACCAGCTCATCCTTGAAGATGCGCATCAGCTTGATCACCGAGAAGCCAAACAGGCGGGCGATCAGACCCAGCACCACGAAGGCGAAGAAGGCGATAGCGAAGTAAACCAGGATCACCAGCTTGGCCAGCGGCACCAGCGAGGCGAAACCGAAGTTGGCGACGGTCACCGCGATCAGCGCAAACACACCAATCGGTGCGTAGCCCATGATCATGTGCGTGACTTTGAACATGGTTTCCGAAACGCCCTGGAACATCTTGACCAGAGGATCGCGCAAATCTGGCTTGAGGCTGGACAAACCCAGACCGAACATCACCGAGAAGAAAATGATCGGCAGCATATCGCCACGCGAGATGGCCGCGAAGATGTTCGATGGGATCAGGTTGAGGATCGTCTCGATGAACGCGTGCTCGTGCTGAACTTCAGCAGCGGTGGCCGTGTACTTGGAGATATCGACGGTACCCAAGGTACTCATGTCGATGCCCGTGCCCGGATGCAGCAGGTTGGCCAGCACCAGACCGACCAGAATGGCGATGGTGGTGACAATTTCAAAGTAGATGATGGTTTTGAGACCGATGCGCCCCAATTTCTTCGCATCGCCGACACCGGCGATACCCACCACCAGCGAAGAAATAACGATCGGAATCACGATCATCTTGATCAGCCGGATGAAAATATCACCCGCTGGTTGCAGAACATTGCTGATCCACCAGGCTTTCTCGGCACTGAAATGGTTGAGGACGGCGCCAATGGCGATCCCCAGAATCAATCCAATGAGGATCTGCCAGGCGAGGCTTAGTTTTGCCTTCTTCATGTTATTACCCTTATATCAAGTCGCTGGAACATCTCTCGATTCAGGCTTGAACACCGGCTTTGACCGGCTGTGTCGAGCGTGAAATGCCTTGAGATCTGTCCAATAGAAGGTCCCTGCGGGCGAGCATCCTGGCTCTGTGGCAGGCGAAAAAAGGCGCAACTATTCCCACGACGAGACATGACGTCTAATGCCGTAAACGACTACCTCATGCCGGATCGGCATAATCCAGACAAGGAGAAGGGTTTGTTTTTAAACGAATAATCACTAAACGAGGGAAAAACCGGATACCGCTTTTCGGCTCAAGACTGGCTAAAACGTCGCCTGTAGCGTAGAGGTCTAGTCGATTCAGTACGGGATTTGGCCGAATAAGAAGGTGTTTCATCATGTTGAATGATGAAATTTCTGAAGGGAAATTCTAGATAGATGGTAACGCCATTTAGTGCGTCGCAAGTCCGGCGGCTCTACTTCTGAGCATAAAACACGGACTTGCGGTGCGTCACCCTCCTGACCCGGCCCACCTCAATGGAGATACTCTCTGTATCCCTAGGTCACTCCGATCAGCTTCGATCAGAACATCCCGGCCCCTTGGTCATGCGCGGACCCTCCTCGGGTGGCGCAGCTGCTCAAAAACTTGATTAATCAGCGTTCCAGAGTCTCATTCAACCTCCTCACATCCGGCCGCGACGACCGAAGAGGAACGATGCAACAAACAGCACCAGGAACACGATAAAGAGAATCTTCGCGATACCCGTGGCGGTGCCGGCGATACCACCGAAGCCCAACACGGCAGCGACAATGGCGATAATCAGGAAGGTGATAGCCCAACTCAACATGATGATTCTCCTTACAGCGGTTTATTGGTTTTATCCGAGGATTCCGAGCTCATTAGCGTTAGCCCTAGAACACCCAGCTTTGCGAATGAGGTTGTTCTGCAACTGGGGCAACCTCTTGCGCCGACTGAAAACTCAGTGCGGTGTCTTTTGCAGCCGGTGCGCTCACCGTGGAATAGGAGCGCCCCGCAGTAATCAGTTGATGATGAATTTCCAGCGCCTCTTGATGGTTGTCCCAGCGCTCGAACTGCTGGCCGACAATCAAGGTGACAAGTAACGCCAAGCTGGCAAACAAACCTTGTTGGATATACAGAGGCGAAATACGCATGTGAGCGAGACGCTGGCTGTTCATCCGGAAACTCCTCCACCGAAGTGGCTATTCTTGTTGAGGTGAGCGTCTGGCTCGACCTTCGTTACACAAGTCATTGCAGCTCGTGTGCCAGCTTGACGATCAACAATTAAATTAATTAAATCAATTAGTTACGCACAAAATACAAATGTCGCGACGAGCATCCTGCACGATGTTCCCTATAGCGTCGTGCGTTTTGCACGACGCTATCCCGTTCATAAGGTATCGCGCTTCAGACTGCGCATCCGGTCGTGGGCAGCACGGACCTGCGGCAACTTCTCCGCGGCCAATGCTTGCACCTTCGGTTCAGCGCTTTGCAGTGCGTCTTCGAAGGCATGCAGAATCCGGTCTTCGGCCTCTTCCAACTGCTCCACATAGGCGGCGCTTTCGTTACTGGAAAGCAGGGCGCGAGTGTCGGCATACACCTGACGCATCTTGCCGAGGAAGGTGCCGCCCTGCGCAGGTGCCTCATGCTCTTGGGCGACCTCTACGGACAAATCTCGAATCAGTTCGCTCTTGGCCCGCGCCATGTCCAGAAACAGTGCAATGAAACGCGCGTCTTTCACCTCTTCGGCGGCATGCTGGTAAAAGCGCTGACCATCGCGGGTGATTTCAATCAGTTCGTTCAGTTGAGTCTTGGCATTGCTCATGAGAGTTCTCCGATAGTTAACATAGGACGCACGTGGATCTAGCCCGCCGTTGCAGTCGCGACTTTCAACGCATCGGCATCCACACCGCGTACGCCGCGGATGTTCCGTGCGATTTCCACTGCGAGTTGTTTTTCGCTGTAATTGGCAACGACACCGTTGAGGGTGACCATGCCGTTTTGGGTGTCGACTTTGATGTTCAAGCCGTCGAGGTTGCGGCTATAGATGAGGCTGGACTTGACCTTGCTGGTGATCCACAAATCGCTTATCACCTCTCCGGTACCGCTGTCGCCGGGCTGGACTTTCGGTGCCGAAGGATCGGCGACGCCCAGACTGATCAGGTTATTCACCTCGGTAACGCCGTCGGTATTGCTGGCCAGATTGCCGGCCAACTCCTTGGCCTCCGCGCTTTGCGCACGGCCTTTGAGAGTGACGACACCGCTCTTGCTGTCGACCTGAATATTCAGGGCTTCGGTCACGCTGTTCCACAGGAGTTTGGATTTGACGGTCGCGGTTAAAGTCGCGTCGTCAAAGCGCTGAGCAAGATTGGCCTTGGTTCCGGGTTCGGCGGCGACGTTCGGATCGATTTCCAGGCGGTTATCGACTTTTTCGATGCCTTTAGTGCCCAGCGCAATCTGTTCCGCCAGTTCACGATCGACCTGGTTTTCCACTTTGCCTTTAATCAGCGCCGTACCGTTTTCGACGTGTACCTCGATATTGAACGGACTCAAATGCCGATTCAGCGCAAATGCCGTCCAGATCGAACCTTCCTGTCGTGCTGCCGTCAGTTGGCTGGCCACGTCGCCTTGGGCTGCCTGCGCCAGCAGCGGGGTAAACCCCAGCACTGCGGTGGCAGCCGTTGCCAGGGCAAGCTTCTTCAATGAATGCATGAACAATCTCCCTCGATGCTTCAGTCAAAGGAGGTTCGCAAGTCGCATGCCAGCCACTGAAAACAGCGCCTCACCGCCTAAATCGGGCATATCGCGAGGTATTTAGCAGATAGTTATCATGCAATGCGCCGAATCAATCAGAATAAACCATGCAACTTGCCCGATTTTTCCGGGACTAACCAAGATCATTCATAACGGAGCGTAGGAATATGGACACCGCTACTGATCTTCAGGGCCGTATTCTCTTGGTGGATGATGAGTCCGCAATTCTTCGCACTTTTCGCTACTGCCTCGAAGACGAGGGCTACACCGTCGCCACCGCCAACAGCGCGGCGCAAGCAGACGCGCTGCTGCAGCGCCAGGTGTTCGACCTGTGTTTTCTGGACCTTCGCCTCGGGGAGGACAATGGCCTGGAGGTTTTGGCGCAAATGCGTATCCAGGCCCCGTGGATGCGGGTAGTGATCGTCACCGCTCACTCGGCGGTCGATACTGCGGTCGATGCCATTCAAGCGGGGGCCGCCGACTATCTGGTCAAGCCTTGCAGCCCCGACCAATTGCGCCTGGCAACCGCCAAGCAACTGGAAGTCCGGCAGCTGTCGGCTCGGCTCGAAGCGCTGGAAGGTGAGGTGCGCAAACCCAAGGACGGCCTCGACTCCCACAGCCCATCGATGATGGCGGTGTTGGAAACGGCCCGTCAGGTGGCCGGTACCGATGCGAACATTTTGATTCTGGGCGAATCAGGCACCGGTAAAGGGGAGCTGGCGCGCGCCATTCACGGCTGGAGCAAGCGGGCGAAAAAATCCTGCGTCACGATCAACTGTCCCTCGTTGACCGCTGAACTGATGGAGAGCGAACTGTTCGGCCATAGCCGTGGCGCGTTTACCGGGGCTTCCGAGAGCACGCTCGGCCGGGTCAATCAGGCGGACGCCGGCACGCTGTTTCTCGACGAGATCGGCGATTTTCCTTTGGCTTTGCAGCCCAAACTTCTTCGGTTCATTCAGGACAAAGAATATGAACGCGTGGGTGACCCGGTCACGCGCCGCGCTGACGTGCGCATCCTTGCCGCCACCAACTTGCACCTGGAGGACATGGTCCGGGAAGGGCGTTTTCGTGAAGACCTGCTCTATCGCCTGAACGTCATCACCCTGCATTTGCCGCCTTTGCGCGAACGCAACGAAGACATCCTGACCCTGGCAGACCGCTTCCTCGCACGCTTCGTCAAGGAGTACGCCCGACCGGCTCGCGGCTTCAGTGAGGAGGCGCGATCTGCGCTGCTCAACTATCGTTGGCCGGGCAACATCCGTGAACTGCGCAACGTCGTCGAACGAGCCAGCATCATTTGCCCGCAAGAGCGCGTTGAGATCAGTCATTTAGGGATGGCCGAACAGCAGATTAACAACGCACCACGCGTGGGTGCAGCAATGAGTCTGGACGAGTTGGAAAAAGCCCATATTGGCGCGGTTCTGGCGACCAGCGACACCCTCGATCAAGCAGCAAAAACCTTGGGTATCGATGCCTCGACGCTGTATCGCAAACGCAAGCAGTACAATTTGTGAAGCGTGCCCCATGAAGTTGGCCATGAAATTGCGCACCCGACTGTTTCTTAGCATCTCGGCTCTGATGACGGTCGCGCTGTTGGGATTGGCGCTCGGGCTGGTCAGCGTGATGCAAATGGCAAAAAGCCAGGAGTCGTTGATTCAACGCAATTTCGTCGCCCTGGACCTCAGCCTGAAGCTGCGCCAGAACCTCGGCGACCAATTGATCCTGATGGCCAGTGAGCACCGTGACCCAAAAGCCATCGCTCAGGCAAACCAAGAGTTTCTGGACCTGTTGGCTCAGGGCATAGAGCAAGACGCGCAGAACAATAAGCCCGGCAACTTCGAGCAAGCCCGAGTCGACTATCTGCGCTTCACTCAAGACGTTGACCAACTTCAGAACCAGCCCGGCGGGCTGCGTGATCAGTTAGTGCTGATGAATAGCTTCAACGCCCTGCGCACCGAACTGATCAATGCCCATAAACAGGCGCTGGAGGCTATAAGCCAGACGCAGAATACCGCCCGCGAACACGCGCTGTGGGTCGCTGGTCTGCTCGGTCTCGTCGGTATCGCGGTGCTGTGCATTGGTTTTATCACTGCGCATGCCATTGCCCGACGTTTCGGCGCACCGATCGAAGCGTTGGTTAAGGCTGCCGATAACATCGGCCAGGGGAACTTCGAAGTGACGCTGCCGGTTTCATCGGCCATGGAAATGAACCAACTGACCCGACGCTTCGGGATCATGGCGGAAGCCTTGCGTCAGCATCAGGCAACCAATATCGATGAACTGCTCGCGGGCCAGCAGCGTTTGCAGGCAGTGCTCGACAGCATCGACGACGGATTGCTGATCATTGACCGGCAAGGTCGCCTTGAGCACATCAACCCAGTGGCGCAGCGTCAGCTCGGCTGGGAGCAGGATCGTCTCGGGCAAGGGCTTGGCGAGGCCTTGCAACGCCCTGAGCTGGACGAACAGCTGTACCTGACCTTGCGCGGCGGCAGCCTGGAACATGCCCCGGAGGATCTTTCGGTGGAGGTCGATGGCGAATCAAGGCTACTGACCTACAGCCTGACCCCGGTCAGCCACATCCAGGGCCATATTCTCGGGGCCGTGATGGTGCTGCATGACGTGACCGAACAGCGGGCGTTCGAACGGGTTCGCAGTGAGTTCGTCCTGCGCGCCTCCCACGAGTTGCGCACCCCGGTGACCGGCATGCACATGGCGTTTGGTCTGTTGCAGGAACGCATTCACTTTGCGCCTGACTCGCGCGAAACCGACCTGCTGAATACGGTCAACGAAGAAATGCAGCGTTTGATGCAACTGATCAATGACCTGTTGAACTTCTCTCGTTACCAAAACGGCCTGCAAAAACTCAGCCTCGCACCCTGTGCTATTGATGATCTGTTGGAGCAGGCGCGTCGGCGTTTTGCCGATCAGGCCGATGAAAACAACATCGTGCTGTCGATCGAGGTACAGGAGCCGCTGCCACGCCTGCATGCCGATCAACTGCAACTGGATCGTGTGCTGGATAACCTGCTGGACAACGCCTTGCGCCACACCCCGCAAAACGGGCTGATCCGCTTGCAGGCACGCCGCCACGGCGAGCGGGTTATCGTCAGCGTCGAAGACAATGGCGAAGGCATCGCCTATGGGCAACAAGCGCGGATCTTCGAGCCCTTCGTTCAGGTTGGACGCAAAAAGGGCGGCGCAGGATTAGGCCTGGCGCTGTGCAAAGAGATCGTTCAGCTGCACGGGGGAAGGATGGGCGTTTATTCACGCCCGGGGCAGGGGACGCAGTTTTATATGGCGTTGCCGCTGTAGGTGGGCACACCAAGCCAAGCCGACGCGGGATCTTCGGCCAACCCGCAACACTGTGGGAACGGGCTTGAACTGCGAAGAAGCCAGCGCGGTGTATCTGATCAAGCTTCATCATCATTACGACGCGCCAGCGCACGGCGCCCGCCTGTCACCAACTCCTTCAGCTTGGCCGCGGTCAACGGTTGGGCAAACAGCCAGCCCTGCCCATAACTGACACCCTCACTGCGCAGTAGCACGGCCTGGGCTTCAAACTCGATACCTTCGGCGATCACTCGCAGTTGCAGCGCATGGGCCATGCGAATGATGTGCGGTGCAACGCCGCTACTTGCCGCATCGTGACCCAAGGCATCGATAAAGGCCTTGTCGATTTTCAGGCAGTCCACGGGCAAGGTTTGCAGGTAAGCGAGGCTGCAATAGCCGGTGCCGAAATCATCGATCAGCACCTGATGGCCAACATCGCGCAACGCTTGCAGGTGGTTGCGCGCTGACACCACGTCAATCAACCCACGCTCAGTGACCTCAAATGCAATCTGCCGCGCGGCGACCCGATGTTGCGCCAGCAGACGGGCCGTCACCCGGCCAATACGCGGCGCCATCACGTCACAGGCCGCCAGGTTCACCGAGATGTACATCTGCGGATTGGACCGTAGCAATTGCCCTAACTGTTCCAGCAACTGCTGTAGAACGAAATCCGTGATTTGCCGGATCTGCCCGGTGTTTTCTGCCAACGGGATGAACAGATCAGGGCTGGTCAGGCTGCCGTCCGGACGGCGCCAACGCACCAACGCTTCGGCCGCGACAACCCGACGGCTGAACAGATCAAAAATAGGCTGATACAGCACCTGCAACTCACCGCGTCGCAGCGCGCCCTGAAGCTCGCCCCCCAAGGATTGGCGCTGACGCACCAGTTGCAAAACCAATAAGCCAATGCACAACGCGACCAGCAGACTGGCCGGCGCCAGCAACCACCAGGCACCGTTCATTTGCTGGCTCAGGCTGGTACGCGGGGTGATCAACACCAGTTGGTATTCGGGACTTTGCGTCGGCATCCGGTAGATCAGTTGCGTGGCTGTGGTCACCAACGTCTGCACCTTGACCGGCGACCAGTCCGGGGTCGGTGGCCACAGTTGCGACGCACCGAGGACCGGGATGGCCCTGGCGCCTCTATCCAGTATCACCAGAAGGCTGCCACCCGGCGGCAGATCGACGACATCCGTCAGGTGACCGCGAGAGGTCGAGACCCTGAAATCACCTCGTCCAAGGGTCAGCGCCGCAAGGTTGTCGTCGGGCTGCGCTGAGGTATTGAGCCAATAATCGTAAGTCGGCCCGCGAATATCAGGCGTGCGAGGGCGATTGATCGGGGAGTGCGGCGCCCAGCTGGAACAGGTCTCGGAAGTACTGACAAAAGCCGCTTCATAGATAAAGCGGTAATTGACGCTGACCTGACGCAGCATCTCCAGCATCTTCGGGCTGCAGGTCCGCAGCGGCTGAGCCTCCAGCTGATCCAGCCCCTCACGCAGTTGATTGAACAGTTGCTCCAGGCGCTGCAAAAAGCGCTGGCCCTGGGCATTCATCTGTTCGGCTTCGTCCTGCCGGGCCTGATGCATGGCGTAGCCGAAGCTGCCAGACAACAACAGGGCAGCCGTTAACACTGCCGCTAGCAATGCCAGCAGCCAAGGACGATAGCTCGCGATGCGTGCAATGGCCATGGGATGTCAACGGATTAAAAGATGAACACCACTGAGTTATAGCAATAAGTCAGGAAATAGCCCGCCCCTTCAGAGGCGCCGGGCATAATTAGCTTTGATTGTTGAGCACTTTAAGAATAGCCGCACTCTGTATGTCCGGTTGGCCGTCAAACCGCTCTGGCCGGTAGTGCATTTGAAAGGCCGCCAGCACATTGCGAGTCTTGGCATCCAGAACGCCAGTCTGCGGCGTTTCATAACCCAACCGCATCAACTGCTGCTGAAACCATACAATGTTCGGCACTTCGGTAATCAACGCCTGACGCTGAGCGACTGCCTCGGCGTTAGGCCACATGCCCAGACCCTCGTCAGCAAGGCGCTTCCACGGAAACAACGGGCCGGGATCAAGCTTGCGCTGCGGGGCGATGTCGCTGTGGCCAATGACGTTCCGGGGCTCGATGTGGTTGCGCTTGACGATGTCTTTAAGCAACAGGGTCAACGCTTGAATCTGACCTTCCGTGTAGGGATACCACAGCCGGCCAGTGGGCGTGTCGCGAAAGCCAGGGTTGACGATCTCGATACCAATCGAGCTGGAGTTCAACCAGGTGCGACCTTCCCACGAGCTTTCACCAGCGTGCCAGGCCCGCAGGTTTTCATCGACCAGCTTATAAACGACTGGCTTCTGTTGATCGCCGATCAAGTAATGGCTACTGACTTCGCCGTGGGTCAACAGTGCCAGCGAGCGCTCCAGAGGCGCATTGGTGTAGTGTACGATGACGAATTGGGCACGGCTGTCGTAATTGGACGAGGGGTGGCTGGTATCCAGCCTGAGACCGTTACTGCTACAAGCAGTCAGCAAAACGAACACTACCAGCGTGGCAAGCAATTTCATGGAGGATCGGAACACATAGGCAAGTAATGCAATAGCATAACGTACTGCCGCGAAACCGCTTCAGGAAAGCTGAGCTTTGTAATATTTACTCATCAATCGTTGAGGGTTTTTAACCCTGTTCAATCCGGTTCCGACCTTCATCCTTTGCCCGATACAACGCCTGATCCGCCCGTTGCAGCACGGACTCACTGCGCTCGCCGGCACGGAACGCGGTGATGCCCATCGACACGGTGATGGTCACGGGTTCGCCTTTGAAGTGGAATGGGCAGGCTTCGATGGCCTTGCGCAGCTTTTCCAACAGCTCGAGGCCTTCACGTACTTGGGTGTCGGGAATCAGCAGCACAAACTCTTCGCCACCGAAACGGGCAATGAAGTCATTGGGACGCAGGCGTTTGCGCAGTTCATTGGCAATGATCTTCAGCACTTTGTCGCCGGCCAGGTGGCCGTAGTTGTCATTGATGCGCTTGAAGTGGTCGAGATCGAGCATCGCCAGCAGCAGTTCATTGCGGTTCTTTTGCCAAAGGCCGACTTCCTTTTCCAGGCGCTCGCCCCACGCGGCACGGTTGGGCAGCAGAGTCAGTGGATCGATCAACGCCTTTTGCCGCTGTTCTTCGAGGTGGACTCTGAAGCCTTGCGCCTCTTGTTCCATCGTTGCGACACGGGTCGCCAGACTTTGCAGTCGCGCGGCGACTTCCTGCTCCCGCTCTTCATGCAGATGCTGGTGCTGATCCATAGTCCCCAACAAACCTTCAAGGCGGCTTTCCAGAACCGTCTTCAGGCTGCTCAGATCCTGGGCGCCTTGCACACTGGTCTGCAAACCATCGACCTGCTCACGCAGCTGACTTTGCATGTTGCGCGCAACTGAACGGTTGTCGGCGTGGCCTTCGCTGGCTGCCTGCAAGTTGCGCTGGAAAGACTCCAGCCGTTCGTTGAGCTGCTTGAGATAGGTCTCGAACTCGTGCTGGTCGCTGTTGGTAATCGCCAGCATCAATACGGCAAGATCATCGAGGATCGGCAGCAGTTCGTACCAGTTAAGGCCTTTTTCCAAGCGACTACGCATCGCTTCCGCCTGCGGGCGGTGGTGTTCTGGCAAGGTCAGGTCATTCAACAGACCGAGCAGCGTTTCTTCTATATGTGTCGCTACCGAGCTGTAGCTGGGCTCTGGGGAGGAGGGCAGCGCGTAGGCGATACCGTCTTCATCGTCACACTCGGGCCGTGCTTCAAGCAGCGCTTCTGCGGGCGCCTCGGCCTCGACCGGAGGCTCAGTGACGGGTGATTCGGTTTCCGGCGTTTCCGGTTGGGCTTCGGGCGCCGGAACCGGGGCAGACTCAACCGGTTCAGTGGTGGCGGGCGGTGCCTCAACGCGCGGAGCCAGTTCAATCGGGGCAGCAACTACCGCCGCTGGCTTTGGCGCGACCACTGGCGGTGGCGTCTCAACCGCCTCGGCCGGCTCAGGCATGATGGGCTGCGTCGCCACTACAGGCACATCAGGCGCCACATCCGCCACAGCCGCCACAGGCACTGACGCCTCAACTACCGGAGCAATCGGCGGCAACGAAGCGGCAGCAGGCATCGGCGGTTTTTCGGGGGCAGCTTCGGCTACCGCCTTCACGACGTCATCAACTTCCTGAGCGCTCTTTGCTACCGCCACCACTGTTGCTGGTGACCCTGCCTGCGCTTCCTCGGTGGCCTCGCGACCGCCAAACAAGCGCTGCAAAAACCCGGGCTTGGCCGCTTCCTCGGGATCTTCCAGCAAAACCAAAGCCCTGCCCTGCAAGCCACTCAATTCGTCGAGCAACAGCGGCAGCTCCCGCGCTTGGGAAACGCGGTCATCCAGTTGCTTGGCAAAGGCTTTGAGTGGCCGACTGACTTCGCGTGGCAACGGCAGCTTTTGCAGCTGGGTTACCAACGCGTTCAACGCCGTTCCCATCTGAGTAACCCGGGTTTCGCGGCGCTGTTCAGAGTCGAGCACGGCTTTTTCAAGGCGTGGTATCAGCGCTGCAAGGCCGGCGTCCATGTCGTCGCGGCGGACTATTTCGCGCATTTCCTTCATGCACTGGTCGACCGCTTGATCACTGCCCTCAGCCGCGAGGCTGCTGCGCACCAGGCCTCGACGCAGCAGGTCGAGACGCGCATTCCAGCGACGTTCGAGCTTGTCCTGCTGTTCGATGCTCTTGAGGTATTTTTCTCTCCAGCGTACCGCGTCGTCGCTCATGCAGGGGTTCCGCGAGGTGGCGTGCTGGTAACAGGCAGCGCATCAGTACTTAAGGAGGCCGGCAGCCGAATCTCAACCGCAACGGGCAGGTGATCAGAGATCGGTTGAGCCAATACCTGAACGCTTTCCAGCGTCAGGCTCGAGCTGAGCAAAATATGATCAAGGCAACGCTGCGGACGCCAACTGGGGAACGTCGCTTCGATCTGCGGCGCGACCAGACTCAAATCGCGTAGCGGCGAATGCTCCAACAAATCAGTGGCGTGGGTGTTCATGTCACCCATCAGGACTTGATGGCGATAATCGCCAATCAAGTCGCGAATATAGGCCAATTGGCGAGTGCGAACCCGCGCACCCAGCGCCAGGTGCATCATGACCACCACCAGCGCATCGGGGCCTTCGCCGAAACGAGCCAGAATCGCACCGCGACCGGAAGGGCCGGGCAACGGGTGATCCTCTATCGCCCACGGCCGCAGTCGGCTGAGCACGCCATTGCTGTGCTGGCCAAAATGTCCAAGGTTACGATTGAGTTGTTGATACCAGTAAGGAAAGGCACCGAGCTGAGCCAGATGCTCAACCTGGTTGACGTAGCCCGATCGCAGGCTGCCGCCATCCGCTTCCTGAAGTGCAACCAGATCGAAATCGCCGAGCAGGTTGCCAATCTTTTGCAGGTTGCCGGCCCTGCCCGTGTGCGGCAGCAAGTGTTGCCAGCCACGGGTCAGGTAATGCCGGTAACGCTCGGTACTGATGCCCACCTGAATGTTGAAGCTGAGCAAGCGCAATCGACCGTCGGCCGGTAATCCGCTTTCTAGCAGGTGGTGCTCGTTGACCTTCGCGTCATGCCGGCCAACGACGCGTTCAGTTCCCCAGCGTCGCATGGCAGGCGCCGCTTACTTGGCAGCTACAGAAGCGCGTTCTTTGGCAATCAGTTGGTCCGCAACGGCCAGTGCCGCCTCAGGACCACCCGAAGTACCCAGATCGAAACGGTATTTGCCGTTGACGATCATGGTCGGTACGCCAGAAATCTCGTACTTCTTGGCCAGATCCTTGTACTGAGCGATCTTGCCCTTCACGGCGAACGAGTTGAAGGTTTCCAGGAACTTGGCCTTGTCGACACCCTGAGTGGCAACGAAGTCAGCCATATCGTCCGGAGTGACCAGCTTCTTGTGTTCTTTCTGAATCGCATCGAACACGGCGGTGTGGACCTTAGCCTCTACACCCATGGTGTCGAGAGTAATGAACAGTTGACCGTGAGCGTCCCACGGGCCGCCGAACATTGCTGGAATACGGATGAAGTGAACGTCAGCTGGCAGCTTTGCAATCCACGGATTGATGGTCGGCTCAAAGGCGTAGCAGTGCGGGCAACCGTACCAGAACATTTCGACGACTTCGATTTTGCCCGGCACAGAGACGGGAACGGCGCTGCTCAGCTCGACATACTGCTTGCCGGCTTCGATTGGCTCGGCGGCTTGAGCGGACATTCCGAACAGGCTGGCGGCAACGAGAGCGGCGCTGAGAATCAGATTACGCATGCTTTACTCCTGGGCATTTGAGGTCGCTTGAGCGCGGTCTAGGTTCGACCGACCCAGCGGGCTTGAGTTCGCTAGTGTAACGCTGACAGGCATGAAAAAGGGCAGCCTGGGCCACCCTTTTTAAGCCCGCTATGTGCGGGAAGTCTGAAAACCGTTGCGAAAGATGTACGTCGTTCGCAAAACGGTCAGCACACTGTCAATGCAGGCCTTCGATGTAGGCCGACAGCGCTGCGATATCCTTGTTGCTCAGCTTGGACGCGACGCTACGCATGACCATGGTATCGCCATCGTTGGTGCGATCGCCTTCACGGAAGGCTGTCAGCTGCTTGGTCACGTAAGCCGCATGCTGACCACCCAGGTGCGGGAAGCCGGCAGCCGGGTTACCGACGCCATTAGGCGAGTGGCAACCGGTGCAGGCTGGCATGCCTTGATCTAGCTTGCCGCCGCGAAACAGCGCTTCACCTGCAGCAACCAGTTTCGGATCGGCCGCGCCGATACTGCCATTCTGGCTGGTGAAATAGGCTGCGATGTCAGCCAGGTCTTGATCTTGAAGATTGGTCAGCAGACCGGTCATTTCCAGGACCGTGCGCTTGCCATCCTTGATGTCATGCATTTGCTTGAGCAGGTAGCGGTTCCCCTGACCCGCCAATTTCGGGAAGTTCGGCGCAGCGCTGTTACCATCCGGGCCATGACATGCGCCACATACAGCTGCTTTTGCCTGACCGGCAGCAGCGTCGCCAACCACACCGGCAGCGTGGGCCATGCCGGAAACGCCCAAGGTCAACAGCAGACTCGCGAGTATTTTTTTCATCAGCTAATCCAACTACGGCTAAGGGTGAGAAAGTTATGTATCGGGTCTACTCGCTCATCCAGTGGATGATTGCGCGGTAATCCTCGCTACTGCAGTCCATGCACAATCCACGCGGCGGCATCGCCTTGAAACCCTGGGTTACGTGTTGCACCAGCGGCTCCATGCCTTGCGCCAGCCTCGGCGCCCAAGCCGCCTGATCGCCTTTTTGAGGCGCCGTTGGCAACTGGCCGGCATGACAAGCCGAACAAGCACGGTTGTACACGGCTTCCGGATCCTGTGTAGCCTGAGCGCTTAAAATCGGCATCAAGACACCGGCAGCTAGCAGCCATTTCTTCATGAAAAAACGACCTTTTCAGGACTGGGAACGTGCTGCGTTCTAATGCGCAATTCAATTCAATCGTTCCCGTGAACTTCATCCTGCGTTGGGACAAAGCGCACACAAAATCCGCGGCATTATATACTGGCGCTACTGAAACGGAAACGACACCACTTGCCGCACTCCCTGCTGGCAACGCCCTCATCGGAAATCCCATGCAACTCAAGAATCCCATCCTCGGTCTGTGCCAACAGGCTACCTTCATGCTCAGCGCTGCCAAAGTCGATCAATGCCCCGATGACGAAGGCTTTGAAGTGGCCTTCGCCGGGCGTTCCAACGCTGGCAAGTCGAGTGCATTGAACACCCTGACCCACGCCAGCCTGGCGCGCACGTCGAAGACACCAGGCCGCACCCAGCTCCTGAACTTCTTCAGTCTGGACGACGATCGCCGTTTGGTCGACCTGCCCGGCTACGGTTATGCAAAAGTGCCGATTCCATTGAAATTGCACTGGCAGCGTCACCTGGAAGCCTACTTGGGCAGCCGTGAAAGTCTGAAGGGTCTGATTTTGATGATGGACATTCGTCATCCAATGACCGATTTCGACCTCCTGATGCTGGATTGGGCGATCGCCAGTCACATGCCGATGCACATTTTGCTGACCAAAGCCGACAAGCTGACCTACGGAGCGGCGAAGAATACCCTGCTTAAAGTCCAGGCCGAGATCCGCAAGGGCTGGGGCGATGCGGTCAGCATCCAGTTGTTCTCGGCCCCGAAACGCATGGGTCTGGAAGACGCCTACACTGTATTGGCAGGCTGGATGGAACTGGCTGACAAAGGCGCCGAACTGGCCGAATAAGCCGTGGTGCAACAAATCGCAGACAAAAAAAACCCCGGACTTCGTATGGGGAGGGGGAAGTTCGGGGTTTAAGGTTCCAGACCTTTAGGGCGGGGTCTGAATATCTGCCAACACTTAACACAACATAGGAGCATTGAAGGGCTTCACCAGCCATTCCCAATCTATGACTGGGAATTCACCGGTTTAGTTCCTGAAGTGTTGGAGCGCTTCGCTATAAGCCATGTTCCCACGGGGAATAAGCTGTAAATCCGGGGCGCGGAGGGGTGCTGCGACCTTAAGTCGCAGCAAAAACTTTTAGTGAGCTTCATCCCAGTTGCTGCCCACTCCTACTTCGACGAGCAGCGGCACATCCAGTTCCGCCGCGCCGCTCATATACGGGCGAATTTCTTCACGCACCTGGTCGACCAAGTCTTCGCGCACTTCCAGCACCAGTTCGTCGTGCACCTGAAGAATGACCCGCGCGTCGAGACCCGACTTCGTCAGCCAAGCGTCCACCGACACCATCGCCCGCTTGATGATATCGGCGGCCGTACCTTGCATCGGCGCGTTGATCGCGGTGCGTTCGGCGCCTTTGCGCAGGGCCTGGTTCTTGGCATTGATGTCCGGCACGTACAGCCGACGCCCGAAGATGGTTTCAACAAACCCTTGCTCGGCCGCCTGGGCCCGCGTGCGCTCCATGTAGCTCAGCACGCCTGGGTAACGGGCGAAATAGCGGTCGATGTAGGCTTGCGACTCTTTACGGTCAACACCGATACGCTTTGCCAGACCAAAGGCGCTCATGCCGTAGATCAAACCGAAGTTGATCTCTTTGGCCTTGCGCCGCATATCGATGCTGACATCGGCCAGTTCGACGCCAAACACCTCGGCGGCGGTCGCCCGGTGTACGTCCAGGTTATTGCGGAATGCGTACAGCAGACCTTCGTCTTTGGCCAGGTGGGCCATGATCCGCAGCTCGATCTGTGAGTAGTCCGCCGCCAGCAGCTTGTAGCCTTTGGGCGCGACGAACGCCTGACGAATCCGACGCCCTTCGGCGCTGCGGATTGGAATGTTCTGCAGGTTTGGATCGCTGGAAGACAGACGACCAGTGGCTGCCACCGCCTGGTGGTAAGACGTATGGATACGCCCGGTGCGCGGGTTGATCTGCTCTGGCAGACGGTCGGTGTAGGTGCTTTTCAGCTTGCTGATCGATCGGTATTGCATCAGCACTTTCGGCAACGGGAAATCCTGGTCGGCCAACTCGGCCAAGACCGCTTCAGCCGTAGAGGCCTGGCCTTTGGCGGTCTTGCTGATCACCGGCAAGCCCAGCTTTTCATAGAGGATCACGCCGAGTTGCTTGGGCGAGCCGAGGTTGAACTCTTCGCCGGCAATCGCAAACGCCTCACGCTCCAGGGCAACCATTTTGTCGCCGAGCTCGACGCTCTGAATCCCCAGCAGCTTGGCGTCGACCAACGCACCCTGACGCTCGATACGTGCCAATACCGGCACCAGCGGCATCTCGATCTCATTGAGGACCGGTGCCAGACTTGGCGTCGCCGCCAGTTTCTCCATCAGCACTTCATGCAGGCGCAGCGTGAGATCAGCGTCTTCGGCTGCGTATGGCGAAGCTTGCTCCAGGGCGATCTGGTCGAAGCTCAGTTGTTTCACACCTTTGCCGGCTATGTCTTGCAGGCTGGTATTAGCGTGATTCAGGTACTTGAGCGAAAGGCTGTCCTTGTCGTGACGCGTCGCGGTGGAGTCGAGCACATAGGATTCGAGCATGGTGTCGAACGCCAGGCCCTGCACGTCAATGCCTTGGTTCTGATCGCCGCCGATTGCGCAGTTGGCGAGGATGTTGATATCAAACTTGGCGTGCAGACCGACCTTGATCTTGGTTGGGTCTTCCAGCAAGGGCTTGAGCACCTTGAGCACCGTGTCGCGATCCAGTTGCTGCGGCACGCCCATGTACGAGTGAGTCAACGGCAGATACGCCGCTTCGTTGACCTTGACGGCAAACGAGACACCCACCAGTTGCGCCTGCTGTGGGTCCGGACCGTTGCTCTGGGTCACGAAGGCAAACAGCTTGGCGTCGTTGAGCTTTTTCAGCCACGACTCGAACTGCGCCTGCTCAAGAATGGTTTCGTAGCGGGTTTCTTCGACCACCGCTTCCTCGACCACCACGATTTCTGCGCCGACGCGCTTGGCATCGCGATGCAGATCTTCAATCCAGCTTTTGAATTCCAGCTCGGTGTACAGCGCCACCAGCTTGTCGCGGTCGGGCTCGCCACAGTGCAAGTCGTCCAGTTCGACGTCCAGCGGTACATCGATCTTGATTGTGGCCAGCTCGTAGGACAGCAACGCCATGTCTTTGTGTTCTTCAAGCTTGGCCGCCAGGGTTTTCGCCCCGCGAATCGGCAGTGCGGCGACCTTGTCGAGGTTGGCGTACAGCTCGGTCAAACCACCACCGATACCCACCAACAGGCCGACGGCGGTCTTTTCGCCAACGCCGGGAACGCCGGGGATGTTGTCGACTTTGTCGCCCATCAACGCCAGATAATCGATGATGTGCTCGGGACCGACGCCAAACTTCTCCTTCACGCCAGGTACATCGAGCACGCTTCCGGTCATGGTATTGACCAAGGTAATGTGCCCATCGACCAGCTGCGCCATGTCCTTGTCGCCGGTAGAAATAATCACCGGACGGTCGGCAGCGGCGCTGCTGCGAGCCAGCGTGCCGATCACGTCGTCAGCTTCGACGTTATCCACGCACAGCAACGGATAGCCCAGCCCTTTGACACACGCGTGGAGCAGATCGACCTGCACCCGCAGATCGTCAGGCATGCTGGGGCGGTTGGCTTTGTATTCGGCGAACATCGCGTCGCGGAAGGTCCCGCCCTTGGCGTCGAACACCACGGCGAACGGGCTTTCAGGATATTGCCGGCGCAGGCTTTTGAGCATATTCAGCACGCCCTTGACCGCCCCCGTCGGCAATCCCTTGGACGTGGCGAGCGGCGGCAGCGCGTGAAAGGCGCGGTAGAGGTAAGAAGAACCGTCCACCAGGACGAGGGGAGCTTGGCTCATGTGCAGGATCAACCTTTTCGGCGGGGTCGGCGCTAGAATGCGAGGACCGTTAACGACAAAGGGACAAGGTTATCATGCGAACCACAAATCGCCTGTTGCTGACCAGTCTGTTGGTACTCTGTCCGCTGGTCGCTGTGGCAGCAGAGGACGCACCCTCAGCCGATCCAGACGTTACCATTCGCACCGAAGGTGACAAATTCATCCAGGAATACCGGCAAAACGGCTTTCTTTATGCGATCAAGATCACGCCAAAACACGGCAAACCGTACTTTCTGGTACGCGCCGATGGTACTGATGCAAACTTCATTCGTTCGGACCAACCGGACAGGCTGATTCCCGCGTGGGAAATTTTCAGCTGGTAACGCCTTACATTCACCCTATTGCTGGCAGTCTTGACCATGTCCGTGTTTACCCCCCTGGCTCGGCCCGAGCTGGAAACATTTCTTGCGCCCTACGGGCTCGGCCGTCTGCATGACTTTCAAGGCATTGCCGCCGGAAGTGAAAACACCAACTATTTCATCAGCCTGGAAGGCGGCGAATTCGTCCTGACCCTGGTTGAGCGCGGTCCGATCCAGGACTTGCCGTTTTTCATCGAATTGCTCGACGTGCTACACGACGCCAACCTCCCGGTGCCTTACGCCTTGCGTACCACCGACGGCAGCGCCCTGCGCGAGATGGCGGGCAAACCGGCGCTGCTGCAGCCGCGCCTGCCGGGCAAGCACATCAAGGAGCCGAACACGCAACACTGTGTGCAGATCGGTGAGCTGCTGGGGCACCTGCACCTCGCGACCCGCGACCGTGTGCTTGAGCGCAAGACCGACCGTGGTCTGGACTGGATGCTCACGGAAGGCACCAACTTCCTGTCGCACCTGGAAGCCGGGCAGCGCCCGTTGCTACAAGCGGTGCTAAGCGAAATCGAACAACTCAAGCCACGCATCATGGCCCTGCCACGCGCCAACCTGCATGCCGACCTGTTCCGCGACAACGTGCTGTTCGAAGGCACGCACCTGACCGGGCTGATCGACTTCTATAACGCCTGCTCGGGACCTGAGCTTTACGACGTGGCCATTGCGCTGAATGACTGGTGCTCTCATGAGGATGGCCACATCGATGGCGTCAGGGCGCGCGCGCTGCTCGGTGCCTATGCGACGTTGCGCCCGTTCACCGCGGCGGAAGCGGAGTTGTGGCCAACCATGCTGCGTATCGCGTGCCTGCGCTTCTGGCTGTCACGCTTGATCGCGGCGGAATCGTTTGCCGGTCAGGACGTATTGATCCACGACCCGATGGAGTTCCAGATGCGTTTGGCGCAGCGTCAAAAGGTCAGTACACCGCTGCCGTTTGCGTTGTAGGCAGCCAACGCTTTCGCAGCCTGCGGCAACTCCTACAGGGAACGTAATCTCATGTAGGAGCTGCCGCAGGCTGCGATGGCGTAATAGCAGGCGCTACAAGCTTTCCAAACACCCCGCCAAATCACTGCCCAGCTTTTCCATCATCTGCTCATACCCCTGCACCGATGCCGGGGTATAGCCGCCCAAGCCATCGAGTTCAGCCAGTTTCACCGGCAACCCGGAGGTCAGGGTTTCGGCCAGACGCGGGCGCATGGGGGGCTCGCTGAAGACACAGGTCTTGCCTACCTCCGTCAGTCGCGCCCGCATCGCGGCAACGTGTTGCGCGCCCGGCTGTACCTCGGCGGCGACACTGAACACACCGGTATGCTTAAGGCCATAGGCGTCTTCGAAATAATCGAACGCTTCATGGAACACGAAGAACGGCTTGCCCGCGACACCGGCAACCCGCGCCTTGATATTGGCATCCATGGTGTCGAGGCGCGTATCGAAGGCTTTCAGGTTGCGCTGGTAATGCTCGGCGTTGGCCGGATCGGCAGCACTCAAGTCAGCGGCCATCTTTGCCGCGATCACCCGAGCGTTGAACGAAGACAGCCACAGGTGCGCGTCGAGGCTGCCCGGCTGATGATCGTGGTCATGTTCGGCGGGATCGGCAGCCTCATGGGACTCACTGTCGGCCCCAAAGCGCCGTAAATGCAGGCCTGGCAAGGTCTGGACGCTGACGGTTGGCAGCTTGCGAGTGGCCAACACGCGGGGCAGGAAGCTTTCCATGTCCGGGCCGATCCAGTACATCAGGTCGACTTCACCCACGCGCCGTACATCGGAAGGCCGCAGCGCATAATTGTGCGGCGACGCTCCCGGCGGCAGCAGTACTTCAGGCATGCCGACTCCGTCCTGCACGGCAGCGGCTATCAGCTGTAGCGGCTTGATGCTGGTCAACACACGAACATCGGCACGGGCAGCGGTTGTCATGACTGCACTGGCCGTTAAAGCAAGAAAAATGGCAAAAAGACGGGACACGAAGACCACCCAAAGGGACAGGAACAGGTAACATAATAACGTCTCTCTCAAATGCCGTCGCCGCTCATGCCAAAAACACCGCTTGCCAGTCGCCCCCACGATCATTCCCATTGCGTGCACAGCGCACTCACTGAGGCGGATACGCTGTGCGCGCGTAAAGGCTTGCGCCTGACCGCACTGCGCCGTCGTGTTTTGGAGCTGGTCTGGCAAAGCCACAAACCATTGGGTGCCTACGACATCCTCGCGGTGTTGAGCGAAGAGGACGGCCGCCGCGCCGCGCCGCCCACGGTCTATCGCGCCCTGGACTTCCTGCTGGAGAACGGGCTGGTTCACCGCATTGCGTCGCTCAACGCCTTTACTGGCTGCAACCACCCGACGCATGCGCATCAGGGCCAATTCCTGATCTGCCGTGAATGTCACGCGGCCATCGAATTGCAACATCAAGCCATCACCCAGGCCGTGATCAGCGCCGCCGCTGAAGTGAATTTTGCTGTCGAAGGGCAAACCATCGAGATCGTCGGGGTATGTTCCGGCTGCAAGGCCGCCTGATGAGCACGGCCCTGATCCGACTCGACAAGGTGGCGGTCACCTTCGCCGGACAAAGCGTGCTGGATAACATTCAGCTCAGCGTCGAGCCCAACCAGATCGTCACCCTGATCGGCCCTAATGGCGCAGGCAAGACCACGCTGGTGCGGGCGGTACTCGGGCTGCTCAAGCCGACGTCGGGCAGTGTCTGGCGCAAGCCGAAATTGCGCGTCGGTTACATGCCGCAAAAGCTTCATGTCGACCCTACGCTGCCCTTGTCGGTGTTGCGCTTCTTGCGTCTGGTTCCCGGGGTCGATCGCAAGACGGCGCTGGATGCACTGGAAGAAGTCGGCGCCGAAAAAGTCATCGACAGCCCGCTGCAAAGCATTTCCGGCGGCGAGATGCAGCGCGTGCTGCTGGCCCGTGCTTTGTTGCGCGAGCCTGAACTGCTGGTGCTCGATGAGCCGGTACAGGGCGTCGATGTTGCCGGACAGGCCGAGTTGTACAGCTTGATCACCCGCCTGCGCGACCGCCACGGCTGCGGTGTGCTGATGGTGTCCCATGATTTGCACCTGGTGATGAGCACCACCGACCAAGTCGTGTGCCTGAACCGCCATGTGTGCTGCTCGGGTCATCCGGAGCAAGTCAGCAACGACCCTGCGTTTGTCGAACTGTTCGGCACCAACGCGCAAAGCCTGGCGATTTATCACCACCATCACGATCACGCCCATGATCTGCATGGTGCAGTGGTCGACGATAGCGCCACGCATGACCACGCTTCCCACACCCATGTGCACGGAGACAACTGCAAGCATGGCTGATTTCCTACTCTATGCCTTGCTTGCAGGTCTGGCCTTGGCCGTGGTCGCCGGCCCTCTCGGCTCGTTCGTGGTTTGGCGGCGCATGGCTTATTTCGGCGACACCTTGTCTCACGCGGCGTTGCTCGGCGTGGCGCTGGGCTTTTTGCTGGACATCAGCCCGACGCTGGCAGTAACCGTTGGCTGCCTGCTGCTGGCGCTGGTATTGGTGACCCTGCAACAGCGCCAGCCGTTGGCGTCTGACACGTTGCTGGGGATTCTCGCACCGAGCACCCTGTCGCTGGGCCTGGTGGTGCTGAGCTTCATGCACAACGTGCGGATCGATTTGATGGGCTACCTGTTCGGCGACCTGCTGGCGATCAGCCCGACCGATCTGGCCTGGATCCTTGGAGGCAGCGCGGCGGTCATGGCATTGATCGTCAGCCTGTGGCGTCCGCTGCTGGCGATTACCGTGCATGAGGAACTGGCGACGGTCGAGGGTTTGCCCGTCGCGGCCCTGCGCATGACCTTGATGCTGCTGATCGCCATCGTGATTGCAGTGGCAATGAAGATTGTCGGCGTGCTGTTGATCACGTCTTTGCTGATCATCCCGGCGGCCGCGGCACAACGTCACGCCCGCTCTCCGGAACAAATGGCCCTTGGCGCGAGTCTGTTAGGGGTTGTCGCAGTCTGCGGCGGCCTGATGTTGTCCTGGTTCAAGGACACGCCAGCGGGACCTTCAATTGTGGTCTGCGCAGCGGCGTTGTTCTTACTAAGCTTTGCTTTACCCAAACGCTAGTGCTTGGCTTCGGAATACACTCAGAATCGATCAGTTATTTTCGAGGCAAGCTACTTGTGTGTAGACTTGCTCGTTTTTTGCGCAATTAGAGAATCGCAGGAATGAAGCCGTTCGCATCCCGTTATCTGCTCCTTGCCGCATTTTCCATCCTGTTGGGTGCCTGCCACAGTGCGCCGACAGTAGAAACACCTGCGCCTGCGACGGAGCTTTCCGGCTTCGAGCTGCTGGATAAAACCATCGCCAGCAATGAGTTGGCCACGGCCGAAGATCAACTCTCGGCCCTGCAAAAACAGACGCCCGACGACCCGCGGATCGAGCAATACCAGCGGCAACTGGCCGAGGCGTATCTGAAACGCAGCCAGGTTGTGCTGCAGAAAGGCGACGTCAATGCCGCCGCGACGGCTCTCAGCCGCGCCCGCGTGTTGATGCCTAAAGCCCCGGCACTGACCAGCGGCGTCAACGGCGCCATCGCCCAGGCCCGCAAAGCCGAACTGGAAAAAGCCGAGGCGGAGCTGAAAGCGGCAGAAGCCAAGCGCATTGCCAAGGTCATCGACCCCACTGCCGACAGCACCACCATTGCACTGAAAATCGGCAATATGCGCGAACTGCGTCGACAATTGGATGCGATCGCCGCCGATACTGTAGCCTTCGATTGCCAGGTCAGCCTGCAAGTACCGCGCACCGACGATTATCCATGGCTGTCGGGCTTGCTAGCCAAACGCGTGACCAAGCTCAACCCTGAATTCGAATTGCATCTGGAGCGAGTGATTGATCGCGATCATCCGGCGCAAGTTGTGCTCAAGCCTGAGAAAATGTAGGGCAAACATCGATCTGTAGGAGCTGCCGCAGGCTGCGATTTACGACCGGAAGGTCGTTCCGACCTTATCGCAGCCTGCGGCAGCTCCTACAGATTATGTGTAACGCTTACGCCGGAACCGCCTTGGCTTTTGGCTCCCGCGCCCAGACCCGATGCTGGGCGATCGCAGCAAAGAACGCCTTGAAGCTCTTGGTGTCCTTGCTCAGCAGCAATCCCTCGTCCGCCTCCAGATGCAACGCATTCAGCAATTGCCCTGCCTCACCGTTCAGCTCAATCGCTTTGAGGTGCTTGTAGGCTTCCAGCAGGAAGTGCAGTGCAACGCCGTTGGCACTCAGCGCTTTCACCGACTCCGCTCCACCCGGCACGAATACCGCATCGAAGGCGATCGAAGGCATGCCTTCCATCGACGCGTCCACCACCAGGCTTTTGCCATCCGCCGTGGTGATCGGTGCCGAGGTCGGCCCCAGCAATTTGGCGCGCGCACCTTCCGCTTCCAATGCCTTTTTCAACGCGGCAATGGCGCCACCGTCGACGCCATCCGCTGCCAAAATCGCTACCTTGCGCGAAACGATATCGCCAGACAGCAAATTGGCCTGGCTCAATGCGGGGGATGCTTTCAGCGATAGCGTTTTTTCCGGCACCGTTCCTTGTTTTGGCACTGGTAGCCCAAGGTTCTTCGCCACACGAGCGGCCAACTCCAGATCGATATTGGCGAGGATTTCATTGACCTGCCGCGCCCGTATCCAGTCGCGCTCGACCTTGCCCAGTTCAAAGCTGTAAGCAGCAATGATGTGCTCTTTTTCGTGGTGGCTCATGCTCTGGAAGAACAGCCGTGCCTGGGAGAAGTGATCCGAGAACGACTCGCTGCGACGGCGAATTTTGTGCGCTTCCAGACGCTCCGGATAACTTTCGAAGCCGCCATCTTGCGGGGCAGGTGGGGTTTCCTTCGGCCAGCCGCCATCAATCGAGTTCGGCTCGTATGACGTACGCCCCTTGTCGATGGTGACGCGGTGCTGGGCGTCGCGTTGCCCGCTGTGGTTGGGCGCTAACGGCCGGTTGATTGGGATCTCGTGAAAATTCGGACCACCGAGCCGGCTGATTTGCGTGTCGGTGTAGGAAAACAGCCGACCTTGCAGTAGCGGATCATTGGAGAAGTCGATCCCCGGCACGATATGCCCAGGACAGAACGCCACCTGCTCGGTCTCGGCAAAGAAATTATCCGGGTTGCGATTGAGCACCATTTTGCCCAGCGGCGTTACCGGCACCAGCTCTTCCGGAATGATTTTGGTCGGGTCAAGAATGTCGAAATCGAACGAATGCTCGTCCTCCTCGGCGACGATCTGCACCCCCAACTCCCATTCTGGATAGTCGCCACTTTCAATCGACTCCCACAGATCGCGCCGATGGTAATCGGTGTCTTTGCCTGCGAGCTTCTGTGCTTCATCCCACAACAACGAGCACACGCCGAACTTTGGCTTCCAATGAAACTTGACGAAGGTCGACGTTCCTTCGGCATTGATCAGGCGGAAGGTGTGAATACCGAAGCCCTGCATGGTTCGCAGGCTTTTCGGAATCGCGCGGTCAGACATGGTCCAGATCACCATGTGCGCGGACTCAGGCACCAGCGAGACAAAATCCCAGAACGTGTCGTGGGCCGAGCCGCCTGTGGGAATTTCGTTGTGCGGCTCGGGTTTTACCGCATGCACGAAGTCAGGAAACTTGATCGCGTCCTGAATGAAAAACACCGGCATGTTGTTGCCGACCAGATCGAAGTTGCCTTCGTCGGTGTAGAGCTTCACCGCAAAGCCACGCACGTCACGCACCGTATCGCCTGAGCCTCGCGGCCCTTGCACGGTGGAAAAACGCACGAAAACCGGGGTCTTTTTCCCAGGATCTTGCAGGAAAGCGGCTTTGGTCAGGGGAGCGTGGTTCTCGTAACTCTGAAAGTACCCATGAGCCGCAGTACCTCGCGCGTGAACGATGCGCTCCGGAATCCGCTCGTGGTCAAAGTGGGTAATCTTTTCCCGCATGATGAAGTCTTCGAGCAACGACGGACCGCGCTCACCGACCTTGAGGGTGTTCTGGTTATCGGCAACCTTCACCCCCTGATTCGTGCGTAGCGCCTGGCCGGTAGCGTCCGACCGGAACTGTTCCAGGCTGTCCAGCTTCGCGCTGGTGTTGCCGCGGTCCAGGGTGTCGGTGCCCGCAAGTTCACTATTAGCGGTTTTAGAATTGGGGCTAGTGGTGGTGTTGGTTATGGTTTTCTTGGTGGCCATCAGACTGAAACTCCTCGGTTGCAGGCAAACCCGGCGCCGAAACGGCGGTGTTGGGTCAGCAAAAAACTCTCCTGGCACGGCACGCAGGAAAATCGGGATGTTTCTTTACTGACTGAACCGCAAAACAGCCGTTCCGTGTATTTCATGACCTTTGGTCTACCCTTCTCAGAGGGCGGAAGTCACCACCGCCATCGATCGCGTTATTGCCGTTTCGAAGGTTTGTCATGAAATAAATGCTAAGAACCTATAGCCGGACAGGCTAAAATGCGCGCCCGGCTAACCCAGCCGGCGCTCGCTGGTCGTAAGAACGCCTGAACATCCGGCATTGCCACCACCTTTTTTACCGCGCCCCCACAAGGTTCGCTAAGTGATCGAGTTTCATAACGTCCATAAAACCTACCGGGTTGCAGACCGCGAAATCCCTGCGCTGCATCCCACCAGCCTGCGCGTCGAAGACGGCCAGGTGTTCGGCCTGATTGGTCATTCCGGCGCTGGCAAAAGCACGCTGCTGCGGCTGATCAACCGTCTGGAAACCCCAAGTGGCGGCCAGATCATCGTCGATGACGAAGACGTAACTGCACTCGACGCCAATGGCCTGCGCGCCTTCCGCCGTCAAGTCGGGATGATTTTCCAGCACTTCAATCTGCTGGCGTCCAAAACCGTGGCGGACAACGTCGGCATGCCGCTGACCCTGGCCGGCGACATGAGCCGCAGCCAGATTGACCAGCGCGTGACCGAGTTGCTAGAGCGCGTCGGCCTGTCCGATCACGCCAAGAAATATCCGAGCCAGCTGTCAGGCGGGCAAAAGCAGCGCGTGGGCATTGCCCGTGCGTTGGCGACCAAACCAAAAATCCTGCTCTGCGATGAAGCCACCAGCGCCCTCGACCCGCAAACCACGGCGTCGGTGTTGCAGCTGCTGGCCGAGATCAATCGCGAGCTGAAGCTGACTATCGTCCTGATCACCCACGAAATGGACGTGATCCGGCGCGTTTGCGACCACGTCGCGGTAATGGACGCCGGTAAGATCGTCGAGCAGGGTCCGGTCGCGGAGGTGTTCCTGCATCCGAAGCACCCGACCACACGCCGCTTCGTGCAGGAAGACGAGCAGATCGACGAAGGCGAACAACGTGATGACTTCTCTCACGTACTGGGTCGTATCGTGCGTCTGACGTTCCAAGGTGAAGCCACCTACGCGCCGCTGCTGGGCACTGTGGCGCGAGAAACCGGCGTCGACTACAGCATCCTTGCCGGCCGCATCGACCGCATCAAAGACACCCCCTATGGGCAACTGACCCTGGCCATCACCGGCGGCGACATGGACGCCGCCTTTGCCGCATTCACCGCCGCCGATGTTCACATGGAGGTGCTGCGCTGATGGATACCTTGCTCGCTCTGTTTTCCAACGTTGACTGGTACGAAATTTGGGTCGCTATCGGCGATACCCTGATCATGCTCAGCGTCTCTCTGGCGTTCACCGTGCTGCTTGGCTTGCCGCTGGGCGTATTGATGTTCCTGACCTCGCCTCATCAACTGCGGGAAAATCAGCCGCTGTATGCGACCGTGGCATTGATCGTCAACCTGCTGCGGGCGCTGCCCTTCATCATCCTGCTGATCGTGATGATGCCGGTGACCGAAATCATCACCGGCACCACCCTGGGTGTACTCGGGACCTTGCCGCCGTTGATCGCTGGCGCCACGCCGTTCTTCGCCCGCCTGGTCGAGACTGCCCTGCGCGAAGTCGACAAAGGCATCATCGAAGCGACCCAGGCGATGGGCGCCACCACCCGGCAGATCATCGTCAAGGCACTGTTGCCGGAAGCGCGGCCTGGCATTCTGGCTGCGATCACCGTCACTGCGATTGCCCTGGTGTCATTCACTGCGATGGCCGGTGCCGTGGGCGCGGGCGGTCTGGGCGACCTGGCGATTCGTTACGGTTACCAGCGTTTCCAGAACGATGTGATGTTCGTGACCGTCGTATTGCTGTTGGTACTGGTGCAAATCCTGCAAACCATCGGCGACAAGCTGGTGGCGCACTACACCCACCGCTAGAATCGAGGGATCACAGTGGCGGGTCGCCGACCCGCCACCGCCCACGGAATCCACGCATGAAAAAGCTCCTCGCCGCCTTTGCCGCCGTTGTTGCTCTGACTGTGCACGCCGATGAAACCCTAACTGTCGGCGCCTCCGCCACTCCCCAGGCGGAAATCCTCGAAGTGGTCAAACCCTTGCTGGCCAAGGACGGAATCGACCTGCGGGTCATCGTCTTCAGCGACTACATCCAGCCCAATGTGCAGCTTGAAGAGCACAAGCTCGACGCCAACTTCTTCCAGAATCAACCCGCCCTAGATCAATTCAACAAAGAAAAAGGCACCGATCTGCTGGCTGTGGCCAAGGTTTATATTGATCCGCAGGGCATCTATTCAGGCACCTACAAAAGCACTACGTTCGACGACCTGCCTGACGGCTCTCGGGTTGCCCTGCCGAATGACCCAAGCAATGAAGGCCGGGCTTTATTGCTGCTGAGTAAAGCCGGGCTGATCACCCTGAAAGACCCTGCCACTCTCCCCGAAACACCCCACGACATTGCCAAGAACCCGAAGAACCTACAGTTCAGCGAACTGGAAGCCTCAACACTGCCGCGCGTGCTGACCACCGTCGACCTGACCGTGATCAACGCCAGCTACGCACACGCTGTGGACATGGACCCCGCTAAAGATGCGCTGTTCATCGAAGGCAGTGGTTCGCCATTTGTGAACCTGCTGGTGGCCCGCCCAGACAACCGCGGTTCATCGGCCATGCAGAAACTGGTGGCCGCCTTGCACAGCCCGGAAGTGAAGCAGTTTATTCTGGAGAAATACCAGGGCGTGTTTGTCCCGGTGTTTTGATTGCTTACGCCGCTGGGGCTAACGTGTTCGCGAGGCGGCATAACAGACACATCTCATTAAGCCACTCGCCAACAAGTTGGCTCCTACAGAGGATTTTCATCATGGCCCTGACACCCTTCCATCTCGCCATACCGGTTTATGACCTGGCCGCCGCCCGACACTTCTACGGCGATGTCTTCGGCTGCAGCGAAGGCCGCAGTAGCGATCATTGGGTCGACTTCAATTTCTTCGGCCATCAACTGGTCATCCATTACCAAGCCCAAAGCGCCGCGCAAGAACACGCCCTGAGCAACCCGGTCGACGGCCACGACGTACCCGTCCCGCATTTCGGCGTGGTGCTGGATTGGGATCAGTGGGAGGCATTGGCCGACCGGCTGAAATCGCGGGAGACCGCCTTCGTGATCGAACCCTACATTCGCTTCAAAGGGCAGGTGGGCGAGCAGGCGACCATGTTCCTGCTCGATCCCTGCGGCAATGCGCTGGAGTTCAAGGCGTTCAAGGATATCGGGCAGCTTTTCGCCAAATAACCCGCACAGATCACTTACGCGCCAGCAACCCCGGCAACTGCGCCACCATCTTCTGGTTGTTCAGCGGCGAACGAATAAACCCGCGCTGGGTGCCGTCCGGGCCGAGCAGGGCGAGGTTGCCGCTGTGGTCGACGGTGTAGTTGGGCTTGCTGGTGTCGGCCGGGATGAACGGAATGCTCACCGCGTTGGCCAGTTTCTGAATGTCTTCTACCGGCGCCGTCAGGCCCTGGAATTCAGGATCGAAATAGCCCAGGTATTGCTTGAGCTTTTCCGGGGTGTCGCGATTCGGGTCGACGCTGACCAGGATGATCCGCAGATTACCAACCACATCCTTGGGCAGCTGGCTTTTGATCAGGCGCAAATCGGCGAGGGTGGTCGGGCAAATGTCCGGGCAGAAGGTATAGCCGAAAAACAGCATGGTCCATTTACCCTTCAACTCATCGACCGCCACCGGTTTGCCATCCTGATCGATCATTTTCAGGTCAGGCAGGCTGCGAGTGGACGGCAGCAGAATGATGCCGGCATCGATCATCGCCGTAGGGTCACCCTGGCCTCTGCCGGACAGTACCTTATTGACCGTCAGGCCGAGTATCAGCGCCACGATGGCGACGAGGATGAATACCGTTTTTTGAACTCGAGTCATAGATTCAACATTAGGTAGTGGTCGACAAGCAGCGCGATGAACAGCAGGAACAAGTAGTAAATAGAGTACTTGAAGGTGTTGATCGCCGCGTGCGGTTTGATGCCACGGTACAGCACCCACGACCATTGCAGGAAGCGCGCACCAAGGCCCAGCGCGCAGACCAGATACAGGATGCCGCTCATGTGGATCACGAACGGCATCAGGCTTACCGCCAGCAACATGAAGGTGTACAGCAGGATATGCACCTTGGTGTAGTGCTCGCCGTGGGTCACCGGCAACATCGGAATGTCGGCCTTGGCGTATTCCTCTTTGCGATGGATCGCCAGCGCCCAGAAGTGTGGCGGGGTCCAGGCGAAGATGATCAGCACCAGCAGCAGCGGTTCAGCGCCGATATGGCCATTGGTGGCGACCCAGCCCAGCAGTGGCGGCGCAGCCCCGGCCAAGCCACCGATCACAATGTTTTGCGGTGTGGCGCGCTTGAGAAAGCCGGTGTAGACCACGGCGTAGCCGAGCAGGGACGCGAGGGTCAGCCAAGCGGTCAGCGGGTTGGTAAACGCCAGCAACAGTGCCTGACCCGCAACGGCCAGCAGCAAGGCGAACGTCAGCGCCGCGAAGGGTGTCACGCGACCTTCGGCAATCGGGCGTTTGTGGGTGCGGGCCATCACCGCGTCGATACGCCGATCCACCACATGATTGACCACCGCCGCGCCGCCCGCACAAAAGGCGATGCCCATGTTGCCGAACACCAATACGGTCCACGGCACACCCGCCCGAGTGGCGAGAAACATGCCCACCAGTGAGGTGATCAACATCAACACCACCACCTTGGGCTTGGTCAGTTCGAGGTAATCACGCCAGATCGCCTGGCGTTGCTGCTCGCGCACTAAAGTCGTCATGGCATTTCCCCTTATCGTTATTGTTCTGTGCCAGGTTATTTGCCCGGATGCAGCTGAGGGTGAGCAAGACCCTGTCCTTGAAAGCCCGGAATTCGATTGGCTTTCGTCGCCAGCCCCACGACGGAGCGGACGCGGTAATTGACCAAGGTCATGGTCAGCATCAACGCCGCGCCCCCGGCGTTATGCGCCACGGCGACCGGCAGCGGCAGGTGGAAAATCACATTGCTGACTCCCAGCGCGATCTGCACTCCAAGCGCCAGCAGCACCAGCCCTGCCATGCCTTTGAGACCGGCGCGCTTCAATTGCCAGGCCAATGCCAGCAACACCAATGTCACCACCAGCGCACCCAAGCGGTGGGTGATGTGAATGGCGGTTCGGGCATCGCTGTCCAGCTGCCCGCCCAGGTAGTTGGGGCCGATGTGCTGAGTGAGGTGGAAGCCGTTGGCGAAGTCCGCTTTGGGCCACCATTCGCCGTGGCAGGTCGGCAGGTCGATACAGGCCACCGCCGCGTAGTTGGAGCTGACCCATCCGCCCAAGGCAATCTGAGCCACCACCAACACCAAACCTGACACTGCCAAACGCCGCAGTTTTACCGGCAATTCCGGCATTGGGGCGAACCCGCCCGACAAGCGCAGGGTCAGCAAAAACAACAGGCTCAAGGTGGTTATCCCGCCCAGCAAATGCGCGGTCACCACCTGCGGCCACAGTTTTAACGTCACCGTCCACATGCCGAAGGCCGCCTGCGCCACCACCACGCCCAGCATCAACAGTGGCAGTTTGAACGGATGGCCCTCTTGATGGCGACGACGCACCGCTTGCGCCGCCAGCAAGATGATCATCAGCGTCAACGTGCCGGCAAAGTAACGATGAACCATCTCGTTACGACCTTTGTGCGCCTCCACCGGAGAATCCGGAAAGTGCAGCTCGGCGTGGGCCAATTGCGCCTCGCTGTTGGGCACGCTGATAAACCCGTAACAGCCTGGCCAGTCAGGACACCCCAGGCCCGCGTGCGTCAAGCGGGTGTAGGCACCGAGTAACACCACGACCAGCGCAAGCAGCGTGGCAAGCAAAGCGAGGCGAAATCCAGTTCTGGCCATGACGGTGCCCTATCCAATGTTCGATAGTTTCAGCAGTTGGCGTAAATCGTTGAGCAGGTCCTTGCCGTTAACCTTGGCGTCGTAACGCAGCACCAGGTTGCCATGGGGGTCGATAATCCACAGTTGTGGCGCTTGAACGTCGGGAACCGCTTTGTTGTACTGCGACACGTCCAGCGGGTAGCGCTGTAATTTCGGGTATTCGCGGGTCAGCTTGTCGGTGTATTCGGCGTCCAGGGGTTGTGCGACGGCTAACGCGTGGCTGGCCCGGGAAGAGTCCGCACCCAGGCCGACTTGCAGTTGCCGCGCCAGGTACACCAAGTGCCGGCAGTCCGCCGTGCAGCTCTGCGGCGCACTGACCAACAGTTGCCAGTGCTGGTCATCAGCCTGGATGCCAAGATCGGCGCGGCTCTGGCCGTTACCGATCATCTCGCCGTGGTAGCTGCGACCGTCTGGCACCCAGAACTGCAATTTGTACATGCCCGTGGCCAGCAGCATCGGGCCGACGGCCACCAGAAATACCAGAATCAATTGCAGGCGTCCCTTGCGCCGCTGTTGTGGCGGGCGTGCTTCAGACATGTTGAGTGGATTCATGGCCGCTCCCATGCTTTTTCTCCTTGGCGTTGTGCAATCCGAGGTACAGATAAAGTCCGAACAGGGCGGTCGCCATGGCGAACCACTGCACGGCATAAGCGAGGTGTTTTTCCGGCCCCATCGCCACGACAGGCCAATCGATCTGATAGGCCGCGATGCCAGGCTCCAGGCGCACTTCATAGGCAAACCCTTCGCGCCCCAGCTCGGGCCAGAGCTTGGCCGGATCTACGGCGGTCACCAGTCGTGGCCAAGGCGCACCGACCGGGTCAGGCGCCAATTGGAAGGTCGCGCCCGTCGGCACATAGACCCAGGCATTGAGGTTTACCGTTTGATTCGGCGTGGTGAAACTCGGCGCTGTGCGACGACTCGGCCACGGCAGCCAGCCACGATTGACCCACAGCCACAGCCCGCTGGCCTGATCATGAAAGGGTTGAATCAATTCGATACCAGGGCGGCCGTCGCGGGTGCTGTTGTCCAGCATCAGGCTGTGTTCGCTGTCGAACTGACCGCGCAACTGTACGCGGCGATAGGCAGGATCGGCGGTCTCTTGCAGGAGAGTGCTGGCCATCGGTTCGGCGACACGACGCTCGGCGTAGGTGTTCAATAACAGGCGCTTTTCTTCGCCCCGGCCCAGTTGCCAGAAGCCGAGAAATACCAGCAACGGCAGCAGCAGGAACACCACCACCGACGGCGCGACGCCAGGCTGGAAGCGAGTCATGACGCCTCCGAATCTGCTGCCCGGCGAGTAGCTATACTGCAAGACATCGCCTGTACCCCCGCCATTCAGTGAAGTGCCCTGGAGACTCAGCATGCTCAAAGCGGCAATCGTTCTAATGCTTATTGCCACGATCATCAGCTTGTTCAGCGGCCTGTTCTTTCTGGTCAAAGACGACAGCCGCTCCAACCGCGTGGTCAAGGCCCTGACCGTCCGCGTCTGCCTGGCCGCCGCGACCATCATCTTGATCGCCTGGGGCTTCTACAGCGGCCAACTGGTGTCCCACGCCACCTGGTAAGCAGCGTTAAAGCACATAAACAAAGACGAACAAGCCGATCCACACCACGTCGACAAAATGCCAATACCAACTCGCCGCCTCGAATCCGAACTGATGATCGGCGTCGAAATGCCCGCGCATGATCCGCATCAGCATCACGAACAGGATGATGGTGCCGATGGTCACGTGAGCGCCGTGAAACCCGGTGAGCATGAAGAATGTCGCGCCATAGATGCCGGAACCCAGGGTCAGACCTAACTCGTGGTAGGCCTCCATGTATTCCGAGGCTTGCAGGGTGAGGAAACTCAGGCCCAGCAGAACTGTGATCGCCAACCAGATTTTCAGCGCGCCGCGATGGCCTTTTTTCAGTGCGTGGTGAGCGATGGTCACGGTGACGCTGGAACTGACCAGCAAGATGGTGTTGATCAGCGGCAGGTGCCACGGATTGATCACCTCTTTCGGCCCTGGGAACATTTTCGGGTCCGGCGGACTCAGCAACGGCCAGGTGTAGTGAAAGTTGGGCCACAGCATGTGCGCAACGCCTTTGGAGCCTTCACCGCCGAGCCAGGGACCGGCCCAGGTCCGCACGTAAAACAGCGCACCAAAGAAGGCAATGAAGAACATCACCTCGGAAAAGATGAACCAGCTCATCCCCCAGCGAAATGATCGATCCATCTGCGCGCTGAACAGCCCGGAGCGGCTTTCCTTGATCACCGTGCCGAACCAGCCAAACAGCATGTAGGCCAGCACCAACCCGCCGACGAAAAAGATCAGCGGCCCGTGAGAGTCAGGACGCGCGGCTTTCAGGTCGTTGAACCAGGTGCCCAGGCCAAACATAGTGGTGAACATGCCGACCGTGGCAATGATCGGCCATTTGCTTTGTGCGGGAACGTAATAATGCTCATGAACTGCCATCTTATTGTTCTCCTTATCGGGCGCCCTGACTGATCAGGCCTTGGTTGCTCAGAACCTAGTTACTGGCAATGTGGGCAACCGGAGGCGAGCGCGCAGTGATATCGAACAGCGTGTAGCCCAGCGTTAGTTGCTTCACATCCTTGGGTACGGCGCGGTCGACGATAAACCGCACCGGCATTTCAATCCGCTCACCGGGCTGTAGCACTTGCTGGGTGAAGCAGAAGCATTCGGTCTTGTGGAAATACACCGCCACGTCACCCGGCGAAATACTCGGAATCGCCTGCGCCTTCATGACGTGATCGGTCGGGTTACGCGCCACGAACAGCATCTCGTTAACGGCGCCAGGGTGGACGTCCAGGTGCTCGCCCTTGGGGTAGAAGTCCCAGACCATGTCCGAGTTATTGCTCGACAGAAACTGCACGCGAATCTGCCGATCCAGGTCCACCACCTGTGAGCCTTCGTACTTGCCACCGGTCTTGCCATTAATGCCGAGGGCCTTGCACATCACGTCGTACAACGGCACCAGAGCAAAACCGAAGGCAAACATCACCACCACCATCAACAGCAGGCGAATCACCAGCTTTTTGGTAGAGCGCCCTTCGTCCATGTCATTTCACTTCCGGCGGAGTCGTGAAGGTGTGATACGGCGCGGGTGAAGGAATGCTCCACTCCAGACCATCGGCACCGTCCCACGGCTTGGCCGGCGCAGGCTTACCGCCGCGAATGGTCTTGATCACGATGAACAGGAAGAAGATCTGCGTCGCGCCAAAGGTGAAGGCACCGATGGACGAAACCATATTGAAGTTGGCGAATTGCAGGTTGTAGTCCGGAATCCGTCGCGGCATCCCGGCCAGCCCGAGGAAGTGCATCGGGAAGAAGGCCATGTTCATGCCCACGAACGACAGCCAGAAATGCAGCTTGCCGAGAGTTTCGTCGTACATGTGCCCGGTCCATTTCGGCAGCCAGTAGTAGGCCGACGCGAAGATCCCGAAGATCGCCCCCGGCACCAGCACGTAGTGGAAGTGCGCGACCACGAAGTAGGTGTCCTGGTACTGGAAGTCCGCCGGCGCAATCGCCAGCATCAACCCGGAGAAACCGCCGATGGTGAACAGGATGACGAAGGCCACCGCGAACAGCATCGGCGTCTCGAAGCTCAATGAGCCCTGCCACATGGTGCTGACCCAGTTGAACACCTTCACCCCGGTCGGCACGGCAATCAGCAGCGTGGCGTACATGAAGAACAACTCGCCCACCAGCGGGATGCCGACCACGAACATATGGTGCGCCCAGACGATGAACGACAGGAAGGCAATACTCGCCGTGGCGTACACCATCGAGGTGTAACCAAACAGTGGCTTGCGTGAGAAGGTCGGGATGATCGAACTGACCGCGCCGAACGCCGGCAGGATCATGATGTACACCTCAGGGTGCCCGAAGAACCAGAACACGTGCTGGAACAACACCGGATCACCGCCACCGGCCGCACTGAAGAAGCTGGTGCCGAAGTGGATGTCCATCAGCATCATAGTCACGCAACCGGCCAATACCGGCATCACCGCGATCAGCAGGAACGCGGTGATCAGCCAGGTCCAGACAAACAGCGGCATCTTCATCAGGGTCATGCCGGGAGCGCGCAGGTTGAGGATGGTGGCGATCACATTGATCGCGCCCATGATCGAACTGATCCCCATCATGTGGATGGCGAAGATGAAAAAGGTCACGCTCGGTGGGGCGTAGGTAGTCGATAGCGGCGCGTAGAAGGTCCAACCAAAATTCGGCCCACCACCGGGCATGAACAAGGTCGACACCAGCAGGATGAACGCCGCTGGCAGCAGCCAGAAGCTGAAGTTGTTCATCCGTGGCAGGGCCATGTCCGGCGCGCCGATCATCAACGGGATCATCCAGTTGGCGAGGCCGACGAACGCTGGCATCACCGCACCGAACACCATCACCAGGCCGTGCATGGTGGTCATCTGGTTGAAGAACGCCGGCTCGACGATTTGCAGTCCGGGCTGGAACAACTCGGCGCGAATCACCATGGCGAACGAGCCACCCAGCAAAAACATACAGAAGGCAAACCACAGGTACAGCGTGCCGATGTCTTTGTGGTTGGTGGTCAGTACCCAGCGCATGAGGCCTTTTGCCGGGCCGTGCGCATGCTCATCATGGCCGGCGTGGCCATGGTCATCGATCACTGCACTCATGTCCTGTCTCCTGCAAAACGGTGAGCTGCACACACCGGGGCGGAACGAGGCGAATAGCGGTTTGACTGAGTCATTTGCTGTCCGCCTGTTTCAGAGCCAGCACTTCTTTCGGCGTCACCATGTCGCCTTTGTTGTTGCCCCACGCATTACGTTCGTAGGTGACCACGGCGGCAATATCGACTTCGGAAAGCTGCTTGCCAAAGGCCGCCATCGCGGTACCCGGCCGACCATGGAACACCGTGCTCAGGTGACCCTCTTTAGGCCCGGTAACGGTTTTCGAACCTTTGAGCGCCGGGAACATCGGCGGCAAGCCCTGACCTTCGGCCTGGTGACAGGCCACGCAGGTGGTGTGGTAGACCTTGTCGCCACGGGCAACCAGCTCTTCCATCGTCCAGTCTTTACTGGTCAGCTCTTTGAGTTTTGCAGCCTCTTCCTTGCGACCGGCCATCCAGGTGTCGAAATCCGCCTGAGTCTTGGCCTCGACCACAATCGGCATGAAGCCGTGGTCCTTGCCGCACAATTCGGAACATTGGCCGCGATAGATGCCGGGCTTGTCGACACGGGTCCAGGCTTCGTTGACGAAACCGGGGATGGCGTCGCGCTTGACCGCAAAGGCCGGTACCCACCAAGAGTGAATAACGTCGGCGGCCGTCACCAGAAAGCGAATTTTCACACCCACCGGGACCACCAAGGGTTGGTCGACTTCCAGCAGGTAGTTTTCGCCTTTCGCTTCTTTGTTATGAATTTGGTCAGCAGGCGTGGCCAGGTTGCTGAAGAACTCGACGTCCTGCCCCATGTACTTGTAGTGCCATTTCCACTGATAACCGGTGATCAGAATGTCGATGTCCGACTGACTGGTGTCGTACATCTTGATCATGGTGCGGGTCGCGGGAATAGCCATGGCAATCAGGATCACGAGCGGAACCACCGTCCACAGGATTTCGACGGTCGTACTCTCGTGAAATTTGGCCGCCACCTGTCCGGTAGACCGCCGGTGAACAATCATTGACCAGAACATGGCACCAAATACCACGATGCCAATCACCACACATATCCAGAAAATGGTCATGTGCAGATCGAACACTTGATGGCTTACATCGGTTGCTCCAGGCGCCATATTGGTCGTCCAGGCGGCTTGCGCCTGGCCAAAAACCGACCACAACAGGAGGCCCATCCAGACATGTGGATGTCGCATCATTGCGGGTTCCCCTTATAGTTCTTGTTATCCCGCCGGCTTTCACCTGCGGCCAAGGGAGCGGCGGTCAAGAATGGTCGCTTGACGGCCGGGGCCAGGGCTGCGAATGCAGTCGGGCGTCACCAGCTAATCTTCCTTTCAGTCCCGAGTATAGACAGCGACTCAAACCTCGCAATGCGATGTCAAAAAACTAGTTAGTTGGCTAATTTGTCAATTTGCAGCTACTACGTGCGCGAGAATGTGTAACGGCAACGGACGCCATATATAGCTCCTGCACATAAATATGAATCTGTTATGACAAATACGTCTTATGGATTTTCAGAAGCAAGCTACCGTATGACTTCCTTTTCATTCTGCATTTGCTTCATTGCCTTCAGGAGACTTCATGAACACCGCCGCTTTGCGCGAGCAGATTCAACGTGCGCATCAACACGAGGCCAAAACCGGCCAATTGTCGCGTCAGCTGGAAACCCAATTACCGCACCTTCACCCAGCCATTCACCTGCCTGAATTAGATGCAAAAGGAGTTTTGACACGCTTTGTAGCGGCTTACATAGACCAGGTACCCGAACTGCTGGACGCTGCCCATGCGGTCGCCCTTGAAGCCGGTATCGAAGACCAGATCAAGCCGGTCCTGAAAATTGCCGAACACTTTTTCCTTCAGCCCCCAGCGATCATGGATGGGCACGAAGGCCTGGATAGCCTGCTGGACGAAGCCTACCTGGCTAACCGCCTGGTCGAAGAAGTGAACGACCTGTACATCAAGCATTTCGGTCAGCCGCTGATCCCGTCGAATACCACGGTCGCCAGCGTGATCGCCCACCAGTTGATCGGCGAAGAGTTTGCCAACCAACTGGATGAAGCCGTCCACCACGCCGTGGATGAGATGCTCGACGACGACAGCTTTGCGCTGGAATCGGTCGAGGCTTATCGGGAGCGTCTGAAAAGCCCGGAAACCGAAGCCGCATGGAAGCGCTGGCCAAGTCTGTCGCGCCAATTAGGTGTCGGCCTCAATCTGGACCAGACCCACACGCTTTAACGCAACACCGCAGGACCATCGCCTCGCGCACGACTCAGGCCGCCCCAAGGCCCGAGGTCGTGCGCAATCTTCCCTCCAGTCGACGCTTCAGGCCGCGAGGCTCGATGATCAACTGCGATCCCGTCGCCGCATTGGCACGCCCCCATTCTTCCAGCAATTCAAGGCACGAGTGATCGATGTAACTCAGGTTATTGAGCGGCACATGTACCGTGCTGCCGGGCGCAATGTTTGCCAGCACCTGGGTCAACGACGGGACCTTGAGAAAAGTCGCCGCCCCCATCAGACGCAGCTCTACTTCACCTTCGGCCTCAAGGTCGATCAGGCTGATTTTCAGGCGCGAGGCCTTCCAGGCCAGTTTGATCAGGGTCAAGGCAAAGCCGAGTAAAACCCCGGTCAGCAAGTCCGTAAGGATGATCGCCACGGCCGTCGCAGCATAAGTGAACATCGGCATTCGCCCATAACGCCCCAAACCGCGAAATGCTTTGAGGTCCACCAGTTTGATACCGGTATAAACCAACACGCCCGCCAGACTGGCAACCGGGATGCTCTGCAACACGCTGGACAGCAATAGCACGAACGCCAACAACCAGACGCCATGGAACACCGCCGATAAGCGTGTCCGCGCACCGGCCTGCACGTTGGCCGAACTGCGCACAATCACGCCGGTCATCGGCAGCGCTCCGAGCAATCCACACACCATATTGCCGATGCCCTGGGCGCTGAGCTCACGGTCGAAATCCGAGCGTTGACCGTTGTGCATGCGATCCACCGCTGCAGCCGAGAGCAGGGTTTCCGCACTGGCGATGAAGGCCACCGCAAAAGCGGCAACGAGGATGGCAGGGTCGGCCAGATTCAGCAGGTCGGCAGGGCGCAGCCAATCGATGGCCTCCGCGAGATTGGCCGGCACCACCACCCGTTTGATCTCCAGGGCAAAAATCAGGCTGGCCAGCGTAGCCAGCCCGACGCCCAACAACGCCCCAGGGACAAAGCGCAGCGATTGTGGCCGCCACTTTTCCCACAGCCACATCACCAAAATCGTACCCACACCCAGCATTCCGGCCTGCAACCCCGTACCCGGTCCGACCGCCTGGAACAGGGTCGCCGGGAAACTGATCAGGTTATCCAGCCCCGAAGGTTTGGGGCCGCCATCAAACATCACATGCATTTGCGACAGCACAATCAACACACCAATCCCGGCCAGCATGCCGTACACCACCGCCGGCGCGGTGACGCGAAACCAGCAACCGAGCTTGAAATGCCCAGCCATGACTTGCAGCAGGCCCGCCAGCAACAGGATCGGCCCGAGCATGGCCATCCCGTGCTCACGCACCACCTCAAACACCAACACTGCAAGCCCTGCGGCAGGCCCACTGACCTGCAACGGCGAGCCCGCCAGCCAACCGACCACCAAACCGCCGATGATGCCGGTGATCAAGCCTTTGGCCGGCGGCATGCCGGAAGCAATGGCGATGCCCATGCACAAGGGCAGGGCGACCAGAAATACCACCACGGAAGCCAACAGCTCCCGAGGCAGCACAGATTTGAATTCTGTAATACCCATGACGACTCTCCGGGGTTCTTCAGACGTGACAAAGCCCGGCCCTGCGCACGTGGCGCAGCCGCTGGCTTAAAGAAGGATTCGACCGTCAGTCGTGATTCAGCTCACGCAGTTAAAACCGCGATTTGGGCGTTGCCACCGGTATCGGACCTTCGCCATCCAAGGGCCGGAAACAGTCCTGTTCGGCGTCATAGGCCATGATTTCACTGGTCTCGATGCTGTAGACCCAGCCATGAATGAACAAGTGACCGCTGGCCATCTTTGACGCCACGGACGGGTGAGTGCGCAAATGTTGCAACTGGGCGATGACGTTTTCCTGGGTCAGCACGAGCATGCTTTCCGACTCACTCGCGCAATGGCAGTTGTCTTCAACCACGGTTCTGGCGACCTCGGCATGCCGCAACCACGCCTTGACCGTCGGCATTTTCTCGAGGGTTTGCGGGTTGAGTACCGCGCGCATCGCGCCGCAATCGGAGTGTCCGCAGATGATGATGTGCTGCACACCCAACGCAATCACGGCGTACTCGATGGCCGTAGATACGCCGCCGTTCATTTGCCCGTAGGGCGGAACCACATTGCCAACATTGCGCGTGACAAACAGGTCGCCGGGTGAGCTTTGGGTGATCAGCTCAGGGACGATACGAGAGTCGGCGCAGGCGATGAACATCGCGCGCGGTTTTTGCGCCGTGGCGAGTTTCTTGAACAACTCCTCCTGCTGGGGGAAGACTTCGTGGCGAAAATGCAGGAAGCCGTCAACGATGTGCTGAAGGGCGACGTCGGCGCTCTCAGCTTCAGGCAGCGTACTGGCCGAAGACTGTTTATCCATGTCACTCATGTCTCATCCTCTCTGACGGATTGATGTGGATGTTGGCTTTAACCGGAAAGCGACTTTTTTCAGGAATTACAGACAACTCCATTTGCCCAAGACCCAGTGGCCATTCCGATTGAGCAAACTATCTGCCAAAGCTTAATTGAAACTGAATATAACGCTCTAGCTCGCGGTTTCAGACCCGACCGACGGACAATTCCTACAGTAGCGACATCTGCCCTCCGGGCGGGCAAAACGCGTCGCAATCAAGCTTGAGGCCGTCACGCCGATCCAGGCCGAGGCGTTTCGCGGCAATGCTGTAGCGCATCGCCAACAAGTCAGCGAACGGCCCTTCACCCCGCATCCGCGAACCGAAGCGGCTGTCATACACTTCGCCGCCGCGTGACTGCCGAACCAGGCTCATCACATGCGCAGCGCGCTGCGGGTAATGCGCTTGCAGCCACTCCTCAAACAGTGGGGCGACCTCCAGCGGCAAGCGTAGCATCACGTAATTGGCGCTTAACGCTCCGGCGGCCTTGGCTTCGCTGAGCAGGCTTTCGAGTTCCATGTCGTTGATCATCGGAATCATCGGCGCGCACAACACGCCCACCGGAATACCGGCCTGACGCATCACCCGGATCGCTCGAAGCCTGGCCTTGGGCGCCGCAGCCCGAGGTTCAAGGATACGCTTGAGCTCGTCATCCAGCGTGGTCAGGCTGATGAACACCGACACCAGACGTTGGCTGGCCATCTCGCTGAGCAGGTCCAGATCGCGCAAGATCAGCGAACCTTTGGTGATAATCGTCACCGGATGCCGATAACGCAGCAACACTTCCAGCACCGCACGAGTGATTTTGTACTCGCGCTCGATAGGCTGATAGGGATCGGTATTGGCGCCCAGCGTGATCGGCGCGCATTGATAGCCAGGCTTCGATAGCTGCTGCTCCAGCACCGCAGCAGCGTTGGTCTTGGCGACCAGTTTGGTCTCGAAATCCAGCCCCGGCGACATGTCCCAGTAAGCATGACTGGGCCTTGCGTAGCAGTAGATACAGCCATGCTCGCAGCCGCGATAAGGGTTGATCGAACGGTCGAACGGAATATCCGGCGAAGAATTGCGCGCGATGATGGTCTTCGCGGTCTCGCTGCGCACTTCGGTGCCTTGGGTCAGCGGCACTTCCTGATACCAGCCATCGTCTTCGGCCACTGAACGATTCGGTGCAAAGCGATTGTGCGGGTTGGTTGCGGTACCGCGACCACGCGGGGGAAGAGAGACGGACATGAGAAGCCTCTGTACTGTTTATATATACAGTACAGGAAAAACCGGAAAAAAAGACCCCGTCTGATCAGCGGCGTCTCGTACTGAGACAATGTAAAGCGCAGCAAGCGCGGTCGTTATAGGAGCTGGCTTGCCTGCGACCTGGCGCGCAGCGGCAGTAAAATCAGCCTATGCGGAGTGTCAGTTAAACCCGACAATTTGGAATTACGACTGCTGTGCAGCCGATCGCAGGCAAGCCAGTTCCTACAAAATTGAGTTTTACCTATCAGTTCGCCGTGGTCTGCATGCCTTCTTTGCGCACCGACGCCACATCACTGGCTTTCACCGCCGCCGCTTGGTTCCCCCAACTGCTGCGAATGAAACTAACCACATCCGCCACCTGCTGATCCGTCATCCTCCAGGCGAACGCGGGCATGGTGAAGGTCGATGGCGCAGTGTGAGTCGCTGCCAACGTGCCGCCGTTCAGCACGATGTTAATCAATGAAGCCGCGTCTGCGGATTGCAGCACCGGATTGCCTGCCAGCGCCGGGAACACTCGGGTATAACCTTTACCGTCGGTGCGGTGGCAGGCCGAGCAGTTGTCCACATACAGCGCCGCACCGGTCTTGCTGTCGTCACCTTTCCACAGGGCCTTGGCGACGTGTTCGTCGTACTGCTGCGGCTGATCCTGCGGGTCGTTGGCGGGCAGGGTCTTCAGGTAGCGGGCGATAGCCGTCAGATCCTGATCACTCATGTACTGCATGCTGTGTTCGACCACATCGGTCATGCCACCAAACACTGCGCTGTGATCGCTACGACCTGTTTTGAGGAACTGCACCAGTTGCGGCTCGGACCAACTGCCCAGACCGTCTTTGTGATCCCCGCGCAGGTTCTTCGCAATCCAGCCTTCCAACGGCGCGCTGCCAGACAGAAATGCTTTGCCTTCACTCGCGCTGAGCGCTTTCTCCTGCATGGTGATCGCCCGTGGCGTGTGGCAGGCGCCGCAGTGGCCGAGGCCTTCAACCAGATAAGCACCCCGGCTAATGACCGGGTCCTGTGCGGCAACGGCCTGATACGCCTCGACCTTCGGCGCGAACATCCAGCGCCAGCCCGCCAACGGCCAACGCATGCTCAGCGGCCACGGGATGTCCACGTCCTTGTTGTCCTGGACCACTGGCGCAACGCCTTTCATGAAGTACGCATAGAGCGCCTGCATGTCAGTGTCTGTGACACGGGCGTAGGACGGATAGGGCATCGCCGGGTACAAGGTACTACCACTTTTGCCGATTCCCCGGCGCACGGCTTTGTCGAAGTCTTCGAAGCTGTACTCGCCGATACCGGTTTTATCCGGGGTGATGTTGGTCGAGTAAATCGTGCCGATGGGGGTCTGCATGGGCAGGCCGCCTGCGAACGGTTTACCGTCCTTGGCTGTGTGGCAGGCCACGCAGTCGCCAGCTCGGGCCAGATATTCGCCCTGTTTAACCAACGACGGATCGACGCTCTCGGCGGCGAACGCGGAGCTCCCAAAGCACAGCGCAAAGGTCGCGATTAGCAGATTTTTCATGGTCATCGCTCCTTATGCCTGAACCAGCGGGCCTGGGTTTTTCAGGTATTGCTCACGGATCGCCTTGGCCGACCAATAGGTCAACGCTGCCACCAGACCTGTCGGGTTATACCCAAGACCTTGTGGGAAAGCAGACGCGCCAGGAACGAAGACGTTGTGCACGTCCCAGCACTGCAGATAGCGGTTGATCACACTGGTTTTCGGGTCGGTGCCCATGATCGCGCCACCGTTGAGGTGGGTAGTCTGATAGGCCGCCGTATTGAATTGCTCACCGACTTTCTTGCCCAGCAGGGCAATGGCCTTGGGGTTCATGGCTTCGGCAATCTTGCTCATCTTCGACATCATGAACTGCGCCATCTTGATGTCGTTTTCTTGCCAGTCGAACGTCATCCGCAGCAAGGGTTGGCCATAGGCATCACGATAGGTCGGGTCCAGATCCAGGTAGTTGCCTCGGTAGGACTGGTGCGCACCATGGGCATCCATCGACACCTGGTGCGAGTAGAAATCGGCTGTGGTGCGCTTCCAGGCACTGCCCCAATTCGGCGTCCCCGGCGGATTGGAGGTGCCGGCAATCGGTCGACTGCCTGCCTGGTTGACCCACATCGGTGAGCCGCCGACAAATCCGTGCGGCCCGTGATCAAAGTTGTCGGCGTTGAAGTCATCGATGGCCACGCCTGCGCCACCGGCACCGATGAAGTTGTTGGTAAACACGTCTTTGTCGAAGAACGCCTTGATGGTGCCCATGTTCTGGTAAGCGAAATTCTTGCCGACCACGCCTTCGCCGGTTTTTGGGTCGTAAGGTTTGCCGATCCCGGAAAGCAGCAGCATGCGCACGTTGTTGAACTGAAAAGAACCCAGGATCACCAGATCGGCCGGTTGCTCAATTTCTCGGCCTTGGGCATCGATGTAGGTCACGCCGGTGGCTTTGGTCTTGCTGCTGTCGAGGTTGATTCGCAGCACCTGGGAATTGGGCCGCAGTTCGAACAGCGGTGTCTGACGCAGCGCCGGCAGGATGTTTACGTTTGGCGACGCCTTGGAATACATGTAGCAGACATAACCGCTACAGAAGCCGCAGAAATTGCATGGACCCATTTGCGCGCCGTAGGGGTTGGTGTAAGGGCCCGAGGTGTTGGCCGATGGCAAGTCATAGGGCTTGTAGCCGACTGCTGTGGCGGCAGCGTGAAACATCTGTGCGGAGTGGGTTCGTTTCTGCGGGGGCAGCGGGAAATTATCCGAGCGATCGGGGGCATACGGATTGCCGCCCTTGCCTGCGGTCACGTTCTCGCCCTTGACCGTCCAGGCCTGCCCCGAAGTACCGAAGACTTTTTCGGAGAAATTGAAGAACGGTTCCAGCTCTTCGTAACTGACACCGAAGTCCTGGATGGTCATGTCCTTGGGGATAAAGCTTTTGCCGTAGCGCTCTTCGTAATGGCTGCGCATGCGCAACTCAATCGGGTCGACCCGAAAATGCACGCCAGACCAATGCAGCCCGGCGCCGCCTACACCATTGCCAGGCAAAAACGCGCCGAGCTGACGGTTCGGCAGAGCCACTTCCGACACGTTGTGGCGAATGGTCACGGTTTCCTTGGAGATGTCCTGAAACAGCTTTTTGCGCACGCTGTAGGTCAGTTCATCGATGACCTGTGGGTAATTGCCGTCAGGGTAGGTGTCCTGCATCGGGCCGCGCTCGAGTGCCACCACGTTAAGGCCAGCCTCGGTGAGCTCTTTGGCCATGATCGCGCCGGTCCAGCCAAAGCCGATGATCACTGCATCGACCTTCTTCATTTCTGTCGCCACGCTCAAGCCCTCTCGCCACGAATGGATACTGCCGGGAAGGGGTATTGCTCGTTGCGCTCAACCCAGTCCATGAAATCGGCGCGCGCACCGGGGAAGCCGACCAGGGTCCAGCCGACCAGGCCTTTATTGCCGCCATGGATCGGATCGCAGAAAAAGCCTTCTTTGGTGTTTTGCAGTAGCAGGTTGAAAAACATGTTTGCCGGAACGGTGTCGAAGGTCGCCTTGTCGCCCTCAAGCTGTTTGAGGGCGAGGTCCTGCTCGGACGTGCTCAGCTCAGCGAAGGTCTTGCCCTGCTTCTCTTTGCACCACGCATCCGTCGCGGCAATACCCAGACGGTAGATGTCCTTGGGCACCAGTTTGCTCTGCCAGCCCATTTCCTTCGGCGCATCGGCCACGAACGGCCCCTGCATGAACCACAGCGCGCCGCTGGCGTACGGCGTGTTCATTTGCCGGTCGATGTATTCCGCAGCGCCCGCCTCAAGTGCGCCAGGCCCCATGTCGTCGGCCGGAATCAGGCGCGCGACCGCAGCCTTGATGAACGTCCATTCTTCGGCGGTGAAGTAGGTCGGCTCATACACAACGTTGCTGGCGGGAGCGGGTGGCGGCGGCGTTGCCGTGGTTACCGGAGCGGCCGGTTGTGCCATGACCGCACTGCCAAAGCCGGCGCTGGCGACCGTGACCACAGGGATCAACGTCAGGGTTTTGCGCAAAAACTCACGCCGCGGGTTGTCTTGCTCGGACATGGGGGAGACCTCATCAGGCGATCACGGATCAAGGAGCCGCTCTGGGGCGGTTATCGGAATTGCTTCGGTCGCGCTGAAAAAGTCTCACGACTTGAATTACAGAACACACCGTCAATCATTAGTTACAAATGGTAGCAGGCTAATAATTAGAAATATCGTTTCATCATCAAATAAACAGATCGATTCGACGAATGAAACCGGTATCAGCTTCAGTTTCACAGAAATTAGTGACATCTCGGAGACATCAACCCATGCTTTATTTCACTCATGGAATAATCAGTACCGGTTCACTCGAATAAGGCGCCGTATCGATATGGATAAGTTTCAAGCAATGCTGGCGTTCACTCGCGTGGTGGAAGTTGGCACCTTCACCAAAGCCTCAGAGCTGCTGGATATCCCGAAACCCACCGTGACGCGCCTGATTCAGACCCTTGAGAAAGAGCTGGATACCAAACTGCTCAACCGCACGACTCGTCGCGTAACGCTGACTACCGACGGTGCCGCGTACTACGACCGTGCGGTGCGTCTACTGTCAGACCTTAGGGAACTGGAAGGGGTGATGACCAAAGCGAAGAGCAATCCTCGCGGGCGTCTGAAAGTGAACGTCCCCGCGCCCATCGGTTTGGCCATCATCATTCCGGCATTGCCTGAATTCGCAGCCCGCTACCCGGACATTCAGATTGATTTCGGCGTCAGTGATCGCCCCGTCGACCTCTTTCTGGAAAACGTCGATTGTGTGGTTCGTACCGGGCACATTGCCGATCAATCGTTGGTGGCGCGACGCTTGGGCGATGTGCGACAAGTGCTATGCGCGACGCCCGAATATTGGAACAAACATGGGAGGCCGACCCACCCTGAAGATCTGAACGATGGGCATGTGGTGATCCGCATGATTTCTTCGCGCACCAATCGGCCCTTTCCGCTGGTGGTTTCGAAGGACGGCGAACGCGTCGAAGTCGATGGGCAACGCGATTACACGGCCAATGATGCGACCGCTACCTTGGCCCTCGGCCTGACAGGACTCGGCGTCATCCACGCACTGACCTTTCAGGCTGCAACCCACTTAAATAGCGGTGCCTTGGTCGAAGCCTTCGATGGATGGCGCGCCGACCCGATCCCGGTCTACATCGTTTACCCGCCGAATCGACACTTAAGCAGTAAAGTCCGTGTCTTCGTCGATTGGCTGGCCGAGCTGTTTGCCCGCCACGAACGTGACGAAAAGAAAACCATGCAGGGTCAAAAGTAAGGGAATCAAACGTGCAGAAAGTAGCCTTGGTGGTTCGACCCGATTTTCAGATGATGAGTATTGCGGCGCTGTCGGCATTTGAATTCGCCAACATCGTCGCTGGCGAAAAACTCTACGACATCAATGTGCTTTCCGAGCATGGCGGTCTGGTTCCCAGCTCGATGAAAACCGCCGTGCACACCGAAGCCTTCAACGACCCGTCTTTTGACACGGTGTTGATCAGCGGGGCGATGGACCGGTCTCGGGCATCGGTAGGGGTTCAAGCATTTCTGGTTCAAGCGGCAGAACACTCGCGTCGGGTTGGGGCACTGTGCGTCGGGGCGTTCGCTTTGGCCGAGGCGGGTTTGCTGGATGGGCGGCGGGCGACGGTGCACTGGCGGCGAGCCGGTGAGATGCGCGACAACTATCCCGCCGTCAGGGTTGAGGAGGATCGGATCTTTATCATCGACGGGAAAATCTGGACCTCCGCCGGCATGACCGCAGCCCTCGACCTGACCATCGGCATGGTTGAGAAAGACTTCGGCGCCCCGCTTGCACGCTCGGTTTCACAGAGCCTGGTGCTCTACCATCGGCGTGCTGGCGGCCAATCGCAGCACTCGGCGCTATTGAGCCTGAGCCCAACATCCGACCGCATTCAGCTCGCGCTGGATTACGCGCGACGCAATCTGCGGCTCGATCTTAGTGTCGAAGACCTGGCCAATGTCGCGTGCCTGAGCCCGCGTCAATTCAGCCGCACCTTTCGCGCGGAAACCGGGTGTTCACCAGCCAAAGCACTGGAAAATCTGCGACTCGAAGCGGCCCGGCTGATGATCGAGCAAGGACGACACAGCATCGAAGCCGTCGCCGCCGAGACCGGTTTTGGCGACCGGGACCGCATGCGCAGAGCCTTTCAGCGAGTCTTCGGCCAATCCCCACAGTCCTTGCGTCGAACCTTTGAGCCCGCGGCCACATTCTAAATTTGCCATCAGCGGCGCTTTTTGACTCGCCCGTATAAAAACGGACATCGAATGGCGCGAAATGCCGGTATTACGACAGTTGCACTTTCTTCGCCCCGTCTACCCTTGGTCTCCGTAGCCAACGTCCAACCAAGGGAATTGAAAGATGTCGTCGATTGAAAAAGTGATTTTTGTGCACGGCGCCTGGGTCGACAGCAACTGCTGGGACAAGGCACGGGCATTGCTGGAAACCGCCGGTGTCTCGACGCTTGCCGTGCATTTGCCGCTGACCTCACTGGCCGCTGATGCGAGCGTCGTTGCACAAGCCATCGCAGCAGAGAAGGGTCCGGTACTGTTGGTGGGCCATTCATACGGGGGCGCAGTGATTACACAAGCCGGGGCGGAGGCCAAGGTGGCGGGGTTGGTCTACATCAATGCATTCGTGCCCGACATCGGTGAATCCGCCCTCGGTCTGACGGCGCTGGCCGAACCATCGCGCATGAGTTCAGAGATCCGACCCGATGATCGCGGCTTCCTCAGCCTTACCCGCGACGGGGTCACCGAAGGTTTCGCCCAGGACGTTACTTCGCAAGAACAGGACGAAATATTCAAGACGCAGCGTCCGACTTCTGGCGAAGCGCTTTCCACGCCCGTGTCTCAGGCCGCCTGGCATGACAAACCGACCTGGTACCTGATCGCCACCGCCGACAATGCCATTCCCCTGGCACTGCAAGAGATCTTCGTAAACAAAATCGACGCAGTGACGGCTCGCGTGGACGCGGGTCACTGCTCAATGGTTTCACAGCCTCGTGCAGTGGCTGATCTGGTGCTGCTCGCTATCCGATAACTCCTGGCCTGAAACAAAACCCTGTAGGAGCAAGCTTGCTCCTACAGGGGGGCGGCTCCACACGATTCATACGCTCGCATTGTTTCACCAGTGAAATAAAGCATAAGTAAAAGCGCTATTTATTCATGAAACAGGAAAGCCTACTGTTCATCTCGTCGCAGCAAACCCACTTCAAGCCACGTGAGATCGCCATGAACGCTTCCAGCCATTTCGGTTTCAACCCATCGCTCTACTGGCTGGCCTTGGGCGCTTTCGCCATCGGAACGGAAGGTTTCATGATTGCCGGGATCTTGCCGGAAGTGGCCCGCGACCTGTCGATCAACTTAGCGAGTGCCGGGCAGTTGGTGACTATTTTCGCCTTGGCCTACGCCATCAGCTCACCCCTTCTAACTGCACTCACCGGACGCTTCAACCGCACCACGTTATTGGTCAGCGCAATGGCCGCTTTCGCCGGTGCCAACCTGATCGCCGGCTTCGCCAATAGCTATTGGATGTTGGTCGGCGCACGAATTCTGCTGGCCTTCGCCGCAGGGCTATACATGCCAGCAGCGTTTGCCCTGGCCAGTGCGTTGGTCAGCCCTGAACGTCGGGGCCGGGCACTGGCCGTGGTCAATGCAGGGATCACCGTGGCCATTGCCATGGGTGTTCCACTCGGCACTGTTGTCGGCAATCACCTCGGCTGGCGCGCTACTTTTCTCTGTGTCGCTGTCCTTGCACTGGTTGCAACCGTCGGCCTCGCGCTGGGACTGTCGCGAACAGTCGGCGAGGGCCTGTCGACTGCAACCGTCAGCCAACGTCTCGCAGTCGTTAAACAGCCCGCTGTGTTCAAGGCACTGATGATTACCGTGTTGTGGTCGGCGGGCACGTACTCGGTCTACACCTACCTGGCGACCCTGTTGAGCACCTCGACCGTCATTACGGGCCCGATGGTTGGCGTTGGCTTCTTCCTTTGGGGTAGCGCAGCCGCCGCCGGTGTGTTCCTCGGCGGTGCAGGCAACGACAAATATGGCAGCTCGAAGGTGATTCTGGTCGGCTTGCCGGTATTGGCCATCACCCTCGCCAGCCTGTCAGTGGCCACCCATTTACTCAGCCCGGCAGCCGCCACCCTCCCAGTATTGGTTGCCATCGTCATCTGGGGTGTTACTGCCTGGGCCATACACCCGGCGCAACAAGCCCGCTTGATGGATGTGGCCGGTGCCCAAGTCGCACCCGTCGCGCTCTCGCTAAACGCTTCGTTTCTGTACCTGGGCTTCGCTTCTGGCGCCGCCCTCGGGGCCTTCACCTTGGGCATAGGAACATCCGCCGATCTTGGCTGGGTCGGGGCGTTGTGTGAATGCGCAGCCCTGGCCTTGATGGGCTCGACCCTACTGTCTCGCAAGCCCAAAGCTCACGTCGCAACCACCGAATTGAACACCGTTAATTAACCCACTTGAACTGCACTGGAGAACTTCCCATGTCCATCGACAACCTCTACACCCCGCTCAAACTCGGCGCATTGGAGTTGCCTCACCGGATCATCATGGCGCCGCTGACCCGCATGCGTTCTCCAGGTGGTGTGCCTACCGCATTGAGCGCCGAGTACTACGCACAACGTGCATCAGCAGCCTTGATCGTGACCGAGTCTGCCGCCATCAGCGCCCAAGCCCTCGGCTACCCCGACATGCCTGGTCTGTATAACGCCGAGCAGATCGCTGGCTGGAAACGGGTGACTGATGCCGTGCACGCCAAAGGCGGTCGGATCATCGCGCAAATCGTTCACAGCGGTCGGACTTCGCATTCGTCCTACAGCGCTAGCGGTGCGCTTGCAGTAGCGCCTTCAGCCATCGTGCCGGTCGGTGGCCAAGCATTTACGCCCTCCTTCAGCCTCGAAGCGTTTGAAGTCCCTCGCGCACTGGAAACCCATGAGCTGGCCGGCGTCGTCGAGTCGTTCCGTCAAGCCGCTGAGAACGCCATCAGCGCCGGTTTTGACGGCGTAGAAATCCACAGCGCCAACGGCTACTTGCTCGACCAGTTCCTGCAGGACAACAGCAACCAGCGCACCGACGAATACGGCGGCTCGATTGACCGCCGCGCTCGCCTGCTACTGGAAGTGGTGGACGCGGTTGCGCAGAGCATCGGTGCAGATCGACTGGGCGTGCGCCTCTCGCCGTCGGGCAACTTCAACGACATGCGTGAGAGCGATCCAGTCGGCCTGTTCAGCCATGTGATCGAAGCGCTGAGTGACCGCGCCATCGCCTACCTGCACCTGATTGAGCCGCGCGCCTCTTCCGTCGGTCTCGGTGACGACCTGAGCTTCGACGTGGCCAACAACGCCCGCCGGTTCCGCCGCCTGTTCAAGGGCCCAGTGATTTCCGCTGGCGGCTACACCGCACAAAGCGGCAGCGAGGCACTGGCGGCCGGTGACGCCGATGCCATCGCCTACGGCCGCATGTTCATCGCCAATCCGGATCTGGTTGAGCGCTTCAAGTCCTCTGCGGACCTCAACCGTTATGACCGCAACACCTTCTACGGCGGCGCCGAGCAGGGCTACACCGACTACCCGGCCCTGAACGCTGCACAGTAATCATTTACCCACTTTTTCCATTACAAACGAGAAACACCCATGAAACTTAGCAACAACACCATCTTCATCACTGGCGGCGGCTCGGGCATTGGCCGTGGTTTGGCCGAAGCGCTGCATAAACTCGGCAACCAGGTGATTATTTCCGGTCGGCGCAAAAGCCATCTTGATGCTGTGATTGCCGCCAACCCCGGCATGGCTGCCGTGGAACTGGACATCACCAACACCGCCAGCATCAACAGCGTCGCCAACCAATTGATCACCGATTACCCAACACTCAACGTGCTGATCAACAACGCCGGAATCATGCTGCCCGACACCGCTGCCGGGGCCATCGACGACGAACTGCTGACCTCAACCATCAGCACCAACCTGATGGGCCCGATTCGTATGACCTCAGCGCTGGTCGATCACCTGAAGAAACAGGACGACGCCTACATCGGCTACACCACCTCTGTGTTGGGATTTGTGCCGATGGCACTGACAGCGGTGTACTCGGCTACCAAGGCGGCGTTGCACTCTTACGTCATGTCGCAACGTTTCATGCTGCGTGACAGCTCAGTCAAAGTGCTTGAAATCGCGCCACCATGGGTACGTACAGAATTGATGAACAGCTCTGAAGCTGAACTGGCGATGCCGCTGGACGAGTTCATTGCTGAAACCATCGCAGTGCTGGGGACGGATGCGCAGGAAGTGTTGGTAGAACGTGCCCAACCGTTGCGTGCGAACGCAGGGCCCAATGAGCATGGCTTCGTTAACCAGTTCAACCAGCAGTTGCTCGAGCTGTACGCGGAGTAAACCGATTAAAGCGGCCCGATGTTAACCATCGGGCCGTTTGGTTTTTGCAGAACTAGCTCGGATCGACGGGCTTTTTCAGTTTCGGATTCGGGAAGAATTGCACCCCCTGAACCTTCGGATCGGCCACTTTGACGGGTGCCGTGTTGACCCGCGTACCCAATTCCTTGGGCACCGACAGGCCTTGCTCGTTGAGGGTGTCGGAGTAACCACAGCTCACGCATTCGCGGTGAGGCACGTCGTTCTCGCTCCACATCATCAACTTGTCAGGCTCGCTGCACGCCGGGCAAACCGCCCCGGCGATAAAGCGCTTCTTGGTTTTGACGACCTCGGTCATGCTGCTGCGTCCTCACTCAAACCTGAATGGCGCAAGAGTGCGTCAATCGATGGCTCACGTCCGCGGAAGTCGACGAACAGCACCATCGGCGCCTGCGAACCGCCACGTGCCAGAATCGCGTCGCGGAAGGCGCGACCCGTTTCGGCGTTGAGCACGCCGTCTTCTTCGAACTTGGAGAACGCATCGGCCGACAGCACTTCCGCCCACTTGTAGCTGTAGTAACCGGCGGCATAACCACCGGCGAAAATATGCGCGAAGCTGTTGGGGAAGCGGTTGTAGGACGGTGGACGCATTACCGAGACTTCGTCGCGGATATTTTCCAGCACCTGGGCCACAGTACGGCCGTCGCCATGGGTAGCGTGCAGTTCGAAGTCGAACAGCGAGAACTCCAGTTGGCGAACCATCATCAGCCCGGACTGGAAGTTTTTCGCGGCGAGCATTTTTTCCAGCAAATCTTGCGGCAACGCTTCGCCAGTCTCGTAGTGGCCGGAAATCAGTGCCAGGCCTTCCGGCTCCCAGCACCAGTTTTCCATGAACTGGCTCGGAAGCTCGACCGCATCCCACGCCACGCCGTTAATACCGGACACACCAGCGTGTTCGACGCGGGTCAGCAAGTGGTGCAGGCCGTGGCCGAATTCGTGGAACAGGGTGGTGACTTCATCGTGGGTCAGCAGCGCAGGCTTGCCACCGACGGCTGGCGTGAAGTTGCACACCAGGTTCGCCACTGGGCTTTGCAGCTGACCTTCAGCAGTGCGACGACGATCGCGGGCGCCGTCCATCCAGGCGCCGCCACGCTTGTTGGCGCGGGCGTAGAGGTCGAAGAAGAAACGTCCGACGTGCTGGCCGTTCTCTTTGATTTCGAACAGGCGAACATCCGGGTGCCAGGTGTCGAAGCCGGTTTGCTCGGCGATTTCGATGCCGTACAGGCGTTGCACGATGGCGAACAGGCCGCTCAGCACTTTATCCACAGGGAAGTAGGCGCGCAGAATTTCCTGGGAAACGCTGTAGCGTTGCTCGCGGAGCTTCTCGCCATAGAACCCGGTGTCCCAGCTTTGCAGGTCTTCGCAACCTTGCTCGGCGGCGTAGGCCTTGAGCTGCTGCAGGTCCTGTGCGGCGAACGGCTTGCTGCGCTTGGCCAGATCGCGCAGGAAGTTCAGTACCTGGACGCTGGATTCAGCCATTTTGGTCGCCAGGCTCAGCTCGGAGAAGCTGGCGAAACCCAGCAACTGGGCCAGCTCGCGGCGCAGGTCGAGAATCTCTTCCATGACCGGACCGTTGTCGTTCTGCCCTGCGTTCGGACCTTGATCGGAAGCACGCGTGCAGTAAGCCGCGTAAACTTCTTCGCGCAGCGAACGGTCATGGGCGTAGGTCATCACCGCGTAGTAGCTCGGGAATTCCAGGGTAATCAGGTAGCCGTCGAGGTCCTTGGCTTTCGCCGCCGCAGCCATTTGCTGTTTGGACGAGTCGGTCACGCCGGCAAGGGCAGCCTCGTCGGTGACCAGCTTGGTCCAGGCCTGAGTAGCATCGAGCAGTTGGTTAGAGAATTTGCTGCCCAGCTCCGACAGTTTGCTCTGCACTTCGGCATAGCGCTGTTGTTGCGCTGGCGGCAGGTCGATACCCGACAAGCGGAAATCGCGCAACGAGTGTTCAAGAATGGTTTTCTGCGCCACGTCGAAGCCCGCCGCTTCCGGGCTGTTGGCCAACGCCTCGAAGGCCTGGAACAATTCGCGGTTCTGGCCCATCTCGGTGGAGTAGGCGCTCAAGGCTGGCAGGCAAGACTCGTAAGCTTCACGCAACTCGGCGCTGTTGCACACCGCGTTGAGGTGGCTGACCGGGCTCCAGGCAGCGCCCAGACGGTCGTTGAGTTCGTCCATGGCCAGGATCAAACCAGCCCAGGTCGGCTGTTTGCCTTGGCTGACGAGGATCTCGGCAATCGCTTTACGGTTGTCGGCAAGAATCTGTTCAATCGCCGGTTTGACGTGCTCGGCACGGATCGCGGAGAAGGGTGGTAGGTCATACGGCTGCAAAAGGGGGTTGTTCGCGCTCACGGTTTAGCACCTTGGCTGGAAGAAACACTCGCCCATCTTAATTACAATCGGCGCCGACCGCAGCACTCCGGCCCATCTATAAGTCTTAGAGAAGGAAACTATCGTGACTATCCGCAAGTATCAGAGCCACACGCCCGTGCTCGCCGAAGGTGCATTTGTCGACCGCTCGGCGGTGGTGATCGGCGATGTCGAGATCGGTGCCGACAGCTCTGTCTGGCCGCTGACAGTGATTCGCGGCGACATGCACCGCATCCGCATCGGCGCGCGCACCAGCGTTCAGGACGGTTGCGTGCTGCACATTACCCATGCCGGCCCGTTCAATCCGGCCGGATTTCCGCTACTGATCGGTGACGAAGTGACCATTGCCCACAAAGTCATGCTGCACGGCTGTACCGTCGGTAATCGCATCCTGATCGGCATGGGCAGCATTGTTATGGACGGTGCGGTGGTCGAGGACGAGGTGATTATCGGCGCCGGCAGTCTGGTACCGCCGGGCAAGCACCTGGAGAGCGGCTTCCTGTACGTCGGCAGCCCGGTGAAACAGGTCCGAGCGTTGACCGACAAGGAGCGCGCGTTCTTCAGCTACAGCGCCGGCAACTACGTGAAGCTCAAGGATCAGCACTTGGCTGAAGGCTACGACCAGCCGCAGTAAGCGAGTTATCCACAGGCCATTTATTCAGTAAGCGGACTTTTAATGCATTACCAAAATATTCTGTTCGACCTCGACGGCACATTGACCGACCCACGTGAAGGCATCACGCGTTCCATTCAGTTTGCTCTGGCTCAACTGGGGATCGACGAACCTGACCTGACCCAGCTCGAGCACTTTATCGGGCCGCCGTTATTGCAGCAGTTCATGCACGCTTATGGCTTCGACGAGGCCAAGGCCTGGGAAGCCGTGGGCTTTTATCGCGAGCGCTTCAAGGTCACCGGGCTGTATGAGAATCAGGTGTTCGAAGGCGTGTTCGCATTGCTGGACACGCTCGCCGGTCAAGGCCTTCACCTGTACATCGCAACGTCAAAACCTTGGGTCTTCGCCCGGGAAATTGCCCGGCACTTCGATTTCGCCAAGCACTTCAAGGTGATCTACGGCAGCGAGTTGGACGGCACCCGGACTGACAAGGTCGAGCTGATTCGCCATTTGCTGGCAGAGGAGGGGCTGGACCCGAAACAGACGCTGATGATTGGCGACCGCAAACACGACCTGATCGGCGCGCAGCGCAATGGATTGGATGTAGTGGCAGTGGGTTATGGCTTTGGCAGTCGTGAAGAGCTGGCGGCAGAGTCGCCGACTTATCACTTCGAGACCTTGGCCGAACTGCATGCGGCGTTTTTGAAGTAGCGCTTTATAGCCTGACCGCGCCAACCCTGTAGGAGCTGCCGAAGGCTGCGATAAGGCCGGAACGGCCTTCGCGATGTCGACTGATCGCACCTTCGGCAGCGCCTACAGGGAACGTGTGTTGCCACAGATACAACGCCTAGGCGCTAGGCGCTGCCAATTTACGCAATGCCGCTTTACGCTCCACTTCCGGCAACCCACCGAGCTTCTCCACCGCACTGAAGAACGCCGGCCAATCACCGCCGACCTGCTTATAAAGCGCCGCAAACGACGGCACCCACTGATCGTAAAGCCCAAACGGCAGCAGTTTGGCGTTGTTCATCGGCGCATCGATCCAGCGATCATAACGGTGATCTCCCGCCCACTGGCTGTCGCGCAGTTGTCGATAATCGTTGCGCAGTCGCTCGAATTCCGCCGCCTTGCGCGCCCGCATCTCAGTTGGGGGCAGGGGTTCGGCATAGAGCTTCTGCAACCGGTCGCGGGTATCCAGCACCATCTGCGTGAACTGATCACGCTGCGTTGCATCAGACACCTTTTCCGGCGCGAGTCCTCTCTCTGCGCGCCATTGACGGCCTCCCTCCTGTTCGACGAAGTTGGCGTAGGACTCGTTGAACTCAGAATCGTCCTTCACATAAAAGCGCTGATGCGCCAGCTCGTGGAAGATCAGGGCCGCCACGCGCTCATCACCCCAGGTCAGCATCGAACTGATGATCGGATCATCGAACCAGCCCAGGGTGGAATAGGTCTCGACCCCGCTCAAGTACACGTCCTTGCCTGCCAACCGCTGCAACGCTGCTTCACCTCGGGCGTCACCGGGCTTGTAATAACCGCGATAAGCGACGCAGCCGGCAATGGGGAAGCAATGGTTGATGGCATCCAGGGAAAATTCTTCAGTTGCGAACACGTTCCAGACCACATAAGGCCGGCCGATATCGACGTACAGACGATAGCTTTGGTTGTCGGGCAAATGCAGGTGGCTGCTGGCAAAAACCCGGGCCTGTTGCGACTTGATCAAATGATCGCGGAGCTTGGGATCGCTGTTCGGATCGGCGATAATGGAGCTCACTGGCTGCCGCTCGTGCAACAACTGTAATTGCCCGCTGGCAAGCTGACCGAAGTAGCTGATACTGGAGCAACCTCCCAGCAGCAACAGCGCCAACAACGCAACACCGCGGCAAATAAACCCTGCGTCGTAACGAATCATGTCACGGCCTTAATGTCTTAATTGATGAGCGTTATGCCGGACAGTGTCCCCCTGACGCAACCACCATCGACTTCTGTTCGATCACGGAGTCTTCCATGCGTCCGCTACTGTTGATACCCGCTCTGGCGATCCTCGCCGGCTGCGTCAATCCACCTCTGCCTCCGGTCGACCCGCAGCAAGCCTGGGTCGATATGTTCACCATTACCGGCAATCTGGTGATGGCCGACAAACTGGACGGCAAAAGCTGGCCTGACGGTCGCTTTTTTCAGTTTCAACCCGGCAGCCATGAGCTGCAGATCCGCTACGACTACGTGACCAATGGCAGCGGTTTCATCGGGTTTGATAACGTCACCATGCGCACCTGTTACATCGTCGTGCCCTACGATCATTTCGCGCCCGGTCAGCATTACCGCCTTGAAGCGCGGAATGCCGGCGTGACTATCAGTGGCCGCCTGTACGACGCGCAGCACAACATGGTGGCCGAAGACCGTGAGGTCAACTGCATCTGATCATTTGTCATTCTTCTGATAAATGATTTTCCGGGTGCCGCCGTCGCATGATCCCACGACCATGTTCTGATCGTGGACGTCGGCATTGCTGACGATTTCCAGGGTGTAGGACGTGACATTCCTGGCCTGGATTTTCGCCTCGATGCGCTGCTTCAACGCCTCGCAAGACAGGGGTTTTGCGAATGCGTTGATACTGGCTGTCGCACACATAAGCGCTAAAACGATACGTTTCATACTCGACTCCTTCGAGAAAACACCCTGAGAGTACTGCGCTTCGCGAAGAGGCGTCCCAAGAAAAACCCGCGCAAAACAGCTGCGCGGGTTTTCAGGTACCCGTGCTTTCGCTTAGAGCAGCGTCGCATCCAGGGTGATTTTTGCGTTCAAGACCTTGGAAACCGGGCACCCGGCCTTGGCCATGTTGGTCAACTCTTCAAATTGCTGCTGCGTCGCACCTGGGATCTTCGCCTTGAGGATCAGGTGAACCGCAGTGATCGTGAACCCATCGCCATCCTGAGCCAGGGTGACCTCGGCCTGCGTGTCGATGCTGTCGGCTTTTAGGTTGGCGCCGCCGAGAATCATCGATAAAGCCATCGAGAAACAGCCCGCGTGCGCTGCACCAATCAACTCTTCCGGGTTGGTGCCCTTGCCGCCCTCGAAACGTGCCTTGAAGCCATAGGGTGCCTTGTTCAGCACATTGGTTTCCGTGGAGATGCTGCCAATGCCGGTCTTCAGATCGCCTTCCCAGTGGGCTGATGCTTTCTTGATGATGCTCATGGTATCTCCTCATCGATGAGTGCGAGTGGTTCGCACGGGGACAGAGGTTGTGAGGATAGATGGCATTGCAAAGTTCAACCGACAGAATAAACCGACTAAAGTAGTAGGATATTTCTCGGCGGAGTCTATTGAATCCTCGAGAATTGCCCATACACCTGAGTGCTAAGGGTGGGTTTTTGGTCATCGGACAGCATGGGCCAAGCCTGCACGACACTCTCCAGAGGCTATGTAGCGGCTTATGAAACGTTTATCCGATATCAAGATCTCCACGCTCGACCTGGTGCCGGTTCGCCAAGACCTGGGCACTGCGCAGTCGCTGCGCAATTCGCTGGATTTGGCTCAACACGTCGAAAAGTTCGGCTACAACCGCTTTTGGGTCGCAGAACACCACAACATGGACGGCATCGCCAGCTCTGCGACCGCCGTGTTGCTCAGCTACCTGGCAGGCGGGACCTCGACCATCCGCGTCGGCGCCGGTGGCGTCATGCTGCCAAACCATGCACCGCTGGTGATCGCAGAACAATTTGGCACCTTGGCCAGCCTGTTCCCTGACCGTATCGATCTGGGCCTCGGTCGCGCACCGGGTTCCGATCAAATGACCGCCCGCGCCCTGCGCCGCGAGCGATCCGGCAGTGCTGACGACTTCCCGGAAGACGTCACCGAGCTGCTGCGCTACCTGGGCCCACGCACAGCTGATCAAAAAGTGATCGCCGTTCCAGGCACAGGCACCAACGTCCCGGTCTGGTTGCTGGGTTCCAGCCTGTTCAGTGCCCAGTTGGCCGGCCAACGCGGCTTGCCGTACGCCTTCGCTTCGCACTTCGCGCCGCGTTACATGCACGAAGCGATTCGCGTCTATCGCAACCACTTCCAACCGTCTGCGGTCCTCGACAAGCCGTATGTGATGCTCGGTGTGCCGCTGGTGGCGGCAGATACCGATGAGCGCGCGGATTACCTGGCGACGTCGGTGTACCAACGCATCCTCGCGTTGATGCGCGGCCAAAGCCTGATGCAGCGCCCGCCCGTGAAAACCATGGACGGCCTGTGGTTGCCTCACGAGCGCGAAGCGGTGATGGACTTCCTCGGCCTGGCAATGGTCGGCAGCCCGGCAAAAATCCGCGCCAAGCTGGAGGTGCTGGTGGAGCAGACCCAGGCCGACGAGCTGATCTTTACCTGCGATATGTACGAGCACGCAGATCGACTGCGTTCGTATGAGCTGCTGGCGCAGACGGTATTAGCCTAAAGCACTGTAGGAGCGGGCTTGCCCGCGATCGGCTTGATGCGGTGCACCTGTCGCACCACATCGCGGCGGTGCGGCGATCCGACAAGCCCGCTCCTACAGGGTGTAGGCCTAATGTCTGGCATAAAAAAACCGACGCCATTTGACGTCGGTTTTTTATGAATCAGTCAGGCATCAGCCACGCTTGTAAACAATCTCTTTCTTGCCAGCGTCGCAAGTGCCCACCACTTTCCCGCCCGCCGCGCCTTTATCGACTACTTCGAGGCTGTAGGACTGAGAACCTTTTGCTTTGATCTTCGCGTCGATTTCCGACTTCAACTCGTCGCAAGGCTTACCTGCCGCCAAGGCAGTGCCTGCGATGCTTAACAACCCTACCGCCAATATTAGCTTTTTCATCGGTCACACTCCCTCGTTAGGTTAACCAGGTTGAAAAACAACCCGAGTCATTAACCACGCCAACGGTTTCGCGGCAGCGGGTTCACTGTGTGTAGCGGAAATTATGGCAATCGGCCAGCGTAAAAGTTCAGCAGGCTCAGCTATTGGCGATGCGGAAACCGACATTCAACGTGACCTGATAGTGCGCAACCTTGCCGTCCTTGATATGCCCGCGAGTCTCGAGCACTTCGAACCACTCCATGTGTTTGATGCTTTTGTTCGCTTCGGCAATGGCATTGGTGATCGCATCATCAATCGAGGTGGACGATGAGCCGACCAGCTCAACTTTCTTGTACGTATGGTGATCAGTCATGGCAGTTCTCCTAAGGTGACGTTAAGAGCGTAGCAGCGAATTTGCAGCGTACTGCGTGGGCAAATTCTTTTGAAAAGGTCAGTTGCACTGCACTTTCTCGAACGCCCGCAGTCGGAAACAACACACGTCACTCACCAATGCAGGAGAGCCACCATGGCCAGTACTTCCCTACGAAAAGCCTCATTGCAAAGCATGGAAGCCGAGATCGAAAGTCTGCTCAAGTCCCTTGAGAGCCTTAAATCCGATGCCTCGGACGAGTCGCACAAAACCTTGAAGGCCCTCAAAGCCAACGCGGAAAGCGCCCTGAGTCATTCGCGCAGTTTGTTGAGCGACGTGTACGAAGACGCCAAAGTCAAAGCCCGCGAAACCAGCGTCGCAACCCGTGACTACGCGCAAGACCATCCTTGGACTACCGCCAGTGTCGCCGCCGGCGCGATTGGTTTGCTCGCGGCTTATTTGCTGCTCAGACGCGACAATTGACTCAACCCTTGGCGCCACGCTTCAGCTCCGCCTTTAGCCAATGCGCCAACTGCTGGGCGCGCCCGTCTGCGGCGCGTTTGGGCACCCATAACGCCAACTGCGCCGGTGTTTCACTGAAGCCCCACGGCGCAGCCAGGCGTCCGGCACGCAAATCATCCGCCACCAGCGGCTCCGGTGCGATGGCGATACCCAGACCCGCCACGGCTGCTTCCAGCAAGTAATACAAATGCTCGAAACCCTGCCCATACCGCAGCGCGTCAGGCTCGATACCGTTTTGCTGCGCCCAACTCGGCCAGGCTTGCGGCCGTGAGGTGGTTTGCAGCAAGGCTTCGCCAATCAAAATGTGAGCAGGCGCCTGACACAGTTGCTCGTAGCGGGAAAAACGCGGGCTGAGCACTGGGCCGATGCGCTCACTGGCCAGTTCGTAAACCTGCATGTCCGACGGCCAAGGCGGTTCGGCGAAGATCAGCAACGCATCGAGACCGGGACGCCGAGGATCGAGGTCACCTTCACCCGCCGACAAATGCAGCCGTAAATCCGGCAGCTCGGCATTCAGCCGTCCCAGCCGCGGAATAAACCAGCGCGCCAGCAAGCTCCCCGAACAACCGAGGACGAACGGGGCATCCTCGGAACGTTGCGTCAGCTCGGCACAGACGTTTCGCAACCGCTCGAAAGCCTCGCCACTGGCATCGCGCAATCGCACGCCTGCATCTGTGAGTTTAAGGCCGCGCCCATCCTTGACGAATAACGCCAGGCCCAAGTGTTCTTCCAGCGTTTTCAACTGCCGGCTGACCGCGCCATGGGTCACGTGCAGTTGCTCGGCAGCCTGACTGACGCTGTTCAAGCGGGCAGCGGCTTCGAAGGCGCGCAGGGCATTGAGAGGGGGAAGGTCGCGGCTCATGGTATCTGTGAGTTTTCCTGACAGGTTGCGTCGATCTTATCGGTTTTCATCGGCGCTGGCGCTGGTTAAAGTGACTTCATTGCCCCGGTACTATCGCCGGAAGTCGCAAACCCTATTCCGTACACCACCTGGAGGTCCCATGACCCAGACCAACTTTCGCAGCGGCCCTGACGCCAACGGCCTGTTTGGCGCATTCGGCGGCCGCTACGTGGCTGAAACCTTGATGCCACTGGTACTCGACCTGAACCGCGAGTACGAAGCCGCCAAGATCGATCCTGAATTCCTCAAAGAGCTGGCGTACTTCCAGCGCGATTACATTGGTCGCCCGAATCCGCTGTACTTCGCCGAGCGTCTGACCGAGTTTTGCGGTGGCGCCAAGATTTACTTCAAGCGCGAAGAGCTGAACCACACCGGCGCGCACAAGATCAATAACTGCATCGGTCAGGTGTTGCTGGCCAAGCGCATGGGCAAAAAACGCCTGATCGCTGAAACCGGTGCCGGCATGCACGGCGTGGCCACCGCGACTGTCGCTGCACGTTTCGGTCTGCCGTGCGTGATCTACATGGGCGCCACCGACATCGAACGCCAACAGGCCAACGTGTTCCGCATGAAGCTGCTGGGCGCTGAAATCGTGCCCGTCACTTCCGGCACCGGCACCCTGAAAGACGCGATGAACGAAGCGCTGCGCGACTGGGTCACCAACGTCGACGACACTTTCTACCTGATCGGCACTGTGGCCGGCCCACACCCGTACCCGGCGATGGTCCGTGACTTCCAGTCGATCATCGGCAAAGAAACCAAAGAACAACTGCAGGAAAAAGAAGGTCGTCTGCCAGACAGCCTGATCGCCTGCGTCGGCGGTGGCTCTAACGCCATGGGCCTGTTCCACCCGTTCCTTGATGACGCCAGCGTGAAAATCATCGGCGTCGAAGCCGCCGGTCACGGGGTCGACACCGGCAAGCACGCTGCCAGCCTGAACGGCGGTGTTCCCGGCGTATTGCATGGCAATCGCACCTACTTGCTGCAAGATGAAGATGGCCAGATTGCCGATGCGCACTCCATCTCTGCCGGCCTGGACTACCCGGGCATCGGCCCTGAGCACGCTTACCTGCACGAAGTAAAACGCGTCGAATACGTCAGCATCACAGACGAAGAAGCCCTCGAAGCCTTCCATCACTGCTGCCTGCTGGAAGGGATCATCCCGGCGCTGGAAACCGCTCACGCCCTGGCTGAAGCCATGAAGCGTGCGACCAACCTGCGCGATGACCACTTGATGGTCGTCTGCCTGTCCGGCCGTGGCGACAAAGATATGCAAACCGTAATGAGCCATATGGCCGCCGCTGAAGAGACTCAGGAGAAGCTGGTATGAGCCGCCTCGAACAACGTTTCGCCGAGCTGAAAACCGAAGGCCGCGCGGCCCTGGTGACCTTCGTCACCGCTGGCGATCCAGGCTATGACGCCTCGCTGGCAATCCTCAAGGGCTTGCCTGCTGCTGGCGCCGATGTGATCGAATTGGGCATGCCCTTCACCGATCCGATGGCTGACGGCGTGGCCATCCAATTGGCAACCTTGCGTGCATTGAACGCCGGTCAAACATTGGCAAAAACCCTGAAGATGGTTCGCGAATTCCGCGTCGACAACCAGACCACGCCGATCGTGTTGATGGGTTACTACAACCCGATCCACCGTTTTGGCGTTGAGGCCTTCGTTGCCGAGGCTAAGGAAGCGGGTGTCGATGGCCTGATCATCGTCGACCTGCCGCCAGAGCATGACGCCGAACTGGCGACGCCTGCCCAGGCTGCCGGTATCGACTTCATCCGCCTGACCACCCCGACCACCGACGACGTGCGCCTGCCGCGCGTGCTGGAGCGCAGTTCCGGTTTCGTTTACTACGTGTCGGTTGCGGGCGTAACCGGTGCGGGCTCTGCCACTTCCGATCAGGTCAAAGGCGCTATCGAACGTCTGCGTCGCCACACCGACCTGCCGATCAGCGTGGGTTTCGGGATTCGTACGCCAGAACAAGCCGCCACTATCGCCAGGTTGGCAGACGGTGTCGTGGTGGGTTCGGCGCTGGTGGACAAAATCAAGGATGCGGCTTCCCACGAGCAGGCGGTCGACGATGTTTTGAGCCTGTGCTCGGCCTTGGCCGATGGCGTGCGCAAAGCTCGTGTCAATTAAAGGTAAAGATTCAGTCAGTTGAGGAATCTATTCCTTGAAACATTGACTAACAAGTTAGGCAAAAGGGGTTCAAGCCATTGGTTTGAACCCCTTTTTGCTGACCGAATTTTGAGGAACAAAATAATGAAAGTTTCAAACCGTTTGATTGCAGGGCTTGGCATTTTGATGATCAGCGCCAGCCCGTTGTTGCACGCGGATGAACGCGACCAGCATGACCAGGGCCAAGGCCGACCTGGCGAATATCAGCAGGGTCATGACGACCATGATAATCGTGGCCATGATGATCATGGTCGTGACGACCACGGTCCACGCCGTCCGCCGGAGAACGAACACTTCGACGAAGCACGTCGGGCATTCCACGATCATCACGAATACTTCGTCCGTGGCCGTCCTCTGCCACCGAACTTCCACTACGAACGCGGCCGCCCTCTGCCTGCCGGCTACGGCGAGCGCATGGACCCACGCGAGGTGCAATACCTGCCGCGCTATGACGGTTACGAATGGCGTCGGGTAGGTCCTGATGCGGTATTGGTCGCCGTGACCACCGGCGTGGTCTACACCATTCTGGAAGGCGCGCTGAATTAATTTTCGGAGCGTTTGAAGATCGAAAGGTTGAGGGGCCGCACGGCCCCCATCCAGATCGCATGCTCACTGTGGTCGGCCAAATCGTCCCCAGTGAGCGGGTGGAGAAATACCACCAGCCCCTTACGGTTTAGCGCCAACCAACTCAGCACATCCGCCAGTTGTTCGTGCTCGAACGCCAACTGACAACTCCAATCCGGATGCGGGCCGACCGGCCGCTCGTGCACCCGCCCCATCTTTAGCGCAAACCGCTGCGCCGCCTCCTCACACAACGCCCGCGCCTGATCAAGGGTGTTTGCGTCGAAATACACGTGGGCGTGATAGCCCTGAATACCTTGCATGGATCACACTCCAGAAACACTGGTCAGAACTTTAGAGTGAAGTTATCCACAGACAAGGATTATTTGCCATGAAGAACGCTGAAACACCGATTCTGAAGCTGGTCCTGTACGGAGCCGTGAGCAGTCTGGGCAGTGCGTTGATGGCTGAGTGCCTGAGTCGTCAGTATGAAATCATCGCCATCCTCGACGACCTGAACGCCTTGGCGCCGCGTCCGGGGCTGCGAACCAAAGTGGGCGAACTGTTCAATGCCGAACGAGTGTGTGAAAGCATCGCGGGCGGCGCGGCAGTGGTCTGTCTGCTGGATGCCCCTGTGTTGCCGAGAGGCACAGGCAACAAACAGCTTGAAGGACCACTAAACCCGGTCGAGCAACTCGTTGCCACGCAGACATTACTCAGCTGCATGCAGCGCATGGACATCAAGCGCTTGATCCTGGTTGGCGATTTCTCAGAGATCGACGATGAAGATCATCTCGACTTTCAACGAACTGACCTGCAACAGTCACGGGCCGCGGGTTTGATCGTGTCATCTCTAACCCGAAGCGACCGCGACTGGACACTGATCAACGCCCCACAAGGCATACCCGGCCTGAGCATTGAACACTTCAGCCAAATCAGTGACACCCTCGCACCCGACATCGCCGAACCCTTACTACGACTGACCCGCGTTGCGGCCGGCATAGCCGATGAGCTGCAAACGAATCCGCACGTGGGTGAACACGTGAATTTTGTGTGTTGAGTGAAACTGTAGGAGCGGGCTTGCCCGCGATAGCAATAGTTCTGATACACCGCGTGAAATTGATCGCGGGCAAGCCCGCTCCTACAACAAGGTCGCCATCACACAGCAATCGACGGTAACGGCCTGCCCGCCAGTAAATCCCCGCTCTGCGCCTGCTCTGTCGCAAGCCAGTCGACGAATTGCTGCACCAGTTGCACCCGACGTTTGCGCTGCGGCAACACCACGTAATAGCCGTAGGCGGAAATGGCGGTGGCGGCGATGGGGCGGCAGAGCAGGCCTTGTTCCAGCAACGCGTCGACCAGGTGCCGCCAACCAATGGCAACGCCCTGGCCCGCAATCGCTGCCTGAATCAGTAGGGTGTAGTTGTCGAAACGCAATTGCCCGGGCGCCGGTGCCTTGTGGATATTCAGCGCACGGAAAACGCCGCTCCAGTCGAACCAGTTGCTGCTGTTTTCCCCGCGCAAATGCAGCAGCGGAAACTCCAGAAAGGCTTCGGTAGGCAAGGGTATTTCGCGCCCCGCGAGCAGTTGCGGGCTGCACACTGGAAACACTTCTTCGCTGAACAGCCAGCGACTTTCGCCTTGTTTGAAGCGTCCATCGCCGAACAGCACGGCAACGTCGACATCTGCCCGCAGCATGTTATAGCTGCGTTCGCTGGTGACCAGACTCACATCGACGTCTGGATTGGCCTGGTGAAAACGATGCAGGCGTGGCATCAACCAATACGCGGCGAAGGCGAAGTCGGTGGCGACTTGCAGCACCTCATGTTGACGTTGCGCTGTCACGGCATTCAAGCCGCCATCGATGGACTGTAAACCCACCTGCACATAACCAAACAACACTTCACCGGCTTCGGTCAGCTCGATGCCACGGTAGATGCGGTCAAACAGGCGCGTGGCCAGTTGTTCTTCCAAGCGTTTTATTTGCTGGCTGACGGCAGGCTGCGTGGTACCCAGTTCCACCGCCGCAGCCGTGAAGCTGTGCTGACGCGCCGCCGATTCGAACACCCGCAGCAGGTCCAGCGACATGTCGCCCAGCGCGTCATACATAAGCCAGCCTTATCCTAGGTATTGTTTGGTGTGGGCTTTACCGGCAATCCCACGGGTCGCATTCTCACTCATAGCACTCTCGCATAAATATCCACTATGGAATGCCGCGATTACATGAAGCGCAAGAACATTCTTTTCATCATGGCCGATCAGATGGCCGCGCCGATGTTGCCGTTTTACGCCTCATCTCCAATCAAGATGCCGAATTTGAGCCGCCTCGCCGCTGAAGGCGTGGTGTTTGATGCCGCTTATTGCAACAGCCCGCTGTGCGCACCATCACGTTTCACCCTGGTCAGCGGTCAGCTCCCGAGCAAGATTGGCGCCTACGACAACGCCGCTGATTTCCCCGCCGATGTACCGACCTATGCTCACTACCTGCGTCGTCTCGGTTACCGCACTGCGTTATCCGGCAAGATGCACTTTTGCGGTCCTGACCAACTGCATGGTTATGAAGAACGTCTGACCAGCGATATCTACCCTGCCGACTATGGCTGGGCAGTGAACTGGGACGAACCGGACGTGCGCCCAAGTTGGTATCACAACATGTCGTCGGTGCTGCAAGCCGGCCCTTGCGTGCGCACCAATCAGCTGGATTTCGACGAAGAGGTGGTGTTCAAGGCCCAGCAATACCTGTTCGATCACGTCCGCGAAGACGGTGATCAACCGTTTTGCCTGACCGTGTCCATGACCCACCCGCACGACCCGTACACCATCCCGAAACCGTTCTGGGACCTGTACCGCGACGAAGACATCCCGCTGCCGCCGGCTCACGCCGACCAAGACGCACTGGACCCACACTCGCAACGCCTGCTCAAGGTCTATGACCTGTGGGACAAGCCGATGCCTGTGGATAAGATTCGCGATGCGCGCCGGGCTTATTTTGGTGCGTGCAGCTACATCGACAACAACGTCGGCAAGCTGCTGCAAACCCTCGAAGAGGTTGGTCTGGCGGACGACACCATCATCGTATTCTCCGGCGACCACGGCGACATGCTGGGCGAGCGCGGCCTCTGGTACAAAATGCACTGGTTCGAAATGGCCGCCCGCGTGCCGTTACTGGTTTACGCGCCGGGGCACTACAAAGCGGGTCGCGTCAGCGCAGCCGTTTCAACCGCCGACCTGTTACCGACCTTCGTAGCGATGGCAGGTGGCGAACTGGAGGAAGGGCTGCCGCTGGACGGCCGTTCGTTGGTTCCGCACCTGAAGGGCGAAGCCGGGCACGACGAAGTGTTTGGCGAATACATGGCCGAAGGCACCATCGGCCCGCTGATGATGATTCGTCGCGGCGCTTATAAATTCATTTATTCAGAGCAAGATCCTTGTCTGCTGTTTGACGTCGACAATGATCCCAAGGAGCTGGAGGAGCTGAGCCAATCGGCCGCTCATCAACCATTGTTCACTGACTTTCTGGCTGAAGCACGGGCCAAGTGGGACATACCGGCGATACACCACCAGGTGCTCGCCAGCCAGCGTCGTCGGCGCTTCGTGGCCGAATCGCTGGCAATCGGCAAGCTGAAGAGTTGGGATCACCAGCCACTGGTAGACGCCAGTCAGCAATACATGCGCAACCATATCGATTTAGACGATCTGGAGCGTAAGGCACGTTATCCACAACCCTAACCCTGCCAAAACCAAGAAAACCAAAGGGGCACAACCATGATGAAGTTATCCACAACACTGGCAGTCGGTTTCATTGCGTTGAGCAGTGTGACCGTATTCGCCGCCGATCAAAGTTGCAGCACGGTGAAGATGGCGGATCCGGGCTGGAGCGATATCGCGGCGACCAACGCCATTACCGGCTTCCTGCTGGAAGGCATGGGCTACAAGGCCAAGGTCGATACTTTGGCAGTACCGATTGCCTACGGCGGCCTCAAGGATGGCCAAGTGGATGTGTTCTTGGGTAACTGGATGCCCGCGCAACAGGGTTTCTATGACAAGTTCGTAGCGAATGGCCAAGTAACGCAGTTGTCGAAAAACCTCGACGGCACCGAGTTCACCCTCGCCGTGCCGGATTACGTGTGGGACGCGGGTGTGCATAACTTTGCCGACCTGAACAAGTTCGCTGACAAGTTCGACAGCAAGATCTACGGCATCGGCTCTGGCGCGCCGGCCAACCAGTCGATCCAGACCATCATTACCAAGAACGAGTTCGATCTGGGCAAGTGGAAGCTGGTTGAATCCAGCGAGCAGGCAATGCTGGCTGAAGTTAATCGTCACGTGAAAAAGAACACCTTTGTGGTGTTCCTTGGCTGGACGCCGCACCCAATGAACGTGCAGATTAAAATGCACTACCTCAAAGGCGGCGAAGCCTATTTCGGCGATACCGGCAGCGTGCACACCCTGACCCGCAAGGGCTACACCGACGCCTGCCCGAACGTTGGCAAACTGTTGAGCAACCTGACGTTCACTCAGGACATGGAAAACACCATCATGGCTGACGTGGCGAACAAGAAAGTCACCAACGCCGAAGCGGTGAAAACCTGGATCAAGGCCAACCCGGCAGTCCTGGACAAATGGCTGAGCGGCGTGAAAACCATCGACGACAAAGATGCGCTGCCTGCTGTAAAAGCAACCCTTTAAAGAAATACACCTGTAGGAGCTGCCGGAGGCTGCGATACGGTCGGAACGACCGTCGCGATGCAGATTTTTCGCAGCCTTCGGCAGCTCCTACAAGTGATTCATGTACCTTTACGTCTTACGCAAATCGTTGATGAGAGATTCATGGGTTGGCTCAATCGCCACAAAATCCTGCCATTCCTCGCCTGGCTCCCCCAGCAGACCCGCGCCAGCGTCGGTAACGATGCACTGGTCGGGCTCAGCGGGGCGATTCTGGCGCTGCCGCAATCCATTGCCTACGCGCTGATCGCTGGCCTGCCGCCCGAATACGGGTTGTACGCGGCCATCGTTCCGGTGCTCATCGCCTGCCTGTGGGGCTCGTCCTGGCACTTGATATGCGGCCCGACCGCCGCGATTTCCATCGTGCTCTACGCCAGTATCAGCCCGTTGGCGGTCCCGGCCAGCCAGGACTACATCACCCTGGTCCTGTTGCTGACCCTCATCGCCGGAATCTTCCAATGGCTGCTGGGGATGTTGCGCTTTGGCGCCTTGGTTAACTTCGTCTCCCACTCGGTGGTGCTGGGGTTCACCCTTGGCGCCGCGGTGGTCATCGCGCTGGGACAACTGCCGAACTTGTTCGGCCTGGATGTCGCCAGTCAGGCCACGGCAGTGAAAAGTATCACCGTCCTGCTGGACCTTCGTGAGCAGATCGATCAACCGTCATTAATCCTCGGCCTGTTTACGTTGATGCTGGGTGCGACGCTGAAATACCTGGTGCCACGCTGGCCGACCCTGTTGATCACCCTGATCGCCGCCGGGCTGTTGGTCTGGCTGTGGCCAGCCGAGTTTGGGCACATCAAGCTGGTGCATTCATTCGTCGGGCATCTACCGCCCTTCAGCGCGCTGCCCCTGGACCTGGAATTGATCTTGAAACTGCTGCCGAGTGCGGTCGCGGTCGGCATGTTGGGGTTGGTGACCAGCCTGTCGATTGCCCGCTCGTTGTCGTCACGTTCGCAACAACTACTCGACGCTAACCAAGAAGTTCGCGCTCAGGGGCTGTCGAATATGGTCGGCGCGTTTTTCTCGGGCTATCTGTCCGCCGGCTCTTTTACGCGTGCAGCCCTGAGTTACGACGCCGGCGCGCGTTCGCCGCTGGCAGGCGTGTTTTCGGCGCTGTGGGTGTCGCTGTTTGCCGTGGCCGGGGCGTCGCTGATCGCGCATATCCCGATTCCGAGCATGGCCGCGTCGATTCTGTTGATTTGTTGGGGGCTGGTGGATCGCCGCGGCATTCGGGCCTTGTTCCGCGTCAGCCGTTCAGAGTTTCTGGTGATGGCGCTGACCTGTCTGGCCACGCTGCTGCTGGAGTTGCAGACCGCGATTTACGCCGGCGTGTTGGCGTCGCTGTTCTTCTACCTCAAGCGGACCTCGCAACCTCGCGTACAGCAGTGGCGAGACGGCGACGATGAGATTTTGCGAGTCGGCGGCTCGATCTTTTTCGGCGCCAGCCACTACCTGCAAACCATCCTGCAACGCAGCAAGGGACCGCGCGTGGTGATCGATGCGCAGCAAATCAACTTCATTGATTATTCAGGGGTAGAGATGTTGCATCAGGAGGCACGTCGCCTGAAACGCCAGGACCGCAGCCTGACGCTGCGCTGCGCCAGGCCGCACGTGATCGAAGAACTGTTGAAGCTGGAAGGGGCAGAGCACTGCCCGATCCTGTTCGAGGACTGACTCAGGCGCTCGCGAGCAGGCGCCGCAACTCCGCCAGCACCGGCGCCGTCAGTGGACGCACACCGCGCCACAGATAGAACGCTTCAGCCGCCTGCTCGGCGAGCATACCCAAGCCATCCAGCACCAGCACGGCGCCGTGCTCGGTGGCCCAGCGGCAGAACGGCGTCGGTTCTTTGCCGTACATCATGTCGTAGCACACCGTGTGGCCGGGCTTGATCAAACTGGGCGAAATCGGCGGCAGCTCACCGGCGAGGCTTGCCGACGTCGCATTGATGATCAGGTCGACCGACTCCTCCAGCCAGTCGAAACCACTGGGGAACACCGGCCCCAGATCAGCGAACTCATGGGCCAGTTGTTCGGCTTTTTCCACCGTGCGATTGGCGATCACCAGCACTTGCGGCTTCTCCGCCAACAGCGGCTCCAAGGCCCCACGCACGGCGCCACCCGCGCCTAACAACAGAATCCGCTTACCTTGCAGGCTGACGCCCGCGTTCACCGTCAAATCGCGCACCAGCCCCGCGCCGTCGGTATTGTCGCCCAACAGACGGCCATCGAGGCCCTTGCGCAAGGTGTTCACTGCGCCGGCGCGTTGCGCGCGTTCGGTCAGGCTATCGGCCAAGCGAAAGGCTTCTTCCTTGAACGGCACGGTGACATTGGCGCCGCTACCGGTGTGGAAGAATTTCTGCGCAGCGCCAGTGAAATCATCCAGGGGCGCCAACAGCGTGCTGTAGTCCAAACGCTGGCCGGTTTGCTCGGCGAACAGACGATGGATCAGCGGCGATTTGCTGTGGGCGATGGGGTTACCGAAAACGACGTAGTGGTCCATGGGGTGTTCCTGAGTCAGTCGAGTTTGCCTCTTAGGAGCGGGCTTGCCCGCGATTTCGGTTTTTCTGACACACCGCTATCGCAGGTAAACCGGCTCCTACAAAGGGGAGATTGTCAGGCTTCAGCCAACCAATCCCGATCCTGCAAGAAATACTCGGTCAGCCGCGCTTCTTCGCTGCCCGGCTCGGCCTTCCAGTCATAGCTCCAGCGCACTTGTGGCGGCAGCGACATCAGGATCGACTCGGTACGGCCACCCGATTGCAGGCCAAACAAGGTGCCACGATCGTAGACCAGATTGAATTCGACATAACGTCCGCGCCGAAACTCCTGGAATTCCCGCTGCTGCGCGGTGTACGCCGCAGCTTTACGGCGCTGGACGATGGGCAGGTAAGCATCGATGAACGCATCACCAATCGCCCGCAAAAAGGCGAAGCTGGTGTCGAAATCCCATTGATTCAGGTCATCGAAGAACAGGCCGCCAATCCCGCGCGGCTCGTTGCGGTGCTTGATATGGAAATAGCTGTCGCACCAGGCTTTATAACGCGGGTAAACGTCAGCCCCGAACGGCGCACAAGCCTGCTCGGCAACCCGGTGCCAATGCACGCAATCTTCTTCGACGGCGTAGTACGGGGTCAGGTCGAAACCGCCACCGAACCACCAGACCGGCTCTTCGCCTTCTTTTTCGGCGATGAAGAATCTGACGTTGGCGTGGGAGGTCGGCACATGGGGGTTGTGAGGGTGGATCACCAGCGACACACCCAGCGCTTCAAAGCCACGCCCAGCCAATTCCGGCCGATGAGCGCTGGCCGACGGCGGCAAACCGCTGCCGAACACGTGGGAGAAGTTCACCCCGCCTTTTTCGATCAGTTCACCGCCTTCGATCACCCGCGTACGCCCTCCGCCACCTGCCGGACGGGTCCAGGCATCTTCAACGAAATGCGCGCCGCCGTCTTCGTGTTGCAGGGCGTTGCAAATCCGGTCTTGAAGGTCGAGCAGGTAGGCTTTAACAGCTTCGGTGCGGGTAGTCATCGGGTCACCTTGAAACGTCGCTGAGCCACCGGCAGATACGGGCGGTGGCAAATTGGCGCGTAGCATACCACCGGCATAAGGGCTGACCCAGTTGACGAAGGTCAAGGGAAGGAGTCCGATAGGTGCCTTTCGCACTTCTTGTTTCCATTGATCAACGGAGAGAACAGATGGCAAAGCGTATCCAGTTCAGCAAAGTGGGCGGCCCGGAAGTCCTTGAATACGTCGACTTCGAACCGGCCGAGCCCGGCCCGCAGCAGGTACGTCTGCGCAACAAGGCGATTGGCCTGAACTTCATCGACACCTACTTTCGCAGCGGCCTGTACCCGGCGCCTTCGTTTCCGTCGGGACTGGGCACCGAAGGCGCGGGCATCGTCGAAGCGGTCGGCAGTGAAGTCAGCCAATTCAAGGTCGGTGATCGGGTGGCCTACGGCGGTGGTCCGCTGGGTGCCTACGCCGATGTGCACCTGATTCCTGCAGCAAATCTGGTGAAATTGCCGGAGTCGATCAGTTTCGAGCAGGCCGCCGCGATCATGCTCAAAGGCCTGACCGTGCAGTACCTGTTTCGCCAAACCCATGACCTCAAGGCCGGTGAAACCGTGCTGTTCCACGCAGCTGCGGGCGGCGTCGGCTCGTTGGCTTGCCAATGGGCAAAAGCGATTGGCGCGAAGCTGATCGGTACCGTCAGCTCGGCGGAGAAAGCCGCGCACGCCAAATCGCTCGGGGCCTGGGAAACCATCGACTACAGCAAGGACGACGTGGTCAAACGCGTGCTGGAATTGACTGGCGGCAAAAAATGCCCGGTGGTGTACGACGGCGTAGGCCAGGACACGTGGCTGACCTCGCTCGACTGCCTGGCACCCCGCGGTTTGCTGGTCAGTTTCGGCAATGCTTCCGGCCCGGTGTCCGGGGTCAATCTGCAGATTCTGGCGCAGAAAGGCTCGCTCTACGTCACCCGTCCAACCTTGGGCACCTATGCCACCGCCGACAACCTGCAAGGCATGGCCGACGAGTTGTTCGCGATGCTCACCAGCGGCAAGGTCAAGGTCGATGACATCAAGCAGTACGCCTTGAAAGACGCGGCCACGGCGCAAACCGAGCTCAGCGCCCGGCGCACCACCGGTTCGACCATTCTGATTCCGTAACTCGACCCTCTAGCCGGGGCGAACAATGTCCCCGGTGACGAGGTCACGAATCAAACTCGGGTGCTTGCGGCCGCCCAGCGCGCCGCCAAGCACCGCGTCGATTTCGCCACGGAAATATTGTTCCACGCGAATCCTGGTCCGTGCAGCGGGGCGCCCGGCAGGGTTGGCGGACGTGGAAATCAACGGCCCCACCAACGCGCACAACTCACGCACCTGTGGATGATCACTGACGCGCAGGGCCACGGTGTCGTGGTTGCCGGTCACCCACTCTGGCAGCAAATCTTGATGCGGCACCAGCCAGGTGTTCGGGCCCGGCCAGGTCGCAGACATGCGGTCAATCCAGGTTTCCGGAAAGTCTTCGAGAAGAAAATCGAACTGACGGATGTTGTCGGCGATCAAGATCAAGCCCTTATCCACAGGCCGGGACTTGATCGCCAGCAGGCGATACACCGCGTCTTCATTCCACGGGTCACAGCCCAGCCCCCAGACCGCTTCGGTTGGGTAGGCAATCACCGCGCCGGCTCGTATCTCTCGCGCGGCTTGTTGCACACGCCAACTGCTGACCATTCACTGTCTCTCCGGTAAAGATGCCCGCAGTTTAACCTCAGGGTGCACGGCCAAACCATCGTCCAGCCTCACAGCTTATGCGTCCATCCAGCTCTAGCTCGGTCAATGCAGCCAATACCTTAGGCAATGGCCAGCCAGCGGACAAGGCCAATGCCTCACTGGTGTGCGGCGCCGCCAGCAGCAAATCGAGCAACGGATGGCCAGGTTTGCTCGGCAACGCCAGCGCAGCGGGAGGTGAACCCACATTTTGCCAGCCGCGCAACGCGTCGAGGATGTGCTCGACGGTTTCCACTAATACCGCACCATCGCGTATCAATTGATGACAGCCGCGGGCACCGGGGTGATGAATCGAGCCGGGGATCGCATACACCTCGCGCCCTTGTTCGGCGGCGAGGCGCGCCGTTATCAACGATCCGCTGGCAACGCTGGCCTCAACCACCAACACGCCTAAGGACAAGCCACTGATAATTCGATTACGGCGCGGAAAATTGCTGGCCTGCGGTCCGGCGTCAAGTGGAAATTCAGAAACAACCGCACTGCCTTGCTCGCTCATGGCGGCGGCAAGCTGACGGTGGCGCTGTGGATAAAAATTTTCGATACCCGTGCCCAGCACGCCGATTGTCTGTCCGCCGACGTCCAGCGCACCTTGGTGCGCGGCACCATCAATACCCAGCGCGAGGCCACTGGTGATGACAAATCCGGCGCCCGCCAGGCTCCGGGAAAACGCCCGGGCGGTGTCCAACCCGGGCTTGGAGGCACGGCGACTGCCGACCATTCCCAGCTGCGGGCGCTCCAAAATGCTCGGGTCGCCTGCAATGAAAAGAAGGGGTGGCGCGTCGGGGATTTCTGCCAACAGTGCGGGGTAGGTAGGGTCGTCCCACATCAGTAAATGCTGGCCGGGACGCTCTAACCAGGCCAACGCAGCGCTGGCACCATCGCGTACCTCGGGGCTACGCCGAGCATCCGCGCTGGCGCTGGGAAAGCCCAATGCACGCCACGCGCTGGCCGGCGCACTGAGCGCGGCCGAAGCCGAACCAAAGGCGCCCATCAGTTTATGAAAGCGTTTGGGACCCACCTCTGGCAGACGGTGCACGCGCAGGCGCGCTTCGAGTTCGGCGGGTGAAAAAGCAGCAGTATCGAACAGGGGCATCGATCTTCCTTGATCTGTTGCGCCTCGTTAACAGTCGGGACAACCTGTGGATAACTCTGTTAGTAACTATTTGATAAGTTCATGTCCGGTGGAAAAAACTGTATCAATTCTGAAGCATAGCACTACGGATTACGCACCTTGTCCAAGACCGCCAAAGAACGCGTGGCATGGAGTACCAAACCATAGCTGAGCTTTTCATAAGTGCGAAAGACCATCAGTAAGCCCGCACGTTCATCCGGGATTTTGATTCGGTCACCGGCCAGTTCATCGCGGACCTGTTCGCCGGTCTTGTAGATCGCCAACACATCACCTTCGGCCAGACCATCCCGCTTGCCCCGGTTCAGCGTCACCACATCCATGACACCGATCTGCGTCACGCCACGCGGCACGTCGATGATCAGACCGTCGATGGTGGTTTGCGGTGTGCTCGGAAAGAAGGTCGAGTTGACCGGACGCTCTTCGCTGGCAAACAAATGGTCGGCCAGGCGGACTTCCTGATTGGAGCGCTGCAGCAGCAAGGTCGAGATATCGCCTTCGCGGGCGACAATTTCGCCGCTGCCAATGTCGTCGGCGTTGATCCCGAGGAATGCGCCACTCACGGGGTCGGTGTAGGTTTTGCCTTGACGGAAAATCCCGTAGACCGAGTGAGTCGAGTCGAACTTGCCCCGGGCGTACACGCGGTCACCGACGCCACTGAGCACGCTTTCTGCGTTGCCGGCGACGATGTACGGCGCTTTCTTGAAGTCGGCGGGGTCATTGATGATGCGGTTATTGAGCAGGAAACTGTTGATCGCGCCCAGCGGAATGCTCGGGATCGCTTCGGCCATCGGTGTCGTACGCACGGTCGGTGACAATTTGATGGTGCCGCGAGACTCGCCACGATTGACCACCAGCCGTGGCTGGCCATCGACATAAATCAGCGTCAACCGGTCACCGGGGTAGATCAGGTCGGGATTGGCGATTTGAGGGTTGGCCTTCCAGATTTCCTTCCACTTCCAGGGTTCACTCAGGAATTTCCCGGAAATGTCCCACAACGTATCGCCTTTAACGACGGTGTAGTTTTCCGGATGTCCTTCCTTGAGTTGCACTTGCGCCTGACAAAAGCCTGCGGAGGCCAACAGCAGCAGGGCGAGTAGTGATTTCCTCATGCGGTGAATCCCTTTATCATATGGCATCCCGTGAAACAGTCAGAGTCCCAGAGGCCTGGGTTTTACGAAATCGCTATCTTGCGCCTTTCGCGTGCAAATCCTAGCAGCCGATTTTCGACTTTACCTTACAAGTGCAGCCCTAACGTATATGGCTATTTTAAACATTCTCGAATTTCCGGATTCGCGCCTTCGCACCCTTGCCAAGCCCGTGGCAGCGGTCGACGACGGCATTCGCCAGCTGGTCGATGACATGTTTGAAACCATGTACGAAGCCCCTGGCATCGGTTTGGCTGCGACCCAGGTCAACGTCCACAAGCGCGTAGTGGTCATGGACCTGAGTGAAGATCGCAGCGAACCACGGGTGTTCATCAACCCCGAGATCGAAACCCTGACCGACGAGGTGGACCAGTATCAGGAAGGCTGCCTTTCGGTGCCAGGCTTCTATGAGAACGTCGATCGCCCGCAGAAAATCAGGATCAAGGCCTTGGGCCGCGATGGCCAGCCTTACGAATTGGTCGCCGAAGGTCTGTTGGCGGTGTGCATCCAGCACGAATGCGATCACCTCAACGGCAAATTGTTCGTCGATTACCTGTCGAACCTCAAGCGCGACCGTATCAAGAAGAAGCTGGAAAAACTGCACAAGCAGAACGCTTGATCCCTTCGCCCTTACTGTAGGAGCGGGCTTGCCCGCGATTGGCTTGATGCGGTGTGTCATTTCCATCGCCATCGCGGGCAAGCCCGCTCCTACAGGTCCGTACACTCCCTTATCGAGAAGCCCATGACTGAGCCACTGCGCATCGTCTTCGCCGGCACCCCTGAATTTGCCGCTGAACACCTCAAGGCCTTGCTCGACAGCCCCCATCAAGTGATTGCGGTTTACACCCAGCCTGATCGCCCGGCGGGCCGTGGACAAAAGCTGATGCCGAGCCCGGTCAAACAACTGGCCGAGCAGCACGGGATCGTCGTCCTGCAACCGCCAACCCTACGCAATGCCGACGCTCAAGCCGAACTGGCCGCGCTTAAGCCGGATTTGCTGGTGGTGGTCGCTTACGGGCTGATCCTGCCGCAAGTGGTGCTGGATATTCCGCGTCTGGGCTGCATCAACAGTCACGCTTCGTTGCTGCCACGCTGGCGCGGAGCGGCGCCGATTCAGCGCGCCGTGGAGGCGGGCGATGCCGAAAGTGGCGTCACCGTCATGCGCATGGAAGCTGGACTAGACACTGGGCCGATGCTGCTCAAGGTCACCACGCCGATCACTGCCGAAGACACCGGTGGCAGTCTGCATGATCGTCTCGCCAAGCTCGGCCCACCTGCCGTGGTGCAAGCCATCGCCGGCCTCGCTGCTGGCACGCTGACCGGTGAAGTCCAGGATGACAGCCTCGCGACCTACGCCCACAAGCTGAACAAAGACGAAGCACGCATCGATTGGACTCGCCCGGCCATTGAGCTGGAACGTCTGGTTCGCGCCTTCAACCCGTGGCCCATTTGCCACAGCACCTTGAATGGCGAGGCCCTGAAAGTGCTGGCCGCCAGCTTCGATGAAGGGCAGGGCACGCCAGGTGAAATCCTCGCCGCGAGCAAAGACGGCCTGATCGTCGCCTGTGGACAGCAGGCCTTGCGCCTGACCCGTCTGCAATTGCCCGGCGGCAAAGCGTTGAATTTCGCCGACCTGTTCAACAGCCGTCGTGAGAAATTCGCCGTGGGCACCCTCCTCGGCGCCGAGGTATCGGCCCAATGAATCCGCGTCTTGCCGCTGCCAAGGCTCTGGCTGCCGTCCTCAGTGGCAAAGCTTCACTGAACAGTTCGCTGCCGACCCAAATGGATAAAGTCGAAGTCCGCGATCGCGGTTTGACTCAAGACTTGGCGTTCGGCACTGCCCGTTGGCAGCCACGCCTGTCCGCGCTGGCGGCAAAATTGTTGCAAAAACCCTTCAAGGCCGCCGATGCCGATGTCGACGCCTTGCTGCTAGTCGGCCTGTACCAGTTGCTCTACACCCGCATTCCCGCCCACGCCGCCATCGGCGAAACCGTGGGCTGCGCCGACAAGCTGAAAAAGCCGTGGGCCAAGGCGCTGCTCAATGCGGTGCTGCGTCGTGCACAGCGAGAAAGCGAAGCGCTGTTGCTCGAGCTGGAGCACGATCCGGTGGTGCGCACCTCGCACCCGCGCTGGCTGCAAAAGGCCTTGAAAGCCTACTGGCCAGAACAGTGGGAAGCGATCTGCGCCGCCAACAATGCCCACCCACCGATGATTTTGCGGGTCAATCGCCGACACAACAGCCGCGATGCCTACCTGCAAAAACTGCAAAACGTCGGCATTGACGCCAACGCCTGCACCTTCAGCCAGGACGGCATTCTGCTGACTGAACCGTGCGACGTACGCACTCTGCCGGGCTTTGCCGAAGGCTGGATCAGCGTGCAGGACGAAGCCGCGCAATTGGCCGCCGACCTGCTGGATCTGGCGCCCGGCCAGCGAGTACTCGATGCCTGCTGCGCCCCCGGCGGCAAGACCTGCCACTTGCTGGAAGTCCAACCGCAGCTGTCGGGCGTGGTTGCCGTGGACCTGGAAGCCAAACGCCTGGTCCGGGTGAAAGAGAACCTCGAACGCCTGGGCCTCAGCGCCGAGCTGATCGCCGCCGATGCCCGGGAAACCGCGCAATGGTGGGATGGCAAGCCATTCCAGCGCATCCTGCTCGATGCGCCGTGTTCAGCCACTGGCGTGATCCGTCGCCACCCGGACATCAAACTGACCCGTCAGGCCGATGACATTCCAGCCCTTGCCACGCTTCAGGGCGAGTTGCTTGACGCACTGTGGCCGACGCTCGAAGTCGGCGGCATTCTGCTGTACGCCACCTGCTCGACGTTGCCGATGGAAAACACGGAAGTGGTCGAGGCGTTTCTCGCACGAACGTCGGGTGCTCGTGAATTGGATATCGCCGGTCAATCGGGCAACCCACCGCCAGGGCTAAAACAACCCCACGGTCGTCAATTGCTGGCCCAGGAAGGCGGCCATGACGGCTTCTATTACGCGAAACTGATCAAGATCGCAGCGCAGGGCTAACCCGCTTTTCAGGGGCGAATACTTTCAGGGAGAAGGCGGATGAAAATCATCATTCTTGGTGCCGGCCAGGTGGGCGGCACGCTGGCCGAACATTTGGCCAGCGAAGCCAACGACATCACCGTGGTCGACACCGATGCCGAGCGCCTGAGGGATCTGGGTGACCGCCTGGATATCCGTACTGTACAGGGCCGTGCCTCGTTTCCTACGGTGCTGCGCCAGGCCGGTGCCGATGACGCCGACATGCTGGTGGCGGTGACCAACAGCGACGAGACCAACATGCTCGCCTGTCAGGTTGCCTACACCCTGTTCAATACCCCAACCAAAATCGCCCGCGTGCGTGAGGCTGCGTACCTGACCCGCAGCGAATTGTTCCACAACGACGCGATTCCGGTGGATGTGCTGATCAGCCCTGAGCAGGTGGTGACCAATTACATCAAACGCCTGATCGAGTACCCCGGCGCGTTGCAGGTCATCGATTTCGCCGAAGGAAAAGCGCAATTGGTGGCGGTCAGGGCGTACTACGGCGGACCGCTGGTGGGTCAGCAACTGCGCCAGTTGCGCGAACACATGCCCAACGTCGATACCCGCGTCGCCGCGATTTTCCGCCGTGACCGGCCGATTCTGCCGCAAGGCGATACGGTAATCGAAGTCGACGACGAGGTATTTTTCATCGCCGCCAAAGCGCACATCCGCGCAGTGATGAGCGAAATGCGGCGACTCGACGAAAGCTACAAACGCATCATCATCGCGGGCGGCGGCAATATTGGCGAGCGTTTGGCTGAAGCCATTGAAAGCCGCTATCAGGTGAAGATCATCGACATGAACCCGGCGCGCTGCCGTTACCTGTCGGAGACCTTGAGCAATACCTTGGTGCTGCAGGGCAGCGCATCTGACCGAGATTTGCTGCTGGAAGAAAACATCGCCGATGCAGACCTGTTCCTGGCGCTCACCAACGACGACGAAGCCAACATCATGTCGTCGCTGCTGGCCAAACGCTTGGGCGCGCGCAAGGTCATGACCATCATCAACAACACGGCGTACGTGGACCTGGTGCAAGGCGGCGAGATCGATATCGCCATCAGCCCGCAGCTGGCAACCATCGGCACCTTGCTGACCCACGTGCGGCGAGGCGATATCGTCAGCGTGCATTCACTGCGGCGTGGCGCCGCCGAAGCCATCGAGGCCGTGGCCCATGGCGACAGTCATTCAAGCAAAGTTATTGGCCGCGCTATTCGCGACATTCCATTACCGCCCGGCACCACGATTGGCGCGATCATTCGTGACGAAGAAGTGCTGATCGCCCACGACAACACCGTGATCGAGTCCGGCGACCATGTGATCCTGTTCCTTGTGGATAAGAAGTACATTCGCGATGTGGAGCGGCTTTTCCACGTCGGCCTGAGCTTCTCCTAGGTCCTTGTAGGAGCCAACTTGTTGGCGAGAAGCTGTCCTCGGTGTACCTGATACACCGCCTCGCGAACAAGTTCGCTCCTACAGAAGATTGCAGTTCATCCACGAGATCTAAGGAGAGACCCCCATGCTCGAATCACTGGAAAAAATGCTCGCCAAAGGTATGGATAACGCCTTGCTGCGCTTCGGCCTGGGCAAGGGTTATCTGGACGCCGGCGATTTCGCCAAGGCCGCCGACCACCTGCAACATTGCGTCACCTTCGATCCCAAGTATTCAGCCGCCTGGAAACTGCTGGGCAAAGCCCACCAGGGCGCAGGAGATATTGCGAGCGCAAAGCTGGCGTGGGAGCAGGGTATCCAGGCCGCCCAAGGCCATGGCGACAAGCAGGCGGAGAAGGAAATGACCGTGTTTTTGAAAAAGCTTGAGCGGTTGGCGCCAAAGCCTTGACCGAAAACCGCTGTGGATAACCAAGCGCCGCCCGGTTATCCACAGACCGTTGATCTCAGTACCAGCGTTCCTCGCCCGCAGGACGCTTTCTAAAGCGCTTCATCGTCCACATGTACTGACTCGGATAAGCCCGCACGTATTTCTCGACCACTTGGCTCATGGCGGCAGCCGAGACCGCTGCGTCGGTGCTGTACATCGCTTCCGGGGCCGCTTCCAGGACCACTTTGTAGCCAGAACCATCGGGTAATCGCATGGCATGCAGGAACACACCTACCGCCTTGCCGCCCGCCAGCATATTCGGCACAAACTTGCTGGTCAGCGCCTGGATCGCACAGAAGGGAACAAAAATTCCTGCTGACTCAGCAGGCTCCGGATCCGCCGGAATCCCCACCGAGCCACCTTTGCGCACTTCCTTGATCACGCTGAGGATGCCTTCTTTGGTCGAAGCAGCCACGCGATTACCTAATTGCACGCGCTGTTTGCGCAGCAATTCGTCCACGGCCTTAAGCTTGGGTGGACGATAGAAAATGATCGGTTTGCACTGGCTGCAGTAGAAGTGGTTGAGCACTTCCCAATTGCCCAAGTGGCTAGTGATGCCAACCACGCCCTTACCCGAAGCCAACGCCGCTTCCAGCACTTCAAGCCCTTCGACTTCGCGCACCAGATCGATGGATTTTTGAGCAGGCCAGATCCAGGCGCAGGCGCTTTCGGTGAAGGTCTTGCCAATGTCCATCAGACTGCGCCCGACCAGACGCTCAAGCTCGACGGCATTTAACTCTGGAAAACACTTGCCCAGGTTGATCCGCGCGATTTCCCGCGAGCGGTTTGGTGTTTTCCACATAATCCAGCCAATGGCCGTGCCTACCCACTGCACGACACGCCATGGCAACAGGGCAAACAGCCGCAAAAGCCCCACCAGCAGGGCACCTTTGAACTTATCCACAGATCACTCCTGAATTCGCAAGGCGGCCATTGTAACCATCAGCGAGCCAAGGCGGCGTATCGATCACAATCCTGGGTGTGATCCATGACCATTCCACTGGCTTGCATGAAGGCATAACAGATGGTCGGTCCAACGAAGGTGAAGCCGGCTTTCTTCAGGGCTTTGCTCATCGCCTCGGCTTCAGGAGTGACGGCCGGAACCTGACTGCGATCCGTGAAGTGATTGACCTTGGGCTGTCCGCCGACAAACGACCACAGCCAGCTCACCGGATCGTCCTGCGCCAGCCAGGCCAAGGCATTACGCCGTGCGGCGTTGAGCTTCAGTCGGTTACGCACGATGCCGGTTTCAAGCATCAGTTCTTCGATGTAGGCGTCGCTCATCTGCGCCACTTTATTCACATCGAAGTCGAACATGACTTCACGATAACGCGCTCGCTTCTTTAAAATCGTGATCCATGACAGACCCGCCTGGAACCCTTCGAGCAATATCAACTCGAAGAGCATCTGTGCATCACGCACGGGCACGCCCCACTCTTGATCGTGATAAGCGATATAAAGCGCATCTTCGTTGCACCAAAAGCAGCGTGGCATAGGGCTCCTAGGGGTGGAGGCGCGGCTGAATCGGGTATACTCCCGCTCTTTAAATCGCAGCCCCCCAGTACAGGTGAATTTCGTGAGCCAGCCTACGCCAGCGGTGCGTACCTTCCAAGACTTGATCCTCGCCCTCCAACAATACTGGGCCGAGCAAGGTTGTGTGGTACTTCAGCCCTACGATATGGAAGTCGGTGCCGGCACATTCCATACCGCCACGTTCCTGCGCGCCATTGGCCCGGAAACCTGGAACGCTGCCTACGTGCAGCCAAGCCGTCGTCCTACAGATGGCCGCTACGGCGAAAACCCGAACCGCTTGCAGCACTACTACCAGTTCCAAGTGGTATTGAAGCCGAACCCGGACAACTTCCAGGAGCTGTACCTCGGCTCGCTGAAGCACGTCGGCCTCGATCCGCTGGTGCACGACATTCGTTTCGTCGAAGACAACTGGGAATCGCCGACGCTGGGCGCCTGGGGTCTGGGCTGGGAAGTCTGGCTCAACGGTATGGAAGTAACGCAGTTCACTTACTTCCAGCAAGCCGGTGGCATCGAGTGCTACCCGGTAACCGGCGAAATCACTTACGGCCTTGAGCGCCTGGCCATGTACCTGCAAGGTGTGGACTCGGTCTACGACCTGGTCTGGACTGACGGCCCGTTCGGCAAAGTGACCTATGGCGATGTGTTCCACCAGAACGAAGTGGAGCAATCGACCTACAACTTCGAACACGCCAACGTCGACAAACTGTTCGAGCTGTTCGACTTCTATGAAAGCGAAGCCGCTCGCCTGATCGACCTCGAGCTGCCATTGCCGAGCTACGAAATGGTGCTCAAGGCATCTCACACCTTCAACCTGCTGGATGCGCGCCGGGCGATTTCCGTAACCGCTCGTCAGCAATACATCCTGCGCGTTCGGACGCTCGCTCGCTCGGTAGCCCAGGCTTACCTGCAAGCCCGGGCCAAGCTCGGCTTCCCGATGGCGCCACCGGACTTACGTGACGAAGTGTTGGCTAAGCTGGAGGCTGCACAATGAGTGCTCAAGATTTCCTGGTTGAGTTGGGTACCGAAGAACTGCCGCCAAAAGCCTTGAATACCTTGGCTGACGCGTTCCTCGCCGGTATTGAAAAAGGCCTGCAAGCCGCTGGCCTGGACTTCACCGCCAAGCGTGTCTATGCCGCGCCGCGCCGTCTGGCAGTGTTGATCACTCAGTTGGCAACGCAACAAGCCGACCGTAGCGTCAACCTCGATGGCCCGCCACGTCAGGCCGCTTTCGATGCTGAAGGCAATCCGACTCAGGCAGCACTGGGCTTCGCCAAGAAGTGCGGCGTCGAGCTGAGCGAAATCGATCAAAGCGGTCCGAAACTGCGTTTCAGCCAGAACATCGTCGGCAAGCCTACGATCAGTCTGCTGCCGACCATCGTTGAAGACTCGCTGAATGACTTGCCGATTCCCAAGCGCATGCGCTGGGGTGCGCGCAAAGAAGAGTTCGTGCGTCCTACCCAATGGCTGGTAATGCTGTTTGGCAATCAAGTGATCGATTGCACCATTCTTGCGCAGAAGGCCGGCCGGGATTCCCGTGGTCACCGTTTCCACCACCCGGAAAGCGTGCGCATCACCTCGCCTGCCAACTACCTCGATGACCTGCGCGCCGCTCACGTACTGGCTGACTTCGCTGAACGTCGCGAGCTGATCAGCAAGCGCGTTGCTGAACTGGCTACCCTGCAGGAAGGCACAGCGATCGTTCCGCCGAGCCTGCTCGATGAAGTGACTGCACTGGTCGAATGGCCTGTGCCGCTGGTGTGCTCGTTCGAAGAACGCTTCCTCGAAGTGCCGCAAGAAGCGCTGATCACCACCATGCAGGACAACCAGAAGTATTTCTGCCTGCTGGACATCGACGGCAAGTTGCTGCCGCGTTTCATTACCGTGGCCAACATCGAAAGCAAAGACCCGCAGCAAATCATCTCGGGTAACGAGAAAGTAGTTCGCCCGCGTCTGACTGACGCCGAGTTTTTCTTCAAGCAGGACAAGAAGCAGAAACTGGAGACCTTCAACCAGCGTCTACAGAACGTCGTATTCCAGGCTCAGTTGGGCAGCGTGTTCGACAAAGCCGAACGGGTGTCGAAACTGGCGGCGTACATTGCTCCGCGCATTGGTGGCGATGCTCAGCGTGCCGCTCGCGCCGGCTTGCTGTCCAAGTGCGACCTAGCCAGCGAGATGGTCGGCGAGTTCCCGGAAATGCAGGGCGTTGCCGGTTACTACTACGCGTTGGCCGACGGTGAACCGGAAGACGTTGCACTGGCGCTGAACGAACAGTACATGCCGCGTGGTGCGGGCGCTGAACTGCCGGCCACCCTGACCGGTGCCGCGGTGGCCATCGCCGACAAACTCGACACGCTCGTCGGTATCTTCGGTATCGGCATGCTGCCTACCGGTAGCAAAGACCCGTATGCCCTGCGTCGCGCTGCGTTGGGCGTGCTGCGGATCCTGATCGACAAGAAGCTCGACCTTGATCTGGTGCAAACCGTGACGTTCGCCGTCGCTCAGTTCGGCGCGAAGATCAAAGCGGCTGGCTTGGCCGATCAGGTGCTGGAATTCATCTTCGACCGTCTGCGAGCGCGTTATGAAGACGAAGGCGTCGAGGTTGCTGTGTACCTGTCGGTACGTGCGTTGAAACCAGCTTCCGCGCTTGATTTCGATCAGCGGGTTCAAGCGGTCCAAGCGTTCCGCAAACTGTCGGAAGCCGCTGCACTGGCTGCCGTGAACAAGCGTGTGTCGAACCTGTTGAGCAAGGCGCAGGGCGGCATCGCCCACACCGTAGAGCCGAAATACTTCGATAACGCCAATGAGTTCTCGTTGTACTCGGCGATTCAGCAAGCAGACCAGGCCGTACAGCCCATGGCTGCGGCGCGTCAGTACAACGAAGCGTTGGCGCGTCTGGCTGCTCTGCGTGAGCCGGTCGATGCGTTCTTCGAAGCGGTAATGGTCAACGCTGAAGATGCCAATGTGCGTGCCAACCGCTATGCGTTGCTGGCTCGCCTGCGCGGCTTGTTTCTCGGCGTTGCCGACATCTCGCTGCTGGGCTAATGGTAAAGGGGCAAGGCTTGAAGCTGCTGATTCTCGATCGGGACGGGGTGATCAACCAAGACTCCGACGCTTACATCAAGTCGGTGGAGGAGTGGATCCCGATCCCCGGCTCGATCGAGGCCATCGCGCAGTTGAGCAAAGCCGGCTGGACAGTGGCCGTCGCCACTAACCAGTCCGGCATTGCCCGCGGTTACTACGATGTCGCCACCCTGGATGCCATGCACGCACGCTTGCGCGAGCTGGTGGCAGCCGAGGGTGGTGATGTCGGTTTGATCGTCTTTTGCCCACATGGCCCTGACGATGGTTGCGACTGTCGCAAACCAAAACCGGGCATGCTCAAAACTATTGCAGATCATTACTCGGTTAATCTGGCGGGTATCTGGTTTGTTGGCGATAGTAAGGGTGACCTGGAAGCGGCGCTGGCCGTCGACTCTCAGCCAGTGTTGGTAAAGACCGGCAAAGGCTTGAGGACAATGGGAAAACCATTGCCACCAGGAACCTTGATTTTTGACGATCTGGCGGCGATTGCCGCAGAACTTATCCACAAGAGCGCTCCCCTGACACCAGATTCCGAAGGTTCAGCGGTACGTTCTTAAAATAGGCGGGCACGATGCCTGCAACGGTAAAAACAGCTATGTCGATCATGCAGGCAATCAGAACCTTCTTCTTTTACCTGCTGCTGGGCACCTGCACCCTGGTGTGGTGCTCGCTGAGCTTCTTTGTTGCCCCGTTTATGCCGTTCCCGATGCGCTACCGGTTCATCAACGTGTTCTGGTGCCGTTGTGCGTTGTGGCTGTGCCGCGTGTTCTTGAACATCAACGTCAAAGTGACGGGTCAAGAAAACGTGCCACAAACGCCCTGCGTGATCTTGTCGAACCACCAAAGCACGTGGGAAACCTTCTTCCTCTCGCAGCACTTTTCACCGCTGAGCCAAGTGCTCAAGCGTGAACTATTGTTTGTGCCGTTCTTCGGTTGGGCGATGGCGATGCTGCGTCCCATCGCGATCAATCGCGATAACCCCAAGGCGGCCCTCAAGCATGTAGCCAAACGCGGAAACGAGCTGCTCAAGGATGGCGTCTGGGTTTTGATCTTCCCGGAAGGCACTCGCGTTCCTTACGGTCAGGTGGGCAAGTTTTCCCGCGGCGGTACCGCGCTGGCCGTGAACGCTAACCTGCCGGTGCTGCCCATTGCGCACAATGCGGGCAAGTACTGGCCGAAATCAGGTTGGGCCAAAACCCCGGGCACCATTGACGTGGTGATTGGCGAACCGATGTACGCAGAGGGTACTGGGCCACGCGCCATCGCAGCGCTTAACGACCGGGCCGCGGCCTGGAATGAAGCCACTCAACGCGCCTTGGGCTCGCCAGTTGCACCAGCGCCGAGCGCCGAGAGCGCGGTTGTCTAGCATCTGTGGATAACCTGTGCACCAATTCTGTGAATTGGTGCAATAAATTCTCTAAGTTATTAATTTTTATACTTATTTCTGAAGCTCATTAGCGAACCAAAAACGTGCATAAGTTTTTATTGGATTCGATTTTTGGCGCTCATTTCTGCAGCAGCAATGCCACCAACGCACTCCAACCGGTTTGATGGGAAGCCCCCAACCCTCGACCGGTTTCGCCATTGAAATACTCGTGAAACAACACCAAATCCCGACTCTGCGGATCTGCCTGTAACTGGGGATAAGCGCTCATGCTTGGGCGGCGGCCATCCTCATCCAGCAAGAACAAACGCGTCAGCCGCTGACCCAAACCCTCGGTGACTTCGTCCAGTGACGCCAGGAAACCCGAACCGGTCGGGTATTCGACCAAAAAGTTGTCATCGTAATAACGATGAAATTCGCGCAGGGATTCGATCAGCATATAGTTGACCGGCATCCACACTGGCCCGCGCCAATTGGAGTTCCCCCCATACAGCCGGGAATTGGATTCCGCCGGCTGGTAATCCGCGCATAAGGTATTGCCGTTGACCTTCATGCTGAACGGCTTATCTTCGTACTCCTTGGACAGAGAGCGAATGCCGAACTCGGAGAGAAATTCCTTTTCGTCGAGCATTCGCGCCAGCAGGTCTTTGGTCCGCTGTCCCCGCAACAGCGCGAGCAAAAGCCGATTACCTTTTCCCGGTTCAGTCCACCGGGATACCAGTCGGGCCAAGTCCGGACGATGTTTGAGAAAACCCAATAGTCGTTCGCGTAACCCTGGTAAACCTTCGTGTTCACGCTGCTCCAACACTTGCACCGCAAACAACGGCATCAAGCCCACCAGTGAGCGCAGCCGCACCGGCTCAATGCTGCCGTCGGGACGATGCAGAACGTCGTAGAAAAACGCGTCCTGATCATCCCAGAGACCACCTGAACTGTCGTCAACCCGGTTGATTGCCCCGGCGATATACAGAAAATGCTCGAAGAATTTCACTGCAATATCGACATACACCGCATTGCGCTTAGCCAACTCCAGGGCGATGCGCATCAGGTCCATCGCATAAGCGGCAACCCATGAAGTCCCATCCGCCTGATCGAGGTCGTAGCCGGGTGCCATCGCCGCGGAGCGATCGAACAGCGCGATGTTATCCAGTCCGAGGAAACCTCCCTGAAACACATTGCGGCCTTCGGCGTCTTTGCGATTGACCCACCAGGAGAAATTCAGCAGCAGCTTGTGGAAAATTCGCTCGAGAAAATCGAGATCACCTTCGCCCTTGAACTCCTTTTCCCGCTTATACACACGCCACGCCGCCCAGGCATGCACGGGTGGGTTTGCATCGTCGAAACGCCACTCGTAAGCCGGTAACTGCCCATTGGGGTGCATGTAGCGATCCATCACCAACAACAGCAATTGCTGCTTGGCAAACTCAGGATCTATCAGCGCAAAAGCCACCGCCTGAAACGCCAGATCCCACGACGCATACCAGGGGTATTCCCACTTGTCTGGCATCGAGACGATGTCGAAGTTGTACAGGTGCCGCCAATGTGTATTGCGTATTCCGAGGCGCTCAGGCGGGGGAGGCGGCTGAGTCGGGTCACCGTCCAGCCAGCGATTGACGTCGAAATAGTAGAGCTGCTTGGACCATAGCAGTCCCGCCAACGCCTGACGCTGTACGTTGCGCGCGTCCGCTTCCACGATGCCTTGCTGCAGTGCCTCATAGAAATCATCGGCTTCTGCACGACGTTGCTCAAACAAAGACCGCGCACTCACCGGCAACGCATCATGGGGCGCAAAGCGCAGGTAGACGATTTGGGTCTGCCGGCCAGAGAGTTGAAGCGTGAAATGCGCGGCGGCTTTAGTCCCCGCATCACGATGGACAGCGTCAGCACGACCTTCCACCAGATAATCGTTGATGCCATCCTTGAACACCCCGCTAGCCCATTCACGGTCATGCCGAAGGGGATTTGTTTCGTTTTCGCAGAAGATCCATTCACAGGTTTCCGGTCCCCATGCCGTCGCCACTCTGTCGGCATGCTGGGGATAACTCGCCAGCACCTGTTGCCCGTTGAGGGCGAGGGCAGGGCGCTCAGCTGAATCACCCCAGCTCCAGGTGTTACGCGCCCACAAGTGTGGCAATACATGCAGTTGGGCCGAATGGTCAGAACGATTGTCGACGGTGACCCGCATGAAGATATCGTCATGGGTATGCTTGGCGTATTCCACCGTCACATCAAAGTAGTGGTTGTCGTCGAACACGCCGGTGTCGAGAATCTCGTACTCGGCGTCGTTCAGGCCACGACGGCCATTCTCGCTGACCAGATCGTTATAGGGAAAAGCCAAGTGGGGGTATTTATAGAGCATGCGCATGTAGGCATGACTCGGTAGGCCATCGACGTAGAAGTAGAGCTCTTTGACGTCCTCGCCATGATTACCTTCCGAATTGTTCAGCCCAAACAGACGCTCCTTGATAATCGGATCGCGGCCATTCCACAACGCCAACCCCAGACACCAGCGCTGCCCCGCATCGGAAAACCCCGCCAGCCCATCTTCGCCCCAGCGGTAAGCACGACTCCGGGCATGGTCATGTGGGAAATATGTCCAGGCATCACCGTCCGCGCTGTAGTCCTCTCGAACCGTTCCCCACTGACGGTCACTGACATAGGGACCCCACTCGCGCCAACGCTTGGCTTCATCACCAGACAAACGCTGGCGTTCGACGGTTTCCAGTAGCGGATCAGGCTTGGGTTCAGCGGTCATCATTACTTCCCGGACGAATGATTGCACCCCAGTGTAGAGCGGTGGGAGCGACTGGGGTTCCTCAGTGTCATTCATTCAGCCAGTATTCAGATCGCGGCATTACCACCAGTGGAATGATCAATTGCCAAACCCGGCAATTCAGCTGCCAGCCGCAGAGGACTAGTATCAGCACAGACCCAATACTTGAAGAGGCTTATTGATGAAACGCGTACTGATGTTGTTGGCCAACGGCGTCGAACCCTTGGAGATGGCCGCCTTTACTGACGTATTGGGTTGGGCCAACCTGGTGGGCGACGAAAAACTGGACGTGGTTGATGTCGGCCTGCAGCCAAAAATCACGACCACTTTTGGCTTATCCCTGAGCCCCAGCCAGTTGCTCAAAGACGTGGACTTGAGCAGCTTTGATGCGCTGGCTATTCCAGGTGGGTTCGAGCCCTCGGGATTTTACGAGGAAGCGTTGAGTGAGGAATTTCTCGCCGTTATCCGCCACTTTGCGCTAGCCAATAAAGTTGTGGCCAGTGTTTGTGTGTCTTCGATATGCCTGGGAGCAGCGGGTGTTCTCAAAGGAAAAAACGCCACGACCTATCATCAGATTGGCGGCAAGCGTAAGCAGCAATTGGTCGAAAGCGGTGCGGTGTTTGTCGACCGGCCGGTGGTCATCGATGGCAATCTCATCACGTCGACAGGTCCCGGAACAGCCATTGAAGTAGCGTTCGAACTGCTCCAACGCTTAACCAGTAAAGCCAACGCCGATAAGCTGCGTGTGATTATGCGGATTCCAACGCCTTCGCAGGAGTGGTACACCACTCCACAAGTGGCTGAGAATTGAAGTCCTCTTAGTCGGCAGCAGTCGGTGGAAAGCGCATTGGATGACATTGCTATTGATGAGCTGATTGGATTAAGTCCGCGCCAACTCCCTGTGATGTTCCACGTGGAACATCACTAATTCAGAAGGCGGATACGCATTCATCCGCCTTTTAGCGGTTAAAAAAGTACGCCTGACTCAGCGAGCACACGGACCTGATCGCGCTGGGTACCGTTGTCACCAAAAGTCGAACTCGACGTGGCATCCTCGGCGCGCACATACGTGACATACCGCTTCATTGTGATGCTCTCAATACCTTGGATGAATGTTGGTTAAGCGTATTGAATCGAGCATCAAGTTACTGTCGTGTTTTTCTTCTGCTGTATAAAATTCTAATAAAAACAGTAGGTTGTATAAATGCAAAAAAGCCAACGCTTAGAGGCGTTGGCTTTTTTGTGTACTGCGGTTCAACTATTTGTAATAGCTCACATTATTTTGAGAGCCTAACAGTCGCTTAGAAATCGAGGTTGGACACCGCCAAGGCATTGCTCTCAATAAAGTCACGACGTGGTTCTACCGCATCACCCATCAGTGTATTGAAGATCTGGTCTGCGCCGATTGCATCTTCAATAGTGACCTTGAGCATGCGACGCACGCTTGGGTCCATCGTGGTTTCCCACAACTGATCCGGGTTCATTTCGCCCAGACCTTTGTAGCGCTGAATGGTGTGACGCTTGGTGCTTTCAGCCATCAACCAGGCGAGGGCTTCCTTGAACTCGGTGACAGTTTTCTTGCGCTCGCCACGCTGTACGTAAGCGCCTTCTTCCAGCAAGGTGCTGATTTGTGCGCCCAGAGCTGTGACTGTTTTATAGTCGTTGCTGCCGAAGAAGTCGCGGTTGAAGGTCACGTAATTGGACAGGCCGTGAGAGATCAGCTCGACCTCTGGCAGCCAGACATTACGTTCGCGATCTTCACGCAGATTAGCCTTGTAGACCAGACCTGATTTTTCGCCAACCCGCAGACGGGCGTCGAACAGTGCGAGCCACGCTTGCATGCCGGCGTGGTCAGACAGTTGCTCCAACGTAACCGGTGGCAGGTAAACGAAGTGCTCGGTCAGTTCCTGAGGATACAAGCGCGACAGACGCTTGAGTGTCTTCATGACCATGCGGAAGTCGTTGACCAGACGCTCAAGCGCCTCACCGGAAATGCCTGGTGCAGATTCGTTGAGGTGCAGGCTGGCATCTTCCAGAGCCGACTGCGTCATGTACTCTTCCATGGCGTCGTCGTCTTTGATGTACTGCTCTTGCTTGCCTTTCTTCACTTTGTACAACGGCGGCTGAGCGATGTAGATGTAACCACGCTCGATCAGCTCCGGCAGTTGACGGAAGAAGAAGGTCAGCAACAAGGTACGGATGTGCGAACCGTCGACGTCAGCATCGGTCATGATGATGATGTTGTGGTAACGCAGTTTGGCAATGTTGTATTCGTCACGACCGATGCCGCAACCGAGCGCAGTGATCAAGGTGCCGACTTCTTGCGAAGAGATCATCTTGTCGAATCGCGCTTTTTCTACGTTCAGGATTTTGCCCTTGAGAGGCAGAATGGCCTGAGTCTTACGGTTACGTCCCTGCTTGGCGGAGCCGCCAGCAGAGTCACCTTCCACGAGATACAGTTCGGAGAGGGCAGGGTCTTTTTCCTGGCAGTCAGCAAGCTTGCCTGGCAGACCGGCGATATCGAGTGCACCCTTGCGACGAGTCATTTCGCGAGCCTTACGAGCGGCTTCACGCGCACGCGCGGCATCGATCATCTTGCCCACGACAGCCTTGGCTTCGTTCGGGTTTTCCAGCAGGAAGTCGGAGAAGTGTTTACCCATCTCCTGCTCGACTGCTGTTTTCACTTCAGACGACACGAGCTTGTCTTTGGTCTGAGAGCTAAATTTCGGATCAGGTACTTTGACAGAAATGATCGCGGTCAGACCTTCACGCGCATCGTCACCGGTGGTGGCAACTTTGTGCTTCTTCGCCAGACCTTCCTGTTCGATGTAGGTATTCAGGTTCCGCGTCAACGCAGAACGGAAACCCACCAGGTGAGTACCGCCGTCACGCTGAGGAATGTTGTTGGTGAAGCACAACAGGTTCTCGTTGAAGCTGTCGTTCCACTGCAATGCGATCTCGACGCCGATGCCATCTTCACGCTGGATGTTGAAGTGGAACACCTGGTTCACCGGAGTCTTGTTGGTGTTCAGGTATTCAACGAATGCGCGCAAACCACCTTCGTACTTGAACAGCTCTTCCTTGCCGCTGCGTTCGTCCTTGAGGACGATACCGACACCGGAGTTAAGGAACGAGAGTTCACGAATACGCTTGGCCAGGATGTCCCAGCTGAAGTGGATATTTTTGAAGGTATCGGCGGACGGTTTGAAGTGGATCTCAGTGCCGGTTGAATCGCTTTCACCAACGATACGCATAGGTTCCTGTGGAACACCATGGATGTAGGTCTGCTCCCAAACCTTGCCGCTGCGACGGACTGTCAGCAGCAGCAATTCGGACAGCGCGTTCACCACGGAAACACCTACGCCGTGAAGACCGCCCGATACTTTGTAAGAGTTATCGTCGAACTTACCGCCGGCGTGCAGCACGGTCATGATGACCTCGGCTGCTGAAACGCCTTCTTCTTTATGGACGTCTACCGGAATACCGCGACCGTTGTCGCGCACGGTGATCGATTCATCCGGGTGGATAACGATGCTGATTTCGTCGCAATGGCCAGCCAAAGCTTCGTCGATCGAGTTATCGACCACCTCGAACACCATGTGGTGTAGACCGCTGCCATCGTCGGTGTCACCGATATACATACCGGGACGCTTGCGTACGGCATCTAGCCCTTTCAGCACTTTAATGCTGGAGGAGTCGTACGTTTGATTTTCGCTCATGCCTTCACTCCCGGTGGTCGTGGGTCTGGGTGATACGGCCTTGTTCCACGTGGAACAAAGCGACTGGCGTTTCCGTCTGCCAGCCTTCCCTCAATAATTCATGGTCTACACAGGTAATAAAAACCTGGCAGCGTAAGTCTTCCAACAAGCGGCAAAGCGCGCGGCGGTGATTTTCGTCTAGTTCAGACGGCAAATCGTCCACCAGATAAATACATTGGCCACGCCGAGCCTGGCTGACCAAATGCCCTTGAGCAATACGCAGGGCACAGACCACTAACTTCTGCTGGCCACGAGATAGGATGTCTGCGGCATTATGAGCGCCCAACCTGAGGCGCAGATCAGCACGTTGCGGTCCGGCCTGTGTGTGACCCATTTGTTGGTCGCGGTGCAAAGAGGACGCAAGCACTGCGCTCAGCTCTTTCTCTTTATCCCAACCGCGGTAGTAACTCAGGGTCAAACCTTCAAGCGCTACCAACTCGCTTAAAGTTTGCTCAAAAACCGGTTTTAGAGCTTTGATGTAAGCTCGACGATATTCATCGATTTCAGCACTGGCCAGGCATAACTCCCTGTCCCATGCGGCTTGCGAAGCGGCGTCAAGTGTACCATGCCGAAGCCACGAGTTACGCTGCCTCAAGGCCTTCTGCAAGCGCTGCCAGGTCGACATGAAACGAGGTTCCACGTGGAACACTCCCCAGTCGAGGAACTGCCGGCGAATCTTCGGCGCTCCTTCCAGCAGACGAAAACTGTCCGGGTTGATCAGTTGCAGGGGCAGCGCTTCCGCCAATTGAGCAGCACTGCGAGCGTTCTGACCATCGATACGAATTTGAAATTCGCCCTGGCGATCACGGGAAATGCCTAGACTACTATGCCCGCCCTCAGCTAATTCGACCTGACCGAATACCGTACACGCCGGTTGCTCGTACTGAATGACCGGCAATAACCGCGAGCTGCGAAACGAGCGCGCAAGGCCCAGCAAATGGATGGCTTCCAGCACGCTGGTTTTACCACTGCCATTTTCGCCGTGAAGAATATTTATTCGGGGGGAAGGGGAGAAGGTCACCGGGTGCAGATTGCGCACCCCGGTGACCGAGACGCGGCTAAGAGACATCTAGGTTCTGCTGAGCATGGACAGTTACAGGCGCATGGGCATAACGACGTACGCTGAATCGTCGTTATCCGATTCCTGAACCAGAGCGCTGCTGTTGGAGTCGGACAAGATCAAGCGAACCTGCTCTGTGGTCATCACACCCAAGACGTCCAGCAGATAACTCACGTTGAAACCAATCTCCAGCGAACCACCGCTGTACTCAACGCCGATCTCTTCTTCCGCCTCCTCCTGCTCTGGGTTGTTGGCCTGAATCTTCAACTGGCCGCTGGCGAGTTGCAGACGGATGCCGCGATACTTCTCGTTGGAAAGAATTGCGGTACGGCTGAATGCTTCACGCAGTGCCTGACGGTCCCCCAACACCAACTTGTCGCCGCCTTTAGGCAGAACACGTTCGTAGTCCGGGAATTTGCCATCGACCAATTTCGAAGTGAAGGTGAATTCACCGGTGGTCGCGCGAATGTGGTGCTGGCCCAGGACGATGCTGACAACGCCGTCCTGTTCAGTCAGCAGACGTGCCAACTCAAGGATACCCTTGCGTGGAACGATCACCTGATGACGGTCGGCTTGCTCGATATCGGCGCTCATGGAGCACATTGCCAGACGGTGGCCATCAGTGGCGACCGCGCGCAACACACCGGCATGAACTTCAAGCAGCATTCCGTTGAGGTAGTAACGAACGTCCTGCTGAGCCATGGCAAAGCTGGTGCGCTCGATCAGACGGCGCAGTTTGCTTTGTACCAGGTTGAATGTCAGCGATCCCGGACCTTCTTCGACGGTCGGGAAGTCGTTGGCAGGCAGTGTGGACAAGGTGAAACGGCTACGGCCAGCCTTGACTACCAACTTCTGCTCATCGACTTTGATGTCGATCAACGCATCGTTTGGCAGACTTTTGCAGATGTCCATCAGCTTGCGCGCAGGGACTGTGATTTCCCCCGGCTCGGCTGGCTCTTCCAACTGAACGCGGCCAACCAGCTCGACTTCAAGGTCAGTACCGGTCAGCGATAGCTGCTGGCCTTCGACGACCAAGAGCACGTTGGAAAGCACCGGCAAGGTCTGGCGGCGTTCGACGACGCCGGCGACCAGTTGCAGAGGTTTCAACAGGGCTTCGCGTTGAATGGTGAAATGCATGGTCTAGTCCCTTGCCTTAATAAGCTGCGCTGGTGTCATCAGGTTGTCAGTGTCCGCAGCAGGTTCTTGTAGTCCTCGCGAATATCCGCGTCGGATTCCTTAAGCTCGTTGATCTTGCGGCATGCATGCAGAACTGTCGTATGGTCACGGCCGCCGAACACATCACCAATCTCGGGCAAGCTGTGGTTAGTCAATTCTTTAGACAGCGCCATCGCGACTTGTCGCGGACGGGCCACCGAACGCGAGCGGCGTTTGGACAGAAGGTCGGAGATTTTGATCTTGTAGTACTCAGCAACAGTGCGCTGAATGTTATCCACACTGACCAATTTGTCCTGCAACGCCAACAAATCTTTCAACGATTCGCGAATCAATTCAATCGTAATATCGCGGCCCATAAAGTGCGAGTGAGCGATCACCCGCTTCAAGGCGCCTTCGAGTTCTCGAACGTTCGAGCGAATACGTTGAGCGATGAAGAATGCAGCATCGTGCGGCAGGTCAACTTTGGCCTGGTCTGCCTTCTTCATCAAGATCGCTACACGGGTTTCCAGCTCCGGCGGCTCGACGGCAACCGTCAGCCCCCAACCAAAGCGCGACTTCAGTCGCTCTTCCAGGCCTTCGATCTCTTTCGGGTAACGGTCACTGGTCAAGATGACTTGCTGGCCACCTTCAAGCAGCGCATTGAACGTATGGAAAAACTCTTCCTGGGAGCGTTCCTTGCGCGCGAAGAATTGGATGTCATCGATCAGCAACGCATCGACCGAGCGGTAGAAGCGTTTGAATTCGTTAATGGCGTTGAGTTGCAGTGCCTTGACCATGTCAGCCACGAAACGCTCCGAGTGCAGGTAAACGACCTTGGCATTCGGATTCTTCTTAAGCAGGTGATTGCCCACAGCGTGCATCAAGTGAGTCTTACCCAAACCCACCCCCCCATAAAGGAACAGAGGGTTGTAACCATGCTTGGGATTATCCGCGACCTGCCAGGCCGCGGCGCGGGCAAGTTGGTTGGATTTACCTTCGACGAAGTTTTCGAAGGTGAAGGTCCGGTTCAGGTAACTGGTGTGCTTGAGCGCACCTTCGACCTGCACGGTGCGTTGCTCCGCACGAGCAGGCGCCTGCTGTGAACTGGCGCCCGCCATTGGATCAAAGCTGTCACGAGACGGTTCATTATTAACCGCAATCGTTTGGCTTGGCGCAGGTGATGCTGCAGGCGTCTGCTGGATCGGCAGCGCAGCCACTTGATTCGCGGCGATTGCCTGAGAAGCCGCGGCAGCCAAAGGCGCGTTTGGAGCAGCTCGCGGTGCTGAGCTGCGTTTGCTGCCTATTAATAAGGAAAGCGCAGGCGCAAGACCCTGCCCATGCTCGCCCAAAAGCTCAAGCAGTCGGCTCAGGTACTTTTCGTTGACCCAGTCGAGAACGAAACGATTAGGCGCATAGACACGCAACTCGTCGCCTTCGGCTTCGACCTGTAGTGGACGGATCCAAGTGTTGAATTGCTGGGCAGGCAGCTCATCGCGCAAAAGCTCCACGCACTGCTGCCAAAGTTCCACTGACACGGATATCCCCTAAGTTGAAAGCCGGTGAGGCAAAAACAGCCGCCATTGTAACGATCAGCGACGGACTTATCCACATGTAGGTTGCTCAGAGGTCACGAAGAATCAAGGCTTTATGCATTGATTACGGGGTGATTGCCATGTGCATAAGCTCTGTGGATAAGCGTGCCTCAGCCCGTTGTATAAGTCGAGGTCGAACTCTGTGGATAAACACCCTGTGGATAAAATGCCTTTCCACCCACAGCTTATCCGACAGCGCAGCACAGGCAGAGCACGGCTTCTCAACCGAGTTGTCATTCTCTGTACAGCTTGTATTTACTGGCCTAGAGATACTTATCCACAGAGAATGGCGTCCCTAGCTTTTATAAGCTTTACAGAAAAGCTTTAAATACTTTCCTTCTTTATTTCTATATTTGATCATCTGGATCGTTCGGGTTTTTGGGGTCAGACGGACTCGTTCAGGAAAAGGCCATGAAAAAGCCAAAGAGAAGTAATTGAAGGAAAAGCTGGTTGGAAATTGACCTAGCCGCTTGCTTTCTCTAGAATCCCCGGTCTCTTAAAACGGGGGCCATTCCGGCCCGTTGTGGACGAACCAGGTAACACGCCATGAAACGTACTTTCCAACCCAGCACTATCAAGCGCGCCCGCACCCACGGTTTCCGTGCACGTATGGCCACTAAAAACGGCCGTGCAGTCCTGTCGCGTCGCCGCGCCAAAGGCCGTGCGCGTCTGGCAGTTTGATAAACCGCCACAGGTGGTGAGTCAGGACTTCAGTCGGGAAAAGCGTTTGCTGACACCCCGGCATTTCAAGGCAGTCTTTGACTCCCCCACCGGCAAGGTTCCGGGAAAAAATCTCCTGCTCCTTGTGCGTAATAACGACCTTGACCATCCCCGCCTGGGGCTGGTGATCGGTAAAAAGAGCGTCAAGCTCTCCGTTGAGCGCAATCGTTTGAAACGCCTAATGCGCGAATCGTTTCGCCAGCACCAGGACGATCTGGTTGGCTGGGATATCGTTGTCGTCGCGCGCAAAGGGTTGGGTGAAATAGAAAACCCCGAATTGATTCAGCATTTCGGCAAACTCTGGAAACGCCTGGCACGTAGTCGGCCTGCTCCAGATGTTAAAACCGAAACTGTAGGGGTAGACAGTCAAGATGCGTAAACTGGCGCTCGTTCCGATCCAGTTCTATCGCTATGCCATTAGCCCGCTAATGGCCAGTCACTGTCGTTTCTACCCCAGTTGTTCCTGCTACGCGTATGAAGCCATCGAAAATCATGGCCTTCTACGCGGTGGCTGGCTGACCTTTCGTCGTTTAGGTCGCTGTCATCCGTGGAATGCCGGTGGTTATGACCCGGTTCCACCTGTCCCCACCTCCCGTTCCTCTTCGATGGCCGAGTAATCATGGACATTAAACGCACAATCCTGATCGCCGCACTGGCAATCGTGACCTATGTCGGTGTTCTGAAATGGAACCAAGACTATGGCCAGGCTGCTTTGCCGACTCAGAATGTGGCTGCCAGCAGTAACGCTTCGGCTTTACCGGACACACCGACTGTCGCGAATGCATCTGCAAGTGCCGATGTTCCTAGCGCTAACGGTGAAGTGGCTGCACCTGTTGAAAAGCCGGTAGCTGCCAGCAAAGATCTCATCCAGGTCAAAACGGATGTGCTCAATCTGGAAATCGACCCGGTTGGTGGCGACATTGCACAGCTGCGGTTGCCTTTGTACCCACGCCGTCAGGACCATCCGGAAATTCCTTTCCAGCTGTTCGATAACGGTGGCGAGCGCACTTATCTGGCACAAAGTGGACTGACAGGGGCCAACGGCCCGGATGCTCGCGCTTCCGGTCGTCCGGTTTACACCAGTACGCAAAAGACTTATCAACTGGCTGATGGCCAGAACGATTTGGTCGTCGACCTGAAATTCAGTGACAACGGCGTCAATTACATCAAGCGCTTTACGTTCAAGCGTGGCTTGTATGACCTGACCGTTACCTACCTGATCGACAACCAAAGTGCTCAGCCTTGGGCCGGTAACCTGTTTGCCCAGCTGAAACGTGACGCCAGTGCGGATCCTTCCTCCAGCACAGCGACCGGCACGGCCACTTATTTGGGCGCTGCGGTAGGTACTCCTGCCGAACCGTACAAAAAAGTGTCGATGAAAGACATCGACAAGTCTTCGCTGAAAGAAACCGTTCAAGGTGGCTGGGTTGCCTGGCTGCAGCATTATTTTGTAACTGCATGGATTCCGAACAAGTCCGACAGCAATGTCATGACCACGCGTAAGGACAGCCAAGGCAATTACATTATCGGTTTCACTGGCCCGGCATTGAACATTGCAGCCGGTGCAAAAGCTGAAGCCAGCGCAACTTTGTACGCCGGCCCTAAAAGCCAGGCTGTACTCAAAGAGTTATCCCCAGGCCTTGAGCTGACTGTCGATTACGGCATTCTCTGGTTCATCGCCCAGCCGATTTTCTGGCTGCTGCAACATATCCACATGCTTGTGGGTAACTGGGGCTTCTCGATCATCTTCCTGACCATGCTGATCAAAGGGCTCTTCTTCCCTCTGTCGGCAGCCAGCTACAAGTCGATGGCGCGTATGCGTGCCGTTGCACCGAAACTGGCGGCTCTGAAAGAACAACATGGCGACGACCGGCAGAAAATGTCGCAGTCCATGATGGAGCTGTACAAGAAAGAGAAGATCAACCCGCTGGGTGGATGCTTGCCGATCGTTGTGCAGATGCCGGTTTTCCTTTCGCTGTACTGGGTTCTCCTGGAAAGCGTGGAAATGCGCCAGGCTCCGTTCATCCTGTGGATTACTGACCTGTCGATCAAGGACCCGTTCTTCATCCTGCCGATCATCATGGGCGCAACCATGTTCATCCAGCAGCGTTTGAACCCGACTCCGCCGGATCCGATGCAGGCCAAGGTCATGAAGCTGATGCCAATCATCTTCACCTTCTTCTTCCTGTGGTTCCCTGCTGGTCTGGTGCTGTACTGGGTTGTGAACAACTGCCTGTCCATATCGCAGCAGTGGTACATCACTCGCAAGATCGAAGCCGCTACCAAGAAAGCAGTTGCTTGATCTAACCTGTGTATAAGTTAAGTAAAACGCCCCCTCGTGGGGCGTTTTGCTATCCGCCATTTGTCTAGAGAGTCTGGTCATGAACGTCCCCCGTGAAACTATCGCCGCCATCGCCACAGCCCAGGGGCGCGGTGGTGTGGGTATCGTGCGTATATCCGGACCACTGGCCAACAGCGCGGCGCGGGCCATCATCGGTCGCGAACCTACACCACGTTATGCACACTACGGCCCCTTCAGCGACGAAACCGGAGAGGTCATCGATGAAGGGATTGCTCTGTATTTCCCAGGGCCGAACTCATTTACCGGCGAAGACGTGCTGGAACTTCAGGGCCACGGCGGCCCGGTAGTGCTGGATATGCTGCTGCAACGGTGCCTGCAACTGGGCAGCCGACTGGCCCGCCCGGGCGAATTCAGTGAACGCGCATTCCTCAACGACAAGCTCGACCTGGCGCAGGCCGAGGCAATCGCCGACTTGATCGAGGCCAGTTCAGCACAGGCCGCACGCAATGCACTGCGCTCTTTGCAAGGTGCGTTTTCCAAGCGTGTGGATAACTTGACCGAGAAGCTGATCAACCTGCGCATCTATGTCGAGGCTGCCATCGACTTCCCTGAAGAAGAAATCGATTTTCTGGCGGACGGTCATGTGTTGAGTTTGCTGGATAACGTTCGCGATGAGTTATCCACAGTCATGCGCGAAGCCGGTCAGGGTGCATTGCTACGGGACGGCATGACAGTGGTCATCGCCGGCCGGCCCAACGCCGGCAAATCCAGCCTGCTCAACGCGCTGGCTGGACGTGAAGCCGCGATCGTGACCGAGATCGCCGGCACCACGCGGGACATATTGCGCGAACATATCCACATCGATGGCATGCCGCTGCACGTGGTGGATACCGCTGGATTGCGTGACACAGACGACAAAGTGGAAAAAATCGGCGTGGAACGCGCACTCAAGGCAATCAGCGAAGCCGACCGGATCTTGTTGGTAGTCGATGCTACGGCGCCTGAAGCAAACGATCCCTTTGCCTTGTGGCCCGAATTTCTAGTGCAGCGCCCTGATCCAGCCAAAGTCACGCTGATCCGTAACAAGGCGGATTTGAGTGGCGACCCTACCGTGTTGGAAACCAGTGAGGATGGCCACGTGACCATCAGCCTCAGTGCTATGGCTGCCGGCGAAGGCCTGGAATTGCTGCGCGATCATTTGAAAGCGTGCATGGGCTACGAGCAGACCTCTGAAAGCAGCTTCAGCGCTCGCCGTCGCCATTTGGAGGCGCTGCGGCATGCTAGCGCATCGCTTGAGCACGGTCGGGCTCAGCTGACCCTTGCCGGCGCCGGTGAGCTGCTGGCGGAAGATCTACGCCAGGCGCAACAAGCATTGGGTGAAATTACCGGTGCGTTCAGTTCAGATGACTTGCTTGGCCGGATCTTTTCGAGCTTCTGCATCGGCAAATAATTCTTGTCATGGTTTGACCTGTGGTGCGTGATTTCTGATGAATAGCGCGACTTGAACTGCAGGCAGACCACGCTCTAACACCCTTTTCCCTACGCATTATCCCTGCCCGAGCAGAGAAATTCTGATCTTGACGGTTTTTTTGCGCCTCCATTTCTTGGCTGAACACTATTTTCGCTGGATTAAGCCCTGTGAATAACCGCCCCTCAGCTCAGTTGATAAGTAGGCTTGAAAGGTGAGGAAAAATGCCTCTGTGGATAACCATCACCTTAATCCACAGGCTTAGTGCACTTATCCAAGGGCCTCATTGGCACATGGTCACAGACTTTTGAATCGCTGTACACATTGAATATAAAGGTGTGTAGAACCTTATCCACAGAAAGGTAGCTCAGTAAATATAAACATAAAAACAAAGATTTATAAATTTCTCTCTTTTTAATTTCTATTTCCGCCAGTCATCCACAGCTGGTTAAATTTTGTGCAAAAGGTTCCTTTCAGGGGGGGTAAGTCCCTATACTTGCCGCCATTCCAAATTTTCCATAAACGAAACAGGCACGAGGTGCGTGGTGGATTTCCCTTCCCGTTTTGAAGTGATCGTCATCGGCGGCGGTCATGCCGGTACCGAGGCAGCACTAGCGTCAGCACGTATGGGTGCCAAAACCCTACTGTTGACGCACAACGTGGAAACCCTCGGGGCAATGAGTTGCAACCCAGCCATCGGTGGCATTGGTAAAAGCCACCTGGTAAAGGAAATCGATGCCCTCGGCGGCGCGATGGCAACCGCCACTGACAAAGGTGGCATTCAGTTTCGCGTGCTCAACAGCCGCAAAGGCCCGGCCGTGCGCGCTACTCGCGCTCAGGCTGATCGAGTTCTGTATAAATCGGCGATTCGTGAAATCATCGAGAACCAGCCCAACCTGTGGATATTTCAACAAGCCTGCGATGACCTGATTGTTGAACAGGATCAGGTTCGCGGCGTGGTGACACAGATGGGCCTGCGCTTCCTCGCAGACTCGGTGGTATTGACCACGGGTACCTTCCTTGGTGGACTTATCCACATCGGAATGCAGAACTACTCCGGTGGTCGCGCGGGCGATCCTCCTTCGATTGCCTTGGCGCAGCGCTTACGCGAACTGCCTTTGCGCGTCGGTCGTCTGAAAACCGGTACGCCGCCACGCATTGACGGGCGCTCTGTGGATTTCTCGGTCATGACCGAGCAGCCAGGTGATACGCCGATTCCGGTGATGTCGTTCATGGGTTCCAAAGAACAGCATCCCGCGCAAGTCAGTTGCTGGATTACCCATACCAACGCTCGCACCCACGAAATCATTGCGGCTAACCTCGATCGCTCGCCGATGTACTCCGGTGTGATCGAAGGTGTCGGCCCACGTTATTGCCCATCGATCGAAGACAAGATCCATCGCTTTGCCGACAAGGAAAGCCATCAGGTCTTCATCGAGCCAGAAGGTTTGAATACCCACGAGCTGTACCCGAACGGGATTTCCACATCGCTGCCGTTTGATGTTCAGTTGCAGATCGTGCGTTCGATTCGCGGGATGGAAAATGCCCACATCGTTCGACCGGGCTATGCCATCGAATATGATTATTTCGATCCGCGTGATCTGAAATATAGCCTCGAAACCAAGGTCATCGCCGGCCTGTTTTTCGCTGGGCAAATCAACGGTACCACCGGTTACGAAGAAGCCGGCGCCCAAGGATTGCTCGCCGGAACCAACGCTGCCCTGCGCGCGCAAGGCCGAGATAGCTGGTGCCCGCGTCGAGATGAAGCGTACATCGGCGTATTGGTCGACGACCTGATCACCCTCGGAACGCAAGAGCCTTACCGAATGTTCACCTCGCGTGCCGAATACCGGCTGATCCTGCGCGAAGACAACGCCGACCTGCGCTTGACTGAAAAAGGTCGCGAGCTGGGCCTGGTCGACGACGCACGCTGGGCGGCGTTCTGCACCAAGCGCGAAAGTATCGAGCGGGAAGAGCAACGTCTGAAAAGTACCTGGGTATTCCCGGGCACCGAGCAGGGCGATGCGATTTCAGCGCATTTCGGTACGCCGCTGACTCACGAATACAGTTTGTTGAACCTACTGACCCGTCCGGAAGTCGACTACGCTAGCCTGATCGCTATCACTGGCGATGGCTGCGACGATCCGCAAGTTTCCGAACAAGTAGAAATCAAGACCAAATACGCCGGTTACATTGATCGCCAGCAGGACGAAATCGCCCGTTTGCGCGCCAGTGAAGACACCAAACTGCCGGCAGATATCGATTACACCGGTATTTCCGGGTTGTCGAAAGAGATTCAAGGCAAGCTGGGGATAACTCGTCCCGAGACGCTGGGTCAGGCTTCCCGGATTCCAGGTGTGACGCCAGCGGCCATCTCCCTGTTGATGATTCATTTGAAAAAACGCGGCGCGGGCCGTCAGTTGGAGCAAAGCGCTTGAGTTCTATGGTCACCTCGCAACACGCGCAAGAGTTATCCCGTGGGGCGCAGCAACTTGGCGTTGATCTGAGTGAAAGCCAGCACAGCCAGCTGCTGGCTTACCTGGCTTTGTTGATCAAATGGAACAAGGCCTACAACCTCACTGCTGTCCGTGATCCGGACGAAATGGTTTCGCGGCATTTGCTCGATAGCCTGAGCGTCGTTCCGTTCATCGCGGGCGAGCGCTGGCTGGACGTCGGCAGTGGCGGTGGCATGCCTGGCATTCCGTTGGCCATCCTGTTTCCGGAGATGAACGTCACGGTGCTGGACAGCAACGGCAAGAAAACCCGCTTTCTGACCCAGGTCAAACTAGAGCTGAAACTGGATAACCTCGAAGTTATCCACAGCCGCGTAGAGGCTTTTCAACCAGCACTACCGTTTACTGGAATTGTTTCCCGAGCATTCAGCAGTCTGGAAGACTTTACCGGGTGGACACGTCACTTGGGCGACACCGATACCCGCTGGTTAGCGATGAAAGGACTGCATCCCGCCGACGAGCTGGTAGCATTGCCGAAAGATTTTCACCTCGATAGCGCACAAGCCTTGACCGTTCCAGGTTGCCAAGGCCAACGCCATCTGCTGATACTGCGCCGCACGGCATGATTGGGAACACAAGCAAGAATGGCTAAGGTATTCGCGATAGCGAACCAAAAAGGGGGTGTGGGTAAAACCACAACCTGCATCAACCTCGCAGCGTCACTGGTCGCGACCAAGCGCCGCGTACTGTTGATCGATCTCGACCCGCAGGGCAACGCCACCATGGGCAGTGGTGTGGATAAACACGCCTTGGAATATTCGGTCTATGACCTGCTGATTGGCGAGTGCGATCTGGCTCAGGCCATGCACTATTCCGAGCACGGCGGTTACCAACTGCTGCCTGCCAACCGCGACCTGACCGCAGCCGAAGTCGTTCTTCTGGAAATGCAGGTCAAGGAAAGCCGTCTGCGCAACGCGTTGAAGCCGATTCGCGAAAATTACGATTACATCCTCATCGACTGCCCACCGTCATTGTCGATGCTGACCCTCAACGCTCTGGTTGCCGCAGACGGGGTCATCATCCCCATGCAGTGCGAATACTTTGCGCTGGAAGGGTTAAGCGACCTTGTGGATAACATCAAGCGCATCGCCCATTTGCTCAACCCCGAACTGAAAATCGAAGGGCTGTTGCGTACCATGTACGATCCGCGCCTGAGCCTGGCCAACGATGTGTCTGCTCAGCTCAAAGAGCACTTCGGCGACCAGCTCTACGACACGGTCATTCCACGTAACATCCGTCTGGCCGAAGCGCCAAGTTTCGGCATGCCAGCGCTGGCGTATGACAAAACATCGAGTGGCGCCCTGTCCTACCTTGCCTTGGCTGGCGAGATGGTTCGTCGTCAACGTCGCAACTCGCGTACTGCTCAGGCAAATTAAGGAATCCGCATGGCCGTTAAGAAACGAGGTCTCGGACGTGGGCTGGATGCACTTCTGAGTAGTCCGACCGTCAGCGCGTTGGAAGAACAGGCGGTGAAAGCCGATAAACGCGAACTGCAGCACCTGCCCCTGGACGTGATCCAGCGCGGCAAGTATCAGCCTCGGCGCGACATGGACCCGCAAGGGCTCGAAGAGCTGGCCATGTCGATCAAGGCTCAGGGTGTGATGCAACCGATCGTGGTGCGTCCGATCGAAGGCGATCGCTTTGAAATCATTGCCGGCGAGCGTCGCTGGCGTGCCAGCCAGCAGGCCGGCTTGGAAACCATTCCGGCGATGGTTCGTGATGTCCCGGACGAAACCGCCATTGCGATGGCGTTGATCGAGAACATCCAGCGCGAAGATTTGAATCCTGTGGAAGAGGCGATCGCCTTGCAGCGTTTGCAGCAGGAATTCCAGCTGACTCAACAACAAGTCGCTGACGCTGTGGGTAAGTCGCGGGTGACCGTGGCTAACCTGCTACGCTTGATTACCTTGCCTGAAGTCATCAAAACCATGTTGTCCCATGGTGATCTGGAAATGGGCCATGCACGCGCATTGCTTGGGTTACCGGAAGAACAGCAGGTTGAAGGGGCGCGACACGTTGTCGCACGTGGTCTGACCGTGCGCCAGACTGAAGCCTTGGTTCGCCAGTGGTTGAGTGGCAAACCTGCACCGGTAGAAGCCGTCAAAGCTGATCCGGATATCACCCGTCTCGAACAGCGCCTGGCAGAGCGCCTAGGCTCTGCGGTGCAGATTCGCCACGGTCAGAAGGGCAAGGGACAATTGGTTATTCGTTACAACTCGCTGGATGAGCTGCAGGGTGTTCTTGCCCACATTCGCTGAAACAAATGCTTTGTAGCGAGTAGTCGGAAATCACTACCCGGCAGTTGAATAGGGGCTGAACCGCCCCTATACTCTGCGCGCATTTTGTCGGCACAAATTATGCCAAGTTATTGATTTGGCGACCGACATACCAGGAGCACATGTGATGGAAAACCGCACGCAGAAACGCCTGCCGTTCCATCGCCTGGCGGTATTTCCGGTATTGCTGACTCAATGTGTAGTTCTGCTGCTGGCCGCTTTGGCGTTATGGCAGTGGCACGGCGTCGTAGCTGGATACTCAGGCCTCTGTGGAGGTTTGATAGCTTGGCTGCCCAATTTGTACTTTGCTCACAAGGCTTTCCGGTTTTCCGGTGCTAGAGCAGCGCAAGCCATCGTCCGGTCTTTTTACGCCGGCGAGGCGGGCAAACTGATTTTTACGGCAACGCTGTTTGCGTTGACCTTTGCAGGTGTGAAGCCACTGGCCCCGCTGGCGGTATTCGGCGTGTTCATGTTGATCCAACTGGTCAACTGGTTCGCACCCCTGCTAATGAGAACAAGACTTTCGAGACCTTAGGGCGTTTGAGGCAACCATGGCAGAACAATCCGCTTCAGGTTATATCCAGCACCACCTGCAGAACCTGACCTTTGGTCAGATGCCAACCGGCGGTTGGGGCTTTGCCCATTCCGCAGCAGAAGCCAAAGCAATGGGCTTCTGGGCTTTCCACGTCGATACACTCGGCTGGTCGGTGGCGTTGGGCCTGATTTTCGTATTGATTTTCCGCATGGCGGCCAAAAAGGCTACCTCTGGTCAGCCGGGCGCTCTGCAGAACTTCGTCGAAGTACTGGTCGAGTTCGTCGATGGCAGCGTCAAAGACAGCTTCCACGGTCGCAGCGCTGTGATTGCACCGTTGGCACTGACCATTTTCGTCTGGGTATTCATGATGAACGCCGTCGACCTGATCCCGGTCGACTGGATTCCTCACCTGGTCATGTTCGTGACCGGCGATTCGCACATTCCATTCCGTGCGGTATCGACCACTGATCCGAACGCGACCCTGGCGATGGCTTTCTCGGTCTTCGCACTGATCATTTTTTACAGCATCAAAATCAAGGGCATCGGCGGCTTTATCGGCGAACTGACCCTTCACCCGTTCGGCAGCAAGAATCTATTTCTTCAAGCGCTGTTGATTCCGGTTAACTTCCTGCTTGAATTTGTGACTCTGATTGCCAAACCGATTTCGTTGGCACTGCGTCTGTTCGGCAACATGTACGCTGGCGAACTGGTGTTTATCCTGATCGCGGTCATGTTCGGCAGTGGCCTGCTCTGGCTTAGCGGCCTGGGTGTGGTGCTGCAATGGGCGTGGGCTGTATTCCACATCCTGATCATCACCCTGCAAGCGTTCATCTTCATGATGCTGACCATCGTTTACTTGTCGATGGCTCACGAAGAGAACCATTAAGACCGCCTGGCGTGTCTGATGATCCTCTCGCTTCGGCGGGAGGGTGCCCGCAAGGGCTGATGTAACCCTTTTGTTTTACCGCTTTAAAATCTAAGAAACTAACCAATACGACGTAAAAGTCGGGAGGAAAGATGGAAACTGTAGTTGGTCTAACCGCTATCGCTGTTGCACTGTTGATCGGCCTGGGCGCACTGGGTACCGCAATTGGTTTCGGCCTGTTGGGCGGTAAGTTCCTGGAAGGCGCAGCTCGCCAGCCAGAGATGGTTCCAATGCTGCAAGTTAAAATGTTCATCGTTGCCGGTCTGCTCGACGCCGTGACCATGATCGGTGTTGGTATCGCTCTGTTCTTCACCTTTGCGAACCCCTTCGTTGGTCAACTCGCTGGCTAATCACTCGAATTTTCGAGCTGATTGGTGTGATGGACAACGAACAAGCGAGGTGTTGGCGTGAACATTAATGCAACCTTGATTGGCCAGTCCGTTGCGTTCTTCATTTTTGTACTGTTTTGCATGAAGTTCGTGTGGCCTCCGGTCATCGCGGCTTTGCACGAACGTCAGAAGAAGATCGCGGATGGATTGGACGCTGCTACACGAGCAACTCGCGACCTGGAGTTGGCCCAAGATAAAGTGGGTCATCAACTGCGTGAAGCGAAGGCTCAAGCGGCTGAAATCATTGAGCAAGCCAAGAAACGCGGTACTCAGATTGTCGACGAAGCCCGTGAACAGGCTGTAGTCGAAGCTGACCGTGTGAAGGCATCGGCTCGGGCCGAGATCGAACTGGAACTGAACGGCGTCAAAGACGCGCTGCGCGCCCAATTGGGTAGCCTGGCAGTCAACGGTGCCGAGAAGATCCTGGGTGCCACAATCGATCAAAACGCGCACGCGGAGCTGGTTAATAAACTGGCCGCTGAAATCTAAGCGAGGGCGATCATGGCAGAACTGACCACGTTGGCCCGACCTTACGCTAAGGCAGCCTTCGAGCATGCACAGGCGCACCAGCAACTGGCCAATTGGTCAGCCATGCTCGGCCTGGCTGCAGCGGTGTCGCAAGACGACACTATGCAGCGCCTGCTCAAGGCCCCGCGACTGACGAGCGCAGACAAGGCCACCACTTTTATTGAAGTGTGTGGCGACAAGTTCGATGTCAAGGCACAGAATTTCATCCACGTCGTTGCTGAAAACGACCGTCTCCTGCTTCTGCCGGAGATCACCGAACTGTTCGAGCTGTACAAGGCTGAACAGGAAAAATCGGTCGATGTGGATGTCACCAGTGCTTTTGCATTGAACCAAGAACAGCAAGACAAACTCGCCAAGGTTCTCAGTGCACGGCTCGGCCGGGAAGTGCGCCTGCATGCTGCGGAGGATGCCACCCTGATCGGTGGTGTCGTAATCCGCGCCGGCGACCTGGTTATCGATGGCTCAGTTCGCGGCAAACTCGCGCAACTGGCCGAAGCATTGAAATCTTGAGTTTGAAGGGGCAGCAGAGCAATGCAGCAACTCAATCCTTCCGAAATAAGTGAAATTATCAAGGGTCGCATCGACAAGCTCGATGTAACCTCCCAAGCCCGTAACGAAGGCACAGTCGTCAGCGTGTCTGACGGTATCGTGCGGATTCACGGTCTCGCCGACGTTATGTACGGCGAAATGATCGAGTTTCCGGGCGGCGTCTTCGGTATGGCGCTGAACCTTGAGCAAGACTCTGTAGGTGCCGTTGTATTGGGCGCTTACCAGTCTCTGGCTGAAGGCATGAGTGCCAAGTGCACTGGCCGCATCCTGGAAGTTCCGGTTGGTAAGGAACTGCTGGGTCGCGTAGTCGACGCACTGGGTAACCCTGTCGATGGCAAAGGTCCGCTGAACAACACCGAGACCGACGCGGTCGAGAAAGTTGCTCCAGGCGTGATCTGGCGTAAGTCGGTAGACCAGCCTGTACAGACTGGCTACAAGGCTGTCGATGCCATGATCCCTGTCGGCCGTGGCCAGCGTGAGCTGATCATCGGTGACCGTCAGATCGGTAAAACCGCTCTGGCGATCGACGCGATCATCAACCAGAAAAACAGCGGCATCTTCTGCGTCTACGTAGCGATCGGTCAGAAACAATCGACCATCGCTAACGTGGTTCGCAAGCTGGAAGAAAACGGCGCCCTGGCCAACACGATCATCGTGGCTGCCAGTGCTTCCGAATCTCCGGCACTGCAGTACCTGGCACCGTACTCCGGTTGCACCATGGGCGAGTACTTCCGCGACCGCGGTGAAGACGCGCTGATCGTTTATGACGATCTGTCCAAGCAAGCAGTGGCTTACCGCCAGATTTCCCTGCTGCTGCGCCGTCCACCAGGCCGTGAAGCTTACCCAGGCGACGTGTTCTATCTCCACTCCCGCCTTCTGGAGCGCGCATCCCGTGTTTCCGAAGAGTACGTAGAGAAGTTCACCAACGGCGCAGTGACCGGCAAAACCGGCTCCCTGACCGCACTACCGATCATCGAAACCCAGGCTGGCGACGTTTCCGCGTTCGTTCCGACCAACGTGATTTCCATCACTGACGGTCAGATCTTCCTGGAATCGGCCATGTTCAACTCTGGCATCCGTCCAGCTGTGAACGCCGGTGTTTCGGTATCCCGTGTGGGTGGTGCCGCTCAGACCAAGATCATCAAGAAGCTTTCCGGTGGTATCCGTACCGCTCTGGCTCAGTACCGTGAACTGGCAGCATTCTCCCAGTTCGCTTCTGACCTGGACGAAGCCACCCGCAAGCAGCTTGAGCATGGTCAGCGCGTTACCGAGCTGATGAAGCAGAAGCAATACGCGCCGATGTCTATCGCGGATATGTCGTTGTCCCTGTACGCCGCCGAGCGTGGCTTCCTGGTGGACATCGAGATTCCAAAAATCGGCAGCTTCGAGCAGGCTCTGATTGCTTACTTCAACCGCGATCACGCCGATTTGATGGCGAAGATCAACGTGAAGGGTGACTTCAATGACGAAATCGACGCTGGCCTCAAAGCCGGTATCGAGAAGTTCAAGGCCACCCAAACCTGGTAAGCCGCAGCGGGGGCCGAGAGGCTCCCGCTTGCTAACCTGATAGGTGTTACATGGCAGGCGCAAAAGAGATTCGCAGTAAGATTGCGAGCATCAAAAGCACGCAAAAGATCACCAGCGCCATGGAAAAAGTGGCGGTCAGCAAAATGCGCAGGGCTCAAATGCGCATGGCTGCTAGCCGTCCTTACGCGGAGCGCATCCGTCAGGTGATTGGTCATCTGGCCAACGCCAACCCGGAATACCGCCACCCATTCATGATCGATCGCCCAGTAAAGCGTGCCGGTTATGTGGTTGTGAGCAGTGACCGTGGTCTGTGCGGCGGCTTGAATACCAACCTGTTCAAGGCTTTGGTCAAGGACATGGCGGTAAACCGTGAAAACGGCGTAGAGATCGATCTGTGCGTGATCGGCAGCAAAGGTGCGGCCTTTTTCCGCAACTTCGGCGGTAACGTCGTCGCTGCGATCAGCCACTTGGGCGAAGAGCCGTCGATCAATGATTTGATCGGCAGCGTCAAGGTGATGCTGGATGCCTACCTGGATGGCCGTATTGATCGCCTGTCCGTGGTGTCCAACAAGTTCATCAACACCATGACGCAAAAGCCAACGGTGGAGCAATTGGTTCCGCTGGTGGCAACCCCGGATCAGAAGCTCAAGCACCACTGGGACTACCTCTACGAACCAGACGCCAAAGAGCTGCTTGACGGCTTGATGGTGCGCTACGTGGAGTCGCAGGTTTACCAGGCGGTGGTCGAGAACAACGCAGCTGAACAAGCCGCGCGGATGATCGCAATGAAGAACGCTACTGACAACGCCGGTGACTTGATCAGCGATTTGCAGTTGATCTACAACAAGGCGCGTCAGTCTGCGATCACCCAAGAGATCTCGGAAATCGTCGGCGGCGCTGCCGCGGTTTAACGGCTCAAATATTCAGAGGATCCTGCTATGAGTAGCGGACGTATCGTTCAAATCATCGGCGCCGTTATCGACGTGGAATTCCCACGCGACAGCGTACCGAGCATCTACAACGCTTTGAAAGTGATCAGCGATGCTGGCACCACCCTGGAAGTTCAGCAGCAGCTGGGCGACGGCGTGGTTCGTACCATTGCGATGGGTTCCACCGAGGGCTTGAAGCGCGGTCTGGAAGTCTCCGACTCTGGCGCAGCCATCTCCGTACCGGTCGGTAAAGCGACCCTGGGCCGGATCATGGACGTCCTGGGTAATCCAATCGACGAAGCTGGTCCGATCGACACCGACGAGCGTTGGGGCATTCACCGTCCAGCACCGTCGTTCGCTGAACAGGCAGGCGGCAACGACCTGCTGGAAACCGGCATCAAGGTTATCGACCTGGTTTGCCCGTTTGCCAAAGGCGGTAAAGTCGGTCTGTTCGGTGGTGCCGGTGTAGGCAAAACCGTAAACATGATGGAACTGATCCGTAACATCGCCATCGAGCACAGCGGTTATTCCGTGTTCGCCGGTGTGGGTGAGCGTACTCGTGAGGGTAACGACTTCTACCACGAGATGAAGGACTCCAACGTTCTGGACAAAGTGGCACTGGTTTACGGTCAGATGAACGAGCCGCCGGGTAACCGTCTGCGCGTGGCACTGACTGGCCTGACCATGGCCGAGAAGTTCCGTGACGAAGGTAACGACGTTCTGTTGTTCGTTGACAACATTTACCGTTACACCTTGGCCGGTACTGAAGTATCCGCACTGCTGGGCCGTATGCCTTCCGCAGTAGGTTACCAGCCGACTCTGGCTGAAGAGATGGGCGTGCTGCAAGAGCGCATCACTTCGACCAAGGAAGGCTCGATCACCTCGATCCAGGCGGTATACGTACCAGCGGACGACTTGACCGACCCGTCGCCAGCGACCACCTTCGCCCACTTGGACGCCACTGTCGTTCTGTCCCGTGACATCGCCTCCCTGGGTATCTACCCAGCGGTCGATCCACTGGACTCGACTTCGCGCCAGCTGGACCCGAACGTGATCGGCCAGGAACACTACGACACCGCTCGCGGCGTTCAGTACGTTCTGCAGCGTTACAAAGAACTGAAGGACATCATCGCGATCCTGGGTATGGACGAGCTGTCGGAAGCCGACAAGCAGTTGGTATCCCGTGCTCGTAAGATCCAGCGCTTCTTGTCGCAGCCGTTCTTCGTGGCTGAAGTCTTCACTGGTGCTTCGGGTAAATACGTTTCCCTGAAAGACACCATTGCTGGCTTCAAAGGCATCCTCAACGGTGACTACGACCACCTGCCAGAACAAGCGTTCTACATGGTCGGCGGCATCGAAGAAGCGATCGAGAAAGCCAAAAAACTGTAATCCCGGTGCCCGGCAACGGGCGCTAATCAGGTTGAGGCAAGCAAATGGCTATGACAGTCCATTGCGATATCGTCAGCGCGGAAGGGGAAATCTTCTCCGGTCTGGTCGAGATGGTGGTTGCGCACGGGAACTTGGGTGATATTGGTATCGCTCCAGGGCACGCGCCGCTGCTCACTGATCTCAAGCCGGGTCCGATCCGCATTATCAAGCAGGGCGGGGAAGTCGAGGTGTATTACATCTCGGGTGGTTTCCTCGAGGTTCAGCCGAACATGGTCAAGGTTCTTGCCGACACCGTGCAACGTGCTGCCGACCTGGATGAAGCCTCTGCTCAGAATGCCGTCAAGGCTGCTGAGAAGGCGCTGCATGATCGAGGCGCAGATTTCGATTACGGCTCTGCTGCTGCACGTCTGGCCGAAGCGACAGCTCAGCTGCGCACCGTCCAGCAAATTCGCAAGAAATTCGGCGGCTAACCCCGTCTGCTTTCTGAGCGATTGAGTAAAAGGGTAGCCTCGGCTACCCTTTTTCTTTTTTGCTTTTCTTTTCCCAGAATCCCCTGGTCACAGTCGCTGACCACCCAGGAATGGTAGCCAGTCATGTCCCTCGATATCGTTATCCTCGCCGCCGGTCAAGGCACCCGCATGCGATCCGCATTGCCGAAGGTTCTCCATCCAGTGGCGGGAAACTCCATGCTCGGTCATGTTATCCACAGTGCCCGGCAACTTAGTCCACAGGGCATTCATGTGGTGATTGGTCATGGCGCCGATATCGTGCGCGATCGTCTGGCGGCGGATGATCTGAATTTCGTTTTGCAGGACAAACAACTGGGCACGGGCCATGCGGTAGCGCAGGCGTTGCCTGAGTTGACGGCTGACACGGTATTGATTCTCTACGGCGACGTACCGCTGATTGAAGTCGAAACCCTCCAGCGTCTGCTGAAAATCGTCAGCCCGGAGCAACTGGGTCTGCTGACAGTCAACCTTACCGACCCCACCGGTTACGGCCGCATCGTGCGTGACCAGCAGAACCGGGTCAGTGCCATCGTCGAGCACAAGGACGCAACTGAGGCGCAAAAAGCTATTACCGAAGGTAATACCGGCATTCTTGCTGTGCCTGCCAAGCGTCTTGCTGAGTGGTTGGGGCGGCTTTCAAACAATAATGCCCAAGGCGAGTACTACCTGACCGATGTGATCGCCATGGCTGTGAATGATGGCCTGGTGGTCGCTACCGAACAGCCGCTGGATGCCATGGAAGTTCAGGGCGCCAACGACCGCAAGCAGCTTGCAGAGCTGGAGCGTCATTATCAGCAACGCGAGGCTCGCCGCTTGATGGCTGCAGGCGTGACGCTGCGTGATCCCGCGCGGTTCGATGTGCGCGGCGAGGTGACTGTAGGCCGCGACGTGATGATCGATATCAACGTGATTCTCGAAGGTCGCGTGGTGATCGAGGATGACGTAGTCATTGGTCCGAACTGTGTGATCAAGAACAGTACCCTGCGCAAAGGCTCGGTGATCAAGGCCAACAGCCATATTGACGGCGCAATTCTGGGCGAGGGCAGCGATGCCGGTCCTTTCGCGCGGCTGCGTCCGGGCAGCGTGCTGGAAGCGCGTGCGCATGTGGGTAACTTTGTAGAAGTGAAGAATGCTCGCCTGGGTGAGGGTGCCAAAGTCGGTCATCTGACCTATTTGGGTGATGCTGATGTCGGAGCCCGGACCAATATTGGCGCCGGGACCATCACCTGCAACTACGACGGTGTGAATAAACACCGAACAGTACTGGGTGAGGATGTATTCATTGGTTCCAACAACTCCCTCGTTGCGCCTGTGGATATCTCTTCCGGCGCCTCGACTGCTGCGGGCTCGACCATCACCCAGAACGTTGGACCCGATCAACTGGCTGTCGGCCGTGCGCGTCAGCGCAACATCGAAAACTGGAAGCGTCCAGTAAAGATTAAAAAAGACTGAAGTTATCCACAGGCCATTCAACCACCTCTGTAGCAGTCAGGCTTGCCAGCGCAGCGTCCTTGAGATCGCTATCAGCGGCAAGCCGGACTGCTACGGGACAAGCGTCGTAAACCCGTTTTCCGACATGCTCCATTCAGCAAGCGCTGGGCAAAATATCGCGTCCAAAGTTATCCACAATGCTTTTGACACTTGACGAAATACTTCCGATAGGTTTTTATTGCCTTCGATATCTTTCGAACCGAAACTTAAAGCCATCATGTCGAAACGCAATACACCACAACGTCGCCATAACATCCTTGCCTTGCTCTCAGAGCAGGGCGACGTCAGTGTCGATGAAATGGCAAAGCGCTTTGAGACCTCGGAAGTCACTATTCGCAAGGATCTCGCTGCACTGGAGGCCGAAGGCTTGTTATTGCGTCGTTACGGCGGTGCAGTGACCATTCCTCCGGAGCTGATCGGCGATAACGGTCAGCCAGCCTCGAAGTACAAGCAAGCCATTGCGCGTGCGGCTGTCTCCCGGATCAGCGAACATGCTCGTATCATTGTCGATTGTGGCAGCACCACCGCGGCGCTGATCCCGCAACTGGGCCGTCAGCCCGGATTGGTCGTGATGACCAACTCGCTGCACGTAGCATCAGCGTTGAGCGAACTTGAACACGAGCCAGTGTTATTGATGACTGGCGGTACGTGGGACCCCCACTCCGAATCGTTTCAAGGCCGCGTCGCCGAACAGGTGTTGCGCTCGTATGACTTCGACCAGTTGTTCATTGGCGCCGACGGTATTGATCTGGAGCGTGGCACCACCACCTTCAACGAGCTTTTAGGCTTGAGCCAGGTCATGGCTGAAGTGGCGCGTGAAGTCGTGGTCATGGTCGAGGCCGATAAAGTAGGTCGCAAGATTCCCAACCTGGAACTGCCCTGGAGCAGGATCCATACCCTTATCACCGATGATCGCCTGCCCATTGCGGCTCGCGAGCAGATTCAAGCCCGCGGCATAACCCTGATTTGCGCCGCTGTTTGCTAGGAGAAAACCATGTGTGGAATCGTTGGCGCGGTTGCTGAGCGCAATATCACCGCTATCTTGATCGAAGGCCTGAAGCGCCTGGAATACCGTGGGTATGACAGTGCGGGCGTGGCTATTTTCACCAACGGGGGCAAACTGGAACGGTGCCGTCGTCCAGGCAAGGTCGCTGAACTGGATCAAGCGCTGGCTGGCGAACCTCTGATGGGCCGCCTGGGCATCGCCCACACCCGTTGGGCCACCCACGGTGCACCCTGCGAGCGCAATGCCCACCCGCACTTCTCCGCAGACGAACTGGCGGTGGTGCACAACGGCATCATTGAAAACCACGAAGAGTTGCGTATCCGTCTCAAAGGTCTGGGCTACGTTTTCACCTCCGACACTGACACTGAAGTCATCGTCCACCTGCTGCACCACAAGTTTAAGGACAGTGGTGACCTGACAGTTGCGCTCAAGGCCGCGGTCAAGGAACTGCACGGTGCCTATGGTCTGGCGGTGATCAGTGCCAAGCAACCGGATCGACTGTTGGCTGCTCGTAGTGGCAGCCCGTTGGTCATCGGTCTGGGCCTGGGTGAAAATTTCCTGGCCTCCGATCAAATGGCTCTGCGTCAGGTTACCGACCGCTTCATGTACCTGGAAGAAGGCGACATCGCCGAGATCCGTCGTGAAAGCGTGCAGATATGGGACGTGGACGGTTTGCCGGTAGAGCGTGAAGCGGTGCAGTACCACGAAGGCGCGGAAGCTGCCGACAAGGGTAAGTTCCGTCACTTCATGCTCAAGGAAATCCACGAGCAGCCTAAGGTCGTGCAACGTACCCTGGAAGGTCGTCTCGGCCAGAACCAAGTGTTGGTCCAGGCGTTTGGCCCGAAGGCGGCAGAACTGTTTGCCAAGGTGCGCAACGTGCAAATCGTCGCCTGCGGCACCAGTTTCCATGCCGGCATGGTGGCACGCTACTGGTTGGAAGAGCTCGCCGGGATTCCGTGCCAGGTGGAAGTCGCCAGTGAATACCGCTACCGCAAAGTCGTGGTGCATCCTGACACCTTGTTCGTATCGATCTCACAGTCGGGCGAAACCGCCGACACCTTGGCGGCGTTGCGCAACGCCAAAGAGCTGGGTTTCCTCGCCAGCCTGGCTATCTGCAACGTCAGCATCAGCTCCCTGGTGCGTGAGTCCGACCTGACCCTGCTGACCCAGGCCGGGCCTGAAATTGGCGTCGCATCCACCAAGGCGTTCACCACCCAACTGGTGGCCTTGTTACTGCTCACGCTGTCCCTCGGCCAAGTCAAAGGCAGCCTGGCAGAAGGCGTCGAAGCCGAACTGGTTGAAGAATTACGTCGCTTGCCAGTCCGCTTGGGTGAAGCGCTGGCCATGGACAGCATCGTGGAAAAAGTCGCCGAACTGTTCGCCGAGAAACACCACACGTTGTTCCTGGGTCGTGGCGCGCAATATCCCGTGGCGATGGAAGGCTCGTTGAAACTCAAAGAGATTTCTTATATCCACGCCGAAGCCTACCCCGCCGGCGAACTCAAGCACGGCCCACTCGCGCTTGTGGATAACGACATGCCGGTGGTGACCGTCGCGCCAAACAATGAACTGCTGGAAAAGCTTAAATCCAACCTGCAGGAAGTTCGCGCACGCGGTGGCCAACTGATCGTCTTCGCAGACGAAAACGCGGGCATGGTCAATGGCGAGGGCACCCACGTCATCTCGATGCCGCACATTCATGACACGTTGGCGCCGATCCTCTACACCTTGCCGCTGCAGTTGTTGTCCTACTACGTGGCCGTGCTCAAGGGTACGGACGTTGACCAGCCGCGGAACCTCGCGAAATCGGTGACGGTGGAATAACTTATCCACAGGTGGATAACTGAATCACAAACGCATAAAGCCCCTCATTCAGGGGCTTTCTGCGTTTTAAGCTCGGATGATTAGATTCACCAGCCGCAGGCGCAGACCCTTGATCGAGAGAGATCAAGTGGTGTGTTCCACGTGGAACACCGAACTCCGCGACGTAATGATTCAAGCATCTCGTCCATATAGCCTTTTTCCTACAGATCAAACGGACCCATCCGGTTTTCTTCGTCTTCACTGCCCCTAATACTCCGCCCTCACTCACTGATTGACTTCTCGACATCTTTTTTATCTAGAGGCGCAGATATTGCGGGCGATGCATGACCACTACATTTTCATCTAATAAACATCCCATTCTCGACCGCTCGAAGAAGATGCGGGCGACGGCCATGCGTTTGCGCTTTGGCTGTCTGGATACAGTCTGGGTGAATCAGTACACGCCGTACCGTTTTGTATGTTCGAGGGGGCATGTGGTGCTTAAGTCGCCGGTGCAGCTTCGTCAACTGGATAACCCATGCAGCGAATGCGTATTGGACAGGTTCACTGAACGTCTTAGGGCGGCAGCGAAGGCGGCAGGGGTGGAACTGGTGGAGGAGCGCTGGTTAGGGTGTCGGAGCGCTCATCGTTTCCGCTGTTCGTATGGCCATATGTGGGAGCGGCGCGGGACGCCGGCGTTGGTGTCAGCTGCGTGTCCTGAGTGTGGGCGCAAGCATCTGGATTTGGAGGTGTTGCGCTCCAGGGGGTTGCAGCGTTTGCAGGTGTCTGCCTGGCGACGAGGGGGGCGCTGTCTGACGGAGGCGTTCGGATCGATGAGTGATCGCTTCAGTTTTGTCTGTGTCCAAGGGCATGCATTTGAAGCATTGGGGACATCAGTGTTGCGCGGTAGCTGGTGTCGCAAATGCAGTGCGGCACCGCGATTGAAGCGCGGGATGGAGCGATTGCAAGAGGTGTGCGCGCGGCGCGAAGGGGTGTGTCTGACGGAAGAGTATGCCGGGTATAGCACGATGCATCGGTTTCGCTGCAAAGCCGGGCATGAGTGGGAGGCGCTGGCAGCGGCGGTGTTGCGGGGGAGTTGGTGCCGGTCGTGTCTGGAGGCGCGCAAGACGGTGGTACTGGACCTCGCAGCGGCCCAGCAACATGCGCGTTATTACGGTGGGGAGTGTGTATCAACGGAGTATGTCGAGGCGCCCGGAGACATGCAGTGGGCTTGCGGGTTTGGTCACAGCTGGTGGGCGTCGTTTGCCTCGATCAAGCGAAGTGGGCGCTGGTGTGTGCAGTGTTCAATGGGCAGTCGTTCAAGTTTGCAGAAGTGGGCGCGGCATCATCAGCGCAATGGGCTGGACAAGTGACCGGCCTCAATTCAGCTTGTCGATCTCGGGCATCACGTAGTTCTTCACGATGTAGATCGAGCCTTTTTCGCTAAGGTGGCCGGAGTCGATTTGCAGCAGTGAATTTTCGCCTTGCAGGCGGACCAGGCAGGAGTCGGCGACGCAGAGTTTGTCGATGAGCGAGACGAAGTCCACGGCGTTGTGATCGATGGAGGCCTGGATTACCCGGTCGGTGGTCATGACGCGTTGGTCGAGAGCGGCGTCGGTGATGTGGGAGTCGGTGGCGCCCCAGTGGCGGTTGGCAATGACGCTGGGCAGCGACGGATTCCATTGCGGGAGCGGACCCATCAGCACCACGTTTTTGACCCCGTAGCTCTTCAGGCGCGCGGCAATCTCGTCCCAGTGGGTTTTGTCGTGCTCGTCTTTCTGCGCGATGACCACGACGTCAGGACGCACGGCCTGAATACCTTCCAGCGCGGTTTTGTTGGAGTAGTTACAGGCCATGCGCGGAGGTGTTTTAAAGCCTGGGTCGTCGGTCAGGCTTGGTTTACAGCCGGCCGAAGCGACCTGGTAAAAGGGCGTTTCCTTGGGCAGTAAGGTTCGCAGACCAAGGGACAGTGCCTGGGCGTGGGAATCGCCCCACAGGAACACGCCGCCTTCGCCTTGTTTGTGGGTGCAGGACGGGTCGATGCCGGATTGGCCGCGTTCGGTGATCGCAGAGAACGCATCGCACTTCAGCCAGTAGGTTTCGTACAGATTGTTTTGCCGATCGGCGTAGTCCTTCACGAAGCGGGCTTTGTCCGAGATGCTGATACCGCGCAATGACGAGACCGCGCCTTCAGTCGCGTTGACCGCAGCCGCGCTGGCAAAGACCGCGACAATGAGTCCGCTGACGGTGGCGAACTTCCAGCGCCGCTGGCTCTTTTGCTCCGGGCTTTTCTCAATCAGCGCATAGGACACTTGCGCCAGAGCGAAGGAAACCACCATCCCGAGCAGCGCGTTGCGGCTGCCATTGAAGTAGCCGGCGTAGCTCATGAACACCACCACCGGCCAGTGCCACAGGTATAGCGAGTAGGACAATTTGCCGGTCCACTGTGAGAACGGGTTGTTTGTCAGCAGCGAATTCTGACGCGTAGCAACCACCACCCAAAAGGTGCCCATGACTGGCATCAAGGCCAGGTAGCCGGGCCAGACGTCTTTTTCCGAGAGCACGAAGAAGCTCAGCACCATCAGGGCGATGCCGACGGCTTCCAGCAACTGTTGTTGTGCCGCTTTGAGCCTGATCGGAAACAGGCAGGCTACGCCGCCCATCAACAACTCCCAGGCGCGCGCCGGCAGCAGATAGAACGCCGGTTCCGGAAAGTGGAAAGAGGCGTAAATGCAGAAGCCAAAGCCCAGCACGCAACCGGCGAGTACCAGCCAACGCAAGATCCGCAGCGCGATCAGCTTGCTGAGCAGCAACAGCACAATGGGGTAGATCATGTAGAACTGCCACTCTACCGAGAGTGACCAGGTGTGCAGCAGCCATTTTTCGTGGGCACCGGCAGTGAAGTAACCGGCTTCGGACCAATACACAAAGTTGGAGATAAAACCGAGGCTACCGGCGATGTGCTTGCCTAACTCTTTGTATTCGAGGGGCAGCAAGTAGAACCAGCCGAACAGCAGCAGGACGAAGCACATGGCCGCCAGCGCAGGAATAATGCGGCGCGCGCGAGATGTGTAGAAGGCGATCAGGCTAAAGGTTTTTTTCTGCAAACCACGAAAGATTATTCCGGTGATCAGGTAGCCGGAGATCACAAAAAATATATCGACGCCCGCGTACCCTCCAGGCAGCCAGGCTGGATTGAAATGGAACAGCATCACGGCAATCACCGCAATGGCGCGTAATCCGTTGATGTCTTTTCGAAAGTCCATGACGTTTCTATTCCGAATGCGAGCCGCGGGTCTGCGCACGGCTCAGCGTTTGGCCACCGCTGGTGGGGCGTTCAGGCTGATGATCTTGGGGAAGCTGGTCAGGGTGATCGACGCGGAGCATTGGTCTCCACTGCAATTCCAGAGCGTGTCACTGGTGGTCAGACCCTTGGTCGGTTGGGCGGTGTCGACCCATTGCAGTTTGCCGCTGAGCGAGGCCTTGCTGAAGACACTTTTGTCCTGTGACCGGCCAGCCGCCCATCCCACAACAATGTGCTCATCGCCCTTGTTGAAATACAGCAGATAAACGTCATTCATCATGGTGCTGGGGCCGGGATCGTAGGTGTAATCACGCACGAACGGGCTGATAGCCTTAAGTACGTTGTAGCCAGGCTTGGGTGCCATGTCGTGTTCAAGCAGCCCGAAGTTGTGCTCTTGCTCGTGTGGGTCCAGGCCATCGTTGACCAGGTCGTACCACCACATGCCTTTCACCCCCGGCAGCGTACGGGCGAGGAAAAAGGTGCGGGCCATGTAGGACGCGACTGTTTCCGGACTGTTGCCGCAATTGCCTTGATGGCTTGGCCAACTGATTTCAGTCAGGTAAATCGGAATTTGCTTACCGGCTTTTTCATTTACATGGTGAATGTAATCGCGTACCCAGATCAGCCAGCCTTCTGGCGTGTCATGGCCCATGCCGGCGCAGTGCACATAGGGGTGAATCGACAGGCCGTCAATCTGGTCGAGGATGCCCGCATTGATCAAGCGATCGGCAAACCCTTCGTTCATGCCTTCGGGGGTGACCGAGCCAGCCAGGATCTTGGCGTTGGGGTCGTTTTTGCGAATCAGTGGCGCAGCTTCTCTGACCAGGGTGGCGTAGTCGGCCGAGAGCTTGGGGTCACTCGGGCCTTCCAGATCCCATTCGTTCCAGATTTCCCAGAAGGTAGTCTTGCCCGCCAACTGGCGCGTGACGTAATCGACGTATTTGAGGTACGCGGCTTTGACGTCCGGGTTGCGCGGCTTGAGATTGCCATGAAAGTTGGTGCTGTAATCGAGGATTGTCAGGGTGCTGAGGTTCTTGCTTTGCGCCGTATTCAGGTAGGTCCGCCATTGCGGGACGATGCGCAATTGATTGCGCTCCGGCTCTGCGGTAGACCAAAACGCATCGTCCTTGACGGCGGTGATGCCCGCCTCGGACACCATTTGCAAACCGCGATTGGGCGACGTTTCGAAGTTCATCAGGTGCGTGCCAACGCCGACAATGAAGGGCTCTTTGGCATAGACAACGGTGCACAAGGCAAGGATCAGAACAGGGGCACAAATAACGCTTTTTAATGACATCTCGACTCACTCTTGTCGTTCTGACAGCCCGGAGAGTTGACCCACATCCTGTGTCGGGTTAGTGGCGGCGATGGTATTGGTCGAGCTGCAGATCACATGGCCAATGGACAAGCCCATGAACAGGTTGGAGATGGCCACCTCGAACATGTCGGTGGTCCAGCTGATCAGGCAGATGCACACGCTGATCGACAGCAACGCTAGATCCATGTGGGAGGTGCGGTCGCGCAGCAGAAAGAGCAGCGGTATTTGCAGCAGGTACAGGGCGATGCCGATCACTCCGAACGAACACCACAAGTACATTGCACTGCTGTCTGAGCCCGAAAGCAAACCGGCGCCCGGCACAGGAAACAACACCTGAGCGCTGCCAAACATGCCAAAGCCCGCGCCGGTCAAGCTCCAGCTTTGGTTGTGCATGTAGGTCACCAGGTGCGGCCAGGTGTTGACCAACCGATCGTATAGAGAAGCCAGCGAGGGATCGCCGCTGGTGATGCTGTTAGCGTCGAAGTCATGCAGCAGGCTGATGATCGGTAGCGCCATCCCGATCACCACCACGCCAGCAAACGTTATCGCGCTGGTCCAGCGCAATCGGGTGAGGGTCAGTAATGCCAGGGTAATCGCGAAGGCGGCGGCGGGCGCTTTGCTGGTGGTCAGGACGATGCTGTAGAAGCCCACGACGCAGAGTGCGCAAAACAGAACTTTCGACCGGATGAACATCAACAGGTACAGGGTGTAGATCGCAATCAGGATCGACAGCACGTTGGACACCCGGGTAAATCCGGCGATTCGGTCGTTCTCGTCATCGGCCCAGGCGGTGTTGCCCACTAACTCGGTGTTGCCCACGGTGTAGCTGTAACCTTTCCAGGGAACCGCGATGTACTTGTCGAGCAACAGGCCGATGATCGACAGCATCAAACACAGACCGATGACCCAACACAGCAGGCGCTTGCGATACAGCAGGTGATCACTGCAGACCAGGCCGAAAAACATCGGGCTGAACACGAACAAACTGAACGCAACATTGCTCGGGCTGGCGCCGTGGAGCATGGCCAGCGCCGCCGAAATCAGCAGCAGTAAAAAGCCGACCCAGACCGTGCGACTGGCTTTGATGGTCAGCAACTCCACGGCAAACAGCACCAGGCAGCCGACTTTAGGCAAGTACAACAGCGCTGAAATACCGGCTTTGTCGAAGTAGAAACGCAAAGCGCCCGCCAAGGTTTCGGTGACGATCAGGCTGATCGCAACCCAAACAATCAGCGTCGATTTGTCGAAGGACATGATCGACGGCTTTTCAGTGGAGTGAGCGGAGGCGTTCGACATCATGTGATAAGCCTCTGAAATGCTTTCGAGGCCCCTGTAGGAGCTGCCGAAAGCTGCGATTTGCCCTAAAACGCGCTGAACGTTCTGAGGCATTCGCAGCCTTCGGCAGCTCCTACAGGAGATTCAGGGTGATGAAGCATGAGTTGTAGGCAGGATGTGAAATATTCGACAAAGCTACCGCCTGTTGAACAACCACTGATGGGGTTCAAGCAAGGTTAGCGGCGTTGTTGCCAAGCGATTAACCGTATATCAGCGTCACTTGCGAGCGCTGTCAAACTAATTCGTCAATTTTTTGCTGATAAGAGGGGTTTCTAAGTATCGAGCCCGATAACTTATTGATAATTATAAGCGATGAAAAATTGACGTAATTTCTAAGTAGTGGAATAAAGCGCCGACAGACCCTGACTATGGCTCGAAAGTCTTACAGATCTGTAAATGGGCTGACGCTTTTCCAGCGCCAGCCCCGCGCCAGAGTGCTTAGGGATAGTGGCGTTTGTCAGCCGCTGGCGGGAAATACTGGTAGAGCCAGGTTTCGCTCAGGGTGCGGTCTTGGGTCCGGATGAACAAGCGGATTTCCACAGGCTCGGTGGAATCGGTTTTCGGGTACCAATCGAAGGTCACGCGATAGCCCTTGATGTCCGGGATGATCAACACGTTGAAGTCTTTCACTTCTCCGGCAGAGACCGTGACCACAGGCTCGATGGCGGTACCAGGCGGCAGTCGATCCAGACCGCCACCAATGAAGTCGACAGCAAAGCGGCGTGCCCAGACTTCCGGGTAATGTTCGCCCGGCGCCCAGCCCTCAAGGAATCCGCCCATGCCGGAACGTGTCGCGTGAACCCGAGCCAATGGGGTGCCGACCGGTGGCAAGGCACTCCAGTACAACTTGTAACCGAAGTTCAGCGACATGCCGGCGGTGACCGGGGTTTTCGGGGTCCAAAAGGCGACGATGTTGTCCAGGGTTTCACCCGTGGTAGGAATCTCCAGCAAATCGATGGAGCCCTCACCCCACTCAGTGGTCGGCTCGACCCACAGGCTCGGGCGCTGGTTGTACCAGTCCACGGTGTCCTGATAGCTGGCGAAATCGTGATCGGTTTGCACCAGCCCGAAGCCTTTGGGGTTGTTGTCGGCAAAGGCGTTGAACTGTAGCGTGGCCGGGTTGTTCAGCGGACGGCAGATCCACTCGCCGTTGCCGCGCCACATGGCCAGGCGGTCGGAGTCGTGGATTTGTGGATGAATCGTGTCGCACATTCTGCGCTCGTCGGTGCCACAGCTGAACATACTGGTCATCGCGGCGACGCCCAGTTGTTCGATATCGACACGCGCATTGATGTGCGCATCGACAGCCATCACCACTTGGTCCGCCTGGCAATCAATGTCGAAGCGATAGGCGCCGGTCGCGCTCGGTGAGTCCAGCAGGGCATAGACGACGAAGCGGGTGTTGTCCTTGGTCGGCGTTTCGAACCAGAACTTGGTGAAGTTGGGGAACTCTTCCCGCCGCTTGGCATAGGTGTCGATGGCCAGGCCGCGCGCAGAAAGTCCGTACTGGCCCGTGCTGTCCACGGAGCGGAAGTAACTGGCGCCGAGGAATGACAAGATGTCGTGGGTGGCGATTTCTGGCGCCTTGAACAGTTTGAAGCCAGCGAAGCCCAGGTCGCCCTTGAGCTGCGACTTATCCACACCGCTGCTTTCGTAGTTGAACAACTGCGGGCGAAAGTGCACTTCGCGTGACTCTTTGGTCTTGGGATCGACGCTGTACATGCGCACGGGTTGCTTGAAACCCATGCCGACGTGGAAGAACTGCACATCCAGCTGCCCTTTGATATCGCCCCACAGCGAGTGTTGCGGGTCGTACTGGATCGCATTGAATTGTTGCGGGGTCATGTTCGCCAGCGTTGGCGGCAGTATCTGGTTGGTGTCGGCGAAAGGCTTGCTGGCCAGGTCTTTGGCGTTGGCTTGCAGGGCATCGAAGTCAAAATGCTCTATCTCGCCATCTGCCGTGGCGGCCAAGGCCCTCGCGGCGAACAGTCCGGTTGCTGGCAGGCCGGTGTAGGCCGCCAGCGCGAGCGATGCTTTCAGAAGATTCCTGCGATTCATAAAGATGATGCCTCTCAGATAATTCTGTGCCGCCCTGCACATACGCGTGGGAAATGCACCGATCCAGCCTCAGGCGCACGTAACTACCCTGAACTAGATAACAAAGTCGGTTACCGGTTCGCGAAACGGGCAAAAAAATTAATATTATCTGAGAATGATGGCTTTATGCGCGGTGTCATGTGGGCCGCCGTCGCAGGCAAGCCTGCTCCGACAGGGGTTCTGCGGCAGGGACAAATCTACTGTAGGAGCTGCCGAAGGGCTGCGATCAATTGATATCGCGAAGGCCGTTCCGACCTTATCGCAGCCTTCGGCAGCTCCTACAGATTGAGGTTGAGGTCAACGCGACGCGGTTCAGGTTTGTTGCATAAACGCCAAGCGCACCGCAAAACCAATCAACAACCCACCAAACAGCCACTGCTGCACGCGCTGCGCGGCCGGGCTGCGTTCCAGCCAGCGTCCTACCCAAGCCCCGGCCATGGCGTAGCCACTGTCGAATACCAATCCCACCGCCACCAATACCACGCCGAGCAGCGCAAACTGCGTCGTTACCGGCCCCGCGTGCGGGTTGACGAATTGTGGCAACAGCACCGAGCAGAACAGCAACGCCTTGGGATTGAGCAGGTTAGTCAGCAATCCACGTTGAATCGATGCTCGCCAAGAGGTTGCCTGAGGCGTGCTGCCTGGGGTGTTCAACGAGGTCAGCGACCCCGGCATTAGCATGTGCACGCCCATCCACAGCAAATACGCCGCGCCCGCAATACGCACCACATCGAACGTCCAGGGTGCGACTTTGAATAGCGTTGCAAGGCCCATCGCAGCCAGGGCCACGTGGCAACCTCGAGCAATGGCCAGGCCCAACGCCGTTGCCAGCGCGGCGCCTCGACCCTGACGTGCGCCGGTTTGCAGCAAGAGAATCATGTCGGCGCCAGGCATCAGGAAAATCATCGCCAAGGCGAGCAGGTACAACCCTATGTCTTCCATCGTGGGTACTCGATTCGAGTGAGCGGGGAAGAAAAGTCTAAGCCTGAAGGGCAGGGTGGGTGCTTGCGTGTTTGACCCTATAAAGGCCTAGAATTGGCATGCTCTGCCATTTGTTCGTCTATGAAAGGTTCGTTATGCCAAAAATAAAACTAGATGCCTACGACCGCCGTATTTTGGCTGCCTTGCAGCGCGACGGTCGTCTGACCAATGTGCAGTTGGCGGACGAGATCGGCCTGTCGGCATCCCCCTGCCTGCGCCGGGTGCGCAATCTGGAGCAGGCAGGGGTAATTCGGGGTTATCAGGCCAGCCTCGATCCTGACGAAGTGGGGCTGGGGCTCACTGTGTTCGTGGGGATCAAAGTTGAGCGTCACCATGAAAAGGAAGCCGAGACTTTCCGTCAGGCTGTATCGGCGCTGCCGGAGGTGATTTCAGCGTTTTTGGTTTCCGGCGAGTCGGATTTTCTGCTCCACGTGGTGGTGCCGGACTTGCGCGGCTATGAGCGTTTTCTCACCGGGACGCTGTTAAAGCTGCCGGGCGTGAGTGATATCCGCAGCAATTTCGCGATTCAGACGGTCAAGGCGCAAAGCCCGCTGCCACTCAATCACTTGCCCGACTGAGTGGCAGCGGTAGCGAGTCAGGCTTGCATCGCCTTGCCGTCGACGTTCATCGCGGCCTGACGCAGGGCTTCGGAGCGGGTTGGGTGCGGGTGGCAGGTCAGGGCAATGTCCTCCGCCGAGGCGGAAAACTCCATGGCCACGCAGTACTCGGCGATCATTTCACTGACGCTTGGGCCGACCATATGCACGCCGAGGATCTCGTCGGTGCGCTCGTCTGCCAGGACCTTCACGAAGCCCTCGGTCTCGTGGTTGATCTTGGCGCGGCTGTTGGCGGTGAACGGAAACTTGCCGGCCTTATAGGCGCGGCCTTCACTTTTCAGCTGCTCTTCGGTCTTGCCGACGCTGGCCAGTTCCGGTCGGGTGTAGATAACGTTGGGGATCAAGTTGTAATTGACCTCGCCCGCTTTGCCGACGATTTGCTCTAGACACGCGATGGCTTCGTCCTCGGCCTTGTGCGCCAGCATCGGCCCGGACGTGACGTCACCAATCACCCAAATCCCCTGCACCGGGGTCCGGTGGTGTTTGTTCTCCAGCATGCCGCGCTTGTCGGTTTCGAGGCCGACGCTCTCCAGCCCAAGGCCTTTGGTATAAGGCCGACGGCCAATGCTGACCAACACGTAGTCCGCGTCGATCAGTTCTACCGCGCCCCCCGCAGCGGGTTCGACACTGAGCTGAACGCCGGTTTCTGAAGCGGTCGCTGCTGTTACTTTGGAACTGAGTTTGAAGGCGATCCCTTGTTTGCTCAGTGAGCGTTGCAGGGTTTTTCCGGCTTCCAGGTCCGTGCCGGGACAGATCCGATCCAGATATTCCACCACGGTTACCTGGCTGCCTAGCCGACGCCATACCGAACCCAGTTCCAGACCAATCACCCCGGCACCGATGACCACCAGATGCTTGGGTACTTCAGGCAGTGACAGCGCGCCGGTGGAGTCGAGAATGCGTTTGTTGTCGACCTCGACGCCCGGAAGCGGCATTGGCTCGGAACCGGTGGCGATGATGATGTCCTTGGTCAGCAGCTCGGTTTCAGTACCCTGGCTGTCAGTGACGACGACCTTTCCCGGCCCGGCAATACGCCCCCAACCCTTGATCCAGTCAGCCTTGTTCTTGCGAAACAGAAACTCAATGCCCTTGGTCAGCGCGGATACGCTTTCATCTTTCTGTTTCATCATCTGCGCGAGGTTCAGCGTCGGCGTGACCTCGATCCCGAGGTTCTTGAATTCGGCGCCGACCGCCGCTTCGTACAGCTCCGAAGCATGCAGAAGCGCCTTGGAGGGCATGCAGCCGACATTCAGACAGGTCCCGCCCAGCGTCTCGCGCCCCTCGACACACGCCACTTTCAAGCCCAACTGACCGGCACGGATCGCAGCGTTATAACCGCCAGGACCGCCACCAATGATGACAACGTCGTAGCTACTCATGTGGGTTCTCCCAGATTAAGAATCGACAGTGGGGGGAAGCGTAGACGGCCTGAGGGAAAGCACCCGGAGGTCGTAATGATTAAATTATGATCGTAATATGAGCGGGAAGACGCCTTGGGGTCAAGCCTGGATGGCAACGCAGGAGAGACATTTTCAGGTGCCGTTCAGCTAAGGTCAGCGAGACTTCGCAAAGGCATGCAAGGTGTATCGTGCAGCAAAAAAGTGATGTCGAGCGATGTTAGTTGATAGCTGGATCGCGCAAGAAAGTGGAGAAAGGATAACGAGGGTCGGAGTCGAAGTTGATACGAGGGCCTCTTATCGTGACCGAACGAGTGTCGGATTTGATATATAACGTTTGCCCGCTTTTGAAGGTAAGACGGTGAATATGTTTTCCATGTTCCTGACTGATTTCGTGGCTAACCAAATCAAGCAGATTGCTCAAGCCGAGCATCGAACCGCACTGATTTATCGTCAGACAACTTGTACTCCCGGCTTCTGCAGCATTCGCGGGAAGGCGAAAGTCCCAATGTTTGTTCATGGTGGGTTTACTCGGATGAGCGTGTTGGCAATACGCACAATCTAAACTGTAAAGGCCATAGGTGTACGAGGAAGTTGGCGATACTAAGCATTTGCTGAGCGGGCAGCAAGTCGGGTGAGTGACAAATTTGTAACTAAAGCGAAGGGTTTAAAGTAGAGAGGGGCAAGATTCAAGTTATTGATTGTAGGAATATTCTTTTTATATTGTAGGGTGTATCAATTAATAAACCGAAAATGATAACGGCATTATCATCACTACGTCGCCACACGCTGTTCGAACCGCGCGGCGCTGACAGCGCAATCGGTGAGCAAATTTATCCGCGCCCTCGACGGTTAGGCGCAAAATCCTGTGTGAGCGTGTGTGTTGGAAATATCTCAACCACAATTTCACTTCTTCTGTTATATCATAACGATTTTTCGGCCCGACCCACCGGGTTTCGGTCAGAGCGATTCAAGGGGCTTTCGATGGGCTGTGAGTCTTCACGATTGAGCAAGGTCAGGGGTTTCGATGAGGGTTGATCTGGATGGTGAAAGTGCTGGTTTAGAGGGTTTGCCACGCTTTCAAAGAGCCGCGTTCCATGCCCGTCGATTGTTACGGCTGGCGTATGGGCTGGGCGGTTTGGGGGTGGTCGGATTCGTCGTGGCGCTGTTTGTCATGCTGTTTTCGTCCACTACCTTATGGCCAGCCGTGCTGGTCAACAACATCGCTGCTCTTTGGCTGCTGGCTGCCGGGTTGCAGTCAGCCTATTGGGTAGCCCGTTGGCGTGCGCGAACCCTGGGCGCACTGCAACCGGTCGAAGCGGTGGTGGATGCGCCGGCGGTACTCAAGACAGACGACGCCGACGAAGAGCCACCCGACTGGTATGACCGTTTGATGAGCCGCATCGGTAATCGCGGTTTCGCGATGCTGTCGCAAATGGGGTTCCCGACCCTATGGCTCGGCGGTTGGGCATTGCTGTCGATGATTGCCATCGGGTTGGTATGGAATCTGAACCTCGGCGGTTCGAATCTGGGGGCGACCGGCACTGTCGCGGGGGCGATAACGCTGATTCTGGCGTTCGGGCTTTTAGTACTGGAGCGGCAACTCACTCACGAACTGACGGCCGAATGGCCTGAAGCCTCCCAGTTGGCACAATTGACTCGCGTGGTAATCGCCTGTCTGTTGCTCAGCGCCCTGTGCCTGTTCTTTTCGACCCCGGATCGAGTGTGGCCGGCCAGACTGGCGGTGCTGATAGGCGTATTACCAGGGCTGGTGGCGCTGGAGATGTTTCTGCGTGCCGTGGCGTCCCTGTTCAGCCCCCGTAACGAACGCATTGAACCGCGTCTGTTGGCCAGCAGCTTTGTCGCCGGCCTGCTGCGCTGGCCGCCGCAACCTTTGTTGGCGTTGCAGAACGAACTGCACAACCGCTTCGGCATCGATCTGCGCCAAATCTGGGCGTTTACTTACATGCGCCGGGCCTTTCTGCCCGTGTTGGCCGTGGTGGCGGGTCTCGGCTGGGTGCTCAGCGGTGTGCATGAGATTCCAATGGAAGGTCGGGGCATCTACGAGCGTTTCGGCAAACCGGTGGAAGTGTTTGGTCCCGGTTTGCATGGCGGGCTGCCATGGCCGTTCGGCCAGGTACGGGCGGTGGAAAATGGCGTAGTGCATGAACTGGCGACCAGCGTTTCCGACTCCACTGCAATCGAGCAGGTTCGCGAGCCCGCCGAAGGCCCGTCGCCGGCTAGCGCCAACCGTTTGTGGGATGCGACCCATATCAACGACAAATCCCAGGTGATCGCCAGCAGCGCGGGCGACAAGCAAAGCTTCCAGATCATCAATATGGACGTGCGTTTCGTTTATCGCATTGGTCTGAGCGATCAGGCGGCGATGGCCGCGACCTATAACAGTGCTGACGTGCCGACGCTGATTCGCAGTACGGCGAGCCGGATTCTGGTGCATGACTTTGCCACACGGACCCTCGATGAACTGCTGGGCGAACAGCGTGCTGCATTGGCGGCGGATATTGGGGAGGCCGTGCAAGCCGACCTGAAGAAGCTCGACAGCGGCGTGGAAATCCTCGCCACCGTGGTCGAGTCGATTCACCCGCCGGCCGGTGCCGCTAATGCTTATCACGCCGTGCAGGCGGCGCAAATCAGTGCTCAGGCATTGATCTCCCGAGAACGCGGTGCGGCGAGCGAGCAGACCAACCTGGCGCAGCTCAACGCCAGTGTGGCGAAAGATCAAGCGACCGCGGGTGCGCGTGAAGTCATGGCTACGGCGCAAGGCGCGGACTTGCGTTTCAGCGCCGAGCGCCAGGCCTATGAGCACGCCGGGAAAGCCTTCTTGCTGGAGCAATACCTGACTCAATTGAGCCAAGGGCTGGCCCACGCCAAGCTGCTGATTCTTGATCATCGACTGGGCGGCGAAAGCGCACCGACCATCGATTTGCGCACCTTCACGTTACCGGCAGACCCAACGGCGCCGAGTAAAGCCGTTCATTAAGGAGTCGTCCCTTGAGTCTGTTTCATAACCACGATCATCACGATCACTCTGGCCACGACCATGGTCACTCCGGGCATCAACACCACGGTCACCATCATCACGGTGAAGCGTCTGGCCCTGTGGGCTTCCCATGGCGGCGATTGGCATTGGCTGCGGTGTTGATTCTGTTTGCCGCGGCCGCCGCCAGTCTGGTGCAAGTGCGCTCAGGCGAAGCGACCGTGATTACCCGGTTTGGTAATCCGTCCCGCGTATTGCTGGACCCAGGCTTGAGCTGGCGCTGGCCGGCACCGTTCGAGGCGACCATTCCGGTGGACCTGCGTCTGCGCACCACGTCCAGCGGCCTGCAGGACGTCGGCACCCGAGATGGCCTGCGCATCATCGTGCAAGCCTATGTGGCGTGGCAGGTACAGGGCGACCCTGACAATGTGCAGCGCTTCATGCGTGCGGTGCAGAACCAGCCCGATGAAGCCGCGCGACAGATTCGCACCTTTGTCGGCTCGGCGCTGGAAACCACAGCGGCCAGTTTCGACCTGTCGAGCCTGATCAACACCGATGCCAGCCAGGTGCGCATCGTTGACTTTGAAAACCAGTTGCGGCAACAGATCGATCAGCAATTGCTCACCACCTATGGCGTACGCGTCTTGCAGGTGGGTGTCGAGCGTCTGACATTACCCTCGGTAACCTTGAACGCCACCGTCGACCGCATGCGCGCGGAGCGGGAAACCATCGCCACCGAACGCACGGCGGTCGGCAAGCGCGAAGCCGCGCAAATTCGTTCGGCGGCCGAACGTGATGCGCGTATCACCGAGGCCGATGCCACGGTGAAAGCGGCCGATATCGAGGCGCAGTCCCGCGTCGAAGCTGCGCAAATCTATGGCAAGGCCTACGCTGGATCGCCTCAGCTGTATAACCTGCTGCGCTCACTGGATACGCTTGGCACCGTGGTTACACCGGGCTCCAAGTTGATTCTGCGCACCGACGCCGCGCCGTTCCGAGTGCTGGTGGACGGTCCGCCGACGCTGGACGGCAAAAGCGGATCGCAGCCATGAGTGAAGTCGCCCCTCAACGACCTGCTGTCAGCAGCCCGTGGTTGCAGGCGAGTCGTCTGGCGTTTCTCGGTTTGTACGCAGTAACGCTGCTGGCGGCCCTTGGTTGGGGACTGTCCAACGTGCGCCAGATCGATCCACAGAATCGCGCCGTGGTCCTGCGTTTCGGTGCCTTGGAACGTATCCAGAACGCCGGGCTGCTCACCGCGTGGCCGCAGCCGTTCGAGCAGGTGGCACTCTTGCCCTCGGCGGATCGAGTGATAGAGCGTCGGGTCGAAACCCTGCTGCGCTCCAAGGCGGCACTGGACGGTGATCGGGTGGCGAGCTTCGCGACACCGATGAGCGATGCGCTGGCCGGTTCCGGTTTTCTGTTGACCGGTGATGCCGGCGTCGTACAGCTGGATGTGACGGTGTACTTCAAGGTCACCGACCCCTATGCCTACATCCTGCAAGGCGAACACGTACTGCCTGCGCTGGATCGTCTGGTAAACCGCAGTGCAGTGGCGCTAACCGCGGCGCGGGACCTGGACACGATTCTGGTGGCGCGCCCTGAGCTGGTCAGCCCCGACAGCAAGGCGGCTGAGCGTCGGGAGCGTCTGCGCGGCGATCTGGTGCGGGGGATTAATCAACGCCTGGCTGAACTGGCCGCCACGGGTGTCGGGATCGGCATCGAAGTGGCGCGGGTCGACGTGCAATCGAGCCTGCCGGCGTCTGCGGTGGCTGCGTTCAACGCAGTTCTGACGGCAAGTCAGCAAGCGGATCAAGCCGTAGCCAATGCCCGCACCGAGGCGGAAAAAACCAATCAGACGGCGACCCAACAATCCGATCGAAGCTTGCAGGTTGCTCATGCCCAGGCCTCGGAACGCTTGGCCAAGGCCCAGGCCGACACCGCGACCGTCACCAGCCTGACGCAGTCGATCGTCGACAAGAGCGACCCAGGTCTGTTGTTGCGCATCTACCGCGAACGCGTACCGAAAATTCTTGGACAGGCCAGTTCTGTTACCACGGTCGATCCTCGTGACGATTCCCACCTGATCATTCAGGGAGCAGACAAATGAGTACCCACGCAGCTCACGCCGAGCCCGCGCCCGATGACACCTCGGCGAGCATGCTGACCGGCTCCGAACAGCGCAGCGCTGCCCGCCAATTGACCTTGGCGATGCTGGCCCTCGGGCTGTTGGCACTGGGGTTGGTCTGGCGATTTTTCGCACCGGAACAAACCGGCGTCAGCCAGTTATTGCTGGGCTTTGCCTCGTTGCTGGTAGCGATTCCGGTGGTCAGTGCCGGCTGGTACAGCCTGCGTTACCCAAGCCTGCACGGCATCACCGATCAATTGATCGCGCTGGCGATGCTTGGCGCCTGGGCTACGGGCGATTTGATGACCGCGGCGTTGCTGCCGATCATCATGATTTTTGGCCACGTGCTGGAGGAGCGCAGTGTCATCGGTTCTCAGGAGGCGATTGGCGCGCTCGGGCGTTTGACCCGCAGCCACGCGCGGCTAATCGATGCTGACGGCACCGTGCGCGAGGTGGATAACTCGACGCTGGTGGCGGGTGATCTGGTGGAAGTGCGCGCTGGCGACCGCGTACCGGCAGACGGCGTGGTCCGATCAGGACAAGCCAGTCTCGATACTGCGCCGATCACCGGTGAGTCGGTGCCGCTGGAAGCGCAGATCGGTATGGAAGTGTTCGGCGGGGCGATCAACCTCGATGGTTTGCTGCGCATTGAAGTGACGCGCATTGGCAATGAGTCCACGCTGGGCAAAGTGATCGCGCTGATGCAAAACGCGGAGCGCTCGAAACCACCGATTACGCGACTTCTGGAGCGCTACGCCGGTAGCTACATGGTGTTGGTGCTGTTGATCGCGGCGGTGACCTCGTTTATCACCAACAACGCTCAGGCGATGCTGGCGGTGCTGGTGGCGGCCTGCCCCTGTGCGCTGGTGTTGTCGGCACCGGCGACCGCAATTGCCGGGATCGCAGTCGCCGCGCGCCACGGGATTTTGATTCGCAGTTCGGCGTTCCTTGAAGAGCTGGCGGACCTCACGTCGCTGGTGGTGGATAAAACCGGGACGCTGACCTACGGCACGCTGCGCTTGCAGTCGGTTGAGGCGGTGTCGACCCAGCAGGGCAACGTGCTGCCCTTGGCTGCCAGCCTGGGTTCGGCCAGCAGTCACCCGGTCAGCCGGGCACTGGCCGGTCTGGTGGCGAAGGATCAGTTGCTGGTCCTGACCGACATTCACGAGCGTCAGGGGCTGGGTGTGGTCGCCAATACCGAGCACGGTGTGGCGGCGCTGGGCCGTCCGGAATTGTTCGAACAACTGGGCATTGATACCTCTCCGGTCCCGAACCACGATGGTCCGATTGCCGGGTTGGCGGTGGACGGTGAGTTCCTTGCCTGGCTGTTGTTGGCCGACAGTTTGAAGCCCGAAGCACGTCAGGCCCTCGCCGAACTGCGAGAGCTGGGCATGGGCCGTCAGTTGTTGCTGACCGGTGACCGCCAAAGCGTGGCGGACAGCCTGGGGCGCGAAGTGGGCATCAGCGATATCGAAGCCCAGGCCTTGCCTGAAGATAAACTCAACCGGGTGATGGGCGAGATTGGCAGTGGTTTCCGGCCGATGGTGGTGGGTGACGGGATCAACGACTCGCTTGCGCTCAAGGCCGGTGTGGTGGGTGTAGCGATGGGGGCGGGCGGTGCGGATATCGCCCTGGCTTCGGCTGACATCGTGCTGATCGGCAGTGACCTGCGTCGTCTGGGCACCTGCGTCCGCTTGAGCCGCCAATGCCGACAGACGTTGCAGGTCAATGTGATCATTGGTCTGGGCTGGACCCTGGCAATCGTTGCAATGGCGGCTTTCGGGTTTCTCGGGGCAGCAGGGGCAATGATAGCGGCGCTGTTGCACAACCTCAGCACCCTGCTGGTCCTCGCCAATGCGGGTCGTTTGCTGCGTTTCCAGGAGCCGCTACTAAAGTTGGAGAACAAGCCAGAGGCCTGAAGAATCGGGCATCCGGGCGAAAGGGGCGGGCTAGACGCGTCCCTTAAGTATATAAAATTGCTTGAGGTTTGAAGAACTCTGTTACAGATTAGGGGTCATTCGTGATGAGGGTTCTCCATTACGCAGGCTGCAGATTGGCTCGAGACATTGGGCGATTTAGCGGTAACCCCAAAGTTTCAACAGCATAGCCCCCAGGCTAAACGCCAATCGCCGGAAGGCTCCGGCACCAGAGCTGCTTATGGACTACCCTTTTTCCTGAGTTTCTGGACAGGGGGTTTATTACATGCTCGCGCAACTTCCAACGGCTCTGCAGAATTTACATCTGCCGTTACGACTGAAACTCTGGGACGGCCATGAACTTGATCTTGGCCCGAAGCCCAGTGTCACCATTGTGGTGAAAGACCCACAATTGGTCTCGCAATTCACCCGGCCCAGTCTGGACTTGCTCGGGAGTGCCTTCGTTGAAGGCAGGCTTGAGCTGGAAGGTTCGATCAGCGAAGTAGTACGCGTCTGCGACGAATTAAGCCAAGCACTATTGGACGGTGATGACGACGATCTTCCCGTTCGCTCTCATCACGACAAAGCGACCGATGCGGCGTCGATTTCCTACCACTACGATCTTTCTAATGAGTTCTACCAACTCTGGCTCGACCGAGAGATGGTGTACTCGTGTGCTTATTTCAAGACAGGTAACGAGACCCTCGAACAAGCGCAGCAGGATAAATTTCAGCATCTATGCCGCAAGTTGCGACTGCAACCGGGCGAGTACCTGCTGGACGTCGGTTGTGGGTGGGGCGGGCTGGCACGCTTCGCGGCGCGTGAGTATGGCGTGAAAGTGTTTGGCATCACTCTGAGCCAGGAGCAATTGACCCTGGCCCGTGAGCGGGTGGCGGCTGAAGGTCTGCAGGATCGGGTCGAGCTGCAACTACTCGACTACCGCGACCTGCCGCAGGACGGACGCTTCGACAAAGTGGTCAGCGTCGGCATGTTCGAACATGTCGGCCACGCTAACCTGGAGCTGTACGCCAAGTGCCTGTTCGGCGCGGTGCGTGAAGGCGGCCTGGTAATGAACCACGGCATTACCTCCAAGCACACTGACGGCCGTCCAGTGGGGCGCGGCGCGGGTGAATTCATCGAGCGTTATGTATTCCCCAACGGCGAGTTGCCCCATCTGTCTATGATCAGCGCCTTCATCAGCGAAGCGGGGCTGGAAATCGTTGACGTCGAAAGCCTGCGCCTGCATTACGCGCGCACGCTGGAACACTGGAGCGAGCGTCTGGAAAACCGATTGGCTGAGGCTGGCGCAATGGTGCCGGAACAAACGCTGCGGATTTGGCGGCTGTACCTGGCCGGTTGCGCGTACGCATTTGCACGGGGCTGGATCAATCTGCATCAGATTCTGGCCGTGAAGCCGTTTGCTGATGGCAGCCATGGTCTACCGATGACGCGCGACGACATTTACCGTTAAGCCAAGCAGTACCGTTAAGCCAGGCAGTGATTGCGACGGGGCCAATATAGGCCCCGTTGTGCTGTGTGCATCTAAAGAATCGGCGACACCAGACGCGCAATACGCATCCCTAGTTGCTGCAGACGGTGGGTGTTTCTACGTTCTTCGCTGGAGATTTCCCGGGCGAGAGCAAAGTCAGCGACGAGCATGTCCTCGACCTGACGGGCAAAATCCTCGTCGACCGTGAGCAACATCAGTTCGAAGTTCAAGCGGAACGAGCGGTTGTCCATGTTCGCGCTGCCGATGGCGCTGATCTCGCTGTCCACCAACACTACCTTCTGATGCAGAAAGCCCGGCTCGTAGCGGAAGATGCGTACGCCGGCGCGCACGGCCTCAAAGGCAAACAGGCTTGAGGCGGCGTAGACCACGTAATGATCAGGGCGAGACGGCAGCAAAATGCGCACATCGACCCCGCGCAGAACTGCCAGACGCAGCGCGGCAAATACCGCCTCATCGGGAATGAAATACGGACTGGTGATCCACACGCGTTCTTCCGCTGCATGGATGGCTTCGACGAAGAACAGCGAGCAGGTTTCCTGGGGGTCGGCCGGCCCGCTGGCCAACAGTTGGCAGAGCACGCCGTCTTCGGGAAAGGTGTCAGGCAGGATCAGCGGCGGCAAGTGGCGCGTGGCCCAGAACCAGTCTTCGGCGAACGACTCTTGCAAGCTGGCCACCACCGGGCCGACGACTTGCACATGGGTGTCGCGCCACGGCGCCAGCGGCGGTTGCTTGCCCAGGTATTCGTCGCCGACGTTATGCCCGCCGACAAATCCACACACGCCATCCACCACCACAATCTTGCGGTGGTTACGGAAATTCACCTGGAAGCGGTTGAGCCAGCCGCGGCGGGTAGCGAAGGCTTTGACCTGCACGCCGCCATCGCGCAGTTTGTTGCTATAGCGGGTAGGCAATTTGTGGCTGCCAACGCGATCATAAAGCACGTACACGGCCACACCTTCAGCGGCTTTTTCCAGCAACAGCGCTTGCAGGCGGCGGCCAAGATCGTCGTCGTGGATGATGAAGAACTGGATCAGCACGGCTTGTCGGGCGCTGCGAATAGCCTCGAAAATCGCAGCGAAAGTTGCCTCGCCATTGATCAACAGTTTCACTTCGTTGTTGGCCAGGCACGGCATGCGCCCCAGCTTCGGCATGGCGCGCAACGAGGCATACGCCGCCGAGCGCCGCGCGGTGACGGCTTCTTCAATCCACGGGCGCCAGTTAAGATCGCCGATGGCCGTGCGCATCTCCTGGTTGGCCTGGCGTCGGGCCTTGATGTAGGCGTCGAAGGTACTGCGGCCAAACACCAGGTAAGGGACAAGGGTGATGAAAGGAATGAACAACAGGGACATGGCCCAGGCAATCGAGCCTTGCGCCGTGCGCACCGTCAACAGTGCGTGAATGGCCGCGATAAGGCCCAGTAGCTGGATGAAGCCGATCAGGTAGCCGAAAAAATACGGGCTGTGAAAATCCATGTGTAACCTTGCTCCGGTCTTTTATGTGTCTAACAGACCACAGCCCATCGGGAATGTCGCTATTTTATTCGGTGTGCAACTGGATGACGTTAGTGTCGTCTAAGGCTTATCGTCGAGCCGGAAGCAGTCCGGTCGTTTTTTATCTAAAGGAAAGATGCACATGAACAAACGCCACCTGGCTTTACTGTTTTGCCTGGCTGCACCGCTGGCCCAGGCGCAGATGCTGCAGCCGGGATTATGGGAGTTGACGACCAGCAACATGCAGGTCGATGGTCAGCCGTTGCCAGACATGCAGGTCATGCTTGGCCAGCTGCAAGCCTTCGCCCCTGACCAGCAAGCTCAGGTGCAAAAGATGTTGCAGGAACAGGGCGTGACGGTTGCCGGGAAGGGCGTGCGGGTTTGTCTGACGCAGGAGCAGGTGAAGACCGACGATATTCCGCTGACCGACCCGAAATCCGGCTGCAACCAGCAGATCACCGATCGTAACGGCCAGACCTGGAAATTTCGCTTCAGTTGCCCTAAAGCTCAAGGCACTGGCGTGGCGCAGTTCGTCAATGACCGCGAGTTCAGCACCAAGGTCGTCGGCACGTTCAATGCTACCGGTCAGCAGCAAGCCGGTAGCATGGACACCCGGGCGGTGTGGTTGGGGCAGCAGTGCGGGGCGGTCAAGCCGCGGACTTGATCGGGCGGCTAAAGGTTTTTTGAGATCGCAGAAATGTGTAGGCGCTGCCGAAGGCTGTGATAAGACCGTAACGGTCTTCGCGATCGGGAGTAACGCAGCCTTCGGCAGCGCCTACAATGTGTGCACTATGGCTTGTTCAGCGCGTCATACAACGCGTTGATATTGGCTTTGTACATCCCGGCAAAGGTGCTGGCCGGGCCTTTCGTCGCCAGGGCGTCGGAGTACAGCGTGCCGGCAACCGGTACGCCAGTCTGATCGGCGATCTGTTTCATCGTCGCCGGGTCTCTGACGTTGTCGAGGAACACTGCCTTGGCTTTGACCTCACCCACTTGTTTGGTCAGCGCAGCCACTTGCGCTTGCGAAGGCTCGCCGGCGCTTGCGACATCTTGGGCAGCGACGAACTCGATGTCATAAGCCTTGCCCAGATCCAGATAACCAAACGCTTCATGTGACACCACAAAACGGCGGCTGCCTGCAGGCAGGGTGCCCAGCGGAACGGTGGCCAATTTCAGCTTGGCCTCGGTCTTCAGCGAATGAAGTTGTTTGTTATAAACCTTGCTGGCCGAGATATACGCGTTGGTGTGCTCAGGGTCCACGGCACTCAACGCGTTGACGATATTGTTCATGTACAGCTCCGCATCCGGCAGGCTTTGCCAGGCGTGCGGGTCGGTGACGGTCTTGCCGTCTTCGCTTACTGTGCGCGGAATCACACCAGTGCTGGCGACCGTAACCACTTTTTTAGTGCCGCTTTTAGCCACCAACTGATCCATCCACGGTTCGAAGCCCAAGCCGTTTTCGATGATCACATCAGCGTGAGCCAGATTCTTTGCGTCGTCAGCGGTTGGCTTGTAAGCGCGGGCGTCCTTGTCCGGACCGACGATATTGATGACCTCGATGTGCTCGCCACCAATCTGGTGGGCCATGTCGGCGAGAATGCTGAAGCTGGTAACGACTTTCAATTTCTCGGCGGCCGATACCGACAACGGCAACAGCAATAGACCGGCTAGCACGAAAGCAACGCGCATCAAAAAACACCTCTTGGGAGTGTGATCGGCAGGTGAGCCCTGGCGCGCATTATGCTGTATTCCGTTGCCAACTGCTGTGGGCGACAGCGTCATGAGCGTGAAGACTTTCGGCGTGGATGACCTTGACCTCGAAGGCGCCGATTGCCGGAATCTGCGCGAGCGCTTGAGTGAGTCGTCTAGCCGCGTCCTCGCAAAACATCAGGTTCTGACCGTTGGCCAAGGCAAATGCCTGTTCATCGGCGCGCTTGACGGCGGTCTGCACGGCTGTCCCAAGGGCGGACTCAACCACATCAATTAACTCCACCAGCGGAAAGCTCGACAACTGCGGAGCGAACTCCACGCGGAACTGCGCGCTGCTGCGTTGGCTGTGCGGGGTGGCGACAATGCCCTGAGTTGTGCCCAACCATGCCAAAACATCAGCGTGCGCTAACGGCTGGTTGGCGAAGTCGGCAACGAATTGCTGCTGAATCAATTGCCTGGCAAGGGCGGCGGAGCAGGGGCAGGTTGAGGAATAGCTGACGTCAAATTTTAGTTCCACGTGGAACACTTCACGTTCCAGCCGTGCGTAAACCTCTATCGGATAAGACTTCCAGCCAGCCAATGGGCTGACCAACGCTGGGCGTTTCAGTAGCAGATTTGCGTGGATGCGCAGGTAACCGTTGCTCGACAAGCCTTCATGGGAGTCGAGAAAGCGCTGCAGTACCTGGCGCATCAGTGTCGGAGTGAGGCTGATGTCTTCGAGCATTTCCAACGCCAGATACAGCCGTGACATATGAATACCACGCGCCTCACCATCGTCGAGGCTGACGCCGGCGTCTGCCTTTGCTGCAATCCGTTGACCGTTGAACAGGATCGGCAGCGCGATACCGCACATGCCTACCCAGTCCAGCGGCAAGGCCTGATTTAAAGCCTGCGCGGCAATATCCGGCAAAGTCTGCGCATTCATGAAAAGGCCCGTCGTCTAGGGAAAAACGGCATGTTATATTATAACTATTAAACCCAGTCAGCCTTTTTTGAGCCTGGATGCTCTCCCATTGAATGGTATTGCCATGCACAGACGTCAAATGCTCCTCAACATGCTTCTGGCCAGCGCGGCCTTCGCTTTACCGTTGGGGGCATCCGCCACGCAGATCCGTAATGCCCGCTTGTGGCGTACGGACGACAAGCTGCGCCTGGTGTTCGACCTCAGCGGCCCGGTGCAGTACAAAACCTTCACCTTGACCGCGCCAGAGCGCCTGATCATCGACCTGAGCGGTGCGCAATTGACGGGCAACTTCAATCAACTGGCGTTGGCGAACACGCCGATCAAGTCGATTCGTTCCGGCCACTTCGGTCTAGGCGATACGCGCATCGTGCTGGATTTGAACGCGCCGGTGCAGCTCACCAGTTTTCTGTTGGGACCTGAGGGCGCGCAAGGCCATCGTCTGGTGGTGGATTTGGGGACTTCGGCCCATGCGCCGGTTCAAATAGCAGCGGCGGCCTCTGCCATGCATGCCGAACCCGCGCCGGCAACACGTGACAAGGCGCATCCCAAGCGCGACATCATGGTCGTGGTCGATCCCGGCCATGGCGGTAAAGATCCAGGCGCCATCGGCTCCAAGGGTGAACGCGAAAAGGATGTGGTGCTGTCCATTGCTCAATTGTTGGCCAAGCGCCTGAAGCGTGAGAAAGGCTTCGACGTACGGCTGGTTCGCAACGATGACTTCTTCGTACCACTGCGCAAACGAGTGGATATCGCGCACAAATACAACGCCGATATGTTCATCTCTGTTCACGCCGACGCGGCACCACGCCTCACCGCTTCCGGGGCGTCGGTGTATGCGCTGTCAGAAGGCGGTGCGACCTCCGCCACGGCTCGTTTTATGGCTCAGCGGGAGAACGGCGTCGACTTGATCGGTGCGACCAGTCTGCTGAACCTGAAGGACAAGGACCCAATGCTCGCCGGCGTCATCCTCGACATGTCGATGAATGCGACCATTGCCTCCAGCCTGGAGTTGGGTAACACCGTGCTCGGCAGCCTGGCAGACATCACTACGTTGCATCAGAAGCGTGTCGAGCAAGCGGGTTTCGCGGTGCTCAAGTCGCCGGATGTGCCGTCGATTCTGGTCGAGACCGGTTTCATCTCCAACGCGCGTGACAGTCAGCGGTTGGTCACAGCACGTCATCAACAGGCCGTTGCCGATGGTTTATTTGAGGGGCTGCAACGCTATTTCAAACGTAACCCTCCGACTGATTCCTACATGGCCTGGCAGCAAGAGCAGGTTCGCGAGCAAGCTTTGGTCTGATGTTCCGGTCAATAGCAGCCGTTGAGGCGACTGCAGGTGATTTTGCTGTGGGTGCCATCCGAGCCCGAGACCCGGGTGATGGTGGTCCAGCCGACTCGCTGGATATAACCGATCCACGCCTCGCCGTTTGAAGCGACGCCCGTGAAGAACGTCAGCTGGCCGTAGCGGCTATTGGTTTGCGCCCATAGCCGTTGGTCCTGCATCTCGAAGCCGCGCAAATAAGTGGTACTGCCCGCTGAGGCAACACTATAGGCATTGCCCTGCGCGTCACTGCAGGCCAGCAGGTGGGCGCTTTGCGTGCAGTGGGTGGTCTGCGCCTGCAATTGAGTCGGTGCGCCTTGCGCGAGTGCGCTTAGCAACAGTGCGGCGACCATCAACGCTTGGAAAATTCGATTCATCAAACGACCTTCGTCAGACAGGTTGGCAATTATGTATTGTTATAATATAACATTATCTCAAGAAGCCGTCGGCACCGAACGACCCGCGCTCAATGAGGAATACCTGATGCCCCATCGTCTACCCGTCACCGTGTTGTCCGGATTTCTCGGCGCCGGCAAAAGCACCTTGCTCAATTACGTCCTACGCAATCGCGAGAATCTGCGGGTGGCGGTGATCGTCAATGATATGAGCGAAATCAACATCGATGGCAGTGAAGTTCAGCGTGACGTCAGTCTGAACCGCGCCGAAGAAAAACTGATCGAGATGAGCAACGGCTGCATCTGCTGCACCTTACGCGAAGACTTGCTGGAAGAGGTCAGTCGTCTGGCGCAGGACGGGCGATTTGATTACTTGTTGATCGAGTCCACTGGTATTTCCGAACCGCTGCCGGTGGCTGAGACCTTCACCTTCCGCGACGAGCAAGGCAAAAGCCTGGCGGATATGGCGCGTCTCGACACCATGGTCACGGTGGTCGACGGCATGAATTTTCTGCTCGATTACCAGGCCGCCGAAAGCCTGGCCACTCGAGGCGAGACCATGGGCGAGGATGACGAGCGCTCGATCACCGATTTGCTGATCGAGCAGATTGAATTTGCCGATGTGATTTTGATCAGCAAGATCGACCTGATCACCTCCAGCGAGCGCCGCGAGCTGATGGCGATTCTGCAACGACTCAACGTTCAGGCTGAAATCATCCCGATGGTCATGGGCGAGATCCCGCTGAAAAAAATCCTCAACACCGGGCGTTTTGACTTTGAGCGGGCGGCATTGGCGCCAGGTTGGCTCAAGGAATTGCGCGGCGAGCACCTGCCGGAAACCGAAGAATATGGCATCGCCTCGACGGCCTATCGCGCCCGTCGTCCTTTTCATCCACAGCGCTTTTTCGACTTCATCAACCAGGAGTGGGTCAACGGGAAGCTGCTGCGTTCAAAGGGCTTTTTCTGGCTGGCGAACAAGCACCAGGACGCGGGCAGTTGGTCGCAGGCGGGTGGCTTGATGCGCTACGGTTTTGCCGGTCTGTGGTGGCGCTTCGTACCGAAACAACACTGGCCGCAGGATGAAGAAAGTGCGGCGAATATCCTGCGAAATTGGGTCATGGACAGCGGTGATTGCCGTCAGGAGTTGGTGTTCATCGGCCAACACATCAACTTCGCGCGCCTCACCGATGAACTGGACTGCTGCTTGCTGACAGACGCGGAAATGGCGCTGGGCGTTGACGGCTGGCAGTCATTCATTGATCCGTTCGGACCCTGGCACGCCGAGCAGGCAGCCTGATTCAAGGGGTCAGCCATTGACCTTGGCTTTGCCCTTCACAAAACGGCTTGAGGTAGTGCGCATCGCTGGCGACGCCGTAATAGTGAATGTTCTGGCGATAAGGCATATTGGCGACCTGGGCATTGCTGCACACGCCGAATGCGCCACTGGGGCATTGCTCGACGAAAGTCACGTCAGTTTTCTGTCCGCTAAATTGAGGTTGACAGAAACCGTCGTGAAACAGCTTTTCAGGGATGTTGCGGTTCTCTTGGCAGACTTTGACGTCAAGCCGCTCGGCCTGGGTGTGGACCACACAGGCTGTGGCCCACACCTCGCCTGAGGTCATCGACAACAGTGCCGCCAGCCAGATCACACGCATTGCACACTCCGAAACCTTTCATTTTAACGAGCCGGCCAATCATGCTGCAGAACATACCGACTCATGTCATCGCCGGGCCCTTGGGTGCCGGAAAGACCAGTCTGATCAAGCACCTGCTGGCGCAAAAACCCGCCGACGAGCGCTGGGCGATATTGATCAATGAGTTTGGTCAGATTGGTCTGGATGCTGCGTTATTGACGACGGCCGAGGATGGTATCGCACTTGGCGAAGTTGCCGGTGGCTGCTTGTGTTGTGTGAATGGTGCGCCGTTCCAGGTCGGACTTGGGCGATTACTGCGTAAGGCACGTCCTGATCGATTATTGATTGAACCGTCGGGTCTTGGTCACCCGGCGCAATTGCTGGAGCAATTACGCGACCCGCCGTGGGAGGGCGTGCTGGCGGTTCAACCGTCGGTACTGGTGCTTGATGCAGCGGCGATGGCTGCGGGTCAGCCATTGCCCGAAAGCCAGCGGGATGCGCTGGACGGTGCGGGATTGTTGGTCATGAACAAATCCGAGTCCCTTGATTCGGCGACCCGCGAAAGCATCGCCCGACAATTGCCGGACCGCCCCTTGTTCTGGACCGAACAAGCGGCTTTGCCGTTGGCTGAATTGCCCGGAGGCAATGCCAAGGCATCGGACGCTGTGGATAATTCGCCTGTGGATAAACAGGTTTTACCCAAGGGACTGGCGCAGATGCCGGCCATCTGGACCGATCCGCGTCAGCCGATCTGCTTGAGTCAGGGGCAAGCGGGGGGCTGGAGCATCGGCTGGCGCTGGCATCCGAGCCAGCAATTCGAGCTGATGCGCGTGCAGCAATGGCTCAGCAGCACCGGGTGGCGGCGGGCCAAGCTGGTTATCCACAGCAACGCTGGCTGGTTATCCGGCAATGCACTGGATGGCTCGGCGATTCACTGGCAAAACAGCGAATGGCGACGTGACTCACGGTTGGAATTGATTTTCGCCGAGCCTCAGGACGAGGCCCTGCTGAAGGCCGGGCTGGCGGCTTGTCTGCTGTGAATGAGTTATCCACAGCCCGCAGCCGTTATACAGCCTGATTTATTGCTTCCACTTGCTGTGTTCTTCGCGCCACTGGCTCATTTCGATGACATTGGCAGGCGGCGGCGGGGTTTTGATTTCGAACGGGTAGGGCGCCAGCTCGATTTGCGCGGTGTGCGCACCGAACATAGTGATAGTGCCCGGGTGGCGTTGTTCGCCGGTGACCGTGAATTCGAAGTTATACACACGGGCCAGGCGCTTTCTGCCGTTGGCATCGCGGGCAAACGTGATACGCCGCAAGGCGACGTTGCCGTCGAGCAGTTCGATGTCGAGCTTCGCGCAGTGTTGCTTGACCCGCTCCAGCGCGCGTTCGCGCAGACCATGGGAATGCCACAGCCAGGCCGCGAACGTCGCGAGCAACATCAGGACGAAAAGGTTACCCAGCGTCAGCATGAAAATAAGCTCCACGAAAGAACCACCAGCTTAACTGGGTCTGACGATGTGCAGCCATACCGTATGACTTAAATTTTGTTCTGATGCTCTTTTTCGCGATACAAATTACGTGAAGGAGCTGCCGCAGGCTGCGATCCAAATGGCGCGAAGGCGGTTCCGGCCTTGTTCGCAGCCTGCGGCAGCTCCTACAGGTGAAAGCGTTTCTGGCCTACGGCGCTTCTTCCTTGATCTCCTGGTAACGCTTTTCCAGCTCCTGACGCAACTGCCGACGCTGTTGGGCCTGAGCGAAACGACGCTTGTCTTCGCTGGTCACCGGTTCCAGTGGCGGGACCGAGGCCGGTTTACGCTGATCATCGACCGCCACCATGGTGAAAAAGCAGCTATTGGTGTGGCGGACGGAGCGTTCACGGATGTTTTCAGTGACGACCTTAATCCCGACTTCCATCGAGGTATTGCCGGTGTAGTTGACCGACGCGAGGAATGTCACCAGCTCACCGACGTGAATGGCCTCGCGGAAAATCACCTGATCCACCGACAGGGTCACCACGTAGCGGCCCGCATACCGCGCGGCGCAGGCGTAAGCGACTTCATCGAGGTACTTGAGCAGGGTGCCGCCGTGCACGTTGCCAGAGAAATTGGCCATGTCCGGGGTCATCAATACAGTCATCGACAGCTGGGCGTTTCCGGGTTCCATAGCGTGCTCACGGGTGGGGTGTTTCAGAAGTGCACCTTTTGGCGGTGCTCGCGTTCTTTGTGGACCTGATCTTTTCGGAACAGTAAGAACGGGACGCTGGCGGATTCGCCGTCGTCACGCGCCGGGCCGTTTCTGTTTCCATATATTGCGCCGACTTCCGGTGTAAATGTGCAGTGGTAACCTGCAAAAGAGCTGATGGAGGGCATTTTCCTACGCTTCTATCAGAATTTTCGCAGCGGATTAAAAGGAGTTTTACACCGTGCATGCCATCAGCTTCATCCAGGATCTTGCGGTGATCATGCTGGTCGCCGGTGTAGTAACCATCCTTTTCCATCGTCTGAAACAACCTGTGGTGCTGGGATACATCGTTGCCGGCTTGATCATTGGCCCGCATACCCCTCCTTTCGGCCTGATCCATGATGAGGACACGATCAAGACCTTGGCCGAGCTGGGAGTGGTGTTCTTGATGTTCTGTCTCGGGCTAGAGTTCAGCCTGCGCAAACTGTTCAAAGTCGGCGCCACGGCCTTCATAGCGGCGTTTCTGGAAATCGTGCTGATGATCTGGATCGGCTACGAGATCGGCCGCTTTTTCGAGTGGAGCACCATGGACTCGCTGTTCCTTGGTGCGATTCTGGCCATTTCCTCGACCACTATCATCGTTAAAGCCCTGAATGACCTGAAGATGAAGAATCAGCATTTTGCGCAGCTGATTTTCGGGGTGTTGATTGTTGAGGACATCCTGGGGATCGGCATCATTGCCTTGCTGTCGGGCATTGCGGTCAGTGGTTCGGTCAGTTCCGCCGAGGTGTTTTCGACAGTCGGTAAGCTGTCGCTGTTTATGATCGTCGCACTGGTGATCGGCATTTTGCTGGTGCCGAGGTTGTTGGCTTATGTGGCCAAATTCGAAAGCAACGAAATGCTCTTGGTCACGGTGCTGGGCCTGTGTTTCGGGTTTTGTCTGCTGGTCGTAAAACTTGAGTACAGCATGGTCCTGGGAGCGTTTCTGATTGGCGCGATCATGGCCGAATCGCGTCAGCTAGTGAAAATAGAACAGCTCATAGAGCCGGTTCGGGACATGTTCAGCGCGATCTTCTTTGTAGCCATCGGCTTGATGATCGACCCGAAAGTCCTGCTCGATTACGCCTGGCCGATTGCGGTGATTACGGTTGCCGTGGTGTTCGGCAAGATGCTGTCGTGCGGGTTGGGAGCCTTTATCGCTGGCAACGATGGGCGGACTTCCCTGCGGGTCGGCATGGGGTTGTCACAGATTGGCGAATTTTCTTTCATCATTGCCGCGCTGGGCATGACGTTGCAGGTGACCAGTGACTTTCTGTATCCGGTGGCGGTGGCTGTTTCGGCGATCACCACGCTGTTGACGCCTTACTTGATTCGCGGCGCCGATCCGTTGTCGTTGAAGCTGGCGGCGGTGATGCCCGACCGGGTTGCGCGTGTGTTTGGTTTGTATGGTGAATGGCTGCGCAGTATTCAGCCGCAGGGGCAGGGGGCGCTGCTGGCGTCGATGATTCGCCGGATCCTGCTGCAGGTCGGCGTCAATCTGGCGCTGGTGATGGCGATCTTCTTTTGCGGTGGTTATTTCGCGGAGCGTCTGGGGGGCTACCTGAGGGACTGGATCAGCGATGATCGGCTGCATAACGCGCTGATCTGGGGCGGGGCGTTGCTGGTGTCGCTGCCATTCCTGATCGCGGCTTACCGCAAGCTCAAGGCGCTGTCGATGCTATTGGCTGAAATGAGTGTCAAACCAGACATGGCCGGACGCCACACCGAGCGCGTGAGACGGGTGATCGCCGAGGTCATTCCGTTGTTGTCACTGTTGGTGATTTTTCTGCTGTTGGCGGCGCTATCGTCGAGCATTCTGCCGACCAGCGAGCTGCTGCTGGTGATTGGTGTGATCGCCGCCGTCATCGCTGCGGTGCTTTGGCGCTGGTTTATCCGCGTGCACACCGGCATGCAGATCGCCTTGCTGGAAACCCTGGAGAATCATCGCGACGCTTCCGGGCACTGATCACCATACCGGGCCGCACCAGCATCACTGGTGCGGTTCGGATGGTCTCAGCTTTCCAGCCAGACGTCTCGGGCCCAGTGCCAGACCGACTCCCAGCTCTCTTCGGTGACCAGCTCTTCTTCGCCTGACCACAGCACGACAGTGCCGTCTTCCTCTACGCAGTAGTAGTCCTCGCCATCCTGGCAGATGGGGATCAGTTCGCGCGGGACACCAATATCCCACGCATTCGCCGCTACTTCGGGCAGGTAGGTGTGGGACTGCGGATCGGTGACGGTCACGGGTTCCAGGCTGCCGTACACCACATCGCTGACGGTCAGCAAAAATTCTTTGAAGACGAAAGGAATGTTGATGAACAGTTGCTCCTCGACTTCGACCAACTGGTCTTCGTCAGGCAGCTCCAGCGGTACCGGTACCGGTTCGTTCGCTTCTCGCAGTTGCTCGATGACTTCTTCCACGTCCTTGATCCTCTAAACTTAATGGCGCGGGTTATACAGTAGCGTAAAGTTTTTCTCAAAATAACTATCCGATCGGATAAAACAAAACCCCGGACGAGTCCGGGGTTTTGTTTACCTTGGGTAGCTCAGCACAGATCAGCCGTTCTGGCGAATACCGGCCACCAGCCAAGGCTGGTTGTTGCCCTGTGGGCGTTCCATGTTCCAGCTTTCGCTGAACACTTCGCCCTGGTCGAAGCGCGAGGTCTTGGAGAGGCCAGCAAACGTCAGGGTAGCGACGGTTTTATCCGAGCGATCGTCCAGGCCGTCCAATTGCACGGTCAAGTTGTCGATGTAGGTCGACTGGAAGCCGTCGCCCAGGCTGGCGCGTTCCTGTTTCAGGAATTGCAGCATCTGCGGGGTAACGAACTCGGCGATCTTGTCCATTTCGTTGGCGTCCCAGTGCTGTTGCAGCGACTGGAAGTGGCCACGAGCGGCCGCAAGGAAGCTTTCTTCGTTGAACCAGGCTGGCGCGTTGATCACAGGATGGGCAGTCGCTGCCGGCGAACCACCGAACATCGCGTTCTGCGCCGGTTGCTGAATGGTTTCACGCTGGAATGACGCAGGACCAGCAGCCGCCATGTCCGGGTGTTGCTTGCGTCGACGAGCAGCGATGAAGCGGAAGATCACGAACGCAATGATGGCCATGATCAGGATGTCGAAGAACTGCATGCCCTGGAAGCCGCCGCCCATGAACATGGAAGCCAGCAGGCCGCCTGCAGCGATACCGGCCAACGGGCCGAGCCAGCGTGAAGCGCCGCCAGCAGGACGTGCGGCAGCAGCAGCGCCAGTCGCCGCAGCGCCTGGAGCCATGGAAGGAGAAGAAGGGGCGGCCTGGCGGGTTTGATGGCTAGGTGCCGAACCGAAGGACTTGCCACCGCCAAAACGCGCGTTTGCGTCAAGGCTCAGAGTGAGCCCGATGCACAGCGTCAGTACGATGCTTAGAAAACGTTGCATAACGGAATTCCCATTTGTGGAGTGCACGCGCGCCATGTTGCACAGGCCCCATGACGATAGCTAGCGACAGAGTGTTTCGAGCTTTTGCTTGAATTCAGTGAGGAGGCCTTAAAGGCTACGCCTGAGCGGGGTGTAGGCCAATGAATAAAACTGCGTAGGAAGGTTCGATGGCGATGTGCGGTCCCCTGTAGGAGCGGGCTTGCCAGCGCAGGCAGGTCGCCATCGCGGGCAAGCCCGCTCCTACAGAGAGCGCTCAAAGCTGGTGTCAGACCGCTTCCAGCTTCGCGTAGCCCATCATCAGCCACTTGCTGCCTTCGTCGAAGTTCACCTGCACACGGGCCTGCGCCCCAGCACCTTCGAAGTTGAGAATCACCCCTTCGCCAAACACCGCGTGTTTGACCTGTTGACCCAGGCTGAACGCGGTTTCCGGGATACCTGTGCCGTTGAACAGGCTGCTGGTGCCCATTTTCTGCGTCCCACCGAATGGACGGCTGACACTGTTGGACAGTCGCACTTCCTGAATCAGTGCCGGCGGGATCTCGCGTACGAAGCGCGACACTTTGTTGTAGGTCTCGCTGCCGTACAGGCGACGGGTTTCTGCGTAGGTCACCACCAGCTGTTGCATGGCGCGGGTAATGCCGACGTACGCCAGACGACGCTCTTCTTCCAGACGACCGGGCTCTTCCAGGCTCATCTTGTGCGGGAACAGGCCTTCTTCCATACCCACCAGGAACACGTAAGGAAATTCCAGGCCTTTGGCGCTGTGCAAGGTCATCAGTTGGATGCCGTCCTCATGCTCTTCAGCCTGGGTGTCGCCGGCTTCCAGTGAAGCATGACCGAGGAAGGCGGCCAGCGGTGTAAGTTCTTCGTCATCTTCGGCCTTTTCAAAGGCACGGGCGGCGCTGACCAATTCCTCAAGGTTTTCTACTCGGGCCTGGCCTTTCTCGCCCTTCTCTTCCTTGTGGTAGGTGATCAATCCGGACTGTTCGATCACGGTCTGGGTCATGAGGTGCAGTGGCATCTCCATGACTTTTGCCGCCAGGTTCTCGATCAGCTCGACAAATCCACCCAACGCTCCAGCGGCGCGACCGGTCAGGCCTTTGTTGACGATCAGTTGGCGCATGGCCTCCCACATCGACACATCGGCATGACGTGCGTGTTCGCGAATCGCCTCGACGGTTTTCTCACCAATACCGCGCGCAGGGACGTTGATCACCCGTTCCAGCGCAGCATCGTTGCCACGGCCCTCGAGCAAACGCAGGTAGGCCATGGCGTTCTTGATTTCGGCACGTTCGAAGAAGCGCTGGCCACCATAGATCCGGTAAGGAATACGCTCACGCAATAACGCTTCTTCCAGCACCCGCGATTGGGCGTTGGAGCGATACAGAATCGCGATGTCGCTGCGCATCAGCCCGGTTTTAAGAGCGCTTTCGATGGTTTCCACCACGTAGCGCGCTTCATCGTGTTCGTTGAAGGCCGCGTAAAGATTGATCAGGTCGCCATCGCCGCCGTCGGTCCACAGCTCTTTGCCCAGGCGCCCGCTGTTGTTGACGATCAGCGCGTTGGCGGCCTTGAGAATACTGGCGGTGGAGCGGTAGTTCTGCTCCAGGCGGATCACTTCGGCGTCGGGGAAATCCGCCGAATACTGGTGAATGTTCTCGATCTTGGCGCCGCGCCAGCCGTAAATCGACTGGTCGTCATCGCCGACCACCATCAAGCTGTCGCCACCTTTGGCCAGCAGACGCAGCCAGGCGTACTGCACGGCGTTGGTGTCCTGGAATTCGTCGACCAACACATGGCGGAAGCGGCGCTGGTAGTGCGCCAGCAGGCCCGGGTTGTCGCGCCACAGGTCCAGGGCGCGCAGCAGCAGTTCCGAGAAGTCGATGACGCCGGCACGTTGGCAGGCGACTTCGTACGCTTCGTAGATCGATTTCATGGTGCCGAGGAACATGTCCCCACTGGCCTGGATGTGTTGTGGACGCAGGCCTTCGTCTTTTTGACCGTTGATGAACCACTGCGCCTGACGCACCGGCCATTTTTGCTCGTCCAGCCCCAGCTCACGCATCACTCGTTTGACCAGACGCTGCTGGTCATCACTGTCGAGGATCTGGAAGGTCTGGCTCAGCCCGGCTTCCTGCCAGTGCGCCCGCAACAAGCGGTGCGCCAGGCCGTGGAAGGTGCCGACCCACATACCGGCCGGGTTGATACCCATCAGCTGCTCGATACGGTGGCGCATCTCGGCAGCGGCCTTGTTGGTGAACGTCACCGACAAGATCGAGTGTGGCGAGGCTTGCTCAACCTGGATCAACCAGGCGATGCGGTGCACCAGCACACGGGTTTTGCCGGAACCAGCGCCGGCCAGGACCAACTGACGACCCACGGAGGCAGCTACAGCCTGACGTTGGGCATCGTTGAGGGAATTAAGCAAAAGGGAGAGGTCATCGCGCATGGGCGCATTCTAGGGTGCTGGGCTATGGCGGGCAAACCCGGCGTTGCATGAACCGATAAAAGTCATGTCGAGGATGACCGGTCAGTCACGGCTGCAAGCGTTGCTGGCCGTGTGTGACACGTCTGGAACAAGGGTCCGGGTAAACCAATATTTGGCTTTTATGATTTATGACTGTTTGGTCTGTCGGGCGGCTTGTGTATGCTCCGTCCACGTTTAAGGCTCACCATTATAAGAACACTGCCTATGACCTTCAGTATCAGCTCTTCCGGCGCGACGCTCGCGACCGGCAGGGTTATCCGCGAGCAGTATGCTGCCCAGCTCGCGCTTGAGCGCACACGTCTGCTGTATCAAGGGTCGCTAATGCCGACCCTTTTCATGTTACTCAACGGTTTACTCTGCGCCTGGTTGCTGTGGAGTCCGCAGCGCTATCTGCTGGCCAGCATCTGGCTGGTGTGGTTGGCCCTACTGGTCAGCCTGCGCGTGATGCAGATGGCAGCCTTCAATGCGGCGCCAGCGTTGCGTCAGGCGCGGCCGCTCTGGCGTAGGATGTTTCTGCTCGGTGCTGGCGTCAGCGGCTTGACCCTCGCCTGCGCGGCGATTGCATTGGTGCCGGTTGAAAGCTTTTCGCAACAAGCCTGGGTATTTGGCCTTATTGGCGCGGCGGCTTTGTCGGCCAGCGTCGCTTATGCGGTGAGCATGCCGGCCTTCTTGACCTTTACCTTGTGCAGCTTGCTGCCGCCGATTACCTACCTGTTCTTCGCGGGCGAGCAGCAGCGCGGCTGGAGCTGGCTAGGAATGATTCTGCTGGTGGCGCTGGTGGTGGTCGCCTTGCAGGTCAATCGCTGGATTCTGCGTGGCTTGATTCGGCGCTTCCAGAATCAGGCGCTGATCGAAAGCCTGCAGCAGGCTCAGGCGCAAAGCGAGCAACTCAATCACGAGCTGGCCCGTGAAATCGAGCATCGACGCAACGCCGAGCGCGAGCTGCGGGAAGCACAGATCGGTCTGGAAGCCCGGGTGGTGCAGCGTAGTGTCGAGCTGGATAGTGCAAATCAAGCGCTAAGCAAGAGTGAGACCCGTCTGGCGCAGGCGCTTGAAGCCAGTGAGCTGGGGATGTGGGACTGGAACCTGCACACCGATGAAGTGCATCACACGCAACTTCAGGAGTTGTTCGGGCTGGAGCCCGAGCACGTCAAAGCGGTGCTAAGTCACCTCAAGCCGCGCATTCATCGCGACGACTTGTCGCTAATGGAGCATGCGCTGGTTGAGCACTTGAAGGGCCGAACTGAAGACTACAAGGTTGTGTACCGCATCCGACATACCGCCGGGCATTGGGTGTGGATCGAAGACCGTGGCCGCGCAGTGGAGCGCAGCAGTAGTGGACGAGTGCTTCGCATGCTCGGCACCCGCCGGGACGTCAGCGCCAGCAAACAACTGGAAGAACAGCGTCGATTGGCGGCGATCGTCTTCGAGGCGGCCAGTGAAGGCATCGTTATTCTCGATCGCAACTACACCATGCTGGCGGTCAATCAGGCGTTCAGTCGGGTGACTGGCTATCCGCAGGAAGACATGCAAGGTCGCCATGTTGCCGAATTGGCCTGCAGTCGCGACGCCCGGCGCCACTTCCAGGTCATTCACCAGTCACTGGAGCAAAACGACAGCTGGCAGGGTGAACTGGTCGAAACCCGCAAGAATGGTGAGTTGTACCCGCAATGGCTGCAGTTGAATGCAGTGCGCGATGTGCAGGGAAACGTCAGTCATATTGTGGGCTTCTTCGCCGATCTTTCAGCTCGGCGCGAATCTGAAGAACGTATGCGTTACCTAACGCACTACGACGAACTGACCGGCCTGGCCAATCGATCACTGTTTCGCGAACGGCTGCGAGTGGCTGGCAGCCGGGTTCGCCAGGGCAGTCGAAGTCTGGCATTGCTGCATATCAATCTCGACCGCTTCAAGCTGCTCAACGACAGCCTGGGTCATGAAGTCGCCGATCAACTGCTGCGGCAGATATCGCGTCGCCTGAGCAGCGCATTACCGGAGGCCGACACCATTGCGCGCTTGTCCGGCGATGAGTTTGCGGTGCTGTTCGATGCCTATGGCAATCTTTCCAGCCTGGCGCGGGTCACCAGTCGTTTGTTGGCCAAGCTGCGTCTGCCGCTGTCGGTCGCCGGGCAGGAGTTGGTGATCAGCGCATCGGTGGGGATCAGCTTGTTGCCAGATTCGGCGCGTGAAGTGTCGGCGCTGCTCAGTCAGGCGAACATGGCCATGCAGCACGCGAAACACTTGGGCGGCAACAATTTCCAGTTCTACACCGACAGCCTGCAAGCCAGCACGCTGGAGCGCTTGCAGCTGGAAAACCAACTGCGCAAGGCCATCGATGAAAATCAGTTGCAGGTGTTTTATCAGCCAAAACTGTGCCTGAAAACCGGGCGCCTGAATGCCGCTGAAGCCTTGGTCCGCTGGCTGCACCCGACGCTGGGCATGGTGCCGCCGGGAGACTTCATTGGACTGGCCGAAGAGACCGGCCTGATCGGACCCATTGGTGAGTTCGTACTGCGTCAGGCCTGCCGGCAGGCGTGCGAATGGCAGCGCCAAGGCATGGAGCCGATTCGGGTATCGGTCAACTTGTCGGTGCATCAGTTGCGTCAGGGCAAGCTGGTCAGCCTGGTCAAGCAAGTGCTGGACGAGACCGGTCTGGCGCCGCACTACCTGGAGTTGGAGCTTACCGAAAGCCAACTGCTCGACAGCGTGGAGCACATCATCGCGACCTTCCAGCAGTTGCGCGAATTGGGCGTGAAATTGGCCATCGATGACTTCGGCACCGGCTACTCTTCCCTGAGTTATTTGAAACGCTTCCCTGTGGACTACGTGAAGATCGACCAGGCGTTTATTCGCGGGCTGGGCGAAGGTACTGAAGACGCTGCAATTACCAAGGCCATTATCGCCATGGCCCATAGTTTGGGGCTGAAGGTGGTAGCGGAGGGCGTCGAAAATCGGGAGCAGCTGGAATTCCTCAAGGCTCACCAGTGCGACGAGGTTCAGGGGTACCTGATCAGCAGGCCGATCGAGGCGGAAGCCTTGGCGCGGTTGCTGGGGGAGTGTGGCGCAGAAGGGTGGCTGTAGGGGCTGGCTTGCCTGCGATTGGCTTGATGCGGTGTGTCAGGTATCCCGTCCTCGCGGGCAAGCCCACTCCTACATCTTTGTGTAGGAGTAAATTTGCTTGAGCATGATTTGCAGGGTTTTTCCTACAGATATTGGCCCTCAAGCTCGTTTAGCTGGGCGGCCCGCAGGTCATGTAGTATAACTACAAGAAAGCTACAATCCGGCCACGTCGTCATCATTGAGTCTGCCCTTTGAATCTGTTGCAACACATCGCCCAGTCGCGCCATCTGTTACGCAAGTCGGAGCTCAAGGTTGCCGACCACGTGCTGCTTGACCCTGCGGCCGTGATGCACAGCTCCATGGCCGATCTCGCCCATAGTGTGGGTATCAGTGAACCCACCATCGTGCGTTTTTGCCGGGCCATTGGCTGCACCGGTTTTCAGGACTTGAAGCTCAAGCTGGCGCAAAGCCTCGCAGCCGGTGCCAGTTTTGGTCAGTTTGCGATCCATGAAGACGACTCGGTTGCCGATTACAGCCTGAAAATCTTCGACACCACGCTGCACACGCTGATGGAGGTTCGCGAAAACCTCGATCCCCACGCGTTGCAGTTGGCGGTGACGGCCATGGCGGCAGCCCAGCGGGTCGAGTTCTATGGTTTCGGTGCATCGGGAGCCGTGGCGTCGGATGCGCAGCACAAGTTCTTCCGTCTGTTGCTGACGGCAGCGGCGTATTCCGATCCGCATATGCAGGCCATGTCTGCGGTGACACTCAAGCCTACCGACGTCGCGATCTGCATCTCGCAGTCGGGCCGCTCGAAAGATTTGCTGATCACCGCGAACCTGGTGCGTGAAAGCGGCGCCACGCTGGTCACCCTGTGCCCCAGCCAGACACCGTTGGCCGAGCTGTCGACCATCAACCTGGCGATCGACGTCCACGAAGACACCGAGATCTACACCCCGCTGACCTCGCGTATAGCCCACCTGGTGGTGATCGACGTGCTGGCAATGGGCGTGGCCATGGCGCGCGGTCCGAGCCTGGTGAACCACTTGAAGAGCGTCAAGCGCAGCTTGCGTAGTTTGCGTCTTTCGCCCAAGTCAGTTAAAGCCCTCGACGACTGAGTCCCAGCGGTTCGCGTTCAATTCGTCAAAAAGCATTCATCGTCCTGTCACCTGTTCGCCGCGCAATCGTCACTGCCGGCGTTCATGCTCAAACTCCCGCAAGGTAATGGGAGACAGGATATGCCTCGGCACTACGATGACTCACAGCTACACGCCAACACTTCCAAAGCCACCCGCCGGCAGCAGGAAGATCAGCGACGCATGGAATTCCGTCGCGCGATCGAAAGCTATTCCGAGCAGCGTCAACTGGCGCAGGAACTGTCAGATTACTTCGACCTTTCAGCGCCAGACACCGCGATCAACGTGTGGCAGCAACGTGCGACAAGTTCCCGCCGAAGCGCTCAACAAGCTGGATAATCTGCGCACGTTCAGCACGGATGAATGCAAGAAAGGCGTGAGCCACTGGCGACAACGGTTTGTCCTTGGCCTGCACCACGCACCAGCTGCGATACAGCGGCAACTCGGCTACCGGTAGCTCGCGCAGCATGCCGGTGGCCAACTCCAGATTCAGCGCATGGCGGGTCAGCATCGCCACGCCAAGACCAGCCACCACGCTTTCGCGCTGGGCCTCGGCCGACGCCACTTCAAAGGTATGAGTGAAGTGGACGCGCTTCTCCTTGAAGTATTCTTCGCACGCTTTGCGTGTACCTGAGCCGATTTCCCGGGTCACCAGGGTGTAGGGCTCCAGGTCCTTCAACGCCACATGTTCGAGCTGGCACAACGGATGATCCGGCGGCGCCACCGCGACAATCGGGTTGTTGAGAAAGGGCAGGAACTCCAGGCCCATGTCCTGCGGCACCATTGACATCACCACCAGGTCATCGCGGTTGTCCGAGAGGCGTCGGATGGTCTGCGCGCGATTGACTACTGTGAGATTCAGCACCACTTCCGGGTACTGGCGCTTGAATGCGGCGAACAGGTGCGGAATGAAATATTTGGCGCTGGACTCGATGGCCAGCTTGAGCTGACCTTGCAGGGAACCTTGCATGTCCGACAGCTGCATATCGAGGTTTTCCAGGCGGCCGAAAATGTCGCGACTGGCCGCCTTGAGAGCTTCGGCAGCCTCGGTCAGGTACAGCTTTTTGCCGACGTATTCGAACAGCGGCTGGCCAATCAGCTCCTCAAGTTGACGAATCTGTAGGCTAACGGCCGGTTGCGTGAGAGACATTTCGTCGGCCGCTCGGCTGTAAGACTTCAAGTCGCAGACTTCATTGAAAATTCGCAGCTGACGCAATGTCATACGCATCAATGACTTACGCATTTTCCCCACCTGATTTAACTGCTGTTACAGCAAGTATAAGTTTTTCCTTATACACATCCCAATTTTTACTGATTTTTGTTTATCGATCTTCCGGCTTAGGGTAGCTCTCGCAACGCGACTGCAACTCAACATGCAGCCACGCGCCGACTGGCTGAGCCGGTTCGTCTGTTTTAACGGTCGAGGAAATTCCAGTGATAAAAAAAATCCTGATCGCCAACCGCGGTGAAATTGCAGTCCGAATCGTGCGTGCTTGCGCCGAGATGGGCATCCGCTCGGTCGCGATCTATTCCGACGCCGACCGCCATGCCCTGCATGTGAAACGCGCAGACGAAGCCCACAGCATTGGTGCGGAACCGCTCGCGGGTTATCTGAACCCACGCAAGCTGGTCAACCTGGCCGTGGAGACCGGCTGTGACGCGCTGCATCCTGGTTACGGTTTCCTTTCGGAAAACGCCGAACTCGCAGACATCTGCGCCGAACGTGGGATTAAATTCATTGGCCCTTCGGCAGAAGTCATTCGCCGCATGGGCGACAAGACCGAAGCCCGCCGCAGCATGATCAAGGCCGGTGTTCCGGTCACGCCAGGCACCGAAGGTAACGTTGCCGACATCGCTGAAGCGCTGGTCGAAGGTGAGCGCATCGGGTATCCGGTGATGCTCAAGGCCACGTCCGGTGGTGGCGGTCGCGGTATTCGTCGCTGCAACAGCCGCGAAGAACTGGAGCAGGCGTTCCCTCGCGTGATTTCGGAAGCCACCAAGGCCTTCGGTTCGGCGGAAGTTTTCCTCGAAAAATGCATCGTCAATCCCAAGCACATCGAGGCGCAGATCCTCGGTGACAGCTTCGGCAACGTCGTGCACTTGTTCGAACGTGATTGCTCGATCCAGCGTCGCAATCAGAAGCTGATCGAAATCGCCCCAAGCCCACAGCTGACCCCGGAACAGCGCGCTTACATCGGCGACCTATCGGTGCGTGCAGCCAAGGCCGTGGGTTACGAGAACGCCGGTACCGTGGAGTTCCTGCTCGCCGAGGGCGAGGTGTACTTCATGGAGATGAACACTCGGGTGCAGGTGGAACACACCATCACCGAGGAAATCACCGGCATCGACATCGTTCGCGAACAGATCCGCATCGCCTCCGGCCTGCCGCTTTCGGTCAAGCAGGAAGACATCATTCACCGCGGCTTTGCCCTGCAGTTCCGGATCAACGCCGAAGACCCGAAAAACAACTTCCTGCCGAGCTTCGGCAAGATCACCCGTTACTACGCACCCGGCGGTCCTGGCGTGCGTACCGACACGGCGATCTACACCGGCTACACGATTCCGCCGTTCTACGACTCGATGTGCCTGAAGCTGATCGTCTGGGCGCTGACCTGGGAAGAAGCGATGGACCGAGGCCTGCGCGCCCTGGACGACATGCGCCTGCAAGGGGTCAAGACCACGGCGGCGTACTACCAGGAAATCCTGCGTAACCCGGAATTTCGTAGCGGCCAGTTCAACACCAGCTTCGTTGAAGCCCACCCGGAACTGACCAACTACTCGATCAAGCGCAAACCCGAAGAGCTGGCCCTGGCCATCGCCGCCGCCATCGCCGCCCACGCAGGCCTGTGAGGAACACACCATGTCTAAGAAGATCTTTGTAACCGACACTATCCTGCGTGACGCTCACCAGTCGCTGCTGGCCACCCGCATGCGCACCGAAGACATGCTGCCGATCTGCGACAAGCTCGACAAAGTCGGCTACTGGTCGCTGGAAGTCTGGGGCGGTGCGACATTCGACGCCTGCGTACGCTTTCTGAAAGAAGACCCGTGGGAGCGTCTGCGCCAACTGCGCGCGGCGTTGCCTAACACGCGTCTGCAAATGCTGCTGCGCGGCCAGAACCTGCTGGGCTACCGCCACTACAGCGATGATGTGGTCCGTGCATTCGTGGCCAAAGCTGCGGTCAACGGCATCGACGTGTTCCGCATCTTCGATGCGATGAACGACGTGCGTAACCTGCGGGTGTCCATCGAAGCGGTCAAGGCGGCGGGCAAGCATGCCCAGGGCACTATCGCTTACACCACCAGCCCGGTGCACACCATTGACGCCTTTGTTGCTCAGGCCAAGCAGATGGAAGCCATGGGTTGCGACTCGATCGCGATCAAGGACATGGCCGGCCTGCTGACCCCGTACGCCACCGGCGAACTGGTCAAGGCACTGAAGGCCGAGCAGTCGTTGCCAATCTTTATCCATTCCCACGACACCGCCGGCCTGGCCGCCATGTGTCAGCTCAAGGGTATCGAAAACGGCGCTGATCACATCGACACCGCGATCTCCAGCTTCGCCTGGGGCACCAGTCACCCTGGCACCGAATCGATGGTCGCCGCGCTTAAAGGCAGCGAATTCGACACCGGTCTGGACTTGGGGCTGTTGCAGGAAATCGGTCTGTATTTCTACGCCGTGCGTAAGAAGTATCACCAGTTCGAAAGCGAATTCACCGCCGTCGATACCCGCGTGCAGGTCAACCAAGTGCCGGGCGGGATGATCTCCAACCTCGCCAACCAGCTCAAAGAGCAGGGCGCGCTGAACCGCATGGCTGAAGTGCTGGACGAGATTCCACGGGTGCGCAAAGACCTCGGTTACCCACCGCTGGTTACCCCGACCTCGCAAATCGTCGGCACCCAGGCGTTCTTCAACGTGCTGGCCGGCGAGCGTTACAAGACCATCACCAACGAAGTGAAGCTCTATCTGCAAGGCGGTTACGGCAAGGCGCCGGGGCAGGTCGACGAAAAACTGCGTCGCCAGGCGATTGGCAACGAAGAACTGATCGATGTGCGTCCCGCCGACCTGCTCAAGCCGGAAATGGTCAAGCTGCGTCTGGAAATCGGCGCAGTGGCCAAGTCTGAAGAAGATGTGCTGACTTATGCAATGTTCCCGGACATTGGCCGCAAGTTCCTCGAAGAACGCGAAGCGGGCACCTTGAAACCTGAAGAGCTGCTGCCAATCCCGGAAGCGGGCGGCGTGAGCAGGGTGGGTGGCGAGGGTGTACCTACCGAGTTCGTGATCGACGTACACGGCGAGAGCTACCGCGTGGATATTACCGGTGTCGGCGTCAAGGCCGGCGGCAAGCGTCACTTCTATCTGTCCATCGATGGCATGCCGGAAGAAGTGGTGTTCGAGCCGCTCAACGAATTTGTCGGCGGCGGCATTGGCAAGCGTGCCCAGGCCACTGCACCGGGCCACGTCAGTACCACCATGCCGGGCAACATCGTCGATGTACTGGTCAAGGAAGGCGACATGGTCAAGGCCGGCCAAGCCGTACTGATCACCGAAGCGATGAAAATGGAGACCGAAGTACAGGCCTCCATCGCCGGCAAGGTCACCGCCATCCATGTCGCCAAAGGCGATCGCGTCAACCCTGGCGAGATCCTGGTGGAAATCGAGGGCTGATTCGCTGATTCGCTGATCGCTTAATTGTTTACTCTGGGGGGAGCACTCGTGGCTCCCCTTTTTTTATTCTGAAATGCTCGTGGGTGTTTAAGGTTTTTTGTAGTGCTTCTGGAAGGCATGCAGCACATTCAGAAAAGAAATTTTGCCCTTGCCAATCGACTGCATTTTGTCTTCCGGCAAGTAGCTGAATTTCACGTACAGCAGCTGACCTTTGGCTTTGTCCTTATCGCTCAACTTGTTGATGGCACTCTTCAGGCTCTTCAACTGGTCAGGCGCGCCGATAAGGGTTGCCCAGTTCGGTGTAGGAAGGAGGTTGGTCAGGAATCCCGCGACACTGGCCAGTAGTTCGTTGAGAGGAAACACACCGGAAAATCGCGTTTTAGGTGTGTAGGGACTAATGCCCATATAAATTTCCTGCAGCGATTTTATCTGACTTTCGAAACCACGCGTCTGATTGTTGAGCAGGAATTCTGTCACCTGCAAAGGCGTGCCGACAATTACCACCGACTGAACACCCACACCTGTTTCCGAAAACAGATAGTGGTTATTGCTTCCGGCCACTGCTTTTTTCAGTTCTCCGCGGTCAATGATAATACTTTGATACTTGCCCAGGTGAAGAGTTGGCGCGGAAACGCGCCACGGATTTTCTGGAGTTTGCATGATAGGTCTTCCTTGAATTGGTTTATCGTTTGGCTTGCGTCCTGCAAGCCAAACGAGCTTTAACCAATTCAGAAAAGTTTGCAATGGTGGCTCTGTTATATGCGGTTTATATATGTAACTGGTCGTTAGATGGCTTGAAGTTCACGGTGTGGATATGTTTTCTACCCGCTGAACATCAAACTTCTGACGAAGCCCGGTAACAATACGAGGATGAAAAGCGCCGGGCGCGACATTATCAGTCTGCACCCGGCAGGGTTCGTTATTCGAATGCGATCAGGACGCTCTCAACACCTCCAGCGTTTTAATTTGTTGCCCATCGCGGAAATTCCCTTCCGACAACCAACTCTCGAACGCCTGCTGCAGCGCTGGCCATTCTTCATCGATGATCGAATACCAGGAGGTATCGCGGTTCTTGCCTTTGACCACCATGTGATTGCGGAACGTGCCTTCAAAGGTGAAACCGAAACGTTCGGCAGCACGTTTGGAGCGCAGGTTGTTGTCGTTGCACTTCCATTCCAGGCGACGGTTGCCCAAGGCGAAGGACTCCTTGGCCAGCAGGTAGATGGCCTCGGTGCCTTTTGGAGTGCGCTGCATGGCGGCGCCGAAGGTGACGTGGCCGATTTCGATACGGCCATGTTCGGGGACGATGCACATTAAGGTGATGTAGCCGTCGATAACACCGGTTTCGCGATCGATCACCGTGTAGAACCATGGGTCGGTGCCCGCTGCCAGGCGAGTAATCCAGGTGTCGAAGTCTTTGCGCTCCAGGAAGGGGCCGTATGGCAAATAATCCCAGAGCTTTTCGTCAGCGCCAGGGCCTTGCAGGGCGGCCCACAAACCGTCGCCGTGCAGCGCCGGATCAAGCTTCACCAAACGGATGAAACGGCCTTCAAGGGGTTTGGCATTCGGGATCTTGACCGGTTGCCACTCTTTCAGATTGATCGACATAAACGGACTTCCAGTGCGTTAAAGGGCTTTGCGAAATTGAATGAACCCAGGGCGTTCGGCGATGCGTTCATACAGCTGAATGGCAGTGGCGTTGGTTTCGTGGGTCAACCAATGGACTTTGCCGGCACCCGCAGCCTTGGCGTCGGTGTTCACAAACTCGATCAGTTTTCTGCCCAGGCCGGTGCCGCGTTGCTCAGGCACGACCAACAGGTCTTGCAGGTAGCAGGAGTTTTCGATGCTCCAGTTGGAGCGGTGATAGATGTAATGCACCATGCCAACGGCCTTGCCGTCTTTCCAGGCGAGGGCGGCGTTGGTGGTTTCGCTCGGGTCGAGGAAGCGCTGCCAGCTGGACTCGGTCACGGCATCAGGCAGTTCGGTGTTGTAGAACTTCAGGTATGCCTGCCACAGCGGCAACCAGGCGGCGTGGTCTTCCTTGGTCACAGGACGGATCTGTAGGGCGGTCATGGTTGTTCTCCTTGGCGCATCAATTGGGCGACTTCTTGTTCATTGAGTTTTGAACTGGCGGCCAATTTGTCGCGTACACCCGCGATATCGGCGGCGCTGCGGTTCTGTGTGAGCTTGCGTTTGCCTTCGAGACGATTGATGGGAATCGTGAAGCCGACGATGGCGCTGAGCATCTTGGCGATGTAGTCGGCGGGCGCGTCTTCCAGCGTCCAGGGCTTGGGTTGCCCGGCCTCGTGTTTGTCGGTCAGGGCGCTGACCAGGTTGCGCAGGCGATGGGCGTCGTGGAACACCTCGGCAACGCCATACGCGTGGATCGCCAGGTAATTCCAGGTCGGCACCGCTTGGCCATGTTCGGCTTTGCTCGGGTAAAACGTCGGGCTGACGTAAGCGTCCGCGCCGGGAAAGATCACCAGCACTTCGGCGCCTGCCGCCAGTTCCTGCCACTGCGGATTGGCTTTGGACAAGTGGCCATGCAGCGTGCCGTATGGCCCTTGGTCAGGGCTGAGCAGCAGAGGGATGTGATTAGCCTGCAGACCGCGCTCGCCGTAAGTGACCAGGGTGGCCAGGCGCGTGCCTTCAATTTGTTGGTGAAGGATCGCCAGATCCTCTTCTTTGAATGCGCTGGGTATGTACATGAGCTTTTTCCTTGGCCGATGGCTAAATCCTAGGCATCCTATTGGTCGGATGTAAGAGCCATTAATGGTCAATTTCGTAGGGCCAATTCATGCCTTCGCGCGAACCTTCTTTTCCGTTCGACCCCACCGGTATCGAGCTTGATCGCCGTCATGGTCTGACCCGCCAGCTGTATCAGATCCTGCGCGGGCGAATTCTCGACGGCAGCCTGAGCAGTGGTACCCGCTTGCCGGCCAGCCGCGATTTGGCCGCGTCGTTGTCGATTTCGCGCAACAGCGTGATGCGCGCCTACGACCAGTTGTACGCCGAAGGCTTCACCGAAGGGCGTATTGGCGATGGCACCTACGTTGCGCAATTGCCGACCAATGCGGCGTCGTCGAAAAAAACGTCAAAAACTTTATCCACAAAAGCATCCACAGGGTTATTAACAGGCTTACCCACAGGGTTATCCACAAAACAGCCCGAGATGGCTGGTGTTTTATCCAGCAAAGTTATCCACAGCTCGGCGCTGAATCTTCTGCAGACTAACCATTTACCTCGGCCCAGGGGCGATGCGCCACGTGCGTTCAGGGTAGGTGTGCCGGCGTTCGACCTGTTCCCGTTTGCGGTTTGGGGCAAGTTACACGCGGCTTTTTGGCGCAAGCCGGATCTCGGCAAGTTGGGGTACGGCGACGCGGCGGGAGATTGGCGTCTGCGCGAGCTGATCTGCGCCTATCTGCGTAGCTCACGGGGTTTGCACTGCAGCGCTGAACAAATTGTGATCACCAACGGTGCGCAGCAGGCCATCAGCCTTTGTGCACAGTTGTTATTAGAGCCTGGCGACCAGGTGGCGATTGAAAATCCGGGCTATCGCGCGGCCGCTCATGCATTCAGCATTGCCGGCGCGCAGTTGCACGGCATTCCTGTAGATAACGAAGGCATGCAGTGCGCGCAGTTGCAGCAGAAGGACTGCAAGCTGGCGTACGTGACACCGTCGCACCAATACCCCACAGGCGTGACGATGAGCCTTGCGCGACGTCTTGAGCTGCTGGCCTGGACCGAGCGCACTCAAGGCTGGGTGGTCGAGGACGACTACGACGGCGAGTACCGCTACAGCGGCGCGCCATTGGCCCCCTTGGCGGCGCTGGACCAGCATGGCCGGGTGTTATACGTCGGCACCTTCGGCAAGATCGCCTTCCCGGCATTGCGTCTGGGTTATCTGGTGCTGCCGGTGGGGTTGGTGGAGGCCTTCAGTCAGCGGCGTGCGGTGGACATGCGTCACTCGGAAATCGGCACTCAAGCGGTCATGGCCGAGTTCATCGCCACCGGACACTTTCAACGGCACATCCGGCGCATGCGTCGCGCCGCGTTGAGTCGGCGTGATGCCTTGCTGGCGGCGTGGCCGGACGATATACCCGGTTGCGGCGCGATGCCGAAAGTGGTGGCCGGGCTGCATGTGACGGTGCCAGTAGCCACTCAGGCGCGCGAGCGGGAGTTGGTGGCGCTGGCGGAAAGTGTCGGTGTCGAGGTCAATCCACTGAGTGATTATTGGCTGCCGACATCGTCCGAGCCTGTGGATAACCGTGCCGGATTGGTGTTGGGTTTCGCCGCAGTGCCTGAGCCGGCGATCCGCGAGGCCTTGCAAAAGCTGGGTCAGGTCTGGCGGACCTAAGGTTTATACTCCGCGCCATTGCCATTCACTCACATCGAGAACCCGAGTCTTCCATGAGCCTTCCTCTTTCCGTGACGCCAGCGCGCAAGCCATTTGCGCCGCTAGTGGCGTTTGTCCTGCTGTTGTTGGGCGCGGTGTTTCTGCAAAACAATGTCGGTTCCCGCCAAGTGTTGTTGTTGGTGGTGGGCGCGGCCTTGGGCCTGACCCTTTATCACGCGGCGTTTGGTTTCACTTCAGCCTGGCGTGTGTTCCTCAACGACCGTCGAGGTGCGGGCTTGCGCGCACAAATGGTGATGCTGGCCATCGCTGTGGTGCTGTTTTTTCCGGCGCTGGGTGCAGGCACGTTATTTGGGCAGCCTGTGGTCGGTCTAGTGGCTCCGGCGGGCGTTTCCGTCGTGTTTGGCGCCTTTATTTTTGGCATCGGCATGCAGTTGGGCGGGGGCTGTGCGTCGGGGACCTTGTTCACGGCTGGCGGTGGTAATGCCCGAATGCTGGTGACCTTGCTGTTCTTCATCATCGGTTCGCTAATCGCCACCCACCATGTCGATTGGTGGTTCTCGCTGCCGGCGTTCCCGGCCATCTCCATCGTCAAAAGCTTTGGTGTGATGCCGGCGTTGGCGTTGAGCCTCGCATTGTTCGCGATCATTGCTGCCGTAACGGTACGCCTGGAAAAAGGTCGTCATGGTCAGTTGGAGGAGGGCGTGACCAGTGATCATCAAGGCTTGCGCCGTTTTCTACGTGGACCGTGGCCATTGGTGTGGGGCGCGATTGGCCTGGCGTTGTTGAACTACGCGACCCTGGCGCTGGCCGGGCGTCCATGGGGCATTACTTCGGCGTTCGCGTTGTGGGGCGCCAAGGTTGCGACTGAGTTGGGTGTCAATGTCAGCAGTTGGGTGTTCTGGCAGATTCCGGGTAATGCCAAGGCGTTGGCGGCGCCGGTGTGGGAAGACATCACCAGCGTGATGGACATCGGCATCATGCTCGGTGCGTCGGTGGCGGCAGGGCTGGCAGGGCGTTTCGCGCCGAGCCTGAAGATTCCGCTTCGTTCGCTGGTGGCGGCGGTGATGGGTGGGTTGTTGCTGGGTTACGGTTCGCGCCTGGCCTACGGCTGCAATATTGGCGCTTATTTCAGCGGCATTGCTTCCGGCAGCCTGCACGGCTGGGTGTGGTTGGTGGCAGCGTTTGTCGGCAATGGTGTGGGCGTGAAGTTGCGGCCATTCTTCTTCCCGGGCGAGCGTCGGCAAATCGTGCTGAACGGTTGCTAGATAGGTAGCCCTGTAGGCGCGGGCTTGCCCGCGATGACGCCGCGTCAGACAGGCCGCCATCGCGAGCAAGCTCGCTCCTACAGTAGTTGTTTCTTCGCCACCTTCACGATGTTTTCCACCGTAAAACCGAACTTGGCCTGTAGCTTCTCAATCGGCGCCGAGGCGCCGAAGGTGTTCATCACGATCTTGGCGCCAGTGTTGCCAACATAGCGGTCCCAGCCCACAGGCCCGGCCTGTTCGACTACCACGCGAGCGCTGACGCCGGGCGGAAACACGCTGTCGCGATAAGCCTGGTCCTGGTCTTCGAACAACTCCCAACTCGGCATCGACACCACGCGGGCGGCCACGCCTTCAGCCTTCAAGCGTTCGAACGCCGCGACGGTCATGCCCACTTCACTGCCGGTCGCGATCAAGATCACTCTTGGCTGACCCTTTTCAGCATCCGCCAGCACATAAGCGCCTTTCGCGGTGCCTTCGGCGGAGGCATAAACCGAGCGGTCCAAGGTCGGCATGGGTTGCCGTGACAACACGATGCACGACGGCCGATGGGTCTGCGCCAAGGCGATCTTCCACGCCTGAGTGGTTTCGTTGGCATCACCGGGGCGCAACGTCAGCAGGCCGGGTGTAGCGCGCAGCTGGGTCAACTGCTCGATGGGCTGATGCGTCGGCCCGTCTTCGCCCACGCCAATGGAGTCATGAGTAAAGACGAACACCACCGGCAATTCCATGATCGACGCCAGGCGAATCGGCGGCTTCATGTAGTCGCTGAATACCAGAAAGGTCGAGGTGTACGGGCGGATGTACGACAGCGCCAACCCGTTGGCAATCGAGCCCATGGCGTGTTCGCGGATGCCAAAGTGCAGGTTGCGACCGCTATAGTTCTCGGCGGAATAACTGCCCGCGCCATCGAAGGTGAGGTTGGTTTTGGTCGAGGGCGACAAGTCGGCCGAGCCGCCGATCAGCCACGGGATTTTCGCGGCGAAGGCATTCAGCACTTTGCCGCCTGATGCGCGAGTCGCCTGGCCTTTGGCGTCAGCCTCGAAGTGTTCCAGCTTGTCTTGCCATTGATCCGGCATCTCGCCAGCGCGCATGCGGCGTAACTCATCGGCCAGCTTCGGGTCGCTGTGTTCGAGGGCGGCGAGGGTCTTTTTCCAGGTGTCGTGTTCGTCGCTATTGCGCTCTATCAATACATCGCGCAGGTGATGACGGGCTTCTTCCGGCACCAGGAAACTGGCGTTTTCGTCCCAGCCGTAAAACTGTTTGGTCAGCTTGATTTCTTCAACGCCCAAGGGTTCGCCGTGGGCCGCTGCGGTGTTGTGTTTATGCGGCGCGCCGTAGCCGATCACGCTATCAACCACGATCAGCGTTGGCACGTCTGTGGTGTGTTTGAAGGTGTTCAGCGCTTTGGCCAAGGCCGTGGCGTCGTTGGCGTCGGTGACGTGAAGCGTGTTCCAGCCATAACCTTTGAAGCGCGCTTGCACGTCTTCATTGAACGCCAGTTCGGTGTGGCCTTCGATGGTGATGGTGTTGTTGTCGTAGATCCAGCACAGGTTGGCCAGTTTGAGATGCCCGGCAATCGATGCCGCCTCACCGCTAACGCCTTCCATCATGTCGCCGTCGCCGCAGAGCACGTAGACGCTGTAATCGAACAGATTCGCGTTGGGGCGATTGAAACGCTCGCCCAGCCAACGTTCGGCCATCGCCATGCCGACGCTATTGGCGCAGCCTTGGCCGAGCGGGCCTGTGGTGGTTTCAACGCCCGTGGTCATGCGGTATTCCGGGTGGCCAGGGGTTTTCGAATCGAGTTGGCGGAAGTTTTTGATGTCGTCCAGGCTGACGGCCGGTTTACCGGTTGGCTTGCCGTCTGCGTCGATCTCGATCACGCCAGCCAAGTGCAGCAACGAATACAACAGCATCGAGGCATGGCCGACGGAGAGCACGAAACGGTCGCGGTTCGGCCAGTCAGGGTGCTCGGGGTGATAGCGCAGGAATTGGTTCCACAAGGTGTAGCCCACCGGAGCCAACGCCATCGGCGTGCCCGGATGGCCGGAGTTGGCTTTTTGAACGGCGTCCATCGCCAGGGTGCGGATGGTGTTGATGCAAAGATGGTCGATGGAAGAAGACGATGAAGACGAGCCCATTGAATTAACCCTCAGTGACGTGCAGCAGAACATCCAGATAGGTGTTGAGCACGAAGAGGGTAGCTTTGTTCCATCAAAATGCTTGGCAGGACTGTAGGCGCGAACTTGTTCGCGAGGCGTTTGGCCGACACTCCGCGTCAGGCCCTCTCGCCAACAAGTTGGCTCCTACAGAATGGGTGCTGTTAAGTACCCGACTTGATTTTGGTCCAGGCCCGAGTCCGCGCACGCTCGCCTTCATGGGACAGCGGTTGCAGGGTGTAGAGGGTTTTCATCGCCTCATCGGTCGGGTACAGGTTCGGGTTGTTGCGGATGTCTTCGCTGACCAGTGTGGTCGCGTCTTTGTTCGGGTTCGGGTAGCCGACGAAGTCGCTGATCGGTGCAATCACCTTCGGTTGCAGCAGGTAGTTGATGAAGGTGTAAGCGTCTTCCGGGTCTTTTGCGCCCTTGGGAATCGAGAGCATGTCGAACCAGATCGGCGCGCCTTCTTTCGGCAGGCGCATGTCGACCACCACGCCGTTCTTGGCTTCCTTGGCGCGGTTGGCGGCTTGCGAGAAGCTGCCCGAGTAACCCACGGCCACGCAGATGTCGCCGTTGGCGATGTCAGCCATGTACTTCGAGGAGTGGAAGTAGGTGATGTACGGGCGGATTTTCAGCATCAGCGCTTCGGCTTTGGCGTAGTCGGCCGGGTTGCTGCTGTTAGGCGGCAGACCGAGGTGTTGCAAGGCCAGCGGCAGGATTTCCGATGGCGAATCGAGCATCGCCACGCCGCACTGCTTGAGCTTGCTGATGTTCTCTTCTTTGAAGATCAGGTCCCAGCTGTCCACCGGGGCGTTGTCGCCCAACACTTCCTTGACCTTGGCCGGGTTGAAGCCGATCAGGATGGTGCCGTACATGTAAGGCACCGCGAATTTGTTTCCCGGATCGTTGGCTTCCAGCAGTTTCATCAACTTTGGATCGAGATGGTTCCAGTTCGGCAGCTTGCTGCGATCCAGTGGTTGGAACACGCCGGCTTGGATCTGCTTGGCGAGGAATACGTTGGACGGCACCACCACGTCGTAGCCAGAGTTGCCGGTCAGCAGCTTGGCTTCCAGCGCCTCGTTGGTGTCGAAAATGTCGTAGATCAGCTTGGTCTTGGTCTCGGTCTTGAAGTCTTCGAGGGTTTTTGGGGTGATGTAGTCGAACCAGTTGTAGACGCGCAGGGTGCGCTGCTCTTCGGCCTGGACCGCGCCACACAACAGGGTCGCGCACAATACGGGGGCGATAAGACGTTTAGCTGTTTTCATTATTGTCTTCCGATAGGTCGTGGGGTCAGACGCGTTCAAAACCTTCCAACACATTCACTGCGTTGATGCCGATTTCTTCGACGGCATAGCCGCCTTCCATCACAAACAGGGTCGGCAGGCCGAGGCGCTTGAGGCGCTCGCCCATGGCCAGGTAATCAGGGCTATCGAGCTTGAATTGCGAGATCGGGTCGTCCTTAAAGGTGTCGACGCCCAGGGAGACCACCAACACATCCGGGGCATAGGCCGCGATCTGCTTGCAGGCCTGCTCCAGCGCCGCGCTCCACTCGTTCCAGCCGCTGCCGGCCGCCAGTGGATAGTTGAAGTTAAAGCCTTCGCCTGGACCTTCGCCGGGCTCGTCGTCATAGCCGAGAAAGAACGGAAACTCGGCTTCGGGATGGCCGTGGATCGAGGTGAACAACACGTCATTGCGTGCGTAGAAGATCGACTGCGTGCCGTTTCCGTGGTGGTAATCGACATCGATGATCGCGACTTTCTTGTGGCCCTGATCGAGAAACGCCTGGGTGGCGATGGCGGCGTTATTGAGGTAGCAGTAGCCGCCCATGACGTCGGCAGCGGCGTGATGTCCCGGTGGTCGGCAGAGGGCGAACGCACTGTTGGCGCCCTTCTGGATCGCGGCCTGGGCAGTCAACGCGACTTGCGCGGCGCTGTAGGCCGCTTGCCAGGTGCCGGCGGTGATGGGCACGCCAGCGTCGAAGCTGTAGTAACCAAACTGCCCCAGCAGACTGGTCGGTTTCACCTTGCGCAGGCTGCGGGCCGGCCAGGTGAACGGCAGGATATCGCCTTCGACATTCATCTCGGCCCAGCGCTGCCACGCGCTTTGGAAGAAAGCCAGGAAACCTTCGTCATGGACGCGTTTGATCGGCTGCATGCCAAAGTCCGTTGGCGCTTCGACGGGTCCCAACTTACGATCCATGACCCGCTGCAAGATGTGATCGGCGCGCGACGGCATTTCAAAACAGGGCATCAACTGCCCGTCTATCAACTCGCTGCGGCCATGGTGCAGGTGGTGATCGTCGGAATAGATCGTCAGCATATTGTTGTTTTCCTCAAGGCTGGGCTGTGCCTCATTCTTGGGGGGCGAGACGGATCAGTGAACGACGGGAACGGCCAAAAGGGGATAAATATGGCCAATAGTGTTGACCGGATATCGCCCTTTATTGAGGCGTTGCGCTTCAAATCGGGGCGGCGGCTAAAGGCGCCTTTCTATAAACGTCTTTCTATATACGGAAATGGTTCGGCGCGACGCCGCTCCAGCGCACGAAGGCATGGCGGAAGCTGGCGGTCTCGCTAAACCCCAGCTCTTCGGCGATGCGGTGAATGGGCAGTTGATCCTCATGCAACAACTGCTTGGCCCGTTCAAAGCGCAGTTGATCCAGCAGTTCCTGATAGCTGCAACCCAATGCCTGCAAATGCCGGCGCAGCGTGCGCTCCGAGCATTTCATCTGCTCGGCAAGACCGTTGATACCCGGCGCGCAGCTCAGTTGGTCGGCGAGCAGTTGGCGGATTCGCCCGAGCCAGGCCTGACGTCCGGTGAACTCGATATTCAATCGCCGGCAGCGCTCATGCATGTCCTGATGGGTGATGCGGTCGGCCAGCGGCAAGGGCTGATCGAGCCAGCGTTTGTCGAAGGCGAAGGCGCAGTCGTCGCCCCGATGATTGAACTGCAGCGGGCAGGGAAAGCTTTCGTGGTAACTGTCCTGATAATCCGGAGCCGCGTGAGTGAAACGTGCTTCCAGTAAGGGCAGCGATTTACCCAGCAGGTCGTCACAAATCAGCTTCATCGAGGCGAGGCACCATTCGACGTTAAACACCGCGAGCCTTTCACTGTCACGATAATCGCTGGCACTGAGCCAAATACGCTCGCCGTCTTCGCGCAGTTGCAGGTCGAACAGTGTTCCCAATAGCGCCGGGTAGGCCAGCGCCAGGCGCAGGGCGTCACCGAAGGTGGCACTGGTGAGCAACGCGTAACCGAGCACGCCATACGACGACACATGCATGTGCCGCCCCAACTCCAGGCCGATCTCGCCACGCAATGCCACGGCGTTGGCGCAGACCTGCATTTCCTGGGTGGTGGTGATGCGAATATCGGCCCGGCTCAAGTCCGCCGCAGAGATCCCGCTGCCCGCCAGCAAGGCATCGCTGGGCAAGCCTTCGGCGCTGAAAGTGTTGAGCACCAGGGATACAGCGTTGAGGGTAGTGAGGTGGGAGTGCAGCATCAGCGAAATCCAACGGCGCCCGGGGTGGGTAACAGTCGGAGAGTGAGGCAAGGTTTATGCCGTGGGGGTGAAATATGGACCGTCTTATGCGGTCACGAAATAAAACGGAGGAAGCTTCTCAGGTAGCTGTATTCGTATGCCAATCTTTGCGGTTCTAGAACGGGTCGCTACTGAACGGGACTATGAAAACCTATACAAGGATGCCCGTTACGGGTATACATCGAGGATTGGAGAGTCGATGATGATCTTGAAGCGAAGGGACTTCGCGAAATGGCAGCAGCAGGAAAAGCTACCCGACACGGCGTTATGCAATGCGGTGAAGGAAATGGAAAACGGTCTGATTGATGCAGATCTGGGTGGCCACCTTTATAAAAAGCGTGTGGCGCGTTTGGGTGCTGGGAAGCGTGGAGGCTACCGGACTCTGCTCTCTGCAAAGATCGGCTCACGTTATGTATTTCTGCTGGGGTTTGCGAAGAGTGCAACGGCGAATATCAGGCAGGACGAAAAGAAGGCTCTGCAATTCGCAGGCAGAGTGTTTTTGACGCTATCAGCGAATTCGATGTCCAAGGCGTTGGAGGCGGGTGTATTAGAGGAGATTCATTGTGGCTAGCAAAATCATCGAGTCGCTACGTTCCGATTTGGTCGATCTTTATGATGTCGGTGCAATCAACAAAGTGACGATGCGAGAGTTCCATGCGATCTCACCTGCGCCAGTCAGGGAGTTCAGTGCAGCGGACATCAAACATCTGCGAGAGGCGTTGAATTTCAGCCAGCCAGTATTTGCACATCATTTGCACACAACTGCATCAACCGTGCGCAAATGGGAGCTGGGGACGACTCGACCCGCTGGGCCAGCTCTCAAATTGCTTAATGTCATCGCTGATAAGGGGCTGCAAGCCATCATCTAAGAGGTGGAGAGTTACCTACCGCAACTCCCCACACACATCCAGCTCAACCAAACGCCGCACCTCAGCCTGAACAAGCCCGGCACCCAGCAGTGCATGGAGTTTGCCGAACGCCGCTTCGCGCGTCATGCCGCCACCAGACAATACGCCAACGCCACGCAGGCGGCTGCCGGCTTCGTAGACATCCAGCTCGACGCCACCTTCATGACATTGCGTAATCGCAACCACCACGATGCCCTTGTCCTGCGCGCGCTTGAGGCTGGCGAGGAAGTCCGGGTTGTCGCTGGGGCCGGTGCCGCTGCCGAAGCATTCGAGTATCAGCGCCTGAATTCCGCTGTCGAGCAAGGCGTCCAGATGCTGTGCGCCGATGCCGGGAAACAGCGGTAGTACGGCTACATTGGCGAGGCTTTTTGGTTGGCGATAATCCAAGGCTGCCGGCAGTGGTTGTGCGGATTCACCGCCGCTCGAGCGCTGCAACGCAGCAAATGGATGACGACCGAAGCTGCGGATTTTTGCGCAGCGGGTCGGCGCCAGCAGTTCGCCGTGGAAGTACAGTTGCACGCCTGCCGCCAGCCCTTTGCCCAGGGCGAGCAGGGCGCCGTTGAGGTTTTCCCAGGCGTCGCTGTCTTCGACGCCCGCCGGTAGCATCGAGCCGGTAAACACTACCGGCGCATTGAGGCCGAGCAACTGGAAACTCATCGCCGCCGCGCTGTAGGCCAGGGTGTCGGTGCCATGCAGGATCAGCACCGCATCGCAGCTATCGACATCCACTGCTTCGACTACCGCTTCGCGCAGGCGCTGCCAATAAGCGGGGGTCATGTTGGCGCTATCGATCAGCGGCAACAACTCGCGAAACCGCCAGTTGGGCACGATCAACTCCGGCTGGGCAGCCAATTGCTCGGTCATTCGCGCCTCGAACCCCGATGCAGGCGCCAGTCCGTTAGCGCTGGCCTGCATACCGATGGTGCCACCGGTGTACAACACCATGACGTGCTGGGCAGGTGACGGGGTTTCGCGATTCATGGCGTTGCTCCTTGAGTGTTCGACAGGCTAAGTCACGCAGGATACCGATACCACGCACCCACGGCATCGCGCTTGAATGCGGGGCGAAAAAAAAATGAAAAAAAGGGCCAGGAGAATGATCTCAAGGCCCTCAAAAGGGTGAGAGGTGTCTAGTCCCTCAACCTGGTGAGCGTATTACTGCGTTCAGGCCTTCAGAGGCACCAAGCGCGGAGCAATCATGTTTTCCGGACGCAGGATGTCGGCGAGCATGGCGTCGTCGAGCAAGCCTTCTTCGCGGACCAGTTCCAGTACGCCACGGCCGCTTTCCAGCGCGATGCGGGCGATACGGGTGGCGTTTTCATAGCCGATGTACGGGTTCAGCGCGGTAACCAGACCGATCGAGTGTTCGACCAGCTCGCGGCAGCGCTCTTCGTTGGCGGTGATGCCGACGATGCAGTGCTCGCGCAGCATGTCCATGGCGCGCTGCAGCAGGCGGATCGAGTCGAAGATCTTGTAAGCAATCAGCGGCTCCATCACGTTCAACTGCAATTGACCGCCTTCGGCCGCCATGGTCAGCGACAGATCGTTACCGATGATTTCAAACGCGACCTGGTTGACCGCTTCCGGGATAACCGGGTTGACCTTGCCTGGCATGATCGAGCTGCCCGGCTGACGCGCCGGCAGGTTGATTTCGTTGATGCCGGTGCGTGGGCCGCTGGACAGCAGGCGCAAGTCGTTGCAAATTTTCGACAGCTTGACCGCGGTACGCTTGAGCATGCCCGAGAACAGGACGAAAGCACCCATGTCGGACGTGGCTTCGATCAGGTCGGCTGCCGGCACCAGCGGCTGGCCGCTGATGGTTGCCAGACGCTGTACGGCCAGCATTTGATAGCGCGGGTCGGCGTTGATGCCGGTGCCAATCGCGGTGCCGCCGAGGTTCACTTCAGTCAGCAGTTCCGGAGCCAGGCTGCGCAGACGGTTGAGGTCTTCATTCAGGGTAGTGGCGAACGCACGGAATTCCTGGCCGAGGGTCATCGGCACAGCGTCTTGCAGCTGGGTACGGCCCATTTTCAAGACGTGATTGAATTCCTGGCCTTTGGCGGCGAACGCCTGGATCAGGCTGTCGAGGCTGGCGAGCAGGGCGTCGTGACCGAGCAACAGACCCAGGCGGATCGCCGTCGGGTAAGCGTCGTTGGTCGACTGCGCCATGTTCACGTCATTGTTCGGGTGCAGGTATTGGTATTCGCCCTTGCTGTGACCCATGGCCTCCAGCGCGATGTTGGCGATGACTTCGTTGGCATTCATGTTGGTTGAAGTGCCAGCGCCGCCTTGGATCATGTCGACCACGAACTGCTCGTGGAAATCGCCGCGGACCAGACGGGCGCAGGCTTCGCTGATCGCCGCGTGCTTGGCGGTGTTCAGATGGCCCAACTCGTGGTTCGCGTCAGCGGCGGCTTGTTTGACCATCGCCAGTGCTACAACCAGCTTCGGGTAGTGCGAAATCGGGACGCCGGAGAGGTGGAAGTTATTCACCGCCCGCAGGGTCTGGATGCCGAAATACGCGTCAGCGGGTACTTCGAGGACGCCAAGCAGGTCTTTTTCGATGCGCAATGATGCAGCGGAGGACATGATAGAGATAGTCTCAAGAGAGGCACGGACAATGCCGGAACACCCCTAATGCTAGGCCTGTGGACGATTCCGGGCTAATGCTGTTAAACGCTGTCCTATGCACATTCGGCATAATGACGATGTGACGTTCGGATTGTGACGAGCGTATGAAGAGAATACGAGCGTGTCCTGGAGGACATGATGAACCTTGAAAGTAAATGGCTGGAGGACTTCAGCGCCTTGGCCGCCACCCGCAGCTTCTCTCAAGCGGCCGAGCGCCGTTTCGTGACGCAGCCGGCATTTAGTCGCCGGATCCGCAGCCTGGAATCAGCGTTGGGCCTGACGCTGGTCAATCGCTCGCGCACGCCGATCGAGCTGACCGCAGCCGGGCAGTTGTTTCTGGTCACCGCGCGGACGGTGGTCGAGCAACTGGGTGAAGTGCTGCGTCATCTGCATCATCTGGAAGGCGGGCAGGGCGAGGTCATGCAGGTGGCTGCCGCGCACTCTCTGGCTTTGGGTTTCTTCCCGCGCTGGATCGCGCAATTGCGCAACGAAGGGCTGAACATCGCGACGCGACTGGTGGCAACCAACGTCGGCGATGCGGTACATGCATTGCGTGAGGGCGGCTGCGATTTGATGCTGGCGTTTTATGACCCTGATGCCGCTTTGCAAATGGATGCGGAGATTTTTCCGTCGCTGCACCTGGGGAATACGGAAATGCTCCCGGTATGCGCCGCCGACGCCAATGGTCAGCCATTGTTCGATCTGGAAAATGACGCCAGCGTGCCGCTGTTGGCCTACAGTGCCGGTGCGTTTCTTGGGCGTTCGGTGAATCTGCTGTTGCGTCAGCGCAACCTGCGTTACACCACCGTCTATGAAACGGCCATGGCCGACAGCCTGAAAAGCATGGCGCTGGAAGGGTTGGGCATTGCCTGGGTGCCGCAACTCAGTGTGCGCGCCGAACTGGCGCGCGGTGAGTTAGTGGTGTGCGGCGGCCCGCAATGGCATGTTCCGCTGGAGATTCGCCTGTACCGCTGCGCGCTGGTGCGCAAGGCTAACGTGCGATTGTTATGGCGCAAGCTGGAGGGTGGCGCGGCGCAGGGTACGGCTTGAGTTTTCAGGCCCGTTCAAGCCACAAGGCTTCAGGGCGATTCGCTTAGATACGCAGCAATCGCCTGCTTGTTTTTGTCACTGTAGTGATAGCAGTTAGCTCTTAGGCTAAAGCGAGTAGCGGTTAAGTTTGTTTCGCACCACCAGCCGCCTTTATAAAGTATTTCAGCCGCTTCATGTGTTCCACCCAGCATATGGCCTATTTCATGTGCGGCGGCGGGGTAAGTTCCTAGCGAAGCAATACCTGCATGGTGTTTGAGGCGTGTAACGCCGAGTGTATATTCATTTATGTTGTTGTAGGTAAGCAGTAAGTATTTACCCCTGATGTTATTCGGAAGGTTTTTGCTGATACGGTAATCGTTTACCTGTTGGGTCCAATCATTAAGCGTGGAGTTCAGGTCTTCACCTTGATAGCGAAAGCCGGTAAGGGGTGCCCTGTGTTCAATGAACTCCAGATAAATTCTGCGTCCGGTGAAACCTTCAAGGTCTTTGAGCAGCCACGCAAAATAGTCTTTTCGAAGGGATTCGCGCTTGTGGGAAGGTATGTCGTCATGGATAAATACGTAAAAAAACAAGGGTTGTTTACTGGGTTGTTCCGCTGCTGAAATCGACGCGGTGAACAGCGAGAGAAACATGAGAAGTGTCAGGGTAGATTTTCTAAAAATTGTCAGCATGGGGTCAGTCACTAAGGGATCTATTTGGAGGGTTGGTGGGTGGGCTGAACGTGTACTTATAATGTTTACAAGTTCGTAGTGTGTTAATCGCTCAATGCGTTCAACATGAAAAACAGCTAACACTAAATGTAATCGTATTGTTAGTTCGTACTGGCGCCGCAATCAGTAGTAACTCAAGGACCTGAGGCGTAGGACTCAGTACGGGTCGTTCCTTAACGGCAGTCAGTTTCTGCCACACAGCCGCCGAAAAGCCCATGCTGACAGTTGGTCACCTAGGGGGGCTGTTATCCCCGTACATTGCGGTATACTGCGCGGCCTTTGGCCGGCTCGACCGGTCATAATTCGTACAACAAGCCACGCTGGCCTTCCCGCGTGGCTTGTTGTTTTTTGATGCGCCCCCTGGCGCCAAAATGAAGAGGCACGACGATGAGCGCACTGGTTGGCGTGATCATGGGCTCCAAGTCCGATTGGTCCACCCTTAGCCACACCGCCGATATGCTGGAAAAGCTAGGCATTCCGTACGAAGTCAAAGTGGTTTCGGCCCACCGTACCCCGGATTTGCTGTTCCAGTACGCTGCAGAAGCCGAAGGCCGTGGCATTGAAGTGATCATCGCCGGTGCCGGCGGTGCTGCTCACTTGCCGGGCATGTGCGCGGCCAAGACTCATCTGCCAGTGCTGGGCGTACCCGTGCAGTCATCGATGCTGTCGGGTGTCGACTCGCTGCTGTCGATCGTGCAGATGCCAGCCGGTATTCCAGTGGCTACGTTGGCTATTGGCAAGGCGGGCGCGATCAACGCCGCGCTGTTGTCGGCCAGTATTCTTGGCGCCAAGCACCCGCAGTTCCATGCAGTGCTGAAAAAATTCCGCACTGAGCAGACAGACAGCGTCCTGGACAATCCAGACCCACGCGACGCCTGAGGTTTTTCCATGAAGATCGGTGTAATCGGTGGCGGCCAGTTGGGTCGCATGTTGGCTCTGGCAGGTACGCCGCTGGGGATGAACTTCGCTTTTCTCGACCCTGCTCCGGACGCCTGTGCTGCTGCGTTGGGCGAGCATTTGCGGGCCGATTACGGCGATCAGGATCACCTGCGTCAGCTGGCCGATGAAGTCGATCTGGTGACCTTCGAGTTCGAAAGCGTCCCGGCGGAAACCGTAGCGTTCCTGTCGCAGTTCGTTCCGGTGTACCCAAGTGCCGAAGCGTTGCGCATTGCCCGTGATCGCTGGTTCGAAAAAAGCATGTTCAAGGACCTCGGCATTCCGACGCCGGCGTTCGCTGACATCCAGTCGCAAGCGGACCTGGATGCCGCCGTGGCGAGCATTGGCCTGCCCGCCGTGCTGAAGACCCGTACGCTGGGTTACGACGGCAAGGGTCAGAAAGTCTTGCGCACTCCGGCGGACGTCGTCGGAACCTTCGCCGAGCTGGGCAGCGTTGCCTGCCTGCTGGAAGGTTTCGTGCCGTTCACTGGCGAAGTGTCGCTGATCGCCGTGCGCGGTCGTGACGGCGAAACGCGTTTCTACCCGCTGGTACACAACACCCACGACAACGGCATTCTGCGCCTGTCGATCGCCAGCACTGCGCATCCGCTGCAAGCGCTGGCTGAAGACTACGCCGGTCGCGTGTTGAAGCAGCTGGATTACGTCGGCGTGCTGGCCTTTGAATTCTTCGAAGTCGATGGCGGCCTGAAGGCCAATGAAATTGCGCCGCGAGTACACAACTCCGGGCACTGGACCACCGAAGGCGCCGAATGCAGCCAGTTCGAAAACCACCTGCGGGCGGTTGCGGGCTTGCCATTGGGTTCCACAGCCAAGGTCGGCGAAAGCGCCATGCTCAACTTCATCGGCAAAGTACCGGCTGTGGATAAAGTCATCGCCATTGACGACTGCCATCTGCATCACTACGGCAAGGCCTTCAAGGTCGGGCGTAAAGTTGGCCACGCCACCTTGCGCTGCGCTGATCGTGCGACGCTGGATCAACAGATCAAGCAGGTTGAGGCGCTGATCAAGACTTGAACCTGTAGGAGCTGCCGAAGGCTGCGATTGGCCGCGAAGCGGTCATCCATTGCAACCGGCAAAGGTCCTTCGGACCTTATCGCGGCCTGCGGCAGCTCCTACAGGGGATTTGTGTTTGCATCCCCCCTATTGAACCAATAGCGTCCGTCGTCCTCTGATGGCAGGATGCCAACGCTGTGACTAGGCTTGGCATATCCGACTTTCTACAGAGGGCACTGGCATGGGTATCATTGGAACCATCTTTATCGGCCTGATCGTTGGCCTCTTGGCGCGCTTCATCAAGCCAGGCGATGACAGCATGGGCTGGATCATGACCATCCTGTTGGGGATTGGTGGCTCGCTGGCAGCAACCTATGGCGGTCAAGCGCTGGGCATTTATCAGGCGGGTCAGGGCGCGGGGTTCCTGGGCGCACTGGTCGGGGCCGTGATCCTGCTGATCATCTACGGCATGGTCAAAAAAAGCTGACGCTTAATCGTCATCCCTCTCTGTTCTTGCAGCAGAGAGGGCTAGAATGCCCGACACTATTTTTATTACCTCTTATGTCGGGCTATCCATGCGTCGTCTCCTGTTTATTACGCTGCTGCTGGTCTGTGGACTGGCGCACGCAGAAATGCCCGAAACCGACTGGCTCGAACTGATGCCCAAGTCGGACCAGAAAGCGCTCGAAGCCATGCCTGAAATTGATCACAACTCCCCGGAGGCTCAGGGAACGTTCGATAGCAAAGGTGGCTTGAAGCAGAGCAAAGGCCTGCCGGCCGTGATGTACTCGGCCAAGACCGTGCCGGAAATGGACGGTAAGAACATTCGCATCGGTGGTTACCCCGTCCCGCTGGAAACCGATGCCAAGGGCCGCAGCACGCTGTTCTTCCTCGTACCGTACCCTGGCGCCTGCATCCACGTACCGCCACCGCCACCCAACCAATTGGTGTTGGTGCGCTATCCAAAAGGCCTGAAGCTGGACGACATCTACACGCCGTTATGGGTGATGGGGACGTTGAAAGTCGAGAAGGTCAGCAATGACATGGCCGATGCGGCCTATGCGATGGATGCGTCGAAGGTCCGCGTCGTCGTCGAAGCGGACCTTTAAGATTTCCTAGATCGCTTCAGCCCAGATGCTGACGCTTATGACATGCATGTCATCGGGCGCCAGCGTCACCACGTCGCTCATGACGTTGGCCGTCTCGACGCAAACCATTCCCTGCCAGCCATCGTCAGCCATGTCGCTGAGGGTTGTTGCCTTGGCGGTCCATGGGTTCCACACCACGGCGGACTGCGAACCAGTGCTGTGGATCTGGATCTTGCGCTTCCATTCGAGGTCGACGATGGTCAGCAGGTTCGGCGACTGTTGGTAGATGCGGTCGGTTTCACCGGCGAACGTCAGATCGCCCGACTGTACCTGGGACTCGTCCCAGCTGTGCAGGGTGTCGAGGTATTTCAGGCCGTCGAGGCCTTCGATACTGATCTGGCGTACGTCGCTGACCGCAAAATAACTGTGCAATGCCTGGCTCAGGGTCACGGTTTCGGCGCTGGCGTTGAAACACACCAGGCTGACGTTCAGCGCCTCATCCAGGCGAATGCTTAACTTGAGCGCGACGTTGTGCGGCCAACCCGGCAGTTGACCTTCAGCCATCGGCTGAATGAAGTCGATCAGCAGCGCATCGCCATCTTCGCCCATGCCCATCAGCTCCCAGTCCAGCACCCGCACCTCGCCGTGCGCCTTGGCCGGCTCGGCGCTCTGGCGCATGGCCTGGACGCTTTGTGGGTTGCGCTCCAGATTGCCGAACCATGGCCAGCAGATCGGCATACCGCCACGAATGGCTTTGCCTTGCTTGAACACGGCCTGCGGGTTGGACCAGATCAGTGGTTCCTGCCCGTCGAGCTGGTAGCTGATGATGTGCGCGCCTTGTTGGGCGACGACCAGTTCGGCCGCACCGTGGCGGATGCGCCAGCAGTTCAGCTCATCAATTTTGACGGATTCGACTTCGGGCGTTGGCATGCGGGGATTCTCACTCAAGGACAGTGATCAAGTAGACCTTACGATGGCCTACCAGTTTACCCCAACCGACCGGTACTCTCAGGCTTAACGTCGCGCCGGAACCGAACGTGTACGACCGCTGCCGTCGATGGCAACGAATACAAATACCGCTTCCGTCACTTTGCGCCACTCACTGGACAGTGGGTCATCGCTCCACACTTCGACCATCATTTGAATCGAGCTGCGACCGATTTCCAGTGCCTGGGTATAAAAGGACAGCTGGGCCCCGACGGCTACCGGAACCAGGAACGCCATGCGATCAATGGCCACAGTCGCGACACGGCCGCCTGCGACCTTGCTCGCCATCGCGGTGCCCGCCAGGTCCATCTGCGAGACCAGCCAGCCACCAAAGATATCGCCAAAGCCGTTGGTTTCGCGGGGTAATGCCGTAATCTGCAAGGCCAGGTCGCCTTGCGGAATCGGGTCTTCTTGCTCAAGTTCGATCATGCCTAGGGTGCCTCTGACCCATGACTCTCAATATTTTTGTCGCAGTGAAAAGACCACAGTAAAAAAGATGCTCGTGAACAAACGATGCTCACGCGTTCTCGGTGCTGCCTTAAGGGGAAACTCTGCGAAAGCGGCTGTATCAGACTCAGCGGCGATTTCGCACAGCAACCCCGGTATATTCCTGGATTTCTCCTGCAACCTGCGAGTATATCGGGCGACGCGTCAGGCGACGACCGTTGGGTTCTCATTTTGACTGTGCACCGCTTCGCACTGGGTGGTTTTCAGAGAGTTTGCTATCTTGCCGGACCTAAACCGTTCTGTGTCGCCAGGTCTGGCAGGCAATTTTGATGCCTGTATCGGAGTTTTCACTGTCGATTAAGCGAATGCGCCGCTAAGTATCGGTCAGGGATGCTGATCCTTATCCATTCCAAGAGACGTCCTTGTTATGTCCACAGTGTCCTCAAGCACCCTGCAACCCTCGCGTCCGTTGACGCGAAATGACTATAAGACCTTGTCACTGTCTGCTTTGGGTGGCGCGCTGGAATTCTACGACTTCATAATTTTCGTGTTCTTCGCCACAGTCGTCGGCAAGCTGTTTTTCCCCGCAGACATGCCGGAATGGCTGCGCTTGATGCAAACCTTTGGCATTTTTGCTGCCGGATATCTGGCGCGCCCATTGGGCGGCATCGTCATGGCGCACTTCGGCGACCTGCTGGGGCGCAAGAAGATGTTCACCTTGAGCATTTTCCTGATGGCGGTGCCGACCTTGATCATGGGCTTGCTGCCGACTTACGCGCAGATTGGTCTGCTGGCGCCGCTGTTGTTGCTATTAATGAGGATCATCCAGGGCGCTGCGATTGGTGGTGAGGTGCCGGGCGCGTGGGTATTTGTGTCGGAACACGTTCCTTCTCGTAGCATCGGTTACGCATGCGGCACACTTACCGCCGGCCTGACAGCGGGTATTTTGCTGGGCTCGTTGGTCGCGACGCTGATCAATAGCCTTTATAACGCACAGGAAATGCTCGATTACGCATGGCGTATTCCGTTCCTGCTGGGTGGTGTGTTCGGTTTGCTGTCGGTTTACCTGCGTCGCTGGTTACATGAAACGCCGGTATTCGCCGAGCTGCAGGCGCGCAAGGCGCTGGCTGACGAGGTGCCGCTCAAGGCAGTGTTGCGCGACCACCGTGGCGCGATCGTGCTGTCGATGCTGCTGACGTGGATGCTGTCGGCGGCCATTGTGGTGGTCATTCTGATGACTCCTACCTTGTTGCAGACAGTTTATGGGTTCGCCCCGGCGACGGCGCTCAAAGCCAACAGCCTGGCGATCATCGCGCTGAGCCTGGGTTGCATCGGTGCCGGCTCGTTGACTGACCGTTTTGGTGCCGGATGGGTGTTCATTCTTGGCTGCCTCGGGCTGTTGATCAGTTCGTGGACTTTCTACCACGGCCTGCAAGCCAACCCGGACTGGCTGTTCCCGCTGTATGCCCTGACTGGTTTGTTTGTCGGCGTAGTGGGCGCGGTGCCGTTCGTCATGGTCAAAGCCTTCCCGGCGGTGGTGCGGTTCTCGGGCCTGTCGTTTTCCTACAACCTGGCGTATGCGATCTTTGGTGGTCTGACGCCAATGGTGGTGACCTTCATGCTTAAAGCCAATCCGATGGGGCCGTCGTGGTATGTAGCGATTCTGTGTGTGATGGGGATGTTAATTGGTGTCTATTTGTTACCAAAACACCGTCTGGCCACCGCTTAAAATCCCCGCAAAGCCAGGCCCGCTGCGGCCTCCCTCTATAGTCATGGCCATCCCGAAACCCGGTGGTGGCCAGTCATCTTTCTGTCATATACCTTTCATAGAGTGTTCACGCGGCATTCAGGTAGTTGCCCACCGATTCAACACAGACAAAATTTGCTAGGAGCAAGGTATGACAATTAAGCGATTGATGGCGGCCCTGACCTTTGTCGCCGCAGGCATCGCGACTGCCAGCGCAGTAGCGGCAGTAGACCCTTCCATCCCAAGCTACACCAAGACTTCCGGTGTCTCTGGCAACCTGTCCAGTGTGGGTTCCGACACCCTGGCAAACCTGATGACCTTGTGGGCCGAGGCCTATAAGAAAGAATACCCAAGCGTGAATATCCAGATTCAAGCCGCCGGCTCGGCCACTGCGCCACCTGCGCTGACTGAAGGCACCTCGAACCTGGGCCCGATGAGCCGCAAAATGAAGGACACCGAACTGGCGGCTTTCGAACAGAAGTACGGCTATAAGCCGACCGCCATCCCGGTAGCGGTTGATGCGCTGGCTATCTTCGTCCACAAAGACAACCCGATTCAGCACCTGACCATGGAGCAAGTGGACGCGATCTTCTCGGCCACCCGTTTGTGCGGCGCGAAGACCGAAGCCAAGACCTGGGGGGATGTCGGTGTGACCGGCGACTTGGCGAACAAGCCTATCCAGCTGTTCGGTCGTAACTCGGTGTCCGGCACTTACGGTTACTTCAAGGAAGAAGCCCTGTGCAAAGGTGACTTCCGTCCTAATGTTAACGAACAGCCTGGTTCGGCTTCGGTCGTAAGCTCGATCAGCAGCTCGCTGAACGGCATCGGCTACTCGGGTATCGGTTACAAAACCTCCAGCGTGAAAACCGTTGCCCTGTCGAAGAAAGGCGGCACTGAGTTCATCGAAGACAGCGAAGAAAATGCGCTGAACGGCAAATACCCACTGTCGCGCTTCCTCTATGTCTATGTGAACAAGGCACCGAACAAGCCGCTGGCACCGCTGGAAGCCGAGTTCGTGAAATTGGTCCTGTCGAAACAGGGTCAAGAAGTTGTCATCAAAGACGGTTATATTCCACTTCCAGCCAAAGTCGCCGCAAAGGCACTGGCTGATCTGGGTCTGCAAGAAGGCGCTGCTGGTGTAGCCGCCCAGTAAGGTTGAGAATCGAGAGCAAGCGCTGTCTTGCTCTTCTCAAACCTCAGTGCGGAGCCCGTTTAACGGGACTCCGCCACTCAATTCGCAGTCCGCTGCCAGTAGGTTTGGGCGGCGGACTTTTTGCGTCTCTGCGCTGTAATGTTTTTGTCATAAAGGACCGTTAGGGTGAGCGCATGAATGATCTGGCTAACTCCAACACGACTCAAAAGTCTCCCCCCGAGCGAATTGACTTCAATACGCCCGAGCTTTTGCGTAAGCGCCGTATTCGCGCACTGAAAGACCGCATGACCCGTTGGTACGTATTTGTCGGTGGCCTGGCCGTATTGGCCGCCATTACCTTGATTTTCTTCTACCTCGCCTACGTGGTTGCGCCGTTGTTCCAAGGCGCCAAACTGACCCCGGCCAGCGCACTGAGCCCGACCTGGATGCAGGACGCGGGCAAGCCCCTGAGTATTGCCATTGAAGAGCAAAATCAGGTTGGCCTGCGGGTGTCCGATAAAGGCGAGGCGCTGTTCTTCCGCACGAACGATGGTTCTGAACTCAAGCGCGTCGCTTTGCCGATTCCGCCGGGCACCAGCGTCACGTCGATTGGCAAGGATCAGCCGGGCAGCACGCTGATGGTGTTGGGGCTGTCCAACGGCCAGGCAATGGTGTTCAAGCACATCTACGTGATCACCTACCCGGACGGTAAGAAGACCATTGCTCCCGCGATTACTTACCCCTTCGGTGAGGCGCCGCTGAGCCTGGATGAGCAAGGCCGACCACTGGAACACGTCAGCCTTAACGCCAGCGATAAGGCATTGGTGCTGGCCAGCTCCACGGGCGCGCAATTGCACGTTCTCTCCGTGACTCAGGAAGAGAACATGATGACCGGCGAAACCACCAGCGAGCAGGCACGCATTGAACTGCCGCAGATGACGGAAACGGTCAAAGCGATCTTTATCGATCCTCGTCAGCAGTGGCTGTACGTGATCAACGGCCGTGCCCAGGCCGATGTGTTCAGCCTGCGTGATCGCAGCCTCAACGGCCGCTACAAGCTGCTTGAAGATGGCAATGCCGAAGTCACCGCCAGTACGCAGTTGGTGGGTGGCGTGTCATTGATCATTGGTACGTCAAAAGGCGGTCTGTCCCAGTGGTTCATGGCCCGGGATACCGATGGCGAACAGCGTTTCCAGCATATTCGCGATTTCCAGATGGGCACTGCGCCGATCGTGCAGCTCTCCGGCGAAGAGCGACGCAAAGGTTTCGTCGCACTGGACGCTGCGGGCAAGCTGGGTGTATTCCACAGCACGGCACACCGTACCTTGTTGATTGACCAGGTAGCGGACGGTCCGGGTGTCCTGGGGTTGTCGCCGCGCGCGAACCAGATCATCGTCGAACAAGGCGGCAAGCTACTGCCGATGGCCCTCGATAACCCGCATCCGGAAGTTTCCTGGAGCGCGTTGTGGAGCAAGGTCTGGTACGAAAACTACGATGAGCCGAAATACGTTTGGCAGTCCACGGCCTCCAGCAGTGACTTCGAGCCCAAGCTGAGTCTTGCACCACTGACCTTCGGCACCTTGAAAGCCGCGTTCTACGCGATGCTGCTGGCCGCGCCACTGGCGATTGCCGCTGCGGTCTACACCGCGTATTTCATGGCTCCGGGCATGCGCCGCAAGGTCAAGCCGGTGATCGAATTGATGGAAGCGATGCCGACGGTGATCCTCGGTTTCTTCGCCGGCCTGTTCCTGGCGCCGTACCTGGAAGGGCATTTGCCGGGCATCTTCAGCCTGCTGATGTTGACTCCGATCGGCATTCTGGTAGCCGGCTTCACCTGGAGCCGCTTGCCTGAATCGATCCGCCTGCGGGTGCCGGATGGCTGGGAGTCGGCGCTGCTGATTCCAGTCGTGTTGCTGGTTGGCTGGGCGTCGCTGGGCATGAGTTCGCACATGGAAAACTGGTTCTTCGGCGGCGACATGCGTCTGTGGATCTCCAACGATCTGGGCATCACCTACGACCAGCGCAATGCATTGGTGGTGGGCCTGGCGATGGGCTTTGCAGTGATCCCGAACATTTATTCCATCGCCGAAGACGCGGTGTTCAGCGTACCGCGTGGCCTGACCCTAGGCTCGCTGGCCCTCGGTGCGACGCCGTGGCAGACCTTGACCCGCGTGGTGATCCTGACTGCCAGCCCGGGCATCTTCTCGGCCTTGATGATCGGCATGGGCCGCGCCGTTGGCGAAACCATGATCGTGCTGATGGCCACCGGCAACACGCCGATCATGGACATGAACCTGTTTGAAGGCATGCGCACCCTGGCGGCGAACGTCGCGGTGGAGATGCCGGAGTCTGAAGTGGGCGGAAGTCATTATCGAGTGCTGTTCCTCGCGGCGTTGGTGTTGCTGACCTTCACCTTTGTGATGAACACGCTTGCGGAGCTGATTCGTCAGCGTCTTCGCAAGAAATACTCGTCTCTCTAAGGAAGGTAGAAGTCTGTGAAACAGAACTCCCTCAAGAGCTGGTTCAAAAGCGGCGCCCCCGGCGTCTGGATGAGTGCGGGCGCGGTATCGATTGCCGTGATCATGACCTTGGGTCTGCTGCTGGTGCTCGCAGTGCGTGGGCTGGGTAATTTCTGGCCGGCGGACGTGGTGTTGACGCAATACAACGTGCCTAACCAACCCAGCCATGTACTGATCGGTGAATTGGTCGAGAAAGAGGAGGTGCCACGCGCACGCCTCAAAGGTGCCGGCCTGCCTGTGCCTGACGCGGGTCCAGAGTTCATGACTCGCGAATTGTTCAAAGTGGGCAACCGTGACATCAACCCGAGCGACTTTACCTGGGTGGTCGGCGAGTGGCTGACCGAACAGAAAACACCGCCTGAGCTGATGACCCTGGAGCGCCGCGAGTGGGGCAACTTCTACGGCTATCTGGTCAACGTCAAGGAAGATGGCAAGGTCATCGCAGAAGGCGACGCGGCGTGGCCAATTCTGCAGGATCGGATCAAGCGGGTTTCGCAACTCGCCGGTGAGTTGAGCAGCCTCGAAAAGAAAGACATCGGCGCCATCAACCACGGTATCGAACGTCTGCGCTTGCATAAGCGCAAGCTGGAACTCGACGGTAAGCTCGATGCCGCCGCCCAGGCGGACATGGACGGCGAGCGTGCCGAGCTGGATGCCCGTTATAAGGGTATCGAAGACCAATTGGCAGGCCTGCACCAAGCCTTCAACCGCGACAGCCTGACGGCCCGCGACGCCAATGGTAAAGAGGTCGAAATCAGCATTGGCAAAGTGGTTCACGCTTATCAACCGAACGCGATGGGCAGCGTGACCAAGCTTGGTTTCTACTTCAAAAAGCTGTGGGAATTCCTTAGCGAAGACCCACGTGAAGCCAACACCGAAGGCGGGGTTTTCCCGGCAATTTTCGGTACCGTGATCATGACCCTGATCATGGCGGTGATCGTTACGCCATTTGGCGTGCTGGCGGCGGTCTACCTGCGTGAATACGCACGTCAGGGCCCGGTAACGCGCTTGATCCGCATCGCCGTGAACAACCTCGCCGGGGTGCCGGCGATTGTCTACGGGGTCTTTGGTCTTGGGTTCTTCGTTTATGTACTGGGCGGTTCGGTCGATCGGCTGTTCTTCCCCGAATCCCTGCCTGCACCGACCTTCGGTACGCCGGGCTTGCTTTGGGCTTCGTTGACCCTGGCATTGCTCGCCGTGCCCGTGGTGATCGTCGCCACAGAAGAAGGCCTTGCGCGTATCCCGCGCACGATTCGCGAAGGTTCGCTGGCGCTCGGTGCAACCAAGGCCGAAACCCTGTGGAAGATTGTGTTGCCGATGGCCAGCCCGGCCATGATGACCGGCATGATCCTCGCGGTGGCACGAGCCGCCGGTGAGGTGGCGCCGTTGATGCTGGTAGGCGTGGTGAAACTGGCGCCGTCGCTGCCGGTGGACGGCAACTACCCGTACCTGCACCTTGACCAGAAAATCATGCACCTGGGCTTTCATATCTATGACGTCGGCTTCCAGAGCCCGAACGTTGAAGCCGCGCGCCCACTGGTTTACGCCACGGCGTTGCTGTTGGTGCTGGTGATTGCCTTGCTCAACCTGTCGGCGGTGGCCATTCGTAACCGCCTGCGCGAAAAATACAAAGCGCTGGACAGCTGATTGAAAAGCGCCGCCCACTCACCTGAGGAGGGCGGTTCGATGAAACGAATTGTTAGCGTATGGAGTACACCATGCAGCACGAAACCCATACCCACGGCATCAACATGTCGGCCTTGGGACGCAATAAGCAGAGCCTGGACCTGGGGAGCGAAACCGTTGCCCTGGAAGTGCCGGGCCTGAACCTGTTCTACGGCGACAAGCAGGCGCTTTTCGACGTCAGCATGAACATTCCCAAGCAGCGCGTGACCGCCTTCATCGGCCCGTCCGGCTGCGGCAAGTCGACCCTGCTGCGCACCTTCAACCGGATGAACGATCTGGTCGACGACTGCCGGGTCGATGGCGCGATCAACCTGTACGGCCACAATATCTACCGCAAAGGCGAGGACGTCGCTGAACTGCGTCGTCGCGTCGGCATGGTGTTCCAGAAGCCGAACCCGTTCCCGAAAACCATCTATGAAAACGTGGTTTACGGTTTGCGGATTCAGGGCATTAACAAGAAACGTGTACTCGATGAAGCCGTCGAGTGGGCACTCAGAGGCGCGGCGCTGTGGGATGAGGTCAAAGACCGTCTGCATGAGTCGGCACTCGGGTTGTCCGGTGGTCAGCAGCAACGCCTGGTGATCGCCCGCACCATCGCCGTGGAGCCTGAAGTTCTGCTGCTCGACGAGCCTTGTTCAGCACTCGATCCGATTTCGACGCTGAAAGTTGAAGAACTGATCTACGAACTGAAATCGAAATACACCATCGTCATCGTGACCCACAACATGCAACAGGCGGCGCGCGTTTCGGATTACACCGCCTTCATGTACATGGGCAAGCTGGTCGAGTTTGGCGACACCGATACGCTGTTCACCAATCCCGCGAAGAAACAGACGGAAGACTACATCACCGGTCGTTATGGCTAGGGAGCAGCGGCAAGCTTCAAGCGTTAGGCCGCAAGTCAGAAGCGGCGTTGAATGTTGGATATCTCTACATAACTATTGCAGCTTAAGGCTCGGAGCTTGAAGCTGCCGCGGAGCGATCATGATCGATAAAGACAGCCTTACGCACCACATCTCTCAGCAGTTCAACGCAGAGCTTGAAGAGGTGCGTAGCCACCTGTTGGCGATGGGTGGCCTGGTTGAGAAGCAGGTTAACGATGCAGTGACCGCGTTGATCGAAGCGGACTCGGGCCTGGCCCAGCAGGTTCGTGACGTCGACGACGAGATCAACCAGATGGAACGCAACATCGACGAAGAATGCCTGCGCATTCTTGCCCGTCGTCAGCCTGCGGCTTCGGACCTGCGTTTGATCATCAGCATCTCCAAGTCGGTGATCGACCTGGAGCGCATCGGTGACGAATCGACCAAGATCGCCAAGCGCGCCATTCAGCTGAGCGAAGAAGGCGAATCACCGCGCGGTTACGTCGAGGTGCGTCATATCGGCGATCAGGTTCGTAACATGGTTCGTGATGCGCTCGACGCATTCGCCCGCTTCGACGCCGATCTGGCGCTGTCCGTGGCGCAGTACGACAAAGTCATCGACCGTGAATACAAGACGGCGTTGCGTGAGCTGGTGACCTACATGATGGAAGATCCGCGCTCTATCTCGCGGGTTCTCAACGTGATTTGGGTCCTGCGCTCGCTGGAACGCATCGGCGACCACGCGCGCAATATCTCGGAACTGGTGATTTATCTGGTCCGCGGCACAGACGTCCGCCACATGGGCCTCAAGCGCATGAAGGAAGAAGTGCAGGGCATTAGCAGCGACAACGCTAATGTTCTGGGCAAGTCTGACGATAGATAAGATTGCCTGTAAAAAAATGCCCGGCACGCTGCCGGGCTTTTTTCGTTTCAGGTATCCATTTTCCAGCCGCCCGCGAACGAAAAGTCCGGCGTCGTTAATCGGTTTAGCAATTGGCCATCAGCCAACGCTATGCTTGCCGGGATTTTAAAGGAGTGGTCGATGAGTAAAGTCAGTGTGTTGGTCGTGGATGACGCCCCGTTTATTCGTGATTTGGTGAAGAAAGGCCTGCGTAACTACTTCCCTGGAATACAGATCGAGGACGCCATCAACGGGCGCAAGGCGCAGATTCTGCTGGAGCGCGAAACGTTCGACATGGTGTTGTGCGACTGGGAAATGCCGGAAATGTCGGGCCTTGAGCTACTGACCTGGTGCCGTCAGCAGGAAAGCCTGAAGACCATGCCGTTCATCATGGTCACCAGCCGTGGCGACAAGGAAAACGTGGTTCAGGCAATCCAGGCCGGGGTAACCGATTTTATCGGCAAGCCATTCACCAACGAGCAACTGCTGACCAAGGTCAAGAAAGCCCTGGCCAAAGTCGGCAAGCTCGACGCGCTGATGGCCGGCGCACCGACCAAAATGAACTCGGCATTTGCCAACGACTCGCTCAGCGCCTTGACCGGTGGTAAGGCAGAGGTGATCAAACCGGCTGTGCGTCCTGCCAGCGTCGGCCTGCTTGATCAGATCGCTCGCGCCAGTGGGCCTGCCGGCTCTGCCCCAGCTGCCCCGACGGCACCTGCTGCTGCGCCTTCGGTAGCGGCCAGTGGTCGCGGTCAAGGTCAGCTGCGTTTACCAAGCGGCAACCAGCAGTGCGTGATCAAGGCCCTGAGCCTCAAGGAGGCGCTGCTGGTGGTGCGTCGCGGTGAAGTCCTGCCTCAGGTACTCGACAGCGCTGTACTCGACCTTGAGCAGGGCGAGAACGCCGAAATCGCCCGCCTCAACGGCTACCTGCACGCCGTTGTCGCTTACGAGCCCAAACCTGACAGCGACTGGCTGCAACTGACCTTCCGCTTCGTCGACCAGGATGCGCAGAAACTCGATTACGTCTCCCGCCTGATTGCTCGTGGCACGGCGCAGAAGCACTTCGTTCCGGGCGGTTGATCGTTAGATAGCCGGGCGCGGTTTGCCAGGCCTGTCGATGCCCTGTAGGAGCCAACTTGTTGGCGAGGGGCCTGACGCGGTGTGTCTGGCAAACCGCTTCGCGAACAAGTTGGCGCCTAAAGAGTCGTGTGGTTGACGCGAAATTTCTGACGCTACCGACTCGCATATTTCTTTGCGACTGATTGATTCAGCCATACCCAAATGGCGGTGGATCGCTGCTACGCTTGCCCTGCCTTCCACCATCCAGATTAATCACGATGCTCAATCGTCTAATCCTCCTGTGTGCTCTGCTGCTGACTGCACAATCGGCGGCGGCGTTGACCATCTATCGATTTACCGACGCCAATGGCGTGGTGTCGTTTACCGACAAACCGACGCCCGGCGCTGTGGTCATGAAGCCGCGGGAGCGGATTGTCGAGAATTTCGATCGCCAGGTGCATCTGGAGGTCACGAAGAAAAATGGTGTACACAGTCTGTACGTGCGCAATGACACGTATGCGCCGGTCGAGGTCGAGTTACAGCTCAGCGCAATGAAGAACGTGCTGGGCGTGAACGACAAGCCGATCCGTCGGGTGGTGCAGTCGCGCAGCTATCTGCGTTTTATCGTGCTCAGTCCAAAAGACGTCGGGCAAGGTTTGGTTTACACACCCAAGCTGCGGTTCTCGCTGGGTGACCCTGAGGTTCAGGCGCTTGGCTACCGCTACCCGTTGCCGTGGAGAGGTGGCCCGTTCCGTATCAGCCAAGGTCCCAATGGCAAATTCAGTCACTTTGGTGTGCGCAGTCGATATGCGATCGATATTGCGATGCCCGAAGGCACACCGATTATCGCGGCTCGTTCCGGGACTGTGATCAAGACCGAGAATGGTCAGTCGGGTCGCGGAGTGGACCCTTCAGGCAACTTTGTGCGAATCCTGCACGATGACGGGACCATGGGCGTCTACCTGCACCTGAAGCAGGGTTCGGTGTGCGTCAAGGAAGGTCAGCGCGTGGTAGTGGGTACTGATCTGGCGCGCTCTGGCAATACCGGCAACAGCACCGGCCCGCATCTGCATTTTGTGGTGCAGCGCAATGCCGGGCTGGGGCTGGAGTCGATTCCGTATCAGTTTGCCGAGCATGTCGACATGCTGCCTAACTTCGCGGTGGGTGGGAACTGACAACCCCAATACAGGGGTGGCGTTTCAAACCGCAACGTCCAGGGTTCAGTCGATCTTCAGCACTTTGGCCAAGACGATTTTCGGGCCTTTCATCTTCTTGATGATGATGCGCAGGCCTTCGACCTCCAGCACTTCCTCTTCTTCGGGAACCCGCTTCAGGGTTTCGTAGATCAAGCCTGCGAGGGTTTCTGCCTCGATATGGTCCAGATCCACCCCAAGCAGGCGTTCGACCTTGAACAGCGGCGTATCGCCTCGTACCAGCAGTTTGCCTGGCTGATAGGCGAGGATGCCGCGTTCGGCCTTGCGGTGTTCATCCTGGATGTCGCCGACCAGCACTTCCAGCACGTCTTCCATGGTCAGGTAGCCGATGACTTTGCCGTCGGCTTCTTCAACCACGGCGAAGTGCGCGCCACCCTGGCGGAATTGCTCCAGCAGGCGCGACAACGGCATGTGCTTGGAGACACGCTCCAGCGGTCGGGTCAGTTCGTCGAGGTTGAACGACTCGGGAAGGTGATCCAGCGCTGCCAGTTCCAGCAGCAGGTCCTTGATGTGTAGCAGGCCGACGAACACGTTGCGCTCGGCGTCGTACACCGGGTAACGACTGAACTTATGGCGACGGAACAGCGCAAGGATTTCCTTGAGCGGCGCGTTGCAGTCCAGGGTCACCAGGTCTTCGCGGGAGTTGGCCCAGTCGACGACCTCCAGTTCGCCCATTTCCACAGCAGATGCCAGCACACGCATGCCCTGGTCGCTGGGGTCCTGGCCGCGGCTTGAGTGCAGGATCAGCTTCAGTTCTTCACGGCTGTAATGGTGCTCGTGATGCGGGCCGGGCTCGCCCTGACCGGCAATGCGCAGGATGCCGTTGGCGCTGGCGTTGAGCAGGTAGATCGCCGGGTACATGGCCCAGTAGAACAGGTACAGCGGCACGGCGGTCCACAACGACAGCAGTTCGGGTTTGCGGATCGCCCAGGATTTTGGCGCCAACTCACCGACCACGATGTGCAGATAGGAAATCATGAAGAACGCGGTGAAGAACGACACGCCGCGAATCACTTCCGGCGACTGCACGCCCACCGCATCAAGCAGCGGCTCCAACAGGTGTGCGAACGCCGGCTCACCGACCCAGCCGAGGCCCAGGGATGCGAGGGTGATGCCGAGTTGGCAAGCAGAGAGGTAAGCGTCCAGCTGGCTGTGAACGGTGCGCAGGATATGCCCGCGCCAGCCATTGGTCTTGGCGATCGCCTCGACCCGGGTCGCGCGCAGTTTGACCATGGCGAATTCAGCGGCAACGAAAAAACCGTTGAGCAGCACCAGGATCATTGCAAAAAGAATCATGCCGAAATCGGCGAAGAGCGATGTAAGGGTGAAACCGGGAGAAGGGTCCATGGTGGAGTTTTAAAGATTCCGTGTCATCTAAGGGGGAGTGCTGCCATCGCCAAAGTGGCGGGCATAAGACCGGCAATGTAGCGGCTACCGGCCAGCTTGCCTAGTGGCTTGGTCAAGGATTGATCACTTGCGAGGGCGCAAAGTGGCAAGTGAAGGTGCTGCCTTTACCTACCACGCTGTTGATATCCAGTGTTCCGCGATGGCGTAACAAAACATGTTTGACGATCGCCAGGCCCAGCCCCGTGCCGCCTGTATTGGAGGCTCGGCTGGAGTCCACACGATAGAAACGTTCGGTCAAACGCGGGATGTGTTTGCTTTCGATGCCGGGACCCGAATCGGTCACGCTCAGGTGCGCGCCCCGTTCATCGCTCCACCAGCGAACCTGGATTTTACCGTCGGCTTGGGTGTACTTCACCGCGTTGAACACCAGGTTGGAAAAGGCACTGCGCAGCTCGGGTTCGCTGCCTTTGAGCGAGGCGCTGCCCTCGACCTCCAGGGTGATTTCCTGGTTACGTTGTCCGGACAGTTCCTGCGCATCGTTCTTGATGCTCTGCAGCAGACTCGAGACCGCCACCGGCTGGTTATCCGAGGGGTAGTCGGTGGCTTCCAGCTTGGCCAGCAACAGCAAGTCATTGAGCAGGGTCTGCATGCGTCCACCTTGCTGCTGCATCTGCTGCAAGGCGCGCACCCAGCGTGGATTCACGCCTTCGACGTTGTCGAGCAAGGTTTCCAGATAGCCGCAAATCACCGTCAACGGCGTGCGCAGTTCATGGGATACGTTGGCGATGAAGTCTTTGCGCATCTGCTCCAACTGATGAATGCGGGTCACATCGCGGACCAACATCAGGTGTTCGTTGTTGCCATAGCGGGTGAGGAGTAATTGCACCCGTATGCGATCGTTGATCGGTGAAGGAATTTCAAGTGGCTCAATGTAATTTTCGAGCTCGAAGTATTCCTTGAAGCGCGGGTGACGCACCAGGTTGGTCACAGGCTGGCCGCTGTCTTGCGGCGTCTTCAGCCCGAGCAGGGTTTCTGCGGCGCGGTTCCACCATTCCAGATTACCGTCGCTGTCGAGCATGATCACTGCGTCACGCAATGCCGCGGTGGATTCCTGCACGCGGTCGATCACGGCCTGCAATCGGCCACGCACGCGCTGATCACGGCGTTGCAGGTGGTAAATGCTGTCAAATACTTCGCCCCACAAACCGTAACCGTCAGGCGGTGGTTCGTCGGGTTTGTGCTGGCGCAGCCACTCGTGCATACGCAGCAATTGCTTGAGCGTCCAGGCCAGGTAAATTCCCAGGCCCGCCGCCAGACTCCAGCCGTAATAGCCACTGATCAGGCCGATCACCAGGCAGGCGGTGATCAACAGCAGCACGTGACGAATCAACGTGCCATGCCAGTTTTGGTTCAATTCAAACGCATCCTTGTCGAGTGGTGTGCCAGCAGCAGGAGCGCTCTAGAAAGACACTCTCAGCTCTTTGTCGAAAAGCGGTAGCCGGTTCCGCGGACGGTTTGTACCAGATTTTCGTAAGCGTCGCCGAGGGCTTTGCGCAGGCGACGAATGTGAACATCCACGGTGCGTTCTTCGACATAGACGTTGCCACCCCAGACCTGATCCAGCAGTTGGCCGCGCGTGTAGGCGCGTTCCTGGTGAGTCATGAAGAATTGCAGAAGGCGGTATTCGGTCGGCCCCATCTCGGCCGGTTTGCCATCGATGGTCACGCGGTGGCTGATCGGGTCGAGCAGCAGGCCGCCGACTTCAATCGGTGATTCGCCATCGCTTGGGCCTGCGCGACGCAGCACGGCCTTGAGGCGGGCGACCAGTTCGCGGGGGAGAAGGGCTTGGTGATGTAATCATCCGCGCCGACTTCCAGGCCCTGAATCTTGTTGTCCTCTTCGCCTTTGGCCGTGAGCATGATGATCGGGATATCACCGGTCAGCTCATCTCGTTTCAGGCGGCGAGCCAATTCGATGCCCGACGTACCCGGCAGCATCCAGTCGAGCAGGATCAGATCCGGTTTGCGGTCAACGATAATGGTATGGGCCTGCTGGGAGTTTTCCGCTTCCATGCAATCGTAGCCGGCCATTTCCAACGCAACGGCGATCATTTCGCGAATAGGCGCTTCGTCGTCAACGATCAGAATGCTCCTGCCAACCATGCTTAATCCTCTTGTCATTTAACTGTCTTGCGCCGCATTAGATAACGGAAATATTGCAGTCGTGTGACACCTTGGGGCCAGACTAGTATGGCTGTCTATTACGGGGCTAAGCTAAGGGTTCCGACTTAAAAAAAAGAGGACGTATCTGATGCTGAAAATTTCGAGTTCTTTGCTTGGCTTATTGGCCGCTGCCGCGCTGGCTTCTTCTGGAATGGCGTTCGCTGCGGACCCGGCCATGATGAAAGACGGCATGATGGTCGATCACAAGGGCATGACGCTTTACACCTTCGATAAGGACAAAGGCGCTGCCACATCCATGTGTGCCGACAAGTGTGCTGAAAACTGGCCGCCGATGATGGCGCCGGCAGACGCCAAGGCCGAGGGCAAATGGACGATGGTCAAACGTGGCGACGGCACCATGCAATGGGCGTACGACAACATGCCGCTCTATACCTTCAAAATGGACAAAAAACCCGGAGACATGTTGGGCGACGGCAAGGGTGATGTCTGGCATATCGCCGGTCCTAAGCACTAAGCGTCGACGATTTGCGTTGCCGTCGGCCTGAAAGCCGACGGTTAGCGCATTGCGTAATCGACGACGATACCGACAAAGATCGCCAATCCCGCCCAGTGATTGTGCAGAAATGCCTTGAAGCAACGCTGCGGATCGCGATTGCGTGTGTACCAGAACTCCCAGGCAAAACAGGCGGCAGCTGCCAGAATTCCGAAATAGAAATAGACCCCCATTTCGAAACGCGCCCCGGCCAGCAACAGGCACAGCAGCGCCAGGCCTTGCAGCGACAGGATGATCACTCGATCCGCATCACCGAAGAGTACGGCGGTGGATTTGACCCCGATTTTCAGGTCGTCTTCACGGTCGGTGATCGCGTAGTAGGTGTCGTAGCCCACGGTCCACAGCAGGTTCGCGATATACAGCAACCACGCGGCGGCAGGCAGGTCGCCGGTTTGTGCGGTGAAGGCCATCGGCATGCCCCACGAGAACGCAGCGCCAAGGACCACCTGCGGGTAGTAGGTGTAGCGCTTCATGAACGGGTAGCTGGCAGCCAGCGCCACGCCGCCGAAGGACAGCCAGACAGTCAGCGAGTTGGTCAGCAGGACCAGTCCGAAGCTCAGTGCCACCAGCACCGCAAACAGCACCAGCGCTTCGCGGGCGCTGACTTTGCCGCTGACCAGCGGGCGTTGCTCGGTGCGTTTGACGTGCCCATCGACCTTGCGGTCGGCGTAATCGTTGATCACGCAACCGGCGGCGCGCATCAGGAACACGCCGATAACAAAAATCAGCAGATTGCCGACCGACGGTACACCTTTGGCAGCAATCCACAGCGCCCAAAGGGTTGGCCACAACAGCAGGTAGATACCAATCGGGCGGTCGATGCGCATCAACTGGATGAAGTCCCAGATCCGCGGGTTCAGGCGGTTCAGCGATTTAAGCAAAGTCAGGTACATCAGTGATGCTCCATCACAGCGGGCCCGGCGATCTCGACCGCGTGCCACATCGTCGGCAAAAAGACTTCGGCGACCAGCAGACTCAACGTGCCGCGACTGAAGCACGAACGCCGACCCCACAGACCTTCGGTGGTATCCGCACTGGGCAGCCAGGCGCCAGGGTAGTGACAGACCTCAAGGGCGCCGCGTTCAAAGGCTTCGTCGCAAAACAGCAGTTCGCCCAGAGAGCGGGTGCCCAACTCATCCATGTTCAAACCGCCTTCCTGCAAGGCGCTTTGCGCGGCGACACTGCGGGCGAACACCCATTTCTCACCGTTGCCGCGCAGATACACTTCACGGACCCAGCCAAGGCTGTGCTCGGCTAGATCCAACGCCAGGCACTCGTCCGCGCGCAAGGCTTGCCAGCCTTCGAACAGCGGCGTGACGCTGAAGCCATCAGCAGAAAGACGGGTCAATCGACGGGTCAGCGAGTCCTGATTGAACAGCCAATCGAGCACGACAGGGTCGGGTAATTCCGCCAGTTGATGTTGCTGGCGCCAGTCAGGAGTCGCGGGTAGAAGAATTTGCTGGGACACGGTGGGTAATTATTGGCCACAAACGAGGCGGCGAGCTTAGCATGTTTGATTACGGGGTCTGAGCCCCCAACGCATGCTCTTTACTGCATTCTTGCTTGCATCCGGGCGCGCTGATCAGTACAAAACGCGCTGAGCCTGGCGGCAATCGCATGACCCATCGACCGCCAGTGCCATAAGCCTGAGAACCGAGAGTATTTACCGATGAAGAAGTGGCAATGCATTGTCTGTGGCTTGATCTACGACGAAGCCATGGGCTGGCCGGACGATGACATCGCTCCGGGCACCCGTTGGGAAGATGTACCTGCAGACTGGCTGTGCCCGGACTGCGGCGTGGGCAAAATGGATTTCGAGATGATCGAAATCGGCTGATCAAGCTTTTTTACCTGTTTTTGCTACCTATGGAGTACTGAATGAACGCACCTGTCGTGATCGTTGGCACAGGCCTGGCGGGCTATAACCTGGCCCGGGAATTTCGCAAGCTGGACGGCGAAACGCCTCTGTTGCTGATCACTGCGGATGACGGCCGTTCCTATTCCAAGCCGATGCTTTCCACGGGCTTCGGCAAAAACAAGGAAGCCGACGGCCTGAGTATGGCTGAGCCCGGTGCCATGGCTGAAACGCTGAAGGCCGAGATTCGCACCCATACCCGCGTCAGCGGCATCGACCCGGGCCATAAGCGCTTGTGGCTTGGCGAGGAGGCCGTGTATTACCGCGACCTGATTCTCGCCTGGGGCGCGGAAACCGTGCGTGTACCGGTAGAAGGCGACGCCGGTGATGCGATCTTCCCGATCAACGATCTGGAGGATTACGCGCGTTTTCGAGCCGCTGCCGCCGGTAAACATCGGGTGCTGTTGCTGGGCGCCGGCCTGATCGGCTGCGAATTCGCCAACGACCTGATCCTGGGCGGTTACGAAGTTGATTTGGTAGCACCCTGCGAACAGGTCATGCCGACCTTGTTGCACCCTGCCGCCGCTGCAGCTGTTCAGGCGGGGCTGGAAAGCTTGGGCGCGCGTTTCCACCTGGGGCCGGTGCTGACGCGCTTGCAGCGGGTCGAGGGTGGGCTTGTAGCGCATCTGTCCGACGGTGAGGTGCTGGCGTGCGACGTGGTGGTATCGGCCATTGGCCTGCGCCCACGCGTGGACCTGGCTGCGGCTGCCGGTTTACAGACCGGGCGCGGGATTATGGTCGATCGCCAGTTGAAGACCTCCCACGCCAATATCTACGCCTTGGGCGACTGTGCCGAGGTAGATGGCCTGAACCTGCTGTATGTGATGCCACTGATGAGCTGCGCTCGAGCCTTGGCGCAGACCCTGGCGGGCAATTCGACTGCCGTGACATACGGGCCGATGCCGGTGACCGTAAAAACCCCGGTGTGCCCGTTGGTGGTATCGCCTCCGCCGCGCGGCCTGGAGGGCGCCTGGACCGTGGAGGGGCAGGGCGCAGACATCAAGGCGCTGTGTCACGATGCCAGTGGAAAGCTGCTCGGATATGCGCTGACCGGCACTGCGGTTATGGAAAAACTGACCCTAAACAAAGCGCTTCCGCCCCTATTGGCATAAATACTGGTCGTTCTGTCGGATAAGCCTCGTTTTTGTCTCGATAAACGTCGTGCTTAGGGTGGCGCAGGCCCCAACAGCATGCCATCCTCATTCCCGTCTGCCGCAATGTAGAGCTGTTGCGGCACTTTGGTCGCTGTTCGGGAAGAACGGCACGGACATAACAACAAAAAACCGTCAAAGAGGCTTCATATGCGTAAACCAGAACTCGCAGCCGCTATTGCTGAAAAAGCAGATCTCACCAAAGAACAGGCCAACCGCGTACTTAACGCCGTTCTTGAAGAGATCACTGGCGCTCTGCACCGTAAGGACAGCGTTACCCTCGTCGGCTTCGGCACCTTTTTGCAGCGCCACCGTGGGGCCCGTACCGGGAAAAACCCGCAAACCGGTGAGCCAGTCAAAATCAAGGCCAGCAACACTGTTGCGTTCAAGCCTGGCAAATTCTTGAAAGACAGCGTTAATCCTTAATCTGCAGGACGCCTTAGCGGGAGGCGAATAGCAGCAAAAAATGGGCACGCCGACTAAATCGAGTGCTCATTTTTTTTGCCTGAAGCAAACAAGATTCTAGAGCTAAAATTGTCGAACAATCCGCTCTAAGTAGCGATATTCGTCGATACACTGATATTTTGCTGCGGTGCTTTCGAGCCGAACCGCTACACTGCGACCTCACCCCATGAGGCCGTGTGCATGAAATTTCGTTTTCTCCTGTGGATGCTTGGCCTGTTGATGGCCAAAGCCAGTCGCAACAATCCCGACTTTCAAAAGCAATTGTCCGGCAAAGAGCTGACCTTCCAGCTGCAGACGCTCGATGGCAAGGTGGCGCGGCACTTCATCGTCAGTGGTCAGCGCATCGCCAGTCAGTCCGGCGTGGTTGCAGAGCCGGCATTCGCGATTACGTTCAAGGATGCGGCGTTTGGATTCGCCACGATGCAGGCCAAAAACAAGCAGTTGGCGTTCATGCAGGGGATTCAGGACAAGGACATCCAGATCAAGGGCAACCCGGGTCTGGTGATCTGGTTCCAGGGGTTGACCAAGTACCTCAAGCCGAGGAAGAAGGTGGCTTGAGTCTGTGGGAGGCGCTATGTCTTCAGGCAATACACATGTCCCGTAGGAGCTGCCGAAGGCTGCGATAAGGCCGGAACGGCCTTCGCGATTGATCGCAGCCTGCGGCAGCTCCTACGGTGGATTTGTGCCTGCGAGGTTTTTATTGCTGGGTAAATTGCGACGCCAGTTCGCGCAGCAGTACTTCAGCCTCCAATACCTTCTGCACCGACTCTTCAGCTTTTTCGCGGCTCAGTCCCAGGCGTTCGTACAGCTCGTCCGGGATGTCCTCTTCAGGGCCGGAACCGATGTTGTTCTTGCGCAGCAAACGCACCGACAGGCACACCAAGTTGGCGTACTCGGAATGAGCGCCAGCGTAGGATGGATCGTGCTGGAAGCGCAGCGCGGTCGCCAGTTCTTCGGGCATATCCCAGTAACGCATCAGCCAGGCGCCGATCTGTTCGCGGCTGATGCCCAGCAAGTGCTGTTCGACATAGCTGTGGCACAGGTGCGGGTTGACCTCCAGATGGCGGCAGATCAGCGAGAAGTGCGGTGGAAACACGTGAGCCAGCAGCAGATAGCCGAAGTTGTGCAGCAGGCCGGCAAGGTAGGTCAGGCCGGCTTCCGGACGTTGTGCACGCGGCATGGCGCGAGTCAGGCCTTCGATCACCGCAGCGGTATAAATCGACTGTTGCCAGTACGGCGTGGTGTGCTGTGGATGGTCCTTCGGCAGGCTCAAGGTCTTGCCCAGCGCCAGGCCCAGGGCCAGGTTGATCACCAGGTCAAAGCCCAGCACGCGCACGATGGCATCTTCTACCGAGCGAATCTTGCCAGGCGAGGCGTAATAAGGCGAAGCCGCCCAGCTGACGACTTGAGCGGCCAGTGCCGGATCGGTCTCGACCACGCCGGTAATGTCGTCGATCGTGGCGTCCGGGTCGACGCGCAGCTTGATGATTTTCTGCGCGGTCTCCGCCAGCGGCGGAATCTCCAGCGTGGCTTCCAGACGCTGCTGGATACGGCGCGCGGTGAATGCGTGCATTGCCTGGGTGATTTCTTCGCGGTCATCGTCCGGGCGGTCAAGGTTCGGGCGGATCGAACTGATCGGCTCACCGAAGTTTGCCGCGCTGGCCTTGCTGACCATGCCTTTGAAGGCTTCGCTGGACACTTCCAGCAACAGGCCCGGCTCGCCGGAGCTGATCAGCAGTGTTGGCTCTTGCAGCAGACGCTCTTCGTACAGGCAGGGCGAGCCGACCAGTGCGGGCAGGCCCGGCAAGATGCTTTGGTTGTGAGGGCCCAGCAAGCGGTTGATGCGTTCTTGCGGAACGGCAGTCAAATGGCGACCGGTCAGCTCTGCGAGGCGGTTGAGGTCCAGTAGATGGTTCTGCGGAAACAACACCATCAGCATGCCTATGGCGTCGCCGACCAGAATTCCCTGGACTTTGCGAGAGGCTGAAAGGCTCGAGTCATCCATGACTTCTCGGTAACTGACGGCTAACTTGCCCAGCAATAACCGGATGACAGACGGGGTGTGTGGGGTTGCATCGGCGAAAGCAACTTCTGTCATGGCGTGTATCCAGATTCCTACAATCGAGGGAGTATAACCAGCTTAGTTATTGTGCGTTGTTGTGGGCTGACACTCTTTACACTTGTCCATACTGCTGACCATGCCGCAACCAGCGTTCCAGCAGTGGGCTGACATGATGCGGCCAGCGTTCGAGCAAGGCTTGCGCGGCGTCACGAACAGCCGGTAACAAGTCTGCGTCACGCATTAGGTCAGCGACCTTGAACTGTAGTAGACCTGTCTGCCGAGTGCCGAGCATTTCTCCCGGCCCGCGCAATTCCAGATCTTTTTCCGCAATAATGAAACCATCATTCGTTTCGCGCATGATCCCCAACCGCTGGCGACCAATTTGCGACAGGGGAGGATGATAGAGCAATACGCAATGACTTGCGGCGCTGCCCCGACCCACACGCCCCCTTAATTGATGCAGTTGCGCCAGACCCAGACGTTCCGGGTTCTCGATAATCATCAGGCTGGCATTGGGCACGTCGACCCCAACCTCGATCACGGTCGTTGCCACCAACAACTGCAATGCGCCCTGTTTGAACTCGGCCATGACGGCGGCTTTTTCAGCCGGCTTCATGCGCCCGTGAATCAAGCCCACGCGCAACTCACCCAACGCACTGCTCAGGTCTTCGAATGAAGTCTCTGCTGCCTGACAGGTGAGCTCTTCGGACTCTTCGATCAGCGTGCAAACCCAATAAGCCTGTCGCCCTTCAGCGCAGGCTGCGCGTACGCGTTCAATCACCTCGACGCGGCGAGTATCGACCACCAGCACGGTGTTGACCGGCGTCCGGCCTGGGGGCAGTTCGTCGAGGATCGAGGTGTCGAGGTCGGCATAGGCGCTCATGGCCAGCGTGCGCGGGATCGGCGTCGCGGTCATGATCAATTGGTGCGGGCACATCAGGCCGCCGATGCCTTTCTTGCGTAGGGCCAGACGCTGTTGCACGCCAAAGCGATGTTGCTCGTCGATGATCACCAGAGCGAGGTTCTTGAACTGCACTTCATCCTGGAACAGCGCGTGAGTGCCGACCACCATGGGTGTGCCGGTAGCGATCTGCTCAAGCGCGGCGACTCGCGCCTTGCCCTTGAGTTTGCCCGCCAGCCACGCCGTTTCAATGCCCAGCGGTTCCAGCCAGCGCTTGAAGTTGACGTAGTGCTGTTCGGCGAGGATTTCAGTCGGCGCCATCAGTGCAACCTGATACCCGGCTTCCAGGGCCTGCAACGCCGCCAGCGCCGCGACTACGGTCTTGCCCGAGCCCACATCACCCTGAATCAGGCGCAGCATGGGTTCCGGCTGGCTGAGGTCGTAGGCGACCTCATTGCCCACGCGTTGTTGCGCGCCGGTCGGTGCAAAGCCGAGGTTGGCGAGAAATTGCGCGGGTAGCCTGGTCGCCTTGGGTAGCAACGGCGCACGTTGCGAGCGCAGGCTCTCGCGCAGGCGTTGTTGCGACAGCTGGTGCGTCAGCAGTTCCTCGAACGCCAGGCGGTGCTGCGCCCAGTGATGGCCGAGGGCCAACTCTTCGACATCGGCATCTGCCGGTGGGTGGTGCAGATAGCGTATGGCCTCGTCCAGCGGGGCTAATTGGTAATCGCGCGCCAACTCTTCGGGCAGCCAGTCCGGCAGGCTCTTGGGGCCAAGCATCGCCAGGCTTTGCTGGCTCAACTGGCGCAAGCGCTGCTGAGTCAGGCCTTCAGTGGTGGGGTAGATAGGGGTCAGGGTCTGCTCGACCGGGAAGTGCTCGTCCCCGGTCAGGGCGCGGTATTCCGGGTGATAGATTTCCAATCCTGACGCGCCGGGGCGGGCTTCGCCGTAGCAGCGCAGATGAGTACCGCGTTTCATCCCTTCTTTTTGCGCGTTGCTGAAGTGATAGAAACGCAGGCTCAGCGTGCCAGTGCCGTCGCCCAGGCGAACCACCAGACTGCGGCGCTTGCCCATGACCACGTCAGCGCCGCTGACCACGCCCTCGATCACCGCGTCCTGACCGGGGCGTAACGCGCCGATCGGCACTACACGCGTGCGGTCCTGATAGCGCAAAGGCAAATGAAACAGAACGTCCTGCAGGTTCTCCAACCCGACCTTGGTCAGCTTTTCGGCCATGGCCGCACCGACGCCTTTCAGCGCCGTGACGGAGACTTTGGACAGCTCGCTCATGTCGCGACTTGGCTCACTTCTGCTTTCGGACGAGCCACGGAGCACAGGCGCACGGAGTCGGCGAGGATTTCGATCGCCTTTGGCCGAGGGAAGCTGGCACGCCAGGCAATTGCCACGGTGCGGAACGGCACGGGTGCGCTCATCGGCCGTACTTCAATGATACCGGGTGCGTAGTGATGACTGTCGACTGCCGACATCGGCAGAATCGAAATGCCCAGACCGGAAGCAACCATGTGCCGAATGGTTTCCAGCGAGCTGGATTCGACAGTGGTGTGCTTGGCACCTTCGCCACCTTTAACCAGGGTCGGGCACGCTTCGAGGACCTGATCGCGGAAGCAATGGCCTTCGCCGAGCAACAGCAGGCTCTTGTCGTTCAGCGCGGCGGCGTCGATGGTCTCTTTGCGCGTCCATGGATGGCCCGCTGGCATGAGCACATAAAACGGCTCGTCATAGAGCGGCAGGGTCAGCACGTCGGCTTCGTTGAACGGCAGCGCAATGATGATCGCGTCCAACTCACCGTTGCGCAGTTTGTCGCGCAGTACATGGGTGAAGTTTTCTTCGATGTACAACGGCATTTGCGGGGCAACCCGATGCAGTTGTGGAATCAGGTGCGGGAACAAGTAAGGGCCGACGGTGTAGATCGCACCGACCTTGAGCGGGGCTGTCAGCTGATTCTTGCCGGCCTGGGCCAGCTCGCGAATACCTTGCGCCTGTTCCAGAACTTTCTGCGCCTGGGCAACGATGCCTTCGCCGACCGGAGTCAGGCGCACGGCACTTTTGCTGCGCTCGAAAATCAGTACACCCAGTTCATCTTCAAGCTTTTTCACGCCTACCGAGAGGGTCGGTTGGCTGACATGGCAACGCTCGGCCGCGTGGCCGAAGTGCTGCTCTTGGGCAAGCGTAACGATATAGCGCAATTCTGTAAGGGTCATAGCGTGCGTCCATGAAGTTGCGGCCCCAGCATAGCGGCTGCCATCGATAGACGCACGTTATCAACGGTGCGGAAATGAATCAAAAGCGCGATTTAGCGTTTATCCAGTGAATAATTGAACGGCGCGACCAGTTCTACCGTGCCGTTGGTCAACGACTCGGCTGGAGGTTTGGGCAGCGGCTGTGCGCGGCTGATCATTTCCAGTGTGGCGCGATCCAATGAAGCGTTCCCGGAATTGCTGGCAAGCGAGAAGGACAAGACTTTACCCTCCGCGTCCACGACAAAGCGCAAGCGGACCGAACCCTGTATGCCTCGGCGCCGGGCATCCTCTGGATAGCGCTTGTACTTGGCCAGATGGCGTAACAATTCACTTTGCCAGTTAGGCACCGCATTGCTCACCGTTGGCGGGCTCGACGTCTGTGGTGGCGCACTGGATTTGACTGGCTCCGCAGGAGTAGGCGGCGTATCCACCGGCTTGCTCTCGACAGGTTTCTCCTTCGGTAGCTCGGGCTTTTTCTCCGGCTGCGGCGGTTGCGGCTTGACCTTGGGCTTTTCCGGTTTCGGAATGGCGATGACCGGTTTCGGCGCCTCGACCAGCTTTGGCAACGGCATTTCTTCGACCGGTGCCGGCGGCGGCGGTGCTTGCACGACCCTTGGCGGCGGTGGCGGCGCGGGTTCCGGAAGGGGCGCCAGCTCGACCATCATCGCCAAAGGTGGCAACTCAATGATCTGCGGTGCCGACCAGCGCAACGCGACCAGAATCGCGGCAGCATGCACGGCGAGCACCAACAACAGACTGCCGCTATAGCGCGTCAGTTTTTGGCGCGAAGTGATCATTTCTTACCAACCGTCTCGAGACCTACCAACCCAACTTTCAGGTAGCCAGCACCGCGCAGGGCATTCATCACGTCCATCAGGTCTGCGTAGTCCACGCCTTTATCGGCCTGGAAGAAGATCGTGGTGTCTTTCTTGCCTTGGGTTTTGGCGTCGAGAATCTGTCCAATTTGCTCGCGGCTGACTTTGTCATCGCCCAGGTACAGACTCTTGTCGGTCTTGACGCTCAGGAACAGCGGCTTTTCCGGTCGCGGTACCGGCTTTGAGGTGGAGGCGGGCAGGTCGATTTTGATGTCGACCGTCGCCAGCGGTGCGGCGACCATGAAGATGATCAGCAGCACCAACATCACGTCAATGAACGGCGTAACGTTGATTTCGTGATTCTCGACCAGCTCGTCGCCGGCGTTTTCGTTCAGATGCAGGCCCATGCGTTAACCCACTTTAACCGCGTGCGGCTGGCTACGTTCTGCCGGCAGGTGGTCGAGGTCACGGCTGACCAGCAGCAGGACTTGCGCCGAAGCGTCGGCGACCTGTGCCTTGTAGCCAGTGATGGAGCGTGCGAAAACGTTGTAGATGACCACGGCCGGGATTGCCGCGACCAGGCCCAGTGCGGTTGCCAGTAGGGCTTCAGCAATGCCGGGGGCGACGACGGCGAGGTTGGTGGTCTGGGTTTTGGCGATGCCGATGAAGCTGTTCATGATGCCCCACACGGTACCGAACAGGCCGACGAAGGGCGCGGTAGAACCGATGGTTGCCAGTACGCCGGTGCCGTTGCTCATGTTGCGACCGCAGGCGGCGACAAGACGCTCCAGGCGGAAAGCCACGCGCTCCTTGATACCCTCACGCTCGCGGCTATTGGCCGAGAGGCGCATTTCTTCAAGCGCGTCTTGGACCAGCAGGTGGGCCAGCGTGCCTTCTTTCGGCGCGCTGTCGCTGGCTTCTCTTAGGGTGCGGGCTTTTTTCAGGATGACGATCTCGCTGCGCAGGCGACGCTTGGCGCCCATCAGCTCGAAGCCTTTGGCGATCCAGATCGTCCAAGTGATGACCGACGCAATGGCCAGACCGATCAACACCAGTTTTACAATGATGTCGGCATGCTGAAACATGCCCCATGGCGACAGGTCGTTGTTCATGTTCAGGGCGTTGGCCTGAGTCACGGAAGCTTCCATCGCGTGGTCGATGGCTGCCGCGTTGGCGTCCTGCTCGCTTGCAGCCGGGTCGGCTACGCTGGTTGCCGCGGCGTGAACGGCCGGTGCGGCAGGGGGCGCGGACTCAGTGGCGAAAGCGCCTGGGGCGAGCAACAGGCTCAGCGTCAGGGCGGCGATGCCACGCCATGCGCGCGGCAGGCTGGCAATCTTGGTTGGCGAGGCGGGGGATTGAATACGTGTCATGCTGGCCGGACCTGAAGGGAGAAGAGGTTTCGTTCTACGACTGCGAACTAGTCATGAGCTAGGGAGGAGAACAAACGAGCCGGCATTATTGCAAGTAATTCTCGTTAGCAAAAGTAATACAGTATCTTTTTTATTTAGATTACGACTATTCGACGAGTTTTGACGGCTGATTTTGGCCTTTTACCCCGCCATTTCGGCGCGTTTATTGTGGAGTTCAGACATGCCCGCCCCCTCTGTTTTGATCGCTGGTTGTGGTGATGTGGGAAGCCGGCTGGCCAGTCAGCTGCTCATTGACGACTGGACTGTGTACGGATTACGCCGCTCTGTTTCGAGGCTGCCAGCCGGTGTTGTCGGTGTGGCGGGTGATTTGTTCGACGCCGATTGCCCTGAAGACTGGCCAACGTCCGCGATTGATTACCTGGTTTACAGTGCCGCGGCGAGCGATCACGACGAAGCCGGCTATCGGATGGCCTACCTTCAAGGCCTGCGCAACGTCTTGAGCTGGCTTGAACAGCATGGCCAGAAGCCCAAACGCTTGCTGTTTGTGTCCAGCAGCAGTGTCTACGGGCAGCAGAACGGCGAGTGGGTCGATGAAAGCTCGCCAACTGAAGCGACGGGCTATTCCGGACGGGTGATGCTGGAGGCCGAGCAATTGGCGCTGCACAGCGGCATTCCCGCCAGCGTGGTGCGTTTGACTGGCATCTATGGGCCGGGTCGCGAATGGCTGTTGACCCAAGTGCGTCGGGGTTACCGCGTAGTGACCGAGCCGCCGCTTTACGCCAATCGGATACATTCCGACGATGCCGCCGGGCTCCTGGCCTGTCTGTTACAGGCGGATGAGCTTGGGGTTACGCTGGAGGATTACTACCTGGGAGTCGATGACGCGCCAGCGCCACTGGCTGAGGTGGTCGCCTGGTTGCGTGAATATCTGGGGGTTACCGAGTGGTCGGATGAAGCCAGCGTGCGTCGCACGGGGAGTAAGCGGTGCAGTAACGCCAGGGCGCGGGCGTTGGGCTGGGTGCCGCGTTATTTAAGTTATCGCGAGGGGTATGCGGCGGTTCTAGCGGAGCAGTAAGAGGTTCATTCAATGTAGGAGCGAACTTGTTCGCGAGGCGGAGTACCTGATGCACCGCATCCGCCTCTCGCTAACAAGTTAGCTCCTACAGAATGTGTTGCGCGGCTTGGATCAATCCCGCTCGAGCAGCCACTTGCGTGGACCTGGATGCAGGTCCGGCATGTCGTCGGCCCCAGCCTGATTCATCGCCTGGAGGATTTCCAGCTTGTCGCCCTTGCGCATGAAGATCCACGCGTTGCCGTGCTTGTTCTTTTCCAGCCACAGGCTGTCGTTCTCGCTGCTCATGGCGGCGCAATCACCCGCCAGGCACAGTGCGTAACGGTCGTTGCCCGGCAAGCCATCGACGCTGCCATCAGGATGGAATTGCACGGTACTGCCTGCGCCTTCGCCGTCGGTGATCTTCCATTTACCACCCATATAAGCGGTATACAGCGCTTTTTCGAAGCTGCTGCCAGGAGGTGCGCCTGCCGGGCTTGGCTCTTTAGGCTGTACGAAGTGTTGCTCCGGACCTGAGTCGCTGGCGGCCTGAGTCAGGTCATCGCCCTTGATCTTCAGTTCTTCAAAGGAGTGACCGTAAAACTCGATATGGTATTTGCCGTCAGCCGCGCTGGTGATCTTGCCTTCACCCAGCTCAAAACCGTTGGAAAACGAAGCCTGGCCGGCTTTGGTATTGATCTGCCATTCCAGATTCGGTCCATTGGCGAGCAGCGCCTGACGCAGGTTGCCACCTTTTACGGCAGCGTCGATGGCGGCCTGGTTGATCCAGACGCCATCGGGGTCACGGGGATGGCTGGCGCAGCCGCTCAACAAGGCGGCGAGCAGCGAGAGAGCAAGCGCAACGCGCATAGCAGTCGTTCCTATACGGGAAGGGGCGGAACTGTTCAGGCTCCGCCGGGAAAGAGTTATTCGATGACGAGGATAGCGTCCATTTCGACTTGCGAACCTTTTGGCAAGGCTGCAACGCCGATGGCCGCGCGAGCGGGGTATGGCTGCTGGAAGTATTTGCCCATGATCTCGTTGACCTTGGCGAAGTGTCCCAGATCAGTCAGGAAGATGTTCAGTTTGACGATGTCTTTGAGCGAGCCGCCAGCGGCTTCGGCAACGGCTGTCAGGTTTTCGAAGACCTGGGTGATCTGGGCTTCGATGCCCTCGACCAGTTCCATGGTTTTCGGGTCCAGCGGGATCTGCCCGGACATGTAGACGGTATTGCCAGCTTTGATCGCCTGCGAGTAGGTGCCGATGGCTGCAGGTGCTTTGTCGCTGGTGATTACGGTCTTGGTCATGAAGAACTCCTGTTGAAGTAGTTGGCTACGCGCGCATGCGGGTGATACGGATCACGCCGGTCAAGGCACGCAGTTTCTTGATCACGCGGGCCAGATGCACGCGGTCGTGCACGCTGACCACCAACTGGACCACGCTGATGCGACCATCGCGTTCATCCATGCTGATTTTTTCGATGTTGCCGTCGGCGGCGTTGACGCTGCTGGCCAGTAGGGCAATCAGGCCACGCTGATGTTCCAGCTCGACACGCAACTCGACATTGAATTCGCCGGTGACATCCTTGGCCCATGACAGCTGGATGCATTTTTCCGGGTTATGGCGCAGTTCGCTGATGTTGCGACAGTTGTCCAGGTGCACAACCATGCCCTTGCCTGCGGACAGGTGACCGACAATCGGGTCGCCAGGGATCGGTGTGCAGCACTTGGCATAACTGAGCACCAGGCCCTCGGTGCCGCGAATCGCCAGCGGGCCTTCGGAGCTTGGCAGCTGCTCGGCTTCGCTGGTCAGCAAGCGGCGAGCGACGACATAGGCCATGCGATTGCCCAGGCCGATGTCTTCGAGCAGGTCCTCGATAACTTCGACGCGGTATTCGTTGAGGATCAATTGCACGCGCTCCGCAGGAATTTTCTCCAGCGTGCTGTCGAAACCGTTGAGCACCTTGTTCAGCAGGCGTTCGCCGAGGCTGATGGACTCGGAGCGGCGTTGCAGCTTGAGGGCGTGACGAATATGTGTGCGGGCCTTGCCGGTGACCACGAAATTCAGCCAGGCAGGATTCGGACGGGCGCCCGGCGCACTGACGATTTCTACCGTCGAGCCACTTTGCAACGGCTCGGAGAGCGGTGCCAGGCGACGATTGATCCGACAGGCGATGCAGCTGTTGCCGACGTCAGTGTGCACCGCATAAGCAAAGTCGACCGCCGTGGAGCCTTTCGGCAGCTCCATGATTCGGCCTTTTGGCGTGAACACGTAGACCTCGTCCGGGAACAGGTCGATCTTCACGCTCTCGATGAATTCCAGCGAGTTGCCGGCGCGTTGCTGCATTTCCAGCACGCCTTTGACCCACTGACGGGCGCGAGCGTGGGTGCCTTTCGGCTGTTCGTCGCCACTGGATTTGTACAGCCAGTGCGCAGCGATCCCGTTGTTGGCCATCTCTTCCATTTCGCGGGTGCGGATCTGGATTTCGATGGGCACGCCATGCATGCCGAACAGCGTGGTGTGCAACGACTGGTAGCCGTTGGCTTTGGGGATAGCGATGTAATCCTTGAACCGGCCGGGCAGCGGTTTGTACAAATTATGCACAGCACCGAGCACGCGATAGCAGGTGTCGACCTTGTCGACGATGATGCGGAACGCGTAAACGTCCATGATTTCATTAAAGGCTCGGCGTTTGCCGCGCATCTTCTTGTAGATGCCATACAGATGCTTCTGCCGGCCGCTGACTTCGCCTTCGATACCGTCCACCGCCAGGCAGTGGCTCAGTGACTCTTCGATCTTGTTGACCAGTTCCTTGCGATTGCCGCGTGCACGCTTGACCGCCTGGCCAATTCGCGACGAGCGCATCGGGTACATGGCCTTGAAGCCGAGGTCTTCGAATTCAATACGAATGCTGTGCATGCCCAGCCGATTGGCGATGGGTGCATAAATTTCCAGGGTTTCCTTGGCAATGCGTCGGCGTTTCTCCCCGGACAACACTTCCAGCGTGCGCATGTTGTGCAGGCGGTCGGCCAGCTTGACCAGAATCACGCGGATATCGCGGGCCATGGCCATGGCCATTTTCTGGAAGTTTTCAGCTTGAGCTTCGGCCTTGGTCTCGAAATTCATCTGGGTCAGCTTGCTGACACCATCGACCAGCTCGGCCACGGTTTCACCGAACTGCGCACAGAGCGCTTCTTTGGCAATACCGGTGTCTTCGATCACGTCATGCAGCATGGCCGCCATCAGGCTCTGATGGTCCATATGCATGTCGGCAAGGATGTTCGCCACCGCGAGAGGGTGCGTGACGTAGGCTTCGCCGCTGCGACGGCGTTGGCCATCGTGGGCTTGTTCGGCGTAGAAGTACGCTCGGCGGACCAGGTTGACCTGGTCTTTGCCGAGGTAGGTCGACAAGCGATCGGCGAGGGCGTCTATGCTCGGCAAGGAATTTCTCCTTGTCGATGACTTTTACCCTTCGCCGTACTACGTCGACCAGGCATAGGCTTAGACGGCCTCGTTGGACTCGTCCTCAAACGCTGCAAACAATGGTTCATCTTCAACGATTTCGGCTTCGGCGATGACAGCATAATCCATCAGGCCAGCGGCGATTTCCCGCAGCGCCATAACGGTAGGCTTGTCGTTTTCCCACGCCAGCTTTGGTTCTTTGCCGCCGGTTGCCAGTTGACGGGCACGCTTGGTAGAGAGCATTACCAGCTCAAAGCGGTTGTCCACGTGTTCTAGGCAGTCTTCAACGGTTACGCGGGCCATGGGTATTCCTCGTAGCAAATGCAGTATGCGCGATGCCCGGTTGGGCGAGCGGACTTGGTAGTCTACAAGCTACAAGCGCCAAGCTTCAAGCTTCAAGCCACGAGCGGTAGGTATTTAGCGCGTGGCTTGTCCCCTGAATTCTGGTGCATCAGGCCAGTAATTGCGTCAACAGATCACTATGCAGCTCTTGCTGGTGCGGTTGACGTAGACGATTTGCGCGGAAAATTGCTTTCAAATCGTCCAGCGCGGTGGCGAAGTCATCATTGATCAAAATGTAGTCGTACTCCACGTAATGACTCATCTCGCTGACGGCTTCACGCATGCGGCCTTCGATGATGTCGTCGCTGTCCTGGCCACGGTTGGTCAGGCGCTGACGCAGTGCTTGCTGGGTCGGCGGCAAGATGAAAATCGAACGGGCTTGCGGCATCAACTTGCGCACCTGCTCGGCACCTTGCCAGTCGATTTCCAGAATCAGGTCATGACCTTCGTCGAGGGTTTGCTGCAGGCGGCTTTGCGAAGTGCCGTACAGGTTGCCGAAGACTTCGGCCTGTTCGAGGAAATCACCGTGCTCGATCATGCGCACGAATTCGGCGCGGTCGACGAAGTGGTAATTCACATCGTTGACTTCGCCAGGACGCATGGCGCGCGTGGTGTGCGAGACCGAAACGCGGATCTGCGGCTGGGCGTCGATCAGCGCTTTGACCAGGCTGGTTTTGCCTGCGCCAGAGGGTGCAGAGATGATGTACAGGGTGCCGGTGCTGTGGGTCATGTCGTTGCCTTACTCAATATTCTGCACTTGTTCACGCATCTGCTCGATCAACACCTTGAGGTTGACCGCAGCCTGGGTGCTGCGCGGGTCGAAGGCTTTAGAGCCCAATGTATTGGCTTCGCGATTGAGTTCCTGCATCAGGAAATCCAGACGTCGGCCAGCCTGGCCGCCGGTCTTCAATACGCGACGGACTTCAGTGACGTGGGTGCTCAAGCGGTCCAGTTCTTCGGCGACGTCGCTCTTTTGCGCGAGCAGCACCATTTCCTGTTCAAGGCGTTGCGGATCCAGTTCGGCCTTCATGTCGGCAAAGCGATCCAGGACCTTTTGACGCTGGGTCGCGAGCATTTGCGGTACGAGCACGCGCAGGGTGGCGACTTCGCTATTGATCGACACCAACCGTTCGTCTAGAAGTTTGGCCAGATCGGCCCCTTCACGGCCGCGACCGGCTTTCAGCTCGTCCAGCGCGTCGTTAAACAGCGCCAGGGCATCGTTGTTCAGCGCTTGCGGGTCGCTGGCGTCGGCCACCAGAACGCCGGGCCAGGCCAGCACTTCCAGCGGATTGAGCGGTGCGGGCTGTTTGATCAAGCTGGCAACAATTTCCGCCGCCGCGACCAATTGCGCAGCGCGCTCGCGGTCGACTTGCAGGGGCTTTCCGGTGGTTTCCTCGGTGAAGCGCAAGGTGCATTCAACCTTGCCGCGCGACAAACCCTGACGCAGCGCTTCGCGGACGGCGCCTTCCAGATCGCGAAAAGATTCCGGCAGTCGCAGGTGCGGCTCAAGATAGCGGTGGTTGACCGAGCGCAGTTCCCAGCTCAGGGTGCCCTGGGTGCCCGCCCGTTCGACGCGGGCGAAGGCTGTCATGCTGTGCACCATGGGAAATACCTCTTGGTTCAGACGGGTGAGACTGCCGTGGGCGATGAGTTGCCCTGCTACTGAATGTTATTAAAGACCGACAGGCTGCGAAGGCGCAGGATTGTAGCGCAGTGCAGCGGATGCTCCCAATCCGGCGATGCAACAAGGTGCTGCCAGCGGTCGATTCCAGGCCTGTCAGCAGGGCTCGATCTGACCGGTAACTTTTTAGAGGTGCCCAGGCCGGGTTGTGACCACTATAATGCTCGGCAGATTTCAGTCCCAGTACAGGTATTCCCAAATGAAACGTCCAAGTGGTCGCGCTGCCGATCAGCTCCGCTCGATCCGCATCACCCGCAACTACACCAAACACGCCGAGGGGTCTGTACTGGTCGAGTTCGGTGACACCAAAGTCATCTGCACGGTCAGCGTCGAAAACGGCGTGCCGCGCTTCCTTAAAGGTCAGGGCCAAGGCTGGTTGACGGCCGAGTACGGCATGCTGCCGCGTGCCACCGGCGAGCGCAACCAGCGCGAAGCCAGTCGTGGCAAGCAAGGCGGTCGCACTCTGGAAATCCAGCGTCTGATCGGCCGCTCGCTACGGGCGGCGCTGGACATGTCCAAGCTGGGCGACGTCACCCTGTACGTCGATTGCGATGTGATCCAGGCTGACGGCGGTACCCGCACAGCTTCCATTACTGGCGCCATGGTTGCGCTGGTCGACGCACTGAAAGTCATCAAAAAGCGTGGCGGCCTCAAGGGCGGCGATCCGTTGAAGCAGATGATTGCCGCTGTTTCGGTCGGTATGTATCAGGGTGAGCCAGTGCTCGACCTCGACTACCTGGAAGATTCGGCCGCCGAGACTGACCTCAACGTAGTCATGACCAGCACCGGTGGTTTCATTGAAGTTCAGGGCACAGCCGAAGGCGCGCCGTTCCAGCCGGAAGAGCTGAACGCGATGCTGGCCCTGGCCAACAAAGGCATGACCGAGCTGTTCGAACTGCAACAGGCTGCACTGGCTGACTGATCTCTGCTATAGCTTCAGTCATCGACTTTGCTAAGGAAGAGCCTCATGAGTGACAGCCAGCCACCGCTTCCGACGCCTGCTGCCAATATTCGGCAGTGGGCGATGTTCTGTCACTTGTCGGCTTTTTTCGGTCTGGTGTTCCCATTCGGCAATCTGCTGGGGCCGCTGGTGATCTGGCAGGCGAAGAAAGAGACTGATCCGTACATTGATGAGCAAGGCAAGGAAGCGCTGAATTTCCAGATCACCGTGAGCATTGCGGCGATGATCTGTCTGCTGTTAATGGTGGTGATCATTGGCTTCCCGCTGCTGATCGCGCTCGGCGTAGGCGCGGCGGCGTTGACGGTCATTGCCGGGATCAAGGCCAATGACGGTATTGTTTACCGGTATCCGTTTACCTGGCGGTTGATCAAGTAGAACGCGGGATTTTGTAGGAGCTGGCTTGCCAGCGATAAGCTTGACGCGGCGTGTCAGGTACATCGACATCGCGGGCAAGCCCACTCCTACAGGGCTCAACAGATGCAAAAAAGCCGACACGAAGTCGGCTTTTTTGTGGGCGGCGGGACGTCAGATGGTCAACGTCCAGTCGTAATCCACGATCAAGGGTGCGTGCTGCGAGAAGCGTGGCTGACGTGGCAGGCGCGCGCTGCGTACAAAGCGGCGCAGGCCCGGGGTCAGCAACTGATAGTCGAAACGCCAGCCGAGATTAAGCATCTCTGCCTGTTCGTTATCCGGCCACCAGCTGTACTGGTCACCTTCGCGACTGACTTCACGCAAGGCATCGACATAGCCCATATTGCCGACAATCTCGTCCATCCAGGCACGTTCAGGCGCCAGGAAGCCCGGAGATTGCTGGCTGTCGCGCCAGTTCTTGATGTCAAGCTTCTGCTGCGCCACGTACAACGAGCCGCAGTAGATGTATTCACGACGCTTACGCCGTTGCTTGTCCAGGTAACGCGCAAAGTCGTCCATGAGCTTGAACTTCTGGTTCAAGTCTTCATCGCCGTTCATCCCCGAAGGAAGCAGCAAGGTCGCAATACTGACCTTGTCGAAATCTGCCTGCAGATAGCGCCCGTAGCGGTCGGCCGTTTCAAAGCCCAGCCCACTGATAACCGCCTTTGGCTGCAACCGCGAGTAAAGCGCCACACCACCTTGGGCAGGGACTTCAGCATCGCAGGCATAAAGGAAGTAGCCATCCAGTTGGAAGGCTGGGTCGTCCAGTTCAAAGGCGGAGGCGCGGGTGTCCTGTAGACAGATGACGTCGGCATTCTGAGCTTGCAGCCAACTGAGCAAACCACGCTCGACTGCGGCCTGAATGCCATTTACGTTCACACTGATGATCCGCATAAATGGCCCCAAAAATCACGTGCGTGTATGATACCCGAGCTCTACCTAATTAGCTAAATCCGTGGTATTCGGGGCTTTTTTCATGCATGCGTATCAGCGCGATTTCATTCGTTTTGCCATCGAGCGTGGGGTTTTGCGCTTCGGTGAGTTCACTCTGAAATCTGGACGGACCAGTCCATATTTCTTCAATGCCGGCCTGTTCAACAGCGGTGCCGCCTTGGCGCAACTGGGGCGTTTCTACGCTTCGGCCGTGGTTGAAAGCGGGATTTCCTTCGATGTCCTGTTCGGGCCAGCGTACAAGGGTATTCCCCTGGCGGCCGCGACCGCCGTGGCGTTGGCGGAACAGCATCAGGTCGACACACCCTGGTGTTTCAACCGCAAAGAAGCCAAGGCTCACGGCGAAGGCGGCAGCCTGGTCGGCGCGCCGTTGGCCGGTAATGTGTTGATCATCGACGACGTGATCACCGCCGGCACGGCAATCCGGGAGGTGATGCAGATCATTAATGCCCAGGGCGCAAAAGCGGCCGGTGTGTTGATCGCCTTGAACCGTCAGGAACGCGGCAACGGTGAGCTGTCGGCGATACAGGAAGTCGAACGCGACTTCGGCATCCCGGTCGTCAGCATCGTTTCCCTGACTCAGGTTCTGCAATTCCTGGCCGATGATCCTCAATTGAAGCAGCACTTGCCTGCTGTCGAAGCGTACCGGGCGCAATACGGAATCTGAGGAAGCGGGGCCTATGCTCAAGCTGAGCGTTGTTGGGTTGTTGTTGGCGATGAACCTGGCGGCAGCGAACGCTGCCGAGGTGAAGGCGCCGATCCTGTTCTATCGCTATGTCGACGACAAAGGCGGAATCGTTCTGGACCGCCAGGGCGTACCGCCGGAGTACGTCGGCAAAGGCTATCAGGTGCTCAACGAGCGCGGACGGGTGCTGCAAGTCATACCGCCGGCACCCACCGCGGCCGAGATCCAGCGTCAACATGCCGACAAAGCTCAGGCCGAAGCCAACGCGCAACTGCTGCATCAATACAGCAGCGTCGAAGACGTCGACCGCGCCAAGGCCCGCAAACTGGCCGAACTGGACTCACTGATCGCAGTCGCGCAAGGCAACCTGCAAAACCTCAGCGCGCAGCAAAATACCCTTCAAGGGCAAGCGGCGGATCAGGAACGTGCAGGCCGCCCGGTACCACAGACATTGCTCGACCAGATGAGCAGCGTGCGTGACAACCAGAGCCATATAAAGGCTGAGATTGCGCATGATCAGGAGATGCGGGTTCAAGTTGAGGCCGGGTTTGCTGCAGATAGGGCGCGGGTTCAGCAGTTGTTGCGTTGAATCGTTTTTGACGTACCTATAGTAATGCCCGCAATCCCGTGTTTAGCCCTAAACCTAACGTTGCGTTAGCTCTGCGGCCGCCAGCTCAGACGTCAACCCAGACAGGGGCTCTCCCTCTTTCCAACCAAGATCTGCAATCGCGGTTGGACACGCATAGGACGCTGAAAAGCCGGTCTTGCGCGGGCGAGCTCACGCCATTGTGCTGAGCCACCAGGTTACACGTTCAATCAGATCAGCGACATTCTTGCCGTGACGCATGAAGCGATGGGCCTGTGGCTCAATGCGCGCGGGAGGAGCAAGCGTTGGAGGAGTTGCGTGATAACCCTCACCTCGGTCGGAATTACGCAGCGCTTGGACTCTCCGTACACCTGCGAACAAATCTTTGATATGAGGGGCGCTTAAATCTGACGCTTACCCAAGCAAGAATTTGTTTTATCGCCCAATTTTCAGAAACGTCCTACAACCTAGCTTTGCCTCTGGACAATAAACTACGCCGCTCACGGAAAAAGGAGCGGCACCAATGGCTAATAACGCATTCATGACCCTGACCGGCAAATCACAAGGGCTGATTTCAGCGGGCTGTTCAACTCTGGAGTCCATCAGCAACAAATATCAGTCCGACCATACCGACGAAATAATGGTGCTGTCTTGGGACCACCGCCTATTCAATAATTGGAGTAAGACCCGGCCAACGCATGAGCCCATTGTTGTCAGCAAATATTCCGACAAGTCCACGCCGCTATTGGCTCAAGCACTCTCAAACCGTGAAGAAATAGACGGCAAGATTGACTTCTATCGAGTGTCACCCTCTGGCACGCAGGAGAATTTTCTCTCCATCTCGTTCAAGGGCGGAATTATCGTTGAGCAGACGTTTAGTATGCCCCACGTCCTGTTACACGCGGGTGGTGAACATGAAGAGCAGCTTGCCATTCGCTACCGCGAAATTACCTGGCGCAACCACATAGCCAAAACCAGCGGCTACAGCTTCTGGGGTGAAGAAGGATGAACCCCAACCGCTATGACATTTGGGATATGTACAGCGCCGCCGGAAAACTACAGGGACAAGCACAATCCCTGAGTGCTCGACACCTTGAGTTCGGTATTCCGCGCATACGCTTCAATCGCGAAGTGGCTTATTACATAAAGCGGATTGCCGACGACGTCGAACAAGGCCATAAAACTGTCGAGCAAGGCATAGAGGCCCTGCTGCAAGAACAAAGCGACCTGTTGCTGCAATCCAAAGCCATCGCGCATACAACCCCGACCGTCATGCCTGCGGAGGTCCAACGCATCCCCGCCTATAAACTCATCCAATCCCGGCCCCAACGTGACCCTCACCGCCTGTTGCGCTATCTCCATGCTCAACAGTTGAGAACCCCTGAACAGCAGGCGCTGAGCATGACCAGCCTCGCACGCCAGCCTGCTCCGGTCCCGTTATTCAAGTATGCCGCCGGGGAATACCCGAAACCCGTCGAGTTAAACGAGCCAGGGTTCTATATCGTCCCCAAGAGCACCACAGCGGAGAAGCTCGAGGCCGAGCTCTTCACCTCACCCACGCCTGCCATCATCGCCAAATACAGGACACTCAACCCCGGCCTGGATCAGGTCAAGGCCGGCCAACTGATCGTGCTCAGCGATCCCGAGAACTACGACTACCAATGCACTCAAGCCGAAGCGCAACTGATGGACGCGGCCTACAAGGTGGAAAAGGCATTAGAGGATCTAACGCCGGAAGAAGCCGACTTTTTGGCCGACCACCGTGCTGAAATTGAAACCATGCTCACCCATGGTTCCACTGCGATAGGCATTGGAACGGCGATGTTCAGCAAACATCTGGCCAATGTGAAAGAGCTACTGGTGAACATCGAGGACATGCATAACCGCCAGATGAATCAACACGGCCACCTGCGCTCAGAGGCGTTCTTTGCCGAGCGTAAACAGCTTTTTACTCAGCTAAATAGCCAACTCAATGGGTTGACCAAAAAAGCACTCGGCATCCCCGATCATCCAAAGTTGAAAACTGCCTTGGGTATCTCCAGTCGCAGAATGGTGCATCGTAGAGGAAGAGCCGGTGGCCGGAATATGAACCCCGGCTATGCCACTTACCTAGACAACGTGGCCAAGGCTTCCAAGGTTATCCAATACGGCGGCTGGGTCGGGACGGCTATGGGGGGCGTTGCGTCGTATATGAAGGTGCAGGATGTGTGTACGGCGGGGGATAGTGAGGCGTGTAAGAAGGTGAAATATACCGAGGGTGGGGGGTTTATGGGGGGGGTTGGAGGTGGGGTTGCTGCTGGCATAGGTATGGGGGCTGTTGGGACTACCGGTATCTGTCTCGCCCTCGGGGTACCTACTTTAGGGGCCGGAACACTTGTGTGCGGCATATTGGTGGTCGGAGGCGTTTCCTTTACAGCGGGAGCTCTCGGAGGAAAATTTGGTGAGGTGGCAGGCGAACTAATTTATGAGCGTACTAGATGAGTCAGTATACGGCAGACACCATTTTCCTCTGTATCGCTATTATCGACTTTGGAGGTATATTCATTTGCATTGGTATTGGGCTATATCTTGCTTATGCCAAGATGGAGATGATGCTGAGTCATTTAAAGAACTGTCCCGCCATTATGATTCGCGTATTCTTAATATACACAGGCCCGTGGGGGCGTTTGTATGTGCTGGGATTAATAATGGGACTAATGGTTATCCCTGGTGGATTTCTCCGGGATGGGGGGGCAAGCGCAGAAGATCTGAAGAATTTTCCTGCCAGTCTTAAATACAAATTGGCCTTTCTACTCAAAACTATCTGGGGGCTGCTTGTGGTAATGTGCGGAGGGGCAGCATATGCGACGTTCGGTCGTGGTTAGCTCTTCGGGTAAACGACCTTTTCAGAAGGTTCACCTCGTTGACCAAAAAGGCCTCGGAATCCCTGAACATCCAAAGTTGAAAACTGCCTTGGGTATCTCAAGTCACAACATGGTCCATCGTAGAGGAAGTGCTGGTGGCCGGAATATGAACCCCGGCTATGCCACTTACCTAGACACGTGGCCAAGCCTTCCAAGGTTATCCAGTCCGGCGGATGGGTCGGGACGGCTATGGGGGGCGTTGCGTCGTATATGAAGGTGCAGGATGTGTGTACGGGGAAAATAAATCAGTCACCTTTTTGGTCTGTCACCTTTTTGGTCTTTGCGGCGGGGGCTGCCGTCGGAAAAATTGGTGAAATGACAGGTGAGTTAGTTTACGAAGGTACCAAATGAGCCTTGGGATCTCGCAAAAAATTTTCCTCTGCGTGAGCTTGACAAGCTTTGGTGGTCTATTCGTTTGTATTGGGGTTGCGCTGCATCTTGCTTACACCAAAATGGATATGATGCTGGAATACCTGAAAAACTGTCCTGCCGTTATAAATCGTATACTTTTCTTAAGGTCGGGCCCTTGGGGGAGGCTATTTGTGCTCGGCGGAATAATTGGTGTTCTTCTCTTGCCTCGTCCTTACCTCCGCGATGGCGGGGCCAATGCTGAGGATTTGAAAAATTTCCCTGCCGATCTCAAACGAAAATTAATTATGCTGCACTGGGCCTGCACAACCTTTCTATTGATTTTACTAGGTCTTTACCCTGTGGTTGAGTTTGGCCTTGTCTAGCCATGGGAGGCGAACCCAATTTTTTCCCTGCAAGAAATTTCTGCTGCAAGAAGTAAAGAAGTTGCACACGTGCACTTGGGCGCAACACGGCCACCTGCGCTCAGCGGGGTTCCTTGCCAAACGCAAACAGCTGTTCGTTCAACTGAATAGCCAACTCGATCCGTTGACCAAAAAAGGCCTCGGCATCCCCGATCATCCAAAACTGAAAACTGCCTTGGGTATCTCCAGTCGCAGAATGGTCCATCGCAGAGGAAGAGCCGGCGGTCGTAATATGAACCCCGGCTATGCCACTCACCTAGAAAAAGCCGCAACGATTTCCAAGTATGTGCAATACGGCGGTTGGTTCGGGACGGCTGTGGGGGGCGTGGCGTCGTATATGAAGGTGCAGGATGTGTGTACGGCTGGAAGTAGTGAAGAGTGTAAGAGGGTGAAATATACCGAGGCTGGGGGGTTTATTGGGGGGGTGGAGGTGGAGTTGCCGCCGGAGCGGCTTTGGGCGTTGTGGGGACTACCGGTATCTGTCTTGCTCTTGGGGTGCCTACTTTGGGAGCAGGAACCCTTGTGTGCGGCATCTTGGTAGTTGGAGGGGTTTCATTTGGAGCCGGTGTTCTTGGAGGGGCTTTAGGTGAAGGTATGGGCGAAATTATTTACGAGCGCACTAAGTGAGCCAGTATACGGCTGACACTATTTTTCTCTATATCGGCTTAATCGATATCGGAGGTTTGTTCGTCTGGATTGGCATAACATTGCATCTCGCGTACACAAAGATGGACAAAATATTATATCACTTGAAAAACTGTCCTGCCATTATGCTCCGTAAGTGCTTACTAGATGCAGGTCCTTGGGGGCGGCTGCATGTAATCGGAATAATAATGGGTCTAATGGTAATGCCTTATTTTTTCCTCCGCGATGGCGGCGCCGTCGCTAAAGATTTAGATAGCTTCCCGGCTGATCTCAAACGAAAATTGGTAGTTCTACAATGGGCAGGCTGGGTACTGCTTTTGGTAATGTGCGGCGGGGCAGCATACGCCAAGTTTGGTCGTGGCTAGTTACTCGGGTAAATGGCAGTTTTTTTAAAACCTTCGCAGTCAAAAAATAGGCCTCGGCATCCCCAATCATCCAAAACTGAAAACTGCCTTGGGTATCTCCAGTCGCAGAATGGTCCATCGCAGAGGAAGAGCCGGTGGCCGGCATATGAACCCCGGCTATGCCACTCACTTAGAAAAGGTTGCCCAGGTTTCCAAGTACGTTCTGGTGAAAAGGGGACTGAAAAGGGGACTTGAAAAGGGGGCTGATTTATTTTTTGACTCTAAAATAAATCAGTCTCTTTTTAGGTTGTTTTAAGCTGGGTTGCGTGGGTAGGATTTTCGGTACTGATACTTTTAATGATAGGACTCCAGTTCGCATAGAAAATAATTTAGATGGCGTATTTTCAGCCCCTCATATCTTTGTGAATGAAAATTATTACTTAAATCGATCTAGCAGAGGTGCGTTATGTGTGGTGACCTACAGGTGAAGTGGAGTGCTCAAGATGAGGATCTTTCGGGCAAAATTGAAGTGCAAGGATTTGAAGCGCAGTATGCCGAGTATTTGAAGCGTCACCGCAATCCCTTCCGGTTTTTATTTTTTGTAGGTTGGCCTATTCTCGGGGTGGGTTTTTTAACCATGCTTTTTGGGAAGTCAGCCATAGTGGTGAATATTTTCTCGGGGTCTAGTTTATTTCAGCTGATTCAGCTTCATCCTGTTCTGGTTGGAAATATCGGCCTGTTTGTGCTTTTTATAGCCGCTTGGCTAGATGTGTCAGCAAGCATTGGCCTTTGCCCAGCAGAGTATTTTTGTGAATACATTGACTGGGCTCCCATTGATGAGGCGATACCGATGCGAGCTTGGAGCATCTACTATCTAGGTGGCAGTTCTTTTTATGTCTATTGGGAAGAGGAGGAGCCTGAGACAGGTTCAGGTGAATAAAGCCTGGATGTACGCCGGGGACAATGTTTTAGTGAGCGATGGGCCGGGAAAATGGGGGCAGATTTGACCTTGGCGGATTAATCGGAGTACTTCTCATGCTCCGCCCCTACCATCCGTGATGGCAGGGGAGTGCCGAGGATTAAAAAATTTCCTCACCAAACTCAAACCAAAAACCATTATTTTACAGTGGGCCGGTTGGGAGTTTGAACTTTTAGTTTTTGTCTATATGCAGCAGTTGAGCTTGGTTTTGTTTAATTACTGCGTAAAATCGCAGTTATGTGTAACCGTGCTGTAAACTGTTACCGCTGAGCCGTAATAAGTCTACGTCTATGACGAAACAGCACCGGCCAAAAATGTGGCCGATGCTGTTGTCTCGGGCTGTCTTAGCCGGCGACAGGCTTACGCCAGTCATCACTACCAGAGGTGCTTGCAACTACGTGATCCCACTGGATCGCACGGTAGCTGAAGTACACATCTTCCAAATGAGTGAAGTGTGACTGTTGCGGGTCCTGGCAATTCGGCATCCGCGAATTAACCTCAATGATAATCGCATCAGTCAGTTTGATGGTGTAGTAGTGCTCCTGTTTACCCTCAGCAGAAGTGCGGTACCACTTGAGGGTGCAGGTGGTCAGCATCTCACCTTGGGTCAGGGCGTTGAATATTAGCGGAGACGACCTGTCGAACACCTTTGTGATCATCAGTGGATGGTGAACGCGCTGACCCGTTGGTTGGCCAGACTGTGGGTCACGCGGGATGATGATTTGGTGCTGGAACGCCTGCACCAGAATTTCGTTTTCATGGCCCTCTTGGTAAATGTTACCGACGGAGTCCTTGGTAAAGGCGTTCTCGGTGATGAGACCTTGAGTTTTTCCCTCGATAGTGAGGTAGGCGGGTGTTGGCATGTTGCTCTCCTTTGCTTGCTTTGAAATGTATTGCATAAGCGGAGTCAGGGTGACTCATCGCTCGAATGGTTTAAGCCGTCAATTTTTGCTATTCAAACGTACCAATATGTTTCGGTGTTTGATTTCGCAGAGGGCATAAACTGCCGCGCAACTCTGAGCGATGTTTTTAAATATATATATAGTCCGATTCCGACTGTGTCTGTAGGAGTTTTCTGAGAGAGTTGAGGGAGTAAGTATATGGGGTGTTTTCCGCTGTCGCCACGGGCTGTCATATCGGCAGCTCATCACATTTTTATTAAAATATGTGTATCGGTTATTGCGCAAAATAATTGGGTGGGGCTAGTATTGCTGCCGTTGAACGGGCTGGTGGGTGAAGAGTTGCCTGTGCAGTTTAAGACGCAATGCTTGATTGAATCGGTCTTGTTTGTAGCTAAACAGCCAATCGAATTACTAATAATCGTTCAAGACAGCTGATTGTTTCCATATCAGGTGTTTTGCCAGGTCAGGCTGTCTGCCAAATCTGTTGTGAGCCTATAGAGGCGAGAGCAGAAGCCTAAAATTGTTGCCTGTTTTGACATAAAGACTGTGGGTATAGCTGCTAGCCAGCAGCGGAGATATACGTGCGTGGCTGAAGGCCTGTGAAGTTGCCTCACTGTTGCGAAAACACGTCTTTATTTTGCGGTAACGCCTTGGATGCTTTTCTTGATACTCACGTGAAGACCCGGAACGATGTCACTAGCTAAGCCCCGAAAACACTATCTGGAACTTGCTCGAACTCCGATTTCCAAAGAGACGTTCGCCGGCGAGGACGTTCGCTTTACGCCCGAGTTCGAAGCGTTGGAAGACGAGTTGTCCAAAGCTCAGTCCCTGCATGACACGGGGCGGATTGATTGGCAGTGGGTTCAGGAAAACAGCGAGCTCATTTTGCGCACCTCGTCCAAGGATTTGCGTGTGGCGTCGATGTTGGCCTGGGCCTTGTACCAAACCCAGGCGTTTCCCGGTCTGGTGGCGGGTATCTGCCTGATTCAGCAGCTTTGTGAGCACCACTGGGCTGAGGTACATCCTGCCAAATTCAGGACCCGAGCAGCCACCATCAATTGGTTGATCACTCGGGTGGATAAGGTGTTGGACGGCAACGTTGCGGTTAAGGAGCAACTGGATCTATTCCGACAGTTGGGCACCGACCTGGAGTGTCTGGATGGCACCTTGATCGAGCATCTAGCGGCGGATGCGCCGTTGTTATTGCCGCTGTGCAGGCGGCTGGCGGGCATGCTGAAGCGCGCCGCTGAAAACCAGCCCGAACAGGGGCCGGTAGAGACGGTGGTTGCTCAGGTCAAGCAAGCCGCGACACAGTGGCTAAGCAACACGCAGATCATCGACAACGAAAAAGACGCGCACAAAGCGTTGCGGGCACAGCAAGACAACGCGCGCCCGTTGTGTGCCTGGTGGTTGCGACAGAAGGCCACAGACCCGCGGCCACTGGGGCTTAATCGAACCTTATTGTGGTTGGCTGTCGAGACTATCCCTGAAAGCAACAGCGAGGGTATTACCACCTTGCGTGGGCTGCCCGTAGACAAAGTGACGCGTTATCAGGAGCAGTTCGAGCAAGGCCAATACGCCGATTTGTTGCTGGACGCTGAAGCCAGCCTCGCCAGTTCGGCCTTCTGGTTGGATGGCCAGCGCCTCGTCTGGGAGTGCCTGCAGGCGTTGAACGCTGACGCTGCGAAGCGTGAAGTGGAGATGCATTTCGCGCTGTTACTTCAGCGACTGCCCGGGATCGTCGAGTTGCGTTTTCACGATGGCCTGCCATTCGCCGACGCAGCGACCCGCAGTTGGATCAGCGCCCACGTGATGCCGCATCTGCAAACGTCCAGCGCACCGCGTAAGGAACTGCCTGCCGGGGCTACGCCCGTCTGGGACGAGGCGCTGCAAAACGCTTTGCCGATTTTGCGCAAAGAAGGCCTCAAGGCTGCCGTTCAACAGCTCAAGCAAGGCATGCAAAACGCCCAAGGTGGGCGTGCGCGTTTTTTCTGGCAACTGAACCTCGCTCAGCTGTGTTATCAGGCCAAGAAATACGAGCTGGCCAAGACCCAGCTCGAGACCCTCGACCAGCAGTTACAGGATTCAGGTCTTCATGCCTGGGAGCCTGACCTTGCATTGCAGGTACTGCAACTTCTGCACACCTGTTGCGAGTTACTGCCGCAAAGCCAAGTGGTGCGCGAGCGCAAAGACAATATTTTTCAACGGCTGTGTTACCTCGATCTCGAAGTCGCACTGCCCTAGGCCCTCGGGTCATCACCGCAAAGGAGAAAAACCATGGCCAAAGAAGGCTCGGCAGCCCCTAAGGAACGCATCAACGTCACCTTTAAGCCGGCGACAGGCAACGCTCAGGAAGAGAAAGAACTGCCGCTGAAATTGATGGTGTTGGGCGATTTCACCCATCAATTGGATGAGCGCAAGGTCGAGGATCGCAAGCCCGTCAGCATCGACAAGAACAACTTCGACGACGTGCTGGCCAATCAAGACCTCAAGTTGACCCTGAGTGTTCCGAATCGGCTTCAGGGGGAGGGCGGTAGTGATGAGTTAGCGATCAATCTCAACATAGGTTCGATGAAGGGTTTCAATCCGGCCAGTTTGGTCGAGCAGGTGCCGGAGCTGAAGAAACTGATGGAGTTACGCGATGCATTGGTGGCGCTCAAAGGGCCGCTAGGTAACGCCCCTGCGTTTCGTAAGGCCATCGAGGGCGTGCTCGAAGATGAAGAGTCACGGGGTCGGGTTTTGAGCGAGCTGAACATGATTGCTGGCACCAAGCCTGACGCTTGAGCCTTCATCCGCAAAGGAAGCTGAGATTATGAGTACTAAAGCTGCACAGCAAAAAAACACTGAAACGACAGCCAGCGGTCTGCTTGATCAAATCATTGCCGAGACCAACCTGAGCCCGACCGAAGAATCCTATGCCATTGCCAAGCGCGGCGTGGCGGCTTTTATCGAAGAACTGCTGAAGCCGAAAAACAAAGGCGAGCCGGTCAAAAAAGCGGCAGTTGATCGCATGATCGCCGAGATCGACGCCAAGCTCAGTCAGCAAATAGACCAGATTCTGCATCACGCTGATTTCCAGGCGTTGGAGTCTTCGTGGCGGGGTCTGAAGCTGCTGGTAGATCGCACAAACTTTCGTGAGAACACCAAAATCGAAATCCTGAGCGTCTCTAAACAAGACCTGCTGGACGATTTCGAAGACTCACCGGAAGTCACGCAATCGGGTCTGTACAAACACATCTACACCGCGGAATACGGGCAGTTTGGTGGCGAGCCAGTGGCAGCGATCATCGCAAACTACTTCTTCTCGCCGAGCTCGCCTGACGTTAAAACCATGCAGTACGTTTCCAGCATTGCTTGCATGGCGCATGCGCCGTTTATTGCGGCGGCAGGTCCGAATTTCTTCGGTCTGGACAGCTTTACCGGCCTGCCTGACATGAAGGATCTCAAGGACCATTTTGAGGGGCCGCAGTTTGCTAAATGGCGGAGCTTCCGCGAAAGCGAAGACGCGCGTTATGTCGGTCTGACGATGCCTCGCTTCCTGCTGCGTAACCCCTACGACCCCGAAGAGAATCCGGTGAAAACTTTCGCTTACCGGGAGAACGTTGCTAATAGCCACGAGCATTATTTGTGGGGCAACACGGCTTACACCTTCGCGACCCGGTTGACTGACAGTTTTGCCAAATTTCGCTGGTGTCCGAACATCATCGGCCCGCAAAGCGGTGGTGCAGTAGAAGACTTGCCATTGCACCACTTCCATAGCATGGGTGAAATCGAGACCAAGATCCCGACGGAGGTTCTGGTTTCTGATCGGCGCGAATATGAATTGGCCGAAGAGGGCTTCATTGCGCTGACCATGCGCAAGGGTAGCGACAACGCAGCGTTCTTCTCTGCCAACTCGGTCCAAAAACCGAAGTCCTTCGGGATCGGCGAAGAAGGTAAGGATTCAGAGCTCAATTACAAGCTCGCCACCCAACTGCCTTACTTGTTTATCGTCAACCGTCTCGCGCATTACCTGAAGGTACTGCAACGCGAACAGCTGGGGTCGTGGAAAGAGCGCACCGACCTGGAGCGGGAGTTGAACACTTGGATTAGCCAATATGTCGCCGACCAAGACAACCCGAATGCTGATGTGCGGGGCCGCCGTCCGTTGCGCGCTGCTGAGATCAAGGTCAGTGATGTGGCGGGTGAGCCGGGCTGGTATCGAATCAACCTGAATGTTCGCCCGCACTTCAAATACATGGGCGCGGATTTCACCTTGTCGCTGGTCGGCAAGTTGGACAAAGAGTGATCAGGGTTTAACTCATGACGGCATACGGCAGCCTTTTCGAACGCCTTGGTGGCGAGACCAATAAGCGAAGCAAGTCGAATCGCGAAGCAGCCACTCGGGCTTCGGTGGCTGCCCACTTGGCAAAAATGCTGAGTACCCGTGCGGGCAGCGTTCAGACGCTGCCCGATTACGGGTTGCCTGATCTGAACAACATGAACATGAGCCTGCACGATGCCTTGATCTCGGCGCGTGATGCCATTCAGAACTTTATTGTGGCCTACGAGCCACGCCTGTCTCGAGTGTCCGTCAGCTCGCAACCCAACGACAAAGATCCGCTGCGTCTGGCTTTTGACATCGACGCTTTGGTTGAGGCTAACGGGGTCAAGCAGCCGATGAGGTTCTCCGCAGTCTTGAACAGTGGCGGACAGGTCGGGGTCGAGTAGCAACGCCCAGACACCTCTCAGTAGCAAACATGTTTCACGTGGAACGTTTTCCAAGTGGGCGTCATTCGCGTCCGCAACAAATCATCACACCATCGTCGTCCAGGAAGGTCGCCCGTGTCTTTTAATCAGTATTACCAAAGCGAACTGAATGCGTTGCGTCAGTTGGGCGGTGTTTTCGCTGAGCGTAATCCAGCGCTGGCGCACTTCATTGGTCAGAGTGGAAGCGACCCCGATGTAGAGCGGCTGCTGGAGGGGTTCGCCTTCCTCACCGGCCGCTTGCGGCAAAGGCTCGACGATGGCTTGCCAGAGCTGACGCAGTCATTGATGTATCTGTTGTGGCCCAACTACATGCGCCCGCTGCCAGCGTTCAGCATGCTGCAGTTCGATCCGCTGCAGCAGGCCCAACCGGCTTTGAGCATCGGACGTCATGCACAGGTGAGCAGCCGGGCGATTCAAGGTGTGCCGTGTGGTTTCAGGACTTGTTATGCAACGGAAGTGTTGCCGCTGCAACTGAGCGAGTTGCGCTATGCGGAAAACGGCGATGGTGCATACCTCACCCTGCGCCTGACGATGACCTGCGATGGGCATCTTGGCCAGCTGGAATTAAGCCGCTTGCGTTTACATTTCGCAGAAGATTCTTATATCAGGCAGACGCTTTACCTCAGCTTGTTGCGTCATCTGGACAGCATTGAAGTGACCGTGCTGGATGACGCCGGTTTGTTATTGCGAAGTGAGGGCGGTCAGGAACTTTCGTTCAAACTACCCGCCGACCGCGTCCAACCCGTCGGTTTTGCCGAAGACGAAGCGCTGATTCCGTACCCGCTGAACACCTTTCGCGGCTACCGCTACCTGCAGGAGTATTTCGCGTTCCAGGAAAAGTTTTTGTTCGTCGATGTTTCCGGACTGGACGTTCTGGGTGGCTTGTCCGAGGAAACGCTGAAGCGGGCGCGCAGTGTAGATTTACGTTTCTCTATCAATAAAAACAGCATGCAACGTCAGCGCCCGACGTTGGCAAACGTAAAGTTGTATTGCACGCCCATTGTCAATTTGTCTCGAAAAGACGTCTCACCGATCCGGCTCGAAGGCAGGGACGACGAATATCTTTTACTGCCAGATGAAAGAAATCGCAGCGGCTATGGTGTGTTCTCGGTCGACCGTGTTGCCTCCGGGCCGGACGAAGAACCCTTTGTGCTCTTTGAGTCTTTCGAGCATGACGCCAGTTTCGACGTGCTGAATGCGCGCCCCCATTACAGCATTAGACAACGTCAATCGTTAAGCCATGACGGCCTTGATACCTATCTGAGCTTTGGTGGCAATAAGCTCAAAGACGGAGAAACGATCTCCATCGAAGCCACTTGCACCAATCAGAATTTGCCGCGCCAGCTAAAAATCGGAGACATCACCGAGCGTGGCCCGGATATGCCAGAGACTGTCCGCTTCCGCAACATCAGCATACCCACGACCAGCTATGCACCGCCGTTGAATGGCGACTACCTGTGGAAAGTGATCAGCAATATGTCGCTGAACTACGTGTCCCTGGCCAACGTCAACGCGCTCAAGGTGATTCTCGAAACCTACGACCTGCCGCGCTACTACGACCAAAAGGCGCGCAACGTCAGCAAAAACCTCCTTGATGGAATGAAGTCCATCAGCCATCAAGCTGTCGATCGCCTACACCGCGGGCTACCCGTCCGCGGCATCCGCACGGAGCTGGAAATAGACCCGCAGAAGTACATCGGTGAAGGTGATTTATTCCTCTTCGCCACTGTGCTCAATGAGTTCTTCGCGCTCTACGCCAGCCTCAACTCGTATCACGAGCTACACGTGAAAAGCACACAGGGAGAGGTGTACCAATGGACACCACGAATGGGTCAGCAGCCCCTGCTTTAAACGCATTGAGCCTGGCGATACGCGAGTATTCGATCTACCAGGCCGTGCCGCTGATCATGGAGCGGTTGCGTGAATCCAACACTGACTTGGACGACGAGCAGCTCTATGATCTCGTGGAGTTTCAAGCCAATCCATGTTTCGGATTCCCCAGCAGCGACATCGAAAGCCTGCAGGTGTTTGAAGAGCACGGGCGGGTTCGCGCGCGCCTGCGAATCAACTCGGTCAACTTGATTGGCGCGGGTTCTCCACTGCCTGTGTTCTACGGCGAGCAGGCATTAGGCGATAGCCCGGACGGCAATACCACACGCGATTTTCTCGACCTGTTTCACCATCGCCTGCAACGTCTGCTGCTGCCGATCTGGCGCAAATACCGCTATCACGCCCGTTTTGAAGGAACGGCGAAGGACCCTTTTTCGGCGCAGATATTTGCCCTGATCGGACTTGGCAGCAGCGAGATTCGCGAAACCAAGGAACTGAACTGGAACCGACTGTTGCCCTATTTGGGCCTACTCAGCCTTCGTGCGCATTCAGCAGCGCTGATCGAATCCGTGCTGCGTTACTACTTCAAGCACGCCGAGCTGGTGATCGAACAATGCGTCGAGCGTCTGGTGGAGATCCGCCAGGAGCAACGCAATCGCTTGGGAGCCGCCAATAGCCGACTCGGCGAGGACCTGGTGCTCGGTCATCAAGTGCGTGATCGCAGCAGCAAATTCCGCATCCACATACGCGAACTGGACTGGCAGCGCTTCCATGACTTCTTGCCCATTGGCACTGGCTATCAGCCGCTGTGCGCGCTGGTGCGTTTCACCCTGCGTGACCCGCTCGACTACGACATCCGCCTGGTGCTGCGCCACGAAGAAATTCATGAGCTGCGCCTCGACGTACAGAACGCCTGCCGTCTTGGCTGGACCAGTTGGCTGGGACGCGAACGCGCCGACGGCATCGTCACCCTCGGCAGCAAAACTCACTAAGGACGCTCGAGAATGATCAACGTAGATCTGCAACAACTTATCCAGGCGCTGGACGCAGATACCCGTCGCGACCTTGAAGGTTCCGCCGAACGCTGTGTGGCCCGGGGCGGCAGCAAAATTCTGGTCGAAGACCTGTTGTTGGCGCTGCTTGAACGACCACAAGGCTTGCTGACGCGAGCACTACTGGACGTGGAGGTCGATGCGGGTGAACTGGCGGCGGCACTGCAACCGCGAATCGAACACAGTGCTTCGCGCAACCCAGTGTTTGCACCGGAATTGGTGCAGTGGCTGCAAGACGCGTTACTGGTCGCCAATCTGGAATTGGGCCAAAGCCAAGTGGAGCAAGCGGCGTTGATTCTGGCGTTGCTGCGCAACCCGATGCGTTACGCGGGCAGCCGTTACCAAGCGCTTTTAGCCAAGCTTGATAGCGACCGTTTGCGGGACTTTGCTCTATCCGAAAAGGCCCAACCTGAGGCCGGAAAACCTCCCGCGTCCGGCGAGTCGCTACTGGCACGCTTCACACACAACCTCACGCAACAAGCCCGTGAAGGCAAGCTCGACCCGGTGTTGTGTCGCGACGGCGCGATCCGGCAGATGATCGATATCCTTGCTCGTCGCCGCAAAAACAACCCGATTGTTGTCGGTGAAGCGGGCGTCGGCAAAACCGCCATTGTTGAAGGTCTGGCCTTACGCATAGCAAGTGGCGAGGTTCCCCAGGCGCTCAAAGGTGTCGAATTACTGTCGCTGGACATGGGTTTGCTGCAAGCCGGCGCGAGCGTCAAAGGTGAGTTCGAGCGTCGGCTCAAAGGTGTGATCGACGAAGTCAAAGCGTCGCCAAAACCCATCACGTTGTTTATCGACGAAGCCCATACCTTGATCGGTGCGGGAGGCAATGCGGGAGGCTCGGACGCCGCCAACTTGCTCAAGCCGGCATTGGCGCGTGGCGAGTTGCGCACCATCGCCGCGACCACCTGGGCCGAATACAAAAAATACTTCGAGAAAGACCCGGCGCTGGCGCGACGCTTCCAGCCGGTGCAGTTACACGAACCGACGGTCAGCGAAGCCATCACCATCCTGCGCGGCCTCGCGCCGATTTATGAAAAGAGCCACGGCATTTATCTGCGTGACGATGCCGTGGTGGCTGCGGCCGAACTCTCGGCGCGCTACCTGTCGGGACGCTTGCTGCCGGACAAGGCCGTCGATGTGCTCGACACCGCCTGCGCTCGCGTGCGCATCAGCCTGGCCGCAGCGCCCGAGAGCCTGGAAAAGGTGCGCAACGAATTGGCTGAGGGTGGTCGCCAGTGTCAGGCATTGCGCCGCGATGCAGAGGCCGGTTTAGCCATCGATCGAGAGGTGCTGCAAACACTTGAAAGTCGTCTGGCAGAGGCCGAACACGAACAGCAAACGCTGGAAAAGTCCTGGGTCGAACAACGCCAACTGGCCGAGCGCCTGCTTGATCTGCGCCAGCAATTGGTCCTGACACGCTGTGCTGAAAACGACGAAGCCACGGACGACTCGACACCGAGCGTGGCGGACCTCGAAGCCGAGCTGAACACCACGCACAATCAATTGACCGAGGCGCAGGCCGTCCAGCGTCTGGTGAGTTTCGAGGTTTGCCCACGTCAAGTGGCCGAAGTGATCAGTGCCTGGACTGGCGTGCCCCTCGCGCAATTGGCGCGCGAACACAATGCCAGAGTCGCCAGTTTCGCCACTGATCTACGTGCGCGAATTCGTGGCCAGGAGCAAGCCGTTCATGCGCTGGACCGTTCGATGCGCGCCACCGCTGCCGGCCTGAACAAACCCGACGCGCCTGTGGGCGTCTTCCTGCTGGTCGGCCCCAGCGGTGTCGGCAAGACCGAAACCGCGTTGGTACTGGCTGATCTTCTGTATGGCGGCGAACGTTTTATCACCACCATCAACATGTCCGAGTTCCAGGAAAAACACACCGTCTCGCGCTTGATCGGCGCACCGCCGGGTTATGTCGGTTACGGCGAAGGCGGCATGCTCACCGAAGCGGTAAGGCAAAAACCCTATTCGGTGGTGCTACTCGACGAAGTCGAAAAAGCCGATCCCGATGTGCTGAACCTGTTCTACCAGATCTTCGACAAGGGTATCGCTAATGACGGCGAAGGGCGGGAAATCGACTTTCGCAACACGCTGATCCTGATGACCTCCAACCTCGCCAGCGACCGCATCGACGCTCTTTGCCGCGATGAAAATCGACCTTCAGCCGAAGCGCTGGAAGAGGCCATTCGCCCTGTACTCAGCAAGCACTTCAAACCTGCATTACTGGCGCGGATGAGGGTCGTTCCTTACTACCCAGTCAGTGGCCCGGTACTGCGCGAACTGATTGAAATCAAACTGCAACGCTTGGCCGAGCGCCTGACCCGACGCAACCTGGCGTTCAGTCATTGCGAGACATTGGTCGACCACTTGGCCGAGCGCTGCAGCCAAAGCGACAGCGGTGCGCGCTTGATCGACTACCTGCTCGACACCCACGTATTGCCATTGATTGCCGACCGCTTGCTCGACGCGATGGCTGCCGGAGAAGTACTAAAGCGCGTGCATACCAGCCTCGACGAACACGGCGCCGTCGTGTGTGAGTTCGCCTGATGCCGATGCCAATCACCTGCCCGATTCGTTCACCCATGGAGACCTTCTGATGTTCGTTCGTCACTGGCCAGCCGTCCTGCTGGCGCTGCTCGTTACCTGCGGCCTCGGCGGCTGTAGCGGCAATTACAAATTCAACGACGACACCTATCGCCCCCTGGGTGACCCGCACGTGGTCAATCGCGGCAAGTGACCGCAAGGAGAGCTGTTTCATGGAATTGGTTTTGGAAATACTGAACACCGATCAATCGGCTGCTGGTCAGACGAACCGCAAGGTCTTTGACGAAGGCGGTGGGTCGATTGGCCGCAAAGCGAGCTGTGGTTGGACCTTGCTCGATCCCGCACGTCTGGTGTCCGGTCTACACGCGAAGGTCAGCCACGAGAATGGCCGTTTTTGCCTGGAAGATGTCAGCACTAACGGTACTTGGCTCAAAGACCAAGGTGGGCGAGTGGGTAAGGGGCATCGCATCGAACACGGCGGTGTTTACGTGATGGGCAATTTCGAGATCCGTGCCCACATCGACGACGGCGCGCGGCCCGCTGCTGTGCCGGTCAACACCCAGGCAGCCAGGCACGAGTTCATTCCACCGGACCTTTTTGCCAAGCCGTTCCCACCTGCCGTTGAGCCGCAGCAGTGCGCCGATTATGCGCCCATCGACCGCGAACATATGGCCGTACCGACCCTGATACCGCCTCCGCCGCCCCCTGAACCGGCACCAGAACCCGCTCCGCCGATGAACCAAAGCGATGCATTCTGGCAGCAGTTCGGCCAAGCATTGGGCGTCGACCTTGACAGCCTCGATCAGCGCGGTCGCGAAGCCTTGGCAGTGAATGCCGCACGCCTGCTTAAACTGAGCATCGGCAGCCTGCAACAAAGCCTGCGCACCCGAACCGAACTGAAAAACGAACTGCGCCTGGCCCTGACCACCGCGCAATACACGCGGCAGAACCCACTCAAACACACCGCCAATGCCGCCGACGCGCTAAACAGTTTGTTGCTCGACCACTCCTCCGTACTGAGTGCCGAGCAGTCGATCCATCGCGCCTTCAACGATCTGCAAGCCCATCAAGTTGCCCTGCTTGGCGCCAGTCGCGCCGCCTTGCGCAGCACCCTCGAACACTTCGCGCCCGAACACATGGCCCTGCGTTTCGAACGTGATGGATACAAACCCTTGTTCGACACCGACGGCGGCCTTTGGCGCGCTTACGGGCGTTATCACCAGGCATTGGGCCGGGACGATGACTGGAGCGAGCGCCTGTTGGCCCGCGACTTCTCCCGTGCCTACGAAGAACAGGTGCGCCTGATCGACAGCCTTCACACCGACCCTCAAGGATGATGCCCATGTCCGCCTTCAAGACTTCCTGTTTCAAAACCCTGACGGTCGGTGCGCTGGTGCTCCTCGCAGGCTGCTCGACCCTGTCGCCGTACTCCAAGCTGACCAAACTGGACCTGAAACTCACCGCCAACGACCGCCTCAACCCCGACCTTCACGGCCGGCCATCGCCGATAGTCGTGCGCTTGATAGAACTGAAAAACCCCGTGGCCTTCGAGACCGTGGACTTCTTCAGCTTGTACGAACGCCCCAAAGATTCCCTCGCCCCAGACCTGGTCGCCAGCGAAGAACTCGAACTGCGCCCCGGCGAAACCATCTACCTCAAACTCAGCGTCGACAGCAACAGCCGCTACGTCGGCGTACTCGCCGCCTACCGCGACCTGCCGGAAACCAAATGGCGCTACGTCGTCCAGGTAACCCCCAACGAACGCACCCACGCCGAACTGCGCCTCGACCAGGCCGGCATCCATAACGCACTGACCCAGGCAGATGACTGACCATGAACGCTCATAAAGTCATATGGCGCGAAGGCATGCTCCTGCGCCCACAACATTTTCAGCACAACGACCGTTATCACGATCACCAGATGAAGACCCGGACGCAGTTGTTGGGGCGGTTTACGTGGGGGTTTCTGGAGCTGGAAATTGCTGAAGAACCGTTGAGAACCGGAAAACTTATCCTCAGCCGAGCGAGTGGAATCTTGCCCGATGGAAGTCTGTTCGACCTCACAGGGCGCGTTGAAGCGCTATCGGTGCAGGTGCCGCCCAATGTTGGCAAAACAGAGGTCTACCTCGCATTACCGCTGATGACGGGCAATTACATCGAGGCTAGGAGTGACGGAGACATCGACGTTTTGGCGCGCTACACAATCTACGACGCCAACATCGACGACTCAAATGCCGGCGAGGGCATTTCCAGCATTGTGCAATGCGGCCGCCCCGACCTGCGTCTAGTGCTCGGTGAACAGCAGAACGATCAGGTGTTTGTGAAGCTCAAGGTGGGTGAAATCATCGATTGCTCCGCGGATAAAGGCGTGGCGCTCAACAAACAGTATTACCCGACCTTTATCCATACCCACTCCTCCCAGTATCTGACGGGGCGTCTGGAAGAAGCGGCCTCGTTACTCGGTACTCGAGCTGTCGCGTTGGCCGAGCGGATCAGTTCAAACGGCAAAGCCGGTGGTTCCGAAGTCGGCGATTTCATGTTGCTGCAGTTGATGAACCGCACGCAGTTGGTGCTGATTCATTACCTGAAATTGCAGCAAGTCCATCCAGAAGAGTTGTTCCGCACGCTGCTGGCGTTGATCGGCGATCTGTCGACGTTCGCTAGCGGTAACAGGCGTCCCTCGTTGGAGCTCGAATACCTACATAGCGATCAAGGCACCAGCTTCAGCGCATTGATGATCGAGCTCAACACATTGATGTCGATGGTGCTGGAAGAACACGCCACCGCACTGCCTCTGACTGCTCACCAATATGGCGTCCAGGTGGCGGTGGTCGGGGATCACCAACACTTCGATACCTCGTCCTTTGTATTGGTGGCCGGCGCCGCGTGCAGTCCTGAAGACCTGCGTGCGCGCTTGATCAGCCACCTCAAGATCGGAACGGTGGAAACCATCCGTGATCTGGTCAACCTGCACCTCTCCGGCTTCAAGGTGCGAGCGCTGCCCGTTGCACCCAGGCAGATCGCATTTCACTCCAACAAAGCCTATTTCACCCTTGATCTCACGGCGCAAGACCTCGAGAAGCTCAAGGCTTCTGGTGGTTTTGCGTTTCATATGTCCGGGGAAATTTCCGGGCTTGGATTGGAATTCTGGGCGATTAGGAAGTGAGTGGGATGACCGAAGAAATTAATATAGATCAGGATGTTACTAAGGTACTTGGCCTTGAAGGCGAAGGTCCTGGTGGCCGTCCTCTCACAAATGCACCGTCTCGTTCGTCTATTGGTTTGATGGAGGACGAGATGCTATCAGCCGCGAAAAGTCCGCCTGCCGAGACATTCAGTTCCAGTATCAATCCACTGATCCGCGCAGCGTCAGAACTTGTGTCGTTCGTTGTTCAAACCAAGGACACAGGCAAGTTGGGTGATCTGGTAACGACCCACAATGAACTGTTAGAGCACCTCAAAATTTTTGAAGAGAGGGCACTGTTTCAAGGCGTCGACGGCAGTCTGCTTGAGGAGGCAAGTTACGTGCTTTGCACGGTTGTCGATGACGTGGTGGTACACGCTGAGTCTGACGCTGTTGAAAAAAAAGGCTGGTTGCAGATGAGCTTGTTGGGCGAACGGCACAAAGAGACTTTCGGTGGTGAAAAATTCTTCCAGATTCTCGATCGCCGGTCTACCGATCCCGTCAAGTATTTGCACCTGCTTGAGTTGATGTACTTGTGCTTGGCGTTGGGTTTTGAAGGCAAATACCGGCTACAGGAGCGCAGTCATACAAGGCTAGGTGAGATTCGCGATGGCCTTTATCGAATCATTCGCCATTTGCGTGGCGATGTTCCGCGTGAGCTTTCCCCGCACTGGCATGGCCTCAAGGATCAACGGCGCAATCTGGTGAGAATGGTGCCCTGGTGGTTAGTTCTGCTGTTCACCTTCGTGTGTCTGGCGGTCATGTATTCCGGGTTTGCTTGGGTACTAAGTGAGCAACGCGAGAGCATTCTCGAACCGTATCGCCAACTCGATTCCGCATTGATCCAAACGCCGTCGGATGAAAGGGATGCATGATGAAATTTTTTTTTAAAAACCTTGCGACCGGCCTTGGCAAGACTTGGGCCTGGACGCTGTTATTGGTCTTGTTTGCGGCGTTGGCCGTGTGGTTCTTCGGTCCATTGCTGGCGGTGAATGATCACAAGTTTTGGGAGGAAGCCGGCGCACGCTTGATGAGCATAAGTATTCTGTTTCTGGCGTGGGGGTTGTTTGTTGTCTATGACAACTGGGCAACCGCAAACCGTCTACAGAGTGTCAAAGAGAGCACGGACGGCGCCGCTCGGTTGAAGGTTGTCTTGGAAAAGGAGACTGAAGAAAAGGTACTCCGAAAACTATTCAAACGTGCGCTCCACACCTTAAACACCTCGAGTCTTTATCGTCGGCGTAACGAACGTTGGCGTATCGAGTTGCCTTGGTATTTGCTGATAGGTCCTGAGCAAAGTGGCAAGAGTAGTTTGCTGAAAAAATCCGGGCTGGAGTTCCCAATCAACAATCTCGAAGAGGGGGTGGAGGCTGCCTCCGGTGACTCGACATTTTGCGATTGGTATTTCGGGGAGCATGGCGTTCTGGTTGATACTGGTGGCCGTTATCTGACTTCTGATAAAGAGGTTGATAGACACTCGTGGTTGACGCTTTTGCGGCTGCTGCGTAAGCGTCGGCGTAACCGGCCATTGAACGGTGTATTGATTACGGTCCCTGTGGACTTACTGTTGGAAGGCGATAGCAAAAAACTGCTGAAGCTGGCTAATCAAGCTCACACGCGGCTGACGGAAATCCAGCAGCAACTGCACATGAACCTTCCTGTTTATCTTGTGCTGAGTAAAGCCGACGCAGTACCTGGGTTCGAGGCATTCTTCGATCAGTTGTCTCGTGAAGAGAGCGACCAAGTCTTGGGAGCCAGTTTTGCCTCGGACCAAAATGGCAACGATACCGGCATCCTGCGTCATGAATTTGAGGAGTTGCTAAAGCGCCTGAACAGTCAGGTGATTACGCGCATGCATCAGGAGCGTGACCTCGGTCGTCGTACACAGATCCTCGATTTCCCACACCAGCTAGGAACGATCGGTAAGAATCTTTGCCAATTCGTTGGGGTGGCGTTTTCAGGCAACCGATATCAGAAGTCCAACCGTCTTCGCGGTTTCTATTTGACCAGTGCTGTTCAAACTGAATTCAAACGGGCAATTCCGGCATCAGGTGCAACAAAAAACCAGGTCCCGGTAGTCACGGGCTCTCCTCGTTTCATTAACCACCTTCTGAGCCGAGTTATCTTTCCGGAAGCTGAACTCGCCGGACTCAACAAGCGCGAACGCAGCCGGATCAACTGGGGCCAACGTGCCTTGTATGTTGGCGCTTTCGCTGCGTTGGGCTTGTTCGGTTTGCTCTGGGCCATCGGCTTTTCCGCCAACCACGGGCGTCTCGAAAAGCTGCGTGAATTCGCGCAAAACCTTACCCGACAGCACGCCGAATTGGCGCCGCAAGATGACGCCATGGCGTCACTTAAAGTGCTGGATACCAGCTATGCGGCAAGCCGAGTATTCCCATCGTTGAGTGAAATCAGCCTGCATGAACGTAGTGGTTTGTATCAGGGAGAAGCGAGCTTTCCCGTGCTTGACGATACGTACCAACGTGAGCTGAAAGTCCAGCTTCTACCTCGCGTTGCGCGCACGTTGGAAGGGTTGGTCCGCGCCAACATGAACGATCGCGAACGCCTGCTTGGCAGTCTGCGTGCTTATTTGATGCTCAACCTCACCGAGCGCCGAGATTCCACCTGGCTCAAGGAATGGGTTGCCGCCGATTGGTCGCAGCGTTACCTCGGCGACACCCAAACACAAAATGGGCTAAACGAGCACTTCAATCGTCTGATGGCGCAGTCCTTCGTCTACCCAATCAACGAGGCATTAGTGGCGCAAGCTCGTCAGGTGTTGCGCGCGGAGTCTCAGTCCGCTGTGGTCTATCGCACTTTGCGTGAACAAGCACGCAGCCTGCCGGATTATCGCCTCAGCCAACATTTAGGTCCGCAGGGCGCGTTATTCAGCGGCACTGATTACGCCATTCCGGGTTTCTACACACAGCGTGGTCATCAGCAGTTCTTCACCACTCGAGGTGCAACGCTGGTGAACGACATCCTGCGCGATAACTGGGTACTGGGCGAAAGCGCGGGCATCAGCGGCATGGACTTGCGGCGTTTGATGGTCGAGCTGGAACAGCTGTATTTCCGCGATTACGCCAACCACTGGAGCGAAGCGATCGGCAAGATGGCCTTGCAGCCATTCGGTAGTGCGGGCGAGGGCGCCAGTCAATTGGCCGGCCTGACCGCCGCCAACTCACCTCTACTGCAACTGCTGGTCGAAGTGCGTGACAACACTCGCTTCCCCGATTTGAGCGAAGGTGTCGAGCAGTTGGCCGACGCAGGAGGCGAGGCGGGTGGCAAGCTTGCGGTATTGGGTAAGGTTGCAACTGCAGCAGCGGGCCAAGCACAGAGCGCTTTGGCCAAGGCTCTGCCAGAAACGGCAAAAAAATCCATGCAGCGCCGCTTTGAGCCGATGCACCATTTGCTCGACGCCAACAACGGACCCGCTCCCGAGCTGATGCCGGTGTTGCAGGCGTTGAACGATCTGCAACTGCAAGTTGCTAGCCTCGCCCGTTCTAGCCAGCCAGAGCAAGCCGCTCATGAGATGGCCAAGCTACGCATGAACGGCCAGCGTGATGCCCTGAACAGCCTGCGCAGTGCCGCGACTCGTCTGCCGCGTCCAGTCAGTGCCTGGCTTGATGTGTTGGCCGAAGACACCTGGATGCTGGTACTCAACGACGCGTATCAATACCTGAACCAGCGTTACCAGAGCGAGCTGTATGGCTTCTATGAAAAAGCCCTGCACAAACGCTATCCGTTCAATGCCCACAGCAGCAGTGATGTGGCAATAAGCGACTTCCGCGAGTTCTTTAAAGCGCAGGGTGTGGCCGACCGCTTCTTCGACAGCTACATGCGCCCCTTCGTCAGTGGTACGCCGGGCAACTACCGGCTGCGCAGCATTGACGGTCGTAGCTTGCCGATGTCTAAGCTGTTTCTGACGCAAATGGGGCACGCGCAGGTCATCCGTCAGAGTTTCTTTGCCCACAATCCAAACGAGCCGCAAGTGCAGTTCAAGTTGGAACCCTACACCCTCGATCCAACGGTCAGCCGTGCTGAATTCCGTTTCGGCAATCAGCAGATGGATTATCGCCACGGACCAATTGTCCCGATGTCCTTCACTTGGCCGACCGACGCTGAAGACGGTCGCACCAGCCTGGTCATGGAAAAGATCGTTGGCCGCGCAGTTGGCATCGAGAAAAACACGGGTCCATGGTCGCTGTTCCGCCTCTTCGACTTGATGCAGACCGAGTACCTGAAGGGCCGTGATGTGATGGTGCTGAAAGCCGACGTCGGTGGCCTGCGCGCTAACTACCTGTTGCTCAGCCAGCGTTCGCCAAATCCGTTCGACGTCGATGCCTTGCGCAGCTTCCGTCTGCCGGCGCAGCTCTGATGGAGGTAAATCAACATTGGCTAAGCGCGGCGCGCACGGATATTGGAAAAGTCCGGGCGCGCAACGAAGACGCGTTTCTGGATTGCCCACAGCACGGGCTGTGGGCTGTGGCCGACGGCATGGGCGGTTATCAGTGCGGCGATATCGCCAGTCAGATGATCGTCAACAGCCTATCGGACCTTACTCCAGAAGGAAGCTTTGTCGAGCGCGTGATTGCCCTGCGCCAATGCTTGCATTGGCTAAACCGGCGCATGGCTGAGGAGTTAACCCTCAGCGAAGATCGTGACAGAGGCATCATGGGCAGCACTGTTGTGGCGCTTTTAGTTGAAGGCAATCGTGGTGCCTGCGTTTGGGCTGGTGACAGTCGTTGCTATCTGTTGCGAGAGCAGCAGTTGTATCAGTTGTCTCGCGATCACTCTTTGTTCGAGCAACTGATGAGCGAACAAAACATGACCGCTGAAGAGGCCAAGAGAGTGCGGAACCCTCGCGCCTTGACCCGTGCTATCGGTGCCAACAATCAGCTCAGGCTGGAAATTATTGAGTTCGAAGTTTGCCCAAGCGATGTGTATTTGCTCTGCAGTGATGGCCTGTATCAGGACCTGAGTAATCAGGCCCTTGGCGGCGCCATGAGCCAGGACTCACCGCAAGAAGTCATTCAACAGCTGTTCGACGACGTATTACTGGGCAGCGCGAAAGACAATCTAACCGCCGTGGTAATCAGCCAATGACCGAGACCATGGCGCCGATACCCGAAGTACTCGCGGGCCGATATCGCATCGAGCGCCTGCTGGGTGCCGGTGGCATGGGCAACGTTTATCGTGCACGCGATTTGTTGCATGAACAACACGGCGCCCCCGATCCCTGTATTGCTGTGAAAATTCTCAACGAGGTGTTCGCTGAGTCGCCGGACGCCAACACGCTGCTTTACAGCGAATTCGCCCTGACACAACGCCTACGGCACCCCGGTGTAGTCCAGGTCTTTGACTTCGATGTGGACAGTGCCAGCCAACGCGCATTCATCACAATGGAATTGATGCGAGGCCTGCCGCTGGATCGCTTGCTCTGCGAACGCCCCCTCGGCGTACCGTGGATCGAACTGCGTGACATCGCCATTGAACTGCTTGACGCCCTTGCTCATACGCATGAGCGCGGCGTACTTCACGGCGACCTGAAATCCAGCAACGTGATGCTCGCTGAAGATGGCGTGCGGCTCTTTGACTTCGGACTAGGAAATGCGCTGGAAGGCGTACTGCCGGGGTTGCCGAAGTTGAGTCGCGAGCGCTTCAACGCTTGGACACCCAGTTACGCCGCACCGGAGCTGCTCGAAGGCGCTGGGCTGTCGACTCAAACCGATATCTACGCCGTCGCCTGCGTGTTGTTCGAATTGGCGGGAGGGAAGCACCCGTTCCAGCGATTGAACGGTATCGAAGCCTCAGAGCAGAAGCTGGATCGCAAACTGAGGTCTCCCAAGCGATTGCCCAAATGCTGTTGGCCTGCGTTGAGAACAGCGCTGGCTCTCAAGCCAAGGAGAAGAACGGTGGGGGCGAGGGAGTTGTGGGATGTGTTTCGGGCCGCGCCACCTGCGAAGTCGTGGTTGTGGTTTTGATTTGCCCTACTCGAAAGCGGGAAGAATCCTACGAATAAATGGCTCTGGAGCTGACATGAAAAAGTCAGCGTACAGAGCAAAGTCTTGGCATTTCTTTAATTTGAAGAATTACATATGTCTAATGTCGACAACGCTCCAATATTTACCTTCAACATCAAGGGCGAAGACCACCTTGACCTTCGAGTACTGGAATTTAACGGCTCGGAAGGCCTGAGCCAGCTGTTCAAAATAAACATTGAACTGGTCACCCGGCGCTCATCCGTCGACCTCGACAGTTTACTCAACAAAGAGGCCTTCCTGAGTTTTGGCCCTGGCGGTGAGGGCATCTACGGGTGCATATACGCCGCAGGCAAGGGCAGATCGTCCAGCCGTTTTGAGCACTATCACGTGGTGCTTACGCCCTACCTGGCGTACCTGCAACACAGCAGCCATCGTCGTTCCTTTCAAGACATGACTGTGCCGAACATCATTCTCGCGGTGTTGAAAGAACACCGTGTACTGGATGGTTTGGACGTCATGTTTGATCGCCTCACAACGACTGCCGGTCCTCGCGAATATTGCGTTCAATATGATGAATCGGATTTCGCATTTATCAGTCGCTTGTGCGAAGAGGAGGGAATTCTCTATCGATTCGAGCACACTCCGCAAAGCCATCGACTGATTTTTCTCGATGACGAGACCCGATTCCTGCATGACAACCCTATGGTTTTACCGCTCAAATCACCCAGCGGGCTGGTGCCGGAAGGTCCTGTGGTGAGGCTATTGCAGCCTTATTCCAATACTCGTCAAAGCCAGGTGATCACCCGAGATTACGACTTTAAAAATGCCCACATACCTCTGGAAAATGTGGCAAGTCCCAGACAAACACAGGCGCAGTTGCAGAGCGGAGAGAAACCCAAACCCCTCCCGAAGCTTGAGGATTACCCCTATCCCGGCGGCTATACCGAAGGCAAGCAAGGGAATCTTCGAGCTGAGCGTGGACTTGAACGCCATAGAACAGACGCCCAAATCGCGAAGGGCGAGAGTGATCAACCGTTACTGCGTAGCGGGATGGCTTTACATGTCGTTCCTGGCTACGGCCCGACGACCAACTGGGTATTGATGACTGTTACGCATCATGGAAAACAGCCGCAAGCGTTGGAGGAGCAAGCCGATACTTCACCCGTTGAACGCTACTCCAACACGTTCACAGTCATTCCGGAATTGGTCCAGTTCCGTCCTCCTCGTAAGCACTCAATCTCGAAAATTGGGACAGTGCCAGCGATTGTAACTGGCCCGGTCAATGAGGAGATTTTCTGCGACAAATTCGGGCGGGTCCGAGTGAAGTTTTGCTGGGACCGCAGCGACAAAACCGATGAAACCACCAGTTGCTGGGTTCGTGTAGTGACCGGCTCCGCTGGCGAAGGTTTTGGCTCAGTCGTCATTCCTAGAGTGGGTATGGAGGTCGCAGTCTCGTTTTATCATGACGACCCGTCGCAGCCTTTTATTAGTGGTTGCGCTGCTAATAACCTCCATCCAACACCTTATGAATTACCCGACAACAAAACCAAAAGTGTTTTCCGTTCGAGGAGTACTCCTGACAGCACTGGGTTCAATGAATTAAGCCTTGAAGACAGGAGTGGCGAAGAGCTCATTTACGTCCGCGCCCAGCGTGACATGAAACAGAACATCCAGAACGACAGCCACATTCAGATTGGCAACAAGCGTCTGGAAAACGTCAAAGGCGACAGCACCTGCGTACTGGAAGCCAAAGAAGACCGCACTACTACAGGAGAGCGGTCAGTACAGTTGATGGCGGGTGACAACCTGCAAATAGCCACCAGTCGCCATATGAGCGTTGGCCAGGTATTGGCAGTACGGGCTGGAAACGAGGTGCACATCCAGGCCGGCATGAACGTGGTTATCAACGCCGGTGCCACGCTGACGTTAGCGGCCGGCGGTCAACACATTGTTATTGGCACTGCAGGAATTTCAAGTAGCGTGCCGATTCTGCTGGGCGGCTTTCCAGTGCCTGGAACACCCGCAATGCCGTTGGCGCCTGGGGGGCTGCAAGGATTGGTTGCTGGTGCCCTCGCACCCGCTGCACCTCCGCTGGAAAAAACGTTGCGGCGGAAAATGGAACTCGGATTGCCGCACTGTGAAGCCTGTGAATTGGCGAAAGGTGATGCTCAATGAGTCTTCCTGAGCACGCAAATTTTCTGCTGATAGATGGCGTACTCAATAAGCGCAAGCTTAATGACCTTCACCAGTACGAAGCGTCAATGGAGGTGTGCTTACTCTATGGCGGGACTCGCTGGGAGCCTCTGCAGGATCTTGGCCCAATCCTGATGAAACCGAGTACCCCCAGCTCCCTGATTACAGATTGGTTCAGTGATCCTGCTGCCCAAAAGTACTCCACGGTTTTTTCCAGCGCGAAATTTCTGAATCAGGTTACCGACCACCTCCGCCCTTTTATCTGCCCTCCCAATGCACTTGACGGCAGCGGGCTACTTCGGTTTTCTGACCCATTAGTTGCGCACTACTGGCTATCGAGTTTATCTGCGGAGCAACGGGACCAACTGCTTGGCCCTATTGACCATTGGTGGGTTCCTCTACCTACACACAGCTGGGAGCCCCCGGCCGAAATCGCTTGGCAAATCTTCAGTCGTGTCAATCCAGCCCCCTCATCAAGTCCCGTGCATGCCTCATTGGACCACGCACAACTGGCTGCGTTGGATAAGGCCCACCGCTGGAAGTTCGAGGAGGACGCTTATCAATGGTTGGCTGAGCGGGATGAACAACTGTTCGCTGGCATGGACAGTCAGTCTATTTCCGATTGGCTAAAGCACACGATTGATAGTGGTCTGGAGTGGGGATTAGTCGGTGAAAAAGCCCTGATTATCTGGGCAGAAACCTTCGCCGATTTGGGACACGACTTCACTACGCGCCCCAATGGCCCCTACTTGACATGGCTCAACCACAATCCCGACAACGCCTGTCTTGTACCAGTGTTGCGCATAAAAGCTTTCGACCACTTCCGTCGTTCGCACAAGGACACCGCCCATGACTGACAAAAACGGCAACCTGCAACAGCGTCGCAACGACCGTTTCAGCGATACACCGCTGACCGGCATGACCACCTGCCCGTTCAAGGACCCTGAGGTCGCTATCGTACCTATGCGCTACGCGCTGGACCGCTCGCGCTACGACGTCGACCCGAACCAACTCAGACCCTTGTGCCCGGAAGGTCAGTGGGCCAGGTTGCCCAAGTTGAAAACCCGCACCTACACCTTGCGCCAACTGCGCGGCGGCTATGTCTACGTCTTCGACGAGACCGCCAAAACCCTGCATGAATACAGCTACTCGGCGCTGAACGCCAACCTGACGCGCATCGTCTGGAGCGACGCCGACATTGGTCAAGATCTACGCAGCACTGAGGGCGGTGAAATCCGCAACTACCTGCTGTACCCGCGCAATAACCAGCTGCACATTGCCTTTTCGCCGCAGCAATGGACGTGGCGCGTCTGTGAGCACCTGCGTTCCCACAGCGACAGCCGTGCCCAGTGGATGCAGCCGCTGAACCTCAAAGAATACTGCCGCACCATGGACGTGCCGCACGCCCTGCAATTGATGGACCTGGATAAACACATCGTCGCCGACATCGACGTCTGGCCGATCAATCACGACGGCCGTTTCGCTGACTCCGCGTACCCCTCGGTCTCCGAAATCGGGCCCTCACAGCATGTGGTGCCCTTGGCCGCCCACGTGATTTGGACCGGCAGCGTCGAGGATAAATTCAGTTCGGTGATGGTCGCTCTCGATGACTCGCTGGCGGTGATGGAAGACCTCGGCACGCAACTGATTGCCGACCAGGCTGCGTTTCAGGAGTGGCAAGAGGCACATGAACACAAGCTGAGCATGGCCGGTGTCGTCGAGCAGCTGTGCGGGGTGGGCGGCGATCCTGAATTACTGCCAGCCTCTGTTCGCGACGACGAAACCAAGATGCGCTCCTACCTCGTCGAGGTGGAAGCCTATTTCGAACAGCTCAATGTCGAAGAAGGCGCGGGGCAGGCCGATATCGGCATCCTGCAAGGCCTGCACGACCTGCCCTCCAAAGGGCTGGCCCAACAGATAAAAGCCCGATACGGCAGCGAGCCCTCCGCCGATCTGCGCGAAAGTTGGGACAAACGCAGCAAGTGGCGACGCGAGATCGATTTAAGTGCCGCCCGCAGTTTTATCGAGGACCATCAGGAAAAGAGCATCCTTCTCCGCCAGCAAGTGCACGACACCCGCTCGGACCTGCAAACCTGGGCCACACGCATCGGCACCGAGCCACTGAAACTGTTCATGGACACCACCAACCCCAATACGCTGCTGTACCTGCAAACCATCATCGCGCAACTGATGGAAGTCATGGTTCAGGACACCGCCGCCTCGAAATGGCTGGGAGAACAAGACGTCAAAGCCACCACCCTGTTCGGCCTCGCGCGTTTCGGGTTTTCGGCACCGATCAAAGACGCCCTGGATAAAGAGGCCAACCGATTGATCGATGACCACAACGATATTACCTCGTTAATTGGTCGCCTCGCGGAATTGAACAGCTTCCTGACCCATGAGGAGATCGCCAACAAACCCTGGATGCTGGCCCTGAGCGACACGGCGCGGCAGACCCTCAAGGCACTGGGTGAAATGGCCACGGGGGCTGGCAAACAGGTAGTGGAAAAAACCCTGTTGGCTCTGCTGGCGGTGGACAGTCGTCTGGCCTACAGCAACAGCCGGAACCTTGGTGCCTTGCTGCGAAACACGCTCGTCGGGCACTTTCTGATGGGTCATCCCGAACACTTACAGCACGATCCGGATTTCAAGAAACACTACCACCAGTGGAAGGCCGACCTGCAAGCGCTGAAAAACAATTACAACAGGGCGATGAGTGAATGGTTCTATAGGCGGGGGAGCTACCGCGCCAAGGACATGGGCCACAGAATTGGGCAACTGGCGCTGGCGATAAAACAGCAATTGCTGCGCATGCCGCTGTTGTTTGATTACCAGAAGTCCCAACACGTCAGGACTATTCAGGAGGCCATCGCCAGATCGGTGACTAAAGGTCTGGCCCAACTAAAATGGCCAGAGCTAATGGAAGCATGGAGTGCCAAGCACGGATTGGTCGCCGGTGCGATTACCTATGGTGTGGTGTTGGCCAACTTGATTAATACCTCGTTGGTTTATCGAGATTTGTCTCGGGACGGAAGTCTGGACAGTAAGGACTGGGTGAAAATCAACTCGGGGATGGCGTACACCGGCAGTGCATTGATGGCGCTAGTGGTGGCGACGAAGTGGGGGTCGATAAAAGATCTCAGCATCAAGATTAAAGGTCGAGAAAGAAATATTTTTGAGCACTCTATTTCATTTTGGGAGCATGGAAATACTAAAGGACAGACGAAGGCATGGGGCGATTTGATACGTCAATTTAGCGTTCGGATGATCGCGCTGGGGGCATTTACGCTGATCGCTACTTCGACGGAGATATGGGACATCGCTGACGATATGAGCAAAACAGAATCGTCATTGGATAAAGTGTTTTTGAGCGTCAAGGGTCTTGCTGTTTTAGGAATGTCAATCATAGGGGTTATTGGGCTTTTTGCAGGCGGTGTGGCGCCCTTGGGCGTTTCTGGAGCCGTAATGTTTGCAATGGGATCCTGGGTAGCTGGCGCTGCTCTCGTAGCGGGCTTGATCTACCTGTTCGCCTCCTATGCGCTTAACAATTTGAAGCGTGACACCATTGGCCAATGGTTGCGTAAAGGCACATGGTCGCGTTACCCCGACGAGCGCCATCCCGATGATATTTCTGGGCAGTTGGAGGAAAAACGAAGCTTTCTTGAAATACAGCTTAGCCCTTCGCTCTACGTCAAACCGAGCTATGGAACAAAGCTTATCTACGTTCACCCCAATGGGTACCAAAAATTCCCCATTCTGAATGGCGCCTGGATCCAGTTACATCTTCCTGTAGAGCTGCGCGGTTCATTAGTCGAGGCGAACCTGACAGCCAGTCATCGGCCCTTATATGTATTGCCTGTTGAAACGATAGACGAGTCGTTGCAAGAGCCATTTATCAAGCACGGGGTAATCGTCGAATCAAGGTTATTGGGTCAAACACCAGATGAAATAAATACTGACGGCCCGGATGAAGGGCGTTACGACATGCCACCTGAAGGAGAAGGTGTGGTTTGGCAGACATGGGTGCCACTGACCGAGGATGCACAATTTATTGAAATGCAAGTTTGGTACTCACCCGAAATTCTGGCTTCAAGTGAAGGCGACCGGGGCTATCGTTTTCAGCTTGAGTTAGACAAAGGGGGAGTATCTGATGAGAAAGGCACGCGTCTCACGAGTTTAGATCCTGGCACTTTACAAATAGAAAATTTGGGCGGTCGAGAAAAATCAATCGCTGTTCTTGTGCCGAATTAAGGGGCGGACCATGGTTGAATTATCAGAAAATGAAACTCAAGATGTTGACGGTCAAGAGCATGTAAAGCTCGTATTGAAGGGGGCAACATTGATGAGTTGGACTATCAAGGCTCATCCTTTTCCGATGCTCTTACTCGATGCAGTAATGGCCATAGGAACTCTTTTTCCTATAGGGCTTTTAATTTATAGTTACGTGGGTGAGTTCACCAACGATGTAGAAATTTACTGGAGAGTGCTTGGGTTTTTCGGTATTTTAATTTGGCTTTTTTTATGGCTAAGAGGCGCAAGACAAAAGACGGTCTATAAATACCGAATCACCGACCAAGGTGGCGAACTTGAGTATTGGGAGGACTATCCAGAAAATATGGGGGCTTTCTTCAAATGGTTGTCCGGTATTTCGCTGTTCATCGTCATCTGTCTGATTGCTGTAGACCCTGCTTTTGTGTGGGGGCTTGCGGGACCATTGGGAATAGCGGTGACGGGGGCGAAGTTTTTTTTAAAGTGGGAAAATAAAAAAAAGTACAATTGGTTTTTTTGGGATGATTTCGATCATGTAATTATCGATCGCAAACGTAACGTAGTGGTTTTTTTGGATCATCCACTCGTTTTTGAGGCGTTCGTTGAGAAAAATAAAATAGATAGATATTTAGAAACTATTCGGACTTACATGTCTTCAAATACTCGGTATGTGGAAGGTAATTGGAAGAATTAACGAAAAAGTAAATATTCGAGGGTTTAACTCATAGCTTAGACCCTCTTTAGAGATCGTTCCGTTGCAAGTAGATACCTTAGGCGGTCGAGAAAGATCAATTGCTATTCTTGTGCCGAATGAAGGGGGAAATATTGATGAGCTGGACCATTAAAGCTCATTTTCCCCCGATGCTTTTGATCGACACCATCATGGGGTGCATAGCTCTAATGCCGGCAATTTTCATCATTTATATATATTTATGGAAGCAACCTGGTAGCAATGATGATGCTCTTTTATATTCAAGCAGCTTTGGCCTTTGCTTTTGGCTTTTTCTATGGTTAAGAAGTGCGCGGCAAAAAAAGGTGTATAAATACCGAATCACCGCCCAAGGCGGCGAGGTTGAATACTGGGAGGGTTACCCAGAGAATATAGACGCCTTCTTTAAATGGCTGTCCGGCATCTCACTGTTGGTCGTTATCTGTTTGACTGCCGTGGACCCTACATTCATTTGGGGGCTTGCTGGTCCTGTTGGGATCGCATTAGGTGGCGCAAAGTTTTTCCTTGCTTGGGAGAGCAAAAAGAAGTACGACATACCTACCTTATGGAGTATATATAATTTTGTAACCGTGGATAGAAAGAGAAGCCTGATCGCCATTCACGAAACAGACTTAAGAGTGGGCTTTGATACTCACTTGCCATAGGACTTGTTTGATCAATGTCTGGATACCCTCAAACTGGTTTTGCCGCCGACCGCGGTGTTCACTGAGGCCCAGTGGAAGAGGTAGTTAATTGATATTCAAGTCGGCCGGTAAGTAATAGTTCTGTGCGAGGGGAGAAAAATAGAATTTTCTTCCCGCTCAGGAGAGGCATCAGCGATAGGCCGTGCCAAACTTTTCTGAGAATAGGGAAATAAAATACCAGAAAACCTCTCTCGTTGGAGTGAGTTTTGCTTACGGTAGACAGGAAAATAAAAATGGTAATCACCCATAGGGAGAATTTAAAAATTGGATTTTAGACTCATTCGTCAAAAATATTATTTGACAGAGAATCTATGCAAGCTTCATAAATTTTACCGAGACGGTAGCCCTCTCTGAAGGCTGCTCGGGAGTAGAAAGTTTTTTTTCGCTCTCTTATACAAAGATCGGGGAGATATAAAGCGACGAAGGTCTTAAACTATTTCGCCTGTTCTATTGGGCGGTTGAATTCACATAATACCTGCTAATAAATAATTTAAAATTATGATTACTCTACTTAAAATTGCTTTGTTGCTCGGAAAATTTTTTGGGCTGATTATTTTTTTATTATGGCGATAGAGCGTCGTGCCGCATTCAATATATTTCGTAAGCTTCCGGCGGCGCGATGCGTGACGATTGATGAACTGAGGTTGCTCGCAACTTACTTTCCCGATGAAACGTTCTCTCGGGATGTACGAGAGCATGATGGAGTATACCTTGTCACCCAGTCTACAAGCGGATCGCAACTGCATTTAATTGGGAATATGCCTGTACGTTTCCCTCCTTGCTCCTGGGACTCTGTTAATAAAATTGGTGACAATCGAGTGGAAGTGGTTTGCGGGAAAAAGCATGTTTATGTTATTCGCATGAATGATAGCTACGATATTGTTGAGCTTGCCAGCGAGGTAGAATATAAAAGTAGGCAGTGGGATCAATGGCAGTTCGGAATTCCGGGGCTGTGCAGTGGGGGTGGAGAAATCGAAATTATCGATCAACGACATTGCGACGTAACAGAGCGTCGAGTGAATAATTACGAGGTTTTAGAAGAATCGGCCGATAGTCGCCGTTATTTGGGATCTTGTTTAATTGTGTTGAGCCTATGGTTATTTAGTTTGATGGCTATTGATCTATTTAGCAGCTACCTTTTGCTTTTTCTGTGCTCGATATTTTTCCTGGTTGGATTTGTTCCGATGATACTGGAAAAAAGCGATCCCTCTTATCCTATCAATCGCATTCGGGGTATATATAAAAGAGTGCGGGATTGTGATGACAGCTTCATGATTGGTACGTGTCGGGTTTGGCCATCGCGTCGCCTTAAACGCTTGGCTAATAACGTTCTGCGCAACGGTAAGATGGTTGCCGCCGATGTTTGTGTACATGGGATGCGGGTTATCAAGATAGAAGGTCTGCCGGATCCATATGAAGATTGGGATCATCGTAAATATGAACCGCTGGCGGGTAATATTTACATGATGATCGCGGTTGGAGGACCGCTGGCGCTTTTAGTGTGGTTGACTCCAGCTCTAGAGCGCACAGTTGCGCAATCATGGATGACTTATGCTTGTGCTACGTTGTTCATTGCTTATGGTGTGAATTTAATTCGTCGAATGTGGCAGCGCAGATAGTTAAAACGAGGAATTCGAAAATAGACCTAAAACATCTGTGAGAAAAATTATTTCTTCAGAACAGTGCTACTGCTTTAACTTCTAGGAGGAAGGCCGTCAATAAGTGCGTAGCCGCCAGTGACATATGGCGGTCAGCACTCGTTTCGTCATAACGGTTCACTCTCACCATTATCTACTGAGCATACCCATTGCCGTTTTCCACCAAGATCCGCTGAGTCTTTCGGTTTCAAGGGGCTTGACGCCAACATCTAAGGTATATCGGGCTTTGATTTTTGACACTAAATCGAACCACCACAAACAAAAAAGCCCCTAAACAGGGGCTTCATACATCACCAACCCATCAATGCCGCTTACGATTACTAATCAAAGTCCCCACACCGCTATCCGTAAAGATCTCCAACAACACCGCATTCGGCACCCGCCCATCAATAATGTGCGAGCTATTAACGCCACCCTGCACAGCCTCCAGCGCGCAGCGGATCTTCGGCAGCATGCCGCCGTAGATGGTGCCGTCGGCGATCAGGTCGTTGACTTGTTCGGTGGTCAGGCCGGTGAGGACTTGGCCTTGCTTGTCCATCAGGCCGGCGATGTTGGTCAGCAGGATCAGTTTTTCGGCCTTGAGGGCTTCTGCAACTTTGCCGGCGACGAGGTCGGCGTTGATGTTGTAGGACTCACCGTTAGGGCCGACGCCGATTGGCGCGATGACTGGGATGAAGTCGCCTTTGACCAGCATGTTCAGCAGGTCGGTGTTGACGCCGACTACTTCGCCGACCTGGCCGATGTCGATGATTTCCGGCGTGGTCATTTCCGGGGTCTGGCGGGTGACGGTGAGTTTTTTCGCGCGGATCAGCTCCGCGTCTTTACCGGTCAGGCCGATGGCGCTGCCGCCGTGGCGGTTGATCAGGTTGACGATGTCTTTGTTGACCTGGCCGCCGAGGACCATTTCCACCACGTCCATGGTTTGTGCGTCTGTTACGCGCATGCCGTCGATGAAGTGGCTTTCAATCGACAGGCGCTTGAGCAGGTCGCCGATTTGCGGGCCGCCGCCGTGAACCACTACCGGGTTGATACCGACTGCTTTCATCAGCACGATATCGCGCGCAAAGCCGGTTTTCAGCTCGTCGCTCTCCATAGCGTTGCCGCCGTATTTGATCACCAGGGTCTTGCCGACGAAGCGTCGTATGTAGGGCAGCGCTTCGGACAGGACTTTGGCGACGTTGGTGGCGGCATCACGTTCGAGGGTCATTCAGGACTCCAGGGCACTCAAAAATTGATCAAAAAGGAAGTTGGAGGTCGGGTGCAACGTTCTTCAGTTGCGCGTAGAATACGTCCTTGATCCGCTGCAATTCAGCTTCGGTTTCAGCCTCGAAGCGCAGCACCAGCACCGGTGTGGTATTGGACGCGCGAACCAGGCCCCAGCCTTTGGGGTAGTCCACGCGCACGCCGTCGATACTGGTCAACTGGGCGTCGCCCCATTGAGCGTCGCGTTGCAATGCTTCAATGATGCTGAATTTGGTGACATCCGTCACATCGATATTGATTTCCGGCGTAGAAACATCGTCCGGGAAGGTCGCGAACACGTCATCCGCGGTGCCTTTTTCCTGGCTGAGGATCTCTAGCAGGCGGGCTGCGCTGTAGATGCCGTCGTCAAAACCGAACCAGCGCTCCTTGAAGAAAATATGGCCGCTCATTTCGCCAGCCAGCAGTGCGCCGCTTTCACGCATTTTCTTCTTGATCAGCGAGTGGCCGGTTTTCCACATCACCGGGCGACCGCCGTAGCTGCTGATCAGCGGGGTCAGGCGACGGGTGCATTTGACGTCGAAGATGATATCGGCGCCGGGATTGCGCGCCACCACGTCTTTGGCGAACAGCATCAACAAACGATCCGGGAACACGATGGTGCCGGTGTTGGTCACCACGCCCACGCGGTCGCCGTCGCCGTCGAAGGCCAGGCCCAGGTCGGCGCCGGTTTCCTTGACCTTGGCGATCAGGTCGACGAGGTTTTCAGGTTTGCCCGGGTCCGGGTGGTGGTTCGGGAAGTTGCCGTCAACGTCGCAGAACAGCGGAATGACTTCGCAGTTCAGGGCTTCGATCAGTTGCGGCGCGATCACGCCGGCCGCGCCGTTACCGCAATCGACCACCACCTTCATGCGCCGGGCCAGGGCGATATCTTTGGTGATTTCTTTGAAGTAGGCCGGGAGGATGTCGACTTTCTCGACGTTGCCTTGGCCGATGCTCAAGTCGTTGGTCTTGATGCGGGTGTGCAGGGCCTGGATCTGTTCGTTGGCCAGTGTGTCGCCAGCGATCACGATCTTGAAGCCGTTGTAGTCCGACGGGTTGTGGCTGCCGGTGAGCATCACACCCGATTTGCCGGCCAGCACGTTGGCGGCGTAGTACAGCGCTGGCGTTGGCACCAGGCCGACATCGCTGACGTAGCAGCCGCTGTCGTACAGGCCTTGAATCAGTTGTTGCACCAGTTCCGGACCGGACAGACGACCATCGCGGCCTACCGAAACGTGGGGTTCATTTTTGGCCAGGCTTTCAGAGCCAATGGCGCGGCCGATCCAATAGGCGGTTTCGGCGCTCAGGGTTTTGCCGACGACGCCACGAATGTCGTAGGCGCGAAAGATGCTATCCGGGAATGTCGGTGCGACTAATGCTGGGCTGTTCATGATTGAGGTGTTCTCCGCTCTCAGGAAGTCCTGGTTTTCGTCGAGGATGTCAATATCGAGAATATCGGTGTCTTGGAACAGCGGGTCGACCCACTCCGGGTGTTGATCCAGGGGCTGAGTTGACGCTGGGGCACTGTTGGTCGCCGGCTCGTTATCGAAGCTGGCTTTACCGCTCGAGGGGCTTTGAATGGCTCCAGGGGCGGTGTTGGTCGGAGCGTTACGGAGCGAGAATCTTGCCAGGCTCTGCGCCAACCCGTTCAGGGCTGGCAGGCTCAAACCGAAGGCTTTGACGGCTTTTCCGCCGGAGAGTTCTTGCAGCAGTTGATCCAGCTGCCTCGCATCGTCGCAAATCCGCCGCTGCAATGCGCTGTCATTGAGGTATAGCCCAATCACGGCGCCGATCAGCGCAGCCAACAGGGCCAGACCAAAAAAAAGCCAAGGCATCGGCGAATCAAGTGATGGGCCGGGCGTGAACTCGAGCTTCCAGTTCGGTTGGCCGGTGTCGAAGCTTTGAGGCGTGCTGTCAGTGGGTTGACCACGTTGCAGCAGGATTTGACCGGGGCTGGCGCCGAATTGCTGGGTGATTTTTACCTGACCGATATCGGTGGGCAGTACCTGCAGCGCGTTGAGCACGCGTTGCAGGTCGAAGGCCAGTAGCAAGGTCCCGGACACCGGCCCGCTGGCGTTCGCACGTAACGGGGCGGCGCTGTAGACCAGCCAGTGTTCGCCGACTTTGCGGGCTTCCGGTGGCGGTGTCAGTCCTTGGGCGGCCTTGTTGAGCATGTCCAGGGTCGAGAAACTGATGGGCACGGCGCCTTGATTGTCGACATCGCTCAGCCCCAGGTGATTGAGTCGGGCGCCTATCACCCCGTCGCGATAACGCAGTTGGCTTTCGGCGCGGCTGATCGACGCCGGATCATTGCTTTGCAAGGCTTGCAAGAACGTATTGTCGAGCGCGGCGGCCTGGGTGTCGGCATTCAATTGCTTGAGGGCGGTCGCCAGTGCGCTGGCCTGGCCGGAGCCCCAGGCCTGACTGAGGTGGGGCTGCTGTTGCGTATGGCTGGACAACGCCAGCCACAGCAAAACGCCTGCGACGATCAGGCCGATGACAGCCGAGACCAGTCCAGGTGAAAGAATCCGCTGGCGAGCAACCGGAAGCTGGTTGTCTGCGGTTTGCGAGTGGTCGCTTGCTGTGGCTGTGCGATTCAAGCCTTTCACATAACCTCCCCGGTATTCATCCTGAATGCTAAGCGTATTTCCTGGACCGTCTGCGGCTCGTGGGCGCATCAGACGGCTGGGACAGGTTTCAGTGGCTGTCTCGCAAAGGGGCTCAGTGGCTGCCCGAGTGGCCAAAGCCGCCGGCGCCACGCTGGCTTTCGTCGAACTCTTCGACCAATTCGAAGTGCGCTTGCACGACCGGCACCAAGATCAACTGCGCCAGACGTTCGCCGATGGAAATCTTGAAGGCCGTCTGGCCACGGTTCCAGCAGGACACCATCAGTTCGCCCTGGTAATCGGAGTCGATCAGGCCGACCAGGTTGCCCAGCACGATGCCGTGCTTATGGCCGAGGCCCGAGCGCGGCAGGATCAGTGCGGCGAGGCCCGGATCGCCGATGTAGATCGACAGCCCGGTAGGGATCAGCAAGGTCTGGCCCGGTTCGAGAGTCGTGTCTTCCTTGAGCATCGCGCGCAGGTCGAGGCCGGCAGAACCGGTCGTGGCGTAGGCTGGAAGAGGAAATTCGCTACCAATGCGAGGGTCGAGGATCTTGGCTTGTAGAGCGTGCATACGTGATTAAACCTGGTTCAGACGGTCGGCGATAAAAGTGATCAGCTGGCGGGCAATCTTGCCTTTGCTGGTCTGGGCGAAAACGGTTTCGTGCAGGGCCCGGTCGATCACGCTGCAGGCGTTCTCTTCGCTGTTGAAGCCAATGCTGGGGTTGGCCACGTCATTGGCGACGATCAAATCAAGGTTCTTGTCCTTGAGTTTGCGGGCAGCGTAGTCGAGCAGGTGTTCGGTCTCGGCGGCGAAGCCGACACTGAACGGGCGATCCGGGCGGGTGGCGATGGTCGCGAGAATGTCCGGGTTGCGGACCATCTGCAACAGCAAGCCGTCACCGTTCGTAGGATCTTTCTTGAGTTTGTGCGGGGCGACTACTTCCGGGCGGTAGTCGGCTACAGCTGCGGAGGCGATGAACAGGTCGCACGGGATCGCCGCTTCGCAGGCGGCCAGCATGTCACGGGCGCTGACCACGTCGATGCGGGTCACGCGATCCGGAGTTTGCAGGTTGACCGGGCCGGTGATCAAGGTCACTCGGGCACCGGCTTCAACGGCAGCTTCGGCCAGGGCAAAGCCCATTTTCCCCGAACTGTGGTTGGTGATGTAGCGCACCGGGTCGATGTTTTCCTGAGTCGGACCGGCCGTGATCAGCACGTGTTTGCCGGTCAAGGATTCACGACGGAAGCAATCGGCGGCCAATTGGGCGAGATCGCCTGGTTCGAGCATGCGCCCGAAACCCACGTCGCCACAGGCCTGGCTGCCAGACGCAGGGCCGAACATGCGCATGCCACGCTCTTCCAGCAAACGCGCATTGGCTTGGGTCGCCGGGTCGCGCCACATGGCCTGGTTCATGGCGGGCGCCAGCGCCACGGGGGCGTCAGTGGCCAGCACCACGGTGGTCAACAGGTCGTTGGCGATGCCTTGGGCCAGGCGCGCCATCAAGTCGGCGGTGGCCGGGGCGATCAGAATCAGGTCTGCCCATTTGGCCAGCTCGATATGCCCCATGGCGGCTTCGGCCGCCGGGTCGAGCAGATCCAGGTGCACGGGATTGCCGGACAAGGCCTGCATGGTCAGCGGTGTGATGAATTCACTGCCGCCGCGAGTCATGACAACACGCACTTCCGCGCCCTGGTCGAGTAGCCGACGGACCAGTTCGGCACTCTTGTAGGCCGCGATGCCGCCGCCGACGCCGAGAACAATGCGTTTCCGATACAGCCGCTGCATAGGCCTGCCTTTTAGTCGAGTGAACGCAACGGCGATGACGCCTCCCCAGGCCAGGTCGCCGCGCAAAAAAGATGGGCTAAGATAGCACAGCGACCGCACGGGAACAGCGGCGCCCACACACATGGAGGTGTTATGAGTATTCGCGATTGGCCCGCGGCGGAACGGCCGCGGGAGAAGCTTCTCGACCTGGGGGCGGCGAGTCTTTCCGACGCCGAGCTGCTGGCCATTTTTTTACGCACCGGCGTTACCGGAAAAAGCGCGGTAGACCTGGCGCGACATTTGTTGAAGCAATTCGGCAGCTTGAGGGCATTGTTGGAGGCAGACCTGAAAACCTTCAGCCTGGAGCTGGGGTTGGGGTCGGCCAAGTTCGCGCAGTTACAAGCGGTCATGGAAATGTCCCGGCGGCATATGGCCGAGCGTTTGAAGCGTGATGCTGGCCTGCAAAACCCGCAGGATGTGCGTGAATACTTGAAAGCCATGCTGCGGCATGAGCCGCATGAAGTGTTCGCCTGCCTGTTTCTGGACACCAAGCATCGAGTGCTCGCGTTCGAGATACTGTTTCATGGCTCGATACGCAGCACCGAAGTCCATCCGCGCCAAGTGGTAAAGCGAGCCTTGGCGCACAACGCATCCGCCCTGATTCTGTGCCACAACCATCCATCCGGCGTGCCCGACCCCAGCCCGGCGGACGAAAGACTGACCAAATTACTCAAGGCTTCGCTGGCGATGATCGACGTGGAGGTGCTCGACCACTTCATCATCGGTGACGGCGAACCCTTTTCGATGGCCGAGGCTGGGTTGGTGTAGCCAGCACAATCTGTGGGTGCGCAAATGATTGTAGGAGCTGCCGCAGGCTGCGATTGGCATTGGAACGCGGCGACCGGTTCCCGGTCGATCGCAGCCTTCGGCAGCTCCTACAGGTTCAGGTTTATTTCAATGTGACGTGGGAAAAGTCCTGACGACCGAACGGACTGACCTGATAACCCTGTACGCCTTTTCGTGTCAGCGCGGCGGCTGTCGGGTGCGCCAGTGGCAGCCATAGCGCCTGTTGCTGGATCTGTGCCTGGGCTTGCTGGTACAGCGACACCCGCTCGGCGTGATCGGTGGCGGCCTTGCCCGAGGTGATCAGCTTGTCCAGATTCTGATCGCAGTAGCGTGAGAAGTTGGTGCCGGACGTCACGGCGGCGCAGGAGAACTGCGGTGACAGGAAGTTATCCGGGTCACCGTTATCGCCCGCCCAGCCCATGAACAGCACGTCATGCTCGCCGGCCTTGGCGCGACGGATCAACTCGCCCCATTCGATGACTTTGATCTCGGCGAGGATGCCGACTTTCGCCAGATCGGCTTGCAGCAACTGGGCGCCGAGGCTCGGGTTAGGATTGAGCAGGCTGCCGGACGGGCGCGTCCATATGGTGGTCTTGAAGCCGTCCTTCAAACCGGCCTTGGCCAGTAATTCGCGAGCTTTGGCGGGGTCGTAGGCGTAACCGGGCAGGTCTTTGGCGTAGCCCCAGGTGTTTGGCGGGTAAATGCCATTGGCGGCTTCTGCGGTGTCTTCGAATACCGACTTGAGGTAGGTTTTCTTGTCAAACGCCAGGTTGATGGCCTGGCGTACTTCCGGCTTATCCAGCGGCGGATGCTGGCTGTTGAGTGCGACAAACGCGGTCATGAACGCCGAGTTCCTCACGATATCCAGTTTCGGATCCTTGCTTGCGGCCTCGATATCCAAGGGCTTGGGCGACAGCGCGATCTGGCATTCATTTTGGCGGATCTTCTGCAAACGCACGTTGGCGTCCGGGGTGATCGCAAACACCAGCGCATCGACGCCCGGCTTGCCCGCGAAGTAGTCCGGGTTGGCGGCGTAACGCACCACGGCGTCCTTCTCAAAACGTTTAAACACAAACGGGCCGGTGCCGATTGGCTGGCTGTTGAGTTTTTCCGGAGTACCGGCTTTGAGCAACTGTGCGGTGTACTCGGCCGAGTAAATCGAGGCGAAACCCATGCTCAGGGTCGCAAGGAAGGTCGAGTCCGGATGGCTGAGGGTAAAGCGCACGGTCAGCGCGTCAGGTGTGTCGATACTCTTGATTAATGCGGGCAACTGCATCGATTGCGCGTGTGGGAAACCGCTCTGCGCGACTTTGTGCCACGGATTCGCCGGATCAAGCATGCGCTGGAAGCTGAACTGCACGTCTTCCGAGGTCAGGTCGCGTGTCGGATTGAAGTAATCGGTGTGGTGAAACTTCACGCCAGGGCGTAGCTTGAAGTCGTAAGTCAGGCCATCGGCGGAGATCGTCCAGCTCTCGGCCAGGCTTGGGACGACCTTTGCGGCTTGCGCATCGTAGTCCACCAGGCGATTCATCAGCGCGTCAGCCGAGGCGTTGGTGGTGGTCAGCGAGTTGTATTGCACCACGTCAAAGCCTTCAGGGCTGGCTTCGGTGCAGACGCTGAGGGTGGTTGCAGCCTGGGCAAGAAGCGGCGCGAGCAGAAGGGGAAGGGCAGCAAGTCGCATAAGACGCATGGCGGTTTTCCTGTCAGATTGGGCCCCATCTGCCGGTGCAGTCTGGTGAGGCAGTTACCCTAGACTATGAAATCGCGCAGGACAATCGGTCTGTCGCGACGAGTGGTCGTTATCCTGTCGCAGCCCGCGCAGGCTGCCTCCAATGGGATAAAGGCCATAGCTAAAGCAAGGTGATGTACATGTTTTGTTGTTGCATCGCAGGGTTTCTGGTATAAAGCAGCGCTCTTTTCTAGGGGCCCGGTTCCTGCGCTTGTAGGTCTAGCCTGGTAAGACCCCTAAAGAAACGCGGCGCCTGGCGCCAACTGAGAGATTAAGCGGCCAACCCATGCCGGGTTGGGCATGTGGTTTTAGAGGGCTGAGGCATGTCGAGAGTCTGTCAAGTTACCGGTAAGGGTCCGGTGACTGGGAATAACATTTCCCACGCAAACAACAAAACCCGTCGTCGTTTCCTGCCGAACCTGCAGCATCACCGCTTCTGGGTCGAAGGTGAGAAACGTTTTGTGCGTCTGCGCGTATCTGCTAAAGGCATGCGTATCATCGACAAGCGTGGCATTGAAGTAGTGCTCGCCGAACTCCGTCGCGACGGCAAAATTTAAGGGAGAAAGTCATGCGTGAATTGATCCGTCTGGTGTCGACCGCTAACACTGGTCACTTCTACACCACCGACAAGAACAAACGTACTACTCCGGACAAAATCGAAATCAAAAAATTCGATCCGGTAGCACGTAAGCACGTGATCTACAAAGAAGCCAAAATCAAGTAATTGATTTCGCTTCTACAAAAAAATGCCCGTATCGCTCGATACGGGCATTTTTTTTGCCTTCAGCTTTTCTGTTCGAACGCCACGTAGATCTTCCGGCAATGTTCAAGCACCTCCCAGGTGCCTTCGAAACCCGCCGGGATGACAAAACGATCACCGGCCCTCACGGTTTTCGCCCCGCCATTTCCGTCACGCAGCACGGAAACGCCCTGCACGATTTCGCAGTATTCGTGCTCGGTGAATTTCACTTTCCACTGGCCTGACTCGCCTTCCCATACGCCGGCGCCGAACTGACCGCAGGGGCTGTTGTAGTGTTGGTAGATAACTTGCTCCGGGTTGCCCTTGAGGATTTTGTCCTGCGCGGGTAAGTAGCGCTCTGGCTCCATGCTTTCTTGACTGAAATCTACAATGCTCTCGATGCCCATCGTGGTTCTCCCTGTGATTTAGGGTTTATGTTGAATAAAATGAACAATTGATCGCCATTTTAGCTCCTAGTGTCAAATATATTGGAAATTTGCCCGTCATTTGGTTTAGGGTGGCGGTTGCCCTTGGCTGATGCCATGCGTATTCAAAAAACAACAGGAGGACACTCGAATGACCACCCTGACTCGTGCTGACTGGGAACAACGCGCCAAAAATCTGAAGATTGAAGGTCGCGCTTTCATCAACGGTGAGTACACCGCCGCCGTTTCCAACGCCACGTTCGAATGCATCAGCCCGGTCGATGGCCGTGTGCTGGCGCAGGTCGCCAGCTGCGATGTTGCCGATGCCCAGCGTGCCGTCGAAAGCGCTCGCGCTACGTTCAATTCCGGGGTGTGGTCGCGTCTGGCTCCGGTCAAGCGCAAAGCCGTGATGATTCGCTTCGCCGCCCTGTTGAATGAACACGTAGACGAATTGGCCCTGCTCGAAACCCTCGACATGGGCAAGCCGATCAGCGATTCGCTGGGCATCGACATCCCCGGTGCCGCCCAGGCACTGAGCTGGAGCGGTGAAGCGATCGACAAGATTTACGACGAAGTGGCGGCGACCCCCCATGACCAACTGGGTCTGGTGACGCGCGAGCCCATCGGTGTCGTGGCCGCCATCGTGCCGTGGAACTTCCCGCTGTTGATGGCGTGCTGGAAACTCGGTCCGGCGCTGTCCACCGGTAACTCGGTAGTCCTGAAACCGTCGGAAAAATCCCCGCTGACTGCCATCCGTATCGCCCAATTGGCGATCGAAGCCGGTATTCCGGCTGGCGTGCTCAACGTGTTGCCAGGCTATGGTCACACTGTCGGCAAGGCCCTGGCCCTGCACATGGACGTCGACACCCTGGTGTTCACCGGTTCGACCAAAATCGCCAAGCAACTGCTGATCTACTCCGGCGAGTCGAACATGAAGCGCGTCTGGCTGGAAGCTGGCGGCAAGAGCCCGAACATCGTGTTTGCCGATGCCGCGGACCTGCAAGCGGCTGCTGAGTCGGCTGCCAGCGCCATTGCCTTCAACCAGGGCGAAGTGTGCACCGCAGGCTCGCGTCTGTTGGTCGAGCGTTCGATCAAGGATAAATTTCTGCCGATGGTGATCGACGCGCTGAAAGTCTGGAAGCCGGGCAATCCGCTGGATCCGCAAACCAATGTCGGTGCTCTGGTCGACACCCAGCAGATGAACACTGTGCTGTCTTACATCGAATCGGGTCACGCCGATGGCGCCAAGCTGGTCACCGGTGGCAAGCGCATCCTGCAGGAAACCGGCGGCACTTACGTTGAACCGACGATTTTCGACGGCGTGAGCAACGCGATGAAAATCGCTCAGGAAGAAATCTTCGGCCCTGTGTTGTCGGTGATTACTTTCGACAGCGTAGAAGAAGCCATTCGGATCGCCAACGACACGCCTTATGGCCTCGCGGCTGCGGTGTGGACGGCTGATCTGTCCAAGGCGCATCTGACTGCCAAAGCCCTGCGCGCCGGGAGTGTGTGGGTCAACCAATACGATGGCGGCGACATGACCGCGCCGTTCGGTGGCTTCAAACAGTCGGGCAACGGCCGCGATAAATCGCTGCATGCGTTCGACAAATACACCGAGCTGAAGGCGACCTGGATCAAGTTGTAAGCCCCAAACCTTGTAGGAGCGGGCTCGCCCGCGATGGCGGTGAGCCTGACACACCGCGCCAAGCTGATCGCGGGCAAGCCCGCTCCTACAGAGTCGATGTCCGATAGATAACAGCCGGGTTCTCCTCAAGGGAAGCCCGGCTGTGTTGCTTAGAGCCACAGGAGCGTGGGCAATGCGTTGGGGTACTTATTTCGCGGTGCTGGCCTCGGTATTGAGCGTCGGGCTGGCGCTGGGCGTGAGCATGCCGCTGGTTTCCTTGCGGCTGGAGGGGTGGGGTTATGGCTCGTTTGCCATTGGGGTGATGGCGGCGATGCCGGCCGTGGGTGTGTTGGTCGGCGCGAGTATTGCCAGTCGCCTCGCGGCACATTTCGGTACGCCCCGGCTGATGCAGCTCTGCCTGTGGGGCGGGGCGCTTTCCATCGGGTTGCTGGCTGTTCTGCCGAGCTATGCCGTCTGGGTCGTGCTGCGGCTGTTGATCGGGGTGATTCTGACCATCGTTTTCATCCTCGGTGAAAGCTGGATCAACCAACTTGTCGTCGAACGTTGGCGCGGACGTCTGGTGGCCTTGTACGGCAGTAGTTATGCCCTGAGCCAACTGGCCGGCCCGCTGTTGCTGGGGGTGATCGGCACCGAAGCGGATTACGGCTTCTGGATCGGCGCCGCGTTGCTGGTGGTTTCGCCGTTGTTGTTGCTGGGCCGCAGTGGCGCGCCAAGCGCCGAAGCCTGTGGTGTCACCTTTGTCGATCTGTTCGGTTTTTGCCGTGGGCTGCCGGCGATCGCCTGGGCGATTGCGCTGTTCGCGGCGTTTGAAGCGATGATTCTTACCCTGCTGCCGATTTATTGCGTGCAGCAGGGCTTCACCCCGGAAATCGCGTTGTTCATGGTCAGCACCGTGGTGGTGGGTGACGCGCTGCTGCAACTGCCGATTGGCGCGCTGGCGGATCGGGTCTCCCGACGTGCGTTGTTATCAGGCTGTGCGTTGCTGTTGATGCTGTCGAGCCTGGCGATTCCACTGTCGATCGATACCGTGCTGATCTGGCCGATTTGGGTGCTGTTTGGTGCCAGTGCCGGCGGCTTGTTCACCTTGTCGCTGATTTTGATCGGCGAGCGCTATCGAGACGATGCGCTGGTGCGCGCCAATGCCCATGTTGCGCAACTGTGGGGGATTGGTTGCCTGATCGGGCCGTTGGCGGCGGGGGCGGGAAGTCAGTGGATCAGCGGGCACGCGTTACCCTGGTTGATGGCCGCGGGCGCGCTGGGTCTGGTGATTCTGTCCCAGCGTCGAGGTGCATTTGGCGCGTTGCCGCTCGCGGCTTAAAGCATCTGTTCCAGGCCGATGGCGCCGCTGAGCCAGGCGTTAAATCGGCGCCAGACGTCCCCCGGTTCCTTGTGCAGCGTGTGAATCTTGCCGTTGTCTTCGGTGACCCACACCACTTGGCCGTGCTCCAGGCGCGCCTGGTAGCTCAGGGCGGGAGACATGCCATGCAGCGCCAGGCCGCGCAAGTGTCCGGCTAGCTCGGGACTGTCGACCAATACACCGACTTCGGTATTCCACAGCACCGAGCGCGGGTCGAAGTTGAATGAGCCGATGAAGGCTCTTTCGCCATCGAAGATCATGGCCTTGCTGTGCAGGCTCGAATCCGAACCCGCACTGAATCCGCTTCTCTTGAGCAAATGCAGCCCGCTGCGCTGCGGCGCTCCAGGCTGGCGTCGCAGCTCGAACAACTTCACGCCGTGTACCAGTAAGGTTTTTCGATAGGGTGTGTAGCCGCCATGCACGGCCGGGACGTCGGTGGCTTCCAGCGAGTTGGTCAGCAGGCTCACCGATACCCCGGCGTCGGCACGCCCCGTGAGGTAGCGTAAACCTTGTGGGCCGGGGACGAAGTACGCCGAAATCAGCATCAGTTCGTGGTTGACGTTGAGCAGTTCCGGTTCGAGTTGGGTGGTCAATAGCAGCTGTGGATCGGGTTCACCTTTGGCCAACACTTTACTCGGTGCATCCCACAACACCTGGCTATGGGCCCAGATCAGGTCGTTGAGCCAGGCGGCGAGGTGTGGCTGGGTTTTATAAGCCATCAAGCGTTCGTACAACGCCTTGTTTTGCTGATGAGACTCTTCCAGCGACGCTTCAAGTCTGTGTCGGGCCTGCTGTAGATCTGCCGCCGTGGGCGGGGTGTAGACGAATTCACCAATGGGCTGGCTGAGGGCGCTGTTCCAGTACTGATCGAAGCTGTGGGCCAATTGCGCGGCAACAGGGCCGACACCCAGTAGATCGATGTCGGTGAAGTTCAGGTCGGGTTCGGCGTCGAAATACTCATCGCCCAGATTGCGTCCACCGACAATCGCCACGCTGCTGTCGGCCAGCCACAGTTTGTTATGCATGCGTCGATGTTGCAGCGACAGGTCGAACAGTCGGCCCATGGCGCGCGTGACGCCGGTGCTGCGGCCCAATTGCAAGGGGTTGAACAATCGAATCTGAATGTTCGGGTGCGCAGCGAGGGTGGCGATGACCTGATCCAGGCCGTCACTGGTGGTGTCATCGAGCAAGACTCGCACGCGCACGCCTCGGTCGGCGGCTTTGAGCAGCTCCTTGACCAGCGCCCGAGTGCTGAGCCCGTCATGCACGATGTAATACTGCAGATCGAGGCTGCTTTGCGCATTGCGGATCAGCTCGGCGCGGGCGATGAACGCTTCGGTGCTGTTGGGCAGCAAACGAAAACCGGAGCTGCCCTGATGCGAGGCGGCCAGCGTCTGGATCGACCGGCCAAAGCTTGAGCCCGATGCGGGCAGCGCCTGACTGGGCTCGCGGGGTGCGCTCAAGTGCGCACAGCTGCTGAGGCAGAGGACCAGCAGGAGGTAGAAGGGCAGCGCCCAACGTTTGTTCAATGGGATTTATCCCTACACCGCAATTTGACGTTGGACCTTACCGCAGAGCAAATGTCAGACGGCTGTCGTCTCCGTTTCCGCGAGCAAGCGGGCGATGGTCGAGCCGACCTTGCGCACCGCCTCTTCAATCTGCGGCGTTGGCTTGGCAGCGTAGTTCATCCGCAGGCAATTCCGGTATTTGCCTGATGCAGAAAAGATACTGCCGACCGCCACCTGTACGCCTTGATCCAGCAAGGCCCGGTTCAAACGCAGGGTGTCGAAGTCTTCTTGCAGTTCGACCCACAGCATGAAGCTGCCCTGCGGACGACTGACGCGGGTGCCCTGTGGGAAGTAGCGCATGATCCAGTCAGTCATTTGGTCCCGACTGCGTTGATATTGCCCGCGCATCCGGCGCAGGTGCGGTTCGTAGTGCCCACCTTTGAGGAACTCGGCAATCGCTATCTGCGGTTGGGTGGCGGTGCAGCCGGTGCTGATGTATTTCATGTGCAGCACGCGTTCCAGATAACGCCCCGGCGCGACCCAGCCAATGCGCAGGCCGGGCGCCAGGGTTTTCGAGAACGAACTGCAAAGCAGGACGCGGCCGTCGTCGTCGAAGGATTTGATCGTTCGCGGGCGCGGATAGGTGTAGGCCAGGTCGCCATACACATCGTCTTCGATGATCGCCACGTCATAGCGTTGGGCGAGCACCAGCAGCGCGCGTTTACGCGCTTCAGGCATCACATAACCCAGCGGGTTATTGCAGCTGGGGGTCAGCTGAATGGCTTTGATCGGCCACTGTTCCAGCGCCAGCTCCAGGGCTTCCAGGCTGATGCCGGTGAGGGGGTCGGTGGGGATTTCCAGGGCTTTTATCCCCAGTCCCTTGAGCGTCTGCATGACCCCGTGAAAGCTTGGCGAGTCGACGGCCACAATGTCTCCGGCCTCGCAAACGGCACGAATGCTGGTGGACAGCGCTTCATGACAGCCTGTGGTGATGATTATTTCGTTGGCCGTGAGCTGACACCCGGAATCCAGCAACAGACGCGCCACCTGATCACGCAGGCATTGCGCACCGCTGATGTTGTCGTAATACAGCCCTGGCATGTCCAGACGTCGGCTGATGCTGGCCAGCGAGCGCAATAACGGCTTGAGGGTCGGACTGGAGATATCGGGCATCCCGCGTCCCAACTGAATGACGTTGGCGTTGGGCACGGCACGGATCAGTTCGAGCACTTGCTCCCACTGGGAAATATCCACAGGCCGTTGCGCTGGTTTTCCCACAGCTGGCAACGCAGGGGCCGTGCGCCCGATCGGGACGAAGTAACCGGACTTTGGCTTCGGCGCCGCCAAGCCATTGTCTTCCAGCAAGCGATACGCCTGCTGCACAGTGCTCAGGCTGACGCCATGTTCCAGACTCAACGCACGCACCGAGGGCAGCCGGTCGCCGGGGCGATAGAAGCCGTTTTCGATGCGTGAGCCGAGCATCTCGGCAAGGTTGACGTAGAGCGTCATGACGATCTCCTGAGAGCAGTCGATTCAATCGACCAGTACAGATGCCCTCAAAATACACGATTCAGGCGCACAATCGCCCATTCTGTATGGAAATAATTCTAATTTTTTGAATCTGTAATGAATTTTGTCCAGCCGTCATTCTGAATGCACTCGAAGACGATGATGGAAGGGCAAGAAAATGAACGGGATGAGCGATGTGCGGCTAATGCTGCGGGGCCAGGAGCTACTGGATGAGCAAGCGCATTCCATACAGATGGTTCGTTCGGACGTTTATCCAGCAACCAGTCGTCTGGGTTTGTTCCTCCATCGGTGGGCCAGTCGAAAGCCCCTGCTCGAAATGGATGCCGATCAACTGCGAGATATCGGCATCACCCGGCAACAGGCGCGCGCCGAAGGGCTGAAGCCGTTCTGGAAAAGCTAAGCGCGCAATTCTTTCAAGCGATGCCAGAGCATGCCGAGCGCCAGCAGTGGTGAACGCAGATGTTTGCCGCCGGGAAAGGTGATGTGCGGGACGTTGGCAAATAAATCGAATCTGCCACTGTGCTGGCCGCTGATAGCTTCGCCGAGAAGCTTTCCGGCCAGGTGGGTGGCGTTTACCCCATGCCCGGAATAGGCCTGCGCGTAAAACACATTGGGCTGGCTCTTCAGGCGGCCAATTTGTGGCAGGCGGTTGGCCCCGATGCCGATCATGCCGCCCCATTGGTAATCGATCCGCGTGTTGGCCAGTTGCGGAAATACATCGAGCATTTTCGGACGCATGTAAGCGGCAATGTCCCTCGGATCATGCCCCGAGTAATGACAGGCGCCGCCGAACAGCAAACGACGATCAGCAGAGAGTCGGTAATAATCCACGGTCACGCGCTGATCGCAGACCGCCATGTTCTGCGGCAGCAGTTCGCAAGCTTGCGCTTCGCTGAGCGGTTCGGTGGCGATGATGTAGCTGCCCGCCGGCAGTACTTTGCCGCCGAGCTCGGGGTTCAGGTCGTTCAGATAAGCGTTACAGCCCAACACCAGCGTATCGGCGCGCACCGAACCGTAGGCGGTGTGGACGCGGACCTGAGGGCCATACTCAATGCGCGTCACCCTTGAGTTCTCAAACAGCTGCACGCCCAACGACTGCGCCACCGCGGCTTCGCCCAAGGCGAGATTCAACGGGTGCAGGTGACCGGAGCCCATGTCGATCAGGCCGCCGACATAGCGGCTAGAGCCGACTACGCTGCGCATCTGCTCGGCTTGCAGCAAACGCAGCGTGTGGCGATAGCCCAGGCTGCTGAGTTCGGCCGCATCCTCGGCCAGACCCGCCAGATCCCGTGGTTTGTTGGCGAGATCGCAGTAGCCCCAGGTCAGATCGCAGTCGATCTGATAGCGCTCGACCCGCTGCCGCACGATCTCCACGGCTTCCAGGCCCATCAGTTTCATCTGACGCACACCGTCGCTGCCGATCACCTTGTGGAATTGCTCAAGACCGTGACCGACGCCGCGAATCAGTTGCCCGCCATTGCGCCCGCTGGCGCCCCAACCGATTTTGCACGCCTCCAACAGCGCCACGCTAAAACCGCGCTCCGCCAGTTCAATCGCCGTGTTCAACCCCGAAAAGCCACCGCCAATCACGCACACATCGACGTTCAGCTCGCCGGTCAAAGGCGCATGGTCCGGCTGCGCGTGACTGTTGGCGGCGTAATACGAGGGCGCGTGTTGGCTGTCGGCGGATGTTTGCTGAACGCGGGCGTTCATCGGGGGCGATCCTGCTTTTTGTGTCTGGAAAATTTGACGCAGCATAGACGTCTGCCAAGCCGCGCAGCAAGGTTCGGTCGGGCGGCGCTGTCCCGTAGGAGTCAACTGAGGCAAAATTCAGACTGATCCTACTTTCGGTAATCGTTTCGATGAGCTGCAACAGCCAGAAAATCCGCTTTCTTCGGCAGCAGATTCCGTCGTTCGAATGCGTCCCCGGCTGCCACGATTGCTGTGGGCCAGTGACAACCTCATCCGAAGAAATGGCTCGCCTGCCGCGCAAGACTGCGGCGGAGCAGGAAGCGGCCATGGATGAACTGAACTGTGTGCACCTGGGGCCGAACGGCTGCACGGTGTATGACGAGCGTCCGCTGATCTGCCGCCTGTTCGGCACCACCAAAACCCTGCCATGCCCCAATGGCCGCCGCCCGGTGGAGTTGATTCATCCACGGGCCGAGAAGCAGGTGCATGAATACATCGCGTCCACTCGCCAGGTTTTGGTGTAAATCCCTATTTATTGTAGGAGCGGGCTATTCCGGAATTGGCAAGTTAAGGCTCTCCTTCACCTCTTCCATCACGATATAGCTCTTGGATTCGCGCACATGCGGCAGCTTGAGCAGGATGTCGCCCAGCAGTTTGCGGTACGACGCCATCTCTGAAATTCGCGCCTTCACCAGGTAATCGAAGTCACCGGACACCAGGTGGCACTCCAGCACATGCGGCAGTTTCAACACGGCGCGTCGGAATTCTTCGAAGGTGTCGCCGGACTTGTAGTCGAGGCTGATCTCGACGAACACCAGCAGGTTGGCCTTCAGGTGCTGCGGGTTGAGCCGGGCGTTGTAGCCCATGATGATCCCTTCGCGCTCCAGCCTGCGTACCCGTTCGGTACAGGGAGTAGTCGACAATCCCACGCGTTCGCCGAGTTCGGTAAAGGAGATCCGCCCATCGGCCTGGAGAATGCGCAAGATGTTGCGATCGATCTTGTCCAGGTCGCGTTTGGACTGATGCTGGGTACGCATGGGTAAACCCCCTCTGCTAAAGGCGTTTTTGCCGAGAATTACCGCTAAATATAGGTGTTTATATAGTGAAAAGCACTGGCCAGAGCTTTTTATACTGCGCGTATCTTCGCTCTGATCAACAAATGTCAGCGGATATCCGCGATAGAGGTATTTAACATGCGAGTTCTGGTCCTTGGCAGTGGCGTCATCGGTGTCACCAGCGCCTATTATCTGGCCCGCGCCGGGTTTGAGGTGACGGTGGTCGACCGTCAGCCGGCTGCCGCCATGGAAACCAGTTTCGCCAACGCCGGCCAGATTTCTCCAGGTTACGCGTCGCCGTGGGCCGCGCCGGGCGTGCCGCTCAAAGCGATCAAGTGGCTGCTGCAACGCCACGCACCGCTGGCGATCAAGGCCACCGCGGATATCGACCAATACCTGTGGATGGCGCAGATGGTGCGCAACTGCACCGCCAACCGCTACGCCGTGAACAAAGAACGCATGGTGCGCCTGTCCGAGTACAGCCGCGATTGCCTCGACGAGCTGCGTGCTGAAACCGGTCTTACCTACGAAGAGCGCAGCCTGGGGACCACTCAGCTGTTCCGCACCCAAGAGCAACTGGACAACGCCGCCAAGGACATCGCCGTCCTGCAGCAATCGGGTGTGCCTTACGAATTGCTCGATCGTGACGGCATTGCGCGGGTCGAACCTGCGCTGGCCAGCGTCACCAATATCCTTGCCGGCGCACTGCGTCTGCCCAACGACCAGACCGGTGATTGTGAGCTGTTCACCACCCGTTTGGCGCAGATGGCGGTCGATCTGGGCGTTGAGTTCCGCTTCGATCAATCCATCGAACGCCTGGATTTTGCCGGCGACCGTATCAACGGTGTATGGATCGACGGCAAGCTGGAAACCGCCGACCGCTACGTGCTGGCGCTTGGCAGTTACTCGCCACAGTTGCTCAAGCCGCTGGGTATTCGCGCTCCGGTGTATCCGCTGAAGGGTTACTCCCTGACTGTGCCGATCACCAACCCGGCGATGGCCCCGACCTCGACTATTCTCGACGAGACCTACAAGGTCGCGATCACCCGTTTCGACAACCGCATTCGCGTCGGCGGCATGGCGGAAATCGCCGGTTTTGACCTGTCGCTGAACCCGCGTCGACGCGAAACGCTGGAGATGATTGTCAACGACCTCTATCCTCAGGGCGGCGATTTGGCCGAAGCCAGCTTCTGGACCGGCCTGCGTCCAACCACGCCGGACGGCACCCCGATTGTCGGCGCCACGCCTTATCGCAATCTGTTCCTCAATACCGGCCACGGTACCCTTGGCTGGACCATGGCTTGCGGCTCTGGACGTTTGCTGGCCGATTTGATTGCCCGCAAAGCACCACAAATCAGCGCCGAAGGCCTCGATATTTCTCGCTACGGTAAAACCCGGGAGAACGTAAAACATGGCAATCCTGCGCCAGCTCACCAATGACCGCATGAGTCAACTCGTCGTCCACAACGGCACCGTCTATCTGGCCGGGCAAGTGGGTGACGACATGGCTGCCGGGATCGAGCAGCAGACTCGTGAAACCCTCGCCAGTATTGAGCGTTTGCTGGACCTGGCAGGAACCGACAAAACCCGAATCCTGTCGGTGACGATTTACCTGAAAGACATCGACGCGCATTTTTCCGGCATGAACAGCGTCTGGGACCAGTGGCTGCCAAAGGGCGCCGCACCGGCCCGGGCCACCGTTGAAGCAAAACTGTGCGAACCAGAAATTTTGGTCGAACTGTCGGTGGTTGCCGCACTGCCATAGTTGTAAACGACACCTTTCCTGTAGGAGCTGCCGCAGGCTGCGATAAGGCCAACACGGTCTTCGCGACTGATCGCAGCCTGCGGCAGCTCCTACAGTTCATTTCCCCTTTTCCTCAGAAGCCTCGCCATGCGTCCAGCCCGCGCCCTGATCGATCTACAAGCCCTGCGTCATAACTATCAATTGGCTCGTGAAACCACTGGCGCCAAAGCGCTTGCGGTGATCAAGGCGGATGCTTACGGTCATGGCGCGGTGCGTTGCGCACAGGCGCTGGAAGCCGAAGCTGATGGATTTGCGGTCGCCTGTATCGAAGAAGCGCTGGAACTGCGTGAGGCGGGGATTCGTGCTCCGGTGCTGCTGCTTGAAGGCTTTTTCGAAGCCAGTGAGCTGCCGCTGATTGTCGAGCACGATTTCTGGTGCGTGGTGCATTCGCTGTGGCAACTCGACGCCATCGAGCAGACACCCGTCGCCCAGCCGCTGAATATCTGGCTCAAGCTCGATTCGGGCATGCACCGGGTCGGCTTGCATCCGGCGGATTATCAGGCGGCTTATCAGCGGCTGTTGGCCAGCGGCAAAGTGGCGAAAATCGTCCTGATGAGCCACTTCGCCCGCGCCGACGAGCTGGACTGTGCGCGTAGCGAGGAGCAAGTGGCGGTGTTCGAAGCGGCGCGCAAGGGCTTGTCGGCGCAGATCAGCTTGCGCAACTCGCCGGCGGTGTTGGGTTGGCCGAATATTTCCAGCGACTGGGTACGCCCTGGCATTTTGCTGTACGGCGCTACGCCATTCGATCAGCCGCAAGCGCTGGCCGGCCGTCTCAAGCCGGTGATGACCCTGGAATCGAAAGTCATCTGTGTGCGCGAGTTACCCGCTGGTGAGCCGATTGGTTACGGCGGCGGCTTCGTCACCGATCGGGCGATGCGTATTGGCGTGGTTGCCATGGGCTATGCCGATGGTTATCCACGTCACGCGCCGACCGGAACGCCGGTTTACATCGACGGTCAGCCAAGCCGTTTGCTGGGCCGGGTATCGATGGACATGTTGTGCGTCGATCTGACGGATGTTCCGCAGGCCGGTCTCGGCAGCCAGGTCGAGCTGTGGGGCAAAAACGTGCTGGCCAGTGAAGTCGCCACCCACGCCGGCACCATTCCTTACCAGATATTTTGCAACCTGCGTCGGGTTCCACGGCTCTACTCCGAGGCCTGACAGGCTGTAGCCTGTACCCGCTGGCCAAAACACCTGCCAGCTGGGAAAACCGCCAGTCCTTTTACGAACAGGTTACGGGTCGAAGTGTTGTAAATACTGAACGCTGTTGCCATCATGACGTTCATTTCGACCCACACCTGATCAATCGGAGGACTCCAGCATTGGACGTCGGTGAACGACTGCAAGCCATTCGCAAACTCAAAGGTCTGTCCCAGCGTGAACTCGCCAAGCGAGCAGGCGTGACCAACAGCACTATCTCCATGATCGAGAAAAACAGCGTCAGCCCCTCGATCAGTTCGTTGAGAAAGGTGCTGGGTGGTATTCCGATGTCTATGGTCGAGTTCTTTTCGGAAGAGGTCGAACAAGAGAATCCGACCCAGGTGGTCTATAAAGCCAGCGAGCTTATTGATATCTCGGACGGTGCCGTGACCATGAAACTGGTTGGGCGGGCGCACCCGAGTCGGGCTATCGCTTTTCTGAATGAGATCTATCCTCCAGGTGCGGACACCGGTGGCGAAATGCTCACGCATGAGGGCGAAGAGACCGGGATCCTGCTGGAAGGCCGACTGGAATTGGTGGTGGGGGCCGAGACTTTTATTCTTGAGGCCGGCGACAGCTACTATTTCGAAAGCACCAAGCCGCATCGCTTTCGCAATCCGTTCGACGTCCCGGCGCGACTAATCAGCGCAGCGACGCCAGCGAACTTTTGAATTAAATTAGACGCTTGTAGCAGAGGCGTGCGACTCGAGGACGAGAGCATCAAGCGCCCAAAGTAAGCTCGACGCCTGATAAATACCCTTGAAACTATAGGGTTGTTTTCAGAGTGGCGGGCCAACCGTTATACTTGCGACCGCCCGCGTAACCGTGGCCGCGGGCGTGACTAGCCACCATGAGGGTGTAAGCGTGAATCTAATCAACAAAATGCTGGCCGCACCAGCCGTCATCTTGGCCCTATGGGCCGTCAGTGCACAGGCTACGACCACCGACGATATCGCCAAGCGGCTGGATCCGGTCGGTAAGGTCTGCATTCAGGGCAAAGAGTGCGTGGGTATGAATGTGGCCGCATCGGCTGCTGGCGGCGGCGCCAAGACCCCTGACGACATCATCGCCGGCCACTGCGGCGCATGCCACGGTACAGGCGTGCTGGGCGCACCGAAAATCGGCGACGCCGCCGACTGGGGCAAGCGTGGCAAAGAGCAAGGCGGTATTGACGGCCTACTGGCTAAAGCCATTACCGGTATCAACGCGATGCCGCCAAAAGGCACCTGCTCGGATTGCTCCGATGCCGAGCTGAAAGCCACGATTTCGAAGATGTCCGGCCTGAAGTAATTCAGCGGGATGACAAAAAGCCGACGTTGAGTCGGCTTTTTTGTGCGCGAATGATTCGAAGCCTTGTCCTTTGCAGCAAACTGGGGCCAAGCTCGGTCCAACCTGCTGTCAAGGATGTACCGGGAGGGTTAGATGCCGCACATGTGTTCCATCGAACAAGCTGTCGATCACGTACTCGCGCACTTACCGGCGCATATCCACATGGGCTTGCCGCTGGGCCTGGGCAAACCCAATCGCTTCGTCAACGCGTTGTATGCGCGGGTCAGGCAACTGCCGGACCGACAGCTGACGATCTACACCGCGTTGTGCCTCGGGCGTCCGGCGCTGGGCAACGGTTTGCAAGAGCGCTTTCTTGAGCCGTTTGTGGCGCGGGTGTTTGGTGATTACCTTGAGCTGGACTTCCTTGCGGACCTGCGCCGCGACAGCCTGCCGAACAACATTCGCGTCCAGCAATTCTTCATGCAACCGGGCAGCCTGCTCAATAGCCATGCTGCGCAGCAGGACTACGTCAGCAGCAATTACAGCCATGCCGCGCGTGATATCAATGCCAATGGCCTGAATCTGGTGGCGCAACTGGTCGCCCGCAGTTCGCAGCGGCCCGACCATCTCAGCTTGAGCTGCAACCCCGATGTCACCCTCGATTTGCTGCCGATGATCGCCAAGCGTCGTGCAGCGGGCGAAACCATTCTGTTGCTCGGACAGGTTCATGCGGACTTGCCCTACATGCCTGGCGATTCGGAATTGAGCACGGAAGACTTCGACGTGTTGCTGGAGGAAGACGACCGCAGCACGCTGTTCTCCACGCCGAATATGCCGGTGGGCGTTCAGGACCATTTCATTGGCTTGCACGCCAGTACTCTGGTGCGCGACGGCGGTACGTTGCAGATCGGCATAGGTGCGATGGGTGATGCGCTGACCGCTGCATTGCTCGCCCGGCAAGCCGACAACATCACCTATCGCGGCTTGCTCGACGAACGGGATGCGACCACCTCATGGGCGGCATTGATCGAGCGCGAGGGCGGCGTTCAACCGTTTGCTCAGGGGCTGTACGGCTGTAGCGAGATGTTCGTCAATGGTCTGCTGGTGCTGGTCGACGCAGGCATTGTGCGGCGCAAGGTGTATGCGGATGCGGCGCTGCAGCGGCAAGCAAACGCCGGCACGATCGATGAATCAGCGCATCCTGAAGGTCTGTTGGTGCATGGTGGGTTCTTCCTCGGGCCACGCAGCTTTTACCGGCGCTTGAATGAGTTTTCGCTCGAGCAGATGAGCCAGTTCAACATGACCGCCATCAGCTACATCAACGAGCTGTATGGCAATGAAGAGCTCAAGCGCCTGCAGCGAAAGGATGCGCGGTTTATCAACAGCGCGTTCACCGTGACCTTGATGGGGGCGGCGATTGCCGATCAATTGGAAGACGGTCGCGTACTCAGCGGCGTTGGTGGCCAATACAATTTCGTCGCTCAGGCCCACGCCCTGGAAGGCGCGCGCTCGATTCTGATGCTGCGCAGTTGGCGTGAGTCAGGCGGGGAGGTGAGTTCCAATATCGTCTGGGAATATGGCCACGCGACGATTCCTCGGCACCTGCGCGATATAGTGGTGACTGAATATGGCATCGCCGATCTGCGTGGCAAAACCGACGCCCAAGTGATCGAGGCGCTGCTCAACATCACAGACTCGCGCTTTCAGCAGGGATTGATCGAGCAAGCGCAAAAGATCGGCAAACTGCCTCGGGATTTTCGTATCGATCTACGTTTTAGCGAGAACACGCCACAGCGCTTGCAAGCATTGAAGGTCCGTTATGCGCAGCTGTTTCCGGAGTATCCGTTGGGCTGTGATTTCACATCAGAAGAAAAGGATTTGCTGCGGGCGTTGAATTGGCTGAAGAGCAAATTCAAGCTCAGTGAGATTCTGGAGTTAGGCAAGGCGACGCTCGATGCTCCGGGACCTGAAAGCTTCCCGGCGCATTTGCAGCGCATGCAATTGGCGGAGCCGCACGGGTTGCTTGAGGAGCTTTATCAGCGGTTGCTGTTGGCGGGGTTGCAGGCCACAACCTGAGCATCACATTACTTGTAGGAGCGGGCTTGCCCGCGATCCGCTTGACGCGGTACATCAGGAAAACCGCCATCGCGGGCAAGCCCGCTCCTACACAATTTGGTTATTCCACAAACGTAACCACACCACCCGCCAGCGACTTCACCCGCGCCAGCGACTCAACCCGATAACCTTGCGCATCCAGTTCAGCCCGGCCGCCCTGGAATGACTTCTCGATCACAATCCCCAGCCCGGCGACGGTGGCGCCAGCCTGTTTGATGATCGAAATCAGCGCTTGCGAGGCCTTACCGTTGGCCAGGAAGTCGTCGATGATCAGCACGCGGTCGCTGCTGGTCAGGTGCCGTGGGGAGATGGCAACCGTGTTCTCCACACGCTTGGTGAACGAATACACCGTCGCCGACAACAGGTTTTCGGTCAGGGTCAGCGACTCGTGTTTGCGTGCGAAGATCACCGGCACACCTAGCTTGAGGCCGGTCATGATCGCCGGGGCGATGCCCGATGCTTCGATGGTGACGATCTTGGTCACGCCCGAATCGGCGAACAGACTGGCGAATTCGTCGCCGATCAACTGCATCAGGGGCGGATCGATCTGATGGTTCAGAAAGGCGTCGACCTTCAAAACTTGATCAGAAAGGACGATGCCCTCATCGCGAATTTTCTTGTGCAGTGCTTCCACAGTGGTGCCTCGGGCGGCGCAAGGGTGCGCAATAAGCATTCAGTTTAACGTTTGAGCATGGCGCGAATATCGGCCAGTGCCGTGTTGCCGCGAACGGCTTTGACTTCTACCGGGGTGTCGTCATTGCCTTCCCAGGCGAGGTCGTCCGGCGGTAGTTCATCGAGGAAGCGGCTCGGCGCGCAGTCGATGATCTCGCCATATTGCTTACGCTTGGCAGCGAAGGTGAAGGCCAGGGTCTGACGCGCGCGGGTAATACCCACGTAGGCCAGGCGCCGCTCTTCCTCGATGGTATCGGCTTCGATACTGGAGCGGTGCGGCAGGATTTCTTCTTCCATGCCCATGATGAACACGTAGGGAAACTCCAGCCCCTTGGAAGCGTGCAGCGTCATCATCTGCACACCTTCGGCGTTCTCTTCCTCTTCCTGCTGACGTTCAAGCATGTCGCGCAGGACCAGTTTGCCGATGGCCTCTTCGATGGTCATCTCGCCTTCTTCGTCTTTCTCGAGCGTATTTTTCAGCGCTTCGATCAGGAACCAGACGTTGCCCATGCGGTAGTCGGCAGCCTTGTCGCTGGAGCTGTTCTGCCGCAGCCAGTTCTCGTAGTCGATGTCCATGACCATGCTGCGCAGCGCGGCAATCGGGTCATTCTGCGCGCATTGCTGGCGCACGCCATCCATCCAGCGCTTGAAGCGTTGCAAACGGTCGGTGAAGCGAGCGTCGAGATGCGTGCCCAGGCCGATTTCGTCGGTGGCGGCGTACATCGAGATCTGGCGTTCGGTGGCATAGTTGCCGAGCTTTTCCAGGGTGGTCGAGCCGATTTCACGGCGCGGTACGTTGATCACCCGCAGAAAGGCGTTGTCGTCATCCGGGTTCACCAACAGACGGAAGTAGGCCATCAGGTCCTTAACTTCCTGACGCCCGAAGAAGCTGTTGCCGCCTGACAGACGATACGGAATCTGGTGATGTTGCAGCTTCAACTCGATCAGCTTGGCCTGATAGTTCCCGCGATAGAGGATCGCGAAATCGCTATACGGCCGGTCGGTGCGCAGGTGCAGGGTCAGCAACTCGACCGCCACGCGCTCGGCTTCGGCGTCTTCGTTGCGGCAGCGGATCACGCGGATTTCATCGCCGTGGCCCATTTCGCTCCACAGTTGCTTCTCGAACGCATGCGGGTTGTTTGAGATCAGCACGTTGGCACAGCGCAGGATGCGGCTGGTGGAGCGGTAGTTTTGCTCCAGCATGACCACTTTCAGCGACGGATAGTCGTCCTTGAGCAGCATCAGGTTTTCCGGGCGGGCACCACGCCAGGCGTAGATCGATTGGTCATCGTCGCCAACCACGGTGAACTGATGGCGAGTGCCGATCAGCAGCTTTACCAGCAGGTATTGGCTGGCGTTGGTGTCCTGGTATTCGTCCACCAGCAGGTAGCGCACCTTGTTCTGCCACTTTTCCAGAATGTCGGCGTGTTCCTGGAACAGCTTTACCGGGAGCAGGATCAGGTCGTCGAAGTCCACGGCGTTGTAGGCTTTGAGCGTGCGCTGATAGTGGGTGTAGACGATGGCGGCGGTCTGTTCCTTGGGGTTGCGGGAATTTTCCAACGCCTCGGCCGGCAGAATCAGGTCGTTCTTCCACGAGCCGATCATGTTCTTGATCTCGTCGACGCCGTCGTCGCCCGAGTATTCCTTTTGCATGATGTCGGTCATCAGGGCTTTGACGTCGGTCTCGTCGAAAATCGAGAAACCGGGTTTGTAGCCCAGCCGCGTATGCTCCTTGCGGATGATGTTCAGGCCCAGGTTGTGGAAGGTCGACACCGTCAGCCCGCGCCCTTCGCCACCCTTCAACAAGGTGCCGACACGCTCTTTCATTTCGCGCGCGGCTTTGTTGGTGAAGGTCATGGCGACAATGTATTGCGCCCGAATGCCACAGTTTTGTATCAAGTGGGCTATCTTTCGGGTAATCACACTGGTCTTGCCGGAGCCAGCACCGGCGAGCACCAAAAGTGGGCCGCCGACGTAGTTCACGGCTTCTTGTTGCCGAGGATTGAGTCGGGACATGGGGAAAAGGGTCGCTCGCGAAATGGCCGGGCATTTTAACAGGCTCAAGCATTTATGCGGTCATCGTCCGACACTGTGACGTACCACGCGATCTAAATTTGCCGGTTTTGTTACTTTCGCGCAGGATGCGCAGTGGATTGTGCTCAATTTCGGATTATTGAGCGTCGTCACCAATGAATTTTTAGTGAGTCTAGGGAGCTAGCTTGTCTACGCCTGTCGAACCCTTGCGTTTGCTGCTACTGGCACAAGAGCCAGAATGGCCAGCGTTGTTACGCGAGTGCCTGGCTCCTCTGGGAGACTCGGTAGTGCTGGTCTGCGCCCCGAGTTGGGAAGACGTCAGCAGTTTGTTCGAGGACGAACGCAGCGCGCTATTGCTCACAACACCGCAACTGCAACCAGCTCCCGGGCGCTGCAAATTGCCGGTGGTCATGCTGTTCAATGAGGAACCCGTCGAAGCGCCGTTGGGTGTAAGCGATTGGTTGGTATTCGATACATTGAGTGTCGACACCCTACGCCGCTGCCTGCGACACGTGCGCGAACGCGGTGTGCTGGAAAACACCCTGCAGCGTCTGGCCGAACAAGATCCGCTGACAGGCATTGCCAACCGCCAGGGTTTTCAGACCTTGTTGGCAGCGCGTCTGGTCGAAAATGAAGGGCGTGGCCTGGCACTGGGTCACCTGGACCTGGACAACTTCCGTCACGCCAACGATGCGCTGGGCCATCAGGCCGGCGACCGATTGATCCTGCAAGTGGTCTCGCGGCTGAAAAGCCAGCTTGAGGCCGGCGATCAACTGGCACGACTGGGCAGCGATGAGTTTGCCCTGCTGATCGACACCCGCCGCGCGCCGCAACGCGCCGAATGGATGGCCGAACGCATTACCGAAGTGTTGGCCGAGCCCTACTGGGTCGATGGCGAGAGCCTGTTGATCGGCTGTAGCCTGGGTATCGCTCACGCCCGAACGCAAGCCGGGGCTGACCCGTTGATGTGGCACGCCCACATCGCCATGCAACAGGCGAAAAGTACCCAGGGCTGCACCTTTCACATCTTCAACGAACGTATCAACCGTAACGCCCGCAGCCTTGCCGATCTGGAAAGCGAACTGCGTCGGGCGTTGCGTCGCGACGAGCTTGAGCTGCATTACCAGCCGCGACTGTCGCTGGAAGATGGTCAAATCGTCGGTCTCGAAGCCTTGGTGCGCTGGCGTCATGCTGAACGCGGATTGCTGCCGCCGAGCGAATTCGTACCCTTGGCCGAGCAGAGCGGCTTGATCGTGCCCTTGGGTTATTGGGTGATCTCTCGGGCGTTGCGCGACATGCAGGCGCTGCGTGAGCGCGGGCTGCCGGCGTTGCACATGGCGGTCAACCTGTCGTTCCGGCAGTTTCAGGACAGTCAGTTGCTCTCCACGCTCAGCCGCTTGATCGCCGAGCGCGGCGTCGATGCACGCTGGCTGGAATTTGAACTGACCGAAACCGCAGTCATGCGTCGCAGTGATCTGGTCAAACAGACCATGGATGCGCTGGGCCGCCTGGGTGTGCGTTTCTCGCTGGATGACTTCGGTACTGGCTTTTCATCCTTCGTCCACCTCAACAGCCTGCCGATCGCCTTGCTCAAAGTAGACAAGAGTTTTGTCGGGGGCATGGAGCAGCGGGAGGAGAATCGTAAGTTGGTCCACGCGATGATCAACCTGGCGCACAACCTGAGCCTGGAAGTGGTCGCCGAAGGTGTGGAAACGCCGGAACAGCTGGCGTTGCTGCGTGGGTTTGGCTGTGATCAGGTTCAGGGCTACCTGATCAGCAAGCCGTTGCCATTGCCGGAGTTGGTGGACTTCCTCACGTTCGACCGCCATGAGCAAGCCGCAAAGGCATAGGTACTGAAACACAGCCTGGTCGGGTACCACTGTAGGAGCGAACTTGTTCGCGAGGCGGTATGCCTGATTCATCGAGTCAAGCTGCTCGCCAACAAGTTGGCTCCTACAGCGGTAGGAGATAGATCCGGTTATGCCAACGCCGGCTTACCCACCGGCACCTGCCGCAACAACCTCGACGTCTTCCTCTCAAACGCCACAGTCAGCGCCAACGCCGCGCAGGCCAATCCCAACGCCAGCCCCCACCACACCCCAATCGCGCCACCCCCGGCATAAAAACCGAAGGCCCAGGCCGTCGGTGCGCCAATCAGCCAATAGCAGGCCAGGCCAATGACAAAGGTGGTCTTGGCATCCTTGAACCCGCGAATTGCGCCCATGGCCAGGGTCTGGGTGCCGTCGAACAGTTCGAACCACGCGGCAATCGCCAGCAACTTCACGGCCAACTCGACCACATCGTGATAAGCCGGATCGTTGATGTCGAGGAACAGACTGACCACCGCGCGCGGTGCCAGCCAGAACAGCAGGGCAAAGCCCGACATAATCAGCGCGCCGCAAGCGATCCCGATGCGCCCGGCCATGCGCGCCTGGAGCAAATCCCCGGCGCCGTAATGAACGCCAATGCGCATGGTCATCGCGTAGGCAATGCCTAGCGGAATCATGAACGCCATCGACACTGATTGCAGGGCAATCTGGTGCGCTGCCAATTGCGTGCTGCCCATCGCGCCCATGCAGAACGCCGCAAAGGTGAACAAGCCGACTTCCACCGCGTAGGTGCCACCAATCGGTAAGCCCAGGTGCCACAGTTCCTTCAAGTACGTCAGCGATGGCTGCATCAAACCCTGGCGAAGCGGATAGCGAGCGTAGGCCGGATGCCGACGGATGTGCATCGCCAGCAGCAACGCCATGCTGTTGGCGACGGCGGCAGTGACCAGACCGATGCCCATCAGTCCCAGATGCGGCAGGCCAAACAGGCCGTGCAGCAGGGCGTAGTTCAGGCAGAAGTTCATCACTACGCCACCGAGGCTGATGACCATCACCGGGCCTGTGCGTCCCAGTGCACTGGTGAAGCCGCGCAGGGCCATGAAACTCAGGAAACCGGGCAAAGCCAACGGCAATGTGGTCAAGAATTGAGCAGCCATGTGCACGTTGGCTTCTTTCTGGCCGAGCTTGAGCAGAATCGGTTCAAGGTTCCATAGCGCCAGTGCAGCGATCAGTGCCAAGCCCCACGCCAGCCATAACCCGTTTTGGGTCAAACGCGCCGCACCTGCTGCATCGCCGGCGCCATGCCGAATAGCAACCAGAGTGCCCACGGAGGCGATCACGCCAACGCAGAAGAACGCGATCAGGTTATAGCTTGCGGCGCCCAAACCCCCACCCGCCAACTCATCAGGCCCAAGGTGACCCATCATCACGGTGTCGGTGAAAACCATCAGCATGTGAGCCATCTGCGAGGCGATCAGCGGCCCGGCCAGGCGCAGGATGCTTCTGAGCTCTTTGATCCATGGGGCTTGAGTGGCGACAGATTGCATGGGCATGACGCTCGAAAGACGGGGTTTCGTGAACAACTGATTCTGGTCGTTTCCCGTGGCGGGTACAAAGGGATAAAGCTGATCATTGGCATGAGTAAAACTCATCTAGGGTGAATTCAGGTAATGTGGCTGATATCGCGTCAGGAGCGCCCTGTATGTCTCGCAGTCTTGCCCCGCTTTATGCGTTGCGTGCATTTGAAGCCGCAGCCCGCCACAGCTCATTCACCCGCGCGGCGGAGGAACTGTCGATCACGCAAAGTGCAGTCAGTCGGCACATTCGTACGCTGGAAGAGCACTTTTCCTGCCGCTTGTTTCAGCGCAATGGCCGCAACCTGCAACTCACTGAAGCGGCGCGACTGCTGTTGCCCGGCGTGCGTGAAGGCTTCTCCGCTTTGGAGCGGGCGTGCAGCACCTTGCGTTCCGAAGAGGGTGTTTTGCGTATGCGGGCCCCTTCGACGCTGACGATGCGCTGGTTGCTGGCGCGCTTGAGTCGCTTTCGTCACCTTCAGGTGGGCAACGAGGTACAACTGACCAGCGCCTGGATGGATATCGAAAGCGTCGATTTCAGCCAAGAGCCTTTCGACTGCGCGGTCGTCCTCAACCGTGGGCATTTTCCACCCGATTGGGAAGCCACTTTCCTGTTCCCTGAGTTGCTGATTCCGGTGGGCGCGCCGAGCTTGCTGCAGGATCGGCCGTGGAATGCTGCTCGCCTGGCCAGCGCCGAGCTACTGCATCCGACACCGGATCGCCGTGATTGGCGCAGCTGGTTGGAGCGCATGGGGTTGTCGGAGCAGATTTCGCTCAAGGGCGGTCAGGTGTTCGACACCCTTGAGTTGGGCATGATTGCGGCGGCTCGGGGTTACGGCGTGTCCATGGGAGACTTGCTGATGGTTGCCGAGGATGTTGCGCAAGGACGCCTGAGTTTGCCTTGGCCGACGGCGGTGGTCAGTGGCGAAAACTATTACCTGGTATGGCCGAAGACCCGACCGGGCGGCGATAGAATGCGTCGGCTGAGCGACTTTCTACAGGGCGAAGTGCAAGCGATGGCGTTGCCGAAAGTCGAGATACTGGAATAGACAACTGTTCAAAAAATACAGGCTCTGAGCCGCCATTCGTCATCATCCGGGTAAAAACCTCAAGTAACGTTAGTTACGGCCGACTGTTTATCTGCCAGACCTTTTTGTTCAAAAAGGTACAAGGGATTTTTTGATTATTTTGCCGAGCGCGTATCGAGGTTAGTTCGATGTCGTTGTTCTGCGTGGAGCTTTATATGTCTGAACCCCGTGCCCGTATCGCCTCGCAACTGGGTATCGCTCTGGCGGTCATTTTGGCCGTTGTCATCAGCGGCAGTACCGTGTTCGCCTTGCGTTCACTGGATTCAGCGAATCTGCAAATTCGCGAAGAGCACATGGCCAGCGAAGCGCGGTTGCTCGCCGATCAATTGAATACGTTCCACAGTACGTTGCGGGAAAGCACCCAACGCTTGAGCGGCCTGTTCGAAAAGCGCTTTGCCGGCGGCCTGAGTGTGCATGCTGATGCCCCGGTGACGGTCGCCGGTACACAAACGCCTGGCCTGTTGCTCGGCGAGCGGACGCTGAACAACGACTTCACCGATGTCGACAACTTCAAGCAAATGACTGCTGGCGTGGCGACCATTTTCGTCCGTAGCGGTGACGACTTCATCCGGATCAGCACGTCGGTGGCCAAACAGGATGGCACGCGCGCCATCGGTACGCTGCTCGATCATAAAAGCCCGGCTTACGGTCGCCTGATGGCGGGCCAGGATTATGTCGGTCGCGCCTTGTTGTTCGATCGTTATTACATGACCCAATACAGCCCGGTGCGTGATAGCAGCGGCAAAATCATCGCTGCGCTGTTCGTGGGCTTCGACTACACCGATGCACAAAACGCCCAGTTCGAAAACCTGAAGAGTTTCCGTATCGGCAGCACGGGTTCGTTGGCGTTGCTGGATGAACAGAACCACTGGCTGGTGGTACCTAACGGAGTCAAGGATTTAGCGAGCTCGACGCAAACGTTGGCGGACTTCGTCAAGCGTCCGGGGCAGGGCCACTTTTGGTCCGATGGCGGGCATGAGCTTTACAGTGTTGCCGTGCCATTCGCTGGCGGCCCGTGGACAGTTTTTGCCAGCATGCCGAAGGAAGAAATCAGTGCTGTGACCTGGAATGTCGGTACTCAATTGGCGATTGGTAGCCTGTTGGCAATGGTTATCGCGGTATCGGCAGCGATTTGGCTGTTGCGCCGCAAACTGCAACCGTTGTCCGAACTGGTGCGTCAGGCCGAGGCTTTGGGCGCCGGTGATTTGAGTGTGCGCTCGAGCGTTTCCAGCCACGACGAGATCGGTCAACTGGCACGCAGCTTCAACCAGATGGGTGTGGCGTTGTCGACCATGGTGTCGCACATCCGCACGGCGGCGCAGGAAGTCAGCAGCCGTGCGCAGGCGCTGTCCGGGTTGTCGGGCGGCGCTTACGAAGGGATGGAGCAGCAGTCGGGTGAGATCACCAGCATGGCCGGCGCGGTGGAAGAGTTCAGCGCCACGTCATTGAACATCGCCGACAACATGGGCAACACCGAGCGCCTGGCGCAGGAAAATGCCCAGCAAACCCGCATCGGTCGAACGTCGATGGAGCAAGCTTCTTCATCATTGGAGCAGATCGCCAGCTCGCTGAAAGGCACGGCTACCGTCATCGATACCTTGGGCCAGCGTTCCCAGGAAATTGGCGGGATTGTCGGTGTGATCACCTCGATTGCCGAACAGACCAACCTGCTGGCGCTCAACGCGGCCATTGAGGCCGCGCGTGCCGGTGAGCAGGGTCGGGGCTTTGCGGTGGTCGCCGATGAGGTGCGCAGTCTGGCTTCGCGCACCCGTCAGGCGACGGACGAAATTTCCGGCATGATCGCCAGTATTCAGCAAGAAACCGGCAACGCCATCAGCACGATGGAACAGGGCAATGTGCTGATGCAGGAAGGCCTGTCGCGCAACGCTAATGTCGCGGCTGCCCTGATGCAAATCGACGAACAAAGCCGCTCCGCCGGCCAACAATTCGCCGCCATCACCACCGCGACTCAGGAACAAAGCAACACCGCGACCTTACTCAGCAGCAACCTGCAAAGCATTGCTCTGGCTAACAGCGAGCAGCGGGAAGTGGTGTCGAACCTGGCGGTGACGGCCAAGGAGCTGGAAGAGTTGGCGGCTGAGTTGCGGCGTGAGGTTGACCGGTTTCGGTGACAGGTTGCGCAGTCTGAGATGACGCCTTCGCAGCGGTGCGGCGATCCGACAAGCCTGCTCCCACAGTGGGCTTGCGGCTGAAACACCAATTATGGCGACACAAATCCTGTAGAAGCTGCCGAAGGAAGCGATAAGGCTGGAACAGCCTTCGTGTGTAGATTGATCGTCCGAGTGCGGCCCAAACCTTCGGCAGCTCCTACAGAAAGTTGTGCCAGTCTCGGGCTTGCCTGGGAAAACGATCTGGCAGGGCTCAATTGCTCGACGGTCGATACTGCAACGCCTCCGCCAAATGACTACGGCCAATCGCGTCCACCTGCTCCAGATCCGCCAGCGTTCTCGCTACTTTCAGCAAGCGATGCGCCGCCCTGAGCGACAGGGTCAAACGTTCGCAGGCGGTTTCCAGCCAGTTTTCGTCTTCGCTGGATAACGGGCAGTGTTTGCGCAGGCCCTTGAGGTCGAGGAAGGCGTTGGCGCATCCTTGGCGACGATTCTGCCGGTCGCGGGCCTGGGCGACCAACTTGGCGGTGGTCGCGGTGTCTTCGCCCGTTTGTGGCTCGGGATTGAGCGCGGTGGCCTCGCGGGCGACGGTCAGGTGCAGGTCGATTCGGTCAAGCAGTGGGCCGGACAGCTTGTTGCGATAGCGCTGGATCTGTTCGGTCGAACAGCGACAACGGCCACTGGGTTCGCCCAAATAGCCGCAAGGGCAGGGGTTCATGGCCGCGACTAACTGAAAGCGGGCGGGGAAGCGTACTTTGTCACGAGCTCGGGCGATGACGATATGGCCGGACTCCAGAGGCTCGCGCAAAACCTCCAGCACCTTGCGATCAAACTCCGGCAGCTCATCGAGAAACAATACGCCGTGGTGGGCGAGGGTGATTTCGCCGGGTTGCGGACGACTGCCTCCACCGACCAGCGCCGCGCCGGATGCAGAGTGGTGCGGCTGGCGAAACGGTCGTTGTGGCCAACTGGTCAGCGTGGTCTGGCTGGCTACGGATTGAATCGCCGCGACCTCCAAGGCTTCGTGCTCATCCAGCGGCGGCAGCAGGCCTGGCAGGCGACTGGCGAGCAGCGTCTTGCCGGTGCCAGGCGGTCCGCTGAACAATAGGTTGTGCGCGCCCGCAGCCGCCACCAGCAATGCGCGCTTGGCGGCACTCTGGCCCTGGACTTCGTTTAGATCCGGATACGGCTTGCTCACGTGTAAGAGTCCGCTGGACTCGTAGGGCGCAATCGGGGCTTTCCCGTTGAAGTGCGCCACCAATTCGCGCAAGTCGTTCACGGCAATCACTCGCAACCCGGATGCCAGGCAGGCTTCCTCGGCATTGGCCGTTGGTACGATCAACGTATGCTCGGCGGCCCGCGCAGCCAACGCGGCAGGGAGTACGCCTTGCACTGCTCGAATTGCGCCCGATAGCGCCAGCTCTCCCAGGCATTCGACATCCTGCAACGCAAACGCTGGCAACTGGCCGCTGGCTGCGAGCAAACCCAAGGCAATGGCCAAATCAAAACGACCACCGTCCTTGGGCAAGTCAGCGGGAGCAAGATTGAGCGTGATCCGGCGTGCCGGGTAATCGAAGCCGGAATTCAACAATGCGCTGCGCACCCGGTCCTTGCTCTCCTTCACCGCGCCCTCGGGCAGCCCCACCAGCGTCAACGCGGGCAGGCCGTTGGCCAAGTGGCACTCCACGGTAACGGCAGGCGCTTCGACACCCACCTGGGCGCGGCTGAGGACGATGGCGAGCGACATGATCATTCCTTGATTGTCTGAATGACCGCATCGTGCGGGATTTGGAGGGACGCTGGGGTGGGGAATCGATACAGGGTGTGAATCGCGGTCGCTCAGCTCCACCGCCTCAAGCTATCCGATCTGTAGGAGCGAATTTGTTCGCTAGGCGGTGCGCCAGACATACCGGGTCAAAAACGCTCGCCAACAAGTTGGCTCCTACAGGGAAGGCGAAGCGTAGCCGATCATTCCACCGGCGGATTCAGCTTCGCTTCCAGTTCAGCCATTTTTGCTTCCAGCGCTTCGAGGCGGGCGCGGGTGCGGGCGAGGACGACCATTTGGCTATCGAATTCTTCACGGCTGACCAGATCCAGTTTGCCGAAGCCGCTTTGCAGCAGGACTTTGAACTGGGATTCGAATTCAGCACGCGGCACCGGCGTTTCACCGTTGAACAAGCGTGAGGCGTGGCCACTCAGGGCGTCGAGGAAGGCTTTAGGCGCGAGCATGGTCAGGGTTCCGGAGTCATTTGGTCCGCAGTGTATCACGCAGTGTCTATAGTCAATTTGGCCTCGTCGTTCTGCACGCTTTTCGCGCATGGCGGCGGGCACGTACGCACTGTTGTTGTGCGTTCGACCCATGATGGCACGGGACTTGGTAAGTGGCGTCTGGCCAAACCCCTGTAATCATTGATTTTAAGCGAGATGGCAAGCTTTCTGCTTAGTGGCATATGACCCAGGCACTGATGCAGTCCATGTGACGAATGCAGTGCGGCAGACGGAGCAGGGAAGTGTTTCGTCAAGGCGTTTTTTTGGGGTTGGTCTGGTCCTTATGAGGCGACCGACGCGTTACAAAGCCAGGCACTGCGCTTAGACTTGAGTCGGGTTTGTTTTCCTGGGGCAAGTCCACCAATTCGGGAGAAAGTTTCATGAAACTAGTCACTGCCATCATCAAGCCGTTCAAATTGGACGACGTGCGCGAGTCGTTGTCCGAGATTGGCGTGCAGGGCATCACTGTCACGGAAGTCAAAGGCTTCGGTCGGCAGAAGGGTCACACCGAGCTGTATCGCGGTGCGGAGTACGTTGTCGACTTCCTGCCAAAAGTAAAAATTGATGTTGCGATCGATGACAAGGATCTGGACCGGGTTATCGAAGCGATAACCAAGGCCGCCAACACCGGCAAAATCGGTGACGGCAAGATCTTCGTGGTTAATCTGGAACAGGCCATTCGCATCCGTACCGGCGAAACCGATACCGACGCAATCTAAGCCGCCAAACCCCAACGCCCCAGGAGTAAAACAATATGACTCTGCGTCAATTCGCAGGGCTAGGAGCCCTGTTGTCCTTTTTAATCCCTGGTCTGGCCCTGGCGGCTGACCCGGTACCGGTCGTAGCACCCGTCCTCAACTCCGGCGATACGGCCTGGATGTTGACCTCGACGGCTTTGGTGCTATTCATGACCATCCCAGGCCTGGCGCTGTTCTACGGCGGCATGGTTCGGCAGAAAAACGTTCTTGCGATCATGATGCAGTGCTTCGCAATCACCGCCCTGGTCAGCATTCTGTGGATCATTTATGGCTACAGCATCGCGTTTGACACCACCGGGATGGAAGCCAACGTCGTCAACTACTACTCCTTCTTCGGCAGTCTGGCCAAGGCGTTCCTCGCGGGTATCACCCCGGCGAGCATCACTGGTCCTACCGCGCTGTTCCCTGAAGCGGTGTTCGTTACCTATCAGATGACCTTCGCCATCATCACTCCGGCGCTGATCGTCGGTGCGTTTGCTGATCGGATGAAGTTCTCCTCGATGCTAGTGTTCATGGGCATCTGGTTCACCGTCGTCTATGCGCCAATCGCGCACATGGTCTGGAGCGGTCCGGGTTCGCTGTTGGGCGACATGGGTGTTCTCGACTTCGCCGGCGGCACCGTGGTTCACATCAACGCCGGTGTAGCGGGTCTGGTTGCCTGCCTGGTGTTGGGCAAGCGTAAGGGCTTCCCGTCCACGCCAATGGCTCCGCACAACCTGGGTTACACCCTGATCGGCGCGGCCATGTTGTGGGTCGGCTGGTTTGGCTTCAACGCGGGTTCCGCTGCTGCGGCCAACGGCACTGCCGGTATGGCGATGCTGGTGACTCAGATCGCTACCGCCGCTGCGGCACTGGGCTGGATGTTTGCCGAGTGGATCACTCACGGCAAGCCAAGCGCACTGGGCATCGCTTCGGGTGTGGTTGCGGGTCTGGTAGCGATTACCCCTGCAGCAGGTACCGTTGGTCCAATGGGTTCGCTGGTGATCGGTCTGGCGGCGGGCGTGGTTTGCTTCTTCTGCGCCACCACCCTGAAACGCAAACTGGGCTACGACGACTCCCTGGACGCCTTCGGCGTGCACGGTATCGGCGGTATCCTCGGCGCGATTCTGACCGGTGTGTTCGCAGCCCCTTCGCTGGGTGGCTTCGGCACCGTGACTGACATCGCGGCCCAAGTCTGGATTCAGTGCAAAGGCGTTGGTTTCACTATCGTCTACACCGCGGTTGCGACCTTCATCATCCTCAAGGTAGTCGACGCGGTCATGGGCCTGCGGGTTACCGAAGAAGAAGAAGCTGTCGGCCTCGACCTTGCACTCCACAACGAGCGTGGCTACAACTTATAAGCCACTGCATTAAAAAATGCCCGGGTAACCGGGCATTTTTTTGTCTGGTGTTTGTCGATACAGGCGCATGGGCAACAGATGTTGGCGTCTATGTAACGGCTTACATAAATGGCTGCTTATTACGCGCTTTGCTTTTTTCACCAGCGCGTTAGAATGCGCGCCGAAGCGTGGAGAATTGTATGTGGCAGCAGACGCTGATAACCCTACGGGCGAGGCCTCGCGGGTTTCATCTGGTGACTGACGAGATTCTGGCAGGCTTGCCTGAGCTGCGGGCTTGTCGGGTCGGTCTGTTGCATTTGTGGCTGCAGCATACCTCGGCTTCGTTGACCATCAACGAGAATGCCGATCCGGCCGTGCGTCGTGACTTCGAGCGTTTTTTCAACCGTCTGGTGCCCCAGGGAATGGACGGACATGAACATGACGACGAAGGCCCCGATGATCTGCCGGCGCACTTCAAGGCCAGCCTGCTGGGCTGCCAATTGAGTTTGCCGATTACGGCGGGGCGATTGGCGTTGGGCACCTGGCAAGGTGTTTATTTGGGTGAGCATCGTGATAGTGGCGGTGCTCGCAGAGTCCTCGCTACCTTGCAAGGTGACGGGGCATAACCGCCGGTCTTCGGCGGTTGTTGAATTTTTTCTGGCAGCCTTCGAAAGTTGGCGTAGCTGGGCTATAACTAATCTGCTTTCGCAAGTCATGAGGTAGAACATGAGCGACGACGACAACGACGATCTGGTAGACGATCTGGAAGGTGAAGAAGACGGTGAGGAGCTCGCAGCAGCGGGTGGCGAGGATGACGGCCCTGAGATAGATGACAGCGCCGACGCCTCGGCGACTCCTGCCAAGGGCAAAGCCAAGGCTGCGGTCTCGGTGGATGAGCTGCCTAGCGTAGAAGCCAAGAACAAAGAGCGTGATGCTCTGGCGCGTGCGATGGAAGAGTTTCTGGCCAAAGGCGGCAAAGTGCAGGAAGTGGAGGCCAATGTGGTCGCCGATCCGCCAAAGAAGCCTGATAACAAGTACGGCAGCCGGCCTATCTAAGGTCCTGGGTGCTGTACAAGAAAAAGCCCGCTGTCGCTGCGGGCTTTTTTTTGTCTGGTTGTCTCGTCCTGAATAAGGTTTACACCTTCTGACCTATCTTCAGGAGGATGTAATGGAATCAGGCAAAAGGCGGAGCCAGCGTGACTACACGCTAGCCTTTAAATTATCGGTCGTAGACCAAGTCGAAAAAGGCGAGTTGGGTTATAAAGAAGCCCAACGGCGCTATGGCATCCAAGGCCGGTCCACGGTGCTGGTCTGGTTACGCAAGCACGGTCGGCAGGACTGGAGCCTAGGCGCATCAATTCGAGAGCCGAGGAGCAGGTCCATGACCGAACCAAACCTCCCGTTGACGCCCGAGCAACGGATCAAAGAGCTTGAAGAACAGTTGGCGCTAAGCAACCAGAAAGCGCAGTTCTTTGAAGCTGTCGTGAACGTTCTGAAAAACGACTACGGTGTTTGCGTCGTAAAAAAGCGATCCGGCAAGTCCTCACCCAAGGGCAAATCAAAGACCTGAGCATTTCCAGGGCTTGCCAGTTCATGGGCATTTCCCGACAGGCATATTACAAACGTAACCGAGCGTTTGACGCGCGCGCGAAGAGCGCCCAAACCGTAATGGGCTTCGTTCTTGAGACGCGCCTTCAGTTGCCTCGGTTAGGTACTCGCAAGCTGCATAGTCTGATGCACTCAGAGCCCGACGAGGCCCTGAAGGTCGGTCGAGACCGGCTGTTTGATATCTTGCGTGACCGCCGTCAGCTGGTTCAGCGCAAGCGTGCCTATCACAAGACAACTGACAGCCATCATCGCTTTCGCCGACACCCCAACCTGCTCAAACCTGGCCCTAATCAGGCTGTGGCTACAGGTCCCGAGCAGGTTTGGGTCGCAGATATCACCTACTTGCCTACGCAGCAAAGTGTCGTTTATCTGAGCTTGGTGACGGACGCTTACTCTCGCAAGATTGTCGGCTATCACGTGCATGAAAGCCTGCACACGGCATCAGTCATCCAGGCAATGAGTAAAGCGCTGCGACAAAGGAAAACCGATCAGCTACTGGTTCATCACTCGGATAGAGGTGCCCAGTATTGCTCTGATCTTTACCAAAGGCTGCACGCCAAGCATGGCGTCAGGTGTTCGATGACCGATGGCTATGACTGCTATCAGAACGCGCTCGCAGAGCGTGTGAACGGCATTTTGAAAACAGAATTCTTGCTGCACCGCCCCAAGGACTTGGCTGATGCGACCCACATGGTTGGAGAGTCTGTAAGGATCTACAACGAGAAGCGGCCCCACCTAGCCTTGAAATACAAAACGCCCGATGCGGTGCATCGGGCGTTTTTGAAGTGAAACAGGTGTAAACCTATTTCAGGACTAGACAGGTTGTCAGGCAATTACCCTGTAGGAGCGAACTTGTTCGCGAGGCGGCGCGTATGACACACCGCGTCAAATTCCTCGCCAACAAGTTGGCTCCTACGGGGGGGCTCTCAGCCCCAGCGTTTCAGCAGCTCGGGCAGCTCGGTGAGGCTGCGAATCTCCGCATCGGGAAGTTTCTCGGCTTCCCAGACCTTGCCCGCCGGGTTGAACCAGATCGCGCGGTAACCCGCTTGCTGCGCACCGGCAATATCGTCGCCCGGGTGGTCGCCGATATGCACTGCTGCGTGAGCGTCGACGTTGACGCGTTTCAGCGCTTCACGAAACGGCGTCGGATCAGGTTTGCCGATGCCCAGGTCTTCCGCAGACAAGGCAAACGCGAAGAAATCCATCAAGCCCAGGCGGCGAACGTCGGCGTTGCCGTTGGTCAAAACGCCCAATGTGTAGCTTTTGGCGAGGATTTCCAGGGTCGGTACGACTTCGGGGAAGATATCTACCTGATGCCGAGCATGCAGGAACACTTCGAAGCTCTCGTCGGCCAACTCCTGCGCCTGAGCGTGGGGATAACCCGCATCTTCTAGCGCATGGAACAGCACCTTGCGCCGCAGCGCACTGATTCGGTGCTTGAACGAAGGGTCGGCCTCGACCAGTTTTGAACGGATCGCCCACAGATGCTCGACCGGCACCGGGCCGAGATCAGGGGCGTTTTCGGCCAGCCAGTTACGCAACACGGCCTCGGCGCTGACGATCACCGGGGCGGTATCCCACAAGGTGTCATCCAGGTCGAAGGTGATCAGCTTAATGCTCATCGTCGGAACCCTTAACGCGTTTGGCCCGAGGATGGGCGCTGTCGTACACCGTGGCAAGATGCTGGAAATCCAGGTGTGTATAGATCTGAGTGGTCTTGATGTCCGAGTGGCCGAGCAATTCCTGAACCGCGCGCAGATCCTGCGACGATTCCAGCAAGTGGCTGGCAAACGAATGACGCAGCATGTGCGGGTGCAGATTTTGACCCAGCTCGCGCACGCCGGCAGCTTTGACCCGTAGCTGAATCGCTCGTGGGCCCAGGCGGCGGCCTTGCTGACTGATGAATACGGCATCGTCCTCGGGATTGGCCAACAATCGCAGGGGCAACCAGATTTCCAGCGCTTCACGGGCCTTCTTGCCCACGGGCAGCACACGGGTTTTGCTGCCTTTGCCGAGCACTTGAATCAGACCGTCGCTCAAGTCCAGTTGCTCGAGATTGAGTCCGGTCAGCTCTGACAGCCGTAAACCCGAGGAGTAGAAAAGCTCGAGAATCGCCTGATCGCGATGGGCCAGGAAATCATCCTCTACCGCGCCGTCGAGCAGTTGCAATGTGCGGTCGGCATCGAGGGTTTTCGGCAGGCGACGCTCGCCCTTGGGTGGCGACAAACCGTTGGCCGGGTCGTGATTGCACAGGCCTTCGCGGTTCAGGTAGTGGTACAGGCCGCGAACCGCTGACAACAGACGTGCCAGGCTGCGCGATGACTGTCCTTGCTGATGCAGGCGGGCGATCAGGCTGCGCAGGTGTCCGATGTCCAGCGCTGACCAACTGCTCAGCTGCTGTTTTTCGCAGAAAGCGAGCACCTTGTTCAGGTCGCGGCGGTAGGCTTCGAGGGTGTGGGGCGACACTTGGCGCTCACTGCGCAGGTGCGTGCAGTAAGCGTCCAGTTGCCGTTCCATGGTCAGCGGGCCTAGCGCAGCGAGTGAGTGAAGCGCGGCAAGACGCGGCCCAGCACTTCAGCGATATAGCTCAAGAACAGCGTGCCGACCGAGCTTTTGTAGTGCTGTGGATCGCGGCTGCCAATGGCCAGAACGCCGTGCAGACCCTGATGGGTCAGGGCTGCTACCGCACTGGAACCGACTTCTGCCGCCTGTTCGGCACCGTACAAAAAGCTCAATTCGTGCTCGCGCAGGACACCGCAGAACGTTTTCTCGCTGGAAATCAGGCTGCCGATGGCCTTCTGCGCGTCGTCAGTGCTGACCCAACGCCCTACGGTCATTGGGGCATCGCTGAACAGAATCAGGCTGACAAAGGGCACCTGAAACTCCAGGCGCAAACTGTCTTCCACGGCGATGACGATTTCTTCCAGACTGCTGGCATCCATCACCGCCAGAATCAGGCGGCGCGTCTTGTCGAACAGCCGATCATTATCGCGGGCGACGTCCATTAATTGCGAAAGCCGATGCCGCATTTCGATATTGCGGTCGCGCAACAGCTTGAGCTGACGCTCGACCAGCGACACGGTGTCGCCACGCTGATGCGGGATGCGCAACTCGGACAGCAGCTCTTCGTGCTCGACGAAGAACTCCGGGTGGTCCCGCAAATACGCCGCGATAGCCTCTGCTTCAAGGGCTGGCGTTGCGTTGTCGGCGGCGACTTCGCTGGGCTCTTCGGTTGAAGGTTGAGGCTGATCGGTCATCGTATTTGCTCACTCATAGACGCACCTGTCCTTCGTAAACCCGCACGGCAGGGCCGGTCATCATCACGGGGTGGCCTGGGCCAGCCCATTCGATGGACAACCGCCCACCCGGCAGGTCGATCAACAGGGGTGAATCCATCCAGCCCTGGCTGATGGCCGCCACTGCGGCCGCGCAAGCCCCGGTACCGCAGGCCTGGGTTTCCCCGGCACCACGTTCCCAGACGCGCAATTGCGCACGTTGGCGGTCAATCACATGCAAGAAGCCAACATTGACCCGGGCTGGAAAGCGCGGGTGATGTTCCAGCTTTGGCCCGAGGGTATGCACCGGGGCGTTATTAATGTCTTCGACGCGCAGCACCGCGTGGGGGTTGCCCATTGATACTGCGGCCAGTTCGATGTTTTGGCCATCGACATCAACCACGTAGCTCAACGCCTGCTCGGTGGCCTGGAAAGGAATCTGCTCCGGCACCAGACGCGGCGGACCCATGTCGACACTGATCTGTCCGTCGCTGCGGATGTCCAGTTCGATAATGCCGCTTTTGGTTTCCACGCGGATCTGGCGCTTGGCCGTCAGGCGCTTGTCCAGCACGAAGCGGGCAAAGCAACGCGCGCCGTTGCCGCACTGTTCGACCTCGGAACCGTCGGAGTTGAAAATTCGGTAGCGGAAATCGACCTCCGGGTTGCTCGGCGCTTCCACCAGCAAAAGCTGGTCAAAACCGATCCCGGTGTGGCGATCGCCCCACTGTTTGGCGTGCTTGGGCAGAATGTGCGCGTGCTGGCTGACCAGGTCGAGGACCATGAAGTCGTTGCCCAGGCCGTGCATCTTGGTAAAACGCAGCAGCATGGGGTTACTCCGGCAGCAGGCTTTCGCCAGCAAACAGCTCCGCGAGGGTCTCGCGGCGGCGCACTTCGAAAGCTTCGGCACCATCAACCAATACTTCGGCGACACGGCCGCGAGTGTTGTAGTTGGAACTCATGACAAAACCATAGGCCCCGGCCGAATGCACCGCCAGTAAATCACCTTCGGCCAGCACCAGTTCGCGCTCCTTGGCCAGGAAATCGCCGGTTTCGCAGATCGGTCCGACGATGTCGTAGGTCCGCGCCTCACCGTCCCGAGGGCGAACAGCCGTCACATCCATCCACGCTTGGTAGAGTGCCGGACGGATCAGATCGTTCATCGCCGCGTCGACGATGGCGAAATCCTTGTGTTCGGTGTGCTTGAGGTATTCGACTTGCGTCAGCAATACGCCGGCATTGGCGACGATGAAGCGGCCCGGCTCGAACACCAGCGTCAGATCGCGACCTTCAAGGCGTTCGCGCACGGCAGCCACGTATTCACCTGCCGATGGCGGCTCCTCGTCGCGATAACGCACACCCAGACCACCGCCCAGATCGACATGCTGCAAGAAAATGCCGCAATCGCCGAGGCGGTCGATCAGTGCCAGCAAGCGGTCCAGCGCATCAAGGAACGGTGGCAAGCTGGTCAGCTGCGAGCCGATATGGCAATCGACGCCGATCACTTCCAGGTTTGGCAACTGCGCCGCGCGGATGTAGACGTCTTCGGCATCGGCGATGGCGATGCCGAACTTGTTTTCTTTGAGACCGGTGGAGATGTACGGGTGCGTGCCCGCATCGACGTCCGGATTGACCCGCAGCGAGATCGGCGCACGAACGCCCAGCTCTGCGGCCACTACTTGCAGGCGCTCAAGTTCGTCAGTGGACTCGACGTTGAAGCAGTGAACGCCGACTTCCAATGCGCGACGCATGTCTTCGCGGGTCTTGCCGACGCCGGAGAACACGATCTTGTCCGGCGAGCCGCCAGCGGCCAATACGCGTTCCAGCTCGCCACGGGACACGATGTCAAAACCAGCGCCAAGACGCGCCAGGACATTGAGTACACCCAGGTTGGAGTTGGCTTTGACGGCGAAGCACACCAGGTGCGGCATGCCGGCCAGCGCGTCGGCGAAAGCGGTGTATTGCGCTTCGATGTGCGCGCGGGAGTAGACGTAAGTCGGCGTGCCAAAACGATCGGCAATGGCAGACAACGCTACACCCTCCGCGAACAGTTCACCGTCGCGGTAGTTGAAGGCGTCCATGATGTTCCCTAGTAAGTAGAGTGCTTGTGCGACGACGATTGCGACGATTTGGCTTGGTCATCAGGGTTTTTGCTGTCATCAGGCAAATACAGCGGTCCTTTTTGACCACAGGCAGTGACGAGGCAAGCAACCGCGAGGAGCGCAGCAAGGGAAGAGATCAGGCGCTTCATGGCGAAATCCTTTGTAAAAGCGTTAATTGCGCCCGAGTATACCGGCCACCCACCGCCTTGCCTATGTAGGCGCCCACCCGTCTGGCGGCACCGGGAAATAAGGGCTGGGTGAATAACCCTACCGTGACTGAAGATTATCGACGTTGCCGACAGCTGTTGGGCGGGTATGCTTTGCAATTGTCTGAAAGCGACCGTATCTTGCGGCGCTGCGTCGTCGGTAGACACTTTTTGAGGTTTGCGTAATGAGTTTGACTGAAGCCCGCTTTCACGATTTGGTCGATGCCACCCAGCAAGCGCTGGAGGATATCTTCGACGAGAGCGATCTCGATCTGGATCTGGAAAACTCGGCCGGCGTGCTGACCGTTAAGTTCGAAAACGGTCAGCAGCTGATTTTCAGTCGTCAGGAACCGTTGCGTCAGCTGTGGCTGGCGGCGCGTTCCGGTGGTTTCCATTTCGACTACGACGAAGAAGAAAAACGTTGGGTTTGCGATACCAGTGATGAACTGCTTAGTGAGATGCTGGTGCGTATCGTCCTTGAGCAGGGCGGTGTCGAGCTGGATTTCGACGAGATCTGATCGTGACCGAATACACTGCGCCAGCGCCGGTCAAACCGGCCAAGCCCCTGTTCAGCAACGTCAGCCCGGCGGTCGCGTCTCCGTGCATCAGCGTGTGCCGGCTGGACGAGCACAAGGTCTGCACCGGCTGCTGGCGCCATGTGGAAGACATCCGCGAATGGCGTTCGGCAGACGACGACCGTCGCCGCCAGATCCGCGCGGAAGCCGAACAGCGCCGCCAAAGCGTCTGACTTGACTCCCGCTCCTACAAGGTTGTTTAGGACACCCTATCCATCGCGCTATTCAGCGCTTTCTCCAGATCGGCCTTGTAACGCAGGAACAAAATGCTCTGCCCGCGCGCGTCGCCCAGCAGGCCGGACAGGTCGAGGTCGGTGATGTAGCAGCGGTAGCGCTGGGCTTCGCTGCGTTGCTCGAGAATCTGCTTGGCCACCACAGTAAACAACTGCTCTCCGTACTCCAGCTCCGAAAATTCCCGATGGTTGCAGTACAGGGTGACGCTGACTTGCCCCGGCGCGGCCTGTTCGATAATCGCCTGCACGTCATAAAAGGGTTTATCCACAGGGGTCGCCGGTGCCGCTCGGGCTTCGATGCGCCGGGCGCGGCTCGGACCGTTGGGCAAGACCTGGTAATACAGGGTTTCCAGCGCCACGGGTTGCAGCGGGTTGTCCAGCGGCAGCAAGGCGCCGCGACGGTACACCAGGGACTGGAAGAAGCGTTGCAGCGGCAGCAGCAGGCTGGTCTCGTCGTGGTACGGCAAGCGTTGATGCCACAGGGCATTGTGCTCGTCGAGCACGTAAATATCGGCGTGCAGCTCGCTGAGTCGGTAGAACACCTGGATACATTCGGGCTGGCCATGGGGCAGGATCAGCGCCAAATCGTGGTCATCAAGGGCGTGCGGATCCAGATGCAGAGGGCTATAGCCCGGCAGCTCTTCGGCCAGGTAGTCGAGCAGCGCCGGCAGGCTGGCCAGGGGTACGTGGTTGACTTGCCCGGGTTTCATTTCCAGCAGGTGGTAGTGCTGCTGAACCTGAATCAAATACCGATGATTCAGGCGCCGGGACAGCAATAGCTGAGCGGTGTTGACGATTTCCTCGACGCGCTGGGCAATCGCCGGCGCGCGGTTATGGCAGAAACAACGCACGCGTAGGTGGGGTTGCTCCGGCCCTTCGGGCAGGTTGCTGAGGAAGTCGCTGAGAAAGTCCAGCAGCGCATGCTGGCCGTCATAGCGGTTGACCAGTATTTCATTCCAGCTATTGAGGGTGATCTGGTCGAGGGTCAGCACCAGATTCTCCCGGACCCCGGCGTAACTCAGCGAATCGGTACGCTCGGTGGTCATCAGGATATTCAGGTCCCGGTGATGCTTGAGCGGATCGACGCCGACGTTGATCAGCAGCAACACCTCTCGCGGCATGCTCGGGCGCAGCAGTCGTTCTTCGCTGACGGTTTCCAGCGGCAAGGGAATCGCCTGTTGCAGGCTGCCGATCAGATTGAACAGCTCAAACTCGGTCAGATCGCTGGTGCCGGGGTGCAGCGCCAGGCGCGTGGCGTGGTCGATCACATTGTTGCGGTGACACCAGGCCAGCAATTCCAGCAGTTCCCGGCTGCGCTTGATTGGCGAAAAATGCTCCCATTCCTGGGCACCCAGGCTGCCGTTGTACAGGCCCCATTGAGTTTTGCCGGGTTCACGCTTGTTGGGCGCATGCACCAGCGTCAGGGTGTCTTCGGCCAGGTCCGGGGCAATTCCCGGGTTGATAAACTCGACTTTGCCGGCCTTGCGCTCGAACGCTGCGTACAGTCGGCGGCCGAGCACGTTCAGGTCGCGCTTGTTGATCAAGCTGGCGGCTTGTTGCGTGCGGGCAAACTGAGTCAGGAAGCGGTAGCTGTAATTCAGCTCATTGACCAACGCCCGGCGCTCGGTAGAGACCTGTCGGACTTTCCACTGGCTGCGGCTATCAAGCAGTGCCAGTTGGCGCTCATCCCAACCCCACTCCTTGGCCAGCCGCTCCAGCAGCAGGCGCTGCCAACTGGTCGTGCGCTGACGAAGCGAGGCGGTGAGCTTTTTGTTGACCTTCAGGTACAGGCTCCGACGCACCACTTCCAGGCGTTCGGGCTCGCCTCTGGCGATCAGGTATTCCTCGATGCGCCGGTACACCACCATGTACGGGTCCAGTTCATCGAGATTGAGCTGGTTGGCGAACACCGCTTGCTTGAAGCGCAGGCTCAGGCACTGCACCTGCGGGTGTTCGCTGGCGTAGACCTCAGTCAGCAACAGCTTGAGCACCGACTTGTAAGGCGATTCGATGCCTTTGAACAGCTGCCACAGGCCCGCACCGATGAACTCGCCGGGAGGAATATGCGCCAGATGGCCGAGGTCGAGGATTTCGTCGGCACGGATAAAGCGCTTGGAGATCAGGGTATGGGTGTACTCGCTGTAGCGCTGCTCCTCATAAACCGGTACCAGCCACCACAGCGGCGTGCGCCCGGCAAGCCAGATGGCGGTGCGATAGAACTCGTCCAGCAGCAGGTAATGCTGGGTGGTGCCGCAGTCTTCGGAGCTGAGCTTGGCGTCACGCTCGCCTAACACAAAGCGTGTGGGGTCGATCAGGAAGAAATGCGCTTCGGTACCCTGGCTCGCCGCCCAGGTTTCGAGGGCCTGGCATTTCTTGCGCAGTTCGGCGATCGCGTCCGGGGTCAGTTCCGGGTCATGGCAAACCCAGACATCCATATCGCTTTGCTCGGCCTGCGCCAGCGTTCCGAGGCTGCCCATCAGAAACAGGCCATGAATCGGCTCGGGCGGGTTGCCTCGGCGCTGTTTATAGGAAAACGAGCGGGTCAGGCGTTGAGCTTCAGCCAGCGCATGGGCTTCGGGCTCGTAGCCGGACACCCCGGCAGGCGCGCTGCTGGAGACATAACCGGGCAGTAGCGGGTGATTGACGTGGAAAAACAGCGGCAAGAGGGTCAGAACGGCCTGTTGGCGCGTCGACAGACCTTCCATGGCGCGGCCTAGCCGACCGTCGTTGAGGGCCAGGAACCGATTGCGCAGCTGGCTGAGAACCTTGCGGTCGATGCCCTCATCCAGGTCGGGGCGAATTTCAAAATTACGCGTCATCGCAAACTAACCGGCGTGCGGGCTCGAGAGAAGGAAGATTCAAGGCAGCGAGCAGTTTACAGCCTATGGTCAGACACTTTTAAGCAGAATTTAATTTTTGACGTCAAAATATTACCGTCTTCTCGGGTTTAACAATGGCTCGCGAGACGGGGATTTGAATTTCCCGCGAGCCAGACATCGGTAATCAGGCGGCTTCGGTGACGCTCAGGATGGTCAGGAGGGATTGGGCATGCTTGGCAGCTTCGAGCCCAAGGCTTGTCAGGTAGCCGCCATCGGTCAGGGTAATCAGCCCTTTATCGAACAGTCTGTGGGCGGCGGCAATCGCGGAAGGAGCTGCTACGTGATGGACTTTCAAGCCCTCAAGGGTATTGCCCAGATTGAACAGTGCAAGGATTTCCAGTTCGGCAACCAACTCAGGGGTATACGACATAGGTGCTCCGGACTTTTCTAGTAATACGCCCACCTGGTCTGTGGAGAAGTCTCGAGTCAAGGCACAGGAACCAGTGGTTCCGCGCTTATTGAGTTCTTGATGACCCATAAAGCAGGCTTCGCGTGACAGCCCCGGACGTCATGTGGCAGCGGGGCTTTTGCAGTGTAGTCAGGTGCTGGAGTTTTTGCTGGCGGATCGACGGTCAATCGTCACTTTGCTTCAGGCGGCAACTCGGGCAGGGCGCGCAGGGCCTGTTCGTACCACTCGGTATTGAACGCGCGGTCCTCTTCCAGCAATGCATCGATTTCCACGGCCAGGACGTGGGCCATCATTTGCAGGATGTCGTCACGCTCATAGCCCACCAGCGTCAGCTTGTTGTAGGTCGCCTTGGCGGCAGGCGGGTTGTCGCTTTCGAGCTGATTCTCGATGGCCTGGATCAGGGTCGATTCGGCGAATTCTTCTTCGTCTTCATCGATGTTGTCAATTTGGTCGTTCATGGTATTTCCTGAAATTTGGAAGAAACCTGTAGGAGCCAACTTGTTGGCGAGGCTCACGGCCTGACACGCCGCATCTGGCTGCTCGCCAACAAGTTGGCTCCTACAGGCAGAGAGTTAGCGCGAGGTCAGAAGCGCCTGGCCACGAACCACCGCAGCCTTGACCTGCGCCGGCGCAGTGCCGCCAATGTGATTACGGGCGTTGACCGAGCCTTCCAGCGTCAGCACGGCGAACACGTCCTGATCGATCTGGTCGCTGAACTTGCGCAGTTCTTCGAGGCTCATCTCGGCCAGGTCCTTGCCGCTTTCCACGCCGTACTTCACGGCATGACCGACGATTTCGTGGCAGTCACGGAACGGCAGTCCACGGCGAACCAGGTAGTCCGCCAGGTCGGTGGCGGTGGAGAAACCACGCAAGGCCGCTTCACGCATGATGGTGTGCTTGGGCTTGATCGCAGGAATCATGTCGGCGAACGCGCGCAACGAGTCGCGCAGGGTGTCGGCCGCGTCGAACAGCGGTTCCTTGTCTTCCTGGTTGTCCTTGTTGTAGGCCAATGGCTGGCCCTTCATTAAGGTCAGCAGACCCATGAGCGCACCGAACACGCGGCCGCTTTTGCCGCGAACCAATTCTGGGACGTCAGGGTTTTTCTTTTGCGGCATGATCGAACTGCCCGTGCAGAAGCGGTCCGGCAGGTCAATGAACTGGAACTGCGCGCTGGTCCACAGCACCAACTCTTCCGAGAAGCGCGACAGGTGCATCATCGCCACGCTGGCGGCCGAGCAGAATTCGATGGCGAAGTCGCGGTCGGAGACGCTGTCCAGCGAGTTGCCGCCCACGGCGTCGAAACCCAGCAGCTTGCAGGTCAGCTCGCGGTCGATCGGATAGGTAGTGCCGGCCAGTGCGGCGCTGCCCAGGGGCATGCGATTGAGGCGCTTGCGGCAGTCGACCAGGCGCTCGTAGTCGCGGCTGAGCATTTCGAACCAGGCCAGCATGTGGTGACCGAATGTCACCGGCTGCGCGGTCTGCAGGTGGGTGAAGCCCGGCATGATGGTCTCGGCTTCACGCTCGGCCTGGCCCAGCAAGCCTTGTTGCAGGCGAGTGATTTCAGCCAGGATCAGGTCGATTTCGTCACGCAGCCACAGGCGGATGTCGGTCGCGACCTGGTCGTTGCGACTACGGCCAGTGTGCAGCTTTTTGCCAGTGACACCGATACGGTCGGTCAGACGCGCTTCGATGTTCATGTGCACATCTTCCAGATCGATGCGCCATTCAAATGAACCGGCTTCGATCTCGGCTTGAATGGAGTTCAGGCCATCGATGATGGTGTCGCGCTCTGCGTCGGTCAAAACGCCGACATGGGCCAGCATCGTCGCGTGGGCGATGGAGCCCATGATGTCGTGACGATACAGGCGTTGATCGAAGGTGACGGAGGCGGTGAAGCGGGCGACGAACGCGTCGACGGGTTCACTGAAGCGGCCGCCCCAGGACTGGTTGGTCTTGTCGGTGCTCATGGGTTCGCTCGTAAGTCTGCTGGCTGCTGAAAAAAGTAGAGAGGCCGATGTGGAGACGGCGCTGGCGATAATAACAGGGTTGTCGTTTTTTTATTCTTGGGCGGCTTGCCGCTGGGGCCAGTGGCGCAGAGACTAGCCCCATGCGAAATCAATTGAAGACAAGTACGGCGCCTGCGCCGGGCAAAGAGTTCTTTCTTCCTGAGCTGTGTGTGCCCCAGGCATTGTTGGTGCTGGTGGTTCTGGCCGAGCTGTTGGTGATGGTCCTGGTGTTGGTCGAGCCCATGGTGCCGGCCTTCAATTGGGTGCGGCTCGCCTTGATTTCGTTATTCGTGCAATGGATCGTGCTGCTCTCGGCGGCCGTGATGTGCGGCCTGCGCCCGTGGCTGGCGCGTTTGCCGGCAGGGCTGGCGGGCGGTTTGTGTTGTCTGTTGGTAGTCGGTTTGACGGTGTTGTGTACCTCGGTCACAGACTATTGTGAGCTCACGGGTACCGCCTCGGTTGGCGTAATGGTCGAACGTTATCTACGGTATTCGCTGATCGCGTTGATTATGTCGGCGCTGGTGCTGCGTTACTTTTATCTGCAAAGCCAGTGGCGCAAGCAACAACAGGCAGAACTGCGGGCCAGGATCGAATCGCTGCAAGCGCGGATCCGCCCGCACTTTCTCTTTAATACGTTAAACAGTATTGCCAGCCTGGTGGCGAGCGATCCGATCAAGGCGGAGCAGGCGGTGCTAGACCTTTCCGACCTGTTTCGCGCGAGTCTGGCCAAGCCGGGGAATCTGGTGACATGGCGCGACGAACTGGAATTGGCGAAACGTTATCTATCGATTGAGCAATACCGGCTCGGAGAGCGTCTACAGTTGGACTGGGAAGTCAGTGCAATTCCAGACGACTTACCGATTCCACAGCTAACCTTACAACCATTACTTGAAAACGCCTTGCTCTACGGCATAGCCCCCAGAGTTGAAGGCGGTGTAGTTCGGGTCGAAGCGACTTATAGAGAGGGAGAGTTCATATTGTGTGTCAGCAATCCCTATGACGAAGAGGCCAGGCGGCAGGCTTCCAATGGCACCCATCAAGCATTGGTGAACATTGGTGCGCGCATCGCGGCACTTTTTGGGCCCCGCGCCAGTCTGAGCGTGGAGCGCCGTGACGGTCGTCACTTCACCTGTCTACGCTATCCTTGTGCGAGACTCACGCAGGAAGCCAAAGCAATATGAATGTCCTGATCGTTGATGACGAACCCCTGGCCCGCGAGCGTCTTAGCCGCCTGGTCAGCGAACTCGATGGTTATCGAGTCCTAGAACCCAGCGCCACCAACGGCGAAGAAGCCCTGGCGTTGATCGACAGTCTTAAACCGGATGTGGTGTTACTCGACATCCGTATGCCGGGCCTTGATGGTCTGCAAGTCGCCGCTCGATTGTGCGAGCGTGAGACACCGCCGGCCGTGGTTTTTTGCACCGCCCACGACGAGTTTGCCCTGGAAGCGTTTCAGGTCAGTGCCGTGGGGTATCTGGTGAAACCGGTGCGCGCCGAGCATTTACTGGAAGCCTTGAAAAAAGCCGAGCGCCCGAACCGGGTGCAACTGGCGGCCATGACCCGCCCCGCCGCCGAATCAGGCAACGGTCCGCGCAGCCACATCAGCGCGCGGACTCGCAAAGGTATCGAGCTGATCCCATTGAACCAGGTGATCTATTTCATCGCCGATCACAAGTACGTGACTTTGCGTCATGAGGGCGGCGAAGTGCTGCTGGATGAGCCGCTCAAGGCGCTGGAGGACGAATTCGGTGATCGATTCGTGCGCATTCACCGTAACGCGCTGGTCGCCCGTGAGCGCATCGAGCGTTTGCAGCGTACGCCATTGGGGCACTTCCAGTTGTTCCTCAAAGGCCTCAACGGCGATGCATTGATCGTCAGCCGCCGGCATGTCGCCGGTGTAAGGAAAATGATGCAGCAGCTCTAGGACGAAACGCCGCAGGTTTCGCGGGCAGCGGAGGGTATGGCTGAGCTGTTATTATCCGCCCTATCTCTTCATGTACGGATTGATCCATGTCCTCTCGCGAAATCCGCATTGCTACCCGCAAAAGTGCGTTGGCCCTGTGGCAGGCCGAATACGTCAAAGCCCGCCTGGAAGCCTCTCATCCGGGATTGATCGTGACGCTGGTGCCCATGGTCAGTCGCGGCGACAAGCTGCTGGACTCGCCGTTGTCGAAGATCGGCGGCAAGGGCTTATTCGTCAAGGAGCTGGAAACGGCTCTGTTGGAAGATGAAGCCGACATCGCCGTGCATTCAATGAAAGACGTGCCGATGGACTTCCCTCAAGGTCTGGGCCTGTTTTGCATCTGCGAACGTGAAGACCCGCGCGATGCGTTTGTCTCAAACACCTTCTCCAGCCTCGATGAATTGCCCTCGGGCAGCATCGTCGGCACATCGAGCCTGCGGCGCCAGGCGCAATTGCTGGCGCGACGCCCCGATCTGAAAATTCATTTCCTGCGTGGCAACGTCAATACCCGCCTGGCGAAGCTGGATGCCGGCGAGTACGACGCGATCATCCTCGCTGCCGCCGGTTTGATCCGCCTCGGTTTCGAAGACCGCATCACAGCGGCCATCAGCGTCGACGATAGCCTGCCCGCCGGTGGCCAAGGTGCGGTGGGGATCGAATGCCGCAGCGCCGATACGCAAATCCATGCTTTGCTTGCGCCTCTGAATCACGTCGACACGGCGGATCGGGTCACGGCCGAGCGTGCGTTGAACAAGCACTTGAATGGCGGCTGCCAAGTGCCGATCGCCTGCTACGCCGTGCTTGAGGGCGAGCAGCTGTGGCTGCGAGGGTTGGTGGGTGATCCAGCCGGTGGCTTGCTGCTCAGTGCCGACGCCCGCGCCTCACGTGCAGAGGCACAGACGCTGGGCGTGCAAGTTGCCGAAGCGTTGTTGGCACAGGGCGCGCAAGCGATCTTGCAGAAGGTCTATGGCGAGGCCGGCGAAGAGTGACGGGCTGGCGTTTGCTGTTGACGCGCCCGCAGCAGGAGTCAGCCGCGCTGGCGGCTACCCTGGCTGACGCGGGCATCTTCAGCAACAGCTTGCCGCTGCTGGACATCGAGCCGTTGCCCCTTAGCGGGGAGCATCAGTCGATGATCTATGGCCTGCATCTTTATCGGCTGGTGATTGTCGTCAGCAAGCCCGCCGCGCGCCTCGGATTGGAGCGGGTAGACGAAATCTGGCCGCAGCCGCCGATAACCACGCAATGGTTTTGTGTGGGCGCGGCGACTGCGCAGATTCTCGACGACTACGGTTTGAACGCCACTTACCCACAAACGGGTGATGACAGCGAGGCGTTGCTTGAACTGCAAACGTTCAAGGATGCTCTGACCGAGCCGGACGTTCGCGTGCTGATCATGCGTGGTGAAGGCGGGCGGGAGTTGTTGGCCGAGCGGTTGCGCGAACTAGGTGCTAGTGTCGATTATCTACCCCTGTATCGGCGTAACCTGCCGCACTACGCGGACGGCGAGCTGCCGCGGCGGATTGAGGCGGAACGCTTGAACGGGCTGGTGGTCAGCAGTGGGCAGGGTTTCGAACACTTGCGCCTGCTGGCGGGTGAAGCCTGGCCGGATCTGGCACGCTTGCCCTTGTTTGTGCCGAGCTCGCGCGTGGCCGACATGGCGCGTGCTGCCGGTGCCCAAACGGTTGTGGATTGCCGTGGCGCGAGTGCCATGGCTTTGCTGGCGGCGTTACGGGAGTTTCCCCAGCCCGCCCTCTAGGCGTAGCAGCGACAGGCCCTTCGGAATAGAGTCGTCGCAGAAATGACTGCGCACTAATGCAAAGGATGGATACGTGAGCGAAACAGACTTGCCCAAAGAACATCTCGACACCGTGCTTGAAACACCAGAGCCCATCCCGAGCAAGCCGGCCAAGAGCCGTGGCAACGGCCTGGCGCTGCTCGCATTGCTGCTGGGTGCCGCCGGCGTGGCGGTCGGAGGCTGGGGTGTCTGGCAACTGCGCAATCTGCAAAGTGGTCATCAGCAGCAGGTTGGCCAATTGCAGGATATCGATGCCCAGACCCAGGTGCTCAAACAGAACCAGCAACTGCTGGCGACGCGCTTGGGAACGCTGCCCGGTGCTGATGAGCTGGAAGACCGTCGCCGTCTGGTCGCCCAACTCCAGGGTGATCAGCAACGCCTGAGCGAGCGTCTGGAAACCGTGCTCGGCGCCAGTCGGCAAGACTGGCGACTGGCCGAAGCAGAACATCTGCTGCGCCTCGCCAGCCTGCGTCTGTCGGCGCTGCAAGATATCAACAGCGCTTCGGCGCTGGTGCAAGGCGCGGACGAGATTCTGCGTGAGCAGGATGATCCGGGAGCGTTCGCCGCTCGCGAGCAATTGGCCAAAAGTCTGGCCGCGCTGCGGAGCGTCGAACAGCCGGATCGCACGGGGCTGTTCCTGCAGCTAGGGGCCTTGCGCGACCAGGCGATCACGCTCACAGCACTGGCGCCGGAGTATGAGGACAAGGGTGGCTCATTGCTGGGGCTGACCTCACCGGGCGACGCCAGCGACAGTCATTGGGCGCAATGGTGGGATCAGATATCGCATTACATCCGCATCGACTTCAGTGCCGATAAAGACATTCGTCCGATCCTGGCGGGGCAAAGCCTGACTCAAGTTCGGCTGGCCTTGAGTTTGGCGCTGGAGCAAGCGCAGTGGGCGGCGTTGAATGGCGAGGCCAAGGTCTACAGCCAGGCGCTGGCTGAGGCGCGCAACGTGCTGCAGAGCAACTTCAATCAGGATAATCCGCAAAGCAAGGCGCTGGATGAGCGTCTGCAAGCACTGGTCAATCAGCCGGTCTCGGTGGTCACCCCCGATCTGGCGCTAAGCTTGAGCTCGCTTCAGGCGTACCTTGAGCGACGCCATGCGCCGGCCGAGAAACCGGCAGTGCAAGCCAAGCAGGAGGCGCCTCAATGAAACGCGCCTACCTGATTCTGTTCGCGGTTATCGTCATCGCGGCATTGGTTGGCGTCGCCATTGCCGAGCACCCCGGCTACGTGCTGATCGCGTACAAAAACTTCCGCTATGAATCGAGCCTGTGGGCAGCGCTGGGGCTGTTGCTGGCGATCTGGCTGGTGGTGCTATTGGTGCGCGCTTCGCTCGGTGTGGTGTTGGCCTCCAATGGTGTGGTCAATCCATGGTCGCGACGCAATCACAGTCGTCGGGTGCAGACCTCTATCGAGAAGGGCCAGTTGGACCTCGCCGAAGGTCGCTGGGCCAGTGCGCAACGTCACTTGCAACGTGCCGCCGACGCTGACCGTCAACCGCTGCTGCATTACCTGGGGGCCGCTCGGGCTGCCAACGAACTGGGCAACTACGACGAGTGCGATGCACTGCTTGAGAAAGCCCTGGCGCGTCAGCCACACGCCGAACTGGCGATCGCCCTGAGTCATGCCCAGCTGCAACTCGACCGTGGCGACAGCGACGGTGCGCTGGTCACGCTAGAGGCCATGCATGACCGTCACGCGCGTAACCCGCAGGTGCTGCGGCAGTTGCAGAGGCTGTATCAGCAACGAGGCGATTGGTTGGCGTTGATTCGACTGATGCCGGAGTTGCGCAAGGATAAAGTCCTGCCGCCAACTGAACTGGCTGAGTTGGAGCGCCGTGCCTGGGGTGAAAACCTGACACTCGCCGCGCAGCGTGATCAGGAAGGCGAAGCGGGCCTGGCGTCGCTCAATAACGCGTGGCAGCAGCTCTCCTCGGCGCAGCGTCAAGAGCCGCCACTGGTGTTGGCCTATGCCGAGCAACTGCGCCAACTGGGCGCACATGCCGAGGCTGAGGAGGTTCTGCGTGCGGCAATCAAACGTGAATACAACAGCCACTTGGCACGACTCTACGGCCTGCTGCACGGCAGCGACCCAGCCAAGCAATTGCAGACGGCCGAAGGTTGGCTCAAGCAGCATTCCGAAGACCCAAGCCTGTTGTTGACCCTCGGGCGTCTGTGCCTGCACAACAGTCTATGGGGCAAGGCGCGCGACTATCTGGAAAGCAGCCTCAGCCTGCAGCGCAACCCGGAAGCCTGTGCCGAGCTGGCGCGGCTGTTGGCGCAGTTGGGTGAAACCGATCGCAGTAATCAATTGTTCCAGGAAGGGTTGGGCCTGCTGGATGAGCGCTTTCTGTCGCGTCCGTTACCGGTGTTGGCCAGAGGCTAGCCAACAGTTAAACGACGGCCGTCCATGCGCCGGACTGCTACGGTGGTGTGCCAGATACGCCGCCTTCGCAGCCTTCGGCGGCTCCTACAGGATTTGGGCAGCGCCCGATTCCACCTTTCGCATTGATCTTGGCGATCCCGCTGGCGACCAAGGATTTTGGGTTTGATGCGGACCGGTTTTTCAACGGATTTCCGGTCTCAGCGAATAATCCTACAAGCGGATGTGCAATTTCCGTTTAAACGCGTCGGTAAGTGCCTACACCATTGCGGAAAGTTCTGCGTGTCCTCGCCTTGAAAGCGTTGGGCGCTTTACTCTACCGTAATGCCCTTCGCATTCTGTAACGGATTTGCCATGCACCTGGCCCACTCGCGCTCCTTGTTTTTTCTGGCTTTCATCGCCTGTGCGCTCATCATGGGTGGGGTGTTTTATCTTGAATACGGTGTAGGGCTGGAGCCTTGCCCGCTGTGTATCGTCCAGCGGGTTTTCATGATCGCCTTCGGTTTAATTTCGCTGGCTGCATTCCTACACGCTCCCGGCAAGATCGGCTGGCGAATTTACTCGGCGCTGATCCTGCTCTGCGCCTTGGCCGGGGCCGGCACGGCAGGGCGTCAGGTGTGGCTGCAAACGGCCCCGGCACAAGACCCTGCATCCTGCCTGCCCGGCCTGGGGTACCTGCTTCAGACAATGCCTTTCACGAAGGTGGTGAGTCTGTTGTTCGATGGCACGGCCGACTGTATTGAAATCAACTGGACACTGTTCGGCATGAGCATTCCCGAATGGAGTTTGCTGGCGTTCGCGGGGCTGATCTTGTTAGCAGCCTATCAATTACTTCAGCGTGACTAAGTGCCCCAGCTAGTACGAAACCGGGCAATTGCGCAAAGTCGGATTAAACACTTGTATGAACTTTATCTCCTGCGTACCTTGAAGGGGTCGGCGTGCGGGCATAATCTGAGCCGCACGCGTTAACGGAAATCTGCTGCTCTTGTGGCTTTATTCAGACCCGCCTCTCGTAGAGAGTCTTACTAAAAGTCTGGGCACGTGGCGCAGAGTCGCATGACCCTGAAGGGAAGAGAGATCATCATGCTGGAAAGTTGTCAGAATGCTCAGGAGCGCTGGGGTGGGGTCCATAAGCTGATTGATCGCTGGCTTGAGGACCGCCAGGAATTGGTTCGTAGCTACGATGCTCTTGGCGCCAAGCCAGAGTCTCTGGCGACGGATCGTGAGTCACTGCAAGGATTTTGCAGGATTCTGGTCGACTACGTTTCGGCCGGGCACTTCGAGGTCTATGAACAACTGACCAGCGAAGCCAAGGCCTTCAATGATCAGCGCGGCCTTGAGTTGGCCGAGACCCTCTACCCTCGTATCGAAGCCATTACCCAATTCGCATTGGCGTTCAATGATCGCTGCGACAAGGGTGACTGCTCTGATTGCACCACGGTCAAGGCTGAGTTCGAGAAGCTGGGCGGCTTATTGCACGAACGCTTCGAGCTCGAAGATTGCCTGATCGAAGTGCTGCATAACGCGCACAAGACGCAAACCGCCGAGGCCTGACGCCTGTGGCTCACCGGGCGCGTGCTCCGCGCCCCGGTTCTGAAAGTCCGCAGTGCGCTGATGCGTTACTGAGCGACTGACAACAACTCAATCTCGAATACCAACGGCGTGTACGGGTCGATCAAATCGCCGGCACCTTCCGCGCCGTAGGCTTGTGCCGACGGAATCACCAGACGCCATTTCGCACCCACGGGCATGCTTTGCAGCGCGGTGGTCCAGCCAGCGATAACGCTGTCCAGGCGAAACCATTGTGGCTGGTTGTTCTGGTCGAAGATCGTGCCGTCAGGCAGGCGACCGACATAACGCACCTGAACCCGATCCGATGCGGTAGGTTTTGGACCCGTGCCAGGCGTCAGCTCGGTCATCAGAATGCCGTCGGCCAACACTTGAACACCTGGCTTGGCTTTTTCCGCGCTCAAGAATTTTTGCTCGGTGCTCATCGCCGCTTCGCTTTGTGGCTCGGGCGGTGGAGCGTCCTCGGCTTGCGTAACCGCGGCGTCGTGATCCCGCAGAATCTGTTCGATGCGCTCGTCTTTGAGTGCCAGCGGTTTACCTTGGTAAGCCTGCTCCAGACCCTCGATCAGCGCCTGGACTTGCAGGTCGGGAACCTCTTGCCGCAGCCGCTGGCCAAGGCTCGCACCCAGGCTGTAAGCCAAATCGTGGTCGCTGGCGGGGGCCGCAGTTTCGGCAGCTTGCGCCAGCGGTAGCAATAGAAACAGAGACATTAATAGGTAGCGCGACATGGTGCACTCCAGCCTGGGAAGTGGCGATTATGCCAAAGCAATCGCCTCGCTGCTGCCTGGGATTGAAGGGAATTTCACCGGACGGTCACTGCCGATGCTTTCAACTTTCACCAGAGTGTGAAACGTGCGTCTATTGTTACTGTCAACATGGCCTAGCGGCGGTCCATGCAGAGGTCTAGTATGAGCCGCAAATACGCCAGCCAGGAGGTCAGTCATGACGGCCAAAAAGAAATCAGTAAATACTCCGCTGCACCTGTTACAGCAACTCTCCACCAGCCTGCTCGAACACCTTGAAAACGCCTGCTCCCAAGCCATGGCCGATGCAGAAAAACTGCTCGCCAAATTGGAAAAGCAACGCGGCAAGGCCCAAGAAAAACTGCACAAATCCCGCACCAAACTGCAAGACGCTGCGACTGCCGGCAAAGCCAAGGCACAAGCAAAAGCCAAGCAGGGCGTTGCTGAGCTCGAAGAGATGCTTGAAGCACTCAAGGCTCGTCAGAGCGAAACCCGCACCTACATTCTTGGGCTCAAGCGCGATGCTCAAGAGAGCCTGAAGTTGGCTCAAGGCATCGGTCGCGTCAAAGAAGCCGTGGGTAAAACCTTGAGCCTGCGCGCAGCGAAGCCTGTCGCGGTGAAAGCTTCTGCTCCTACCGCAGCGGCCAAGGCTCCAGCTAAAACTGCTGCTGCCAAAGCACCGGCAAAAGCACCTGCGAAGGCTCCGGCCAAAGCAGCCGCTGCTAAACCTGCTGCAAAAGCGGCGTCGAAACCAGCGGCCAAACCCGCTGCGAAAGCGCCGGTTGCTGCCAAGCCTGCTGCCAAACCGGCCGCAACCAAAGTTGCTGCCAAGGCGCCAGCCAAGACCGCAGCTGCCAAGCCCGCCGCCAAGCCTGCTGCTAAAACAGCGGCCGCGAAGCCAGCAGCCAAACCGGCAGCCAAGCCAGTAGCCGCCAAAGCCGCAGCGAAACCTGCTGTTGCCAAACCTGCCGCTGCCAAGGCACCGGTCAAAGCAGCTGCCAAGCCAGCCGCCGCCGCCAAGCCGGCCGCGAAACCGGCAGCCGCCAAACCCGTTGCAGCCAAGCCAGTCGCGAAGCCCGCAGCCGCTAAACCTGCCGTTGCCAAACCTGCTGCGAAGCCGGTTGCTGCCAAGCCTGCCGTTGCGAAAGCAGCTGTTGCAAAACCAGTGACGCCAGCGGCGTCGACTACACCGGCTGCTGCTGCCACACCGGCAACCGCACCTGTGTCGCCATCGTCGGTAACGCCAGCCGCACCTGCTACCCCAACCAGCGCCTCTTAAGGCTGGTTCGCCGCGACGCGCAGCACCTGCAGCGCGTCGCGGTTTTGCTGGCCAGCCTCGGCGGCGAGTCCGTCCAGCCAGGCTGTCAGATCCTGCGCAACACCTTCGGACCATCCCTGCGTCAGCGCTTCAAGTCGCGCCAGCAATTCACGTTCTGCTTCCAGTTCGAGTCCTTTCACCTGCTCACGCAAGATCGCCAATTCAGGGTCATTGACCGCTGCGGTTCGCCAGCGCGTACGCAATGCTCTCAGCGGCTGAACGACTTCATCGTGCCAGGGCGTGGCCAATTGTCTGATTTCCCGCAGGCGGTCGGCGTCGCACTCGACACCACGTCGCCCCAGCCATGCGCCACATAACAGCGTACAAACGTTGGCCCCGCTAGCTTGCAGGCGCAGGCAGGCTTGTTCCACGCCCGCACGGGCGTAGAGATTGAGGGTAAAACTCCAGAGATCAGAAGGCATAGTCATCTACTTGTTTCGGACGAAGCTGGTAGACTCCGCCGCCATTATGATTCGACTTCAAAACCTGACTTTACAGCGTGGCCCGCAACGTCTGCTAGAAGACGCCGAGCTAATCCTGCACGCCGGCCAGAAAGCCGGCCTGATCGGTGCCAACGGCGCCGGCAAATCCAGCCTGTTTGCCTTGATGCGGGGTGAATTGACCCCCGACTCCGGCGACTGCCTGTTGCCGGCCGATTGGCGTATCGCCCACATGCGCCAAGAGATCGAAACCCTCGAGCGCATTGCCGTGGATTACGTCCTCGATGGCGACCTCCGCTTGCGCGAGGTCCAACGCGATCTGGCGGCAGCCGAGGCGGCCCACGATGGCGCTGCTCAGGCACGCCTGCACGCCGAGCTGGACAGTGCCGATGGTTACACCGCCGATGCACGCGCGCGCAAGCTGCTGGCCGGTCTGGGCTTCACCAACGAACAGATGGATCGTCAGGTCGGAGATTTCTCCGGTGGTTGGCGGATGCGTCTGAACCTGGCGCAGGCGCTGATGTGCCCGTCGGACTTGCTGCTGCTCGATGAACCGACCAACCACTTGGACCTCGACGCCATCCTTTGGCTCGAAGACTGGCTCAAGAGCTATCCCGGCACCATGCTGCTGATCTCCCACGACCGGGACTTCCTCGACGCCGTGGTCGATCAGATCGCCCACGTTGAACAGAAGAAAATCACGCTCTACCGTGGCGGCTACAGCGCCTTCGAACGCGCTCGCGCCGAGCGTATGGCCCAGCAGCAACAGGCCTACGACAAGCAGCAGGTGCAGCGTGCGCACATGGAGAAATTCATCGCGCGCTTCAAGGCGCAAGCGACCAAGGCCCGTCAGGCACAAAGCCGGATCAAGGCGTTGGAGCGCATGGAAGAACTGTCGGCGGCGCACGTCGATTCGCCGTTCGACTTTACCTTCCGTGAATCCGACAAGATCTCCAGCCCGCTGCTGGACATGTCCGACGCACGTTTGGGCTACGGCGAAAGGGCAGTGCTGGAAAAGGTCAAATTGCAGCTCACCCCCGGTGCGCGAATCGGTTTGCTCGGCCCTAACGGCGCAGGTAAGTCGACGCTGATCAAAAACCTGGCGGGCGAACTCGAGCCCTTGAGTGGCCGACTGGTGCGCGGCGAGAACCTGACCGTGGGTTACTTCGCACAGCATCAGCTGGACTCACTGGATTCCAAGGCCAGCCCGCTGTTGCACTTGCAGCGCATTGCGCCGACCGAGCGCGAGCAGTCCCTGCGCGACTTCCTCGGCGGCTTCGACTTCCGTGGCGCGCGTCTGGACGAGCCGGTGCTGAATTTCTCGGGAGGCGAGAAAGCGCGTCTGGCGCTGGCGTTGATCGCCTGGGAAAAGCCGAACCTGTTGCTGCTCGACGAACCGACTAACCACCTGGACCTTGAGATGCGCCTGGCACTGACCATGGCCCTTCAGGAGTTCAGTGGTGCGGTATTGGTGGTCTCTCACGATCGGCACTTGCTCAAGAGCACCACCGATGAATTCTTGCTGGTCGCTGACGGTGTGGTCAAAGAGTTCGACGGCGATCTGGAAGATTACGCGCGCTGGCTCGTGGACTATCGATTGCGCAACGCGCCAGTCAACAACACGCCGGTCAATCCGGACAAGACCGACAAGAAAGCCCAGCGCCAACAGGCGGCTGCCTTGCGTCAGCAACTGGCACCGCACAAGCGTCAGGCCGACAAGCTGGAGCATGAACTCGGTACGTTGCACGAGAAGCTGGCCAAAGTCGAAGCGGCGTTGGCTGATCCCGCCAACTACGATGCGGCGAACAAAGACAAGCTGCGTGACCTGCTGGCGGACCAGGCCAAGCTGAAGGTTCGCGAAGCCGAGCTGGAAGAAGCCTGGATGGAAGCGCTGGAGTTGCTGGAAAGCATGCAGGCCGAGCTGGAAGCGCTGTCCTGACTCGGGCGACCGGCCTGAAAAATGAATAGTCATTTTTCGGTGCCGGTATTAGCTTAAGGGCATTACCGTTTTGCCTCCGAGGTGTGTGATGTTGCTTGAAACGTGGCTGGCTTTTTTTGCCGCCTGCTGGGTGATCAGCCTGTCGCCGGGCGCGGGTGCCATTGCATCGATGTCCTGCGGTTTACAGTACGGTTTCTGGCGCGGTTATTGGAACGCGCTGGGTCTGCAATTGGCCCTGGTACTACAGATTGCTATCGTCGCTGCGGGTCTGGGCGCGGTGCTCGCCACCTCGGCAATGGCCTTCAACGCGATCAAATGGTTTGGCGTGCTCTATCTGGTCTACCTGGCCGTCAAGCAATGGCGCGCGCTGCCCAGCGTCATGAGCACGGATTCTGATGTGCGCCCGATTGGCCGACCGCTGACGCTGGTCATGCGCGGTTTTCTGGTGAACATCAGCAACCCCAAGGCGTTGGTGTTCATGCTGGCAATCCTGCCGCAGTTCGTCGACCCTCATCAGCCATTGTTGGCTCAGTACTTGATCATCTGCGCCACCATGGTCGCGGTCGACCTGACCGTCATGGCCGGTTATACCGGTTTGGCCTCGCGCGTTCTGCGCCTGCTGCGTACGCCAAAACAACAACGCCGGATGAACCGCACCTTCGCCGGTCTGTTCGTGGGCGCGGCGGCGTTCCTGGCGACGATTCATCGCGGGACGGCGTGAGCCCCATGCGCGTCTGGATCGATGCCGATGCCTGCCCGAAAGCGGCCAAGGATCAGGTCATCAAGTTCGCTTTGAAGCGTCAGTTCGACGTGTTGTTGGTGGCTGGTCAGAGTCAGACCAAGCCGAGTTACGCGTGTGTGAAATTGATCGTGGTGCCTAGCGGCCCGGACGCGGCGGATGATTACCTGGTCGAGCATGCGGTGCCCGGTGAGTTGGTGATTTGCAGCGACGTACCGCTGGCCGATCGGCTGGTGAAGAAAGGCGTCGCGGCGCTGGACCCGCGCGGTAAAGAGTTCGATCAACAGAACATGGGCGAGCGCTTGGCGGTGCGGAATCTGTTCACTGATCTGCGGGATCAGGGCCAGATGAGCGGCGGGCAGGGCGCTTATGGCGACCGCGAGAAACAGGCGTTCGCCAACTCGCTGGATCGAATCCTCACCCGCTTAGTCCGAGACTACCCACAAACCCTGTAGGAGCTGCCGAAGGCTGCGAAAAGGCCGGAACGACCTTCGCGGTGTAGATTGATCGCAGCCTTCGGCAGCTCCTACAGAAAAATCTGCGTCTGGCGAATGGATTAATTCGGTCTGTCAGGCATTACTCGTCGTTCACCTGAATCAACTCAATCACCCGATCCACCAGCTTGTTGATCCCGGCCGCCGCTTCGCTGATCGACTGGGCGATCATGTAGCCTGGCGTGCTGACCAGTTTGCGCGCTTCATCTTCGACGATCTCGCCCACTGCGCATTCCTTATGGGTGCCGCCCATCTTGCCGATGGCTTTTGCCGTTTCCGGATCGTTACCAACGGTGCAAGTCACGCCTGGTCCGTAGATTTTCGCCGCCAGGGCAGGGGATACGCAGATCAGCCCGACTGGCTTGCTTGATTCGGCAAACGCTTCGGCCAGGGCCAGCAGGTCAGGATTGACGCTGCACTTGGCGCCTTCGATGGCAAAGTTGGACAGGTTTTTCGCCGCGCCAAAGCCGCCGGGAATGATCAGCGCATCGAAATCGTCGGCATCGGCGTCACGGATGTCCTTGATTGCTCCACGGGCGATGCGTGCGGATTCAATCAGCACGTTGCGCGATTCGGGCATTTCTTCGCCCGTGAGGTGATTGATCACATGATGCTGGGCAATGTTCGGGGCGAAACACTGTACGTCGACGCCGCGCTGGTCCAGCCGTAGCAGGGTCAGAACGCTCTCGTGGATCTCAGCTCCATCCTGGACGCCGCAACCGGAAAGAATGACGGCTACTTTCTTTTGCATCGCGTTTGCTCCTGTTCGCCAACCGTTTTTTTGAAAAAAAGCGCCTGAAAAGTGTCCGACAAGAATGTCGTTAAATGTCCACTAATTTGTCACTCGCTGCCATAGGGTTTTGGCCGAACCGGGCCTAATCTTTGACTATTGCTCCCCAAACTGGCTGCCTCATGAATTTAATCCTGTACGCGGTGCCGTTCTTCTTTGTGCTGATCGCTGTCGAGCTGCTGGCGGATCGCTGGCGCAAGGTCAGCACCTATCGGTTGTCCGATGCGATCAACAGTATGAGCACCGGCGTGTTGTCCACCACCACCGGCCTGCTGACCAAGGGTGTCGGCCTGGTGACTTACGCCTTCGCCCTGGAACATCTGTCGATAGGAACACTGTCGGCTGACAGTGTATGGGTCTGGATTTTTGCTTTTGTGCTTTACGACCTTTGCTACTACTGGCTGCACCGCCTGGGGCATGAGCGCAACATTCTGTGGGCGGCGCACTCGGTGCATCACCAGAGCGAGGACTACAACCTGTCCACGGCTCTGCGCCAGACCAGCACCGGCTTCCTGCTCAGCTGGATTTTCTACCTGCCGATGGCGGTGCTCGGTGTGCCACTCGTGGTATTTGTGGTGGTTGCGTCGCTCAACCTGCTGTACCAATTCTGGGTGCACACACGGCACATTTCGAAACTGGGCTGGTATGAATGGATCTTCGTGACGCCGTCCAACCATCGAGCTCATCACGCGCAGAACGCTATTTACATGGATCGTAATTATGGTGGGGTGTTCATTCTTTGGGATCGGCTGTTCGGGTCGTTCCAGGAAGAGCTGGACAGTGATCCGGTGATCTTCGGTGTGACCACACCGCTGCAGAGCTGGAACCCGCTGTGGGCCAACCTGCAGTTCTATGCACAGTTGGCAGCAGACGCCCGACATGCGCAAAGCCGTTGGGACAAGCTGCGGATCTGGTTCATGCGCACAGGCTGGCGTCCGGCGGACGTCGCGGCGAAATACCCGATCGCCAAGCCGGACCTGGCTCAGTTCCGCAAATTCGACGTCCCGCTCAGCCTGTCTCAGCAGGTTTACATCACCCTGCAATTCGCCGCGCATGTCGCGCTGGGCAGCTATCTGATGAACATGGGCGACAGCCTGTCTACCTCGGCGCTGGTGCTGGGTTGGGTATGGATGGCGTTCGGTTTGTTCGTGCTGGGCGTCGCCATGGAAAACCGCGCGTGGGCGATCAGGCTGGAGTACGTGCGGATACTGCTGAACCTGCCGCTGATGGGGCTGGCGCAGTCGCTGGGACTGTGGGGCGTGGGTTCACTGGGTTGGGTGGCGGTGTTGACTTACGTGCTGCTGAGCGCAATGGGGCTGTATTGCGCTCGTGGTCATTTCACTCGTCTGGCCGACTCTTGACTTCGACGGTGGCCGCTTTGACGTGAGGGGAGTCCAGCTCTTCCCTGGCAACGCGCGCTGCCTTGATGCGCCGACGCAGCCACAGCACGCCACCGAGGATCAGCAACGCGCCGAGTACCCACAGTTCGTACTTCTTGACGTTGCCCAGCAGGCCTTCGAGCAAAGCACCGAAGTGATAAGCGGCGGCGCCCAAAGCAGCGGCCCATACCGCCGCGCCGAGACCGTTCAGCAGCAAGTAGCGTCCAGGCGGATAGCCCGACAAGCCAATCGCCACCGGCATCACGGTGCGCAGCCCGTACACGAAGCGGAAACTCAGGACCCAGATATCCGGGTGCTTGCGGATGTGTTCGAGGGCTTTATCGCCCATCAACTGCCAGCGCGGTTTGCGTGCCAGCAACTTGCGGCCGTGCTTGCGCCCCATGAAATACCAGAGCTGGTCGCCGGCGTAGCTTCCGAAGAAAGCCACCACCACCACCAGGTTGATATCCATGTAACCACGGAACGCAAGAAAGCCGGCGAGGACAAGGATCGTCTCACCTTCAAAAAAGGTTCCTAGAAAAAGGGCAAAGTAGCCAAATTCTTGTAGAAATTGTTGGAGCATTATCTGGATGCTGGCGAAATGAACGCGCAGCCTAACTCGCCAACGTCATTCAGGAAAGTGTCCATATGTGTCTCGACGTTAAGATTTCCTACATAGACAATGGATGCGTCCCACAGTCGCGGGGTTACCCGGAGTTGTCATACATTGTTCATAATGGCAGCTTATAACTGTCACGCTTGCCCGTCTGAGCGGGCTCAGGAGTTTTGTCGTGAGCTTTACCCCCGCTAGTCGTTCGTTTCCGTCCACTCGCCTGCGCCGTAATCGCCGCGACGACTTCTCCCGTCGTCTGGTCCGTGAAAACGTTCTGACTGTAGACGATTTGATACTTCCCGTTTTTGTTCTCGACGGCGAGAACCGTCGCGAAGCCGTGGCTTCGATGCCTGGCGTCGAGCGTCTGTCCATCGATCTGCTGCTGCAAGCCGCTGAAGAGTGGGTGGCGCTGGGCATTCCGGCACTGGCGCTGTTCCCGGTCACGCCTGCTGAAAAGAAATCCCTCGACGCCGCTGAAGCCTGGAACCCTGAAGGTATTGCCCAGCGCGCCACTCGCGCGTTGCGTGATCGTTTCCCGGAGCTGGGCGTCATTACCGATGTCGCCCTCGATCCGTTCACCACCCATGGTCAGGACGGCATCCTCGACGAAGACGGCTACGTGCAGAACGACATCACGGTCGATGCGCTGGTCAGGCAAGCGCTGTCCCACGCTGAAGCAGGTGCCCAGGTTGTAGCGCCTTCCGACATGATGGATGGCCGCATTCAGGCGATTCGTGAGGCTCTGGAAGTCGCCGGGTTCGTCAATGTGCGGATCATGGCGTATTCGGCCAAGTACGCCAGCGCGTATTACGGCCCGTTTCGCGATGCGGTGGGTTCAGCGCTGAACCTGGGCAAGGCGAACAAGGCGTCCTACCAAATGGACCCGGCCAACAGCAACGAGGCGCTGCACGAAGTGGCGGCGGACTTGTCTGAAGGCGCTGACATGGTCATGGTCAAGCCGGGCATGCCGTACCTGGACATTCTTTTCCGGGTCAAGGAAGAGTTCAAAGTGCCGACCTTTGTCTATCAGGTCAGCGGTGAATACGCGATGCACATGGCCGCAATTCAGAATGGCTGGCTGAGTGAGGGCGTGATTCTCGAATCCCTCACCGCTTTCAAACGCGCAGGTGCTGACGGCATCCTTACCTATTTCGCCGTCCGCGCTGCTCAACTGTTAAAAGGGCAGTAAGCCCGCACAGGAACACCCATGAATACGGAAGGACTCACCGAAGCAGCTGTTCAGATTGCCGTCGAGGACGCTCAACCCGTGGTTGAGCCGAGCATCGAAGTGGTGCCCGTCCCCGAGGCGCCGCCGGCTCCTGTGACACACCCTGTTGTCGCCAACCTGGACGACAGCGGCCTGTACATCCATCGCGAACTGTCGCAATTGCAGTTCAACATTCGTGTACTGGAACAGGCACTCGACGAGTCCTACCCGTTGCTGGAGCGGCTGAAGTTTCTGCTGATCTTTTCCAGCAACCTCGATGAGTTCTTCGAAATTCGTGTCGCCGGTCTGAAGAAACAGATCACCTTCGCTCGCGAACAGGCGGGCGCGGATGGTCTGCAACCGCACCAGGCGCTGGCGCGGATCAGCGAACTGGTTCATGGTCACGTCGATCGCCAATACGCGATCCTCAACGACATTCTGTTGCCGGAGCTGGAAAAGCATCAGGTCCGCTTCATTCGTCGTCGCTACTGGACGGCCAAGCTCAAGGCGTGGGTCCGTCGTTATTTCCGTGACGAGATCGCGCCGATCATCACCCCGATCGGCCTCGACCCGACACACCCGTTCCCGCTGTTGGTGAACAAGAGCCTGAACTTCATCGTTGAACTGGAAGGTATCGACGCCTTTGGTCGCGATTCTGGTCTGGCGATCATCCCGGCGCCGCGTCTGCTGCCGCGCGTGATCAAGGTGCCGGAAGAAGTCGGCGGCGCAGGGGACAACTACGTGTTCCTGTCGTCCATGATTCACGCCCACGCCGATGACTTGTTCCAGGGCATGAAGGTCAAGGGCTGCTACCAATTCCGCCTGACCCGAAACGCCGACCTTGCGCTCGATTCCGAAGACGTCGAAGACTTGGCCCGCGCCCTGCGTGGTGAGCTGTTCTCACGGCGTTACGGTGATGCGGTGCGTCTGGAAGTGGCCGATACCTGCCCGAAACACCTGTCCGACTACTTGCTTAAGCAATTCAGCCTGAGCGAGACCGAGCTGTACCAGGTCAACGGTCCGGTGAACCTCACGCGTCTGTTCAGCATCACCGGTCTGGACAGCCACCCGGAGCTGCAGTACACGCCGTTCACGCCAGCGATTCCGAAATTGCTGCAGAACAGCGAGAACATTTTCAACGTGATCAGCAAGCAGGACATTCTGCTGCTGCACCCATTCGAATCGTTTACGCCAGTGGTTGATTTGCTGCGTCAGGCGGCGAAAGACCCGCACGTGCTGGCCGTCCGTCAGACCCTGTACCGCAGCGGCGCCAACTCGGAAATCGTTGATGCGCTGGTCGATGCCGCGCGTAACGGTAAAGAAGTGACTGCGGTGATCGAATTGCGTGCGCGATTCGACGAAGAATCCAACCTGCAACTGGCCAGCCGCCTACAAGCGGCGGGTGCAGTGGTGATCTACGGGGTAGTCGGCTTCAAGACCCACGCCAAGATGATGCTGATCCTGCGTCGTGAAGCGGGCGAGATCGTGCGTTACGCGCACTTGGGCACCGGTAACTATCATGCCGGCAACGCTCGCCTGTATACCGACTACAGCCTGCTGACCTCCGACGATGCCTTGTGCGAAGACGTCGGCAAACTGTTCAGTCAGTTGATCGGCATGGGTAAGACGTTGCGCATGAAGAAGTTGCTGCACGCGCCGTTCACCCTGAAGAAAGGCATGCTCGACATGATCGCCCGCGAGATGCAGTTCGCGATCGAGGGCAAGCCGGCGCACATCATCGCCAAGTTCAACTCGCTGACCGATCCGAAGATTATCCGCGCGCTGTACAAGGCCAGCCAGTCCGGGGTTCGTATTGACCTGGTGGTGCGTGGCATGTGCTGCCTGCGACCGGGGATTGCCGGTGTTTCGCACAACATCCACGTGCGCTCGATCATCGGCCGCTTCCTGGAGCACACGCGGGTGTTCTACTTCCTTAATGGCGGCGAGGAACAGATGTTCCTGTCCAGCGCCGACTGGATGGAGCGCAACCTCGACAAGCGCGTCGAGACCTGCTTCCCGGTCGAGGGCAAAAAGTTGATTCTGCGGGTCAAGAAGGAGCTGGAAAGTTACCTGACGGACAACACCCACGCCTGGATCCTGCACTCGGACGGCCGCTACACGCGCAGCACGCCGACCGGCAACCAGAACCCGCGCAGCGCTCAGGCAACCCTGCTCGAGCGCCTGAGCAACCCGCTGCTCAGCGTACGCTGAGGACGATATTGACTCGGGTCAGCCACTCCGCTTCAAGCGCGAAGTCGGCCTGAGTCAGCTGGTTGTTTTCCAGCCAGCCATCCGGGAACAGCACGTCCAGGTTCTGGCCGTTGGCGTACAGCACCACTTGCGGCATCTCTTGGGTGCCGCGAATGTGGTGGAACAGAATCGCAAAGCGCAGCAACACGCACAGGCGAATCAGCTTGATGCCTTCACCGCCAAACTCGGCGAACTTGTCCTTGGGAATATTGCGCCGGTGGCCACGCACCAGCAGCGCCAGCATTTGCTGGTCTTCGCGGGAGAAACCGGCCAGGTCCGAGTGCTCGATCAGGTAAGCACCGTGCTTGTGGTACTGATAGTGAGCGATGTCCAGACCCACCTCGTGGACCTTCGCGCCCCAGCTCAGCAGCTCGCGATACAGATCGTCTTCCAGGTCCCAGGCCGCAGCGACCTGCTCAAGCGCGTGCAGGGCTTTTCGCTCGACACGGGCAGCTTGTTCCACGTCGACGTGGTAACGCTCCATCAGCGAGCTCAGAGTGCGTTCACGGACGTCTTCGTGATGATGGCGGCCCATCAGGTCATACAGCACGCCTTCGCGCAGCGCGCCTTCACAGTGGTCCATGCGGGCCAGCTCCAGCGAATCGAAGATCGCCTCGAGAATCGCCAGCCCGGCCGGGAAGATTGCCCGACGGTCAGGCTTGATGCCGTCAAAATCGATTTTCTCCACGTCACCCAGTTTGATCAGCTTGCGCTTGAGCCACGCCAGACCTTCGGCGTTGACCTCGCCGGAGCCGTGACCGCCTGCCTTGAGGGCCAGGCCAATGGCGCGAATGGTCCCGGACGAACCGATGGCTTCATCCCAGGTCAGGCGATGCAGCGCGTGCTCGATGCTCATGATTTCCAGGCGCGCAGCGGTATAGGCCTGGGCGTAACGAGCCGGAGTGATCTTGCCGTCTTTGAAGTAGCGTTGGGTGAAGCTGACGCAGCCCATCTGCAGGCTTTCGCGCAGCAGTGGTTCGAAGCGCTGGCCAATGATGAATTCGGTACTGCCGCCGCCGATGTCGGTCACCAGACGCTTGCCGGGGGTGTCGGCCAGTGTGTGGGAAACGCCAAGGTAGATCAGGCGCGCTTCTTCACGGCCGGAAATCACTTCCACCGGATGGCCGAGGATTTCTTCGGCACGGCGAATAAACTCGTTACGATTGCGTGCTTCACGCAGGGCGTTGGTGCCGACGATGCGTACCGCGCCAGGCTCCATACCATTGATCAGTTGGGCAAAGCGCTTGAGGCAGTCGAGCCCGCGCTGCATGGACTCTTCAGTCAGCTGGCGCTCTTCGGTGATCCCGGCCGCCAGCTGAACCTTCTCGCCGAGCCGCTCCAGAATGCGGATTTCGCCAAGATTGGCTTTGGCAACGACCATGTGGAAGCTGTTGGAGCCCAAGTCGATGGCGGCGATCAGGGACAGATTCTTGGCTGGGGATTGCGGCATGATCAAAGAGTCTCAGTCGATAACCTTGTCATCGTGCCACGAACCATCTCCGCCGCCAACGCGAAGCGTAAGGGATGGCCTTGATACCGCTGTAGGAGCGGGCTTGCCCGCGATGGCGGAATGCCTGATTCACTGCGTCAAGCGGATCGCGGTGGTGCGGCGATCCAACAAGCCCGCTCCTACAGGAATGTGTCAGCCCTCATCCCCCTCGTCGTCATCCCCGCCATCGATCTTCATGCCCAGTTCCTTGATCTTGCGGGTCAAAGTGTTGCGGCCCCAGCCCAGCAACACAGCGGCGTCGCGACGGCGGCCGGCGGTGTGTTTGAGGGCGGTTTCGATCATGATCCGTTCGAACGTCGGTACCGCGCTGTCCAGCAGGCTGGATTGACCGCGTGCCAGTGCCTGGTCGGCCCATTGACGCAGGGCTTGTTCCCAGTTGGTCACCGGCGCCGCGTCGTGCGGCAGGCTCAGCAGTTCAGGCGGAAGGTCGCTGATATGCACTTCACGACCGGACGCCATCACGGTGATCCAGCGGCAGGTGTTCTCCAGCTGACGCACGTTACCCGGCCATGGCAGGTGTTTGAGGTATTCCTCGGTTTCGGCTTTGAGCAGCTTCGGCTCGACCGCCAACTCCTGCGCAGCGCGAGCCAGGAAGTGCTTGGCCAGGGTCGGAATGTCTTCGCGACGGTCGGACATCCGTGGAATATGAATGCGGATCACGTTCAGACGGTGGAACAAGTCCTCACGGAATTTGCCGGCCTGAACCAGGGTTTCCAGATTCTGGTGAGTCGCAGCGATGATTCGCACGTCGACCTTGACCGGCGTATGCCCACCGACACGGTAGAACTCGCCGTCAGCCAATACCCGCAGCAGGCGCGTTTGGGTGTCGGCCGGCATGTCACCGATTTCGTCGAGGAACAACGTGCCGCCGTCGGCCTGTTCGAAACGCCCGCGCCGCAGGTTGGCCGCGCCGGTAAAGGCGCCTTTTTCATGGCCGAACAGCTCGGATTCCATCAAGTCCTTGGGAATCGCCGCCATGTTCAGCGCAATGAACGGCGAAGCCGCGCGCGGACTGTGGCGGTGCAGGGCGTGGGCGACCAATTCTTTACCGGTGCCCGACTCGCCGTTGATCAGCACGGTGATGTTGGAGTGGCTCAAGCGTCCGATGGCGCGAAACACTTCCTGCATCGCCGGCGCTTCGCCGATGATTTCCGGGGTGCGGGTCAGGGCCGGCGGGGCTTCCATCCCTTGCTGTTCTTGAGCGTGCAGGTTGGCACGCTTGACCAGCGAAACCGCCTCGTCGACATCGAACGGCTTGGGCAGGTATTCAAACGCACCGCCTTGATACGACGCCACGGCGCTGTCCAGGTCGGAGTGCGCGGTCATGATGATCACTGGCAGGCGCGGGTGTTGCTCGCGGATGCGCGCCAGCAAGTCCAGGCCACTGGTGCCGGGCATGCGGATGTCGGAGATGATCACGTCAGGCTGCTGGCGAGCCAGGCGGCTCATAACGCCATCGGCGCTGTCGAAGCTCTGGGTGGTCATGCCTTCTTGTTGCAAGGCTTTTTCCAGCACCCAGCGGATGGAACGGTCGTCATCGACGATCCAGACAGTTTCACTACGGCTCATGACGACGCTGCTCCTTGTTCCAGCGGCAAGAAGATCGAGAACGTGGTATGGCCGGGATGGCTGTCACACTCGATCAGCCCTTGGTGCTGACTAATGATGTTCTGGGTTATCGCAAGGCCAAGTCCGGTTCCGTCCGGGCGACCGCTGACCATGGGATAAAAGATGGTTTCTTGAAGATCGGCCGGGATGCCCGGGCCGTTGTCGATGATTTCGATCTTGCTCACCAGACGATGGCGAACATGACCGATGGTGAACTGACGCATGGCGCGGGTGCGCAGGCTGATCCGGCCCAGGCGCAATTCGTTCTGGCCGCTGATGGCTTGCATCGCGTTGCGCACGATATTGAGCACGGCCTGGATCATTTGCTCGCGGTCGATCAGCACATCGGGAATGCTTGGGTCGTAATCGCGCACCAGGGTAATGCAGCCTTGGCTTTCAGCTTCCACCAGGCTGCACACGCGTTCGAGCACTTCATGCACGTTGGTCATGGCCAGGATGGGCAGTTTGTTCGAGCCAAGCATGCGGTCGACCAGGTTACGCAGGCGGTCGGCCTCTTCGATGATGACGTTGGTGTAGTCCTTGAGGCTTTCCTCGGGCAGTTCACGTGCCAGCAGTTGAGCGGCGCCGCGAATCCCGCCAAGCGGGTTCTTGATCTCGTGGGCCAGACCGCGCACCAGCATCTTGGTGGTTTCCTGCTTGGACAGCTGGGCTTCTTCCTTGGTGATGCGCAGCAAGCGATCACGCGGATGAACCTCCAGCAGCAGCATGGTGTTGCCCTGGCTGAGGATCGGCGTTACGGCGTAATCGACGGTCAGTGTCTGCCCGGTCAGCGCCGTAAGCATGGCTTCGCGCTTGGTGAACGGATGCGCTTGCTCCACGGCCTGACGCAGGGAATTCAGCGCTTCGACGGATTCAGTGAACAGCTCGCTGATGAATTGCCCGTGACTGCGCTGGCCGCTGATCGCCAGCAGCATTTCGGCTGCCGGGTTCATGTATTCAAGGCGCAGGTCGGCATTGAGCAGAATGGTGGCAGTGGTCAGGTTGTCGAGTAACAGCCGGTGCAGCGCGTCACTGATAGTCATAAACGTAGTTGACCTCTTTTGGCACATTGCAACCCTGATCGGGACCTGGATCGCAGGTCCGGGGTGGTCTTTGCCAGCCTTGGCTAAGCCGCTGATACGGTGCAGATGGACTGAATCTGCAAAAACCAAACCAAGGCTCCGAAAAGAAGCGCTAAACCTGCAAAATCGGGCTTTTTTTGGACGAGACGCTACCTGATGTGGCGTTGCTCGAGATTTTTTGAACCAAAATGGGCTATCCGGCCAATTCAGGGAAAAATTACTGCACCAATAGTGAGCGTTGTCGTTCAGGCGTCAAAAGAAGTGAAAGATGCCGATCGGATCTTTTGGCTTGTCTGCCAGAGGACATTCGGGCCTGACCCCGTAATCTTCTTCAGTACAGGGTTGCGCCAGTCGTTTCTGCGCCAGGCTAATGCGCAGCATATGAAAGTCCTGAGTGGGCGTGCGTTCCAGCATACGCCCTGATTCATCGAGAATCTCGACGGCCAGTTGGTGGGTGCCGCGATCAATATTGGTCAGCGGAAACACCGGGCTGCGGCCGGGCTCACCGAAGGGTTTACCGTCCAGCAACAGGCGATAGCTGTGGGCGTTTTGCAGGACAGGATCGCTGTTGATGCTGACGATCAGGTCTCCAGCGATATTGCGGATAGTGGCGTCCGGCTCGGGCACCAGAATCCGCAACAGATCGTAGTGAAACAGCGGGCCGGGTTTGGCTATCGGCGGCTTGGCCTTGGCGACGGTTTTAGTCGTAGGCTGATTCATGCTGTTGCTGGGCAGGATTTCCACGCGCTTGGCGCCACTGTGCGGTCGGTCGGTGAACACGCGATTGCCCTGGGCATCGACGTAGCTGTAGACCTCGGCCGACGCCGACCCGCTAATCAGCAGCAGGCACACCAGCAGTCCTTTCACCAGTAGGGTGCGAAGCGGGGATTCAAGGTTTACCGACATGGACTCGCTGCACCGTTACTGTAAGGGTTGAGCTTTGCTGAATGACCGTTTCACCCGCGACCACCCGAACCGCGAGACTGTGTTCGCCGCGATCAAGGTTCACCACCTGCAACCTCGGCACGTTGCTCGGCTGGCCGTAAGCGGTGCCATCGACCACCAATTGCAAGAGCTGTCCCGGCAGAAGGCGCGGTTGAATCTGCACGCCGACGGTGAAGGTGCCGTTATTGGCGCGCAACGCTTCTTCGGTCGGCAGCTCGCCGAGCTCCAGAAGGCTGTACGCGCCCTGTGGTTGGCTCTGCTGAGTGCTGGTGGGGGCGGGTGGTGCGATTGGCTTTTTGCTGTCCACGCTGTTGAGCGGCGGCAACTCCACGGTCTCGCTGGGTTCGCCATTGGGTGGCTGGCTGCTGAAGGCTGTGTTGCCATTGGCGTCGGTGTATTTATAAATCTGCGCGGTGGCGGGCAAGGCGGTCAATAGCAGCAGATAGATAAGGCTTCGACGCATGAAGGCTCCGGTGGTGTGGGGGTTAACACGAATCATCTGTAGGAGCGAACTTGTTCGCGAGGCGGTATGCCTGACATACCGAATCAAGCCGCTCGCCAACAAGTTGGCTCCTACAGTTCAATTCAGCATAGAACACTAAGCCTGCGGTTTGGCGATGCACAGTTCGCCCGTTGCCCGGATTAGAGCCATTTGATGGATCGGGTCTTTGCCAGAATGTTTGACCGCCTTCGTCAGCCAACTCGCACAAGACGGGTACGCGCGATAGGGCGTGAAATCGGCATAGTTTTTCAACAAGCGCATTTGGAGCTCATCGAGCTGTGGGCGGATCTGATTGACCAGGTCGGGCCTCGCCGTTTTTGGCGCACTTCCCGATGCATGCCATTTGGCCAACAGCGCGTACTGCACCAGTTTATTGGCTTCGATTTGTGCCGCCAGGAACTGACTGACGTCGTCGTTATCGAGGCCGAAGTTCGGCGCCAGCTTGGCGGCGTTGCCGATGACTTGCTGTTCCCGCGCGCTGTCCTGGATCGGTTTGCCGCTGTCCCATTTGGTCAGGGCAACCTGATCGGCGATGGTCAGGCGCTCGTTGATGCTTGCGATCAGTGGTGCCAGTGATGCGGGAGCCTGTGCCGCTGCAGCGCTGGCGCTGAGGACGATGGCTAAAAGAGGTAAAAGCCGCTGAAGTCTGGACATGGGTGGATCTCTGACGAGAAATGCTAAGGCGCCGAGTTAACGCCACAAGCGATGCCCTGCGCCAGTGCTGGATTGTAAAAAAACACCCGACATAAAAAAGGCCTCCCGAAGGAGGCCTCTTGTTACGCCGCTTGCGCAGGCGCGACTGGATTAGCAGCTGTAGTACAGCTCGTATTCCAGTGGGTGTACGAAGGTACGTACTTTGATTTCTTCTTCGCTTTTCAGAGCGATGTACGCGTCGATGAAATCGTCGCTGAAAACGCCGCCTTTGGTCAGGAATGCACGACCTTTGTCCAGCTCTTCCAGGGCTTCTTTCAGGCTGCCGCAAACTTGTGGGATCTCTTTCGCCTCTTCAGGCGGCAGGTCGTACAGGTTTTTGTCAGCTGCGTCGCCAGGGTGGATCTTGTTCTGGATGCCGTCCAGGCCAGCCATCAACAGTGCAGCGAAGCCCAGGTACGGGTTAGCTGCTGGATCCGGGAAGCGCGCTTCGATACGGCGAGCTTTAGGGCTCGACACGTAAGGAATACGGATCGAAGCGGAACGGTTACGAGCCGAGTAGGCCAGCATTACCGGAGCTTCGAAACCTGGGACCAGACGCTTGTAGGAGTTGGTCGACGGGTTGGTGAAACCGTTCAGTGCCTTACCGTGCTTGATGATACCGCCGATGAAGAACAGGGCAGTGTCGGACAGGCCGGCATAGCCTTCGCCAGCGAAGGTGTTCTTGCCATCTTTAGCGATGGACAGGTGAACGTGCATACCCGAACCGTTATCGCCGTAAAGCGGCTTAGGCATGAAGGTAGCGGTACGGCCGTAGGCATCAGCCACGTTGTGTACGCAGTACTTCAGGGTCTGAACTTCGTCAGCCTTTTTAACCAGGGTGTTGAACTTCACACCGATTTCGTTCTGACCGGCAGTCGCCACTTCGTGGTGGTGAACTTCGATGACCAGACCCATTTCTTCCATGGCATTACACATGGAGGTACGGATTTCGTGGTCGTGGTCGAACGGAGGAACCGGGAAGTAACCGCCTTTCACACCTGGACGGTGGCCTTTGTTGCCGCCTTCGACGTCCTGGTCGGACATCCACGAACCTTGCTCCGAGTAGATCTTGAACATGGAGCCGGAGATGTCAGACTTGAACTTCACTTCGTCGAAGATGAAGAACTCTGGCTCTGGACCAACGAAAACGGTGTCGCCGATACCAGTGGACTTCAGGTATTCCTCGGCACGGTGAGCGATGGCGCGTGGGTCGCGGTCATAGCCTTGCATGGTCGAAGGTTCGATGATGTCGCAAACCAGGATCAGGGTTGGTTCTTCGGTGAACGGATCGAGGACGGCAGTGCTGTCGTCTGGCATCAGGATCATGTCCGACGCTTCGATGCCTTTCCAGCCAGCAATAGAGGAGCCGTCGAACATTTTGCCAATTTCAAAGAATTCTTCGTCCAGCGCATCGCGCGCCGGCATGGTCACGTGGTGCTGCGTGCCTTTAGTATCAGTGAAGCGCAGATCAATCCACTTGACGTCATGATCTTTGATGAGTTGAACCGACTTCGACATAGTGTCCTCCGGGTGGCTTCGGGCCAGGTAGTGGTTTGGCCCTTAGAATTTGGGTGATGCCGGGCGCGAATATCTGCCAAGGCAACCTGCCTCACAAGGGAGCAAATTGCATGCCAGTGCCCTGAGATGGGTTTTTTGCCGAAAATTCAGGCGTACGAGGCATTTAAGCTGGGAAAAAAAGAAACGCATGCACCGATATGGGGCTTTAAATTGTGGGCGTGTTCGATTTTGGTGCGATGAATATTGCTCGTACGATAATTGGTTAAACCTTGAGCAATTTCCGCTATAATTCCGCCCCCTCTTTTTCGGCTGGCACCTCGCGCGCTGTTTACATGAAACTAATCGTAAAAGTCTTTCCCGAAATCACTATCAAAAGCCGGCCGGTGCGCAAGAAATTCATCCGCCAGTTGGCCAAGAACATCCGTGTCGTGCTCCGTGATCTGGACCCGGCGTTGGTGGTGGATGGCGTGTGGGACAATCTCGAGGTCGAGACCCGGGTCAGCGAGCCGAAAGCCTTGCAAGAGATGACCGAGCGCCTGAGTTGCATGCCGGGCATCGCGCATTTCCTGCAGGTCGATGAATACCCGCTCGGCGACATGGATGACATCGTCGCCAAGTGCAAGCAACACTACGGCAGCGAGCTGACCGGCAAAGTGTTCTCGGTGCGTTGCAAGCGTGCCGGCAAACACAGTTTCAGCTCGATGGACGTCGAAAAATACGTTGGCAGCCAGCTTCGCCAGCAGTGTGGCGCGGCGGGTATTTCCCTGAAAGCACCCGAAATCGAAGTGCGCATGGAAATTCGCGACCAACGGTTGTTCGTGATTCACAGCCAGCACAACAGCATCGGCGGTTACCCGCTCGGTTCGCTGGAGCAGACCCTGGTATTGATGTCGGGTGGTTTCGATTCCACCGTGGCCGCTTACCAGATCATGCGCCGTGGGCTTATGAGCCACTTCTGCTTCTTCAATCTCGGCGGCCGCGCCCACGAATTGGGGGTGATGGAAGTCGCTCACTTCCTGTGGAAGAAGTACGGCAGCTCGCAACGCGTGCTGTTTGTTAGCGTCCCGTTTGAAGAAGTTTTGGGAGAAATTCTCGAAAAAGTCGATAACAGTCATATGGGTGTAGTGTTGAAGCGTATGATGTTGCGCGCGGCGACAAATATCGCCGAACGACTCGACATCGATGTGCTGGTGACGGGTGAGGCGATCTCCCAGGTTTCCAGCCAGACGCTGCCTAACCTGTCGCTGATCGACTCGGCCACCGACAAGCTGGTACTGCGCCCGCTGATCGCCAGCCACAAGCAGGACATCATCGATCAGGCCACTGAAATCGGCAGCGCAGAATTTGCCCGCCACATGCCTGAGTATTGCGGGGTGATCTCGGTCAACCCCAAGACCCACGCCAAGCGCAACCGCGTGGAGTATGAAGAACAGCAGTTTGATATGGCGATTCTCGAGCGAGCGCTCGAGCGTGCCAAGCTGGTACCGATCGATCGCGTGATCGACGAATTGGGCCAGGACATTGAAATCGAGGAAGTCAGTGAAGCACTGGCCGGTCAGGTCATCATCGACATCCGTCACCCGGATGCTCAGCATGACGAACCGCTGGAGTTGCCTGGCATTGAAATACAGACGCTGCCGTTCTATGCACTGAACAGCCGCTTCAAGGAACTGGATGAGGCTCGCCAGTACCTGTTGTATTGCGACAAAGGCGTGATGAGTCGCCTGCATGCTCACCATTTGCTCAGTGAGGGGCATGCCAATGTGCGCGTTTATCGACCGAGCTAAGTGCCCGGGGCTGTTTGCCTGTGGCCTGCGTCACCGGCCCCCCGACGCCAGTCGTCAAGCCGTCATGGCTTTCGCCGACTCTACTGTTAATAGCTGCCTACAATTAGTCAGCTGACCGAATCCTCTGATCGAGATACACAAGTGATCGAAAATCTACGCAACATCGCCATCATTGCTCACGTTGACCATGGTAAGACCACCCTGGTAGACAAACTCTTGCGCCAATCCGGCACTCTGGAGCGCAACGAGCTCAACGACGAGCGCGTGATGGACTCCAACGACCAGGAGAAAGAGCGCGGTATTACCATTCTCGCGAAGAACACCGCGATCAACTGGAATGGCTACCACATCAACATCGTAGACACCCCGGGCCACGCTGACTTCGGTGGTGAAGTAGAGCGCGTGATGTCGATGGTTGACTCCGTTCTGCTGCTGGTTGACGCTCAAGACGGCCCTATGCCGCAAACCCGTTTCGTGACCAAGAAGGCTTTCGAAGCCGGCCTGCGTCCAATCGTGGTCATCAACAAGGTTGACCGTCCAGGCGCGCGTCCGGATTGGGTTCTGGATCAGATCTTCGACCTGTTCGACAACCTGGGTGCTACCGAAGAACAGCTGGACTTCAAAGTGGTCTACGCCTCGGCCCTGAACGGCATTGCCGGTCTGGAACACACCGACATGGCTGAAGACATGACCCCGCTGTACCAGTCGATCGTCGACAACGTACCAGCGCCGAAAGTCGACCGCGACGGTCCGTTCCAGATGCAAATCTCGGCACTGGACTACAACAGCTTCCTGGGTGTTATCGGCGTTGGCCGTATCGCTCGTGGTCGCGTCAAGCCAAACACTCCGGTTGTGGCTATCGACGTTGACGGCAAGAAGCGTAACGGTCGTATCCTCAAGCTGATGGGTCACCACGGTCTGCACCGTATCGACGTTGATGAAGCAGCTGCCGGCGACATCGTCTGCATCAGCGGCTTCGACCAGCTGTTCATCTCCGACACTCTGTGCGACCCACTGAACGTCGAAGCGATGAAGCCGCTGACCGTTGACGAACCAACCGTTTCCATGACCTTCCAGGTAAACGACTCGCCTTTCTGCGGTAAAGAAGGCAAGTTCGTCACCAGCCGTAACATCAAGGAACGTCTGGACAAAGAACTGCTGTTCAACGTTGCTCTGCGCGTTGAAGAAGGCGATACCGCCGACAAGTTCAAAGTCTCTGGCCGTGGTGAGCTGCACCTCTCGGTACTGATCGAAACCATGCGTCGCGAAGGCTTCGAAATGGGTGTTGGTCGTCCTGAAGTGATCATTCGTATGGTTGACGGCGTTAAGCACGAACCGTACGAAAACGTCACCATCGACCTGCCAGAAGAGTCGCAAGGCTCGATCATGGAACAGATCGGTATCCGTAAAGGCGACCTGACCAACATGGTTCCGGATGGCAAGGGCCGTGTGCGCCTTGAATACAACATCCCGGCTCGCGGCTTGATCGGTTTCCGTAACGAGTTCCTGACCCTGACCTCCGGTGCAGGCATCCTGACCTCGATCTTCGACCGTTACGACGTGATGAAGTCCGGCGATATGTCCGGTCGTCAGAACGGCGTGCTGGTGTCGGTTGCTACCGGTAAGGCTCTGACCTACTCGCTGGAAACTCTGCAAGCGCGTGGCAAGCTGTTCCTGGGTCACGGTGAAGACGTGTACGAAGGTCAAATCGTCGGCATCAACAGCCGCGACAACGACCTGGGCGTCAACCCAACCAAAGGCAAGAAGCTCGACAACATGCGTGCTTCCGGTAAAGACGAAACCATCGCTCTGGTTCCGCCTATCCGTTTCACTCTGGAACAAGCGCTGGAATTCGTACAAGAAGACGAACTCTGCGAAGTGACTCCAAAGTCGATCCGCCTGCGTAAGAAAATTCTTGGCGAAAGCGAGCGTACCCGCGCTGCCAAGAAAAGCGGCAACTGATTAAGTTGTAACGCATAAAAAAACGCCCCCGACCGCAAGGTCGGGGGCGTTTTTGTTTGTCTGAAGGAAATACAACAAACCCTGTATTTTGGTCGCATCAGAAAATAAAGACTTTCTCTTCAGGCGGCTTGCGCACTTCGGCCTTCGGCACATACGCGCAGTACCCTGGACGCGGCCCGACTTTCGGATGGTTGCGGCAGGTGTCCGGACGCTTGTCGTAGATGGTGCAGAACCGGCTCTTGCGATCCAGGTACAGGCAATCATTGTTGCTCATGCGCTGCAGGGTAAAAATACCGGTTTTCTGGTTGTAACGCTCGACGATGCCTTCTTTTTGCAGGCGTTTGGCGATGTTCTTCTCTGGATCGCCACGCTCGAACTCATCGACCAACCCGATGCGGATCAAGTCTTTGACCTTCACTTCCACAGGCAAGGTGCAGCAACTGGACACGCAGCCGCCGCACATGTTGGCGGAGTATTTGGCCCAGGTGTCGACTCGGTCGAGTTCTGCGGCGGCGATCAAGTTGGATTTCATCTGTTCAATTCCGGGTGTATCGGGCGCGCGATCATACCGGGGCTGACGGATTTCGCGTAAGCAAAAATTACCAATACGACTATCGGTTGTTTTTTAGCCAATTGTCATCAGGTGTTCGCATGGCCTCGGCAGCATGTCCTTCTTTAAATAGCGGAAGTGGAACATGCACAACGCAGAGCAGGTAGTGGCCGAGGTTTTTGCCTTGTATCAGGCCCACGGCAACACCGAATACATCGGCGAGCCGGTGTCGCAGATTGAGCACATGTCGCAGTCGGCGCAATTGGCGATGGCGGAAAACTACGATGATGAGGTGGTGTTGGCCGCCTTTTTCCACGATATCGGCCACATTTGCGGGCACGATCCGGATGCTCAGCACATGGGCGGCTACGGCGTGATGAGCCACGAGCGCGTGGGTGCCGACTACCTGCGCACGTGCGGTTTCAGTGAGCGTGTCGCCAAGCTGGTGGAGTACCACGTTCAGGCCAAGCGTTATCTGACGCTTCGGCAGCCTGGGTACTACGAGCAACTCAGCGATGCCAGCCGCCGTACCCTGGAGTACCAGGGCGGAGTGATGACCCCCGCCGAGGCCGACGCCTTTGAGCTGGACCCGCTGTGCAAGGTCAGCTTGCGCATGCGTCAGTGGGACGAATGGGCAAAGGAGATGCATGTGCCGGTGATTGATCTGGAACTGCTCAAGCGCAAGGCGTTGAAGCTGTTGATCCCTGAGTGACGGAAAGCAAATGTAGGAGCTGCCGAAGGCTGCGATCGGCCGGGAACCAGTCGTGGCGATTGATCTTTTGAAGGTCCTGCGGACCTTATCGCAGCCTGCGGCAGCTCCTACAGGTGTTTGGCGAGCGATTCGATTTGCTCCTGCCTTTCCGCCTGGCTCAACTTCGCCTGCGGATTCAGTGAAGACCATTGCGGATGCGCCCGAGCCTTGTGCAACGCGTCGGGGAGTTTGCCTTCGCGCCAGGTCTTGTCTTGAGGCGTAGTCAGCTTAATGCTGTCCATCGCCGCATGACCGCGCACGTTCAGGGCTTGCAGCAATTGGCGCTGACGCAAGGCGAGCAGGCGCAACACTGCGTCATCCACTGTCAGCTCACGCTTGCCCTTGAGTTTGCCGAGTAGGCGTCCGCCATAGCTGCGCGCGGTTTGCAACGCGCCACCGGCAATCGCACCCACCAGCGCGGCGGCCCCGAGTGTGATGCCGCCGACCAATAAATCGACCCCGGCCCCGGCTGCCGCCCCTGCGGCAATCCCACTGCCCACGCGCACTCCGAGCAGCTTGAGGGTTTCCGGGTTGAACAGATCGTCACCCCAACGCCCATCCAGTAACGGCAGATCAGTCGCGGCGGCGTCTTCACGGCGGAAGGCAAACAGTTTGAGCAGCGCTTCGACGCAACGTTGCTCGCGTTGGCGAACGGCGCTACGCAGGTCGTCGATGGCCAACTGCGCCTCGCCAGACTCGCTGGCCACGCTGCGACGGCATGCCGCGCAATCCAGCAATAGTTCAGCGATCAATCGCGCGGCACTGTGTTGCCGAACCACGCGTTGCGCCTGCTGATCTGCAATCAAGCGCTCCAGTTGATCGCGCGCGCCTTCCAGCAGCAAGGCCAGGCTTTCGTAGAGGCGTCGTTCGCCATCTTCCGGAGGCGCGACGCTGTCGAAACGCACCAGCGCATGCAGCCCCAGGCGTGCCAGCGCCTCGCGCCAATCCGCTTCGCGATGCTCGGCGCTGCTGACGAAATTCAACACCGGCAACAGCGGTTTGCCGCAGCTGGCCAGCACCGCCAGTTCGTCGCGGTACTTGGCCAAGACCGGTTCGCGGGCGTCGATCACATAAAGGCCAGCGTCCGAAGCCAGCAGTTGGCGCAGCACTTTGGCTTCTTGCTCAAATCGCTGCCGTGCTTCGCTGCCATCAAGAAAACGCGCCAGGCGAGCCGGGCCATCAAGGCGTTCGCCGGGGCGATCCAGACGTTCCAGATAGTCGAGCAGGGCGATGGCATCTTCCAGTCCCGGGGTGTCATAGAGTTCGAGCAACGGCTCGCCATCCACCGAGAGCCGTGCGCCTTCCACATGTCGCGTAGTGCTGGGGCGATGCGAGACTTCGCCAAAACCGACATCCCGGGTCAGGGTGCGCAGCAGCGACGTCTTGCCGACGTTGGTATGCCCGACGACCGCCAGTTTCAGGGCTTTAGTCATGACCGGTCTCCAGCCACATGAGTGGCGCACTGTCGGCATAGGGGATGCCCAGTTTTTGCAGCGCGGAGTGCCAGTCACCCAACCGCTCCGAGTCCAGCGCCTGACCGGAGGGTGCTTGCAGCAACCAGATTCGCGCGGCGCCGGCGCAACGGGCCAGTTCGGCAATCAGCGCGAGGCTGCCACGGTCTGGCGAGCGGCGCGGATCGCAGGCGATGGCCAGGCGAGCAGGTGGAAAGCGAGTCAGTTGATCAAGCAGTTTCTGGCGCGATTCGCGGCTGTCGAGGATACCGGCGTCCATCACTGTTTTCGACAGATGAGGCGGCCAGGGTCGCTGGTCATCCAGCTCGATGGCGACCAGCACTGCACCTTCGCTATCGGTCGCGGCACCGCCGGCCTGAACGTCATCCCAGTGATCCGGCGCAGCGTCGCTGACTCCCAGACGCTCGCTGCTGGGCATCAGGCGCTCGCGCAGTTGGCTGTAGCCCGGCAGGCTCAGGTCGAGACTCAACGCCGCACGCCCACGCCGCCAGTGCCACAGGCACATCAGCGCCAGCAGCAAACGCGGGACGATGCCATAGACCAGCAACACGCCGACCAGCCAGGACGCCCAGGCCTGACGCGCACTTTCGATACTCAAGGCGCTGTCGCCACTGGCGCGGATCATGGCTTCAGTCGGCACGTTGAAGCCCAGCAGCGCCGGGAGCGCGCCGAGTGCCTGAGTCACGTTGACGAAAGTGTCTGCGCTGAGGATCGTGGTTTCCCAGACAAAGCCGTAACGCCGGGTCGCCATTAGCAACAACAGCAACGTCAGCGCACTGAGCAGGGTCAGCAACCACGCACCGTTGACCACCATGCCCAACAGCCAGCGATTTAAACGTCGGCGTTGCAGCAACAAAATCAGCGCCGGTGCCAGTTGCGCGGCCTGGGCGTCGCGAGCGAGCTTCTCACTCAGCCACAACCACAGTCGACCAAGGCTTGCGCTGCTTTCACCGGCGAACAGCATGCCCAGCGCCCAACTGAGCAGCAGAATCAAATTCAACCCGAGCAGGCTGCCCAAGGCCCAGAACACGTTGACCGACGTCTGGCCGTTGCCCAATGCGGCAAACGCCAGGCCGGCTCCGCTGATCACCACAAGGATGGCCAGCACCAGCAGCGCCAGGCGCGCGCCCTGTTTCCAGTGCCGCAGCGCGCTGAGCAGGCCATCGCGTTCGGCCAGCCACAGGGCTCGGTTGTTGATGCGGGTCGGCAGATCGCCCGCAGTGGCGCGAGCACGGCGGTTGGCTTCCATGTCTTCCAGCGGGCCTGCGTGTTCTTCGCGCAAGCGCACAGCTTCAGTCAGCCAGAGGCTATCCATTGGGGTCAGATCGGTCACGCGGCGTTCCATTAACGAATTCAGCCTTGAGCATAACCTCTGCGGCCGCACTCGGGGCAAGCGCGACGCTTCTGGTATTCTCGCGCGTATGAAAACTCATCTCCCTCTCAGCCTGATTGCCGCGCTTGGTGAAAACCGGGTCATCGGCGTCGACAATTCCATGCCCTGGCATCTGCCGGGGGATTTCAAATACTTCAAGGCGACGACCCTCGGCAAGCCGATCATCATGGGTCGCAAGACCTGGGATTCGCTGGGTCGGCCGTTGCCCGGTCGGCTGAACCTGGTGGTCAGTCGGCAGGCAGGTCTTCGGCTCGAAGGTGCGGAGGTGTTTGCCTCGCTGGACGCCGCCGTGGTCCGTGCCGAAGCGTGGGCGCGGGAGCAGGGCGCCGATGAAGTGATGCTGATTGGTGGGGCGCAGTTGTATGCGCAAGGTTTGGCGCAGGCCGACCGTCTGTACCTGACCCGCGTCGCGCTGAGCCCGGAAGGTGATGCCTGGTTTCCCGAGTTCGATCCTGCGCAGTGGGCGCTGGTCTCGAACGCTGAAAACCCGGCGCTGGATGGCAAGCCGGCTTACAACTTCGAAGTGTGGGAAAAAATCTAACGCTTTCTGAGTTACCTACCTAACCCTTCCCGATACTGACTGGGCGCCATCCCGGTCCAGCGCTTGAAGGCTCGGCTGAAGCTGCTGGTGTCGGCGAAGCCCAACAAATACGCGATCTCGCTCAAGGTACTGCGCGGGTCGCGCATGTGTTGAATGGCGAGGTTCTGTCGGCACTGGTTGAGCAGCAAGTCATAGCGAAAGCCTTCGTCGGCCAGATGCCGCTGCAAGCTGCGCAGGCTCAGGTGCAAGGTCTGTGCGATGGCCTCGGCAGACGGCTCGCCATCCGGTAATTGAGCCTCAATGGCGGTGCGCACTCGTCGCTCCCAGGTCAGCGGCTTGAGCTGTTCAAGGGTGCGCTTGAGCACGGTTTCGTTGTGTTCGGCCAACTCCGGGTTGCCATCCTCCAGCGGGCTGTCGAAGTCGCGGCAGGCGAATTCCAGCAAATTCTCTTCGGCACCGAAAAACACCGGCGCGCGGAACACGTCGTGCCACGGCTGTGGGTCCAACGGTTTCGGGCGCTGCAAGTAGACGGCCAGCGGCGCGTAGTCGCGGCCCAGGCGGTTGCGACAGGTGCGCACATAGATCGCGGCGAACGCATCCAGCGACTCCATCGCTGGCGCTATGCCTCCCTCGGGAACCTGAAAGCGGAACTGATAGCGCTCGCCGGTCTGGCGCAGGTCCAGCGTCAGCGCATCACTGACCACCTGGTGATAACGCACGATGCGTTCGAACACCTCGCGCAAGGTGCCACTGGCTACCAGTGCGTAGCCCAGTGCGTGGAAGGTGGTGGGGCTGACGAAGCGCGACACCCGCAAACCAATCGCCGGATCGCCGCTGGCCGCAACGGCAAGTTGCCAGAGGCGCGTGGTGGCGGTCACCGGGTAGCGCGCGTTGGGGTCGTCCATCCACTGCGGATCGAGCCCGGCGGCGCGACACAGTGCAGCACTGTCGAGGCCCAGGGCATCGAGTTGCTTGCGCAGCGCGCGGGTCCAACTGGCGAGCGTGGTCGGTTCAGACATACAGGTTGGCGTCTGTGGTCAACAGGTTGGCGTTTGCGGTCGGGCGGTGACGAACTAGCTCGTGCACAGTGTGATCCATCGATGACCCCTTTGATAACGCTCACTCAATACCTAGAGGATGGAAGCATGCAAGGTACTTCTGCAAGTCCCGAACGACTCAATGCGTCGCAGCGATCAGCGCATATTCGCGCGGTGGTGATGGCGCGCGGCGATGAACTGCGCAAACGCTACCCGATTCTCAACCACCAGGATGCCATCGGCGCGGGCATTCTGGCTTTTGCCCTGACTGGAATGATTGCCAGCGCCGCGCTGTACATTGGCGGTTACATGGCTTGGTGGATATGCCTGTTGCTCAACGCGTTCCTTGCTTCGCTGACCCACGAACTGGAGCACGACCTGATCCACAGCATGTACTTCCGCAAGCAGCGCGTTCCGCACAATTTGATGATGGCACTGGTGTGGATGGCGCGGCCGAGCACCATCAATCCGTGGATTCGCCGTCACCTGCACATCAATCACCACAAGGTGTCGGGTACTGAAACCGATATGGAAGAGCGCGCCATCACTAACGGCGAGCCGTGGGGTATTGCGCGCTTGCTGATGGTCGGCGACAACATCATGTCGTCGTTGATCCGGATGATTCGGGCCAAGACCTGGACGCAAAAATTCACCATTCTCAAACGTACGCTGCGGGTTTATGCACCGTTGGCGTTGTTGAACTGGGGCTCGTGGTACGTGTTCCTCGGCTTTCACGCGGCCAATGGCATTGCCAGCCTGACGGGCGCGCCGATTGAGTGGTCTGCCAACACCCTGGCGATGATGCAGGTGATCAACGTGGCGGTGGTGGTGCTGGTCGGTCCCAACGTACTGCGGACGTTTTGCCTGCACTTCGTCAGCTCCAACATGCATTACTACGGCGACGTGGAATTGGGCAACGTGATGCAGCAATGCCAAGTGCTCAACCCGTGGTGGCTGTGGCCGCTGCAGGCGTTCTGCTTCAACTTCGGCAGCACCCACGGCATTCACCATTTCGTGATCAAGGAACCCTTCTACATTCGGCAGATGACGGCTTCGGTGGCGCATAAGGTCATGGCGGAGATGGGCGTGCGATTCAATGATTTTGGTACATTTGGCCGGGCGAATCGGTTTACGCCGAAGGAAGAAGTGGCTGGTCAAACTGTAAGCCCTGCTCAAGGCTGAAGCCTGATCCTGTAGGAGCTGCCAGAGGCTGCGATAACGCCGGAACGACCTTCGCGTTGGAGTGCCAATCGCAGCCTTCGGCAGCTCCTACAGGGGTTCGGTATCTAGATTTTTAATGCCTATCGATATAAATCTTAATATGAATATTTTGCATGATCGTCTGGAAAGTCCGCGCAAGTCCTTTATTTACGAAGCCTCTTCAACGCGTCATTTTTCTTATTCAATTACGACCTATAGATAACGAAAAATATTACTTTAAGACCTAAGTCACTCATGCCAATGATTCGTCCTACACGGATAACGAAGCGTTGCAGGAGTGTTGATCAATGGCCCAAGTCCAAACCACCGCCAACGCATTTGAGGTGCTGTGGCGCCCGAGCGGTGAATTGGTCGATCTCGGACGGCCGCATCGCTCGCCGCTGGCGCATTCTCGGTTGCAGAGCACGCCCAAAGGCGTCCTGAGCCGACGCGAAGCGATCTTGCTCGGCGTATTCGCGCTGGTGTTGCATGGCGCGGTGATCTATTGGGTCAATCAGAACCCGCCGACTGTGCTGCCGATAGTGCCGCCGGAAATTCCGCCGATGACCATCGAGTTTTCTCAGCCAGCGCCTCCGGTGGTTGAAACGCCGCCACCACCGCCGATTCCGCAGCCCATCGTCGAACCGCCGCCACCCGTGGTGGACGAGTTGGCCGTCAAGCCTGCACCGAAGCCGATTCCCAAGCCCAAACCGGTGGTGAAACCGGTACCCAAACCAGTGGCCAAACCGATCGAGCAACCCCCTGCGCCACCTGCACCGCCACAACCGGTGGCTGCTCCGGCACCGCCCGCGCCCGCCGCCCCCAAGCCTGTGACCCCGGCGTCGGCAGGGGCCGGCTATCTGCATAACCCGGCCCCCGATTACCCGGCCTTGGCGATGAAGCGCGGCTGGGAAGGCACGGTGTTGCTGCGGGTACATGTGCTGGCCAGCGGTAAACCGGGTGAAATCGACATTCAGAAAACCAGCGGCCATGACCAACTGGACGAGGCGGCACTGGCGGCGGTCAAGCGCTGGAGTTTCGTCCCGGCCAAGCAAGGCGATGTCGCCCAAGATGGTTGGGTCAGCGTGCCCATCGATTTCAAAATCAAATAAACCCAGTGCCGAATTATCTCGCGGGCCACCTGAACAGAAGGCGCATCGCTACAGACCAAACGCCTAGTCAGAGAGAGCCTTGCCATGAACCTGATTGCTTCACCTTTCGACTCCATTGAACACGCGGTCATTTGGCTGCTGATCGTTTTCTCCGTTGCGACGTGGGGGCTGGCCTTGCTCAAAGGGGTGCAGTTCACCCGACTGAAAGCCCAGGACCGTAAGTTCCACAAGCAATTCTGGGCGGCCTCAAGCCTCGATTCGGCGGCAGAACTGGCCGGCAGCCAACCCGGCGCAGCCGCCCGCGTGGCCCAGTCCGGCTATGCGGCCATTCAAGTCGGCGAGGCACCGCATGCAGCCGACTTGAGCCAGGCGATCAATCATCAGGACCGTCTGGAGCGCTCGTTGCGTCAGCAAATCGTCCGTGAGCGTCGCTCGCTGGAAACCGGTTTGGCGGTGCTCGCCAGCATCGGCAGCACCTCGCCCTTTATCGGGTTGTTCGGCACGGTTTGGGGGATCATGTCGGCCTTGAAGGGCATCAGTGCGGCGGGGTCGGCAAGCCTGGAAACCGTGGCCGGTCCGATTGGTGCGGCGTTGGTCGCGACGGGAGTGGGGATCGCCGTCGCGGTGCCGGCAGTGCTGGTTTACAACTATTTTCTGCGCCGCCTGAAGCTAACCGCCGCCGACCTCGACGACTTCGCCCATGACTTCTATAGCCTGGCGCAGAAGAGCTCGTTCCGCGTGCTGATTCATCCAGCAGCGAACAAGGTTCAGGCGCAGAAAGTGAAGGAGGCGTCCTGATATGGCGTTTTCGACTCAAGACTCGGATGAGGTACTCAGCGAAATCAACGTCACACCACTGGTGGATGTCATGTTGGTGCTGTTGGTGGTGTTTATCGTCACGGCGCCACTGCTGACCAACTCGATCCCGATCAACCTGCCCAAGACTGAATCGGTAGCGCCAGTCGAGCAAAAGGATCCGCTGGTAGTCAGCATCGACGGAAAAGGCAAACTGTTCATCAACAAGGACGAAATCCAGCCCAATCTACTGGAGACCAACCTGGAAGCGGCCAAGGCCAAGAACCCGGATGTACGCGTGCAGTTGCAGGCCGATGACGGCGTGAATTACGGCGAAGTGGCGCGGGCGATGGCATCCATTGAAAAAGCCGGCATCACCAAGTTGTCAGTGATCACTGCCAAATAGTTTTTTTGTAACAGTCTTTGGATAAGCTTCAGTCATACAGTTTTTACGGGGTCGCTCCTGGACAGGGGGCGGCCCCTTTTTTTTGCCTGTGAGAAGCCCCCTGTAGGAGCGGGCTCGCCCGCGATAGCGTCGTGTATGACACACCGCGTCAAGTTTATCGCGAGCAAGCGCGCTCCTACACAGGCTCCTCCTTATATGCATTTTAGATCTTAACAAATAGCTTCTTATTCCTTAACGAATATAACTCTCATCCCTATACTTTGCTCATGACCGTAAACAGGCAGGAGGCGCATTCCATGCGTAACGAGTCGATTCGCTATCTGATCGTGCCGGGCTGGCAGGGGTCGCCTGACGACCACTGGCAAACCCATTGGCAGAACAGTTTGCCCAATAGCGCGCGCGTGGAGCAGGCCGACTGGCTCAAACCTCGTTGCGAAGATTGGGTGGGTGAGTTACAGCGCACCATTGCCGCTGACAGCTCGCCGGTGATTCTGATCGCTCACAGCCTGGGTTGCGTCACCGTTGCCCATTGGGCGCAACTCGCACCGCTGCAGACCTTGCGTCAGGTCCGCGGCGCTTTGTTGGTTGCCCCAGCGGATGTCGAGCGCTCGAACTGCCCTCCGGCCTTGCGTAATTTTGCACCGATTCCCACGCATCTGTTGCCGTTCCCGACTCAAGTGGTCAGTTCCGACAACGATGCTGCCGTCAGCACCCTGCGCGCGTTGGAACTGGCGCGTGACTGGGGTTCCGAAGTCGGGATTCTCGGGGGCGCCGGTCACATCAATGTGAAGTCCGGGCATCAACGCTGGGAACAGGGTTTCGCTTACTTGTACCGCTTGCAGAACCGTATCGAACAACACGCGCGGCGCAGCGCCTGAATTGAATATTTTGACTGGGCTGTTTAGCCCTTCTGTCTATTTTTAACGCTTGAGTCACTCACAAGGCTCGGGCGGGAGTTTGCCATGAGCCTGCACGAAACCTTCGGTCAGCCGCTGCTGACCTTCCCCGACGCGGAAAAAAGCCCGCTGAGCATTCGCGCCAAAGCGCTGGTGTTCGTCGACCCGCGTTCCCGTGAGTTGCGCAAGGAGTTGGAGCGGCTGGCGCCCGGCGCTTCACCGGTGTTGATTCGCGGCGAAACCGGCAGCGGTAAAGAACTGTTGGCTCGCCACATCCATCGCGCCAGTGATCGCTCGGGCTTGTTCGTCTCGGTGAACTGCGGCGCGATCAGCCTGACCTATGCCGATGCCGAATTATTCGGCTATGCCGCAGGTGCCCACAGTGGCTCGGTCAGCAGCCGGGCGGGTTGGTTTGGTTCGGCCAACGGCGGCACCCTCTATCTGGATGAAATTGGCGACCTGCCGCTGCCGATTCAGGTCAAGCTGCTATCAGCTTTGGAAAACCACGAAGTCACCCGCGTCGGCGCACAACAGCCGAGCCCGGTGGACGTGCGTCTGGTGGCTGCGACCAGTTTCGATCTGGCCCAGGCGGTGGCAGTCGGAAAATTCGATGAGCGGCTTTTTCACTATCTGAGCGAAGGCCGTCTGGAATTGCCAGCGTTGCGCGAGCGGGTGGGTGACATCCTTTCACTGGCCGAGTACTTCCTGGGCATCTATAGCCAGCGCTTGAGCCTGCCGGTGCCGCTGATCAGCGAGGGCGCGCAACAGGTACTTGAAGCCCACAATTGGCCGGGCAATACCCGCGAACTGGAGAACGTCATTCACTTTGCTTTGTTGGTCAGCAAGGGTGATGAGATTCTGCCGGAGCATCTCAACTTGCCGGGTAGCATCAGTGCGTCAGCTGTATTTCCGCCAGCCAGACACCTCGCGAACGCGCAGTTATGGCAAATCGCAGTCTAAGTTCGAAAAAGCATAAGTATTAGACTAAAAAGTATTGTCTCGGAATAAAAAATATCGGTAATGTCCGCTTCAATCCGCTGACCTCCCTGGATGAAGTCAGCGGCAACCTACTGATATGCCGTCATTTGTGGCGGTCGCGAGTTTCGCTAAGGACTTTGCATGAAAAAGACGTTGTTGTTGACCGCTCTGGCGGCTGTGTTTTCGGTTGGTATTGCCAATGCTGACGAGAAGTTGGTGATCGCCGCGACGCCTGTTCCACACGCTGAAATTCTGGAGCTGATCAAGCCAGAACTGAAGAAGCAGGGCGTGGACCTGGAAATCAAAGTATTCAACGACTACGTGCAGCCAAACGTGCAGGTATTCGAGAAGCGACTGGACGGTAGCTACTTCGAGACCAAACCGTACCTGGATGGTTTCAACAAAGGTAAAAAGGCCAACCTGGTCACCGTGATCGGTGTTCACGTTGAACCGTTCGGCGGCTACTCGTCCAAGTACAAAACCCTGGCTGAACTGCCAGACGGCGCTACCGTTGCCATTCCTAACGAAGGCAGCAACGCCGGTCGTGCCCTGCTGCTGTTGCAGAAAGCTGGCCTGCTGACCCTGAAGAACCCGACCGATGCTCTGGCTACACCAAAAGACATCGCGACCAACCCGAAAAACCTGAAGTTCAAAGAGCTGGAGTCGGCCATGCTGGCTCGCGCTTACAACCAGGTCGATCTGGACATGATCAACACCAACTACGCGTTGGAAGCCAAGCTGAACCCGAAGAAAGACGCGCTGATCCTGGAAGGTGCTGATTCGCCTTACGTGAACTTCCTGGTGGCTCGTCCTGACAACGCGAAAAGCGATGCCATGCAGAAACTGGCCAAGGCTCTGACCAGCCAGCAAGTCAAAGACTTCATTGCCAAGAAGTACGACGGCGCGGTGCTGCCGGCGTTCTGATACAGATTCAAGCGTTAACGTTTTTCACGCCGGCGGCTTTCATTAGCGCCGGCGTTTTTGTTTGGGCGTCGATCTCGCAGCTCAAGGCGCGATTCAACGCCATCAGCCATTTCATCTTGGCTTCGGCATCCGGAGTGACGCGGGTTGCGTGATTCTTTGTGTGGATAGGCATTGATAACTCCCCCTGCCAGTTCCATCTGGCGGTTCAAAAATCGAGTGTTAACGACAGGGAATAGACCGCTCGCGCCTCACTTCTGTTCGCCAGCCGGGCAGGTTTTTTTTCGGCTAGCGTATTCAGCACTATCCATATGCCCTAATGGTATTTAAATTAATTTTCTTATAGCTATAAAGTCACGACTCTCAACCAAGCACACTTGGAGTCGGAGTTCTCATGCCCGCAGTCTCCCCAGCTTCCTCAGCAGTCAATGCAGCCCCCCAGGATTTCGACGTTCGTCCTTTCGCCGGTAACGTCGGCGCGGAGATCGTCGGACTGGATTTGTCCCGTCCATTGAACGACGCGGACTTCGCCCGGGTGCATCAAGCGCACCTGGACTACCACGTCGTGGTGTTCCGCGATCAACAGATCACCCCGCAACAGCAGATCGATTTCAGCCGCCGCTTCGGCATTCTGCAAATCCATGTGCTCAAGCAATTTCTGTTGGCCAACCACCCGGAAATCCTCATCGTCTCGAACATTGTCGAAGACGGTCAGCCGGTAGGTCTGGGCGACGCGGGCAAATATTGGCATTCCGACCTTTCCTACAAGGAACTGCCGAGCCTCGGTTCGATGCTGCACGCTCAGGAGCTGCCAAGCGAGGGCGGCGACACGCTGTTCGCGAATCTGCATCTCGCGTGGGACAACCTGCCGCAGCACTTGCGTGACGCGGTGGAAGGCCGTTCAGCAGTGCATTCCTACACAGCGCGTTACAGCGAAGGCAAAAACGCCGCGAGCTGGCGCCCGACCCTGACCGCCGAGCAACTGGCTCAGGTCGTCGAAGTGACCCATCCGATCGTGCGCACGCACCCGGAAAACGGGCGTAAGGCGCTGTTCGTCAGCGAAGGTTTCACCACGCGCATCGTCGGTCTGCCGGAAGACGAAAGCCGCCGGATTCTGGACGAAATCTACGCCCACAGCGTGCGTCCCGAGTATGTCTATCGCCACCAGTGGCAGCCCCATGACCTGGTGTTCTGGGACAACCGCTCGTTGATCCACCTGGCCGCCGGTTGCCCGCCTGAACTGCGCCGCAAGCTGTTCCGCACCACCATTCAAGGTGATGCGCCGTTCTGATCGGGAGCTGATTGATGAATGCTGTTTCGCAAAGCCACACGGCTAGCAGCTCGACCACGCAACAGATGAATCAGCCGACCGCTGAACCGCTGTTGCAAGTCCAGGGCGTGAGCCTGGAATACCGCACCCCTGAACGGGTGGTGCGGGCGACCCACCAGGTGAGTTTCGAAATCGACCCGGCGGACCGCTTTGTATTGCTCGGCCCGTCCGGCTGTGGCAAGTCCACGTTGCTCAAGGCCGTGGCCGGGTTTATCCAGCCGAGCGAAGGGCAAATTCGTCTGGCGGGCGTTGAGGTCAAGGACCCAGGCCCGGACCGGATCGTGGTGTTCCAGGAGTTCGATCAGCTGCCGCCGTGGAAAACAGTGATTCAGAACGTCATGTTTCCGCTGCTGGCTTCGCGCACGTTGAAGCGTCGTGAGGCCGAAGAGCGTGCGCGTTATTACCTGGAGAAGGTCGGCCTGAGTGCCTTCGCCGACGTCTACCCACACACCTTGTCCGGCGGCATGAAAGCCCGGGTCGCGATTGCTCGCGCCTTGGCCATGCAACCGAAAATCCTGTTGATGGACGAGCCCTTCGCCGCGCTCGACGCGCTGACTCGACGCAAGATGCAGGAAGAGCTGCTGGAGCTATGGCAGGAAGTGCGCTTCACGTTGTTGTTTGTCACGCACTCCATTGAAGAAGCCTTGGTGGTCGGCAATCGAATCCTGTTGCTGTCGCCGCACCCAGGTCGGGTTCGCGCCGAGATCAACAGCCATCAGTACGACCTGAACAGCCTTGGCGGCGTCGACTTCCAGCGTTCCGCACAGCGCATTCATCGTCTGTTGTTCGATGAAGGCGAGGGCGAAGTCGCCGACCGCGAGCTGAACTTCCAGGACATACGCATCGCGTATTAAACATTCACAACCCCGTAGGAGCGGGCTTGCCCGCGATCGCTGTGTGTCTGACACACCGCATCAAGCTGATCGCGGGCAAGCCCGCTCCTACAGGGGATTAGGGTACTGAACATGAGCCTTTCACCTCCGATTCGCGAGGAATACGAAGTCACCCTGGAGCCTTTTACCCAAGAGGATCTGGCCCGTGACATCTCCTTGCCGCAACGTATCTGGCAACTGAGCTGGGTGCGTAAAAGCGTGATCCTGATTGCCCTGGCGGTGATCTGGGAACTGGCCGCTCGCCTGCAAAACAACGACCTGCTGCTGCCGAGCTTCCTGCAAACCGCGCACGCTTTTTACGATGGCATTCTCAGCGGTGAGCTGCTGGTCAAGGTCTGGATCTCGCTGACGGTATTGGTCAAGGGCTATGTCATCGGCATCGTTATGGCGTTCGGCCTGACCACCCTGGCCGTGTCGACCCAACTAGGCCGCGACCTGCTGAGCACCCTGACCGCGATGTTCAACCCGCTGCCGGCGATTGCCTTGTTGCCGCTGTCGTTGTTGTGGTTCGGCCTGGGCGAAAACAGCCTGATTTTCGTGTTGGTGCATTCGGTGCTGTGGGCGTTGGCGCTGAACACCTACTCGGGCTTTCTCGCCGTTTCGGAAACCCAGCGCATGGCCGGGCGCAACTACGGTCTCAAAGGTCTGCGCTTTGTCTGGTACATCCTGATCCCGGCGGCACTGCCATCGATTCTGGCTGGCTTGAAGATCGGCTGGGCGTTCGCTTGGCGCACCTTGATCGCCGCCGAGCTGGTATTTGGCGCGTCATCAGGCAAAGGCGGTTTGGGCTGGTACATCTTCCAGAACCGCAACGAGCTGTACACCGACAAGGTGTTTGCCGGTCTGGCAGCAGTGATTTTGATCGGCCTGATCGTGGAAAACCTGCTGTTCAACACCATCGAGCGCCTGACCGTGAAGCGCTGGGGCATGCAACGCGGGTGATGGCCATTTGAGTCTATGGTTATTCCTAAATCCTATTTATTAGATGGATGCATGTAACAGTAAGCTATATGCAGCCGGGCTACCGGACGTGTCGCCCTTTTAGTGATTTCCCTATTTTTTGCGAGAACTTCATGGCCACTCCATTCAAGCGTCCGGCGCTTACAACACTCGCTGCAGCGTTCGGTTTAATCGGTGCTTTGCTGAGCACGGGGGCGCAGGCAGAAGGCAAGATCAGCATCGCCCAGCAATTTGGTATCGGTTACCTGATTCTCGACGTGGTGCGTGATCAACAATTGATCGAAAAACACGGCAAGCAGGAAGGCATCGACATCAAGGTCGACTGGAACAGCATTTCCGGTTCCACGGCGATGAACGAAGCGCTGCTGGCCGGTGCGCTGGACGTGGTGTCGGCCGGCATTCCGCCGATGCTGGTGCTGTGGGACCGGACCAAGGGCAAGCAAAACGTAAAGGCCATCGCCTCGCTCGGCTCGATGCCTAATTACCTGCTGACCAACAACCCGAACGTGAAGTCGTTGAAAGACTTCAGCGACAAGGATCGCATTGCCGTTCCAGCCGCAGGCGTTGGCTTCCAGTCACGCACCTTGCAGATTGAAACCGCCAAGCAGTTCGGCGACGCCAACTTCAAGAAATTCGACGACATCTCCGTCAGCCTGCCGCACCCGGACGCCACTGCGGCGCTGATTGCCGGTGGTTCGGAAATCAACTCGCACTTCTCCAGCCCGCCGTTCCAGTACCAGGAACTGGAAAACCCTAACGTGCACAAAGTGCTGAGTTCTTACGATGTGCTGGGTGGTCAGGCCACGTTCAACGTGCTCTACACCACGCAGAAATTCCACGACGAAAACCCCAAGACCTACAAAGCCTTTTACGACGCGCTGGCTGAGGCGGAGAGAATCATCAAGGCCGACAAACCGGCAGCGGCGCAGACTTACCTGCGTGTCGAACAGTCGAAACTGCCATTGGCCTTCGTCGAAAAAATCGTCGCCGACCCGGAAATCGATTTCACCATCACCCCTCAACGCACCTACATCTATGCCAGCAAATTGCAGGAATTGGGCGTGCTGAAAAACAAGGCAGACAGCTGGAAAGATTTCTTCTTTGAAGAAGTGCATGGGACGCCGGGTAGCTGACATACCGCTATCGCGGGCAATCGAGCGTCAACCGGCCTCTCCTTAATTGATCGCATATCCCTGTAGGAGCGGGCTTGCCCGCGATCCTCACGCTTAACTTTCAGACTGCCCCCATGACCCTCGACTACCCCTTCATCCTCAGCACCCTGCCGGCGTTTCTCAAGGCGGTAGGTGTGACGTTGCAAGTCGGCTTGATCGCCATCTGCACCTCGCTGCTGGTAGCGCTGATCAACGCAACGATTCTGGTGTTTCGTACCCCTTACCTGCATCGGCTGGTGGCGCTGTACGTCGAGCTGGCGCGTAACACCCCGTTGTTGATTCAGCTGTTTTTCATCTACTTCGCGTTGCCGACGTTGGGGATCAAGGTCTCGGGATTTTCCGCCGCGATCATCACCATGACTTTCCTCGGCGGTGCCTACCTCACGGAGGTGTTGCGGGCGGGCGTTGAAGCGGTGCCTCAGGCGCAGCTGGAATCCGGGCGCTCCATCGGCTTGTCGCAGTGGCAATTGCTGCGTTACGTGATCTTGCCCCAAGCCGGGATTCTCAGCCTGCCGGCGTTGTTCGCCAATTTCATCTTCCTGCTCAAGGAAACGACGGTGGTCTCGGCGGTAGCGGTGCCGGAGATTCTGTACACCACCAAAAGCTACATCGCGCTGTACTACAAGACCTACGAAATGCTCACCGTGCTGACGCTGATTTGCGTGCTGCTGTTTTTGCCACTGTCGCTGTTGCTCAGCCGCCTGGAACGGAGGCTCCAACATGGCCAGTTCGGGACTTGAATTGCTCTGGGTGTCGCTGCCACAACTGGCCAGCGGCGCCCTGCAGACCTTATCCATATCGTTTCTGAGCATCGCTTTAAGTACGGTCGGCGGCGTGTTGTACGGCGTGTTGCGCACTCTCAACCTGCGTTGGCTGAACCTGATTCTGCGGATCTACCTGGAACTGTTTCGCGCGATCCCGGTGTTGGTCTGGCTCTACCTGTTGTTCTTCGGCTTGCCGATTTTCTTTGGCCTGAGCATCCCAAACTTCTGGTGCTCGGTGCTGGTGCTGTCATTGTGGGGTTCGACCGAAGTCGGCGAAGTGGTACGCGGTGCTCTGCATTCGTTGCCGCGCGGTCAGCGTGAAGCAGGGCTGTCCATTGGGCTGTCCGATCCGCAGTTGTACGGCTATGTGCTGCTGCCGCAAGCGCTGAAACGCATGACGCCGCCGACCATCAACATCTACACGCGGATCATCAAAACCAGCTCGCTGGTGGTGCTGATCGGTGTTGTCGACGTGATCAAGGTCGGCCAGCAGATCATTGAGCGTACCTACGAATCGGTGCTGATCTACGGCGCGCTATTCCTGTTTTTCTTCTTTATCTGCTACCCGCTTTCGGCCGCTTCCCGCGTGCTGGAACGACGCTGGACGCAAGCATGAGCGCATTGATCGAGTTCAAGGGCTTCAACAAATTCTTCGGCGAGCAACAGGTGCTAAAAGGCATTGATCTCAGTGTCGAATCGGGCGAAGTCATCGTGATCCTGGGGCCAAGCGGGTGTGGCAAAAGCACGCTGCTGCGCTGCCTCAACGGCCTGGAAGTGGCCCACAGCGGCCAGTTGCGCTTCGCCGGTCGCGAGCTGCTGGACAAGAACACCGACTGGCGCCAGGTGCGTCAGGACGTCGGCATGGTGTTCCAGAGTTATCACCTGTTCCCGCACATGAGCGTGCTGGAGAACATCCTGCTCGGCCCACTGAAGGTACAGAAACGCGAACGTCGCGAAGCGCTGGCCCAGGCCGAAGCTTTGTTGGCGCGGGTGGGTCTGTCGGACAAGCGCGACGCCTTTCCACGACAGCTGTCCGGCGGCCAGCAGCAACGCATCGCCATCGTGCGTTCGCTGTGCATGAACCCGCAAGTGATGCTGTTCGATGAAGTCACCGCCGCCCTTGATCCAGAGATGGTCAAGGAAGTACTGGAAGTGATCCTCGACCTCGCACGCGGTGGCATGACCATGCTCATCGTCACCCACGAAATGGCCTTCGCCCGCGCGGTGGCCGACCGAGTCGTGTTCATGGAGGCCGGAAGCATCCTCGAACAAAACACCCCAGAGTCATTCTTCACGAACCCGGCGAGCGCACGGGCGCAGCAGTTTCTGGAGAAATTCTCCTACATAGAAACCATGCCCAAGAAATCGAAAATCAAGGAGCTGTCATGAGCGCTGCCCATTTGAAATCTGCCAAATCGTTATTCCTCTTTCCGCTGATCGGCCTCGGCTTGCTGGCCGGTTGCGGCAATTCCGAAACCCCTGCGAAACCGGCTGCCACCGTCAGTGTTTCAGCAGCACCATCGGCCGGTTACCTGGACAAAATCAAAGCCCGCGGCAAGCTGGTGGTGGGTGTGTTTACCGACAAACCGCCCTTTGGTTTCGTCGACGAGAAAGGTAAATACGTCGGCTTCGATACCGACATCGCTCGCCAGTTCGCGAAAGATCTGCTGGGTGACGAGAGCAAAGTCGAGTTCGTGGCCGTTGAACCCGCCAGTCGCATCCCGTTTCTGCAAAGTGACAAGGTCGACCTGATCCTGGCCAACATGACCGTCACCCCGGAGCGTCGGGAAGCGGTGGAGTTCACCAACCCGAACCTCAAAGTTGCGGTGCAGGCGTTGGTCGCTCAAGGCAGTGACGTGAAAAAGCTCGACGACCTGGCCAGCAAGACCACCATCGTCACCACCGGTACTACGGCTGATATTTGGCTGACCAAAACTCACCCGGACTGGAAACTGCTGAAGTTCGAGAAAAACTCCGAGTCCCTCCAAGCCCTGGCCAACGGCCGTGGCGATGCTTACGCGCAAGACAACCTAGTGCTGTTCACCTGGGCCAAGCAAAACCCAGGCTATCGCGTATTGCCAGAAAGGCTCGGCGGCGAAGCCCCGATTGCCCCGGCGGTGAAGAAGGGCAACATCGAACTGCGTGATTGGGTGAATACCGAGTTGGCGAAGTTGGGCGAGGACAAATACCTGCTCAAACTTTACGACCAATACGTGCGCAAACAACTGAGCGACGACACCAAGCCGGAAGACGTGATTGTCGAAGGCGGGAAGTGGCAGGGTTAAAAACCAACGCAAATCCCTTGTAGGAGCTGCCGCAGGCTGCGATAAGGCCGGAACGGCCTTCAATGTCGCGGGCGGTTCCCGCCCGATCGCAGCCTGCGGCAGCTCCTACAGGGGTTGTGTATTTCCCTAATCCGGCCAATGCCACGCCGGCTGATCCAGCATCCCTTGCCCAACAATTCCGGTCTGCCCGAGGTTCTTCTCCAGCACGATGGGATTGCACTCGGGGTGGCTTTCCAGCGCCGCAATCAATCGACTGGCATGTGATACCACCCACATCTGACACTGCTGCGACGCGCGAATGATCAAGCGCGCGAGGGCTGGCAGCAGGTCCGGGTGCAGGCTGGTTTCGGGCTCGTTGAGCACCATCATTGTCGGCGGGCGCGGGGTCAGCAGGGCGGCGATCAACAGCAGATAGCGCAAGGTGCCGTCGGACAACTCAGCCGCCGACAGTGGACGCAGCAAACCTTCCTGATAAAACTCCAACGCAAAACGCCCACCGTGCAACCAGGCGATGTTGATTCGTGCACCGGGAAAGGCGTCGCTGATAGCAGTGTGCAGCGCCTGAGGGTCTCCGATTTCCAGGATGGTTTGCAAGGCGGCGGCCAGATCTCGGCCGTCGTGGTGCAGAACCGGTGTGCGCGTACCCAGTTGCGGCAGGCGCGCCGGGGCTTCGTTGTCAGTGCGGAAGTGGTCATAGAAGCGCCAGCCGCGAATGATCTCGCGCAGTTGCAGCACTTCGGGGCAGGTGCGCAAGTTGCCGACTTGATCGAACAGGCTGTCGTAGGTCGGCGTGTGCTGCGCCAGCACATCCCAATTGTGCTCTTCGCGGGCGCGGATCATCGGGCCGCTGGCGTTGCACCAACAAACTGGCGGGGCGATAGAGCGGGCCGGCCCAGATGCATTCTTTTTTGATTTCGGGATCAAGCGTGAAGGCCGAGGTGCTGGGCGCGGGCAAGCCTAACGAGATGGCGTAACTGAAGTCCTCGCCGGCAAACCCAAGGCGCAGGCGTTTGACCTGCTGCCGCGGTCCGCCCTGAACCTCGACTTCGCCGCTGCGCATGCGCCGGGTGATGTGCTCCGGACCCGCCCAGAATGTCGAGTCCAAGCCACCTTCACGGGCCAGCGCGTTGATGACCCCACCTTGCGCCGTTTCGGCCAGCAAGCGCAGGGCGCGATAGAGGTTGGACTTGCCGCTGCCGTTGGGGCCGGTGATGACATTCAGGCGCTCAAGGGGCATCACCAACGTGTTGATCGAGCGGTAGTTGGCCACGGCGAGGGTTTTCAGCATGGGACGCGTCCTGGTTGCGTAGGAACCAAGGGTGCGGGATTTTCGCCAGGTGTGGAACAGTGACGCTGGATTTTTGCAACCCAGGTGGGAGAACTGGTTCGCGAAGGCGGTGTTTCTGAGAAGCCACATCACGCTATTCGCCAACAAGTTGGCTCCCGCCGGACTTATGTAATCCCGGTGGGAGCGAACCTGTTCGCGAAAGCGGTATTACGTGCGGAAGCGCTTGACCAGGCCATCCAGCTCTTTCGACAACCCCGCCAGACTCTGCGAATCCAGCTGCGCCGAGTTGGCCAGTTCGGCCACCAACTGCGCATCGCCGTGGATCTGGCTGATGTGGCGGTTGATGTCTTCGGCGACGTGGTGCTGCTCTTCTGCTGCGGTGGCGATTTGCGTGTTCATGTCGCGGATTACGTCCACCGATTCACGGATCTGGCCGAAGCTGGTGCGGGCCAAACCAATGCGGCTTACCGATTCTTGCGACACTTCAATGCTCGCGTGCATGCGTTGGGTCACCTGGCTGGTGCGCTTGGCCAGGTTGCCCAGCAGACCGTCGATTTCCGCAGTGGAATCGGCAGTCCGTTTCGCCAGTGCGCGAACTTCGTCAGCGACCACCGCAAAACCACGACCTTGTTCACCGGCGCGCGCCGCTTCGATCGCAGCGTTAAGGGCCAGCAGGTTAGTCTGTTCGGCGATGGAGCGGATGGTGCCGAGAATCGACTGGATATCGTTGCTGTCGCGCTCCAGTTGTTGCATCGACTGCGCGGACTGTTCGATTTCCTGGCTCAACTGATCAACGCTCTGTACGGCCGCATCGATCTGCCGCTGGCCTTCGCGGGCCTGGTTCTGGCCGCTGTCGGCTGAGTCCGCTGCCTGGCTGCAAGAGCGGGCGACTTCGTTGGCGGTGGCGACCATTTGGTGGAACGCGGTTGATACCATGTCCACCGCCTCACGCTGACGCTCGGCCGCTTTGGCCATGTCGTTGGACACTTGGGTCGAGCTGTGGGAGGTGGTGAGGATGTGGCTCGCGGCCTGGCCGATGCTCTGGATCAGGCTGCGAATGGCACCCAGGAACTTGTTGAACCAGTTCGCCAGTTGCGCCGTTTCATCGTTGCCACGGATTTGCAGGTTTTGCGTCAGGTCGCCTTCGCCTTGGGCAATGCCTTCCAGACCACTGGCGACGCTGCGAATAGGACGCACGATCACGCTGGCGAAGCTGGCACCGACCACCGCGAATACCACGGCTAGAACAGCGGCGATGATAGCGATCAACCAGGTCAACTGAGTCGCCGAGCTCATGACTTCTTTTTCTTTGATCAGACCGATGAAGGTCCAGCCCAACTGCTCCGACGGCCAGACGTTGGCCATGTAGTGCTCGCCATTCAACTCGACTTCGACCAGGCCTTTGCCGGCCTTGGCCAGTTGTGCGTAGCCGTCGCCCAGGCTGCCCAGAGCTTTAAAGTTGTGTTCGGTTTGCGCCGGGTCGACGAGCACGGTGCCGTCGTTTTCCATCAGCATCAGGTAGCCGCTTTCGCCGAGCTTGATCTGTTTCACCAGCTCAGTCAGGCGTTGCAGCGACACGTCGATACTGACGACGCCGCCGGGGTTGCCGAGCTTGTTGGCCACGGTGTGCACGGTGCTGACGTAGGTGGTGTTGGTCGCGCCCCAATAGTAGGCAGCGGTACGAATCGATTTGCCCGGATTGGCCATGGCCGCTTTGTACCAGGGCCGCTGGCGCGGGTCATAGTTGCTCATGGTCTGATCGTCAGGCCAGGACACATAGCCGCCCGCAGCGGTACCGATGATCGCGTAAGCATAGCCGGGGTGGTTTTCGCCGATGCTGGTCAGCAGCCCGAGCACCTGCCGATCAAACTCGTTGGGCACAATGCTTTTCGCATCGGCGCCGACGTAGCTCTTGAGCGTGTCATCGGTGCTTTTGATCAGCGGCTGGTTCGCCAGGTAGTCAACGTTCTGGCTGATACCTTCGAAGAACAGCTGCATGGCGTTGCTGACCTGGCGAATTTCCCGCGAACTGCCTTCGACGAACGACGTCCGCGCTTCGCTGCGCAAATTCAACACCACCAACGTGGCGACCAGTACAACGGGCAAGCAGGCGATGATTGCAAACGCCCACGTGAGTTTCTGTTTAATGTTCATCCGCGCTCCAGATTTTTTTTGTAAAGACCACGTAGTACCGATGACTCGCGGATATAAAGGCAGCTGCAAACTTTTTTTATGCCGACGGACCGTTATTCTTCGGAAAGTGTGTCCGTCGAAGTGGGCATCGGCTGGGCGTGCGGAAAATGAAGGGGTTTGAAAAAATATCCGACAGACCGCAACTCCCCGTAGGAGCGGGCTTGTCGGATCGCCGCACCGCCGCGATTGCGGTTTCTCAGATAGAGAGTGGATCGCGGGCGAGCCCGCTCCTACAGAGTTGGTGGCGTCAGGCCTTGCGCCAGACGCTCGCCAGCCAGGGCTGCTGCTCAATCGGCAAGCCCGGCGGCCGGAAGTAGTGTTCCAGTTCGACAAACCCGGCTTCGGTCAGCAACTCACGCCAGTTTTCCAGGTCGTGGTACGAGCCGTAGCGGCTGCCGTTCCAGCCTTCCTTGTTATCGCCCCGAGGGTTGGAGCTGAACAGTACGCCGCGCGGCTTCAGGGTCGCGTGCAGTTCACGCAGAACCCGTGGCAGTTCCTGGCGTGGCACGTGGAACAGCACGGCGTTGGCGAAGATGCCGTCGAAACGTTCGGCGGGCAGGTCGAGCTTCAGGAAGTTTTGCTGCCAGACCTCACACCCACTGTCGGCGCGGGCCATTTCGGTGAAGCGTTCGGTGCCATCGAGGCCAACCGCGATGTGGCCCATGGCGGTAAAGGTCTGCAGATCCCGGCCCGGCCCGCAGCCGAAGTCGAGAATTTGAAAGGGCGCAGCGCCTTCGATATGCCGCAGCAGGGCATTGATGTTCTGGCTGACGTCGTGATCGCGGGTTCCTTCGCGGAAGTCGTCAGCCACTTCGTTGTAGTGGCCGACGGTGGTGTCGGTGATTTGGGCGAGGTCCTGCGGATCGAGTTTCATTGCAGCCAGTCTGGGGTGAGTAAGCACTAAATATACCCCCGTCAGGCATTAGTTCAATTGCTCAGCGTTTGTTCAGCGCCAGCGCCAGGCGATCACCTCCTAACTGAATCACCGCCACCAGCACCACCAGCAACACGATAACCGTCAGCATTACCTGGCTGTCGAAGCGCTGGTAGCCATAGCGGTAGGCGATGTCACCCAAACCACCGGCACCGATGGCGCCGGCCATGGCCGATGAGTTGATCATCGTCACCAGGGTAATGGTGAAACCGCCGACGATGCCCGGCAGCGCTTCCGGCAGCAACACATGCCAGACGATGTGCCAGCGCCGGCAACCCATGGCCTGCGCGGCTTCGATCAAGCCGTGATCAACCTCGCGCAAACTGACCTCGGCAATCCGCGCAAAAAACGGCGTTGCGGCGATGGTCAGCGGCACCACGGCGGCCCACACCCCGTAGGTGGTACCGACGATCAGCCGGGTGAAGGGGATCAGCGCGACCATCAAAATCAGGAACGGAATCGAGCGGAACAGGTTAACGAAAACCCCCAGCAACCGATTCAGGTTCGGCGCTTGATAAATCCCGCCCTTGCCGCTGGTGACCAGAATCACCGCCAACGGAACACCCAATAACAGCGCAATCAACGACGACACGCCGACCATCAAAAAGGTGTCGATGGCACCCTGAAGCAAGCGGTCAAACCACATAACCCAATACCTCCGCGCGTTGCGCCAGTGTGCGGGCGCGGCTGAGCAATTCGTCGCGACCATGGGGAGAGCCCGCCACCGCCAGCAGCAAATGCCCAAGCGCGCGCCCTTGAATACGTTCGACGCCGCCCTGCAACAAGCTGACCTTGCCACCGAGGGCATTGAACAGCGCTGCCAGGTCCGGTTCTTCGCCGCTGACGCCGGTGAAATGCAAATCCAGCACCAGTGCTGCCCCCGGTTGTTGCGGCTGCGGCTGCAAACGCGCCTGCAAGTCCTCGGGTAGACCGTGTTGCAACGGTGCGAGCAAAGTTTTACTGACCTCATGCCGAGGATTGCCAAAGACTTGCCACACTGGGCCGTGCTCCACAACTTCACCCTGCTCAAGCACCACCACGCGGTCGCAGATATCGCGAATGACCGCCATTTCATGGGTGATCAGAATGATGGTCAGGCCCAGGCGCTGATTGATCTCGCGCAGCAGGCCGAGGATCGATTGCGTGGTCTCGGGGTCCAGCGCCGAGGTGGCTTCATCGCACAGCAAAATCGCTGGCTCGTGTACCAGTGCGCGAGCAATCCCCACCCTTTGTTTCTGGCCGCCGGACAACTGCGCCGGGTAGGCCTTGTGCTTGTCCTGCAGGCCGACCAGCTCCAGCAGCTCGGCGACTTTGCGTTGGCGCTGTTCTTTGGGAACCCCGGCCACCCTGAGCGGCAGCTCAACGTTCTGCCACACGGTCTTGGCCGATATCAGGTTGAAGTGCTGAAAGATCATGCCGACGCGTCGGCGCAGTTGCACCAGATGGTTTTCGTCGTACTCGCCGATATCCACTTGATCAATCAACACCCGGCCGCTGCTCGGGCTTTCCAGGCGATTGATGGTGCGGATCAGCGACGACTTGCCGGCACCGCTACGACCAATGATGCCGAACACCTCGCCGCGCTGGATTGCCAGGTCGATGTTCTGTAGTGCATGCACCGGACCGTGCTGGCTGTCGTAGGTCTTGCCCAGATTGATAAAGCGCACATGGGCGCGATTCAGGTCCGGATGCAGTTGAGTGGTGTGAGCGCTTTCGGGTGGATCAAGGGTCAGCCTGCGTTGCGCGGGTGCGTTCATTGGTTAGCCTTCCCAGCCGGCTTGGTAGAGCTTGCCGTGCAGCTTGTCCAGTGTGGCGCGGACCACTGGCGAGTGCTGGTAAATGTCGACGAACTTGGCCAGGCGTGGGTCGCTTTTGCTCTCTGGGCGGATCACGAATTGAATCACGTACTCCTTGTGATCCAGCCCGTCGAACAGCAAGGCAGAGTTGGCATCAAAGGTCTTCGCCATGCGGATATAGGCGGGGTAGCCCTGCACCAGATCAGCGTCGTCATAGGCACGCACCAGTTGCACGGCTTCGACTTGGATCAGTTTGATCTTCTTCGGGTTGGCAATGATGTCTTCTTCGGTGGCCTTGTAACCGACGCCGGGTTTGAGGGTGATCAAACCGGCCTTGGCCAGCAGTTGCAGACCACGCCCGCTGTTGATCGGGTCGTTGGCGATAGCGACGCTGGCGCCGACTGGCAGCTCAGCGAAACTTTTGTATTTCTTCGAGTACAGGCCAACGTTATTGATGATGCCGGAAGCGTACGGCACCAGATGAGTGCCGGCCGCCGCATTGGCGTTTTCCAGGAAGGGCACGTGCTGGAAGTAATTCACATCGATATCGCCGGCAGCCAGGCTGACATTGGGTGCGATCCAGTCGGTGAATTCCACCAGCTCGACCTTCAGGCCTTGTTTGGCGGCTTCTTCGACGGCGGATTCCAGGGCAATAGAAAACGCGGCAGTGGTGCCGACTTTGAGCGGGGCTTCGGCGGCCTGGGTGTTGAGGGCGAACAGCGCCAGGGCGAGGGTGATCAAGGTTTTGGTCATGGATGTATTCCAGAAAAATTGATGGTGTTTGTTCGGCCGTCATCGCGGGCAAGCCCGCTCCTACAAGGGATCGCATTTAATGTGTAGGAGCGGGCTTGCCCGCGATCGGCCGCGAAGCGGTCGCAATGTCATTGTTTGGAGCGCCGATATCCCGCGCCTGCATGCCGCTCCGGCAACCTGGCGCCACCCTCGCGAAACAGCTTTTCGCGCAGGCTGCCGCTGTCATAAGCGGTTTTGTAGGAACCTCGGCGTTGCAACTCCGGGATCACCAGGTCAATGAAGTCGACATAACTTTCCGGGGTCACGGTGCGCGTCAGGTTGAAGCCGTCGAGGCCGGTTTCGGCGATCCAGGATTCCAGCTCGTCGGCTATCTGCTCAGGCGAACCGACCAAGGTGATGTAGCGCCCGCCGAGGGCGTGCTGATCGAGCAAGCGGCGTCGGGTCCAGTCGTTGTTCTTCAGGTTTTTGGTCGCGGACTGAATCGCGTTGCTCTTCACGTATTGAATCGGCTCGTCCAGTTCGTACTCGGCGAAATCGATCCCGGTGGACGCCGCGAAGTGCGCAACACCTGCTTCGGCGCTGGCGTATTCCTGATACTCGCGCTTCTTCGCCTGAGCCAGTTCTTCGGTGGCGGCGACGATCACGTTCAAACCCATGAACACCTTCACGTCATCCGGGTTGCGCCCAGCGGCTACGGCACTGTCGCGCACCTTATCCACTTGCTCGCGGGTCGCGACCTTGTTCTGCCCACTGATGAACACGCACTCGGCGTGGCGCCCGGCGAACTGTAAACCGCGCTCGGAACTGCCCGCCTGGAACAGCACCGGCGTGCGCTGCGGTGACGGTTGGCACAGGTGATAACCCTCCACCTGATAGAACTCGCCCTTGTGCTCCACCTTGTGAACTTTGTCGGGCTGGGCATAGATCCGCTGCTCGCGATCATTGAGCACCGCGTCGTCTTCCCAGCTGCCTTCCCACAACTTGTAGAGCACTTCCAGGTACTCATCGGCCTGGTCATAACGACGGTCGTGCTCGGCCTGTTCGTTGAGGCCCATGGCCTTGGCGGCGCTATCGAGGTAACCCGTGACGATGTTCCAACCCACTCGGCCGCGACTCAGGTGATCGAGCGTCGACATGCGGCGGGCGAACAGATACGGCGGCTCGTAGGTGAGGTTGGCGGTGAGGCCGAAGCCGAGGTTTTTGGTGACGGCGGCCATCGCCGAAACCAGCAGCAGCGGGTCGTTGACCGGCAACTGGATGGCCTCTTTGAGTGGCACCTCCACCGAGTTCTGATACACGTCGTACACGCCGACGATATCGGCGATAAACAACCCGTCGAACAGCCCGCGCTCCAGCAGTTGCGCCAGCTCGGTCCAGTATTCGAGAGTGTTGAACTGGGTCGAGTTATCCCGCGGATGGGTCCACAGGCCGTGATTGATATGGCCGATGCAGTTCATGTTGAACGCATTGAGCAGGATCTTTTTCTTGCTCATCAGATGGTCCCCCGCAGCGGTGGGTTTTCATCGTTGAGGTAGTAATTGCCGATGGCGTGATACTTCCAGCGCACCGGGTCGTGCAGCGTGTGCACGCGAGCGTTGCGCCAATGGCGGTCGAGGCCGTGTTCGGCGAGGGTCGCCTGACTGCCAGCCAGTTCGAACAGCGTACTGCCCGCTGCCAGAGAGATATCGGTGCTGATCGCTCGGGCTTCGGCCACGGCAATCGATGCAGCGGCGACATTGGCTGCGCTGCTATCCGCCTGCGCGTGATCAAGGAATTCACCGGCGCGTTCCAGCAGCGCTTCGGCGGCGTGCAGGCGAGTGCCGAGCTTGCCGAAACTGTGCAGGGTCAGGGGATCGTCGATGGCTTTGTCGATCCCGGAATCGATCCACGGCCGGGTCCGGGTGCGGACAAACTGCAACGCATCTTCATAAGCGGCGCGGGCGATGCCGGTGTCGATCGCCGCGTGAAGGATCTGCGCCAATGGACCGAGGGTGGTCGGCCGCTCGAAAGCGGTTTGGAACGGCACCACGTCATCGGCGCTGACCCAGACGTTTTCGAACACCACCGAACCACTGCCGGTAGTGCGTTGGCCGAAACCGCTCCAGTCGTCAATCACGGTTAAACCGTCACTGTCGCGAGGCACGAACGCCAGTTGCTGCACACCGTTATCGTCGATAACCGAGGTCGGGATCCGTTGCGCATACAACGCGCCGGTCGAGTAAAACTTGCGGCCGTTGATGCGGTAACCGTCGCCGTCGCGAGTCAGGCGGGTAGTGCGGTCGTTGGCGGTTTTGGTGCCCAGTTCCGCCAGGGCGTTGCCGAAGCGTTTACCGGCCAGTACTTCGGCAAACAGGCGTTGCTGTTGTGGGGCGCTGCCGTTCACACGCAACACTTCGACGGCGTAGAAATGGTTCTGCGGGATTTGCCCGAGGGAGCCATCCGCCTCGGCAATGATCTGAATCACCTTGGCCAGGGTCACACTGGACACCCCGGCACCGCCGAAGGCTTTTGGCACGCTGATGCCCCAAAGGCCCGATCGGGAAAACAGCTCGAGTTCGGCATCTGGCAGGCGGCGCTCGCGGTCACGCTGGGCGCTTGAGGTTTTGAAAAAATCAGCCAGCTCAGCCGCCTTTTGCAGGGCTTCGGCATCGCTGCGGATCACTGCGACGGGCTCGTGCAGAGAAGAAAGAAGACTCATGTGTTGCTCTCCAGTGGTCTGGTCAGATCCAGGAATGCCGCGCGGGCACGGTGCCGTTCAGGTGATAAGCGCCCACAGCGTGGTATTTCCAGCGCACCGGGTCATGCAGGGTATGGACGCGCGCGTTGCGCCAGTGGCGGTCGAGGTTGAACTCGGCAAGGGTGGCGCGGCTGCCGGCCAGCTCGAACAGTTTCTCGCTGGCGAGCAGGGAGATTTCGGTGGTCAGGACTTTGGCTTCAGCGACCGCAATCGACGCGCGGGCCGCCGATTGTTCGTTGATCGGCGCGGCGTAGACTTCATCCAGCACCTTCCCGGCCTTGCGCAGCAGCGCTTCGGCGGCATGCAGCTCCAGTTTCAGCTTGCCGATGTCGGCGATCACATACAGATCGTCGCTGGCGCGTTCGACCTTGGCCTCGATCCATGGCCGCGAACGTTCACGAACGAAACGGATGCTGTCGTCGATGGCTTCGCGGGCGATCCCGGCGTCGATGGCCGCTTGAATCAGCTGCGACACCGCGCCCTGGATATTCGGAATCAGCGCCAGGCGCCAGTTATCGACGACGTGCTCGGCTTCGACACGCACGTTGTCCAGCAGCACGGTGCCGCTGGCGGTGGTGCGTTGGCCGAACCCGGACCAGTCGTCGACGATGCGCAGGCCAGGCGTGCCGCGCTGGACGAAGGCGAGAATCTGTTTGCCCTCTTCGTTCAACGCTTTGACCGCGACCCAATGGGCGAACAGCGCACCGGTGGAATAAAACTTCTGACCGCTGAGCAAAAAGTGATCACCGCTCTTAACGATGCGTGCCTTGATGTCCAGGGTGTTCTTGGTGCCGCGTTCGGGTCCGGCATTGCCGATGCGCCAGCCGTCCAGCACGCTTTGGAACAGCTCTTTTTTCTGCTCGGCGGTGGCGCTGCCCAGCAATGAGTTGAGGATGCCGAACTGGTTCTGCGGGATCTGTCCCAACGCCGGGTCGGCAGCGGAGATGATCGCGAACACCTCGGCGATGGTCACGAAGGAAACCTGTGGGCCGCCGTATTCATGAGGGATGGAGATACTGCCCAGACCGCTGCGGGTGAAATATTCGATTTCTGCCCAAGGCAATTTGCGCTGGCGGTCACGTTGCGCCGCATGCTGGCGGGCAATCCCGGCCAGTTCATGGGCAGCAGCGATAACCTCGGCGTCGTCGATCAGGACCTTGGCCGGCAGTAATAGTGGTGCGATGTCCAGCGCGTGCTGGAGGGATGCAGCAGCCAGGTCAGACATCAGCGCTGCTCCTTGGCTGCGAGTGATGTCCCGGCGTTGTTCGCGGGGGTGACGGTATGCGTGACCATTCCAAACCTCATCGACTTTGAAAACAAACTGATGGTGGTCCGGTGGTCCGGTCTATATACCCTAAGCGTGTATAAAAATTAAATAAACGTTGTTTTTGGAATAAGAATAGAAGGGATGAGCTTACGCTGGAGAAATGTTGCGCTTTGTATGTGTTGGCATAGCTTTGCAGCCACGGATTTTTTACGGGAGAAGCTGATGGGCGAATACAACGCGGTTTGAAACAGCGTGTGGTCGCCCATGCAGTTCATTCAATCCACTCTTCAAACACGGACTCCACTCACCTTCAGAGCGCGCGGGGGTGCCCAACGGGAGTTGTTTCCAACCCGGTCGATGACGCAGTAAGTCACTTCCAGTTGTTCATCTTCCCCGGCGTCCCGAATCAAGGTCGGCGGCACTTTCAAGGTGATGGGTTTGCCGACGTCTTCGGCGTTTATGGCGGGCAGGTCCATGCGCAGGTCTCCCCAACGCAGGGTGATTTCATCCTTGACCGCCATGTTTTGATACGCCTCGATGGTCAGCGCAACACCGTGCTTGAGCTGCCGGGCCGTCAGCCCGTTGCGTAATACGGTATCTGGCACGGCCAGTGGCGCTAACCCTTGATTCTCTCCGATACCGCTGTCGATCAACTGTCCGCCGGGGCAGTCGAGCTTGATGGACACGTCTGTGACCGGTGAGAGGGATGGTGTGCTGCCAATTTTTTGCACTTGATACCAGACGCTGATTCGACCGCTGTGCAGAAAGCTTTCCGGTACTCGCAGGGCCGCGGGCTTGCCGAGATCTGCGGCTGTCAGTTGTTTCGAGGCGACGTAACAACCGCCCCAGAACAGTTCAATCAGGTCGCCTTCCTCCATCGATGCATAGGGGCTGACCGTGACGATTAAATGTGCGGCAGCGTGTGTGCCAATGCCGTGTTTATTTGCCTGAGGCAAAACCGGCGCGAGCAGTTTCAGGGGGTTGAAAGTCGGGTCTTTACTGGCCATGTTAAACACTCCTTAGTCCTTAATTAAACGCAAATAACGGGGCATGCGGCCTAGCTAAGAGCGAAGGGCAACGAGTGTCAATGAAGGCAAAAGGCAAAAGAGCGAAGGGGCAAATTAATCAGAGATCTCCTACGCTAATACGGTCAGCGGGAGACGTGAAGGTTCAAGGTTGATCCTACAAAATCGGGGGCGCCGCGCTCGGTGCAGGCGCTGCCGAAGGCTGCGATAAATCGCCAGATCACCATCGCGATCACGTTCGATCGCAGCCTTCGGCAGCTCCTACAGGTAAGGCGTTTTTTAATTGCGGCTGCGTTCGAGGAACTGACGCGTACGTTCTTCCTTGGGATTGGCGAACAACGCCTTGGCTTCGCCTTGTTCAACGATCACGCCTTTGTCGATGAACACCACCCGGTTGGCAACGTCACGGGCAAAGCTCATCTCGTGGGTGACGATGACCATGGTGCGTTTTTCTTCCGCCAGCGCACGGATGGTGGCGAGCACTTCACCCACCAATTCCGGGTCCAGCGCTGAAGTCGGTTCATCGAACAGGATCACTTCCGGTTCCATGGCCAGCGCTCGGGCAATGGCTACCCGTTGCTGTTGGCCGCCGGACAGGCGTCGAGGATACGCATCTTCCTTGCCCGCGAGACCGACCTTGGCCAGCAGCGCACGGCCCAGGGCCAGCGCTTCCGCGCGTGGTGTTTTTTTCACCACGATCGGGCCTTCGATGACGTTTTCCAGCGCCGTGCGATGGGGGAACAGGTTGAAGTTCTGAAACACGAACCCGACATGCTGCCGCAGTTGCCGGATCAAACCCGCCTGCTGGTTCAGCGGACGGCTGCCGTCAATCTCGATGTCGCCCACGCGAATCCGGCCGCTGGAAGGTTCTTCGAGAAAGTTGAGGCAACGCAGCAGCGTGGTTTTGCCAGAACCACTGGGGCCGATGATGGCAACGACTTCGCCTTCATTGATCTGCAGGTCGATGCCCTTGAGCACGGCGTTGCCTTTGAACTCTTTGGTCAGTTTCTCAACCGTGATCATGCTTCAAGACTCCAGATCATGCCGATTGACCCTCGCTTCCAGACGGTTCTGCAAGTGCGCGAGCAGACTGGCGAGGATCCAGTAGATCAGGGCAGCGGCAAGGTACATGGTGAAAATTTCGAAGGTTCGCGCGGTGATCAGCTGGGCCTGACGGAACAACTCAGGCACCTGAATCGTGGCCGCCAGCGCGGTGTCCTTGACCAGTGAAATAAAGCTGTTGCCCAGTGGCGGCAACGCGGTGCGCGCCGCTTGCGGCAGGATCGCCCGGCGCATGGTCTGCGCGCGGGTCATGCCGATACTGGCTGCGGCTTCCCACTGACCGCGATCCACTGCGCCGATAGCCGCACGCAGAATCTCGCAGGCGTAGGCTGCCATGTTCAGGGAAAACCCGATCAGTGCAGCGGGCAGTGGGTCGAGTTCGATGCCCAATTGCGGCAGGCCGTAATAGATCACGAACAACTGCACGAGCAGCGGCGTTCCGCGAAAGAACGACACGTACACCCGTGCAATACCACTGACCAGCTTCAAGCGTGACAAGCGCATCAGCGCCAGGCCGAAACCCAGCAGCAAGCCGAAAAACATCCCGCCCAGGCTGAGAATGACGGTGTAGTACGCGCCCCTCAGCAAGAAGGGCGCGGAGTCCAGCGCGAGCTTTAGACTCTCTTCAATCATTTGGTCACGTCAGAGCCGAAGTACTTCTGCGACAACTTGGCCAGCGTGCCGTCGGCGCGCAGTTTGTCGATGGCAGCGTTGACCGCAGCCACGGTTTCAGGCTCACCTTTGCGAATAGCAATACCGGCTTCCTGACGGGAAAACGCATCGCCGGACACGGCCAGCTTGTCGCCGGTTTTTTTGGTTTCTTCCAGTGCCGCCAGACGATCGACGAGGATCGCATCGGTACGGCCAACCATCAGGTCCTGGAACTTGGTTGGGTCATCGTCATAGGTTTTGACGATTGCGCCTGGCACGTGTTCTTTCAGCCATTGCTCGTAGTTGGTGCCCAGGCCGACACCGACTTTATGGCCGGACAACGACTCAGGTGTCGGGAACTTGCCGGCATTTTTCTTGGCGGTCAGCGCTTGAATCCCGGAAATGGTGTAAGGCTCGGAGAAGTCATACTTCTTCTTGCGCTCATCAGAGATCGTCACTTGGTTGATCACCACGTCCAGGCGCTTGGATTCCAGAGCTGCCAGGATGCCGTCCCACTTGGTCGGCTGGATATCGGCCTTCACGCCCAGCTCTTTGGCCAATGCGTTGGAGAACTCGACTTCGAAACCAGTGAGCTTGCCGTCAGCATCGACAAAGCTGAAGGGCGGGTAAGTGCCTTCCAGGCCGACTTTGATCGTTTTACTGTCTTTGATTTTTTGCAGTTGGTCACCGGCGACCGCTTGGCCGACCAGAGCAGTACCAAGCACGAGGCTCAGCGTGGAAAGCAGAAATGTGCGGCGGATGGCAGCAATGTTCATGACGAGCCCCTTATTGTGATTTTTAAATGTCAGGCAAGAATCAGACCCGACGAAAGCTACTGCGGCCGAGAAACTTAATCCAGCGTTTTCAAGCGGCCTTATTCCAATTCGTAGTCCTTCACGCGGTGTGACTATAGAGGGCAGCTATATAGTAATTGAAATAACTAAAAGTGCTTTATATAGCTCCAATTCGAATATAGCTGCCCTTCAGCTTTTACCCGGAAAAAATATCGGGATAAGCAAACAATGCCGGTGCGCCACCGGTGTGCAGAAAGATGATCGGGCCGTCATCGAAACGGTTGCGGCCGATACCATCCAGCAGCCCGGCCATGGCCTTGCCGGTGTACACCGGATCCAGCAACAGACCTTCCTGGCTGGCCACCAACTTGATTGCCGCCAAGGCGCCAGCATTGGGTGCGCCATAGCCTGGGGCGAAATATTCGTCCCACAACTCGACCTTGAAACTGCTTGGCAAATTGATACCCAGCAACTCCGCAGTGCGCTCCGCCAGACCCTGAACCTTAGGCCGTTGCGCTTCATCGCTGCGGGAAACGGTGACACCGACCACCGGAAGTTTCGGCAATGACTCGCTCAAGCCAATCGCCAGCCCGCTGTGTGTGCCGGCGCTGCCCGAGGCCAGCACCACCGCAGCGAAATCCAGCCCCGTGAGTTTGATCTGCTCGGCCAATTCCAGCCCGGCGCGCACGTAACCCAGCGCGCCGACCGGGCTCGAACCACCGATAGGTACCAGATACGGTTTTTTCCCGCTGTTGCGCAGACGGGCGGCCAAGGCGTGCAATTGATCGTCGGCGTTGTCCAGGTTCTCTACCAGCTCGACCTTCGCGTCGAACAGGTCCAGCAACAAACGGTTGCCGTTGTGCAGGTAATTGCGGTCATTGGTGCCGAGTGGATTTTCCAGCAACACCACGCAACCAAGACCCAGCTGAGCAGCCAACGCGGCCGTCTGGCGGGCATGGTTGGATTGCAAACCACCGGCGGTGATCAAGGTGTCGGCGCCCTGTGCCAGTGCGTCGGCGGCCAGGTATTCAAGTTTGCGCACCTTGTTGCCGCCCAGCGCCAGGGTCGTGGTGTCATCGCGTTTGACGTAAATATCCCGCCCCGCCCAGGCGGACAGTCGCTGCAGTTTTTCCAGAGCCGTGGGGGCGCCGAGCAATTCCATACGGTTAAAACGAGACAGCTGTTGTTTGATCATGATGGGGAAATAAACCGGGCAGTGAGTCGATGGACTATAGGCAGTGCTCTCGGCTCTGCGCAACATGAGGACACGCAAAATCCGCATCCGGCAAAACCCTTACGGAAATTGTTAATTTTTCGTCGCAAAAGATTGCCGTAGAGTGAGCATATCCAGCGGCCGCACCTTTCTGGCTGTGACCTGGCTTTACCTTGAAAGCAGAAGGAGTAGTGAGCGTGAGCGACATTCCAGAAGCATCCGCCGATAACCGTTCCGGAAACTGGCAGCTGCAGCAAATCGTCAGCCAGTTACGTTCTGCGCGTGATGATTGGCGGACCCGCAACGGGCGAGTGAGCGGCGAGCAGGGTGGCCGTGAGCTGCCATCGCGCGCGGCCATGAGCGATATCCTTGATGCGCTGTGCGGGGCTTTGTTTCCGATGCGTCTGGGGCCGGTGGATCTGCGCGAAGAGAGCGAAGACTTCTACGTTGGCCATACGCTCGACGTAGCGCTCAATGCCTTGTTGGCTCAAGCCCGACTGGAGTTGCGCTATGCCGCCCGCCAGCACGGTGAAAGTATCGTGGATGCAGAAAAGCACGCCACTAAGCTGATTCAGGCGTTCGCCGCTGCACTGCCGGCATTGCGCGTGTTGCTCGATACCGACGTGTTGGCCGCTTATCACGGTGACCCGGCGGCGCGTAGCGTCGATGAAGTGTTGCTGTGCTACCCCGGCATTCTTGCGGTGATCCACCATCGCCTGGCGCACCACCTGTATCGCGCCGGTTTGCCGTTGCTGGCACGCATCAGTTCGGAAATTGCCCACTCCGCCACCGGCATCGACATTCACCCAGGTGCGCAAATCGGTCAGAGCTTCTTTATCGACCACGGGACGGGTGTGGTGATCGGCGAAACCGCGATCATCGGCGAACGGGTACGGATCTATCAGGCGGTGACGTTGGGCGCGAAACGTTTCCCGGCAGACGAGGACGGCCAATTGCAGAAAGGCCATGCCCGTCACCCGATCGTTGAAGACGACGTGGTGATCTATGCCGGCGCCACCATTCTCGGGCGCATCACCATCGGCAAAGGCTCCACCGTCGGCGGCAACGTCTGGCTGACCCGCAGCGTACCGGCGGGTTGCAATGTGTCTCAGGCGAACTTGCTGGAGAAGGATGATTGCCTGAAATAGTGGCCGCTATGGCGATCACCTGTAGGCGCTGCCGGAGGCTGCGATAGGGCCGGAACGGCCTTCCGGCCGACGGGATCGCAGCCTTCGGCAGCTCCTACAGAAATGTGTTGTTGTTCTGACATCGATCAGGCCAACCCACCCGGCGCTCACGGTGATGTTGCGACCACGCAGTTCCTTGGCGAACACGTGGTTTTCAGCCCCCCGCGTTGTTCACCAGCACATCAACCTTCCCCAGTTGCAATAAAATCAACAATGAATCCCGTAATACCTCGACAACATTAGTCGGACTATTGAAAGAATTTGCCGTGGGCGTATGCTCGGCCAGCTCGTCTGGTCCGGCTGAAAGGGATCAGCATTAATAAAAACAGGGAACTGCGGCTTCGATTCAAGAGTCGCAATCCAGGCTCCTTAAACGAGAGACGTTCGATGACTTATATCGCTGCCGAAAACCGTTACGAATCCATTCCGTACCGCCGCGTTGGCCGTAGCGGTCTGGTGCTGCCCGCTCTATCTCTGGGGTTGTGGCACAACTTCGGCGACAGCACGCCGATGGACACTCAGCGCGCGCTGTTGCGTACAGCGTTCGACCTGGGCATCAACCACTTCGACCTGGCCAACAACTATGGCCCGCCTTACGGCAGCGCCGAGACCAACTTCGGACGTCTGCTGCGCGAAGATTTCAAGCACTACCGCGACGAGCTGATCATCTCCAGCAAAGCCGGTTGGGACATGTGGCCAGGCCCGTATGGTCAGGGCGGTGGTTCGCGCAAATACGTGCTGGCCAGCCTCGATCAAAGCCTGCAACGCATGGGCCTGGACTATGTGGATATCTTTTATTCGCACCGCTTCGATCCACTGACCCCACTGGAAGAAACTGCCAGCGCACTGGCCACCGCCGTGCAGCAGGGCAAAGCGCTGTACATCGGCATCTCTTCTTATTCCGGGGCAAAAACCCGTGAGATGGCGGCGTTGCTCAAAGAGTGGAAAGTGCCACTGTTGATCCATCAGCCGGCCTACAACCTGCTCAACCGTTGGGTTGAACGCGATCTGCTGGATGCGACGGATGAGTTGGGTGCGGGCGTGATTGCCTTTACTCCGTTGGCACAGGGCCTGTTGACCGACAAATACCTCAACGGCGTGCCGAAAGATGCGCGGGTCAACAAGCCGGGCGGTGGTTCATTGCAGGCGTCGCACTTGTCGGAGGCCAACATTGCTCACGTCCGTGCATTGAATGAGATCGCCAAGCGTCGTGGTCAAAGCCTGGCGCAACTGGCGCTGGCTTGGACGTTGCGCGATCCACGGATCACCTCCGCGCTGATCGGTGCGAGCCGTCCAGAGCAAATCATTGAAAACGTCGGGGCGTTGAAGAACTTGAGTTTCACCCGTGAAGAACTGGCGGAAATCGACAGCTTCGCGGTAGAAGGCGGGATTAACCTGTGGGAAAAGCCGTCAACTGATCAGTAACGGCTCAGTAGCGCCATCCCGTTGTAGGAGCGGGCTTGCCCGCGATGCGGCTATCAGATACACCGCATCGCGGGCAAGCCCGCTCCTACAGGGGCAATTAAGGCATCAACTTATCGAGCATTGCCTTGTCACGCACAGCGCCTTTGTCGGCACTGGTCGCCAGCAACGCATAGGCTTTCAGCGCCGTGGTTACTTTGCGCGGACGCTTTTCAACCGGTTTCCAGCCCTTCGCGTCTTGCTCGACACGACGTCCTTGCATTTCCTCATCGCTGATCATCAGATTGATCGAGCGGTTCGGAATGTCGATCAACACTTTATCGCCATCGCGCACCAGACCAATCGCACCGCCTGCCGCTGCTTCTGGCGAAGCGTGGCCGATGGACAGACCCGAAGTACCGCCCGAGAAACGCCCGTCTGTCAGCAAGGCGCAGGCTTTGCCCAGGCCCTTGGACTTCAGGTACGACGTCGGGTACAGCATTTCCTGCATGCCCGGGCCGCCTTTCGGGCCTTCGTAACGGATGATCACGATGTCGCCGGCCTTCACTTCGTCGGCGAGGATGCCGCGCACGGCGCTGTCCTGGCTTTCGAAGATCTTCGCGTTGCCTTCGAACACGTGGATCGACTCGTCGACGCCGGCAGTTTTCACCACACAACCGTCTACCGCGATGTTGCCGTAAAGCACGGCCAGGCCGCCTTCTTGCGAGTAAGCGTGCTCGACACTACGGATGCAGCCGGTTTCACGGTCGTCATCGAGGGTGTCCCAACGGGTCGACTGGCTGAATGCCGTCTGTGTTGGAATACCGGCCGGGCCGGCGCGGAAGAAGGTGTGTACGGCTTCGTCCTGGGTCTGGGTGATGTCCCACTTGGCGATGCCGTCAGCCATAGTCGCGCTGTGTACGGTCGGCAGGTCGGTGTGCAGCAAGCCACCACGAGCGAGCTCGCCGAGGATGCTGAAAATCCCGCCGGCACGGTGTACGTCTTCCATGTGGTACTTCTGGATGTTCGGCGCAACCTTGCACAGCTGCGGAACGTGGCGCGACAGACGGTCGATGTCTTTCAGGTCGAAATCGATCTCCGCTTCTTGAGCGGCAGCCAGCAAGTGCAGGATGGTGTTGGTCGAACCGCCCATGGCGATGTCCAGCGTCATGGCGTTTTCAAAGGCCTTGAAGTTGGCGATGTTGCGCGGCAGCACCGACTCGTCGTTTTCGATGTAGTACTGGCGGCACAGGTCGACGATGGTACGGCCGGCTTGCAGGAACAGCTGCTCGCGATCGCTGTGGGTCGCCAGGGTCGAACCGTTGCCCGGCAGGGCGAGGCCGAGGGCTTCGGTCAGGCAGTTCATCGAGTTGGCGGTGAACATGCCGGAGCACGAACCGCACGTCGGGCAAGCGCTGCGCTCGTATTCGGCGACTTTCTCGTCGCTGGCGTCGGGGTCGGCGGCGATCACCATGGCATCGACCAGATCCAGGCCGTTGGCGGACAGTTTGGTCTTGCCGGCTTCCATCGGGCCGCCGGAGACGAAGATCACCGGGATGTTCAGGCGCAGGGCAGCCATCAGCATGCCGGGGGTGATCTTGTCGCAGTTGGAGATGCAGACAATGGCGTCGGCGCAGTGGGCGTTGACCATGTATTCCACGGAGTCGGCGATGATCTCGCGGCTCGGCAGCGAATACAGCATACCGTCGTGACCCATGGCGATGCCGTCGTCCACGGCAATGGTGTTGAATTCCTTGGCCACACCACCGGCACGTTCGATTTCACGCGCAACCAATTGGCCCATGTCTTTCAGGTGCACATGACCCGGTACGAATTGGGTGAACGAGTTCGCAACAGCGATGATCGGTTTCTTGAAGTCGGCATCTTTCATGCCGGTGGCGCGCCACAAAGCGCGGGCGCCGGCCATATTGCGGCCGTGGGTGGACGTTTTCGAGCGGTAATCAGGCATGGAGCACTCCTGGCGGCAAATCAGGTATCAGGAAAGGGGGGAGAGCTTCTATTGACGTCGCACACGTTCGGCAGTGACCGGACGTAGCGAAGAAACCGATGACGCCACGGGATCACCGCGCGCTCGGCCTGAGCTCATAAACCCGCCGGGGGATGACTGGCGATGAATAGAGCCGATTCTACACCTGTACGCGGTTGTGGGAATGCCGGGAGGCATTTTGTAGGCGCGTGCTTGCCCGCGAGCGGTCTGTAGGCTTTTTCTGAGAATCCTGAAGTCACTGCTTTTTTGGTTGTTTTCACTCAGGTGGTCTCCCTAAAATCCGCCCGCCGCATGTGCGGCTCACGAGATTCTCACTTACATGGACCTTCCCGGTTTTAGTTCATCAAGAACTTCCCATGGATATCGACCGCACCGTCGGTGGGCGTGCCTGTACAGCTGATCAGCTCGCTTCAGGTGTCCACTGCGGTGCCTGGAGTAAAAAATGACTGAACTCAATTTTGCGCAATCCCTGCGCGTTTCCCTTGAAAACACCGTTACCGATAGCGAATTGGCTGACCGGATTGGCGCGATGTCGGCTGTCGAGCGCGCGGCTCTGCTTCGCCGGTTGACGGCTTCGGCGCGGGCCGAGCGCGAGGAAGCGACCGAAGACTTTCACAAAGGCGCGTTGATCAGTACGCCGATTGGTAGCCTGAAAAACGCCAGCATCGCCCTGTTGTATCGCAAACGGGTGTTCTGGCTGGTGCTGTTGGTATTCGGCAATCTGTTCTCGGGAGCCGGGATTGCCGCTTTCGAAGACACTATTGCCGCAAATATCGTGTTGGTATTTTTCCTGCCGTTGCTGGTGGACAGCGGCGGTAACGCGGGCGCGCAGTCGGCGACATTGATGGTTCGGGCACTGGCCACGGGCGATGTGGTAATGCGCGACTGGCTGCGGTTGTTGGGGCGCGAGTGCGGAGTGGCACTGGCATTGGGCGCGACCATGTCCATCGCAGTTGCTGCGCTGGGAATGTTGCGGGGTGGTCAGGAGATTGCGCTGGTAGTGGCCAGCAGCATGTTGATCATTGTGATGGTCGGCAGCTTGATCGGCATGAGCCTGCCGTTTCTGCTCAGCCGCATGCGTCTTGACCCGGCGACGGCCAGCGGGCCGCTGATTACATCCATTGCAGATGCGGCAGGGGTACTGGTGTATTTCGGGATTGCGACGTACGTGTTGGGGCTTTGATGTGAGCCAATCGCGGGGTAGCCCGCGATTGGCTGCAAACACTGATCAGCTGTTCGGCAACAACCGGCAGGTGATGCTCTTGATGTAGCGGGTCTCGGCGATGGCTGGGTGTACCGGATGATCCGGGCCTTGGCCGCCGCGTTCCAGCAACTGGATATTGCGGTCCAGGTGGCGGGCGCTGGTCAGGAGGATGTTTTGCAGGTCGTCTTCGGGCAGGTGCATCGAGCACGAAGCGCTGACCAGGATACCGTCCTTGCTGAGCAGGCGCATGGCCTGTTCGTTCAGGCGACGGTAGGCGCCTTCGCCGTTCTTCAGGTCTTTCTTGCGCTTGATGAAGGCCGGTGGATCGGCAACGATCACGTCGAAGCGCTCTTCCGAGTTTTTCAGTTCCTTGAGGGCTTCGAACACGTCGCCTTCGATGCAGGCAATCTGATCGGTGAAGCCGTTGAGGGCAGCGTTGCGCTCAACGCCGTCCAGTGCGAAAGCGGAAGCGTCGACACAGGTCACGTCGCTGGCGCCGAACGCTGCGGCTTGTACGCCCCAGCCGCCGATATAGCTGAACAGGTCCAGTACACGCTTGCCTTTGACGTAGGGTGCCAAACGGGCGCGGTTCATGCGGTGATCGTAGAACCAGCCGGTTTTCTGGCCTTCCATGACCGGCGCTTCGAATTTCACGCCGTTTTCTTCCAGTGCCACCCACTCCGGCACCAGACCGAACGCGGTTTCGACGTAGCGATTGAGGCCTTCGGCATCCCGTGCCGCGGAATCGTTCTTGAACAGAATACCGCTTGGCTTAAGCACCTGGATCAGGGCTGCCAGCAGGTCGTCCTTATGGTTTTCCATGGTGGCGGAAGCCAGTTGCACCACCAGAATGTCGCCGAAACGATCGACCACCAGACCCGGCAACAGGTCGGAATCGCCGTACACCAGGCGGTAAAAAGGCTTGTCGAACAGGCGCTCGCGCAACGACAGGGCCACGTTCAGGCGATGGACCAACAGCGATTTGTCCAGCGGCAGCTTGATGTCGCGAGACAGCAAACGCGCGCAGATCAGGTTGTTGGGGCTCATGGCGACGATGCCCAGCGGCTTGCCGCCGGCAGCTTCCAGGATCGCTTGATCGCCTGCCGCAAAGCCGTGGAGTGGAGTGGCGGCTACATCGATTTCGTTGCTGTAGACCCACAGGTGACCGGCGCGCAAGCGACGGTCGGCATTGGCTTTGAGGCGCAAGCTAGGCAGGGACATGACGTCGCTCCGGAAAAAAGAGCGAGATTATACCGCGTGATGCAGATTCAGGGCGGGATCGCGGTAAATAAGGGCTGCAGCCTGTCTTATGGCCGAAGACAGCTGAATATTTCCATATATCAGTAGGTGACTCGGGTTTTACTGAACTACCTTGGTTGTCGAATCACCCCGCGAAGGGGTTAGAATCGCCGCCCAGTCCAGAGTGTGTACTTATGCCCCAAGAGCTTACCGCCGAGCAGATTCAGCAAGCCCTGCAAGGCATCAGCGTGCCGCCTCAGCCGCAAATCATGGTGGATTTGCAGATGGAGCAGTACATGCCCGACCCGGATCTGGGGGCGATTGCCCGTTTGATTGCGCAGGATCCGGGCCTTTCCGGCGCGCTGTTGAAACTGGTCAATTCGCCCTATTATGGCCTGACCAACAAGATCGCTTCGATCCAGCGCGCGGTGAACCTGTTGGGTAGCCGCTCGATCATTAACCTGATCAACGCGCAGTCGATCAAGAGTGAGATGACCGACGAAACCATCGTCACCCTCAATCGTTTCTGGGATTCTGCCCAGGATGTAGCGATGACCTGCCTGACCCTCGCCAAGCGCACCGGCTCGCAAGCCGTGGACGAGGCGTACGCGTTGGGCCTGTTTCATGATTGCGGCATCCCGCTGATGCTCAAGCGCTTCCCCAATTACATGGGTGTGCTTGAGCAGGCCTATGCCAATGCCGGCCCGACAAGCCGCGTCGTGGACACTGAGAACCGGGAGTTCAACACCAACCATGCCGTGGTCGGTTATTTCACCGCCAAGTCGTGGCGCCTGCCCGAGCACGTGAGCAACGCCATCGCCAACCACCACAACGCACTGGTGATTTTCCAGGACGAATCGGGGCGTAACAGTCAGCTGAAAAATCTGCTGGCAATCCTGAAAATGGCCGAGCACATCTGTGCGTCCCATCGCGTTCTGGGCAATGAGTGCGAAGACCATGAATGGAACAGCATCGGTCACTTGATTCTGGACTACGTTGGCCTGTCCGATTACGACTTTGAAAACCTGAAAGAGTCCATTCGCGAGCTGGGTGCCCATTAACCACACTCGCGCTATCTGATCTGAGTCTCCCATGCCTGAATTACCTGAAGTCGAGACCACCCGCCGCGGTATCGCACCGCACCTCGAAGGGCAGCGGGTCAGCCGTGTGATTGTCCGGGACCGCCGCCTGCGCTGGCCGATCCCGGAAGACCTCGACGTACGTCTGTCCGGGCAGCGCATCGTGCTGGTGGAGCGCCGCGCCAAGTACCTGTTGATCAACGCTGAAGTAGGGACACTGATCAGCCATTTGGGTATGTCGGGTAATTTGCGACTGGTTGAAGCCGGGTTGCCGGCAGCCAAGCATGAGCACGTGGACATCGAGCTGGAATCGGGCATGGCCCTGCGCTACACCGATCCTCGCCGTTTTGGGGCGATGCTCTGGAGCCTCGACCCGCTGAATCACGCGTTGCTGATCAACCTCGGGCCCGAGCCACTGACCGATCTGTTCGACGGCGCCCGCCTGTTCGAACGGTCCCGTGGGCGCTCAATGGCGGTGAAGCCGTTCATTATGGACAACGCGGTGGTGGTGGGTGTCGGCAACATCTATGCGACTGAAGCGCTGTTCGCCGCCGGGATTGATCCGCGTCGTGAAGCCAAGAGCATCTCCAAGGCGCGTTACGTGCGGTTGGCGACAGAGATCAAGCGGATTTTGATTCACGCCATCGAGCGCGGCGGCACCACGCTGAAGGATTTCATCGGCGGCGATGGTCAGCCCGGCTATTTCCAGCAGGAGTTGTTCGTTTATGGCCGTGGCGCTCAGCCCTGCAAGGTTTGCGGGACGGAATTGGGTGAGGTTAAGTTGGGGCAGCGGGCGAGTGTGTTTTGCCCGAAGTGCCAAAAATAAGAGAACACGCGGGCTTGCCCGCGATGGCAGATTACCTGACACACCACGTCAACTTGATCGCGGGCAAGCCCGCTCCTACATAAAATCTCACGGGCACAACCCTTGCGAAACCACCGCCGCTGTTTATAGTGACGAGCATTCCTCCCGTAGAGCTTGAAGGATCACGCCATGAGTTCGTTTCGTTCCCTTGCTGTCGTACTCGCCTTGCTGTTCGGCATGCAGATGTTGCCAGCTCAGGCTGAGACTCAGGAGCAAAGCGGTGATCCGACCTACACCATCCAGACTCCGTCCGGTTACGCGATGATTGGCGACTTGCTGGTCGCGCGCCCGATTCTGATCGCGTTGACCGCCATCGGTGCTGCGGCGTTTGTGGTGTCGCTGCCGTTTACCGCATTGGGTGGCAACGTCGGTGAAGCGGGCAAGGCATTGGTGGTCACCCCCGGCAAAGCAGCGTTTGTACGCTGCCTGGGCTGTACGGGTGAAGGCTTCGGCAAGGAAGAGTAAAGCCTGGCCAGTGAGCACTGGCGTCTAACCGGGTGATAACGAGCGATCAGGCTTTGCCGATGATGCGCTCGTATTTCCTCATCAAATCGTCTTGGCTTTCGACGTGATTTTCATCCAGCGGAATGCAATCCACAGGGCAGACTTGCTGGCATTGCGGCTCGTCGTAATGGCCAACGCACTGGGTGCACAGGTTCGGATTGATCACATAGATCTCCTCACCTTGAGAAATCGCTTCGTTCGGGCACTCGGGTTCGCAGACGTCGCAATTGATGCAGTCGTCGGTGATGATCAGGGACATGACGCACTCCTGCCTCGGTCGCCGCCGAGGCATATGAAAACTAATGCGACGAATTGTGCCGCATTAGCGCTCCGGATGCACCTTAGCGTTTGAACCGTTCGGTCAAAGCATCAGCAACGACAGGGTGCACGAACTTGGTGATATCGCCACCCAGTGCCGCGATTTCACGGACAAGCGTAGAGGAAATGAACGAATAACGCTCAGACGGGGTGAGGAACAGACTTTCGACGTCTGGCGCCAACTGGCGATTCATGTTGGCCAGCTGGAATTCGTATTCGAAGTCCGAAACCGCTCGCAGGCCGCGCAGGAACACATTGGCGTTCTGCTCTTTGGCGAAATGCGCCAGCAGCGTGGAAAACCCCACCACTTCAACATTGGGCAGGTGCTTGGTGACCTCACGGGCCAGCTCCACGCGCTGTTCCAGCGGAAACAGCGGGTTTTTCTTCGGGCTGGCGGCGACAGCGATCACCACTTGGTCGAACAAGCGCGAGGCGCGTTCGACCAGATCGCCATGGCCCTTGGTGATAGGGTCGAAGGTGCCTGGGTACAACACTCGGTTCATCGCGTCGTCCTGGTCGGAGTCCTTGGGGATTCGGATGGTATCGCAGCAATCCCGGTCGGCCAAGTCGCCTTATGGCGAGTGGGGGTGTTTTGGCCGGAACGGCCTGTGTGCAACGATTCTCTCTGTAGGGGCTGCCGAAGGCTGCGATCGGCTGCGAAGCAGTCGTGTTATCTGGCTCACCGAAGGCCCTGCGGTCCTTTTCGCAGCCTTCGGCAGCTTCTACAGGGGCCGTGTGTCGCTATGTGGATTTCAGTCTTTGCACCAACGCCGTCGCCAACTGCGCCGTCAGGCCATACACCGACAATTGCGGGTTAGCGCCAATGCTGGTGGGGAACAGCGAGCCATCGTGAATCGATAGATTACTCAACTGATGATGCCGGCCGAGGCTATCGCACACCGCAATTCCGGGCTCCTCACCCATGGCACAGCCGCCCATGACGTGGGCGCTGCCCAAGCGGGCGCGGAGGGTTTCCAAGCTCAAATCATCGATCAGCGTCTGCGCTTCTGCCATGCTCTTCACGTAACCGGCGTCTTCATGCACGGGCATCACCGTTTTCGCACCGCCGGCGAACTGGATTTCCGCCATGCTGCGGTAAGCCCGACGAATGCCGTCCCACGCATAAGACGACACCTGATAATCCAGCACCGGCGTGCCGTCGCCGCGTAATTCCACGCTGCCGCCGGTGCTGTCCGGATGAAATCCGTCGCGCATCAACGCCAGCATCATGTGGGTTTTCGGCAGTTGCGCCATGCGGTCGGCGCTTTCCTGGCCAAAACTGCCGAGCAGCGTGCTGGCCAGCGCCGGCTGTAAGGGTGGTACTTCCAGTTTGTAGGACATCTGCCCGGTTGGGCCGTCGATCCATTGAAAATGATCTGAATAGATCGATTGCGGTGCGCCGTAGAACGGGTTGATCACTCGATCGAACTGCGCGGCAGAAAAGCTCGTCAGGTGCAAAAAGGTACGCTTGCCCACGCGTTTGTGCGGGTCGGGCGCGTCTGAGCGCAGCAGCAACGCCGGGCTATTGATGCCACCGCCTGCCAACACGTAATGCTTGGCAGTAATGGTAATCGTGCGGCCATTGGGGGCGACGCAGTGTTCATCCATGGCCAGGCATTGCAGGCCGACGACCTTGTCCGCCTTGATCATCAGGCGCTCGGCGCGAGCCAGGTACAGCAACTCGCCACCCTTATCCAGGGTCGCAGGAATCGTCGTCACCAGCATCGATTGCTTGGCATTGGTCGGGCAACCCATGCCGCAATAGCCCAGGTTCCAGCAGCCTCGGACATTGCGCGGGATGACTTTCCAGCTGTAGCCCAGGTGCTCGCAGCCTTTGCGGATCACATCATTGTTGGCGTTGGGTGGCATGGCCCAGGGTGCCACGCCGAGGCGCTGCTCCATCTTGTCGAACCACGGCGCCATCTCGGCTTCGCTATGACCGACCACGCCATGCTCTTCCTGCCAGTGTTCGAGGGTTTGGCTTGGGGTGCGAAAGCTAGACGTCCAGTTGATCAGGGTGGTCCCGCCCACCGCGCGGCCTTGCAGGATGGTAATCGCGCCATCCTTGCTCATACGGCCAATGCCTTCCTGATACAGCGTGGAATAGGCCTGGTCTTCGAGCATTTTGAAGTCACTGCTGGTTTTCAGCGGACCCTCTTCAACCAAAAGCACCTTGTAACCCGCCGCGCTGAGTATTTCCGCCGTGGTGCCACCCCCCGCGCCGCTGCCGATGATCACGACATCCGCTTCCAGCGTCAGGTTTTTCTCCAGTTTCGCGCCATTCCAGGTTTTCCAGCCACGGGCAAGACCTTCTCGAAACACGTCAGGAACCGGCATATAACCTCGAACTTTATTGTTGTTGTTTTGGGGTAAACAGACGGATGCGACTCACACCGTCGGCGGCCCGGGGTAACCGCAATGCGCCCAGGCTTCCGGGCGGCTGTACCAGGACATCATCACCAATTGCAGCAACGAGCTATGCCCCATTCGCAACAGGCTCAGGCGGCTGTTTTCCCAGCGATCGAGGAAGTTGGCCACTTGCTCGAGGCTGGCACTTTCCCAACTGAGCCATACGCCGGTCAGCGGGCCGCGTGTGAGGGGAAGCGCCAGCACGTCGAACAGTTGCTGGGTCAGCTTGAACATTTCCGGCGACAAGTGCTCGAGGCTGGCGTCGATACTTTTCAGGGTTCCGGCGACCGCGCTCTGCGAGGAGCCGGCGCCAAGACTGCCGCTGACCATCGCTGGAATCAGCGCCCGCAGGAACGGCAAATCGGTTTCTCGCAGCACACTGAAACCGCTGCCCAAGCTGTTGGCCGAGCAGCCAGTCAGGCTGGCGGCAAGGCCGGCGGTTGACAGAAAGGCGCCGGCGCACAGACTGATTTTCAGTACACCCCGGCGCGACAGGCCGGGGCTTTCAGACAGGCTGCTACTCATTATTATTGTCGACCTGTTATCGGGGTGCTGAAGTCCTGATCAGCGAATGAACAGCTTGTACACCAATCGCTGGATCGCTTTGCCATAGGGCGGATAAATCACTCGCGCCGCATTGAAACGCTGCTTGATAAACACTCCCTTGGCCTTGCTGAAGGTCAGGAAACCCTCATGGCCGTGGTAGTGCCCCATGCCCGATGGGCCGATGCCGCCAAACGGCATGTCATCCTGCGCGACGTGCATCAGCGTGTCGTTCAGGCACACACCACCGGAATGCGTCTGATCCAGTACGCGCTTCTGTTCTGCTTTGTTGTAACCAAAGTAGTACAAGGCCAGCGGACGTGGGCGCTGATTGATGTAGGCAAAGGCTTCATCGATGCGGCTGTAGGGCACGATGGGCAAAATCGGGCCGAAAATCTCGTCCTGCATCACGGTCATATCGTCGGTAACGTTCAGCAGCAGGCTGAATGGCATGCGCCGGCCCTGGCTTTGGTTGAACAGCGAGATCACCTTCGCGCCTTTATCGGTGGCATCGCTGAGGTAGCGATTAAGTCGAGCCTGCTGACGCTCGTTGATGATTGAGGTGTAGTCCGGGTTGTCTACCAGTGTCGGATAAAACTGCAATACCGCCTTGCGATAAGCGTCGACGAAACCATCGACCCGATCTTCCGGCACCAGCACATAGTCTGGCGCCACGCAGGTTTGCCCGGCGTTCAGGGTTTTACCGAAGGCGATGCGTTCCGCCGCGTCCTTGAGTGGCACGTCCCGGGAGACGATGGCCGGGGATTTGCCGCCCAGCTCCAGGGTAACCGGTGTCAGGTTTTCAGCGGCTGCACGCATTACGTGTTTACCAACGCTGGTGGCGCCGGTGAACAACAAATGATCAAACGGCAGCTTGGAGAAGGCCATGCCCACTTCGGCTTCGCCCAACACGACAGACACCAGGTCTTCCGGAAACACCCGTGCGAACAGGCGCTTGATCAATTCAGCGGTGGTGGGCGTCGATTCACTGAGCTTGAGCATCACCCGATTGCCGGCAGACAAGGCACCCACCAGCGGACCAATCGCCAGAAACAACGGGTAGTTCCACGGCACAATCACGCCGATGACACCCAATGGCTGGTAAACCACTTTCGCCGACGCCGGTTGGAAGGCCATGCCGACGCTGCGTCGCGACGGTTTCATCCAGCGTTTCAGGTGTTTGCTGGCGTACTCGATGCCCAACAGGCTGGGCATCAACTCGGCGAGCAAGGTTTCGTCGGCACTGCGGTTGCCGAAATCGCTGCTGATGGCGTCGATCAGCGCCTGCCGTTCGTCGCTGAGCAGCGTGCGCAAAGTCTTCAGCCATTGCAGGCGTTGTCCGGCAGTCGGCATGGGGTTGGCGGCAAACGCCTGGCGTTGGGCCTGGAACACTTGATCCAGCTCGCTGGCGATCTGTTGGGACTCTTGCAGGAAAGCGATTTCGGCGGACATGGTCGTGTCTCGATTGGAGTTATTCTGTGTTTCTAGAGTTATTGCTCTATAAAGTCAATATTGAATGAAATATCCACCTTCCCTGAAGGAGCGGACTTGCCCGCGATAGCGGCTGAACTGACAACACCGCTAAGATGCAGACATAATTCTTTAATGGTTACCCGGTCGAGTTGAATATGGCCCCACGCATCAAAACCCGTGAGCGCATCGTGCAGAACAGCCTCGAGCTGTTTAACCAGCAAGGTGAGCGTAGCGTCAGCACCAACCATATCGCTGCGCACATGGAAATTTCGCCGGGCAACCTGTACTACCACTTCCCCAACAAGCAGGCGATTATCGCCGAGCTTTTCACCGAGTATGAAACGCTGGTAGACAGTTTCTTGCGCCCGCCAAAGGGGCGGCTGCCGACGGTTGAAGACAAGCGCTTCTATCTGCTGGAACTGCTCGACGGCATGTGGCGCTACCGCTTTCTGCATCGCGACCTGGAGCATCTGCTCGACGCTGATCCCGAATTGGCAGCGCGCTATCGACGTTTCTCCCAGCATTGCCTGATTCAAGGCATGGCGATCTACAGTCGTTTCGTCGAAGCCGGGATCTTGCAGATGGACAAGGTGCAAATCGAATCCCTGACGCTGAATGCCTGGATCATCCTCACGTCTTGGGTGCGGTTTCTGTGTACCACGCGGGAAAATTCCGCGAGGCTCAGTGAAGATGCCATCCGTCGTGGGGTGTATCAGGTGTTGATGCTGGAGCTGGGTTACGTCACGGCCGCTTCGCGAGAAGCGGTAAACGCGCTGTGCGGAGAGTTTTATGTGCCGCTGCAACGGGCGTTGGAAGAGATCGAATAACGTTCGTTTTGCAGTCGGATTGAGTTCATTTTTTCGTCATTGGAGCCTGCCATGTCTATCGCTCGATTGATCACCCCGGAACAACTGGTTGCCCGTCAGAAACAGCCGGGGTTGGTGCTTCTGGATTGTCGTTTTGCCTTGGAAGATCCCGACTACGGCCGCTGTAGCTATGCCGAGGGGCATATCGAGGGCGCCTGGTATGCCGATCTGGAGCGTGATTTCAGTGGTCCTGTAACCAAGGGCGTAACGGGGCGCCATCCATTGCCCAAGCCGGGCGATTTTATCCGGCGCTTGCAGGAATGGGGCGTCAATCAGGACAGCGATATCGTGCTCTATGACGACGGTCCCGGCGCGTACGCGGCGCGCGGGTGGTGGTTGTTGGCGTGGTTGGGCAAGCGCGACGGCGTTTACCTGCTCGATGGCGGTCTCAAAGCCTGGCATACGACTGGCCTGCCGTCGAGCCTGGATGCACCTGAGCATAAAGAGGGGCATTTCACCGGCAAGCCGGATGCGTCGTTACTGCTCAGTGCTGAAAAATTGCAGTCGCGTCTGGGGCAACCGCAAATGACCCTGATCGATGCCCGCGCCGAGCCGCGTTTCCGGGGCGAAGTTGAGCCGATCGACCCCATTGCCGGCCATATTCCCGGCGCGCAGTGTGCTGCCTTCAGTGAGAACCTCGGCAAAGACGGTCGTTTCTTGCCAGCTGAGCAGCTCAAACAACGCTTTGCAGAAAAGCTCGCTGATCGTTCACCGGATGACTTGGTGGCTTATTGCGGCTCTGGCGTAACGGCCTGCCATAATCTGTTCGCGTTGAGTTTGGCAGGGTATCCGCTGGGCAAGTTGTACGCCGGCTCGTGGAGCGAGTGGATCACCGATCCGAAGCGGGCTATCGCGACTGGCGTGTAAGCATACTTGTAGGAGCGGGCTTGCCCGCGATGGCGGTTTGTCTGATGACCGCGTCAGGCAGATCGCGGGCAAGCCCGCTCCTACAGGTCTTGGATTAAATCTGCCCTAACGCCCAGCGCAGTAAAAAGAACACCACCAAGCCGCCACCAATGGTCGCCAGCAGGTTGCGAGTAAACGCCGCGATAGCGATGCAGGCGAGGCCCGCCAGCAAATAAGCGTTGGTCACGCTCAACTGCCAATGCTCGCCATCCGGCAGCAACATGCCCGGCACCACAATCGCCGTCAGCACCGCTGTGGGGACGTAATGCAAACCCTGACGGACCACCGGCGGGAAGCGCAGGTTCGGCCAGGCGAACAAGCTGTAGCGCATCGTGAACGTGATCGCGGTCATGCCGACCACCAGCCACCAGTAGCTCATGAGTGCACCTCGTTGCCCGAAGCTGAATCGGTCAAGCCCGCGCGCCGCTCCAGCCATACGCCCACTGCAATTCCGCTGAAGGCAGCTGCCATCAGACCGAGTTTGTACGGCCAGGTGTAGGTCAGCAACGCGACGGCGCCGGCGGCCAGTGCGGCGGCGATCTGCGGACGGTTGCGCAGCAACGGCACGACAATGCCGATGAAGGTCGCCAGCATCGCGAACTCCAGGCCCCAGCTCGCCATGTTCGGTACTGCTTCACCGAACAGCACGCCAACCAGCGAGCTGCCGACCCAACAGGCATACAGCGCGCTGGCAACCCCGAGCCAATACCAATGCGCTAGCGCTGAACGGCCGTGAACCAGGTAATAGCGCTGAACCACGGCGAAGGTTTCGTCGGTCAGCCAGAACGCCAACAGTACCCGCCAGCGTTGCGGCAGCTCGTTGACTTGAGGTTGCAGCGTGGCGCTGTACAGCACATGGCGCAGGTTGACGATGAACGTGGTGAGCAGAATCACCACGGCGCTGGCACCGGCGCCTATCAGGCTGACGACGATAAATTGCGCGGACCCGGCGTAGACGAACATCGACATCCCCAGTGCCTGCCACAGTGACAGGCCACCCGTGCCGGCCAGCGTGCCGAAGATAATGCCAAAGGGTGCGATGCCGACCAGCATCGGAACGCTGTCGCGCAGGCCGTGGGAATACAACTGATAACGGGACATGTTTTTCTCCTTATGCCCGCATCTTAGGCAGTCAGGAAAACCCTGTCTTGAACGATCTTGCGCTGGCGTCGCGATACGCGCCGGGGGCGACGCCGTAGACCTGTTTGAACTGGCGCGTCAGGTGACTTTGGTCGGCGAAGCCCAGTTGCGTCGCGACATCCAGTGGCAAGCAGCCCTCGCGCAGCAGCGCTCTGGCCTTGGCGATGCGTTGTTGCATCATCCAGGTGTGCGGCGGCAAGCCCGTGGCTCGGCGAAACACCCGAGCGAAATGAAAGGGCGACAGATTCACTGCGTTTGCCAGGGTCTCCAGCGACGGTGGCTGTGCCAGATGCGCCTGCAGCAACTCTTTGGCCTGTGCCACCGCGCGGGGCTCGAGTCCCGGCAGGCTTGGCGTGGGCACATCGGCATGGCGCTGCAAGAGTGTGAGCATCACCTCGCGCCAGGCGGTTTGTTGTTGCAGTGCCGTGGCAGGGCTTTCCAGCAGACGATGCAGTTGCGAGAAGCCGGCGACAAGATCGGGGTCGCGATACAGGGTGGCGCCGAACGAGGGCAGGCCACGAACGGGCAGGTCCAGCTCCGTCAATAGCGAAACGATCTGTTGCGTGTCGGGGTAGCACGAGCGATAGAACCAGCCCGCCTCAGTCCCTTTGTGCCCGGTGTGCAGTTCGTCCGGATTGATCAGAATCAGCGTGCCGACCGGCGCCAGGTGGTCGGCTCCGCGATATCGATAACGTTGGGCGCCGCCCTCAATCACGCCAATCACGTAGCCATCGTGGGCGTGGGAGACGAAGCGCTGTTCGACGTAATGCGCCGCCAACAACTCAACGCCACCCACATGCTCCGATTGCCAGAAACGGGTGTGCTCGGCGCGTGCTGCGGCCATCTCAGCTGCTGGTTCCGTGTTTGTCGCTAAGCCACAGCGGAATACGTCGTTCCAGGTAATAGCTCGGGTTTTTCAACGAACCCTCGATAAAACCCACATGACCGCCACGCTTTTGCAGCTCGAAGTGAGTGCTCGACGACAACTCGGTGGGATCAGGCAGGCTGTGGGAGCAGACGAAAGGGTCGTCGACTGACTGAATAATCAGCGTTGGCGTACGGATCTCGCCGAGGAAATATCGACTCGACGAACGCCGGTAATAATCTTTGGCATCGAGAAATCCATTCAACGGCGCCGTTACCCGACCATCGAAATCCCAGAAAGTACGCATGTTTTCCAGGGACCCGAGGGCAGACAATTCCGCCAGGCCTTCGCTGAGTCCTTCATGCTCGAAGCGCCGCTGTTTGTCCTTGATATAGGCCAGCATCTCGCGCATGAAATGCGCCTGGTAGACCTTGGAAAAGCCTTGCCCGATGCGATCGGCACATTCGTCCAGACGAAACGGCACAGACACCGCGACCGCGCCTTGTAGCGAGCAGTTTTCGCCTTCTTCGCCAAGGTACTTGAGCAATACGTTACCACCGAGCGAGTAACCCACCGCGTACAGCGGCGCCAGTGGCCGCTTGGCGCGAACGTGATCAACCACGGCGCCGAGGTCTTCGCTGGCCCCGGAGTGATAGCTGCGCGGCAACAAATTCGGCTCACCCGAACAGCCACGCCAATTCAACGCCACGCTGGCCCAACCTTGCTGCGCCAACGCTTGCTGTAAACCCACGACGTACAGTGAATTCGATGAGCCGGTCAGTCCATGTAAAACCAGCACCAGCGGCGTATCGGCCTCATGCGGGCCATGCCAGTCCAGGTCGAGAAAATCGCCGTCGGCCAGCCAGATCCGCTCGCGCTGGCGTTCGATTGGTTTTTTCTTACGCAGCAATGGGCCCCACAAGGTTTGCAGGTGCGGATTTCCCAGGCCCATGGCTGGGCTGAAAGGGGCTGTTAGTGGCTGTGTAGCGGTTTGGATAGGCACTTTCGGGCTCGTCGGTCATTCATCGTGACTGCATGAGCGTTACGGTGCCACAAGTGAGGATTGAAGTGCGTGGGTTTTTCATGAGTGGTAGGGATTGAGCATTATTCCTGTAGGAACTGCCGAAGGCTGCGATCTATCGACATCGCGAAGGCCGTACCGGCCTTATCGCAGCCTTCGGCAGCTCCTACAACAATGAGGTCAATCTCAAATCAATGAGCCAACTTGTTGACGAAGGCGGCCTGTCAGCCGACCGTTTCTACCGACCGCTGCCACAGCGCGTAATAAACCTGCCCCGCCTTTTTCTCCCGGTGCAAACGCCAGCTGCCCGGCAAACCGGTCGTCGACGGCTGCATTTCGCTTTCGGTGTAGATCCACGCCTCGTCGGCCAGCCAGCCGCGGGTTTCCAGCAGGGCGCAGGCTGAAGCCAGTAAACCTTGGTGGAAGGGCGGATCAAGAAACACCACGTCGAAGGCTTCGCCGGGCTGGTTTTCCAGGTAACGCAGGGCGTCGGTATGCAGCACCTGGCCGTTGATGCAGTCCAGCGCGGTCAGGTTTTGCTTGAGGCTGGTGATGGCGGCGGCGCTGGAGTCCAGCGCCAGGGCTTTGTCGGCGCCACGGGACAGGGCTTCCAGGTACAGCGCGCCGCTGCCGGCGAACAGGTCGAGGACGCGTGCGCCTTCGATGGTCGGTGCCAGCCAGTTGAACAGCGTTTCACGCACTCGATCCGGCGTCGGGCGCAGGCCGGGGGCGTCAGGGAAGGTCAGGCGGCGGCTGCGCCATTGACCGCCAATGATGCGCAATTGGCCGAGGCGGTTGTGGCCCTTGGGTCTTGGATTGGCCATTAGTGCTCCGGAACGCTGAGAGGTTGTTCGATTGGATTATCGATGGGGGCGGGCAATGGCTTCTGTTCGATCGTCGGGCCAACGGTGACGATGACCATCTTGTCGGCGCTCAAATGCTTGTTCATTGCCGCTTTGACTTGTTCGACAGTGATGCTCTGCGCTTGCTGCATGAAGTCTTCAAGGTAGGTCAGCGGCAGGTCATAGAACCCAATCGCGCCTAGCTGGCCGACGATGTCCGAGTTGCTCGCCGTGGACAGCGGGAAGCTGCCGGACAGTTCGCGCTTGGCGTCATCCAGTTCTTTTTGGGTCGGACCGTTGGCGAGGAAATCGTGGACGATGTCTTGCACCAGTTTCAGGGTGTTTTCGCTGAGCTCGGCGCGAGTTTGCAGGCCGATCATGAACGGGCCTTGCACCTGCATCGGGGTGAAGCCCGACGAGACACCGTAGGTCAGGCCGCGTTTCTCGCGAACTTCACTCATCAACCGGCTGCCGAAACCGCCGCCGCCGAGGATCGAGTTACCCAGGGTCAGCGCCACGTAATCCGTGTCGTTACGGTCAATCCCCAGTTGCGCGAGCATCAGGTGCGTCTGCTTGGCATTGAACTCGATGTGGGTGAGGCCGGCTTTCGGCTCCACGGGTTCGGTAATTTTTGGCAGCGCCGGCCCTTTTGGCAGGGCAGATGACACTTGCTCGGCAATCGCCTCGGCTTCGGCGCGGGACAGGTCGCCCACCAGCGCAATCACCGCGTTACCGGCCGCGTAGGCTTTGGCATGGAAGGCTTTCAGTTGCGCGACGGTAATCGGCGTCACGCTCTTGGCCGTGCCTTCGCTCGGATGCGCGTAAGGATGGTCGCCGTATAACCGGTTGAACAGCGCCAAGCCCGCCAACTTTCCGGGGCTCTGTTTCTGATATTCGAATCCGGCCATCAACTGGTTTTTGGTGCGTGCCAGCGAGTCCGCCGGGAACGTCGGTTTGCCGACGATTTCGGCGAACAGTTTCAGGGCCGGCTCGCGTTTGTCCGGCGCGCTCAAGCTGCGCAATGACGCTATGGCCATGTCGCGATAGGCGCCGTTGCCAAAGTCGGCGCCGAGGCCGTCGAAGGTTTCAGCGATGGCACCGACATTCTTGCCTTTCACGCCTTCGTTGAGCATGGCATTGGTGATCAGCGCGATACCGGGCGTGCCGTGGTCCTGGCTACTGCCAGCGGCGAACGTCAGGCGCATGTCGAACATCGGCAGCTCCCGCGCTTCGACGAACAGCACTTTAGTGCCCTCAGCGGTTTTCCAGGTCTGGATATTCAGGGTGCGGTGCGCAGGTGGCTTGCCGTCGAGTTCTTTCAGCGACTGCAAGTTGTTGGTCGCGGTTTCAGCGGCGGGCGCGGCAGCAGCGTTGGCAGGAGCCGCGTCTTCGGCCAGTACCGGCGCAACGTTGAAAACGCCCAACAGCGCGGCCAAAGCCAGGTTGCGCAGAGCAAAAGGCGCGGGCTTATTCATGGGTTTTCTCCTCAGGCAAAACGTGTGCAACGCTGAGGCGTTCACGAACGAAATAAGTACGAGCGGCTTTCTGGATGTCTTGCGGGGTGACGTCGTTGATGGCTTTCAGCTCTTCGTCGATCAGCTTCCACGACAGGCCGACTGTTTCCAGCTCGCCGATGGCGCTGGCCTGACGAGTGATCGAGTCGCGCTCGAACACCAGGCCGGCAGTCACTTGCGCCCGGACTCGCTCCAGTTCAGCGTTGGTCGGCGGGGATTTCTTCAGCTCATCCAGCAAGCGCCAGATCCCGGCTTCGACGTCGGCCAGGGTTTTCTTTTTCTGCACGTTGGGCGTCGCGCTGATAGTGAACAGGCTGTCACCACGGGTGTAGGCGTCGTAACTCGACGACGCGCCGGAAACCAGCTCTTCGCCGCGCTCCAGGCGAGTCGGGATACGCGCGCTGTAGCCACCGTCGAGCAGTGCGGAGATCAAGCTCAGTGCATTGATCGAGCGCGAGTCTTTGCTGGTGGTCAGGCTCGGCACGTTAAAGCCGTAGATCAAGCTGGGCATTTGTGTCTGCACGTGCAGAGTAATCAGGCGTTCGCCGGGTTCAGGCAGTTCCAGCGGAGTTTTCGCGACCGGCACGTCGCGGCGCGGGATCGGGCCGAAATAGCGTTGCGCCAGCGCTTTCACTTCGTCGGGTGTCACGTCACCGACCACTACCAGCGTGGCGTTGTTCGGCACATACCAGGTTTTGTACCAGTGACGCAGCTCTTCGACGTCCATCCGCTCCAGGTCGGCCATCCAGCCGATGGTCGGCGTGTGGTAGCCGCTGGCGGGGTAGGCCATCGCTTTGAAACGCTCGTAGGCTTTGGCGCCGGGCTTGTCGTCGGTGCGCAGGCGACGTTCTTCCTTGATGACTTCGATTTCGCGTTTGAACTGCTCGGCCGGAATCAGCAGGTTGGCCATGCGATCGGCCTCCAGCTCGAAGGCTACCCCCAGGCGATCGCGGGCCAGCACCTGATAGAACGCGGTGTAGTCGTCGCTGGTGAAGGCGTTTTCCTCGGCGCCGAGGTCACGCAGGATCAGCGAGGCCTGGCCTGGGCCGACGTTCTTGCTGCCACGGAACATCATGTGTTCCAGGGCGTGGGACAAACCGGTCTGGCCCGGCGTTTCGTAGCTGGAGCCGACTTTGTACCAGACTTGCGAAACCACTACGGGAGCGCGGTGATCTTCACGGACGACGACTTTCAGACCGTTGTCCAAGGTGAATTCGTGAGTGGGTTGCGGGTCAGCGGCCAGAGCAGCCAGCGGTAGACACAACGTGCTGAGCAGCAGGCCGGCAGCGCGGCGGGCGAGAGCATTCATTCGTTTTTGAACCTGTAAGACTGGCCGCCTGAACTTAGCGTCGGCAGGCGAGGAGGTGCTAGGATACGGACCTGTTCGACCGTAGGCCACGGCTAGATGCTTTTGCTTCTTATAGAGAGAGGCCTTTGCAGCTGAACAAGCCGGGTTTAAAGCAGTCTGTTTTGCATGACTGAATTTTTCAGAGGCGCCGCATTGGCGCGTCGCGACCTTGAGATAGCCGTCCTCCATGTTTGGTTCCAACGACGACAAAAAGACCCCAGCTCCGGCTGCAGAAAAGAAAGGTTTGTTCGGATGGCTGCGCAAGAAGCCGCAGGAAACCGTCGCCGAACAGCCTCAAGACTTATCCACAGCAGCGCCAGAGCCGGTCGTCGAACCTGCGACGGCCGCTGTTGAGCCGCAACTCGCGCCGCAGTCGGTGCCAGTGCCTCAGCCAGAACCCGCTCTCGTCACGCTGGCGCCTCAGCCCTGGCTGGTATTGCCGGTGGCCGAGGAGTCAGTGGCACTGATCGACGAACTGGAACCACACGTCACGCCGCCGATTCCGCCGCAGACTCACTCTTTCACGCCGCAGCCGCCTGTCGAGTTGCCACCGGTTGTCGTGGCAGAGGCCGTGATTGTTGCTGAGCCGGTTGCTGCTCCAGATCCGGTCATCGCTCCTGAGCCAGTCATCGTTGCCGAACCCGTTCCGGTATCTGTTGTGGAGCCTGTTGTTGTGCAGCCCGTGGTTGCGGCGCCTGCACCGACGCCCGTTCAGCCTGTGATCGAGGCGGAGCCTGCCCCTGCCGCACCTGTGTCCACTGAAGCCAGCAAAGTCGGCTTCTTCACCCGTCTCAAACAAGGCTTGTCGAAAACCAGCGCCAGTCTGGGCGAGGGCATGGCCAGCCTGTTCCTCGGCAAAAAGGCAATTGATGACGACTTGCTGGAAGAAATCGAAACCCGCTTGCTGACTGCCGACGTAGGCGTTGAAGCGACCGGCGTGATCATCCAAAGCCTGACGCAGAAGGTCGCGCGCAAGCAATTGACCGACAGCGACGCGCTGTACAAATCGCTGCAGGCCGAACTGACTGCCTTGCTCAAACCCGTTGAGCAACCGCTGGTGATCAAGGCCGAGCACAAGCCGTTCGTGATTCTGGTGGTGGGCGTCAATGGCGCCGGTAAGACCACCACCATCGGCAAATTGGCGAAGAAACTGCAGCTTGAAGGCAAAAAAGTCATGCTGGCAGCGGGTGACACCTTCCGTGCCGCAGCCGTTGAGCAGTTGCAGGTCTGGGGCGAGCGCAATCACATCCCGGTGATCGCCCAGCACACGGGTGCAGATTCGGCCTCGGTGATCTTCGACGCCGTGCAAGCGGCCAAGGCACGCGGCATCGATGTGTTGATCGCCGATACCGCCGGTCGTCTGCACACCAAAGACAACTTGATGGAAGAACTGAAGAAAGTGCGTCGGGTGATCAGCAAGCTCGATGCCGACGCGCCGCACGAGGTGTTGCTGGTGCTGGACGCTGGTACTGGGCAGAACGCCATCAATCAGGCCAAACAATTCAACCAGACGGTGACGCTGACCGGCCTGGCGTTGACTAAGCTCGACGGCACTGCCAAAGGCGGTGTGATCTTCGCCCTGGCCAAACAGTTTGGCCTGCCGATTCGTTATATCGGTGTGGGTGAAAGCATCGACGATCTTCGTACTTTTGAAGCAGAACCCTTTGTTCAAGCCCTATTCGCCGAGCGGGAGCGTACATGATTCGTTTCGAACAGGTCGGTAAACGCTATCCGAACGGACACGTCGGCTTGCATGAGCTGAGCTTTCGAGTGCGTCGTGGCGAGTTCTTGTTTGTAACCGGCCACTCGGGTGCCGGCAAAAGTACCTTGCTGCGGCTGCTATTGGCCATGGAACGCCCAACCACTGGCAAATTGCTGCTGGCGGGTCAGGATTTGGGGCAGATCAGCACCGCGCAGATTCCCTTCCTGCGGCGGCAGATTGGTGTGGTTTTCCAGAACCACCAGTTGCTGTTCGACCGCACCGTATTCAACAACATTGCCCTGCCGTTGCAGATCCTTGGGCTGTCCAAGGCGGAAATCACCAAGCGTGTCGACTCCGCGCTGGAACGTGTTGCGCTGTCAGACAAGACCGATCTTTACCCTGGTGACTTATCCACAGGCCAGCAGCAGCGCGTCGGTATTGCCCGCGCCATTGTTCACCGTCCGGCGTTGCTGCTGGCCGATGAACCAACCGGTAACCTCGATCCACGGCTTGCAGCGGAAATCATGGGCGTCTTCGAAGACATCAATCGCCTGGGCACCAGCGTGCTGATCGCCAGCCACGACCTGACATTGATCGCGCGGATGCGCCATCGCATGCTGACCCTGCAACGCGGCCGATTGATCGGCGACGGGGAGGCCAGCGCATGAGTGCCACTCGCACCCCTAAAGTCTCGGATCGTGTCGCGCCCAAGGCTGCCGACCCTGAGCCGCAGAAGAAAAAAAATAAACACCGGGACGAGGACGACGGTCCGGATTTCAGTACCTTGTTGCACGCCTGGATCGAATCCCATCGCTCCAGTCTGGCGGACAGCCTGCGTCGCCTTGGCAAACAGCCCATTGGCAGTTTTTTTACCTGTCTGGTGATGGCGATTGCCTTGAGCCTGCCGATGGGCCTGTCGTTGCTGCTGAGCAACGTCGAGCGCCTGGGTGGTTCGTGGCAGCGTGCGGCGCAGATTTCGCTGTATTTGAACCTCGATGCCAACGCCAGTGACGGCGATGAGTTGCGTGAGCAGATCAAGAAAATGCCCGGCGTCGCCGATGCCGAGTACATCAACAGCGATCAGGCGCTGGCGGAGTTTCAGCAACAGTCGGGGCTGGGCGAAGCGCTGAAGGAACTGCCGCAGAACCCGTTGCCGGGCGTGGTGTTGGTGACGCCGCTGGAAGTGGACAAGCCGGCACTGGAGGCTTTGCGCACAAAGTTGGCGCAATTGCCCAAGGTGCAGCAGGCTCAACTGGATCTGGTGTGGGTCGAACGGCTGGCGGCGATTCTCAAGCTGGGTGACCGCTTCGTCTTCGGTTTGACCGTTTTGCTGGTCCTGGCGCTGCTTTTAGTAATTGGTAACACAATTCGTCTGCACATCGAGAACCGGCGCACCGAGATCGAGGTGATCAAGCTGGTAGGCGGCACGGACAGCTATGTGCGTAGGCCTTTTCTGTATATGGGCGCGTTATATGGCTTGGGGGCCGGGTTATTGTCCTGGGGCGTGCTGGAGTATGGCTTGAACTGGCTCAACGGTGCGGTTGTCGGGCTGGCAGGTTTGTATGGAAGTAATTTTTCCCTGGCCGGTGTGCCCTTAGCCGATGGTCTGTCTCTCTTGCTTGGAGCAGTCCTGTTAGGGTATATCGGTGCTTGGATTGCGGTAGCCCGCCATTTGAGGGAGCTGGCACCCCGTTAATTCTTCATTTTTGTATTGACACATTCAGCCGTTTAGGGAACTTGTTTCGCGGTTCCCGGTCAATTTCGCAGTGCTGAACTGCACGAGTATGTAAGCCGGAGGTTTTTTCGTATGACCACTTCTTTGCAACCTGCTTATGCATTAGTCCCAGGCGCGAACCTGGAGGCTTATGTGCATACGGTGAACAGCATTCCATTGCTGACGCCGGAGCAGGAGCGTGAACTGGCCGAGAGTCTCTACTATGAGCAGGATTTAGGGGCGGCTCGGCAGATGGTGCTCGCCCACCTGCGTTTTGTCGTGCATATCGCACGCAGCTATTCCGGTTATGGCCTGGCACAGGCTGACCTGATTCAAGAAGGCAACGTCGGTCTGATGAAGGCCGTGAAACGCTTCAACCCGGAAATGGGTGTGCGTTTGGTGTCGTTCGCCGTGCATTGGATCAAAGCAGAAATTCACGAATTCATTCTGCGTAACTGGCGAATCGTCAAAGTCGCTACCACCAAGGCGCAGCGCAAGCTGTTCTTCAACCTGCGCAGCCAGAAGAAACGTCTGGCGTGGCTGAACAATGAAGAAGTTCATCGCGTGGCGGAAAGCCTCGGGGTTGAACCGCGTGAAGTGCGCGAGATGGAGAGCCGTCTGACTGGCCAGGACATGGCGTTCGACCCGGCTGCTGAAGCCGACGACGATAGCGCGTTCCAGTCGCCAGCCAACTACCTGGAAGACCACCGTTACGATCCGGCGCGTCAGCTGGAAGATGCCGACTGGACTGACAGCTCCACCGCCAATCTGCACCAGGCGCTGGAAGTGCTTGATGATCGCAGTCGTGACATTCTCTATCAGCGCTGGTTGGCAGAAGAGAAAGCCACGCTGCACGACTTGGCGCAGAAGTACAACGTCTCTGCCGAGCGTATTCGACAGCTGGAAAAGAGCGCGATGAACAAGCTCAAGGTGTCGATCGCTGCTTAAACCCGGCAACCGCACAAACAAAAACGCCCCGATCTGATCGGGGCGTTTTTGTTTGGCGTTACACAATCCCTGTAGGAGCTGCCGGAGGCTGCGATTGGCCTTATAACGCGAAGGTCGTTCCGACCTTATCGCAGCCTTCGGCAGCTCCTACAGGAAGGGCGTATGCATCAAAACTTGCGGCTGTGATTCAAACCCACCAAATAATCATCCCCACCCAATTGGCGCATCTGCTGGCGAATCCAGCCGGCACGACGGGCGACATAGCTGCTCGGATGGCTGGCGCTCCATTCGCGCGGGTTAGGCAATACGGCGGCAAGGTAACTGGCTTGTTGTGTCGACAACGCGGCGGCACTGATGCCGAAGTGGTGTCGCGCTGCCGCCTCGGCGCCAAACACGCCATCGTCCCACTCGACGCTGTTGAGGTAGACCTCAAGAATCCGCTGCTTGGACCAAAACACCTCGATCAGCGCGGTAAACCATGCTTCCAGGCCTTTGCGCAAATAACTGCGCCCGGACCACAGGAACAGGTTTTTCGACACCTGTTGGCTCAGCGTACTGGCACCGCGCACCGAGCCGCCGAGTTCGTTATGCGCCAGTGCCGCCTGAATCGCTTCGACGTCAAACCCCCAGTGTTCGGCGAATTTCTGGTCTTCACCGGCGATCACCGCCACTTTCAGGTCGCTGGAGATCTTGTCCCACGGCTGCCAGGTGCGTTGCAGATCAATAGGCTGGCCGTCGGTCCAGGATTCGATCTTGCGCTCGACCATCAGCGCGGTACCCGGAGGCGGCACCCAGCGGAAGATCAACACCAGCACGACACTGGTCGCTGCGAACCAGCACAGGACTTTAACAAGACGCTTGAAGAAGAAACGCAGCATAGAGATGGCTTGGCCGGAGCATTCGAGCGGGCCATTATACAGACCACGCGTCATTGATGATCGTTGACTGGAGTTAGAGATGTTTCGAGGCTTTTTACTGCTAGCTGCCTTTTTCGGCTTTACCGGTGTGGCCTTGGGCGCCTTCGCCGCCCATGGCCTGAAAGACCGTTTGAGCACCGAGTATCTCGCGGTATTCCATACCGGTGTGCTCTACCAATTGATTCATGCCCTGGCGTTGCTGGCTGTCGCGTTAATCGCGATACAGATCCCCGGTCGCTTGATCACTTGGGCAGGCGTCTCGTTTGCCATTGGGATTGTGCTGTTCTCCGGCAGTCTGTACCTGCTGACGCTGACCGGTGTCAGTAAGCTCGGGATCATTACCCCGTTCGGCGGTCTGGCGTTCCTGATCGGTTGGCTGATCCTTGGGCTGGCAGCCTGGCGACTGGGTGCGGCTACTGCCTGACGCGCATTATCTGACCTGAAAGTCGAGCTTGAGACGAATGGCTCGGCTTTGCCTTGGTCATAAGTACTGATCGAGCTAGAATGCTGGCCCCTTAAAATGATGGCTGCTTTCCGCATGCGCATTCAGTTGAACGGTGAATCCTTTGAACTGCCCGACGGCGAAACCGTCGCGGCGTTGCTGACCCGCCTTGAGCTTGCCGGGCGCCGAGTCGCGGTCGAACTCAATATGGATATTGTTCCGCGCAGTCAGCACGTCTCCACGGCGCTGCGTGAAGGCGATCAGGTCGAAGTGGTGCACGCTATCGGCGGCGGCTAGTCCGTCGAGCAGCCCTGGCCTTGAAGCGCCGGCACCGATCCAATTTGCAAGAACCTCAACCGTAAAGAGGATTTCCGATGAGCAATGTTCGCACCGACAAGCCGTTCACCCTGGCCGGTCGCACTTTCCAGTCCCGTCTGCTGGTCGGCACGGGCAAGTACCCGGATATGGAATCCACCCGCCTGGCCATCGAAGCCTCGGGTGCCGAGATCGTTACCGTCGCGGTACGCCGGACCAACCTCGGGCAAAACCCGGGCGAGCCGAACCTGCTGGATATCCTGCCGCCGGATCGCTACACCATTCTGCCGAACACCGCCGGTTGCTATGACGCTGTTGAAGCCGTACGCACCTGCCGTCTGGCGCGTGAACTGCTGGATGGCCACAACCTGGTGAAGCTGGAAGTCCTGGCTGACCAGAAGACCCTGTTCCCGAACGTTATCGAAACCATCAAGGCCGCCGAAATTCTGGTCAAGGATGGCTTCGACGTGATGGTGTACACCAGTGATGACCCGATCATCGCGCGTCACCTGGCTGAAATCGGCTGTATCGCGGTCATGCCGTTGGCTGGCCTGATCGGCACCGGTCTGGGCATCTGCAACCCGTACAACCTGCAAATCATCCTCGAAGAGGCCAAAGTGCCGGTTCTGGTGGATGCTGGCGTGGGTACGGCTTCCGACGCGACCATCGCGATGGAGCTGGGCTGTGAAGCGGTGCTGATGAACTCGGCCATCGCCCACGCGCAAAACCCGGTGTTGATGGCTGAAGCCATGAAGCACGCGATTGTCGCGGGTCGACTGGCGTACCTCGCCGGCCGTATGCCGAAGAAACTCTATGCCAGCGCTTCCTCGCCGCTGGATGGCCTGATCAAGTAAGAGCCTGTAATGACTGAATCGCTAGAAGCAGCACCGATCCCGGAAGAGGGCGAAGAGCGCCAACACCGCCGCATCAAGAGTTTCGTGATGCGTGCCGGACGTATGACCGAAGGCCAGCAGCGCGGCCTGGACCAGGGTCGGCCGTTGTTCGTCCTGCCGCTGGTTGATGCGCCGGTGGATTACGATCAGGTGTTCGGCCGCTCTGCGCCGCGCACCCTGGAAATCGGTTTCGGCATGGGCCACTCGCTGCTGGAGATGGCGGCGGCTGCACCAGAGCACGATTTCATTGGCGTCGAGGTGCATTACCCGGGCGTCGGTGCGCTGCTGAACGGCGTGCTGACTCAAGGCCTGACCAACGTGCGCGTCTATGATTGCGACGCGATCGAAGTGCTCAACCGCTGCATCGCTGACAACAGCCTCGACCGCTTGATGCTGTTCTTCCCGGACCCTTGGCACAAAAGTCGCCACCATAAGCGTCGCATCGTCCAGCCTGAGTTTGCCGAGCTGGTGCGTAGCAAGCTGAAGGTGGGCGGTGTGCTGCATATGGCCACCGATTGGGAACCGTACGCCGAGTACATGCTGGAAGTGATGAACGTCGCGCCGGGTTATCGCAACCAGGCCGAAGACGGCAAGTGCGTCCCGCGCCCTGCCGAACGCCCGATCACCAAGTTCGAACGCCGCGGCGAGCGGCTGGGGCATGGGGTGTGGGATTTGAAGTTCGAGAAGTTGGCTTAACTTCTGGACTGAAAGATTCCCTGTAGGAGCGAACTTGTTCGCGAGGCGGTGTACCTGATACACCGCGTTAAGCCGCTCGCCAACAAGTTGGCTCCTACAGAGTTTTGCGTCGCTTCTGCGTTTAGCGTTTGTCCGCCACTACCCCAATCAACACCAGCACCACCAACAACACCGGTGCCAGGCTGTAGTTGTTGAACTGGCTCAGCCCGCGAACTACCCACGGTGTCGCGTATATCAGGGCTGCGCCGCTGCCGATGGTACACAGCAACGCCATCACCGGCACCCGCAGCGCGCCGGTCAGGCTGCTGATGCGTGCTTCCAGCCAGCCTTTGATATCCGCGCCGAATACCACCAGCAGGCATCCGACCAGCGCCAGGGCGATTTCCGAGAGGTTGCTGCGGCTCCAGCGCGAGACGGTGGCAAGCAGGTCGAGTACGAGATCCATGCAGAGTCCTTAGGTCAGAAAGTAGTGCAGTAAGTCATTGAGGAACAACTGACCCTGCGGACTGGCAACCAGTCGTGCCGGATCGGCGTCCAACAGACCGCGTTGTTCGGCCTGTTTGCGGGCCTGCGCCAGCGTGTCGAGGCTTAGACCGGTGCGTTGGGGAAATAGCTCAGCCTCGACGCCATTAGTCAGGCGCAGGGCATTCATCAAGAACTCGAACGGCATTTCTTCGTTGCTCAGCAGCTTCTCGCCGGCTTTGAAGGCCTTGTCCGGATTCAGGTAGTCCTTGGGCAGACGGGTCTTCCAGGTGCGTACGATACGCCCGTCCGGGTAGCTGAGTTTGCCGTGGGCGCCCGCACCAATGCCAATAAAGTCGCCGAAGCTCCAATAATTCAGATTGTGCCGCGCCGGGCGCCCCGCCTGTGCGTAGGCCGACACTTCGTACTGCGCGTAGCCGTTCTCGGCCAGCAACGTTTGCCCGGCTTCCTGAATGTCCCAGAGGATGTCGTCTTCCGGCAGCTTCGGCGGCTGGTTCCAGAACACTGTGTTCGGTTCCAGCGTCAGTTGATACCAGGACAGATGAGTCGGTGCCAAGGCGATGGCTTGGCGCAGATCGCCCAGCGCATCGTCCTGAGACTGATCCGGCAAGCCATGCATCAAGTCCAGGTTGAAGTTATCGAAACCGGCCTGACGCGCCATATCCGCCGCACGAATCGCTTCGTCGCCGTTATGAATGCGGCCCAAGGCCTTGAGTTTGGCTTCCTGAAAGCTCTGAATGCCAATCGACAACCGATTGATGCCCAAACCACGATAGGCGCTGAATTTCACCTGCTCGAAGGTGCCGGGGTTGGCTTCCAGGGTAATTTCGATGTCGGCGGCGAAGCGGATGCGTTGTTCCACGCCCTTGAGCAGGCGCCCCAGCGCGTCGGCGCTGAACAGGCTCGGCGTACCACCACCGAAGAAAATCGAGCTCAGCTCGCGGCCGTGGACGTGCTGCAGGTCCTGATCGAGGTCTGCGAGCAAGGCATCAACGTACTCCTGCTCCGGCAATACCGGGCTGGCGGTGTGCGAGTTGAAGTCGCAGTACGGGCATTTGCGCACGCACCACGGGATATGGATGTACAGCGCCAACGGTGGCAAATGGGGCAGGGCGATGCGTTTCTCTTGCGAAGAAAAGCCAGCCTCGCCCAGATACAGCGGCTGCACGGGCGTGTCCGGGGTCATTGCAGGCCCAGGCGCTGACGCAACAGAACCATGGCGCGGGCGCGGTGGCTAAGCAGGTTCTTTTCGACAGGACTGAGTTCGGCGCTGGAGCAATCGCGCTCGGGGACCCAAAACAACGGGTCGTAGCCAAAACCGTGTTCACCACTGGCCGAGGTCAAGATCCGCCCATGCCACAAACCTTCGCAGAGGATCGGCAGGGGGTCATCAGCATGCCGCACCAACGCCAGCACACAGACGAACTGCGCGCCACGCTCTTCAGCCGGTACATCCTTCAGCACGTCCAGCAGCTTGGCGTTGTTGGCCGCGTCACCTTTGCCATCGGCATAGCGCGCCGAGTAAATGCCCGGCGCACCGCCGAGGAAGTCCACCGCCAGGCCCGAATCATCGGCCAGCGCTGGCAGGCCGGAAATCCGTGCCGCGTTGCGGGCCTTGAGAATCGCGTTCTCGACAAACGACAGACCGGTTTCTTCCGGCTCGATCTTGCTGAATTCCCCTATTGACCGCAGATGCACGGAATCCCCAAGCATGGCCTGGAGTTCTTTGAGTTTGCCGGCGTTATGGCTGGCTAATACGAGTTGCGTGAAATTCATCATTCGCCTGGGAAGAGTTCCTGATCGAAGCTGAAGCTGTTGGAGTCGCCGGCAGCATCAACCTTGATGGAGAAGGTAAAGGTTTCCTGCTGATCGATCTTGTATTGCGCGATGTAATACACGGAGCCTTGCTCGCTGATCTGCTTGAAACTCAGCGGCGTGATGCGGCCGGTCAAGTCTCTGACGGTGCCGCTGACATTGGCATTGATGGGCTTGTCAGCCTTGAGTACGGCAATGTTCAGCACGCCCTGGTTCTTGCTGCGGATCAGGCCGGCGGCCGACGCAACCTCGGGCTGCAAGTAGCTTGAGGTAAAGGCGCTGTAATGCACGGTGGTGTCGCCAAACACTTCCTTGCGGTCAGGTTTGGCGTAATCGGCTGCGAAGGCAGGTACAGCGAGGCATAAAGCACATAGGAACAGAGCTAGGCGGCGCATGTTTGTTCTCCTTTTTAGGTGGTTCAAACCGCGATCTGGACATCCTGCAAGCCAAGGCTGCTGACGCGATAGATCCCGATCTCTCCTAACAGGTTAGGCCATAGCTTGCTTGCCCAGCCATGCCGATGTTGTTGATCGACGGCTAACCGGTCGATAACCCGCGCACTGCGACCGCGACACAACTCTTCGAAATCGCCGAAGGTGCAAAAGTGGATGTTCGGCGTGTTGTACCAGGTGTACGGCAGGAAGTCGGAAACCGGCATCCGGCCCTTGGTGGTCAGGTACCAGCGGCAGCGCCAGTGGCCGAAGTTGGGGAAGGTGATGATGCACTGACGCCCGACCCGCAGCATTTCGTCGAGAATCTTGTCTGGATAATGCACGGCTTGCAGCGCCTGGGTCATGACCACGACGTCGAAGCTGTTGCTGGCGAAGTTGCCCAGGCCCTTGTCCAGGTCCTGCTCGATGACGTTGACGCCCTTGGCCACACAGAGCGCGATGTTATCGGCGTCGTTTTCTAGGCCGTAGCCGGTCACTTGCTTGTTGTCGCGCAGCCAGGCCAACAGCTCGCCATCACCACAACCGAGGTCGAGCACGCGGCTGCCGGCAGGTATCCAGTCTTGGATGATTTCCAGGTCGGCTCTCATGGGTTCCTCAGAGTGCAATTCGGTTCATGTAGCTGGAGAAAGCCTGCAAGTAGCGCGGGATCGGAATCAGGAAGGCGTCGTGGCCTTGCGGCGCGTCGATCTCCAGGTAGCAGACGTTCTTTTTCGCCGCCATCAGCGCATCCACCAGTTCCCGCGAGCGGGCCGGCGAGAAACGCCAGTCGGTAGTAAACGACATCACGCAGAAGTCGGCCTTGGCGCCGGCGAAGGTCAACGCCAGGTTGTCACCATAGTTGGCGGCCGGGTCGAAGTAATCCAGCGCCTTGGTCATCAGCAGGTAAGTGTTGGCGTCGAAACGCCCGGAGAACTCCTCGCCCTGATACCGCAGGTAGCTTTCGACCTGGAACTCGACGCTGTGGAAGTCGTAGTTGAGCTTTTCGCTCTTCAGGCCACGGCCGAATTTCTCGCCCATGGAGTCATCGGACAGGTAGGTAATGTGCCCGACCATGCGTGCCAGCATCAGGCCGCGCTTGGGAATGACGCCGTGCTCCTGGAAATAACCGCCGTGGAATTCCGGGTCAGACAGAATCGCCTGCCGCGCCACTTCGTTGAACGCAATGTTTTGCGCCGACAACTTGGGTGCCGAGGCGATTGCCAGGCAGTGCCGTACCCGGTCTGGGTAGCTGATGGTCCATTGCAGCGCCTGCATCCCGCCCAGGCTGCCGCCGACCAGCGCGGCCCATTGCTGAATGCCCAGCACGTCGGCCAAGCGGGCCTGGCTGTTGACCCAGTCTTCCACGGTCAGCACCGGGAAATCGGCGCCGAACGGCTTGCCGGTTTCCGGGTTGATGCTGCTTGGGCCGGTCGAACCGTTGCAGCCACCGAGGTTGTTCAGGCTGACGACAAAGAACTTGTTGGTGTCGATGGGCTTGCCTGGGCCGATGCAACTGTCCCACCAACCTGGTTTGCGCTCGTCTTCGCTGTGGAAGCCGGCGGCGTGGTGGTGGCCGGAGAGCGCGTGGCAGATAAGCACGGCGTTGCTGGCCGAGGCGTTGAGCTGGCCGTAGGTTTCGTAAATCAGGTCGTAGGCAGGCAGGGAACGACCGCAGGCCAAGGCCAGGGGTTCGCTGAAATGTGCCAGTTGCGGTGTGACCAGACCGACAGAATCGGGGGGGAAGACAGTGGGCATCGACCCTGCTCTCGCATAAATGAGGCGTAAGTCTAAAGACCGCTGCCCCCAGCGGCAAGCAACACCGGGTATTGGCCAAAGGACGCGATCCCCTCTTGATTGTTCCCACGCTCTGCGTGGGAACGATCAGCCGATGGATGGCTGTTAGATCAATCGCCACAATTCCTGCGGCATACCGACGTACGCAGCCAGCGGCGGCATGACATACGACTGCAGTACCTGGATCGCGATAAACGCGAAGATCGGCGAGATATCCAGACCACCAAGGTTCGGAATCAAGCGGCGGAACGGCGCCAGGACCGGCTCGGCAATCTGGTTGGCCAACTCTGCCGCCGGGTTGTGGCTGCCCGGGGCAACCCACGACACGATCACCATCACGATCATCGCCACCCAGAAGATTTTCAGCAGCAGCGAGGTGACGCCGATCAAGGCCCAGATGATCAGGTGCGGCAGGTCGCCGATGGTGCCATAGGTCAGCATCAGCACAAACGCCATCAGCAGCGCTTGAATGATGATGGCCAGCAGCAGCGACGAAGTGTCCAGGCCCATGACGCTCGGGACTATGCGGCGGATCGGCTTGAGCAGCGGCTGCGTGGCGCGCACTGCGAATTGGCTCAGCGGGTTGTAGAAGTTGGCCTTGACCAGTTGCAGCACGAAGCGCAGCAGGACGATGGCGAGGTAAAGGCTGATCAGGGTTTGCACAACGAAAATCGTGGCGCCAGTCAGTGCATTCATAGGTGGTTCCTTATTTGCCCAGTTGTTCGGCCATTTCGGCCGAGCGATGTGCGGCAGCGCCGAGCGCTTTTTCCACCAGAGCTTCGAAACCGCCAGCCTGGAATGATTTGATTGCAGCTTCTGTAGTGCCCGCAGGCGAGGTGACGCGGCGACGCAGTTCCGCGGCGTCGACATCGCTGTCTTTGGCCATCAGTGCGGCGCCCAGGGCGGTTTGCAAGGTCATCTGGATAGCGATGTCCTTGGGCAGCCCGAGTTTTTCGCCGGCAGCGGTCATGGCTTCGATCAGCAGGAAGAAATACGCCGGGCCACTGCCAGAGAGCGCGGTGACGGCATCCAGTTGTTTTTCTTCGTCCAGCCACAGTGCAATACCCACTGCGGACAGCAGCTGTTCGGCTTGCGAGCGTTGTTCGGCGGACACTTTGGCCGTGGCAAACAGGCCACTCACGCCCTGACGGAGCAGCGCCGGAGTATTGGGCATGCAACGCACGATCGGGCGCTCACCCAGCCACTGGAGCATGCTGGCGCAGGTGATGCCGGCGGCGATCGACACCACCAGTTGCTGCGGCTTGAGGCTCGGGCGCAGTGCTTCGCAGACTTCTTTCATTTTCTGCGGTTTGACCGCGACCAGGATGACATCGGCGCCCTCAATGGCGTCGGCGTTATCGGCGAACAGTTCGATGCCATGTTCGGCAGCGATCCTGGCACGTTGTTCGGCGCCCGGATCGCTGGCACGGATCTGTGCGGCCTCCACACCTTGAGCGCGTAACCCGCCAATCAGGCTGGCGGCCATGTTTCCGGCACCGATAAAGGCAATACGAGTCTTGCTCATGACTGAGCTCCTGTTAACGAGTGATTTATGGCTGGCCGTAGTCACGGGCACCAAAAAGGGCTGTTCCGATCCGAACCCAGGTCGCGCCTTGTGCGATGGCGGCCTCCAGGTCGTGGCTCATGCCCATGGAAAGCGTATCGAGAGGCAGGTTGAGGCTTTCTTGCAGGCTGCGTACGGTCGCGAAAGCAGCGTTTTGTGCAGCGCTGTCTTCGGTAGGTTCGGGGATTGCCATCAAGCCGCGCAGTTTCAAACGCGGCAAGGCGCTGATCGCGGCGGCCAATGCCGGCAGGTCGGCTGGGGTACAGCCTGATTTACTGTCCTCGCCACTGACATTGACTTGAATGCAGATATTGAGTGGCGGCAGTTCGGCAGGGCGTTGTTCGGACAGGCGTTGTGCGATTTTCAAACGGTCCACGGAATGCACCCAAGCGAAGTTCTCGGCGATAGCTCGCGTCTTGTTCGATTGAATGGGGCCGATGAAGTGCCAACACAAGGGCAGGTCAGCCAATTCGAGCTGTTTGCTCAAGGCTTCCTGTAGATAGTTCTCGCCAAAATCATGCAGGCCGGCGGCAAACGCCTCGCGCAAGGCGGCGGCAGGTTTGGTCTTGCTTACGGCCAACAGCTGAATGGTCGCTTGATCGCGTTGCGCCACGAGGGCGGCTGCGCGAATTCGCTCATCAACTTGGGAAACGTTGTCTGCTATCGTGGACATTGATTTGCGCCAGCAGGGCTAAAGTCTGCGGCATTCTATGTGATTGGGGAGCCCTATGGATATTACCGAGCTGCTGGCTTTCAGTGCCAAGCAAGGCGCGTCTGACCTGCATCTTTCTGCCGGCCTGCCACCGATGATTCGCGTCGACGGCGATGTGCGGCGTATCAACCTGCCGCCGCTGGACCATAAACAGGTCCAGGAGCTGATCTACGACATCATGAACGACAAGCAGCGCAAGGACTTCGAAGAGTTCCTGGAAACGGACTTTTCCTTCGAAGTGCCGGGCATTGCGCGTTTCCGGGTCAACGCCTTCAACCAGAATCGCGGCGCTGGCGCGGTGTTCCGGACCATTCCATCGAAAGTCCTGACCATGGACGATCTCGGTATGGGGGAGGTGTTTCGGAAAATCACAGACGTCCCGCGCGGACTGGTGCTAGTGACCGGGCCGACCGGTTCAGGCAAGTCCACCACGCTGGCGGCGATGATCGACTACCTGAACAACAACAAACATCACCACATCCTGACCATCGAGGACCCGATCGAATTTGTCCACGAGTCGAAGAAGTGCCTGGTCAACCAGCGTGAAGTGCATCGCGATACCCTGGGCTTCGCCGAGGCCTTGCGTTCGGCCTTGCGTGAAGACCCGGACATCATCCTGGTGGGCGAGATGCGTGACCTGGAAACCATCCGCCTGGCATTGACGGCGGCCGAGACCGGTCACCTGGTGTTTGGTACGTTGCACACCACGTCGGCCGCCAAAACCATCGACCGGGTGGTGGACGTGTTCCCGGCGCAAGAGAAGTCGATGGTGCGTTCGATGCTGTCGGAGTCGTTGCAGGCGGTCATTTCCCAGACCCTGCTGAAAAAAATCGGCGGCGGGCGCGTGGCGGCACATGAAATCATGATCGGTACGGCGGCAATCCGAAACCTCATCCGCGAAGACAAAGTGGCACAGATGTATTCGTCGATCCAGACCGGTGGCTCATTGGGCATGCAGACCCTGGACATGTGCCTGAAGGATTTGGTGAGTAAAGGGCTGGTGACGCGGGAAAGCGCACGCGAGAAAGCGAAGACGCCGGATAACTTTTGAGCTGGGGGTGGGTTTGAATGCGGTCAAGGGATTGACCGTGATGCGCCGAAGGGTTCGGCGCATTGCCTGCAGGGCTGCAGGCTATACGATCAGCTTTGCGTTACACGCAGGCCAGGCTGGGCTTTCTGTTTTGGCAGAACACGCTTGGCCAGTACGTAATGGTCGTCCCAGTACGGCTTGCTCAGTGAATCGATGGTCACTGCTTTGCCACGACGCGGTGCGTGGATAAAGCGGTCGTTGCCCAGGTAGATGGCAACGTGATTCACCCGTTGGCTTTTGATGTTGAAAAATATCAAATCGCCGGGCTTCAAATCTTTGCGCTCAACCTTTTGCCCGTGGCCTTCGGCCATGGCATTGGAGGTGCGCGGCAGATCAGCTTCGTTAATGTCACGGAAGGCGTATTTCACCAGACCGCTGCAATCGAAGCCTTTGGTTGGGCTGCTACCGCCCCAACGATAAGGAGTACCGAGCACGTTCACGGCACGGCTCAACACCACACTGCTCTGCTTGGCGCCCATCTGCGGCGGGGCGATAGCGGCGACACTCGAGTTTTTGTGGTGAACGGTGTGTCCAGCAGTCTCGTGGGAGGCCTTGGAGTGTTTCGAGGCTTTCTCGTGAGTCTTCTTCTCGTGAGTCTTTTTTGCGTGTAATGCTTTTTTGCTTGAAACCTTTTCGCTGGATTCTGTCTCATTCGTGGCGACGGTAGTCGGGGTGGAATGAGATTTTGCAGTGTGGCCGTTGAAGCTCGGCGGTAAATGTTGCTCACGATTGGTGGCGTGGGCGGCCAATGGCATAAATAGGCAAATGGTTAGCCATGTCTTGAAAAATGGACGCATTAGGCAGGGCTCTTATTGGGTCAGCGCGCAACTTTATAACAGCTTTTTCGATGACTCCTATCCCGTTTGTCGAAACCTTTACACCCGCGCGCACTGATTTGTTGCAGGAATATGTCGTGCCAAATTCCGCAGGGCCATGTAAAACAAAGGGTTGCAGCGTGAATCTCAGCGACGAGCCATACGTCGGAGCGCCAGATCAAAGTCACACTAAATACAGATATTTTTTTCTATCAGCGTGAAAGAGGCAGTGAATGAACACCTATCGGCAGGACACACAACCTCAAGACACCCACAGCAAACTCCTTGGTTACCTGTTATGGATCTTCGGGTTTCTCGGGGCGCACCGCTTCTATTACGGCAAGCCTGTCACAGGAACGATCTGGTTCTGCACCCTCGGCCTGCTGGGTATTGGCTGGCTGATTGACCTTTTCCTGATCCCATCCATGGACCGTGAGGCGGACCTGAGGTTCCGCGCTGGCTCGACGGACTACAGCATTGCCTGGATTTTGCTGACGTTTCTCGGCGTGTTTGGCGTGCACCGGATGTATCAGGGCAAATGGCTCACCGGGATCATTTACCTGCTGACGGGCGGGTTGTTTCTGGTGGGCGTGCTGTATGACTTCTGGACGCTGAACGATCAGATTTCGATCAAGAATGCGCAGGAGGGTTAAGGCAAAAAAGTTCGCTGTAGGAGCGGGCTTGCCCGCGATAGCGGTGTGTCAGGTAAACGCTATCGCGGGCAAGCCCGCTCCTACAGGTAGCTCATCAGCTGCTATAGCTGATCCGGCCATCCACCAGCGTGTAACGCACGGCGCTCGGCAGGCAGTGGCCAATGAACGGGCAATTGTCGCCCTTGGATAACCAGTTCTCGCCCACCACCGTCGAAGCCGCTGGATCGAACAACACCAGGTCTGCCGCTGCCCCGGCCCTCAACTGACCCGCAGGCAGGCGCAATGCTGCCGCAGGGCCGCTGCTGAGACGTGTCAGCAGGGTTGGCAGGTCGAGCAGGCCGTCTTCTACCAGTGTCATCGCCAGTGGCAACAGCAACTCGACGCTGCTGATGCCCGGCTCGGTCGCGCCGAACGGGGCCAGTTTGGCATCGCGTTCGTGCGGCTGGTGATGGCTGGAGATCGCCGAGATAACCCCGGACTTCACCGCTTCACGCAAGCCATCGCGGTCAGTGCGGGTGCGCAGCGGCGGTTGCACGTGGTACAGGCTGGAGAAGTCGATCAGCGCTTCGTCCGTCAGGATCAACTGATACATCGCGACATCGGCCGTCACCGGCAGACCGCGCGCCTGTGCCTGAGCGATCAATTCGACACCGCGAGCACTGGTCAGCTGGCTGAAGTGCGCGCGCACGCCAGTCTGTTCCACCAGCAGCAGGTCGCGCGCCAAGGCCACGGTCTCGGCGGTTTCGGGAATGCCCGGCAAGCCGAGGAAGCTTGCCGTAGCGCCTTCATGGGCCAAACCGCCTTGCGCCAGATCGTGATCCTGCGAGTGGAAAATCACCGTCAGGTCAAAGGTCGCGGCGTATTCCAGTGCGCGGCACAGGGTGCGGGTGTTGCGGAAGCTGTCCAGTCCGTTGCCGAAGGCCACGCAGCCGGCATCGCGCAAAGCTACCAACTCAGCCAGTTGCTCGCCTTCCAGCGCCTTGCTGAAGGCACCAATCGGGAACACTTTGCAGTTGCCAGCTTCACGGGCGCGGTCGAGGATCAGTTCGGCGACGGCTGAGGTGTCCAACACCGGTTTGGTCTTGGGTGGGCAGCACAGGCTGGTCACGCCACCGGCCGCGGCGGCCTGGGTTTCACTGGCGATTGTGCCTTTGCGGCTATAACCCGGCTCACGCAGAGAGACGCTGAGGTCGACCAGGCCCGGTGCGGCGATCAAGCCATGAGCGTCGATGGTCTGGGTCGGTACGAATTCGGCCGGTGCCGCGCCAATGGCGAGGATCTTGCCGCTTTCGAGGTGCAGATCGGTGACTTTATCCAGACCGCTTGAAGGGTCGATGACGCGAGCGCCGAGGATGCTGAGCTTCACTGGGCGTTCTCCTGCTCGAATTGACGTTGTGCGGTTTGGCCACTCATGGCCATGGACAATACGGCCATGCGGATCGCGATGCCGTAGGTGACCTGATTAAGGATCACCGAGTGAGCGCCGTCAGCGACTGCCGACTCGATCTCCACCCCGCGATTGATCGGGCCCGGGTGCATGACGATCGCATCCGGCTTGGCGCCGGCCAGGCGTGCGGTGGTCAGGCCGAACAGGCGGTAGAACTCGCCCTCGCTCGGCAGCAGGCCGCCCTGCATGCGTTCGCGTTGCAGGCGCAGCATGATCACTACGTCCACGTCTTTAAGGCCGGCGGCCAGATCGGTGTAGACCTTGACCCCGTATTGCTCGATGCCCACCGGCAGCAGGGTTTTCGGCGCGATGACGCGGATGTCCGGGCAGCCGAGAGCCTTGAGCGCGATCATGTTCGAGCGGGCGACTCGCGAGTGCAGGATGTCGCCGACGATGGCCACCGACAGGTTTTCGAACCCGCCTTTGTGGCGACGGATGGTCAGCATGTCGAGCATGCCCTGGGTCGGGTGCGAATGACGGCCGTCGCCGCCGTTGATGATCGCGACGTCTGGGCACACGTGTTCGGCGATGAAATGCGCGGCACCCGAGTCGCCGTGGCGCACGACGAACATGTCGGCCGCCATCGCTTCAAGGTTGCGCAGGGTGTCGAACAGCGTCTCGCCCTTGCTGGTGGACGAGGTCGAGACGTTCAGCGTGATCACGTCGGCAGACAGACGTTGGGCCGCCAGTTCGAAGGTGGTGCGGGTGCGGGTCGAGTTTTCGAAGAACACGTTGCACACGGTCTTGCCGCGCAGCAACGGGACTTTCTTCACGGCCCGGGCGCCGACTTCGAGGAAAGAGTCGGCGGTGTCGAGAATTTCAGTCAGCAGCTCGCGGGGCAAGCCGTCGAGCGAGAGGAAGTGGCGCAGCTGGCCCTGGTGATTGAGCTGCAGCGGGCGCTTGGCGTCAAAAGGCGTCATCGCAAGGACTCTTTATAAAGAAGGGCTAGAGGGCGGCGGCGGAGAGATTCTGGTACTCAAGCGCGAGCGGCGCAGGACCGAGCAATTTTACCCGCTCATCGGGTGCCAGCGACAGGGTTGCGCCCACCACATCCGGGCTGATCGGCAATTCGCCGGCTTCGAGGTCAAGCAGGCAGACCAGGGTCACGCTGGCCGGGCGGCCGTAATCGAACAACTCGTTGAGCGCGGCACGGATGGTCCGACCACTCATCAGCACGTCATCGATCAACACCAGATGCTGGCCTTCGATCTCGAACGGCAGCGCCGACGGGCGCACTTGCGGGTGCAGGCCGTTCTGGCTGAAGTCGTCGCGGTAGAACGAAACGTCCAGAGTGCCCAAGGGCGAAGTGTTGCCCATTTCATCGAGCAAGGCCTGTGCGACCCAGATTCCGCCGGTGCGGATGCCGATAAAGCTCGGCTCGGAGATGTTGCGCTGGCTCAGGTAGGCTTTCAGATCAATCGCCATCTGGCTGATCAGTGCGGCGGGATTGGGCAGGCTCATGGTTGCTCCTTCAGGGGCCTGAGCGTCGTCGACACGCATTGCTCAGGCTGAAACGTGGATTCTGGGCGTTTGTTCACGCGTCGAACAGGGCGCCGTTGGCATCCAGCCAGCCCTGTAACAACAACGCAGCGGCAATGGCATCCACCGGGTTATCGCGATAGCTGCCTTTCTGGCCACCGCGAGCCAGGCGCTCGCCTTTGGCTTCAAAGGTGGTCAGGCGCTCGTCGTGGGTGTACACCGGCAAGTTGTAACGACCGTTGAGGCGGCGGGAAAACTTCTCTGCGCGGGCGCTCATGTCGCTCGGCGTGCCGTCCATGTTCAGCGGCAGGCCGACCACGATGGCATCGGGCTTCCACTCGCGGATCAAGGCTTCGACCTGATCCCAATTGGGCGCGCCGTTTTGTGCTTTCAACGTGCACAGCTCGCGAGCCTGGCCGGTAATCACCTGGCCGACGGCGACGCCGATCTGTTTGGTGCCGTAATCGAAGCCCAGCAGCAGACGTAATCCAGCCATCAGGCGTGGCCCGCCTGACTGGTGAGCAAGCTGAGGTTGATCCCCAGGCGCGCAGCGGCGGCGTTCAGGCGTTGCTCAACTGGAGTGTCGAACACAATCGCCGGGTCGTACGGGCAGGTCAGCCAGGCGTTTGCGGCCAGTTCGGCGTCCAGTTGCCCGGCTTCCCAACCGGCGTAGCCAAGGGTAATCAAACTCTTTTCCGGGCCTAAACCGTCGGCGATGGAGAACAGCACATCCTGCGAGGTCGACATCGACAGGCCGTCGAGGGCCAGTGTTGCCTGAAACACCTGGCCGCTCGGGTGCAGGACAAAACCACGATCGGTCTGCACCGGGCCACCGGAAAGAATAGGAATGTGCTGGCAGCGCGCTGGCGGATCGATTTCCGGTCGCAACTGCTCGAGGATATCAGCCAGGGTCAGGCTTTGCGGTCGGTTGATGACCAGGCCCATGGCGCCTTCCGCGTTGTGCTCGACAATGTAGGTCAAGGTTTGCGCAAAGTGGGGATCGGCCATGTGTGGCATGGCAATCAGGAAGTGATGCTTGAGATAGCTTGCAGTGACGTTTTTCATGAGCCCTAGTGTGGCGTTGCTCGGCGGGCCTGACAACTGGCTAAACGAGCAGTAGCGTCAGTTACTCGACAACTTATCGTTGGTGAAGCGCCAGGTGCGAATGATCTCCAGTCGATCGATGTCGGCCAGATCGCCGGTGAACGGCGCAAAAGGCGCCGCCAACCGCACAATACGCTGCGCGGCGTCGTCCAGGACCTGCTGGCCAGAGGATTCCAGCACCAGGATTTCGTACAGCGAACCATCACGATTGATCGACACCATCATCCGCAGGTTGCCGCGAATTTGCTTGCGGCGGGCTTCTTCCGGGTAGTTCAGGTTGCCGATGCGCTCGATTTTCTTGCGCCAGTCTTCTTTATACCAGGCACCTTTGTCGTGCATGGTCGAGGCGGCGTTGAGCCGATGGATCTTGGGTCGCTTGGCGTACAGCTGTTGTTCGGTGGACAGCTCGGCTTCCAGGCTGGAGATCTCGCTGGACAATTGCGAGCTGTCAAAACTCGGCGGGGCCTTGACGGTGGGCTCGTCCTTGACCTCTTCGTGCTTGGTCACGGTTTTCTGGATTCTTTCCGCCTTGGTCGCGACAGCAGTTTTCGGCGCTTCCTGCTTTTCCACCGGTTTGGCGGCGGGAGGCGGCGTCACTTTATTGATCTTGGTGTCTTGATACGGCGCCACTTCGGTGGTCTTGGGGATCGCTTTCTTGTCCAGCGTACCGCTGCCTTGCTGGTTTTCCTGGGCGAGGAAATCGGCTTTGTCCGGTGCTTCCTTGCTTTTGAAGGTAGCGAGGGTGATTTCCAGGGTTTGAGTGATGTCCTGGGGTTTGACGAAGCTGAAACCGACGCCGAGGATCAGCGCGATATGAATCAGCGCCGCGACCATTAACGTAAAGCCGAGCCGATCCCCCGGGCGCACGCCGGTACGGGACAGTTCTGGAGGCATTTGGTCGACTGGGGCGTTCATTGACTCTTGAGCATCACATTGCGCGTTTCACAGGGCGCGCATGATAGCGCACTGTCTTGATGCTGCGGTGCTCGCTGGTCTGTGACCCAGGCGCGCATGCCCCTGTAGGAGCTGCCGAAGGCTGCGATCGACCGGGGACCGGTCGTTTCGGTCGAGACCCTTTGAAGGTCCGTCGGACCTTATCGTCCGAGTGCGGCCCAAACCTTCGGCAGCTCCTACAGGGATCGTGTGTTACTTACCTTTGGCTTTTAACTTCAGCGCAATCGCGTCCATCAGCATCGAACCAATGTTGGTGCCAAACGCGTTATCGATCTCGCGGATGCAGGTCGGGCTGGTGACGTTAATCTCGGTCAGGTTTTCGCCGATCACGTCCAGACCTACAAACAGCAGGCCTTTTTCGCGCAGGGTAGGGCCGACTTGTTCAGCGATCCAACGATCTTTTTCCGTCAATGGACGCGCTTCGCCACGGCCACCGGCGGCCAGGTTGCCACGGGTTTCGCCCGCTGCCGGAATACGCGCCAGGCAATAAGGCACCGGCTCGCCGTCGATCATCAGGATGCGCTTGTCACCGTCCTTGATCGCCGGAAGATAGCCTTGCGCCATGATCTGCTGCTTGCCGTTGAGCGTCAGGGTTTCCAGGATCACCGACAGGTTCGGGTCGCCGACGCGGTGGCGGAAGATCGAGGTGCCACCCATGCCGTCCAGCGGTTTGAGGATGACATCGCCATGCTTGGCCGCGAATTCGCGCAGAATGTCCGAACGACGGCTGACCATGGTCGGCGGAGTCAATTGCGGGAACAGGGTGGCGAACATTTTTTCGTTGCAGTCACGCAGGCTTTGCGGACGGTTGACCACCAGCACGCCGGCGCTTTCGGCCTGTTCCAGCAGGTAGGTGGCGTAGACGAATTCCATATCAAACGGCGGATCCTTGCGCATCAGGATCACGTCCAGCTCGTCCAGACCGCTGTCGATTTCGGCCTCAAGTTCGAACCAGTGAGCCGGATCGGCGAAGACTTTCAGCGGCTTCATGCGTGCGCGGGCCTGGCCGGCATTTTGATACAGGTCTTGCTGTTCCATGTAGAACAGCGACCATCCGCGATCCTGGGCGGCAAGGAGCATGGCCAGCGAGCTGTCCTTTTTATAGGAGATGTTCTCGATGGGATCCATGACAATTCCGACGCGAACGCTCATGGGCAATATCCTCTGATTATGAGGGGCCATTAAGGCCCTGAAATAGGCGTCAGGGTGGCGCTGTGCATGCGTGGGGTCAAGGGGGAAAGCATGGAAAAGGGGGCTTTATGGATTGCGTCTGGAGAGTGTGCTAAAAAGGCTCGGCACTGAATCTTGAGCCCCGCAGGCTCGATCTATAATGGCTCCGCGACGCCAGGCACACAGCAGTAATTGACTCGCCGCGGCGATGGTAGAGCACACATGGAACAGCATTCCGCAGCTTTGAAAGTGATGGTTATCGACGACTCGAAGACGATTCGCCGTACCGCAGAGACGCTGTTGAAGAACGTCGGCTGTGAAGTCATCACCGCAATAGACGGGTTCGACGCGCTGGCGAAGATCGCCGATAACCACCCACGCATTATTTTTGTCGACATCATGATGCCGCGTCTGGATGGCTATCAGACCTGTGCCCTGATCAAGAACAATCGGGCATTCAAGTCCACGCCCGTTATCATGCTGTCATCCAAGGATGGGCTGTTCGACAAGGCCAAGGGCCGGATCGTTGGCTCCGACCAGTTTCTGACCAAGCCGTTTAGCAAGGAAGAGCTACTGAACGCGATCAAGGCTCACGTGCCGGAATTCGTTGCAGTAGAACAACAAGTATCTTGATGCCTTCAGACCCGGCGGGTCGAGGGCATCCATTGCATATGGGGAACACCATGGCTCGAGTTCTGATCGTCGACGATTCGCCGACCGAAATGTACAAATTGACCAGCATGCTGGAAAAGCACGGTCACCAGGTCCTGAAAGCCGAAAACGGCGCCGACGGCGTAGCGCTGGCGCGTCAGGAAAAGCCCGACGCCGTATTGATGGACATCGTGATGCCCGGCCTGAACGGTTTTCAAGCGACCCGTCAATTGACCAAAGACCCTGAAACCGCGCCGATTCCGGTGATCATCATCACCACCAAGGATCAGGAAACCGACAAGGTATGGGGCACTCGCCAGGGCGCGCGTGACTACCTGACCAAACCGGTGGATGAAGAAACCTTGATCAGGACGCTGAATTCGGTACTGGCGGGCTGACGGCCGAACGTCATGGTTGAGTCGCAAACCGCCTTCCAGCTGTTGCTTGAAATCGATCAGCGTTGTCGCTCGGTCGCGGCGGGCCTGCCGTTGCAGGAAACCCGTCAGCAAGACTGGACGGGCATCGGTTTTCGCATGGGCGAGCGGTCCTACGTGGCGCCCATGGGTGAAGTCGGAGAAATCCTGCACGAGCCGCGTTATTCCGTGCTGCCGGGGGTAAAACCCTGGATCAAGGGCGTGGCCAACCTGCGCGGACGCTTGCTGCCGATCATGGATTTGTGTGGGCTGTTCGGGTGTGAACTGTCGCCCTTGCGCAAGGAGCGGCGGGTGTTGGTGATCGAGTATCAAGACGTGTTTGCCGGATTGATGGTCGATGAGGTGCTGGGGGTGCAGCATTTCAATCAGCGCAGCCTGATGCCGGGAAGTATTGAAAGCCTTGAGCCCGGCATCGCCCCCTTCATACAGGGGCAATTCCTGCGCGAGCAGGCGTGGCTGGTGTTCAGCCCATGGGTGTTGGCGCAATCACCCGGTTTCATGGATGTAGCGCTGTAGAGTCGTTCGCTGGGCCTGAGGGCCTTTTTTTTCATGGATGAATGCACGCGGTTGGTCCAGGCGGGGGCCTGATTAATGAGCACGACAGGCAGGTCTTTGGAAGGTGCGCGCAGTCGGTCGCAGATCGTCGTGCTATTTGTCGCCCTGATCATTTTCATCATGATGTTGTTCGCCAACTTCGCGTACCTCAACACTCAGTCGAACTATGACAAGCAATACATCGGGCATGCTGGCGAGTTGCGTGTCCTATCGCAGCGTATCGCCAAGAATGCCGCTGAAGCCGCAGCGGGCAAGGGCGCGGCATTCAAGCTGCTGGCCGACGCGCGCAACGACTTCGAGCTGCGTTGGGGCTTTTTGAAGAAAGGCGATAAAGCCACCGGCCTGCCTTCGGCGCAACCGGAAGTGGACGACGAAATGCAGGCGGTGCAGAAGGACTGGGAAAGCCTGCGCAAGAACACCGATGTGATCATCGCCAGCGAACAGACCGTATTGTCGTTGCACCAGGTCGCGGCAACCCTGGCCGAAACCATCCCGCAATTGCAGGTCGAGTACGAGAAAGTCGTCGACAGCCTGCTGGCAAACCACGCGCCGGCCAGTCAGGTCGTGGTGGCGCAGCGTCAATCTCTGCTCGCAGAGCGTATTCTGGGGTCGGTCAATACCGTGCTGGCCGGCGATGAAACGTCGGTTCAGGCTGCCGATGCATTCGGGCGCGACGCCAGCATGTTCGGGCGGGTGCTCAACGGCATGCTCGAAGGCAATGCGTCGATGAAAATCACTCAGGTTCAGGACCCGGATGCCCGGGCCCGACTGAGTGAAATTGCCGAGCTGTTCGAATTTGTTTCTGGTTCCGTGGACGAAATCCTCGCAACCTCGCCCGAGCTGTTTCAGGTTCGCGAGTCGGCCAGCAATATCTTCACCACCTCGCAAACGCTGCTCGACGAAGCGTCGGTATTGGCCAACGGTTTCGAGCACCTGGCCAGCGGCCGCTCGGTGCACAGCATTGGCGGGTATGTGCTGGGCCTGTTGGCGCTGATGTCGATTATCCTGATCGGCATCGTGATGGTCCGCGAGACCAACCGCCAGTTGCGTGAAACCGCCGAGAAAAACGAGCGTAACCAGACCGCAATCATGCGTTTGCTCGATGAAATCGAAAACCTCGCCGACGGTGACCTGCGCGTGGCGGCCTCGGTAACCGAAGACTTCACGGGCGCGATTGCCGACTCCATCAACTACTCGATCGACCAGTTGCGCGATTTGGTGGCAACCATCAACCTGACCGCTGAGCAAGTGGCGACGGCGGTCGAAGATACCCAGACCACGGCCATGCAACTGGCGGCCGCGTCCGAACATCAGGCCTTCCAGATCGCTGCCGCCTCGACCGCGATCAACAATATGGCGATGTCCATTGATCAGGTGTCAGCCAATGCCTCGGAGTCTTCTGCCGTAGCCGAGCGTTCGGTGACCATCGCCAACAAAGGCAACGAGGTGGTGCACAACACCATCAACGGCATGGACAACATTCGCGAGCAGATTCAAGACACCTCGAAGCGGATCAAGCGATTGGGTGAATCCTCTCAGGAAATCGGCGATATTGTCAGCCTGATCGATGACATTGCCGACCAGACCAATATCCTCGCCTTGAACGCGGCGATCCAGGCTTCCATGGCCGGTGACGCGGGGCGTGGTTTTGCGGTGGTCGCCGATGAAGTGCAGCGACTGGCGGAGCGTTCGTCTTCGGCGACCAAGCAGATCGAAACCCTGGTGCGGGCGATTCAGAACGACACCAACGAGGCGGTGATCTCCATGGAGCAAACCACCAGCGAAGTGGTACGTGGTGCGCATCTGGCGCAGGATGCCGGGGTAGCGCTTGAGGAAATCGAGGGCGTTTCGAAAACCCTCGCGGCGCTGATCCAGAGCATTACCAACGCCGCGCAGCAGCAAGCGGCGTCGGCGGGGCAGATTTCCCAAACCATGGCCGTGATCCAGCAGACCACCACGCAAACCACCTCGGGCACCACGGCGACGGCGGAAAGCATCGGTAATCTGGCAAAAATGGCCAGCGAAATGCGTCGCTCGGTATCCGGGTTCACCTTGCCGCCGTCGCGGGATTTGGGTTGAAGTTCGCAGCTGGCAAAGCAAATTTCTGTAGGAGCGAACTTGTTCGCGAGGCGTTATGACTGAGGTGCCACGATCGACCTCTCGCCAACAAGTCGGCTCCTACAACCAGAATCGGTGTGTCAGATTGAGTAAGGACTGGAGTTGTCATGGCTGATCGGCACGACTATGTGGCCCTCGAGTGGCTCAAGGGCGAAATTGCCGAAACGCTGAAGCAGGCCCGTCAGGCCCTCGAAGCGTTTATCGCACATCCTCAGGAATCGGCCGCGTTGGCTGAGTGCCTGAGCTACGTGCATCAGGTCCATGGCAGTCTGCAGATGATCGAGTTCTATGGCGCGGCGCTGTTGGCCGAGGAGATCGAGCAACTGGTGCTGGCGCTCCAGCAAGGCCGCATCGCGCAGCAAACCGAAGCTGTTTATTTGCTGATGCAGGCGATGGTCCAACTGCCGGTTTACCTTGATCGTATTCACACCGCACGGCGTGATTTGCCGTTGGTGGTGCTGCCACTGCTCAACGACCTGCGCAGTGTTCGCGGTGAGAGCCTGCTATCCGAAACCAGCCTGTTCACCCCGCAATTGCTCAGCGTTCCTGAACTCGACAACGATGCACTGGCTGAACTCGACAGCCCTGACCTGAGCAACGTGCTGCGCAAGCTGCGGCAAATGCTGCAAACCGCCTTGGTGGGTTTGCTGCGCGAGCAAGACGTGCAGACCAACCTCGGCTACATGGCCAAAGTTTTTGATCGTCTTCAGCAATTGTGCAAAGAGGCGCCACTCGAGCCGCTGTGGCAGATCGCTTCGGCGTTGGTCGACACCATGCTTGAGGGGCAATTCACCAACAGCCCGGCACTGCGCGGGTTGCTCAAAGAGTCGGACAAAGAACTCAAGCGCCTGCTGGAACAGGGCATCGCCGGTATCAACCAGCCGGCTCCGGATGAGTTGCTCAAGAGCTTGCTGTTCTACATCGCCAAGTCCGATAGCCAGGCTCCGCATATGCTGAGCCTCAAAGAACAATATGGCCTCGCCGAGGCGCTGCCCGATACCGCCTTGGTCGATGAGGAGCGAGCGCGACTAGCCGGCCCGGATCGCGACGCCATGCGTTCGGTGGTCGGGGCGTTGTGCGAAGAATTGGTGCGGGTCAAAGAACGGCTTGATGGTTTTGTGCGCAGTGACCGTCAGGAAGTGGGCGAACTCAGCAGCTTGCTGCCGCCGTTGCGACAGATCGCCGATACCCTGGCGGTGCTCGGTTTTGGCCAGCCGCGCAAGGTCATCATCGACCAACTGGCGGTGGTCCAGGGCTTGGCTCAAGGTCAGCGTGAAGCCGATGATGCCGCGTTGATGGATGTTGCCGGTGCGCTGCTGTATGTCGAAGCGACCTTGGCCGGCATGGTCGGTACTGTCGAGCCGGCCAGCGCTGAAGGCAGTCACCTGCCGACCACCGATCTGAGTCAGATTCACCAATTGGTGATCAAGGAAGCGCGCATCGGGTTGCAGCAAGCCAAGGACATGATCATCGATTACATCGATGGCCCATGGAACCGGCAGCGCTTGACGCCACTGCCGGCACTGCTGGTGCAGGTGCGCGGTGCGTTGGTGATGATTCCGCTGGCGCGCGCTGCCAGCCTGCTGGCGGCCTGCAACGAATACATTCAGGCGCATTTGTTGACCGGAGAGACACCGCCGAGTTGGTCGCAGCTCGACAGTCTGGCCGAGGCCATCACCGGCATCGAGTATTACCTGGAACGGCTTGGTGAAGATCACGAAGCGCCGGGCGAACAGGTACTGGACAAGGCACAGGTCAGCCTCGCCGGTCTAGGTTACGCACCGACGCCGGATGAAGTGATCGACGTGCCCGTGCTGGAGGAGATGATCACTCAGGACGAATTGCTGGAGCTGGCCGCACGACAGTCGTTGGCCAGTCCTGATCGAACCCTGGCCGAAGTGCTGGGTAGCCCGGTGTCGACGGTCAATCCCCCCGCACAAGACGTCCCCACCAGCCTGCTGCCGCCGCCCTTTGGTGAGGGGCGGGTCGATGACGAGTTGTTGGAAGTCTTCCTCGAAGAAGCCGATGAAGTGCTGACCACGTTGCGCGAGCATTTGCCAGGTTGGCTGGACGATGTAAGCGATGTCGGCGAAATGACCGAGATTCGCCGCGCTTTCCATACGCTCAAAGGCAGTGGGCGCATGGTGCGCGCCTTGATCCTGGGGGAGTTGGCGTGGGCATTCGAGAACCTGCTCAATCGTGTGGTGGAAGACAGCGTCAAAGCCGATGAGCGCGTCCAGCAATTGCTGGTGGATGTACTGGCACTGTTGCCGGACGTTGTGCGAGATTTCGCTGAAAACGTTCAGCATCAACGTACGGATGTCGATCAATTGGCAACGCGGGCCCATCGATTGGCTCAAGGCGAAGAGATTTTCGTCGAGCCAGTGGTGCCTGAAGCGGTCGCGCCGGAAGTACTGGACCCGCAACTGCTGGAAATTTTCCGCCAGGAAGCGCGCAGCCATCTCGAGAACCTCAACCGTTTCCTCGACCTCGCCAGTGATCAAGAAACGCCGCCAATCAGCGACAGCCTGCAACGCGCCTTGCACACGCTCAAAGGCAGTGCATACATGGCTGGCGTATTGCCGATTGCCGAATTGGCCGTGCCGCTGGACCAACTGGTGCGTGAGTTCAAGGCCAACCTGATACCGCTGGGCCCTGCGGAAATCCAGTTGCTGCGCGACGCCGAGCCGCTGTTCAATCGCGGTTTGATGCAGCTCCACAGTGAACCGCTGGCGCCGATTCCGGGGGCTGAGGAGCTGATTGAAGCGAGCCATGCGCTACTGGATGAACGCCTGCAGGCCGCTCTCAATTCTCCGGCTCACGGGCAGCGCCTGAGGCGTAATCCGCAATTGATTGCTTCGTTTTTGGCCGAAGGCATGGACATTCTGCTGGATGCCGAAAGTTTGCTGCGTCGCTGGCGGCAGCACCCCGGCGAGCGTCAGGAACTGAGCGCCTTGCTCGACGAACTGACCGCGCTGGGACACGGTGCACAGATGGCCGATCTGCCACAGGTCGACGAGCTGTGCGAAGCGTTGTTGGACCTTTACGGTTCGGTTGAAGAAAGCAGTCTGGCGGTCAGCGAGCGCTTTTTCCACGAAGCTGAAGGGGCCCACGAAGCGCTGATCAACATGCTCGATCAGGTGGCCGCCGGTCAGGAGGTTGATGCTTGTCCGGAGCGCATCGAAGCCCTGCGTGAATTGCTCGACGAGGCGCTTGATCCCGGTGCCATGGGCCTGATCAAGAGCGATGGCAGTCGTACGCTAAGCATTACCGAACTGAACGCGGCAACCGAGCAGCTCTCGGAAAGTCGCGCGGGTGGTGAAACCTTAGCGTCCGCAAGCGAGCTGGACGATGGCATCGTCGAAATCTTCCTCGAAGAGGCGGTAGACATTCTCGAAAGCGCCGGGCACGCCTTGCATCGCTGGCTGGACGACCCCGAAAACCCTCTGCCGTTGTCCTCCTTGCAGCGCGACCTGCATACGCTCAAGGGCGGCGCGCGTATGGCCGAAGTGGTGCCGGTGGGGGATCTCGGGCATGAGCTGGAAACCCTCTACGAAGGCCTGATCGACCGCCGTTACAGTCACTCGCCGGAACTGGCGCGGCTGCTGCTGAACAGTCATGATTTGCTGGCGACCTTACTGGAGCAACTGCAGGCCCGCGAGCCGCTGAGCTCGCCGGTCGAGCTGATCAAGGTCATGCGAGCGTTTCGTCAGACCAACAATCTTGTTCCGGCGGCGGAAGCCGAGTCGAAACCCGGCAAATCAGCGGTGGAACTCCTCGAAGAGCGCGATCCCGAATTATTGGAGATCTTCCTCGAGGAAGGCTTCGATATCATTGAAAGCGCCGGTGGGGCCTTGACCCGTTGGCAGGACGAACCACAGAACACCCTGGAAGTTGAAAATCTGCTGCGCGATTTGCACACGCTCAAAGGCGGCGCGCGCATGGTGGAAATCGCCCCGATTGGCGATTTGGCCCATGAACTTGAGTTTCTCTACGAAGGCTTGGCAGCCGGGCTGTTACAGGCCAACCCGTTGCTGATCAGCCTGCTGCTGAGCGGCCACGACCTGCTGGCCGATATGCTCGACGCCGTGCGCAATCGCGAGCCGCTGCCCAGCGCAGTGCTGTTGATCGACAGCATCAAGCGTTTTAACGCGCCCGGCGGCCAGGAGGCATTCGCCACCGCTCCAGTCCCATTGGCCGAGACGCCACTGTTGGTCAACCCACCGCCTGCTTCGGCCGTTGAGCCCGAGGCCGAGCGCGCACCGGCGGAAATGGTCAAGGTCGCCGCCGATCAGCTGGAAAACCTGGTCAACCTGGCCGGTGAAACTTCGATTTTTCGCGGGCGCATCGAGCAACAGGTGATCGATGTCCAGGTCACGCTGGCTGAAATGGAAACCACCATCGAGCGCATGCGCGACCAATTGCGGCGTCTGGATATCGAAACCCAAGGGCGCATTCTCAGTCGCGAACAGGGTTATGCCGAGCGCTTGGGCTACGAAGAATTCGACCCGCTGGAAATGGATCGGCATTCGCAGTTGCAGCAGCTGTCTCGGGCGCTGTTCGAGTCCGCCTCCGACCTGCTCGACCTCAAGGAAACCCTCGATACGCGCAACCACGACGCCAAACTGTTGTTATCGCAACAGGCGCGGGTCAATACCGAGCTTCAGGAAAGTCTGATGCGCACGCGCATGGTGCCATTCGAGCGCCTGCTGCCGCGCTTGCAGCGCATCGTGCGTCAGGTGGCCGGCGAGCTGGATAAGCAGGTGTTGTTCGAAGTCGGCAACGCCGAAGGCGAGATGGACCGCAGTGTGATGGAGCGCATGGTGGCGCCGCTGGAGCACATGCTGCGCAACGCCGTCGATCATGGTCTGGAAAGCAACGAAGAACGCCTTGCCGCCGGCAAGCCGGAGGCGGGCCTGATCGAACTGAGCCTGGTGCATGAAGGCGGCGACATCGTCATCGAAATGCGCGACGACGGCGCCGGTATCGACCTCGCAGCGGTGCGGCGCAAGGCGATCAAGCGCGGGTTGATCGACGCGGACGCTGAACTCAGCGACTACGAGTTGCTGCAGTTCATCTTGCAGGCAGGCTTCTCTACGGCAGAAAAAGTCACGCAGATTTCCGGTCGCGGGGTCGGCATGGACGTGGTGCATGCTGAGGTCAAGCAACTCGGCGGCTCGATGATTATTGACTCTACGCCGGGGCAGGGCACGCGCTTCCAGATTCGTTTGCCGTTCACGGTATCGGTCAATCGCGCGTTGATGGTGCAGTGCGGCGAAGAGCAATACGCCGTGCCGCTGAACACCATCGAGGGCATCGTGCGAGTCCCGCCTCAAGAGCTGGAGGCCTGCTATCAATCACAGCCGCCGCGCTATCAGTTCGCCGAGCGCACCTACGAGCTGCGCTATCTGGGCGAACTGCTGAACAACGGCCTGCCACCGAAGTTGAGCGGCCAGAGTCAGCCACTGCCAGTGCTGCTGGTACACGTACATGATCAATGGGTGGCGGTGCAGGTTGACGCGTTGGCCGGCTCGCGGGAAATCGTGGTGAAGAGCCTCGGTGCGCAGTTCGCTCGCGTGCAGGGGATCTCCGGCGCAACCATCCTCGGCGATGGCCGCGTGGTGTTCATCCTTGATTTGCTGGCGCATATCCGCGCCCTGCATGTACGCCTGCTGGCGCAACAGGCGGCGGGCCTGGGCGTGCCGAAATACGTCGAAGTCGAGCACACCAAGACGCGTCTGGTGATGGTGGTCGATGATTCGATCACCGTGCGCAAAGTCACCAGCCGTCTGTTGGAACGCAACGGCATGAACGTGCTGACAGCCAAGGACGGGGTCGACGCGATGGCACTGCTGCAAGAGCACATCCCGGATGTGCTGCTGCTGGATATCGAGATGCCGCGCATGGACGGCTTTGAAGTGGCCAGCAGGATTCGCAACGATCAGCGTCTCAAAGACCTGCCCATCATCATGATCACGTCGCGTTCCGGACAAAAACACCGGGATCATGCGATGACCATCGGCGTTAACGACTACCTGAGCAAGCCGTATCAGGAGTCGGTATTGCTGGAGAGCATCGCGCACTGGAGCCAGGTCAATGCCTAATCTCGCCAACGCCAATCGCGTGACCACGACATTGACCGGATTGATCCTGCCCCTGGGTGACCGCAACCTGTTGTTGCCCAACGTCGCCGTCGCCGAACTGATCGACTATCAGGACAGCATCGCCGATCCCGACGCCCCCGATTGGTACTTGGGGCCGATCAGTTGGCGTCACCGCACCTTGCCGCTGCTGTGCTTCGAAGCCACCTGCGGCGCCCGCACCCGCGTCGGTGGTCGTGCGCGAATTGTCGTGCTCAATGCCCTGGGCGGCCGCCGTGATCTCGAATTCATTGCCCTGCTGGTCCAAGGCATTCCCCGTTCCTGCAAGGTCGACAGTCAACTGAGCTACGTCGACGTGCCGTTGGCCGAACTGGAACTGGCGGCGGTGCAGGTGGGCGATATCGTGGCGAAGATTCCGGATTTGGTGGGGTTGGAGGAATTGTTGGTGCGGGCCGGGTTGGTTTAGATTCCCCCAGCGAATCAGTGCTCAGGCGCAAACCCCTGTAGGAGCTGCCGCAGGCTGCGATTGGCATCCATACGCCGCGACCGGTTCCCGGTCGATCGCAGCCTTCGGCAGCTCCTACAAAGGTTTTGTACACGCCATAAATCCACTGTGGGAGATTCTATGTTGTATACCGAGCCCCTGTAGGAGCGAACTTGTTCGCGAGGCGGTGTGTCAGGCATACCGCATCAGGACTGCTCGCCAACAAGTTAGCTCAATAAATTTGAGCCGACACAAAATGTATGGCCATCCTCGAATACTGTGGGAGCAGGCTTGAACTGCAAAAGCGACGGAGCCGTCAGCAAATTCTCCTGATCTGAACAATGAGCCGAATAGCGTCTCTATTCGGCTCATGCGCATCAGGAGGCACCATGAACGAACTACCGCGCTGGGTATGGCTAATCGTATGGTTCATGCGAACCATTACTCCAACCGTAACGATTTCACCCCGTGCTTGATTGATGCCCCACACCATTCGCTCCTAAGGTGGGCCACGACAGCGAAACGCGTGGAGTGAGCATGACAACCCAAACAACACTTGACCCGCGCTGGTCGCGTCGGCGCAGCGAAAAGCAGCGTCGGCTCGATCTGGTGCGACCTCTCGCCGATGGCGTGGTACTGCCAACTGACAAAATCGTTGCGGCGCTTGAAGCCCTGATCATGCCCGGCGATCGCGTGGTGCTTGAGGGCAACAACCAGAAGCAGGCCGACTTTCTGTCGCGCTCACTGGTCAAGGCTGATCCGGCCAAGTTGCACGACCTGCACATGATCATGCCCAGCATTGGTCGGCCCGAGCACCTGGATCTGTTTGAACTGGGCATCGCCCGCAAGCTGGACTTCGCCTTCGGCGGTACGCAAAGCCTGCGCATCAGCCAGTTGCTTGAAGATGGCTTGCTGGAAGTCGGCGCCATCCATACCTACATCGAGTTGTATGCGCGGCTGGTGGTCGATCTGATCCCTAACGTTGTGCTCTCGGCCGGTTTCATGGCCGACCGCGCGGGTAACATCTACACCGGCGCCAGCACTGAAGACACCCCGGCATTGGTCGAGCCCGCCGCGTTCAGCGACGGCATCGTGATTTTCCAGGTCAACCAGATCGTCGACGACGTCAGCGACCTGCCGCGTGTCGACATCCCGGCTTCGTGGGTCGACTTCGTGGTGCTGGCTGATCAGCCGTTCTACATCGAGCCGCTGTTCACCCGCGACCCGCGCCACATCAAGCCTGTGCACGTACTGATGGCGATGATGGCGATTCGTGGGATCTACGAAAAACACAACGTGCAGTCGCTGAACCACGGCATCGGATTCAACACCGCCGCCATCGAGTTGATTCTGCCGACTTATGGCGAATCCCTCGGGCTCAAAGGCAAGATCTGCCGCAACTGGACCCTCAACCCGCACCCGACGATGATCCCGGCGATCGAAAGCGGCTGGGTAGAAAGTCTGCATTGCTTCGGCACCGAGCTGGGCATGGAGAATTACATCGCGGCGCGCCCTGATGTGTTCTTCACCGGGCGCGATGGCTCGATGCGTTCCAACCGGATGATCTGCCAACTGGCCGGTCAGTACGCAACGGACCTGTTCATCGGCGCGACCTTGCAGGTGGACGGCGATGGTCATTCTTCAACCGTAACCCGTGGCCGCCTGGCCGGTTTCGGTGGTGCGCCGAACATGGGCCATGACCCACGCGGCCGTCGCCACAGCACCCCGGCCTGGCTCGACATGCGCCAGCACACTGGCACCGGCCCGGACGCGTATCTCGAGCGCGGTAAAAAGCTCGTGGTGCAGATGGTCGAGACCTTCCAGGAGGGCGGGAAACCGACCTTCGTCGAAACATTGGATGCTATCGAGGTCGCAAAGAAAACCGGCATGCCCCTGGCGCCGATCATGGTGTATGGCGATGACGTCACGCACTTGCTCACCGAAGAAGGGATCGCCTACCTGTACAAGGCGCGTTCGCTGGAAGAGCGCCAGGCAATGATCTCGGCTGTCGCGGGCGTGACCGCCATCGGTCTGCGTCACAACCCGAAAGATACAGCGCGGATGCGTCAAGAAGGCTTGATCGCCTTGCCTGAAGACTTGGGCATCCGCCGTACTGATGCAACGCGTGAATTGCTGGCCGCCAAAAGCGTCGCCGATCTGGTGGAGTGGTCCGGCGGCTTGTACAACCCGCCCGCGCAATTCAGGAGCTGGTAAATGCACGCACTCAACTTGGCGCTGGACCTGAATCGCACCACGCTATCGCTGGCTGAACGCCTGGCCGATCTGGCAGTGGACGCGCTGATCGATGAAGCCGACCTGTCGCCAAAACCGGCGCTGGTCGATCGTCGCGGCAGTGGCGCTCACAGCGATTTGCACCTTGGCCTGATGCACGCTTCGGCGTTATCGCTGTGGCCCGCGTTCAAGGAGATGGCGGAAGCCGCTCTGGAATTCGGGGTTATCGGCCAGCCACTGCGCGAAGCCGTGGGCCGTATCGGTCGTGAAGGTGAGGCGGCAATGATGCGCTCCACCAACGGCGTCAACACTCATCGCGGTGCGATCTGGGCGCTGGGGCTGTTGGTGACTGCCGCAGCGCTGGCGCCGGGTGATGCTTCGGCGGCGGCGATCAGCTTGCGGGCAGCGCGTCTGGCGGTGATCGACGACCGACACGCGCCGCAGCAGAACAGCCACGGTGCCACAGTCGCTCAACGTTATGGCGCGCGCGGTGCTCGGGAACAGGCTCAGTTGGGTTTCCCCGCTGTGACGCAATTCGGCTTGCCGCAACTGCAGCGCAGCCGCGCTGCCGGGCATGGCGAGCAAAACGCACGGTTGGATGCCTTGTTGGCGATCATGACTACCTTGGCTGACACCTGCGTGCTGTACCGCGCTGGCGAAGCCGGGCTGGAGGCGATGCAGCAGGGTGCGCAAAAAGTATTGGATGCCGGCGGCAGTGCCAGCCTTGGCGGCCGCCGCTGCCTGAATGAACTGGATCAGCAACTGTTGAGCCTGAACGCTTCGCCCGGTGGCGCTGCCGACCTGCTCGCCGCCTGCTTGTTTATCGATAGCCTTGAGCCTGCGCTCGGCCACTCATCGAGGAATGTTTGATCATGGAAACTCTGTCTTTTGAATTCCCAGCCGGGCAGCCACCGAAAGGTCGCGCACTGGTGGGCTGTGTCGGCTCGGGCGATCTGGAAGTGATGCTGGTTCCCGGCGAGCCAGGCAAGTTGTCGATTTCGGTGGTGACCTCGGTCAACGGCGCCGCTTCTCGCTGGCAACACCTGTTCGAGCGCATGTTCGATGGGCAAACGCCACCGGCAATGGCCATCGATATCCATGACTTTGGCGCGACGCCGGGCGTGGTCCGGTTGCGCATGGAACAAGGCTTCGAGGAGATCGGTCATGACTGATACCGCACGCTTGTTGACCCAGCACAGCTTCGTCGAGCTTAACGCCCGGCAGCGTGCTCGATCGTTGCTTGATCCTGGCACATTTCGTGAGTTGCTCGATCCGTTCGATCGCGTGATGTCGCCTTGGCTGGCCAAGCAAGGCGTGGTGCCGCAAGCCGACGACGGAGCGGTGATCGCCAAAGGCACCATCGGTGGTTTGCCCGTGGTGATCGCGGCCATCGAGGGCGCGTTTCAGGGCGGCAGCATGGGTGAAGTCAGCGGCGCGAAAATGGCCGGTGCGCTGGAACTGGCAGCCGAAGACAACCGTAACGGCATCCCCACCGCTGCCATCTTGCTGCTGGAAACCGGCGGCGTGCGCTTGCAGGAAGCCAACCTCGGACTGGCGGCGATTGCCGACATCCATGCGGCGATTGTCGACCTGCGCCAATACCAGCCGGTGATCGGCGTGGTGGCGGGCAGCGTGGGTTGCTTCGGCGGGATGTCCATTGCGGCGGGCTTGTGCAGTTATCTGTTGGTGACTCAAGAAGCGCGCCTGGGCTTGAACGGGCCGCAAGTGATCGAGCAAGAAGCCGGCATTCAGGAATACGATTCACGTAACCGTCCATTCATCTGGAGCCTCACTGGCGGCGAGCAGCGCTTCGCTACCGGGCTGGTCGACGGCTTCGCCATTGACGATGCGGCTGCGATTCGGCAACAGGTCGACGCCTGGCTCAAGCAAGGCCTGCCGGCTCACGAACGCCAGCGGACAGTACGAACTGTTCCTTGAACGTCTGGCGACACTCGACACCACTACGCAAATCGACCCGCAGACCGTGCGTACCCTCTATCAAGGAGAACAGCCATGAGCGATTACTCAACCCGTGGCCTGGAATGGTTCAAAGCCCTGAGCGACGGTGCGCCTGAAGTCGGCGGTTTACCTGCATCGTTGAAAGTCGCTGACGGTGTTCTGGGCGACCAGTCTGTACGTTTTCTCTCGGTGGTGGCCGATCCGCAAAACCCTTTCCCTCGGGCACGCAACGGCGAAGTCGGTCTGCTGGAAGGTTGGGGGCTGGCCAAGGCAGTGGATGAAGTCATCGACCTGGACCGGCGCAACGAGAAAAAACGCGCGTTGATTGCCATCGTCGATGTGCCGAGTCAGGCCTACGGCCGTCGCGAAGAGGCGCTGGGCATTCATCAGGCGCTGGCCGGTGCTGCGGACAGCTATGCGCGCGCCCGTCTTGCCGGGCATCCGGTGATTGCATTGTTGGTGGGCAAGGCCATGTCTGGCGCGTTTCTGGCCCATGGTTATCAGGCCAACCGATTGATCGCCCTGCGCGATCCGGGCGTGATGGTGCATGCGATGGGTAAAGCGTCGGCAGCTCGCGTCACCCTGCGCACCGTCGAAGAGCTGGAGAAGCTGGCGGCCAGCGTGCCGCCGATGGCGTATGACATCGACAGCTATGCATCGCTGGGCTTGCTCTGGGAAACCCTGTCGGTGGAGCAAATCGAGCGGCCGACTTCGCAAGACGTCGAGCGGGTTCAATCCTGCCTGACCCAAGCGATCAATGACGTCAAAACCGGCGGTACGGACCTCAGCAGCCGTTTGGGTGCGACCAATCGCGCCGCGTCTTCCCGCGTACGTGAACTGCTGCGGGCGCAGTGGTAAATGAACGCTTCTGTCGTTGTGCGGCCCCATGACTTGCTGTGGGGTTTGCCTGTGCCTGACGACGCGCCGCTGTGGGTGGCTAAAGCCTTGCGCCTTGGTCAGCCAGTCGTGGTGCGCCGTGCGATGACGGCGGCTGATCAAGTCGCCGTCGGCGTGCGCGGGCCATTGCGCGAGCACCGCTATGCGACGTTGATGTGGCTCAGTGACATCCAGCGTTGTGTGCAGCCGGAACAGCTGATCGATCTGCCGCCCGGCGCTGACTGGCCGGCCCTGCGAGTGCTGCGTCAGGTACGTCCGTTTATGGAAGACCTGGGGCTGGTGTGGGGCGTGAGCGGCAGCGCCGGTTTCGAACTGGCCAGTGGTTTTGCTGCATTGCATCAGGGCAGCGATCTGGACTTGATCTTGCGTACACCGTCGTCGTTCAGCCGGCGTCAGGCGTTCAGGTTGGCAGCGTCGTTGTCGGTGCTGACAGAGCTTTCGGGTTGCCGAATCGACGTGCAATTGCAAACACCTCAGGGTGGCGTTGGCTTGGGTGAATGGGCCGGGTCATCACGGCGGGTGTTGCTCAAGACCGCCGAGGGGGCGCGCTTGATCGCTGATCCCTGGTCTTTGACCGAGCAAGCGGCATGAGCAGCTTTCTGGTGTTTCCCGGCCAGGGCGCACAGCAGCCGCAGATGTTGCATCGTCTGCCGGATGAGCCTTTGATTGTTGAATATCTGAATCAGGCCAGTGACGAGCTGGGTGAAGATGTTATGGCGCTGGATTCGGTCGAGGCACTGGCCGACAGCCGCGCTGTGCAATTGTGTCTGCTGATCGCCGGCGTGGCCTGTGCGCACTTATTGATCGAACGCTCACAGGTGCCTGACTATGTTGCCGGTCTGTCGATTGGTGCGTACCCGGCGGCGGTGATTGCCGGGTCACTGAGCTTCGGTGATGCCCTGCGTCTGGTGGCATTGCGGGGCGAACTGATGCAAAGCGCGTATCCCAGCGGCTTCGGTATGACAGCGATTATTGGCCTGGATCAAACCACGGTTGAAACCTTGATCGCTCACACTCACAGTGCGCAAACACCGGTGTATCTGGCCAACATCAATGCCGATAACCAGATGGTGATCGCCGGCAGCGATGTCGCGATGGCGCAGGTGGCGAGCCTGGCCAAAGCGCAGGGTGCAGGTGCGGTCAAGCGTCTGGCGGTCAGCGTACCGTCGCATTGCGCGCTGCTTGAGCAGCCGGCGCTGGCCCTGGCCGAAGCGTTCAGCAAGGTACAGATGCACGCGCCGAAAGTGCGTTACCTCAGTGGCAGCACGGCGCGATTGGTGGCCACTGCCGACAAATTACGTGCTGACCTGGCCTTCAACATGTGCCGGGTGATCGATTGGCACAGCACCGTGCAAACCGCTTACGAGCGCGGCGCACGGCTGCAGATCGAATTACCGCCAGGCACCGTACTCACCGGGCTGGGCAAAAAGGTGTTTGAGCAAGGAACGGCGGTCGCTTTTCAAGGGGCACGCCTGGACACGTTGAGCGCGTTGCTGAGCGAGGAGGGAACCCGTAACCCATAAAGCAAGTGGCTGCTGCGAAGGATAAAAACAACAACTTCAGCAAGGCAATGTGAGGATAAAAAAATGATTATCTATGGTGTGGCCTTACTGGCTATCTGCACCCTGGCAGGCGTGATTCTCGGGGATTTTCTTGGGGTACTGCTGGGCGTTAAATCGAATGTGGGCGGTGTCGGCATCGCCATGATCCTGCTGATCTGTGCCCGGCTGTGGATGCAGAAACGCGGCGGGATGACTAAAGACTGTGAGATGGGCGTTGGCTTCTGGGGCGCCATGTACATCCCTGTGGTGGTCGCCATGGCCGCGCAGCAAAACGTGGTGACCGCATTGAAAGGCGGTCCGGTGGCGATTCTCGCCGCCATCGGTTCGGTGATCATCTGTGGGTGCGCCATCGCGGTGATCAGTCGGATCAACCGGGGTGAACCGCTACCGGCCGAGGAGGATCCGACGATCCTTCCCGCAACGACGACATCAACTCCAACACCAACGCCTGTAGGAGGCCGCTGATATGTGGGCTCTTCTTGCGAAAGACCTGTCGAGTTACAGCCTGGTCACGGCATTTGCCTTTGTTGGCATCGTGATGTGGTTCTCGGTCGTTATCTCCAAACGCCTGACGTTCGGTCGCATCCACGGCTCGGCGATTGCCATCGTCATCGGCCTGGTCCTGGCTTGGGTCGGCGGCACCATGACCGGCGGCGAAAAAGGCCTGGCGGACATCAGCCTGTTCTCTGGTATCGGTCTGATGGGCGGCGCGATGCTGCGTGATTTCGCTATCGTGGCCACTGCCTTTGAAGTCCAGGCCACAGAAGCGCGCAAAGCCGGTTTGATCGGCGTGATTGCCTTGCTGCTGGGCACTACGCTGCCGTTTATCGTTGGCGCGAGTATCGCCTGGATGTTCGGCTACCGCGACGCCGTGAGCATGACCACCATCGGCGCGGGCGCGGTGACCTACATCGTTGGCCCGGTCACCGGTGCGGCGATTGGCGCGAGTTCCGACGTGATGGCGCTGTCCATTGCGACCGGTTTGATCAAAGCGATTCTGGTGATGGTCGGCACACCAATGGCGGCACGCTGGATGGGCCTGGATAACCCGCGTTCGGCGATGGTATTCGGTGGCCTGGCCGGTACGGTCAGCGGCGTGACTGCCGGCCTGGCAGCGACGGATCGGCGTCTGGTGCCTTACGGCGCGCTGACCGCGACCTTCCACACCGGTCTGGGCTGCCTGCTCGGGCCTTCGGTGTTGTTCTTCATCGTCAAAGGGATCATGGGCTGACTCTCTGTAGGAGCGGGTAAGCCCGCTCCTACAGAATCTAGACTTCAGCTTGAAGCCGATTGGCATACATTCGGCACTCGGCAACCAACGCCAGCAGATTTGGGTCGCGTTCTCTGGACTTAAGGAACACGACCCCGATGTGTTGCTGCATCCGATAACGCTCCTGCAACGGGATCAAGCGCACGCGGTTTTCATAAACCGCCGCGACCCGCCCGGGCAGCAACGCAAAACCCACCCCTGAGCTGACCATGCTCAACAAGGTAAAGATGTCGTTGACCTGCATCGCCACCTTCGGCTCGAACCCTGCCTGTTTGAACACCCGAACCCCATCCTGGTGTGTGGCGAAACCTTGGGTCAGGGTCAGGAACGTCGCTTCGTGCAGGTCGCTCAGGTCGATTTCAGTTTGATTGGAAAATGGCGAATCGACAGGCACCGCGAGAAAGATATCGTCTGAAAACAGCGGCAGCTGTTCGCAGTCGGGATCGCTGACGCTTTCATTGAGCGACACCAGAATCGCGTCCACTTCCATGTTCTTCAGCTTGTAGAACAGGTCGATGTTGGAGCCAAGTATCAAGTCGATGTTCAGTTCGCTGCGGCGCAACTTCAGGCCCATGATCAGCTGCGGTACAGTCTTGACCGTCAGCGAATACAGCGCGCCCAGCTTGAAGCGCGCAGCGGAAAAACCGGCAGCCTGACGCGTCAGTTCCACGGTAGTGACCATGTCCTGAATCAGCTTCTGCGCGCGCTCCTCCAATACATAAGCGCTTTCCAGGGGCGTCAGATTGCGGCCTTCGTGCTTGAACAGGGGGCAACGCAGGGCACTTTCCAGCGAATGAATGGCGCGATGCACGCTGACATTACTGGTCTGCAACTCGGCGGCGGCACGGGCCAGATTGCCAGTGCGCATGAACGCCAGAAAAATCTCCAGCTTCTTTAGGGTGAGCTCTTCGTCGATCAGCATGGCCGGCTCTCTTGTTCGAATGGCGACGATTGTGCCCAAGTCGTCGCCTGCTGGCTGCAACGAATTTTTCGAAGAGGTTAGAACCAGACCGCGTGAGCAGGCGACTGGTAGTTCAGACGGCTGCTCGATCCGTCAAAGCGACTCTTCGCTGTCCGCTTTTATGCTGATGTTGATGCCGGTATAGCCGTCGTCATCGGCGTGCCTCACTACCGTTCGACTGTGGAAGTCATAGACCTGTCCTTTCACCAGTACAGCGAGCTCACTGCCAGTACCTTCGATTTTGACGGCTGGGTCGGTCGTGATTAAAAATGGAATTGATCGAACAAGGCTCGATAAAATAATTTCTTCATTTTCAAGCTTTTTTGATACGTAATACCGATAGCTGTAACCAACCGTTGAGCCTCCAGGGTTATTTCTGACTCCATAGATGAAGCCGCCTTCCCCAATTGGATAGTTGAGTACTAATTTATCCAGGTTAGGGGCGCTGGGAGTGAAAAGCCAAGTTCCACCTATATAAACCAAACAGGTCAGCAATAAAATATTGGCCAGAGTTTGGGCTGTCGATTTAATACCCGTGCCACTTTGCATGTGCAATTCCTTGCTCAATCCAGTATTGATCTTGGTAGTCATCCCCATAAGGAGCAGAACCCCACCACTCTCCTAAGTCCTCCCGCGAAGTCCCAGCTAGACTTTGAGCCGCACCGGCTGCCCGCAAAAGTATCATTCTGGGTATGCCTGCGGCAGTGCCGGTAGCGCCGTAATTGTAATTGCCGAAGGCCTCATATTCACGAGAGATTTGCTTGTAGTCCCATGGGCCTCTGTTTTTGACTTGGGTATAAAACCATGAGTATAGAAATGCTGATCCGGGCTTTAGCACGGTCTTCCGATGGTTGGCGATGAACATATTTGAGTTTACAAATGCTTCTGGGGGTACCTTGGGTTCGTGCATTTCGTCTCCTAGGTATGAGAAAAAAGGGAGGCAAAATGTTATCACTCGAAGATATCAATAATTATACCTAGCCGCAGTTTCGGAAATGTCTGACATGAAATTCGGAAATAACTTTGATGGCAAGTAAACATCAAGCTTTCTGAAAGACCTGCCCTGACCATGCGACGGATTCAGAACCAGCCCGCGCCAGCAACCCGCAGGCCAATTCCAATGCTGCGCCAATCAGAGTTAGCCAGATCGCGTGATTCGGGCATTGCGCTTTTGGTGCGAAACCTTGAGCCTTGCGCTCGTTAATGATTTTGAGGCGACGAATATGTACCACGGAGAGCGATTCAACGCCTGGACTCATCTGGTCGGCGCGGTGATGGCCTTTGTCGGCGCGGTCTGGATGTTGGTGCTGGCCAGCATGGACGGTGATGTGTGGAAGATCGTCAGCATGGCGATTTACGGCGTGACGCTGTTGCTGCTGTACAGCGTGTCGACGGTCTATCACAGCGTGCGCGGGCGGGCGAAAGTGATCATGCAGAAGGTCGATCACCTGTCGATCTATCTACTGATCGCCGGCAGTTACACCCCGTTTTGCCTGGTGACCCTGCGCGGACCCTGGGGCTGGTCGTTGTTCGGGGTTGTCTGGGGCTTGGCGGTGATCGGCATGTTGCAGGAGATCAAACCACGCTCCGAGGCGCGGGTAATGTCGATCGTGATTTATGCGGTGATGGGCTGGATTGTGCTGGTGGCGGTCAAGCCGCTGATGGCGGCGCTGGGCACGGCGGGCTTCGCTTGGTTGGCGACGGGCGGGGTGTTGTACACCGTAGGGATTATCTTTTTTGCCTTCGACAACCGCTTCCGCCACTGGCACGGGATTTGGCATTTGTTCGTGGTCGCCGGCAGTTTGCTGCACTTTGTGGCGATCTTTTTTTATGTGCTTTGAGGGCTAGTGATTTGCTCCCACAAAGGATCTCTGGTTAGGCACAAATCCCCTGTAGGAGCTGCCGCAGGCTGCGATAAGGTCCGGAGGACCTTCAGCGATTATGAAAACACGACTGCTGCGCAGCCGATCGCAGCCTTCGGCAGCACTGACACACGCTGACTGTTAGAAATCACCCCAAAGCTGTTGCGCCACGCTGAGTGCTACCACCGGCGCGGTCTCGGTGCGCAACACGCGAGGGCCGAGGCGGGCAGCGTGGAAGCCGGCGTCCTGGGCTTGCTCGACTTCTGCATCATTCAACCCACCTTCCGGGCCGATCAAAAATGCCAAAGTCGCCGGTTTGGCGTGACTGGTCATTGGCTCGGACACCGGGTGCAGCACCAGCTTCAAATCGGCTTCGGTCTGCTTCAGCCATTCGCTGAGGGCCAGCGGCGGGTGAATCACCGGCACCACCGAGCGCCCGCATTGCTCACAGGCGCTGATCGCGATTTGCTGCCAGTGCAACTGCCGCTTTTCGGCGCGCTCATCCTTAAGCCGGACTTCGCAACGTTCGCTGACGATGGGCGTGATTTCGCTGACGCCCAGCTCGGTGGCTTTCTGAATCGCCCAGTCCATCCGCTCACCACGTGACAGGCCCTGACCCAGGTGGATCTTCAGCGGTGATTCGATTTGCCCGGCGAATTGCTCGCTCAGTTGCACCCGCACGCGTTTCTTGCCGACTTCGAGCAAGGTGCCGCGAAATTCGCTGCCCGAACCGTCGAACAATTGCAGCGCGTCACCTTCGGCCATACGCAGCACGCGGCCGATGTAATGCGCCTGGGCTTCCGGCAGTTCGTGTTCGCCGATGCTCAACGGGGCATCGATAAAAAAGCGGGACAGTCTCATTTTCATTCTCTCATCTGTAGGAGCGTGGCTTGCCCGCGATGGCGGTGTGTCAGGTACGCCGCCATCGCGGGCGAGCCCGCTCCTACAAGTAATGGTTAGCCCGGATCACGAAAATCGGGATGGAAATTCTCGCGCACGGCAACGCTGATCCCGGTGCGGGTCGCGATGTCGATGCCTTCGGTGGCCACTTCGGCGAGGAAGTCGATCTCTTCCGGGGTGATCACGTAGGGCGGCAGGAAATACACCACGCTGCCCAGCGGACGCAGCAACGCGCCGCGTTCCAGTGCGTGCTGAAACACCTTCAGGCCACGTCTTTCCTGCCACGGATAAGCAGTTTTAGTCGCTTTGTCCTGAACCATTTCAATGGCCAAGGCCATGCCGGTCTGGCGCACTTCGGACACGTTCGGGTGATCGACCAGATGTGCGGTCGCGCTGGCCATGCGCTTGGCCAGCGCCTTGTTGTTCTCGATGACGTTGTCTTGCTCGAAGATATCCAGGGTCGCCAATGCCGCTGCACAGGCCAGTGGATTGCCGGTGTAACTGTGGGAATGCAGGAAGGCTCGCAGCGTCGGATAGTCGTCGTAGAACGCGCTATACACGTCATCGGTGGTGATGCAGGCGGCCAGCGGCAGATAACCGCCAGTCAGCGCTTTGGACAGGCACAGGAAGTCCGGGCGAATACCGGCTTGCTCGCAGGCAAACATGGTTCCGGTACGACCGAAACCGACGGCAATTTCGTCGTGGATCAAATGCACGCCATATCGATCACAGGCCTCACGCAACAATTTGAGGTAGATCGGATCGTACATGCGCATGCCGCCGGCGCCCTGGATCAACGGCTCGACGATCACCGCCGCAACCGTGTCGTGGTTTTCGGCCAGGGACTGCTCCATGAACGCGAACATCGTGCGCGAATGCTCCTCCCAGCTCACGCCTTCGGGACGGTGGTAGCAATCCGGGCTCGGTACTTTAATCGTATCGAGCAGCAACGCTTTATAGGTTTCGGTGAACAGCGGCACGTCGCCCACCGACATCGCGGCCATGGTTTCGCCGTGATAGCTGTTGGTCAGGGTGACGAAGCGTTTCTTGTTCGGCTGACCGCGATTGAGCCAATAGTGAAAGCTCATTTTCAGCGCAACTTCGATGCAGGACGAGCCATTGTCGGCGTAGAAGCACCGAGTGAGGCCTTCCGGCGTCATCTTCACCAGGCGCTCGGACAGCTCGATCACCGGTTGATGGCTGAAGCCCGCGAGGATCACATGTTCGAGTTGATCAACCTGATCCTTGATCCGCTGATTGATGCGTGGGTTGGAATGGCCGAACACATTGACCCACCACGAGCTGACGGCATCGAGGTAGCGTTTGCCTTCGAAGTCTTCAAGCCACACGCCTTTGCCGCTCTTGATCGGGATCAGGGGCAGGGTTTCGTGGTCTTTCATCTGGGTGCAGGGATGCCAGAGCACCGCTAGGTCCCGTTGCATCCACTGGTCATTCAAGCCCATGGGCTAATCTCCTGGTGACGACTCGCTTGGTGCGAGGGCAAACAATCGCGCAAGCCTATGCAATGCCTGCCTGCGGAACAACCTCTAGTGTGCTTTCAGTACACATCCAGGGTCGCTCAGGAGCAGAATGCGAAGGCCGTACCGTTCATCGGGGTTGGATGTCCGGTTGTCACGACACGGTTTTGTCGGTCAAGCATTATCAGGATGCTGGCATTTGGTTAACAAGGTCAGATCACTGATCGTATTTTTCGATGTTTCGCAGCAAAATTTTGCGCTTTCATTCGATAGATAAAAAGCTAGTCTTGGAACCATCTTTTTAAGGAAATTGGTATGCAGCTACGCAACTCTTCCTCTCGATACGGCTGGGTCAGCATGGTGCTGCACTGGGGCGTGGCTATTACGGTCTTCGGCCTGTTCGCACTCGGGCTGTGGATGGTCGGGCTCGGTTACTACGACACCTGGCGCAAAGCCGGCCCTGACCTGCACAAAAGCATCGGCTTGACGCTGTTCGCTGTAATGCTCATTCGGGTGGTCTGGCGTTTAGTCAGCCCGCCGCCGCCAGCACTTGCCAGTTACGGGCGTTGGACCCGTATCGGCGCTACATTCGGTCATCTGTTCTTGTATCTCTGTCTGTTTGCCACGATGTTCGCCGGTTACCTCATTTCCACCGCCGAAGGCGAGGGCATCTCGGTGTTTGGCCTGTTCGATGTGCCTGCGTTGATCAGCAGCATTCCCGATCAGGCGGATGTCGCGGGCGACATTCATTTGTATCTGGCGTGGGTGCTGGTGATTTTTGCCGGACTGCATGCCCTGGCTGCACTGAAACACCACTTTATCGATCGCGACACCACCCTGGTCCGCATGTTGGGTCGCGACTAATGTTCAATCCAAACAGGAATCAAAGCATGTTGAAGAAGACTCTCGCCGCACTGGCTATCGGTACCGCTCTGTTGTCGGCCGGTCAGGCGATGGCTGCTGATTACACCGTTGATAACAAGGGCCACCACGCCTTCATCAACTTTAAAATCAGCCACCTGGGCTACAGCTTCATCTACGGTACCTTCAAGGACTGGGATGGTACGTTCAGCTTTGATGCAGCGAAGCCTGAAGACAGCAAGATCAACATCACCCTGAAGACCGCCAGCGTGTTCACCAACAACGCTGAGCGTGACAAGCACATCCAAAGCAAGGATTTCCTGGAAGTCGACAAATTCCCGGAAGCCACTTTCGTTTCCAAAAGCGTCAAAACCACCGGCAAGAATGCTGATGGCAAAGTCACTGCTGACGTGACCGGCGACCTGACCCTGCACGGCGTTACCAAGTCGGTCGTCGTCAAGACCACCTTCCTGGGTGAAGGCGCGGATCCATGGGGCGGCTACCGTGCTGGCTTCGAGGGCACCACTTCGATCAAACGCTCTGACTTCGGCAAAATGATGGACCTGGGTCCTTCCTCCGACTCGCTGGACCTGATCATCTCGTTCGAAGGCACCAAGAACAAATAAGGCTGCTGCCTGTAACAGTAAAACGCCGACCCCAGGGTCGGCGTTTTTTTGTCTGTAAAAAACTATCGGGGCCGTTACCGCCCGGGCATCAGCTTCAACGTCTGTCTGGTATTCGCCGCTACGTCGGCGTCGTCCAGATGCTGTGGCATATACCCGCCTTCGATGTAGGTTTTGGCCTGATCCGCATAGTGCTCGTCGAACGGAACGCCGCTTTGTCCTACCGGGTTGATGCTCAAGCTGTGAGCCGGGTCGGCAAAGTCGATCAGGCGGCGAGTTGAGGGGCCATACGTCACTGGCCACGGAGCGGGACCAATGCGTGAAGACAGATTGTTCGGCACTTCGTGGGTGCCAGGCGCCGGGAAGGGGCCGACGTTGAATATCCGGTCCAGCGGTTTCTGGCTGCCCAGCGGATGATCGTGGGTCAATGTATGGGCCTTGCCCCAACGCCATTCATCAGCGTTGTTCCCATACAGTTCTTTCAGGTGCAAAACGCTCTCGTGCCACGCCAGTTTGACGATGTCCGCGCGGGTTTCTTTAGCGGGCGTAGTGTGGTCGTCCCACCACGGCGAGTCAGCATCGGCGGCCAGTCGTGGCAGGGCGGCATCGATCATACGACTGGTCAGCAGCGAGTCGAAGAAACTATCGCCGAGTTCATCGTGCATGGCTTTGTTGGTCAGGTCATACAGGAACTGATTGAACAGGGTAGCGCCAACAGAATCCAGACTGTAATCGCCCTGCCACTTCGCCAGGCGCTCGACCAGGGCCAGCTCCTCTGGATTCGTGACCACGCTGCGCAGCACCGGAAGCAGCGGCCTCAATATCCGTGGGGCGTAATCGGTGATGGTACCCAGTTGCAGCCGTTTGCTGGCATCAAGGTCCCACTTTACGGATGAGTCACTCAGTTGGCGGTAAAGCTGCTGGCCACGATCGGGGAGGTTGTAATACCCCGGAATTTCCATGCCGGTCGGCGACAGGGGTTGGGCGTTGGCCGACACAATAAATCCACGTGCCGGGTTTTCTTCCTGCGGGTTGGCGCTGAAAGGATAAAAGCCGTACTTGTCCGCCTGGGGGGTGCTGCCGTCGAGAATGAACGCCGGATTGACGCCGGCTGGCCGTATTGGCAATTGAGCAGCGGCCCACCAGCCGATGTCACCTTTGCTGTTGGCCCAGATCAGGTTCAAGCCGGGCGACTGAATTTTCTGCGCCGCGCTGCGCATCTTGCCCAGCGTATCGGCGCGGTTGAGCTCGTAGAAGGCCTGAAGAATCGGGTTCTCCGACGCCAGGAACGACCACCACATGGCAATCGGCAAGCGGCCCGCGTTTTCCCCCACTACATCATTGACGATCGGCCCGTGGGGCGATTGGCGCAGATCCAGCGTCACGGCAGGCTCGCCCTTGACCAGGATCTGTTGCTGGGTGTGAGTCATCTCGACCCAGGCACCCTGGTACCAGACCTGATCGGGATTATCGGGATTGGTCTTTTCCGCGATCAGGTCGACATCGTCGTTCTGGAACATGGTCAGGCTCCAGCCGAAGTCATGGTTATGTCCGAGCAAGGCGAACGGCACAAGCGTGTTGAAATGCCCGTACAGGTCAAACCCCGGGGCCGATAACTGCGCTTCGTACCAGACCGATGGCGTAGAAAATCGAATGTGCGGGTCCCCGGCCAGCAACGGCTTGCCGCTTCGGGTGCGACTGCCGGCGATCACCCAGGCGTTGCTGCCTTCGAACTGCGGCAAGCCGGTTTTTTCCAGGGCGTCCTGACTCAGGCTCGCCAACTCACTCAGCCCCTTCCAGTCAGCGCTGCCAAGCGCAGGTGCCTGGCCGAGCACACCTTGAGGGTTCCAGTCGAGATCAAAGACTTTCAGGTACTGCGGCCCGAGTTTGTCGCGTACGAATGTCAGCAGTGGTTCAGTACGAAATGCGGCGGCAAAGCTATAGGCCATATACCCGGCGACACTGACGGTGTCCTCGGCGGTGAACGCGCGTTTTTTGATTCCCAGCACGTCGAACTCGACTGGGCTTGGATGCGTGTCCTGATACTGGTTGATGCCGTCGAGATACGCTTGCAGCGCCTTCCAGGCGGGCGCTTGTGTGTCCTGATGGGCGAGATAGGCATCGGCGCGCTCACGGATGCGCAAACCGCGGAACAGTTTGTCGGTGTGCAGCAGTTTCGGCCCCAGCACCTCGGCCAGCTCACCCCGCGCCAGGCGCCGCATGATCTCCATCTGGAACAGCCGGTCCTGAGCCTGCACATAGCCCAGGGCACGGTACATGTCGGTTTCGTTCTCGGCCTTGATGTGCGGTACGCCGCGCTCGTCGTAACGCACGGTGACGGGTGCTTGCAAATGGCTCAGGGAAACATCCCCTGAGCGCACCGGTTGTTTGCTGTGCACATACCAAAAACCGCCGCCGACAACGGTGGCGACGACGACAGCAAGGGCGGTCAGGCTGCGCTTCATTCGAATTCCTTTCAGTGAACCATTCGACCCTGCAAGCTACAGATTTGTTGTGTCGTTGTATGCGGTCTGAGCGTAGATCGGGCGTTCATCATGTGGAGTAACAATCTGCTGAACGTAGCCTGACGCCCTGAATAAAGGCGCGGAAAGCACCGTGTATATATTTGTAATAAAGCGCGGTCTGGATTGAAACCTTTCTGAAATTATCGGCCATCAGCATGCATCCCCTCGAATGGAAAGGCTTTGGGCAGGACGTCCAAAGCCGCGTTTAGGGAGATGTATCTATGTTCAGTAAATACTCCAGCGGTTTTACCTTGTGCGGCTTGGCACTGATGATTTCTACCGAGACGATGGCGGGAACGGTGACCACCGACGGCGCTGATCTTGTCGTCAAAACCAAAGGCGGGCTGGAAATCGCGACCACGGATGATCAGTTCAGCTTCCAGCTGGGCGGGCGGATCCAGGCTGACTTTGATCAGTTCAATGGCATCTACAGCGGTAATGGCAAGACTGCGGACAGTGCTTATTTACGCCGCGCCCGCCTGGAGTTATCCGGCAAGGCGTATGGGGTTTGGGGCTATGACTTGTCGTTGAAGCTGGAGGACGCCGATCCACTGATCGACGAGGCTTACATCAGTTATCTGGGGTTTGATCCAGTGACCTTCAGCATCGGCCGTTTCGACCCGGACTTCGGTCTGGAGAACGCCACCAGTTCCAAGTGGATTACCGCGATCGAGCGTAGCCAGCTCACCGAACTGGCGCCTTGGGTTAATGAGCATGACGAAGGCATGGGCGTTCAGGTGCGTGGCACAGCGGACATGTTCTACGGCTCGGCCAGCCTCATGCGACCGACATCGAACGAAAATGAAAATGGCCGCAACAGCAATAATCTCAACCTGCGAGCGGTACTCGCACCGATGGCCGTCGCGGGTGATGTCCTGCATTTCGGACTGAACTATGCCTACAGCGGCGCCGATAACTCAGACGGTCGTATCCGCACCCGCATGGGCGTTCGTGGGGTCTCGGAAAACAGCAACGGCAACCGGCCGGATCTGGCCCCGAAAGTGGCAGGAGCATTCGATGGCGACAAAGCGCTTGGGCTGGAATTTGCCTATGCTGCGGGTCCGCTCTCGCTGCAAAGCGAATACTTGCGTCGGAATATCGAGGCCAAGTCGCAGAGCGCGCGTAACGATCGACAGGCCACTGGGTATTACGGGCAACTGGCCTACACCCTGACCGGTGAGGCGCGTGGCTATAAGCTCGACGGCGGCAAGTTCGACCGTATCAAGCCCGAGAACAAACAGCTTGGCGCCTGGGAACTGTTCTACCGTTATGATCGAGCCAATGTCGAAGAACGCGATTTTCTCGACAACACGACAAAGCTTCACACCCTGGGGGTGAACTGGTACGCCAATGCGGCGGTCAAGGTGTCTGCCAATTACTTGAAAGCAAAAACCAGCAATGTGTCGAACGACGCAGGCGATCACAACGGTGATGTCATGAGTCTGCGCTTGCAATACGTGTTCTGACTCGTCAGGCGTTATGGGGCCTGCGCCTCGCGTCAGGCCCTAATCGGTAAAAGGATCTTATATGCGATTGAATTCGTGGCTGCTGGCACTGGTGCTGTGCGTCTTTACCTTGCAGGCCCAAGCGCTTTCCACCCATAAGGCGGGCGATCTAGTTGAAGTCAGCCTCGATCAGTTGCATCCGACCCAGGCCGCCATCGGTTTTGACCAAATCTATTACAAGCTCGGACGTTTCGCCGACCAGCGCGGGAAACTGTTCGACGAATACTGCGAAACTAACGGCCAGGGTGAGTCGGCCAAAGTACCAGACACTGCCGACCTGCTGCGCCCAGACAGTTTTCAGTGCCAGAGCCCGGTGGGTACACACCCTAAAGCCATGAAAACCGTGGTGGTCGGTCCGGCGGGCGAGTTGTACCTCACGGATGGCCACCACACGTTCTCCACGCTTTGGGATCAGCCGGGCGCAGGCAAGGCATTAAGGATGTGGGTCAAGGTCACAGACGACTTCAGTGACAGTGCCGACAGTGCCGCGTTTTGGCAGCGCATGCAGAGCGCACGCAAGGTCTGGCTTAAGGATGGCAATGGGCAGGTGATCAATCCGTCGCAACTGCCACAACACCTCGGGCTGGAAAACATGCAGAACGATCCGTTCCGCAGCCTGGTTTACTTCACCCGTGGTGCGGCCTACGGCAAACCTGACGGCGTGGACATCACTCCGGAGTTTCTGGAGTTCTATTGGGGCGACTGGTTGCGTAGTCAGTTGAATCTCGGACCTTACGACCTCGGTGATCGTCGCGGCTACCGGAAGGCGCTGGAGGCTGCGGCCAAGTTGATGGTGGGCTTGTCGGCGGATGCAAAGGTGGGTGATAGCGGCTTTAGTGCCAAACAATTGGGCGGGTTTTCGTCATTGAACAAGAAGGCACTGCACAAGGCCGTCAGCAGTAAGCTTTCGTATGTCCTCGCCTACAAAAAGACCCATCACTGAGGGCCATCGTCAGTTCGGCGTCAGCCACGGGCAATAGCAACCGACGGCCATGGTGTGCGTCGCGTTGACCGGTCGGCCTTCGCTGAGGGCTTTGAGGATGGGCTCGATGAAACTGTTGTTGGAGTTGCAGGTGGCACCCTCGCTATAGGGTCCGAAGTACGCCAGTTTGCCGTCACGATCCCAGATCGCCACGGCAGGGCTAGCGCTGATGTGTTCCGCGCCGGGCATGTTGGCCAGGGGTTTGATTGCGGTCAGCGTGCTGGGTAATTGACCATGAGTGCCAGGCCTCTGTACCGAGTAGAAATCCACGCCTTGCACGCCACCGAAGTGCTCGATCAACTCACCAAGGTGTTGCTGATTATTCACGTTGCAGGGACAGGCCGGGTCCCAGAAATGCACCAGACGAATTCGCCCCGGCCCTGCCAGCTCGGCCGGCAGTTTGAGGCTATCTCCTGCAAATACTGCCGTCTGATCGCCGAACGGACGCACATAACGCCCCTGGAACCAGTCATACGCCAACCACAACCCAACCGCGCAAACCAATGCGAGCAGCCAGGAAATCAAGGTAAGTCGATGGCTGGATTTCATGTGGGACGACTCTGTTTTCGGGTGGGTAGCTTGCCATGCCTGACGAGACAGATGAATATCGCAGGCTATGCGTTGTCATATTCGCCAGAACATGACCTCAGTTTTGCCTGGATGCCCAATGTCCCTTACGTTCGACCCTGAAATCCTGAGAGCCGGCCTGCAACCCTTGCTCGCCGCCCAGCCGATGTCCGAGCAAAGCTTGGCGTACCAGCGCTTTTACGGCTTGACCGTGGACAGCCGCCCGGCCGCGGTGCGCAGTTGGATGGGGCGTTTCGATGTGGGCGGCTACGAATTGGTCAGCCATATCTGGTTGCCCGAGCGCCCGGCCGCCACATTGTTTCTGGTGCACGGCTTTTACGATCACGTCGGCCTGTACAAGCACGTCATCAACTGGGCGCTGGACCACAATTTCGCAGTGATTGCCTGTGACTTGCCCGGGCACGGTTTATCCAGCGGCGAGCGCGCCAGCATCAATCACTTCGACGAGTACCAGGTCGTGCTGCAGGCGTTGTTCGCCGAGGCGCAAGGCCTGAAACTGCCACAGCCCTGGCACCTGTGTGGACAAAGTACCGGCGGCGCGATTGTGATCGACCACTTGCTGACTCACGGCCTCGACAGCCCGGCGCAAGGGCAGAGCATCCTGTTCGCTCCGCTGATCCGGCCGCGCGGCTGGGCAATGTCAAAAATCACCTATCGCCTGTTCAGCCGCTTCATCCAAGGCCTTGACCGGCGCTTCAGCGAAAACACCAACGACCCGGACTTTCTGCCGTTTCTGCTGGCCGATCCCTTACAGCCACGCCGCCTGCCGACTGTGTGGGTCGGGGCTTTGGCCGAGTGGATCAAACGCATCGAAGCAGCCCCGCGCAGCACGCGCAGTCCGCTGGTTATTCAAGGTGACGCCGACATGACCGTCGACTGGACCCACAACCTGCAAGTGCTCCACGACAAATTCGCCCAGCCACAGGTGTTCATGCTGGGTCAGGCACGTCATCACCTGGCCAACGAATTACCGGAAATGCGCGAGCGTTATTTTGCGTTTCTGGATGAGCGATTCAGTGGGTCTTAATTCCCCGGCGCCAGGTTCGAGGTACTTTGCCCAACCGCGAGCCCCGCGCGAATCGCGGCGAGGGCTGCCTGGTAATACGCCTTGCCTTGCTCTGACTCAGCGAAGGAATCGAATTCCTCCAGTTCCGGATCCGACAGGTCGCGGTAAACGTACAGCAGGGTGTTGTTCAGGTCGGCGCCGATCTGTTGCATCAGGCGTTCGCGCTGGCCGTCGAGCATGCCTTGCGCTTGTCCGCCGCCGAGCAGGCCGGGAATCATTTGGCTAAGGCTGTCGGCCGCTACACCGGCGATGGCGAGGCTGACTTCGGCGCCGGCTTCACGAGCAGGCAGCGCTTGTGCCAGATGACCGATCAGCAATTGGCGAGTAGCGCTGGCTTCGATATGCGGCAGGCCTTGTGCGTTTTTCGCCAGTTGGTCCGGGCGGGTGGCGGTGAGTTCGGCATTGACAACTTTGCGTCCCAGCGGTGATTGGAAGAATTGCAGCGCAGGGACCGGGTCTTTCAAGGACTGGCGCAAATGCTGTTCGGCGCGTTGGTCCATGGCTTGTGGCGCGAAACGTTGGTTGCTGTTATTCACCAGTGCCTGATAGACCGCTGGCGGCAAGCTGTTGCGATAACGTTGTTGGGCTGCGCTCAGGGCGGCACTGAAATGTGCGCGTTGTTCTGGCCAACCGGCGACCTTATATAACTGGTCGTGGCTGTCTGCCCGGGCGGGCAAAACACAGAACATCAGCAGCAGAACAAACAAACGGCGCATAGGGACTCCTGTCAGCAGGCCGCTATTCTCGGTGCGCTGGCCTGGATTTGTCGAGTTATGACTTTGATTGCCGGGCGGCTCTGTCCGATTTCAAGACGTATGGATACTATGCGCGGCATGCAAATAACCTCGGATCACCCATCGCTGTTGAAAATCGTCGATGACTTGGCAACACACGGCTGGTCGCAGCAGACTATTTTCTTGCCCGAAGCTCTGACCCTCGTGTTGGCCGCAGAGTGCCGTAAACGTTCAGACGAGGGTGGACTGTCACCGGCTTCGGTCGGTCGCGGCTCGTCGCAGCAAGTCCGCGAGGCGGTTCGTGGAGACCGAATTCAGTGGCTGGAGCCGGGTGAAAGCGAGGCCTGTGATCAGTATCTCGGGCTGATGGACAGCCTGCGTCAGGCGCTGAATCAGGGGTTGTTCCTGGGGTTGGAGGACTTCGAGAGCCATTTTGCGTTTTATCCGCCGGGGGCGTTTTACCGCAAGCATGTTGATCGCTTTCGTGATGATGATCGGCGCATTGTCTCATCAGTGCTGTATCTGAACCCGGCCTGGCATCCCGAACACGGCGGCGAGTTGCGGATGTACCTCAAAGATGGTGTCGAGCATGACGTACAGCCCGTTGGCGGCAGTCTGGTGGTGTTCCTCTCCAGCGACATCCCCCACGAAGTCCTGCCTGCACACCGTGACCGTCTTTCATTGACCGGCTGGTATCGGCGGCGTGGGGAAGGTGTGTTCTGACTTGAGAGCCTCTTCGCAGGCTTGCCTGCGAAGAGGCCGGACCTGCCAATCACGGCTTGGGCGGTTTGGTCGTATCCACGCCAAACCATTTCTCTGACAAAACACTCAAGCGTCCATCGGCCTTGATTCTCTCCAGCGCGCGGTCCAAAACACCCTGAAACGCCGGATTGCCCTTCTGAAACGGAATTGCCAGAGTCCCTGCATTGGAGTAGCTATAGGGCTCACTGAAGTCGACCTGCTTTTTCAATTCCGGGGTGACGGCAATATGGTTCAGGGCGATGTCATATTTATCGCTTTCAACACCCTGCATCATGTCGTCTGCGGTGGTGGGAATGAACGACGGTTGCAGATCCAGCTCTTGAGCCAGCATCTCTCCCAATTCGATTTCGAATCCGCTCAGCTTGCCCTCCTTGGTGAAGTTGAACGGCGCGAGATTGCCCTCCAGCGCAATGCGCAGCTCCCCTCGATCATTCACTTCGTCGATCAGTTCGGCATGAGCCAAAGGGCTCAAAAAGACAGATAAAAAAAACAGGCCAGGCACAACGCGCATGGGTACTCCTACAAGATAAGAAATTCAAACCGCTATGCTTTATGGTGTTGAGCGTAGTCGGCAGCAGCTTTGGACAGTCAAAAAACCGGAGTTGTCTTTTCAGCTCCAAATTTTTGTAACAAACCTGGAGAGATCATGAAGAGCTTATTTTCACGCGCTACTATCGCCGGCGTGTTGTTGGGAGGGGCCTTGTTGGGTGCCTCTGCGCTGGTTAACGCTGCTGATGTCCCGCGTACCGCTTCGCCTGCGGGCGCTGAGGTGTACATTATTTCGCCAAAAGACGGCGCCACCGTAGGCAAGACCTTCAAGGTCCAGTTCGGCCTCAAAGGCATGGGCGTTGCGCCCGCTGGCGTGGATATTCCGGACACCGGCCACCATCACTTGCTGATCGACGTGAAAGACCAGCCGGCTGAAGATGCGCCGATCCCCGCCACGGACAATCTCAAGCACTTCGGCAAAGGCCAGACCGAAACCGAGCTGACCTTGGCGCCGGGCAAGCACACCCTGCAATTGCTAATGGGTGATAAAGGCCATATCCCGCTCAACCCTTCGGTTGAATCGAAAAAGATCACCATTACCGTCAAGTAAGCGTTTTATTGCGGGCATGAAAAAGGAGACCCTCGGGTCTCCTTTTTTGTACGCCGGAAAAACCTAGAACAGCACGCGGCTACGAATCGTGCCGTTGATGTGTTGCAGTTTTTCTTGCGCCAGATCGGAGTACTCGGCATCGACGTCGATGACCACGTAGCCGACTTTCTCGTTGGTCTGCAGGAACTGACCGGAGATGTTGATCCCGTTTTCGGCGAAGACCTTGTTGATCTCGCTCATCACACCCGGAATGTTTTCGTGGATGTGCAGCAAACGGTGCTTGCCAGGGTGAGCCGGCAGCGCCACTTCCGGGAAGTTGACCGAAGACACCGACGTACCGTTGTCACTGTACTTGACCAGCTTCTCTGCCACTTCCAGACCGATGTTGGCCTGGGCTTCGGCAGTCGAACCACCGATGTGCGGGGTCAGGATCACGTTGTCCAGGCCACGCAGCGGGCTTTCGAATTCTTCGTTGTTCGAGCGAGGCTCAACCGGGAAGACGTCGATGGCGGCGCCGATCAGGTGCTTGTCCTTGATCGCGTCAGCCAGCGCTTGCAACTCGACCACGGTGCCGCGAGCGGCGTTGATCAGGATGCTGCCCTTTTTCATCGAGCGAATTTCTTTCTCGCCCATCATCCACTGAGTTTCAGCGGTTTCCGGAACGTGCAGGGTGACGATGTCCGCCAAGCCCAGCAGTTCGGTCAGGCTTGAAACCTGAGTCGCGTTGCCCAGCGGCAGTTTGGTCAGGGTGTCGTAAAAGAACACCTGCATGCCCAAGCCTTCAGCCAGCACGGAAAGCTGAGTACCGATCGAACCGTAGCCGATGATGCCCAGTTTCTTGCCGCGAATTTCGAAGGAGTTCGCTGCGCTTTTGATCCAGCCGCCACGGTGGCAGGAAGCGTTCTTCTCAGGAATGCCGCGCAGCAACAGGATCGCTTCGGCCAGCACCAACTCGGCCACCGAACGGGTGTTGGAGTACGGGGCGTTGAACACAGCGATACCGCGTTCGCGGGCTGCGTTGAGATCGACCTGATTGGTACCGATACAGAAACAGCCGACCGCTACCAGTTTCTTGGCGCAATCGAAGATTTCTTCGGTCAATTGGGTGCGGGAGCGGATACCGATGAAGTGTGCATCGGCGATCTTTTCCTTCAGCTCAGCCTCTGGCAAGGAGCCAGTGAGGTACTCAATGCTTGTGTACCCTGCAGCCTTGAGGACGTCCACGGCGGATTGGTGGACGCCTTCGAGAAGAAGGAACTTGATCTTGCTCTTATCGAGAGAAGTCTTGCTCATCTGCGTAAACCTGTGTCCCGGAGAAAAATGGCAGGGGCGCAGATCGGCTCTAGGCACGATGTGCGGGGTGCGTATGCTAGCATATGCACCCCGCGAAACACCCATTCCTGGACGTGAAGCGTTCTCAGGATGACCATGAATTGTTCGAGAGTTCCGTCGATGACCAATCCTGCCCTGATAGATGAGCTGAAGACCCTGGTTGAGCCTGGCAAGGTCCTGACCGATGCCGATTCCCTCAATATTTACGGAAAGGATTGGACCAAACATTTTGCGCCCGCACCGACGGCCATCGTGTTCCCAAAGACCATCGAGCAAGTGCAGGCCATCGTTCTGTGGGCCAACAAACACCAGGTTGCGCTGGTACCGTCCGGCGGAAGAACCGGTTTGTCTGCTGCCGCCGTTGCTGCCAATGGCGAAGTGGTCGTGGCCTTTGATTACATGAACCAGGTGCTGGATTTCAACACCACTGACCGCACCGTGGTTTGCCAGCCAGGCGTGATCACCGAGCAGTTGCAGCGTCTGGCCGAAGAAAAAGGCCTGTACTACCCGGTGGACTTCGCTTCGGCAGGTTCGAGTCAAATTGGCGGCAATATCGGCACCAATGCCGGCGGGATCAAGGTTATTCGCTACGGCATGACCCGTAACTGGGTCGCCGGGATGAAAGTCGTTACCGGCAAGGGCGACATCCTTGAGCTGAACAAGGACCTGATCAAAAACGCCACCGGTTACGACCTGCGTCAGCTGTTCATTGGCGCTGAAGGCACATTGGGCTTTGTCGTCGAAGCCACCATGCGTCTGGATCGCGCTCCGAAGAACCTGACCGCAATGGTGCTCGGCACCACCGATTTCGATGCGATCATGCCGGTCTTGCATGCGTTCCACAGCAAGCTGGATCTGACCGCCTTCGAGTTTTTCTCTGACAAGGCCTTGGCCAAAGTCCTGGCGCGCGGCGATGTGCCGGCTCCGTTCGAGTCTGATTGCCCGTTCTACGCGCTGCTGGAATTTGAAGCGACCACTGAAGAAGTGGCCAACGAAGCGCTGGCGACCTTTGAACATTGCGTCGAGCAAGGCTGGGTGATTGATGGCGTGATGAGTCAGAGCGAACAGCAACTGCAGAACCTGTGGAAGCTGCGTGAGTACATCTCCGAAACCATCTCCCACTGGACGCCGTACAAGAACGACATTTCGGTCACCGTCTCGAAAGTACCAGCGTTTTTGAAGGAAATAGACGCGATCGTCGGCGAATACTATCCGGACTTCGAAATCGTCTGGTTCGGCCACATTGGCGACGGCAACCTGCACTTGAACATCCTCAAGCCAGATAACCTGAGCAAAGACGAGTTTTTCGCCAAGTGCGCGACCGTCAACAAGTGGGTGTTCGAGACCGTTCAGAAGTACAACGGCTCGATCTCTGCCGAGCACGGCGTGGGCATGACCAAGCGTGACTACTTGACCTACAGTCGTTCGCCGGTCGAAATCGAATACATGAAAGCGGTCAAGGCAGTGTTCGACCCTAACGGGATCATGAACCCTGGCAAGATCTTCGCTGTTTGATCCGTTGCCGAACGTAGACCCAGGAGTCGCCTCATGAGCTATCAGCATCAGTACATTGACGGTACGCGCATCCACTTTCCGGTGGGCAAAGTGGTCTGTATCGGCCGTAACTACGCCGAGCATGCCAAAGAACTGAATAACCCGGTGCCGACCGAGCCGCTGCTGTTCATCAAGCCCGGCAGTTGCGTGGTGGCGCTGGAGGGTGGGTTCACCATCCCGGCCGAGCGCGGCTCAGTGCATTACGAAGCTGAGATCGCGGTGCTGATTGGCAAACCGTTGACCAAAAATCCGTCGGCTGAAGAAGTGCTGGATGCGATCACCGGTTTTGCCCCGGGCCTCGACCTGACCCTGCGCGACGTGCAGAGCAAGCTCAAGGAAAAGGGGTTGCCGTGGGAAATCGCCAAATCGTTCGACGGCGCGGCAGTGTTGGCGCCGTTCGTGTCGGCTGATGCTTACCCGGATTTGACCGATATCGGTATTCGTCTGACCGTCAATGGCGAACTGCGTCAGGACGGCAACAGCAACCTGATGCTCAACCCGATCGTACCGATGATTCAGTACATGGCCTCGTGTTTCTCGCTGCAAGCGGGCGATGTGATCATGACCGGCACCCCGGCTGGCGTGGGTCCGTTCAATGTCGGCGATGAAATTGTGCTGGAACTGACTGGCCAGAGCCGGTTCGAAAGCAGCGTTCGCTGATCGATCAAAGCCATTGTAGGAGCGGGCTCGTCGGATCGCCGCACCGCCGCGATCAGTTTGACGCGGTGTGCCTGACACACCGCCATCGCGGGCAAGCCCGCTCCTACAGGGTTATTCAGCGCTTGAGGGTTTTCACGCCTTCAGCAGTGCCCAGGAACAGCAGATCCGCCGGCCGCGCAGCGAACAGGCCGTTGGTCACGACGCCAACAATGGCGTTGATCTGGGTTTCCAGCTCCACCGGATTGGTGATGTTCATGTTGAACACGTCGAGAATGATGTTGCCGTTGTCGGTCAACACGCCCTCGCGGTACACCGGGTCGCCGCCCAGTTTCACCAGCTGACGGGCCACGTGGCTACGGGCCATCGGAATCACTTCCACCGGCAGCGGGAACTCACCCAGCACCGACACCAGCTTGCTGCCGTCTGCGATGCAGATAAAGGTCTTGGCTACGGCTGCGACGATTTTTTCGCGGGTCAGTGCTGCGCCGCCGCCTTTGATCAGGTTCAGGTTGGCGTCGCTTTCGTCGGCGCCGTCGATGTAGAACTCCAGATCGCTGACCGTGTTCAGCTCATACACCGGAATACCATGGCCTTTCAGGCGAGCTGCAGTGGCTTCGGAACTGGCGACAGCACCGTCGAACGCGCCTTTGTGCTTGGCCAGTGCGTCGATGAAGCAGTTGGCGGTGGAGCCGGTGCCGACGCCGACGACGCTTTTGTCATCGAGTTTCGGAAGGATGAAGTCGACAGCGGCTTGGGCCACGGCCTGTTTGAGTTGATCCTGGGTCATGCGGGCTCCACGGTACGAAATGGCTCGATCCTGTTGGAGTTGCCGAAGGCTGCGGTCGACAGCGAAGCGGTCGTAATGAAGGTCGTACCGACCTTATCGCAGCCTTCGGCAGCTCCTACACGTGAGCAGCGGTGTGCAAAAGGACGCGCATTATAGCGGTAAGGCGGGCGCAAAACCCCGTCATTCGTAGGGGCGCTCGTCCGAGGGCTGGGGTAGACTTCTGGCCTTGTCCTTATTCGCCAGTGATGCTTTCCGATGCTCGAACAGTACGCCAAGAAAATCCTCACCTCGCGCGTTTACGACGTCGCCATCGAAACCCCGTTGCAGCCCGCGCGCCAGCTGTCTGAGCGCCTGCATAACAAGGTGTTGCTCAAGCGCGAAGACTTGCAGCCGGTGTTCTCGTTCAAGATTCGCGGCGCCTTCAACAAGCTCGCGCAGTTGAGCGACACTGAACGCGCGCGGGGCGTGGTCACGGCGTCGGCGGGCAATCATGCGCAAGGGCTGGCGCTGGCGGCCAAGGTGATGGGGGTCAAGGCCACCATCGTCATGCCCAAGACCACGCCCGAGATCAAGATCGAAGGCGTGCGCTCGCGTGGCGGCATCGTGGTACTGCACGGCGACACTTTCCCCGAGGCGCTGGCGTTTTCCCTGAAGCTGGTCGACGAAAAAGGCTACGTCTACATCCACCCCTACGACGATCCCGACACCATCGCCGGCCAAGGCACGGTGGCGATGGAAATCCTGCGTCAGCAGCCCGGCAACCTCGACGCGATCTTTGTTCCGGTGGGCGGCGGCGGGCTGATCGCCGGCATCGCGGCCTACGTCAAATACCTGCGCCCGGAAATCAAGGTGATCGGCGTCGAGCCGGACGACTCCAACTGCCTGCAAGCGGCGATGGCGGCCGGTGAACGCGTGGTGTTGAGCCAGGTCGGGCTGTTCGCCGATGGCGTGGCGGTGGCGCAGATCGGCCAGCACACCTTTGATATCTGCAAACACTACGTCGACGAAGTGATCACCGTCAGCACCGACGAAATTTGCGCGGCGATCAAGGACATCTACGACGACACCCGCTCGATCACCGAACCGGCCGGCGCGCTGGGCGTGGCCGGGATCAAGAAGTACGTCGAGCTGTATGGCGTCAGCGGTCAGACCCTGGTGGCCATCGATTCCGGGGCCAACGTCAACTTCGACCGCCTGCGGCATGTCGCCGAACGCGCTGAATTGGGCGAAGGCCGCGAGGCGATCATCGCCGTGACCATCCCCGAGCAACCGGGCAGCTTCAAGGCCTTCTGCGAGGCCATCGGCAAGCGCCAGATCACCGAATTCAACTACCGCTACAACACCGACCGCGAAGCCCACATCTTCGTCGGCGTGCAAACCCACCCGGAAAACGACCCACGCGCCGCGCTGCTGGCCAGCCTGACGCAGCAGGGTTTCCCGGTGCTGGACCTGACTGACAATGAACTGGCCAAGCTACACATCCGCCACATGGTCGGCGGGCATTCGGCACGGGTCAGTGATGAAGTGGTGTTCCGTTTCGAATTTCCGGAGCGGCCAGGCGCGTTGTTCAACTTCCTCAACAAGCTTGGCGGGCAGTGGAATATCTCGATGTTCCACTACCGCAACCACGGCGCGGCGGACGGTCGAGTGGTGGCGGGTTTGGTGGTCCCGGAAGACGAGCGACACCTGATTCCGGCGGCGCTGGCGGAAATCGGCTACCCGTATTGGGATGAAAGCGACAATCCGGCTTACAAACTGTTTCTGGGCTGAAGTCGTCAAACCGGGCACGCTGCTAGGCTTAACAGCACGACCTGACAGGATTTAAAGAAAATGGAACATTTCACCGCGCTGAAAATGCTGCACATGGTCAGCACCGTACTGTTTTTCATCTGCGCCCTGGCGTTGGTGGTCTGGATTATTCGCGGACGGCGTTCAGGCGACCTGACGGTGCAGAACCGCGCCATGCAGCGGCCTTGGGTGTTTGTCTGGTTGTTGATGGGCCTCTGCTTGTTGGTCTTGCCCATCAGCGGTTGGTGGTTGGTGCACTACGCAGGCTGGCCGTTGGGCCAGACCTGGCTACTGGCGGCGAGCGTGCTGTATACCTTTGGTGCCTTGAGCTGGGCGTGGCTGGCGGTGCGGGTCAATCGACTGCGCAGGCCTGTGATCGTTGGCAATCCGACATTCACTCTCGCGCTGTCGATCTTCAGCGCAGTGTGTTTCATAGCGATTGCGGGGTTGATGGGGGCGAAGCCGATTTGATTGATGCGGTTCCTTTCTGACAGACAAAAAAATGCCCCGAACCAGTCGGGGCTTTTTTATCCAGCTTACTTATTCAGCGTTGCTTAGCCTTCGCGATTGCGCGTCAGCAGGGCTGGCTTCTCGCCGCGTGGGCGGCTTGGCAGTTGGTCGAGTTGCTCGGCCGACGGGAAGCGGTCGCTTTTTGACTCTTTGTGCATGATCTTCGGCTGCGGCTGCCCGTCACGAGGATTGCGAACGGCTGGCTCTTGGCGTGCAGCGGCGGGTTGATCCTCACGCGCGGGGCGGCGATTGCGTGGCTGCTCCTCACGACGGGCCTGACCGTCGCGTGGTGCGCCATTGCGTGGACCGCTGCGCTTGGCCGGTGGTGTGCCGGTGGAGGCGCCAGTGCCGGTGCGTGGACCGCTTGGGCGACCCGTGCTCGGTGCTGCGGCACCTGGAGCAGCCGGCGCGCCTGGACGACGACCACGGCCCTGACCCTTGTTCGGGTACGGGCTGACGTAGTCGGCCTTGTTGCCGAAGTTATCCACGTCGTCATCCAGGAACTCGTCCGGAGCACGGTTGGCACTATCGGCACGTGGAGTCGCTTGGCGCTGTTCGCGGGCTGGAGTGCCTTCACGAGGCTTTTGCGCAGCGCGTTCAGGACGAGCGCCGGATGATTTTTCCTGGCCCTTGTCTTTACCTTTGTCTTTACGACCGCCACCGCCGCCACCGCCGTTCGGACCATCGCCGCGTGGGCCACGAGGTGCGCGTGGGTTGCGAACGTCTGGACGCTCACGAACTTCAGGCTTCTCGGCTTCAACCGCATTGATGTCGAAACCCATCAGGTTGCCGTCGGCGATTTTCTGCTTGGTCATGCGTTCGATGCTTTTCAGCAGCTTTTCTTCGTCCGGCGCTACCAGTGAAATCGCTTCACCACTACGGCCTGCGCGGCCGGTACGGCCGATGCGGTGAACGTAGTCTTCATCAACGTTCGGCAGTTCGAAGTTGACCACGTGCGGCAACTGATCGATATCCAGGCCGCGGGCGGCGATATCGGTTGCGACCAGTATCCGTACCTGACCGGCTTTGAAGTCGGCCAAGGCTTTGGTTCGGGCGTTCTGGCTCTTGTTGCCATGGATCGCCACAGCGCTCAGGCCGTGCTTGTCCAGGTACTCGGCCAGACGGTTGGCGCCGTGCTTGGTGCGAGTAAATACCAGAACCTGTTCCCAGGCGCCGGCAGTGATCAAATGCGCCAGCAGCGAACGCTTGTGGTTGGCCGCCAGACGGAAAACGCGCTGTTCGATACGCTCGACCGTGGTGTTCGGCGGCGTGACTTCGATGCGTTCCGGGTTGTGCAGCAGCTTGCCAGCCAAAGCGGTGATGTCGTTGGAGAACGTCGCCGAGAACAGCAGGTTCTGGCGTTTGGCAGGCAGGCGGGCCAAGACTTTTTTCACGTCATGGACAAAGCCCATGTCGAGCATGCGGTCGGCTTCGTCGAGGACAAGAATCTCAACGTGAGACAGGTCGACGCTGCCTTGGCCGGCCAGATCGAGCAAGCGGCCAGGGCAGGCTACCAGCACGTCAACGCCTCTGGACATGGCCTGGACCTGCGGGTTCATGCCGACGCCACCGAAAATCACGGCGCTGACGAACTTCAGGTTTTTCGCGTACACCTTGAAGCTGTCGTGTACTTGCGCCGCGAGTTCGCGGGTCGGGGTCAGGACCAGAACGCGCGGTTGGCGCGGGCCATGACGCTGGGATTTGTCCGGGTGGCCATTGGGAAACAACCGTTCCAGGATCGGAAGGGCGAAACCACCGGTTTTGCCTGTACCTGTCTGGGCCGCAACCATCAGGTCGCGACCTTGCAACACGGCGGGAATGGCCCGCTGTTGCACCGGAGTAGGCTGGGTATAGCCAGCAGCCTCGATGGCGCTGACTAAAGCCTCGGAGAGACCGAGGGAAGCAAAGGACATGAGTAATCCTGTTTGTAGTTAGGGCTGAGCCCATTGAGAGATCTTGCCTGGCGCGAATGGCGTTTAGAAGACGCAATCCCGTCCGGTCCTGCTGGGCTGTCACATACATTCCGACACATCGACGCATGAAAGAAAAAAGCGCGACGGGTGTGATCGGGAGGCTGTTGCTAGACCAAGCGTCCGGGCGTAAGCCTGGCGGGAAGGCCGGAGTATAACAGAGCAATCACAGTGCGCCGCTTTCCTGCTGCTCAACGGTTTTATGCGCCAGTGGTGCGGCGGTTGCGGGGCTGGCGGGCAATTGAGGTTCAGGCGCTATCACTTCACCGGTATAGCGGGCAACCAGTTCAGCGTACGCCGCCTCGCGTTTGAAGCGTTTGAGCTCTGCAGCGAAACGTTGGACCAGCAGGTCCATGCCGGCTTTTTTGCGTACCGCCAGGTATTGCGGTCGCTTGCTGATGACCATTGGCGACTGGGTGACCTGGTCGCGGGCCTTCAATTGGTCGAGCAGGTATTCGCCAACGCGTCGGTCGGTAACCACCAAATCAACGCGCCCGAGCAACAGTTTGCCGAAGTTGGCTTCATGGCTCGGTGCGGCTTCGCGAATGAACAGCGGAGAGCTCTCGAAATCCTGGCCATAGACATAACCCGGCGATACGCCCACGGTCAGCCCGTGCAAATCATTCAGGTATTGAATCGGGTGAGGGCGGGCGTTCGCGTAGAAAAGCACCCATTCGACATCGGACAGCGGCTCGCTGGGGTACAGCAGCAAATTTTCACGTTCGGGACTCTTGAAGATATCCAGCGCACCGTCGGCCTGACCTTGCTCCAGCATCGCCAGACAACGCTTCCATGGCAGGAAGTGCCATTCAACATCGATGCCCAGGCGCTGGAAGATAATCGCCGTGGTGTCGTAGTCCAGCCCGCGCGGTTGCCCGTTTTCCATGTACACATAAGGCGCCCAGGGTTCCGTGACGATGCGCAACTTCTCGGCCCAAGCAGTGAAACTCAGGCACGTGAGGAGCGCAGCGGTCAGAAACTGGAGGATGACGGGCATGGCTTGAGGTTACGACGGACGTTGTTCAAATAGAAGCTCTGGGTCGCCGCCTGTGGCTAAAGGACTATTTTTTTCGGGTGCCATGTTGCAGCAGATGACGATAAATCACCTCCTGCTGTTTGCCCAGCAACATACTGACCGGCCAATGGCTTAGCCAGCTTTTCAGCTCACTGGATTCCAGCGCGCGCTGCATGCGCTCTTCGGCGTTTTCCTGGGCTTTTTCCCACCACACTGACGAGCAGGCGCGGTCGAATTCATTCTTGTGCCACGCGCAGCCATACAGAATTTCGCGCAGGAACTGACGCTGCATCGACGGTGCGTGGGCAGTCGCAGCCTTGTAAATCAGGCGCTTCCAGGTCGGTGGACGTGGCAGGGTCGTCGTCACTTGCCGAGTGTCGTCCAGCGCTTGCGGGCTAAGCGGCGTATCCCCGTGCTTGGCCAGCCAGGCGCGCACTTTGGCGCGGAACAGCTGCTTGCGGCTCCAGTAATGATGGATCAGATCGCTGCACTCTTTGACCTCTTTGGTCCGGTAAGACGCGACTGCCAAGCAAAACTCTTCGAGATTGAAGGAAGTGGAGACTTCTGGATAAAACTCGTCCATCAACGCGATCGACTGGTCGAGCACGCCCGCATCTTCGCGCATCAGGCCAATAACGCCGGAGTTGAGCTGCACCATGTCATCGTCGGCCAGCCCTCGGGCGGCCAGACGCTCGGAGAGCACTTGGTGCAGTGGGTATTGTCGATGGTCGCCGTAGCGCGGATTGAAGGCGTTGCACAGCAAGGTGCCGGGCTTGATCCGATCAAACAGTCTCATCGGAGAGGCGAGAAAGAAGGTGTCGGTGTCTATCAACAGTGCGCAATCCGATTCCTTCAATACCAGGCGCAAGGCTTCATGCTTGGTGCGAAAGTGATAGCCGTGGGGAGCGCTCCAGGCGGCTCGTGTTTCATTATCCAGCGGGCGCACGCGGACGGGCAGTTTCGCATAGGGCGCGGGATTGTCGCTGAACACCTGAATATCGATGGTTTGATCAGGGGTTTCGCGCATACCGGCCAAGGCACTGGCGATACTGAATACAGCTTCCTGGTGATAGGTGTCGGCACCGAAAACCAGGTAAATAAGCTGCGGGGCTTGCGAGGTAGCGCTAGAAGAATTCAACAAGGTGCGTCCGTGGTCCGGGATGTAACAGACCCTCGCCAAGCGGGAGGGTCTGCTGATTCAACAGGCTTGGATGTTACAGAAGCAAGCTGACCGCGTTAGATTTGTTTTTAACGTGGCAGTTGCAAATTATTCCAGATCGCCAGGCTCGGCTCGGCCTGATTGAGGGTGTAGAAGTGCAGCCCTGGGGCGCCACCTACCAGCAGTTGTTCACACATCTGACTGATGACTTCTTCGCCGAACGCCTGGATGCTTTGCACATCGTCGCCATAGGCTTCCAGTTGCTTGCGGATCCAGCGTGGGATCTCTGCACCGCAGGCATCGGAAAAGCGCGCCAGTTTGCTGTAGTTGGTGATTGGCATGATGCCCGGCACCACAGGGATGTTGACGCCCATTTTCTGCACGCGCTCGACAAAGTAGAAATAGCTGTCGGCGTTGAAGAAATACTGGGTGATCGCGCTATCGGCGCCCGCATGAGCCTTGCGCACGAAGTTGGCGATATCGTCTTCGAAATTGCGTGCTTGCGGATGCATCTCTGGATAAGCGGCAACTTCGATATGGAAGTGGCTGCCGGTTTCTTCGCGAATGAAGGTCACCAGATCGTTGGCATGACGCAACTCACCGCTGGCCATGCCCATGCCGGAAGGCAGGTCACCGCGCAGCGCGACGATACGTTTGATCCCGGCGTTCTTGTACTGCGCAAGCAGGGTGCGCAAATCGTCCTTGCTGTCACCGACACACGACAGGTGCGGCGCGGAAGGAACTTTGACTTCGCTTTCCAGCTGCAACACGGTGGTGATCGTGCGGTCGCGGGTCGAGCCACCGGCACCGTAGGTGCAGGAGAAAAAGTCAGGGTTGTAACCGGCCAACTGACGCGCAGTGGCGAGCAATTTTTCATGCCCGGCATCGGTCTTGGTCGGGAAAAATTCGAAGCTGTAGCGGCGGTCTTGGGACATTTTTATATCCTGGGGAGCAGGAGGGCAGACGCGATCCCTGTAGGAGCGGACTTGTCCGCGATAAGGTCGGAACGACCTTCAGAAAATCGGCGTTGTGCCAGCCTGTCCTGATAACAACTGTTTGCGACCGCTGCGCGGTCGATCGCGGGCAAGCCCGCTCCTACAAGCGAGCGGGCTGCCTGACCAATCAGTAGCGGTAAGCGTGCGGCTTGAACGGGCCTTCCACGGTGACACCGATGTACTCGGCCTGGGTCTTGGTCAGTTGAGTGACCACACCACCGAAACCACGGACCATTTCCAGCGCGACTTCTTCGTCGAGTTTCTTCGGCAGCACTTCAACAGTCAGGCGCTCGGCTTTTTGAGCGGTCGACAGGTCGGCGTATTTCTGACCGAACAGGAAAATCTGCGCCAGAACCTGGTTGGCGAACGAGCCGTCCATGATGCGGCTTGGGTGGCCTGTGGCGTTGCCCAGGTTAACCAGACGGCCTTCGGCCAGCAGGATCAGGTAGTCATCGTTGTGCGGATCGAAAGTGCCAGCACCGGTACGGTGGATCTTGTGTACCTGCGGCTTCACTTCTTCCCATGCCCAGTTCTTGCGCATGAAAGCGGTGTCGATTTCGTTGTCGAAGTGACCGATGTTGCAGACAACAGCGCGCTTCTTCAGGGCTTTGAGCATGTTTGCGTCGCAAACATTCACGTTACCGGTGGTGGTCACGATCAGGTCGATCTTGCCCAGCAGTGCGGTGTCGATGCTGGCGGACGTGCCGTCGTTGATCCCGTCGATGAACGGCGAAACCAGTTCGAAACCGTCCATGCAGGCTTGCATGGCGCAGATCGGGTCGACTTCGGAGACTTTAACGATCATGCCTTCCTGGCGCAGCGACTGTGCCGAGCCCTTGCCCACGTCACCGTAGCCGATGACCAGCGCTTGCTTGCCGGACAGCAGGTGGTCGGTACCACGCTTGATCGCATCGTTCAGGCTATGACGGCAGCCGTACTTGTTGTCGTTCTTGCTTTTGGTCACCGAGTCGTTGACGTTGATGGCAGGGATTTTCAGCTCGCCCTTGGCCAGCATGTCCAACAGACGGTGAACGCCAGTGGTGGTTTCTTCGGTAACGCCGTGGATGCGGTCCAGCATTGCCGGGTATTTCTTGTGGATGATCTCGGTCAGGTCGCCGCCGTCGTCGAGGATCATGTTGGCGTCCCAAGGCTGGCCATCTTTAAGGATGGTCTGCTCGATGCACCACTCGTACTCTTCTTCGGTCTCGCCTTTCCAGGCGTAAACCGCGATGCCGGCAGCAGCGATAGCAGCGGCGGCCTGGTCTTGAGTCGAGAAAATGTTGCAGGACGACCAGCGTACTTCGGCACCCAGGGCAACCAGGGTTTCGATCAGCACGGCAGTCTGAATGGTCATGTGGATGCAGCCGAGAATCTTCGCGCCCTTGAGCGGTTGTTCGCCGGCGTACTTGCGACGCAGACCCATCAGGGCAGGCATTTCGGATTCAGCGATGATGGTTTCGCGACGGCCCCAGGCAGCCAGGGACATGTCGGCGACTTTGTAGTCGGTAAAATCTGCGGGCGTGATTACAGCACTCATTGTGAGTCTCCATTCGTAGTGTGCGAATGGGCGCCGTTGTGCGTTTAAGGTTTGGCTGGCTGATTCCTTATAAGGGAAGGCCGGTCAAACAACGCCCCATCCGAGCCTGACAGGAGAAACCTGCTGCAGCGCCCCTCGGACAGGTGGCGGGAAAACGGTATCAAGAGAAGATGGCCGTTTTGAAACGGTGCTGATTATAGCTGCGCCGGCGGTTCTTCCCAAGGCTTTCTGTCGCATAAATCCAAGGAAACTAATGGCCACTATAGAAACAGCTGGATAGAGGGAATGGCACAGGTCTGCCATGATTACCGGCATCAATCGGCAAGACGGTCAGGAGTGAGCATGAATTTCCACACCCGCAAATGGGTCAAGCCCGAAGATCTCAACCCCAACGGCACGCTATTCGGCGGCAGCCTGCTGCGCTGGATCGACGAAGAAGCGGCGATCTACGCGATCGTGCAGTTGGGTAATCAGCGCATCGTCACCAAGTACATTTCCGAGATCAACTTCGTCAGCGCCTCGCGCCAGGGCGACATCATCGAGTTGGGGATCACCGCCACCGAGTTCGGCCGCACCTCCATCACCATGACCTGCGAAGTGCGCAACAAGATCACCCGTAAAAGCATCCTGACGGTGGAAAAAATGGTGTTCGTCAACCTCGGCGAAGACGGCCTGCCCGCACCGCATGGCCGGACGGAAATCAAGTACGTCAAAGACCAGTTCCAGGATGAGGCCATAGAGTAAAGCCGCGCACCGACCTCTGTAGGAGCGAACTTGTTCGCGAGGCGGTCCGTCTGACGCGCCGCGTTAAACCTCTCGCCAACAAGTTGGCTCCTACAACAAACCGTCGATCTGTCAGACGTTAACAGCCTGCGCCTGCCGCTTCTGCAAGTAGATGTAAAACAACGCGGTCAGCAGGGTCAGCACCGCGCAGGCCGCACCTGTCCACGGTAGATCCGCCAGGTCAGTGCCGCTGGCGACCACCAAACCACCGACCCAGGCACCGATCGCATTGCCGAGGTTGAATGCGCTCTGATTCAAGGTCGACCCCAGGTTCGGCGCGTCACTGGCCTGATCGATAATCAGCAGTTGCAGTATCGGGCACAGAGCAAACGCCACCACGCCCCACACCAACAGGGTGATGGCCGCCGGTACCACGGAATGAACGGTCTGGCTGAACAGCGCAACGATCAGTACCACCGCAATCGACATCCCCACCAGTGACGGCAGTAAACGGCTGTCCGCCAGCTTGCCGCCGAGCATGCTGCCGCCGGTCAAACCCAGCCCGAAGATCAGCAACATGATGGTGATGCCGTGAGGGCTGACGCCAGTCACGTCGCGCAAAATCGGTGCGATATAGGTGAAGACGCTGAATAGACTGATGGAGGCCATGACGCTCATCGCCAGCGCAAGCAGCACGTTAGTTTTACCCAGCACGCGGAATTCGGTAACCAGATTGCCCTTTTCCATGGGGATTTCTTTTGGCAGCCAGATCATCTGCGCAATCACCGCGAGCACGCCGATCAGCGACACCGCCCAGAAGGTCGAGCGCCAGCCGGCGACTTGCCCCAGTGCCGTACCCAAGGGCACGCCGAGCACGTTGGCCAGGGTCAAACCGGTAAACATCAGCGCGATGGCTTGCGCTCGTTTGTTCGGGGCCACCAGGCCGGCAGCAACCACCGAACCGATGCCGAAGAAGGCGCCATGGCACAGCGCGGTGATCACGCGCGCGGCCATCAGCGCCGCATAAGTCGGCGCCAATGCGCAGAGCACATTGCCGAGGATGAACATCAGCGTCATGCCCAGTAGCGTGGCTTTGCGTGGCATGTTCGCGGTGGCGATGGCGAGAATCGGCGCACCGAATACCACGCCCAGCGCGTATCCGGTAATCAGCAGGCCGGCGCGAGGAATGCTGACATGCAGATCGGTGGCGACGTCGGGCAACAAGCCCATGATCACGAATTCGGTGGTGCCGATGCCGAAGGCGGCAACCGCGAGGGCTAGCAAGGCAAGGGGCATGCGTTGGGGCTCCGTCTTGAGGCTGGAAATCTGTACTCTTGACGCCCTGATCAGGCACACGCATGCGAGTAGCCGATTCGATCCAGTAAGGATTGAGCCGGGTAGATGCAGGATTATTGGAATTAGAGTGCGTAGCTGGTGTGGCGTAATGCCGAGAGTATATCTGGCTGCTGACACATCTCGAATGAAATAAATAGGACTTTAGACAAGGAAGCGCTCGGTGTTGGCAACGGTTTTGGTGTTGATCGCAGCGGTACTGCATGCAACCTGGAATACCTTGATCAAATTCAGTGGCGAGCGATTGCTGGTGATTGCCAGCATGGACGTTGTCGCGTTTACCTTCGCGGTGGTAATGCTTGGTTTCGTTTCGCCGCCACCCGCGGCTGTGTGGCCGTGGATGATCGGATCGGCGGTTTTCGAACTGATCTATCGCGTCCTGCTGATCCGGGCCTATCGCGTTGGCGACCTGGGCCTGGTCTACCCGCTGATGCGCGGACTTTCGCCATTGGTAGTGCTCGGGTTGACCCTGGTGTTTGCCGGCGAGCACCTCACCACCCAACAAATCCTCGGCATTCTGTTGATTCCGTGCGGCATGGTCTGCCTGCTGTGGCAGGGCGGAGGTGGCGCGCGTTTGCCATGGTCTATGTTGCCAGTGGTGGGGCTGATTGGCCTGTGCATCGGTTGTTACACCTGGATCGACGGGCATGTGCTGCAACTCGGCGCGCAGCCGCTGGATTATCTGGTGTGGCTCTCGCTGATCAGTGCCTGGCCGTTTCCGTTGATGGCGCTGTGCAGCAAGCGGCAGGCGTTTACCCTGTTCTGGCGCGAGCAATGGCGTCTGGGAATTAGCGTCGGGCTGTGTGTTCTATTGAGTTACGCGCTCGTGCTGTGGGCCATGCAATTGGGCTCGGTGGCGGAAGCGGCGGCCTTGCGTGAAATCAGCGTGGTGTTGGTGGTGCTGTTCGGCATGCGCTACTTGAAAGAGCCTTTCGGCAGGCCCCGGCTCATGGCCTGTGGGCTAGTGTTGCTGGGGATGCTGTTGATGAAGTTAAAACTATAAGGAGCAATGCATGACGGTATCTTTCTGGTGTGTATTGATCGCGATCTTTCTGCCGTACGTGTGCACGTGGATTGCCAAGTTCAGTGGTGGCAAGTTCGGCCCTCGGCAAAATCACGATCCACGGGCTTTTCTTGAGGGTCTGCAAGGCTTTGCCAAGCGCGCGGATTACGCGCAGCGCAACAGCTTTGAAGTGTTTCCGGCATTTGCCGCCGCCGTGATCATCGCCTCCAATGTGGGGAATGCCCTGCCGGTGACGATCGATGTACTGGCCGTGCTGTTTATCACCACTCGCCTGTTGTACATCATCTGCTATCTGGCGGATTGGGCCGTTTTGCGTTCAATCGTCTGGTTCGCCGGCCTCGCGCTGATCACGGCAATGTTTGTCGTCTCCGTGTGACTGCGGCAATGGCGTACTTGGCGTTTGCCGGCCAGCCGAGGATACTGGCGGCCGTCTTCCCCAGCCCGTAGCCATCATGATTCTGAAAAGACTGTGCGTAGTATTGCTGGCCTGCCTGACCTTGAGTGCCTGCGGCGGCGTTGACCCGAACTCGCCGTTGGGGCAGCGCAAGGCGATCTTCAAGCAAATGCTCAAGACCAGTGAAGACCTGAGCGGCATGCTGAAAGGGCGCGTGGCATTCGATGGTCAGCGCTTCACCGAGGGCGCCGCCAAGCTGGACAGCCTGTCGCACAAGCCGTGGAAGCATTTTCCGTCAGTGAAGGAATCCTCCAACAGCAGCGCCAAGGACGATGTCTGGCAGAAGCAGGCACGTTTTCAGGAGTTGGCGACGACGTTGGAATCAGCGACGGGCGAGCTGGTGGTCGCGAGCAATGCCCGGCCGTTCAAGGTCAGCACTCTTAGCCCGGCAGTGCAGAAGGTTCAGGATTCGTGCGAGGCGTGTCACAAAGAGTTTCGTGATCATTGACCGCGAACCCACGTCAATCTTCACTCGGCTCGACCTTCTCCAGCTCCACCTGCGCGTCCTGCAATTCCTTGCGCGACTCGGCCAGTTTGTCTTTGCGCTTGTTGATCTTGTCCGGATCGCCTTTGCCCATCGCTTTGTTCAGGTCTGCCTGACGTCGGCTGACTTCATGCTTGGCATCCAGCACTTTCTGTTCGAGCTGCTTAAGTAGCGTCGCATCGTTGCAATTGGCCGTGGCTTCGCTCAGGGCTTTTTCCAGTCCCGCCTGTTGTTCACTGTTACCGCTGGCCTTGGCCTGTTCGATCTGGGCGCTGATGTCCTGTCGTTTGGCCGCGCAGCCAGTGAGCTGGGGCTGAGCCTCTTCGGCAGCAAACAGCACCGCTGCCAACAGGCTGCACGCGGTGAACACAATCAGCGGTGACAAAAATCTCATATACGCTCCCTTGAGTGTGTCCCTGAAAGATGACGTCGAGCTAAAAACCTTCTATTTCCTGAGCCCGCAAGTGGTCGCCGAGCGCCTGGACATGCGGATCACTGAAGAAAGCTACAAGCTGTGCCGCCCGTCCCGCACCAATACCGGGTTCGGATTGCCACTGCTCGAGGCTCTTGGACGCCAAAACGGCCCATTGGTTGCCAAGCTCGATAGCAGAAGTTGGCGGCAGACCCAGTGCTTTAAGCCAGCGCTGAAACGGTTGTTGTCGTGCACTTTGAAAACTGCTGAGCAGTTTAGCGCTGCTGCGCTCGCCAAATCCGGAAATGTTAGCGACTTCGGTCACATTGAGCGCCATCCAGTCGAGCAAGCCATTGATGCGTCCGGCCTGTATCAACTTGTCCCAAGTGCCGGGTCCGACGCCGGCCATGGCCAGGCCATTCTTGCCGCTGAGCCACACCAGCCGCGCCTTAAACTGGCTTTCGCAACCGGGAGTCGGCTGCCAGCAGCTCAAGGCGTGATAGTCGCTTGCCAGGGGCACGTTTAACTCGGCTCGTTCGACACTGCGCGATACCACCGTGTCGAGGCGTGGGATGGTCAACCCGGCGAGGCTGATCGCCACCTGGTCGCCGGGGCGGATATCCAGTTGTTGCCAGCGCTGCAACGAGCCGACGCTGATGCGTTTTACTTGCCGATCATCCAATTGCACCGGCTCGATATCCAGCACCGGCGTAATTCGCCCACTGCGTCCGATGTTGAAATTGACCTTGCGCACCTCCGCCAGCGCTTGAGCAAAAGGGTATTTCCACGCTGCGATCCAATACGGCGCTTTAGCCTGCCAGCGCTCTGCAGGAAGACGCTGACTTTGGCGCAAAACCACGCCATCACTGGCGAATGGCAGGGGGCTGCGATACCAATGCTCGCGCCATTGTTGCGCCTGGGCGAAGGTTTCCAAGGGGTGGCTATACAGCGCACTCTCGGGAAACCCCAGAGCGCTCAGGCCGGCTAGCCGCGCAGGCAAATCTGCCGGCCCTTCAGGCCAGTCCCAAACGAACAGTCCAATATTGTCTGCATCGCTAACGCTGAGTTTCTTGCGCGCCAGCAACCCGGCAACACTCCCCCGCGCGTTGGCGCTGCCGCCGGTGGCTTGCACATGATCCTGCAAACGCCAGTACAACTCGCCTTGCAACACCAGGCGTTCTGAACTGGGCAGTCGCTGAGGGACCGCCGCCGCCAGACGCACATGCGCAGTCCAGTCGTGGCCGTTAACCCCGTCGCCGCGACTGATGGCCTGCTTTAACTCACCGTTTTCATACACCAGCGTCACCGCGACGCCATCGACCTTGGGCTGAATCCACACGTCCTGACGACCCTTGAGCCACGCCTGCACGGCGCGCTCGTCCGGTAGCTTGCTCAAACCAGTGTGCGGGATGGGATGTGCGACCGGGCCAACGGCGGTTTTCAGTGGGTTGTCGTCATCCGCGTTGGCGGGATAACAACTATGTAACTGCGTGAGACGCGCGCGGGATTGGTCGTAGAGTTCATCGGCAACTTGCGAAACGCCCAGCCGATGATAGCTGTCGTCCCATTGGCTGATTTGTTGCTGCAGGGTGGTGATTTCCTGATGGGCTTTGGTGGTGGGCCAGTCGGGGCAGGTGTTGGCGGTGGCGTTCAGGCAGGTGAAGGCGAGTAGGCAGGCGGTGATTGAGCGCAGCATCGAAGCGTCCTTGCTTGGAGGGAGGCTTATGAGGCTAGTTGCTAGTGTTGGCCGGTAGAGATTTGGCTGGTTACCGGGTTTTTCGGTGCTAGTGCCGACGTCATCGCGGGCAAGCCCGCTCCTACATTGAGAGTTCAATCTGTAGGAGCGGGCTTGCCCGCGATGAGGTTCTGTCAGACACAAAAAAGCCCCAGCCGACCAAAATCGACTGAGGCTCTTTCAACCACTAACGCGTATTACAAACCAGCAGCAGTTCGCAGGTCGGCGGCGCGGTCGGTTTTTTCCCAGGTGAACGTGGTGAAGGTGTCGTCGCCCACGGTCTTGGTTTGCGGCGTGCGGCCGAAGTGGCCGTAAGCTGCGGTTTCCTGGTACATCGGGTGCAGCAGGTCGAGCATCTTGGTGATTGCGTATGGACGCAGGTCGAAGTGCTCGCGGACCAGTTGAACGATCTTGTCGTCGCTGATCTTGCCGGTGCCGAAGGTGTTCAACGAGATCGAAGTCGGTTGTGCGACGCCGATGGCGTAGGAAACCTGAATCTCGCCAGCGCTCGGCGAGGCCAGCAGCGACGATGTTTTTGGCAACGTAGCGGCCAGCGTAGGCAGCCGAACGGTCAACCTTCGATGGATCTTTACCGGAGAACGCGCCGCCGCCGTGACGGGCCATGCCGCCGTAGCTGTCGACGATGATCTTGCGACCGGTCAGGCCGCAGTCGCCCACTGGGCCACCGATGATGAACTGGCCAGTCGGGTTGATGTGGAACTGGGTGTCTTTGTGCAGCAGGTGAGCTGGCAGCACGTGTTTCACGACCAGTTCCATAACGCCTTCACGCAGGTCGGCGTAGGAGACTTCCGGGTTGTGCTGGGTCGACAAAACCACCGCGTCGATACCGACCACGATGCCGTTTTCATAGCGGCAAGTGACCTGGGATTTGGCGTCTGGACGCAGCCAAGGCAGCAGGCCCGACTTACGCGCTTCGGCCTGGCGTTTTACCAACTGGTGCGAGAAGGCGATCGGTGCAGGCATCAGCTCTGCGGTTTCGTTGCTGGCGTAGCCGAACATCAGGCCTTGGTCGCCAGCGCCTTGATCTTCAGGCTTGGCGCGGTCAACGCCCTGGTTGATGTCAGGCGACTGCTTGCCGATGATGTTCATCACGCTGCAAGTGGAACCGTCGAAGCCGACGTCGGAGCTGGTGTAGCCGATGTCGTTGATCACGTCACGAACGATCTGCTCCAGGTCAACCCAGGCAGTGGTGGTGACTTCGCCGGCAACGATGGCAACGCCAGTCTTGACCAAGGTTTCTACAGCGACACGAGCCTGCTTGTCCTGAGCAATGATGGCATCCAGCACCGCATCGGAGATCTGGTCGGCGATTTTGTCCGGATGCCCTTCAGACACGGACTCGGAGGTGAAAAGAGAGTATTCGCTCATCTCGACGGGTTTCCTGAATTGTACTGATGGTGAGGGTTGCCAGCCGGTCGCTGAAAGTGGCGAACCTGGATCTGGAAACCATTACGTAAACCTACATAGAGGCTTTCCCCGGGGACCAGCCCCGCAGCGCTGGCCCAGCGGGCCAAATCTTCCTGTTCAAAACCCAACCAGAGATCGCCGCAGGCCTCCTTGGCCCAACTCTGGTCGTGGCTACACAACTCTGTCACTAATAAGCTACCGCCTGGTTGCACCAGGTGGGCCAGCTGTTTAAGGGCTTCGGCCGGCGCGGCGAAATGATGAAGCACCATGTTCAACACTACGCAGTCGGCACTGATGTCGGCGTCGCTCAAAGCGTCCGCCAGGCGTAGTTCGACATTGCCCAGCGCCTCGCGCTCGCACAATTGACGCGCCAGTTCCAGCATCGCCGGGCTGTTGTCCAGCGCCGTAACGTGACTGAAGCGCTGCGCCAGCTCGGGCAGAAAACCGCCGTCGCCGGGGCCGACTTCCACTGCCGTAGCGTCTTTGCCGAAGTTCAGCTTGTCGAGTAACGACAACAAGCTTTCACGATATTGCGCCAGACCGGCGATCAAATCCTGCTGAGCGCGAAATTTTTCCGCGACCCGGGCGAAGAAGTCCTGACTGGCGGCTGCCCGTTGCCGATGCACCAGGCTAATACGCGCCTGGACGTCGAGCGGCAGCTCAAGATTATCCGTTTCATCGAGCAGCGCCGCGTGCAAACGGCCGCCCGGTTGCTCGGTGTGAGGCAGGGCGCGACGGTAGAAAATCGCGTTGCCTTCGCGACGGGTCGCCACCAGCTCGGCCTGCGCCAGCACCTTTAAATGGTGGCTCATGCCTGATTGGCCGATGGCGAAAATCTGCGCCAGTTCCAGCACGCCGAAAGAGTCGTTGGCCAGCGCGCGCAGCACATTGAGTCGCAGCGGATCGCCCCCGGCTTTGCACAAGGCAGCCAGGTCGTCGCTTTCATCGGTGCGGATTTCGGGCGCGGGCAAATTCATAAGGCAGGCAGTCTAGAGGCCGATGCCGTACTTCGCAATAGCAATATCAAAAAGTTTTGATATTGCTCGATAAGTGGCGTTTTTCTGTCGCACACGTTTGCGCTTGTAGGACGAATGATCCAGCGTCTGCGGGAAATCCCGATTTGGCCCGGCTGCGATGCAGTAAACACAGGAAAAACTGCTCCAATGACTATCTGTCATTGCCCCCGGACCTATGCCTGAGGGAAAATGCTCACCTTTTTCCAGCCCTACCCTTTCAGTTCCAGGAGATCAGCGATGCCCAGCCGTCGTGAGCGTGCCAACGCCATTCGTGCCCTCAGCATGGATGCCGTGCAAAAAGCCAACAGCGGCCATCCCGGTGCCCCTATGGGCATGGCGGATATCGCCGAGGTGTTGTGGCGTGACTACCTGAAGCACAACCCGAGCAACCCTTCGTTCGCCGACCGTGACCGCTTCATCATGTCCAATGGCCACGGTTCGATGCTGGTTTACTCGCTGCTGCACCTGACCGGTTACGACCTGTCCATCGACGACCTGAAGAACTTCCGGCAACTGCACAGCCGCACACCGGGTCACCCGGAATATGGCTACACCCCAGGTGTTGAAACCACCACCGGCCCACTGGGTCAGGGCCTGGCCAACGCTGTCGGTTTCGCCACCGCTGAAAAAGTGCTGGCGGCGCAGTTCAACCGTCCAGGGCACAACGTCGTCGACCACCACACCTATGTGTTCCTGGGTGATGGCTGCATGATGGAAGGTATTTCCCACGAAGTTGCTTCGCTGGCGGGCACTTTGGGCCTGGGCAAGCTGATCGCGTTCTACGATGACAACGGCATCTCCATTGATGGTGAAGTCGAAGGCTGGTTCACCGACGATACGCCGAAGCGTTTCGAAGCCTACAACTGGCAAGTGATCCGCAACGTCGACGGCCATGACGCCGACGAAATCCGGACCGCTATCGACACCGCGCGCAAAAGCAGCCAGCCAACCCTGATCTGCTGCAAGACCACCATTGGTTTTGGTTCGCCGAACAAGCAAGGCAAGGAAGATTGCCACGGCGCTCCACTGGGCGCTGAAGAGATCGCTCTGACGCGCGCTGCGCTGAAATGGAACCACGGTCCTTTCGAAATCCCGGCGGATATCTACGCCGAATGGGACGCGAAAGAAGCCGGTGTGGCCGTCGAAGCCGAGTGGAACCAGCGTTTTGCTGCGTATTCCGCTGCTCACCCGGAGCTCGCCAACGAGTTGGTTCGTCGCATGAGCGGCGAATTGCCGGCTGACTTCTCCGCAAAAGCCGCTGCTTATATCGCTGAAGTGAACGCCAAGGGCGAAACTATCGCCAGCCGTAAAGCCAGCCAAAATGCCTTGAGCGCTTTCGGCCCGATGCTGCCTGAATTCCTCGGCGGTTCGGCTGACCTGGCCGGTTCCAACCTGACCATCTGGAAAGGCTGCAAGAGCATCACCGGCGACGACGCCAACGGCAACTACCTGCACTACGGTGTGCGTGAGTTCGGCATGGGCGCGATGATGAACGGTATCGCCCTGCACGGCGGCTTCGTTCCTTACGGCGCCACTTTCCTGATCTTCATGGAATACGCGCGTAACGCAGTGCGTATGTCTTCGCTGATGAAGAAGCGCGTGATCTATGTGTTCACTCACGACTCCATCGGTCTGGGCGAAGACGGCCCGACGCACCAGCCGATCGAACAGCTGACCAGCCTGCGCACCACGCCGAACCTGGACACCTGGCGCCCGGCGGATGCCGTGGAATCGGCAGTGGCCTGGAAGCACGCGATCGAGCGTAACGACGGTCCATCGGCGATGATCTTCTCGCGTCAGAACCTGACTCACCAAGCCCGCGACGCCGAGCAACTGGCGAACATCGCGCGTGGTGGTTATGTGCTGCGTGACTGCGTCGGCGAGCCGGAACTGATCCTGATCTCCACTGGTTCCGAAGTCGGTCTGGCGGTTCAGGCGTATGACGCACTGACCGCTCAAGGTCGCAACGTGCGCGTGGTTTCCATGCCCTGCACCAGCGTCTTTGAAGCGCAGGACGCGTCGTACAAGCAAGCGGTCCTGCCGCTGCGAGTCAGCGCTCGTATTGCTATCGAAGCTGCTCACGCGGACTACTGGTACAAGTACGTCGGTCTGGAAGGTCGCGTCATCGGCATGACCACCTTCGGCGAGTCGGCGCCTGCGCCTGCGCTGTTCGAAGAGTTCGGTTTCACCCTGGAAAATATCCTGGGTACGGCTGAAGAGCTGCTGGAAGACTAAAATCGCGACTGATTGGGGACATATCAATGTCCCCTTTTATCGCATCCCCTGTAGGAGCTGCCGAAGGCTGCGATCGATCTCGAAGCGGTCGCCGCGATTGATGGCCAATCGCAGCCTTCGGCAGCTCCTACAGGGTTTGTTTTTTCAGATCCTGCGAGAACCCCATGCCTCAGCCTCGTCCTTATAAAGTTGCTCTGAACGGCTACGGCCGTATCGGTCGTTGTGTCTTGCGTGCGTTGTGTGAGCGAGGGGCGAAGGCCGGGTTTGAAGTGGTTGCAATCAACGATCTGGCCGACATGGCCAGTCTCGAATACCTCACGCGCTTCGATTCCACCCACGGTCGCTTTCCGGGCGAAGTGCGGGTCGAAGGCGATTACCTGCACATCAACGATCACCGCATCAAAGTACTGCGCAGCGCGATTCCGGAAGGCATCGACTGGGCAGGGCTGGGCGTGGATCTGGTGCTGGAATGCTCGGGCGTCTATCACACCCGCGAAGACGGTCAGCGCTTTCTCGATGCCGGCGCGCCACGGGTGCTGTTCTCACAGCCCATGGCCAGCGAAGCGGACGTCGACGCGACCATTGTTTACGGCATCAACCAGGATGAATTGACCGGCGCGGAATTACTGGTCTCGGCGGCCTCCTGCACCACCAACTGCAGCGTGCCATTGCTGCGTTTGCTGGATCAGGCCATCGGTCTGGAATACCTGACCATTACCACCATTCACTCGGCGATGAACGACCAACCGGTGATCGACGCCTATCATCACGAAGACCTGCGCCGCACGCGCTCGGCCTTCCAGTCGATCATTCCCGTGTCCACGGGGTTGGCGCGCGGTATTGAGCGTCTGCTTCCGGAACTTGCCGGGCGAATTCAGGCCAAAGCTGTGCGGGTGCCGACAGTTAACGTGTCGTGCCTCGATATCACCTTGCAAACTGCGCGCGATACCGATGCTGCCGAGATCAACCGAATCCTGCGCGAGGCTGCCACCAGTGGCCCGCTCAAAGGTTTGTTGGCCTATACCGAGTTGCCGCACGCCAGTTGTGATTTTAACCATGACCCTCATTCGGCCATCGTCGATGCCAGTCAGACCCGCGTATCCGGTCCCCGGATGGTGAGCCTGTTGGCCTGGTTCGATAATGAGTGGGGTTTTGCCAATCGAATGCTTGATGTCGCAGAGCACTATCTGCACGTCACTCACCAATAACAGTAAACGAACAGGGACTGCATCATGACCGTGTTGAAGATGACCGACCTCGATCTGCAAGGTAAGCGTGTATTGATCCGCGAAGACCTCAACGTTCCCGTGAAGGACGGTGTAGTCACCAGCGATGCGCGGATTCTTGCTTCGCTGCCGACCATCAAGCTGGCGCTGGAAAAGGGCGCTGCCGTCATGGTCTGCTCGCACCTGGGCCGCCCGACCGAAGGCGAGTTCTCGGCCGAGAACAGCCTCAAGCCAGTGGCTGACTACCTGAGCAAGGCGCTGGGCCGTGACGTGCCACTGGTGGCGGATTACCTGGACGGCGTCTCGGTCAAGGCCGGCGACATCGTGTTGTTCGAAAACGTGCGCTTCAACAAAGGCGAGAAGAAGAACGCTGACGAGCTGGCGCAGAAGTACGCCGCACTGTGCGACGTGTTCGTGATGGACGCTTTCGGCACCGCTCACCGCGCCGAAGGTTCGACCCACGGCGTGGCCAAGTTCGCCAAAGTCGCGGCAGCTGGCCCGTTGCTGGCTGCCGAGCTGGACGCACTGGGCAAAGCCCTGAAAGCGCCGGCCCAGCCGATGGCCGCCATCGTTGCCGGCTCCAAGGTCTCGACCAAGCTCGACGTGCTGAACAGCTTGAGCAGCGTGTGCAACCAGTTGATCGTTGGTGGCGGCATCGCCAACACCTTCCTGGCGGCAGCCGGTCACAATGTCGGCAAGTCGCTGTACGAGCCGGACCTGTTGGACACCGCCCGCGCCATCGCCGGCAAAGTCAGCGTACCGCTGCCGACCGACGTGGTCGTGGCCAAGGAATTCGCCGCCACCGCTACCGCAACCGTCAAGCTGATCGCTGACGTGGCCGATGACGACATGATTCTCGACATCGGCCCACAAACGGCCGCGCACTTCGCCGACTTGTTGAAATCTTCCAAGACTATTCTGTGGAACGGCCCGGTGGGTGTGTTCGAGTTCGATCAGTTTGGCGAAGGCACCAAAACGCTGGCCAAGGCGATTGCCGAAAGCCCGGCGTTCTCCATCGCCGGTGGCGGTGACACCCTGGCCGCCATCGATAAATATGGCATCGCTGATCAAATCTCCTACATTTCTACTGGCGGTGGCGCGTTTCTGGAGTTTGTCGAAGGCAAGGTCCTGCCAGCCGTTGAAGTACTGGAGCAACGTGCCAAAGCCTGAGTATCCGGCCTTGGTCAAGGGGAGTGACATGTTCAAGCGGTTATCGCTGTTGTGCATCGCCGGTCTGATGGTCGGATGTGCCAGCGCACCGGAAGCCGATGAGGCGCAACCCGCGCCTCATGTGGTTCACCCGAGCTGTTACCAGGCAGGCTGGCAGGAAGAAACGATACCGGTCATCGACAAGCGCGGCGGCCAGGAGGCTTTGGACAAGTACGAGTCGGCGCCAAAAGGGCCGCAAACGGGTTGTCGATAAGCGCCCACTGTTGCTGGGTTTAGCCACGCAGGAGGGTGGCAGCGGTCTATCTTAAAGTGGATGTCTTTTTCTTGAAGAAGGAGTTTCACCATGAAGGTCGCTGTCATCATCTTTGCAAGTTTTTTGGTATTGGCCGGTTGCAGCGGTTCCAGCGCACGACAAAAAATTTGTCGGCTCATGGTGCCGGCCAGCGTGGAAACACCATCGTCTCAGGATGATCAGCGGGTTGACGAGAAGGTCACCGGTTCAACGTTAGATGATACCAATCGTGAACAAAACTGCCCCTGAGTGACCGAAGCGTTGGCACCTGCCGAACTTCACGGGGCGATCAGGAGAAGTAATGAAAGGCTTAATCGCCCTTGTGATACTGGCTGTACTTGGCGGTTGCGCCATGACGAAACCCTCGGCCCCGGAAGCGGATACCTGGACCAATTGGGTCTGCGACAGCAAAGCCGGACTGCTGTGGCATTACACCGATAGCGCGAAGACCCAGGTCGAAGTGCGCCTGATCGGCAGTGATAAGGTCTACCACATGAAGGCTGAACCCGGCGCGTCCGGCGAGCTCTACAGCGATGGTGTGTTGGCGTTTCACGTAAAAGGTGAGGAAGGCCTGGTTTACTGGGTCGCCACCAATGATTTGATCGGTCGCGGTTGCAAGGCTCTATAACGCGCCTGTACGCGACATTTGCACAGTAAACACGCGCGGCCCGTCCGGCGCGCACAATTTGAATAGCAGCCGCCGATAAGGCAGGCTTGCACGATTAACGACCCTACCGGGAGAGAGACCTAAAATGGCACTTATCAGCATGCGCCAGATGTTGGACCACGCAGCCGAGTTCGGCTACGGCGTCCCCGCTTTCAACGTCAACAACCTGGAACAAATGCGCGCCATCATGGAAGCGGCCGACAAGACCGATTCCCCGGTGATCGTTCAGGCTTCGGCCGGTGCTCGCAAGTACGCGGGCGCGCCGTTCCTGCGTCACCTGATTCTCGCGGCAATCGAAGAATTCCCGCACATCCCGGTGGTCATGCACCAGGACCACGGCACCAGCCCTGACATCTGCCAGCGCTCGATCCAGCTGGGCTTCAGCTCGGTGATGATGGACGGTTCCCTGGCCGAAGACGGCAAGACCCCGACTGACTACGAGTACAACGTACGCGTCACTCAGCAAACCGTGGCCATGGCTCACGCCTGCGGCGTGTCGGTTGAAGGCGAGTTGGGCTGCCTGGGTTCGCTGGAAACCGGTATGGCTGGCGAAGAAGACGGCGTCGGCGCTGAAGGCGTGCTGGATCACAGCCAACTGCTGACCGATCCGGAAGAAGCGGCTGACTTCGTGAAGAAGACTCAAGTCGATGCCCTGGCCATCGCCATCGGTACCAGCCACGGCGCTTACAAGTTCACCAAGCCGCCTACCGGCGACACCTTGGCGATCGAGCGTATCAAGGAAATCCACAAGCGCATTCCTAACACGCACCTGGTGATGCACGGTTCGTCGTCGGTTCCGCAAGAGTGGCTGAAAATCATCAACCAGTACGGCGGCGACATCAAAGAAACCTACGGCGTACCGGTTGAAGAAATCGTCGAAGGCATCAAGTACGGCGTGCGCAAAGTCAACATCGACACCGACCTGCGTCTGGCGTCTACCGGTGCCATGCGCCGCCTGATGGCCGAGAACCCGAGCGAATTCGATCCACGTAAATTCTTCGGCGCCACTGTTACTGCCATGCGTGATATCTGCATCGCACGTTACGAAGCGTTCGGCACTGCCGGCAACGCGTCGAAAATCAAGCCGATCTCGCTTGAGAAAATGTTCCAGCGTTATGCCAAAGGCGAACTGAACGCCAAGGTCAACTGAGTCTTGGTTGATTGAAAAAGCCCGCAGCGATGCGGGCTTTTTTGTATCCTGTAGGCGCGGGCTTGCTCGCGATGACGTCCTGCCTGGCACACCGCATCAAGCCAATCGCTGGCAAGCCCGCTCCTACAGAGGCCTGCGGTTTACCGCTGCAACACCAATATCCGCGACAACAACTCATCCCGATCGATATAACAGCCCTGAAAATGCCGCGCTCCGGACGCCGGATCAAACGCATTGCGCGCATGCAATGTGCGACGGTTATCGAAACACCACATTTCCCCCGGATTCAATCGCCGCATCACCCGGAACCGCGTCTCGCGAGTCATGGCGATAAAGCGCCGATAGGCTTGATACAGCGCCGGCATCTGCGCGGCGGGTGCATCGAAAGGGCCGCGCAGGAAGTTGGCCATGCGCACCTCGCTCACTCGGCCCAGCGCGTCGAGATCAATGATTGGCGCCAGACAGCGATAGTCGCTGTGGCGGTCCTTGTTGCGAAACTCCACCGGGATCTCACACAAGTTGCGAAAGGCTTCCGGGTCTTCATGGCGCAGCGCGTCGGCAATCGCGAACCCATCGACGAAAATGCTTTCGCCGCCTACCGCGTCGTTCACCAGACAGTGCAAAAATTGCAGCCCCGGTTGCAGCTCTCGGGTTGGCAAGTCGCTGTGCAGCGGCAGGTTGAAAGCGGTGTAGGCGTTGCTGTCGGCGTTGGCTTTGGATTGCACATTGAACAGCACGCCGAAATTACTCTCCCGAATAAAGGAGATCCGCTGCGCGATCAATGCCAGCGATCCTGGCTCAGTGGGCACGCCGCGTACCTGGGTCAGGCCTATGTCGCGCAAGGCCAGCAACCACGACAGCAGTGCCTGGGAATCTTCCATCACGGCCTGATAGTCGAACACCGGCACACTCAGGTCAGTGGCCCACAGCTGGCTTTTCGGCCTGGCTTGCAGGCGTTCGGCGCGGGACAGGTCGTCATAGGCATGGGCACGCAGCCAGCCAGGGTCGAATCGACTGTGATGGCCACCTTGCCATTCCACGCACAGGAAGCCTTGAGCATCGATACGACTGGTATTGGGAACCAGATCTTCAGGCACATCGACGATTTCCAGCACTTGCTCGCGAGTCACGCTGTACACGCATTCAGCGCACGGGCAGTTATCGCGCAGCCATTGATGATGAAAGGGGCTGAACCGACCATCCGCCCATTGCACTTGCAGCCGGTCCGCCAACGGTTGCACGGCGGCCAGGGCGCTGATCAACGGGTAACTGCGGAAGTCGGCGAAGGCTGAAGTGTTCATGGCGATCTCCTTATCGTGTTGGTAGTGGAGGATCAGGCAGGTAGAGCGATGACGCGACCGATGTAGGCGGGTGCCGGCAAGTCTTTCTGTGTTTCCACCAGGCCCAGTAGCACATTCAGCACCGGCTCGCTGAAAGGGGCCGAACGCGGGCCGGCCAGGTCGACGTGCAGCAGCATTTGTTCGTTGGCGGCCAGCGCGTCGTCGCTGCCGGGTCGGTGCAGGCTGTGATAGAGGTGAACGCGTTTGCGGTCGTGGCCGATCACTTGGGTGCGCACTTCGACCTCTTCACCCAACTTCACTTCGTGCAAATAATTGAGATGGGTTTCGAGGGTGAACAGCGAATTGCCGCTGGCCTCGCGATTGTCACTGTCCATGCCCAGATGGTCCATGAACGCGTCGGTGGCGTAGCTGAAGATCAGCAGATAGAAGGCATCGCGAAGATGGCCGTTGTAGTCGACCCAATCGGCGAGGATTGGGGTTTTGTAGGTCGTCAGTGCCGGCATAAGAAATATCTCCATCGGTTTGACGCAATCCCTGTAGGAGCTGCCGGAGGCTGCGATAAGGCCGGAACGACCTTCGGGCGGCGCAAATCGTTGCGACCGGTCCCCGGCCGATCGCAGCCTTCGGCAGCTCCTACAGGGGAGTCATTTATTCGCTAAAGGTCATGCCATGCTTGGCCTTGGTGGTCTTCACCGCTTCCAGCACCGCCATCAGGCAATCATCACGATAGCGCTCCAGCGCTGGCGATGCTGTGGGTGCCGAGTTGTTCCGTGGTGCCATCGACCACGTCATCGATCAGCTTGTCGGTCAGCTCCGGGGCCGGCAGGTAGGTCCACGGCAGTTTCAGCGCCGGGCCGAACTGGGCCATGAAGTGGCGCATACCTGCATCGCCGCCGGCCAGGGTGTAAGTCAGGAAGGTGCCCATGAACGACCAACGCAGGCCAGCGCCAAAACGAATCGCGTCGTCGATTTCGCCAGTGGTGGCGACGCCGTCGTTGACCAAGTGCAGCGCCTCACGCCACAGCGCTTCGAGCAGGCGATCAGCGATGAAGCCCGGCACTTCCTTGCGCACATGCAACGGACGCATGCCCAGTGACTCATAGACCTTCATCGCGGCTTGTACGGCTTCTGGCGCAGTGTTTTTGCCGCCGACCACTTCCACCAACGGTAGCAGGTACACCGGGTTGAACGGGTGACCGACAACGCAGCGCTCAGGATGGGTGGCACCCTCGTAGAACTCGCTCGGCAACAGGCCGGAGGTGCTGGAGCCGATCAGCGCATTGGGCTTGGCTGCGGCGCTGATCTTGCCGTGCAGTTCGAGTTTCAGATCAAGACGTTCAGGTGCGCTTTCCTGAATGAAGTCAGCGTCACGCACGCATTCTTCAATGGTCGCGACAAAGCGCAGGCGGGCTTGCGATGCGCCAGGTGCCAGGCCGTTCTTTTCCAGCGCCGGCCAGGCGTTGGCTACGCGTTTACGCAAAGCGGTTTCAGCACCCGGCGCCGGGTCCCAGGCCACAACGTCGAGGCCGTGGGCCAAGGCGCGGGATACCCAACCGCTGCCGATAACGCCACTGCCCAGAGCAGCGAAGGTTTTGATGTCGGTGATAAAGCTCATCATTAACTTCCTGAAAAAGAGATATGAACGCTGTGATGTCTCTGTAGGAGCCAACTTGTTGGCGAGGCCTTGGGTGCACCCGACACACTTCTAGCGTCAGGAACATTGCTCTCGCGAACAAGTTCGCTCCTACAGGTAATGCGTATTCGTTTGATCAGTGGCGCTTTTTCAGGCCCATTTTTGCCCGGCCTTCGGCAGGGGTCAGGACGCGGGCGCCCATGCGGGTGAGGATTTCCGAGGCGCGTTCGACCAGTGCACCGTTGCTCGCTAACACACCGCGATCCAGCCAGATGTTGTCTTCCAGGCCAACCCGCACGTTGCCGCCCAGCAGCACCGCTTGCGCGGCCATCGGCATTTGCATGCGACCGATGCCGAAGCCAGCCCACACCGCATTGGCCGGCAGGTTGTCGACCATGGCTTTCATGGTGGTGGTGTCAGCCGGCGCGCCCCATGGGATGCCCAGGCACAGTTGGAACAGTGGATCGTCGAGCAGGCCTTCCTTGATCATCTGTTTGGCGAACCACAGGTGGCCGGTGTCGAAGATTTCCAGCTCGGCTTTCACGCCCAGCTCTTGAATACGTTTGGCGCCCGCGCGCAGTTGCGCCGGGGTGGAGACGTAAATGGTGTCGCCATCGCCGAAATTGAGGGTGCCGCAATCGAGGGTGCAGATTTCCGGCAGCAGCGCTTCAACGTGCGCCAGGCGGGCCAGTGGGCCGATCAAGTCGGTGTTCGGGCCAAATTCCATCGGGTTCTCGCCGGCACCGATCTCCAAGTCGCCGCCCATGCCTGCCGTCAGGTTGACGATGATGTCCACGTCGGCTTCGCGGATACGGTCCATCACTTCGCGGTACAGCTCGACGTCGCGGCTGAATTTGCCGGTTTCCGGGTTACGCACGTGGCAATGGACGACGGTGGCGCCGGCTTTGGCGGCTTCTACCGCTGCTGCTGCGATTTGTTTCGGGGTGATCGGGACCAGATGGCTTTTCCCGGTCGTGTCGCCAGCACCGGTGAGTGCGCAGGTGATGATGACGTCATGGTTCATTTCAGGATTCCTTACGGCAGGTTTCAAATGTTTTTTTGGGCGTTACGATCCGGTCCGCAGCCTTTAGGTCGGCTGCGGAGGAGGGTTCGAATCGGAATTAAGGGTTGGTGCTCAGTTTCAGGTTTTCGTTGGCGTCTTTGCCGTCAAAGGTCTTGACCCCGGCGAGCCAGCGCTTCTGATCCTGCGGGTGATCCTTCAGCCACTGCTTGGCTGATTCGAGCGCGTCTTTGTGATCGAGCAGCGGTTGCATCATCCGGCTCTCGTCTTCGGCGGTGAAGGTCAGGTTGGTCAGCAATTGATTCACGTTCGGGCAGCGTTGGGCGTAGTCCGGCGCGGTGACGGTCCAGACTTTGGCTTCGCCTTCATTCGGGCCGAGGGCGTCGTTGCTGCCGGTGAGGTAGGTCATCTTCTGGTTGACGTTCATTGGGTGTGGCGCCCAGCCGAAGAACACAATCGCTTCTTTGCGGTTCACGGCGCGGGTCACGGCCGACAACATGCCGGCTTCACCGGATTCCACCAGTTGGAAGTCGCCGAGGCCGAACTCGTTCTTGGCGATCATTTCCTTGATTTGAGTGTTAGCGCCTGAGCCAGGCTCGATGCCATAGATTTTGCCGCCCAGCTCTTTCTTGAACTTGGCGATGTCGGCGAAGGTTTTCAGGCCCTGGTCCGCGAGGTAAGTCGGCACGGCGAGGGTGGCGCGGGCGTCTTTCAGGCTTGGCTGAGCCAGCACCTTGACCTGATTGTCTTTCACGAATGGGGTAATGGTCTGGGTCATCAGCGGGTCCCAGTAGCCGAGAAACATGTCCAGGCGCTGGTCGCGGATGCCGGCGAAGATGATTTGTTGCGAAGCGCTGGTCTGTTTGGTCTTGTAGCCGAGTCCATCGAGCAAGACTTGGGTCATCGCACTGGTGGCCATGACATCGGTCCAGTTGACCACGCCCAGGCGCACGTTCTGGCAATCCGGTGCTTCGGCAGCGAGCGCGCTACCGGCGATCAAGGTGGTTCCGGTGATTGCCAACAAGCAAGAGCTGATCAGTTTTTTCATCGTGGTTTCCTCGGCAGGACATTTTTATGGGGCCGGCGTCTTTTCGCGCCGTGAGGCCAAGTTACGCAGCCGCGGCCCCGGAAAAACGCACAGCGGCGACCAGCTCTTGCACAGCAGCGACCTGTCCTATTGCCGTCCTCAAACAACAGGCGTATGTGGTTGTTTAGACGGCCCCTGCGAGTGCGCACAATGTCACAGGATTACTACTTTCTGCTCATGCCCGGCTTTTCGGTGATGGGCTTTGTCTCTGCGGTCGAACCTCTACGCGTCGCCAATCGTTTTGGTGGCGAGCTATACCGCTGGCATGTGTTGAGCGTCGATGGCGGGGCAGTGATTGCCAGTAACGGGATGTCGGTCAACGCCGACGCGGCGCTGGAGCCGCTGAAGAAGGGCGCGACGTTGTGGGTGGTGGCCGGTTTCGAGCCACTGAAGTTCTGTACGCCGGCCGTTGAGCATTGGTTGCGTCGCCTGGATAACGACGGCGTGACCCTTGGCGGGATCGACACCGGCAGTTTCGTGCTGGCCCATGCCGGGCTGCTGACGGACCATCGCCTGACCCTGCACTGGGAAGCCGTGGACGCGTTCAAGGAATCTTATCCACATTTGGTGGTGACCCAGGAACTGTTCGAAATCGACCGCCGTCGCATCACCTCGGCCGGTGGTACAGCCTCTATCGACATGATGCTCGACCTCATCGGCCAGGCCCACGGGCCGGAGTTGGCGATCCGGGTCTCGGAACAATTCGTGCTCGGCCGCATCCGCCCGCGCAAAGACCACCAACGCATGCAGATCGCTACGCGTTTCGGCATCAACAATAAGAAGTTGGTGCAGGTGATCGGTGAAATGGAGCAACACACCGAGCCGCCGCTCAGCACCCTCGACCTCGCCGAAGGCATCCAGGTCACCCGACGACAGCTGGAGCGTCTGTTCCGTCTGCATCTGAATGACACCCCGAGTAACTTCTACCTCGGTTTGCGCCTGGAAAAAGCCCGGCAATTGCTAAGGCAGACCGACATGAGCGTGCTGGAGATCAGCATTGCCTGCGGCTTTGAGTCGCCTTCGTATTTCACCCGAAGCTATAAAGGACGATTTGTCAGATGCCCGAGGGAGGATCGGCAGCGGTCGAATGCTTGAGTGCCGCATTTGACACCCGATTATTGCCAATTATACTTTTAGCTATAAATTATAGTTGTTTGGATAATCAGGTATAAACCATGTCGAAAAACACCGGCTTTGTGTTCCGCCGACCCAGTCTGGCCAAGAGCATTGCAGATGGTTTGGTGGGGGCCGGGATACAGGATTACGTCTCGGGCCTGTTTCTGGCCGCACCTCGTCGTACTGGCAAAAGCACATTCCTACGCGAAGATTTGATCCCGGAATGTGAGTCAAGAGGTTGGCTCGCGGTCTATGTCGACCTCTGGGCCAACAAACAAAAGGATCCTGCCGAGCTCATCGCGGCCGCTATTGGTGCGGCGCTGGTGCCTTACGAGAAGGGCATCCGCAAGCTGGCCAAATCCATGGGCATCGAGAAGCTCAGCTTTCTGCGCACGCTGTCGTGGGATTTCAGCAAGCCTCAGTTGCCGGCAGGTGCGACGCTGACTCAGGCCCTGGAGCTTCTGCATAGCGCTGCCGGAAAGATGATCGTTTTGGTCATCGATGAGGCTCAGCACGCCTTGACTACTGAATCCGGCATCAATGCGATGTTCGGCCTCAAGGCTGCGCGAGATGAGCTCAATCAGGGGCGGGACAACGACGGCGGGTTACGTTTGGTGTTCACTGGCTCCAACCGAGACAAGCTGGCTCATCTGGTGCTCAGTCGCAATCAACCCTTTTACGGCTCAAGCATTACGCCGTTTCCACTGTTGGGGAAAGAATTCACTCAAGCCTATACCGTTCATTTGAATGCACACCTCGCGCAAAACAATCAATTCATGCCCGAGGACATTGATGAAGCATTCGAACAGTTGGGGCGTCGTCCTGAAATGCTCAGGACTGTTATTGCAGATGTCGCGCTGGAGTTGGGCGAAGCCAGTAATTTGGGCGAATTGCTGCGCAACGGCGCTCAATTATTGCGCGCCGGTTTCTGGAGCGAGTTCGAAAGTGCCTACAACGCGCTCACGGTCGTGCAGCGCGCGGTGCTTGAGGTCATGGCTGAGCGATCTCAGGGTAATGAACCTTTCGCGCCTTTTACCGACGCGACGGTCTTGGCAGTGCGCAAATGTCTGGAGATCCTGGGCAGCGATGTAGCGCCCGGTACTCAGACTATCCAGGCTGCTATCGATGCGCTGCGTGACAAGGAACTGGTGTGGAAATCGAGCCGCGGCGCCTACGCCTTGGAAGACAAGACATTCGCCGAATGGCTCAAGCAATACCGCAGTCAGCGACGCGACTGATCACTCAATCCCGATCGACTGCAAATACTCCGACCGTTCGTCGCTCATCTGCGCAATGCAGTCGTTTTCCGCGACCTGGAACGCCTGGCTGCCTTTTTCGTTGGCGAAAGTCTGTACCGCGCAGTCGGCGTCGCGCAGCTTTTTCCAGATTTCCTGGGCGTTTTTGATTTTGCCCAGGTAGTCGGCCAGTTGCGCGGGGTGGTTGGTGTTTTGCGCGCTGATACGCTCGACCATGTCTTTGTAGGAATTATCGAGCTCGTGTTCAGACGTGGTTTTATTGTACGCCGAGCATTCGAAGGCTTGCTGAGTGGTCTCCACGTTGTCGCATGGAGTCCCTTCATCAGCGTGCGCGCCGGCTGCCAGCACTGCCAAAACCAATAACATTGACCTCATTTGCGACATCCCCGCCCATTGTTCAACTCGATGGTTGGGGATTTTCGCTCAGCCACGGGCTAAATAACAGCGCCCAAGCGGTCTATCCAGCCGGTGGGCGGCAACCCTTTGTCGCTTCTTGACGCTTTCGGCAAACCCCCTGTCGTTTTTGCACCCGGCTCGCTCAACCCTCAGGCATATGCTGGCCCCAAAGCGCCGGCAGACGTTTCGGCGCATGAATCACTAATAGGGGACCGCCTGATGAGCCCAGCCGAATTGCACGCCGACAGTATCGTCATTGACGGTCTGATCATTGCCAAGTGGAACCGTGAGCTGTTCGAAGACATGCGTAAAGGTGGCCTGACTGCGGCCAACTGCACCGTGTCGGTATGGGAAGGCTTCCAGGCCACCATCAACAGCATCGCCAGCAGCCAGAAACTGATGCGCGAAAACAGCGACCTGGTAATTCCGGTGCGCACCACCGCCGACATCCGCAAGGCCAAGGAGCAGGGCAAGACCGGCATTCTGTTCGGCTTCCAGAACGCCCACGCTTACGAAGACCAGATTGGCTACGTCGAGATCTTCAAGCAGCTCGGCGTTGGCATCGTGCAGATGTGCTACAACACCCAGAACCTGGTCGGTACCGGTTGCTACGAGCGCGATGGCGGCCTGTCAGGCTTCGGTCGCGAGATCGTCGCCGAGATGAACCGCGTTGGCGTCATGTGCGACCTGTCCCACGTCGGCTCCAAAACCTCCGAAGAAGTCATCCTCGAATCGAAAAAACCGGTCTGCTACTCGCACTGCCTGCCGTCCGGCCTGAAAGAACATCCTCGCAACAAGTCTGACGAAGAACTGAAGTTCATCGCCGATCACGGTGGTTTTGTCGGCGTGACCATGTTCGCGCCGTTCCTCGCCAAGGGCATCGATTCGACCATCGACGATTATGCCGAAGCCATCGAATACGTGATGAACATCGTCGGTGAAGACGCCATCGGTATCGGCACTGACTTCACCCAGGGTCACGGCCAGGACTTCTTTGAATACCTGACCCACGACAAAGGCTATGCCCGTCGTCTGACCAGCTTCGGAAAAATCATCAACCCGCTGGGCATCCGCACCGTGGGCGAGTTCCCGAACCTCACTGAAACCCTGCTCAAGCGCGGCCACTCCGAGCGTGTGGTGCGCAAGATCATGGGCGAGAACTGGGTGAACGTCCTCAAAGACGTTTGGGGCGAATAAACCGCCCAAGCCGGTCACCTGAATGCATAACCCCTCTGCCACCTGCGCAGGGGGGATAACCCCGAATTTTCTGGAGTTTTACCCCATGGCTAAAATCGCCCCGCAACTGCCTATCGAAGTCGACAGCGAAACTGGTGTCTGGACTTCCGATGCATTGCCGATGCTGTACGTGCCGCGTCACTTCTTCGTCAACAACCATATGGGGATCGAAGAAGTTCTGGGCGCTGACGCATACGCCGAGATTCTCTACAAAGCCGGCTACAAATCCGCCTACCACTGGTGCGAGAAAGAAGCTGAATGCCACGGCCTGGAAGGCGTTGCGGTGTTCGAACACTACATGAAGCGCCTGTCGCAACGCGGCTGGGGCTTGTTCAAGATCCAGGACATCGATCTGGAAAAGGGCACTGCCAGCGTCAAGCTTGAGCATTCGGCGTTCGTTTACGTCTACGGAAAAGTCGGGCGCAAGGTCGATTACATGTTCACTGGTTGGTTCGCCGGTGCCATGGACCAGGTGCTGCAAGCCAAGGGTAGCTCGATCCGTACCGTTGCCGAGCAGGTTTACGGTGGTTCGGAAGAAGGCCACGACGACGGCCTGTTTACCGTCAAGCCGTTGTAAGTCGAGGTTTCCGTCATGGCTTTCGAAGCAATGTTTCAGCCGATCCAAATCGGCAAACTGACTATCCGCAACCGCGTTCTCAGTACTGCACACGCCGAGGTCTACGCCACTGATGGCGGTATGACTACCGACCGTTACGTGAAGTACTACGAGGAGAAAGCCAAGGGCGGCATCGGCCTGGCCATTTGTGGCGGTTCCTCCAGTGTGGCCATCGACAGCCCGCAAGGCTGGTGGAAATCGGTCAACCTGGCCGACGACCGGATCATCCCGCACTTCCAGAATCTCGCTGACGCCATGCACAAGCACGGCGCCAAGATCATGATTCAGATTACCCACATGGGTCGTCGCTCGCGTTGGGACGGCGATCACTGGCCGACCCTGCTGTCGCCGTCGGGCATCCGTGAACCGGTGCACCGCGCGACCTGCAAAACCATCGAGCCTGAAGAAATCTGGCGCGTGATCGGCAACTACGCCAGCGCAGCGGCACGGGCCAAGGCCGGTGGTCTGGACGGCGTTGAGTTGTCAGCTGTGCACCAACACATGATCGACCAATTCTGGAGCCCGCGCGTCAACAAGCGCACCGACGAATGGGGCGGCAGCTTCGAAAACCGTATGCGTTTTGGTATGGAAGTGATCAAGGCTGTGCGCAAGGAAGTCGGCCCTGACTTCTGCGTCGGTCTGCGGATCTGTGGCGACGAATTCCACCCTGATGGCTTGAGCCATGAGGACATGAAGGAAATCGCCAAGTATTACGACGCCACCGGCATGATCGATTTCATCGGTGTGGTCGGCTCGGGGTGTGACACCCACAACACCCTGGCCAACGTTATCCCGAACATGAGTTATCCACCGGAGCCGTTCCTGCACCTGGCGGCCGGTATCAAGGAAGTGGTCAAGGCCCCGGTTTTGCACGCACAGAACATCAAGGACCCGAACCAGGCGACACGGATTCTGGAAGGCGGCTACGTCGACATGGTCGGCATGACCCGCGCGCACATCGCTGACCCGCACCTGATCGCCAAGATCAAAATGGGCCAGATTGACCAGATCAAGCAATGCGTCGGCGCCAACTATTGCATCGACCGTCAGTACCAGGGTCTGGACGTGCTGTGCATCCAGAACGCTGCGACCTCCCGTGAATACATGGGCGTGCCGCACATCATCGAAAAATCCACCGGCGTGAAACGCAAAGTGGTGGTGGTCGGTGCCGGTCCTGCCGGTATGGAAGCGGCGCGTGTGTCGGCGGAACGTGGCCACGACGTGACCCTGTTTGAGAAAAAAGAATTCATCGGCGGGCAGATCACCACCGCCTCGAAAGCGCCACAGCGCGACCAGATCGCCGGTATCACCCGTTGGTTCCAGTTGGAGCTGGCGCGTTTGAAAGTCGACCTGCGTCTGGGTACGGCAGCCGACGCGGCAGCCATCCTCGACCTGCGTCCGGATATCGTAGTGCTGGCAGTCGGCGGTCATCCGTTCCTTGAGCAGAATGAACACTGGGGCGCGGCTGAAGGTTTGGTGGTCAGCAGCTGGGACATCCTCGACGGTAAAGTTGCACCGGGCAAGAACGTGCTGGTCTACGACACCATCTGTGAATTCACGGGTATGTCGACCGCTGACTTCCTCGCCGACAAAGGCAGCCAGGTCGAGATCGTCACCGACGACATCAAGCCAGGCGTGGCCATTGGCGGTACGTCGTTTCCGACTTACTACCGCAGCATGTACCCGAAAGAAGTGATCATGACCGGCGACATGATGCTGGAAAAGGTCTACCGCGAAGGCGACAAGCTGGTGGCGGTGCTGGAAAACGAATACACCGGCGCCAAAGAAGAACGCGTGGTGGATCAGGTGGTGGTCGAGAACGGCGTGCGTCCTGATGAGGAAATCTACTACGCGCTGAAGGAAGGTTCGCGCAACAAAGGCCAGATCGACATCGAAGCCCTGTTCGCGATCAAGCCACAGCCTTCGCTGAGCCAACCGGGTGACGGCTACTTGCTGTTCCGTATTGGTGACTGCGTGGCCCAGCGTAATACGCACGCCGCCATTTACGACGGGCTCCGGCTTTGTAAGGATTTCTAAACCATTAGATCTTTCCCACGCTCTGCGTGGGAATGCCTCATGGACGCTCCGCGTTCGCTCTTGATGTGACGCAGAGCGTTATGGGCTGCACTCCCACGCAGAGCGTGGGAACGATCATAGACCCCGTGGTCTTTGGGAGCTTCACCATGTTGAACACCCTTCTTCCCATTCTGCTGTTCGCTGCCCTGGCCTTGGCCGTGTTGGGCGCGGTGCGGCGGATGATGCTGTGGCGCAACGGTCGTCCGGCCAAGGTCGATATCCTTGGCGGTCTGCTGTCGATGCCCAAGCGCTATATGGTCGATTTGCACCATGTGGTGGCGCGGGACAAATACATTGCCAACACCCACGTTGCGACGGCGGGTGGTGCGGTTGCATCCATCGTGCTGGCGATTCTGGTCCACGGTTTTGGCCTGCATAACCGCATCCTCGGTTACGCGTTGCTGTTGATGTCGGCGGTGATGTTTGTCGGCGCAATCTTCATGTACCTGCGTCGTCGTAATCCACCGGCTCGCCTGTCGAAAGGCCCGTGGATGCGTCTGCCGAAAAGCCTGATGGCGTTTTCTGCCTCCTTCTTCCTGGTGACCCTGCCGGTCGCGGGCATCCTGCCTGAAGACTTTGGCGGCTGGGTGTTGGCTGTCATCCTCGGCGTCGGTGTGCTGTGGGGCGTTTCTGAATTGTTCCTTGGCATGACCTGGGGCGGGCCGATGAAGCACGCCTTCGCCGGCGCCTTGCATCTGGCCTGGCACCGTCGCGCCGAGCGTTTTGGCGGTGGCCGTTCCACCGGCTTGAAACCACTGGACCTGAGCGACAAGACCGCGCCGCTGGGCGTGGAAAAACCCAAGGACTTCACTTGGAACCAACTGTTGGGCTTCGACGCCTGCGTGCAGTGCGGTAAGTGCGAAGCTGCTTGCCCTGCTTACGCCGCCGGCCAGCCGCTGAACCCGAAAAAACTGATCCAAGACATGGTGGTCGGCCTCGCTGGTGGCACCGATGCCAAATTCGCTGGCAGTCCGTACCCTGGAAAAGCGATTGGCGAACACGGCGGCAACCCGCATCAACCCATCGTCAACGGTCTGGTCGACGCTGAAACCCTGTGGTCCTGCACCACCTGCCGCGCGTGCGTGGAAGAGTGCCCGATGATGATCGAGCACGTGGACGCCATCGTCGACATGCGTCGTCACCTGACCCTGGAAAAAGGCGCGACACCGAACAAAGGTGCCGAAGTCCTCGAAAATCTGATCGCCACCGACAACCCGGGCGGTTTCGCGCCGGGCGGGCGGATGAACTGGGCGGCGGATCTGAACCTCAATCTGATGAGCGAGAAGAAAACCGTCGACGTGCTGTTCTGGGTCGGCGACGGCGCGTTCGACATGCGCAACCAACGCACCTTGCGCGCGTTCGTCAAAGTGTTGAAAGCGGCCAACGTCGACTTCGCCGTGCTCGGTCTCGAAGAGCGCGACAGTGGCGACGTCGCCCGCCGTTTGGGCGATGAAGCGACGTTCCAGATGCTCGCCAAGCGCAACATTCAAACGCTGGCCAAGTACAACTTCAAACGCATCGTCACCTGCGATCCGCACAGCTTTCATGTGTTGAAAAACGAATACGGCGCCTTCGACGGCAACTACGTCGTGCAGCACCACAGTACCTACATGGCGGAACTGATCGGAGCCGGTTCACTGAATCTGGGCCAGCACAAAGGCACTAGCGTGACCTATCACGACCCGTGCTACCTCGGCCGTTACAACGGCGAATACGAGGCGCCGCGTGAGGTACTGCGTGCACTGGGGATCGAGATCAAGGAAATGCAGCGCTCCGGTTTCCGCTCCCGCTGCTGCGGTGGCGGCGGCGGAGCGCCAATCACTGACATTCCGGGCAAACAACGGATTCCCGACATGCGCATGGAAGACATCCGCGAAACCGGCGCCGAGCTGGTGGCTGTGGGATGTCCACAGTGCACAGCGATGCTTGAAGGTGTGGTCGAGCCTCGGCCGTTGATCAAAGACATTGCCGAGCTGGTGGCCGATGCGTTGCAGGAAGGCACTGTTGCCGCCAGCAAGCCGGCCCCGGCCAAGCGCCAACCTGCGGAGGTGCATTGATGAGCGACATTATCCGCCGCGACCCACGCGCCGAATGGATCGCCCGTAACCGCTTGCACCCGTTGCACGCCGCCATGCAGCCAGCGCTGACCAGCTGGATGGGTCCTAACGGCCTGATCCGCAAGAACGTGCATGGCCTTGGTTTTATTGGCCCCAACGGCATCAAGCGAATCGACCGCAGTGGCGCGCAGCAGGGCGGGGCGGTGAAACGTTCGGCCGCTGCCGAAGTGCAATTGCCGCTGCATCAAATCCTGCAGCCGGCGTTTTATATCTGCGTCGCCCCGGACATGGTCGGCGGCCGCTTGAGCAGTCACGACCGCGACCTGCTGGGCCTGGCGCACAGCATGGCCGGCAAAGACGGTGCGGTGTTGGCCGTGGTGTTTGGCGAACACAAAGAAACGACGTTTGCGCTCGCTGGCGTTGACCGTTTGCTGGTACTGGAAGGTAACGAGTTCAACGGTTATGCACCTGAGCAACGGGTCCAGGGCCTGCGGGCTGTGGATAACCAGTTCAGCCCGCGTCACTGGTTGCTGCCTGACAGCCGCACCGGCGGTGGTGAATTGGGTCGGCGCTTTGCCGCCAGCCTGGGCGAACGTCCGGCGACGCGGGTCTGGCAAGTCACCGAAAATCAGTGCATCGGCCGCGCTGGTGCTGGTCGCGAAGACCTCGCTCGTCCGTTGGCGCGGGTGATTCTGGCCGCTGTCGAATGCGCCGAACCGGTCAGCGAAACCCGTCACGAAGCGCTGCCGGTGGAGTTATCCACAGCTGTTGCGCGCAGCCTTTCGCGTATCGAGGACCTTGGCGCTGTCGCTGTCGATCCGGCGGCGATTCCAATGGCCGAAGCCGAATTCATTTTCTCCGGCGGCAACGGCGTGAAGGACTGGGACTTGTTCCATCGTACCGCTGCCGCACTGGGCGCCACCGAAGGCGCATCCCGCGTGGCGGTAGACGATGGCTACATGGCACGTGACCGGCAGGTCGGCGCCAGCGGCACTTGGGTCACTGCGCGAGTCTACGTGGCTGTTGGTATCTCGGGCGCGATTCAGCACCTGCAAGGCATTGGCGCCTGCGACAAGGTGGTGGCAATCAACCTCGATCCAGGCTGCGACATGATCAAACGGGCTGACCTGTCGGTGATTGGCGAAAGCGCCGAGATCCTTAAGGCGCTGATTGCCGCTATCGAGGCTTACCGCAACGAGGCGAAACGCGATGCCGCATAACTCCCATGCTTCCCCTGTGAATAACTCCACAGTGAATGTGATCAGCCTCGTATCCATTGGCTCGCACCCGACTTCCGGCCGGCCACGTCGCGCTGAGCAGGATGCACGTGCAGTCGAACTGGGCCTGCAACTGGCTGGGGATAACTTGCAGGTGCTGCACGCCGGCAATGTCGAGGAGCCTGCGCTGCGGGCCTACCTCGGCATGGGCCTGGACGAACTGCATGTGCTGGAACAACCGGAAGGCGCTGACGCCTTGCCGGCACTGACCGACTACCTGCGTGACGCCAACGCGCAAGTAGTGCTGACTGGCAGCCAGGCGGAAACCGGCGAAGGCTCAGGCATGTTGCCGTTTCTGTTGGCGGAAAAGCTCGGCTGGCCTTTGGTGGTTGGTTTGGCCGAGGTCGAATCCATCGCCAATGGCGTCGCACATGTGCTGCAAGCATTGCCCCGTGGTCAGCGCCGTCGTTTGAAAGTACGCCTGCCGTTTCTCGCGACTGTGGATAACGCTGCGCCGAAACCACGGCAAAGTGCCTACGGTCCGGCTCAGCGTGGGGTTTTGCAGCCAGAGCAGGTGGAAGTGGTGGTGGACGAGTTACTCACAGGCTCTGCGCTGCAACCTGCCAAACCGCGTCCAAAGCGCTTGAAAGTGATCAAAGGCAAAAGCGGCGCTGATCGTATGAAGGCTGCAACGGCCAAGGCGAGCGGCGGTGGTGGGCAGGTGCTTAAAGGTGTTAGTGCGGAAGCGGGTGCTGAGGCGATTTTGAAATTGTTGATTGAAGAGGGTGTGGTTCGCTAGAGCGATCACATCATCATCTGTAGGAGCTGCCGAAGGCTGCGATAAGGCCGGCACGGCTTTCCAGCCGTTGCAGAGGGATCGCAGCCTTCGGCAGCTCCTACAGGGCACTGTGCTGTTAACAACTTGCCCACAATCTCTGTTAGCGCTTCTGTGGATAAGATGTTCGCTGTCGGCTACAGGCCTTATATTCAATAGCTTACAGCTGTTTGTACAAAAAACGATCAATCTCCTGCCTCTATACCGTGTGGATAAACTCCTCATGCATTTCCTGTTATCCACACTTGCCCACAATCTCTGTTAGCGCTTCTGTGGATAAGGTGTTCGCCATCCTCTGCGGGCCATATAAAACGTGGCCTTGAGCAATATGATCAAAAAACAACCAGCTTCGTTCGAGAAAGGCCTTTCTGAATAAGTCACGGTTTTTTATGGGTTTTTCCACAGGCGAAAACCGACTTTCCCACAATTGCTGTGGGTGGAGCTGTGGATAAGTTGTTGGTCGAAGGCTGGGAGGTGCTGCGGGGTTGGTGTGCGCGGGTATCGATCAAATATTGAACAGTTCAAGCGCTGTTGTGACTGGATGATCGCATCGCGGGCAAGCCCGCTCCTACATGGGGTGCAATTCCTGTAGGAGCCGGGATTGCCCGCGATGGCGTCAGATCAAACGCTAACGCTATCAGCCGTGATCAACCGCCACGCCTTTCAAATACGGCGCAGGTTCAGCGCCGAGGTTTTGCAGCAGACGAGCGCTGTACCAGTCGATGAAGTTAACCACGCCGAACTCATACGTCTTGGAGTACGGGCCTGGCTGGTACGCGGTGGAGTTGATCCCGCGCTGGTTTTCTTCGGCCAGACGACGGTCTTGGTCGTTGGTGGCGTCCCAAACCTGGCGCATGCGCTCTACGTCGTAGTCCACGCCTTCAACCGCGTCTTTGTGCACGATCCACTTGGTGGTGACCATGGTTTCTTGCGCGCTGATCGGCCACACGGTGAAGACGATGATGTGGTCGCCCATGCAGTGGTTCCAGGAGTGCGGCAGGTGCAGGATGCGCATCGAGCCCAGGTCCGGGTTCTTGATGCGGCCCATGAGCTTTTTGCTGCCTTGTTTGCCGTCCATGGTCATCGACACGGTGCCTTTGAGCAGCGGCATGCGCACGATGCGGTTACGCAGGCCGAAGCTGGCGTGGGCGTAAGGGATCTTCTCGGCTTCCCAGGCGGCGGCGGAGTCGGCGACGTGGTCCTTGAAGGCCTGGTCGGCCCGTGGGTCGGTAACATCGTCCCATTCCAGCAGGGTTTTCAGCAGTTCCGGGTGCGACGCGTTGCAGTGGTAGCACTCGCGGTTGTTTTCCAGCACCAGTTTCCAGTTGGCTTTCTCGAACAAGGTGGTGGTGATGGCCACCTTGGTGTTCTCCATGTCGTACGGTTCCATGTAGTGATCCAGCGTCTGCAGGAACTCGTCGATGGCTGGAGGATTTTCCGACAGGCTAATGAAGATGTAGCCGCCTGCAGTTTTCACATTCACTGGCTTGAGGCCGTACTGCTTCATGTCGAAGTCGTCGCCCATTTCAGTGCCGGCGAACAACAGGCGACCGTCCAGCTCGTAGGTCCACTGGTGGTAGTGGCAGACCAGCTTGGCGACCTTGCCTTTATCGCTGGTGCACAGACGCGAGCCACGGTGGCGGCAGACGTTATGGAAGGCGTGAACCTTACCTTCGGCGCCGCGAATCACGATGATCGGGTTCTTGCCGATTTGCAGGGTGATGTAGTTGCCCTTGGTCGGGATCTCGCAGGTCATGCCGGCGATCAGCCACTCTTTCTGAAAGATTTCCTGCATGTCGATTTCAAAAAGCCGTTCATCGCTGTAGAAAGGCTGCGGCAGCGAGAAGGTGCGTTCGCGGTTCTGCAGCATTTCGGCGGTGGCCTTGCGTGCAGGCTCCAGCGTATCGCCCAGGCTCAAGTTTGCAGTGACGTCCATCTTTCAAGTCCTCATGACCGTTTTTGAGCGGTCGACGAATGTGGCTAATACGGTTCTTTTGGCTGTAATGCACGCAAGGCGTCGGTTCTTTTGCCGCTCACGCTTACGAATAACAATGACGCATCTATTTAGCGAAGAGTGTGGGGTCGCGCGCTGACTTAACCTTATCCATGGGCGACATGGCCGAATCCGTTTCCGACGCGCTAACCCCGGTCGTTGGGGGCTGGTCGCGATAAGTATGCCGATGTCGCTGATAGGTAAGTGGTCAGACTGCGCCTTACGCAGAATCCGCAACATAAGGCCGACATTCGGCTGTGGAGATCAGCATGTCCAACAGTTTCCTCAATCCGGTCAATACCCAGACATGGGCGAATGGCCGTCACCCGGTTCGTGTGGTCAAGGTGATCCAGGAAACCTGGGACGTGCGCACCTTCTGTTTCATGGCTGATCAGCCGATCATGTTCTTCTTCAAGCCGGGGCAATTCGTCACCCTGGAGCTGGAAATCGACGGCGCGCCGATCATGCGCTCGTACACCATCTCCAGCTCGCCGTCGGTGCCGTACAGCTTCTCGATCACCATCAAGCGGGTGCCGGGCGGCAAGGTGTCGAACTGGCTGCACGACAACCTGCAGGAAGGCGCAGAAATCGCCGTGCACGGTCCGGTCGGCTTGTTCAACGCCATGGACTTCCCGAATCCGAAAGTGCTGTACCTCAGTGGCGGCGTGGGCATCACCCCGGTCATGTCGATGGCGCGCTGGTATTTCGACACCAACGGCAACGTCGATATGGCCTTCGTCCACAGCGCCCGTTCGCCGAAAGACATCATCTACCGCCGCGAACTGGAACACATGGCGTCGCGGATCGAAAACTTCAGCCTGCACCTGGTGTGCGAAAAACACGGCTCAGGTGATCCGTGGGCAGGCTATCGCGGTTACCTGAGCCAGAAGATGCTGGAGCTGATGGTTCCGGACTTCATGGACCGCGAAGTGTTCTGCTGCGGTCCGACGCCGTATATGTCGGCGGTCAAGCGCCTGCTCGAAGCCAATGGCTTCAACATGGCGCACTACCACGAAGAATCCTTTGGTGCGACACCCCCTGAAGCGCGCGCTGATGCGGTGGATCATGCTGAGCAGGCGGCGAACGAGCCGGCAGTCGATCTGGCCGATCAGCATCAGGTTGAGTTCGTATCAGCGGGTAAGAGCATTCGTGTCGCGCCCGGTGAAACCGTACACGCAGCCGCGTCGAAACTTGGCCTGCTGATCCCCAAAGCCTGCGGCATGGGTATCTGCGGGACCTGCAAAGTGATGAAGCTGGGCGGGGAGGTAGAGATGGAACACAACGGCGGGATCACCGAAGAGGACGAAGCCGAGGGCTACATCCTGTCGTGCTGCAGCGTACCGAAGGGTGATGTGCGGATCGATTTCTAAACCGCGCAGCATTCATCGCGAGCAAGCCCGCTCCTACAGGTTTATTGCGTCCTTGTAGGAGCGGGCTTGCCCGCGATGGCGGAGTGTCAGGCACTCCACCTCAATTACAAATGAAACCGCGAAACCAGGTTATTCAGGTCCAACGCCAGGCGTGACAGCTCACCGCTGGCGGCGCTGGTCTGATCGGCGCCGGTCGATGACTGCACTGACAAATCGCGAATATTCCCCAGGTTGCGATCCACTTCGCGGGCCACTTGTGCCTGTTCTTCCGCCGCGCTGGCGATCACCAGGTTGCGTTGGTTGATCTCGATGATCGCCGCGTTGATCGCTTCCAGTGCCCGGCCAGCGCCCTTGGTGATATCGAGTGTCGACGCCACGCCTGAAGAGCTGTTGCTGATCGAGGCCACCGCTGATTCGGCGCTGGTCTGGATGTTGCCAACCATGCGTTCGATTTCGCTGGTCGACTGCTGTGTGCGATGGGCCAGTGCGCGAACTTCGTCGGCCACCACGGCAAAACCACGCCCGGCTTCCCCGGCACGCGCCGCTTCGATGGCGGCGTTGAGCGCCAGCAGGTTGGTCTGGTCGGCCAGGCCGCGAATCACGTCCAGCACCTTGCCGATGTCCCGCGAGTCATCCGCCAGCTTGCTGATAACGGTTGACATGCCTTGCACGTCGGTGGTCATGGACTCCATGGCGCTGAGATTTTTTTGCACCAGTTCGCGACCTTCGCCGGCCGAGGCGGTCGCTTCTTTCGAGGCGTCGGAGGTGCTCACCGCGTTGCGTGCGACTTCTTCCACAGCGGTGGTCATCTGATTCACGGCGGTCGCCGCCTGCTCGATTTCCTGATTTTGCTGCTGCAAGCCGCGAGCGCTTTCTTCAGTGACCGCGTTCAGCTCTTCAGCGGCAGACGCGAGCTGCGTGGCGGAGCCGGAAATCCGTTGCAGGGTATCGCGCAGTTTTTCCTGCATCTTCTGCATGGCTGCCAGCAGTCGACCGGCTTCATCACGGCTGGTGATCTTGATCGGATGGGTCAGGTTGCCCTCAGCGATGTCTTCCGCCGCGGCCAGTGCTTCAGCCAAGGGTTGCGTGATGCTGGTGGTCAGCAGCCACGCAAACAATACGGTCAGCGCGGTGGCGATCACCAGCAGTGCGACCACCATCTTGAATGCCCAGGAATACTGGCTGGCGGACTGCTTGTTGGTCTCACCGGTCTGGCGGTCGTTGATTTCGATCAGCTTGCTCAGTACCTGGTTAATCTCGTCGGAATTCGCCAGCAGATCGGTGTTGATCAGATCCCGCAATTGATCGATCTGGTTCGCCTTTGACAGCGCTGCCATTTTATTTTCAAGCTGGTGATAGGCCGCCAGTTTCTGCACGTATTGATCGTAGGTCGCACGCTCTTCCGGGCTTTGAATCAATTTTTCGTAGATGTCCTGTGCCGCGCGGATTTGCTCGTTGCGCTGTTTGAACAGTTCGAGGGTTTTGTCTTCGACGCCCGGCTCACGGTTGAGCAGCAAGCGGAACGAGAGGGTGCGCTGGCGATAGGAGATTTTCACCATCTCGCTCAGGCTTTTGAAACTGGGAACGCTGGAATTTTCGATATCGACGGCGGCTGAGCGGATATCGCTCATCTGGGTCAGCGCGCAGATGCCGAGGATCAGCATCAGGCCCCCGATCAAGGCAAATCCGAGGAACGCGCGCGAAGCGATATTCATATTACGGAGTGACATGGGATATTCCAGGCAATGATTCTTATGTAATGCCTATCGGTCGAAAACCCTAAGTCTTGAGGGGCGCGGTAGCATTTTGACGTAAAAAATATGGCGCATGGCCATTATTGCGATTTCACTACAAAATCGTCTGCGAAGAGGCAAAAAAAACGCCGCGAACCTTTCGGTCAGCGGCGTTCTTTTTACTGCACACCATCAAACCGTGTGCAGGTACCAGTTGTATTCAAGGTCGGAGATGGAGTGTTCGAACTCTTCCAGCTCGCTTTCCTTGCAGGCGACGAAGATATCGATGTATTTCGGGTCGATATAGCGCGCCATGATTTCACTGTCGTCCAGCTCGCGCAGGGCATCGCGCAGGTTGTTCGGCAGGCTTTGTTCGTTTTGCTCGTAGGAGTTGCCTTCGACCGGGGCGTTTGGCTCGACCTTGTTGGTCAGGCCGTGGTGCACGCCTGCAAGCACGGAGGCCAGCAGCAGGTATGGGTTGGCATCGGCACCGGCGACCCGGTGTTCGATACGTACGGCATCGGGCGTGCCGGTTGGAACGCGCAAGGCGACCGTCCGGTTGTCCAGGCCCCAGCACGGCGAGTTCGGCACGTAGAACTGTGAGCCGAAACGACGGTAGGAGTTTACGTTAGGGCACAGGAACGCCATTGAAGCCGGTAGGGTCTCGAGCACACCGCCGATCGCATGACGTAATGCGGCGTTCTGCTCGGGATCCTCGCTGGTGAAGATGTTCTTGCCATCGCGATCGAGGATCGAGATGTGGACGTGCAGACCGTTACCCGCCTGGCCCGGATAGGGTTTGGCCATAAAGGTCGAATCCATCTCGTGGTCGTAGGCGATGTTCTTGATCAGACGCTTGAGCAGTACCGCGTAGTCGCAGGCCTTGATCGGGTCGGCAACGTGGTGCAGGTTGACTTCAAACTGCGCCGGGGCACTTTCCTTGACGATGGCGTCTGCCGGGATGCCTTGTTCCTTGGCACCTTCCAGAACGTCCTGGAGGCAGTCGACATATTCGTCGAGGTCGTCGATCAGGTAGACCTGAGTCGAGTGAGGGCGTTTGCCGGAAATCGGCGAGCGCGGAGGTTGTGGGCGACCGTTCACGTTCTCCTGATCGATCAGGTAGAACTCCAGTTCGAATGCGGCACAAATAGTCAGGCCCAATTCATCGAACTTGGCGACGACCTGGCGCAGTACTTCGCGTGGGTCGGCAAAGAAGGGTGTGCCTTCGAGTTCGTGCATGGTCATCAGCAGTTGCGCGGTTGGGCGCTTTTGCCAAGGCTCATTGCACAGGGTGCCAGGGATCGGATAACAGATTCGGTCAGCATCACCGATGTCCAGACCCAGACCGGTGCTTTCCACCGTCGAGCCATTGATATCCAGGGCAAATAAAGAGGCAGGCAGATTGATGCCTTTCTCGTAAACCTTATGGAGGCTGGTGCGCTCGATGCGCTTGCCGCGCACCACACCATTCATATCTGCAATCAGAAGGTCAACGTACAGAACCTCAGGATGTTCCTTAAGGAACGCGTTCGCTTCGTTAAGCTGAACGGCACGCGGGGGTACCGACATGATGCAACACCTTTGTTGTTAAAAATATCAATCAACAAGCTTTACGGGATCCAGTCAATCCGAAAGCCATGATGAAGTCAATAGAGCCGTTTTTTGCCTTATAAAAGCGCATAAATGCCATTTTTGCGGCAATTTAGGGCAAAAAACACACTTTGGAGGGCCGGTGATCTGCGGGCTTGAGCAGGCTGTGTTCTATTTTTTACGGGGGTGTTGTGTAAAAAAATGAACAAGGCTAAGCTCGAACGCAACCCATAACAGCAATAATACCGGGGGGTCTCATGTCTCGCCTGCCGTTAATCGGCGTGACCGCCTGCACCAGGCAGATCGGTCTGCACAGCTACCACACCAGCAGTGACAAGTACGTCCGTGCCGTTTCCATCGCTGCCAAGGGGCTGCCGCTGATTCTGCCGTCACTGGCAGAATTAATTGACACCGACGACCTGCTTGCCAGTGTGGACGGGCTCTTGTTTACCGGCTCGCCCTCCAATGTCGAACCTTATCACTATAGCGGGCCAGCCAGTGCTCCGGGCACTGCGCATGATCCTGCGCGCGACCACACCACCTTACCGCTAATTCGTGCTGCCGTGGCGGCCGGCGTGCCTATTCTCGGGATTTGTCGCGGGTTTCAGGAAATCAACGTCGCGTTCGGCGGCAGCCTGCACCAGCGCGTTCACGAAGTTGGAACCTTCATGGATCATCGTGAAGAACAAAATGAACCCGTCGAAGTCCAGTACGCGCCTCGCCATGCCCTGCATGTGCAGCCTGGTGGCGTGCTGTCGAGCCTCGGGCTGCCGAGCGAAATTCGCGTCAATTCAATTCACGGCCAGGGCATCGACCGCCTGGCGCCGGGCCTGCGCGTCGAGGCGCTGGCCCCGGATGGACTGGTCGAGGCCATTTCAGTCAACCAGGCTGGCGCAGGATTTGCGTTGGGCGTGCAGTGGCACCCCGAGTGGCAAGTGGCTTCCAACCCGCATTACCTGGCCATCTTCCAGGCCTTTGGCGATGCGTGTCGAAAACGGGCAACACAACGCGACGCAGCCGCGTCAAAAAGCGCCTGAACCCCAAAAGGGGCAAGGGCTATTACCTCCTGAGGTATTTATGAGTACCAACCTCGACCAGCTCACCGATTGGTTGAAAGAGCACAAGATCACTGAAGTCGAATGCATGATCAGCGACCTCACCGGCATCACCCGCGGAAAGATCTCACCGACCAATAAGTTCATTGCTGAAAAGGGCATGCGCTTGCCCGAGAGTGTGTTGCTACAAACGGTTACCGGCGATTACGTCGAAGATGACCTCTATTACACGCTTCTGGATCCGGCGGACATCGATATGGTCTGCCGCCCTGACCAGAATGCGGTGTTCCTGGTGCCATGGGCCATTGAACCGACCGCGCAGGTGATCCACGACACCTACGACAAGCAAGGCAAGCCGATCGAATTGTCGCCGCGCAACGTGTTGAAGAAAGTGTTGCAGCTCTACACCGATCGCGGCTGGCAGCCCATCGTGGCACCGGAGATGGAGTTTTACCTGACCAAGCGATGCGACGACCCTGACTTCCCGCTGCAGCCGCCCATCGGCCGCTCGGGTCGCCCGGAAACCGGTCGCCAATCTTTCTCTATTGAAGCCGCCAACGAATTCGATCCACTGTTCGAGGACGTCTACGATTGGTGCGAACTGCAGAACCTGGACCTCGATACGCTGATCCACGAAGACGGCACGGCGCAGATGGAAATCAACTTCCGTCACGGCGATGCCTTGTCGCTGGCCGATCAGATTCTGGTGTTCAAACGCACCATGCGCGAAGCCGCATTGAAGCACAACGTCGCCGCGACCTTCATGGCCAAACCCATGACTGGCGAGCCCGGCAGCGCGATGCACTTGCACCAGAGCGTGATCGACATCGCCACCGGCAAGAGCATCTTTTCCAACGATGACGGCAGCATGAGTGAACTGTTTCTGTGCCACATCGGTGGCCTGCAGAAGTTCATTCCCGAGCTGCTGCCGTTGTTCGCGCCGAACGTCAATTCGTTCCGCCGTTTCCTGCCCGACACCTCGGCGCCGGTGAACGTCGAATGGGGCGAAGAGAACCGTACCGTAGGCCTGCGCGTACCGGATGCCGGACCGCAGAATCGCCGGGTGGAGAACCGTCTACCGGGCGCGGACGCCAACCCGTACCTGGCCATCGCCGCCAGTCTGTTGTGCGGTTACATCGGCATGGTCGAAGGGCTCAGCCCAAGTGCGCCGGTAGTGGGGCGTGGTTACGAGCGGCGCAATCTGCGCCTGCCGCTGACCATCGAAGATGCACTGGAACGCATGGAAAACAGCAAGACCATCGAGAAGTACCTGGGCGAGAAATTCATCGTCGGCTACGTCGCCGTCAAGCGCGCCGAGCACGAGAATTTCAAGCGAGTGATCAGTTCCTGGGAGCGTGAGTTCCTGCTGTTCGCGGTCTGATGGTGATCAGCGTCGCGGTGGTTTTTATTCAGCCACCGACGGCGCGACTTTAAATACGGAGATAGCGGTATGAGCAACAACAAGAATCCACAAACCCGCGAATGGCAGGCCCTGAGCAGCGACCACCACCTGGCGCCGTTCAGCGACTTCAAGCAATTGAAAGAGAAAGGCCCGCGCATCATCACGCGCGCAGACGGCGTTTATCTGTGGGACAGCGAGGGCAACAAGATCCTCGACGGCATGGCCGGTCTCTGGTGTGTTGCCATCGGTTACGGTCGTAGCGAACTGGCGGATGCCGCCAGTAAACAAATGCACGAATTGCCCTACTACAATCTGTTCTTCCAGACCGCGCACCCACCCGTACTGGAATTGGCCAAGGTCATCTCCGACATTGCGCCCGAAGGCATGAACCATGTGTTCTTCACCGGTTCTGGCTCGGAAGGCAACGACACCATGCTGCGTATGGTCCGCCATTACTGGGCGATCAAAGGCCAGCCGAACAAGAAAGTCATCATCAGCCGCATCAACGGTTATCACGGTTCTACCGTGGCCGGCGCCAGCCTGGGCGGCATGACCTACATGCACGAACAGGGCGATTTGCCGATTCCGGGCATCGTCCACATCCCGCAGCCGTACTGGTTCGGCGAGGGGGGCGACATGACCCCGGACGAATTCGGCATCTGGGCGGCCGAACAGTTGGAACACAAGATTCTCGAGTTGGGCGTGGATAACGTCGGCGCTTTCATTGCCGAGCCGATCCAGGGTGCCGGCGGCGTGATCATTCCTCCCGACACCTACTGGCCGAAGATCAAAGAGATCCTCGCCAAGTACGACATTCTGTTCGTCGCCGATGAAGTGATTTGCGGTTTCGGTCGTACCGGTGAGTGGTTCGGTTCCGATTTCTACGACCTCAAGCCGGACATGATGACCATCGCCAAGGGCCTGACCTCGGGCTATATCCCGATGGGTGGGCTGATCGTGCGCGATGAAGTGGTCAAGGTGTTGAACGAAGGCGGTGATTTCAACCACGGATTTACCTATTCCGGTCACCCGGTGGCGGCGGCGGTCGCACTGGAAAACATCCGCATTTTGCGTGATGAAGAGATTGTCGAAAAAGTGCGTGCAGAAACGGCACCCTATTTGCAGAAGCGTTTACGTGAGCTGAATGATCACCCCTTGGTGGGTGAGGTTCGGGGCGTTGGTCTGTTGGGGGCAATCGAGTTGGTGAAGAATAAAACCACTCGTGAACGTTATACCGACAAGGGCGTCGGGATGATTTGCCGACAGTTCTGCTTCGATAACGGTTTGATCATGCGCGCCGTGGGCGACACCATGATTATTTCGCCGCCACTGGTGATCAGCTTTGCCGAAATTGATGAGCTGGTGACCAAAGCTCGCAACTGCCTGGACCTGACCTTGCGTGCATTGCAAGGCTAGGTGCTAGGCTCAGCCAGGGAATTGCGTTATCGGGTGAGTGAACACAGGTCCGATGTGACAGTTTTCACACACGTTGATGATCAGGCTATTTGTAACAAGCAAGGTACATAGAACATGGCGGGTATGCGGTCTTGAAAGCCCGCCCATGAACTTGCCAGACTATGAATGTTTCAATCACTGCTACCCACGGTTAGTGTTCAAATAATGGAGCTGTACGCATGAAGATATTTGGCAAGACCCTCCTCGCCTTGTCCCTGATGGGCGCAGTAGCCGCAGCTGCTCAGGCCGACGACAAAGTTCTGCACGTTTACAACTGGTCCGACTACATCGCTCCGGACACCATCGCGAATTTTGAAAAAGAGTCGGGCATCAAGGTCGTCTACGACGTCTTCGACAGCAACGAAACCCTGGAAGCGAAGTTGCTGGCCGGCAAATCCGGTTACGACATCGTGGTCCCGTCGAACAACTTCCTGGCCAAGCAAATCAAGGCCGGCGTTTATCAGGAGCTGGACAAGTCCAAGCTGTCCAACTACAAAAACCTGAACGCCTCGCTGCTCAAGGCTGTTTCTGTCAGCGACCCGGATAACAAACACGGCTTCCCGTACATGTGGGGTTCGATCGGTATCGGCTACAACGCCGAGAAGGTCAAAGCTGCGTTGGGTGCAGACGCTCCGGTTAACTCCTGGGACCTGGTGTTCAAACCAGAGAACGCTGCCAAGCTGAAAGCCTGTGGCATCAGCTTCCTCGATTCGCCAACCGAAATGATGCCGGCTGCCCTGCATTACCTCGGTTATAAAACCGATACCCAGGACAAGAAAGAAATCGCTGCGGCTGAGGCGCTGTTCCTCAAAGTGCGTCCGTCGATTGCTTACTTCCACTCGTCCAAGTACATCTCCGACCTGGCCAACGGCAACATCTGCGTAGCAGTCGGTTACTCGGGTGACGTTTACCAGGCCAAGGCACGCGCTGCCGAAGCCGGTGACAAGGTCAAGGTCAGCTATAGCATTCCGAAAGAAGGTGCTGGCAGCTTCTACGACATGGTTGCCATTCCGAAAGACGCCGAGAACGTTGAAGGCGCTTACAAATTCATGAACTTCCTGCTGAAACCGGAAGTCATGGCCTCCATCACCAACAGCGTTCACTTCCCGAACGGTAACGCCGCCGCCACACCATTGGTTGACGAAGATATCCGTAACGACCCAGGTGTTTACCCACCGGCTGACGTGCAAGCAAAACTGTACGCCATCGCTGACCAACCGGCCCCAGTCCTGCGCGAGCTGACTCGCAGCTGGACCAAGATTAAATCCGGTAAGTAACACTTCCGTGTAGGAGCGGGCTTGCCCGCGATAGCGGAGTATCTGGTAAGCCGCGTCAAATTGATCGCAGGCAGCCAGCTCCTACAGCGGTTTCCGAAGAGGGCCACCCATGTCGGTTTCTTTATTTCGCAACACCTTGCTGGCGGCAGCAGGTTTGACGCTGGCGTTCAGCGTGCAAGCCGCGTCTACCGTACGCATTTATAATTGGTCGGATTACATCGGCGAGACCACGCTGGCTGATTTCGAAAAAGCCACCCAGATCAAACCGGTGTACGACGTTTTTGACTCCAACGAGACACTGGAAGGCAAGCTGCTGGCGGGGCACACCGGGTACGACGTTGTTGTGCCGTCAAACCACTTCCTTGGCAAACAAATCAAGGCCGGAGCGTTCCAGAAACTTGACCGTTCGCAACTGCCGAACTGGCCGAACCTGGACCCGGCGTTGCTCAAGCGTCTGGAAAAGAACGACCCGGGCAACCAGTACGCAGTGCCGTATCTATGGGGCACTAACGGTATTGGCTACAACGTCGATAAAATCAAGGCTGTGCTCGGCGTCGACAAGATCGATTCCTGGGCCATGTTGTTTGAGCCGGAGAACATCAAGAAGCTGTCCAAATGTGGCGTGGCGTTCCTCGATTCCGGGGATGAGATGATCCCGGCGGTGCTCAATTACATGGGCCTGCCGCCGAACAGTCAGAACCCGGAAGACTACAAAAAAGCGGAAGCCAAGTTGTTGGCGATACGGCCCTACGTCACCTACTTCAACTCGTCGAAGTACATCACCGACCTGGCCAATGGCGACATCTGCGTCGCGGCCGGCTTCTCTGGCGATGTGTTCCAGGCCAGAGCCCGGGCGAAGGAAGCGGGCAAGGGCGTCAACGTGGCGTACGCGATTCCGAAGGAAGGCGGCAATCTGTGGTTTGACATGCTCGCGATACCCAAGGATGCAAAAAATGTCAAAGAGGCCCACGCCTTCATCAACTTCCTGTTGAAACCTGAGGTGATTGCTCAGGTCAGTGACTCAGTGGGCTACGCCAACCCGAACCCCAAGGCTGGCGATCTGATGGATCAGAAAGTACGCACCGACCCTGCGGTTTATCCGCCGCAAGAGGTGTTGGACAAGCTTTACGTCAATGCCGAGCTGCCGCCCGCGGTGCAACGCTTGATGACCCGCAGCTGGACTAAGGTCAAGTCGGGCAAGTAAAAAATCCAGGCCCGACTCTATTGGTCGGGCTGCAAATTTTGTTGGGAGTTTCACCAAATGGCAGTTGCCTCCGGCGCCTACAAGAAAACCCTCGAAGGTGGTCAGCAACCTAAACAGGTGCTGGTCAAAATCGACCGGGTCACAAAAAAGTTCGACGAGACGATTGCCGTGGACGATGTGTCCCTGCAAATCAACAAGGGCGAGATCTTCGCCTTGCTCGGCGGCTCAGGTTCAGGAAAGTCCACGCTGTTGCGCATGCTCGCGGGATTCGAGCGGCCAACCGAGGGACGCATTCTTCTTGATGGTGTAGACATCACTGACATGCCGCCGTACGAGCGGCCGATCAACATGATGTTCCAGTCCTACGCGTTGTTCCCGCACATGACCGTGGCGCAGAACATCGCCTTCGGCTTGAAGCAGGACAAGATCCCGTCGGCGGAAGTCGATGCTCGCGTGGCGGAGATGCTCAAGCTGGTGCAGATGAGCCAATACGCCAAGCGCAAGCCGCATCAACTGTCCGGTGGTCAGCGTCAACGGGTCGCTCTGGCGCGCTCGCTGGCGAAGAAACCAAAGTTGCTGCTGCTCGACGAACCGATGGGCGCACTGGATAAAAAACTGCGTTCACAAATGCAGCTGGAACTGGTGGAAATCATCGAGCGAGTCGGTGTGACCTGCATCATGGTGACCCACGACCAGGAAGAGGCCATGACCATGGCCCAGCGCATCGCGATCATGCACTTGGGCTGGATCGCCCAGATCGGCAGCCCGATCGATATCTACGAAACCCCGACCAGCCGACTGGTCTGCGAATTCATCGGTAACGTCAACCTGTTCGAAGGCACGGTGGTCGATGACGCCGAAGGTCACGCGCTGATCAGCAGCCCGGAACTGGAGCGTAATATCTTCGTTGGCCACGGTGTCAGTACGTCGGTGGAAGATAAAACCGTCACCTACGCCATTCGTCCCGAGAAGCTGCTGGTCACCACCGAGATGCCGACCTGCGAACACAACTGGTCGCGCGGCAAGGTGCATGACATCGCTTATCTCGGCGGCCACTCGGTGTTCTACGTCCAGTTGCCGTGCGGCAAACTGGTTCAGTCCTTCGTTGCCAATGCTGAACGTCGTGGCGCGCGGCCGACCTGGGACGACGAAGTTTACGTCTGGTGGGAAGACGACAGCGGCGTGGTATTGCGGTCATGAAAAACAAAAAATTCCAGAGCGCTTTGACCCGAATAATTCCCGGTGGCCGGCAGATGGTCATCGGGGTTCCGTTTATCTGGATGTTCCTGTTCTTCATGCTGCCGTTCTTCATCGTGTTGAAGATCAGCTTTGCCGAAGCCGACGTCGCGATCCCGCCTTACACCGAGATCTACAGCTTCGTTGAACAGAAATTTTCGCTGATTCTCAACCTTGCCAACTACGCGATGCTCGGCGACGACGACCTGTACCTCGCCGCGTACCTGGGCTCGTTGAAGATGGCGTTCTTCAGCACCCTGTTGTGCCTGTTGATCGGCTATCCGATGGCCTATGGCATTGCTTCGGCCGCCAAGGATCGTCAAACCGTGTTGCTGCTGCTGATCATGATGCCGACCTGGACCGCGATCCTGATTCGCGTGTATGCGTGGATGGGCATCCTCAGCAACAACGGCCTGCTCAACGCGTTCCTGATGTGGACCGGCCTGATCACCGAGCCGCTGCAGATTCTGAACACCAACATCGCGGTTTATATCGGCGTTGTGTACTCGTACCTGCCTTTCATGATCCTGCCGCTGTTCGCCAATCTGGTGAAACACGACGCGAGCCTGCTGGAAGCCGCTTCCGACCTGGGTTCGAGCACCTTCAACAGCTTCTGGAAAATCACCGTGCCGCTGTCACGTAACGGGATCATTGCCGGTTGCATGCTGGTGTTCATTCCGGTGGTCGGTGAGTTCGTGATCCCGGAACTGCTGGGCGGTCCGGAGACCTTGATGATCGGTAAAGTCCTGTGGCAAGAATTCTTCAATAACCGAGACTGGCCGGTGGCGTCTGCGCTGGCGGTGGTGATGCTGGCGATCCTGATCGTGCCGATCATTCTGTTCAACCGTAGCCAGGCCAAAGAACTGGAGGCAAAAGCATGAAGGGCTTCAAGTTCTCGAAACTGATGCTGGTATTGGGATTGACCTTTATCTATGCGCCGATGGTCATCCTGGTGATCTATTCGTTCAACGCCTCGAAACTGGTGACGGTGTGGGGCGGTTGGTCGATCAAGTGGTACGTCGGCCTGCTGGATAACACCCAACTGATGAGCTCGGTGGTGCGTTCGCTGGAGATCGCCTGCTACACCTCGGTCGCGGCGGTGGCCTTGGGTACGATGGCGGCGTTCGTTCTGACCCGGGTCGCGCGCTTTAAGGGCCGGACCTTGTTTGGTGGCCTGGCGACCGCACCGCTGGTGATGCCGGAAGTGATCACCGGTCTGTCGTTGTTGCTGCTGTTCGTGGCCATGGCACAGATGATCGGCTGGCCGCAGGAGCGCGGCATCGTCACCATCTGGATCGCTCACACCACGTTCTGCGCGGCCTATGTGTCGGTGGTGGTCTCGGCGCGCTTGCGTGAGCTGGACCTGTCCATCGAAGAGGCGGCCATGGACCTCGGTGCGCGGCCGTGGAAGGTGTTCTTCCTGATCACTATCCCGATGATTGCGCCATCGCTGGCGGCCGGTGCGATGATGTCCTTCGCCCTGTCGCTGGACGATCTGGTACTCGCCAGCTTCGTCTCCGGGCCGGGCTCGACGACCTTGCCGATGGAAGTGTTCTCGGCCGTGCGTCTGGGGGTGAAACCGGAAATCAACGCGATTGCCAGCCTGATTCTGTTGGCGGTATCGATTGCCACCTTCCTGGTCTGGTTCTTCACTCGCCGTGCCGAAGAAATGCGCAAACGCGCGATTCAACAGGCCATCGAGGAAGCAGCAGCCGACTCCTGGAAACAACCTGACGCGCGTCGTGCGCCGGCGCCGCAGGAGATTGAACCGGCCTGACATCGCTGTGGTTGGGCTATCTGCGAATGGCTTGAAACCGCCTTCGCAGCGGTGCGGCGATCCGATAAGCCTGCTCCCACAGGCTTGCGTGCCCCAATGTAGGAGCGGGCTTGCCCGCGATGGCGTCGTGTTAGGCTACACCGGGTAAGGCTGATCGCAGGCAAGCCAGCTCCTACAGAACATGGTTGTCGTTAACTCCTTGGGCTCTGTCTAATGACCAAAAGCGTTGCACTTGTCGTGTTCCCCGGAGTGCAGTCGCTGGATGTCACCGGCCCGATGGACGTATTCGCCGAGGCCAATCGGTTTCTCCCGCCAGAAAGTCATTACCAACTGGACGTTATCGGCGTGGAGCGCGGCCTGTTGGCCTGTTCCAACGGCCTGTCGATTCAGGCTCACCAACACTTCTGTGAGGCATCAGGCAGCTATGACCTGTTGCTCTGCGCGGGCGGGCCCACTTTGCCGCAGCTTGATTTTGGCGATGAGTTCCATGCCTGGCTGATTGCGGCAACGCAACGCGCCAGCCGCTTTGGCTCGATCTGCAACGGTGCCTTCATGTTGGCCCGTGCGGGATTGCTGGACGGTCGCGTGGTCACTACTCACTGGAACGACGCCAGTGCATTGATCACTTTATGTCCAACGGCCAAGGTTGAGGTTGATCGTCTGTATGTTCAGGACGGCGACTTATTCACGTCGGCGGGGGTGACGGCGGGGATCGACCTGTCGCTGTATCTGGTGGCCAAGGATCACGGGCCGGAAGTGGCCTTGAACGTGGCCAAACGCTTGGTGGTGTTCACCCAGCGTTCGGGAGGGCAATCGCAGTTCAGCCCGTTTCTGACCCCGCATGTCGAGGCGTCGTCGCCGGTCGCACAGGCTCAGCAATATGTGTTGGCGAACCTGACCAGCGACCTGACCATCACTGAACTGGCGAAGGCGGCGAACATGAGCGCGCGTAATTTCTCGCGGGTGTTTGTCCGCGAATCCAAGGTGACCCCAGCGGAATTCGTCGAGCGGGCGCGGGTGGATGCCGCGCGGGTGATTCTGGAAAGCAGCAACCTGCCGTTGAAGACGGTGGCTTACCAGGTGGGATTTCGCGATGCGCATCACATGCGCAGCGTGTTCCAGCGCCGTCTGAGGGTTTCACCGCAACAGTTTCGGGTGAATTTCGGCACGCCACTCTGAACGCCGTGAGCTGCCCCATCCATGAGGGACAGCTCCGGTCAGCCGGTCACTTGCGCAGGGTAATCACCGGCCAGCCACGCTGTTCTGCTTCGGCGCGAAGTTTCGGGTCGGGATCGACCGCAACCGGATTGGCGACTTGCTCCAGCAACGGCAGGTCATTCAGCGAGTCGCTGTAGAAATAACTGTCGTCGAGATTGAAGCCGGTTTCTTCCAGCCACAGGTTCAGACGCGTCACTTTGCCTTCGCGGAAGCAGGGGATGCCGGTGGTACGTCCACTGTAACGGCCGTCAACCAGCTCGCACTCGGTGGCCAGCAGGGTGTCGACGCCCAGGCGCGCGACGATTGGCGCGGTCACAAAGCGGTTGGTGGCGGTAATTACCAGCAACTTGTCGCCTGCCTCGCGGTGCTTGGCCAGCAGCGCTTCGCCTTTGGGCAGGATGATCGGTTCGACGCAGTCACGCATGAAGTCACGGTGCCATTCATCGAGTTGTGCCATTTCGGTTCGGCCGAGGATTTCCAGGCTGAAGTTCAGGTAATCGGTCAGGTTCAGGGTCCCCGCCAGATAATCCTGGTAAAACGCGTCGTTGCGCGCTTTGTAGGCGATGGCGTCAAGAATGCCCCGCTCGCACAGGTAATCACCCCAGGCGTGGTCGCTGTCGCCACCCAAAAGTGTGTTATCGAGGTCGAATAAAGCCAGGCGCATGCAGTTACTCGCTGAATTAGCTGAAAAAAGGCTGTCAGAATACGGCGTTTTCACAAGAACGCACATAAGCTATGCAGCCTCGTTGCTGCTTTCATAATCTTTGTGGAACAATGCGGCGACATGCGTTTACGAGGTTGTTGCCGTGATCGACCCCGATGGTTTCCGCCCTAATGTCGGGATTATTCTGACAAATGATGCTGGCCAGGTCTTATGGGCTCGGCGAATCAACCAAGATGCCTGGCAGTTTCCTCAGGGTGGGATTAATCCTCAGGAGACGCCGGAAGACGCTCTATACCGCGAATTAAATGAAGAAGTCGGGCTGGAACGGCAAGATGTTGAAATTCTCGCCTGCACCCGGGGCTGGTTGCGTTATCGTTTGCCGCAACGTCTGGTCAGGACCCACAGCCAACCGCTGTGCATCGGCCAGAAACAAAAGTGGTTTCTCCTGCGCCTGATCTCCAATGAGCAGCGGGTGCGGATGGATTTGACCGGTAAACCGGAATTCGACGGCTGGCGCTGGGTCAGCTATTGGTATCCGTTGGGCCAGGTGGTGACATTCAAGCGCGAGGTGTATCGACGCGCCCTTAAAGAGCTTGCCCCGCGCCTTCTCGCGCGCGACTGACGACGGAGTTCGACCCCGAGCCATGCTCAATACGCTGCGCAAGATCGTCCAGGAAGTTAACTCCGCCAAGGATCTCAAGGCGGCGTTGGGGATTATTGTGTTACGCGTCAAAGAGGCCATGGGCAGCCAGGTCTGCTCGGTCTATTTGCTCGACCCTGAAACCAACCGCTTTGTATTGATGGCCACCGAGGGCCTGAACAAACGGTCTATCGGCAAAGTCAGCATGGCGCCGAATGAAGGTTTGGTGGGCCTCGTGGGTACCCGCGAGGAGCCGCTGAACCTGGAAAACGCCGCTGACCACCCGCGCTATCGCTACTTTGCCGAAACCGGTGAGGAGCGTTATGCCTCGTTCCTGGGCGCGCCGATCATTCACCACCGACGCGTGGTCGGGGTATTGGTGATCCAGCAAAAGGAGCGGCGTCAGTTCGACGAGGGCGAAGAAGCCTTCCTCGTGACCATGAGCGCGCAACTCGCCGGGGTTATCGCCCACGCTGAAGCTACGGGCTCGATCCGCGGTCTGGGGCGCCAGGGCAAAGGCATTCAGGAAGCCAAATTCGTCGGTGTCGCCGGTTCGCCGGGGGCTGCCGTGGGTACGGCGTTCGTCATGTTGCCGCCTGCCGACCTGGAAGTGGTGCCGGACAAGACCGTTACCGATATCAAAGCCGAGCTGGCGCTGTTCCAGAATGCCCTGGAAGGCGTGCGCGGCGACATGCGCTCGTTGTCCGCCAAACTCGCGACCCAGCTGCGCCCGGAAGAGCGCGCGCTGTTCGACGTGTACTTGATGATGCTCGATGATGCGTCGCTGGGCAGTGAAGTGACCAACGTGATCAAGACCGGACAGTGGGCGCAAGGTGCGCTGCGTCAGGTGGTCACAGAACACGTCAACCGTTTCGAATTGATGGACGACGCTTACCTGCGTGAGCGCGCGTCCGACGTCAAAGACCTCGGGCGCCGGCTGTTGGCGTACCTGCAGGAAGCGCGTCAGCAAACCCTGGTCTACCCCGACAACACCATCCTGGTCAGCGAAGAGCTGTCGCCGGCGATGCTCGGTGAAGTCCCGGAAGGCAAGCTGGTCGGCCTGGTGTCGGTACTCGGTTCCGGCAACTCCCACGTCGCGATTCTGGCGCGGGCCATGGGTATTCCTACGGTCATGGGCGTGGTTGACCTGCCGTATTCCAAGGTCGACGGCATTGAGCTGATCGTCGATGGTTACCACGGCGAAGTCCTCACCAACCCCAGCGACATCATGCGCAAGCAGTACGCCGAGGTGGTCGAGGAAGAGCGGCAACTGGCCCAGGGCCTCGATGCGCTGCGTGAGCTGCCGTGCGTGACGCTGGACGGGCATCGCATGCCGCTGTGGGTCAACACCGGCCTGCTGGCCGACGTGGCCCGTGCGCAGCAGCGGGGCGCCGAAGGGGTTGGTCTGTATCGCACGGAAGTGCCGTTCATGATAAACCAGCGCTTCCCGAGCGAAAAAGAACAACTGGCGATCTATCGCGAACAGCTGCAAGCCTTCCACCCGTTGCCAGTGACCATGCGTAGCCTGGACATTGGTGGTGACAAGGCGCTGTCGTACTTCCCGATCAAGGAAGACAACCCGTTCCTTGGCTGGCGTGGGATTCGTGTCACCCTCGACCACCCGGAAATCTTCCTGGTGCAGACACGCGCGATGCTCAAGGCCAGCGTAGGCTTGAACAACCTGCGGATTCTGCTGCCGATGATTTCCGGCACTCACGAGGTTGAAGAGGCGCAACACCTGATCCACCGTGCCTGGGGCGAAGTGCGCGACGAAGGGTTCGACGTGCCGATGCCGCCGGTGGGGGTGATGATCGAAGTCCCTGCGGCGGTCTACCAGACGAAAGAGCTGGCGCGTCAAGTGGACTTCCTCTCGGTCGGCTCCAACGACTTGACCCAATACCTGCTGGCGGTCGATCGCAACAACCCACGGGTTGCCGATCTGTATGACTACCTGCACCCAGCGGTATTGCAAGCCCTGCAGAATGTCGTGCGCGATGCGCATGCTGAAGGCAAACCGGTAAGCATCTGCGGCGAAATGGCGGGTGATCCGGCGGCGGCGGTGCTGTTGATGGCGATGGGCTTTGACAGCCTGTCGATGAACGCCACCAACTTGCCGAAAGTGAAATGGATGCTGCGTCAGATCAATCTGGAGAAGTCCAAAGAGCTGCTGGCGCACTTGATGACCATCGACAACGCGCAAGTTATCCACAGCACTTTGCAACTGAACCTGAAGAATTTGGGGCTGGCGCGGATGATCAATCCGGCCTCCGTGAAAGGTCACTGAGTTCGTTGCGCATGAACTGACGCCATCGCGGGCAAGCCCGCTCCTACAAGGGAATGTGATTAATTGTAGGAGCGGGCTTGCCCGCGATGGGCGCGGCTCGGTCTAAATCGTTAAATCCACCTCACCCAAATGCCCACCATAGGGCCCAAAACTGTGCTCGACGAAATGACGGCTGCCGTCGGCATTGACGATCAGGGCGCTGCTGGCGCGGGTGCCGTAGCTGGGGCTGGCGATGAAGATGCTCGACAGCAGGGTCTCGGTCGCCAGACCAACCCCGGTATCCGGCAGTTCGGCGAACGGCGCGGTTTGCGGATCGTGCAATAGCGTCAGTAGCGCCGAGGGTTGTGGGTTGTCGAGTTGCTCAGTGAGCGCGGCTTTGGCCTTCAGCAGTTTTGGCCACGGGGTATCCAGCCCGGCATTCGACACCCCGTAAATGCCTTCTTCCAGTCGTTGCGGTACAGGGTTGGCCGCATTCAGGTAGTACAGGCTGTCGCGGTTGCCCACCAATAAGTTGAAGCCGCCGTATTCATCGGAGCGACCGACCACCTCGGCCAGATAGGCTTCGATCGACTGCTCGCCAGATAAAAAATGCGACACCAACTCGCCGCGAGAACGCCGCCCCAATGGCCGATTCGGATTACGGATATTCGTCAGCGCTGCAAAGCGGCCGTCCGGGCCGACGCCGAGCCAGGTCCCCCCAGCCTCCAAGTCGCGACCGGCATACACGCCAGACGCTTCGGGCCAGTGCGCCAGGGGCAATGTAGGCCGTGCGTAAAACTCATCGCGATTGGCCGCGACGATCAAAGGTTGGTGATGAGCAGGGCGCCAGGCGAAGACGATCAGGCACATGCAGGACTCCTTTTTTCCGTCACTCTACCGCAGATCGTGAGCACATCTATCGCGAGCTGCTAGAGCTAAGGGTGCTGCTTCCGTTAACATGCCGGACTGATTATGGGGATACCCATGGAATTCGTGCTCTATCTGGTTTTGGGTGCTTGCGCTGGCGTGCTGGCGGGGCTGTTTGGCGTGGGTGGCGGGATCATTATTGTCCCGGTGCTGGTCTATAGCTTCACCTTGCAAGGTTTCGATCCTTCGATATTGACCCACCTGGCGGTCGGTACTTCGCTGGCGACCATCATATTTACCTCGGTCAACGCCGTGCGCGAGCATCACCGTCTGGGCGCGGTGCGTTGGACGATTTTTGTCTGGATGACCGTGGGTATTCTCATTGGTGCCGGTTTTGGCGCATTGACTGCCAGGGCTATCGCCGGTCCGCACCTGCAAAAGATCATTGGTGTGTTTGCGGTACTGGTGTCGCTTCAACTTTTCTGGGAGTTCAAGCCCAAGGCCAGTCGTGGCGTGCCGGGCAAGGTCGGTTTGACGTTGGCTGGGACCTTTCTCGGATGGGCGTCGGCGATATTCGGCATCGGCGGTGGATCGTTGACGGTGCCGTTTCTGATCTGGCGCAGCGTGCCGATGCAACAGGCGGTAGCGACCTCGTCGGCGTGCGGTTTGCCCATCGCGGTGGCCAGCGCCTTGAGTTTCATGATTCTGGGCTGGCATGATCCCTTGCTGCCAGCGCACAGCATCGGATTTATCTACCTGCCGGCGTTATTGGGCATCGCCCTGACCAGCATGGTGTTTGCGCGTTTCGGCGCACGGCTGGCGCATAAGCTGTCGCCACGCTTGCTGAAACGCTTATTCGCGACACTGCTGATGTGTGTAGGTATAAGCTTTCTGGTTCAGTAGTCCCGTTCACCGGGCGTTTTAATTGAGGAGTTGCAATGCTGCCTTACCCGCAGATTGATCCGGTAGCGGTCGCCATTGGCCCGCTGCAAATCCACTGGTACGGTTTGATGTACCTGGTCGGCATTGGTGGTGCCTGGTTGCTCGCTTCCCGCCGCTTGAATCGTTTCGATCCTACGTGGACCAAGGAAAAGCTCTCCGACCTGATCTTTTGGCTGGCCATGGGCGTGATCGTCGGTGGGCGTCTGGGTTATGTGTTGTTCTACGATCTGCCGGCTTACATCGCCAATCCGCTGCTGATTTTCGAGGTATGGAAAGGCGGCATGGCCTTCCACGGCGGCTTTATCGGCGTGATGGTCGCGGCCTGGTGGTTCGGCAGACGTAACGGCAAGACCTTTTTCGAACTGATGGATTTCGTCGCGCCGATGGTGCCGATTGGCCTGGGAGCAGGGCGTATCGGTAACTTCATCAATGCCGAGTTGTGGGGCAAGCCTAGCGATGTGCCGTGGGCGATGATCTTCCCGCCATTCAGCGACCCGGCGCAGTTGCCGCGTCACCCGTCGCAGCTGTATCAGTTCGCCCTGGAAGGTGTCGCACTGTTTGTCATTCTTTGGCTGTTCTCGCGTAAACCCCGCCCAACCATGGCGGTTTCCGGGATGTTTGCCATGTTTTACGGGATTTTCCGCTTTGTCGTCGAATTCGTCCGAGTGCCGGATGCGCAGTTGGGTTACCTGGCCTGGGGCTGGGTCACCATGGGTCAGATTCTCAGCCTGCCGATGATCATCGGCGGCATGGTGTTGATCTGGCTGGCGTACCATCGCGCACCCTCCGCCAAAAACGCAGCGGTTTAACCAGAGGCACTGAAACGCCGGATTTCGGTCTGGCGCTTTCATCGATGCAGGTAATTTATGAAGCAATATCTGGATTTAGTCGCCCATGTGATCAAGAACGGGACCCTTCAGGCCAACCGTACCGGCGTGAAAACCATCAGTTTTCCGGGTGCGATGTTGCGTTATGACCTGAAGGAAGGCTTCCCGGCGATCACTACCCGGCGTATGGCCTTCAAGTCGGCCATTGGCGAAATGGTCGGTTTCCTGCGCGGCGTGAACAACGCGGCGGAGTTCCGTGAGCTGGGCTGTAAGGTCTGGGACCAGAACGCCAACGAAAATGCGCAGTGGCTGGACAACCCGTTCCGCAAGGGCGAAGACGATCTGGGTGAGATCTACGGCGTGCAGTGGCGCAAGTGGCCAGCCTACAAGCGCATCGACACTGGCAACGTCGCCGCCATCGAACTGGCCATCAGCCAGGGCTACCGGCAGATCGCGCAGTCGGAGGAAGACGGTCAGGCGTACGTGGTGCTGTACAAGGCCATTGACCAGATTCGTCAATGCGTCGACACCATCATCAAAGATCCAGGCAGCCGCCGAATTCTGTTCCACGGCTGGAACTGTGCACAGCTGGATGAAATGGCCTTGCCGCCCTGCCATCTGCTGTACCAATTCCATCCGAATCAGGAAACCCGGGAAATCTCGCTGACCCTGTACATCCGGTCCAATGATCTGGGGCTGGGGACGCCGTTCAACTTGACCGAAGGCGCGGCGCTGCTGCACCTGATCGGCCGACTGACTGGTTACACGCCGCGCTGGTTCACCTATTTCATCGGCGATGCGCACGTTTACGAGAATCACTTGGACATGCTTAACGAGCAGCTCAAACGTGAGCCGTTCGCTGCGCCGCAGTTGGTGATCTCCGAGCGGGTTCCGGCGTTTGCTCAAACGGGCGTGTATCAGCCTGAATGGCTGGAGATGATCGAACCGTCTGATTTTACGCTGGAAGGGTATGAGCATCACCCAGCGATGACGGCACCGATGGCGGTGTGACGCAAAACTTGTAGGAGCGGGCTTGCCCGCGATCTGCTGCCATGCGGTGTGCCAGGCACACCGCCATCGAGGGCAAGCCCGCTCCTACAGAGAATGGCGTGACGCGGTGTATAAGACACACCGCGCTCAATGCCCATGACTTCTCCCCACATGAGAGTGCTCGCTCTCTGTCGCCACCACCGCTCCGCTGACTTCCAACTGCTGCAAGATCCCACACTGCTTGAGCGTACCTTCGGTGCAGCTCTGGCGCAGTTCGATCAATTGCGCTTGTAACAGCTGCAGGCTCGCCACTCGGGCGTTGACGTGCTGGATATGCTCGTCGATCAGTGCATTGACGCTTTCGCACTGGTCTTGCGGGCTGTCACGCAGGCTCAGCAGGCTGCGGATTTCTTCCAGCGTCATGTCCAGGCTGCGGCAATTGCGGATGAACGTCAGGCGTTCAACGTGCGCTTGGGTGTAGACCCGGTAATTGCCATCGCTACGGGCTGGGGGTGGCAACAGCCCTTCGCGCTCGTAATAGCGGATGGTTTCCACCTGACAGTCGGTCTGTTTCGCCAGTTCGCCAATCTTCATGGTGATTAATCTCGTCTCGATGCTTGACCCTATAGTGGCTACAGGGTGTTCACTTGGCAACAAGCACTTCTTGGGACTCAATCATGAGCCACGCCGAACACGATCACTCAGAACACAGCCACGCCGAGCACAGCCATAGCGATCATGACCACGACCACGGTGATTCCTGCTGCTCGTCCGCCAGTGCGCCGTCGATCATTCAGTTCGGTGGTGCACCGTCGTCTGGCGCACGCCTGAGCAGTTTCCGTATCGAACAGATGGATTGTCCGACAGAGCAGACGCTGATTCAGAACAAGCTGGGCAAGCTGGCCGGCGTGAAGCAGTTGGAGTTCAATCTGATCAACCGCGTGCTGGGCGTGACCCATGACCTGCTCTCCACCGAGTCGATTGTCGAGGCGATCAAGTCGCTGGGGATGAGCGCCGAGCCCATCGAAGGGGCTGCCGATAAGCAGGCTGCAACGTCAATACCAGTGCGCAAACCCTGGTGGCCGCTGGCCTTGTCCGGCGTGACGGCGATTGCGGCAGAAGTGATCCACTTCGCTCAGTTGGCCCCGAATTGGGTCGTCGCATTGGTGGCGCTGGTGTCGATCCTCAGCTGCGGCCTGACCACCTACAAAAAGGGCTGGATCGCCCTGAAGAACCTCAACCTGAATATCAACGCGCTGATGAGCATCGCAGTGACCGGCGCCGTCCTGATCGGCCAATGGCCAGAAGCCGCGATGGTGATGTTCCTGTTCACCATCGCTGAGCTGATCGAAGCCAAGTCGCTGGATCGGGCGCGCAATGCCATTGGCGGCTTGATGCAGCTCGCGCCGGAACTGGCCACGGTACGCGGGGCTGATGGAGTGTGGGTCGAACAGGAGGTTAAAAGCGTCGAAATTGGTGCTGTCGTTAGGGTAAGGCCCGGCGAGCGCATTGGGCTGGACGGTGAAGTGGTGTCCGGCCAATCAACCATTGATCAGGCGCCGATTACCGGGGAAAGCCTGCCGGTGGAGAAGGGCGTCGGCGATAAAGTCTTCGCTGGCACCATCAACCAGGCCGGCTCGTTGGAATACAAAGTCACCGCCGCAGCGAATAATTCGACCCTGGCGCGAATCATTCATGCGGTCGAGGCGGCACAGGGTTCACGTGCGCCAACCCAGCGTTTCGTCGACAGTTTTTCCCGTATTTATACGCCCGCTGTGTTTCTGTTTGCCTTGGCCGTAGCGGTCATTCCGCCGCTGTTCATGGGGGCGTTGTGGTTTGACTGGATCTACCGCGCGCTGGTGTTGTTGGTGGTCGCGTGCCCTTGTGCATTGGTTATCTCGACCCCGGTGACCATTGTCAGCGGGCTGGCGGCAGCGGCGCGCAAAGGGATTTTGGTCAAGGGCGGCGTGTATCTGGAGATGGGCCATAAGCTCGACTACCTGGCACTGGACAAGACCGGGACCATCACCCACGGCAAGCCGGTGCAAACCGACTATCTGGCACTGGAACCCCGAACTCCTGTGGAAGCCAATTTGTTGGCGAAGGCGGTTAACGATAGTGCCCCGGCCATCGCCGCCAGCCTGGCCAGCCGTTCCGACCATCCAGTATCGCAGGCCATCGCCAAGCATGCCGTCGAGCAGCAAACCACGTTGCACGAGGTCGTAGCTTTCGAAGCACTGGCCGGACGGGGTGTTCGCGGTGAGATAGCGGGTCAGGTCTACCACTTGGGCAACCACCGCCTTGTCGAAGAACTGGGGCTGTGTTCGCCGGAGTTGGAAGCAAAGCTCGAAGCACTGGAAAGCCAAGGCAAAACCGTGGTGTTGCTGCTTGATGCGACGGGCCCATTGGCGCTGTTTGCCGTGGCCGACACGGTCAAAGGCAGCAGTCGCGAGGCGATCCATCAGTTGCATGAACTGGGCATCAAGACCGTGATGCTAACCGGCGACAACCCGCACACCGCCAAGGCGATAGCTGACGTGGTGGGGATTGATCAAGCGCAAGGCAACCTGCTGCCGGCCGACAAACTCAGCGCGATTGAAGGGCTGTATGCCCAAGGGCATCGGGTCGGGATGGTCGGCGACGGCATTAACGACGCGCCAGCGTTGGCCCGTTCCGAGATTGGTTTTGCAATGGCCGCTGCCGGGACCGATACCGCGATCGAAACCGCCGATGTCGCCTTGATGGACGATGATCTGCGCAAGATCCCGGCGTTTATTCGCCTGTCGCGTCAGACCTCGGCGATCCTCAAGCAGAACATTGTGTTGGCGCTGGTGATCAAGGCGGTGTTCCTCGCCATGACCTTTGCCGGCATGGCGACCATGTGGATGGCAGTGTTTGCCGACATGGGCGTGAGTTTGTTGGTGGTGTTTAACGGGTTGCGGTTGCTGCGTAAATAACCACGGACCTGTAGGAGCTGCCGGAAGCTGCGATCGGCCGGGAACCGGTCGCCGCGCTTGATGCCATGAAGGTCATTCTGACCTTATCGCAGCCTCCGGCAGCTCCTGCAGGGGAAGGGCGGCGTTACTTCGAATACCGCTTCTCACCCCAACCAATCAACCCTTGCAGCAGGTTTTTCAACACCACTCGGGTCGGTTCGGCCAAATCCTTGCGGTAGTTGAACGGCTCAAACTCTTCCATGTACGTGCTCTGCGCCAACTCCAGTTGCACTGCGTGGATGTGGTTGGCCGGGTCACCATAGTGACGGGTGATATGACCGCCCTTGAAACGCCCGTTGAGCACGTGGGTGTAATCGGTGGCTTGAGCGCAAGTGGCTTCCAGCAAGGTCCCCAGTTCGATATCGCAACTGGCGCCGTTGAAGGTGCCGAGGTTGAAGTCCGGCAGGCGGCCTTCGAACAGGTGCGGGATCGAGCCACGAATCGAGTGCGCGTCGAACAGCAGGGCATAACCGAACTCGTCACGCAGGCGCGCTAACTCTTGCTGCAAAGTCTGGTGGTACGGCGTCCAGATTTTCTCCAGATAAGTCGCGCGCTCATCGGCGCTCGGCACCTGGCCTTCGCGGAACAGTGGCTCGCCATCGAACAAAATGCTCGGATACAGGCCAGTGGTAGCACCGACGTACAGCGGTTTGTCGTCCGACGGGCGATTCAAGTCGATGACGAAACGCGAGTACTCAGCGGCCAAGGTGCTGGCGCCCAGCTCTTCAGCGAAGTCGTACAGCGTCGGGATGTGCCAGTCCGTGTCCGGCAGACTTTGCGCCGCGTCGACCAGCCCGGCCTTGACCACCGGAGTCAGGCGCAACCCGGCGTGGGGCATGCTGATCAGCAACGGCACCCGACCACGTTTAAAATTCAGAACCTTATCCACAAATGCCTCCAGAGCATCAAGTTTGTGATTCAACGCCGTGGCGCACGACTCGCTTATCGAGGTCGCCGCCCAGCCAGTAAGCCAGATCCGCTGGCCGCTCAATCTTCCATGCTACGAAGTCGGCGACTTTGCCGACTTCCAGCGAACCGTGTGTATCGCCCAGGCCCAAAGCCTTGGCGGCGTTGATCGTCACCCCGGCCAAGGCTTCTTCCGGGGTCATGCGGAACAGGGTGCAGGCCATGTTCAGCATCAAGCGCAGCGACAACGCTGGCGAGGTGCCGGGGTTAAGGTCGGTAGCGATGGCGATGTCGACCTTGTGTTTGCGCAGCGCATCCATTGGTGGCAGCTGGGTTTCGCGCAGGAAGTAATACGCGCCCGGCAGCAACACCGCGACGGTTCCGGCAGCGCCCATGGCGATGGCGTCGTCCTCGGTCATGAACTCCAGGTGATCCGCCGACAGCGCCTGATAACGCGCTGCCAAGCTTGATCCATGCAGTGACGACAACTGTTCAGCATGCAGTTTCACCGGCAGCCCCAACTCACCCGCGCAGATAAACACCTGTTCGACCTGCGCCGGCGAGAACGCCAGGTACTCACAGAACGCATCCACGGCATCGACCAGGCCTTCTTCCGCCAACGCCGGCAACATCACGCTGCAGATGTGGTGGATGTAGTCGTCGGAGCGGTCTTTGAACTCCGGCGGCAAGGCGTGAGCGGCCAGACACGTACTGCGCACCGTGACCGGCAGTACGGTGCCGAGACGGCGAATCACCCGCAGGATCTTGCGTTCGCTGGCCAGATCCAGGCCGTAGCCGGATTTGATTTCCACCGTGGTCACGCCGTCGTGCAGCAAACGCTTGAGGCGTTGCTCGGCGCTGGCAAAAAGCTCGTCCTCACTGGCGGCGCGAGTGGCGCGCACGGTGCTGGCGATGCCGCCGCCAGCCGCTGCGATCTCGGCATAGCTCACGCCGTTCAAGCGCTGTTCGAACTCGCCGCTGCGGTTGCCACCGAACACGGTGTGGGTGTGACAATCGATCAGGCCAGGCGTGACCCAGGCGCCGTCCAGATCGACGACGCTGGCATAGTCCGCCGCAGGCACGTCAGCCTGCGGGCCGATCCACTCTATGTGCTCGCCCGAGGTCACGATGGCGGCGTCCTCGATGATCGAGTAATTGCCTTGCGCCATGCTTGCAACGTGGCAGTGCTTCCAGAGTGTTTTCATCTACGGCCTCCGAGGTTGTCGGTAAGAAAAAGTTTATAGGCTGGGCAGCACATTCGCTGGCAGCAGTGCATTCAAAGTGTGGGAAGCCAGCAGTTGGCTGGCGGCCTCGATATCCGGTGCAAAGAAACGGTCCTTATCGTAGAACGGTACTTTGCTGCGCAAGGCGGTGCGGGCTTGTTCCAGCTTTGGCGAGGATTTCAGGCCTTCGCGGAAGTCCAGCCCCTGGCACGCAGCCAGCCATTCGACAGCAAGAATGCCGCGCGTGTTTTCAGCCATTTCCCACAGGCGCTTGCCCGCAGCCGGGGCCATGGAAACGTGGTCTTCCTGGTTGGCGGAAGTAGGAATGCTGTCGACGCTGTGGGGGTGAGCCAGTGCTTTGTTCTCGCTGGCCAATGCTGCGGCCGTTACCTGAGCGATCATGAAGCCGGAGTTCACGCCGCCGTTGGCTACCAAAAAGGGCGGCAGCTGCGACATGTGCTTGTCCATCATTAACGAGATACGACGCTCGCTGAGGGAGCCGATTTCAGCCAGCGCCAACGCGAGGTTATCGGCGGCCATCGCCACTGGTTCGGCATGGAAGTTGCCGCCGGAGATGATGTCGCCTTCGGCAGCGAACACCAGCGGGTTGTCGGAGACGGCATTGGCTTCGACGCCCAGCACTTCTGCGGCCTGACGCAACTGAGTCAGGCAAGCGCCCATGACTTGCGGCTGGCAGCGCAGCGAATACGGGTCTTGCACCTTGTCGCAGTCGATGTGGGAGTTGGAGATCGCGCTGCTTTCGCCCAGCAGATCGCGGTAGCACGCGGCCGCGTCGATCTGTCCGCGTTGACCACGCGCGGCATGTATGCGGGCATCGAACGGCGCACGGGAGCCGAGCACGGCTTCGACCGTCAACGCGCCACAGGCCAGTGCGGCAGCGAATAGGTCTTCGCCTTCGAACAGACCACGCAACGCGAACGCGGTGGAAACTTGGGTGCCGTTGAGCAGCGCCAGACCTTCCTTCGCCGCCAGCGTCAGCGGTGTCAGACCGGCGACTGCCAGTGCGTCAGTCGCTTCCAGCCATTCGCCTTTGTGACGCGCCTTGCCTTCACCCAACAGTACCAACGACATATGCGCAAGCGGCGCGAGGTCGCCGGAAGCACCGACCGAACCCTTCAACGGAATGTGCGGGTAGACCTCGGCATTGATCAGCGCGATCAGGGCATCGATCACTTTACGGCGAATACCGGAGAAGCCACGGCTCAGGCTGTTGACCTTGAGCACCATGATCAAACGCACCAACTCATCGCTGATCGGCTGACCGACCCCGGCGGCGTGGGACAACACCAACGAACGCTGGAGATTTTCCAGGTCTTCGCTGGCGATGCGTGTGGACGCCAGCAGGCCGAAACCGGTGTTGATGCCGTAGGCGGTGCGGTTCTCGGCGAGGATCTGCTCGACGCACGCCACGCTGTCTTCGATCTGTTGCGCAGCGCTGCTGTCCAGGCGCAGGGTCACTGGCTGTTGGTAGATTGCACGCAATTGGCTCAGGGTGAGCTGGCCTGGGGTCAGATTCAGTTGGGTCATGTCGGTACTCCTTAATAGATGACTGCCGTTGCTCAGGGCTGATTCCCTTTGCCCCGCGCTTGTGGCGCTTGAGCGTCGGCCTAATGTCGAAAATCCCTACAGGTATGTGTCCATCGCTTACAACGTAGCCACCCGCCGCTGGACGAAACGATCAACGTATTCGTCGGCCGGCGAGTAAAGGATTTCTTTGGGTGTACCCACCTGGATCAGCTGACCGTCCTTGAGGATGGCGATACGATTGCCGATGCGCACGGCCTCGTCGAGGTCGTGGGTGATGAATACGATCGTTTTGTGCAGGCTGGCTTGCAGTGCCAGTAACTGGTCTTGCATCTCCGCGCGGATCAGCGGATCGAGAGCGCTGAACGCTTCGTCCATCAGAATGATGTCAGTGTCAGCAGCCAAAGCGCGGGCGAGGCCGACGCGCTGGCGCATGCCGCCCGACAGCTGATGCGGGAATTTGTGCTCGTAGCCTTTGAGGTCGACGGTGGCGATCCAGTGCATGGCGCGCTCGATGCAAAAGGTCGGTGTTTCACCACGGACTTTCAGGCCGTAGGCGACGTTTTCCAGCACAGTCTTGTGCGGCAACAGGCCGAAGCTCTGGAAAACCATGCTGATCTTGTGTCGACGGAATTGGCGCAGGGCTTCCATGTCGTAATGCAGGATGTCTTCACCATCCACCAGAATCTCGCCGCTGGTAGGGTCGATCAGGCGATTGATATGACGCACCAAGGTCGACTTTCCTGAACCGGAGAGGCCCATGATCACGAAAATCTCGCCGCTGCCAATCGACAGCGACAGGTCGTTAACTCCAATCACGCAGCCGGTTTCGGCAAGGATTTCGTCTTTGGTTTTTTGTTCGCGGATCAAACGCAGGGCATCCGCCGAACGATTGCCGAAGATTTTGAAGACGTTTTTGATTTCGATTTTGTTCAGGGCTTCAGCGTTCATTTGTTCGCCTCATGCCGTGGTCGGCCATAGGCCTGGGTGATGCGGTCGATCACCACCGCGAGAATCACGATGGCGAGCCCGGCTTCCAGGCCGCGTCCGACGTTGAGCGTTTGAATCCCGATCAGCACGTCCTCGCCCAGCCCGCGTGCGCCAATCATCGAAGCGATGACCACCATCGACAGCGCCATCATCGTGGTCTGGTTGATCCCGGCCATGATGCTGGGCAGGGCCAATGGCAGTTGCACGCCGAACAGCTGTTGCCAGCGGTTGGCGCCGAACGCGTTGATCGCTTCCATCACCTCACCGTCGACCTGACGAATGCCCAGGTCTGTCAGGCGAATCAGCGGTGGCGCTGCATAGATCACGGTGGCGAAAATCGCCGGCACCTTACCCAGGCCGAACAGCATCAGCACCGGGATCAAGTACACGAAACTGGGCATGGTTTGCATGATGTCCAGCAGCGGCATCATCACCGAACGCAGACGATTGCTGCGCGCGGAGAAGATCCCCAGCGGAATGCCGATCACCACCGAAATAAGCGTCGCTACCAACATCAGGGCGAGGGTTTGCATCAGCTTGTCCCACAGGCCAACGGCACCCACCAGAAACAGTAGGCCGACGATGACGAGGGTGGTGAGAATCTTGCGCGTGGCGTGCCAGGCGATGGCGCCGACAAGGGCCAGCATCAGCCACCAGGGCATGAGACGCAGCAGGGCTTCGAGGTTGACGATGGCCCACAGCAGCGTGTCCGAGATCTGACGGAATACATCGCCGTAGTTGGTTACCAGGGTATCGACCCCCCGATTGACCCAGTCGGCGATAGAGAAAGTAAAGCTTTCGGGGAACATAAAAGGCTCTCGATCAAGTAGGAATAGCGCGACGGCTAGCAAACCGCTCAGCTTAGGCGATTCGATGCTGACGTTGGTCGTCTGTATTTGATTCAAGTAGAACGAATCAAACGACAGAACCATCGTTTCAGCATAACGAATCGCTTCAGCCTTCACGGTTTCTCCTACTGACGAGTGCCTTGGAGCACCATCAGTTCATTGCGGCTTGGGTCTTGGCGCCAGTTGCAGTCGTGATAGTCGCTTCGGTATCCACCGGCAGAATCAGGCGATCAGGAATCGCACTGTGCCATTTCTTGGCGATCACGTAGTACACGACAGCCGGAACCACCAGGCCGATGATCCACGAGATGTCGGTATCGCCCAGGCTTTCGACCAGCGAGCCGGTGTAGAACTGGGTATTGATGAACGGCATCTGGATCAATACGCCGAACACGTAGACGCCCAGACCGATCCAGTTCCAGCGGCCGTAACGGCCATTGGGGTCAGACAACGCCGGGATGTCGTAGCGTTCTTTGGTGACGCAATAGAAGTCCACCAGGTTGATCGCGCTCCAGGGCGTGAAGAACGCCAGCAGGAACAGGATGAACGCGGAGAAATCCTTGAGGAACGAGTCCTTGCCCAGCAACGCCAGCCCAGTGGCGATGCAGACCATGCCCAGGATGTACGTCAGACGCACGGCGCTGGAGATATTACGGCTGCCACGGAAACCGCTGACGATGGTCGCGATCGACATGAAGCTGCCGTAAGCGTTGAGCGTGGTGATAGTCACCTTGCCGAACGCCACAGTGAAATACAGCAGCGCTGCGACAACTCCGGTACCACCGAGGCTGACGATGAACGAGACTTCGTGGTGGGCAAAGCTTTTGCCAGCCAACGCTGCCGCGAACACGCCAAACACCATCGACGCTTGTGCGCCAATGATCGAACCCAGTCCTACAGCCCAGAAGGTTTTCACCGACGAGGTGCTGCGTGGCAGGTAGCGCGAGTAGTCGGCCACGTAAGGACCGAACGCAATTTGCCACGACGCCGACAGCGAAATCGCCAACAGGAAACTGGCCAGCGAGAAGTGCTTGTTGGCCAACAGCGCGCCGACGTCGTTGCCTGCCAGCAGGGCGCCGAACAGGTAGACGAAGGCGATCACGCCGATGATGCTCGCCACCCGACCGATCACGTGAATGGCCCGATAGCCGAAGATGGTTGCGACCACGATCAGTGCGGCGAAGATCACGATGCCTTTCCAGTCTTCGACGTGGATCAACTGCGCCACCGCTTGCCCGGCGAGCACCGAACCACTGGCCGAAAAGCCGATGTACATCAGGCACACCAGCACTAACGGAATCACTGCTCCATACACGCCGAATTGCACGCGGCTGGAGATCATTTGCGGCAAGCCCAGTTTCGGACCTTGTGCCGCGTGCAGCGCCATGACGCCGCCGCCCAACAGTTGGCCGATCAGCAGGCCGATCAGCGACCAGAACACATCGCCGCCCAGCACCACGGCCAAGGCCCCGGTAACAATCGCGGTGATCTGCAGGTTGGCGCCGAGCCACAGGGTGAATTGACTGAACAGACGACCATGTCTTTCCCCGTCAGGGATGTAATCGATCGAACGCCTTTCGATCATGGATGTGTTGGCAACGCGATCATCGGGGACAGCCATGCGACCACCTTTGCGGCAGGTTCAATCCTGCTCTTCAGTCTTTGGGAGTGTGCAGATTCATGTAGGAGCGGGCTTGCCCGCGATAGCGGTTTTTCAGGTAAAACGCCATCGCGAGCAAGCTCGCTCCTACAGGGGAGAGGTGCATCTGTAGGAGCGGGCTTGTCGGACCGCCGCACCGCAGCGATGGCGCCAGCCAGCCCCCACAGATTATTCAGCGCTTAGCGATTAACCATCGGCAGGTTCAAACCCTGCTCTTTGGCGCAATCGATAGCGATCTGGTAGCCCGCATCGGCGTGACGCATAACGCCGGTCGCCGGGTCGTTGTGCAGAACGCGGGCGATACGCTCAGCCGCTTCGTCGGTACCGTCACAAACGATCACCATGCCGGAGTGCTGGGAGAAGCCCATGCCGACGCCGCCGCCGTGGTGCAGAGAAACCCAGGTCGCGCCGCTCGCGGTGTTGAGCAGGGCGTTCAGCAATGGCCAATCGGACACAGCATCGGAACCGTCCTGCATCGATTCGGTTTCGCGGTTCGGGCTGGCGACCGAGCCGGAGTCCAGGTGGTCACGACCGATCACGACCGGTGCCGACAGCTCGCCGCTGCGGACCATTTCGTTGAACGCCAGACCCAGCTTGGCGCGCTGGCCCAGGCCAACCCAGCAGATACGTGCCGGCAGACCCTGGAACGCGATGCGCTCGCGGGCCATGTCCAGCCAGTTGTGCAGGTGCGCGTCGTCCGGGATCAGTTCCTTGACCTTGGCGTCAGTCTTGTAGATGTCTTCAGGGTTGCCCGACAGCGCAGCCCAGCGGAACGGACCGATACCACGGCAGAACAGTGGGCGGATGTAAGCCGGTACGAAGCCTGGGAAGTCGAAAGCGTTTTCCACGCCTTCTTCTTGCGCCATCTGACGGATGTTGTTGCCATAGTCGAAGGTCGGGATGCCCTGTTTCTGGAATTCCAGCATGGCTCTGACGTGAACGGCCATCGATGCTTTAGCGGCCTTGACCACAGCGGCGGGCTCGGTCTTGGCGCGAGCGCGGTATTGGTCCCAGGTCCAGCCGGCCGGCAGGTAACCGTTGAGTGGGTCGTGGGCGCTGGTCTGGTCGGTGACCATGTCCGGGCGCACGCCACGCTTGACCAGTTCAGGCAGGATTTCGGCGGCGTTACCCAGCAGCGCGATGGAGATGGCCTTGCCTTCAGCGGTGTACTTGGCGATGCGGGCCAGGGCGTCGTCCAGGTCCTTGGCTTGCTCATCGACGTAACGGCTGTTCAGGCGGAAATCAATGCTGACCTGCTGGCATTCGATGTTCAGCGAGCAAGCACCGGCCAGGGTTGCGGCCAATGGCTGAGCGCCACCCATGCCGCCGAGACCGGCGGTCAGAACCCAACGACCTTTGAGGTCATTGTTGTAGTGTTGGCGACCGGCTTCGACGAAGGTTTCGTAGGTGCCTTGAACGATGCCCTGGCTGCCGATGTAGATCCAGCTGCCGGCAGTCATCTGGCCGTACATGGCCAGGCCTTTGGCGTCCAGTTCGTTGAAGTGTTCCCAGTTCGCCCAGTGTGGCACCAGGTTCGAGTTGGCGATCAGAACGCGCGGCGCATTGCTGTGGGTCTTGAACACGCCGACTGGCTTGCCGGATTGCACCAGCAGGGTTTCGTCTTCATTGAGGTTGGTCAGTGCTTCGACGATCTTGTCGTAGCATTCCCAGTTACGCGCTGCACGACCGATGCCGCCGTAAACCACCAGCTCCTTCGGGTTCTCCGCAACTTCCGGGTCGAGGTTGTTCATCAACATACGCAGCGGGGCTTCAGTCAACCAGCTCTTGGCGGTCAGCGTGTTGCCACGTGCAGCACGGACGACGACGTCACGGTGCTTGGTCCAGGTTTCAGGGGTCCAGTGTTGGTTATTCTCAGTCACGGAAAAACTCCTCAGCGATCAATCCACGAGACCAGCCCAGGCGGTGGGCAAGCCAGACGAAACGGTTTAGTCAGTTCAGATGCATTGGAGCGGGGTGGTTACCGACGCACTCATACGCACACATCTTTACTTGTACATACAAGCATATGCAATCGTAAGACCAACTCGCTTTAAAGGTCTATAGCTAGTTTGTAAAAAACGCTGCACGCCACGGATTATAAGGGCTGACCGGTGGGCAAAAAAGATGAGCGGTCATGGCGGAGGCGAGACGTCCTGTTACCGAAAGCCGATTTTGCGCCTTGATGGGGCGTTCGGTAACAGGAGTGCGAGAGGGTGGTGCGCGTTGGGATACGGATTGGGAAGGCTCCGTGGAATATTCGGGAACCTCTTCAGTTTGACAAATGACATAATGATATGTGGCTTTGTCAACCGTAAGGGGGACCCATGATAAACGAACGAATCCGCTGTGCCTGGCTGCTTCCCTTGGCGCCCCTCGAGTTCCGCAAGCTGGCGAAGATGCCCAAGAATCACCAGAAGCAGGTCGAGGAACAGATTCGCGAGCATTTGGAGCGCTATATTGCTCTCGAAAGCTGTTTTGACCCTGCAGATATTCACACTCCCTCGACCCCGGCACAGATGCTTCCGGTGGTCGCTATCGAAGATGCAGAGCTTGCAGCAGAGGCTTTGCGCAAGGACTGGCAAATCGGTGGGGATGCCATCGCCAATCTCACCGAGCTATTGGAGGCGCACGGTATCAAGATTGCGCTGCTCAATGGTCCGGATGATTTCGATGGCGCCTGTGCTTCAACCCGGGATGGTCAGCATGTATTGATTGCGCTTAACGCACAGCGCCCGGGTGAGCGTATGCGATTCACCGCTGCGCATGAGTTGGGGCACTGGGTCATGCGCTTGCCGGATGAAATGTCAGAACAAGACAAAGAGCTTTGCTGCAATCGATTTGCTGGTGCATTTCTTTACCCGGCCAGTTGCGTGAATGGGGATTTCGGTAGTCATCCGCGTTCAAGGGTGCACCCGCAGGAGCTGCTGATTGCAAAGCGCCAATACGGGCTGTCGATGCATGCTGCCTTGCGCCGTCTGAAAGATCTTCAACTGCTTAGCGATGGTGGCTATAAGTCACTCACTATCCAGTTCAGCGCCAACGGATGGAGAAAAACTGAGCCAGAGCCGCTGCAGTGTCGGGGACCACAACGTTTTGAATCATTGGTGTTTCGGGGGTTGGCCGAGGGTTTATTCAGCACCTCTCGTGCGGCGGAGCTTTTGCGTCAGCCGATAAGTACTTTTGACCCGACGAGCTTGTTGCTGCCAAAGGCGTGATCGCGAGCAGGCTTGATCCTACGCCCTCCGGGCAGCATCAATGGTCAATACCCCACCCCACTCTTCACATCCGCCAACTCCGGATGCGCCACCAATTTATCGATGTGCAGCTCTTCGTTGTTCAACCAGGTTTCGGTCAGCACGCGGTAGTGCTCCATGTCGCGGCAGCGCATGCGCAGGCTGTAGTCGAACGGGCCGCTGATGAGTTGGCAGCCGAACACTTGCGGACAGGCTTTGATACAGGCTTCGAAGGCTTTTTGCGCGGCACGACCGCTTTGGTTGGAGAGGGCGACCAGCACCAACAAAGAAAGGCCGGGCGAGACGACTTTGAGGTCAATCAAGGCGCCATAGCCACGGATCACACCGCGCTTTTCCAGCTTGCGTACGCGCTCCAGGCAAGGTCGGGGTGTCAGGTGGACCAGGGTCGACAGTTTTTCGTAGGTGATCCGGCCGTCATGGCGCAGGACTTCCAGGATGGCTTCGTCGATGCGGTCCAGCGGGGCGGGAGCAAGGGGTTCGTTGTCCTTGGTGGCCATCGGGTATGCGTTCACTTCAATCGGAGGCAGGCGCTGCTGCGTTGGGTATAGCGTAGGGGTAAGACGTCATTGAGTGCAAAGTTGTGTTGGGTTTTGTTTGGCAGACGCAGGCCAATTGTAGGAGCTGGCTTGCCTGCGATCAGGGTGACTCGGTGTGTCAGGCAACCCCCTATCGCGGGCAAGCCCGCTCCTACAGAGGACTGTGTGGCAGATATATCTCGGCCAGCATGCACCGCGCACTGCCGCCGCCGGTGCGTTCGATATGGTCAATGTTGACCACCACCGGTTCGGCGAAGCGTTCGATCTGTCGTTGCTGGGCGAATTCCAGTGAGCGCCAAGCGCTGCGGGACATGACCAGCAGCGCTCGCCCGTCCTTGTCGTGCAGTTCCAGCATGTTGCCGGCGAATGACTCCAACTGGTCCAGGTCCAGGGCCAGAATCTGTTTGCCGGTGCGACGCAGCTGTTTTTCCAAGGCCGCACGTTCATCCCGGTCGGGCAAAGCTTGCAGGCACACCACGGCCAGGTGGCGACCGACGCTCATCATCACGTTGCTGTGGTAGATCGGCGAGTGTTGGCGGTCGACGGCGTGGAACAGGTGCGTTTGATAGTCCAGGCGCTCGGCAAACTGACGCAAGGCTTCGGGGTGGGTGCGGCCGGAGTGACAGGCGTAGAGGATGCGTTGCTCACGGTCGAGGACCATGCTGCCGGTGCCTTCGAGGTAAATGTCTTGTTGTTCCAGAGGGCTGAGGTCGATGGTTTCGCGCACGCTGTAATGTTGAGCCAGTGTGTCGAGCGCCCCCTTATGTCGTTCCAGTCGTCGGTTGCGGCCTTGCATCGGGTAGAGCACGAGGCTGCCGTCGGCGTGGCTGCTCCAGCCATTGTTGGGAAAGATCGAGTCTGGGGTGTGCGGAGTGGGCGTGTCCTGCACCACCAGCACCTCGACGCCGTAGTGGCGCAAGGTCTCGACATAGCCGTCGAACTCTTCCAGCGCTTTGTGCTGCGTCAGCTCCGGGTCAAGCGGCGCGCGTTGGAAACGGTTGTTGATGGCGGTGTCCGGGTTAAAGGCGAACTGCGCCGGGCGGATCATCAAGACGCTGTTGGTGGTTTGCATCGAGCACGCTTCCAAGGGCTGGCAATGCGTGCATCTTGAGTGCGGCAGCGTCGGGATTCTTGCTGAGCTGGCGGGGTTGCTCAGCGGGGATCGCCGAAAAAGGCGGAGTTGCAGCGGATTCTGTTGTCGGCGAAAACAAACCGGCGGGCAGGGCGCTCGCCGGTGAGGATCAGGCAGGAATGGTCGTCAGCTCAATCAAGCAGCAACGCCCAGCAGAGGCCTGCAACACGATCTCCAGCAACCCCTGATTCGCCTCCAGGTGCAGGCAATCATGTTTGCCGAGGACTTCGGTTTGACGTTCGCCCACCGTCGCGCTCAAGGCTTCGCCAGCGCTGAACAACAGAACAGTGTTGGCCGAACTGAATAGGCGCAGTGGCTGCTGGATATCGATCCATTGCAGGCGGGCGCTGTAGCGAGTCGGCGCGTAGATCAGGTTGAAGTCGCGAATATCGCCGTCGAGCAGGGTGCAGGACACCTGGCTTTCGCCGCTGAAGGCGAATGGGTCGAAGGGCCGCAACGGACGAGTCATGCTGCCGTCCACTTGCAGGGTCATGCCCGCGCCATGCAGCACTGTGATAATCCGCTGATAACCATTGAAGCTGGAGAAGCCGCCCGATTCGGCGATGTCGGCAATCGACAGGCGCCAGCCGAAACCGTCGAGGCCGACGCCGGCATCGCGGGTGATTTCTTCGGTGCTGCCGCCGCCATTTTTCCACGGCATGCGTGGGTAATCGACGGCGCGTAGAACAGTCAGTTGACTCATTTGCTGAAGCGTCCTTCCAGTCGATGCCTGGAGCCTGGGTGAATAAGGCGCGCGGCGGTGACTGGCTGGCGCCCGGACCAGGTCCGGCGGCGAATCAGCAGGCACGGCTCGCCGCGTTCGATTTGTAGCAGTTCGCATTCCAGCGCCTCGGCCAGAATCGCTTCGACCACGTGCTCGCCTTCGGTCAGCGGTGCGACTTGTGACAAGTAGGCGTAGGGCGTTTGCTTGGTGAAATCCTGATTCAGGTAGTCAGGCGCCACCAGTGCATTGACGAAACGGTCTTCGATTTGTACTGGAATATCGTTTTCGAAATGCACGATCAGCGAATGAAACACGCGCTGGCCTTCACGCATGTCCAGCGCCAGGGCGCGTTCGGAGCCGGCGGCTTCTTCGTTGAGGACGATGACCTTGCAGGAATGCACATGGCCACGCGAGGCGATTTCGTCGGCAATGTTGTGGACTTCAAACAGTGCAGACTGGCTCTTCGGCTCCGCGACGAATGTTCCTACGCCCTGCATGCGTACCAACAGGCCTTCTGCGGTCAGTTCACGCAAGGCTCGGTTGATGGTCATGCGACTGAAGCCCAGCTGGCTGACCAGTTCGCTTTCCGACGGCACGCGATGATGCGGCGGCCAGGTGCCGTTCTGGATTTGTTGGGCGATCATTTGCTTGACGCGCGCGTATAGGGGCGCCGGACTATCGCCCATCTGGGCAGCCAGCAAAGAGGTGGCAGGCGGAGTCGGCACAGAGAAATCCTTGTTCGATGGGTGAAAATTCGGAGTGGGTCGAAGGCGCAATGCGCTCAAACTAACCATTAACCCGACCGACGACAAGCTTGTCGCAGTTTACCGGGCAGGCAAACGTCTGTATATGTATATACAAATAAATACGATAGGGTGCAGAGCCATGTCCGCCTTCTTTGCCGAGCGCGCATTATTGCCCACTGGCTGGGCCAACAATGTTCGTCTCGAAGTCAGCGCCGATGGCCTGCTGACCAGTGTTCAAGCCGATGCCGATGCGCAGGGTGCCGAACGTCTCAAGGGTCCGCTGGTGCCGGGGATGCCGAACCTGCACTCCCATGCGTTCCAGCGCGCAATGGCCGGTTTGGCCGAGGTCGCCGGCAATCCCAACGACAGCTTCTGGACCTGGCGCGACCTGATGTATCGCCTGGTCGGAAAAATCAGCCCGGAGCAACTCGGCGTCATCGCTCGGCAGTTGTACATCGAAATGCTCAAGGGCGGCTTCACCTCCGTCGCAGAGTTTCATTACGTCCATCAGGACACGACCGGCAAGCCCTACGCCAACCCTGCCGAGCTGGCGCTGCAAATCAGCCAGGCCGCGACTTCCGCAGGCATCGGCATGACCCTGCTGCCGGTGCTATATAGCCACTCCGGCTTTGGTGGTCTGGCGCCGAACGAGGGGCAGCGGCGCTTTATCAACAGTACTGATAGCTATCTGGACTTGCAGGCGCGCTTGCAGCCGATTCTGGCTCAGCAACCGGCGCAGGCTCTGGGCTTGTGTTTCCACTCGCTGCGCGCGGTAACGCCACAGCAAATCAGCGATGTGCTGGCAGCCAGCGATAAACAATGCCCGGTGCACATCCACATCGCCGAACAGCAGAAAGAAGTCGACGACTGCCTGAGCTGGAGCGGTCTGCGTCCGCTGCAATGGCTGTACGAAAATACCCCGGTCGATCAGCGCTGGTGCCTGGTGCATGCGACTCACGCCAACCCGGATGAAGTCGCGCTGATGGCGCAAAGTCGCGCGGTGGCGGGGCTGTGTCTGACCACGGAAGCGAACCTTGGCGACGGTATCTTCCCGGCGGTGGACTACATCGCCCAAGGCGGACGCTGGGGCATTGGTTCGGACAGCCATGTGTCATTGAGCGTGGTCGAGGAGTTGCGTTGGCTGGAATATGGTCAGCGCCTGCGCGACCAACGGCGTAACCGTTTGTACCGTAGCGACCAGCCGATGGTAGGCCGCACCCTGTTTGATGCCGCGCTGACGGGCGGTGCCCAGGCGATGGGCCAGCCGATTGGCGCGCTGGAAGTAGGCAAGCGTGCGGATTGGCTGGTGCTGGATGGCAACGATCCCTATCTGGCGACCGCGACGGGCGACGGGATTCTCAACCGTTGGCTGTTTGCCGGTGGCGATCGGCAGATTCGCGACGTGCTGGTCAATGGCCAGTGGGTTGTGCGTGACGGGCGACATGCCGCAGAAGAGGAGAGCAGCCGGGCGTTTGCTCAAGTGCTGAGGGAGTTGTTGGGCTGATTAGTGTGTAGGCGTAACGCAACTGTAGGAGCTGCCGAAGGCTGCGATCGGTCTGGGCCGCGTCCGGAGGGGCCGGTCGTAATGAAGGTCCTGCGGACCTTATCGCAGCCTGCGCCAGCTCCTACAGATACTTGGGGTGCCGGATCAATTGATAACCGGCTTGGCAATCGCCGAATCCTCGGCCCGCCAGATCAGCTTGGTCGTGTCATACCCCTGTTGTTGCGCCCGTGACAACAGCTCTTCTTTCGTCGCCTCGGACACATGCGCGGTGCGCGATAGCAGCCACAGGTATTTGCGATCCGGATTACCGACCAGCGCGGTCTTGTAGCCGTCGTCGACGTACAGCACCCAGTAATTACCCTTGGCCAGACTCGGCAGCGCGTTGGAGAACCAGTTATCGAACACCACCCACAGCTTGTCGGTCTTGCCCGGTACTTGCGGTGAGGCGGTGCCGGTGGCAATTTCCCATTTGCCCTCCAGCGTCCGGCAACGGTTGGTCACGCTGATATTGCCGTCAGGCTTGAGCGCATAGCGGGCTTCGGACTGCGCGCAGTTGCGCTGAAAAAACATCGGCATCCGCGCCACTTCATACCAGGTGCCCTGGTAGCGCTTGAGGTCGACATGATCGACGGTCTTTGGCTCCACCGGATCATTCGACGAACCCGCGCAACCCGCCAACAGCAAGCTGGCCAGTAATCCAACGCATAGACGCATGATGTTCTCCCCCTGCGGCTTATTTCAGGCCTTGGCCCGAATACATAAGCACCTTGTCGCCCGCGTACTGCACGCTGATAAAGGTTTTCTTGTCGCCCCAGGTGCAACTGGACATGCCCAGCGCGCCGGAGCATTCAGTCGGGCTGCCGAGCAATTTTTCGACCTGGGGTTTGGGCATGCCGGCTTCCAGCTTCGAATAATTTTCCTGGTTGATCTTGTTGCACGCAGCCAACAGCACGCAAACCGATAGCACCGCGAGGGTACGCAAAGACATGAAATGAAGCTCCTGAACAAAGGGGACTGCGCCGTGGCGCGAAAAGCGCTGGCTAGCTGCCGAAGGTTAGAAGGGAAATCGGGGATCTGGTTCCCTATGCCCGCAAGGCATTTGTCGGGAGCTCAGAAGCGCGAACCGCGTTCCTGCAAAAAGGCCAGCTCTTCAGCTGTGGAGGGACGACCCAGAATCGCGTTGCGATGGGGGAAGCGGTGGAAGCGGGCGATGACGCGTTGGTGCCTTATCGCGAAATCGAGGTTGCTGGCGATAACCGCACGATCGATGGCCGGTTGTTCATCCAGCAGTGCGCGGAGCAGGGTGACGGCTTGATTCTGATGCGCAAGGTTTTCGCTGTGTTCCAGGACCAGATAGATAAAGGTGCGCTGAATCGACGACAGTTGCTGGTCGAAACCCAGCGTCAGGCCATGTTCAACGAGAGTTTGTGCGCGAGCGTCGCCGGCGAATGCCTTGGGCGTGTCGCGAAAGATCATGCGTGGGAGTTGATCGAGCAACAGCACCAGCGCCAGCCAACCGAGGGGGGATTGCGCCCAGTCCTTCAATTCGCCTGCCAGTGCCTGCTTCACCTGAGCGGCGAAACGCTGCTGCGCTTCGTCGTCCTGGCTGTGTTTCTTGCCGAACCAGAGCTTGCCCTTGGCTTTCGCGATCTGCGAAGTGGTGAGTTCAGTCTCGGTATTGGAGCCGGAACCGAACCACCACTCCAGCAGTGGCTGCCAGGGCAGGGCCAAGGCATTAAGCCTTGTGGTAAGCCGTGGCGCGTTCGACTTCTTCCTTGGAACCCAAGAACACCGCAACCCGCTGGTGCAGGCCTTCAGGCTGGATGTCGAGAATGCGCCGGTGGCCGTCGGTGGACGCGCCGCCCGCTTGCTCGACCAGGAACGACATCGGGTTGGCTTCGTACATCAGGCGCAATTTGCCCGGCTTGGCGGGTTCGCGGCTGTCGCGTGGATACATGAACAGGCCACCACGGGTCAAGATGCGGTGTACGTCGGCAACCATCGCGGCGACCCAGCGCATGTTGTAGTTCTTTTTCAGCGGGCCGTCTTCGCCAGCCAGCAGTTCATCAACGTAGCGTTTTACCGGAGCTTCCCAGTGACGCTGGTTGGACATGTTGATCGCGAATTCCTGAGTGGACTCCGGGATTTTGATGTCTTCGTGGGTCAGCGCAAAGCTGCCCATTTCACGGTCCAGGGTAAAGCCTTTCACGCCATGGCCCAGGGTCAGTACGAGCATGGTTTGCGGGCCGTAGATGGCATAACCGGCGGCGACCTGCTCGGTGCCTGGCTGCAGGAAGGCCTTTTCGTTCAGGGGTTCGTTCTGGCTCAGGTATTCGTTCGGGCAACGCAGTACCGAGAAAATGGTGCCGACCGGAGCGTTGATGTCGATGTTAGACGAACCGTCCAGTGGGTCGAATACCAGCAGGTACGCGCCTTTCGGGTATTTGCCTGGGATCTGGTAGGCGTTGTCCATTTCTTCGGACGCCATGCCGGCCAGGTGACCGCCCCATTCGTTGGCTTCGAGCAGGATTTCGTTGGACAGCACGTCCAGTTTCTTCTGCACTTCGCCTTGTACGTTTTCGGTGCCCATGCTGCCAAGTACGCCGCCCAGCGCGCCTTTAGAGACGGTGTGGCTGATTTCCTTGCATGCGCGCGCCACCACTTCGATAAGGAAGCGCAGATCGGCAGGGGTGTTGTTACTGCGGGTCTGCTCAATCAAATAGCGACTCAGGGTAACGCGGGACATGGAGAGCTCCGTAGGTGGGGGATAAAAACCCGCGCAGTTTAACGCGAGTGGGCGCTTATTACTCCAGTCAGACTAAGTTCTAGTTAGCAGAGTTCACGCGCCAAATTAGAGTAGTCGCAAAATGGTGGATTCAAATCATGATTTTGTTGGCGGCGCGCGCAGCAGGCTCAGGGCCATCCAGCCGAGGAAAATCACGCCCAATAGCAAGACCGTCCATAAGCCAATGCGCTTCCAGTCCGTGCCTGGCGCTTCGACGGGGCTGCTGGTGGTAATCATAGGGATTGCCGCCAGTTGTGCGCTGCCGAGGCTGCCAAGGGTTTGCGGCGAAAAATCCGGAATCAAGGTTGATAGCGGCAGGTTCGCCGCTTTTACGCTCGCGTTACCCACCGCGAGGCTGTACGGACCAGCACCTTTGGCGAGAAACACCAGTTGCGTGGCATGCACGGCGACACTTAGTTGCGGCGTGTTCGTTCCCAAACCACCGCCACGCTGATCAACGTCGAGTTTCAGCTGCTGGATTGGCAGACCTGGCAATTGCAGTTCGTTTTGCAGAACGTCCTGGCCGTTTTGCGTCAGTCGATACAGTAAGCCGCCACCCATGTTTTGCCACGGCAGTTTGGCGTCGCTGCGCCCGGATAAAGTGACCGGCGCCAGGCTGTTGGGTTGTGCGAGGTCTATTTTGATCCGCGCCACGGCCAGCGCATTGGGCAACTGCCAGCTGTATTCGCCAGGTTTGGAGGTGGTGCCAGCCAAGGGTTGCGACCAGACCAACGGCAGCGGCAGGTTGTCGGGATTGGCGCTGATCAATTGCGCAGAGGTCAGTGTTGGCGCGGTGTGCGGGCTGCGCCAGAGCAATCGCAGGTAGCGTGCCGGGCGACCGGGCAAGGCAACTTCGCGCTGCTCGACCATTTCATCGGCAAAGGAAAGTCGCGCGACCTGGCCATCGCCCCAGTTTTGCCAGCGCTGCAAGTCGTCGCTGGCTTCAATGCTGAAACGCTGAAAGCCTTGGCGTTCATTGCTCCAATCGAGAATCAACTGCTCTAGGGGCGACTTGATCGCGCTGGTATCCAGCAACCAGCCGCGCAGCACTTCGTCGCCGGCTTCGATGTCGTCCTGCGGCTGTACTTCGATCACTGTGCCGCCGGCTGAGCGCTGCACGCGAATACCCGGCGCTTTGTCGCCAGCGTCGGAGGTGCTGTACAGCGCAAACCATTTCACCGCGACCGGCGTTTGCGGCTTTCGGCGCGAGGCATCGTTCTGCGTCAGGGCATACGCTTGCGCCTGACCACTGGCATCGAATACGCGTACATCGCTCAAGTCAGCCTGGCGCGCAGCCAATTGCACCGCCAGCGGTAGCTCGAGGCGATACCACGGGCCCTGGCCGCTGATGGTCAATGGCACCTGAGTGGCGAAATCGGCGGGTTTGTCCTGAGCCTGGGTTGAAGTCATCAGCAACGCCGCGAACAGGCAACAAAGGGTGCGGATCGGATGACTGAAGAAGGCTTTGCTCATGGGCTGGGTGTCTGCGCAGATTTGGGTGGCAAGGGTGAAAAATAGCCGACCACCAGCAGCAACACGCCGACGCCGATGAACGACACGATGCGCTCCAATCCGCCGCGATCGCTGAGTTCGACAAAAAACAATTTAGCGACCACCAGCCCGATCAGCGCGGCGCCGACGATCCAGACTTCGCGGCGCCCACGCAGGTGGCCGCCGACCATCAACGCCAGGGCCATCAAGGTCCAGACAATCGACAGGCCGGCCTGCACGCGCATCGAACGCAGCAGTTCGTCCAGTTCATAAGGCACGCCGCTCCAGTGATGCACGGTGCGCATCACCAGCGCGGTGAACAGCGCAAACAGGCTGATCCCGGCAACGATTTGCGCAGCGCGTTGTGCGTAGGAGGGTTCGACCCCGAGCATCGTCAAACGACTGCGCATCCACAGGAAAATCCCGGCGAGGGCGAATAACAGGCCCAACTCAAGCGGGTTGATCAGCGGTAGATAGGGCAACGGATCGGCAGCGCCATCGCTGAAGGTATTTGCCAGCCAGAACCACACCAGCATCAACAGCGCCAACGGCGCGGCCGCCCACACTCGGTACTCGACGGCGTAGTGGTCAATCGGCCACGGCCATTGTCGCGCGGAGGCCATCAAAACCAGATAGAGGCTCGGCAGCAACGCCCAGCCCAGCCAGCGCCAGGCGTTGTAGTGTTCCGACAGTTGCATCAGGCCGAAGCGCAGCGCCAGCGCCAGTACGCTGATGATCAGCCAGCAGCCCATGACGTGCGCCGCGCTGGCCGCCCAGCCGGGCAAGGTAGTGGCCAGACGTCGCAACGACAGCAGATGCACCACGAACACCGCGCCCCACGCCAGCCAGCCCCACTGTGCAACTGGGTTGTAATCGTAGTGGTAGGTGGTCAGCAGCACGGCGGCGCAGGCCGGGGTCAGCAAGGTACAGAGCACGGCAAACGCCCGCCAGCGCAGACGCAACGCGATCACGCTCCAAAGTGCGCTGCTGGCGGCACCCAGCAACAGCAGGGCCGGGGTCTGCATTTCATTTGAAGCGAAGCGCAGCACGCCGCTGACCAACGCCACCGCCCACCAGCCTGCCGCCCAAGCCAGCAGTGCAGCGGACAGTCGCTGGTACTTCACGGAGTCGGCGGGTGTCAGGCGCAGCGGGCATCCGGCGCTGATCATGGCGGCGAGCGCGACAATCAGCGGCGTCCAGAAGTCGCCGTGCGTCAGTAACCTGTAATGGGCTTGGTAAAAGAAGCTCTGAAAGTCATCAACAATCGCCAAACCGGCGCCGATTTGCAGCAGTAAGCCGAATCCCTTGGCCAGCGTGCGTTGTTGGCGCAAACCGAGCCAGAACACCGCAGCCCCTTCGACCGCCCAAGCGGCGGAGGTCCAGCGGGCCTCCAGCCCCAGCGGAATGGCCAGCGAGGCGAAGACCACGCCCAGCGCCAGGCAGGTTTCCACCAACAACAGCGCCCGCCCCGGTGCGCGTCCGGCCAATAACCGGGCTATGCTTATATAGAGGAGACCCAAGGCCAAGGCGCTGTACGCGGCAGCGAATTCGATGTGCTGGACGAGGGCGAATTGCAGGCCGAAACCCACAATCGGCGGCCCGAACAGAATGCTGCCGTCGACGTAATCCCCCTGACGTGCCGACCAGCGCAGTACCGCGCCACGGCTGTCGTCTTCAGGCCCGTTGCTTAGCTCCTGCAATTTTCGCCGAGCGAACAACAGGCCAATCGCCAGATACATCAGGAAGAACAGGATCAGAAACGGCTCGGTGCTCCAGAACAGCTCGGGTGTGTAGGCTTTTGCGCCCCAGGCGAAACCAATGCCGAACGTACCGACAAAACCGATCAGGTTCAGCAGGCGCCAGGCCTTGAACCAGGCGATGGCGAAAATCCCGGCGTTGAGCAAGGCGAAGTAACTGAACAACGCGACGTGGCTGCCCGCACCTGTGGAGGTCAGCAACGGCGCGGCGAAACCACCGAGCGCGGCGGCTGCGGCCAGGCCCAGCGCATCCTGAGTGATGGCAAGAACCGCCGCGAATACTGTGATCATCACCAATAAAACGAAGGCGATATTGGGATCGATCAGCGTGTGCAGGCGCATGGCGGCGAAGATCGTCAGGTAGAGCACGCCGACACCGGTGCCTTGCAAAATCAGTGCGTAATTGCGCTTGCGTCGACGTAGCCACCAGCCCAACGTCAATAGACCCAAGGCGGCGGCAGCGACCGCGGCGTAACGCACTTCTAACGCGATCACCACACCTTCGGTGGCGTAACGCAGCAGAAAAGCCAGTCCGAGAAACAACAACACCACGCCGACGCGCAAGACAGTGTTGCCGCCGACCAGCCAATTACGCGCGGCGGTAAAGCCACGTTCGATCAGGTTTGGCGTTCGGGGCAGGGCTGGGGTGGGCGTTGTCGCGGGTTCGATCCAGGCGCTCTCGGCGGCGGGCAGGTCCCAGGTGAGTTCAGGCTCGGTTGGTGCGGGTTCTGAGGTTTCAACCAGCGTTTGGACAGGCTCGGCAGGCCCCTCCAGCACAGACAGGCGTTGTTCGAGCGTCTCTAGTTGGCGTTTCAGCGTGGCCAAGCGAATGGCTTGCCCCAAGCCAAGGCCGAAGAGTGCGCCGACGATGGCGCCAATGAAGGACTCGTCCCAAAAACCACCCAGGACAAGACCAGCCAGCATCAGAATCCATTGCACGCGTTGACATCCCTTTACGGCAGCACAGTTGGATTCAGGTATAGCGTGCTGACGCCTTCGCAGGCAAGCCTGGAGTCTGTAGGAGCCAACTTGTTGGCGAGAGGTTTGATGAGGTGCATCAGGTACACCGCCTCGCGAACAAGTTCGCTCCTACAGGGGGCTTTGGCTATTTCTCGTCGAGCGCCTTCCAGATGTCGTTGGAATACTCTCGAATGGTCCGGTCCGAAGAGAACCAACCCATTCGCGCGGTGTTGAGCACCGCCGAGCGCCACCATTTTTTCGGGTCGTGCCACAGTTCTTCGACTTTGCTCTGCGCCGCCCAATACGACTCGAAGTCCGCACAGACCAGAAAGCGGTCGTAGGCGATCAACTGGTCGACCAGGCCTATATAGCGATTCGGATCGTCCGGCGAGAATACCCCGCCACGAATCGCCAGCAACACGTCGTTGAGTCTTGGTGAGGCGACGATGTCAGCCATGGCGTTGTAGTCGCCCACGCGTTTGCGCGCTTCGACCTGCTGCGATGTGAGGCCGAAGATGAACATGTGCTCAAGCCCGATCTGTTCGCTCATCTCGACGTTGGCACCGTCCAGGGTGCCGATAGTCAGCGCGCCGTTGAGGCCGAATTTCATGTTGCTGGTACCCGAGGCTTCCAGGCCAGCGGTAGAAATCTGCTCCGACAGGTCGGCCGCCGGAATGATGCTTTCCGCCAGGCTGACGTTGTAGTTGGGCATGAACACGACTTTGAGCATGCCGCGCAGGGTTGGGTCGTTGTTGACCGTGCGCGCGATGTCGTTGGACAGTTTGATGATCAGTTTGGCTGAGTGATAACTGGCGGCAGCTTTGCCGGCGAAGATCTTGACCCTAGGCACCCAGTCGGTTTCAGGTTCGGCACGCATTGCCTGATACAGCGCCACGGTGTGGAACAGGTTCAACAACTGGCGCTTGTATTCATGGATACGTTTGACCTGAACGTCAAACATCGCTTGCGGATTGACGGTAATCCCCAGCCGTTCCTGAATGATGTTGGCCAGTGCCTTTTTGTTTTTCAGGCGCTGTTCGGCGAATTGTTTGAGGAAGGTCGCTTTCTCGGCAAACGGTTCCAGATCGATCAATCGCGTTTCGGCATTGTCGAGAACGTCCGCACCCAAGGCGTCTACCAACATGCCGGTCAGCGTCGGGTTGGCCTGGTGCAACCAGCGGCGGAAGGTGATGCCGTTGGTTTTGTTGTTGATTCGATCCGGGTACAGCTTGTGCAGTTCGGCGAACACGGTCTTGCGCATCAATTGAGTGTGCAGCGCCGACACGCCGTTGATGCTGTGCGAGCCGATGAACGCCAGGTTGCCCATGCGCACGCGCCGACCGTTGTCTTCTTCGATCAGCGACACCGCACGCAAGACGTCGAAGTCATGAATGCCCTTGGCGCGCAGTTCGTCGATGTGCAGGGCGTTGATCAGGTAAATGATCTGCATGTGCCGTGGCAGCATCCGCTCCATCAGCCCCACCGACCAGGTCTCCAGCGCCTCGGGCAGCAGGGTGTGGTTGGTGTAGGCCAGGGTGCCGACGGTGATTTTCCACGCGGCTTCCCAGGGAATGCCGTGCGTATCGATCAGAATACGCATCAGTTCCGCGACGGCAATTGAAGGGTGGGTATCGTTCATTTGAATCGCCGCATGCTCCGGTAGCGAGTGCAGCGATTCGTGCATGTTCAGGTGGCGACGCAGCAAGTCTTGCAACGATGCGGAGACGAAGAAGTATTCCTGACGCAGGCGCAGTTCCTGACCGGCTTCGGTCGCGTCGTTGGGGTAAAGCACGCGGGAAATACTTTCTGCGCGGACCACTTCGGCCACCGCGCCAAAGTGGTCGCCGGCGTTGAAACGCTCAAGGTGCAGGTCTTCAACGGCCCGCGCCCGCCATAAACGCAAGGTGTTGACGCTTGAACCGCGCCAGCCGACCACGGGCGTGTCATACGCCACGGCACGGACCGTTTCGCCCGGCCGCCAGACCTGGCGTTGCTCGCCGGTCTCGCTGATCAGGGTTTCGACGCTGCCGTTGAAGCCGATCGGGTAGATCACTTCCGCGCGCTCAAACTCCCAAGGGTTGCCGAAATCCAGCCAGTTCTCGGTCTGCTCTTGCTGCCAGCCATCGACCACTGCCTGACGGAACAGGCCGTGCTCGTAGCGAATGCCGTAGCCGTGCGCGGCGACGCCGAGGGTCGACATGCTTTCCATGAAGCACGCGGCGAGACGACCGAGGCCGCCGTTGCCCAGCGCGGCGTCGGGTTCGAGCAGTCGTATGCGCTCAAGGTCGACGCCGAGTTCGGTCAGGGCTTGTCGGGCAATGTCCAGCAACCCGAGGTTGCTCAGGCTGTCATACAGCAACCGGCCGATGAGAAATTCAAGGGAAAGGTAATAGACCCGTTTCTGGCCTTTGCGATAGATCTGTCGGGTGTGGTCCATCCAGTGCTCGACCATATGGTCGCGAGCGGCAAGGGCGATGGCTTCAAACCAGTCATGGTCAAACGCATGGTCCGGGTCCTTGCCCACGGCGTACGTAAGCTTGGCGAGTACTGCGGCGCGAAACGCGGCCACGTCGGCGTCTTTAACGAGCGGTTCCTCTGACATCAATGCGACCTCTTACGAGCAGACGAATAAGCAGCGGGATGTTTTACTCTAGACGCTTCGACAGAGGTGCGGCTCTGTGGTTCGCGTGTTATTTCATCTGGTAAATCTCTTGCATTGATCGTTCCACACATGGGCTTTTTGACGTTCTAAGGGCATGATCAATACTTGATTCGGGTTTATGATGCTTGAAGCCAGAACCACTAGAAGTTCTTGAAACGCCCCTTTGGAGCACCTATGCAGACTTTGTACCCGCAGATCAAACCTTACGCCCGGCACGATCTGGCCGTGGAAAAGCCTCATGTGCTCTACGTGGATGAAAGCGGTTCTCCAGAAGGTTTGCCAGTGGTTTTTATTCACGGCGGGCCTGGCGCGGGATGTGATGCGCAAAGTCGTCGGTTTTTTGACCCTAACATGTATCGCATCATTACCTTCGATCAGCGCGGTTGCGGTCGTTCTACCCCGCACGCCAGCCTGGAAAACAATACCACTTGGCATCTGGTCGAAGACCTCGAAACCATCCGCAAGCACCTGGGCATCGAAAAGTGGGTGTTGTTTGGCGGTTCATGGGGTTCGACCCTGGCATTGGCGTATGCCCAGACTCACCCGGAGCGCGTACATGCCCTGATCCTGCGTGGGATCTTTCTGTGCCGTCCGCAAGAAATCGAATGGTTCTACCAGGCAGGCGCGAGCCGCATGTTCCCGGATTACTGGCAGGACTACCTGGCGCCAATCCCGGTGGAAGAGCGCGGCGACTTGCTCAGCGCGTTCCACAAGCGCCTGACCGGCAACGACCAGATTGCGCAGATGCACGCGGCCAAGGCCTGGTCGACTTGGGAGGGGCGCACCGCGACGTTGCGGCCCAATCCGCTGGTGGTCGACCGTTTCTCGGAACCGCAGCGCGCGCTGTCGATTGCCCGTATCGAATGCCATTACTTCACCAACAACGCGTTCCTTGAAGAGAACCAGTTAATTCGCGACATGCCGAAGATTGCCCATCTGCCCGGCGTGATCGTGCACGGTCGTTACGATGTCATCTGCCCGCTGGACAATGCCTGGGAATTGCACCAGAACTGGCCGAACAGCGAGCTGCAAGTGATTCGCGACGCCGGGCACGCTGCCTCGGAACCGTGCATCACCGATGCGCTGATCCGCGCCGCCAACCAGATTGGTCGCCGATTGCTCGATCTGCCGCCCGAAGAAGCGTGATGGGATCGTCATGAAAGGGCTGCTCCAACGCGTCAGCGGTGCGAGGGTCGAGGTGGCCGGTGAAATTGTCGGCTCCATCGATCAGGGATTGTTGGTATTGGTCGGTGTCGAGCCTCAAGACACGCGGGCCAGTGCCGACAAGTTGCTGCACAAGTTGCTGAACTACCGGGTATTCAGTGACGCCGACGGCAAAATGAACCTGTCGCTGACCGATGTGGCCGGTGGTTTGCTATTGGTGTCGCAGTTCACGCTGGCCGCCGACACCCAAAGCGGCTTGCGCCCGAGTTTCTCCAAGGCGGCACCGCCAGCGGTGGGCGCCGAGCTGTTCGACTATCTATTAGAGCAGGCTAAAGTTATGCACGAGAGGGTCGCGGCGGGCCAATTTGGTGCAGATATGCAAGTTCATCTCGTGAATGATGGCCCTGTGACATTTTTGCTTGAGAGCTGAACCCCGCGATTGCCGTGGTTGCCCGGATTTATTAGGCGAAAAAGCAATAAATACTTCATCGGACATGATGCGTTGTAACGCTGCCTACTAGATAATCGCGCGCTACGGGGATCAGCGTTCGTTGACCCAATTGATATAGCCAGAGGCTGGTCCGTCACCGTTTAGGGAATTCTTCTGCCCTTTCGGAGTCGGAACAATGCTCGCCAACCCGCCATGTGATAGCTGGCTGTTGGTTTTTTGATCTGTTTTTCGGCGAGGGTTGCTCGTGATTGTTAGTCCCTGTAATGCTCCAATGACACCCGGCAAGCGCCTGCGTAGCGCGCTCTTGGCTGGCTCGGCACTGATTTGCCTGTTCGGCTCGAGCTCGCTCTGGGCATTCGATCTTGAGGATGTTGCGACCAGGGCGAAAGACTTGGCCGGGCAGAAGTACGATGCTCCGAAGAGCAATCTGCCCAACGAATTCCGCGACATGAAGTTCGCCGACTATCAGAAAATTCGCTTCCGCGAAGACAAGGCCGAGTGGGCGGCAGACAAGTCGCTGTTCAAGTTGTCCTTCTATCACCAGGGCATGCACTTCGACACGCCGGTAAAAATCAACGAAATCACTGCGACTGACGTCCAGGAGATCAAGTACGACCCGAGTCGTTTTGATTTCGGCGACGTCAAGTTCGACCCCAAGTCGACTGAACAGCTGGGTTACGCGGGCTTCCGTGTCCTGTACCCGCTTAATAAAGACGACAAGAACGACGAAATCATGACCATGCTGGGCGCCAGCTACTTTCGGGTAGTCGGTAAAGGCCAGGTCTATGGTTTGTCCGCGCGTGGTATGGCGATCGATACTGCTTTGCCGTCGGGCGAAGAGTTCCCGCGTTTCACCGAGTTCTGGATCGAGCGTCCAAAACCGACCGACAAGCAACTGGTGATCTACGCCTTGCTCGACTCGCCACGTGCGACCGGTGCTTATCAGCTGACCCTGCGTCCGGGCACCGACTCGATCGTTGACGTCAAAGCCCGCGTGTTCCTGCGTGACAAGGTCACCAAGTTGGGCCTGGCACCGCTGACCAGCATGTTCCTGTTCGGCGCCAACCAGCCGTCGAAAGTGCTGAACTACCGCCGTGAACTGCACGACTCCGCCGGTTTGTCGATCCATGCGGCCAATGGCGAGTGGATCTGGCGTCCGTTGAACAACCCGAAACACCTGTCTGTCAGCAACTTCTCGGTGGAAAACCCGCGTGGTTTCGGTCTGTTGCAGCGTGGTCGCAAATTCAGCAGCTACGAAGACCTGGATGACCGTTACGACCAGCGCCCAAGTGCCTGGATCGAGCCGAAGGGTGATTGGGGCAACGGCACCGTCGACTTGGTTGAAATTCCGACTGCCGACGAAACCAACGACAACATCGTAGCGTTCTGGAGCCCGGAGAAGCTGCCTGAGCCAGGCCAGCCGCTGGATTTCAGCTATCGTTTGCATTGGACCATGGACGAAGCGAGCCTTCATTCGCCTGATCAGGGTTGGGTTAAGCAAACCCTGCGTTCTACCGGTGACGTCAAGCAATCCAACCTGATCCGTCAACCAGACGGCAGCTTGGCATTCCTGGTCGATTTCGAAGGTGGCCCGTTGGCGACCTTGCCGGCTGATGCGCCGGTCCGTAGCCAGGTGACCACTGACGAAAACACCGACTTGATCGAAAATACGCTGCGTTACAACCCTGAAACCAAGGGCTGGCGTTTGACACTGCGGATCAAGGTCAAGGACTCCAAGAAGCCGATCGAAATGCGTGCCGCGCTGCTCAGGGATGTGGCTGCTGCACCGACCAAGGAACCTACCGCGGCTGTTGTCAGCAAGGCGGACAAGGTTGCTCGGGCAGAGAAGGCAGAGAAGAAGGACAAACAGATCCCGCAGCCTGAAGTCGAAGCTGCCCCTACTAATCCGGAACCGGCCAGCAACGTGCAAATGCTGACCGAGACCTGGAGCTACCAGTTGCCTTCCGATGAGTAATTCCCAAGCCGTGCCAGTGTCTCTGAACGAGTACCTGGCACACCTGCCGATGAGCGATGTGCAGCGTGCGGAACTCGCTGGCTGCACCTCGTTCGCCGAGCTGCATGAGCGTCTTTCGGCTCAGCCGGTGACGGAAGCTGCCGACGCCGCCCAGGCATCGGTGGGCCGTCGTCTGACGCTGACTACCGCTGACGAACTGGAAGAAGCAGAAATGCTTGTTCTCGACGCCAGTGGTCGGGTTAGCCTGAAAGCTACGCCGCCGATCCGTCGCACCAAGGTCATTCCCGAGCCGTGGCGCACCAATATCCTGGTGCGCGGCTGGCGTCGGCTGACCGGGCGTAAAAACGCTCCCGAGCCGCCGAAGCCAAATCGCGAGCTGCCACAGGCACGCTGGCGCTTTGTCGGTTCGTTGCGTCGTTATATCTTGCTGGTATTGATGTTGGGTCAAACCATCGTCGCCAGCTGGTATATGAAAGGGATCATGCCGTATCAGGGCTGGTCGCTGGTATCGTTCGACGAAATCACCCACCAGACCTTGCTGCAAACCGCGCTGCAAGTGCTGCCGTATGCGTTGCAGAGCAGCATTCTGTTGCTGTTCGGTATCTTGTTCTGCTGGGTTTCGGCCGGTTTCTGGACCGCGCTGATGGGCTTTCTCGAATTGCTCACCGGCCATGACAAATACCGGATTTCCGGGGCCAGCGCAGGCAATGAGCCGATCGAAGCCGGCGCGCGCACCGCTATCGTGATGCCCATCTGCAACGAAGACGTTCCACGCGTGTTCGCCGGTCTTCGCGCCACATTCGAATCCGTTGCCGCTACCGGTGATCTGGATCGCTTCGACTTCTTCGTCCTCAGCGACACCAACGACACCGACATTGCTGTTGCTGAACAGCAAGCCTGGCTTGACGTGTGTCGCGAGAGCAAAGGCTTCGGCAAGATCTTCTACCGTCGCCGTCGTCGTCGGGTAAAACGCAAAAGCGGCAACCTCGACGACTTCTGCCGTCGCTGGGGCAGTGAATACCGTTATATGGTCGTGCTGGATGCCGACAGCGTCATGAGCGGTGAATGCCTGACCAGTCTGGTGCGCTTGATGGAAGCCACCCCGGACGCCGGTATCATCCAGACCGCGCCACGGGCGTCGGGCATGGACACCCTTTATGCGCGCATGCAGCAGTTCGCGACCCGGGTCTACGGTCCGTTGTTCACTGCCGGCCTGCACTTCTGGCAGTTGGGCGAATCCCACTATTGGGGTCACAACGCGATCATTCGGATGAAGCCGTTCATCGAGCACTGCGCCCTGGCGCCGTTGCCCGGTAAAGGTGCTTTCGCCGGTGCAATCCTGTCCCACGACTTCGTTGAAGCGGCGCTGATGCGTCGTGCCGGCTGGGGCGTTTGGATTGCCTATGACTTGCCTGGCAGTTACGAAGAATTGCCGCCGAACCTGCTGGACGAACTCAAGCGTGACCGTCGCTGGTGCCACGGTAACCTGATGAACTTCCGCCTGTTCCTGGTCAAGGGCATGCACCCGGTACACCGTGCAGTGTTCCTGACCGGCGTGATGTCCTACCTGTCGGCGCCGCTGTGGTTCTTCTTCCTGGTGCTGTCGACGGCGCTGCTGGCGGTCAACACGCTGCTGGAGCCGCAGTACTTCATGGAGCCACGCCAGCTGTATCCGCTGTGGCCTCAATGGCACCCGGACAAGGCAGTCGCGCTGTTCTCGACCACCATTGTGTTGCTGTTCCTGCCTAAGCTGCTCAGTATCATTTTGATCTGGGCCAAGGGCGCGGAGGGCTTCGGCGGTCGGATCAAGGTCACGATGTCGATGCTGATGGAGATGCTGTTCTCGGTGCTGTTGGCGCCGGTGCGCATGCTGTTCCATACCCGTTTCGTACTGGCCGCGTTCCTCGGCTGGGCCGCGACCTGGAACTCGCCGCAGCGCGACGACGACTCCACCTCGTGGGGTGAAGCGGTCAAGCGTCATGGCCCGCAAACCCTGCTGGGCTTATGCTGGGGCCTGCTGGTAGCCTCGCTGAACCCGAGTTTCCTGTGGTGGTTGGCGCCGATTGTTGGTTCGCTGATCCTGTCGATTCCGGTCTCGGTGATTTCCAGCCGGGTTGGCCTGGGCGTCAAGGCGCGCGATGAAAAACTGTTCCTGATCCCTGAGGAATACGCACCGCCGCAAGAGCTGATCGCGACCGACAACTACACCCATGAAAACCGCTGGCATGCACTGAAGCAGGGTTTCATCCGGGCGGTGGTCGACCCGCAGCAGAACGCTCTGGCCTGTGCCCTGGCGACCTCGCGACACCTGCATGCCGAGCCGGTTGAGTTTGTGCGTGTCGAGCGTGTTCGTCATGCCATCAAAAGCGGCCCGGAGAAGCTCAACAATCTTGAGCGCCTGATGATACTCAGCGACCCGGTCGCCTTGGCGCGTCTGCACGAGCAGGTATGGAGCGAAGGTCATCCGGCGTGGCTGGCGGCCTGGCGTGAGTCGATCAAAGCCGACCCGCATGCGCCGCTGCTGCCCTTGCAGCCGGTAGCACGGCTTGAGCAACGGCAGATGGCCAGCGCTTGATTCGATGACACCGTAAAAAATCAACGCCCTTGAGAGCAATCTCAGGGGCGTTTTTTTGGCCCATAAAGCTGTGGTCACCTCGGATCATGAGGCAGACTCGATTCTATGTTCCCAGGCAACACACAACTCCTGTAGGAGCTGCCGAAGGCTGCGATCAATCGACATCGCGAAGGCAGTTCCGGCCTTATCGCAGCCTTCGGCAGCTCCTACAAAATGGGGGCCAACCGTGAGCTTTTGTCCAACCACAAATTCCTAAAGTTGCCGCTAAACCTTGAACCTGCCCACCAACCCCTGCAAATGATTGCCTAGTCTAGCGAGCTCGATACTCGACGCGGCTGTCTCCTCACTGGCCGCCGCTGTCTGCTCGGAGATATCCCGCACATTCAGCACACTACGGGTGATCTCTTCAGCGACAGCGCTCTGTTGTTCACCGGCCGTGGCGATCTGCTGGTTCATGTTCTGGATGGTCGAGACGGTGCGGGTGATGTGCTCCAGGGCGCTGCCGGCTCGACGGCTTAGCTCGACGCTGTTGTCGGTCAGGGTGCGACTGCTCTCGAGCGCGGTGGCGACCTGTTGAGTTCCTTGCTGCAGGGCGGCGATCAGTTCTTCGATTTCTTCGGTGGACTGCTGCGTACGTTGCGCCAGCCCGCGAACCTCATCGGCAACCACCGCAAAGCCGCGTCCGGCCTCCCCAGCCCGGGCAGCCTCGATGGCGGCATTAAGCGCCAGCAGGTTGGTTTGTTGCGACACTGACTTGATCACATCCAGCACGCTGCCGATTTTGTCGCTCTCGAGTTTGAGATGATTCATGGCCTGGGTCGAGTTGCCGACTTCACTGGCCAGCGCCTCAATCTGGGTAATCGCCTCGGCGACCACTTTGTCGCCTTCGCGTGCTTGCTGATCAGCCTCCATTGCCGCGTGAGACGCTTCTTCAGCATTGCGTGCGACTTCGGCGACAGTTGCTGTCATCTGGTTCATCGCCGTGGCCACCTGATCGGTCTCTACACGTTGCGTGTTCACCCCGACACTGGTCTGCTCGGTCACCGCAGACAGCTGTTCAGCCGCGCTGGCGATTTGGGTGACGCCATCGCCAATTCCGCCGATCAATTCGCGCAGGCTGACGGTCATCTGCTGCATGCTGGCTTGCAACTGGCCCATCTCGTCGCGACGCTCGACTTTCAAATCATGGCTCAGGTCGCCTTGGGCAATGCGCCCGGCGGCGACCAGCGTTTGTTGCAGCGGCACGATAATTTGCTGGGTCATCAACCAGGCTGCCAGCAAACCGAGGAATAGCGCCAGGCCAGCAACGCTGGTCAACAGGGTGCGGGATCGAGCCGCTTCGGCGTCGCGTTGAAGGGTCTGGCGATTGCTCAGCTCGCCACTGGCAGCCAACAACTGGTCACCGAGTGCTTCCATGGTTTCTTGCGCGGCCTCGGCCTTGACCTGCATGTCCTTGAACTGGCCCAGCTTGTCGCGATAGCTCTGCAACGTCTGGTGCGCTTGCTGAAGGCCGCTGATGTTGGAGTCGGATTGATCCTCGGCAATTTGCCCGACTTCCTTCAGTGCCTCGTCAATGGCGCTGATCGCCGCCACTTCATAGTCCTCCTGGTTGCTGAAGGTATAGGCCTGTACTTGATAGCGCGCGTTCTGAATCTGTTGGCGTAGTTGCGAGATGTTGGTGAACTCGTCCAGTCGCTCGCTGCTGTCCTGTTCCTGGCTGACGGCTTTCAGCACTTCGGTTTCGACTTGAGCCACGGTTTGCATGGCCTTTTCTGACTGTTGATCGAGCTCGGTCCGGGTTTTACCGCGTTCTTTCAGCGTGTCGGCCAGTTGCTCGAAAGTGCGCTCAAAGCGCTGTATGGCTTCGCTCTGGCTGGAGAGCAGTGTCAGGCTGTGTGGGTCATCTATCGTGGCGCGTAGCGCGTTGAGCTGCGTCTCGAGGTCATTCAGGCGCTTGACCACCGCAGCGGCGGCTTCGGTGGTGTTCTCTGTGCGGAAGGTGATGCGCTCGATGCGCAAGTCCTTGGTCGCGCTGCTCAGTTGAGCGATTGTGCTCAGAGACTCGGACCGCTCGATCATCGTGCCCAGGCCATGCCAGCCGGTCAGGGTGATCGCCAGGGTCAGTAGCAATACCAGGCCGAAGCCGAGGGCAAGTTTGAGTTTGACGCGTGTGTTACCCAGAGCCTGGGTCAGGGATCGGAACATGGGGGTACTCCTGCAATGGATGCGAAAGTCGGCACATGGGTATGCCTGTTATTCGCATCGGCAGGAGCTTGGGGAGGGTGACCTGAGATGGTTGTAGGAAAGTTCTGAAAATCAAGATTGTAGGCGTCGGGCTTGCCCGCGATTGGCTTGACGCGGTGGGTCTGTTACGACGCCATCGCGGGCAAGCCCGGCTCCTACAATGGGTGTTTACACCTTGAACTTGCCGACCAATGTTTGCAGATGATTGCCCAACCGCGCCAGTTCCAGGCTGGAGGCGGCGGTTTCCTTGCTGGCCGTAGAGGTTTGCTCGGAGACATCGCGCACGCTCAACACGCTGCGGTTGATCTCCTCCGCCGTCGCGCTTTGCTGTTCAGCGGCAGCGGCGATTTGCTGGTTCATCGACTGGATGGCCGAGACGGTGCGGGTGATGTTTTCCAGTGAGCTGCCGGCACGGCGGGTCAGTTCGACGCTGCTGTCGGTCAGGCTGCGGCTGTTGTCCATGATCGTCGCCACCTGCTGTGTGCCGTTTTGCAGGCCGACGATCAATAGTTCGATCTCTTCGGTCGATTTCTGCGTGCGTTGCGCCAGGCTGCGCACTTCATCGGCGACCACCGCGAAACCGCGCCCGGCTTCCCCGGCACGGGCGGCTTCGATGGCGGCGTTGAGCGCCAGCAGGTTGGTTTGCTGGGCGACGGACTTGATCACGTCCAGCACGCTGCCGATCTTGTCGCTTTCGCGTTTGAGTTCGCCCATGGCAGCAGTGGAGTTACCCACTTCACTGGCCAGACGCTCGATCTGGGCGATCGCTTCGTTAACCACGCGATCACCTTCGCGAGCTTGCTGGTCGGCGGCGACTGCGGCTTCCGAAGCTTCCTCGGCGTTGCGCGCAACTTCCTGCACGGTCGCGGTCATCTCATGCATGGCCGTGGCCACCTGGTCGGTTTCAATCTTTTGGCTGTTGACCCCGGCGTTGGTCTGTTCGGTCACGGCGGACAGTTGATCCGCCGCGTGGGAGATTTTCGTCACGCCTTCGCTGATGCCACCAACCAAGGTGCGCAGGCCGACGGTCATGCGTTGAATGCTGCTCTGCAGCTGGCCCAGTTCGTCGTGACGCTCGACGTGCAGGTCATGGGTCAGATCCCCCGACGCCACCCGTTCAACCACGCCAAGAGTCTGGCGCAGTGGTACCACGATCTGTCGGGTGATAGCCCACGCCGCAAGTACGCCGAACAACAGGGCCAAGGCGGTGACGAGGCTCAGCATGGAGCGCGCTTGAGCACTGTCGGCGTCGCGTTTGCTGTTTTGCGAAGTGGTCAGTTGCACGCTGAGATCCAGCAAGCGCTGGCCTTGGACGGTCATTTTCTCCAACGCTTGTTTGCTCGACAGCTGAGCGTCGTGATACTGACCGACGGCGCTGCGATAGGCTTTCAGTGCATCGCTGGCGTCTTTGAGCTTGCCCAGATACTCGGACGGAATCGAGCCTGCGAGGCTATTCAAACCCATCAAGGCTTCGTCGATGGCTGCGTTGGCGTCCTTTTCGAATTCATCCTTGCCACTGTAGGTGTAGCCACGCACCTGGAAGCGCGCTTGCTGGATCTGTTTGCTCAGGTACACCACATCATTGAAGGCCAGGATGTTGTCGCCCTTGAGCAGTGACGCCTCAATGTCGCCGACTTTCGCAACGGCGGTATCAGCCGTCGAGCCCAGCTTCACCCCGCTGGCTTCGCGGGTTTGAATGGACTGGGTCATTTCAGTGAAGGCGCGGCGGTAGCTGGCTTGCGCTTCTGACTGGCCGTCGAGCAAGACTTGATCGGAAGCCACCTTGAGTCGGCTGTGTGCGGTGCGCAGTTCCTGGTCGATCTGGTTGAGTACGCCGGTGACCTCGGCTTCTGATGCCGCGTTGAACTGCGTTTCATAGTGCAGGCGTGCAACGCGCAGGTCTTTGGTCAGCTCGCTGAGTCGAGAGATCGACGCGAGCTTGTCGCCTCGCTCGATCAGCGACGACACGCCCGACCAGCCGGTGAGCGTGATAAGCAGGGTTAACAACAGCACCAGGCCGAAGCCAATCGCCAGTTTTAGGCTGACGCTTACATTTCCCAGGTTTCGTACTAACCAACGGTACATGACAGCTCCTTGAGGTGCGTTGTTAAAAGTGTGCACGGGTATCGGCCAGAGATTATGGAACTGTAGTGCAGGATTGCCACTATGGATGCGACTGCGACAAAGGTCGGGGGAAGTATCAAAACCTTTGATATCGAAGGGTATTCAAGCCATCAAAACAAGCGAGCCAGCAGCGCGGTGACGGCGGTTTCAACCCGCAGGATTCGTTCGCCCAACTGCACCGGTTGCAGCCCGGACTTGTTCAGCAGGTCGACTTCGTAGGGAATCCAGCCACCCTCCGGGCCGATGGCCAGGGTTACCGGCTGATCAACGTCGCGTGGACAGGCGGGGTAGTCACCCGGATGGCCGATGAGACCGAGGGTGCCTTCAACCAGCTGCGGCAGGCGGTCCTCGACAAAGGGTTTGAAGCGCTTCTCGATGATGATTTCCGGGAGCACGCTGTCCCGTGCCTGTTCCAGGCCCAGGATCAGGTTTTCGCGGATCGCTTCAGGTTCGAGAAAGGGGGTTTGCCAGAAGCTTTTTTCCACGCGGTAACTGTTGACCAGAATGACCCTGGGCACGCCCATGGTAGCCACGGTTTGAAACACACGGCGCAGCATTTTTGGTCGAGGCAGGGCGAGGATCAGAGTCAGCGGCAGTTTGACGGGAGGTGCGCGGTCCAGACGGATTTGCAGCTCGGCCTCATGGCTTTCCAGGCGCAACAGCTCTGCGCTGCCCAGCAATCCACCGATACGGCCAACGCGCAGAGTGTCGCCGACTTGCGAACGATGCACCTCTTGCATGTGCGTGAGCCGGCGATCGCGCAGGATCACCCGGTCAGCCGAGATGAAGTCGGCGTCTTCGAGCAGCAGCAGGTTCACGGCTGAGTCGCAGGCGGTTGGTCCTGTTTCTCGGCGTCTTGGTCATCCGGGTGATCGCCGCGCTTGGTGATCATGCCACTGCACAACACGCCGATTTCGAACAACAGCCACATCGGTACGGCGAGCAAGGTCTGCGAGAAGATGTCCGGCGGCGTGAGAATCATGCCGACCACGAAGCAACCGATGATCACGTATGGGCGAATTTTTTTCAGGTGTTTGACGTCGACGATACCGATCCAGACCAACAGCACCACGGCTACCGGAATCTCGAATGCGACACCGAAGGCCAGGAACAGGGTCATGACAAAGTCCAGGTAACTGGCGATGTCAGTCATCATCGACACGCCTTCCGGGGTCACGCTGGCGAAGAAGTGGAAAATCAGCGGGAACACCAGGAAGTAGGCGAATGCCATGCCTGAGTAGAACAGGATGATGCTGGAAACCAGTAGCGGCACCGCGACGCGCTTTTCATGCTTGTACAGACCTGGCGCGATGAAGCCCCAGATCTGATGCAGGATCACCGGCATCGCCAGGAACAGCGAGCACATCATGGTCAGCTTGAACGGTGTCAGGAACGGCGAGGCCACGTCGGTGGCGATCATCGTCGCGCCTTCGGGCAGGTAATGCCGTAGCGGGGCGGACACCAGGGTGTAGATCTTCTGGGTGAAGTAAAACAACCCGGCAAAGATCAAGAAAATCGCCGCTACGCAACGCAGCAGGCGTGTACGCAACTCGGTGAGGTGCGAGATCAGCGGCATCTGCTGATCGTTTTCCGGGATGTCTGCGCTCATGGGGCTCGCGGTGGCAAAGAGGAATCGTGGGCAGAAGGCGTAACAGGCGTCGGGCTGGCGTGGACGACCGGTGCCGGTTCGACGGGCACGGCGTGAACCACGGGCTCAGGTGCTGCGACAGGGGTTGGCGGCACAATGCTGTGGGCTTCGACTGTCGGGGCGACCGTTGCAACAGGTTCGACCGGCGTCGGTTGCGGGTTGAAGATCTTTTTCGCCTCTTCTTCCAGCGACAGAATGTGCTCGTTATGCAGTTGCCGACGAATCTCGTCGGCACCGATTTCGCGCTCGACTTCCTGTTTGATCGCATTGAAGCTGCGTTTCAGCCGCCCAATCCACAGGCCTGCCGTACGCGCCGCACCGGGCAGGCGCTCGGGGCCCAGGACCAGCAGGGCAACGAGGCCGACCAGCAGCAGTTCAGAGAAGCTGATTCCAAACATTCAACACGACCTAGTCTTTGCGGATTGGATCTTCGACTTTATGAGCTTGCACGTCGATGGTGTGCGGCTCGTGCACAGGCGCGGTCTGCGGCGCAGGTGGCGTGTGCGTCTGCTGCATCGGCTGTACCGGTGCGGCGGGTTGCACGGGCGGCGCCTGCGGTTTGTCTTCTTCTTCGTTCATGGCTTTGCGAAAGCCCTTGATCGTTTCGCCGACGTCGGAGCCAAGGCCTTTGAGCTTCTTGGTACCGAATACCAGCACGACGACGACCAAAATGATGATCCAGTGTTTCCAGTCAAAAATACCCATCAAACAGTCCTCTTGGTTGTTCTTGTTTATTCGGCGGAACGTGTGGCTTTTTCCACGTGTCCGGACAGTCCGAAGCGACGATCCAGTTCATCGAGCACAGCCTGAGGGTGTTGGCCCAATGCTGCAAGCATCACCATGCTGTGGAACCACAAATCAGCCGTTTCATAGATCACGTCGCTGCAATCACCGCTGACGGCGGCATCTTTGGCGGCGATGATGGTTTCGACCGATTCTTCACCGACCTTTTCCAGAATCTTGTTCAAACCCTTGTGGTACAGGCTGGCGACATACGAGCTGTCGGCAGCGGCGCCTTTGCGTGCTTCAAGCACTTCGGCCAGGCGGGCCAGGGTGTCAGTCATGAGTGTGTCCTGCCTGATAAATGGCGTGCGGGTCTTTGAGGACTGGGTCGACGGCTTTCCAGCCCTTGTCGTCATAAACCCGATAGAAGCAGCTCTCGCGGCCCGTGTGGCAGGCAATCCCGCCAATCTGCTCGACCATCAGGATAATCACGTCAGCGTCGCAGTCCAGACGCATTTCGTGAAGTTTCTGCACGTGGCCTGATTCTTCACCTTTACGCCAGAGTTTGCCACGGGAGCGCGACCAATAAATGGCCCGGTTCTCCGCTGCGGTCAACGTCAGCGCTTCGCGGTTCATCCAGGCCATCATCAGCACACGACCGGTCTTGTGGTCTTGAGCGATCGCCGGGACCAAACCATCGCTGTTCCAGTGAATCTCGTCCAGCCAGTCTTTCATTGTCGACTCCGACTGCCAGACGCTCTTTATCGGCCTGGCGGATTGAATAGTGTGCCAGCGGCTCAAGCCTCTGGCTATCGGCGCACGACCAGATACAAGCCGGCCGCCAGCATGATCCACGCCGGCCAGGCCACCACCGCGACCATCGCCGTACCGCTGCCCGCCAGTGCCGAGGCCAATACTGCGCCGCCTGCCAGCAGGCCAGCACCGATCAGGCGCAAGACCCAGGCGTCGTCGCGGCGACGTCGGTCATTGCGTGGCATAAGCGGATGGTCGGCAGAAGAATGGGCCATGCGCTCCAGCAAATCGCGGGTAAGGCCCGCCAGACGCGGGATTTGTTCGACTTGGGCTTGCAGGTTGTGCATCACGGTTTTCGGGCTGACGCGCTCGCGCATCCAGCGTTCCAGGAACGGCTGCGCGGTACTCCACAGGTCCAGTTCCGGATACAGCTGGCGGCCCAGACCTTCGATGTTGAGTAGGGTCTTCTGCAACAGCACCAGTTGCGGCTGCACTTCCATATTGAAGCGCCGCGCGGTCTGGAACAGGCGCATCAGTACCTGACCGAAGGAAATATCCTTCAACGGCTTCTCGAAAATCGGCTCACATACTGTGCGGATCGCAGCTTCGAATTCATTGAGCTTGGTTTCTGGCGGCACCCAGCCCGAATCGATATGCAGTTGCGCCACACGGCGGTAGTCACGTTTGAAGAAGGCAAACAGGTTGCGGGCCAGATAGTCCTGGTCTTCCGGCGTCAGGCTGCCGACGATGCCGCAGTCAATCGCAATGTATTGCGGGCTCCACGGATTCACGGTGCTGACGAAAATGTTGCCAGGGTGCATGTCGGCGTGAAAAAAGCTGTCGCGGAACACTTGGGTGAAGAAGATCTCCACGCCACGTTCGGCGAGCATTTTCATGTCGGTGCGCTGATCGGCCAAGGTTGCCAGATCAGTGACCTGAATGCCGTAGATGCGCTCCATCACCAGCACTTTTGGCCGGCACCAGTCCCAATAGACCTGCGGCACGTACAGCAGCGGCGAACCTTCGAAATTGCGCCGCAGTTGGCTGCCGTTAGCGGCTTCACGCAACAAATCGAGTTCGTCGTAGATGGTCTTTTCGTAGTCGCTGACCACATCCACCGGGTGCAGTAGCCGTGCATCGGCCGACAGCCGCTCGGCGATGCGCGCCAGAATGAACAGCCACGCCAGGTCCTGGCTGATGATCGGCTTGAGGCCGGGGCGCACGACCTTGACCACCACTTCTTCGCCGGTCTTGAGCTGGGCGGCATGCACCTGCGCCACCGAAGCGGAAGCCAGCGGCGCGACGTCAAACCGGCTGAACACGGCGCTGATCTTCGCCCCGAGCTGCTCTTCGATCAGGTCGATGGCCTGCTGGGAATCGAATGGCGGTACGCGATCCTGCAACCGCATCAACTCGTCGGCGATGTCCTCGGGGAGCAAATCGCGGCGGGTAGACAGCAGTTGGCCGAACTTGATGAATATCGGCCCGAGGTCTTGCAGCGCCAGGCGTAAACGCGCGCCACGGCTCAGGTCCAGGGTTTTGCGCGGAAACCAGCGCCACGGCATGACAAAACGCAGGGCGAGCATCCACCACGGGAGTGGCAGAGCGAACAGCAAATCATCGAGACGGTAGCGGATCACGACGCGCTGGATGCGCAACAGACGGCGGACGGCAAGCAGCTTCATGCGTTATCGCTGGGTTTGAGGGAGAGGGCAAGGCGCTCAAAGCGCGCCTCAAGACGTTCAAGGTCAAGCTTGATCTGGTCCAGCTCGTCAAAGCGCGCTTGCGCTTCACGATGGCCGACCAGGGCGCGCGACTCCTCGCTGAGGTAGTCGGCGAGGCTCTGGGTCAGGTTATCCATGCTGTCGCTGGTCCAGCGCGCACCGCTGCGCAGCTGGCTGCCGAGCAGCGGGCTGGCCACCGGACCGAGCCAGCGGGAAAGCTCGTACTCCCAGTCCAGCTCGAGGTCCTGAAGAATGCCGAACAGTTCCAGTAACACAGAACTGTCGCCTTCCAGTTCGAGATCAGGGCCGTGCAATACAGCGGTCTTGTCTTTGCTCAGCGCCAGACGCATCAGTTGGGCCGCCGGTGCACGCAGGGTGCAATCGGCTTCTGTTTCCCAATGCGCGGCCAGCATCAGGCCGTCGTCGCTGGGCAGGATAAACACCTGTAAGCGCGGGCTGAGGCAGTCGATCGCGATGATCTTGCCGCTCAAGTGTTCCAGGCGCGGCAACGCGGTGCTGTCCATCCGCAGCACACGGTTGACCCCGTGCTCGACGCTGGCGAGCAAGCCGCTGAATATCATCAGGGCTTGATACCGCGGTGCAGGGCGACGATACCGGAGGTCATGTTGTGGTAGGTCACGCGGTCGAAACCGGCCTCTACCATCATCGACTTCAGGGTTTCCTGGTTCGGGTGCATGCGGATCGACTCTGCCAGATAGCGGTAGCTTTCCGAGTCATTGGTGATCAGCTTGCCCATCAGTGGCATGAAGGCGAACGAGTAGGCGTCGTAAATCTTGGTCATCACAGCGTTGGTCGGTTTGGAGAATTCCAGTACCAGCAGGCGACCACCGGGCTTGAGCACACGCAGCATCGAGCGCAAGGCGTCTTCTTTGTGGGTCACGTTGCGCAGGCCGAAAGCGATGGTCACGCAGTCAAAGTAGTTGTCCGGGAACGGCAGCTTTTCAGCGTCGGCCTGGACGAACTTGACGTTGCCGGCCACGCCGAGGTCGAGCAGCCGGTCACGGCCGACTTTAAGCATCGAGGCATTGATATCGGCCAGTACCACTTCACCGGTCGGGCCGACCAGGTGCGAGAATTTTTTCGTCAGATCGCCCGTGCCGCCGGCGATATCCAGCACGCGGTTGCCGGTGCGAACGCCGGAAAGCTCGATGGTGAAACGCTTCCACAGGCGGTGCATGCCACCGGACAGCAGGTCGTTCATCAAGTCGTACTTGGCCGCCACCGAGTGGAAAACCTCAGCGACTTTCTCGGCTTTCTGGCTTTCCGGCACGTTTTTGTAGCCGAAATGGGTGGTCGGTTCGGCATCGCTGCCTTTGCGCTGATCGTTCATGTCGCTGTCACCGGAAGAGAATGCGGGCCATTCTAATCCCCGAGGCGGTCTTTGTCTTGGCAACGCGTAATGTAAGTATAGTGACGCGCCGGGACGGATTGACGCAGCGAACGTCAGCAGGGTTCCGGCAGAACCATTTGGCTACAGGAGTCCTTAGATGGCCCGGATTAGTGTTGAACGTGCTCACGACCTGGGTCGTGAGGCGGCAAAGCAGAAAGCAGAAGTGCTGGTACAGAAACTGGCCGAGAAATATTCGATCCAGCCGCAGTGGTCCGGCGACACCGTAAAGCTCTCTGGCTCGGGCGTCAGCGGCACCGTCAGCGTGTTTGATGCCTTGATCAAGGTCGACGTCGAAGTCGGCTTCCTGATGTCAGCCTTCAGCGGCACGATCAAGACCGAGATCGAAAAGGCGCTGGATAAAGCGTTGGTGTGATGTGGCCATTTTAAAATGGGTGGGCACAAAATCTGTGGGGGCCAATTTGTTGGCGAATAGCTTGACGCGGAGTGTCAGGTCAGGCGTCTTCGCAGGCAAGCCTCCCACAACCGATCGCGTTTTATTGCGTAAGGAAACTTGCCTGCGCATACCGCTCGATAGGTGGTTGTTCACGATTCTCTGCCTGCCACAGGTCATAGTCCGCCTGAATCCCCAACCACAGACGGGCGCTACTGATACCTGCTCGCTCTAGCCTGACAGCCAGGTCGGGACTTATCGGTGCGCGACCGTGCAGAATTCTGGAAAGGGTTTCCCGAGCAAAGCCAAGATGGCGAGCGAACTCGGTAATTGTGGTTTCCAGGCCTGGAATAACATCCTCAAGAAGGATTTTGCCTGGGTGAGGTGGATTGAACATGCCCATGGGGGACCTCCGTTCAGTGGTAGTCCAGATAGTTGACCAGTTCGACATCAGTGTCGACGAACCGAAAAAACACCCGCCAGTTGGCCGTTAACGTAATCGACCAGAAACCGGACTTATCTCCTTTTAATGGGTGCAGTCTCCAGCCTGGGAGGTTCACATCACTTGGTGTCTGCGCACGATTCAGGATCGTCAGGACATACGACAGGCGGGTGGAGTGATCTGCCCTGATTCCACTGGTTGACCCGGTTTCGAAAAAGACCCGAAGACCTTTGTGCTTCCAGCTAACGATCATGATTCGATTGTGATGTGATACATCACGCCCTGCAATGGCCGTCGCTTTGAATTTTTGTTTCTGTTCATCAGTCTCTCCTTGATGAGCAAATGCTCCATCTCGCGGGGAGATTTTTCTATCAGGCAGGACGTCGTTTAATGTGAGGCGTTTCGGTTTTCACGGTAGGCCTGGTTCGGGCGCTTTCTGTTCTTCGACGCGGTGCCGGCAACCTAGGGTGAGCATTCTAATTTTTCTGATTATTTTGACCTCCATGCCCACACCCCTGCGGGCAGTTCCTCCAACCCTTTTTGAGCGTGAGGTGCACCATGGTCAAAGTAACCTTGAAGAAGAAAGTTGAAGCCGAAGAAACCAAGGCTGTTTCCGAGGTTAGGCTTTATGCCCGTAAGATCTGGCTGGCTGGCCTGGGTGCCTACGCCAAGGCTGGTCAGGAGGGTGCCGAGTACGTTAAAGAGCTGATCAAGACCGGCGAAGAGACCGAGAAGAAAGGCAAGAAAATCGTCGATGAAAAAATCGAGGCCGCCAACAGCGAGATCGATACGGTCAAGGACGAAGTGAAGGGCATCAAAGGCAAGATCGAAGTTCAATTCGACAAAGTAGAGAAAGCTTTTGACAGCCGTGTGGCCAGCGCCTTGAATCGTTTTGGTATTGCGTCTAAACATGACGTAGAGACACTCTCTGCTAAGCTCGATGGGCTGACGGCATTGCTTGAACGTGTCGCGCGTAAACAATAAGGAGAGCGGGATGGCTGGCAAAAAGAAAGTCGAAAAAGAAAGCAGCTCCTGGATTGGCGAGGTTGAAAAGTACTCTCGTCAAATCTGGCTGGCTGGTTTAGGCGCTTACTCCAAGATCAGCAATGACGGAAGTAAGCTGTTCGAAACGTTGGTTAAAGACGGCGAGAGCGCTGAAAAGCAAACCAAAGCAGGTCTCGACAAGCAAGTTGGCGCTGCCAAGGCCACCGCTCAAACGGCTAAATCCCGTGTGGGCGATGTCAAAGACCTCGCGCTGGGCAAATGGAGCGAGCTCGAAGGGGCTTTCGACAAGCGCCTGAACAGTGCGATTTCGCGCCTTGGTGTACCGAGCCGCAGTGAAGTCAAAGCGCTGCACAGCAAGGTCGATACACTGACCAAGCAAATTGAAAAACTGACCGGTGCCTCGGTAGCGCCTGCCTCCAAGGCAGCGGCAAAGCCTGCGGTGAAAGCCGCGGCAAAACCTCTGGCCAAGGCAGCAGCAAAACCAGCAGCAGCCAAAGCACCGGCTAAAACTGCAGCAGCCAAACCTGCGGCCAAACCGGCAGCAAAACCGGTCGCCGTTAAAGCCGCAGCCAAACCTGCTGCGAAACCTGCAGCAGCCAAACCGGCAGTGGCTAAAACTGCGGCCGCTAAACCCGCAGCGAAACCCGCGGCGGCCAAGCCAGCAGTAGCGGCAAAACCCGCAGCGGCGAAAAAGCCAGCGGCGCCTAAAGCTGCACCGAAAGCAGCAGCGCCAAAGCCTGCCGCCGTCGCCAAACCGGCAACTCCGCCGGCTGCGACAACCCCCGCACCGAGCGCTTCAGCTGCTCCAGCGGTAACCCCTGCGCCAGCAACGACGCCAACCTCTGCGTCGACGCCAGCCAGCCAGTCCTGATTTCACGGACTGCCAAAGCCCGGCCCTATGGTCGGGCTTTTTTATGGGTGTAGGAGCCAACTTGTTGGCGAGCGGCTTGATGCGGTGTATCAGGTATGCCGACATCGCGGGCAAGCCCGCTCCTACAGGGTACTTACTGCTCCAGATAATGCATCGCCAGCTTCTCCACTGCCTGGCGCGAGCCGGGGACAAGGTGGGGCGCGACCAGCATCATGATTTGATAAACCACCACCCGTACCTGGCCTTCCTTGCCAATGATGCGTTGGTAGTCCAGCGAGAACAGCAGGGTCATGCTGATCTGCTCAAGAAGCTGCCCCAGCGCCTGCATGTCACTGATCATCTGTCCTTGAGCTTTGAGCTGCGCAAGCAACGAGGCCAGGGTGCGCTTGAGCGAGTTGAGCAGGTTGCGGATGCCGCGGCCAAGTTTCGGCAGCCGGCCGGCGAGGTTGGAGAGGTCCTGAAACAGGAAGCGATAGTGCGACAGGCGTTCGACGATCAGGTGCAGGAACAGCCAGTAATCTTCCGGCGCCAATCGGGCGTTGGCGGGTGGGTCGAGCAGGGGTTGAAGTTCGGCCTGGAACAAGTCGAACAGGCCCATGACCAGCGGTTCCTTGCCGTGGAAGTGGTAGTAGAGATTGCCGGGGCTGATCCCCAGCTCATTGGCAATTTCCAGCGTCGAAACGTTGGGTTCACCCTGTTCATTGAACAGATTCAAGGCACATTCGAGAATGCGGTCGCGGGTTTTCATCCAGTCTTCTTGTTTGGGAGTTTGATTTTTTGAACGCAGTTCCCTGTAGGAGCTGCCGAAGGCTGCGATAAGATCCGCAGGACCTTCGGCGATTCAGACCTTGGCGACCGGTTTCCGGTCGCATCTCAGCCTTTGCTAGCTCCTACAGGGGATTTGTGTTTTAGCGGACGCGCACATATGTCCCCGGCGCAGCCTCCATCGGCGGGTAGTTCTGGCTGCCAAGGGCCATGAGCGTTTCCTTCTGTTCGCCCGAGCGTTGCTGAATCCACTCCAGCCAGTTCGGCCACCAACTGCCTTCGGTGGTTTTGGCGTCGTAGTACCAGGCACGCGGGTCGCTGCTCAGTTTGCCGCTCTCCAGGAAGTTTGACTTCGGATTGCCCGGTGGGTTGAGGATGCTTTGCACATGGCCGCTATTGGATAGCACGAAGCGCTTATCGCCGCCCAGCAGCAGGGTCGAGCGATACACCACGTCCCACGGCGTAATGTGATCGTTGATCCCGCCGACGCTGAAACTGTCGACGTTGACCTTCTGCAGGTCGATGGGGGTGCCGCAGACTTCCAGGCCGCCGACATGACTCAGCGGGTTGTGCTTGAAGAAGTCCAGCAGGTCGCCGTGCAGCGCCGCCGGCAGACGGGTGCTGTCGTTGTTCCAGTACAGAATGTCGAACGGCGGCGGTGCCTTGCCCAACAAGTAGTTGTTAACGAAGTAGTTCCAGATCAGGTCATTGGGGCGCATCCAGGCGAAGGTCTTTGCCATGTCGCGACCGTCGAGCACACCTTTCTGGTACGAGCGGCGCTTGGCGGCTTCCAGGGTCTGCTCGTCGACAAACAGGGCCGCCGGGCTTTCGATCTGGCTGTCCAGCAAGCTGACCAGGTAGGTCGCACTGGAGATGCGCCGCAGTTGTCGCTTGGCCTGCAAATGGCCTTGCAACGCGGCCATGGTCAGGCCGCCGGCGCAGGCGCCCATCATGTTGACGTCGCGGCTGCCGGTGATCGAGCGGGTGACGTTCATCGCTTCTTCGACAGCTTCGACGTAACTCGACAGGCCCCATTCCCGATGGCGGACGTCCGGATTGCGCCAACTGATCATGAACACTTGCAGCCCGTTCTTCAGCGCGTACTGGACGAAGCTGTTTTGCGGGCTGAGGTCGAAAATGTAGTACTTGTTGATTTGTGGCGGCACTACCAGCAGCGGCTTGGCGTACTGCTTTTCGCTCATCGGCCGGTACTGCATCAGCTCCAGCATCTCGTTGCGAAACACCACCACGCCAGGCGTCGTCGCCACGGTCTTGCCAATTTCGAACGCGTCGCGGTTGATCTGTCTTGGCAGGCCGTTGTTGTGCATCAGGTCGTCAACCATGTGGCTGAGACCCTTGATCACGCTGCTGCCGCCAGAGTTATACAGTTCCTTGATCGCCAGCGGGTTGAGCAGGGAGTTGGACGGTGACAGCGCATCGTTGAGCAGCGAGAAGAGAAAGTGCGCGCGGTTGCGATCGTCGGTGGACATCTCGCTTTCGTCGATCCAGCTCTTGAGTTGGTGCTGCCAGCTCAGGTAGGCCTGCAAACCCCGTCGGTAAAGAGGATTCTGATGCCAGGTCGGATCGGCAAAGCGTGCGTCATGCGGATTCGGAGTGAAGGGAGTATCGCCGAGCAACACGCGCCCCAGTTTGCCGCCCAGCGCCAAGGCGTGGCGGGCGCTGTGAACCGGGTGGCGCAGGCTTTGAGTGGCCACGCTGCGCAGGGTGGAAAGCAGGTCCCGGCCCCGCAAGCCGGTGATGGCGTTTTGCGCGTTGATGAAGCTGGCCGGGGTTGGCAGCACCGGGCTCGTCGCTGATTTGTCTCGCATGGGGGCAACACTCCTTCGTCAGTCCATCAACACATTCAGTACTCAAGACAGCAGCCGCGAAGGCGCCATAGCGACGGTCAGTCGACAGGGCGCCAGCGCGGCAGGTCTGGAACATTCTGCACCGCGTGGGCACTCCGGCCAGGATGCAGTCAGTGGAACTCCTTTCAATGGCAGCAAAAACCAAGTGACTCAAGCCCTTATCGGGTAACAGGCGCAGGTTGTGGATGCATGACCGCGCGCTGCCGTTCTTCCTGTAGAAACTTCATGATGATCGGCGCCACCGCTTCGGCGCGGGTGATCAGAAACAAATGCCCGTCGTCGATTATGTGTAGCTGGGCATTGGGTATCCGCCAAGCCAGCAGGCGCATATTGATCAATGGGATCAACGGGTCATCGTCGCCGGCCAGCACCAGGGTTGGCTGGTGGATCTTGTGCAGCCAATGAATGCTGGTCCAGCCCAGCCCGGCAAACAGCTGCCAGTAGTAACCCAGCTTGCTGGTAGACCGAACTTTCGCAGCATGGTTGGCTGCCAGGTTCGGGTTCCGACGGAAGGCGCCGCCGTAGATCTCCGGTGCAATGCGAATCACGTGGGACGGCTGGATGTAACGCCGAGGGCTGGCCATCATCCACAGCACCTTGGGTTTGCCCGGGACCATCACCGCACCTGCGGCCGTGGCCGCCAATACCAGCTTTTTGCAGCGCTCGGGATAGTCGTAGGCGAACTGCTGCGCCAGTGCTCCACCCCAGGACACCCCAATCACATTGACCTGACCGTAATCCAGGTAATCGAGCATACGCGCCGTCAGTTTGGCCAGCCCCGGAAAACGGAAAGGCCGGTTCGGCGTCGACGACCCACCGACCCCCGGCACGTCGAAAGCAATGACTTCCAGGTCCGGGTCCAGTGCGTCGACAAACGGGAAGACCAGCTCCAGGTTGGCGCCAATGCCGTTGAAAATCAGCAGCGGCGTCAGGTGACTCTTGCCTGGGCGGACTGCCGTTCGGATGGTATGGCCATCCAGGTCGACAGTGCGAAAAACAAACGGTTGCGGCATGCGTGAAAGCCCTATGGGTTAAACCGCTGGGGAAAGCTGTCCTGAGCCTTTCCAGATAGGTCGAGGAACATCCTCGTGTTGCCCGTCACGTGAGCGCGCATCGAAGGCTGGCGGCCCTTCCAGAGATCCACCAGCGCCCTGTTTTATTGTCTAGCGTTCGTGTACGTAAGTTCCCGGCGCAGCTTCGCCAGCCGGGTAAGCCTTGTTGCCGAGTTCTTTCGGCGATTTTTTCAACTCACCCGAACGCTCGCCAAGCCACTTGTGCCAATGCAGCCACCAGGAGTCGGTGTGCTTGGTCGAGTTCTCTTGCCATTCTTTGGCGTCGGTCGGCAGTTCGGGGTTGGTCATATAACGTGATTTCGGGTTGCCCGGCGGGTTCAGAATGCTCTGGATGTGACCACTGCTGGAGAGCACAAACTCAACCTTGCCACCGAACAGGTGTGCGGACTTGTAGCATGCGCCCCACGGCGTGATGTGGTCATTGGTGCCGGCCAGGCAGAACACGTCGCTGGTGATCTGCTTCAGGTCGATCGGCGTCCCGCTCACTTCCAGCGCGTTGGCGCGGGTCAGCGGATTATTCTTGAACATTTCGATCAAGTCGCCGTGGAAAGCTGCGGGCAGGCGAGTGGTGTCGTTGTTCCAGAACAGGATGTCGAAGACCGGTGGCTCATTGCCCAACAGGTAGTTGTTGACCCAGTAGTTCCAGATCAGGTCGTTGGGGCGCATCCAGGCGAAGATTTTCGCCATGTCGCGACCTTCCAGCACGCCGGCCTGATACGAATGGCGCTTGGCCTGCTCCAGGGTTTTTTCGTCGACGAACAGCGCTACGTCGTTATCCAGGGTGGTATCGAGCACGCTGACCAGCAGGGTCAGGGCATGGACTTTCTGCTCGCCCAGCGCTGCGTAATGACCCAGCAGCGCAGTGCAGGTGATACCGCCCGAGCAGGCGCCAAGCATGTTGACGTCTTTGCTGCCGGTGATGGCGGTGACCACATCCACGGCTTCTTTGAGTGCATCGATGTAGGTCGACAGACCCCACTCGCGCTGCGCCTTGGTCGGGTTGCGCCAACTGACGATGAAGGTCTGCACGTTGCCACGCAGGCAGAAGCGCGCCAGGCTCTTTTCCGGGCTGAGGTCAAACACGTAGAACTTGTTGATCTGCGGCGGCACCACCAGCAGTGGGCGCTGCAACACCTGTTCGGTGATCGGCTTGTACTGGATCAGCTCCAGCACATCGTTACGGAAAACCACGGAGCCTTCAGTGGTGCCGAGGCTTTTGCCGACTTCGAAGGCGTCCATGTTGACCTGGCTGGGCATCCCGCCGTTGTGAACCAGGTCTTTGGCCATGTGCGACAGACCATCGAGAATACTTTTGCCGCCGGTTTCGAAGAAGCGTTTGACCGCAGCCGGGTTGGCGGCGGTGTTGGTCGGCGCCATCGCTTCAGTCATCAGGTTAATGACAAAGTGCGCGCGGCTGATGTTCTTGTCGGACAGATTGCTGTCACCGATCCAGTCATGCAGCTCTTTGCGCCAGGCCAGATAAGTCTGCAGATAGCGGCGATAAAGGGGGTTCTGGCTCCACGCCGGATCAGCGAAACGACGGTCTTCGGGGGTAGGTTCCAGATTCGACCTGCCGAGCACCACGTTTTTCAATTCAAGCCCGAAATGAGCGACGTGTTTGACGCTGTGAAAGGGCTGCCTGAGGGCTTGGCTTAAAACCATACGCGCTGTAGACATTAAATCTTTACCGCGCACGCCTACGACAGGGTTGAGCCCCAGCGTGTTTTCCGAAGCTTGGCGCTGCAGGTCTTCATTCTTGCTACTCATCTACGACGCTCCATTGTCCTGAGACGAGCACTGAACACTCCTGTGAACCAGTGACACAGGCGAGTGCCAGCACTACTGCTCGGGTTACCGATGATGGCTAAACCAGGTTTTCCCATTCGACATTTACGTGAGCGATGAGACCTCATCCATCACGTAAATGTGCGCATTCAAACTGCATGAGATAAATGCAGGGAGCTTGCCAGAACCATTGGTTACCCGAGATTTCAAAAAATCGCAAGCAGGGCCAGTCGTTGGCCTCTGCGAGGGACATTGAAACAAAGAGAATTAGAAAGGTCGCCCTAAAAGGCCAGACGGTTGAGCTAGAGCATCAGCTTGACGATTTGCGCGGAAGGGTCGCGGGTCTTTCCGGCAGCTTTGAGTTCGGTGAGATATTCGTCCCATAATTGTTCCTGGCGTTGCGCCAATTGGTACAGGTATTCCCAAGTGAACAATCCGCTGTCATGACCGTCATCGAAGGTCAATTTCAGTGCGTACTGACCGGCCGGTTCTATCTTGGTCAAACCGACGCCAAGCTTGCCGAATTGCAGGATCGGGTTGCCGTGACCCTGAACCTCGGCCGAAGGCGAATGCACCCGCAGGAATTCGGCGGGCAGGCGGTATTCCTCGTCAGCCGCGTATTTCAGCGTCAGGGTTTTCGAGGCCTTGTGCAGATTGATTGCGATGGGAAGTTTAGTCATGAGGAGCAGCCTACAAGCTGCAAGCTACAAGCCGCAAGCGGAAGGTAACCGGCTTGAGGCTTGCAGCTTGAGGCTTGCTTCTTAGAGGATATAGCGCGAGAGATCTTCGTCTTTGGCCAGTTCGCCCAAGTGGCTGTTGACGTAGTCGGCGTCGATGCGGATGGTTTCTGCACCCTGTGCACTGGCCAGGTCGCCAGCACTGAACGACACCTCTTCGAGCAGGCGCTCAAGCAAGGTGTGCAGGCGACGGGCGCCGATGTTCTCGGTCTTCTCGTTGACCTGCCAGGCAATCTCGGCGACGCGCTTGATGCCGTCCGGCAGGAACTCGATGCTCAAGCCTTCGGTCTTCAGCAGCTCGCGGTATTGCTCGGTCAGCGATGCGTGCGGCTCGCTGAGGATGCGCTCGAAGTCCTGTGGAGTGAGGGCCTTGAGCTCGACACGGATCGGCAGACGGCCTTGCAGTTCAGGCACCAGATCGCTCGGTTTGCTCAGGTGGAACGCACCTGAGGCAATGAACAGGATGTGGTCGGTCTTGACCATGCCCAGCTTGGTGTTGACGGTGCAGCCTTCGATCAGCGGCAGCAGGTCGCGCTGTACGCCTTCGCGGGACACGTCAACGCCACCGGAGTTGCCGCGTTTGGCGACTTTGTCGATTTCGTCGATGAACACGATGCCGTTCTGTTCAACGGCTTCCAGCGCCTTGGCTTTCAGCTCTTCTTCGTTGACCAGACGCCCGGCTTCTTCGTCGCGTACCAGTTTCAGTGCGTCCTTGACCTTGAGCTTGCGGGCTTTCTTCTTGCCCTTGCCCATGTTGGCAAACAGGCTTTGCAGTTGGTTGGTCATCTCTTCCATGCCCGGCGGCGCAGAAATATCGACACCCACCGACTCGGAGACTTCGATCTCGATTTCCTTGTCGTCCAGTTGGCCTTCACGCAGACGCTTGCGGAACAGCTGGCGGGTGTTGGAATCGGTGCTTGGCGCGGCGTCTTCGTTGAAGCCGACGCGAGCCGGTGGCAACAGGGCATCGAGGATGCGATCTTCGGCGGCGTCTTCGGCACGATGACGGACTTTGGTCATCTCCTGTTCGCGCAGCAGCTTGATCGCGGCGTCAGCCAGGTCGCGGATGATCGACTCGACGTCACGGCCGACGTAACCCACTTCGGTGAACTTGGTCGCTTCGACTTTGATGAACGGCGCGTTGGCCAGCTTGGCCAGACGACGGGCGATCTCGGTTTTACCGACACCGGTCGGGCCGATCATCAGGATGTTCTTCGGCGTCACTTCGACGCGCAGCTCTTCAGGCAACTGCATCCGGCGCCAGCGGTTGCGCAACGCAATGGCGACGGCGCGTTTTGCATCGTCCTGGCCAATGATGTGGCGGTTGAGTTCGTGGACGATTTCGCGGGGAGTCATAGACATGATGTGTGGCGGTCCTCTAGCTGAAAAAAAGCGCTCATGGCCGCTGCTGCGAGCGGCCTGGAAAACGGCTTATTCGGCGAGGTCCTGCTCCTCAATGGTGATGTTGTGGTTGGTGAACACGCAAATGTCTGCAGCGATATTCAAAGCAGTCTCGGCGATTTCGCGAGCCGACAGGTCGGTTTTCAGCAGCATCGCCCGGGCCGCCGCTTGAGCGTAGGCGCCACCGGAACCCATGGCAATCAGACCATCTTCAGGCTCAACCACGTCGCCGTTACCGGTGATGATCAGCGAGGCGTCCTTGTTGGCGACCGCAAGCATGGCTTCGAGGCGGCTGAGGGAGCGGTCGGTGCGCCATTCTTTAGCCAATTCAACGGCTGCGCGAACCAAATGGCCCTGGTGTTTCTCAAGCTGGCCTTCGAAACGTTCGAACAGGGTGAAGGCGTCGGCAGTCGCCCCGGCGAACCCTGCAATCACTTCGCCGTGGTACAGGCGACGGACTTTTTTCGCGTTGCCTTTCATGACGGTATTGCCGAGCGAAACCTGGCCGTCGCCGGCCATGACGACTTTGCCGTTACGGCGCACTGAAACGATGGTGGTCAAGGGGAGAGTCTCCACGCAGCGGGGCGAAAATGCCCTAGTGCAAACTCATATGGGGGTGGTGATGGGCATTTCAACTGTGGGAGACGAATGGAGGGGGTTGAGCCATACACTGTAGGAGCGAACTTGTTCGCGAGGCGGTGGTTCAGGAACACCGCGTCAAGCCGCTCGCCAACAGGTTGGCTCCTACAGGTCTTGTGGCGCTACTTACCTTGGCGCTGTTGTAACAGCAAGTTGCTAAACCCGCTACCCGCCAGTTGTTTCTGCGCGATAGTCAGCTGTTCACGGTTGCTGTACGGCCCGACGAGTACCCGATACCAGGTCTCATCCTTGACCATCCCCGACTCAACCTGCACCGCCTGACCCAGCAGAATAATCTGCGCCCGCACTTTGTCCGCGTCAGCCTGTTTTCGGAACGAGCCTGCTTGCAGGAAGAACTTGGTCACGGTAGCCGGTGCCGGTTTGGCCACGGTAGGCGCGGGCTGCGGGGTTTGACCACTGAGTGCCGCCAAGGCACGCGTGGTATCGATTTTTGCCGCTTGCTCCGGCGTGACCGGTGCAGCCACTGGGGCCACCACCGGCGGTGTTTTCTCCGGCACGGCTTCGTTCGGCACGATGACTTCCGATTCCGGCAGCAAGGTATAGAAGTCGTACTTCGGCTTCGCCGGTGCCTGAGGGCTCGGCGGCGTCTTGTTCGCTTCGGCGATCTTCGCGGCCTTGGCTTCTTCCTTGGTCCGTTTGACCTCGGTATTGCCGGGTTCGAGTTTCATCAGGAAAACGATAAAGGCGCCGACCGTAAGGCCAATTGCCATCCACAGCCATCCCGGAATCGGCTTCTTTGCCGGTGCTTGATAGCGGCTGGCGCCGCGCTTTGGAGCAGGTTTTTTCGCGGCAGCCAACTTACATGCGCTCCAGAGTTTCCAGACCCAAGAGTTCCAGGCCTTGCTTGAGGGTGCGACCGGTCAATGCGGCGAGACGCAGACGGCTTTGCTGTTGTTCAGGGTTTTCAGCGCTGAGGATCGGGCAGTTTTCGTAGAAGCTGGAGAACAGCCCGGCCAGATCATAGACGTACGCACACAATACGTGTGGCGTGCCTTTTTCGGCGACGTTGTTCAAGGTTTCGCCAAACTGCGCCAAGCGTGCTGCCAGTTCCTGTTCCTGCGGTGTATCGAGCACGATCTGCCCCAGGCTTTCGTCAAACGGTTTGCCCAGCTTGCGGAACACGCCGGCGACCCGAGTGTAGGCATACAGCAGGTAAGGTGCGGTATTGCCTTCGAAGCTGAGCATCAGGTCGAAGTTGAAGCTGTAGTCGCTGGTGCGATGCTTGGACAGATCGGCGTATTTGACCGCGCTGATACCTACAGCCTTGGCAATGCTGCGCAGATCGTCTTCGGCGACGTCCGGGTTCTTCTCTTTAACCAGGGTGTAGGCGCGTTCCTGGGCTTCGTCGAGCAAATCGACCAGCTTGACCGTGCCGCCATCGCGGGTCTTGAATGGACGGCCGTCGGCGCCGTTCATGGTGCCGAAGCCCATGTGTTCCATCTGCATGTCGTTGGTGACGAAGCCGGCGCGACGCGCTACTTCAAACACCTGCTGGAAGTGCAGGGCCTGGCGTTGGTCAACGAAGTACAACGCGCGATCGGCTTTCAGCACGTTGCTGCGATAGCGCACGGCGGCCAGGTCAGTGGTGGCATACAGGTAACCGCCGCCAGCTTTCTGCACGATGACGGGCAGCGGCGTGCCTTCGGCGGTTTTGAATTCTTCGAGGAACACGCACTGCGCGCCATTGCTTTCGACCAGCAGGCCCTTGGCGTCAAGGTCGCGGACCACATTGGCCAGGTCGTCGTTATAAGCGCTTTCGCCCATCACGTCGGCGGGCGTCAGGTTGACGTTGAGGCGGTCATAAATGCTCTGGCAGTGCGACAGCGAGATGTTCTTGAAGCGTTCCCACAGCGCCAGGCACTCGGCGTCGCCAGCTTGCAGCTGGACTACCAGGCCACGGGCGCGCTCGGCGAACTCTGCGGACTCGTCGAAGCGGTGCTTGGCGGCGCGGTAGAAGTTTTCCAGGTCAGACAGTTCGTCGCTGGTGGTCGGCTTTTCTTGCAGATACGCCAACAGCATGCCGAACTGGGTGCCCCAATCGCCCACGTGGTTCTGGCGGATCACGGTGTCGCCGAGGAAACTCAGGACATTGGCCACACCGTCGCCGATCACGGTCGAACGCAAATGGCCGACGTGCATCTCTTTGGCCAGGTTCGGCGCGGACAGGTCGACCACCACCCGTTGTGGCGTGCCAACCTTGCGCACTGACAACTGCGGGTCAGCCAGCGCGGCGTCGAGGCGTGCAGCCAGGGCCTGGGTGTTCTGGAAGAAGTTGAGGAAGCCCGGGCCGGCGATTTCGACTTTGCTGACTTGAGCGTCGACCGGCAATGCCGCCACCAGTTTCTCGGCGAGGTCACGAGGCTTCATGCCAGCCGGCTTGGCCAGCATCATGGCGATGTTGCTGGCGAAATCACCGTGGGTTTTATCTCGCACGTTTTCGACCTGAATCGCCGGCGTCAGCCCTTCAGGCAGCACGCCTTCGTTGACGAGTTGGGTCAGGGCTTGTTGGATCATCTGGCGAATAGTGTCTTTCATGATCTGCTCTTTCGACCGCAAGCGCGGTGGCGCCTGGATGCGCGGGTGGAAAAACTGGGCATTATCCGTTGCGACGGCGGGCTTGCCAACCATGTTGGACATGCGGTTACGTTGTTAGCCAATCCCCTGTAGGAGCGGGCTTGCCCGCGATAGCGGTGTATCAGGTGTACCGAATCAAGTTTGATCGCGGGCAAGCCCGCTCCTGCAGGGTCTAGTACAAGTCCACCGGATCAACATCCAGCGACCAGCGCACTTGCCGTCCACTTGGCATCTGCTCCAGTACCAGCAGCCAGCTTGCCAACAGTTTGTGCAGCGGCGCCCGGGCGCTGGCTTGCAGCAACAACTGCGCACGATAACGACCGGCGCGTCGTTCCATCGGAGCCGGTACCGGGCCCAAAAGTTCGATGCCTTGCAGATTCATCTCGGCCAGCAGGTGTTCGGCCTCTGTGCAGGCGCTGTCGAGGAAGCTTTCGGCTTGCCCCGGCTTGTGTGCTTCGGCCCGCAACAACGCCAGATGCGAGAAAGGTGGCAGCCCGGCAGCCCGGCGCTCGCTCAGGGCCTGTTCGGCGAAGGCGAAGTAGCCCTGTTCGGTCAGTTGAATCAATAGCGGGTGGTCGGCGAGGTGGGTCTGGATGATCACTCTGCCCGGTTCTTCAGCGCGTCCGGCCCTCCCCGCGACCTGCACGATCAACTGCGCCATACGCTCGCTGGCGCGGAAGTCACCGGAAAACAGGCCGCCATCGGCATCCAGAATCGACACCAGCGTTACGCGTGGGAAGTGATGCCCTTTGGCGAGCATCTGCGTGCCGACCAATATGCACGGCTGGCCGCGCTGGATGGTGGCGAACAAAGTGTTCATCGCGTCCTTGCGCGAGGTGCTGTCACGGTCGACCCGCAGCACCGGATAGTCCGGAAACAGAATCCCCAGTCGTTCCTCGGCGCGCTCGGTGCCCGCGCCTACCGGGCGCAAATCGACTTTTCCGCAGGACGGGCAGTGGCGTGGGGTGCGTTCGGAATAGCCGCAGTGATGGCAACGTAACTCGCCATGACGCTGGTGCACGGTCATTCGCGCATCGCAACGCGGGCACCCCGACAGCCAGCCACAGTCATGACACAGCAGCGTCGGCGCAAAGCCGCGGCGGTTGAGAAACACCAGTACTTGCTGGCCAGCCGCCAGAGTTTGGGCGATGGCTTGCTGCATCGGCCCGGAAATGCCGCTATCCAATGGCCGACTTTTCACGTCCAGTCGCAGGAAGCGAGGCTGCTGTGCGCCACCAGCGCGCTGATTCAGGCGCAGCAGGCCATAGCGACCGGTGTAGGCGTTGTGCAAGCTTTCCAGTGAAGGCGTCGCCGAGCCCAGCACAATCGGAATGTTTTCCTGCCGGGCGCGGACCAGTGCCAGGTCGCGGGCGTGGTAGCGCAGACCTTCCTGCTGCTTATAAGAGCCGTCGTGTTCTTCATCGATGATGATCAAGCCGGGATTTTTCATCGGGGTGAACAGCGCGGAGCGTGTGCCGATAATGATGTCAGCCTCGCCGTCGCGTGCAGCCAGCCACGCGTCCAGACGATCCCGGTCATTGACCGCCGAATGCACCAGGGCGATGCGCGCGTTGAAGCGCTGTTCGAAGCGCGCCAGGGTTTGCGGGCCGAGGTTGATCTCCGGGATCAACACCAGCGCCTGTTTGCCGGCTTCCAGGGTTTCACGGATCAGTTGCAGATAAACTTCGGTCTTGCCGCTGCCCGTGACACCCGCCAGCAAAAACGCATGAAAGCTGTCGAAACCGGCGCGAATCGCCTCATAGGCGGCACGTTGTTCCGGGTTCAGCGGCAGTTCCGGCTGGGCCAGCCAGCGCTCGTGGCGTTCGGTGGGCGCGTGGCGGCGGACTTCGACCTGAACCATGTCCTTGGCCAGCAACAGGTTCAGGCTCTCGCGGTTCAGCATCAATTTGCCGAGCAACTGATGCGCCACGCCGTGCGGGTGTTGGCCCAGCGTGGTCAAGGCTTCGCGCTGCTTGGGTGCGCGGGCGATACGCGGGTCGTCGAGGCGAGCGCCGGGAGCGACTTGCCAGAAGCGTTCCTGACGCGATTCCGCCGGTTCGCCCTGACGCAGCAGCACCGGCAAGGCCCAGTTCAGGGTGTCGCCAAGGCTGTGCTGATAATACTGCGCGGTCCACAGGCACAGCTTGAACAGCGCCGGCGGTAGCGGCGCCTGGCTGTCGAGAATGGCCAGGGCTGGCTTGAGTTTTTCTGCCGGGACTTCACTGTGGTCAGCGATCTCCACCAGAATGCCGATCATCTCGCGGCGGCCAAATGGCACCCGCACGCGCATCCCTGGCTGCAGTGCGCTACCCACGACTCCGGCGGGAGCGCGATAGTCGAAGAGGCGTCTGAGGGGGGAGGGCAGGGCGAGGCGCAAAATGGCGTCGGGCACGCGGTGGGTTCTCTGTAACGGTCTGTGACGAAGCGGGGATCTTAGCAGACGACCGGTCTAAAGGTCCGCTTGCGTGATTTGCAATGTCTGGTACTATTCGCGGCCTAATTCCGTGCGGTATTCAGCAATAGTGTTGAGTGGCGGCACGCTAGTCCGAGGAAATACCAATGAAAGCTGATATCCATCCAGTTTACGAAGCCATTGACGCAACCTGCAGCTGCGGCAATGTCATCAAAACCCGTTCTACTCTGGCTAAGCCACTGAGCCTGGACGTGTGCAACGAATGCCACCCGTTCTACACCGGTAAGCAGAAGACCCTGGACGTTGGCGGCCGTGTCGACAAGTTCAAGTCGCGCTTCGGTGCTTTCGGCGCTACCAAAGCTCCTGCTGCAGAGTAAGATTGGCCGCTCTGGTAAGTCGTATCGACTGCTCCAGGCTGCTTAAAAGGGCGTCCCTCGCGGGCGCCTTTTTTATGTCTGCGATTTGGCTGTCGGCGGCGAATGCGCTGTGCCCGGCACCTGAAAACGTCCCGGTGGTTGGCGTGCAGCGGGTGGTCGACGGCGACACCGTGCGGCTGAGTGATGGTCGCAGCGTGCGCATGATTGGTCTCAATGCTCCCGAGTTAGGCAAGAAAGGCCGCTCCTCAGAACCGTTTGCCGACGCGGCCAAGCGTCGCCTGCAAAGTCTGGTGGACGAGAACGGTGGCCGGGTCGGCGTATTGCTCGGCCGGGAGCCAAAAGATCATTACGGTCGAACCCTGGCCAACCTCTATGGCCGCCAAGGTAACAACCTCGAAGCGCAACTGTTGGCCGAAGGCTTGGGCTATCAAGTGGCGATTACGCCGAATGTCACCTTGCTCGATTGCCAGCAGGCCGCCGAACGCAGTGCGCGTCAGGCGGGTCTGGGTGTTTGGCGGAATTCGCCAGTGCAGCCTGTAGGCAAAATCAACGACAGCGGTTTCGCCCTGATCTCCGGGAAAGTCACTCGCGTGCAGCGAAACGGTGGCGGGCTGTGGATCGAGTTGCAGGATTCGCTGGTGCTACGCATCGCTCCTGATTTAGTCGCTCAATTCGATGTTTCCCGCCTCGAGCGCTTGCAGGGCAAGTCCATCGAGGCCCGCGGCTGGGTGGTTGATCGGTCGCGTCGTGGTGGATTGAAGGCGGGGCAGGCACGTTGGATGCTGCCGCTGACGCACCCGGCGATGTTGACTGTTCCTGACTGATAAAAATTGTAGACAGTTTTCTTTTTTATTGTGCACAGTGAGGCCCTTGTGTTCCGGGGCTCTTGGCGTAAAGTCGTAGGGCCGAGGCCTTGACACAAGTGACCGGACAGTCTTGTTAGGACTTTCCTTCTTGCGTATCCTCGTCGGTCCGTCTGTCCCACAGAAAAAAAGCGGAATGCCCACATGTCAGATTTGAAAACTGCCGCTCTCGAATACCATGCCAATCCACGCCCGGGAAAACTGAGCGTCGAGCTGACCAAACCTACCGCAACCGCCCGCGACCTGGCCCTAGCTTATAGCCCTGGTGTCGCCGAGCCTGTGCGCGAAATTGCCCGTGACCCTGAACTTGCCTACAAGTACACCGGCAAAGGAAACCTGGTAGCAGTTATTTCCAACGGCACCGCGATTCTCGGCCTGGGTGATCTGGGCCCATTGGCCTCCAAGCCAGTGATGGAAGGCAAAGGCGTGCTGTTCAAACGCTTCGCCGGAATTGATGTTTTCGACATCGAAGTCGATGCCGAAAGCCCGCAAGCATTCATCGACACCGTCAAACGCATCTCGATCACCTTCGGTGGTATCAACCTCGAAGACATCAAGGCACCTGAGTGCTTCGAAATCGAGAAAGCGCTGATCGAACAGTGCGACATTCCAGTGTTCCACGATGACCAGCACGGCACCGCCATCGTGACCGCCGCCGGCATGATCAACGCTCTGGAAATCGTTGGCAAATCCCTGGAAACGGCGAAAATCGTTTGCCTGGGCGCTGGCGCTGCGGCCATCTCCTGCATGAAGTTGCTGGTGAGCATGGGCGCGAAAATCGAAAACATCTTCATGATCGACCGTACCGGCGTGATCCACTCCGGCCGTGACGACCTGAACCAGTACAAAGCGGTATTCGCCCACGCTACTGACAAACGCACGCTGACTGACGCCCTGCACGGTGCTGACGTGTTCGTGGGTCTGTCCGGTCCGAACCTGCTGAGCGCTGAAAACCTGCAACTGATGGCTAAAGACCCAATCGTGTTCGCCTGCTCGAACCCTGATCCGGAGATCAAGCCAGAGCTGGCTCACGCTACTCGCAGCGACGTGATCATGGCCACCGGCCGTTCGGACTATCCGAACCAGGTGAACAACGTGCTGGGCTTCCCGTTCATCTTCCGTGGTGCTCTGGACGTTCGCGCCAAGCGCATCAACGAAGAGATGAAAATCGCTGCGGCCAACGCTCTGCGCGAACTGGCCAAGCTGCCGGTTCCTCAGGAAGTCTGCGACGCCTACGGCGGCATCAAGCTGGAATTCGGTCGTGAGTACATCATCCCGAAACCAATGGATGCGCGTCTGCTGGGCGTGATCTCCGATGCCGTGGCCAAGGCCGCCATCGAGACCGGCGTGGCGACCCTGCCGTATCCGAAGCACTACCCGCTGAAAAGCGTGGATGAAGTGTTCAACGGCTAAGGCTGTTTAGCCCATAAAAAAACCCTGGCCATTAGCCAGGGTTTTTTATTGCCTGTAGGAGCTGCCGAAGGCTGCGATAAGGCCGGAACGGCCTTCCGGCCGTTGGTTCACAGCCTGCTCCTACAGGATTGCCTGTAGCCCCTAGAACAGATCGATCGGAGCTGACTCATCCGCTGGCAGCGGGCTGTTCGGCCCGGTGCCGCTGCCACCAATCTCGTTCACGCTTGGCGGTGTGTCTTCGCTTTTGAAGAGTTCGAAATACGCGTTCGGCGTGCCCGGTGTCGCAGCGCGGCCGCTGATCGGATCGACCCGCAGGCTGAGGATGCCTTCCGGTTCGGCCTGGACATGCGGCGGCTTGTCTTTCAGCGCGGCGCTCATGTAGTTCATCCAGATCGGCAGTGCCACGGTGCCGCCGAACTCCTGGCGACCCAGGCTTTCCGGCTGGTCGAAACCGGTCCAGACGCTGGTGATGTAGTCCGCGTTATACCCGGTGAACCAGGCGTCCTTGGAGTCGTTGGTAGTACCGGTCTTGCCAGCGATGTCCGGACGGTTCATCGACAGGGCGCGGCGGCCCGTGCCTTTCTTGATCACGTCCTGCAGCATGCTGTTGAGGATGAAGGTCGTGCGGCCGTCGACGATGCGCTCGGCCACTGCCGGAGCTTGAGGCTGCGAAGGGTCGGTGGCGGCAGGCACTGAGGGTGTCGTCGAGTTTGCCATTGCTGAGGTCGAGGCTACGATCGGCGTGTCCTTGACGGCGAAGGTCGAGGTGTCCACCGCGGTCTTGCCATCGTTGGCCGGCACGCTCGGCGGGTTGGCGACGAACAGGGTCGCGCCATCACGGTTCTCGATGCGCTGGATCAGGTACGGCGTAATTTTGTAACCACCGTTGGCGAAGGTGCTCCAGCCGGTAGCAATTTCCATCGGCGTCAGCGTCGCGGTGCCCAGGGCCAGCGACAGGTTGCGCGGCAAGTCCTGCTTGTTGAAGCCGAAGCGGGTGATGTAGTTGATCGCGGTGTCGACACCCAGTGCTTGCAGCAGGCGGATCGACACCAGGTTACGCGACTTGTACAGCGCTTCACGCAAGCGAATCGGACCGAGGAAGGTGTTGGTGTCGTTCTTCGGACGCCAGACCTTGTCCAGGTACTCATCGACAAACACGATCGGGGCGTCGTTGACCAGGCTGGAAGCGGTATAGCCATTGTCCAGCGCAGCCGAGTAGAGGAACGGCTTGAAGCTCGAACCCGGTTGACGCTTGGCCTGCAGGGCGCGGTTGTAGTTGCTCTGTTCGAAGGCGAAACCGCCGACCAGCGCGCGGATTGCACCGTTTTGCGGATCCAGCGACACCAGCGCACTTTGAGCGGTCGGGATCTGGCTGAATTTCAACGATCCATTGGCTTGACGCTGCACGCGAATCAGATCGCCAACTTGTGCGACGTCAGACGGCTGCACAGGGACTTTACCCAAGCTGTTGGTGTTCAGGTACGGTCGCGCCCATTTCATGCTGTCCCACGGCACGAGTTCTTCTTTCTCGCCGTTGTGGGTCAGGACATGCAGGCCGTTTTTGTCGGTCTGGGTGACGATGGCAGGTTCAAGTCCGCTGATGGTCCGCTGTTTGATCAGCTCCTGGACCCAGGCTTCGCGGGTCTTGCCGGCCAGGCGGGTTTCGGGGCCGCGATAGCCGTGGCGCTGGTCGTAGGCAATCAAGCCTTCCTGCACGGCGGTGTTGGCATCTTCCTGGCGATCGCTTGGGACCGTCGTGGTGACGCGGAAGCCTTCGGTGTAGGCTTCGCTGCCGTAGCGGCCGACCATCTCGGCGCGCGCCATTTCGGCGATGTACGGTGCGTTCACTTCAGGCGTCGGCACGTGGTAGCTGGCATTGATCGGCTCAGCCAGTGCGGTCTGGTAAGCGTTTTCGTCGATCTTGCCCAATTTGTACATGCGGCCGAGGATCCAGTCGCGACGCTCTTTGGCGCGGACCGGGTTGGCCAATGGGTTGAAGCGTGACGGTGCTTTCGGCAGGCCGGCGATCATCGCCATCTGCGCGATGCTCACGTCGCGAATCGATTTGCCGTAATACACCTGCGCTGCGGCTTCAATACCGTAAGCGCGGTTACCCAGGTAGATCTTGTTCACGTACAGCTCAAGGATCTCGTCCTTGGTCAACTGCCGTTCGATCTCCAGGGCCAGAAGAATTTCGTTGGTTTTGCGGGAAAAACTTCTTTCGCTGGTCAGGAAGAAGTTTTTCGCGACCTGCATGGTGATCGTGCTGCCGCCCGACTGAATATGGCCGCTTTTCACCAATTGCGAGGCTGCGCGCACCAGGCTGCTGGGGTCGACGCCATAGTGATTGGCGAAGTTGTCGTCTTCGGCCGAGAGCAGGGCGTTGATGAAGTTCGGCGGGATGTCGGCGAAACGGATCGGCGAACGGCGCATTTCGCCAAATTCCGCGATCAATTTGCCATCGCTGCTATAGACCCGCAGCGGAATCTGTAGCTGAATGCTTCTCAGCGCATCCACGGACGGCAGACCGGGGGTCAGATAAAGGAAGACACCGCTCAAAACGAGCAACAGCCCGCAGAACACAGCGACGAATGACCACCAGAAAAACTTCAGCAGGCGTATCAAGGCTTTTGGATTTCCAGAAAAAAGAATGAGTTAAGCGACGGCAGCAAAAAAATGGGCACGCCTGGAAGCTTGTCTTTACGAAAAAAACGCTGGGCATTATAAGCATTTTTCGTGTCCGAGCGTTATTTGCGCTACTGTCTGGACAGATGGCGCGAGATTCAGGCACCAAATAATCCGCAAGTGACGGAAACTCATAGGGAATCGGTTGTGTTCGAACTCTTCAGTAAGAAGGCCAATACCCTTCTAGGGATCGATATTAGCTCCACCTCGGTAAAACTCCTTGAATTGAGTCGCTCCGGCACCCGCTACAAAGTTGAGTCCTATGCGGTCGAACCGCTGCCAGCCAACGCTGTGGTCGAAAAAAACATTGCTGACCTCGACGGGGTTGGCCATGCCTTGTCACGACTGCTGATAAAGGCCAAAACCAGCGCCAAAAGCGTTGCTGTCGCCGTCGCTGGCTCAGCCGTGATCACCAAGACCATCGAGATGGACGCCGGCCTGTCGGACGACGACATGGAAAATCAGCTGAAGATCGAAGCTGACCAGTACATCCCATACCCCCTCGAAGAAGTCGCCATCGATTTTGAAGTGCAAGGCTATTCGGCGCGCAATCCCGAGCGCGTTGAAGTCTTGCTCGCTGCCTGCCGCAAGGAAAACGTCGAAGTGCGCGAGGCGGCCCTGGCGTTGGCCGGCTTGACCGCCAAGGTCGTGGATGTCGAAGCGTATGCACTGGAACGCTCGTTCGGCCTGCTCTCGGCACAGTTGGGGCACGATCACGAGCAACTGACGGTGGCGGTGGTCGACATCGGCGCGACCATGACCACCCTGAGCGTTCTGCACAAAGGCCGGATCATCTACACCCGCGAACAATTGTTCGGCGGCCGTCAGCTGACCGAAGAAATTCAGCGTCGCTACGGTCTGGTGATGGAAGAGGCCGGTCTGGCAAAAAAACAAGGCGGTCTGCCCGACGACTACGTCACTGAAGTGCTGCAACCGTTCAAGGACGCGGTGGTACAGCAGGTATCGCGTTCACTGCAGTTCTTCTTCGCTGCCGGTCAGTACAACACCGTGGATTACATCATGCTGGCGGGCGGCACCGCTTCGATCGCCGGTCTGGATCATTTGATTCAGCAGCGCATCGGCACGCCCACCCTGGTAGCGAACCCTTTCGCCGATATGGCGCTAAGCAGCAAAGTCAACGCAGGGGCTCTGGCCAGCGATGCGCCGGCCTTGATGATTGCTTGTGGTCTCGCGCTAAGGAGTTTCGACTAAATGGCGCGGATTAACCTATTACCCTGGCGCGAACAGCTACGGGAAGAGCGAAAGAAGCGTTTTCTGACGGCGCTGGTCGGCGTTCTGGTGGTTGCGTGTGGCGCGATCTTTCTCGGCGATCAGTACATCAGCAGCTCCATCGAGCATCAGACCGCGCGTAACGCCTACATCCAGAAGGAAATTGCCCTGCTGGATGTGCGAATCAAGGACATCAGCGAGCTGAAGGCACGCCGCAAACAGTTGCTGGAACGGATGAAGATCATCCAGGACTTACAAGGAAACCGCCCGATTATTGGGCGGGTTTTCGATCAGCTGGCGCGAACCCTCCCTGATGGTGTGTATTTCAGCAGCGTCAAAATGACCGACAAGCTCATCAGCATCAGTGGGGCCGCGGAATCCAACAACCGAGTCTCGGATCTGATGCGAAACCTGGATGCATCCGACTGGCTGGACGCGCCCAGTCTGACCGAGGTCAAAGCCACGACGGCGGGCGCTCTGGATCAGGCGAACACCTTCCAGTTGACGGTTCGCCAGACGCAGCCGCCGGTTGAAGGAGTCAAGCCATGAATCCAAGAGAATGGCTGGACGGCCTGCGCAAAATTGATATCAACGACCTCGATCTGAACAACCTCGGCTCATGGCCGGCAGCGGTGAAAACCATCGCCGGTGTGCTGGTGATGGTTCTGGTGTTGGCCCTGGGCTACAACTTTTACCTGAAGGACCTGCAAACGCAGCTCGATCTGTCACGGGCGACTGAAGAGACACTCAAGGGTCAGTTCGCCACCAAGGCGTTCCAGGCGGCAAACCTGGAGGCCTACAAGGTGCAAATGAAGGAGATGGAAAACTCCTTCGGCGCCCTGTTGCGGCAGTTGCCGGGCGATACCGAAGTTCCGGGCTTGCTGGAAGACATCACGCGCACCGGCCTGGGGAGTGGCCTGGAGTTCGAAGAAATCAAATTGCTGCCGGAAGTCACCCAACAGTTTTACATCGAGTTGCCGATTCAGATAACAGTGACGGGCGCTTACCACGACCTGGCGACCTTCGTCAGTGGCGTTGCCAGCTTGCCGCGCATCGTGACGTTGCATGATTTCGAGTTGAAGCCGGTCGAGGCCGGCAACACGCAGAAACTCCGCATGAGCATCCTGGCCAAGACTTACCGCTATAACGAGAAAGGGCTGCAGAAATGAGGGCTGGTGGACTGCTGTGCATCAGTGTGGCCTTGCTCAGCCTGGCCGGTTGCGACAACGACAACCAGTTCAGTGACCTGCAGGCCTATATGAATGAGGTTCGCGCGCGTCCTACCGGTGTGATCGAGCCGCTGCCCAAGTTTCGCCCCTATGAAGCGTTCACTTATAGCGCGGCGGCACTTCGTAGCCCGTTTCAGCCGCCGATCAAGATTGATCTAGCCGCCCGTCAGCACGGTTCGAAGCAGGTCAAGCCGGATGAAACGCGGGTCAAGCAATTCCTCGAAGGTTTCAACATCGAGCAGTTTGAAATGGTCGGCACGATGGCCAACACCTCCGGAACCTTTGCATTGATGAAAGGCGCGGGCGGGGTGTATCGGGTCAAGGTCGGTGATTACCTGGGGCGTAATCACGGGCGCATTGTGTCGATCACTGGTGCGCAAGTCGATGTTATCGAAATCGTTCCCGATGGAGAGGGTGCCTGGCTAGAGCGGCCACGCAGTATTTCCCTCAAAGAACACTCATAGCAAGGGGTGGGCAGCGTATGCAAAACACCCTCGGGTCAGCACAACGGAAATTGATAATGACTAGGATTTTCTCGGTTATCGGCATTTCGCTCTGGGTAGCGATGGTTTCGCCGATGCTCCAGGCGGCCAATCTTAAGACGCTGGATGTCGCGGCGTTGCCTGGAGATCGCGTCGAGTTAAAGCTGACGTTTGACGGTCCGATTCCGGCACCGCATGGCTATACCACCGAGCAGCCGGCGCGAATCGCCCTGGACCTGCCGGGTGTCACCAGCCAGTTGGCAACCAAGACCCGCGACCTGAGTGTGGGCAACGCCCGTAGCCTGGTGGTGGTCGAAGCCAAGGACCGCACGCGAGTCATCATCAACATGACAGCGCTGGCCCCGTATAGCACGCGGGTCGAGGGTAATAACCTGTTTGTGGTGGTCGGGCAGGGCGCTTCAACCGCCCAGCGCTCGCAACCAACCACCGCTGCCGGTGCCGCGCGCGTCTCGGTTCCGGCCGTGGCGCCAGCCAAGCCTCGCGTGGCGGTGGGCAAGGCGATCAAGAATATCGACTTCCAGCGCGGTGAATTGGGCGAGGGTAACGTCGTCATCGAGCTGAGCGATTCGGGCATCGCGCCCGACATCCAGGAGCAAGGCGGCAAGATTCGTGTCGACTTCGCCAAAACCGTGCTGCCAGACCCTCTGCGCGTGCGCCTGGACGTCAAGGACTTCGCCACTCCGGTGCAGTTCGTCACCGCCAGCGCTGCGGGTGACAAGGCCAGCATCAACATTGAACCCAGCGGCGCCTTCGATTATTCGGCCTACCAGACCGACAACAAGCTGACCATCAGTGTGCGGCCGTTGACCTCGGAAGACGTCGAGCGGCGTAACGCCGACAAGCTGATCTACACCGGGGAAAAGCTGTCGCTGAACTTCCAGGACATCGACGTCCGCTCGGTGCTGCAACTGATTGCGGACTTCACCAACCTCAACCTGGTCGCCAGTGACACCGTTCAAGGCGGGATCACCCTGCGCCTGCAAAACGTGCCATGGGATCAAGCGCTGGACCTGGTGCTGAAAACCAAAGGCCTGGACAAGCGCAAGATCGGCAACGTGTTGCTGGTGGCGCCGGCTGACGAGATCGCTGCCCGTGAACGTCAGGAACTGGAGTCGTTGAAGCAGATTGCCGAATTGGCGCCACTGCGTCGCGAGTTGTTGCAAGTGAACTACGCCAAGGCCGCCGACATCGCCAAACTGTTCCAGTCGGTGACCAGTGCTGAAGCGAAAACCGAGGAACGTGGGTCGATCACCGTCGATGAGCGGACCAATAACATCATTGCCTACCAGACGCAGGATCGTCTCGACGAGTTGCGTCGTATCGTCTCGCAGCTGGACATCCCGGTACGTCAGGTGATGATCGAAGCCCGTATCGTCGAAGCCAACGTCGGCTACGACAAGGCGCTCGGCGTGCAGTGGGGCGGTTCGACCAACCGTGACGGCAGCGGCAAGTGGACCGTTGCCGGTAACAGCCAGGTGACTACGCCTAGCGGGGTCACGCCGAACACCAACTCTCCCTACGTCGACTTGGGCGCCGCCAACGCTACCTCCGGGATCGGTGTCTCGTTCCTGACCGACAACATCCTGCTGGATCTGCAGCTCAGTGCGATGGAGAAGACCGGCAACGGTGAAGTCGTCTCGCAACCGAAAGTGGTCACCTCCGACAAGGAAACCGCGAAAATCCTCAAAGGCACCGAGGTTCCGTATCAGGAAGCCAGCTCCAGCGGTGCGACGTCAGTGTCCTTCAAAGAGGCGGCGTTATCGCTGGAGGTGACGCCGCAAATCACCCCGGACAACCGGATCATCATGGAAGTGAAAGTCACCAAGGATGAGCCGGATTATGTGAACACGGTGCTAGGTGTGCCTCCGATCAAGAAAAACGAAGTGAACGCCAAGGTGCTGGTATCGGACGGCGAGACCATCGTAATTGGTGGTGTGTTCTCCAATACGCAAAGTAAAACCGTTGAAAAGGTGCCATTCTTGGGCGATGTGCCGTATGTTGGCCGCCTTTTCCGGCGCGACGTAGTTTCGGAAGCTAAATCCGAGCTGCTGGTGTTCCTCACTCCGCGTATCATGAATAACCAGGCGGTTGCTGTGAGTCGTTGATTCTGTGCGAAATTTAATACTTGTAGGGCCGATGGGGGCGGGTAAAAGCACCATCGGTCGCTTGCTTGCCAAAGAGCTGCGGTTGCCGTTCAAAGACTCCGACAAGGAAATTGAACTGCGCACCGGCGCCAATATCCCGTGGATCTTCGACAAAGAAGGTGAGCCGGGCTTTCGTGATCGCGAGCAGGCGATGATCGCTGAGTTGTGTGCGGCCGACGGCGTGGTGTTGGCGACGGGTGGCGGCGCAGTCATGCGCAGTGAAAACCGCCAGGCCTTGCATGCAGGTGGCCGCGTGATTTATTTGCATGCTTCGGTGGAGCAGCAAGTAGGGCGCACCGCTCGTGACCGCAATCGTCCTTTGCTGCGTACGGCCGATCCGGCGCGCGTGCTACGCGAACTGCTGGAAATCCGTGATCCGCTGTACCGGGAAATCGCTGATGTGGTGATCGAGACCGATGAGCGACCTCCGCGCATGGTGGTTCTGGAAATCCTCGCGCGGCTCGCAGAGTTGCCTCCCCGTTAAAGCATGGGCAGAAATACGCTATCCTCGGTGATTAATAAAATAGCGTCGAAGTATGGCGTAAGGCCATGATTGTTATGGCTGCCTTGATTTTTTAAGCAGAGCATTTTTTAACCAAAGCTCAGAGATGACGCGACAAGCGCACTCTTTATCAGTGTGGGGACACATGCAGACACTTACGGTCGAGCTGGGCGAACGAAGCTATCCGATTTACATTGGCGAAGGTTTGCTGGACAAACCCGAGCTGCTGGCGCCGCACATTGCCGGACGGCAGGTGGCAATTGTTTCCAATGTAACGGTTGCTCCGCTTTACCTTGAGCGTTTGACCCGCACGCTGAGCACTTTCAATGTGTTGCCTGTCATCCTCCCCGATGGTGAGGCCTTCAAGAACTGGGAAACCCTGCAAACCATTTTCGACGCCCTGCTCACCGCACGTCATGACCGCCGTACGACGGTCATCGCCCTTGGTGGCGGTGTGATTGGCGATATGGCGGGCTTCGCCGCTGCCTGCTATCAACGTGGCGTGGATTTCATTCAGATCCCGACCACCCTGCTGTCGCAGGTCGATTCGTCGGTGGGCGGCAAGACCGGGATCAATCACCCGCTGGGCAAGAACATGGTCGGCGCGTTTTATCAGCCCAACGCGGTGCTCATCGATACCCTGTCGCTCAACACACTGCCTGAGCGCGAGCTGTCGGCGGGTCTGGCTGAAGTCATCAAATACGGCCTGATCTGCGATGAGCCGTTCCTGACCTGGCTGGAAGAGAACGTCGATCAGTTGCGTGCCCTCGATCAGGCGGCGTTGACCGTTGCCATCGAGCGATCCTGTGCGGCCAAGGCTGCGGTGGTGGGCGCCGATGAGCGCGAAACCGGCGTGCGGGCTACCCTCAACCTCGGCCATACCTTCGGTCACGCCATCGAAACCCACATGGGCTACGGTGTGTGGTTGCACGGTGAGGCCGTCGCTGCCGGTACGGTGATGGCGCTGGAGATGTCCGCGCGCCTCGGTTGGATCACCCAGCAGGAGCGTGATCGCGGGATTCGCCTGTTCCAGCGTGCCGGGTTACCGGTTGTACCGCCGCAAGACATGACCGAAGAGCATTTCCTCGAACACATGGCGATAGACAAGAAAGTAATCGATGGCCGCCTGCGCCTGGTCCTGCTGAAGCGGATCGGCGAAGCCGTGGTGACTGCCGATTATCCAAAAGAAGTTTTACAGGCCACCCTCGGAGCGGATTACCGCGCCCTGGTGGATCAGCTTAGAGGCTAATGAAATCCCATGACTAGTTTGCATGCCGACGAGGCCTTTCTCGGCCATTACCAGTTGAGTCATGACCCCTTCGCAACGCGGGTGCCTGGCTTCAAGTTCTTCCCGGCCCAACGCAAGCCGGTGCTGGGACAACTGCATCACCTGGCGCGCTACAGCGAACTGCTGCTGGTGGTCGCGGGGCCGCATGGCAGCGGCAAGACCTTGCTGCGTCAGGCGCTGGTCGCCAGTACCAACAAGCAGTCGGTGCAGAGTGTCGTGGTTTCGGCGCGCGGTGCGACTGATGCCGATGCGGTTTTGCGTCAGGTGGCGCAGGGGCTGAACGTCGTTCAGCCGGAGATCAACGCCATCCTGTCCCAGGTCGTGCAATTGGCCCTGACCGGACAGGAAGTCTATTTATTGGTGGACGATGCCGAACAACTCGGCGAATCCGCACTCGAAGCATTGCTTGGGTTGGCAGCGGGTACGCCGGAAGGCCGTCCGCATGTGTTCCTGTTCGGCGAATCGGCATTGATCGAGCGTCTGGATCAGCTCAGCGCCGAGGAAGAGCGCTTCCACGTCATTGAGTTGCAACCCTACACGGAAGAAGAAACGCGGGAATACCTGGCTCAGCGTCTGGATGGTGCTGGTCAAGGCATCCAATTGTTCACGGCGGATCAGATCACCGATATTCAGGAACAATCCGGCGGCTGGCCAGGCACGATCAATCAGGTCGCCCGCGATGCCATGATCGAAGCCATGATCGCCAGCCGCACGGCGGTGAAGCGTCCAAGTATGGGGTTCAAAATGCCGAAGAAACACGTAGTGGCTTTAGGTGCGGTAGTCGTTGTCGGGATATTGGCGGCGTGGCTGATGCCAGGTCGTAGTAATACGGGTACCGCGCCGGCATCCGCCACAGCACCAACGGCCCAGGCGCAATTGCCGCTGGGTCAGGGGCAGCCAGCTGCTCAACAATCGAACAATCAGGGCGGTCCGGCGATTGAATTCGCCGGCAACTCGCAGCCGATGCCATTACCGTTGGTTGGCAAGTCGCAGCCAGTGATGCGTGGCCCGCTGGCGGAAGCCGCTGGTGATGGTGATGGCGATGATGTGGCTCCAACAGCACCTTCCGGCCCAACCAGCAGCTTCCAGCCGCCAACCGTAACCACCACTGCGCCGCCTGCCGGTGTCGCAGCGGGCCCGGCACCTGCCGCGCCTGTCCCTGTGACGCGTGCACCCGTTGCGGCGGCCAAACCTGCTCCTGCTCCTGCCGCCAAGCCTGTGCCTGCACCGGTTCAGGTTGCGACCGCCAAGCCAGCGCCCAAAGCTGCTGAGAAGCCGGTTGAGAAACCTGCGGTAGCGGCTTCCAAGCCTGCTGCCGGCGGCAACTGGTATGCCGGTCAGGCGCCGGGCAACTATGTCGTGCAAATACTTGGCACCAGCTCCGAAGCCACGGCTCAAACGTTCGTCAAGGAGCAGGGCGGCGAGTACCGTTATTTCAAGAAAACGCTGCAGGGCAAACCCCTGTATGTCGTGACTTACGGCAACTTTTCGACCCATGCCGCTGCCACCGCAGCTATCCAGGTATTGCCAGCCAAGGTTCAGGCTGGTAAACCTTGGCCTCGTACTGTCGCCAGCATCCAACAGGAACTGGCCGCAAGTCGCTGAAGTCGTGGCGGCCTTATCCAGGCCGCCAGCACAGCACCCCCGAAATGCCGCTTGCGCGTGCTGCTCCAGAGCAGCGCGCCTTGCGGTGTCTGCGTTACAGAAGTAACCAGTATTTCCGGGCGTTCCAGTCGAATTCATAAAAAAGACTTTGACTAGCACAACATCTGGCTTTAAACCTTTCATTAATGCGACATAGTTTTGCGACGTTTCGTCGCTAAATTTGTGGGGCTTTGTGTCGGTGTGTACAATGACCTCCCTTTTGCCTCCGCCAAGCTGGCGTACGTTCAGCGCGGACGGTAAACGGTTGAATTGAAAAGAAATTTGCCTCGATGAGAGGCAGCCTGGTGAGAAAGTGTCTATGAAAGCAGGTCTGTACCATCCAGATGAATTCAAGGATAACTGTGGCTTTGGCCTGATCGCCCATATGCAGGGCGAGGCTAGCCACAGCCTGTTGCAGACGGCTATTGAAGCCCTGACCTGCATGACCCACCGCGGTGGGATCAACGCTGACGGCAAGACCGGCGACGGCTGCGGGCTGTTGATACAAAAACCTGATCTGTTCCTGCGTGCCACGGCCAAGGAACATTTCGGTGTCGATCTGCCCAAGCAATACGCGGTTGGCATGGTGTTCCTCAATCAGGACACCGCCAAGGCTGACGCTGCGCGCGACAACATGAATCGCGAAATCCTCGCAGCGGGCCTGCAACTGATCGGCTGGCGCAAAGTGCCTATCGATACCAGTGTTCTCGGCCGTCTGGCGCTTGAGCGCCTGCCGCAGATCGAACAGGTGTATGTCGGCGGCGAAGGTCTGAGCGATCAAGACTTCGCGATCAAACTGTTCAGCTCGCGTCGCCGTTCGTCGGTGGCTAACGCTGCGGATACCGATCACTACATCTGTAGCTTTTCGCACAAGACCATCATTTATAAAGGCCTGATGATGCCGGCCGATTTGACGGCCTTCTATCCAGACCTCAAAGACGAACGCCTGCAAACCGCGATCTGCGTGTTCCACCAGCGTTTCTCTACCAACACCTTGCCGAAGTGGCCGCTGGCGCAGCCATTCCGCTTCCTCGCCCACAACGGCGAGATCAACACCATCACCGGCAACCGCAACTGGGCACAGGCCCGTCGCACCAAGTTCGCCAACGAGTTGATCCCGGATCTGGAAGAGCTCGGCCCGTTGGTCAACCGTGTCGGTTCCGACTCTTCGAGCATGGACAACATGCTGGAGCTGATGGTGACCGGCGGTATCGACCTGTTCCGTGGCGTGCGGATGCTGATTCCGCCTGCGTGGCAGAACGCCGAGACCATGGACGCCGAGCTGCGCGCGTTCTACGAATACAACTCGATGCACATGGAACCGTGGGACGGCCCGGCGGGTGTGGTCATGACCGATGGTCGCCACGCAGTGTGCCTGCTCGACCGTAACGGTCTGCGTCCGGCGCGTTGGGTTACCACCAAAAACGGCTTCATTACCCTTGCGTCGGAAATCGGCGTGTGGAACTACAAGCCTGAAGACGTCATCGCCAAAGGCCGTGTCGGGCCGGGCCAGATCTTCGCCGTGGACACCGAAACCGGCCAGATCCTCGATACCGATGCCATCGACAACCGCTTGAAGTCGCGTCATCCGTACAAGCAATGGCTGCGCAAGAACGCCCTGCGCATTCAGGCATCCTTGGTCGACGACCAAGGCGAAGCCAGCTACGACACTGACCAGCTCAAGCAATACATGAAGATGTTCCAGGTGACGTTCGAAGAGCGTGATCAGGTGCTGCGTCCGTTGGCCGAGCAAGGCCAGGAAGCCGTAGGCTCGATGGGTGACGACACGCCAATGGCCGTGCTGTCGCAGCGTGTTCGCACGCCTTACGATTACTTCCGCCAGCAGTTCGCGCAGGTCACCAACCCGCCGATCGACCCGCTGCGTGAAGCCATCGTCATGTCGCTGGAGATCTGCCTCGGTGCCGAGCGCAATATCTTCCAGGAATCGCCAGAGCACGCTTCCCGCGTGATCTTGAGCACGCCAGTGGTTTCGCCGGCTAAATGGCGTTCGCTGATGACCCTGGATCGCCCAGGCTTCGACCGCCATTTCATCGACCTCAACTACGACGAGAGCATCGGCCTTGAAGCGGCGGTGTTGAACATCGCCGATCAGGCTGAAGAAGCCGTGCGTTCGGGCAAGACTCAGTTGGTGTTGAGCGACCGCAACATTGGCCCAGGCAAGCTGCCGGCTCACGCCTCGATGGCGGTCGGCGCAGTCCACCACCGCCTGACCGAAAAAGGCCTGCGTTGCGACAGCAACATCCTGGTCGAAACCGCGACTGCCCGTGACCCGCACCACTTTGCGGTGTTGATCGGCTTTGGCGCATCGGCGGTCTACCCGTACCTCGCTTATGAAGTGCTGGCCGACCTGATCCGCACTGGCGAAGTGCTGGCCGACCTGGACGAAGCGTTCAAGTACTACCGCAAAGGCATCTCCAAGGGCCTGCTGAAGATCCTGTCGAAGATGGGCATTTCCACTGTGGCCTCGTACCGTGGCGCGCAATTGTTCGAAGCCATCGGCCTGTCCGACGAAATCGTCAACCTGAGCTTCCGTGGCGTGCCGAGCCGGATCAAGGGCGCGCGTTTCGTCGACCTCGAAAATGAACAGAAAATGCTCGCCGTCGAAGCCTGGAGCCCGCGCAAGCCGATCCAGCAAGGCGGTCTGCTGAAGTTCGTCTACGGTGGCGAATACCACGCGTACAACCCGGACGTGGTCAACACCTTGCAAGCGGCTGTGCAGCAAGGCGACTACAGCAAGTTCAAGGAATACACCTCGCTGGTCGACACCCGTCCGGCGTCGATGATCCGCGACCTGTTGAAAGTCACGACCCTCGACCAACCACTGCCGATCGACGAAATCGAGCCGCTGGAGAAAATTCTCAAGCGTTTCGACTCTGCCGGTATTTCCCTGGGTGCATTGTCGCCCGAGGCTCACGAAGCCTTGGCCGAGGCGATGAACCGTCTGGGCGCGCGCTCCAACTCCGGTGAGGGGGGCGAAGACCCTGCACGTTACGGCACGGTGAAAAGCTCGAAGATCAAGCAAGTGGCGACCGGCCGTTTCGGCGTGACCGCTGAATACCTGGTCAACGCCGAAGTGCTGCAGATCAAGGTCGCGCAGGGTGCCAAGCCCGGCGAAGGTGGTCAGCTGCCCGGTGGCAAGGTCAACGGCCTGATCGCCAAGCTGCGTTACGCGGTGCCTGGCGTGACCCTGATTTCGCCTCCGCCGCACCACGACATCTACTCCATCGAAGACTTGTCGCAGCTGATCTTTGACCTGAAACAGGTCAACCCGGCAGCGCTGGTGTCGGTCAAGCTGGTAGCCGAAGCGGGCGTTGGTACTATCGCCGCTGGCGTGGCCAAGGCTTATGCCGACCTGATCACCATCTCCGGCTACGACGGCGGCACCGGTGCATCGCCGCTGACTTCGATCAAATACGCGGGCGCTCCGTGGGAACTCGGCCTGGCCGAAACCCACCAGACCCTGCGCGGCAACGACTTGCGCGGCAAAGTCCGGGTGCAGACCGACGGCGGTCTGAAAACCGGCCTCGACGTGATCAAAGCGGCGATTCTCGGCGCCGAAAGCTTCGGCTTCGGCACCGCGCCAATGATCGCGCTGGGCTGCAAATACCTGCGTATTTGCCACCTGAACAACTGCGCCACCGGCGTGGCGACTCAGAACGAGAAGCTGCGCAAAGATCACTACATCGGCACCGTCGACATGGTGATCAACTTCTTCACCTTCGTCGCAGAAGAAACCCGTGAGTGGCTGGCCAAACTGGGCGTTCGCAGTCTGGAAGAGCTGATCGGTCGTACCGATCTGTTGGAAATCCTGCCGGGCGAAACCGCCAAGCAACAGCATCTGGACCTGACGCCACTGTTGGGCAGCGACTACATTCCTGCGGACAAACCGCAGTTCTGTGGCGTTGAGCGCAACCCGCCGTTCGACAAAGGTTTGCTGGCCGAGCAAATGGTCGAGATGGCCAAACCGGCGATTCAGAGCCTCAGCGGCGCTGACTTCGCCCTCGATATCTGCAACTGCGATCGCTCCATTGGCGCGCGGATTTCCGGCGAAGTGGCCAAGCTGCACGGTAACCAGGGCATGAGTAACGCCCCGATCACCTTCCGCTTCAAAGGCACGGCCGGGCAGAGCTTCGGCGTGTGGAACGTCGGCGGCTTGAACATGTATCTGGAAGGCGATGCCAACGACTACGTGGGCAAGGGCATGGCGGGCGGTAAGCTGGTCATTGTTCCGCCGGTCGGCAGCGCGTTCAAGACGCAGGACAGTGCGATCGTGGGTAACACCTGCCTGTACGGCGCCACTGGCGGCAAGTTGTTCGCAGCCGGTACCGCGGGCGAGCGTTTCGCGGTGCGTAACTCCGGCGCCCACGCCATCGTTGAAGGCACTGGCGACCACTGCTGTGAATACATGACAGGCGGCTTCGTTGCCGTGCTGGGCAAGACCGGCTACAACTTCGGTTCCGGCATGACCGGCGGCTTTGCCTACGTGCTGGACCAGGACAACACCTTCGTGGACAAAGTTAACCACGAACTGGTAGAAATTCAGCGGATCAGCGGTGAAACGATGGAGGCTTATCGCAGCCACTTGCAACGCGTACTGGTCGAATACGTCGAGGAAACCAACAGCGAGTGGGGTCGTAACCTCTCGGAAAACCTCGATGACTATTTGCGCCGGTTCTGGTTGGTCAAGCCTAAGGCTGCCAGCTTGAAATCGTTGCTTTCCAGCACCCGTGCCAACCCGCAGTGATATGCGCCTGAAGTGTTTGATGAGGTTTTAACATGGCTGAACGTCTAAGCAACGACTTCCAGTTCATCGAGGTAGGGCGCAAGGATCCGAAGAAGAAACTCTTGCGTCAGCGCAAGAAAGAGTTCGTCGAGATCTACGAACCGTTCAAGCCCCAGCAGTCGGCCGATCAGGCCCACCGCTGCCTGGGCTGCGGTAACCCGTACTGCGAATGGAAGTGCCCGGTGCACAATTTTATTCCGAACTGGCTGAAGCTGGTTGCGGAAGGCAACATCCTGGCCGCGGCGGAATTGTCGCACCAGACCAACACCCTGCCGGAAGTCTGTGGCCGGGTGTGCCCGCAGGATCGTCTGTGCGAGGGTGCCTGCACCCTGAACGACGGTTTTGGCGCGGTGACCATCGGTTCGGTGGAGAAGTACATTACTGACACCGCGTTCGCCATGGGCTGGCGCCCGGACATGTCCAAGGTCAAACCGACCGGCAAACGTGTCGCGATCATCGGCGCCGGGCCTGCGGGCCTCGGTTGTGCCGACGTGCTGGTGCGTGGTGGCGTCAAGCCAGTGGTGTTCGACAAGAACCCGGAAATCGGAGGTCTGCTGACCTTCGGTATCCCTGAGTTCAAGCTCGAAAAGAGCGTGTTGAGCAATCGTCGTGAAGTCTTCACCGGCATGGGTATCGAGTTCCGTCTCAATACCGAAATCGGCAAAGACATCACCATGGAGCAACTGCTCGAAGAATACGATGCCGTGTTCATGGGCATGGGCACTTACACCTACATGAAAGGCGGTTTCGCCGGTGAAGACCTGCCGGGCGTGCACGACGCGCTCGACTACCTCATCGCCAACGTCAATCGCAATCTGGGCTTCGAAAAGTCGCCGGAAGATTTCGTCGACATGAAGGGCAAGAAAATTGTGGTGCTGGGCGGTGGTGACACCGCGATGGACTGCAACCGTACTTCGATTCGCCAGGGCGCCAAGTCGGTGACCTGCGCTTATCGTCGTGACGAAGCCAACATGCCTGGCTCACGTAAAGAAGTGAAAAACGCCAAGGAAGAAGGGGTGAAATTCCTCTACAACCGTCAGCCGATTGCCATCGTGGGCGAAGACAAGGTCGAAGGCGTGAAGGTGGTAGAGACGCGTCTCGGCGAACCGGATGCCCGTGGCCGTCGCAGCCCAGAGCCGATTCCGGGTTCAGAAGAGATTATTCCGGCCGACGCCGTGGTCATCGCCTTCGGTTTCCGTCCAAGCCCGGCGCAGTGGTTCGAGCACTTCGATATCCAGACCGACAGCCAAGGCCGGGTGATTGCTCCAGAGCAGTCGCAGTACAAGCACCAGACCAGCAACCCGAAAATCTTCGCCGGTGGCGACATGGTTCGCGGTTCTGACCTGGTGGTGACGGCGATCTTCGAAGGCCGCAATGCCGCCGAAGGGATCCTGGATTACCTGGGCCTCTGATCCGGACGTTTAACCTGACGGGCGCAGCTTGAGTAGTGCGCCTTGAAGTGGAAACCTACCTTCGCAATCGAAACGCCCGGACCCTCTGTCCGGGCGTTTTTTTGTGTGCGCGATATATAAAAGTAACGCTTTGCTGTCGTTTCCAACCGTTAGTGTGCGCGCTCGTTCGACAGGGAAGTCAGACGCGTGTCTCGATGATCTCTGTCATTAATACTGCTCTGAGGAACAGAAATGACAGTACCAACCCCCAATGATCCCTTCATGTTTTTTGCCGAAATCATCGCCGGTATTCCGTATGTAAACAGTTTCACCCCCAGCTCGGTTTCCGTACGCGAACAACGGATTCGCGAGCAAGCAGACCGGACGGTCCGGCAATTAATAGATAGCTTTCCGGAACAAGATTTCTTCCCCGAGGAGGGCATGGAGCTGGTGTTTGCCCTCCTCACTCAATTGACGGACTGGCCCGCGAATATCCAACTAAAGATCGCTGATGTGCAGGGCCAAATTCTAGCCAGCTATCTGAAGGGTAACGATGTCAATCATGTTCAGGGCTATGTCGAGTTAATCCAGCACATTGATGGCGACTACTCCGGCGTGGCAGCCGACAGCGTGGATGACAACAATCCAGAGCAACTGTTTCGGCTTATCCTGAGCCAACTTCCATCTGGGTCGACTTTGGGGATAGGGGGCAACTTTCCTGACAGTTCAAGCACCGCCGGCAGGATCGTAACGATTCGTGAGCAAATGGCCGCTTTGGCCAAGTCCGAGCGGGTGCGATTGTTCGATGCATTTCTGGCCGATGTCACTCAGATAAAGAGCGATGTTCAGATCAGCGCAGCCAATCGGTTTCTACCTTTCTGGAGACCACAACCGACTTATCGTTCTTCGATGATGAACTGGTTGCAGGCGCTTGCTCCCGAAATGTCTGTCGAATGGTTTTACGCGCTTTTGGAGCGCTCACCTTTGTCTGAAGCGCAACAACGTGTGGTTGTGGAAGAAGGGACGTTACCTGAGTCGTTTGCATGGGCGCTGAAGCTGGCGATGGAAGAGTGGCGCAGGGACCGTGGGATCGATGGGGTATTACACACCAGAACCTACAACGACGACTCCGACGCGTTGGCGCGGGTATCGGCCGAGAGTCTGTTGGAGACGCTCCTTAAGCGTAAGTTGGTCATTCTCGAGGGGGCCAAGGATCTTGATGGGGCAGAGGATAAGGATGCCACCGATGTCGTGCTGAGGCATAACGGCAACGGGGAGTACAGTGTCCAGGACCCATTCAATAGCGGAATTGCCGAGTTTGGTCAGGGGACTGACAGTTTTTACCGGGCGATCAGCTCGGCACTACAGCCCCATGAGCGACAACTGTTGGGAATGCAAGGCGAAACCGACGTCGCCGGATTGCGGGCAACGATAGGCAATATTGCGATAGATGCCAACGGTGGCTGGTTCGACCCCGAGCGTCCAATGCAGGTGAAAGAGCAGAACTTGCCTGGCAGGATGAAGAGTGCCTCGGTGGTGGACAAGCGCATCTGGAACGATAACTTGCAGGAGTATGTGGGGGCGCTGATGGAGGCGCAGGCCACCGGTCTTCCTGATATCAGCCAATATGGAAACCCAGAGCAAATTCGAGAATACGCGCGCGAGCAGCTTAAGCAGCGTTTGAGCGTGGACCTGGGTTTATCTCTCGATCCGGCGCAGGTGTTTGTCGAGACCACTGAAAGTCGATGGACAGGGAGTCCGGAGGGGCCGCCCGTTGGCAATCAGGCCGGTGAAGGCGAGTTTGAGTACACCACGACTCGTCGTAGCCTCATCCAGTTATGTGTGGAAAGCATCGGTATCGAAGACCTGGATTATTGGATCACTGCTCGCTTCGTCGACAGCAACGATGATCGGATCGCAGGTTTAAGCAAGGACTATGTATACGCACTAGTCCGAGAGCTGAACATCGGCAAGAGCTATACGCAGTTTCTTAAGCAGCGCTTACAGTTATCCGAGCAGGGGCAGTGGAGCCGCGACCGATATGCGCAAATCATGCGCGCACAGATGAGTCTCGATGCCATTGAGGCGAAGATGGCGAATGATTTTAATAGTGGTCATTTGCCTCCCGATAAAGCTGATCGCGGCTACAAATGGGTGAAAGCCGTGCTGGACCACCCCGTTGATGACGGCGGGCGGCCGTTGGTCGAGGGTCATCATATTCAGGTACAACAACTGACAATCAACGGCAGGTCGTTGGACGGGGTCCTGATCTTCGGTCCTGCATCGCGGGAGGCTGTTTCTAGTGTTGTTCTCTATACGCCCCATGTGAAGGACGGTATTCACTTTCATGAATTAAGCGGTCTGGACCAGATTCCAAGCCGGCTTGCGCAAAACCCGCAATACCTTGCTGCGCTTGAAATCCTTCGCAATGAGGGTGTCCATCTAGTGGGCTCGTCATTTAGCGCAACGCCGATACTTGGCGACTTATTCCATTCCACCTACGACTATGAAGTTAGACGGGTACTCGCCGGCGTCGACGCGCAAACCACCAGCACCCCTGAGGCTAATTTAAATAGCGCCTGGAACATTGCGTGTAAGTTGGCCGATATCGTCATCGAATTCGCGCCGTTCAGGGTCAGGTTGCCTATCGCCGCGGCTCGAAGTCTGTATGCCATATCACAAGGCGTACGTGAAGTAAGCTCCGGTGATGCCAATGCCGTCTTGCATTTTGTGCAGGCTGGCCTGTTGCTGGCTGACGGCTTGCCGGGGGGTAAAAGAGTAAAGGCCAAAACTCCCGAGCGCTATCTGGACCCGAGTATGGCATTAACCAAGGTGCCTGACGGGTTGAAGCTGCGCACCGACGGGATCTATAAGGGCGTCTACGAACACAACACACCTGGCTCCTTCACCCGCTTTTACGCTAATGACGCAGGAAAGTGGTTCTCCATCAAATATCACGACGGATTGCGTAGTTGGCAGGTGGCCGATTCTCGAATGCTGAATGCTACCTATCGAACAGCGGTCCGTTTCAACAAGCAAGGACGCTTGGTGCTTTCGCCATCGGGTGCTGGCGGGGGGCGCGACAAGGTGCCGAAGGGCGCGAAGGCCACCAGAAGTCGCGACCGGTCGCCAGACTCTTCCTCCAATGATTCTTTTCCAGCGACTCTTCGGGGGGGAAGGAATTATTCAGGCTGGATACGGAAGGCTTTGTCGAAGGCAGAGAGTTTAAAAAGGCGCAAAAGAAAATCCAGGAGGATCTTGAGGACGCCATCAAAAAAGCCGTTAACAGATACACCATGGATGGCAGAGGGAATCTTCACCCGTCCGAAGGGGGGCTTTACTCTCTGGATCTGCCTCAACTCGGAAGAAGTACCGGACGAGGCGCATGGCGCCTGATGTTCGAGCCACCAAAAAAAGGTGTTTTGAAGGTTCATAGCGTGCGAGACCCTCATTGATCCTGTTGATTAGGGCGTGCGACAAATCGACTCGATAGATAAAAGGCACGGCTCTTGCCGTGCCTTTTGCGTCCGGCTCTGAGAAAATGCTCGCACTTTTTTACCGGATGCCGACATGACTGCCCTGAAGAACGACCGTTTCCTTCGCGCCCTGCTCAAGCAACCCGTCGATGTCACCCCGGTGTGGATGATGCGTCAGGCCGGTCGCTATTTGCCGGAATACCGCGCCAGTCGCGCCAAGGCCGGTGACTTCATGAGCCTGTGCATGAACCCGGAGTTCGCTTGCGAAGTCACGTTGCAGCCGCTGGATCGCTTCCCGCAGCTGGACGCAGCGATCCTGTTCTCGGACATCCTGACCATCCCCGATGCCATGGGCCTGGGCCTGTATTTCGAAACTGGCGAAGGTCCGCGCTTCAAAAAGACCGTCACTACCCTGGCCGACATCGAAGCGTTGCCGATTCCCGATCCGCAGAAAGACCTGGGCTACGTGATGGACGCCGTCAGTACCATCCGCCGCGAACTCAACGGCCGTGTACCGTTGATTGGCTTCGCTGGCAGCCCGTGGACCCTGGCGACCTACATGGTCGAAGGCGGCTCGTCGAAAGATTTCCGCAAATCCAAAGCCATGCTCTACGACAACCCGCAAGCCATGCACCTGCTGCTGGACAAGCTGGCGCAGTCGGTGACGTCGTACCTCAACGGGCAGATCCTTGCTGGCGCGCAAGCCGTGCAGATTTTCGATAGCTGGGGCGGCAGCCTGTCGTCGGCGGCTTATCAGGAGTTTTCACTGGCTTACATGCGCAAGATCGTAGATGGCCTGATCCGCGAACACGACGGGCGCAAAGTGCCGGTCATTGTGTTCACCAAAGGCGGCGGTTTGTGGCTGGAAAGCATTGCCGACTGCGGCGCTGACGCACTGGGCCTGGACTGGACCTGCGACATCGGCCAGGCGCGCCAGCGTGTTGGCGGCAAGGTGTCGCTGCAAGGCAACATGGACCCGACCGTGCTCTACGCGCGTCCGGAAGCCATTCGCACTGAAGTCGCACGCATTCTCGCCAGCTACGGCAGCGGCAGCGGTCACGTATTCAACCTGGGTCACGGCATCACTCCGGAAGTCGATCCGGCCAACGCCGGGGCGTTCATGGAAGCCGTGCACGAGCTCTCTGCGCAATACCACCAGTGACGCCAATCGCGGCGGTGCGCAATCCGACAAGCCCGACGCCTACAGTTGATCGCATTCCCTGTAGGCGTCGGGCTTGCCCGCGATAACGCCGGTGGGGTAAACGACTAAACCTTGGCGTTTACCCCCAACGGCTGCAGCTTCGACAGACGCAACGCCACCATCAGCGCAATGAGCAGCAGCCCGCCAATAAACACACCGATACCGTTCCAGCCAGCGTAATGCCAGGCGAATCCGCCAGCGGTGCCAGCGATGCTGGAGCCTGCGTAATAGCAGAACAGGTACAGCGACGATGCCTGGCCTTTGGCTTTGATAGCTCGCCGGCCGATCCAGCTGCTGGCGACGGAGTGGGCGCCGAAGAAGCCGAAGGTGAACATTAGTACGCCGACGATCACCAGTGGCAGCGGACTGAACATCGACAAGGCGACGCCGGCCAGCATTAGCACGATCACCGACCACAATACTTTGCGGCGCCCGAGTTTGTCGGCCAGTGAGCCGATTTTCGCCGAGCTGTAGATCCCGGACAGGTACACCACGGAAAACAGCCCGACCACTGATTGGCTGAGGTTGTACGGTTCGGCCAGCAAGCGGTAGCCGATATAGTTGAACAGCGTCACGAAGGCGCCCATCAACAGGAAGGCTTCGAGGAACAACCACGGCAAGCCGGCATCGCGAAATTGCAGGGTGAAGCCGTCCAGCAGGACGCGCGGATGCAGCGACCGCGGGCGGAAGTTGCGCGAGGCTGGCAGGAATTTCCAGAACAGCGCAGCGGCGATCATCGCCAGACCACCAATGATCATCATCGCTGTATGCCAGCTAACGTAATCCACCAGCACCCCGATGATCATCCGGCCGCTCATGCCGCCAATGGCGTTGCCGCCGATGTAGAGCCCCATCGCCAGTCCGATGTGCTGTGGGTGGATTTCTTCGCTGAGGTAGGTCATGGCCACGGCAGCCAGGCCGCTGAGCGATAACCCCACCAAGGCGCGCATGACCAGGATGCCTTCCCAGGTCGGCATGATCGCGCCGAGCATGGTGAACAGTGCCGCGCAAAACAATGCAGTGACCATCACTGGTTTGCGTCCGAGGCGATCTGAAATCGGCCCGGTGATCAGCAGACCGATCGCGAGCATGCCGGTGGACACCGAAAGAATCAGGCTGCTTTGTGCGGCGGTGATCGAGAACTCATGGGACAGCACCGGCATCATCGGTTGCACGCAGTACAGCAGGGCGAATGTCGCAAAGCCGCCGGAGAACAGCGCCAGCACCGTGCGAATAAACATCGGCGTGCCTTTTTCGATGAACACATCACCCAGCGCCATCCCGGCATCGTTAACAGGTGAGGACTGAATATCCTGAGGGGGAGACATGACAATGGTTTTCACAATGGACCTCGATGGACGCGAGCGTCAGGCAATGTGAAAAAGAATATAGCTGCCTAACGATTCTATCCAATATATTGTTCGACCTGTTTGATATCTAAAACGACCTAATGGTGAATTCATGGAATTGCGGCATTTGCGCTATTTCATCGCGGTGGCCGAAGAACTGCATTTCGGCAGGGCTGCGCTGGCGCTGGGCATCTCACAACCGCCACTGAGTCAGCAAATTCAGGCGCTGGAGCGTGAGGTGGGCGCGCGCTTGTTCGAGCGGACCAATCGTCGGGTCGAGCTGAGTGAAGCGGGGCGCTTGTTTCTGGCTGAAGCTCGTCTGGTGCTCGCTCAGGTAGACAAAGCTGCCGACGTCGCCCGCCGTGCGCAGTTGGGCGAACTGGGCGAGTTGAAGATCGGCTTTACGGCTTCCGCACCGTTTACCTCCAGTATTCCTCAGGCGATCTTTGCTTTTCGTCAGGCCTTTCCAGCGGTGCATCTAGCATTGCAGGAAATGAGCAGCAAGGAAGTTGCCGAGTCGCTGATGGACGAATCGGTACAAGTGGGGATCATGCGTCCATTGGAGCTACCGGAGTCGTTGGTCGCGGTTGAACTGCTGCGCGAGCCGTTGGTGGCGATCCTCCGTTCCGACCACCCGTTGGCGGCAGGCAGTGAGAAAGGCCTGCATTTATCTGCGATGGCGGCCGAACCGTTTGTGTTTTTCCCGAGAACGTATGGCAGTGGTTTGTATGCGCAGTTATTGAGCCTGGCGCGACAAGCTGGATTCAGTCCGCTGATTACCCAGGAAGCAGGTGAAGCGATGACCATCATTGGGCTGGTAGCGGCGGGGTTGGGCGTAACCGTGTTGCCGGCGTCTTACCAGCGCATGCGGATCGAAGGTGTGGTGTATCGGACCTTGCTGGATGAAGAGGCGAATACGGCGGTCTGGCTGGTGCAGCGCAAGGACCAGCAGTCGCCGATGGCCAGGGCGTTTATCGAATTGGTGACCCAGCGCACGGAGACAGGTGTCGCCTGATGGTTAGTCTGGCCCTGATTTTGTAGGAGCTGCCGCAGGCTGCGATAAGGTCGGAACGACCTTCGCGATGACTATTGTTCGCAGCCTGCGGCAGCTCCTACAGGTTTTGCGCCTGACTCAGGTCCTGAGATTGCTCCTGAATTAGTTGGCGAAGGGCGCGGCGCGGCAAAAGCATTTTATGGCCAGCGACGGAAAATCAGCGAAGTATTAACCCCCCCGAATGCAAAGTTGTTGTTCATCACGAACTGGTTGCTCATGTGTCGAGGCTCGCCCCGCAGGTAGTCCAGTTCGGCACAGCGTGGGTCGACGGCATCGAGGTTGAGGGTGTGGATGTAACGGTCGCGGTTCATCATCTCGATCGAGAACCACGATTCCAGCGCACCACAGGCGCCCAAGGTATGACCGAGAAAGCTCTTCTGCGAACTGATGGGCATCCGCGAACCGAACAGGCTGTGGGTGGCCACGGTTTCGGCGATGTCGCCTTGTTCCGTGGCGGTGCCGTGACCATTCACGTAACCGATGGCTTCGGGCGGCAATTGCGCGTCTTCCAGCGCCAGCTCCATTGCGCGGCGCATGGTGACTTGCTCCGGGCGGGTGGTGTGGGCACCGTCGGCGTTGCTGCCGAAGCCGACGATCTCGGCATGAATCCGCGCGCCTCGGGCCAGGGCGTGTTCCAGTTCTTCCAGCACCAGTATGCCGCCGCCTTCGCCGATCACCAGACCGTCGCGGCCATTGTCGTAAGGGCGCGGGCTGGTGTGTGGGGCGTCGTTTTTCAGGCTGGTGGCGTACAGCGCGTCAAACACCATGGCCTCGGTGGGGCACAACTCTTCCGCGCCGCCAGCGAGCATCAGTGGCAGACGGCCGAACTTGATCGATTCATAGGCATAACCGATGCCTTGGCTGCCGCTGGTGCAGGCGCTGGACGTCGGGATCAAGCGACCGGTCAGGCCGAAGAAGATGCTGATATTCGCCGCCGTAGTGTGCGGCATCATCCGCACGTAGGAGTTGGCGTTCAGGCCCTCCGCCACCGAATTGAGCAGCATGTTGCCGAAGGCTTTGATCTCGTCGGTGCTGCCGGTGGACGAGCCGCAGGCCACGCCCATGCGCCCGTCGCGAATGATCTCGTCACCCAGCAAGCCGGCGTCCAGCAGGGCCTGTTCAGCAGCGCCCACGGCAAGACGTGACACGCGCCCCATACTGCGCAATTGCTTGCGGTTCCAGTGTTTGGGCACCGCGTAATCGTCGATCGGGCCGGCGAGACGAGTGTTGAGTTCAGTGAACCGGTCCCACTCGTCCATCCGCCGAATGCCGCTGCGGTTGGCGTTGAAATTGGCTTCGATGCTGGCCCAGTCACTGCCCAGCGAAGTGATACCGGCCATGCCGGTGACGACGACGCGCTTCATCAGCACAGTCCTCCGTTGACCGCCAGGACCTGGCGGGTGATGTACGAGGCCTCGGCCGACATCAGGAAATTCACGGCACCGGCGACTTCTTCGGGAGTGCCCATGCGTTGTGCGGGAATCATTTTCAGCAGTTCGTCGACCGGCACGTTTTCATCGAGCATCGCGGTGTCGATCAAGCCGGGAGCGACGCAGTTGACCGTGATCTTGCGCTTGCCCAGTTCAATGGCCAGTGCTTTGGCAGCGCCGATGATGCCGGCTTTCGACGCGCTGTAATTGACCTGCCCGCGATTGCCGATCAGCCCGGAAACCGAGGTAATGCAGACAATGCGCCCGGCAGCGCGGCGACGAATCATCGGCATCATCACCGGGTGCAGAACGTTGTAGAAACCGTCGAGGTTGGTGCGCATCACCAGGTCCCAATCCTCGTCGGTCAGCGCCGGAAAGGCGCCGTCACGGGTCAGGCCGGCGTTGCACACCACGCCGTAATAGGCGCCATGGGTTTCCACATCGGCTTCGAGAATGGCTTTGCAGGCGGCACGGTCGGCGACGTCGAATTGCAGGATCCGCGCCTGTTGGCCCAAGGCCTGGATTTCGCCTTGCACGGCTTCAGCCTCGGCACGCCCGCTGCGGCAATGCAGGATCAGGTCATAACCCGCCTGGGCCAGACGCAGCGCGATGGCGCGGCCGATGCCACGGCTGGAGCCGGTGACCAGTATGGATTCAGTCATGAGGGGACTCTTTCGACCAGGTAGTCGGCAATGTTTGGCGGGCTGTATACGTTCAAGCGTGCGCTGGCCTGAATGCCGGGGCCGGTCAGGTGACATTCGAAAACGCCCATGCCGTTATCGTCTTGCAACGAGCGCAGGCCATGGATCGTCAGTTCGGCACCGACCGGGAAATGTTCGACATTGCACTCGAATTTGCGGGTGCCCAGCAGGAATCCGAGTTCCACCGGTTTGCCTTGTTCACGGGCCTGACAACCCGCGTAGGCGGCCACGCTTTGCGCCATGAGTTCGACCCCGACCCACGCTGGCAGGCTGCCATCGGCGCGGTTGAACAAGCCGCCAGGGCGCACGGTCACGCGGGTATGAATCTGTTCTTCATCGAACGCCAAGACGTGATCGATCAGGATCATGTTGCCGGCGTGGGGCAGCAGTTCGGCGAGCGGCCAATCGATCATGGGGCGTCTCCGATAATCAGGCTGATGTTATTGCCGCCGAACGCGAAGGAGTTACTCATCAGGCGACGTGGATGGGGTTGTGGCAGGCATTGGCCCGGCTTGACCCATTCAAGGGCCGGTAATTGCGGATCGGGCTGACCATCCCAGAGATGCGGCGGTAATGCCTGGCGGGTATTGTCCGCAGCCAGGCTCAACCAGCAGAACGCGGCTTCCAGTGCACCGGCAGCGCCGAGGGTGTGGCCGCTCAACGGCTTGGTCGAAGAACAAGGCACGCCGCTGGGAAACACTGCGTTCACGGCGATGCTTTCCATGGCGTCGTTATGCGGCGTCGCGGTGCCGTGCAGGTTCAGGTAGCCGATGGCATCGGCTGTCAGGTCGGCGCTGAGCAGTGCTTTTTGCATGGCCTCGCGCGCGCCACGGCCATTGGGCTCCGGCGCGGAAATATGGTGTGCGTCAGAGCTGGCGCCAGCGCCAAGCAGGGCAATCGGGTTGCTGCCGCTGGATTCGCGGGTCATCAAAAACAGCGCAGCCGCTTCACCAATGTTGATCCCGTTGCGTTGGCTGGAAAACGGATTGCAGCGTTGTTCGGAGAGGGCTTCCAATGCCGAAAACCCGTTCATCGTCAGCCTGCACAAGGTATCCACGCCGCCGCACAGCACGGCGTCGCAGATGCCCATGTCGAGCAGGCGACGCGCGCTGAGCAGGGCCCGGGCACTGGAGGTGCAGGCAGTGGAGATCACATACGCGGGGCCAACGAGTTGCAACCAGGCCGCGAGGAAATTCGCTGGAGCGCCGAGTTCTTGCTGGCGATAGTCGTATTCAGGCGGAAATTGCTGCTCGCGCAGATAAACCGCCAGGCCACTGCTGGCTTCATCGATGCCAGAGGTGCTGGTGCCGAGAATCACGCCGATGCGGCCAGGACCGTAGCGCTTGATCGCGTCCTGGATGTCGCCTTCGATTTGCAGGGCGGCGGCCATCAACAATTGGTTGTTGCGGCTTCGATACTCGGTTGCCGAGCCCTGTAGGAGCGAACTTGTTCGCGAGGCGTTCTGCCTGACATTCCGCGTCAAGTCGCTCGCCAACAAGTTGGCTCCTACAGAATCGGGAATCGCCGGCAACTCACCCAACACCGTACCCACCGGAAAATGCCGGCCCACCACCCAGCCACCATCGTCGAGCATCCCCGGGCTTTCACCGGCAGACAGGTTGCGGGCGATTTCGGTCTTGTCGTTGCCCAAAGCGCAAATAACGCCCAGTGCGTTGAGGTAGGCAGTCATGGAGTGACTTCGCTGTTCAATGGGCTGACGTGGTAGCTCAGCCCTTGGTCCATGTGCAGATCGAAGACCTGCGGTTGGCGGTACTCGACCCGCCAACGGCTGCCGAGATGACGCTGTGCAGTATCAGACAGCGCCGCCGGGTAATTGTCCTGCAACTCAGGGGGCGGCGTCAGGGCGAACAACAGCGCGGCGAACAGTTCGCGCGCCGGTGGGTTGGGCGGCAGCAAGCCATCGGCCTGCCAGTTGCCATCGGTCAGCCGCTGGCGCGCCACGGGAATGCCCAGCGGGTCCATCAGCGACCAGCGCAAGTCAGCGCCTTCCTGCTGAATCACCAACAGCCAATCCTGCGTCTGCCCGGCCTGCTCGCGCTGCACATGCAGTTGCAGCGGCAACGCCAGATGCGGCGTGCCTTGAGGCAACGGCAGGCGGCTGGCGCACGCGCACAGCAGCGCCAGGCAGACGCCAAGCAGCAGGCGGCGAATCATCCTGCGTGACCCTGCACAGGTTTGCGTGCCACCACGTTGACCAGGGTTTCTTCACGCTGACCGAAAGGCGCTGGCTTACGCAAACCCAGGCGCTCCAACAGACCGAAATCCTTCGAGCGACTCCACCACAAATAGGGGTACGACACGTTCTGCGGGCCAAACTCAAAACCCTGGCCACGCAGCATGTCCAGGTACTGTTCGGCGCTCTTTTGCACATGCATCGGATGACGGAACAACCAGCGGATGACCCAGGTGTCGATATACGCCTCTGTAGACTCTGCGAACAGCAGGTAACCACCCGGTTTCAGCACGCGATAGAACTCGGCGAGGGCGTGTTCCTGTTCTACCAGATGGTGAAAGGTCTGATGACAGAACAGCACATCGACGCTGGCGTCCGGCAGTTTCAGGCTCGCACAATCGCTGCCGATCAGCTCGACGTCGAGGCCCAGACGCCGGGCTTCTTCAGCGCTGAGTGTCAGGCTTTGCGGGTCAGCGTCGACGCCCATCAGGCGCGCAGGGGCGAACACTTGCTTGAGATAACGGAAGGATTTGCCCTGACCGCAGCCGGCATCCAGCAACACGGCATCGGCCGGCAGCGGAGTGTCGAACAAGTTGCGCAAGTCGTTGATCGCTACCCGCAACACATGATGCTGCCAGGTATGGCTGCGCAGGAACCAGAAGCCGAAGCGGGTTTCCTCGACGTAATTGTCGCTCAGGTAATCGGCGCTCATTGGGCAGTCCTCGCGCAGATTTCGGCGAGCATACGCAGGCGCCGTTTCGGCTCGCTGACGAATGGATTGCGTTCGTCCCACGCGTAACCGGCAAGGATCGAACTGATCATGGCGCTAATTTCCGGTTGGCGGCCGGCGTAGTAAATGACGTCCTGGAAACTGCCGTCGTACCAGCCTTCGACGTAGGCGCGGAAGGTGTCGACGCCACGCTTCAGCGGCACGGCGAACTCTTTTTGCCAGTCGACACTTTCACCCAGCAACTGGCGATGCAGCACAGCTGCCGCCATGCTCGCTGAACGCATGGCGATGGTCACGCCAGAGGAGAACACCGGGTCGAGAAACTCGGCAGCGTTACCCAACAGCGCAAAGCCGGGGCCGTGCAAGGTTTTCACGTTGGCCGAGTAGCCGCCGATCAAGCGCGCAGGGGTGTCCCAGATTGCTTTGTGCAGCAACGCCTTGAGGTGCGGCGTTTGGTCGATGAAACTGCGCAGGCAGGCGTCCAGATCGTCCGGTTTGTCCTTGAAGCGCTCGGCGGCCGCGACCACGCCCATGGAGCAGCGGCCGTGGCTGAAGGGGATCAGCCAGAACCAGATGTCGCGGTGTTCGGGGTGGGTGCTGATGAGGATTTTTTCACGGTCGAAGGTCGGGCTGTCGATATGGTCTTCGACGTGGGTAAACACCGCCTGACGAATCGGAAAGTTCGACGGTGCTTCGAGGTCGAGCAAGCGCGGCAGCACCCGGCCGTAACCACTGGCATCCAGCACAAAGTCGGCTTCTAGCTGATACTCACTGCCATCTTCGCGGCGCACACTCAACTGTGGTTTGGCTGCCGCGAAATCGGCGGCGACGATTGCCTGCTGATAACGGATTTCCACACCTTGCAGCTCAGCCTGATCGGCCAACAACTTATCGAAAGCCGCACGCTCGACTTGAAAGGTGGTCGGCTTGCCTTTGCTGAAAGTGTCGCCAAAATTGAAGTCGCTGTACTGATCGCGCCAGGCAAAGGCCGCGCCGTTTTTTACTTGGAACCCGGCGGCCTGCACGGCTTCGAGCATGCCGGCTTCCTCGACGAAATCCAGGCAGTGCGAGAGCAGGCTTTCGCCAATGGAAAAGCGTGGGAACAGTTGGCGCTCGATGATCAGCACGTCGTGCCCCTGACGCTTAAGCAGCGCAGCAGCGATGGCGCCGGAAGGGCCGGCGCCGATCACAACGACCTGGCGTCGTTCCATTTCAGCTATTGGCACAAAGGCTCCTTGCCTGTTGGGCTTGGGTTGACAAGAGTTCGGTTCATGCCCGCGAGCGCGGGCATCAGCGTGGCGATCAAGCCCATCAACATCAGCGCGAAGTACAGCGCCGGGCTGATCAACTGTTGTTGCAGCAACAGGTTGAGAAAGACGATCTCACTCAAGCCGCGAATATTCAGCAGCAGGCTTTCACGCCAGCGGCTGGCGCCTGCAAACGATGGCGTGGCCCAGCGCAGGCCGAGCCAGTTGCCCAGGACTTTGCTGGCGATGGGCAGCAGCAACAACGCAGTCAGTGGCAGCCAGCCGAGGCTGTCGACAGCGCTGTGAATGTTGATCTGCACAATGCCGAACGTCAGGATCAGCGGGATGGCCAGATAGTTTTGCAGACACTTGAACAGTCCGGCCCGCATTGGCAGTAAAAACGGCATCTTGAGCCGGGCCATGCAAAACAGATAGCCAATGCCGAAGATCAGCGCGTTGAGCTTGTAGTGTTCGGCAACCACCAATAGCAAGAAAAAGCTCAGGCTGTAGAGCAAGGGCTGGCGCAGGCGCAGTACCCAAAACACTAATGGCAAGCAGGCGCCGAGCAGGGGTATTAACAGGCTGTTCAGGTGCAGGCTGCCTTGGGCGACGCCGAATATCGTCCAGCACGTCAGGTCGATCAGGATTGCGGTTTGCACCAGACGCCGAGTGGCGGCGGGCGGGTAACCGATGTGCAGCAGGTACAGGTACAGCACCGGAATGGCGGTGATGGCAAACACCAGGCCCACCGCCAGCGAACTCAGCCACGGTTGTGTCGGCAGTATCCAGAAGGCGCAGGCCAGTCCGCAGACGAAGGGTACGCAAAAACTGGGCAGCGCGATCTTCAGACTCTGCCGATCCATGCGCAGCTCGATCACGTCGCTGAGAATATTGCCGAGCAGCATGGCAAAACCGAGGCTGTACAGGTTATGCAGCCACACGGGCGCTACCAGTTGCGCGCCGCTGAGCTGCCAGTGCGGTTCGATCCACACCAGCATCAGCAACGGGATGCCAAAGGTCGCCAGTAACAGCTGGCTGACGATCGGAATCAACCCCAGGCGCTGCCCCAGCCAGGTCGCCAGCGCAAACAGCAGCAGGGCCAGCAGCCAGAACAGAACGATGCTCATGCTTCAACCTCGGCGACGACTGCCGCGTGCGTTTGCTGCCCGGCCCACGGCGCGAGCATGAAGCTGAAGGCCAGGCCAAGGCTCACGGACAGTCCGAAGTTGCTGATCGCCGGGGTGCTGGAAACCGCCAGCAGGCCGAAGGACAGCCAAGTGGTGGCGGCGGCGAGCAAGGTGCCGAGCAGGCTGACCGCCGCGCCGCCGACCTGCTCGCGCATCAGGATCGCGTAGTCAACGCTGATCGCCGTGACCAACAGCAAGCCGAACAAACTGAACAAGGTCAGTGGCTGGCCCAGCCAACCAAGGCTGGCGAGGCTGCACAAGGCGGCCAGCAATGGCAGGGCGATCACCCGCAGCGCGCCTTTAAGCCCGAACGGCAGGATCAACAACAGCACGATCAAGCCGCAAGACAGCAGTTTCAACTCCGCCGCGCTGATTTGCGTTGCGGCGAACACATTGTTCAAATCGCCAAGGCGATCCACCAGTTGTACGCCCTCCAGCCCCAGTGCTTGTACGCGTAGCAGCGCAGCATTGTTCAAGCCTTGCAGGCTGACCATGCCCGCCACGCCGTTCTGCGTTTTGCCCAACCACAACGTGCGCCAAGGCTCGCCCAACGGCCCGGCCAGCGCGGTGTCAATGTCTTGCACTGGCAACATCTGCAAGCGTGCCAGCTCGGTTTGCAACGCATCTTCCGGCACCCCGACGTCGGTCAGCGGTTTCCAGAACAGCGGCAGATGGCTCAGCGCATCGTGCAGTCGCAATTGTTCGCTGGGCGGGCTGAGCAGTTGGCTCAGGGCCAGATAGCCTTGCAGCTTGTCGAGGCTGACCAGTTGATCGAGGCGCTGAGTCAGCGCGGCCTGACGCTCCAGCAGCTGTTGTTGATCCGCCGCGCGCACCAGGAAAAACTGGCTGGTCGGTTGGTAACCGGTAATCCGCGCGATCGATTGCGCTTCGGCGGTCAACTGCGGTGGCGCCGAGACCCATTGGCGGATGTCGTTCTTTGTGGTCAGTTGCCACAGCCCGGCGGCGCAGAACAGCATCAACAGGACAAACAACACCGGCGTTTTGAAGCGCAACAGCAGCGCGCTGCGAACCGCCAACAGGCATTCGGCAATCCGCAGCGGCCATTGCGCGGGACGCAGTTCAAGGTTGTTGAACAGTGCCGGCAGTAAGCACACCGCCGTCAGATAAGCGCCCACCAAGCCCGCGGCGGAAAACACGGCGATCTGCGTGAGTGCGGGGAACGGCGTCCAGGCGAGCGCCAGATAACCGATGCAGCTAGTGACCAGGCTGAGGCTCAGACCGGACAGCGTCAGGCGCAAGGCCGACCAACTGCGCCAGGATTTCATGCTCCAGCCTTTCGACAGGTAGTGCAGCGGGTAATCCACGGCCACACCGATGAGGCTGGAACCCAGCACCAGGGTTATCACGTGCATATGGCCGAACAGCGCGACGCAGCTCACGGCGCCGAACAGCATGCCGACCACCACCGGGATGAACGCCAGCAGCACCCGCCAGCGGCGGAAGGCCAACAGCAGCAACAGCAAAATACCCAGCGTGGCACCGCCACCGACCCAGGTGATTTCCCGCGTTGCCTGGCGCTGACCGTTGGCGGCATACAGCAAGCCGCTGGCGGCGAGCAATTGTCCATCGGCTTGCCCTGCTTGTTCGCGGGCCTTGTTCAGCAAGTCCTCGACCTGCATTGGCAGGTGCATGTCGAATGCGTTGCCCTTGGTACGCGCACGCAGCAACACCCAGCTTTTGCCGTCTGCGGTAGCGATCAGTGCGCCGCTGCCGATATCCAGTTGCACCGAGCCATGCTGTGGCTGGCTGTTTTGGATGCGTCCGGTCAGGCCGAGCCAGTCATCCTGGCTGGGCACCAGACTGAAACCGGTGAAGGGGTCGAACAGGCTTTCTACCCGTTGCTGGATAAAGGCCTGGGGTTGTTCGATCAGCTGCGTGCGGTCCGTTGGCGACAGCATCGCCAGTCGACCCTGGAGCAATTGCTGGCGCAGACCGGGGAGGTCGGCTTGCAGGTTCCACTGGACCTTTTCGAACAAGCCGCTGGCCTGCCATTGCTCGCCCAACTGTTGAGCCAAATCAATGGCGTGCTGCCGATCCGCATGACCGACCAGTACCAGCATTTCGCGATTGAGCGGTTCTTGCATGCGTTCTTCGGCACGCAACTCCAGCGCGTCCGGGCTTGACCCGGGCACCAGCTCCATCAGGTTGGCCGACAGCGGAGGACCATTGCGCCATTGCCAGCCCGCGAGCGCCAGCACTGCCAGCAACAGCAGTAAAAACAGGCGCGGCAGTCGGCGCTCGAGCACCGTCCAACGGTCAGTCGACAAAGTCGTGGTGCTCCGCATCGCTCAAGCTTTCAGCACTGCTGCTGTCGATCATGCGCAGTACCGTACTGTCGCCTTGGGTTTCCAGCAACTCGATGCGCTGCACCAGTTCGCCGCCATCGATGTTGATCTGTTTGAACACTTGTTGCAGCAGTAACGAGCGAGGAATCAGGGTCAGTTGCCAGGCCTGGGCATCGCCCTTGAGTTGCAGCTCGAAATCACGTTGCAGGCCGCTGCTGTCGCCTTGCAGCACGGCGAGGAACAAACGGTTCTGCTCGGCGCCGGCGCTCTTGTTCGGCAGCACTTGCCAACCGTTGGTATCGCGTCGGGCGATGCCGGTGGCGTTGATCCGATAGTCCTGCTTCAGCGGAGTCGCCAGCAGCCACAGCAGGCCATAGTCCTTGGCCAGCACGAACTTGCCTTTGCTGGTCAGCGGCTGTGGCAGGGCGCGCAGGTGTTTTTCCTGAATGAAGTCACCGTGGATCACTGCCGGCTTGGCCAATTGCACGCTCAACTGCTGCAAATCGAAGGCGTTGGCCAGCGACGACAGGCAGCTCAGTGCCAGGACACACAGCGCGCGGCTCAAGGTTTTCGCAGTCATTGCAGGGCTCTCTGTACAGCGTCGATGAATACTTGGGGCGACACCAGTTGCATCTCGCGGCTGGCGATCTCCACCGCCACTTGCACGGTCATGGCGCGGGTCAGGCGTTCGCCGGTCGCCGCGTCGGTAATCAGGTAATTGATCTTCAGGCGATTTTCCCACTCCACCAGACTGGCGCGCACGTTCAGTCGTTGGCCGAACACTGCACCGCGCACGTAGCGCAATTGCAGGTCGATCACGGGCCACGCATAACCGGCCTCGCGCATCTGCGCGTAATTGTGATCCAGTTGGTCGAGCAGCGCGCAGCGCGCCACTTCGAGGTATTTCACGTAATGGCCGTGCCAGACAACGTTCATCATGTCGATGTCGAAAAACGGCACCGACACTTCCGTGTCTACGTGGATCAGGCCTTTACTGCGCATGCAGCCTCCAGTGGCGTTCAGCGATGCGCTTCAGGCACAGGCGCAGTTCGCCTTCCAGTGCGCGGTCTTCGATCACGGGCGGAAAGTCCGCGCGCAGTTGCTCGTGCATGGCAGCCAGGGCTGGCGGCAGTGGGCGTGCGTCCTCGGCCTGGCTGCGCAACCACACGCCCTGATTGGCGGCGAGCAAGCTTGCGGCAGCGACTTGTTCAGTCAGCTCCAGTACACGGATGGCGTCACGGGCGGCGATGGTGCCCATGCTGACTTTGTCTTGATTGTGACACTCGGTGGAGCGCGAGAACACGCTGGCGGGCATGGTGTTTTTCAGCGCTTCGGCAGTCCAGGCGCTGGTGCCAATCTGCACCGCTTTGAAGCCGTGGTTGATCATCGCTCGCTCTGCGCTGGCGCCGGACAGGTTGCTCGGCAGGCCGTGGTTGTAACGCACGTCTACCAGCAGCGCCAATTGTCGATCCAACAGGTCAGCGACGTTGGCCACCAGGGTTTTCAGGCTGTCCATGGCGAACGCGATGTGGCCACCGTAGAAGTGGCCGCCATGCAGCACGCGCTCCTCTTCGGCATCGATGATCGGGTTGTCGTTGGCGCTGTTCAATTCGATTTCGATGAACGAGCGCAGCCAGTTCAGGCTGTCAGCCAACACGCCCAGCACGTGGGGTGCGCAGCGCAGGGAGTAGCGATCCTGCAAGCGATGCAGGGGTGCGGTCGGGGCGTCGATGGCCAGGTCCTGGCGGATCCAGGCAGCGACTTGCATCTGCCCCGGATGAGGCTTGGCAGCGAACAGGCGTTCGTCGAAGTGCTCGGGGTTGCCCTGCAATGCAACGACGTTCATCGCGGTAATACGCGTGGCCAGTTGCAGCAGGTAATCGGCGCGGGAAAAAGCCAGACAAGCGATACCGGTCATCACTGCCGTGCCGTTCATCAGCGCCAGGGCTTCTTTCGGCCGCAACACCAACGGGTCCCAACCCAACTGACGATGCACGTCACTGGCATCGCGGCGTTCGCCACGGAACATCACTTCGCGCTCGCCGGACAGGGTCGCTGCGACGTAGGACAGCGGCGTCAAATCGCCACTGGCGCCGACCGAGCCTTCTTCCGGAATCAGCGGCAGGATGTCCTGGTCGAGAAACGCTTGCAGGCGTTCCAGCAACTCCACGCGCACACCCGAAACGCCCTGACACAGCGACTGCAAACGCGCCGCCAGCACCGCACGAGTGGCTTGGGCATCGAGCATCTTGCCGAGGCCGCAACCGTGAAAGGTGTACAGATGACGCGGCAGGGCTTCGACGTGTTGCAGTGGCACTGCGACTACGCAGGAGTCGCCGTAACCGGTGGTCACGCCATAGATCACGCCTTCCTTGTCCAGCAGCGAGTCGAGGAATTGCGCGCCTTTGGCGATGCGCTGGCGGAACGCGGTGTCACTCTGCAATTGGGTCGGTGCTTGACGATTGGCCAGTGCCAACACGTGCTCAATCTGCAAAGGTCGCTCGCCGAAGGTTACGCTGTCAAACACTTGGGTCGTCATGGGATTTCCAGAAAGGGTAGAAATTGAACCATTGCTGCGGTGCCTCAAGGCAGTAGTGGCCGAGGCGTTCGGCGTAGCGCTGGGTGTGTTCGGCGATCACTTGTTGTCGATCACTGCGGCGCCATTGGATGGCATCGGCGAAGGGTTCGAGAATCACTCGATAACCGTTGGCGCCTTTGAGACAAAAAATCAGGTTGATTGGGCATTTCAGCAGCCCGGCCAGCAGCCACGGGCCTTGCGGGAACGCTGCGGGGTGGCCAAGAAAGTCCACCTTCACGTGACGCCCGCCATGCAGCGGCACGCGGTCGCCGGCGATGGCCAGCCATTCGCCGTCGTCCAGGCGCTGACTCAGTTGCAGCATGGTTGCCGGGTCCAGTTCGCTGACCTGAACCAAGCGCAAGTTGGTCGCGCCAGCTTCGCCCAACAGGCGATTGAAGCGCTCGGCGTGCTTGGTGTGGACCAGCACGTTCATGGTGACCCGTTCGCCCAGCTCGGCCAGCGCGCGACAGACTTCCAGATTGCCGAGGTGTGTGCCCACCAGCATCTGCCCTCGCCCGCCGCTGCGCAGTTGCGGTCGTAACAGCGCGTTGTCGACGATCTCGAGTTGCTCCAGCCGCAGCTTGCCGTTCCACACGTCAAGCTTGTCGAGCAATGCATCGGCAAACGCCATGAACTGCTTGAACACTCGCCAGCGCGTCGGTTGCAGCGTGGATTTTCCGCTCCAGTCCGCCAGGTATTGCTGGTATTGCCAGGCGCTCTGCCGGGCGCCGCGACCGAACATGAAGAAGTACAGCACGATGCCGTGCAGCACGGGACTCAACACCCGGCGACCAAGAATGCGCACCCCCCAGGCGGTGAGCTTCATCAGCGCGAAACTGCCGCGTTCCTCCTGATCGGCCCAATGCTGTTTCGATTCGCTCATGGCAACCACCGTCGCCACAGAATCAGCGGCAGACGACCCAACATGCCGAAGAACAGCTTGGTGTGCATCTTCGAGATCAGTGCGTTGTCGTGGATCATGCGAAAGTGCGACAGACCGTCCTGTGGGTAGTGAACCTTGGTTGGCAACCAGTGCATCGGCTGATTGCGCCATGACAGGCGCACGAGAATTTCTGTGTCGAAGTCCATGCGCTTACCCAGTTGTACGGTGTTGATCAGGTGCAGCGTGGGCGCCAAGGGATAAACCCGGAAACCGCACATCGAATCGGGAATCTGCAACGACAAGCTGTTGATCCAGACCCAGACGTGGGTCAAGTAACGCGCATACAGACGTACCTTGGGCACGCTGGCATCGTATAGCGGGTAGCCGCAGATCAACGACTGTGGGTGACTGCGCGAGGCGTCGAGAAACAGCGCGATGTCGTTCAGATCGTGCTGGCCGTCGGCATCCACTTGCAGCGCATGGCTGAACCCCAGGCGCGCCGCCTCGCGCAACCCGACCATGACCGCGCCGCCCTTGCCTTGGTTAACGGCCAATTGCACCAGATAGACCTTGTCTTGCTCGGCCAGGGAGCGCAATACGCCAGCACAGTCAGGGCTGCTGCCGTCGTCCACTAGCACGCAGGGCAGGCCGGCGTTGAGTAATTCATGCACTACGGCAGGCACGGCCAGTTCGTGGTTATAGACCGGAATGATGGCGCAGGGGTTATGCATGGCCGGCTCTTGGGCAAGGGATATTGGGGCAGGCATACAAGGATATTGTGAAGGCTTATGCATGCGCAGCCTCCAGCAATATCCGCCCGCTGGCGCACGCCGCATCGCCATTACGGTAGGTGAAGTGCAATTTGCTGCGTGCTGCATCGAAGCGCAGGGTCAGGGTGATCAGGTCGCCGGGACGGACCAGTTGCTGAAACTTGAGCACTTCCATGCCGGCGAAACGCGGCGGCAATTCCAATAACTGTTGGCCAAGGCTCAACGCCCAATCGACCTGGACGACGCCAGGCAGCACAGGCGCCTGTGGGAAATGTCCGCTGAAATACGCCAGGTCTGGCGGGATCATCAGCTCCAGGCGCAATTCCTCATCAATGTGTTGCTGGTTGATGAGCTCGGGTTCCTGGGGGCGCGGAGCCAGCAGCAACGCCTCGACCTTGGCCTGTGGCAATTTACCTTGGGCGTTGAACGGCAATTGCCGCAATAACCGCCAGCGACGCGGCAGGGCGATGGTTTCGCAATGCGGGCGCAGATGTTCACGCAGTTGCTCGGTCAGTGCGCGCCGGCCGTGATTACGCAATGTATGCAGACCGCTGGCGCTGAGCACCACCAGCACACCGAGTGACGCTCGGTTTTCCCGGACCATGCCCAGACGGGCTTCGCGGACCCACTCGTGACTTTCCAGCGCCCGCTCCAGTAGCGGCAAAGACACCCGTTTATCTTCGAGTTTGACGATACGGTCCAGTCGACCCAGCAGCTCGAAGCGCCCGTCGTCCTGGAAGCGAGCTGCGTCGGCGCTGTGCTCGATATGTCCGACGGGCAAGTAAGGCGATTCGATGACCAGGGCGCCGTCGCTGTCCTGGCTCAGTTGGATACCTTCAAAGGCCTGCCACAGCGTGTCCCCTTGGCGCCAGGCAATACCGCCGGTCTCCGAGCTGCCGAGAATCTCGCTTGGCCATTGGCCCAGGCGCTGATACAGCTCTTGCGCAGCTTCGATCGGCAAGGCACCGCCAGAGGAAAACACCCGACGCACCGCGCTCATGGCCGACCAATCCAGGTTATCGCCCATGCGTTTGAGTAGCGCGGGGCTGGCCACCCAGGCAAATACCGGGTGTTCACGGCTGATTCGCTGCAAGTCTTCAGGAAATGGCAGCTGTTTGCGCACAAAGGTCCGACCGGCACACAACGGCCACAGCACGCGGAACAGCAAGCCGTAGATGTGTTGCGTGGCGACGCTGCCGATGATGCAGGCCGTACCGAGGTCCGTGCCCCACAGGCGCTCCAGAGTGTTGACCTCATTGGCGATCTGCCACAGGCGTTTTTCGATCAGCTTGGGTTCACCGCTGGAACCGGAGGTACACAGGCTCAGACGGCAGGCGTCGAGGTCCAGCGTGGCGGGCGACAGTGGGGCTGCGAGCAACGCGTCCAGTTGCACATCGTCGGCTTGATCGCTGAGCCACAGGTCGACTTCGCTTGACCAGCGGGCACGGGTTTGCGCCTGCAGGTCGGCAGGCAAGAGTACGCTGACACCCGCGCGCCAGGCACCGAACAAGGCCACGGCCAACTCACCGGCATCTTCCAGATGCAAAGCCAGGCGCGTGACGCCGCGTGCGCGCAAACCGCCAGCCACGCGCAATGCCCGATCAACGAAGCTTGCGTGATCAAGCAGCGGCGCCGTGGTCAGCGCGCGGGACGGTAAAGCCTCAAGCAACAGATGCTCAAGTGATATCCAATTCATGCGCGTCCTCGTACACGTTGGCGCACCAGCCATTCGCCAGCAAACAACAGGCCCATCAGGCCGTAGGAAATCAGGCCGTTGTACAGCGTCCACCAGCTCAGTGGCGCCCACAGGGTCAGCGCTGCCGCGATCGACGCGTTGCCCAGAAAAAACAGACACCAGACCTGGGTGACCTGACGCGTATAGCGGATCGCGACCTCCGGCAGTTCGGGGTCGGTCAGGCGCGCCAGGCGCTCAATCACGGGTGGGCCGAAAATCAGGCTGATGCCGAACACGCTGAGCATGAACAGGCTGCTCAGCACCGGATACCAACGCAGCATCAACGGGCTGTCGAACACCCCGAGCAATACGCAGAATCCGACCGCAAATACCGCCATCCATACGTTGCCCGGCCGCCGTTCACCCACCAGCCCGCGCGCCAGCCACAGTGCGCCCAGCAACAATGCAAACTGCCAGGGAGCGAAATGGCCAAGGCCGAAATACACGGCGAAAGGATAAAGAACCCCCGCCAGCAACAGGCCGAGGCCAACCAACCGGCTCATGCGGCGGGGTTGACCAGACGGTAGACCGCCTCGACCACGTCGTTGACGGTGCGTACGGATTTGAACTCTTCAGCAGCGATTTTCTTGCCGGTCTTGCGCTTGATGTGGTCGATCAGGTCCACGGCGTCAATGCTGTCGATTTCCAGATCCTGATACAGGTTGGACTCCAGATGGACGCGCTCCGGCTCGAGCTCGAACAGCTCGACCAGCGCCGTGCGCAAGGTGTCGAAAATGTCTTCGCGGGTTTGCATTACAGCGTCTTGCACGGTCATTTTTCAGGCCACTCTTCTGGCGCTGACAAAGGCCGCAAGGCTGTCCACGCTGGTGAAATGGTTGCGGGTGTCATTGGCGTCAGCGTCGATTTTGATGCCATAGCGCTTCTGGATGGCCAGACCCAACTCCAGAGCGTCTACCGAATCCAGGCCCAGACCTTCGCCGAACAGTGTCTGGTCGTTGCCGATATCTTGAGCGCTGATGTCTTCGAGGCCCAGGGCGTCGATGATCAACTGTTTAATTTCCAGGTGCAGATCGCTCATCTTTGGCGAGCTCCTTTACAAAATACTGATGCAAATATTGATTGAGCATGCGCGAGGCGACAGGCGCCGGGCCCAGCGCAGCGAAGGCTTGTGGATCTATATCGGCACCGACGCGCAAACTGAAGTGCACGCGGCGTTGGGGAATGCGATACCAGGGTTCGGCCTTGGTCAGGGTGGTTGGGCAGACCTGAATCGTGACCGGGGTGACAAGTTTCGCACCCCTGAGGGCAATTGCGGCGCCGCCACGATGAAAGGCGGGTGTCTGCCCAGGCGGGGTGCGTGTGCCTTCCGGGAAAATAATCAGCGTCTGCCCGCCTTTTAGAGCGTCTGCGGCGGCGTCGAGCATGTCCATGCTGCCGTCGTTACTGATGTAGTCAGTGGCGCGCACGGTCCTATGGGTGAACGGGTTTTGCCACAGGCTCTGTTTCACCACGCAGTTGGCATCGCGGATCAGACCGATCAGGAACACCACATCAATCAACGACGGGTGGTTGGCGATGACCATCTGTCCTGGACGGCCGAGTCTTTCGGCGCCCTGAACCTCGTAGGTCAGCACGCCGGTGCGCGCCATGAAGCGGATGAACAGCCAGAACAGGCGGCTGACAGTGCGCCGAGCCCGCAGCCGACGGCTCAATCGGTTGCCGGGGAGCAGTGTCAGCAGTGGAAAAATTATAAGTCGCAGGCACAAGCCGCCCAACCCGAAAAGGGCAAAACTGAGAGCAGTAGCAAACAGTCGCCAGTAATAGGCGTCGCGGGTTTTCGTCAGGGTTGTCGTTGCCAGTTCCACAGCCGTTTGTTCCATGAATGTTGGCACAAGGTTTGCGCGCTCAATAACGTGCGCAGCAAGTTCAGCGCGTGAGGCCATTCGGCGTCAGGCAGGCTCCCGGTTCCAGTGTCGAGGGAAAGTTGCCAGTCGCTGCCCGGCGTCAGTAACAACCCCACTGCGTAGGGGAAGGGCACGTCATCGACCCAGTCGGAATAAGCCTGTGGCGGCTGGTCCTCGGTCACGATCAGCAAGACCGCAGATGCTCCCTCGGCGAGCAAGGCGCACGCTTCGACAACGCCGTGTTCCAGGCCATCGCCAGCCGCCGCCAGGGCGGTCATTTCGCTGGTTTCACCTCGCATGATCGACCACAGGCCAATCACGGCGTTGTGCACCGAGAGACTGAATTGAGTAGGTGACAGCGGCTGATCTGCAGCGAGGTCGCGCAAGATATCAAAGGTACGTGGCGTTTCGCCATGGCGGGAGACGAATACCAATGGCAAGTGCTGATGACCTTCGGCTAATGGCCAGCCGACGCTGAATGCCATTCGTGCCAAGCGGCTCAAGCGCCTGCGCTGCATGGCTGGCAAAAACGAGACGTCCGGTGTCGCGTCGCTCTGGTCAATGACGGATGGGTTGAGGCACCACTGTTGCCAGTCGTCGGCGGTGTCTAGGCCGGGTGCCCAAGCGCGCCATTGTGCAATGTTGAACATCATGACGAATTCTTTCCCACCCCTGCGGGCTAACTTTTCGTCCGGGTTTCCGAACGGCACCAACCTTGGCGGGGCGCAAGCGCCTAGTGGCAACCATTATCCCGGTGGCGCTCACCAGTAGCAAATCCAGTTACAAATTGTTGGTTTACAGATTTCGATTGTTGCGCTTTAGCCAGTAGGAACTTTACCTCACAAATGTAGGAATATCGGTTCATCGTTGTAAGTCGAGATATCCTGCTCTTGTCGCTTTCCGACGAAGCGCTCGCCCTCGCCCCTCGCATTGCTTAGACTCGGGGCCATTCTGGCATTTACAGAACCAAGGAGGTCTTTGCATGCGTCGCGTGGTGTTCAATCAGAAGGGCGGGGTGGGCAAATCCAGCATTGCCTGCAATTTGGCGGCCGTCAGCGCCAGCGAAGGGTATCGAACGCTGTTGATCGATCTCGATGCCCAGGCCAATTCGACCCAGTACCTCACCGGTTTGACCGGCGATGACATCCCGATGGGTATCGCCGACTTCTTTAAGCAGACGCTTTCCTCTGGCCCATTTGCCAAGAAAAACCAGGTCGATATCTACGAAACCCCTTTTGACAATTTGCACGTGGTCACGGCCACTGCGGAATTGGCCGACCTGCAGCCGAAGCTGGAGGCGAAGCACAAGATCAACAAGTTGCGCAAACTGCTGGACGAGTTGAGCGAGGACTACGAGCGCATTTACCTGGATACGCCGCCCGCGTTGAACTTTTATGCGGTTTCGGCGTTGATTGCTGCTGATCGAGTGTTGATCCCGTTCGATTGCGATAGTTTTTCCCGGCAGGCGCTTTACGGCCTGCTCAAGGAAATCGAGGAGCTGAAGGAAGACCACAACGAAGGTCTGGAAGTGGAAGGCATTATCGTCAACCAGTTCCAGTCACGCGCCAGCCTGCCGCAACAGATCCTTGATGAGTTGATCGCTGAAGGCTTGCCGGTATTGCCGGTTTACCTCAACAGCTCGGTGAAAATGCGTGAGTCGCACCAGGCCAACGTGCCCTTGATTCACCTCGAACCACGGCACAAGTTGACCCAGCAGTTCGTTGAGTTGCACAACCTGTTGGAGAATGGCCCTCAGCGCTGATGATGGGCGAAGGGGTTATCCGGACTGCCCTGATCGGATAGCCTCAGCGGTGAAAACAGCTTTTCGCCCCATGAGCCGTCGTGGATCGCCTCGCTCAGGCGAGCCGCTTTCATGCGTGCAATATCGGCGAGGTCGGCGGGAATGCTGATGGTCGCTTCCATATCGGCCTGAACGCTGCCAGGGCTTGCCAGTAACCGATGGCTACCGGGCGGGCATTCGCACTGCACCGTCTGGTTATGGGTCGCGACAGCCACATATTCATCGATGTACGTCGGATTGCCCTGGGCAATGAAACCGACACGCTGACACAGCGGGCACCACACCGGATCGCCCATTCTCGCGAGCTTTCGCCACTGCACCGTCGCCCTTGCCGTGGCGTTGATGACGAAGCCGTCCGTACTGGTGAGATCACCTTCCCTGATGACAAAAACCATGGTTCTTCCCTGCCTGCTGCTCCAATGGAACCGGCAAGGCTAAAGGGAAACGCTCGCGTTGTGGGGCCGATAACCCGGTTTCGGAAATTCCCTACGGAAAAATCAGCTTCGGTGGCCTTGGCAAGAAATCTTCAGATCCCTTGGCTGTTCAGCCAGGACATCAACTGTGGCAGGGGGAACGCGCCACTCTGACGGGCGACTTCGCGGCCATTTTTGAACAGGATCAATGTAGGAATCGAGCGGATGTTTAGCTGAGCTGACAACTGCTGATTGGCTTCACTGTCCAGCTTCGCCAACCGGCAACGCCCCGACAACTGACTGGCCGCCTGCTCGAATGTAGGCGCAAACGACTTGCACGGCCCACACCACTCCGCCCAGACATCCACCAACAGCGGCAGATCGCCCTTGATCTGACTGGCGTAGTCGCCCTGAGTCAGTGCAAACGGCTTGCTAAGCAACACCTGTTCTTTGCAGCGCCCACATTTCGGCTGGTCGCCAACACGGTCGGCAGGGATGCGATTGAGTCCGTTGCAGTGTGGGCACGGGATCATCAGTGGTTCGGACATGGGGGCTCCGGGTGATTGGGCGATGTTCTTGAAGTGGAGGCGAGGGGCAAGGTTATCAAGCGGATCGGGGAAAAACTGGATGCTTTTCAGGTTACCTATCCGTTACCTATCCGTTCGAAGAGTAGATCCTTAAAACAGGGCGCTGTAGTCTTTGGGTGAAGAGCAGTCAGGTAGTTTTTTCAGAGTTAATTGAACTCCGATTATTTATACGTCTGAGGGTTTTATATAGTCTCGAGTGCACAGTGAGTCTGTTGTATTTGTTTGTCCGATCTAAAAATAATTCTTCGGTCTTATGGAGTATCACTATGCGAGTTTTAAATTCGGCTGTTGTTTCGTTGGCGTTGGTTTCTGCGACGGTGTCGGTTGCGGCACAGGCCGGGCCTGAGGTGGGTATTACGTTTAAGAATAATGGGGCGAGTGCTGCGGTGTATCAGGCGATTACGGCCAATGAGACCAGCACATACGCAAACGCTACGATAACGCCGGACGCACAGGTAGAGGCAGGAGCGACAGATTTTTATAAAATCCCAAGCAACCTTTCCGCAGATGCTAACTACGCCAGCGTGCGATATCAGATGGGCGCTAAATCGTGCCTATTTACGACCTCATACGTTAAAACTCCAGTGCGTGGTGTAACCGTCCCCAAGTGGAACAAAAATGCAGTGGCCAACGGCGGTGCTCGTTGCGACGCTAGAGTTGTATCCGTCAACCCATCTACGCATGCGTGGACGGTTGAGTTTACGATGAGGTAGTAAGTGGCTTTTGGCTCTTGCTATACGGCATTAAGTTGTAGGCAAGAGCCATTCTCAGGAGGTTGTAGGGGGAAAGAAAATGGTAAATGTGCCGTTAACATCAATGATCGGGGCGTCAGATGCAATTGTTTTAACTAAAGTGAAACCCGTCATAATAAAAAAAATTGAATCCGAAAAACAAATGCCCGCGGCCGGGAACGCTACGAAGTTATCCACGCTCTCCCGTCAGCTTAGCGAAAGCGCCGTGCGTGCGGATCATCGAGATAACAGCATGAGTCGCAACGAGCTAGGTGAGTTTGCGAAGAGGGTTAAAGGTATTTTAATCGGCGACTTGTATCAGGCGAATAAGGCCAAACACAATCGAGAAGTGCCCGATACAAGCGATCCTGAGCTATTGGAGCGAGCCAAAAAGGCCACTGACTTCCTTACCAAAAAATTTGCAGGCGATTATACCGGGGAGAATCCTTTTGCCGGGTTATCCCGAGAGCAGCTCACAGCCATTGTTTACGACGAAGGTGGTCCATATACCGTCAATGAGCGGCGAGCTGCGTGGGGGGCTTCTCGAGAGATAGAACAGCAATGGCGTTCGAAAACGATATCCGACTCTTGGGTGGAAGGCGCCACCGGCGGCAAAACCCCCAACTACTTCACCGAAGTCCTAGCCCACTACCGATCGCTGCCGCTGATCGAACAAGCCCAATATCCCGAAGACTACGAGGCCAAACTCCAAGCGTGGCTCGACGACGCACTAAGCGGCGACGAAAAGCCCGAAGAGGACGACTTCCTCACCCTCGTCGATATCATCGCCAAGACCCGTAAGCCAGAAAAGAAAACCGAAGAGTCCGACGAGTCCACCCCCGCAGCAGAACCTAAGACGAACAACTTATCTCCAGATGCTTCCCCCACTCCGGCGGCCGTTCCGCGTAGCTAGCCATGCCGGGTTGTTCCTCGAACGGATTGCTCAAGACCGTATGCAGCCGACGCACTTCTTCGTAGTTGCCGTCTTCGGCAGCATCAATGGCTTTTTGCGCCAGGTAGTTACGCAGGATGTACAGCGGATTGACCGCGTGCATACGCGTGCGGCGCTGATCCTCGGTGCCGTTGTCTTCCCGGGCGATGCGCGCTTGATAATCGGCGGCCCAGGCGTCGAAGCCTTTGATGTCGACGAAGTCGTCGCGCAGGCGGCTGCAGGAAAACGCTGCGGGTTCGTCGCCCAGGCGGCGGAAGAACAGGGTGTAATCGACGCCGCTGTTTTGCATCAGCTTGAGCAGGCGCTCGATAAGCCCCGCATCGTCGTCCTCGGCACTGGTCAGGCCCAGGCGGCGGCGCATCAGGTCCAGGTAATGGGTCTGATACAGCGGCAGGAACAGGCCGATGGCTTCACGCAAGGCTTCGACGCTGATGAACGGCGTCAGGGCCTGAGCGAGAGCGCTGAGGTTCCATTGGGCGATCGGCACTTGGTTGCTGAAGGAGTAACGCCCTTCGTGATCGGAATGGTTGCAGATGAAGTTCTGATCGAAATCGTCGAGGAAGGCAAAGGGGCCAAAGTCGAAGGTGATGCCGAGGATCGACATGTTGTCGGTGTTCATCACGCCATGACAAAAGCCATAGGCCTGCCATTTGGCGATCAGTTCGGCATTGCGCTCGACGATCTCGCGGAACATCGCCAGATACGGCTCCGGTTGCTCCAGGCATTCGGGGAAGTGCATGGCCAGCACGTGCTCACCGAGGATCTTCAGCTGGTCCGGCTGCTTGGTGTAGAAAAAATATTCGAAACTGCCGAAGCGGATATGGCTTGGCGCCAGGCGCATGACCATCGCTGCGCATTCCTGTTTCTCGCGCCATACCGGCGTACTCGAGCCCACTACACACAGCGCGCGGCTGCTCGGGATACCCAGTGCATACAGGGCTTCCGAGGCGAGGAATTCGCGGATTGACGAACGCAACACGGCACGACCATCACCCATGCGCGAGTAAGGCGTTTGCCCAGCGCCTTTGAGGTGCAGGTCCCAATGCTCGCCGGCGTCGTTGTAGACCTCGCCGAGCAGCAGGCCACGGCCATCACCAAGACGAGGGTTATAGGAGCCGAATTGATGACCGGAGTACACCATCGCCCGCGCATCGGCGCTGGCCCAGAGTTTGTGGCCACTAAAGATTTCGGCGAACACCGGCAGCTCGGCCTGCGCCGGATCGAGATCGAGCAGGGCCATGGCGGCGGTGCTGGCTACCACAAGGCGCGGATCAGCGATGGGCTCGGGCAGGACCGAGGTTGAGAACGCATCGCCCAGGCGGGCGAAGCGATTGTCGAAGGTCAGTTCGTCGAGGGCTTTCAAGGGCCATCTCCAGCAGAATGTCCGAGCATTCTGCTGGGATTAGCGGTATCAGTCGAGTCTGATATCCGGTGGCTCGGGCGCATCCTTGGCAACGGGCATGGGGCGCCCCGGTTTTTCTGATTCGCCGCCCGGCAGCAAGGTGTAGTCCTGACCCTGAAGGTTTTTCACATGTACCTCCAGTTGGCGGAACGCGATGCTGATGGCGTTGGCCTTGAACTCACGGTCGATGAAGCGGTTGATTTCGTCGACGGCCGGGTTGCGGTCACCGAGGTCACGCACGTGCATGCGCAGTTCGTGATCGAGAGTACTTTCACCGAAGTTCAGGAAATAGACGTGCGGCTCCGGGTCCTTGAGTACGCGCGGGTTGTCATTGGCGGCCTTGAGCAGCAGGGTGCGCACCAAATCCAGATCCGAACCGTAGCCAACCCCCAGTTTCAGGGTGACGCGAGTCACCGTGTCGGTCAGCGACCAGTTGATCAACTGCCCGGTGATGAAGGTTTTGTTCGGGACGATGATGTCCTTGCGATCAAAGTCAGTGATGGTCGTGGCGCGGATGCGGATCTTGCTCACGGTGCCCGACAGGTTGCCGATGGTGATGGTGTCGCCGATCCGCACTGGGCGTTCGAACAGAATCATGATGCCCGAGATGAAGTTGGCGAAGATCTCCTGCATGCCGAAACCGAGGCCGACCGACAGCGCCGCCACCAGCCATTGCAGCTTGTCCCAGCTTACGCCCAGCGCCGACAGGGTCGAGACGAAGCCGATACCGGCGATGGCGTACGACAGCAGCGTGGTGGTGGCATAAGCGCTGCCCTGGGCCAGATTCAGCCGTGACAACACCAACACTTCCAAGAGCCCCGGCAAGTTGCCGGCGAGGACGAAGGTGATACATATGATGATCAGCGCACCAATCATGTCGCCGAGGCTGATTGGCACCATGCTCATGGTGGCGCCGGTGCCGCTGGTGTATTCGTAGAGCGTGATGTTGTCGAGGTATGAGAACACCGAGATCAAGTCGGACCACACCCAGTACAGCGCGCCGATGAAGCCAGCCAGTAACGCGAGGCGAATCAGGCGCAGCGATTGATCGTTGACCTGTTCGATATCCAGCGTCGGCTCTTCAACCGCTTCACCGTCGGCATTGTCCCGTGCGGCCATGCGCTTGCTGTGGGCGCGATGGTAAGCCAGGCGCCGTGCGGCCACACCCAGGCCGCGGACGAAGGCAGCTTCGATGACGATCCACAACATCATCAGGTACAGGGTGTTGATCAGTCGGTCACTGAGTTTCAGCGCGGTGTAGTAATAGCCGAAGCAGACCGCAAGGAACAACGCGATGGGCAGCGCGGTGAAGAGCACGCCAATGGTTTTGCGGAACAGTGAAGCGCTGCGGTGGGTCGGGCTTCTGATCAGCAGTCGGCTCAACAGCCAGGTCATCAGCGCATAACACGTCAGCACCACGGCGATGCCGAGCACGTCGTCGGCCAGTGCCGCAGGTTGGTGTTCGGCGACTGCCACGATAGCCACCAATGCCAACACCACCAAACCCAGGCGACGAACCCAGCCACGAAGGAATTCGACTTGCGCCTTTTCCCAGCGGAAGTGCAGTTGTGCAACGCCAGCCGGCGCGAGTATCCGGTAGGCGGTATAGAACACCAGCCAGGCGAGGGCGATTTGCAGCAGGGCTGAACCGAGACTGGCGTTCTGCCCACGGGCGTCGATCTGCAGGGCAAAGCCACACAGTGCCAGGCCAAGGGCCGGCGGCACCGCGAGCAGGATATTGAGCAGAATCGCCAGTGGCGTATTCCACTGGTTGTCGCGTTTGAAATGGCCGACATCGGCGTGCAGCCTGTTCAGCTTGCTGTAAAGCGATTTACGCTTCCACACCAGTGCCCCGATCAGCACCAGCAGGGGCAGGAACAGCAGCGGACGTTGGGTCAGGCCATCGGTCAGCTCGCTGACACTGGATGCCCACGGCAAGGTGGTGACTTGTTTGACCAGCCTCGGCGGAATGCTTTGCATCCAGTCCAGATCCAGCGGTTTGTTGCTGGGGATCCAGAACATCTGCTCGTCGAGGGTCGCGCGCAGGCCGGTGGCGGTGCTGACCAGTTGCTTCTGGTTCAGTTGCAGGGTGATGGATTCGTTGAGCAGCGCACTCAGCTCGCGATTCAGGCGCTCCAACAAGTCAGTACGGGTCACCGCCAGATCAAGCAGGGTTTTGCGCAGGCCCGGTGTCACGTCATCCGGAGGCTGCGCGGCGAGCAGTTTATCGACATACGTGCTTGGGCTGCTCATCAGCTCGCGCTGTTGGTTGACCTCGAATTGGTACAGGCGGATGTCAGCGATTTCGTCGGCGAGGCCACTGTCCAGAGTCAGGTGCGGCAGGGCCTGTTTCTGCTTGTAGAGGATCTTCGACAGCAACAGGCTGCCGCGCAACACGTTGATTTGCTCGTCCAGCGCCTGGTTGGTTTGCGTCAGACTGTCCAGTTGCTGCTTGGTCTTGAGGTTCTGCTGGGTCAGGTCGTTGAGGCGGTCGGTGCCGCGCAGCAGGTAGTCCGACAGCTTGAGGTTGGCCGCGCTTTCGGTGGCCAGCAGGCTGCTGCCGCCGGTTTTCTGGGCTTCGATGGACAGCTGGGTGACGGTTTGCTGCGACTGTGCACGGCGCTTGTCATTGATCAGGGTTTGCAGGTCCTGAATTTCTTGCTCTTGCCGGCTGACGCGATCAGTGAGCAGGTCATGCTGGCTGTTGCCGAAGTCTTGCAGCAGGCTGTTGCCGGCCAACTCCTGACGCCGCAGCAGGGTCAGGGAATTGAGTGAAGCCAGTTCGGCATTAAACTGATCACGCAGCTCGGGGCTGATGGACTTGCCGCTGTCCTTGCCGGCTTTCAGCGAGTTATTGATCTGTTGGGTGCGGGTTTGATTGGCGCTGATCTCGGCCTGGGCACGCTCTGGTCGAGTCTGGGCAGTGACCGTCAGGGTATTGGCGTCGTTCAGGGCTTTTTGCAGTTCCGCCTGCTGCGTGCTGCGATCAGTCAGCAGTTGCTCAAGCTGCGGCACGTCGAGGTTGGCATAGCGCTGGGCAATCGGTACGACCTTGCTGGCCTTGAGGCGCACCAGTTCGCGCTGGTTGTCGATGATCTGCCGTGGCGCCTGATTCAACTGCTGCTTGAGCGCCTCCAGGCGCTTGTCGCTGTCAGCCTGGCTCGCGAGGAACGTCAGCGTCTGCTCGAGCACCTGTTGCAAGGATTTTTGATCGGCGTCATTTAGCTTCCGATCGGCAATCTTGGTCAGACTTTGCTGCACGGCTTTGCTGGTGGGCGGCTCGGCGGCGTGCACCGGGACGAATGAGAGGCAGAGCCCCAGCAGGGCAGAAGCAAAAAGGGTACGCAGCGTGAGCATAATTACCGATCGAATTAATCGAAGAGAGAGGGAGTTTAGAGGAACAACCCAGGACCTGGGCGGCTCCCTTCGGGGAATTTGACGCCCACTTTGAGGATCTTGTTCCCGTCCATGACGGCAACGGTCCAAATAGTGCCGTTCCATTCGATCTGGTCGCCGACAACGGGTTCGCCACGATTCTTCTGAACAATGAACTGACTGAGCGGCATATTCGAATCCAGACCGTCGAGTTTCAAACCGTACAATGCCGCGACAGCCCCGAGCTGAGCGTCTCCCTCAAGTACAAAGTCACCAAAGAAACGCAGATCCATACCCCGTTGCGGCGCCTGGCTGAACAGCTTGCCGAGTGCTGAAAGGTTATGTTCATGGCCGATAACGCACAGTAAATCGTCGACTTCGAGGGTCGTACTACCCGACGGATGGAGCAGTTGCTGGCCACGAAACAGGGCCGCAATACGGGTTCCTTCCGGCATTTTCAGCTCGCGAAGGGCTGCGCCGATGCACCACTTTTCCGCGCCAAGGCGATACACGAACATCTCCCACTCACTGGTGACATGCACTTCCAGCGCGGAGCGAGAGATCGGCGCCGGTTCGGGAGGTACCGTGACCTTCAGCAGTTTGGCGACCCACGGCAGGCTTGTGCCCTGCACCAGCAATGACACCAGCACGATAAAGAACGCGAGGTTGAAATACAGCTGTGCGTTGGGCAGCCCGGCCATCAACGGGAACACCGCCAGAATGATCGGGACCGCACCGCGCAGGCCAACCCAGGCGATAAACGCTTTTTCCCGACCGTGAAACGCCTTGAACGGCAGCAGCCCGGCCAGTACCGAGATTGGACGGGCAAACAGAATCATCCAAAGCGCGAGGCCCAGTGCTGGCAGGGCAATCGGCAGCAAATCGTGAGGAGTGACCAACAGACCCAGTACCAGGAACATGCCGATCTGCGCCAGCCAGGCCATGCCGTCGAGCATATGCAGGATGCCGTGTCGGCTGCGGATCGGCTGGTTGCCCAGCACCAGGCCACACAGGTATACCGCGAGGAAGCCACTGCCGTGCGCGGCGTTGGTCAGGGAGAACACCACCAATCCGCCGGCCACCACCAGAATCGGATACAAGCCGTTGGCCAGATTGATTCGGTTGACCAGTTGCAGCATCAGCCAGCCGCCGGCCAGACCGATGATTGCGCCAATGCCGAACTCTTGAATCAGATGCCCGAGCAAGCTCCAGTGCAGACCCGATTCGCCCTTGACCAACATGTCGATCAGCGTGACGGTCAGGAATACGGCCATGGGATCGTTACTGCCGGATTCGATTTCCAGGCTGGCGGTCACCCGTTCGTTCAGGCCTTTGCCGCCCAACAGCGAGAACACCGCCGCCGCGTCCGTGGAGCCGACGATGGCGCCGATCAGCAGGCCTTGAATGATATTCAGGTCAAACAACCAGGCCGCGACCAGACCCGTAAGGCCGGTGGTAATCATCACCCCGACCGTGGCCAGTGACAGCGCTGGCCACAACGCCACCCGGAAGCTGGCCACCCGCGTGCGCAAACCACCATCAAGCAGAATCACTGCCAACGCGAGGTTACCGACCAGATAGGCCACGGGGTAGTTGTCGAAAATGATACCGCCACCGTCGACACCCGCGGTCATGCCGACCGCGAGGATGATGACCAGAATCGGGATGCCGAGACGTGAAGAAAGGGAGCTGACCAGAATACTTGCACTCACCAGCAACGCGCCGATCAAGAACAGGCTGTTGATGGTTATTGAATCCAAGGGCGGTACTCCAGGCAAAGCGGTGACGAAAGAAACAGCGGAAGCAAACTGCCCATGCAGTCAGCGTGCCAAGGGATTCTAACCTGTTGAATTGGCCGACGGCCAAAGCTTTGTCTCGTAATGTCGTCCCTTGTGCATTGCAACTGCATCCATACGCATCTACCACCGTTCACTTTTCCCCATCTGCTCACGTGCATGACTTCCTTCTATCAAGACGAGAACGTTATGCAATCACCTGTCATCAACCAGCCCTCTACTGTCGCCGCGCCCAAGAGCGACGAGTTTCGACTGAAAGAACGAGCGCGTCAGTTCATCGACGATTACCCGGACGTGCACGGCATGGCCTATGCCGCCGCGCGCCAGCTTTTGTTGAAGTACACAGGCAAGCGCCTGGACCCGGACACTGTGTATTGGCATCGCTTTCGTAATGCGGTGAGCAGCGCCAGGACGTTCACCGGTTGGCGGCACTACGGCACCCCTGCCGAATCCATGACCCTCATTGAACTGGTGATGCATCGATTCAATGCGCGCGATCAAGACGCGGTGGATGAGCTTCAGCTCTACAGCGGCTTTTATACCGACGGTCCGCAGCACGATGCATTCGATGAGCGCAACGAAGTCGCCATATTGCCGCAAGACGTACAGAACGATTTTTGGGCGCTGGATTTCAGTGCGGCCTTCACCAGGAAAATGGAAGCGTTTTGGGCTGCTCATAGCGAGACCTTCTGCACGCTGGCCAAAGCTCGCTTCCTCGCCGCCGCCGGCAGTGAGCTGCATAGCGGCAGTCTGAGCGCCAAGGATTTCAAAACGGTGACTGAGGCGGTGCTTGGCACACTGCAACCGGTCATGACGTTGGCTGCGCTGCAAGCCCCTGTCTCGTCATCGTCCGGCAGCACCTTGCGGACCTTTGATATCGGTGGCTATGTCTCCTGCGAGATCATTCGTGTACTCGATGCAAAAGGTCGGCAGCTGTTTTATGTGCCTGGCGAGAGCCCGGCGTTCTCGGCCTTCGACAGTGAACGTGAGGTGTATGAGTGGGTTCAAAACCACCTGCGGCGTGATGTATCGAAGACCGCCTTCAAATCGTTTTTTCTGCGCTCGACCACTGCCCGGCAACACGACGCTGCGGCTTTTGATCAGCACCTGGAGCAGATCCTCGCCCACCCTTGGCAAGACGGGCAAGAACACGTCAACCAGACGGACCGGATCATCGAAGGTGACGCGTTCAGCTACTTGCGCGATATCGCTCGACGCGAGATGGCAAGCGATGCACACGCGTTACTCACGTCCAACGCCAGCCTGCGCAAGCAGATGTGGATCGGCTACCTGAATGCGTTCGTCAGTGCGTTCGGCGGGTTGGCGCCGCTGGGATGGCCGGTGGCGTTGACCCTGATTGGTGCCGGAATCGCCAATGTCGGGCTGAACATTGATCAAGCAATCAACGCCGCGACTGCCCGGCAGCGTAAGGCGGGGGTGATCGGCGCGGTGTTCAATTCGATCTTTATTGTGTTCAACCTGCCAATGCTCGCCGGAATTGGCAAAGCCGCCGGTGCCGGGACGCTGGGTGAAGAGCTGGGCGGTGAGGCCAATCCATCACTGGAAGGATTCGAAGGTAACGAGGTTCTGCCGGATGCGACGCCGGCGAGCGGTCACATGCAAGGCATTCATGTGCTGGCCAACGGTGAGACCTGGATCAGCCTGAATGACCTGCCTTATCGCGTGCTGTACCGCGAGGAATGGCAATGCTGGGTCATTGTCGACCCCGAGAATCCGTTCGCGTTTTCTGGCGCCAAACCGGTTCGTCTGAACGCTCAGGGGCAGTGGGAACGGGTGGTGAAGCCGAACCTGCAGGGCGGCACTCCGATGGAGGAAATTGCCGGTCCTTCGTCTGGGCTGGCAGCGTCGGGCAAGCCCTACGCAACGGTAAGGTCGACGTTCTGGGACACCTACACGCAATTCAATTTGCAGGACGAGGAGCGTTTGTCCGAAGTTGGGCTGGAGCGGCAGAAAGACGTGATCAATGTGCCGGAGGTGGAGTCCGATGGCGAAGTAGACGAGGACCTCGGCGTCTATACCGATCCAGACGGTAATGAACATCGGGTTTTTCTGACCGCCGACGGCGACTATTCCGGCAATTGCATCACCAGCTACACGATGCAGGACAGTGTCTTCAATCGCTTCCTGCGAACAGGTCAGCACGGCGTTTCCAATCAACTCGGTATGATTGATGAGTTGATCGATGACTTGGGGCAGGTTGGTTTTAACAACGACGTCACGTTGTATCGAGGCGGGTGTGGTGCACGAGGCACTTCCGGGCTGATGTTTCGCGGCAGTCAAATCATGGTCGGCGATATTCTGGTCAATACCGATATCACGTCGTTTAGCGAAAACCCCTACATGGTGCGGGTGTTTGCCAGCAGTCAGGCTGGAGAAGCATCCTCCAATTTCAACGGGGTGATCACCTTCGATGACACGTCTGTGATGTTTGAACTGCCACAGAAAGCCTATCTACATGCGACACCCATCGCGCCTTTTTCAGGCAGCAGCTCAGAAGCGGAATCGCTGTTTCTGCCGGGGCACTATTTCCAGATCGACAGCATCGAGGAAGTGGTCGGCGACAGCTACCGTCTGATCAAAGTGCAGTTGAGGGAAGTCGATAAAGCCCAGCCTGGGCGTGGGCTTTATGACATGCGTACTGGTGAACCCTTTAATCGCGAGCAATACGCGACGATGCTGGGTGCAGAAGCCAGGCCACTGGTCGACCTGTTCTTTCCAGTGGGCAACCACTCGCCAGTCAGTTAAAACAGGCGGTCTGGCTGTGATCACGATAAGCATGTAACCCACCCGCTATTCAGCAACCTGATCACGTACATGGCTTCTCTCTCAATCAGGAAGAAGCCATGTCTTCTGCAATCATTCAGGCACCTAAGTCCGATCAACAGCAATTGCGCGAGCGTGCTCGCCAGTTTGTTGTCGACTACCCCGACCTGCACAACCTGGCGCACGCGGCAGCGGAAAAGATCATCCGCCAGCACACCCGTCTGAACCTCAACCCTCAAAAGGTCTTTTGGCACCGCTTTGCAACGGCCAACAGTAGCCCGCGCACCTTCACGGGTTGGCAGCACAGCAGTAAGCCAGTCGAGTCGATGACCCTGATCGAACTGCTAATGCATCGCTTCAATGCACACGACCAGCTGGCCAGTGACGAGCTGTCGCTGTACGGCGGTTTCTACACCGACGGTCCGGATCACCAGTTTTTTGACGAAACCAACGAAGTGCCGATGCTGCCGCAGGATGTGTTGCGGGATTTCTGGGCGCTGGACTTCAGCGCTGCGTACACCCGCACCCTGGAGTGCTTCTGGGCGGCTCACAACGAAAACTTCTACGTGTTGGCGAAGGCGCGCTTTCTGGCGGCTGCAGGTGAATGCCTACGTCGTGGGCAGCTATTGTCAGCGGACTTCGAGCGGGTCTCGGCCGTGGTGACCAATCGCCCGCGAGCCGTGCCAGCGCTCAGCGCCTTGTTGGGGCCCACGCCGGCTACGCGCAATCTATCGGTTCATACATTAGATGTGGGCGGTGTTCGCGCCCATGACATCTTGCGCATCGTCAGCAGCGACGGCCAACAGGTGCTTTATATCCCCGACGCACAGCAGCCGTTTCGTGCATTCGATAGCGAACAGGTCTTGTATGACTGGGTAAAAGGTCAGTTCCTGGGGGCGACAACTCGTCCGACGCTCATCGGGCATTTTCTGCGCTCGTCGGTTGAGCTCAGTGAGTATGGTCCAGCCTTCGAGCGAGACGTCGGACGATTGATCGCGCGGGACTGGAGCGTTGAGCGTCACTTGCTCAATCAGCATCGCGAGCCCATATCCGGCGATGCCTTCGTTTATCTGCGTGATATTGCCCGGCAGAAAATGGCCGACGATGCGACGCAATTGCTGACGTCTAACACCGACCTGCGCAAGCAAATGTGGATCGGCTACCTGAGTGCATTCATTCAGGTCTTCGGCGGCATGGCGCCGCTGGGTTGGCCGATTGCCCTGACGCTGGTCGGCGCAAGCCTGGTCAACACAGGGTTGAACATCGATCAGGCGATCAATGGCAAGACGGCCGCGCAGCGACAGGCCGGCGTGCTCGGTGCGATCCTCAATGCCATTTACCTGTTTTGCAATCTGCCATTGCTGGCGAGCATGCGGCCTGTGACAAAATGCACAACCGTCATTGAGGGGGGCGTGGTGCTGTCAGGTATTGAGGCGCGACAGAGTGCCAGTGAGCTGATCGAGTTGGCGGAGCCGCTTGACGCGTTGACGCCTTCTACTGACGGACGATATCGCGGCGTGTTCCGGTTGGAGAACGGCCAGACCTGGATCAAGCTCGACAACCTGCCGCAGCCTGTGTTGTTCAATGAAGGGCTGCAAAGCTGGGTGATCATCGACCCGCAAAATCCCTTCGCCTTCTATGGCCTCAGGCCGGTACAGCTAAATGCCCAAGGGCAATGGACCCAAGCGCTGCCACTGGGCCTGAGTGGCGGTGCACCGATGGACGCATTGCCGGAGGCTTCTGGCTCGACGCCCAGACCTTATTCCTCGGTCAAGTCGGAGTTCTGGGACCGCTTCATGCTGCAACACTTATCCGAAGAGCAACGTTATTCAGCGCAGGCCCTGGAGCGTCAGCAACAGATCATTAACATTCTCGAACTCGATGGCTCGGATGTAGTGGGTTACGACTCCGATGGCAATAAGGCGCACCTTGACCAGTGGGGCGCACTGCATCGCGTGTTCAAAAATGGCGAAGGCACCTATGTGGGGGATGTCGTTCAGTTCTACACCGAAGAGGAGGCGCCCTTTAACACGTTTCTCCGAACGGGTGTTCGCCAGTCCGAGATGGTTGTTCGAGACCTGAGGCGACTGATCGATGACCTCGACGTGGTGGGGTACAACAACGATGTCGAGTTGTATCGAGGTGGCAGCGGCAAGCGAAATACGTCGGGCGAGGTGTTTCGCAGCGGGCGGATCCGTGTGGGCGATGTACTGGTCAATACCGACATCGCTTCGTTTACTGAAAGCCCTTATATGGCCAGAGCATTCGCCAGCAGTCAGGCAGGCTCGTCGGCCGCCGACATCAGCGCGCCGATCACCTTCGACGACACCTCGGTAGTGTTTGTCTTGCCCAAGGAAAGCTACCTGAGTGCAACGCCGATTGCGCCTTTTTCGGAAACGCCAGAGGAGGCCGAATCGCTTTTTTTACCGGGTCATTATTTCCATATAGACAGCATCGAAGAGGTCACGGGTGAGGCGTATCGGTTCATGAAAGTGCAGATGCGCGAAGTGGGCGGGCCGATTCCAGGGCGTGGTCTTTACGATCTGCGTACTGGCGAGCTGTTCAGCCGCGCGCAGTACGCCGCCATGCTTGGGCTGGATGCCCAGGCATTGGTTGACCGCTTCTTCCCGTTGATAGGCTAAAACCACGCATCCTGCATCGACAGGCAGGTGTCATCACGGGCTTCTAGAATCGCCAGTTCGTGATGGCAGCCCGGTACTTCCCACGTCAGGAAGTACTTGGCAGCCTGCAGCTTGCCTTTATAGAAACTGACATCCGCTTCGTTGCCCTTGGCCAAGCCTTCTTCGGCCCGAATCGCCTGTTCCAGCCAGCGCCAGCCGATCACGGTGTGGCCGAACGCTTTGAGGTACAGCGCTGAGTTGGCGAGGCTTTCAGTGATCTTGCCTTGGGCCAGATCGGTCAGTAAACCGATGGTCACGGCTTGCAGGCGCGACACCAATTGCTCCAGCGGTTGGCGCAACGGCGTGAGGGTGTCGTAAGCCTGGGCGCGTTCGGCGGTGTCGGCGATCAGGCGGATCAATTGCTTGAGACCGGCGCCGCCATTTTGCGCCAGCTTGCGCCCCAGCAAGTCCAGCGATTGAATGCCGTGGGTGCCTTCGTGGATCGGATTCAGGCGGTTATCGCGGTAGTACTGCTCAACCGGGTATTCGCGGGTATAACCGTGGCCGCCGAGGATCTGGATCGCCAGTTCGTTGGCCTTGAGGCAGAACTCAGACGGCCAGGATTTGACTATCGGCGTCAGCAGATCCAGCAGTTCGTGGGCCTGCTTGCGGACGTCCTCGGTCTCGCCGGTGGTGGTGTCGTCAAACAGGCGTGCGGCGTACAGACCGAGGTCGAACGCGCCTTCGACGTAGGCCTTTTGGGTCAGCAGCATGCGCTTCACGTCGGCGTGCTGAATGATCGATACCGGCGCGGTGTCCGGATTTTTACTGTCTGGCAGACGACCTTGCGGACGTTCGCGGGCGTATTCCAGCGAGTACAGATAACCGGCATAGCCAAGCATCACCGCGCCCATGCCGACGCCGATCCGCGCCTCGTTCATCATCTGGAACATGTAGCTCAACCCCTGGTGCGGCTTGCCCACCAGATAACCCACGCACTCGCCGTTATCGCCGAAGTTCAGTGCGGTGGACGTCGTGCCGCGCCAGCCCATCTTGTGGAACAAACCAGCCAGCAGCACATCGTTGCGCTCGCCCAGGCTGCCGTCATCGTTGACCAGGAATTTGGGCACGATAAACAGCGAAATGCCCTTCACGCCCGACGGAGCGTCCGGCAGCTTGGCGAGGACCATGTGTACGATATTTTCCGATAGCGGGTGATCGCCGCCAGAGATGAAAATCTTGTTGCCACGCAGGCGATAAGTGCCATCCGCTGCAGGTTCGGCGCGGGTTCGGATATCCGACAGCGACGAGCCTGCATGGGGTTCGGTGAGGGCCATGGTGCCGAAGAAACGCCCGTCGATCATTGGCTGCAAGAAACGCTGTTTCTGCTCGTCGGTGCCAAAGCTTTCTATCAGGTTGGCTGCACCCATGGTCAGGAACGGGTACGAGGTCGACGCGGCGTTGGCTGATTGAAAATGCGCAAAGCAGGCCTGCGACAACAGCGTCGGCAGTTGCATGCCGCCCGCTTCAAAACTGCGCGCCGCATTGAGAAAGCCAGCTTCGAGAAAGGCATCCACCGCCGGTTTGACTTCCGGAATCAGCACCGCTGCGCCGTTCTCGTAGCGAGGCTCATTCTCGTCACCCTTGCGGTTGTGCGGAGCGAAATATTTTTCAGCAATGGTCCGCGCCGTGCCAATCGCCGCATCAAAGGTTTCGCGGTTGTGATCGGCGAAACGCTCGCGCTGGGTCAGAGCTTCGGCGTCTAACACTTCATACAGCTCGAAAGCCAGATTGCGGGAACTGAGCAGCGTCTCGGACATGGCGGCGTACCTTTTTTGGAATGAGCCGAGTCTAGGCCGCAGGGGGCGGGGGTGAACAGCAAGATTGATGGTGGTGATGGAGGGGTAAAACGTAGGGGATTTTGATCGGGGAATGTAGGAGCGGGCTTGCCCGCGATGGCGGTGTGGTCGGCACACCGCATCAAGCGGATCGCAGGCAAGCCAGCTCCTACAGCTATTGTGTGATCAATGCGACGGGTTTACCCAATCGTCATCAAACTCGCATTCCCCCCCGCCGCCGCAGTGTTCACGCTCAGCGCGCGTTCAATCACCAGGCGCTCCAGCGCAATGTTACTTTCGCCGTGTGAGAGCCCTTGGACCCCGACGATGGCGCCCGCGCGTTTTGCAATTTGCTGGCAGACCGCTTGCAACTGATCCGAATCGCCGTGGTGCAGGACGGCGTCGATGACGACTTCGTCTTTGTTCCAGTCAGCGACCAACTGAACGCGAGCCTGCACTTCTTTCGGCAAGCGGGCGCGCAGCGGCTTGGTCAGTTCGTTGTCAGGCCATACGGCACTGCTGCCAACGGCGAGGGCAGCGGCCAATTGGGTCAGCAGGTCCGATTCAGCTTCGGCCAGGCACAGCACGTGTTCCCTCGGCAGGATGCTGTAGCTGTTGCGTTCGCCGGTGGGGCCGGTCAGCAGGCGGGTGATGCCGCTTTGCGATTGCTGGGCGAACTGGTCGCACAGGGCGTCCAGAGCCGGTTGTTGATTGCTGGCGGCCCAGGTTTTCAGTGCCATCAGAGGTTTGCTCATGGCTTCACGCATCCGGGTGTCGGGTGCAGTGATGGCATCGCCGCGGGCGAAGGATTGCTCGATGGCATCCAGCGGTCGAGTCGACAACAAGCGATAGAGGTACAGCGGACCACCGGCTTTCGGGCCGGTGCCCGACAAGCCTTCACCACCGAACGGCTGCACGCCAACCACGGCTCCGACGATGTTGCGGTTGACGTAGACGTTGCCGGCATTGACGTTGTCGATGACCTTGGCGATGGTCTCGTCGATGCGCGTGTGCACGCCCAGCGTCAGGCCATAACCGGAGGCGTTGATCTGCGCAATCAACAGATCGAGGTCTTTACGCTTGTAGCGCACCACGTGCAGCACCGGGCCGAAGATTTCCCGTTGCAGTTCGTCAAAGCTCTCCAGCTCGATCAGGGTGGGCATCACGTAGGTGCCACGCTTGATTTCCGCACTGTCGGCCATCGCGACTTGGTACACCGTGCGGCCTTTGTCGCGCATGGCCTGGATATGTTTATCGATACCGGCTTTGGCTTCAGCGTCGATCACCGGGCCGATGTCTACCGACAGGCGTTCCGGGTTGCCGAGGCGGCATTCAGCCATGGCGCCTTTGAGCATGTCGATTACGCGGTCGGCGGAATCTTCCTGCAAGCACAGGACGCGCAGGGCCGAGCAGCGTTGGCCGGCGCTGTCGAACGCCGACGACACAACGTCGATCACCACTTGTTCGGTGAGGGCCGAGGAGTCGACGATCATTGCGTTCTGACCACCGGTTTCGGCAATCAGCGGGATCGGTCGACCCTGTGAGTCCAGGCGCCCGGCAATGTTGCGTTGTAGCAAACGGGCGACTTCGGTGGAGCCGGTGAACATCACGCCTTTGACCCGATCATCACCGACCAGCCGCGCGCCGACGGTTTCACCGCGACCTGGCAGCAGTTGCACCACGCCTTCCGGAATCCCGGCTTCCAGCAGCAAGCGCACGGCTTGTGCGGCGATCAGCGGGGTTTGCTCCGCAGGTTTGGCCAGTACCGGGTTGCCGGCGGCCAAGGCGGCTGCGACCTGACCGCTGAAAATCGCCAGCGGGAAGTTCCACGGGCTGATACACACCACCGGACCCAGCGGACGGTGGGCGTCGTTGCTGAAATCGTTGCGGGCCTGCACCGCGTAATAGCGCAGGAAGTCCACCGCCTCGCGCACTTCGGCGATGGCGTTGGCGAAGGTCTTGCCGGCTTCACGGGCCAGCAGGCCCATCAATGGCTGGATTTCGCCTTCCATCAAATCGGCGGCGCGCTCCAGAATCGCCGCACGTTCGGCGGGCGGTGTGGCCTGCCAGATCGGGCCTGCATTCAGGGCGCACTGGATGGCGTTGTCGACGTCGTCCAGATTGGCTTCTTGTACGTGGCCGACCACGTCACGCGCGTCTGATGGATTCAGCAGCGGGGTGGCGGTGCCGGCACTGACCGGGCAACCGAGCATCGGCGCGGCTCGCCAGTCATTGTGGGCCGTGGCCAGCAAGGCCGACGACAGCGAGCCGAGGCGGTGTTCGTTGGCCAGGTCGATACCGCTGGAGTTGGCACGCGTCGGACCGTACAGGTCGCGCGGCAACGGAATGCGTGGATGTGGCAAGCCAAAGCCGCCTTCCTGGGTCGCCATCTTCTCGATGCTGTTCACTGGATCAGCCACCAATTCCTGAATGGAAATGGACTGGTCGGCAATGCGGTTGACGAACGAGGTGTTGGCACCGTTCTCCAGCAGGCGGCGCACCAGATACGCCAGCAGGGTTTCGTGGGTGCCGACCGGTGCATACACGCGGCACGGTCGATTCAACTTGCCGTCGGCGACTTTGCCCACAACCTGTTCGTACAGTGGTTCGCCCATGCCATGGAGGCACTGGAATTCGTACTGACCGGGGTAATAATTCTGGCCGGCGATGTGGTAAATCGCCGACAGCGTGTGGGCGTTGTGGGTGGCGAACTGCGGATAGATGACTTCCGGAACCGAGAGCAGCTTGCGGGCACAGGCGATGTAGGAAACGTCGGTGTAGACCTTGCGGGTATAGACCGGATAACCCTCAAGCCCTTCAACCTGGGCGCGCTTGATCTCGCTGTCCCAGTACGCGCCTTTCACCAGTCGAATCATCAGACGATGACGGCTGCGGCGCGCCAGATCGATCACGTAGTCGATCACATACGGGCAACGCTTCTGGTAGGCCTGAATCACAAAGCCGATGCCGTTCCAGCCGGTCAGCTGGGGTTCGAAGCACAGGCGCTCCAGCAGATCCAGCGACAGCTCCAGGCGGTCGGCCTCTTCGGCGTCGATGTTGAGGCCGATGTCGTACTGCTTGGCCAGCAGGGTCAGCGACAGCAGGCGCGGGTACAGCTCGTCCATCACCCGCTCGTACTGCGCGCGGCTGTAGCGCGGGTGCAAGGCGGAGAGTTTGATCGAGATCCCCGGGCCTTCATAAATCCCACGGCCATGTGAAGCTTTGCCGATCGAATGAATCGCCTGCTCGTAGGACGCCAGGTATTTCTGCGCGTCGTGCTCGGTCAGGGCGGCTTCGCCGAGCATGTCGTAGGAATAGCGGAAGCCCTTGGCTTCAAAACGGCTGGCGTTGGCCAGGGCTTCGGCGATGGTTTCACCGGTGACGAACTGCTCGCCCATCAGGCGCATGGCCATGTCCACGCCTTTGCGGATCATGGGTTCGCCACTCTTGCCGATGATGCGGCTCAGCGACGAGGTGAGGCCGGTTTCGTTGTGGGTGGCGACCAGCTTGCCGGTCAGCAGCAAGCCCCAGGTGGCGGCGTTGACGAACAGCGACGGGCTGTTGCCCAGGTGTGGATGCCAATTGCCGGTGCTGATCTTGTCGCGAATCAGCGCGTCGCGGGTACCTTTGTCCGGAATGCGCAACAGCGCCTCGGCGAGGCACATCAACGCCACGCCTTCCTGGGAAGACAGCGAGAATTCCTGCAGCAGGCCTTGCACTATACCGGCGCGACCGCTGGCGCTTTTCTGGTTGCGCAGTTTTTCAGCAATGGACGAGGCAAGCTTGTGGGTGGCCTCCGCCATGCTGGCAGGCAGGCGAGCCTGCTCCAGCAGCATCGGTACCACTTCTGGTTCGGGGCGACGGTAGGCAGCAGTGATCGCCAGCGCGCAAAACCGACTGCGGCAGGATGCTTTCGGCGAAATCGAGGAAGCTCTGATGTGCCGCTTCCGAAGGCGCATCGACGTTTTCGTCGGAATCCTTGGCGTTTTGGCCGGTCAACTCCGTCAGCGTTGCACCACCCTCGAGCTTTTCCAGATAGTTGAAAATCGCCTGCTTGATCAACCAGTGTGGCGTGCGGTCGATGGAGTGTGCAGCGGCTTTCAAGCGCTCACGGGTTGGGTCGTCAAGTTTGACACCCAGGGTGGTCGTCGCCATGTTTTGTCCTCGTTGTCGCCCACTACGGTGTGGCGTTCGCTGGCGCTCAGAGTAGCCCCGCCTTTCGTAGGGTGCAACCTGGTGCAACCGCTTATGCCGGAAATATTTTGTTGCTGTCGTAAACAGGCAAGAGGCCCAGTTGTCCGCGCTCTGCGCTGGTGCCTTTGTGTATTAGAAAAATATTTTTTGCTCCCGAAAGAAGCAAAAACAACGGAATTCTGTAGGAGATTTCCGAAGGTGCAACAGGTTGTCGCTAAATGGGTTGCACCGCTCGGGTGTTGTTCACTAGGATTCGCGACCAAGGTACAACCTTGAACATTTGGTTCACAGCTGGCCTTTTCCTGGGGAAATGTCAGTCAAATGCGCGGTTAGCAGTTCATGTTTGTGAAGGGATTCCCATCGTTTCCGCTCTTGTTCGATAGCCGCGCCCTATAAAAACGCCAGGGCGCAATTCAATGACTGCCAGTAATCCAACCTTGATCACCTTTGTGATCTACATCGCTGCAATGGTACTGATCGGCTTTATGGCCTATCGCTCCACCAACAACCTTTCAGACTACATTCTCGGCGGCCGCAGCCTCGGTAGCGTGGTGACTGCCTTGTCGGCGGGCGCCTCGGACATGAGTGGCTGGCTGTTGATGGGCCTGCCGGGGGCCATCTACCTGTCAGGCCTGTCGGAAAGCTGGATCGCCATCGGCCTGATCATCGGCGCTTATCTGAACTGGCTGTTCGTCGCCGGGCGGCTGCGGGTGCAGACCGAACATAACGGGGATGCGCTGACCTTGCCGGATTACTTCACCGGCCGTTTTGAGGACAAGAGCGGCTTGCTGCGCATTATCTCGGCCATCGTGATTCTGGTGTTCTTCACCATTTACTGTGCGTCAGGCATCGTTGCGGGTGCGCGGCTGTTCGAAAGCACCTTTGGCATGTCCTACAGCACGGCGCTGTGGGCGGGAGCTGCGGCGACGATTGCCTACACGTTTGTGGGCGGTTTCCTGGCGGTGAGCTGGACCGATACCGTGCAGGCAACGTTGATGATTTTTGCCCTGATCCTGACGCCGATCATCGTCTTGCTGGCCACTGGTGGGGTCGATACCACGTTCCTGGCCATTGAAGCGAAGGACCCGAGCAACTTTGACATGCTCAAGGGCACCACCTTTATCGGTGTGATTTCCTTGATGGGTTGGGGGCTGGGCTATTTTGGTCAGCCGCATATCCTGGCGCGGTTCATGGCGGCGGATTCGGTCAAGTCGATTACCAAGGCGCGTCGCATCTCCATGGCCTGGATGATTCTGTGCCTCGGTGGCACGGTCGCGGTCGGCTTCTTCGGCATCGCTTACTTCTCGGCACATCCGGATGTCGCCGGCGCCGTCAGCGAAAACCACGAGCGGGTGTTCATCGAACTGGCGAAAATCCTCTTCAATCCGTGGATTGCCGGTGTGTTGCTGTCGGCGATTCTGGCGGCAGTGATGAGCACGCTGAGCTGCCAGTTACTGGTGTGCTCCAGCGCGCTGACCGAAGACTTCTACAAGGCCTTCCTGCGCAAGGGTGCTTCGCAGGTCGAGCTGGTCTGGGTCGGGCGGGCCATGGTGCTGTTGATCGCGGTCATCGCCATTATTCTCGCCGCCAACCCAGACAACCGCGTGTTGGGTCTGGTGAGCTATGCCTGGGCAGGTTTCGGCGCAGCCTTCGGACCCGTGGTACTGATCTCGGTGCTGTGGAAGGGCATGACACGTAACGGCGCACTGGCCGGTATTCTGGTCGGCGCGATCACCGTGATCGTCTGGAAGCAGCTCAACCTGTTCGGCCTGTACGAAATCATTCCCGGCTTTATTTTCGCCAGTCTGGCTATCGTGATTTTCAGCCTGACGGGTAAAGGTCCGTCGGCGGGTATGGTGACGCGTTTTGAAACAGCCAATCAGGAGTTCAAGGACGCGGCATAAAAGGTGAGCTGATTGAGTGACGAAAACGACCCGATTTGAGGGTCGTTTTTGTTTGCGATTCAGTGTTTAACGACGATTTGTTAACCCAAATTCACTGACCGGAAAACGGCAAGGTGTTGTTTTTTTTCTTAAAATTCACTGGGCATATCCTACTAAAGCAATATACCGTTAGTCGGCTTGATCGGTGTTTGGCCAGAGGATAAGGTCCGTTGGCTTCTGCTTTCGCTACGTCGGGTCTAGAGTAGCCGCTAGTGGATTTCTGACCCCGCCCAGACTTGGCGTAAGGACCATAGGAAGCGAAATAGCATGGAATGCGCGCAGCCCAAACCCTCCGAAGGAAACTCAGTTTTGCTGGTGGTCGACGACTATCCGGAGAACCTGGTGACCATGAGGGCGGTCTTGAAAAGGCAGGATTGGGATGTGGTAACGGCCGGTTCTGGCATAGAAGCATTGAACCTGTTGCTGGTAATGGACGTCGATCTGGTGCTTCTCGATGTGCAGATGCCCGGCATGGACGGTTTTGAAGTTGCCCGCTTGATGCGCGGCAGCAGCCGTACGCGATTGACCCCGATTATCTTCCTCACCGCCAATGAACAGTCCCAGGCTGCCGTGCATAAAGGCTACGCCAGTGGGGCGGTGGACTACCTGTTCAAACCTTTTGACCCACAGGTACTCAAGCCCAAGGTCCAGGCACTGTTGGAACATCAGCGCAATCGTCGCGCGTTGCAAACCCTCTCCCATGAACTGGAAGCTGCGCGCGCCTTCAATGCATCGGTGCTGTCGAACATTGCCGAAGGCATTCTGGTGGTCAACGAGTCCGGGCTGATCAACTTCGCCAACCCGGCAATCTGCCAATTACTCGGGACGACCGCTGAAGAGTTGAATGGCAGCGCATTGATTGATTACCTGTTCCGGCCAGAAGTGCTGCGGTGGAAGGAGTCCGATTTTTACCGCAGCTACCGCAATGCCGACACCTACCGAATGCACGATGCCATCCTGAAAACCCGCGACGGGCGTCAGGTGCCCGTGGCCTTGTCCTGCGCGACACTGCCGGCCGAGCAGCAGTCGATGGTGCTGAGTGTGCTGGACATGTCGGTGGTCAATGATTTGTGCATGCAGCTTGAGCAGCAAGCAGTGACTGACCCGCTGACGGGGCTGCTGAATCGGCGCGGTTTTTATCAATCGATGGAAAACACCCTCGCCCGGACTGACCGTGGCGATAAATCGCTGGTGGTCCTGTACCTGGACCTGGACGGCTTCAAACGCATTAATGACTCCTTTGGGCACGACGCTGGAGATCGCGTGCTGCTCTGGGTGTCTCAGCAATTGAAAGAGTGCTTGCGGCCTTATGACGTCCTGGCACGCATGGGCGGTGATGAATTTACTGCGGTCATCGATGGCCTGGATTACCCGGAACAGGCCGCGATCATTGCCGAGAAGCTGATTGAGAGAGTCTCGGTGCGCCAGCAGATCGACGGCCTGGACGTGGCGCTGGGCGCGAGTATCGGTATTGCCACTTACCCCGATTGCGGTGCCGATCTGGACGGTTTGTTGCGTGCGGCTGACATCGCCATGTACGAAGCCAAGCGCGCCGGGCGTCAGCAGTATCGCTTCTACGATCATGAAATGAATGGTCGCGCCCGCTCCCGGCTGATGCTGGAAGAGAGCGTGCGCGCCGCCATCGAAGACAATGATTTCTCGCTGGTCTATCAGCCTCAGGTGTACATCGACAGTGGCCGTGTGCGTGGCTTCGAGGCGTTGTTGCGCTGGCAGCATCCAAGTGTCGGTGATGTGCCGCCGGGGCTGTTTATCCCGTTGCTGGAGGAAACCCGGCTGATCAATCGCCTGGGCAGCTGGATCTTCGAGCAGGGCGCGGCGCAACGTCAGGCCTGGAATGCAGTGTTTCCGGCAGACCTGGTGCTGGGGGTGAGCGTCAGTACGGCGCAATTCAGCATGCCGAATCTGGCGTCGGAACTGCAGCGCGCAATCCATCAATATGGGCTGCAACCGCATCAACTCGAAGTCGAGGTCACGGAAAGCTCGCTGATGCAGAACCTCGCGCATTCACACAAACAACTGCATGCGTTACGCGAACTGGGCGTGCGCATCGCGCTGGATGATTTTGGTGTGGGTGAGTGCTCGTTGGCCCTGTTGCGTAATTTCGAACTGGATACCTTGAAGATCGATCGGCATTTTGTCGCGCTTCTGCTGGATTCACCCCGTGATGCCGCAATTGCACGCAGCGTCATCGACCTCTGCCGACAACTGGGCATGTTGGTGGTCGCCGAAGGTGTCGAGACCCTGGAGCACTACAACTGGTTGGCCGCAAACGGCTGCCATCTGATTCAGGGTTTTCTGGTCGCCCACCCGCTGACTGCCAGCGATGCCCATCTGTTTGCACAGCCGTTCGACTGGAGTGGGCTCAAGGCGATATGAATTCGGTACACTGGCGCCTTTCAAGCCTCCGTTGCCCGTTATGACTGTGTCGGTTCTGCCTCCGCTTAAATACCTGCAAGCCTATCCGCACGCGCTGCAAGAGCAGGTGCAGCAACTGATTGCGCAGGATCGGTTGGGCGCCTACCTGAGCCAGCGATACCCGCAGCGGCACGCCGTGCAAAGCGACAAGGCGCTGTACGCCTATGCGCTGGCACTCAAGCAGGAGTACCTGCGCAATGCACCGAGTATCGACAAAGTGCTGTTCGATAATCGCCTGGACCTTACGCATCGAGCGTTAGGCTTGCACACGGCGATTTCGCGCGTGCAGGGCGGCAAGCTCAAGGCCAAGAAGGAAATCCGCATCGCTTCGCTGTTCAAGGATGCGGCACCGGAGTTTTTGAAGATGATCGTTGTCCATGAACTGGCGCACTTCAAAGAGTCCGACCACAACAAAGCCTTTTACCAGCTGTGCGAGCACATGCAGCCCGGTTATCACCAGTTGGAATTCGACCTGCGTATCTACCTGACTTACCGTGATCTGCAGGACAAAGCCAACCCTTAAACATCGACAAGGATCCGACGATGGATGTCAGCAAAACCAAAAGCAGTTTTTATCGCCGCTTGTACGTGGCCTATCTGATTGACAGCGGCGTCGCCAGCAGCGTACCCGCGTTGATGGAGGCCACGGGTATGCCACGCCGTACTGCGCAGGACACCATCGCCGCGTTGGCCGATCTCGATATCCTCTGTGAGTTCGAGCAACTGGATGGTGCGCGCAACCATGCCGGCGGGTATCAAATCCGCGACTGGGGGGCGATCGACAAGGCCTGGATCGTCCGCCATTTGCCGCAGATCAAGGGTGTGTTGGGGTATCCGTAGGCGTATCTGATACTGCGCCCGTAGCAATCTCAATCCAGATCACGGCGCATGCCGATATGGGGGATGTTGTCCTCCAGGTATTCGTCGCCCACCGGCTTGAAGCCATAACGCGCGTAATACCCCTGCAAGTGCGCCTGGGCCGAGAGGTAGATCGGTTGATCGGGCCACTTCTGTTCAGCATGTTCCAGCGCTTGCACCATCAGAGAATGGCCCATGCCCCTGTTGCGCACGGAGGGGGCGGTCACGACCCGGCCGATGACCACGTCGCCACCTTGCTGGATCGGGTCCAGCAAGCGCAGATACGCCACCAGTTGGTCGTTTTCCCACGCCATGACATGGCAGGTATCACCCTCGAGATCCTGACCATCGACGTCCAGATACCAGCATTTCTGCTCGACCACGAACACTTCGGCGCGCAGGCGCAAAATGGCGTATAGCTGTTCTTTGCTGAGATCGGTGTGGTGTTTGCAGACCCAAGTGATAGACATAAGGCAGACCTGAAGGAAAAAAATTGAGGCTTAAGCCGCGTCTGGCAGTTGAAACTGTAGCGGTTTATTGATTAGACGGGAATGTCGTAATACACCAGCGCTACAGCGCACAACAAAGCGGCAAGCAAGGTAACGGTCATCAGGCACAGGAAGGCAAAGTGTTTCATCAGGTACGGCTTTATGGCTGGCGGGGAAGCCCGTTATTAATTCGGGAAATGGTCCGAGGGTCGACCTGAAAAGTTTGTAGGAAATGCCTGATGGCTTTGGCTGATTCGCCGCTGTCGCATTAGTGATTTTCATGCAAGCATTGAAATGTCGGTTTTCTTGAACTACCGCTCATATCCACACACTGATAGGCGTTGTGTCGGGCACTGATTAAGTCTTCAATAAAGGCTACTGGCCACTATCGTGATTGGTGATATTGTCTGCCTTGTGTAATCTGTTTCACACCTACGGACGCCGGGTTTTTATGAACGAGTGTTAATCCGGACCGCGGGCTGACGCGGTCCTCACTGGCGGGCATGAGGCCCGTCTCAGGATCTTGAGCATGTCACGACTGCTTCGAGCCATGGGGCTGCTGGGATTGCTGCTAATGGCGCAGGCCTCGGCAGCCGAGAAGTTGCGTTTGGTGGCTGATGCATGGCCTCCGTTCACCGATATCAACCTGGCCAATGGCGGTCTGGCCACGGATATCGTCAGAACAGCATTGAAGCGGGCTGGTTACGCCACGGAGTTTGAACAAGTACCTTGGGCGCGCGCGATACTGGGCGTGGGCGAGGGGCGTTATGACGTATTGGTCAACGCCTGGTTTACCCATGACCGCACGCTGATCGGTGAGTTCTCCAACGAATACCTGCTCAACCGTGTGCGCTTCCTCAAGCGCAAGGACAACCCGATCACCTTCAATAGCCTGAAAGACTTGCACCCTTATCCAATTGCGGTGGTGCGTGGTTATGCCTATTCGAATGCATTCGACAGCGATGGGGAATTGCAGAAAGTGCCGGTGCACAGCTTTTCCATGGCGGTACGCATGCTGGCTGCGGGCAGGGTGTCGTTGACGGCAGAGGATGAATACGTCGCGCGCTACAACTTGAGCCTCGAAGCCCAGAGCGTGCGCGATAGCGTTGAATTCATGCCCAAGTCCCTGAGCGAAAACGCGCTGCACATTCTGGTCAGTCTGAAGAACCCTAATCATGAGCAGATCGTCGCCAGCTTCGACCGCGAAATCGCGGCGATGAAAGCCGATGGCAGTTACGACCGGCTGTTCCATCAGCACGGTCTGTAAGGCTCAGGCGTCAAGGCCTCAGGCAGCGTCTGGCTCCTTGATCAGATGCGCCGCCAGGGTCCGCAACGGGCCCAACTGACGACCAATCAACGCCAACTGGGTTTGCACCAGACGCTGACTCTCATCGATTTCATCGGGGATTTGTTCCAGGTCGTTGGCCAGCGCTTCTTCGCTGTCACTCTGGATCGCCACCGGCTTTTTGTTGGCCAGGCTTTGGGCGATTTCGTCGATGCTGCTGGCCAGAGCCTCCCCCGCACCGTTGATCAGTTGCTCGCGGGCCTCCAGCGGCAACTGGGCTTCGCGGTGGGCACCCAGCCCTGACAGATAACTGAGCAAGGTGTGCGACAGCACCAGGAAGCGGAAGCCGACGTCGGCCTCTTTGCGGAAGTGCCCCGGCTCCATCAGCATATTGGCCAGCGTGGTCGACAACGCGGCATCGGCGTTGTGCGCATTGCGCCGGGCGAGGCGGTAGGCGAGGTCGTCGTTCTTGCCGTGGGCGTACTGCTGCATGATCTGGCGCAGGTAAATGCTGTTGCAGGTCAGGGTATTGGCCAGCACTTTATTCAGCCGCCGACCTTGCCAGTCCGGCAGGAACAGGAACACCGCGAGGCCGGCGATCAGGCTGCCCAGCAGGGTATCGAACAGCCTTGGCAGGAACAGCCCGTAACTGTCGCCGACCTGATTGAAGCAGAACAGAATCATCAGCGTCATCGCTGCCGTGGCCAGGGTATAGCGCGTGGTTCGGTTGACGAAGAACACCATGCCCGCAACGATCGCGAACATCGATTGAATCACCGGGCTCGGAAACAGATCGAATAACGCCCAACCCGCCGTCAAACCAATCGCCGTGCCACTGATCCGCTGCACCAACTTGCGCCGGGTTGCGCCGTAGTTGGGCTGGCAGACGAACAGCGTGGTGAGGATGATCCAGTAGCCCTGGGACGGGTGCACCACATGCACCATTCCGTAACCAATGCTCAACGCCAGCGGCAAGCGCAGCGCGTGGCGGAACAGCAGCGAGGTCGGGGTCAGTTGCAGGCGCAGGCGATTCCAGGCGTCCTTGAGGCTGCGCGGCGAGCGGTCCAGCAGACTGCTGTCGGTGGCGTCGGCCAGGCTGTCGGGGTTGCTCGCGCTTTTCAGCAGGCGGTCGAGGGTTTCGAGGTTGTTCGCCAGGGCGCGCAGCGAGCGCAAGAGTCCGCGCCACGCCGGGTTGCTCTGGATGCGCAAATGCTCCAGCGACGCGCGAAGGTCATCCAGCGCATGGGCGAAGCTGTCGTCGTAGATAAAGGTCTGGCGCAGCTGAATGGTTTTCGACAGCCGGCGACAGGCCACGCCTTGCTGGCGCAGCAGGCGCAGGCAGCGGAACAACACATCGCTGTGGAAGAAGGCTTCGGCCAGCGCGTTGTAGGGGTAGTGCGACGAACTGGCGCGCTCGTGGATGTCCTGGGCGAGGAAATACAGCTTCAAGTAGCGGTTGATCTTCGGCCCGGGCCGGCTATCGCCAACGCGGTTCAGGATGATTTCTTTGGTGCTGTTCAGCGCGGCAACCACACGGCCATTTTGTTGCGCCAATTCCAGGCGCCGGGCTTCGATGTCCAGCTGGCGGATCGGCTCGAACAGCGTCGCCTTGAGCTCCAGATAACGTCCCAGTTCGCTGAACAGTTTGGCCAGACTCTGTTGCACCGGCTGATTGGAAAACAGCATCTGCCACAGCACCGACAACAAGCCATACCACGCCGCGCCGGCCACCAGCAGCATCGGTTCGTGCCAGAAATCGCTCACTTCGCCGCCGCGCTGATCCACACCAATCATGGTGTAAACCGACAGAATCAAGGTCGCTGAGGCGATGGTCGCGTAACGGCCGCCGAGCGCGCCGAGCATGGTCAGGCAAAAGGCAGCGAGGGCCAGGGCGAACACAAATATTACGGGGTAGGGGAACAGCAGCTCGACCGACAGTGAGGCGGCACTGAAGCACACCAGGGTTACGGCCAGTGCATTCAGGCGGCCTTGCCAACTGTCATCGGTTTCGGCCAGGGCACTGGCGATAACCCCGAGGAACACCGGGATCAGCAGGGCCATTTCATTCTGGTACCAACACAGCGCCATAACGCCGGTCAGGGCAATGAACACCCGCACGCTGTAACTGAACTTATCCAGCGCCCACAGGCGACGGAGCGTTTGACGAAAGGAAGTCGATGACATAGGTGAGCTAACGGCCTTGTTCGCTGAGTCTTAAAACGTGCAGCTTCATTAAGCTAAGTATGTACAGTCCTAAGCGTGGGCTGTACATGAGGATTAGCAAAATTTGTTCCTTGATCGATCTTTATTGCTTATAGCGCCTGCGACTTAGCGTCACACGTACTGCGCGGCGGCGTAGGCAGAGGCCCAGGCCCATTGGAAATTGAAGCCGCCCAGGTGGCCGCTAACGTCCAGTACCTCACCGATGAAGTACAAGCCAGGCGACTTCAGCGACTCCATGGTTTTGGACGACACTTCTCGAGTGTCGATGCCGCCAAGGGTGACTTCGGCGGTGCGATAGCCCTCGGTGCCGGCCGGAACCACGTTCCAGCACGCCAGTTTTTCGGCGATATCTGTGAGTTCTCCGGGGGTGTATTGCTTCATCGGCTTGGAAACGAACCAGTGTTCGGCGATCAGGTTGGCCATCTTCTTGGTGAAGATTTCACCCAGCAGTGTTTTCAGCTCGCTGTTCGGCCGCTCGGCTTGTTGCTCCAGCAGCCAGCTGGGTACGTCGTGATCCGGCATCAGGTTGATTTCGACCGTTTCGCCCGGCTGCCAGAACGAAGAAATCTGCAGAATCGCCGGACCGCTCAGGCCGCGGTGCGTGAACAAAATGTTCTCGCGGAAACTGCTGTCGTTGCAGCTCACCAGGCAATCCACCGACGTCCCGGACAGCTCGGTGCACAGGGCTTTGAGTTGGTCGGTGATGGTGAATGGCACCAGCCCGGCGCGGGTCGGCAGCAGGCTGTGGCCGAACTGCTTGCCCACTTGATAACCGAAGCCGGTAGCGCCCAGGGTCGGGATCGACAGGCCGCCGGTGGCGATCACCAGTGACTGGCAATCCAGCAGGCCCAAGGTAGTCCCAAGGCTGTAGCCGTTGTCAGTTTTTTCGATGTTCTGCACCGAGGTGTCCAGGTGCAACTTGACCCCGGCTTGTTGGCATTCGGTGAGCAGCATTTCCAGGATGTCGCTGGATTTGTTATCGCAGAACAACTGGCCGAGTTTCTTCTCGTGGTACGGCACGCCGTGCTTGGCCACCAGTTCGATGAAATCCCACTGGGTGTAACGTGCCAGCGCGGATTTGCAGAAGTGCGGGTTGTGCGAGAGGAAATTGCCCGGTTCGCTGTACATATTGGTGAAATTGCAGCGACCACCACCGGACATGAGGATTTTTTTGCCGGCCTTGTTCGCGTGATCGATCAGCATCACCTTGCGCCCGCGATTGGCGGCAGTGAGGGCGCACATCAAACCTGCGGCGCCAGCGCCGATGATCACAACGTCAGTAACGGGCAAAACAGAATCCTCAGGGTGGGTTGTCGACGTACCTGTAGGAGCTGCCGAAGGCTGCGAACCGACGGCAGGAAGGCCGTTCCGGCCTTATCGCAGCCTTCGGCAGCTCCTACAGGAAATGCGCACGCGTTAGATCAAAGAATCCGAACGCGCAGCGAGCGGCCTTTGATCTTGCCACTGTTAAGACGCTCCAGCGCCTGCTTGGCTACGCCACGTTCGACGGCCACATAAGCCTGGAAGTCGAAGATCGCGATTTTGCCGACCTGTGCGCCAGGAATCCCGGCATCACCGGTCAGGGCGCCAAGGATGTCGCCTGGGCGAACCTTGTCTTTGCGGCCAGCGCCGATCACCAGGGTGCTCATGGTCGGCAGCAATTGCGAACCGCCCTGGTTCTTCAGCTCGTCCAGTTGTTCCCACTTCAGCGGGCCTTTCTGCACGGTTTCGATGGCCCGTGCACGGTGTGCCTCGGACGGCGCGACCAGGCTGATGGCCAGGCCCTTCTCGCCGGCACGACCGGTACGGCCGACGCGGTGAATGTGCATCTCCGAGTCACGTGCCAGTTCGACGTTCAACACCATGTCCAGCGCATCAATGTCGAGACCGCGAGCGGCGACGTCGGTGGCGACCAGTACCGAAGTACTGCGGTTGGCGAACATCGCCAGCACCTGGTCACGATCACGCTGTTCCAGATCGCCATGCAGGCCGACCGCGGAGATGCCTTTCGAAGTCAGGTGATCGACCACTTCCTGGCACTGCTGCTTGGTGAAGCAGAACGCGACGCAAGACTGTGGACGGAAATGGCCGAGAACTTTGACCACCGCGCTGAGGCGGTCTTCCGGGGTGATTTCGTAGAAGTGCTGCTCGATCTGGCTGTCCGCGTGCAGGGCTTCGACCTTGACGGTCTGCGGGTCGCGCATGAACTTCGACGACAGCTGCTTGATGCCGACCGGGTAAGTGGCCGAGAACAGCAGCGTCTGACGGCGGGTCGGGGTCTGGCTGATGATGTCTTCGATCGAATCGTAGAAGCCCATGTCGAGCATACGATCGGCTTCGTCGAGGATCAGCGTGTTCAGGCCATCGAGGACCAGCGAGCCCTTGCGCAGGTGCTGCTGAATGCGTCCCGGAGTACCGACGATGATGTGCGCGCCGTGTTCCAGCGAGCCGATCTGCGGGCCGAACGCCACGCCGCCGCACAGGGTCAGGACCTTGATGTTGTCTTCCGAACGCGCCAGACGACGGATTTCCTTGGCCACCTGATCCGCCAGTTCGCGGGTCGGGCACAGCACGAGTGCCTGGCAACCGAAGAAGCGTGGGTTGATCGGATTCAGCAGGCCGATACCGAACGCAGCAGTCTTGCCGCTACCGGTTTTGGCCTGGGCAATCAGGTCCATGCCCTTGAGAATCACCGGCAGGCTCTGCGACTGAATCGGCGTCATCTCGGCGTAACCAAGCGACTCCAGGTTAGCCAACATGGGGGCGGAAAGAGGCAATGAGTTAAAAGCGGTGCTAGTCACGGGACGGGCCTGCAAAACAAAATGTCGCGCAGTGTATCAGGTCGTGAGCCCCAATTAGGGCTCGATCTTGGGTTCCGGACGAGGGACAGGGCCGCTGATCTCTTCTTTCGGTGGCAGTTGCAGGAAAATTCCCGCAGCCACCATCGACAATACGCCGACGCTGAGGAAGGTGAGCTGGAAGGCTTCAAGCACGTTGCTGACGCCGCCGGTGGCCACTTCATCGGTAAAACCGCCGAGCATCGCCGCCGCGCAGGCAACGCCTAGGCTCAGGGATAATTGCGCGACTACCGACAGCAAACTGTTGCCGCTGGCAGCACTGGCGTCGTCGAGGTCGATCAGGGTCACGGTGTTCATCGCGGTGAACTGCAGCGAGTTCACTGCGCCCAGCAACGCCAGTACCGACAGCAACAGCCAGTACGGCGTATGGGCATCGACCAGCGCCAGACTGGCCAGCAATGCCCCAAGCAGCAGGGTGTTGCCGGTTAAAATAATCCGGTAGCCAAAACGCTCAATCAGCCAGCGGGCCACGGACTTGGCGAACATCGCCGCAATGGCCAGCGGGATCATGCTCATCCCGGCCTGTGATGGCGAATAACCCAGGGCGATTTGCAGCAACAACGGCACGAGAAATGGCAGGGCGCCGCTGCCCAGCCGTGAGAACAGATTGCCGAGAATGCCCACGGCAAAGGTGCGGGTGCGGAACAGCGGCGGCGGGAACAGCGGATTATCGATATGGCTGGCACGCAACCAGTGGGCAGCGAGACAGCCCATCCCGGCGAACAGCAACAAAATCACCCGCAAGTGCGGCAAGTGCAATTCGCCCAAGCCTTCGAGGGCAATGGTGATCAGCACCATGGCCGCGCCAAATAGAATGAAGCCGACGCCGTCGAAGCGCGTACGACCGCCGCCTTGCAAGTCTGGAATGAAACGCTTGATCGCTACGCAGCCAGCCAGGCCCACAGGGATGTTGATCAGAAAGATCCAGTGCCAGCTCAGGTATTCAACGATCCAGCCACCCAGGGTCGGCCCCAGCAGCGGGCCGAGCAGACCGGGCAAGGTGATGAAACTCATGATCCGCACCAGCTCCGAGCGCGGATACGCCCGCAGCACGATCAAACGCCCGACCGGCATCATCAGCGCGCCGCCCAGACCTTGAATGACCCGAGCGATCACCAACACCGTCAGCGAACCGGACAGCGCACACAGCAACGAGCCGAGACTGAACAACAAGGTTGCGCCGAAGAAAATTCGCTTGATGCCAAAACGGTCCGAGATCCAGCCCGACGCAGGTATCAGCAGAGCGATGGTCAGCATGTAGGCGATGATCACCGACTGCATGCGCAACGGGTCTTCCGACAGTGAGCGGGCCATGCTCGGCAGGGCGGTGTTGAGGATCGTGCCATCGAGGCTTTGCATGAAAAACGCGATGGCCACCACCCACGGCAGCCAGCGCAGGGTTTGTGCATCCAGAGTCGGTGTGCTGGTCGGCATAGTGTCCTTAAAGCGTGAGGGTCAATCGACTGATCAAGGCGCCTGGCAGCAGGCTTGAAGCGGTCTGTCGTTGACTATAGGTGCTCGCCGAGAGAATCAGTTCCCGTTCCTGGGTCAATGCTTCGAGAGCACCGCCCAACAAGCTGTAGGCGCTGTCGTCGAAGCGCATGGTATTGACCGGTGCCTGAATCTCGCCGTTCTCCACCCAGAAAGTGGCGAAACGGGTCATGCCGGTTAGCCGCGCGGCGGATTGATCGGAGAAATTCAGGTACCAAAGATTACTGATGTACAGCCCGGTGCCGAGTTGCTTGAGGATGTCTTTTAGCGCCAGCGAACCGCCGGCCATGCTCAAAGCGCTGGGCGCTTCACCCCAACCGGCGCCATTCGCCGCGAGGCCGTACTCGGCCGCGCTGCGTGAGCCGACCAGTTGCTCGCGGGCGAGGCCGGCGTTGATCAGCGACAGATCTTTGCGTGGATAACCTTCGGGAGAAAACCCCGGCGACAGCGAGTCGGTGACCTGTTCGTCCAGATTCAGTAGCGGGCTGAATTGCGCGTCGCCACCGTATAACCGTTGCAGCGGACTGCTTTTGCTGGCCAATGCTTCGGCGGAGAACCCGCCCCAGCACAACATGCCGATGATTTCATCTATCGCCGCTGGAGCCAGGTAGGCGCGGTATTGTCCGGGGGCAGGGTTTGCAGCGGGCGGCCGAGAAATTCCAGTTGTTCGCGAGATTGCTGGAAGCGTTGGCTGAGGGCATCGTCGTTCCAATGGTCACCGGCGTAGCTGGCTTTCACCGCCTGACCGTTTTCGTGGAACAGGCTCCAGTCAAAATTGAAACTGTTGGCCTGATGCCAACCCAAGGCTCCCCAGGAACTGGCGAAGCCACGATACAGCGGGCCAGCGGCATAGAAGCCCACCAGATCCAGGCCTTCAGCCAATTGGCTGATGTGTTCCAGCACGCGGGCAGTGTCGGGCAGTGGGGTATTTTGAATATTGCTGAGCTGCCAACTGTCGGTGTTGGGCAGCAGGTACGGGTCTTTGGGCAGCAATACCAGGGTTTCGCGCAATTGTTGCAGGGCTGCGGCCAGCCGCGCTTGGTCCACTTCGACGTCGCCGGACAGCGTCAGGTGCAGGTCGGCATGGCGGCCGTCGTCGATCAGTTTGAAGTTCAGGGCAGCCTGTTGCACCTGTCCGGCCTGCCGCACTTTGGCGTGATTGAAGCGAATGAATTCCGAGGTTTCGGCGTTGTAGCCGAGGGTGAAGGCTTCCTGGTCTTTGATCGCATCGCGCAACCAGGCGACCAGGGTCTCGAACTGCAGCTGCTGGGCAAGATGTTCCATCAAGCGTCCCCTCCGAAAACATCAACCTGCGAGAACACGCAAGCGGGCGAAGCATGGCCGACGCGGACCACCTGATTCGGCTCGCCTTTGCCGCAGTTGGGCGTGCCCAGTACCTCGAAGGTACTGGCATCGCCGACCGCGCGGAGGTTGCGCCAAAAATTCGCGGAAATCGCCCGGTAGTTCGGGTTCTTCACCACACCTTTTAGTTCGCCGTTTTCGATCAACTGGCCCCATTCACAGCCGAACTGAAACTTGTTGCGCGCGTCGTCGATGGACCACGAGCGGTTGGTCGACATCAGAATCCCGTGTTCGATGTTACCGATCAGTTGCTCCAGCGGCTGGTCGCCAGGCTCGATATTGAGGTTGGCCATGCGATCAATCGGTGGGCGATTCCAGCTACAGGCGCGGCTGTTGGCAACGCCATCCATGCCCGAGCGGTATTGCGACAAGGCACCGCCCAACGGCCGAATCAACAGGCCGTCGCGGATCAGAAATTGTTTGCTCGCGGGGGTGCCGTCATCGTCGTAGCCGTAGCTCGCCAGTTGCTCGGGGATCTCAGGGTCGAAGGTCACGTTGAGCAGTGTCGAGCCGTATTGCAGGCTGCCGAAGTCGCTGGTTTTGACGAAGCTGGTGCCTGCGTAATTACGCTCGTCACCGAGGATCCGGTCCAGTTCCAGCGGGTGGCCGATGGACTCGTGGATTTGCAGAATCATCTGATCCGGCGTGAGCAACAAGTCCCGTGGGCCGGACGGTGTGTTCGGCGCCATGATCAGCTGTAACGCTTGATCCGCGACTTTGGGTGCGGCGCCGATCAGCCCGCAGTTGCTGATGACTTCGGCACCGCCTTGCTGGCCAAAGTTGTCGCGACCGAGGCTGCGGGTTTGGCTATCGCCGCCGTGGTAAGCCGTGACGCTCATGCCCGGATAGACATAACGCTGCGCCTGACGAATCTCGGCGCCGGCGCTGTTCAGGTAGATCTGTTCGACATTATCCAGACCGAGGCTGACTTGCCAACTGACCAGACGGTCGTCGGTCGGCACGGCTGCAGATTCGCTGCTGAGTAATTGATAGCAATCGCTCAGGGACGGAAAGGCGCTGGAGAGATTGGGTGACAGGTAGTCGGCACGGTGGCTGGACACTGGTTGATCGCGCAGGTCCAGCAACGCATGTGGCGCCAGTCGGCGGGCGTGTTGCTCGGCTTGATCGAGTGCTGCCTGAAGTCCACGTAGCGAGAGATCGCTGGTCGCCGCGTAGGCTTCCACGCCATTGATGCGCACGGTCAACATCGCGCCTTCATCACTGCTCAGGTGCGGCGGCTCGGCGACGTTCTTACGCACCGAAAGGTGTTGGCTGGTTTGCCGGACGTAACGCAGGGAAAAGAATTCGGCAGGGCTGCGCAAAGCGGCAAACCGCTGCTTGAGCTGAGCGGAGAAATCGAACATGCGCTGAAGCTCCTAGGGTGTGAGGCAGACCTCAAATCTGTAGGAGCGAACTTGTTCGCGAGGGGGCAAATGCGGTGTGTCAGGTAAGGCCGCCTCGCGAACAAGTTCGCACCTACAGAGGATTGCGATTGTCCTTTTTAAACCGGGCAACCCTTGCTGCGCAGGATCGCGTCAAAACGATCCGGGTCCAGGGTGCCGGCTTCGATCGCCGCCAGCGTGGCTTTTTCGCGGGCCAGCAGGTCGTTGCAACGCACCAGCAGTTCAGGCAGCTCAGCGCGGGCTGCGGCAACTACGCCGTCACCGTCACCGATCATTAAGTCGCCGGGCATCACCAGCATGCCCGCGCAGGAGATCGGTACGTTGATTTCGCCGCCACCGTCGGTGCTCGGGCCGCGGTGTACGCCGCCGATGGCGTAGGCTGGCAGTTCGCCGGTCTGCCATTCGTCGAGGTCACGCAGGGCGCCGTTGATCACCACGCCGACGATCCCGGCCTTGAGCGCCATGGCGCGCATGATGCCGCCGAACACGGCGCGGGTCAGGTCGGCGCTGCCGTCGATCACCAGCACATCACCCGGACGGGCCATTTGCATGGCTTTGAGAATCATCAGGTTGTCGCCAGGGCGAACGCGCACGGTCAGCGCGCTGCCGAGCATCGGGGCATTGCCGTGGAACGATTTGAGACCCAGGCCGCCAACGTTGCGACCCAGGCAGTCACTCACTGCGGCCGCCGGAATCTTGCTGAAGGCTTGCAGCCATTTTGGATCGAGGGGTTCGCAGTTGGGATTGATCAGATAGCCAGTGGGCCAGGTGCTCGAAGACACTACATCAAACATTAGAAAGCCTCGTCGCCAGCCAGTGCCGGCTTGTCGATTTTTCGGAAATTGATCGTTTGCGTCCCGCTAGATTAGGCCTGCGCAAAGGCCGGATCAAGCTCGACTATGGGCGCATGGGCTTCGGGATTGTAGGAGCGGGCTTGCCCGCGATCGCGGTGTCTCAGGGAAATCGTGATCGCGGGCAAGCCCGCTCCTACAGAGGAATCACAGCCGCATCGGGGTGCCACGCGCAGGCCTGTCACCCGCAACGAAGTAATCGGCGGTACTGCGCGGCAGTGGTTGGCGGCCACGGATCTTGTCGGCGATTTTCTCGGCGATCATGATCGTCGGCGCATTGAGGTTGCCGGTGGTGATCAGCGGCATGATCGACGCATCGACCACTCGCAAACCCTGCATCCCGTGCACACGCCCCTCGCCATCGACCACAGCCATCGCGTCGGTGCCCATCTTGCACGAGCAGGAGGGGTGGAACGCGGTCTCTGCGTGTTCGCGAACGAACTGGTCCAGTTGTTCGTCAGTCTGCACTTCAATGCCTGGGCTGATCTCGCGACCACGGTACGGGTCCAGCGCCGGCTGTTGCATGATTTCCCGGGTCAGGCGGATGCCGTCGCGGAACTCCTGCCAGTCCTGCTCGGTGGCCATGTAGTTGAAGAGGATGCTCGGGTAATCCCGTGGATTCTTCGATTTCACCTGCACTCGGCCACGGCTCGGCGAGCGCATCGAGCCGACGTGAGCCTGAAAACCATGCTCTTTCACACCATTGCTGCCGTTGTAGTTAATCGCCACGGGCAGGAAGTGGTACTGGATGTTCGGCCACTCAAACTCTTCGCGAGTACGAATGAAACCACCGGCTTCGAACTGGTTGCTCGCGCCGATGCCTTTGCCGAGGAACATCCATTTCGCGCCAATGGTCGGCTGGTTCCACCACAGCAACGAGGGGTACAGCGACACCGGTTGGGTGCAGGCGTATTGCAGGTACATCTCCAGGTGATCCTGAAGATTCTGGCCGACGCCTGGCAGGTCGTGAACCACCGGGATATCCAGGCTTTTCAGCAAGGCGGCGGGGCCGACGCCGGAGCGTTGCAACACCTGTGGTGAGGCAATCGCGCCGCTGCACAACAGCACTTCCTTGCGTGCCTTGGCTTCGATTCGCGTATCGCTGTCGCCGACCAGATAGGCCACGCCGACTGCGCGCTTTCCGTCGAACAAAATCCGGTCGGTGAGGGCGTGGGTGACGATAGTCAGGGTCGAGCGCTGTTTGGCTTGATCGAGATAGCCGCGTGCGGTGCTGGCGCGACGACCTTCCGGGGTCACGGTGCGGTCCATCGGACCGAAGCCTTCCTGCTGATAGCCGTTGAGGTCGTCGGTGCGTGGATAACCGGCCTGCACGCCGGCTTCGACCATGGCGTGGAACAGCGGATTATTGCCGGCTTTCGGCGTAGTCACACTGACCGGGCCTTCGCCGCCGTGGTAGTCATTGGCGCCGATGTCGCGGGTTTCCGCCTTGCGGAAATACGGCAGGCAGTCGAGGTAGGTCCAGTCTTCGAGGCCGGGATTTTTTGCCCAGCCGTCGTAGTCCATGGCGTTGCCACGGATGTAGCACATGCCGTTAATCAGCGACGAGCCGCCCAGGCCCTTGCCGCGCCCGCACTCCATGCGCCGGTTGTTCATGTGCGGCTCCGGGTCGGTTTCGTAGGCCCAGTTGTAGCGACGGCCTTGCAGCGGAAACGCCAGCGCGGCCGGCATTTGCGTGCGGAAATCCAAACGATAATCCGGGCCGCCGGCTTCCAGCAGCAGGACAGTGACGCCAGCGTCTTCAGTCAGACGGGCCGCCAGGGTGTTACCGGCCGAGCCGGCACCGATGATGATGTAGTCGAATTCTTGGGACATTGAAAATGCACCCTCTTGATGATGAAGGAAGAGAAGGGTGTACGCGATCCCGTAGGAGCTGCCGAAGGCTGCGATCGACCGAGGATCGGTCGCAGGATTTTGGATCGTATGAAGGTCGTCCCGACCTTATCGCAGCCTGCGGCAGCTCCTACAGGGTTCGGCGTCTGGTCAAAACACCGACACGTAATCGCCCAGTTCAACCTGTACTGACTTGATCCTCGTGTACTGCGCCAACGAGCTGATCCCGTTCTCCCGGCCCACGCCCGATTGCTTGTAGCCACCGACCGGCATTTCCGCTGCCGACTCGCCCCAGGCGTTGATCCAGCAGATGCCGGCTTCAAGCTGGTGAATCACGCGGTGGGCGCGGTTGAGGTCTTTGGTGACGACGCCGGCGGCCAGGCCGAACTCGGTGTCATTGGCGCGGCGGATCACTTCTTCTTCGCTGTCGTAGCTGAGGATGCTCATCACCGGGCCGAAGATTTCTTCGCGCACGATGGTCATGTCGTCGGTGCAATCAGTGAACACCGTGGGTGCAACGAACGCGCCCTTGGCGAACTCACCTTCGGTCAGGCGTTCGCCGCCGCACAGCAAACGTGCGCCTTCTTCCTTGCCCTTGGCGATGTAGCCCAGCACGCTTTCCATGTGGGCAAAGCTGACCAGCGGGCCGAAATTGGTGTTGTCGTCTTCCGGGTTGCCGACGCGGATGCGCTTCACACGCTCGACGATCTTGGCCTCAAACGCTGCCTTCAGCGAACTTGGTACGAACACCCGAGTACCGTTGGTGCAGACCTGACCCGAGCTGTAAAAGTTGGCCATCATCGCGGTGTCGGCAGCGCGGTCGAGATCGGCGTCGTCGAAAATGATCAGTGGTGACTTGCCGCCCAATTCCATGGTCACTTCCTTCAGCGACGAACTCGACGCGCTGGCCATGACCTTCTTGCCGGTGTCGGTGCCGCCTGTGAAGGAGATTTTCTCGATGCGCGGGTGCTCGGTCAGCCAGGTGCCGACTTCACGACCGCTGCCGGTCAGGACGTTGAACACGCCGTCCGGCACGCCCGCGGCGGTGTAGATCTCTGCCAGTTTCAGGGTGGTCAGCGAGGTGACTTCACTCGGCTTGAAGATCATCGCGTTGCCGGCAGCCAGCGCCGGTGCGGATTTCCACAGGGCGATCTGAATCGGGTAGTTCCAGGCGCCGATACCCACCACCACGCCCAGCGGTTCGCGACGGGTGTAGACGAACGAGGTACTGCGCAGCGGGATCTGCTCGCCTTCGATGGCAGGCACCAGGCCAGCGTAGTATTCCAGCACGTCAGCGCCGGTGACGATGTCGACGTAACGGGTTTCGGAAATCGCTTTGCCGGTGTCGAGGGTCTCCAGCGCGGCCAGTTCATCGTTGCGCTCGCGAAGGATTTCCACGGCGCGGCGCAAGATGCGCGAACGCTGCATGGCAGTCATCGCGGCCCAGATTTTCTGGCCTTTCTCGGCGCTGACCACCGCGCGTTCGATGTCGTCTTTGCCAGCACGCTGCAGGGTCGCAAGGACTTCGCCGTTGGCCGGGTTGATCGCGTCGAAAGTCGCGTCGCTGCTGGAGTCGACGTAACCGCCATCAATGTAGAGTTTTTGCAGTTCGAAACGGGCCATGTTGTCCTCGCAAGTGCAGTGTGTTGGCGATTGCCACTGTGTGGTCAGCGGGTGATGCGACGGTGTCCGTCAGTTCACCTGTTTCGCCAGTTGTAGGTCCATGTATTCGTAAGCAATCTGTTGCGCCTGGTTGGTGTCGAACGCATCGCCCGACAGCGCGCCGCGCAACCACAAACCGTCGATCAAGGCCGCCAGACCACGGGCTGCGCTGCGTGCGTCGCTGAGTGTCAGTACCCGACGAAACTGGCAGCACAGGTTGGAATACAGGCGGTGATCGTTAATCCGCTGCAAACGGTGCAGCGATGGTTGATGCATGCTGGTAGCCCAGAAGGCCAGCCAGGTTTTCATTGCCGGGCCATTGACCTGGCTGGCATCGAAGTTGCCCTCGATGATCACCTGCAGATGCGCCCGAGGGCTGTCATCGCGCAGGGCGTTGCGGCGGTCGAGCACGCTTTCGCTCAAGGCGGTCATCAGGTGCCGCATGGTGGCTTCGATCAGGCCGTTCTTGTCCTGAAAGTAGTGACTGATGATTCCATTCGACACACCTGCCAGACGGGCGATCAACGCAATGCTGGCATCGCCCATGCCCACCTGATCGACCGCTTCGAGCGTGGCGTGGATCAACTGCTGACGGCGGATGGGTTGCATACCGACCTTGGGCATTTCTGGCATCTCCTTGGACCGTCGCGGGGTCAAAGTGGTGAATATTCGGGCGACGGCCAGTCTATTTGTTTTAAGTTGAACGTTCAATCAACAAAAAAAACGGTGGTGCGGCTATCCATTGCGTTGGTGATGCCAAAAAAGGGGGTGTGTCGCAGGAATCAAATCCCTGTAGGAGCGAACTTGTTCGCGAGGCGGTTTGACAGATACACCGCCTCGCCAACAAGTTGGCTCCTGCAGAAGAAGGGCATGGGACTTAACCCAGGTTCTTGCCAAGCAGCGCGTGATACAGCTCGCTGTCGCCAAGAATACCGACCACTTTGTCGTTTTCCTGCAGGACCAGTTTGTTGCCAGTCTGGTAACGGATCTGCAGCGCGTCGCGCATGCCGATGTCGGAGTGCACCAGCGTCGGACGACGATCCAGCGTGTCCATCGCCTGGCCCGGTACCCAGTTTTGCAGGTCGAAGCTGGCGGAGCCCTGGCGTGCGCTTTTGACGGTATTGCCTTCACCCAGGTGTACCCACGAATCGCCGCCCGGATCGAGGCAAAATTCGCCGTTGACGCGGGTGCAATCGGCCAGCGTGCGCATCAGGCTGCGGCCACACAACACGTTCAACGGGTTGGTGTGGGCAACGAAGGTGCGGACGTAGTCATCGGCAGGGTTGAGGACGATGTCTTCAGGCTTGCTGTATTGCACGATTTTGCCGTCTTTCATGATCGCGATACGGCTGCCGAGCTTGAGCGCTTCGTCGAGGTCGTGGCTCACGAACACGATGGTTTTGTTCAGCTTGCGTTGCAATTCCAGCAGTTCGTCTTGCAGGCCCTGACGGATCAGCGGGTCGAGTGCCGAAAACGGTTCGTCCATCAGCAGAATGTCGGCGTCCATCGCCAGTGCGCGGGCCAGGCCAACACGCTGTTGCATGCCGCCGGACAGCTCGTCGGGCTTTTTGTTGCGCCACTGGGTCAGGCCTACCAATTCGAGCTTTTCATCCACCAGCTTGGTGCGTTCTGCTGGGGGACGGTGCTGCATTTCCAGGCCGAAGCTGATGTTCTCGCGAACGGTCAGCCAAGGCATCAGGGCGAACTTCTGGAACACCATGGCGATACGCTTGGTGCGCATCAATTTCAGTTCAGCCGGGGTGCAGGAGGCAATGTTGATTTGCGAGCCTTCATGCTCGACGAACAGCTTGCCACGGCTGACGGTGTTGAGGCCGTTGATGCAACGCAGCAGGCTGGATTTGCCGGAACCGGACAGGCCCATCAGCACGCAGATTTCACCTTTTTCGATGTCCAGACTGGCCTTCTCGACACCGACGATCTGCCCGGTTTTCTTCAGGATCTGGTCACGGGTCATGCCCTGATCCAGCAACTTGAGGGCCTCTCGTGGGTCTTTGGAGAAGACTACGTCTACGTTTTCGAAGCGAATTATGCTCATGCGTCACCCCCTACTTTTGCGTCGGGTTGCTTGCAGATACGGTCGAGCATGATTGCCAGCAATACGATCGCCAGACCCGCTTCGAAGCCCAGGGCGATATCAGCGGTGTTCAATGCGTTGACCACAGGTTTGCCCAAGCCATCGGCGCCTACCAGTGCCGCGATCACTACCATCGACAACGACAGCATGATGCACTGGGTGATGCCGGCAGCAATGCTCGGCATGGCATGGGGCAGTTCAATGCGTGAGAGCAGTTGACGGCGCGAGCAGCCAAAGGCTTTGCCGGCGTCCAGCAACTCTTGCGGTACGTCGCGGATACCCAGGTAAGTCAGGCGGATAGGCGCGGCAATCGCGAACACCACCGTGGAAATCAGACCAGGTACCACACCCAGACCGAACAGGGTCAGGGTAGGAATGAGGTAAACGAAGGTCGGTACGGTTTGCATCAGGTCGAGGACCGGGCGCATCAGCGTATAGAACATCGGTTTGTGTGCGGCGACGATACCTAACGGTACGCCGATGATGACGCAGACGAAAGTGGCGAAGAGCACTTGTGCCAGGGTCTCCATGGTTTCCTGCCAGTAACCCAGGTTCAGGATCAGCAGAAACGACAACACGACAAAGGCGGTCAGGCCCCATTTGCGCTGGATGAAGTGTGCAAGTAGTGCGATCAGACCAATCAATGCCAGCGGATTGAACCAGGTGAGAGCGAACGTCACGCCATGGATCATTGCTTCCAGGGTCGAGGCGATCAAATCGAAATAGTTGGCGCCGTGTTTCGTCAACCATTCAACGAAGCTGGCGATGTATTGGCCCAGAGGGATCTTGTGTTCGGTCAGCATGGTATTCAGCGTCCGCGTGCGGGGAAAAGATACAACAGCAGGCGGGCGAACCCGCCTGCACACGAGTTACTTCGTCAAACTGGCTTTTACGGCCTCCAGGCCTGGTTTACCGTCAATGGTGGTCACGCCAGCCAACCAGGTATCCAATACCTGTGGGTTCTTCTTCAGCCAGGCTTTGGCTGCAACGTCAGGCTTCATCTTGTCGTCCAGGACGTTGCCCATCAGCGAGCTTTCCATGTCGACGTTGAATTCCAGGTTTTTCAGCAACTGGCCAACGTTGCTGCATTCCTGGGCGTAGCCCTTGCGGGTGTTGGTCAGGACAGTGGCCGCACCGAAGTCCGGACCGAAGTAGTCGTCGCCGCCGGTGAGGTACTGGATCTTGAAGCGCTTGTTCATCGGGTGCGGTGCCCAGCCGAGGAAGACCACGGCAGTGCTGCGCTTCTCGGCGCGATCGACCTGCGAGAGCATGCCTGCTTCGCTGGACTCGACAACCTTGAAGCCCGCGTCTTTCAGGCCGAAGGCGTTCTTGTCGATCATGCTCTGGATCAGGCGGTTGCCGTCGTTGCCTGGTTCAATGCCGTAGATTTTGCCGTCGAGTTCTTTCTTGAATTTGGCGATGTCGGCAAAGTCGTGAAGACCCTTGTCATACAGCGCTTGCGGCACGGCCAGCGTGTACTTGGCGCCCTTGAGGTTGGTACGCACGGTGTCCACGGTGCCGGCGTCACGATAGGCCTTGATGTCGTTTTCCATGGTCGGCATCCAGTTGCCGAGGAAAACGTCCATGTTCTTGCCGTCAGCCAGCGACTTGTAGGTCACAGGCACGGAAATCATGGTGGTCTTGGTCTTGTAGCCGAGTGCGTCAAGGATGACGCTGGTGGTCGCAGTGGTGACGGTGATGTCGGTCCAGCCGACATCGGAGAAGTTTACGGTGGAGCACTGTGCCGGCTCTGCAGCTTGTGCCAACAGTGGCAGACTCAGTACAGCGGCCAACAGCAACGTTTGAGAACCTTTCATCGATGGACTCCTGGGTGTTTTCTTCTCGTCATCAGCCTGTCATGGCTGATGCGTTTATGTGTTGCAGCTGAATGGCGAGGCGTTTCACGCAACAGCTCTACCACTGCGCCTGGCAATCGAGTCGAGACTGATCATGTAACAGCGAAAATGAAACGCCTACAGGGGGGGTCGTATCCAGTACATAGGGGGTCGCATCCAGTGTTGGCAACGTCGTTTACAGATTTTTTGGAGCCCCAAAAGGGACTTTTCTGGTGTCGATGCGGCACGTGAGTGGCCAAAACAGTCGCAAACCCTCTTGCATGGAGCCTCCCTTTCAATTGCGACGTTGGTGGGTATGAGTGCGTCGGTGTCAGACGCCGGGCGTCGAGACAAAAGGCTGATCATGCGCCCATCTCGGCGGACAGCGGCTTCAGCGTAGCAGCTCCGTCGCCAGGCGCTATTTGCGCCCGGAGTTCCGACTACAGAGGGTTTGCGTGTAATGGCTATCAGTGTGTTCGACCTGTTCAAGATCGGTATCGGCCCCTCCAGCTCCCACACTGTCGGACCGATGCGCGCTGCCGCGCTGTTCACTCAGGGCTTGCGTGAACGCGACCAACTGACTCAAGTGCGTCGCATCGAAGTGCGTCTGTATGGCTCGCTGTCGGCCACCGGCATCGGCCACGGCAGTGACAACGCGGTGATCATGGGCCTGATGAACGAATGGCCGGACGCGATCGACCCCTCGACCATCGGCCTGCGCATCGCCACCCTGAAAGAAACCGACACCCTGCTGCTCAACGGTGATCTGCCGATTGCCTTCCAGTGGCAGCGGGACATGCTGCTGATCGACGAAAACCTGCCATTCCACCCCAACGCCATGACCCTGATCGCCGAAGGCGAGGGCGGGGAGCTGCACCGCGACACCTACTACTCGGTGGGCGGAGGTTTTGTCGTCGATGAAGCCCAGGCCGCCAGCGGCGTACTGGACATGGACACCACGGTGTTGCCTTACGACTTCTCCAGTGCCGACGAGCTGCTGCGGTTGTGTGAACAGCACGGCTTGCGCGTGTCGGAATTGATGATGGCCAACGAAAAGGTCTGGCGCAGCGAAGAAGAGATTCGCAGCGGACTGATGCGGCTGTGGCATGCGATGCAGGACTGCGTCGAACAGGGCCTCAAGCACGAAGGTATCCTGCCGGGCGGCTTGAACGTGCGTCGTCGCGCCGCGCGCTTGCACCGCAGCTTGCAGGAACTGGGCAAGCCGAACGTGATTGGCTCGACGCTGAGCGCGATGGAGTGGGTCAACCTGTTTGCACTGGCGGTCAACGAAGAAAACGCAGCCGGTGGGCGTATGGTCACGGCGCCTACCAATGGCGCGGCGGGGATCATTCCGGCGGTGCTGCACTACTTCGTCAAATTCAGCGAGGAAGTCAGCGAGGCCAACGTGGTCGATTACTTCCTGGCTGCGGCTGCGGTTGGCATTTTGTGCAAAAAGAACGCATCGATCTCCGGCGCCGAAGTGGGCTGTCAGGGTGAAGTGGGTTCTGCGTGCGCGATGGCAGCGGCGGGGCTGGCGGATATTCTCGGCGCGACCCCCGAGCAACTGTGCAACGCGGCGGAGATTGGCCTGGAGCACAACCTGGGCCTGACCTGCGATCCGGTGGGCGGTTTGGTGCAGGTGCCGTGCATCGAGCGCAACGCGATTGCGGCAGTGAAAGCGATCAACGCCGCGCAGATGGCCCTACGCGGCGACGGCCAACACTTTATCTCGCTGGATCGGGTGATCCGCACCATGCGCGACACCGGAGCCGATATGCATGACAAATACAAAGAGACATCACGCGGTGGCTTGGCTGTAAGCGCGGTTGAGTGTTGATGTAGCGGGATCATCCAGATCATTTGTAGGAGCTGCCGCAGGCTGCGATAAGGTCGGAACGACCTTCGCCCCACCGCTTCGCGGTTCGCAGCCTTCGGCAGCTCCTACGGGTCAGTGTGATCCAGACATTGCCCGCTAATTGAACATCCTGTAAAGGCACCGCCACCTTTTAGCGCGTACTTGCGTAACACCTACCATTCGTCGCTCCGTGGGCCGGGGTGACACTCCTTTCGTCTAGCTCGACGTGTGCTTCACACAAGTGCTACCGAAGTGCTCAACCCCTTTCCGGCATCCCATGCCAGACGGCGTTTCCCGCTTATAACCTTAGTTGTCGTGCGTCCTTATATAGACACATCACGACGTCGTTTTCAGGTTTTATTGAATACCCATTCAACTTTAGGCATGGCAATTGCGTTGTGATTGGAAAGCCCCCCACTGCGTGAGGGCAATAACAAGAGCCTCGCCTGAGGCCATTAACCGCTTTGTGTGAGGAGATACCGCGATGACTTCGTTCAACTCTGGTGCTCAACCCCAGAACCGCACGCCTCAATCCATCGGCTTCTTGCTGTTGGACAATTTCACGCTGATCTCTCTGGCGTCCGCCGTAGAGCCGCTGCGGATGGCTAACCAGCTGTCGGGTCGCGAGCTGTATCGATGGAGCACACTGAGCGTCGATGGCGGGCAAGTCTGGGCCAGCGATGGTCTGCAGATCACTCCCGACGCCTCCATGCACAAAGCGCCGGCTCTCGACACTGTGATTGTTTGCGGCGGCGTGGGCATTCAGCGCACCGTCACCCGTGAACATGTGAGCTGGCTGCAAAGCCAAGCGCGTCAGTCGCGTCGTCTCGGCGCTGTCTGCACCGGCAGTTGGGCTCTGGCCTGCGCCGGTCTGCTCGATGGTTTCGATTGCAGCGTGCACTGGGAATGTCTGGCCTCAATGCAGGAAGCCTTTCCGCGCGTTGCCATGAGCACGCGTCTGTTCACCCTCGACCGTAACCGCTTCACCAGCTCGGGCGGCACCGCGCCGCTGGACATGATGCTGCACCTGATCAGCCGTGATCATGGTCGCGAACTGTCAGCAGCGATTTCCGAGATGTTTGTCTACGAGCGTATTCGTAACGAACAGGATCACCAGCGCGTGCCGCTCAAGCACATGCTCGGCACCAACCAGCCGAAACTGCAGGAAATCGTGGCGCTGATGGAGGCCAACCTCGAAGAGCCGATCGATCTGGACGAACTGGCGGTGTACGTCGCCGTGTCGCGTCGCCAGCTTGAGCGTTTATTCCAGAAATACCTGCACTGCTCGCCGTCGCGCTACTACCTCAAGCTGCGCCTGATTCGTGCTCGGCAGTTGCTCAAGCAAACGCCGATGTCGATCATCGAAGTGGCGTCAGTCTGTGGCTTCGTCTCCACGCCGCACTTCTCCAAGTGCTACCGCGAATACTTCGGCATTCCGCCGCGTGACGAGCGCGTAGGCTCCAACACCGCGCAGCAAGTGGCGATGATGCCGATTCCACAGGCGTTGGTGCTGGCACCGCTGTCTGGCCCGCTGTCGGCTTTGAGCCAGGCGCGCAACGAGTCGACGTTTGCGAGTGTGCGGTTGTAATTGAACGATATGCCGGGCACACCGGCTACCTTGTAGGAGCCAACTTGTTGGCGAGCGGCTTGACGTGGTGTGTCAGGCACACCGACTCGCGAACAAGTTCGCTCCTACAGTGTGCCGATTCAGCTTCGGCTTTGTTTGTACGCCGCCAACGCCGGCAACAACTGTTTATCAATCGCCTGGCGCACCGCCGGCAGGATGGTTGCGCTGCCCGTCAGCAATTGCTCAACCAAACGGCGCAACGCGGTGGCGCGGGCTTCGGTCAGGCCGCAGACCGCCGTGGCACAGGCTTGTTCAGCGGTGGCGCCCGGAGGCATTTCGAAGCCCAGGGCCCGGAGCTGGCCAAGCAGGTCTTCCTGGTCAATCAAATCCGCATGCATCATTTCGTCTGCTCCTTGAAGGGGTATGGCTCGATTCTCGTTGCGCTGGCGGGTGTCGGCAAGGCCCTCGGTCGGCAATGGCTGCAATACCTATGAACAGGTCGTTTTCGGCTAATTCGACACCGGGGACAGCGGGCACACTGGCTTCACTCAGTGCGCGATGGAGGGTTTGGTCACCCTCTGTCGCGCAGCTTTTCGAGTTGCTTCTTCGCCCCGGTTTTGTAACGGCTTAACCGGGGCGTTTTTTTGTCTGGCGCAAACTCATGTAAACTGCGCTGCATTCCAGGAGCAGCCATGAATTACCGTCACGCCTTCCACGCCGGCAACCACGCCGATGTCTTCAAACACTTGGTTCTGACTCGCTTGATCGCCCTGATGGCGCGCAAGGAGCAACCGTTCGCCTATATCGACAGCCACGCCGGGCTCGGTCTGTACGACCTGCAGGGTGATCAGGCCAGTCGCACCGGCGAATGGATAGAAGGCATTGGACGCCTGTGGAACGCCCCGGACCTGCCGGTGCTGACCGCCGATTACCTGCAAATCCTGCACGAGATGAACCCCAACGGCGAGCTGCGTTACTACCCCGGCTCCCCGGAAGTCGCGCGGCGCCTGACTCGTGAGCGCGAGCGTATCTTGCTCAATGAGAAACACCCGGAAGACGGGCGCATGCTCAAGGAAAACATGAAAGGCGATCGTCGCGTCGCCGTGCATCTGGGCGAAGGCTGGCATGTGCCGCGTGCCTTGCTGCCGGTGGCGGAAAAGCGCGGCTTGATGCTGATCGACCCGCCATTCGAGCAACTGGATGAAATGAAGCGTTGCGCCGTGGCTTTGAAAGAAGCCATTGGTCGCATGCGCCAGACAGTGGCGGCGATCTGGTACCCGATCAAGGACCAACGCCTGCTCAAGCGCTTCTATCAGGACCTGGCCGAAACCGGCGCGCCGAAGCTGTTGCGCGTGGAGTTGTTCGTGCACCCGCTGGACACGCCGGCGAGCTTGAACGGTTCAGGGTTGGCGATTGCGAATCCGCCGTGGGGGCTGGAGGAAGAGTTGCGTGAATTGATGCCGTATCTGGCCAAGACGCTTGGGCAAACCCAGGGTGACTGGCGGATGGATTGGTTGATTGCCGAGTAATTTTTGCTGATTGGACCGGCCTCATCGCGGGCAAGCCCGCTCCTACAGTTGGAATGCGATCCATTGTAGGAGCGGGCTTGCCCGCGATGGCGTTTACGCCGGCAAACACACCCCAGTCCCGCCGATCCCGCAATAACCCTGCGGATTCTTCGCCAGGTATTGCTGGTGATAAGCCTCGGCGTAGTAGAACGTCGGCGCTTCAGCCACTTCGGTCGTAATGGGTCCCAGACCTGCCTTGTCCAGTTCAGCCTGGAACGCTTGTTTGCTGGCCTCGGCCGCTTTCAGTTGGGCTTCGTTGGTGCAGTAGATCACCGAACGGTATTGCGTGCCGATGTCGCCGCCCTGGCGCATGCCTTGAGTCGGGTCGTGGGATTCCCAGAACACTTTCAGCAGCGCCTCGTAAGTGGTTTGCTCGGTGTCGTACACCACCAACACCACTTCGCTGTGGCCGGTCAGGCCCGAGCAGACTTCCTCGTAGGTCGGGTGGGGGGTATAGCCGCCGGCGTAACCGACCGCCGAGCTGTGTACGCCTTCTTGTTGCCACAGGCGACGTTCCGCGCCCCAGAAACAGCCCAGACCGAAGATGGCGAAATCGACGGTGCCCGGAAACGGGCCCAGCATGTAGGCGTCTTTGACGAAGTGTTTTTCCGGAACGGTCATCGGTGCTTCACGACCTGGCAAGGCTTGCTGGGCAGTGGGTAGTTCATTCTTGTGCACAAGTATCTCCGAGCGCAAAACCATGATTCATGTCCTCTCGTTGGATTGAGGTAACTGAATGGGTGTGGTCAGTGAGGGCGTTGATCAGTAGGGGTAAGTAAAGAAGACCGACAGTTTGCCCGACTGTTCAGGTGAGAGGGAAGGGGCGAGGGGGGAATCAGGACAGACGTAGTAGCGGCGCAGCGGAAATTAGAAGGCCAGCGGACCGCGGGGATAACGTCGGAGTCGGTTGATCAGTTCGATGCCCGAAATAGGCCGGTCGAACAGGTAACCCTGGCCGACATCGCAGCGGTGGCGGCGCAGGAAGGCCAGTTGCTCGGCGGTCTCAATACCCTCGGCCACCACCTTGAGTTTCAGGTTGTGCGCCATGGCGATGACCGCCGAGGTGATTTCCATGTCGTCCTGGTTGGCCGGGATGTCGCGGATGAAGCTGCGGTCGATCTTGATCACGTCGATCGGGAATTTTTTCAGGTAGCTCAGCGACGAATAGCCGGTGCCGAAGTCGTCCATGGCCAGGGTCAGGCCGAGCATCTTCAGCTGGTCAAGTTGCTGGCGAGTGTCTTCGGTCGCTTCCAGCAGCAAGCCCTCCGTGAGTTCCAGCTCCAGCATCGGCGCAGCCAGGCGTTCTTCCTTGAGGATGTTGGCGATGGACGACACCAGTTCCGGATCGGAGAACTGCTTCGGCGACAGGTTGATCGCCACGTGCAGACGGCCGAGGCCAGCCGCCGCCAGCTCCCTGCTCATACGGCAAGCCTGGCGCGCGACCCACTTGCCAATCGGAATGATCAGACCGGTTTCTTCTGCCACGCTGATGAACTGGTCCGGACGAATCATGCCTTTTTCCGGGTGATTCCAGCGCAACAGCGCTTCCATCCCTAGCAACCGACCACTGCGCAGGCACAGTTTGGGCTGGTAGAAAACTTCCAATTCGTTCTGGGTCAGCGCACGCCGCAGGTTGTTTTCCACGAACAGTTTGTAACTGGCCTCGGCATTGAGCGCTTCGGTGAACACCTGAACCTGGTGTTTGCCATTAGCCTTGGCCTTGTGCAGGGCCAGCCCGGCGTTTTTCATCAGCGTCTGCGGATCGCGGCCATGCAGTGGCGCCGACGCGAGACCTACGGAGCCGGTGACGCTGATCAACTGGTTGTCGACGAACATCGGCTTGTCGAGGGTCTTGAGCACCTGGATGGCGATCTGCTGACCGGCTTCGAGGTCGGTGTTATCCAGCAGCACGGCGAATTCGTTACTGGCGAAGCGCGCCAGACTGCCGCTCGGGCTCAGGCTGTTGCGCAGACGCCGGGCGAGACTGATCAGCAACTTGTCGCCGGTCTGGTGGCCGAGGCTGTCATTGATCCGCTTGAAGTTGTCGATGTCCACCAGCAGCAGGCTGATCGGCGTGTCGCTGTCGCGGGCGAAGCGTTCGTCGAGGTTGCGAATGAACGCCGGGCGGTTGCCCAGGCTGGTGAGGTTGTCGGTATAGGCCAGGCGCTCAATGCGCTGCTGCGCCAGCTTGCTTTGGGTGATGTCTTCGTAGATACCGATGTAATGGGTCAACTCGCGGTTGTCGCCATAGACTTTGGATATCGACAGCTGGCCCCAGTAAGGCTCGAGGTTCTTCCGACGGCTTTTGAATTCGCCTTGCCAACTGTTGCTCTTGGCGAGGCTGGAATTGGCGTCGAGCAGCAATTCGTTGAGGTTTTCCAGCGCCGGCAGCTCAGACAGGCGATGGCCGTGGACCTCTTCGGTGGTGTACTGAGTGATCGCGGTGAAACTCGGGTTTACGTACTCCACCACGCCGTCGTAGTTGACCAGCAGGAAGGCGTTGGCGCTTTGTTCCACGGCGCGCTGGAACAGATGCAAGGCGCTGGTGGCGGTGCGTCGGTTGTGATTGTTGATGACCTGGGCGAATTGGTCCGCCAGCTCGCCGGCAAATGCGATTTCATCGGATTGCCAGGCGCGGGGAATACCGGTTTGCTCCAGGCACAACACGCCGACCACCTGGCCGTCGATGCGGATGCTGGCGTCGAGGATCGCGTTAATGTCCCGTGGCCGCAGGTTGTCGGCCATCTCGCGGGTGCGCGGGTCGTGCATGACGTCGTGGACGTCGATGGCGCGGCTGGTTTGCAGCGCTTCGAGGTAGCTCGGGTACGGGCTGGCGTCGATCGCGTCGGGCCGCAGGAATTCACCGGTGTCGCGACGAAACGCGGCAATCGGTTCCAGCACCTGTTCGTTGAGGAACCAGACGCTGGCGCTGGCAATGTCGTAGATTTCGCAGGCGCTCTGGGTGATCAACTGCGCCGCTTCCTGCACCGAGTTCTGCGTGCTGTAGCGATGGCGCGCCAGGCGCAGGATCAGGCTTTGCTGCGCACGCACGCGCTCCAGGTGCAGCAATTGCTCCTGCTGGGCACGCTGGTTGTGTTCAAGGGCAATTTGCAGGCGGCTGTTCTGGGTTGCCAGGTCGGGGTTTGTCGAGTGAGCGGTTGCTTCAAACAAGCCTTCAACGACCACCATATAACCACGCAGCAGGTGGCGATTGTGCTGGCGGTAACCTTCGCCCAACTCCAGCAAGCTGACCGGGCCATTGGCGGTGTGCAGGGTATAGCGGATCAGATAGTAGGGGCTCTCGGCCAATTGCTGCTGCACGGTATCGTGCAACTGATAGCGTGCTTCCGGCTCCATCAGGCTGGCATAAGGCGAGCCGATCAGGGCGCAGAGGTCTACTGCTGGCAGTCCAAACTGTTTTTCACAATTGGGGTCGAGGTATAGCAGCGCCCAGTTAGCTTCATTCAGCCGTTCGAAACGCAGCATACCGAGCCGCGAGGGCACCGGTAATTGCGTCACTACCTCGGCCGCGGTTCGACCGGCGGCATCGGGTTGGCTTTTCATTAAGAAACTCGCTTTCAGAATGCTGATCGCGCACGGGCTTTGGCCCTCTTTCACGTCGCGTGTCGCAAGGTTGCATCATGCAGCACGGGCTGACAAGTGAGCAGGGTGGCTTAGTGCTATAAAACTATCGGCTGAAGGGTAAGAAACTGCAGTTGAGGGTCGTAATTGGCGCTCAGGATTGAAATGCGGCCTCTGTAGGAGCTGCCGAAGGCTGCGATGGGCCTTAAATCGCGGTGGGTGAATGCTCTGACGCTTTCGCAGTCTTCGGCTCCACAGTGGGGGTAACGGATAGGCAAAAAAAGCCCCGCCAAGTTGGCGGGGTTGAGGTACGAGCGTGGCAGCTCGGAAAGCGTTGCCCGAGGGGCCCATCGAAATGGGCCCGTCGTTCAGTTACAGCAGGAGAGTGCGGATGTCAGCCAGCAAGTCGCTCAGGCGCTTGGTGAAGCGTGCAGCCGCAGCGCCGTTGATCACGCGGTGATCGTAGGACAGCGACAGCGGCAACATCAGGCGTGGCTGGAAGGCTTTGCCGTCCCAGACCGGCTGCATGGTCGCCTTGGAAACACCGAGGATCGCCACTTCCGGCGCGTTGACGATCGGCGTGAAGCCGGTGCCGCCAATGTGACCGAGGCTGGAGATAGTAAAGCAAGCGCCCTGCATGTCGTTCGGCGACAGCTTCTTGCTGCGGGCTTTCTCGGCCAGCTCGGCCGCTTCGGCAGCCAATTGCAGCAGGCTCTTCTGATCAACGTTCTTGATTACAGGGACCAGCAGACCTTCCGGGGTGTCCACGGCGAAGCCGATGTTCACATACTTCTTGCGGATGATCGCTTTGCCACTTGGCGCCAACGAACTGTTGAAGTCCGGCAGTTCCTTGAGCAGGTGTGCGCAGGATTTAAGCAGCAGCGGCAGGACGGTCAGTTTGACGCCGGCTTTTTCTGCTACGGCTTTCTGTGCCACACGGAAAGCTTCCAGCTCGGTGATGTCGGCCTGGTCGAACTGAGTCACGTGCGGAATGTTCAGCCAGCTGCGGTGCAGACCGGTTGCGCCCAGTTGCATCAGGCGAGTCATCGGCACTTCTTCGGTTTCGCCGAAACGGCTGAAATCGACTTCCGGAATCGGCGGAATGCCCATGCCGCCAGCCGCGCCACCTTCAGGTGCGGATTTGGCTTTCTGCATCATGGCCTGGACATAAACCTGCACGTCTTCTTTCAGCACGCGGCCGTGTGGGCCGGTCGCTGCGACAGCATTCAGTTCAACACCGAACTCACGGGCCAATTGGCGAACCGCCGGGCCTGCGTGAACCTTGGCGCCGTTCTGTGCCGGTGCTGCCGGAGCAGGTGCTGCCGCGGCTTTTGCAGCTGGTGCCGCAGCGGGCGCAGATGCTGCAGCCGCTGGAGCCGGTGCAGCAGCCGGTGCTGGAGCGGCGGCCGGGGCAGCGCCCGCGACTTTCAGCTTCAGGATCAGGTCGCCGGTACCTACTTCGTCGTCGAGCTTGACGATGATGCTTTCGACCACGCCAGCGGCGGGCGAAGGGATTTCCATGCTGGCTTTGTCGGACTCCAGGGTGATCAGCGATTGATCAGCCTCGATGGTGTCGCCGACCTTGACCATCAGTTCGATGATCTTGGCTTTGCCCGACGAACCGATGTCTGGAACGTGGATGTCCTGAACGGTTGCGGCAGCCGCTGCGGCCGGAGCGGCAGCGGGTGCAGCAGCTGGCGCAGGAGCAGCGGGTGCAGCGGCGGCCGCAGGTGCGGCAGCCGGTGCCGGAGCAGCTGCAGCCGCTTCGCCTTCGACTTCCAACTCGAACAACTCGTCGCCTTCTTTCAGGCGGTCGCCCAGCTTCACTTTCATGCTTTTGATGACGCCGGCCTTCGGAGCAGGAATTTCCATGCTCGCCTTGTCGGATTCCAGCGTCAGGATGCTCTGGTCGGCTTCGATGCGATCGCCGACCTTGACCATCAATTCAATGACTTCACCTTCACCGTTGCCGATGTCGGGTACGCGAATTAGCTCACTCACAATGTCTCTCCTTCGGAGAACCTGTTCACTCTCGACTGCGCTGCTTTCAGTTGAGACGAAAACAGCGTCGGATGCTCATCTACCGAAGTAAATTCCGCATCCTCTGCTGTTTCGTGCCCTTGTCAGCGCTCTGTACGAATGGCAGACAGACTCTTAGCAGTCCAGTGGGTTACGTTTCTCAGGATCGATGCCGAACTTGGCAATGGCTTCCGCCACGACTTTAGGTTCGATATCGCCACGGTCGGCCAAGGCTTCCAGAGCGGCCAGCACAACGAAGTGGCGGTCGACTTCAAAGAAGTTACGCAGCTTCTTGCGGCTGTCACTACGGCCGAAACCGTCAGTGCCCAGGACTTTGTATTCCTTGGTCGGTACCCACTGACGGATCTGGTCAGCGAACAGTTTCATGTAGTCGGTCGAAGCGATCACCGGACCTTTACGGCCAGTGAGGCATTCTTCCACATAGCTCAGGGCAGGCTTCTGACCTGGGTGCAGACGGTTGCTGCGCTCTACAGCCAGGCCATCGCGACGCAGTTCGTTGAAGCTGGTTACGCTCCAGATGTCTGCACCAACGTTGAACTGCTCGCGCAGGATCTTCGCCGCTTCACGCACTTCACGCAGGATGGTGCCCGAACCCAGGAGCTGCACGTGGTGCGCCGCTTCTTTGGTGTCTTCTTCGAGCAGGTACATGCCCTTGATGATGCCTTCCTCTGCACCGGCCGGCATGGCTGGGTGAGCGTAGGACTCGTTCATCACGGTCAGGTAGTAGAAAACGTCCTGCTGCTCTTCGAACATCAGGCGCATGCCTTCGCGGATGATGACCGCGAGTTCATAGCCGTAAGTCGGGTCGAAGGTGCGGCAGTTCGGGATAGTCGAGGCCAGGATGTGGCTGTGACCGTCTTCGTGCTGCAGGCCTTCGCCGTTGAGCGTGGTACGACCGGCAGTACCGCCGATCAGGAAGCCACGGGTGCGGCTGTCGCCAGCGGCCCAGGCCAGGTCACCGATACGTTGGAAACCGAACATCGAGTAGAAGATGTAGAACGGAATCATCGGCTGGTTGTGGCTGCTGTACGAAGTACCAGCGGCGATGAAGGAGGACATGGCGCCTGCTTCGTTGATGCCTTCCTCGAGGATCTGACCTTTCTTGTCCTCGCGGTAGAACATCACTTGTTCTTTGTCGACTGGCTCGTAGAGCTGGCCAACGGACGAGTAGATGCCCAGTTGGCGGAACATGCCTTCCATACCGAAGGTACGGGCTTCGTCCGGGATGATCGGGACGATGCGGGCGCCGATTTCCTTGTCCTTGACCAGTTGCGTGAGAATCCGCACGAAGGCCATGGTGGTGGAGATTTCGCGGTCGCCAGTACCGTCAAGCAGAGCCTTGAGGGTTTCCAGCGGAGGCGTCGGCAGGCTGAAGCTCTTGGCGCGACGTTGTGGAACGAAACCACCCAGTGCTGCACGGCGCTCGCTCAGGTAACGGGCTTCGGCGCTGCCTTCTTCAGGTTTGAAGAACGGCAGGGTTTCCAGCTCGGAATCCTTGACCGGAATGTCGAAGCGGTCACGGAAGCTCTTCAGGCTGTCGACATCGACTTTCTTGGTGTTGTGCGCGGTGTTTTTCGCTTCACCGGCGCCAGTGCCATAACCTTTGATGGTCTTGGCCAAAACCACGGTCGGCTGACCTTTGTGGTTAACCGCTTGATGGTAGGCCGCGTACATTTTGTACGGGTCGTGGCCACCACGGTTGAGTTTCCAGATTTCGTCGTCGGACAGATCCGCAACCATCGCCTTGAGTTCTGGCGAGTTGAAGAAGTGTTCACGCACGAACGCGCCGTCTTTGGCTTTGTAGTTCTGGTACTCGCCGTCGATGACTTCGTCCATGCGACGTTGCAGGATACCGTCGGTGTCTTTGGCCAGCAGTGGGTCCCAGAAACGGCCCCAGACTACCTTGGTCACGTTCCATTGAGCGCCACGGAACACGCCTTCGAGTTCCTGGATGATCTTGCCGTTGCCGCGAACCGGTCCGTCGAGACGTTGCAGGTTGCAGTTGACGACGAAGATCAGGTTGTCGAGTTTTTCACGGCCGGCCAGAGCGATTGCGCCCAGGGATTCCGGCTCGTCGGTCTCGCCATCGCCGAGGAAGCACCAAACCTTCTGCTTGCCTTCAGGGATGTAGCCGCGGTGTTCCAGGTACTTCATGAAGCGCGCCTGGTAGATCGCCTGGATCGGGCCAAGGCCCATCGATACAGTCGGGAACTGCCAGAAATCTTTCATCAGCCACGGGTGTGGATAAGACGACAGGCCTTTGCCGTCGACTTCCTGACGGAAGTTGTTCATTTGTTCTTCGGTGATCCGGCCTTCCATGAACGCACGGGCGTAAACGCCAGGCGATGCGTGACCCTGGAAGTAGATCAGGTCGCCGCCGTGTTCGTCGGTCGGAGCCTGGAAGAAGTAGTTGAAGCCGATGTCATACAGCGTCGCGCTGGAGGCGAAGCTGGAGATGTGACCACCCAGGTCAGGGTCGCCCAGGTTGGTTTTGACAACCATGGCCAATGCGTTCCAACGCACCAACGAGCGAATGCGGCGTTCCATGAACAGGTCGCCAGGCATGCGTGCTTCGTGGGTAACGGGGATGGTGTTGCGGTACGGCGTGGTGATGGCGTAAGGAAGCTGTGAGCCACTTCTGGTGGCCAGCTCGCCCATACGGGTCATCAAATAGTGAGCACGGTCTTCGCCTTCTTTGTCGAGAACCGATTCCAGGGCGTCCAGCCATTCCTGGGTTTCGACGGGATCGAGGTCTTGCATGGCTTGCTCCAGGGCGGAAAGGCTTCCAGAATCGGTTGCCTGAGTTTGCGACTGGCCTTGTGGGCAGACGACAATAAATTCTTGGATGACCGGAGGTTGTCCCGGTGGCGTGTAGTTTTACTACAAATCGTCTTCCATTTCAGCCTTTCGCCTTCATCCCTTAGTAGTAAAACTACAGCAGAGGGGCCCATCTCCTCCTGTCGTGTTGTGTAATAAATCGATAATGTGAGTGTGAAGCGGACTAAAACAGGTGAGATCTTGATGCTGGCTGCTAATAAATACATTTTTTCAGCTATTTACAACTTTTGTTCGACGATCCGTTTCTTGCAAATCCTGAAACCGATTACTTGCACGCCGATCAAGGATAGACCATGAGCCTCCCTTTGCTGACCGATGTGCCAGCCATCCTTCTGCCGTTTGTCGGTCGTGCGCAACAGTCACTGCGCGCGGCGGTTTCTTCATTATCCGATACCGCTCTGGTCGAGCTTGACGCCTGGTCCGCTGAGCGCCGTGTCGCATTCGACCGGGTTGCAGCAGCCAGTGACTTCTTTATCGAACAGGTGGTGCGCGACCCGCAAATGTTCCTCGATCTCGTGTCTTCAGGGCAACTGGAGCGGAGCCTGGTCGAGGGCGAAATGGGTGGGCAAATCGATGCCGCGCTGCAAGCCGTCGAGACCGAAGACGAGCTGGGTCGGCAGTTGCGTCGGCAACGCAGCCGGCAACAGGTACGCATTATCTGGCGCGACCTGACTCGCCAGGCCACGCTGGTGGAAACCTGTCGCGACCTGTCGGACATGGCCGATGCCTGCATCGATCTGGCCTATCAATGGTTGTATATACGTCACAGTCAGCAATTCGGTATCCCCACCGGGCGTCGCACTGGCGAACCACAACATATGGTCATCCTCGGGATGGGCAAGCTGGGGGCGGTGGAGCTGAATCTGTCCTCGGACATCGACCTGATCTTCGGCTACCCCGAAGGCGGCGAAACGCAGGGGGTCAAGCGTCCGCTGGATAACCAGGAATTCTTCATCCGGCTCGGCCAGCGGCTGATCAGGGCGTTGGACCCGATTACCGTCGACGGCTTCGTGTTCCGCGTCGATATGCGCCTGCGACCTTACGGCTCGGCGGGCGCGTTGGTGCTCAGCTTCAATGCGCTGGAGCAGTACTATCAGGATCAGGGCCGTGACTGGGAGCGTTACGCGATGATCAAGGCCCGTGTAGTGGGCGGCGATCAGGTGGCCGGCGCACAGTTGCTGAGCATGCTGCGGCCCTTCGTTTATCGGCGTTACCTGGACTTCTCGGCGATTGAAGCGCTGCGCACCATGAAGCAGTTGATTCAGCAGGAGGTCCGGCGCAAAGGCATGTCGGAGAACATCAAACTCGGTTCTGGCGGGATTCGTGAAGTCGAGTTCATCGCCCAGGCGTTCCAGCTGATTCACGGCGGACGCGACCTGAGCCTGCAACAACGCCCTCTGCTGAAGGTCCTGCGCACTCTGGAGGGGCAGGGCTATCTGTCCGCGGCGGTGACCGATGAGTTGCGCGAAGGCTATGAGTTTCTGCGCTACACCGAACATGCGATCCAGGCCATCGCCGATCGTCAGACCCAGATGTTGCCCGATGGCGACACCGATCAAGCGCGCATCGCCTTTATGCTCGGCTTCGATGACTGGAGCAGCTTCCATGCACAACTGATGCATTGGCGGGGCCGGGTGGCGTGGCACTTCCGGCAGGTGATTGCCGACCCGGACGACGATGAGGATGACGACGACAGCGACAGCGAGATGGCTGTGGGTGGCGAGTGGTTGCCTCTATGGGAAGAGTTGCAAGATGAAGAGGCGGCGTGCCGACAGTTGGAGAACGCCGGCTTTGTCGACGGCCCCCGCGCGCTGAAGCGGCTTTCAGGTCTGCGCAACAGCCCGCAGCTGCGTGCGATGCAGCGTTTGGGGCGCGAGCGCCTGGACGCTTTTATTCCACGCCTGCTGGCGCAAGCGGTGGAGCACAGCAATCCCGATCTGGTGCTGGAGCGCGTTTTGCCACTGGTGGAAGCGGTCGCTCGACGTTCCGCGTATCTGGTGTTGCTCACCGAAAACCCCGGGGCGCTTCGGCGGTTATTGACGCTGTGTGCCGCCAGTCCATGGATTGCCGAGCAGATCTCGCGTTTCCCGTTGCTGCTCGATGAACTGCTGAATGAAGGCCGCCTGTTCAGCCCGCCGTTGGCGCCAGAGCTGGCGGCTGAGTTGCGTGAGCGTCTGACGCGGATCCCGGAAGACGACCTCGAACAACAAATGGAAGCCCTGCGTCACTTCAAATTGGCCCACAGCCTGCGCGTAGCGGCATCGGAAATCAGCGGCAGCTTACCGTTGATGAAAGTCAGTGATTACCTGACCTGGTTGGCCGAGGCGATTCTGGAGCAAGTGCTGGCCCTGGCCTGGCGGCACACTGTGGCCAAGCACGGCACGCCGAAGCGGCCTGATGGCAGTCTGTGTGATCCGGGCTTTATTATTGTCGGCTACGGCAAGGTCGGTGGCCTGGAGCTGGGTCACGGTTCTGACCTGGACCTGGTGTTCATCCACGATGGCGATCCCTACGCCGAAACCGATGGCGCCAAGCCTATCGACAGCGCGCAATTTTTCACCCGTCTGGGGCAGCGGATCATTCACTTGATCACTGCGCAGACTAACTCCGGTCAGCTATACGAAGTCGACATGCGCTTGCGACCGTCTGGGGCTTCGGGGTTGTTGGTCAGCTCGCTGGGGGCGTTCGATCGCTATCAACAAAACGAAGCCTGGACCTGGGAACATCAGGCGCTGGTTCGGGCCAGAGTGTTGGTCGGCAGCCACGAAGTAGGGACCGAATTCGAAAAAGTTCGCGCTGCCGTGCTGGGACGCGAACGCGATTTACCCAAGCTGCAAGCGGAAGTCAGCGAGATGCGCGCCAAGATGCGCGACAACCTTGGCAGCAAGGCGACTGCGGCCGGAACCGCCGCCAATGCGTTCGAAGCCACGGCTCCGTTCGATCTCAAGCAAGATGCCGGTGGTATCGTGGATATCGAATTTATGGTGCAATACGCGGCTTTGGCGTGGTCCAGGGAACATCCAGCGCTGCTGCGTTACACCGATAACATCCGCATTCTTGAAGGTCTGGAGCAGGCCGGGTTGATCCCTGATACGGATGCCAACCTGTTGCGCGAAGCTTATAAAGCTTACCGCGCAGCCGCCCACCGACAAGCGTTGCAGAAGGAAGCCGGGGTCGTCAGTGGCGATCAGTTTCATGCCCAGCGGCGTGAAGTGCTGCGGATTTGGGCCGAGTTGGGGTTGCGTTGATTGGCAGGTCCGGCCTCTTCGCAGGCTTGCCTGCGAATACCATAGATAGCTATGACAGGGAGGCGTCAGGTTGCGTGGGAATGCCGCGCAATGTGATAAGCCTCCCTGATCGTTTCTGGTCGTTTTTGGATTAAACATGAGAATTCTGATCGTAGGACCAAGCTGGGTCGGTGACATGGTGATGGCGCAAACGCTGTTCCAGTGTCTGAAGCAGCGTCATCCTCAGTGTGAAATCGACGTGTTGGCACCGGAGTGGAGCCGCCCGATTCTTGAGCGCATGCCCGAAGTGCGCAAGGCCTTGAGCTTTCCGCTCGGCCATGGCGTGCTGGACCTGGCAACCCGTCGCCGGATCGGCAAATCGCTGAAGGGGCAGTATGACCAGGCGATTCTGCTGCCGAACTCATTGAAGTCGGCACTGGTGCCTTTCTTCGCGGGTATCCCCAAACGCACTGGCTGGCGCGGCGAGTTTCGCTACGGCCTGCTCAACGACGTGCGCACGCTGGATAAAGAGCGCCTGCCGTTGATGATCGAGCGTTTCATGGCGTTGGCCTATGACGCGGGCGCCGAGCTGCCTCGCCCTTATCCACGCCCGTCACTGCAAATCGACCCGGCGACCCGCGCCGCGGCGCTGGAGAAGTTCGGCCTGGCCCTGGATCGACCGGTACTTGCCCTGTGCCCAGGCGCCGAATTCGGTGAATCCAAACGCTGGCCAGCCGATCATTACGCCAAGGTTGCCGAGGCCAAGGTCCGCGAAGGTTGGCAGGTTTGGTTGTTCGGTTCGAAAAATGACCATGCAGTCGGCGAAAGTATCCGCAATGGATTGATCCCCGGTCTGCGCGAAGAATCGGTAAACCTCAGCGGCGCCACGTCGCTGGCCGAAGCGATCGATTTGATGTCGTGCGCAGACGCCGTGGTCTCCAACGACTCAGGCTTGATGCACGTCGCCGCGGCGCTCAATCGGCCGCTGGTGGCGGTCTACGGTTCGACCTCGCCCGGCTTTACACCGCCGCTGGCCGAGCATGTCGAGATTGTTCGGCTGGGTATCGAATGCAGTCCGTGTTTCGACCGGACCTGTCGTTTTGGTCACTACAACTGCCTGCGCCAGCTAGACCCCAAACCTGTGGTCGAGGCGCTTGACCGCCTGGGCGGCACGCCGGTCGAGGTTGCTTGAATTGCGGGTCTTGCTGATTAAAACCTCCTCGCTGGGAGACGTGATTCACGCGCTTCCGGCGTTGACCGACGCTGCCCGAGCAGTGCCGGGTATACAATTTGACTGGGTAGTCGAGGAAGGCATCGCCGAGATTCCGTCCTGGCACCCGGCGGTGGCCAACGTGATCCCGGTGGCCATCCGCCGCTGGCGCAAAAACCTCTGGCAAACTCTGAAGAACGGCGAATGGCGCCGCTTGAAGCAGCGTCTGGGGTCTGCCGAATACGACATGGTGATCGACGCTCAGGGGCTGGTGAAAAGTGCCTGGCTGACCCGTTATGTCAAGGCGCCAATCGTGGGCCTGGACTGGGCTTCGGCCCGCGAGCCGTTAGCCAGTAAGTTTTATGACCGTCATTGCACGGTCAGTCCCGAACAGCACGCTGTGGATCGCTCGCGTCAGTTGTTCGCGCAAGCGCTGGGCTATGCGGTGCCGGAAGGCATGGGCGACTACGGACTTGATCGTTCGCGCCTGTTGGATGCGCCTGTGGATAAGCCGTTTGTGTTGTTTTTGCACGGCACCACGTGGGCGACCAAACACTGGCCGGAGTTCTACTGGCGACAACTGGCCGAACGCATGGGCGCACGGGGCATAGAGGTACGTCTGCCATGGGGCAGCGCGGCCGAACTGGCCCGCGCCGAACGTATTGCCCAGGGTCTGGATAATGCAGTGGTACTGCCTAAGCTCAACCTGGCCGGCGTTGCCAGGCAATTGGCGGGTGCTTCAGCCTGTGTCGCGGTGGATACCGGGCTCGGCCATCTGGCTGCGGCGCTGGACGTTCCTACCTTGTCGCTGTTCGGCCCGACCAATCCGGTATTGACCGGTGCCTATGGCAAGTCGCAATTACATATCGCCAGTGATTTCCCCTGTGCGCCGTGCCTGCAAAAGAAATGCACCTATCGCCCGACCGCTGACGATCAGCATCGGTTCGATATGAATCGCGAGTGGCCACTGTGCTTCACTCGCCTGAATCCCGAGCGAGTAGCGAGCCAACTGGGCACGCTGTTGCTGGCAAAGGAACCTGGCTGATGCAATTGGCTTTTGTGTTGTACAAATATTTCCCGTTTGGCGGCCTGCAACGTGACTTCATGCGCATCGCGCTGGAGTGTCAGCAACGCGGTCATCAGATTCGCGTCTACACCCTGACCTGGGAGGGTGAGGTGCCGCCCGGTTTTGAACTGGTGGTGGTGCCGGTCAAAGCGTTGTTCAACCACACGCGCTATGAAAAACTCACCGTCTGGGTCGAGGCTGATCTGGCCAAGCGCCCGGTGGATCGTCTGGTCGGCTTCAATAAAATGCCGGGTCTGGACGTGTACTACGCCGCCGATGGCTGTTTCGAAGACAAGGCGCAAACTTTGCGCAATGGGCTGTATCGTCGTTGGGGTCGCTATCGCCACTTCGCCGCCTATGAGCGTGCGGTGTTCGCCAAACAGGCGAAAACCGAAGTGTTGATGATTTCCGAGGTGCAGCAACCGCTGTTCGTCAAACACTACGACACCCCGTCGCAGCGTTTTCACCTGCTGCCGCCCGGCATTGGTCAGGACCGTCGCGCGCCGCCCGAAGCGCCGCAAATTCGCGCCGAGTTCCGCAAGGAGTTTGGCCTGAAGGACGATGAACTGCTGATCGTGCAGATCGGCTCCGGGTTCAAGACCAAGGGCGTCGACCGCAGCCTCAAGGCACTGGCGGCGTTGCCGTCGGAGCTGAAAAAGCGCACACGACTGTTCGTCATCGGCCAGGACGACCCTAAAGTATTCCAGGTGCAGAGCGCCACGCTGGGGCTCGGTGATCAGGTGCAGTTCCTCAAGGGACGCAGCGACATTCCGCGCTTCCTGTTGGGCGCGGACCTGCTGATCCACCCGGCGTACAACGAAAACACCGGTACCGTTTTGCTCGAGGCATTGGTGGCGGGCTTGCCGGTGTTGGTCAGTGCGGTCTGTGGCTACGCGCATTACATTGCCGAGGCCGATTGCGGCCGGGTGCTGGACGATCCATTCGATCAGGCGCAGCTCAATCAATACCTTGCCGACATGCTCGCGGACAATGCGGCACGTGCGGCCTGGAGCGCGCACGGTCTGGCGTTCGCCGACACGGCGGACCTTTACAGCATGCCGCAGCACGCGGCCGATGTGATTCTGGCGGAGCACCACGGATGAAATTAATCCTCGCTGAGCCTTTCAAAAGCCTCTGGGCCGGGCGCGATGCGTTCGACGAAGTCGAGGCACTGCAAGGTCAAGTCTATCGCGAACTCGAAGGTCGGCGCACATTGCGTACCGAAGTCGATGGACGCGGCTATTTCGTCAAGATCCACCGGGGCATTGGTTGGGGCGAAGTGGCGAAGAACCTGGTGACCGCCAAGTTGCCGGTGCTGGGTGCCGGGCAAGAATTCAAAGCGATCAATCGCCTGACCGAAATCGGCGTGCCGACCATGACCAGCGTGGCTTACGGCGAGCGCGGCAATAATCCGGCAGCGCAGCACTCGTTCATCGTCACCGAAGAGCTGGCGCCAACCGTCAGCCTGGAAGACTTCAGCATTCATTGGCGTCAGGAGCCGCCCGAGCCGCTGCTCAAGCGCGCCTTGATCGCTGAAGTCGCGCGCATGACTGGCATGATGCACCGCGCCGGGGTCAATCACCGGGACTGCTACATCTGCCATTTCCTGCTGCACACCGACAAGCCGGTCACGGCCGAGGACTTCAAGCTGTCCTTGATTGACCTGCATCGCGCCCAGACCCGCAAGGCGATCACGCTGCGCTGGCGCAATAAAGACCTGGCCGCGCTGTATTTTTCGGCGCTGGACATCGGCCTGACCCAACGCGACAAGTGGCGGTTCCTCTGTGGTTATTTCCAGAAACCCTTGCGTCAGGTCATGGCAGAAGAGTCGGCCTTGCTCGCCTGGCTGGAAGCCAAGGCCAGCAAACTGTACGCGCGCAAGCAGCGTTACGGGGACGCACTCTGATGGTGGGTGGGACGTTGAGCGGCTTTGTTGAGGGGCGGCAATGAGTGACTTCATCGCGGCAGCCGAACGCGGGTTGCTGGAACGCCATGGCCTGGCTGACTTCGAGTCGCTGTGGGACGTGCAGATGAATGCTGTGGACGAGCCGAATACCGGACGTGGTGGCTGGAGCAGTGTGTTTCGCCTGGAGCTGGAAGGCTCGGGGTTTTACCTCAAACGCCAGAGCAATTACCTGACCCGTACCCTGCATCGGCCGTTTGGCGAACCGTCGTTTTCTCGCGAGTTTCGCAACATCAGTCGCTACTTGACCCTGGGGATACCGGCGTTGCAGGCGGTGTATTACGGCGAGCGCAATGTCGACGGCGATCTTCGGGCAATTCTGATGACCCGCGCACTGGATAGCTGGACCGACCTGGACAGCCTGTTGCAACAATGGCCAACCCTGACGGCGCACCAGCGCCTGGCCATTCTGCAGGCCTGTGGCCAACTGGCGCGCACGCTGCACGCGGCCGGGCAGGTGCATGGCTGTTTTTACCCCAAACACATCTTTCTGCGTTCGCGTTCGGGGGCTTATGTGGCCCAATTGATCGGTCTGGAAAAAACCCGACCGGCATTGTTTGGCTGGCGTGATCGAGTCAAGGATCTTGAGCCATTGCTACGTCGAGCGCCGCAGTGGGGCGAAGCCGAGGTTCGCGAGTTACTGGCAACCTATACGCAAGCGTCGGTCGACAGCGGGCTGGTCGATAGCTGGTGGCGGCGTCTGGACAAACGCAGTCAGCATAAAGAGGTTCGTTGATGCGTCTGTCTGAACTGAAAACAGCCGGGCGTACGCCGACGCTGCCGATCAGTCTGGTGTTGGCGGATGCCGCCGGCCCGGCCGAGTTGCAGCTGCTGACCTTGTTGCGAGTGTTGCCGGGGCAGCGCTATGTCGGTGCCGGGGTCTGGCGCGGGCGTCCCGTGTTGGCGAAATTGTTGGTGGGCGCCAAGGCCGCGCGGCACTTTCAGCGCGAGCGCGACGGTGTGCACCTGCTGGCCGATCAAGGTATGACCACGCCTTTGCTGTTGGCCGAAGGCCTGCAAGAAGGCGAGGGTGGTTGGCTGTTGTTCGAGTTTCTTGAATCGGCGCAAAGCCTGGGCGAGGCCTGGGCCGCTGTCGAACCATTGCCGGTTCTGGCCGATGAACAGCAAACGGTCTTGGCCGAGGCGCTGACGGCCATCGCGCAATTGCACAGCAAAGGCCTGTGGCAAGAAGACCTGCATCTGGACAACCTGCTGCGTAAGGACGGCCAGCTGTATTTGATCGACGGTGCCGGGATTCGCGTCGAGCAGGCCGGCAAGCCATTGTCGCGCAATCGCGTGCTGGAAAACCTCGGTGTGTTTTTTGCCCAGTTGCCGAAAGCACTGGAGCCGTTTACCGAAGAATTATTGGTCCATTACTTGTTGAGTAATGGCGAGCATGCTTTGCCATTGGAAGCCTTGCAAAAGCACATCGACAAGACCCGTAACTGGCGGTTGAAAGACTTCCTGAGCAAGATCGGGCGCGAGTGCAGCCTGTTCAGCGTCAAGGACAGCGCCTTTGGCCTGCGCGCGATCCGTCGGGAAGAAGAGTCGGCAATGACGCCGGTGTTGGCGCAAGCGGATGTGCTGCTCGATCAGAGCCACTTGTATAAAACCGGAGGCGCGGCGAGCGTCGGGCGCGTGGAAGTGGCCGGTCGGCCATTGGTGATCAAGCGCTACAACATCAAGAATTTTGCCCATTGGCTCAAGCGCTTCTGGCGTCCGAGCCGGGCCTGGCATTCGTGGCGCGAAGGCAATCGTCTGGCGTTTCTCGGCATTGCTACGCCCAAACCCTTGGCGTTGCTGGAGCGGCGCTGCTTCTGGCTGCGAAGCAAGGCCTATCTGGTGACCGAGTACCTGCCGGGGCCGGACATCATCGAGCGTTTTGCCCCTTATGTGGCGTCGGGGAATGCACCGGAAGATGAGCTACAGGCGCTGGATCTATTGTTCGCGCAGCTGCTGCGTGAGCGCATCAGCCATGGTGATTTGAAGGGGCATAACGTGTTCTGGCAGCAGAATCGCTGGGCGTTGATCGATCTCGATTCCATGTGTCAGCACGGCTCGACATCGTCCTTTGCGCCTGCATTCGCCAAGGACCGCGCACGGTTCATGCGCAACTGGCCCGCAGAAAGCGCGCTGCACCAATTGCTGGAGCAGCGCCTGCCAAAGTCGGCAGAGTGAGTTCAGGATTCGGCGCAGAGTCGAAGCCTGAACCGAAACTTAACCCACGTGGACCATCCCCATCTCTTTAAGTCCCTGAACCATCGCCTGTAGCGTGTCGAAGCGACTCAGATGGATGAATTCCCATGATTCGCGGTCAATGTACAGCTGGCCTTTGCGGGTGGACTGCACCAGTGTGTATTGAATCTCGTTACTCCTGGAACGATGAATGAGGACCGGTTTACCGGGCACAGAATCATCGATAGTGAACATGCCTCGGTTGTACAGCCGAGCCTCTATCGGTAGTGGTGCTGCGACTGCCCCGGCCAGGAGTGGTCCTTTGGCAGGCACTGCGATGGGTGCGTCGCGGGTCTCGATCGCCAGGTGGTAGTCGCCCTTCAGGAATGTTTCCCCGGTCCCTAATCTGTGACGTATGAGCTCACCGGCGTCTACTGCCGGTCCGCTGCCCTGACCGGGGCCAGCGTCAGTAACGCGAATGCCAATCCCGCCTTCGAGTTCGGCGATGCCTGGCACGATTTTCTGGTGCATGTTGGCGTGTGTGTTGCCCACCAGAGCGATCCATTTGTGGGACCCCACTACCTCCTGATGGCGGCGAATGGTGCGTGACGCAAAGAAGTTCATCATTTGCTGGCGCGTTGTCGGTGCTTGGGTGGACATGCCTTTCAAGTGATAGCTTGCCGAGCAATCGATGGCACGAACTTCGATGCCATGCTCCCGTGCCTTGATCACCAGTTTCTCGAAGGTGTAGACCCCAGAGGGATCGGTGTGGTGCCCGCTATCCAGGACTTTGAGATCATGCAGCAGCTGTTTGCTCATCAAGCCGGTGTCGGCAAAACGATCAAGGTCAGCCTGATGGAAGTCTGTCAGCAGGTGCTCCATGTACAGGGTTTTAACGTTTTGCCCGGACAAGTGCTCCATGTTGTCGATGATGAGTTTTTTGCTCGCTATCGAGAAATGCGCTTCGCCGATCACAACGCCAGAAACCTCCTCGTAGAGACGGTCCAGAAACGCTGGCACGGGCGTGTTCGGATCAATCTCAGGTAAAACCGGACGTTCTGGCACATCGCCTGAAATGACCGCGCGTGCATCCCGCTGCAAGCGGTTTCGTTGTTTGAAGAAAGTCTCCCGCGTTTTAGCCCATTTCGGCTCCAGAATCATGTGGTCTGAAGAGAGCGCCATGCGATGAAACTTTTCCAGTTCGAGGAAAGAAGCCCTGAGCTCGACAGGCATTTGGTAGTTCGGGTCAACAAGTGATTGTTGAATGGCGGTTTGCGGCAAATCGTCGCTCCAACTGCTGGCGTCGGCGCGTTGCCAGCGACCTGCGGCGTCCAATTTGAAGCCATGATCGCCTGCATACGGGTTAGGAAACCCTCGGTGCTGCTCGACCAGATTGAAGGTGCCAGGCTCCACGCTTCGCTTTAAAAAGGATTGTCCGGTCAATTGGTGAAACAGGGCATCGTCCAGCGCCTGGGTTCGGCTGACGACGGTGGTTGCGGAGGCGGCAGGTGCGTCGGCGATCAGCGGGTTGGCCATTTCCAGTTTGAAGTCGGCCTTGGTTACGAGGCCACCCGGCAGCGATTTACCTGCATCGCGGCTGATGCGTAATGGCTGGCTGCTCGCGACGTCTTCTACGCGGACACTCAGTACTCCCTTCAACTCGGCAATGCCTGGCAGGCGATCATGGGAAGTGGCGATTTTATGGTCAAGCAGTGCAACCCAGCGGCGTGCCGGATCTGCTGCGATATCGGCATCAATGACACTGGAGCCGAAGAACGTGGACATCTTTTGTGCTGCCAGTTGATCGCCCAAACCTCCCATTACCTGCTGGTTGGCGAAGTTGTAGCTGACACTTGAATTCAGAGGCTTTACCTGGATGCCATGTCGATGCGCTGCCTTAATCAAATGGTAGTAATCGTATTTGTCACTGAGGTTGTTCAAAGCGCCGTGGTTGACTTCGCCCAGATGGTATTTGATGTGGTGCGATCCACTTTTGGTTTTGTTGCCCAGCATTTGGTATTTGTACAGTTTGCGTACGTGCTGGTCGGTGAACAGATGTTCGATGTAGAGGATTTCGACGTTCTGTTCGGCAAGGCGCGCCATGTTGTCGATCAGGAACTGTTTGCTGGCGATGGAGGCAGGGGCTTCGCTGACGACCATGCCGTTGGTTTGTCCCAGCATGCTTTTGATCAGCGAGTCGGCGGTTGTGATCTCGTCCAACGGCGGGAGGTCGGGGCGAACCGCTAGAGGAGCGTTGGCAAAAAATACGTCGGCATCGCGATAGAGGTTTTCACGCAGCGGCTCATAGATTTTACGCCCAGCCTCAAAAATATCGGCAAAGTACTCATCGAGTCCCGGGCCGTAACTGATGAAAGGCTCTGCCTTGCTGCGATCCACGATGCCGAACAGATAAGGCTGCATCTGCTCCGGCATTTCATAGGCGCTGGTGGTTGCGGTTGACGCGCCGCGCGTTGGGATCGAGTCTTCGGCGAGGGGGCGAAACCTGGGACGAACCCCGCCACGCAGCTTCAGTGCATCGAGGACTTCCCATTCGGCTTTGGCGTTGAAATGCACGGGTTGCTTGCCAAAGAAAGCATAGGGATTGGCGGGGTCGACGATGTTCCAGAAACCCATTCGGGCGTTGTAATGAACCTGGAACACCAGCCCGTCCAACGGGATGTAGTGTCCGCCATTGATTAAGGTCACGCCCTGAGCGTAGCCACTCGCGATAGGTGTGGTGCCGCTCAGTGATTGATTCACCGCATACGAAGGATTGGCGGTCAACCGGGTTGTCGGCAGTGCGCGGTCTGTTTCGCGGTGCAGACCTTGCCAGGCGCCAGTGATGTCTTGCCCGGTGAATTGCCCGGTGCCGATCAGTTCCTCTGGGTCGTGAAGGCTTCGGCGATACAGGGGGGCATAACCCGAAGCGTTCGGTTTGCCGGCTACGAACGGTTCATCGAACAGGGTTATTGCCCGTAGCTCCGCAGCAGGAGGCGGTGCGAGTTGCAGTTGTTTTGCCGCCTTGATGGCCGGGTTTTTTCCGGCGTTGCGAGTCAGGTGCTGCAATGCAACGCCGAAGCCTTTGAAGCCGGCCTGCAGGTCGCCATAGGCGCCGAGGCTGTTCAGCGTGGAGCTGAGCACATAAAAGTACGCCGCTTCACGATCCCCCTCGTTCAATGCTTGCAGTGCCAGCAGGCTGTCGCGAAAAGCCAGTGCAGCGCCTACGGCGAAACTTGCGACGGGAAACGGCAGTGTCACGGCGATGGCGACCAGTTCAATACCGTTCCAGATTATTTTGGAAAGCATGTCGTTGCGGCCGGTCGTGGTGTCTTCAACGTTGCGAATTTTGCGTTGGATGATCCGATCGAAACAGATGTCGTACAGATTGGCGTGGGGGGTTGTGGGCAAGATCGGTGGCGTGCTGGTTCGGTCGTCTTTCTTCATGTCGGCTAGAAAGAACGCCAATGTCCTGTTGATCTTGATACGGCAGCGATCCTTGTAGTAATCGCTCATCCCTTCGGCCTTGAGGGTGTCGATGAAGCGATCAAAGGCACGCAATTCAAAGCCGTCCGGCGCTTGAGGGGTGTACAGCAGCGCTCGTCGTGAATCACGCCTTTGGTCCGGCGTCAGGATGTAGCAACCTTGAACCGTTTCCAGGTCGGTAATGCTGGGCAGAACGTCAATCACATGGTTCAGTTCGTGGTCGAGCGCAGGTAATCCGGTGGTCGCGATCAGCGAATTCACGCTGAATTGCAGGGGATAGATCGGGTAACGTTGGCGGGTGTCCGGGTTGTTGATGTGCATGTGTTCGATGGATGCGTTGAGCCAACGGTGCTGTTGCTCATCAATGTGGCCTTTGAGCAGGCTGCGCAGGCTGGCAGCCCGCATCTGTAGTTGCGTAATGAGCAGGCTGGTGCGTCGTCGGTAAGCGTAATCCTCGTTGTTTGGATTGAGCAGCGTGCTTTTGAGCCGCGCCACATAAGTATCGGCGACCCAGGTGCCGCGGACGGAGAGAGAGACATTTTGTGCAGTTAGCGGTCGCACGTTGACGCCTTCTGGGCCGCTGAACGTTGCTTCGTTCGCGAGACTGCCGTTGAGAAAGCCGATGCTGTCGTCATAGCCGTCGCGCAGCAGTCGGGTATAGGTCAGGGTTTCACGCGGCGACTTGATGATGATGCGGTCAGGGTCGACAGTGCCTTCGGCGACGCCCAGCAGTGCGCTGATTTTCTCGGTCGCGCGCCGGTGGACGTAATCCTCAAAATCCTGAACGTGGGTATGGGGTTTTTTCTTGTAATTGTCGCTGGCTCCGGTAATGGCGTCCTCCAGCGCGACCAGCTCTCGGCGCTGTTGGACACTGGCCTTGAGATACCAGTCCGGGGTGTGCACGTTGTGCTCCGCGAGGATGACGCCGATACGCGTGGTCACTCGCTTGCGCAGTGTCTCGTCATAGCTGGGTTGGGTAACGAAGCTCAGGAAGTCGGCGGCAGGTTGGGCTTTTTCGCTGAGCTTGAGCAGTTGTTCTTCCAGCGGTGCGCGTTGGGCAGGGCTTACCTGCTGTAAAACGTACTGCCTGTTTTGCGCTGAGGCGCTCCAGGCCACTACTTTATGCAGCAGTTGTCGCTCGTTGTCGAAGCCCTCGAACACTGGTGCGCCTGGCAGGCCCGGGGTGAACAGCACGAGGCGTTCAAGATTGCCTTGTGCATCTTCTTTGCGAAACAACAGCACCTCGCTCAGGATGTCGCGCTGGTTCAGTTTCAACTGCTGGGTGCTCACGCCGCCTTTTACGTTATAGGCCAGCGGGTCCAGCGTTTGGATCAATTTGAAGTCATCATCGGTGATGTGATTTTGCAGTTTCGCGGCATGCGCTTCGGCGATCAGCTGCAGTCGAATCACTTCCCGCATCATCCGCTGAGTTTGTGGCGCGCCGTAGACTTCGCGTTGGAAAGGCCCGAAGTGGGTGCGCAATTCCAGTTCATTGATCAGGGCACCGATATAGGTTGCCGTGAGGAGCGGGTAGGCCGAGCCCAGTGGCTGGCCATCGAGACTAAGGTGGCTGTGAAGCTCGAAGTCGGAGCCTGCCGTCAGGTCGTCGTGATGCAGGCCGTAAAGGGCCAGCGCTGGCAATGTACGTTCGGACTCGTAGCTTTCGCCGGTCCGGGGCAAGGGGCGTCGGGTGGTGATGGTCAGTTGTTCCGGGTCCAGGTCATACCCCAGATCGTTGGCAATCCGGGCGCGCAAGCGGATACGCGCGAACTGCTCCGGCGAGTCGGCACCGCCCAGCAAGCTGGATAGAGCCGCGCGGGTTTGTTCGTAGTCATGCAGGGCTTTGAGATACTTCTGGAGTTCGTGGGCGCTGACACCTTTGATCCAGTCCGGTAACGCTCGACGTTGTTTGCGGTGCTCGAGATAGGCCTCGCGCAGCGCAAGTGCGGCTGCCGGTCCGAACAGCGCTGGCATCTGTATGGCCTTCTCGATTTGGAGCGGCCATTGCTGCAAGTCGTCGAGACGCTGGCGACCTTCGCCGAGGACATAGCTGATGTCTTCGCGCTGCTTGTCCAATTGCCGGCTGAAGGCGTGCTTGAACGGCGCTTCGATAATCGGTCGCAGCTGCCACTGGTGCGGGGCGACAGGTTCCAGAAACACATCCGAGTCGTTCTCGATGTCGAACAGCGCATCCTGATGACGTAGCTCAGCGTTTCGGATTAGCTCGTTGCGCAATAGCGTGTCGTTGAACCACTGGTTCAACGCCTCACGCATCAGGCTTTGTGACGCATAGCCTTCGACGCCATAGCCGGGAATCGACAGCAGGGTATGGCCCTGGTCGTTTGTGAACGCCAGCGCTGCGGTGATCTCGATCGCGAAGTCTTCGTCGAGATGCAAATGCAGGGAGTAGGCGGTCACCTCGCTGCTGACGTCCTCATCGGTGTCGGGCAGGCATTGCAGGTATTCCGGTCTCAGTACACGATCCAGGACCTTCAATGCCACTTCATCGCGCAGGCTTTGTTCCATTGCGCTGATGAACGTCTTGCGTCGAGGCAGGCCGCGAGCGTTGGCGTGCTGCCAGTATTGGCCGATCGCGTCGTTCAGACGCCGGGTGGCAGCCAGCAGCTGTTCTGTGTCGAGTGGCTGGAGGAAGTCCTGGATTCCACTTGCCTGTGCATCGGGCAGGAGCTTGAGTTCTGCCGCCAGTGTCGTGGCGAGCTGGTTCAGGCGGGTCAGTGGGGTTGAGGGCGGTGTCGGTGTCGGCATGGTGATTTAGGTCCTGGTTAAGAGTCGCAGACTCAATGAGTCAGGGATCACTCAATCAAAATCCTTCCAGGCTGGGCGTTACATAGTTGTTGAAAGTGTTGCTGGCCGTCCGTATCAGCACCGACCACATACAGCCTCATTACGCTATAATCCCGCCCTTTAGCTGCACCTCGCGCCTTGTGCGAGGGCACATTTTTCCCAGGCGCTTGCCGCCTGCATACAGATTAAAGAGGCGAGACCCCAGTGGCATTGACGATTCTTGGCCTGTCCGGCGCCCTTAGCCATGATCCTTCTGCAGCCTTGTATATCGACGGCAAGCTGATTGCGGCCGCCGAAGAAGAGCGCTTCGTTCGCGACAAGCACGCAAAGAACCGCATGCCGTACGAGTCGGCAAAGTTCTGCCTGGAGCAAGCGGGCATCAAGCCTTCGGACGTTGACGTGGTGGCGATTCCATTTGCCCCGATCAGCATTTTCGGCAAGGCCCGCTGGCATTATGCCAAGCGGTACTGGTACGCCCCGGACCGCGCCCTCGACGCGCTGTTGATGGGCAACCGTCGCTACAAACGCTATCGCAACAAAATTGTGTTCTGCCTTGAGCAACTGGGCTTCGATCCGAAAAAAATCAAGATCGAGCCGGTCGAGCACCACCTGGCGCACGCCTCCAGTGCTTACCACTGCTCCGGTTTCAAAGAAAAAACCGCGATCATGGGCATCGACGGCAAGGGCGAGTACGCCACCACGTTCTTCGGCTACGGCGAAAACGGCAAGATCCACAAGATCAAAGAGTTCTTCGATCCGGACTCGCTGGGCGGCCTGTATGGCGCGATCACTGAATTCCTCGGCTTCGAAATGCTCGACGGCGAATTCAAGGTGATGGGCATGGCGCCGTATGGCGATGCCAGCAAATACGATTTCTCGCGCCTGGCCAGCTTCGACAATGGCGAGTTGGTGATCAACACCGATTACGCCAACGTGGTTGGTTTCCGTCGTTATAAAGAGAAGGGCAAGGGTTTCTATTTCTCGCCGAAACTGATCGAGTGGCTGGGTCCGAAGCGCGAAGGTGATATCGCCGACGAACCGTACATCCACTACGCCGCCAGTATTCAAGCGCTGTTCGAGAAGATCGCGCTGCAGATGATGGATTACTACCTGGGCGACATCCTCAAGGAAACCGGCAAGCTGGCCTATGCCGGCGGCTGCGCGTTGAACGTCAAGCTGAACCAGAAAATCATCGCGCGTCCGGAAGTCAAAGAGCTGTTCGTGCAACCGGCGTCCGGCGATGCCGGGACTGCGGTCGGCGCTGCAGCCTACGTCTCCAACCTGCGCGGCGTGCCGGTCGAGAAGATGGAACATGTCTACCTCGGCCCGTCGTACAGCAACGAAGATGTGATCGCTGCCTGCGCGCGTCACCCGAGTAAGCCGGTCTGGCGCCAGATCGACAATACCCCGGAGCGCATCGCCAAGATCATGGTCGAAGGCAATCCGGTGGCCTGGTTCCAGGGGCGCATGGAGTTCGGTCCGCGCGCCTTGGGCGGTCGTTCGATCATCGGTTGCCCGAGCATTCCTGGCGTGGCCAACCGGATCAACGAACAGATCAAGTTCCGCGAGCGCTGGAGGCCTTTCTGCCCGTCGATGCTCGACACCGTCGGCCCGCAGATGATCAAGATCGATCACCCGGCACCCTTCATGACCTTCACCTTTGAAGTGGCTGAAGAGTGGAAGACCCGCGTGCCGGAAGTCGTCCACGAGGACGGTACGTCCCGCGCCCAGGTGCTGGAACGCAAGTACAACCCGCGCTACTACGACATGATGAAAGCGCTGGAAGTCCTGACCGGCAACGGCGTGTCGCTGAACACCTCGCTCAACCGTCGCGGCGAACCGATGATTTGCTCGCCGACCGATGCCCTGAACATGTTCTTCGGCTCTGATCTGGAGTACCTGATCATGGAAGACATTCTGGTGCTCAAAGAGGGCGTAAACGCTTATGACACGTTCGGCTGAGCGTCATGTGCTGCAGTTCTGCCACGGCTATGACGGGCCGTTTCTCGACTGCGCGCGGCAATACGCCAGCCTGTTCGCCGGCAAGGGCTACCGGGTTACCACGGTATTCCTGACCGGTGCCGCCGATTCCGAGGTCGCCCAAGGCTGTGCCTCGGATGAAGTGCTGTTTCTCGAATACAGCTCCAAGGCCATTCGTGGCCTGAAGCTGGGGGCGATCCGCGATCTGCGCAAGATAGTCGCCACGCGTAACTTCAGCTTCTGTATCGCTCACCGCTTCAAGCCGGTGTATATCGCCCTGCTGGCGACCCGCTTGCCGGTGATTGGCGTACATCATGCCTTTGGTGACTACAAGCGCCGTACCCGCAAGCTGTTCGCGCATCTGTTTCGTAAGCGTCTGAGTCTGCTGGGCGTGTCCGATGCCGTACGTGACGACATGCGCAAAAGCCTGCCGAGCTGGCCAGCCGAGCGTATCCAGACCCTGTACAACCGCATCGACGTCGAGCAACTGCGAGCGATTCAATTGCCCGCAGTCAAAGCGCGTGAAGAGCTGGGGCTGCCATCGTCGGCCTGGGTCGTCGGTAACGTCGGACGGCTGCACCCGGATAAGGACCAGGCGACGTTGCTGCGCGGTTTCGCCCAGGCGTTGCCGACCCTGCCCGCCAACAGCGAGTTGGTGATTCTCGGCACAGGCCGCCTTGAGCAAGACCTCAAAGAACTGGCGATGGAGCTGGGTATCGGTTCGCGTGTGTCGTTCCTCGGCCAAGTGCCAGAGGCGCGTCGCTACTACAAGGCGTTCGATGTGTTCGCCCTGAGTTCGGATCATGAGCCGTTCGGCATGGTTTTACTCGAAGCCATGGTCGCCGGCGTTCCGCTGCTGGCTACCGCTGCGGGTGGGGCGAAGGAAGTGGTCGAGGGTGTCGGCATTCTGTTCCCGCTGGGCGATGAACAACATTTGGCCCAGGCGCTTGGTCATCTGGCGAAGCTGGATGGTCAGCAGCGTGAAGATTGCGCCGAGTTGATGCTGCTGCGTTTGCACGAACGTTTTTCCGATCAAGCCGTACGTGATGTGTTCTGGCACCTGCCGCAAGTTACCAGCCTGATCGCGGAGTCGTAATGCTCAACCGATTCCGAGGCTGGCGTGAACGTGGCTGGACCGAGATTGACGCGTCTTCCTATGCTCAGGCTTGGGCTCGTTTTGGCGGCAGTGTTGCGACCCATCCTCTGGTGATCGAACGACTCGCCGGTCTGGCCGAGATCCCGGTGCGCTATTTGGGTTGGGAGCAAAACGGCGAGTTGCAAGCAGCGATCCCGACCTGGGGTCGTTCGCTCGCGCTGTCCAAGGACGTGCTGAAACAGCAGGGCAAGAAGGGGTTGTTCGATCTGGGCAATGCCGAGCTGATTCTGCCCGTAGCCGCAGGCGCACAGGTTCCATTGCGTCATCGCGCGCGCTACCTGTCAGCGCTGCATGAGGGGCGTGTCAGTACCCTCAAGCCTCAGTCTGAGTCGCTGGCCATGGCTCGCACACCCGAAGAGCTGTCGAAGAAATTCCGCTACAACCAGCGCCGCGAATTGCGCCTGCTGGAAGAAGCGGGCGGCGTGGTGCGGCCGGTGGCCGACTTCACCAGCGCTGAGCTGGCGAGCATGTATTGCGATCTGTTCCAGCGCCGCTGGAGCTTTCCCGCGACCGGTGCCGAACGCATGGCCGACGTGATCGAGTTGTTGCGCGAGCTGTTGATCGGTTCGGTGGTGTTTCTCAATGACGCGCCCATCGCCATTCAACTGGTGTATCGGGTTGAAGCGCCGGAATGGATCAGCGTCGAATACATCAACGGCGGTGTTGATCCCGAGACCCGCGATTTCAGCCCCGGCAGCGTTCTCAGTTTTCTCAATACCCAGAGTGCCTGGGAGCACGCGCGGGCGATGAGCAAGCCATTGCGCTTTTCTTTCGGTCGCGCCGATCGCGAGTACAAGGATCGGTGGTGCAACCCCGTCCCGGTGTATCAGGTATGAGCCGCAAGCAAGAATTACTCAAGCGCCATCGCCGCCACAAGCGCCTGGCGTTGTTGGCTGGCCTCGTGTTGTTGATCGTGATCGGAGTGTTGGTGACCTGGTGGCTGCCGCTGCTGTTGGCCGTCCTTGGCTGGGTTGCTCACGAAGCCTGGTTTGCCGATCACCTGTTCTATTCGCCGAAAGACGATTATCTGTACCGCTTTGCGGCCGACAGCGAAGTGCCGAACGTGCGCCTCAACGGTGAGGCACTGCGACTCGGTGATCCTCTCGACCTGACGGGCGATGAAACTCTGGTGCTGGCGCTGAAGATCAAAAGCTCGTGGCTGGGACGCTTTCTCGATCCCGGCGTTGAACTGGTCAGTGATCAACTGCGTGACTGTCAGAGCTTCGAGCGTGGTGTCGACGGTGTGCGTTACCTGAATCTGACCGGTTTGGGTCAGGCATTGGCGGGTGGCAACCTGCGGGTTCGCGGCCGTTTTTGCCGGGTGCAAGGTCAGCCAACGCTGTGGTTGTTTCGCCATTCGGACGCCCGACGTCAACGCGTCATGGTGATCGCGCCCCACGCCGATGATGCCGAGCTGGCGGCGTTCAGTCTCTACAGTCAGGCCGATGACGCTTGGATCGTGACTCTGACCGCCGGCGAAATCGAAGCCGAGCATTATCAGCAGATGGGCATGGATCGCGCCGAAGCTGCGCGAATAAAAGGCCGTCTGCGTGCCTGGGACAGCATTGCGGTGCCGCGCTGGGGTGGTGTGCCGGAAGCACAGTGCGTGCAGCTTGGTTATTTCTGCCTGCAACTCCCTGCGATGCAGGCCGCACCAGGTCAGCCTTTCGCCTCCCGTGAAGCGGACATGAGCGATACTCGTTTATTCCGTCAGTTCAATCCGATGACCTTGCCGGGTGACGCCGATGGCGCACCGACCTGGAATAACCTGCTGGCCGATTTACGGGCATTGCTCTTGCAAGCTCGTCCGCAGGTTTTGGTTATGCCCCATGCAACCATCGATCCTCACCCGGATCACATCGCTGCGCAGGCCGCGGTTCTGGAAGCTTTGGTCGGGTTGGAGTGGCAGCCCTCGGTGATTCTTGGCTATGCCAATCACCTGCATGACAATGACCGTTGGCCGATGGGCAATGCCTACAGCGGCATTAGTTTGCCGCCGCTGTTTGACGCTACGCAGGAATTGACGCCCTACAGCCTCGAACTGCCACTGTCCGTGCAGCGTGACAAGGCGATGGCGCTGGGCATGATGCACGACCTGCAGCCGCCGGCACCGTTCAAGCGTCGCCTGCGCCGTTGGTTGCAGCAACTGTTGGCCGGGCGCCGCTGGCCAGCTGAAGGTGAGAACGAATTTTTTAGAAAGGCTGTTCGTCGACACGAATTGTTCTGGCGCAGGGATCTTTGATTCTGCAAGCCCTGGGCTGCGAGGAAAACGATTGAAAGTTCTATTTTTGGTGCAAAAGGAACAGCGAGCCATCCTTGATCGGCTCTACGAAGGTATCGCCGCCCATTGCGAGTGCGACCTGCGTTGGCTGAGTTCCGATGAGCAGCGTAATCTGCGCGGCTACTTTCGTCGCGAAGTGGATGTCACTCGATACGATCGCATCGTCTTTTTCCTGCGCTTCAAGCAAGAAATTCGTCAGGTCGCGTTCATTCGCACGGTCCCTAATCTGGTCATCCTCGAGCATGATGCCTACCAGAACTACATTCCCTGCAAATACACCGGCAAGTTCAGCGCGCATTACCGCAAGCTGCCGTGGGCGCGGGTGATCAGTTCGGGGTACATGGTCAGTGAACGTCTGCGTGAAGAAGGCTTCGATGCCGTGTTCGTTCCCAAAGGTTATGACCAGAGTTTGTTGGCGGACCAGGGCCGCGAGCGGGATATCGAGCTCGCGTTTGTCGGAAGCACCAACAGCGTTGCCTACAGCGGACGCAAAGCCTTGCTCGATGAACTGGGTCAGGTTGAAAACCTGATAGTGACCCGGACTCAGTCTGGTGAGGAATATTGCGACACTCTGAACCGGATTCGCTTCTTCGTCAGTGCCGATGTCGGCATGGGCGAATACATGATCAAGAATTTCGAAGCCATAGCCTGTGGTTGCGTGCTGCTGGCGTTCGATCAGGGTGAAGCAGAGAACCGGGCGTTGGGACTGCAGGATATGCACAACGTGGTGTTCTATAGCAATATCCCGCAATTGCAGGAGAAGCTGGCGGTGCTGCGCGCCGATCCGCAATTGGCCTCACGTATTGCCCTCAGCGGCCGAAACCTTGCTGTGTCGCAGTTTGGATTTGCGGCCATCGGCCAACGTGTCGTTAAAGAGCTTGAGCCTGAGCTTCGTCCGTCCGCCCCGCCGAACTGGCTGGAGCGGGTGCGTAAAACGCTGGGAGTTTGATCTGTGACTGTAATAACTCTTCTGAATGAGCTATATCAATTGAATTTGACTGGCGTGGTCGTCGAGACGGATGCTGCTTCGATGAAGGAGCGCTACCTGGAACCGGGACGGCAATGGATGCAGTTGTGGGAAACGACGGATTGAATGTAGACATGAAATGGCCTCTGGTTTCGATCCTGGTGCCGTGCTTTAACCACGAGCGCTATATAGAGGAATGCTTGTTGAGCATTCTTCGGCAGGATTACGACAACTTCGAAGTGATCGTCATCAATGACGGATCGACCGACGCCAGTGCCGAAAAAATCGAGGCGTTGCGCCAGGTTTATGGTTTCCAGTTTTATCAGCAGGACAACCAGGGTGTCAGTGCGGCATTGAACACCGCCTTGAGCTACGCCAAGGGCGAGTATGTGATCACTCACGACTCGGACGACGTGATGCTCGAGGGGCGTATCCGCCGCCAGGTCGACTATCTGCAGGAGCATCCGCAAGTCGGTTTGCTCGGGGCGCAGGTTATCTATATCGACTCTGATGGCAATCCCACCAAGAGCAAGGTGTCGAAACATGCCCGTGTAGAGCATTGGACGTTCGATGAGTTGCTGGCCGATGCACACGCCATCGGCGCCCCGGTTGCCATGTACCGGCGCGAAGCAATCGACAGGGTGGGCGGTTACGATCCGCTGATCAAGGTTCAGGATTTCCAGATGACGCTGAAGATAGCGTTTCAGGATTACCGTGTGGACATCCTGCCGGACTTCGTGACGTTGTACCGTCGCCACGACACCAATATTTCCAAGGTGCAATACAAAAGCCAACTGACGTATGACCTGCAGGTCATAGAGGCGTATAAAGATCGACCGGCCTACGCGTTGGCCAAGCGGGCGGTCATCAACAAGGCCTTGAAAGAGTCAGTCGTCACTGACAAGGCCTTTGCCTACGGGTTGTTTGCAAGCATCCCGATCTATCGCTGGGATCGGCTGACGTGGAAACGCTTCAGGCATTTCATTTTCAAATTCAATAAGGGTAAGGGTGTTCGGTGAGTCGCAACCTTCAACAATCCGGTGATTTCATAGGCGGCTTTTCGGATTTCCAGATGCAATTGCTGGCAACAATGAGGCAGTACGGTGTTGCCGGCCTGTTGCTGGGTTTCGGTCTGTTCTGGAGTGTCGGTGGTGTGCTGCTGACCCCTTCCATGAAGTTCTACATCTGGTTGATTGCAGCCTTCGTCTATCTTCCTTCGATTTGCCTGTTGATCGCCCGCTTCGGTGACTTGCGCGCAACGCTGACAAGTCGGCCTCAGCTGTGGCTTTTCCTGTTTCTGTTCGTCTGGGCGCTGATATCCCTGCGCTGGAGTAATGGCGACGAAAGTCATATGGTCATCGTCAAACGTCAGTTGCTCTTGTTGTCTATGGTGCTTGGCTGGGTCGTCTGGGGGCGGGTGTTCAACCGGCAACTGCAGACCCTGCTCATCATTTGGGGCGGGATGGCGGGCATCTATTCACTGGTGGCACTGATCGCGTATCCGATTCGCCACTTGGAACGAATCATTGGGTTCGGCAGCTTCATGGACAACCCCAACCCGGCGGGTTACACCATTGGCTTCCTGTTGGTGCTCAGCTGCACGTGGTGGCCGCAACGCAATGCTCCGCGACTGGTGTGGGCGTTTTTGCAGGCATGCTCCCTGGCGTTTGTCATCATGACCGGCAGCCGTGGCCCCCTGCTGTCGTTGATAGCCGTAGCCTGCGTAGTGATGCTGGCCGGGACACATCGCTCGTATCGCTGGATAGCGCTTTCCCTGCTGGCGGCGGCTGGGGCGTTGTTTCTGCTGGAACCTTCGTTACTGCAACGAGGTGATTCCGAGCGACTGGAACTGATCAAGGGCGCACTGGCGCTTATCCAGCAACATCCTTGGGCGGGCGTTGGCTTGAGTGGCACTTATGCGGTCAGCGCCGGTGGCGAGATCTTCGACCACTGCCACAACTTCATCTTGGATACCGCAGTGCAATACGGTGTGCCTTTCACGGCGCTGTGGCTGGTTTGCTGGAGCTGGGCGGGTGCGCGGGCCTGGCGCTATCGCAATCAGGCGCTGGGCATGGCGGTGTTGATGGGCTGGGTATTCGCCACCGTCGCGCTGCAATTCGACGTGTTCACGCTGTTTGGGCGTGCGCGGGCGATGTGGATGGTGGTGTGGGTGCCGTTCCTGCTGTGCTTGTGCCTGGGCAAAGTCGAAGCAGTCAAAGCCACTCGCGGAGCGGCGCGCTCAGTCTGAGCGTGCCAAGCTCTTGGCAAAGGTGTCGGGCGCCCAGTGATGGGTGCTGTGCTGGCTATAACTATTGAAGAACAACGAGCCCTGTTCTTGAAGTAGCCAGGCATGGTCAACCTTATAGCGGCGCATATGCTGGAAGTTACGCAGGCACATGCTTTTACGCAGGGGGGCACGCATCATCCGCAGGTCGGCGATGTCGATCAATCCCAGCTCGTTATCCGGTGTCAGCACCACGTTGCCCAAGTGTAGCGAGCGGAAGTAAATCCCCTGGTTATGCAGTTCCGCCACGAAATGTCCGTAGCGCTTGAGCAGTTCTTGATCATTGTCGCGCGTCGGGTCGGTAATCAGCTGGCGCAGTGTCTCTCCGGGCAGTGGTTCGTAATGCACCACGTCACGCGCAATATGGGCGATCCGATAAATCTCTAGCGTATTTGGGCAGCGCACGCCACGCTTCTTCAATGCCAGCGCGTTATCGGCAAAGCGTTTGGCGTAGGGGAACAGCGCGGCAGATGAAATCAGTCGCTTGCGCCGAAATAACTTCATGAAGTTACCGTCCACAAGGCGCAGCACCTTGTCGCCGAAGACATCTGCCTCTAGCACTTGTGCACCTTCGCGTAAGGCTAAATAGTCGTCGTAAGCAAGTGCGCGCATGCCGGCTCCTTCAAAAATGGCGGCCATCATAACCCACCCGGAGGCTTTGGGTTTAATGGCGCCGGGCTGTGATAGTATTCCGGCTCTCTTTTCCGTACCGATGACTATGAGCAAGCCAGAACAAAGCGAACCTTCCAGTCTGAAAATCTATTTCCGACTGCTGACCTATGTGATGCCCTACGCCGGCATCTTTCTACTCAGTATTCTCGGGTTTGTGATCTTTGCTTCGACCCAGCCCATGCTGGCCGGCATTCTCAAGTACTTTGTCGATGGTTTGAGTAATCCCGAAGCGGCCTTATTTCCCAACGTGCCGTATTTGAAACACTTGCAGTTATTGCAGGCGGTGCCGCTGCTGATCGTCTTGATCGCGGCCTGGCAGGGTCTTGGTTCGTACCTGGGTAACTACTTTCTGGCCAAGGTTTCACTTGGGTTGGTACACGACCTGCGCGTCGAACTGTTCAACAAGTTGTTGGTATTGCCCAACCGCTACTTCGATACCCATAACTCGGGTCATCTGATTTCGCGCATCACCTTTAACGTGACCATGGTCACCGGCGCCGCCACTGACGCGATCAAAACCGTGATCCGTGAGGGGCTGACCGTGGTGTTCCTGTTCGGCTACCTGCTGTGGATGAACTGGCACCTGACGCTGGTCATGCTGGCGATTCTGCCAGTGATTGGTTTGATGGTCGGCAGTGCCAGCAAGAAATTCCGCAAGCAGAGCAAAAAGATCCAGGTGGCGATGGGCGATGTGACCCATGTCGCGTCGGAAACCATTCAGGGGTATCGCGTGGTCCGCAGCTTCGGCGGCGAGAACTACGAAGAACAGCGCTTCAAGAACGCCAGTGAAAGCAATACCGAGAAGCAACTGCGCATGAACAAGACCAGCGCGGTCTATACGCCGATGCTGCAATTGGTGATCTACAGCGCCATGGCAGCCTTGATGTTCCTCGTTTTGCTGCTGCGTGGCGATGCGACGCCGGGTGATCTGGTGGCTTACATCACGGCGGCTGGTCTGTTGCCCAAGCCTATTCGTCAGTTGTCGGAAGTGAGTTCGACCATCCAGAAGGGTGTCGCCGGCGCGGAAAGCATCTTCGAGCAACTGGACGTAGAGTCGGAAATCGACAACGGCACCGTCGAGCGTGAGCGCGTCAACGGTCATCTGGAAGTGCGTAACCTGAACTTTACCTACCCAGGCACTCAGCGTCAGGTATTGAAAGACATCAGCTTCACTGCCGCACCTGGGCAGATGATCGCTCTGGTGGGGCGTTCGGGCAGTGGCAAGTCGACCCTGGCGAGCCTGATTCCGCGTTTCTACCATCACGAAACCGGTGGCATTTACCTCGACGGGGTCGAAGTCGAAGAGTACCGCCTGCGTAATCTGCGTCGGCACGTGGCACAAGTGACCCAGCACGTAACCTTGTTCAACGACAGCGTGGCCAACAACATCGCCTACGGTGATCTTCAAGGTGCCCCGCGAGCTGATATCGAAGCCGCGGCCGCCGATGCGTATGCCAAGGAGTTCATCGAGCAACTGCCAGAGGGCTTCGACACCCAGGTCGGCGAGAATGGCGTGCTGCTGTCTGGCGGTCAGCGTCAGCGTTTGGCGATTGCCCGTGCCTTGCTGAAGAACGCTCCGCTACTGATCCTCGACGAAGCTACCTCGGCGCTGGATACCGAGTCCGAGCGACACATTCAGGCGGCACTGGATCAGGTCATGAAAGGTCGGACGACCCTGGTCATCGCCCACCGTCTGTCCACCATCGAAAAGGCCGACATGATTCTGGTTATGGACCAGGGCGCCATCGTCGAGCGCGGCACCCATGCCGAGCTGCTGGCGCAGAACGGCTACTACGCCCGGTTGAATGCCTTGGGTCTGGATGAACCGGTGACGGCCGGTATCGCCTGATTCTTCCGACGTAACCCTGTAGGAGCTGCCGGAGGCTGCGATAAGGCCGGAACGGCCTTCCGGCTGACGGCATCGCAGCCTTCGGCAGCTCCTACAGGGTTATGGGTCTCCCTGAAATTTCCTACATTCCTGAAATACCTCGCCATCGGTCACACATGGTGACAAGCCAACCCTGTGCTAAGATTCCGCTCTTGTTCATTCTAGTTACGGGTTGTTCGATGAAGTTGTCCATGCCGCGTTTCGATCAAGCGCCTGTGCTGGTGGTTGGCGATGTCATGCTCGACCGCTATTGGCATGGCGGCACCTCGCGGATTTCACCGGAGGCGCCGGTGCCAGTGGTCAAGGTCGAGCAAATCGAGGATCGTCCGGGCGGTGCCGCCAACGTTGCCTTGAACATTGCTGCCTTGGGCGCGCCAGCTTCACTGGTCGGTGTAACCGGGGAAGACGAGGCCGCCGACAGTCTGGCCAATAGCCTGAAGGCCGCCGGCGTGACGGCGCGTTTTCAGCGCATCGCGCACCAGCCGACCATCGTCAAGCTGCGGGTCATGAGCCGTCACCAGCAATTGCTGCGTATCGATTTCGAAGAACCGTTCGCCACCGATGCCCTGGCCTTGAGTGCTGAAGTCGAAGACATGCTCGATGGCATCAAGGTGCTAGTGCTGTCCGATTACGGCAAAGGCGCGTTGCGCAACCATCAAGTGCTGATTCAGGCGGCGCGTGCGCGGGGTATCCCGGTACTGGCCGATCCGAAAGGCAAGGACTTTGCCATCTATCGTGGCGCCAGCGTTATTACGCCGAATCTCAGCGAATTCGAAGCCATCGTTGGCCACTGTGTCGATGAGGCGGAGTTGGTCGCCAAAGGCGCACAGCTGATGACCGAGCTGGATCTGGGGGCTTTGCTGGTGACCCGTGGCGAGCATGGCATGACCTTGCTGCGTCGTGATCATCCCGCGCTGCACTTGCCTGCCCGTGCTCGTGAAGTGTTCGACGTCACCGGCGCCGGCGATACCGTGATTTCTACCCTGGCTGCGGCGATAGCAGCGGGCGAAGAACTGCCGCACGCCGTGGCGCTGGCCAACCTGGCTGCCGGCATCGTGGTTGGCAAGTTGGGTACAGCGGCGATCAGCGCGCCTGAATTGCGCCGGGCGATCCAGCGTGAAGAAGGCTCCGAGCGCGGCGTACTGAGCCTCGATCAGTTGCTGCTGGCCATCGACGATGCGCGGGCGCACAAAGAGTCGATCGTGTTCACCAATGGCTGCTTCGACATCCTGCACGCGGGGCATGTGACCTATCTGGAGCAGGCGCGGGCTCAAGGCGACCGGTTGATCGTGGCAGTCAACGACGATGCGTCTGTAAGCCGCTTGAAAGGGCCTGGTCGACCGATCAACAGCGTTGACCGACGCATGGCGGTTCTGGCTGGGCTGGGTGCGGTGGATTGGGTGATCAGCTTTCCGGAAGGCACCCCGGAAAACCTGCTGGCTCACGTCAAGCCAGACGTGTTGGTCAAAGGCGGCGACTATGGGATCGATCAAGTGGTTGGTGCCGAGATCGTTCAGGCGTATGGCGGCAAGGTGAAAGTCCTGGGGCTGGTTGCTAACAGCTCAACCACGGCGATCGTCGAAAAAATCCGCCGCCAGTAAAAAGCTTTCACCTGTAGGAGCTGCCGCAGGCTGCGATAAGGCTGGAACAGCCTTCCGGCCGTCGGGATCGCAGCCTTCGGCAGCTCCTACAGAAGTCTTGTGATCATTTACTCAAACTACTGCGCGCCAGTTGCAGCAGTTGCCTGGCTTTTCCGGTCAGGCTCTTCAAACCCGTCTTCTTCGGCGGTGTGCTCAAGCCTTGCTGGCTGAGCCAATCCTTCCAGCGAATCCGCTCATCCTTCACCACCCAGCCTTGCTGCGGGGCAAAGCTTTCCGCCAGGTACAGGCCGCGCGTGCCGGCTGGCTGTAGCTTGTCGCGCTTGAGGGTGTACAACTCAGGAATCGGTAGACCGTTTTCCAATGGCATCAAATACAGATCCGGGCGACTGCGGTTCAGGCGGGCGACCAGTTGATCGTTTTCCAGGCTTTCATCGACGTGAAACAGGCTCAGGGGTCTTGCTTCTCTGGGGACTTCCAGGCGCATGTCGTAGATCAGTTGCAGAGAGGCTGTGGGCAAATGCACATACGCGCGCGGGCGTTCCATCAAGGTCATGTTGCCACAACGCACGGGCCGCGCCGCGCCAGACAGCGGGCTCAGGCGAAAGGGCATTGCTTCGCGGTAATGCAGGGCCGCCGCGTAAGGCGCGGGTAGCCAGGTATCATTGAAGCGCCCGCTGAGCCAGCCTTGCGGGGTTTCGATCAGGCATTCCTCGGCGACTTCCTGAATCGCCGTGTGTAACGGCAGGTTCAGCTCGTGGGCGGGCACGTAGCCGGAAATCAGTTTCAGCACCACATCGCCACGGTCCTGGCGACGCTGCCGAACGAGCACCCAGTAATCACGATTCTGCCAATTCAAGGTCAACCGCACTGACACCCCGAGGTTGGCCAGCTCTACTGAAAAGCGTTCGGTATCCGGAACTTCGATCTTGCGTCGACGTTGCAGAGTCTGGGCAAAATTCAACGGTTTACCGACGCTCTGGTAGCTCAAACCTTCATGCGTAGCCTCGACCGCTAAGGGCAAGGTCTTGAAGTTGCTGGGATTTTTACGAATCAACGTTCGCGGCATGTCGGCTCCTTCCTGAGGTGGGCGGCCGCCGTCGACATCACAGCTGACGGCGTATCACAGCGGCGGCGGTTGCCACGTTATGGGCCAGGTGCAACGGATTAATCGTTCCGACAATAGCACTGGCGACACCCGGGTGCTCAAACAGCAGCTGGAAGCTGGCTTGAACGGGATCGACTCCAGGGCTCAGGCAGACATGACCACTGGCCAGCGCCTTCTTCACCAGAATGGCTTTGCCATGGCTGGCGGCGTAGTCCAGAACCGGCTTTTCGCCTTGTTCGTTGAGATTGTAGGTGACCATCGCACAATCACCTTCGCGCAGGGCTAATAAACCTCCCTCGACGGTTTTTCCGGAAAATCCATAGCCGCGAATCTTGCCCTGCTGCTTGAGTTCCGCCAGCGCCTGATACACCTCGCAATCGTTGAGCACCGACAGATCGTTGCCGTCGGAATGCACTAACACCAGATCGATGAAGTCGGTTTCCAGGCGCTGGAGGCTGCGTTCCACCGACATCCGCGTGTGCTTGGCGCTGAAGTCGTGGCGCGACTGGCCTGCATCGAATTCTTCGCCGACTTTGCTGACGATCACCCAGTCTTGACGCTGGCCGCGCAGCAATGGACCCAGGCGCTCTTCACTAATGCCATACGCGGGGGCCGTGTCGATCAGGTTGATCCCCAGATCGCGGGCTTGCTTGAGCAGCATCCGCGCATCCTGGTCGTTGGGGATGGTAAAACCGTTGGGGTATTTGACCCCCTGATCGCGCCCCAGCTTGACCGTCCCCAACCCCAGCGGTGAAACACTGAGACCGGTACTGCCGAGGGGGCGGTGCAGATCGTGCAAGGTCTGGATCATGGCAACAGCTCATCCCAGGCCGGGATTGCCATCGGCGGTTTCGGCAGGCCGACCAGCTTTGGCTGTGGTGTCGGGTGCACGCCGTCGCGCGCGAGTTTTTCCAGGACGCGGTCGGCAAAGTCCGGGGCCAGCGCCAGTTTCGTGGGCCAGCCGACCATCAGGCTTTTCTTCGAAAACAGAAAGGCGTTGTCTGGACGAACCAGGCCAGCCTGCGCCGGCTCAGCACGATCAATGCGCAAAGTCGCCCACTGCGCCTGACTGAAATCGACCCACGGCAACAGGCTGCCCATTTCCTTTTTGGCCGCGGCAATTTGTGCCTCTGGGTCGCGCGCAACGCCGTCGGCCTCGGAGATATCACCTCCCAGGTACCAGACCCACTGACCATCGGCTGCCGGATGAGTGGTCACGGTGACCCGAGGCTTCGGTCCGCCGCCCAGGCAATGGGCGAACAGCGGTTTCAGGGTCGGACCTTTGACCATTACCATGTGTAACGGACGGCGCTGCATGGTCGGGTGTTCGACCTTCATTAACTTGAGTAATGCAGCATTGCCGGCGCCGGCGCTGAGCACCACGCGCTGGGCATGGATTTCCCGACCGTCGACCCGCAGGCCGGTCAGCTCTTCAGGCTCGTGTTTGTCGGCGGCATACAACGGCTCGATGTCATGACCGGCAAGCAAGCTGTCGCCCGAGAGTTCGACCAGACGCTTGATCAGGCTCGGTGTATCGATCACCAGCTCGGCCAGGCGATAGACCTTGCCTTTGAAGGCCGGGTTTTGCAGCGCCGGGGGCAGGTCGCTGCCGGTCACTTGATCGACACGACCGCGCACTGCCTTGCTGGCGAAGAAGCTGGTGAGGTTGCCGGCGATGGTGCCGGGCGACCACAGATAGTGGGCTTCAGACAGCAGGTTGACGCCCGAGAGGTCCAACTCGCCCTTGCCCGCGATGGCCTCGCGCCAGCGGCGTGGCATGTCGGCGATGGCTTCCGAGGCGCCGCTCAGGGCACCGTGCAGCGCGTACTTGGCGCCGCCGTGGATGATGCCCTGCGACTTTGTGCTTTGCCCGCCGCCAAGGCTGGCGCTTTCCACCAATACAGTCGAAAACCCTTGGCGGCGCAGGCGCGCATTCAGCCAAAGGCCGGCAACGCCGGCGCCGACGATCAGAACGTCAGTGGAAATAGCAGATGACATGAGCGACCTCAGTGGCAGACGAATGCCGCCATTATAGGGGATCGCGTTTTCAATGCCCGGCGGTTTTCGAGAACAGTTGAATCACCACCACCCCGACCACGATCAAACCCATACCGAGCATGGCCGGCACGTCGAGTTTCTGCCCATAAATAAATAATGCGGCGATGCTGACCATGACAATCCCCATGCCGGCCCAGACCGCATACGCCACGCCCACCGGGATACTGCGCACCACCAGCGTCAGCATCCAGAAGGCAATGCCATATCCGACAATCACCAGCAGCAAAGGCAATGGCGTGCTCAGGCCTTTGACGGCTTTCATCGAAACGGTGGCGATCACTTCAGCGCAGATGGCAATGGCCAGATAATAGTAGGCAGTCATGGTTCAGCTCCTTTTCAATAGTTGTGCATTCTAGAGATCGCACAGATGGGGTAAAGTCATTACCTATCTCAATGGCAGATAGGTTGGTGTGCGGTGCAGTGGAATCTCGAGCAGATCCGGTTATTCGTCAGCGTCGCGGAACAACGCTCTTTTTCGGCCGTGGCGCGGGACATGAAGCGCGCGCAGTCAGCGGTCAGCAGCGCCATTGCCATGTTGGAAGCTGATCTCGGTGTCAGCCTGTTTGAGCGCAGCAGCGGCCGCCAGCCACGCTTGACCGAAGCCGGCGGCGCGCTGTTGGAAGAGGCGCGGGAGCTGTTGCGCCAATGCGAGCGGCTGGACGGGCGGGCGTTGGCGCTGATGCGCGGCCAAGAGGCTTCGCTGCGGTTGGCCCACGACGAAGCCATGCCCTATCAACCGGTATTGGACAGCCTCGAAGCGCTGGCCGAGCGCTATCCCAGTGTCGAAGTGCAACTGGCCAGCGGCGCCCAAGGGGATGTGGCGCGCAAGCTGATCGAGCGGCGCGCGGATTTGGGTTTGCTGTTCAACCACGAGCAAATGCCCGAAGCACTGGAGCGTCGGGTGCTGGGCAGCGTCGAAATGGTCACGGTCTGTGCGGTGGGGCATCCTCTGGTCAACGAATCGCGGGTCAGTCGTCAGCATCTGGGGCGTCATCGGCAACTGCTGATCACGCCGCAGCAAAGCGGCTATCCCGGCGGCGAGCAGATCAGTGCGCAAATCTGGCGCGCCGACAGCTTCTACGTGATGGCCGAATTGTTGATGCGCGGACTCGGTTGGGCCTGGCTACCACGGCATGTGGTGCAATACCCGGCGTATCAGAACCTGATGGTCGAGTTGGCCAGCGACTGGACCCCGCCGGCGTTGGTGGTGGAGATGGTCTGGCGGCGAGACGAGCCGCTCGGTCCGGCGGCGCGTTGGTTGGCCGAGTGCTTTGCCCGTCATTTGCAGGCGATTGGCTGATAGACTTCGCCGCCATGAATAGACTTTTTTATACCTTGCTGTTTCATCTCGGCTTGCCAGTGGTTGCCGTGCGTCTGTGGCTGCGAGCGCGTAAGGCGCCGGCCTATGCAAAGCGAATTGGCGAGCGCTTCGCCTTCGGTCTGCCGACGATGCAACGCGGCGGGATCTGGGTGCACGCGGTGTCCGTGGGCGAAAGCATCGCCGCCGCGCCGATGATCCGTGCCTTGCTCGAACGTTATCCACAGCTGCCGATTACCGTGACCTGCATGACGCCCACCGGCTCGGAGCGAATCAAAGCGTTGTTCGGCAACGAGCCTAGGATTCAGCACTGCTACCTGCCTTATGACTTGCCATGGGCGGCGGGGCGTTTTCTCGATCACATCCAGCCACGGCTTGTGGTGATCATGGAAACCGAACTGTGGCCTAACCATATTCACCAATGCGCAACACGCGGAATCCCGGTGGTGTTGGCCAACGCGCGGCTGTCAGAGCGTTCGGCCAGGGGCTACGGACGTTTCGCTAAACTCACGCGGCCGATGCTGGCCGAGATGAGCGGCTTCGCAGTACAGACCGAGGCCGAGGCGCAGCGCTTCCGCGCTCTGGGCGCGCGTGCGGAATGTGTCGAGGTCACCGGGTCGATCAAATTTGACCTGAGCATCGACCCGCAATTACTGGCGCGTGCGTCGGCGCTACGCGAGCAATGGCAGACCACCCAGCGTCCGATCTGGATCGCCGCCAGCACCCACGCCGGTGAAGACGAAACGGTGTTGGCTGCCCATCGTCAATTGCTGGCCAGCCACCCCGACGCCTTGCTGATTCTGGTGCCGCGTCATCCGGAGCGCTTTAACAGCGTGCATGATCTGTGTGTGCAGCAAGGGTTCGAGACGGTGCGTCGCTCCAGTGGTCAGTCGGTCACCGCGAGCACTTCAGTGCTGGTGGGCGACACCATGGGCGAGTTGCTTTTTCTGTATGCGCTGGCAGATTGCGCGTTTGTGGGTGGCAGTCTGGTACCTAACGGTGGGCATAACCTGTTGGAGCCTGCGGCGCTGGCCAAACCGGTGTTAAGCGGCCCGCACCTGTTCAACTTCCTGGAAATCGCAGCGCTGCTGCGTTACGCCGGAGCGTTGGAAGAGGTGACCGATGCCGCGGGGTTGGGCAAGGCGGTGCAGCGGTTATTCGATGAGCCGGCCATCGCGCGCAACATGGCGGCGGCGGGGTTGGAGGTGATGCGCGCCAATCAGGGCGCGTTGCAGCGGTTGCTGGAAATGCTAAAGAAGGTAGGGAGCCTGTAGGAGCGGGCGTGCCCGCGATGGCATCATATCTGACACACCGCGTCAGACGGATCGCGGGCAAGCCCGCTCCTACAAAAACTGCGGGCTGGATCAATACTCCGAAGGCTTGTCGAAATTCTTCTGCGCTTCTTTGGCCAGGTCCGGCGGCAGGAAGTCTTTGTCGGGGTTGTAATCGGCCTTCAAATAACGCGACAGAGCCTGCAAGTCACCCGGATTCAAGGTCCCCGCGGCCTGCTTCAGACGCAAGTTGTCGAGGATGTAGTCATAACGCGTGTTGTTGTAATCTCGCACCGAACTGTACAACTGACGCTGTGCATCGAGTACATCGACGATGTTGCGCGTACCCACCTGATAGCCGATTTCCGTCGCTTCCAACGCACTCTGGTTGGAAATGATCGACTGCTTGCGCGCTTGAACCTGTTCGACATCGGTATTCACCGCGCGATGCAGGTTGCGCGTGTTTTCTACCACCTGACGACGCAGGCTTTCACGCTGCTGTTCACTCTGGTTCAGGCGCGAATAGGCTTCGCGCACTTGCGAGCTGGTCAAGCCACCGCTGTAGATCGGCACGTTCAACTCAAGGCCGATACTGCGCTGTGAAACGTCGCCGCTGTAATTTTGCCCGGTGAAATTCGGGTTGCTCAGGCCAAACGCATCGTTGTCGCCGCGCTTGTAGGAAGCCACCGCGTCGAGGGTCGGCGCGTGCCCGGCCTTGCGTTGTTTCAGGGTTTCTTCCGCAGCCGTGACCGAGTAATTACTGGCCAACAGGTTGAGGTTTTGTTGGGTGGCGGTGTCGACCCAGGCCTTGGCATCGTTAGGCGTTGGCGCAAGGACCGGCAGCGTGTGGACGATGCCTTCAATGGAGTTGTAATCGCGGTTGGTCAGGGTCACCAGCGCCTGAAACGCATCGTCCACCTGACGCTTGGCGACGATACGGTTGGCGCGCGCGGTGTCATAACTGGCCTGCGCTTGCAGTACGTCAGTCTTGTCCGAGAGCCCGACATCGAAGCGTTCGTTGGCCTGATCCAGCTGACGCTTGAACGCCGCCTCTTCGGCCTTGGTCGAGGCCAGATTGTCTTCGGAACGCAGCACGGTGAAATAATCCAGCGCGCTTTGCAGGATCAGATTCTGTTCGGTGGCCGACAGTTGCAGCATCGACTGCTCGTCGACAGCCTTGGCCGCCTGGAACTGGAACCAGCGATCGGCGCGGAAGATAGGCTGGGCCAGGGTGGCCTGGTAAATCGTGCCACTGCGCGTGAGGTCCGCTGAAGGGTGATCGATCTCGGTGCGCGTGGTTTGCACGTTGGCGCCGGCCGACAAGTTGGGCAGCAGACCGGCGCGGGCCTGGGGCACGATTTCTTTTTGCGCCTGGTAGTTGGCGCGTGCGGCGGCCAGGTCGGAGTTGTTGTTCACGGCCTCTTCGTAAACGTTGACCAGGCCAGTCTTGGTCGGCAAAGGCATATCAGCTGCCCAGACCATTCCATTGGAAGCACAAGACACGGCGAGCGCCAGTGAAAGTTTGCGCAGCATGAGGCGTTCCCTACAGTAAATAGTGCAGTTGTTATTGGGCGGCCAAGGCCAGGGAGCGTGATCGACAGCGTCAAGATCGGGCTTCCACGGGACGGGCACAGCTATCGCGTAGCGAGTGTAGTGCCGGGGTGGGTTCGCAACAATCCTGCATATCCGCCATTTATCGAGCAATATTCAACGATGTTGGCCTTTTGGCTCTCTGATGGACTAGACTGGCCGCGTTCTTGTCGGGGTGCCTTGCTATGAGGCTGAGATCGGTTAATCCGGATCCCGTTGAACCTGATCAGGTTAGCGCCTGCGTAGGGAACAAGATTTCTCGTCTCCCGGCGAGTCCTCTTGAGTTTCGTCCGGGGTCGATTGTTCAAAAAATGAACAACTCCTTCTCGTTTCGTTTCTCAGCACCGTCCATGGTGCGTCCGTGCCTTTCAGGTTTCGCTCCGACAATTAATCCGCCGCTGGATGATGTCTGGAGAGCCCGTGATGAGCATAAAAGCAAAAAACGCAGCAAACCTCAGTGACTCGGCCCAAGTCGATTCGGGATCGGTTCAACCCTTTACCCGGTCGCAAAAGATCTATGTTCAAGGCTCGCGCCCGGACATTCTGGTGCCGATGCGTCAAGTCAGCCTGGACGTGACGCCGACCGATTTTGGCGGCGAGATCAATGCCCCCGTTGTCGTCTACGACACCTCGGGTCCGTACACCGACCCCAACGTGATCATCGACGTGCGCAAAGGCCTCGCGGACGTCCGTTCGCCGTGGATCGACTCGCGTAACGATACCGAGCGCCTGGCAGGTCTGAGTTCGAACTTCGGTCAGCAGCGTTTGAGCGATGCTGAACTGACCGCACTGCGTTTCGCCCATGTGCGCAATCCGCGTCGGGCCAAGGCCGGTGCCAACGTCAGCCAGATGCACTACGCGCGTCAGGGCATCATCACTGCCGAGATGGAATACGTCGCCATCCGCGAAAACATGAAGCTGGAGGAAGCCCGTGCTGCGGGTCTACTGACCCAGCAACACGCCGGTCACAGTTTCGGCGCCAGCATCCCGAAAGAAATCACCGCTGAATTCGTCCGCGAAGAAATCGCCCGCGGTCGCGCGATCATTCCGGCCAACATCAACCACGTCGAGTTGGAGCCGATGATCATCGGCCGCAACTTCCTGGTGAAGATCAACGGCAACATCGGCAACAGTGCGCTGGGTTCTTCCATCGAAGAGGAAGTGGCCAAGCTGACCTGGGGCATTCGTTGGGGTTCGGACACGGTCATGGACCTGTCCACCGGCAAACACATCCACGAAACCCGCGAGTGGATCATCCGTAACTCGCCGGTTCCGATTGGCACCGTGCCGATTTATCAGGCGCTGGAAAAAGTCGGCGGCGCGGCCGAAGACCTGACCTGGGAATTGTTCCGCGACACGCTGATCGAGCAGGCCGAGCAGGGCGTCGATTACTTCACCATTCACGCTGGCGTGTTGCTGCGCTACGTGCCACTGACCGCCAAGCGAGTGACCGGGATCGTCAGCCGTGGCGGTTCGATCATGGCCAAGTGGTGCCTGGCGCATCACAAGGAAAACTTCCTCTACACCCATTTCGAAGACATCTGCGAAATCATGAAGGCCTACGACGTCAGCTTCTCGCTGGGCGACGGCCTGCGTCCGGGTTCGATTGCCGACGCCAACGATGCCGCGCAATTCGGTGAGCTGGAAACCCTCGGCGAACTGACCAAGATCGCCTGGAAGCACGACGTACAGACCATGATCGAAGGCCCGGGCCACGTGCCGATGCAGTTGATCAAGGAGAACATGGACAAGCAGCTGGAGTGCTGTGACGAAGCGCCGTTCTATACCCTCGGCCCGCTGACCACCGACATCGCACCGGGCTACGACCACATCACCTCGGGCATCGGTGCCGCGATGATCGGCTGGTTCGGTTGCGCCATGCTCTGCTATGTCACGCCTAAGGAACACCTGGGCCTGCCGAACAAAGATGACGTGAAGACCGGGATCATCACCTATAAAATCGCGGCGCACGCGGCGGACCTGGCCAAGGGGCACCCCGGCGCGCAGATTCGCGACAATGCACTGAGCAAGGCGCGCTTCGAGTTCCGTTGGGAAGACCAGTTCAACCTCGGCCTGGACCCGGACACCGCCCGTTCGTACCACGACGAAACCCTGCCGAAGGACTCGGCCAAGGTCGCGCACTTCTGCTCCATGTGCGGGCCGAAGTTCTGCTCGATGAAAATCACCCAGGAAGTCCGTGAGTACGCTGCTAACCAGCGTATCGAAGCGGTGGACGTGGCGGTGCAGGACGGTTTGCGTGAGCAGGCAGAGCGCTTCAAGCAAGAAGGCAGTCAGCTTTATAAAAAAATTTGACCTGACGTAGATCCTTTGTAGGAGCTGCCGAAGGCTGCGATAAGGTCCGAAGGACCTTCAATACACGACCGCTTCGCGGCCGATCGCAGCCTGCGGCAGCTCCTACAGGGGGCCGTGTACACCCCTTTTCCTCTGAGATAACACCCGTGAGCATTTCAACCAACACCTATTCCCCCGATGTCGCGGTGCCTGTGGGCAAACGCGTATTTGGCGGGCGTGATCTGTTTTCCCTGTGGTTCTCCCTCGGCATCGGCCTGATGGTGCTGCAAACCGGCGCCTTGCTCGCACCGGGGCTTGGCTTGTCCGGTTCGATGCTGGCGATTTTTTTCGGCACCCTGATTGGCGTTTTGCTATTGGCGGCCGCAGGTGTGATTGGCAGTGACACCGGCCTCTCGGCCATGGCCGCGCTGAAGCTTAGTCTTGGCACCCAAGGCGCATCGCTGCCAGCGGTGTTGAACCTGCTGCAACTGGTGGGTTGGGGCGCTTTCGAAATTATCGTCATGCGCGATGCCGCCAGCTTGCTGGGCGCTCGCGCGTTCGCCGAAGGCAGCCTGTGGGCGAGCCCGATGCTCTGGACCCTGGTGTTCGGCGCACTGGCCACCTTGCTCGCCGTCAGCGGACCGCTAACCTTCGTTCGGCGGATTCTGCGCAAGTGGGGTATCTGGTTGCTGCTGGCCGCCTGCGTGTGGCTGACCTGGAACCTGTTCAGCAAAACTGACTTGTCCGCACTGTGGGCGCGTGCCGGTGATGGCTCGATGCCGTTCGCCGTGGGCTTCGACATTGCGATTGCGATGCCGCTGTCGTGGCTGCCGCTGATCGCCGATTACTCACGCTTCGGCAAGCGCGCCGCCAGTGTCTTCGGTGGCACCGCGTTAGGCTTTTTCATCGGTAACTTCTGGCTGATGAGCCTGGGCGTTGCCTACACCCTGGCCTTTGCGCCAAGTGGCGAAATGAATGCCTTGTTGCTGGCATTGTCGGGGGCAGGTCTGGGTATTCCGCTGCTGCTGATTCTGATCGACGAATCGGAAAACGCCTTCGCCGACATTCACTCGGCAGCGGTTTCCAGCGGGATTCTGTTGCGCTTGAAGGTCGAGCATCTGGCGTTGGGCATCGGTGTGATCTGCACTTTGATCGCCTGCTTCGCGCCGCTGGCGCAGTACCAGAACTTCCTGTTGCTGATCGGCTCGGTGTTCGCGCCGTTGTTCGGTGTGGTGCTGGTCGACCACTTCATCCTGCGTCGTCGTCGCGCGCAAACCGCGACTGTCGGATTGCGCTGGATGACCCTGCTGGCCTGGTTCGGTGGGATTGCCGCCTATCAAGTGCTGGCTAACCTGTACCCGAATGTCGGCGCAACACTGCCGGCCCTGATCGTGGCCGGCGTGTTGCAACTGCTGCTGGGTCGGGTGTTCAACCGCGGCTCGGGAACAGTTCCGGCTTGAGGATGCCGTTGAGCTGAAGGTATGAAATCTTCAGCTCGACGTGGCCCATGGCGTAGGGCGCAATGGTTGTCACGTCATATTTCAGAATCACGCCGTCGTAAGTCAGCGCTACGTGCGGGGTCTTCTGGAAGTGCCAGGCCTTCACGAATTCCGGATCGCGCGCCACGCCGGTATTGATCATCCATTCCTTGTGCGCTTGCTGGGCGGTCAGCCAGAACGCGTCTTCCTCGCCCGGCAACAGCATGTCTTGCAGGGTCAACGCCTTGTGCTGCTCGCGCGAGTAGTTGATGAAGGCGCGCCCGGGCTCACCTTGTCCGTCGTTCTTTTCCAGATAGCTGGACAACTCGACGATCACCAGACCGTCATGCTGCTCCCGTACCTTGGCCTGCAGGTAGCTGTTGGTGCCATTGGGTGCGGTCCGCAGGAACAAATCTTCATAGGCTTTGAGCGAAACCGGCACTGATCCGCTTGCCGAATTCGGGGTCATTTGCAGCAGGGTTTTCTGCACCATGCTGTCGAGTATTGGCTCGTCGGGAAAGTGCACGGTATCCACGTTCACCAGCGGGCAATCTTTCTCGGCGCAACCCGGTTTTACCTGTTCGCTTGCGTCGCGTTGCACGTCGATGGGCTTCTGCAGATTGGGCTGGAACAGACTTTGGCAGGCGCCCAGCGCCAGCGCGAGGCAAGCCAGTGTTGTGATCCTGATGAGTGACATGGTGTTCCTTGGCAGTAACAGAAAAGGCGAATCAGAGTGCTTCGACTGCAAGCAATCCAATCAGTTCGCCACTAGGCTCATTAGAAATTGTTTGCGGGTCGATCGTCTACCCTGGTTGCCCCAATGGCAGGTTTAAGGGGGCTGCATCCTGCGATGGAGCGCGTTAGGATGGCGCGAAAGTCGAAGCAGGTTGTATAGCGAGAAATTTATGACCGATACGAACAAATCCGTCCCGTCGGCGGTTGAAATTACCGGGCGTGAGACCTGCTATAAGGGTTTTTACCAACTGGATCGCGTCACGCTGCGCCACGAGCTGTTCAATGGCGGCATGGGGCGGGAAATCAATCGCGAACTGTTTGTGCGTCATGACGCCGTGTGTGTCTTGCCATACGACGCCAAACGTGACGAAGTAGTGCTGATCGAGCAGTTTCGCGTGGGTGCGCTGGGTCGGGTCGATAATCCGTGGTTGATCGAACTGGTCGCCGGCTTGATCGACAAGGATGAACAACCGGAAGAGGTTGCCCACCGCGAAGCAGAAGAGGAAGCTGGGCTTACCTTCAGTGCGATGTTGCCGATCACCAAGTACTTTCCATCCCCAGGCGGCAGTTGTGAGTATGTTCACATCTACTTGGGGCATTGTGAGAGCGAGGGGGCAGGGGGCGTACACGGACTGGAGTCAGAAGGTGAGGATATTCGCGTATCGGTGTGGGCATTGGACGATGCCTTGCAAGCCATACGTGATGGACGAATTGCCAATGCCGCCACGATGATTGCGTTGCAATGGCTGGCATTGAACCGGGCTGAAGTCAGGGGGCTATGGTCGTGAATCTTTTGCGCGAGCGCTATCGTGTTGATCTTGTCGGGCTGCAGGCGGCCTGCGAGGCCAACTATGCGCGCTTGATGCGGCTGCTTCCCGATATGCGCAACGAACAGCGTTCGCGCCGGGTTGCCGTAACCCAGGGCGACCAGATGCTCGGCGTGTTGGCGGTCGAGGTGGTCCTCGATTGCCCTTACACCACCACCCTGCACGTTCGCCAGGAACACAGCCTGCCGTGGCTGCCGGTGCCGAAACTCGAAGTTCAGGTTTACCACGATGCGCGCATGGCCGAAGTCATCGGCGCCGAGCATGCCCGACGCTTTCGTAGCATCTACCCGTATCCCAATGCCGACATGCACCAACCCGATGAAAAGGCGCAATTGAACCTTTTTCTCGGCGAGTGGCTGAGCCATTGTCTCGCGTGCGGGCATGAGTTTGAGGTCGTGCGCTGATACGCGCGGTTCATTGCCGGACCAAACAACTGTGCAGAATGTGAAGCAGGTCTTGCTGGCGGGGTTACCGTTGGGGTTGCTTCATCGCATAATCGTGTCCAAATAGCTCAAGGAGACGGCATTGCCGAGCGCCCCTAGTTCCATCGCCGAATCTTCGGTCACCCTGGTCCAGTTATCCGACAGCCATCTGTTCGCCGAAGCGGACGGCAAGTTGTTGGGCATGAACACCCGTGAGAGCCTGAACAAGGTCATCGAGCGCGTTCTGGCCGAACAGCCGACGATTGATCTGGTGATCGCCAGCGGTGATTTGTCTCAGGACGGAACCGTCGAGTCGTATCAGGCATTTCGTGAGGCAAGTTCACGGATTGCGGCGCCGACGCGCTGGTTTCCCGGTAATCACGACGAATTGCCGCAAATGGCCGAAGCCGCGCAGCACAGTGATTTCCTCAATCCTGTCATCGACGTCGGTCAGTGGCGCATTACCTTGCTCGACTCGTCGGTGCCGGGTTCAGTGCCTGGCTATCTGGAGGATCAACAATTGCAGTTGCTGGCGCAGTCGTTGAGCGAGGCGCCGGAACGTCATCATTTAATCTGCCTGCACCATAATCCTGTGCCGATTGGTTGCGCCTGGATGGACCCGATAGGCTTGCGCAACCCCGATGCACTGTTTGCCGTGCTCGATCGCTTCCCGCAAGCGCGCGCGTTGCTCTGGGGGCATGTCCATCAGGAATACGATCAACAGCGCGGCGACTTGCGGTTGTTGGCATCACCATCGACCTGCATTCAATTCGCACCGGGCAGCGTTGACTTCAAAGTCGATACGAAGGCACCGGGCTACCGCTGGTTGCGGCTGCATGCCGACGGTCGCCTGGAAACCCGCGTTTCACGGGTCGAAGGCGTGGATTTCGAAGTGGATTACGGTGGCGAAGGTTATTGAGCGACATTTCCTGATTTGCACGGGAAGTTTCTGAAGGCGAGTCATCTGGCGGCAGTCCCTGTAAACTCCTCGTCTTTGCTTGCGATTACGGGTTTCCAGGAGCGGATATGACCGGCGAATTACCGACACTGCTGTATATCCACGGCTTGAACAGCTCGCCGCTGTCGAAAAAGGCCAACCAGTTGTCGGCGCTGATGGATACGATGGGGCTCGGCGCGCAGTTGCGGGTCCCGGCGCTGCATCACCATCCGCGCGAGGCCATCGCACAGCTCGAAGCCGCCATCGCCGAGCTGGGGCGTCCACTGCTGGTCGGCAGCTCCCTCGGGGGCTACTATGCGACTCACTTGGCTGAGCGCCACGGCCTCAGGGCAGTGTTGATCAACCCGGCGGTCAATCCGCATCGGCTGTTCGACGGCTATGTCGGTACTCAGCAGAATCTGTACAGTGGTGAAAGCTGGGAATTGACCCTCGACCACATTCAGGCCCTCGCCGAATTGGAAGTGCCCGCCCCGCAGGACCCCAAGCGTGTTCAAGTCTGGTTGCAGACCGGTGACGAAACCCTCGACTACCGCAGTGCCCAGACCTTTTACCGAGCCTGTGCCTTGCGCATTCAGGCCGGCGGCGATCATAGTTTTCAAGGCTTCACCGAGCAATTGCCGGCGTTGCTGAGTATTGCCGGCTTTGCGCCGGAGCTGTTGCAGGCCATTGATTTGTCAGTGTTGCGCTGACGCCTGTAATAAGCGGCACTAATAATCCGAACCTTCATGAACGACTGATGACGAGACCCCATGGCCAATCCCAGCGCTAGCTCTTATAACGCAGACGCCATCGAAGTCCTCTCGGGCCTCGACCCGGTCCGCAAACGCCCGGGCATGTACACCGACACCTCGCGGCCGAACCACCTCGCCCAGGAAGTCATCGACAACAGTGTCGACGAAGCCCTCGCGGGGCATGCGAAGTCGGTGCAGGTGATCCTGCATGCCGACAACTCGCTGGAAGTGTCCGACGACGGACGCGGCATGCCGGTGGACATTCACCCGGAAGAGGGTGTGTCGGGTGTCGAACTGATCCTCACCAAGCTGCACGCCGGCGGCAAATTCTCCAACAAGAACTACCAGTTCTCCGGTGGTCTCCACGGCGTGGGGATTTCCGTGGTGAACGCGCTCTCGAACCAGGTTCGGGTGCGGGTCAAGCGTGACGGCAACGAATATGAAATGACCTTCGCCGATGGCTACAAGGCCAGCGAACTGGCCGTGATTGGTACCGTCGGCAAGCGTAATACCGGGACCAGCGTGTACTTCGCCCCGGATCCGAAATATTTCGACTCACCCAAGTTCTCCGTCAGCCGCCTCAAGCACGTGCTCAAGGCCAAGGCTGTGCTGTGTCCGGGGCTGCTGGTCAGCTTCGAAGACAAGTCCACCGGCGAGAAAATCGAGTGGCATTACGAAGACGGTCTGCGCTCTTACCTGCAGGATTCGGTGACGGAATTCCTGCGCCTGCCGGACGAGCCATTCTGCGGCAGTTTTGCCGGTAATAAGGAAGCCATCGACTGGGCGCTGCTGTGGTTGCCCGAAGGCGGCGACAGCGTTCAGGAAAGTTACGTCAACCTGATCCCGACCGCGCAGGGCGGTACCCACGTCAACGGCCTGCGTCAGGGCCTGCTGGATGCGATGCGCGAGTTTTGCGAATTCCGCAACCTGCTGCCGCGTGGCGTCAAGCTGGCGCCGGAAGACATCTGGGAGCGTATCGCTTTCGTGCTGTCGATGAAGATGCAAGAGCCGCAATTCTCCGGCCAGACCAAAGAGCGCCTGTCGTCCCGTGAGGCGGCGGCCTTTGTTTCCGGCGTGGTCAAGGACGCGTTCAGCCTGTGGCTCAACACCCACTCCGAGCTGGGCATGGCTTTGGCCGAGCTGGCGATCAACAACGCCGGTCGTCGTCTCAAGGCCAGCAAGAAGGTCGAACGCAAGCGCATTACCGCCGGTCCTGCGTTGCCGGGCAAGTTGGCGGATTGCGCCGGGCAAGACCCGATGCGTGCCGAGCTGTTCCTGGTGGAAGGTGATTCCGCAGGTGGCTCGGCCAAGCAGGCGCGCGATAAGGAGTTTCAGGCGATCCTGCCTTTGCGCGGCAAGATTCTCAACACCTGGGAAGTCGATGGCGGCGAAGTGCTTGCCAGCCAGGAAGTGCACAACATTGCCGTGGCCATCGGTGTCGATCCTGGCGCGGCGGATATCAGCCAATTGCGCTACGGCAAAATTTGCATCCTCGCCGACGCCGACTCCGACGGTCTGCACATTGCGACCCTGTTGTGCGCGTTGTTCGTCCAGCACTTCCGTCCGCTGGTAGACGCGGGCCACGTTTACGTCGCCATGCCGCCGCTGTATCGCATCGACCTCGGCAAAGAGATTTTCTACGCCCTCGACGAAGCTGAGCGCGATGGCATCCTCGACCGTCTGGTGGCCGAAAAGAAACGCGGCAAGCCGCAGGTCACCCGATTCAAAGGTCTGGGTGAAATGAACCCGCCGCAGCTGCGCGAAACCACCATGGACCCGAATACCCGGCGTCTGGTCCAGCTGACGCTGGATGACTACGCTGCCACCTCGGAAATGATGGATATGTTGCTGGCGAAAAAACGCGCTGGCGACCGCAAGAGCTGGCTCGAATCCAAAGGCAACCTGGCCGAGGTGCTGGCTTGATGCGAGCGTGGCTCGCTGCATTGCTGTTGATCGCGCTGCCGGGTTTTTTCGGTGGCGCGCTTGCCGAGCCAGCGCCCGAACTGAAAATGCTCTCCGAGCATGCCGTCGATGACATGGTCGGCGGCAATCTGTCAGGGCTGGCGATGTGCAATGGCGAGTTGTGGACGGTCTCGGACCGCGATGACGGCTTGATCTATAAACTCGATACCTCGGCGTCGGTGTGGAAGGCTGAAGCGGTCACGATCAAGGCGCCGTCGGCACCCAACAGCGGTTTGTCTTTCCGGTTGCGTTCAATGGCCAAGGCGTCGTTGCTGGCGCGTGGCGGTGAGCTGGATTTCGAAGGCATCACCTGTGACGCCGCCGGTAATCGTTATCTGGTCAGTGAAGGCTATGCAGCGGTGCTGAAAGTGCCGGTTTCTGGGGCACCGACCTGGCTGAAGCTGCCCAAGGCGGTGGTCGAACAGGCTCAGGCCCAAGGCATGTTGCAGAAATTCAATGCAATCTTCGAGGGCATTGCCATCAACCCTGCGGGTGACCGCCTGTGGCTGGCCGCCGAGCGCGAAAAGCGCGGCTTGTTGGTGGTGGGGCGTGACCAGGATAAGTGGAGCTGCAAGGGCAGTTGCGTGATCTTCAGTGAAGACGGCACGCTAACCATGCCGGCGCAAATGGGCAGTCGTGAAGTGCCACGAGATTTTGCCGACCTGGCGCTCTATGAAGGCAAGCTGTTTACCCTGGAGCGTGCGGCGTACCAGATCTGCCGTCGCGATCTGGAAACCGCCAAGGTTGAGCGTTGCTGGTCGTTTGCCAACGACGCGCTGGTGCCGGAAAAGCTTTACTCGCAGGAGTTTGGCCTGGCTGAGGCGTTGGTGATCGACAAGGACGGCGCCTGGATTGGCGTCGACAATAATTTCGGCGCCCGCGCCGATGGCGAAAAACGCCCGATTGTCTGGCGTTTCGCCGCACCCAAGGATGGCTGGAGCGCTCAGCAGTGAGTCAACAACCCCCGGGAAAACGCGCGGGCCGGATATTGCTGATCATGGCCTGGTGTGCCGGGCTGTTTCTGGCCACGCGCTTTTTCGGGCAGTGGGAACAGAAGCAAGAAAACCCGAATATGGCCGTGGCTTCACAGCACGGTGACGGGTACATCGAAGTGCAGTTACTGAGCAACAATCAGGGGCACTTCGTGACCAGTGGCCAGATCAACGGCCAGACGGTGCAGTTTATGGTCGATACCGGTGCCACGGATGTTGCGATTCCTGCTGACGTAGCGGATTCGCTGAAACTCAAGCGCGGCATGCCACTGTCGGTCAACACCGCCAATGGTCGCGCCGAAGGCTTTCGCACCAGCCTGGACCGCCTGCAACTGGGCGACATCGTGCTGCGCGATGTGCGCGCGCTGGTGGTGCCGGGGATGGATGGCGATCAGATATTGCTTGGCATGAGCGCGATGAAACAACTCGAATTTACCCAGCGTGGCGGCACCATGTCGCTGCGCCAGACCACGAAATGATGAGGCTTGCATGAGCGACTCCCTTGACCTCAGTCTGGACGGCGTAGAACGTCGGTCACTGGCTGACTTCACCGAACAGGCCTACCTCAACTACTCCATGTACGTGATCATGGACCGTGCCCTGCCGCATATCGGCGACGGCCTGAAGCCTGTACAGCGGCGTATTGTCTACGCCATGAGCGAGTTGGGGCTCGATGCCGACTCCAAGCACAAGAAATCGGCGCGTACCGTCGGTGACGTACTCGGTAAGTTCCACCCTCACGGCGACTCGGCGTGCTACGAAGCCATGGTGTTGATGGCTCAGCCGTTCAGCTACCGCTACACGCTGGTGGACGGCCAGGGTAACTGGGGTGCGCCTGATGATCCGAAGTCCTTCGCCGCCATGCGTTACACCGAAGCGCGGCTGTCGCGTTACTCCGAAGTGCTGCTCAGCGAACTGGGCCAGGGCACCGCGGATTGGGTGCCGAACTTCGACGGTACGCTGGACGAGCCAGCGGTACTGCCAGCGCGTCTGCCAAACATCCTGCTCAACGGCACCACCGGGATCGCCGTGGGCATGGCCACTGATGTGCCGCCGCATAACTTGCGCGAAGTGGCGACGGCCTGCGTGCATTTGCTGGATGAGCCCAAGGCCACCATCGAAGAATTGTGCGAGCACATCAAAGGCCCGGACTATCCGACCGAAGCAGAAATCATCACCCCGCGTGCCGATCTGCTGAAAATGTACGAAACCGGCAAGGGCTCGGTACGCATGCGTGCCGTGTACCGCATTGAGGACGGCGATATCGTCGTCACCGCGCTGCCGCACCAAGTGTCCGGCGCCAAGGTGCTGGAACAGATCGCGGCGCAGATGCAGGCCAAAAAACTGCCAATGGTCGCCGACCTCCGCGACGAGTCGGACCACGAGCATCCTTGCCGCATCGTGATCATTGCGCGTTCCAATCGCGTTGACCTTGATGAGCTGATGCAGCATCTGTTTGCGACCACCGAGCTGGAGTCCAGCTACCGGGTCAACATCAACATCATTGGCCTCGACGGCAAGCCGCAGCTGAAAAACCTGAAAGCGCTGCTCAGCGAGTGGCTGGTGTTCCGCATCGGCACCGTGCGTCGTCGCTTGCAGTTCCGTCTGGACAAGGTCGAGCGTCGCCTGCACCTGTTGGACGGTTTGCTCACCGCTTATCTGAACCTGGATGAAGTCATTCATATCATCCGCACCGCCGAACACCCGAAAGCCGAGCTGATCGAACGCTTTGCGCTGTCGGAAATTCAGGCGGACTACATCCTCGACACCCGCCTGCGTCAGTTGGCCCGCCTCGAAGAGATGAAACTGCGCAGCGAGCAGGACGAATTGCGCAAGGAGCAAGCCAAGCTGCAATCCCTGTTGGGCAGCGAAACCAAACTGCGCAAGCTGGTTCGCAGTGAATTGATCGCCGATGCTGAAACCTACGGCGATGATCGTCGTTCGCCGATCGTTTCCCGTGCCGAGGCCAAGGCGTTGTCGGAAAACGAGCTGATGCCGACCGAACCGGTGACGGTTGTGCTGTCGGAAAAAGGCTGGGTACGTCACGCCAAAGGCCATGATATCGACGCCACCGGGCTTTCCTACAAAGCCGGAGACGGCTTCAAGACCTCGGCGGCGGGGCGCTCCAACCAGTTTGCGGTGTTTATCGACTCCACGGGTCGCAGTTATTCGCTGGCGGCCCACACCTTGCCATCGGCCCGCGGCCAGGGCGAGCCATTGACCGGCAAGCTGCAACCGCCACCGGGCGCGACCTTCGAGTGCGTGCTGCTGCCGGATGACGATGAGCTGTACGTCATCGCCTCCGATGCGGGCTACGGCTTTGTGGTCAAGGGCGAGGACTTGCAGGCCAAGAACAAGGCGGGCAAGGCATTGTTGAGCTTGCCAGCCGGGGCCAAGGTGATCCTGCCGCGTCCGGTGACCGATCGTGAGCAGAATTGGCTTGCCGCCGTGACCACCGAAGGCCGGTTGTTGATCTTCAAGGTCAGCGATCTGCCGCAACTGGGTAAAGGCAAGGGCAACAAGATCATCGGCATCCCCGGTGAGCGAGTGGCCAGTCGCGAAGAGTACGTCACTGACCTGGCGGTGATCCCGGAAGGTGCAACTCTGGTCCTGCAAGCAGGCAAGCGGACCCTGTCGCTGAAGCCCGATGACCTCGAACATTACAAAGGTGAGCGTGGCCGTCGCGGTAATAAGCTGCCACGGGGCTTCCAACGGGTTGATGCGTTGATTGTCGAAAACCCTTGATAGCTGCGGTTTAAAGCGCGCGGTCGTCGTTTTGCCACGAAGATCGACGCATAATCGCTGGAGTCATAGCCAATATTCACGGATGATATGGGGTCTTTCGCCATTTGCGTGGCGTAATGCCTTCATTTTTATGTGTGTATTTTCAATGTGACCCGCCTTATGGCGTTTACCTGGATGGGATGATGAATTTTTTACGCCTTCCTTCTGTATTGTTTTTGACCGGCGTACTAGGTCTTACAGGTTGCGCGGTTCAACAACCGACGGCCTTATATCAACTTGACGCTGGCGAACCCGGCCAACCGAAACAAAGTGCTGGACTGGCAGTTCTTCTGGGGCCGGTTTCAGTGGCGGACTACCTGCAACGCGAAACCCTGTTGCAGCGTCAGCCGGATGGCAGTCTGACGGCTTCGACCGACGGTCGTTGGGCCGGCAGCCTGTCTTCGGACATCGATCAATTGCTGTTGCGCCAAATGGCCTGGAAACTCGACAGCCAGCGCGTGGTGTTGGCACCGTCCACCGCTAACTTCACCCCGGACGTTCAGGTGGTGTTGTCGATCACCCGTCTGGATTCGGGTGTGAATCAGCCGGCTATCCTCGACGCGCAATGGCGCCTGCTGGATCGCAAGGGCCAGGTTCGTGATACCAAACTGGTTCACCTGGAACAGACTCACGTCGGCACCCCGGCAGCGCAGGTGAAAGCTCAGGGCTTGTTGTTGCAGCGTCTGGCTGATCAGATGAGCTTGGCAGTCAAGCCGCTGGCCAACCAGCCTGCGATTGCGGAAGAGCCGAAAAAGGCGGCAGCGCCGGCTCAGGTGCGTAATGCCAAGGAAGACGACAAGCCGAAGATGCCAATTGCCTCGCCGATCCGTACCGATATGGAAGTGTTCCGCTTCTGATGAAGTAGAAAACACCGGCCAATAAAAAACCGCAGCCCAGGCTGCGGTTTTTTTATGCCTTCAAATACGATCCACCTCTGTAGGATCCAACTTGTTGGCGAGGCGGTGGGCCTCTCGCGAACAAGTTCGCTCCTACAGTAGTTATCCCTAAACCTTACGCGCCTCGTGCATTCGCGCCAACTGGCGTTCGAGCATCGACGGGTAAGGTTCCATCAGCCGTTCTACGCAGCACGCGCCTTCGGGGCTGGCGATGGGGCGAATGCGGGCGCGTTGGCGGATCAGCGGGTCGTCGTTGATCTGGCGCTCCACCAGCAGCAAATTGCGGCTGTGTTGCGACAAGGCCAAGGCGTCTTGCGCGGTTTCTGTCAGCAGCAGGTCTATCTGGGTCATGCCGGACAAGCCTTCACCCAGCGTCAGACCCAACTGCAATTGCAGGGTAATGCCGCTGTCCGCGACCTCAATTTGCAAGGCGTGACTCAGCGCGCGTAGCAGTTCGCCACAGCAAATGGCGTTAGTCAGGTAGTCGTCACCGCTGTCCTGGCTGTGGAACAGCATCAACGTGCTGCCATCGTTCAGGGTGTGCAGTTCGCTCTCGTACAGCGACGCAGCCTGATCGAGGCAGTCGCGGTAGCGTTGCAACAAATCGGTCAGGCGCGCGCGCGGCAGGCGTCGCAGTTGGTCCTGGGCGCCGAGTTGCACAGCCAGCACGGCGGTGTGTTGCGGCTGCAACGGAACCACGGGCATAACCGGTGCGGGCGCGCGTTTCACGGCGACAGCTGGAGCCGAATGATCGCGAATATCAGCGAACGGGTCTTCCTCGTCGTCCTGATCTTCTTCGGCAACGATTCGACGCGGCGCAGGCGCAACGACGCGAGCCTTGGGTGTTTCATCAAAATCAGGGTCTTTCAGGTCGTTCGCGGCAAACATCGGTTCGACGTCATCGTCGTCCTCGATAAACGCTGTCGCGGGTTCCGGTTCGTGGTATTCCGGTTCCGGTACGGGCGCCGGCTCTGGCGCGAACGAATGGTGCAGCTGCCGCGCCAGGTCGCCGATTTCATCCTGGCGATCGGTGGCCGGCGTGTGTTCGTCGATATCGCGCAACCACACGCGCAGTTGCAGCAGCGGCGTGGAGATATTGCGGCCCAGACGCAGGCTTAGCGCGAGGGCCAACGCCAGCAGAATTCCACTGAGGATGCCCATGCTTTGCAGGCTGATGGTCATCGGTTGCTGGAACTGCGTCATGTCGAGGCTGATACGCAGATGCCCGGCCAGCACGTCCTGGAAGGTGATCTTGATTTCGTACAGGCCTTGCGCCTCGCCCAAGAGCCCGTTTTTCGGGCGCTGGCCGGCTTCGGCAAGAATGCGGTTGTCCACGCTATAGATAGCGGCGTGCGCGACCAGCGGGTTTTTCACCAGATTGCCGAGCAGCACGTTGAGGCTGAGGATGTCGTTGGACACCAGCAATTCGGTGGCGGACGTGGCGGTCTGGGTCGTCAGGGCCTGGCCTAGCGCATCGGCTTGTTCATGCATGGCCTGCTTGAACTGCAGGCCCATGACGCAGGCGTAGATGACCAGCGCCAAGGCGACCAGAATCACGTTATGGCTGGCAATTCGTAAGGCAAGCGGTACACGGCGATGGCGCAATGCCCGGAAGATCAGCACGAAAAAGTTATCGGTTTTAACGGGCGAGGGCCGGTTCACTGAGCACGGTTCTTTTGGCGAAGTTGCGCGCAGTATAGCGACCGGTCCTTGAGCGGCAAAGCGCTCGCTGTGCCCGATGGTCAGCGAAAGTGGTTAGAATGCGGTTTTTTTCCACTGCGGGGGTGCGCCTTGCGCGAAATTGTCCTGATAAACATCACTGGTGAAGACCGTCCGGGTCTCACTGCGGCCATCACTGGGGTCCTTGCTCAGGGTGGGGTGACCATTCTGGATATCGGTCAGGCGGTGATCCACGACACCTTGTCGTTCGGCATCCTGGTGGAAATTCCGGGGACCGAAGAGGCTTCCTCGGTGCTGAAAGACGTGCTGTTCACCGGTTACAAGCTGGATCAGCAGGTGCGCTTCACGGCAGTGTCCGAAGAAGATTATCAACACTGGGTCGACGGCCAGGGCAAGGCCCGGCATATCGTGACGTTGCTCACGCGTAAGGTCACGGCCGAGCAATTGCAGTGCGTCAGTTCGATCACGGCCAAGTACGGGCTGAATATCGACCGGATCGATCGTCTGTCCGGGCGCATGCCGCTGGATACGCCTGCGGACAAAGGCAAAGGCTGCATCGAATTCTCGGTGCGTGGCGAACCTGCGGATCCGAAGGCGATGCAGGCCGAGTTCCTCAGCGTGGCGCAGGCGCTGAATGTTGATATCGCATTCCAGCAGGACTCGCTGTTCCGCCGTAACCGTCGTTTGGCGGTGTTCGACATGGACTCGACACTGATCGAGGCCGAGGTTATCGACGAACTGGCCAAGGCTGCGGGGATTGGTGATCGGGTGTCGGAAATCACTGAGCGCGCGATGCGCGGTGAACTGGATTTTCGTGCCAGCTTCAAAGAGCGACTGGCGTTGCTCAAAGGCCTGGATGTCAACGTACTGGACGAAATCGGTGCGTCGCTGCGGCTGACCGAAGGTGCTGAGACCTTGTTCGCCGAGCTCAAGCGTCTGGGTTACAAGACCGCCATCCTGTCCGGCGGCTTCACTTACTTTGCCAAACAGCTGCAAGCCAAGTTGGGCATTGACTACGTGTTTGCCAACGAACTGGAAGTGGTCGATGGCAAGGTCACCGGCGTGGCCATCGAGCCGATTGTCGATGCGCAACGCAAGGCGGATTTGCTGCGTGAGCTGGCGCAAAAGGAAGGGCTGAGCCTGGAACAGACCATCGCGGTCGGCGACGGTGCCAATGACTTGCCAATGCTGGCGATTGCCGGTTTGGGTGTGGCGTTCCGTGCCAAGCCGCTGGTGAAACAGTCGGCGAAGCAGGCGATCTCTACATTGGGCCTGGACGGCGTGCTTTACCTGTTGGGCTTCCGTGATCGCGAAGGACGCGGCTGATCGATAAGATAATTGATTTGTAGGAGCCAACTTGGTGGCGAGCAGCTTGAGGCGGTGTGCCCTGTCACACCGCCTCGCGAACAAGTTCGCTCCTACACAGGTTTTGTGAGCGACACGGTCTGTCTGCTTAAAGCAACGTCCACAACGACTCAAACTCGCTGTCAGCGCCGGTTGACTCCGGCTGGCGTGGCGCGTCAAACGTCGTGTATTCGAACTGGTTGAAACTGCCCGTCCCGGTCCGGCGCTTGCCCAACCCGGCAGCGCGCTCTTCGCCGCTGGTGTTGATCTTGACCTTATGTCCTTCCTGAAACGGCAAGCGCGGCGCGAGCAAGGTCGCAGGCTGATCGATTGCGCGTACTTCCGGCAACAGCAGCCCGCGCAGGTAAGGCGTGTTCTGCTCGGTGCTACGTACCAGTTGCAAGCCGCACGGCTGTGCGTAGGGGGCAACCAGTTCGATACCCATTTGCGTACCGCCGCCGCGCACCTGGCGAACCCAGCGCACCACCGCGATGCTCCAACCTTGACCGGCACCGTCCTGAATACCGACCATTTCCCCGGACTGTAACTGGCTTGGCACCTCTTTGGGCCAGGCAAGACAATAGCCGCCCGGACTGTGATTGATCACGTTCAGGGCGTAGGTCGGGAACGACTGCCGGGAGTTGGGCGTTGAGTCGCCGGCGTCTTCGCCAGTTGGGTGATACTGAATCTCTTCGTACGGCAGGGTATCCACCGACGCCTCAGGTTCAGCATCGAAGGCGATGGTCCAGGCGTCGCTGGAAGAAGCCCCGGCTGCTTGTGCGCTGAATTGCGCAGCTTTAGTGACGGTAGGCAGTTTCAACAGTTCGCTGAACGAGCGCTCCCCACTCAGGTAATAGTGCAAGGCGCTCATCCCAATGCACAGCGTCAGCGTGCCCTTGCCGGATGTGCGCTGGAATGTCCGCTCCGCAACGTCGCCCCAGGCGGCCGCCAAGTGTTGCAGCAGGTCGGTGGTGAATCCGTGGGGGACCAGCAGTGGGACTTTGCTGCGTTTATCGGCAGGCGCGTTCAGGTAGTCCCTGATCACGGCGGCCAGCGGTAAAGGGTTAATGCCCAGAACGGTGGGCAACTGCTCCTCGGCAAACAGCGACTTGTAACGCGGCGGTGCATCGACAGCTTGCGCTATCGCAAACAGGCTGCTGGCTTCGGCGGGTGACTGCAGTTTGACCAGCGCGCTCCAGGGCTCAAGCATTTCGGCCAGGCGCCCGATGTTCAATTGGCGCATCTGATTGCAACGTGAGCAACCTAGCAGCACCGCCACCACGTACGTTTGTTCCGCGCTGAGGGTGCGTGTGTGATTGGCCAGCGGGTCAACCACATCCACGTTGTGCAGCTGGTTCTGACGCGCGATCAGGTAAATCTGGTGCAGCTCCAGCCACAGGCCTTCCGGCACCGGACAATACAACTGGCTGGCGCGAATCAGCGGGCCATTGAGGCAGTGCAGGGCGCGCTGCAACGCGGTGGTCAGCAGCATCGAGCGCTCTTTGCTGGCTCGCGGGGCGACTCGCACGATGATCTGCTTGTAACCGACTGCCAGATGATTCTGCAGCGCCTGGCAGAGGTTGGCGACTTTACGAGGGCGCTCATCGAGCACAATGGCCTGGCTGAGAAAATGCCGCTCGAGGTTTTTGCAGACGTAATACACCTCGGGCCGCAGCAGTTCGAGGAGCTGCAGGCGGTTTTCGCTGGGTGTCAGTAGCTGATTGAGTTCACCCAGGGCTTGATAAAGCAGGCGAGCAGTTTCACCGAGGTTAGCCTTGGGCAGCAAAGCGATCCAGCGTTTCAAGTCGCGGGGGGTAGTATCGCAGAACGACAGGCTCGACTGTGTAGGCGTGGGCGCACGCAACAACAGATGGAGGCTTGGATGACTACTCATTTGCCCGGAAAACTCCAATGACTCAGTGGCTCGAGCGGTGGCTCATCGGATCAGTACTGTTCTCAACTCTATCAGCAACAGGCGAAGGTCGCAGCCTGCTGTAATCGAAAACGTCAAAGGGCCGGCAAGTTTGACCGGCCAGCCCTCTACATTACTCAACCGTTTTTCAGCAGTGTTGCTATAGGTCAAGCCTGAACCGAAAGGCCCATCGATTGGCCCATCTGTACTGGCGTACCGGCGCCGATCTGCTCAGCCCATTTCACCTGATTCGGCCCGAACAGGACGACGGCGGTGGAGCCCAATTTAAAGCGACCCAGTTCGGCGCCCTTTTCCAGATGGATCGGCGCGCGGGCGGCTTCGTCGTAACGTACGGTTTTCAATTCGCGCTTCGGTGGTGTTACCAGACCGGCAAACACCGTCTCAATCGAAGCGACGATCATTGCGCCGACCAGCACCACAGCCATCGGGCCTTGCTCGGTGTCGAACACGCAGGCCACACGTTCGTTACGGGCAAACAGCTCAGGAACGTTTTCCGCAGTGGTCTGATTGACCGAGAACAGACGTCCGGGTATGTAAACCATTTCACGCAGCGTACCGGCGACTGGCATGTGGACCCGGTGATAGTCTTTTGGCGACAGGTAGACGGTCGCGAATTCGCCACCCATGAAAGGCGCAGCGAGACTGGCGTCGCCGCCCAGCAGTTCGAGGGCGCTGAAGCTGTGGCCTTTGGCCTGGAAGATCCGGCCGTGTTCGATAGCGCCCAGTTGGCTGACAGCACCATCAGCCGGGGACAGGATTGCGCCCGGAGTAGTGTCCAGTGGGCGAGCACCCGGCTTCAGCGCGCGAGTGAAGAACGCATTGAAGTGCTCGTAAGCAGTCAGGTCCTCTACCAGTGCCTGGGACATGTCCACTTGATAGCGGCGAGCGAACCAGGCCGTAAACGCGTTTTTGAACCAGCGCACTCGGCACTCGGCAACGCAGCCCGCCATACGCGACAGCAAATGGTGTGGCAGCAGGTATTGGCTGAGGATAAACAAACGCTGTTTCATCAAAGTTCCTAAACGTGTTCTTGGTAAGTGGACAGTCTGTAGCGTCTTATTTTTCGACCGGTGTATCAGGATGGTTGCCCCATTCACCCCAGGAGCCAGCGTAGCCTTTGACTCGCGGGTAACCCAGCGCCTTGGCCACCAGGTAGGTGAAACCGGAGCGGTGATGGGTCTGGCAGTGGGTGATCACTTCCTTGTCCTTGGTGATGCCCAGGTCCTGCAGGATCTGCGGCATATCCTTGCGGATGCGCAAGCTGCGCGCCTGGTCCATGCCGGCGGTCCATTCGAAATTGACCGCGCCAGGGACGTGACCGGCTTTGGCGGCGAGGACCTTCTCACCCGAGTATTCGGTGGGCCCGCGCGCATCCCAGACCGCCAGATCAGCTGCGCCCAGGCGGCTTTGCAGGTATTCACGGGTGGCCGTTGGCTCGCCGTGCAGGGTCAGCGGCACCGGGCCGCCGGCGCTGGCAGGGATGTCGCTGGACAGCGGTAATCCGTCGGCAATCCAGGCGTGGATGCCGCCGTCGACATAGTGGTACTGCGAGTGACCGATCACATCCAGCAACCAGATGAAACGCCCGGCCCAGCCGCCACCTTCGTCGTCATACACCACATAGACCGCTTTCGGGTTATGACCCAGTTCGCCGAACAGCACTTCCAACTGCGATTGTGTCGGCAGCAGGCCCGGCGCTGGCGCCTGACCCAGTTGAGTCCGCTTGGGGTCGACAAAGCGTGCGCCCTGAATATGCCCGGCGCCGTAGCGTGCAGCACTGGTCAGGTCGACGAGAATCAGTTCTGGCGCGTCAAGGCGGGCCTGCAGGTCGCTGGGCTCTATCACCAACGGCAAGCTAGAGAAGTCAGGCATGTGAGGTCTCCAGATCAGAAAAAGAGGCGAATTGTATCTTAGGTGTCAGGCTTTGCGATGGCTAAAGCTGCTCAACGCACGCTCGATACATTGCGCGGTTTTGCCGAACGCTTGCACGCTGATCTCCGAGAACGGCCCGCCCCCTTGATCGGCGAACACCAGCATTATCACGCGGCCGTTGCTGCTGAGCGAACGCAATAACAAATGTTCGCCGGAAAACAGCGTTTTCAACTGTTGCGGTAGCAGGGCGGAAAACTGCGCGTTGTTGGTCGGCGTCAGGCGCAATTGGGTCTGTTGCGCCAATAAACGCTGCAACACCGGGCTGGTGGCGATATTCAGGCTCAGGCTGGCGGCTTCTTTGTCCAGTCCGGCAATCTGATGTACGCGTAGCGTGGTCATGCTGCGATCGGTCATCAGCAGCATGACCCGTTGCATGCCACAGGCGACCAAGGCGTCACGAGCGACGGTGGTCAGGTGCATGGCGTTGTTGAACGGGCTCGGCTCCAGCAGCAGCTCGGCGCAGTACTTGCGCCAGGTCTGCAGGGCTTCGGCCGACGGAGGCGGGGCAGGCAGCAGGCCGCGATGTACGCGCCGGGTTTCCCACGGCCAGATCAGCGCTTCCGCCGGATGCCACAGGCCAGCCGCCCAATGCTTGCGCGCGCTGGCTGCCGCATTTTGGTGTACTTGTTGCTGAAGTTCTTCCAGCGGCTGCTGCTGGTAAAGGCTGGTCAAAAGTTGCCAGCGCTGGCTGTGCGGGCTGTCCCAGGCTTGTTGCGCCGACAGGGCGATGCCGCTGGCCAGTAACACGGTATTGGCGGGCTGATTGAGCCAGCGTCGCAACGCAGGGTCTGCGTCGAGCAATTGGCGTTGGTGCAGAGGGTCTTGGTAGTCGCGGGCAATGCGCAGCACTTTAACCAGCAGGCGGCGGTCGTTGATCAGTGCGTGGTAACCCTGGGTTACCCACATCGGCAGGCGCCAAACGTCAGCCAGCGCCAGGCATAACGTGAGCAGACGCACGCCGAACAATTGCATCTCGACTTCTTTTGCCGACTCGCCCTTATGAATGACGCGCAGCTCCCACTCTTCGAGCAGCTTGGGGTGAGCCAGCGCCATCGGCCACAGCGGCGATAAAAACAGCAGGCTGCCCCAGTGGATGTCTTGCCAGAGTCGCGCCAGACGATTGGCGAACAAGCCGTTGGCCTGTTGCGTCGAGTGCTGGCTGACCATCTGCAATTGGCGCAGGGTCGGGGGAATCTCTTGCTCATCGAGGGCGGGCAAGCGTTGCAGCAGCTCTTCAGTGCGTTTCAACCCCAGTCGATTGATCGCCACCTCAAGGCTTTCCGCCGGTTCGGTGATGCCGGTGCTGTGGTGATTGGCCTCGCGCAACACACTGAGTACCAGCGCCGGGCTTTCCTGCATCAGATCGGCGATATCACGTATCGAGCTGCGGCTATCGGCCAGCGCGGCGATGACGCGTTCGTGACTGGCAAAAGGTACAGGCAAACGGATGGCATCCAGCTGTCTGAGCCAGATGTCGAGACTGCGTGGTACGGGGAGCTGTGCTGGGGTTTCAGGAGGCATGCAAGAGGCCTGTACGACTGAGTGTTTAGACAATTTCGGATGCCGCATACCAACTAAGACCAAATGCCAGAGCGCCCGCTACAAGGGTCGAACTGGCTTTTCGCCTGAACTGACTATAGTCTGGCGCACTTATGCCGATAAGTAGAAGAAGAGTTTCAAGAACTTCCGCTCATGACCTCGAACCTGACTCAGTAAGAACTCTCCCCTATGGCTAAAATTATCGGCATCATTGTCGTTTTCGCGAGCATCCTCGGCGGATACGTCTTATCACACGGCAAGATTGGTGCACTGATTCAGCCTTTTGAGGTCATGATTATCGGTGGTGCGGCGTTTGGTGCTTTCTTGCAGGCCAACCCGGGTCACATGACGATGCACGTGATCAAAAAGTCGCTGGGGATGTTCAGTTCGCGCTTCAATCATGCGTTCTACCTGGAAATTTTGGGTCTGGTCTACGAAATCCTCAACAAGAGTCGTCGTGAAGGCATGATGGCGATTGAGGGTGATATCGAAGACGCAGCGGCAAGTCCGATTTTCGCTAAATATCCGGCCGTCCTCAAGGACGCGCGTATGACTGCATATGTCTGTGACTACCTGCGCATCATGTCCTCCGGGAACATGGCGCCGCACGAGCTGGAAGGTTTGTTCGACATGGAATTGCAGAGCATGAAGGAAGAGCTGGAGCATCCATCCCATGCCGTGACCGGGATTGCCGACGGTATGCCGGGTTTCGGTATCGTTGCGGCGGTACTCGGGATTGTGGTGACCATGGCGTCGCTGGGTGATGGTGATCAGGCGGCCATCGGTATCCACGTAGGTGCGGCACTGGTGGGTACCTTCTTCGGTATTCTCGCCGCGTACGGTTTCTTCGGTCCGTTGGCGACGTCCCTGGCTCACGATGCCAAGGAAGAGTTGAACGTGTTCGAAGCGATCAAGGCGTCGCTGGTTGCTTCGGCGTCTGGCATGCCGCCATCGCTGGCGGTGGAATTCGGTCGCAAGGTTCTCTATTCCTCGCATCGCCCCAGTTTCAGTGAGCTGGAACAAGCGGTTCGCGGTCGCTGATTCATGGAAAATAATCAGCCGATAATCGTCAAGCGCGTCAAGCGCTATGCCGCCGGGCACCATGGTGGCGCCTGGAAAATCGCTTTCGCCGACTTCGCGACGGCAATGATGGCGTTCTTCCTGGTGCTGTGGCTGATGTCCTCGGCCACCCCGCAGCAGAAAATCGCCATCGCCGGTTACTTCAAAGACCCCATCGGGTTTTCGGAAAGCGGCACGCCTTACATCATCGATCTGGGCGGCTCGCCTGCGCTGGCGCCGGACAAGACGTTGAACCCGGAGATCAAGTCCGAGCCGCAGCCGGACAAGATCAAGGTCGACACTGATCAGGTGGAAACCCTGGCCGAGCAGGTCGAGCAAGAGCGTCTGGAAATGCTCCTGCAAGAGTTGCAAACCAAGGTTGACGAAAATCCGCAGTTGAAGAAATTCAAGGACCAGATCTCGTTTGAGATCACCCAGGATGGTTTGCGTATCCAGATCATGGATGCCGAAAACCGGCCGATGTTCGACCTGGGCAGCGCGCGCTTGAAGCCATATTTCGAAGACATCCTGTTGGCCATGGCTGACACCATCAAGGCCGTGCCGAACAAGATCAGTATCAGTGGTCACACCGATGCCACGCCGTATGCGGGCACTGGCGAATTCGGTAACTGGGAATTGTCGGCGAATCGTGCGAACGCGGCGCGGCGTGCATTGGTGGCGGGTGGTTACCCGGATCCACAAGTGGCGCGGGTTGTAGGCTATGCGTCGTCGTCGCTGTATGACAAAGAGCATCCGCAGAGCCCGATCAACCGTCGGATCGACATCATCGTGCTGACCAAGAAAGCCCAGCAACACATGGAAGGCGATCAGACACCTGCGACAACACCGGCTACCCCGACAACGCCGCCGGCGGCACCTGATCTCAGCAAGCCGGCAGCGCCAGGTTCCGGGGCGCCAGGTGCTTCGGCAACGCCTCCAGCGGCCACTTCGCAAGAGCCTTTGCCGGCGCACGAGCTTAGGCAAAAGCTGAACATCTTCGAAGATGGCGTGCTGAAGATGGACGAGACCAAGAAGTAACGGGTCGACGCTAATCTTTGTAGGAGCTGCCGCAAGCTGCGATCGACCGGGAGCCGGTCGTTTTTGAAGGCCCTTCGGACCTTATCGCAGCCTGCGGCAGCTCCTACAAATTTTTCAGTACCTCAATAACTGCTTTCCGGCAAACTGGCGATGATCGAGCGATAGCTGTTCATCCGCTGCTGCTGAACGCGGCCTTCTTCCAGGGCCTTGAGCAGGGCGCAGCCCGGTTCGCGATCGTGCTTGCAGTCGCGGAAACGGCAAGTGCCGATCAAGTTGTTGAACTCGATAAAGCCCGCCTCGACGTCATTACGACTGACGTGTCCCAGGCCGAACTCGCGAATCCCCGGGGAGTCGATCAAGTCGCCGCCGCGCGGGAAGTGGAACAGGCGCGCGGTGGTCGTGGTGTGCGTGCCTTGGCCGGACAGCTCGGACAGCGGACCGACGCGGGTTTCGACCTCGGGCAGCAGGCTGTTGACCAGCGATGACTTGCCCACGCCCGACTGGCCGACGAACACACTGATGTGTCCATCCAGTTGATCTTGCAGGGTCTGCATGCCGTCGCCCTGATGCGCGGACACTTCCAGCACCGGATAACCCAGCTGACGATAAACCGCCAGCAGCGCATTCAGCGCCGGCGCGTTCTGCTCGTCGATCAGGTCGAATTTGTTGAGCAGCAACAGCGGGCGAATCCCTGCGTGCTCCGCCGCGACCAGGTAACGGTCGATCAGGTTCGCATGCGGTTCAGGCATCGGCGCGAAGACGATCACAATCAGGTCGACGTTGGCGGCCACCGGCTTGAGTTGCCCGCGGCTGTCCGGGCGGCAGAGTTCGGTGGTGCGCGGCAGTTGTGCCACGATCACGCCGATACCCTGATTGCCGGCACGCCAGACCACGCGATCGCCAGTTACCAAGGCGGGCAGGTTGGCGCGCAAGTGACAGCGGAACACCTGACCGCTTTCTTCACCTTCCTGCGCTTCGACTTCGACTTGCACACCGAAGTGCGCGATCACTAGCCCTGTCTGCTCAGGGCCAAGATCGCCGCCCTCAAGTGTTTCAAGGGTTTGCGATTCACGTTTGGCGGCACGGGCAGCGCGCTCGCCTTGAATCTTTTCGATGCGCCAGTTTTGGCGACGATTGAGTTGGCGTTTGGCCATGGGTGTTCCGAGTTGATAAAGCAGCTGATTAGATAAAACGGTGAGGAGTCTAGCACGCCGGGTAGGCTAAACTGCGCGCCTACGCTGAGGAGTTGCCACATGCAGAACAAGCAGAACCTAATCTGGATCGACCTGGAAATGACCGGTCTGGACCCTGATACCGACGTCATTATCGAAATGGCGACGATCATTACCGACAGCGAATTGAATACCCTGGCTGAAGGCCCGGTGATTGCGGTGCACCAGAGCGACGAAACCCTGGCGCGCATGGACGAGTGGAATACCCGTCAACATGGCGGTTCGGGCCTGACTCAACGCGTTCGCGAAAGCACCGTTTCCATGGCTGAAGCCGAAGCTGAGACGCTCGAATTCATCAAGCTGTGGGTGCCGGAGCGCAGCTCACCCATCTGCGGCAACAGCATCTGCCAGGACCGTCGTTTCCTGTATCGCCACATGCCGACCCTGGAAAACTATTTCCACTATCGCAACCTCGACGTCTCGACCCTCAAGGAACTGGCCGCCCGCTGGTCGCCTGAGCTGAAGTTCAAGAAGGGCAGCACCCACCTGGCGCTGGACGATATTCGCGAATCCATCGGCGAGCTGCGTTACTACCGCGAGCACTTCATCAAGGCTTGATGGGGAATCCTGTAGGAGCGGGCTTGCCCGCGATGGCGTCTTTACTGGCGTACCGCGCCGCCTGGATCGCGGGCAAGCCCGTTCCTACATGGTCGCGCTTGCCTTAGCGCCCATGTTGCTTCAGCGCCCACTCCACATGCTCCCTCACCAACTCCGACGGATACTCCCGCCGCGCCTCCAACGCTTCCAGCACCGGAATCGTCGACGGCGCATTGCCCAGCCCCACCGCCAGATTACGCAACCAACGCTCATAACCCGCGCGCCGCAACGGCGAACCTTCGGTGTTGCTGAGAAACGTTTGTTCATCCCACATAAACAGCTCAGCCAGCCCGGCATTGTCCAGGTTATGCCGTGGTTTGAAGTCATTCTGGTCGGTAGGCCGGGCGAAGCGGTTCCATGGGCAGACGATCTGACAGTCATCGCAGCCAAACACCCGGTTACCAATCAGTGACCGCAACTCCTCGGGGATGGCAGTCTTGAGCTCGATGGTCAGGTACGAAATACAGCGCCGGGCGTCCAGTTGGTAGGGGCCGACGAACGCGGCAGTAGGGCAGATGTCCATGCAGGCCGTGCAGCGTCCGCAATGTTCGGTGGCGTGCGGCGGGTCCACCGGCAATGGCAGGTCCACGAACAGCTCACTGAGAAAGAAGTAACTGCCGGCCTTGCGATTGAGCACCAAGGTGTTTTTGCCGATCCAGCCCAGACCGGCTTTTTCAGCGATGGCCTTTTCCAGCACCGGTGCGCTGTCGACAAACGCCCGATAACCGAATGGCCCAATGGCCTGCTGGATGCGCTCGGCCAGTTGCTGCACGCGCTTGCGGATCAGTTTGTGATAGTCGCGGCCCAAGGCGTAGCGCGAGACGTAGGCTTTTTCCGGTTGTGCCAGGCGGTGAGCCATTTCCGTGTCGCCGGGCAGGTAATCCATGCGCAACGACACCACGCGCAAGGTGCCGGGCACCAGTTCTTCGGGGTGCGAGCGCTTGCTGCCGTGGGCGGCCATGTAATCCATGTCGCCGTGATACCCCGCCTCCAGCCAGCGCTGGAGGTGCTGTTCGTGCTCGCCCAGGTCCAGGTCGACGATCCCGACTTGTTGGAAGCCAAGCTCGCGGCCCCAGTCTTTGATCGATTGAGCAAGGGCAGCCAGGTCGACGGTATTTGGCTGATCGGCAGTAATAACGGGCATGCGAAGGGGGCAACCGGGTCTGAGGTAGGTATAATTCTGCCAGACATCGGAGCCGGAAAACGCATGCAGCCTACTAAACCGCAAATACCCGACGCACTGTACCGCGCCGCGCAGGTGCGGGATCTCGACGCCAGGCTGATCGCGGCCGGTACGCCTGGCTTTGAATTGATGCAGCGCGCAGCCCATGCCACGTGGCGTGCAGTGCGCCGCAAATGGCCCGAAGCGCGTGGATTGACCGTGCTCGCCGGGCATGGCAATAACGCCGGCGATGGCTATTTGATCGCCGCCTTGGCGCAGCGAGCCGGCTGGCAAGTGGCGGTGCTGGCGGTCGGTGATCCGTCGCGGCTGACTGGCGATGCCGCCTTGGCGCACCAGCAAGCGTTGAGCGAGGGCGTCAGCGTCAAACCCTGGTCTGTCGGCCAACCGTTGTCGGGCATTGTTCTGGATGCATTACTCGGCACCGGGTTGAGCGGTGATGTTCGACAGCCGTACCCAGATGCAATCAACGCAATTAACAGCAGCGGTCGGCCGGTGGTCGCGGTGGATATCCCTTCCGGTTTGAGCGCGGACACCGGAACTGTCCTTGGTGTCGCGGTGCAGGCCGACCTGACGGTAACCTTTATCGGCTTAAAGCTGGGGCTGTTCACTGGCGACGCACCGGGGTTGGTTGGCGAGTTGGTGTTCGATGACCTGCAGGCCGATCCCGCCATCGTCGAGCAGACCCCGCTCAGTGCCAGACGTCTGGATGCCTTTAATTTGCCACGCCTTGCTGCACGGCCCCGGACTGCGCACAAAGGCATGTTCGGCCGCGTGCTGCTGATCGGCGGCGACCACGGGTTCGGCGGCGCGATTCTGATGTCCGCGCAAAGCTGTCTGCGCAGCGGTTCCGGAATGGTCACCCTGGCGACTCGGCCCGAGCATGTGCCTGCTGCATTGGTGCGCATGCCGGAAGTGATGTGTGCGGGCGTCGTGTCGTCGAACCAACTCGCCGCGTTGATCGAACCATCGGCCGTGTTGGTCGTGGGGCCAGGCCTGGGGCAGGGCAGTTGGGGGCGCAGCCTGTTGTCGGCTGCAGCCAGTGCCCAGAAGCCACAAATTTGGGATGCCGACGCGCTCAATCAGTTGGCACAAGGCTGGGTGGCATTGCCGGCTGGCAGTGTGATGACCCCGCATCCCGGTGAAGCGGCGCGCTTGCTGGGGGTCAGCATCAAGCAAGTCCAGGCCGATCGTCCGGCAGCAGCACACGCTTTGTCACAAAAATACCAGGCCGTTGTGGTACTCAAGGGCGCGGGCAGTCTGATCGCCGATGTCGATGGACGTCTGGCACTCTGTGATCGCGGCCATCCGGCCATGGCCACCGCCGGTTTGGGCGACGTGCTGGCCGGTCTGATTGGTGCATTGATGGCGCAAAAATTATCGGCATTCGATGCCGCTTGTCTGGCCGTCTGGTTGCATGCCTGTGCGGGCGAACGCGCGGGTCTATTGGGCCGGGGGCTGGCCGCCAGCGATCTTATACCCACCATTCGTCAGTTATTGGAGGAACACTCACCGTGTCAGGACTAACGCTGCACTTGGCCAATGAAGACGCCATGTTGAGCTTCGGGTCGCGTATCGCTCAAGTCACTGAAGGGCTTGGGGTGATCTTCTTGGAAGGCGATTTGGGGGCGGGAAAAACTACATTGTCTCGTGGGATTATTCGAGGCTTTGGTCATGTCGGGGCGGTTAAAAGCCCTACATTTACTCTGGTTGAACCTTATGAAGTTGATAAGATTCGCGTCTATCACTTTGATCTGTATAGGCTGATTGATCCCGAAGAGCTAGAGTATATGGGGATCCGTGATTATTTTGATGGTGGAGCGCTCTGTTTGATCGAGTGGCCCCAAAAAGGTGCAGGCTTTTTGCCAAAGCCGGACCTGACCATTACCATTGCGCCGCATATGGATGGCCGATCACTGACCTTGAGCCCGGAAGGACTTCGTGGCAAATCATGGTGTGCCGCTTTGGCGTTGGAATATTCAAATAAATGATGGGGTTAGGTATGCGCATGCGCGCGCTGGTTACTGTTGTAGGTCTGCTGCTGACGGCACTGGCTGTCGATGCGTTGGCGGCTACACAGGTACGAAGTGTCCGCCTATGGCGTGCGCCGGATAACACGCGACTGGTGTTTGACCTGTCCGGACCCGTGCAGCACAGCGTGTTTACCCTGACCTCGCCGGACCGCCTGGTGATCGACATCAATGGCGCCACCATGTCCGCGCCGTTGAATGTGCCGACCGCGAACACCCCGATCACCAGCATGCGCTCGGCCCAGCGCACGCCGACCGACTTGCGGGTGGTTATCGACCTTAAAAAGGCCGTGACGCCGAAAAGCTTCATGCTGGCGCCGAACCAACAGTACGGCAATCGTCTGGTCGTCGATCTGTACGACGATGCGGCTGACGCCAATCCGACCCCGCCAGTGCCGGATACCCCGGCGAACACTGTGCCGGTGGTGCCGATCAGCCCGTCCAAGCCTGAAATCAAGCTGGCGCCAGTGCCAAACGGCAAACGTGACATCGTGATCGCCATCGATGCCGGTCACGGTGGTGAAGACCCGGGTGCCGGTGGCGCGCGCGGTCAGAAAGAAAAAGACATCGTGCTGATGATTGCCAAAGAGTTGCAGCGGCAGATCAACGCCGAGAAAGGCTATCGCGCCGAGTTGACGCGTACCGGCGATTACTTCATTCCGTTGCGTAAACGCACCGAGATCGCCCGCAAGCAAGGCGCTGACCTGTTCGTATCGATTCACGCCGATGCTGCGCCATCTTCGGCGGCCTTTGGTGCCTCAGTGTTCGCCTTGTCCGAGCGCGGCGCGACATCGGAAACCGCGCGTTGGCTGGCCGACAGCGAAAACCGTTCCGACCTGATCGGCGGTGCCGGCGCAGTAAGCCTCGACGACAAAGACAAGATGCTGGCCGGTGTGCTGCTGGACCTGTCCATGACCGCCTCGCTGTCGTCCAGTCTCAACGTCGGGCAAAAAGTGTTGAGCAACATCGGCCACGTCACCTCGCTGCATAAGTCGCGGGTCGAACAGGCCGGGTTCATGGTGCTTAAGTCGCCGGATATCCCGTCGATCCTGGTAGAAACCGGCTTTATCTCCAACGCGGCGGAAGCGGCGAAGCTCCAAGGTGCATCGCACCAACAGGCATTGGCACGTTCGATCAGTGCTGGCGTGCGTCAGTTCTTCCAGCAGAATCCACCACTGGGCACTTACATCGCCTGGCTGCGTGATAACGGCAAGCTTGCGCAGGGGCCGCGCGATCACACGGTCCGCGCCGGCGAGACACTGGCGATGATTGCTGTGCGTTATCAAGTGAGCGTGGCGGCGTTGCGGCGCACCAACAACCTGTCGAGCGACGAACTCAAGACCGGTCAGACACTCAACATCCCGAACACCGAGCTGGCAGCGCAACCATGACTGATACCCAGCTCAGTGCGGCCCGGATCGAGCTGCTCAGCCCGCGACTGGCAAACCAGATCGCGGCTGGGGAAGTGGTCGAGCGCCCGGCTTCGGTGATCAAGGAGCTGCTGGAGAATAGTCTGGACTCCGGGGCCAAGCGCATCGATATCGATGTCGAGCAGGCCGGAATCAAGCTGCTGCGCGTGCGTGATGACGGCGGCGGCATTTCTTCTGATGATCTGCCGCTGGCCCTGGCGCGTCACGCCACCAGCAAGATTCGCGAGCTGGAAGACCTCGAACGGGTCATGAGCCTGGGCTTTCGTGGTGAAGCGCTGGCCTCTATCAGCTCGGTAGCGCGCCTGACCCTGACCTCGCGCACCCGCGACGCCGATCAGGCCTGGCAAGTCGAAACCGAAGGCCGCGACATGGCGTCTCGCGTGCAGCCGGCGGCGCACCCGGTAGGCACGTCGGTCGAAGTTCGCGACTTGTTTTTCAATACGCCTGCCCGCCGCAAGTTCCTGAAGGCGGAAAAAACCGAATTCGATCACCTGCAAGAAGTGATCAAACGCATGGCGCTGGCGCGTTTCGACGTTGCCTTCCACCTGCGCCATAACGGCAAGACCGTGCTCAGCCTGCATGAGGCCAATGACGACACAGCTCGCGCGCGACGTGTTTCGGCGATCTGTGGTCCTGGCTTCCTCGAACAGGCGCTGCCCATCGAGATCGAGCGCAATGGCTTGCATTTGTGGGGCTGGGTCGGCTTGCCAACCTTCTCGCGCAGCCAGGCAGACCTGCAATATTTCTTCGTCAATGGCCGTGCGGTGCGCGACAAACTGGTCGCCCATGCGGTGCGCCAGGCCTATCGCGACGTGCTGTTCAATGGTCGGCATCCGACTTTTGTACTGTTTTTCGAAGTCGATCCCGCTGTGGTCGACGTCAACGTGCACCCGACCAAACACGAAGTGCGCTTCCGTGACGGGCGCATGGTGCACGACTTTCTGTACGGCACGCTGCACCGCGCCTTGGGCGATGTGCGGCCCGAGAACCAACTGGCTGGCACCGCACCGATTACCGCGATAGTGCGCCCGACCGGGCCAGAAGCGGGTGAGTTTGGCCCTCAGGGCGAAATGCGCCTGGCCAATAATCTGCTGGAACCTACTCCTTCCGAACCCTATGCGCGGCCTGCCGGATCGGGCTCAGGCGCCGGTTATCAGTACCAATACACACCGCGCCCGACCGCGACCCTGCCAGCGGCCGAAGCACAAAGCGCCTACCGCGAATTTTTCGCGCCGCTGCCGGAGAGCACGCCGGTATCGCTGCCAGACTCCCAAGGCGATATTCCGCCGTTGGGTTACGCGCTGGCGCAGCTCAAAGGCATCTACATCCTCGCCGAGAACGCCCACGGCCTGGTGCTGGTGGATATGCATGCGGCCCACGAGCGGATCATGTACGAGCGACTGAAGATCGCCATGGCCAGCGAAGGCCTGAGTGGTCAGCCGTTACTGGTTCCGGAGTCCATCGCCGTCAGCCAGCGTGAAGCCGATTGTGCGGAAGAGCACGCCAGCACCTTCCAGAAGCTGGGCTTCGAGCTGCAGCGCCTGGGGCCGGAAACCCTGGCGATTCGGCAGATCCCGGCGCTGCTCAAGCAGGCCGAGGCCAATCAGTTGGTGTCCGACGTGCTGGGCGATCTAATGGAATACGGCACCAGCGACCGGATTCAGGCGCACCTGAATGAGCTGCTCGGCACCATGGCCTGTCACGGCGCGGTGCGGGCCAATCGGCGCTTGGCTATCCCGGAAATGAACGGGCTGCTGCGTGACATGGAAAACACCGAGCGCAGCGGTCAATGCAACCACGGCCGGCCGACCTGGACCCAAATGGGGCTGGACGATCTGGACAAACTATTCCTGCGCGGTCGCTGATGAGTGCCTTGCCCCCGGCCATCTTCCTGATGGGCCCCACCGCCGCCGGCAAGACCGACCTGGCGATGGAATTGACCAAAGCCCTGCCGTGTGAGCTGATCAGCGTTGACTCTGCGCTGGTCTATCGCGGCATGGACATCGGCACCGCCAAACCTTCCAAAGAGCAATTGGCCGAGTTCCCGCACCGGCTGATCGACATTCTCGATCCGGCGCAGAGCTATTCCGCGGCTGATTTTCGCGCCGACGCCCTGGAGGCAATGGCCGAGATCACCTCGCGAGGAAAGATTCCGTTACTGGTTGGCGGCACCATGTTGTATTTCAAGGCGCTTCAGGAAGGCCTTGCCAACATGCCGCCCGCTGATCCGGTCGTTCGCGCGCACCTTGAAGCCGAGGCTGCAGCCCTTGGCTGGCAGGACTTGCACGATCAATTGGCGGAGGTCGACCCTGTGTCGGCGGCGCGAATTCATCCCAATGATCCACAGCGTTTGATTCGCGCACTGGAAGTTTACCGGGTGAGCGGTTTGAGCATGACCGCACATCGCGAGCAACAAAGTGCGCAAAGTACTGAAGCAGCCGCTTCGGGACGTCATCAATTGCCCTATACTGTCGCCAATCTGGCCATCGCCCCGGTGGATCGCCACCTACTGCATGACCGAATTGCGCAACGATTTACACAGATGTTGGAACAGGGGTTCGTTGACGAGGTCTTAGCCCTGCGCGCCAGAGGCGACCTGCATTCAGGGTTGCCATCGATAAGGGCCGTAGGCTATCGCCAGGTCTGGGAACATCTGGACGGCGAGCTGACGTGGGACCAAATGCAGGAGCGGGGCATCATTGCCACGCGCCAATTGGCCAAACGCCAGTTCACTTGGCTCCGCAGCTGGGAAGATTTGCAGTGGTTTGACAGCCTGGCTTGCGACAATCTGCCGCGCGCCTTGAAATACTTGGGATCGGTCTCCATATTGAGCTGAGACCTTACAATTGCCGTCTATCCTTGGGGGGTGGCGGCTTAAGCCAATTTGCTTACTATTTTTTCTATTGATCCTTAAAGGAGTGCGGCACATGTCAAAAGGGCATTCGCTACAAGACCCTTACCTGAATACTTTGCGTAAAGAAAAGGTTGGGGTTTCGATCTATCTGGTTAATGGCATTAAGCTGCAAGGCACGATCGAGTCTTTCGACCAGTTCGTCATTTTGCTGAAAAACACTGTCAGCCAAATGGTTTACAAGCACGCCATCTCTACCGTTGTTCCGGTTCGTCCAATTCGTCTGCCTAGCGCAACCGAAACCGAACAGGGTGACGCTGAGCCAGGTAACGCCTGATAGGAGTCTGCTTTGTTCTTTGAGCGCCACGGTGGTGGTGAGCGAGCCATCCTCGTTCACTTGGATGGTCAGGACCCTGAGGCGCGCGAAGATCCGCAGGAGTTTCAGGAGCTGGCGATTTCGGCCGGCGCCGAGACTGTCGCGTTTGTTAACGTACCCAGTCAAAGGCTCACAGCCAAATACCTGATTGGCAGCGGCAAGGTCGAGGAGCTTCGCGACCGGGTCAAAGCCGAACAGGTAGATATCGTTATTTTCAACCATATCCTCACGCCCAGTCAGGAACGTAACCTCGAACGTGTTTTCGAGTGTCGCGTGCTTGATCGTACGGGCTTGATCCTGGATATCTTCGCGCAGCGCGCGCGGACTCATGAAGGCAAGTTGCAGGTCGAGCTGGCACAGCTCGAGCACATGAGTACCCGTCTGGTTCGCGGCTGGACCCACTTGGAACGGCAGAAAGGCGGTATCGGTCTGCGCGGTCCGGGTGAAACCCAGCTTGAAACCGACCGTCGTTTGCTGCGGGTACGCCTGCGGCAGATCAAGGGCCGTCTGGAAAAGGTCCGCAGTCAGCGGGACCAGGCCCGACGCGGTCGCAAGCGTGCGGAAATTCCTTCTGTTTCCCTGGTGGGCTACACCAACGCCGGCAAGTCGACACTGTTCAATGCGGTGACTGACTCCGACGTGTTTGCGGCCGACCAACTGTTCGCCACCCTCGACCCGACCCTGCGCCGTCTGGAACTCGACGACCTGGGGCCGATCGTGCTGGCCGACACGGTAGGTTTCATTCGCCACCTGCCACACAAGCTGGTTGAAGCGTTCCGCGCTACGCTCGAAGAGTCGAGCAATTCTGACTTGCTGTTGCACGTCATCGACTCCCATGAGCCTGAGCGCCAGGCGCAGATCGAACAGGTGATGGTGGTGCTGGGCGAGATCGGAGCCGAAGGCTTGCCGATCCTCGAGGTGTATAACAAACTCGATTTGCTCGAAGGGGTAGAGCCGCAGATTCAGCGCGATGCCGATGGCAAGCCGCAGCGAGTCTGGGTGTCTGCCCGTGATGGTCGAGGGTTGGATCTGCTCAAGCAGGCAGTCGCGGAATTATTGGGTGACGATTTGTTCGTTGGCACCTTGCGCTTGCCTCAGCGTTTTGCTCGACTGCGTGCTCAGTTCTTCAGGCTGGGTGCAGTGCAAAGCGAAGAACATGATGACGAAGGGGGCAGCTTGCTGGCTGTCCGTTTACCGCGTGTTGAGTTCAATCGCCTGGTGAGTCGCGAAGGAATGCAGCCGCTGGAATTCATCGAGCAACACACTTTGCAATAAAAGCCTGAGAAAGCGGTTGTGTCGCTGGCACAGGCATTCTGTAGCATTGGTCGGCGCGCCGTGGGCGCGTCTTTGCTTTATCAGATGGAGAGCGCTATGGCTTGGAATGAGCCGGGTGGCAACTCGAACAATCAGGATCCTTGGGGTGGTAAGCGCAAGGGCGGCGACCGCAAGGGGCCACCGGATCTCGACGAGGCCTTCCGAAAGCTACAGGAAAGCCTGAACGGGTTATTCGGTGGTAGTAAAAAACGTACAGGTGGCGATGATGGAGGCCAACGCAAGGGCGGTGGTTTCGGTCTGCTCGGCATCGGTCTGGTCGTGCTGGTAGCAATCTGGCTGTACAGCGCCATTTACGTCGTGGACGAACAGGAGCAGGCCGTTGTGCTGCGCTTCGGCAAGTACTACGAAACGGTAGGGCCGGGCCTGAACATCTACTTACCGCCGTTTGACCACAAGTTCCAGGAAAACGTTACGCGTGAGCGTGCCTATAGCAAGCAAGGGCAAATGCTGACGGAAGACGAGAACATCGTCGAAGTACCGCTGACCGTGCAATACAAGATCACCAACCTGCAGGACTTCGTGCTGAACGTTGATCAGCCGGAAGTCAGCCTGCAGCACGCGACCGAGAGCGCCTTGCGCCATGTGGTGGGTTCCACCGCCATGGACCAGGTGCTGACTGAAGGTCGTGAGCTGATGGCCAGCGAGATCAAGGAGCGTTTGCAGCGTTTCCTCGATACCTATCGCACCGGTATTACCGTGACCCAGGTGAACGTGCAGAGCGCAGCAGCACCGCGTGAAGTTCAGGAAGCCTTCGATGACGTGATCCGTGCCCGTGAAGACGAGCAGCGTTCGCGCAACCAGGCCGAAACCTACGCCAACGGTGTGATTCCGGAAGCCCGTGGTCAGGCTCAGCGCATCGTCGAAGATGCCAATGGTTATCGCGATGAAGTCGTGTCGCGCGCCAAAGGTGAGGCGGATCGCTTTACCAAACTGGTCGCTGAATACCGCAAGGCCCCGGAAGTGACGCGTGAGCGTCTGTATCTGGACACCATGCAAGAGCTTTACAGCAACACCAGCAAAGTGCTCGTGACTGGCGACAAGGGGGCGAACAATCTGCTCTACCTGCCGCTGGACAAGATGATCGATAGCAGTCGCGCCACTTCGGCTCCGTCCGCCAGTGCGCCGCCTGCCAACAATGAGATCGGGGCACGTGCCGCGTCCGAGGCTCAACAGCAGCGCGATGCGCGTACAAGGGAGAGTCGCTGATGAGCAATAAATCGCTGATCGCCCTGATTGCTTGTGTAGTGCTGGCGATCGTTGCCTGGAACAGCTTCTACATCGTGTCCCAGACCGAACGTGCGGTACTCCTGCAGTTCGGCCGTGTGGTCCAGGCGGATGTGCCGCCGGGTCTGCATGTGAAGGTTCCGTACGTCAATCAGGTGCGCAAGTTCGACGGTCGTTTGATGACCCTCGATGCACCGACGCAGCGTTTCCTGACACTGGAAAAGAAAGCCGTCATGGTCGATGCCTACGCCAAGTGGCGAGTGAAGGACGCCGAGCGTTTCTACACCGCGACTTCCGGCTTAAAGCAGATCGCTGACGAACGTCTGTCGCGTCGTCTTGAATCCGGGCTGCGCGATCAGTTCGGCAAGCGCACCTTGCACGAAGTGGTGTCGGGTGAGCGTGACGCACTGATGGCGGATATCACCGCTTCGCTGAACACCATGGCAAGCAAGGAACTGGGCATCGAAGTCATCGACGTCCGGGTCAAGGCCATCGACCTGCCGAAGGAAGTGAACCGCAGCGTTTTCGAACGCATGAGCACCGAGCGTGAGCGTGAAGCACGCGAGCATCGGGCCAAGGGTAACGAGTTGGCAGAAGGCATCCGTGCCGACGCCGATCGTCAGCGCCGTGTTCTCCTGGCTGAAGCCTATCGTGAGTCTGAAGAGTCTCGCGGTGACGGTGATGCCCAGGCCGCCGCGATCTATTCCAAGGCTTACGGCCAGGATCAGGAGTTCTACGCGTTCTACCGTAGCCTGCGTGCCTACCGTGAAAGCTTTGCGAACAAAAGCGACGTGATGGTGCTGGATCCGAACAGCGAGTTCTTCCGCTACATGCAGAAGTCCAAGCCGTAATCGATTCACCCGCCGGGCGGCAAAACCGCCTGGCGGGGTGATCGTTGATGAAAACGTGTGTATGATGCGGCAGCCGGGAAATTCCCGGCTTTTTTGCGTCTGCACGATTGATTGGCCGGGCGTGGTATAGCGCTGGGCAAGATTTTTCGAGGAGGGTGGTCTGGAAGCGGGTCTCGGGCCGCTGTTTCGCTTGCGCGAAATTGACCGCACTCTGCTTCACTCAAGGCTCGCCCACGGGGCTGGCCGCCCGGATCATAGGGGATTGGCGTAATGGCAACGGTTGACCGCTGGCTGCTACCAGATGGCATCGAAGAAGTACTGCCGCCGGAAGCGGCGCGCATTGAAGTAGCGCGTCGTCAGGTGTTGGATCTGTTCCAGAGCTGGGGCTATGAGTTCGTCGTCACCCCGCATATCGAGTATCTGGAGTCGCTGCTGACCGGCGCGGGTTCGGATCTGGATCTGCGCACGTTTAAAGTCATCGACCCGCAATCGGGTCGGCAAATGGGTTTCCGTGCTGACATCACGCCGCAAGTGGCGCGTATCGATGCGCACACTCTGCGTCGTGAAGGGCCTAGCCGTCTGTGCTATGCCGGCAGCGTGTTGCATGCACAGCCGCGTGCCTTGTCGTCCTCGCGCAGCCCGATTCAATTGGGCGCCGAGTTGTACGGCGATGCGAGCCCGAGCAGCGACGTTGAAGTCATCAGCCTGATGCTGGCGATGCTGCAACTGGCTGACGTGCCGGATGTCCATATGGATCTGGGTCACGTGGGTATCTATCGTGGCCTGGCCCGTGCCGCCGGTTTGTCGGGCGAAGTCGAGCAGCAGTTGTTTGATGCGCTGCAACGCAAGGCGATCGATGAAGTCATCGCGTTGACCGAAGGCTTGCCCTCGGATCTGGCGACCATGTTGCGTGCGTTGGTAGGTTTGTGTGGCGGTCCGGAAGTGCTGGTTGCGGCCCGCAAGCAATTGGTCGATGCGCCGGTAGCGGTTCTGGCTGCACTGGATGATTTGCTGGCCATTGCCGAGCGGCTTTCCGCGCGTTTCCCGGAATTGCCGTTGTATTTCGACCTCGGTGAGTTGCGTGGTTATCACTACCACACCGGCGTTGTGTTTGCGGTGTTCGTGCCGGGTGTGGGCCAGTCGATCGCCCAGGGCGGTCGTTATGACGACATCGGCGCGGACTTCGGTCGGGCTCGCCCGGCTACCGGTTTCTCTACCGATTTGAAAACCCTGGTCACACTGGGGCGTGCGGAGATCGAGCTACCGTCTGGCGGTATCTGGGTGCCGGACAGTACAGATGCCGCACTCTGGCAGCAGGTTTGCCAGTTGCGTAGCGAAGGTCACCGCGTGGTTCAGGCATTGCCTGGGCAGTCGGTGTCTGCCGCTCGCGAAGTCGATTGTGACCGGCAGTTGGTTCAGCATGACGGGCTTTGGCAGTTGCTGCCGCTGGCCTCTTGAGTTTCCCTGTCGGCCGCAGCCGACACCAAGTTTGCGTGAATGAGGACAAGTGTTATGGGTAAGAATGTCGTAGTCCTGGGCACCCAGTGGGGTGATGAGGGCAAAGGCAAGATCGTTGATCTGCTGACCGAACATGCTACCGCCGTAGTTCGTTATCAGGGTGGTCACAACGCTGGCCACACCTTGGTGATCGACGGCGAGAAAACCGTATTGCACCTGATTCCGTCCGGTGTTCTGCGCGAAGGCGTGCAGTGCCTGATCGGTAACGGTGTGGTGGTGGCACCTGACGCACTCATGCGTGAAATCATCAAGCTCGAAGAGAAGGGCATTCCGGTTCGCGAACGTCTGCGTATCAGCCCTTCGTGCCCGTTGATCCTGTCCTACCACGTTGCGCTGGATCAGGCGCGTGAGAAGGCCCGTGGCGAGCTGAAGATCGGTACAACCGGTCGCGGCATCGGCCCGGCGTACGAAGACAAGGTTGCACGTCGTGGCCTGCGTATCGGTGATCTGTTCCACCGTGAGCGTTTCGCGGCAAAACTGGGCGAGTTGCTGGATTACCACAACTTCGTACTGGTCAATTACTACAAAGAGCCGGCCATCGACTTCCAGAAAACACTCGACGAGTGCATGGAATACGCTGAGCTGCTCAAGCCAATGATGCTCGACGTTACTGCTGCGCTGCACGATATGCGCCGCGATGGCAAAGACATCATGTTCGAAGGCGCCCAGGGTTCGTTGCTGGACATCGACCACGGTACTTACCCGTACGTCACCAGCTCCAACACCACGGCTGGCGGCATCGCTACCGGTTCGGGTTTTGGTCCGATGTACCTGGATTACATCCTCGGCATCACCAAGGCTTACACCACTCGTGTGGGTTCGGGTCCGTTCCCGACTGAGCTGTTCGACGACGTTGGTGCCTTCCTGGCCAAGCGTGGCCACGAGTTCGGCGCTACTACCGGCCGTGCCCGTCGTTGCGGCTGGTTCGACGCGGTCATCCTGCGTCGCGCTATCGATGTCAACAGCATCTCGGGCCTGTGCCTGACCAAGCTCGACGTGTTGGATGGCCTTGAAACCATCAACATCTGCGTCGGCTACAAGAATCAGGACGGTGCGGTGATCGAAGCGCCGACCGATGCTGACAGCTACATCGGCCTGGAGCCGGTCTACGAAGAAATGCCGGGTTGGACTGAGTCGACCGTGGGCGTCAAAACCCTGGAAGGCTTGCCAGCCAATGCGCGTGCTTACATCAAGCGCATCGAAGAGTTGGTCGGCGCGCCGATCGACATTATTTCGACGGGCCCGGATCGCAACGAAACCATCGTTCTGCGTCATCCGTTTGCTTGATAAGTCGTTGAAATAAAAACAAAGGGTCGCTTATGCGGCCCTTTGTCGTTTCTGCCTGAGTGTAAAAGCTGGTGCGGCACGGCCCTTGCTGTAATTATCCCTTACAAAGAGTGCCACCATTTGGATGGCGTCGTAGTAGAGGGATTTCCTGTGTCAGCCGTCCTTTCTCTTTTGCGTAGCCGCTTGTTGCGGCCTGTGTTCATCGCCCTTGGCATTGCCCTTTTGGTGCAGGTTGTCGTAGCAGTCGCTCTTACCCGGAGCACCGTGACCGCTCTGGAAGCGGACTTGGCCGCGCGCCTGGGGGTAGATTCGCAACATCTATCCGCTGAGCTGGAGCAGGCGAGTCAGGAAGTGACGTCCAGTCTCGACTCATTATCGTCCAGTACCCGCCAGCGATTGAGTGTCGGGTTGTCAGCGCGTCTTAAAGACGAGCAAGTGCAACTGCGCAATACCCTGGAAAAAGACCTGCACGACTCCGCCAATGATATGGCGCAGCTGCTGGCGGCCGTCGCACCCCGCGCCATGTGGGACAACGACACGCCAACCTTGTCGGAATTCGCCCGTCGCGCCCAACGCAACCCTAACGTCCTGTTTGTCATCTACGACGATGCCCAGGGCGAACACCTGACGCGTTATCTGAATCGCGACAACCTGCAGATCAAGGCTTTGCTCGACAAGGGCGAGGGTGATCGACCGGTGGACAAGGTGTTGAACGCGGCGAAAAAAGATCCTTCGGTGTACTACATCGAAGCGTCGATCAGTCCAAATGGCGTCGAGATCGGCAAAGTGCTCATGGGTGTCACCACCAGTTCGGTTGAGACCGAGCTTGCGGCGTTGGACAAGCGCTTTGCGGCATTGATTGCCAATGGCGACCAACTGGTTTCCGACAGTTTGGTCGGTGCGGCGGCGGACAGCTCGAAAGCCTTGCGTACACGCCTGCAGTCAGCACAAACCGCCGCCACGGCAATGACCACCAATACCAGTGCTGCGGTGCAGAATGCCGCTGAGACATTGCGCTGGCGCATTGGCTTGGGCCTGGCATTGGTCGGGTTGGGCGTTTTGCTCCTCCTTGCTGTGGTGTTGGGGCGTCGAGTGGTCAGCAAACTGCTGCTGCTTATCGCTGCGCTGGACGACCTGGCGGCGGGCGAGGGTGACCTGACCAAGCGTGTGCAACTGAACAGCAACGACGAAATCGGCGATATGGCTGCGGCGGTCAACCGTTTTGTCGACAAGCTGCAACCTATCGTGCGTGAGGCGGGTGATGTCGCACAGTTGACCGGGGTGGAAATCGGCGCCTTGAGTCGCCGCAATGCCGGGGCCGGCGCAGCAGCGGAATCGCAGCGCGATGAAGTGGCGGCGAGTCTCAAGGCATTGTCGCAAATGGCGGATCAAGCGCAGGCGGAAAGCCATGCCATGCAGTCGGCCTTGCAGCAGGTGGTCGATATTCGTCAGGCAACCAACGAAAATACGCGCACCTCTAATCAGGTCGGTACGTTGATCGAGGCGCTGGCGGGGCAGGTCGATACCGGTTCCAAAGTCATTGAGCGCCTGGCTCAACAGAGCGAGCAGATTGAAGTGGTGCTGGAAGTGATTCACGGCATTGCCGAGCAAACCAACCTTCTGGCGCTTAACGCGGCCATTGAAGCCGCGCGTGCGGGCGAGACCGGGCGCGGGTTTGCGGTGGTGGCTGATGAGGTTCGGGCGCTGGCCAGCAAGACTCAAAGCTCCACCGGCGATATTCAGGCACACATCGGCGCGTTGCAGGCGGGTGCTAAAGAGGCGGTGGCAGCGATCGGTCTGGCGGGGCGTCAGGCTAAAGAAGGGCTGGCCGTGTTGCGTGACAGCGCTAAGCTGCAGCAGACCGTGCAGGATTCGGTCGAACAGGTGCATGCAGCCATCGGTCTGGCGACCAAGGCGGCGGAGCATCAGGCACAAGGCGCGCATGCGGTGCGCGGGCGGGTCGAGGTGATTCACGCTCAGGCTCAGCGAGCGGCGCAGGCGGTGATCGAGACAACGGCCAGTGGCAAGGTGCTGGATGGTTTGGCGGCGCAGCTGAAAGCCAGTCTGGGGCAGTTCCGCGCCTGATGGCGGGGCGATGCGATCCCTTATAGGCGCGGGCTTGCCCGCGATCTGGCGCGTAGCGGCAGTCAATCGGCATATGCGGATTGTCAGTTAAGCTCGACAACTCGGATTTACGACTGCTGCGCAGCCGATCGCAGCGGTGCGGCGATCCGACAAGCCAACATCTACAGGAGCCGCGTGCAGCGGCTTTGCGCTGGCAGCCTGCGCGGATTGATCTAAAATTCAAACCGCAGAAAGCACAAAACCGAGCCAAGGCTCGGTTTTGTTTGAATTGGTGCCCAGAAGAAGACTCGAACTTCCACGACCTTGCGGTCACCAGCACCTGAAGCTGGCGTGTCTACCAATTTCACCATCTGGGCAGTGCATTGATTTAATTAGATTTATCGTTGAATTGCAACATAAATCTTGGAGAATATTTTCGGTGGTCGATTTTCGAACCCCGAAAAGCACAAAACCGAGCCAAGGCTCGGTTTTGTTGAATTGGTGCCCAGAAGAAGACTCGAACTTCCACGACCTTGCGGTCACCAGCACCTGAAGCTGGCGTGTCTACCAATTTCACCATCTGGGCATTTCGTTGATTTCACGCGATTTCTCGCTAGATTTCAACTACAACGTGGCGTGTGCCGTCGTTGTGGGGCGCATCTTACGGAGGCGATTGAGGGTTGTAAACCCCTGGTAAGCAATTTTTTTTGAAATAGCGAATGAGTATGTCAAATGGTGTCTTCGCGTTTCAATCCGGTATATGCCAAACTAAATATATACAGATAAGGTGAACTCATTCCAATGGCCGATTGGCAGTCCCTCGATCCCGAGGCCGCTCGTGAAGCGGAAAAATACGAAAACCCCATCCCCAGCCGTGAGCTGATTTTGCAGCACCTCTCCGAGCGTGGTTCGCCGGCGAGTCGTGAGCAATTGGTGGAAGAGTTTGGTCTGGTCACTGAAGACCAGTTCGAAGCACTGCGACGTCGTCTGCGGGCGATGGAGCGCGATGCTCAATTGATCTACACCCGTCGTGGCACTTACGCCCCGGTGGACAAACTGGATTTGATTCTCGGCCGCATCGCCGGTCACCGAGACGGATTTGGTTTTCTCATCCCCGATGATGGCTCTGATGACCTGTTCATGAGCCCGGCGCAAATGCGTCTGGTGTTTGACGGTGACCGTGGCCTGGCGCGAGTTTCCGGGCTGGATCGTCGCGGTCGTCGCGAGGGTGTGATCGTCGAAGTGATCTCCCGTGCTCACGAGACAATCGTGGGTCGCTACTTCGAAGAGAGCGGTATCGGCTTCGTTATTCCGGACAATCCTAAAATCCAGCAGGAAGTGTTGGTTACGCCAGGCCGCAACGCTGACGCCCGCGTGGGTCAGTTTGTCGAGGTGAGGATCACTCACTGGCCGACGCCGCGCTTCCAGCCGCAAGGCGATGTGGTCGAAGTGGTGGGCAACTACATGGCGCCCGGCATGGAAATCGATGTCGCGCTGCGCACCTACGACATTCCTCACGTTTGGCCTGAAGCGGTGCTCAAAGAAGCCGCCAAGCTCAAGCCGGAAGTCGAAGAGAAAGACAAAGAGCATCGCGTCGACCTGCGCCATCTGCCGTTCGTCACCATCGACGGCGAAGATGCCCGCGACTTCGATGACGCGGTCTATTGCGAAGCCAAACCCGGCAAACTGCGTTTGTTCTCCGGTGGCTGGAAGCTTTACGTGGCGATTGCCGACGTATCGAGCTATGTGAAAATCGGCTCGGCGCTGGACGCTGAGTCGCAAGTGCGCGGCAACTCCGTGTACTTCCCTGAGCGCGTGGTGCCGATGCTGCCTGAGCAGCTGTCCAACGGCCTGTGCTCGCTGAACCCGCATGTTGACCGTCTGGCCATGGTCTGCGAGATGACCATCTCCAAGACCGGCGAAATGACCGACTACGTGTTCTACGAAGCGATCATTCACTCCCATGCGCGTCTGACCTACAACAAGGTCAGCTCGATCCTGGAGCACCCGAAAACCACCGAGGCGCGCGAGTTGCGCGGTGAGTATTCGGACGTTGTGCCGGACCTGAAGCAGCTGTACGCACTGTACAAAGTGCTGCTGGCCGCTCGTCATGTCCGTGGCGCGATCGATTTCGAAACTCAGGAAACCAAGATTGTCTTTGGCACTGAGCGCAAAATCGCTGAAATCAAGCCGACCACGCGTAACGATGCACACAAGCTGATCGAGGAATGCATGCTGGCGGCCAACGTGGCCACCGCTGAATTCCTGAAGAAACACGAAATTCCTGCGCTGTACCGCGTCCACGACGGTCCGCCGCCGGAGCGTCTGGAAAAGCTGCGTACGTTCCTGGGTGAATTGGGACTGTCGCTGCACAAGGGCAAAGACGGCCCGACGCCGAAGGATTATCAGGCGCTGCTTGAGACCGTCAAGGATCGTCCGGATTACCACGTAATCCAGACCGTGATGCTGCGTTCGTTGAGTCAGGCAGTGTATAGCTCGGACAATCAGGGCCACTTCGGCCTGAATTACGAAGCCTACACGCACTTCACTTCGCCGATCCGTCGCTATCCGGACCTGCTCACGCACCGTGCAATCCGTAGCGTGATCCGTTCCAAGCAAGACACGCCGCACGTTCGTCGTGCAGGCGCTGTGAGCATTCCGAAAGCGCGCATCTATCCCTACGATGAAGCGATTCTGGAGCAGTTGGGTGAGCAGTGCTCCATGAGCGAGCGCCGTGCCGACGAAGCCACCCGTGACGTGGTCAACTGGCTCAAGTGCGAGTTCATGAAGGATCGCGTGGGCGAATCGTTCCCGGGCGTGATCACTGCAGTGACGGGTTTCGGTCTGTTCGTCGAACTGACCGATATCTACGTCGAAGGCCTGGTGCACGTCACCGCCTTGCCGGGCGATTACTACCACTTCGATCCTGTGCATCACCGCCTGGCGGGCGAGCGCACGGGTCGTAGCTTCCGCCTGGGTGATACCGTTGAAGTGCGGGTCATGCGGGTCGATCTCGACGAGCGCAAGATCGACTTCGAAATGTCGGAAAAAACCGTTACTGCGCCAGTCGGGCGGAAACGTCGCACCACTGAAACCACGCCTGCGCCGGCACCGGTCGAAAAGGCAGCGCCAGCCAAGGCAGGTCGTCGCAGCTCTACACCTAAAGCCGCACCCGTCGCCGAGGCTTACCGCCCAAGCGACGCCGCAGCAAACAACGCCGAAGTACGCAAAAGCCGCGAAATGAAGCAGGCCTTGCTGGCAGAAGCGAAGCGTGGTGGAAAGCCTGCTGCGGGAAAGTCGGATAAAGCGGCCCCCGCTTCGTCGGGCAAACCAGCAAAGCCGAGTAAACACCGTAAGGGTCCGCCAAAGGCGGGCTCGGCACCTGCCGCGAAAAGCGGTGGGGTGCGTAAACCTAAGGCCAAGCCATGAGTCTGGAAAAAATCTACGGCGTACATGCCGTAGAAGCGCTGTTGCGTCATCACCCGAAGCGGGTCAAGCAGGTTTGGCTGGCGGAAAACCGCAACGATCCGCGGGTTCAGCCGCTGATCCAACTGGCCAACGACAATCGTGTGCCAGTCGGTCAGGCCGAGCGTCGCGAAATGGACGTCTGGGTTGAAGGCGTGCACCAAGGCGTGGTGGCAGATGTCAGCCCGAGTCAGGTGTGGGGCGAGGCAATGCTCGACGAACTGCTCGACCGTACCGAGGGCGCTCCGTTGCTCTTGGTGCTGGACGGCGTGACCGATCCGCACAACCTCGGCGCCTGCCTGCGGACCGCCGATGCGGCGGGTGCGCTGGCGGTCATCGTGCCGAAAGACAAGTCGGCAACGTTGACGCCAACGGTACGAAAAGTCGCCTGCGGTGCTGCGGAAGTGATTCCGTTGGTTGCTGTGACTAACCTCGCGCGTACGCTGGAAAAACTTCAGCAGCGCGGTCTGTGGGTAGTCGGTACGGCGGGCGAGGCTGAGCAAGAGCTGTATCAGCAAGACCTGACAGGCCCAACGATCCTGATCATGGGTGCCGAAGGCAAAGGCATGCGCCGCCTGACTCGCGACCATTGCGATTACCTGGTGCGCCTGCCGATGGCGGGTAGCGTCAGCAGCCTGAACGTCTCCGTGGCAACGGGCGTGTGCCTGTTCGAAGCGTTGCGCCAGCGCAGCGCCAAAGCGGCCAGCAAAAAAGCCTGATTGTTCGCTCCCCTGTAGGAGCTGCCGGAGGCTGCGATTGGCCGCGAAGCGGTCACATTTCTAAGATGAAGGTCCTGCGGACCTTATCGCAGCCTGCGGCAGCTCCTACAGTGGGGTTGCTTGTACAAATAATCACCAATTGCCTTGCGCCTCTCCCGTCCCTTCTCTACAATTGCGCCCCTTGCTGTCATGGCAGGCGCAGATGTGCCTGTCCCTGAGCAAGACTCACAGTGTCATTCACTCCTTGTCTGACCGTTTTTTAGCGGCAGGCTACAACCCGTAAGGAGCATTCATGCGTCATTACGAAATCATCTTTTTGGTCCACCCGGATCAAAGCGAGCAAGTCGGCGGCATGGTAGAGCGTTACACCAAGCTGATCGAAGAAGACGGCGGCAAAATCCACCGTCTGGAAGATTGGGGCCGTCGTCAACTGGCCTATGCAATCAACAATGTTCACAAGGCTCACTACGTGATGCTGAACGTTGAATGCACCGGTAAAGCTCTGGCTGAACTGGAAGACAACTTCCGTTACAACGATGCCGTGATCCGTAACCTGGTCATCCGTCGCGACGAAGCCGTAACTGGCCAGTCCGAGATGCTCAAGGCTGAAGAAAACCGCAGCGAGCGCCGTGAGCGTCGTGACCGTCCTGAGCACTCCGACAGCGCCGATGGCGATGACGGTGACAACGGTGACGCCAGCGATAACGCTGACGAGTAATCCACGGACCTTTTGAGGAGCCAATTACATGGCACGTTTCTTCCGTCGTCGTAAATTCTGCCGCTTCACCGCTGAAGACGTGAAAGAGATCGATTACAAAGATCTCAACACTCTGAAAGCCTATGTATCCGAGACCGGCAAAATCGTTCCAAGCCGTATCACTGGTACCAAAGCACGTTATCAGCGTCAGCTGGCCACCGCTATCAAGCGCGCCCGCTTCCTGGCCCTGCTGGCCTACACCGACAGCCACGGCCGCTGAGACCAGGTAGTCGACAAGTAGTAAGGGATAGAACGCATGCGCGCCATGGCTAATTTCATCATGCGCGGTCGCGTGCAGGCCGCTCTCGTAGTGGTCGGATGTGCGGCATTGCCGCTGTTGTTCTGGTTGAGTGCTGCTGCGGGGTGCCTTGTGCTCCTGCGGCGCGGAGTGAGTGATGCCGCTGGCATCCTCGCCTGGGCTCTGCTGCCGGCTTTGGCCTGGTGGTATTTCGGAGAACCTCGCACCCTGATGGTGTTGCTGGGTTCTGTCGGGTTGGCTGCGTTGTTACGCGCCAGTGAGTCCTGGGTTCGCGTGCTGCTGGTCAGCGTGGCATTGGGTCTGTTGTACGCAGTGGTTCTGGGTGCGGTTTTCCGCGAACCCATCGAAGCGATAGCGCTGGAGTTGCAAAAGCTCCTGCCGCTGGTCCTCGATGGTGTCTACCAGCAGTTATCGGTAGATGAGCGAGCGCGCCTGGGGTCAATGATTGCACCGGTCCTGTACGGCCTGATTGCGGCTTTGATGCAGATCGTCAGCGTGCTGGCCCTGATTTTAGGGCGTTATTGGCAGGCGTTGTTGTACAACCCAGGTGGTTTTGGCCGCGAATTTCGCAGCATAAGACTCCCGCGGGTACCGGCGTTGGTGCTGCTGGTGTGCATGCTTCTGGGGCCGACTCTCGGTCCGCAGATGGCGATGCTGACACCGTTGTGCAGCGTACCGCTGGTGTTCGCCGGCCTGGCCTTGATTCATGGTCTGGTTGCTGAAAAGCGCCTGGCCAAATTCTGGCTGGTGGGGGTGTACGTCACACTGCTGATGTTTATGCAGCTGATCTATCCGTTATTGGTGCTGGTTGCCATTGTCGACAGCCTGATTGATTTTCGCGGTCGTCTCGCATCGAAGGATGCTGATGACGGGTCTGCGAACGGTGAAGGTTAAAAGTTAAGAGGATTTTCACATGCAACTGATCCTTCTGGAAAAAGTCGCTAACCTGGGCAACCTGGGCGACAAAGTGAACGTTAAGGCCGGTTACGGTCGTAACTACCTGCTGCCTTACGGCAAAGCCACCGCTGCGACCGCTGCTAACATTGCTGCGTTCGAAGAGCGTCGTGCCGAGCTGGAAAAACTGGCTGCAGACAAAAAAGCTTCTGCCGAAACTCGCGCTGCCCAACTGGCTGAGCTGGAAGTGACTATCACTGCCACCGCTGGCGACGAAGGCAAGCTGTTCGGTTCGATCGGTACTCACGACATCGCTGATGCACTGACCGCCTCTGGCGTTGAAGTTGCAAAAAGCGAAGTTCGTCTGCCGAACGGCACCATCCGCAACGTTGGCGAATTCGACGTAGCCGTGCACCTGCACAGCGACGTAGAAGCAACCGTACGCGTTGTTGTGGTGGCTGCTTAAGCAGCACTCAATCGTCTGGCGGCTTGTTCGTCATACGGTTAACATCGGGCACGATCCTGTTTACAGGTCGTGCCCTTTGTCTTTCTGTTCCCCCTGATTCCAAGTGGCCATGAACGATATCTCCGTCCCCGAGCAATACGACCTGCAAACCGCAGCCCTCAAGGTGCCGCCGCATTCCATCGAGGCTGAACAGGCCGTGCTCGGTGGCTTGATGCTGGACAACAACGCCTGGGAACGTGTGCTCGATCAAGTATCGGACGGCGATTTCTATCGACATGACCACCGCCTGATTTTCCGCGCGATTGCCAAGCTCGCGGACCACAACAGCCCCATCGACGTGGTGACCCTGTCCGAGCAATTGGACAAAGAAGGCCACACCTCGCAGGTCGGCGGCCTCGGTTACCTGAGTGAGCTGGCAAAAAACACGCCCTCGGTCGCCAACATCAAGGCCTACGCGCAAATCGTTCGCCAGCGCGCCACGTTGCGCCAGTTGATCGGTATCAGTACCGAAATTGCCGATAGCGCGTTTAACCCGGAAGGTCGTTCCGCCGAGGAAATCCTCGACGAGGCCGAACGGCAGATATTCCAGATCGCCGAAGCGCGGCCCAAGACCGGCGGCCCTGTCAGCGTCAACGACCTGCTGACCAAGGCCATCGACCGGATCGATACCCTGTTCAACACCGATGCTGCGATCACTGGCCTGTCCACCGGCTACACCGACCTCGACGGCATGACCAGTGGTCTGCAGCCGTCCGACTTGATCATCGTCGCTGGCCGTCCATCGATGGGTAAAACCACCTTCGCGATGAACCTCGTGGAAAACGCGGTGTTGCGCAGCGATAAAGTGGTTCTGGTTTACTCGTTGGAGATGCCAGGTGAGTCGCTGATCATGCGTATGTTGTCTTCGTTGGGCCGCATCGACCAGACCAAGGTGCGTGCCGGTAACCTGGAGGACGACGATTGGCCGCGCCTGACCTCGGCGGTCAACCTGCTCAATGATCGCAAGCTGTTCATCGACGACACGGCGGGTATCAGCCCGTCGGAGATGCGTGCGCGGACTCGGCGTCTGGTGCGTGAGCACGGCGATATCGCGATGATCATGATCGACTACCTGCAACTGATGCAGATTCCAGGTTCCAGTGGCGATAACCGGACCAACGAGATTTCCGAGATATCCCGGTCGTTGAAAGCCTTGGCCAAAGAATTCAACTGCCCGGTGGTTGCACTGTCTCAGCTCAACCGCTCCCTGGAGCAACGGCCAAACAAACGCCCGATCAACTCCGACTTGCGGGAATCCGGAGCGATCGAGCAGGACGCCGACGTCATCATGTTCGTCTACCGGGATGAGGTGTACCACCCGGAAACCGAGCATAAGGGCATCGCCGAAATCATCATCGGCAAGCAGCGTAACGGTCCTATCGGTACCACGCGGCTCGCGTTCATCGGTAAGTACACTCGCTTCGAAAACCTCGCGCCGGGTAGTTACAACTTCGACGACGAGTAATCTTGGCCTCGCGGGCCTGCCCGCGATTTCCGACCATCATCGTCGGAATTGGTCAAAAAATGTGCTATATTCCGCGCCCGCGATTTTCTTGATAAAAATCGTCTCCCTGAACACCAACACCGGTCATCGACATGCAAGCAGCCAAGCCGTTATTTGACTATCCCAAGTACTGGGCCGAATGTTTCGGGCCTGCACCTTTCCTGCCAATGAGCCGGGAAGAAATGGATCAGCTTGGTTGGGATTCCTGCGACATCATCATCGTCACAGGTGATGCGTACGTCGATCACCCGTCGTTTGGCATGGCAATCATTGGCCGGCTGTTGGAGTCGCAAGGCTTTCGCGTCGGGATCATTGCCCAGCCTGACTGGCAGTCGAAAGACGACTTCATGAAGCTTGGTGAGCCGAACCTGTTCTTCGGTGTCGCTGCCGGCAACATGGACTCGATGATCAACCGCTACACCGCCGACAAAAAAGTCCGTTCCGACGACGCCTACACGCCAGGCGGCATGGCCGGCAAGCGTCCGGATCGCGCCAGCCTGGTGTACAGCCAGCGCTGCAAAGAAGCTTACAAGCATGTGCCGATCGTCCTGGGTGGAATCGAAGCTTCTTTGCGCCGTATTGCCCACTACGACTACTGGCAGGACCGTGTTCGCAACTCGATCCTGATTGACGCCTGCGCCGACATCCTGCTGTACGGCAACGCCGAACGCGCGATTGTCGAAGTCGCCCAGCGTCTGTCCTACGGCCACAAGATCGAAGACATCACCGACGTTCGCGGCACCGCGTTCATTCGCCGCGACACGCCGAAAGACTGGTACGAAGTCGACTCCACGCGTATCGACCGTCCGGGCAAGATCGACAAGATCATCAACCCGTACGTCAATACTCAGGACACTCAGGCCTGCGCCATTGAGCAAGAGAAAGGTCCGGTCGAAGACCCGAACGAAGCCAAGGTTGTGCAGATCCTTGCCAGCCCGAAGATGACCCGCGACAAAACCGTGATTCGGTTGCCGTCGGTGGAAAAGGTTCGTGGCGACGCCGTTCTGTACGCCCACGCCAACCGCGTACTGCACCTGGAAACCAACCCGGGTAACGCCCGCGCGCTGGTGCAAAAGCACGGTGAAGTGGATGTGTGGTTCAACGCACCACCGATTCCGATGACCACCGAAGAAATGGACTACGTGTTCGGCATGCCTTACGCGCGCGTTCCGCACCCCGCATACGGCAAGGAAAAAATCCCTGCCTACGACATGATCCGTTTTTCGGTGAACATCATGCGTGGCTGCTTCGGCGGCTGCACCTTCTGCTCGATTACCGAGCACGAAGGCCGGATCATTCAGAACCGCTCTGAAGAGTCGATCATTCGCGAAATCGAAGAGATCCGCGACAAGGTTCCTGGTTTCACCGGGGTCATTTCCGACCTTGGCGGCCCGACCGCTAACATGTACCGCATCGCTTGCAAGACCCCGGAAATCGAATCCGCGTGCCGCAAGCCATCGTGCGTGTTCCCAGGCATCTGCCCGAATTTGAACACCGACCACTCGTCGTTGATTCAGTTGTATCGCAGCGCTCGCGCCTTGCCGGGCGTGAAAAAAGTCCTCATTGCTTCCGGCCTGCGTTACGACCTCGCGGTCGAGTCGCCGGAGTACGTCAAGGAACTGGTGACTCACCACGTCGGTGGCTACCTGAAGATCGCCCCGGAACACACCGAGGAAGGTCCGCTCAACCAGATGATGAAACCGGGCATTGGCAGCTATGACAAGTTCAAGCGCATGTTCGAGAAGTATTCCAAGGAAGCGGGCAAAGAGCAGTACCTGATCCCATACTTCATCGCCGCCCACCCAGGCACCACCGATGAAGACATGATGAACCTGGCGCTGTGGCTCAAAGGCAACGGCTTCCGTGCCGACCAGGTGCAAGCGTTCTACCCGTCGCCGATGGCCACCGCCACCGCCATGTACCACTCGGGCAAGAACCCGCTGCGCAAAGTGACCTACAAGAGCGACGCGGTCACCATCGTCAAAAGCGAAGAGCAGCGCCGGTTGCACAAGGCGTTCCTGCGTTATCACGACCCGAAAGGCTGGCCAATGCTGCGTGAAGCACTGACGCGCATGGGCCGTGCCGACCTGATCGGTCCGGGCAAGAACCAGCTGATCCCGCTGCATCAGCCGGCAACTGACAGCTACCAGAGCGCCCGTCGCAAGAACTCGACGCCTGCTGGCAGCCACAAGGTCGCTAAAACCACGCTTATCCAAACCCAACACACCGGCCTGCCGCCACGCGCCAGCGATGGCAGCAAGCCGTGGGACAAGCGTGAAGAGGCCAAAGCCGCAGCGATGGTGCGCAACAAACAGGCGGCGAAAGATCGCATCGATGCCGCCAAGGGCAAGGGTCCGAAGCCGCCGAAACGCAAGCCGGCTGTTCCGCGCTAACAGTCTGCTTCACGCAAAAACGCCAACCTTAGGGTTGGCGTTTTGCGTTATGGAGGCTCTCAATCTAAGCCTTGGAAGGTAATGTCGTCTTTTCTTCAATCCTGATCTGAGCAAGCGCACGCTGGGCTAATTGGCGAGAGATGGCTTTCCACCCCAAAAAGCTATTCAGTATAAATATAGCGACTTTGGTCGCCGTTTTTTTCATGTAATTTGCGGCTGTTTTGGATATGGAGATAAAACCTTGCCAGCTAAAAGAGGTTGCACTGCTAGAGAGGAGTCCAGGCAGTGCTTTTACCGCGGTTGAAATAGAGGTTTTTAAAGCCCCGGAAAAAACAAACTTACCCGCCTTCATGGCAATTTTTACCAGTCCGCTTAGCAATCTTCCGGCAGGGGCAACCCACGTGATGACATTGAGTAGCATGTGGATGCTCCCCCACTGCACTCTATTTTTTTCTCCCGACAGCATATCGCTCAGGTGCGTGATAGGTGAAATCGGCGCTAAAATTTCGCTGAGTGCGGTAAAAACTCCCGGTATACCTTTGTTTTCTATTTCCACTGAGGTTATCTCTTCGCACGCGACTCTAAGGTTCTCGGGGTTGACGTAAAAAAGATGGGTTGTCACCAGCGTGGCAATGTCCCTGGATCGTTGCGAGAGTAGCGTTTTTGGTGGGTCGTCGTTATCAGGAGAAGACAGGGCCGGTAGTGAATTGCCAATAGGCTCTGCAATAACAGCGGAAGTATGGTGGCTTGTTCGGAATCCCGAAACTCTTTGATAACTGGTCCAGTCAAAGGGCAAATTGGTAGCGCGCCGGATATTGACTGCCACTTGAACGGTTCCCAAAATTGTCCAACTTTCTTGTTCGATTTTTCCATCAGGGACAAGTTTGGTCAGGTCTGCACGGTGGCGAATGGCGTTTGCCAAGGGTAAAACTTCGTAATAATTAATTTTGTTATCGTAACGGCTTTCAATAATAAAGCCTTGGCGGCCTCGTAAAGGTTCCTTATGTTCCTCGGTTTCCTTTTTTGCGAGAACATCGCCCACCTCACCCCTCAGGGAAAATAACCTGATCTCGCCCTGTTCTATATTAATTCGGTGCTCCAGAGGCAGCATGGATAAAAGGGTTTTTATGATCGTTTGATAGGCGGAGGTTGTATCAGTTAAGTACTGGCCGAATTTATTGTCGAATGCTTGATTGATGTTGGGCAGGTTTTTATATATGAGCAACTGCTGCGGCGTCAGTCTGACGGGAGGCTCGCCTCTATAAGTCCTTGGTTCTTTGTAGAGTTCTATGTCCACCCCTGACATGTATACGTCAATGAGTGCATGAAGGTGTCTTATGTTTTTTTCAACGCCGGGATAGTCGCCAAAATGGCGAAACCCTTCCTCATTAAGGTGATGTCTGTAATCTTTCAGTACAAGCAACATGTTTGGATTTAACGCGCGGCCGTTGATTCTGGTCCCCTCTATCTCTGCCATCGCCATCGCCCTTCGCTCCGGAGGCCGATCTGATAGTTTATTCATGGCAGTAATGATTTGTTCCTTGTGTTTTTCAAATGCCAGTAGCGCGTATTCGATTTCGCTGTCCGAGTAGGCAGTGTTAGAAGGTTTCCTCAGGAGTCCATTTGCGGTCGCCCAGATCAAGACTGGCGCCAGTCGCATGGCCGTGGTAAGTGCATGTTCATTGTCTGTTGTTGCCTTGGCGCTCATCACGGAGGGTAAGTCGACCAGTGCCTGGAATCCCATCCACTGAGCCGACCCCTGTTCAGTGGCTTCAGCGAGATTGACTCCGTGCAAGAAATTCACCCAGACCAAGCTACTTCCGTACGGAAGATCGGCAGGAATGTCGTCGACTAAAAGATCTGGATGTGCTTCAAAAGCCAAAATATGCGTGACCAGCTTCACGTCCTCCGCAGACGCACGACCGGATTGGATGAGGTAACGTTCATAGTCGGCGCGAAGTGTGGAATAGCATCGCCCCCAATTATAAGGCTTGGCAATTTCGTAGCTCGATCCACTTGGCTGAGTCGAAGTGCCCTGCATCGTCAAATCAGCGGAAATAGCCTTCCACAGCAGTTTGATCTTTCTTTTCTCTCGGGTAGTAGGTGAGAGGTTTGTAGTATTTGTAATTAAGGCGTCCTCTAGCTTTTGTGCCAATATCTGAGCGCCGGGCGATTTAAACAGATCGACGATAGTTTTTATTGGGGTCCGGTTTAACTCTGCATCAGAGTAAGAGCGGCCCGCCCCTTTCAACTGTTTCAGTAATGTGCCCGTTTGCCCCGAAAAATGTTCCGAACAAATGCTCAAGACAGACGTGACAGCACTATTATTGCCGAGGTGTTTGTCGATCTCGGTGAATTGGTTGAGGCCAAGCCATTGCGTGGACCTGTGCTCATCGAGTCGAACAATCAGGTAGTCATAGGTTGCTGTGGTTGGAATATGGAGGCCATAGTTTGCTCTCAACATGGTTGCCAGCGAGACTTTTCCGTCACAGTGGGCCTGTCCACCTAATCGCTGTGCGTATTGCTTCAATAGATCGAGTTGTCCATCTGTCAGGGTGACCCCTGGAATGTTGATGTAACCATCACCTTTGTTGGACGCAGCTTTAAATGTGCCGTCAATGGTGACCAGCCAACGCTCCGGATCAGCTCCCGCACGGTTGATGGCGTCTACAAGCGCAGGAAATGGTTGTTGACGGAGGTGTGTTGCGATGTTGAAGCAGACTTCACCGAATGGCGAGGTAGGGCAGGGCTCAATGCGCACGCGCTCAAGAGAGTCTGCGAACGAGGCGTTTTGCCATACGCTGCCTAAGTGATGTTCAGTTTCATCATAATCCTCCAGCTCGCCTTTACTTAAGTGGCCGAGCGCGAGGGGCGAGCGAGGGTTTAAGTTTTGTTCTTGTGAAAGTTCCTTGTTCTTTTCAATCCTGCGGGTGAGTGTATTTAAATTCGCTAAAGTTATATCGGTGATAGCGGTATTGTAGTAACTGAGCAGGGTGTCCAAGGATAAAGTGCCGTCGGCCCTCAGTTCGTCCAGCCCTGCCTCCTGAAGCTGCAGTGTTAGATCGCCGTCCGGGATGTCAACGCCGACATATTGGTTGTTAGTCGGGCTCCAGGCTTTAAAGGAGCCATCGGCGAAAACGGCCCAGCGTGTAATATCGCCTCCCACGTCACGGATAGCTTTAATAGCTTCCGCTGAAAGTGGTTGTTTCAACTGATTGAGTAATCCCGCGCAGGTTTTACCCAGTGGCAAATCTGCGCGAGGTTTAAAGCTGAGGGTGCCGGCGTTCTCGTTGCTTTCCCCCTTGTTCGATACCACGCTTCTTAGATAGATTAACGTGGCGTCATAAACTGCCTCCTCAGCGACAAACGTTGCTAGCTCAAGCATTGCCAGTTGTACAGGTGTGGTCTGACCTTCAAGCTGACGTAGGTGTGATGCAATATCAGTCATTTTGTTTTCCATTGGGGTCTGCTTTTTTATTCCCCGTCCATGACAGGGTGGGAATCGCATATAAGCGCCAACGCAAAAGCGACGGGTCATGCATAGATATTCGATCTGGCAGATACCGTCTGGGTCGGAGTGGTCGACACCGTCGAGGTTGCCGGGATGATTTTGCTTCGTAGGCCTCATTTCTGTGCGACGCTTACGTGACTCATGAAGCTCGGCACGATTTTGGTGCTGTGCTTAGCTGAGCGAGTAGCATCACCGCTGGGAACCGCCGTATTTGCCGGGATGGCATAAGTCTTGCGCGGTTCCGTTACCGTCCAGGCTCGCAGGAGGCACGCCGTGTCGATTCATATCGCCTTGCACCACGTCACGCATTACCGCTATGCCCGAGCGGTCGAACTTGGCCCGCAGATTGTGCGCCTACGCCCGGCGGCGCATAGCCGTACGCGGGTTTTGTCCTATTCCTTGAAAGTCTTGCCTGAGCAGCACTTCATCAACTGGCAGCAGGACCCGCAAGGCAATTACCTGGCGCGCCTGGTATTCCCTGAAAAAACCACCGAGCTGCGCGTCGAAGTCGATCTGGTCGCCGAGATGGCAGTGTTCAACCCCTTCGACTTCTTCCTTGAGCCGTACGCGGAAAAGATCCCGTTCGTTTACGCCGCCGATGAAAAACGTGAGCTCGCGCCTTACCTGGAAACACTGCCGCTGACGCCTAGGTTTGCGGCTTATCTGGCAAGCATTGATCGAACGCCATTGCCGACCATCGATTTTCTGGTCGCGCTGAACCAGCGTCTGAGTCAGGACATTGATTACCTGATTCGCATGGAACCGGGTGTGCAGACCCCGGAAGTTACGCTGCAAAACGCTTCGGGTTCGTGCCGCGACTCGGCATGGATGCTGGTGCAGCTGTTGCGAAATATGGGCATGGCGGCGCGCTTTGTTTCAGGCTACCTGATCCAGCTCAAGGCTGACGTGGAAGCATTGGACGGTCCGTCTGGCACCGACGTCGATTTCACCGACCTGCACGCCTGGTGCGAGGTGTATCTGCCGGGTGCAGGCTGGGTTGGGCTGGATGCCACCTCGGGTCTGTTTGCTGGCGAAGGCCATATTCCGTTGGCGTGCAGTCCGGAGCCTTCGTCTGCGGCACCGATCAGCGGTTTGGTTGAGCCGTGCGAAACCGAGTTCACTCACGAAATGTCGGTCGAGCGGATCTGGGAAGCGCCACGGGTCACCAAGCCGTACAGCGAAGAACAATGGCAGGCGATTCAGGCCCTCGGTCATCAGATCGACGTTGATCTGCTTGAGGGTGACGTGCGGCTGACCATGGGCGGTGAGCCGACTTTCGTCTCCATCGATGACCGTGACGGCGATGAGTGGAACACCGCCGCCCTCGGGCCAAGAAAGCGTGAACTCTCGGCGGAGTTGTATCAGCGCATGCGCAAGCGCTACGCGCCGTTGGGGATTGTGCATTTCGGCCAAGGTAAGTGGTATCCCGGAGAACAGTTGCCGCGCTGGTCGCTCAATTGCTTCTGGCGTCGTGACGGCGTGCCGGTCTGGCATAACAACGCGCTGATTGCTGATGAAACCGAGGATTACGGTGCTGACGGCGAAATGGCGGGGCGTTTCCTCGCCAGTGTTGCCGAGCGCTTGAAGTTGGCGACACGCTTTGTATTTCCCGCCTACGAAGACAATTTCTACTACCTGTGGCGCGAAGGTGTGTTGCCGGTGAACGTCACGGCTGAGGACTCCAGGCTCGACGATGAGCTGGAGCGTGCGCGGCTGCGCAAAGTCTTCGCTCAAGGGCTGGACAAGGTCATTGGTCAGGTCCTGCCGTTGGCGCGTTCCGCCAAGGGTGATCAGTGGCAGACCGGGCGCTGGTATTTGCGTGACGAACACTGCCGTCTGGTGCCGGGCGATTCACCGCTGGGTTACCGACTGCCGCTGGCATCGCAACCTTGGGTCAAGGCGGCAGAGTATCCGTTCATTCATCCGACTGACCACAATCAGGAGTTTGCTCCGCTGCCGGGCACGGAGCAGATTCAGTCTCAGCTGCAGAGTTTGAAGGCGCCCGCGACTGAGGAGCCCACACCGAAGATTGACGACTCGGCAGATTGGCTGACCCGCACAGCGCTGTGCGCGCAGGCGCGAGAAGGGCGCTTGTACCTGTTCATGCCGCCGTTGCAGAAGCTCGAGGAGTACCTTGAACTGGTCAGCGCCATCGAAGCCACCGCCGATGAGTTGCATTGCCCGGTGTTGCTCGAAGGGTACGAACCGCCGAGCGATCCACGACTGGCGAACTTCCGCATCACCCCTGATCCAGGTGTGATCGAAGTCAACGTGCAGCCCTCGTCCAGTTGGGATGAGCTGGTCGAGCGCACCGAGTTTCTCTACGAACAAGCGCGGCAAACGCGGCTGACCACTGAGAAGTTCATGATCGATGGTCGCCACACCGGCACCGGTGGCGGTAACCACTTCGTTCTGGGTGGTGCGACACCTGCGGATTCGCCGTTCCTGCGGCGTCCGGACTTGCTGCGCAGCCTGCTCAGCTATTGGCATAACCATCCGTCTTTGTCGTATCTGTTCTCCGGTCTGTTTATTGGCCCTACCTCACAAGCGCCACGGGTGGATGAGGCGCGCAACGACTCTCTGTACGAGCTGGAGATCGCCTTCGCGCAAATGCCCAAACCTGGCGAAGAAGTGGCGCCGTGGATAGTGGATCGCCTGCTGCGCAACCTGCTGATCGACGTGACCGGAAATACCCACCGAGCCGAGTTTTGCGTCGACAAACTTTACTCGCCGGACGGTGCCACCGGGCGTTTGGGGCTGCTGGAGCTGCGTGCCTTTGAAATGCCGCCCCACGCACGCATGAGTCTGGCTCAGCAGTTGTTGCTGCGGGCCCTGGTGGCGCGCTTCTGGCGTAAACCCTATGCCCCGGAAAAACTGGCGCGTTGGGGCACCGAACTGCACGACCGCTTCATGCTGCCGCACTTTATCGAGCAGGACTTTGCCGATGTCATCGTCGATCTGAATGCGGCCGGTTATCCACTGCGCGCCGAATGGTTTGCTGCGCATCTGGAGTTCAGGTTCCCGAAAGTCGGCGATTACGCGGTCAGCGGCATCGAGCTGGAATTGCGTCAGGCGCTGGAGCCTTGGCATGTATTGGGCGAGGAGGGCGCTGCCGGAGGGGCGGTGCGTTATGTGGATTCGTCTCTGGAGCGCTTGCAGATCAAGGTCAACGGCATGCCGCCGCAGCGCTATATGCTGACGTGCAATGGCATTCCGGTGCCGCTGCAACCGACCGGGCGTGTGGGGGAATTCGTTGCGGGTGTGCGTTATCGCGCCTGGCAACCGGCCAACTGCCTGCATCCGACCATTCCAGTGCATGCGCCATTGGTATTTGATCTGTTGGACACATGGATGCACCGCTCGCTGGGCGGCTGCGAGTATCATGTCGCGCATCCTGGCGGGCTCAGTTACGAGACGTTGCCGGTAAATGCCAATGAAGCTGAGAGTCGGCGTCTGTCGCGTTTTTCCCGCATTGGTCATAGCGCCGGCAAGCTACAAGTCCCGTTATTGACACTCAATGACGAGTTCCCGATGACGCTGGACATGCGTCGCCACTAAAACAAGACCTCTCAGGCGAATGTCACACGGAGTTTTTGCATATCCGTGTGACATTTTTCTGCGCTAATCTGACTTCCCTTGCTGTCTGCCGAGCCCTCCATGCCCGACCTGCTTGACCGTTATCCGCTGACTGCGGGTACTTACCACGAGATGCTCGATGCCAGCGGAGCCGTGCGCCCGCATTGGCGCGTCATGTATGAGCACCTGGAACGCAGCTCGCCCGCACAGTTGATGCAGCGTCAGGCGCTGTTGTCTCGGCAGATTCAAGAAAACGGTGTGACCTACAACGTTTACGCCGATCCCAAAGGCGCAGACCGGCCGTGGGAGCTGGACCTGCTGCCGCACCTGATTTCGGCAAGTGAATGGGCGTCGATCGCTGCGGGCATTGCGCAGCGGGCGCGACTGCTCAACGCGGTGCTGGCGGACTTGTATGGCCCACAAAAGCTGATCGCCGAGGGTTTGCTGCCGGCGGAACTGGTGTTTGGCCACAACAACTACCTGTGGCCGTGCCAAGGTATTCAGCCGCCCGAGGGGGCCTTCCTGCACATGTACGCGGTGGATCTGGCGCGTACGCCGGATGGCCGCTGGTGGGTCACCGCCGATCGTACTCAGGCGCCGTCGGGCGCGGGTTATGCGCTGGAGAACCGGCAAATTGTGTCGCGGGCGTTTCCGGACATGTACCGCGATTTGCAGGTCCAGCACGTCGCGGGGTTTTTCCGCGCGTTACAAGAGACGCTGGCGCGACAGGCACCCAGTGATAAAGAAGCGCCACTGGTGGTGTTGCTGACCCCCGGCCGCTTTAACGAAAGTTACTTCGAACACCTGTATCTGGCGCGCCAGCTGGGTTATCCGCTGGTCGAGGGCAGCGACCTGACCGTGCGCGATGCCACGGTCTACCTGAAAACCCTCAGCGGCCTGCGCCGGGTGCACGCGATCATGCGTCGTCTCGACGACGATTTTTGCGACCCACTGGAGCTGCGCACCGACTCGGCATTGGGTGTGCCAGGCCTGTTGGAAGCCGTTCGTCGTGGGCGGGTGCTGGTGGCCAATGCCTTGGGCAGTGGCGTGCTGGAATCGCCGGGACTGTTGGGTTTTCTGCCGAAAATCAACCAACACCTGTTTGGCGAAGAACTGATTCTGCCGTCCGTGGCGACCTGGTGGTGCGGTGAGCCTCCGGTGCTGGCCCAGGCGCTGGAAAAGCTTCCGGAACTGTTGATCAAGCCGGCGTTTCCATCCCAGAGTTTTGCCCCGGTCTTCGGCCGCGATCTGGATGACGAACAACGCCAGGCGCTGGCCGCGCGAATGCAGGCCCGGCCTTATGCCTACGTCGCTCAGGAGCTTGCGCAGTTGTCTCACGCGCCGGTCTGGCAGGGCGTCACGGATCAACTGCAACCCCGGGCGATTGGCATGCGGGTTTATGCCGTGGCCAGTGCTGACGGCTATCAGGTCCTGCCGGGTGGCTTGACTCGCGTGGCGGCCGAGGCCGATGCCGATGTGGTGTCGATGCAACGCGGCGGCGCCAGCAAGGACACTTGGGTGCTGGGCGAACGAGCCGACGGCATCAAGCCTTGGAAAGGCCAGCGCGCACTGGGAGTGCGGGACCTGGTGCGGCGCGATCCCTATCTGCCCTCGCGGGTGGTGGAAAACCTGTTCTGGTTCGGTCGTTACTGCGAGCGCTGTGATGGCAGTGCGCGGTTGCTGCGAATCATGCTCACGCGCTACGTCGAGGGCGATGATCCCTTGGCGTTGAAAGCGGCGGAGGCATTGGCTGAAAAGCTCGCCCTGCTGCCGGAAGAGGGCGACTTGCACGAGCGCCTGCTTGCGGCATTGATGGGTGAGGACTGGCTGTTCAGCCTGCGTGCCAACCTGCAGCGATTGCAGTGGGCGGCGTCGCAAGTGCGCGGCAAGCTGTCGCAAGAAAACTGGCAGGCGCTGGTGGAACTGCAGCGAGAAGCCCAGAGTCTGGAGACCAAGGAGCCTGATTTCGGCGAATTAATGGACTTTCTCAACCGCTTGGTGATGTCGCTGGCGGCATTGTCCGGCTTCGCCCTGGACGACATGACCCGTGACGAGGGCTGGCGCTTTCTGATGATTGGCAGACGTGTCGAGCGCCTGCAATTCCTCAGTGTCAGCCTCGCCGCGTTTCTGCGCGATGCCGCCGAGAATGATCAGGCCGGCCTGGAGTGGTTGTTGGAGTTGGGCAACAGCAGTATTACCTACCGCTCGCGTTATTTGGCCATGCCACAGCTGATTCCGGTGCTCGATCTGTTGCTGCTGGACGAGCAAAACCCGCATGCGGTGTTGTTCCAGCTCAAACTGGTCTCGCGCTCGGTACGACAATTGAACCTGGACTTTGGCGCGCCGACCGACACCACGCTGCCGATGTTGATTCAGCGCCTGTCGATCTTTGACCTTGGCAGCCTGGAGAACCCGTTGTTCGGCAAAAGCAGCGTGCGCGCGGTGCTTGAAGGTCTGGCGGACTTGCTGCAAAGCATCGGCGACGCCAGCGGGCATGTCTCGGATCGTCTGGCGCTGCGTCACTTTGCCCATGTCGATGATGTCAGCCAGCGTACGGTGTCCGTCTGATGAGCGCTCATTACCAGATTTTTCACGACACGCACTACACATACGACAGTCCGGTGTCGCTGGCGCAGCAACTGGCACACCTGTGGCCACGGCCGTGTACCTGGCAGCGTTGTACCGAACAGACCTTGCAGATCAACCCGACGCCGACCCATCGGCGGGACGAGCTGGATGTGTTTGGCAATCCACTGACCCGGCTGAACTTTGAACGCCCGCATGACCAATTGCAGGTCAACGCGCGATTGCGGGTCGAGGTGCTGTCGCGTCCGCCGCTGGATTTTCACGAATCACCGTGCTGGGACACCACGCGCTCGGCGCTGACCTACAGCGGTCGACCCTTGTCGTCAGCAATTCTCGAAGCCTGCCGCTTTCGCTTCGAATCGCCCTATGTGCATTTGAAACAGACCTTCGTCGAGTTTTCCGCCGAGTGCTTTCCCGTTGCCCGGCCATTGCTGCTGTGCGTGCAGGTCTTGATGGAGAAGATTTTCGACGAGTTCACCTTCGACGAAGAAGCCACACAGGTCGCTACGCCGCTGGTGGAGGTGCTGGAGAGCCGTCGTGGGGTCTGCCAGGACTTCGCGCACCTGATGCTCGCCTGCCTGCGCTCGCGCGGTCTGGCGGCGCGTTACGTCAGCGGCTACCTGCTGACGCAGCCACCCCCTGGGCAGCCGCGCTTGATCGGTGCTGATGCATCGCATGCCTGGGTGTCGGTGTTTTGTCCGGTGCTGGGCTGGGTCGATTTCGATCCGACCAACAACGTCCAGCCAAAGCTTGAGCACATCAGCCTGGCTTGGGGCCGCGATTTCTCGGATGTGTCGCCATTGCGTGGGGTGATTCTGGGCGGTGGCAGTCACGACCCCGAAGTGCGGGTGACGGTGATGCCGGTCGAAGCATAGGCGTAGGACGCCGCCGTAGCCTGCCGCTTGAGCGACAGACCTGGCGTACGAGTCTCACAGGCAGCGAGACCCTGAGGAATCAGTTGGCTGGCGCTTGCTCTGGGGTTGCCTCGGCATCGTCGGCAGGCTCTTGGCCTTCAACGGTTTCGCCATCTGCGCCGGTTTCGGTCAGGGCGGCGTTCTTGCGCTGCAGCTTTTCCTCTTTCTTCTGCTCTTTGGCCAGATCTCTCTGACGTTTGGCGAAGGAATAGTTAGGTTTAGCCATGGGCGATCCTCTGGATAGGCAGTAAGTACCGCCATTCTGCCTGAGAACGGCACCGGGCACACGGCGTTGTGCGCTCAGCGGTCGGCCATGCAAATTTTACTGACCGATTGGACAGGTTTTTGTTAGTCTCTTGCGGGCTTGTCGTAACGCTGATCGTACGTGCCACTGGCACCGTAGGCATAAGCGGCAAGCAAACTGCGAAACAGGCTATTGAGGTCCATAATGTGGGGCTCCAGTGAGTGATGATGGCCCATGGTAGTGCGCCGTTAACTCGTTGGCTGGTTGATTGTCTCGATGGCACCCATAGGCTCAGGCTTGGGTCTGCGTTGTGTTGACGCAGGGCATTGGAACTCGGCTGTGAATCAGGCAGTCTTCCCCACAGACGGAACTTTCGAATAATTTCTTATAACGTCCTGCCTTGGAGATCCATGATGATTCGTAAACTTGTCGCAGTATCCCTGTTGACGCTCGCCAGCAGCCATCTGATGGCGGCGGAGTGCAAGGTCGATATCGATTCCACGGACCAGATGTCCTATAGCACCAAAGAAATTACCATCGACAAAAGCTGCAAAACCTTCACCGTGAACCTGGCTCACTCGGGCGCCTTGCCGAAAAACGTCATGGGTCACAACTGGGTGCTGGCCAAAGAGGCCGATGCACAAGCCGTTGCCTCCGACGGCATTGGCGCCGGCGTCGACAATAACTACCTGAAAGCCAGCGACGCACGCGTCATCGCCCACACCAAGGTCATTGGTGCCGGCGAGACCGATTCGGTGACGTTCGACGTATCGAAGCTGGCTGACGGCGGTCCCTATGCATTTTTCTGCACCTTCCCGGGCCACATCAGCATGATGAAAGGCACCGTTACCGTTAAGTAATCCGCCTCACTGCGTCATGGTCCGAACGAGTTCGGACTATGACTCGTCGGCCATCTTGAAGCTCATGCGGATGGTTTTCCCCGCCAGCTCATTTCGACTCACCGCGCCACCAGGGCGATGGGGTTGATCACCGATAAGTCCCCATCGTTTGTCTGCGGCATGGCAGGTCAAAAAGGGTTGCTGTTTGCCGCCGTCGGGACCAACCAGGCGCTGCCAGCGACACAGCCCGCGATACTCTTTCTCTCCTGACTCAGGAAACCCCGGTACGCCTTTCTGCAGTGTCTCGCGCACGGCGATCGCCCCGCTGGTGGTGCTGCTGCGCTTTTTTTTATCACCGTCGTAAAAACCATCGGTGACGAAATCCACGTCGCTCAGTACCAACGTACAACCGGGCAAATGCCAGGCCAGTGGCACTTCAAAGCTGAAGGGCTGGACTGCACTGTCCGGTTGAGTGTCCATATGTAACTGCGGGCGATGATGGGGGCAGTTTTGCTGGCCTGGCATCGGGTCATATTGCGCAGTGCTGCGCAATACCGTATTCGCCGGCATCTCACCGACCAGCAAAAAATGGGTAGTGCTGCGATAGCCGCTATTGCCCGCGGGCGATTGCTGCGCCGTCGCGACCCAACACAGCGTCCCGATCACGGCAAACAAAGGCAGAAACCAGACCCGCTGGATAATCGAGAGCCGTCGACGACGGAGGTGTTGGCTTAACATCCGATTGAACCTTGCGCAAAGACCGGGGCAGCAGGGTGCCTAGGACCGCGCTCAGGCTCAATGGCTGAAATAAAATCAGGATGTTTCCTACAGATATGTGCCGAGTCGACCATTCGCAGGCAAGCCTGCTCACGCAATGGTTCTGCGGCAGGCACAAATCCTGTAGGAGCTGCCTCAGGCTGCTATCAATCGACATCGCGAAGGCCGTTCCGGCCTTATCGCAGCCTTCGGCAGCTCCTACAGGGGTCAAATGTGTTGGATGAGAACATAGAATCTCCCGCAGAGAACTGCGATCCCCTTTGGGAACAGGCTTGCCTGCGAATGCGGTACTGGTTCAAGTGATAATCTTCAAGTTGTCCTGTGAAACTATTGTTGCCGTCAAAGGGCATTTACTAAGACGATGATTCTCCAGCTTTGAATGAACGCCCCCACAGCGTTACTCCTTTCATCAGTTCAGACAGTATCAGAAGAGCGAGCATTAACACATGGTTGTAGTTTGGAGCTATTTTTGCACCTATTAGTACGATCGATATAGACGGAATGAAAAAAAATAATCGTAGAGGTAGTTGGAAGTAAGCTACCCATTTTGCAACATTGCTCTTCGTCAGAAATAGCACGCAGCTTGCGATAACGGACAACTGCAAAAGCCAACTCATTAGCGTGATGAGTATTTGGGCCGTACCTTGTTCTTGCAGTAGGGGCAAGGTGGAAAGCAGATCGCTAAAGTAAGGGGCTCTGCCATGGTATAGGCTATTGCCGACATACCATAGAAGATACATAGCATCCAACCCACCCCACACCCACCACATAATCGTGGTTGAAGAGGATTTTTTCCCCTTCATTGGTTCTGCTCCTGCGTGTATTCGTAAACGATGTCAGCGGTTACAGGTTGCCAATGCCACGACGTGCCGGTAATTTGCCAATGGTCATCACCCTCTTGGAATTGTTGTTTGACGTGACGTAGTTCACCATAGCTATGCGTTACCGAGCGGCTGGCTATAGGAAGCTCATCATCTGCTAGGTGTTTCCACTCCTGAATTTTGGAGTGTTGGAGCTGTGTTCCGTAGCTAGCGGCAGTTTTTCTGGTTTGATTTCAGACCTTGAAAGAGGCGTAGAAGCCGACTCAGGCTGAGCGTTCCGATTCTTATAAGCGGCGGTTGAAAATGCCGGATGCGTAATGTGAGCGTATTCTCCAGTCCGGTCATTGCTTAGTGGGCTGAAGGGATGTTTTGTCACCAAGAGCCAGACACCCCGCTCACGGATTGAAGAATTTGGCTTCTATGATGCTCGAATCTACTGGCACTCAGATCCAAACTGTGGTCGTGGATAAGGTCATCCAACCCCGAGATGTATTTGTGGTCCTTAAGTGCTAGGTCTACTGTACCAACTGCAAAAAAAGGGCGTTCAATCGAGCCTAGATCGTATTTATGAATGTCGTGGCGGTGGATGAGGCGCAGTTCTTTCATTTCTATTTTCCTATCAATACAGGAGTTTTTGTAGGTCCAAATTCCCACCTTGATATCACTCAATCCACTCAATAGATGCCGGCTAACTCCTCTGAAGATGTAGGAATTTTCTTTTAATAAAAAACAGCGCAAAAAAAGCGCCGAAATCGGCGCATGTTTTATTTGATTTTCTGTTGACCTGCCTGCCCGCGTAGTACGATTGGCATGCCAGTTTTATAAACGAAGCATCACTTCGCCGTCATCTTAAAAATACCCTGCGCATTACTACTATCAAAATTCAAATCCAGCTTGTCATTCTCCGGATCAATCTTGCGCTGAATAAACTCAACAAACGATCCCGGAACCCGATGCTCTTGCACGCGCCCATGACTATCCACCAACCCACGATTCACGGTGCAAGCCCTGTAAGCGGTCTGCATCACACGCCCAGAACCTGAAACCTCGATGGTCTCTTTCATCGGCCGATCCTTGCGGAACTGCTCGGCCACCACCGCTTCCAGATCGATCACCCGATCGGTCAGGTGGTTGAAGCTGTTGCCTTCGGTGGAGATCCAGGCCATTTCCGCGCTTTCGTTGAGGAGCACTTGGTAGTCGGCCTGTTGCACCACGCCGTGTTGGCGGCCGAAGGCGTCGTAGAGGCCGGGCAACAGGCGATGGGCTTCGCTCAGGCTGCAATGACGGGTCAGTTGCAGGCGGTTGAGGATGCTCAGTTGTTCGGCGTTCAGCGGGTCACGGCTTGAGCTGACGACGCGCCCGACGGCGGCCTGGAACGCTTCGCTGAAGCGGCCGGGGTGCAGTTCGGAGACGAAGAACTGGGCGATGTCTTCCGGCAGGTCTTGCTGGCGATAGCCCCAGCCGGTCATGTTCAGTTTGGTCAGTGGGTAGGTGCGCACGTCGGTGAAGCCCAGCGGCTCGAGCAGGCGGGTGAAGGCCTGGCGACCGCGGGGCAGTTCGCCGTTGTCGAACCAGTCGACAGTACGAATCGCGCCATGGTCGAACACCACTTTGCGGCCGTTGTCGGCTTGTTCATCGACATACACCCGGCCAGCGGGGACGGCTTCCACGAGTTTATGGAATAGACACAGGTTCAGCGCTTCGGCCAACCAAGCCCGGTGCACGGCGGTTTCGCTCCAGCTGAAGTCTTCCAGGCCGCGCGGTACTTCGACGTGGTTTTCGAGCCACTGGGCAGCAGGTTGGCCGACGACGGATGCGACAAGCGAGAACAGACCTTCGAAGGAGGACATAAGCAGAGGCTCTGACGATGAAGAGTAGGGCCCTATGAAAGCGTTGATGGCGAAAGGAGGCAAACGAAAAAAAACGGCAGGTTCATTCCGTTTTCTATTGTTGGGGAAATTGCGCTGGTGTCTATGAGGCCGCCTTCTCTCTGTAGGAGCGAACTTGTTCGCGAGGCGACTTACCTGGCACACCGCCTCGCCAACAAGTTGGCTCCTACAGGCGAGGCGATGTTTGCAACACCAGATGAATCAAGGCGCGAACGGCAACTCGCGCTTGTGCTGGGTCTTGTAGTAAGTGTCGCGGATGATCTGGAAGGCTTCTTCACGCAGCGACTGGCCATGCAGGAAGGCATCGATCTCGGCGTAGGTCACGCCGTGCGAGGCTTCGTCCGGTTTGCCTGGTACCAGGTCTTCGAGGTCGGCAGTCGGTACTTTCTCGACCAACGACTCCGGCGCGCCAAAGCTGCGCGCAATCGCCCGCACCTGGTTTTTCACCAGCCCGCTCAGTGGCGCCAGGTCGCAAGCGCCATCGCCAAATTTGGTGAAGAAACCCATCACCGCTTCTGCCGCATGGTCCGTGCCGATCACCAGACCTTGACGGGCGCCAGCGATGGCGTATTGCGCGACCATGCGCATGCGCGCCTTGGTGTTGCCGGTCACGAAGTCCACCGCGCTGGCGTGTTGGCCGTCAAAGGCTTTGATCTGCGCGGTCAATGCCTGCACCGACGGGCCGATGTTCACTGTGTGTGATTCATCCGGCTTGATGCATTCCAGGCTGGCCTGGGCTTCATGTTCGTCGAACTGCACCAGATGCGGCAGGCGCACTGCGATGAAGCAATAGCTGTTGTCGCCGGTGCTTTGACGCAGACCTTCGACCGCGCGCTGCGCGAGCAAACCGGCGGTCAGCGAGTCAACGCCGCCGCTGATGCCCAGCACCAGCGTTTTCAACCGCGCATTCAGCAGGCATTGCTGGATAAAGGCGATCCGGCGAGCGACCTCGGCTTCAAGCGCATGGTGGTCGGCGAAGGGCGGTTGGACCTTGAGCTGTTCAGCAATCTCGAGCTGTACGGCTTGCATGATTCACTCCTTAACAGATTGTGCAGAGTCGGATGATTGAGGAACAGGCAGCGCGCAATCCGGCACCTTGAACACGTGGCGCAGGTACGCGACAAAATTTGGGTCTTTGCATTGTGCTTTCGCCGGTTCATCGGAGATCTTTGCCACCGCCTGACCCGCGCAAGCTGTCATTTTAAGCACAATATTCATTGGCTGAACGCCCGGTATGTCGGCCGTCAGGTTGGTGCCGATGCCGAAGCTGACATTGATCCGACCCCGCAGCGCGCGGAATATTTCCAGCGACTTGGGCAGGTTCAGGCCATCGGAGAACACCAAGGTCTTGCTCATCGGGTCGATGCCAAGCTTTTGGTAATGCGCGATGCATTTTTCAGCCCATTGCACCGGATCACCGGAGTCATGGCGCAGGCCGTCGAACAGTTTGGCGAAGTACAGATCGAAGTCGTTGAGGAAGGCGTCGGTGCTGATGCAGTCGGTCAGGGCGATCCCCAGCAAGCCACGGTACTCTCGGACCCAGCAATCAAGCGCAACGATCTGGCTGTCGATCAGCCGCGGGCCCAGTTGCTGGTGGGCCATGATCCATTCGTGAGCCATGGTGCCCAGCGGTTTGAGGTCCAGTTTGCGTGCCAGCTCGACATTGCTGGTGCCGACGAACTGACCGGGGAAGTCCTTCTTCAGCACCGTGACGACTTCTTCCTGCACGCGGTAGGAAAAGCGCCGACGCGTGCCAAAGTCCGCGACTTTCAGTTCCGCCAGTTCATCGGCGTGCGCATTGGCTTGCAACCAGTCGAACTTGCGATAGAGCTGATCACGCGCCTGAGCCAGTTTGGTGTCTGGATGGCGGCTGCGATTGCGCACTTCGCTGACAATCGCCAGCAGCGGCACTTCGAACATAATCACATGCAGCCACGGCCCATGCAGACGGATGCGCAATTCACCGTCTTCGATGTGGGTCTGCACATAGCGCATGTTGAAACGGAACAGGCCGAGGAAGCGCAGGAAATCGGGCTTCATGAAGCTGATGCGCTCCAGGAAACTCAGCTGCTCAATGTTCATCGACAGCTCGCACAGCAGCGCGATCTGGTGGCGGATTTCGGTCAGGTAAGGCCGCAGATCCTCGCCGTTGCGGCAGCGAAACTCCCACTCAACGTCGACGTTGGGGTAGTTGTGCAGCACCGCTTGCATCATGGTCAGCTTGTAGAAATCGGTGTCGAGCAGGTTCTGCACGATGCGATCCGAGAAGGCGCTCTCACTCATGTACTCAATTCTCCAGAGCAGCCGACGTTATTTGGCTTGCTATGTGTGCTGGGTCCGCATTGTCGCGCTTAAGGCGTCGGGTTTTCCAACTGTTCCAACATCCAGCGCACGAAATCCCTGATTTTCGGCACCTCGGCCGTGTGTTCAGGGTAGGCGATGTAATAGGCGTCGCGGCTGGGCAGGGCGTGGGGCCAGGCCATGACCAGCTTGCCATCGGCCAGCTCTTCTTCGACCAGGAACTTTGGCAGCAGCGCTACGCCGCAGCCGACTTGAGCCGCGCGAATGCACATGTAGAAGGTTTCAAAGCGCGGACCGTGATAACTGTGTTCGGTCTGATAACCCTGGCTTTCGAACCACTGGTGCCAGGCCTGTGGGCGATTGGCGTTTTGCAGCAGCACCAGTTCGCTCAGTTGCGTGGGATCGGTGAAAGGTTTGTCCGGCAGGCTGTCGGGGGAGCACACTGCTACCAGCTCTTCACTGAACAGTTTTACCGACTCGGCACCCGGTCGCGCACCCTGGCCGAAGTAGAACGCCAGGTCACAGCGACCCTGGATCAAATCGTCCGGTTCTTGCTCGTTGATCAGGTCCAGGTGAATGTGCGGATGCCGCAAACGCCAGCCTTTGAGGCGTGGCACCAGCCAGCGGGCGCCGAAGGTCGAGGGTGTCGACACACGCAGGACTTCGGTCTCGCCGCCGTAGGAACGCAGGAAGTGCGTGGACATCTCCACTTGGGTGAGGATTTTCTGCACTTCACCCAGGTACAGTGCGCCGGCCGGGGTCAATTGCAGGCGACGACGCACGCGGCGAAACAACAGGTGCTGGACCAGTTCTTCGAGTTGCGCCACTTGCTTGCTGACCGCGCTTTGGGTCAGGTTCAGCTCTTCGGCGGCGCGGGTGAAACTCAGGTGCCGGGTCACCGCTTCAAAGCATTGCAATGCGGTGATCGACGGCAGGTGACGTTTGTTGAGCATGGTCAGGCCTTTGGTTTTCTACACTGCCAGGGCACAAACGAAGGGCAGCATGAATAAACGGAATGATATCTCGCCTAATGGTCGTTTGTTCACAGGTCTCAGGCCAGTTATTAGTAGAGGCTGATGCATTACCTATGATTTCGGATGCTGTTTTCGATCTCAGCTTTTCATATCCAATCCAGGAGAGAACATGATTACCGACTTGCTCAACCGTCTCGGTGTCGACCCCGCGCTGTATTCCAAAGGCGATCAGGCCGTACACACACCTGTCGATGGCAGCCGCATTGCTTCCGTGCACTGGGAAGGGCGAGCGGAAGTCGAACAGCACATCACCCGTGCCGAAACCGCGTTTGAAGCCTGGCGCAAAGTGCCGGCTCCGCGTCGTGGCGAACTGATGCGTCTGTTCGGTGAAGCCCTGCGCAAGCACAAGGCTGAGTTGGGCGAGCTTGTGTCGTGGGAAGCCGGCAAGATCACTCAGGAAGGCCTGGGTGAAGTGCAGGAAATGATCGACATCTGCGATTTCGCCGTCGGCCTGTCGCGTCAGTTGTACGGTTTGACCATCGCTTCCGAGCGTCCTGGCCACCACATGCGTGAAACCTGGCACCCGCTGGGTGTCGTCGGTGTGATCAGTGCGTTCAACTTCCCGGTAGCCGTGTGGGCGTGGAATACCGCGCTGGCGCTGGTCTGCGGTAACGCCGTGATCTGGAAACCGTCGGAGAAAACCCCGCTGACCGCGCTGGCGTGCCAGGCGCTGTTCGAAGGCGTTCTGCAACACTTCCCGGATGCACCCAAGTACCTGAGCCAAGTGGTGATCGGCGGCCGTGACGCTGGCGAAGCCCTGGTTGAAGACCCGCGTGTGGCGTTGATCAGTGCTACCGGCAGCACCCGCATGGGTCGCCTGGTTGCGCCGGTGGTTGCTGCACGTTTCGCTCGCAGCATCCTCGAGCTGGGCGGCAACAACGCGATGATCCTCGGCCCAAGCGCCGACTTGGATCTGGCTGTACGCGCGATTCTGTTCAGCGCCGTCGGTACTGCCGGTCAGCGTTGCACCAGTTTGCGTCGCCTGATCGCACACGAATCGGTCAAAGATGAAATCGTCACCCGCCTGAAAGCCGCTTACGCGAAAGTCCGTATCGGTCACCCGCTGGAAGGCAATCTGATCGGTCCACTGATCGACAAGCACAGCTTTGAGGCCATGCAAGACGCCCTGGAGCAGGCCAAGAGCGAAGGCGGCCGTATCTTCGGTGGTCAGCGTCAATTGGTTGATCAGTTCCCGAACGCTTACTACGTGTCGCCGGCCATCGTTGAGATGCCAGAGCAAAGCGACGTGGTCTGCACCGAAACCTTCGCGCCGATTCTGTATGTCGTCGGGTACGACGATTTCCCTGAGGCCGTGCGCCTGAACAACGCCGTGCCGCAAGGCCTGTCGTCATGCATTTTCACCACTGACGTGCGTGAAGCCGAGCAGTTCATTTCGGCGCTGGGCAGTGACTGCGGCATCGCCAACGTCAACATCGGCCCAAGCGGTGCGGAAATCGGTGGCGCTTTCGGTGGCGAGAAAGAAACCGGCGGTGGCCGTGAGTCGGGCTCCGATGCGTGGCGCGGTTACATGCGTCGCCAGACGGCGACCGTGAACTACTCGCTGGAACTGCCGTTGGCCCAAGGTATTACTTTTGACTGATTGTCGTATGAAGTGGCCGTTTTAGAGGCTGTTCAGAACGGGTAGGCGCGGGGTGGTTCGGGTAATGTCTGCTGCTCCGCGTTAACCCGATCGCGGGCAAGCCCGCTCCTACAGGGTTTGTATTGTACTTGTAGGAGCGGGCTTGCCCGCGATGGTCATTATTCGGTTTTTGCCTGGTTCGGGGTTTTGCAATGCCGCTACGCGAAGAATGTTTGTGGGAAACGCTGACACCGCAACGGCCTGAAGCCGCGGCGCTCAAAGGGGAGTTGACGGTAGATGTGTGCGTGATCGGCGCGGGCATCACCGGATTGTCGGCAGCGATTCACCTGTTGGAACAAGGCAAAAAAGTTGCGGTGCTCGAAGCTCATCGCACCGGTCACGGTGGGTCGGGGCGTAACGTCGGCCTGGTCAACGCCGGGTTATGGATTCCGCCTGACGAGATCGAAGCGGGTTTCGGCAAGGAAGTCGGCAGTCAGTTGAACCAGATGCTCGGCGCGGCGCCGTCGCTGGTATTCAGTCTGATCGAGAAATACAACATCGATTGCCAGGCGCGCCGCGAAGGCACACTGCACATGGCGCACAACGCCCGTGGCGAAGCTGACCTGCGCAGCCGCGAAGAACAATGGAAGCGCCGTGGCGCCGATGTCGAGTTGTTGACCGGCAAGGCTTGCCAGGGCGCGACCGGCACGCAAAAAATTTCCTCCGCGTTGCTCGACCGGCGTGCCGGTACGTTCAACCCGATGGCCTACACCAGTGGTCTCGCCAAAGCGGCGGCCGATCTGGGTGCGCAAATATTCGACCACTCACCGGTAACACGCCTGGAACGTCAGGGCGATCGCTGGTGCGTCATCACGGAAAACGGCGCGGTACTGGCCGAGAAAGTGGTGATCGCTTCCAACGCATATACCCAAGGTGAATGGACCGAACTGCGGCGCAATTTCTTCCCCGGTTACTACTACCAGGTCGCTTCGGTGCCATTGACCGAAGACGCCGCGCAACAGATTCTGCCGGGTGGCCAGGGCTCCTGGGACACACGTCAGGTGCTGAGCAGCATTCGCCGCGACGCTGATGGCCGTTTGTTACTGGGCAGTCTGGGTAACGGCAATCAAAAGCCGACCTGGTTCCTCAAGGCCTGGGCTGATCGGGTGCAGCAGCACTATTTCCCTTACCTGAAACCGGTGGAGTGGGAATGCACCTGGACCGGTTGCATCGCTTTTACCCCGGATCACCTGTTGCGGCTGTTCGAGCCTGCACCGGGTCTGGTCGCTGTCACGGGCTTTAACGGCCGAGGCAACACCACTGGCACGGTGGTCGGCAAGGCATTTGCCGATTACCTGTGCCATGGCGATCCCAAAGCGCTACCCGTGCCGTTTGCACCCATGGAGCCGGTATCGGCTGTTGGCTTGCGCAGCGCCATGTATGAAGCCGGGTTTTCGCTGTATCACGCGGGCCAGTGCCTGCGGATCGTAATTTAAAAGGATTTTTCGGGCATCCGGCAGCGCTTTTTTCGCGCACCTACTACCCTCAGTTGGTGCGTCCTGTAGCGGTCGCGCACCGCGTGTGTGCACTTCGGTGACGCAGACTGTTACAGAGCGGTTGCACGGGGTCGATTGTTTGGGTTGCAAGCTTTATTCGTCACGGTTGCTCTTTTTTATTGGCAGGGTTGCACCTGCCACGGTTTAGACGGTTGCACGCCCAGTAAAAAAGGGCACGAAACGGTCGAATAACAACAAAACAACGACTTTTTTCAGAATAAAAAACCTATGGCACGCCACTTGCTCAGAGCTTGTTGCTAAATCAAAGCTTCCGCTGAAGTAGCTGTGCTAACTAAAAAACCTCAGGAGCACCATCACATGTCGCAGACGTTTTACAGGAAAGGCTTTCTGGCACTCGCAGTCGCTACTGCACTGGGTGCTTCGTCGTTCGCTCAGGCTGATGTGAAAATCGGTGTCGCAGGTCCAATGACCGGCGCTAACGCTTCCTTCGGCGAGCAGTACATGAAAGGCGCGCAGGCCGCGGCTGACGCGATCAACGCCGCTGGTGGTATCAACGGCGAGAAGATCCAGCTGGTGAAGGGCGATGACGCCTGCGAACCAAAACAAGCCGTGGCTGTAGCCAACAAAATGGTGCAAGACAAAGTGATTGGTGTGGTCGGGCACTTCTGCTCGTCTTCGACCATCCCTGCGTCTGAGGTTTATGCCGACGCTGGCATCCTTGCCATCACTCCAGGTTCGACCAACCCAGCTGTGACCGAGCGCGGTCTGCCGGCAATGATGCGTATGTGCGGTCGCGATGACCAGCAAGGTATCGTGGCAGGTAACTACATTGTCGACGTCCTGAAAGGCAAGAAAGTTGCCGTCATCAACGACAAAGACACCTACGGCAAAGGCCTGGCTGACGCGACTGCTCAGCAGCTGACCAAGCGTGGCGTCAAGCCAGTGCTGGAAGAAGGTCTGACCCGTGGCGAGAAAGACTACAGCGCCCTGGTGACCAAAATCCGCGCCGCTGGTGCTGATGTCGTTTACTTCGGCGGCCTGCACCCGGAAGCCGGTCCACTGGTTCACCAACTGCGTACTGAAGGCCTGAAAGACGTCAAATTCATGTCCGATGACGGCATCGTGACCGATGAAATGGTTGCTACCGCTGGCGGCGCTCCTTACGTCGACGGCGTGTACATGACCTTCGGTGCTGACCCACGTCTGATCCCGGACAGCAAAGCTGTCGTAGAAACCTTCAAGAAATCCGGTTACGAGCCTGAAGGTTACACCTTGTACGCTTACGCTACGGTGCAAGCCCTGGCTGCTGGCTTCAACGGCGCTAAGTCGAACAAAGGTGAAGATGCTGCCAAGTGGTTGAAAGCAAATCCGGTCAAAACCGTGATGGGCACCAAAGAGTGGGATTCCAAGGGCGACCTGAAAGTCTCCGACTACGTGGTCTATCAGTGGGATGCCGCTGGCAAATACCACCAGCTGGAAAAACAGAAGTGAGATAGGCGCTCTGCCTGACCTGCGCCTCGCGAGTTGATCGCGGGGTGCAGGCCTCGCGCTGGTAATGGGCTGTGCAACTCTGCCGACCCGGTATTTTTCTTCTGAGCCACATGAACCCTGGCAGGTGCGCCTCACAAGGGCTCATCGACACTGGGTTCGCGGTGGCCTCTCAAGTTCGTGAGAGTGCGTGATGGACGGTATTTTCCTGCAACAAGTTATTAACGGTCTGACCCTCGGGTCGGTCTACGGCCTGATCGCCATCGGCTACACAATGGTCTACGGCATCATCGGCATGATTAACTTCGCCCACGGCGAGGTGTACATGATCTCCGCTTATCTGGCGGCAATCACGCTGGCCCTCCTGACATACTTCGGTGTTGAATCCTTCCCGCTGTTGATCCTCGGCACGTTGCTGTTCACCGTCTTGGTGACCGGTGCTTATGGTTGGGTTATCGAGCGTATCGCTTACAAACCGCTGCGCAACTCCACCCGACTGGCACCGTTGATCAGTGCTATCGGCGTTTCGCTGATTCTGCAGAACTACGCCCAGATCGCTCAGGGTTCACGCCAACAAGGTATTCCAACGCTGCTCAGCGGCGCGTGGAGAATCGAGTTCGGCACGGGTTTCGTGCAAATCACCTACACCAAGATCTTTATTCTTGTAGCCGCATTCGCCGGGATGGCCGTGCTGACCTACATCATCAAATTCACCAAGCTGGGGCGCATGTGCCGCGCGACCCAACAAGATCGCAAGATGGCCTCGATCCTCGGTATCAATACCGACCGGGTCATCTCCTACGTGTTCATCATCGGTGCTGCCATGGCTGCGCTGGCCGGTGTGTTGATTACCTTGAACTACGGCACGTTCGACTTCTCCGCAGGCTTCGTGATTGGCATCAAGGCCTTCACTGCGGCGGTACTCGGCGGGATCGGTTCACTGCCTGGCGCGATGCTCGGCGGGATCATCCTCGGGATTTCCGAGTCGCTGTTCTCCGGCGTGATCAACTCTGACTATAAGGACGTCTTCAGCTTCTCGCTGCTGGTACTGATCCTGATTTTCCGTCCTCAAGGCCTGTTGGGTCGCCCACTCGTGGCGAAGGTATAAGTATGTCCGCAGCCAATAAAAAACCTATCGATATCAAGAAAAGCCTGGTCGACACCGTTCTTGCCGGACTTATGTCGCTGATTGTTTTCGGCCCTGTCGTCGGCGTCGTGCTCGACGGCTATGGCTTCAATATGCAGCCGTCTCGCGTGGCCTGGATGGTCGGCATCGTGATGGTCGGCCGGCTGCTCCTGAGCCTGTTCATGCAGACTGCCAAAGGCGCCAAGGTCCAACAGGGCTTTGAAGTCGTAGGCTCGGGCGTGCATGTATTGCCGCCGAACTACAAATCGCGCCTGCGCTTCATCATCCCGTTCTTCATTGTCATCGCACTGATCTTCCCGGTGTTTGCCGACCAGTACGTGCTGACGGTGGTGATCCTCGGTCTGATCTACGTGTTGCTGGGCCTGGGCCTGAACATCGTGGTCGGCCTGGCCGGTCTGCTCGACCTGGGCTATGTGGCGTTCTACGCCATCGGCGCCTATGGTCTGGCGCTGGGTTATCACTACCTGGGCCTGGGTTTCTGGACGGTGCTGCCGTTGTCGGCGCTGATGGCCGCGTTGGCCGGTTGCATCCTCGGCTTCCCGGTGTTGCGGATGCACGGTGACTATCTGGCGATCGTGACCCTCGGTTTCGGTGAAATCATTCGACTGATCCTCACCAACTGGCTGTCCTTTACCGGCGGGCCGAACGGCATGCCAGTACCCGCACCGACGTTCTTCGGCATCGAGTTTGGTCGTTTCGCCCGCGATGGTGGTACGCCGATTCACCAGTTGTTGGGCATCGATTACAACCCGACCTTCAAGTACATGTTCATCTACGCCGTGCTGTTCGTAGTGGTGCTGTTGGTGTTGTACGTCAAGCATCGCTTGACCCGCATGCCGGTCGGCCGCGCCTGGGAAGCCTTGCGTGAAGATGAAATCGCTTGTCGCGCGATGGGTCTGAACCACGTACTGGTCAAGCTCTCGGCGTTCACCCTGGGTGCTTCTACAGCAGGCCTTGCGGGGGTGTTCTTCGGCACCTATCAAGGCTTCGTCAACCCGACCTCCTTCACCTTCTACGAATCGGCGCTGATCCTCGCCATCGTGGTATTGGGCGGCATGGGCTCGACCGTCGGCGTCGTGATCGCCGCCTTCGTGTTGACCGTGACTCCGGAATTGCTGCGCAGTTTCGCGGAATACCGCGTGCTGCTGTTCGGCGTCCTGATGGTGGTGATGATGATCTGGAAACCGCGCGGCCTGATTCGGATCAGCCGTACCGGTGTGGTTCCGCGTAAAGGAGTGGCACCATGAGCAACGATGTCATTCTCTCGGTAGAGAACCTGATGATGCACTTTGGCGGCATTAAAGCCCTGAGTGACGTCAGCCTGCAGATTAAACGCAACTCGATTTCGGCACTGATCGGCCCCAACGGCGCCGGCAAGACCACCGTGTTCAACTGCCTGACCGGCTTCTACAAAGCCACCGGCGGGCGTATTCAACTCAATAGCCGTGGCAGCAGCACCAACGTCATTCAGCTGTTGGGCGAGTCGTTCAAGGCCAGCGACTTCGTGTCGCCGAAAAGCTTTGGTACTCGGCTGTTCTACAAGATGTTCGGCGGCACGCACCTTGTGAACCGTGCCGGTCTGGCGCGGACTTTCCAGAACATTCGCCTGTTCCGGGAAATGTCGGTGATCGAGAACCTGTTGGTGGCCCAGCACATGTGGGTCAACCGCAGCATGGTCGCCGGGATCCTCAACACCAAAGCCTATCGCAAGGCCGAAAGCGACGCGCTGGACCATGCGTTCTACTGGCTGGAAGTGGTGGACTTGGTGGACTGTGCCAACCGCCTCGCCGGTGAACTGTCCTACGGCCAGCAACGCCGTCTGGAAATCGCCCGAGCCATGTGCACGCGGCCGCAGATTATCTGTCTCGACGAACCGGCTGCGGGCCTCAACCCACAGGAAACCGAAGCGTTGAGCGGCATGATTCGCCTGTTGCGCGACGAGCACGACATGACCGTGGTGCTGATCGAGCACGACATGGGCATGGTCATGAGCATTTCCGACTACATCGTGGTTCTCGACCACGGCAACGTGATTGCGGAAGGCGGCCCGGAGCAGATTCGCAACGATCCAAAAGTGATCGCCGCGTACCTGGGCGCTGATGAAGAGGAGTTGGTATGAGCAAGCCGATCCTCGAATTGAAAGAGATCGATGTGTTTTACGGGCCGATCCAGGCGCTGAAAAAAGTATCGCTGTACATTAACGAAGGTGAAACCGTCAGCCTGATCGGCTCCAACGGCGCGGGCAAGTCCACGCTGCTGATGTCGATTTTCGGCCAGCCACGGGCTGCCAACGGGCAGATCCTTTATCAGGGTGTGGATATTTCCAAGAAGTCTTCGCACTACATCGCCTCCAACGGCATTGCGCAGTCGCCGGAAGGGCGGCGGGTGTTCCCCGACATGAGCGTCGAGGAAAACCTGCTGATGGGCACCATCCCGATCGGTGACAAGTTCGCCTCGGAGGACATGCAACGCATGTTCGAGCTGTTCCCGCGGCTCAAGGAACGTCGTAATCAGCGCGCCATGACCATGTCCGGTGGCGAGCAGCAGATGTTGGCCATCGCCCGTGCGTTGATGAGTCGTCCGAAACTGCTGTTGCTCGACGAGCCGTCGTTGGGCCTGGCGCCGATCATCGTCAAGCAGATCTTCCAGACCCTGCGTGAACTGGCGAAGACCGGCATGACCATCTTCCTCGTCGAACAGAACGCCAACCACGCGCTGAAGCTGTCTGACAGGGCCTACGTGATGGTGAACGGTGAGATTCGTCTGACAGGCACCGGGCAGGAATTGCTGACTAACGACGAAGTCAGGAACGCTTACCTCGGCGGTCACTGATCAACGAAAAAACAGACTATTGCTGCACCACGCGCCCCGGGTGATTTCACTCGGGGCGTTGTCTTTTCAAATTGTGGAAAACAATTTTCGCAAGCTGGCAAAGCGCGGCATAAAGACGCTGCAAACAGTTGTTTTGTCACGGTTTTGACTTGTCCAAGATTGCTGTGGAAGTGGCTGTGGGTAACGTGGGAGTAGGTGGCTGAAGGCCTTGTTCCGCGTGGCTTGTAGGCTTGTGGTTGTTTTTTGATCAGTGCTTTTTCGGCGAGTGTCAACGCATTCTGTCAATGGGTTTATGGCTGTACGTTCATACAGTTAATTTATCCACTGAACCTGTGGATAAGTCTGTGGGCAAGCACTGGAAAGGTTCGGCAAAGGGCCGCCGTTGCTGGCATCGGGCCCATAGTTGAAATTGGGCAGGTGTCAACCTCCGACAGAGGGAGGTCGCAAGGTCAAGTAAAAAACCTCTAAATCCCGCCAAAGCGCCCGGAATCACTGGTCTGAACCGTTTTGAAGTTGCCCCCGGATATTGTGGGCCTGGCTGTGGATAAGGTGGGGGAAACTGAGTGCAGGCCAGAGTGGCCGTGGCTTTGCTGTGGTAGTACGTTTTTTGTACAGTTCTGAAAGAACGCTTGCGTCTGCCAGGCCGCCTTCGCCAACGTGTTGGCGAATGGAGCGGCGCGGTATATCAGGCACGACGCATTTGTGTATGCCACTCACTTGTCAGACAACATAAATCTCCCCCAAGCTTGCTGCCAACCCATCTGGGCGGGCATTCTGCTGGCCTGTTTCCCTAATCGTACTAATGGCTGCGCTGGTTCCTAGCCAATCAGGAGAAAGAAATGACTTCCACCGTGTTCATTACTGGCGCTACTTCCGGTTTCGGCGAAGCGTGTGCGCGTAAATTTGCCGAGGCGGGCTGGTCGCTGGTGCTGACAGGTCGCCGTGAAGACCGCTTGCAGGCGCTGAGCGCCGAGTTGTCCAAGCAGACCAAGGTCCACACGCTGACGCTGGATGTACGCGACCGTGCGGCCATGGAGAGCGCTATCGAAGGTCTGCCGGCGGAGTTCGCCAAGATTCGTGGCTTGATCAACAACGCCGGCCTGGCGCTGGGCATCGATCCTGCGCCCAAGTGCGATCTGGATGACTGGGACACCATGATCGACACCAACGTCAAAGGGCTGGTCTACACCACCCGTTTGCTGTTGTCGCGCCTGATCGCTTACGGCCGTGGCGCCAGCATCGTCAACCTCGGTTCGGTGGCGGGCAACTACCCGTACCCGGGCGGTAACGTGTACGGCGGCACCAAGGCGTTCGTAGGACAGTTCTCGCTGAACCTGCGCAATGATCTGATCGGTACCGGTGTGCGCGTGAGCAACCTGGAGCCAGGCCTGTGCGAAAGCGAGTTCTCGCTGGTGCGTTTCGGTGGTGACAAGGCGAAGTACGACGCAACCTACGCGGGTGCCGAGGCGATTCAGCCGCAGGACATCGCCGACACCATCTTCTGGCTGATGAACACCCCGGCCCACGTCAACATCAACAGCCTGGAAATGATGCCAGTGAGCCAGACCTGGGCGGGATTTGCGATCGACCGTACGCGCGGCTGATCAGTTAAACCGCATCGTCTGGATCGCGGGCAAGCCCGCTCCTACATGGATGACATAAACCTTGTAGGAGCGGGCTTGCCCGCGATAGCGATCTAAATCTCGTCGAAATACTCAGCCAACCCGCTGTAGCAGGTCGCCAGGTGATAAGGCGTGGTTGACGGCATGTCGCTGCGGCTGACCTTGCCCTGATCGTCCAGGCATTCATTCCAGCCGGCGTCATGCATAAAGCGCTGTTGCAACGCGTTCAGCTGCCGCGCCAACGTCGCTTCGCTGTCTGGCCGCAAGGTCAGTGCCCGCAGGTACTCCGCCTGTGCCCAGATTCTCTGAGTGCCGTCGCGCACACTGCCATCGACTTCCAGCATCGCCTTGACCGCACCCGTGTGTGGGTCGACGCCGACCTGCTCGGTGTACTCAAACGCACGGGTCACTGACAGATGCAGTGCACAGTCGCGCAGCAGGGGCGAGGCGTCGAGCAGGAAGAACCATTCGAACTGATGCCCCGGCTCGAACCAGTTATCCACAGCGCCCAGCGGCTTCTCCAGCATCACCCCGCGCTCCGGTTCGATGAAGCGCTGTTGCATACCTGCAACCAACTGCATCAGCTCGGCCTCGGTGGCCAGGTCTTCGCGTACCGACAAGGTGGCGAGGAAGGCTTCAGCCAGGTGCATCAACGGGTTTTGCAGTGGGCCGGTATCGAGGGACGACCAGTCTTGATCGAGGCAGGCTTCATACAGCCCGCTGCCATCGGCAAAACGTTCGACGACGACTTCCAGTGCGGCATTGAGCACCGACTCCACCAACGGCTCGCGGACTTTGGCCCAGTAATGAGCGCAGGCGAAGATGATGAATGCGTGGGTGTACAGGTCTTTGCGGCGATCCAGCGGCGATCCGCTTGGGTCAATGCTGTAGAACCAGCCGCCGTGCTCGGCATCGTGGAAATGCCGTTGCAGGGAACGAAACAACGCCGCCGCATGATCTTTCGCCTCAGGGGCGAACGGCTGATCGATCAAGCTGGAAAACAAATACAGCTGCCGCGCGCAGGCCATCGCCCGATAACGCTGGGGTGGCAGCGGCTGATGCGAGATATCCACCGCTTCGTAGGGCAACGCCAGTTCGGCATTCCAGCCGGGACCCTGCCAGAGCGGCACGATCACCTCGTGGAAATGCAGCTGCAGGGCAGCGAACACGGTGGTCAATTCAGGCTTGGAGGCAGAGCTGGAAACATCGGGCATCGGCTGGCGTCACGGCAAGGGCGTTTGCGTGACATGGTAACGCAACGTTGGGTCAGACACACCGCGTCAAACTATTAGCCTGTAGGAGCGAACTTGTTCGCGAGGCGATGTGTCAGTCAGACCGCGTCAATTTGCTCGCCAACAAGTTGGCTCCTACAGAGGTCGAGGTGTGATTTATGCCGCCTCGATCAACAACCCTTGCCGCTCGATGAAGGCAATGATCTGCTCCAGGCCCACGCCGGTCTTCTGATTACTGAACACAAACGGCTTATCCCCACGCATCTTCTTGGTGTCGCGGTCCATCATCTCCAGCGATGCACCGACCATCGGCGCCAGGTCGATCTTGTTGATCACCAGCAAATCCGACTTGCAGATCCCCGGCCCACCTTTGCGTGGCAGTTTGTCGCCAGCCGAGACATCGATCACGTAGATCGTCAGGTCCGACAGTTCAGGGCTGAACGTCGCGGACAGGTTATCGCCGCCAGATTCGACAATGATCAAGTCCAACCCGGGAAAGCGACGGTTTAGCTGATCCACCGCTTCGAGGTTGATCGAGGCATCTTCGCGAATCGCCGTGTGCGGGCAGCCGCCGGTTTCGACGCCGATGATTCGCTCCGGCGCCAAGGCTTCGTTGCGCACCAGAAAATCGGCGTCTTCGCGGGTGTAGATATCGTTGGTCACCACCGCCAGGTTATAGCGCTCGCGTAGGGCCAGGCACAGGGCCAGGGTCAGCGCGGTCTTGCCGGATCCGACCGGGCCACCGATGCCGACACGCAGAGGTTGGCTGTTCATAAGAGTCTCCATTGAGCTTTTTATTGAGCGAATCAGGACCGAAACAATCGGCTGTATTGACGTTCATGGGCCATGCTCGCCAGTGATAGACCAAAGGCGGCGCTGCCGTAATGCTGTGGATCGATAGTTGTAGCCTGTTGCTGTGCTTGTTGCAGGAGCGGCAGCAGCTCGCTGGTCAGCCGTTGCGCGGCTTGCTGGCCCAAGGGCAAGGTCTTCATCAGCACCGCCAGTTGGTTCTCCAGCCAACTCCATAACCAGGCAGCCAGTGCGTCCTGCGGGCTGATGTGCCAGGCGCGGGCAGCCAACGCCCAGCCCAGCGCCAGATGCAGTTCCGGCAGTTGTTGAAGAAACGCGCGGGCAGGTGGGTCCAGCTCCGGCAAACCATTGAGCAGTTGTTGCAGGGAATAGCCCATCTGCCGGCTTTCCTGATACAGCTCGCGGGTCTCGCGGCTGGCGCGGTGTTCCTGGCTCAATTGCAGCAGTTGCCCCCAATTCTCTTCGGCGGCAGCGGTGCAATGGGCCACCAGCAGCGGCGCTTCGAAGCGCGACAGGTTGAGCAATAATTGATCGGCGATCCAACGCCCGGCGCTCTTGGGATCGGTGACCAGTGCCTGCTCGACCGCCATTTCCAGGCCTTGCGAGTAGCTATAGCCGCCAATCGGCAACTGTGGACTGGCCAACCGCAGCAGCGCCCAGGCGTTATTCACGTGCGCACACCAAACTGGTGCAGGCGCGGCGGGTAGTTGAAGTCCTCTTCGCCCGCGCGGGAGTGGTGGTGACCGCCGCCATACGCGCCGTGCTCGGGCTGGAAGGGCGCTTCGATGGCTTCGGTGGTGGCGCCGAGCTGATCGAGCATGGCCTTGAGCACGTAGTCGTCGAGCAAGCGCAGCCAGCCGTCGCCCACCTGTAGCGCAACGTGACGGTTGCCCAGGTGATAGGCGGCGCGGGTCAGCTCAAAAGCGCTACTGCACGTGACATGCATCAGCGACTCGGGGCGGGCACACACACGCACGATGCGCCCGTCTTCGGCCTGCAGGAATTCGCCATCGTGCAGCGGCGGTTGACCGCGTTCGAGAAACAGCCCGACGTCCTCGCCTTCCGCGCTGAAGCAGCGCAGGCGACTTTTGCTGCGGGCCTCGAAAATCAGGTGCAACTCGGCAGCCCAGGTGGCTTGCGGTTCGATTCTTCGATGAATCACCAACATTAGTAAGCTTCCCACTCGTTGCGATGCTCTAGTCAGAGCAAGGGGCTTGCCAACGTGGGAATGCGCCTACAGACGCAGGAGATGCTTGGAAACAGGGCGGGCGATAGTTCGATTGTGGTGCGATGACGAGGCATAGGCACCAATTTGGGTCACTCCGTACTGCCCAAACCCTTCCAGTGATTCGCACCAATGAAGATAAAGCGCAGTTGCTGAGTGATTTTCGCTCGTGGCGTCAGGTGTTCGGCGAGGTTTTCCGCGGGTGGATCGATCAGTTCAGGCAGCATGGCAAACACGCTCTTCACCACCAGGTCGGCCATCACCGACAGATCGTCCGGCCCCAAGTGCTTGAGGTTCGGCATGTTCGCCAGGTCGGTCGCCAGGTCGGTGCTGATGCCTTCACGCAAAGCGCCCAAGGCCTGCCGCACCGACAGCGAGCCGCCGTACTGTTCGCGGGCCAGAAACAGGAATTGCGAACGGTTGGCGGACACCACTTCGAGGAAGATTTTCACCGACTCATCGATGATTCCGCCTTTGACACTCTTGTTGTGGCGCACCAGGCGAATGGTCTGGCGAAACGTCTGACCCACCTCACAGACCAACGCCAGGCCCAATTGGTCCATGTCGGCAAAGTGTCGGTAGAAGCCAGTCGGCACGATGCCGGCGGTTTTCGCCACTTCGCGCAAACTCAGGCTGCCGAATCCCCGGCCGCTTGCCATCAAGCTGCGCGCAGCGTCGAGCAGAGCGTGACGGGTTTGTTGTTTCTGTTCGGCGCGAAGCAGCATGGGCTGGCAGATATCTGAAAGGGGACTGCGCGGCACTCTAACAAAAGCGCTTCCCGTGCGTCGAACCGACTTTTGCCAAGGGGAACACAGCGTCGCCTGTAAGACGGTGCTGTTTTTGGCGTAAGACGCTGAAATGAAAAAGCCCGGTAGCAGCTACCGGGCTTTTTGACGCTGACGCAGTGTTAGCCGCGAGCGTGTTGGGCGTTCACATACTCAGCGCCGTCTTGTGCGACGCGCTGGTATTGCTGAACCAGGTGCGATGCGCCGCTATCGGCAACGCGCTGGTGCTGGGCGTTGGCGCGGTCGGACCCGCCTTCGGCCAAGGTGTCGTGTAGCGCTGCACTGGTTTTTGCCTCGGCAGAAACAGCTTGCTCGCTGGCTGGCATGGCGAAGGCAGTGGAGGCCAGCAGGGAAAGAGTCAAGCTAAGCAGCAATTGGCGTTTCATGATCGGTCGCTCCTCGGAAGGGCATTTAAAATTTAGTGGCGCGCATCCTACTCCTAACTTGTCGATATAAAAGTTCGTAAAAGTAATTGTAACAATCAATGAAATTGATTTGGCGCTATAAGCCCCGTGAAACAAGGCCTGCGGCGAAATGGGTTTGCCCTGATTTGGTGAGTTTTCAGTAACCTTGCCCTTCAAAAGAGCGCGCTCATGTCGATGCCACCGCGGCGGATTCAGCTAATTTCACTCAAAGACCAAACCCGCAGCGCTTTTTCCAGTCGAACCACAAAGCGGAATATGAGCGCGCCCGCGCACAGGTCGGGCCCGTTGCCGGCTTTTCGTACAGACCCTGGGGAGCCGTGCAATGACGCGCAGCAGCAAATTATTTACCTGGATTGGCGCCACGCTGGTGGTGCTGCTGGCCATTTTGGTGGTGGTGATCGCCACCTTCGACTGGAATCGGGTCAAGCCGACGCTCAACGAGAAAGTCTCCGACGCCTTGCATCGCCCCTTCGCGATCAACGGAAACCTGGCCGTGCAGTGGCAGCGTGAGCCGGACCTGGGCGGCTGGCGTGCCTGGGTGCCGTGGCCGCATTTCATCGCCGACGACCTGACGTTGGGCAACCCCGACTGGTCGAAAAACCCGCACATGGTCACCCTCAAGCGCGTCGAGTTCCGCCTGTCGCCCTTGCCATTGCTGGTGGAGCAGGTGGTGATCCCGAGAATCGACCTGACCGGCCCGGATGCCAAACTCGAGCGCTTGGCGGATGGCCGCGCCAACTGGATTTTTGACCTGCCCAAATCCGACCCCGAAGCCCCGCCATCGAAGTGGGTGCTGGACATCGGCGCCATTGGTTTCGACAAAGGCCTGGTCAGCTTCAACGATCAAAAGTTGAAAACCCAATTGAACCTGGTCATCGACCCCTTGGGCAAACCGATTCCGTTCAGTGACATCGTCGGTGGCGAGCAGGCAAAGAAGGAGCAAGCCAAGGGCACCTCACCTCAGGACTACGCGTTCGGTCTGACCGCTAAAGGTCAATATCAGGGGCTGAACCTCAATGGCAACGGCAAGGTGGGCGGTCTGCTGGCCCTCAAGGACAGCGTGCAACCGTTCCCGGTGCAGGCCGATATCCAGGTGGGCGATACCCGGATCAGCGTGGCGGGCACCCTCACCGATCCGGAAAATCTCGGTGCGCTGGACCTGCACTTGAAGCTCGCCGGCAGCGGCTTGGGCAGTCTGTACCCGTTGACCGGGGTGACCCTGCCGGACTCGCCGGCTTACACCACGGACGGCCGGCTGATTGCCAAACTGCACGAGGCGGGCGGGGCGACGTTTCGCTATGAAGGCTTTAACGGCAAGATCGGCAACAGTGACATCCACGGTGATCTTGCTTATGTCGCCAGTGTGCCGCGGCCAAAGCTGACGGGGGCGCTGGTGTCCAATCAGTTGTTGTTCGCTGACCTTGCGCCCTTGATCGGTGCTGACTCCAACGCGTCGAAGCGGCAACGCGGCGGCGGTACCACGCAGCCGGCGGGCAAAGTGCTGCCCGTCGAGGAGTTCCACACCGAGCGCTGGCGCGTCATGGACGCAGACGTCGAGTTCACTGGCAAGAAAATCGTGCAGAGCGCCAAGCTGCCGTTCACCGACCTGTATACCCACGTGATCCTCGACGACGGCCAATTGAGCCTGCAACCGCTGCGCTTTGGCGTGGCCGGCGGCAAACTCGACGCCGACGTGCATCTGGATGGGCGCACTACACCGATGGACGGGCGGGCCAAATTGGCGGCGCGCAACTTTAAGCTCAAGCAGTTGTTCCCCACCTTCGAGCCAATGAAAACCAGCTTTGGTGAATTGAATGGCGACGCAGACATCAGTGGCCGTGGCAACTCGGTGGCGGCGCTGTTGGGATCCTCCAATGGCGAAGTGAAGATGTTGGTCAACGATGGCGCGATCAGTCGCGACCTGATGGAAATCGCCGGGCTTAACGTGGGTAACTACGTGTACGGCAAACTCTTCGGCGACAAGGAGGTGAAGATCAACTGCGCCGCCGCCGATCTCGGGATCAAGGATGGTCTGGCGACCTCTAAGCTGTTTGTGTTCGATACCGAGAACGCCATCGTCTACATCACCGGCACCACCAACTTGCGCACTGAACAGCTGGATTTGGCGGTCACCCCTGAGTCCAAAGGCTTCCGCCTGCTGTCCCTGCGCTCGCCGCTATATGTAAAAGGCACCTACGCCAAGCCTGACGCCGGCGTGCAATCAGGCCCCTTGCTGTTGCGCGGCGCCGGGATGGTCGCGCTGGCGGTGGTGGCGGCACCCGCTGCCGGGCTGCTGGCACTGGTGGCACCGAGCGGCGACGTGCCAAACCAATGCGCGCCGCTGTTGGCGCAGATGAAGGAAGGCAAGGCGCCGAAGGCGGTGAAATAAAGTTAGCGTAGAAAACTGTAGGAGCGGGCTTGCCCGCGATGGCGATTTATCTGGCGCACCGCATCAATCTGATCGCGGGCAAGCCCGCTCCTACACTTACAGACTCCTACACTTACAGAGGTGAGCTTTTACAAATCCTTCAGCAAATCCGCCATGTCATCGGCATGCTCTTCTTCCTGCGCCAGAATCTCTTCGAAGATCCGCCGCGTTGTCGGGTCTTGTTCGCCGATGTATTGAATGATTTCCCGATAACTGTCGATGGCGATGCGTTCGGCGACCAGGTCTTCGTAGACCATTTCCTTGAGCGTGTTGCCAGCAACGTACTGCGCGTGGGAATTTTTCGACAGGGTGTCGGGGTTGAATTCCGGCTCGCCGCCTAACTGCACGATGCGCTCGGCCAGTTTGTCGGCGTGCTGCGCTTCCTGGGAGGCGTGCTCCTTGAACTCGGTGGCGGCGACGGCGGCCTTCAATCCCGTGGCCATGTAGTAGTGGCGTTTGTAACGCAGCACGCACACCAGTTCGGTGGCCAGCGAGGCGTTGAGTAACCGCAACACGGCTTCCCGGTCGGCGCTGTAGCCTTCGGTCACCGCGCCGTTTTCGACATGCTGGCGCGCCCGTTGGCGCAGGGTGTTCACATCTGATAGTTGCTGAACATTGCTCATCTTCAATCTCCAGGACTCACACGGTTTTCCGTCGCGCTCTGCAAGGCGTTCGATGTAGACGTTGGCGCGATCGGTCATTAGTTGTGAGTGATGAGCCTCGAGAAAGTTTTATTGAATCGGGCCGTTGTCATCTTGCTACGCTCATTCAGGCGCGAGACTGTCGGCACCGCATTGTGCAACGACCGATACCGTTCAAGGATGCCGCTTTTATGACGCAAGAACTCGCCACGCGTTACCCGTTGGTGATGGTCCCCGGGATGCTCGGGTTTGTTCGGTTGGTGCTATATCCGTATTGGTTTGGCATCGTCAAGCGGCTGCGCCACGGCGGCGCGAAGGTGTTTCCGGTGATGGTGTCGCCGGTCAACTCGACGGAGGTGCGCGGCGAACAGTTGTTGCTGTTGATCGAGCAGATTCTGCGTGAGACCGGCGCCGCCAGAGTCAACCTGATCGGCCACAGCCAAGGCGCCCTGACCAGCCGTTATGTCGCCGCCAAACGCCCGGATCTGGTGGCGTCGGTGACTTCGGTCGCTGGGCCCAACCATGGTTCGGAATTGGCGGACCATCTGGAGCGTCACTACACCAAGGACAGTTTCAAAGGGCGTGTGGTCAATATGATCGTGCGCGGGATCGCGAAGTTGATGGTGCTGTTGGAAACCGGTTATCGCGGACCCAGGCTACCGGTGGACCTCGATGCGTCGCATCAATCGCTGACCACCGAGGGCGTGGCGTTGTTCAACCGCAGCTACCCGCAAGGTTTACCCGACACGTGGGGCGGGCAGGGCGCTGAGCTGGTCAACGGCGTGCGTTATTACTCCTGGTCCGGCACTTTGCAGCCGGGTCTTACGGATCGCGGGTTCAATCGTTTCGACGGGTCCAATCGGACCTGCCGATTGTTTGCGCGCTCGTTTATCCGCGAAGCCGGGCAGTGCGACGGCATGGTCGGACGCTTCAGCTCGCACTTGGGAACGGTGATTGGCGATGACTATCCGCTGGATCATTTCGACATCGTCAATCAGTCACTGGGTTTGCTGGGCAAAGGTGCGGACCCGGTGCGCTTGTTCGTCGAGCATGCCGCGCGGTTGAAGGCGGCGGGTTTATAACGCATTGCGCAGGCGACCCAACGGCGTGGTCCAGCGTTCGGCAAGAATCACCCCACCCAAGGTCAGCGCGCCGCCCAGCAGGTGATACAGCGCCAGGTGTTCGCCCAGCACGGCGGCGGCGATCAGCGCGGTGAAAATCGGCAGCAGGTTGAAAAACAGCGTCGTGCGGCTCGGCCCCAGATGATTGATCGAATGCATCCACATCAACGGCGCCAGCATCGAGGTCGGGATGCACGCGTACAGAATCAGCGGCACATTGCTCAGGCCAAGCCCGGCCTTGGGCGAGAGGATGAACAGCGGCGCCAGCACGACCACGGCCACCAGCACCTGCAAATACAGCAACTGCAGGGGTGGCACGCGCAGTTGCCACTTCTTCAGCAGCACGTTGTAGATCGCGTAAGCCACGGTGGCCAACAGCATCATCGCATCGCCAATGTTCAGGCCATGGGTGAGCAAAGCGTTGAAACTCCCGGCCGACACCACTACCAGCACGCCACAAAATGACACCACGGCACCCACCAGCGCGCCGGCGGTCAGGCGCTGGCCCAGGCTGATAATCGACATCGCCAGCGCCATCATCGGCAGCAACGACAGAAAGATGCCCATGTTGGTGGCGGTGGTCAGCGGCGCAGCGAAATAGGCCAGGCTTTGGTAGATCGCCATCCCGAGCACGCCGAGGATCGAAATCTTCCACAGCTCAGGGCGGATCATTGCCCAATTCGCCAGCACCGGACGCAGCACGAACGGTGTGAACAGAATGCCCGCCAGCAACCAGCGGTAGAAGCCGATCTCGGCGGGAAATATCAGGCCCACCGCCAGTTTGTTGACCACGGTATTGCCGGCCCAGATCAGGATGGTCAGTAGCGGAAACAGGTATTGCATGACGGTGACCAGAGCAGAATGAAGTTGAATTATCTGCCTGTCTGGTTCGAAGGCTATACTTAGTTTCAGACAACCCTCCTTTGATGACGGACAGCATGACCACCGAGATCCTGACCACACCTGATTTCCCCGAGTTGCCGTCCCCGGTGTACCTGCGTCATGACGAGTTCGGCGCCGACAGCCATAGCGCCGCCCATCAGCATGCCTGGGGGCAGCTCAACTTTGTGTCGCATGGGCTGATGGAACTGGAAGTCGCCGGACAGAGATTTCTTTCGCCGCCGCAATACGCGGTGTGGATCCCGCCGCACATGGAGCACAGTGCCTACAATCGCCAGGCGGTCATTTACCGTTCGTTGTACCTGTCTCTGGAGCACTGCACCAGTTTGCCGGCCGAACCTTGTACGTTGGTGATCAGCGAAATTCTCAAGGCGATTCTGAATGATTTCGCCGAACGCGACGTTAAGGTCCCTGAGCAAGAATCAGATATCCGCCTGGCACAAGTGCTGGTGGACCAGATGCGCCTGGCGCGGGTGCAGACACGCTACCTGCCTTACGCGCAGAGCCAGGGACTGCTCTCGGTGTTGCAAGGGTTGCAGGCTGATCCCGGCGATAACCGCCCGCTGGTCGAGTGGGCGAAACAGGTGCACGTCAGCGAGCGCACCCTCGCGCGGCAGTGCGTGCGGGAACTGGGCATGAGCTTTGGCGAATGGCGTCAACGCCTGCGTTTCATGGCCTCCATCGAGGCGCTGGAGGGCAAACTTTCGGTGCAAGAGGTGGCGTTCGACATGGGCTACAGCAGCTCGTCGGCGTTCATTTCAATGTTCCAACGGCTGGCCGGATGCACGCCGGAACAGTATCGACGGCAGGCCAGGAAAGGCTGAGGAATGCTTGTCACACGCAGAAACACAAAAGCAGGCGTTGGCTACACTTCACCCCAGTCGCACTGCCCAGTGCGGTAACTCAGGAGAGTGACCATGAAAATGCTGCGTGTTCCTTTGTTGGTGATCGGGCTTTTGATGTGTGCCCAAGGTTTTGCCGCCACGCCTGCGCAACAGGCGCAACAAGACAAAATGAAAGCCTGCAATGCCGACCCTCAGTCCAAGGGTCTGACGAAAGATGCGCACAATGCTTTCATGAGTAAATGCCTCAAAGCCACGCCGGCTGCGGCGGCGACGCCGGAGAAGCAACTCACCCCGCAGCAGAAAAAAATGCAGGACTGCAATGCAGATCCTAAGTCGAAGGGCCTGACCAAAGATGAGCGCAATGCTTTCATGAGCAAATGCCTCAAGAACTGATCCGCCCCGTTGCGACGACGAAGTATGAGTAGTCTGCACTCAGGATTCTGCGACGGCGGCCGAAGATTCCAGGTGCTGTCGCCGGCTCCATCGGTTGATCGTCGCTAGCCCCTTCGGAGCACTGGTTCTCAACCCCGAACGCTGGCAGACTGCCCACCTTTTCTTCGCGCTGTTGTTCTGAGGCTGTCATGCCAACGTTTTCTCCGCGTCACGTGTTGTTGGCCAGTTTGATCATTATTTGTGGAGGCCTGTTACTGGCCTTGCCGCTTCAGCTTTTACCGAGTCTGCTGGCCGGTTTGCTGGTGTTTCAACTGGTCAATATGCTTACCCCCAAGCTGCAATTATTGATCGCCGGCGAGCGCGCGCGCTGGTTGGCCGTGGCGTTGCTGGGCACGTTGGTGGTCAGCGTGTTGGCGTTGCTGTTTGCCGGGGCCATCAGCTTTCTGCTGCATGAAGCGGAAAACCCCGGCGCGTTCGTGGGCAAGTTCATGACCGTGTTGGACAAGGCCCGCGGGCAACTGCCGCCGTTCATCGACAACTACCTGCCGGCCACCGCCGACGAATTCCGCGCCTCGCTGGGCGCCTGGACTAAATCCCACGTCGACGAACTGCAACTGCTCGGCAAAGGCGCGGCACACACCTTCGTGACGCTGTTGATCGGCATGGTGCTGGGCGCCATCGTTGCCTTGCAGAAAGTAGGCGACGCGCAGAAACGCAAACCGCTGTCGGCTGCATTGTTCGAGCGTTTGGCGCTGTTGAGCGAAGCGTTTCGCAACATCGTCTTCGCCCAGGTCAAGATTGCGCTGCTGAACACTGCGTTCACGTCGATCTTCCTGTTGGTGATCATGCCGTTGTGCGGGATTCATCTGCCGCTGACCAAAACCATGATCACCCTGACCTTCCTGCTGGGCCTGCTCCCAGTGGTCGGCAACCTGATGTCCAACACGCTGATCTTCATCATCGGCCTGTCGTTGTCGATCTGGGTGGCGGTGGCGGCATTGGGTTACCTGATCCTGATCCACAAGCTCGAGTATTTCCTCAATGCGCGGATCGTCGGTGGGCAGATCAATGCCAAGTCGTGGGAGTTGCTGCTGGCGATGCTGGTCTTCGAAGCGGCCTTCGGCATACCGGGCGTGGTGGCCGGGCCGATTTATTATGCGTATTTGAAGAGTGAACTGCGTAAGGCGGGGTTGGTGTAGCGGCACCTAGACCTCTGTAGGAGCGGGCAAGCCCGCTCCTACAGGGAGATGCAGATTAGCCGTAACGCTTCTTGGCTTCGATTGCCAGACCACTGCCAATGCTGCCGAAGATATTACCTTCCACATGACGCGCATTAGGCAGCATCGCCGAAACGCTGTTACGCAGCGCCGGAATGCCACTTGAACCGCCGGTGAAGAACACCGTATCTACCTGCTCCACGCGCACCTGCGCATCGTCCAGCAGTTTGGAAACACTGCCGCGTACCCGCTCCAGCAAATTGTCGATGGCGGATTCGAACAGCGCACGGCTCAGGTCCACGCTCAAGCCCGGTTCGATTCGATCCATCGGCAGATGACGGTTCTCGGCATGGGTCAGCTGGATCTTGGTTTCTTCCACTTCCATCGCCAACCAGTGCCCGGCGCGCTGTTCGATTAGCTTGAACAAGCGATCGATGCCGGCGGTGTCCATAATGTCGTAACGCATGCTGCCCAGCGCCAACTGCGATTTCTGCGAATACACCGAGTTGATCGTGTGCCAGGTCGCCAGGTTCATGTGGTGGCTGGTCGGCATGTAGGCCTGGCTCTTCATCCGGCTGCCGTAACCGAACAGCGGCATCACGCCTTGCAGGCTGAGTTGCTTGTCGAAATCGGTACCGCCGATGTGTACACCGCCGGTGGCGAGGATGTCGTCGTGGCGGTCATCGTAGAAACGACGGTCCGGTGACAGGCGCACCAGGGAGAAGTCTGACGTACCACCGCCGATGTCGACGATCAGCACCAGCTCTTCGCGTTCAATGGTCGACTCGTAGTCGAAAGCGGCAGCGATGGGTTCGTACTGGAACGACACTTCCTTGAAGCCGATCTTGCGCGCGACTTCCTCCAGGGTGTCTTCGGCTTCTTGATCGGCAGTGATGTCGTCATCGACGAAATGCACCGGCCGACCGAGTACCACTTCTTCGAATTCACGACCGGCGGTCGCCTCGGCACGCTTCTTCAACTCACCGATGAACAGCCCCAGCAGGTCCTTGAACGGCATGGCCGTGCCCAGGACGCTGGTGTCGTGTTTGATCAGCTTGGAGCCCAGCAGGCTTTTCAGCGAGCGCATCAGGCGGCCTTCATAGCCTTCCAGGTACTCGTGCAGCGCCAGGCGGCCGTACACCGGGCGGCGTTCTTCCATGTTGAAGAAGACGACCGACGGCAAGGTGATCTTGTCGTCCTCCAGCGCGATGAGCGATTCCATGCCTGGGCGCAGCCAGCCGACAGTGGAATTGGACGTGCCGAAGTCGATACCACAGGCACGGGCTGGAGATTCGTTTTTCATGTGTCTCATAATCCGGGCAAAAAAACGGCCGCGCAGTGTAAGTCAGTGCATCGCAGATGCGTAGGGCGAAACGTCGGTTAGGTGCAGTTAAATCTGAATAAGAGCATGCTACGCGCTGAGCAAGGGCCTTTCGAGGCTGAGCTGGATAATTGGGGATGGTGATCGTTTCATGGACTTCAAAGACTATTACAAGATTCTTGGGGTAGAGCCGACGGCGGATGACAAGGCGATCAAGGCCGCGTACCGCAAGTTGGCCCGCAAGTATCACCCGGACGTTAGCAAGGAAAAGGGCGCGGAGGACAAATTTAAAGAGGCCTCCGAGGCCTATGAAGTACTCAAAAGCCCGGAAAAACGCTCGGAATACGATGAACTGCGCAAGTACGGCCAACAGGGCCGACCGTTCCAGGGACCTCCCGGCTGGCAAAGCCGTGGGCAACCGTCGGGCGGTTTCGGTGGTTTTGGTGGTGGCGAGAACGGTGACTTCTCGGATTTTTTCAGTTCGATCTTCGGTGGTCGCACTAATCAAGGCCGCACGCGCAGCGCCGGTCGTCGTGGACAGGATGTAGAAATGGAACTGCCGATTTTCCTTGAAGAAACCCTGGCGAACGAGTCGAAGCAGGTCAGCTTCAAAGTCGCGCAGAACAGTGCGGACGGCCAACGCCTGCCCGACATCACCAAGACTCTGAACGTGAAAATTCCGGCCGGCGTGACTGATGGCGAGCGCATTCGCCTCAAAGGCCAGGGCTCGCCGGGCGTCGGTGGCGGCGAAAACGGCGACCTGTACCTGGTCATTCGCCTGGCACCGCACCCGCTGTTCGATGTCGAAGGTCATGACCTGATCATCACCGTGCCGCTGGCCCCGTGGGAAGCGGCATTGGGCGCTAAAGTCGCTGTGCCGACCCTGACGGGCAAGATCAATCTGACCATTCGTCCGGACAGCCAGAGCGGCCAGCGCTTGCGCATCAAGGGCAACGGCTTGCTGGACAAGAAAGGTGAGCGTGGCGACCTGTTTGCCCAGTTGAAAATCGTCATGCCCAAGACCACCACCGACGCCGCCAAGGCGCTGTGGGAAAGCCTGGCTGAAAAGGCCGCTTTTGATCCGAGAGCCCAATGGAGTAAATGACCATGAGCAGCACCCTGATCGTAGAGCTGGATATGAAGGAATTCTGTCAGGTGACCGATATGCCGGCCGCCTTCGTGATCGAAATCGTCGAACACGGCATCCTCCAACCTCAGGGGCTGCAGCCAGATAACTGGCTGTTTGACGCCCATGCCCTGGCCGTGGCGCGCAAAGCTGCGAAGTTGCAGCGAGACCTTGAATTGGAATGGCAGGGCGTGGCGTTGGCGCTGGAGCTATTGGACGAGGTTGAAACGCTGCGCGCCGAGAACCGGATGCTCAGGCAGCGGTTGTCGCGGTTTTTAGATTGAATGCAGGAGCGGGCTTGTCGGATTGCCGCACCGCCGCGATGGCGGTGTTTCTGACGACCCGCGTCAAGCCGATCGCAGGCAAGCCAGCTCCTACAGTATGATGAAAATCTTTAGATCTTCGGCAATACCACGGTAAACGTGGTCCCATCATCGATATTCGACGTCACGGTAATACTGCCCTGATGCGCGTTCACCACTTCCTTGACGATGAACAGACCCAGGCCAAGGCTGGTCGACGGTTGACCGAGTTCTTCGCTGGCGCTACGCACCAAGGGGTCGAAAATCGTGCCGATGGCATCTTCGGCAATCGGCTCCCCATGGTTATGCACCACCAGCGTTACTTCCTGTTTATTGCCGCTCAGACTCAGATTGACCTCGTGACTGCTCGCGCCATGTTGTAGCGCATTGCCAATCAGGTTTTGCAGCAGTTGGTCGATTCGGCCCCGGTCCCATGCGCCGTGGGTGTCGCCTGTGATCGCAACGTTGGGATTGCAATCAGGCTGCCCGGCGCAGGCAGCTTCAATGGCTTCGCGGCAGGCGATGGCGAGGTCCATGGGTTTGCGCTCGATTGGCAAACTGGTGCCAAGACGACTGCGGACGAACTCCAGCAGGTCCCTGACCATGCCCCCCATGTGCCGTGTGCCGCCCTTGATCCGGGCAATGTAGGACAGCGCCGCAGCATCAAGGCCGACCTTTCTGACCAGCAACTCAGTGGACATCGTCACTGCTTGCAACGGCGCACGCAGGTCATGGCCGAGAATTGCCAGGAAAATATCCCGCGAGCGGGCCACTTGCTCGGCATACGCTGCGGTGGATTCGGCCAGTGCTTCGTCGATGGCTTCGTTGAAGCGAATCATGTCCTGAAAATACGCCAACTCAGGCGACTCCAGGCTTTCGACCCAAAGGCGAATGACACAGGCGCGCAGATGGCGAAACTCCGAGGTCATCTGCACCAGATCAAAACCGACGGTATGCCGCATCTCGCCATGACTGGCGGCGGCCTGATCCAGGGTTGGGGTCTTTTCCGGGCCTTCGCCTTTGGCTTTGGCCGCCTGCTCGGCTTTGCTCTGCGCCGTGTTCATGTCCCGCGCCGCAGCCATGAGAATCGACTTGGCATGGTCGCGCAGCTCGGCGCGACTCAGCGTGTCGGCGGCGGGTTTGATGGTTTTGGCGAATTTCTCCCATTCATCGACAATGCGATCTATGTGCTGAACGATGAACTCGGATAAACGCATGACCGGCAACCTTGCTGGAACAGCGGGAGGAAAGGACTTTCAGCATAGTAGCGCCGTAGCGCCTTTGTCAGGGCTAAAAAACGTTGATGTTCGTGTACGTTTGGCGGGGTACCTGTCATTTCTGACAGTAGACGGTATCGAGGCGCAGGGATACGTTGATGGCGTACACACTTGTACGGATCGAACGGAAAGGAGTCCGATCATGTCAGCAGAAAGCCTGAATGCATTCGTAGAAGAACAAATCAACCTCGCGGCTGGAAAGATCATCAGCCAGAAGCGCTCCGAGGGTGACGAGATGTCGTGCGGCAAGCTGGGCTTTTACATGGCAGTGCGTCGCGTGATGAGTAAGCGGGCAACCCCTGAAGATTTGGGGATGCTGGACGCGATCAATGACACGTTGCAACAACTTGCAGTGCTCGACAAAGGGAAAACGTTTCTGTCAGGTCTTTGACCCGCGCTGTCGTGCAATAAGTCTCCGTAGCAGTCCGGCTTGCTGGCGATGGCGCACATATCGTCGCCATCGCCGAAAAGCCGGACTGCTACGAAGTCGGGTCAAAACAAAAAGTACCGTTGCGCCATCGGCAGCACTTCAGCTGGCTCGCACCACAACAGCACGCCATCGGCCTTGACCTGATAGGTCTGCGGATCGACGTCGATGTTGGGCAGGTAATCGTTGTGGATCAGGTCGGTTTTCTTCACGTTGCGACAGCCTTTGACCACAGCGATTTTTTTCTTCAGGCCGAGGGATTCCGGGATGCCGGCATCCAGTGCGGCCTGGCTGATGAACGTCAGGCTGGTGGCGTGCAGCGAGCCGCCGTAGCTGGCGAACATCGGGCGGTAGTGCACCGGTTGCGGGGTTGGAATTGAGGCGTTGGCGTCGCCCATCAGGCTGGCGGCAATGGCGCCACCTTTGAGGATCAGGCTCGGTTTTACGCCAAAGAATGCCGGGCGCCACAGCACCAGATCAGCCCATTTACCCACTTCGACTGAGCCCACTTCGTGGCTGATGCCGTGGGTGATCGCCGGGTTGATGGTGTATTTGGCGATGTAGCGTTTGGCGCGGAAGTTGTCATTGCCAGCGCCGTCTTCCGGCAGCGGGCCGCGTTGTTTCTTCATTTTGTCGGCGGTCTGCCAGGTGCGCATGATCACTTCGCCGACGCGGCCCATGGCCTGGCTGTCGGAGCTGATCATCGAGAACGCGCCGAGGTCATGCAGGATATCTTCGGCGGCGATTGTCTCGCGGCGGATGCGGCTTTCAGCAAAGGCCACGTCTTCGGCGATGCTTGGATCGAGGTGATGGCAGACCATCAGCATGTCCAGGTGTTCGTCGATGGTGTTCTTGGTGAACGGCCGAGTCGGGTTGGTCGAGCTTGGCAATACGTTAGGGAAACCGCAGGCCTTGATGATGTCCGGCGCATGGCCGCCGCCCGCACCTTCGGTGTGGTAGGTATGGATGGTGCGGCCCTTGAATGCGGCCAGGGTGGTTTCGACGAAACCGGATTCGTTGAGGGTGTCGGTGTGGATCGCCACCTGCACGTCGTACTGATCGGCGACGCTCAGGCAATTGTCGATGGCCGCTGGCGTGGTACCCCAGTCTTCGTGCAGTTTCAGGCCGATGGCGCCGGCTTTGACTTGCTCGATCAACGGCTCGGGCAGGCTGACGTTGCCCTTGCCAGTCAGGCCGATGTTCATTGGAAAGGCGTCGGCGGCTTGCAGCATGCGCGCGAGGTGCCACGGGCCGGGGGTGACGGTGGTGGCGTTGGTGCCCGTGGCCGGGCCGGTGCCACCGCCGATCATGGTGGTCACGCCACTCATCAATGCCTCTTCGATCTGCTGTGGGCAGATGAAGTGAATGTGGGTATCGACGCCGCCCGCCGTCAGAATCATGCCTTCGCCGGCGATGACTTCGGTGGCCGCGCCGATGGCGATGGTCACGTCAGGCTGGATGTCCGGGTTGCCGGCTTTGCCGATGCCAGCGATGCGCCCGTTCTTCAGGCCGACGTCGGCTTTGACGATGCCCCAGTGGTCGATGATCAGCGCATTGGTGATCAAGGTGTCGACCACGTCGGCAGCGTTCAATTGGCCTTGGCCCATGCCGTCGCGGATGACCTTGCCACCGCCGAATTTCACTTCTTCACCGTAGGTCGTGAAGTCTTTCTCGACTTCGATCCACAACTCGGTATCCGCCAGCCGCACGCGGTCGCCGACGGTGGGGCCGAACATGTCGGCGTAGGCTTGTCTGGAAATCTTCATGGCGATCCTTAATTCGGAATTAGTGCCTGGGCCGCCTCGGTCCTGTAGGAGCTGGCTTGCCTGCGATGGCGGTGTATCTGATGCACCGGGTGAGGCTGATCGCGGGCAAGCCCGCTCCTACATAGGGTCGGTGCGATTGTTCAATCCAACTCGCCCATCACCCGCCCGGCAAACCCGAACACCCGACGATCGCCCGCCAGGTCTACCAATTCCACATCCCGCGACTGGCCAGGCTCGAAGCGCACGGCGGTGCCGGCGGGGATGTTCAGGCGCATGCCGCGCGCGGCGACGCGGTCGAAGGTCAGGGCGTCGTTGGTTTCGAAAAAGTGAAAGTGCGAGCCGACCTGAATCGGACGGTCACCGCTGTTGGCGACATTCAGGCTGATCGTGCGGCGACCGGCGTTGAGTTCGATATCGCCAGGCTGGACGAGGTATTCGCCAGGGATCATGCAGTCTTCCTCGACAAGGTTTTGTAATAGAGGGCCGTGGCTTTGTATTCGCCGTCCGGGTTGCAGGCGTAGTCCGGCAGCTTGCCGGCGAAGCTGTAGTCCAGCGAGCGATAGAAGTTTTCTGCGGGCGAACCGGCTTCGGTGTCCAGGTACAGCATGCCGCGTTGGTGCTGGTGTGCGGCCTGTTCCAAGGCAGCCATCAATTGCCCGCCCAGGCCACGGCGTTGGGCCGGTTTGAGCACCAGCAGCTTTTGAATTTCGGCACGGTTGAGGCCGTTGGGTTTCTGGCACAACGACAACTGCACGCTGGCCAGCACTTGTTCTTCCTGTACCACCACCCACAGCAAGCGGCTGCTGTTTTGCAGTTCCGCCAGCACGCTGTCGAAATAGGTGAGGGCCTCCGCGGCCGACAGGTTACCCATGAACCCCACCGAGGCGCCTTGCTTCACGGCGTCCAGCAACAAATCGACCAGACCCTGGCGATAGTGGGGAAAGCTTTCAGCGTTGACACGTCGTAACTGCGCGGCGTTCATGGGCAGACTTCCTTTCTAGAGGGCAGAAGGTCGAGGCGAAGGTGCAGCGGCATTCGGGGTCAGATTCAGTTGCATGAAGGTCAGGTCCAGCCAGCGGCCGAATTTGGTCCCGACTTCGGCCATCTGGCCGGTGATGGTGAAACCCAGCCGCTCGTGCAGGCGCACCGAGGCGACGTTTCCGCTTTCGATGGCAGCAACCATCATGTGTTTGTCGCAGGTCTTCGCGCGTTCGATCAAGGCTTGCATCAACAACGGGCCGAGGCCGTTACCGCGCTGGTCGGCACGCACATAGACCGAGTGCTCGACGGTGTGGCGGAAGCCGTCGAACGGACGCCAGTCGCCGAACGAGGAATAACCCAGCACTTCGTCGTCAGCCGGATCGACCACCACCAGAATCGGATAAGCCTGGGTCTGGCGCAGGTCGAACCAGGCCTTGCGGTTGGCCAGGTCGACCGCTTGTTCATTCCAGATCGCCGTGGTGTTGAGCACCGCGTCGTTGTAAATATCGCGGATAGCGGCGAGGTCGGCTTCCAGGGCGTCACGAATCAAATACGTCATTACAGGACTCACATTTCAAATTCAGGCAATCGGTTGGTGCACGGTCACAAGCTTGGTGCCGTCAGGGAAGGTGGCTTCCACCTGGATCTCCGGGATCATTTCCGGGATGCCTTCCATGACCTGTTCGCGGCTGAGCAGGGTGGTGCCAAAGTGCATCAGTTCGGCAACGGTCCTGCCGTCGCGGGCGCCTTCCAGCAGTGCAGCAGAAATATAGGCCATGGCTTCCGGGTAGTTGAGTTTCACCCCTCGGGCCAGGCGTCGTTCGGCGACCAGGCCGGCGGTGAAGATCAGCAGTTTGTCTTTTTCGCGTGGAGTCAGGTCCATGTGTGTTTCCATCAAATTCAGTGAGATTTCCTGTAGGAGCGAACTTGTTCGCGAGGGGGGTATGCCTGACACACCTCGCCAAGCTTCTCGCCAACAAGTTGGCTCCTACAGGTCTGCGACAGTCAGGTACTCCATATTCTCGGCAAAACAGCCTCGCGCCCCAATAAGGCCGGGCGCAACAGCTTCCATAATTCGATCAGCCAGGCCCGCGCGTGCAGGGTCTCATCAGCCAGGCAGCGGGCGACCAACAGGCCGGGTAGTTGAGTCAGGTCTCCGCGTACCGGATTTTGCAGGTTGCGACAGGTTTCCAGCAATTCACTGTCGACTTCTCCCGTAATCAACAAGGTCGCGAATACCGGTTTGCCACCGAGGCCAATGGGTGAATCGAGCAAGCCGTCGTTGCCGGTGATGCGCTGGCGTTCGTGCCAGAGCAAGTGACCATCACGGCGGATTTCGACTTTCGACTGAAAATGACCGAGGTTGAAACGCTCATCACAAGCCGGGCGACCCAGTGCCACGATGTCCCAATACAACAGCCGCGCATCACCGTGCAATTCGACACGGGTGCTCAATTCGGCCTGGGCGGCGCTGAAGACGATGGTTTCCTGAGGCAGCCATTCCAGCGTGGCGCCGGCTTCGACCTGCAGCTCAAGCTGTTGATAGGCCGGACCGGCCGCGCGATACCACTTGGCGGCACCCGGGCTGGTCAGTTGTGCCCAGGCATCGGTGCCGACGTGGGCGCTGATGTCCAGCCGATCGCCGCCCGCGATGCCGCCGGGCGGGTGAACGATGATGTGCTGGCACACCTCAGGGCCTTCGGCGTACAGGTGCTTTTGCACCCTCAGCGGGCCTTGATGGCGGCGCAGGGTTGGCCGGGTAGTGTCGCCGAAACGACCGTAGCCCAGCTCCAGCTCGGCGTGCCAGCTGGGGGTGAAGAGTGCGGTAGGGGCAGGAAGGGTCATGGCGGTATTATTTTTTATAAAGTCTGACGATAGAGCACACCTTAGCGGATTGGCGTCTCAAATGGTTACAAGTCCGCGCACGCCCTGGGCTTCCATGTCCTCGCCACGGCCTTGTTGCACGATCTCGCCACGGGACATCACCAGGTATTGATCGGCCAGTTCGGCGGCAAAGTCATAGAACTGCTCCACCAGCAGAATCGCCATATCGCCTTGTGCCGCGAGCTTTTTGATCACCGCGCCGATCTCCTTGATCACTGACGGCTGGATGCCTTCGGTGGGTTCGTCGAGGATCAGCAAGCGTGGGCGACTGGCCAAGGCGCGGCCAATGGCCAATTGTTGTTGCTGGCCACCGGACAAATCACCGCCGCGCCGCTGCTTCATTTGCAGCAGCACCGGGAACAGTTCATAGATGAATGCGGGGACTTCCTTGGCTTCTGAACCGGGGAAGCGCGAGAGGCCCATCAGCAGGTTTTCTTCCACAGTCAGGCGGCCGAAGATTTCCCGACCTTGCGGCACGTAAGCGATCCCGGCGTGCACCCGTTGATGCGGTTTGAAGCCAGTGATGGCCTTGCCTTCCCATTGCACCGCGCCTTCTTTCGACGGCAGCAGGCCCATGAGCACCTTGAGCAGCGTGGTCTTGCCCACGCCGTTACGGCCGAGCAGACAGGTGACTTCGCCGATTTTTACCTCGAACGACAGGCCACGAAGAATGTGGCTGCCGCCGTAGTATTGGTGGAGCTTTTCTACTTGGAGCATGGTCAAGTTCTCATCAATGGGCAGCCGCCACGTTCTCCCGTAGGAGCTGCCGAAGGCTGCGATCGACCGGTTTACCGGTCGCTGCGGCCCATAGGTTGAAGGCCTTGCAGGCCTTATCGCAGCCTGCGGCAGCTCCTACAGGAGGCATCATCTGCCTAGATACACTTCGATCACGCGTTCATCCGCCTGCACATCTTCCAGCGAGCCCTCGGCCAATACGCTGCCCTGATGCAATACGGTGACGTGGTCGGCAATCGAGCCGACGAAGCCCATGTCGTGTTCCACCACCATCAACGAATGTTTGCCCGCCAGGCTTTTGAACAGCTCAGCGGTGAATTCGGTTTCGGCGTCGGTCATGCCGGCCACCGGTTCGTCGAGCAGCAGCAGTTGTGGGTCTTGTACCAACAACATGCCGATCTCCAGAAACTGTTTCTGGCCGTGGGACAACAGCCCGGCGGGGCGATGCATGGCGCTGGTCAGGCGGATGGTTTCCAGCACGCTGAAAATACTGTCGCGCTGTTCGCCATTCAGACGCGCACGCAAACTGGCCCACACCGACTTGTCGGTCTTCTGCGCCAGCTCCAGGTTCTCGAACACACTCAAGGCTTCGAATACGGTCGGCTTCTGAAACTTGCGGCCGATCCCGGCCTGGGCGATTTCTACTTCGCTCATCTGCGTCAGGTCGAGGGTTTCACCGAACCAGGCCTTGCCGTGGCTGGGCCGGGTCTTGCCGGTGATCACGTCCATCAGCGTGGTCTTGCCCGCGCCATTGGGGCCGATGATGCAGCGCAATTCGCCGACGCCGATGTACAGGTTCAGATCGTTCAACGCCTTGAAGCCATCGAAGCTGACGCTGATGTCTTCCAGGGTAAGGATGGTGCCGTGTCGGGTATTCAGGCCTTCGCTGACGACCACGCCATGGCTGATGGCATCACGGCTGGTGCCGGCGTCGGAGTTCGGCTCAAGGATTGGTTCGAGCATGAAGGCGGGACTCGGTGTGGTTTTCATTGCTCGCCCTTTTTCTTCAACAGGCCAATCACGCCTTTGGGCAGGTACAGGGTGACCCCAATAAACAGCGCGCCGAGGAAGAACAGCCAGTACTCGGGAAAGGCCACGGTGAACCAGCTCTTCATACCGTTGACCAGACCGGCGCCAAGCAACGGGCCGATCAGCGTGCCGCGTCCACCGAGGGCGACCCACACGGCGGCTTCGATGGAGTTGGTCGGCGACATTTCGCTGGGATTGATGATCCCCACTTGCGGCACATACAGCGCGCCCGCCAAGCCACACAACACCGCACTCAAGACCCAGACGAACAGTTTGAAACCGCGTGGATCGTAGCCGCAGAACATCAGTCGGTTCTCGGCGTCGCGCAGCGCGGTCAGCACTCGGCCGAACTTGCTCTGCGCCAGACGCCAGCCCAGCAACAGGCTGACCAGCAGCAGTACCACAGTGCACAGAAACAGAATCGCCCTCGTCTCTGGCGAAGTGATGTTGAAGCCCAAAATGCTGCGGAAGTTGGTGAAGCCGTTGTTGCCGCCGAAGCCGGTTTCGTTGCGAAAGAACAGCAGCATCCCGGCGAAGGTCAAGGCCTGGGTCATGATCGAGAAATACACGCCCTTGATCCGCGAACGGAAGGCGAAGAAACCAAACACCAGGGCCAACAACCCCGGCGCCAAGACCACCAGGCACATGGCCCAGAGGAAGTGATTGGTGCCAACCCAATACCACGGCAGCTCGGTCCACGACAGGAACGTCATGAACGCTGGCAACTCATCGCCCGCGGCTTCGCGCATCAAGTACATGCCCATCGCGTAACCGCCGAGGGCGAAGAACAAACCGTGGCCCAGCGACAGCAGGCCGGCGTAACCCCAAACCAGGTCCAGCGCCAGAGCGACGATGGCGTAGCAGAGGATTTTGCCCACCAGCGTCAGGGTGTAGGCCGAGACTTGCAGGCTGTTATCGGCCGGCAACAAGGACAGCACTGCCAATGCGATCAGCAAAACCAGGACCACAGCGCCGACGGCGATCGTAATTTTCGGGCCGGCTTTTTGCGCGGCCTGGACCATCAATGGCTGGTTCATCAGTCGATCACCCGCCCTTTGAGTGCGAAGAGCCCTTGCGGACGTTTCTGGATAAACAGAATGATCAGCGCCAGGATCAGGATCTTGCCTAGTACGGCGCCGATTTGTGGTTCGAGAATCTTGTTGGCGATGCCCAGCCCGGAGGCCGCCATCACGCTACCGGCCAGTTGACCGACACCACCCAGTACGACGACCAGGAACGAATCGATGATGTAGCTCTGGCCGAGGTCCGGGCCGACGTTGCCGATTTGACTCAGGGCCACGCCACCCAAACCTGCGATGCCCGAGCCGAGACCGAACGCCATCATGTCGATGCGCCCGGTGGGCACGCCGCAGCAGGCGGCCATGTTGCGGTTCTGGGTCACGGCGCGCACGTTGAGGCCCAGACGCGTCTTGTTCAGCAGCAGCCAGGTCAGCACCACCACGAACAGCGCAAAGGCGATGATCACGATGCGGTTGTAGGGCAGCACCAGGTTGGGCAACACCTGAATGCCACCGGACAGCCATTCCGGGTTGGCCACTTCGACGTTCTGTGCACCGAACAGCAGGCGCACGAATTGAATCAGGATCAGGCTGATGCCCCAGGTCGCCAGCAGGGTTTCCAGCGGTCGGCCATACAGGTGACGGATCACCGTGCGTTCCAGCGCCATGCCGATCACTGCGGTGACAAAGAACGCCACGGGCAGTGCGACCAACGGGTAGAACTCGATGGCACTCGGGGCGTAGCGCTGGAACATCAGCTGCACCACGTAGGTGGAGTAAGCGCCGATCATTAGCATCTCGCCGTGGGCCATGTTGATCACCCCCAGCAAGCCGAAAGTGATCGCCAGGCCCAGTGCGGCCAGCAGCAGAATTGAACCCAGCGACAGGCCGCTGAAGGCCTCGCCGAGGATTTCGCCGACCATCAATTTACGTTTCACCTGCGCCAGGCTGGTTTCGGCGGCGGTGCGCACACTGGGATCGGTTTCGGCGGTCGGATCGAGCAAGGCTTCTAGACGAGTGCGGGCCAGTGGGTCGCCGGTCTCGCCCAGCAAGCGCACAGCGGCCAGGCGCACGGCCGGGTTGGCGTCGACCAGTTGCAGATTGGCCAGCGCCAGGCTGAGTGCGGTATGCACGTCGGCGTTGGTTTCGGCGGCCAATTGGTGATCGAGGAAATTCAGCTGCGCCGGCTTGGCGCTTTTTTGCAGTTGTTGCGCGGCACTCAAACGCACTTTGGCGTCGCTGGCGAGCAATTGATGACTGGCCTCGGCGGTTTCAATCAAACCCCGCAAGCGGTTATTCAGGTGCAGCTCGGTGGTTTGGCCATCGACAGTGACTTGGCCTTGTTGCAGCTCATTGATCAGCTCGACGCGTGCCGGAGCCGGTTGTGCTGCCCAGCTTTCCAGCAGTTGCGCCTGTTGCGCGGAGCTGGCGGCCACGAAATCGCTGGCGTCGCTGGCGTTTGCTGTCAGTGGCAACAGTAGCGTCAGTGTGAGGATGAGGCGGTAGAAGGCAGTGGGCATAGCTATGGCCTTGCGCGGATCTTGTAGGAGCTGGCTTGCCTGCGATAAGGGCGGAACGCCCTTCATACGGTTCTGGACATGACAATGCGTCCAGCCATTTTGCGAGCGCTTCGCACTCGATCGCGGGCAAGCCCGCTCCTACAGGGGGGTGTTGAACCGATTAGTTACTCTTCACCGCATAGTCAGGCTTCTTGTCGTTGCCTTGGATGTAAGGGCTCCACGGTTGCGCGCGGATCGGTTCTTTGGTCTGCCAGACCACGTTGAACTGACCGTCGCCCTGGATCTCGCCGATCATCACTGGCTTGTGCAGGTGATGGTTGGTTGGGTCCATGGTCAACGTAAAGCCCGACGGCGCGGCGAAGGTCTGCCCGGCCATGGCTGCGCGAACCTTGTCGACGTCGGTGGACTTGGCTTTCTCCACCGCCTGCGCCCACATATGGATACCGACGTAAGTGGCCTCCATCGGGTCGTTGGTCACGGCTTTGTCTGCGCCCGGCAGGTTGTGTTTCTTCGCGTAGGCTTTCCAGTCAGCGACGAACTTGGTGTTGACCGGGTTCTTCACCGATTCGAAGTAGTTCCATGCCGCGAGGTTACCCACCAACGGCTTGGTGTCGATGCCGCGCAGTTCTTCTTCGCCGACCGAGAAGGCTACCACTGGTACGTCGGTGGCTTTCAGACCCTGGTTGGCCAGTTCCTTGTAGAACGGCACGTTGGAGTCGCCGTTGACGGTGGAGATCACAGCAGTCTTGCCACCGGCGGAGAATTTTTTGATGTTGGCTACGATGGTCTGGTAATCGCTGTGGCCGAACGGGGTGTAGACCTCTTCGATGTCCTTGTCAGCCACGCCTTTGGATTTGAGGAACGAACGCAGAATCTTGTTGGTAGTGCGCGGGTAAACGTAGTCGGTACCCAGCAGGAAGAAACGCTTGGCGCCGCCGCCGTCTTCGCTCATCAGGTATTCAACCGCAGGGATCGCTTGCTGGTTAGGCGCTGCGCCGGTGTAGAACACGTTCGGCGACATTTCTTCGCCTTCGTACTGCACGGGGTAGAACAGCAGGCCGTTGAGTTCTTCGAACACGGGCAACACTGATTTACGCGACACCGAGGTCCAGCAACCGAAGACCACAGCGACCTTGTCCTGGGTCAGCAACTGGCGGCCTTTCTCGGCAAACAGCGGCCAGTTGGAAGCCGGGTCAACCACCACTGGTTCGAGCATTTTGCCGTTGACGCCGCCCTTGGCGTTGATTTCGTCAATGGTCATCAACGCCATGTCTTTGAGGGACGTTTCCGAGATCGCCATGGTCCCGGACAGCGAATGGAGAATACCGACCTTGATGGTCTCGGCAGCCTGGACAGTCCAGGTCATGCCCATTGCGGCAATCGAGGCGGACAGGGTGAACGCTTTGAGCAGACTGCGACGCTTCATCGGACATCTCCATTCATTGGAATTTTGGTGGGCGGGTCATTTGCCTGAAAGCTTCTAAGCAAAGGCTATGCCTAGCTTGAGATAGAGGCTAAATGCCTGTGTTAGAGCCTGCGACAGACAGTGCGGTGCACCGCTATAGCGCGACCGAAATCCTTGGTGCGCCCTTGTGGGCGTAAATGGTGCGAAGTGGCGGGGAAATGAAACGCGCGAATGACTCGCGCGTTTTATGGGGGAGAGGTGTCTGTATCGACGGTACTCATGCGACAGCTGCGGCCGCGTAGGACAAGCCTGATGTGCCTAGCGTTTGCGCATCAGGCCAATGAAAAACAAACCGCCAATGGCCGCTGTCGCCACGCCGATAGGCAGGTCTTCGGGGGCGATCAAGGTGCGGGCAGCGACGTCGACCCAAATCAGAAAGATGCTGCCCATGAGTACGCACACGGGTAGTAGCCGACGGTGTTCGGCGCCTGCCAATCGCCGGGCAATATGCGGGATCATCAGGCCAACAAAACCGATGGAACCACTGATGGCCACCATCACCCCGGTCATCAGCGAAGCGATCAGGAACACCCGGATACGCACTTGGCGCGGGTTCAGGCCCAGGGTTACGGCGGTTTGCTCGCCAGCCATCAGTGCGTTCAGAGACCGCGCCATCGTTAACAGCAATACGAGGCCGATCAGCACACTGATCGCGGGAATACCGAGCAGCTCCCAGCGTGCTAAACCCAGGCCGCCCAGCATCCAGAACATCACCGCCGAACTGGCGCGGTGATCACCCATGAACAGCAGCAGGTTGGCCAAGGCCATCATCACGAATGACACTGCGATGCCGCACAGCAGCAGGCGGTCGCTGTCCAGTCGACCTTGGCGGCTGGCAATGATCAGCACCATCGCCATGCTGCACAGCGCGCCGATGAAGGCGGCGATTGGCAAGGTCAGCAGGCCGATGACTTCGCCGAGGTGCAACACTACGATCACCGCGCCCAGCGTCGCGCCGGAAGTCACACCCAGCAGATGCGGGTCGGCGAGTGGGTTGCGCGTGGCGGCCTGCAGCACCGCCCCGGTCAATGCCAGACCAGCACCGACCAGTGCACCGAGCAGCATTCGAGGCACGCGGATCAGCCAGACGATATGTTCCTGGCCGGCGCTCCAGGCAGGCCCGTCCGCGCCGAGGCCGAACAGCTTGTGCACGAGGATTTGCCATACCACGCTTGCGGGTACTGGCGCCGAGCCAAAACCCAGCGACAGTACACAGGAGGCCAGCAGCACTATGCCGAGACCCAGCATCAGCATGCGGTAGCGATGCGGGTTATTCACAAAGACTTGCCATGAAAAGCTGAGGTCAGGGTTTCGATGGCGTCGATATTGTCGATGCCCGGCGTGGCGGCCACATACGGGATGACCACAAAGCGCTTGTTGCGGATCGCGTCCACCGATTGCAGCGCCGGATTACTCAGCAGGAATTGCTCCTTCTGCTCAGCGGTCACTTCACCGTAGTCGACGATGACAATGACCTGCGGGTTGCGCTCGACCACACTTTCCCAGTTGACCCGGGTCCAGCTGGCATCGACGTCATCCAGAATATTGCGCCCACCGGCGGCCGTAATCAGTGCCTGCGGCATGGCCAGCCGACCCGACGTCATGGCCCGGTCTTCGCCGCTGTCGTAGAGAAACACCCGAGGTTTATCGGCCGGCAGTTTTTCCGTGATGGCCGCTACCCGTTGCTGCATCTGCGCAATCAATTGCTCGGCGCGGTCCTGCACATTGAAAATCTTGCCCAGATTGCGCAGGTCGCCGTACATCATTTCCAGACTGGCGGGCGGGCGCTTCATCACAAAAGCACAGGACTCTGTCAGCTCGTAGACCTTGATTCCCAGCGGTGCGAGGGTTTGCGGAGTGAGATCGCCGCCGACGCTCATGCCGTAATCCCAGCCGGCAAAGAAGAAATCGACGTTGGCGTTGAGCAGGGTTTCCACCGACGGGTATTTGCTCGCCAACTCGGGCAGCCCGTCGAGGATTTTCGCCATCTCGGATGTGACCGATTTCCAGCCCGTAATGCCACTGTAGCCAACCATGCTTGATTTTAAACCCAGCGCCAACATCATCTGGGTCATGTTGATGTCATGGCTGAGGGCGTGTTGCGGCGCCTTGTCGAAGGTCACTTCGCGGTTGCAGCTTTGAATGGTCAACGGGTAGTGCGTGGTATCGGCCGCAGCCTGAATTGCACCGAGCAATGCGCTGAGGGCGAAGCTGACGCGCAGGAAAAGCGAAGAAGTCATGGGTGTGTGATCCAGGTAATTCGTGGGTAGCCAGACAGTGGGTGAGCGTCGACCAATGCCTCGACGCCAAACACATCGCGCAGCAATTCGACGGTAAGCACTTCGGCGGGGGTGCCGCTGGCGACGATGCGACCGTGGTTGATGACATACAACCGGTCGCAAAAGGCGGCAGCGAGATTCAGGTCGTGGATGCTCGCCAAGGTGCCGATTTTCAGGCGTTTGACCCATTGCAGCAGTTCCAGCTGATAGCGCGGGTCGAGGTGATTGGTGGGCTCATCGAGGATCAGCAGCTCGGGTTGCTGGGTCAGGGCGCGGGCCAGAATCACGCGCTGTTTCTCCCCGCCGGACAAGGTCGCGAAGGCGTGATCCTCGAAGCCCTGCATGCCGACACCCGCCAATGCATCGCGAGCCAGCTGGCGGTCGTGCAAGGTATCGCCATCAAACATGCCCTTGTGCGGTGTACGGCCCATGGCGACCACCTCATCGACCGTCAGACCGAAGGCGTCGGGAAACTCCTGCAGCACCACGGCGATGCGTTGGGCGCACCATCGGGGTGGTTGCTGCCAGACATTGGCTTGATCGAGCAGCACCTCGCCGGTGGCGGGTTTGGCGAAACGATAGGCGCAGCGCAACAGGCTGGTCTTGCCGCTGCCGTTGGGACCAATCAAGCCGACAAATTCTCCGGCAGCGACCTGCAAATCGACATCCCGCAGCTGGAACTGGTGATGACAATGGCCGTGACCCAAGGGCGACCAGGCGATGTTTTTCAGGGTGAGGGCGGTCATTTTTCTGCTCATCGAAGGAAATCAATGTAGGAGCTGCCGAAGGCTGCGATAAGGTCCGAAGGACCTTCTTACATCCCTTGTCGCGGAGACCACGTTGTGGTCTATCGCAGCCTACGGCAGCTCCTACAAGTGTTATGCGGTGGCCTTTGCGGCGACGATCCGCGACAACACCAACCAATCCACAGCCCATACCAGCAGCAATGACAGGCCCACCAGCGGAAACGCCACGCCTAGTCCGATGATAATCACCACCCCGGTTTTCCAGCGTGGCAGGTCGTGACGCAGTGGTGGTACTCCAAGACCACCCTGTGGACGACGCTTCCACCAGATCACCAACCCACTGACGGAGCTCAGCAGAACCATCAGGCAAACCAGCAAAATCAGCAGTTGATTAAGCCCACCGAAGAACTTGCCTTCGTGCAGCATGACGCCCAGTTCGGTGGCGCGGGAGACGGTGCTGTAATCCTTCCAGCCCAGATTGGCCAACACCTTGCCGCTGTATTGATCAATGTGCAGCGTGGCATCGTTGCGCGGGTCATCGGCGAACACAGCGACAGTGAATACGCCGTCGGCAGTGGTCGGGGCGGTGATGCTATAGCCCGGATACACGCGCTGTTCGGTGGCAATGTTTACCACTTGTTGCAGAGACAGACTTGGCGCCGCGGGTGCGGACACAGCGTCGCCATGCTTCATGTGTTCGGCGTGGTCGCCAGACATTGGCATCGGCGTGTTTTCCGCCGCCCAGGGTACGGTCTGCCGTGTCGGGCTGTTCAGCTCTCCGGCCTGCTTGTCGGACTTGGGCACGTCATTCCACATCGCTGCCGGGAAAGTGTTCCAGACATCGGCGAATTGCTTGCCCCAGATGCCCGTCCAGGTCATGCCGCTGAGCAACATCATCAGCAACAACAGCGAGCCCCAGAAACCGGTCACCGCGTGCAAGTCGCGCCACAGCACCCGGCCGCGACTGCTCAACCGAGGCCACAACACGCCTGCGGTTGATTTGCCCAGTGGCCACCACAAGTACAGGCCCGAGATCACCAATACGATCGCCCAACCAGCGGCCAGTTCGATGATCCGGTCACCGACCTTGCCCAACAGCAGTTTGCCGTGCAGCGAGCGAGCCAGCGCCTGCAGATTATTCTTGCCGTCCTGGGTGCCGAGAATATTGCCGCGATACGGATCAACAAACACATTCAGTTCTCGGCCGTCCTGCAGGACTACGAACTCGGCACTGCCCTCGGCGCTGACCGGTGGCAGGTACTTACTGATCGATGCCTGGGGAAACGCGGCTTGCACGCGTTGCTGTTGCGCATCGGCGCTGAGCAACTGCTGGCTCGGTGTGACGTACAGCAGATCGCTGTACATCAGGTTATCCAACTGTGGCTTGAACAGATAAACCATCCCGGTCAATGACAACAGGATCATGAATGGCGCAACGAACAATCCGGCATAAAAGTGCCAGCGCCAGGCGAGGTTGTAGAACGATACTTTTGGTTGGGACATGGCCAACGCTCCCGATTCAGGGATAAACACGGTCCAACGGGCATGGTCACCTTGCGGTGCCTGCCGATGGTTTCAATGATGGAGTTACCGTGCGATCAGGCGTGGCGGAGCGCGGGTGCGGGCGTTGGGGAAGGTGGTCTGCCGAGCATGGCCCTGTTGCGCTGCGACAGTGAAAAAGCCGCTCGGTTTAGGCGGTGTCGAGGTGAGGACCACCAGCGCCGCAGGCAATGCCGGGCAACTGAATAGCAGTGTGCAATAACCACACTTGGCCCAGATAACGTGATCGGTCGCGACTTGAGACGTGGCGTGGTCGGCGCCGTGTTCCGCAGGCATGTCGGCCGACATGTCCATGGACATCGGCATCGTCATGCTCATGCCGGCATGCTGCTCCATCGGCATCGCCTGGGAAATCAGCGGCCCGATGAAGATCATCAACATGGCAAACAGGCTCAGCCAGGCGCCTCGCGATTTGCGAGGGAGCATGGAGCGGCTGTTGGCTGGCTGGCGCACGCGGTTCATAACAATCGTTCGGTCAGTTGTTGCTCATGGCGTCGTCTGGCGCCTGTTTTTGTACGGTGACATTCACAGTCAAATCGCCGGCTTTTTCGAAGTGTAGTGTCAGAGGAAAGCTCTTGCCGTCGGTCAGCGCCGATTTGTCCTTCAACTCCAACAGCATGACGTGATACCCCATCGGCTCGAACCTGGCTTCGCCACCGACAGCGACATCAACGCTCTGCACCTGCACCATCTTCATCAAACCATCTTGATGCAAATGTTGATGCAGCTCCGCCTTGCCAGCGGCGGGGGAGTCTACGCTAACCAGGCGATCAGCGGCTTTCCCAGTGTTCTTGATTACGAAATACGCCGCCACCGTCGGCGCGTTGGGCGGCAGTTCCAGCGACCAGGGATGAACAATTTGCAACGCGCCCACGGTGTAATCCTGGGCATGGGCGAAACATGCCGGCAGCAGCAATGCCGCCAGTGTGAGGATCTTCTTGATCATGGTCAGACTCCAGCTAGACAGGAGACGCTATTTAGCCTGAGCGTGGGGGGTAAGTAAAAAGGCGGCGTGTGGCGTGATGTCGCGGGCTGACTTCCGAACCCTCGTCCATCGGGCGCTGATGTCACGCGGTAAACGCGGTCAGTGTAGGCGCTGGCTTGCCTACGATCGGCTGCGTAGCAGTCGCAAAACCCGGGCCCCCAAATTTTTCAGAAAACCGTGGCATCCGGCGACCGCTTCGCGCTCGATCGCAGGCAAGCCAGCTCCTACAAAAAACCAGCCAGACTCAACGCTTCGATCAACTCACCGACCTGCAAAAATTCCCGATCCACCTTCGCCAACACCGGCCGCTTCAAAACCAACACCGGCACCCCCAACTCCCGCGCCACTTCCAGCTTCGGTTCAGTCGCCGTGCTGCCGCTGTTCTTGCTGATCAACACATCAATCTTGCGCCGAGCAAACAACGCACGCTCGTCATCTAGCAGAAACGGTCCGCGCGCGCCGATGATTTCGCAGCGGTCATTGCCGGGATAAGCGTCCAGTGCGCGCAAAGTCCAAAACTGGTGATCGGGGATCTCGTCGAGGTGTTGCAGGGGCTCGCGGCCGAGGGTGAACAGCGGATGTTGGAAGGGCGCGAGGGCGGTGATCAGTTCGGCCCAATCGCTGACTTCGCGCCAGTCATCATTGGGTCCGGCCTGCCAGGCGGGTCGGCGCAAGGCCCAGCATTCAATGCTCGCAGATTGTGCCGCAATGGCAGCGTTCTGGCTGATCTGCGCGGCATACGGATGGGTCGCATCCAGCACTAAATCGATGGCTTGCTCACGAATGAAGTGCTCCAGCCCTTGCGCCCCACCAAACCCGCCGACGCGCACCTGACAGGTCAGGTCAGTCGGCACCCGGCCTACGCCGGCGAGGCTGTAGAGATGCTGCGGTCCCAAACGACGAGCAAGCGCCAAGGCTTCGGTCACGCCGCCGAGCAGTAGCACTCGCTTCATGCCACGGCTCCCGCGCGCCCGACGATCCCGCCCTGACGATCAATGGCGAACACTTCGACCTGAACCTGCGCTGGCACCACGCCGCGCGCAAACTCCAGCGCATGGCGACACACCTCGTCACCCAAGGCGATGCCGACCGCGCTGGCCATCGCAAGCGCCTGCTGGCTGGTGTTGGCCTCGCGGATTGCCTGTTGCAGTGTCGCGTCGGCGCCAATGGCTGCGGCCCATTCGGCCAGTTGTGGCAGGTCGATGCTGGAGTGGCGGCTGTGCAGGTCCATATGCCCGGCGGCCAACTTGCTGATCTTGCCGAAGCCACCGCAGAGGCTGAGTTTATCGACCGGTACTTTACGAACATGTTTGAGCACGGCACCAACGAAGTCGCCCATTTCGATCAAGGCGATTTCCGGCAGGTTGTAGACCCGGCGCATGGTGTCTTCGCTAGCGTTGCCGGTGCACGCGGCGATGTGCAGATAGCCGTTGGTTTTGGCGACATCGATGCCTTGGTGAATCGAGGCGATGTAGGCCGCGCAGGAAAACGGTCGCACGATCCCGCTGGTGCCGAGGATCGACAGACCTCCAAGAATCCCAAGTCGAGGGTTCATGGTTTTCAGCGCCAGCGCTTCACCGTTTTCGACGCACAGGGTGACTTCGAAACCACCGGCATAGCCGACTTCGCTCGCCAGTTGCAGCAAGTGCTCGGTGATCATTTTACGCGGCACCGGGTTAACCGCAGGCTCGCCGACATTCAACACCAGTCCGGGACGGGTCACGGTGCCGACACCCGGACCGGCGACGAAACACACGCCTGTTTCAGGGATCAAGCGCACCCGGGAATACACCAGCGCACCATGGGTGACGTCCGGATCATCGCCTGCATCTTTGATCGTGCCGGCCTCAGCGCCCTGTGCAAACGGGCGACAGAACTCCAGACGCATTTGCACCACTTTGCCCTTGGGCAAGACGATCTCCACCGCGTCGTTCACCTCGCCACCCAGCAGCAAGCGCGCCGCCGCCAGACAGGTCGCGGTCGCGCAACTGCCGGTGGTCAGACCACTGCGCAAGGGCGCGGGTTGTTCGGCGGTTTCGTCGCGCATCAGGGTTTGACCGCTTCAAGCAAGGTAATGGGCAGCGCCTGACGCCAGGTGTCGAACTCACCCAGCGGCCGAGCCTGGGCGACATGAATGCGGGTCAATTCGCCGCCATGCTGTTCGCGCCACAGCACCAAGGTGGCTTCGCTTTGCAGGGTCACGGCGTTGGCCACCAACCGACCGCCGGAACGCAGCCTTTCCCAGCAGGCCTCGAGTACGCCGGGGCGGGTGACGCCGCCGCCTATGAAAATCGCATCGGGTGCTTCCAGTTCACTCAGCGCTTCAGGCGCGCTGCCGCGAATCAACTGCAAACCGGGCACGCCCAGCGCATCGCGGTTGTGTTCAATCAACAATTGGCGACCTTCATCAGCTTCAATGGCCAGCGCCCGGCAACTGGGGTGCGCGCGCATCCACTCGATGCCGATGGAGCCACACCCCGCGCCGACGTCCCACAGCAATTCACCGGGCGTTGGGGCGAGGCGAGCGAGGGTGATGGCGCGCACGTCGCGTTTGGTCAGTTGGCCGTCATGCTCGAAGGCACTGTCCGGCAGCCCGGCCAATAGCGACAGGCGTGGGGTGTTGGTATCGATCCGACAGTCGATGGCCACCAGATTCAACGCTGCGATCGGTGGATCGATCCATTCGCCAGCCATGCCTTCGACTCGACGCTCGGCGATGCCGCCCAGATGTTCCAGCACCGTCATGCGGCTCGGGCCGAAACCTCGGTCGCGCAACAACTCGGCAATCGCGGCCGGGCTGCTGCCGTCGTTGCTCAGTACCAGCAAACGCACACCGTTATGTAATTGGGCATTCAACGCGGCCAGCGGCCGGGCGACGACCGATAAAGTGACCACATCCTGCAACGGCCAACCCATGCGGGCAGCGGCCAGCGAGTAGGAAGAGGGCGCCGGCAGGATGGTCATTTCATCGATGCTGACCTGTCGCGCCAGGCTCGCCCCCACACCAAACAGCATGGGATCGCCGCTGGCCAGCACACAAATCGGTGTGCCCCGTTGTTCCAGCACCGGTTTCAGCGAGAATGGGCTCGGCCAGGTGCTGCGCTCGGCGCGAATGCACACTGGCAACAGGTCGAGCTGGCGTTGGCCGCCGAACACCTGCCCGGCGGCCATCAGTGCACGACGAGCCGTCTTGCCCAGGCCTTTGAAGCCTTCTTCACCGATTCCCACGACTGTCAGCCACGGCGTCATCCACGTTCCTCGATCCACTAATAAGCACTTCCGACAGACCGGCTTTTCATGCCTGTGGACAATGCAGGCATAATAGCGCGCCCACGGGGCTTAGCGCCTGCGCGTTCTAACGGATGATCCATTGAACAAGCCTACTTCCTCCACGCCTCTACGCCCCTCGGCCTGCCCGGGGTTGTTGCGTATCGTCCCGGCGTTGGACGGCGGCATTTGCCGGATCAAGTTGACGGGCGGCTCGATCACTTCCCGGCAGGCGAACGCCGTGGCAGAGGCCGCAGAGCGTTACGCCACGGGCGTGATCGAGGCCACCAACCGTGGCAACCTGCAGATTCGCGGGATTGGCAGCGAGCAGGATGCGTTGATTGCGCTGCTGCTGGACGCGGGTCTGGGGCCGAGTACGGCGGCTGGCGATGACGTGCGCAACCTGATGCTCAGCCCGACGGCCGGCCTCGACCCGCAGCGTCTGTTCGATACGCGGCCGCTGGCGGAACAGATTCTCGACACCCTGCAAAGCCATCCACGGTTCCATGACCTGTCGCCCAAATTCGCCCTGTCGCTGGACGGTGGCGAAGCACTGGTGATGCTCGAACATCCCCATGACCTGTGGCTGTCGGCGCTGAATGTGGAGGGCGAGACGCTGTTGGCGTTCGGTCTGACCGGTTGTCCCGCTAGCGACGCGCCACTGGCCGCCGTGCCGCTTGATCAGGCGCATGAACTGGTGGTGGCGGTGCTGGAGGCGTTTCTCGATCTGGCGCGTCCCGAGCAAACCCGCATGCGCCATCTGTTGGCGGAGATATCCATTGCCGCGTTCCTTGAAAGCCTGTGTGCGCGGCTGAGCGTTGCCTTGCGCCGCGATCACGTCATCACCGGTTGGCATCGCCCTGCGGCTTCGGCCAATGGGCATCTGGGTATTTATCCACAGGACACGTCTGCTTGGGTCGCCGTCGGCGGCGCGGTGCCGTTGGGGCGACTCGATGCGTCGATGTTGCGCAGCGTCGCGCAACTGGCCAGCGAATGGGGCGACGGCACCTTGCGCCTGACGCCGTGGCAAAGCCTGCTGTTGCCCAACGTCCGTGCGCAAAGTGCTGCCGTGCTGCTCACGGGCCTGCAAGCGGCCGGATTGATCTGCAACGCGCAACAGCCCTTGGCGCACATGATCGCCTGTACCGGTTCGGCAGGCTGTGGCAAAGGCCTGGCCGACACCAAGACCGATGCCGTGCAGTTGGCGGCTACGTTTGAACGGAACGGCTTGAGCCGGCCGGTGCATCTGTCCGGTTGTTCGCGTTCCTGTGCCGCTGCCCACGTGGTGCCGGTGACTTTGTTGGCGGTGTCCGCCGGCCATTACGACCTCTATTTTCGCGATCCGCAGCAACCCGGTCTCGGTGTGCTGCGGGCGCGTGACCTCACTATTGAAGCAGTTGGTGCGCTGTTAGCCGCCGACTCACGGAGCAACACCCATGATTGATTACATCCGCGACGGTCAGGAGATTTATCGCAACTCCTTCTCGATCATTCGCGCTGAGGCCAGGCTCGATCAGATTCCGGCCGACCTGGAAAAGCTCGCTGTGCGTGTGATCCACGCCTGTGGCATGGTCGAAGTCATCGAAGATTTGCGCTTCTCACCGGGCGCCGGTACCGCCGGACGTAACGCGCTGGCCGCTGGCGCAACGATTCTGTGCGACGCACACATGGTTGCAGAAGGCGTGACCCGCACGCGCCTGCCGGCCAACAATCAGGTGATTTGCACCCTCAAGAATGAAAACGTCCCAGAGATGGCGCGGGAGCTGGGCAACACCCGTTCCGCCGCTGCGCTGGAGTTGTGGCGTCCGCACCTGGAAGGCAGCGTGGTGGTGATCGGCAACGCGCCGACCGCGCTGTTCTACCTGCTGGAAATGCTCGATGCCGGCGCGCCTAAACCGGCGTTGATCCTCGGCTTCCCGGTGGGCTTCGTCGGTGCGGCGGAGTCCAAGGCCATGCTCGCCGCCGACAGCCGTGGCGTGCCGTTCGTGATCATGCAAGGTCGTCGCGGCGGCAGCGCCATGGCGGCCGCAGCGGTCAACGCCCTCGCGACGGAGATCGAATAATGCAGCCGCGCGGTCGTTTGCTTGGTCTGGGCGTTGGCCCCGGCGATCCTGAACTGATCACCGTCAAAGCGTTGCGCTTGCTGCGGGAGTCGCCCGTGGTGGCGTACTTCGTGGCCAAGGGCAAAAAGGGCAATGCGTTCGGTATCATCGAAGCGCACCTGCAAGCAGCGCAGACCCTGATGCCGCTGGTGTACCCGGTGACCACCGAGGCATTGCCGGCACCGCTGTCCTACGAACAGGTGATCAGCGATTTCTACGACGAAGCCAGCGAAGCCCTGGCCGCGCATCTGGATGCCGGTCGCGATGTGGCGGTGATCTGCGAGGGTGATCCGTTCTTCTACGGTTCCTACATGTACCTGCACGATCGTCTGGCTGAGCGTTACGAAGCGGAAGTCATCCCCGGCGTGTGCTCGATGCTCGGCGGCGCATCAGTACTCGGCGCGCCGTTGGTGTATCGCAATCAAAGCTTGTCGGTGCTCTCCGGCGTGTTGCCGCATGACGATCTAAAGCGCCGTCTGGCCGATGCTGATGCGGCGGTGATCATGAAGCTGGGGCGCAACTTTCCCAAGGTTCGTCAGGTGCTGGAAGAGTTGGGCATGGCCGAGCGTGCGTTGTACGTCGAGCGCGCCACCATGGCCAATCAGAAAATCGTCCCGCTGAATGAAGTCGAGCCAATGTCCTCGCCGTACTTCTCGCTGATCATCGTTCCGGGCGAAAGGTGGCAGGGCTGATGAACATGCAGACTCCGGCCATCGTCATCCTTGGCAACGGCAGCCTCGCCACAGCGCGACGTATTCAGCAGGTGTACCCCGAGGCGTTGATCCACGGTCTGGCCTCTCGCGTCCAAGGCGCCGACCTGACCTACTCCGAGTTTGGTGCCACATTGCGTCAGCTCTATCAGCAGGACACGCCGATCATTGCCCTGTGCGCTGCGGGTATTGTGGTTCGAACCCTAGCGCCGCTGTTGCTGGAGAAAGGCGTCGAGCCGCCGGTGTTGGCCGTGGCCGAAGATGGCAGCGCTGTCGTGCCATTGTTGGGCGGGCTGGGCGGCGTGAACGTTATGGCGCGAGAGATCGCGACCGGCTTGGGTGTCGCGCCGGCGATTACCACCAGTGGTGAGCTGCGTTTTGGTACCTGCCTGCTCAATCCTCCGAGCGGTTATGCGTTGGGCGATCTGGAGCTGGGCAAGCGCTTTGTTTCGGATTTACTGTCAGGGCAACACGTGCGCATCGAAGGCGCCGCGCCTTGGCTGGCGCAGGCGCAATTGCCGGAAGATGAACACGCGCAGTTGGCGATTCATGTGGGCTGTGCCGAGCGCGAGCCTTCCAGCAACGAGTTGCTGATCTATCCGCGCAGCGTGTTGGTCGCGGTGAGCGCTGCTGTGCCTGAGTTGGCGGTGGCCGTTCGCGCAGCGCTTCATGAGGCACGGATCGCCGTGCAGTCTCTGGCGTGCCTGCTGGCTGATGAGGCAGACATGGCCCATCCGCTCTTGCATCAAGCGGCCGCCGAACTGGGCGTACCGCTACGGTTTGGCGCCGGGCACTCAACCATCAGCGACATGGCGCAACAGGCTGTGCCGCAATTGCTGCCGCCGCTCAGTGTCGGTGACGACATCGCCATCGCAGTGGGCCAACAACCGCTGGACCTTCAGCAGATCGGTCGTGGACGCGGGCGTCTGGCGGTCATCGGCCTCGGGCCTGGCGCTGCGGAACTGATGGTGCCGGCGGTCAAGGCTGAGTTGGCACGCGCCAACGATGTACTGGGTTACGAAACCTACGTGCGCATGGCCGGGCCGTTCCGTGCCGATCAAACCCTGCACAACACCGACAACCGCGAAGAAATGCAGCGCGCGCGCCACGCCTTTGAACTGGCTGCGTCCGGGCGTTCGGTGGTGGTGGTGTCGTCCGGTGATCCGGGCGTGTTTGCGATGGCTGCAGCCGTGCTGGAAGCATTGCATGAGTCGAGCAATCCCGAGTGGCATGCTGTCGAACTGGAAATCCTGCCCGGCGTTTCTGCTTCGCTGGCCACCGCCGCGCAAGCCGGTGCGCCGTTGGGTCATGACTTCTGCGTGATGTCGCTGTCGGACAACCTCAAGCCGTGGGACATCATCGAAAAACGTCTGGACCTCGCGTCCCAGGCTGATCTGGCGCTGGCCTTCTATAACCCGATCTCCCGCTCACGCCCTTGGCAATTGGGCAGGGCACTGGAAATCGTTCGTCAGCACCGCACGCCTGAAACTCCGGTTACGTTGGGGCGTGACATAGGCCGGCCGGGGCAAAGCCTGCGGGTCATCACCTTGGGCGAACTGACCCCGGAGCAGGTGGACATGCGCACCATGGTCTTGATCGGTTCGTCGACTACCTGCGTGTTCCCGCGAGCGGATGGCGGGATGTGGGTGTACACGCCTCGCTGGTATGGTGCCAAACCTACCAGTTGAAGGTAAGTGCGCGCCGGAAGGCACAGGGGGGCAAGTAGGAAATGGCTTAAAACGCTGTGTTTTAAGCCGCCATTCAGCATGGAAGACTACTTGCTCCTTGGATGACTTCACATTTTCTTCGTTGCCGAAGAAGTAGTCTCTTTCTTTCGATATAAATTGAATTTTTTATACGGTCCGTATTTGCGGGTTAATGGTCGATGTCTCTGAAGTCGATCTGTAAGCAAAAAATTCAATTAACAACAAAATGTCTCACGTCAATGCAGAGTGTTGTGCTGCGTGGTTGGATTGTATTCGTTGTTTTCTTTATCTAGCCTTGGTTCTTGTCCATGAGGGCATTTTTCAAATAAGGGATTGTCTGAAATGAAGTTTGATTTAGATATGAGTGTTGCAGAGCGTCGTAATTTTATTGCCGATTGTGAACTTGCAGATCGCTCGCATTCGCTGGTAGATCCTGTACCCCATATGAATTCACCGATGGCGTTCTCGATTGAAGAGCCGAAAGAGCCGCAGAGCGCTGCTGTTGCCGGCGGGACCTTGTTCGGGTTCACGGAAGGCCTGTCCCGTCAGAATAAGGAGGACGTCGATAACTCCTTCCTGTTCGCCACTCTGGTAGCGAACAAGGCATTCAACCCAGAAACCGAGACGCAGCTTTGGTACGGTAAATTCAATCAGGTATTGAGTACTGCTGGCTGGCTCTCCTTCGAATGGAGGTATGGGAAGTACCGAGCGACTCAGCGACGTTTCTCTATGGATCAGGTAGGTCTGGAGATTCTGGGATCCGTCATTGCCGCCGCGGCCCTGCCTGGGCCTGCGTCGCTGGCGATGCTCAAGGTAGCCGGGGATGCGGTGGCTGCGCTCAAAAAGTCGGAAAAACCTTGGCGCATGTTTGATCAACAGACCAAAACGCATCAAGGCGGCAGCTTCCGCGTCGGTGCTTGCTCGGAGTTCAAGGATGGCACCGTGTACGTGGCCTTGGGGGCAGTGAACTTTCGTGCCAAGTCCGCTGTGACCAATGTCCTGTTTTGGGAATGGAACGACGCAGAGGTAGATACTTATCGGGGTGAATCGAATATGGTTCTTAATGAGGGCATCTATTCAGGTGTTCGTGATCTCATTCGTCAAAAACTAGGGAGCAACTCCCAGACCGGTATCATGGAATTTGAAATCTGAATAAAGGGGGAGGCGCAAGCCGCCTCCTCTTTATAAGGTAGGGAGTTATTGATGGATAAGGGAATGAGTGAACTTATAGTTAATGGAGGGTGTTTACTGTTTTTTTTGGATGCCCAGAGTCTCCATTCGAAAAATGATGTAGTGAACTCCACGTTATATGCGCAATTAGCCGCTTCAAAAAAACATTCAAAATTTTCCGCTTATGATGACTGGCGCGAGAGATACCTCGCGGCGTCGCTTCGGTTTGGTTGGATGCTGAAAGCCAGCGAAAGCATTAGCCAGCGCATGACAGGTCAGGCCTCTCGCACGCTCTGGGACTGGATCAGGGATAAGCTCCCGGCGTTTGTCAGCGCCACTGAAATCAAGCTGGGCGAAGAAGCCGCTCGTCAGCGTTACCACGATTTTCCTAATCAACCCGCCATCGGTCTCCTCGCTCAGCAGGTGTTACAGAGCACGATTGCTCCTGTTCTGAATCAACCACAAGCGATGACGGTCGCCTTGCAGCTTGGCTTGGTGGGGCCGGGGGCTACTTTGACGTTGGTTCAAATCAAATTTGTCAGCCACCAACGGTTGACTCCGGGCTTTCTGTTCGAGCCCCTGATACCGGCGAGCATTGTGGGCAATGTCGAACTGTCTTTTTATTCAATGCAGTTGATGGATCTGGCCTACTCGCCATTTCGCGAGACGTTTGAGACTGCACTTGAAGGTCTGCGATCTAACCTCGTTTGCCCGCTTCAGGAGGTCGACGATATCCATTTGCCGCGCAAGGATACGAGCCTCTCCGTCTCGCTATGCAGGGGTATCTAAGGAATCAGGCGCACCAGGAAATCATTGAACTGTAAGCCATGGGCTGTGTATTGAAGGCAGGAAAGTGAGAGTGAATACAGTTAATAATAACGCCGCTATTCTTGGACGTATAAATAGTCTTGTCGCATTCTTTCCTGGGCTATCGGCACAGGAAAAATCGGATATCCAGAATGTATTGTTGTATGCCCAGTCGTTTGCCAGTCAAACCTACGATTTCGAGAGGAGTTGGCACAGCTGGATGCATTACTACCGTAACCGACTTGAGGCACGCGGGTTTCAGTTGCAAAGTCTGGTGACAGGGGACTCTGAGATCATAAGCAGTGTCGATGATCTGGCGCGGGCAACCTTTAGGGTCCACGGTGCATCGGCAAGCGCGCAACTTGCTGATCTTGTGCGTCGATCAGTCGCCGCCATGGGCATTAATCGAATCGTGACCGCTTATTTTGAGGGCGGGATCGATTCCGGGAATCTGGGAAGCTTTCAGATCGTGCCTTGTGAAAAGACGCCTTCGGGGGACCTGACCGTATTGTTATGTGGGTTACATCTAAGCGTCGATGGCTATTCAGCGGAGCGGCGGCGTCTTGTTTTTCATTTCAAAGGTGGCAGCTATAGGTGTGACCCAGGCGTCTACGCTGCACATCGCAAGTCGGTTTCGGATTACTTGCGCAACAACCCCGAAGCTTACTTTAAAAACATCACCCTTTAGATTACGGCACCAAATATCCTTTCACCCCGGTAAAGATAATTTGCGCTGCCAGCGCGCACACGAACAAGCCCATCAGTCGGCTGACGATCTGCAAACCCTGGTCACCCAGAATCCGTTCGATGCGGTTCGACAGGTACAGCACCACGCCGACGGTAAAGCTGGCCAGGGCAATGCTTATGATCGCGGTGAGTTTGTCATCCCAGTGTGGCTGGCTGACGCCCATCACCAGCAGGGCGCCGATGGTGCCGGGGCCGACGGTCAAAGGGATGGTCAGTGGGACGATGGTGACGTCCTGCTGGACGTTGTCGGTCTGCACGGCCGACTTGCCTTGCGCCATGCCCAGGGCCGAGATGAACAGCACGCTGCCGGCGCCGATTCTGAAGGCGTCGACGGTGATGCCGAATACGCTGAAGATCACTCGGCCAAACAGGTACAGCAAGACACTGGACACCAGCGTTGCGATCGCCACTTTCCACGCCAGCCGACGTTGCTCCTTGCGGGAATACCCACGGGTCAGGCTGATGAAGCACGAGAGGACAAAGAACGGGCTATAAAGCACCAGCATCTTCAAGTAAACGCTGAACAACTCGTGGAGCATGGTGTGGGCCCGCGCGGCAGTGAAAGGTCGACAGGAAGTCTATCAGGCGGCGCGGACTATCTTGCGCGGGAATATCAATTTCGTCTGTTGGGCCAGGACCATGTGCGACGGATCAACTGATCTGGCTGCGCGCCTGGCTTTCTTCGCGTTTGGACACCCAATGCTCGATCAACTCGCGCAACTGTGACAGTTCCACTGGTTTGGCCATGTGCCCGTCCATGCCCGCCTGACGCGCGCGTTCCTTGTGTTCGGTCAGGATATGCGCGGTGAGTGCGACCACCGGGGTACGGATTCGTTGGTTGCCAACTTCCCAGGCACGTAGCTGCTGGGTGGCGGAAAAGCCGTCAAGGATCGGCATTTCACAGTCCATCAACACCAGGTCGTAACGCTGAGACTTCATGGCTTGCAAAGCCTCTTCGCCGTTGCTGGCGGTATCGGGTTGCAGATTGAGCTTGCCGAGCATGCCGCGAATGACTTTGGTCGAAATGCTGTTGTCTTCCGCGACCAGAATGCGGAAGTCGCTCGGCACGCTGACCGGGTTGATTGGCGAATGGTTGATCGTTTGCGGAGGACTGACGGGAGAGGCGCCTCGGGTGCGTTGATTGAGCTCATCGGCCAAGGTGGTCTTCAGGGTGTAACCAGCGACCGGTTTGGCGAGGATGCGTTTGATCCCGGCATTGCGCGCGATGATTTTGCTCGGCGCGTTGCTGATTCCGGTGAGCATGATCAGCAGGATGTCGTGGTTCAGGCTTGGGTCTTCCTTGATCTTGGCGGCCAATTGCATGCCGGTCATGCCGGGCATGTTCTGGTCGAGCAGGACCACGTCGAAATAATCCCGCAGGTGCGCCTTGGTGCGCAGCAAGGCCAGTGCCTCTTTACCCGAAGGCACGGCGCTGACGTTTAGGCCCCAGGCGCTGCATTGCTGCACCAGCACTTTGCGACAGGTGTCGTTATCGTCCACCACCAGTACCCGCGCACCCTTGAGCGGGCTGTCGAGGTCGGTAGTGGGTTGTTCCAGTCGGTCCGGGTCCAGCGGCAGCGTCAGCCACAGGGTACTGCCTTGGGTGGTGCCGCTCTGGATGCCGAATTCACCGTGCATCAGCATGATCAACTGACGGGCAATCACCAGGCCGAGATTGCCACCCAGCTTGGTGGTCGAGAGGAAGTTTTTGCTGTGCAGTTCCGCGTGCAACAGTGCGTCGCGTTCTTTGGCGGCCAACGGTTCGCCACTGTCCTGCACCGCGATGCGCAGGCGTGGTTTGCCGCTGCGTGAATCCAGCGCGACCACCAGCAGGACTTCGCCTTCGTCGGTTTTCTTCAGTGCATTTTCAAGCAGGCTAAGCAGCGTCTGGCGCAGACGCGTCGGGTCACCGCTGATCACCCGGGGTACCTGGGGCTGAATGAAACTGATGAGTTCGACGTTCTGCTGTTCGGCTTTGGCCCGGAAGATATTCAGGCAGTCCTCGATCAAAGCGTTGAGATCGAACTGCACATCGTCCAGTTCAATTTGCCCGGACTCGAGCTTGGTGATGTCGAGAATTTCGTTGATCAGGGTCAGCAGTTCATTGCCGGCGCTGTGAATGGTTTGCACATAATCGCGTTGCTTGACCGACAGCGGTGTGCCCAACAACAGCTCGGTCATGCCCAGCACGCCGTTCATGGGGGTGCGGATTTCGTGGCTGATCTTGGCCAGGAACTCGGCCTTGGCATTGATTTCGGCCGTGCTCGCCGCCAGGTCGCGGCTGGCGCTGAAACGGTCTTCGTTGATGCTGCGATAGCGCTCGCTGAGGGCGACGCTCATCATCAGCCCGACCACGCAGAACACACCCAGCAAAATGATGATCAGCCACTGCGGCGCGATCATCGTCAGGCCGAGCAGGGCGGGCAGAATCACCAGGCAACCCAGATTGAAAATCACCATCGCCAACACGAACAAGCGTGCAGGGCTGTAGCCCTTCTGCCAGTGATAGGTCGAGACGAACAGAATGCTCAGGCTGGCCAATGCCACCATTGCATAGGTGATCATATTCAGCGGCATCGCGTTGACGAACAGCACCAGCAGGCAGCTCAGGCCAATGATGACCATGTCGGCCAACAGCAGACGATTCAGCGCCATCGAGCGTCGTGGCGCAAAGAATCGGTAGGCGAACATCAGGCCGCTCAGGGCTGCCAGCATTAGCGCCAGATAGGCATTCGGGGTTTGCGCCACATGCCAGTCGTGCAACCACGGTGCCAGCAGGTTGAGCAGCAGCAGGGCGCTGAGTGTCAGCATCCCCTCACACGCGGCCAGCCACAGGGTGCTGCGCATCCGGGTGTGGGCGAAACGGGTGATGTTCTGCAGGATCAGCATGGCCAGACAGCCAAGGAACAGCCCCAGCAGCAGGGGCTGACGCTCATCTGCTGCGCTGGCGACCGCCGATTGCAGAACAATGTTGGGGCGCAGTTGCTGCTCGGAGACCATGCGCAGGTAAACGTCCAGCGTGGCCTCGCGTTGCGGCAGTGGCAGGAAGAAATCAGTGGAAGGCAGCAGGCGGCTGGAGCGGGGGATGTCGTTACCGGCGCGTGAATGATTGATCACGGTATCGCCGTCGAGCACGTACATGTCCAGGCTCGCCACATCCGGGGCGAAGATTCGGAGCAGCTGTTCGTGTTTTTCAGGGGCCAACCGGTAGTGCAGCCACACGGCGCTGTTGCGGCCGCCAGCAGTGACTTGATCGAGTTCGATGGGGCTGAATTGATTCAGGTAACGTGCCGAGCGCACATCGTTCAACTGCAGGGTTGCCTGATCGTCGAGCAATGTCGACCAGCCACCGCTTTGCTCGGCGTAAGCCGGGAGCATGCAGAGCAGGGTCAGCAGACTGACGGTGAATCCTATGGCAATCCTGAGCCAGCGCACGGCGAGATCCCTTCGTAGGTGAATGCCAGATAACTCCAGATAGCAACTATGCGCGGGGCAGGAATAAACAGGCAAGTGTCGTTCGATAGACGCTTGCCTGGTGGGCTAGCCTTATTCCAGGTCTTCACCGCGCTCGCGGGCAATGGCGCGGTAGCCAATGTCCTTGCGATAGAAACAACCTTCCCAATCAATTTCAGCGGCCAGTTTGTAAGCCAGCGCCTGGGCACTGCCTACGCTCTCACCCATTGCGGTGGCGCACAGAACACGTCCACCGGAGGTTACCACTTGACCATCCTGCAACGCAGTACCGGCATGGAAGACTTTACCTTCCAGACCCGCGGCAGCGTCCAGGCCCTTGATCACGGCACCTTTGGCGTAATCCCCCGGGTAACCACCGGCGGCCAGCACCACGCCCAGGCTCGGACGTGGATCCCATTGTGCTTCCACTTTGTCCAGCGCCTGCGCCAGCGCGGCTTCGATCAGCAGCACCAGGCTCGATTGCAGGCGCAGCATCACTGGCTGGGTCTCCGGATCGCCGAAGCGGCAGTTGAACTCGATGACCTTGGGGTTACCCGCCTTGTCGATCATCAGACCCGCATAGAGGAAGCCGGTGTATACGTTACCTTCTTCGGCCATCCCGCGGACAGTCGGCCAGATCACCAGGTCCATGACGCGCTGGTGGACTTCGGCAGTGACTACCGGAGCCGGGGAGTATGCACCCATGCCGCCGGTGTTTGGGCCGCTGTCGCCATCGCCGACACGCTTGTGGTCCTGGCTGGTCGCCATTGGCAACACATTCTTGCCGTCGACCATGACAATAAAGCTGGCCTCTTCGCCATCGAGGAATTCTTCGATGACCACACGCGAACCGGCTTCGCCAAACGCGTTGCCAGCGAGCATGTCGCGCACGGCGTCTTCGGCTTCGGTCAGGGTCATGGCGACAATGACACCTTTACCCGCAGCCAGGCCATCGGCCTTGATCACGATCGGCGCGCCGACTTTTTGCAGATAAGCCAGTGCAGGCTCGATCTCGGTGAAGTTCTGGTAATCGGCCGTCGGGATCTTGTGGCGCGCCAGGAAATCCTTGGTGAAGGCTTTCGAGCCTTCCAACTGAGCCGCGCCAGCCGTTGGGCCGAAGCAATCCAGGCCACGGGAACGGAACAGATCGACCACGCCCGCCACCAGCGGTACTTCCGGGCCGACGATGGTCAGGGATACGTTCTTTTCCGCAAAGTCAGCCAGCTGTTCAAGGGCCAACACGTCGATGGCGACGTTCTCGCATTTGGCTTCAGTCGCAGTACCGGCGTTGCCTGGGGCGACGAATACCTTCACGACACGCGGGTCCTGAGCGACTTTCCACGCCAGGGCGTGTTCACGGCCACCGCTGCCAATGATCAAAACATTCATTTCAAAAACCTCGATGACGCTGAATTCTGTGGGTGTTGCACAACCTTTGTAGGAGCGGGCTTGCCCGCGATCAGCTTGATGCGGTGTATCAGGGACGCCGCGATCGCGGGCAAGCCCGCTCCTACAGGTGATCTATCAATGACGGAAGTGGCGCATGCCGGTGAAGACCATCGCAATGCCGGCTTCATCGGCCGCTGCAATCACTTCATTGTCCCGCATCGAGCCGCCCGGCTGGATCACCGCAGTGATGCCCACCTTGGCTGCGTTGTCGATGCCATCACGGAACGGGAAGAATGCGTCCGAGGCCATGACCGCGCCTTGCACTTGCAGGCCAGCGTGTTCAGCCTTGATGGCTGCGATACGTGCAGAGTTCACGCGGCTCATCTGGCCTGCGCCGACCCCGATGGTCTGGCGGTTCTTGGCGTAGACGATGGCGTTGGACTTCACGTACTTCGCGACTTTCCAGGCGAAGATCAGGTCGTGGATTTCCTGTTCGGTCGGCGCGCGTTTGGTGACGATTTTCAGGTCGTCGGCGCTGATCATGCCGATGTCGCGGCTCTGTACCAGCAAACCGCCGTTGACGCGTTTGAAGTCCCAGGCCGCAGCGCGTTCAGCTGTCCACTGGCCGCTGGTCAGCAGGCGGACGTTGGCTTTGGTGGCAATGACGGCCTGCGCTTCGGCGCTGACGCTTGGGGCGATGATCACTTCGACGAACTGACGCTCGACGATGGCCTTGGCGGTTTCTGCATCCAGTTCGCGGTTGAAGGCGATGATGCCGCCGAACGCCGATTCGGTGTCAGTGGCGTAAGCCAGTTCGTAAGCCTGACGGATGCCGCCTTCGTCGTCCGGGCTGACAGCCACGCCGCACGGGTTGGCGTGCTTGACGATGACGCAGGCCGGTTTTACGAAGCTCTTCACGCACTCCAGCGCAGCATCGGTATCGGCCACGTTGTTGAACGACAGTTCCTTGCCTTGCAGCTGGGTTGCAGTGGCAATACCCACTTCGGCAGGCTTGGCTTCCACGTAGAACGCCGCGCTCTGGTGCGGGTTCTCGCCGTAGCGCATTTCCTGCGCCTTGATGAACTGGCTGTTGAAGGTGCGCGGGAACGCGCTGCGGCCTTCGGTACTGAGGGTTTCCGCGGTCTGATCGACGCTGCCCAAGTAGTTTGCGATCATGCCGTCGTAGGCGGCGGTGTGTTCGAACGCCTTGAGCATCAGGTCGAAACGCTGAGCGTAGGTCAGGCCGCCAGCCTTGAGGCTTTCCAGCACCTGGCCGTAGTCACCGGCGTTGACCACGATGGCCACGTCTTTGTGGTTCTTGGCTGCCGAACGAACCATGGTCGGGCCGCCGATATCGATGTTCTCGATCGCGGTCGGCAGGTCGCAACCTGGTTTGGCAACCGTGGCTTCGAACGGGTAGAGGTTGACCGCGACCAGATCGATCGGCTTGATCCCGTGCTCGCTCATGATTGCATCGTCGATGCCGCGACGGCCAAGAATGCCACCGTGGATTTTCGGGTGCAGGGTCTTGACCCGGCCGTCCATCATTTCTGCGAAGCCGGTGTAGTCAGCGACTTCTACCGCAGCAATGCCGTTGTCCTGAAGCAATTTGAAGGTGCCACCGGTGGAGAGGATCTCGACACCCAGAGCGCTCAGCTCACGGGCGAATTCGAGGATTCCGGTCTTGTCGGAGACGCTGATCAAAGCGCGGCGGATCGGCAGGCGGGTAGTCTGGTCGGTCATCTCAATGTCCATCTAAAGCAAAGGAATCAGCAAAAAAAGGCGACCGCTGAGATGGGTCGCCTTTTCTGTTTTAAATGCTTAAAGCAAATCGTACTGCTTGAGCTTCTTGCGCAGGGTGCCGCGATTCAGGCCCAGTAATTCGGACGCCTTGGTCTGGTTACCCTTGACGTAATTCATCACGCATTCGAGCAGCGGCGCCTCGACTTCCGACAGCACCAGGTTGTACACGTCCGTAACGGCAGCGCCTTCCAGGTGTGCGAAATAATTGTGCAGCGCCTTCTCGACACTACCGCGCAGGGTCTGACCCTCTTCGCTCGGGGTGTTGAGGTGCTGTTTCAAATTGACGTTTTCGCTCACGGGCGTTGTTCCACTCACTAAAGTCTCGGTCATCATCGTCATGCGGCCACCTCTTCTCCGACCCCTGTTTCCGGGCTCTTGTAACGCTCGCTAAAGAACTCACGAACGTTGGCGCACTGTGCTTCCGTATCTTCCAAACGATTGAAGTGGGCGCGAAACTCCTTGGCGCCCGGCAAGGTTGCGAGATACCAGCCGACATGCTTGCGTGCGATACGCACACCCAACACATCGCCATAGAAAGTGTGCAACGCAGCCAGGTGCTCTAGCAGGATGCGTTCCACCTCACTCAACTGCAGGGCCGGCAATACTTCGCCAGTGCGCAGGTAGTGTTCTATCTCGCGAAAAATCCAGGGCCGCCCTTGGGCCGCCCGGCCTATCAACAGTCCATCTGCACCGGTCGCCTGCAACACGTACCGGGCTTTCTCTGGCGAGGTGATATCGCCATTGGCGAACACCGGAATCGACACCGCCTGCTTGATCTCGGCAATGGTGTCGTACTCGGCTTCACCGGTGTACAAATCGGCTCGGGTACGACCATGCACGGCCAGCGCAACAATCCCGGACTGCTCGGCGATCTTCGCCACGGTCAGGCCGTTCTTGTTCGCCCGGTCCCAGCCAGTACGAATCTTCAAGGTGACCGGCACATCGACTGCGGCGACTACCGCCTGCAGGATCTCGCTCACCAGTTGTTCGTCTTTCAGTAACGCGGAGCCGGCGGCCTTGTTGCAGACCTTCTTTGCCGGGCAACCCATGTTGATGTCGATGATCTGTGCGCCCAACTCAACGTTTGCGCGTGCTGCATCCGCCAGCATCTGCGGGTCACCACCGGCGATCTGCACCGAGCGTGGCTCGGGATCGCCTTCGTGGATCATGCGCAGACGCGATTTGCGGCTGTTCCACAGGCTCATGTCACTGGTGACCATCTCCGAGACCACCAGACCTGCGCCGAGTTGGCGGCAGAGCTGGCGAAAGGGCTGGTCGGTGACCCCGGCCATCGGGGCAAGAATCAAGCCGTTCTGCAATGTATAAGGGCCGATGCGTACCGCCGACATAGGGGTGCCTGTTGTTGGGGTCGTCATCGCAAGTCCGTTCGAAAAAGCCTCGCCAAGACTTTTCACGCCGAACCCAGAGTGTGAAAAAGGGTTGGCATGATACCCGAGCTCGATGACTGGATAAAGGCTGAATTGGATAAAATCTGAACAGTTCTTTTCTTATCGCCAGCGGTTTGGTGTTCCGCCGTGCCGTCATAAAAGCGTCGCCAATCACGGATAGGTGTCTGCTTCGGACACAAGCTACAGGCTATGACGGCTTTTCTTTGCTGAACTTGAGTGCTGAATCAGGCAATCACTCGGGTGAGCGGAAGTTCAGGCTGTAATTCACCGCTTTTGTCCCGGGGTCGAGAATATCCAGCGCGATGTGAATTGGCGTCTGCGGCGGCATTTCCGACTTTCCGGCCATTTCGCCGCTCAGATATTCGCTGGGCTTAAACCGACGACTGGCAATCAACTGTCCGTTGGGATCGGCGAAGCGCAATTCGAGCAACGGGAATGGCTGGGAGAAGGATGCGCGGTTGTAGATGATCGCGTCGACCACCAGCGCACCTTTGAACTCGGGATGACTGCGCACTACCAGATTGCTACTGCGCAGCAGGTTGATGTCGACTTTTGACGGCACTTTGCAGCCGATCTGCGGGCAGAGCTGCTGGAACCATGGGCGATACTGGTCTTGTCGCGCCAATTCGTCGAAGTGATACCAGACGTACTGGCCGGCCAAGGCCGCCAGTGCCAGCAGGACCAACAGGCCCCAGGCAAAGCGACGGCCCCAGCGTGGCTTGGGCTTTTGCCAGTCGAGCTGCAACGGGTCGTCGGTCAGATCATCGAGCATCGGCTCGTTGCGCGAGGGCTTCAGGCGTGGTTCGTGACGCTTTTGAGGCTCGTCGAACGCTTCGTTCTCGTCAACCTCAACCGCCGAGAAACGCTCGCTGGCGTCGTGTGCCGGCGGATGTTTGTGCACTAAATCGGTGTAGGCAGAACCCACGCTCGGGCTCAGATACGGTACAGGTGCTTGCGGCTCGTCGTCCAAGGCAGTGCTGTCCAATGACAGCGACGGCTCGGTACGGCCGTGGTGTTCGAGCGGTTCGTCATGCGGCTCTTCATGCGCGTGGTGCGGATGCTGGTGTTCTTCTTCCTGCCGTGAGTGTTCGTCGGCGTCGTCGTTGACCAGGCTGGCGAACTGCTCGCCGTCGTTCTCGAGATTGTCGCGGCGAGCGCTGAGCGTCGAGTCGGTATGACGGCCATGGCTTTCGCGGCCGAACTCCTCTGACAGCTGGATTTCACGCTGTTCGAGCTTGGCCAGCTCCTCGTCGAGGTCCATGTTGTCCAGATCAAGGCTGTCGAAGTCCAGCGCGCTGGCTTTTCGTTCCTTCTGCGGCTCGGGCAGCGGTTCGACGGGCTGAATCACTGGAGGGGCGACCGGGGCCGTTGGCAGGCCCACCAGTGGCAGGCTCTCCTCGGCCGGCTTGCCAGTGTGTTGTTCCAGCAGTTGTTTCGCCGCATTGAAAACCTGCAGGCAGGAGCCGCACCGGACCACGCCGCGGGCCACACTCAGTTGTCCGTGGCTGACGCGGAAACTGGTCTGGCAGTGTGGGCACTGGGTAACGAAACTGTCGGTCATGCGGCGATCCGGTTCAAGCAGGCACCCATCTTAGTCCATGATTTAACGCAACGGTTAACGGCGGCGACCGGTAATGCGCACCCAGCCATCGCGATCGGCGATTGGGTCCAGGTCAAACGCGTCGGAGTAGGCAGCGGCGACTTCCTCGCCCTGTTCGGCAAGGATGCCGGACAATGCCAGGCGGCCATCGGGTTTGACCAGATTGATCAGCGTTGGTGCCAAGGCCACCAGTGGGCCAGCAAGAATATTGGCGACCAACACGTCCGCTTGGACCTGTGGCATATCTTCCGGCAGGTACAGGGTGAACAGCTCAGGGGCGATGTTGTTGCGGTCGGCGTTGTCGCGCGACGCGTCCAGCGCCTGGAAGTCAATATCGGTGCCGACGGCCTGTTTGGCGCCCAGCAAGAGTGCGGCAATCGCCAGAATCCCCGAGCCGCAGCCGAAGTCCAGTACGTCGCAGCCGTTCAAGTCCTGACCGTCCAGCCATTCCAGGCACAACGCCGTGGTCGGGTGCGTGCCGGTACCGAAGGCGAGGCCCGGATCGAGCAGCAGGTTGACCGCGTCCGGCTCAGGTGCGGCATGCCAGCTCGGCACGATCCACAGACGCTGACCGAAGCGCATTGGCTGGAAGTTATCCATCCAACTGCGTTCCCAGTCCTGGTCTTCGATGACTTCGCTCATGTGTTCAGGCAGCTCGGTGCCGGTCAGCAGTTGCAAGTGCGCGAGCACCTGGGCTGCGTCGGTATCCGCTTCGAACAGTGCCAGCAAATGGGTGTGCGACCACAGGGGCGTGGTGTTGAGTTCCGGTTCGAAAATCGGCTGGTCTTCGGCGTCCATGAACGTGACCGAGACGGCGCCGACTTCAAGAAAAGCGTCTTCGTAGGTTTCGGCTTGTTCTGGGCTGATGGCGAGACGGACTTGCAGCCAAGGCATGGCGGGCACCTTTGAAAAAATACGATGTGCAGCAACGGCTGCGAGAAGCGCGCAAGTTTACTTGAGCGCGAGGGGCAAGGGCAAAAAACAACAAAGCCGCGGTTAGGCGGCTTTGTTGGTCTGCAACACTTTGTGGCTTATTCGTTAGCCAGTTTGTGTTCCAGGTAGTGAATGTTGACTCCGCCTTCGCAGAAGCCAGCATCACGGGTCAGATTGCGGTGCAGCGGGATGTTGGTCTTGATCCCGTCGACCACGATCTCGTCCAAAGCATTGCGCATGCGCGCCATGGCTTCGTCACGGGTTGCGCCCCAGGTGATCAGTTTGCCGATCAACGAATCGTAGTTCGGCGGAACTTTGTAACCACTGTAGAGGTGCGAGTCGACCCGAACACCATTGCCGCCTGGTGCATGGAAATGCTTGACCATGCCTGGGCTGGGAATGAAGGTTTTCGGGTCTTCAGCATTGATCCGGCATTCCAGCGCGTGCCCACGAATGACGACGTCATCCTGGGTGAACGACAGCGGGTTGCCAGCGGCGATGCTGAGCATCTCCTTGAGGATGTCGATGCCGGTGACCATTTCCGATACCGGGTGCTCCACCTGAACACGGGTGTTCATTTCGATGAAGTAGAAGCGGCCGTTCTCGTAAAGGAACTCGAACGTGCCGGCGCCGCGGTAGCCGATGTCGATGCAAGCCTTGACGCAGCGCGCCAGAACTTCCTGACGTGCGGTTTCGTCGATGCCAGGCGCCGGTGCTTCTTCAAGCACTTTCTGGTGGCGGCGTTGCAGCGAGCAGTCACGGTCGCCCAGGTGGATCGCATGACCCTGGCCATCGGACAGCACCTGAACTTCCACGTGACGTGGGTCGGTCAGGAATTTTTCCAGATAGACCATCGGGTTGCTGAACCAGGCAGCCGCTTCGGCGCGGGTTTGCTTGGCTGCTTCGATCAGGTCTTCTTCGCGATGCACTTCGCGCATGCCGCGACCACCGCCGCCGCCAGCGGCTTTGATGATCACCGGGTAGCCGACTTCGCGGCCGATGCGTAGCGCGGTTTCTTCGTCTTCCGGCAACGGGCCGTCGGAACCTGGAACCGTTGGAACGCCTGCACGCTTCATGGCGTCCTTGGCCGATACCTTGTCGCCCATCAGGCGAATGGTGTCGGCTTTCGGGCCAATGAAGGCGAAACCGGATTTTTCCACCTGTTCGGCGAAATCGGCGTTTTCCGCGAGGAAACCATAGCCAGGGTGAATCGCCGTGGCGCCAGTGACTTCGGCGGCCGCGATGATTGCCGGGATATGCAGGTAAGACAGGTTGGCAGGAGCAGGACCGATGCAAACGCTCTCATCAGCCAGACCCAGGTGCATCAGGTCTTTGTCGGCAGTTGAGTAAACCGCAACGGTCTTGATGCCCATTTCTTTACAGGCACGCAGGATCCGCAAGGCGATTTCACCGCGGTTGGCGATCAGAACTTTTTCCAACTTCGCAGGTTTCAACATCGTTGTCTCTCCGCGGTTCAAACGATGGTGAACAGCGGCTGGTCGTACTCAACCGGCTGACCGTTTTCTACCAGAATGGATTCGATCACACCGCTGACTTCAGCCTGGATGTGGTTCATCATTTTCATGGCTTCGACGATGCAGATGGTTTGGCCTACCTTCACGGTTTGACCCACTTCAACGAAAGCAGGCGAAGTCGGGGCCGGGGTGCGGTAGAACGTACCCACCATCGGCGACTTGACCACGGTACCGTTGAGTTTCGGCGCGGCAGGTGCTTCAGCGACGGCTGGAGCGGCGGCCGCGACTGGCGCGGCAACCGGAGCAGCCATTGGAGCTGGCGCGTAGTACTGCTGAGCAGGGGTTTTGCTGTGACGGCTGATGCGAACGGACTCTTCACCTTCACGGATCTCGAGTTCATCGATGCCGGACTCTTCCAGCAGCTCAATCAGTTTCTTAACTTTACGGATATCCATGAATCGTCAACTCCCAAGGGTCGGTCAGGGGCGTTTAGCTTGTTGTTCAAGCTGTTCCAGGGCGGCCTCCAGGGCCAGTCGATAACCGCTGGCGCCAAGGCCGCAGATCACTCCTACAGCAACATCTGAAAAGTAAGAGTGATGGCGAAAAGGTTCTCGTTTGTGCACGTTCGAGAGATGCACTTCGATGAATGGGATGCTCACCGCCAGCAGCGCGTCACGTAATGCGACACTTGTGTGCGTAAAAGCTGCTGGATTGATCAAAATAAAATCCACGCCTTCATCGCGAGCGGCGTGAATCCGGTCGATCAACTCGTACTCGGCATTGCTTTGCAGATAGAGCAGGTGGTGGCCACCGTCACGGGCGCGCTTTTCCAGATCCTGATTGATCTGCGCCAGCGTTGTAGCACCGTAGACGCCTGGCTCGCGGGTTCCGAGCAGGTTCAGGTTGGGTCCGTGAAGAACCAAAAGCGTCGCCATCCAGTGTTCCTTGTCATGTATGCAGGCAGTGATGCGCAGCGACTATGCCGTAAACCTGAGCGGACTGTCCAGTTAACTGCAATAGCCAGCACGATGTCCGATGTTCGCGCGAAGTTTGTGACTCAATGATTAAATTTGGTCATTTGCCTTCACGATGCGCGCAATGAAGTCGGTGGTGCCGATTTCGCCGACGATCCGAATATCTGCAAGTTCGGCTCCATTTTTGCCGAAAAACAACAGAGCGGGTGGGCCGAACAGTTTGTAGCGATCGAGCAAGGCACGCTGTTCACTGTTGCTTTCGGTCATGTCGAATCGAATCAGACGATAGCCGCTAAGTTGGCGGTTGACCTCTGGATCGGGCAAAACTTCGTGCTCGATGACTTTGCAACTGATGCACCAGTCGGCGTACCAGTCCAATAGCAGCGGTTGACCGGCGTTTTTGGCTTCGCTGAGTGCTTTTTCCAGCTCGGCGGGGCTGGTGATGGTTTGCCAGGTTCCGGCGGCGGGTGCCGCGGTGTTATTGGTCATCAAGGCGCCGGGTGTGCGACCTAACGGGCGCAATGGGTCCGTTTGCCCAGTGAGGGCGCCGTACCAGCAGGCGAGGGCATAGACCAGCAACAGCAGACCTAGTAATTGTGCGAAGCGCTCTACGGGCGTCTTTTGAGTAAATTCCAGCGTGCGCAAAAACAGCGCCACGCCAGCCCATAGCGTGCCCAGCAACAGCAAAGTGAACTCGCCTGGAATGACTCTGCTGATCAGGCCGATGGCCACCGCCAGCAGTAAAACACCGATGATATTTTTCACCGTAACCAGCCACGGGCCGCTTTTCGGCAGCCAGGCGGCGCCGCCAGTAGCGACGACTAATAACGGCGCGCCCATGCCCAGTCCGAGGGCAAATAACTTCAAGGCACCGCCCAGCGCATCGCCACTGGCGCTGATATAGAGGAGTGCACCTGCCAATGGCGCGGAAACGCACGGCGACACCAGCAGGCTGGAGACGACACCCAGTACGGCTGCGCCCCACAATGATCCGCCTTCGGTCTTACCGGCAATTCGATCTAGTCGACTGCTGATGAACTGCGGCAGGCGCAGCTCAAACAGGCCGAACATGGCGATGGCAAATACCACGAAGAACGCCGCAAAAGGCACCAGAACCCAGGCTGACTGCAGCCTTGCCTGAAGATTCAGGCTGGCGCCGAACATGCCCATCAGGGCGCCAAGTACTGCAAAACAGAGCGCCATTGGCAGCACGTAGGCCAGCGACAGACTGAAACCACGCAACCCCCCGACCTGTCCGCGCAAGACCACGCCAGACAAAATCGGCAGCATCGGCAGCACGCACGGGGTGAAGGTCAGGCCGATCCCCGCGAGGAAAAACAGCGCCAATTCTTTCCAGCTCCACACGCTGGGAGTTGTGGTAGCGCCAATATCGCCGATAGCGAGGCGCTCGGTTTCAGGCGGATAGCACAGACCTTTGTCGGCGCACCCCTGATAGGTCACCGCCAAGGTAAACGCCCGGTTATCGCCAGCCTTGCGCGGAATTTCGACATCGAGGATGCCGTGATACACCTCGACGTCGCCGAAGAATTCGTCGTGTTTCTTCTCGCCGGCAGGCAGTTGTGCGGTTTCAAGGCCGATGTCGGCGGGCTCGGCGTGGAACTGAAAACGGTGGCGGTAGAGGTAATAACCTTCGGTAGGCACGAAACGCAGTTTGATCGATTTCGGCGTCGCTTCGATCAGGCTCAGGCGAAAGGCTTCATGAACCGGCAGGAAGTCACTGCTGTTGCTCAAGGACGAAGAACCCAGCGTGGCGCTGGGGCGGCTGTCCAACAAACTCGCGCCGACGGCCGGCAGGGCAAGGCTCAACAGCATCAGGCAAAGCAGGCGGCGCATAGCGATCTCGCAGGTCGAAAGTCCCGGCATGATAGCGGAGTGTTTCGGCTTGTGCTGGGTCGGGACTTGTAATGCCTTGTGTCAGATGCGCTACTGGAGAACTACCGCGTCCGCCAGTTCTTCCAAGAACGTGGCGTTAACCTTCAATCGTCCCGCGTGCACCTGATTACGCCCCGCATCTTTCGCCCGGTACAGCGCATCATCAGCCAGCGTTGCCAACATCAGGCTGTCCGCGTCGTCAGACAATTCCACTACCCCGGCACTAAAGGTGCAGGACAAGTCCACCGGTTGCGCCGGGTAGTGGATTTCAGCGAAGCGCTGACGAATCTCGTCTAGCACCTTATAGGCGCTGCTCAGTTCGGTGTCGGGCATCACCACGGCAAACTCTTCACCACCGTAACGGCCGATATAGTCGGTTTTGCGCAGGCGTTGCTTGAGGAACAGCGCCAGACTCTTGATCACCCGGTCGCCCATGGGATGGCCGTGGGTGTCGTTGACGCGTTTAAAGTGGTCAATATCGAGCATGGCAAAGCTCAGAGGCTTGCTTTCACGGCGCGCGCGAAAGCTGCAGTCTTCCAGCAATTGCAGGATGTGGGTGTGGTTGTACAAACCGGTCAGGCTGTCGCGGACCATGCGCGACTTGAGATTACGCGCCCGAGCCGCGCGGTTGCGCACGGTGGTGATCAGGTGGCGCGGCTTGATCGGCTTGGTCAGGAAGTCATCACCGCCTTCGCTCATGGCGTCGAGCTGCTTGTCCAGATCGTCTTCCGCCGACAGGTAAATGATCGGCACGCTGACGTAGCGATCGTTATGTCGAATCACCTTGGCCAGTTCGGTGCCGGTGCAGCCGGGCATGTACATGTCGAGAATGATCAGGTCTGGCTGGAACTCCGCGAGTTCGGCCATGGCCTGGATCGGGTCGAGCAGGGTCCGGGTAACGATACCGGCACTGTTGAGCACGCGCTCGGTGTGCACAGCCTGGGCGCGGGAATCGTCGATGATCAGCACTTTATAAGGGTCGTATTGGGCGACCCGGGTCAGCACTTCGATTTTTTCCAGCAGGCTCGATGCTTCCAGGGTTCCGGTCAGAAACTCCTGGCCACCGGCGCGGACCGCTGCCAGACGGGTCGGGGTGTCGGTCTCCTGGTTGCTGAAAAACAGCAGCGGCAACTTGTGGTCCAGCTCTTGCTGGGTCTTGGCTGCCAGTTTCAGGCCTTCGCCCGGACCACTGAAGTCGACATCCATCACAATCGCCGCCGGATGTCGCTCGGCCATGGTGCTGTAGAACGAAGCGACATCCTCCAGCGCCAGGGCGCTGAGGCCAAAGAACTCCAGTTGCTTGGCCAGTCGGTCGCCACGCTCGTGGTCCTGCAACATCACGTACACCGGCTTGCGCAGCGGCGGCAACGAGGTGTGTTCCAGGCGATCACCATGACGCAGCCCGGTGCGCGACAGGCGCTGCATCAGGCGGTTGAGTTCAGTGATCAGATTGCTGCTCAGTCGACCGCGGTTGGCGTCCACAGCGTCCAGGCATAAAGAGATGCTGCCTGCCAGTTGCGCGTGCTCGGTTTGTTCAAAGCGCTCGGCGAAGCGCAGCAGGCGCAGGTTGGCTTCGGTGAGCTCCACCATGTCCGCCGCCGACCATTCGCGTTGGTGCAGGCGTTGCCAGACCTCAAGAATTTGACGTGCCTGATGGATGACCCGCTGGGCAAAGTGAAGCTTGAGACGATCGCGGCTCGGGTCTTCTGGCTCGGTCATGTCCTGACTACTGATGAGGGGGTACGCTAAGACTGGTGGCTCTATGCTAGCACCTCTTTGCTCTCAAACGAGTGGTGTAAGTCAATTAACTGCCAACTAATGAAGTCTTTTTTCTGGCGGGAAGGTTTTTGCGCAAACCCAGGCGGGCTGAGGGTTGGAACTGGTTTGTTTGTAAGACAATCTGTCCGCAAAGGACTAAGCCAATCGAGTGATCCTGACGCTCCGCGTTAAATCATTCGCTGAAGGTCCTGCGGACCTTATCGCAGCCTTCGGCAGCTCCTACACAGGCTGTGTGAAAACGCAGTAGTTTTCACACAGCCAGTACAGGGGATTTGTGTGTGCATCGATAATCTGCGCTACATCCCGCGTGCCTGCACAAGGCACCTTGCTGTAAGGTTACGGTCGAACCATTGAATTTCGTGATTGAAGGGACATCGCCATGCTGGACTGGAAGAAGCGCGCGGACGGCGCGCAGGATCGCGTCGACGAGCCAGCGGTTAAAACCCGCACCCGAGGCTATTGGGGTGGCGTTTTTTTCAGCCGAGCGCTTGGCACGCTGTTGGGCGTGTATTTGCTGGTCGCGATCCTGGTCGGTTGGTACTGGAGTCATGAGCCAGCGCTGTTCCCTGTTCAGCAGGCCGCCCAGGCTGCGGCCGAGCGTGAAGGCAAGCAGATGGTCATCGGCTATACCACGGTCGAAACCTTGAAGACCGTGGCCGCGACGCTGCTCGACAAGCGCGGTGGCTATATCTCCAACGACCGCTTTCCGCCGGGTCTGTGGCTCGACAACATCTCGCATTGGGAATACGGCGTGCTGGTTCAGGTACGCGACCTGAGCCGTGCCTTGCGTAAAGACTTCGCCCGGTCGCAGTCGCAGTCGGCGGAAGATCCAGATCTGGCCAAGGCCGAGCCGCGCTTCAACTTCGACAACAAGAGCTGGATCCTGCCGTCCAGCGAGTCGGAATACCGCGAAGGGATCAACTCGCTGAGCCGTTATCAGGCGCGGCTGTCTGATCCAAACCAGAAGGGCGCGCTGTTCTACGCTCGCGCCGACAACCTGAACAACTGGCTGGGTGATGTCGCGACTCGTCTGGGTTCGTTATCGCCAGCGCCTGTCGGCCAGTGTTGGCCGGGTCAAATTGAATAGCAGCCTGAAAACCGAATCGGTGATTCCGGGCCAGGTGCCGAAGGTCGATGAGGAAATCGTAGAGACGCCGTGGCTGCAGATCGACGACGTCTTCTATGAAGCCCGTGGTCAGGCCTGGGCCTTGTCGCACTTGCTGCGCGCCATCGAAGTGGACTTCGCCGATGTGTTGGCGAAGAAAAACGCCACGGTAAGCGTGCGTCAGATCATCCGGGAGTTGGAAGCCTCCCAGGCTCCGGTCTGGAGCCCGATGATTCTGAATGGCAGCGGTTTTGGCATTCTGGCCAACCACTCGTTGGTCATGGCGAACTATATTTCCCGGGCCAACGCTGCCGTGATTGACCTGCGCCAACTGCTGTCACAGGGGTAATCGATGTCTGTCTCTACTCAAGAGGCTGCGCACCGCGCGGCCTCAGACGCCGAAACCATCGCCTGGGTCGACGAGCAGGACCAGTTGTTGGGTTCCCTGCCGCGTGCCGAGTTGCGTGAACGCGGTCTGATCGGGCGCGGCACCTTCATTCTGCTGTTCAACTCTGCCGGTGAGTTGTGCGTGCATCGTCGTACCTTGAGCAAGGCCATTTATCCCGGCTACTGGGACGTGGCGGCAGGCGGCATGGTGCAGTCCAACGAAACCTACGCCGAGTCGGCTGCGCGGGAGCTGGAGGAAGAGTTGGGTGTCGGCGGTGTGCCGTTGAGTGCCCATGAGCATTTCTTCTTTGATCAGCCGGGGAACCGCCTCTGGTGTGCGGTGTTCAGCGCGGTATGGGACGGTCCCTTGAACTTGCAGCCCGAGGAAGTGCTTGAAGCGCGCTTTATTCCCCTCGCCAAGGCCTTGAACGAATCCCTGCACAAGCCTTATTGCCCGGACTCCCTGGCTGCGTTGAAGCGCTATTTGGCGACGACAGGCGGCTAGGCGCAAATCTTCACGAAATTGGCGCATATTTGCCCTTAGCATCTGCACTTTTTGCCGTTACACTGCGCGACCTTTTCAAGCTGGGTCGAGAGTTGACCCAGTAGCGCTGCCCCTGCCTGAGTGGGGCTTCGCGGTCGGTTTGCCGCTACGCCGGACCCGACCCATCTTTGTCCTCAAACAAGAGGATTACCGGTGGCCAAAAAAGCTGCATCCTTCGCCGCCCTGGGTGGCCTGGTATTTTCCACAGACGCCGGACGGCATTGTCCCGACTGCCGTCAGCCCATGGACGCCTGTACCTGCAAACAAACCGTTATCCCCGAAGGTGATGGCATCGCCCGTGTGCGCCGTGAAAGCAAAGGTCGCGGCGGAAAAACGGTGACCACCATCAATGGCGTGCCGCTGGCCGAAGAGGCACTCAAAGACCTGGCAACGACGCTCAAGCGCCGCTGCGGGACGGGTGGTTCGCTCAAGGACGGCGTGATCGAGATTCAGGGCGATCACGTCGAACTGTTGCTGGCGGAACTGGTGAAGCTGGGTTTCAAGGCAAAGAAGTCCGGTGGCTGAGCCCACGGCTTCTAAACTCTGCGTCGTGTTCCGGGTCTGACCGTTCAACGCGCGCTAAATCGTCATTTCCACTCATTACACTGCGCCAGCCCTATTCGCGGCTCGCGCAATTTGACTTCTTTATAGGGGACTTCGATGTCCGTACGACGCACACGCAAAGACGATGGCAGCCAATGGACAGTTGCGGACAGCCGCAGCGTTTATGGGATTCGCCATTGGGGGGCTGGTTATTTTGCAATCAACGATGCCGGCCGCGTTGAAGTTCGCCCTAACGGTCCGGGCAGTTCGCCAATCGATTTGTACGAGCAGGTCGACCTGCTGCGTAAAAGCGGTCTTTCCTTGCCGTTGCTGGTGCGCTTCCCTGACATCCTGCAAGACCGTGTGCGTCAGCTGACCGGTGCGTTTGATGCCAACATCGAGCGCCTGGGCTACCAGAGCAAATACACCGCCTTGTACCCGATCAAGGTCAACCAGCAGGAAGCGGTGGTGGAAAACATCATCGCCACCCAGGACGTGTCCATTGGTCTGGAAGCCGGTTCCAAGCCGGAATTGATGGCCGTACTGGCGCTGGCGCCGAAAGGCGGGACCATCGTCTGCAACGGTTATAAAGACCGTGAGTTCATCCGTCTGGCGCTGATGGGCCAGAAGCTGGGCCACAACGTGTTCATCGTGATCGAGAAAGAATCCGAAGTCGCGTTGGTAATCGAGGAGGCTGCCGAGCTTAAAGTCGCGCCACAGGTCGGCCTGCGCGTGCGTCTGTCGTCGCTGGCATCGTCCAAATGGGCGGACACCGGTGGCGAGAAGTCCAAGTTCGGTCTGTCGGCGGCGCAACTGCTGTCGGTGGTCGAGCGTTTCCGCGCGGCCGGTCTCGATCAGGGCGTGCGCCTGTTGCACTTCCACATGGGCTCGCAGATCGCCAACTTGGCGGACTACCAGCACGGTTTCAAGGAAGCGATTCGTTACTACGGCGAACTGCGCAACCTGGGCCTGCCGGTGGATCACATCGACGTGGGCGGCGGTCTGGGTGTCGACTACGACGGCACTCACTCGCGCAACGCCAGCTCGATCAACTACGACATGGACGATTACGCCGGTGTCGTGGTTGGCATGCTCAAGGAGTTCTGCGACGAGCAGCAACTGCCGCACCCGAACATCTTCTCCGAAAGCGGCCGCTCGCTGACCGCGCACCACGCGATGTTGGTGGTGCAGGTGACTGACGTTGAAAGCCACAACGACGAAGTGCCTGATATTCCGGAAAAGGAAACCCTGCCGGAAACCGTGCAATGGCTGGTAGACCTGCTCGGCCCGACCGATATCGAAATGGTCACCGAAACCTATTGGCGCGCGACGCACTACATGAGCGACATTGCGACCCAGTACGCCGATGGCAAGATCACCCTGGCGCAGAAGGCCCTGGCCGAGCAGTGCTATTTCGCGGTGTGCCGTCGCCTGCACAACTCGTTGAAAGCGCGTCAGCGTTCTCACCGTCAGGTGCTGGACGAACTCAACGACAAGCTCGCCGACAAGTACATCTGCAACTTCTCGGTATTCCAGAGCCTGCCGGACACCTGGGCCATCGGCCAGGTACTGCCGATCCTGCCGCTGCACCGTCTTGATGAAGAGCCGATGCGCCGTGCGGTCCTGCAAGACCTGACCTGCGACTCTGACGGCAAGATCAAGCAGTACGTCGACGAGCAGAGCATCGAGACCAGCCTGCCGGTCCACGCACTGAACGAAGGCGAAGACTACCTGTTAGGGATCTTCCTGGTGGGTGCTTATCAGGAAATTCTCGGCGACATGCACAACCTGTTCGGCGATACCGATTCGGTGAACATCTACCAGAAGCCGAACGGCAGCGTTTACCACGCCGGTATCGAAACTCACGACACCATCGAAGACATGCTGCGCTACGTGCACTTGTCGCCGGAAGAGTTGATGAATCATTACCGCGACAAAGTGGCCAGCGCCAAAATCACCCCGCGTGAACGTACCCAGTACCTGGATGCATTGCGTTTGGGGCTGACCCGTTCTTCGTACCTGTCGTCGTAACGCTTACTCTGTAGGAGCGGGCGTGCCCGCGATCTGTTTGACACGGTGTGTCATGCACACCGCGATCGCGGGCAAGCCCCCTCCTACAGGGCCAACATTCTGTATGTTTTTTCGTCTTTTTTTGTAGTCCCTTTCCTGTTCTGCATTCCGCCCCTCTACTCGGAAGGTTCTCTCAGCGAGAATCCCCGGTCGTGCCCAAGTAGAGGAAGCGCCGATGTTCGATCCAGTCCGCGAACCTGTTTTTCGTCTGGATATCCAGAACCTGTCCCACACGCTCAACGTGCTGTCATTTACGGGCACCGAAGCGATCAGCCAGCCGTTTGCCTTCGAGCTGGAAGTGGTCAGCGAATCCTCCGATCTGAATCTGCAAAGCCTGATGTACCGTTCGGCGTGGCTGAGTTTTGCCGGGGAAAAGACCGGTATCAATGGCCTGATTCACGGTGCGGGTCATAGCCGTCGAGGTCCGAATCTGGCGCACTATCGCCTTAGCCTGGGGCCACGTCTGGCCTGCCTTGCCCAGCGATTCAACCAACGTATTTTTCAATTTATGTCGGCCCCGCAAATCATTGCCCGAGTGCTCAAGGAGCATGGTATCCGGGGTGATGCCCACCGTTTCGAGCTCAGCGGCACCTACCCGGAGCGCATGTACTGCGCCCAGCATCACGAATCGGACCTGCAGTTCGTCCAGCGATTGTGTGAGGAAGAGGGGATTCACTACCACTTCCAGCATTTGAAGCGTCGTCACGTACTGGTATTCGGCGACACCCAGGCCGGCTTTCGCCGAGGGCCGTCGGGGCATTTTCAGTCAGCGTCCACGGAGGCGGGCGTCAGTCAATTCCGCGTCGGTCAGGCCAGTACCGAAGCAAACGACACGCGCGCCTGGCAGCGAGCAGAAGGCAAAAGCGCGATGCCGACCCTTACGGCAGGGTTGTTGTTGCCGCTGAGCGGGCATCCGCAACAGGAGTGGAATCATCTGTGGTTGCTGACTGAAGTTCAGCACCGTGGTGATCAGACGCATCTGTTCGAAGAGCTGGCAATGTCCTCGGACATTTCCGATTCGCCTTATCGCAATCATTTCCGGGCGACGCCGTGGGAAGTCGGCTTTCGTCCGCCGCCACCGCCTGTTCGGCCTCCGATGCTGGGTGTGCAGCGCGCACGGGTAGTCGGCCCTGTTTTTGATCAGGTGTACTGCGATGCGTTGGGCCGCATCAGTGTGCAATTTGACTGGGGCTGCCAGGGGCAGGGCGCGCATTACGCCAGCTGTTGGGTGCCGCTGTGTCCGGCGCTCGCTGATGATCAAGACCCCGACAGCCGCCCGCGAGTGGGCATGGATGTGGTGGTGAGTTTTGTTCGCGGCGACCCGGATCAACCGCTGGTCACGGGCTGTCTGCATACCCCCGATGCGCGATTGGCTGACAGTGCGGTTAACACTGAAACAGTGACTGACACCGAGCAGGACGATGGGCCCGCGCCACGGGAAGGTGCGCTGCGCATGCGTCTTGATCCACGGACCTTTGTCAGCGAGGGGCAAAAAATCGAGGTCTCTGGCGGGATTAATCTGACGTTCGAAGAGGACAGTGAACTGCTGTTCAGCGTCGGCGACACGTCAGTGTATCTGGGCGCCGAAGGCTTGAAACTGTGCGGCGAGCAGATCACGTTCAACGCATTGCCTGAGCGGGTCGGGCCGGGTGCCGAGGTCGAGCGGCAGCATCGCGTCGAGCAATTGTTGCAGCTGTTGCAAGCCAACCATCCGCTGATCCTGCTGTGTCATCAAGCGGCGGGTAACAGTTTTGCCCACTGTCAGAAAACACCCTGTGCGTGTCGAGCAATGGGAGGGCGCCCCGATGAGCGATAGTCATTACGCCTCGACACCCCCGCAATGCGTGTGGCTGCTGCTCGACGTGCCGAGCATGCCGGATCTGGGCAAACGCTTTCAAAAACGCTTCGGGGACGGCGGCACGCAAATAGAGTTGTTGGCCGATGGCGAACTGGACCTGGTCCGGGAGCACGGGCCACTGCTGGTCTACATGACGCCCGGCAGTTCGCTCAGCCACGCCTTCCCTCAGGAGGCCCGCGACTGGCCGGGGCTGTTCATCGTCTGCCAGGCACCGAAAGAAATATTGCTGGCCCATCTTCGGCGCATGCTCACCGTTCGCTTCAGCGACCACTACAAGGGTCTGCTCACCTATTACAACGTGCAGACCGCCAGCTACTTCTTCGACGCCATGGACCCCATGACCTTGAGTCGCTGGCTGGGGCCGATCGATTCGTTGATGTGGTTCGGCGGCACCTGGGCAGACAAGGTGGACGATATCCAGGGACGGCAATTCGTGCTCAATCCCCGGCTGGATGTCACACCCCTGGTCGACGAACCCCGGCTCGGCGCGCAGCAGGAGAAGCAGCTGCAACAGTGCTTGCTGGAGCGGCACGCGTACTACTGGAGTCAATCGATGCACACCGATTACCGCAAGGCACTCCATTATTTGCATGAGGGTTTGCGTCACGGTTTCAATGACAGCACTATCCTCGATGAATGGCTGGCATTGCGCGCACGCTTTCCGGCAGCGCCGCTACCGAAGGAGTTACCGGGAGAGGATCAGCGAACCCGGATTCAAAACCTCACCCAAATTTGGCGAGGTCGAGGATCTTAGCCCTTGCACACACGAGGCACGACCATGAAGAGCAAGGCCGTAAACATGATGCTCCTGAGCGTGCTGTTGGCCATTTTGACGGCCTGCTCGCCCTTGAAGATCCTCAACGCGCTGACCCCCGGCAGCAGTTTCACCAAGGTTGCTGACGTGGCTTATGGTGAGGATCCGCGAAACAGGCTCGATGTCTACACCCCGGTTGATCGCCCGGCCAATGCGCCGGTAGTGGTGTTTTTCTACGGCGGCAGTTGGAACAGTGGCTCGCGCACCGACTATGACTTTGTCGGCGAGGCACTGACGTCTCGCGGGATCGTCGTGGTGGTGGCCGATTATCGGCTATACCCGCAAGTGCGTTACCCGGCGTTCCTCGAAGACTCCGCGCGCGCCGTGGCCTGGGCCTACAGGCATGCGGGGGAATACGGCGGTGATCCGACGCACCTCTACGTGATGGGGCACAGCTCCGGAGCCTACAACGCCAGCGATGGTTGCGCTCGATCCGGGCTTGTTGGGCGCGCTCGGATTGAAGCCATCGATTCTCAGCGGCTGGATTGGCCTGGCCGGTCCTTATGACTTCCTGCCGGTGGATGTGGCTGCGGTCAAACCGGTGTTTTTCTTTCCCGACTCGCCGCCTGAGTCGCAACCGATCAACCACGTCAGCAGCGATTCGCCGCCGGCATTGCTGATGGCGTCCAGGGATGACGACATCGTCAATCCAACGCGCAATACGGCCGGCATGGCGGCCCGGTTGCGCGAAGATCGGGTGCCGGTTCGCGAACTGTATTTCTCCCACACCAACCACGCGACCCTGGTCGGGGCTTTTTCGCGGCCACTGCGCGGCCTGGCGCCAGTGCTGGATGATGTGGTCGACTTCATTCATGCCGATCTGCGCAACCAACAGCTTTCACGTCAATGAGGCGTGACCCGGTGCGGCAAACCAGCCATCGCTGCGATTCAGGCGCAAGGCGATCACGCCGAGGGTGATGCCACGCAACAGCATGAACAGCATGAAGGTCAGCCACAATCCGTGGTTGCCCAGGCTCTGGCTCACCCACGCCACCGGCGCGATCAAGGCGACACTCAGCACCATCGCATTGCGCATTTCCCGGGCGCGGGTGGCGCCGATGAACAGGCCGTCAAGGAGGTAACTCCAGACTGCAACCATGGGCAGTGCCGCCAGGTACGGCAGGTAGATAAAGGCCGTTTCGCGGACTTCAGGGATGTCGGTCTGCATCTGCACGAACCAATGCCCGGCAAGCAGGAACAGCCCGGCAAACGCGATGCTGCACAGCAATGACCAGCCAGTGGCGATGGTCAGCGAACGCCGCAATGCCGCTCGATCATGGGCACCAATGGCGTGGCCACACAGGGCTTCGACCGCATGCGCCAGGCCGTCAAGGGCATGAGCGGTCAGCAACAGGCCATTGAGCAGCAGAGCGTTGGCCGCCACCGTCGCATCACCCAGGCGAGCGCCTTGCACTGTGATCAGAAAGAACACCGATTGCAGGGCGAGGCTGCGAATGAAAATGTCGCGATTCACCGCCAACAACGGGCGCCAACTGGCCCAGCGCTTGAGTGTCGGCCACATGACCTGGCCGGGGTAATCGCGCAGGCTCTTATGAGCCAGGGCCAGACCGAGCAGGGCGCCCATCCATTCCGCCAGCACCGATGCTCGTGCACAACCCACCACGCCCCAATCGAGCCCAAGAACGAACCACAGATTGAGGGCGATGTTCACCAGGTTGGTGGTCAACAGAATGGCCAAGGGTGCTCGCGCGTTTTGCGTGCCGAGAAACCAGCCGACCAGGGCGTAACTGGCCAGCGCGGCAGGCAGGCCGAACAGGCGGGTATGGAAGAATTCGAGGGTCAGCGCTTTGAGGTCGGCGGAGGGCTGCATCAGGTCCAGCGCCAAATGACTGAAGGGCAATCCGAAGACACCCAGCAGCGCGGCGAGCAGCATGGACAGCAACAAGCCCTGCCACAGGATCTGCCTTAACGCCGCGCCGTCGCTACGGCCCGCCGCCTGAGCCGCGAACCCGGTGGTGCCCATCCGCAGAAACCCCATGGCCCAGGCAAGGAAGGTATACAAACTGGCGCCGACTGCCACCGCGCCCAATTGATGCGCGTGGGGCAAATGGCCGATGACTGCACTGTCGACCAACGCCACCAGCGGTACGGAAATGTTCGAAAGAATCATCGGCGCAGCCAATGCCCAGACCCGTCGATGGGTCGTGCGGTCGCGCCAATCGTTAAGCAGTGTCGACATGGAGGCTCCTTGGTAGGGCGGGCAGTGTACTGCTCTCACAAAGCCTGTGCCTGGTACAAATCTCCTACAGGGATATGGGTTGCTGGAGATAAATCCTACGCAGTCTGTCGGCAATGCTCTGCGCGACAAAGCCTCAAGGCCGCGGTCTGTTTTCCCGCCTATAGTTTATTTCCTCACCTCTGCTGCCGATGAGTGACTCATGTTTAACAACGGATTGTTCCTGGCTTGTGCGCTGACGCTGCTGAGCGCCTGTGATTCGTCTACTTCCGACAAGCCCGCGCCGGCCCCGGCAACGCCCGCGCCTGTGGTCGCGGTGGAGACGAGCAAGCCCAAACCCGCCGTCGATCTGGCGGCGCTGAGTCAACGCTACAGTGGTCGCGAGCTGAGCGTGGTCGACGTTTCGGAAATCCAGGTTGATGGCGCCAGCACGCTATCGGTCAGTTTTTCCATTCCCTTGGACCCCGAGCAAAAGTTCGCGGAAAAACTGCACCTGATCGACACTAAATCCGGCACGGTCGACGGTGCCTGGGAAATCTCCGACAACCTTATGGAACTGCGCCTGCGGCACCTTGAGCCCAAGCGCAAGTTGGTATTGACCATCGACCCCGGTGTGCTGGCGGTGAACAAAGCCAAGCTGGCGGCGGAGTCGATCACCCGTCTGGAAACCAACGACCTGCAACCCACTGTCGGTTTCGCCAGTCGTGGCAGCCTGTTGCCGACGCGACTGGCTGAAGGTCTGCCGGTGATCGCGTTGAACGTCGACAAAGTGGATGTCGAATTCTTTCGCATCAAGCCCGAATCGTTGCCGGCCTTCATGACCCGCTGGGGGCGTGCTAGCACTTTGCAGAGTTACGAGTCCAAGGACCTGCTGCCCATGGCCGATCTGGTCTACGGCGGTCGGTTTGACCTGAATCCGGCGCGCAATACCCGTGAAAGCCTGTTGCTGCCGATTGCCGGCCTCAAACCGCTGCAACAGCCGGGCGTTTATCTGGCGGTGATGCGAGCATCGGGCACGTACAACTATTCACAGCCAGCGACCCTGTTCACCCTGAGTGACATCGGTCTGTCGGTGCATCGCTATCAGAACCGCATGGACGTTTTCACCCAGGCGCTGGAAGGCGGCAAGGCGCTGGGCGATATCCAGCTCGATATCTACGACAGCGAAGGCCGCGTGGTCGGTCAGGGCAAGACCGACAATGCCGGCCATGCGCAGCTACCGTTGCCGGCCAAGGCCGAGGTGCTGTTGGCGCATCAGGGCGAACAAACCAGCGTGCTGCGCCTGAACACTGCGGCGCTGGACCTGGCCGAGTTCGACATCACCGGTCCCAAAGCACACCCGCTGCAATTTTTCGTTTTCGGTCCACGCGATCTGTATCGCCCCGGCGAAACCGTATTGCTCAATGGCCTGCTGCGCGATGACGACGGTGCCGACGTGAAGCCGCACCTGATCAACGTCGAAGTGCGGCGTCCGGATGCTCAGGTCAGTCGCAAGTTTGTCTGGGATGTCGGGCCTCAGGGTTTCTATCAATACCAACTGCCACTGGCCGCCGAAGCGCCAACCGGGCGTTGGCAACTGCTGTTCGATCTCGGTGATGGCAAACCGTTGATGTACGAATTTCAGGTCGAAGACTTCCTGCCCGAGCGCCTGGCGCTGGAGCTGAAGGGCAGCGATACGCCGCTGAGCCCTGGCGACAACGCCACCATCGGAATCAACGGTCGTTACCTGTATGGCGCGCCGGCGTCTGGCAATCGGCTGACCGGCCAGCTGTATGTCAGGCCGTTGCGCGATGCGGTACCCGGCTTGCCCGGTTACCAGTTCGGCTCGATCAGCGAGGAGGAATTGAGCCAGGACATCGATGTGGAGGAGCACACGCTCGATGCCAATGGCGAGTTGAGCCTGGAGCTGGAGAGCAAGTGGGCGCAGGCCAAATCGCCGCTGCAACTGATCTTTCAAGCCAGCCTGCAAGAGTCCGGCGGTCGTCCGATTACCCGGCGCTTGATCCAGCCGGTATGGCCCGCCGAGCGGTTGCCAGGCATCCGGGCACTGTTCGACGGTGAGCAAACCAGTGGCGATGGCCCGGCGGAATTCGAGTTGCTGATGGCCGATAGCGAAGGCCACAAACTGGCGGCCGACAACCTCAAGGTGCGGCTGATTCGTGAGCGGCGCGACTATTACTGGAGCTACTCGGAAAGCGATGGCTGGAGCGATCACTTCAATGAGAAGTTTCTTAACCTCGATGAAGAAACCCTGAGCATCAAGGCCGGCGACACCGCCAAAGTCAGTTTTCCGGTGGAGTGGGGACCGTATCGGGTTGAAGTCGAAGACCCGCAAACCGGTCTGCTCAGCAGTGTGAGGTTCTGGGCCGGTTATCGCTGGCAAGACAACGCGGAAGGCGGTGCAGTGCGACCGGACCAGGTCAAGCTGGCATTGGACAAACCGGCGTATGCCGATGGCGACACGGTCAAAGTCACGGTCACGCCACCGGCGGCGGGCAAGGGTTATTTGCTGCTGGAGTCCAGCGATGGGCCGTTGTGGTGGCAGGAAGTCGAGGTGCCCGTCGAAGGCAAAACTTTCGATATCCCGCTGGATAAAAAATGGACGCGCCACGACCTGTACATCAGTGCGCTGGTGATCCGGCCGGGCGAGCGTAAAGCCAATGTCACGCCCAAACGTGCGGTGGGCGTGCTGCATTTGCCGCTGGATCGCGCGCAACGCAAATTGGCGCTGAGCATTACCGCGCCGGAAAAAATGCGCCCCAAGCAGCCGCTGAAACTCAAGCTCAGTGCGAAAAATGCCGATGGCAGCGTGCCGACCGAAGTCATGGTTTTGCTGTCGGCGGTGGACGTCGGCATCCTCAACATCACCGACTACAAAACCCCCGATCCATTCGCCAGTCTGTTCGGGCGCAAGGCCTATGGCGCCGATCAACTGGATATTTATGGGCAATTGATCGAAGCCGGTCAGGGGCGCCTGGCCAGCCTGGCGTTTGGGGGTGATGCGGCGCTGAACAAGGGCGGCAAGCCGCCGCAAACCAGCGTCACCATCGTGGCCTTGCAGAGCGCGCCGGTGAAACTTGATGAGCGGGGCGAAGGCGAAGTCAGCGTCGATATCCCGGACTTCAACGGTGAACTGCGGGTCATGGCTCAAGCCTGGACCGGTAATCGTTATGGCATGGCCGAGGCGAAAACCGTGGTCGCCGCGCCACTGATAGCCGAGCTGTCGGCACCGCGCTTCCTCGCCGGGGGCGACCAGACGCAATTGGCGCTGGACCTGTCGAACCTGTCTGGCAAAGCGCAAACCTTGAATGTGCAACTCAGCACCGAAGGGCAGTTGAGTCTGGTCAATGCCAGCGCTGTGCAGAGCGTGCAATTGGCTCAAGGCCAGCGCACTACGCTGCACATCCCCGTTCGGGCGGAGGGCAGTTTTGGTCAAGGCAAAATCAAGGTGCTGGTGGACGGGCTGGACTTGCCCGGCGAGAACCTGCCGGCGTTCACCCGCGAATGGACGCTGGGCGTGCGCTCGGCCTGGCCGGCGCAGTTGCAACACTATCGCGCGGTGCTCAAAGACCAGCCGTGGAGCCTGCCTGATGGCGCGTTGGATTCTTTCGAACCTGAGGGCCGTGAGGCCTTGTTGTCGGTGTCGAGCCGTCCGCCGCTGAACCTTGGCGAGCAGATTCGCGCCCTCAAAGCCTACCCCTATGGCTGCCTCGAACAGACCGCCAGTGGCCTCTATCCGTCGCTGTATGTGGATGCCGCAAGCCTCAAGCGTTTGGGCCTGCAAGGTGATTCGGATGCGGATCGCAAACGCAAGATCGAGCTGGGTATCGAGCGGTTGCTGGGGATGCAGCGTTACAACGGCAGCTTCGGTTTGTGGGGCGCGGACGGTGATGAAGAATACTGGCTGACCGCCTACGTCACCGACTTCCTGCTGCGCGCGCGGGAGCAAGGTTATGCGGTGCCGCCGGACGCCCTGAAGAAAGCCAGCGAGCGACTGCTGCGCTATCTGCAGGAGCGCAACCTGATCGAGGTCAACTACAGCGAGAACGCCGACCATACGCGGTTCGCCGTGCAAGCCTATGCCGGGCTGGTATTGGCGCGCAGTCAGCAGGCGCCGTTGGGCGCGCTGCGCAGTCTGTTCGAACGGCGTGCCGACGCGCGCTCCGGGCTGCCGTTGGTACAGTTGTCCATCGCGCTGGATCAGATGGGCGACAAACCTCGGGCCGAACAAGCGCTGACTGCGGGCTTGGCGGTGACGCGCAAGGCCAACGACTGGCTGGCCGACTATGGCAGCCCGTTGCGTGATCAGGCGTTGATCCTGTCGCTGCTGGAAGAGAACAACCTGCTGGCGGACAAGCGTGACGAGCGCCTGTTTGAACTCTCCGATCAACTGGCGGCGACGCAGTGGTTGTCGACCCAAGAGCGCAACTCGCTGTTCCTGGCCGGTCGTGGACTGTTGGCCAAGCCTGAGCCGAACTGGACAGCGCTGTTCAGCAGCGGCGATCAAACCCGAGAACTGAGCAATAACCAGCCAAACCTCAAGCTACAGGGCCCGCTGTTGGCGTCCCCGATGACCGTGCAGAACCAGGGCAGCGCGACCTTGTACCAACAGCTGACGATTTCCGGTTATCCACAGCAGGCGCCGGCGCCGGGTGGCGAGAACCTGAGCATCCGCCGCGAATACCTGGGGATGAAGGGCCAGGCGCTGAACCTCAATGCGTTGAAAAGCGGTGATCTGGTGTTGGTGCATCTGGAGGTCAAAGCCAAACAGCGAGTACCGGATGCGTTGGTGGTGGACCTGTTGCCAGCCGGTCTGGAGCTGGAAAACCAGAACCTGGCGCAAAGCGCGGCAAGCCTGGAAGACGCCAGCGGTCAGGTCAAACAGTGGCAGAGCGCGATGCAGAATGCGGCGGTCAAGCACCAGGAATTTCGCGATGATCGTTACGTGGCGGCGCTGGACCTGGACGGCTATGGCAGCACGCATTTGTTGTATCTGGCGCGAGCTGTGACGCCCGGTACTTACCGGGTGCCGCCGCCGCAAGTGGAATCGATGTACCGGCCGAACTGGCATGCTACGGGCGATGCGCCGGAGCAGTTGGTGGTGAAGGGTAAATAAATTGGTCTGATTTTGGGTGACCAAAATTCTTCGATCAGATAGAAATCCTGTAGGAGCGAACTTGTTCGCGAGGCGGAAGATCTGACACGCCGCGTCAAGCTTCTCGCCAACAAGTTGGCTCCTACAGTGGGTGGTATCGGGTCAATGAATAATCCAGCTCAACAACCACAGGCCCAGGATCATCCAGATAATGCCGCCGATGATCGAGCCACGCATGAACGAGCGAATGGCGGAGTACAACAGCATCAGGCCGATGATCAGGGCGATGATGCTGATCAGCGACGTGTTCATACCCAATGCGCGAGACAGTCCTTCGACAAAATTGCCACCGGCATGAGCCAGCAGCTTGAACAACCAATCCAGACCGTCGACGATAAAGCGAATCACCGCCCCCAGCGCCTGGCCGAGCCATTCGAAAAAGCTTTCTACATGCATGTGTGTGTCCCAATGAAAAAACCAATCTGTTCCCCAGAGGATAGAGGCTCTTGGCTTTGAGTTTCGGAAAACTTGCGCGTTGCATCGCCGCTAGCATTTTGTTGCTCATTGCCCTGCTGTGGCTGGCCGACCGCATTTGGCCGCTGCCGCTGCCCGAGGACGATCTGGCGCGGGTGGTGCTTGCGGAAGACGGTACGCCGCTGTGGCGTTTTGCCGATGCCAACGGGGTGTGGCGCTACCCGGTGAGCAGCGATCAGGTTTCGCCGTATTACCTCGAGGCTCTGCTGACCTACGAAGATCGCTGGTTCTACCAGCATCCCGGGGTCAACCCGTTGGCATTGCTGCGCGCCACCTGGCAAAACCTCAGCGGCGCGCGGGTGGTGTCGGGGGGCAGCACTTTATCGATGCAGGTGGCACGACTGCTTGATCCACACCCGCGAACCGTGTTCGGCAAGTTGCGCCAGTTGGGGCGCACGCTGCAGCTGGAGTGGCACCTGTCCAAGGATCAGATCCTGACGCATTACCTCAACCGCGCGCCGTTCGGTGGGACGTTGCAGGGAGTCGCCGCCGCCAGTTGGGCCTACCTCGGCAAGTCGCCGTCGCAGATGACCCGTGCAGATGCGGCACTGCTGGCGGTGCTGCCTCAGGCGCCAAGCCGCTTGCGTCCCGATCGTCACCCGAAACGCGCTCAGGCCGCGCGCGACAAAGTGCTCAACAGGCTGGCCGAATTTCAGGTCTGGCCGCAATCGGCGGTCAACGAGGCACTGGAAGAACCACTGTTGCTGGCGCCGCGTCAGGAGCCGAGTCTGGCGCCACTGCTCGCCCGCCGCCTGAATCGCCCAGACAGCCCGCCGCTGATTCGCACCACCATCGATGCCACCTTGCAGCGTCGGCTGGAGGACTTGCTGCTGGGTTGGCGCGCGCGTTTGCCGGAGCATACCTCGGCTGCGATTCTGGTGGTCGATGAGCAAACCATGGCCGTGCGGGCCTACCTCGGTTCGGTCGACATCAACGATGCGCGGCGCTTTGGTCATGTGGATATGGTCAACGCCGTGCGCTCGCCCGGCTCGACCCTCAAACCCTTTCTGTACGGCATGGCAATGGACGCCGGACTGATTGATTCCGAATCACTGCTGCAAGACGTGCCACGCCGTTACGGCGACTATCGACCGGGTAATTTTTCCGCAGGTTTCAGTGGCGCGGTGTCGGCCAGTTCGGCCTTGTCGATGTCGTTGAACCTGCCCGCCGTGCAACTGCTGGAAGTCTATGGGCCGAAACGCTTTGCTGCCGAGTTGCGCAACGGCGGCATCCCGTTGACCTTGCCACCGCTGGCGGAACCGAATCTGGCGTTGATTCTCGGCGGCGCGGGCAGTCGGTTGGAGGATCTGGTCAGTGGTTACAGCGCGTTTGCCCGTGGCGGAAAAAGCGCCAACCTGCGCCTGCAACCACAGGACACACTGCGCGAGCGGCCGATGCTGTCACCCGGTTCGGCATGGATTGTGCGCAAGATCCTCAGTGGTCAGTCGCGCCCCGATCTTGATCCCCATGCCGACCTGGTACAGCGCCCGGTGCTGGCGTGGAAGACCGGCACCAGCTACGGCTTTCGCGATGCCTGGGCGATTGGCGTCGGACCGCGGTATTTGATCGGCGTGTGGATCGGCCGCCCGGATGGTACGCCGGTCCCGGGGCAGTTCGGTCTGGCATCGGCGGCACCGTTGATGCTGCAAGTGCACGACATGCTGATCAACCGCGATTACCAGCGCGGCATCGCCTCGCCAGTGCAGGCCATACCGCTGAACGTGGGGGTTGCCGCGATCTGTTGGCCGCTGGGGCAGGCGCTGAGCAAGAGCGACCCGAACTGCCGTCGCCAGCGCTTTGCCTGGACGCTGGACAACACCACGCCGCCGACCTTGCAGGCCAGTGATCAACCGTTGGGGTTGGGGCTGCTGGAAAAAATCTGGGTCAATGCCAAGGGGTTACGCGTGGCGGCCGATTGTCCCGAGGCGCAGTTGCGTGAGGTCGCTTTGTGGCCTGCGCCGCTGGAACCCTGGTTGCCACGTCTGGAACGTCGCGACGCACGTTTGCCGGCCAGCGACCCGGGCTGCCCGCCACCGCCGTCGAGCCTGGCGGCACCGCTGTCGATTGTCGGTGTGCGTGAGGGAGACCAGTTGCGGCTGCCGACCGGCAGTAAGGAGCAACTGCAACTCAAGCTCTCGGCCCTCGGCGGCAGCGGACGACGTTGGTGGTTTATCGATGGCATGCCGATGGCTGACACCGATGCCCAAGGCAGCTTCAACCCGGTGCTGGGTAGGCTGGGGCGTTATCAACTCAGTGTGCTTGACGAAAGCGGGCAGACGGCGCGGGTTGAGTTTGAGGTTGGGGATTGAGGCCTGCGACACACATACCTTTGTCGGAGCTGCCGAAGGCTGCGGTCGGTCGACATCGCAAAAGGTCGTTCCGACCTTATCGCAGCCTTCGGCAGCTCCTACAGAGTCGAGGTCAATCTCAGGGATTCTGGCGCTCATTCATCTAGTAAATTGTATATATAACTTTGGTTTTTTATTAAATTTAAAATTTAATTAAGCTATTGAATTAAAGAGATATATTTATCTGATAAATCCCCATTATAACCTTGGAATTAACCCCTCCGAGCAAGACGGTGTGCTGTCTATAAATTATTAATACAAAGTGGTGAGTTGCTCTCTGCGCTAAAAAGTATTGTGATGGGGTTCATGGCCGAGAGCTTTTCGGCGAAGCCCCTGGTTTGAGTGGCAGTATTGGCAGGCGATTCAGCAAGTGGTGGCAATGCTAGCGGCGGGGGCGTCGATGGCGTAGTCAGCGAAGTCGCAGGCGGGTTGGGTGGCATTCTGAAGAGGCGTCGTGGCAGCCAGTAGTCGCCAACGACTTCTTGTACAGCACTTACGCCTGTGCGGGCGGGGGAGTCTTTTTGATCCCCCGTCTTTTTTATTTATCAGCCGCTGATTATGAACAAACGGGGAATGTGCGTTGGGCGGGTTACCCAACCACATACATCCGCGGTTCGGGGAACAGGTTGTTCAGGGTTTCCAGCAAACGCACGTGATAGATGGGTTTGCGGAACAGGTCGAGGACCTGCAGGCGCAGCAGATCGCTGACGTCTTCCATGTCGGCGTGCCCAGACGTGACGATCACCGGCAGGTGTTGGCGCGCGGTATGTTCGCGCAGACGCTTGATCAGCGACACGCCGCTTTCTTCAGGCATGCGCAGATCGGTGATCACCAGCGCGATGTCCGGATGACGCGTCAGTTGCTGCAGGGCGAGTTTGACCGATGTGGCGGTAAAGCAACAAAAGCCTTCGCCCTCAAGCAATTCCGCCAGCTCCTCGATGGCGTCCTCTTCGTCGTCCACTAAAAGGAGCTGTTGGCGTGTTGGGGAAGGGACAGCCATTAAGGTCACCTGTCTACAAAGGGCTTATTTACGACACGCTTTGCTATATGAGCAACATAACTAAAATACAGTTTAGGGTTTTGCTGCTGCTGTCGAAAGTGCGGTATCTACCTTGGAGAATATGGTACCAACGGAGGTCGATATTGTTGGAAGAAATGCAATAATCGCTACTGCAACCATCGCTGCAATAATTGCATATTCGATCCCTGACGCTCCGTCCTTCCTTCTTAAAAACCGCCGAGTCTTGACTATCACTTTAGTAAGGAACATCTGACTTCTCCTTGCACCCTTGAGGCATCGGTGTATCACGCGCTTTACAGTGTAAATTTCCTTGCTCCCACAGCATTGTCGGCAAATTCAAAGCCAGCAACTGTAATAAAGCATTAATCCTAAAGTGATAGCCCAAAAGTTGGCGTCAAAAAGCGGCGAATTAGGGGGGTGTAGAAAAGTTGTACAGTATATTTTTGGCGGCTCATGGCGTTTTGCTTTACCTGCGCTATTTTGAAATAGCGAAATAATTACTTGTTCATAGCTGCCTGATTGCGAAGTTGTCTCGTTTAATCAACGAGCAGGTTGTGCAGAGGGAAAGGGAGAGCCGTCATGAACAGCCGTGTGACTATGGGCTTTGCTGTTTTATTGTTAATCGGCGCAGTGATTGCCGGGTATTGGGGCCTTGTCTTGAGCCGCCCGTCGCCGGCGCCCACCGCCATACCCTTGGCTCAGGCGCCTGCTGCGTCGGTGGCGGCACCGGTTGTACAAACTGTAGATGATTCTTTACGCCAGCCCGTCCTGGTGCTGGTGCACGATCTTGCACCCAATACCCCCCTGACCGCCGCCGATCTGACCCTCGAGCGAGTGAAGGTTGCGCCCGCCGGTAGCTTCAACAAAATCGAAGATGGCGTGGGTCGCAGTGCCTTGCGCGCACTGGCCGCGGGCACCTGGCTCAGCGAAAGCAGTTTTGATGCGGGCGGCTCGCTGGCGCGGATGATTCGCCCCCATGAGCGGGCGCTGGCAGTGGCGGTGGATGAAGTAATCGGAGCCGGTGGTCAGTTGAGCCCCGGTGATTATGTCGACGTGATGCTGTTTCTGCCGCAGGACGCCTCCAACGCCGACAAATCGGCGCAACTGGTGATCCCCGCACTGCGTCTGTTGAGTGTCGGCGAACTGCTGGGGCCGACGGTCGATGGTCAGGCTGCGGGCAATAGAGAACTGAGCAGCGACGAAAGACTCAAGCTCGAACAACGCAGAAGTTCAGCTCGCACTGTGGTGTTGGCTGTGCCAGAGCAGATGCTCAGTCGGCTGATGCTGGCGACCCAGTCGGGCATCCTTCGCCTAGCGGTGCGCAGTGCGGAAGAGAAGAACCTGCAACGCTACTGGGCCGGAGACAACGATCTGGTGGCGCGCCTGGATTCGACCAACCGCAACCTCCTGCATTTCAACCAGTTGACCCTCAGCACTGCGCCCAAGCCGCCGACTGTGGCCAGTGCCGCACGGGCGCCGCGCGGCATCGAAATCATTCGTGGCAACCAGGTTACGCAACAAACTCCCTGATCAAGCAAGGATTGCATGTCATGAGTAGCAGTTTCATGCCGGTTGTAACGCGCGTCGTTTCGGCTTTGATCCTGACGGGAGTGGTCGTCAGTCATGCTTCAGCAGCGCCTGCCAGTTGTTCGGCGTTGACCGCATTGCCCGGCGTGATCGAAGTCGGGCAGGGTTTGCAGCAGAACATGGCCTCGCCCGTGGCCATCACCCGATTGGCGGTGGGTGACGCGAAAATCGCTGACGTGCATGTGAACGGTGATCAGGGTTTCCTGCTGACCGGTATTGCTCCGGGCGCCACCAGCTTGATGGTCTGGACCGCCTGCTCTGCATCGCCTCGGCAAAGCATGGTGTTCGTGCAAGGTCAGGCCACTGCCGCGTTGACCAACACGGTAGTCGCGCCGTCGGAAGATCCGTCGTTGCCGAGTCAGGTGCAGACCGATATCCGCTTTGTCGAAGTCAGCCGGACCAAACTGAAAGAGGCCACTACCTCGTTATATGGCAAAGGCAACCATTACTTGTTTGGCTCGCCGGGCTCGGTGCCTGGGGCGAGTGTCTCGCCTGGTGGCATCAATATTTTGCCGCAGATCCCGCTGAATAACGGCACGTTCAATCTGGTGCTGGGTAACAGCAACATTCTCGGCATGCTCAACGCGCTGGAGAGCACCGGTTTTGCTTATACGCTGGCCCGACCGAGCCTGGTGGCGCTGAGCGGGCAGAGCGCAAGCTTTCTGGCCGGTGGCGAAATTCCGATTCCAGTGCCGAATGGGCAGAGCAACGGCATCTCCATCGAGTACAAGGAATTTGGTGTGCGCCTGACCTTGACCCCCACCGTGATCGGGCGCAATCGTATCGCCCTGAAAGTCGCGCCTGAGGTCAGTGAGCTGGATTACACCAATGGTGTGACCATCCAGGGTACGACGGTTCCTGCCCTGACCATTCGCCGCACCGATACCAGTGTCTCGCTGGCGGACGGCGAAAGTTTTGTGCTTAGCGGCTTGATCAGCAGCCACAACACGGCCTCGACCAACAAGTTTCCCGGTCTGGGCGATATCCCCATCCTGGGTGCATTCTTTCGCGGCTCGCAGTTGAACCGCGAAGAACGCGAGCTGCTGATGATCGTGACCCCGCACCTGGTGCAACCGCTGGCAGCGAACGCACCGTTGCCCGCGCTGCCGGGGGAAAAGCTGCGCAACTACGATCCGAATTTCCTGCAAATGTACCTATTCGAAACCGGCGATTACGAGCGCCGGAGCGGGTTATCGAAATGAGCCAAAACCTGAGTCAAACTTTTCTCGCCATCACCCGGACCAGCACCGATCTCGAGTGGCTGCAGGGCGCGCTGGCACCGATGGGGCAAGTGGTCAGCGCCGGTGCCGGCAGCCTCGACGAGCTGTTGGCATTGGTGGACGTGACCTTCGCCAGCCTGGTGTTCGTCGGCCTGGATCGCGAGCATCTGGTCGCGCAAAGCGCGTTGATCGAAGGTGCGCTGGAGGCCAAGCCGATGCTGGCGATCGTCGCCCTCGGGGACGGCATGGACAATCAGCTGGTACTCAACGCCATGCGCGCCGGGGCGCGGGATTTTGTAGCCTATGGTTCACGTTCCAGTGAAGTCGCGGGGTTGGTCCGACGGCTGGGCAAGCGTCTGCCGCCAGTGGCGCCGAACCCGAACATGGGCGGGCTGACCGTGCTGTATGGCGCGCAAGCCAACGCCGACGGGGCGATGCTCGCCACTCATTTGGCGTTGGTGGTGCAGCAGTCCGCGCAGCGCACCTTATTACTCGATTTGGGCCTGCCGCGTGGCGACAGTCTGTCAATGCTGGGGCTGGAAGCGTCGTTCAACTTTGGGGATGCCGTGCGCCACCTGCGCCGACTGGATTCAACCTTGATCGACAGCGCCTTCACCACTGAGGCGTCCGGGCTGCGGATACTCGCGTATGCAGATGGCGATGACTTGCTGGAGCACACCAGTGCCGCCGAGCTGTACATGCTACTCAGTGCGCTGCGCCAACATTTTCAGCATGTGGTGGTTAACCTCGTCGGCCAGCCAGACAGCGAAGCGTTGCGGACCTTTGTCAGTCATTGCGATCAGCTGTTGTGGTACACCGATCAGAACGTGCTCGACTGCCGACGCAATCTGGCGATCCTCAGCCTGTGGCGCGACAAGGGGATGAAGTTGCAACACGCGGGCTTGTTGGTCGACCGCTATCTTCGCGCGGTCGCGCCCAGTTCTGAAGATTTGGGCAAGACCTTCGGCCTGCCGGTGTTGGCGGTGTTGCCGTTCAGTCCTGAGGTGCGACTGAACGCGAAAAATCAGGGGGTGACACTGTTCCAGCTATCGCCCCGCGAGCCACTGAGTGTGGGCTTGCGCTCGTTGGGTGAGCGGCTGGCCAAGCGCTCAGAAGGTGCGGAAAAGCCCCATGAAGGCTGGCTCAATCGTTTGTGGGGGCATAAATGAGCGGAGAAAAACTGTTCGGCGTTGCCCCGCGTGCAGCGGGCAACGGCCTCGATGCCCAAGGCCTGAAACTGGTGCTGCATCGATACATCATCGACGCCATCGAAGAAACCGGGAAAAACCTGCTGGAAGGCTCGCGGCCGGCGTTGGCGCAATTCGTCACCGATAAGGTCGGTGAGTACATCGGCCGTCTGCACCTGGCGATTTCCCGTTACGAGATGGAGCGGCTGGCGGAGGAACTGGTGGATGAGCTGACCGGTTTCGGCCCGCTGGAAGTGCTGCTGCGCGATCCGTCGGTGACCGAGATTCTGGTCAATGGTCCGCACAAAGTGTTCATCGAACGCGACGGCGTGCTGCATCACACCGACCTGCGTTTTATCGATTCACATCACGTCGAGCGGGTGATGCAGCGTATCCTGGCGCCGATGGGCCGACGGTTGGACGAGTCGTCGCCGATGGTCGATGCGCGCATGCCCGACGGCAGCCGGGTCAACGCAATCATCCCGCCGATTGCGCTGGACGGGCCATGCCTGTCGATTCGTAAGTTTCGCAAAGACATGCTCAAGAGCTCCGATCTGGTCGCCATGCAGACCATCGATCAGTCGATTTTCGAGTTCTTCGAGCATGCGGTTGGCAAGCGCTGCAACATCCTCGTCAGCGGCGGCACCGGCACCGGCAAGACCACCTTGCTCAACGTCCTGAGTCAATTGATCACCCCCCACGAACGCCTGGTGACCATCGAAGACGTGGCCGAACTGCAATTGAGCCACCCGCATGTGGTGCGCCTGGAAACCCGGCCACCGAATGCCGAAGGGCATGGCGAAGTCCGCTCCAGCGACCTGATCCGCAACGCCCTGCGGATGCGCCCGGACCGCATCATTCTTGGCGAGATTCGCGGCGTCGAAGTGCTCGACGTGCTCACGGCGATGAACACCGGCCACGACGGTTCCATGAGCACCGTGCACGCCAACAATGCGCAGGATGCGTTGCTGCGTCTGGAAACCCTGGTGGGCCTGACCGGGCGTCAAGTCGCGGAGAAAACCCTGCGGCAGATGATTTGTGCTGCGCTGGACGTGGTGATTCAACTGACGCGGATGCCCGATGGCCGCCGCTGTGTCAGTGAAGTGGTGGAGGTTGTCGGCGTGCGCGATGACGTGTACGTGACCAACACCCTGTTCCGTCTGGATCGGCGCACCGGCGCCGGCTTTTTGCGCGAAGCGGTACACCCGGCCGGGGACAAACTTCGGCGCGATTATTAGTTGGGGCAAATTCGCTCAACAGGGAGTGTGGGAGATGGCCGGACCGCTGTTGCTTGGGCTGATGTTTGTGATGTTGCTCATGGCATCGCTGTCGCTGTTTTATCGCGGCGTGCGCAAAAGCGCGGCGGAAAAAGTCCTCGTGCGGCTGGCCCATGGGCAACCTCAACTGCACATCGACAAGCCGGGATGGGCGCGCATGGAACGGGCGTTCTTACGCGCCGGGCTCGGGCGTCCGACGGATCGTCTGGGCCTGTCGCTGATGGTGTGGGGCGTGTCGATGTTGATCGGATTTCTGGCCGGTGGCTGGCAGGGTCTGTTGCTGGCGTTGGTGATCCCACCCTTGCTCCTGCGTGTGTATATCACCTGGCGCTACCAACGGCGCGTGCGGCGCATGATCGAGCAACTGCCGCCGCTGCTCGACCACGCCGTGCGCAGCCTGAAGTCGGGCCGCACCCTGGCCGACGCGGTGCTGTTGGGTATCGAGGCGGCAGATTATCCATTGAAAAATGCCATGGGCCGGATTCAGCGCAACGTGCAGTTGGGGGTCAGCTTGCCGGACGCGGCGCAGGACTTTGCCGAGCTCTATGAAAAAGAAGAATTTCGCCTGTTTGCGCTCGGCTTGCGGGTCAACCATCGTTACGGCGGCAATGCCAGCGAGCTGCTGGAAAACCTGATCAAGCTGATCCGCGAGAGGGAGCAGATCAGCCGGCAATTGCACGCCATGACCGGCGAAACCCGAATGACTGCTGTAGTGCTGGCGTCGTTGCCAGTGGCCATGGTCGGCTACTTCATGACCGTTAACCCCAAGTACTTGATGAACATGTGGAGCGACAGCAGCGGGCAACACATGTTGCTGCTGGCGTTCACCATGCAGGTGCTGGGTTGTGTCGCGCTGTGGCGCATGTTGCGGAGTATTTGAAATGGCCCTGCTGATCAGTGCGTTGTTGTTCGCGGCGGCTGCTTTACTGCTGATCAATCACCTGGCGGCGCAACGACGCAGTGAGCGCCAGGTGGCGCAACGCTTGCGCGGGCAGATGGTGCGCGACAATCGGTTCGGCAGCTGGCTGCGCGTGTTGGGTGACAGCAAAGTCGGGCAACGTGCGGTCAGCCTGGACAGCGAAAGCCAGCTGTTGCTCAACCGCGTGGGCTGGCGTCGCGCCAGTCAGCGTTCGTTGTACGCGGCGTTTCAGATCGGCGTGCCTTTACTGTTATTGGGGCTGACGGTGTTGGTTCAGCAGCTGTTTTATCAGCCGTTGCAGTACCCGATGATCGCCCCGTTGTTTGCCTTGGGCATCGGCTATTTGCTGCCCAAAAGAGTGTTGGCGATCGCCGGTACGCGTCGTCAAAAACAGCTGGCTATCGAGGTGTCGACTTTCATTCCATTGCTGCGAATCCTCTTCGAATCGGGCATGGCGGTAGAGCAGGCCTTGCGCGTGCTCAGTGCTGAAGGCCAGCAGCTATTGCCGATTCTGTCCACAGAGCTGCGGCTGATTCTGGTGCGGGTCGACTCGGGTCTGGAGCTGGGCGAAGAGCTGAGCAAGACCGCCACCTTGCTGGCGGTGGACGAGTTCAATGACACCTGCGTGATCCTCAATCAACTGATCCATCAGGGCGGCGGGGCGATGAAGTCGCTGCTGACGCTCAAGCAACTGCTCGACGACCGGCGTTTGACCCGACTGCAGGAGTACATCTCCAAGCTCTCGGCGAAGATGTCGGTGGTGATGATGGTTTTTCTGTTTCCCGCCTTGCTGATCGTGTTGGCCGGACCGGGTTTTACCGCGATCAGCCGCGCGCTGGGTGCTAAATGAGGAGTGTCGAATGAGAGCAATCATCGTGATGTTTGGTGTGCTGTTGCTCAGTGGTTGCGCCACCGACGGCAGTGCACCGTGGATGCCGTTTCCGGTCGCGGGATCGAGCTGCAGCAAAGCGAGCTCTGAACAGGAGTTGGTGCTGAGTCAGGCGCAAAGCATGGCCGACGAAGGCCGTCTGCATGCCAGCCTGGCCAATCTGGAAGGCCTGCCAGACACCTTGGGAGAGGTGCGTCTGCGCAAGGCCAGGGTCTTGCGTCAACTCGGGCGCAGCGACGCCGAACCTCTGTACCGCAGCTTGCTGGGGACCTGTCTGGCGGCCGAGGGTGAGCATGGCCTGGGGCAAATCGCGGCGGCGCGTGGCGACAATAACCAGGCCTTGGCGCATTTGGTGAGCGCGGCAAAACTGGCGCCTACCGATGAAAAAGTCCGCAATGATTTGGGTGTGGTTTACCTCAACCAATTGAAGCTGGACAAGGCGCGGTTCGAGTTCCTCACTGCGATTGAATTGAAGCAAAGCGACACCCTGGCGGCGACTAATCTGGTGACCCTGCTGATCTATCAGGATAACTGGCAGCAGGCGGCGGAATTGGTGTCGAAGCTCGGCCTGACGCCGGAGCAAGTCAGTGACGCACAGGCCCGCGCGGAGAAACTCAAAGGGCCGGTGAGTAAGGTCGCGACACCGCCTGCTCAGGTCGCGGCGATGATCTATACGCCGACCGTCAAGTGAACAGGGAGATCAGCATGAAGCGAAAAATCCTCGGCTGTTTTTGCGTGTTGAGTGTGTCAGCCAGCGTCTGGGCCATTGATCAAGGGCCGTCATCGGCACAGCAACAAGAGACAGAACTCTGGCTGCAGTTGCAGCCAAGCGCCACTGCCGCCTCGACTGTGCCGCAGACCATGACTCAGGCCGAGCGCGACCTCAGTTTTCAGCGCTGGCTGAAGAGCTATACCCATGACATTCCGGATTTTTATGAGCAGAAGAAAGGCGGGGAAGTGCCGGGTGGTGGGCAGTAGTTGGTTGAACACAAAGCTCCGTAGGAGCCAACTTGTTGGCGAGAGACATTATGCGGTGTTTCAGATACACCGCCCCCTGTAGGAGCCAACTTGTTGGCGAGCGGCTTAATGCGGTGTACCTGACTCGTCGCCTCGCGAACAAGTTCGCTCCTACACAGGGAAGCGATCAGTGGGCAGTAGCACGCTGTCTCATGGCCGCGGTGGATGGCGACAGTGCCAACGCCAGTTGCGTGCGGTTGTGCATGCGAGTCAGGCGCAGCACCTGTGACACATACAGCTTCACCGTGTTCTCGGTAATGCCCAGCTCACAGGCGATCTGATAGTTGGTCTGGCCTTTGCCCACCAACCGCGCGACGTCCAGTTGTCGTGGCGACAGCTGATCGAACATCGCCGGCATCTCGACCTTTTCCAGCGCCTGCTCAAGATCGTTGCCCACCTCTACTTCCGGCGCCAACAGCGGTTGCCGCCGGGCCTTGTCCAGGTCTTGGTAGATGTCGTCGATGGAGGCTGCGAGAAACTTCAGTTTTTCGTTCAGATGGCCCAGGTGTTGGTGGCTCCTGTGCCGTTCGAGCAAGGCCATTTCCTGGCGCTGCACGCCTTCGAGCAGTTCAGTCAGATTTACCGGCTTCTGATAGTAGTCGGCGATCCCGGCGCGCAACGCCTTGATCACGTCCTGCTTCTCGGCCTGGCCGGTCAACATGATGGATTCGAAGACCCGGGTTTTACCGGCGATGCGCGTCAGCTCTTCGACCAGTTGGATGCCGTTCAGATCCGGCATCGCCAGGTCGCAGATCACCAGGCCGATTTCGATGTCGTCGACAAAGCGCGCGACAGCGTCTCGGCTGGAATAACAGGCAACGCAGGGATAACCGCTGCTTTCGAGGAACTCATGGAGCTCATCCACGATGAGCGGTTGGTCATCAACGATAAGTATTTTTACAGCCGAATGCTTGTTCACGCGCTACTCCATGCCTGCAAGCTACTACTGACCGATGGCCGGACGCCTTTGCATTTTCCTTGATACTTTTTCTCTGGCTTCACGCCAGACCCTGAAAAAGCCCTGCACTGATGGCAGCCCAACCCTATCACTCATTCGAGTTCACAGGCATAAACGTAGTCGCACTTTCCGACTATGTACATAGCGCTATCATTGCTTTTCGACTAGTGGATCCAATTTGTAACGAGGACGAATCCAACCAAAAGGAACGGGGCAAAAGGCTGTTTATTTGACGTTTCGGGCCCTAATTGCCGATAGCGCTGGGTAAGCCATTGACTCATATGCGGCCACGCGTATTGGCGTATCAGCAGCCAGGCGATGCTGGCCACGCCGGCGCCGACAAAAGTCCCCAGCAAGTGCAGGCTGTCGCTGGCCAAAGCCAAGGCTGCCAGCAGTTTTACATCCCCGGCACCGAGGCGGCCCAGCGCGTAGCCGGGCAGGGTGAAGGCCAGTGCCAGCAGCAATGCCCAGCCACCTTCGGCCGCCGTCGAACCGAGCCAGGTTTGGCCCTTGAACAGCACAAACAACAAGAACACGGCAAAAGCGCCAAAGGTTAGCCAGTTGGAGATTTGCCGCTGTCGAGCATCCTGTTCGGCGCACGCGACGAGCCAGGCCAACAATAAAATGAGCTGCATGAGGTAAAAAAAGTCCTGATCCGTGGAAACAAACCTATGCTGAATTGAAGCCGCATTGTCAGGGTAGACGTCGACATGCAAAACGCCTCGCGCACATCCCCCCAACACCCCACATTCGCCGATAAACAACGGGGCGCCGCTGCCATCGAATTCGCGCTGGTGTTCGTGGTGTTCTTTGCGGTGCTCTACGGTCTGATGAGTTATAGCCTGCCGTTGCTGATGATGCAGTCATTCAATACGGCGGCAACGGAAGCGGTGCGCCGTGCGGTGGCGGTTGATCCGGCAACCAACAACTACATCACCACGGTCAAGAGCCAGGCCAGCGCGACGGTCGCCAGTCAATTGAGCTGGATGCCGACGGCCCTGGCGATCGATGCTTCCAGCATTCAGCCGACGTTTGACGGCAAGCTGCTGACGGTCACCATCACCTATCCACAGAGCAAACTGACCAACGTCATGCCGCTGATTGTGTTGCCGTTCGTGGGCACCGTTCCGAATCTGCCGGCCAATCTGATCGCCACCGCGAGTCTGCAACTTGTTCCTTAAAGAAGGCTTGCTGGGCCGCTTGCTGGGGCACCCCGAGGTGCAGCCGGTCGAACTCGTTCATAGCGCAGAACAGGCGAGTGCCAGCCTGCACCTGCAACTCGATGCCGAAGGTCAGGTGTTGCAACTCAGCGGCGCCTTGCGCGTGTTGCTGGCGACGCCGATTCCACTACGCACTCACCACCTGTCGGATGTCGGCGTGCTGCCTGCGCCGGGACGCAAGCTCACAGAGTATTTGATGCCCGACAGCGCGTGGGTGGTGGAGGGTGTTCCGGCAAACTGGCTCGGACAAACACTGGACCTGGATTTCAGGGGCGCCAGTGGCCTGGTGTTGCACACTCGGGGCTGGGTGCAGCCGCATGATGGAAGTTGGTGTCTTCAATTGCTGGACGTTGGCGATCTGGTGCGTCAGACCCTGGCCGCGCAGTGTCGACAACAATGCCTGCTGAGCGCCGGGCGCATGGCCGAGCAGATTCGCGCGTGCAGTTTCGCCCGTCTGACGCAGGTGGTGGGCGAACAGCTGCAGGAGATCGGGCAGCGTTGGCATGTGCCGTGTCTGGCGTTGGTCCTGCCCGAAATCAATGGTCTTGGCTGGCGAATCTACAGCCACTACAGCGCGCATACCGCCCCGCAACTGTGGCAAGACGGGCAGCGTCTGGGGGCCGAACTGGACACGCTGGATGGCACCATTCCCCATCAAATCGACTTCAGCTCACACAGCGAACTGCCGCGCCTGCAAAGTGCTTTCGGCAACGCCGACGGTTTCCTGCTGCCGTATCGCGAAGAGGCTGAGGTCAACGCCTGGCTGCTGTTCGGTTTCTACAGCGCCGAGCAGCAGGCGCCGGACCTCAGCGCCCGCGAATGGCTGCAACTGAGCGCTGCGCTGGCCGGGCCGTTATTGCACCGCATGGCTGAGGACCACCATCAGCGGCAACTGGAACGCCTCGATGTACTGCAAGACCTGCTCGGCACCGGTTGGTGGGAGCTGCTGCCCGGCGAGGAAGTGCAGTTGGCGCCGCAACTGGCCCGCAGTCTGCAACTGGGCGAGCTTACCGAGCGCATGCCGCTGCAGGATTGGCTGGCGCTGATTCATCCAGTGGACCGCGAGGAACTGGCCAGCCGTCTGACAGAGCTGCACGACAAAGGCACACCGATGTTGCTCTGTGTGCGTATGCATCACGTCGATGCGCGGCAGGGTCCGATCTGGCTGCGTATCCAGGGACAATTGGTGATCAGTGGTCAGGTGCGTCGGGTGTTGGGCTTCATGCTCGACGTCAGCGATATCAAAAATCAGGAAACCCAGGCAGCGGCAGCCCATGCGCGACTCGACAATCTGGTCGCCAGTTCTCCCGCAGTGATTTACGTGCAACGTTATGTTGAAGGCGCGCTGCAACCAACTTTCTTCAGTGCCAGCCTCATGCCCTTGCTCGGCCTGACCCTGGCCGATTGCGCAGACGGCCAATTAGGCCATTACATTCACCCGCAAGACCGCGACATCTACTTCGCCCGCACGCGCGAGCTATTGCGTGAAGGCAGCGTCAGCAGTCGCTACCGGGTGCGCGACATACGGGGTGACTACCACTGGCTGCTCGATGAAGCCAAGCTGTTGCGCGATGATCTCGGCATTCCGCTGGAGGCTGTCGGGCTGTGGCTGGACGTCACCGACGCGACCCTGGCGGCGGAGCAAGTGAAACAGAGCGAAGAGCGTTACCGGATTCTGGTCGAAGACTCGCCGGCGATGATCTGCCGCTACTCACCGGACCTGGTGTTGAGCTTTGGCAACCGACCGCTGGCCAATTACCTGGAGCGCGCGCCGGATGAAGTGGCGGGGGTGAACCTCGGCGAATGGTTGTCCGCTGAACAACGCGAAGCCTTCGTGCAGCGCATTGCCTTATTGACGCCTGAGTCGCCGGTGAGCACGGCGGAAATCTGCCTCGAACTGCCAGGGCGCGAACACGCCTGGTGGATCTGGGCAGATCGTGGAGTGTTCGATGACAAGGGTCAGTTACTGGAGATCCAGGCAGTAGGACGCGACAACACCGACATCCGCCGCACCCAGATGCAACTCACGCAAAGCGCAAAAATGGCCACCCTCGGCGAAATGGCCACCGGCCTGGCCCACGAGATCAACCAGCCGCTCAACGTGATGCGCATGGCGGTGGTCAACGTACTTAAGCGTCTAAGTCGAGGCGACGCGGACATCGTCTACCTCACCGAAAAACTCAACCGCATCGACGCACAAGTGCAACGGGCGGCACGCGTGGTGGACCACATGCGCGTGTTTGGCCGCCGCTCGGAAATCGAACAGCAACTGTTCGACCCGGCACAGGCGGTGGACGGCACCGTCGCCATGTTGACCGAAGGCATGAAAGGCAAAGGCGTCGACCTGCGCGTGACCGTGCTGGAGCAGCCGGTGCACGTGCGTGGGCACGTGGACCAACTGGAACAGGTGTTGATCAACCTGATGGTCAACGCCCGCGATGCGCTACTGTCCAAACGCGAAAACAACCGCGAACTTGAACCCTGGATCTCACTCACCACCGAACGCGATGAAGAGTCGGTGTGGATGCTGGTGGAAGACAACGGCGGCGGCATCGACCCGCGATTACTGGAGAAGATTTTCGAACCGTTTTTCACCACCAAACCGATTGGTGTCGGCACCGGGTTGGGCTTGTCGGTGAGCTACGGGATTATCGAACAAATGGGCGGCAGCCTCAGCGTGACCAATGCCAGCGAGGGTGCGCAGTTCCGGATCATGTTGCCGCTGGCCAAGGGCGATTAAATCACCAGCGAGGCCCGGCCGGCGCTACAGCTTAGGTTGGCGCCCACGTCGACTTGATTGAGGTTGATGCCGAGGCTGGCGAGTAGGGTGTTGATGAGTGGGTCGAGGATTGGGCTTAGCGCGTTCTGGATGATTGCTTGAAGCGCCGTGGTCACCCCCGTAAGAGCGCCCGCTACCAACGTAAGAATGGTGCTCATTGGATTGGTAACGGATGGCTGATATGCCTGCACTTGGACGCCGGCAATTGTGTTGTATAGGCTACTTACGAGGTTGGTGTTGCTAGTGAATGAGAAGTAGTCTGGAGGCTGTTGGTTGATGTTGGGCAGCGGCGTTGGGTCCGAGGTTAAGTAGGTGTGTGGAGTTCCTGAACCTTGGGATTGTCCTACCGGGCTGTTAAAGCTGATGCCGATACCCCCACCAACGTTCGGAATCCGTGGGTCACACTTGGAAGGGAAAATTAGAAATCTGTAACACGTCTGCACACCTATATCGAGTAACTCCAATGGCTTGGCAACAACTGTTGTTGGGGGCGGGGTCGCATTGTTAGTAGAGAATGCACTGGTGGGGTCAATATTCCCAATGTTGATATTCAATAGGGATGTCAGTGTGTTTGTCGTCAGGCTTTTGTTTGTAGGGCTGGGGCAACTATAGGCAGTTACGTAGCTGGAACCACTGGCGACATCTATGTTTAAGCCGATTTTCACCGGTGGTGGTAATAGTACTACGCTAGGGGTCTGGCAACCTGCCCCGAGAAGACAAGTAGCTGAGCTAAGAGCGCCGACGATATCGAGTCCTAAAAGGCTTTTCAGAGTGTTGCTGAGGGGGCTTATCAGGGAGCTTATACCATTATTTAAATTAGTTATTAGCGGGCTAAGTGCATCTAGAACTGGCAGATTAACAGAAATCAACGCCCTAATTTGAGCGGTTCTTACGTAGATCCTGTCCGGTCCCAGTGGGTTCAATGCCGCCAGGGCTGGATTGCCCACGGCTGAAATTTGCGGCGGCTGTAGGACCAGGACCATGGTCGAGACGTTTGCCACTCCCAGATTAATATTTTGGTTGATTGCCACGCCGTTATTTTTATTGGAAAGTTGTGCAAACCCCTCAATCAACTGAAATAACTGTACGCTGGCATTCAATGCAGCCGTCTCAGTCCCACCCTTGACCTGCAAAATATCACCCAGCACCACGCTCGTCGTCCCGGCGGCAACTTTGATTTGGTTTAAGTTTGCGTTCAATGTTCCCGAAGGTCCTAACACCGTAATGGCCGATTGAATTAACTGGCCAATAGAAACCGAGGTGCCCAATACCTGCGTATAACCCACCGCCGTAATGCCCAAATCCAGCTTCAACTGGTTCAAGTACTGCAATAAATTGATATTGGTGTTGATCAGACCATTCCAGCCCACGGCATCCAGGTTAAGGCTGCCGCCGAGCATGCCGCCGACCAATGCATTGAGAATCGGCGAACTGGTGCTGTCGACAGCCAGCAAGGTACTGCGGATCGTCAACATAGCCAGTGGAGGCGCCACCGTCGCCACAGCCGTCGCACTCAACGTAATCATCGACCCCAACGGCGTCCAGCCCGCCACGCCGCCGGCAATGCTCTGGGCAACCGCATGGGTCACTACCACCCGAATCGCCTGGTTTTGCCCGGCATTAACACTAAACGCGCGCAGGTTATCGGCCCCGGTGGTCAGGGTGCCGCAATCGGTGGTCAGGGTTCGGCTGTTGTCGGTGACGGTAAAACCGTTGCGCGTCGCGGCGGCGATGGCATAAACGGAGGCGGTGTTGGTGGGTGTGCATTGCCCGAGGAGGGTGGCGGCTTCAAGTGCGGCGGTGTCGGCGATCCGTTGCAGGCTGCGTTTCTCCAGGTACAGACGGCCGCTGTCGATCACCAGCAGAAAGAAAATCAGCGCCAAACCGAGGGTCAAGGCCGCCATTAAGCCGATAGCACCGCGCTGCCGACCGCGGTCGGCGCAAGAGTCCATTAGGGGAGACATCTAGCACTCCTTCGGCAAAGCCGTCGCTACTCACCCGTGTGCAGGCCAGTGTAGTCAAGGCTTTGGGAGTGCGCATGCCAATCGGCCTACGCTCCTACAAGGAGTTCGCGTTAATGCGGCGGATACTGCTGCAGCACTTTGAACACGGATTGCCGAATCTCCGCATCCCGATCTGCCGGGTTGGCCTGGCGGGTGTTCATCACCTGTTCGGTGCTGCCGCGCCAGATCAGTTTTCCGTCCTTGGCATCAAGCATGTCAATTTGCAGCGTGGCGACCTTGTAATCGACGCTGCGGGTTTCGTTGAATGCGCCGCCGCCCCAATAACCACGGTTCCATGGCCCACCCCAGCCACCGCCCCCATAATTGGTGCTGATCAACTGCTGGCGGTCCTCGACGATCAGGTAGGTTTGCACCGAGACGTCCGCCTTGCTGCCCACACTGGCCTGGCGCAGCCCGCGCTGGTCGAGTTGCTCGCTCACTGCCTGTCGAATCCTTTGTTCGGTCAGGTCGCTTTTAATCCGAGGATCGTCCGGCCGATATTGCAGGGCAGGTTCTTTCCAGCTCCAGTTACGGTAGGCGCCGAAGTCCCTCGAGGCGTCGAAGTCATGACTGACCTGGTTGGTTTCGCAAGCACTGAGCAGCACCGCGAAAGACAGCACAGCGAGACGGCGGAACATGATCGTTCTCCGTTAACAGTTACGCAGGGGGGTAAGTGGTCAACGCGTGGGCGATTGCCTGACGCAATGCTTGCGCGCGACCGGATTGATCACCGCCAGCGGCCGTTTCGGCGCTGGCGTTCCACACCGGTTGACCGCTGTGGTTATCGAACAGGCTGATGCGTACCACCAGCACTTGCACTTGATATGTGCGCACCACCGGGATTGTGGAGTAGCCGCCATAACCGTACCGGTGATAGCCATTGTAGTAACCGCCGCCCGCGTAGACGTCCTCTTGCACCTGACGCAGACGGGTTTCCATGTGCAGGTCTGCCGTTACGCCCAGATCAGCCATTTGCGTGGCCATGACGGGACGCAAGCCACGCTGGTCCAGGCCACTGCTGACCGCTTCGGCCAATTGTTCCGGGCTGGCCCATGGCGAACCGGCGGGCAGTTGGTTGTTGACCCAGGTCCAGTTGCGATAGTGCCCGTAGTCCAGGGTCGGCGCAGGGTAGGCGCTCATGTCCACGGGGTTGTCGGCCTGAGGCGGCGCCGCAGGCAGCGGGTTGGAGCTGGCGACATACGGATTCGGCGTCTGACAGGCGCTGACGCCCAGGCAGAGCAACAGTGTTGCGAGGCGTTTCATGATGATCTCCGCAGTGAGCCTCTTTGGCGATAAACGATTCACAGGGGCCGACACATCCAGTGCAGGTAGCGTCCCAGGCCGGCAAAGCTTGGGTGACGACGATGGGCCAGCTCCATTTCCAGCAAATCCGCGAGTTGCACCTTGGCCTGGAATTCGGGCGGCATATAGTCGTGAAAAACCCTGACACCACTCTGAGTTTCGACTCGCCATAGACCATCAAGTTGCGCTGCCAATTCGCGCGGATCAAGTGGTTGTTGCGGGGTCAGGCTCTGTTTTTCACCGGCCATGTCGTTCTTGCGCATTTTGCGGAAGTGACCCTTGAGCAGGTTGCGATAAATCAGCGCGTCGCGGTTATAAAATGCCAGTGATAGCCAGCCGTCGGGCTTGGTCAATTGATGCAGCACCGGCAGGATCGCATGGGGCTCGGCCAGCCATTCAAGCACGGCGTGACACAGCACCAGATCGTATTGTTCGGTGAGTTGGCCGAGCAACGCCTGCCAGGGCGCCTGAATAAACGTCGCACGTTGACCAGCGTCGGCAAAGCGTTGGCGGGCGCCGTCAAGCATCGGCTCGGCGGGTTCTGCCAGGGTGACCTGATGCCCCTGTTCCGCCAGCCATAACGACATGTGGCCCAGCCCGGCACCGATATCCAGCACCTTGAGCGGCCGGTCGGGCAGCACTTCAAGCAGATCGGCCTGCAAGACCGCCAAGCGAATCGCGCCTTTGGCGCCGCCGTATATTTTTTCCGCGAACCGCGTCGCCAGGTGATCGAAATGACGGTCGCTCATTGGCTGAACCGCCGTTCGCTGTCGGCCAGTTTGCTGCGCACCACCTGCTCCATGTCCAGGCCCAGTTCACTGCACATCAGCAATAAATACAGGACGATGTCGCCGACTTCCTGACCGGCATGTTCCAGTTGGTCTGTCGGCAACTGCCGTGACTGGTCTTCGCTCAGCCACTGGAAGATTTCCACCAGTTCAGCCATCTCCACACTGGCGGCCATGGCCAGGTTTTTCGGGCTGTGGAATTGCCGCCAGTCGTTGCGATCACGAATCTGGTGCAGGCGTTGGGTGAGTTCTACGAGGTTCATGGGGCTCTCCTGAAGACGTATAGCTTCAAGGGGATGCGGGCGGGAAGCAAGGGGTGGCAGTGAGCGAACGCGAACTGTAGGAGCGGGCTCGCCCGCGATCAGCTTGATGCTGTGTGTCAGGCGAGCCGCTATCGCGGGCAAGCCCGCTCCTACATGACGGGCAGGTCATCGGTCTACCGGCTGCCAACTGCCGATCATGTGCAGCAAATCATTGCCACCGGTCAGGCGCAATTGTCCGCTGGATGCCGGGGCGCTGGCGCAGAGCAGCACTTCGCCGGGCAGGCGCAGTGGTTTGTGGAATTGCACCTCGATTTCAACGTTGGACGCCGGCAGGTGATCGGCCAGGGCGGCGAGGGTCCGCGCTTTGAGCCACAGGCCGTGGGCGATGGCCTGCGGGAAGCCAAACATCCTGGCGCTGGCGGCGCTCAGGTGAATCGGGTTGTAGTCGCCGGAGACCTTGGCGTATTGCCGGCCGATGTCCGAAGGCGCGGACCAGCCCGTCACGTCCGTGAGCGGCAATGGCGCAGGTTCGAAATCCCCGGCAGGTTGTCCCGCCAATTGCACGCCGCGACAGAGCATGGTGCTGTGTTCCTCCCACAACGGCCCCAAGGCATCTTCGATATGCGTAATCAGGCTGAACGTCGCGCCCTTGTGATGGGGTTGCAGGTTGGCCACATGCACGCTGACCTGCACCTGGCCCAGGCCGCCCAGCGGACGCAAGGTTTTAATCCGGTTATTCAGGTGAATCAGGCCCAGCAACGGGAACGGGAAATTCTTTTCCGTCATCAATTGCATCTGTAACGGAAACGCCAGGACGTGGGGATAGGTGGCCGGCATCAGGCTGCTATCGGTAAAACCGCAGACCTTGCGATAGGCCTCCACTTGCTGGCGATCCACCGATACCCAGCAGCGCAGGCCCTCGTGAGGTAGCTCGGTGCCCGACACCTTGCGCCGCAATGCTGCCTGCACGAACAAGCCCGGTAGCGCAGGTGGTGAACTCAGATAATTCCAGGCGGAAGTCATGCTTCGTCCCTCAGTAGCGAACACGAAAAATCAGGCGCCGATGACGCTCTGGCCACACACCCGCAACACTTGCCCGGTGACTGCGCCGGTGCCGGGCTGACTCAACCAGGCCACGGCCTCAGCCACGTCCTGCGGCAAGCCACCCTGGCCCAACGAACTCATGCGTCGCCCTGCTTCTCGGTAGGCGAACGGCATATCCGCGGTCATTTTTGTCTCGATAAAGCCGGGAGCCACTGCATTGATGCTGATCCCTCGTTCCTGCAGAAGCGGCGCCCAGGCCTGAGCCAACCCGATCAAGCCAGCCTTGCTCGCAGCGTAATTGGTCTGCCCGCGATTGCCAGCGATGCCACTGATGGACGCCAGCAAAATCACCCGACCGTTATCGCGCAGGGTGCCGCTTTCGAGCAGGGAGTTAGTCAGCACTTGCGGCGCGTTGAGATTGACCGCGAGCACCGAATCCCAGAACTCGGCACTCATGTTGACCAGGGTTTTGTCGCGGGTGATGCCAGCATTGTGCACAACAATGTCGACGCCCTCGGGCAGGCCCTCGATCAACTCCAATGCGGCGCTTTCGGCGCAGATGTCGATGGCCAGACTTTGCCCGCCGAGGCGCGCGGCCAAGGCGTCGAGATCGGCGCTGACCTGAGGCACATCGAGTAACACCACCTCGGCGCCATCACGGGCCAGGGTTTCGGCAATCGCGGCGCCAATACCCCGTGCGGCACCAGTGATCAGCGCCCGACGACCGGACAATGGGCGACTCCAGTCCTGCACCTGCGTCGGACAATGGCTCAAACGAATCACCTGCCCAGAGATATAGGCGCTCTTGGGCGACAGGAAAAAACGCAGGGCACCTTCCAATTGATCTTCGGCACCTTCGTCGACATGCAGCAGTTGCACCGTGCCGCCGTCGCGCATTTCCTTGGCGAGGGAGCGACTGAAGCCCTCCACCGCCTGTTGTGTGCTGGCGGCCAGCGGATCACTGAGCGTTGCCGGAGCTCGACCGAGGATCACCACGTGGGCGCTGTGGTCCAGGCTCTTGAGCAGTGGCTGGAAAAACTCGCGCAGGTGGTTGAGTTGATCGCTGTGCAGCAGGGTGCTGGCGTCGAACACAACCGCTTTGAGTTTTGGGCCTTGTGCCGCAACCCACGCCGTCGCGCCCGGTTGATCGCTGCCAAAGCTGTATAGCGAGTCGGTCAGGCGCTGAGCAAACAGCCGGACGTGATCGGCCAGCGGTCCGGCGCTGACCAGCATCGTGCCTTCGACAGGGCGCAGGCGCCCGGCCTGCCAGCGTTCCAGACGCGCCGGCGCCGGCAATCCAACCGCGCCCACCAGGCGCCGGCCAATGTCCGAGTTGGCAAAGTCGATATAACGATCTGACGACATGGAACGCTCTCCTTGAGCCGGGGTTCAAACAATGGACCGCTGGCGCGTGGCAGCGTTCGCTCCGATACCTCCTACGCTAACAGTTGTGCATTTCGTCTATTAAAAAGGGAGTTTTTATGAATCAGCCACGTCGGGTTGCCATCGTCGGCGGCAATCGCATTCCCTTCGCCCGCTCCAACGGGCCTTATGCCACGGCGAGTAATCAGGAGATGCTGACGGCGGCGCTGGAGGGCTTGATCGAGCGTTTTAACCTGCACGGTCTGCGCATGGGTGAAGTGGCGGCCGGGGCGGTGCTCAAGCACTCCCGGGACTTCAACCTGACCCGCGAATGTGTGCTGGGCTCGCGTCTGTCGCCACAGACCCCGGCCTACGACATCCAGCAAGCCTGTGGCACTGGGCTGGAAGCGGCGCTGATGGTCGCCAATAAAATCGCCTTGGGGCAGATCGAATGCGGGATTGCCGGCGGTGTGGACACCACGTCTGACGCGCCGATCGGGGTCAACGAGGATCTGCGGCACATTCTGTTGCAGGTCAATCGCAGTAAAACCAGCGCGGAGAAACTCAAGGCCTTACTGCAACTGCGGCCCCATAACCTCAAGCCGGAACTGCCACGCAATGGCGAACCGCGTACCGGGTTGTCGATGGGACAGCACTGCGAATTGATGGCGCAAGCCTGGGGCATTTCCCGCGAAGCGCAGGATGAGCTGGCGCTGGAAAGCCATCTGAAGATGGCAGCCGCTTACGCTGAGGGCTGGCAGGACGATTTGCTGACGCCGTATCGTGGCCTGACCCGCGATCAGAACCTGCGCCCGGACCTGACCCTGGCCAAACTCGCCAGCCTGAAACCCGCCTTCGAGCGCAGCAGCAAAGGCACATTGACTGCTGGGAACTCCACGCCGCTGACCGACGGCGCCTCGTTGGTGCTGTTGGCCAGCGAAGACTGGGCCTGCGAGCGCGGCCTGCCGGTGTTGGCTTACTTGCGCGATGGTGAGGCGGCGGCAGTGGATTTCGTCAACGGCGCCGAAGGTTTGCTCATGGCACCGGTCTACGCGGTGCCGCGTTTATTGGCGCGCAACAATCTGAGCTTGCAGGATTTTGACTATTACGAAATCCACGAAGCCTTCGCCGCCCAGGTGCTGTGCACGCTCAAGGCGTGGGAGGACCCGGAGTATTGCCAGACTCGGCTGGGGTTGGACGGCGCGCTGGGATCGATTGATCGCAGCAAGTTGAACGTCAAAGGCAGCTCACTGGCGGCCGGGCACCCGTTTGCCGCGACCGGGGCCCGGATTGTCGCCAACCTGGCCAAGTTGCTGGCGGTGGCAGGGCAGGGGCGTGGGTTGGTGTCAATTTGTGCCGCGGGCGGGCAGGGGGTTACCGCGATTATCGAGCGGTGATGCAGAGCCTGCAATGGCGCATTGTAGGAGCCAACTTGTTGGCGAGCAGCTTGACGCGGTGTACCTGACACTACGCCTCGCGAACAAGTTCGCTCCTACCAGGATTGCGTTCAGGCCGATTGAGCCAAGGCACTGGCCTGCGCTTTTTTGCAGCTTATTCCGGGAGGCATAACTCTCCGCCATCACCGAGCACACGATCAACTGCATCGGGTGGTAGATCATGATCGGCAACAGAATCAAGCCCAGTCCCGGGTTGGCGCCGAAGATCAGCGCTGCCATCGGCGCGCCAGCAGCCAGGGATTTCTTGCTGGCACAAAACACTGCCGGCACGTTGCCGCTGGCGCTGCCGGTCAGGGCCACGGACGAAAAGATGGTCGACGGCATCCATCGCACCGCCGGCACCGCCGAACGTAGGAAACAAGTAAGCCAGGATGGTGGCAACGAGCATGCCGCAGAGGAACCAGTCCGTGACGACGCGTTAGAGATGCTTGAAGGCGCGCATGGGCGTAGCTTCGGAGAATCTTTGTAAAAAAGGATGTATGAAGGGTAACGTAGGCATCTCTTACCGTCTTGCGACACAAGGCCAATCGATGCCGACTAACGGACAACGTGGTACCGAACGTCAGATTCCAACCCTGGAGGCCTTGCCGCGTCCGATCTACGCGCGGGCCGAGAGTTTGGGCGCCGGGTCGTGGACGCCGCCGCATCAGCACGACTGGGTGCAGTTTTCCTACGCGATCAGTGGCGTGCTGGGGGTGCACACCGCCGAGGGCAGTTTCTTTGCGCCGCCGCAGTGGGGGGTGTGGATTCCGGCCGGTGTCGAACACGACGTGGCCACTTCGACCCGCGCCGAGATGCGCAGCCTGTATGTACGCAAGGAGGATTGCCCTTGGGCGTCTGAGCGCTGTCGAGTGCTGGAAGTCACGCCACTGGCCCGCGAGCTGATCAAAAGTTTTTGCCTGCTGCCCGTAAGTTATCCACAGGACGGCAGTTCTGAGGAAAGGCTGGTGGGGGTGTTGCTCGATCAATTACAGGACTTGCCCGAGGTCGGCTTTTCCCTACCGCTGCCCCGACATCCGCGCCTTTTGGGGCTGTGTAATGAACTGATCGAGCATCCGGGCCAACCGGTGACGCTGCATGAGTGGGCGGACCGCCTGGGGACTTCCGAGAAAACCCTGATGCGCCTGTTCCAGCGCGAAACCGGTTTGAGCTTTCGCGGTTGGCGCCAGCGGGTGCGGCTTTTGTCGTCACTGAGTGCACTGGAAGAGGGCGATAGCGTTACCAGCACGGCGCTGTCATCGGGTTATGATTCGACCTCGGCGTTTATCGCGGCTTTCAAGGGGTTGTTCGGCTTTACCCCCGGTGAGCTGTTCAAGCACTGAGGTGGCAGATCTTTTGCCAGTTTGTTACCAATGGATAAAACGTCTTACAACTTGCGTGGTCATCACCTAAGGTGGTTGGCTATGCGCTGCCCGGCATGGAAGCTGCTAAATAATTGAAGCCTTTCGCAAATCTGTGACGGTCAAAGGTCGGCATCCACTACTCGGTGTGAGAGGATTGCCGTATAACGAGCAACAATCGCGTGTTTGGCAACGAAGGACCCACAATAAAAGCTGATGAAGACTCCAAAACGCATTGAACCCCTGATCGAGGACGGTCTGGTCGACGAGGTGCTGCGCCCACTCATGAGTGGTAAAGAAGCAGCTGTTTATGTGGTGCGCTGTGGCAATGAGTTGCGGTGTGCCAAAGTTTACAAGGAGGCGAACAAACGAAGTTTTCGGCAAGCCGCGGAGTATCAGGAGGGTCGCAAGGTTCGTAACAGCCGGCAGGCCCGAGCGATGGCCAAAGGTTCGAAGTTCGGTCGTAAAGAGACAGAGGACGCCTGGCAAAACGCCGAAGTAGCGGCTTTGTTTCGACTGGCCAGCGCCGGTGTGCGCGTGCCCAAGCCGTTCGACTTCCTCGAAGGCGTGCTGTTGATGGAATTGGTGGCGGACGAATACGGCGATGCGGCGCCGCGTTTGAACGACGTGGTGATGAACGCTGACGAGGCGCGCGAGCACCACGCGTTTCTGATCAGCCAAATCGTGTTGATGCTCTGTACCGGGTTGGTGCATGGCGACTTGTCCGAGTTCAACGTGCTGTTGACCCCGACAGGTCCGGTGATCATCGATCTGCCGCAAGCAGTAGATGCCGCGGGCAACAACCACGCGTTCAGCATGCTGGAGCGTGACGTCGGCAACATGGCTTCGTACTTCGGGCGTTTTGCCCCGGAGTTGAAGAACACTCGCTACGCGAAAGAAATGTGGGCGTTGTTTGAAGCCGGCACTTTGCACCCGGCCAGCGTGTTGACCGGCGAGTTCGATGAGCCTGAAGACCTGGCCGATGTCGGCGGGGTTCTGCGGGAAATCGAAGCGGCGCGTCTCGACGAAGATCGTCGTCAGGCTGCTCGCGCGGCGGACGATGCACCACCGAGCAAGACCGAAGAACCGCCTCCGCCCTGGATGCAGTAATTCGCTCACAAAAAATCCGGCTCAGGCCGGATTTTTTATTGCCGTTGAAATGCACTAAAACTGTAGGGGCTGCCAAACGCTTCGATCAGGCCGGAAGGGCCTGTGTGCGGCGGCGATCTATCGCAACCTTCGGCAGCTCCTACAGGGAAATTCCGAATCAGGTGCAACACCCGCCCGACTCCAGATCCTTAAGGATCGGACAGTCCGGACGATGGTCGCCGTGGCAATGCTCGACCAGATCCTGCAGGGTATTACGCAAACTGGTCAGCTCTTCGATCTTCTGGTTCAGGGCGGTGATGTGTTCGTGAGCCAGGCCTTTCACGTCGGCGCTGGCACGGCTGCGATCCTGCCAGAGGGTCAGCAGTTTTCCGACTTCTTCCAGCGAAAAGCCCAGATCCCGCGAGCGCTTGATGAACGCCAGGGTATGCAGGTCGCTCTGGCCATACAGGCGATAACCGCTGTCGGTACGATGCGCAGCCTGCAGCAGGCCAGTGGACTCGTAGTAACGAATCATCTTGGCGCTCAGGCCACTGTGCTTGGCGGCTTGGCCGATGTTCATCGGGTTCCCTCGATCACGGGTTGACTCAATAGCCCAGCGCCGCTTGTTTCAGGTACATACCTTTGGAGCCTAATGCGATGGCGTATTTACGAATTGCACCAGGGCTCAGGTCGATCACCTGTGAAGGGGGCACGTCCATTCCTGGTGCGCAGCCGGGGGCTTGCCCGGGCAGCAGGCGCAGGCGCACGTTGATCCTGCCGGGTGCCAGATTGAATGACGTGGACTCTTCCTGGAACAATCGGCCGACCAGTTGATCCTCGATGTACACACCGATTTCGCAAGAGGTGGCCACTTCCAGTCGCTCGCGGGAGATGATCAATACGCTGTAACTCTGTGCACTGGCGGTGGCCCAGGGTGCTGATGCCAACAGGCTGAGGATGCTAAATAGGCTGAATGCTGACCAGCGCATTGCTGATACTCCTGCGTTTAATACATTTGATGTCGAAGCTTGGCCGAGCCGCGAGACGAATACCAGCCCGGCAGAGAAAACAGATACTTGACCTTGCCATGGTGGAAAGGTTGAACATGCCTGCAATCTTACTGAGGAGCGCCATCATGCAACGATTTAATGTTCAAGGTATGACATGCGGCCACTGTGTGCGGGCAATCACCCAAGTGCTGAAAGGCAGTGATCCAGCCGCTGACGTACAGATCGATCTGGCCAGTGGCGAGGTGCGGGTGGAGAGCAAGCTGGGGGCGGATGAGATATCCAGCTTGATCACGTCTGAAGGGTACGTGGTGCGGGTGGTTTGATTTTTTTGTTAGTCGAAGCTCCTGCGGATCAACTGTATCTGAAAAATTACCAAGTAATTTCCCTCTGGGGACAATTACAGGATCCAAGCCGGTTAAACTAGCCATCTGCGCTGTATACCGCTTTGGATACCTGATGAACCTTAAGACCATTCTGATTCTGGGCGCCTTGAGCGCTTTTGGCCCGTTGGCCATTGATTTCTACTTGCCCGGTTTCCCGGCGATTGCCCTGGCGTTCGGCACGGATGAACAACACGTACAGCTAACGCTGGCGGCGTATTTTCTCGGGCTGTCGATTGGCCAGTTGGGCTACGGTCCGGTCGCGGACCGCTTCGGCCGTCGTGTGCCGCTGCTGGTGGGGGTCGGGCTTTTCACCCTGGCGTCACTGGCCTGTTCCTTTGCGCCGACCCTCGACTGGCTGATTGCCGCGCGCTTCGTCCAGGCCCTGGGTGGTTGCGCCGGGATGGTGTTGTCGCGGGCCATCGTCAGCGACAAATGCAACCCGGTGGAGTCGGCAAAAGTCTTTTCACAACTGATGTTGGTGATGGGCCTGGCGCCGATCCTCGCGCCGATGCTCGGTGGTCTGTTGGTCAATCTGTATAGCTGGCAATCGATCTTCCTGGTGCTCACTGCATTCAGCGCCTGCAGCTGGTTGGCGGTCGCTCGCGGGCTGCCGGAAAGCATGCCGGCCGAACACCCGCGTCATCCCCTGGCAGGTGCGATCAAGCAATATGGGCGCTTGCTGGGCGATCGGATTTTCCTGGGTCACGCGCTCACTGGCGGTATCGCCATTGCCGGGATGTTCGCGTACATCGCCGGGTCGCCGTTTGTTTTTATCAAACTCTACGGCGTGCCGGCCGAGCATTACGGCTGGTTATTCGGCTCGAATGCCGCGGGTTTTATTTTGGTGGCTCAAGTCAACGCACGGCTATTGCGCAAGTTCGGTCCCGCGTATTTGTTGTCACGGGCGATTTGGGTGTACCTGGCGGCGGCGCTGGTGCTGCTCGGAATTTCCTCGCTGCACACGCAGGCACTGTGGCCACTGCTGATTCCGTTGTTCATCTGCATTGCCAGCTTGGGCTGCATTATTCCCAACGCGTCGGCCTGCGCCATGAGTGGTCAGGGCGCGCGCGCCGGCAGTGCATCGGCGATGCTCGGCTGCCTGCAATTCAGCGTTGCTGCGGGCGCAGCGGCACTGGTTGGCGTATTACACGACGGTAGCGCCATGCCCATGGCCATGGTGATCAGTTTGTGTGGAGTGTGCGCGGTTGGCGCTACCTTGTTGACCCGCCGTCTGCAACATACGCGTGACGCACAGGCGGGTGTTACGGCCAAGGTCTGACAGCAAAGGGTCTGGAGTCAGCCCGTGGCGTGTAGCTGATGTTTGGGCAGTGTATGTGGCGCCTGCAGCCGGGATTCAAGGGTGGCAACAAAGGCGCGGGCTTCGGCTTCACTGCGAAAACTCACGGCATGTTGGTCGAGGATGACTTGCCATTCGATGCCTTGGGACTTTGCTAACTCACGTACCAGAACTTTCATACTGACTTCCTCGAGAGTGGCGGGAAGGCCAATTGTAGCCTTGGCTTTGGGGCGTGGGATGACGCAGGTCAAATGTCTGACTGACGGCGCTGTTTTTTTAAACAGTAATCAAATCGTCATAAGCCTGCGTCAATCCGTTGTCCTCCCGCTTGATCAGAACCCTTCGAGCACGATCTTGCCTTTGGCCCTGCCGCTTTCCAGCAGCTCATGTGCCCGGCGCAGGTTGCTGGCATTGATGGTGCCGAAATGCTCGCCCACGGTGGTCTTCAACGTGCCGGCATCGATCAGGTCAGCCACGCGATTGAGCAGATTATGCTGCTCGATCATGTCGGCTGTTTCGAACAGCGACCGGGTGTACATGAACTCCCAGTGCAATGAAATGCTCTTGCGCTTGAGCTGACCGACGTCGAGGGCTTTCGGATCATCGATCAAGGCCAGGCGACCTTGTGGCGCCAGTGCCTCCACCAGTTGCGTCAGGTGTTGATCGGTCTGGGTCAGGCTGGCGACATGGGTGACCGCTGGCAAGCCGGCGCGAGTCAATTCTTCGCTCAGTGGCTGGCTGTGATCCAGTACGTGGTGTGCACCCAGTTCGCGTGCCCAGGCTTGGGTTTCCGGGCGCGAGGCGGTGCCGATCACCTTCAGCCCAGTCAATTGGCGGGCCAGTTGCGTCAGGATCGAACCGACGCCACCGGCGGCACCGACAATCATCAGGCTTTGCCCTTTGTCGGCACTGCCTTCAGCGATTTGCAGGCGCTCGAACAACAATTCCCAAGCGGTGATGGCCGTCAGCGGCAGCGCTGCGGCATCGGCAAAACTCAGGGTTTTTGGCATGCGCCCGACGATTCGCTCATCGACCACGTGCCGTTCGCTATTGCCGCCAGCGCGAGCGATGGACCCGGCATAGAACACCTTGTCGCCCGGCTGAAACAGCGTCACTTCGCTGCCGACCGCCTTGACGATGCCCGCCACGTCCCAGCCCAGCACCTTGGCGGCCCCGCCTTCCGGTTGTGCGTTCTGGCGAACTTTGGTGTCGACCGGGTTTACCGAGATGGCTTTGACTTCAACCAACAGGTCACGGGGGCCGGCGACGGGCTCGGGCAACTCAATGTCTTGCAACGATTTCGGATCGCTGATGGGCAGCGAGTGGTAATAGGCGATGGCTTTCATGGCATGTTCCTCAGAGATGAAATAAGGGGGGCGGGGCTGATGGTCAGGCCAGATGTTGCACGCGCTTGAGCACGAACTGCTCGATTAGGTCGCCTGCTTCAGCGCGGAATGCCTGGATGTGCGCGCTGTTGCCGTGGGCTTCCAGCGCGGCGTCGTCGGTCCAGCGCTCCAGCATATAAAAAGCGGCGTTGTTTTCACGGTCCTGGTGCAGCTCGTAACTCAGGCAGCCAGCTTCGGCGCGCGTGGGTTGCAGAATCGCCCGCAGGCTTTTTTCCAGGGCGGTTTCGTGGCCAGCTTTGGCGACGATCGTGGCGATGACGGTAAAAGGTTGCGACATAGCTGATTCCTTGGGTGAGGGCGTTTGTCGGTTGAGAAATCTGATGGAGGGATGATTGGCTATTTCTCTTAAAGATAAAACCCGCTAAAACGGCAGTCTCTTTCAATATTTTTTTGATAATACGGAACAACCATGCTGCGATTTGATGATTTGCAGTTGTTCGTTCGAGCCGCGGATCTCGGCAGTTTGTCTGCGGCCGCACGGGGCATGGACATGTCGGCGGCGGTCGCCAGCGCGGCGCTCAAACGCATCGAACAGCAACTGGGTGCACGGTTGTTGGCGCGCTCGACGCGCAGTCTGCGGCTGACCGCTGAAGGCGAGGGGTTTCTCGAATATGCGCGGGCCGCGCTGGGCAGTCTCGAGGAGGGGCGACGACTGTTGGCCAGCCGCCAGGATCAGGTGAGCGGCGTCCTGCAGCTATCGGCACCGTCGGATTTTGGTCGTAACGTTTTATTACCCTGGCTCGACGACTTTCAGCGTCTGCACCCACAACTCACCGTGCGCTTATTGTTGGGAGACCGAATTGCCGACTTGTTCCGTCAGCCGGTGGATATCGCCCTGCGCTACGGCGAGCCGGAAGATTCAAGTCTGATCGCCTTACCCATCGCCCCGGCGAATCGTCGGGTGCTGTGTGCGGCGCCGTCTTACCTGGCGCGTCATGGCGAGCCACAGCATCTGGAGCAACTGGCACAGCATAATTGCCTGTTGTTCATGTTAGGCAATCGGGTCCACGACCATTGGCGCTTTCATGATGGCAAGCGAGAAATGAGCCTCACGGTGCATGGCGATCGTTTCAGCGATGATGCCGACGTGGTGCGGTTGTGGGCGGTCGCGGGCGCGGGAGTGGCCTATAAATCGTGGCTGGATGTTGCGGCGGATGTGCAAGCCGGGCGTTTGAAGCTGTTGATGCCTGAGCTACAGGGTGAATTGGCGCCGCTGAATTTGCTCTGTGCCCATCGTGCGCAATTGAGTAAACCGGTCAATTTATTGCGGGAGATGCTCAAGTCACGCTGTGCCGAATTGGAGCCGCCAGTGACTGTCAGCCAATGACATGGGTTTTAAGTCGCTGTGACTTACAGCCCATAAAGAATTGCCTGACATTTGGTACGGTAAGGTTCTGAGAAAAAAACATTTTCCAGCTGCTTCCGGCTCATGTGACGCCCTTTTTACTTCGTATTTTCTTGTATGTTTTGTGTGTTTTTCTCGTAGGCATTTCCCTTATGCCCTGCGTGGGGGCTCATGGTTGTCGTCGGTAAGTGTCCGGCCTGCAATGCTTTTAACGCGTGCGGAAGAAATGTCGGAATATTTCAATGCGGAACACCTGCCCCTACTTTACCTACAGACCGTCCTGGGCGGCGGCCTTGAGGTTTTAATCCCATTTCGCGGCGGGGCGCTGGGCTTATACTTGGCGTCATCGGCCGAGTCCGTTCTAGTCGTCAGGCAGGTCTGATGCGCTGGACGCTATCAAGCAGGCGTTATCGAACAGCGCCTGACGTAAAAATGTTTGCGGCATGTGAGGGCTGCAACCAGGCGTCCGGGTCGTATGAGTGAAATACAGCCCTGTTTTTGGCGGCTTAGCGACTTGGCTGGATCCAATTTGATGTTCACTATGTCAGCGCGATAGACGAATGATTCAACAGGGAGTGAATACATGGAATATGCACCTTGCATTAGCCAGATTGCCTCATTACTGGCTGACCCCAAGCGCAGTGCAATGATCTGGGCGTTAATGGACGGTACTGCCCGCCCGGCGAACGAGTTGGCCTTGCTGGCGGGTCTATCCACGTCTTCGGCGGGTGCGCATCTGGCGCGACTGGCCACTGGCGGACTCTTGAAGCAGGAGGAGCGGGGTCGAAAGCGGTTCTTCAGGCTGGCCGGTCCGGAGGTGGGCGCCGCGGTCGAGGCGCTGGCCAGTGCCTCCTTGGCCAGCTGTGATCACGTCAGTAAAAACACCTTGCCGGTTGTGCCACCGACGCCGCCTTTACCCTTGCGCCGGGCGCGGGTCTGCTACGACCATCTGGGCGGCGAATTGGCGGCCGAGTTGTATGCGCGCCTTCTGGGCGCCGGCTGGATCGAGCAACAGGAACAGCGGATCGAGGTCACCAGTAAAGGTGTCGCGCACTTTGCCGAGTGTGGGATTTACGTGCCGGCGCTGGCCCATCGAAAGCGTCAGACGGTCTGCGCCTGCCCCGACTGGAGTGAGCGCAGGCCGCATCTGGGTGGCGCGTTGGGCGCGGGGTTGCTGCAGTTGTTCATTCAGTTGGGCTGGCTGCGGACTACGGATGAGTCAACGGCCTTGCAGGTCTCAACCAATGGGCAGCGACAGATCAACAAGATAGCGTCGGCTGCCTGACGACACACAATTTTCTGTAGGCGCTGTCGCAGGCTGCAATCCATCTGCACCGCGAAGGTTGTTCCGGCCTTATCGCAGCCTGCGGCAGCTTCTACAGAGGGCATGTGTGTTGCCAGTTATCAGGGTTTGACCAACCGCGCATCCAGGCTGTTCTGCGCCAGACGTTTAGCCTGATCCTGAGTCATCCCAAGATGGGTGTGCAGTGCGTGGAAGTTCTCGGTCACGTAGCCACCGAAATACGCCGGATCGTCCGAGTTCACCGTGACCTTCACGCCACGCTCCAGCATGTCGAGGATGTTGTGCTGGGCCATGTCGTCGAACACGCGCAGCTTGGTGTTGGACAGTGGGCACACCGTCAGCGGGATTTGCTCGTCGATGATGCGCTGCATCAGGCGCTCGTCTTCGATGGCGCGTACGCCGTGGTCGATACGCTCGATTTTCAACAGATCCAGCGCCTGCCAGATGTACTCCGGCGGCCCTTCCTCGCCCGCGTGGGCGACGGTCAAAAAGCCTTCGTTGCGTGCGCGATCGAACACTCGCTGGAACTTGCTGGGTGGATGGCCCATCTCAGAACTGTCGAGGCCGACCGCGATGAATGCGTCGCGGAAGGGCAATGCCTGGTCGAGGGTTTTCTCGGCTTCTTCTTCGCTCAGGTGGCGCAGAAAGCTGAGGATCAACCCGCTGCTGACGCCGAGCGTTTGCTGGCCATCTTTCAACGCCGTGGCGATGCCGTTAAGTACCACTTCAAACGGGATGCCGCGATCAGTGTGGGTCTGTGGATCGAAGAACGGTTCGGTATGAACAACGTTCTGCGCCTTGCAGCGTTGCAGGTAAGCCCAGGTCAGGTCGTAGAAATCCTGCTCGGTACGCAGCACATCCGCGCCGCGATAGTACAAGTCGAGAAACTCTTGCAGGTTGTTGAAGGCATACGCCTTGCGCAAGGTTTCGACATCGCTCCAGGGCAGGGCGATCTTGTTCCGATCAGCCAGTGCAAAAAGCAATTCGGGCTCCAGAGAGCCTTCAAGGTGCAGGTGCAGTTCTGCCTTGGGCAGGGCGTTTAGCCATTCGTACATATGCTTTTCTCATCAGGTGCAGATCCCGGCATTCTACAGAGGGATGAGCGCAGAGAGCGGAAAAACCTGACCAGCAGGTTCATTCCGTGAACTACAGGCTTTGCTGCTACCGTTAGCAGCGAAATCAGACTTCATTTTCCAAGGCCGCCCATGCTGACTTATTTAAGAGAAGAGAAATTTCTGCTGTTGGCGTTGGTTGCCGCGTTGTTGGCGTTTCCCTTGGAACACGCGTTGCTGTCTCACGGTCAAGGCGTCGCATTGGCCGGCGGGATTGTCCTGGTGTTGTTCATCGTTACGGCGTCGATGCGGGTGGCCCATCATGCAGAGTTGCTGGCGCAAAAGGTCGGCGACCCTTACGGCACGATGATCCTGACGCTGGCCGCGGTGTTGGTGGAAGTGGTGATCCTGGCGATCATGATGAGCAACGAACCTTCGCCGACTCTGGTACGAGATACGATCTATTCGGCGGTGATGCTCGACATCAACGGTATTCTCGGCCTGGCGGCGTTGATGGGGGGACTCAAGCATGGCGAGCAGTCCTATAACGATGATTCGGCGCGCACCTACAGTGTGATGATCCTTACGGCGATGGGCGTGTCGATGGTGGTGCCGGAGTTCATTCCCGAAGGCGACTGGAAGATTTACTCGGCGTTCACCATCGGCGCGATGGTGATGTTGTACGGGGTTTTTCTGCGGATGCAGGTCGGTCCGCACAGTTATTTCTTCAGCTACAGCTACCCGCAAAAGAAGCGCAAGAATGCTGTGGAGGCAGAAGAACCGCCGATCAGCCTGGTGCGCTCCATAGGGACTTTGGTCTTCGGTGTGGTGGTGATTGGTGCGCTGGCTGAAGTGATGTCGAAGACCATCGATCTCGGGCTGGAAGGTACCGGGGCGCCGCCGGTGATGACGGCAATTCTGGTCGCGGCCATCTCCGCCGCGCCGGAAATCCTCACCGCCTTGCGCGCGGCCTTGGCCAATCGCATGCAATCGGTGGTCAACATCGCCCTCGGTGCTTCGTTATCCACCGTGATTCTGACCGTGCCAGTGATGGAGGCGATGGCGCTTTACACCGGGCAACCGTTTCAGATGGCGATGACGCCGGTACAGACGGTGATGGTGTTCATCACCTTGCTGGTCAGCGCGATCAACCTCAACGACGGCGAAACCAACGCCATCGAAGGCATGACCCACTTTGTGTTATTCGCCACGTTTGTGATGTTGTCTTTGTTGGGGCTTTGATGCGGATTGGCGCAAAAAACTGTGGGAGATTCTATGTTCTCAGGCAACACACTTGACCTTGTAGGAGCTGCCGAAGGCTGCGATAAGGCCGGAACGGCCTTCGCGATGTCGATAGATCGTCCGAGTACGGCCCAAACCTTTCGGCAGCTCCTACAGTAAGTTTGTGCCTGGCACAGGCCCTGTGATTTTCGGGTCATTACCAGGGAATGGTCTCACCCTTGTAATTGATAAAGTGATGCCCGCCCTTGCCGGCATACGCCTCAACCTGCTTCACCAGGCCATCAGTGCTGGTTTGCACATCAATGTCCGCGCCGTCGCCACCCATGTCGGTCTTCACCCAGCCCGGGTGCATCGACAATACCGTCGGTTTCGGTTCAGGCAGTTCAGTGACAAAGGTGTTGGTCAGTGAGTTCAGTGCCGCCTTGCTCGCTTTGTAGAGCATCATCTCGTTGCCTTCCGGGCACCCGACGCTGCCGAGTACCGAGCTCATAAAGGCCAGAACGCCAGTGTTCGCACGAACGTTTTCGAGCATCCGCTCCGCCAGTCGAATCGGCGCGATGGCGTTGGTCATGAACAGCTCACCGAGTTCCTGGGCGGTGGCATGGGTTGCACTCTGAGGTCGAGTGCCGCTGATGCCGGCGTTGACGAATAACAGATCAAACAGCTGGCCTTTGAGTTTCTGAGTGAGGGCCTCAAGGGATTGCAGATCGTTGATGTCCAGCTGCTCGACGCTCACACCGGGAACAGTGTGTGGGCCGTCAACCTTTTTCAGGTCGCGCACCGTGGCGGTGACGTGCCAGCCTTGTTCCGAGAGACGCTGCACCAGGCCAAGGCCCAGCCCTCGGGACGCACCAATGATCAGCGCAGTTTTGTTATGCGGCATGAAGTGAACTCCTTGTACAAAAAGTGGATTCGGGGATTCAGTGGACCACGGTGGCCCAGGTGTTGTTGCAGTTCAAGCGTGGAGATATCGCATACTGCAAACTGAACAAAAAATGATCACTTGGGCGCACCCTATGAGCCATCGGCCCTCGGGACAGGCTTACACGGCTTATCCACAGGTTGCTCCACAGTTATTGTGCGCAAGCCGAAATGCAGGAAATAAGCGAGGCCCGCCTTGGATCTGATCGTGATATACAAGGCTAACACCCTGTTTTTGGGTGGTTTTATTTTGCTAATGGGGTAATTGGTTGAAAAGTGACCAGTCGTCGCGGCGCCTTGCTCTGTATGGCGCGCAGGGGGATGTGCTCAGCTTATCCACAGGCGGATGCACAGTAGATGTGGGCAATTAGCGAGTGCGGATTAGTCGACAGATGAGCGCTGCAACACAATCCGGCCTCGGCTCAGGTCTGCCAGTTGGCGTTGCAGGAGTGCGACGTGCTCAGGCCCGAGGGATATCTGCAATTCCACGCCATTGGCAGTGAATGATTCGTGGGCCACTAAGCCGTTCAGCTCGGCCAGACGCAGTTTGACCAACGCCAGTTCACTGAAGCTGCAATCGAAACTCAACGGTACGCGATTGACCAACGCAACACGATCCGCCTGCTGCAAGCATTTGTTGGCGCCGCCGCCATACGCGCGCGCAAGACCGCCGGTTCCCAGCTGGATGCCGCCGTACCAACGGATGACTAACACCACGACCTGGTCAAACTCCTGGGCTTCGATGGCTGCAAGGATCGGCCGGCCCGCCGTGCCGCCGGGTTCGCCGTCGTCGCTGCTGCGGTATTGGTCCGTCAGCTTCCAGGCCCAGCAATTGTGGGTGGCGTTGAGGTCGCTGTTTTGTTCGAGGAAGGCTTGCGCGTCAGCCGCGCTGGAGATCGGTGCCGCGAGGGTGATAAAGCGGCTCTTGCGAATTTCTTCACGGTATTCGCAAGGGCCGACGAGGGTAAATGGCATTAGATTTCCAGCTATTCGATCAAGCGGTGGGCGGCGTCAGCCCACAACCTTTAAGGATAATTCGGATAAGGTTATCACCCGCGGCCTCCATGTCTTGCTTGGTCAGGCGTGTACGACCGGTGACTCGGCAAATCTGCGTGGCGAAATCGGCGTAGTGCTGGGTGCTGCCCCACAGCAGGAAAATCAGGTTCACCGGATCCACCGGGTCCATTTTTCCGGCGTCGATCCAGCTTTGAAAGACGGCGGCCCGACTGCTGAACCAGTCGCGGTAGTCCTGAGTGAAGTACTCGGTCAGGCATTCGCCCCCGCTGATCACTTCCATGGCGAAGATCCGCGAGGCCAAGGGTTGGCGTCGGGAGAACTCCATCTTCGCGCGGATGTAGTTGCTCAACGCTTCGGCGGGATCGTCCTCGACACTCAGTCCGTTGAAGGTGTTGTCCCACTGCTCGAGGATATTGCTCAGCACCGCGACGTATAGCCCGAGCTTATTGGTGAAGTAGTAATGCAGGTTGGCTTTGGGCAGCCCGGCGTTCAGGGCAATGGTGTTCATGCTGGTGCCCTTGAAACCGTGGCGAGCGAATTCGTCTTCGGCGGCCTTGATGATCGCTTCTTCGTTTTTCTGTCGGATACGGCTGGCAGGTTTTATTGTTGTTGGTGTGCTGTGCGCAGGGACTTCAAAGGTCATGGGCTGTTCCGAACGGGTCATGGGCTACAACGTTTGAACAGATTACCTACCTGCGACAATCCGACAAGTGGTAGAGCTGCATTTAATGACGATCAACGCGTGGCGGCGAGGCTCTCGAGAAAACTCTCCAGAACCAAGTGTGGCCGACGACCCTTGCGTGTGACCGAAACCAGACTCAAATCATAGAACCGCGTCGAGGGTTTCAACTGGCGCAAGCGACCTTGCTGGACCCACAGACTGGCATAGTGATCGGGCAGATAACCGATGTAGCGACCGGTCAGGATCAAAAACGCCATGCCCTCCCGGTCCGATGCACTGGCGGTGCAATTGAGTGCCTGGTAATGCGCCTGAATTTCGGTCGGCAGGCGGAAGGTCGGGGCGATGGCGTCCTGGGCATCCAGGCGTTGGTCGTCCAGCGCCGCATCGTCCATATAGAAGAGCGGATGGCCGACCGCGCAATAAAGCAGCGAGCGCTCACTGTACAGTGGCTGATATTCCAGCCCGGACAACGCACTGGCCTGCGGCACCACGCCGACGTGCAGGCGGCCGTCGAGCACGCCTTGTTCCACTTCGTTGGGCGCGATCATGCGAATCTGGATATGCACGTCCGGCCCGCGTTCTTTCAGTTGCGACAATGCGTGGGTAATGCGCATGTGGGGCAGGGTGACCAGGTTGTCGGTCAAGCCGATATTCAGCTCACCGCGCAAGTGTTGATGCAGGCCATTGACCTCGGTGCGGAAACTTTCCAGTGCACTTAATAGCTGCAAGGCCGATTGATACACCTCGCGACCTTCTTCGGTCAGTGAAAACCCCGCGCGTCCGCGTTGGCAGAGACGCAAACCGAGTCGTTGTTCGAGGTCGCTCATTTGCTGGCTGATAGCGGAGCGGCCTATGCCCAGCGCGCTTTCGGCGGCCGAAAAACCGCCCGCGTCCACGACG
>NZ_CP172305.1:5702500-5982500 GCF_044336365.1 Pseudomonas sp. NA-150 | reverse complement strand
CGAAAGCGAGTCTTAATAGGGCGTCTAGTCGCTGGGAATAGACCCGAAACCGGGCGATCTATCCATGGGCAGGTTGAAGGTTGGGTAACACTAACTGGAGGACCGAACCGACTACCGTTGAAAAGTTAGCGGATGACCTGTGGATCGGAGTGAAAGGCTAATCAAGCTCGGAGATAGCTGGTTCTCCTCGAAAGCTATTTAGGTAGCGCCTCATGTATCACTGTAGGGGGTAGAGCACTGTTTCGGCTAGGGGGTCATCCCGACTTACCAACCCGATGCAAACTCCGAATACCTACAAGTGCCGAGCATGGGAGACACACGGCGGGTGCTAACGTCCGTCGTGAAAAGGGAAACAACCCAGACCGTCAGCTAAGGTCCCAAAGTCATGGTTAAGTGGGAAACGATGTGGGAAGGCTTAGACAGCTAGGAGGTTGGCTTAGAAGCAGCCACCCTTTAAAGAAAGCGTAATAGCTCACTAGTCGAGTCGGCCTGCGCGGAAGATGTAACGGGGCTCAAACCATGCACCGAAGCTACGGGTATCACTTAGGTGATGCGGTAGAGGAGCGTTCTGTAAGCCTGTGAAGGTGAGTTGAGAAGCTTGCTGGAGGTATCAGAAGTGCGAATGCTGACATGAGTAACGACAATGGGTGTGAAAAACACCCACGCCGAAAGACCAAGGTTTCCTGCGCAACGTTAATCGACGCAGGGTTAGTCGGTCCCTAAGGCGAGGCTGAAAAGCGTAGTCGATGGAAAACAGGTTAATATTCCTGTACTTCTGGTTATTGCGATGGAGGGACGGAGAAGGCTAGGCCAGCTTGGCGTTGGTTGTCCAAGTTTAAGGTGGTAGGCTGGACTCTTAGGTAAATCCGGGAGTCTAAGGCCGAGAGCTGATGACGAGTTGCCATTAGGCGACGAAGTGGTTGATGCCATGCTTCCAAGAAAAGCTTCTAAGCTTCAGGTAACCAGGAACCGTACCCCAAACCGACACAGGTGGTTGGGTAGAGAATACCAAGGCGCTTGAGAGAACTCGGGTGAAGGAACTAGGCAAAATGGCACCGTAACTTCGGGAGAAGGTGCGCCGGTGAGGGTGAAGCATTTACTGCGTAAGCCCATGCCGGTCGAAGATACCAGGCCGCTGCGACTGTTTATTAAAAACACAGCACTCTGCAAACACGAAAGTGGACGTATAGGGTGTGACGCCTGCCCGGTGCCGGAAGGTTAATTGATGGGGTTAGCTAACGCGAAGCTCTTGATCGAAGCCCCGGTAAACGGCGGCCGTAACTATAACGGTCCTAAGGTAGCGAAATTCCTTGTCGGGTAAGTTCCGACCTGCACGAATGGCGTAACGATGGCGGCGCTGTCTCCACCCGAGACTCAGTGAAATTGAAATCGCTGTGAAGATGCAGTGTATCCGCGGCTAGACGGAAAGACCCCGTGAACCTTTACTATAGCTTTGCACTGGACTTTGAATTTGCTTGTGTAGGATAGGTGGGAGGCTTTGAAGTGTGGACGCCAGTCTGCATGGAGCCAACCTTGAAATACCACCCTGGCAACTTTGAGGTTCTAACTCAGGTCCGTTATCCGGATCGAGGACAGTGTATGGTGGGTAGTTTGACTGGGGCGGTCTCCTCCTAAAGAGTAACGGAGGAGTACGAAGGTGCGCTCAGACCGGTCGGAAATCGGTCGTAGAGTATAAAGGCAAAAGCGCGCTTGACTGCGAGACAGACACGTCGAGCAGGTACGAAAGTAGGTCTTAGTGATCCGGTGGTTCTGTATGGAAGGGCCATCGCTCAACGGATAAAAGGTACTCCGGGGATAACAGGCTGATACCGCCCAAGAGTTCATATCGACGGCGGTGTTTGGCACCTCGATGTCGGCTCATCACATCCTGGGGCTGAAGCCGGTCCCAAGGGTATGGCTGTTCGCCATTTAAAGTGGTACGCGAGCTGGGTTTAGAACGTCGTGAGACAGTTCGGTCCCTATCTGCCGTGGACGTTTGAGATTTGAGAGGGGCTGCTCCTAGTACGAGAGGACCGGAGTGGACGAACCTCTGGTGTTCCGGTTGTCACGCCAGTGGCATTGCCGGGTAGCTATGTTCGGAATAGATAACCGCTGAAAGCATCTAAGCGGGAAACTAGCCTCAAGATGAGATCTCACTGGGACCTTGAGTCCCCTGAAGGGCCGTCGAAGACTACGACGTTGATAGGTGGGGTGTGTAAGTGCTGTGAGGCATTGAGCTAACCCATACTAATTGCCCGTGAGGCTTGACCATATAACACCCAAGCAATTTGCTTAGAGACAAGCAAATGCAGGTGTGAAGACGCAAACGACGAAAATTTGCAGCACACAGATTGCTATCACATACCCGATTTGCTGAAACGTTGAAAGACGTGTCAGTACCCGAATTTCTTGACGACCATAGAGCATTGGAACCACCTGATCCCATCCCGAACTCAGCAGTGAAACGATGCATCGCCGATGGTAGTGTGGGGTTTCCCCATGTGAGAGTAGGTCATCGTCAAGATTAAATTCCGAAACCCCTGTTTGCTAACGCGAACAGGGGTTTTGTTTTTGCGCGCGAAAAACCCTGAAATACCAAAATCCCTGTAGGCGCAACCGGTGCATTAGACCTGTAACATGTCGGCAATCAGTGTTCATTCATTTCATGAACCGTCTACACGCGACACGCTCTGACGGTATCGGTCAAGGAAGCAGCTATGCCGGCTACATCGACGCTCAGCGCTGGATTTATGGTGGTTCATGGCAATCGCCTGGACGAGTTGCGCAGTCTGGTGGTGTCCTGGATGCGGCGTTATCCGCTGGCGCCGCTGGAAAACGAAATCGCCCTGGTGCAGAGCAACGGCATCGCCCAGTGGCTGAAGATGGCCTTGGCCGAAGACCCTCAGGACGATGACCTCGGCGGCTGTGGCATCGCGGCGGCAGTAGATGTTCAGCTCCCCGGCAGTTTCATGTGGCAACTCTACAGAGTCGTGCTCGGCCGCGATGAGATCCCTGCAGCCTCGCTATTGGACAAAGCGCCGCTGACCTGGCGCTTGATGCGACTGCTGCCCTCGCTGATGGACCAGCCGCACTTCGAGCCACTGCAACGCTTTCTGACCGCCGACACCGATCTGCGCAAGCGTTATCAATTGTCCGAACGCCTCGCCGACCTGTTCGACCAATACCAGGTGTACCGTGCCGACTGGCTTGAAGACTGGGCTGCCGGTCGCCATCAACTGCGTAACGTCCGTGGCGAAGCCAAACCCCTGACCCCCGCCAATTGCTGGCAAGCAGAGTTATGGCGCGCCCTGCTGCTGGACGTCGGTGCCGAAGGCATGGCGCAGAGTCGGGCTGGGGTGCATCAGCGGTTTATCGAGCGCATCAATAATCTGACCGAAGCCCCGCAAGGTCTACCCTCTCGCGTCATCGTGTTTGGCATCTCGTCGCTCCCCGCTCAAGCGCTGGAAGCCTTGGCCGGGCTGGCTAAATTCAGTCAAGTATTACTCTGCGTACATAACCCGTGTCGTCACCACTGGGCCGATATCGTCGCCGATAAAGACCTGCTGCGGCACCAGTACAAACGCCAGGCGCGCAAGACCGGCATGCCCGTGGTCCTCGATCAGGATGCCTTGCACCAACATGCACATCCGCTGCTCGCCGCCTGGGGTAAACAAGGCCGCGACTACATCAACTTGCTGGACAGCTACGACGATCCCAGCAGTTATCGCGCCGCCTTCCGTGACGGGCGTATCGACCTGTTCAGCGACAGCGAACCGCACACGATTCTGAACCAGCTGCAGGACGATATCCTCGAACTGCGTCCGCTCAACGAAACGAGGGAGCGGTGGTCGGCTGTCGATCAAAACACAGATCGCTCGATCCGCTTCCACGTTGCCCACAGCGCGCAACGGGAAGTCGAGATCCTCCACGACCAATTGCTGGCTCGTTTCAGCGCAGACCCCCACTTGCGGCCTCGCGATGTCATCGTCATGGTTCCGGACATCGACAGTTACGCACCTCACATTCGCGCGGTGTTCGGCCAGCTAGAACGTGAAGACCGTCGCTTCATTCCGTTCACCCTGGCAGACCAGGGGCAGCGCGGTCGTGAGCCGTTGCTGATTGCCGTCGAGCATTTGCTGAAAATTCCTGACAGCCGTTTCCCGGTCAGTGAAATCCTCGACCTGCTGGACGTGCCCGCATTGCGCGCTCGCTTCGGCGTCGAGGAGCGCGACCTCGCCACCTTGCACCGCTGGATCGAAGGCGCCGGCGTGCGCTGGGGGTTGAACGCCGAGCAGCGTGCCGGTCTCGGTTTGCCCGATGAGCTGGAGCAGAACAGCTGGCACTTCGGTCTGCGGCGGATGTTGCTTGGTTACGCAGTGGGTGCTGGCGCCGCCTGTGATGGCATTGAACCCTACGATGAAATTGGCGGCCTCGACGCGGCGCTGATCGGTCCGCTGGTATCGCTGATTGACGCCCTGCAAGTGGCTCACACTGAACTCTCCCTTCCCGCCACGCCGCAGGTGTGGGGCGCGCGTTTGCAGGCGATATTGCAGTTGTTCTTCAAGGCCGACAGCGAGCATGACGACTACCTGTTGGGCCAGCTCGAACAGCTACGCGAAAATTGGCTGGAAACCTGTGAGTCAGTTGGCCTGCTCGACGAATTGCCACTCACCGTGGTTCGCGAGGCGTGGCTCGCCGGTCTCGATCAGGGGCGCTTATCGCAGCGCTTCCTCGCCGGCTCGGTGAATTTCTGCACCCTGATGCCGATGCGTGCAATCCCCTTCAAACTGGTGTGCCTGCTGGGCATGAACGACGGCGATTACCCACGGGCGCAACCGCCGCTGGACTTCGACCTGATGGGCAGTGACTACCGCCCCGGCGACCGCTCGCGGCGCGAGGATGATCGTTATCTACTGTTGGAAGCGGTGCTGTCCGCGCGCGATCAGCTGTACATCAGTTGGGTCGGTCGCAGCATTCGTGACAACAGTGATCGCCCGGCGTCGGTACTGATCGGTCAGTTGCGCGACCACCTTTCCAGCGGTTGGAAGCTGGCCGGCGCGGTCGAGCCCGAGGACGAGCATAAACACAATCCTGGCGAGCAACTGCTGGAAAAGCTCACCCTCGAACACCCGCTGCAACCCTTCAGTGCCCGCTATTTCCATGAAGGCACCGGCTATTTCAGCTTTGCCCGGGAATGGCAGATGCTGCACGATGTACAGGCTCCCACTGCCGAAGTCTCGGCGTTGTCGACCTACGAACAGGAAGAGCCTCTGAGCCTCGCGCAATTGCAGGACTTTCTGCGTAACCCCGTCCGGCATTTCTTCAGCCAGCGTCTGAAGATTTACTTCGAAGTGGCCGAAGCACCGCTGGCCGACGAAGAGCCTTTCGTTCTTGATGCACTTGAACGCTATAGCCTCAGTGACAGCCTATTGCACGCCGCTCTGGCGCGCCCCGACCAGGTCGACGAAGCCCTGCGGACCCAAGCCCGCCGCTTACAGGGCAGTGGCTTGTTGCCAATGGCTGGATTCGGCGCGCGCCTGCAGGAAGAGTTGATCGAGCCGTTGCCTGATCTACTCCAGCGTTACCACACGTTGCTGCAGCAGTGGCCGGAGCCATTGAACAGCGCGCTGCCGGTCAGCTTCAGCCACGGCAAGGTCAGTCTTGACGGTTGGCTCGGCGGTCTGCATAAAAATGCGCAAGGTGAGCTGCTAACCATAAGCGCGATTCCGAACGCCATCGGCTCGAAGAAAACCCGCAAATGGCATCGCCTTACGCGGCCGTGGGTCGACCATCTAGTCGCCTGCGCGTGCGGCATTCCGCTGAGCACCGCGGTGGTCGCCAGTGATGAAACGCTGTTCCTGGCTCCCCTGGGGAAAAGCACCGCCATCGACGTACTCAACAATCTGCTGATGACGTGGCAAATCGGCATGCAGCGCCCCTTGCCCGTCGCCGTCAAAACCGCCTTTGCCTGGCTCGGTCAAGGTGATGAAATCAAAGCCCAGGCTGCGGCCTGCAAAGCCTATGAAGGAGATGGTGTGAACACTGATGGCGAACGACGTGAAAGCACGGCCCTGGCCCGCCAGTTCCCGGACTTCGCCGCCTTGATCGACAGTGAAGAGTTCGTGGGTTGGTGCGATACCTTGTACCGACCGCTGTACGAAGCCGCCTGGCAATCCCTGTCCACCGAGGAGGCCGGCGCATGACTTCCCTTCCAAAAAATCAGCCGCTGGCCCTGAGTTTTCCGCTGCACGGCAGCCAGCTGATCGAGGCCAGCGCTGGCACCGGCAAGACCTTTACCATTTCTGCCCTGTACCTGCGCCTGGTGCTGGGGCATGGCGGTGACGCAGGTTTTGGTCGCGAACTGTTGCCGCCACAAATTCTGGTAGTGACCTTCACCGACGCGGCGACCAAAGAGCTGCGCGACCGAATTCGTACACGGCTGGCGGAAGCGGCGCGCTTCTTCCGTAGCGAAATCGCCGCACCGGATGACCTGATCAATCAATTGCGCGAGGAGTTCGGTCCCGAACAATGGGCCACCTGTGCCAGTCGCCTGGACATCGCCGCGCAGTGGATGGACGAAGCCGCCGTGTCGACTATTCACAGTTGGTGTCAGCGCATGTTGCGTGAGCACGCCTTCGACAGCGGCAGCCTGTTCACGCAAACCCTGGAAACCGACCACAGCGACTTGCTCAGTGAAGTGCTGCGCGATTACTGGCGCCGCTTTTGCTACCCGATGACCGACGACGTGCTGACCTGGGTCCGCTCCAACTGGGGTAGCCCGGCCTCTTTATTACCGAGGGTTCGCGCGTTGTTCGGCAGCGACCGAAGCCCGGCGACGCGGGAGCCGGCCGAGCTGATTACTGCCTCGTTGGCGGAGCGACGCGAAGCCTTGCAGGCCTTGAAAGCCCCTTGGCTCAACTGGGCTGCCGAGTTGCTGGCGATTTGCCTGGACGCCGTTGCCCTTAAAGCAGTCGATGGCCGCAAGATGCAGGAGCGCTACTTCAAGCCATGGTTTGAAAAGCTCAACGCGTGGGCGGCCGACGCCGAGCAAGAGCTGCTGGATCTTGGCACCGGCTTCACCCGCCTGACGCCTGACGGTTTCGCCGAAGCCTGGAAAGGTGACCCGCCATTCCACCCCGGGCTCGAAGCGATGCAGGCGCTCAAGGCCGCCCTCGACGCCTTGCCGACACCCGATGCTGCGGTGATCGAACACGCGGCGCAGTGGGTCGGTGCGCGCTTTGAAGAAGAGAAGCGTCGTCGCGCAGAAATGGGCTTCGACGACATGCTGCTTCGACTCGACGCAGCGCTGAAAAGCGCCGGCGGTGAACGCCTGGCAACGCTGATTCGCGAACAGTTTCCGGTGGCGCTGATCGATGAGTTCCAGGACACCGACCCGGTGCAGTATCGGATTTTCGACAGCATTTACCGCCTCGAACAAAGCAGCGACGACACCGGCCTGTTTCTGATCGGCGATCCCAAGCAGGCGATCTACGCCTTCCGTGGCGCCGACATTTTCACCTACCTGCGCGCCCGTCAGGCCACCACCGGCCGCTGGCACACACTGGGCACCAACTTCCGTTCCAGCCACGCGATGGTCAAAGCGGTCAACCACGTCTTCGAACGCGCCGAACAAAGCGCCACTGGACGTGGCGCGTTTCTGTTCCGCGAAGGCGAGAGCAATCCAGTGCCGTTCGTGTCAGTCAATTCCCAGGGACGCAAGGAAGTGTTCCAGGTCGACGGTCAGGTACTTCCCGCGCTGAACGTCTGGCAATTGCAAAGTGAGCAGCCGGTATCTGGAGCGATCTATCGCCAACAACTGGCCGCCGCGTGCGCCAGCGAGATCGTGCGTTTACTCAACGACGGCCAGCAAGGGCGTGCCGGCTTTGCCAAAGCGGGTGAACACCTTCGCGGCGTATTGCCGGCGGACATCGCGATTCTGGTCCGCGATGGCAAGGAGGCGCAGGCGATTCGGGGCGAGCTGTCGGCCCGTGGCGTGCGCAGTGTTTATCTGTCGGACAAGGACTCAGTGTTCGCTGCCCAGGAAGCCCACGACCTGCTGTCCTGGCTCAAAGCCTGCGCCGAACCGGACTCCGAGCGTACGCTGCGTGGCGCGCTGGCCTGCATCACCTTGAACCTGTCGCTGGCCGAACTGGAGCGTCTGAATCAGGACGAACTGGCGTGGGAAGCGCGCGTCATGCAGTTCCGTGGGTATCGCACGATCTGGCGCACCCAGGGCGTGTTACCTATGCTGCGTCGTCTGCTCCACGACTTCCATTTGCCGCAGGCGTTGATCAGTCGTAACGACGGCGAGCGGGTGCTGACCAACGTGTTGCACCTGTCCGAGTTGCTGCAGCAAGCCGCTGCCGAACTGGACGGCGAACAAGCCTTGATCCGCCACCTCAGCGAACACCTGGCGTTGTCCGGACAAGCGGGGGAAGAACAGATCCTGCGCCTGGAAAGCGACGAGCAACTGGTCAAAGTGGTGACCATTCACAAGTCCAAGGGGCTGGAATATCCCTTGGTGTTCCTGCCGTTCATTTGCTCGTCGAAACCGGTGGATGGCAGCCGACTGCCGCTGCATTTTCACGATGCCGATGGCACGGCGCAGATCAGTTTGAAGCCGACCGAAGCGCTGATCGAACAGGCGGACAATGAACGTCTCGCTGAAGACCTGCGTTTGCTCTACGTGGCGTTGACCCGTGCGCAGCACGCCTGCTGGCTGGGCGTGACCGACCTCAAACGCGGGCAGGGCAACAGCTCGGTACTGCACCGTTCGGCACTGGGTTACCTGCTCGGCGGCGGCGTGGCACTGGCTGAGTCAGTCGGGCTGGCCATCTGGCTGCGCGACCTCGCCGCCGGCTGCGAGGCAGTGAATGTTCTGACGCTGCCGGTGCCGACTACTGACACCTTCAGTCCGCCGCGCAACGAAGCCACCTTACTCAAGCCGCGTCAGCCGAAACGCCGTGCTGCCGAGAACTGGTGGATTGCGTCCTACAGCGCCTTGCGCATTGGTGACAGGCTGACTGATGGTGACGAATCGCCCGACAGCCCACAGGCGCAAAAACTGTTCGATGACGAACGCCTCGATCCCGACGCGCCGCGCGAAGTATTGGTCAGTGGTGGCGATATCCATCGATTCCCGCGCGGGCCGAATCCCGGCACCTTCCTCCACGGCTTGCTGGAATGGGCCGGTCGCGAGGGCTTTGCAGCTGCCGCCGCCGACCCGCTGAAGCTGGAAAAAGCCGTCGGCAGCCGTTGCAACCGACGCGGCTGGCAGGGCTGGATTCCGACGCTGACCGGCTGGATGCAGCACCTGCTCAACGTACCGATGCAATTAGCTGCCGATGAGCCGCCGATGTCGCTCAGTCACTTGGGCCAGTATCAGATCGAGATGGAGTTCTGGTTCGCCTGCCATAAAGTCGATGTTGCGCGCATGGACACCCTGGTGCGACGCCATACCCACGGTGGCATAGCGCGAGCGCCTGCCGAAGCGGCTTCGCTGAACGGCATGTTCAAAGGCTTCATCGACCTGACGTTCGAGTACCAGGGCCGCTATTACGTGGCGGACTACAAGTCCAACTGGCTGGGCGCAGACGATGAGTCCTACACCGAACAGGCAATGGTTACCTCAATTCTGGATAACCGCTACGACCTGCAATATGTGTTGTACCTGCTCGCCTTGCATCGTCAATTGAAGGCGCGACTGGCCGATTACGATTACGACCAACACATCGGCGGCGCGCTCTACCTGTTCCTGCGCGGCAGTCGTGCGTCGAGTCACGGCACGTATTTCACCCGCCCACCACGAGAGCTGATCGAAAGCCTCGACCAACTGTTCCAGGGCCAAGACGTGCCGCAGGATGATCTATTGCCAGGAGAGCTCGCATGATCCGCTCATTTGCCGAACTGTTGCCCACCCCATTGGATGCGCAAAGCCTGAGCGATCTGACGCCGCTGACCCGGGTCGACGACTTGCTGTTATTGCTGGAACGATGGGTCGAGCGTGGCTGGTTGCGCGCGCTGGATCGGGCGTTTGTGGCCTTTCTCAGTGAGCTGGACCCACGCGCCGATTCGCTGGTGTTGGTTGCTGCCGCCCTGACCAGCCACCAACTGGGGCACGGGCATGTCTGCCTTGATCTCTACGAAACCCTCAAAGAACCCGACTTTGCTTTGTCCCTGCCGCCGGAAGGTGACGTGCAGGCCGGACCGATGTTGCTGCCTTCGCAATTGCTCGAAGCGCTGAGCGGCGAGGACTGGTGCCGAGCGCTGGCGGCCAGTTCATTGGTGGCGCAGGCTGAAGATCACAGCGAAGCGGCAGGACAGAAACCCTTGGTATTGTCGGATCGGCGCCTGTACCTGCGTCGATACTGGACTTACGAGCGAAGAATCGACAGCGCGTTGCGTCAGCGCCTGGCCCTACAGGACGCCGCGCCCAACGATCTGGCGCAGCGTCTCGACGCCTTGTTCGGCAAGGCTGACTCGGCTCCGGATGCACTGATCGACTGGCAAAAACTGGCCTGCGCCCTGGCCACTCGCGGTGCGTTCAGCATCATCACCGGCGGTCCGGGCACCGGCAAAACCACCACCGTGGTGCGCTTGTTGGCTTTGTTGCAGGCACCGGCCGTGGAGAGCGGTCAACCGTTGCGTATTCGTCTGGCAGCTCCGACCGGTAAGGCCGCAGCGCGCTTGACCGAATCCATCAGCGCACAGGTGAAAAACCTGACAGTGCCTGAAGACGTCCGACAGAAAATTCCCAGCGACGTGACCACGGTGCACCGATTGTTGGGTAGCCGTCCGGGCACCCGACACTTCCGCCATCACGCGGGCAACTTGTTGCCGCTGGACGTGCTGGTGGTCGATGAAGCGTCGATGATCGACCTGGAAATGATGGCCAACCTGCTGGATGCCTTGCCGCCCCATGCACGCTTGATTTTGCTTGGCGACAAAGATCAGTTGGCCTCGGTGGAAGCGGGCGCGGTGTTGGGCGATCTGTGTCGCGATGCCGAAGCCGGTCGTTACAGCCCGCACACCCAAGCCTGGCTGCAGGCCGTCAGTGGTGAGGACCTTGGTAAAGGCGGGCTGCTGGCGGGTAACGAGAGCAATTTCCCGTTGGCGCAACAAGTGGTGATGTTGCGTTACTCCCGGCGATTTGTAGAGGGCAGCGGTATTGGCCATCTGTCCCGGCTGGTCAACCAGCAGCAGGTCGAAGAGGCCCGCGCCTTACTGAACGCCCGCAACTACAAGGATGTGCACGCACTGTCGCTCAAGGGTGAGCAAGACCGATCCCTCGAGCGTTTGTTGCTGGAAGGACTGGGCGATGGACCACAGGGCTATCGGCATTATCTGGGCGTATTGGCGCAGCAGCGTCCTGCTGATGAAACGGCGTTGGAGGACAGTCAATGGACCCAATGGGCACACGCCGTGCTTCAGGCTTTCGACGCGTTCCAGTTACTCTGCGCTGTGCGAAAAGGCCCGTGGGGTGTCGAGGCATTGAACCAGCGCATCACCCATGCGTTGTTCAATGCGCGGCTGATCGACAGCGATCAGCAGTGGTATGAAGGCCGCCCGGTGCTGATGACGCGCAACGACTATGGTCTGGGTCTGATGAACGGCGACATCGGCATCGCCCTGCGTCTGCCTGAAGTGGGTGAAACCGGGCGCTCTGTGCTGCGGGTAGCTTTCCCTCGCAACGATGGCAGCGGTGGGGTGCGTTTCGTCCTGCCAAGCCGTCTGAATGATGTGGAGACCGTGTATGCAATGACCGTGCATAAATCCCAAGGCTCGGAATTTGCCCACACCGCGTTGATCCTGCCGGATGTGTTGAATCCGGTGCTGACCAAGGAGTTGATCTACACCGGCATCACTCGCGCCAAGAGTTGGTTCAGCCTGATCGAACCGCGCCAGGGCGTGTTCGAGGATGCGCTGCGGCGCAAGGTCAAACGTCTGAGCGGGTTGATGTTGGGGCTGTAACAGCAACACATCCCACTGTAGGAGCCGCCGGGTTCGCAGCCTTCGGCAGCTCCTACAAGGTCAGGCGATTTGTATGACACCCCACATCAAGCCACCAACCCCATAAACTGCCGCACCCGATCTCCGGCATCGTGAGCTCGGATCACTTGTGGGGTGGCGTCGACCTGAATATTGCCGTCTTCCATGAAAATTACCCGGTCGGAAATCGACATGGCGAAGTCCATTTCATGGGTGACGATCAGCATGGTCATGCCTTCTTTCGCCAGGTCGCGAATCACATTCAACACGTCGCCCACCAACTCCGGGTCCAGCGCCGACGTTGGTTCATCGAACAACATGATCTGCGGGTCCATCGCCAAGGCACGGGCAATGGCGACGCGCTGCTGCTGACCCCCCGACAACTGATGCGGATACTTGTGGGCGTGGGCCAGCAGGCCAACTTTGTCCAGCAGCGCATAGGCGCGCTGTTCGCTCAATTGCTGAGTGCGACCGTGGTAACGCGGCGCCAGGGTCACGTTGTCGACGATGGTGCGGTGCGGGAACAGGTTGAAGTTCTGGAACACCATGCCAATGCGCTGCACGCCCCGGCGGATCTGTGCACTGTTGGGGGTTTCGCTGGCATGGATAAAGCTCTCGCCGAACAAAATGATTTCACCCTGGTCGATGCTTTCCAGTCCGTTGATGGTGCGAATCAATGAGGTCTTGCCCGAGCCTGACGGACCGATGATGGAAATCACCTGGCCGGAATTGATGTCCAGATCGATGCCTTTGAGCACGTCGTGCTGGCCGTAGCTCTTGTAGATATTGCTCAGTTGCAAGGCAGGCGCTGCACCCGGCCCTACGTGCTTTTGGGGTTGAGGTGTCGGCGGAGCCAGAGTGGCGCGCAGTTTGCGCATACCCAAGTCGTCGAGGGTTTGCGGCTTGCGGTTGTTCATCTCCAGATACTGTTCCAAACGCTGCAACAGCCAGCCAAACACACTGACGATCAGCACGTAATACACCGCCACCGCCGACAGGGTTTCCATCACCAGGAAGTTGGTCGCGTACAAGCGCTGACCCACCGTGAGGATTTCGGTCAGCGAGATCACCGATACCAGCGAGGTGAGTTTGACCACAGTGATGTATTCGTTGATCAGGGTTGGCAGGGAAATCCGAAAGGCTTGTGGGATGACGATCAGGCGCTGCATGCCGATCACGCCGACACCCAGCGCGCGGCCGGCTTCTTTCTGCCCCTTGGCCACCGAAATCAGACCGCCACGATGGATTTCCGCCATGTACGCCGCTTCGGTGACCACCAGGGCGAACAGCCCGGAATAGAAGGGGTTGGACAGCACATCGCGGGTCACCGGAAACAGTTGTGGCAGGTTATAGACGAACACCACCAGCACCAACAACGGCACGCTGCGGAAGAACCAGATATAAATTCCCGCCGGCACCCTCAACCAGCGCGAAGTCGAAAGTTTGGCCGACGCCAGCAGAAAACCCAGCACCATGCCGATGAACCAGCCCAAGGCGCTGAGCTCGATGACGGTGATGCAGGCTTCCCAGAAGTCCGACACGGAGAACAGAGAAAAAAAGTAGGACCAATCGAATAGCATGGACACCTCAAAACGCCGGCCTCGCAGGAAGCCGGCGGGTCAAACAGGGGATAAATCAGTTAGCGGTTGGTTCTTCGAGGTTGTACTTCTTCAAGAAGCGCTGCGTATTCGCCGCTTTTCTTGCTTTCGTCGAACGCTGTCAGCAGCGCCTTGTACAGCTCGTCATTACCTTTCTTGACGAAGATACCCAGGGTTTGCTGGTAGATCGAATGTTCAGTGCTGACCACCACGCGGCCTTTGGTGTGCTCGGCGATCATACCGGCGGCACCGTCGATTTCCACTTGCGCCTGGACGTTGCCCGACAGCAACGCTTGAGTCACCTCAGGGGCCGATGGGAATTCGCTGACAGCGATCGCGCCTTTATTGTTTGGCACGCAGTAGTCAGTCGACAGCTTGTTGAATTGGGCTACCCAGGTTGTGCCCTTTTCCAGGCCGACTTTCAGGCCGCAGAGGTCCTCCGGGACTTTCGGTTTTACCGGGCTGTCTTTGAGCACCATGATCGCAGCGCCGGTTTTGGCGTAAGCGATGGTCTGCGCCTGCGTCTGACGCTCGGGGGTGACGTACATGCCGGAAATGATCGCGTCGTAGTGGCCGGAGTTAAGGCCGAGGATCAGGCTCGGGAATTTGGTGTCAACGAATTCGGCCTTGTGCCCCATGTGCTTGGCCAGCAATGCCGACAGTTCAGGGTCGGAGCCGACCACGTTCTTGTCTTTGTCATAGGACTCGAAAGGCGGGTAGGTGATCTCCATGCCGACCTTGAGTTGGCCGGGTGTCACGGTAGTCGCCGCGTGCGCCAGAGTCGCGCCGAGGAGGGCGGTGGCCAGTACGGTCAAGCGGACTGCAGTGTTGTTTTTGTTGCGCATTGTCGGTGACTCCACGGTGGGGGAAAGACTGCATTGATCAATTGGAATGTTACGGCGCATCTGCAGCCTGGTTTTTCAGGTGGCCGAAGCTCGACGGTTTGCGGGCTTTTTCCGGCAAAGCGATCTCGCCGTTTTCCACGCGTTTGCGTAAGTACTGATAGGTCTGCAAGGCCTGGCCGAACATGTGCTCACCAATGGCGATCTCCTCGTAATCCGTGCCCGCTTGGGCGAACTGCGGCAGCGGCTTGATCTGAGTGTGGAAGTCGCAGGCGTAGAACAGCGGGAAGGAATAACGCTCTTCGCTCACCGTTCTGACCCGATGAGCAGTAGCAACGAACGTACCAGCGGTCATGACTTCGAGCATGTCGCCGATGTTGACCACGAAGGCGTCTGCCACGGGTGGCGCGTCGATCCATTGGCCTTGATCGTTCATAACTTCCAGGCCCGGTTTGTCGGCGAGCAAGATGGTGAAGCACTCGTAGTCAGTGTGTGCACCAATACCGGGCGCATCCTGGGCGGCGTCGTCGAATGGATAGTGGATCAAGCGCAATTTCGATGGCGGACGGGTGACCATCGCATCGAAATAGCCCTCTTCCAGGCCCAATGCCAGGGCAAAGCCGTCGAACAGGCGGCGACCCAGTGCGAAGATCGCCGCGTAATAGGCCTGCACCGATTCCTTGAAGCCCGGCAGCAATGGCCATTCGTTAGGGCCGAGCAACGGCGTGTTGGCCAGCACCAACGGGTCATTGGCGGGCACTTCGAAACCAACGTCGAAGGCTTCCTTGTGATCGGGTTTGCCCTTGGCGTAGACCTCTTCGCCCTCCGGCACGAAGCCTTTGTGGGTCTTCGAGGTGCCGATGTAATGCTGCATCTTGGTGTCGAACGACTGATCGAAGAAGTCCTTGGCTGCCTGATACAGGCCCTGGATCAAATGCGCTTCGATGCCGTGGTTCTTGATGTAGAGAAAGCCGACTTCGCGGGCGGCAGCGCCCAGTTCATTGGCGACTGCCTGACGCTGTGCCAGGTCGGCGCTGAACAGTCCCGCGATATCCACCACCGGAATGCTGTTGAAGTTAGCAGCGACTGGCGCGGCGGCTGTAGAGAGTTCGGACATGACGAAGCGCTCCTTAAGTGCGGGACGAATGAGTGAAGCGTTTGAAATGTTCGCGCTGAGCCTTGGCCATCCACACGTTCAATGACCACAGATCGGCCACCGGAACGTTGGTGAATGGTAGGTGATGCAAGTAACCGTCGGCGCCAAATTCAGGCGTCAGGGTGCTGACCTGGAAGCCGCGCGCCTGCTGCGAGCGCCAGATGGCTTCCCAGTGCTGCTGATGGAAAGCCAGCTCCTTGGCGTATTCCGGGGCAGCGGGGTGCGGGACTTGCGGACCTTGGTCATAGCCGACCCGAGCCTGGATGTGATGCACGCGATCAACGAAGGCGCTGAGGTCATCTTCGGGATCGTCGAGCAGGCGTTCGCAGGTGACGATCCAATGGCTAATGTCGCTGGTGAAGCGCAAGTCAGGCAGCTGCCGAATCAGTTCGAGGGTGACCCAGGGATTGAACAGCGAGCGTGAGCGATGGGTTTCAAAGCAGCAGGTTTGGCCGTGTTTTTGCGCCAGCTCCAGCGCCCGGCCAAAGAAGTCCACCTGTTGCGGCAACTGCCAGCGGTCATTGCCGGCCAGCACATTGACGAAACGCGGCGACAGCTCCGCGGCCCAGGCGAGCTTGTTATCGAGATCATCGAGGTGTTCGGCGACCGGAGCGGCCTGTTCGGGGAGGACGTTGTAGGCGGTGAAAACGGTACTGATGTAGGGCAGTCGGTTGCTGCGCAGAAAGGCGCCAAACTCCGCACGCTCACCACCTTCCAGCGGCAGACGCGCTTCCATGCCGTCGAAGCCGGCTTCGAGCAGCTCCTCCATCGCCTGGGTCTTGCTGGCGGTATAACCCCAAAGCGTACGAAAAATTTCCAGTTTCATCGGCGACCTCAATTCCTCTGGCTACGACACAGCACGACAACGGCCTAAGCCGGGTCGGGCAACAATGGGCAGCAGAAAAAGAAATCCGTGGGCCGATTCTCTGAGGATTCGGTCCCGTTATTGTTTGCTGATCTTAGGGGCGGCACGTCAGCGGGAAGAATAGGAAAGCTCAAATCGATAGTTCAGAGATTTCTGAAGTATTGAAACCGACGCACAAATCGCCTGTGTAGGCTGTATGAACTGCCATTACTCGGCAAACAGCATCTCCACCGAATTCCCTAACAAAAACGCCTGGTTCTGTTCCGTCACGCTGCGGATGTAATCCCACAACAGCGTAATCCGCTTCAGCTTGCGTAAGTCCTCCCGGCAGTACATCCAAAAATGCCGCGTTACATTCACTTCACTTTCCAGAACCGGCAGTAGCCTCAGATCCTGTGCCGCCAAAAAGCACGGCAATATCGCTAGCCCGCGCCCTTGCAACGCCGCCACGTACTGCGCGATCACGCTGGTACTGCGCAGGTTGGCGCTGGCGCCGGGTAATAAGTTGCTCAGGTACAGCAGCTCCGAACTGAAGGCCAGGTCGTCGACGTAGCTGATGAACTGATGATCGGCGAGGTCTGCACTGCGCTGAATGGGCGGGTGGCGGTCGAGGTATTCCTGGGTCGCGTACAGGCGCAGGTTGTAATCGCACAGCTTGCAGCACACGTACGGGCCATGTTCCGGGCGCTCCAGGGCGATGACGATATCCGCCTCGCGCTTGGACAGGCTGATGAAGTGCGGCAGCGGCAGGATGTCCACCGAAATTGCCGGGTAGGCCTCGAGAAAACGGGTGAGCTGCGGGGTGATGAAAAAAGTGCCGAAACCTTCGGTGCAGCCCATGCGCACATGCCCGGACAGCGCTACGCCCGAGCCCGACACCTGCTCGCACGCCAGGTGCAGGGTGCTTTCGATCGACTCGGCATACCCCAGTAAACGCTGGCCCTCGGCGGTGAGGATGAAACCGCTGTTACGCGATTTTTCGAACAGCAACGTACCCAGCGAAGCTTCCAGCGCATTGATCCGCCGCGATACGGTGGTGTAGTCCACTGCCAGGCGCTTGGCGGCGGTGCTGGCTTTGCGGGTGCGGGCGACTTCCAGGAAAAACTTCAGGTCGTCCCAGTTCAGCAGATTCAAAGAGGTGATGTTTTTTTGCATGTTGGTCCGGCTTTTATGTGCGTTCTTATTAGAAGTTTGCACACATATACTCCGATTCAGCCCATTGACCAACAGGCTTGCTCGCAACACCGAACACGAACGCTACATGCCATAACACCCTGCACAACAATAATAAGCGGAGGAGTTTATGAAGAACGCTACAACCGTGGACGCCGGTAATGTAAGTGCCAGCACCACTACCGCCACGCCAAAGAAAAGCAAATCCTATCGGCTCGCCGGCGCTGCCAGCATGGCCGGGACCACCATCGAGTGGTACGATTTTTTCCTCTACGGCACCGCAGCCGCGCTGATCTTCAACAAAATATTTTTCCCTGCCCTGGACCCGATCAGCGGTGTGTTGGCCGCGTTCGCCACCTATGCCGTGGGCTTTCTCGGTCGTCCGTTGGGCGGCATCATTTTCGGCCACTTTGGCGACAAGATCGGCCGCAAGTCGATGCTGTTGATGACGCTGATGATGATGGGGATACCGACCATCGTCATTGGCCTGATCCCGACCTATGACCAGATCGGTTATTGGGCCGCGCTGATTCTGGTGTTGATGCGCTTCCTGCAAGGCATGGCGGTCGGCGGCGAGTGGGGCGGGGCGGTGCTGATGGCCGTCGAACATGCGCCCGAAGGTAAGAAAGGTTTCTACGGCAGCCTGCCGCAAACCGGTGTTGGCGCAGGTTTGGTGCTGGCGTCGCTGGCCATGGGCCTGGTGGCCAAGCTGCCGGAAGCGGACATGTTGGCCTGGGGCTGGCGTCTGCCGTTTATCGCCAGCATCGTGTTGCTCGGTGTGGGTTGGCTGATCCGTCTGAAAGTCCCGGAATCACCAGACTTCGAGAAACTGAAGAAACAGAACATCGCCGTCAAAGTGCCGCTGTTCAAAGTTCTGCGCGAGCACCCACGGGAAACCCTGACCATCATCGGCGCCCGCACCGCGGAAAACGCCTGGTTCTACATGTCGGTGACCTTCGCCCTGGCCTACGCTGCCAACCAGCTGCAAATCCCGCGTGGCGACGTACTGAATGCCATCACTGCCGGTGCCGCGTTGTCGCTGATCACCATGCCGTTGTGTGGCCATCTGTCGGACAAAGTCGGTCAGCGTCGGTTGTATTTCGCTGGGCTATTGTTGCTGTGCGCTTTCGTTTATCCGTTCTTCGCCATGCTCGGCACCCGCGAGCCGCTGTTGGTCTGGTGGGCCATGGTGCTGGCGGTGGGCGTGGTGTTCCCGATTTTGTATGCGCCTGAGTCGTTACTGTTTGCCCGGCAATTCCCGGCGGAAATCCGCTACAGCGGGATCTCGGTCTCGGTGCAACTGGCCGGTGTGCTCGGCGGTGGCTTCGCACCAATGATCGCTACCCAATTGCTGGCCTACGCTCAAGGTAACCCGCATTACGTCATCGCTTATCTGATCGGCATGGCGGCGATTGCGCTGGTCTGCACCGCCTTGATGAAACCCGATCCGGCACGGCACCGCGCCGCCTGAGTGCGCACTAACCCTGAATTTTTCTGCCGCTTCTACCAAGAGCGCGCTCGAAACCTGGAGAACCGTAATGAACGCTTCACTCAATAAGAACAACACTGCTGTAGCCCGCGTGAAACTGCTGATCGGTGGTGAATGGATCGATTCGCAAACCAATGAATGGCGCGACATCGTCAACCCGGCGACCCAGGAAGTGCTGGCCCAAGTGCCTTTCGCCACCCCGTCCGAACTCGATGCCGCCGTGGCTGCCGCGCACACCGCGTTCCAGACCTGGCGCCACACCCCGATCGGTGCGCGGATGCGCATCATGCTCAAGCTGCAGGCGTTGATTCGTGAACACTCCAAGCGCATCGCCGTGGTGCTGAGCGCCGAGCAAGGCAAAACCATCGCCGACGCGGAAGGCGATATCTTCCGTGGTCTGGAAGTGGTCGAACACGCGTGCTCCATCGGCACGCTGCAGATGGGCGAATTCGCCGAAAACGTCGCGGGCGGGGTCGATACCTACACCTTGCGTCAGCCAATTGGTGTTTGTGCCGGGATCACGCCCTTCAACTTCCCGGCGATGATCCCGCTGTGGATGTTCCCGATGGCCATCGCCTGCGGTAACACCTTCGTCCTCAAACCGTCCGAGCAAGATCCGCTGTCGACCATGTTACTGGTGGAGCTGGCGGTGGAAGCGGGCGTGCCAGCCGGCGTACTGAACGTGGTCCATGGCGGCAAGGATGTGGTGGACGGCATCTGCACCCACAAAGACATCAAGGCGGTGTCGTTCGTCGGCTCGACGGCGGTCGGTACCCACGTCTACGACCTGGCGGGCAAACACGGCAAGCGCGTGCAATCGATGATGGGCGCGAAGAACCACGCCGTGGTGCTGCCGGATGCCAACCGTGAACAAACCCTGAATGCGCTGGTGGGTGCCGGTTTTGGTGCTGCCGGCCAGCGTTGCATGGCGACGTCGGTGGTGGTGTTGGTCGGTGCGTCGAAACAATGGCTGCCGGACCTCAAAGTGCTGGCGCAGAAACTCAAGGTCAATGCCGGCAGCGAGCCGGGTACGGATGTCGGACCACTGGTTTCCAAGCGCGCCAAGGAGCGTGTGCTGAGCCTGATCGAAAGCGGTGTCCAGGAAGGCGCCAAGCTGGAACTGGACGGCCGCGGGATCTCGGTTCCGGGTTTTGAAGACGGCAACTTCATTGGCCCGACCCTGTTTTCCGGGGTGACCACTGAGATGCAGATCTACACCCAGGAAATCTTCGGCCCGGTACTGGTGGTGTTGGAAGTCGACACCCTTGATCAAGCGATTGCGCTGGTCAACGCCAACCCCTATGGCAACGGCACCGGCCTGTTTACCCAAAGCGGCGCCGCAGCCCGCAAGTTTCAGAACGAGATCGATATCGGTCAGGTCGGCATCAATATTCCGATTCCAGTGCCAGTCCCGTTCTTCAGCTTTACTGGCTCTCGTGGTTCGAAACTCGGCGATCTGGGCCCGTACGGCAAGCAAGTGGTGCAGTTCTATACTCAGACCAAGACGGTCACCAGTCGTTGGTTCGATGACGACAGCGTCAACGATGGTGTGAACACCACAATCAATCTGCGCTGAGTTTTCAGGGAGAAACAACGATGAACATTGCATTTATCGGCCTGGGCAACATGGGCGCGCCGATGGCCCGTAACCTGATCAAGGCCGGTCATTCACTGAACCTGTTTGATCTCAACAAAACCGTGCTGGCCGAACTGGCTGCTTTGGGCGCCACTGCCAGCAGCTCGCCGAAGGACGCAGCACAAGGCGTCGAGCTGGTGATCACCATGCTGCCGGCCGCTGCCCATGTGCGCAGCGTGTACCTGAACGAAGACGGCGTACTGGCCGGCATCGGTCGCGGTGTTCCGGCGGTGGATTGCAGCACCATCGATCCGCAGACCATTCGTGACGTGGCGGCGGCGGCGGCCAAGCAAGGCGTCGTGCTGGGCGACGCGCCGGTGTCGGGCGGCACTGGCGGCGCGCAGGCGGGCACCCTGACCTTTATGGTCGGTGCCAGCGCCGAGCATTTCGAAGTGCTCAAGCCGGTGTTGTCGCAGATGGGCAAGAACATCGTCCACTGCGGCGATATCGGCACCGGGCAAATCGCCAAAATCTGCAACAACATGCTGTTGGGCATCTCGATGATCGGCGTCGCCGAAGCGATGGCGCTGGGCAACACCCTGGGCATCGATACCGGGGTGCTGGCCGGTATCATCAACAGCTCCACCGGACGTTGCTGGAGCTCGGAGATGTACAACCCGTGGCCGGGGATTGTTGAAACGGCACCGGCTTCGCGCGGTTACACCGGTGGTTTCGGTGCCGAACTGATGCTCAAGGACCTTGGCCTGGCCACCGAAGCGGCGCGGGTTGCGCACCAACCGGTGATCCTCGGGGCTGTCGCGCAGCAGTTGTATCAGGCCATGAGTTTGCGCGGGGAAGGCGGCAAAGATTTCTCGGCGATCATTGAGTCGTACCGCAAGCCGGAATAAACGCGGCAAACTGAAGGCCCCTCAATAGGCGGGATGATTGGTATCATCCCGCCTATTGGCATCACTCCGGCGCCTTCTTCGTACGTGCATACCCGAATGTCGTTGAAATTCTGGAAATCCATAGGCATCAAACACAGCCTCAAGCAGCGGATCGTTCTGGTCTTTGCGTTGATGAGCGTGTTGGTGGCCGGCTTTTTCGCGGTCGGTATCATTGCCACCGTGCACGTCGTCGAAAAAAAGCTGACCACGGCCAGTCTGGGTCGTGACCTGCGTCGGCTGCTGGTGATGGACTACGTCGATAACTGGAGCCATAAACCGGAGAAGGAAGAGCTGTTCTACGTCGAAGGCGGCAAGGGCGATTTGGCACTGGTCGACGACGTGAAAGACTTCGAACCCGGTTTCCATGAGCTGCACCGTGGCGAAACGGCGTACTACGTGATGGTCGAAGTGGTCTCAGGGCGCAAATATGTATTGCTGCGCGACCAGCGCAACTTCGAAGAGCGCGAACAGATTCTGTTCTCCATCGTGTTCGTCGGCTTCATTCTGAGCATCCTGCTGGCGATTCTGCTCGGGCGTTTGTTGGCGCGGCGAGTCATGGCGCCGGTGGTGACCCTGTCGCGTCAGGTGCGTTACCGCGATCAAATTCTGGAGATGGCCCCGGCGCTGTCGCCAAGCTATGCCAGCGATGAAGTGGGGGAGCTCGCGGTGTCGTTCGACGCCACCCTTGGTCGTCTGCACGCCGCCCTGGTCCGCGAAAAGATGTTCACCAGCGATGTCAGTCACGAGTTGCGGACGCCGTTGATGGTGCTCGCCAGTTCCTGCGAATTGCTCCTGGAAAACCCGGCCATCGATGAACGTTCGCGCAATCAGGTGCGAAGAATCTCACGCGCCAGTGCCGGCATGAGCCAATTGGTGGAAACCTTCCTGATGCTGGCGCGGGTTGAAGCCAACGAAGGGCGCAACGGGCCTCGCTCGACCCTGGCGGAGACCGCCGATGAGCTGATCGACCTGTGGAAAAAGCCCATCGCCGAGAAAGGCATTGAATTGATCTACGTGCGCGACGACAGCTCACCCACCCAATACAACGACACTTTGCTGCACTCGGTGATGGGCAACCTGTTGCGCAACGCCTGGCACTACACCGACACCGGCTTCATTCGCTTGACCTTGCACGCCAGCAGCTTCTCGGTTGAAGACAGCGGCATCGGGATTCCCGAAGAGATGCAACAAGCGATATTCAAACCGTTCGTCCGGGGCGATGAACAGCGTGGTGAAGGGCTCGGCCTGGGCTTGTCGCTGGTGCAGCGCATCTGTGAAAACCAGCACTGGCAGGTGTCGTTGCGCAGCCTTGAGCCGAATGGCTGCTGCTTCTCCGTGGAACTGGATCCTGCACCGACCCTGGCGCTGGCAAGTCCGCTTCGGGCTGAAGCCTGACGCGGACCATCAATTAGACTGCGAAGGCGGCGTCTCTGGCGCAGCGGATGCTGCTGTTTGGCTACCGAATACGGTGATGAAGATCCGGGAAGATGTCCTGTGCAAACCACACGGGGAAGCCTGGCATTACGGTCCGTGATTTTGGTGTTTCACTTTCGACCAGACCGATGTCGATCAGCTTGGTCAGTTGATCGATAGCGGGGCGGGGTGTCAGCCCCATGAACGACTTGAAGTCGTTGCGCGGGATTTTTCCCTGGAGAATAAGACTGTGGACTGCTTTCGCGGTTTCGGGGCGGATGCCTTGATCGAGAATGCGCTCATTGGTTTTGAATGCCCGGAGTACGCGGATGCTCAGCGACTCGGGATTGAGTGCCAACGTCATGTAGTCAATCTGGTCATTGCAGACATCGAGCATGAATTCGATGAACTCGAAGTAGTGCCTGCGCGACATTTGCCCGCGCCCATCCAGGTCGCCCCGACCTGGATCTCAGCTCCCCCGGTATCAGCAGTGTGCCGTCGCCAAGCTGACGGCCGGATCAAGGGGGCAAGTCGTCAGGCAGAATTGGATCAAGCCATGACTTGTGAGTGATGAGTGACATGCAATTGCCTTCCTGGGCGAAGCGCGAGATTGGAGCTTACACCTTCACATTTTTCTGCACATTTTAATTTTGCCGCTGACCTTCAAATACAGCGGTTTTAGGCGGGTTGTGCGCAAATTTTTTTATTATGTCTTCATATTTATTTACACAACTACCCCGCTATCGCTTCGTAGCAGATCTCGACTTCAGCCAACACAAACGCCCCCGCATTCGCCAAGGCTGTGTATCACAGTGTGTATCAGCACCCATGTGATACACGCGCGTGTTTTTCAGGTATGGGCAGGACACAGAGCAGATACACGCCTGCGTTTTACTTTGCTGACCGAATGGCGCTGCCGATTCCTCAGCACAACTTCTCAGGAAGGGCATTCACCGTCGGTTCATTCCTTTGTTCCCCAGGAGCTGACCATGAAAAGCAAATACGCCGCCCTCGCCGCCACTCTCGCACTGTCGCTGAGCGCCCTGGCTTCCACTGCCCACGCTGACGAAGCGCAGAAGCCGATGGAGAAGTGCTTCGGCGTTTCCCTCGCGGGCCAGAACGATTGCGCCGCTGGTGCTGGTACTTCTTGCGCCGCCACGTCTAAAGCCGACTACCAGGGTAACGCCTGGGTCCTGGTCGACAAGGGCACCTGCGTGCAGATCAAAACCCCCAAAGGCTACGGCTCGCTGATCGAAAAGTCGTAAGCAAACGCGTGTAACTCAGCGAATTTTTTCATTCACACCACCAGGTGCATAAGCCTGCGGAGATTCACCATGCGTTTTGTTCCGACCCTGGCCATGGCTGCCATGGCCTTTGCCGCGCCGATGTTCGCTTCGGCAGCCGACCTGCCGACACCGCCTGGCGCCAAGAATATTGTCATCGTTCCCGGTGAATTCACCGACGGCTCAGGCTGGCGCGTTGTGTCGGACATTCTGTATTGGAAGGGCTACAAGGTGACGGTCGTGCAGCCGTCGCACACCTCGCTGGAAGCAGACATCGCCGCCACCCAGAAAGAACTGTGGAAGCAAGTCGGCACCGTGGTGCTCGTCGGTCATGGCACCGGCGGTTCGGTGATCTCTAACGCCGGCACTCGCGGCAAGGTGAAGTCGCTGGTGTATGTCGCCGCTTTGCAGCCTGAAGTCGGCGAAACCTCGGGCCAGCTGTTGCGCTCGATGCCTCAGCCAAGCGATGACGTGAAGACTGACTTTGCCGGTTACAGCACCTTTGATCCGGCCAAATTCCATGACGATTTCGCCGCGGATCTGGAAGTTAATCGCACCAATTTCATGGCGCTGTCGCAGGTGCCGATCACCCAGGCCAACCTCGGCACGCCGAGCACCGCAGCGGTGTGGCGCAGCAAGCCAACCTACGGAATTGTTGCCACTGACGACCGCGCCATGAGTCCGGATTTGCAGCGCTGGATGTACACACGCGCCGGTTCGAAAGTGACCGAAATCAAGGCCAGCCACGCCGTGTACATCTCGCAGCCTGAGTTAGTCGCGAAAGTGATCGAAGAAGCTGCCATCAACGCTAAGTAAGCAATCCAAACCCTATAACTCTGGATAAAACACCATGACTATGTCGATGAAATCCCGTTTCAGCATCGCTGCCGCCGCTGGCCTGATCGCACTGGCTTCCGCGTCATTCGCCGCCTCTGCCAGCGCTGACGAAAAAGAAGCGCCAGGCCGTTGCTATGGCGTCAACAGCTGCAAAGGCCAAAGCCTGTGCGCCACCGCCAAAAACGACTGCAAAGGCCTCAACAGTTGCAAAGGCCAGGGCGTGATCGTCAAGACCAAGACCGAATGCCTGGGCGCTGGCGGTACTCTGACCGAGCCTAAGTAAGAACCCGGCTGCCGCTTTCATTGTAGGAGCGCGCTTGCTCGCGATCGGCTGCGCAGCAGTCGTAAACCCGGTTTTTCGGCTGTACCTGATATATCGCAATATCCGGTTTTGCTGCCGCTGTGCGGCAGATCGCGAGCAAGCTCGCTCCTACCGTTATTCCCCGCACCAAACCAAACAAAACGCCCCGCACTTGCGGGGCGTTTTGCTTTCCGCCCTCCCGTAAACCGGGTGTTTAAACGCTATGTATCACAGTGTGTACAGACACCCACGAGATACACGCGCTTGTTTTTTGGGGGAGGGCAGGACACAGAGCAGATACACGCCTGCGATTAACTCTGCATTACCGAATGGCGCTGCCGGTTCTCTGCACAACCGCTCAGACAGGGCGCTCACCTTCGGTTCAATTCTTTGTTAACTCGGAGCCGAACATGAAAAGCACATACGCCGCCCTTGCCGCCACCCTCGCATTGTCGCTGAGCGCACTGGCCTCGACTGCCCACGCTGACGAAGCACAAAAGCCGATGGAGAAGTGCTTCGGCGTTTCCCTCGCCGGCCAGAACGACTGCGCTGCTGGCGCCGGTACTTCTTGCGCCGCCACCTCGAAAGCCGACTACCAAGGCAACGCCTGGATCCTGGTTGAGAAGGGCACCTGCGTGCAGATCAAGACACCCAAGGGCTACGGCTCGCTGACGGAAAAATCGTGATGAGCCGCTTAGCTCTCGGAGTCAAAGCCGAGCGCCTGACCGGCTTGCTGCCCGACGCGCTGGTGCTGCTAGTCGCTCGAATCGGCATCGCTTCAGTGTTCTACCTCTCGGGCCGCACCAAGGTCTCAGGGCTGCTGACGATCAAGCCGACGACTTACGAATTGTTCCGTTCGGAGTACGCGCTGCCGCTGATCTCGTCTGATCTGGCTGCACATCTGGCGACCTACTCGGAGCATCTGTTCCCGATTCTGCTGGTGCTGGGCCTGCTGACCCGGCCCGCCGCGCTGGCCTTGTTGGGCATGACTGCGGTCATCGAGATCTTTGTGTACCCGGATGCGTGGTCGACGCACCTGAGCTGGGCCGGATTGCTGCTGCCGCTGATCGCGTATGGCGGTGGTACCTGGTCGCTGGATCACCTGCTGCGTCGCAAGCGTTCGTAACTGATACCGAATCTTTTCAACCACAACACCAGGCTGTTTGAGCCTGTGGAGAAGCACCATGCGTTTGATACCGACCTTTGCTCTGACTGCCCTGGCCCTTGCTGCACCGATGCTGGTGTCGGCCGCCGAACCTGCTGCGCCAGCCGGCGCCAAAAACATCGTGATCGTTCACGGTGCGTTCGTCGACGGCTCGGGCTGGCATGTCGTCCACGACATCCTGATTCACAAGGGCTACCACGTCAGCGTCGTGCAGCAACCGCACACCTCGCTGGACGCCGACGTCGCTGCGACCCGTGAAATCCTCGATCAGCAAGTCGGCCCAGTGGTACTGGTCGGCCACAGCTCGGGCGGCACCGTGATTTCCATCGCCGGTGTTCGCGACAAAGTGAAGGCGCTGGTCTACGTCGCCGGTCTGCAGCCGGAAGTGGGCGAGACCTCCGGCCAACTGCTGCGCTCCATGCCGTCGCCGAGCGATGACGTGAAGGCTACGCAGGATGGTCATCTGTTTTTCGACCGAGCCAAGTTCAACGCTGACTTCGCCGCCGACCTGACCACCAACCGCACCGACTTCATGGCCGCTTCCCAAGTGCCAGTCACGGCGTCCTCGTTCGCCACTCAGGTGTGGGCCGCAGCCTGGCACAACAAGCCGACCTACGGAATCGTCAGCACGGAAGACCGCGCCCTGAGCCCGGACTTGCAGCGTTGGATGTACAAGCGTGCCGGTTCGAAAGTGACCGAAATCAAGGCCAGCCACGCGGTGTACATGTCGCAGCCTGAAGAGGTCGCGAAAGTGATCGAAGAAGCGGCCCTGGCCGTTAAGTAAACACCCCAACTCCCTTTGCCACACCCCTTATCCATTCTGGAGAACACCATGACTATGTCGATGAAATCCCGTTTCAGCATCGCTGCCGCCGCTGGCCTGATCGCCCTGGCATCCGCTTCGTTCGCCGCTTCCGCCAGTGCTGACGAGAAAGAAGCGCCGGGCCGTTGCTACGGCGTCAACAGCTGCAAAGGCCAGAGCCTGTGCGCCACCGCCAAGAACGATTGCAAAGGCCTGAACAGCTGCAAAGGCCAAGGCGTGGTGGTCAAGACCAAGACCGAATGCCTGGGCGCCGGCGGCACCCTGACCGAACCTAAGTAATACCCGGCGACGGGTCTGATTTTGCGCAGGCCCGTCCCCCTTATTCCTTCAGCCGAGTACGCGCGATGACTGTTATCAATTCCGTTTTCTCCGGATATGGCCTTGGCCTGCGCAAGGAGCACTACCGCGACTTTCTCGAGACCACTGTCCCCGTCGATTTCGTTGAGGTCATCTCCGAGAACTTCATGGTCGAAGGCGGCCAACCCCGCCATATCCTGCGCCAGATCCGCGAGCGGCATCCGGTCGCGCTGCACGGTGTTTCCATGTCCATCGGCTCGGCCGATGGGCTTGATCGCGACTATCTGCGTCGCCTCAAATCGCTGGTCGATGAGGTCCAGCCACTGTTCGTCTCCGACCACCTGAGCTGGTCGCGGATCGACGGCTTCAACTCTCACGACTTGTTGCCTGTGCCCTACACCCAAGAGGCACTGGATATTGTCTGCGCCAACATCTCCATGGCTCAGGACATTCTTGGCCGGCCGATGTTGTTCGAGAATCCTTCCAGCTACCTGGCCTTCGCTGGCGCTTCGATGACCGAATGGGAGTTCATCGCGCAGATGGCCAAGCGCACCGGTTGCGACTTGATCCTCGACGTTAACAACGTCTTCGTTAGTGCGAGCAATCACGGTTTCGACGCGTTGGCGTTCCTCGACGGGATTCCGGCCGAGCGGGTGCGGCAAATCCACCTTGCCGGCCATAGCCAGGGCCGCGAGCTGCTGATCGATACCCATGACAGCCCGGTGTGCGCCGACGTATGGGCGCTGTACGCCAAGGCCATTTCCTTGCTCGGCCCGGTGGCGACCATGATCGAACGGGACGACGAAATCCCTCCGCTGGTCGACCTGCTCGACGAGCTGGCGATCGCGCGCAAGTTCGGTGCCATCGAAGCACAACTGCGTGTTGGGGAGGTCGCATGAGCCTCGCCGACATGCAGCGCGACTTTCAAGCCTGGCTGGTCAGTGCTTCGCACATCGCCGCTGTGCGTCTGGGCGCTACCACCATCGCCGGGCTCGAGGTTTATCAGAACAACTACCGGGCGCAGCTGATGGGCTGCCTAGAAGCGGCATTCCCGCAGGTGCGGGCGTGGATCGGCGAAGACGCGTTTCTCAGCGCCGCCGTGGCCCACATCGACAACCATCCACCGCATGCCTGGACACTGGACGCGTATCCCGAGGGCTTTCACCAGACCCTGCTCGAGGTGTTTCCGGACAACCCGGATGTACATGAGCTGGCGTGGATCGAGTCGGCGCTGAACGAATCGTTCGTCGCCGCCGATGCCGAGCCACTGACCGTGGAGGCGCTGGCGACCGTCGATTGGGACAACGCCAGACTGCACCTGACGCCGTCACTGCTGACCTGTGTCATCACCACCAACGCGGAAGACATCTGGTCGGCCTTGCAGGACGGCACGCAGCCGCCGGAAGGCCAAATGCTCGCGCAGCCCCATGGGCTGATCGTCTGGCGTCGCCAGTTGATGTCGCGCCTCAAGCAAGTGGATGCGCTGGAGCGTGAAGCCCTGGTGCATCTGCAACAGAACGGCAGTTTCGCCGAATTGTGCGACCTGCTCGTCGAGCGCCTTGGCGACGACGAAGGGGTGGCCCGGATTGGCGCGCTGCTCGCCAATTGGCTCAGCAGTGAGCTGATTACGGGTGTGGAACAAGCCTGACACATCGCCGCCCATCCACTGAGGACCATCCCCATGTTCGACCCTACGTTCAATCGCCGTCGCTTCCTGTTGTCCGCCGCCACCAGTGCCGCCGCCATTGCCCTTGCCGACATGACGCCTGCCGTTGCGGCCACCAGTTCCCCAGCTGAGGCGGCGAGTAACGGTGCATCGGGCAAGGTGCTTTCACGTTTCCCGATCCGTCAGGTCAGCACCGATCTGCTGGACATCGGTTATTACGAAGTCGGCCCGGAGGAGGGACGCCCGGTACTGCTGCTGCACGGTTTCCCGTATGACATTCACAGTTACGTCGAGGTCGCGCCGCTGTTGGCGGCCCAGGGCTATCGAGTGATCGTGCCGCATCTGCGCGGGCACGGCACCACCCGTTTTCTCGACAAGGCGACACCGCGTTCCGGCCAGCAAGCGGCGTTGGGCCAAGACATTTTCGACCTGATGAACGCGCTGCACATTCCCGAAGCGGTGCTTGCCGGCTATGACTGGGGTGGTCGCGCAGCGTGCGTCGCCGCAGCGTTGAAGCCAAGCCGTGTGGTGGGCCTGGTGTCTGTCAACAGCTACCTGATCCAGAACATCGCCAAGGCTGCCGAACCGCTGCCGGCGCACATTGAACATGGCCTTTGGTATCAGTACTACTTCCAGACCGAACGCGGCCGCGCCGGCCTCGAAGCCAACCGCCGCGACATCGCCAACATCCTCTGGAAGAACAACTCACCGACCTGGAACTTCGACGACACCACCTTCGAACGTGCCGCCGAAGCCTTCGACAACCCGGATTACGTCGACATCGTGATCCACAACTACCGCCATCGCCTGGGCCTGGCCGCAGGGGCTCCTGACTACGAAGAACAGGAGAAAAAGCTCGCGCTGATTCCACCGATCACAGTGCCAAGCATCACCCTCGACGGCATGGCCGACGGCGTGATTCCGGCCACCGATGGCTCCGGCCAGGCGGCCAAATTCACCGGCCCGCGCAGCCACCGACAGGTGCCGGGAGTCGGCCACAACCTGCCGCAGGAAGCGCCAAAAGTATTCGCCGACGCGGTCATCGAACTGGTGAACAACGGCAAGTGGCGGACCTGAAACGGCACGCCTTCCCACTTGGTTAGAGGAAAAAGACAATGACAACTTCTGTAATTACCCAAGCCACTGAACAGACTCCTGTGCAGCGTTTGCGCGTCGAAACCTACACCAACGGCATCGTCGGCCCGAGCCAGGCGATGCTCGGTCCGTTGGCCGACGGCGGCACCCTCATCACCGGTACTCCGCCAGGCTGCTGGGGCCCGATGATCACCCCGGCGTTTCAAGGCGGCCACGAAGTCACGCAACCAGTGGCCATCGTCGGCGCTGAAGTCGGTGATGCCGTGGCGATCAAAATCAAAAGCATGCGCGTGACGTCGTTAGCCACCTCTTCGGGGGTCATGAAGTTTGTCGAAGGCCGTTACCACGGCGATCCGTTCGTCTCCAAGTTCTGTTCGAAATGCGGCACCGAACACCCGGCCAGCCATGTCGAAGGCATTGGCGAAGAAGCGATCCGCTGCAACAACTGCGGTGCCGAGGTCAACGCGTTCCGCTTCGCCCATGGCTACGTCATCCTGCTGGACGCGGAGAATCAGGTCAGCCTCACCGTGAACCAGGAAGTCGCCAATCGCTTGGCCGGTAATGCTTCGGAAATGTCCGCGTTGCCGGAGTTCGCCGCCCAGCATTCGATCCTGTCCCTGGCCCGCGCCGACATGCCCGGCCTGGCGGCGCACATGCGCCCGTTCCTCGGCAACATCGGCACCACGCCCTCCCGCGATTTGCCGGATTCGCACAACTGCGCCGACTTCGGCCAATACCTGATCGACGCCCCGCACCGCTATGGCATGAGCCGCGAAGAACTGCACGCGCACAAAACCGACGGGCATATGGACACTAACTCCATACGCCAGGGCTGCATCCTGATTTGCCCGGTCAAAGTGCCAGGCGCCGGGGTGTACATGGGAGACATGCATGCGCAGCAAGGCAACGGCGAAATCGCTGGCCACGCTACCGATTGCTCCGGCGAAACCGAAGTGCAGGTCGAGGTCATCAAACACCTCACCCTCGAAGGCCCTATCCTTCTGCAAAACCTCGACGACCTGCCGCCGATGGCACGTCCGATGAGCGCTATACAACGGCAAAAAGTACGTGAACTGGGGGCGCTCTGGGGCCAGCACGAGATCGAAGAAAACGGTCCGATCACCTTTATCGGCAGCGGCGAGAACCTCAACCTCGCCACCGAAAACGGCCTTCGGCGTGCCGCCGAAGTGACCGGTCTGCCCTACGAAGAAGTGCTCAACCGCGCGACCATCGCCGGCTCCATCGAAATCAGCCGCCTGCCAGGCACCGTGCGCGTGACCATCCTCTGCCCGATGAACGTGCTTGACCGCATGGGCATTGGTCATCTGGTGCGTGAGAAATACGAGCTTTGATTCCCCTCAATTAACCCCCTCATAACGTGCCGCTCTTGGCGGCACTTTTCTTTACTGGAGCACCCCATGTCCCTTGAAAAAATTCTCTACACCGGCGAAACCATTGTCACAGGCGGTCGCGAAGGCCGCGCGGTTTCATCCGACGGAATGCTCGATGTGCAGCTCTCCAAACCTGTCGAACTTGGCGGTGAAGGCGGCATCGGCGCCAACCCGGAACAACTGTTCGCCGCAGGTTATTCGGCATGCTTCCTCAGCGCGCTGCAACTCGCCGCCGGTAAAGCCAAAATCGAGTTCCCGAAAGCGACCAGCATTACCGGCAGAGTCGCCATGGGCATGGGCCCGACGGGTTACGGCCTGGAAGTGGAATTGCGCATCTGCATGCCAGGCCTGTCCTATGAACAAGCAGAAACCCTGGCGGAACACGCGCACCAGATCTGCCCGTATTCCAATGCCATTCGTGGCAATGCGGATGTGGCGTTGGTGATTGTGGATTAAGAAGTGGTTCGCGATGGCGGTGTGTCTGGCACACCGCATCAAGCCATTCGCGCAATGCTGATGTCAGGCACACATCTTATGTAGGCGCTGCCGCAGGCTGCGATCAATCTATACCGCGAAGGCCGTTCCGGCCTTATCGCAGCCTTCGGAAGCTCCTACGGGAACGGGGGCAATTTCCGATTTCAGGCCACCGGCGGTCTATACCTCGCAGGTCAAACTGCCGGCGTCGAACCATTCCCCAGATTCAACTCCGCACACAACCCACCCGCCTCACGATTGCTCAAGGTCAGCGAACCGCCTATCGCCGAGGCCAGTTGTTGGGCGATGGCCAGGCCGAGGCCGGTGCCGCCGGTGCTGCGGTTGCGGGAGCTTTCTACGCGGTAGAAGGGTTTCATGACTTCGGCCAGTTCGGCGTCGGGAATGCCCGGGCCGCGGTCGAGGATCAGGATCGACAGGCTGCCGTTGGTTTTTTGTTCGACTTTCAGTTCTACCGCGCCGGCGAATTTCAGCGCGTTGTCGGTCAGGTTGACCAGTACCCGGCGCAGGGCGTGGGGGCGGGTGTCGATGACGGCGGCGTTTTTGCCGCTGAGCAGTACCTGTTTGTCCATGTCCTGGTAGTCGAACACCAGGCTGTCGAGGAAGGCGTCGAGGCTGATCCGTTGGCTGGCTTCGGTGGCGCCGTGGACGCTGCGCGCATAGGCCACGCCTTCGCGGACGAGGTGTTCGATTTCGCCGAGGTCTTGCCAGAGTTTGTCTTTTTCCAGGCAGTCGTCCATGAATTCGGCACGCAGTTTCATGCGGGTGATGGGGGTTTGCAGATCGTGGGAAATGGCCGCAAGGATCTGCATCCGTTCCTTCAAATAAGCGGCGATGCGGTCCTGCATGGCGTTGAAAGCGGCGGCCGCATGGGCGACTTCGGTGGGGCCGCTTTCGTCGAGGTGGACGCTATGGCCGTTGGGGTCGAGGGCTTCCACGGCGCGGGACAATCGTGTCAGTGGGCGCACGGCGATTCTCACGGCGAGCCAGGTGCAAATTAGTAGCACCGCCAGTTGCGCGAGCAACACCAGCCGCAGCCATGGCGACATCGGCATCAGTGCGGGCCGCACATCAATGGTGATCGGGCTGCCATCGGTGAGGGTCAGGTGGCCCTGAAAATGCGGCAGCGGACCAGCGATGCTGGTGAAGGTCATTGGATAGTCGTCGCCGATGGATTTGCTGATCGAACTCGCGGCGTCCGGTGCGTCATCCAAATTCAAGGGCGTGCCCGGCTGACCGGTGCCCAACTGATAGTTGTAGTTGCGCCGCTCGATGCGCGGCAGCCAGAGATGGCGTTCAGCGGCTGGCAAGCGGTTGAGGATGGCGATGGAGGTCGAGACGTCGAATTCCAGGTTACCGAGCATGGTCATTTTCGCGCTTTCGTAACGCTCGTAGGACTGCACGCCGAAGGACAGACCTTGCGCGATCAGCAGGCCGACTAGAAATATCATCGAGAGTTGCGAGGCCAGGGTTCGTGGCCATCCGAGTGAAAAGTTCATGCGTGTGCACCGAGTGTTTCGACCGGGAAGGAGAACACGTAGCCCTCACTGCGCACGGTCTTGATGTAGGCCGGGCTGCGCGAGTCATCCAGCAGTCGTTGGCGCAGACGGCTGACCAGCAGGTCGATGGAGCGGTCGAACAGGTCGGCGTCGCGGCCTTGGGTCAGGTTGAGCAATTGATCGCGGTTGAGCACGCGTTGCGGGTGGTCGAGAAACACCCGCAGCAGGCGATATTCGGCGCCACTGAGGGCGACCATGGTGCCGTCTTCGTCGAGCAAGTGCCGCGCGGTGGTGTCCAGGCGCCAGCGGCCGAAACTCACCAGCCGGCTGTGGTCACTGGCTTGCAGGTTGGGCGGCAGCATTCGCGTGCGGCGCAGCACGGCGTTGATCCGCGCCAGCAGCTCTCGGGCGGCGAAGGGTTTGATCAGGTAGTCGTCGGCGCCCATTTCCAGGCCGATGATGCGGTCGGTTTCGTCGTTGCGCGCGGTGAGCATCAAGATCGGGGTGTTCTTGTGTTTGCCGGCGCGCAGTTCGCGGCACAGGATCAAGCCATCGTCGCCGGGCATCATGATGTCCAGCACGATCAGGTCGACGGGCGTGGACTCAAGCAAGGAACGCATCTGACGGCCGTCAGCGGCAACGGTGGCGCGCAGACCGTTCTTCTTCAGGTAGTTGCCGACCAGTTCCCTGATCTCGCGATCGTCATCGACGACCAGAATGTGGTCCACATGTTCCATGGCTCAACCCTCGCAAACGTTGGATGTTCGCAGTCTATAGGGCTGAAACCGGGTTAATCGTAGCGCTTTGTATTGCACTGTATCTGACGGGATATGGACACACAGGCACACAAAAAAGCCGGTTTTTGCGGTGATAGGGATCGCCCCGGCTTGCTTCTGCCGAAGGCGTAGGCGCTGCCGAAGGCTGCGATCTGGCGCGTAGCGGCAGTAAAACCAGATCACGCGGAGTGTCAGGCATAACCGATTGCTTGGGTTTGCGACTGCTAGGCAGCCGATCGCGAGCAAGCTTGCTCCTACGCCCTCTGGGCAGGATCAAAAGCGGATTAGATCTCTAGCGACAATGTCGCTCCTCGTCAGAGGTGAGGGGCACTTAGCAGCGTTGGTCGATGCAATTGCAGTTCGGCACACAAGCCGCCACCCGAACGATTGCTCAGCCGCAGTGAACCGCCGAGGGCAGAGGCCAGTTGCTGGGCGATGGCCAATCCGAGCCCGGTGCCACCAGTGTTGCGATTGCGCGAGTTTTCCACGCGGTAGAAAGGCTTCACCACCTGCGCCAGTTCTTCTTCGGCGATGCCTGGGCCACGGTCCATGACCTTGATCGACAGGCCCGCGTCGGTCGTGGTGCTGATCTCGATTTCCGCCGCGCCGGCAAACTTCAGCGCGTTGTCGATCAGGTTGACCAGCACCCGGCGCAGCGCGTGAGGGCGGGTGTCGATCACCGCGCCATTGTGGCCGCTGAGTTGCACGTCCTTGCCCATGTCCTGGTAGTCGAACACAAGACTGTCGAGAAAGGCGTCGAGGCTGGTGCGTTGGGTGGCTTCGGTGTTGCCATGAACGCTGCGCGCATAAGCCACGCCTTCGCGGACCAGGTGCTCGATTTCACAGAGGTCTTGCCAGAGCTTGTCCTTTTCCTCGCAGTCGTCCATGAACTCGGCGCGCAGTTTCATACGGGTAATGGGGGTTTGCAGGTCGTGGGAAATCGCCGCGAGCATCTGCATCCGATCTTTCAAATAAGTGGCGATCCGCGCCTGCATGGCGTTGAAGGCGACGGCGGCATGAGCCACTTCGGTGGGGCCCGTTTCGTCCAGGGCAACGCTGTGGGCGTTGGGGTCGAGGGTCTCCACGGCGTGGGACAAACGGGTCAACGGGCGTACGGCAATTCGTACGGCCAGCCAGGTGCACGCGATCAGCACCACCATTTGCCCGAGCAGCACAAAGGGCAGCCATGGCGAAACAGGAATGCCGGTGGGCATGACATCGATGGTCACTGGGCGGCCATCGTCAAACTTCAGGTGTACTTGGAAATGAGCTTTCGGGCCGGGAAGGGTCGTGTAGGTCTGCGCGCGCTCGGGGCCGATGGCGTCCCTGATCGAGGCCGCTGCCATGGGCGCGTTACTCATGTCCATCGGTACGCCTGCGGAGCCTTCGCTTAACAGATAGCGATAGTTGCTGTGATCGAAGCGTGGCAGCCAGGCGGCGCGCTCGTCGGGCGGCAAGCGGTTGAGCACGGCGATGGTGGTGCTGACATCATTTTCCAGGTTGTCGAGCATCACCGCTTTAGCGCTTTCGTAGCGCTCGTAGAACTGCACGCCGAAGGACAAACCCTGGGCGAGGATCAAACCGATCAGAAAAATCAGCGACAGACGAGAGGCCAGCGTCCGTGGCCAGCGCAACGGAAAGATCATGACTCTGCGCCGAGGATTTCCACCGGGAACGAGAACACGTAGCCCTCGCTGCGCACCGTCTTGATGTAGGCCGGGTTGCGCGAGTCGTCCAGCAGGCGTTGGCGCAGACGGCTGACCAACAGGTCGATGGAGCGGTCGAACAGGTCGGCGTCGCGGCCTTGGGTCAGGTTGAGCAATTGGTCGCGGTTCAGCACCCGTTGCGGATGGTCGAGGAATACCCGCAACAGGCGGTATTCGGCGCCGCTGAGGGCAACCATGGTGCCGTCTTCATCCAGCAGATGACGCGCCGTGGTATCCAGACGCCAGCGGCCGAAGCCGACCAGACGTCCGCTTTCCATCACTTGCAGGTTGGGCGGCAGCATCCGGGTGCGACGCAGTACGGCGTTGATCCGTGCCAGCAGTTCACGGGCGGCGAAAGGTTTGGTCAGGTAATCGTCGGCGCCCATTTCCAGACCAATGATGCGGTCGGTTTCATCGTTGCGTGCGGTGAGCATCAGGATGGGAGTGGATTTGTGTTTGCCCGAGCGCAGTTCGCGACACAGCACCAGTCCGTCGTCGCCGGGCAGCATGATGTCCAGCACGATCAGGTCCACCGGGGTGGACTCGAGGAACGAGCGCATCTGCCGGCCATCGGCGACGACCGTGGTGCGCAGCCCGTTCTTCTTCAGGTAGTTGCCTACCAGCTCTCGGATCTCGCGGTCGTCGTCCACGATCAGAACGTGGTCTACGTGTTCCATGTGTAATACCCCTGAGTGTGCGGACGTCGCGCATTCTAACCAGCCGCTGCGTGCCTTCCGCGTGTCTTTGTATTCCAGTGTATCTGGAGATGCCCTGTATACATTAAGACACAGTACGGTGCTTTTTGCGGGGTCTTGTATCGCTCTGTATCCAGCCACCGATCCTACACATACGGATTCGATCAAGGCCGTTTTCGACACATTGGAGATACCTCACGGGCTTCAAATAGGTTCCATCGAGGCAACGCCACACCGCCTCACACCATTCTTGATGACGTACCTATTAACCCTTGAGGAAACCACCATGAAATCGAAAGCCATCTACGCTGCCGCTCTGTTTGCTGCCCTGAACATCTGCACCTTTGCTGCCCACGCTGACAGTCATGCCAACGCTGAAACCTACGCCTACGGCACCCATCTGGACATCAAGAAAGTGCTGTCGTCGGAACAGGACGAGGGGCCTAACTGCGGGGTGGTCATGGCTCGCTTGACTTACCTGGACTCGAAAGACCAGACCCGCGCGCTCGACTACTTGAAAGTTTCTGACGTCTGCCGCAGCCAAGGCAACTAAAAGGAACGCGTTATGAAAACCTTAAAAAGCTATCTGACGGCTGCGTTCCTGACCTTGGCGGGGGTTGCGGCGGATGCCGCTGCCTCAACAAAAAAGCTCAATTGCGACAACAGCGTGTGTTTTCAGTTGGCGCCTTTGGCGGACAACAACAACGCGAGCAAGCTGAGCCAAGTGTGATGCGATGCAGTGCATATGCCTGAAATGAATCATTTTTTCGCACTATCAATTTCAACGATATCCGCTAGCAATCCGATTAACTTCTTAATAATCGGGCGCGGCGTAGAATCAAACCCATACCCACTTACAACTTCTAAAACATTGCGGAGCACCAACATGAAAACTTCTAAACTCATCTTCGGTCTGGCGTTTTCGGTACTGGCTGGCGCTACTTTCTCAATTCCAGCGTTCGCAGAAAACGGTTCGGCTCATATTCACTCTGCTCATGTAGCGGCTGATGGTGCAGATCATGTTGGTGCGAACCGTGTAGCGGCTGACGGTGCAGATCACGTTGGCGCAAATCGTGTAGCGGCTGATGGTGCAGATCATGTTGGTGCGAACCGTGTAGCGGCTGATGGCGCAGACCACGTTGGTGCAAACCGCATCAGCTAAGACGTCCCCTGCTTCAAACCCAGCCCGGCCTTAGTCGGGCTTGATTTTGGGCGATACAAAAGCCGCAGATGCACGCGATCCCTGTAGGAGCTGCCGAAGGCTGCGATAAAGTCGGCACGACTTTCCAGCCATTTAATATTCACCACCGTTGCCAGCGCTCCGCACTGGATCGCAGCCTGCGGCAGCCCCTACAGGTGATGTGTCGTGCTCGCTTACAGCCGAAACTTCATCCCATCCACGGCAAACTTCAAATCCCCCTGGTAATGCTGACGAATCGACAGCGTCACGGCGTTGCGCGCTTCGTCGATGGTCGGCGACAGGTGGCTGAGCAGCAGGCTGGAGACTTTCGCCGCACCGGCGATCTTGCCGATGTCGCTGGGCGAGGTGTGCAGCGTGTACAGAATCGGCGGCGAGTTTGGTGGGTCGAGCACCACAGCGTTGAACACCAGTAGCTCCGAGCCTTGGGCGATCCGGCTCAGTGCCGCATGCGCGTGGGCGTCGATGTCGCCGCTGAAGGTGATGCTCTTGCCTTTGTAATCGACCCGATAAATGACCGATGGCGCATCCCGGTGGTGGCCCTTCACGGCACTGATTACCAGTCCATCCTGGCTAAGGATCACCTGAGGCGTGGCGTTGTCGCCATCCATCGCCCGGCTGACGAACAAGTCTGTGGTGTCGAATTTGACCGTGCCGGCGAAGTCCTGCAGGTAACTGAACGCACCGTCGCTGCCGAACAGCAGGTCGATGTAATGGCGGGTGGAGGGGAAGTGCGCGGCTGGTTTGCCGTCGTCGTCGGTATCCGCATTGCTGCCACCGGGGCCGAACACCTGAAAGTGAATATCCGTACGCGAGCTCACTGCTCGCGCCTTGATGATGCCTGGCAGTTCACCCACGTGATCCACATGCAGGTGCGTCAGCAGCACGATATCCAGCCCACGAATGTCCAGCTTCGCTTCGCCCATTCGCACAAAGGTCCCCGGGCCGGCATCCACCAGAATCCTGGGCTTGCCATCCAGCAGCAGGGCATAGCCAGCCCCCGCGCGGCCGGTGGCGCCTGGTCCGCCGGAGCCGAGCACCACCATCTCCAGCGCTGACACGTTGGTATCGGCGGCCTGGGCAAAACCAGCACTCACGCTCAGCAGCGCGGCGCACATCAGCCTCGCAGGATGTTGCAGCAGGCAACGTAGGAAAAGCATCATCAGTGAACCCTCGCAATAAGGGTTCAGTGTAGGCAGGCCCGATTAAATCGGGATGAGGCCTTAGCGAATGTATCTCACTGTATCCGACTGCCATCCAGACACTTTCCGACTTAACACAGACCCTTCTCGACACATCCGAGATACCTCGCGGGCATTAAATAGGTTCCATCGAGACAACACAGACCGCCTCGATCAAATGATCCGCTCAGTACCGATATCGCTCCAGACTCCCTTTGACCTTGTGCAGGTGACGCCATGCTACTCATAGCCTTTCTGGGCGGGATTCTGACGATCCTCAGCCCTTGCATCCTACCGGTAGTACCTTTCCTGTTCGCCGGTGCGAATCGGTCCCGGTCCTCGGTGTTTCTTACCCTGGGTGGCATGGTGTTGACCTTTGCGCTGATTTCGAGCCTGGCCGTGGTCAGCAGCGATTGGGTGAGCAAAGCCAATATCGCAGGACGCCAGGTGGCGTTGCTGGTGATGGTGTTGTTCGCGCTGTCGCTGATTTCGGCGCGGGTTGGCACCTGGCTGGCACGACCTTTTGTGCTGTTGGGCAATCGCATCGATCCCGCTGCGAGCACCCTGTCCGGCCCGGCTGCTTCGGTGTTGGTCGGCGTCGCTACCGGTTTACTGTGGGCACCCTGCGCCGGCCCTATATTGGGTGTCATCCTCACCGGGGCCATGTTGCAGGGCACGAACGCCGGGACCAGCCTGTTGCTGGTGGCTTACGGTCTGGGTAGCGCGCTGTCGCTGGGTACGCTGATTTTCGCCGGTAAAGGGCTGGTCAGCCGACTGAAACCTTCGATCCCCGTCACAGGCTGGTTGCGACGCGGTGCTGGTTTTGCGGTGTTGATGGCTGCGGCGGTGATTTTCACCGGTAGCAACAGCGCACTGTTTGCCGGAGCTTCGTCGCAAGGCGTTACCTCGATCGAGCAGGGGATTTTGCAAGGCGTGCCCAAGGCCGTCGACTATGTCATCAGCAAAGTCAGTGCGGGCACCTTGGACGAGTTGCGATCACAGGGCGATATGCCGTCATTGTCCGGCGCAGTGCAATGGTTGAACTCGGCACCGCTGAGCAGCGAGTCACTGCGCGGCAAAGTAGTGCTGGTGGATTTCTGGACCTTCGACTGCATCAACTGCCAACACACGCTGCCGTACGTCAATGACTGGGCGAAGAAATACGAGAAGGACGGGCTGGTGGTGATCGGCGTGCATACCCCTGAGTTCGCCTTCGAGAAGATCATCGGCAACGTTCAGCAGAAGGTCAAAGAGTTGGGCATCGGCTACCCGGTGGCGATCGACAACAACTACACGATCTGGCGCTCGTTCGATAACCAGTACTGGCCGGCGCACTACTTGATCGACGCGCAGGGCAAGATTCGTTACACGCACTTCGGCGAAGGTGCCTACGACACGCAAGAGAAGGTGATTCAGAAATTGCTGGAAGAGGCTAAGGCGCAAAAGCCACTGTGATCCTCTCGCTTCCAGGGTTCATGATCGGTAGTCAGGAAGGTAAAGGCGGTTTGCGTTCGGCAGCCGCCTTCCCGGTGAAGCGTCTTATCAGGCAAACACAAAATACTTACGCACAGTTTCAACCACTTCCCACGTCCCTTTCATGCCCGGCTCGATGATGAATTTGTCACCGGCGCGCAAGTGAATCGGGTCTTTTCCTTCTGGGGTGATGATGCAATATCCTTCCTGGAAGTCGCAGTATTCCCACTTCACATATTCCACATACCACTTGCCCGGCGTGCAGATCCAGGTGCCCATGATCTTGCTGCCGTCCTCGGAGGTGTAGGCGTTGAGGTTGACGGTGTGCGGGTCACCTTCAAGCTTTTCCCATTTGCAGGCATCGACCACGGGCAGCGGATGAGTGTCGCGAAGAACGGTAATTGGCGAAGACATGAGAACTCCAGATCAGGGGGCAAGGCCGACACCATAGGTGGGTTGAGTCGGTGTCAGTTGTCTGTGCTCGACATCGGGGTATCCAGAAACGCTGAGCCAGGCCTAAACCGGCGTATTTTGCTGAAGCCATTCAAGCAGCGTGTCCGTGACGAACGAGGGGTTTTCCAGGTTCGAGATATGACCGGCCTCGGGTATCAGCACGTACTTGCAGCCAATGATCTCGGCCATTCTGAACGTTTCCTCAGGGGGCCGAGCCATGTCCAGCGCGCCACACATCAGCAGCGTGGTTGCGGGATTGAGCCCGGCCAGTTGTGATGTGGTGTCGGGGCGTCCGAACACGATCCTGCCCAACGGCACGACTGACTGCCGCAGCTGATCGGCCGAGAAACGGCTCAACTCATGTCTGAAACGGCTGTGTACCTCTTGGTCCAGCGCCGAGCCCGCGTGAAAAAATAGCGGCAGGATGGCGTCGAGCATGGGCGCTGGAATGGTACCCAGGGCGCCGATGGCGTCGAGCATCTGGAAGTATCGCGTGTGACTGGCTTCAGGCTCTGCATCCAGTGACGTATCCATCATGATCAGTGCTTTGATGCGCTCGGGTTCACGCAGCGCAAGTTCAGCGCCCCACATGCCGCCAACCGATAAGCCGATGACTGCGCACTGCTTGATATCAAGGGCATCGAGCAGGGCGCTCACATGAGTGGCCAGGTCGCCCAAGGTCTGGGTGCCCTCTGGAAGCGGGCCGGACTGCCCATGCCCCCAGAGGTCCGGCACGATGACTTGATAATGCTCGGACAAGGCTTCTATTTGCGGCGCCCACATGGTCGAGTCCCACAAATAGCTATGCCCCAGCACTATCGGGAAGCCCGTGCCGTGGATCTGGTAATGCAGGGTTTGCTGTTCAATCGTGATGAATGGCATTTTGTTTTCACGTCAGTATGGAGAGAACGGGTTAGGCCTAGGATGCGTCAGGCCACGATAGTGTTCCACTGTTACCCTCAGGCGCTTCACCCGTGCCCAAGGCTTCGAGCAATGCCTTGGCATATCCCGGCAGCGCGGAAAAGTCGGTCGCGCACAGCAGTAGTTTTCGTACCGCCCATGGATCGCTGAGGGCGATGCTGTTGAAGGCTTGCCGCGAGGGCCAGCGATCGATCGAGGCCTGCGGCACAATACTGACCCCGGCACCGCGCGCCACCATGCGCATCACCCCGTCGTAACCCTCGGCACGAACCCGGATGCGTAGGCGCTTGCCGCTGTGCAGCGCTTGTTCTTCGAGGTAGATACCCATGGCACTGTTGATCGACAAACCCACGTATTCGTAGTCCAGCGTCTCGGTAAAGCGTGCAGAACCGAGGCTGCTCAGGGGATGCCCCAGCGGCACGATCAGGGTCAGCGGGTCGTCGCGAAAGGGCCGGGTTTGCAGGCCAGTGGCGTCCACAGCGTCGGAAATGATGCCGATATCGGCAGCGCCCTGACGCACGGCGTGCAGGATGCGCAGACTGGGGTGCTCTTCCAGATCGATATCAATGGCAGGATTTTTTACCAGGAAGTCCGCCAGCAGCTCCGGCAGGTATTCGGTCAGTGCCGAGGTGTTGCACAGCAGGCGCACCTGCCCCTTGAAGCCCTTGGCATAGTCCGCCAAATCGAACTGCATGCGTTCGACTTGCTGTTGAATCAACCGCGCATGTTGCGCCAACGCCTTGCCCGCCGGGGTGGGCGTGACCCCACGACGCCCGCGCTCCAGCAGCGCAATACCCAGCGAGCCTTCCATCGCACGCACCCGCGCACTGGCGGAGGCCAATGACAAATGGCTGCGGCTGGCACCAGCGGTGATGTTGCCGCTTTCAATGATTTTCAGAAACAGCCGAAGGTCGATCAGGTCAACGTGCATGATTATTCACTTTTGGGGTGAGCCTCTGTCCCTTACTAAGGCTGACTCAAGATATCGCAGATTTTCAGATCTGCCGAACCGGTCCAGAGTAGGTCTGTGAAAACATTAACAGGTTTAGGTCTGTCGCCATGAATACGCTCTTCGAACTCTATCAAAACCTCGGTATCACTTTATCCGCGCTGGTCATCGTGACCTTTCTGATGGCGGGCATGGTCAAGGGCGTCATCGGCCTCGGTTTGCCCACGGTCGCCATGGGCTTGCTCGGCCTGGCTATGTTGCCGACGCAGGCAGCGGCCTTGTTGATTATTCCGGCGACCGTGACCAACGTTTGGCAATTGGTGGCGGGTGGCGAGTTACGGGCCTTGGTTCGGCGCTTGTGGCCCATGCAACTGATGATCTTTGTCGGCACCGGGTTGGGCACATGGTGGCTGGGCATGGGCTCGGGGCCGTCAATGACGCGGGCGTTGGGCGGGGCATTGTTGCTGTATGTGCTCAGTGGATTGTTTCTGCCGCCACTGCGTATTTCCGCCAAGTGGGAACCGTGGCTCGGGCCGTTCTGTGGCGTGATCACGGGTGTGATCAGTTCGGCAACCGGCGTGTTTGTGATTCCGGCAGTGCCTTATTTGCAGGGCCTGGGGCTGAACCGCAATCAACTGGTGCAGGCGCTGGGGATGTCATTCACCACCTCGACCCTGGCCTTGGCCATTGGCCTGTTCTGGCGCGGTGCGCTGGGCGGCGGCGAGATGGGTGCGTCGTTGCTGGCGCTGATCCCGGCGATGCTCGGCATGATGTTCGGGCAATGGTTGCGGCAGCGGATCAGCGCCGTGCTGTTCAAGCGGGTGTTCTTTATCGGCATGGGTTTGTTGGCGTTGCACTTGTTGATCGGTTGATTAAATTCGCCGGTGTACTTCCCGTTCCACAAGGCTAACGTGTTCCTCGGCGAAGGTTTTTGGCGCCTAAAAGCGGCTGCTTTGCAGCCGATCGCAGCCGTCGGCAGGTCCTGCAGGTCCGCTTTTTGTAGGCGCTGCCGAAGGCTGCGATAAGGTTGGAATAGCCTTCAGATGCTGGCTGTTTTTTGCTCAGAATATGGCTAATATCCAGCATGTTTTGAGCAGGGGACAAAAGTGAAAGCCAGGTCAGACGAGCTACAAGTCTTTGTATCGGTCATTGAAAGCGGTTCGATTTCAGCGGCAGCAGAGCAGGTGGGGCAAACCCCGTCGGCCATCAGCCGCACCCTGTCGCGGCTTGAGGCCAAGCTCGACACCACGCTGATCAACCGCACCACGCGGCGCATGGACCTGACGGAAGAGGGCAAGTTCTTCCTCGAAAAGGCCAAGCAAATCCTCGCGCAAATGGACGACCTCGAAGAGCGTCTGGCGATTCGCCAGCAATCCCCCGCCGGGCGTTTGCGAATCAACGCGGCGTCGCCGTTCATGCTGCATGCTGTGGTGCCGTACATAGCCGAATTCCGCACCCTGTACCCCGATATCCACTTGGAACTGAACAGCAACGACCTGATCATCGATCTGCTGGAGCAGAGCACCGACGTGGCGATTCGCATCGGCACGCTGGCGGACTCGACCCTGCACGCGCGTTCGCTGGGCAGCAGCCCGCTTAATATCCTCGCCAGCCCTGCCTATCTGAAAAAACACGGCACGCCGACCAGCGTCGAAGCCTTGGCCGAGCATGCCTTGCTTGGATTTACCCAGACCGAAACCCTGAATCACTGGCCGTTGCGTCATGCCCAGGGCGACCGCCTGGAAATCGATCCCTCCGTGTCAGCCTCCAGTGGCGAAACCTTGCGGCAGTTGGCGTTGGCGGGGGAAGGCATCGTCTGCCTGTCGCACTTCATGACCCACGAAGACATTCGACTCAAGCGTTTGCAGGTCATCCTGCCGGAAGCCAACAGCGGTTATCGGCAGCCGATTAACGCGGTGTACTACCGCAACTCACAGCTGGCGCTGCGTATTCAGTGCTTCCTCGACTTTATTCAAAAGAAGCTGGCGCGTTACGCATCCTGAGTATTTGTAGGGATTTACTGATTATTTACTGTGAGTTCTTCCTTGTCCGGCGTCGGGCCGGGTAGTCTGCGGGTTTATCGTTGCGCAACCTGATACGGATGAACCTGTGAGCCTTATGACCCTTCAAATTCGCCCTTGGCTGGCTACCGGTTTTTTGCTTGGCAGCTTGGCAATAATGTCCGGTTGCGCGGGTGATCCGCCGGACCCGCGAATCAAGTTCGACGAGCAACTCAACGTGGACCTGAGCACGGCCTATCAGCCTTCCCGCAGCGAAACCGCCAAATGGGACGCCACCTGGCAGTTCGACAAGCAATCGGTCGACGTCGCCTTTATCGCGCCTGTCACTCATGAACGAGTACCGCTGATCATTTACCTGCCAGGCCTGGGGGAATCTGCTTCAGCCGGCGAGGAGTGGCGTGCCAGTTGGGCGCAAGCCGGGTACGCCGTGCTGTCGATTCAGGGGCAGGCCTATGGCACGGCCGTGTTTGCCACGCCTCTGGCGCAGGCGGGCGATTTTCGGGCCATGGCGGGCAACGGTTATTCCAAAGCGGCCTTGCGTGACCGGTTGAGCATTGTGCAAAAAGTGGTGAGCGAGGCTCAGGCGCGTGCGGCGAAGGGTGATACGCAACTGGCCGCTATCGACTGGAACCAGGTGGTGGTGGCGGGCTTCGACCTGGGTGCACAGACTGCGGCAGTGATGGTCGGCGCCCACGAGCCCGGCATCACATCCGGTGTTTCCGTACAGCCCAAAGCTGCGCTGTTGTTGAGCCCTTACGTGGAAGCGGGCGCCAATCGGGAGCTGTTCGCGCAGATTAGCGCACCGGTATTGTCGATCACCGGCCCTGACGATGAAGACCCGTTCAACTGGGTCAGTTCCTATCGGCAGCGCCAGGTACTGGGTGAGTCGGTGACCGTAGCCGGCAGTTATCAGGTCGAGCTGAATCGGGCCACGCACAAGACGCTGTCCGGCACCGAGCTGGTCAGCCGTCCTGTAACCCATGAGCCCAAAGCGCCAGAGCCTAACGAAACGACGAGCAGCAAACACACCAAGGGCAAACATTCGTCTGGCGGGGCGCACGGACCTGCGGCCGATGAACCGGCGACCGATCCGAAGCAGGTCGCGGCCATTCGCTCGATCAGCCAGGCGTTTCTCGACAGCCAGCTCAAGCACAGCCCTGCGGCCAGTGATTGGCTGCACAAGAACGCTACAAGTTGGTTGAGTACTGCTGGCCGGATGCAGGAGCAGATCGGCGCTCGCTAACCTTGATGTGTAATGGGTGATTCGTGATTCTGGCGCAAGAGTCATTTGGGCTTGCGCGTCTTATTCACGGGTAATAACTCCTCAATACTGGGCCTACAGTCTTTACACCCTTTGAGGAGTCACCCATGAATATTTTCATCACCGGATCCGCAGGTTTTATCGGTGGCTCCATTGCCACCGCGTTGGTCAAAAAAGGCCATCAGGTCACCGGCCTGGTACGCAGTGCCGAACAAGCTGAAGAAATGAGCGCACTGGGTATCACCCCGGTGATGGGCACATTGGACGACAGTGCGCTGCTGACCGAGCAGGCACGCAAGGCCGACGCGGTGATCAACGCCGCCAGCAGCGATCATCTGGGCGCGGTCAAAGCCTTGATCGCCGGCCTTGAAGGCTCGAACAAACCCTTCCTGCACACCAGCGGTTCGAGCATCGTTGGTGATGCGTCCGGCGGTAAAGCCAGCGATATTATTTATTACGAAGGTCAGTTGCCTGAGCCTACGGCGGACAAGGCAGCTCGCGTGGCGCTGGATACCTTCGTGCTGGATGCCGCCAAGCGTGGTGTACGTTCGGCAGTGATCTGCAACACCTTGATCTACGGTCACAGCCTTGGGGTGAAACGCGACAGCGTTCAGTTGCCGCGTTTGCTGAAACAGGCGCAGAAAAGTGGCGTTGTTCGTCATGTGGGTCCAGGGCAGAACATCTGGTCCAACGTACACATTGAAGACGTGACCGAGCTCTACGCGTTGGCGCTGGAGAAGAACCCGGCAGGCACCTTCTACTTCGTGGAAAGTGGCGAAGCGGCGTTTGTTGATATGAGCAACGCGATTGCGCAGGCGCTGGATTTGGGCAAGGCGCAGGACTGGCCGTTGAAGGATGCCGAAGCAGAGTGGGGTTATGAAATGGCCAACTATGGCCTGGGTTCCAACAGTCGCGTGCGGGGTAAGAATGCCCGCGAGTTGCTGGGCTGGGCGCCGAAGCGGACCTCGGTGATTGATTGGATCATTAATGAAATGATCTAACACCCTTGTAGGAGCGGGGTTGCCCGCGATGGCGTCTGATATGACCCACCGCTATCGCGGGCAAGCCCGCTCCTACAGGATGTGGTGTTAGTGATGCTCGCGCGTCGCGCGGAATTTCACATCAGGCCAACGCTCTTCCATCAAGGCCAGGTTGACTCGGGTCGGTGCCAGGTAGGTCAGGTGACCACCGCCATCGACCGAGAGGTTTTCCACGGCTTTGATTTCGAACTCTTCCAGCTTTTTCTTATCGCCGCATTCGATCCAGCGCGCTGACCACACAGTGATCGGCTCGTAGGCGCATTCGACTTTGTATTCTTCTTTCAAGCGGCTCGCGACCACATCGAACTGCAGCACACCCACGGCGCCGAGGATGATGTCGTTGCTGCGCACTGGGAAGAACACTTGGGTCGCGCCTTCTTCGGCCAGTTGCTGCAAGCCCTGACGCAGTTGCTTGGACTTCAGCGGATCTTTCAGACGCACGCGACGGAACAGTTCCGGGGCGAAGTGCGGGATACCGGTGAAACCCAGGTTCTCGCCTTCGGTGAAGGTATCGCCGATCTGGATCGTGCCGTGGTTGTGCAGGCCGATGATGTCGCCGGCAAAGGCTTCTTCCAGTTGCTCACGCTCGGAGGAGAAGAACGTCAGCGCATCGCCGATTCGTACTTCCTTGCCCAGGCGCACGTGGTGCATTTTCATGCCCTTGTCATAACGCCCCGAACAGATGCGCATGAAGGCGATCCGGTCGCGGTGTTTCGGGTCCATGTTCGCCTGGATCTTGAAGATGAAGCCGCTGAATTTTTCTTCGACAGGTTCTACGGTGCGCTCGTTGGCCACCCGCGCCAATGGCTTCGGCGCCCAGTTCACCACGGCGTCGAGCACGTGATCGACACCGAAGTTGCCCAGTGCGGTCCCGAAGAATACCGGGGTCATTTTGCCGTCGATGAATTCCTGCTGGTTGAACTCGTGGCAGGCGCCTTGCACCAGCTCCAGTTGATCAACAAAACGGTCGTACTCGTCACCCAGGTGGGCGCGGGCTTCGTCCGAATCCAGTTTCTCGATGATGCGCACGTCGGTACGTTCGTGGCCGTGACCGGCGGTGTAAACAATGATGTAGTCGTCGGCCAGGTGGTACACGCCCTTGAAGTCGCGGTAGCAACCAATCGGCCAGGTGATCGGCGCCGCCTTGATCTTGAGCACGGCTTCGATCTCGTCAAGCAATTCGATCGGGTCGCGGATATCACGGTCGAGCTTGTTGATGAAGCTGACGATGGGCGTGTCGCGCAGGCGGCAGACGTCCATCAACGCGATGGTCCGTGGCTCAACCCCTTTACCGCCGTCGAGCACCATCAAGGCCGAGTCCACTGCTGTCAGGGTGCGGTAGGTGTCTTCGGAGAAGTCTTCGTGGCCCGGGGTGTCGAGCAGGTTGATCATGTGATCGCGATACGGGAACTGCATGACCGACGTGGTGATGGAAATACCACGTTGCTTTTCCATTTCCATCCAGTCGGATGTGGCATGGCGGTCGGACTTACGCGATTTCACCGTACCGGCGATCGAAATCGCCTTACCCATCAACAACAGTTTTTCGGTGATGGTGGTCTTGCCCGCATCGGGGTGGGAAATGATAGCGAAAGTGCGGCGTTTCGCGACTTCGGCGGCCTGGTTGGTCATGGGAAATCGCCTGGAAGGTGATCAAAAAAGGGCGCAGATTATAGCGCAAGTGACTGCAATAACCGAACCGTTCAGTCGATGCGCGGTGGCCAATTACTATCTTTTGTGGGAACCTTTTAGACCGTGGAGACGTCCACTGCCCTGTTACGGCTAGCGTAAGGGGCTGATAAATCAGCATGTTAGCTTGACGAAGCTGCGCTCATGGCTTGTGTTTTCGCCGTTATTTTTTATTGCCGGCGATCCATCTGCTGCTCTTCGCGAACGTCTCGCCGGTTACCCGCAAGGGTCAGCCAACGGCCTGCGTTCGCCGACTGAAAAAGGAGTCCGCCCGTGGCGAATCGCTATGGCAAGGGGCTATTGGGAGGTGCGGTGATCATCGCGCTTCTGGCCCTGCTGATCCAGTGGATCGGCGTTGGTACTGTCCGGCAGTACCAGGATGATCTGTTGTTCTACCTGCAAGCGCACCTGATCCTGGTGTTGGTTTCAATGATGGCGGCCTTGGTGGTCGGGATTCCGGCGGGCATTGTGCTTAGCCGACCGAATCGTGTACATCGCGCCGAACGCTTCATGCAGTTGTTCAATATCGGTAACACCGTTCCTCCTCTCGCCGTGCTGGCCATTGCCCTGGGTGTTCTCGGGATTGGCAGCGGACCGGCTATCTTCGCGCTGTTCCTCGCCTCGTTGTTGCCCATCGTGCGCAACACCTACGAAGGCCTGAAAAACGTTCAAGGCTCACTCAAGGAAGCCGCCGTCGGCATCGGCATGACCCCGCGTCAGGTACTGTTGCGCGTCGAATTGCCCAACGCCGTGCCGATCATCATCGGTGGTGTACGGGTGGCGCTGGCGATCAACGTCGGCACCGCGCCACTGGCCTTCCTGATCGGCGCCAACAGCCTGGGCAGCCTGATTTTTCCCGGCATCGCCTTGAACAATCAGCCGCAACTATTGCTCGGCGCGGCCTGTACCGCTTTGCTCGCGCTGATCCTCGATGGCGTGGTGACACTCTCTAGTCGGATTTGGCTGGAACGCGGCCTGACTCGCTGAGTAAAGGAATTCCAATGAAAAAATTATGCTTATTTATAGGCTTTGCCTTGCTGTTCCCGCTATTTGCCCAGGCGGCTGAAAAGCCGGTCATTCGCATCGGCGCGCGAGTGTTTACCGAGCAGACAATCCTCGCCGAAATCACTGCTCAGTACCTCAAAACCAAGGGTTATGAGGTTCGGGTGACAGGTGGTCTGGGCAGCAACCTGGCCCGCAGTGCGCAGGAAAGCGGGCAGCTGGATTTGGTCTGGGAATACACCGGCGTGTCGCTGGTGGCCTACAACCATGTCGACGAAAAACTCGACAGTGCGCAGAGCTACCTACGGGTCAAAGCGCTGGATTTGAAGAAAGGTCTGGTGTGGCTGGCGCCGTCGAAGTTCAGCAACACCTACGCGCTGGCGCTGCCGAAAAACGTCGCTGACACTTACCCGCAGATCAATTCCATCAGCGACTTGAACAAAGTCCTGCAGGCTGAAGCGAAAGACAAACACCTCGTGGCGCTGGACACCGAATTCGCCAACCGCTCCGACGGTCTGGTGGGCATGGTCAAGGACTACGGCATGAACCTCAGCCGCGAAACCATACGCCAGATGGACGCCGGGCTGGTGTACACCGCGCTGCGCAATGGCCAGGTGTTTGCTGGCCTGGTCTACACCACCGACGGCCGGCTGAACGCGTTTCAGCTCAAGTTGCTGGCCGATGACAAACATTACTTCCCCGACTACACCGCCGCGCCGGTGATCCGCAAGGACTACCTCGACGCTCATCCCGAGTTGGCCGCCGATCTCAAGCCGCTGGCCGAGTTGCTGGATGACAAGACCATGCGTGCGCTGAATGCGCGGGTCGATGTCGATCACGACAGTCCTTCGGTGGTGGCCGCCGACTTTCTGCGTGAGCATCCACTCACAGCCCTCGAGGCAAGCCTATGACTATCCTCAGTGCTTTTTCCCACCTGGACTGGGCGCAAGTCCTGCACCTGACCTGGCAGCACATCACCCTGGTCGGCATCGCTGTGACCTTGGCGATTCTGATCGGCGTGCCGCTGGGCATCTTGATGACCCGCTTCCCGTCACTGGCCGGCCCGCTGCAAGCCAGCGCCACGGTGTTGTTGACCGTGCCGTCGATTGCGTTGTTCGGGTTGTTGCTGCCGTTTTACTCGAAGTTCGGCCAAGGGCTGGGACCGATGCCGGCGATCACCGCCGTGTTTCTGTACTCGCTGCTGCCGATCATGCGTAACACCTACCTCGCGTTGACTGGCGTCGAACCCGGTATTCGTGAGGCTGCAAGAGGCATCGGCATGACCTTCGGTCAGCGCCTGCGCATGGTCGAGCTGCCGATTGCAGTGCCGGTGATCCTCGCCGGCGTGCGAACTGCGGTGGTGATGAACATTGGTGTGATGACCATCGCCGCCACCATCGGTGCCGGTGGTCTGGGTGTACTTATTCTGGCTTCAATCAGCCGCAGCGATATGTCGATGCTGATCGTTGGTGCCGTGCTGGTCAGTCTTCTGGCCATCTTCGCCGACCTGCTTCTGCAATGGCTGCAACGCACGCTGACTCCAAAAGGGCTTTTGAAATGACTTCCAAGCAAATGATCGAACTGCAAGACCTGACCAAGACGTTCCAGAGCAATGGCAAGCAAGTGCGTGCCGTGGACTCGGTGAACCTGACCGTCAACGAAGGCGAGATCTGTGTGTTCCTCGGCCCTTCGGGTTGCGGCAAGAGCACCACGCTGAAGATGATCAATCGCCTGATTGTGCCGACCTCCGGCAAGGTGCTGATCAACGGCGAAGACACCACCGATCTCGATGAGGTGACCCTGCGTCGTAACATCGGCTACGTGATCCAGCAGATCGGTTTGTTCCCGAACATGACCATCGAAGAGAACATCACCGTGGTGCCGCGCTTGCTGGGCTGGGACAAACAGAAATGCCACGACCGCGCTCGCGAGTTGATGAGCATGATCAAGCTGGAACCCAAGCAGTATTTGCATCGTTACCCGCGCGAGCTTTCCGGTGGTCAGCAACAGCGTATTGGCGTCATCCGCGCGCTGGCGGCCGACGCGCCATTGCTGCTGATGGACGAACCTTTCGGCGCGGTCGACCCGATCAACCGCGAGATGATTCAGAACGAGTTCTTCGAGATGCAACGCGCGCTGAACAAGACCGTGATCATGGTCAGCCACGACATTGACGAAGCCATCAAGCTGGGCGACAAGATCGCGATCTTCCGCGCCGGCAAGCTGGTTCAAATCGACCATCCGGACACCTTGCTGGCGCACCCGGCGGACGATTTCGTCAGCAGCTTCGTCGGCCAGGACAGCACCCTCAAGCGCCTGTTGTTGGTCAAGGCCGAAGATGCGGCAGACAACGCCCCGTCGGTCAGCCCGCAGACCCCGGTCGCCGAAGCGTTGGAGTTGATGGACGAACATGACCGCCGTTCTGTGGTGGTCACCGATGGCGAGAACAGAGCGCTGGGCTATGTACGACGTCGCGACCTGCATCGTCAGCAGGGCAGTTGTTCCCAATACCTGCGCGAATTCAATGCCACGGCGGCGTATGACGAGCATCTGCGCATCCTGTTGTCGCGGATGTACGAGTTCAATAGCTCGTGGCTGCCGGTGATGGATGCCGAGCGGGTGTTTCTGGGCGAGGTGACGCAGGAGTCGATTGCGGCTTATTTGAGTTCCGGGCGTTCGCGTGGGATGAAGACCAATATTGTTTCGCCAGCGGAATTGGTGGCGGAGGTCTGATCCGGTGCCGCAATCGTCTGTAGGAGCCAACTTGTTGGCGAGGAAAATCATGTGGTATGTCTGGTACACCGCCTCGCGAACAAGTTCGCTCCTACAGGGGGCGGGCGACACGGAGAAATCACTGCGTAGGGAACATCACCCTGTCATGTAGGTCCGTTACTACAGGGTATGTAGGTCAATTCAGATGCCCGTTGGGCAAAAACGGGCAAAAACGCGACATTTTTTGTTGATCTCAAGCTCCTCAGGTCCTAAAGTTCGCGCCGAACGTCCATGCTGGAAACGATCCATCCGGCTCAAGTACTGACGACGAGACAGCAAGGCCACAGATTTCGGCCCCTACGGGCTGATTGTGGTCTTTTTGCTTTCGGCTGTTGGCCTTGGGAAGTAGGCGAACCAAAGTGGGGATACGGAGGACGTTCATTTGCACCCATTGATCATATTAGTTTGCCAGTAGGAGTTCCCAGCATGTCGATTCAGGTCGAAGACTATTTTGCGCGCGAAACTTTCGACAAAATGAAAGCGTTCGCCGACAAGAAAGAAACCCCGTTCGTGGTCATCGATACCGCGATGATCAGCAAGGCCTACGATGACCTGCGTGCAGGTTTCGAATTCGCCAAGGTCTACTACGCCGTCAAAGCCAACCCGGCGGTGGAAATCATCGACTTGCTCAAGGAAAAGGGCTCGAACTTCGACATCGCCTCGATCTATGAGCTGGACAAGGTGATGAACCAGGGCGTTGGCCCGGACCGTATCAGCTACGGTAACACCATCAAGAAATCCAAAGACATTCGCTACTTCTACGAGAAGGGCGTGCGTCTGTATGCCACCGACTCCGAAGCTGACCTGCGCAACATTGCCAAGGCTGCGCCGGGCTCGAAGGTCTACGTGCGTATCCTCACCGAAGGCTCGACCACTGCTGACTGGCCTCTGTCGCGCAAATTCGGCTGCCAGACCGACATGGCGATGGACCTGCTGATCCTTGCGCGTGAACTGGGTCTGGTGCCTTACGGCCTGTCGTTCCACGTCGGTTCGCAACAACGCGACATCAGCGTTTGGGACGCGGCGATCGCCAAGGTCAAAGTGATTTTCGAACGTCTGAAAGAAGAAGACGGTATTACCCTCAAGCTGATCAACATGGGTGGCGGCTTCCCGGCCAACTACATCACCCGTACCAACAGCCTGGAAACCTACGCTGAAGAAATCATTCGCTTCCTGAAAGAAGACTTCGGTGACGACCTGCCGGAAATCATTCTGGAGCCGGGCCGTTCGTTGATCGCCAACGCCGGTATTCTGGTCAGCGAAGTGGTGCTGGTCGCGCGTAAATCGCGTACCGCCGTCGAGCGTTGGGTGTACACCGATGTGGGCAAATTCTCCGGCCTGATCGAAACCATGGACGAAGCCATCAAGTTTCCGATCTGGACTGAAAAGACCGGTGAGATGGAAGAAGTGGTGATCGCCGGTCCTACTTGCGACAGCGCCGACATCATGTACGAAAACTACAAGTACGGCCTGCCACTGAACCTGGCCATCGGTGACCGCCTGTACTGGCTGTCCACCGGTGCCTACACCACCAGCTACAGCGCTGTTGAGTTCAACGGCTTCCCACCGCTGAAGTCTTACTACGTGTAAGCCCGGTGCCGTAACGCCAAAAGCCCGCGAGTGATTGCGGGCTTTTTATTGGCAGCGCTTTGTCGGTAACGTAGTTACTGCCTCGTTCTCAATGCCACTATTTCTTTACAGAAGCGTTGCGCCTGATTCAATCCGATCATCATCAGGCTTATGTGGGTGCGGAGTTTGGCCAGGGTCGCCAGCTCGTGCATTTGACCTATCTGATGGTTTTCGTCGCTGACGAGCGCACGTATTCGCTGATACTGGGTCAGGAAGTTGGCGAGCGCGCCCATGCCTGATCTATAACGATGGCGGGCGTTTGCTTCCAGCTGTTGCGCGGCAGCTAATTGTGCGGGGCGCGGGTTTTGCGCGCGGACGGTTTGCAGGTGAAATGACATGAAGTCATAAACCCTTGGCAACGCTTGAGAGACGGCTATGCGAAGGTTGTCGTATCCGGGCGCGGCGATGTCCAGCATCATCGACATGAACGTTAATCGCTGCTGATAATGTTTCAGCAGCTTGTAACAATCAGTGGGTGGCGACGTAGGGTAAGCAGGTATTAGATCGGGCGGCGGCGCCAAGCCGCTCAAGCGGGAGACAGGGTTTTTTTTCTCTATCGGTGATAACGCTGATAGGTAAGCAGTCAGGTAGTCGGTGAATATTGTCAGCTCATCGATGAGTTCAGACACTGATTGGTAAAAGGACGCGGCGCTTTTCAGTCTCCAGATTTTGATCTGGCTCTGCGCCATGCTCATCATGGCGTACGGAGAGCCTGGTCATGCCGTACCCCTTGCCACGGGGGGACAGTAATTCGGTGAAATGGGTGAACTGTACGACGTCGGTTTTGGGACTTTCCATAGAGGCCATACAGGCATCGATATCATCGAATTGACGTTGATCAATGAATGTTCCAGTCATGTTTTTTCCTGAAATGTTGTGTCGTGACGAGGACAACGGTTTAACCGTTGTCCTCGAAAGCGCCGACGCTGGAGCAAACGGATTGCCACGGCGTCGGAATGACCATTAAAAACTCAGCCGACAACTTTCAGATGATTGGCCAGCTCGCTGGCATCGATCACAAACTGGGAGACAGCCTCTTGGTCTTCGGCGTCAACAGAGCGATGGACGCTGAGGAACGAAAGGTTCGTTTCGATTATTTTTTCAAATTCGCTGATGTACAGATTTCGGTGATCATCAAAATCATGTGAGGCGGTAATCAGATTGCTTTTCATATCAACCAGACGCAACTCTGCGGTTTTGTCATGCGCCTTGGCCAGCAGGTCATCCATCTGTTTGCGAACAGTGTTGCGCGCGTCCATCAATCCAAAATAGTTGACCAGTTGTTCTAGCTTTTCCATGAGCTGTTGAGCCAGTTCGATGGCTGTTTCTACCACCGCCACTTCGGGGCCGGCCATTCCCAGTTTCGCCATCTCCTGAGCATTGAGCAGGGTCTCCTTACCCACCTCGGCAAAACCTTTTGCTTCAATCAGCGCCATTGCCTGTGTCAGAATTTTACGTTTCTCTGCCAAGTCGTCCATCCGGCTGTCTATTTCCAGCATTTCGGTGGGCAATCGGACCTTATCGGCGGCCAGTTGGTTCAGGTATTGGCTGGTGGCTATACGATCCACCGCTGCGGTCATCGGTGCGTGCAGTTTCTTGAGTGTGTTGTGTTCTTTGTTCACGACGTTAGAGACTTTGAGAATTTGCGCGGCAATATCCTCTAGGATTTCTTGCCTGTCCGAGTCTGGTGCACTGCTCAGTTCGGCCTGATAGGCCCTGAGTGTTTTTGTATTAATCGCCAGCTTGATGCCGATTGATTGCACAACTTCCCGAAGTTTGAAACTGGTCGCGCGTATAGCGTTGTCGACATCAGTCACGCGTGAGTGCAGGGTCGGCAGATACTCTGTTTGACTAAACAGCCTTTTGACTTCAATACCTGCGGTGCCTGCGCCGCGGCTGGCGTCGTGAAGTGCTTTGGCGTCCAGCTCTGGGTAATCAACAACCGAGGGAAATTGAGTGACATTATTCATTTTTGATCTCCATATTCTGCTCTGAATTCGCTATCTGCTTGAGCAAACACGTGCAGCAGCGCGTAAGCGTTTTTTTCAATGTTTTGCCATGGATTCACCACAGCCTCGAATTGAATCTTGAACCTGCGCAGGGTCAGGCCATCGTGAATGGCATCTACCTCACCGCTGGACGTCGCGATGAAATTACTCAGGCTGCCCCACATGTAGATGAGGTTTTTGGTGGCAATGTCGGCATCAAGGACCACCAGATCGAGGTCCTGAAAGTCCATCCGTACTCGGCTCAGAGAGGCCAGAATCCGGTTTTTTTTCTCCATGAGTGCGATATCAACTTCTTGTTGTTTACGCAACTTGTCACGTTCCTTGCGGATTTTTTCAGCCTGCACGCTCAAGTAAATGATCATGATCAAACCGCTAGTGATGCTTCCAACCGCCTCCTTTACCAGCTGTTTGTATTCTTTGTTTTTTTCGTCGATATCCTTGTCCCGTGTATCGATTTTTTCCTGCAATGCCTTGATTTCGGCGCCCAGGGAGTTGTTATCGATGGTGGCAAGTTTTAGCTTGATGGCGGGGCCGATTTTGGTCTCAAGCAGAAAGCCGAACGCATCGAGCCGAAACTTGATGGTATTCACGTCGGCTTCTTGTTGTTTGACATGCTTCAGGATCTGGTCCAGAAAATAACCGATGTCCTTTCGATTTGTTTCATCCTGTTTTGAAAACTCTATACCGGGAAACTCGTCTCCCAGTTCCCTCTCTACCCTGCGCAGATCTTCCAGCGTGGTGATATTGTATTTTTCGACGATCCCCAGGGCTTTGATATCATCAAATACCTCAGTTATGCCTTTGCCATATATTTGTATTTTTTGGGCGAACATGACGAGTTTGTCGCCTACGCTCAACAAGTCCGTGCGCAACGGACTCCACAGCCTGGCGTGGCCATTAATCAGTGTAAAGGTGCTTTGAAAATCAGTCGCCTCCAGCCCCTTGCCCGCGCCATTTTCGTAGCCCAGGTAAGCAATGACATCGGCTAATGCTGTCGGCAGCGCAAGACCGGCAAGTTCATACCGTTTGATATGTTTTATTTGTTCTTTGGTTAAAACAAGGCCTGTGGCCCGGGTGTCGTCATCCGAGTCTGCGACGGAGGCAGCCAGCAACTGCTCCGGAGCCCGTGCAGCCCCTTCGGCAAGGCTGAAAATTTGTTGGGTCATGATTATTAATCCTTTAATAATTCTGAGGGTGGTTCTCGGAAAATGTATGCAGTGTTTGTCATGTGCGATTAAACAATCCACTGCATGGAGAAAATAGTAAATTGCAGGGTTAGGGTCGTCAAAGGGGAATAGTGGTCTGTTGTTGTAGGATATTTCTAGCGCGAATTACCAAGTTTCGCCGAGGGTCAGTGATTGCGGGGGTTGGTCAGTCTAATGAAATATCAGGATATGTAATCCTGTCGTAAGATGTGCAGGTCTCTCTTCCAAAGAAGAGTCGCTAGTTTTAACTCAAGCACATTGCAACATTTAATCGTATTGAGTGACGTCATGCCCATCGCTCGGTTCTCCGGCTCACTCATGTAAATACATCGCTGGGTGGATCGGCAGCGGGTCACCGTCATTGTGAATCGACAAATAAGAATCAGACACAGATGAGAATTTATTCTGTTTATGCGGCATAATGCGCTGCAGCGGATTATTGAGGTCGTCAAGGTGTTCAAGAAAGTCCTGTTTCAGGTGCATTGGTTCTTCGGGATCAGTGCGGGTCTGGTCCTGGCGCTGATGGGCGTGACTGGAGCGATGACATCGTTTCAGGACGAACTGCTGGAACTGTTCAACCCTGAGGTGGTTCGGGTCGAGCCACGCGCTACCGGGATTTTGCCGCCCATTGAGTTGGCACACAGGCTGGAAGCGAATAGCGGCAAGACCGTTTCCATGCTGTGGGCCGACACCCAAGGCGACAGAGCCGCACGGGTGCTGTTCACGCCCAAACCCGGCGAACGCCGTGGCGAGTTGGTGTATTTCGATCCTTATACCGCGCAGTTGCAGGGCGATGTCAGCGGACAGGATTTCTTTGCGCTGAACCTGCAACTGCACCGTTATCTGGTCATGGGTGATGTCGGCAAGCAAATCACCAGCGCCTGTACCCTGATCCTGTTGTTCTTCTGCCTGTCGGGTCTTTATCTGCGCTGGCCTCGTCAGGCGTTGAACTGGCGTGCCTGGTTGACGCTGGATTGGGCGAAGAAAGGCCGAGCCTTCAAGTGGGACCTGCACTCGGTGTTCGGTACCTGGTGCCTGGTGGTTTATCTGGTATCGGCGCTGACCGGGTTGATGTGGTCCTACGATTGGTACAGCAACGGCATGACCAAGCTGCTCGGCGATTCGCCCTCGGGTGAGTTGCGCAAAGGCCCGCGTCCCGGCGCAAAAGGCATGGCGCCTGAGGGGCCACCGCCGACCGTGGATTATGGGGCGGTGTGGGACAGCATCCAGCGTGTCGCCGGGCCCGAGCTGGCCAGCTGGAACCTGCGTCTACCGGCGGTGGCGGGGCAGCCCGCGATGGTTTTTTATCTGTTGCGCAATGCCGAGCATCCACGCGCACTGAATCAGATCAGCCTCGATCCTGCCACCGGCAAGGTCAGTGCCCAGTCGCGTTATGCCGACAAGAGCCTCGGCGCCAAACTGCTGATCAGTAACTATGCGCTGCATGTGGGCAGTTATTTCGGTATCGCCGGGCGCTTGGTGATGACGTCTGCGGCGCTGATGATGCCATTGTTCTTTATCACCGGCTGGTTGCTGTACCTGGACCGTCGTCGCAAGAAGCGCCAGATCAAAGCGGCGCGGGTGGGTGTGTCGGACCTTGTCGACAGTGGTACTCCGTCGTGGTTGATTGGTTTTGCCAGTCAAAGCGGCTTCGCTGAACAACTGGCGTGGCAGACTGCCGGTCAATTGCAGGCAGCCGGCTTGCCGGTGCGGGTGCAGCGACTGGCCGACGTCACCGAACAGGATCTGCATCGAAGCCAGAATGCGTTGTTTGTGGTCAGCACCTTTGGTGATGGCGAGGCGCCGGACAGTGCGCGCGGTTTCGAGCGCAGCGTGCTGGGTCGACCGCTGTCCCTGAGTGGGCTGAATTATGCGGTGTTGGCGCTGGGTGATCGGCAGTATCAGCACTTCTGCGGTTTCGCCAAACGTCTGCATGACTGGCTCGCCGAACGCGGCGGCAGCACGCTGTTCGCACCGATTGAGGTCGACAGCGGAGATCAAACGGCGCTGCAGAATTGGCAGCGGCAACTGAGTCAGGTCACGGGTAACGAGTCGTTTGAAGCATTCCAGGCGCCGGAGTTTGTTGGCTGGACGCTGAGCCAGCGCGAGTGGCTGAACCCCGGCAGCAGCGGTTCAAAGGTCTATCTGCTGGGGCTGACCCCGCCTGAAGCGCAGAACTGGAGCGCGGGGGATCTGGTGGAAGTGCTGGCACCCGGCAGCGACACTCCACGGGAATACTCCATTGCCTCGATTCCGGCCGATGGCAGCCTGCAACTGATTGTGCGTCAGGAAGTACATGACGATGGTGGCGTAGGCCTGTGTTCGGGCTGGCTGACTGAGCAGGCGGTGCTGGGCGGGACGATTGGCATGCGGCTGCGGCGCAACAGCGGTTTCCACCTGCCCCATGAACCGGTACCGATGATTCTGCTGGGCAACGGCACAGGGCTGGCCGGGTTGCGCAGTCTGCTCAAGGCACGAATCGCCCGAGGGCAGCAGCGCAACTGGTTGCTGTTTGGTGAGCGCAACAGTGCTCACGACTTCCACTGCCGAGAAGAGCTGCAAGGTTGGTTGGCTGCGGGGGAATTGAAGCGGCTGGACCTGGCGTTTTCTCGTGATCAGGTTGAGAAGGTTTATGTGCAGGACCTGTTGCGTGAATCGGTTGATGAGTTGAAGGCATGGCTCAATCAAGGTGCGGCGATTTATATCTGCGGCAGCTTGCAAGGCATGGCAGCGGGGGTGGATGAGGTGTTGAGCGAGGTGCTGGGCGCTGAAGAAGTCGAGCACTTGATCGAGCAGGGGCGTTATCGGCGGGATGTGTATTGATTGAATACATTTCCCCTGTAGGAGCGAACTTGTTCGCGAGGCGTCCTACCTGACATACCGCGTCAAACAGCTCGCTAACAAGTTAGCTCCTACAGAGGTGTTGTATGCAGGACAGGCGGTGTGTCAGACACACCGCCTGTCCATTACTCGATGAACTGCTCGGCGTGGTGGCAGGCAACCTGGCGGTTGTCCAGTACACGCAGTGCAGGCTCTTCGGTGGTGCAGCGCTCGGTCGCATATGGGCAGCGCTTGTGGAAGGCGCAGCCGCTTGGCGGGTTGAGCGGGTTGGGCAGTTCGCCGACGATCTTGATCTTCGGCTTGGTTGGATCCGGGTGGATAGTCGGGGTCGCCGACAGCAGCGCACGGGTGTACGGGTGCAGAGGGCGGTTGTAGATTTCTTCCTTTGGCCCCATTTCCGCCGGACGACCCAGGTACATCACCAACACCGTGTCAGCGACGTGACGCACCACCGACAGGTTGTGCGAGATGAACACGTACGCGGTGTTGAACTCTTGCTGCAGGTCCATGAACAGGTTCAGCACCTGCGCCTGAATCGACACGTCCAGCGCCGAGGTCGGTTCGTCCGCCACCAGCACTTTCGGTTGCAGCATCATGGCGCGTGCCAGGGCGATACGCTGACGCTGACCACCGGAGAACATGTGCGGGTAGCGCTGATAGTGCTCAGGACGCAGACCGACCTGTTGCATCATCGCCTGCACTTTCTCACGGCGCTCGGCACGCGACAGGTTGGTGTTGATCAGCAGGGGTTCGCCCAGTTGATCACCGATTTTCTGCCGTGGGTTGAGCGAGGCGTACGGGCTTTGAAACACCATCTGCACGTCGCGACGCAATTGCTTGAGCTCGGACTTGCTGGCACCGGTGACTTCCTGGCCAGCGATTTTCAGCGAGCCTGAGGACGGTTCTTCGATCAGGGTCAGGGCGCGGGCCAGGGTGGACTTGCCACAACCCGACTCACCCACCACTGCCAGGGTCTTGCCGGCTTCCAGTTCGAAAGACACACCGTTGAGGGCGCGAACCAGCGCGTGGCCCTTGAACATGCCGCGGGATACTTCGTAGTGACGGGTAAGGTCGCGGGCGGTAAGTACGACGCTCATTACGCCACCTCCTGATTCAAGGGGTAGAAACAGCGCACAAGGCTGTGGGCTTTAGGGTCCAGGGTCGGACGCTGTTGCCGGCATTTGTCTTGTACGTACGGGCAGCGCGGTGACAGCAGGCAACCTTGCGGACGGTCATAGCGACCGGGAACGATGCCCGGCAGCGTGGCCAGACGCGCAGCGCCCATGCTGTGTTCCGGAATCGCCGCCAGCAGTGCTTCGCTGTACGGGTGTGCAGGAACGTCGAACAACCCCGGAACCTGACCGACTTCAACCGCCTGACCGGCGTACATGACGCACACGCGCTGGGCGGTTTCGGCAACGACCGCGAGGTCGTGGGTGATCAGGATCAGTGCCATGTCCTGCTCTTTCTGCAGGGCCAGCAACAGCTCCATGATCTGTGCCTGGATGGTCACGTCCAGTGCGGTGGTCGGTTCATCGGCGATCAGCAGCTTCGGCTCGCCGGCAATCGCCATAGCGATCGCGACACGCTGGCTCATGCCGCCCGACAGTTGGTGCGGGTAGGCATTCAGACGCGATTCGGCGCCTGGGATTTCTACCTTTTTCAGCAGTTCCAGCGCACGTTGGCGAGCCGCTTTACCGGACATGCCGAGGTGCTGACGCAGGACTTCTTCGATCTGAAAACCGACGGTGTAGCTCGGGTTCAGCGCGGTCATCGGGTCCTGAAACACCATGGACATGTCTTTGCCGATGATTTTGCGGCGTTGGCGCGCGTTGAGCTTGAGCAGTTCTTTGCCGTCGAAGTTCAGCGAGTCGGCGGTGATGATGCCGGGGGCGTCGATCAAACCCATCAGCGCCATCATGGTCACCGATTTACCGGAACCCGATTCGCCAACGATGGCCAGGACTTCGCCTCTTTCCACGCTGAGGGACAGACCGTCGACAACCGGCACGGCCTTGGCATCGCCGAAGCGGACGTTGAGATTCTTGATATCTAAAAGTGCCATGCGAATCTCCTCAGGCGGCGTTCTTGAGTTTCGGGTCCAGCGCATCGCGCAGACCGTCGCCCATCAAGTTGATTGCCAGCACGCTGAGCAAAATGGTCAGGCCCGGCAGGCTCACGACCCACCAGGCACGTTCGATGTAGTCACGGGCCGAGGCCAGCATGGTGCCCCACTCAGGCGTAGGCGGCTGTACACCCAGACCGAGGAAGCCCAATGCCGCAGCATCGAGAATCGCCGAGGAGAAACTCAGAGTCGCTTGTACGATCAACGGTGCCATGCAGTTCGGCAGCACGGTGATGAACATCAGGCGCGGCAAGGTAGCGCCGGCCAGACGGGCAGCGGTGACGTAGTCGCGGTTCAGTTCGACCATCACCGCAGCACGGGTCAGACGCACGTAGGACGGCAGCGAGACGATGGCGATAGCGATAATGGTGTTGATCAGGCCAGGGCCAAGGATCGCGACGATAGCCACTGCCAGCAGCAGCGATGGCAGGGCCAGCATGATGTCCATCAGACGCATGATGGTCGGACCCAGAACGCGCGGGAAAAACCCGGCGAGCAGGCCCATCAGGATCCCTGGAATCAACGACATGACCACCGAGGACAAGCCGATCAGCAGCGACAGGCGTGAGCCATTGATCAGGCGCGATAACAGGTCGCGCCCCAGTTCATCGGTACCGAGCAGGAACTGGATCTGACCACCTTCCAGCCAGGACGGCGGCGTCAACAGGAAGTCGCGGTATTGCTCGCTCGGGTCATGGGGGGAAACCCACGGGGCGAAGATCGCGCAGAAAATCACCAGCAGCATGAATGCCAGGCCGGCGACGGCGCCTTTGTTCTTGGCGAATGCTTGCCAGAACTCTTTATATACGGACGGATACAGCAGGCTTTGATCGACTGCTGCCGAAGGAGTAGGTGTGCTCATTAGGATGATCTCAGCGCTGGTGACGAATGCGTGGGTTGGCAAAACCGTAGAGGATGTCCACTACGAAGTTGACCAGAATCACCAGGCAGGCGATTAACAGGATGCCGTTCTGCACCACAGGGTAGTCCCGGGCGCCGATGGCTTCGATCAGCCACTTGCCGATACCCGGCCAGGAGAAGATCGTTTCGGTCAGAACTGCACCGGCCAGCAATGTGCCGACTTGCAGACCGAACACAGTCAGTACCGGGATCAGGGCGTTGCGCAGGCCGTGGACGAATACCACGCGAGCGGGCGACAGGCCTTTGGCCCGTGCGGTACGCACGTAGTCTTCACGCAGCACTTCGAGCATCGAGGAGCGGGTCATCCGGGCGATCACCGCCAGCGGGATGGTGCCCAGCACGATGGCCGGCAGAATCAGGTGGTGCAGGGCGTCGAGGAACGAACCCGCTTCATCGCTGAGCAGGGTGTCGATCAGCATGAAGCCGGTCTTGGGCGGAATGTCGTACAGCAAGTCGATACGTCCGGAGACGGGTGTCCAGCCGAGCGATACCGAGAAGAACATGATCAGAATCAGGCCCCACCAGAAGATCGGCATCGAATACCCCGCGAGGGAGATGCCCATCACCCCATGGTCGAACAGGGATCCTCGCTTGAGTGCCGCGATCACCCCGGCCAACAGGCCCAGGATGCCAGCGAAGATCAGAGCCGCCGTTGCCAGTTCCAGAGTGGCTGGAAACAGTGACGTGAACTCGGTCCAGACGCTTTCACGCGTACGTAACGATTCGCCGAGATCGCCATGGGCGAGCTTGCCGACGTAGTCGAGGTATTGCGCGTAAAGGGGTTTGTTCAGACCAAGGCGTTCCATGGCTTGGGCATGCATTTCCGGGTCGACCCGGCGCTCCCCCATCATCACTTCCACGGGGTCGCCCGGAATCAAACGAATCAGGGCGAAGGTCAGCAGGGTGATGCCGAAGAAGGTGGGTATCAATAACCCCACGCGGCGGGCAATAAAACTAAACATCTTCTCGTGTACCTCATCAGCCGGTTAGGCGTGCACCGGCGTCACTCGGGTTACGAGGGACGCCGGTATTTTTCTCTACTTCACCTGTGTGGTGGCGAAGTTATTAGTGGTCAGCGGGCTGATGTGATAGCCCTCGACATTGCTACGCATGGCAGTGAACAGCTTGGGGTGAGCCAGGCTGATCCACGGGTGCTCTTGGTGGAACACTTGCTGGGCTTGCTCGTAGAGTGCGGCACGTTTGGCCGGATCAGTCTCCTTGCGCGCCTCGGAAATCGCATCTTCAAATGGCTTGTTACACCAGCGGGCGTAATTCTCACCATTTTTAGCGGCATCGCAACTTAGATTTGGCGTAAGGAAGTTATCGGGGTCACCGTTATCACCTGCCCAACCTGCAAATACCATGTCATGTTCGCCGCTCTTGGCGCGTTTCAACATCTCGCCCCATTCCAGAACGCGGATATCGACCTTGATCCCCACTTTGGCCAAATCAGACTGCAACATCTGTGCCCCGACCAGTGGGTTCGGGTTGGTCACCGCGCCGCCGTTACGGCTGAACAGGGTAAACACCGTACCTTCAGGAACACCGGCTTCCTTGAGCAAGGCACGCGCCTTGTTCGGGTCGTGGGGTTCGTTCTGAATATCCTTGGCGAAGCCTAGCAGCGTTGGCGGATACGGGTTGATGCCTTCAGTTGCCTTGCCTTCGCCAAACAATGCCTTGAGGTAGGACTTTTTATCGAACGCCAGATTGATCGCTTCACGTACGCGCGGGTCGCTCAAGTACTTGTGCGAGGTGTTGATCGCGACGTAGCTGGTCATCATCGCTTCCATCTCGGTAATCTTGAGCTTGGGGTCGGCTTTGATGGCGGCGATGTCGTCCGGTTTCGGGTAAAGCGCGATCTGGCACTCGTTGGCTTTTAACTTCTGCAGACGCGTATTGTTATCGAGCGTGATGGCAAAAATCAGCGCCTCGCTCGGCGGTTTTCCCTTCCAGTAATCAGGGTTGGCTTTATAGCGGACTTGGGCGTCTTTGGCATAGCGGTCGAAGATGAACGGCCCCGTACCGATAGGTTTGCTGTTCAATTCGGCGGTTTTGCCCTCTTTGAGCAGTTTGTCGCCATATTCCGCGGAGTAGATCGAAGTAAAGGCCATTGCCAGGTCGCTCAGGAACGGCGACTCCGGCCGCGAGAGAGTGAACTTGACGGTGTAGTCGTCGAGTTTTTCCACGCCTTTAAGCAGGTCTTTGAAGCCCATGTCTTCGAAGTAAGGGAAGCCGATCAGCGATTTGTCGTGCCAAGGGTGCTTCGGGTCCAGCTGACGCTGGAAGCTCCACAGCACGTCGTCGGCGTTCATCGCGCGGGTCGGTTTGAAATAGTCGGTGGTCTGGAACTTCACGCCGTGGCGCAAATGGAAGGTGTAGGTCAGGCCGTCTGGACTGATGTCCCAGCTTTCCGCCAGGCTTGGCGCCAGGTCGGTAGTGCCGGGGGTGAATTCAATCAGGCGGTTGAAGATCGTTTCCGACGAGGCGTCGGCGGTCACGGCGGTGGTGTATTGCACGATGTCGAAGCCTTCAGGGCTCGCCTCGGTGCACACCACCAACGGTTTGGCGGAAACGCTGACGGCAACGCTGAACAAGGCCAACGCAATCGAATTACGTAGAGAAAGCAACTTCATATAAACCCTCCGCGGACACGTGAATAGTAGTGGTCTGTGCGACCCGGATTGGCCGCACAGACGTTATTGCCGGTATCAGAAGAACTTGAACGGAATCGTAGTCACGATGCGCAACTCACGCAGGCTGCCGTCAATCTGGTTGGTGGAAGCGCGGTGGGTGGTGTAGGTCGCTTTCATGCTGCTCGCTTTCAGCGGGCCGCTTTGCAGGGTGTAACTGGTGCCGAAGCCGTATTCCTGATGCTTCTCACCGTCCATAGTCAGCACGCTGTCATACGCGCCACCCTTGTAGTGGGTACCGTCGATGCCGAAGCCGCGCGCGGAGTAGAGGCTGAATTTCAGGCCTGGTACGCCGTACTCGGCCATGTTCAGGGCGTAAGCGATCTGGATCGACTTCTCGTTCGGGCCGTTGAAGTCCGAGAGCAAGGAGTTGGACAGGAAAATCGCGTTGGTTTCGTGGACGTAGTCGAAGTACTCGTCACCGTCGACTTTCTGGTACGCCAGGGTCAGGCTGTGAGCCTGGTGACTCAGGGTGAATGCCAGGCTGTAAGTATCGTTGTCGATACCACCGAGCTTGCTCTGACCTGTGTCTTTGGTTTTGTAGTAGTTGAAGTCGGTGTTCAACGCCAGGACCGAGCTATCACCCAAGTCGTGGGCGACGCGGAAGTAGTACTGATTCCAGAAGTCTTCAACCTTCGAAGCGTAGGCAGAAATGGTCAGCGCTTTGGACGGTGTCCAGTCGGCGCCAGCCATGCTGACGCGGTCAGAAGTTTCGTGGCGAGTGTCGCTGTACTCGGAAACGAACTTGGTCAGGCTTTGCTCGGTACGCGGCGAAACGCGATCGAAGGTGCCGGCCTGCAGCGACAGGTTGTCGAACTCATCACTCTTCAGGCCGAAACCCTGGAAGCTCGAAGGCAATGCACGGTTACCAATGTAGGCGATAACCGGAGTGTTCACGGATTGACGGCCAGCAGTCAAAACGGTGTTCGAAACACGTGCCTTGATATTCCCCAGACCCATTTTGCTCCACTGATCTACGGCGTCGCCGTCGCTGTCAGTGAGGGTGCGGTTGCCGCCGCCAGCGATAGCGCCATGGCCACGTTCCAGTGCAACTTCATTGTACAGCGCTGCTTCTGCCGCAAAACCGATGATGCCTTGGGTGTAACCCGAGGTGTAATCGACGATGGTGCCTTGGGTCCAGGTATCACGACGTGGAGTCGGTTCCTTTGTTCCGTCCTTTTGGTAGCTGAAAAGGTCCTGACGAGTGCTTTCTTCCTTGGCGAAGAAGTTCTTGGTGGATCCCCCCAGGGTCGACCCTTCAACGAGGCCTGTGGCTGCGCTTTGGGCGTTGGTAGTGCTCAAGCTTGTCGGGGTGAAATCCTGACTGACGCTTTCCGCGTGAGCCATGGCTGCTGCCGTGGAAATCGACAAGGCGAGTAATGCGGTACTAGCTTTTTTCACGTTTTGAAGCTCCCATACTGCTTTTTTTAAAGGCCAGACTCATGGTTGGTCTGGCTTGGTGGTGCTCTTGTTTTCCGCTCCGACGGGATGCCGTGTTGTACGCAAACATCAAATCGTCGGAACAGCTTTGCCGGGAAGCGAGGTGCTCCCCCCGGCGTTAAACGGGGTTATTCGGCGATACTGACGCCGGAAAAGCTGTTGCGCCCGAGTGGGCTGACCTGAAAGCCTTTGACGTCAGCGCGAAGTGGCTGATTGACCGTCGAGTGGGCAATCGGGGTGATCGGTACTTGTTGTTTGAGGTAGTGCTGCGCCTGTTTGTACAAATCGATGCGCTGTTCGCGATCCGAGGTGGCCACGGCGGCCTTGACCAAAGCGTCGTATTTCTCGTCGCACCACATGGAGTAATTGTTGCCGCCAATCGAGGCGCAGCTGTACAGCGTGCCGAGCCAGTTGTCCGGGTCACCGTTGTCACCGGTCCAGCCGATCAGCGAGATATCGTGTTCGCCGTTCTTGCTGCGCTTGAGGTATTCGCCCCACTCGTAGCTGACGATCCGCACCTTGATGCCGACCTTGGCCCAATCCGACTGCAGCATCTCGGCCATCAGCTTGGCGTTGGGGTTATACGGACGCTGGACCGGCATCGCCCACAGGGTCAGCTCGGTGCCTTCTTTGACGCCCGCGGCGCGCAGCAGCTCTTTGGCTTTTTCCGGGTTGTAAGGGGCGTCCTTGACGGTGTCGTCATAGCCCCACTGGGTCGGCGGCATGGCGTTCTGGGCCAATTGGCCGGCGCCCTGGTACACCGCTTTGATGATGGCCTGTTTGTTCACGGCCATGTCCAGCGCCTGGCGGACTTGCAGGTTGCCCAGCGGTGCATGACGAACGTTATAGGAGATGTAGCCCAGGTTATAACCGGGCTGTTCGATCACTTGCAGCTTGGGGTCTTTCTTCAAGGCCTCGATATCGGCCGGCCGCGGATTGAGCGTGACCTGACATTCGTTCTTCTTGAGTTTTTGTATGCGTGCCGAGGCGTCGGTATTAATCGCGAAAATCAGCTGATCCAGCTTGACCTTACTTGGGTCCCAATAGTCTTTGTTGCCCTTGAAACGAATCTGCGCGTCTTTCTGATAACGCTGGAAGATGAACGGGCCGGTGCCGATAGGCTGCATGTTGATATCGCGCATTTTGCCGGCGGCCAGTAACTGATCGGCGTATTCGGCCGACAAAACGGAAGCGAAGTTCATGGCCACGTTTTGGACAAATGCTGCATCAACTTTGTTAAGGGTGAAGACCACGGTCATCGCATCGGTTTTCTCGATCGACTTGATGTTTTTGTCCAGGCCCATGCTGCTGAAATAGGGGAACTCGGTCGGGTAAGCGACGCGGAACGGGTGATCCGGTTTGAGCATGCGATTGAACGTGAACAACACGTCGTCGGCATTGAAATCGCGGGTCGGGGTGAAGGCTTTGTTGCTATGGAATTTGACCCCGGGGCGCAGATGGAAGGTGTAGACCAGGCCATCTTCGGAGATATCCCAGCGGGTCGCCAGGGCAGGAACCACTGCGGTTCCGCCGGATTCGAATTCGGTAAGACGGTTATAGATCGGCTCGGAAGCGTCGTTATCGGTGCCTGAGGTGTACTGGGCAATGTCAAAACCCGCGGGGCTGCCTTCCGAGCAGAACACCAGGTTATTGGCATGAGCCGCAGACGCACCGGCCAACAGGCCGATACTCAGCATTGAGGTGATGACGAACGTCTTCTGCATGATCCATTTCCTTCAAGCGTGATTTTTGAGCAAACGATTGCGCAGAGCGCAGAAACCCCTGATCCAGACGTTTTCTCGGTTGCTCATTTATTTTGCGAATAGCAATACCGCAACGTCTCGAAGGTATGACCCTCGAGACGCACAGTAAATAGGTCGGGATGCTTCAGAGTTTGTAGGAAACGTCTACGCGTAACGTAGGCAGTTGCATAACAAGCAACTGCCGAGTGACGCTGAGAGGTTCTTTTGGACTCGGAATTAATGCAACTACGCTGACTATGCCAGCGCAGTTACACCGTCCTTACTTGCTGACGCTCACGCCGTAGAAAGAGTTCAAACCAAACGGGCTGATTTTGAAATCTTGCACGGTGGTACGCATAGGTTGATAGACGGTAGAGTGCGCGATTGGAGTAATCGGCACGGCGTCTTTGAGAAGGTGTTGCGCCTGTTTGTACAGTTCGATGCGCTTGGCTTGATCAGGTGTAGCTTTGGCCTGTTTGATGATGTCGTCGTACGGCTTGTCGCACCACTTCGAGAAGTTATTGCCGTTCATCGCATCGCAACCGAACAGGGTGCCCAACCAGTTGTCCGGGTCACCGTTGTCGCCGCTCCAGCCAATCAGCATCGCGCCGTTTTCACCCGCTTTGGCGCGCTTGATGTACTCGCCCCACTCGTAGGAAACGATCTTGGCGTTGATACCGATTTTCTTCCAGTCAGCCTGAAGCATCTCAGCCATCAACTTGGCGTTCGGGTTGTAAGGACGCTGAACCGGCATCGCCCACAGGGTGATTTCGGTGCCTTCCTTGATCCCGGCTTCCTTGAGCAGCGCTTTGGCTTTCTCAGGGTTGTAGCCTGCATCCTTGATGGTGGTGTCATACGACCATTGGGTCGGCGGCATGGCGTTGACGGCCAATTGGCCTGCGCCCTGGTAAACCGAGTCGATGATCTGCTGCTTGTTGACAGCCATGTCCAGTGCTTGACGCACTTTCAGCTGAGCCATCGGGTTCGGCTTGTCGTCGCCCTTGATTTGCGGCATGACGTTGTAAGCGATGTAGCCGAGGTTAAAGCCAGCCTGGTCAGGCATCTTCAGGTCTTTGTCGGCTTTGAGCACGGCAAGGTCTGCTGGACGCGGGTACAGGGTGATCTGGCATTCACCTTTCTTCAGCTTCTGCATACGCACCGACGGGTCGGTGGTGATAGCGAAGATCAGGTTGTCGACTTTGACGTCTTCAGGCTTCCAGTAATCCTTGTTGCCGGTGTAGCGGATGTTGGAGTCTTTCTGGTAGCTCTTGAATACAAACGGCCCCGTGCCGATTGGCTTCTGGTTGATGTCCTGAGCTTTGCCTTCGGCGAGCAATTTCGCAGCGTATTCAGCGGACTCAATCGAAGCGAAGCTCATCGCCAAGTCCTGGATGAACGCGGCGTCGACCGTTTTCAAGGTGAACTTGACGGTGTGGTCGTCGACTTTCTCAACCTTGGTGATGTTCTCGTCCATACCCATGTCGGTGAAGTACGGGAACTCGGTTGGGTAGGCTTTGCGGAACGGATCGTCTTTGTTCAGCATGCGATTGAACGTGAACAGCACGTCATCGGCATTGAAGGTGCGCGTCGGCTTGAAGTAGTCGGTGGTGTGGAACTTCACACCGTCACGCAGGTGGAATACGTAGGTCAGGCCGTCCGGGGAAATGTCCCAGGTGGTTGCCAGGCCTGGAACCACGGCGGTGCCGCCGCGCTCGAACTGGGTGAGACGGTTGAACATGGTCTCGGCCGCAGCGTCAAAGTCGGTTCCGGTTGTGTACTGGCCTGGATCGAAACCAGCCGGGCTGCCTTCGGAGCAAAACACCAGCGAAGACGCTGCTTGGGCGAACGGCGCACAGGCGATCAAACCTGCACTGAGTAAAAACGGAATGACCGCTTGTTTGAGCATGGTGGCCTCAGTTGTTGTCATTTTTTAGTAGAGGAGGAGGACCTTGTGGGTCGACCCCGCGGATACTTATGCAGGCGCCATACCCAAAGCAAGATGCTGGCGCCAACGAAGTGTCAAACAGTGGTACGAACGTACAAGAATGTCGCATAAGTGTAATTTCTGACGCATTTGACCGTTTGCGCGTCGCATTTTGAAACATATTACGCACCAGCGTCGCGCAGCCGAGCGTGTGGAATGCACCCGGTTAGAGCAAGAGTGTTACTGCTTGTTGGCGTCAAGGCTGACTCCATAGAGCGGAGTAAGACCAAACGGGCTGTTTAATCCGCACTTCCTTGCGTGCTGGCTGGAAGACCCTGGAGTTGGCAATCGGGGAGATCGGCACCTGCTCCTTAAGGATGCGCTGGGCCTGCTGGTAAAGCGTGATCCGTGTTTCCCGGTCGCTGGGCACCTTGGCTTGCTGGACTAACTTATCGTAGTCGGGATCGCACTATTTGGCGAAGTTGCTGCGGGTCACCGCCGCGCAGCTGCAGGGCAGCAGTGAGGCGCAGCGGTTTGAAGGCTGTGGTGTTGCCATAGGTCCCTCGACGGTGTGTGGTACACGCGCTGTCTTGATGCACGACAAACGATAGACCACACAGCACGGCGCACTGGCTGTTATTTCCCTATAAGAACGTAGAGTCGTTCAACTGTGAAAGTCTGAAATTTCTTCAGCGTCGGAAAGGAGATTTTGACTTAAGAAATGCTCGTTTTTTTCGTAGAAGTTAACGTAGTCACGAACGCTATTTTCAAACAGATCGATGGGTATCTCGATACCTTCAAGTTCTCTTTTCCCGGCCTCCAACTCGGTGAGATGTAACGTACTCATCCCGATGGCTCGGCTGATGCCCCTGGCTACCTGCTGCGGATCGTCCTGCGCCCACTGTCTGACAATCTCGTCCTGCCACGTACTGTCCTGGGGATGGACCAGCAGCGCGGTAGCAACCTCCACCGGGTTTTCGCTCAACGGATATCGACCTTGAGAATCTGGACGTAGAGGTCCGCTCCATGCATTTTTCATCGCCATCGCGACTTTCTTCACCGCTTCCTCCGCCAGCCTGGCGGCCAAGTCGTGGAATGGATGATCGTGGTGGTCTTTGGACAGTTGGGAGTGGGTTGGGTCGGTGGAGCCACTGGTGTTGGGATCGTCGATGAGGGTTTGCAGGACGACAACAATGCCAGCGAACCATTTTGCCAGGTGCTGAACCAGTGACCCCAAAGCGATGCTGAGGGCGCGCAAGGGTATATCAACCAGCCATTTTTGCAGTTGCAGGAAGGTGAAAACCGGGTTGTCGGCCAAATCGTCTCGCAACTGGAGGAGTGCGTTAAGAGCCTTGAGCGGTGTTGGGTCGCTCAATTCACCCAGCAAAACTACCAACATCAACTCGGTCTGCGAGCGCTCGCCGCGCCTTGTCGGGGTGAATGTCCAGTTTTTGATGGGGGCAAGCAATTGTGCGATGGGCAGCGCCAAACTGGCGATAGCATCGCTGGCGCTAAACCGACCCGTCACCAATGGCAAGTCCCACCGGCATAACGTTTTCGACGTCCATGGCCGTACGTCGTTGTAACCGAGCTTGATCAGGTTCAATTCGACGAAGTTCGAGTGGGCGTAGAAGTCCTCGAGAATGTGCAGGCCCGCGCCGAAATATCGAAAACCGTCCGCCGAAGGCCCCGCTTCCATGGCTGCACCCAGTTCTTCCTGCATGACGCCGATTGAGCGAAAGAGGTAGCGCTTCATGGCACTGGCGTATTCGACTTGCAGCCAAGGATGGCCTGGTTCTATCCAGGCTTCGAAGTCTTCATCGATTTTGCTCAGATCCTTCGGCGTTGGATTCTCGGTTTTCGGGTTGTCGATGTGTTGACTGGGGCGGTAGACCCCCAGCCGTTCACGCGTGACCTTGAACGCATCAGGGTAAACGACGCGGTCTTCGCTGAATGCGCGCGCGGCCAGGATGTCGACGACTGACGTTAGTGCCTCACGGGAAAATTTCTTGAAAAACGTTTTAGGCTCGTTGGCTGCGCGGACAATCTTCGGGTCGATCAATTGCGAGTGGTCGCGCAGCCAGTTGCCAAAGTAAATGGCATTGACTTCGGACTGTCGGAGGTTCATCAGGCTCAATGCTTTCGACAGTGAGCGATGTGTGGTTCCTTTTGCCTGATTGCCTCCTGCTTCGAAGCTCTCGGTATTACCTCCGATTTTTGGCGATGTTTGTCCGCTGCCGTCTTGTGACAGTCGAATGATATTCATGGCGTCACGAAGGTTAACGCTGAAGCGGGTTTGTGTTCCGTCGCTGGCAAAAAGGCAGGCGATCTCTTGAGGGGGCTGAGGTGGCTGGTCGGCGACACTCATGAAATAAGCGAATCGAGAGCCCTCCTCGGCAGGTGCATCGGTAGCAATGCTTGGTGAACCGTCAGGGTTTTTTTCCGTTAAGTCCTGACGCAGCACGTTGTCCAGGTGGTGTCCGAACTCGTGCAGGAGAACCGCCAACAATTTCCACGAGCTGTGGTGGTCGAGGCTGCAATGTTCCAACTTTGCAGCAGAGATACGTACTGTGCGATCGCGGTTGTCATATTCGGCGTCAGCGACACCTGCTGAAAACACCAGGTATTTCGGGGGCTTCAGTGTTCCGCCCAGCAAGGCCTCATGAAGTTTATAGTAGGCACTCGGTGGGGTATCAAGCCCGAAGATCGTCGCCATTTGCATGATGAAGTGTGGTGGCGCGGTGCTTTTGGCCATTGCTGTCAGTTGGTCGAGGACGAATGTGCTTCGTAGCTCACCTGTTACCGGCAGCGCTTCGCCTGGAAACTGCTGTTGCTGATTATAGGGGTTCATCCGTGATTCCAGTGATCAAGTCATAGCGTGCAAGGCACATCGGCCGGGCTGGATGGCCCGACTGATATGCCTTAAAGGAAAGGGGGGTGGTGTATTACGCCCAAGGTTTTATTTTGAAGGGGCCTTTGGCGAAATCGATCCACTTCTTGGGCACCTTGTCGATAAGCACGCCGAGGAACGAATCGCTGGTAATGAAGTTCAGGTAGTCCCTGCCTTCCTTTTCCAAGCGTTGTACCGAGGTTTTGGCTTCATCATGTAAGTGCGCTCGTATCTGATCCAGTTCGCTTTTGATCGTGCTGCGACGAACCTGATCACTATGGGTAATGGCCCAGTGCCTGACGGTGGAGTCTTGCCACGAGCTGTCCATGGGGTGGACAAAATAAGACGTTGCGACCGCAATCGGATCGGCCCCCGGTTTACCGTCCCAGTAGTCGAGCATCGTCTGTGTGACGTTTTTGACCGCCTCGGTTGCCAGCACACCAGCAAGCGCATGCAAGGGATGCTCTGCGTGGTCCTTGGCCAGTTGCGAGTGGGAGGGATCGGTGGAGCCACTGGTGTTGGGGTCTTCACCGATCGATGTCTGGACGTCGTCGATACTGTTACCGATCAAGCGCAGCACGCCCTGCATCATGGTGTTGTAGGCGTTACGCACGACTACCGTAGGCGCACTGGCAGTCCAGAACAGCTTTTCGACCTGCTCGGCAATCGGCAACTTGGCCCATGTGTCACGCGCGAGCAGATAGGCTTCGAAGCCCGTGAGCAGGTGTTGATCCTGATGCTCCGCCAACAGGATTAACATGAGCTGATCCCTCTCCGAGCGATGCCCGGCCTGGGTAGGTTGAAAGTCCGCAGGCTCGGTGGAAAAGAGTATTTTCCCAATAGGATCAGCCAGGCTGGCGAACACATCAGTGGCGCCGAACATGCCCGTGACCAATGGCAAGTGGTGCTTGCACGGGGCTATGGAGGTCCATGGCAATACGTCGAGATGACCTTCCTTGATCAAACTCAGTTCGACGAAATTCGAGTGGGCGAAAAAATCTTCGAGAATATGCAGCGCGGCGCCAAACATACGCAATCCGGCAGGTGTGCGCCGATCACGCATGACCGCACGGAGTTCGTCTTGCATGACGGCGACCGAGCGTTGGATATGGCGCTTCATCGACGTTGCCGGGTCGACTTCCAGTACGGGGTCGCCGGGCATTACCCAAGGTTCGAAGTCCGGGTCGCGGCTGGTGGGGTCGGCCGGTTGTGGGTCCACAACCTTTGGGTTATCGATATGTTGGCTGGGACGATAAACGCCGAGTTTGTCTTGGGTTACCTTGAAGTAGTCGGGCCGGACCTGATTCTGGTTCCAGAACTTTTTCACCGCCAACACGTCGACGATTTTAGTCAGCGCCTCGCGGGAAAAAACGTCCGGGAAGTTTTTGGGCATGGTGGTTGCGCGAACGATCTTGGGGTCAAGCAGTTGCGAGTAATCCCGCAGCCAGTTACCAAAGTAAATGCCGTTAACCTCTGCCTGATGAAAGCCCATCGAGCGTAATATCGCCTCGATGGACTCGTGGGTGAATTTGCCCGGGCCGCCACTTCCGGCCTCAAAGGCTTCAACGAAATCGTCGGCTGCATGTTGGTGTAGCGTCCCGCCTGCCTGGGTCTGGCGGATCAGGTGCATGGCCTTGGCATAGTCAGTGCGAATGACGATGGTGGGGGTGCCGGATGGCGTATAGCGGGCAATCTCCACTTCACGGACATCCAGTGAGTCGAACAGCGCCATGCGATAGGCATGTCTGGAGCCTTCTTCCAGGTGTGCGTCGCTCGCCAGGCTGGACGTGCCATCAGGATTTTTATCCGCCAGATCCTGCCGCAGTACGTTGTCCAGGTGATGGCCGAATTCATGCAGCAGAATAGCCATCAGTTCCCAAGTGGTTTCCGGGCTTTCAATGATGCACTCAAGTGCGATGGGGAAAATGCGCAGGGTGCGGGTTTGATTGTTGTAGTCGGCCGGAAAGACCCCCGTCGATTCCACCCGGTATTCCGGGTTCTTCACGTTCCCGTCGAGCAACGCTTCGTAGAGCTTGAGGTAGGTGTGTGCCGGAATGTCGAAGCCAAAGGTGGGTGCCATGAGCAACAAAAAATCTTTTTGGCTGTTGCGCTTGGCCAGTTCGGTCAGTTGATCCAGTGCGAAGTTGCTATGCAACTGGCCATCGGCATTGCCGAGATGCCTGAAGTTTGATTGACCTTGAACGGCTGGCGAGTGGTGTGGCTGTCGGGCGTTGAAAGCGTTGATGTGGGCGTAGTAACGGGGGTTCATCCGTGATTCCTTCTTGGCATTGGCGCGCGGTCGTGGAGTCTGATGTTCAGAACTGTCAGCGATGCGCAATAGCGGTATGGGCCTAGCAAGGGGAGTTTACGGATGGCGCGGCGGGGGGAAATCAGACAGCGTAGCGGGGCGTGTAGGGCGATGGTAACGCGGTAAAGCGGTATGTCAGCGAGTGGTAACAGAAACGGCGGTAACCCTTGATTACCGCCGTGTGCAGGTTATTGCATCGAGACTTCGATGGTGCCGTCTGCCGTGACGTTGACCTGGCTGGTGCCCGCTTCTACGTCTGGCGCAGGCGCGGCGTCGGCACGAGCGGCTTTCATCATCATCACAGGCCCACGCATGTAGGGTGGCGGGAAACCGGAGCTGTTGAGGTTCAGGTTGACCAGTTTGTAGCTTTTGCCGCCCAAGGCATCGGTGACCAGTTGGGCGCGGGTTTTGAAGGCGGCCACTGCATCTTTGAGCAAGGCGTCTTCGCTGTTTTTACGCGCGGGCGGGGAAATGGCGAAGTCCATACCGGCCATCTTCAAGTCCCCCAGCAACTCTGCGGTCAATTTTGACAGGGCGGCAAAATCCGCGCTTTCCAGGCGCAATTCGGCGTGTTCGCGCCAGCCGGTGATCTTTTGGCCTTTATCGTCGTAGATCGGCGAGCTGTTGCGCGCGCCCTGGCGGATGGTCACTTCCTTGACCTCGCGGGCCTGAGCGACGGCCTTGTTCAGCGACTCGGTGATCTGCGCGGCCAGTTTGGCCGGGTCGTTGTTCTGCGCTTCGCTATATAAAGTCACCATCATCAGATCGCGTGGGACTTCCTGGCTGACTTCGGCGCGCACGGAAACCTGGTTGTAGCGAGGTTCATCGGCCAAGGCGGGGAGGCTGACCAGCGTGGCTATTCCAAGGGCGAGGAGGGTGGCGCTGGGGCGAAAGTTGAACATGAAAACTCCTTGTTATCGAACCATCCGGGGCAAGAGGCCGCCAGGCGGAAAACCATCAGACTGTAGATGATCCTGTCCGGTTCCGTGTAGGCGCGGGCTTGCCCGCGATAAGGCCGGAACGACCTTCCTGCGAGTGTGGATGATTATGGCGCGAGGGCTTCACTCTCGATCGCGGGCAAGCCCGCTCCTACAAAGAATTTTCAGGCGTAGCTGCTGTGGCGTGTTGACGCAGTTTCGCTGTTTTCGCCCCGGCTTGGTTATACTCGCTGCGATTCGCCTGGAGCGCTCATCAGGAGAGCTCATGCTCGCCCCCGTACAACTGCTTTCAGCTACCCGCCAGAACCTCTGGCGCCTGACCCTCATTCGCACGCTGGTACTGGCCGCTCAAGCGGGTTCGGTGGGCGCTGCCTATCTGTTCGACCTGCTGCCCCTGCCGTGGATGCAGTTGGCGATCACCCTCGGTTTTTCCTTTGTATTGTGCGTGCTCACGGCTGTTCGCCTGCGCGCCTCGTGGCCAGTGACCGAGCTGGAGTACGCCGTGCAATTGGCGTTCGACATGCTGATCCACAGCGTGTTGCTGTATTACTCCGGGGGGTCGAGCAACCCGTTCGTCTCTTATTACCTGGTGCCGCTGACCATCGCTGCGGTGACGTTGCCGTGGTTGTACGCGCTGTCGCTTTCGGGGCTGGCGCTGGTCAGCTACACCTTGCTGCTGGTGCAGTTCTATCCCATGGGCACCTTCCCCATCGCTCGTGAAAACCTGCAGATCTACGGCATGTGGCTGAGTTTCGCCCTGTCGGCCTCGGTGATCACCTTCTTTGCCGCGCGGATGGCTGAAGAGTTGCGTCGACAGGAACAACTGCGTTCAGAGCGTCGGGAAGAAGGCTTGCGTGATCAGCAATTGCTGGCCGTCGCGACCCAGGCCGCGGGCGCCGCCCACGAGTTGGGTACACCCTTGGCCACCATGAGCGTGCTGATCAAGGAAATTCGCCAGGACCACAAGGATCCGCTGTTGCAAGAGGATCTGGCCGTGCTGCAAGAGCAGGTTCAGCAGTGCAAGCTGACCCTGCAACAATTGGTGCGTGCGTCTGAGGCCAATCGGCGACTGGCCGTGGAGGAGCGCGACGTGACCGACTGGCTGCACGAAGCGCTGAACCGTTGGCACCTGATGCGCCCCGAAGCCAGTTATCGTTTTCAACTGCTGGGACAGGACGTGGTGCCACGTCTGGCGCCGCCGCAGGATCTGACCCAGGCATTGCTCAACCTATTGAACAACGCGGCCGATGCCTGCCCGGAAGACCTGGCCGTGCAGCTGACTTGGGATGCCGAAGACGTGTGCATCAGCATCCGTGACCACGGCGCTGGCGTACCATTGGCCATCGCCGAACAGATCGGCAAACCGTTTTTTACCACCAAAGGCAAAGGCTTCGGCCTGGGTCTGTTTTTGAGCAAGGCCAGCGTTACCCGCGCCGGTGGCTCGGTAAAGCTCTACCCTCATGAAGAGGGCGGAACGTTGACCGAGCTGCGCCTGCCACGTGATGCCCGAGGAGACAAACATGAGTGATGAGATTCAAGTTGAAGGCGAAGACCTGCCGCATTTACTGCTGGTAGACGATGACGCCACCTTCACCCGCGTGATGGCGCGGGCCATGAGCCGTCGCGGTTTCCGCGTCAGCACCGCCAGCTCTGCCGAGGAAGGACTGGTGTTGGCGCAGCAGGACGTGCCCGAATACGCCGCGCTGGACCTGAAAATGAACGGCGATTCCGGTCTGGTGCTGTTGCCCAAACTGCTGGAAATCGATCCGGAAATGCGCGTGGTGATTCTCACCGGTTATTCGAGCATTGCTACCGCGGTCGAAGCGATCAAGCGCGGCGCCTGCAACTACCTGTGCAAACCGGCCGACGCCGACGACGTGCTGGCCGCCTTGCTCTCCGAGCACGCGGACCTCGACTCCCTGGTGCCAGACAACCCGATGTCGGTGGACCGTTTACAGTGGGAGCATATCCAGCGCGTGCTGACTGAACACGAAGGCAACATCTCGGCGACCGCCCGTGCGCTGGGCATGCATCGCCGGACCTTACAGCGTAAATTGCAGAAGCGTCCCGTACGGCGCTGAACAAGTGCTGAACGAATGTCTTTGGACTTCGCGACGAGTCGAGTCGATCCACTATGATCGGCTCGACGTGTTCTCTATCCCAAACGAGTCTGAACAATGAATCGCAACGCCGAGTATTCCGCGGTCAACGACGCCGTTCGTGGAGAGTTCTTCCGCCGGGTCTGGAAACTGGTCACGCCGTACTGGCGCAGTGAAGAAAAACGCATGGCGTGGGGGTTACTGCTGGCCGTGGTCGCATTGACGCTGTTTAGCGTCGGTGTCTCGGTGGTGATGAACACCTGGTACAAATATTTCTACAACGCGTTGCAGGAGAAAGACCTGGCAGCGTTTACCCAGCAGATTATGTATTTCTGCGGGATTGCCGTGATCGCGATCCTTGCCGGGGTTTACCGACTGTACCTGACGCAGATGCTGACCATTCGCTGGCGTCGTTGGTTGACCGAGCAGCACTTTGCCAAATGGCTCGCGCACAAGAATTACTATCAGCTCGAACAACAGGGTTACACCGATAACCCCGACCAACGGCTGACCGAAGACCTCGATAATTTCACCTCCAACACCTTGGGCCTGTCGCTGGGGTTGTTGCGCACCGTGGTCAGCATGGTGTCGTTCTCGATCATTCTGTGGGGCGTATCGGGCAGTATCGAGGTCATGGGAATCACCATTCCCGGCTATATGTTCTGGGCAGCTTTAATCTACGCGGCAGTTGGCAGCTGGTTGACGCACAAGGTCGGGCAACGCCTGATCGGCTTGAACAACCAACAGCAACGTTACGAAGCCGACCTGCGTTTCGCGCTGATTCGGGTGCGTGAAAACGCTGAAAGCATCGCGTTCTCTAACGGTGAGACCAACGAGAAACAGCGTCTAAGCAGCCGCTTCGGGATGATCTGGAGCAACTACTGGAACATCATGAAGGTCTCGAAACGCCTGACCTTCTTCACCAGTGGCTATTCCCAGATCGCTTCCATTTTCGGCATCGTGGTTGCTGCACCGCGCTACTTCTCCGGTGCCATTGAATTGGGCGGGCTGATGCAAATCAACTCGGCATTCGGCAGCGTGCAGGAGAACTTCAGCTGGTTCATCGATGCCTATACCTCGTTAGCCTCATGGCGTGCTACCAGTGATCGTCTGCTGAGCTTCCGTCAAGGCATGACCGAAAACGAAACCCATACCTCGACCATTAATGTAAGTCGCGAAGGCAAGGGCCTCAGCTTTGAAAATCTCGCGCTGAAGCTGGCAGATGGCCGCGACCTGTTGGTCAATGCCAATCTGGACATCGACCAAGGTGACCGAATCATGCTCAGTGGTCGGTCTGGCAGCGGTAAAAGCACCTTGCTGCGCGCATTGGGTGGCTTGTGGCAGAACGGCGATGGTCGCGTAAGGTTGCCTTCCGAGCGCTATTTGTTCCTGCCGCAACGGCCGTATTTGCCCATCGGCACGCTGCGCGAAGCGTTAAGTTATCCACAGGCGCCGGACGCTTATCCTGCCGAGCGCTTCGCTCAAGTGCTGGAAATCTGCCGTTTGGGTCACCTGGTTCCACGCCTGGATGAAAGCAATCACTGGCAACGCATGTTGTCGCCGGGTGAGCAGCAACGCGTCGCTTTCGCCCGTGCCTTGCTCTATGCGCCAAGCTGGCTGTACATGGACGAAGCGACTTCGGCCATGGACGAAGAAGACGAAGCGGTGCTTTATCAGGCGCTGATCGACGAATTGCCGGACGTAACCCTGATCAGCGTCGGCCATCGCAGCAGCCTCAAACGCTTCCATCGCCGGCATTTGCGCATCGACGGTGGGCATTTGCGTGAGCAACCGCACCCCGAGCCTGTGGTGTAAAGTGACGGCCTGAAAACGACCGGGTTTTTACGAATGTTATCGTACAACCCGGTTGCGCTATGATGTGTGCTTATTACCGCCTTGAGATAGATGTTCGATATGGATAACCAGAGCCCTGCGCCCCGTGTTCGCAGAAAGCACCGCAGCCTCGCCCAGGAGTTGGTCACCGAACTTTCCGAGCGGATTCGCGACGGGCAATTGAAACGCGGAGACAAGCTGCCAACCGAGTCGGCGATCATGCAAGAGCAGGGCGTCAGCCGTACTGTGGTGCGTGAAGCGATCTCGCGCCTGCAAGCTTCCGGCCTGGTGGAAACCCGCCATGGCATAGGTACTTTCGTGCTGGATACGCCGAGCCCGAGTGGTTTCCGTATCGATCCGGCGACCATCGTCACGTTGCGTGACGTACTGGCAATTCTCGAATTGCGCATCAGCCTGGAAGTGGAGTCCGCAGGACTGGCGGCGCAACGTCGTACGCCGGAACAACTGGCGGCGATGCGCTCGGCACTGGATGCGTTGGTTGAAAGCGCGTCCCGCTCGGGCGATGCCGTGGCGTCGGACTTCCAGTTCCACTTGCAGATTGCCCTGTCCACCGGCAACCGCTACTTCGTCGACATCATGACCCACCTGGGCACCAGCATCATTCCGCGTACCCGGCTGAACTCGGCGCGTCTGGCCCATGATGACCAGCAGCACTATATGAATCGCCTGAGCCGCGAGCACGAAGAAATTTTCGACGCCATCGCTCGCCAGGACTCCGACGCCGCCCGGGCGGCCATGCGCCTTCACCTGACCAACAGCCGCGAACGGTTGCGCCATGCGCATGAAGAGGCGGAGCAGCAGCAAGCCTGAGTTCCTGCCCAAACCTATCTTCTGTAGGAGCGGGCTTGCCCGCGATCAGCTTGACGCGGCGTGTCAGGCACGCCGCCATCGCGGCGGTGCGGCGATCCGACAAGCCCACTCCTACATTTTATGACCGCTGATCGCCGTTCACCCCCCACCGATAAAATTTCCTGCTCGTACCTATTGAGTCATCTTATTTTCAGTTGTACGATGACATACAACATCAGTTCAGCACTGGTGTGCTTCCTCCACATTTGGCTATCCAGGGTGTTCGAATAATGAATCCACAAGAACTGAAGTCCATCCTCTCTGAAGGTCTGCTGTCTTTCCCTGTCACCGACTTCAATGCCCAGGGCGACTTCCATCGCGCTGGTTACATCAAGCGTCTCGAGTGGTTGGCCCCGTACGGCGCCAGCGCTCTGTTTGCCGCAGGCGGCACCGGTGAGTTCTTCTCCCTGGCAGCCAGCGAATATTCCGAAGTCATCAAGACTGCCGTCGACACCTGCGCCACTAGCGTGCCAATCCTCGCCGGTGTCGGTGGTTCGACCCGCCAGGCGATCGAATACGCTCAAGAAGCCGAGCGTCTGGGCGCCAAAGGCCTGCTGTTGCTGCCGCACTACCTGACTGAAGCGAGCCAGGACGGTGTTGCCGCTCACGTAGAAGCAGTCTGCAAATCGGTCAAAATCGGCGTGATCGTCTACAACCGTAACGTGAGCCGCCTGACTGCTCCGCTGCTGGAAAAACTGGCTGATCGCTGCCCGAACCTGATCGGTTACAAAGACGGCCTGGGCGATATCGAATTGATGGTTTCGATCCGCCGCCGTCTGGGCGACCGTTTCAGCTACCTGGGTGGTTTGCCGACCGCTGAAGTCTACGCCGCGGCCTATAAGGCGTTGGGCGTTCCGGTCTACTCCTCGGCGGTGTTCAACTTCCTGCCGAAAATGGCCATGGACTTCTACCACGCCATCGCGCGTGACGATCACGCTACCGTTGGCAAGCTGATCGACGATTTCTTCCTGCCGTACCTGGACATCCGTAACCGTAAATCGGGCTACGCGGTGAGCATCGTTAAAGCCGGCGCGAAAATCGCTGGTTACGACGCCGGTCCAGTACGTACCCCGCTGACCGACCTGACGCCAGAAGAGATTGAAATGCTCGCAGCGCTGATGGACAAGCAGGGCGCGCAATAACAGATCAAGCAATTCAAGACCGCTGAGCAATCAGCGGTTTTTTGCCTTTAGATTCCCTGCCTTCAGGAGCGTATTCGTGTCTGATTCAAAGCGTTTTGATAACTACATCGGTGGCGAGTGGGTTGCCGGTGCGACCTATTCCGACAACATCAACCCGTCTGATCTGTCTGACGTTATCGGTCAGTACGCTCAAGCTGACGTGGCGCAAGTCAACGCTGCCATCGACGCTGCCCGTGCTGCATTCCCGGCCTGGTCGACCTCCGGCATTCAGTCGCGCAGCGACTCGCTGGACAAAGTCGGCAGCGAAATCCTCGCGCGTCGCGAAGAACTCGGCACCTTGCTGGCTCGTGAAGAAGGCAAAACCTTGCCGGAAGCGATTGGCGAAGTGACCCGCGCCGGTAACATCTTCAAATTCTTCGCTGGCGAATGCCTGCGTCTGGCGGGCGAATACATCCCGTCGGTACGTCCGGGTGTCAACGTTGAAGTGACTCGCGAAGCGCTGGGCGTGGTCGGTCTGATCACTCCATGGAACTTCCCGATTGCCATTCCGGCGTGGAAAATCGCGCCAGCGCTGGCTTACGGCAACTGCGTCGTGATCAAGCCGGCTGACCTGGTTCCGGGTTGCGCCTGGGCCATCGCCGAAATCATCTCCCGCGCGGGCTTCCCGGCTGGCGTGTTCAACCTGGTGATGGGCAGCGGCCGTGTGGTTGGCGACGTGATCGTCAAGAGCCGTAAGGTCGATGGCATCAGCTTCACCGGTTCGGTCGGTGTCGGTCGTCAGATCGCTTCCGATTGCATCGCGCGTCAAGCCAAAGTGCAGCTGGAAATGGGCGGCAAAAACCCACAGGTCATCCTCGACGACGCTGATCTCAAGCAAGCGGTCGAGCTGTCGGTACAGAGCGCGTTCTACTCCACGGGTCAGCGTTGCACGGCTTCCAGCCGCTTCATCGTTACTGCCGGTATCCACGACAAGTTCGTTGAAGCCATGGCCGAGCGCATGCGTTCGATCAAGGTCGGTCACGCCCTGCAGTCGGGTATCGACATTGGTCCAGTAGTGTCCAAGGCTCAGTTGCAGCAGGATCTGGACTACGTTGCGATCGCACAGAACGAAGGCGCACGCCTGGTGACTGGCGGTGACTTGGTTACGTGCGACACTGAAGGTTACTTCCTGGCGCCGACCCTGTTCTCGGACAGCACCGCCGAGATGCGCATCAGCAAAGAAGAAGTCTTCGGCCCGGTGGCGAACATCGTCCGCGTTGCTGATTACGAAGCTGCGCTGGCCATGGCCAACGACACCGAATTCGGTCTGTCGGCCGGTATCGCTACCACCTCGTTGAAGTATGCCAACCATTTCAAGCGTCACTCCCAGGCCGGGATGGTGATGGTCAACCTGCCAACCGCAGGTGTCGATTACCACGTGCCGTTTGGTGGTCGTAAAGGTTCGTCCTACGGTTCGCGCGAGCAGGGTCGCTATGCGCAAGAGTTCTACACCGTAGTGAAAACCAGCTACATCGGTTCGTAACAGCCAAAGCCGGGCTCTATGTAGGAGCTGCCGCAGGCTGCGATAAGGTCGGAACGACCTTCAGAAATTGCCATTTCAGCGACCGCTTCGCGGTCGATCGCAGCCTTCGGCAGCTCCTACTTGGCTACACGTAAAAATGCTTACCCGCGTAAAAAAATAAATAGTGGGAGTACATCTACATGCAACAAACCAAGCCGACCCACGTCCGCTATTTGATATTGCTCATGCTTTTCCTGGTGACCACGATCAACTATGCCGACCGTGCCACCATCGCTATCGCGGGCTCCAGCCTGCAAAAAAGTCTTGGCATTGACGCCGTCACCCTCGGTTTTATCTTCTCCGCTTTTGGCTGGGCCTATGTGGCCGGTCAGATTCCCGGCGGCTGGCTGCTCGACCGTTTCGGTTCGAAGAAAGTCTACGCCCTGAGCATTTTCACCTGGTCGCTGTTCACCGTGCTGCAAGGCTATGTCGGTGAGTTTGGCGTCTCGACCGCTATCGTCGCGCTGTTCATGTTGCGCTTCCTGGTGGGCCTGGCCGAAGCGCCGTCCTTCCCGGGCAACGCGCGCATCGTCGCCGCCTGGTTCCCCACCGCAGAACGCGGCACCGCCTCGGCAATTTTCAACTCTGCGCAATATTTCGCCACCGTGCTGTTCGCACCGCTGATGGGCTGGATCGTGTTTAGCTTCGGCTGGCAGCACGTGTTCGTGGTCATGGGCGGTGTCGGCCTGGTGTTCTCGGCGATCTGGCTGAAAGTTATCCACAGCCCGCGCAATCACCCCATGATCAACGATGCCGAGTTCCAGCACATCGCCAGCAACGGCGGCATGGTCGACATGGATCAGGACAAAGGCAAAGGCGCCAGCGGCGGTCCGAAATGGGACTACGTGCGTCAGTTGCTGACCAATCGCATGATGCTCGGCGTGTACCTGGGCCAATATTGCATCAACGGCATCACCTACTTCTTCCTCACCTGGTTCCCGGTGTACCTGGTGCAAGAACGTGGCATGACCATCCTCAAGGCTGGTTTCATTGCTTCGTTGCCGGCGATCTGCGGTTTCATCGGTGGTGTGCTGGGTGGGATCATATCCGACTACCTGCTGCGCAAAGGCCACTCGCTGACGTTCGCACGCAAGCTGCCGATCATCGGCGGTTTACTGCTCTCTACGACTATCGTGGCCTGTAACTACGTGGACATCGAATGGATAGTTGTCGGCGTAATGGCCCTCGCATTCTTCGGTAAAGGCGTGGGCGCGCTGGGTTGGGCCGTGGTCTCCGACACCTCGCCAAAGCAGATCGCCGGTTTGAGCGGTGGCCTGTTCAACATGTTCGGCAACATCGCGTCGATCACCACTCCGATCGTGATTGGCTACATCATCAGCTCCACCGGCTCGTTCAAATGGGCCCTGGTGTTCGTCGGCGCCAACGCGCTGGTGGCGGTGATCAGCTATGTGTTCATCGTGGGCGAGATCAAACGTGTGGAATTGAAAGAGCCTCCAATGAAGGGGCCAGCGCTCGGCGGCAATGCCGACAAGCTTTCTCAAGCAAAATCCTGAGGAAACCGTGATGAACCTGATTCAACATGCCGATTCGCCGCGTTACATCCAGCTCAATGAACTGGATAACGTGGTCGTCGTGGTCAACGACCAGGGCGTGCCTGCCGGCACCCGGTTCGACAACGGCCTGGTCACCCGCGATAACGTGCCGCAAAGCCACAAGGTCAGCCTGGTGGACATCGCTGAAGGCGCGCCAATCATTCGTTACGGGCAAACCATTGGTTACGCCTTGCAGGCCATCCCGGCCGGCAGTTGGGTCAGGGAAGATCAATTGCGCATGCCGACCGCGCCGCCGCTGGACAGCCTGCCGCTGTCCACCGACGTGCCGGAGCGCGGCGCGCCGCTGGAAGGCTTCACCTTCGAGGGCTATCGCAACGCTGACGGCACCGTCGGCACGCGCAACATCCTCGGCATCACCACCACCGTGCAGTGTGTGACCGGCGTGCTCGACCATGCGGTCAAGCGCATCCGCGATGAACTGCTGCCCAACTACCCGAACGTCGATGACGTGGTCGCCCTCACGCACAGCTACGGCTGCGGCGTGGCCATCACCGCCACCGACGCGTACATCCCGATCCGCACCGTGCGCAACCTGGCGCGCAACCCGAACCTGGGTGGCGAAGCGTTGGTGATCAGCCTGGGCTGCGAGAAATTGCAGGCCGGGCAAGTCATGCACGAAGACGATGCCTCGGTGGACCTCAGCGAGCCGTGGTTGTATCGCCTTCAGGATTCGAGCCACGGCTTCAACGAAATGATCGAACAGATCATGGAATTGGCCGAAACCCGCCTGAAAAAACTCGATCAGCGCCGTCGCGAAACGGTGCCGGCGTCCGAGCTGATTCTCGGCATGCAATGCGGCGGCAGCGACGCCTTCTCTGGCATCACCGCCAACCCGGCATTGGGCTTCGCCTCGGACCTGCTATTGCGCGCTGGCGCGACGGTGATGTTCTCCGAAGTGACCGAAGTGCGCGACGCGATCTATCTGCTGACCTCACGTGCGGAAACCAAGGAAGTCGCGCAAGAACTGGTCCGCGAAATGGACTGGTACGACCGCTACCTGGCCAAGGGCGAAGCCGACCGCAGCGCCAACACCACGCCGGGCAACAAGAAAGGCGGGTTGTCGAACATCGTCGAGAAGTCCCTGGGCTCTATCGTCAAATCCGGCCGCAGCGCGATCAACGGCGTGCTTGGCCCTGGCGAACGCGTGACGCGCAAAGGCCTGATCTTCTGCGCCACGCCAGCCAGCGACTTCGTCTGCGGCACCTTGCAGTTGGCGGCGGGCATGAACCTGCACGTGTTCACCACCGGTCGCGGCACACCGTACGGCTTGGCCATGGCACCTGTGGTCAAAGTCTCGACCCGTACAGAACTGGCGCAACGCTGGCCAGACCTGATCGACATCGACGCCGGCCGCATCGCGACAGGGCGTGCCAGCATTGAAGACCTGGGTTGGGAGTTGTTCCACTTCTACTTGGACGTCGCCAGCGGCAAGAAAAAAACCTGGACCGAACACTACCGCCTGCACAACGACATCACCCTGTTCAACCCGGCGCCGATTACCTGATAGTCCTGTGGCGCCTGACACCCCTGTGTCAGGCGCCAGCACTGTAGGAGTCGGGCTTGCCCGCGATAGCGGCCTGCCAGGCACTGAAGATTCTCTACCCAATCCAGAATCCTCCAGCGATTCACGTTCACATCCCGACACACCTCCCCGACATCTGTCGGATTGACTCATTTCCCCGCCTGCCCGATAGTGCCGCCCGAGCCTAAGAACTCATTAAACCCCGTTCTCCCGCCACGACAGACAGCGGTTTTTTTGCGCCCACCCTAAGCTCGCTTATCGGTAAAAGGGCCAACAAGGACAGACCGCATGGAACAGCGCTTCGAACCCCACGTCTTCACCCGCCACACACTCAAACTCCACGCCCTGATCATCGAACGCCAAGCCTGGTTCTGCGCTCGCGACATCGGGCGATTGATGGGGATGTTCTTCCACGACCGCATCACCCTAAAACTCGCCCCCGACCAACGCCGCAGCGTGATGTTGCGTTACTACGACGAGTACAAGGAAGTGCAGGTGATCAGCGAATCTGGCGTCTACGCGATGCTGATCTACCACCACCACCCGGAAAACCAGCCACTGGGGCAATGGCTGACCTATCACGTCCTGCCACTGCTACACGACGCCCGCACGCCTGAACGCCTGAACGCCTGAACGCAACAACGCACCCACGGCAGGTTTGCTGGAATGGCAAGGGGCAGAGATGAGCGTGCTGCATTGGCAGAATGAGCCATGGATTCGGTTACGGGATATGCCGAGTTTGTTGCCGGGGCGGGACATGGCACGTGCTAGTGGGTGGTGGGGGAGGGTTTGGCGGGGGAATTGGCTGAGGACTTAATAGTGTTCCGACAATGATAGGTTCGCCGGGATAGGAGCGTAGCGGGAGCATAGGTATGGGCCGTGCCTACACATTTGCATAGGCACGAACTTCATTGGGCAAAGAGCGCTGGAATCATGCGATTCTGAATATCCTATGCTCCAGAGCTCCCACTGGTTGCTTTACTGTGGAACCGGACAACTTTTGATCGCTGCATTCAAGGCTTTGTTGTGGTTGACATGGGTAACAGGATTATAGGGTTGGATGAGGAGACTTAAACTAGAGGTGCCTCTCTCAAAAAACTGCGTGACAATTATTATCCATTGGCGTTGCTCATGCGTGGAAATCATTTCGAAGATGTGGGCCATCAATTTGCTGTCTTCGCCAAGGGCTGAGACCCGATACTTTAGATTTTTGTACCAATCAGAAACACCAGTAGTAGTCTCCAAAGCTTTGGCGGCGGGTAACACATCGTCCTCATCCAATAATGGATTGATAATGGCCAGTTTCTCCGAACTCGTCAGGGCATTGATTGGAACTGGAATCGGCTCGCGACTGATCAATAATGAAGAGCTGCAGTCGAAGACCCATTTTCCGGTCTGTACATAGTGATCTGCATCAATAGTAACGCCATTACCAATATCCATTTTGAATGCACTTGAGGTGTCCCCAAAGCCATAACAGTTGGCCAACAGAAACAGCGAGGCAATAATTGAAATTGGTTTCATCAGCCGTTTACTTAGATAAAAATTCAACAAAACCTCCAAACCCCACTGGCATTTATCCGATATGAAAAAAACTGATCGATCCAATGATTAAACAGTTAAAACCACAACGAGGAAAGTATTTGCAAATGCCCTGCGCAGCCACCGGCCCAGGGCATTGAACGGTGAAGATCAACGCGCTAACCAGGCTATCCCACCGATTAAGGGCAGTTGCGCGTGTTGTAAAACCGGGCAAGTGGTGAGGGCGCTCATTAGAGCTTTGGGGTAATCCACATAGGTTTCGCGATCATAGGGTATAGCTCTTGCTTTGAAGTGGGACCCGTCATAGTGAATTGATTGATCAATTTCCACAGCCCACATTCGACCATTATGACGAGTAATCAAGTAAAAAGTATGCACACTCAATTCGCTGTTTTCACCCAAAGCCGAATAAAGATAGCTTAATTCCTGATACCAGTTTGACACTTCCGTCACTTTCCGAACGACTTCCTTGGCTAACACCTCATCACGTTCATCTAGAACATAGATATTGTGCACGGGTAGCTTTTCGGAATTTGCCAGCTCCGCTATCGGCACGGGCAGCGGCTTACGGCTGATCAATCGAGAATACTCACAGTCAAACACCCATAGCCCGGTTTTTACATAGTCATCCGCATAGATCACTAAGCCGTTACCAAAATCTGTTTTGTATACACTGGTCATTACTTTGACTCCATAGTTGACCCCAGCCAGCAGCAACGGGGCAAAAATTACACTAGCAATCCAGAATCCTTTACTTCGGTAGAAACTCATGATGACCTTCAGGTATCCCCATTGACGAACCACCTCAAATAACCGGACTGGTTACTCCCCATGATTAGATAGTTAACATCGCGACAACCTGTGCGCTCACAATGCCCTGCGCAGCCACCGGCCCAGGGCATTGAACGGTGAAGATCAACGCGCTAACCAGGCTATCCCACCGATTAAGGGCAGTTGCGCGTGTTGTAAAACAGGGCAAGTGGTGAGGGCGCTCATTAGAGCTTTGGGGTAGTCCACGTAGGTGTAGGGGTCATAGGGTCTAGCACTTGCACTGAAGTGGGATCTGCCATAGCGGATTTCTTGATCAATCTCAACAGCCCATAACCGGCCCTCATGGCGGGTAATCAAGTAGAAAGTATGCGAACTCAATTCACTGTTCTCGCCCAAAACCGAATAAAGATAGCTTAATTCCTGATACCAGTTGGACACTTCCGTCACTTTCCGAACGACTTCCTTGGCTAACACCTCATCACGTTTATCTAGAATATAGATACTTTGCACGGGTAGCTTTTCGGAATTTACCAGCTCCGCTATTGGCACGGGCAGCGGCTTACGGCTGATCAAGCGGCGATACTTGCAGTCAAACACCCATAGCCCGCTTTTTACATAATCATCCGCATAGATGACTACGCCGTTCCCCAAATCTTTTTTGAATACACTGGTCATCACTTTAACTCCATAGTTGACCCCGAGCAGCAGTAACGGGGCAAAAATTACACTAGCAATCCAGAATTCTTTACTTCGGTAGAAACTCATGATGACCTTCAGGCACAACGCGTGGAGAATTTCCGGAAACCACCGGATTCATGGCGCCCATTACCTGGTACGTGAAATCGAAAGCCCTGTCGGTTTCCCTTCGCTCTTTTGCCAGCTTTACCCACCTCTTGCACCATCCATCTCCGTGTGCGGTGTCATCACTGTCCCCACAAACAATCGCTAATTTGCGTTGTTCAAACGAACCCCAAGTATTTTTGTAATCCGAGCGCCGGATATAAGCACGCACCGTGATCCGCAAATGATTGGCCAGCAATTGTGCGAGGCTTTCATTGGTCTGCGGATAGAACTGAACGCCTTCTTCGACAGGCCAATCCGGGCGGTTGCCCATGCCGGTTCGGCAGGCGTAGCTGTCAAGCTGTGCCGTGGCGAGGAATGCCGAAGGCGATAGCTGGGTGTGATTGAGCACATTGAGGGACATCGCCTCATCTGCGGGCAACTCGTAGCCGAAGGCCACACGGTGCGGTACGCCATGGCTGTATAACGACAGGTGTTCAATCGGTAACTGTCGTCGGTCGTGTCCTGTGTTCAGGTAAGCAATCAACTCCTGAAAATTTGCCACGGTGACAAACGCCGCGCCGTAGCCTTCGGCGGATTTAAGGGCTTTTTCAAGCATCAGAGGGGTATAGGCGGGCGTAAATATCACCAGCGTACGCATCCGGTCCGGGCGGTAGCGCTTGAACATCGCCAACTCAAACACCGCCTGCCCTACGAACATCATCTTGTTGCCTGAGCCGTTGTCATGCTGGCTACCCGCGACCGCAATCAGCTCGGCGGTGAACGGCGTTTGGCTCGCCACGACAGGCGACGTGGACCTTTCTGGCGCTGATGGCTTCCTGGTCCCGACAGCGTTGGCGGCAGCGTTGGTGTAGTCATAATTGGCCCGTTGCTTTTGCACCAACCTGGCGAAATCGTCCCAGTTGAACGCTCGGGATCCACGTTTGAGCAGCACCCATTTACCCTGTCTGATCTGTTCCAGCACTTCGCTGTCCCGGTTTAGGGGCAACCACTGGCGCAGGTCTTTCAGGCCATTGATGTCCTGGCCGGTGGCAATGGCTCGCCCGACCAGCACCACGGCTTCTTCGGGTGGGTAGGCGAACGCGCGTTGATGGTCGGTCAGGTAGCGGTGACTGAGTAACAACATATCGATCTCCCAGTCAGCCCTGGTTCCACTCTTCCATGCCCAGCGTCCGGGCAGTTTCATGGGCCCAACTGATTTTTCGATAAGCGATATGGATGCGTTCCAGGTGAGTCAGCTGGGCACTGGCCGCATCTTGAGAGTGAGGCATCAGCACCTCGATGCCGACGATCACCGCACCCTCCAGTTCGGTGGTGAAGTAGTGCTCCATTCCCCCTTCGCCCACAGTGCGGTACCACTCGAGTCGGCATTGAATGAGTGCTTCGCTGTTACACATGGCGATATTGAGCAGAGGCGTGGATTTGTCGATGACTTTGGTAATGATCAGCGGCTCATGCCGGCGAGCGGCGTATTCACCGCGGCCTTGGACAAAAATGCTGTGGTTGATGGCTTGCACCAGAATTTTATCCTGGTGGTCTTCCTGATAGGCATTGCCCACCGATGCCTTGGAAGATGCACCGGCAGTGATCAAATCTTGGCGAGTACCTTTAATGGTCATGTACGCGGGATATGACATTTGATTGCTCCATCATGTAGGCTGGTCCTTGAGTCAGCGCAATATAATGAAGCGGGATACGGAAATGAGCGTCCTACATAGTAAATAGGAAATCCCTACATATTCGTAGGAGTTTTCATACGAGTCACGATGTCTATCTCCCCAACAACTCCTCAATCAAACTCAAACACTGCGTCACCCCCGGCGTCACATCACCAATCCTGCGGCTCAAAATAATCGGCGACGTCGCATTCGCTTCCAGCAAAGTCGTGTAGCCAATATCCACTCGATGCAGCAACTGCACCGAGGCTGGCACCAGCGTTACGCCAATTCCCGCCCCCACCAAACCTATCGCGGTCTGCATTTCGTTGGTCCATTGCGCGACTTTGATGCTCAGGCCGTGGGCGTCGAACAGGGCGAGGATGTGGTCGGCGTAGCTGGGGCGTGGATTACCGGGGTACAACACAAAAGGCTCGCGAGCCAGTTGCGCGAGGCTGGCGGGGCCGGCGAGCAGTGGGTGGCCGGCGGGGAGGGCGGCTACCAGGCGGTCTTCGATCAGAACGCGTTGGTGTATCGCTGGATCGTCGATGTGAATCCGGCCGAAGCCGATGTCGATGCGTCCGGCTTTCAGCGCCTGAACCTGTTGCAGGGTGGTCATCTCTGACAGGCCTAACTCAAGTTCCAGGTAGTCGTCGCTGCGCAGGCGGCGGATTAACTCCGGTAATACGCCGTACAAGGTCGATGGCGCAAAGCCGATGCCCATCCAGGTTTTTTCCCCGGCTCCGATGCGACGGGTGTTGTCGCAAAGGGTGCCCAACTGATCAAGCAGGGTATGGGAGTGCTCGTAGAAATATCGCCCGGCTTCGGTCAGGCGCAGCGGCCGTCCGCGCTCAAGCAACACCACTCCAAGCTCGTCTTCCAACTGCTGGATCTGTCGGCTCAATGGCGGCTGGGCGATGTGCAGGCGTTCAGCGGCGCGGGTGAAGTTCAGGGTCTCGGCGAGCACCTGGAAGTAGCGCAGATGACGAAGCTCCATGATGTCTCCCTCGGCAACCCCGCGAAATCGGAGTTGCATACCTTTTGAGTATCAAACCAGACCCATTCAATATTGGAAAGCGCGAAATGCTGGGTTCACTATCGAGTCCTGAAAACAAAAGAACCTGATGGGTATTGAAATGACTTCCACCGTGATTGAGTCGCTGCAGACGATCATCGTCGACTTGCCGACCATCCGCCCGCACAAGCTGGCGATGCATACCATGCAGAATCAGACGCTGGTGGTGATCCGCATCCGCTGTTCCGACGGCATTGAAGGTATCGGCGAATCGACCACCATCGGCGGTCTGAGCTACGGCTACGAAAGCCCTGACAGCATCAAGACCAATATCGACGCACATTTGGCGCCGCTGCTGATCGGTCAGGACGCAACCAACATCAATGCCGCAATGTTAAGTCTGGACCGAATCGCCAAGGGCAACACCTTCGCCAAGTCCGGGATCGAAAGCGCGTTGCTCGATGCCCAGGGCAAACGCCTGGGCTTGCCGGTCAGTGAGCTATTGGGCGGTCGAGTTCGTGATGCGCTGCCGGTGGCCTGGACCCTGGCCAGTGGTGATACCGCTCGGGACATCGCCGAGGCAGAAAAAATGCTCGATATCCGCCGCCATCGCATCTTCAAATTGAAGATCGGTGCCGGTGAAGTGAACTCGGATCTAGCCCACGTGATCGCGATCAAACGCGCCTTGGGCGATCGCGCCAGTGTGCGGGTCGACGTTAATCAGGCGTGGGACGAAGCGGTGGCGATTCGTGCCTGCCAGGTGTTGGGTGATAACGGCATCGACCTGATCGAACAACCGATTTCCCGCAACAACCGTTCCGGAATGGCGCGTCTGAATGCGCGCAGCCCGGCGCCGATCATGGCCGACGAGTCCATCGAGTGCGTTGAAGATGCGTTCAACCTGGCCCGCGAGGGCGCGGCGTCGGTATTCGCCCTGAAGATCGCCAAGAACGGCGGCCCCCGTGCTGTGTTGCGCACTGCCGCCATCGCCGAAGCAGCAGGCATTGGCCTGTACGGCGGCACTATGCTCGAAGGCAGCATCGGTACGCTGGCCTCGGCCCATGCGTTCCTGACCCTGGCCAAACTGACCTGGGACACCGAACTGTTCGGCCCGCTACTCCTGACCGAAGATGTGATCAGCGTGCCGTTGGTCTACCGCGATTTCCAGTTGCACATACCGCGCACCCCGGGCCTGGGTTTGAGCCTGGACGAAGAACGCCTGGCGTTCTTCCGCCGCGACAAAACGTCCACTGCCGTCAGTTTTGCCTGAGGAGGCCATCCGTATGTTGTTCCACGTAAAAATGACCGTGAATATTCCGCATGGCGAAGACCCGGAAAAGGTCGCGCGCCTCAAGGCCGAAGAAAAAGCCTTTTCGCAGAGCTTGCAGGACTCCGGCAAGTGGCGGCACCTGTGGCGCATCGCCGGGTTGTACGCCAACTACAGCGTGTTCGATGTCGACAGTGTTGAGGAATTACACGACCTGCTTATGCAGCTGCCGTTGTATCCGTACCTGTCCCTCGAAATAGCTCCGATGTGCCGTCACCCGTCATCGATCCGTGATAACGACCGCTAATTTGGCACCCTGTGCCCACTAATAACTACAAAAGATGAGGAATTAATCATGACTGTCAAAATCTCCCAGACTGAAAGTGTTCAACAGTTTCTCAAGGAAGCCAGCGGCCAACTGAACGACGCCGGCAGCCCACGGGTTAAAACCCTGATACATCGCATTCTGAAAGACACCGTCAAAATCATCGACGACCTGAACGTGACGCCGGAAGAGTTCTGGAAAGCGGTCAACTACTTCAACGAACTGGGCGCGCGCCAAGAAGCGGGCTTGCTGGTCGCCGGTGTGGGCCTGGAACATTACCTCGACCTGGTGATGGACGCGGAAGACGAAGAAGCCGGCAAGACCGGTGGCACCCCGCGCACCATCGAAGGCCCACTGTACGTGGCCGGCGCTCCGCTGAGCAAAAACGAAGCACGCCTGGATGACGGCGCCGATGCTGGCACCGTGTTGTTCATGAAGGGGCAGGTCAAGGACCTCGACGGCAAGCCCGTGGCCAATGCGATTGTCGATGTGTGGCATGCCAACACCGGCGGTACCTATTCGTACTTCGACCCGGCGCAATCCGAATTCAACCTGCGTCGTCGTATCGAAACCGACGCAGAAGGCAACTACCGTTTCCGCAGCATCGTGCCGTCGGGCTACGGCTGCCCACCGGATGGTCCAACCCAGAAGCTGCTCGACCAACTGGGTCGCCACGGCCAGCGTCCGGCGCACATCCACTTCTTTATCTCGGCGCCTGGCCATCGTCACCTGACGACCCAGATCAACCTGTCCGGCGAGCAGTACCTGTACGACGATTTTGCCTACGCCACCCGTGATGAGTTGGTCGCTGAAATTCGCTTCAGTGAAGACCAAGTGGTGGCTCGTTCTTACGGCGTGGAAGGGCGTTTCGCTGAGATCGACTTTGATTTCGCCGTCCAGTCGACTGCGCAGGCTGCAGAGCAAAGCCGTATGGAACGGGTGCGGGCGTTAGAAGATTGATGGTACACGCATCCCTGTAGGAGCTGCCGCAGGCTGCGATCGACTGCGCAGCAGTCGTGTTTTTAGAATGGCTGAAGGTCCTTCGGTCCTTATCGCAGCCTTCGGCAGCGCCTACAGAATCGGGGCCAGCCGCAGATTTTTAATCTGCGCATATCTCTAATGTGAGCCAACTTGTTGGCGAATTGCTTGATGCAGTCGTCAGGAATACGTGGACGAGTGATGCGGATAATCCTCAAGCCGTGCGCCGATCACCATCTCGCTGATCCAGTTGCTCAGCATCGTGCTGTAGGCATGCTGACTGGCGTCCTGGGTTAGCGCATGGTCGGCCCCGTCGACGATGCGGTAGGTCAGTGAATGTGCGGCATAGAACGCAGCGCGGTAACTCATCAATGTCGCGTGGGGCACGTAGTCGTCCTGCTCGGATTCGATCAGCAACACATCCCCCATAAACTCCTTGCAGGCCGCCAGCGCACGGTTATCCGCGGCGGTTACCGCCGAGCGGCGATAGTGCGCAAGTTTGTCGCGATCGAGTTCCTGTTTCGGCATGGTCCAGTCCGCATCCCAGTACAACGCCGGGACGCGTAACGCCAGCCACTTCACTGGACGCATACCGCTCAAGATGGTTGCCAGGTAACCGCCATAGCTGCTGCCGATCACTGCAATCGCGGCGGGGTCGACGGCCGGGTGGGTGACCAGTTGATCGTAGGCGGCGAGTAAGTCTTCGAGGTTATCTTCGCGGGAGGTCACGGCACGTAATTCATGGGTGCGCTCGTGCCCGCGCAGGTCGAAGGTCAGACACACGCAGCCCAGACCGGTAATGTTCTTCGCGCGCGCCAAGTCTCGCTGCTGGCTGCCGCCCCAACCGTGCACAAATAAAATCCCCGGCATTTTGGCGCTGGGTGTCAGCAACGTGCCGGAAATAAATTGGCCATCAACGGGGATTTCGATGTCGTCACTGCTGATGCTCATAGGGCTGGACTCTGGTGTATTTGGTAATGAAACCGACCTCGGGGTCGTTACCCGAATACAACACGCGGGCATCGGCCGGAACGCTGGTTTCGCCATAGACTTCGTGAGTGGAGCAGCGGATGCGCTGTAGCGCGGGATCGGCGGCGAAGGCCATCAGCGCCTCGATCTCTGCTGCACTGGCGCCACCAATCCGCCAGGATTGTTCCAGCACGCCGGAGCACGTCTGGCCCCCGGCGTTTTTGCCTTGGGCGATGTCGTAGTTGCGCCGCGAGGCAAGAAAACCGGGGAAGCAGGCGACGGTGGCCTTTTCGTAGGTGATGGCTTGATCAATCGCGCGTCGGATGGGGGCTTCGATTTCAAGCTTGAGCAACTCGGCGTAGCCACCACGTACCATCCATAACGCTGACCCGGCGTAGACCGTTTCATCGTGATTATCCAGCGTCAGGCGTTGAGTGCCGTAATAGCTGGCGGTGATTCCGGCGAGCTGCACCTGTCCGACACTGTAAGTCACGACATCCTGCAGGTCTTCCTCCAGCACCAGACCCCAGGTGGCGATTTCTCCGAGGTCTTGCCCGGAAATCGCCTCGTTCAGTTGCACCTCGGTGTTGACCACAATCTGCCCGCGTCCAGCGGTGGCCAACACCGGTTTGATCCGCACCGGCCCCTGTTCCAACAACAGGCAGCCCGCGCGCAGGGCATCGACCTGATTGAAGACGGTAAAGCCTTCCAGCACCGCATCGCCAGCCTGTTGGCTAAACGCCACACACCAGGTCTCGGGCCGGGCCGTGGCGTGCTTGAGCAACGGGTGGGAAATAGCCTTGGTGGCCATGAACGGCTGGTCGATCATCCCACCGAAAAAGTCGTTGATTGACTGAATGCCCAAGGCGTCGTTTTGCGCCTGACGGAACAGCGTGTCCGAGGGGATGAAATACAGGCCCGGACCGTGATGCAGCGCAGGGTCATACAGCCCGGCAAACTGTGCGCCCAGCAGATCGGCAATGTTCTTTGCCAGCGCCTGATGCACCGCGACTTCATGAACGGCGAGTTTTTTGTGGGTCGCCAGAAGAACGACTTGGGCCTTTTGGATACTCGTTTGCGCACTGCTCATCGGCACGCGTCCTGTCATGAACATTAGTCGTTTTCAAGCCGGCATTTGCGGTGCCCGGCACTCGCTTATTCATCTAGACGTCTCAGTAAGAGAAGGACGATATCGAAGAGTTCATCGGCATCAGATGAATGGTTTCAGTTAATACCCTTAGTTAGCTAACGGCTTCTTAATATGCAGGGCAGCTCGGGAGAATTCATGCACTTTGCACGGCAATCTATTGAGTAAATATTTTTATATCTTTGTTTTTAAACGAATTTTATTTGTTATTGGTTTAGGCATGGAAGATGCTGAGTCCCATTCGAAGGCTTCGTATGCCTTGCAGTTCACTCAATCCAGCCAAGGCAACGACCCTGGTGACCAGATCTTGTGGAGAACCGTGATGAATGCAATCGATATGCTTGAACAAGACCATGTACGCGTAAAAGACATACTGTCCCAACTCAGTGACTCTACGGAGCGGGCGTTGAAAAAACGCGTTGAGTTAGTGTCGAAGCTGGAAATGGAATTGGTCATCCATACCCGGCTTGAAGAGGAAATTCTCTATCCGGCCTTCAAGGAAGCGGGCAGCAAAGAGCAGGACATTATGTATTTCGAAGCCAAGGAAGAGCACCGCACGGTGGACTCGTTGGTGTTGCCGGATTTGAAGGTCACCGATCCGGGCACTCCTGAATTTGCCGGGCGGGTGAAGGTCGTCAAGGAGCTGCTTGAGCACCACATCGAGGAAGAAGAAACCGAGATGTTTCCACAGTGCAAAAAACTGCTGGGCAAGGAAAAACTCGATGAGTTGGGCAAGCAGATGGAAGCCTTAAAAGCGCAGATGAAAAAATCGCTGACGTCTGAGAATAAAGCGGCTTGACGAAAGGGGAGCCGGGCGCTCAATGAGCGCCCGGTTGTTTTATGCGGACGGTTCTTTCGGCACCGGCTCGTTGAGCGTTAGCGTCTCGCAATCGCCGAGTGCCTCGTATTCCTTGCGTAAGGCCTTGAGCTCTTTCTGGTCCATTTTGTCCAGGCTCAGCATGGCATTGCGGGCATCCTTGGTGGCCCTCAGCAGCTCGTCGATCTTGATGTGCAGCACATCGTTATCACGGTTCTGCGTATTTTGAATCACGAACACCATGAGGAAGGTAATGATGGTGGTCGAGGTGTTGATGATCAGCTGCCACGTGTCGTTGTAGTGAAAGAACGGCCCTGTGCAAGCCCAAACCAGGATCAGTAGCAAGGCGATAAAGAACGTCTTGGCGCTACCTGCCCACTTGGACAGCGCGTGAGAGAATTTTGAAAATTTCATGGCCGACGTCCTTCTTATTTGAATGGATGAAGTAATGACATCGGTCGGTGGCTGAAATTTCTTTTTACAAATCTTTTTATGCGCGTCGCGAGACGCATCGTTTGGCGGCAGTGCGACGCAAGATGTCGCGCCCTTGCGGACAATCCCAGTCAGACGCCTGAGGTGCTGGGCATATGAATACAAAGGAAACAGCCATGAGAGCAATGATGGGGTGTAAGACACAGGAGATCAGACATGGAGTGGAGCGCAGGCGGTCAATGCGCACCGACGTGTAAGGGAAATCGCCCATGCCCTTGCCACCTCGTGCTTCCAATTTCAACTGCCCGGCGTGTGGCTGGAAGAAGACAGTTGTGCCGTCGAGCGCTGCATCAAGCCCCACTGAAGGGTTCAGCCAGTGCCCGGAGTGCCCCAACGAACGCCTGCAAGTCACTCCGGCATCCGCTGCCGAAGTCTGGCGGATCAAGCTGGCGCGCCTGCTGGGGTTGCGTGGGTAGTCGGCGGGTGTGCGCTCAATGGGCGATTCGATTGAGCGCACCCGGCATCAGTTACTTTGCGCTTTCTGTAGCGCCTGATTGGTCAACGAGATGCACTCACGTGCGCCGTCATCACTATGCCGTTCAAGGGCTGCCTGGGCCCTGTTGATGAAGGAATCGAGTTCGCTCTTCACCTGCGCGGTCATGTTGGGGTTAGTCGCTTGGGCGTCTCTGATTTTCTGCAGGTTCATCTGGCACAAGTTGTCTTCGTTGTTAGCGAAGGCCGGGGAGGCTAACAGGGCGGCGGTCAGGAGCAAGCCAATACGGACGGCGTGATTCAACGGGTGACTCCTTGAGAGTATTTGACTCGGCGCCTATTGGATTTATTCAATGCCGAGACAGATGAAGGCCCTGATTCATAAGGGCTGTGGTTTGGATTATAGGGGATTGGGTTCAGTTCCCGATGGGGGAGTGGAAAATTCTGGAGGCCCTACACTGACCCAACCACCTGAGTCAGTGTTTCTCCGCATGCGTCATGCAATCTGCGCGAGCTGCTTTGCCGTCTCAGGAAACGCACTCAACAGCCGTATCAATACAGTCGCTTGAGGATTGGGTTTGGCGCGGTTTTGTTCCCAGTTCTTGATAGTGGCCGGTGTCGCGTGTAAGTGCTTGGCGAAAACTGGCTGAGACATGTTTAATTTCTTACGAACGGCAACGACTTCCTCTGCTGTGGCTGGCTCAAGTGGTTTGATGTCCACCTGGTGCGAGCGCAGGGTGACTTTTCCTTGGCGCTCGTCTGCCAGTGCGTCGAAACCTTCGATCAGTTCTGCAAAAATATCGCGTTTCTTGGTCATGGTTTCTCTCTCGCTTTAAGTTCTTCTTCGAGGCGATTTTTCAGGGTCTTACGCTGATCATTGCTGAGGTCATCCAATTCGTCCTTGTCATAAAGGGTGAGTAACCAGAATTGGGCACCACCGAGCCACCAGTAGTAAATAACCCGTAATCCTCCCCGCTTGCCTTTGCCTCGCGCTACGTCCCCAAATCGGACTTTGCGCAATCCGCCTGTATCCCTGATTACATCGCCGGCATCAGGGGTCTGCAGCAGCATCTGCTGAAAATCCTTGAATGCCTCATCGTCGAGATAGTCGCTTCGATTGCGCGCGAAAGCAGGTAGCTCTACGAATATGCCTTTCATATGATATGTGTGTAAGCTGCGTATAGTTTGTGGTCGGCTATCCTGCCTGTCAAGCGCATCGAACTCCAGTTACGCCTGGGTCATATTTGTTGGAAAACGTTACAGAATCCCCTCCTGATGGGAGCTTGACTATGCCTATCCCCTTGCTGGTCGTGATCGAATATCCACCTGCTAGCCTCGCTCGCATCGAAGCGGCGGGCTTCGAACTGCACATCGCCCTTACGCCGTCTGAACAGAAAAAGGTCATGGAAACTGTCGGCGCAGATATCCGCGCGGTGCTGACCAACGGTTCCACTGGCTTTACTGCCGATGACATCGCCGCGCTGCCCAAGCTGGGAATCATCTGCGCCCAGGGCGCTGGCTATGAGAAGGTGGATGTTGCCGCTGCTCGGGCGCGGGGGATTGTCGTCACCTATGGCCCTGGCACCAACGACGCTTCGGTTGCCGATCATGCGATGGCTTTACTGCTGGCCATCGCGCGGGGCATCCCGCAAGTCGACGCTGCTGTGCGTCGGGGGGAGTGGACGAAATCTCGTACGCCACGCCCGATGATTTCCGGCAAAAAGCTGGGCATTCTTGGGCTTGGCAACATTGGCCAGCAGATCGCCCAACGCGGTGCTCTGGGGTTCGGCATGCAGGTCGGGTATCACAATCGCCGACCGCGCGACGACTTGCCTTATCTCTATTGCCCGACGCCAGCCGCTTTGGCGCAATGGGCAGACTTCATGGTGATTGCCACACCGGGTGGCGCCGAGAGCCGATCGCTGGTCGACGCCGAGGTCCTCGATGCGCTTGGTACGGATGGTTTTCTGATCAATATTTCCCGAGGCAGTGTGGTGGATACCACCGCGTTGATCGAGGTGTTGCAGAACCAACGAATCGCTGGCGCTGCCTTGGACGTGCTCGATGGCGAACCCAATGTGCCGACCGACCTCGCAGCGCTCAGCAACGTGATTCTCACGCCACATATCGCCGGGCGCTCCCCGGAGGCTGTGGCAGCGACATTGCAGTTGGTGATTGATAATTTGCTGGCACATTTTGCCGGGCGTGGGGTGTTGACGGCGGTGCCTGCAGATTGATGTGAAAGCGGGTAAGCAGTGCTCCCGCGGAGGAATGCGATCTCTGTAGGAGCTGCCGAAGGCTGCGACCAATCTAAATCGCGAAGGCCGTGCCGGCCTTATCGCAGCCTTTGGCAGCTCCAAGATTCGGGCTCAACACAAATACAGTCAGGCCGCTTGCTCCCGCCCCCGCGTAGCCACCCAACACATCAACGATCCCACCGTCACCATCAGCGCCCCCTGCCAGAACTGCAGCGACAGTGCGGTCCCGAGCCAGACTGCGGCAAACGCCGACGACAGTACCGGCGCAAAGTACGAAACCGTGGCCAGCAACGTCATGTTGCCTTTGAGTATGCCGATATTCCACAGCGCGTAACCGCACGCCATGGCAGCGCCTGCGGCCAGCAACTCCAGCGAGTTGCCCAGCGTGAAGTGCGCTGGCGGTTCGCTGCTGAAGGCGTATCTGATCCACAGCATCAACGCCGTCAGGACGAAAAACAGGGTGACGCCGCTCTTGCCGGCCGCGTACTTGCGCGTGACGTTGCAATAAAACGCCCAGATAAATGCACCACTGACCGCCAGGGAATAACTAAGCGGGTTGGAGGACAGGTTATCCAGAATGTGCGACACCGACAGCCCATTGCCGCTGACAACCCAGCTGATGCCAAACAACGCGATGGCAGTGCCGGGCACAATGATCAGACGTGCGCGCTGGCCGTTCATCACCATGGCCAGCAACACGGTCAGGCACGGCCACAGGTAATTGACCACGCTGATCTCGATGGCCTGGGTACGATCATTGGCAAAGCCCAGTGAGATCACCATGCAGATTTCGTAGGAAACGAACAGCACACTGCCGACGATCAGGTAAACAGGGGGGAAAGATCTCAACCGAGGTCGCCCCAGAAAAGCGATCAACAGGCAGGCCCCGACGGTATAAATCAACGCCGCGCCACCCAGCGGGCCGAGGTTTTCCGTCACGCTGCGGATCAGCCCCGTCGCGGTACTCCACAGCAAAATCGCGCCAATGCCGCAGAGTGTCGCGGTGCGCGTTGTTATTGCACTCATTAGTAGCTCCAACCCTGAGACGACCTCGATTCGTCGCCCTCGAAAACGGTTCGCGAGTCTAGCGCAGTGGCCTTTAGCGGGTGAGCAAGACTTTCAGCGCTGCGAGCCTGAACGGCCATCCGTTAGAATTAATTAACGATGTCGTTTGATAATTTGCACGGTTATTGCAGAATAATTTACATTCAGCCTGATCTGTCACTCATCTACCCGGAGTTGTTGAACATGTCCTTACGCCTGAAGTTGGCCGTCAGCTACCTGCTGATCGGCTTGATCCCGGTTTTGGGCATGGCCTTTACCGCCTATCAGCAAGCCAGTAGCGCGTTGCGTGAGCAAACACTTAACGCTCTTGAGGCTGTTGCACATATTAAACAGCAGCAGTTGCTGGATAACTGGCAGGAGCGGCGTAATCAGATCAGTACGCTGGCCAGTAACCTTGCCAACAGCTATCAGGGCCTGGACGACAACGCGCTGATCAGTTCCGCCAACTACGACAGTCCGATGTTGCAAAATTTCATCAGTACGTTCGGCTACCGTGAGCTGAAACTGGTGATGCCCGACGGCACCATCATGCTCAGTCTGCTGCGTGGCAGCGACTATCAGCACAAGCTCGACGAAGACAGCCTGCGCGATACGCCACTGGCGCGCCTGGTCAAGCACAGCGTCGACAGCGGCAAACTGCTGATCAGCGACCTGCAATACAACCCGCAGAGCGGGGAACCCACGCAATACCTGGCCGCGCCGGTGATGTCGAACGGTACGCTGCGAATGACGCTGGTGCTGGAATTACCCATTGCGCCGCTCAACAGCGTGATGCAAACCCGCCAGGGGCTGGGTGAGAAAGGTGAGACCTATCTGGTCGGCAGCGATGCCAATTTGCGTTCGGACTCGGCGCGCTTTCCGCAGCGGCAGGTCAACCGTAGTGTCGGTGCGCAGAACGGCCTCAGCGGCAGCGCCGTCAGCGAGGCGCTGGCAGGTCGGCAGGGGCGAGTCGTCGAGCCGGGGCTGGACGGCAATAGCGCACTGAAAGTGTTTCTTCCGGTAGCCTTCAATGACAACCCTTGGGCGTTGGTCGCCGAAATGGACCAGTCCCAGGCACTGGCGCCGGTCAAGCAACTGATGTGGCAAATGTTGATGCTGGGCGTGTTGACCATCGTTGCCGTAGTCGTCGCTACGTGGCTGGTCAGTCGTAGCGTGATGCGCCCGCTGGGGGGTGAACCGAAAAACATGACGGTGCTGGCCCGTCAGTTGGCGGCCGGTGAGTTGGGGTTGCCATCGGATCAGCAGCAACAGGCTGGCTTGATGCTGGCTCTGCATGACATGGCCCGGGCCTGGCGCGATGTGGTGGAGCGTCTGCACCAATCGAGTCAAGACGTCGGCCACGCGAGTAGCGAAATTCTCAACGCCGCCGGGCAAACCAGCTCACTGCTCGACTTGCAGCAGGAGTCACTGGAAATGGTGGTCAGTGCGGTGGAGCAGATGTCGAGCACGGTGCAGGAGATTGCCCGCAATGCCGCGGCCAGTTCCACCAGCAGCACCGCTGCACGCGGTGTTTTTGGCGAAATGCATGGCACCCTGCAACAGATGATCGGCCAGCAGGGTCGCCTGCTCGACGACATCCGTCGCGGCGGCAGAGTGGTCGACACGCTGGCCACCGATGCCTTGCAAATCGGCACCGTGCTCGCGGTGATTCGCGGGATCGCCGAGCAGACCAACTTGCTGGCGCTCAACGCCGCAATCGAAGCCGCGCGTGCTGGCGAACAGGGCCGTGGGTTTGCCGTGGTCGCGGATGAAGTGCGCAACCTGGCGCAACGTACCAGCAGTGCCACCGAAGAAATCGTCGCCATCACTCAGGCCCTGCAAGGTTCATCCACCGAGGCGCTGCAAGCGATGCAGTCTTCGGCCGAGCAAGCGCGGGCGTTGGAGGGTGAAACTCAGATAGTGCTGACCTCACTCGGCCAACTGGATAACTCGCTGCAAGGCGTCCATGCGCTCGCGGTGCAGATTTCCGCCGCCGCGGATGAACAGGCCGGCACCACGCAAGAGGTGAATCAACACATGCACCGCCTGCACGACATGACCCGCGATAACCGGCAAGCCGCCGCACATACCCGCAGCAGTGGCGAGCATTTGCAACAGGTTGCCAGCAATCAACAGGATCTGGTGTTGCGCTTCAAGCTCTAGCGGCACGGTTCACCGCCCGGACATGCGCAAGGAGCGAGCAGGCGACGCTATGAGCCTTCTGACTACCCTTCGAAAACAGGCTCTGGCAGACCGTTGACTCCGGGCTGAATGGCGAACACACCGCCTGCCAGAGGTTGGTCACTCAGGTCCCCGGCTGGGCGGATCGAGGTGACATACAGGGTGTCCAGATTGCGCCCGCCGAACGCACACATGGTCGGTTTTTTCACCGGCACACGAAGGGAGCGATCGAGCCTGCCATCGGGGGTAAAGCGGTGAATCAAACCGGCATCATTTCCGCATATCCAATAGCAGCCTTCAGCGTCGATAGCGGCACCGTCGGGTCGGCCAGGGTGTTGCTTCATATCGACGAATACGCGGCGGTTATGCGGGGTGCCGCTTTCAATGTCGTAGTCGAAGGCCCAGATCATTTGTACTGACGGATGCGAATCGGACAGGTACATCGTCTTGCCGTCGGGGCTGAATGCCAGGCCGTTCGGGACAGTAAACCCGGTGAGTTGAGGGGCGAGTACCGCGCGCTGCCCGGCCACATAGCGATACAGCGCACCCACCGTCGAACCGGTCGCCATATCGAGCGACATGGTGCCTGCCCAGAAACGCCCCTGACGATCACAGCGACCGTCGTTGAAACGCATGCCTGGCTGTGCGTGGTTCACGTCTATCAGGCGGGTACTTTGCAGCGTTCCGTCAAGGCTGGCGGCCAGCCGGAACACACCGCTCTCCATTCCCGCGATCCAGTCGCCGCCGGGAGTGGCGGCGATGCACGCGAGCATCTCGACCGTTTCCCACTGGTGGGTCTGACCGGTCGCCGGGTCCCAGCGATGCAACTGCCGGGCTGGAATATCGACCCAATACAGGGCCTGTTCCCGAGTGTTCCACACCGGGCTTTCACCCGTAGCATTGCGTGCATCGAGAATCAGTTCAGCGTCCATGACGGTTCCAGTGGCGTGTTCGATGGGAGGGTTTGTTGGTGCGGGATTTCAGTCGTCGCCAAAGGGACCGGCAGCGACGAAGGCGCCGCCCTGGAACAGCATAAGCGGGTCGTCGGCAGCGGGCATGGGTTGAGCTTCGACCTGGCTGCGGAACCCTTCGGAAGTGTCCTGAGGGTTGAAACCCAGATGCGCAGCGTAACGGTTATCCCACCAAGCGTTTTGATTGTCGGAGACACCATAGACCACCGTGTGGCCAACATCGGCTGTGAACAGCGCGCGCTCCAGCAATTGAGTCAGATCGTTATAGCTCAACCACGTGCACAGCATTCTGCGGTTTTGCGGTTCTACGAACGAAGAGCCAATACGGATGCTGACGGTTTCTATGCCGTAGCGATCGAAGTAAAAGCTGGCCATGTCCTCACCATAAGACTTGGACAGGCCGTAGTAGCTGTCTGGGCGGCGCACGCTATGCGCGTCCAGGCGCTGCCCCTGTGGATAGAAGCCGATGACGTGATTGGAACTGGCAAAGATGACGCGTTTCACGCCATGCCGACGGGCCGCTTCGTAGATATGGAACACACCGCAAATATTGGCACCCAGGATGTCTTCGAACGAGCGCTCGGTCGACACGCCGCCAAAATGCAGAATCGCATCGACCCCTTGGACCAATTCGTCGACGGCTTTTTTATCAGCGAGATCGCAGTAATAAATTTCTTCGCTTTCATCCAGCGCTGGCGCGATGTCGGCAATGTCGGAGAGACGCAAAACACGGGTGAAGGGTTTCAGACGCTTGCGAAGCATTTTGCCGAGCTCACCGGCGGCACCTGTTAGCAGAAGTCGATTGAAAGGTGGGTGCGCGCGAGTTGTTGAGGTCGTCATGCAGGTCTGCTCTGATTTGTTTTTATGATATAGGTTGTCGTACAACTGATTAATTATCCGCATCCGCTCTTATGCTTGTCAACGCGTTACGACTGGCGGGTGCTCTAGCCCGCAGTTTAGTTCTGAATTTACCATTATCCATCTTGTGAATATCAGTGCATGGAAGGTGTTTGCGCAAAAAGTCGATTGACACGCGAACAGGGGAATGGCTATAAATTATATAGATGTACGACGACCTACAACATGTTGGTCGTCATTATAAAAATAAGACAGTGAGAGTTTTCCCAATATGGACGTTTCCCGCGTAGCCATTTTTCTAATCGCTTCCCCCTTTGTTGTCGATCTGATCGGCTCGCATCAGCGCATTGTCTTGTCCGCTGTTTGAGATCCTCTTGGGCGAAGACCTGATCCTGTTCGTCATACCTACGACGTACTGGGTGCACAGAAAGATGTCACACACTTGAAAACCAATAATAAACAAGGTGAAGGGATGAAAATCAAAGGCATCCGCTGGTGGATGGTCGGGCTGGTGACGGCTGGTTTGATTGTGAATTATCTGGCCCGAAACACCCTGTCAGTCGCTGCTCCCACGCTGATGAAAGACCTGAGCATTTCGACCGAGCAGTACTCTCACATCGTTGTCGCCTGGCAATTGGCTTACGCATTTATGCAGCCAGTGGCGGGTTACGTGATTGATGCCATCGGCACCAAAATGGGTTTTGCGGTTTTTGCCATTGCCTGGTCGGCGGCGTGTGCAGCGGCCGCGCTGGCGACTGGCTGGCAAAGCCTGGCATTTGTTCGCGCCTTGCTTGGGCTTACCGAGGCGGCGGGCTTGCCGGCAGGGGTCAAGACCACCACCGAATGGTTTCCGGCCAAGGAGCGCTCAGTCGCCATTGGTTGGTTCAATATCGGTTCGTCGTTTGGTGCACTGCTCGCGCCGCCATTGGTCGTCTGGGCCATTCTGCAAAGCGGCTGGCAACTGGCGTTTCTTATCGTTGGCGGGCTGGGGCTCGTCTGGAGTGTCATCTGGCTTGTGTTGTACAAACACCCGCGTGATCAACGGCTCCTGGGCGATACCGAACGCGATTACATCCTGTCTGGGCAGGAGTCTCACTTCAAGGATGCCACCACTAAAAAAGGCAACTGGAAGAAGATCATTGGCAGCCGTAACTTTTATGCAATTGCCTCGGCACGGATCCTCTCCGAGCCGGCCTGGCAGACGTTCAACGCCTGGATTCCGCTGTACCTGATGACCGAGCGGCACATGAACATCAAGGAAGTTGCCATGTTTGCCTGGCTGCCGTTTCTGGCGGCGGACATTGGCTGCGTACTGGGTGGTTACTTGAGCCCGCTGTTTCATCGTTACTGCAAGGTATCGCTGTTTACCTCACGCAAGATGGTTTTACTGTTCGGCTGTTCCTGCATGATCGGACCGGCTTGTATCGGTCTGGTGGACAGTGCCTACACCGCGATCGCTCTTCTGTGTGTTGGCGGTTTTGCCCATCAGACACTGTCGGGCGCGCTGTACTCGATCACCTCGGACTCATTCGGCAAAAACGAAGTGGCCACCGCTACCGGTATGGGCGGTATGTTCGGCTACCTGGGGGCTGCAGCATTCACAGCGGTGTTCGGCGTGCTGGTGACACAAATTGGCTACAGCCCGTTGTTCGTGGTGTTGGCGATTTTTGACATCGTCGCTGCGATTATCGTGTGGACAGTTGCCCGGGAAATAACTTCCGGATCCGGGCCTGAGGCACACAATGTAACGGGCTCCAATCAAGGCACGGCTTTACCGTCGGCTTGAGTTATTTGCTCGAGCCAACGTTGTTGGTTGGAGCATCTCATCGCTCTGTCCGATGGACAGTTGTTTAGGACAGGTTTGACTCACTTCAGTCAAATACCCGTTCAGGGATTCTACGAACACGTTCTCAACTGTTTCCCGTTAGCGGCAACGCACCGTGTTGCCAGCGGGGAAATAGTGTCAAACGTTTCAACCGCTTATGCACAGCTGATCCGTACATAGATACGGAAAGCAAAACTTTATAAAAAGAAATCAAAGGAGCGTTACATTGAAAAAGCAAACTCTCGCGGCAGCCATCGCGCTGGCCGCTGTGTCACTTCACGCTCAAGCGGATGATGTTGCGAAGTCACAAGGATTCCTGGCGGACAGCAAGCTCGCCCTCAGTTCCCGTACTTATTACTATGAAAACGACAACCACAACGCCAACGCTGCCAACCAGCAAGAAAGTGCTGAAGTTCTGAAACTTGACTACAGATCCGGCTTTACCCAAGGCATGATCGGGGTGGGTATCGATGCTCAGATGATCTACGGCCTGCACCTCGATGGCGGCCGAGGTCATCACCCAGCCACAGGCAACTCATTCTGGCCAAGCGACAGCGACGGCTCGGCAGTGGACGACTTTGCCCGTGGGGACGCCAACGTTAAATTCCGCCTGTCCAAAACTGAATTACACGTGGGGGGCGCGCTCTTTCCTCAGTTGCCGATCAATACGGCGAGCGACAGCCGCACAATGCCGCAAAACTTTGACGGTGGCATGATCACCTCCAAGGAAATCGACAACCTGACGCTGAGCGCGGGTCAATTGGAACACTCCACTGGACGTGCATCGACCAACAGCACTGCGCTGTCGGTTTCAGGCGCCACCAAAGGCAGCAATCAATTCCGTTACGCGGGTGGCGACTACAAGGTTACTAAAGACCTGACCGTGCAGTATTACTTCGCCAACCTGGATGATTTTTACAAGCAGCACTTCCTGGGATTGGTCCACGTTTTGCCATTGGGTGACGACCAGTCCTTCAAGACGGATCTGCGCTACTTCAACAGCAGCTCTGACGGCAAAAACGGTAGCGATGCTGCGGGCTATGCGTTCGATAACAACGGTGGCTACGCCAAGCACGCGGGTGAAGTTGATAACGTTACCTGGAGCAGCATGTTTACCTACCAGTTGGGCGGTAGCAAACTCCTCGTCGGCTATCAGAGCGTCAGTGATGACGGCGGCTTCGTCTCGCTGAACCAAGGTAACGTCACCAAAGACGGCAAGCCTCTGGCAAAAGATGGCTCCAACAGCGAAGACAACGGCGGTAACGGCTTCTACCTGTTCACTAACGCCGTGGTCGGCAGCTTCATTCGCGCAGGTGAAAACACAGCGTTCGCTCAATACAGCTACGACTTCACACGGGTTGGCGTGCCTGGCTTGAGCGCCTTCGTCAACTACCTGCGTGGCGATGACATCAAAGACAAGACACTCATTGGCGTGAAGCACTCGGAGTGGGAGCGTGACGCAGGCGTTGACTACGTGATTCAGAGCGGCTACCTGAAGGGCTTCGGTACCACTCTGCGCACGGGTAGCCTCCACACCGACGGCACCGGGGTCGCTAACCAGGACCAGACCCGTCTGATTTTCAACTACACCTACAACTTCCTGTAAGTGCGTTGATCGCAAAAAGAAAAACCCGCTCGGCGGGTTTTTTTATTTAAGACACGTGTTGAGATTAGTGCGGGAGACTCTATGTTCCCAGGCAACCCACAATCTCTGTAGGAGCTGCCGCAGGCTGCGAACAATAGCCATCGCGAAGGTCGTTCCGACCTTATCGCAGCCTGCAGCAGCTCCTACAAAATGGGGGCCTGCCGTAGACTTTTGTCCAACTTGTTGGCGAAGGCGACGTGTATGACACACCGCCCTTAGTTCGCCTCAATAAACCTGCGGCACGATCAGATCCGGCGGCGTCGGGCTGCGGCGATAGTCGTCCTGGCGCAACCGTTGCGGCAGTTCGATCGACGGATGCTCGACTTCCTCGTAAGGCATCTGCCCCAGCAGGTGACTGATGCAGTTGAGCCGCGCTTTTTTCTTGTCGTCCGCCTGCACCACCCACCATGGCGCTTCGGCGATGTGTGTGCGTTCGAGCATGATTTCCTTGGCCTTGGTGTAGGCCTCCCAGCGACGGCGGGACTCCAGGTCCATCGGGCTCAACTTCCATTGTTTGAGCGGGTCATGGATACGGGTCAGAAAGCGCAAATGCTGTTCTTCGTCAGAGATGGAGAACCAGTACTTGATCAACTGAATACCCGAGCGCGCGAGCATGCGCTCGAACTCCGGAACCGTGCGGAAGAACTCTTCGTACTGCTCGTCGTTGCAAAACCCCATGACCTTTTCCACGCCCGCGCGGTTATACCAACTGCGGTCAAACAGGACGATTTCGCCCGCGGCCGGCAGGTGCGAGACATAACGCTGGAAATACCACTGGGTGCGCTCGCGATCATTCGGCGCAGGCAAGGCGGCGACGCGACAGACGCGCGGGTTGAGGCGCTGGGTAATGCGTTTGATCACACCCCCTTTACCGGCGGCGTCGCGGCCTTCGAACAGAATGACCACTTTATGCCCGGTCTTGACCACCCAACTCTGCAATTTCACCAATTCACCCTGCAGACGAAACAGCTCGCGAAAATACAAGCGTCGCGCTTCTTTTTCCGGGCTGTCGGCGACCTGGTTGTCGAACAACTCGTCGATGCCGTAATCGTCATCCATCAGTTCGAGTTCAAGTTCTTCGTCGTTCTGGTCGAGCAGCTCGCTATGAATGCGGCGGATCAGGGGATTCTGCGCAGGCATGATGAAAACTCGTAGGGAATAGGCCGAATAACGACCGTAATCTTTCAGTATTACGAGTTGGTGACGATTGGTAACAAATTCAGCCGGGCGCAAAAAAAGAGGGATGTCACCGTAGTGTCATCGGTGGGATGGCAACATCTTGTGGCCAATGCCTCTTATTGGCTTTGCGGGCGCTTAGGCCCACGACGGATGAACTGCCACAGGGAACATCGCATGAAAGGTGACACTTCGTTATTTGCAGCCGTTGACCTCGGGTCTAATGCGTTTCGAATGATGATTGGCCAGCAGGTCAGAAGTGATCAGCAATGGCTGATCCATGAAGTGAAAACCATGCGTGAACCTGTTCGCTTGGCCGAAGGGTTTGAAGGCCGCTCGCTGGACGCGCTGGCGCTCAAACGTGGATGGCAAGCCCTGGAGCGCTTCGGTAAACGGCTACGCGGTTTTGAGGCCTGTCGTGTGCGTGCTGTCGCCACCAGCGCCGTGCGCGAGGCCGACAATGCTGCTGAATTCCTCGCCGGTGCCGAGCGGCGCCTGGGTTTCCAGATCGACGTTATTTCGGGTCACGAAGAGGCTCATCTGGTCTACGCGGGCATCGCGCATACCATGCCCAGCGCTCGCTCCAATCGGTTGGTGGTGGACATCGGCGGTGGCTCCACCGAACTGATCATTGGCCAGGGCGACCGCCCCTTGCTGACCGAAAGCCTTGCCATCGGCAGCGGTGTGTTCGGCACACGCTACTTCGCCGGCGGCCACGTCAGCGTTCAAGCCTTTCAACAAGCCGAACGGGCTGCTTGCCTGCCATTTGAAAAAATTGCCTATCGCTATCGAACCATGGGCTGGCAACAAGCCATTGGCTCTTCCGGCACCGCGCGGATGCTCGCGAGAATAATCAAGGCCAATCGCCTCAACGGCAATGGCCAGGCGGGTATTACCTATGCGGGCTTGCTGCGGTTGTCGATTCACCTGATGGACGCCGGTCACGTTAATCGACTGAAACTCGCCGGTATCCAAAGCCACCGCCTAAGTACGTTACCCGGTGGGCTGGCCGTGATGCTGGCGGCATTCAAGGTGCTGGGGATCGAGCGAATGATTCCGTCGGAACCGGGTTTGCGGGTGGGGTTGTTGCATGGGTTGATGAGGGAGGAAGCGTAGGAAACCCGATCGCTGCAGTACCTCTGGGGCCCAAATGGGAGCCATGAGTTTTCCACTCAATGCTTCCCTCTGACGCCTCGGTGTTTAGCCGGTTAATCGACCTCCGGCGGCTGGATGTCGTAGGAAATGCGTCCAGACGGCAAGAAGAAAAACGCGATCAGCGCGCCGCCCCTGGCCTCGGGATAATGGTGGCTATCAGGCGCCGGCGCCGTCCAGCCTGAATGCCTCTACCCGAGAGGCCCCATCAGTTGAACGTCGGGCTCTAGCGGCACCACAAGATTGAACGCCTCGCTCCACGGTTTCTAAAGCTTTGTTAGAGGCCACTACGCAGAGCCATTTGGCGCCAGAAACAAGAAAGCCCGCACTTGGCGGGCTTCTTGAAGTCAGTGGGTTTCGCCAATCAGGAAGTCTTTTCCAGGGTTTGCTTAGGCAACGACCGGATAACAAGCATCGCCCCACAGCGTGTCCGGGTTGTCCAGCATCAGCAGGATAATCACCGGCACTAGTTTGCGAAGGAGGTTTGAGCAATCACGCAGCTGATCCCGATTCACGCTGCTGTTCCACGTCGCGCCGCCGTGCATCACTTGGTTACGCAACGTATAGATCCGGTTGAACAGAACGCCAAGCACTGCCGGGGTATTACGGGCGGCCAAGGCTTGGTGTGCTGAGCGCCTCCCGCTGGCGAAACGCTCGGTCCACTGCTGCTCGCTGATCTTGCCATTTTGGTTATCCCAGAAGCTTTGGAATACGAATGGGTTGTCCAGCAACGCCCGAATGCTGCCAGAGAACTCAGACCAGACAAGGTTCTCGATCAGGTTGGAGGTGTCGAGCGCGCACAGCTTGTCGAGGAACGCCTTGAAAGTGGATTGCTCGGAAAGACGGTATTGATCGTCGATATCGGTAGCGTATGCAGAGTTGAAAGCGATCCACAGGAAGACAAATCGACCGTCGGTATCCTCAGCTTGCTCAGCACGATTTAGCCAGCTCAATGCGCGATGGACGCGCAAGGTGAGGTTGGGGTGGTGGCCGTCACGCTCCTGACGATGGCGTGTTTTGAGTGCTTGATAGTCCATGGGCTGCCGATCCTTGAGGTCTTAGGCGATGCGTAAACGTGTAACGTCTGTCTGAAAACTTTACATATCAGAAAGCTAAACGCTGGTTTGATAACAAAGCGTCTACCTCTGCCGACAGAACCTGCGCCATTTGTTTACCTGTATGGGCAATCACCGTGGACGTGGCCTGATCTTTTGCTTAGGGTATGGCCATTCGACACCACCCGCAAGGTTATCTGCATGAAGCGCAACCAGTTCCTGGCACAACCTGAAGTCGAGTCTTTTGTCGTTTGGCTGGTTGAGCATTTGCCGAAGCTGACTTTCTCGCTGAACTTCAAGCCCAGTAAATTCGTGCCTGGCGGTTTGAAGCGACAAGTGCAGGGTTTCGAGCATGTCATTGAGCACTATCGCTGGAAGGCCAGTTGGCAGGACAGCAATCACAGCTCGGTGGACTCGCAAACATGGGGTGAGACTCAACGCTCACTCGGGCAGTTGCGCGAATGGCTGACGAGTGCGGTCCGGGCCGGTGATGAGCAACAAGCCCTTCAAGCCTGTCTGCAGGTTCTTCGCTGGGGTGGGGTGCGAGGTGCCGTTGTGTTTTTGCGTCGGCTCGCGGAAAACGGCCGATTGACGGCCTACCTGCAAAAGATGGCGCTGCATATGTCGCTCGATGGCGACAACGACTTGAGCGATCTCGACGCCAACAGCGTCGAGCGTTTCGATGCTGGCCTGACCAAGATTCATGCGTTGCTTGATACCTCGGGATCGCCTATCTATGACAGCCGCGTTGGCGCTGCGATCGGCATGCTGTACTCGCGGTTCCGACAGCAATGGACGGGAACCCGCAAACCGTTGCTGGCGTTTCCATCCGGAGCGGCACGCGGTACGCAGATCCGTAACCCCGGAAAGATGCTGGGCGGTCTGGCGGCGCCGCAGTTCTCTGCAATCGCTTATGCCGAATGGGCGCGTTGGCAGGTTCGCCTTGGATGGATAATCCGGGCTGTTCTGGAGCGTACCGAGTGGTTCGCTGATCAAGGTGCGTTGCCTGCGCGTTGCCATGCGTTCGAGGCCAGTCTGTTTATGCTCGGCTACGATCTGCGTTGCTTTGACGTGACGCAGGCGCTTGATCCGTACAAGGCCCCGGCAGACATTGAGGCGCTGGCGCCAGAAATCAAAAGTACTGGATGGGTGCCTACAGGGCATCCCTTCAGTCGGGTTCTCAATGATTATCTGGCGTTTCGTAAAAGCGATTCTCTCGACAATAAAGCGAACTTCGTCGCATGGTTGTTGGCCAATCCGCGTAACGAGGAACCGGTCTCGCTCAATACCGCACGTGGCTACTGCTTCCCCTTTTCCATCCAGGAATTCGACCTGTTCGAACGACCATTTGTTGAGCTGGAGCGAATCGTGGCTGGCGGCAAAGACGGTCTTTGTGCGGCAATGATGACCGATGTTTTGGAGCCGTTCACGGTAAGCGATGAGCGCGAAAACGTCTGTCTGATGGATGTGTTGATAACGGGTAATGCCTACGCGCAGGCTGCGACTGAAAAAGAGCGTATCGACTATGTGTTGAGCGCTGGATATGCCGGTACCGAGAACTCGGCAAAAACGCTTATGGCGCTGGGGCGCAATGTGGGCAGGCACTTCGGCTTGCTCGATGCACAACATTTGCCGACGGCATTGTTCGAGCAGTTTTTTCGCGATTGTTCGCTCGACGTCTGATAACACCCAACTTTAAAGCAACGTGAATCGTCCCAGGACGTTCACTGGATTGGAAGTGAGCATGCAAGCCCGAAACGGAATTCAGTTGTACTCTGCCTCTGACATTTGCAACTTTCTTGAGTGCCAGCACCTCACGGCGCTGGACCTGCAGAACCTTGTTGTGCCGATGGAAAAATCGGTGGAGAGCGATCAGAACCGTCTGATCCAGGAAAAAGGCCTGGCCCATGAAGCGGCCTTTTTCGAACGACTGTCTCGTCCTGAATAAGGTTTACACCTTCTGACCTATCTTCAGGAGGATGTAATGGAATCAGGCAAAAGGCGGAGCCAGCGTGACTACACGCTAGCCTTTAAATTATCGGTCGTAGACCAAGTCGAAAAAGGCGAGTTGGGTTATAAAGAAGCCCAACGGCGCTATGGCATCCAAGGCCGGTCCACGGTGCTGGTCTGGTTACGCAAGCACGGTCGGCAGGACTGGAGCCTAGGCGCATCAATTCGAGAGCCGAGGAGCAGGTCCATGACCGAACCAAACCTCCCGTTGACGCCCGAGCAACGGATCAAAGAGCTTGAAGAACAGTTGGCGCTAAGCAACCAGAAAGCGCAGTTCTTTGAAGCTGTCGTGAACGTTCTGAAAAACGACTACGGTGTTTGCGTCGTAAAAAAGCGATCCGGCAAGTCCTCACCCAAGGGCAAATCAAAGACCTGAGCATTTCCAGGGCTTGCCAGTTCATGGGCATTTCCCGACAGGCATATTACAAACGTAACCGAGCGTTTGACGCGCGCGCGAAGAGCGCCCAAACCGTAATGGGCTTCGTTCTTGAGACGCGCCTTCAGTTGCCTCGGTTAGGTACTCGCAAGCTGCATAGTCTGATGCACTCAGAGCCCGACGAGGCCCTGAAGGTCGGTCGAGACCGGCTGTTTGATATCTTGCGTGACCGCCGTCAGCTGGTTCAGCGCAAGCGTGCCTATCACAAGACAACTGACAGCCATCATCGCTTTCGCCGACACCCCAACCTGCTCAAACCTGGCCCTAATCAGGCTGTGGCTACAGGTCCCGAGCAGGTTTGGGTCGCAGATATCACCTACTTGCCTACGCAGCAAAGTGTCGTTTATCTGAGCTTGGTGACGGACGCTTACTCTCGCAAGATTGTCGGCTATCACGTGCATGAAAGCCTGCACACGGCATCAGTCATCCAGGCAATGAGTAAAGCGCTGCGACAAAGGAAAACCGATCAGCTACTGGTTCATCACTCGGATAGAGGTGCCCAGTATTGCTCTGATCTTTACCAAAGGCTGCACGCCAAGCATGGCGTCAGGTGTTCGATGACCGATGGCTATGACTGCTATCAGAACGCGCTCGCAGAGCGTGTGAACGGCATTTTGAAAACAGAATTCTTGCTGCACCGCCCCAAGGACTTGGCTGATGCGACCCACATGGTTGGAGAGTCTGTAAGGATCTACAACGAGAAGCGGCCCCACCTAGCCTTGAAATACAAAACGCCCGATGCGGTGCATCGGGCGTTTTTGAAGTGAAACAGGTGTAAACCTATTTCAGGACTAGACAGACTCAAAAGCCAGTACGCCAACGTTGTCGACATCGCAGAGGGCAATCCAGGCTTTGCACGCAGGGTCGAACTTACCATCCAGGCCATGAAGGCTGGCGCCGATATCATCTTCCAGGCATCGTTGCAGGAAGGTGCCTTTATTGGCCATGCCGACTTCTTGCGTAAAGTCTCTCGCCCGTCGGTACTGGGCGACCACAGCTATGAAGTTATCGACACAAAGTTGGCGAAAGTCGCCAAGGCCAAATTCCTCGTGCAGGTTGCGCTTTACTCGCGAATGCTGATTTCGATCCAGGGGATACAGCCGCAATGCATGTACGTGGTGCTCGGTGATGCTGCACGTACCGAGCAGGCATTCCGGGTAGCTGACCATGCAGACTATCTGGAGCATGTACTGCAGCGGTTTGACGTGTTCGTGAACAATTCCAAGCAACCCGCTACCTACCCGGAGCCGTGTGGGCATTGCGGGTTTTGTGCTTGGCGTGATCGCTGCGGCGAACAGCGTCTGCAAGATGACCATCTCTCGCAAGTAGCCGGTATCAGCCGCTCGCAAACCAAAAAATTGCAGAGCGCCGGTGTGTTCACGTTGCGCCAGTTGGCGGACAGCACAGACGCATTGCGTATCCCCAAACTACACCCTGAATCATTGGGCAAGTTGCGGCATCAGGCGCGTTTGCAGTTTCAGGGACGCTCCAGCGATGAACCGCTGTTCGAGCTTTTGCCGGTATCGGGTGAGCGACGTGGTTTTCACCGGATGCCCAAAGCTGTCGAGGGTGATCTGTTCTTCGACATGGAAGGCAACCCGCTGGAGGAAGGCGGCTTGGAGTACCTCTTCGGCCTCTATATAGACGAGGGTGGCAAGCAAACCTTCAAGCCCTTCTGGGCGCATAGCCGGGATGAGGAAAAGATCGCCTTCGAGCAGTTTATTGACTGGGTCATTGCCCATCTCAAGCGTTACCCCGACGCCAATGTTTATCACTACGCCAGCTACGAAGAGACGGCGATCAAGCGTCTGATGAGCCAGCACGGGACACGTGAGGCGCAAGTGGACTGGCTGTTGCGCAACGGCAAACTGATCGATCTGTACAAGGTCGTGCGCGAAGCCATCCGGGTGTCCGAGCCCGGCTACTCGATCAAGAATATCGAGCACTTTTACATGGAGCAGCGCGTCGGCGATGTGACCAATGCCGGTGCGAGCATCGTTTTTTATGAGCGATGGAAGGAGACCCACGAGTGGGCGTTGCTTGAGCAGATCGAGCGTTACAACGAAGACGACGTGCTATCGACCTATCTGCTGCGCAACTGGCTGCTGAAAATAAGACCGTCAGAAACGGGGACTTTTCTCAAGCCTGAACCTATCAGCGAGAAAGCCGTAACTGAGCAAACGGAGCTCGAAGTTCGTCTGGAAAACTACCGTGCTCGTTTGCTGGGTGGTCTTCCATCGGATGAAAGTGTCATGAGCGGTGAAAATCAGGTCACCTTGTTGACCTTCCAATTACTCGACTTCCACCGCCGCGCAGAGAAGCCGGTGTGGTGGCAGTTGTTCAGCCGCCAAGACATGACGACCGAGGAGCTGCTGGAGGACATTGAGAGCCTGGCCGGTTTGCGACGCACTAAAACGCCCCCTGAGCGTGAAAGGCAGTCCTTCTTGTATGAGTACAGTTTCGAGCCCCAAGAAACCAAAATGCGCACAGATTCTCAGGGTGTCATCACCGAGTCCCTGAGTAACGTGAAGCTGTTTCACCTGGACAATGAAAAGCGTCTGGCAACCTTCAAGGCCACTGAAAATAAGGCGCCACCCCAATACTTCGACATGATTCCCGGCAGGCCGATTCCGTCTGCTTTGCTGAGCAAGGCACTGTTCCGTTATGCCGACAGTGTGTTGGCGGGCGAGCAGCGTTTCCAGGCTGTTACCGATTTCCTGCATCGACGCGCACCACGGGTGAAGGATATCGAGCCAGGAGCGTCACTGCTTGATTCGAGCCTGCCGGCGATTGATGCCATCAAGCAAGTGGTCAGCAATCTCGAGAGTAGCGTGCTGTTCATTCAGGGGCCGCCGGGTGCGGGCAAGACCTACACCGGCTCGCACGTCATCGTTGATCTGCTCAAAGCGGGCAAGCGCATCGGCGTGACATCCAACTCGCACCACGCGATTAATAACCTGCTGTCGGCTGTTGAGTCTCGTGCGCAAGAAGAGGGATTCACGTTCGCGGGTCTGAAAAAGTCCTCAGAGGGGGAAGGCACCGAGTTCACCGGCCGCTGCATTCGATCCATCGAGGGCAAAACCGAATTCCTCGATACCTGGGGGCCAGGTATTGCCTTGGTAGCCGGTACTGCCTGGCTGTTCGCCGATCCCGCCTTTACCGAGCAACTGGATTATTTGTTCATCGACGAAGCGGGCCAGGTCAGTGTGGCGAATCTGGTCACGATGGGCATGGCTGCGCGCAACATCGTCCTGATGGGCGACCAGATGCAGTTGTCGCAACCGATACAAGGCGTGCATCCGGGGCGCTCCGGGGATTCTATCCTCGACTACCTGCTGGACGGCACACCCACCATCGCAGCTGATCGTGGTGTGTTCCTGGCTCAAAGCTGGCGGATGCATCCGGATGTCTGCTCGTTCATTTCGCAAGCTGTGTACGAAGGGCAACTTTCTTCAGCGCCGGGGACTGAGCGGCAGGTGTTGTTGCTGGATGGCGAGAGACCGGAAATACCGAACACCGGACTGATGTTTTGTCCGGTAGAACATGATGGAAACAGCCAGAGTTCGGACGAAGAGGCGGCGAAAGTCAAAGAGCTTTATGAGTACTTTCTGCGTCAACGTTGCGTGGATAACAAAGGCGCAGAGCACTCCATCGGTATCGAAAATATTCTGGTGGTGGCGCCCTACAACGTGCAGGTGCAACTGTTGAAACAGGTGCTGCCATCGGGGGCTCGTGTCGGTACCGTCGACAAATTCCAGGGACAGGAGGCAGAAATTGTCATCGTCTCGATGGCGACCTCGAATGAAGATTACTTGCCCCGGGACATTGGATTCCTTTACTCAAAAAACCGGTTGAATGTGGCGGTCAGTCGCGCGAAGTCAATGGCCTGTATTGTCGCCAGCCCTGGTCTGACTGCCATTCGCTGCCGGACTCCACAAGACATGAGTCTGGTTAACGGTCTATGTATGGCGGTCAGGTACGGGACGGCTGCCGATACTATCGCCCGGTGTGTGTAGGCACGAAGGGGGGTGTCACACATCCCAAACAGGGGAAAAAGTAATGCCATTCGCACCCGCTCTGGTTCCTTTGCTGCAGAGGGTATTGGCTCCAACGAGCTACTGCGTTGACGATATGCTGGCTCTCGAAATGGGGGACTGGCAGGCGTCAGTGCTTCTCGACAACACGGAACATCTGTCGTCGTTTGATTTGCTAGCGTTGAGTGACCTCGATCTTGCGGGAAACACGCCACTGGACATTGCCTACCGGTTGAACCGAGTTGCCCTGATTGAGAAGCTAGAGGCGCTTGGTGCCGTGGGGAACAAAAAAATCCTGGAGTGGAGTGGCCTCGGCAGCTTCATTGCACATGATAAATACGTCCATCTACCCGGCAAGCAGGGAAAGGTCAGAACGCTTGAGCTGCGGTACAGGCAAGGCGGGAGTCTCAACGATCGTGATGTGGATGGGAATACGCCCATCCATTTGCTCGCATTGAATGGCCATGCCAAGGCAATCAAGTATTTTGCCGACAATTACTTGATGTTCAGTCTGGACCTGAATGCAAAGAACAACGAAGGGCATACCGCTCGTAACGTGGCTATGCTCGCAGGCCATCAAGACATAGCCGATCTGCTTTTGATTCGGGAGATTGATAACTGCATAGGCGCCGCTCGTATCTGGCACCAAATGTTCCCCAGGCGGAAGTAAATGTTGTCGAGATGAAAGGGCTGATAGTCAGCAAACGATTCGGGACAACACACCTCCAGCCAGGGGCTTGATCGTCAGTCATGCATAAGCCAAGGCCTCAATTCTTTGAGGTTGGTCACCACGATTTGCTGCGCCTCAGGACTTGTAGCCAGATTTTTGGGATCAATCTGATAACGCTGCAATACGTACTTCACCAGCGCCTTGCGGCTAGTTACGACCAACTGGCCGGCAACCATGCCGAAGTCAGCTTCGATGATCGCCTTCTGCGCCGCGTTCAATCGCCCATCGGGCGCAATGATGACCGGAATTTCTGAATTCCAGTCTTCATCCAGTTCACGGGTGTTATCCGACGCGTCGAGCAAATCCGGCTGGCCTCGTAGGCGGCTGAGCACAAAGTCGCGGTACTGGCCGTTCTTCTCGCAGTAAGCCCGCACATGCCAGCGCATTCCGGTGTAGACCAGCGTATGAGGGGCTATGAGGCGAATTTCCACGTTTGGGGTGTTGAGCGACACGTACTCGGTTTCCAGGCGCAGGCCGTCGCGGCAGGCCTTGAGCAACGGGCGCAGAATCTCGGGGTGAATCGGCCGGTCCGGTACTTCCAGAACCTTGGTATGGGCATAGGCCAGAGCGAGCCCGTCGATGTGCGGGGCGCGCTCGTTGTTCTGATAAAGCAGGTGCAGATAGGCACTGGCACTGTCGTCAATGAACCTGGGTTTGAAATGCTTGGTGGGCACATAGCCCTTTATTTGCTTGTCATATGTAAGGTTTTTGGGCGCATGTTCGTTGATGTAGGTGTTGATGTCCTTGGACGCCTGCTGGCGGCTAATGCCGAAGCTCTGGATCAGGTGCCCCGTGGTCAGCCGGCCTTCCCACCAGGCAACGGTCTCGATCAAACGATAGCGAAGTGCCAGGTCCCAGCGGACTTGCGTGATGTCTTGTTGGCGTTTCATGTCCCCTCCATGTGCGTGAATACTTTACCTGTATAAGTCTACATTATAGACCTGTCGCCTAACACTACATATCGTGTTCCTGTCTTCGAGATTACTCGAACTCACTAAGGAAGTAGATATGAGTGCGTTGGACGTCGTTTCTGCGGGTGCTCTGGTGCTGATGGGCGCGATTCTGTTGATGCTGCTGATGCAGGCGCAGCGGCTACGCGAGATCTGGCAAGTGATGCTCGACTGCCAAAAAAATGCACGCTGGGCGAGCATCTGGGAAATGGAGAATAAGGAGCTGCGTTCGGCGTTGCGGGCGGAGAAGGCGCATGTCGAACAGCTGAGAGGGAAGGTGGTGATTTTGCAGGCACTGGTACCTGTTGCGAGTGGGGAATGACATGACCCGACTTGAGCGAATCAGAGGTTGCTTGCTGGGTGGTGCGGTTGGCGATGCGTTGGGTGCTCCGGTGGAGTTCCTCGAGTGGTCGGACATCGAAGCAAAGTTCGGTGCCCGTGGCATTGTCGACTTCGCCCCCGCCTATGGCGTCACCGGCGCAATTACCGACGACACGCAGATGATGCTGTTCACTGCCGAGGGCCTGTTGCGGGCTTATGTCCGCGGCAGCCTGGGGCATAGTTGTCACGTACCCAGCGTTATTCATCACGCCTTGCTACGTTGGTTGATGACCCAGGATTACCCGCTCGCCATGCCCATCAGCGATGACGGTTGGCTGATCGCTGAGGCCGCCCTCTGGTCCCGTCGCGCCCCCGGTGCTACTTGTTTGAGCGCTCTCAAAGCCAGCACCCAATTGGGTGTGCCGGCAAAAAATGACAGTAAAGGTTGTGGCGCGGTCATGCGCGTCGCGCCATGCGCCTTCTTTGGCAATGCCTTCGAGTTTGCCGCCGACTCTGGCCGCCTGACCCACGGACATCCCACGGGGCATCTGGCAGCAGGCCTGTTCGCCGACATCCTGCAGCGCATGGCTGATCACCACGGCAGCCTCGAGCATGCACTCACCGAAAGCCTGGCCAAACATGGTCAGAAACCCGGCATGGGTGAAACCCTGCGACTACTGGAACGGGTGCTGTTTTTTTACTACGAAGGCTACCGCCCGACCCCCCAACGCATTGCCGATTTCGGTGGCGGATGGGTAGCAGAAGAAGCCCTGGCCATCGGGCTGTGGTGCGCACTCAGCGCCGAGTCCTTCGAACAAGGCGTGATCACCGCCGTAAACCACAGCGGCGACAGCGACAGTACCGGCCTGATCGCCGGACACCTGCTGGGCATCCAATATGGTCCGGCCGCCATCCCGGCGCGCTGGTATGAACGGCTGGAAATGCGCGACGTCATCGACCGCGTCGCCAAGGATATCGAGCGCGTCCCCCGGGAGTTTTGCGGTTGTGGTGGGGAGTTCGATCAGCAGATTGAACGAGAGTATCCCGGTTGTTAACAGGGATAATTTTAATGAGCGTGAACCCGTACTTCGGAGAGCCGAGATGCCAGTGAGACCCAGACCGTTTACGTTTGTGTGCAATGACTGTGGCTGGAAGAAAACTGTTGCTCCGCCGAGTGATTGCCTGGGGCCAGGGGAGTGGTTTGACCGGTGTCCGAAATGCGCTGGCAAGTCGCTCAAGGTGCGGTCGGCGGGGTGGTGGGAGAGGGTGTTGGTGGGGGAGTTTTTTCGACGTTAGGTGCATTGTTCAGCGCGCGAGATTCGGGAATGATGTCCTATTGATATTATCTCGGTCGACGTCTTCGGCCGGAGAGGCTTCTCTCGGAAGGGGGGAGCAAACAGGGAGAAAACAGGATGTTGATGTTTATTGGCCTAATTGCCGCACTGGGTGGATTCGCGGTGATGTCCAGGCCCTTCAAAATTGGCTTCGGCCTCTACGTTGGCTACCTCATCTACTACATCTATCTCTACGGTGGTCGGGCAGACCTGGCCCAGGCGTCCACAGGGTTGTCTCTGATATTCGGAGCAGTTGGTCTGCTGATCCTTGGTGCGGTACTGGGAACAATGCGTGCGGGTGCTGGTAGCGAGGCGGACTATCTGGTCAAGCGCAAACGCGTTCTGATGTTTCTTTTGAAGTTCGGTGGCGCTTACGTGCTGATGACTCAGGTTTTGACCGTGGGGTTGTTCCTTATAGGTGGTGGTCGCTCATGGGATGACTGGACGGGTGCAGGGCTCATGGTGAAATTGCTGCCTTATAAGTGGGTGGGTTATTTGCTAATGCTGGGTGGTTATTACTGGTTGAGGGGCAAGGTTGAGGCGCGTCGGAGTGTGGCGGATTCGTAGCGTTCGGGATTTTTTCCACGAAACGGCTGTGGCTCAAAGGTTATTTCAATGATTAGGAAGTACAACTCTTGAACGTAATGAACGTAATGCCTCAGCTATTTCTTTCCCCCCACTGGTCCAGTGACAGAGAGGGGAGATCATGTGCACTTTCGTCAAGGTGATCTTGATGGTGCCTGTGGTCCCTATAGCCTGGTTATGGCTCTAGTAGCCAATGGGATTATTGACCTCGCTGAGGCTTCTTACATGAGCCTCAGCGACGGTAGAACGCGCTTTGGTAAATTCAATAGCAGGTTGCTGAGCTTTGGTGGCCTCATCGGTGATGGCACTGATAGGTATGACTTGAGCTGGTTAAGTGCATGCTTCGGAAACGAAATCAGTGTTGAACCACTCAACGGAAATACTCGGACCATGGTCGAGAAATTGGTCTGCGCCGTTAAGGTTGGGCGCGCCAGTATTGTGGGTGTCGATTGGGTGGGAGGTGAGGGGCACTGGTTGCTTGTGGTGGGTTACCAAGGCAAATTGGTACGAGCAGGCACCCCTGAAGAAACTATTGAATGTACCCATCTCTTGTGTCTTGACCCGATGGTAGAGGCGCCGAAAGTCTCGCTGTGGAACTCAGTGATCGAGGTTCAGGACGAAGTCGGCTCGCTGGTGAATCAAGGGCCATTACCTTCTAATCACTGGTGTGTTGGAGAACCGACCAAGTGCAAAATCACCAATGCGTTATCGATTATCAAACGTAAGTAACTTTATGCCTTGTATTGGCGCTAGTGGGACGAAACGGGGATGTAGGCTCTGGCGACTGAAATTACGGACAGGCGCTTTGTGCTTCGCATTTTTCGATGTTGGTGCTTGACCCCGACACATTCTGTCGTGCCCGAACCGTACTCTGTCACCCACTAGTCGACGAGAAAAGGGGGGAGGAGATTAATAATCTTCAAGTTCGACGGCGCTTGTCCGATAGCTTCCTTATTGCGTCAAAGGGTCGTCCATCAGCTCAAGCACGCCACTGCCGTCAGACCCCGTCAAATACGCACCTTCTAGCAAGGTTGCATGGTGGAAAAACTTAACCCAATGGACTGGTGACAACAGTGTCCTCGAGAGACTATCTCTATCAAAAGTTACGGCCTGAATTGCTGGCGGCCGCCGAAGAACCCCCTGCCAAGGCTCTGGCCGTGCAGCGAAGCACATTGCCTCGCTTCACGCTGGAGCGGGATGTGGTGCTTTCTCCGGGGGTGAAGCAACAGCTCGATGAAGCTTTGGTGAAGATCCATCACCACCACACCATTTACGTCACTTGGGGGTTCGCTGAAGTCGACCCCTGCGGCAGCGGAACGATCTTGAACTTTCATGGTGCGCCGGGCACGGGAAAGACGCTCACGGCCGAGGCGTTTGCCGGCAGTATTGGCAAGCGCATTATCAGCGCCAGCATTGCCGATCTTGAAAGTAAGTTCATGGGCGACACGTCAAAGAATATCGCGCAGCTGTTCGATACGGCGCGTGCTGAAGAAGCCGTATTGTTCCTGGACGAGGCCGATACCCTGCTGGGTAAACGCTTGTCCTCGGTCACCCAGGGCATTGATAACGAGGTCAATGCCATGCGCTCCACGCTGCTGATCGAGTTGGAGAAGCACACAGGTGTGGTTATTTTTGCCACCAACTTTGCGCGCAACTACGACAGTGCCTTTGTCAGCCGCATTTCTCAGCACATCCGTTTCGAACTACCTGGCGAAAGTGAGCGGCGTGCGCTCTGGGCACGCATGCTGGTGCCGAGAATCCCTCTGGCAGAGGAGCGAGAAGGGGTGCTCGACGTCCTCGCCGCAGCTTCTGAAGGGCTGTCTGGTCGTGAAATTCGCACATGTTTGCGATTGGCTTTGCCCAAGCCCTTGCTGGCCGATGGAGCCGGGGTGTTGCGGCAGGCTCACCTTCAAGAAGCACTCGCTCAGCTGTTGGCTGCGCGTCAAGACATTCACGCTTCGCGACCCGAGGTTGACCTCGGCACCGTCGCGTCGACACGTAAAGCGTTGGGCATTCATCAAAGGAGCGATATCTAATGGGCTGGTTTGATTCTCTCGTAAGCACTGTTTCAAGCGCAGTGTCTTCGGCGTTCCGCGCCGTCAAACAAACTGTCGGCAAGGCCGTCAAATGGCTTGCCGACGAAGCTGAAACCTTCGTCGGAGAAGTCAAACGGCTCTACAAAGCAGCCAAGCCATACATTTCCAGCATGCGAGTAGGGCTTCGAGCCATGGCGAGTTATGTGCCGTGGCCATGGGTCAAGGCAGTGAGTCTAGGTCTGGAACGTGCTTTGGCCGTGCTGGAGCATCTGGATAGCCACCCGCTGGCCGCAAAGGTGCAGCAGGCCATCGATTGGGTGATCTCACGTGCCCGTGAATGGCAGAAAAAATTGCTGGATGAGCAGGAAATCGCCGACGCGCAGGCGCGGGAGCGAGATCTGAAGGCTGCCATGGCCAAAACCCAAGGAGCAGAGCGCGAAGCGCTCCAGGCGATCGCACTGACTAACCGTTATCACTTGGTCAAGGCATTGACCAATCGATTGATTGAGACAGAAGCGTTTGTAGATTTTGACCACTACCTGCGTGTTCGGGCCGTGCAGAAGCTGCTGCAGGTTTACGAAGAGCAAATGACCCAGCTTGAAGACGTTGTAGCGTTGGGCCAGGAGCCGCTTTTCATTATCGACGTTGCGGCTCAACTGATCGAAGCGCGGGCAGAGCTGAGCGATGCAAACGTACAGCGTCTGGACGATCTGACCGTCAAGCACTTTGGCAAGGCAGTGATTCCGTTTGTGTTCGAGGAAATGATCCTGGTGTGGGGCGTGGCTTTGCAAAACGCCCAGCAAGCGTGGGACGAGCTTAACAAACGAGTGGTCAAGGACCGAGTACTCAAAGGCCGCCTGGAACTGGAGGCGGCGTTGGAGCCATTGGTGCCGGAAGAGGCGTTGGTACTGGATGATCTTCGCAAGCTGTTGCCGCGTGACGAAGCTCAACTTGAAGCGCTGGGCAAAGAGAAGCGCGCCAAGCGAAACTATGTGTTCGCTGCGGAAGGGTTTCTGCAACTGCTTGAGAAAAGCGAGGAGCAGCTCGTTGCTGATGATCAGGAGTATTTGATCGACCACGGTGGCAAGGTCGGCGAGATTTTGGTGCGTTGTGCTCAAAACGGCGAAAAATGGGAAAGCCTGAGCCCAGAGGAACAGTCGCTGATTGTCAGCTTCGCCAATATTTTCGAGGCCGACTGCAAGAAGCGCACTGATGCCTTCATGGTGGTTGAGGTTGCGGCATGATTGGCGAGATCCTTCAGTTCTTGACGCCTTCGCTGAGCAACCCGCTGGAGGTGTTTTTTTTCAGCATCATCCTGTTTGGTCTGCTGTTGTCGCTGATTACGTCGCAGGTTTTCGGCCAATCGGCGAAGTGGGAAAAAAACTGGCGCGGCGGGGCTCGTATCAACGCGCTGGACATTGAACACGGTTCAATCGGCGAGTTGAGCCACGCTGTTGCGTCAGGGTGGGAGCGTTTTGCTTCCAACACGCCGGGGTTGTTGTTGATCGTTGGGTTGCTGGGCACTTTCCTGGGGCTGGGTCTGGCGTTGGACAAGGCATCGACCATCCTTCAGGGGCATGACGACTCGCTCAACGCCATGAGCGGCTCGCTTACCCAGCTCACCGGCATGATGAAAGACTTGGGCACCAAGTTCAAAACCTCCACATGGGGCATCATCGCGTTCATCGTGATCAAGTTGTGGGAAGCCGCGCCGTGGTCGGCGGAAAGCAAGCGCACCGACTGGTGCCTTGAGCACATGAAGGCAGAGATCGATCTGAGTCGAAAGTCCGCGCTGGCGCTGCAGGTCGAACGTGATCAAGTGAATCTGACGGCACTCGATACCGTCGGTACCCGACTGGTTGAAGCGTTCAACGCCCAAGGCCAGTTGCTGGCTACCGAGCTCAAGCAGCTAAAGGAAGTCGAACTCCTGAGCGGTAAACAATCCGAGAGGCAACTCACTGCACTGAATGAAAGGCTTGCCAGCCTGGCAGACGACATTGATCTGGGCCGTAAAGCCGCGCTCGAGTTGCACACTGAAACTGAGCGGGCAAACCAGGCAGCACTCGATACTGTCGGTACCCGATTGGTTGAAGCATCCAACGCCCAAGGCCTGCTGCTGGCTACCGAGCTCAAGCAGATGAAGGCAGTCGAGTTCCAGAACGGTAAACAATCCGAGAGGCAACTTACTGCACTGAATGAAAGGCTTGCCAGCCTGGCAGACGAGATTGATCTGGGCCGTAAAGCCACGATCGAGTTGCACACTGAAACCGAGCAGGCTAACCAGGCAGCGCTCGATACTGTCGGTACCCGGCTAGTTGAGGCGTTCAATGCGCAAGGGCTGCTGCTGTCTGCCGAGCTTGAACAGCTCAAGGCCGTTGAGTTGCAGAACAGCAAGCAGTCCGAGAGCCATTTCAACTCGCTGGATACCCGTCTCGCCGAGCACAACCATCAGCTTGGTCTGATCGTCGGGTTCAGTGAGAACCTGCCTCAGATCGCTGAGATGAGCGCACAGCTCACTCGCTTGGCCAGTGTCGAAGAAAGCCTCAAGGGTATCCAGACGCTGGAGACCCGATTGGTTGAAGTGGCGGATACCACCAAAGCCTCGACAGAGTGCCTCCAGAATTATGTGGAGGCAAAAACCAATAACCTGCAACGTCAGGAAGCCGCCGTACAGTCGATGGGTGAGTCCGCAACGTTACTGGCTGATTCCGCAGGGCTGCTTAAAGGCAGCGTGCAGATCATGCAGGAAAAACTCAGTGGAGCGATTCACTCGCTGAATGAGGATTTTGCTGGGCATCTGGTTGAGATGAAGGCGAGCATGGATGGCAACATTACCAGGCTGGGTACTGTCATGGAGAGTATCGAGGAGGGGCTGACCGGCACCATTACCACGATGAGCCAAGACTTCACGCAGAACACCCAGGACATGGCGGCCAACCTCAAAGGCGCGACTGACAATATTTCTAATGCGGTTCAGAACCTGTCTGAGCACGTAGGCACGGTGGTCAAGGAAGTGCAGGTCACCACTGAAAGCGCCAAGGACATGCAGAAGAAAACCAGCATCCAGTTCTCGCAGACCAGTTCCACGCTTAACGAAGCGATCATAAGCATGAGTTCAAACATGACTGAACTCGGTCAGAGCATTTCAGAAGGCCTGAAAGAGGCTTCCAAGGCAGGGCAGAAGATGGACGCAGTGGCCATCAAACTGATGAACTTCCCGCAACTCGCCGAGCAGTTCACAACCTTCAATGCTGAGTTCAAAACCATGACGGATCAAGGCGCTAAAACTCAGGCGTCGCTGGAATCCTTGCCGGACAGACTGGCGCCTCTGGGTGCGAGCGTCAAACTGCTCGAGCAGCTGTGTGAGTCAGCGCGACAGCTGCCTCCGGTTGTCCAAGAGGTGAAGGCACTGGCGGACTCGCATCGCCAGGGGCAACAAACCATGAGTGCTCTGCCTGAGCTACTGGCGGCCAATATCGACAAGCAGTTTGCCAATCGCCTGCAAGTACTCAGCCAGGCTGCAGAGTCGACAGTGACATTGCTTGGCCGACTCACGGCTGGCTATGAACCTGCGTCTGCGAGTGACTTGCAGGCCGACGAAGCGCAGCTGGCGTAACCGACCATGAGAGAAAAACCCAGCGAATGGATTTCCATCTCGGACCTCATGGCAGGTGTCATGGCGGTGGTGATGCTCATGCTTGTCGTTTCGGTGCTGCAGAACAAAGCGGCCGAGGCGGCAATGCGAGTCGAGAAGGAGCAGATGGAGGCAGCGCGTCAGGCTGAAAAAGCCCAAGGCGCGGTAACCCAACAAACGCGCCTGAGTGCTCTACTTGAAGCTATGCGCTCAGACCTTGCGCACAGCGGTGAAGGTGGTCTGATCGACGTCGATATCAAGAATCGTCGACTGACATTACCGGACAACGCCTTTGGTCGTGGCAGTGCTTGTATTACTGATGAGGCCAAGCGGGCGCTCACGCAATTGAGCGTTCGCGTCGCCACTTTTATTCAGGATTATGGGCAGGGCCAAGTGCTAGTTGAGGGGCATACAGACAACGTGCCGGTGAGTCGGCCGGTGACTGATTTCGCACGGTATTGCACGGTCTATGACGATAACTACACGCTCTCCGCTGCTCGGGCACGAGAGGCGCGCAAGTTGTTGGTGTTGGCACTGAACGGGCAACAAGCCCTGCGGGTGATCGTGGCCGGTTATGGTGATTCCAAGCCTAAGCCGGGTGTTGACCCAGCGAGTGCCGAGAACCGCCGGGTTGAAGTGCAGTTGGTTGTGTCCCAGGAGGATCGCTCGCTCGGGCGTTGATCATTATTAAAGGGCACGGCGTTGTACGGCGTGCCCTTGGACAGACAATTTAACGGCCCGCGCTGCTTGGGATCCGGTAATTGAAGCCTCAAAGGTCAGCCGTGCAACCTGGCGACACCAACACACTCATTTCCCTGCATCTTCAGTTCGAGGACGACATTGCGCGTGTCTAGTATTGCCTGGCCAATTTCACGCAGACGTCCGGTACTATCTGTCGTGAGTTTGAGTAGCCTTTTTTCTTGGGCCTTCAGCAAGGATTGCCGTCGCACATCAAGCTCTGCGTTGGATTCGGTAAGAGCTGACATCTTGTTCGCTTTTTCCTTGTAGGCACTGCGAAACTGCTCAACGATGCCCTGTTTACCCTCGAACGTGTCAGCAACCCTGCTGAGGTCGTCAAAGCGGACTTGCACCAGTTGCGCCTGCCCTGGAAAGGTATCGAGCAACCGGCAGGCGACCATTCGAGCAGCCAGGCAGAGATGAGACTGCTCGAGCGAATGACTAAACCTTTCTAGCGTGATCTCCAATGCCGCTTTCAACTTTTTAGTACCAAAGGTGGTTGAAATATTCAGCTTGTGGATACTCTGTGTTATGTCTTCAAGTTCGAGTTTCAGATGCTTCTGGATTTGCCCAAGCTGCACTTCTTGGGCTTCAAGCTGAATATGTACTGACTGGTTATGCTGTCCGTTCAAAAGAGTGGGTGCGATTTGACGCAGGTATTCAATGCTGCCGGTGATCTGGCCTTCTCGCTTGTTTTGCTGAAACTGCTCGAGGCGTTCTACACCGGCGAGGATGTCACTCAACTTGGCACTGATGTCTGCCAAATGCTGTTGAGCTACAACGGCGGACGCAATCTGAAACAGCGCAGCTGAACTGACAAGATTCGCCAGGTTGTTGTCCTGAAACAATCTTGCGTGTTCGGTAAACTTCCCGTCGGTAGATCTGGAGAAAGCACGCAGGCCGTTGCCATCCTTTGCTGCTGACAGAGGACCATTAATCTCGACTCGAAAATACTGATTTGTTTGCACAACGCCAGTCGTGATGAGGTTGGGAATTGTCTGCAGCAGGGGCAATAGGCGGCTCAACCCCAGCTTTGTTACGTCGTTGCTGTCACCGTGATCTGTAGCAGTTGGCAGTGACATTGCCTTTACCGCAAGCACAGGCTTGTTTTCGTCTGAGCCAACCAGCCATTGCTCTCCATCGTTTGGTTTGGTGAGCCCTTTGATACGGGTAATTTCTCCAGTCATGGTTTAGCTCCTGGTAAACGAGGCAGCATGCCTTTCTGTCGGATGTAAGCGATCTGAACGACGCAGGGCAAAGTGATTCGATAGGCCGGCGAGGCCAGAGAATAACCCGCTAGTGCTGCTCCGACAGCGATACCGATTGGACCAAATACTGCGCCAGCCATACGGCCCATAATCATCTCAGCACCCAATACCGCACCTGCTCCGAGCAGGTTGGCCCCGAGTGAAGCTGAAATAAACGACGTCACACTCAGCGTTGCCGCCTCTCCGAAGCCCAAGCGATTCAAGAAGTGGGCGAAAGAAAAAGGGCTGGCGGCGTCGGACTCACCAAACTTGTCTGCAAACTGCGCGCGTTCTTCTTCAGACATTTTGTCCCATGCTTTGCCCAGCAATCGACGCAAGACATCGAGCTCCCGGGCGGCGAGATCGTCAGTGTCGGTAGCCTTGCCGCCAACATGCGACAGCACGTCCGAGACGATCTCCTTGTAGGTGACACCGCCACGCCGGAACAGATTGGCAACACTGTTTCCGCCGAACATGCGCAATTCATGGATCAGCAACTTCAGCAGTTCTTCGTCGAAGACTTTTTCTTTACGGGCCTCGTGCAGGAAGTCCTTGACCGTGCTGGCAAGCGAGACCCGGCCTTTACCCGCGTCTGTTAAGTAATCCACCAATAAACAAACATCATCAGGCTCAGCTGCCAGCAACAATGCAAGCAACGGCTCGTCGCCGGCAATATCTATATCTGACATCTATTCATCCCTCAGTAAAACGAAACCCGTTAATAATATTTTATCGTCGCAGGTGTCCAGCTCAACGTGATCTTGGTTTTATCCCACCAAAACCTGCGTCCCCACATGTATTACCACCCCTACCAACCCGCCCACCAACGTCCCGTTGATCCGAATGAACTGCAGGTCCTTGCCCACATGCGCCTCTAGTTGCTCCACCAACTCCTCCTCATTCCACGCCTCGATCCGCTCGGCGATGTAGCTACCGATCTGCGCCCGGTAGCGCTCGACCATTGGCCCGGCGAGGGCGAGGATTTGTTCATTGATCCAACTTTGCATGGCTGTATCTTCGTTCAAGGCTTCGCCAAGTTTGAGCGCGCCAGCGTTCAAGTGCTGGCGCAGGGTGGAGGTGTCGCTGTTGATATCGGCTTCGAACCAGTCGACCACATCGTCGACCAGGCCGGTGAGGTAGCTGTGCAGCGCTGGGTGTTGGATTAGTTGGGCGCGGAGCTGGTTGGCGCGTAAGCGGAATGCCGGGTCGTCCTTGAGTTTGGCGACCAGAGCGAGCAGTTGCTCGTCGAATTCTTTCCGCAGTTCGTGCTCGGGGTCTTTGTTTATTTCACTGATCAGGTCGCAGATACGCTTGACCAGCCTTTCTGCTGTCCAGGTACCTGCTATTCCGGCGAAGGATATTTCCTTACCAAACAGGTTAACCGGCGAGTAACCCAGCTCGGCAGCGATCAGGTCGGCAATGCGTTTTTGCGTGGCTTCGCTTTGCATCATGAGGTCGACCTGGTCGAGTACGCCGTCGAGCACTTCTTGTGCCCTGTCATCGTCGGTAAGCACTTCAAGCAGTTGGCCGCTCATGCGCGCGAGGTTGATTTGTTCCAGTCGGGCGAAGGCGGTGCTCCGAACGAATTGGCGTACGCGTTCGTCGCGCAGGGCGCCGACGCCATGGCTGGCCAGGCGCACGGCGAGACCTGAGAGTGCGCTCGCGTTGGCGGGGTCCGAGAGCCATTGCGCGATGCGTTTGGCGGCATCGAATTCGCTAACTTTGGCGAGGACTTGTTCGCGAGAGAGGAAGTGCGTGCAGATGAAGTCGCCGAGATTGGCGCCGATGCGCGACTTGTTGCGCGGGATGATCGCGGTGTGCGGGATCGGCAGACCGAGTGGGCGGCGGAACAATGCGGTGACGGCGAACCAGTCGGCGATGGCGCCAACCATGGCGGCTTCGGAAAACGCCTTGAGGTAGCCGGCGAACACCGGTTGTGTGTGAGCCAGTTCAAGCGCCGTCACGTAGAGCGCAGCCGCCATCAACAACAGCCCGGAAGCAACTGCCTTCATCCGGGCCAGCGGCGTGTGAAGTCTCAACATCAACGAATCCTTGTACGGGTAGTGCGTCGGGGTGTGAGGTGTTCAGTCCTGGCCGCGCTGCGAGCACTGGACGATAGGGCGGTAACCCCCAATGGGCTCGCCTGAAAGTTCTAGAGCGCTTAGGGTTTTCTGCAAGGCAGTCAGTACGGGTTTATCGGCGGCACCGTTGAGCAGGCCGGGTAACGCTTCGAGCGGCGAGAGACTCACGGCCTGACTTTCCCAGCCCATAGTGGCCGGTGTGCCGCCGACGCGTTCGGCCAGGTAGAGGCGGGTCATTGTGGCGGTGCGTTTGAAGTCGCCTAGCACGCTATGGATTCGGATGCGCAGCCCGGCCTCTTCCCAGCATTCCTTGATGGCGGTGGCTTGCATCGACAGGCCAGGGTCTTGTCGGCCTTTTGGAAACGTCGCTTGATAGCCGCCGAACTGGTTGCTGGGGTGCACCACCCAGACGCGGCCATCGGGTTCGATGATGACGGCGCCAGCCGCTATATTTTTGTCCAGCGCGACCATGCTGGCTTCGGGGAAGTGTAGGTTGATGCCTGTATCCTGGTTCCAGTCTTCGCGGGTGTGCGGCGGGTTTAGCCAAGGCTGCAAGGCGATGCCGTTGAGGATGGGCGGCAGTTCACCGTCCGGCAGGCAGGTGGCAATGGCTTCATCATCGTGCCAAGTGCCCATCGCCGTGACAGTGCTGGGGTTGTGGAGGTGGACCGGTTTGCCGTGATCATCCTTGCGGGGGTGCAGGGGCATTTCGCGCTCCTTGGTGGGCGTCGACGAAGCTGCAACAAAATCTCATAGTTATCCACCTATGGATCCAAATCTTTAATGAGTGGTAGCTTATCGCCATGCGGTGGCAACGTGTGTCGTGTTCACCTGCTATTTCTTACAAATTTCGCTCCGGCACTGCTCCTCGCCGCCAGCCTCAAGGAACATTTTGGAATGGATTACCCGCTCAAGGCCCGCCATCGTCTCGAGCGCGATGCCCACCACCCGAACCTGGCTTTGCGTGTGCGCCGGGCTTTTAGGTGGCTGAACCGAGCCGAGCAGGTCGAAGATGTGGACGGGCGTTTTATCTTTTTATAGATTGCCTTTAACGCGGCCTATGACACGGACATTGATGAGTAGCATCGGTTGTCCGAGCATGAGTCGTTCAAGGATTTTTTTGCTCAAGCTATGCAGGTAGGACACCGGGTACCTAAGCGAGAAACTGGTGTGGTCAGAGTTCGCTAGCAGTATCCGTGCGCTGTTGGATAACGCCCTAGGCGTCCATGACCTTCTGGCGAAAGTTAGCCTAGCCGTAACTCGCTATCGCATAGAAACAACTTTCAGGCCTTTGGTTCCTTGAATTGCTGAAACTGACGGCTGCCAGTAGCGGCATTCTGAATGTGTTCGCTCCACCAGATCATCATGGGGCGTCTTCGTTCGATGTAATCCGCGCGATTATAGGCGCTGCGCACCTCATCTTTGTCCACGTGTGCAAGCGCGACCTCGATTAGCTGGGGTTCCATCTCTGCTCGTTCAGGAGGGTACTGGCCATAGAACGCATGCCGTGGCTCACCAACCGACCTTCAAAGCCCATACGTTTCAAGGCCATGTTTGCTGTCTGGCTATTGCAATGATCCCGTGGGTCTCTGTCCGCCGGAAACACGTACTCTCTGTGGCCGTTGTAGGGCTTGATCGTCTCTAGCAGAGCAGTGCGTGTTCGGTCAGCGGTATGACGTGAGCGCGTCGCTTCTTCATACGCTCCGCTGGGATTGTCCAGATTTTTTGTCGAGATCGATGTCAGTCCAGGAAGTCGTCGCGGCTTCCGCAGGGCGGGTCATGGTGTGGAGTTGCCATTCGATCAGGCAGGGGTTTGTTCTTTTTATGCTCGCATTGGCGATGGCGACCATCAGTTCTGGCAGTTCTTCAGGGCGTAGTCCTTGTCTTTCGGCGTTACCGCTTTGAGCTGACGGTCAGAGAGGTGGGTGGTATGGGCGCACATGAGGTGTTCCATGACATCAATTGGTATTCCAAAAATTACGACTGAAGGCCTTGGAATACCAGGTTACGTGGATTGTGCCGGACGTCCGTGGACGCTAATAGACCCTAAGGGTTTGATTTTTCTGAATTTGAGGCATAAAAAAAGACGTCCGGGGGACGTCTTTTTTTATGGATTTGGTGGGCCGGGGTAATCTGAATTGATTCTATAACATGTTGATTATTATAGATTATTTTCGGTTAAATTTTTTATTGGAATACCTTTTGGAATACCATTCGCGAATCTTCTTAAATTCCTACCTTTACGTCGATCAATGCTCAATTCCACAGCTGTTCGTCGGATCTCACTTTTGAGCGGAGCCAACGGCTTCTGATAGCCATTGCTGGCGATTGTGCATTCCTTCACTCGCTCTGGCGAGTCAGCACATGCCATATTGCCTTCGAGTACAGCAAATGGGCGGTCTCTATTACTTCCTGCTCCAACGCCCGGCGAATACCGCGTCGGCGGCTACTACAGTACTACCAAGGCTGACGATTTCTATCTTGCTGCGGACAGGGCACAGGAGCCGCTGAGCGATATAGGCTTCAAATCCCACAACAACAAACACGGCGCCTGGTGGGTGGTGCAGCATCAGGTCTACAAGGATGCGACCAACCCGGCCCGGGCGCTGACCTTGTTCAGCGACGCCACTGTGCATGACAAGGCCACCAACAAGATCGATCGCTACATCCAGGCCGGGATGTTCTACATCAGCCCATTCGATTCACGGCCCAATGACAAGATCGGTTTCGGTGTCGCCACCATCCACGTCAATAACCGCTTCAAGGATCTCGAACAGCTGGAAAACACCGTTTCCGGCGCTGACGACTACAACGCCCCGCTGTTCATCCCGCCTCAGCACTCGGAAACCAAAGTGGAGCTTTACTACGGCTTCCTGGTCAGCAAATGGCTGACTGCGCGGCCAAACATTCAATACGTGGTGAGTCCTGGCGGCGTCAACGATGTCGACAATGCGTGGATTGCCGGTTAGAAGTTTGAAACCACGTTGTAGTGCAAGAAGTGCCAGGTTTGGCGCGGGGCCCAGTTTCTTTACCTGCGTGAGTTATGAGAGCCCATAGTAGTTCAGTCGGGGAGGGCGGACCCAGGCCGTACAATATGCTCTGCATAACAGCTGCGTCACAGCGTGGCTTGGCACAATGTAAAGCAGGTAAATAGAGAGCAGCCATTGTATCGCTCTCTTGAGCTAGATCCTGCCGGGGCGGAAAATAATCCGAGAGTGAGGTCGGGTCTTGACCGGAGATCTATCAGGTATCTATTTCTGCAAAGTCCACTAATCTTGATTGAGTAGTTTGGAGTTTTTCAGTTTTTCAGCAATGTACGTAGCGTTTATCTCTTCTTGCGCTATGAGGATTTCTATTGCTCGAGCACGACTGATTTCATGTTGGTCGCATATTTTGTCTAAACTTCGTATGGCCTTGTCGGAAAGTATAAAGTTGTACTGAGACTTTCCTAATAGGTTGCTTCTGTATTTTTGCTGGCTCCATCGTGCTTTAATTTTAGTGAGGTAGAGCTCTCTTTGTTCGTTGATGATAAAGCTTTCGTCAAAATATATTAAAAGGTCTTCATAGTCTTCAAATGGGGGGCATGGGAGAGTGAGTTGAGTGTTCTTTGTAAGCCATTCCCACGCGAGCAAGATTTTTTGGTTGTCGTCTTTAAACCATCTGAAAGGTTTGTCAGTGTTTTTTTGTGATCTCCACAGTTCCTGTATGTTCTTCAGTTCAATACGCTTGTAGGTGATGTCGGCTTCCCAGCAGTCTGCGATGTAATACAGCCTGTCCATTCCATGTAGGTTTGTTGGGGTCATGAATGGAATAAGTCCTGAAGCGGTAAGTAATCGATTACTTACCCATGAGATTTGGCGTTTGCCCTCATCTATCCACTTGAAGTGATCCTGATGAAGTAGTTTTGCCGCTTCCTGTTGTTTCAAAGTCTCAGCGATGTGTGGGTTTAAGCTCAAGCACTCTGCGATTATGTTGCGCATCTCTCGCGGCGCTCTGTCGAGGGGGCCAATATTGAGCCCGTATTCTTGGAGGCGTTTCCATAGCCAAATATCCCTGCGGTCATTGACTAAATTGTCTCCCCAGAGCTGAGAAAGATGATCATTGATTCTGATGGACATTTTATAAGCCTTCTAGAAAAAATTCAGTAGCTTTATAGCACAAAAATAGAAAATTTGTATGAGCTTTATAGATTTTAACTAGAGCATTTATAGTAGATGAATTTTATTATAAGGCCGAAATTATGCGGTGTTTAAGACATCACGCTGCCGCCCATGGCAAGGGAGGGTGGCTTCTTACCATGCCCATTCTCTAGCCTCTGAGTGGTTCATTGACTCGTCGGTAGACAGGAGTTTCGTGGCCCTCAGTAAAGTTCTACTGACCTTGCCAATCCTCTGGACGAATACAGGAGATGCGTTCATGAGGATAATTCGATTGAAAGAGGTCATGGATCTCACTGGTCTTGCTAGATCCACTATCTACAAGTTTATTTCGGGAGACTCATTTCCTAAGCCTATTTCATTGGGTGACCGTTGCGTAGGTTGGCTGGAAAGTGAAGTCCACGAATGGATACTGGATAAAGTTAAAGAGCGGGATAAAGTTGTGAGCTAGAGTGCCTGAGATTTTGCTGTGGCTGGCTTTGGAAGTTTAATTGGATGGGTTCAATTAACACCACTAGGGATATGTTTCTTGGTGGTGATTTTCCGGAGCGGCTTTGACCTGTATGAAGTTGTATTTTAGCAAGGTTTGTGGGTAGTTTGTTTAGCGTTCTGCCGCCTGAGTGCTTCGGTATTGGTACTATGTTTATACAGTATCTCTATTGCGAGTTTGGTCTGTCTTTGCTGGTTAGGTATAGGGGAGTATCGGAGAGGCGGTAGGCCATCTAAGCAGAATGGTATTATGCTCTGCATTCTTGGTTGTAAGGTAAAAATGTACTAGGGAGCCTGACTATATGAAACTCAATACTCGGAGCTCCATTATGGCTAGACACTCAGGCAACACGAATTTAACCCTTCATTACGAAGGCTCCTATCAAGGCTTGACCGTGCAAGTGGATAAGGGGCCTTTCATTCAAGAGTACCTAAGTCGTCTTCATCAGACAGTGTCTCGAGCGCTTAATCAATACCCTCGTGTATTTGCACTCAGGTTTGATCTGCGGCTACCAGCTAACATTCAGCTACCCGATTACGCTTTCACGAACGAAGTTGTTGACCGCTTCATCGAATCCTTTAAAGCTAAGATCAAACACAATCGCCAAATGGCGAAACTTGTGAATAAGTACGCACACGACACCAGGGTTCGTTACGTCTGGGCCAGGGAGCAAGGGCAGCACGGGCGGCCACATCATCACTTTGCGATCTTGCTGAACTACGATGCCTTCAATGCGCTGGGTAAGCTCGAATCAGGCAGAGACAACATGTTTAATCGCTTGGAAGGAGCGTGGGCAAGCGCTTTAGGGTTATCAGTAGAGGCTGTCAGGGGATTGGTCGAGATTCCACAAAATCCTTACTATCACTTGTATCGCGACGAGATAGCCGGACAGGCAGCCTTCTTCCATCGTGCGAGCTACCTGTGTAAGTCGAGCACGAAGGTTTTTGGGGATGGTTCCCATGGTTTCGGGTGCAGCAGAACCTGAGCACAACGCTGAATCACGACAAAAAAAATAGAAGGACACCGTGCCGACGACCACCCTGGCAGTGCCAAAGGCGGTCCATCGGACGGTGTGTACATTGGAGTTAAAGGTAACCTCGTTCAGCCAGCGATACGCAGCCTTCATGACCTACAACGATGTGATCCAACGTCTGGGTGCCAATCATGCTAAGGGCGTTCTTGAGCGCCTGGGTTAGCGTGCGATCAGCTTGGCTGGGTTCAGGGTCGCCGGATGGATGGTTATGTACCAAAATCACCGCTGCCGCATTGTGCTCCAACGCAATCTTGACCACTTCTCGCGGGTAGACGCTGGCGCCATCCAGTGTGCCTCTGAATAGCTCCCTGAAGGCAATCACTCGATGTTTGCTGTCGAGCAGTAGTAGCGCAAAGACCTCGTGCTCGTGGTACTGCAGCAGTGTTTGCAGGTGGCTAAAAACCTGCTTTGGCTCCGTTAATGCCCGGCCTTTAGACAGACGGCTCATTGCCAATTGTTGTGCCATCTGCAGGATGTCAGCCTCGGTAACCGGGGATTCCATGACATAGGTACCGATTGTTTCACCGGCTATCAGCTTGTGATATTTCATTCGGGTATTCCTGAGCGAATAGGGAAGAACACAGAAGAGTTGATGGCTACTGAACCGAAGACCTGCTTTTGTGCTGCGAGGCTCGCGATTCCAGCTTCTGGGCAAGTGAGGGTTTGGCAGGCGCTGCCGGTGGAGGGGGGTTGAGTTCTATACGGCTGGGCTGATCTTCAATGACAGGGAAGAACTCCTCGACGATGGCACCGGTGTCCTCCACGGTGTCCTCAAAGGCCCCATTGTTAAAACCCTGCCGTGCCGCTTGATCCAAGGCGCTCTGGTCAAAGCCTGCGGCTTGACGGGTCTCCTCCAATTGCTTGGCTGCAAGTAAGGCATCCTCCATGCCCAGACCGCTGCGTACCGTGATGTCTACGTAGAAAATCGGTACACCGTGGCTTTGGCGAGTGGACTTACCGCGAAGACGCAACTCCAGCGGCAGGCAGGCCAGTCGATCGCCGGAGATGGCTTGCAGATAGTGCAGTCGCGCTGCCAGGGTGCGGATGCTGTTGTAGCCTGTGGTGCGAAAGACAAAACTACCCAGTGGATCGTCATCGCCAATCACCACGTTGAGCCGGCCGTAAGGTTTGCAGGCATTGCCTTGAGCCAGTGAACAGCCATCCGGTGAAGGGCAGGGCAACGACTGAATACCATCCTTGGTCAGACGCTTGCAGGTCTCACCATTGCCGACGCACAGCGGCCGGCCAGTATTACGGTCGAACAGGCTGTAGTCAGCCCGAAAGTTGAGGTCCGGCTCGTTGAACAGCAGCCGGATCGGAATGCTGCGCAGCTTGCCATCCTTACCATTGCGCAGTTCTTCGTTAAGGGGATGCAGCAACCAGCCGTCACGTACTTGGGAGGTGAGGGTAAATTGATCGTCCTTTTCTGGCAGACGCTTACCGTTCTTTTCGACGACTTTGCCGATGGAAATTCGGCCTAAAACCGGCGGTGTGATGGATAAACCTTTGAGCATGGGAGTTCTCCTGTCACTGAAATAAAAACGCCACCGAGACCGCACGAGCGACCAGGGTGGCATTGAAGGGAAAGGGCACGGGGATAAGGGAGGAGCGAACGATCGTTTAAGCCAGCAGAAAACGTCGACTACCGGCTTTGGTGGTCGAGTAGCGAACTTGCAGATGAGGCTTTTCTTTTAGCAGGCGGGGGATATCCAGAGCCAAGCTGTCTTTGGCTTTCTTCCACGTGATGCTGCCGGTCGCGAAGGTCGCCCGACTGGCATCGCCTATGGCCTGTTGCAGTGTTTGCTTAAGTTGAGCTTCCTGCGCCTCCTGCAGAGCAATCGACTTGCGCACGTTCTGCAGCTCGGTAAAGGCCGTGCAGAGCAGTGTGTTCTGGCTAAAGTCTAGGGTTTGTCCATTGTCTTGTGGATACAGACAGCGCAAAGCTTGCTCCGCTGAGGCCGAACTGTCTGCCGGCGGTGGGGTGTCACTGACAACGTAATCCCAGAAGAGCCGTTCCAGGTCGATCAGCCGAGCTATCAGTGACTCATCGCGCTCAATGCGATGGATTTCCAGGTGCTGACCTCCGAGCAGTACCGCCACATCCGCCGCCTGCTTGCCAGTCACGGCCAACTGGTGAATGACCTGCAACTGCACATACTCGGGCACGCCTTCTTTCCAGAGACGTGCGCCGTTTATGCCGGCGGTTTTGCATTCGAGAATCTGCACTTCTGACGCACCGATAACCTCACGGTCGATATTGGCCAGCATCCAGGCCAGTTTGGGATCAGGATGCTGCAGAACCGCATTGACCCGGCGGACCCGATGACCGCTGCGCCGGGTGTAATGGGATGCGACAATCGGCTCCAGGATGTTGCCCCAGTACGCGGGGCTTTCCTCATCCTGCGGATCGAGCATGGTTAGTAAGGTGTCACGCCCGGTTTTTTCCATCCACAGTTCCAGCTGTGATTTATAAGGGTTCAGGCCCACAGCGGCGGCGGCATCCGAACTGCCGATGCCTTGCTTGCGCACGGTCAACCAGTCCTCACGCGGCAGTTGTTTGGTGCCGACCAAGCGTAAGGCAGGACGGGGTTTAGTTCTGAGATGTAGTGGGGATTGAGTGCTCATAATCATTTCCTTGAGGCATAAAAAACGCCCAAGCAGCACGAAGCTGATCGATCAGGCGTTTAGGGAGTGGAAGAACAGAATGGGGAAGGGGTTGATGAGGACAGTGAAAACTAGGCCTAAGCTGCAAGTTGTAGCGCCGCCTCCAGCGCCCGTTGCTTGAGCTGTGCTCCTTGCCCGAACCAGGCAGAGTCCATGCGGTACTCGATGCTTCTCGCACGGCGTTCGTGGTCGACGTACTCCGTCACGGCGTTGAGCAGGCCCCAGGCGGTTCCTTGAGCTGACTCCAGGGTTGACCCGCGGCCCTGACCTTCATACAGGCATTGCACCTTGCGTAGCGCCCGCTCGTTGGGAAGTACTGCCGGTAGTGGCATGTTCGGATTGGCATCACACAGCACGTTCATGAAGAATCCCATGGCTTCATGCCGCTGAACTTTGCGTTCAGATAGCATTCGCATCCGGTGCATGAAGTTGTCCCATTGCGAGACGGCGATACCGAGTTGCTTTTTAACCGCCTGTGGATCGAAGCGCGTGCTATGCGGCACCTTGATCGCTTTGGCCGAACCGTCCAGCGCAATAGTCAACGTGTTATTGCAAACTACCCGCACAGTTGTAGGTGTGGCCGTGGTAGCCAAGGTACCGTCACAGGAGGTGGCCAGCAGGAGATAACCATTGACCTGATCGTTCTTTCAAGGTCGTATCTTGACCAGTGCGGGCCAGCGCCCAAAACTTGCGACCGCCTTTGAGTACGCCGGCCGTTTCCAGCTCGTAGCCCGATACTTCAGTGAGGTCCCGATAGAACTCCAAGACCTCGCGCGGCTGCACGACCTGGTAGCGCTGAGAAACCACGGACAACGGGGCCTTAGTATCGGAGCGGTAGAGAACCTTCTGGTCAGGGAAGGTGTGAATTGAGCCAAGTGCACCGATGCTATCGGATTTGAAATGCACCGGGCTGTCCTGGATCTTCCAGTCCATACCCGCTTCGCGCTGCCAGATTTCGATGGGTTGTTTTGGAGAAAGGCGACTACCCAGACCGTGCCAGGGAGTTGCGCCAACATAAGCCATTTGTTCAATGAGATGAGCCATGGGAATAGGTCCTTTGACAAAGGGGGAGCCCCTGTTTGCATGAGAAACAGGGGCTGACTCGATGAGTTAGCGATTAGCGCTGAAGCTGTAACCGCACTCTAGGCATTGATAGTTATTGAGTACCTTGTCATCGATCTGTTCACCGAGCGTGGCCCCGGCGATACCGCCAGCGACCCCTCCAAACAACCCCCCTAAAATCGCCCCAGCGACGCTCCCGATTGCGATACCTATTGGGCCTCCGGCGACACCTAAAACAGCTCCAGCTTCGGCGCCGGACAGAGCGCCAGCTGTACCACTGGCGGCGCCGCCTGCGGCACCGATCAAACCGCCTGCTTGTTTCCCAATATTTTTCGTGACGATGCGTCCAGAGTTACAACTTGGGCAAGGGCTATACATGCGCAGATCCTCTCAAATGATGAGCGTGCTAAGCGAAGTGCAGGCACGCCAAAATCCCAACTGCAGTCGATACAGGTGGGCGTTCATAGAGGTGATATAGGTCTGAAATATTTTTGATTATCCACGGGCGCATAGCCAATGGTCATGACACTCGAGCCGGAGGGAGTATGAGGCAAACCCGCCCTACAACTGACCGCCTATCGGGTCTCTCGGACCAGAAATCCATTGATAGCGCCCAGCTTTACGACAGTAAAGACTCAGGCTAAGGTGCTGGCATAAGGGCATGATTTTCTAGCATTTGTCCATGGGAAGTTCTTGGCTTCGCCGTAGTGAAACTACAGCGCTCCCATCCCGAATTTGTTGTGCCCCGAAAAATGCGCCGAGCGAGGTACTGTCATTGATCGCCAGCGGGATTGGCGATTGACGCATCAATGTGAGCGTGTCGGTCGTCCTGAAAATCCAAACCCATGGTTTGCGGGTATTTGGATTTTAGTTTACTGAGCTGAAACGACGACGGTACTCCGTCGGCGTCAGGCCAACGACCCTTCGGAACCGCGACCGGAAGGTCACCGCAGACCCGAATCCGGAAAGAAGTGCCGTTTGATCAATCGATGTATCGCTCTCCTCAAGCAATGCACGCGCTCGATCAATACGAGCGGTGAGAAGCCACTGTAAAGTTGTAGTACCGGTCTGTTCTTGAAATCGCCGAGCAAAGGTGCGAGAGCTCATGTTGGCACGAGCCGCAAGACTATCGACCGTATGCGAACTGTTCAAATTGTCTCGCATCCATTCGATCAAGGGCATTAAGCTCGTTGGAGAGCCTGGAAGCTCCTGACGAATAAACTGGGCCTGACCACCATCACGGTACAGTGGCGCGACCGCTAGACGGGCAGTGTTTGCCGCAACAGACTGGCCGTAATCGCGTCGCACGAGATGCAAACACATATCTAATCCTGCTGACGCGCCGGCCGAAGTCACGATGCTTCCTTCATCGACGAACAGAACATTAGGTTCTACTTGTATCTCTGGGTGAAGCTTGGCCAAGTCCTCGGCGAAACGCCAATGCGTAGTAGCGCGTTTTCCGTCAAGAAGACCGCTCGCGGCAAGGATAAAAGCCCCAGTGCAGATTGACGCCAATCGTGCACCACGAACATATGCCTCGCGGAGAGCGATTCTTACCGTCTCTGGAACCTCTCCAAACGGGTCTTCACACCCTGGAATGACAATAGTGTGGGCTAGCTCAAGACGGTCGAGGCCGTACCGCACATGCATATCAAAGCTAGCGGCCCGAATTGTCCGCTCGGGTGCGCACACCTCCACCTCGTATGCGTTCTTGTCATCGACCTGAGAAGCCAAGGCGAAAACCTGATAGGCGATACCAAAGTCCAACGGCACCACGTCATTCAATACCAGAACCGCAATCTTATGCACGGCGTTGACCCCCGCTCTCAAAATCAAATAACTGGCAGAAAACGATCGCTTGATGTCATTTAAGCCACTCACGTGTAGCGTCTAGCAGGAATACTCTTTAGTCAACTACGACGAGAGGAGACGGTAATGTCTGATGAGCTGAGCAATAAGATTCAAGACCGACAACTGCAGATTGGCATGGTAATTTTTCCTGGTTTCACTCTGCAGGACTTGGCTGGCCCACAGACGGCGTTCGGCCTTCATGCAAAAACTCACATAATCTGGAAGACCATGGAGCCCGTTCCCACGGATATGGGCGTCACCATGAACCCTACGATCACGATTGATGACGTTCCAGATAACCTAGACGTGCTGTTTGTCGCAGGTGGCGGAGGAACCCCTGAAATCATGAAGGACCGGGAGTTGCTCGATTTTATTGCTCGCGCAGGACAGACTGCCACCTATGTAACCGCCGTATGCACAGGCTCTGTACTTCTTGCCATGGCGGGACTATTGGAGGGCTACCGTGCAGCAACCTACTGGCCTTTCTACGAACCCCTCATAGCACTGGGTATCGAACCGAGCTACGAACGGGTATGCGTCGACAGGAACCGAATCACAGGTGGCGGTGTAACGGCAGGTATCGACTTTGCGCTGAAGGTCATCGCCGAGCTTAAAGGCCAGGATGCGGCAGAGTTTACGCAGCTCGTGCTCGAGTACGACCCGCAGCCGACAATGAACTCGGGGAATCCACGTACCGCGCGGCCGGAGATCGTCGCACAGATAAAGGGTCTGTGGGGGAGAACTGACGAGGCTGTGAGAGTCGCGAATGAGCATATGAAGCGTCGAGCGCAGTTATCAAAACTAGCTCCCGCGTGATCGTTGCTCTGTAACGTTGTTCTCGGCGGACCTTGGTCAGTCATTTCTGCGCCATGCCGCGGGGTCGCTCTAGGGGCAGTTCCTGAGCTGTAGTCATCGCCAAACAAAAAGCCCCTGCACTCCTACACGCAGGGGACTTGCCGTGGGAGTACCTGAAAATTGGGGGCTCGCGCAGCTAGGTCTGAATGCATCGATCCTACGCCAGGGAGCGAGCACTCGTTTTAATAACCATTGTGGTGATCGCAGTACGTGGTGCTGAGCGGCTCTAAAACTTGCACATTTCACTAAGTAGCTCTCGAGGATTCAACATGACTTCGCATATAAAACCAGTCGCCACGACTGAGTACGACGATGTAATTCAGGCAGCTCAAGCTTATATTGACGGTTATCGTTCTGGGGACATCGCTGGAATTGAGAAAGCCTTCCACGAAGACGCGATAATGTGGGGCTACACCGGCGATGAGCTGCTTCAAGGTCCAGCTGTTCCGGTATTTGCGAGTTTCTTCAAAGCACTGGGCGCTTCACCGAACACCCGCAGTCGCCTGGACATCTTGGCTATCGCACCCACAGCTGCAGTTGTCCGAGTGGACATGGAGAATGACGTTTTGGGCGCGAGCTTCCACGACTTTCTTTCGCTGCTCAAGATCGACGGTCAGTGGAAAATAATCTCGAAGATATTCCAACGATACGCCTAAGCAAGCGACGGAGCCGCATCGGATAAATTTAGCCCGTCAGATGCAAGATCCTCTTCCTCTAAGCCGATGCTAAAAGGCTTGAGCGCGCTAACCTGAGGTGCATCGCAACCAGACAAGGGTCGCGCGCGAGGTCACCTGAGATAAGCCAACAATTTTTTTGTGTTACACGCACGAAGGTAGCTAAGGCAAAAAAACTCTTTGCCTTAGCTTCATGCCGAATCTACTCGATAAACGCGGCCAGCGAATCCGACAACGTGGCTGGCGGCGTCGCCCAGTTTAAACGCTCGTCACGGTCAGCCACTTTCTTCTACTGGCGCTCATCGTTGAAACTATCGATTCATTTTGCGTCATCAGCCATATTTAAAGCTCGCGCGGTGGCCTCAACCTTGATCGATTCCTTCTCGCCCTTGGCGTTCTCTACCGTAAGATTCACAAGCACCTGGTCACCTTCTTTTACCTGTTTCATCAGGTCAATAAGCATAATGTGATAGCTGTGGGGATCCAGGATGACTGCTTTGCCAGCAGGCAAGGCGACGAACTCTACTGGTTGCATGCGCATCACGTCGTTCTTGATTGTCGACTGGTGAACTTGCACGAGTTTCGCCACCGGTGACTGGGCACTGAGCAGCTTGCTGTCGCTGCTTGCAGTTATCGTCATGAACGCACCAGTCGCTTGTTGTCCTGGCACTGTCGCGCGAACCCATGCGCCCTCTATCTGCGTTTGGGCTGAAACCTGGAAAGCCAGCCCTAGTAGAGAAAACCCAAGTACGATCTGTTTAACGTGTTGATTTATATTGGTCAAATTTGGACCTGAATACATTAGCAAATCTCCATGAGTGCAATCAGATCTTCTGCACATTGTTGTGCCGAAAGTGCTTGAGAAAATCCAAGGCGTAGCGTTCCTTGGTAGTCATACACATAGCTCGTCGATGAATGAGTAAGTGTATATGTTGACCCACTCGGTACTTTCTCGTAAAACACGCCAAACTCCTTGGCTGTAGCCGCCGTTTCTTCTAGCGTTCCGTAAAGCGCGATAAATGACGGATCAAAAGTTTTTACATAGGCGTCGAGGACGGCTGGTGAATCCCGTTCGGGATCAAGCGTAATAAAGATAACCTGAAGGAGGTAGCCATCCTTATCCATTATTTTTTTGATTTTAACTGCACGAGCCAAGGCGGTGGGGCAGACTGCCGGACATTGAGTGAATCCAAAAAAAATCATGGGCATCACGCCTCGATAACTTGAAAGCGTTCTTACCTCGCCGTCGGTGTCTTTTAGCCGGAATGTGCGCCCAAGAATTTTATTGCTTAAGTCTTTGCCGTATTTGTACGATAGCTCACCTCGGGTATCGCAGCCTGCCAGCATGCCGATACCTAGAAGTCCCATACCTGAAATCACCTTGCGGCGAGTCAACAAAACGCTCATTGATTCAAGCCTCTTTATACGAAAAAACCATAAATTGGATTAGCGTATCTTCTTTAAATTATTACTTCATGCATTGATCATGTGCTTGTCGATAGAAAAATACATCGGTTCAAGGTCGAGCTGATCACTAGTGCGATTGAGTTGAGGGTTTTGTCTCTAATACTTTTAACGGCGCCTCAACAACCGTAAAACGTGGGTCGCCTAACTAAGTATTCGCGCAAAGAAGATGTAAGTTCCCCAATCACCCTACTAGAATGACTGCTGGAAATCAGCCAGAACTACCAAGGTCTGTAGCCCCGGAATGGCGTTCAGTCTTACTATCAAGGTGCTTGGGGTAACTCGTCAGAGAGTCTGTAGGTAGATAAATCAGGACTACGCGTTTACGCCCCCGTCCACGCTCAACCCGGTACCGGTGATGTGTTTAGCGCCTGGGCTTGCGATGAACGCGACCGCCACTGCGACATCCTTCCCAGTACCGTATCGGCCTAATGCTGAATGAGCCCTCATCGCATCGGCGCCATCACCATCGGCAGGGTTCATATCAGTGTCCGTAGGTCCAGGATGCACCGTATTAACCGTGATACCGCGCGGTCCCAGCTCACGAGCAAGTCCTCGTGTAAAGGAAAGTAGGGAGGACTTGGACATGGAATAGACTGTGACCGATTCAAAGGCCACACGCTCCGCCAGACAGGAACCGATATTGATGATTCTTCCGCCCTCTCCAAGATAGGTAATAGCTGCTTGAGACGCCAAGATCACTGCTCTAATGTTTACGGCGATGATCTGGTCTATCTGATCCAGCGGCATTGTCTCTAGTTGGCAAATAAAAGCGACGCCCGCATTGTTTACTAGTATGTCCAACCCTCCTAAAAGCCTAGCTGCCTCATGTACAGAACGCGTAGCTGCTTGGGGATCCGCACTATCGGCCTGGATAGGGAAGGCTCTAACACCCAATCCCTCAATTTCTCTGGCCAGCTCCTCCGCCGCATCCCCAGAGCGAACATAGCTGGAAGCAATATCAGCTCCTTTTTCTGCCAACTCGATAGCGATAGCTGCGCCAATACCACGTGCAGCGCCAGTGATGAATGCACGTTTGCCTGAAAGTTCTTTCATGACTGTCCCATTAGTAGATTAGAGATTTACCGCGACCATTCGGGGTCACTAAGACCCAGAGGCTGAAGCTTAAGCGTCACTAGCGCTTTGCAAAACGACTTAGTCCCCTCGATTTACGCCACACGGTTTAGTCGGACTTGTTTCTCCTTCCGAAATTAGAATCTACTGATGAGGCGGCTTTACGAGGAATAGACTTTCGGTACAGCGCTGAAATACGCCGTTGCAACGAGGATTGCGCCGAGGGCAATAAACCCTGAGGGGGTAGTTAAGACACTTCAGCCTCAACCTTAACCTCATAAGCGCTAACACCCTGATGTGCGGCCAGCCGTCTGATGCTTTGAGGAGGGTGTCCAATAACTCTGATGAAGGCTCTGCGCATCCGCTCCGGATCCTTGAAACCGACCGAGTGTGCTATCAGTTCGATCGGTTCCGCCCCACGTTCAACGCGCAGCCTCGCGACCTCGACACGCAAACGCTCCACTGCTTTAGCCGGTGTTTCCCCCGTTTCCAGCAGAAAAGCTCGACCGAATTGACGCAAGCTGAGGCAAGCAATTGATGCCAAATGCTCTGTTGATAGCTGTTCGTTTAGATGCTCTCGCATGTAGGAAAGCACCTCCCTCATGCGATCCGTCGTCGGCTCCATATCGGCCATGGCCGAAAATTGTGATTGCCCTCCTGGCCGACGGTGATACACGACCATGGCGCGGGCGACCTCATGGGAAACAGCATTTCCCAGATCCTCCTCAATCATGGCCAGCGCCAGATCAATGCCCGCCGAGATGCCAGCAGACGTCCAGATGCCACCATCCTTGGTAAAGATATGATTGGGCTGGACCCGCACCTTCGGATAGTTGCGTTGCAGTCGTGCGGTTTGCCTCCAATGAGTAGTAGCTCGCCGACCATCTAACAGTCCCGCTGCAGCCAATAGAAAAGCCCCGGTGCAAACACTCGCAACTCGCCTAGTACCTTTCGCGGCCGCATTAGCGAGGTGGTCCGACACCATAGGAAGGTCATAGGGCTTGGAAAAAGCCTTACCGCCGACCACTATCAACGTGTCGTACGGGCTTGATCTGATCTTCTGACTCCTTACTTCTAGACCAGACGAACTCATCACAGGACCGCCCGACAATGAAACCACCGAACAGCAGTAAGGGTCTGGTACCCCAATCTCTTTAGCGATCTCAAAGGCGGCCAGCGGACCGCTAAGATCCAGAATCTGAAACTCGGGAAAGACCAGGAAAGCGATGTCACGCATGGAATTACCTTCTTAAAAAATCATAGATCCTGCTCGGAATTACTGTTCCCTGCCAGCGTCCTATTGGCCGATTTTCATACTGCTGGCCTCAAATCATCCTCCAAAAACTTTATGGCGAAAAGAGCAAAAAACCCTCAAAAAACGTCATCGTTCTTTCTCGCTTCTCAGTCCCGCTTCGCTATCACTCTTCCTGTTTGTGACACCTGCTCGCAATGCAGCTTGACGACCCAAAAGGAGGGAACTAAGTCCTTTCTCCCGCCATAAGTGACGTAGAGAATGCTCCAGTTTCTCAACAGGAGAGTCGTCATGGTTGTAAGGGCAGACAGCTCAAACCTTCTTGATTGGAGGCGGGCACAATGAGCACATCAAAATTATCGGAAGACATTTCAGCGCTAGAAAAGTCGTCAAGCCGATCGAATGTGGCGATACTGGCAATAGCTCAGGGTTTGTTCACGGCAGCCATCGCTATCGATCTCACATTGACCGGTTTGACGGGATATCAGCTCGCACCCGATAAATCGCTTGCGACTCTGCCCTTTGCACTGATCACCGTAGCAGGCGCGATTGCGACATATTTCGCATCCGCCCTCATGCAGAAGATAGGTAGACGGCGTGGATTTGTACTAGGTGCCCTCACTGGCGCGATAGGCGGATTGGTTTCCGTATGGGCAGTCTTCCTAAACTCTTTCTGGCTGTTTTGCATCGGGACAGCCGCCGTAGGTGTGTTCCAAGCATTCGCCCAGTATTACCGATTGGCGGCAACAGATTCGGAACCTGACAACCGCAAAGCACGCGCGATCTCGTTGGTGCTTGCGGGCGGAGTGATCGCCGCTTTTCTTGGGCCTTTGTTGGCGAGTTGGAGCGCGGATTTGTTCCCAGTCCTATTCGCCGGCTCGTACTTGATGGTATGCCTGCTGGGCCTTGCTTCTGCGGCATTACTTTGGCTGGGTTACCAAGATGCACTTCCAGAACCATTGGAATTGCACGACCACGAACAGCCGCCACGCAAATTACTCACTATATTCAGGCAACCTATTTCACTAGCGGCACTCTCGAATAATGTTATTGGCGGCGTGGTGATGATGTTCATCATGACCGCAACACCGCTGGCTGCTGTCGCCAGCAATCACTCCATAAATGATGGCGCCAGCATTATTCAATGGCATTTAGTGGGTATGTACGCGCCGTCACTATTCGCTGGGCGCCTGATTGCCCTATTCGGATTGCCGCCGATTTTATTCCTGGGAATGGCACTAAGTGCAGCTTGCGGATTGATTGCACAGTTTTCGGACAGCTTGATCGCGTTCTATATCGCGCTTCTTTTTTTAGGCGTCGGGTGGAATTTTATGTTTGTTGGTGGCACAACCTTATTGACTTCCTCCTACCATCCCTCCGAAAAGGCTAGGGTGCAGGGAGTGGCAGAGTTTATCCAATATACGTTCACTGCATTCGCCACTTTGGCCGCCGGCCCCATATTGCAATTACTTGGCTGGAAGGGCATGAATAATATTGTTTTTCCGCTAATCGCGGTATCCGCGGTTATTACCTTCAGGTGGATACGTGCCGACCGCAGAACAAAAATCGCCAATGGCGAACGCGTTCTAGACAATGAAAAGAGGTCGATGATGTGATTTTTCACGCATGCCGTGCACTGTAAAAAAACCGCGGTGTTGCTGGAGAAGCAAAAAACTTGGCTCCCAAGAAGCGCCATTTCATATTTCATGCGAATTAGCCATCGGAAGTTGGCATTCACACAACAGTCAAGCTAGAACAGGATTAACTTCGGAGTAACCATGAGCGCTAATTCCAAACCCCGCACCAGGCTGGCACTTTATTCGGCAGGCATACTTTTTATTTCGGGAGTCATTGCCTTTGGGGTGGTCGATAACTCAGAGAAAGCTGTAGCACAGGAAGGCCCGCTCCCAATCCAAGAGGTAGATGTCGCGGTCGTTAAAAGAGAAACCGTTACCGACTGGCAAATCTATTCTGGCCGATTAGCAGCGGTGGAAAAAGTTGAGATTAGGCCGCTGGTGGCAGGAACCATAACGGACGTCAACATACATGACGGCCAATTGGTTAAAAAAGGGGACACTCTGTTCATCATCGATCCACGTCCTTACCAAGCACAAGTCGAACGAGCTAAAGGGCAGGTTGCGGCAGCTCAGGCTCGCGCCGCGTACACGAAAAGCGACTGGGAGAGGGCACAGCGCCTAATTACCGAAAATGCGATCGCAAAACGTGACTACGATGAAAAAAACAACGCAGCATTGGAGGCCAGTGCCAATCTTAAAACTGCTGAAGCGGCGCTGGATGCAGCTAAAATTGATCTCGGCCATACCCAGATTACAGCTCCAATTTCTGGTCGCGTATCGCGGGCAGAAATAACGCGTGGAAACATTGTAAACGCCGGGGCAGGCGCCGCGCCTTTAACGATGCTTGTCTCTGTGAACCCCATTTATGCAGAGTTCAACGCTGATGAGCAGACTTATCTTAAGTACATCAACAGACTCGGCAATAAAGGGAATGTCCCGGTTGATCTAGGACTTGCAGATGAGACAGGGTATTCGCGCCGGGGAGTCATCCAATCCGTAGACAATGAACTCGACACTACCTCAGGCACTATCCGCATGCGTGCACGGTTTGACAACTCTGATGGCACCATGGTTCCGGGGCTTTATGCGCGTGTGAAAGTGGGCGGCAGTGAACCATACGCGGCCCTTCTTATTGATGATGCGGCAATTGGCACCGATCAAGATAAGCGATTTGTCTTGGTCGTGGGAAAGGATGACCATATTGTTTATCGCCCGGTAGCGCTGGGGAATCTACAAGGCAATGATCGAATTATCACGTCCGGACTCGAAGAGGGCGAGCGGGTGGTGGTAGGCGGTATTCAGCGAGTCCGTCCAGGGGAGCAGGTTCTAGGGAAGATAATTCCCCAAAGTGACGCTCAGGCTAGAAACGCTCACTGACCCACGACAGCACTAACTAGAATTCACTAATAAACAACGAATGCCCCTCAGGTACGTACGATTTATTGGTCCGCGCATTGATTATAAAACAGAGTGCATCCTTAAGCGTCCTGTTGTCTTTTTAACCTTCAAGCAGCGCTGAGAGTAAGTAGCCGCCTCACTTAAAGAGTCATTAATGAACATATCAAAGTTCTTCATTGATCGTCCGATCTTTGCGGGCGTACTATCCGTGGTGATCCTGCTTGCAGGGTTGATAGCAATATTTAAATTGCCGATTTCTGAGTATCCAGAGGTCGTTCCACCCTCGGTCACAATCAGCGCACAGTACCCTGGAGCGAACCCCAAAGTCATTGCCGAGACAGTTGCTGCGCCGCTTGAGGAAAAAATCAACGGCGTTGAGAATATGCTGTACATGCAGTCTCAAGCGAACAGTGACGGTAACCTGACCATCACTGTAACTTTCGCATTAGGAACTGACCCGGACTTGGCTACCCAGTTGGTACAGAACCGAGTCAATCAAGCATTGCCACGACTGCCCGAAGATGTACAACGATTGGGTGTTACTACGCTCAAAAGCTCTTCTTCATTAGTTCTTTTTCTGCACCTCGTTTCACCGAATGATCGGTACGACACAACGTATTTGAGAAACTACGGCCTACGGAACGTCAAAACGCGCTTTGAGCGGATACCTGGCGTTGGCCGTGTGGATATGTGGGGGGCAGGTGACTACGCAATGCGTGTGTGGCTCGATCCGCAGAAGGTGGCACAGCGTAATCTCACCGCCTCGGAGATTGTCACTTCCATCCAAGAACAGAACATCCAGGTTGCTGCGGGCGCCGTTGGTGCTGCGCCTTCTTCGCCGGGTACTGCAGTACAGCTGACAATCAATGCCCAGGGTCGCTTGAAGACCGTCGACGAGTTCCGCGACATCGTTCTCAAATCTAGCCCGAATGGCGCAGTTACTCATCTGCGGGATGTCGCCCGAGTCGAACTCTCTGCGGCTGAATACGGATTGCGTGCGCTGCTGGACAACAAACCCGCCGTCTCCCTCGCCATCTACCAATTGCCTGGCGCTAACGCGCTGGAGATCTCTGATCAAATCCGCGCTGCACTCAAAGATCTCAGCGCTGATTTCCCTCCAGGCCTGGATTACAGGCTTATCTACGACCCCACTCGCTTCGTGAAGTCGAGCATTCAGGCGGTTATAGAAACACTGCTCGAAGCCATCGCACTGGTGGTCGTGGTCGTCATTGTGTTCCTCCAATCATGGCGTACAGCAATCATCCCTTTGATCGCTGTACCGGTATCCATCATCGGTACCTTTGCGCTATTGCTGGCCTTCGGCTTCTCGATCAATGCCCTGTCGCTTTTCGGAATGGTGTTAGCCATTGGTATCGTCGTTGACGATGCCATCGTTGTGGTTGAAAACGTGGAGAGGAACATAGCCAGCGGTCTGACCCCGAGGGACGCCACGTATAAAGCCATGCGAGAGGTCAGCGGCCCCATCATTGCCATCGCACTCACGTTGGTTGCTGTGTTTGTACCGTTGGCATTTATGAGCGGTCTCACGGGCCAGTTCTACAAGCAGTTTGCGATGACAATTGCGATCTCTACAGTGATCTCTGCTTTCAACTCACTCACGCTCTCTCCAGCCCTCAGCGCACTACTTTTGCGTAGCCACGACGCTAAGCAAGACGCCTTAACACGGGTGATGAATAAGCTACTGGGCGGTTTTTTTCGAGCATTCAACAAGGTTTTTAATCGTGGCTCGGAGCAATACTCGAAAGGCGTAACAGGCATCCTTAAGCGCAAGGGCAGCATGCTGGTTGTTTATGTGGTTCTTCTGGGTCTCACGGCGGTTATGGGGAACGTTGTGCCTGCTGGGTTTATTCCCATGCAGGACAAGGAGTACTTGGTCACCATCGCCCAGCTTCCCAATGGCGCCTCTCTTGACCGTACGGAAGAAGTGATTCGCCAGATGAGCGAAATAGTCATGAAGCAGCCGGGCGCAGCTCACGCAGTCGGCTTCCCTGGCATGTCCGTTAACGGATTCATGAACAGTTCTAGCGCAGGGATTGTCTTTGTCCCCCTCAAGCCTCTCAGCGAGCGTACATCGAAAGATGAGTCCGCCGCGGCCATCGTCGCATCCCTTAACCAAAAGTTCGCCAGTATCAAAGGAGCCTATGTCGCAGCCTTTCCACCGCCTCCAATACTCGGGCTTGGCACACTGGGTGGCTTCAAAATGCAGCTGGAAGACCAAGGTAGCCTCGGGTATGAGGAGCTTAACAAGGCCGCTCAAGCATTCATGGCCAAGGCTGCAGTGACCCCGGAGCTTGGTGGGTCACTGACTAACTATCAGATCAACTTCCCGCAGCTAAACGTCGAGCTAGACCGTGTGAAAGCCAAACAGCTGGGCGTGTCTGTTACGGATGTATTCAAGACCATGCAGGTATACCTTGGCTCTTTGTATGTGAATGACTTCAACAGTTTTGGCCGTGTATACCAGGTACGAGTGCAGGCCGACGCACCGTTTCGTCAGCGAGCAGATGACATCCTTCAGCTGAAAACCAGAAACGACCGTGGAGAAATGGTGCCCCTATCGTCTCTGGTTCGTATCACCCCAACCTACGGTCCGGACATGGTGGTTCGGTATAACGGCTACACCGCAGCGGATATTAACGGCGGCCCAGCGCCGGGCTATTCGTCTGGCCAGGCCCAAGCAGCAGCAGAGCGCATTGCAGCCGAGGTGTTGCCTCAAGGCGTAAAATTCGAGTGGACTGAGCTGACTTACCAAAAGGTTTTGGCAGGTAATGCCGGTATGTGGGTCTTCCCTGTCAGCGTCCTGCTCGTATTCCTCGTACTGGCTGCACTGTACGAAAGCTTGACCCTCCCTTTAGCGGTAATCCTGATCGTTCCCATGAGCATCTTGTGCGCACTCACGGGGGTGTGGCTCACGCAGGGAGACAACAACATCTTTACCCAGATCGGGTTGATGGTATTGGTCGCATTGGCTTCCAAAAACGCCATCTTGATAGTCGAGTTCGCCAGAGAACTAGAGCACGACGGGTACACGCCGCTGACGGCAGCCATTGAAGCGAGCCGCTTGCGTCTCCGACCAATTCTCATGACTTCGATCGCCTTCATCATGGGCGTTGTTCCACTGGTGTTTTCCACTGGTGCGGGCTCAGAAATGCGCCAAGCCATGGGGATCTCGGTGTTTTTCGGCATGTTGGGCGTGACCCTGTTCGGTCTCGCACTGACACCTGTCTTCTACGTGGTCCTGCGTACGCTGGCAGGTGGCAAAGTACACGTGGCTCAAAAAGACGCGCCTCACCTGACAACGGAAGCATTGGACGCATGATCGGAGCCAAACGAATGATCCAATTACCCAAAAAGTCTATTTTTGGACTGCTAACTTCCTCAGCGCTGCTATCGCTTCTATCAGCATGCTCTGTGGAGCCGACATACAACCGCCCCGACGTCCCGACTCCGCAGGCGTTCAAGGAAGCTTCGGCTGAACAGAAGCAAGCATCATTGCCCAAAGATAGCGCCTGGAAAAACGCTGAACCGGCCGATGCCGAGCATCGTGGGGAATGGTGGCTAGTCTTTGGCGATCCGGTGCTAAACGACCTGGAGCGGCAAGCCGCAGAGGCTAATCAGAATCTGAAGGCGGCTGCCGCACGAGTCCAGCAATCGAGAGCCTTGACCCAATCAGCCCGAGCGGGATGGTTCCCGTCCCTAGATGCGGGATTTGGTCCTACGCGTGAACGCCTGTCTCCTGCCTCACAATTGTTGTCTGACGATGCGAGTGGGTCCACGCAGACTCTTTGGCGGGCGCAGGCGACGGCCTCTTACGAGGTAGACCTGTTCGGGAAGGTGGATTCACAAGTGAACACTGCGCTCGCTAATCAAGCACAGAACGAGGCGCTGTATCGTTCTGTGCTGTTAGCCCTCCAAGCTGATGTGGCTAAAAATTATTTCGAGCTGCGTGAGTACGACAACCAACTTCGACTATTTCGTCGCACGGTCACCCTGCGTGAAAACACCCTGAAATTAGTAGAGGGGCGATTCAAAGAAGGTGACATAAGCGAACTTGACCTCTCGCGAGCGCGCAACGAACTATCGACCGCGAGGGCGGACTCGGTAGGGATCGCACGGCTGCGTGCGACGTCAGAACATAGTCTTGCAGTGTTGTTGGGTAAGTCTCCTGCCGACTTCGACTTCCCTGACTCACCTATAGAGCCCATCGCGACCCAAGTGCCTATCGGGTTACCATCGGCCCTACTGGAGCGCCGTCCAGATATTGCTGCCGCCGAGAGAGCTATGGCCGCGGCTAATGCACAAATCGGATTGGCGAAATCAGCATTTTTCCCGCGGCTTAACATAAATGCCTCCGCCGGCTTCGAGTCGTCATCGCTGGGGAATCTGTTCGACTGGTCGACTCGGTCTTTTCTACTAGGCCCCCTTGCGGGAACGGCGCTGACGTTACCGATATTTGATGGTGGTCGGAGGAAAGCAGATCTCGCCTCTGCAAGGGCTCGATACGACGAGCAGGTTGCGAAGTATCGGGAGCAAGTATTGGTGGCCTTTAGAGAGGTAGAAGACAACCTTGCAGATCTGAGGTTGCTCGATGATCAGAAAGGTAATCAAAGCGAAGCTGTTGCAGCATCAATACGGACAGAGCGACTTTCTAAAACTCAGTATGAAGAGGGGCAAATTAGCTATTTGGAAGTTATCGATGCTCAGCGCCAGGTCTTACAAACCGAACTGCAACTGAGCCGTCTGACGGGCACTCAGGCCATTGCAACGGTGAGCCTGATTAGAGCCTTAGGTGGGGGATGGGACCGAGCCGACGCTAACATTGCCTCCAATGGGCGTAAGCGGTGATCACGCAGCCTGAACGGCTTTGAATTGCTCATAAAAAGCGGGTCAAGTTGACCCGCTTTTTATGCTTCAAACCCAACGGAAATTTCCCGGCCAGAGCCAAACCGTAGTAAGCGTCCGCTCAACACTTGCCTAATTAGACGGGTGCCTACCTGTCGCAAGGTTGCACTCCAGTTGACTACGCGTTTGCATTCGATTTGACCTTCATTGTGAGCGTCCGGCGACCTGACCTAGGTACTTGGCACCGATCGCCAGAATGCAGGAGTCTCGCAATCTGTTTTCCCGGAACGCTTACGCAAAAATCGCAACCCTACAGTTTACGTACCATCACCAAGTCTCGGTGGACATCATCGCCGCATTGAAAACTGGTTTCTCCTACTGTCAAAAATCCATTACGTTGGTAGAAGCTTATTGCGCGGGCATTCTGATCATTCACCGTGAGCCGGATACGATCTGAAATACCAACAAGCGTTGCAGTTAAGAGGAACTGTGCGGCACCGGTTCCATGGTGTTTTGAATCGACATAGCATCGCTTCAACTCAGGGATGCCATCCGCCAGTGGGATGTTTAATCGATCTGGTTTGTAGTCGACCAAACTGAAACCCACAATATCTCCGGCTTTCTCCAACACTCGCACCTCCTGGCTTGACGTATCCAGCGCGATCTGAAAACAACGCGCGGTCAGATTTTCGCTGATGTAGCGCTCCAATTCTTCTGCTGGAGTATCTGCTGGGCACGCCAGTGAAAAGGTAGCCTTTGCGATTCTACTCATGCCCTCAGAGTCACCCATTATCGCTGGACGCACACGCATTCATCGCTCCTTGGATTGGTAGATATTAGCGCGTACCGACGACTGAGGAGGCAGCTACGCAAATCAAGTGTTACGAAATGAGCCTATGGAATGCAAGCCTGTCGAGAGCCCATGAGCGCGAATAATGACCAAACAAGGAGCCTCGGCGGGACTACAACAGAGCTGTGAGGTCAGTTCGTATGCGTCCGCCGAAGTCACGTTGCATGACTAAGCAGATATGCGCCGCCGATCCTCATCGCTCATATCCCGGGCGAGTAGCTCAACTTCGTACAACCCGCCAATCGACTGCAGTGCCTAACAAACCGCAGCCAGCCGGGACCGGTCTTGGACCCTTCGCGAACTTACGATTCTGGGCTAAGGCCCCAGCTCCCCGAAGCAGCGATTCTTGACGGAAGAAACCTGCAGTTTGGTCCCGCCGTAAGTGGGCCATCCCGTGACCGGTAATGAGGGAAAAATGTCGTTTCCGCCTCCTGTAGTCAGACGTAGAGTCGAACGTTCGAACGGTAAGATTGACTCATCCTCATCCGGGAGAAGGACGCTCATCACCGTTCAGGCGCTTCAACGCAAGGAAACGAGAAATGGCCAAAAAGTGCTTGGGATCCCAGCGGACCACCCGACGTTTGCAGCGAACAAAAGCGGCTATCAGAGTCATGGCCACTCATGACGCCTGCCAAAAAGCAGCACATTGAAGCTCGCGATTTTTTGACCTAGACCGCTTAAAAACAAAGCGAAACTTTCTAATAGGTAAGTGCATGTATGAGCGAGAAGACATTGTTATTGACCGGTGCCAGTCGTGGCATAGGCCATGCCACCGTCAAACACTTTCAAGCCGCTGGATGGAGGATTTTCACTGCCTCTCGCCAGGACTGGGTCGCTGAATGCCCATGGGCCGAGGGTTTACTCAACCACATTCATCTTGATCTCGAAGATATTGATAGCGTCAGTGACAGCCTGGCGGCCATCAGGGAAAAATTGGGCGGACGCTTGGATGCATTGGTAAACAATGCAGGAGTTTCGCCTAAGGGGCCTGAGGGGACACGCCTTGGTGTTCTGGAGTCCGACTATGCAACCTGGATCAAGGTCTTCAATGTCAATCTGTTTTCTACGGCCCTCCTTGCGCGGGGGCTGTTTGATGAATTGAAAGCTGCAAAAGGCAGCATCATCAACGTTACCTCTATTGCAGGATCCAAGGTGCACCCGTTCGCAGGTGTCGCTTATTCCACATCCAAAGCCGCGCTCTCCGCCTTGACTCGGGAAATGGCCTTTGATTTTGGCCGACATGGCGTAAGGGTCAACGCTATCGCCCCCGGAGAAATCGAAACCTCAATACTATCCGCAGGCACTGCGGAGATCGTTGAACGGCTAGTGCCGATGAACCGGCTGGGCAAACCTGAAGAAGTTGCCTCGCTCGTCTACTTCCTTTGCACCGGTGGCGCTTCTTATGTAAACGGCGCAGAGATTCACGTTAACGGTGGCCAGCATGTCTAACGTTAATGGCCGGATTTGAGAATGTTAAGCCATAGTGAGAAAAAGTCCTGTAGCAGCAGTTTTCAATGTGGTGATTCGGCTTAGTGCATGGGCAGATGATAGTGCTCGAACTTATTGGTGGCGGTCAGTTTGCTCTGCATGCGTCAGCCATAATCCGGCACAGAACATGGACTTCACTGACCGTTCAACCCGTGGTTGGGCCGGTAGTCTTTGCTGCCTAAACTGCCCTACGGCGATGTTGAACATCGCCTTAACTTTTGCCTGACCTCGCTACTGCGAATCGGACAAAAGCCGCGCTCTAGTCTTGAGATGCACTGCAAGGCCCCCTGGATACTCCTGGCCCTCAGCCCATCCTCGAGCTTCCCTTCAGTTGACGCTTACAAGGGGGCCGGCTTGATTTGTCTGCCACCGCTCGTTTTTTGTCGTCCGTTTACGCTAGGTCGTCGCTGCAGCGACTGCCGGTGAGCGCCGTCCAATCGTCTTGTAGAGAAGGCAGTATGTCTCGCGTTATTAATCATTCCGGTTGCAGATCCAGTGCTTCCGAAGGTCTGACTTTCAGTTTTACTGCATTCAATATATCGAAAGCGGCGATGGCATGGAGGCTGGTATGCGCTCTGTAGTCATTCCTTCAGGCGTTTCGCGGCTGGTTAGCAAAACGTCGCGCATAAACAGTCGTGGCGACTTCCTATTGCCGTTTCCAGACTATCCCTGCAACGCACGCAGCTTTGTTCAACTGGATGCCAGATTGCTGCCTTACTGGCATACGTTGTTCGATGTGTGTCCGGGGCTGCTCAAGCTAGATCCACCAGACGGCTTGAACATATTTCGCAGTTTTATGACCTGGGCGTACCGGAATCATCCGTCGCTGAATTGGACTTACTACCTGAGTGTCTGCCGTTGGTTACTCACGTCGACCTATCAGGCGCACATCCACGAAGAACACATTGATGCCTTCATGACTGCGGCAGCGGCCCGGTGGATAAATACTGACGATAGCCAAGCACGAGGACTGGTATTGGCTTGGCAAGGCTCGCCGATGAGGGTGTTTGACTGGAAAGTAGCGCCTCGTTCTATCGCTGGCGTTGACCCTGAAAAAGAGGATTTCCCACCTGCACCCTGGGATTTTTCCTGGTGTCCTCTGACGGGGAAAGGGGGCGCCGGGTTTCGACGCTGGTTGCCTATCCCCGGATACGAGCGGCAGACACAGGTATCGAAGGCTGCGCGTGATGAGCAGAAGTCCTGCTAATGCGTAAGCGTCACATTATCGGAGCATGGCTGAGCCTGTTCGCCATGCTAATGATTTTTGCCGGCCCCCTGATCAGTCAGGGGATCAGCCTTGCCCATGGCAAAAGTCAAACAATGAGCATGGCTGGCATGGAGTGCCACGACATGCTTGGCACGAGCCAGATGTCACACCATGCATCTGCCGGTAAGAGCCATGATCTAGTCGTGTGGGAGAAATGCGGGTACTGCTCTTTGCTGTTCCAGCATCCTGCTCTCGCCGAGTCAAACCTGCCTAGCTTTCGGCTTAATGTTTCACCGTTACAGCTTTTTTCTACTCACTTAATTCCCCAGCAAGCAGCGCCACCGATATTTCTCGGTGCACGAAGCCGGGCACCACCGATTCGACCGTTGAACGTCACATCGACTTTTGGCTGAACGCGCATTGCCGACTCTGCATCGACCGGCTTTTGAGTCCGGTGATGCCGAATTCACCTGCGTATTCAGCTTCACATGACTTTCATCGGAATATCCCATGTCCTTGGACAAGAACGAGCCGCAGTTTTACATTGATCCGTCGCGTCTGCGTTGGCGCCATGCCTTTTGCATGTTTTTGGGGCTAGCATTACCAGTCATTGCCCACCCACAAGCCGGTGCCGTGGATGCACCCCCAACATCCGATCAATCACAGATTTGGACGTTGGAAACCATAAACGTTTCTGGGTCGCGTGAAGGCTACAGCGCACCATCTTCTGCGTCGGCCACGCGCACCGACACGCCCCTGGTCGAAGTCCCGCAATCCGTGCAAATTGTGACGCAAACGATGCTCAAGGAGCAGGAAAGTCATTCGCTTGCTGACGCGCTGGTTAACGTTTCGGGGGTAAGAGCAACCAAGCAGCAAGAGGTACTATTCGCTCAGCCAATCGTGCGCGGTTTTCCGGCGGAGATTTACATAAACGGCTTGCCTGCATTTGGCGGCACGGCAGCGAGCATCGACCCGACCAGTCTCATCGGCACCGAGCGCATCGAGGTACTCAAAGGCCCAACTTCAGCGCTATACGGCGGCGGTATCGGCGCACCACTGGGTGGCTTGATCAACGTGGTTTCCAAACGGCCCGAGGCCGAGCCAAGTGCATTGCTGTCGATGCGCACCGGTAGCTTCGGCACAGAGAATCCTTCGCTGGATCTCAACACACCCATCGGCGACAAGGTCGCCGCACGGATTACCGCCGACTATCAAGAAAACGACAGTTGGATTGATCATGTCAACGGCCATCAGTGGTCGATACAACCAAGCATCGCTTTCCAGCTATCGCCAGAGACTGAGTTGTTACTGCGCGGCCAATACGAGAATCGCAGCCAGGTCGAATATTCCGGCCTGCCAGCCGCTCCAGCATTGAGCGGGCACATTGATCGCAACGCCTTCCCAGGAGCGACCAACGGACAGCCTCACACCACCATCGAGAATCGAACAACCACCGCCGAGTTCACGCATGAGCTTAACGACGACACACTACTGACCGTTGCCGCTCAGTATTACGAGGGCAAAGTTCGTGACTATGGCAGCCTTGTATTTCCGGACCTTCTGGGACCGAATCCTACGACACCCACGGTTTACCCGATATTTAAGCTTTACCTGCCCACGAACATCCGGGAAAGCACGCTGGATACCAACCTAGGCTCCCGAGTCGAATCGCTGGGCGGAGATCATGAGTTGCTGGTTGGTATCAGTTACGACAATACTCACTTCAGCTCGGGGATGTCCGGCATTGAACTCATCGGCGAGCTTGACCTTGCCAATCCGGGATATGGGATTTCCTACGGCGCGACGCCCGAAACAATTGTGTCCCAGACTAACCGTTACGAGACGAAGGCTTTATACGTTCAGGATCAAGCGACCTATGGCCGTTTGCACTTGTTGGGGTCGTTGCGATTGACCCAGCTCGACATCAACCAACAAGAGCAAGGTGTAGATACTTCATATCATCGTGTGACACCACGTTTTGGCATCACTTATGACCTGACCGAAAGTCTTGCGCTCTACGCGGCGTATTCCACCGGTTTCAGGGGGGCGTTCAACTTTACTGGTAACGAGGCGCCCAAGCCTGAGCTGTCTCGCAATTATGAGGCGGGCGTCAAACTGGCGTTCAACGATCTGGGCATTTCTGGCACTCTCGCCATGTTCGAGCAGACGCGTCGTAATGTGTCTACCCCTGATCCTGACCCTACCTACGCGATTCTGGGTTATTCGGTGCAGAGCGGCGAACAACGCGCTCGCGGAGTAGAAGCTGATCTGGTTTGGGAACCGACCCCCGCTCTTTCATTGCTGGGCAACTACGCCTACACCCAGGCAGAAATCACAGAGGACAACTCGATTCCGGTCGGTGACGGACTGCCTCGCGTACCGCGGCACAGCGGTCGCCTCGCAGCCCGCTATCGGATACTTGACGGCGCCGCCAAGGGACTGGGCTTCGGTGCTGGTATTACAGCACTCAGCGCGCGTGAGTTAACCCTACCTAATACGGTATCCGTCCCAGGCTACGCACTGCTGGATGCGCAGACTTCCTACGATTTCGACCGCTACACGATCTCGGTTTCGGCGGTAAACCTGACAGGTCGCAAAGTCTTTGAGACCTATCAATATATGGGCTCTCCAGTGGTACTACCCACTCAACCACGTTCAGCTTACCTGACGCTAACGGCCCGCTTCTAAAGACACCATCATGATCGATATGCCGTCGTTCCGCGGCCGTAGATAAGAGCGGGTGGATGGCAGCAAGCTGCCATCCCTGCCGCAACCTTACTTAGACATCCAAGCAATCACGGCTTTGTAATCTTCTTCGCTACAGTCCATGCACAATCCCCGTGGCGGCATGGCCTTGAAGCCCTCGGTCACGTGCTTGACCAATGCGTCGGTGCCTTGCTCCAAGCGGGGTTTCCAAGCCACTTGATCACCTTTTTTTGGAGCCATGGGTGACTGGCCGTTATGGCACATAGTGCAGGAGCGGTTGAACACCGCTTCAGGCTCTTGGGCGGCATAAGCATTTGAGAGTACGAGTAAACAAACAGCTGCCAACACTTTTTTCACGGTGGACCTCGTTGGGCATTTTTATAATCACGCGATGCCTTTGCAAGGGCGGAGTCAGTCCGTTGCGGATGAGCATTGCCAGTGCATTCACCGCTTGGGAGAAAGCACATCATGAAGGCGTATTGAGTTTAATAAGAGTGTTTTGACACCCCAAGTGCGACAGGCCGCCGCACCAGACAGCCTAATCGTTGAATTGAGGTGCGCCTGAGAGCCAGGCGCGCTATCTGTGGCAGGTTGTCGCAGGTGAGCGCGGCTACGCTTGTGGCTGCGAGGGCACTGCAATGACATGGGGCGAACCTCTCCGGTGGTACGTCATTGCGATTAAGTAGGTCTGAGATTCTCTTAAATCGATCTCAGAATGTAAAATAAGGCGGAAAATCGATATCTTTTAGGCGTTACCAGTCGGCGCCGCATAGATGGCACCCGTTTGACCACGCAAGGTATGTAGGACGGCTACTCCGGCATTTGGCAGGTAGTCACTCCACCGAAAATCGCGCATAAAAATGTCAGATCTGCTATGGGGAATGGTCTGCATCTGTTGGCATAACGGTAGCTTCGAGTCCAGCCGTATGTACTGTATTGCATGGCTCTGCGTGTTGGGATGAGTACGTCTGTCATAACTCATTCGCCCAGTTCGGGGTTAAAAAGCTGGTAAAGTGCCACCCGCCGCATCGCTGTGGTGAAAATCTTAAAGCCGATTGCTCGGGGGCAATATGCGTTGTGTCCTATACCTCGTTATGCCCCTTTGGGTGACATAACTACCCACGCGACAGACGATTAATTCAATATCGATGGCAGTGCCGATCCGGGTAGGCCCATGTGGTGATTGCCTTCCGTTTTCCAGCGCTCGCTGCGCACCTAAAGCCCTGACAAGGATTGCACCATGCAACTGACCCAAGCCCCGGCCCCCGGTGCCCGTGCACTAATCCGCGATGAAGAGTGGATTATCCAGAATGCAGATCAATGTAATCTTGGCGGGTGGCAGCTTTCGTGTATTGGCGTTTCGGAAACCGTACGCAATCGTCATGCTCTTTTCCTCACTCAGCTCGAAGACGTTACCCTGATTGATCCAGCAAAAACTGAGCTGGTGTACGACGACTCGCCCACATTTATCGCTTCGCGCCTGTTTATCGAGGCGCGTCTGCGTCAATCGGCTCTGCAAAACGAATCTGTAGTCATTGGACAGCATGGAGTAATGGATGCGCTGCCGTTTCAGTTGCAGCCTGCTCATCAGGTCTTGCAGCAACTACGCCCGCGCTTGCTCATTGCGGACACAGTAGGCTTGGGTAAAACCCTTGAGGCCGGCATCCTTACCGCCGAGTTGATGCGCAGAGGTAAAGCTCGCCGCATTTTGGTGGTCACTACCAAAAGTATGATGCGCCAGTTTCAGCAGGAGTTCTGGAACCGATTTACTATCCCGCTCACCCGCCTGGACTCAGCAGGTATTCAGCACATTCGTCGTGATATTCCAGCCAATCACAATCCCTTTAACTACTACGACCGCACCATCATCTCGGTCGATACCTTGAAGCGCGACAGCGAGTACCGGCACTACCTGGAAAGCGCCTGGTGGGATCTGATCATCATCGACGAAGCCCACAACGTTTCCTACAAGGGCAATCGCACCCAGAGTAATCGCTTGGCCGAGTTACTCTCGCAACGCTCCGATGCACTGATCTTGCTCACCGCCACACCACACAACGGCAAAAAGGACAGCTTCGCCAGCCTCGTGCGCATGCTCGACCCCACTGTGCTTCCAGTAGGGGCCGATTACACCCGCGAGGATGTCGATCACCTTTTTGTTCGCCGTTTCAAGAAAGACGTGCGCGAGCAGATGAAGCAGGAGTTCCCAGAGCGAGAAGTGTTTCGTTTGGCCTGCGCCGCAACCCCGGCGGAAAACCTCGCCTTCGATGCCCTAGCCGAGCTCAAACTTAATAGCGACGGGACCGGTGCGCGCGACGGTGCCATGTTGTTCCGCACCGTGCTGGAAAAGGCGCTTTTCTCTTCCCCGGCAGCCTGCCTACAAACGCTGAAAGAGCGCATCCGAAAGCTCGAGGTAAAAGACGCACGTCATCCTGATCTTGAGGGGCTGCGTAATCTTCAAGTTTTGGTACAGGCCATCAGTGTCGACAAATTCAGCAAATTCCAGCACCTCATCAGCCAGCTCAAACAAGGTCAGCACTGGCGTTGGGATGGCAAAAATCCAAGTGACCGCCTGGTGATTTTCACCGAGCGGGTGGAAACACTGAAATTCCTCCAGCTAGAGCTACCCAAGGCCCTTGGTTTAAAAGATAACGCCGTAGCCATTCTGCACGGCCAATTGCCTGACCTGGACATCCAGCAAACAGTCGAAGATTTCGGCAAAACCCATTCGCCCCTGCGCCTGCTGATTGCTTCGGATGTAGCCTCCGAAGGTCTTAACTTGCACTACCAAGCTCATCGGCTGATCCACTTCGATATTTCCTGGTCGCTGATGGTGTTCCAGCAGCGCAATGGTCGTGTGGATCGCTATGGTCAACTGCATGCCCCGAAAATCGGCTACCTGCTGACCGAACCTCGCCACGAGAGAGTTCGCGGTGACTTGCGCTACCTGGAAATCCTGATCGACAAGGACGAGCAGGCGGCAAAGAATATCGGCGACCCATCAGCCTTTATGGGGCTATATGACGAGGAGCTGGAAATCGTCGAAGTGGCCAAGGCCATTGAAGGCAACCGCACTGTCGATGAATTCGCCGCGCTACTGGCTGGGGATGATATCGACCCTTTCGAAGCCCTGTGGGGCGCGAACGTGCCCAGCAATGATAGCGTTGCACCCGCCAGCACAGCAGCACTCATGGCGCCGACTGCTGAACTCACCAGTCTGTTTAACGACAGCTACATTTACCTTCGCGATGCCTTGCGTTGGCTGGCACAACAGTCGCCACGCGAACATGCTGCAATCAAAACGGATGATGCCAGCCGCACGCTAAGCTTCCAGCCCAGTCGCGACCTTGCCCAGGTGCTCAAGCGTGATCTGGCCAGCGAAATGTGGCCGACCGATAACACCTTTGCCTTGAGCGCCGATAAGGCTGTGGTTGAAGAGGCCATCAAGCAGGCACGCGACACCAATGCCTGGCCGCAGCTGCACTACCTCTGGGCGCTCAACCCCATTGCCCAGTGGCTCGACTACAAACTTATGGCTCTGTTCCGTCGCCAGCGCGCGCCGCTGCTGCGCGTCGCACAGGGGTTGACCGTAGGCGAAGCCATCGTGCTGGTGCTCGCCCAGGTGCCTAACCGTCGCGGCCAAGCCGTACTGGCCGAGTGGCTCGGTGTGCAGCTCAATGCTGCTGGGCAGGTAGAAGGCGTACTGAGCCTGGCGGAAACACTGCAGCGCACAGGGCTCACCAGCACCGCAAAAGCCCAGGCCAACAATGGCCAGGCGCCCGACAGCCGTGCCCTGCAAAGTGCGCTACCTGCGGTTATTCAGGCTGCTGAGAAACACATCAAACCGATCAAGCAGGCCTTCGATGCCAGCTGTCGCCAGCGTCTTGAGCGCGAGTTGGCTAAGCTGCAAACCTTGCAGCACAAACACAACGAACAGCTGGAAATCGATTTCGCCAAAGGTATCGAACAGGTCATCGCAGCCAAACGTAAACAGAAAGAAAGCGCCACCGCAGACCTGTTCAGCAACTACCAACAATGGATACGCGACACCCTGCAACTGGATGACCGCGCTCAGTTCACAGTTGTCGCCGCACTGATGGCTTAAGGAAGAATACAGCATGAGTTTTGCCATCACCGGCCTCACCAATGCCAACGAGTTTTACAGCCAGCACTACCTGGATGAGATCCTCGAAAAAGACCTCAAGACGCTGTTTGACCAGTGGAAAGAGCAGGGCGCGCAAAGCCCCGTCGCTCGTCTGCGCACTGCTGCGGGGGCTAATGGTTACTTCCGTGCCCGCGAGCGCTTTCTGAGTGAGCGCAAAACCAGCGAGCGCGCCAGCCTGTTTATTGACCTAGTGCAGCCACTTCTCGCCGCTCTGGGTTACGAGCTAGCGCCGCAGAGCCTGACGTTGGCCGAAGGCGAATTGCCGGTGTTCGCGGTGTATCGCGATGCCAAACATCAGCCGCTTTTGGTCATTGCGGCAGCTATTGCCAATGCGGAAGACGACGACAGCAGCCCGTTGCAATTGCTTGCGCCAGCGGCCAGTGAGCAAGGCAAAGGTAAATATGCCCACAGCGACTGGGAAGAAACCCTCAGCAAGCGCCTGTTTGCTGATGACCACCCGCCACGCTGGGTGTTGCTGCTGCACCATGAAGAGTGGCTGCTAATCGAGCGCAGCAAATGGGGGCGCAAGGCACTGCTGCGCTTCAACCTGCCGGACCTGTTCGGCCCGCGTGATGACAAGCAGTTCCGCGCTATGGCCGCTCTGCTGGGCAGCCAGTCGGTGCTGCCGGTGGAAGGCGGAGTGGCGCTGCTCGACAGCCTGGACGACAGCTCGCACAAGCATGCCTTTGAGGTATCCACTGATCTCAAATACGCCCTGCGTGAATGCATTGAGCTGATTGCCAACGAGGCCATCTGGTACAAACGCACTGTGGCCAAAGAGAAGGTGTTCGAGCGTAACGATACTGACTTGGCCGACCAGCTCAGCCGTGAAAGCCTGCGCTACATGTACCGCCTGCTGTTTATGTTCTATATCGAAGCACGGCCCGAGCTGGGCTATGCGCCCATCGATGCCGAGGCCTACCTCAAGGGCTACAGCATCGAGCACCTGCGCGAGCTGGAACAAACCCCGCTGACCACCAGCGAAGCCCAGGAAGGTTTCTATTTTCACGACAGCCTCAAGCAGCTCTTTGGCCTGATCTGGCAAGGCTATCCGCGCCGGGATGCCACAGCGAGTCAGCTCGACCTGAGTGGCAGCAATGATGGCTTGCTCGATAACGGCTTCACCATTGCGCCGCTGCAGGGCCACCTGTTTGACCCGACTCGCACGCCGCTGCTGGGTAGCGTCAAACTGCGTAACTCGGTGCTGCAGCAAGTCATTGAGCTAATGTCACTGTCCCGTGGTGGTGGCAAGAGTCGTCGTGGACGTATCAGTTATGGCACCCTCGGAATTAACCAGCTAGGTGCAGTGTACGAATCGTTGCTGTCCTTCCGTGGCTTTTTCGCCGAAGAAGATCTCTACGAAGTACGCCCTGACCCCAAGGGTAAGAAGGCAACTACGGGAGACGAGAGCGAAGAGGACGATTCGAGCGAGAGCGATACGGGCAGCGAGGATGGCCTCGATACCCCTAGCGCTGCCGAGAAGAAAAAAGAAGCCGAGGTCAACCCGCTGGATGCGGCCTACTTTGTACCTGCCAACAGCATCAGCCAGTACACCGACGCTGAACGCCTGTTTGGCGGCAATACCAAGATCCACCCCAAAGGCAGTTTTATCTATCGTCTGGCCGGTCGTGCCCGCGAGAAGTCAGCCAGCTATTACACCCCGGAAGTGTTGACCAAATGCCTGGTGGAACATGCGCTAAAGGAAATCTTGCCCGGTAAAGCAGCAGATGAAATTCTGAAACTCACCGTATGCGAGCCGGCTATGGGCAGCGCGGCGTTCTTGAACGAGGCAGTCAGCCAATTGGCCGAAGCCTATCTGCAAGCCAAACAGAAAGAGCTGGGCCGCACCATCCCGCACGAGCAGTACACCGAAGAAAAGCAGCGGGTGAAGATGTACATCGCCGACAGCAATGTCTTCGGTGTGGACCTTAACCCCATCGCGGTGGAGCTGGCCGAAGTCTCCTTGTGGCTTAACGCCATTTTCAAAGGCAGTCATGTGCCATGGTTTGGCTTGCAACTGTACAACGGTAACTCCCTGGTGGGGGCGCGGCGCGAGTTGTTTAGCACGGCCCAGCTCAGCCCAGGCAAAGGTGAAAACGGTCAGCCCGAACGCGACTGGCGCGCTGCCTCACCACGTGCTTTGCCACTCACACAAGTTCCAGCCGCTACCGATGTGTTCCACTTTTTGCTGCCTGCTGAAGGCATGGGCATGGTCAGCGATAAGGTGGTCAAGGCGCTTGAGCCAGCCGCCTTCGAGCAGTTCAAACAATGGCGCAAAGGTTTTACTGCGCCGCTGAGTCGCGATGAAATCAGACGGGTGCAGGCGCTGAGTGCCGCCACCGAGCAGCTCTGGCAGCAACACGCTCAGGAGCTGGCCCGTGTGCGCGCCGCTACCTGCGATGAACTGCATGTATGGCCCGACTTGGCCGCCAACCGCGCTCCGACTAGCACCGCGCAAAAAGACGCCGCCTATCAACGTGAAATGCTTAGCGAAGCACAGAAAAACGCCAGCCCCTACCGCCGTCTCAAACTGGTGATGGATGCCTGGTGTGCCCTGTGGTTCTGGCCGCTGGATAAAGGCAGCGAGTTGCCCAACCGTGAACACTGGTGGTTTGTGCTGGAAACGGTGCTGCTAGGCAACGCCAGTTTGAGCGGCGCGTCGGCCGATGATCTATTCCCTGAAACCCAGGCGCAGCATGGGCTGGACTTTGCTCCCGAGCGCGACCGTTACGGCCATGTCGATATCGCCGCGCTGATCAATGCTTTGCCGCAATTACAGGTGGCGCAGCAGGTGGCCGGCCAGCAGCACTTTATGCACTGGGCGCTGGAGTTCGCCGATGTGTTCAAGGCCCGTGGTGGCTTTGATGTGATCCTTGGTAATCCACCGTGGATCAAGATCGAGTGGAACGAACAGTCGCTGCTATCGGACTTCGATCCTCGCTTTGCAATCCGCAAGCTCAGTGCTTCAGATGCAGCCAAGCAGCGTGAGGTGGTGTTTACAGCGCTGCAGCAGGCGCGGGCGGATTATCTGGGCGAGTGCGCGGCGACTGAGGGTATGGGGGCATTTCTGAATGCCACGCAGAACTACCCTCTGCTCAAGGGCCAGCAGAGCAACCTGTTCAAGTGCTTTCTGCCGCTGGTATGGCAGATTGGCTGCGGTGTACAAGCGCTAGTGCATCCCGAGGGTGTGTACGACGACCCGAAAGCAGGTGCGCTGCGGGAGGCTATTTACCCAAGGCTACGGCAGCATTATCAATTTCAAAATGAATTTGCGTTATTTGAGGGTACTAACGATCACGGACGAATGCGTTTTGGCCTGCATATCTATGCAGCCCCCCAGCAGGCAGTGCATTTCAAATCGATGGCTAACCTTTTCTGGCCTGCAACGATTGGTGCCAGCCTTGTCCATGCAGGAGGCGGTGCAATTCCTGGAATCAAGCGCGACGAAGGTGGCTGGAGCACTGAAGGCCATGCCAGTCGCGTGATCGAAGTAGATGAAGCTCTGCTGGCAACCTTTGCGCAACTTTACGACGCACCCGGTACTCCAGCATTGCAAGCGCGCCTACCAGCGGTGCATAGCCGCGAGCTCGTAGCAGTGCTTGAGAAATTTGCGCAGACACCACAACGCCTTGGAAACCTGCAGAAAGACTACCTTCCCACAGAGATGTGGCATGAAAGTGGCCGACAAAGAGATGGTACCATTCGCCGCAGCACGGGTTTTGTCGAATCCCACGTCGACTTCGTACTGTCAGGCCCACATTTCTTCGTAGGCAATCCGCTTAACAAAACCCCACGTGCAGTATGCACCCAGAATAGCCATTACGATGTGCTCGACCTTGAAAACCTGCCAGACGATTATCTCCCTCGCAGCAACTATTTACCCGCCTGCGCCCCCGCAGATTACGCTCGCCGCGTGCCGCGAGTTAGCTGGGTGGAAGATGGTGAGCAGGATGCGAGGCCAGTAACGGCATACTGGAGAGTTGCATCGCGTCGAGGTGCGCATCCCGCTGACGAGCGATCAGTCAGGCCGATTCTTATGCCTCCTAAGGTGGCACATATCGACGGAGTGTTTTCTATTACCTTTCGCGATTCAAAGCATACCGTCTCTGCTGCAGGTTACTGGGCATCGCTACCATTCGATTTTTTTGTAAGAGTCTCGGGTAAGAAAGACTTTCGTGACGGCACCGCAAGCCTGATGCCTTTAATGCCGAGAGATTGCGCAATGACGATTCGGGTGTTGGCTCTAAACTGCCTCACCACTCACTACGCCGATCTCTGGCGCGACTGCTGGCAAACCGCATTCCAGCAGGGCTCCTGGGCCAGCAATGACCCACGCCTGCCGCCGCGCTTTTTCGCCGAACTCACTCCCGAATGGCAGCGCAACTGCACCGCGCGCGGCGACTTTACCCGTCGTCAGGCGCTGGTGGAAATTGACGTCCTCGCCGCGCGGGCCCTCGGCCTGACCCTGGACGAACTGCTGACCATCTACCGCGTGCAGTTCCCCGTCATGCGCCAATACGAGCGCGACACTTGGTACGATGCCAGCGGCCGCATCGTCTTCACCGCCAGTAAGGGCTTGGTTGGCGTCGGCCTACCGCGCAAGGCCGGTAAGCGCGATGCCGACTGCACAGTTCGCCTGCCCGATGGCGGTACCAAAACAGGTCGTCTCGGTTGGGAAGACGTGCAGCCTAAGGACGGCCACCCCCAAGTCCCCGACGGCACCCTCATCGAGCGCCCCATCCTCGACGACACTCAACCCGGCGGCCCGATACAACGCACAATCCAATACACCGCCCCTTTCACCCTGGCTGACCGCGAAGCTGACTATCGCGTAGCCTGGGCGCATTTTGCCAAGGAGGCGAATCATGGCTAACCCTGCAGAGAGACTCAGCAAGGCGGATATCGAACGTTTGTTGCCAGAGCTGGCTCAGCGATTTGTCCTCCGGGGGAAGGCTCCCATTGGTGAGCGCAGCGGTTTTGGCGCGGTATGGAAAGCGCTGGATAGCTGGCTAGACCGTGAGGTGGCAGTCAAGATTAGCCACGCCGATCTAAGTGATGAGATCGTGATGTGCCGCGATATTGAGGGGCAGACCGTACGTATCTTCGACTATTACCGGGGAGAGGATGGTTGGAATGGTTATGTCATGGAGTTGCTCGTTAAACCTTGGGTGACGCTGTCTGCCTTCATCAAACAACACAAGTACAAGGCCAACGACCTCCAGCATTACTTTGACTGCTTCGAGATTGTCTATGAAATCCTGCTCGGGCTGGCAGATATTCACGGGCGCCCCTATAGCCGGCAGGGGCGCTATGTGCATGCTGATGTCAAACCGGCCAATCTTTTCTTCCTCTGCCAGCCGAAGAAGCGCGCCAACACGGTGTTTCGCATGCCGACACATGAAGAGATGCTACGGATAATCGACTTGGGCATCAGCACCCCACGCGGCGAACTTAACTTCAGTGGCACTCCGGCGTACGACTATCCGAAGAAGCTGGAAGCCCGAGTTGGGCATGATCTTTATTCACTGGGTATCACCTTTCTGGAGCTGCTGACGGGAAAGCGCCCCGATCATTCGGTGATGGAGCACAAGGCGCGCATTCGCGCTTTTGTCGCCGAGCAATCCTCGGGTAGCCACTTCATTGATGAGCTAGCAATTGAATTGGTCTGCCAATGCGCACGCGCTGCAACACAGCTGCGGATTACGGCCCGTAGCCTGTTGAGCGGTCTAGACAGCCGAATATTCGAGATGAACCCGCTCTACTGGCTGACGCTGCGGGCGATCAACAAGACGCTGACAGACAGCATGAAAAAAGCAGATCTGGCAGTGCATCTGTTTCCGATCTTGGCGCCCTTTTACGGTTGGCAGAACAGGACCTCAGTTCGTATCGAACAGCTCAAAGGCCTGCTGACGGACATGTATGAGCAACAGATGTTGCTGCGTGATGGCGCGAGCCATCGTTATTTCGTGCGCTAGCCGGTAAAGCCTGGATACCAGCACACCGCTGAGCCACCACCATCAGGAAACGGATTTTGGCTACCCTATCCATCGAGCAGTTGTTCACTGGCAAAACCCTGGAAATTCCCGCTCACCAGCGTGACTACGCCTGGACGACCAGCAATATCGGTGACCTGTTCGAGGATATCAAGGAAGCAATGGAGCTGGGCGGTGGCCACCATCTGGGCACCTTTATTTTGTCGCAGACTGGAAAGATGACACCGTTGCAGGTGGTGGATAGTCAACAGCGGCTTACCACACTGACCATTCTGCTCAACGCTTTGGTTAATGCAGTCGATGAGTTGCCCATCAAGGAGCACTCCCACAATACCTACATCACGCATCCCGTAATCCAGGGGCTGGCGGCCAAGAATACTGATACCAACCTAGCCTTTTCCAAGGATGCGATCCTTGCCTGCAGCATGGAGCTCGCCGGGTTCTCAGTGAAAAAATGGTCCCTCACTGAAGCTGATCTTGCCGAGTAAAAAATATGCAGCCACTAATCGTTTCTCAGCAGGTCACTCAGGGCGTCGCAGACTTTCTGCGTACCGCATTCCCGTCCACTACTACTGGTTTTGAGGACTTGCTGGAGCGCTTTTTGGCTGAGCGCAGCAATATCTTCAAAGGGCCGTATCTGACGTTGCCCCTGCCATTTCGCAAGCAGCTGAGTGGCGGCCTACCGGCTTTCCCTTGGTTACCCACCAGCTTTGTGCCCCATGCACATCAGGCCAAGGCTTTTGCGCGGCTGGCGGGCTCAGAGGCTCAATCCACGTTGGTAGCAACGGGGACGGGGTCGGGTAAGACCGAGTGCTTTCTATATCCGATCCTTGAGCATTGTCGTGTGGCGCGTGCAGAGGGGCGGCGTGGCATCAAGGCGATCATCCTCTATCCGATGAATGCCTTGGCCAGCGACCAATCTGGGCGCGTGGCCAAGGAAATCGTTAAGGCCGCTGGCCTTATTGGGATTCGTGCAGGCTTGTATGTGGGGGATGCGCCGGCTGTCGAGTCGCAAACGGTCGCCCAATTGAGCGACGGCAGTTATTCGGTGGTTACAGACCGCAATGCCCTGCGTGAAAATCCGCCGGATATTCTGCTGACCAACTACAAAATGTTGGACTTTCTGCTGCTGCGTGCAGCTGATACCCCTTTGTGGGCGCATCAGCAGCCGGACACGCTGCGTTACATGGTGGTGGATGAGCTGCATACCTTTGATGGTGCGCAGGGTACTGATCTGGCTTGTCTGATTCGCCGCCTAAAGGGGCGGCTGAATGCGCCGCCGGGCCAGTTGGTGTGCGTCGGTACTTCGGCAACGCTGGGCGATGATGGCGTTAGCGATTTGCTGGCGTTTGCTGGTGATGTGTTTGGTGAAGTGTTGGATGACAGTGCGGTTATCGCCGAGGACCGCGAGTCGGTTGGGGATTATCTCGCTGAAGCACTGGTTGAGTTCACCCAAAGCCCGCATCCCAGTGACCTGGATGTCTTGGCACCCGAGAACTACAACGACCTGCATGCCTATCTGGCGGCCCAAGCACCGTTGTGGTTCGGTGAGCCTTGCTCGGTCATGCAGGCAGAGGATTTTGCTTGGCGCTGTGGCTTAGGTAAGCACCTGAAGAGCCATTTCGCCTTCCAGAATCTTTTGCGTGATCTGGAGCGTCTTGGGCCAAAGTCCGTGTTGCTGGATGACCTGTTGGTACTGCTCAAGCGCCGTTTGCCGAACTGCGATGATGAGCGCTTTGCGCTGCTTTGGTTGTCTAGCTTGCTGTCGTTGGTGGCGCATGCACGCCAGGATGCACATCAGAACTTTTTCTTGCAGGTTAAGGTGGAAATCTGGCTACGTGAGCTGCGCCGTATGGTAGCTGTGCTGGATGCTGAACCGCAGCTTCGGCATTACGATGACTTACGTAAAGCCGATATGGAGCGACTGCATCTTCCGGTGATCCATTGCCGCGAGTGCCACGCCACCGGCTGGGGTTCTACGCAGCAAAAGATCAGCCCCAATCAACTCACCCATGATTTGCAGGCGTTTTACAGCGCGTTCTTCGCCGAGGATGTGAGTACCCGTTTTATCTTTCCTTCCAGTGCGGGGGCGAACCCAGCGGTGTTCGAGCGCAAGCAGGTATGCCCTGCCTGCGGCTCCTTGCATCAGGCATCGCAAACCGAATGCTCACACTGTGAGGATCAGCCTTTGCTGGCTGTAGATATTGCCAGCAACCTGCGTGAAGGCACGCGCAATGGCGCGAAGTTCACCAAGTCGCACCATGATTGTCCTTTCTGTGCCGGTTATAAAACGCTGACGATTGTTGGTTCGCAAGCGGCCAGTCTGGCGGCGGTGATGGTGGGACAGTTGTTTGCAACGCGCTTCAACCCGGACAAAAAGCTGATTGCTTTCTCTGACTCGGTACAGGATGCGGCGCATCGTGCAGGGTTCCTTGCCGCGCGAACCTGGCGAATGAACTTACGCCCGGCGTTGGCGCAGGTAATTGCTGATGCCTACGCAGCTGGGCGACCTGTGACATTGGAAAATTTGCCAACAGCATTCGCGCAACGTTGGCGCACGGTGTTAGGTGATGGTCATTACATTGCTAACTTCCTGCCGCCGCAAATGCAGTGGCTACGTGATTACGAGACCCTGATGGAAGAGGGAGCGCTGCCTGAAAGCAGCAACCTACCTGGCGAGTTGGCGAGGGTGTTGCCTTGGGTGCTCAATGCAGAATTTGGCCAGGATGCTCATATTGGTCGCACTCTGGTAGCTACGGGAACTGCATGCGTAGTGCCACTTGCTGGCAAGTTAGACGAAGCCGCTCAATGGCTGTTGCCACGTCTACGTGACACGCTTGAACCGTTAGCCGCCGCGCAGCTGGACGAAGTTGTTGTTTTACTGCGCGGGCTACTGGAAAACATGCAGCGCATCGGGGCTTGGCGTGATCAGGAACTAGGGTTTTATGCGCGAATGGGTAGCAGCCCTTGGGGGTATAAGAAGAATTCAAGCCAGTTCAAGCTTCTAACCAGCCCGAGGCCACCGAGGTTTTTGACACTTGCAGAGTTTGGTCGCTGCGTCAGTATAACTAAGAGCCATGCCCGTTTGTTTAGCGACTGGGCGTTCAAGACATTGCCTGCTTTGCATGATCTGGCGCTGGGCACGGATGCCTTGATTGCGCCGCTTTATCGGCTTGCTCTTGAGGCATTGGAAAGCGTTGGCTTAGCAGGTTTTGAGGAGGCTACCGAGAAGCCGGATATCCGTGTATGGGGGCTGGAGCCCTCTGCTTTCCACGTTATCTTGGGTGGCAACGTGTGGCGGTGTGCTAGCTGCCACAACACAACACTCTCTGGCCCAGAGGATGATTTTTCTGAGCAAGCGTGTCGCCGCGTTGATTGCCGGGGCGAGTTGCAGGCACTTGAGTTGCCCGGTGATTTTTATCGCAAGCTTTACCTGAATGCGGACATTCAGCGGGTGGTAGCGCATGAGCATACCGGCTTGCTGCCACGCGAGACACGCGAGGCGGTGGAGCGTAACTTCAAGTCCAACAGTGATCGCCCTGGCGGCATCAATGTGCTCTCCGCAACACCCACACTCGAAATGGGCATCGACATCGGCGATTTATCCAGTGTGCTGCAATGTTCGATTCCTCCACAGCAGGCGAACTACATTCAGCGAGCAGGACGGGCAGGGCGTAGCACGGGTAATGCGTTGCTGATGAGCATGGCGACCAGCAAGTCGCATGACCTGTATTTCTGGGATGACCCGAAAACCATGATTGCAGGTTCCGTGCAGGCACCAGGGGTTTTCCTTAACGCCTCAGCGGTACTTGAACGTCAACTTACAGCGTTCACCTTGGATTGCTGGGTGCATGAGAACGGACGGGCGGCGCAGATCCCTCAGGAAATTCGTGGGGTGTTCACTGCGATCAATAATCAGACCAACAGCAAGTTTCCTTACCCTTGGTTGAGTTTTGTGGAACAGCACCAGGCGTCGCTTCTTGAACGGTTCTTGCGCCTGTTCAATCAGGGGGAGATGTGCCCTTTGAGCGACGGTACATGCCAATGGCTGGCTAATTTCATTCAGGGCAGCAACGGTGATAGCAGCCCGTTGGCGTACAAGATCGTCAACCGTTTGCAGGGCATTGCAAGTGATGTTGAAAGCATCAAGCGCAAGCGTGAGGCCGCAGTGAAGGAGATCGATAAGCTGCAGGCATTGACGGTGCGTGGTGAGGATCAGGATTTGGAGTTGGCACGACTGCTTCAAGATCGAACTGCGCTTTCGCGTTTGATTGGCAGCATTGAGGGTAAGGCTACGCTCAATGTGCTGACTGATGAGGGCTTGCTACCCAACTATGCGTTCCCGGAGCAAGGTGTGCTGTTGCGCTCGATCATTGTGCGCGATTCAAAGCCTGGAACATCCGCTCCTGATCCGCTGACCTTCGAATATGAGCGACCTGGATCTACGGCCATCACTGAGTTGGCACCGAACAACACCTTTTATGCCGAAGGCCGGCGGGTGGTGATCAACCAGATCGACGTATCGAAGATCAAGCCGGAACACTGGCGTTTTTGTAGGCAGTGTTCCTATACCGAACCGCTGTCGTCAGGTGATCAACACCCTTACTGCCCACGATGTGGCGATACGCTGTGGCGCGACAGTGGGCGCGTACATGAGATGCTGCGCTTGACCACGGTGTTTGCCCGAACGCTGGATCGCGATAGCCGTATTGCTGACGACTCAGACGAGCGTCAGCGCGGCTTTTATGTGCGCCAAGCTTTGGTGGATAGCCCGCCTGATGCCGTGCGTCAGGCCTTTGTGATTGACGAGCAGACATTTCCTTTCGGCTTCGAGTTTCTCGATCGGGTGACTTTTCGCGAGGTGAACTTTGGTGAGCAGTCAGCGGAAGGCATGCCGATGGAGATCGGCGGGAAGGAACTCAGCCGCCCTGGTTTTAGCATCTGCCCCGAGTGCGGCACCTTACAGCGCAAGCGCAAGGCCGAGGAGCTATATCGCAACCATTCGTCCTGGTGCGCGAAGCGCAAGAACCCCGAGGCGAGCACGCAGCAGTGCGTGTTCCTCTACCGAGAGTTCACTAGTGAGGGCATTCGTCTATTTTTGCCCGAGGTGGGTTTTGCCGATACCAACGAGGCCCTGCTGAGCTTTGTGTCGGCTCTGGAGTTGGGGTTGGCGCGGCGGTTTAGGGGAGCAGTGGACCATCTGCGTATTGCCCTAGATATGCGTATGGCTGCGGGCTCAGATACGCCGCGTTGTTATCTGGTGATCTACGACAGCGTGCCAGGTGGCACCGGCTATCTCAAGGAATTGATGCGCGCGCCCGAACCGCTGTTGGAAGTATTCGACATTGCACTCCAAGCCCTCAATACCTGTACTTGCAACCAGAATGCGGACACCGATGGCTGTTATCGCTGCGTGTACCGCTATCACAACAGCCATGATCGTAAGTCTATCTCGCGACGTACAGCACAGAAGTTGTTGGGTGAGGTGATGCAGTATAAGGGAGCACTGAAGCCTGTTACCCATCTGACCGAAGCCCAGCCAGCTAACCAGTTACTGGACAGCATGCTGGAGAAGCGGTTTGTCGAAGCGCTGCGCCGTGAGCATGAAGGTGAGAAGTTCAAGCTGAGTGAGCTGTTGTTCAAGGGCAAGGCGGGCTATCAGATACAGGCTGGCTCGCGTCGCTGGCGGATGGAGTTGCAGGTCAATCTGGGAGCCAGCGATGGTGTGTTGATTCCGTGCAAGCCTGACTTCGTGTTCTGGCCGGATGATGCAGCCGACGACATGCCCGTGGCGGTTTTTGTTGATGGTTGGCAGTACCACAAAGACATCATTACTACCGATCTGGCAAAACGTATGGCGGTGGCCAAGAGCGGGAAGTTCTCAGTCTGGACGCTGACCTGGGATGATGTCGAATGCGCCTTGCAAAGCCAGGTATTACCTACGCCATCGCCTTGGCCAACTTTGCTTAATGATGATCCGCAGCAGGTAGTGCAGAAGCTGTGCGCGGCACAGGGCATCGCAACACTCTCCAATTTCAAATCGCTGCCGTCCTTTACCCAGCTGCATCAGCGTTTAGCTCATGGGCAACACCAAGCGCTCCGCAAATTGGCCGTCTCCCTGGCTGCGGGAATGTTGATGCCGCCGGGGGACACTACTGCGCTTCAAGTCCTGCGCGAAGGAGCTTTCTGGCAGCGTTTGGATGAGCTGGGTCTGCTACCAGGCCTGCAACTGCATAGGTTGAGCCTGCGTCAGCTCGGTACAGCCTGGATGCTGGCCATTGCCATGCATCCGGAGCATCTGAAGCAAGTGATGACGGGAAATGGCTCTGCAGGCTCTGAGCCTGTTTTGGTTGGCGAGTGGAAAGAAGATGGCCTGCCCGAAAGCGAGCTTCAGTTACGCTGGCAGCAACTTTGGCAGGCACTGAACTTATTGTTGCCGCTGAGTCAGATTTGGGTTGGCAACGCTGAAATGCCAGGGTTACCTGCGCTGCAGGATTGTTCTGCGCTCAAAGCAAAATCCGGCGGGCTGTCTGAGGCCTGGCGGGAAGCGCTGAGTTTGGCTGCTCATGAAGTACAAACTTGGGGCTTGGCTCTGGCTGGTTTGGACGTAACCGCCCCAGAAGTGGGTTATGAGTTGATGGATGAAAAAGGTCGCGTAATAGCAGAAGCTGAATTGGCTTGGCCAGATGTTCGTACCGCGGTACTACTGCCAGATTCTGGATCAGAGGCTGCGCTTTTTGCTGGCCAAGGTTGGCATTCTTTTACCGCTGACGGCAGTGAGTTGCCTGATGAGCTGAGAACCCTTTTGATGGAGACACTGGCATGACGCTGGCACTCAAGATTGCAATGTCCGATGACTTCCTGAAGTCGTTTTCGGTAGTTCCACGTTCTCATCAGCAGGCGGTACTGGCCTTCGTTGCAAAGTTTCGTCAGAACCCAATGGCGACCGGCATCAATTATGAGCGCATTCATGATGCCGCCGATCCGAACATGCGCTCGGTTCGGATCAACGACAATATGCGTGGCATTGTACTCAAGCCGGATGTAGGCAATGTGTATTGCCTGCTATGGGTCGATCAGCATGACGATGCCTATCACTGGGCGCGTCGCCATCGAGTCGCTATCCACCCGGATGTTGGCAGTATTCAGGTTTATGCAGTGCAGGAGGCTGCTGACACGACGGCTGCTGACACACCGGCTGAAGTGCGAGTGGCAGGCTTGTTCGATGCACTCAAAGACCGCGAAATTCGCCGCCTGGGTGTACCTGATGACCGGCTGGAAGCTGTGCGCTCTATTACTAATGAGCGCGAGCTTGAGGTGTTGGAAGCGCAATTGCCCGATGAGGCATACGAAGCGTTGTATCTGTTTGCTGCCGGCGAGACTTTCGACAAGATTATCAGTGATCAATCCGCGCCGGCGGCGGTCGACCCTACAGACTTCGGTGCTGCGCTGGAGCGTGATAGCTCACGCCGTCATTTCGTGGTGCTTACTGACGACAGCGATCTAGAAGCTTTACTGGCGGCACCTCTAGACCATTGGAGGGTCTTCCTGCACCCAAGCCAGCGTAAGTTGGTTGAGCGTGACTGGAGTGGCCCTGTGAAGGTGACCGGTGGCGCAGGTACTGGTAAAACTGTTGTAGCCATGCATCGCGCTGCAAGACTTGCACGACAATACTCTGATTTGCCCGGTCGTCCGGTGTTGTTTACCACTTTCACCAAAACCTTGGCTGAGGACATTCGCCAGCATTTGGCTCTGCTGTGCACACCGCAGGAGTTGGAGAAAATTCAGGTGGTGAACCTGGATCAGTGGGCTTCCAGTCTTCTGCGTCGTTTTGGTTATCCACATAACCTGTTGTATAACGAAGGCGACCGTCGCCGTTTCTGGCAAGCAGCCTTATCGGCGATGCCCGCATCGGTTGATCTCAGCTTGCAGTTCATGCGTGCCGAATATGAGCGGGTGGTGCTTCCTCAAGCCTGCGAAACTGTTGAGGACTATATGCGTGCCAGTCGAGTAGGCCGCGGTGGTCAGCTTGGCCGTGCGATGCGTAAGTCTATCTGGCCGGTGTTTGCCGAATACCGGGCCCAACTGCAAGCTGCCAATTTGCGCGAGCCAGAAGAAGCTTTCCGTGAGGCCTCTCAGTTGTTAAGGAAGGAGCAGCCTGCACTGGGTATCCGCTCCATGGTGGTGGACGAAGCCCAGGACATTAGCAACGCGGGCTTTGAGCTAATTCGTACGGCAGTAAAGGTAGCCGAAAACGACCTGTTTATTGTTGGTGATGCCCACCAGCGTATCTACCGGCACAAAGTCGTGCTTAGTCGGGTGGGCATCGAGGTTCGCGGCCGTAGCCATAACCTGAAGGTGAATTACCGAACCACCGACGAAATCCGTCAATGGGCCTGCGCTCAACTCGAAGGATGTGCTGTCGATGACTTGGATGGCAACGTGGACTCTCTGCGCGGTTATCGGTCTCTGACGCATGGTGATGTGCCGGATATCATCGAGTCGTCTTCCGCACACGAAGATATGCCGCATATAAAGGCGATCCTTAAACAATTGCACGACGATGGGATGGAGCCTCGACAGGTTTGCATCACTGCGCGTACTAATGACGATCTGGATAATGTCGCTCGGGCTCTGCAGCAGGCAGGTATTGTTCACTTGAAACTGGACAACTCAACCTCTGACGATTCGGCACAGCCGGGCGTTCGCCTGGCCACCATGCATCGCATCAAAGGGCTTGAGTTTAGCGTAGTGATTGTTGCCGCCTACAGAGGAGCCGCTTCCTACGCCGACCAATTAAGCCGTGATGAGGATGCAGGGGTAACCGAAGATACTGAAATTTCTGAAAGATGCTTGCTGCACGTTGCTGCTACTCGAGCAAAGAGAAATTTGTTTCTCCTAGTGCGGCCCTCTGGTGACTGAATTCTCAGACTTATACAGCTAATTTTTAGCTGTATAAGTTGGTCCAGCATTACTGGCTAACATTGCGGCGCTCTGCCAGCTTAAGCTTTGCAAGCCTCCTAAGGCTTGGGCATAAACCTACGTTTTCGCATCCGATCACCTTTTCAATCCAGTCGAATTGGCTGTCTCGGACTTGCATTCTGGCGTGTTTCAGCGCTTGAAGCGTTGCATCGGCTAAGGCTTTATCTCCGATTGAAATACGCACGGGCTCGTAAGCAAGAATATCGACTGTTGTAATTAGTCTCAGTGTTCCAAAGCGTTGGGAGGAAATTTGAGTTGCTTTTTTTTCATCAATGACAGCTGTGAACCCGTTGCTATGTGCAAGCGCGAGTGTCGCGGCTTCTCCGTCTCCGAGCGAGGCCGCTGTGGATCCGGATACCAAGTCAAAGAAGTGCTCTAGTGCAATGCCAGAAAGCTCTTCTCTCTTTAAAGTTTGATTATGGATTAGCTCCGAAAGCTGTTTCGGCTCAGGCCGGCCGTTTACTGCTCCTTGCTCAATCTCCCGTATTACATTGTCGGTGACGACAATAGGAGCCGGAACTGCTTGCAGGATTGCGCCTGCATAGCCAGTCGCCAGCAAGTTTATGATGACACTGGCGTCTAGAACGAGAATGCTATCTCGATCAGTGAGACAGCTTGAAAAGGTCATCAACCTCATCCTCTTCTGCCTCATCAAGCAACTCGCGTACTTTTGCCCTATCGAGCTTAAGCAAATCCGACATTTGCCCTTCGCTGATTAGATCTTTCTTCCACGCATCGATAGCTAATAAAAAAAGCCTCGTTGATTGCGCGCCTTCCGTAGGCGTGGAATCGTGAGCTATCGGGCCTAGTACCTGCTGGGCTTGGTCGTCGGTTATACCGCCATTATCCATGAACCAATCCCAAGTACCCTTTTTGGTCAGGTCCAATTCTTCAAGCCTCAACATCATCGCCTGGCGTGAAACACCAAAGAAACTAGCGAGCAGGATGATGTGCCGACGAGTGAGGTGAGTTGATCCAATGGTCACTTCTTTGAACTTTTCCATGACAGTACGGGCTGGCGTTAGAAACGCGCTTCCGAAAGCGTTCGCGTAACGCTCTTCACGCGAGTTTTCATACTTTTCGGCTTGATAGATCTCGGGCTGACGCCGCGTCGCTATAAAGTGCCCGAGCTCGTGGGCGCCAGTCTGAGTTTGACGATCCTTCCGATGTACTGCATTTATTAGCATACAGGCGCCAACGGCGTCGTCATAGGCAAACAGCCCAGACACTTTCGATTCAAGTCTCCGGCTATAGACACGAATTCCAAGTTGCATCTCTATGAGTGAAAACAGATCTTGAATCGGGCTCTCGCCGAGCCCTAGCCAGCTTCGGAGGCTATGTGCATCGTGCTCTGCTTGTTTGCGTACATCGCCAGGCAAGATGCTTTTTTCGGTCGGATAATTTGAGGTTTTCCGAACACCTAAAATGTTCTCAAGTTCTACTTCTGCCCTGACGAGATCATTCAGCATCCGAGCAGCTTGGTCGATGCCTGCATCACCAGTGTCTGGGAGTGAGCGGAAGCGAGGAACAAGGTCCACATGGACCGCTTCTCGGCGTAGCAAAGAGTTAGCAGATACTCCATAACAGCGGCTAAGCATCTGGATCTCGTCAAGCTTTGCAGAGCGCTGTCCTTTTTCAATGGCCACAAGAGTGGTTCGAGCAAAGCCAACTGCTTTGGCCGCTGCGTCTTGGGTCATGGCCGCGGTTTCGCGCGCGACCTTCAGTCGTTCACCCAGTTCAGCTGGGTTCAGTTCAAAGTTTGGTTTGGTCATGATGCGCCATCTATCCACTTCCTCACGAACGACTCTGATCTCATATCGCTCGTGAACGCTGACCATTCCTTGGCATGTTGCTGCAAGAGCCTGTCAAGGTTCTGCGCCACGGCATGTGGCGACTCGGCCAGAGCTCGAGCCAGTTCGGTCGTTCTGCGGCGTTTGATCAGTTCGTACTGCGAAGATTCCCGAATCGAAGAAAGGTGTTCGAAATGAAGCACCCCTGCGATAGCGTATTGTCGCAAGGCTTTAGTACAACTGGTGAATTCTTTTGCTGCGCCTGTTTCCCAGGTCGGGCTGTCTAGGGATTCCCATACATAATTCGTTGGTGGCTCCTCTAATCCTGCAGCGTGGACGCTAAGGCGGCGAAGCATACACGCGGCGCATATACCGCACTGCCTTCTTGCGCCTGAAACGGCTACCTGTCGGGATTGCTGCCAGCACGACCTGGTCGTTATCCAATTCGCGTGAGGGCCGCAGGTTTCCACAAACTCACGCAGGGTCTCGCCTTTCGTCATCCAAAGCCTGGGGAAGGTGTACTGGAATCGATAACCAAGAAGGGCTTCGATAAAGCGTTCCATAAGCTTGGTGAACACGGGGTGATTTCGATAGTCCTCATACCCATGTGCAACAGGAAGGAGCACAGGTGCAAGGGCACCTTGTCCGCTTTCGGGGATGATGGCCATTGGAGCATCAATTAGATACGCCGCAATTGCGGATATGATGCTGAACTTGAACCCGCGGCTGCGCGCACTTCTCTCGGCGCTTCTTGCGTCATCAAGTTTGACTGAATATGGGATGGCCGTGAACGGAATCCTTTGTCGCTCCCTCTTTGAAATATCATGTTGTTTGCTCCCTATTCGAAGACGAATCAGGCGTTTGCCTAGGCGCTTGCTCTCAAGTTCAGAGACCGCACGGGAGTCCATTCCATCACTGAAAGCAATGACCGCCTCTGCATCGGAAGGAAAAGATATTTGGCCTTGTGGCGGTCTCTGTGCGGCTTGCTTTCGAGATCGAAAGTTGAAATTCCAGTCGTCGCCGGTCAGGAGGTTCAGCGCGTTGACGAGCGCTCGATCTACCTTGTTACTCGACCACCGTTCAACGTCGTGTACTGGAACATGCACGATGAACCGCCTGCCCCAGCTCATGGTGCTGCGGACAAGGATGCGATCACAGAACTCGACCGCAGCGGCTATGAGAAGTGCGTCATACGTTACGGGCTCCCATTTGTCATGGGATGAGAAGGATGCGAGAGCCTCAAGATTGAACTCGATGTTCTTCTCGATGTAACACGGGACCACACCGTTTCTTTTGCGGGCGCCAGGTTCAAGTATATCTACAGCTATTTCCTTAGGCGGCAAGGTGTTCATCACAACGATACCCCGTCATCAAGACCTTCCATCTTCCTAGAGGGGAGGATTCGATTGGGCTCTGGGCCCACAAGATCCAGACCGAGTTGGGTGCTCGATAGAGTAGAAATGGCATTCTGGAGTCTCTTACTCACGTGCTCTGCTCTGTGCTCATTCGAGTCGCGAAGGTAGTGTTCTTCGATCGACCGGATGTTTGCGTGGCAGCGGTCTTTAGCGGCAAGGCCTACCGCTTCATGGAATGCTTCAATTCCAAATTTGCCTTCATGGATGAGGGTGATGCTCCATTCCACAAGATTCGTTCCAAAAACGGAGGCTGCTGCTAGAGCTTTCGCATTTTCAAGTTGATCCAGCGCAAGTTCCGGCATTTCTAGGGAGTTATCACAACCGGTAAAGACTGCTTTCAGGGCTTCCATCAGATGCCACGAGACCTCCATTCTGAAGTCACTGGCCACTGCGTACGCCGTAGCCTCAGCTATCTGGGAGGCATCGTAGGTATCTTGGTCCGCACGCTTTGCCAGTTCTTTCCATGGCTTTCGCAGCTTCAAGCTTCTATGTGGCCCATCGCTCATTTCGTCTAGCCCCCAGTGAATACCGGTTTTGACATTGTCAGATATTAGTACTAAAAATCTGACAATGTCAAAGTCACAATCAGAAAGAATGGCGGTAAGCTATTGGGTATTCCGTCTGGCGAAACCAAGCCGGTCGCCAACGATGCGGCACCAGCTTCCCGATTTCACTCGCCGGCTGCGTGGGCGGGCGTGTGAGGACGCCCTTCAAGTAGGCATACGCATCATAGCTATTGGGTTTGGCCGACTAGATTGGGCTCATAAACGCTGTGGGGAGAGGGGCCTGAGATCCGCCGAAACCCCTGAAGGTTTTTCAAAAATGTCCGCATTTAGACAAGGTTGTGGCCTTAAACGTCGGAGAATACTCCGGTCTTATCCGTCGGCGGCATTGATTCGGGTCGTGCTATTGGAGTGGCCTTGCCAGGCCAGAACCTTGGCCATGTTGGCCTCATGCCAAGGCATTGGTCGCTGCCGTGGCCCTCAGCCCGTTTGCGCCAAGGCGGGTCGATGCTCGCGGCTTTGGCGTATTCGACGCTCAGCTACGTTCTTGACGGCCCCATAAACGCAGCTACCCGAAGAGCCGATTTTCTTTCCCTGAGTCGAACGGTCTTGCGTTGGCTTTAGGTGTTGAAGGAAGATTGGGCACCTAGGAAATGTGAGTCATAGGAAGGAGTCCAACATTAGCTCGATCAGACCTATTGACTTACGCTTCGTAGACGACCTCGTCGATTTCGTCCGTGGTGCTGGTTATGTCCTGGACTTTTCAGACGTCAGTTATGCGGCTTTTTTCGCGGCAGAGCTGAATGTTGATATCGACGATCCTAAATTTGCGGTGAATGGTCGTTCGAAGGGCAAGCGTTTAAAGTGCTTCCTACAGAGTTGCAACGACTCTGATGCTGTTCGGCTGCTCGCTGCCCTTTGGGAGCATCGGAGCGAGCATCTCATTCGGACTGAATCCCCAGACCCAATCGCCAATGCAGAGCAGAGGTATCACGCATTGTTAAGTCGGCTGTCGGGTCAACCGCAGGCCGCACCGACGGCAGCGAAACCGGTCGAGCCGGTAATTGAAGGGTGTAAATTCGCCACATTCAAAAATATCCTTTTAGAAGTCGGTACGCTCCTGCCTCACGCTCGTGGCTATGCTTTCGAGGCATTTCTCAAAAACCTCTTCGATGCATTTCAGCTGGCAGCCCGAGAACCATTTCGGCTTAGAGGTGAGCAAATAGACGGTAGTTTTGAGCTGGACAACGAGGTTTATCTGCTCGAAGCGAAATGGCACGGCCAACCCATTGGTGTCGCCGACTTGCATACGTTTCATGGGAAGATCGAGCAGAAGGCTGCTTGGACTCGAGGACTATTTGTAAGCAATAGCGGGTTCACAGAGGATGGTCTTGCCGCCTTCGGCCGAGGCAGGCGGGTGATTTGCATGGATGGATTAGATCTGTGTCTCGTCCTGAATAAGGTTTACACCTTCTGACCTATCTTCAGGAGGATGTAATGGAATCAGGCAAAAGGCGGAGCCAGCGTGACTACACGCTAGCCTTTAAATTATCGGTCGTAGACCAAGTCGAAAAAGGCGAGTTGGGTTATAAAGAAGCCCAACGGCGCTATGGCATCCAAGGCCGGTCCACGGTGCTGGTCTGGTTACGCAAGCATGGTCGGCAGGACTGGAGCCTAGGCGCATCAATTCGAGAGCCGAGGAACAGGTCCATGACCGAACCAAACCTCCCGTTGACGCCCGAGCAACGGATCAAAGAGCTTGAAGAACAGTTGGCGCTAAGCAACCAGAAAGCGCAGTTCTTTGAAGCTGTCGTGAACGTTCTGAAAAACGACTACGGTGTTTGCGTCGTAAAAAAGCGATCCGGCAAGTCCTCACCCAAGGGCAAATCAAAGACCTGAGCATTTCCAGGGCTTGCCAGTTCATGGGCATTTCCCGACAGGCATATTACAAACGTAACCGAGCGTTTGACGCGCGCGCGAAGAGCGCCCAAACCGTAATGGGCTTCGTTCTTGAGACGCGCCTTCAGTTGCCTCGGTTAGGTACTCGCAAGCTGCATAGTCTGATGCACTCAGAGCCCGACGAGGCCCTGAAGGTCGGTCGAGACCGGCTGTTTGATATCTTGCGTGACCGCCGTCAGCTGGTTCAGCGCAAGCGTGCCTATCACAAGACAACTGACAGCCATCATCGCTTTCGCCGACACCCCAACCTGCTCAAACCTGGCCCTAATCAGGCTGTGGCTACAGGTCCCGAGCAGGTTTGGGTCGCAGATATCACCTACTTGCCTACGCAGCAAAGTGTCGTTTATCTGAGCTTGGTGACGGACGCTTACTCTCGCAAGATTGTCGGCTATCACGTGCATGAAAGCCTGCACACGGCATCAGTCATCCAGGCAATGAGTAAAGCGCTGCGACAAAGGAAAACCGATCAGCTACTGGTTCATCACTCGGATAGAGGTGCCCAGTATTGCTCTGATCTTTACCAAAGGCTGCACGCCAAGCATGGCGTCAGGTGTTCGATGACCGATGGCTATGACTGCTATCAGAACGCGCTCGCAGAGCGTGTGAACGGCATTTTGAAAACAGAATTCTTGCTGCACCGCCCCAAGGACTTGGCTGATGCGACCCACATGGTTGGAGAGTCTGTAAGGATCTACAACGAGAAGCGGCCCCACCTAGCCTTGAAATACAAAACGCCCGATGCGGTGCATCGGGCGTTTTTGAAGTGAAACAGGTGTAAACCTATTTCAGGACTAGACACTGTACGAAATGTTAGATCGGGAGATTTCGCTATCCGAACTCCTCAAGATCAAAGTCCGCCGCGCGGCAGAGACCGGTTCCCCCTTCATTCGCGTTCGCGATCTGTACCCTAAGTGAATCATTCATTCGACGATAATTTTTCTGCAGATGATGGCGTATTGACCCGCCAAAATTGCTGCTCTACCGTCCCTCTTCGATGCCCTAGGCTAATGGCTGCGCTATCGTGCCCGACCTGAATTTTGAGTTTCAAGACAACTACACGAGCGTTCAAGTTAATTGTGCGCTTCGCCCCAGAGGTGGACTCAATCTATGCCTGCTGCAGCTGCCTGCGTCCATTGATGAGGCCTTAGGAGATCTAAGTCGGACGACTGCGTTGAATGTTCTGCGCAATCTGCTCGAGGCTGGGCCAGATGGGACGAGACCTGCCCTGTCCACGATAGCGCCAGGTGGTGACCCTGTGCTCATTGTTGCACCGGAGTGGGCATTGGGCTCAGTGGACTGGAACGCTGTTGACGCTCTTGTCAGAGGTGTCGATCGACCACTCGTTTTGGTCAGCGGATTTGGTGTCTCGTCGGGTGAAGCTGTACTCGAATGGTATGGGGCGCCCTCCGAAGACGGCACGGTTAGGCACCTCGCCTGGGAGCAGGCTCGTAATGGCATCAGCCCTGCGATGCGTGTGAATGGCGGTTGGTGTTGGATTCATGAGCCAAACGGTCAGACGCACTGCATCACTTATCTTAAAAATGTTCTCCAGCAAAGTTATGAGGCAATCGAGTTAGACGATGTGCAGGCCCATGACACACTTTTGCATCTGCGTTTCAACGACTTGGACCTATTTCCTCTGATCTGTGCTGATTTACTGATGCCTGCAGGGCAGAATGGGCGTTCACCCCAAGCACGTATCTACCGCAAACTCGAGAGCCTGAACAATGACCGTCCAGCGCTCATCGTAGGTTCCTTGCTCCAGACGGGATACAACCAGAATTGGGGAATCGCTATTGACTCCCTTTTGAACCACGTTCTTGCGGGTCGATGGGGAGTAGTCGCCCTATGCAACGTGTCTCACGATAGGCCCGTTGCAGATGAGGCGAACGATAAATGGAGAAGTCTCAGTGGTGTTTTTGCGTCATTTACTGAGATGCCTCACGGTCAGAAAAGTCTCACTGCGACGCGGGCGCTGAGTTCTCAGGGCATTGTGGGAGCGGTGGTACGAGCTACACACCCATCAGTCACTGCAGGTATTGTGTATTGGCCGCCATACACCCCTGTTAACAGCTTGCTGATTTGGAGAGGGAATATGGTTTGCCCTATTCAGAACACAGGGATGATGCTCCCGGTGCCGGCTGCTCCTAACAAGGTCACCTATGAGATTGAGCGCTTTTTACGTAGGTATCCGCCTGACATGAATGCAGCCCCGCGGCTAGATGCAGGCATCGCCGAAATCGGCGAACATTTGCGCACTATCCAATCAGCCGACTCGAGTTCCATGCTCAACACCATTTTGGAGGGCACAAGCTCCCTCAAACCGGTCGATCCTGACGCAGTTTATGATCCTGAAGTGATCAGCGCTCTTCGAGCCGGCCTTCACGCGCTAGCAACGCTGAAATCGATTGATGGAATAGATTGGCAAGACTCTCCTGGTGCCGCTGGTCAACTCATCGTCCGCGCTCAAAACCGGCATTTACTAATATGGCGTTCTCATAACGAGTCACCTAGGGCGCTAAAACGTTCTCTCGGAGAATGGCGGGATAGAGGTGGTCCACATCCGCCTTTAATCGTTCTAGGAGCGACTCGTTATGGCGACCTAGACAGCGGAGAGATCGCACCAGAGAGGCGCGATGACATCAGCACCACTCCAAGGGGCAATGCTGATCTTCGCGCTGGTGGGTCACTTGCACCCGTGACAGGGGACATAAGGGGTCTCAGAGGCATGCGCAGAGTAGCCGGTCTCGGATTGTCGAAAGCCGCCGCTGTCTACACAGAATACGTGGCATCAGAAGATGACGAGCGAGTCGCGGAATTGCTCGGTCAGATCGCCTCTTTTTTTAGGGAGTAAAGATGCATGAATGAAGACTCTGAGTTTTGGAACTCCGCCCGCGAGCAGCTTAATGAGCTGTGCGTCAAAGTAGGTCTCGACCAGACTCCAGAGCTTCCCTCACCGGGCATAATGATTTCCGCGCCTGCGGGAACAACGCTTTGGTCTTCGTCTTACGCGCTTGTCCTACTATGGCCCTGCAGTGGAAGTGACCATATTTCCATCGAGCGAGCAGCGGCGCAAGGCCAAGCCTGGTTTGATGAAGTTCTCGTCCGGAACGAAAGGCTGTCTCCTGGAAGCCCAATAGATGGCTATCTAGTGCTCGCCATCCCCGAGGCCCCTGAGGCATATGCCCGAGAGGAGATTCGCCGACTAGAGCTGTCGGCGCAGGTGTGCCGCAAGCACATGATTTGGCCTTCATCACCTGTAGATTACAATTATGAGCCGGGTCTGTGGCAACGAGTAGCCGACATAACAGTCTTGGGACTGCCAGATTCAGCTGCCCCCTCGGGTAATGAACTCCAATGGCCAGAGCTGGATTCTGAAGCTCAAGCATTGTGGGCCGAGCTTTCAACGCTTGGCGTCAATGGGACAATTTTACGTCATGAGGGGCCGCTGAATGCGCGGAATTAGACTTAACACTCTCAATGTGTCTCACTTTCGTGGGCTCAACGACTCTGTCCGCTTTGATTTCAGCTCACCTTTGACCGTGGTATACGCTCCAAACGGCACCGGCAAGACAACAATGTGCGAGGCTGCAGAATGGCTGCTTACAGGCCAAGTAGAAAGGTTGAAGGAAGGTAATGGATTCGACGCTCTAGTTCTGAGTCCGAAGTTTCCCAGCCAAAATGACGCCACTACCTCCGCCGCTGCGAGCCTTTATATTGATGGAACGGAACAATTTGTCCGAAGAGATGTTGATGGATCGCAGTCTTCTGCAGCATATGGTGCCGATGAAGGGGCAGCAGTTACCCTTCGTCCCAACGAACTTCTGGCCCTCTTGGCTCCGGTCGCAGCGGCAGACGAAGCACATGCTATAACTGCTATAAATTTACGGCAGCGGTGGCTTAAAGGAACGCGCTTTTTGAGTTCTGAAGCGCTGGCGGCCTTGGTCGATACCGACGAAGAAACTATCGAGCGACGAACTCAAGTCTTCGCGGATTTGCTCGGAATTCGGCATCTGCTTGATGCCGAGCGGCAGTGTGAAAAGTACATTGTTGAGATCGGTAGACGTCTGCGAAATCTTACAAAAATGACTGAGTCGAGATCAGCGGAAGTTACTGATCTGGAGCTCGCTCTTGGCCCTGATGAAGCGGCCGGGACTTCGCACTCGAGCTCGGCGCGTCTCGAGGCGGATACTGCCGCGAATCTCTTTGCGCCCGAGGATACTCAGTGGTTCGTAGAGCAGCCCAACCTCGACGATCAACTCGCCTCTCTCACCGCGTTGCACAGTCGTTACAAACACTTATTCGATGCACGCTCACACGCAGCTAAGCGTGTTGAGGCGAAGTGGAGCATTCGTAGCAGCCTAGAAATGGCTGTCACTGAAGGGATCAATCTTGAGGCTGCGTTGGCGCAGTCCTTAGCCCAGATTGAAAAGGATGGACGGCAAGCTGCAACTGAGCTCACTGATTTTAATTCTCGGCGGGAAGCCACCTATCTGCTGGCGCAAGAAGTCGCGAAGGCTAAGGATGAACTGACTCATCTGGGTGCGATGGTAGTCGCCACACTTCTGGATGGCGGTTTTGCCGATGATCTTTCTCTAAGCCTCATAGAACTTTCGCATAAATACTCTGAATACCAATGGCCGGCGAGCGCACGACAACAACGTCGTCATGAATTGAAAGGGCTTGAGTTATCTAGTGCCGGATCCAGCTATGAGACCAAGCGCTTAGCGGAACTGGACCTCGAGGTTAGTGCCGCTCGCTCAGATGCTCCCTCACGTGAGGAGCTGGAGCATTTGCAGGAAAAAGCCGCTGAGACCGTTTCTCACGCCAAAGCTGCCACCAAGCTGCTAGATGCTGTGGCGAGCCCTGTGGCTCGCTTACAAGCTGCTGCGAGGGAGCTTTTAGGTCATGACCATGGTGTGGACATTGGAAAATGCCCTCTTTGCTCTCATGACTGGAAGGATGCTGAAAATCTAAGATCAGCAATCAATGCGACGCTTTCCGCCGCCCCAGAGTTAGTTGTAGCCGCCAGGTCTGGGGTTGCCGCAGCCGATGATGCGGCCACGCTTGCACACTCCCAGCTCAATGCAGCTCTGCAAAAGCAAAAATATCTACACGGACTGGAAAAAGAGCAATCGGATCTGCAGTTGGCCAATGCTGTTCAGGGTCGCGAGCTGGAAAGGCTCGGTGTCAGCCAAGGTGCCACGGCAGAAGAGTTCAAGTCTCTTGCTGCGCATCTGGATGTAGCCGACGCTATTTCCGTGCTGCTGTCAGCCCGAGATGGGATTTTACCTACAGTTTTCGGTTCTGAATTTCGCATGCCCGCTTCCGGATTCCAGGTCGCAGACCTGCACCAACATTTGGATACCGTCTTCGAGGCAAGACATCGTGTGGTACAGCTCGAGCTTGCTGAGCTCGCGAAGTCTATCGAGGCTGCGATCAGTAATCGTGACGATCTACGCGCAAAGTATGCCGCGGCGCAGCAAAATTTGAAGGATTGCCGTCTGGGCTTAGAGCAAAAGTCAGCGGAACTCGCCTCTTTGCAATCGGCATGGCAAGAGGCTTCGCCAGATATTGAATGGTCGAACGCCGAGCTCGATACATTGATGTCTGAACTCACAAAAGAAAACGTTCGCCTTACTGTAATTGAAGGACACATTACGGCGGCTCGGGCAGCATGGGCAGCCGAATCTCGTCGCTCTCGTCTGTTGGAGCTTCAGCAGGCGACCCAACTTTTAATCGATGAATCAAGGGTGATGACGGGTAGGTTGGACGCCGCGAACCGCGCCCGTGCAGTGTTCTATGAGGCCTATACCACGATTAGCCGTCAAAAGGTTCAAGACCTGAGCCGAGTGGTAAACCCGCTCTTCGCGCGGATGCATGCTAATCGTGTTTTTGACCGGATCAATCTCGGTGCGGATACTGACTTTCTGCATTGGCTCGCTGACGCAGGGGACCAGCAGCTCGATCCGGGCAAAGATTTTAGCCAAGGCCAGCGGCAAGATCTTGCGCTCGCATTATTCTTGGCGCGGGCACGCAGCCTCGGCGGGACATTCTTTCTTGATGAGCCGATCGTCCATTTGGACGACTTGAATCGTGTCGGTCTTCTCGACATTTTGCGAGCGACTGTCTTAGAAAGCAGTAATACGCTTAACCTCGTCATTACCACCTCTAGTCGCGCATTGGCTCGACACCTCATAGAAAAGTTTGCTGGTGTAGGTTTGGTAGAGACACCAAGTGGGCGGCAGCCGCCTCTTCGAATACTGGAACTAGACGGTAATGGTCGAAGCGGGATCCGGCTGAGTACCGTCTATCCGTTGGAGGGACTTTCTACTGTGGCCGGTTTGGGGGATGAGATTGACTCGGATTGAGGAGAGAGGACTCATGTTAGGTCAACACGCAGTGCGTCGCTTCTGACACGATGTTCATTTCCGCACAAGCACCAACCAAGTAGGACGATTTGTCAGCTCACCCTGCGAAATACGATTCTAGAAGATTCCACATAACTGGCATTAGCTCCCCTATTTCGCGTGTCAGAACCGCCATAAAGTTAGATTAGGTAACCGTTTAATTTATGGAAGATAAAACGAGTTAGTAGGGAGGCTGAACTTATGTGCGGAACCCATATTGGGATTTGAGGGAAGGAGGGGGCGACCGGCCACCCCGAACGACTTTCGATCCTTGCTGGCTATTGCATCGAAACTATATTTAAGCCTCTAGCCCTTTGGATGGCTGAAACTGACAAGCTTCCGGTGGCGGCTTGTTGGATGTGCTCGCTCCACCAAGTCATCATTGGGCGTCTTCTCTCAATGTAATCTGCACGATTGTAGGCGCTACGCACCTCGTCTTTGTCCACGTGCGCAAGTGCGACTTCGATCAGCTCTGGGTCCCATCCTTGTTCGTTCAAGATGGTGCTGGCCATGGAGCGCATTCCATGGCTCACCAATCGACCTTCAAAGCCCATGCGCTTCAGGGCCATGTTTGCCGTCTGGCTGTTGCAGTGGGTCCGCGGGTCTCTATCAGCAGGGAACACGTACTCTCTGTGGCCGCTGTAGGGTTTGATCGTCTCTAGCAGGGCAAGCGCGTGCTCGGTCAGCGGAATGACATGAGCGCGTCGCTTCTTCATGCGCTCCGCTGGAATCGTCCAGGTTTTCTTGTCGAGGTCGATGTCAGCCCAGGACGTCGTAGCCGCTTCCGCAGGACGGGTCATGGTGTGGAGTTGCCATTCGATCAGGCAGCGTGTTGTTCTCTTTATGCTCGCATTGGCGATGGCGACCATTAGCTCTGGCAGTTCTTCTGGGCGGAGGGCAGCCATGTTTTGCTTTTTCGGTTTTTTGAAAACCGCCCGGATGCCACTGAGTGGATTGGCAAAGATCATTCCCGAGTTCACACCGTAGGTCATGATCTCGTTGAGTCGTTGGGTCAGTCGCTTCACTGTCTCCAGGCTGCCTTTGGTTTCCAAAGGGCGCAGCAGCTCGATGACCCTCGGGGCATTGATCTGCGAGATAGGTGTTGTTCCCAGCGATGGAAAGACATGCAGTGTGAGCGAGCGCCAGATGTCCTCGGCATAAGCTTGAGTCACAGAATCCTTTTTCAGTTCAAACCACGCAGACGCCACGTTCTCGAATGTGTGCTCGGTTGCCTGTCTTTTTGTCTGCTCCAGCTCGCTACGTTGTTCTTTCGGGTCGATGCCCTGAGCGAGAAGCTCTCTGGCTTCGACAGTTTTCTTCCTGGCTTGAGCGAGCGAGAGTTCTGGGTAGGTGCCGAGGCCCATATTGATGCGGTTTTTGGTAATCGGCTGCCGGTAGTTAAAGTTCCATAGCGTAGAGCCATTGATCCTCACGCGCAGCTGTAAGCCGTCTCCATCGCTGAGGACGTAGTCCTTGTCTTTCGGCTTTACCGCTTTGAGCTGGCGGTCAGAGAGGCGGGTGGCTTGGGCGCACATGAGGTGTTCCATGACATCAATTGGTATTCCAAAAATTACCACTGAAGGGCTTGGAATACCATCTGGAATACCAGGTTACGTGGATTGTGTCGGACGCCCATAGACGCTAATAGACGCTAAAGCCTTGATTTTGCTGGATTGCAGGCACAAAAAAAGACGTCCTTGAACGTCTTTAGATGTAAAGTTGGTGGAGCCGGGGGGATTTGAACCCCCGTCCGCCAGTACTCCGCTTTCGGGACTACATGCTTAGCCGTGTCAATTGAGTTAACCCTCAGCCGCCCGACGGGCAGGGTGCATTGGGCGAGTTGTGTAAGTTTTAGCCGATTCGTCCACAACGTACTGCACGGCGATTCTGTTCTATATGACAATCACTTCAGGTTTACAGACATCCCCTAGTGATTGCTGGAGCCGAAGCTACCAGAAGGGAAGGCTAAGGCTGCTTACGCAGCGAGAGCTTGTTCCCCGTAGGTTTCGTCATTGGCAACTATAAGAAGTTGCAACAGTGGATTTACGAGTTCTGTTACCAACTCGGCATGCCCCTAGAGTTTCATCACCGGCGTCGAATCCTAATCGGCCCCAAGATAACTGCTCTAGCAGTCAGGTGGCGGAGTGTACCCGAATGGGCGAGGTCCGTCGACCTTCTGTCTGGAGCTGGGGTGAATCAGGCCAGCCACAGGGCTGGCCTTCCTGCAAAATCTACTTGGAACCGCCGTCGCTATCGCCGCCGGAGTCTTCTTTATCGACGTCCTGCAGTGCTTTGCTGGTCAGTTCGATACATTTTTTATCGTCGCCCTTCGCATGGGCTGCCATAGCTGCCTTTTGCGTTTCCTTGAGTTCCATAGTGGTCTCGTCTGCCTGATCGCCACCTGCGATCTCATCTTTGATCGTCTGCAGGTTCGACGTGCAGAGGTCGTCAGCGGCGAATACCGGTGAAGCCAAGAGTGCTGCGGTCAGGAACAATCCAGTCAGTGCAGTGCGCTTCATGTCTATCTCCATAGCCTGTTGACTCGGCATGGCCAGTCGATACGGCCTGTCCGAGGTCTTCGGTAAGTCCAAGTCAAGTGTAGGACCTAAAGAGATGGACTGTAGGTCCGCTTAGGGGTTCTATTTTTTCTCGTGTCTCAGGTAAAAAAACCGACTCATACCTGCTTGGCCTGGGTGACCCGATCCACCAGATAGACCAACCCGTGGTAGTCAATGCCGCCGTGTTGTGTCAGACCAATCTCACAGGTGCGGCTGGTGGAAATCCCTTCTTCGCAGTGCTGCACGGCATCTTTCAAGGTGCGCAGTGCGTGGGCATTCAGCTCCGGCGTGGTGAAGCCTTTGTCGCCGGCAAAGCCGCAGCAATGGATGCCTTCGGGGATGACCACGTTTTGGCTGCACAGGCGCGCCAGTTCAATCAGCGCCTGACCTTCACCTAGGTGTTGGGTGCTGCAGGTGACATGGACGGCGATGGCTTCCGCTTGCGGGGTGAAGTGCAGTTTGTCCAGCAAGTGGGTGCGGATGAAACGCACCGGATCGTACAGGTCGAGGCGGGTGTCTTTGAGGTCCTGGACCAGGCGCAAGGTGCAGGGGCTGGTATCACAGTAGATCGGGTCGAGCCCGCCACGACTGGCTTTGATCAGGGCTGCGAGCAGTTCCTGGCGTTTTTCTTCAGCCTGATCGTTGTAGCCTTTTGAGGCGAACGGCTGGCCGCAGCACAAGCTGTCTTGATTGTCGGGAAATACCACTTGGTAACCGGCTTTTTCCAGCAGGCCGCGGGTCTTGTCCAACAGTGACATTTGCTCTCGATCACCGTGGGCCGGGCCCATGACTCGCGATACGCAGGCCGCCAGGTACACCACGCGCGGGCGTTGATCGTTCACCGGCGGGATGAAGCGAATCGCCCGTTCCGGTTGCGGCATGGCAGAGTTCCATTGTGGCACCTGACCTTTCGAGGCTTTGCTCAGGGCTGTGGATAACTTTGCCAGGCGTGGCGCCCCCAGCAACATGCGAGCGCCATTGGCGACGTGCAAGGTAAAGCGCGCACCTTGAACGGCAGTCTTGAAGTTGTGGGCCAGCCAGTCAGCAGTTTTGCCATGGGTGGCTTCACGGCTGCGCAGCTTTTTCACCAATTCGCCGGTATTGATGCCTACCGGGCAGCGTTGTGCGCACAGGCCGGTGGCGGCGCAGGTGTCGATCCCTTGATAGTGGTAATCGTGCTCGAGGTCAGTGGTGTCGATACCCGCGCGTTTCTTCGCCTGAATCTCACGCCAGATGACGATACGTTGCCGAGGGCTGAGGGTCAGGCCTTTTGACGGGCAAACCGGCTCACAAAAGCCGCATTCGATGCATTTGTCGACGATCTCGTCGGCGGCGGGCAGCGGTTTCAGGTGCTTCAAATGAATCTGCGGATCGGTACTGAGCACCACATCCGGATTGAGGATGCCGTTGGGGTCGAGCAGCCGCTTGAGTTGCCACATCAGTTGGTAAGCGTCCGAACCCCATTCCAGTTCGACAAAAGGCGCCATATTGCGACCAGTGCCGTGCTCGGCTTTCAACGAGCCACCAAACTCCACCGCCACCAACTGCGTGACATCGTCCATGAACGCCTGATAACGCGCGACTTCCACAGGGCTTTCGAAACCCTGGGTGAAGACGAAGTGCAGATTGCCCTCCAGCGCGTGGCCGAACAGGATCGCTTCGTCATAGTGATGTTTGTCGAACAGCGCGATCAGGCGTCGCACGCCAATCGCCAGTTGCTCAACCGGGAAGGTGACGTCTTCAATGATCACCGTGGTGCCGGTTTTACGCACGGCACCTACGGCGGGGAAGGTGTCTTTGCGGATCGCCCACAGACGCGCGTTCTCCACCGGGTCTTCGGTGAAGTCGACCTGCTTTTCCACGGCGAAAGACGATAATGAGCCCATGATCTGCGTGAGTTGTTCATGCAGCAGCGCTTGCGAGGCGGCGCGGGATTCGATCAGCAGTGCGCAGGCGTTTTCTGACAGTTCGCGAACGAAGTCGGGCATACCCGGTTTGTTCTGCACCGAGCGCATGCTGCGTCGGTCGAGCAATTCGACGGCAGAAACCGGTTGGCTTTTCAAAACGGTGACGGCGTTGCAGCAGGTTTCGACGTCGGGGAACACGATCAGTGCCGACGCTTTGTGTGGGTGATCGACCACCGTGTCGTAGGTCACCTCGCTGATGAAGCCGAGCGTGCCTTCGGAGCCAACCAACAAATGGCTGAGAATCTCTAGTGGTTCGTCGAAATCGACCAAGGCGTTGAGTGACAGGCCAGTGGTATTTTTCAGACGGTACTTGTGGCGGATCTTGGCCGCGAGGTCGCTGTTGGCGCGGGTTTCGCGACCGAGGCGGGCGAGTTCTTCCAACAGGTCTGCGTGGCTGTCGCGAAAGGCGGCGACGCTGCTGGCGTCTTCGGTGTCCACGCGGGTGCCGTCGGCCAATACCAGACGAATCCCCGCCAATGTGTAGTAGCTGTTTTGCGCAGTGCCGCAGCACATGCCGCTGGAGTTATTGGCGACGATGCCGCCGATTTTGCAGGCATTGATCGATGCCGGGTCAGGGCCGATCTTGCGGCCGAACGGTGCCAGCCAGGCATTGGCTTGCGCGCCGATCACCCCGGGTTGCAGGCGGATCTGCGTGCCTTGGCCGCGAATCTCGCGGCCGTTCCAGTTGTCACCGAGCACCAGCAATACCGAGTCGCTGATCGCTTGGCCCGACAGGCTGGTGCCGGCGGCGCGAAAGGTCACCGGGACTTTTTCAGCCTGGGCCAATTTGAGCAAGGCGACTACTTCGTCTTCGGATTCGACGCGGATCACCAGCTTGGGGATCAGTCGATAAAAGCTGGCGTCGGTGCCAAAGGCCAGGGTCGACAGCGGGTCGTCGAAGCGTCGGTTCTGCGGGATCAGGCGTATGGCTTCACGCAGAAAGGCGGCGGGTAGACTCATGCATCCTCCAGAATCAGCACCACCAGGTCTTTCGGACCGTGGGCGCCGTACGCCAGGACTTGCTCGATGTCAGCGGTTTTCGACGGGCCGGAAACCAGCAGTGCATTGGTCGGCATGCCAGCGGCCCAGTTATGACGCTGTTGGACCTCATAAAAGTTGTCGAGAATCTCACTGGCCCTGAGCAGGGCGAAATGCACCGGCGGCACCAGGCTCATCAAGCGCGGCTCTTCCCGGGTTGGCCACATGATCAGGCTGCCGGTGGCAGCAATCGCGCCGAGGGTGGTGGTGAAGCTGGCCGGGGTGTCATCGAACAACTCGGTTTTCCAGTCTTCGACGGGCCGGTCGTACGCCTTGAGTGGCGGCAGTTCGGGGTGCACGGTCCAGTGTTCGCTGACACGCCGACCATGTGGCGTGGCCGGGGCGATCAGCAGGCTTGGCAATTGCCGCTCACTGACCAGCTTGCCAAGCAGTTCAGGCCAGTCGCGCTCGGTGCTGAGGTGGATTTCGGTGTGCACCGCCTCCATCAGCTTGCGCAACTGTGCGACGCGTTGCTCCGGGGCGTAGGTCCAGGGCGTCGTCACCAGATCAATATCGAAGTCGTCGGCAATCGGTGTTGTGCCGGTCAGACTGTTGCGGAGTTTGTTCAGAATGTTCTGTCTGGCGCTCATTATTTATTCCCCGGTTGCTTGGCCAAATGCTCACGCGCCATGTCGTGCAACGAACGCGCAGCGGGTTTCGGGGCGCTGTGGTTTTGCGTCCAGGGGCCGACATTGCTCGGCGTCAGGTTGCGCAAGCGGGTGGCAAAGAAAGCGAACAGCCGATACAGCGTTGGTGAGCTGTTGAGTCGCGCCCAGGCATTCCAGATAAAGCGTTCCTTGCGCGAGTATTTGCTGCCTTGGCCGCGCATCACCTGATGAGGGCTGTCCGGGGCTTTGACGTTTTCTTCGCGCAGACGGCGTAACAGGCTCGGAATCGGGATCTTCACCGGACAGACTTCACCGCAAGCACCGCACAGCGACGACGCGCTCGGGTGGTCCGGGACATTCTTCAAACCGACCATGTGCGGGGTGATGATTTTGCCGATCGGGCCGGGGTAGACCTCGCCATAGGCATGGCCGCCGATGCGGGTGTAGACCGGGCAGTGGTTCATGCATGCGCCACAGCGGATGCAGTTCAAGGTCTGGCGCAGTTCGCTGTCGGCAAATGCCTGGCTGCGGCCGTTGTCGAGCAGCACCAGATGCACTTCTTGCGGGCCGTCGAGTTCGTCGGCCTTGCGCGGGCTGGAAATCATGTTGACGTAGGTGGTGATGGGAATGCCCAGCGCCGAGCGGGTCAGCAGGGACAACAGCGGGACCACGTCGCGCAGGTTTTCCACGACTTTTTCGATGCCGGTGACGGCGATATGCACCGGTGGCACGCTGGTGCACATGCGCCCGTTGCCTTCGTTTTCCACCAGCAACAGAGTGCCGGTCTCGGCGATGGCGAAGTTGACGCCGGAGACACCGATGTCCGCTTCGAAGAATTTCTGTCGCAGGACTTTTCGCCCGACCTGGATCAGTTGGTCGACATCGTGGGTGTAGTCCACGCCGAGCTTGTCGTGGAACAACGCCCCCACTTGCTTCGCGTTTTTGTGGATCGCCGGCATGATGATGTGGGACGGTTTCTCGTGATCGAGCTGGACAATGTACTCGCCCATATCGGCTTCCAGGCACTCGACGCCGCGCGCACCGAGGAAGTCGTTCATCTCCATTTCTTCACTGACCATCGACTTGCCTTTGATCACCTGCTTGGCTTCGTGGGCCTGGACGATGGACAGGACAATGGCGTTAGCCTCGTCGACGGTTTCCGCCCAGTGCACCTTCACCCCGTTGCGGGTCAGATTGGCTTCCAGTTGCTCCAGCAGATCAGGCAACTTGGACAGGGCGCGGGCTTTGATCGCATTGCCCAGCGTGCGCAGGCGTTCACGTTCGTCCGCATCGCTGAAGGCCACGGCGCGCTTGGTCATCAGCGAGTCCATGGCGGTGCGAAAATTCTTGCGCAGTTGTGGGTCGGCCAAGGCTTTGTGCGCGCGTTCGCGGAAGTCTTCGTGAAGTTCCAGTGCGGGAATTCGCGTTTGCGTGTTCATTGGCCACCTCCGGTGCGTTGCCAGAGGAAGCTGGCCAGGTGTTGGCCGCGCAGGGATTCCCGTTGCTTTTCCAGCGAGCCATTGATGTTCATCAGGCAACCGCAGTCGGCGGTGACCACTTGATGCGCGCCGGACTCTTTCAGCGAGCGGGTTTTGTCGGCCACCATGGCCCCGGAAATATCCGGCATGCGCACGCTGAACGTCCCACCGAAACCACAGCATTCGCTTTCATGGTCGTGTTCGACGCGTTCGACGTTATTCATCTGCGTCAGCAATGAGCGTACGTGCAGATGGGTGTTCATTTCCCGGCGTGCCGAGCATGAAGTGTGCAGGGCGACTTTGATCGGCGCGCCGCTGTCCTTAAGTTGGACTTTGCACACAAACAACAGGAATTCGGCCAGTTCGTAGGTTCTGGCGGCCAACGCCTGGACTTGTTTAAATGTTTCCGGCTCGTCCTCGAACAGGTGCGGATAATGTTCGCGAAACATGCCGGCGCAGGAGCCGGAAGGCACGACCACCGGGTAATCCCCGGCGAACAGCGCCAGTTGTGAGCGTGCGACTTCACGGGCCTGCTCGGTGTAGCCCGAGGTGTAGGCCGGTTGCCCGCAGCAGCTTTGTCCTTGGGGGAACTCGACCTGAATGCCTTCGCGCTCCAGCAGGTGAATCGCGTCCATGCCGGCTTCGGGATAAAACAGATCGACCACACAGGTCCCAAACAGATAGACGCGTGCGGGTTTGCTGTCGGGGTAGGTTCTTGGTTCGGCGCGTGGTGGAGCGACGCGGGTCGCGTTGGGCACGGCGTTGTAATAAAGCTCGCTCATCAGGCGTTACTCCGGGTGGTCCCGGTTATCCATTTAGCGCAGCGACGGAAAGCATGAATCGCTGAAACTTTCAGCCGCGTTGCAGACCAGGGTATGAATGGTTGGCGCCGGTGGTTAGCCCGGCGCCAGGTAGCAGCAGGTGTTACGCCGATCAGTGAACCAGCATGCCGGTGAACCAATAGGCTTGCGCCAGTGTGATACAGCCGACGATGGTGGCGAAGAACAGGCTGTGTTTCAGGGTGAAGCGGAACAGATCGGACTCTTTGCCCACCAGGCCGGTCGCTGCACAGGCCACGGCAATCGACTGTGGCGAAATCATCTTGCCGGTGACGCCACCCGAAGAGTTGGCGGCCACGGTCAGGACGTCACTGATGCCAAGTTGGTGTGCGGTGGTGGCTTGCAGCGAACCAAACAGGGCGTTGGACGAAGTATCTGAACCGGTGAGGAACACCCCGAGCCAGCCCAGGAACGGCGAGAAGAACGGGAATGCCGCGCCCGTGGACGCCAGAACCAGTGCCAGGGTGGTGGACATACCGGAGTAGTTCATGACGAAGGCGAAGGACAACACCATGCCGATCGAGACAATCGCCCAGCGCAATTCGTACAGCGTTTCTTTGAAAGTGGTCAGACCAGTTTTAACGCTAATCCGCAGCACAATCATCGAGAGCAGCGCGGAGAACAGAATGGCGGTACCGGACGCAGCGATGATGTCGAACTTATACACCGCAGGCAGTACGGTCGGGTTGACGACGATCGGCGCGACCTTAAACACCAGTTGGTCCAGGTGCGGAATAGGGACGCTGATGGTCCAGGCTTGCAATGCACCGCCAGCGGCAAACAGCGCCTTGAACGGTTTCAGCGTCCAGACCGTCACCACCAGGGTCAGAATCAGGAACGGTGACCAGGCTTTGAAAATCTGCCCGCCGTTGTATTCCGATGCAGTGGAGGTGCGTGGCTGACCGAAGCCACCCGGACTGGCGACCACGGCGGCGGACAACGAAGCACCGGCCATTTTTGCGTCGGCGGTGCGTTGTGGTTGCCAGACTTTCAGGAACAGGGTCAGGGAGACCAGGCTGACCAGCGCCGAAACGATGTCCGGCAATTCCGGGCCGATGAAGTTCGAAGTCAGGAACTGGCAGACTGCGAAGCTGAGCCCGGCGACCAGTGCGGCAGGCCAGGTTTCTTTCAGGCCACGTTTGCCGTCCATGATGAACATCAGCCAGAACGGCACGAATACCGACAGCAGCGGTAGTTGACGACCGGCCATTGCGCCGACCTTGAACGCGTCGATGCCGGAGACTTGACCCGCGACAATGATCGGGATACCCAGGGCGCCGAACGCCACGGGTGCAGTGTTGGCGATCAGGCACAGGCCTGCTGCGTAGAGTGGGTTGAAGCCCAATCCTACGAGCAACGCAGCGGTAATCGCTACGGGTGCACCGAAACCTGCCGCACCTTCAAGGAAGGCGCCAAAGCAGAAGGCAATCAGTAGCACTTGCAGGCGCTGATCGTCGGTGATGGTCAGTACTGAACTGCGGATGATCTCGAACTGTCCGCTCTTGACGGTCAGTTTGTAGAGGAATACCGCCGCGATGATGATCCAGGCGATAGGCCAAATACCGTAGCCAAAGCCATAAACCGCGGAAGCAATCGCCATGTCAGCGGGCATGTGAAAAGCAAAGATTGCGATCACAACCGAAAGAAGCATGGTGACAGTGCCTGCAACATGCCCCTTAAGCCGAAAGACGGCCAGTGCCATGAAGAAAAACACGATTGGAATAACTGCCGCGATGGCGGACCAGCCGAGGCTTCCGAGTGGGGTGTAGAACTGTTGCCAGGTTTGCATATGGGGTGGCCCCTAATTTTATTGTTGGTCAGGCCCGATGTCCGTGATTTGCGGAACACCAGTTCAAGCCCCTGCTTTGGCGAGAGGTCTTGCAGCGTCGTGATTGGTGGTCACGGAGCGCCGGCATTGGATAAATTGGTAATACCAATTTACAATGTCTAGGCGCTAGGTTAGAAGCCTTGCTATTGCTGTGTCAATTTACCTTCTGAAACTTTAGTCGCTTTGCCGGAAAAATCGCAGTGAACGGGTGTTTTCAGTTGAATCTGAAAGGTGCCTGCGGTGGGGCAATCGGCGAGAATGGGCGGTCCCGATAAGTGTTCGGGGGTGCGGAGTGAGTTATGGGGTTTGATCAGGTGCGTCAGCGTCGTTTGTCTGACGATATTGTCGAGCAGCTCGAAGGAATGATTCTCGAAGGAACATTGAAGTCTGGGGAGCGTCTTCCGGCCGAGCGCGCGCTGGCTGAGCAATTCGGCGTGTCGCGTCCGTCGTTGCGCGAAGCCATCCAGAAATTGACGGCCAAGGGTTTGTTGGTCAGCCGCCAGGGCGGCGGTAATTACGTGGTCGAAAATCTCGGGTCGACCTTCAGTGATCCGTTGTTGCTCTTGCTGGAAAGCAATCCGGATGCCCAGCGCGATCTGCTGGAGTTCCGCCACACACTTGAAGCGTCCTGTGCCTATTACGCCGCCATGCGCGCTACCGATGTCGACCGTGATCGACTGCGGGTAGCCTTTGACCTATTGCAGGATTGTTATACGCGGGTTGGCGAAGTCAGCCGGGCCGAGGAGGGCGCCGCCGATGCGAACTTCCACTTGGCCATCGCTGAAGCCAGCCACAACGCGGTGTTGCTGCACACCATCCGTGGGCTGTTCGACCTGCTCAAGCGCAACGTGGTGACCAACATCGGTGGCATGTATAAGCAGCGCACGGAAACCCGTGACATGCTGATCAGTCAGCATCGAGAGTTGTATCTGGCGATTGTCGAGGGGCGTGCAGACGATGCGCGCGAGGTGTCGAGCCGGCATCTTTTGTACGTACAGGAAGTGCTGGAGGAAGTGCGTCAGCAGGTTCAACGCACGGCACGGGCTGAGCGGCGCAATGGCGTCTGAGGCATCGCGCGCGCCCTCTGTGGGAGCCCACTTGTTGGCGAAGCGATTTGCCTGACGCGCCGCGTCAAGCCATTCGCCAACAAGTTGGCTCCTTGAGGTCGGCGGCGACTGCTAGTCTTCTTTGCCTTTTGTACGCACGGCGCGCTGCAGCTCGCGGTCGGAATCGCGTTCACGCTCGGTATGGCGCTTGTCGTATTCCTTCTTGCCCTTGCCCAGTGCAATTTCACACTTGATCAGGTGCCCCTTCCAGTACATGGCAAGAGCAACGCAGGCATAGCCTTTTTGCTGAACCGAGGTCGTGATCTTTTCGATCTCGCGCTGGTTGAGCAATAGTTTACGGGTGCGTGTAGGGTCGGCGATGACGTGCGTGCTGGCTGTCGTCAGCGGCGAAATATGGCTGCCCATCAGCCACGCTTCGCCATCCTTGAGCAGCACATAACTGTCAACCAACTGCAGCTTGTTAGCACGCAGACTCTTTACTTCCCAGCCAGCCAGGACCAGACCGGCCTCGAACTTGTGTTCGATGAAGTAATCGTGACGCGCCTTTTTATTTTGCGCGATGGTCCCTGTGGGGTGTTTCTTGAGCTTAGCCATAGGGGACGCATTATAGGGAGTCGGTGCGCTGTCGGCTACGGTCAACCTGCGTGCTTGAGCCGCTTGATTGAATCCCGGACAATGCGCGCACTTTTTACTGGCTTGATGTTCGTCACCTTGCGCATCATGCTGCCGCTCGGCATCCCTTTTACGTATGCCGATACGCTTTGGAAATGACGCTGACATGACTACGCATATTCAACGCTCGGCCCTGTTGCCTTACCCGGCGCAGGCGCTTTACGACCTGGTGAACGATGTTCCTCGCTATTCGGAATTCCTGCCGTGGTGTTCCTCGGGCGTGGTGCTGGAATCGAGTGACACGTCCATGCGCGCTCGGGTAGACATCGCCAAGGGCGGTCTCAGTCAGCATTTCGTGACGCGCAATAACCTGGTGCCGGGGCAAAAAATCGAGATGAACCTGGAAGAGGGGCCGTTCAGCCAATTGCACGGCATCTGGACCTTCAAGGCTTTGGGCGAGAAAGCCTGCAAGATCAGCCTTGATCTGTCTTTCGATTATTCCGGCTCAATCGTGCGCGCCACCCTGGGGCCGCTGTTCAATCAGGCGGCCAACACCTTGGTCGATGCGTTCTGTCAGCGGGCCAAGCAACTGCATGGCTGATCAATTGATCGAGGTCGAAGTGGTGTATGCCGCTGTCGACCGGCAGTTGTTGCTCTCCTTCGCTGTGCCCGTCGGCACCCATGTGCGTGATGCGCTGCGGGTTTCGGGCATTGCCGAGCACTTTCCTGAACTGGATCTGGCGCATTGCGCCGTCGGTATTTTCGGAAAATCGCTAAACAACGCCGAGGTTCATCAGTTGTTGGCAGGGGATCGGATAGAAATTTATCGACCGCTGCTCGCCGATCCAAAAGAAGTCCGGCGTTTGCGTGCTGCCAAAGCGGCGCAGGCGAAGAGTCAGGGCGACGTGTAGCTGGTTTTTTGTATCAGCAGATTTAACAGGCGTAAAAAAGCCCGGCATGCCGGGCTTTTTTGATGCTGCTATCAGCGGGTGTCGAATTATTGCGGGTTGGTTCGCAGAGGTTCCTGCGTGGGTACCGGTGCAGTTTCGACCTTGTCCACGTCATTCTGGATCTGCTCAAGCAGCGAGCCAGGCTTCGGCTTCGGCTCGGCTTTGGCCGGAGCAGCTTGTTCGCCTTCAGCTTTTGCTGGCGCAACGGACGTGCCGCTGTCCTTGCCCAGAATCGCTTCATCACGGCTGACGCCCGGCATGAAGTCACCGTTCAGGCTGACCAGCTTATCGTCGCCGCTGAAGATCAGCGTCATGCGTTCTTGTTGGCGTTCACCGCCCCCAGGTTGCAAGCTGTACAGATAATCCCAGCGATTGGTATGGAATGTATCGGTCAGCAAAGGGTTACCCATGATAAACCGTACTTGCCGACGGGACATTCCGGGGCGTAACTGGTCTATCATGTCTTGCGTGACGACATTGCCTTGCTGGATGTCGATTTTGTAAACCCCGGGGAATGAACAACCGGCGAGTGCGAGCAGTCCCACGAGAGTGAAACTGGTTAGCAGGAGCTTGGTGTTTTGCATCGGTGGGCGACTTCCACTATCTTGGCTGGGGACAACAAAACCCCGATCATACCCGCATTAAGAGAAGCTGCGAAGCAGCATCCGCGAGAAAGCTGACCATGGTTGAAAATAGCGAACTACGTAAAGCCGGACTTAAAGTGACCCTGCCACGGGTCAAAATTCTACAGATGCTCGATTCTGCCGAGCAACGCCACATGAGCGCGGAGGATGTTTACAAGGCGCTGATGGAAGCGAGCGAGGATGTCGGTCTGGCCACGGTTTACCGTGTTCTGACTCAGTTCGAAGCTGCCGGATTGGTGGTTCGCCACAATTTCGACGGCGGTCATGCGGTATTCGAACTGGCTGACGGCGGCCACCACGACCATATGGTCAACGTGGAATCCGGTGAAGTGATCGAATTCTTCGAAGAAGAAATCGAGAAGCTTCAGAAGGCGATTGTAGAAAAGCACGGTTACGAATTGGTAGACCACAATTTGGTGCTCTACGTGCGCCGTAAGAAGGTGTAAGCCTTCCGACGGCCGTATCAAAGGCGACCCCAGGGTCGCCTTTGTGTTTTCTATTGTCCGCGATTTGTCTGATCAGACCTTGGTCGCCACCACCATCTTCTTCGCATGAGCCAAGGACTCCTTGGTCAGGTCGATCCCGCCGAGCATGCGTGCCACTTCCTCGATACGCTCGGTTTTGCTGAGTTTGGACACGGCTGTGCGCGTGGCCTCGCTATCGCGCACCTTATGCACAAATAAATGCTGATGCCCCTGCGCTGCGACTTGCGGCAAGTGGGTCACGGTCATCACCTGGCCACGTTCGCCGAGGCGTCTCAGTAGCTGACCGACAATCTCCGCCGTCGGCCCGCCGATCCCGACGTCGACTTCGTCGAACACCAGGGTCGGTACACGCGAGGTCTGCGCGGTGATGACCTGGATCGCCAGGCTGATGCGCGACAGCTCACCACCGGACGCGACCTTGGCCAGTGCCTTCAGGGGTTGCCCGGGGTTGGCGCTGACCAGCAATTCGACCAGTTCCAGCCCGTTTGGCGACAGTTCCTTGTTGGCGTTCTCGCGCAACTCAATACTGAAGCGTCCACCGGGCATGCCTAGACGCTGGATTTCCTGCTCGACGGCACTGGCCAGATTCGGTGCGGAACGCTGACGCAAATCACTGAGGTCGCGGGCTTTTTCCTGATAATGACGGGCATAGGACGCCAGTTCGTTTTCGAGTCGCTCGATGGATTCATCGTTGGCGTTGAGGGTTTCAATCTCATCCAGCAGCTTTTGATGGAGTGCAGCGACTTCAGTAGGTTGTACCCGGTGCTTGCGCGCCAGGGTATAGATCGCGTCGAGGCGTTCTTCGATTTGTTGCAGGCGCTGGGGGTCGGCATCGAAGTGATCGAGAAAACGATTCAGCTCGCCGACGGCCTCTTCGACCTGGATCTGCGCACTGGCCAGCAGGTTAGCCGCTTCGCTCATGGCGGTCGGTGAACTGTTGACGCCGCTCAGGCGATTGAGACTGGCGGTCAGGGCGTTCAGCACATTGCCTGAATCGTTTTCACTGCACTGCTCGACGACCTGACGGCAAATGCTCAACAGGGTTTCGGCATTGGTCAGGGTTTTGTGTTCCTGCTCCAGTTCGTCGAGTTCCTTCTCACCGAGGCTGAGGTTTTCCAGCTCTTCGAGCTGATAGCTGAGCAGTTGATGGCGCGAGCGCTGTTCGTCGCCCGAGTTGGCCAGTCGCTCCAGCTCCTGGCGGGTCTGGCGCCACCTTTGCGCAGCAAGCTGCACTTGGCGGGCGAGATCGGTCGCCCCGGCGTATTCGTCGAGCAGCCGGCGGTGGGTGTCGGTCTTCAGCAGCGACTGGTGCTCGTGCTGGCTGTGGATGTCGATCAGAAACTCGCCGAGAGCCTTCAGGTCGCCTTGCGGGCATGGCGTGCCGTTGATGTAGGCGCGGGATCGGCCTTCGGCGGTAATCACCCGACGCAGGATGCAGGGACCGTCGATATCCAGGTCGCGCTCCTTGAGCCAGGCCTGGGCTTCCGGGATGTCGGCGATGTCAAAGGTGGCGAGAATGTCGGCTTTGTCCGCGCCAGGACGCACCACGCCACTGTCGGCGCGATCACCGAGCGTCAGGCCGAGGGCGTCGAGCATGATCGATTTGCCAGCACCGGTTTCGCCGGTGATGACGCTCATGCCTCGGTCCAGCTCGAGATCGAGATGTTCGACGATGGCATAGTTGTGTACGGACAGGTGCACCAGCATAAAAGCGGCTCCCAAGCGATTTGTCTGGTTATTTATACAGTGTTTTGTTTCGGGCTGACAATGCCTGTGCTTAGCTCGATTTGGTTGCTTTGAGGCATTTTTTAGTTCGCTGAGTGATCAGCCCTGACGTGCCGGGTGTGTGAAACCCGCTCGTCCGGCAAGTAAAAACAGTACGTTTGTGCAGGTTAATACCCTTGAAGCTGAAAATTAAGGCCCCATATACCGGGGCAGAAGCGCGAGTTGAGCTCGCGGACGTTATCGAAAGGAGAAAACTATGGCTGACGAACAGAATCTGGATTCGCAGACTCAAGATCAAGCCGCTGATGCGGTGTCGGGTGATGACATGGTTGCGCGTGTGCAAGTGCTTGAAGAGCAACTGGCTGCCGCGCAGGACCAATCCCTGCGAGTGGCTGCGGATCTGCAGAATGTCCGCCGCCGTGCAGAGCAAGATGTAGAAAAAGCGCACAAGTTCGCGCTGGAAAAGTTCGCCGGAGACTTGCTGCCGATCATCGATAGCCTGGAGCGCGGTCTGGACCTGTCCAACCCGGACGACGAAAGCATTCGTCCGATGCGCGAAGGCATCGAGCTGACCCTGAAAATGTTCCAGGACACCCTGAAGCGTTTTCAGCTGGAGGCGATCGATCCGCACGGCGAACCGTTCAACGCTGAGCACCACCAAGCGATGGCGATGCAAGAAAGCGCCGATGTCGAGCCGAACAGCGTGCTCAAGGTGTTCCAGAAGGGTTATCAGCTCAACGGTCGCCTGCTGCGCCCGGCGATGGTCGTGGTCAGCAAGGCAGTTGCGCCGGTTCGACCTTCGATTGATGAGCAGGCTTGAAATTAGTCTTCAGGCCCCCATTTAGAAGTCATGCGTTTAAGTGCTACCGCAATTTGTAAACGCAGTTGCGGCAACCAAATCCAAGTTTCGGGAGAAAGTTAACATGGGCAGAATCATCGGTATCGACCTGGGGACCACCAACTCGTGCGTCTCCATTCTGGAAAACGGCAGCGTAAAAGTTATTGAAAACGCTGAAGGCGCGCGTACCACGCCGTCGATCATCGCTTACGCCAACGATGGCGAAATTCTGGTTGGCCAATCGGCCAAGCGTCAGGCAGTGACCAATCCGCACAACACGCTGTATGCGGTGAAGCGTTTGATCGGTCGTCGCTTTGACGAAGAAGTTGTACAGAAAGACATTCAGATGGTGCCTTACAAGATTGCCAAAGCTGATAACGGCGACGCGTGGGTTGAAGTAAACGGCCAGAAGATGTCGCCGCCTCAGATTTCCGCTGAAATCCTGAAGAAGATGAAGAAAACCGCCGAAGACTACCTCGGCGAGCCAGTAACTGAAGCGGTTATTACTGTTCCTGCTTACTTCAACGACAGCCAGCGTCAGGCAACTAAAGACGCCGGCCGTATTGCGGGTCTGGACGTAAAACGCATCATCAACGAACCTACTGCGGCCGCTCTGGCTTACGGTATGGACAAAGCCAAAGGCGATCACACTGTGATCGTTTACGACCTGGGCGGCGGTACCTTCGACGTTTCGGTTATCGAAATCGCTGAAGTCGATGGCGAGCACCAGTTTGAAGTTCTGGCCACCAACGGTGACACGTTCCTCGGTGGTGAAGACTTCGACATCCGTCTGATCGACTACCTCGTTGACGAATTCAAGAAAGAAAGCGGCATGAACCTCAAGGGTGACCCGCTGGCGATGCAGCGCCTGAAAGAAGCCGCTGAAAAAGCCAAGATCGAGCTGTCTTCGAGCAATTCGACCGACGTTAACCTGCCGTACATCACAGCAGACGCAACCGGTCCTAAGCACTTGAACGTGAAGATCTCCCGCGCCAAGCTGGAATCGCTGGTTGAAGACCTGGTTCAGCGCACTATCGAACCTTGCCGCATCGCGCTGAAAGACTCCGGTATCGACATCGGCAAAATCGACGACGTGATCCTGGTCGGTGGCCAGACCCGTATGCCGCTGGTGCAGAAGCTGGTAACCGATTTCTTCGGTAAAGAAGCGCGTAAAGACGTTAACCCGGACGAAGCGGTTGCCATGGGTGCTGCTATCCAGGGCGCGGTATTGGCTGGCGACGTTAAAGACGTTCTGCTGCTGGACGTTAGCCCGCTGACTCTGGGTATCGAAACCATGGGTGGCGTGATGACTGCGCTGATCGAGAAAAACACCACGATTCCTACCAAGAAATCGCAAGTGTTCTCGACTGCCGATGACAACCAGGGTGCTGTGACCATTCACGTTCTGCAGGGCGAGCGTAAGCAAGCTGCACAGAACAAGTCGCTGGGCAAGTTCGACCTGGCCGAGATTCCACCGGCTCCACGCGGTGTGCCACAAATCGAAGTGACCTTCGACATCGATGCCAACGGTATCCTGCACGTCGGCGCGAAAGACAAGGCGACTGGCAAGACTCAGTCGATCGTGATCAAGGCCAACTCGGGCCTGTCGGATGAAGAAATCCAGCAGATGATCCGTGACGCTGAAACCAACGCGGATGCAGACAAAAAGTTCGAAGAGCTGGCTGTTGCCCGCAACCAGGGCGATGCACTGGTTCACTCGACGCGCAAAATGGTCAGCGACGCTGGCGACAAAGTAACTGCCGAAGAGAAGACGGCTGTCGAAGCTGCTGTTGTTGCCCTGGAAGCCGCTGTCAAAGGCGACGACAAGGCTGCCATCGACGCCAAGGTTGAAGAACTGTCCAAGGTGTCTGCACCGATTGCTCAGAAAATGTACGCCGAAGCGGCTGAGAAGCCACAAGGCGCCGGCGAACAGCACGCTGAAGAACATGCAAAAGACGACACCGTCGTCGATGCAGAGTTCGAAGAAGTGAAAGACCACAAGTAAGCGCAAGCCCACTTGTAAGCCGGTTGACCGTTTTTGAGCGGTCGCTGGTAGGATGTCGCCGCGCGGGAGCTTGCTCCCGCGTTGGCGTGTCTGGAATAGACGAATTTTTTCAGAATTTTTCAGGCTGGCGGATTTCGGTCCGAAAGCTTCGCGGCAAAGCCGGGGTGCTCCTGCATCCGGCTTGTTGTACCGCTGCTCTTCAGTGAAGGGCCGGTCAGTCGACTGACCGTTGAACCAAGACCAGGATCGTTGAATTGACGTGAGTTGGGTCCGGGCCTGTATCGGGCTCAACGAGTTTGGCAGAGCTCAGGAGGGTTATGCCGAACGTCCTCAAGAGTGCAGAAGACCTATGGCAAAGCGTGACTATTACGAAATATTGGGTGTGGAGCGTGGCTCCAGCGAAGCGGACCTGAAAAAGGCTTACCGCCGCCTGGCGATGAAACATCACCCGGATCGCAATCCTGACGATAAAGCGTCGGAAGACATGTTCAAAGAGGCCAACGAGGCCTATGAAGTGTTGTCCGACACCAACAAACGTGCGGCCTACGATCAATATGGTCATGCCGGTGTCGACCCGAGCATGGGTGGCGGCGGTGGTGGTTTCGGTGCGGGTGCCGGTGGCGCGAACTTCTCCGACATCTTCGGCGACGTGTTCAGCGATTTCTTCGGTGGCGGTCGTGGCGGCTCGCGCGGCGGTGCTCAGCGCGGCAGCGACTTGCGCTACACCCTGGAGCTGAACCTCGAAGAAGCGGTGCGTGGCACGAGCGTGAATATTCGTGTGCCGACGCTGGTCAACTGCAAGCCGTGCGACGGTTCGGGGGCGAAGAAAGGTTCGTCGCCGATTACCTGTACGACTTGTGGTGGTATCGGTCAGGTCCGCATGCAGCAAGGCTTCTTCTCGGTGCAGCAAACCTGCCCGCGCTGTCAGGGCCAAGGCAAGGTCATTTCCGATCCGTGCGATTCGTGCAAAGGCGATGGCCGCGTCGAAGAGTACAAGACCCTGGCGGTGAAAGTGCCGGCTGGCGTCGATACCGGTGATCGCATTCGTTTGTCTGGCGAAGGCGAGGCGGGTACTCAAGGTGGTCCTACTGGCGACCTGTACGTAGTGATTAATGTTCGCGAACACGCAATTTTCCAGCGCGACGGCAGCCATTTGTACTGCGAAGTGCCGATCAGTTTTGCCGACGCGGCGTTGGGCGGCGAGCTGGAAGTACCGACCCTTGATGGCCGGGTCAAGCTGAAGATTCCTGAAGGCACTCAGACCGGCAAGCAGTTCCGCTTGCGTGGCAAGGGTGTTGCGCCGGTACGCGGTGGCGGTGCAGGCGATTTGATGTGCCGCGTTGCGGTGGAAACGCCGGTTAACCTGGATCGTCGTCAGCGTGAATTGCTTGAAGAGTTCCGTACCTCGCTCGAAGGCGACAACTCGCATTCTCCGAAAGCCAGTGGCTGGTTCGAGGGTGTGAAGCGTTTTTTTGGCGACCTGTAAAGTAAGGGGCGAGTCATGCGACGTATAGCTGTGATGGGCGCTGCCGGGCGCATGGGCAAGATTCTGGTCGAGGCCGTGCAGCAGCAGGTGCCGTTGACCGGGCTGACGGCGGCCATTGTGCGTCCAGGCAGCTCGCTGATCGGCGCGGACGCTGGTGAGTTGGCGTCGCTGGGGCGTATTGGCGTGACCTTGACCGACGGCCTGGAGAAGGTGGCGGAAGAGTTCGACGTGCTGATCGACTTCACATTGCCGGAGGTGATGCTGAAGAACCTGGCGTTCTGTCGTAAGGCTGGCAAGGCCATGGTGATCGGCACTACGGGCTTGAGCGTTGCCGAGAAGCATCTACTGGTCGAAGCGGGCAAGGATATTCCAATCGTCTTCGCCGCCAATTTCAGTGTTGGGGTCAACCTGTCGCTGAAACTGCTGGAGTTGACCGCTCGCGTGCTGGGTGATGACGCGGACATCGAGATTATCGAGACGCACCATCGGCACAAGGTCGACTCTCCGTCGGGTACCGCAGTGCGCATGGGTGAAGTGATTGCCGATACCCTGGGGCGTGATCTGCAGAAGGTTGCGGTTTACGGTCGTGAAGGGCATGTCGGTGCGCGCCCTCGTGACACCATTGGTTTCGCCACCGTGCGTGGCGGCGATGTGGTGGGTGATCACACCGTATTGTTCGCCACCGAAGGCGAACGTCTGGAAATCACCCACAAGGCATCGAGCCGTATGACCTTTGCCAAGGGTGCGGTGCGTGCAGCGCTGTGGCTTGATGGCAAAGAGCCGGGTCTTTATGACATGCAAGACGTGCTGGACCTGCATTGATCGCATGATCGTGTAGTACACTGCGTGGGTTGAAGTCCATCTTCTGCATGGATTTCAACCCTGTTTCAACCCGCCTCGCGATGTCCTGTCGCATTCCCCGGCCTTTTCGGCTCATTGGCGGTAGACCAAAACACCCTTTTTCTGTAAGCTACAGCTTTAGTGTGTCCACTAAAAGCGCGCAGATAATTTCGACGAAGAAGCGGGGTGACGTGTCTATACGTCATTCCGCTTTTTTGCAACCTGCGATCGCCCTTTCAGGCTTTATTTACGGGAGGTCTTCTTGACTAAGCCAGCCATACTCGCCCTTGCTGATGGCAGCATTTTTCGCGGCGAAGCCATTGGAGCCGACGGTCAAACCGTTGGTGAGGTGGTGTTTAACACCGCAATGACCGGCTATCAGGAAATCCTTACCGATCCTTCCTATGCCCAACAGATCGTTACCCTGACCTACCCGCACATTGGTAACACCGGCACTACACCGGAAGATGCCGAGTCGAACCGTGTCTGGTCCGCTGGCCTGGTCATTCGTGACCTGCCGCTGGTAGCGAGCAACTGGCGCAACAAGATGTCGTTGGCCGATTATCTGAAAGCCAACAACGTTGTTGCCATCGCTGGCATCGACACCCGCCGCCTGACCCGCATCCTGCGTGAGAAAGGCTCGCAAAATGGCTGCATCATGGCCGGCGACAACATTTCCGAAGAAGCGGCACTGGCTGCTGCTCGCGGCTTCCCGGGCCTGAAAGGCATGGACCTGGCGAAAGTCGTCAGCACCACCGAGCGCTATGAGTGGCGTTCGGGCGTCTGGAGCCTGAAAACCGACAGCCATCCTGAGATCGCTGCCGCCGACCTGCCATACCACGTCGTGGCTTACGACTACGGCGTCAAGGTCAACATCCTGCGCATGCTGGTGGATCGTGGTTGCCGCGTGACGGTTGTCCCGGCGCAAACCCCGGCTGCCGACGTTCTGGCGCTCAATCCTGATGGCGTGTTCCTGTCCAACGGCCCTGGCGATCCGGAGCCTTGTGACTACGCGATCAAAGCGATTCAGGACGTATTGGAAACCGAGACGCCGATCTTCGGCATTTGTCTCGGTCACCAGTTGCTGGCCCTCGCTTCCGGCGCCAAGACTCTGAAAATGGGTCACGGCCACCATGGTGCCAACCACCCGGTTCAGGATCTGGACACCGGCGTAGTGATGATCACCAGCCAGAACCACGGTTTTGCGGTAGACGAAACCACGCTGCCAAGCAATGTTCGGGCGATTCACAAATCGCTGTTTGACGGCAGCCTGCAAGGCATCGAGCGTACCGACAAGAGCGCGTTCAGCTTCCAGGGTCACCCTGAAGCCAGCCCGGGCCCTACCGACGTTGCGCCATTGTTTGACCGTTTTATCGAAGCCATGGCCAAGCGCCGCTGAGCGTCGCCTTGAGATTGTAGCGAGCAGGGGTTGAGCAGGGCCCGGACGAAAGACTGTCCGGCTGATCCGCTCAACCCCCTCAGAAAATTGTTCAAGACGGCTTGCCGACTGACCTGCGGATTTGAGTGACAACCCATGCCAAAACGTACAGATATTAAAAGCATCCTGATTCTCGGCGCCGGCCCCATCGTGATCGGCCAGGCCTGTGAATTCGACTACTCCGGCGCCCAGGCCTGTAAAGCCCTGCGCGAAGAGGGTTACCGCGTCATCCTGGTGAACTCCAACCCGGCCACCATCATGACCGACCCGTCGATGGCCGACGCGACCTACATCGAGCCGATCAAATGGCAGACCGTTGCCAAGATCATCGAAAAAGAGCGTCCAGACGCTCTGTTGCCGACCATGGGTGGCCAGACTGCACTGAACTGCGCACTGGACCTGGAGCGCGAAGGCGTTCTGGAAAAATTCGGTGTTGAAATGATCGGCGCCAATGCCGACACCATCGACAAGGCTGAAGACCGTTCGCGTTTCGACAAGGCGATGAAATCCATCGGTCTCGACTGCCCGCGTTCGGGTATCGCGCACTCGATGGAAGAGGCGAATACCGTACTGGAGAAGCTGGGCTTCCCGTGCATCATCCGTCCGTCCTTCACCATGGGCGGCACCGGTGGCGGTATTGCTTACAACCGTGAAGAATTCGAAGAAATCTGCACCCGTGGTCTGGACCTGTCGCCGACCAAGGAACTGCTGATCGACGAATCGCTGATCGGCTGGAAAGAGTACGAGATGGAAGTGGTCCGCGACAAAAAGGACAACTGCATCATCGTTTGCTCCATCGAAAACTTCGACCCGATGGGCGTCCACACCGGCGACTCGATCACTGTTGCGCCAGCACAAACGCTGACCGACAAGGAATACCAGATCATGCGAAACGCCTCGCTGGCGGTACTGCGTGAAATCGGCGTCGAGACCGGCGGCTCCAACGTTCAGTTTGGCATTTGCCCGGAAACTGGCCGTATGGTCGTGATCGAGATGAACCCACGGGTTTCTCGTTCCTCGGCACTGGCGTCGAAAGCCACTGGCTTCCCGATTGCCCGCGTCGCGGCCAAACTGGCGATCGGCTACACCCTCGACGAATTGCAGAACGAAATCACCGGCGGCAAGACCCCGGCTTCCTTCGAGCCTTCGATCGACTACGTGGTGACCAAGCTGCCACGTTTCGCCTTCGAAAAATTCCCGAAAGCCGACGCACGCCTGACGACTCAGATGAAGTCGGTCGGCGAAGTCATGGCGATCGGCCGCACCTTCCAGGAATCCCTGCAGAAAGCGCTGCGCGGTCTGGAAGTGGGCGTCGCTGGCCTGGATCCGAAGCTGGACCTGAGCAACCCGGAAAGCATGAGCGTGCTCAAGCGCGAACTGACTGTGCCGGGCGCCGAGCGTATCTGGTACGTGGCAGACGCCTTCCGTGCCGGCATGTCGGTCGACGAAATCTACAGCATGAACATGATCGATCACTGGTTCCTGGTGCAGATCGAAGACCTGATCAAGGAAGAAGAGCGGATCAAGACCCTGGGTCTGGCCACCATCGACCGCGACATGATGTTCCGCCTGAAGCGCAAAGGCTTCTCCGATGTGCGTCTGGCCAAGCTGCTGGGCATTACCGAAAAAGCCCTGCGCCGTCATCGCCACAAGCTTGAGGTGTACCCGGTCTACAAGCGCGTTGACACTTGCGCGGCCGAGTTCGCCACCGACACCGCTTACATGTACTCCACCTACGAGGAAGAGTGCGAAGCGAACCCGTCGACCCGCGACAAGATCATGATCCTCGGCGGCGGTCCTAACCGTATCGGCCAGGGCATCGAGTTCGACTACTGCTGCGTACACGCGGCCCTGGCGCTGCGCGAAGACGGGTACGAGACCATCATGGTCAACTGCAACCCGGAAACCGTCTCCACCGACTACGACACTTCCGATCGCCTGTACTTCGAACCAGTGACCCTGGAAGACGTGCTGGAAATCGTCCGCGTCGAGAAGCCAAAAGGTGTGATCGTTCAGTACGGCGGCCAAACCCCGCTGAAGCTGGCGCGTGCACTTGAAGAAGCCGGCGTACCGATCATCGGCACCAGCCCGGATGCCATCGACCGTGCGGAAGACCGTGAACGCTTCCAGCAAATGGTTGAACGCCTGAACCTGCGTCAGCCGCCAAACGCCACCGTGCGCAGCGAAGACGAAGCGATTCGTGCCGCTGGCAAGATCGGTTACCCGCTGGTGGTGCGTCCGTCCTACGTGTTGGGCGGTCGTGCGATGGAAATCGTGTACGAAGAAGAAGAGCTCAAGCGCTACCTGCGTGACGCGGTCAAAGTGTCCAACGACAGCCCGGTATTGCTCGATCACTTCCTCAACTGCGCCATCGAAATGGACGTGGATGCGGTCTGCGACGGCACCGACGTGGTGATCGGCGCAATCATGCAGCACATCGAGCAGGCAGGCGTTCACTCCGGTGACTCCGCGTGCTCGCTGCCTCCGTACTCGCTGCCTGCGCACATCCAGGACGAGATGCGTGAGCAGGTCAAGAAAATGGCCCTGGAACTGGGTGTGGTCGGCTTGATGAACGTCCAGTTGGCGCTGCAAGGCGAAGACATCTACGTCATCGAAGTCAACCCGCGCGCCTCGCGTACCGTGCCGTTCGTGTCCAAGTGCATCGGTGTTTCCCTGGCAATGATCGCGGCTCGCGTCATGGCTGGCAAAACCCTGAAGGAAATTGGTTTCACCAAGGAAATCATTCCGAACTTCTACAGCGTCAAAGAAGCGGTGTTCCCGTTCGCCAAGTTCCCGGGTGTTGACCCGATCCTCGGCCCAGAGATGAAGTCCACCGGTGAAGTCATGGGTGTGGGCGACAGCTTCGGTGAAGCCTTTGCCAAGGCCCAGATGGGCGCCAGCGAAGTACTGCCGACTGGCGGCACTGCGTTCATCAGCGTGCGTGACGACGACAAGCCACTGGTGGCGGGCGTTGCACGTGACCTGATCAACCTTGGCTTCGAGATCGTCGCCACTGCGGGAACGGCCAAGCTGATCGAAGCGGCCGGCTTGAAAGTGCGCCGTGTGAACAAGGTGACCGAAGGTCGTCCGCACGTTGTCGACATGATCAAAAATGACGAAGTCACGCTGATCATCAACACCACCGAAGGTCGTCAGTCGATCGCTGACTCGTACTCCATCCGTCGTAATGCTCTGCAGCACAAGATTTACTGCACCACCACCATTGCTGCGGGCGAGGCCATCTGTGAAGCGCTTAAGTTTGGTCCCGAGAAGACCGTGCGCCGCTTGCAGGATCTACATGCAGGGTTGAAAGCATGATCAAGTATCCAATGACCGTCGAGGGCGCTCGCGCCCTCGAAGAAGAACACGCTCACCTGACCAAGGTAATTCGCCCCAAGCTCAGCCAGGACATCGGAACTGCGCGTGAGCTGGGCGACCTCAAGGAAAACGCTGAATACCATGCTGCTCGTGAGCAGCAAGGTATGGTTGAGGCGCGTATCCGTGATATCGAAGGTCGCATGCAGAATGCGGTGATCATCGATGTCACTACGATCCCGCACACCGGCAAGGTGATTTTCGGCACTACGGTTGAAATCGTTAACGTTGAAACCGACGAGAGCGTCACCTACAAAATCGTGGGTGAGGACGAGGCGGACTTCAAGCAAGGCAAGATTTCGGTGGGTTCGCCCATTGCCCGAGCCCTGATTGCCAAGGAAGAGGGTGATACGGTGGCCGTTAAAACGCCAAGCGGCGTGATCGAGTACGAGATTGTCGAAGTCAGCCACGTTTAATCAGCGTCGCCCGTCTCGTGCGGGCGCCATTATCTGGCAGGTTTCCCAGACATTATGGGTGGGAGGCCTGGTACTGCTACACATTGCGATGTTGACCGTGCTCGAACAGACAGGCCTTGCGCCGTTGCTGATCGACGAAGTGGCCAGTTTATCGGGTGCGTTGCTGGTAGGGTTTGCGTCGTTTTGCGCGGCGCTACAGATGGTGGTGCTGGTACAGGCAGAGCGCCTGTCGAGTCTTTGGCTCGATATGCGTGGGCAGTTGTTGATGATTGCGATGTTGGCGTCAGCCAGTCATTACGTGCTGTATCGATGGTTGCCAGGTGCGGCTCGCTGGCAATTGTTGAGCTATCTGGTGCTGGCGTTGGCTGGCTTGTTGCTGGTCATTCAGCCTGTACCGGGTAGAAACGGCAGGGCGCGCGATGCGCGCCCCTGACCGATTTTGTTAACCGTGTGCGCGATGGACGTTGGACAGTAGCTTGTTTACCTTGAGATTCTTGCGGTAAATCAATGCCATTTTGCCAATGACCTGGACCAAATCCGCTTTGCCGACCTTGCACAATTCTGCAATGGTCGCCAGACGGCTTTCGCGATCGAGGATGTTGAGCTTGATTTTAATCAGCTCGTGATCGCCCAATGCGCGTTCGAATTCGGCTAACACACCTTCAGTCAAACCATTATCAGCCACAATCAATACCGGTTTCAGATGGTGGCCAATGGATTTGTACTGTTTCTTCTGCTCCTGAGTGAGCGGCATAATCTGACCCCTGCGTCTGATCTTGTAAAAAGCGGCGGCCAGTTTACCCGAGCGAGTCCGGGACCGCCCAGTTAATCGCGACTCGTTTATTTTTGAGGTGCCCTGTGGCCCGTTCCAAAACAAGCCATAACTGGTTGAAAGAACACTTCGATGACCCGTACGTCAAAATGGCGCAAAAAGACGGGTATCGCTCACGTGCCAGCTACAAGCTGCTGGAGATTCAGGAAAAGGACAAATTGATCCGTCCTGGGATGACCGTTATCGACCTTGGCGCTGCGCCAGGTGGCTGGTCGCAAGTGACCAGTCGTCTGATTGGTGGTCAGGGTCGCCTGATCGCGTCGGACATCCTCGAAATGGACAGCATCCCTGACGTCACCTTTATTCAAGGCGATTTCACCGAGGACGCGGTACTGACACAAATCCTCCAGGCTGTCGGTAATACTCAAGTAGACCTTGTGATTTCCGACATGGCCCCCAATATGAGTGGATTGAGCGCTGTCGATATGCCGCGCGCGATGTTCCTCTGCGAATTGGCGCTTGATCTGGCTGGCCGGGTACTACGTCCGGGTGGCGATTTTCTGATCAAGGTCTTTCAGGGCGAAGGCTTCGATGTGTTCCACAAGGACATCCGCAAGCTGTTCGACAAGGTACAGATGCGAAAGCCGTCGGCTTCCCGTGACCGCTCCCGTGAGCAATATCTCCTGGGTCGTGGTTTCCGTGGTGTCGAAGGTTCTGCAAGCGATGAGCGGCTTTGAGGCAAGTCGATAGCTTTTTTTAAATAGCCTTGTCAATGAAGCATAAACGACCATCATGTAGTCAAAGTTTCACAAAGGGTTACAGACGACGCCTGCCACACCTAGTAGGTAATGTAGTAAGTTAGGCCGGTGAATATCATGCGAGGCACGCTCCATGCGTGGAGCTTGCTTCAGAGGGTAGCTAATTGAACGATATGGCAAAGAATTTGATCCTGTGGTTGATCATCGCCGCTGTCCTGGTGACAGTGATGAACAACTTCTCCAGCCCAAACGAGCCGCAAACCCTCAACTACTCCGAGTTCATCCAGCAGGTTAAGGATGGCAAGGTAGAGAAGGTTGCCGTCGATGGTTTCGTCATCACCGGCAAGCGCGCGGACGGCGATACGTTCAAGACCGTTCGTCCGGCCATCCCGGATAACGGCCTGATCGGTGATCTGGTCGACAACAACGTGGTCATCGAAGGCAAGCAGCCAGAGCAGCAGAGCATCTGGACTCAACTGCTGGTCGCCAGCTTCCCGATCCTGGTCATCATCGCTGTCTTCATGTTCTTCATGCGACAGATGCAAGGTGGTGCCGGTGGTAAAGGCGGGCCCATGAGCTTTGGCAAGAGCAAAGCGCGCCTGCTGTCTGAAGATCAGGTCAAGACTACGCTTGGCGACGTTGCCGGTTGCGATGAAGCCAAGGAAGAAGTGGGCGAGCTGGTCGAGTTCCTGCGTGATCCGGGCAAATTCCAGCGGCTGGGTGGGCGAATTCCGCGCGGTGTGCTGATGGTCGGCCCTCCAGGTACTGGTAAAACCTTGCTGGCCAAGGCCATCGCGGGCGAAGCCAAGGTTCCGTTCTTCACGATTTCCGGTTCTGACTTCGTTGAGATGTTCGTGGGTGTTGGTGCAAGCCGCGTCCGTGACATGTTCGAACAAGCCAAGAAACACGCTCCATGCATCATCTTCATCGACGAAATCGACGCCGTCGGTCGCCATCGTGGCGCTGGCATGGGTGGCGGTCACGACGAACGCGAGCAGACGCTCAACCAGTTGCTGGTAGAGATGGACGGCTTCGAAATGAATGACGGCATCATCGTCATCGCTGCAACTAACCGGCCTGACGTTCTCGACCCTGCGCTGTTGCGTCCGGGCCGTTTCGACCGTCAGGTGGTGGTTGGCTTGCCGGATATTCGTGGTCGGGAGCAGATTCTCAAAGTTCATATGCGCAAAGTGCCGATGGGCGAAGACGTTGCTCCGGCAGTGATCGCTCGTGGCACACCTGGTTTCTCCGGTGCTGACCTGGCTAACCTGGTCAACGAAGCTTCGTTGTTCGCTGCTCGTACCGGCAAGCGCATCGTTGAAATGAAAGAGTTCGAACTGGCGAAAGACAAGATCATGATGGGCGCCGAGCGCAAATCCATGGTCATGTCCGAGAAAGAGAAGCAGAACACCGCTTATCACGAAGCCGGTCACGCCATTGTCGGTCGCGTCGTGCCTGAACATGACCCGGTTTATAAGGTATCGATCATCCCGCGCGGTCGTGCGCTGGGTGTGACCATGTTCTTGCCTGAAGAAGATCGTTACAGCCTGTCCAAGCGTGCATTGATCAGTCAGATCTGCTCGCTGTACGGTGGCCGTATCGCTGAAGAGATGACCCTTGGTTTCGACGGTGTCACCACGGGCGCTTCCAACGACATCATGCGTGCAAGTCAGATTGCCCGGAACATGGTGACCAAATGGGGCTTGTCGGAAAAACTCGGTCCGTTGCTGTACTCGGAAGACGAGGATGGCGGGTTCCTCGGTGGTCGCGGCGGCAGCCAGAACACCAGTTTCTCCGGTGAGACTGCCAAACTGATCGACTCGGAAGTACGCAGCATCATTGACCAGTGCTACGGTACGGCCAAGCAGATCCTGACCGACAACCGTGACAAGCTCGATGCCATGGCAGACGCGCTGATGAAGTATGAAACCATCGATGCCGAACAGATCGATGACATCATGGCTGGTCGCACTCCTCGCGAGCCGCGTGATTGGGGGCAAGGTGGTTCGGGGACTGGTACTCCGGTAGCACCTCTGGATCCACGTCCAGAAGCCCCTATCGGCGGACCAGCTGCTGAAATCTAAGGCCTGACATGACTTCTGTGTTGTACCCAACCCGGTTGCCTTGCGGCAGCCGGGTTCTTGATTTGGCCCATACGCACGTCATGGGCATCCTCAATATCACTCCAGACTCCTTTTCGGACGGTGGCCGCTTCAGCCAGCGTGATGCAGCCTTGCGTCACGCCGAGGCAATGGTGGCCGCGGGTGCGACCCTGATCGACGTCGGGGGCGAATCGACGCGTCCTGGCGCTCGTGTGGTCACCCCTCTCGAAGAGCTCGAGCGTGTGGCGCCTGTGGTTGAGGCGCTGAATCGGGAACTCGATGTCGTGATTTCGGTCGATACCTCCACGCCAGCGGTCATTCGCGAGACGGCGCGTCTCGGCGCTGGCCTGATCAACGATGTCCGCTCGTTACGTCGTGAGGGGGCTCTGGAAGCCGCTGCGGCTACCGGTTTGCCGGTGTGCCTGATGCATATGCTCGGCGAGCCGGGTGATATGCAGGACAATCCACATTACGACGATCTGGTTGGTGAGGTCGGTGCGTTCCTGCTTCAGCGTATGGAGCAGTGCGAGTCGGTCGGCATTCCTCGGGAGCGGATTATTCTCGATCCCGGATTTGGCTTTGCCAAAAACCTTCAGCACAACCTGAGTCTGTTCAAGCATATGGAAGCGCTTCATGTGTTTGGCAGGCCGCTATTGGTAGGCGTTTCGCGCAAGAGCATGGTTGGTCTGGCGCTGGGGCGACCGGTGAGTGAGCGTTTGTCCGGCGGCCTGGCGCTGGCTGCCATGGCCATGCTCAAAGGCGCACGAATTTTACGCGTGCACGATGTAGCCGAAACCGTCGACGTGGTGCGGATGATTGCCGCTGTCGAATCGGCCGAATAAGAATGAAGGAGCATCTATGACTAAAAAATATTTCGGTACTGACGGCATTCGTGGCCGGGTGGGCCAATTCCCGATTACTCCCGAGTTCATGCTCAGGCTGGGTTGGGCCGCCGGGATGGCGTTTCGTCGCCTGGGTGCCTGCCGGATTCTGGTCGGCAAAGATACGCGGATCTCCGGCTACATGTTTGAGTCGGCTCTGGAAGCCGGGCTTTCGGCCGCGGGCGCTGACGTCATGCTGCTGGGCCCGATGCCGACTCCGGCGATTGCTTACCTGACGCGGACCTTTCATGCTGAAGCCGGCATTGTGATCAGCGCTTCGCATAACCCGCATCACGACAATGGCATCAAATTTTTCTCGGGGCAGGGCACCAAGCTCCCGGATGACCTGGAAGCGATGATCGAGGAGTTGCTCGATACGCCGATGACCGTGGTCGAGTCGGAGAAGCTCGGCAAAGTGTCGCGGATCAACGACGCGGCCGGCCGTTACATCGAGTTTTGCAAAAGCAGCGTTCCTACCAGCACCAATTTTGCCGGGCTGCACGTGGTCATCGACTGCGCGCACGGGGCGACCTACAAAGTTGCGCCGAACGTTTTCCGTGAGTTGGGCGCGAAGGTCACTGTGCTGTCGGCTCAGCCGAATGGCCTGAACATCAACGAGGACTGCGGTTCTACCCATATGGGCAACCTGCAGGCCACGGTCCTGGCGGAGCATGCCGATCTTGGCATTGGTTTCGACGGCGACGGCGATCGCGTGCTGATGGTCGACCACACCGGGACAATCGTTGATGGTGATGAGTTGTTGTTCATCATCGCGCGTGATCTGCAGGAGCGTGGCAAGCTTCAGGGGGGTGTCGTCGGTACGCTGATGACCAACCTGGGTGTCGAACTGGCGCTCGCTGATTTGAATATTCCGTTCGTGCGGGCCAATGTCGGTGACCGCTACGTGACAGCAGAGCTGCTTGAGCGTAATTGGCAGCTTGGTGGTGAGGGGTCGGGCCATCTGGTCTGCTTCCAGCACACCACGACGGGCGATGCGATCATTGCGGCGTTGCAGGTCATTCTGGCGCTTCGGCGTCGTGACGAGAGCCTGGCACAGTCGCGGCAAACCTTGCGCAAATGCCCTCAAGTACTGGTGAATGTACGGTTTGCCGGCGGCGTCGACCCGGTCGAGCACCCAGCGGTAAAAGAAGCGTGCGCGCGTGTTACGGCCGCCATGGCGGGTCGTGGTCGCGTGCTGTTGCGCAAATCCGGCACAGAGCCGTTGGTGCGGGTCATGGTCGAAGGTGACGATGAAGCACAGGTTCGCAGCTACGCCGATGAGCTGGCAAAAGTGGTTACTGAAGTTTGCGTCTGATTTCGGCTTGCCAGTGTTGTTGCGGTTGGGTAACATCTGCGCCCACTTTGACCGACGAGGTACAGCATGCGTCGCCTGATGGTAGCTGGTAACTGGAAGATGCACGGTACCCGCGCCAGCGTCGCTGAGCTGATAGAGGGCCTTCGTAATCAGGCCCTGCCGAGCGGAGTTGAAGTCGCGGTATTTCCGCCTTGCTTGTACACCAGTCAGGTTGTTGACGGGCTCAAGGGCAAGGCGATTGCAGTAGGTGCGCAGAATTCTGCGGTAGAGCCATTGCAAGGCGCGTTGACCGGTGAGATTGCACCGAGTCAGCTGGTCGATGCAGGTTGTACCCTGGTGCTGGTAGGTCACTCCGAGCGTCGCCAGATCATGGGCGAAAGCGACGAGTTCCTGAATCGCAAGTTTGCAGCAGCTCAGGCGTGTGGTTTGACGCCGGTGTTGTGTATAGGGGAAACCCTGGAGCAGCGCGAAGCAGGCAAGACGCTTGAGGTTGTAGGGCGTCAGCTTGGCAGCATCATCGACGAGCTGGGTGTCGGTGCTTTTGTAAATGCAGTCATCGCTTATGAGCCGGTCTGGGCCATTGGCACCGGATTGACTGCATCGCCCCAACAGGCGCAGGAAGTGCACGCAGCGATTCGTGCGCAGTTGGCGGCAGAGAATGCTGAGGTCGCACAAGGCGTGCGACTTCTTTATGGCGGCAGCGTGAAGGCGGCCAATGCGGCTGAACTGTTCGGCATGCCGGATATCGATGGGGGGCTCATTGGTGGAGCTTCCCTGAATGCAGATGAGTTCGGTGCGATTTGTCGCGCCGCGGGAAACTGAAAAAATGCTGGAAACAGTCGTAGTCGTTTTTCATCTGTTGAGCGCTCTGGGCGTTATTGTTCTGGTATTGCTGCAGCAGGGTAAAGGTGCGGATGCAGGTGCGTCTTTCGGTGCAGGTGCTTCAAATACTGTATTCGGAAGCCAAGGTTCTGCTACCTTTCTTAGTAAGTTTACTGCTATACTTGCCGCAGGTTTTTTCATAACCAGCTTGGGGTTAGGTTACTTTGCTAAAGAGAAAGCTCACCAGCTGACTCAAGTAGGTTTGCCTAATCCAGCAGTTCTGGAAGCACCAAAGCAAGCTCCGGCAGCAAGTGATGTGCCGGTCCTCGAAGCGCAAAAGCCAGCGGTTAATCCTGCTGACGTACCTCAAGCGCCAGAGAAGAAGTAATACGGGATTGAGCGGTTGAAGTTAGACCGCTAAAAAGTTGTATTGCCGAGGTGGTGGAATTGGTAGACACGCAACCTTGAGGTGGTTGTGCCCATAGGGTGTAGGGGTTCGAGTCCCCTTCTCGGTACCAATTAGTCAGGAAAGCCCGCAGTAGCGGGCTTTCTTGTCGGTGGAGGTTTGATTGACCCTGAAAGGGATCAGTCGTATACTTCCGCCCCAGCTTTGTCGCGGGGTGGAGCAGTCTGGTAGCTCGTCGGGCTCATAACCCGAAGGTCGTTGGTTCAAATCCAGCCCCCGCAACCAGTTTTAGCGGAGCCCCTTTTTAGGGGCTTTTTGTTAGCTGGACAGTTTATAACGCCGCTATTCAACGGCGTTTTCAGGGATGGGCGCTTCGCCCATTTTTTATTTGCATAGCATGCACGAGGGGGTTCAGGTGTCGAGCAAGCTAGAACAGTTGCAGGCCTTGTTGGCCCCGGTGGTCGTGGCCCTTGGCTATGAATGCTGGGGTATTGAGTTTTCGGCTCAGGGTCGCCATTCACTGTTGCGTATTTATATCGATAAAGAAGGCGGTGTTTTGGTGGATGACTGCGCCATCGTCAGCCGTCAGATCAGCGGAGTTCTGGATGTTGAAGATCCGATCTCGGTTGAATACACCCTTGAAGTTTCTTCTCCTGGCATGGAACGCCCGCTGTTCACGCTCGAACAGTTTGCCTTGCACGTCGGCGACCAAGTGAAAATCAAGCTGCGTTCGCCCTTCGATGGTCGTCGCAACTTTCAGGGCCTTCTCCGCGGGGTGGAGGAGCAAGACATCGTGGTGCAGGTGGATGATCACGAATACTTGTTGCCGATCGACTTGATCGACAAAGCCAACATTATTCCCAGTTTTGACTGAGACGCGGATCCCGCGGATCCAATGGCTTGCGAAAGGCGAGGCGTACGATGAGCAAAGAAGTACTGCTGGTTGTTGAGTCGGTGTCCAATGAAAAGGGCGTTCCGGCCGGTGTCATTTTTGAAGCGCTGGAGCTGGCTCTTGCCACCGCTACCAAAAAGCGTTTTGAAGATGAAGTTGAATTGCGTGTGGAAATTAACCGCCACACCGGTAATTACGAGACTTTCCGTCGCTGGACAGTCGTCGAGGAAGCCGATCTTGATGATCCGGCTATCGAAACCTGGCCGAGCAAGGTCGCGGAAACTCATCCTGGCGCTAAAGTCGGCGATGTTGTCGAAGATAAAATCGACTCGATCGAATTCGGTCGTATCGCGGCTCAGACTGCCAAGCAAGTCATCGTGCAGAAAGTTCGCGAAGCCGAGCGCGCTCAAGTTGTCGACGCTTATCGCGAGCGCTTGGGTGAAATCATTTCCGGCACTGTTAAAAAGGTTACGCGTGACAATGTCATCGTCGACCTGGGTAACAACGCCGAAGCGCTGCTGGCGCGTGAAGACATCATTTCGCGGGAGACTTTCCGCGTCGGTGTCCGCGTTCGCGCACTGCTGAAAGAAATTCGCACTGAGAACCGTGGCCCTCAGTTGATCCTGTCGCGTACTGCGCCAGAGATGCTGATCGAGCTGTTCCGGATCGAAGTGCCAGAGATCGCCGAAGGTCTGATCGAGGTGATGGCTGCCTCTCGTGACCCGGGTTCCCGTGCAAAGATCGCTGTTCGCTCCAAGGACAAACGAATCGACCCGCAAGGCGCGTGCATCGGCATGCGTGGTTCGCGCGTCCAGGCCGTTTCCGGCGAGTTGGGCGGCGAGCGTGTTGACATCGTGCTGTGGGATGACAACCCGGCGCAGTTCGTGATCAACGCCATGTCGCCTGCTGAAGTGGCGGCAATTATCGTCGACGAAGATGCCCATGCAATGGACATCGCCGTTGGCGCAGACAATCTGGCTCAGGCCATTGGTCGTGGTGGTCAGAACGTGCGTCTGGCTAGCCAATTGACTGGCTGGACCCTGAACGTGATGACCGAATCGGACATCCAGGCTAAGCAGCAAGCAGAAACCGGCGACATCCTGCGCAACTTCATCGACGAGCTGGAAGTCGACGAAGATCTGGCTCAGGTGCTGGTCGATGAAGGCTTCACCAGCCTGGAAGAGATTGCCTACGTACCGGTGGAAGAAATGCTCAACATCGACGGCTTTGACGAAGATACCGTCAACGAGCTTCGCGCTCGGGCCAAGGATCGCCTGTTGACTAAAGCCATCGCTACTGAGGAAAAGCTGGCAGACGCCCATCCGGCCGAAGACCTGCTCTCGCTTGAGGGTATGGACAAGGATTTGGCGATGGAACTGGCGGTGCGCGGCGTAATTACCCGCGAAGACCTGGCCGAGCAGTCTATTGACGACCTGCTCGACATCGACGGCATTGACGATGATCGTGCCGGCAAGTTGATCATGGCCGCCCGAGCCCACTGGTTCGAGTAATTAGGCGCGGCCTGAGGAGAGAAGTGCATGACGCAAGTCACGGTGAAAGAACTGGCCACAGTGGTCGACACACCGGTAGAGCGCCTGTTACAGCAGATGCGTGAGGCAGGTCTGCCGCACACCGCCGCCGAGCAAGTTGTGACCGATATCGAGAAACAAGCCCTGTTGACGCATTTGAAAAGCGGTCACAAGGCCAAGGTGGAAGAGCCGCGCAAGATCACTTTGCAGCGTAAAACCACCAGTACTTTGCGTGTTGCTGGCAGCAAGAGCATCAGCGTTGAAGTACGCAAGAAAAAAGTGTTTGTACAACGCAGCCCAGAAGAAATCGAAGCCGAGCGCAAGCGCGAGCTGGATGAGCGTCGCGCTGTAGAAAATGCTGCACGTCAGAAGACTGATGAAGAAGCCAAGCGTCGCGCTGAAGAAGAAGCACGCAATCAACCTGCCGTTGCTGCTTCGCAGTCGGCAGCGAATGATGCGCCTGCTACTGCTCCAGCATCGACTCCGGCTCCTGTTGCTGAAGTTGTGCGCGAAGCTGCGCCAGTGTTGGCCGCAGCACCGTCTGCTGACGCACGCAAGAAAGACGAACAGCGTCGTCCGGACAAACCACGCAGCGATGACAACAGTCGTCGTAGCGGCGGTGGCGGTGATGGCGAGCGCAAAAACGCTCCGCATCGCGCCTCGGTTAAAGAGAAAGCGCCGGCTCCACGCGTGGCACCTCGCACCACCGACGAAGAAAGCGATGGCTTCCGTCGTGGCGGTCGTGGCAAGGCCAAGCTGAAGAAGCGTAACGCTCACGGTTTCCAGAGCCCAACCGGTCCTTTGGTTCGTGACGTGAAAATCGGCGAAACCATCAGCGTGGGCGATTTGGCCCAGCAGATGTCGGTTAAAGCGGCTGAAATCATCAAGTTCATGTTCAAGCTGGGTACTCCGGCGACCATCAACCAGGTACTTGATCAGGAAACTGCTCAACTGGTTGCTGAAGAACTGGGCCACAAGGTGACTCTGGTCAGCGATACCGCTCTGGAAGATTCCCTGGCTGAGTCGCTGAAGTTCGAAGGCGAGACGTTCTCCCGTGCACCAGTCGTGACCGTAATGGGCCACGTTGACCACGGTAAAACTTCCCTGCTCGACTACATCCGTCGTGCCAAGGTTGCTGCAGGCGAAGCTGGCGGTATCACCCAGCACATCGGCGCATACCACGTTGAAACCGATCGTGGCATGGTGACGTTCCTCGACACCCCTGGTCACGCCGCGTTTACCGCCATGCGTGCCCGTGGTGCCAAGGCTACCGACATCGTGATCCTGGTCGTTGCAGCGGACGACGGCGTTATGCCGCAGACCATTGAAGCGGTTCAACACGCAGCGGCTGCCGGTGTTCCACTGGTTGTTGCAGTGAACAAGATAGACAAGCCAGGTGCTGATCTCGATCGCATCCGTAGCGAGTTGTCGATTCACGGCGTGACGTCGGAAGAGTGGGGCGGTGACACCCCGTTCGTTTCGGTTTCCGCGAAAGTGGGTACCGGCGTAGACGAACTGCTGGAAGCGGTCTTGCTGCAAGCCGAAGTTCTGGAATTGAAAGCGACCCCGTCGGCCCCAGGCCGTGGTGTTGTAGTTGAATCGCGTCTCGACAAAGGTCGTGGTCCGGTTGCAACGGTTCTCGTACAAGACGGTACTCTGCGCCAAGGCGACATGGTCCTGGTCGGTTCGAACTATGGCCGCATCCGCGCCATGCTCGACGAGAACGGCAAGTCGATCAAGGAAGCCGGTCCTTCCATCCCTGTCGAGATTCTCGGCCTGGACGGTACCCCGGACGCTGGCGACGAGATGAGCGTACTGGCTGACGAGAAGAAAGCCCGTGAAGTTGCCCTGTTCCGTCAAGGCAAGTTCCGCGAAGTCAAACTGGCTCGCGCTCACGCCGGCAAGCTGGAAAATATCTTCGAAAACATGGGTCAGGAAGAGAAGAAGACGCTCAACATCGTCCTCAAATCCGACGTCCGTGGTTCGCTGGAAGCATTGAATGGCGCATTGAATGGCCTGGGTAACGATGAAGTGCAAGTGCGCGTAGTCGGTGGCGGTGTCGGTGGTATCACCGAGAGCGACGCCAACCTGGCACTGGCCTCCAACGCTGTACTGTTCGGCTTTAACGTGCGTGCCGATGCTGGCGCGCGCAAGATCGTCGAGCAGGAAGGTCTGGATATGCGTTACTACAACGTGATCTACGACATCATCGAAGACGTCAAGAAAGCCCTCACCGGTATGCTTGGCAGCGACGTCCGGGAGAACATCCTGGGTATCGCCGAAGTTCGCGATGTGTTCCGTTCGCCGAAGTTTGGTGCGATTGCCGGTTGCATGGTTCTCGAAGGTAACGTTCACCGTAACCGTCCGATCCGTGTACTGCGTGAAGACATCGTTATCTTCGAAGGCGAGCTGGAATCTCTGCGCCGCTTCAAAGACGACGCTTCCGAAGTACGTGCCGGCATGGAATGCGGTATCGGCGTCAAGAGCTACAACGACGTCAAAGTCGGTGACAAGATCGAAGTCTTCGAGAAGGTCCAAGTGGCTCGCAGCCTCTAAGTCGCGAGCTTCAAGAGCCATGGCGGGTCGCCGCATGCAAATGCACCGCGATCTGTCATGGGCTCTAAACGCAACGCCCGGTCCGGCTTTTGTCTGGCCGGGCGTTTGCCGCTTTCAGACCGAGAGGGTTTCACCCCGGGTCAGTGACAGGTAGTAGACATGGCAAAAGAATATAGCCGTACCCAACGTATTGGCGATCAGATGCAGCGCGAGCTGGCACAGCTGATCCGCCGCGAAATCAAAGACCCGCGTGTCGGTCTGGTCACTATCACGGCAGTCGACGTCAGCCGTGACGTGGGCCACGCAAAGATTTTCATGACCGTCATGGGCCAGGACAGCGCCGAAGAAATCGCGCAGACCATCAAGGTGCTCAACTCGGCAGCCGGTTTCCTGCGCATGCAGTTGGCCCGTGAAATGAAGCTGCGCAGTGTTCCGCAGTTGCACTTCCACTACGACGAAAGCGTCGTTCGCGGTGCTCATCTCTCGGCGTTGATCGAACGTGCCGTTGCAGAAGATGGTCAGCATCCGGAAGAAGCTCCATCGCAAGGCAGTGCGCCAGCAAGCGACAAGGAGTAACGCCCATGGCTCAGGTCAAGCGTATACGCCGCAATGTCAGCGGGATCATCCTGCTCGACAAACCGCTGGGTTTTACCTCCAACGCCGCTTTGCAGAAGGTTCGTTGGTTGCTTAATGCAGAGAAGGCCGGGCACACCGGCAGTCTCGATCCGCTGGCGACCGGTGTGTTGCCTCTGTGCTTCGGTGAAGCCACCAAGTTTTCCCAGTACCTGCTGGATTCGGACAAAGCGTACGAAACCAGGATGCAATTGGGCAAAACCACCACCACAGCAGACGCCGAAGGCGATGTTTTACAAATTCGTCCGGTGACCGTTGGTCGTACCGATATCGAGTCGGTTTTGCCGGGTTTTCGCGGTGAAATCAGTCAGATACCGCCAATGTACTCGGCGCTCAAGCGTGATGGCCAGCCACTCTACAAGTTGGCCCGGGCCGGTGAAGTGGTGGAGCGCGAACCGCGTTCTGTTACTATTGCGCGCCTGGAATTGCTGGAGTGTGATGCGGATACCGCGCGCCTTGCCGTCGATTGCAGCAAAGGCACCTATATTCGTACGCTGGTCGAGGATATTGGTGAGAAGCTCGGTTGTGGTGCTTACGTTGCCGAACTGCGCCGCACCCAGGCTGGACCGTTCACCCTTGCCCAGACTGTAACGCTGGAAGAGCTTGAACAGGTACACGCCGACGGTGGTCATGAAGCAGTCGATCGCTTCCTGATGCCTTCGGACAGCGGTTTGCTGCATTGGCCGTTGTTGCAGTTCTCGGAACACAGTTCATTCTACTGGTTGCATGGTCAGCCAGTCAGAGTCCCGGACGCGCCGAAATTCGGTATGGTCCGTGTGCAAGATCATGAAGGTCGCTTCATCGGTATCGGTGAAGTGAGTGAAGACGGGCGGATCGCGCCACGTCGATTGATTCGGTCAGAATGACCGGACGAGGGTGGCTGTTAATAGGCACGGTCACTACTCATTTTAAAATACGAGGTTTTGGCCTCGGCCTATTGAAATCGCTCCCTGGAGTGGTTTCCTGATAAAAGGATTGCCCACATGGCACTCAGCGTTGAAGAAAAAGCACAAATCGTAACCGACTACCAGCAAGCTGTTGGTGATACTGGTTCTCCAGAAGTGCAAGTTGCACTGCTGACCCACAACATCAACAAACTGCAAGGCCACTTCAAGGCCAACGGTAAAGATCACCACTCGCGTCGTGGTCTGATCCGTATGGTAAACCAGCGTCGCAAGCTGCTGGATTACCTGAAAGGTAAGGACGTTAGCCGTTACAGCGCTCTGATCGCTCGTCTGGGTCTGCGTCGCTAATAACGCGTTGCTAGAGGTTGGTTGTTTGTCACGATTTGTCGGGTTTACTCGACGGCTCGTGGCAGGCTCCCAGCCTCAAGTTTTATCTGGACGGTCGATGGGTCCGAATCCCCTTGCTGCCCAAGAATTCGTAAGAAACCAGTTCCCCAAGAGCCACAAAAGAAGGTAGGAAACCGTGAACCCGGTAATCAAGAAATTCCAGTTCGGTCAATCGACCGTCACCCTCGAGACAGGCCGTATCGCCCGTCAAGCTTCCGGTGCTGTATTGGTCACTGTTGACGACGACGTCAGCGTATTGGTGACTGTGGTTGGCGCCAAGCAAGCGGACGCAGGCAAAGGCTTCTTCCCTCTTTCGGTTCACTACCAGGAAAAAACCTACGCCAGCGGGCAAGATCCCCGGCGGTTTTTTCAAGCGTGAAGGCCGTCCTTCCGAAAAAGAAACCCTGACTTCGCGTCTGATCGACCGTCCGATCCGTCCGCTGTTCCCGGAAGGCTTCATGAACGAAGTGCAGGTTGTCTGCACCGTGGTTTCCACCAGCAAGAAGACTGATCCGGACATCGCTGCGATGATCGGTACGTCGGCAGCCCTGGCAATTTCCGGCATTCCTTTCGACGGCCCTATCGGCGCCGCGCGCGTTGCTTTCCACGAAAGCACCGGCTACCTGTTGAACCCGACTTACGAACAACAGAAGGCTTCGAGCCTGGACATGGTTGTTGCCGGTACGTCGGAAGCTGTATTGATGGTTGAATCGGAAGCCAAAGAGCTGACCGAAGACCAGATGCTGGGCGCCGTATTGTTCGCCCACGACGAATTCCAGGTGGTGATCAACGCCGTCAAGGAACTCGCCGCTGAAGCCGCCAAACCAACGTGGACCTGGGCGCCTAAGCCAGAAGCCACTGAACTGCTGGGCGCTATCCGCTCCGAGTTCGGCGACGCGATCTCCCAGGCCTACACCATCACCGTCAAGCACGAGCGTTATGCGCGCTTGGACGAGCTGCGTGACCAGATCGTTGCCAAGCTGTCGGGTGAAGAAGGCCAGCCTTCTTCCAGCGACGTCAAAGCAGCTTTCGGCGAAATCGAATACCGCACCGTTCGCGAAAACATCGTTAACGGCAAGCCACGTATCGACGGTCGCGATACCAAGACTGTACGTCCGCTGAACATCGAAGTCGGTGTTCTGCCGAAGACTCACGGTTCGGCGCTGTTCACCCGTGGCGAGACTCAGGCACTGGTTGTTGCCACCCTGGGTACCGCTCGTGACGCACAGTTGCTCGACACCCTTGAAGGCGAAAGAAAAGACCCGTTCATGCTGCACTACAACTTCCCTCCGTTCTCGGTAGGTGAGTGTGGTCGCATGGGTGGCGCTGGTCGCCGCGAAATCGGACACGGCCGTCTGGCCCGTCGTTCGATTGCAGCCATGCTGCCTGCTGCCGACGTGTTCCCGTACACCATCCGTGTTGTGTCGGAAATCACTGAGTCCAACGGTTCCAGCTCCATGGCTTCGGTCTGCGGTGCCTCCCTGGCGCTGATGGACGCTGGTGTGCCGATGAAGGCGCCGGTTGCCGGTATCGCCATGGGTCTGGTTAAAGAAGGCGAGAAGTTCGCCATCCTGACCGACATCCTGGGTGACGAAGATCACCTCGGCGACATGGACTTCAAAGTAGCCGGTACCGCCAAAGGTGTTACCGCGCTGCAGATGGACATCAAGATCAAAGGCATCACCGAAGAAATCATGGAAATCGCTCTGGGCCAAGCCCTGGAAGCGCGCCTGAACATCCTCGGTCAGATGAACCAGATCATTGGCCAGTCGCGTACCGAACTGTCGGAAAACGCTCCGACCATGATCGCGATGAAAATCGACACCGACAAAATCCGTGATGTTATCGGTAAAGGCGGCGCGACCATTCGTGCGATCTGTGAAGAGACCAAGGCTTCGATCGACATCGAAGACGACGGCTCGATCAAGATCTTCGGCGAAACCAAAGAAGCCGCTGAAGCAGCTCGTCAGCGCGTTCTGGGTATCACCGCTGAGGCCGAGATCGGCAAGATCTACATCGGTAAAGTTGAACGCATCGTAGACTTCGGCGCATTCGTCAACATCCTGCCTGGCAAAGACGGCCTGGTTCACATCTCCATGCTGAGCGACGCTCGCGTCGAGAAAGTGACCGACGTTCTGCAAGAAGGTCAGGAAGTTGAAGTTCTGGTTCTGGACGTGGACAACCGCGGCCGTATCAAGCTGTCGATCAAAGACGTAGCAGCAGCCAAGGCATCGGGCGTGTAATTTACCCCCCGCTGTCAGACGCTGAACAAAAGGACCCTTCGGGGTCCTTTTTTTATGAGCGCATTTAAGGGCTTGCGTGTTCAGCCAATAATTCAGCTGTGAAAACATGCAGATTGCATGTGCGATCGAGGATCAAACGTGCAATCTGCACGATTGTGGAAATTTTCTGTTTATATAACTATATGATTTTAAACGAATTATTCATATTTAACGGAGTGGCACAGCGCTTGCGATAGTACTGTTAACCCTGCAGCCATTGACACGGTTGCAGAATTTGAGAAAAACAGGAGTGACTCGTATGAATATGAATAAGTTCGCTATTGCCGCTGCTGCTGCCACTGTAATGACCTTCACCATGGCTAACGCGGCATTCGCTCAACAGACCACTCAAGCACCCATGGTTGTTGCAGCGGGCGAAATGACCAAAGTAGAAAAAGCAGGCACTGATACCTGGATTACCACCAAGGTCAAAGCCAATCTGCTGACTGAGAAAGGCATTCCAAGCAATGACATCAAAGTAGAAACCACCCAAGGTGTTGTTTCCCTGTCCTCTGAAGTGCCAGTCACTGCAGCGCAGAAAACAACGGCTGTGAACATTGCGAAACATACCAAATACGTTAAAGGTGTCACCGCCGAAGCGCTGAAAACTGAATAACGTATGACCGCTCGCTGTAACCGTTGATAAAAGGTCGGCCGGTCACCAGGGAGGTACCGGCTGACCACCATTGAGGGTTCATGCGAGACCATACGGAAGTGGTCATTACAGGCCTCGGCGTTCGCGTCGGGGCCTGTTCTATTTGGGGAAGGTTAACTCAGTCACCGCGCTTGCTGTCGATACGGATCAGTCGTCCGCCTTCGAAACGCAGGTATTGATACATGCCGTTATTGGGGCCATAGATCCATTCATCGACGGCCACTTCTTCCCGCCGATTGGCACTGCGTTTGTAACCAATCTGATTGCGCGATACAGGCTCACCGCATTTCTGCTGCACCTCGAACTCCCGATCTCCCGCACTGATTAGCTGACTGCCGCAACGCAGGGTATCGGCGTGGGCCTCGAAGCTGAAGCCCGCCAACATCAGAATGACTAAACCGCTCCTACGCATATGCTATTCGCTGTCCAGATGCAGGGGAGTGATGACGCGACCATCAGTTTCCGCCTGACCCAGGTTGGCATCAATGAAAAACACGCGGTCATCAGCCAGTTGGCCTTTTTGCACCAGATAGTCCTTGATGCTGCTGGCCCGTGCCTGACCCAATTGGCGCAGCAATACTGTGTTGGAACTCCAGGACTTGATCACGGCGTCGCGCATTTTCGCCGCGCGGTCTTCCTTGCCTTGATCGGCCCACTCGGCAGGCGGCTGCTGTTTCAGGCGGTCACGGTAAATCCCTTCAAGCATCGGCGCCTTTTCGGCTTCCGGTACCTGCAACATCGTGGCTTGTGCGGGAACCTTGTCGCCGCGACGCTGGAGGATCTTGTAGTAGGTGGCCTGGTATTCGCGTTCAAGACGTTGCTGGGCGATCAATGGCCCATCGCTGCTCTCCGCGCTGGTACCTTCGACTTCCAGACGCAGTGTCGGACGAGCCTTGAGGGCGCCTGAGAGCTTGTTCAGGGACGATTGCGCTTCAGCATTCAACTCTGTAGAGCCTGGGGTGAAGGCCACGCTACCGAGGTCCTGGGAGTCTCCGCCGCTGATCAAGCCGCCGATAAACTTGAAGGGGGCCTGTGCCGCGCGCAATACCAGATTGCGCAGGGTCTGCCAGACAATCGGCATGACGCTGAATTGTGGGCTGTTTAAGTCGCCCGAGATAGGCAGCTCGATGGAAATATTGCCGTCGGTGTCCTTGAGCAAGGCAATGGCCAGACGGATCGGCAGGTCCACCGCATTCGGGCTGTCGACCTTTTCACCGAGTTGCAGTTGCTCGATCAACACCTTGTTCTCGGCCTTGAGCTGCCCCTTGGTCACCAGATAATGCAGATCAAGGTTCAGCCGGCCTTTGCGGATACGGAAACCCGCAAACTTGCCGGAGTAGGGCGTCAAGGTGGTCAGTTCGACCCGCTTGAAGCTGGTGGCGATGTCGAGGCTGGCAAGCGGATTGAACGGGTTGACGCTGCCCTTGATAGTCACCGGCGCGTAGCGGTCGACCTTGCCGTTGATATCCACCGTCGCCGGTTTCGGTTGGCGGTTATCCAGCGTGCCGATTTTACCGTTGAGCTGTTGGATGGCCGTGGCGAAGTTCGGTGTCAGGCTCAAGTCGGCGAAGTTGGCCGAACCATCATTGATATTGACCTCGCCGATACGAATGCCCATCGGCTTCTGCGCGCTGGCCGCCGTTTTGTCGCTGACGGCCTTGGGCGCTGCTGCGGCGGGGCCGGCGGGCTGCGGAATCAGCAGGTCATCGATATTGGTGGTGTGGTCATCGTTGATGATGAAGCGCGCGTACGGCTGCGTCAGATTGACCTTGGCGATGGTCAGACTGTCGCCCAGCTGGAAGTCCAGACCTTCAAGGTTCAGACGCTCCCACTTGAGGAAATCGCGCTGTTTCAAGGTATCGAGCGTGTGCAGTTGATCGACTTGTACCTTGCCGGTGATGCCCAGCGCCAGCGGTTCTGTGCTCTTCAAGTTGACCGCCAGATCACTGCCGAGCATACCGCTGCGCAGTTCGAGACGAATGAAGGGCGTGATGTACGACTGGGCGACTCGCAGGTCGATGTCCTGGGTGGTGACCTGCAATTTGGCGCTGACCGGGCTCAGGTTGACGTCGCCTGCTGCAGTGATCTTGCCTTGTTTGCCGAGACCGGTGTCCAGCTTCAGGCTGAAGGGCGATTGATTGAGGCTGTCGAAATTCTGCAGGTCCAGGTTGAGCGGACCGACTTCAAGGGCGACCGGCTCTTTCGGTACGCGGTCAGCCAGATGGATTTTATAGTCGCGCAGTTGCACGTCTTTGAGCAGGACCTGCCAAGGCTTGCTCGGGGTGACGGGTTGCGCGGCGACTTCCGGTTTGCTGCCTTCGGCTGCGGCAGGCGCTTTCACTTGAGCGGCGGCTGGTTTCTTCGGCTGGCTGGCGAACAGTTTCTGCCAGTCGAGCTGGCCATCCGACTCGCGTGCGGCCCAGGTTTCCAGTTTGTTGCTGCGGATTTTGCCGACATTGACCCGCTGTTTCGCCAGATCGATGGAGGTTTCGCTGACGTCCAGCCGTTCAAGGCGCACCAGTGGTTTGCCATCCGGGGTATTGATCGCGAACGGGGCAACGCTCAGCGCGATGTTGCTCAGTTCCAGCTCGGTTTCCTTGGCCAGGCTAAATTTATAGTCGGTACTGAGGTTGAGCACGCCCTCTTGCAGCGCCAACGGCAACGCATCGCGCACGTAGGGCCAAAAGGTTTTCATCTGACCGTCGGTGATCTTGAGCTTACCCTCGGACGCAATTGGCACGAGGCTGATACGCCCACTCCAGTCGATCTGCCCGCCCGCAGGGCCGATGGCGACCAAGGTCATGTCGGCATTGTCTTCAGGCAGGGTGCTGAGGTTTTTCAGCTCGAAATTGAGCTTGTCGTACAAAAACGCGATGGGCTCGCTGGGACGCTGATCCTCGAAGTGAAGGTAGCCGTCGACCAGTTTGATTTCATCGACCCGCAGCGGGAAGGTCTTGGTGGGAGGCGCGTCTTTGACCGGCTCGCTGGCTGGCGGCAGCTTGAACAACTGCGCGAGATTCAGCGTGCCGTCTTTGGCGAACAGTAACTCGGTCTTGGGTGTGTCCAGCTCGACGGCGGCCAGGTGCAGGGCGCCGGTCCACAGGCTGTCGATTTGCAGGTTGGTGTACAACCGTTCAAAGCCGATCTGCTCTTCACCCGGGGCCCCGATGTTAAGGCCCCATAGGGTAACTTCGAGGCTATAGGGGTTGAGTTCCAGCCGGTCCAGTTTTGCCGGAACCGTGGAGTAATTAGCCAGTTGTTGGTTGATGATTCGCAGTGCTACGCCCGGCAGGATCAGAAATCCCAACACGCTGTACAGTGCAATGACGGTCAACAAGGCGCCAATGGCGCGCTTCAATCCTTTGGGCATGTGAGGCGTCGTCTCTCGATCGGAGGTCCTTGGAGTATGGCATGCGAATCTGGTTCAGAAGAAATCGCCTCGGAGCTTGTAAGAACTTTCCTTATTTTTTGCGGGGCATCAGGCGTGCTGCGCCGGTAAAGTTAAAATTGAAGCATCAGGGTTTTTAACGGCGGTTGCTGATCCATCGATGGGAAGTCCACTGCCGGCGTGATGACCTGCCACTCGCGCACCGGACGTCCAGCTTTGGTCGCACAGCGCAAAACCTGCTCGCGCCAGTCATCCATGGCGACTTTCGCCAGATTGTTGCAGCAGATCAGCACGCCATCGTTGGCGGTGGTCAGTACAGCGGGTTTGAGCAGGCTTTGGTAGTCGCGCAGCAAATCCACAGTGCCAAACGCACTTTTCGCCCAGGCTGGTGGGTCGAGGAACACCAGGTCGTATTGCCGCTGTTCCATGCGCGGGTAGTCTGGCAGTTTGCTGCCGCGACGCGGCGCGATGGGCAGGCCGGCCAGTTGGCGGATCGCCGGAAAGTAATCGGACTGCACGAACTTCATCGGTTTCAGTTGCGGGTTGAGTGCGCCATTTTCGCGACCGACTGCCAGATTGCCCTCGGCGAAGTCCAGGTTGCACACCTCGCTGGCGCCGCCTGCAGCGGCACTCAGGCCGACGCCACAGGTGTAGGAAAACAGGTTCAATACGCTTTTACCGGCGCTGTGTTGCTTGATCCAGCCGCGGGTGTTGCGCAGGTCGAGGAACAACAGCGGGTCTTGCCCGGCATGGCGACCGCGCACTCGGTAGTTCAGGCCCCATTCGTGACCGATCATGTCTTGTAGCGCCGCATCTTCGGGCTTGTACACGGCGTCGTTGCGATCGATGCGCGAGTTGCCCTGGGAGCGGTCGTTGTAGACCAGCAAGGTGTCGACCCCCAAGCGGACGTTGACGGCCGCGTGCAGTTCCAGCAGGGCGTCGCGTTCCAACCCGTTGTGAAAACTCTGCACCAGCAATTGCGGGCCATAGCGGTCGATGGTCAAACCGCTGGCGCCTTCCTGGCTGCCATGGAACAGGCGATAGCAATCGGTGCCCTGCGTATGCAACTCGGCAAGCAAGGATTGACGGTTATCGAGGGCGACGCTTAGCGCCTGAATGAGGGAGGACATGCACAGCGCCTTGGGTTGGAAATGGGCGCGGCAGTTTAACAGTTAAGAAGGAACACGCGGCGGACATCATCTGTAGGAGCTAGCTTGCTCGCGATCGGCTGCGCAGCAGTCGTCAATTCGGGGTGTCAATTGTGTCTGACACTCCATGTTGACTGGCTTTACTGCCGCTTCGCACCAGATCGCGAGCAAGCTCGCTCCTACAGGTAAGGGTTTAGATCAAACGCTGCCGATTAGCGAGACAGCGCCAACGCCACGCCCTGACCACCGCCAATGCACAGGGTCGCGAGGCCTTTTTTCGCATCACGCTTGATCATTTCGTGCAGCAGGGTCACCAGTACGCGGCAGCCCGATGCACCGATCGGGTGACCGAGGGCGATGGCGCCGCCGTTGACGTTGACCTTGCTGGCGTCCCAACCCAACTCCTTGCCAACCGACAAAGACTGCGCGGCGAAGGCTTCGTTGGCTTCGATCAGGTCCAGTTGGTCCAGGGTCCAGCCGGCCTTGTCCAGGCAGCGGCGGGTGGCGCTGACCGGGCCGATGCCCATGATTGCGGGGTCGACGCCAGCATTCGCGTAACCGGCGATGCGCGCCAGCACCGGCAGGCCCAGTTGCTCGGCCTTGGCAGCGCTCATCAGGATTACGGCCGCGGCGCCATCGTTCAGCGACGAGGCGTTGCCTGCGGTGACGGTGCCGTCTTTCTTGAACGCAGGTTTGAGCTTGGCCAAGGATTCAGCCGTGGTGCCGGCACGCGGCTGTTCGTCAGTTGCGAACGACAGCGGGTCGCCCTTGCGCTGTGGAATCAGGATCGGGGTGATTTCATCGACAAAACGCCCGGCTTCAATCGCCGCCACGGCTTTCTGTTGCGAGGCAGCGGCGAAGGCGTCTTGAGCTTCACGGCTGATGTCGTATTTTTCCGACAGGTTCTCGGCCGTAATACCCATGTGGTAGTCGTTGAACGCATCCCACAGGCCATCGCTGATCATGGTGTCGATCAGCGTGCTGTGGCCCATGCGCAGACCGGTCCGCGCGCCGGGCATCACGTAATTGGCCAGGCTCATGTTTTCCTGGCCGCCCGCGATGATCACGTCAGCGTCGCCGCAACGAATCGCCTGAGTGGCCAGGTGCAAGGCTTTCAAGCCAGAACCGCAGACCTTGTTCAGGGTCATGGCGGGCACGGCGAATGGCAAGCCAGCCTTGATCGAGGCCTGGCGAGCGGGGTTCTGCCCTGCGCCAGCGGTCAACACCTGGCCCATGATCACTTCGTCGACTTCAGCAGGATTCAAGCCGGTCTGCGCCAGCAATTGGCGAATGACGGCGGCGCCCAGGTCAACGGCGGAAATATTCGCCAGGGCACCCTGGAATGCACCGACTGCGGTACGGGTAGCGGCAACGATTACGACGTCTTGCATGGCAGGGTCCTCATGTTGATTGAGTGTGTCATCGGGTCAAGTGGCCGGCCCGATTTGCTGTGGCAATGACAAAGGCGCACATGGTGTCACAGTTCGCGTCGCCGGTTCCATGGCGACTAGTCGTACGCCAGGCCCATGCGCCGATGAGCGCGATGCACCGAGCCGTCACGCATCGCCCAACGCAGCAGGGGTGCACTGCGGGCAATGCTGGCGCGAATCAGCCGACGCTGCATCGGTGTCTGCCTGACGCCGAACAGTCCGCTGGCCCACACAGGTAACAGCTCGATGCCGGCCTTCATCATCAAGCTGCCGAAGGGCTTGGCCAGCGCGCTCGGTGCTGGCGCATTGAGCAGCAGTCGCAGCACTTCCTGACTGCGCTCGTCGCACAGCAACTGTGGGCGCATGGCTTCCAGGTAATCGCTGATTGCCTGCCGCGACCGAGGCACATTCTGAGCGCCGAGGCGCTCGGCGATGATCGCGACCTCGTTGTAGTAGGTGTCCTGCGCCGCGCCGGACAAATGCGGATTGCGATAACGCAAATGCGCGGCGAGAAAGCTGCTGACTTCCGCAACATGGACCCAGGTCAGCAAGTCCGGATCACTCGCCGCGTATGGCCGACCGTCCGGCCCGGTCCCGGTGACTTGCAGGTGAATGGTGCGGACTTTTTCGATCAGCCAGTTAGCGTCCTGAGTCGAGCCGAAGGTGGTGCCGGCAATGAACTGCCCAGTCCGTCGCAGGCGGCCGAGCATGTCCTGACGAAAGGTCGAGTGATCCCAGACCCCGGCCAATGCCAGCGGGTGCAAACATTGCAACATCAGCGCACTGATACCGCCAATCAACATACTGCTGAAGTCCGCATGCACTTGCCAGCAGATGGCTTGCGGGCCGAACAGGCCGGGGTCGCCCTTGGGGTTCTCCAGATCCAGCTGGCCCAACGACAAACCGGTCAGGCTCATGACCTGGGTTTCGATACGGGTACGAATGAATTCCATGATTTCTCAGACACACGTCAGCGATTGGCGTAAGGGTGCGCTCAGCCGGTGAAGGCTTCAAGTGCACAAAACCCGCCGCCTCTTGCGAGGGGGCGGGTTCGGGTGCTGCCAACGGCACATCAGCCGCGGTGACGGCCACGGAAGTAGTTGATCAGGCCTTGGGTCGACGGATCGTCTGCCGGCTCTTCGGTGCTGCCGGTCAGGCGGTTGTAGACGCCTTTGCCCAGCTCCTTGCCCAGCTCCACGCCCCATTGGTCAAAGGCGTTGATGCCCCAGATGACGCTCTGAACGAAGACTTTGTGCTCGTACATGGCCACCAGTGCGCCCAGGCGACGAGGGCTGATGCGCTCGACGACCAAGGTGTTGCTTGGACGGTTGCCCGGGATGACTTTGTGCGGCGCCAGTTTCTGCACCTCGGCTTCATCCATCCCTTTGTCGCGTAACTCGGTTTCGGCTTCAGCGCGAGTCTTGCCCAGCATCAGCGCCTGGCTCTGCGACAGGCAGTTGGCGTACAGCCACTGATGGTGGTCAGAGACTGGGTTGAAGCTGACGATCGGCACGATGAAGTCAGCCGGAATCAGTTGGGTGCCTTGGTGCAGCAACTGGTGGTAAGCGTGTTGACCGTTGCAACCAACGCCACCCCAGATAACCGGGCCGGTGTCGGTGGAAACCGGGGTGCCGTCCTGACGCACGCTCTTGCCGTTGGATTCCATGTCCAACTGTTGCAAGTGCTTGGTGATGTTGCGCAGGTAGTGGTCGTACGGCAGGATCGCGTGGCTCTGCGCACCCCAGAAGTTGCCGTACCAGACGCCCAGCAGGGCCAGCAATACCGGCATGTTCTGTTCGAACGGCGCGGTCTGGAAATGCTGGTCCATGGTGTAGGCACCGGACAGCAGTTCCTTGAAGTTGGACATACCGATCGCCAGCGCGATGGGCAGACCGATGGCCGACCACAGCGAGTAACGACCGCCGACCCAGTCCCACATCGGGAAGATGTTTTCTTCGCGGATACCGAAGGCCACGGCCGCTGCGTTGTTGCTGGAAACGGCGATGAAGTGGCGATGCAGCTCAGCCTCGGAGCCGCCCTGCGCCAGGTACCAGGCGCGTGCGGCCTGGGCGTTCTTCAGAGTTTCCAGGGTATTGAAGGATTTCGACGAGACGATGAACAGCGTGGTCTCGGCGCGCAGCTTCATGGTCAGTTCGTGGAATTCACTGCCGTCGATGTTCGCCAGATAATGGCAGCGCACGCCTTTCTGGGCGTAGGACAACAGCGCTTCGGACACCAGCTCAGGGCCGAGGAACGAACCACCGATACCGATGTTCACCACGTCGGTGATCGGCTTCTCGGTGTAGCCACGCCACAGACCGTCGTGGATACGGCCGACCAGGTCGGTCATCTGGTTCAGCACTTTGTGCACTTCAGGCATCACATTGACGCCGTTCACCGACAGCTTGTCGCCCACAGGACGGCGTAGCGCGGTGTGCAGAGCCGGACGGCCCTCGGAAGCATTGATGATTTCGCCGGAGAACAGCGCTTTGATCGCGTCCTGCAAGCCCGCTTCGTTCGCCAGGTTGACCAGCAAGTTGCGGGTCTCAGGGGTGATCAGGTTTTTCGAGTAGTCGAGGAACAGCCCGCAACTGCTGAGCGTGAATTGGTGGAAGCGCTGCGGGTCTGCATTGAACGCCTCGCGCATGCTGAAGTTCTGCATGGCTTCGCGGTGTTGGTTCAAAGCCTGCCAGGCGGGCAGGGTCGTCACGTCGAGAGGTGTGCGGTAGTACGCCATCGCTGCGGGTTTCCTTGTACTTGAACTGCCTTTTGGGGCACTAAAAAAGCCCGGTCGGTGTGTGATTCATTCAACGCAGCCAGGCCACCAGACACTAACCCCAGTCTGCGGGCCTGTCTGCGCCTTGTTTGACCTGCGCTCGGTACTATTTATCACAAATCGCTATCACACATCGGTTCACACACCCGCGGCCGGGTTGTTCAGTGAGTCGGTATTTTCATCGGTTGCGGGAAACGTCAGGCTACCTGTACCGGTATGGCATTGCTGGTGTGGCTAAGTTCATTGCCTGGTGCCATGTACAGCATGCTCGGCTTGAAATTGAGCAATTCTGCCTCGCTGTAATGAGCATAGGCGCAGATGATGACACGATCACCTACTTTGGCTTTATGCGCGGCGGCGCCGTTGACCGAGATCATCCGCGAGCCTTCTTCGCCACGGATAGCGTAGGTGGTAAAGCGCTCGCCGTTGTCGACGTTGTAGATCTGGATTTGTTCGTATTCGCGAATCCCGGCAAGGTCCAGCCATTCGCCGTCGATGGCGCAAGAGCCTTCGTAGTCGAGTACAGCGTGAGTTACCTCGGCACGGTGCAGCTTGGCCTTGAGCATGATTGCGTGCATGTTTATTCCTTGGTCAGGTGCAGATTGTCGATCAAACGGGTAGTGCCCATGAAGGCTGCGGCGAGGATGGCAATGTCCAGATCATCCGGGGTGGCCGGGCGCAGGGTGGTCGCGTCGCGGATTTCCAGGTAGTCGGGGCGGAACCCGGCGGCCTTGATCTGATCCATCCCGGCAGTGAGCAGGCGGCTGAAATCGCGCTCACCGTTCTGAATCGCTTCGGCGATCTGGCTGATGGCCGCATACAGTGCCGGTGCTGCCGTGCGTTGTTCTTCGCTGAGGTACATATTGCGCGATGACAGCGCCAGGCCATCGGCAGCACGCACGGTCGGTTCGCCGATGATCTGGATTGGCATGTTCAGGTCACGCACCAGTGCGCGAATCACCGCCAGTTGCTGGAAGTCTTTCTGGCCAAAAATAGCCAGGTCAGGCTGGACCATGTTGAACAGCTTGCTGACGACCGTCGCCACGCCTTCGAAATGGCCTGGACGGCTGGCGCCACACAAGCCTTCGGACAGATGCGGGACGCTGACGCGGGTCTGGTCGTCCATGCCGTGGGGGTACATTTCGTCCACGGTGGGGGCGAACAGCAGGTGGCAGCCGGACTGCAGCAGGGTTTCCTGATCTGCAGCCAGCGTGCGCGGGTAGGTCGCCAGGTCTTCGGAGGGGCCGAATTGCAGCGGGTTGACGAAAATCGTCGCCACCACAAAGTCCGCGCGCTGAGCCGCCTTGACCACCAACGCCGCATGCCCGCTGTGCAGATTGCCCATGGTCGGAACCAGGGCGATACGTTTACCTTCGCTGCGTGCGCGGGCGACGGCCGCGCGCAACTCGCGGACGGTTTTTACTGTGTTCATGCCGAAAATCCGTGTTCAATTGCCGGGAAGCTCACTGCTTTGACCGCCGTTACATACGCCTGGAAAGCCGACTGAATATCCGGCTGGCCCATCATGAAGTTCTTCACGAACTTCGGCACGCGGCCACTGATGGAGAGACCGAGCATGTCGTGCATGACCAATACCTGACCGTCGCAAGCGCTGCCGGCGCCGATGCCGATGACCGGAATCTTCACTGCCTGGGTGATTTCCAGGGCCAGCTCGCTGGGAACGCATTCCAGCAGAATCATCGCCGCACCCGATTGCTCGAGCGTAATGGCGTCGGCACGCATCTGACGCGCCTGGGCTTCCTGACGACCTTGTACTTTATAACCGCCGAGGATGTTGACCGACTGTGGCGTCAGGCCCAGGTGCGCGCACACCGGAATCCCGCGTTCAGCCAGTTGGCGGATAGGGTCGGCCAGCCATGCCGCACCTTCGACCTTGACCATGTGCGCACCGGCCTGCATCAACTGGGCGCTGTTGGCGAAGGTTTGTTCGAGGGTGGCGTAAGCCATGAACGGCAGGTCGGCGAGAATCAACGCACCCTGGTTGCCGCGTTTAACGCAGGCAACGTGGTAGGCCATCTCGGCATTGGTCACGGGCAACGTGCTGTCATGGCCCTGAAGCACCATGCCCAGCGAGTCGCCGACCAGCAGGATTTCAACACCGGCCTGGCTGGCTGCGTGGGCGAACGTGGCGTCATAGCAGGTCAGCATGGTGATTTTTTCACCTTTCTGCTTGAGGCTCTGCAGGGTCGTCAGGGTAATGTCTGGCATGAAAAAATCCTCATTCAGGCGCTGTGAAAACAACTGCGAACAACGCGTGAGATCATCTGAAAAAACAGGCACATCCTCTTTGGGGATGTTTATCCATGGCCTGATTTACGCCCTTTTACCCGGTAGGGATCTGCGGGACGCCTATCTTCGTGAGGAGGGGGCGTGAAGTCAATTGCGGGTGTTACCGTTCTGTGTAGCCTGTTACCGCCTCGGTGTTACGAGCTAGCGCTATCTGTAGGAGCTGGCTTGCCTGCGATCGGCTTGATGCGTTGTGTCAGACATACCGCTATCGCGGGCAAGCCCGACGCCTACAGGCCGGGTGTCAGAGGCGTTCGAGGCCGACGAACGGGCATTCTGCCAGCAGCTGGTTCAGGCTGCGGCCGTCCGCCAACTGCAGGTTGGGCACCAGTTCGGCCAGCGGATACAGGACAAACGGTCGGGCGTGCAGATGGTAATGCGGGACTTTCAGGCGCGGCTCGTCGATCACACGATCGCCGAACAGAATAATGTCGAGGTCCAGTGTGCGCGGGCCCCAGCGTTCATGGCGTTCGCGGCCCTGGTCCAGCTCAATGGCTTGCAAGGCATCCAGCAGGGCCAGCGGCTCAAGCGCGCTGTCGAGTGCCGCGACGGCATTGGTGTAGCGCGGCTGGCCCGGCAGCAGTGAGTCGCTGACATAAAAGGACGACACGCCAGCCAACTCGCTGTGGGAAAGCTGTGCCAGCGCGGTCAACGCATTACGCAGTTGCTCGGCCGGGTCAGCGAGGTTGCTGCCCAGGCCGATATAGACACGTTCCATCTCTATTCCGACGCGCTGGAGGCATCTTCGGAGCGCTTGCGTTTGGCGCCACTGCTGCGGCGACGTTTGCGCGGACCGGTGCCTTCGCCGTCAGCCTTGCTGCCGAGGTTGCGGATCATGTCGCGGCGTTCGCTGTCGTTGCTGTCCTGGTAATCAGTCCACCATTCGCCGAGGCCGTCGGTTTCTTCGCCAGCGGATTCACGCAGCAGCAGGAAGTCGTAACCGGCGCGGAAGCGTGGGTTGTCCAGCAACAGATCGGCACGTTTGCCGGAGCGACGTGGCAGACGCTCCTGCATGTCCCAGATCTCGCGGATCGGCATGGTGAAGCGCTTGGGAATCGCGATGCGCTGACACTGTTCGACGATCAACTCGTGCGCCGCTTCCTGCATGGCTGGAATCGGCGGCATGCCGCGATCCTGCAGACGAATCACTTTGGCCGGCAGGGCGGGCCAGAGCAGGGCGGCGAACAGGAAGGCGGGGGTAACCGGCTTGTTCTGCGAAATGCGCAGGTCGGTATTGGCCAGCGCTTCACTGATCAGCGTGTGGGTGTAGGTCGGGTTCAGTTCCAGTGCGCGGGCGCTGGCAGGGAACAACGGCTCGAACAGCTCAAGGTCGACCAGCATTTCGAAGGTGGACTCAGCGTATCCGGACAGGAACAGCTTCAGCACTTCTTCGAACAGGCGCGCAGACGGGATATCGCGCAACATCGGCGCCAGATTGCGAATCGGCAGCGCACTGTGTTTCTCGATGCCGAAATCCAGCTTGGCGGCGAAACGCACGGCACGCAGCATGCGCACCGGGTCTTCTTTGTAGCGTTGTTCCGGATCGCCGATCAGGCGGATCAGGCGATTGCGGATGTCGTGTACGCCATTGGCGTAATCGAGGATGCGTTCGCTGACCGGGTCGTAATACAGGGCATTGATGGTGAAGTCGCGGCGTTGCGCGTCCTCTTCCAGGGTGCCGTACACGTTGTCGCGCAGGATGCGTCCGCTTTCGTTGCGGGAAGACTGATTGCTGTCTTCTTCCTCATCGTCTTGCGGATGGTTGGCGCGAAAGGTTGCGACTTCAATGATTTCACGACCGAAATGGACGTGGACCAGTTTGAAGCGACGGCCGATGACCCGGGCGTTACGGAATTCGGCACGCACTTGCTCCGGCGTGGCGCTGGTGGCGACGTCGAAGTCCTTGGGCTCGATATGCAGCATCAGGTCGCGCACGCAGCCACCGACCAGATAGGCCTGATAACCGGCGTTTTGCAGACGCTCGACAATGCTTACAGCGTAACGGCTGAACTGGTTGCGCTGCAGCGAATGTTGGCTGCTGCTGAGCACTTCAGGCGTACTGCGAATGTGTTGCGTAGGTTGTGGCCGGCGCAGCGGTGAACGGAATGACGAGAACAGCTTCTTCAGCATGGGATGCACTGTTTGAAGGAATATTCGGCCAAATATAAGGAATGACCGCACGATGGGCGGGGATTCTAGCATTTAGTCGGGGGATGGTGTAGGAAGCTGCGAACAGTGGCGATGTGATACGAAGGTTTTTGCGCTAAAGCGGGGGTTTCCAGCAGAAGCTACTGGGGGAGCCGAAGCTCCCCCAAAGTGTTTGCGCTTTATTTTTATTATTCAGTCGGGCTTTTTATTTTTGTTGAGTGCCCACTCCACAGGTCTACCCTGTGAAACCTCCCAATCGGGAGTCAAGAGCAAACGGATTGCTTTGGTCGCTGCGTTGCTATGATCATTCGATCCAACCAGTTCAGGCGTTCTACCTTAGGGTAGCGTTTTATTATTCTCGGCCTGGTCGTGGGGCAAGCCCCAAAAACAACTCCTCTCCAAAAGAATCAGTTAGCTGCGCCTCCGCCGTGTTGTTCTTGTTATGCGTGAGTCGATACGTCTTATTTTTATTGTCGTTTTGTTAACACTGGTTTTTATTGTTCTTGTACTAAGCATATAGCAGAACCCATGCCAACTTTTGAGATCCCTGTAAAACCGGGGCTTTGCGGGCATCAGGCATTTTTTGTGAGACAAAAAAAGCCGGGGTTTCGTTACCGTAAACCCCGGCTCTTGTTACGCAACACGTTGAAGGTAACAGTTGTGTAAAGACGGGGGAGGCCCTGTGCCAGAGCCTCCCGCGTTACTTTTTACTCAGCTCTCGCTGGCGACACTGGTTTTGCGTCGAGGAATACCCAGGCGCTGACGGCGTTCCCACAGGCACTTGCGACTGACGCCGAGTTTGCGCGCCAACTCGGTTTCGGTCATGTGGTCCTGATGCTCAAGGACGAAATGCTGAAAATAGTCCTCCAGCGACAGGTCTTCAGTCGGCTCGTGGCTGGCGGCACTGCCAGTCGGGTTCTGCTGGGGTGCCAGGCCGATGAAGTCATCATCGTCGAGGTCACCCAGTTCGATATCGATGCCCAGCAGTTCTGCAGAAATTTCCGAGCTTTCACTCAGAATCACCGAGCGCTCGACCGCGTTTTCCAGTTCGCGAACGTTACCCGGCCAGCTGTAATGACGAATCGCCTGTTCCGCGTCGGCGGCAAACTTGAGGTCGGTGCGCCCGATCTTCGCGCTCTGGCGGGCGAGGAAGGCGTGGGCAATTTCGTTGACATCGGCACCACGCTCGCGCAGCGCAGGCAATTTCAGCGCGATCACGTGCAGGCGGTAGTACAAGTCCTCGCGGAACTGACCGACCTTGGCCAGGCTCTTGAGGTCGCGGTGGGTCGCGGCGATCAGGCGCACATCAACCTTTTGCGATTGCACCGAACCCACGCGGCGGATTTCGCCTTCCTGCAACACGCGCAGCAAACGCGCCTGTGCTTCCAGTGGCAGCTCGCCGATTTCGTCGAGGAACAGGGTGCCGCCGTCAGCCGCTTCAACCAGACCGGCGCGACCAGCGCTGGCACCGGTAAACGCGCCTTTCTCGTGGCCGAACAGTTCGGACTCGATCAAGGATTCAGGGATCGCGGCGCAGTTCACCGAAATCATCGGTGCCTTGGCCCGCTTGGACAGGTTGTGCAGGGCGCGGGCGACCAGCTCTTTACCGGTACCGGACTCGCCTTGAATCAACACGTTGGAATCGGTCGGCGCCACTTTGCGGATCTTGACGTACAGATCCTGCATCGGCGGGCACGAACCAATGATGCCGATTTCGCCATTGCTGTTATCCACAGCGCCTTTGTCGGCACCGCCGGATTTGGCAGGGTTGGCGGCACGTTCGGCTTGCAGGCTTTGAATCGACTGCCGATCACGCAGGATCCGCGCGACGGCCTGGAGCATTTCATCGTGATCGAAAGGCTTGGCGATGTAGTCCACCGCGCCCATCTTCATCGAGTCCACGGCGGAGCGCAGGCTGGCGTAGCTGGTCATGATCAGGACGGGTTTACCCTGACCCAGTTTGATCAGCTCAGTGCCGGGCGCGCCAGGCAGGCGCAAGTCACTGACGATCAAATCAAACGATGAAATGGTGAAACGTTCCTGAGCTTCCTGCACTGAACCGGCTTCGCTGACCTGATACTGATTACGTTCCAGTAGGCGTCGCAGGGCCGAGCGGATAATTGTTTCGTCTTCGACGATCAGAATGTGCGGCATTGATTCGATACTCTCGACGGTCTCAGTTCACAGCGGACGTCGCTTCGACATGACGCGGTAGTGTCACCCGAATTCGGGTACCGCGTTGGCGCTCGGCGTCAGCCGGGCTGTCGATGGTGATTTGTCCATAATGCTCTTCAACGATGGAATAGACTAGTGCGAGGCCCAGTCCGGTGCCTTCTCCGGGGTCCTTGGTGGTGAAGAATGGTTCGAACAATCGGTCCATGATTGCCTTGGGTATCCCACTGCCTTCGTCTTCTACGATCAGATCGACAGTGTGTTCGGACACTTCACTTTTGACCCGTACCGCGCTGCCTGCAGGGGAGGCGTCACGGGCGTTGGTAAGCAGGTTTATCAAGACTTGCGCCAGTCTTTGCGGGTCGCCGTCTACCCAGTGTTCGGGGTTGCACAGGTTGAAGAATTGCACCTCGTAATTGCGCCGATTCAGTGCAAGCAAACCAATGGCATCCTGCGCCACTTCGGCCAGGCATACCGCTTCGTCGGAATGTTGATGGCTGCCGGCGTGGGCGAAGCTCATCAGCGACTGAACGATGCGCGAAACCCGCTTGGTCTGTTCAAGAATCTGGCTGCTGATTTCAGTCAATTCGCTATCGTCTTCACGCTCTTCGCGCAGGTTTTGCGCGAGGCAGGCGATGCCGGTGATCGGGTTGCCGATTTCGTGAGCCACGCCTGCCGCCAGGCGACCGATGCTGGCCAGCCGCTCGGAGTGCACCAGCTTGTCTTCGAGCATCTGTGTATCGGTCAAGTCTTCGACCAGCAGCACCAGGCCGCTGTTTCCGGGGGCGAGGGGCTCGTCGATGGCCGCTTTGTGCAGGTTCAGCCAACGGGTTTGACCGTCCAGACCCAGGCGCTGCTTGTGCAAGTGCTCATCGGGAAGATCGATAAAGCCTTGAAGCAGCTCCCGCCACGGGTCGACGATGGTTTCCAGGCGCGAACCGACCACCCGCTGTGCGGCGATCCCGGTCAGCTCTTCCATGGCCTTGTTCCACATCAAGATCTCTTGGTCCTTGGCCAGCGAGCACACGCCCATCGGCAGTTCTTGCAAGGTCTGACGGTGATAGCGGCGCAGAGCATCAAGCTCAGCCGCGAGGCCGGTGAGTCGCGAGTGGTAGTCCTCAAGGCGACTCTCGATGAAGTGGATGTCTTCGGTGACGTAATTTTCGCTGCCGGATTTATACGGCAGGAAAGTCTCGACCATGTCCTGGGCGACGCTCGGACCCATCAGGCCCGAGAGGTTGGCTTCAATCCGGTCACGCAAGCGGCGCAGTGCATAAGGGCGGCGCTCGTCGAACGGCAGATAGAGGTCGCGTAGCGCTTGTTCGACCTCTTTCTGCGCTGCCTTGGCGCCCAACGGCTTGGCCAGTTGCGTGGCGAACTCCTGCGGCGAGGCCGCATGCAGTTCACGGCGCTGCGGGCGACGCACGTTGTCGACGGCGCACGCTTCGGCGGCGCTGGCTTCTTCCGGGCTGGCGTTACTGAACAACGAGATCAGAGTGAACATCAGCACGTTGACGGCCAGCGAGGCGATGGCTGCCATGTGCCAGCTGGTGTCGTCGAGCACGTAAATCATGTTCAGTACGGGGATGTAAAAGCCCTGGAAGTTGCCGACCAGTGGCAGCAGCATGCTGACCATCCACACGATGATCCCGGCCAGCAGTCCCGCAATAAAGCCGCGTCGGTTGGCGGCGGGCCAGTACAGGACCGACAATACGCCCGGCAGGAACTGCAAGGTGGCGACGAACGCGACAATGCCGAGGTTGGCCAGGTCCTGTTGTTTGCCAAGTAGCAGGTAGAAACCGTAACCGGCCATGATGATCGCGACGATCAGGGCGCGGCGTGTCCATTTCAGCCAGCGATAGATGTTGCCCTCGGCTGGCGGCTGATACAGCGGCAGCACCAGGTGGTTGAGGGCCATCCCGGACAACGCCAGGGTGGTGACAATAATTAACCCACTGGCGGCGGATAAGCCGCCGACATAGGCCATCAACGCCAAGGCTTTATTGTTGGCCGCGATGCCGATGCCGAGGGTGAAGTATTCAGGGCTGGTGTTGGCGCCCAGTTTCAGGCCAGCCCAGAGAATCAGCGGCACCGCCAGGCTCATCAGCAGCAGGAACAGTGGCAAACCCCAACTGGCGCTGACCAGCGAGCGCGGGTTGAGGTTTTCGGTGAAGGTCATGTGGTACATGTGCGGCATCACGATCGCCGAAGCGAAGAACACCAGCAGCAGCGTGCGCCACGGTCCTTCTTGCAGCGGTGTGTGCAGCGCGGCGAGGGCGGTCTGGTTTTGCAGCAGCCATTGTTCCAGTGCTTGCGGGCCGTCGAATACACCGTACAAGGCATAGAGCCCGACACCGCCCATGGCCACCAGTTTGATCACCGATTCGAAGGCGATGGCGAACACCAGCCCTTCGTGTTTCTCACGGGTGGCGATATGACGCGAGCCGAAGAAAATGGTGAACAGGGTGATCAGGGCGCAGAACGCCAGAGCCACGCGGTTCTGAATCGGCTCGCGGGTCAGAATGCCGATGGAGTCCGCCACCGCCTGGATCTGCAGCGCGAGCAAGGGCAGCACGCCGATCAGCATGAAAATAGTGGTCAGCGCGCCGGCCCAGGTGCTGCGAAAGCGAAAGGCGAACAAGTCGGCCAGCGAGGACAGCTGGTAAGTGCGGGTGATCTTGAGAATCGGGTACAGCAACACCGGCGCCAGCAGGAAGGCGCCGGACACACCGAGATAGCTGGACAGGAAACCATAGCCGTACTGATAGGCCAGGCCTACGGTGCCGTAGAACGCCCAAGCGCTGGCGTACACCCCGAGTGACAGGGTGTAGGTCAGTGGGTGACGAATGATCCAGCGCGGAATCAGGCCACGTTCACTGATCCAGGCAACGCTGAACAGCACCAGCAAGTAGGCGGCGCTGACCAGAATCATCTGGGTCAGGCTAAAGCTCATCGGCATCTCGTTGACTCTGCAAAATAAAGGTCACGACGATCAGAATCAGCCAGAGCAAATACGGGCGATACCATGCGCCAGTTGGATCAATCCACCAGTCCATGATGGCTGGGGAGAACAAATAGATGCCCACTACCAGGAGCAGGACCAATCGATAGATGTACATGCTGGCCTCCTCAAGCGCACCTTCAAGGTGCGCGATGGTACTGGATGGCGGCCAACCTGCAAGAGGCGTTTTGATCTCAGTTGAGACTTGTGCCGTGCGACCGCTCTAACTCAGCTTAACTCAGCTTCGGCCAGGCTTCGCGTGCGGGGTACCAAGGTCGCATCCCAGTGGCGAATTCCCCAGTCGAGGACTTCTCGCGAGCTGGCGTAGGACAATTCATCACCCGCCTTCTGACCCAGCGCACGCAGGGCGCGCAACAACAAGGGAGTCACTTGATCTGCCGGAAGTGGTGGAGAGCGGTAGGACTTGCCCAGTTTGTTGCCGTCGGGCTGGGTGATCAGCGGTAGATGCAGGTAACGCGGTTGCGGGAAGCCGAGCAACTCCTGCAGGTAGAGCTGGCGAGGCGTGGAGTCGAGCAAGTCGGCGCCGCGGACGATATCAGTCACCCCCTGCCAGGCATCGTCGATCACTACGGCTAGTTGATAGGCGTACAAACCATCACGGCGACGAATTACGAAGTCACCGACATCACGCCCCAGATGCTGCGAATACAGACCCTGGACCCGATCTTCGAAGCGGTATTCCAGTTCGGGGACGCGGATGCGGATCGCGGCGCTATCGGGGTCGTGCCCAAGGTTGCGGCACAGGCCCGGGTAAATGCCCTGAAAATCTTCCAGTTGTTTGCGCGAGCACGTGCAGGCATACGCCAGGCCGTGGCTGAACCAGCGCTGGACAATCTGTTCGTAGGCGTCGTGGCGCTGGCTTTGCTTGATCAGTTCGCCGTCCCACTCGAAACCGTAGTGCTCCAGGGCATGCAGGATCGCTGCTTGCGCCCCGGCGACTTCGCGTGTCGGGTCGAGGTCTTCCATGCGCATCAGCCACAGCCCGTTGACCGAGCGCGCATCGAGGTACGAGGCCAGTGCTGCGACCAGTGAGCCGAAATGCAGATAGCCGCTGGGGGTCGGCGCAAAGCGCCCGATGTAGGAGGGGGATTTCATGGGCGTTGATACTACTGGAATTCAGTAACGCCAGAAACAACAAGGGGCGCCTGAGCACCCCTTCGTATTTTACTTACCAACTTCCTGCTTTTCCTTGATCTCTGCCAAGGTCTTACAGTCAATGCACATGTCAGCGGTAGGGCGGGCTTCGAGTCGGCGGATACCGATTTCGATACCGCACGAGTCACACCAGCCGTACTCTTCGTCTTCAATCAATTGCAGGGTCTTGTCGATCTTCTTGATCAGCTTGCGCTCGCGGTCACGCGCGCGCAGTTCCAGGTTGAATTCCTCTTCCTGGCTGGCACGGTCTGCTGGATCAGGAAAGTTGGCCGCTTCGTCCTTCATATGATCCACGGTGCGATCAACTTCCTGCATCAACTGCTGCTTCCATTTATGCAGGATCTTGGTGAAGTGGGCGCGCATTGGAGCGCCCATGTACTCCTCACCTTTACTTTCAACGTAAGGTTCGAAGCCCGGAGCGACTGCTTTGCTTTGCTGCTTTTCTAGGGTGGACATGAAGGGACCGCCTCTCGCTTTTCTATCCATATGCGCAGGAAAAAAACGTCACCGACACCTGCCGGCCCTGCGGCTGCAAGCGGGCGAACTTACCAGATCAAATCGGAGTGCGCTACTCCCGGTTGTCGAGCCCGCCAGCGTCTGTTTAGCTTATCAAGTCAGTAGTGCTTGAGCCTCGCGTTTAAAACACGGTACTGGAAGATGATTTTAGTCTTCGCGCCCGCGTGTGTTCGGTTTTTTTGACCTCAGGGTGGGTTCGTTAGTGCCCGAATTTTTATTAAGCGGGCTGTTGCCCGGTCGGTTTGGTAGGATCAGTCGAACAGCATTCAGACTTCCCCTCTTTTAAGGATGGCTCATGGCTCACTCCTACAGTGCGCGCAGTCGCGCTATCGAACCCTTTCATGTGATGGCGCTGCTGGCGCGGGCCAATGAACTGCAGGCGGCCGGTCACGATGTCATCCATCTGGAGATCGGTGAGCCGGACTTCACCACGGCGGCACCGATCATCGCGGCCGGTCAGGCGGCATTGGCCGACGGCAAAACCCGCTATACCGCCGCACGGGGTATTCCCGAATTGCGCGAAGCCATCTCGGGTTTTTACCAGCAACGCTACAACATCAATGTCGATCCCCGGCGAATTCTGATTACCCCTGGTGGCTCAGGCGCCTTGTTACTGGCCACCAGTCTGCTGGTCGATCCGGGCAAACATTGGTTGCTGGCCGATCCCGGCTACCCGTGTAACCGCCATTTCTTGCGTCTTGTCGAAGGCGCGGCGCAGTTGGTGCCGGTTGGCCCCGACGTGCGTTATCAACTGACGCCGGACCTGATTGCCCGGCATTGGGATCAGGACAGTGTCGGTGCTTTGGTGGCCTCGCCTGCCAACCCTACCGGGACCTTGTTGCAGCGTGATGAACTGGCGGCACTGTCGGCAGCCCTGAAAGTGCGTCATGGCCATCTGGTGGTGGACGAGATCTACCACGGGCTGACTTATGGTTGCGAGGCCGCCAGTGTGCTGGAAGTCGACAACGACGCGTTCGTCCTCAACAGTTTCTCGAAGTACTTCGGCATGACCGGCTGGCGTCTGGGCTGGCTGGTGGCACCGGACGACGCGGTGGCCGATCTGGAGAAACTGGCGCAGAACCTTTATATCAGTGCCCCGAGCATGGCTCAGCACGCCGCGCTGGCGTGCTTCCAACCAGAAACCATCGCGATTTTCGAGGAGCGTCGCGCCGAGTTTGGGCGCCGTCGCGACTTTCTGCTGCCGGCCTTGCGTGAGTTGGGCTTCGGAATCGCGGTCGAACCGGAAGGGGCGTTCTACCTATATGCCGACATCAATGCGTTCGGCGGCGATGCGTTTGCCTTCTGTCGGCACTTTCTGGAAACCGAGCACGTGGCGATCACGCCGGGCGTGGATTTCGGGCGTTACCAGGCCAGCCACCACGTTCGTTTCGCCTACACCCAGAGCCTGCCGCGTTTGCAGGAAGCGGTCGAACGGATTGCCCGTGGTTTGCGGAGTTGGCAGGGCTGATGCGTTTTTCTCCAGAGCTTGAACACGGTCGTCTGCTGGTTCGTTACAAACGCTTTCTCGCTGACATCGAAACCGACAGCGGCGAGAAGCTGACCATTCACTGCCCGAACACCGGCTCGATGTTCAATTGCATGGCGCCGGGCGGGCGGGTTTGGTTCAGCCGCTCCAATGACCCGAAGCGCAAGCTACCGGGCACCTGGGAAATCAGCGAAACCCCGCAAGGGCGCTTTGCCTGCGTGAACACCGGGCGCGCCAACAAGCTGGTCGAGGAAGCGCTGCTGGCGGGGGTGATCAGCGAATTGAACGGCTTTACTGCGCTCAAGCGCGAGGTGGCCTACGGGCAGGAAAACAGTCGGGTCGATTTCCGCCTGGATTATCCAGACGGTCCGGTTTTTCTGGAAGTCAAAAGCGTGACCCTGGGTTTTGACGACTCACCGATCGCCGCCTTCCCCGATGCCGTGACCCAGCGCGGCGCGCGGCACCTGCGCGAATTGGCGACGCTGGCGCGGGAGGGCATTCGTGCCGTGCTGTTGTACTGCGTCAACCTGACCGGCATCGAAGCTGTTCGTCCGGCCGAAGAAATCGACCTGGCCTACGCGCTCGCATTACGGGAGGCAGTGGCAGCCGGGGTCGAGGTATTGGCTTACGGTGTCAGCCTGACCCCCGAAGAGGTGCGCGTCGACCGTAAGCTGGTGGTGCATCTGGGGGGTGATCGCTAGTCTTCGGACGCTGGCTCGATCCAGATGCCTCGGGCATCTTCGCGACAGGCAACGCTGTTCAGCGACGCTCCTGCACAAGGCCCGGCCACGCATTCACCACTCTCGATCAGAAACAATGCGCCATGAGTGGCGCACTGGATCAGGCTGCCGCTGGTGTCGAGAAACTCGTCTGTTTGCCACTCCAGCGGCACACCACGGTGTGGGCAGCGATTGCGGTAGACGAAGACTTGCCCTTCGCGGCGAACCGCCAGCAGATTGCGTCCATTTATGTCAAAGCCTCGGCTTCTGGATTCAGGCAAATGGTCTGAAGTGCAGAGAAACTCCATGTTTGGCTCCTGACGCGCGTAGGACATTTCGTAAATGGGTTTCCATCCGGAAATAATCGGCCTTGACGCGCGAATGCAAATAATTATCAACTAGTGCGCTTTTTACAACGCAGTCTACCGTAGGAGCTGCCGCAAGCTGCGATCGGCACTATAACGCGATGAATGTTACGGCGTGATCGCAGCCTGCGGCAGCTCCTACAGTGTGTGCATACCTCAAAAAGGAACCTCGTTATGCGTCGTCAGGCCTGTTTGATTGCCCTTTGTGTCGGGCTGCTTATCAATCAATTCGCTCTGGCGGCCGAGTTGCCGACGCGTTGGGTCAGTGCCGGTGGCGCGATGTCGGAGTGGGTCGTGGCGTTGGGCGGCGAATCGAAACTGGTTGGTGTCGATACCACCAGCTTGCATCCGGACACGCTCAAAGCGCTGCCCAGTATTGGTTACCAGCGCCAATTGTCTGCCGAGGGCATCCTCAGTCTGCGCCCGAATATTCTGATAGGCACCGAAGAAATGGGCCCGCCGCCAGTGCTCGAGCAGCTCAAGGCAGCCGGCGTTCGAGTGGAAGTGCTGTCGGCTGATGCGCAGTTGCCCGCAATGAAAGACAACGTACAACGCCTGGGGCAATTGCTCGGTGCCGAGGCCAAGGCCGGGCAGTTGGTCGATGCGTTCCAGCAGCAGTTGCAACGCCAGCAGGCGTGGGTCGCAACGGCTCAGCAGCAACACACGGCGCCGGGGGTGTTGCTGCTGGTGGGGCATGCCGGGTCCAAGCCGATGGTTGCCGGCACCGGCACGGTCGGCGACTGGGTAATCAAACAAGCGGGCGGACGTAACCTCGCCACGCACAGCGGCTACAAGGTGTTCTCCGTGGAAGCCATGGCCGGGCTCAATCCCGAAGTGCTGATATTTTCAGACCGCGCGCTGCACGGTGAAGCGGCGCAGCAGGCACTGCTCAAGGAGAATCCGTTGCTGGCCGCGACCAAGGCGGCGCGGGACGGACGTTTAGTGGAGATGGACCCGACCCTGTTGGTCGGTGGACTCGGGCCCCGCTTGCCGCAAAGCCTGCAACAGCTGTCCAGCGCGTTGTACCCCGATAAAGAACCGATGAACGCCAAGGCTCAGCCACAACCATGAAAGTGCTTGTACAGCCGCGCGCGTTATTCATCGGGCTGAGTGTGCTGTGCTTTATCGCCTTTTGGCTGTCACTGGCGTTGGGGCCGGTCAGCTTGCCACTGGTTGATATCGCCAAGGCCGGATTGCGTCTGTCAGGGCTGCCGGTAGCGGGCGCGGGGCTGGAGCAGGCGGAATTGATTCTCGGCCAGATCCGTATGCCGCGCACGCTGCTGGGGCTGGCGGTGGGCGCGGTGTTAGCGGTGTCGGGCGTGGCCATGCAGGGTTTGTTTCGCAACCCATTGGCCGATCCGGGGTTGGTCGGCGTGTCCAGCGGTGCCGCATTGGGTGCGGCAGTGGCAATTGTTGGCGGTGCGGCGTTTGGTGGGTTGCCGGAGGTGTTTGCGCCGTACCTGTTATCCGCGTGTGCGTTCATTGGCGGTCTGGGCGTGACCGCGATGGTCTATCGGCTAGGGCGTCGCGACGGGCAAACCAGCGTTGCCATCATGCTATTGGCGGGGATTGCCTTGACGGCGTTGGCCAGTTCGACCATCGGCCTGTTCACGTATCTGGCGGATGACGCCACCTTGCGCACGCTGACCTTCTGGAACCTCGGCAGCCTGAATGGCGCCAGTTATGCCCGGCTGTGGCCATTGTTGCTGGTGTGTGTGCTGATCATCGGTTGGCTGCCGCGTCGGACCAAGGCGCTGAATGCGCTGCTGTTGGGCGAGTCGGAAGCCCGGCATTTGGGCGTTGACGTGGAAAGTCTCAAGCGCGAGCTGATTTTCTGCACCGCTCTAGGCGTCGGCGCGGCGGTTGCAGCGGCTGGGATGATTGGCTTCATTGGCCTGATCGTGCCGCATTTGGTGCGATTGCTGGCGGGGCCCGATCACCGGGTGCTGTTGCCGGCGTCGGCATTGGCCGGTGCCAGTCTGTTGCTGTTCGCCGATCTTTTTGCGCGTCTGGTGCTGGCGCCGGCAGAGCTGCCGATCGGTATCGTGACCGCTTTCCTCGGGGGGCCGTTCTTCCTGTATTTGCTCGTGAAGGGGCGCACCTGATGCTGCGCACGGAAAAGCTGCAGATTCAGCGCGGCACCGACACGGTATTGACCGACATCACGCTGGACTTGCATCCAGGCGAGGTGCTCGGTGTGCTCGGCCCCAATGGTGCAGGCAAAAGTACATTGCTCGGCGCCCTGTGCGGCGAGTTGAAGCCGACGCAAGGTCAGGTCTGGCTTGATCAGCAGCCGTTGGCGGACTGGAGCGGCCCCGAGCGAGCGCGACGTTTGGCGGTGTTGCCACAAAGCTCGACGCTGGGTTTCTCTTTCAGGGTCGAGGAAGTGGTGGCAATGGGGCGCTTGCCCCACGACAGCGGACGGGTTCGGGATACCGAAGTCATTCGTGCCGCGTTGACTGCTGCCGATGCCGCGCACCTTGAAGGGCGTAGTTACCTGGCATTGTCGGGTGGTGAGCGTCAGCGCGTGCATCTGGCGCGTGTGCTGGCGCAACTGTGGCCGGGAGAAAGTGGCCAGACGCTGTTACTCGATGAGCCGACTTCGATGCTCGATCCCTTGCATCAACACACCACCTTACAGGCCGTTCGCGAGTTTGCCGACCGTGGGGCCGCGGTGCTGGTCATCCTGCACGATCTCAACCTGGCGGCACGCTACTGTGATCGTCTATTGTTATTGGCTGGCGGGCGAGCATATGCACAGGGGCGTCCGGCGGTCGTTCTGCAGCCGGAACCGCTCAAGGCGGTTTTTGGGCTGGAGGTACTGGTGCAGTCGCACCCGGAGCGTGGCCATCCCCTGATCATTGCCCGTTAAGAGGCGCAGACCATGCATCGTTTTCTCACGCGGGTGGTAGTGACTGCGACAGTTGTCGCCCTGAGCGCTTGCCAAGCAACCCCTCCGTTGCGGAATATACCGGCTTGGCAAAGCCCCATCGGGCATGAGCATGTGGACTTGGGCATGATTCGTGATCTAAACAGCGGGGAGCAACTGACGGCGCAGCAACTGGCTGACCGTCTGGCGCGAGCGCCCCGGGTGCTGGTAGGCGAACAGCATGACAACCCCGACCATCACGCATTGCAGCTGTGGCTGTTGCAGGTGCTGAGCGACCGGCGCGCGCAAGGCAGCCTGTTGCTAGAGATGCTCAATCCAAATCAACAGGCCCGCGTTGACGCCTTGCAGGTCAATTACCGCCAATCGAAAGTGTCTGCCGATCTGCCAACCGACCTGGCGTGGCAACCGGGCTGGGATTGGGCGTTATACGGGCCGATCCTGCGCTATGCCTTGGGCCAACCGTATCCGCTGCTGGCAGCCAACCTCGACCCTGATGAAATCAAGCACCTCTACTCGAACCCTCCGACGTTGACCGGCCAGCATTCGACGGCATCGACCGTGCGTGAGCCGTTGCTCGAGCAGATTCGCGCGTCCCATTGTGGGCAACTGCCGGAAGAGCATTTACCCGCCATGCTGGCCGTTCAGCAGCAACGCGACCGACGCATGGCGCAACGATTACTGGCGGCGCCAACACCGGCCATGTTGTTCGCGGGTACTTACCACGCGCGCAAGGACATTGGTGTGCCCACGCATTTGCTGGATCTGGGCGCCAACCAAGGCACGGTGGTGCTGTTGCTGACGCAAGTCGGCGATGAGGTGAAACCGGGCTCGGCGGATTACGTCTGGTTCACTGCCGCATTGCCGGATCAGGATTACTGCGCGCAATGGCGTGATCAGTCGAAAAAGCCCTGACCGGATCGCTACCGCCCTTTCTTATTCGGATCCGTCTCTTAGTTCTGTAGTCCTGTTCCTTGTTCGCCGATCGAGCAAATTTGCCGTGCCGCTCTCGTTTATTGTCCCGCGTGTCGCAGAAGGGGACTGAACAGGATGAAACATCTAACTTCGCAGGACGAACAAATGGCCCGACAAATGATCGGGCTACTGGACCTGACGTCACTCAACGCCAAGGGCAACGAGCAACGTATCATCGAAATCTGCCAGCGTGCGGTCACTCCCGTGGGTCTGGTGGCGGCGGTATGCGTCTATCCAAATGCCGTGCAACTGGCGCGCCGCACCCTGAATAAGTTGCACGGTGAGACGGTTCGGGTCGCCGCTGTCGTCAACCACCCGTATTGCAAAGCGGATATCGAGACGGCGGTAACCGATACACGCATCGGGCTGGTCTGGGGGGCGGACGAGATCGAATTGATGTACCCACATCGCCAATTGCTGACTGGCGACCGGCAGAACGGCAAGGACATGGTCAGTGCTTGTCGGAGCGCGTGCGGAGATCGCGCAGTGCTGAAGGTGGTGTTGGACACCGGTCATTTGAAAGATCCGCAGCTGATCCGCAAAGCCTGCGAGGACATCATTGCGGCGGGCGCGGACTTTATCGACACCCACTCCGATAAGGCGATCATCGGCGCTTCATCCCAGGCCGCGCGGATCATTCTCGAAGTCATCGCCGAAATAGGTGGGCAGGGGGGGCTGAAAGTCACGGCAGGGATGCGCACCTTTGAGGAGGCGCGGGTTTATCTCGAGCTGGCACGGTCACGCTTTGGTCCGCATTGGGTCAATGCTAATCACGTGCGATTTGGTGGCGCCAGCCTGCGGGATGATCTGTTGATGGGCCTGGGCGTATTGGCGCCGGGCGGTTGATCGACGTTGGGCAGAGCTTTTTTATCAGCGTTTTTCATGCAAAAAAAGACCCGGCAAAACTGCCGGGTCAATAACCGTGATTAGCCTGATGAGGAGATAATCTGAGATTCCGAACCACTGGTATTTCAAATCATCGACCAGTCTCGCGACCAGTTGAGTTAATAATAACAATTCTCATTACGATGTCAACGACTGTTTCCAAACTCTTTTTGCGCCTTGCAAGTCAGATGACACTAATGTCGTCGGCGCGACGAAAGGGCATCCAGTTGCCTGTTGAGCGCATCTTTACGCTCGTCGGAAATGTCATTCCAGTGGATATCCAGTAACGCTCCTTCAATGGCGTAGAGCAGTACCTTGGAAGCGCGAAAGCCTCGGGTCCTAACTGCCCGGTAAGCGTCTACGGCGCCCAGCCGGCGCAAATCGGAAGCGCTGTGTATACCCGCGGCATGCAACCACTGTGCGGAGGTTTTGCCGAGATTTTTCAAGTCTTGCAGTTCATCGTTCATCATGCCTCCTTGCGATGCTGAGCACTGCACTGCGTTTGCTTTATTAGCAAATCTGAAAGGAGTGTAGCGGGCAGTAGAGAAAGCGTCGGGTGCCCTTTGGGCTAATGAATACGGATGCGGGGAGGGGTTACGCCAGGGCAATCAGCGTAATCGGGAAGGCAGGTTTTGGCGTGTGTATCGAGAGGGACAACATCCAATGATCAAGCCCGCACGATCGTGCGTGCGAGCCGAGTCAGTTTTCGTTGTTTAGCGGTGCTTACTTGGTTCTGTAGCGCAGGCGTGTACCGAAGTTGACCGACATCAGGATTTCGTCCGCAGTCAGCTCAGGCGGGAAGAACGCCCCGGAGATTTGTGCGTGGCCAAGGCTGGCGCCTTCCATGGCGGTGTGACGCAAGTCCAGGCCGCGAAGGTCGGCAGCACGGAAATAGGCATCGGTGAAATCCACACCCGTGGCATCCAGCTCACGCAGGTCCAGGCCGCGAAAATCACCGCCGACCAAATCGATAGTGCCGGTCTTGGGCTTCTGCTGATTGAAGCCCGTAACGTTTTCGTGATGCAGAAGAGCATAGAGCGGGGAGTCAAGCTGCTTGGGCTGGCTCATGGGTCGCCTCCTGATGTAATTATGACGCCATTATAGTGCCACTATTTTTGAGCCGTGAAGCGATAACTGCTTCACGGTTCAAAAATTTACTTACAGGCCCGGAAAGTGCTGACGGATGTTGCTGATCAGGCTATCCATGTCGCCGCTGATGTTGGTTTCCACGCGCTTGCTGCGCAGGATTTCATCGGCATCCAGCGCCTCGCGAGAAGCTTGCTGAGCGTCGATCACGTCCATGGTTGCGTCGGAAGGATCGACATTCTGTGCCTGACGCTGAGCCAGCCACTGAGCGATAACGGCTTTGGGCGCGTTGCAGTCGAGGATCAGGAACGGCACGCCGCAGGCTTCGGCAACACGGGCAGCAGCGTCGCGTTGATCGCGCTTGAGGTAAGTAGCATCAATCACCACCGGAAAACCGGCACGCAGCGCACTGTCGGCCAATTGATGCAGGCGGGCGTACGTCGCGGCGCTGGCTTCGGCACCGTAGAGTTCACCGTCGGTGGCGAACAAGCGTTTGCGTTCCACGTCCGAGCGCAGGCGAATGGCACCCAGTGCTTCCACCAGACGCATGGCGACGTGGCTTTTGCCAACGGCAGAAACACCGTGGGTGATGGCCATGAAGCGGGAAGGGATGGCGCTGTAGCTTTCTGCCAGGTTGGCATAATTGCGGTACTGCTTCAGGGTACTGGCGCGTTGCAGGGCATCGGCGTTGGCGGGCTGGCTGAACAGCGCGACTTTAGCGCGAACCAGGGCGCGATAAGCCTTGTAGAAATTCAGCAGGTCGAGGCCCTGATAATCGCCGGTCAATTCCAGGTACTGGCTGATCAGGCGACGGGCCAGGCATTTCAGGCCGCGATCTTCCAGGTCCATGACCAGGAAGCTGATGTCCGCATAAACATCGGTAAAGCGGAACGGCTCGTTGAACTCGATGCAGTCGAAAATAACGACCTTGCCATCGATGACCGTGGCGTTGCCCAAATGGATGTCGCCGTGGCATTCGCGGATGAAACCATCAGCCTTGCGCTGAGCGAACAGTCCCTTGAGGCGTTCGAAGCTGGTTTCTGCCCAGGCTTGTAACGCATCCAGTTGCAGCAGGTCGGCTTTGTCGCTGATCAACGGACGAATCTGCTCGAAATTCTGCAGCACCGGCGCCATGACCGCATCCGGCGTGCCTTGAGCGTGCGCCGTCGGTACCTGAGGCGTACTCAGGTGGAATTCGGCGATCTGTTTGGCCATGTCATCGATCTGCGCGGTGGTCAGTTCGCCATTGGCCTGCAAGGTGCTGAGCAATTGGCTGTTCGGGAACTGACGCATTTTCAGCGCGTATTCGATGACTGGGCCATCGCCACCCATTTGCGGGGCTTCAGCGCTGCCGGTAATCGGCAAGACTTCCAGATACAGGCCTTCGGTCAGGCGTTGGTTAAGGCGCAGCTCTTCGCCGCAAAAAAATTCGCGGGACGGCAGCGAGGTGAAATCGAGGAAGCCGAAGTTGACGGGCTTCTTGATTTTGTAAGCGTATGTGCCCGTGAGCAGCACCCAGGAGATGTGCGTTTCAATGAGCTGGAAACTGTCGACCGGGTGCGGATACAGGGCCGGGTTTTGCAGTGCGGCAATCAGGGACTGGCTCACAGGCGATCCTTTGGAGGGTTAAAATTCTAGTCGGCCATTATGGCGTCTCGTCGGCGTGCTGCAAACCGTCAGAAGCGCGTCTGTTGATGATCCATAAAGTGCGTATAATCCGCCGCCATGACACGTACCCGTACTCCTCGCACTCCCCCAAAACGCGCCTCTGGCGGTCTTCGTACCTGGTTAGGCTGGGCTCTGAAGCTCGGGCTGGTCGGGCTCGTGGTGCTGGCTGGCTTTGCTGTTTATCTCGACGCGATTGTTCAGGAGAAGTTTTCCGGCAAGCGCTGGACGATTCCGGCCAAGGTTTATGCGCGCCCGCTGGAGCTGTTCGTCGGGCAAAAGCTGTCGCAGGTCGACTTTTTGACCGAGCTGGATGCCTTGGGCTATCGCCGTGAAAGTGTGGCCAATGGCCCAGGCGCGGCCTCGGTCAGCGGTACGTCCGTCGACTTGAACACCCGTGGTTTCCAGTTTTATGAAGGCACCGACGCGGCGCAGAAAGTCCATGTGCGTTTTTCCGGTGATTCCGTCGCTGAACTGTCGGCGCCCAATGGTTCGAAACTGTCGGTTGCGCGGCTTGAACCCCTGCTGATTGGCGGGCTGTACCCGGCAAACCTTGAAGACCGGATCCTGATCAAGCTCGATCAGGCGCCGCCGTTCCTGCTCGACACGCTGGTCACCGTCGAAGACCGCGATTTCTATCACCACTTTGGTGTGTCGCCCAAATCGATTGCCCGTGCCTTCTGGGTCAACGCCTCGGCCGGGCAGATGCGCCAGGGTGGCAGTACGCTGACGCAACAATTGGTCAAGAACTTCTACCTGACCAACGAGCGCAGCCTGAGTCGCAAGCTGACCGAAGCCATGATGGCGATGCTGCTGGAAGTGCACTACAGCAAGAAGGAAATCCTGGAGGCCTACCTCAATGAGGTGTTCCTCGGGCAGGACGGCCAGCGTGCCGTGCATGGTTTCGGTCTTGCCAGTCAGTACTTCTTCAGTCAGCCGCTCTCCGAGTTGAAGCTGCATCAGGTGGCGTTGTTGGTCGGCATGGTCAAAGGACCTTCGTATTACAACCCGCGCCGCAATCCTGATCGTGCATTGGAACGCCGTAACCTGGTGCTTGATCTGCTGGAGCAGCAAGGCGTGGCGACCCCGGAAGCGGTTGCCGCAGCGAAGAAAATGCCGCTGGGCGTATCCAAGGTCGGCAGTCTGGCGGACAGCTCATTCCCGGGCTTCCTTGATCTGGTCAAGCGTCAGTTGCGTCAGGACTACCGCGAGGAAGACTTGACCGAAGAAGGCTTGCGGATATTCACCAGTTTTGACCCGATCCTGCAAACCAAGGCCGAGGCGTCGGTTAACGATACGTTCAAGCGTTTCGCCGGGCGCAAAGGGATCGACGATGTGGAAACGGCGATGGTCGTGACCAATCCCGAGACTGGCGAAGTCCAGGCGTTGGTGGGCAGTCGTCAGGCAGGCTTCGCCGGCTTCAACCGCGCGATCGATGCTGTGCGTCCGATTGGTTCGTTGGTCAAGCCGGCTATTTATCTCACGGCACTTGAGCGCCCAAGCCAGTACACGCTGACCAGTTGGGTGTCGGATGAGCCGTTCTCGGTCAAAGGCGCGGATGGTCAGGAATGGCGTCCGCAGAACTACGACCGCAAATCCCACGGCAATATCTTCCTGTATCAGGGCCTGGCGCATTCCTACAACTTGTCCACCGCCAAGCTCGGTCTCGCCCTGGGCGTGCCGAACGTGTTCACAACCCTGAAGAAACTGGGCGTGACCCGCGAATGGCCGGCGTATCCGTCGATGTTGCTGGGGGCCGGTGGTCTCAGCCCGATGGAAGTGGCGACCATGTACCAGACCATCGCCAACGGTGGCTTCAACACGCCGATGCGCGGTATTCGCAGTGTGTTGACCGCCGAGGGTGAGCCGCTCAAGCGTTATCCGTTCCAGATCCAGCAACGGTTTGATCCGGGTTCGATCTACCTGGTCCAGAACGCCATGCAGCGAGTGATGCGCGAGGGTACCGGCCAGTCGGTTTACACCCAGTTGCCGCGTTCGCTGAATCTGGCGGGCAAGACCGGTACCAGTAACGATTCTCGCGACAGTTGGTTCGCCGGCTTCAGTCAGGATTTGCTGGCAGTGGTGTGGGTCGGGCGCGACGATAACGGCAAGACGCCGTTCACCGGGGCCACCGGTGCGCTGCAAATCTGGACCAATTTCATGCGCAAGGCCGATCCACTTCCGTTGGATACGCCGCAGCCGGATAATGTGGTTCAGGCCTGGATCAACTCCAGTACTGGGCAAGGTTCCGATTCAACCTGCCCGAATGCGGTCCAGATGCCGTATATTCGCGGCAGCGAACCGGCACCTGGCACAGCCTGTGGCGGCACCCCGGCCCCGGCTGACTCCGTGATGGATTGGGTCAAGGGTTGGTTGAACTAAGCGAATGAGCGAAGAGGAAATGAAGTGAATAAGTGGTGGATTCCTGCTGTAACGGCTCTGGCTTTGCTGAACGGCTGCGCGAGCACGCAGCGCAGCGCAATTCCGGTGGTGGACTCCAGTAGCAAGGTCTCCAACAGCGAGCGCGTCCAGGGCAATCGTACCAATAATTACCGGCCTAACACTGCCCAGCAACCGCAGGCTGTTCCGCAGGATTCCGGTGTGACGGTGATGGTCCCGGGCGACGTCAACTCGGCGCCGATCCAAAGCTTCGCGGCACCTACTGGCGCGCCGCAGTTCAATTCGGCGCCGATCGATACTTCGGGCAATCAGGCGCCGATCAACGCCGCGCCGATGGACAATGCGCCGATCAATTCGGCACCGATCAACACCAGTAGCTACAACGCCCCGGCGCCGGTGATGCCAACAGGTATTCCGAGCAATGGCGGAGGGTTGTCGGCAGACGAAGAGCTGGACGGTCCGGTGTTGTCGTTGCTGACAACCGCGCAACAGCAACAAGCCGCCGGCGATCTCAATGGCGCGTCTTCAAGTCTGGAGCGCGCTCAGCGCGTGGCGCCGCGTGAACCGCAGGTGCTGTATCGTCTGGCTCAGGTTCGCCTGGCTCAAGGCGATGCGCCACAAGCGGAACAGTTGGCTCGCCGTGGCCTGACGTACGCCAATGGTCGTCCAAGCCTGCAGGCCAGCCTGTGGGGTTTGATCGCCCAGTCGCGCGAGAAACAAGGTGACACCGCTGGCGCCGCGACGGCGCGGCAGAAGTCCGGGGCAAGCTCCTGATGGATTCACGCTTTCTGCAAGTGGCAGATCAACTGCTGCTGATCGAGCGTGAATTGAGAAGACTGGGCTGGTGGAGTGATTCGCCACCCAGTGAACAAGCCTTGGCCAGTCACGAACCGTTTTGTGTCGATACGCTGGAGTTCGAGCAGTGGCTGCAGTGGATCTTTTTGCCACGGATGAAGGCCATCCTCGAACAGGATCTGCCGCTGCCCAATGCGTCGGGCATTCTGGAAATGGCGGAGATGGTCTACGCCACTCGCCAGAGTGAGGTGCTTGCTCTTCAGCAGCTATTGGCTGAGTTCGATCGCCTGATCACTGAAGCCCGCTAACGCCGCTGGCGTCCGACGTGTTCACTGACAGTTGTCGGCAATGCCCTTTTCCGCTTCAGCAATGCGTGCCTGACGTTCTTCCTCGGTCAGGCGCTTCATTTTCCCGTCCACTTGCGCATGAATCCGCGGCGTGTTGCGCAGTTCGGACAAATTAGTCCGCACTTCTTCGCAATAGCTCGCCCGCTTGGCTTCCTGGACGGCTGCCTGTTTTTTGACCTTGGCGTCTATCGCCGCTTGCTCTTCATGACCCTTCGCGCCGGGCACCGGTGGCATCGCCGCAGGTGGGGGCGGAGTAGGGGGTTGCTTGATATTTATCTGCTGAGCCGGCTGCCCGGCAGGGGGCTGGGCGTCAAAGTGAGTCTGACCCTGGGCATCGACCCATTTGTAGATTTGGGCAGCCTGGCTGACGCTGCTCAGCGAGAACAACAGGGCGGCCGCTAAAATCATGCAACGCATGGTGCTTCCTTAGGTGGCTATGCACGCGGCAACCTACCATATGTACACCGCCGAGAGCCTCATTGAGTGACTTTTCATGCCCTTAGACTTAAGAAAGCGCACGGATGACTTGACTTGGAGAGGGCGAATCACAACAATCCAAAGTTCGCTGTAGACGGACTGCCAGAAGCAGACCCTCTCGGTAGATCATGAGACGCACATCCGCGTCGACCTGTTACACCCGCAACGCGTTACCTCGCGCTGGGTGGGAATGCCCCGCAACACTTTGGGGACATCCCAATACTTGCTCAGTCAGTGCTGACGTAGTCGGCGACCACCGTCGCTCATGCTCTGCTAGCAGTAAACCTATTAAGACCCGTCCCCGCTTGTGGACGGTATTCTGGCGTTTTAGAGGTGAATAACGTGGAGCTTTTATCTGGCGCTGAAATGATCGTCCGCTTTTTGCGTGACGAAGGCGTTGAGAATATCTACGGCTACCCTGGTGGTGCCGTTCTGCATATCTACGACGCGCTGTTCAAAGAACCTGCTTTGAATCACGTCCTGGTCCGTCACGAGCAGGCTGCGGCCCACATGGCTGACGGCTACGCCCGCGCGACCGGTAAACCCGGTGTCGTGCTGGTAACCTCCGGCCCGGGCGCTACCAACACCGTCACCGGTATCGCGACCGCTTATATGGACTCGATCCCGATGGTGATCCTGTCCGGTCAGGTCCCGAGTAACATGGTCGGTACCGACGCGTTCCAGGAAACCGACATGATCGGTGTCTCCCGCCCGATCGTGAAGCACAGCTTCATGATCAAGAGTGCCCAGGAGATTCCCGAGGTCCTGAAGAAAGCCTTCTACCTGGCGCAGTCCGGCCGTCCTGGTCCGGTGGTGGTCGATATTCCGAAAGACTTGACCAACCCGGCCGAGAAGTTCGAATACGTCTTCCCGAAAAAAGCCAAGCTGCGCTCCTACAGCCCGGCCGTTCGCGGTCACTCGGGGCAGATCCGCAAAGCAGTGGAAATGCTGCTGGCGGCCAAGCGGCCGATCATCTATGCCGGCGGTGGCGTGATTCTGGGCCATGGCTCTGCGCCGTTGACCGAACTGGCGAAGCTGCTGAACGTACCCGTGACTAACACCCTGATGGGCCTTGGCTCGTTTCCGGGTACCGATCGCCAGTTCGTCGGCATGCTCGGTATGCATGGCAGCTACACCGCCAACATGGCGATGCACCATGCAGACGTGATTCTGGCCGTCGGTTCGCGTTTTGATGACCGCGTCATCAACGGTCCGGCGAAGTTCTGCCCGAACGCCAAGATCATCCACATTGACATCGACCCGGCTTCGATCTCCAAGACGATCAAGGCAGACGTGCCTATCGTGGGCCCGGTCGACAGCGTATTGACCGAAATGGTCGCCACGCTGAAGGAAATCGGCGAAACCCCTAACAAGGATTCGGTTGCCAGCTGGTGGAAGCAGATTGATGAATGGCGTGGCGATGGCGACCTGTTCCCTTACAACAAGGGCGACGGCAGCGTCATCAAGCCGCAGACCGTGATCGAGACCTTGAGCGAAGTCACGCATGGCGACGCTTACGTGACCTCGGACGTGGGTCAGCACCAGATGTTCGCGGCGCAGTACTACCGCTTCGACAAGCCAAACCGCTGGATCAACTCCGGTGGCCTGGGCACGATGGGCTTTGGCTTCCCGGCCGCCATGGGCGTCAAGCTCAGCTTCCCTGATGCCGACGTCGCCTGTGTGACCGGTGAAGGCAGTATCCAGATGAACATCCAGGAACTGTCCACCTGCTTGCAGCACGGTCTGCCGGTGAAGATCATCCTCCTCAACAATGGCGTGCTGGGTATGGTTCGCCAGTGGCAGGACATGAGCTACGGCGCTCGTCACTCGCATTCCTACATGGAGTCGTTGCCGGACTTCGTCAAGCTGGCCGAAGCGTATGGTCATGTGGGCATGCGCGTCACCGACTTGAAAGATCTGAAGCCGATGATGGAGGAAGCCTTCGCCATGAAAGATCGTCTGGTGTTCCTCGACATCAAGGTTGATGCCAACGAGCACGTTTACCCGATGCAGATCAGAGACGGCTCCATGCGCGATATGTGGCTGAGCAAGACGGAGCGGACTTAATCATGCGGCACATCATTTCCCTTTTGCTGGAAAACGAACCGGGTGCACTGTCGCGGGTCGTGGGTCTGTTCTCGCAACGCAACTACAACATCGAAAGCCTGACGGTGGCGCCGACCGAAGACCCGACGTTGTCGCGTCTGACGCTGACCACCGTGGGCCACGACGAAGTCATCGAGCAGATCACCAAAAATCTCAATAAACTGATTGAGGTGGTCAAACTGGTCGATCTGTCCGAAAGCGCCCACATCGAGCGTGAGCTGATGCTGGTCAAGGTCAAGGCCACAGGTGCACAACGCGCCGAGATCAAGCGCACCACAGACATATTCCGTGGTCAGATCGTCGATGTGACCAGCAGCGTCTATACGGTGCAGCTGGCAGGGACGAGCGACAAACTGGACAGCTTCATTCAGGCAATTGGCACCACTGCCATCCTGGAAACGGTACGCAGCGGCGTGACGGGCATTGCCCGTGGCGACAAAGTACTCAGCATCTAACTCATTTTGACAGATGGCCTGAACGGCCAAGATAACAGGGGAATTTCATGAAAGTTTATTACGACAAAGACTGCGACCTTTCGATCATCCAGGGCAAAAAAGTTGCCATCATCGGTTACGGTTCCCAAGGCCACGCTCAAGCGTGCAACCTGAAAGACTCCGGCGTAGATGTCACTGTTGGCCTGCGTAAAGGTTCGGCTACTGTCGCCAAGGCTGAAGCTCATGGCTTGAAAGTAACTGACGTTGCTTCCGCTGTGGCCGCTGCTGACCTGGTCATGATCCTGACCCCGGACGAGTTCCAGTCCGCGCTGTACAAGAACGAAGTCGAGCCAAACCTGAAGAAGGGCGCAACACTGGCCTTCTCCCACGGTTTCGCAATCCACTACAACCAGGTAGTTCCTCGCGCTGACCTCGACGTGATCATGATCGCGCCGAAAGCACCGGGCCACACTGTCCGTACCGAATTCGTCAAAGGCGGCGGTATCCCTGACCTGATCGCTATCTACCAGGATGCTTCGGGCAACGCCAAAAACGTCGCACTGTCCTACGCTTCGGGCGTTGGTGGCGGCCGTACCGGTATCATCGAGACCACGTTCAAAGACGAAACCGAAACTGACCTGTTTGGCGAACAAGCCGTACTGTGCGGCGGTACCGTTGAACTGGTTAAAGCCGGCTTCGAAACCCTGGTTGAAGCTGGCTACGCGCCAGAAATGGCTTACTTCGAATGCTTGCACGAACTGAAGCTGATCGTTGACCTCATGTACGAAGGCGGTATCGCCAACATGAACTACTCGATCTCGAACAACGCTGAATACGGCGAGTACGTGACCGGTCCGGAAGTCATCAACGCCGAATCCCGTCAGGCCATGCGCAACGCTCTGAAGCGCATCCAGGACGGCGAATACGCGAAGATGTTCATCAGCGAAGGCGCTACCGGCTATCCTTCGATGACCGCCAAGCGTCGCAACAACGCTGCCCACGGCATCGAAATCATCGGCGAGCAACTGCGCTCGATGATGCCTTGGATCGCAGCTAACAAGATCGTCGACAAAGCCAAGAACTGATTTCAGCTCTCAGGTTTTTGTTGTAGGAAAACGCGGCTTCGGCCGCGTTTTTTCGTTATGGTGGCGGGCTTCTGGTATAAAGCTGCTTCGTTTGATGACGAACCCTCGTTGCAAACATCTGTCGAAACTCTCCACCCTGTTGCAAGGTATTGTCCATGAGCGAACGTCCCGAAGAGCCACATCAGGCCTCTGACGCCGAAAGCCTTCTACCCATCGATGAACATATTGAAGAAGGGCATGATGCCGAAGGGCGTAAAGTCCGGCATCGCGGGATCTACCTGCTGCCTAATCTGTTTACCACCGCCAATCTGTTTGCCGGCTTCTACTCCATCATCAACTCGATGAGCGCCGAGAGCGCGTTGAGTGCGGGTGATCCGGTAGCGGCGAGCAAATATTTTGCTTTCGCTGCCATCGCTATTTTCGTCGCCATGGTGCTTGACGGTCTTGATGGTCGCGTCGCGCGCATGACCAACACTCAGAGCGCATTCGGCGCCGAGTATGATTCCCTGTCCGACATGGTCGCCTTTGGCGTCGCGCCGGCGTTGTTGGCGTTCGGTTGGGCCTTGGGCGATATGGGCAAGGTCGGCTGGATGGTCGCCTTCATCTATGTGGCCGGCGCGGCGTTGCGTCTGGCACGCTTCAACACGCAGGTCGGCACCGCTGATAAACGCTACTTCATCGGCCTGGCCAGTCCGGCTGCTGCGGGCGTTGTCGCCGGCATCGTGTGGGCGTTCAGCGACTACGGCATCCAGGGCTCGAAAATGTCGTTCCTGGTTGCCTTGATGGTGGCTGCGGCGGGCATGTTGATGGTCAGCAACATCAAGTACAACAGCTTCAAAGAGTTGGACCTCAAGGGGCGCGTGCCGTTTGTGGCGATTCTTGCGGTGGTGTTGGTGTTTGCCGTGGTGTTCAGTGATCCGCCGCGTATTCTGCTGTTGGTTTTCCTCGCCTATGCAGCGTCTGGTCCGGTGCAATATTTGCTACGTCTGCGTCGTCACAAATCTGGTCAGTGATGTAATTTCCCGCATACTCCGCAGTCTATTGGGCTACTTGTCCTCTACAGCTGCGGAGTTCTCATGCTTATCAAGCTGCCTTCGGCATCCGACTGCAAAGAATCGGATGTCACACCCGAGTCGTTTTACCTCTCTCGTCGGGCTTTGCTCGGTGCTTCCGTTGCCGGTCTCGCCGCCAGTGCGCTTCCACGTTGGGCCGATGCGGCCGATTCCTCTGCTTATAGTGACGTCGAACAAGGTTCCGCACCTGCGTGGTTCAAGGAAAAGCTGCCTGATACGAAATGGCAGGCTGTCACCGTGAAGGGCGAGGCCATCACGCCGTTCAAGGACGCCACGCATTACAACAACTTCTATGAGTTCGGCACGGATAAAGGCGATCCAGCGAAAAACGCTGGTCCTTTGAAAACTGAACCTTGGACGGTGGTGATCGACGGTGAGGTTGGCAAGCCTGGGCGTTACGCGCTGGAAGACTTCATGAAGCCTTATCAGCTTGAGGAGCGCATCTACCGCCTTCGTTGTGTAGAGGCGTGGTCGATGGTGATTCCGTGGATGGGTTTTCCCATCTCTGAATTGCTAAAGCGAGTCGAGCCCACGGCCAATGCCAAATACATTCGTTTTGAAACGCTACAGGACTCGAAGATGATGCCGGGGCAGCGCTCGAGTTTTGCCTTGATCGATTGGCCGTACGTTGAAGGTTTGCGTCTGGATGAGGCCATGAATCCATTGGCGATCCTTGCGGTTGGGATGTATGGGCGCGAACTGCCTAATCAGAACGGTGCGCCGCTGCGTTTGGTGGTGCCGTGGAAGTACGGCTTCAAAAGCGCGAAGTCGATTGTGCGGATCAGTTTGGTGAGTGAGCAGCCAAAAACCACCTGGCAGAGCATTGCCGCGAATGAGTATGGGTTTTACGCCAACGTGAATCCGACCGTGGACCATCCGCGCTGGACGCAAGCGCATGAGCGGCGCTTGCCCAGCGGGCTGTTCAGTCCGAATATTCGCCAGACAGAAATGTTCAATGGCTACGGGGAGGAGGTTGCCTCCTTATATAAAGACCTGGATCTTCGGAAAAACTACTGATGCGTTATCCGTTATGGCGCATCGGCGTCTTTCTTGCGGCCTGCGTTGCACCTGTGTGGTGGGTGTACCAGGCTTGGTTGTTAGCGCTGGGGCCGGATCCCGGTAAGGCGCTGGTCGATCTTTTCGGTCAGGGCACTCTGGTGTTGCTGCTAATCACGCTGGCAATGACCCCGATGCAGAAACTCAGCGGCTGGCCGGGCTGGATTGCAGTGCGTCGCCAGTTAGGGTTGTGGTGCTTTGCCTATGTAGTACTGCATATGAGTGCGTATGCGGTGTTTATCCTCGGGCTGGATTGGTCGCAGCTGGGTGTCGAGCTGGCGAAGCGGCCCTACATCATTGTTGGTAGCCTGGCGT
>NZ_CP172305.1:4055000-5700000 GCF_044336365.1 Pseudomonas sp. NA-150 | reverse complement strand
GGGGCCATAGCTCAGCTGGGAGAGCGCCTGCCTTGCACGCAGGAGGTCAACGGTTCGATCCCGTTTGGCTCCACCATTTACTGCTTCTGCGTTAGAGTTTAGAAATGAACATTCCATCCTGGTGATGGTGAATGTTGATTTCTAGTCTTTGATTAGATCGTTCTTTAAAAATTTGGGTATGTGATAGAAATATAGACTGGATGGCACTTTCACTGGTGTTCATTCAGGCTAAGGTAAAATGTGTGAGTTCTCTTAATCGAGAACAAGCAAATTTTCGGCGAATGTCGTCTTCATAGTATAACCAGATTGCTTGGGGTTATATGGTCAAGTGAAGAAGCGCATACGGTGGATGCCTTGGCAGTCAGAGGCGATGAAAGACGTGGTAGCCTGCGAAAAGCTTCGGGGAGTCGGCAAACAGACTGTGATCCGGAGATGTCTGAATGGGGGAACCCAGCTGTCATAAGACAGTTATCTTATGCTGAATACATAGGCATAAGAGGCGAACCAGGGGAACTGAAACATCTAAGTACCCTGAGGAAAAGAAATCAACCGAGATTCCCTTAGTAGTGGCGAGCGAACGGGGACCAGCCCTTAAGTTGTATTGAGATTAGCGGAACGCTCTGGAAAGTGCGGCCATAGTGGGTGATAGCCCTGTACGCGAAAATCTCTTTGCAATGAAATCGAGTAGGACGGGGCACGAGAAACCTTGTCTGAATATGGGGGGACCATCCTCCAAGGCTAAATACTACTGACTGACCGATAGTGAACTAGTACCGTGAGGGAAAGGCGAAAAGAACCCCGGAGAGGGGAGTGAAATAGATCCTGAAACCGTATGCGTACAAGCAGTGGGAGCCCACTTTGTTGGGTGACTGCGTACCTTTTGTATAATGGGTCAGCGACTTATTTTCAGTGGCGAGCTTAACCGAATAGGGGAGGCGTAGCGAAAGCGAGTCTTAATAGGGCGTCTAGTCGCTGGGAATAGACCCGAAACCGGGCGATCTATCCATGGGCAGGTTGAAGGTTGGGTAACACTAACTGGAGGACCGAACCGACTACCGTTGAAAAGTTAGCGGATGACCTGTGGATCGGAGTGAAAGGCTAATCAAGCTCGGAGATAGCTGGTTCTCCTCGAAAGCTATTTAGGTAGCGCCTCATGTATCACTGTAGGGGGTAGAGCACTGTTTCGGCTAGGGGGTCATCCCGACTTACCAACCCGATGCAAACTCCGAATACCTACAAGTGCCGAGCATGGGAGACACACGGCGGGTGCTAACGTCCGTCGTGAAAAGGGAAACAACCCAGACCGTCAGCTAAGGTCCCAAAGTCATGGTTAAGTGGGAAACGATGTGGGAAGGCTTAGACAGCTAGGAGGTTGGCTTAGAAGCAGCCACCCTTTAAAGAAAGCGTAATAGCTCACTAGTCGAGTCGGCCTGCGCGGAAGATGTAACGGGGCTCAAACCATGCACCGAAGCTACGGGTATCACTTAGGTGATGCGGTAGAGGAGCGTTCTGTAAGCCTGTGAAGGTGAGTTGAGAAGCTTGCTGGAGGTATCAGAAGTGCGAATGCTGACATGAGTAACGACAATGGGTGTGAAAAACACCCACGCCGAAAGACCAAGGTTTCCTGCGCAACGTTAATCGACGCAGGGTTAGTCGGTCCCTAAGGCGAGGCTGAAAAGCGTAGTCGATGGAAAACAGGTTAATATTCCTGTACTTCTGGTTATTGCGATGGAGGGACGGAGAAGGCTAGGCCAGCTTGGCGTTGGTTGTCCAAGTTTAAGGTGGTAGGCTGGACTCTTAGGTAAATCCGGGGGTCTAAGGCCGAGAGCTGATGACGAGTTGCCATTAGGCGACGAAGTGGTTGATGCCATGCTTCCAAGAAAAGCTTCTAAGCTTCAGGTAACCAGGAACCGTACCCCAAACCGACACAGGTGGTTGGGTAGAGAATACCAAGGCGCTTGAGAGAACTCGGGTGAAGGAACTAGGCAAAATGGCACCGTAACTTCGGGAGAAGGTGCGCCGGTGAGGGTGAAGCATTTACTGCGTAAGCCCATGCCGGTCGAAGATACCAGGCCGCTGCGACTGTTTATTAAAAACACAGCACTCTGCAAACACGAAAGTGGACGTATAGGGTGTGACGCCTGCCCGGTGCCGGAAGGTTAATTGATGGGGTTAGCTAACGCGAAGCTCTTGATCGAAGCCCCGGTAAACGGCGGCCGTAACTATAACGGTCCTAAGGTAGCGAAATTCCTTGTCGGGTAAGTTCCGACCTGCACGAATGGCGTAACGATGGCGGCGCTGTCTCCACCCGAGACTCAGTGAAATTGAAATCGCTGTGAAGATGCAGTGTATCCGCGGCTAGACGGAAAGACCCCGTGAACCTTTACTATAGCTTTGCACTGGACTTTGAATTTGCTTGTGTAGGATAGGTGGGAGGCTTTGAAGTGTGGACGCCAGTCTGCATGGAGCCAACCTTGAAATACCACCCTGGCAACTTTGAGGTTCTAACTCAGGTCCGTTATCCGGATCGAGGACAGTGTATGGTGGGTAGTTTGACTGGGGCGGTCTCCTCCTAAAGAGTAACGGAGGAGTACGAAGGTGCGCTCAGACCGGTCGGAAATCGGTCGTAGAGTATAAAGGCAAAAGCGCGCTTGACTGCGAGACAGACACGTCGAGCAGGTACGAAAGTAGGTCTTAGTGATCCGGTGGTTCTGTATGGAAGGGCCATCGCTCAACGGATAAAAGGTACTCCGGGGATAACAGGCTGATACCGCCCAAGAGTTCATATCGACGGCGGTGTTTGGCACCTCGATGTCGGCTCATCACATCCTGGGGCTGAAGCCGGTCCCAAGGGTATGGCTGTTCGCCATTTAAAGTGGTACGCGAGCTGGGTTTAGAACGTCGTGAGACAGTTCGGTCCCTATCTGCCGTGGACGTTTGAGATTTGAGAGGGGCTGCTCCTAGTACGAGAGGACCGGAGTGGACGAACCTCTGGTGTTCCGGTTGTCACGCCAGTGGCATTGCCGGGTAGCTATGTTCGGAATAGATAACCGCTGAAAGCATCTAAGCGGGAAACTAGCCTCAAGATGAGATCTCACTGGGACCTTGAGTCCCCTGAAGGGCCGTCGAAGACTACGACGTTGATAGGTGGGGTGTGTAAGTGCTGTGAGGCATTGAGCTAACCCATACTAATTGCCCGTGAGGCTTGACCATATAACACCCAAGCAATTTGCTTAGAGACAAGCAAATGCAGGTGTGAAGACGCAAACGACGAAAATTTGCAGCACACAGATTGCTATCACATACCCGATTTGCTGAAACGTTGAAAGACGTGTCAGTACCCGAATTTCTTGACGACCATAGAGCATTGGAACCACCTGATCCCATCCCGAACTCAGCAGTGAAACGATGCATCGCCGATGGTAGTGTGGGGTTTCCCCATGTGAGAGTAGGTCATCGTCAAGATTAAATTCCGAAACCCCTGTTTGCTAACGCGAACAGGGGTTTTGTTTTTGTGCGCGGAAAACCCTGAAATACCAAATCCCTGAAGGAGCTGCCGAAGGCTGCGAGATGTCGGCACCTGCAACACCTCAATACCTGACACTCCGCCATCGCAGCCTTCGGCAGCTCCTACAAAGGACGATGTTCAGCGTTACAAGCACGACATATCCCCCGCCACAAGCTGTACCAAATATGCACGGCTATTTTCTGAGCCGACCATTAGAATAGCCGGCTATCTTTTCGGCCAGAGTCCCCCTGTGATGCCCGATCAAGTCGACTCCAGCAGCCCAACTCAAGTATCACTGGACAGGCTGCCACTCGACGATCTGGTGGCTTGTCATGAGTGCGACTTGCTGATGCGCAAGCCGGTGTTGTCCCGTGGCGAAAAAGCCCTGTGCGTGCGCTGCGGTTACGAGCTGTATGCCCATCGACACAATGTCGTGCAGCGTAGCCTCGCTTTGGTGGTCGCCGCGTTGCTGCTCTACGTGCCCGCAAATTTTTTGCCGATCATGCACCTCAATATCCTCGGCCAAAGTGCTGAAGATACGGTCTGGAGCGGTGTTGTCGGCTTGTTTGACACCGGCATGCAAGGTGTCGCCGTCGTGGTGTTTCTGTGCAGCATGGGTATCCCGTTACTCAAACTGCTGTGCCAACTGATCGTACTGCTGAGCATCCAATGGAACGTTGGCCGTAGCTACGGTCTGTTGCTGTACCGCATTTATCACCACCTTCGCGACTGGGGCATGCTTGAGGTTTACCTCATGGGCGTACTGGTGGCGTTGGTCAAGTTGGCGGATCTGGCGTCACTGAGCCTCGGCCTGGGGATTGTCTGTTTTATTGGCTTGTTATTGCTTCAGATCTGGCTGGAAGTGGCAATGTCGCCCCATCAAATATGGCAGGCGCTTTCTGGGGAGGATGTGCATGCGGGCGATTGATGCAGGGATTTTTATTTGCGCGGAATGCCATGAACTGAACAAGGTTGATCCTGACCTGGAGAGTCCGACCTGCTCGCGTTGCGGTGCCCAGGTGCACGCCCGCAGCCCCAATAGCATGGCGCGCACCTGGGCGCTGTTGGTCACTGCCGCCATTCTGTATATCCCCGCCAATGTGCTGCCGATCATGACGGTCAGTTCATTGGGGCAGGGTGATCCTTCGACCATCATGTCAGGTGTCATTCAATTGATTCAGCACGGCATGTTGCCGATTGCCGCCGTGGTGTTCGTGGCCAGTATCCTGGTGCCCACTTTCAAGCTGGTCGGTCTCGGCCTGCTGCTGTTCTCGGTGCAACGTCGGCAGCCGCTGTCGGCACGGCAACGCATGGTCATGTACCGCTTTATCGAATTCATCGGTCGTTGGTCAATGCTAGACATTTTCGTGATCGCCATTCTGGTGGCGGTGGTGAATTTTGGTCGGCTGGCCAGCGTCGAAGCCAATCTTGGCGCAGTCGCTTTTGCCAGCGTGGTGATTTTGACGATGCTCGCTGCAGTAACTTTTGATCCCCGACTTATTTGGGATAACACGGAGTCGGATGACGACCATGAGTGATTTGCCTACCGCTAGAACCCGCCCTGCGTCGAACTGGTCAGCGATCTGGGTCTTGCCCCTGATCGCCTTGATCATCGGCGGCTGGCTCGGCTGGCGCGCCTACAACGAGGCAGGTATCGAGATTCAGGTTCGTTTCGAGAGCGGCGCCGGCATTCAGGCCAACAAGACCGAAGTGGTCTACAAAGGCATGCCGATCGGCAAGGTAAAAGCCTTGGCGCTGGATGACGAAGGCACTACGCGCGGCGTCATCGCGACCATCGAAATGAACAAGGACTTTGAACCGTCCCTGCGCACCAACACCCGCTTCTGGCTGGTCAAGCCCAGCGTGACACTGGCCGGCATCACTGGTCTGGAAACCCTGGTCTCGGGCAACTATATCGCCGCCAGCCCTGGCGAAGGCGAGTCGGAGCGTAAGTTCAAGGCGCTGTCGGAAGCGCCGCCGCTCTCGGATAAATTGCCCGGCTTGCACCTGACCCTCAAGGCTAATCGGCTGGGCTCGTTGAACCGGGGCAGTCCGGTGTTCTACAAGCAGATTCAGGTCGGGCAGGTGAAGAGTTACGTGCTCTCGGAAGATCAGAGCAAGGTTGAGATCAAGATTTTCATCGAGCCCACGTATGCCAGCCTGGTGCGTAAACACACACGATTCTGGAACGCCAGTGGCATCAGCATCGACGCCAACCTGTCCGGGGTGAAGGTGCGCAGTGAATCGCTGTCGAGCATTGTTGCCGGCGGTATTGCCTTCGCCACACCGGAGTATCGCAAGGACAGCCCGCCCACCGACCCGAGCCTGCCGTTCCGTCTCTATGAAGACTTCGACGCCGCCCAGGCCGGGATTCGGGTAGTGCTCAAACTCAATGACTTCGAAGGCTTGCAAGCCGGGCGTACCCCGGTGATGTACAAAGGCTTCCAGGTCGGGACCATGAAGACCCTGAAGGTTGACCCGGACCTTGCCAGCGCCACGGTGGAACTGGCGCTTGATCCACTGGCAGAAGATTATCTGGTGGAGGGCACGCAGTTCTGGGTGGTCAAACCGTCGATCTCTCTGGCGGGAATTACCGGATTGGAAGCGCTGGTCAAAGGTAACTACATTGCCATACGCCCTGGTGACAAAGGTTCGACACCAAGACGCGATTTCATCGCCAGAGCCAAGGCGCCGCCATTGGACCTGCGTTCGCCAGGCCTGCACATGGTGTTGTTCACCGACACCCTCGGCTCGCTGGATGTCGGCAGTCCGGTGCTCTACAAACAAGTGAAAGTCGGTTCGGTGCAGAGCTACCAATTCTCCCGCGACCAGAAGCAGGTGATTCTCGGCGTCCACATCGAGAAGGAATACGAAAGCCTGGTCAATGGCTCGACACGCTTCTGGAATGCCAGTGGCATTACGCTGACTGGCGGCCTCTCGGGGATTCAGGTCAAAAGCGAATCACTGCAGAGTCTGATGGCGGGCGGCATTTCCTTCGACACGCCACGGGCCAAGGTGCCCTTGAAGAAACACATCCCGCGTTTCCGTCTGTTTGCCAACCGTGAACTGGCGGTTCAGGACGGTACGCAGATCACCATTAAAGTCGACCGAGCAGACGGCCTGCGTCCCGGCACACCCATACGTTTCAAAGGATTGGACGTCGGCAAGATCGAGGACGTGGACCTGACCGATGACCTTCAGGCGGTAAAGCTGACGGCACGTATCACCGAAGTCCCGGATAAAATCGCCCGCGCCGGTTCGACGTTCTGGGTGGTCAAGCCGGAGCTAGGCCTGATCAAAACCGCGAACCTCGAAACCCTGGTCACCGGGCAATACCTGGAAGTGCTGCCGTCAAACAAGGGCACCACTGCGCAGACGAGCTTCGTCGCACTGAAACAACCGCCCAATGCGGCTGCCCGCGATGAGGGTTTGAGTCTGGTATTGAGCGCCGCGCGCCGGGGTTCGATCAAGGCAGGCGTCCCGGTGACTTACCGTGAAGTGAAAGTGGGTCAGGTGATGGGCACTGAACTGGGCGACACGGCGGATCGGGTGTTGATCCGTATCCTGATCGAACCGCGTTACGCCGCCTTGGTGCGCGGTGGCAGCCGTTTCTGGAACAGCAGTGGCTTTGGTGTCGATTTCAGTCTGTTGAAAGGCGCGACGGTGCGTACCGAATCGCTGGAGACACTGGTGGACGGCGGCATTGCCTTCGCGACACCAGAAGGCGAAAAGATGGGGAATCAGGCGCGAGCGGAGCAGACCTTCCCGCTGTTCGACAAGGCGGAAGATGACTGGCTGCAATGGGCGCCTAAAATCCAGCTGGGGAAATAAACATTGTAGGAGCGGGCTTGTCGGATCGCTGCACCGCCGCGATGGCGGTGTGTCTGGCACACCGCATCAAGCCAATCGCGGGCAAGCCCGCTCCTACAGGTTTTGTGTTATCAGGCCAACTCGGCCTCTGCCTCCAGATCATCCGCAACCACTTTCACTTCATCGCGGCGGCGGATGTATTTCCAGTCCGCCTCATCGATGTAGATCCCGTTCGGTCCGCTGCCACCTTCCAGGTCGATGGCCACATGCGCCGAAACCTGGGGTTTAACGCTGGCCAGAATCGGCACGAAACCTAACTGCAAGCTGGTTTCCAGCAAGGCCGCCTGGTTTTTCTCGTCGATGTCAGCCGCTTCGTCGAGGTAGTACGGCAGGCGAATACGCCCGGCTTGATCGCGATCCATCAAGTGCAGCAACAAGTACATGTTGGTCAACGCCTTGATGGTCATGGTCGTGCCGTTGGACGCCGCGCCGTCGATGTCGGTGTGGATGATCGGCTGGCCGTTGACCTTGGTGATCTCGAACGCCAGTTCGAACAAATCCTTCAGACCCAACTGGTTGTGGTTGGCCGCAACCAACCGTGCCAGATACTCCTTGGCCTCTTCGTTCTTGTTGTCTTGCTCGGCACTCTGGCTCAGGTCGAACACCGACAGCGTTTCGCCTTCTTCGTACTGACCGGCGCTGTGGATGATCTGATCGATATGCTTCAGCGCTTCCTTGTTCGGTGCCAGCACAATACGGAAGCTTTCCAGGTTGGAGACCTGACGCTTGTTGATCTCGCGGTTGAACAACGCCAGTTGATGCTCAAGGCTGTCGTAGTCGCTGCGGATGTTGCGTAGGGTGCGGGCGATGTCGGTGACCGCTGCCCGGCGTGCCTTGCCCAAGGTCAGGGCTTCGTCCTGACGGTGCGCGTACGCGTTGATCAGCAGGTGCAAGCGACGTTCGACATCGTCTTCGCTGTCGAACTTGGCCACGCCCTTGAGGCGAACCTGCGCGTACAACGCTTCAATCTGGCCATCGCTGCGTTGCAGGCCCTGCCAGCTGTCCTGATAGTCGTTGAGCAACGGCAGCAGGTTTTCCAGCGAGTCATCCACCGGCTCCATGAACGGGGTACCAAATGGCAAGTCAGCGGGCAACAACTGACGACGACGTAGGGCGTCATCCAGCGTGCGTTGTTTGGCTTCCATGTCGCCGATCTGCCGACCGACCAATTGCAGCTTGGCCGACAACTGCTGGACGCGTTCGGTGAAGGCATCGCTGGAGCGCTTGAGTTCGTCCTGCGCGCCTTCCATCTGCGCCAGTTGTTCGAGCTTTTCCGGCTCTTCGGCGCTTAAGGTCTGGCTGCGACGGAAATCTTCCAGAGCCTTCTGGGCATCCAATACCTGCTGATACAAAGCCTCGGTCTGGATCTTGCTCGCAGCGCGGTCAGCGGCCACGGCCTGCTGGGTTTTCAGCTGCTTGAGTTCTTTTTCCAGACGCTCTTTCTGATCACGCAACGCCGCACGGTCGGCCAAGGCTTGCAGCGCCGGTGGCTCGATGTGCGACAGGTTGATGGTCAGGCCCGGGACTTCGAAACGTTCGCCTTTGAAACCATCAAGGATGGCCTCCAGCGACTTGACCCAGGCGTCGCCGTCATCCAGCGCAATGCCTTGCTCGCCGAGGGGCAGGCTGAACAGGGCGCTGTTAAACAGACGCATCAGACGCTCGACGTCCGGCTGCGAGAATTCTTCACGCAGCCGCGCATAGCTGTTGTTGTCGGCGTGATCGAGTTGTTGCTTGACCGACTTCAGGCGTTTTTCCAGATCGCGGAGACGTTCATCCAGATCCTCGGCACTGAACTGCCGAGACTGGGCCAATGCCCCCGCCAGTTCATCGTGGGCGTCCTTGGCCGACAGCAGTTGCTGCTCCAGCACCTTGACGTCATCCACCAGCGCGAAGCGATTCTTCAGCACCGCCAATTCGCCGATCCAGCGCTGAATGCCGCTGATTTCACGTTCCAGGCGCATCAGTTCCTGAGTGCCGCCGCGCTGATCGTTTTGCAGCGAATCCTGTTCGTTGCGGTAATGCTCGGACTGAATCACCAGCTCTTCTTTGCGTGCGCTGGAGTAGTCCTGCCAGGTGCCCAGCAGCGAATCCAGCAACGGCGACAGGCGATGCAGTTTGCCGCGCAGCACTTCGCGTTGCTTGACTCCGGCCGCCAGCGCCTCGACCAACGGGCCGGCGAGAACCAGCGCGTTATAGTCCTGCTCCATGCGACGCACATCGCGGAAGGCTTCTTCGCACGCGGCGATGTAATCGACACTGCCGGAGCGCAGGCTGTGTTCGAAGGCATCGAGGAACAATTGCTTGAGCTTGGCCGCAGTGATTTCGCGCATGTGCAGCAGGTTGATGAACAGCGCGCGAAAAGTCTTCAGACTCTGTTCACTGGTGGAACGCAGCGGAATCAGGGTCAGGTCCAATGGGATCGACGTGTGACCGCCCACCAGCAGTCGGCGCAGTTCGTCGGGCTTCAATTCGTAGGCTTTGAGGCCCAGGCTATCGAGGTTGTTGAACAACTCTTTCTGCCGCAGACAGGTGTCGTTCTTCTGGTAATGCGCCAGGTCCAGCTTGCCGGCGTAGGCGAAGAACTGGTGACCGAAGCCACCGCCAGGACCGCGTCCGACCACACCAATCACATGCGGGCCGTGGGGCAGGGCGACTTCCACCAAAATGTAACTGGTGTCGGAGGCGAAGTAGAAACGCCGCGATTGTTCGAGGCTGTACTTGCCGAAACTCATGTCTGACATTCGCGCCAGAATCGGGAATTGCAGGGCGTTGATCGAGGCGCTCTTGCCGAGGTTGTTTGCGCCGTACACCGACAATGGGTGTTCCAGCGGGAACAGACCGAGGCTGTAACCCGCGGTGTTCAGCAGCGCGAAGCGGCGGATGCCATAGCGTTCCTGGCTCATGCGTCCATCTCCTGTTGCTCGGCGGCAATGGCACGCACCAATGCTTGCTCTTCGGTTTCTTCCTCTGAATCGGCGAATTCGGCGAGGTCCAGTGGGTCATCGGTTTCCAGCAGTTTTTCGTCGCTGTCGTCGTCGATCAACACCGGCGTCGGTAACGGCAGAACGCTGTGCAGGCTGGCCGCCAGATCGCGGTCTTGCTGGACAGAGAGGCAGACATCGAGGAAGCGGTGCATCGGCGGCAGGAAACGGTAGATGCCGTTTTCTTCGCTGGCGAAACCGAGCTGAGTCATGCGACGCATGATCTTTTCTTCCAGCTCTTCCTGGGTCTGCACTTCGGCCTGCAAGAACAGGTCGCGATATTTTTCCAGCAGCGACGGCAGTTCGTCGCGGCCCAGACTGCCACCATCGAGAACGGCAATCGGGTCACGGCCCTGATCGGCCAGGTGCTCGACGATGATGAAGGTGAACAGCGCCAGGCGCTGCGCAGTCTTGTTCACCTGCGCGGCGGCCAGGTCCGGCACGAAGTAATAGAAACCACGGGTATCGCACACCAGCTCAAAGCCCAGCGCTTTGAACAATGCGCGGTACTGATCCTGGAAGTTCGACAGTTGCGCGTACAGTTCCGGGTCGCGGCGGCTGACGTGATAACCCTTGAACAGCTCGCGGAAGATCGGCGCCAGTTGGGACAGTTCGGATAGATCAAGATGCATGAGGGGTACTCGCAGAAGTCTCCAGGGACTCATCTCGGCTGGAGAGCAGGGCGAAGGAGCGCAGGCTGACCTGGTGCTCCTGAGTGAAATAGTCGCGACGTTCGAGGCGCTCGCGAGCAAAACGCTTGTCTCGCGACAGGCGCGAGAACCAGTAGAGCAATTCGTCGGTGGCGCCGTTGGGTTCCTGCTCCAGCAACCAGACCATCAGATCCGGCATCGGCAGGGCGTCTTCGCAGCGCTCCAGCATCTCCTTGACGGTACGCGGCGCCTGGGGTGGCGCGCCCTTGCGGGTGACGTTGGCCTTGGGGAATTTCGCTGGCTTGGGTTCGAAACGGGCCAGTGCGTAAACATAGGCTTCGACCTGGCTGGCACTGCCGAGAAAGGTGCTTTGCGGCCGGGTAAACATTGGCATCGCGGCTTGCGGCACGGCATCGATGCCTTTACGACGGATGGCCGACAAGGCCAGTGCAGCACCACGGGTTACGGCGTTATGCCGGCGGGCTTCTTCACGCAACGGCAGCAGCAGTTCGCGGGCATGGCGCAGGGTCAGTTGCGCACTGGTCTGCATTTCCAGAATGCGCGCGTGGGTGCGCAGCAGCATGTCGTCGTCGACCAAATGGCCCAAACGCTGTTGCTCGGTGAGCAGGCGCAGCAAGACGTTTTCGACCTTGCGCACACCCTGCTCGAACGCGCCGTCGGCGTTGACCAGTTGAATCATCGGCTCGATGTATTCGTCCCAGGTGGCCAATACCTCGGCATAGCGCTGACGCAACGGAATCTGTCGGTCGCTGGTCTTGGCGCGGTCGGCGACGGCGATCAGTGCCTGCTCATCGTTGGCCAATTTCTTCAGGACGTCGCGCACGCGCATGTCCAGCAAACGCAGTTGGCGCGCGAGGTCGTTGGCGTCGCGGATGTCGAACGCGTCCTGGATATAACCGGCCAGACGCTCCAGATGGCGCAGATAGGCTTCGATTTCCAGGCACAGGCCCAGACGGTGTTCGCGGCGCAGGTAGGACAGGAAGTCGTGAATCTGTGCGTTCAATTCGAAACGGTTCGGGCTTTTGGCCACCGGAACCAGAATATCCAGACGAATCCACACGTCCAACAGGTTGGTAATGTCCTGGGGCGTGCTGTCCAGTTGCTGGGCGGCCAATTGCAGGCGCAACTCGCTCAGGCTCAATGTGCCCTGGTCGAAGTGCTCGCACAGTGGCTCAAGTAACGCCCAGTGCTCGGCAAGGGCGCGCAAGACGCGCTTAGGTTCGATCATTTAAAGGCCGGCTGTTGGCAAATAAAAGCGGAGATTGTACTGCATCAGCCGTTCAAAATTTCACCTTACAGACTGAGTGGACGATCAACTGCGGCGGGAATGGTCGAAGGGCGGTAGAATCAGCTTCTTTTACTTATCCACAGATGGCCGACCTTTGCTGAACGAGTCCCGCCGCCGCGCTTATCTGACCTCCATGCAGGTGGTCAGTTGGCTGCCTCGCACCGAACTGCCTTTCGCCGCGCCTTCGCGCCCGGAATTGCTCGCGCCTTTGCCAGCGGTCGACATCAGCGTGGTAGCGCCTGTCGCAACGGTGGCTGCGCCGGTCGTCGACGCGCCGGCAGTACGACCAACGGCCGAGCGGCCGAAAGTCGAGGTGCCGCGCCCGTCGCTGGCCAGCACCCGCACCAACGCCGTACCCGAAGAAGTCTCCGCACCCCCACCCGTCAAGGTTGCCGCAGTGCCGCCTCCGCGCTTCGCCTTGCAACTGCTACGCGCCGGGCGGTGCCTGTTGCTGGTGGAGTTACCCACAGGCGAGTCGTTTCAGAGCCGCGACCCTGCCTATATATTGCTCAAAGACATGCTGCGCGCCGCCGGTCTGCCAGACGCCCCGCAAATCATCGGCGAGCCCGTGCGTTGGCCATTGCTGGTGCGCGGCCAGCTTGATCAAGGCCCGGAAGCAGCGCGCGACTTCGTCCAGGGCTTTGTCCTGGCCCGGCTGGAAGACGAACCCTGCGCTTGCCTGTGGCTGATCGGTCTGCCGTCCGTGCGTTTTGCCGGTGAAGCCGACGCCGAATCGTTCAACCGCGAATTGCAGATAGAAGGTCTGGGTTCGGCTTGGGCGTTGCCGGGTCTGGAGTTGTTGATGGACGAGCCTCAGCGCAAGGGCGATGTATGGCAGGCCATGCGTCGGCTGATGACGCGCTGGAAGACACTCGATGAATGAAGCCTCTAAAAAGAATGCACTGATGACCGATTCTGTAACCTTCCGCCGGATGACCGAGGCGGATCTGGACGCTGTACTGAAGATCGAATACGCGGCGTTCAGCCACCCCTGGACCCGTGGCATTTTCCTCGACGGCCTCAAGTCCTATGAAATCTGGCTGATGTTCGAAGGCGCGCAGCAAGTCGGGCACGGCGTGATCAACGTGATCATCGACGAAGCGCACCTGCTGAACATAACCGTCAAGCCGGAAAGCCAGGGCCGAGGGTTGGGCTTGCGGTTGCTGGAACAATTGATGAAGCGCGCCTACGAAATGAACGGCCGTGAATGCTTCCTCGAATTGCGTGCGAGTAATCAGTCGGCCTACCGACTGTATGAACGCTTCGGATTCAACGAAATCGGCCGTCGTCGTGATTATTACCCAGCCGCAGGCGGGCGCGAAGATGCGCTGGTCATGGCCTGCACCCTGTTCGAGTAAGCCTTACTCAGGTTTACCATCCAGAGGGTCAAGGCGTCCGAGTTCGGCTTCATCCAGTCCGTCGCCACCACCAATGTCATTTTCATCGACGATACTCAGGTCCCAATCGGCCGGGTAGTCGTCACCGGCCTCTTCGGCAGAGCGAGCACCGTCTTCATCGATCATGGTTTCCGGACTCAAGTCGTCGTCGGTGGAGTGGTGATCCGAGGTGGTGGCACCGGTCATGCCGGCTTCGCGGACACGTTTTTCCGGGATGGCATGAGCGAGTTGGTCTTCCGGGATCAGGTCGCCGATCCGGCCGGAGGGCTGATCGTCATCGAAATCCAGTTCGCGCACCGAACCCATGCGGTCTTCGTTGTCGTCAATGGGTTCAGGCTGTGGAGCACTGTAAGGGCGACGTGATTCAGTCATGGCAAATCCTCGTTTTTGGGGCCGTATTAACCGTGGACCGGCCATAATCACGAAGATTCCGTTCTTTACTCGTCCAACTAGTGGCACATCGGCGTGACCCAGAGCGTCGGGCACCAGTCAAAGCTGGGCATCATCTTCGAGGCATAAAAGCATGAACCAACTACAAGATCTGATTGATAACAACGAGCGCTGGGCCGATGCGATCAAGCAGAAAGACCCTGATTTCTTCGCCAAGCTGGCTCGTCAGCAAACGCCGGAATACCTGTGGATCGGTTGTTCGGATGCGCGCGTGCCGGCGAACGAGATCGTCGGCATGTTGCCAGGTGATCTGTTCGTCCACCGCAATGTGGCTAACGTGGTGCTGCATACCGACCTCAACTGCCTGTCAGTGATCCAGTACGCCGTCGATGTGCTCAAGGTCAAACACATCCTGGTCACCGGCCACTATGGCTGTGGAGGCGTTCGTGCAGCGATGCAGGATCGCCAGCTGGGCCTGATTGATGGCTGGCTGCGTTCGATTCGCGACCTGTATTACGAAAATCGCGCACCGTTGGCTGCGTTGCCGACCGAGGAAGAACGGGTCGATCGCCTGTGCGAACTGAACGTGATTCAGCAGGTGACCAACGTCGGTCATACCAGCATCGTGCAGAACGCCTGGCATCGTGGGCAAAGCCTGTCGATTCACGGCTGCATCTACGGGATCAAGGATGGCCGCTGGAAAAGCCTGAACGCCACCATCAGCGGTTTCGAACAGCTGCCGCCGCAATACCGCCTGCGCCCGCTGGGTGAGTGAACGGCAAGGCGACTCAGTCCTTGAGTAGCCTTGTGCTGCTGCCAGGCGTTACAGCGATGGTTGGGGCAGCGCCGGGCTGATCGGCGCTGTCAGCTGATTCAATACGCTGGAGACGTCGGCCGTGCTGCATTTGGCCTTGGCGTCTTCAGGCTTCAGGTTGCGCACCGAGGTGTAGAACAGCTCGCAGGTCTGCACCTTGTTCGTCACTTGCCAGTTTTGCGTGCACTGAGTCAGGGTGGCCTGAGGATCGACGCCGGGCACCTTGCCCATTCCGGCCTGCCAACACGCGGCGCTCAAATCCTGGCCCATGACTGTCAGACCGACCGCATCGGCCTTCGCCTGATCACCGTCGTAGTTGTCCTTGTTCGCCGCCTGCCAGATATAACTCGGGTGGTTAGCCGCCAGCACCGGCACTTTCTGACCCGCACTCGGGCTGATGCTGCCCAGGCCCAATACCGCCAGATCAGCGCCATACTGCTGTTTGATCCACGCGCGCACCGGCGCGCCAAACGCCACCATCGGCAGCGATGAGCCTTTGCCGCTCAGGGTGAGCTGTTTCACCATGGTGGTCTGGTAGTCGTTGAAGTAGCCGTACACACCTTCCAGATCCTTGCCGGCAGATGCAGGCGCGGCAATCGGTGCGATGTCGATGATGGTTTGATAACCCGGTGTCTGCTCAGCGGCGACGCCGTTCACCGTCAATAGCGTGGCCCAACGATCGGTGGTGGCCGAGCGCAGGTAATCCTGATATTGGGTCAGCGAGTTATCCGGCGGAAAGTGCAGCAGCTCGACGCTTTTGCGGTTTTCCAGGGCCATGCCCAACGGCAGGAACAGGTACCAGCTGTATTGCCATTTACCGTCAGCGTTGAGCTTGCTGGCATCGTTGTAGGCCAAATCCCCGGCGTCGAGTAGGTTGTGGAGTGGTTTGGCGTAGTCATCGGGAACGCCGCTGATCATCGCGTAAACATCGTGGCCTTCGCGCTGCACGCGGACCTTGGCGGCGCTGTAACCGTCGCGCTGCACGCTCTGGGTCAGGTAATGCGCGACGGTTTGTTCCAGTGTCCAGTTGCGGAAGCAGATGACGCTGCAGTTGTTGGGGTACGCGAACAGATGCGTCACGCGTTCCTGGCTGCCCAGTTTGATCTGGACATCGGCGTGCGCGGCGGCGCTCAGCGTCAGGGCGGCGAGGGCGGTGGTAAAGACGGCGAGTTTTGACATTACCTTTCCTTGTCTGCGTTATCGACCCGAAGGGCCGTTTGTTGGCGCAGACACTCAAACAGGAGTTGGAGGATTAGGAAAGGCTCAACAGAAGCTTTTTGATATCGTTTTTTCACTTTGCGAAGTGGCTGTCAGAGACCCCCTCGCGCTAGGTGTCATTCCGAATTGCACACGGTCGGATGCCAGAAATGACTGCCGTTTTTCTTCGCCTGGTACATCGCTGCGTCGGCGTGCTTGAGCAGTTGTTTTTCCTCGGTGCCGTGTTCGGGATACAGCGCAATACCGATGCTCATCCGCGCACTCAGGTCGTAACCGTCGAGGACCAACGGTCGGTCGAGTTCCTGATGGATTTTCGCCGCCACCAGCATTGCGTCATCGACCCGCTGGATATTTTCCAGCAGCACCAGAAACTCGTCGCCACCGATCCGCGCCACCGTATCGACTTCTCGTACGCAGTGCTTCAGGCGTTTGGCCACCTCTTGCAACAACAGGTCGCCGACGGCATGACCCAAGGTGTCGTTGACCTGTTTGAATTTATCCATATCCAGGTAAAGCAGGGCGAATTGCCCTTGTTCGCGCCGCGCCCTGGCCAGTGCAGTCTGCAGCCGGTCATGGAACAGCCCGCGATTGGGCAGGTGCGTCAGCTGATCGTATTGCGCCATGTATTGCAGGCGCGCCTGCAGTTGCTTGCGCTCGATGGCGGCGGCAACCTGCGTCGAAACGAACTGCAACAACTCCAGATCCTTCTCGCTGTCGCGGCAAGACGTCGCGCGGCCCCTGACTACCAGCACGCCGATGGTTCCACGATGAGAATGCAACGGCACGCCGAGCCAGTATTGCGAATCGGTTTCGACCAGCGCACGTATCGCTTCGGGAAGTATGTGTACGGTTTCCGGTGTCAGGCGCAACGGTTGACCGCGCCGAATCACTTCGGCGCTCAGTGAGCCGGCAACCGCGCGCGGGGAGGTGTGCTCCAACTCGTCGACATGGTAGGCAAAATCCAGTTGATCGTGCTTTTCGTCGTACAGCACCACGGAAAAATTCATGGCTGGCAGCAATTCGCCAATGATCTGGTGGATGCGCTGGAACAGCGCGAGCAAATCTTCGGCCGCGTGGGCCGCCTCGGAAATTGAGTACAACGCGGTCTGCAGTGACTCGGCCTGTTTGCGCTCGGTGATATCGCGAGCAACACCGATCCTGAGTTGATCGGCCTCCGACCAGCGTGCCGACCACATGACATGCACAATTTGCCCGTCTTTGCGCACGTAACGGTTTTCGAAATGCGGCAGTGGCTCGCCGGATGAGACTTTGTCGGCGGCCGCCATGGTTCGGGCGCGGTCCTCGGGTAACACCATGTCGACGACATAGAGACCAACCATCTCCTCGGGGGTGTAGCCGAAGATCCGTTCACAGGCTGCGCTGACAAAAACGAAGCGTCCTTGTTTGTCGGCCACGCAAACCGCATCAAGCATTAGGTCGACGACGTTGTTCAACGGTACGCAGGTTTTTTCCATGAAGGGACTGACTGCCTTGAAGAATTAATGGGCAACGCCCGATATCCGTTGAGTCAGGTAGCAGTCAATAGTAGCTAATGCACAGCATGCTCTTCAATGTGTGAAATTGGATCCATTTTTAAAGACAGAGAGTTAACCGTTCATGGTGAGGATCGATTACCAGGTTGATGAGTTAAGTGACTGAAACAAAAGGGCAAATCCAAACGGTGTCATTCATCGGATAGTTCGTTTTTTTATAAAAAAATCAGGGATGGACGTTGTGGTTATTTAACGGCGAAGGCGGGCTTATCAAGTGAGCGACTGTTCAATATTTTTCATTCGATGGGCTATGATCGCCGGCAAATTTTTTCCTTTATGTCTGGAGCAGACTCATTCATGGCAGCCTCTCACCGCCGTCCGGTTCCATTGTCCAGGGCCTACCGTCTGCTCAACCACGGGCCCACCGTCCTGGTCAGCGCCGCCCATGGCGAGCAGCGCAACATCATGGCCGCGGCTTGGGCCATGCCCTTGGACTTCGAACCGCCCAAAGTTGCCGTGGTGCTGGATAAGTCGACCTGGACTCGTCAGCTGCTGGAGGCGACCGGTACCTTTGTGCTCAACGTTCCTTGCGTCGCGCAGGCCGATATCGTGCAGGCCGTGGGTTCTACCTCTGGACTTGAGCTGAGTCAGGGCCAAGGGCAAGACAAGTTTGCCACCTATGGCCTGGAAACCTTCGTCGGCGAAGTGGTCGATGCACCATTGCTGGAGGGCTGCGTGGCCTGGCTGGAATGTCGGTTATTGCCTGAACCGCATACCCAGCAGACGTACGATTTGTTTTTGGCGGAAGTGGTGTCGGCGCAGGCAGATGAGCGGGTGTTCTCGGACGGACGCTGGCATTTCGAGGGGCATGATGAATTGCGAACGCTGCACCATGTGGCCGGAGGGAATTTCCTGACCATCGGTGATCCGGTTGCCGGGAAGCCGTTGGACGCCTGATGTTATGGGACGTCTCTGAAGGAGCTCGCTAGTTAGCGAGAGGGTTTGCCTGACACACCGCTCTCGCTAACAAGTTCGCTCCTACACCAAACCACGCCCCGTCAGGCGCTCAAGCACTCGCAGCGGAGCCTGGGCAGGGTGACGCAGGAATTCGACCGGCAGCAGGAAGGTCTGCTCCAGGACAAACTGGCCACTCATGGCCGCGTGCGACACCTGGTCAGTGAACACCATCCAGGTGGTGTTGGCGGGAAACAACTGCTCGTGCTGATCCACTTCGGCCTGATATTTCAAGTCGGCTTTCATGCTGTCGTGCAGGCGTAGCATGTAGTGGTCGTACGCGCTGCGCGGGCATTTGGTGATGCCTAACGCATTGAGCACCGCGCTCGATCCCCACATGGGTTTCGGCACCGACGCCAGGTAGCGCTTGGCAACGCTCTCGAACGGTTCACCCAGGCGCCAGACGCGCGGCTGGTCGTTCGGATTGATGTTGCTGAAGACCCGCAGGATTCGCTTGCCCAGGGTCGGCGAAGACGGGAAGTTATCCACATGCAGGCGCGTATCGTCTTTACGCCACGACGTCGGGCGACCGGCAATTTCCACTGGGCGGAAGCTGGCGCGTGCCTGCTGCAAACCGTGTTCGTAAGGGCTAAGCAGGTTGTTGGCCAGGGTTCTGGTCGCCGTGGCGAAGCGCATCATCATGGCTTGCAACTGTTGCTGCTCGGCTTCGCTGCCTTTGCTGCCTTTGAAGCTGCCGTTGGACGGCGACAGGCTGACATTCTTGATGCCTTGCATGACGTCCGATTCAAGCAGCGGGCGCTCGTCGTCACGGACGACAAACGGCAGTTGCGGCAGCAAAACGACGTTGCCGGACTCCAGCGCATCGATGGCCAGTGTCTGTTGCTCACTGCTGATGGGCTGGTCCCACGACGTGATCGGTAGACTGACAATTTCAGTCATGTACTTGTCTCCGGTGTAACGCTTGTGCGCGCACAGTTACTAGGACTGGCTATGTAGTGAGTGTGCCGAAAATGTTGTCATCAGCGCTGGGCAAGGATGTAAGTGATTATGTCTCAAGCCACATAGCCTACAAATTAGTGCTGCAAAGGGCAATTGATTTGGCTCAAGGCCGGCGCTGTCTGGCAGCCAGACAGCCTGTAGTGAGGGAACTAGTCACGCGCCACGGTGACTGTTTTTCTATCGTTTAAAACTCTGGTTGGGCGTCGATCATGTATCCTGTGCCGCCCTGTAGTGCGCATTGATGCGACGCATGGCGGGTCTGTAGAGTGAAGGAATGTTGAGGAGTGCGCGCCAATGCACAGTAATGGGCTGATCAGGGACTTGCTGCATCTTAGTCTGTATCTGACAACGATCGTGATCTGGATGCATCTCTGGTTGATGTGTGTATTCAATGCCAATGGCTCTTTGAAGCGATTCTTCGGTAAGCACGCTATGTTGATTTGCGCGTTGGGTGTACCGGGGTTGGCCGCGATTCTGTTTGGCGGTGCGTTCGGTATTTTCGGCCGTGAGGGCATGCCCGGCAGCGCGGTCGTTTTCGGCCTGGTTTTTCCGTTGATCCTGCTGCAATTGCTGCGTCGACAGTCTTCACAGCTGATCTGATCTTCCGCAGAGCACACCGCACATGGTGCACTCGAGCGGGCTGGGACATAATTGGCTCCTTTGCCTGTCCCGGTAACCTCAAATGAAGCAGATCACCCCCGCAGACCTCAATGCTCTTGCCGCTCAGGCTCAGCAATCGCCACGCCTGCGCGCCAATCGCAACTTGCATGTTGAACTGGCGGACCCGATCCAGCGCCTGGCCATCGCCATGGAGCCAGGCACTTATGTGCGCCCCCACCGCCACCCCCACACTTGGGAATTGCTCTACCCGTTGAGCGGTCGTTTCCTCGTGCTCAATTTCGACGACTCCGGCCAAGTGATTCAGCGCACCGTGCTCGGTGAAGACTGCGCGGTGCTGGAAACTCCTGCCGGTTGCTGGCATGCCGTGCTGTCGCTGGACGTGGGCGGGGTGATCTTTGAAGTGAAACACGGCCCGTACATGCCGATCGCGGAAGAAGATTTTGCGCCTTGGTCCGACGCCGAAGGCCACTCGTCAGTGGCGACGCTGATGGCGTGGTACGCCACGGCGCAAATCGGCCAGCGTTTCTCCGACGTTTAAGGCAAGACCGGCGCAGACAAGACAGCCCGTCCCCAAAGCGGTGCGGGCGTCTTTTCCAGCTGATCCACGTCAGTGACGACGCCCGGTGGTTCAGGTATTCTGCCCGGCTTCGGCACCCCGCCATCGGGGTTGCATGTCGGAGCAAGCGCATGACCGATAGCCCCGCCCCTGTTCCGGTTGAAGCCGCCAGTTCGTCGGCCAGACTGCGTGAACACATCAATTACAGCATCGCTGTTCTGGACCTCAAGGGCCGAGGTCTGGCGCTGGTCGGCGGGCTGATTTTCCTCGCATGGATCGCCTCGGGCATCTACAAGGTGCAACCGGACGAACAAGGCGTAGTACTGCGCTTTGGCCGCTGGGCCGACACGACCGACTCCGGCCTGCATTACCACCTGCCTTATCCTGTTGAAAACGTGCTGCTGCCCAAGGTGACCCAGGTCAACCAGTTACAACTGGGCACTGCCAGTTCAACGCCTGTGTCCGGCAACAGTGGCTCCCGCGACAAACAAATGCTGACCGGTGATGAAAACATCGTCGAGGCCGATTGCACGGTGTTCTGGCGCATCAAAGACGCCGGGCAATACCTGTTCAAAATCAGCGATCCCGAGCGCTCGGTAAAAATGGCTGCCGAAAGTGCCTTGCGCGAAGTCATCGGCCGCACGCCGATTCAGGCGGCCATGTCTGACAAGCGCGCGCAGATCGCCGACGAGACCCGCGATTTGCTGCAACAATTGTTGGACCGTGATCAGGCGGGGATTCTGGTGACTCAGGTGCAGTTGCAGCGGGTCGATCCGCCGCCGCAAGTGATCGATGCCTTTAACGACGTGCAACGTGCTCGGGCCGATCAGGAGCGTGCACGCAACGAGGCAGAAGCCTACGCCAACGACGTCATTCCCCGCGCCCGTGGCGACGCGGCACGTATCGCCCAGGATGCAGAAGCCTACAAGGCCCAGGTCGGTAATCTGGCCGAGGGCGAGGCCAAACGCTTCCTGTCGGTCTATAACAGCTACGTGCAAGCCAAGGACGTCACCACCTGGCGCCTGTACATGGAAAGCATGGATGAAGTGCTGAAAAAGGCCTCCAAAGTCATCATCGATTCCTCTGGCAAGGGGATGTCCGGCGTTGTGCCGTACATGCCGCTGTCCGATTCGGGCAAGACCGTGCAGAAGGATGGCAAACCATGAGCCCGACCTTGAAGTGGCTGGCGGCCGGGCTTGGACTGGCCGCACTCTGGACCCTGGCGGCGTCGGTGTACGTGGTCGACGAAACCCAGCAAGCGTTGATCATTCGATTCGGCGCGCCAATGGGCGTGGCGGGGGCGCCGGGGCTGAAGTTCAAGGTGCCGTTCAGTGACTCGCTGGTGTTCTACGACAGCCGTTTGCAGATGCTGACCTCGCCGGCCGAGCAAATCATCCTCGGCGACCAGAAGCGGATCGAAGTCGAAACCTACACCCGTTTCCGCATCAGCGACCCGCTGCGCTTCTACCAGACGGTGGGCACGCTGGATCAGGCCAACGCGCAATTGACGCAGATGGTCAGTTCATCGTTGCGCCGCGAGTTGGGCCAGGTGGCGCTGCGCTCGTTGCTGTCGGACGAGCGTCGCACTGAAGTCGCGATCATCCAGAAAGACGTCGCGGAGAAAGCCCTCGGGCTGGGCGTAGAGGTGACCGAAGTGCGTTTGCACCGTGCCGATTTGCCGTTCGAGGCTAGCCAGGCGATTTACGACCGGATGAAATCCGAGCGCCAGCGTGAAGCCAAAGAGTTGCGAGCACAGGGTTTCGAGTGGGCGCAGCAGATTCAGGGCAAGGCCGATCGCGATCGCACGGTGCTGCTGTCCGAAGTCCAACGGCAGTCGGCAATTACCCATGGCGAAGCGGACGCCGAGGCCAACCAGATTCTTTCGGCGGCGTTCAGCAAGGATCCGGAGTTCTACAAGTTGTATCGCTCGCTGCAAACCTATCGGCAAGCGCTGGCCGAGAGCCAGCCGACGCTGGTGCTGACCCCGGATGCCGAGTTTCTCAAGCAATTTCGCACCGGTCCCGCTACGACCGCCCCCAGCAAATAAGGCGCGAGCACCACGATGTTTGACGGTTTACTGCACGCGATCAGTATGATTTTCCAGATATCACTGCTGGATCTGGTGCTGTCCGGGGATAACGCTTTGGTTATCGCCCTGGCCTGTCGCGGGCTGCCAGCGGAGCAGGTGAAGAAAGCGGTGATGATCGGGACCAGCGCGGCCATTGTGTTGCGCGTGCTGCTGACCACCCTGGCCGGTTGGCTGTTGCTGGTGCCGTACCTCAAGCTGGTAGGCGCCGGGCTGTTGATTTTTATCGCCATCAAGCTGCTGATCGACGAGGGGGCCGACGAAGACAGCGGCCCTGCCGAGAATATTTCGACCACCTTGTCGGGCGCTGTGGCCACTGTGCTGATTGCCGATCTGGTGATGAGCATGGACAACGTGGTCGGGTTGGCGGCTGTGGCCCAGGGCAGCATTTTCTATCTGGCGCTGGGGTTATTGCTGAGTGTGCCGCTGCTGATGTTTGGCAGCCTGCAAATCACCCGCTTGCTGCAACGTTTCCCGCTGTTGGTGCTACTGGGTGGCGCACTGCTGGGCTACGTGGCAGGCGATATCGCGATGACCGATCCGGTGTTGACGCACTGGATCAACACTCAGTCGCCAGCGCTTAACTTGGTGGTGCCGTTGCTGTGCGCAGTATTTGTCGTATTGCAGGCGAGGATTATTCGTCAGCGTCGTCCGCTGGTGCCGAAGCCTGCGCCACGGCTGCGAAAAATCACACTCGCGGAGGAGGCGATTCCCTCGCGCAGCGAAGTCCTGGTACTTGAGCAACCTGCGGTGGTTTTGCTGCTCGATACGCCAAAAGTGACGGTCGTTGTCGGCGATGAAATCCCGCTCGCAACTGATGCCAAAACGCCCACGCGCCCGCGCATATTCCTGAGCGGCCCGGTTCGGGTATTGCTCGGCCTTGGCGGCATTTCTATAGCGGCGTGGTTGTTATTCAGTGTCATCGGCAGTCTGGCAGGTGGCTTGTTGCCCAAACCGATGTCGGACAGCGCCTACGTGTGTCCGGGCTCGATTGCCACGGTCTACTACCGTCCAGGCGGCAGCACCGTTCGCATCGCGACGGGCAATGGCGAGGCGTCTGGCTACGTTAGCCTGCAAAAGATTCTGTGGGAAAATCCGGCAGCCGCAGTGCGTGATTTACGCCTCACGCCACCGAACGAAATCGAAAAAACCAGCAACAACGTGGTCACCCTCAGCGGCGGCAGCTTCTCGCAAATCCAATGCGTGCGCAGTCACTGACCTTCGCGCAACTTCAAAGCAACGCTGACCGCGTCGTCGACGCTGAGTGCCCCCCAGGTTTCCAGCGGCAAGCCGGCAATGGCAGCTCGAATCAACACCTGTTGCACCGGTGGCTTCAGGCGCGCGAACAGCAGGTGTTTGTGTTCGCCGATCATCGCGGTGCAAAAATCCTGCAACGCCTCCACGCTGGAGCCGTCCAGATCCGGCGACTCTTCAAGGCTGATGATGACCGTGTGCACGTGGTCGCCCGCCGCGCTGATGCACGTGCGCACTTGTGCCAGTACGCGTTCGGCGTTGGCGAAGAACAGCGCGGTGTCGGGGCGCAAAATCAGCAGGCCGGGGATCGCTTGCGCTTCAGGGTGCAAGGTTGTGCTGACGTAATCGTGGCCATGATCAAGCTGGGCCAGCACCGTTACGGCTGAGTCCGACAAACGTCTTAACATCATCACCAGACTGAAGGCAATCGCCGCCAGCAGCCCGTCCAGTACGCCGAAGACCAGGACTGCCAGCACCGAGGCGATCACGACCAGCCGATCACGGTGCAGAGTGAAGTAGGGCGCGAACACTGCGGGACGTAAGGTGTGTCCGACGGCGTAGGTGACAATCGCAGCCAGAATCGGCTCCGGCGTCAGCGCAATGCTGGGCAACAAGGTCAACACCACCACCAGCAAGGTCAGCGCCGCCGCCCAGCCCGCCAGCTTGGTGGTCGCCCCCGCGGCTTCGTTGGCGGCGGTGGCGGAATAACCCGCGCCCACCGGCATGCCGTGGAACAGTCCGGACAGCAGATTGGCGGCACCCAAGGCCAGCAAGTCGCGATTGGGGGAGACGCTGTCGCCATGCTTCATCGCGAAACTGCGAATCGAGCTGTAGGACTCAGCATACAAAATCAGCACCATGGCCACGCTCAGTTCGCCGATGCGCAACCATTGCGAGTAAGTCAGAGAGGGCAGTGTCGGTGCGGTCAGTTGCAAATCAATCGAACCCACCAGATCAATGCCGTACTGCGGCAAGTTCAGCCATTGGCCCGCAACAATACCGAGGATGATCACCAGCAATCCGCCCGGCAGATGCGGCACTCGCGCAAACAGCAGCAACAGCGCCCAGGCGCTCACGGCCAGCGCCACGGCCGGCCAGTTCCAGTGGCCGATCTGACTGCCCAGTTCCAGCAGAAAGCGTAAAAGATCACTGTGTTGCGGGTTCACACCGACCACGCTGGCCACCTGCTTCAACACAATCACGATGGCCAGGCCAAAGGCAAAACCGCGCAACACCGGCTTGGCGATAAACGCCGAGATACTGCCGACGCGCGCCAGTGCCGCTGCGGTAAACAGCAGGCCGGTGACCATCACCAATGCCACCGCGATCATCAAGCGCAGCCCGGTATCCGCGCCGGCCATTGTTGCCGAGGCCGCCGCCAGCACGGCGGCCGAGGACGAGGTGGCCGAAACAATGGCAAAGCGGCTGGTGCCCATCAGGCCGTAACACAGCAACCCGGCGAACAGCGCAATTACCCCGGCCTGCGGCGGCAGGTTGGCGATGCTCGAATACGCCACCGCTTCTGGCAGCAACAAACCGGCCAGCGACAACCCGGCAATAATATCGGGCCATGCGAGGTGCTTGAGCTTTGAGGTATTGTCCGATTCTGACTGCGGTTGTGGTTCGGGCATCGAGATTGCCTTGCTGAAGAGGAGAGGAGCGATGTCCTGAAATGTTCGAAATCGGACCCAATCGGGCTGGAGCATGTGTGTGCGTTACAGAATAATGTGTGTACGGGATACGCAAAATGCCTAACCGCAAGGAGCCTTTATGCTTGAACTCAGACCGAGCTGTGAACATTGCAACACCCCATTGCCTGCCGACAGTACTCAAGCACTGATTTGCTCCTTCGAGTGTACGTTTTGCGCGGAGTGTGTGAGTAAAGTATTGAATAACGTCTGCCCCAATTGCGGCGGAGGCTTCGCACCCCGCCCGATTCGCCCGTCCCGCGTCGACGTCGGCGGCAATACCCTGGCGGCCAATCCCATGAGTACCAGCGTCAAGCACCGACCGGTCGATCTACGCCGCCAGGCAAAGTTGGTGGCGACCATCGGCACCCTCGCGCCGGAACAGCGATGAACATGACGGCCGAGACCCAATTGCGCCGCAGTCGGCAACGCACACGCGACAGCCTCGCAAGAGAGGCCAACACCGAGTAAATAGAGGTACCTTATGCGCAAAACAATGACCGGCCGAAGCGTCTGGCCATGGCTGTCGGATTGAGCAGAGGTAAAGATGAGCAACGAATTTCCTACACGGGCCAGCTATCGCGCCCTGCGTGAACAATTCCTGGCGGCGGCAACCGCTGCTGGCGCGCAACTGACGGAATACCCGCATCCGCTTGCAGGACCGTTCGGCGAGCCATTGAGTACTGATGTCGCCGTGCTGGGCGATCTCGGCGCCAAACGCGTGCTGGTGGCCCTGAGCGGTACTCATGGGGTCGAGGGCTACTACGGGTCGAATTGCCAGCGCCAATGGCTTGAGGAATTCGGCAGGCGTCCGCTGCCCGCCGATACCGCCGTGGTGATGATCCATTTGATCAACCCGTGGGGTACCGCCTGGCTGCGCCGAGTCAATGAAGACAACATCGACCTGAACCGCAACCATCTGGACTTCAGCCGCCCATTGCCCGATAACCAAGCCTATGCGGCGCTGCACGATATTTATGCCTGCACTGAACTGCACGGCGCTGCACGCGAGCGCGCCGACGCACAGCTCAACGAACGAGTGGCGGCCCAGGGGTGGCCGACGGTGATGTCGATTGTCGAAGGTGGCCAACACAGCCACCCCGACGGCCTGTTCTACGGTGGTCTGGCACCGAGCTGGTCGAACAAAACCTTGCACGCGATCATTGAAAAACACCTATCCCAGGCCACAACCGCCCTGTGCTTCGACCTGCACACCGGCGCCGGTGCCTACGGCCATCCGATGCTGCTGACAGTGGCGCAACAGGCCTACCCGGCACTGCCCGACGCCCAAAAAATCTACGGACCGTGGCTCTACACCGTCCTCACCGGCGCGCAGACCCTGAGCAGCGACACCGGCATCGCAGCCACCGCCACCGGCTACACCTCGCAAGCACTGCTCGATGCCCTGCCGAACGTGCACCTGATTCCGCTGGTCATCGAATGCGGCACCTACCCGGGCGAAGACGTCCATCGTCATCTGCGGGATGATCAATGGCTGCACCTGCACGGTAACCCGCTGGACAGCGTTGGGCGCGAGATCAAGCTGGGACTGCTGGAGCAGTTTTATCCGGCGGACAGCGACTGGCAGGAGATGGTGTGGGTGCGGACGCGGCAGATTTGGCAGCGAGGGTTGGAGGCGTTGGCGCGGGTGGGTTGATTTGAAAGGCACACTCAGGCAAAACCGACATTGAGAAAGCCCTAGAGTGCTGGGGTGATTGCCAGCGGAGAACGTCATGAACCGATCGCGAAGTCACGATCAAAGTGTGATCTAGCAAGGTCAAAAGGCTCGGCAATTAGCCGGGCCAGGCGATGGTTTTCCATCGCCCATAAAAAAAGGGCCTACCTTTCGCTAAGCCCTTTTTAGTACTTGGTGGCTACACAGGGACTTGAACCCCGGACCCCAGCATTATGAATGCTATGCTCTAACCAACTGAGCTATGTAGCCAAGTGGCGCGCATTATTCGCGGAGAAGGGGTATGTGTCAAGCGTTGTTCGCAAAAATTTATGTATCTGATCAACCGCTTAGATTCTGACGCGCGCAATCCCCCGGTTTTCCTGTTCCTTTCTGCTTTTTTGATCTCGATCATCTGCCTGCCATCTTAATCTGACTAATGGGTGATGGCCTTCTGCCGGACGGCTATTTTGTGCGGTCCAATTCTTGCTTCACAAATCGAATATAAAACGGCGATCCGCGGTTTTTTTTGCATAGGCATCACCAGGGTCATAAGCCGTGGAAGGGTGCGAGATGAGGGGTTGGAGATGCAGTCTCTTTTGTCACCGGGAATTCGCCTGTTGGGGCGTTTTGGCTTTGCGCGCAAATTTCAGCTGCTGTTCTTGTTGTTCATGCTACCGCTGGTGGGCAGTCTGTGGATGATCGGGCAGGATTATCGGGACAAGTTTGCGCTGGTCTGGGGCGAGCGGGCCGGGGTGCACCAGTTATTGGCACTGGAAACGCTGGATGATTTGCTCGCCGCTCAGCGTGACCGGGCAGCGCGCTGGAAGGCTGCGGATATCCTGCATGAGCCGACTCCGGCTGCCCGTGAAGCCATGACTGCACTGGATGCCGCCAACCCCGGTATCGCTCAGGCGCTGACTGAAGTGGGGGCGGTGTTGCACGACGAAGGTGCGCAGGCCGATACCCTCAATCGTTACCAGACGCTACAAAAGGCGGCTACCGGGCTTGATACTGCGGCCTTGCGCACAGTGGGTTGGTGGCCGGACGGTTACGATCGTTTCACCGCCGCGTTGACCGCGCTGCAAAACCTGCGCGAGCAAATCGCTCTGGACAGTGGGTTGAACATCGACCCTTGGCGCGAAACCTATGTGTTGATGCAGATTTCGACGCAGCAGGCACCGGACCTGATCCAGCGCGTGGGTCAGTTGGCCAGCGTCGGGCAAACGTCGGTGGCGTCGGGGCAGTTCACCATGCAAAGCCGTTTGCAGATGCGCGACTTGCGTGGTCGTCTCGGCGAGGCACGGGAACAATTGAGCAAAACCGGTGCTTCTCTGCAGGCGAAATTGCCGCAGGGCATGCAGGCTTGGGCCGATCAGTACGGTAAGAGCCAGCAACGGCTGGACAACGAATTCAAAGTGCTGGACGACGGCTTGTTCGGTGGCAGCATCAGCCTCAAGACCGACGGATTTGAGCGCAGTGTCGATGGTTTGCTCACGGATCTTTCTGCGTTGCGTCGCCAGTCATTGACGTCGCTGGATGCGCGTCTGGGTTATTACCACGATCAAGCCATTCGCCAGTTGATCCCGGTGGCGCTGGTGTTTGGTTGCCTGTTGCTGGCGGCGCTTTATCTGTTCGTCTGTTTGCAGGCTTCGATTCGCCGCAGTGCCAGCGGTATCACCACCCTGGCTCAGTCGCTGCGTGACGGCAACCTGTGTGTTGAGGTGGCCGTAGAAGGGCGCGACGAGCTGGCTGCAATCAGCACTGCGCTGAACGTCGCGGTGGTGCAGTTGCGTAGCAGCTTGCGCGGTGTCGATCACGAGACCCTGCAACTGAGCGGGGCGGTGCAGACGCTCAATGCCCAATCCAATCGCACCCTGGATGAAGTCGAGGAGCAGCAACAGCAGATCAGCCAGATTGCGGCGGCGGCGACGCAGTTGGCCGCGACGTCCCAGGGCGTGGCGAAAAGTTGTGAAAATGCCTCGACCAGTGCGCGTAATACCCGACATGTGGCCGAGGCGAGCAGCCGTGACAGTCTCAGGACTACTGAGAGCATTAAGCAGCTCAATCTGCGCCTGACGGACACCGCCGCAGCACTGGGCCGTGTCAGCGAGCAAGGGCAGCAGATCCAGTCGGTGGTGGATGCGATTCGCGGCATTGCAGAGCAGACCAACTTGCTGGCGCTCAATGCTGCGATTGAGGCGGCGAGAGCGGGCGAGCAGGGCAGAGGCTTCGCCGTAGTGGCCGACGAGGTGCGCAGCCTGTCACAGCGTACACAGGCGTCCACAGCGCAGATCGCAGGGACGGTGGACAGCTTGCGCAACACGGTGAGCCAGGCGGTCGGTTTGATGGACGCGGCCTGTGGTCAGGCGGTGACGGACGCGGCGTCGGTCACTGAGCTGGGCTTGCGCCTTGGCGAGATCGCCACTGCCGTGCAAGGCGTGACCGACACCCTGGTGCAGATATCCACAGCCGTTGAAGAGCAGGCGGCGACGGCCGACGAAGTCAGCGGCAACATCCAGCAAGTGGATCAGGCGGCCGGTCGTTTGCTCGATGGCGCGCGGGCGGTGAATAAGGCAGCGGATACCTTGAGCAAGGGTAGCCGGGCGTTGAGCGATAACACGGCGCGCTTTCAGTTGGGGTGAGTTTGGCCTGTTCGCAGACAGTCTCTGGCGCCTGTTACACAGCCTATGCCAGCGAGTTGGCTCCCATAACAGGTATACCGCCTTCACAAGCGGGCTTGCAGGCGAAAGTGGTCTGTCAGTCACCTGGCATTTGGACACAACAGAAACGAAAAAGCCCCGAATAATCGGGGCTTTTTATTGGGCGTTTTACGACTTAAACGTTAAAGCGGAAGTGCATCACGTCGCCGTCTTTGACGATATATTCCTTGCCTTCCAGGCGCCATTTACCGGCTTCTTTGGTGCCGGCTTCGCCCTTGTACTGAATGAAGTCGTCATAGGCGATGACTTCGGCGCGGATGAAGCCTTTTTCGAAGTCGGTGTGGATCACGCCAGCGGCTTGTGGTGCGGTGGCACCGACGCGGACGGTCCAGGCGCGGACTTCTTCGACACCGGCGGTGAAGTAGGTCTGCAGGTGCAGCATTTCGTAGCCAGCGCGAATCACGCGATTCAGGCCTGGCTCTTCGAGGCCCAGGGCTTCGAGGAACATGTCTTTCTCTTCGCCGTCGTCGAGTTCGGCGATTTCAGCTTCGATCTTGTTGCACACCGGAACCACGATAGCGCCTTCTTCTTTGGCGATCGCGAGTACCACGTCCAGGTGCGGGTTGTTCTCGAAACCGTCTTCAGCGACGTTGGCGATGTACATGACCGGCTTGCTGGTCAGCAGGTGGAAGCCACGAATCACGGCTTTCTCATCGGCGCCCATCTTGGTCATCAGGCTGCGCGCAGGCTTGCCTTCGGTGAAGTGGGCGATGAGTTGTTCCAGCAGGCCCTTTTGGACGACTGCATCCTTGTCACCGCCTTTGGCGTTACGCGTGACTTTCTGCAGTTGCTTCTCGCAGCTGTCGAGGTCGGCGAAGATCAGTTCCAGGTCGATGATTTCGATGTCGCGTTTCGGGTCGACGCTGTTGGAAACGTGAATCACGTTCTCGTCTTCGAAGCAGCGGACCACGTGGGCGATAGCGTCGGTTTCGCGGATGTTGGCCAGGAACTTGTTGCCCAGACCTTCACCTTTCGACGCGCCTGCTACCAGGCCGGCGATGTCGACGAATTCCATGGTGGTCGGCAGGATGCGCTTTGGATTGACGATAGCCGCCAGGGCGTCCAGGCGTGAGTCTGGCATCGGCACGATACCGGTGTTTGGCTCGATGGTGCAGAAGGGAAAGTTCTCTGCCGCAATACCGGACTTGGTCAGGGCGTTGAACAGGGTGGACTTGCCGACGTTAGGTAGGCCGACGATGCCGCAATTGAATCCCATGGTGTTTCCCCTCGGAGTTAGTCAAGCCTTCTGGCTGTGCAAGGTTTTCATCGCGCGGTTCCATTCCCCGGCGAAGACATCCGGCAGCACGCCGAGGGCAAAATCGATACTGGCGTCCAGCATGTCCTGTTCGGCGCGTGGCGCTCGACCCAACACAAAACCGGAGACCTTGCTGGCGTCGCCTGGGTGGCCAATGCCAAGCCGCAAGCGATGAAAGGTATTCTGATTGCCGAGTTGCGCGATGATGTCGCGCAGCCCGTTATGACCGCCGTGGCCGCCGCCCTGTTTGAACTTGGCAACGCCCGGAGGCAGATCAAGTTCGTCGTGGGCCACCAGTATGGCGTCTACCGGGATGCGATAGAAACCCGCAAGCGCCGCGACGGCCTGGCCGCTGCGGTTCATATACGTGGTGGGGATCAACAGACGAACATCCTGACCCTGGTGACTGAAGCGCCCGGTCAGGCCAAAAAATTTGCGCTCGGCCACAAGATTGATGCGTTGTGCCGACGCGATACGCTCAACAAAAAGAGCCCCCGCGTTATGCCGGGTCTGTTCGTATTCGGCGCCTGGATTTCCCAGGCCAACGATCAGTTGTATGGCAGTCACGACAGGGGCTCTTCCTTGGAGTTGTGGATAACACCGCTTGGGGTAGCGGCAATGGTGGACGAAATGTGCTCATTTACCATGATGTAAACTCCGCGATTTCGCCCGCATTGCCTGACTATCGCTCGCGATGTTTCCTGAGCAACTCCAACGCTACCGAGTAATGAATTACTCAGCTGCGCCTTCAGTAGGTGCTACGCGTGGCGCGTGAACGTTGGCAACAGCCAGGTCGTTACCGTGAGCCAGTGCGACGAACTCAACGCCTTTAGGTGCTTTGAGGTCGGACAAGTGAACGATCGAACCGACTTCGGCGTTAGCCAGGTCGACTTCGATGAACTCAGGCAGATCTTTCGGCAGGCAAGACACTTCAACTTCAGCAACAACGTGCGAAATTTCGCCGCCTTTCTTCATCGGTGCTTCTTCGTTGATGAAGTGCACAGGTACGTGAGCGGTCAGTTTCTGACCAGCGATCACGCGTACGAAGTCAGCGTGCAGCACGTGGCCTTTAGCTGGGTGACGTTGCAGTGCCTTGATAACGACGTTCTGCTTGGTGCCGCCAACGTTCAGTTCGATAACGTGGCTGAAAGCAGCTTCGTTTTCGAGCAGTTTGGCAACTTCTTTAGCCAGCATGCTGATGGATTCAGGGGCTTTTTCGCCACCGTAAACTACAGCTGGAACCAGGCTTGCGAGACGACGCAGGCGGCGGCTCGCACCTTTCCCCAGGTCGGAACGCACTTCAGCATTCAGGGTAAAATCATTCATGTTGTTTCTCCAAAATAACCACATTCGCCCAGCGGTTGCGACCAGCGCTCAGGCGATATGGGCAAAAAAGCCCCGCACCAACTTATGGTTGGGGCGGGGCGCTTTTCGTCAACGGGATGCAGCCTAGGGCAGGGCCCTTAGCGGAACATCGCGCTGATCGATTCTTCGTTGCTGATGCGGCGGACCGCCTCGGCGACTACCGGTGCGATATCCAGTTGGCGGATACGCGCACAGGCTTGTGCTGCAGCGGACAACGGGATGGTGTTGGTCACCACCAGTTCGTCCAGCACGGAATTTTCAATGTTCTCGATAGCCCGACCCGACAGCACAGGGTGTGTGCAGTAGGCGAAGACCTTGGAAGCACCATGCTCTTTCAGGGCCTTGGCTGCGTGGCACAGAGTGCCGGCAGTATCGACCATGTCATCGACCAGAATACAGGTACGCCCTTCGACATCACCGATGATATGCATCACTTCAGAGTGATTGGCTTTCTCACGGCGCTTATCGATGATCCCGAGATCGACACCCAGGGATTTGGCAACAGCACGTGCACGCACGACGCCGCCGATATCCGGGGAAACAATCATCAGGTTTTCGAAGCGTTGATCTTCAATGTCATCCACCAGAACGGGGGAGCCGTAGATGTTATCTACTGGAATATCGAAGAAACCCTGGATTTGGTCAGCATGCAAATCAACCGTGAGAACACGATCGATCCCCACCACGGTGAGCATGTCAGCAACGACTTTCGCGCTGATAGCCACACGTGCGGAACGCGGACGGCGATCCTGACGGGCATAACCAAAGTATGGGATTACCGCCGTGATACGAGAAGCTGAAGAGCGGCGGAAGGCATCAGCCATCACAACCAGTTCCATCAGGTTATCGTTCGTTGGGGCACACGTCGGCTGGATAATGAAAACGTCTTTACCGCGAACGTTTTCGTTGATCTCAGCACTGATCTCGCCATCGGAAAATTTACCGACAGAGATATCACCTAGTGGGATATGTAGCTGACGAACTACGCGTCGAGCTAGATCGGGGTTAGCGTTCCCCGTAAAGACCATCATCTTGGACACGCGCAGTACCTGCCGGCTGAGGGTATACCTGGATGAGTATAAAAATGGCAGGGGCGGCTGGATTCGAACCAACGCATGGCAGGATCAAAACCTGCTGCCTTACCGCTTGGCGACGCCCCTGTAGTGATATAGCTGAGTGCCCAGCACTCAATTCCTATAACAGATCTTGTAACTCGCGATGCAACATCGAAACGTTGCTTCCCTTTGCTACAAACCCTGTGTGGGTCTCTGTAAGAAGGGCCGAGACTTTATCAGCTTCAGCTTTGTTTGGGAAGGCCCCAAACACACAACTTCCAGTTCCGGTTAATCTTGCTTCGGTATAATTACCTAACAATTTCAGGGCGTTATGTACAGCTGGATAACGCCTTGCTACAACCGGTAAGCAGTCATTTCGACTGTTTCCCTTGGGAACGGGGCGCACTTTAATGGGAGGAGTGTCACGTGTCAACAGCGGATCTGAAAAAATTTCTGCTGTACTTACAGACACTTGCGGCACAAGCACCAAATACCACGGTTCTTCGGGGTATTCGGGGGTCAAAATCTCCCCGACGCCCTCGGCGAAAGCCGCGTAGCCACGCACGAAAACCGGGACGTCGGCGCCCAGCGTAAGGCCCAGCGCGGCGAGGCGGTCTGCGTCCCAGCCGAGATTCCACAGGTGATTAAGGCCGAGCAGAGTGGTGGCCGCATCGGAACTGCCGCCACCGATTCCGCCGCCCATGGGTAAAACTTTTTTCAGCCAGATGTCGATGCCGAGGCGGCAAGCGGATTGATTCTGCAGGGCGCGAGCAGCCTTCACGATCAGGTTGCTGTCATGAGGAACGCCATCGATCTCGGTGTGCAGACGAATATCGCCGTCCTCGCGCACGGCAAAGCTCAGTTCGTCGCCGTAATCAAGGAACTGAAACAGCGTTTGCAGTTCGTGATAACCGTCGGGGCGGCGACCGAGAATGTGCAGCATCAAATTGAGTTTGGCGGGTGCAGGCAACGTCAGGCGATCGGCGCTCATGCTTATTGCCCCAGTTTGCGAGGTTGCCAGTCCTTGACCACCAGCGTGACGTCGAGGTCCTGACCGTGCAGCTTGATGCGCTCGGGCAGCCAGTAGCCGTTCTGCTGGGTATAACTCAAATATTCGACATGCCAGTCGTCTTGATCGAGGCTGGCGAGGCGGCTGTCACTGTCCAGGGTCAGGCTGCTTTTGCTGTCCGGAGCAGGCAGGCCGCGAACCCACCAAACAAGGTGTGATACCGGTAATTTCCAGCCCAATTGTGCTTTCAGCAGTTCTTCAGGGTTGCTCGCTTCGAAGCGACCCTGATTGGCGACTTCCAGCGAGACGGCGCCCGGACGCCCGGTCAGGCGGGCTGCGCCACGTCCCAGCGGGCCAGAAAGGCGAATGTCGTAATAGTCCTGGCGTTGCAGCCAAAACAGCGTGCCGCTGCCCGAGTCCTGTGGTGCGCGAATACCGACCTTGCCGTTGATCTGCCAGCCATCGAGGCTGCTCAGTTGGGTTTTATGTTCGCGCCACTTTGCGGGATCGCCCTGGCCCTGAAGGGCCTCGCGAGAGGTGAATCCGGCGCAACCGGCGAGCAGGGCAATCAGGCTGAAAACGATAACGTGGCGCAAAAACATAAAATTAAAGGGTCTCTGATCCGGTCAGGCGCCGCAGAGTGCTGCGCAGAATTGGGCTGTCAGGTTGTTGTTCCAGGGCTTTGCCCCAGACTTTGCGAGCTTCGCGCTGATTGCCTTTGGCCCACAGCACTTCGCCCAGGTGAGCAGCGACTTCGTGGTCCGGGAAACGCTCCAGCGCTTGTCGCAGCAGGCGTTCGGCTTCGTCGAGATTACCCAGGCGGTAGTTTACCCAACCCAGGCTGTCGAGGACGGCCGGGTCTTCCGGGTTCAGGCTATGGGCTTTTTCGATCAGATCCTTGGCTTCGGCGTAGCGTGTGGTCCGGTCTGAGAGGGTGTACCCCAGCGCGTTCAAGGCCATGGCATTGTTAGGCTCGCGCTTGAGGATTGCCCGCAGATCGATTTCCATCTGCGACAGGTCATCGCGTTTCTCTGCCAGCATGGCGCGGGTGTAGAGCAGGTTCAGGTCGTCAGGGTACTGCTTCAAGGCTTTGCCCAGCACGGTCCAGGCCTGATCGTTCTGCTTGTTGTTTTCCATGGTCTCGGCTTCGACCAGGTACAGCTGAATCGCATAATCAGGCTGTGCATCGCGGGCCGAGGCCAGCAGCTTCGAGGCGTCAGCGGTGCGGCCGTGGCTCATCAGGATATCGGCCTGACGCAACTGGGCTGGCAGGTAATCGCTGCCGGGGCCGACCTGAGCGTATTCGGTCAGGGCCTTTTGCGGGTCATTGCGTTCTTCGGCCACTCGACCAAGGTTCAGGTGTGCTGAATCAACGTGGCTGTCGCGGCTGATCAAGTCTTCCAGATAGCCAGAGGCTTCGTCCCAGGCTTTGTTTTCCAGGCACACCAGCGCCAACGAATACCGCAACTCGTCGTCGTCCGGGAATTGCTGGACCAGGCTGGAGAACTGTACTTTGGCGTCTTCCATGCGGTTTTGTTCGACCAGCATGCGCGCATAGGTCAGGCGCAGACGTTTGTCATCCGGGTACTTCTTGATGCTTTTTTCCAGCAGCGGCATCGCTTCTTTGCCGCGATTCATCCCTTGCAGGATGCGCGCGTGCAGCAGAATCGGCGCGATTTCACCATCGCTGGGTGGATTGTCTTCCAGCAGCTTCAAGGCGACATCAGTGTTGCCGTTTTGCTGCAGGAGCAGGGCTTTGCCGAAGATCAACTGGCCATTTTTCGGGTATTTGACCAGCAGGTTGTCAAAGCTTTTCAGCAAGCCATTGCGGGTGTCGGCATCGGTTTCGGCGGCAGAAAGCGCCAGAAAGTCGAAATGAGTATCACCCTGGCCTTGCAGGACTTTCTCCATGTAGACCATGGATTCGTCATAGCGCCCGGCGCGGGCCAGCTGGATCGCCGCAGCGCGCTGTGAGTCGGGGTTGGCCGGGTCGTTTTTTGACCAGATCAGCGAGGTGTCCAGCGCTGCCTGATCGGCGCCCAGGTACTCGGCGATGCGATAGGCGCGTTCGGAAACCCCGGGATCCTGGGTCTTGATCGCCTGGGTCACATAGTTGTCCAGCGCTACGTCGAAGCGATTGCGCTGTCCAGCCAGTTCCGCCGTCAGCAGGCTGACCACGGTGTCCGGGGTGAATGAGCTGTAGACCTGCGGCTTGGCGGCAGGTGCGGGAGTCGTCTCTGCCACCGGCTTTTTAGCGTCCGGTGAACCCGGAGCCATCATTTGGCAGCCATTCAGGAAGACGAAGGCGAGGAATAACGCGGAGGATCTATTCATATATGGGGAAAGGACAACTTTACCTGCGGTCGGATCATCATGACACAAGCCTAGTAGCAAACCCACAGGCCGTTCGAAAACTACTGGGCAGACGGGTGGAGCAATGGAAAACCGCCCTGTTCGCCGCTTTTCAGTGAACCCTTCTATAAGGACAATAGTCTACGGTGGTTGTTCTGAATCAGTCGAAGTAGGACAATTGCCGGCTTCACGTCACCATCAGCGACCTTGAATGGCCTTCCTTGCACTCGGTATCAACCACAAGACTGCGTCCGTAGACGTCCGCGAGCGCGTGGCCTTTACGCCTGAGCAGTTGGTTGAGGCCTTGCAGCAGCTCTGCCGTCTCACCGACAGCCGTGAAGCTGCGATCCTCTCGACCTGCAATCGCAGTGAGTTGTACATCGAACAGGATCACATCGGGGCCGAAACCATCCTGCGTTGGCTGGCCGATTATCATCATTTGAGCGTCGAAGAGCTGCGCGCGAGCGCTTATGTGCATGAAGATGATGCGGCAGTTCGTCACATGATGCGCGTCGCTTCCGGGCTCGACTCGCTGGTGTTGGGTGAGCCGCAGATTCTCGGCCAGATGAAGTCCGCCTACGCGGTCGCTCGCGAGGCAGGGACCATCGGCCCATTGCTCGGCCGTTTGTTTCAGGCCACCTTCAATGCCGCCAAACAAGTGCGCACCGACACAGCCATCGGCGAAAACCCGGTGTCCGTGGCGTTCGCGGCCGTGAGCCTGGCGAAACAGATCTTCAGCGACCTGCAGCGCAGTCAGGCGTTGTTAATCGGTGCCGGTGAAACCATCACCCTGGTTGCCCGCCATCTGCACGAACTGGGGGTGAAGCGCATCGTGGTCGCCAACCGGACCCTGGAGCGTGCCAGTATCCTGGCCGCCGAATTCGGTGCTCACGCGGTGTTGCTGTCGGACATCCCGGCGGAGCTGGTCAACAGCGATATCGTGATCAGCTCCACCGCCAGCCAATTGCCGATCCTGGGCAAAGGCGCGGTGGAAAGTGCGCTGAAGTTGCGCAAACACAAGCCGATTTTCATGGTCGATATCGCCGTTCCTCGTGATATCGAGCCCGAAGTCGGCGAGTTGGACGACGTTTACCTGTACACCGTCGATGACCTGCACGAAGTGGTCGCCGAAAACCTCAAGAGTCGCCAGGGCGCTGCGCAAGCGGCTGAAGAAATGGTGGCCGAGGGTGTTGACGAGTTTATGTTTCGCCTGCGCGAATTGGCGGCGGTGGACGTGCTCAAGGCGTATCGTCAACAAAGCGAGCGCTTGCGTGACGACGAATTGAGCAAGGCGCAACGCATGCTGGCCAACGGCAGCAGCGCTGAAGACGTGCTGGTGCAATTGGCGCGTGGTCTGACCAACAAAATGATGCACGCCCCAAGCGTGCAACTGAAAAAGCTGTCTGCCGAAGGCCGCCTCGATGCGCTGGCCATGGCCCAAGAACTTTTTGCCCTCGGTGAGGGCTCGACGGATAAACCCCCGCAATGAAAGCTTCACTGCTCAATAAGCTGGACATCCTCAACGATCGCTTCGAGGAACTGACAGCACTGCTTGGTGATGCTGAAGTCATTTCCGAGCAAACCAAATTTCGCGCCTATTCCCGCGAGTACGCCGAAGTCGAGCCGATCGTCGTCACCTACAACCAGCTGCTTAAAGTTCAGGGTGATCTTGACGGCGCGCAGGCGCTGCTCAAGGACAGCGACCCGGACATGCGTGAAATGGCTGTCGAGGAAGTCAAGGACGCCAAGGAACAACTGGTCGAGCTGGAAAGTCAGTTGCAGCGCATGCTGCTGCCCAAGGACCCGAACGACGGGCGCAACGTGTTCCTGGAAATCCGCGCCGGCACCGGTGGTGACGAAGCGGCTATTTTCTCCGGCGATCTGTTCCGCATGTATTCGCGTTACGCCGAGCGTCGTGGCTGGCGTCTGGAAATCCTCTCGGAAAACGAAGGCGAGCATGGTGGCTATAAAGAAGTCATCGCCCGCGTGGAAGGTGAGAACGTTTACGGCAAGCTGAAGTTCGAATCCGGTGCACACCGGGTTCAGCGCGTGCCGGAAACCGAATCCCAGGGTCGTATCCACACGTCTGCCTGCACCGTGGCGGTATTGCCTGAGCCCGACGAGCAGATGGCCATCGAAATCAATTCGGCGGACCTGCGGGTCGATACCTATCGTTCGTCCGGTGCCGGTGGTCAGCACGTCAACAAGACCGACTCAGCGATTCGCATCACGCACTTGCCGTCCGGCATCGTGGTCGAGTGCCAGGAAGAGCGCTCCCAGCACAAGAACCGCGCGCGGGCGATGTCGTGGTTGCAGGCCAAGCTGAACGATCAGCAAACCAGCGCCGCGGCTAACGCGATTGCCAGTGAGCGTAAATTGTTGGTCGGTTCGGGCGACCGCTCCGAGCGCATTCGCACCTACAACTTCCCGCAAGGGCGCGTGACCGACCATCGGGTCAACCTGACGTTGTATTCCCTCGATGAAGTTTTGGCGGGTGGAGTCGATGCAGTGATAGAACCGTTGCTAGCTGAATATCAAGCCGATCAACTTGCGGCATTGGGTGAGTAAATGACGATTATCGCCAGCTTGTTAAGAGGCGCCGAACTGCCGGATTCGCCGACCGCGCGTCTGGACGTGGAGTTATTGTTGTCGGCTGCGTTGGGCAAACCGCGCAGCTTTCTGCACACCTGGCCGGAGCGGATTGTCAGCACCGAGGCCGCGTTGACCTTCGAGGCTTACCTGCAACGCCGTCGTGATGGCGAGCCGGTGGCCTACATCCTCGGTCAGCAAGGCTTCTGGAAGCTCGACCTGGAAGTGGCGCCGCACACCTTGATTCCGCGTCCCGAAACCGAGCTGTTGGTGGAAGCCGCACTCGAACTGCTGCCCGCCACCCCGGCCAAGGTTCTTGACCTGGGCACCGGTACCGGCGCGATAGCGTTGGCCCTGGCCAGCGAGCGTCCGGCCTGGGCGGTTTGTGCGGTGGATCGGATTGCCGAAGCGGTGGCGTTGGCCGAGCGCAATCGCCAGCGTCTGCACCTGAACAACGTCAGCATTATCGAAAGCCACTGGTTTAGCGCGCTTGAAGGTCAGCGCTTCAATTTGATCATCAGCAACCCGCCGTATATCGCCTCGGCCGATCCGCATCTGGTGGCCGGCGATGTGCGTTTCGAACCGAGCAGCGCACTGGTGGCCGGCACCGACGGGCTGGATGACCTGCGGGTGATCATCGCCCAGGCGCCGCAGCACCTCGAGGCCGGTGGCTGGTTGCTGCTGGAGCACGGCTACGATCAGGCTGCCGCCGTGCGTGACCTGTTGCTCGCCCAAGGCTTTGAAGGCGTGCACAGCCGCGTCGATCTGGGTGATCACGAGCGCATTACGCTCGGCCATCTCCCGTGCTGAGCGACGATGAGCTGCTGCGTTATAGCCGACAGATTCTGTTACGGCAGATTGATATCGACGGTCAGTTGCGGCTGAAACAAAGCCGGGCGTTGATCGTCGGCCTTGGTGGTCTCGGTTCGCCTGTGGCGCTGTATCTGGCGGCGGCGGGCGTTGGTGAGTTGCATCTGGCCGACTTCGACACGGTGGACGTGACCAACCTGCAGCGGCAGATCATTCACGACAGCCACAGCGTCGGTCAGAGCAAAGTCGATTCTTCGATTGCGCGCCTCACGGCACTCAACCCGGACGTAAAGCTGATAGCTCATCGCAGTGCGCTGGACGCCGACAGTTTGGCGGCAGCGGTGGCGGCGGTGGATGTGGTGCTCGATTGCTCTGACAACTTCGGCACCCGCGAAGCGGTCAACGCCGCCTGTGTCGCTGCACGCAAACCGCTGGTCAGTGGCGCGGCGATTCGCCTGGAAGGGCAGTTGTCGGTGTTCGATCCGCGGCGCGCAGAAAGCCCGTGTTACCACTGCCTGTACGGGCACGGCAGCGAAGCGGAATTGACCTGTAGCGAAGCCGGTGTCGTCGGTCCTTTGGTGGGGCTGGTGGGCAGCCTGCAAGCACTGGAAGCCCTGAAGTTACTCGCGGGTTTTGGCGAGCCATTGGTGGGGCGTTTGATGTTGATCGATGCGTTGACCAGCCGTTTCCGTGAACTGAAGGTCAAACGCGATCCAGGGTGCAGTGTCTGCGGGGCCGCGCATGAGTAGACCGCATGAGTCGCAGTGACGCGCCGATTGGCGTCTTCGATTCCGGCGTAGGCGGCTTGTCGGTGCTGGGCGAGATTCGCAGCCTGTTGCCCAACGAGTCGCTGCTGTACGTGGCCGACTGCGGTCACATTCCCTACGGCGAGAAAACCCCTGAGTACATTCGCCAGCGTTGCGCGGTGATCGCCGAGTTTTTCCATCAGCAAGGCGCCAAAGCATTGGTGCTGGCGTGCAACACCGCGACGGTGGCAGCGGTCGCCGATTTGCGTGAGCGCTACCCGGACTGGCCTATCGTCGGTATGGAACCGGCGGTCAAACCCGCGGCGGCGGCCACCCGTAGCGGCAGGGTGGGCGTGCTGGCCACCACCGGCACCTTGCAGAGTGCAAAGTTCGCAGCATTGCTGGATCGTTTTGCGGTTGATGTCCAGGTTGTTACACAGCCGTGCCCAGGGCTGGTGGAACTGATTGAAACCGGCGACCTGACCAGCCCTGCCATTCGCCATTTGTTGCGCGGTTATGTCGAGCCGTTACTGGCTGCTGGCTGCGACACCATCATCCTCGGCTGTACCCACTATCCCTTCCTCAAGCCTTTGCTGCACGACATGGTGCCGGACTCGATCAGCTTGATCGACACCGGTGGTGCGGTTGCTCGGCAACTCCAGCGTTTACTCGCCCAATGTGATCTTTTGGGGGGCGGCCCTGCTCTAGATACACGGTTTTGGACCAGCGGCGACGTAGAAATCTTTCGAAACATTTTGCCATTACTCTGGCAAAAATCTGACAGTGTGCGATTCTTTGCACTGTAAGCATTGTGTCAAATCCGCAGGATTGAGAGGGAACCTTGCCTGAAACCGGATTTCTATAAAAAAGTCTGCTGAATTTCAATAATTTCTAAATCGGTTTAGGCAAATAAGGTGTTTCTAATGAGGCGACTGTTTTGTTTGGCTGCGCTTGCGGCCGCATTACTGGGGCAGAGTGTTGGTGCGCAAGCTGCAGGCATCGAGTTCTCTGCAGGGGAGACAGGAGAATCCACTCAGACTTACCGCTTGGGCGTGGTGTTTGACTGGGATAAAAGTTGGTTTCAGACTGACGTGGGGCGTTTGACGGGTAATTGGAACGCGGCATACACCTATTGGACTGGCGATAAGTCCTCAGGTAACAACAGCTTTTCGTTCTCTCCGGTATTTGTCTACGAATTCGGTAGTGGCAGCGTCAAGCCGTACCTGGAAGCCGGTATCGGCGGTGCACTGTTCACCAGCACCCGTGTAGAATCGCAAAACCTCAGTACGGCCTTCTTGTTCGAAGATCGTGTTGGCTTCGGCTTCCGTTTCGCCGGTGGGCATGAGATCGGCATTCGCGCGACTCACTATTCAAACGGCGGGATCAAAGAGCCGAACGCCGGTGTAGAAAGTTACGCGTTGCACTACACCATGCCGTTGGATTTCTAATACTGGAATGACAGCGACTCCTGTTGGAGCTGCCGCAGGCTGCGATAGACCCGTAGGGCCTTCAAGGTCGAAGGCGATCGCAGCCTTTGGCAGCTCCTTCAGGTAATGGTGTGACTTAGATATCAACGATACGCCGTCGCAATCCCCTGGCGTTCGTTCAAACAATCCGCTTCACCGGTCTCGAACTCGCGACAAATCAGCGGGCGCTTTTCATAGATGGTGCACATCATGGTGTTGCGATCCAACGCCGCGCACCAGCCATCGTCCAGCCGCAACATGACTTCGCCACCCCATTCGTCGGTATCGATATAGCGCTCGGGCACGCCGGTGTCGGTGATCAGCATCACTTCCAGTTGGCAGCAACAGGCGGCACAGGTCGAACAGGTGACAACCGATTCGGTAGGAATCTGTGTCACTGGGATATGGGAGTCGGTCATAGGCGCGCAGTGTATGCCGTTGTCGGCTGCCTGTGTTGCCGGACCGACCGACGATCAGTGCAGGCGGTGTTCGGTTTGCAAGCGAAAGTAATCGGCTACATACAACAACATCGGAAACAGCATCGCCCAGATCACGGCAAGCAGCAGCATGCTGGGCCACAGCCCCAACGGCAGCCGCACGCCTGCCAACTCTGAGCCCGCGTAATAAGACAGCGGTCCACACACTGCGCCCAGCAGGCAGGCGCGCCACAACGGCTTGGCGGTCCAGGCCAGGCCATGGTTGAGCGTGGTGGCCAGCAGCGCCCAGAGCACCACCAGCCATAGCGGGATTACGGGGCCGCCAGCGTCGAAATCAAAGACGTTACACGCCAGCAACAAACTGTCCACCAGGGTGCCGATCAACGTGACGCTGATGATCAGATCACCTTCGCTGCGCCATGAACTGGTCCACAACAGGTGCACCAGCAACACACCTGCGGCGACCAGCAACCACAGACTGGTGCCGCCCAATACGCAGGCGAACCAGCCAACCTGAAACAGCAACAGGTTGATCAGGTTTTTAGGCATCGAAACGCCCCAGCAGGGGTTGCGCTTGCGCATCGGGTTTCGCCAGCACCAGTTGCGCGGTGCCGATGGTCCGCTCCAGGAAACCGCCCTCGCAGTAGCACAGGTAAAACTCCCACAGCCGCAGGAAGTAATCGTCGTAGCCCAATTCCATCAAGTAGCCGTGAGCGTGACGGAAGTTGTCGTGCCAGATGCGCAGGGTGCGTGCGTAGTGCAGGCCGAAATCTTCCATGTGCATCAGGTTCATGTCGGTGTCGCGACTGACGATGTCCAGCATCCGCTGCACCGACGGCAGGGCGCCGCCGGGGAAGATGTAGCGCTGGATAAAGTCGACGTTGTTCTTCGCTTGCTCGTAGCGTTGCTCGCGGATGGTGATGGCTTGCAGCACCATCAAACCGTTTTTCTTCAGCAGTTGCGCGCACTGCTTGAAGTAGGTCGGCAGGAAGCGGTGTCCTACGGCCTCGATCATTTCGATGGACACCAGCTTGTCGAATTCGCCGGTGAGGTCACGGTAGTCCTCCAGCAACAAGGTAATCCGGTCCTGCAAACCCAACTTGATGATGCGCGCCTCGGTGTAGGCAAACTGCTCTTTCGACAGCGTGGTAGTGGTCACTCGACAGCCGTAGGACTGCGCCGCATAAATTGCCATGCTGCCCCAGCCGGTGCCGATTTCCAGCAAGTGGTCGGTGGGCTTGAGTGCGAGTTTCTGGCAGATGCGATCCAGTTTATTCATCTGCGCCTGTTCCAGGCTGTCGTCTGGCGTGAGGAACTGCGCCGCGGAATACATCATGGTCGGGTCGAGGAATTGCTCGAACAACTCGTTGCCCAGGTCGTAGTGCGCGGCGATGTTTTTCTGCGAGCCTTTGCGGGTGTTTCGATTCAGCCAATGCAGGCCTTGAATGAATGGCCGACTCAATCGGGCCAGGCCGCCCTCCATCGCATCCAGTACGTCGAGGTTGCTGACGAACACCCGGATGACCGTGGTCAGGTCGGGCGTACTCCAATAGCCGTGAATAAACGCTTCACCCGCGCCAATCGAACCATTGCTGGCGACCAGGCCCCAGGTCGCCGTGTCCTGAATGTGGATCTGCGCCTGCAGCAGCGCCCCGGCGGCACCAAACACATGACGTTCGTCGCCCTCAGTCACCACCAACTGTCCGTGTCGCAGTTGCTGCAACTGACGCAACACACCGCGCCGCAGCAGATGAGTGGTGAGGCTGTTGGTGCTGAAACTGGCCGTTACGCTACTGCTTTTCATGGCGAGAATCCTTTGGTTGCACGGCGGCAATGCGGTAGGCGCCGTCGGCGGCCTGATGGGAAAAAACCGGCATTCGCTTGATCAGCAGGCGTAAGGCTTGCCAATAGATCGCCAGACAGGTCTTGGCGGTCATCCACGGGTACGCGAGTAAATAACGATGCAGGCTGGCGCGGTTCAGCGTCTGCCGATGCAGGTTGAGCGTGGCGTCGAACACTTTGTGTTCACCTTGCCAATCGGCCATGTGCACGCCGAGCTTGTCGCTGGGCGGGCTGAAACTCATGCGGTATTCCAGGTCGCGGGGCAGGAACGGTGAGACATGAAACGCCTTGGCCACGGCAAAGTGCTGATGACCTTCACCCTCGGCCGGCAGGACGTAGTGATAGCGCTCGCGCCACGGCGTATTGCTGACCTCACAGAGGATCGCCGCCAGTCGCCCGTCGCTCTCATGGCAATAAAAAAAACTCACCGGATTGAACGCCAATCCCCAACTGCGCGCCTGGGTCAGCAGGCAGATCCTGCCTTGTGGTGCATGGCCGATGGCTGCGCCGACCAACTGGCGCACCGCGTCGATCAGTTTCACGCCCGCGCGGGTGTACTCGCGCAGGTAGTCGCTCTGGCGGAATGAGAACGGCGAAAATCGACTGCCGCCAGCCAGAGGCGATAGACCCAGCACGCTGTCCTGTTCAGCCAGGTCGAGGTACAGCAGGCCGATCCGATAACGGAAATCATGGGCCTTGGGCAGGAACCGCCGATGGGCGATCCAGCCGCTGTAGAGGGCGCTGTTCACAGCAGTTCTCCGAAGGCTTGCGCCACTCGCAGGCCACTGACCACGCCGTCCTCGTGGAAACCGTTGGCCCAGTACGCGCCACAGTAATAGGTGTTGTGGGCGCCGTGCAGTTCCTCCCAACGAGCTTGCGCCGCCACCGCCCTCAGGCTGTATTGCGGGTGTGCGTAGCGATAACGCGCGAGGATTTTGCTCGGGTCGATGGCCGCCGTCTGGTTCAGACTGACGCAGAAACGGGTGTCGGACGTCAGGCCTTGAAGGATGTTCATGTCGTAGGTCACTGCCGCTGGATGCTGACCATCGCCGCCGAGACGGTAGTTCCAGCTGGCCCAGGCCAATGGGCGTTTGGGCAGCAATTGCACATCGGTGTGCAGGACCACGTCATTTTCGGCGTAGGGCAGGGCGCCGAGGATGTGTTGTTCGGCCTCGGTTGGCTGAGCCAGCAGTTGCAGTGCCTGATCACTGTGGCAAGCAAACACCACCTTGTCGAAACGCTCGCTGCCCGCGCGGCTATGGACCACGACACCCTGGTCATCGCGCTCGACCCGACTCACCGGGCAACTCAGGCGGATTTTGTTGTGAAAGCCCGCCGTCAACGGCTCGATGTAGCTGCGCGACCCGCCTTCGATCACGCACCATTGCGGCCGATGGTTGACCGATAGCAGTCCATGATTCTTGAAGAAGCGCACAAAGAATTGCAGGGGGAAGCTCAGCATGTCGGCCAGCGACATCGACCAGATCGCCGCGCCCATCGGCACGATGTAGTGCTCGGTGAAGCGCTGGCCGTAACCGCCGTTTTTCAGGTACGCGCCGAGGGTGGTGTCGGCGGCGATACGGTGACTGTGCAGGTCTGTCAGGGCTTCGCGGTTGAAGCGCAAAATGTCGCGCAACATGCCCCAGAAGGGCGGTGAGCAGAGGTTGCTGCGTTGCGCGAACAAGCTGTTCAGGGAGTTGCCGTTGTACTCGATGCCGGAATCGGGATCGCACACCGAAAAGCTCATTTCGGTGGCTTTGAACGTGACGCCAAGGGTGCCAAGCAAGCGAATGAAATTCGGATAGGTCCAGTCATTGAACACAATGAAACCGGTGTCGATCGCGTGCTGCTGACCATCGACCGTGACATCCACCGTATGGGTGTGGCCACCTACCCATTCCTCTGCTTCGAAGACACTGATGGAGTGCCGACGATTAAGCAGATGGGCCGTCGTCAGCCCGGCGATACCACTGCCGATGATCGCGATATTCATGGGATGTCCTTCTCCATGTCGGGTGAGCGAACCATGCGTCTGGTCAGCGCCAGTTGCAGGCGTGTGGGCAATAACGCCAGCAGGCGCAGAGCGAAAATGAACGGGGTTGGAAAGGCGATTTCCAATGGCCGTTTAAGCCGCAGCAGGCGTTCGGCGATGTGCCGCGCGGCTTTGTCCGCGGGCCAGCGCATGGGCATCGGGAAGTCGTTGTTGGCGGTCAGCGGCGTGTCGACGAAACCGGGGCTGACGATGGTGACGTCGATCCCTTCGTGGGCCAGGTCGATGCGCAGCGCCTGAAACAGGTAGCGCAGACCCGCCTTGGAGGCGCCATAAGCCTCGGCCCGGGTCAACGGCAGGAAGGTCACCGAGCTGCAAACAGCCACCAGGTGTGGGTCTCTGCCCAGTCGTAACAGCGGCAACGCTTCCTGTACGCAGTAACTGCTGGCCAACAGGTTGGTGCGCACCACACGCTCAACCAGCGCCGCATCGAAGTGTTTGCAGTTGACGTATTCGCAAGTTCCCGCGTTGAGAATCACCGTGTCCAGCGAACCCCAGACCTGGGCGATGCGCTCGCCGATCTCCATCACCTGTTCGTTGTCGGTGATGTCGCCCGGCGCCAGCAACACCTGATGCGGATAACGTTCGTCCAGCGCTTCCAGTGGCCCGACCGTGCGTGCGGTCAGGGCCAGACGGTGGCCGGCCTTGAGCAGTTCTTCGGCCAGGGCCAGACCAATGCCGCTGCTGGCGCCGGTCAGCCAGATGCTGCGTTCCTTGTCGAGGTTCATGCGAGCCTCCTTTTCAGCCAGGCAATCGCCCTGCCGAGAACGGGGACGTGCTCATAAAGCATGGCGCCGGCATCGAAGAAGTCGCGGTGCTGGTAAACCTTGTCGTTCCACAACAAGTGCGAGCAGCCCTCGACCCGAATCAACTGGCCAGCGTTCAGGCGCGGGTGGCGGTAGCTCATTGTCCAGCGCAAGTAACCCTTGCCTTCACGAACCTGGTCGAAGGCATAGAAGTCGAAACGCAGTTGGCTGACGTTGGCGTACATTTCACCGAAGTAACGCTGTACATCGCGCAGCCCGTGGACTTCGTGCAGCGGGTCGGTAAACACCACGTCATCGCTGTACAGTTCCCGCAACTGGTGCAGATTATCTTTGTCCAGTGCGGCAAAGCGTTGGGCAAAACTGCGCAGGAAATCACTCATGGCGACCTCCCATTGCCTGGCGCGGCGGCAGGTTTTTGAAGGCCGCCAGGGCACGTTCGCGACTCTTGCCCAGGTCGACGATGGGCCTTGGATAATCGGCCACACCGAACAACCCGCCAGCCGCTGCCGGGTTATGAATTTCTTTTTTGTTCAGCTCTGCCAATTCAGGTAACCACTGCTTGAGAAAACGCCCGTCGCCATCGAATCTTTCTGACTGACTGAGTGGATTGAAAATGCGGAAATAGGGCGCCGAGTCGGTGCCGGTGGATGAGCTCCACTGCCAGCCGCCGTTGTTCGCGGCGAGGTCACCGTCGATCAGGTGCTGCATGAAAAATCGCTCGCCGAGACGCCAATCGATCAACAGATTTTTAGTGAGGAACATCGCCACGACCATGCGCAGCCGGTTGTGCATCCAGCCGGTTTCCAGCAACTGGCGCATGGCGGCGTCGATGATCGGCAACCCGGTGCGTGCTTCCTGCCAGGCCGCCAACTCTTCCGGGGCATCGCGCCATTGCACGGCATCGGTTTCCGGGCGGAAAGCACAGTGCCGGGAAACCCGCGGGTAACCGACCAGGATGTGCTTGTAGAACTCGCGCCACAGCAGTTCGTTGATCCAGGTGACGGCGCCGATGTTGCCGGTCTCGAACTCGCCGTGATTGCTCATCAGCGCGGCATGCAGGCACTGACGCGGCGACAGCACGCCCGCCGCAAGGTACGCCGACAGCTGACTGGTGCCGGGCTTTGCCGGGAAATCCCGTTCGCTCTGGTAGTAGTTGATCTGTTCGTCGGTGAACATTTCCAGACGCCGACGCGCCTCGGCTTCGCCGGCGGGCCACAGCGCGCGTAGCGATTCACTCGGCGTGCTTAAGCCGGCGACGGTGTACGGCACGCTGTCGCTGTGGATGTGCACCGGAGGCTGCGCTTTCGGCGCGTGCACCATTGAAGGCATGGCCTCGTGCAAGCGCGCGTAACAGACCTTGCGGAACTGGCTGTAGACCTGAAAGTAACTGCCGGTCTTGGTCAGAACACTGCCGGGCTTGAACAGCAATTGATCAAGGTAACTGTGGAAATGAACGCCGGCGTTTTGCAGGGTCTCGGCTACCTCGCGGTCGCGACGGGTCTCGTTGATGCCATATTCTTCATTGAGGTGCAGGCCTTCGACGCCCAGTTCCCGGCACAGCTTCAGCAGTACGGCCGGCGCCTGGTCCCAGGTGTCGGCGTGACGAATCAACAACGGCACATTCAGTTCGCCCAGGGCTTGGCTCAGCTCGACCAGATTGCGCAACCAGAAGTCCACCTTGCAGGCGGCATCGTCATGGGCTTGCCATTGTCCGGGGCTGATCAGGTACACGGCGACACTTGGCCCGCGTTGCAGGGCGGCACTCAGGGCGGTGTTGTCGTGTAGGCGCAGATCGCAGCGCAGCCATATTAGTTGCATGTGTCTTTCCTTAGATGAGCCCCAGGCGTTGCAGCTCGGCCTGGGCAGTCAGCGGATCTTCGGCGAGGGTCAATCCGTCAATCTCAGTGGTACATACGGATAGCTCGTCGAAATGGATGCGTACCGTTGGTCCGGAAATCAATTTCGGGCAGGCGATGTTTGCCAATAGGCGGGGCAGTAACGGCAGGTTCAGCGATTTACTCGAATACAACAGCACCCCGCGGGGTTGCAGGTATTCCACCGCCAGCGCCAGTTCGCCCACCGGCACCGGCCAATCGAAGATTTCTACCGGGCAGTCGGCGCTGCTGATCAGCCAGGCGGTGAGCCACAGATGCGGCTCCATGGGCACGTCCGACTGGTTGACCAGCAACAGCGGGGCGCCGTGCAATTGGCGATTGTTGTAATAGATGCGCGCGCCGAACTTGCTGCGCAGCCAAGAGTAGAAAAACACCTGCTCCAACTGCGCGCCGAAGTGGCCCTGCCAACGCCTCTCAAGCTCCGCCAACAGCGGCAATAGCAACTGTTCACACAGTGTTCGCGGCGGATACAGGGCCATCGCCTGGTTGAAGGTTTCGTCGACTTTGCGTTCGGCCAGTTGGCTGATGGCCTGGAGCAAGGCCTGGCGCAAGGTGTCCCAGTCGCTTTCCGGTTGGCTGGCGATAGGTTGTTGTGCATCCAGCAACTGCTTGACCTGGCTGACTGATACGCCACGGTTGAGCCAGGTCAGAATCGCGAGGATTCGTTGCACATGCTCGGCCGAATACAGCCGATGGCCCTTGGGCGTGCGCTGTGGCACTACCAGCCCGTAACGTCGCTCCCAGGCGCGCAGGGTCACGGCATTGACCCCGGTTTGCCGGGCGACTTCGCGGATCGGCAGCCAACCTTGTTCCAGTGCCTGCGCATAGTTGTCGGGCAGGGACGTTTCGTCGGGCCCGTTATCGGTCGACTGTTTCATGGTCTAAATCGCATTTCGCAAGCTGAGATTTTCCGGGTGTGGTTGCAGGTAAACCTGCTGCGCCACATACGAATCCGGGTGCTGGCGCAAGTGATGCTTGAGCAGTGTCAGCGGCACCACCAGCGGCACCACGCCTCGGCGGTATTGGGCGATCAGGCGCTGCATTTCCTCGCGGTCTGGCTCGCTCATGGTTTTTTTGAAATAGCCATTGAGGTGTTGCAGGACGTTGGTGTGCGTACCGCGCGTGGCACAGCGTTTGAGCGCGGTCATCAGTGCGCTGAAGTAACGCGGGCCGACCTCGTTGGCATCGGCCTTGGCCATTGAGCCGAGCATTTTCCCCAGCACCCGGTATTGCGCCGGGTTGTTGGCCATCAGTTGGTATTTGTAGCGTGAGTGGAACTCGGTCAGGGTGCGACGGCTTAGCCCTTGCCGCCGCAGGGCTTGCCAGTCGGCGTAGGCGAATACGCGGGTGATGAAATTTTCCCGTAGTACCGGGTCGTTAAGGCGCCCGTCTTCTTCCACGGGCAAATCGGGCACTGCGGCGCAGAAAGCCTGTGCATAAATGCCTCGGCCGACAGGCGTGGGCAGGCCGTTTTCCTGAAATACCTTGACCCGCTCAAGACCACAAGAGGGAGATTTTTGCATGAAAATGTAACCGCAGATGTCGCTCATCTGCTGTGCCATGTGCTGACCATAATCGGCCAGTGGCTGGGTCACGTTCAACTCGGTATGCACCGTGCCGACGGCTTGCGGATGGTCCGGATCGCCAATCAGACGAATAGGCTCGCGAGGGATGCCCAGGCCGATCGCGACTTCCGGGCACGCCGGCACGAAGTCGAAATACTCTTTCAGCCGCTGAGTACACAGCTGCGACTCCTTGTGCCCGCCGTTGTAACGCACCTCTACGCCCATCAGACAGGCGCTGACGCCGAGCTTGGGTTTGTGAGGGGCGGGTGAGTCGGTCATGACAAGCCTCTACGCAGACTTGTACAGATATTATTTTCTGTACAATTTTTATCTATCATAGGTTCGAGGCTGTACAAGTCAAATTTTTTGTATAGGAATTGTCACGGATTTCTAGCGCAAGGCGCGCGGTCGGTAGGAGCTGGCTTGCCTGCGATAAGGTCGGAACGACTTTCCAGCAATCTGATATTCACCATTTTGCCAGCGCTTCGCACTGGATCGCAGCGGTGCGGCTATCCGATAAGCCTGCTCCTACATAGGACGGCTTACTGCCAGCCCATACGCCAGACGTCGGCGTCCTGCAGGGTTTGCCACGGCAGGCGTTCACTGCGCCGGGTGAGGATCGCCTGCAATTCGATATCCAGCACAGTGCCTTCGTCGTCGCAGAACAACTCGGTCACCAGAAAGTGTTTTTCGCGGTGTCGGGGGAGGGCTGCTGTCCATTTCGACAGCAGCAACTTGCGCGGATTGATGCGGTTAATCTAAATGCTCCAACAGGCGGCGGGCGGCTTCCTGGCCGCTGAGCCATGCCCCTTCGACGCGGCCGGAGAGGCACCAGTCGCCACAGACATACACGCCCAGATCGGAGTCGGACAGGGTTCCCCATTCATGGGCGGTGGCCGGTCGGGCATACAGCCAGCGGTGGGCCAGGGTGAATGCCGGAGCGGGCATGGCGCAGCCGAGCAACTCGGCGAAGGCACCGTGCAATGCTTCGATCACCGCTTCTTTGGGCAGGTCCAGATGCTTTTTACTCCAGGCGCTGGAGGCATGCAGGACCCAGGTGTCCGGGGTGCTGGCGCGCCCAGGCTTGCTGCGGTTACGGGCCAGCCAATCCAGCGGGTTGTCCTGGACGAAGCAACCTTCCATGGGTGTTTCCAGCGGCGTGTCGAACGCCAGCGCGACGGCCCAGGTCGGCTCCATCAGCACCCCGGCGGCAACTCCGGCGAGCTTCGGCGCAGCCGCCAACAAGGTCGTCGCCTGCGGTGCCGGGGTCGCGATAATCACGTGACTGAACGGGCCGTGGGTCACGCCTTCGGCGTCTTGCAGGCTCCAGTGCTGGACACCGCGAAACACTTCAGTAATCCGGCACGAGAAGGTCACCGGCAGGTCGCCGCGCATGGCTCGGGTAATCGCACTCATGCGCGGGTTGCCAACCCAGCGCACCTGTTCATCGGGCGACAGGCTGAGCTGACCGTAGCGGTAGTTATAGAGTTGAGGTGTCCATTCCGCGACATAGCCTTGGGCTTGCCATTGCTGAACGACTTCGACGAAGCGCCGGTCGCGCGCGGTGAAATACTGCGCGCCCATGTCGAGGGCGCCGGCATCACTGCGTTTGGTCGACATTCGGCCGCCGCTGCCGTGGCTTTTATCGAAAAGATGGACAGAGTGCCCGGCCGCGTGGAGCGCCTGAGCCGCTGAGAGTCCGGCGATGCCGGTACCGATGATTGCGATGGGTACAGTCATGGTGGCCTCGTTACCTTGTCCGTACAGACTACGCCGTAGTTAAAACCTGTACAATAATGTTGTTCGGTATAACTTACTGCTGCGTGCTGATCGTACGGCTCGAAATCTTCAGTCTGGTGCCTGATTGAGTTTATTCAACTATCCGAACGAGTCGTAAAGCGTCACCGTCTTCAGGCGTGACCTATGGTTTAGACAACGGGTTGGTCAATTTCCTAAGGGCCAACTCAAGGTCGCGACTGAAAAGCTGCCACCTGTAATCAGTAGACTAAGGATTTACGGCGAACGCCACGCGAGGAGCACGTCATGCACATATTGCTGACCGGCGGTACTGGTTTGATCGGGCGCCATCTTTGCAAACACTGGAGCGCGCAAGGCCATCAACTTACGGTCTGGAGCCGCAGGCCGGCGACGGTGGCCAAGCTATGTGGTGCAGGGGTTCATGGCATCGCAACGCTGGACGATCTCGGCGTGCAGCCGGTCGACGCTGTGATCAATCTGGCCGGGGCGCCGATTGCCGATCGCCCGTGGACCCGAGCACGCAAGGCGTTGCTGTGGGAGAGCCGTATCGGCCTGACGGAACAGTTGCTGGCCTGGCTTGAGCGCCTTGAGCAGAAACCCTCGGTGCTGATTTCCGGTTCGGCGGTGGGCTGGTATGGCGACGGTGGCGAGCGTGAGTTGAACGAAGAGGCCCAGCCAGTCAACGAAGACTTTGCCAGCCATTTGTGTGACGCCTGGGAAGAGACCGCGCAGCGTGCCGAAGCCTTGGGTATACGCGTGGTGCTGGTACGCACCGGGCTGGTTCTGTCGAGCCACGGCGGCTTTTTGCAGCGCCTTTTGCCGCCGTTCAAATTGGGGCTGGGCGGCCCGATTGGCAACGGTCGGCAATGGATGCCATGGATTCACTTGCAGGACCAAATTGCCCTGATTGATTTTCTGTTGAATCGTGTCGACGCCAAGGGTCCGTATAATGCCTGCGCGCCTCATCCGGTGCGCAACCGCGAATTCGCCAAGATGCTGGCGGCCGTTTTGCACCGGCCAGCGTTCATGCCGATGCCGGCATTGGCCTTGCGCACGCTGTTGGGCGAATTGTCAGTACTGTTGCTGGGGGGCCAACGGGCGCAACCGGCTCGATTACAGGCGGCAGGTTTCTCTTTCCGCTTCACCGATCTGCATGCGGCCTTGGAAGACGTAGTGGGCCGCCACTGAAATAGGATGTTGCATGACTGATCACGCGCTGTTGCTGGTGAACCTGGGGTCACCGGCTTCGACCCAGGTGGCGGATGTCCGCAGTTACCTCAATCAATTTTTGATGGACCCATACGTCATCGACTTGCCGTGGCCGGTCCGGCGTTTGCTGGTGTCGTTGATCCTGATCAAGCGCCCGGAGCAATCGGCCCATGCCTACGCCTCGATCTGGTGGGACGAAGGTTCGCCGCTGGTGGTGCTGAGCAAGCGCCTGCAACAGGCCATGGTCAAGGAGTGGAAACATGGCCCGGTGGAACTGGCGATGCGCTACGGCGAGCCGTCGATTGAAACGGTGTTGACCCGTCTGGCTGCGCAAGGTATTCGCAACGTCACGCTGGCGCCGTTGTACCCTCAATTCGCCGACAGCACCGTGACCACGGTGATCGAAGAGGCCAAGCGGGTAGTAAAAGCCAAGCGCCTGGAGATGCAGTTTTCGGTGCTGCAACCTTTCTATGATCAGCCCGAATACCTCGATGCGCTGGTGGAAAATGCTCGCCCGCACTTGCAGCAGGATCACGATCATTTGTTGCTGAGCTTCCACGGGCTGCCTGAGCGTCATCTGCACAAGCTCGACCCCACCGGCAATCACTGCTTCAAGGGCGCTGACTGCTGCCAGAATGCTTCTGCCGAAGTGATTGCCACCTGCTATCGCGCGCAATGCCTGCGTTCTGCGGCGTTGTTCGCCAAGCGCCTGGGGCTGGCCGATGGCAAGTGGTCGGTGTCATTTCAGTCGCGTCTGGGACGAGCGAAGTGGATCGAACCCTACACCGAAGCGCGCCTTGAGGCGTTGGCGCAGCAAGGGGTGAAAAAGATTCTGGTGATGTGCCCGGCGTTCGTTGCGGACTGCATCGAAACGCTTGAGGAGATTGGCGATCGCGGCAAAGAGCAATTCCGCGAGGCCGGGGGTGAGGAGTTGGTACTGGTGCCGTGTTTGAACGACGACCCGAACTGGGCGGCGGCGTTGAATACGCTGTGTAAGCGGGCGCCGGTGATGTTGTAGGAGCGGGCTTGCCCGCGATGGCGGCTTGTCTGACCCCTCTACTGTAGGAGCCAACTTGTTGGCGAGCAGCTTGACGCGGTGTGTCAGATACACCGCCTCGCGAACAAGTTCGCTCCTACAGTGGAAGCGGTATTAGAGCATCTCTTCCAGCTTCTTCTTTTCCTTCCAGCTGTCATTGCCCGGCAGCAGCAAATTCAGGGCAATCGCGACAACGGCACACAGGGCGATGCCCTTGAGGCCGAAGTCGTCTGGTCCAGTGCCGGTGCCGATCAGTACGCCACCAATGCCGAACACCAGCGTCACCGAAACAATCACCAGGTTGCGCGCTTCGGCGAGGTCGACCTTGTGCCGGATCAGCGTGTTCATCCCCACCGCCGCGATCGAGCCGAACAACAGGCAGAGAATCCCGCCCATTACCGGTACCGGAATGCTTTGCAGCAGCGCACCGAACTTGCCGATGAACGCCAGACTGATGGCGAAAATCGCCGCCCAGGTCATGATCTTCGGGTTGTAGTTCTTGGTCAGCATCACCGCGCCGGTGACTTCGGCGTAGGTGGTGTTGGGTGGCCCGCCGAACAATCCGGCAGCAGTGGTGGCGATACCGTCGCCAAGCAGGGTGCGATGCAGGCCTGGGGTCTTCAGGTAGTCACGCCCGGTCACGCTGCCGACTGCGATCACCCCGCCGATATGCTCGATGGCCGGCGCCAGCGCCACAGGCACGATGAACAGAATCGCCTGCCAGTTGAACTCCGGCGCAGTGAAGTGCGGCAGTGCCAGCCAAGGCGCGGCGGCAATTTTTACCATGTCGACTACGCCGAAGTAGAACGACAAGGCAAAGCCCACCAGCACGCCGGAGATGATCGGCACCAGACGGAATATGCCTTTACCGAACACCGCAACGATCACGGTGGTCAGCAATGCCGGCATCGAGATCATCATCGCTGTGTGATAAGGAATCAGCTGTGTGCCATCACCAGCCTTGCCCATCGCCATGTTGGCGGCAATCGGCGCCATCGCCAGACCAATGGAAATAATCACCGGGCCGATCACCACCGGCGGCAGTAGACGGTCGATAAAGCCAGTGCCTTTTATCTTCACGGCCAGGCCGAGGAAGGTGTAGACGAAACCGGCCGCCATCACCCCTCCCATGGTCGCGGCCAGGCCGAACTGGCCCTTGGCGAGGATGATCGGGGTAATAAAGGCAAAGCTCGAGGCGAGAAATACAGGCACCTGACGCCCGGTCACCACTTGAAACAGCAGTGTGCCAAGCCCGGCGGTAAACAGTGCGACGTTGGGGTCAAGGCCGGTAATCAGCGGCATCAGCACCAGTGCGCCAAAGGCCACGAACAGCATCTGCGCGCCCGACAGCACCGTGCGCCAGAGTGGATCATTGAATTCATCCGGCTTCATCAGGCGTCCTTCTGCTTGGTGCCGAATATCTTGTCACCGGCATCGCCCAGACCCGGAATGATGTAACCGTGCTCGTTCAGACGCTCATCAATGGACGCGGTGTAGATCATCACATCAGGGTGCGCTTTCTCGACCGCGGCGATACCTTCAGGCGCCGCCACCAGCACCATCGCGCGAATTTCCTTGCAGCCGGCTTTCTTCAGCAGGTCGATGGCCGCGACCATCGAGTTACCGGTGGCCAGCATCGGGTCGATGATCATCGCCAGACGTTCGTTGATTTCCGGAACCAGTTTTTCCAGGTAGGTATGCGCTTGCAGGGTCGCTTCGTTGCGCGCCAGGCCGACGGCGCTGACTTTCGCACCGGGGATCAAACTGAGCACGCCATCGAGCATGCCGATGCCGGCGCGCAGGATCGGCACCACGGTGATTTTTTTGCCGGCGATTTTCTCGACTTGCACCGTGCCAGCCCAGCCTTGGATCTCGTAGCTTTCCAGCGGCAGGTCCGCGGTCGCTTCGTAAGTCAGCAGGGCACCGACTTCCTGAGCGAGCTCACGGAAATTCTTGGTGCTGATGTCGGCACGGCGCATCAGGCCGAGTTTGTGGCGGATCAGCGGATGGCGGATCTCACGGATAGGCATAGGGAAAGGCTCCGGCGGGGGGCAAAAAAACGGCCCAGATTAATCTATTCGGCGGTTGCTGTCTTACGGCTGTTGCTGATTTATCCTACGGTGTTAGTGGTACTTAATGGCTGCATTCGGAACGTTAGTCCAGAAACACTTGCTCTGGCCGAGACGGATGCGTACCTTTGCCGGCTTTTCGTCTACCGCCCCCTTGGAGAGCGCCATGTCCGCTGATCTCGAGCATATCCGTCAAATCATGCGCGAAGCTGACTGCCTGTACACAGAAGCTGAAGTTGATGCGGCCATCGCCCGTGTCGGCGCTCAGATCAACGCCGAACTGGCTGATAGCAACCCAGTGGTGTTCTGCGTGATGAACGGCGGCCTGATTTTCTCCGGCAAGCTGCTGACGCATCTTAACTTCCCGCTGGAAGCGTCCTACCTGCACGCTACCCGCTACCGCAACGAAACCACCGGCGGCGACCTGTTCTGGAAGGCCAAGCCGGAAGTGTCGTTCATCGACCGCGACGTCCTGATCATCGATGACATTCTTGACGAAGGTCACACCCTCGGCGCGATCATCGACTTCTGCAAACATGCCGGCGCTCGCGCGGTGCACACCGCCGTGCTGATCGACAAAGACCACAACCGCAAAGCCCGTCCAGACCTGAAAGCCAATTACGTCGGCCTGCCGTGCATCGACCGCTACATCTTCGGTTTCGGTATGGACTACAAAGGCTACTGGCGTAACGCGGCCGGAATCTACGCGGTCAAAGGGATGTAATGATGAGTACTCTTCGCTTTCTTGATCAGGCGCTGTTTATCGATTTGGCCGAGAAAGCTGCGGCCAATCCGCGAGGCCGTCAGCACCATAACTTTCACCAGATGGAAGAACCCTGTCATCGGATGGCCGTGGGCATGCAACCTGATACCTATGTGCCGCCGCATCGTCATTTGAGCGCCGATAAGGCCGAGTGCCTGTTGGTGCTCAAGGGCGCGCTGGGCCTGCTGACGTTCGACGAGAATGGGCAATTGCTGGAAAAACGCTTGATGCAGGCCGGTGGTGACTGTGTCGGTGTCGACCTGCCGCCTGGCGTGTTTCACGGTCTGGTGGTGCTGGCCCCGGACACGCTGATGTTCGAGTGCAAGGCCGGGCCGTATCGGCCGGTCAGCGAGGCTGAAATCGCCCACTGGGCCCCTCGCGAAGGTGAAGCCGGTGTGGCTGAGTATCAGGCCTGGATGCGCGCGCAGTTCGATTGACGAGCAAGCTGGCTCCTACGCCTTTGGCAGAAGCAGATTGCGGAGCCTTCAAAATGCCCAAATCCTGGCGACCGGTTCCTCCGAATGCGGCCCAGATCGATCGCAGCCTTCGGCAGCTCCTACAGGTCCTTGCCGAAGCTGCTAAAGTGCTCGCCAGCTTTTCCGGGGAGCCGACATGACGTTTTTGATTCGTAGCACTGCGGCCTTGTTAGTGCTGTTCAGCCTGCCACTGGCCGCCGCCACGACACCGCCCATGCACGCGCAATACCTGCCGCCTGACGACCAGGCGTTGCGCGAGGATGTGCCGGAGCAGCAGCAACTGCTACAGATCACCGATTACTCGGTGGTCATCGGCAGTCAGCGCGAGTCGACACAGCAACCGATCCCGGTCACTTCCCCTTTATTGCTGCGCCTGAAAGGCAAGCCGATGAACAAGGGCGCGACCGTGTCTGAGGTGCTGGTGCACTTCGACGGCGAAAGCAAAAGCCTGAAAAAGCCAGGCTTCGATGAGAAAACCCATACCCTGACCCTGTATTACCCCATGACCCAGTACCGGGCCGTGATCGATCTGCTGCGCAATGAAAAGGTTTATTGCCAGTTCCTCACCTACGCCAATGGGCATGTCTGGGCGGATTTGCACACGACCGAGCTACACGCGCGTTGAGCGTCGGGGTGGGCGAGGGGTAAACTGCCAGCCCGTGAAATGTCCGCGAGTCAGTTGGAGTCAGCAGCAATGCGTAAAGATAAGAAGCAGGTGATTGGTGATGAGATCGGCGATGCGCAGATCAAATTGTTCCTCGACTTTGAACCAGTCGATGCCACTTCGCCGTCGCTGCACAAACTGATCAAAGGCTACCGAGGCCTGCGCATCAATGATTTCGAGCGCTTTCTGGTGTTCTTCCTCGAGGCCGGTTACGACCTCGATGGCAAGGACGAGCACGGCAAGACGTTCGTTGAGTTGATTGCCGATCAGCGCAATGCCGACGAATACATCGAACTGATTGAAAAGGCTCGTGGTTAACCTTTTTCATCAATAGCTACAGGCGTCTACGGACGTCGAACGATAAATCGTGAATTAAACGCCCGAGGTGCAATGCCTCGGAGCGGTCGTTGTCTTTTATTTGAACTACAGATTCTTTCTATATTTCCTACTTTTTTATAATCCAATTCTCAGTGCGGGATCTGCTGGGTTGGGTTATCGTTTAATCGTACCTTGAGTACAAAAGTTCACTGAGAAAATATTATTTAATTGAAATGGAATTCAATGATGAATAAACAAATATGGCGTGTGTGCGGGTGGCTTTTCTTAATGGGGAGTGCAAGTTCTGCCTATGCAACTTCGTCTACGACAATGACCTCCACAATCATCAATAAAACCGGAGAGGATTTGACGCTATCGTCCGCGGATTGGCCTTTCGGCAGTTACTCGTATCAGGACTATGCCATTCCCCGCTATCACAAGGGCGCGTTCACGGTGAAACACTCCAGTCGTATGGAAGGGGATGCGGTATTTACCTATCGGGCCGGCGGCAAAGCCTGCCAGTTCAGTGTCGGTCATAAACCAGAGCGAAAGACGGGGTGGCTGATGTATTCCATCGAACCGGTAGAGTGGGCAAAGGCAAAGACGGTCGGGGACGTGGGGGCGATCTGCAGGGCATTGATACCCACTCGTAAGTCGGAAGATAACTATGTCATCACGTTTATTATGGGGTAAGCCTTTCGAGCGGCTGTTTTAAAGGTTCTATTGCTCAGCGTGCCCGAAGGGGTGTCTACTTTTTACGATTGAAAAAGGAATTTCAATAATGCGTCATACGTGTTTTTTACAGGCCGTCCTGTGGGTGTGTTGTGTCTTTTCGATAAACGTCGCTCAGGCGAATGGGAAAATGGCGTTTACGGGGTATGTCACAAACAACACTAAAAATGAAGTTCATCTCTGGGATCCCAATTGGGATGTTGGCGATAGAGACTGGGAAGCGTTCACTATTCCCGCCGGAGAAGTCGGTGCTTTTAATGTACCGCTGGATGCGAAGGGGGGCGTTGTTGATTTTATCATTCGCTCCCCAACACAAGCGTGCTATTTCACGACCGGCCATGCCATCAAAAAAACGGTAAAAGGGCCGATGACGCTCATCGGTCCTCACCATTGGACAAAGACACAATCTCTGGGTCGTACTGAAGCTGTCTGCAAAGCAGAAGTCACTAATTATGTACGTCTTAAAGAATTTGAAGCGCATTATTATATGGAGTAACAGGAGGTGTTCTTGCTCTCCTTGAGGATGGCTAAAATTTCTTGAAAGGAAGCTCAGTAATGAAAGTGGCAATTGGAGCTGTGGGTATTCTTGCGGGTTGTCTGTTTGCGCTTAATACCGCTTGCGCAGGTAATGGGCAAGCGTTGACTGCCCAGCTGCACAATCAAACAATAGATGAAATTAAATTGATTTCAGCTAATTGGTCTTTGGGCGATGCATTGCCTGAGAGGTTTGATATTCCGGCGGGTGCGCGAGCGAACCTCAACATTATCCATCCGAATCAGCCTGTTTCTGAAGTGTCGTTTCGCTACAGTTCTGGAAACAAGTCCTGCACCTTCAGGGCAGGGCATGGGGTTAAAAAATCGTTTGGTTGGTTCACGCCTACAGAAACGCCCTTTCACTGGGCAAATGCAAAGTCGGAAGGAAGTTTTGTCGCGTCGTGCACCGCCACGGTCAGTCGTTCTACGCCGGGCCAAGAATATTCAGTGCAGTTCAGCATGAAGTAGTGTGTCGGCGGCGTTCGTAAGTCGACACAACGGATATAAAAAACCCCGCCTGCGAAGGCGGGGTTTTTATTGACGCTCTGATATCAGAGAAGCATCAAGCGATGCGTTCGGCTTCGCTGCTCTTCTCGACCAATTCCAGGCTTTCGTTGGACGCTGCGTTGACGCGCTGGTACAGCTGCGCATCGGTTTCCAACGCCTTTTCACGGGCCGGGAAGATCTCGTTGAGCTTGGCCGCCCACTCACCCTGCGTCTTGTCGGCGAAGCAGCGCTGGATCAGGTCAAGCATGATCGACACGGTTACCGAGGCGCCCGGAGAGGCACCCAGCAAGGCCGCCAGCGAACCGTCCTTGGCCGATACCAGTTCAGTACCGAATTGCAGGATGCCGCCTTTTTTCGCGTCTTTCTTGATGATCTGCACGCGTTGGCCAGCCGTTTCAAGGCGCCAGTCCTCGGCTTTGACTTCAGGGTAGAAGCGGCGCAGCGAGTCAAGACGTTGTTCCATCGACTGCATCACTTCGCTGACCAGGTACTTGGTCAGGTCCATGTTGTCGCGCGCCACGGCCAGCATCGGACCGATGTTGGCGACGCGAACCGACAATGGCAGGTCCATGAGCGAGCCATGCTTGAGGAACTTGGTGGTAAAGCCAGCATAAGGCCCGAACAGCAGCGAAGTTTTGCCGTCGACCACACGAGTGTCCAGGTGCGGTACCGACATCGGCGGCGAACCCACGGCGGCCTGACTGTAAACCTTGGCCTGGTGGTGTTTGACCACTTCCGGGTTGTCGCAACGCAGCCACTGGCCGCTGACCGGGAAACCACCGAAACCTTTGCTTTCTTCGACACCGGACATTTGCAGCAACGGCAGTGCCGCGCCACCTGCGCCAAGGAATACGAATTTGGCGTCGACTTCTCGGGTATTACCGGTGTTGACGTCCTTGATGCTGACGCTCCAGCCATCACCCTTGCGGGTCAGGCCGGTCACGCGCTTGCAGTACTTGACCTGCGCATCCGGTGTACTGGAGAGGTGCTTGAGCAACTGATTGGTCAGGGCGCCGAAGTTGACGTCCGTCCCTCGCATGACGCGGGTGGCCGCGATACGCTCGTCGGCCGCGCGCCCCGGCATCATCAGCGGCATCCACTCGGCCAGCTTGGCCTTGTCTTCGGTGTATTCCATCGCCGAGAACGCATGATGCGTGTGCATCGCTTCGAAGCGGGCTTTCAGAAAGGAAACCCCTTCTTCACCCTGGACGAAGCTCAGGTGAGGGACCGGAGTGATGAACGATTTCGCGGAGCCGAACGTGCCTTTCCTGGCCAGATAGGACCAGAATTGCTTCGACACTTCGAACTGAGTGTTGATGTGCACCGCTTTCTTGATGTCGACGGAGCCGTCGGCCGCTTGCGGCGTGTAGTTCAGCTCACATAGCCCGGCGTGACCGGTACCGGCGTTGTTCCACGGGTTGGAACTCTCCGCCAGCGCCAGAATCCATCAACTCAACGACTTCCAGTTTGAGGCTGGGGTCGAGCTCCTTGAGTAGCACTGCGAGGGTGGCACTCATGATGCCTGCCCCAACCAATACCACATCGACTGCTTCGTTATGCGCCATTAACGCGTCTCCAAAATCTGCAGCACCAAATTGACGGCATACGATCCCGAGGTCAGCTGCCATGCGTAGTAGGGGCGTGCATTCGATAGTGCCCCAGGTCACTCATGGCCAGGATCGCCATGTCCGATTCTTCGCAATTTTTTGCATCTTCAGCGGACGCCACCAACCGGGCTTCGAGTTCCTATGAACTCACTTTGAGGCTCGACTGGCAATTCGACTATCGTCAAGGCGTCCGTTTGTGCAACCAAATCCGTAGTGGACAGGCTTCAGGCTCCGGTAAAGGAGACTGCGCAGCAGCGGTCAGCCCTGTCCAACAGGGCGGGGACAGACGTTAATGGTGTCAGTACAAACGCAAAACTATTCATTTGCTCGCCACACTCTTGTGAAGTAGTGAAAACCCGTTTTTTTCACGCTCTTTTGGAGTCGTGAACCTCAAAAAAGAACTGACGAAAAGGCAGCTCTGGCAGACCGGATGCAGGTAAGGGCAGGGCGGACTGGCGAGGAACGTTCGAAAGGATCGAGCATTTCGACACCGGATCCGCGAGCACTGACACGTGCGCACGATCTGTGTGGGCGGCTCTCTGTGGGCGGTGCGGGGTGCTAATACAAGGCATTAGCGATGCTGCGAGGCCCGATCAGGAGACGTCCTTATAATCGGGGGGAGATTATAGCGATGAAACGGGCGGAATTGATCGTATTAACTGACTTTTATTAGCCGTTCGGTCAGTTTGTCAGCGATACAGTGGTTCTTGGGGAGTGAGGGCCAGTGCTGACGCGGGCTTTATCGGGCAGCGGCTTGTTCAGCCAACTGGGGCAAAAGCCGTTGATTACCACCCACCCAGCGCCGTTTGGCGGTGTGGCGCAGTGGTGAAAAGACAGGCAAACCCCGCTGTTGTCCAACAGGGCGTAATAGCGATGTTTGCGGCGCGGGGTGAACAATGACCAAAGAAAATTCATGGCACGGCTCCTGTTTGGCTGCCTGAGGTGAAGCTTGCCTAAGGCAAGTGACATGTAGGTGACATTGCGCCAGTGAGATGTGTGAGAAAAACATGTGCTGCGCAATGTTGCCAGGGAACCTAAACCACAGGGTTCAGCTCTGATTCAGCTAGTGAGCCGCCCGTCGGCACCGCTATACTGCCCGCCAATATTGATTCTGGCCCTGGAGAGATGAGTATGTTGAATCGCCTGTTGTTCGGTTTGCTTGCTGTAGGCAGTTTGACCCTTGTCGGCTGTGCCCACAGTCCGCAACAACTGAGCCCGCAACCCAAGCTAACGAGCCAACTGGCTCCGGTCGGGCATGGCCAGCCAGTGGTGGTCCGTGTCGTCGATGGACGTCCGTCGCCAACCCTGGGGACCCGTGGCGGTCTGTACCCGGAAACCAGCGCTATCAGCGTTCAGGCTGCAGACTTGCTGCCCAAGCTGCAACAGCAGGCTGAAGCGGCCGTGCGGCTGTTGGGCTACACCCCGTCAAGCAACAATGGCAACGCGCCACAGCTCACCGTAACGTTGGCGGACCTGAAATATCAGTCGCCTAAAGAAGGCCTGTACGTGACTGAAGCGACCATCGCCGCGACCTTCCGCGCCGACGTGCTGAACAATGGCCGCAGCTATAACGGCCGTTATGCCGCGTCGCTGGATCAGCGCTTCGGTATGGCACCGAACGAAGAGACCAACACCAAGCTGGTCAGCGATGTACTCAGCGATGCGCTGACCCGCCTGTTCCAGGACCCAACCATCGGCAAGGTGTTGGGCCAGTAATACGGTCTGATTGGCGGTAACCCTGTAGGAGCGAACTTGTTCGCGAGGCTATATTCCTGACACACCGCCTCGCGAACAAGTTCGCTCCTACAGGTATCACATATCTGGCCTACGCCGCTTCCTGATAGAACCCCAAATAGCTCACACCCGTATGCAGGTCCAGTTCCGGGAGATCGTGATGCTGATGGCCACCCAGGGCGCAGTAGACCAGCCAATGGCGGTCATGCACGTTGAAGGACAGCGCATCGATCAGCGCTTGCTGTTCATCGCTCTGGGCGATCAGATACAACCGATCCTGGTTCTCTGCGTGCAACATGAGTGGCTCACTATTGGGTATCGAGGAGCGACACAGTGGCGGGTTCAGGTTACGTTACGGTGACGACGGGCGACTGCTCGTCGCCGCGATAAAAAGCACTGCAAAAAAAGGCGCCCGAGAAGAGGCGCCTTTTTTAATCCGCGTGTCTCGTCCTGAATAAGGTTTACACCTTCTGACCTATCTTCAGGAGGATGTAATGGAATCAGGCAAAAGGCGGAGCCAGCGTGACTACACGCTAGCCTTTAAATTATCGGTCGTAGACCAAGTCGAAAAAGGCGAGTTGGGTTATAAAGAAGCCCAACGGCGCTATGGCATCCAAGGCCGGTCCACGGTGCTGGTCTGGTTACGCAAGCACGGTCGGCAGGACTGGAGCCTAGGCGCATCAATTCGAGAGCCGAGGAGCAGGTCCATGACCGAACCAAACCTCCCGTTGACGCCCGAGCAACGGATCAAAGAGCTTGAAGAACAGTTGGCGCTAAGCAACCAGAAAGCGCAGTTCTTTGAAGCTGTCGTGAACGTTCTGAAAAACGACTACGGTGTTTGCGTCGTAAAAAAGCGATCCGGCAAGTCCTCACCCAAGGGCAAATCAAAGACCTGAGCATTTCCAGGGCTTGCCAGTTCATGGGCATTTCCCGACAGGCATATTACAAACGTAACCGAGCGTTTGACGCGCGCGCGAAGAGCGCCCAAACCGTAATGGGCTTCGTTCTTGAGACGCGCCTTCAGTTGCCTCGGTTAGGTACTCGCAAGCTGCATAGTCTGATGCACTCAGAGCCCGACGAGGCCCTGAAGGTCGGTCGAGACCGGCTGTTTGATATCTTGCGTGACCGCCGTCAGCTGGTTCAGCGCAAGCGTGCCTATCACAAGACAACTGACAGCCATCATCGCTTTCGCCGACACCCCAACCTGCTCAAACCTGGCCCTAATCAGGCTGTGGCTACAGGTCCCGAGCAGGTTTGGGTCGCAGATATCACCTACTTGCCTACGCAGCAAAGTGTCGTTTATCTGAGCTTGGTGACGGACGCTTACTCTCGCAAGATTGTCGGCTATCACGTGCATGAAAGCCTGCACACGGCATCAGTCATCCAGGCAATGAGTAAAGCGCTGCGACAAAGGAAAACCGATCAGCTACTGGTTCATCACTCGGATAGAGGTGCCCAGTATTGCTCTGATCTTTACCAAAGGCTGCACGCCAAGCATGGCGTCAGGTGTTCGATGACCGATGGCTATGACTGCTATCAGAACGCGCTCGCAGAGCGTGTGAACGGCATTTTGAAAACAGAATTCTTGCTGCACCGCCCCAAGGACTTGGCTGATGCGACCCACATGGTTGGAGAGTCTGTAAGGATCTACAACGAGAAGCGGCCCCACCTAGCCTTGAAATACAAAACGCCCGATGCGGTGCATCGGGCGTTTTTGAAGTGAAACAGGTGTAAACCTATTTCAGGACTAGACAGCGAGTGATTTACAGCGGCACGCCAGCCTTGACCCGGTACTGATTGCGTACCGGTGTCGCGTATTGCAGCACCAGCCACGGGCGATGCTCGGCCGGACAGCCATCGAGCCGTCGCTGCCATGCTTCTTGCGCACGAGCCAGTTCGTCAGCCGGGAACACCTCGGCCGCGCTCGGCACGTTCAGCGTCGGATCGATGTCCGTCCATTGCGCGTAAGCGAGGTAATGCACCGGGAACAGGCGGTAGCCACCGAGAATCTGCCGATCCATTTCGATCGCCAGTTGCTTGGTGTCCTCGAACAATCCGGTGATGGGCTGCGCAAAGCTGACGTGCACTCGGCCTTTGTAGCCGGTGATCCCCAGCGCAATGCTGACGTCATCCTCGCCTGGCGCTTTGGTGTAACTGCCGGTGGTAGCGCGGATGTACAGCTCGCGCGCCTTGGCGTGATCGCAAGGGTCATACTCGTAGCTGATCGACACCGGGGTCAGGTTCAGTGACTGAATCACCTCGGCAAACGGCTCGTCCTTGCGGCTCATGTGAAACATCTTGAGGATCGCCGACTCGGTGCGATCGTCTCCATCCTTGGCGCGGCCTTCGGCCTGGGCGATCCAGATCGACTGGCAGTCATTGAGCAGCGAATGGCTGATGTACGCCGACAGCAACTGATACGCCGCCATCTTCTCCTTCCGCCCGCTGATGGAGCGATGCACGATGAAGCTCTTGTTCAGGCGCATCAGGTCGCTGACGAAGGGCTTTTGCAGCAAGTTGTCGCCAATCGCGATGCGCGGTGTTGGCAGGCCGGCATGGTACACGGCGTAATTGACGAAAGCCGGGTCCATCACGATATCGCGGTGGTTGGCCAGAAACAGGTAGGCCAAACCGGATTTCAGTTGTTCGACGCCGGTGTAGGTCACGCCATCGGTGGCGCGATCAATGGTCCGGTCGACATACACTTCGACCTTGTCCTGCAGGGACGCTACCGAATGAACGCCGGCGAACTCCTTGCGCAGGCGATAGGTTATAAGGGGTTTCAGCAGCCAGCCGAACGCATCGGCCAGGCGTGGAAAGCGGTAGTGGGTGAGGATATCCAGAAGTGCCTTGTCGCCAAGCAGGCGCGCCAGTACGGCTGAGACTTCGGCGTCGTCGTAAGGTCGGATGGCATCAAATTCGCCCATCATGCTCTCTTGTTGTAAACGTCTAGGGTAAAGGTAGGCTGGATCTGAAATAAACACTGACAAAAAATAACCAGCCCTCAAAATGGTTGGCGATTATACGCACAACTGATGCCGGAGACCGCGATGCAGGAAATTCAACGTTATGACTGCCCCTACTGCGGGGAATCGGTTGAAGCCGTGCTGGATTTGTCCGGCGGTGACCAGTCCTACATCGAAGACTGCCCGGTGTGTTGCCGGCCGATAGTGTTCGATTTGCAGACCGATGGGGACGACTGGAACCTCGATGTGCGCAGCGAGAACGAATAATGCAAAGAATCTACGAGCCGGAAAATCTGATGGAAGGTGAGTTGTTGCAGAGCATGCTCGCCAGTGAGGGTGTCGAATCGCACTTGACCGGTCGTGATTTGCTCGGCGGTGTCGGCGAGCTGCCGGTGTTTGGCTTGCTGGGGCTGTCGGTCGACAATGACCAGGCCGAACAGGCACGTCAACTGATCGCCGCGTACAATGCCGCCCTGCCGTTGTCGGGTGATGAGCCTGATACCTTTCCTGATGTGCTCGTCTGCTGAAGAGAGTTTGTTGCCCTTATGTGTGGACGTTATGCCCTGTTTCGCTGGAATCCCGCCTTTGCGGCACTGCCCGGCTTTCCTGCTGACCAGCGAGCGCAATGGAATATCTCGCCACACGATTCGGTGTTGATGTTGCGTAACGCGGAGGGCCAGCGCGAAGTCGCCCGGGCGCGTTGGGGGCTGACGCCGCCGTGGTTGACCGATATGTCGCGCACACCGGCCCACGCCCGCGCCGAAACCGTGGCCGAGCAGCCGATGTTTCGTGAGGCATTTCGCTTGCGCCGCTGCCTGCTGCCGGCCAACGGTTTTTACGAGTGGCGCGGCACCACGCGCAAGCGGCCATTCTGGTTGACGCCAGGGGAGGGCTCGTCGCTGTTCTTCGCGGCGATTTGGGAGGCTTTCCCGGTGGATGAAAACGTCTACCTGAGCGTTGCCGTGGTGACCCAGGCAGCGGCCAGCCAGCGGCGTCCGTTGATTCTTGATGCCGAAGGGCAAGAAGCCTGGCTGAATCCCGAGACCCCGGTCCACACCCTGCAAGCACTGCTGGCCGGCGCGCAAGCCCCGTTGCGTGAGCGACCGCTGGCCAATCTGGTGAACGATCCGAAGCTCAATGCCCCAGAGTGTTTGACCCCGGGTTAATAGATACGCGAGCGCTCTGTAGGAGCTGCCGAAGGCTGCGATAAGGTTGGAACAACCTTCGCGATGTCGATTGATCGCAGCCTGCGGCAGCTCCTACAGTGGATTTGTGCCTGCCGCAAAACCACTGTGGGAGCTAACTTGTTGGCGAATGGGTTGATGCGGTGCGTCAGGCACACCGCCATTCATTACGTGCTTGTCAGACCCAACCACTGACCTGCATCGCCTTGTACACTGCGACCACTGCCAGGATGAAAAACGCACAGGCAGCCAGACGTCGAATCAGCGTCAACGGCAGTTTGTCGGCAGCGAAGTTGCCGGCCAGCACCACCGGTACGTTAGCGATCAGCATGCCCGCCGTTGTGCCCAGAATCACCAGCCACAGATGCGAATACTGCGCGGCGAGCATCACCGTGGCGATCTGCGTTTTGTCACCGATTTCGGCGATGAAGAACGCAATCAGGGTGGTCAGGAACGGCCCGAACTTGCGCGCGGAGTTGCCTTCGTCATCGTCCATTTTGTCCGGGACCAAAGTCCACAGCGCAGTGGCGGTGAAGCTGGCGGCGAGAATCCAGTGCAGGGTGGCATCGGAGAAGAAACTGCCGAACCAGGCACCGACCGCACCGGCAGCAGCGTGGTTGGCGAGGGTCGCGGCGACGATCCCGGCGATGATTGGCCAGGGTTTGCGAAACCGTGCGGCAAGAATCAGGGCGAGCAATTGCGTCTTGTCACCGATTTCGGCCAAGGCGACAACAGCGGTGGGGATCAGCAGGGATTCCAGCATCAGGGTTTTCCTAAGGGGCGGGTCAACACGGCTATGACACGTACAGCCTCCCCGCCCCGGGTAAGGTGTTCGTGTCATAGGTCTTGTCAAACCACCGATCTGTCTAAGCAGATCTGGGTCGCACGCACCATGGTCTGTTGACCAAGTATGTTGATACGTGCCGGACGAGCATGGCGCTCGTGGGAGACTACTCCCCTAGGACGGAGCGGATTTTGCCTACACCGAACCTATTCGGCAAGCGCTTATTTTCAGGCGCGTTTGGCGCGGTAGATGCGAAAGCCCTGACCTTCGGCCTTGACCACACAGGGACCAAGGTGCTCTTCGATCAGTGGTTGATAACGCAGGAAGCTGTTGGCAACCAGCCGCAGTTCGCCACCCGATTTCAGATGTTGTCGTGCTTTTCGCAGCAAGTTTTCCGTTGCGTGATAATCGGTATGAACCCCGACGTGGAACGGTGGGTTGCTCAAAATCGTGCTCAAACCCATGGGTGCGGCGTCGATACCGTCGCCGGTCAACACGTCGCCTTCCAGACCGTTGGCGGCCAATGTCAGGCGACTGCTGGCGGTAGCGAAGGCATCGACATCCAGCAGCGTGACGCTGTTGTGCGGGTAGCGTCGCTTGATCGCGGCACCCAATACACCGGCACCACAACCGAAGTCGAGGACGTTGCCGCTCGGCAGCTTGTCCAGATGTTGCAGGAGCAGCGCCGAACCACGATCCAGTCGGCCATGGCTGAACACGCCGGGCAGGCTGACGACCTTGAGCGGACCGTCTTCCATTTCGACTTCATAGTGCTGCGCCAGACTTTCCAGTTCAACCGCTTGCGGGGCGTTGTCCACGGTCACCAGCCACAGTTGACAGTGACGGGCACTGTCCAGTTTGCGTGGTTTGCCGAAAGGACTGAGCTGTTTGGCGGCGGCTTCGATACCACTGCGTTTTTCACCCACCAGGTACAATTCACGGCCAGCCAGGCGTGAGGCCAGGGCGTTGAGCACGTAGTCGGTCAGGTCGCGCGCCTTGGGCAGGAACAGCACGGCGGCCTCGAACGGCTGCTCCGGGATATTGACCCCGAACCCGGTGCGACCTTCGAAACGCGCATCCAACGCCGCCTGGTCGCCGGCATGCCAACACCAACCGCGGGCGTTCGGCAATGTCCCGAGCAGATCGTCGGCAGGCAATCCGGCCAGGAGCAGCGAGCCCTGGAACAGTCCGGCCTGACGGAGTAACACTTCACTGCGCGGGTCCATGGTTAGGCTCCTGAAAAAAGGGGCGAAGTCTAACAGAATCAGCTCACCACTCGTTTCGCTGTGCCGGCGATAAACGCCTGAGTGTTTTCGATCAGTTGGCCGACGATACGCTGCCGGGCTTCGCGGCTGCCCCAGGCGTTGTGCGGCGTCACAATCAGGCGCGGAATGTCGCCGGCCAGCAGCGGATTGCCGTTGACCGGAGGCTCTACGGTCAACACGTCAGTGGCCGCGCCGCCCAGATGACCATTGCGCAGGGCGTCGGCCAATGCTTGCTCATTGATCAGCCCGCCGCGAGCGGTGTTGACGATAAACGCGTGGGGCTTCATCAGGCTCAGTTCGTGGGCGCCGAGCATGTCGCGGGTGTGTTCGTTGAGCGGGCAGTGCAGGGTCAGGGCGTCGACCTGCGGCAGCAGTTCATTCAGCGGCACGCGATCCGGGCGAGCTGGGCGCCCCGGAATCTGTCCCAGCAGCACGCGCATGCCAAAGGCTTCCGCCAGCTTCGCCACTGCGCCCCCCAATTCGCCGTGACCCAGCAAGCCCAGGGTCTTGCCTTCCAGTTCGACAATCGGGAAATCCAGCAGGCAGAAGTTTTTCGCTTGCTGCCAACGGCCGTGTTGCACTGCGCTTTGGTAATCGGACACCCGCGTCGCCAGCGACAGCAGCAACATCAGCGTGTGTTGCGCCACCGACGGCGTGCCGTATCCCTGGCAATTGCACACCACCACCCCGTGTTCGCGGGCGGAAACCAGATCGACGTTATTGGTGCCGGTAGCGGTGATCAGCACCAGCTTCAAATCCGGGCACGAGGCGAAAGTGTTGGCGTCGATAATGGTTTTGTTGGTGATCGCCACGTGTGCGCCTTGCAGGCGTTCGATGACCTGTTGTGGTGTGCTGCTGCTGTGCAGGTGCAGGTCGGCGAATTGCCCGTGCAATACGCTCAGGTCCAGATCACCCAGGTCGAGGGAGGTGTGGTCGAGGAAAACCGCTGTGTATTGGCTGCTCATCTAACGGGGCTCCGTTTTTATTTATTTAATAAAAGGCTGGGTCAACGCCAGCAGCTGGTCCGTGCGTTGTTGCTGTTCTTTGCCGCGTGCGACCAGCCAGCGATGAAAGTCGCGGCATTGCGGTTTGTCTAACGTATTCGGGTTCCAGCGCAGTTGATAGGGCGACGACAGTTGTATTGCGTGGCAGTAAGGAATGAGCAGGCGTCCGGCGGCAATGTCGCGTTCAATCATCGAATAATGGGCGAGCACCACGCCTTGCTCGTCAATGGCGGCCTGGATCGCCAGAGCCGAAGAAGAATAGCTGCGCAGTACCGTGATCGGTTGTTCGATGGGCGCTCCCGTGGAAGTGAACCACTCTTCCCAAGAGGGCGGCACGTCGAACTTTGGCCGTGAATCAATGGTGATCAGGGGCAGTTGCAGTAGCGCGGCTGGGCCATTGATATCGGCCTCTGCCAGCCGAGGCGAACACGCCGGCACCACGCAGTCCTGAAACAGTACCAGCGTGTGAATGCCTCGCTCCAGGCTCTCGCCGTAGCTGATCAAAAAATCCACACCGTCATCCAGGGTTTCGACGAGGGTGCTGTCGAGATAAAGGCTCAGCGTGTCGGATTGTTTTTCCCACTCGTAGGTCAGCGGCGCCAGCCACTTCGAGAGCAGCGAGGGCAGGGCGCTGACATACAGATTGTGCGGGTTTTTCGAGCGCTGCACTTCAGCCGTGGCGAGCCTCAGTTCTTCGAAGGCTGAACTACAGCGCGCATGAAACCGTTGCCCGTTGCTGTTCAGGCGCACGCGCTGACCGTCCTTGTGGGTCAGGCTCAGGCCCAGGGCGTCTTCGAGGATGCGCATTTGCTGGCTGACGGCGCCTACTGTAATACCCAAAAGCTTGGCGGCCTGGGAGATCCCGCCGCAGTGGCCGACAGCTTCGAATACCTGCAGCGATCGCAGGGGCGGTAGAAGGCTCATGCTGTTCTCGAGGTCTGGAATTTAGATTTTTAGTTTAGAAAAACTAAAGAAGATTGCAGATTTAGCCATGTTTGCTTCAGATGTAAAGCGGCTTAAACTCACTGCCGATTGCACCGCTAGTGTTTCCTGAAGCCCTGTTCCCCGATGTTGCCACCCCGTTCCGGCTTGACTGCTACCGGCAAACAGCCCGTGCGTGTCTGAAAAGCACACTTTTGGTTCGTTAAGTAACGCCCGCTCCCTTCCTTGGTGCGCAGCCCCTGTCGGCCGCGCAACGCGCTACAGTTTAAAAGCTCCCCGAAAACCGCCTCGGCTGCGGCTTGCTTGTCTTTTTCAAGGGGCTTTGTCGAGTTGGCTTTTAAATTGCTAGTACCTGTATGTACAAGCATAGGGGACCACGTTTGTGGTTTTTGACTACACACATACCCATTGGGCTCAGGCGGGAAGGATGACGATGTCGAAGAAACTTGGTTTGCTTGGATTTGTTGCTATCGGTGCAGCTGCACTGGCGTTTATGCCGGTTGTGCAGGCCAAAGACTGGACGTCTGTGAACATCGCCACCGAAGGCGCGTATGAGCCGTGGAACCTGACCTTGCCAGGCGGCAAGATCGGCGGTTTCGAGCCTGAGCTGATGGAAGTGCTCTGTGAGCGCATGAAAATGAAGTGCAATGTGGTTGTGCAGAATTGGGACGGCATGATTGCCAGCCTTAACGCCGGCAAGTTCGACGTGTTGATGGACGCGATCGTGATCACGCCAGAACGTCAGCAGGTCATGGCCTTCTCGACCCCTTACGCGCGGACCCCGGCCAGTTTCGTTGCCCTCGATGCGAAGTTGCTGCCAGGTAAAACCGGCCAGGCCGAGGGCCTGACTCTGGGCACTGATGCCAAAGACAACCGCGCCAAGATCGAAGCGCTGCGCACTGCGCTGAAAGGCAAGACCATCGGTATCGCTTCCGGCACCGTGTACACCCCGTTCATTGATGAAAACTTCAAAGACGTTGCCACCATTCGTGAATACGGCAGTTCGGCAGAAACCATCCTCGACCTGGAAGCCGGCCGCATCGACGTCGCATTCGACGACGTGACCTTCTTTGATTCCGTGATGGGCAAGCCAGAAAACAAAGACCTCAAGTACACCGGCCCGCAGATCGGTGGCCCGGTTTGGGGCGACGGCGAAGCACTGGGCTTCCGTCAGAAAGACGCCGACTTGAAAGCCAAGTTCGACGCCGCTCTGAAAGACGCACTGGCTGACGGCACCGTGAAAAAACTCAGCGAAAAATGGTTCAAGCTGGATCTGACACCTAAGTCTTGATGCACGTGTACCCGGCGCCCTTGCGGCGCCGGGCTTCAAATGAGTTAACCGCAGGAATGTGTATATGAATCTCTTGCAGATGCTGAGCTTCGGTGAGACGGGTTGGGGGATGGCGTTGCTTCAGGCGACCTTGACCACGCTCTTGTTGACGTTGGCGGCTTTGTTGATTGGCGCAGCCATCGGTAGCGTGATTGCAGCGGCGAAATTGTCTCGCCGACGCTCGTTACGCAGTCTCGGCGAGCTGTATTCGATTCTGTTTCGGGGCATTCCCGAGTTGTTGGTGATCTACCTGTTCTACTTCGGTGGCGCCACGGTTGTATCTGCCGTCGGCCACTGGTTCGGGGCTGAAGGCTATATCGATGTTCCTCCTTTTCTGGTCGGCGCCATTGCGGTGGGGCTGATCTCCGCTTCGTATCAGGCAGAGGTGTACCGCGGCGCGTTCATCGCGGTGCCCAAGGGCGAGCTTGAAGCGGCCCTGGCTATCGGCATGACCAAAGCCATGCGCATTCGCCGGGTGCTGATCCCGCAAATCATGCGCTACGCCCTGCCGGGCCTGGGCAACGTGATGCAGATGAGCCTGAAAGACTCAGCACTGATTTCGGTGATCGGTCTGGTGGAGTTGATGCGTGCCAGCCAGGTGGCGGCCGGTTCGACCCGCCAGTACTTCACGTTCTATATCATCGGCGGCGCGCTGTATTTGCTGCTCACAGGGCTTTCGGGTCGCGTGTTCAACATGGCCGAAGCTCGCGTGCGCCGCACGCAGCGTCGCAACCCTGCACAGTCTTGAGACGGGAGCGCATTCAATGATCGATTTTGCTTTCCTCGCCGACACCATGCTCAAGCTGTTGTCTGCTTTACCCACCACCCTGACGCTGTTCTTCAGCTCGCTGGTGTTGGGCCTGTTGCTGTCACTGGGTGTGGTGGCGATGCGCGTCAGCCGCTTTGCCGTGCTCAGCTACCCGGCGCGTTTCTACATCATGATCTTTCGCGGCACGCCGCTGCTGATCCAGATGTTCCTGATCTATTACGGCCTGGGCCAATTCCCAGCCGTGCGTGACAGCTTTCTCTGGGTGGTGCTGAAATCTCCGTATGGTTGCGCTGTGGTTTCCCTCGCCATGTGTACAGCGGGCTACACCGCGGAAATCATTCGTGGCGGCCTGCTCAGCGTTCCCCATGGGCAGATCGAAGCCGGCCAGGCCATCGGCATGTCGCCGTGGACCTTGCTCTATCGGGTTATAGCGCCAGTGACCTTGCGCCAGGCACTGCCTGCTTACTCCACGGAAGCCATCCTGTTGGTCAAGTCGACTGCACTGGCGAGTCTGGTGACCGTATGGGACGTGACCGGTGTTGCGCAACAGATCATTCAGCGCACCTATCGCACCATGGAAGTGTTCATCTGCGCCGCGTTGATCTACCTGGTACTGAACTTCCTGGTGGTGCGTGCCGTGGCCTGGATCGAACATCGCCTGTCGCCGCATTTGCGTGAAAGGCCGGTCGGGGTCGCGCCGAAACCTAAAGCGCCCGTTACCTCACCTACTAATCCCTGATTTGCTGCGGAGCTTTGTTATGAGCACTCAATCACTCACCGCTCTGTCGGTTAGCAACATTCAAAAGTCTTTCGGTTCGGCGCACGTGCTCAAGGGCATTTCCCTGGACGCACACAAAGGCGACGTGATCTCGATCCTCGGCGCCAGCGGCTCGGGCAAAAGTACCTTCCTGCGCTGCATCAACCTGCTGGAAACCCCGGACGAAGGCACCATTGCCCTCGACGGCGAAACCATCGAGATGGCGCGTCATCGTGACGGCCGCCTGTTGCCGAGCAACGCGCGTCAGGTTGAGCGTATCCGCAGCCGCCTGGGCATGGTGTTCCAGAGCTTCAACCTGTGGTCGCACATGACCGTGCTGCAAAACGTGATCGAAGGCCCGCTGCGCGTCCTCAAACGCACCCGCGCCGAATGCATCGAAGAAGCCGAGCAACTGCTGCACAAGGTCGGTCTGTACGAACACCGCAATCACTACCCGGCGCATTTGTCCGGTGGTCAGCAACAGCGCGTGGCGATTGCCCGTGCATTGGCGATGAACCCGCAGGTCATGCTGTTCGACGAACCGACCTCGGCACTCGATCCGGAACTGGTCGGCGAAGTATTGCGGGTAATGCGCTCGCTGGCCGAAGAAGGCCGCACCATGCTGGTGGTGACCCACGAAATGGGCTTCGCCCGTCACGTGTCGAATCGCGTGGTGTACATGCACGGCGGTCTGGTGGACGCGCAAGGCACCCCGGCCGAACTGTTCGAAGGCCTGCCGACCGAGCGTTTCCGTCAGTTCGTGTCGAGCCATAATCAGCGCAATACCGATTGATCGCGATTTCTGTAGGTGCTGCCGAAGGCTGCAATTGGCGCTGAAACGCGCTGAGTGTTCTGGCTTTGTCGCAGCCTGCGGCAGTTCCTACAGAGGACTGCACTAATTGTTGCTAACTGTATCTTTTGCCCGAAAGGGCGAGCGCGTAGTCTGGCGTCCATAGCCCTTTCTCTTGTTTGTACACCCGCTGTGGAGGCCCCCATGTATTGGACGGAATTTCTGACCGTTGCCCTGATTCACCTGCTCGCCGTGGCCAGCCCTGGTCCTGATTTCGCGGTGGTGGTGCGTGAAAGCGTGACCCACGGACGCAAGGCCGGTACTTACACCGCGATGGGCGTTGGCACCGCGATTTTCCTGCATGTTGGTTATTCGCTGCTGGGTATCGGCCTGATCGTTTCGCAATCGGTTGTGTTGTTCAACGCCCTGAAATGGGCCGCTGCGGCCTATCTGTTGTACATCGGCTTTAAAGCAATTCGCGCCAAACCGGCCAGTGCCAGCGCTGCGCCAGTCAATCTGCCGGTGGGCGAACGCACCGCACGTGGCGCCTTCACCAGTGGTTTCGTCACCAACGGTTTGAACCCGAAAGCGACGTTGTTCTTCCTCTCGCTGTTTACCGTGGTTATCAATCCGCAAACGCCGTTGCTGGTGCAGGCGGGTTATGGCGTGTACCTGGCGCTGGCCACGGGCGTTTGGTTTTGCCTGGTGGCGCGTTTGTTCAGCCAGGAACGTGTGCGCGCTAGCTTTGCGCGCATGGGTCACTGGTTTGATCGGGCGATGGGGGCGGTGTTGATTGCGCTGGGCGTGAAACTGGCGTTTACCTCGCTGAAGTGATTTTGGTGTCCTTGTAGGAGCGGGCTTGCCCGCGATGGCGGCCTACCTGACACGGCGCATCGCGGGCAAGCCCGCTCCTACAGATGATGTTCGCTCAAACAGCCTGTGCATCACTGAAAAGTGGCCACAGGCCTGCATCCCTTCGATAGCAAATCATCCCTTTGGCTGATTTAGCTGGCGAGCGCGGCCTCTAAAGTGCATATTTTTCAGCCACGCTTTTGCATTCAGAAAAGGGATTCGTATGTTGCAGACTCGCGTTATTCCACCCGCTGATGGCGCCTACCAATATCCGCTGCTGATCAAGCGGCTATTGATGTCAGGCAGCCGCTATGAAAAAACTCGCGAGATCGTCTACCGGGACAAGGTTCGTTATAACTACCTGACACTCAACGAGCGCATCGCGCGGCTGGCCAATGTCTTGACCGAGGCCGGGGTCAAGGCCGGCGATACTGTTGCGGTGATGGACTGGGACAGCCATCGCTACCTCGAGTGCATGTTCGCGATCCCGATGATCGGTGCTGTGATCCACACCATCAACGTGCGCCTGTCGCCGGAACAAATCCTCTACACCATGAACCATGCCGACGATAAATTCGTGCTGGTCAACAGCGAGTTCGTGGGACTGTATAACGCTATCGCCGGCGGGCTGACCACGGTCGAGAAGACCTTGCTGATCACCGATACCGAGGACAAGACCGCCGAGTTGCCGAATCTGGTGGGGGAGTACGAAACCCTGCTGGCGGCGGCCAGCACCCAATACGAGTTCGAAGATTTCGACGAAAACTCGGTCGCTACCACCTTCTACACCACCGGCACCACCGGCAACCCCAAGGGCGTGTACTTCTCGCACCGGCAACTGGTGCTGCACACCATGGGCGTGGCGACGATCATGGGCAGTATCGACAGCGTCCGCTTGCTGGGCAGCAATGACGTGTACATGCCGATTACCCCGATGTTCCACGTGCATGCCTGGGGCGTGCCTTACGCGGCCACCATGCTCGGGATAAAACAGGTCTATCCCGGCCGCTACGACCCTGAATTGCTGGTCGAATTGTGGCGTAAGGAGAAGGTCACTTTCTCCCATTGTGTACCGACGATTCTACAAATGGTGCTCAACGCCAAGGCTGCGCAGGGTGTCGACTTCAACGGCTGGAAAATCATCATCGGCGGCAGTTCCCTCAACCGCACGTTGTATGAGACCTCCAAGGCCAAAGGTATCCAGTTGACGGCCGCCTACGGGATGTCGGAAACGGCGCCGCTGATTTCGGTGGCGCATCTCAACGAAGAATTGCTCGCGGGCAATGAAGACGAGCGCACTACTTACCGGATCAAGGCCGGGGTGCCGGGGGTTTTGGTGGACGCGGCGATCGTCGACAGTGAAGGCAACTTCCTGCCGGCCGACGGTGAGTCGCAAGGCGAGCTGGTATTGCGCGCGCCGTGGCTGACCCAGGGTTATTTCCGCGAGCCGGAAAAAGGCGCTGAACTGTGGGCCGGTGGCTGGCTGCACACGGGCGATGTGGCGACCCTCGACAGCATGGGCGTGATCGACATTCGTGACCGGATCAAGGACGTGATCAAGACCGGTGGCGAGTGGTTGTCGTCGCTGGAACTGGAAGACTTGATCACCCGTCACCCCGGAGTGCGCGAAGTCGCGGTGGTGGGTATCGCTGACCCGCAATGGGGCGAACGACCGTTTGCCTTGCTGGTGGTACGCGAAGGACACAGCATTGAGGCGAAGGACTTGAAGGAGCATCTCAAACCTTTTGTCGAACAGGGCCATATCAATAAATGGGCGATTCCCTGCCAGATTGCCGTTGTTACTGAAATTCCCAAGACCAGCGTCGGCAAGCTCGACAAGAAGCGGATTCGCCTCGACATCGTCGAATGGCAGAAATCCAACAGCACCTTCCTCTCGACACTTTGAGTGTCCCTTGCCGTGCTCCCTGAGCACGGCAAGCCCCCAAGCAAGCGCTTGGCTTGCGAAATCCTGAATTTAAGCCATCCTCCCCGTGTGTCAGAAATGACACACGGCTGGAGATCGTTGTGCCAGACGGTTTGCGTTCGCAAATCACACTTTAGAGGGATCAAGCAGTACTACCTGCTGGATATAGTTGGCACAGGGTTTTAGCAGGCGCGGCTATAAGCGCATCGTCGTATCGCAACCTTCTGGGTTGCCCGATGAGCGTTTACTCAAATGATTTGAACCGCCCTGACAACGCCCACTGCCATAACAATAAAGCACATGGAGTAGCGTCGATGAAATCAGTAAACACGTTCTGGCGCCGGGCACGATTGCCCCTGGCCGTCAGCCTCGCTTCTACGCTCGCCGGGCCCGCATTCGGCGTCAGTTTCAACATCGGTGAAATCGAAGGTCAGTTCGACTCGTCGCTTTCCCTCGGCGCTAGTTGGTCCACGCAGAACCCGGACCGACACCTCATAGGCTCTAACAACGGTGGTACGGGCCTGTCACAAACCTCGGACGACGGCCACCTGAACTTCAAGTCCGGCGAAACCTTTTCGAAGATCTTCAAAGGCATCCACGACCTCGAGTTGAAATACGGCAGCAGCGGGTTGTTCGTGCGCGGCAAGTACTGGTACGACTTCAAGCTTAAAGATGAAGACCTGCAGTTCAAGAACATCAGCGATAACCACGTTGACGAAGCGGCAAAGTCCTCGGGTTCGCAATTGCTCGACGCCTTCGTTTACCACAACTACTCGATTGGTGATGAGCCAGGGTCGGTACGTCTGGGCAAGCAAGTGGTCAGTTGGGGTGAAAGTACCTTCATCGGCGGCGGCATCAACTCGATCAACCCGATTGACGTCTCGGCGTTCCGCCGTCCTGGCGCGGAAATCAAGGAAGGCTTGATTCCGGTCAACATGTTCTACCTGTCGCAAAGCATCACTGAAAACCTCTCGGCTGAAGGCTTCTACCAGCTTACCTGGTCCAAGACCGTCACCGACAACTGCGGGACCTTCTTCTCGCAGCCGGACGTGATCACCAAAGGTTGCGATAACAACCTGGCGGTGCTGAGTACTCAGAATAACGTCAGTCGGGGGCTTGCCGCAGCCGGTCTGTCTGCCCCGGCAATCGGAGCGATCCAGAACTCCCTGGCCCAGCAAGGTGTGAAGTTCGGCAACCCGGACGAGGGCGCCGTCGTTGCGCGTGGTCCAGACCGTACACCGAAAGAGAACGGTCAATTCGGTTTCGCCACGCACTACAACTTCGAGCCGCTGGACACCGAATTCGGCGCATATTTCATGAACTACCACAGCCGTCTGCCGATCTTTAGCGGCAAAGGTGGCCCGGCCAGCGTCTACAACCCGGCCAATCTGGTTGGCTCACTGGTGCGCAACGGTATTCCTGCCGGGACGTTCGCCACGCCGGCCGGCCAACGGCTGGTGGCGCAACTGCTGCCGTTGGTCGTGGCAGGCAACTCCAGCTACTACGTTGAATACCCGGAAGACATTCATCTGTACGGCCTGAGCTTCTCCACTACCTTGCCTACGGGCACCGCGTGGGCCGGCGAACTGAGCTACCGTCCTAACGCGCCTGTGCAGGTCAACACCACCGACATCCTGTACTCCGGCCTGTCGCCGCTGAACCCTAGCGTATCGCCGTTGACCGGCACACCGGGCGCCGACCAAAAAGGTTATCGCCGTAAAGAAATCACCCAACTGCAAACCACCTTCACCCAGTTCTTTGATCAGGTGATGGGCGCCGAGCGACTGACTGTGGTCGGTGAGGTGGGCTGGACGCACATGGGTGGTCTGGACAGCCCGAGCAAAGTCCGTTACGGCCGCGACCCGGTCTACGGTCCTGGTCCATTGCCGAATGGCCAGTGCCTGGCACTCAACACCAGCACCCTGGCAGGCGCACCGCAGGACAACGTTTCCAAGCACTGCGAAAACGACGGCTTCACCACCTCCGACTCCTGGGGCTACCGCGCCCGTGCGATCTGGGACTACAACAGCGTGTTCGCCGGTGTGAACCTCAAGCCAAGCATCGCCTGGTCGCATGACGTCAAAGGTTACTCGCCCGGCCCTGGCGGCAACTTCGAAGAAGGTCGCAAGGCGATCAGCCTCGCGCTGGATGCCGAGTACCAGAACACCTACACCGCCAACCTTTCGTATACCAACTTCTTTGGTGGCGATTATTCCACCGTGGACGATCGGGATTTCGTGGCGCTCAGCGTCGGCGTGAACTTCTAAGCATTCGGTTTTTTCAGGACGACTATGAACATGAAGATGAAAAAGGGTCTATTGCAAGCCGGCGTACTGGGGCTTTCGCTCCTGGCAAGCGGCGTGATGGCGGCTGTGTCGGAGTCTGAAGCGGCCAAACTCGGCACCACGCTGACGCCAATGGGCGCCGAAAAAGCAGGCAATGCCGCCGGCACCATTCCGGCCTGGAGTCCATTGCCGAAGAACGCGGGAAGCGTGGACAGCCGCGGCTTCCTGTCTGATCCGTATGCCAGCGAGCAGCCGCTGTACGTGATCACCGCGCAAAACGTCGACCAGTACAAGGACAAGCTGTCCCCTGGGCAAATCGCGATGTTCAAGCGTTACCCGGAGACCTTCAAAATGAAGGTCTTCCCGTCCCACCGTGGCGCCACCGTGCCGGATGAGGTGTTCGCCGCGATCAAATCCAACGCGACCAAGACCAATCTGGTTGCCGGTGGTAACGGCCTGGAAAACTTCAAGGTTGCCGTACCATTCCCGATCCCGAAAAACGGTCTGGAAATCATCTGGAACCACATCACCCGTTATCGTGGCGGCAGTGTTCAGCGTCTGGTGACCCAGGCCACGCCGCAGCCGAACGGTTCCTATAACCTGGTGTACTTCAAAGACCAGTTTGTGTTCCGCGACAACCTGAAAAAGTCGGCGGATGACGCGAAGGTTGCCGCAGCGGCCGACGAAGACGAGAAGTCGGGTGACGCCAGCAACATCCTGTTCTACTTCAAGCAGGAAGTGACTGCGCCCGCGCGTTTGGCGGGGGGTGTGCTGCTGGTTCACGAGACTCTCGATCAGGTTAAGGAACCACGTCAGGCCTGGGTCTACAACGCCGGCCAGCGTCGTGTACGTCGTGCGCCACAAGTATCGTATGACGGCCCGGGTACTGCGGCCGACGGCCTGCGGACTTCCGACAACCTCGACATGTACAACGGCGCACCGGATCGTTACGACTGGAACCTGATCGGCAAGCAAGAGATGTACATTGCCTCCGACAGCTACAAGCTCGACGATCCAAACATCAAATATGCCGACATCCTCAAGGCCGGTCATATCAACCAGGACCTGGCACGTTATGAGCTGCGCCGCGTCTGGCATGTGACCGCCACTTTGAAGCCGGGTCAGCGCCACATTTACGCCAAACGTGACTTCTTCATCGACGAAGACTCCTGGCAAGCAGCGGTCATCGACCATTACGATGGGCGCGGCCAACTGTGGCGCGTCGCCGAAGCGCACTCGCAGAACTACTACAACGTACAAGTGCCTTGGTACACCCTCGAAACCCTGTACGACCTGCAATCGGGTCGCTACCTGGCACTGGGCATGAAGAACGAAGAGAAAATGGCTTACAACTTCAAGTTTGAAGCCAGTGCCAGCGATTTCGCGCCGGCAGCACTGCGTCAAAGTGGTGTCCGTTGAATTGAACTAATTAGCGCCCGCTGAAATAACGCCCCGACTGGTTCGGGGCGTTTTTATTTAAACCGCCCTTGGCAAGCAAGTCGGAGCTCAAGCAACAAATTTGATCCCCGTAGGAGCTACCGAAGGCTGCGATAAGGTCGGAACGACCTTCGCGATGTCAATTGATCGCAGCCTTCGGCAGCTCCTACAGTGGATTTGTGCCCGCCGTCGAACCACTGTGTGAACTATCAGGCGTCGTCTCACGTGGGGCGTTTCCAAGAGCGCTGTAAGATTTATGTAGTGTTTTGTTTCAACGGCTGCGAATGCCTTCAAAAGTGTCGATATACCCGTTAGTCTGCGGACATCTGTAATGCCGATAACAGCCTTTTAACAAGAGCCGGCCATGACTGATCTGTCCCGTGCACAAGGATTTGCCGACCACGCTGTTCCAGCGCTGGAGGGCCGTTTTTTTCGACCACCGTTGCCTGAAGGTTATGTACCCCGCCCACGCCTGTGCGAGCGCTTGAGTGAGGGGCTGATGGGGCGTTTGTTGTTGGTCAGTGCTCCGGCCGGGTTCGGCAAGAGCTCGCTGGTGGTGGAGTTTTGCCAGAGCCTGCCCAATCACTGGCAAAGCCTATGGCTGGGGCTGAGCCATCGTGATGCGGAGCCGGGACGTTTCCTGGAGCGTCTGCTCGCCGGTTTGCAACAGCATTTTCCGCAGATGGGCAGCCAGGCATTGGGTTTGCTGAAGATGCGCCAGCGTCATCAACCGTTCGCCTTTGAAGAGTGGCTCGATAGCCTGCTCGATGAGTTGACCCGTCACTCGGTGCCCGGTCGGCCGCTGTTGCTGGTGCTGGATGATTACCATCTGGTGCAAGGCGCGGTGCTGGATCGCTGCCTGCAATTTCTGCTTAATCATATGCCTGCCGGATTGCTGGTGATGGTCACCAGTCGTCAGCGGCCGGCCTGGCATCTGGCGCGTTTGCGGCTGTCCCGCAAACTGCTTGAACTCAACGAGCAGGACCTGCGCCTCACCGACGCCGAGTCTCTGGCCGTCCTCAGGCAGCACGGCAACGCGTTGAACGGTGAAGTCCTGCATCGCTTGATCCAGCGCAGCGAAGGCTGGGTTGCCGGGTTGCGTTTCTGGTTATTGGCGGCGAACGAAGCGGGCAGGGACGGCACCTTACCGTCGGCGTTGAATGGCGGCGAAGGGCTGATTCGCGATTACCTGCTCGAAGAAGTGATCGACTGCCTGCCGACGGAAGTTCAGGCCTTCCTCTACGACACAGCGGCTCTGGAACGTTTTTGCAGCGAATTGTGCGACGCCGCGCGGGACAGTCATGACAGCGCCGAGATGCTGAGCTTCTTGCAAGCCCATCAAGTGTTTCTGGTGCCGCTGGACGAACAGGGGCGCTGGTTTCGTTATCACCATTTGTTTTCCGACTTGTTGCGCACTCGGGCGACGACGGGCAGTGGCTCGCCGCAGACGCGCCTGCACCTCAACGCTTGTCGCTGGTTCAGCGAGCAGGGGCTGCTCGATGAGGCGGTGGATCAGGCCTTGCGCGCCGGCCATCCAGACGTCGCGGCGAACCTGGTGCAGAACCTCTCCGAGGAGCAACTGCTGGCTGAGCAAAACGTCGGTATGTTGCTGCGCTGGAAAATGGATTTGCCCGACAGCCTGTTGACCAGCACCCCGCGCCTGATCGTGCTGTACAGCTGGGCATTGGGCATGGCCTGTCAGCTGGATGCCGCCGAAGAACTGGCCAGCCACTTGAGTCGTTTCCTCCCTGCGCCCTCGGCCACTGCGCAAAAATCCATGCTCGCCCAATGGCTGGCGCTCAGTGGCATCATCGCCCGTGGCCGAGGTGACAGTGAACGGGCTCAACTGTATTGCCGTGAAGCCTTACTCAGCCTGCCGCAGAAACGCTATGGCCAACGACTGACCTGCCTGTCGACCCTGGCCAACCTGGCCATTGCCGAAGGTGATCCGTGGCGCGCGCGGGAGCTGAATCGCGAGGCACTGGAACTGGCGCAGCGGGTCGCCAATCCGCTGTTCGAAGCCTTGGCCCATTACGATCGGGCGCGGGTGCTGCAAGTGCGCGGCGAAACCTTGCGGGCGCTGGATGAAGTGCGTCAGGGTCTCGAACGGCTTCGCGGGCTGCCCGTGCAACGGCTGTATGCCATTCGCGCGAGGTTGACAATATTTGAAGGCTTTCTGCTGACCATGCTTGTGCAACCCGAGGCCGGCCGACCTCGGCTGGTGGCCGGTCTGGCAGAGGCGCGGGCCTGTCGCGATATCAGCGTGTTGATCGCACATTGCGTGATTGCCGGCATTGAAGGACGCAACGGCAGGTTTGCCGAAGCGTTTGCCGAACTGAGCGAAGCCGAGCGCTTGATGCACATCTGGGACGTGCCGCCGGTGTACTACCTGGCCATGATCACCCTCATCAAATGCGAATTATGGCTGGTGCAAGGACGTATCGACCTGGCGGAAGCCTGGCTGGTGCGACTGGGGCAAACCTATGGCGGTGAGCATCCGGCTGCTGCTCCGGAATGTCACCCGTTACTGCCGCAACACATTGAACTGCAACGCGCGGTGCTGGAGCGGATTCAGGGTCAGTCGGCAGCCTCCGTCCACCGTTTGCGCAGGCTCGATCAGCAGGCGCAAGCGGCCGGCGCCCAAGGGCTTTATGCCACGGCGTTGACCCAGCAGATCCTGCCGTTACTGGGTAGCACTGACGAGGCTCAAGCGCGCGAGCTGTTCGATCGCAGCCTACAGGCTGCCAGTGGTGGCGCACTTTTGCCGTTCCACAACCTGATAAGCCAGCATCCCGAATGGTTGCGTGAGCAATTACTGCGCTCTGCGCCAGGCGCCACCCGCGATGCGTTGCTGCAACTGTTGCCAGCGTCTGCGCCCGTGCGTGAAGCCTGCGAGCAGCCTTACAGCACCGAACAACTCAGCACCCGTGAACGCGCTGTGCTGCAACTCATTGCCCAAGGCTGCTCCAATCAGGAAATCAGCGAGCAGTTGTTCATCTCCCTGCATACCGTGAAAACTCACGCCAGTCATATCAATAGCAAACTCGGCGTCGAGCGCAGGACACAGGCAGTGGCCAGGGCGCAGGAGTTGGGGTTGTTGGGGTGAAAATCGCCTTTCCGCCTACGCCTTGGAATTACCTCCGCTTTGGCAATACATTACCCGTGTAGGAGCTGCCGAAGGCTGCGATTGGCATTCGAACGCAGGGAGTATTCTGGCCTTTTCGCAGCCTTCGGCAGCTCCTACAGAATGGGGGGCAATTGCATATTTTTGTTCACTCGCGATTCACGGTGGGAGCCAACTTGTTGGCGAATAGCGTGACGCGGTATGCCTGGCATATCCTCTGCTGGGAACTAACGTTACAACTTCCCGGCCCGGGTGCTCATCTAATGCCAATCAATCAGTGTTTATGAAATGCCCAGTTTTGAAGCGACACAAGCGCATCGCGCGCTTATAAGGTGCTTCAGAGGTTCGGCAGCCTGCGCAAAACCGCTCTACCACCACTAGTGGCACTCTGGCACGCTTCTTTCATATAAAAGACCATACGCAAGCCTGGCCCCGGCCTTTAAGACTTGTCTACATATGCGCCCGAGCGCCAGGTAACGAAGCCTGATCGACCAGCCCACTGGTCGATCAGGTTTTTTTTTGGAGTTGAAAAATGCGCCGCACGATTGAGGTTGGGTTACTGCTCTCGACCGACGGGACCTACAAACGCATGGGCCAGAATGCCTTGGCGGGGGCCGAGCATGCTCTGGAGGAAATCAATCGCAACGCCGATTACGATTTCACCCTGCAGGCCACTCACATCAATCCGCAGGGTTTTTTGCACAAATACAGCGAAGGTTCGTTGCAACTGATGCAGGCTGGGATTCGTCATATTTTTGGTACAACCACCTCGGCCAGTCGCAAGGAAATCATTCCGGACCTGGAGCAGCACGCCAGCCTGCTGTGGTACGCCTGCCCTTATGAAGGCTTCGAGAGCAGTGAAAATGTGCTGTACCTCGGCGGCTGCCCGAATCAGACGCTGATCCCGATGTTGCACTATGCATTGCAAACCTTCGGCAAGCGCGCGTGGCTGATCGGCTCGAATTACATTTGGGGTTGGGAAAGTAACCGCATCGCCCGTGAAGTGCTCGAAGCCGCCGACGGTGATGTCATGGGCGAAAAGCACGTGCACCTGGGTTCGACCAGTTTTAGCGATGTGGTCCAGACCCTGTTGACCGACAAGCCATCGTTCATTCTGAATAATCTGGTCGGTGAATCGTCCTACGCATTTCTTCACCAACTGGATGCAGCGTGCACCGCCGTCGGTTTGAATCTGCCGGTGCTTAGCTGCAATTTGACCGAGGCGGAACTGACCGAAGTCGGTGACATGCACAGCCTGCGCCTGCTGTCGTGCGGGCCGTTTTTCGAAGACGTCGACCGCGCCTTCAGTCAGCGCCAGCGCCGCCAGCACGGCCCGCATCCGTGCTCGCATTACTACACCGGGCTGTACGTCGCCCTGCACGTGTTTGCCCAGGCACTGCATAAGTCCGGCAGCGATGAACCGTCAGCGTTGTGCAACTACCTGTATCACCATCCACAAGACAGTGTGCTGGGCACCCTGAAAATTTCTGCGCGCAACAACCACAGCAGCTTGCCGTGCCATATCGCCGAATTGCGTGAAGGCCGGTTCGTGGTCTTGCACAGTGAAGGGAAATTACTGGCGGCCGACCCTTACCTGACGGCCACTGACCTGAGTGAATTCCACAGCCTGCGCGCCCTTGCGCCAGCGCCTCGCCTGAGGATCGTCAAATGAGCCTGCTCAAACGCCCCGACTTTGAAAATGGCCGATTGCTGTTGGTCGACTGCGAGCCTCGCACCTTGGCCAGCCTGGAGAAAAGCCTGCAACGCCTGGGTATCACACCGCAGGCATTGTTTGAAGACGCCGCCGATTCCCTCGAGGGTTGTTTCGCCGCCATCGTCGAATTGGAACACTTCGCCAGCCCCGCGACCTTGCAGCGACTGAACACCACCAACGTGCCGATCGTGGCGCTGACCCCTCACGAAACCCTGTCGCAGATCCAGCGCGCCATCGAGTTGGGCGCCACGGCGCTGCTGAATAAACCCATCACTCAAGGTTCGGTGTACACCACGTTGATGATGGCCATCGGTCTGCGCGAACGCCTCGACACTGACGCGCACACCATCAATGCCCTGCAACAACGTCTGAGTGCCCGACCTTTGCTGGCCCAGGCGCTGGCGCGGTTGATGGTCGAGCACCATCTGGACGAGCGCGAGGCTTATGAACGGCTGCGCAGTGTGTCGATGCACCTGAACCGCAGCCTCGATGAGTTGTGTGCGGACATGGCCGCCGATCGCCTGCAACACGGCGGGGGCCGGACATGAGTCTTTTGCGTGCCCTGGTTCGTCGTCCGGCGGTGGCATTGTCGTTGTTGTATATCGTGATGGTGGTGTTGCTGGCGTTGTTCGCGCCGTTGATGAGTCCCTACGACCCCTCCGAGCAATTCGTCGAAGGCCTGACCCTGGAAGGCGCACCGATGGCGCCAGCCACGCCGTATTGGCTGGGCACGGATTTGCTCGGTCGTGACCTGATGTCACGCTTGATTTACGGCGCGCGGACCTCGCTGTTCATCGGCCTGGTGGCCAACGGCCTGGCGGTGTTGATCGGTACGCTGGTCGGATTGAGCGCCGGCTTTCTGCGCGGCTGGATCGGCAACCTATTGATGCGCTTCACCGACCTGATGATGGCGTTCCCGGCGTTGCTGCTGGCGATTGCGCTGTCGGCGATCTTTCAACCCAGCGTATGGATCGTGGCGTTGGTGATTGCCATGGTCAACTGGGTGCAGATCGCCCGAGTGATCTACTCCGAAACCATCGCCCTCAGTGCCCGCGATTTCGTGGCGGTGGAGCGCACCTTGGGTGCCAGTTCACTGCGCATTCTGTTCTCCCATCTGCTACCGCATTTACTGCCGACGATCCTGGTGTGGGCGACGTTGGGTATTTCGACAACGGTGTTGCTCGAAGCGACCTTGTCCTACCTCGGCGTCGGCGTTCAGCCCCCGACGCCGAGCTGGGGCAACATCATTTTCGAAAGCCAGACCTACTTCACTTCCGCGCCGTGGCTGGTGTTCTTTCCGGGTATTGCGATTGTCCTGCTGTCGCTGGCCTTCAACCTGGTCGGCGACGCCCTGCGCGACGAACTCGACCCTACCCTGCAAGGGAGAAGCTGAATGTTCGCCTTCATCAGTCGTCGCATCGGCTATTCGCTGCTGATTCTGCTCGGCGTGACCTTCATCACTTACCTGCTGCTGTTCATGTTGCCGGCCGATCCTGCGCGACAAATCGCCGGACGCAGTGCGACGCCGGAAGTGGTCGCGGGAATCAGGGCGCAGTTGGGGCTGGATCTGCCGTTCTATCACCAGTACGCCAACTACTTGGGCAACCTGGTCAAAGGTGATCTGGGCCGTTCATATATCCAGCGCAGTGCAGTCACTGAGCTGATCGGCTCGCGACTGCGGCCGTCGCTGGAACTGATGGGCGCCGGCATCGGTTTTGAGCTGTTGATCGGCATCACCTTGGGCGTGTTCGCGGCGCTGCGGCGCGACAGTTGGGCCGACAAGCTGCTGATGGCGCTGTCCTTCGTCGGGGTCTCGGCACCGCAATTTATCGCCGCGATGCTGTTTCTGTACTTCTTTGCCGTGCAGCTCAACTGGTTCCCCATGGGCGGCTACGGCGGCGCCAGCCACCTGATGTTGCCCGCACTGACCCTGGGCATTCTCGGCAGCGGCTGGTACTCGCGGATGGTGCGCTCGTCGATGATCGAAGTGCTGCACCAAGACTTCATTCGCACCGCTCGGGCCAAAGGTTTGAGCCGGCTTCGTGTGGTGCTGCGGCATGTATTGCCCAACGCCATCGTGCCGGTGATCCCGATGATCGGCATCGATATCGGCATTTTCATGGGCGGTCTGGTGGTGGTCGAGTCAGTGTTCGGCTGGCCCGGCATCGGGCAACTCACCTGGCAAGCCATTCAGCAAGTAGACATCCCGGTCATCGTGGGCGTGACCACGGTTTCAGCGGTGGCGATCGTCTTGGGCAATCTGGTCGCCGACCTGGTGATCCCCTGGGTCGATCCGCGTATCGACATCAAAAAACACTAACCATAGGAAGGGGCAGGAGCATGAAACGCAACGTATTATCCTTGGCCATTGCGGCCACGCTGTTCGCCGGTACCGTTCTGGCCGATGACCTGGATGCCAACGCGAAAGACGGCGGCGCCGTAGTGGTCACCTACCAGAACGACGTCGCCACTCTGGACCCCGCCATTGGTTATGACTGGCAAAACTGGTCGATGATCAAGAGCCTGTTCGACGGGTTGATGGACTACAAGCCAGGCACCACTGAGCTGGTGAAAAAGCTGGCACAGGATTACACCATCTCTGAAGACGGCACGGTCTACACCTTCACCCTGAAAAAGGGCGTGAAGTTCCAGAACGGCCGCGAGGTCAAGGCCAGCGACGTCAAATACTCGCTGGAACGTACCGTCAACCCGAAAACCCAAAGCCCGGGCGCCGGGTTCTTCAGTGCCATTGTTGGCTATGAAGACATGACCACCAACAAAGCCGAGCACATGAGCGGCATCGCAGTGGTGGACGACTACACGGTCAAGTTCACCCTGAAACAGGCCAACGCCACCTTCCTGCACGTGATGGCGATTAACTTTGCCTCGGTGGTGCCGAAGGAAGAAGTCGAGAAGTGGGGCGCCGATTTCGGCAAGCACCCGGTCGGCACTGGCGCGTTCAGCCTGGCGGAGTGGAAGCTCGGTCAGCAGATCGTGTTCAAGAAAAACCCCAACTACTTCAAGGCCGGTTTGCCACACCTCGACACCATTACCTTCGAGATCGGCCAGGACCCAACGGTTGCCCTGTTGCGTCTGCAGAAAGGAGAAGTCGATATCGCTGGCGACGGCCTGCCACCGGCCAAATTTCTTGAATTCAAGAATGATCCGAAGTTCAAGGGCCTGGTCGTGACCGGCAACCAGTTGCAGACCGGCTACGTGACGATGAAAACCACCTTGGCGCCGTTTGACAACCTCAAGGTGCGCCAGGCGGTGAACATGGCGATCAGCAAGGATCGCATCGTGCGCATCATCAACGGTCGCGCGGTCCCGACCAACCAGCCGCTGCCACCTTCAATGCCAGGCTATGACGCTGCGTTCAAGGGCTACGCCTACAACGTCGAAGCCGCGAAAAAGCTGCTGACCGAAGCCGGGCATCCCAACGGTTTCGACACCGAACTGTACGTGATGAACACTGATCCGCAGCCACGTATCGCCCAGGCGATTCAGCAGGATCTGGCAAAGATCAACATTCGGGTGCAGATCAAATCCCTGGCCCAGGCCAACATCATCGCCGCCGGCAGCTCCAAGGATCAGGCGCCGATGATCTGGTCCGGCGGCATGGCCTGGATCGCCGACTTCCCGGATCCGTCGAACTTCTACGGGCCGATTCTGGGTTGCGATGGTGCGGTCGACGGTGGCTGGAACTGGTCGCTGTACTGCAACAAGACGCTGGATGCCCAGGCAGCCAAGGCCGACAGCATGGCCAAGCCGGAGCAGCAGGTCGAGCGCACCGCGATGTGGAAAAAGGTCTTCACCGATGTGATGGCCGATGCGCCATGGGTGCCAATCTTCAACGAGCAGCGCACCACCGTGCGCTCATCGCGGATGGCGGGTGTTGAGGCGCTGTACGTCGATCCGGTCCACGTGCCGGTTAACTACGACTACATCTCGATCAAATAAAGCGCTGTCGGCTTACTCGACGCACAGCCAATTGCCACGCCTCAGGGGTTACAGCGCCTGGGGCGTGGTCTGCAAATTGTTGGAGATTTTCTGCCATGTGCCAGAACTGCCTGGTTAAAACCATCCACAGCATCAACAGCCACTTTGGCTGGGATAACAGCTTCGCGCCCGCAGCCCGGGTTGCGCCAGGCTCGATGCTGGAATTCATTTGTCACGATTCATCCAATGGATTCTTCACCCCGAACTCAGTGGTGGGCGATGTTGCCAAGATTCCATTCGACAAGATCAACCCGGTCACCGGACCAATTTTTGTCGAAGGCGCCGAGCCGGGCGATGTGCTGAAAATCACCATCGACAGCTTCAAACCCAGCGGCTTCGGCTGGACCGCCAACATCCCGGGATTCGGCCTGCTCGCCGACCAATTCAAAGACCCGGCCCTGGCGCTGTGGCACTACGACAAAGACACCCTGGCCCCCGCCGCCTTCAGTGATTTCGCCAAGGTTCCGCTCAAGCCATTCGCTGGCACCATTGGCCTGGCCCCCGCACTGGCGGGCCTTCATTCTGTCGTGCCGCCGCGTCGGGTCGGCGGCAATCTGGACATCCGTGACCTGTCAGCTGGCACCACCTTGTACCTGCCGGTGGAAGTCAGCGGTGCGCTGCTGTCGATTGGCGATACCCACGCCGCGCAAGGTGATGGCGAAGTCGGCGGCACCGCAATCGAAAGCGCGATGGACGTGGTGGTCAAGCTTGACCTGATCAAGGACACGCCGTTGGCGACCCCGCGCTTCAGCACCCCAGGCCCGGTCACTCGCCATCTCGACAGCGCCGGCTACGAAGCCTTCACCGGCATCGGCCCGGATTTGATGCAAGCAGCACGTCAGGCAGTCAGCAACACCATCGACTGGCTGTGCCGCGAACACGGCATGCCGGCCGAACAGGCCTACATGCTGTGCTCGGTGTGCGGCGATCTGCGCATCAGCGAAATCGTCGATCTGCCCAACTGGGTGGTGTCGTTCTACTTTCCGAAAGTCGTGTTTGCGTGATGCGTTTGAATTGTGAGGCGCTGTGATGAGTAACGAGACCTCCCAGCCGATCCTGTCGGTGCAGCACCTGTCCATCGACATCGGCCAGGGCGTCACGCCTCGGCGGGTGGTCGAAGACTTGAACTTCGACCTGTATCCGGGGCAGACGCTGTGCATCGCTGGCGAATCCGGCAGCGGTAAATCGCTATCGTCGCTGGCGATCATGGGCCTGCTGCCCAAGCCGGTGCAGGTGAGCCAGGGTGCGATCCACTTCGCGGGACGCAACCTGATCGGTCTTGCCGAGCCTGAGTTGCAGTTGTTGCGCGGCAAGCAGATCGGCATGATTTTCCAGGAGCCGATGACCTCGTTGAATCCGCTGATGACAGTCGGTCAACAGCTCGAAGAAACCCTGCGCCGTCACGAACCGCTGGGGCGCCGGGCACTGCGCCTGCGGGCTAAAGAAATGCTCGAATCAGTGCGCATGCCGCAGGTGGAAAAGCGCTTGCAGCAGTACCCTCACGAATTGTCCGGCGGCATGCGCCAACGGGTGATGATCGCCATGGCGATGCTTTGCCGGCCGAAAGTGTTGATCGCCGATGAACCGACCACGGCCTTGGATGTGACCATTCAGGCACAGATTCTGGAGCTGATGCGCGAGCTGCAACAGGTCTACGGCACCAGTGTTTTGATGATCACCCACGACATGGGCGTGGTCGCTGAAATGGCCGATCAAGTGGTGGTGATGAACCAGGGCCGCACCGAAGAGCAGGCGCCGGTACGTCAACTGTTCACCCAGCCACAAGCCGCTTACACGCGAAAATTGTTGAACGCGGTGCCGGTGTTGGGCACCGCCGGCAAGCCGCAAGACCTCACGGAAAAACCGCTGGTGCTGGAGGTGCGCGACTTGTGCGTGCGTTTTCCGATTCGCATGGGTTGGTTCCAGGAAGATCGGCAAGTGCACGCGGTGGAACAGGTCAGTTTCGAACTGCGTCAGGGCGAGACCCTGGGGCTGGTGGGGGAGAGCGGTTGCGGCAAATCCACCACAGGCAAGGCGCTGATGAACATGCTGGCGTATCAGGGCAGCGTGAAACTGTTCGGCAAGGAGCTGAATGGGTTACAGGGCGCGGAATTGCAAGGGGTGCGGCGCGATATTCAGATGGTGTTCCAGGACCCCTACGCGGCCTTGAACCCACGCAAAACCATCTTCGAACTGGTCGGCGAACCGCTGCTGATTCACGACAAGTTGCCGTTCGAACAACGTAAGGAACGGGTCGCCGAACTGCTGCGTCAGGTCGATATGCCGGCTGACGCCATGCAGCGTTACCCGCATCAATTCTCCGGCGGCCAGCGTCAACGCATCTGCATCGCGCGGGCGTTGGCGCTAAACCCGAAAGTCATCATCGCCGACGAATCGGTCTCGGCCCTCGACGTCTCGGTGCAGGCCCAGGTGCTGGAACTGCTCGAACACCTGCGCGAGCAACATCAACTCAGCTACCTGTTCATCTCCCACGACATGGCTGTGGTCGAACGCATCTGCCACCGCGTCGCGGTAATGTATGGCGGGCAAATCGTCGAAATCGGCCGCCGCGATCACATCCTGCACAACCCGCAACACCCCTACACCCAACGCCTGCTCAGCGCAGTGCCGATGCCCGACGTGGATCGCAAACGTGACTTCAAGGCACTGCTGCAAGAGTTCGAACAGCCAAGCCCGATCAAAGTGAAGGGCTATGAAGCGCCCGAGCAGAAGTTCTGGGAGGTGGGGAAAGAACATTGGGTGGCGATGGGGTGAGGCGGGGATTCTGCCAACTCCATCGATTAAACACTTCGCTGTTCAGCTCACGAATGTGCACCACCTTCACCAGCTCGACCTGCACAAGCATGTTACTCAACTGTTCCAGGTTGGCATTCAAGGCGAATGAATATATATAAGCATTAGCCGTGGATTCACATAGTTAGTGAGTCGACGGCTTGAGTTTCTGTATTAACGCCTAACGAAGTATATCGCGGAACAATTTTTTGATATTGAAACCTTCAGGGTAAAGCCCAATTCGCATTGGACGACAAAAGCTTTTCATTCCATGACATGGCCCGCGTAAACCTTGACTTGTTTTTTGCAGGTGTAAGAATTTGTGATGGTATATGACCCATGCAGTTGATTCGCATATTAAAAGAAGAGAGGGTCATGTGCTGTGGGGTCAGCGACATGTAGTGATTATTCGCCTGCCCCTTTGTCGATGCTCCCAGAAAAGCCTGTAATGGTTATCTATCATTGACACGTTCCTCTGAATTTAAAAGAACGGTGCAGTGTTCAGGCCGTCCCTAATAATAAAAGCGTCAACCGATTGCCCTACTGAAAGGAAGATAAAATGAGCTCAAGCCACGAAGGTCTGCCTACAAGTCGCAGGCGTTTTTTGCGCAATGCCGTCGCGCTTTCGCTTGCTGCGCCGTTGGCGGATCTTGCCATCGCAGCTGACGAAACAACTGAAACGGCTGAAGAAGTCACCTTCGCGGCGGGGCCAAGGCCTCTTGTTAAATACCCGCAAAAACGGCCGCTGACGCTGGTCACCACGCGCCCTCCGCACCTGGAAACACCCTTTACCGTTTTCAACCACGGGCCGATTACGCCGAACGACGCTTTTTTCGTGCGCTACCACCTGGCCAACATCCCCACCAGCATTGATCCAGAGACCTATCGTTTGACGATCAAAGGCCTGGTAGAGACTCCACTGTCGCTTTCGCTGGCCGAACTCAAGGCATTGGCAACGCCTGTGGAAGTGGTCGCCGTCAATCAATGCTCTGGCAACAGTCGCGGCTTTTCGATGCCACGGGTATTCGGCGCCCAACTGGGCAACGGCTCGATGGGTAACGCTCGCTGGGTTGGCGTGCCGCTCAAAGCGGTGCTGGAAAAAGCCGGGGTGAAATCCGAGGCCAAACAGGTGTCGTTTCGTGGCCTGGATAAGCCGGTGCTGCCAGCCACGCCTGAATTCATCAAGGCGCTGGACATCAACCATGCGCTGAACGGTGAACCGATGATCGCCTGGTCGATGAACGGGACCGACTTGCCGTTCCTTAACGGCTACCCGATCCGTCTGGTTGTTCCGGGCTATTTCGGCACCTACTGGGTCAAGCACTTGAGTGAAATCGAGGTGCTCGACCACACCGCCGACGGCTTCTTCATGGCCAAGGCTTATCGCATTCCGGATAACGATTGTTTCTGTGTGGCCCCCGGCACCACTCCGGACAAAACCCGGCCGATTTCCAAGATGCCGGTGCGCAGTTTCATCACCAGCCTGCGTCACGGCGACGTCCTGCCGCTGAAGCGTAGCGTGAAGCTCAAGGGGATCGCGTTCGACGGCGGGGTTGGGGTGAACAAGGTGGAAGTTTCCAGCGATGGCGGGACTCACTGGATCGAGGCAACCCTGGGGAAGGATCTGGGTCGTTTCTCCTTCCGTGAATGGACACTCTCGACAACCTTTGCCAGCAAAGGGGCGACGCAGTTGATGGTTCGAGCCAGCAATAAGGCGGGTGAAACACAGCCGCTGCATGCCGACTGGAACCCGAGCGGTTACAGCCGCCACGCTGTTGAAACCTACCACGTCACCGTTGCCTGAGGGCTGTCGCATGAACTATATGAACACGCTGCTGATCGCCTTGCTGGCCTGTTTGGCGGTCCAGGCGCAGGCGACACCGCTGGAAATCAAGCTCCCGCCCGAAACGGCCGTGCTAAAGCCCAGTGCCTTGCCTGGCTATCCATTGGCCCAGCAGAAATGCTCCATTTGCCATTCGGCCGATTACATCAATTTTCAGCCTCCTGCCATGAGCCTTGCTCAATGGACCGGCGAAGCAGCCAAGATGCAACACGTTTATGGCGCACCCGTTACTGATCAGGATGTACAGATCATCGGGGCCTACCTCGCGGTAACCTATGGCAGCGCCAAAGCAACGGATGCCAATGTGCTCGCCGCTTCTGCAGCGGTAGCGCCACCGAGTGCTGACAAAGCGCCTGCAAACGACGCAATGGCCCTGCTCAAGAGCAACGGGTGCCTGGCCTGTCATTCGCTCGACAAGAAAGTAGTGGGCCCGGCCTACCACGATGTCGCCGCGAAATACGCCCATGATTCGCAAGCACTGGCAACCGTTGAGGCCAGCATCCGCAATGGCGGCAGCGGGAAATGGGGAGAGGTGCCCATGCCTCCGTTCAGCCAATTGAGCGAGGCAGATATCAAGATGTTGGCAACGTTTATCTTGAGCCAATAACGTCAACGGCGGCTTTTAACCTCCCGCTTCTTGGGAGGGTTTCTCTGGGGGGGACGTCCCCATGGCAGTGACTGAGCGCTTCACTCCCTGAGGGCGTCAGTCAACTTTATGCTTGATCATCGACGCCTTCTTTCTGAATGTCGCCATTGCAAATCGCACTTTGCCTACAATGCGCCATCTACCCTGAAGGCGTACCCATGCAACCGGTAAAACCCCAACTCATCCGCGAAACCTTCCCCGTCGGCCCTTTGCAGTGCAACTGCACCATCATCGGCGACCCGATCACCAAGCAAGCGATCGTGGTCGATCCAGGTGGCAATCACGAGAAAATCCTCGCCCGTCTTGATGCGCTTGGCCTACGGGTGGTGAGCATCATTCACACCCACGCGCATCTGGATCACTTCCTGGCATCGGGGTTGTTGAAGGAGAAAACCGGGGCGACCTTGCACTTGCACAAGGACGATCAGTTTTTGTGGGACAACCTGGAGATGCAGTGCCAGATGTTCGGAGTGCCCTACACGCCGGTGCCATCGCCGGATCGTTGGTTGGCCGACGATGAGGAGTTGGCCTGTGGCTGTGGCGTGGCCTTGCACACGCCGGGGCATACACCCGGCTCGATGAGTTTCTGGTTTGCCGATGCCAAGCTGTTAATCGCCGGGGATACCTTGTTCAAGCGTGGGATCGGGCGTACGGATTTGTGGGGAGGGGATCAGGCGACTATCGTTCGCTCGATCAAGCAGCGGCTGTACAGCCTGGATGAAGAAGCGACGGTGGTTACCGGTCATGGCCCGGATACACGATTGGGCGATGAGATGCGTGAGAACCCGTTCGTACGGGCGTGAGTTGGATTAGATCGGCGCGTTCAGCGGGTGTTAAGGAATTTTTTCCTAAAGTGATGTTCTAACCGCGGCAAGGCTCTGGCCTCACTTTTTCGCGCCCTTGACAGCGGCCCCCCGATTTAACAGGAGTTTCCTAATGTTCACCTTGAGTCGTTTGATGGTAGTCGCTACCGCCGTGGCATTGCTGGCGGGTTGTGCATCACCTAATCCTTACAGTAATCAGGATCAAGCTGGAGGTGATTCAGGCGGCATGAGCAAAACCGCCAAGTACGGTGGTCTGGGTGCGTTGGCCGGTGCGGTTGCCGGTGCGGCCATTGACCACAACAACCGTGGCAAGGGCGCGTTGATTGGCGCCGCCGTGGTGGGTGCCGGTGCTGCCGGTTACGGTTACTACGCGGACAAGCAGGAAGCTGCCCTGCGCAAGAGCATGGCTAACACCGGTGTTGAAGTGCAGCGTCAGGGCGATCAGATCAAGCTGATCATGCCGGGCAATATCACCTTCGCCACCGACTCCTCGGGTATTGCCCCAAGCTTCTACTCGCCGCTGAACAGCCTTGCCGGTTCGTTGAAACAGTTCAACCAGAACATCATTGAAATCGTCGGTTACACCGACAGCACCGGCGCACGTCAGCACAACATGGACCTGTCGCAGCAGCGTGCGCAGAGTGTGGCAACTTACCTGACGTCGCAGGGCGTCGATCCTTCGCACCTGGCCGTTCAGGGCTTGGGCCCGGACTCGCCGATTGCCAGCAACGCCGACGTCAACGGCCGTGCGCAGAACCGTCGGGTTGAGGTCAATCTGAAGCCGATTCCTGGGCAGCAATACCAGCAGCAGTAATCGCTGAATCTGTAGGAGCTGCCGCAGGCTGCGATTGGCCTTCTGACACGAAGGCCGTTCCGGCCTTATCGCAGCCTGCGGAAGCTCCTACAGGGAGTTTGTTATCGGGGATATTCCCGGTGCAGCCGATCCAGTAACAGGTCCTTGTCGTCCCACAGCTGGTTGATCCACTGCTGGAATTCCAGGCGGTATTCGCCGTCCTGATCGTAGTTATTGCCAATGAACTGCGGCGGGATCTTGATCTCTTCGCAGTGCACCACCACCTCATTCACATTGCCGCAGAGCAAATTCCAAAAGCCTGGCCGCCCGGCAGGGTAGTGGATCGTCACGTTGACGATGGCTTCCAGTTGATCGCCCATGGCATCCAGCACAAACGCGATACCGCCCGCCTTGGGTTTGAGCAGGTGACGGAATGGAGAGTTTTGCGCGGCGTGTTTGTTTTCCGTGAAGCGCGTGCCTTCGACAAAGTTGAAAATGCCCACCGGATTGTTGCGAAATTTATCGCAAGTGCGGCGGGTGGTTTCCAGGTCCTTACCGGCTTTTTCCGGGTGCTTGGCCAAGTAGGCTTTCGAATAGCGCTTCATGAACGGAAAGCCCAGCGCCCACCAGGCCAGACCGATCACTGGCACCCAGATCAACTCTTGCTTGAGGAAGAACTTTAGCGGGCGGATGCGTCGGTTCAACACGTATTGCAGGACCATGATGTCGACCCAGCTTTGATGGTTGCTGGTGATCAGGTACGAGTGTTGGTAGTCCAGGCCTTCAAGCCCGCTTAAATGCCAGCGGGTGTTGCGCAGCAGTTTCATCCAGCCCTTGTTGTTGCTGATCCAGGCTTCATGGATATGGCCCATCAACCAGTTGGTGCAGCGCTGGGCTGCGGGGAAGGGCAGGCACAGCTTGAAGATCGCGACGATGAACAACGGTGTGCAGCAAACGAGGGTGTTCAGCGCCAACAGCAGCGAGGCAATTACCCCGCGCAGTGGTGCAGGTAAAAAATCCAGCATGTAGGCCAAGGCCTCCGCAAAAGTAGTACGAATGCCGCCGGAATGTCCGGCGGCAGCTGAGTGGAGTATGGGATGGTTATGTGTCAGGACAGGTTATCGGCCTGAATCGCTGTCAGGGCGATGGTGTAGACGATGTCATCCACCTGAGCACCGCGTGGCAGATCGTTCACTGGCTTGCGCAGGCCTTGCAGCATCGGCCCGAGGCTGACGCAATCGGCACTGCGCTGCACGGCTTTGTAGGTGGTGTTGCCGGTGTTCAGGTCCGGGAACACAAACACCGTGGCGCGACCGGCCACCGGGCTGTTCGGCGCCAGTTGCCGAGCGACGTTCTCGTTGGCTGCCGCGTCGTACTGCAACGGGCCATCGATCACTAGATTGCTTTGTGAGCGTTGCGCCAGTTGCGTGGCTTCGCGGACTTTCTCCACTTCTTCGCCACTGGCCGAATCGCCGCTGGAATAGCTGATCATCGCCACCCGTGGCGTAATGCCGAACGCCACCGCTGAGTCGGCGCTTTGCTGGGCGATTTCCGCCAGTTCGCTGGCACTTGGGTGCGGGTTCATGATGCAGTCGCCGTAGACCAGCACCTGCTCCGGGAACAACATGAAGAACACCGACGACACGAGCGTGCAGCCGGGCGCGGTCTTGATCAGTTGCAGGGCCGGACGGATGGTGTTGGCGGTGGAGTGAGTGACGCCGGACACCAGGCCGTCGACCTCATCCAGCGCCAGCATCATGGTGCCGATCACCACGGTGTCTTCCAGCTGCTGTTCGGCCATCGGCGCATTGAGGCTTTTGCTCTTGCGCAGTTCGACCATCGGTGCGACATAGCGCTCGCGGATCAGGTCCGGATCGAGAATCTCCAACCCTGGCGGCAATTCGATGCCTTGCGCCTGAGCCACGGCATACACTTCTTCGGGCTTGGCCAGGAGTACGCAACGGGCGATGCCACGGGCCTGGCAAATGGCGGCGGCCTGAATCGTCAGCGGCTCACTGCCTTCTGGCAGGACGATGCGTTTGTTGGCGTTCTGCGCGCGCTGGATCAATTGATAGCGGAACACGGCCGGCGACAGGCGCATTTCCCGTGGCGTACCGCAACGCTGGGCCAGCCAGTTGCCGTCCAGATGCCCGGCGACGAAATCGGTGATGATTTCCGCACGCTCGCGGTCGTCGATCGGGATTTCCTTGTTCAGTTGGTTCAACTGGTTGGCGGTGTCGTACGAGCCGGTGCTCACCGACAACACCGGCAAGCCCGCCTGCAATGCGCCACGGCACAGCTCCATGATGCGTGGGTCGGGCACGGTGTCGCTGGTCAGCAACAGACCGGCCAGCGGCACGCCGTTCATGGTCGCGACGCTGACCGCGAGGATGATGTCGTCGCGGTCGCCGGGGGTCACCACCAAGACGCCGGGCTTGAGCAGTGCCACCGTATTGAGCACGGTGCGGGCGCAGATGATGACTTTCGACATGCGTCGCTGTTCGTAGTCGCCGGCGTTCAGCACTTGTGCGCCAAGCAGGTCGGCGACGTCACGGGTGCGCGGCGCGTTCAGATCCGCTTGGAACGGAATGCAGCCCAGCAAGCGGAAGTCGCCACTGCGCAGCAACGGCGAATGCTCCTTCAAGCGCGTGGCGAAGGCCTCCATGCTTTCCTCAGTGCGGACCTTGTTCAAAATCACACCGAGGACTTTCGGGTCTTTCGGACCGCCGAACAATTGCGCCTGCAATTCGACCCGACCGGACAGTTCGGTCAGCACTTCGTTTTCCGGGGCGGAGACGAGGATCACTTCGGCATCGAGGCTTTTCGCCAGGTGCAGGTTGACCCGTGCGGCGTAACTCGCGTGACGAGTCGGCACCATCCCTTCGACGATCAGCACGTCTTTGCCGATGGCAGCCTCTTGATAGAGGCTGATGATCTCTTCCAGCAACTCATCCAGCTGCCCATCGCCCAGCATCCGCTCGACGTGCGCCAGCGCCAGTGGTTTTGGCGGCTTCAGGCCGTGGGTGCGGGCGATCAGTTCGGTGGAGCGTTCCGGCCCCAGGTCGCCCGGATGCGGTTGCGCGATGGGTTTGAAGAAGCCGACCTTCAAGCCGGCGCGTTCGAGGGTGCGAACCAGGCCCAGGCTAATGGAGGTCAGACCCACGCCGAAGTCGGTGGGTGCGATGAAAAAAGTTTGCATGCAGATTTCTCGATTGAGCAGTGCAGGGCGGCGCAACGCGGCCAGCCAAAAAGTGTTGTTGTACGTCACTTACTCGTTTTTTGTCGATTCGCGGTGTTTCAGTCGCGCACAAGATTATCGTTATCCGCGCTCTGCGCACACCAGCCACACATAAAGCTTTTGCCAATTTGTTGTTGCCGTTGCGCCGGATCAAGCACCCAGGCCCGGGATTGCCAGGGCGGTTGGTGGCGCAGGTGCTGGGTATGGCCGCAGGAAAGCACGGCTACCCAGTGGCCATCCTCGTCCTGGCGAAAATCAATAAGTGTCGGGGTTTCCAATCTGGGCCGTCCGTCAGAGTTGCGTTCGCTTTCGGGCGATTGCTTGGTTAAACTTGTTCTTTCTATCTAATCAAGCAAAAGGTCTTGCCCCATGCCGATCGCCGCGAACAAGGCTGTCTCCATTGACTATACCCTGACCAACGACGCTGGTGAGGTCATCGATAGTTCCTCCGGCGGCGCGCCGCTGGTTTACCTACAAGGTGCAGGCAACATCATTCCGGGTCTGGAAAAAGCCCTGGACGGCAAGAACGTCGGCGACGAACTGAAAGTCGCCATCGAGCCTGAAGACGCGTACGGCGAGTACTCGGCCGAGCTGGTCAGTACCCTGAGCCGCAGCATGTTCGAAGGTGTCGACGAACTGGAAGTGGGCATGCAGTTCCACGCTTCCGCGCCGGACGGCCAAATGCAGATCGTGACCATCCGTGATCTGGACGGCGACGATGTGACCGTTGACGGTAACCACCCTCTAGCCGGTCAGCGCCTGCATTTCGACGTCAAAATCGTCGAGATCCGTGATGCCAGCCAGGAAGAAATCGCTCATGGTCACGTGCATGGCGAAGGCGGCCATCACCACTGATTTGTGCTGCTAAGCTAAGTTAGCCGGCGAGGCGCCCAGGCAGGATTGTGAAAACGACTGGTTCGTTTGCGCAGCCTGATACGGGCGCCTTTTTCGTCCGCTAGTTATTGGGAGTTCGTCATGAGTGCTTTTCACGACACCACATTAAAAGCCCTGAATGGCCAGGAACTGCCGCTCACGCCGCTGAAGGGCAAAGTCGTGCTGGTGGTCAACGTCGCCTCCAAGTGTGGTCTGACGCCACAGTACGCGGCGCTGGAGGAGTTGCACCAACAGTTCAAGGATAAAGGTTTCAGCGTCCTGGGCCTGCCGTGCAATCAGTTTGCCGGTCAGGAGCCAGGCACGGAGCAAGAAATTCAGGAGTTTTGCAGCCTGAACTACAACGTGACCTTCCCGTTGGCGAGCAAGTTGGAAGTGAATGGAGCCCATCGCCACCCGTTGTACCGGTTGCTGGCCGGCGAAGGGGCTGAGTTTCCGGGGGATATCACCTGGAATTTCGAGAAGTTTCTGGTGGGTAAAGACGGTCGCGTGCTGGCGCGCTTCTCTCCCAAGACGCTGCCAGACGATCCCGTAGTCGTTCATGCGATTGAAAAGGCCCTGAGTTAATCGAGCCTTGTCGTACGCCGGGTTGCCCTTGAGCACGCCCGGCACGCTTCACTCCCCTCCCTGACTTTTACCCCTTAATCACTTAAATCTATAGTGCTGGAAAAAGCGAGACGACCGGTCATATGCTCGTAGCCATGAGCACATCCATTCGACTCGACAAGCGTGATTTGATCCTCGCCAAAGGCGCCCACCTGATGACCCGTCGTGGTTATCACGGTACGGGTGTGCTGGAAATCGTCCAGGCGGCGGGTATCCCCAAAGGTTCGTTCTACCACTACTTCGCCAGCAAGGAAGACTTTGCCGTGCAGGCGCTGGAGCACCTGTATGAGCCGCGCCTGCTGCGTTACGCCGCTGCGCTCAGTGAGCCGGCGCTAGGCCCGCGTGAGCGCGTTCTGAGTTTCTACCGCGAGCTGGTGGTGCATTTTTCTCGTCAGGAGAAGCCCGAGTACCACTGCTTCATCGGGAGCCTGAGTTTCGAAATGGCCGACGATTGCCAACCCATCGCGCGCCAGGTGGAAAACATCCTCGAGCGCTCGGTGGCGATCCTTGCCCAGTGCCTGATGGAAGCGCGGGATGCAGGAGAGCTACAGCGCCACACCGACTGCAGCGCGCTCGCCGAATTTATCGCCAATGCCTGGGAAGGGGCGTTGATGCGCATGAAAGTGAGGGGCAGCGCCGCCTCTCTCGACGTTTTTTTGAACCAGCTTGAGCGTCTTCTGGCGCCAGGCACCCCTGATATCGATTGATTCCCGAGGAGCCTCACATGCCCGTCAAAGCCTTGTTCAAGCCCTTTCATCTGGGCAGCCTGCAATTGCCGACCCGCGTCGTCATGGCGCCGATGACCCGTTCATTTTCGCCGGGCGGCGTGCCGAATTCGAAAGTCATCGAGTACTACCGTCGTCGCGCTGCGGCCGGTGTCGGCCTGATCATCTCCGAAGGTACGACGGTTGATCACAAAGCGTCCAACGGCTATCCGAACGTGCCGCAGTTTTTTGGTGAAGCGCCTTTGGCCGGCTGGAAGAAAGTGGTGGATGCAGTGCACGCCGAGGGCGGAAAAATCGTTCCGCAACTGTGGCACGTGGGTAGCGTGCGTCGTGTCGGCACCGAGCCGGATGCCAGCGTGCCGGGGTATGGCCCGACGGAAAAACTCAAAGACGGCAATGTCGTGGTACACGGCATGACCCAGCAGGACATCGACGACGTCATCGGTGCCTTCGCCCAGGCCGCGAAAGACGCCCAGGCGATCGGCATGGACGGTGTGGAAATTCACGGCGCCCACGGCTACATCGTTGACCAGTTCTTCTGGGAAGGCAGCAACAAGCGTACTGACGAATACGGCGGCGACCTGGCTGGCCGTTCGCGTTTCGCCATTGAATTGATCCAGGCGGTACGGGCTGCGGTCGGACCGGATTTCCCGATCATCTTCCGTTTTTCGCAATGGAAGCAGCAGGATTACTCCGCGCGTCTAGTTGAGACCCCGGAAGCCCTGGGCGCGTTCCTCAAGCCGCTGTCTGACGCAGGCGTGGACATTTTCCACTGCTCGACTCGTCGTTTCTGGGAGCCTGAGTTTGAAGGTTCCGACCTGAACCTGGCCGGTTGGACCCGCAAACTGACCGGTAAGCCGACGATCACCGTGGGCAGCGTCGGTCTGGATGGCGAGTTCCTGCAGTTCATGGTCAACACCGACAAAGTGGCGCAGCCGGCAAGCCTGGATAACCTGCTGAAACGCCTGGGTGAAGAGGAGTTTGACTTGGTGGCAGTCGGTCGTGCGCTGTTGGTGGACCCTGATTGGGCGCTGAAAGTACGTGACGGCCGCGAGGAAGACATCCTGCCATTCAGCCGTGATGCGCTGAATAAGCTGGTGTAAATCCATGTAGAAGCGTGCTTGCTCGCGATGGCGGTGTGCCTGACACCGCGTCAAGCTTATCGCGGGCAAGCCCGCTCCTACAGAATCGTCTGGCCGATGGGCATCAATTTAGTAACCTGACAGGCACTGTGCAGTTGCCGTTCGAACACGTCAATAATCGCTTCCCACCCCTGACGGCTGGCATGTTGCCGAGCATTCAAGCGCAACCGACGCAGGGTTTCGCTGTCCTCCAGCACCCAGCGCGCCGCATCGATAAATCCTTCCTCGTCTCCTGGCATCGCCAACGCGCCATTGTGGCCGTGTCGAATATGCTGGGCCGCCGCCGCCTCGTCATAGGCAATCACACCCAATCCCGACGCCAATGCCTCCAGCACCACATTGCCAAAGGTTTCGGTCAGGCTCGGAAACACAAACACATCCGACGAGGCATAGTGCATGGCCAAGGCCTCGCCACGCTGGGTGCCGCAGAACGTCGCGTGGGGTAGATGCTGTTCCAGTTCCGCGCGTTTCGGGCCATCGCCGACGATGATCAGTTTCAAGTTCAAGCGTGGGTAGCTCGCTTGCAGGGCTTCGAAGCTGTTCTTGAGCAGCCCCAGATTCTTCTCGGGGGCGAGGCGCCCCACATGCAACACGGCAATGTCATCGGCCTTCAGGCCCCAAGCCTCACGCAGTGCTGACGAGCGTTTCGCGGGATGGAACAACTGACTGTCGACCCCGCGTGACAGCAACTCAACCCGATCAAAGCCGCGACGCCCCAGCTCTTGCTTCTGGGTGATGCTCGGTACGACGGTCATCTGCGAGCGGTTGTGAAACCAGCGCAAATAATGCGTCAGCACTCGGGTCAGCACGCCAAACCCATACTGGCTGGTGTACTGCTGGAAATTGGTATGAAAGCCGCTGATCACGGTAATCCCCAGACGCTTCGCCGCGCGCAATGCCGACAAACCCAACGGGCCTTCGGTGGCGATGTACAGCACATCCGGGCGCTGCCGCGTCCAGCGCCGCAACAGCTTATGCATCGACGATTGCCCCCACTGCAAACCGGGATAGCCAGGAATCGGCCAGCCGCGGCATAACAACAGATCGTCATCTGCGGTTTGAATGTGATCGTCATTCTGTCGCGGCCGCACCAACTCGACACGATGGCCGCGCAGACGCAGCCCATCGCACAGCCGGCCAAGGGTATTGGCCACACCATTGATTTCGGGAGGGAAGGTTTCGGTGATCAGGGTGACATGTAGTTTTGCGCTCATGGACACAGTTTCAACGGATGTGATGGCGCTTCCATGGAGGTTTGGTGATGGATTTGTGACGGTGGGTTTTTGTTGGAAGTTCGGAGGGCGGGGCGGTTGGATAGCGATAGTTAATATTAAGTTGGGTGTTAAATACAAGAGTTAGTGGTCGGGCGGTTTTTTAATTGATTAACGGCATTAATAGTGCGTAGGAAATTTCCGTAAGTATGGGTGAGACCCAGTATTCCGTTGACGAGTAATTTTCTGCAGGTAATGTGAGTTTTGCCTTCCGCATCTATAAGTTCCCGCGACAGGAACTTGCACTCAGGCACTCCCGGATATGCAGCAAATAAGCTTCAGGAACACTGCTGTCCATAATAAATAAAAAGAAGGATTTTTCTATGTGTAACAAAATAATGTTTTCGAAAAGCCGCTGCGCCCTTTTGGGTGTTGTATCAGCACTTGTTATGTATTCACAGGCTTCGATGGCGTGGGCTTATAGTTCCAGTGTCGGGCTGCCGACGGTGCATCATAAGGGGTATACGTATCAGGCTCATTTGCCGGTTACGGGGGTGGTTCCTGCTGGGGCGGCAATTTCCAGGGTGAGTTGGAATTGGAATGTAGTTGGGTTTCCTCGGGGTCTTTTGGTTAGTATTTGTCAGGGCTCGGTCAATAATTGCCATCCGATTTCTCGTCAGCGATCTGGCTCTACGAACAGGTTTGACGGCGGTAACCCTTCCCAGCCGTTTTTCTTCCAGGTCCATATGATTAATAATCGGGAAAGCTCTCCCGTTCCCGTAGGTGGACTGTCGAGCGGGGTGACGGTGACTTGGTAATTTAGGCTATTGCTTATGGTTGGCTGCTTCAGGATGATTTACCTGAAGCAGCCAACCAGGTCACCAATCTCCCAGTCGTTTGAATTCATCAGGAAGGGCATCGTTGTAGGCGAAAATTTTTTCCAGGATGTTTATCCCGGGTGTGCCTTTGGCTATTTCTGCCTGATACAGGGCGGATCGGCCAACTTGCATCTCATTTCGTACCTGTGAGTAGTAAGAGTGTATTTCACCCGTGTAGATTTCTCCGGTACTCGCTATTCTCATTATTGGCAGTTCACTGCAGTCCATTAGCGGTGAATCGAGTGAATCGTACGCATACGACTGCGCGAACATATCCGCCTTCTCGGGGTCCGCCTTAGCCTCCCCTAACACCCACTCATGGACCTCAGTCGCTTTCGCACTGCGCACATAGGGTTTGCTGAAATTGTCAGCCGTAACCCCCTTCAACGTGTCAGCAAAAGTTTTACCCGGATTACTATTTTGCGAGGCGCTGACAGCGCTGCTAAGTGTCGACGAAGCGTTGGATTTATAAGCTACAGGAAACAATAGGGTCACATCATTTTGCATGGTCATATCACTCCATAATAGTGGCATGATAGAAAACGCAAAACAGATGCCAGTCTTGGCAGTATGATTGTTACCAGATATGAAGAGCCTATATTGCTCGGCGATAATCGGTTAATAAGCCTGTTGGCGAAGTAAAGCGGATGCAGGTTAACTACGTGCGTGCTGGAAAGCGGCAAGTACTTGCCGTTACTGGGAAATGATGCCCGTCGCGTGATTGTTTCCAGAAAAGCAAATCGGATACACCCGAGTAGGTGTATCCGACGGTTTTTTTCTGATCCTTCGCGAGCAGTCTCAGAAAAAAGCTTGCTTAGCTGTACGCACGAACCAGCGAGCGCATCACATTACCGATTTTTACAAAGTAAGGCCCGGTGACGCGATGTGCGTCGTCGAACGAATAGGCGACCGAGAACAGGCCCATATGGGCTGCGCTGGAGTAGTCCGGTTCATATTGGTTCAGGATATGGGTCACGGCTTCGTCGGTCAGCGATTGGCAATAAATGACAACGCCATCCGGGGCCACGCCGTTGATGTAGACGGCGTCGGGGTCGATGTTCCAGGCTGCCAGTTCATTGATCAGTACTGGGCGAACGGTATCACGCAGGTTGTTCCAGCCTTCGCGGGCGGCGGATTGTGCAGTGTTAGACATGATTTCTTCCTTTTTAAGAGGCCCGGTTATTTTGAGCGTCCTGCTCAAATAGATGTTCACCGGGCCCGGTCTGTTGGAAGCGCTATTAGAAAGGCTTGGGTCGTGTCGACGTGTATAAACAAATATTGAGATGAAACTAATTATGTCCAGTGGGCAGTGGCTTTGATCATCAAGCCTTCATATCAACTGCCCGCGATGTTTCAGCTTCGACGTTTTTCGACCACCAGCGCCTCAGCCCCACGCTCCCTTACCCAGAACAACGTCGCCCCGGCCACCGCCGCTGGCATCATCACCACGTTGACCCCCGGAATCAGCAACACCAGATAAACGATGCTGCCGAAGCTCAGGCTCTGCCAGCGTTTGGCGCGCAGCCAGGCGAGCATGTCTTGCCAGCTCATTTTGTGGTTGTCGGCGGGGTAGTCGATGTACTGAATCGCCATCATCCAGACGCCAAACAACAGCCACAACGGCGCGGCAATGAGGTTGACGGTGGGGATGAAGGACAGGATAAACAGCCCGATGGCCCGTGGCAGAAAATAACCCAGTTTGCGCATTTCCCGGCTGAAGGTACGCGGAACCATTTCGGCCAGTTCGCCCCAGCTAAAGGTGGGGAAGTCGTCGGTGCCGCGTAGCACCACTTCGACTTTCTCCGCGAGAAAGCCGTTGAAGGGCGCAGCGATGACGTTGGCGATCATGGTGAAGGTGAAGAACATGATCAACACCACCAGTGCCACGAACAGCGGCCAGAGGATGTAGTTGAGGAAGCTCAGCCAGTTCGGCAGCTCCGGCATAAAGGTGTCGACCCACATGCCGAACTGATGCAGGGCGACATAAATCAGGCCACCGAACAGCAGCAGGTTGATGGTCAATGGCAATAGCACAAACAGTCGCAAGCCGGGGCCGAGGACCAGTTTCAGGCCTTCGCGCAGGTATTGTGGGCCGGACAGAACAGGGGCGGGCATGGCAGCCTCCGAGCAGTGGAAAACGGGCCGACCTTACCGGCTTTGTGCCAGCGGCGAAAGCGGCGACATTCACGGTAACAAACCTGGCAGCGTAAAGTCTGTTGTCTTACGCAGATACACGCTTATCCGGATAGATCCTGCCTATGAGGTGGATTGTGAATCGATATTTCCTTAATCTGCGCGTCCTCGATAAGCTGCTCGCCATCTTATCGGTCTTCCCGTAAAAATTTGATGTCCAAGGAGTCTTAATGAGCGTTCTGGTAAACAAGCAAGCCCCGGATTTTGACGCAGCAGCGGTATTGGGCAACGGCTCCATCGTCGACAGCTTCACTTTGTCGGCACTGCGCGGTAAATACGTGGTTCTGTTTTTCTGGCCGCTGGATTTCACCTTCGTGTGCCCGTCCGAGATCATCGCGCACAACAACCGCATGGCTAAATTCCGTGACCTGGGTGTTGAAGTGGTGGGCGTTTCCATCGACTCGCAGTTCACTCACCACGCATGGCGCAGCACCCCGGTCGAGAAAGGCGGTATCGGTGAAGTTGAATTCACCATGGTAGCCGACGTTAAACACGAAATTACTCGCGCTTACGGTATCGAGCACGCTGACGGCGTGGCATTGCGCGCTTCGTTCCTGATCGACAAGGCTGGCGTGGTTCAACACCAGGTCGTCAACAACCTGCCACTGGGTCGTGATGTCGACGATATGGTCCGTCTGGTTGAAGCACTACAATTCACCGAAGAGCACGGCGAAGTTTGCCCTGCCGGCTGGCGCCCGGGCCAAAAAGGCATGAAGGCTGACGCACAAGGCGTCGCTGACTACCTGGCCGAGAACGCCAAGTCGCTGTAAACGTTGGTGCAATAGCCTGGCTGCGGCTTCGGTCGTAGCCTCACATTTTCAGGATTGCCGTGTTGTAGGTACTTCCCCTGGTCCCTGTGCAGTCCTTTTTATTCCAGCCGGTCTGCCGGCGTTCCGACCTCGCGTAACGATGGCCGGTCAATAGGAGTGTGTCATGTCTGATGTACGTCATTCCCGAGTGATTATTCTCGGCTCCGGCCCTGCCGGTTATAGCGCAGCGGTCTACGCGGCACGCGCCAACCTCAAGCCTCTGTTGATTACTGGCATGCAGGCCGGCGGTCAGTTGACCACCACCACCGAAGTCGACAACTGGCCGGGCGACCCCCATGGCCTGACCGGTCCGGTGTTGATGGAGCGGATGAAAGAGCACGCCGAGCGTTTCGAGACCGAAGTGGTGTTTGACCACATCAATGCGGTCGATCTGGCCGGCAAGCCGTTCAGTCTCAAGGGCGACAACGCAACCTACACCTGCGACGCCCTGATCATTGCCACCGGTGCCAGCGCCCGCTACCTGGGCCTGCCGTCGGAAGAAGCCTTCATGGGCAAAGGCGTATCGGCCTGCGCAACCTGCGACGGTTTCTTCTATCGCAACCGTGAGGTCGCTGTGGTGGGTGGTGGCAACACGGCTGTTGAGGAAGCACTGTACCTGGCCAACATCGCCAGCAAAGTGACCCTGGTGCATCGCCGCGAAACCTTCCGCGCCGAGAAAATCCTGATCGACAAGCTGCATGCCCGTGTTGCCGAAGGCAAGATCGTGCTCAAGCTGAACGCAACCCTGGACGAAGTGTTGGGCGATGGCATGGGCGTCACCGGTGCCCGTCTGCGCAACAACGACGGCAGCAGCGATGAGCTGAAAGTCGACGGCGTATTCATCGCTATTGGCCACACGCCGAACACCTCGTTGTTCGAAGGCCAACTGGAGTTAAAAGACGGCTATATGGTGGTTCAAGGTGGTCGCGACGGTAATGCGACCGCGACCAACATCGCCGGTGTGTTCGCGGCAGGCGACGTGGCTGACCACGTTTACCGTCAGGCGATCACCTCCGCTGGTGCGGGCTGCATGGCGGCACTGGATGTTGAGCGTTACCTCGACGGCCTGCAGAACGCTTCGTTCTAAACGCCTGTCGACAGGTACAAAAAAAACCGGCCTCGGCCGGTTTTTTCATGTCGCCCGAACGTCAGGCTTTGCGGGTCAGCGGCTCGGCGGCGAATTTAACCCCGGCCAGGCCATGGGCGATCAGCGCGCGGATATTGCCGTGGTCGCTACCGTCAGGCGTGGCCTGCACGGAGCGGTAGTGCTCGCCGAACGCGAGCAGGGCTTCGTCGTCGCTCAGACCTTCGAGCAAGGCCAGGCCCAGGGTTTTGCACGAGCCTTCGTTCTGCCCGGCAGCGTTTTCGACGCTGCCGTTGCTGAACGCCTGAGGCTGGTAATCGTAGCCCGCAGCGATGAACGCCAGGGTGTCGGCAAAGGTGTGTTCGCCGCTGCGCAGACGGGTGCGCAGGGTTTCCAGATCAGTCATGCTTTTTTTCCTTGGCGAACGCGGCTTGCTGCTCGGTGCTGGCTTCTTGTTGGTATTGGCTTTTCCACTCGCTGTACGGCATGCCGTAAACCACTTCGCGGGCTTCGTCGATACTGACGTCGATCTGTTTCTCGTCGGCGGCGGCCTTGTACCACTTGGACAGGCAGTTACGGCAGAAACCGGCGAGGTTCATCAGGTCGATGTTCTGCACGTCTTTGCGGCTGTCCAGATGCGCGACCAGCCGGCGGAAGGACGCGGCTTCCAGTTCGAGGCGTTGTTGCTCGGTCATGATGGGACTCTTGGCAGGCAATGAATGGGGTAGATGATAAGAGCCTGAGCGGTGGGCGGCAAATATTGCAGGAACGGGCTTGCCCGCGATCAGAGTTGATGAGGTGAATCTGACCTGACACCATCGCGGCAAGACCGCTCCTACAGGGTATTTCGGCGGATTCAGCGCTGAGCGGCGAGGGTGATCGAGACTGATTCTGCGAAACGCAGTGCGTGCGGTTTATCCACTTCGACCTCGGCATACGAAACCGCATTGTGGCTCATCACCAGATCCAGCACTTCCTGGGTCAGGCGTTCAAGCAGCGCGAAGCGATTGCCTTCCACATGCTGGATGATCGCCTTGGTGATGGTGCGATAGTTGAGGGCGTGGTCGATGTCGTTGTCACGCACGGCATCTTGCGCCGCGTAGAGAATCGTCAAATTAATCAGCACGTCCTGCTTGTTGAGAATCTCGTCCTCGTTGATGCCGATGAAGGTACGCAGGCACAAGTCTTTGACCCTAATACGGGCCATTCCTGGTTCGAGTCTTGACATGGTTATTTGCTCCGTCCGATCAATTGCAGGAATTCCTGACGGGTTGTGCTCGACTCGCGAAAGGCCCCGAGCATCACTGAAGTCATCATGGTCGAATTCTGTTTTTCGACGCCGCGCATCATCATGCACATGTGCTGAGCCTCGATCACCACGGCGACACCCGCAGCGTTGGTGACGTCCTGAATTGTGTCGGCGATCTGCCGCGTGAGGTTTTCCTGAATCTGCAATCGGCGGGCAAACATGTCGACGATGCGGGCGATTTTCGACAGCCCCAAGACTTTTCCCGTCGGAATGTAGGCCACATGGGCCTTGCCTATGAATGGCAGCAGATGATGCTCGCACAGTGAGTACAACTCGATGTCGTTGACGATCACCATCTCATCGTTGTCGGAGGCGAACAGTGCACCGTTGACGATCTCCTCGACGCTTTGCGCGTAACCATGACACAAGTACTGCATGGCTTTTGCCGCGCGTTTGGGCGTGTCGAGCAAGCCCTCGCGTTCAGGGTCTTCCCCCAGACCCACCAGGATCTCGCGGTAGTGTTGCGACAGCGATGACGTCATCAAGAGATCCTCACGGGGCGACTTATTTAAGGTGCCGTCCGCCGTTAACAGTCAGAGTGGTGCCGGTTACATAGGGATTGTCCAGCAGATACCGCAGGCTTTGAAAAATCACCTCGGCACCGGGTTCGAAACCCAATGCAGATTTGGCCAGGGTCCTGGCGCGGTACGCCGCGTCGTCGTCGGGTTGAAACATTAACAGCGCCGGGGCAATGCCGTTGACCTTGATCCGTGGCGCGAACTTGGCAGCGAACGACAGCGTCAGGCTTTCAAGCCCGGCTTTGCTGGCACAGTAAGCAATGTGCTTGCTGCTGCCCTTGCGCGTCACGTCGTCGCCGATATGGATGATGTCGGCGGTCGGCGAGCGATGCAACAGCTCGGCACACTGCAGGTTGATCAGGTACGGCGCCAGCATGTGTACGCCGAACATGCGGGTAAAGGCAGATGCTTCGTTACCGGGTGTTTCTTCCTGCCATTGCGAGGCGTTGTGAACGATCGCGCGCAAACTGTCGGTGTGGCTTTTGAGTGCGTCGATGAACGCCAGAATACCGGTTTCGTCGACGAAGTCGGCATGAATGGCCACGGCACCCAGCTCGCGAAGTTGTTGGACTCCGGGACGTTCGGTGCGGTAGCTGAAGATGACCGGATAACCTTCGGCCAGCAGGCGTTTTGCGCAATGCAGTCCGACTCGCTGGCTGGCGCCGGTGATCAGAATCGGGGGGGTGGAAAAAGCCATTGGCAACTCGCGCATCACAGTGGGGACGGAAACCAGTTGCCGGCAGGCAGATCATGATTAGCTGGCTATCCAATGCAGCAAAGTTATACCAATGAACCATTCGTCACAACCGGAGCACGAATAACCTGCATCGCGCGAGGTGCAGGTTGTTCGGTGGGGGTGGCAGGTCAGCGGCTGGGGGCGGATCCAGCGGCGCCGACACGAGAACGAGGCGCGCTGTGCAGCCACGCGGCGAGCAAGTGCGTGGACAGCGGAATGAACAGGAACACCATCAAGGGCGTCAGTGCCAAAGTGCTGAGCAGCACTCGGGTCAGCAGGTTCAGTTCGCTGAGTAACGGCCCCAGGAGAAAGTTGAACAGCAGCGAAACCGGAAAGAATGCCAGCCAGATAGCCACCGCTTGTTTCCAGCGTGGCGGACGGTGCCCGGCAGCACCGAACCAGCCGTCGATGCCACTGACCCGATGCTCGGACGGCTGCGCGAACAGACCACTGCCGCGCACCAGCCAGGTGCTTCTCGACACGGAATGCTCCCAGGCGTGCAATGTGTGTTCATCGGCGAAGCGGAAAATGATCTGGAATTCGTCATCGCCAGGCGGCGGGGCCAGCACGCCGGAGCCCAGGTAACCGGGGAAGTCGGTGGCAAGTTGTTCACCTTCACGCAGCCAGGCAATCAGTTCCTGATAGCGGCCTTGGGCGACACGGCGGGCAACCATCAAAGTGACGGGTGAGGTAGACATTGTGTATCTCCGTAGACGGGGCGACGTTCCCGGGTAGGGAATTCACAGAGCGCAGCACCGGGGTGGTGGGCTGCGCTGGACAACAAGCAAGGATTATTCCTGATTGGCAGAAATAAGCCAGAGGCCGGAAGACACTGGGCAGTGCATCCATCTGGATCCAACGTGTAGAATGTAGTGACTGCTTAAAGCGATGCCTACCATGACTGAATCTGTGACTGGTTCCACCTTCAGTGGCAGCCTGAAACAAGAAGAGTTATTCCCCATTCGCGAAGTATCGCGCATCACCGGGATCAATCCGGTGACGTTGCGTGCCTGGGAGCGTCGTTACGGGCTTATTCAACCGACCCGTACCGACAGTGGCCATCGTCTGTATTCTCAAGCCGATATCGATGAAGTCCGCAGCATTCTCGGCTGGATCGAGCGCGGGGTGTCGGTCAGCAAAGTCAGCAAGATATTGGCCAAGGCAGCGGTCGCAAAAAGCGCCTCCGGCAACGTCCAGGAGGACGGAACGCTGCGTGAATGGAGTGAGTGGCAAGCCCAGGTACGGCGTGCCACCAGCGCCTTTGACGAGCGTCGCCTGGAGCAGTTGTACGGCCAGATATTTTCCAGTTACCCGCTGATCGTGGTGTTTCAGGACATCCTCATGCCGCTATGGCAAGAGTTGCTGTTGCAACAGGACCAATTCGGTCAAATCAGTGAGTGGCTGTTTCTCGACAGTTTCCTGCGAGCTCGCGCCTTGCAACGCGTGCAAATGTCGCGCGGCGTGTCAGAAGTACGGATCGTGCTGGCGGCGATTCCGGGCCAGTGTCGTGAGCTTGAGTTGTGGGTCGCGGGGTTGTTGATGGGCAGCAACGATACATCGATCAGTGTGCTGGCCCTGGGGCAACCCTTGGAAGAATTGAGCCTGGTCTGCGAAAAAATCCAGCCACAGGCGCTGGTGCTGTATTCGAATCATCCGCCGACCGCGGATTTGCCTCGACGTTTGCAGCGGCTGGCGTTGACGCTGGATTGTCCGGTGCTGCTGGCGGGCGAGCAGTCAGACCTGGCGCAAGACGGGCTGGTGGGTACTCCGATTGCCTGTCTGGGCAGCGACGCACGTCTGTTTCCGCGACGTTTGCAGCAGTTTCTGGCGGGGCATATGGATACCTGAGTCGCAAATGCCGCTCAGTCAATCGTGCGGGGCGGGATGTACCAACTGATGCTGTTGCAGGATGTACTGGCGCAGGCGTTCAGTGTCTTCCTTGTTTCGCTGGCTCAAACGGTACGCCGCCAACCCTTGCTCGGTCAGCCGTTCGAACGTGCCGCGCAGTGGGATCGGCGCATGGCCGGGCGGGCTGAACCAGAGGGCGAAGTATTTCGGTGGCTTGGTCGCCTTGCGGTTTTCCAGCAATACCCCTTTGAACGAGATTTCGTGAACCCACATGGCGGACAGCGCGCCTTTTTCGGTTTCCAAAGGCAGCGGCTCCGACAGGCTCAGCCGCCACGGACGAACCAACGGTCCCAGCTCTTCGAAAATGGTCGGGGCGCCCAGGCGCAGGTGGAGGGCGTGAAACTCATCCTCCACCAGATGCAGCGGAAAGGTCATTTGCTGGTTCTGGAACTGCGCCTGAATCGTGACTTGCTCATGCGCTGCCAGACGAGTCAGCAGATCTTGAATTTGCACACCGCCGTTCACCATCAAACTACGCGAGGCATCACGCAGGTTCAGGTTCGGGTTGTGTTGCATGTTCTGAATGAAATCCAGCTCGTCCTGAGTGAGTAGGGCATCGCGTTGCATGATAAAGCTCGATAAAAGCGGTTATTGAATATGCAGACAACAAATTCAGAACTTAGTTTGCACCGTTGGTCATTTTCAACGATTCAATTTCCGCCCTTGCCTGCGCCAATTGTGCTTCCAGTTCGATGACACGGTGTTGCGCTTCCACTTGGGTGGTCACGTCTTTTTGAATGCCGATAAAGTAGGTCAACTGATCGGCTTCGTTGAACACGGGGGTGATGGATAATTCGTTCCAGAATGAGCTGCCGTCCTTGCGGTAGTTGCGCAGCACCTCACGGCAGTGCTTTCTTTCGGCGATCGCCTTGCGCACCACCTCGATGCCGGGTTGGTCGCGGTCGGCGGCCTGCAGGAAGCGGCAGTCGCGGTACAGAATGTCCTCCACCGCAAACCCGGTGAGGTTTTCAAAACCCTTGTTCACGTAGATTAGAATGTTGTCATCACCCTCCTGTTCGGCTACCACAATTCCGTCCTTGGAGGCGTTGATTACCAGTTGCAGCAGTTTTGCGTTGATCATGGAAACGTTCCGTCATGATTGCCGAATCAGCATTCTAGGACAGGATCTTCGCTTCAGGCACAATGCCATCCGTTTTTACTGGGTTACAGGATCTATTTATGAAAGTCGTCATTCTTTCCGGGTCGGTCTACGGTCAAGCCGAAGAAGTCGCCCGGCACGCCGAAGGCATCCTGCGCGATGCGGGCCACGACGTGCGACACAACCCGCGCGTGACCTTGGCCGATCTGCAGGCCTTCGCTCCCGAAGCGTTTCTGGTGGTGACCTCGACCACGGGGCTGGGCGAATTGCCTGACAACTTCCTGCCGCTCTACTCACAAATTCGCGATGTGTTGCCGCAGGCTTGGCGCGGGCTGCCCGGTGGCGTCATCGGTCTGGGCGATGCCAGCTACGGCGATACCTTCTGCGGCGGTGGCGAGCAAGTACGCGAATTGTTTGCCGAGCTGGGCGTTCGTGAAGTGCTGCCGATGCTGCGCCTGGACGCCAGCGAAACGGTCACCCCGGAATCCGATGCCGAGCCTTGGTTGGCAGAGTTCATTCAACTGCTGGGGGCGTGATTCGCCTGTTCCCTTAGCAGGGACAGCCAGGCTTGTGCGGCTTTTGACAAGTACGCACCCTGGCGCCAGATGAAGGCGATGTCCCAGCGCAGGTCAACCGGCGCGGTCAGTGTCAGCCGCACCACGCCGGGCCGTACCAACCCTCGGGCGACCACGCTGGGCAGCAACACCACACCCTGGCCCGCCGCCACCAGCGCCGCGAGAAAGTCGGCCTGGCCGCTACGTCCACCCTCTTTGGGGGTGAACCCCGATTGTTGGCAGGCCTGTAGCAGCCGATCGTTGAGCATGAAGCTGCGCTGATACAGCAGGAACGGCGTGTCTGCCAGTTGTCCAAGCTCGATCTGTCCGGCGTTGGCCAGCGGATGGTCAGCGGGGACCAGCGCGTCCAGCGGTTCGTTGCAGAACGGTTGATAGGAAAAGTCCGGGTTATTCGTCGTCAGGCTGCCGCCCAACTCCAGTTCACCGCTCAACACCGCATGTTCGATGTTCCGGCTGCCGTCCTCGATCAAATGAATGTTGATGTTCGGATAGCGCCGCCGGTACTCGGCAAAGGGTTTGGCGAACAAGGCGTCGCTGCCCAGAATCGGCAAGCCCAGACGCAACTCGCCCCGCACCAGATGGCTCAGGTCATCCAGCTCATTGAGCAACTCTTTGCGTAATAACAGCATCTCTTCCGCCCGTCGCAGCACGACGTGGCCGGCGGCGGTCAGGCTGAGTTGTGAGCCGAGGCGATCCAGTAGCGTCACGCCCAGGCTCTGCTCCAGCTGCGCCACTTGCTTGCTGACCGCGGACTGACTGACGTGCAGCGTTTTCGCCGCGTGGGTAAAGCCGCCCGCGCGCATGACCTCGACGAAGCTGCGTAGCTGTTTGAATTCCATGCTCGTTCGACCGTGGTGATTTCATGATTCCAGTTTGGAATGCATTCAAGTCTAACAATTCGCTTTTGGGATAGCAGCCCCCTCATTAAACTGCGGTCCTGGAGGATTTAATGAATATGAAACGCTCCACCCTGCAACACCTCGCTCGCCTGTTTTCGGAACTGGGCATTTTGCTGGCGATTTACCTGTTCGGCGGTCAGCTCGCGGCCTGGCTGCATTGGCCGATTCCCGGCGGTGTGATTGGCCTGGCGCTGCTGTTGCTGGCGTTCGCGCTGGGTTGGGTGAAACCGGCTGCATTGCAGTTGGGCGCGGGATTGCTGCTGGCCGAGATGCTGCTGTTCTTTATCCCTGCGTTGATGAGCCTGCTCGACTATGGCGCGCTGATGCGCAATGAGGGCTGGCGGATCATGCTGGTCATCGGCGTCAGCACCCTGCTGGTCATGGTGGTGACGGCCTGTACGGTTGAAGTGATGTGCCGCTGGAGGGTACGCCGTGAAGCTTGAGCCGATGCCGCTGTTTTGGCTGGCGCTGACCCTCGTTGCTTACGCCTTCAGTCGTTGGATCTACCAGCGTACCGGGCGCTATCTGCTGTCTCCGTTGATACTCGCACCGCTGCTGCTGTTTGCGGTGGCCGTGCCGTTGCACACCGCCTATGCCGAATACTCCAGCAACACCCATTGGTTGATGCTGGTGCTGGGGCCGGTCACCGTGGCCTTTGCCATTCCTATCTGGCAACAACGTCAGCTGTTGTTGATGCATTGGCCAGCGCTGCTATTGGGCATGCTTGTGGGCAGTGCGGCGTCGATCGGCAGTTCATTCTGGCTGGCCAAGGGATTATCTCTGGACACCTCGGTGACCATGTCACTAGTGCCGCGCTCAATCACCACGCCGTTTGCCATGCCGCTGGCCCATGACTTGGGCGGCGTGCCGGAGTTGACGGCGGTGTTCGTGATGTTCACCGGCGTATTCGGCGCCTTGCTCGGCGGCGTACTGCTCAAGTGGCTGCCGCTGCGCAGCGCCTTGGCCCGTGGCGCCTTGTTTGGCGTAGGAGCGCACGGTGCGGGTGTCAGTCGCGCCCGTGAGGTTGGCGGCGAAGAGGGTTCGGTGGCCGGGCTGGTGATGGTCCTTACGGGCCTGCTGAATCTATTTGCGGCACCCTTGTTATCGGCTTTGCTCTGAGATGACTCGCTAGGCCAGTAAGCTGGCTGCCAACGCAACTACGACCCCTCGCGGCTCTGACTAGACTGATCGGCACAACAATCATAACGCCCCACCAAAAAGTGCCGAGGTGAACCCGTGAATGTCGCTCAAGTAGTGCCCTCCCGAAATGTGAAGGATCAAGTCAGTGCCGCGGAATGGCAGGCCAGGGTCGATCTGGCGGCGTGCTATCGGTTGGTGGCCATGCACGGTTGGGATGACCTGATCTTCACCCATATATCTGCCAAGGTGCCCGGCACCGAAGACTTCCTGATCAATCCGTTTGGATTGATGTTCCACGAAATCACCGCGTCGAGTCTGGTCAAGGTCGATCAGGCCGGGCACAAGCTGATGGACAGCGCCTACGAGATCAACCCGGCTGGATACACCATCCACAGTGCAGTGCATGAAGTTCGTCATGATGTGATGTGCGTGCTGCACACCCATACCGCCGCTGGCGTGGCGGTCTCAGCGCAGAAGCAAGGCATTCTGCCGATCAGCCAACAGTCGATTTTTGTCCTGTCGAGCCTGGCCTACCATCCGTATGAAGGTGTCGCCCTCAACCATGAAGAGAAGGCGCGCTTGCAGGCGGATCTGGGCGATAACAGCTTCCTGATGCTCAACAATCACGGGCTGCTGACCTGTTCCAGCAGCATTGCCGATGCGTTCCTGATGATGTTCACCTTCCAGCGTGCCTGTGAGATTCAAGTGTTGGCGCAAAACGGCGGCGCTGAACTGATCCCGATTGGCGGGCAGATCCTGGCCGGTGCCAAGGCCATGGTTGCCGGGGTGACCAAAAGCACGCAGGGCATGGGCGGGGCACTGGCGTGGCCGGCACTGCTGCGCAAGCTTGATAAACAAGACCCGAGTTACAAAGAATAATGAACCTGGCAGAGATCCCTCTGTGCGTCTGGCGCACCCGTGGACAGGATTTTTCCTTCCGTGGTCACGCCATCCGCTACTGGGCCGCAGGGCAGGGCGAGCCATTGCTGTTGATTCATGGCTTCCCTACCGCTGGCTGGGATTGGCATTACCTATGGCAACCTTTGATCCAACATTACAAAGTCATTGTCTGCGACATGTTGGGTTTCGGCGACTCGGATAAACCGGCCGGTCATCATTACAGCCTGCTGGAGCAGGCGGATTTACAGCAGGCGTTGCTCGCGCACCTCGACGTCTCTGAGCCGGTGCACGTGTTGGCCCATGACTACGGCGACAGCGTGGCCCAGGAGCTGTTGGCCCGACATTGCGACGGCACTTTCCGCATGGGCAGTTGCGTGTTTCTCAATGGGGGATTGTTTCCTGAGGCGCATCGGCCGCTGGCGATCCAGAAGCTGCTGCTCAGCCCGCTGGGGGGATTGCTCGGGCGCATGTTCAGTCGCGAAGCGTTGGTCAAAAGCTTCAGGCACATCTTTGGCCCTGAGACCGGCCCCAGTGAAAGTGAGCTGGATGATTTTTGGAGCCTGGTCGACACCAACCATGGCCCGCGGATCATGCATCGGCTGATCCACTACATCCCCGACCGCATCGAGCAACGGGAGCGGTGGGTGACGGCCATGCAGAGCGGCCAGGTGGCCATGCGTTTGATCTGTGGCGCAGTCGACCCGATTTCGGGCCAGCACGTGGTCGAACGGTATCGGGAACTGATCGCCGATGCGGACACGGTGTTGCTGCAGGGGATCGGTCACTACCCGCAAATTGAGGCGCCCGCGCTGGTCCTGCGTAACTACCTGGCCTTTCGCGCCGGTTTGGGAGCGTCCAACATCAGTCGCGCCATCATCGAGCACGTGCCGAGCGTGATGAGTTGCCCACACGCGGCGGGCTTGCTGTCCTCCAATAACGTGTAGGTCGCTTCGGCAGCGAGGGTAGGACTCCGGTCCCATCCCGCTGCCTTATCGCGCACTATTCAGCACTGACTGTATTGATTGTGACTGCGGGTCGACTCATCGACACTGAATGCATTGTCCATTTTGTCGGAGCTGTCCATGAGTGAGCCTGTGCGTTTTGAAGATAAAGTCGTGATCGTGACAGGCGCCGGCGGTGGCTTGGGACGCGCCCATGCGTTGCTGTTCGCTAAACATGGCGCACGGGTGGTGGTCAACGATTTGGGTGGCTCGACCCATGGCGAAGGCGCCAACGCGTCGGCGGCGGACCGTGTGGTCGCCGAGATTCGCGAAGCCGGCGGGACGGCGGTGGCCAACCACGATTCGGTCACCGATGGCGACAAGATCGTACAAAACGCCCTGGACGCCTTCGGCCGTATCGATGTCGTGGTCAATAACGCCGGTATCCTGCGTGACAAAACCTTCGCCAAGATGGAAGACGCCGACTGGGACCTGGTATACCGCGTCCACGTCGAAGGTGCCTACAAGGTTACCCGCGCGGCCTGGTCGCACATGCGCGAGCAGAACTTCGGGCGGGTGATCTTCACCGCCTCGACGTCCGGAATTTACGGTAACTTCGGCCAGTCCAACTACGGCATGGCCAAGTTGGGGCTTTACGGCCTGACACGCACCCTGGCGCTGGAAGGGCGCAAGAACAACATTTTCGTCAACGCCATTGCACCGACTGGCGGCACCCGCATGACCGAAGGCCTGATCCCGGCGCAAGTGTTCGACATGCTCAAACCCGAACTGATCAGCCCGTTGGTGGTGTTCCTCGGCAGTGAACAGTGCCAGGAGACCTCTGGATTGTTTGAAGTCGGCGGCGGATGGGTCGGTAAAACCCGCTGGGAACGCAGCATCGGTGCCGGTTTCGATCCGCGTGCCGGCTTCAGCCCTGAAGACGTTGCGGCCAACTGGCAGACGATCTGCGACTTCGAAGGCGCGTCCCATCCCCAAGACACCATCGAAGCCTTGAAAGAGATGATGCAGAACTTGCAGAAATACAGCGCCTGAGACTAACCGCGCTGCGGATGACGGGGCCGATCAGGTAACGCTGATCGGCCCCGTTGTTTTTGTAGGTTTAATATTGGGGTGTTTGTAGGACACTTCTCTTTATTTTGTTTGTGCCGGGTTTACCGTCAAGCTCGCTGAATACCTTCCGATATGACGTGAATAGCAACGTTATGGGTGGGGGTGGATATGTGGGAGAATTTTGATGTCGTTCGAGATCGGCTGAGCAGCTATAAGGTCTATCCAGAGGCTAAGTACAAGACCGTCAGGGGGCTTCCGATGCAGGAGCAGAACCTCGAGCAGAAGGTCAGGCAATACTGGGCGGATAAAAGCATCTCCAATGCGGAAAAACTAAAAGGGTTTGATTTGGATTTGTCCAAATTCGATCCTCGAAACACTAATAATATGGAATTGCGGAAGATCAGCAATGCTTTGGAAAGCTTGGGTATCGTTGATCAGTCCACGGGGGGCTGGTTTGGCGGGGCTAATCTCGAATTCAATAGCCTGGGTAACGAGATAAATAAGTATAAAAAAGTTGATTTGATCGAATATTTTGATGGTCATCTTGAGTTCTATAAGCGCGAGTTATCCTCTGGCTATTCAATCGTTAAAGATGCGCAAACCAGCTTGTATACGGCTATCAGCGTACTTCAGGCATTGAAAGAATATGCGCTTGAAGTGCGTGCGAATTCGTTGGTTGATACGACTGCTTAAGCAAGGACCTAAACCTGAGTTGAAGCCGTTCGGCTTCAACTCAGATTTCCTTATTTTAACCGGAGGTTAAAGTGGGACTGAGTATGTTCCCTGGTAGCGTACAGGCAAGGGGTTGGCTTTGTTGTTGAAGATAATGCGGAATGTGCCCGCACCAAATTGTTCGGAAGGACTGTATAGGTTAGAGCGAATTTCCCTCCAGGTTCCACCATCCAACCGCTCCACAATCAACGGCAACCAAAGGCCACCGACGGCCTTCACTGTGAATTTGTGGTATGAGTTGGCACACTTGCCGCTGTACGGTCCATACACAACTTTATACTCACCTGCCGCAGCAACGGTCGGGTAAATAGTCCCATTGTGCAGGAAGCACATCTGACTGATCGGCGTCCATGGACCCTGTCTCGGCTCGGCAGTCGTCATCGCCGAAAATGAAATCAACCCCAACGCCAGTATCAAGGCACCTGTTTTTTTGTTCATGGTGAATCTCCTTTGGATGGTTCAGGCAAAAATGCCTGCTCGCCAAGCCGACTCAACACGCTGTTGAATTTCGACTTGGCAATCCATGTTTAATCACACTGTTTCGTAGGATTGTTTGCCATTTTGATGTCGGAAAATTCCGAAAGTGTAAGTGTTCGGTAAATGACCAGTACGAAATATACTGCTGTGATAGGCGGAATTTAAACGCGCACGGATTAAATTACACGCATAAAAAAGGCCGCTGTACTGACAGCGGCCAAAAGGACGTTAGATCCGGGAGCTTCAAAATCACAACGTCGTAAAACCAGGCGAGCGAATCACACTGGGCCGCGAGCAGGCGAGGCCGCAGGTAGGCAATGAGGGAATAAGTCATATTAATGACGTCGGCGTTTTATTGGTTCTGGCCACAGTCAATGAATGCCGGACCAGAATAAAGAAATTATCACTTTTGAAATAGAGCTGTTTGCGACATTGACTGTTACATCCCCGGCAATAGTTATTGTTTTTGTGGTCTCCGTCCCTCGAATGGGTGCACAGAGGATCGGCGCACCCCGCTGAAGTTCAATCCATCCACCTCATCATCGATCATCCACGCCGTCGATGATGTCGCGTAGAAGCCGTGCCAGATGGGGGATTCACTCTTTCGAGGTACAAGGTAAATACCTCCTTGGTGCGCTTATCGCTCCTGATGCCGGTGAGTAGGGTGACCGCTTCTGCAACCAATGGGGGAAGACGCATGACAACAACAATAATGCGCGCCATCTTCAAGCCTAAGGCGCTGGCTGTTGCCATCGCGTTGGGCTGCGCGGCACAGGCGCAAGCTGTTTCATTCAACATCGGCGAAGTCGAAGGGCAATTCGACTCCTCGCTGTCGCTGGGTGCTAGCTTTTCCACGCAGAGCCCTAGTCAGGGACTGATCAGCGTTGCGAGCGGTGGACATGGGCAAGCGGCCACGGGCGATGACAACCGTTTGAACTTCCAGAAGGGCGATGCCTTCTCGGAGATTTTCAAGGGGGTCCACGACCTGCAACTGAAGTGGGGAGACAGCGGTCTGTTCGTGCGTGGCAAGTACTGGTATGACGCCGCGCTGCAGAACCGCGACCTGGACTTCAAGGATGTCAGTAATGATGGCCGCAAAGAAGCCGCCAAGTCCTCGGGCTACCAACTGCTCGACGCCTTCGTTTACCACAACTACAACATCGCTGACCTGCCAGGCACTTTCCGTTTGGGTAATCAGGTCGTCAGTTGGGGTGAAAGTACCTTCATCGGTAACTCGATCAACTCGATCAACCCCATCGACGTCTCCGCTTTCCGTCGTCCAGGCTCCGAGATCAAGGAAGGCCTGATCCCGGTCCCCATGCTGTTCGCCTCCCAAAGTGTGACCGACAAACTCAGCGTCGAAGGTTTCTACCAGTTGCGCTGGCGAGAAACGGTCGTCGACAACTGCGGCACCTTCTTCGGTAACGACGTAGTCGCTGAAGGCTGTAACAACAATTACACCGTCGGCAGCCCGGCCATTGCGCCGCTGGCACCGATTGCCGCTGCGTTTGGACAAGGCATCACGGTTACCCCTGAAGGTGTGGTCGTTCCCCGTGGTAGCGCCCGTGATCCAAAGAACACCGGACAATACGGTATCGCCTTGCGCTGGTTGGGTGACGATACTGAATACGGTGCGTACTTCGAAAACCTGCACAGCCGTTTGCCGGTCCTGAGCACCAAAACCGCTGGCCTGCAGACCCTCAGCGCATTGCCGGGAATTACTCGCACGGCTAATGCTGCTGCCGGTGGTGGTGCTGCTGGTGCGGCCGCAGCCTCAGGCCTGGCCCAGAGCGTGATGCTCGGTAACGGCCAGTACTACCTGGAGTATCCAGAGGACGTGAAGTTGTACGGTCTGAGCTTCGCCACCACCCTGCCTGAAGGCACGGCGTGGGCGGGTGAAATCAGCTACCGGCCGAATGCGCCTGTGCAGCTCAACACCACTGACTTGACGTTGGCATTGCTCAACCCGATCGCAGGCGGCACTGCTTCGCCAATCGCGTCGGCACCCGGTCAGGACAACAAAGGCTACAGACGTAAAGAAATTACCCAGGTCCAAACGACCCTGACGCACTTCTTCGACCAGGTACTCGGCGCAGAACGTCTGACCATTGTCGGTGAAGCCGCAGTGGTCTACGTCGGCGGTCTGGAATCGCACAGCGAGCTGCGCTACGGTCGTGACTCGGTGTACGGTGCATACGGTTTCCAGGGTGACACCGGCGGTTTCGTCAGCGCGACCTCCTACGGTTACCGTGCTCGGGCGATCCTCGATTACGCCAACGTGTTTGCCGGGATCAACCTCAAGCCAAGCCTGTCCTGGTCGCAAGACCTGAAGGGTTACGGTCCTAACGGTTTGTTCAACCAAGGCGCCAAAGCGCTCAGCGCTGGCCTCGATGCCGACTACCGCAACACCTACACTGCGAGCCTGAGCTACACCAGCTTCTGGGGTGGCCATTACAACACTTTGATTGATCGTGACTTCGCTTCGTTAAGCGTTGGCGTGAACTTCTGATCGGCTTGATAAGGGCATGACTATGCGCAAGATGATCCTGCAATGTGGCTTCATGGCACTCAGCCTGCTGGCCACCAACGTAATGGCGGCGGTGTCGGCAGATGAAGCCGCGAAACTGGGTACTAGCCTGACCCCGATGGGCGCCGAAAAAGCGGGCAACGCAGACGGTTCGATTCCTGCGTACACCGGCGGTATTGCGGTCAACGCTGGCACGGTCGATAGCAAGGGTTTCCTGTCGGATCCGTTCGCCAACGAAAAACCACTGTTCACCATCAACGCGGCCAACGCTGCGCAGTACAAGGATAAATTGTCGGCTGGCCAGATAGCGATGCTCCAGCGCTATCCAGAGACCTACCACATTCCGGTCTACCCGACTCACCGCACCATGGCCCTGCCACAAAAGGTCTATGACGCCGTCAAGCGTGGCGCAACGGCGATTACCACGATCAACGACGGTAACGGTTTGTCCGCTAACTTCACCGATACCCGTTATTACGCCTTCCCGATTCCGAAAAACGGTGTCGAGGTGCTGTGGAACCACATCACCCGTTACCACGGCGGTAGCGTCCACCGCACCATCACCCAGGTAACACCGCAAACCAACGGTGCGTTTGACCCGGTGACCTTCGAAGAAGACATCGGTGCACCTGATGACATCCCGGATCTGGACAAGGCGGCCGGTGCGAACATCCTGACGTTCTTCAAACAGGAAGTGACCAAGCCTGCACGTCTGGCCGGTAACGTACTGCTGGTGCACGAAACCCTCGACCAGGTGAAGGAGCCGCGTCAGGCGTGGATCTATAACGCCGGTCAGCGTCGCGTGCGTCGTGCGCCGCAAGTGGCGTATGACGGTCCGGGTACCGCTGCCGACGGTCTGCGGACTTCCGACAACTTCGACATGTTCTCCGGCGCGCCTGATCGTTACGACTGGAAACTGATCGGCAAGAAAGAAATGTACATCCCGTACAACAGCTACAAACTGGATCAGCCGACCCTCAAGTACAGCGACGTGGTCAAGGCCGGGCATATCAACCAAGACCTGACCCGTTATGAACTGCACCGGGTCTGGGAAGTGGAAGGTACGCTCAAGCCTAACGAACGTCACATTTACGCCAAACGCCATATGTACATCGACGAGGACAGCTGGCAGATCGCACTGGTCGATCATTACGATGGTCGCGGTGCATTGTGGCGCGTCGCCGAAGGTCACGCCGAGTACTTCTACAACAAGCAGGCCGCGGCTTACACCCTGGAAGCGCTGTATGACTTGAACGCCGGCCGCTACATCGCGCTGGGCATGAAGAACGAAGAGAAACACAGCTACCAGTTCGATCAAAAGTTCCACGTGGCCGATTTCACGCCTAACGCCTTGCGTAACGCCGGTATCCGCTAAGCCTTTACCACGCACCTTTGAGCAACACCCGAAGCCACTCACCGCTATGTGAGTGGCTTTTTTTATGGCGTATGATCACTGCGCTGAATATTCCTACATGAAGGGATGACGAACGGCTTAGTGTGAGCCCGCGGGTGAGAATAAAAAAAGGGACCTTCCCATGACTGCTTTTACCGTTCATTTGGGACGCCCGGATTTGTGGCCCCGACTATCTCCTCAACACTTGATGCGTAACCGACTGACCGTGCCATTGTTGGCGTCTGGTGCTCGGGTCAGGTTGCTGTGCGCGCCATCAGGCAGCGGCAAGAGTGAATTGCTTGGGGAGTGCGTGCGCCAGGCGCCCCAAGACAGCCTCGTGGCCTGGTTACCGTTGGCTGGAGCCTTGCTCACGCCCGCCGAGTTGTGCGCCAAACTGGCCGCTGCGCTGGGCCTTGAGCACACCGATGAATCCAGTGTCCTGAGCCAGTTGGCACAGTGGAAGAGCCATTGCTGGATCGTTCTGGACGACTACTGCCGCGTCTATTCGCCCGCGCTGGATCAGTGTCTCGACCGTTTTCTGGCGACCAGCAGCCCGGCCGTCACCTGGTGGATCAGCGGGCGTCGGCGTCCGTTGTGCAACTGGCCGCGTTTGCTGCTCAGCGGTGAGTTATACGAGCGAGAAGGGTCGGCGCTGGCTTTTAACCTGACGGAAATCGAGCAGTTGCTGGCCAATGAGCCCAGCCCCTGGCCTGGCGACGCGGGCGCGGCGATTTTTGCGCAAAGTGCCGGTTGGTGCGTGGGCGTGCGCGTGGCGCTGCTCAACCGTGATGACTGGGGCACCACCGAAGACGTCAGTCGGTCTTCTTTCACGCGACAGCCGCTTGCCCGGCAACACCGGGTCACCACGCTGATCGACTACCTGGAACACGAGCTCTTTGCCGGCCTGACGCCCGAGTTGGCCGAGGCTTGGCGTGTCCTCGCGCATTTGCCACGTTTCAACTCGAGTCTCTGCGAGCATCTGTTTGGCGCCGGCGAAGGGGGCAAATGGCTCAAGACCCTGCTGGACATGGGTAGTTTTATCGAGCCCTGGGAGCACGACAGCGAGTGGTTGCAGGTGTTTCCACCTTTGGCGGCGTGCATGCGTGACGAAGATTGGCCCGAGCGTCGATCATGGCATCGGCGTGCCTGTCAGTGGTTCAGCATCGAGGGCGATTGGCAGTCGGCGGTCGACCATGCGGTGCAGGCCGAGCAGTATGAAATCGCAATCAGCCTGTTGCAGCACTTCTGTTTAGAGCACCTGCTCCAGGGCCAAAACGTGGCGCTGGTGTTGGACCTGCAGGAGCGTTTTCCGGACCTGATGTGCGGCACCCCGCACCTGATCAGCCTGGCCAGTTCGGCGTTCATCTATGCCGGTCGTTTCGATCAGGCCGCCGCTTGCCTGGAAAACATGGAGCGGTTCTCGCCACAGCCAACGGCGGCGTTGCAACGGGACTTCATCGCCCTGTGGCAGGGGCAGTTGGGCTGGCTCAATCACTTGTGGGGCAATGCCGAAGAGGCGGTCGGGCATTTGCAGGATGCGTGTAATCATCTTTCGGAGCAGGCTTGGCAATGCCGCGTTTTATGCCTGTCCGGCTTGACCCAGCAGGCGTTGTTGGTCGGTCAGTTCGACCAGGCCTTGGCGCATAACCGTACCGCGTTATGCCTGGTCCGGGGCGAGGGCGCTTTGCTGTTCGAAGCGTTGCTGGAGCTGGATCACGCGCAGCTGCTGGAACAGCGCGGCGCCTTGCAGCGCAGTGAAAGCACGCTGGAAAAAATGCACGATTTGTTGGTCGCCCAACACTTTTCAGAAGGCCCGCTGCTGGGCCGGATCGCCTTGCGTCGCGGGCGGCTGGCGATGCGCCAAGGGTTGGATGAGCAGGCGCGGCAACATTTCCGAAGCGGCCTGCAACAATGTGTGCGCAGCCGGGACAAGCTCGCGCTGTTTGGTTTTCTCGGCTTGGCGACCCTGGATGCCAACAAAGGTGACTATGCCCAGGCGTTTGTCTGGCTGCGTGATGCCGAACGGTTGATGCAGCAAAATCATGTGCCGGAATACGTCTGGCGCGGGGTGTTGCTGCAAGTCAGCAGTCAGTTCTGGCTCCAGCAGGGGCGAGCGAATCTGGTCCGCGAAGCGTTGATCCGTGTGTTGCAGCGTCTGGGCAAGGACGCCGAGAAAAACGCGCCACCGATGACCCTGGAGCTGATCCCGCGTATCACCTACTTACTGGTGTTGTCTGAGGTCTACCTGCACCTGGCGGATCAGCCGATGCAACAACTCCAGGCGTTGCAGCAACAAGCGCATCAGCGGGGCATGCACAGCCTCGAAACAGAACTGTACTTGGCCATGGCGGAAGTGGCCTTCCTGCACGCCGAGCTGCCGCTTGCCAAAGGCTATCTGGCAGAAGGCCTGACCTTGATCGGTCGCTTCAACCTGCAACAACCCTTGCGTGAATTGAGGCTGAGGCAGCCAACGTTGCTGCGAGATCTTGGGGTGGAAGCCGAATTGATCGCGTCGGCCGATAACCCGCTCAGTCTCCGCGAGCTGGAAGTGTTGCAATTGATCGCCCAGGGCAGTTCCAACCTGCAAATCGCCGAGCAGCTGTTTATCTCCCTGCACACAGTCAAAACCCATGCGCGGCGCATCCACAGCAAACTTGGGGTCGAACGGCGCACGCAGGCGGTGGCGAAAGCCAAGGCGCTGGGGTTGATGGCGTGAGGTGACGCGAGCGACTGAGGGGTCAATGGGTCACGCTGACGGGCGGCAACTGATTCAACCGCTCCGTCAAACGCAGTTGCTGAATCGGGTCATCACTCAATAACAACGCATGCTCCAGGTCGAAACGCTCGGCCTGGGGGCATTCGAGTGACTGATACAGGCTGGCGCGGGCCAGGTGGTCGCTGGTGGTTGCCTGGCCCAGTTCGACCACGCGATCGGCATCCTTCAGTGCCGCGAGATAATCGTCGTCCATCTGGTGCAGGTGCCGCAGGTTGCGCGACAGGCGTTGCAGCATCGCCAGTTCATTCGCCCGCACCATATGCTCGGACTTGAGTGGCATCTCCGGACCGAATTGCCGGGTCAGCAACTCCCGGCAGTCTTTCGGGTATAAGCGGCGCCCGCCACACGGGTCCAGCAGATGGTCGGCGCCTGGGATTCTGAGCAGGAAATGCCCCGGAAAGTTGACCCCTTCCAAGGGGATTTCCAGGCGTCTGGCCAGCTCGAGGGCAATGATCGCCAGCCCCAGTGGCTGTCCACGGCGGCGTTGCAGAATTCGATGCAATAGCGCTGATTGTGGTTTCGGCTGGCTCCAGTCGTCTTGCTGAAAGCCCAGATTGTTCAAACGACGCAACAAGGGTTGCGCCAGCTCGCTAGCGGGCAACATGGGCAGCGAGGCGCTGACTTGGCGTGTCAGGTCGTCGATGATCTCCAGACCGTGCTCCGGCAGGAACTCCGGGTCGTGTTCGCTCGATACCCACAGCGCGGCTTCCATCACTGAAGGCGGTGTGCGTTTCAGGCAAGCCAGACAAGCTTGACGTGGTGTCATCGACCTCTCCGCTGGGGCTGGCGTGGCGCTTTGAAGTGAGCTGATTATTCAATGGTGTTACCCCCGTTTTAGCCCTGGCGCATGATTTCGTCCAGTACCGTCGCGAGGGCTCTGATTTAGCGACAAGGTTATGCCTTGCGCCGGGTCGACAATCACTTGCTTATGCCTGAGTGATCAGTCGTTTTTTTTGCCAACGCCTATACTCGCTGTAGAAAATACCCCCCGGGAGCACTGCCGATGTTCGCTCTCATGCAAAGCTCGCAAGTTGAAACAATGCACTTCATCGTCGATCCGGACACGGGACTCAAAGCGCTGATCGCGATTCATAGCAGCCAGATGGGGCCCGCTCTGGGAGGCTGTCGTTACATCGCTTATGGCGACGAAGAAAGCGCCATTCAGGATGCCATTCGTCTCGCGCAAAACATGAGCTACAAAGCCGTATTGGCCGGTCTGCCGTATGGCGGCGGCAAAGCGGTGATCATGCGTCCGGCGCATGTGCCTAGCCGCGCAGCCTTGTTCGAATCCTTTGGCCGATTTATCGAAAGCCTCGATGGGCGATACATCACGGCGGTCGACAGCGGCACCTCCAGCGCCGACATGGATTGCATCGCGCAGCACACCCAGCACGTCACCAGCACCACGGAAGCGGGCGATCCGTCCTCGCATACCGCCATGGGTGTGTTCGCCGGTATCCGCACCACGGCGATGGCGCGTCTGGGCAGTGACAACCTTGAAGGCCTGCGCATCGCCATTCAAGGCATCGGCCATGTCGGTTATGCCTTGGCGGAGCAACTGCACGCGGCGGGTGCTGAACTGCTGGTCAGTGACCTCGACAGCGGCAAGGTGCAACTGGCCATGGAGCAATTCGGTGCGCACCCGATTGCCAGCGAAGCGTTGCTCAGTACCCCGTGCGACATCCTCGTACCTTGCGGGCTGGGCGCAATTCTCAACAGTAAGAGCGTTGCCCAGTTGCGCTGTGCCGCCGTGGCAGGGGCGGCCAACAACCAACTGAGTTGCCCGGAGATCGCCGACCAATTGGAAGCGCGAGGCATTCTTTATGCGCCCGATTACGTGATCAATTCCGGCGGCCTGATTTACGTCGCGTTGCAACATCAGGGTGAAACCCTCAGCACCATTACCGCGCACCTGTCGCGGATCGGCGTGCGCCTGACTGAAGTCTTTGCCCACGCCCAGGCGGAAAAGCGCTCACCCGCGCACGTCGCCGATGCCTTGGCAGAGCGTTTGTTAAGCGCCAGCTAGCAGGGTTACCCCCGTGCAACTGGCCGAGCGACCACAAGTCGCGAACCGCAACACCACGCGTACCCCGCGTGCCAGGAGTATGCGATGCCGCCTAACAAGATCGAGCTGGCGTACACCCGTTTCCTCGCCCCCGATGGCCGCCTGATTGGCGAACTCCCCGACTGGGCAGATGATTTCAACCTGCTGACTCGACTCTATCGGCAAATGGTCCTGACCCGTTTGTTCGATCAAAAAGCCGTCGCCTTGCAACGCACCGGGCGAATCGGCACTTACGCCCCGACCCTCGGCCAAGAAGCCATTGGTGTGGCCATCGGCACCCTGATGCGACCTGAAGACGTGCTGGTGCCGTATTACCGTGACACTGCGGTGCAGCTGATGCGCGGCGTGCGCATGGAAGAAATCCTCCTTTACTGGGGCGGCGACGAGCGCGGCAGCGATTACGCCGAGCCGGCCGTGGCGCAAGACTTCCCTCTGAGCGTGCCGATTGCCACCCAGGCCCTGCACGCCTGCGGTATCGCTACCGCGTTCAAGATTCGCGGAGAGCATCGAGTGGCCGTGACCACGTGCGGGGATGGTGCCACCAGCAAGGGCGATTTTCTCGAAGCGTTGAACGTGGCCGGGGCCTGGCAACTGCCGGTGGTGTTCGTGATCAACAATAACCAGTGGGCGATTTCCGTGCCGCGGCGGATTCAATGTGGCGCACCGACCTTGGCGCAAAAAGCCATCGGCGCCGGCTTTCACGGCGAGCAGGTCGATGGCAACGACATGCTCGCGGTGTACGACCGGGTGCAGATTGCCCTTGAGCGCGCGCGGATTGGTAAAGGCCCGGTGTTGCTGGAGTGCCTGAGTTATCGGCTTGGTGATCACACCACCGCCGACGACGCGACCCGCTACCGCCCCGCCGAAGAGGTCAAGCACGCCTGGCAGGAGGAGCCGGTCAAGCGCCTGCAAGCCTTTCTCGCCAGCCAGGGTGTGTGGAATGAAAGCCGCGAGCAGGCGCTGATCAGCGAATGTCAGGCGTTGGTGCAACAGGCGGTGGAGGTGTTCGAAAGCGCTGGCACCCAAGCGCCGGAATCGATCATCGACTATGTCTACGCCCGCTGGCCGGAGGCCTTGGCCGAGCAGCGCGAATGGTTGCTGGAGCGAGTCGCTCGCCACGCCCGGAGCGCTGACCATGAATCCTGACAAAATTACCCTGCTCGAAGCGGTCAATCTGGCGCTGCACCGGGCCATGGCCGAGGACGAAAACGTGGTCATCCTCGGCGAGGACGTCGGGGTCAATGGCGGGGTGTTTCGCGCCACTCAAGGTTTGCGCGACAGCTTCGGTTTCAAGCGCGTGATCGATTCGCCGCTGGCTGAAACCATGCTCGGCGGGCTGGCGGTGGGCATGGCGGCGCAAGGCCTGAAGCCGGTGCTGGAAATCCAGTTCATGGGCTTTATCTACGCCGCCATGGAACACCTGGTGTCCCACGCCAGCCGCTTGCGTAACCGGACTCGCGGTCGCCTGAGCTGCCCGCTGGTGTTGCGCACACCGATGGGTGCCGGGATTCGCGCACCGGAGCATCACAGCGAAAGTACTGAAGCGATGTTTGCGCAGATTCCTGGTGTGCGGGTGATTATCCCGTCGTCGCCGGCGAGGGCCTATGGTTTGTTGTTAGCCGCCATCGACGATCCCGACCCGGTGCTGTTCCTCGAGCCGACGCGGCTGTATCGCATGAACCCGCAGACAGTGGTCGACGATGGCCAGCGCCTGCCGCTGGACAGTTGTTTCACCTTGCGCGAAGGCAGTGACATCACCCTGATCAGTTGGGGCGCCAGTGTGTTGGAGACGCGCCAGGCGGCCGACGTGCTGGAGGCGCGGGGTATCTCGGCGGAGGTGATCGACGTTGCCTGCGTCAAGCCGCTGGATCTCGATACGCTGGAAGCCTCGGTGCGCAAAACCGGCCGCTGCGTGATCGTCCACGAAGCTCCGCGCTCGTGTGGCGTAGGTGCAGAAATCGCCGCCAGTGTGTATGAGCGGGCGTTTCTTGATTTGCAGGCGCCGATCCAGCGCGTCACAGCCCCCGATATTCCGCCACCGCTCTATCGCCTGGAACATCTGTATATCCCTGGCGTAGAAGACATCCTCCATGCCTGCGACATTACCCTGAAGTTCGCCTGAGGAGAGCACGCCATGAAGTACTTCAAGCTGCCGGACTTGGGCGAGGGATTACAGGAAGCCGAGATCGTCCAGTGGCACGTCAAGGCTGGGCAGGCGGTCAAGGCCGATCAATTGCTGGTGTCGGTGGAAACCGCCAAGGCCATCGTCGATATCCCCGCGCCTTACGATGGTGTGGTGGCGAAAACCTACGGTGCTGACGGCGATATCCTGCATGTCGGTGAGCCGTTGATGGCGTACGAAGGCGAGGGCGATGCCGGTACGGTGGTGGGTCGGCTCGAAGGGGGCGGCAGCTCTCAGGACGATCATTTTTTCGTTGGCGCAGCCCCGTCGACCCGCGAACACATGGCGACTCGCGCCCCTCGTGTCACCCAGCAATTGCCGCCTTTTGCGGGCGACAAGCTGCGCGGTGTGCGGCGCAGCATGGCACTGAACATGTCCCGTTCCCATGCCGAGGTGGTGCCAGTCACGATCTTCGCCGATGCCGATTTGCACGGCTGGGGGCTGGCCCGGGATCCGTTGATTCGCCTCGGCAAAGCCATCGCGGCGGCCTGCGCGGTGGAGCCGGTGCTGAACAGTTGGTTCGACGGAAAAAGCCTGTCGATCAAACACCATGCACAGCTCAATCTGGGGATTGCGGTCGACACGCCGGAGGGGCTGTTCGTGCCGGTGCTGCGTGATGTCGGCAACCGCACGGCGGCGGACTTAAGGGACGGGTTGAGCCGGTTGCGTCACGATGTGCAGGCTCGCTCGATTCCCCCCGGCGAAATGATGGGCGCGACGATTACCTTGTCCAACTTCGGCATGATCTTCGGCCGCTACGCCAGCCCCGTGGTCGTTCCGCCGCAGGTGGCGATCATCGGCGCAGGCATGATTCGCGACGAGCCGGTGGCAGTCGATGGGCAGGTGATGGTGCGCCCGATACTGCCGCTGTCGCTGACCTTCGATCACCGAGCGGTCACGGGAGGCGAGGCGGCGCGGTTTTTCAAGGCGTTGGTGATGGCGTTGCAAACGTCGGAGGAGTAAGACTTGTTTCTCTATATGTGTGCCATTATTTTGACGAAATAGTGTGGGGGCGATAGAGAGTTATTATGGTGACGAACCATTGACGCGATGGCGATGTGCTCATAAGCTCAGGTCATAAAGCGGCACCGATTTATTCGGATTTTTTAGCAAACAAGGCGCCCTGCAAACCTCGACTTATTAGGATGCAGTGGCCGAATTTTGAATGAGTCAGCAGCTCACAGAAGACTACTTCGCCCGATAAAGATAGCGATGCACTCTGCAGTAGGGTGAAAGCGCTCGATACTTTCCGTTACGTTCATCTTTTGTTGATCATCCTGAGTGATGCGCTCGGGACGCCTAACGCTTATAAAAATCAAATGAGAGCAGCGCCGATGACCACGGCGGCGGGGCTATTGTTTTTTGCGGGATGGGTTTCGTTTTTATTGTTGCCTGGCCGGACTCGGCAACAGCTTGTTAAATTTCGAGCGGTAGCTATATTCATTTTGAGCCGCGCTGCTGGGGCTGCTGCGGTTGCATTGAGTGGGTGGACGTTGTCACCCAGGAAGATCGAGGCGATTGTGAATGGTCGTTTCGTTGCCACAAAGGGGAGCGAAAGATTTTCGCCCCGTATTCATGTGAAGCTCTTTGCATGGCCATTTGGCCGGAGGGATCCCGATGTTGCGTTTGTCGTTTTCTGTGCTCTGTGTACTGGTTGTCTGGGCTGGCGTTAGCAACGCCGATGAACTAAACACGGGTTACCTTCTAAGTCCTGGCGATAAGATTACGATTTCCGTCTGGAAGGAAGACAGCCTTCGCCAGGAGGTTAGCGTTCTCCCCGATGGCAGTATTAACTTTCCTCTCGCGGGACGAATCGAGGTGGCGGGGCTTGATACCACTGCGGTCGTGAAGAAAGTGACGACCAAACTTGAAGAGTTCCTGCCCGAGCCTACTGTGAGCGTGGTTGTCACGAGCACGGCGGGTAACCTCATCTACGTGCAGGGCAAGGTGATCAAGCCAGGGCCTGTGCAGATGGCAGGCCCAACGGCAGTGCTGCAGGCATTGAGCATGTCGGGTGGCCTCGACAAGTTCGCGGATGAAAATGAAATCAAGGTCATCCGGCTAAGGGGAAAGTCGCAACAGATACTGCCGGTTCGCTACAAGGATTTGATTTCCGGGCGTGATATGTCCACCAATATCCAGCTTCAAGCTGGCGATACGCTGGTCGTACCTTAGCCTTGCGCGACTCATTGGGGCTTATCGTGCCTACGCTGCGAGCAACCGGAGTCGCCACGGTCTTTTTGATCTTGCCGTTTCCGGGAGTGGCTTACGCGTCTATTTGGCAAACGACCGTCGCCGTGCCCACGACCGTCGAATACGACAGCAACCCGACGCTTGCCACGTCCGGTGAGAAAGGTGTGACGCGTACGATCGTCGCACCCGATTTTGGCCTGGTGGGTGCGTTCGGTGCCGACCAGTTGCAGTTCGGCCTGGGCGTGAATTTCGTGCGCTCGTCGGACACAGACATCATCAAAAATCGGGAAGACCCAGACTTGCGGGTTGGCTGGGAGCGTGAAAACGAGAAAGGGCGTTTTGGGCTGACGGCCCGATATGTCGAGAGCTCGACGCTTTCCGATGCGGTTGAACAAACCGGTGTGGTGGCTACCGATGGCACGCAAAAGCTGTACACATTGGCGGGGAACTGGAGTACCGCGCTGACTGAGCGCAGTACCCTCGAGAACGAGATCGAGTATGCGCATGCCACTTACGACGTGGTTACGCTGACCGATTATGACGAGCTGTCGGCCCGCGTGGGTTGGCGTTACGCCTGGAATGAACGTACCCAGGTTTTTACCCGTTTCGCAGCAAGACGCTATGAGCCGGATCAAGGGTCGGGAGTGCAGTCCTCGAATAGCTACACCCCCACGGTCGAAATCAAATACCAGTTTTCCGAACGGTTTGAGGGCGCGCTGCGACTGGGGGTCGATCAAGAGTCCGGAACCAGTAGCGGCCCCACAGGACAAGGCGGTTTTGATTTTCATTACAAAGGAGAACGCATGGACGCAAGTATTGATGTCGATCGCAGCTCGGTCGCCAGCGGGCAGGGCGGTTTCGCCGAAGTCGACCGCGTTCAGGGCTCATGGAGTTATGCCCTTGATGAGATCAGTCGAGTAGGTCTGGATGCCACATGGCAAGACAGTAAAGGGCAAACCCCAAATACCTTGCAGAAGTACGGTGCCTGGGCCAGCCGAGAGCTCTCGCCTTTTTGGGTTATGCGCCTATCCTTGTTGTACAAAGAGCGCCAGCAAAATGCACTGCCAGACGCCCGTGCCAATGTGATCGGTTTGAGCCTGACCTACAGTTTTCCCGACCTCTGAATTTTAGCAGTGTGGTTACTATGAAATCTGAATACGAACTTTCGCTCAATGATTACATTGCCATAATCAAGGATCGAGCCTGGCTGTTGGGCCTGAGCTTCGCGGCTATTCTGGGTGTGACCGTGGCCGTCGCCATTGCTATCCCGCCGGTTTATCAGTCAGCGGGCACCATTCTCGTCGAGTCTCAGCAGATCTCGCCCGATCTGATTGCCTCGAACAACACGACCTTCGCCGACGAGCGTATCGAGGTCATCCGCCAGCGCGTGATGACCCGTGAGAACCTGCTCAGGATCATTGAGAAATACAACCTGTTTGCCACCAAAGGCAGGCAACTGAGCGATGCCGACAAAATTGATCAGATGCGCAATGCCATTGAAGTTGCCACGGTCAGTACGGTGGTCAAGGGGCGCGGGGAAGTGACGATTGCGTTCCGTGTTTCCTTTGATCACAAACAGCCTGAAATTGCCAATGAAGTGGGCAAGGAACTGGTGACGTTGTTTCTCAATGAAAACATCAAGCAGCGCACCGAGCGTGCCAGTGAAACGACAGAGTTCCTGACGCAGGAAGCGAACAAGCTCAGGGTCGAACTGGAAGCGTTGGAAAACCAGTTGGCCGACTTCAAGCAAGCGCATGCCAACACGCTGCCCGAGCATCAAGAGTTGCGGATGAACATGTTGTCGCGCGCGGAGGGTGACCTCAAGGAAGTTGACCGCGACTACAAGGCGGCTCAGGAAGAGTTGCGCTATACGGAGCTGGAACTGTATTCCGCTAAAGTCGGGCTACCTACTCAGCCCGGCGCTGCCGCCGCTGCTGTCGAGCAACCGCAAGATCTGGCCAGCCTCAAGGCGGAGTACGCCAGGCTGCTGACTCGCTATAAGGAAGCCTACCCGGACGTGCAAGTCGTCAAGCGCAAAATTGCCGCGCTCGAAGGCTCCGAAAGTCGTGGCGTTGCACCTGTTCCGGTCAGCCTTGATGTGGCGAGGGTTCAGACTCGAATCGCCGCCGCGCAAGTTCGGATTAAATCGCTGGCCGATCAAAAGCAGGAAATACTCAAGAAAATTGATGGTTTCGAAGCGGATATTCTCGAAGCACCGCAAGTTGAGCGTGGTCTGACGACGCTGAATCGCGACCACGATAATGCCCGCAAGAAGTATGAAGAAATTCGCACCAAGGAAATGAGCGCGAAAATCTCCGAAAGCCTGGAAGAGGAAAACAAAGCCGAACGTTTTGTGTTGCTCGAGCCGCCGCAGACGCCTGAAGAGCCGGTGAAACCCAACCGCAAGAAAATTGTGGCGTTGGGCTTTGTCCTGGCCCCGGCTGGTGCGGGTTCGCTGGTCATGCTGCTCGAAATGTTGAGCCAGCGCATCCGCGGTGTGGAAGCGCTGGGCAGTGTGCTGGGCAGGCGCGTACTGGTCGCTATTCCCTACATCACCACTCAGGGCGAACTGGCTCGGCGCAGGAAGTGGCGGACGCGTTTGTTGATTATCGCCGCCGCGCTGGTCGCTTTCATCCTGGTGCTCGTGCACATTTTCTATATGCCGTTAGACCTTCTGTTATTTAAAGCTATGGCTCGGTTTGAATAGGGAAAACTGCAATGGACAGAATTACGCCGACTATCGATAAACGCGCCAAGCAGCCATCGTCCAGTCAATCCGAAGAAAAAGCGCTGGCCACCACGTCGAGCGATCAGTTGCCAGCGCTCGGTCAATTCGAATATGTGCAAACCAGGGTCGTGCCGGTGCGGGCAGAGCACCTTGAGCGCCACCGTATTGTGGCTTACAACAAAAACTCGAGCATGAGTGGCGCCATCGATCTACTGCGCACGCAGGTGTTGAAGATCATGGACGAAAATGGCTGGCGCACGCTGGCTATTACGTCGCCGACGCCTGAGGCAGGCAAGACGGTATTGGCCATCAACCTGGCAATGAGTGTCGCGCATCACACGACCAAGGCGGCGCTATTGGTGGATTTCGACTTGCGTCGTCCCCGGGTTGGCTCTTACCTGGGTTTGCCGATGGAAAAGTCGCTCAATGAGTTGCTGGCGAATAAAGCCGAATTGAAAGATGTGCTGGTCAATCCGACATTGCCGCGCTTTGTGGTCTTGCCGACGCGTGAGCCAATTGCGCTCTCCACCGAAATGCTGTCGTCGCCGATGGTCAGTAATCTGATCACCGACCTGCGCGACCGTTATGACTCACGCATCAATATTTTCGACTTGCCACCGTTGCTGAGCTCCGACGATGCGATCACCGTCCTGCCCAAATTCGACTGTGTGTTGCTGGTGGTCGCGAACGGGATGAACACCAAGAAAGAGATCGAGGAGAGCCTGTACCACCTTGGGAAGGCCAATCTGATCGGTACGGTGTTGAACAAGGCCGAGATGCAAAATCGAACGTACTATTAAGTTCTTTCCTGCCGGGGCTGACGACCTTCGTCAGCCCTCCTGCTGTCAGCTCCAGGGATACTTCTGTTCCCAGTTCCAGGCGTGCGTCACGATCTGATCGAGCGAAGCAAATTTGGGCTGCCAGCCCAGTAGTGCCCTGACCCGGCTCGAGTCAGCCACAAGGCGTGGCGGATCTCCCGCACGGCGCGGCGCATCGCTTGTGACAATATCCCGGCCGGTCACGCGGCGCGCGGCATCGATCACCTGCTGTACTGAAAAGCCTTGGCCGTTCCCCAGGTTGAAGGCTGTGCTCGCCCCGCCTTCCAGCAGATAATCCACCGCCAGCAAGTGCGCGGAACACAGATCGCTGACGTGGATATAGTCACGAATACAGGTGCCGTCGGGTGTGTCGTAATCCCGGCCGTAGACGGTGATCGTTGAACGCCGGCCGGCAGCAGCTTGCAGGATCAATGGCAGCAGGTGGGTTTCGGGCTCATGGCGTTCGCCCAGCTCGCCATCGGGATCTGCGCCAGCGGCGTTGAAGTAACGCAGGCTGACTGACTTCAGCCCATACGCGTGGTCGAAGTCCTCAAGTATCTGCTCCACCATCCACTTGCTGCGCCCATAAGGATTGATGGGAGCCTTGGGATGTTCTTCGTCGATGGGGGTGTACTGCGGGTCGCCATACACGGCCGCGCTCGAGGAAAATACCAGATTCTTGACCCCCGCCCGAAGCATGGCCTGCAGCAGCGTCAGGGTGGCCGCGAGGTTGTTTTGGTAATACTTGGCAGGCTCCGCGACGGACTCGCCTACCTGTATGAATGAGGCGAAGTGGAACACGGCATCGAAGTGATGTTCGGCAAACACGGCATCCAGCGCTGGCGCATCGGCGATGTCCAGTTCGATCGCTGGCAAGCGGTGGCCGCCGGAAAAATTGTCCACCACCTCAACGTCATGACCTGCATCGAGCAGCTTCTTGACCATATGCGAGCCGATATAGCCTGCACCACCAACAACCAAAAACTTCATCCAGCTCTCCTTGGAATCTGTTACTGCGTAAGCGTAGGTTGGAGCGCCCCGAAATCGTCCCTAAACAGGCGGGGTGGGTGATCAGCTGGCCGGCGTGCCTGATGCTGCGACGCTGGCAGGGTTTGGCTGATCATGCTTCGAGAGGGTAGAGGTCGAACTGGTTTTTTTCAAGAACAGCCAGTTGGACATCTGCCGTCCGTCGAAACTGATGATGTATTGCCCATCCTGGTAGACGGCCGGCAGCTCTTTCATCTGCGAAACGGTCCCCTGGAAAAGCTTCAGGCCGCGCGCTGCCTTGATGCTCAGCGTGCCTTCGAGGGGCTCGATATAAAAGGGCGTCTTGCCCTCGTCTTTGGGGATGGCCCGGGTGCCCAGCGAAATCAGCAGGCTCTGCGATTGGCCGAATGGCAGGGCGTCGAGACTTTGAACCACCACGCTGGCGTTGGCGGTTTTCATCTGCACCTGGATGTCGCTCAGGTTGATCGACTTGCCACCGATCCAGCCTGTTGCCGCCTGGGTGTGCGGCGTATTGATGGTGTAGACGCCTTGTGCCCAGTTGCGCTTGAGTTCGCCGGTGTCGGTCGTTGACTCGCTGGCATTGGCGTCCAGTAGCGACTGGCCCGGGTCATGAAACACCTGCGCGTCACTGGCGAGCGTACTCGGTTGCAGCCAGGGTAATTCTGGCGTTTGTGGCATCGCGATTTGCAACCGGCCTTTCTCCATCGCGGTACGCAGCAGCACAGAGTTGCTCGGCGAGATGTCCTGGTTGAACAGGGTGCTCGGCGTTGGCGCGAAGACATAGGTGGTCGTGGCCTGGCGAACGTCTCCACGGCGATACAGCAAGGCGGCGGCAGGCAGAGTGGCGAGCAGCGCCGGGTCGTTATAGGCGTTCCAGTTGTCGGCACTCATCCACGCGCCAGATAGCGTTTCCTGGCTGTAGGCATATTGCATCAGCGCATCCCAGCCCTGGTGACTGGCGGTACCTGCGACGTAGAGCGGCAGTGAGTGGCGGTCGGGGGTCGGGAAGGGTTCGGCGTTCCACTCGGTGACGGTCAGCGGCTTGCCTGCGACCTGGCCCGCGGCGATCCAGTCGACCATGTTGTCGCTGCTCAACGGGTTTTTCTCGAGTTGGCCAACGCCGCCATAGCTGTGGACGTCGATCATGTCTCCGGCGGTGAGAGCCGGCAGCGCGCTCAGGCCATTGCCGCCCCAGGTGCTGGTGGTGGTAATCGGCACCTTCACCCCCAGGTCACGCAGGTGTTGAATCATGTCTACATCGAAACGTTGCTGCAGATCATTGAGAAACAGCTTGGCAGGGCCATGCTCCCAGGCGCGCCAGGTCAGGTTGGCCGAAAGATTGTGCTGTTTGGCAAAGACACTGGCCTCGGCCATGTAGAGTTTGCTGTGCTTGGGTACTTGCTTGTCCGGCAACAGGGCGTTGCCATAGTGCTGGGTGATGTCGTTTTCGTTGGTGAGCAATACTGCGGCGACGGCCGGATCGTCTTTATAGGCCAGGCCGGTATAGGCGTTCACATGGGTCAAATAGGCCTGGGCGAAGCGCTTCATCGCTTGCTGAATGGCGAGATTGACGTAGGCGTAGCCCTTGAGGTCGGCAAGGTTGTTGCTGTCCTTGGGCAACTCGTCGAAGCCATAGATGTTGTCGTTCTCCATGAGGCCTCGCTGCACGTGCATGTCGAGCCACACATAAATGCCTTCGTCTTTGAGGCTCTTGATCCACAGATCGATTTTCTTCAGCGACTCCGCGTTTAACTGCTGGGTGTCACGCGTGACTCTGACGTCGCCGAAAATGTTCGGCAGCACCCATGGCGAGTCGTGGTGGTGCAGACGTACCAGATTGAAGCCCAGGGCTGACAGACGTTTGGCTTGCTGCTTGATCTCATCGTCCGGCGTCTTGAACAGTGAGTAGGCCGACACGTTGGTGCCCCAGAAACGCGCTGGGGTGTTGTCTGCAAAGAGCAACTGCTCGCCGACCACTTTGACAAAACCGTGTTTGCCGGCCGGTTTGTCCTGGGCGTTTAGAAACGACAGATCGACCGGCGAGGTTTTCCAGTCGATCTGGTCGCTTGGCCAGCTCTTTGGGTCGGCCAGGCCGAAGCGCTCGGTGGTGGTTTGGCCGATCGCAACATCGCCAGACACGCTCAGGACAGCGGTGATGTGCTGCTGGCCGGGAGTGATGGTGCCTTTGTAGAACAGCGCACGCACTTCGGAGGGGTCGCCTTTTTCGAAATACACGCTCGCCAGCGGCGGGTCAAAGCGCATCTCGACGTGCTGACCTTGTGCATTCTTGCCCCAGGACCAGCCGCGATTGTCAGGCAGCAACACCGGCTCGCCCATTTCCCCAGCGAACAGGGCACGGTCGAACCTGAAGACGATGCCCCCGCCGATCACGCCTGATTTCAGGCTGTGTGCATCCAGGTCGAATTTCCAGGCCAGCGTCTTTTCGTCCGGCTTCTGGATCTGCGCGGCCAGATCGAAATCCAGGCTTTTGTTGGTGCCGACAATCGAGTAGCTGTACGGCGCGTTCACCTTGAACGACGCGGAAAAATTCGCCCAGTCCCAATTGCTGCCAAAGAAAGCGAATGACGAGATCACCGCAGGCCCGCCACCGCGGGTCAGTGTCGGCAGGCCGCTGTGCTCGTCGACGCTGGCGACCCATTCCGAGGCCCAGCTGGAACATGATAAAAGGGCGAGGCTCAAGAACGCCGAGGCCAGCATAGCGGGACTGCGAAAACGTGAGGTCATGAACATTACCGGGGTTGAAGGCTGGTGCTGGCGGTACTGACGGTGCTTGCGACGCGTGCTGTCTGGGTGTGCCTGAGCCGGCTCACCCGCTGCACATAGGCCACGCCTAACCCGGCCACCGACCAATACACCACGGGGATGACCGAGATGCTGCTGACGGTAAAAATGGTGACCATGATCCCGGCCAGGGTCGCCAGCAGCGCACGCCCGAGACGGCGTTCCTCGTCGTCTTTGTCGGGAAATAAACGCATTGCTTTGCGGATGCCGAGCAGGACCGTGACGAAGAAAGCCACGAACAGCGCCAAGCCGACCAGGCCGAGCCTGAGCGCGACACTGAGGTAGGTGTTGACGATGTCGATGATGCCTTGACCCTGGATCATCGATTGCATTTCTGGGGTGCTGCGATAATCGAATGAGCCGAACAAGGGGTTACGCTGGATGACGAGCAATGAATTGTCGATCAAGCGTTCGCGGTACGTGATGTTCTCTGTTTCCACTGTGCCGATGAACGGCAGCAGATCAAGCACCTTTTCACCGCCGGGCACGATGGTCAGCATGGGCAGTGCGAGCACACCCGCGAGGGCCAGCATGATCAGACGTTTGATGGCGCCACGGCCGGTGGCGACGTACGCGACGATGATGACCGCCGCACCGATCCACGGCCCACGCGACATCGGCGCAAACAGTCCGGCGGCCAGCAGCAGCGCGCCGAGCCGACGCTGCAGTTTGCTGCGCACATAGGGCTGCAGGAACAGGAAAAAGCCGATGGACACGCTCATGACGTAACCCAGCGCGATGGATTGGCCGGTTGTAGCGCTGGCGCGTAACGAGCCGCCACGGCTCAAGTAGCTGGACATCTCCCAGTGCATGCCCATGGCGTAGGTCAGCGCGTTGTACAGCAGCCAATGACGAGAAAATTCGCAGACCCCAATAATCGCCAGCACCATGGCAGCGAGCAACAAACCAAACAAAGCGTCTTTGAAGTCGCTGAGCTCTTTGAGCGCTCTGCTCGCGACGTAATAAGGCAGGAACACGTCGGTGAACAGGTACAGCGTTTGGCGCAGGGTGTCGGTGGGCGTGGTTTCTCGCAGGTAAAGCAGGCTGGTCAGCACCAGACTGGCCGCCAACAGCTTGTCAGGCCAGGTTCGCCCGAATGGCAAAGTGTCTTCTTGCTTGCGTAGCGCAAAAAAAGCGGGAAGTAACACGCATAATGACAGCAGGCGGATGTGGTCAAGGTCAAAAAAATAATTGGCCAGACCGAACGCGGGTATCTGCACGGAAGCGGGTGGAATGAGAAAAAGCAGAAGATAAAACAGCCCCATGGGGTGGCGTTCACGTCGCCCGGCGGCGATCAACACGACCGCAGCAATGCCTGCATACACCCAAAAGCTAAAGGAGACGAAGGCGAGTATCGTCAAGCCAAACCACAGATTGCGACGCCGGGTGAAGTCGCCGTAGGGGATCAGATCTGCTGCAGGGCGGCGGGCAAAGGTAAAAACGATGCCGGCAACAACCAAAATGACGACTAGCGCGCGTAAGTGCTCTGGCATGGGCTGTAAATCTTCTTCCTTGGTGAGTATTGGTCAGTCGCTGATTGATTCGGTTTTCGCTAGCAGGCGTCCTGCAGTCCTTGATCCACCCAGGGACGATAGCTGAATTTTGAATTAATCAACGGTCCTCTGGCGATATGGCAAATTGAGATTATAGTGATGTTTGCACGCCATCGAAGTAGGGATTGATGTTATGCCGTTGATTGATGTATCGCCAACCGTGAGCCTTCGTAGGCGCGCGATATCGGCCGGGGCATGGAATCTGGTGTCACTGGTGGTATCACAAGCCATGCGTCTGGGGGGCAACCTGATCATGGCTCGCTTGCTGGTGCCGGAAATGTTCGGCGTCATGGCCATTGCTACCACTGTTTCAGTGCTTTTGCACCTGCTTTCCGATGTCGGTTTGCGCCAGAACATCATCCAGAGCCCGCGTGGCGACGACCCGAATTTTCTCAATACCGCCTGGACGGTGCAGATCGTGCGCGGCCTGGTTCTGTTTGGGTTGACGCTGCTGGTGGCTGTCGGCGCCTGGTTTGCGCAAGTCATCAACCTTTGGCCGGCCGATTCTGCCTATGCGGTCCCACAGCTGCCATGGGTACTGGCATTGACCGGTTTTACTGCGGTCATCTTTGGTTTTCAGTCGACCAAGATGGATGTGGCCGTTCGATCCTTCCAGCAAAAGAAAGTGGTGCTGGTCGAGATTGGCTCGCAGGTTGCCGGCCTGCTGGTGATGCTGGTGGCCGGTTATTTGACGCGGTCCATCTGGTCGTTGGTGGCCGCTGGACTGGTGTCGGCCGTGGTCGGTACGGCGCTGGGTCACCTCAGCTTCCCGGGGCCGCACAACCAACTGCATTGGGAACGCGCGGCGCTCAAGGAATTGGTTGCCTATGGCCGTTGGATACTGCTGTCTTCGGCAGTGGGCGTGTTGGCCATGTATGGCGACCGCATCTGGTTCGGTGGCAGCATGTCGGCGACAGAGCTGGGTATTTACTCCATCGCCTCGCTGATTCTCGGGGCGTTTCAGACCGGCGTGCTGAAGTTATGTGGGGCCGTGACCCTGCCAGCCCTCAGTGAGGCCGCCAGAAATAACGACACCGTGCGTCTGCGAACCTTGTATTTCCGGTTCAGATTGATGTTTGATCTTGCCTTGCTGTTTGTCTGTGGGCTGCTCTTTATCATCAGCCCGCTCCTGATTGACTGGATGTACGATAAGCGTTATTCCGGCGCCGGTCCCATGATGGCGATTTTATCGCTCTCTTTCTTCACCTTGCGCTATACGCTGTCGCATCAAGCCTGGCTGGCGTTGGGACTCACAAAATACCTGGCGATGGATAATATAATTCGGGTGGTCGCGTTGTGGGTGCTGCTGCCTCTGCTGTTGGCGATTGGTGGGGTGAACTATGCAATATGGGGTGTCGCCCTGCATACATTCTCAACGCTGGTGCTGATTGTATATGTCAACTGCAAGATAGGTCTTTTTGATATAAAGCGTGAGCTTGTTGTATTGCCGATGTTGGCGGTGGGGGCCGTGTGTGGTGAGTTGTTTTTGAGCCTTGTCAAGTGGCTCTGATTTAACCTGGGGGCCATGGTTTCTGGTAATTTGTAAGGGAGCATTCAGGTGATGGTCAAAGCGACCAAGTATGTTGATATTGATACATTGGCTGAATTCTAAATAATGATAATGGCGGGGGTCTGGGGATCATGAGGGAACTTGACTTTAGTATTCCGGCGCTTAATCGCAGAGGTTTTCTCTGGCGGTGCACCATTGTGGGCCTGGGCGGGGCGGTATTGGGACTTCCCTATGTCGTTGCACGGCAATCCGTTGATCAATCGAAGTATGTCGTTATCAACGGCTGGGTGTTGCCTGCCCAGCATTTCCGGAATACGTCAGCATGATCAAAGATTACCAGTCGCAGAAAGAACTGCGCGACGCCTATGATTTTTGCATTATTGGTGGGGGGCCAGCCGGTATCACGCTGGCCTTGCGCCTGGCACGGGCTGGTTGGAGTGTGGTGCTGCTCGAGGGCGGCGGGCACGAATATGCACAGCGCTCGCAAACGCTCTATAAGTGCCCATCGTCAGGCCTCGACGTCTATGCCGAGGAAACACGACTGCGCTTTTTGGGCGGGACCTCCAATCATTGGGCCGGGCGTTGCCGTCCCTTCGAGCCGTCCGACTTCGCCATTCCTCCGCCGGGCGATTTACCCGGTTGGCCCATAGCCTTCAGCGAGATCAAGCGCTACCTGCCGGAGGCCATGGCGATTGTGGATCTTCCTTCCGGGGAGGACTTCAAGGCGATTAACACGGCTTTGAGCGGCGACGAATTTGACGCTGATCGCTTCTTGCTCAGCCCGCCGACGCGATTTGCCCAGAAATATACTGACGATCTGACCAAGACCGATGGGCTTGATCTCTTCATCAATTGTAACTGCGTGGATATCGAGTTTGACCACGCGTCGGGCCGCATCGCGTCTGTGGTGGTGGCTGATTACAACTCGCACCGAGAAAAGCTAAAGGCAAAAAACTTCATTCTGGCGACAGGTGCGATCGAGAATGCCAGGCAGTTGCTCAACAGCGAGTCTCTGGTGGCCGGCGGTATCGTAAAAAAAGACGGCCTCGTCGGCCGTTGCTTCATGGAGCATCTGAACGTCGATATGGGCACCTTCATTCTGAAGGACGGCCAGTCGAGAGACCCTTGTCAGTACTACACGACCGATGCGTTCGTGAAGGAATACCACTCAGGCAAGGGTAACGTCACCACCACGGTTCTGTCAGAGGTGAAAGCCTACGGTATAACCGCCGGTGTTAAGGACTTTTTCGAAAATCTCACCTGCGAAATGGGCGTCGCGCACAAGGTCGACTATATTGCCAAATTCAATTGCCCGGGCGATGGCGTCATCACCACCTTGATCGAACAGTTTCCCAACGCCCAAAGCTATGTTTCGCTGCTCAACGAGCGGGATGAGTTAGGGATGGCCAAAGTGAACATTCACTGGGAACTGAGTGCTGCGGACAGGAACACCATTAAGGTCATCGGGCTGGAAATGGCCAAATATTTTGCCGAGTCGGGGCTCGGGTTCGTCAAACTGAACGAGTACGTTTACGATCCGTCCTTGCCGCTGAAAGTGGCGCCTCACGCCCACCACATGGGCACCACAAGAATGGCCAGTTCACCTGAGTTCGGGGTGGTAGACACCAACTGCAAAGTGTTTGGTACCGAAAATCTTTACGTCGCGGGGAGCAGTATTTTTGCCACCGGCGGAGCCAGTAACCCGACGATGCCGTTGTTGCAATTTGCATTAAGGCTGGCAGATCATCTTAATGACAAAATGAAGTTGATGTCGGCCAGTAATTCCTGACATGGCAGGGTTAACGGCGGTAGATTTAAAGTGGTAGTGTTAAAAATGCAAGTGCAGTGCTATTGAGGTTGATTTGAGTGCCATTGATTGACGGGGTGGCAAGATCAGCAAAGATAAGGAGTATATCCGGCACTGTCGCAGTTCCAATCAGTGTATTAGGGAGGCAGGTAGAATGATCGGATGGGTAAGGAAAGCATTGGGTAACTTTGCCATGTCCACAGGGCGTGGTCGCTCAATCTATAAGAAGTTTTATCGACCCAACGGGCGAGAGTGGGCTGAGTACCTGTCCCGCTGGGGTGGGTTGCACTCCATGGGCACTAATGTTGATATTAATGCCGGGTGCAATATCACCGACCCCTCTCTACTGCGGCTGGGTAATAACGTAAGTTTGTCGGACTGCACGTTACTTGGGCATGACGGCGTGGTGAGTCTGCTAGAAAAAAGTTACAACATGAAACTTGATTCGGTCGGCATCATCGATATCCGTGACAACAGTGGCGTCGGGCATGGCGCTATCATCATGCCTCGCGTGACCATAGGTCCGGATTCAATCGTCGCCGCTGGCGCTGTCGTCACCAAAGACGTTCCGCCTGGGGTGGTGGTCGGGGGTAACCCGGCGAAGGTCATTTGTACCATGGAACAAATGATCAAAAGACTCGAAGAGCGGAGCCTGGAGTATCCGTGGATTGACCTCATTAAACAGCGCACTGGCTCTTATGACCCTCAACTGGAGTCGACACTGGCCGCGATGAGAGTGCAGTACTTTTTCGGGGGGGAACCGAATGGCTAATGCACTCCTTGATGTGCTGATCGTCAACTACAATACTGCGGGCTTACTGCAGCCGATGTTTGACGCCTTGCGTCAGTCTGACCGTGCGCATCAAGTGAGTTATCTCGTGGTGGACAATGCCTCTGCCGATGACTCGGTGGCGCGCCTGGCAACGGTGTGTCCAGAGGCACTTCTGCTCGCTAACAAGAACAATGTTGGCTTTGGTCGAGCCAATAATCAGTTGGTCGAGCACCTGCAAGGCAAGTACGCGTTACTCCTCAATACCGACGCTTTTGTGGCGGCGGATACCCTGAGTAAAACCCTCGACTACATGGAGGCTCACCCCGATTGTGGAGTATTGGGCGTTCGGCTGGTGGGGCGAGAGGGTGATCTGCAACCTAGCTGTCGTTATTTCCCCACGCCATTGAACGTATTCGTCGCCCGGACAGGGCTTGGGCGCTTTTTCCCAGGCCTGAAAATGATTGATGAAATGACCTGGGACCATGACTCGGTACGTGAGTGCGACTGGCTACCGGGATGCTATTACTTGATCCGCCGTGAAGTCATCGATCAGGTGGGCTTGTTCGACCCGCGCTACTTCCTCTACTACGAAGAGGTCGACCAGTGTAAACGCGTTAAACAGGCCGGCTGGAAGGTGGTTTATTACCCGCACACCACGGTGGTGCACATCGGCGGGGAAAGCTCCAAGTCGGTTGCTGAGCTGGATAAGGCCAGTCGACAGATATCCACCTTGCAAATCGAAAGCGAGCTTTTGTATTTCCGTAAGCATCACGGCGTACTCGGGTTGGCACTGCATATGCTTCTAGTGAGTCTGGGTGATCTGGTTTTGGCGCTCAAGTCACTGTTGAAAGGGCGCGGCTGGGCTGCCATCAAGGCGAGCTGGCTGCATTGTCGTGCCACATGGGCGTTGCTGTTCGATACCCGGTTCGCGAGCCAACCCACACGGTAGGTGATCATGTTCGAAAACATACGCGCGGACTTGCGTGCCCATGGTGGCGACTGGGGTGCTCAGGGGTTCTGGGTGCTGCTGGTTTATCGCTTTGGACGGTGGCGTTACGGCGTGCGCCCGGCGGTACTGCGCAAGCTTCTTTCTTTTGTGTACAAGTTTCTTTTCAAACTGGTGCAGATCCTCACGGGTATCGAATTGCCGTGTGAGGTCGTCATCGGCCGCAACTTCGTCATCGACCATTTTGGCGGCATCGTGATCAGCGGGTATGCACGATTCGGCGATGACTGCCGTGTGCGCAATGGCGTGGTCATCGGCCTGAAGAATGTGGATAAGCCGATTGCTCCGGTGCTGGGAAACAATGTCGATATCGGTGCGGGGGCCAAGGTACTGGGCAATATTCGTATCGGCAACAATGTGGTGATTGGCGCCAACGCTGTGGTGCTGACCGATGTGCCGGACGACTCGATTGCAGTGGGTGTGCCGGCAGTTGTCAGAAAAAGACAGTACGCGGCAGAAGGGAATTTGCATGAGCCCGTCGATGGGCCATGTCAGGCAGCATCACATCGTTGATCCAACCGCGGTGAAGTCCATGGCTACTGGTATTGGCATTGTAGTTATCGGTCGCAATGAAGGTTCGCGGCTTGAGCGCTGTCTGACTTCGCTGGTCGGCGCGGCGGACAAAGTTGTTTATGTCGATTCTGGCTCGACCGATGGGTCAGTGCAGATGGCGCTAACACTCGGTGTCGAGGTATTGGAGCTGGACCTGGCCATTCCGTTCACGGCTGCGCGCGCGCGCAATGAAGGGTTTGCCTGCGTGCAGCGCTTGTTGCCTGCGCTGCGGTATGTGCAGTTCGTCGATGGTGATTGCGAGGTGGCGTCGGGTTGGCTGCCGAAGGCGCAGGCGTTTCTGGATGCGCAACCTGAAGTCGCGGTGGTGTGTGGGCGGCGACGGGAACGCTTTCCTCAACGCTCGATTTACAACTTGTTGTGTGATCTTGAATGGGACACGCCGATCGGTGAGGCCAAGGCGTGCGGCGGCGATGCGCTGATGCGCGCTGACGCGTTTGCCGCCATGTCCGGTTTTCGCCCGGAACTGATTGCCGGAGAAGAACCCGAGTTGTGCGTGCGCCTGCGTGCGGCGGGGTGGAAGGTGTGGCGTCTGGTCGACGAAATGACCCTGCACGATGCGGCCATGACCCGTTTCAGTCAGTGGTGGCAGCGCAGCCTGCGGGCTGGGTATGCGTTTGCCGAAGGTGCGTTCTTGCACGGGACTGCTTCGGAGCAACATTGGTTGCGCGAGTCGCGACGTGCATGGTTCTGGGGCCTGGGCATCCCCTTGGCGATTATCGCTGCGAGTTTGGTGTTGGGAGGGTCCGGATTACTGCTTCTGCTGGTTTACCCGCTACAGGTCGTGCGCCTGGCACGCCGGGGTGACAGGTCGGCACGGGAAAACTGGCTGCAGGCTTTCTTCCTGGTTCTGGGGAAATTCCCGGAGATGTTTGGGCAAGTAAAGTTTCTATTGAACAGATTCGGCACCGGCAAGTCGGTGTTGATCGAATACAAGTGAGACTCCCATGATGGTTCGGCCGGTGGTTAAAAGCGTGTTTGTCTTGTACCCGGGGTACTCGTTACGGGACTTGAACAACAAATTTAAATTGATGACCCTGATCGCCCGGGAGTGGTCGGGTCTGAAATTATTTTTGTCGCGCCTGTCGAACGCGCTGGGCAAAAGCAATTTTGAGGCGCTGGGCGTGGATTGCATTGGCGTCGTCCAATGGCCCTACATCAGTAAAAGCTGGAACTCCGAGGACAGGTTCGGCGTGTTGGCCTCGCACTATGAGGTGGTCGCCGCCTGCTGGCCGCAGCTGTTGTTGCTGGGGCGCGATGAAAGCCGGGTGCTGAGCGACTTGTCGAAATACTCCAGTGGCTGTTCTTTAGTGCTGGACCGTCCGACCTGGTTTATGCGGGAAGGGGAGTTGGTGCTCAACGTGTTTCGGGGTGATTTGCGCGTGGCCTCCATCGCGTTCTCCTTGAGTCGCACGGAAGGTGAATTGTGCATTTTCATCGGCGCCGTTCAGGGAATACACAAAGGCGTGGACAGCGAAACGTCCTTGAATACTTACCGGGACCTGACCAAGGATTTCGAGGGGCTGCGACCTCGAAGCTTCTTGATCGAAGTTATTAAATGCATCGCAAGAGCGGTCGGTGTTTCGAGTATTTATGCTGTCGGTGATGGCTACCGACACCATCGTCACCCCTACTTTGGGGCTGAAAAGGCTAACGACCTGGCGGCAAATTATGACGTCATATGGTTGGAGCATGGCGCGACTCAGTCGGAACGCGAAGATTTTTTCGCCATTCCTACCGCGTCCTCCAGGAAGTCACCTGACGATATTTCTTCAAAGAAACGTGCCATGTACCGCCGGCGGCATGAGCTGCTGGATGAAGTTTTTGCACAGGTAGAGGCCGCCTTGCCAAGCCCACAATCGGCAAGTGCAAGCGCCTAGCGGTGCGATCGTAATGTTGGAACGGCGTGTGCTTTGCACAGTAGTAGTCATTGGTCATGGATGAGTTGTTATGCGCATCTCCTATTTCATCAATCAGTATCCCAAAGTCAGCCATAGCTTCATTCGTCGCGAAATTCTGGCGCTGGAGCGTCAGGGGTTCGAGGTTCAGCGCATTGCTTTGCGGGGTTGGGACGCGGAGTTGGTAGATGCCGAGGATGAGTCAGAACGCAATAAAACCAGTTATGTGCTGCAAGGCGGTGCCAAGGGGCTGATTGCGCCTTTGTTGCAGGTCCTGCGTGCCCAGCCGCGGCGCTTTTTTTCGACCTTGTGGCTGGCACTTCGCATGGGGCTGCGTGCCGATCGTCCCTGGCCCTACCATTTGGTCTATTTGGCCGAGGCGTGCCAGGTACTGCAGTGGTTGCAGGCGTTCGGCGCCGGGCATGTGCATGCACATTTTGGCACCAACTCAACCGAGGTGGTGATGCTGGCCAATGCACTGGGTGGGCCTGCGTACAGCTTTACCGTGCACGGCCCGGAAGAGTTCGACAAACCGCTGTTGATCAAATTGCGCGAGAAAGTCCGGCGTGCGGCGTTTGTCGCGGCGGTCAGCTCTTACGGACGGAGCCAGTTGTTTCGTTGGGTGGCGCATGGGCACTGGGCGAAGGTCAAGGTGGTGCATTGCGGCCTGGAGCGGGTGTTTCACGATGTGCCGGCAGTCGCGGCGCCCTCCGCGCCGCGGCTGGTATGTGTAGGCCGCTTGTGTGAGCAGAAGGGCCAGTTGTTGTTGCTTGAGGCTGCCCGAATCTTGGCGGCCCAAGGCGTGGAGTTCGAGCTAGTGCTGGCCGGCGACGGGGAAATGCGCGCGGAAATTGAAGCCCTGATTGCCCGGTATGAGTTGCGGGCACGGGTGCGAATTACCGGCTGGATCAGCAGCGCGCAGGTACGCGAGGAAATTCTTGCCGCGCGCGCCTTGGTGTTGCCCAGCTTCGCCGAGGGCTTACCGGTGGTGATCATGGAAGCCATGGCCTTGCGTCGGCCGGTACTGACGACCTACGTGGCGGGCATTCCCGAATTGGTTCGACAGGGTGAGAACGGTTGGCTATTTCCCGCTGGGGCGGTGGATGAGCTGGCAACTGCAATGGCGGACTGCCTCGCGCAACCTGCCGACGTCTTGCAGCGAATGGGGGAGGCTGCTTATCAGCGCGTGTTGGAACGACACGATATCGACACTGAAGCGGCCAAGTTAGCCAGTTTTTTCAGGGCGCTAGCATGATCACATTACTCAATTGGCTGCTGGGAGCACTGGCGGTGCTCATCCTCGTGCCGGCATTGGTGCTGTTTACCCAAGTGCTGCTGGCCTGTTTGCCCGCGCGGACGCTGCCGCTGGCGCAAGGGTCGCGACCGCGAGTGGCGGTGTTGGTGCCGGCGCACAACGAATCCTCACTGATACTCGCGACGCTGACTAGCATTCTCCCGCAATTGCTGAAGGGCGACCGACTGTTGGTGGTGGCGGACAACTGCGATGACGACACTGCCGCGCTGGCCCGCTCGACGGGCGCAGAGGTAGTGGAGCGCACCAGTGATCAACAGCGTGGCAAGGGTTATGCGCTGGACTTCGGGGTACGGCATCTGGCAAGCGCAGCGCCGGAGGTGGTGATCATTGTCGATGCCGATTGCCAGGTGGGCGAGGGCGCTATCGAGCATTTGGCAACACGCTGCATCGGCTCGGGCCGGCCTGTGCAAGCACTCTATTTGATGCATGCACCCGCAGGCGCAGCGCTGAAAGTGCGGATTGCCGAGTTCGCCTGGTGTGTGAAGAACCGGGTGCGGCCACGAGGCTGGGCTCGACTGGGTCTTCCTTGTCAGTTGATGGGGGCGGGAATGGCTTTTGACTGGCGGGATCTGACGTTGATCAACTTGGCCAGTGGGCATCTCGTTGAAGACTTGAAGATGGGCCTCGATCTCTGTCGCAATGGCAAGCCGCCTTTGTTCTGTCCTGAGGCGCGGGTAACCAGTTACTTTCCGGGCAGCGATGAAGTGTTAAGTAGCCAGCGCACACGCTGGGAACATGGCCACCTGGGGGTCATCCTCGGTGATGCGCCTAAGCTTTTTGTCGAGTCGATTGGCCGGGGTAACGGCAACCTGCTGGCCATGACCCTGGATCTGCTGGTCCCTCCGTTGGCCCTATTGGTCTTGGCGTTGGCGGCTGTCTTCAGCCTCTCATGGTTGGCATTTTTGCTGTTCGCAGCGTTGGCTCCTGCGTTGATAGCGTCTGCTGCGATGGCACTCCTGGGTGTCGCAGTTTTGCTGGCATGGAGCCAATTCGGTCGCGAGCTGATCTCTCTTTCAGCCTTGCTCTACGCACCGTTCTACGTGGTGAAAAAAATCCCCCTGTATCTGGGATTTTTGATCAAGCGCCAGGTTGATTGGGTTCACTCGAAGCGGGATGACCGTTAATGCGCGCCCTGACCTGGCAGAAAAACTGGAAAACCCTGATCGGAAAACTCCGATTGGTCAGTCAGCCGCATGATGAACAGGAGCTGCTTGAAGCGTTATCCACACCTGAGTCGGCGCTCGTGCTCGGTTTCATCAATGCCCATGCGCTGAACCTGGTGGCGCGCGACGCCAATTACTACAAGGCGCTGTCGGCCGTTGACGTGTTGTTACGGGATGGCCTCGGCCTGGCGATTCTGTTGCGCCGGATCGGCCTCAATCCTGGGCTGAACATGAATGGCACGGATTTTATCCCCAAGATTTTGGCTGCGTTCAAGGGGCGGCGTGTGGCGTTCTGGGGCACTGAAGAGCCTTTCCTGAGCAACGCGGTACAGCGCAGTGAAGCGCTATTCGGGGTCAATGTCGTCTCTGCTCACCATGGCTTTGCCGGGGTCGATACCTACATCAACCTTGCCCAGCAAATGCAGCCGGAGTTGATTGTGCTGGGGATGGGAATGCCCAAGCAGGAAGCCGTGGCTGCACGGGTGGCGGCCTGGTTAAATGTCAGTGGCGCGCCGTGCCTGATCGTGTGTGGCGGGGCAATTCTGGATTTTATGGGTGGCAAGGTAGTGCGGGCGCCGCAATGGACGCGCAGTCTGCATTGCGAGTGGATCTTCAGGCTGATGAAAGAGCCCAAACGATTATTCCATCGTTATGTGGTGGGCAATCCGCTGTTCCTGTTGCGTACGCTGATTCCTCTCGGTGCCGATGCGACCTCGGCCCAGCCGGCTGACGAAGTACTCAGAAGCCTGCAACATCGGCGCATCGAAGCCTTGTGCCAACAGTTCCAGTTGCACAGTTTCTCCACCGAGTGGGCCGCACTGGCCCAACAGGCTGTCGAGAGAGAATTCAGCCATGCCGATTTCCTCGAACAACTGCTGCTGAGTGAGGACCGGGCTCGGCAAGAACAGCAGAGTCCAACGCTGCTGCACCTGTCCGGACTGCCCGCGGTGAAGACGGTTGAGCAGTACGACTTCACCTTTGCCAGCGGCGCGCCGCAGAGCCAGATTCTGGAATTGGCCGAGCTGACGTTTATCGAGCATAAAGAAAACGTGCTGCTGCTGGGGCCGTCGGGCGTTGGCAAAACCCACTTGGCCAGCGCTCTGGCTCATCGGGCAATCATGGCTGGCATCTCGACCAAGTTCATCTCTGCGAGCGACCTGATCCTGCAATTGGTCGACGCACAGCTGCAGGGACGCCTGCCCCAGTACTACAGCCGCGTCGTCGAACAGCCCAAGCTGCTGGTGATCGACGAAATCGGTTACCTGCCCTTTGGGCGCGAGGAGGCCAACCTGTTCTTCAGTGTCATCGCCAAACGCTACGAGCAGGGCAGCGTGGTCTTGACCAGCAGTCTGCCATTCAGTCAGTGGTCGACGACCTTTGCCGACGATTCGAAACTGACCACCGTGTTACTGGATCGGTTACTCCACCATGCTCATACCGTGCAGATCAGCGGGCAGAGTTACCGGCTGAAAGACCAGCTGGAGTCCGGTGAAGTCGTGCCTCGGGCTGCGGCCTCACCCCGTTGATCAACAGACTTTAACGACCGCTGGATTTATTAGTTAACTAACAGAACAGTTAAAGAGTGCGAACGACCGATGAGAGAAAATTTAGCCGTTCTGATCCGCAAGCTCCTGTCGCCCTCGGTACGCTTTAAGCTAAGGGAAGCGTCAGCCTGGCTGCGCGACATGCTGGGGCGAGCCTGTTTCTGGCGCTGGGAAGTTGCCCGGTTCAAACTGCGCCAGGACAGTCCTTACGACATTGTCTATATCGGAAGGAAAGCGCAGCGGGAGATGGCCAAAGTACTCATGGGGGTGCAGTCTTCTGTGGCCGACAGCCAGTCGAATTCCGGTAAATCGGGCCGCAGGGTTCTGGTCAGCGAAATGCCGACCCTGGGCGCATTGTATGTGCCGCACCTGCTGAGTGCCGTGGTGCCGCTGGGTCGGCCTATTGAGGATATTACGTCAAGGTACAACAGCGAGTTGCGCCGAAGCCTGCGCAAGAACCAGCCACGCTACCGTATGCGGCAGGCGCTGACGGATGAAGAAATCGAACGAGTCGACAGGGAAATGCTTCAGCCTTATGCCCTCGCAAGGCATGGCCCGACGGCCTCGCAAATTCCCTCGCATGAGGTGGCAAGGGTCGCCAAGTCCGGCGGCCGACTCGATCTGATCCTGTTGGATGACGAAGTGGTTGCCTGCCATCTTGGCTGCGTCATTACTCGGGCCGGAAAGCGCTATTGGAGCACGATTCGTTTTGGTTACCCCGAGGCGGTGTTTTCAGATGCCAAGAAGTTGCGTGAGGTCAACTCGATTACCACCTTTATGGCCCTTGAGTGGGCGATAGAAAATGGCTTTGACTATTACGACATCGGCACCTGCCTGGCCCGCCCGGACGACGGACTTCTCGAATGGAAAAGAAGACGGGGTGGTGATGTCGATACGCTGGGCAATCACGCTTATATGTTTGTCCAGCTGCCCAAGGTAGGCGCAGCCCAACTCCTTTGGGAGACCCCGCTATTTGCGGTTGAGGGCAAGAACCTGACACTGCATCTGGGCTTGCCGGACGGGCCAAACGATGAGGAAGTCGCGAATCGCTATCGTGAAATGGGCTTCGGTGGGCTGTTCAAAATTTACCTGTACTGTGCCAAAGCGCCAAGCGAACTGTTGCTCGACACATTGCGTGGTCGTTATGCCCATTTGAAATCCCCACCCATAATGGAAAGAATCCCCTCTACCTGAGCCGTTTTCTGATGTTGAACAAATGCAGCGGATGCGCTGGCGCCATTAATTGTTGTGTGTAGAGACGCCGTAAAGGGAGAGTGACATGTCAGAGATGAGTGTATTGACCAGCGGAAGTCGAACACGGTGGAGCCTTGCTGCGTACACGCATATTGTTAGATCACGGCTGATGCGAAAACCGGCGGACATCCTGCAAAGTGCAGCGGTGAAAAGTTGGGATATCGCGCCGGGTGAGGTATCGATTGCCCCACCAGCTTTTTTTCTACCCAATCAACTCGAACGTGTCACAGGCTGGGAGGGAGAACGCTTTTATCCTTTTGAACATCCTCGTCGGACTATGGAAGGCGTCGGCACTGTTGAACATGGTCCAACCCGTGGCTACTTGCTTAAAGATGTCTTGCTGATTGACGGGACGTTGTACAAGGGCAATGCGAACTCCAGTTTGACTCCCCGACTGAGTCGCCTGCCAAGAGTGTCCGTGGAAAGCGAGATCGAGCGCGGCGCGATTTACTGTACCGCCGGTGGAAATCAATGGTTTGGCTCATGGTTAATGGAAGATTGTGCCACTTATCCATTAGCCTGCAATGAGGGCGTTCCCGTAACGACCGCACTTGCGAACCTGTCGTCCGCTGCCCATGCACCGGTGTATGAAGACTGGCTGGGCATGACGCCGGTTCGCTTACGGAATGCGTTTTTTCGTGAGCTGGTGATATTCGACGATCTCAGTCAAAACCGCAGCCGGCATTCACGCTTTCGCGCGATGGGTGACAAGTTACTGTCCCACGTAAACTACAGCGCGCACTCAGGCGTATTCATTCTGCGCGGCGGCACGGGTGAATTGCGAATACTGCACAATGAACTGGCACTCGCTGAGCGTCTGCGTGACCGCAGGGGTTTTCGCATTCTTGACCCGTCTAAATCCGATGTTGCGACGATCGTGGCGGCCTGTGCCGGGGCGAAAACCATAGTCGGGATCGAGGGCAGTCATCTGGTACATGGTGTCAATGTACTGCAGCCGGGTGGCTCGCTACTGACCCTGCAGCCGCCAAATCGCTTCATCTGTTATTACAAGTACCTGACGGATCGCGACCAGCAGAATTTTGGCTTTGTGGTTGGAACGCCAGCGGGCGAAGGCTTTACCATCGACCCGGATGAGATGGAGCGCACGCTGGATTTATTCCCTTCCTGATCAAATAGGCAAAGGATCGCGCCCCAAGACCGCAGCCTGTTGGTATGGGCCGCAGGTGGGGCGTTACCGCCTGACGCAGGAATAACCTGCGTTCACGCTACCCGCTCAATCGAGTCCGAACTGCTCTTCTTCCCGTGCCCACTCCAGCGCGTTACAACCATTCGAACGCCCTTGTGCCAGGCATAGGCAACGCCAATACCACCCACTATGGCAACCGCTACCGCGAGCGCCGGCTGGTCATAGATGTGATGGGCCAGGGACTGAAACTGAAAGTGGGTCAAATAAATAAACAGTGTTGACGACGCGATCAATGCAAGTCCCCGCGCGATGATACCGGGCACGGGAACTGACTTGATCCAGATCGCTGCGAGAACGGCAGGCGCTGCGACGTCATAGTATTCCGGATTCACGGACACATGCCCGCCAAAGCCGAAAATGGCCAGCATATCCGGCCAGCCCATCACCACCACAGTCACCGCGCTGGCTAGCCACTTCTGGGCTGTTGAGTTGGCGTAGTGAATGGCCATGCCGAGCACCATGATCGGCAAGTAGTGCTGCGGTACCCGGTTAAACAGCGGGGCAGCATCAAACACATATGCACCGAAGAGGATGTCGGCCACAGCCAATACGCAGGCCGCAATCACCAGATGGCGAAATGGATTGGACGTTATGATGTCTCGCACCCGTTTGAACGACAGCGCACAGCCAATGATTATTATCATTTGCAGAAGCACTTCAATGTACCAATAGGCGAAGCCACCCGTGAGATTGGGTGGAAACCAATTTGAAATCAGTACCAGTGATTGCCAGTGAATACTGTGGAACAGTACCTGAGTCAACAGGGTGTACAGGACGGTGGGTATCGCGATACTGGCGATGGACTTGGCAAGCATGTGCGCGTTGCCGCGTTCATTGATGGCTTGAAATTGAAACCTTGCCAGGCTGATACCTGACACGACAAATAACACCGTCGTCTCGCCTGAAACGGGCCATCCTGAAATAAGATTAAAGTGTCCGATGACAATAAATATGATGGAAATCACGCGTAACAGAACCGGGACTTCCATTGCCCGCACTGAAAACCTTGAAGTCTTGGTGCTGCTGGCCAGTGCACACAGGTCACGAACCGGCTTCATTTCCCATCGATCGGGCAGACGGCCAATAAGCTCTTCAAGCACCATGGAGGCCTGAACAAACGAGAGCGAATCGCCGCCCAACTCTACGAAGGATAAGTTCGCATCGATGCGCGGTACTTCGAGTATTGCCGCCCACGCGTTCATCAGTTTGAGCGCGACCGGCGACAGATCCTGGCTCGAACCGACGGACGCCGCATCGGTGTTAACGGCTATCGGCGGTAACGCCCGCTTATCAATTTTGCCATTGGGAGTAAGCGGTATGGCATCCAGAAAAACAAACAACGCCGGCACCATATAATCCGGGAGCTGATTGCCCACATGTTCACGCAACTCAACAGATGAAAGCGGCGTTGTCGACACGCAATAGGCAACCAGTCTTACCGCTGCACTGTCATTGGCGACCGTCACAACGCACTGCTTGATCTGCGGGTGCCGCGACAAAGCGCTTTCGATTTCAGTCAGTTCGATTCGATGGCCACGAATCTTGACCTGACTATCACCCCGTCCCAGGTAACTGACACTGCCATCTGAAAGATAAGTGCCGAGGTCGCCCGTTCTATAACAAATATCGTCCTTGATCTGGGTAAACGGGTTCACCACAAATTTTTCTCGGGTTTGCGCGGTGTCACCCCAGTAACCCAAGGACAAAAAGGGGCTGCGTATCAGAATCTCTCCGACCGCGCCTTCGCCGACCAGCTGATTCGCATCATCCACGACCAGCAACTGCGCGCCTTCAATGCCTTTACCAAGCGGAATTTTGGCGTTATCGGCTTCAGGGTCAATTGGGTGGTACGCCATGGCCTGAGGCGTTTCTGTCGTGCCATAAAAATTCACGCTAACGGCATGCGGGGCCACGACGCGCATTTGTTGGTAGAGCGTATTACTTAATGCCTCTCCGCCCCAAAACAGATAGCGCAGATCGTTGAGCGTTAATCCACTCAGCTTCGCGCCCGTTTCAATCAGCTTCCCCAGGGGCGGCGTAAGATGGATAACGGTTATGCCATGCTTTCGTATCCACGCCGCCAACGCCGAAGGGTCGATAACGGTCGACTGCGCCGGAACGATAACTTTTGCGCCAATGGAGAGCGGAGTAAAAACGTCGCGGTATACCGGGTCATGACCCAAACCGGAAAGCAGGGAAAAACAATCATCTTTTGTCAGCGAGTGACGCTGGCTATGCCACTCGATGAAATGAACCAGCGGCGCATGGTGGGTGACAATACCTTTCGGTTCGCCCGTGCTGCCTGAGGTAAATGTGATGTAGGCCGGATGACCCGGGTCGACATCTGGCAAAGGTTTTTGACTAACGGCGAACTCACGCAGTGCCAGAGCCGGCGCCTCCGGTATTCTGACGATCTGCGGAGACGCGCTGTGTGCTGCGTGCGCGGGTTGCTCGAGATTGAGGTCAACAGAAGCCTCGCCGCACAACAGAACAAAGGCGGGCTGAAGGGCTTGAATGATCTGCCCCACGCGCGCGGGTGGATAGGCAATGTCGGCAACGGTGAACGTCAATCCGGCACGCGCTGCCCCAAGCATCGCATAGACCAATCCGGCACAGCGACTCGAAACAATAACAACCCGGTCGGATGCTGTAGCGCCATTTGCAATCAAAAACGCCGCAATGCCCTGGCTTATCTCTTCCAGCTGAAGATAGCTGCACGTCGTGTCTTCAGCGACGACAGCGGTTGCATCTGGCGAGCGTTTCGCCTGCTGTAGAAAGTCCATGAATATCGGGCGTTCGCCCAGATATTGCAGAGGAAGCGTTGGGTTTGGACGAGCATCCTGCATGTTGATTGCATACTCCGTATGATCTATACGAGGGTAACGTCGCGATCCGAAAATCCTGAGTGAGATTATGCGCAATTTGTCGGTGGTCGAGTTACAAAAAGGCCGCGTAATTCTGCTGAACTTTATAGCAAAGAACTGCCAGCGGTGAGTAGTTTAGGTCGATTGATTGAGCGTTAATGCGGGGTGGTTGGCGACGCGAAGTTTCGCGCCCGCTATTGAGGCGGATCGGTAGAAAGGTGTTGGAAGTCGAAGGAAGGAAGGCTCGTTAACTATTTGACGCCGATAGCGTTCACCGGTGAACGTGGGCAGGTTGTGAAGCCCGCACTGCACCTCCAGGTCTGCGGGGAGAGGGCATTATGTGCATGCCCCTCACGCTGCGCAGTCATCATTCCGATTGCGCTTCACCGTCCTGTTGGCCGAGCTCTGCCAGTGCACCGGCATTGCCTTTGAAAGCGGCCGCAAACAGAACGCGATTCTTGGCCATATAGATGCTGGCATCTTCTGCCTGTTTCTCGCTTAACCCAGGCACGTTTTTCAGCAAGACGTCCGTCAACGACTCAGCCAACTCGAGCATCTGGTCATGTGCATCGGCAAGTTTGCGGTCCACGAATGTAGTCTCCAAGTCGCGGGTACTGCGATAAAGGGTTTCAACAGCCATTGTCGGCCTCGTCGTCAGGTGCAGTATGGGATGGGGTTTCCCCCGGCTCAGCTGGATAACGCTTTCAGCAAAGGTGAATTGCTACCACTGTATTTTTATACAGCTAAAAGCATAAGCGAACCAATCCGATTTGGATAGTGGCATTTTTTGCCTTGCTGCGAATCCGTGGCCGTGCGGATGTGCCTTGCGACAACGCGCCACGCCCTCAACCATAGACTCTGGCACCCGATCTGCTACAAAAATGCCGTGCAACGGCAATCAGTCACGTTGGCACGGCATCATCCGTTTCGAATTACTCAAGGAAGTACATTGTGAAAATCACCTGGGCTGAACGCCTGCGTCAGCAAGTTCATGGGTTGGCCGAGTCGTTGGGCAATCTGTTCGTAGAGTCCTTCCACTACCTGGCGCTGTTCGCCATCGGTGGGGTGACGGCCTGGGCGGCGGTCATGGCGTTTCTCGAGATGCTGGAGAAGGGGCATATCACGGTCGATGACATTCTGCTGCTGTTCATCTACCTGGAGCTGGGGGCGATGGTCGGGATTTATTTCAAGACCAACCACATGCCCGTGCGCTTCCTGATCTACGTCGCGATCACCGCCCTGACGCGGCTGTTGATCTCTGACGTGTCGCACCACAATCCACCGGATCTGGGCGTGGTGTACCTGTCCGGGGCGATTCTGCTATTGGCGTTTGCGATTCTGGTGGTGCGCTATGCGTCGTCGCAATTCCCATCATCCAAAGTGCCTGACCCGGACGGCAGGAGCAAAGGGGCGTTGACCGAGGAGAAGGGCGAGCTTTAAACGCTGGCCCGCTGTACCAGGCTGAGTAACACGTTGGTGCGCGGTACCGACAGTTGATTGAGGACATCACTGTTGGTCATCGCGGTGAGGATTTCCATCGCGCTGTGGCCTTGTTCGATGGCAATGCCGAATTGTACGCTTTCGATCAGACGCTGCAGGCGTTTCGGATCGTTGCGCTGTGCGGTGCTGATCAGCCGTTTGGCGACCACACCGCTTTCGTTGGACAAGGTCAACATGATGCAACCGCCGGCACCTTGAATGCTCAGGTTGACTCGATATTCAGGCTGGAATGCATCGGTGATCTGCTGGAAAGGGTTATCCATGGTCCGTTACCTGCTCAAGGAGTCTGCGGTTATTGACCGGCTGTCGACGGTCTAAGTTCGCGAGGCTGGATGAACGGTCGTGTTCTTTCACCGAACGTAGACCATAAAAAAGGGCGGGGCCGCTTGTGCGCTCCCGCCCTTTTTTTAGATGGCTCTAATGATGATGGTAGATGACTAAAAAGGTAGCTCGATCAGCTGTGCAGCGCTTGATCGTTTTCCAGAAACTCTTCCTGCAATAGGGCGTCCGGGTTTTCCGAAGCCTCATTGGCAGCCAGCGCATTGGCTCCTACACGTTTATTGCGCAGTTTGCCGAACATGTGTTCGAGGGCATGATTGAGTTTGATGGCAGCGCCATCCACAGCCTGGTCCAGTGAATTGGCTTTATGAGTGACAGAAATCGGTTGATGCCCTTTGGGCCGGGCTTCCATCTGGCAGCGCATGTCATGCGGGCCGGGTTTGTCGCCATTCTCATCGCGGAGATGGACTTCGACGCGAGTCAGATTTTCTTCGTAGTGTTCGAGCGTGCTTTCAACGGTGGTACGGACCCACTCCTCCAGACGGTTGGTGCTATCGATGTGGTTATCGCTATTGACCTGGATTTGCATAGTTTTTCCCTTACTTAGGCTTGCTCACATGAGAGTGAATGACCTGACTCGGGTGAGGTGCAATCACTCGCCTCTCACCTCCAGTGTTGGCGCCGATGGGTAAACAATTCAACCCCCTTTTGTGCAGAAATATTTCAAAACTGAAAAATAAGTGACCAGACCGCCGTGTTTATTGGTCGGGAAGCGGCAGTCTTTTTTTCATATGAGAACATTTATCATTAATGCCTCTGCCGCACGACGTCGGTCAGTGCTGATCGGCGGCGAGCAGTCGGATGTTGCCCGGATAGACAACTGGTAACAGTTGATTTTTCCCGGATCTGAAAAATCCTTCTAGAGTGAGCGGATCTTTTTTCATGCGTGGTCTATTTCGCCAAACATGCGGGGAAAATAGAGAATAAACGTCATGTTGGTAGCCATTAGCAGCCATTCGCGAATGGCTAACATCATTCATTGTTTGGGATATTCATTGGGTTTAATGGATTGCAAGGAGCATGTGTGCGTTCAGAAAAAGCGACTGGCTACACCGCAACGGCCAAATGGCTACATTGGGGAATAGGTGCGATTTGGATCGTAAGTTGGTGTTTAGGTATGTTGGGGGCTTACACGCGAGACATCTTCAGCACGGATCCCAGCCTCACATTTGTACACAAGGGTTTAGCGAGTACAGTGCTGTTTCTGGTGATTTTACGAGTGGCCTGGAGATTGACTCACCCGGTGCCGGCTTTGCCGCTGAGCGTCAGCTCTGGTATGCGGCGTGGTGCGGCAATCGGTCATCTGTTTCTCTATCTGATTCCACTTTGCCTGGTGCCGCTCTCTGGCTGGTATTGGAGTTCGGTTGCCGGTAAACCGATCATGCTGATGGGTTTTTTCCGACTTCCCTCGTTGGTAGGGCCCGATCAAAGTATGTATGACGTGGCGTTATGGACGCACACACTCTCCGCCTGGTTAGCTGGAGCATTGGTGGGGGGGCATATATTGCTTGCGCTTAAACATCATTTTCTGGACCGGGACGCCGTGCTCAGCGGTATGTTGCCCGAAAAGCGCTGACGTTCCGACGGCCCGACAAAGCCGCTACTCGGCCGCTATCAGGGCGTGAATATAGACACCTGAACTTGCCTGAAGCGTGATGCATAAAACGCCTTGCTAGCTGAAAAACGCCAACCGATACGCCCCCGGCGTCGCGCCCATCACTTGCCGAAAGCGATTGTTGAAATGGCTGGCACTGGCAAAACCACAGGCCATGGCGATGTCGCCGAAGGGCATTGAGCTGGTACGCAGCAGATGCCGCGCATGGTTCATCCGTCGGGCCAACAGGTATTGGTGCGGCGGCAAGCCGAAGCTTTCACGGAACATCCGCGCAAAGTGGTATTCCGAGAGCGCACATTGTGCGGCCAATTGACTCAGGCTCAGCGGTTCAGCCAGGCGATGTTCGATGTAGTCGACCAATTGCCGGCGCAGGTGCGGCGCCAGACCGCCTTTGAGGCGCAAGCCTTCACGTTGCCCGACCTGGCTGAGCAACGTATGGCTGAGCATTTCGTGAGCGAGGCTGCTGGTCAGCAAACGTTCAGCGGGCTCGTTCCAATTCAGTTGGATCAATTGCTGGAAGCGGCGGGTTTGTTCGGCGTCATCAATGAACGTGCTTTCGCGCAGTTGCAGTTCGCGCGGTTCACGGTCGAGCAGGGTGACGCAGCCGAGGGCGAATTGTTCGGGGCTGATGTACAAATGCGCCAGACGCAGTTCGCCGTTGACCACCCAGGCGGACTCATGACCGGCAGGCAACACGCATAATTTGCCCGGACTGCCTTTGGCACTGGGCTGATCGCGACGAAAGGTGCCGGTGCCGCCCTCGATGTAGCACGACAAGGTGTGATGGCTCGGGCCGTGATACTCCTGGGCGTCGTGATAGTTGCTCCAGAGGGCTGCGACCAGCCCGTCACCCAGGCCCGCAGTCTGTTCCAGACGCGCGTGCGGTGAGCTATTCAGGGCTTGAAATACCTGGATGGAGTCCATGGTCGACATCAGTGGGTCCTCTACATCCGGCATCGTACCCTGTAGGACCTGTCCTGCCAGCCTGTCAGCGCGCAAAAGCGCAAGATTGTGCAAGTCGACGGTCGGCTGAATCAGCAGACTGAGGGCTCATTCAGGGAGCCCGTCATGAACATTTCTTTATACCTATTGACCGTGCTGATTTGGGGCACCACATGGATCGCATTGAAGTTGCAGCTTGGCGACGTGGCGATTCCGGTGTCGATTGTCTATCGCTTCGGCTTTGCCGCGCTCGTGCTGTTTGTGATGTTGCTGCTGAGCGGGCGCTTGCAGAAGGTCAATCGTCGTGGCCAGTTGATCTGCCTGGCCCAGGGCCTGTGCCTGTTTTGCGTCAACTTCATGTGTTTCTACACGGCCAGCCAGTGGATCCCCAGCGGCCTGGTTGCCGTGGTGTTTTCCACCGCGACCCTGTGGAACGCGTTGAATGCGCGAATCTTCTTCAAACAGAATGTCGCGCGTAACGTGCTGGCCGGCGGAGCGTTGGGCCTGCTGGGCCTGGCGTGCCTGTTCTGGCCGGAATTGGTCGGCCATAGCGCCAGCCGCGAAACCTTGATCGGCCTCGGTCTGTCGTTGCTCGGCACCTTGTGTTTCTCGGCGGGCAACATGCTCTCCAGCCTGCAACAGAAAGCCGGGCTGCGTCCGCTGACCACCAACGCCTACGGCATGCTGTATGGCGCGGCGATGTTGGGTATTTATTGCCTGCTCAGTGGTACGCCGTTCAGTTTCGAATGGAACACCCGTTACATCGGTTCGCTGGCGTATCTGGTGATTGCCGGCTCTGTGATTGGCTTTACCGCGTACCTGACGCTGGTCGGACGCATGGGCCCGGAGCGTGCGGCGTATTGCACGGTGCTGTTCCCGGTGGTCGCGCTGAATATCTCGGCGTTCGCCGAAGGTTACCAATGGACAATGCCCGCACTGATGGGGCTGGTGTTGGTGATGCTGGGCAACGTGCTGGTGTTCAGGAAGCCGAAGGTGGTGGTTCCAGTATCTGGGAAGTTGGCTTGAGCCTTTGTAGGAGCGGCCGGTCGATGCGCGATGGCCCGCGATAGCATTACGTCAGACAAACCGCTATCGCGGGCAAGCCCGCTCCTACAAAAATGGTTCCGGTCAGCCCTTCCACACCTGCGGGTTCACCAGGTCTTGCGGCTTCTCACCCAGCAACGCGCTGCGCAAATTGTTGTAGGCACGGTCTGCCATGGCCTGGCGCGTTTCGTGGGTGGCTGAACCGATGTGCGGCAGGGTCACCGCGTTGCTCAGTTGGAACAGTGGCGACTCCGCCAATGGTTCCTTCTCGTACACGTCCAGCCCGGCGCCACGAATAGTGCCGTTTTGCAGGGCTGCGATCAGCGCCGGTTCGTCGACCACCGGCCCGCGCGAAATGTTGATCAGGATCGCGCTGGACTTCATCAGCCCCAGTTCGCGGGCGCCGATCAGGTGCTTGGTCTTCTCGCTCAACGGCACCACCAGACAGACGAAATCCGCTTCGGCCAGCAGTTGATCCAGACTGCGGAATTGCGCGCCCATCTGCTGTTCCAGCTCGGGTTTGCGGCTGTTGCCGCTGTACAGAATCGGCATGTTGAAACCGAAATGGCCACGGCGAGCAATGGACGCGCCGATGTTGCCCATACCGACGATGCCCAGGGTTTTGCCGTGAACATCAGTGCCGAAATGCGCAGCCTCAACCGTGCGTTTCCACTGACCGGCCTTGGTCCAGGCATCCAGTTCAGCGACGCGGCGCGCGCTGCTCATCAGCAGGGCGAACGCCAGGTCGGCGGTGCTTTCGGTCAGCACGTCCGGGGTATTGGTCAGCATGATCCCGCGTTCGTTGAAGTAGCCCAGCTCGTAGTTGTCGTAACCCACGGAAATGCTCGACACCACTTCCAGCACGCTGGCGCTTTGCAGCTGCTCACGGCCCAGTTTGCGACCGGCGCCGATCAGGCCGTGGGAGTGGGGCAGGGCTTCATTGAACTGCGCATTCATATCGCCCAGTTTCGGGTCGGGCACGATCACGTTGAAATCTTGCCGCAGGCGCTCGGCCATTTCAGGAGATACACGGCTGAAGGCAAGGACGGTCTTTTTCATCGGGCAGATACTCTTGGACGATTCAAATGGGCGCTTTACATGAACAATGCGTAGCACGCTAACATTCTTGCCCGTCCTTGGGCATCAGGTTCTTGCGAGGAGGTTTGCGATCAGATGGACGCATTCAGCAAATCGTGGGTCTTCAGGTCCGCTTCGTGCGCCGCCAGAATCTCTGGCAACGAACCGCGCAGGTATTCGACCCAGGTTCTGATCTTCGCATCGAGGTACTGCCGCGACGGATAGATCGCGTACAGGTTCAGTTCTTGCGAGCGGTATTCCGGCAGCACACGCACCAGCGTGCCGTTGCGCAGGCCCTCGATGGCTGAGTAAATCGGCAGGATGCCAACCCCCATGCCACTGCTGATCGCGGTTTTCATCGCGTCGGCGGAGTTGACCAAGAAGGGTGAACTGGGGATGGTCACCATTTCCTGGCCTTCAGGGCCGTCGAACACCCATTTCTCCAGCGGAATCACCGGGCTGACCAGGCTCAGGCACGCGTGATTGAGCAGGTCCTGCGGTTTCTGCGCCGCGCCAAAGGCCATGATGTAGGCCGGGGACGCGCAGACGATGCTGTAGGTGATGCCCAGCCGCTGGGACACGAAACCCGAATCCGGAAGCTCGCTGGCCAGCACGATCGACACGTCGTAGCCCTCGTCCAGCAGGTCCGGCACGCGGTTGGCCATGGTCAGGTCGAAGCTCACGTCCGGGTGATGCTTGCGATAGCGGGCAATCGCATCAATCACGTAGTGCTGGCCGACGCCGGTCATCGAATGCACCTTCAACTGACCGGCCGGGCGTGCATGGGCATCGCTGGCTTCGGCTTCAGCTTCTTCGACATAACCGAGGATTTGTTCGCAGCGCAGCAGGTAACGCTTGCCGGCTTCGGTCAGGGCAATGCGTCGCGTGGTGCGGTTGAGCAGTCGGGTTTGCAGGTGAGCTTCCAGATTCGAGACTGCGCGGGACACGTTGGCTGTCGTGGTATCGAGCTGGATGGCGGCGGCAGTAAAGCTGCCAGCTTGCGCCACGCAGCTGAAAGCGCGCATGTTTTGCAGGGTATCCATTGGCAGTTCTCTGATGAGATAGCAAATTGTGACATGAAGTATCTGTGGCGTGTGAGCCAGGCCGGGGGATTATTTCCCGATTGGTAACAAAGAATCGCACTTCACCCGTCTTATCGCGCCCCTGACGCCCCTCTAGACTTGCTGGCTACAACCTACTCACCTCAGTCGGGGATTTGCAGCAGTGCCGCGTAGCATGATCAAAGGCCTCAAGCCACTCACTGTTTTGGCATTTTCGCTGGCAATCGGCGGCTGTATCGGTACCCATGGAATCGGCCCGCAAAGCCAATCCATGCAGGCCAATGCCCTGGCGACTGACGAAGCCATCCAAAGCGCGGCAAAAGAAGCCCATTGGCCCGCTGCCCAATGGTGGCGCGCATACGGGGACGAACAGCTCAATCGCTGGATCGACCTGGCGGTACAGGGCAGCCCAAGCCTGGCGATGGCGGCTGCACGGGTGCGTCAGGCCAAGGCCATGGCCAGTGTTGCAGAATCTGGCGAATCGCTGCATATCAAAGGCACCTCGGCGATTGATCGCCACAACTGGCCGACCGACCAGTTCTACGGCCCGGGCGAACTGTCCAACACCACCACCTGGGACAACAATGCGACGGTGGGCTTGAGCTATTCCCTGGACCTCTGGGGCAAAGACAGCAATACCACCGAGCAAGCGCTGGATATCGCGCACATGACGGCGGCCGAAGAGCAACTGGCCAGGCTTGAGTTGCAGCACAACATCATTCGCGCCTATATCCAGCTGTCGTTGAACTACGCCCAGCGCGATATCGTCCAGGCCACGCTGGCCCAGCAGGAACAAATCCTCGGGCTGGCGCAACGGCGCCTGAACGGGGGGCTGGGTACCCATTTCGAAGTCAGCCAGGCCGAAACCCCGCTGCCGGAAACCCATCGGCAGATCGACTCGCTGGACGAAGCCATCGCCCTGAGCCGCAACCAATTGGCAGCGCTGGCCGGCAAGGGCCCGGGAGATGGCGCCGCCTTGCAACGGCCGACGTTGTCCTTGCAGACCGCGTTGAAACTGCCGTCGGCATTGCCAGCCGAATTGCTGGGCCAGCGTCCGGACGTGGTCGCCAGTCGCTGGCGGGTCGCTGCCCAGGCGCGCGGTATCGATGTTGCGCATGCCGGCTTCTACCCCAACGTCGACCTGGTGGCCAACCTCGGTTACATCGCGACCGGCGGCGGCATGCTCTCGTTCCTGAGTGGCAATAAATTCAACTACGGCGGCGGCCCGGCGATCAGCCTGCCGATCTTCGACGGCGGTCGCCTGCGTGGTGAATTGGGTGAGGCATCGGCCGGCTATGACATGGCGGTCGCTCAGTACAACCAGACCTTGATTGTTGCACTGAAGGATATTTCCGATCAGTTGATCCGTCGTGCCTCGATGGACAAGCAACAAAGCTTGGCGGCGGAGTCGGTGGCGTCGGCGCAAAAGACCTACGATATTGCCTTGATCGCCTACAAGCGCGGGCTGACCGACTACCTGAACGTGCTCAACGCGCAGACCTTACTGTTCCGCCAGCAACAGATCCAACAGCAGGTGCAGGCAGCACGTCTGACCGCACATGCCGAACTGGTGGTGGCGCTGGGTGGTGGTTTGTCGGCAGGCGCCGACGTGCCGAGCGAAGCGAAAACCCTGCCGCCGAAAACCCCGGCAGCGCTTCAGTTGCTCGACCATTGAACGCGCTGACGCCATGAGCCGCTACCTCGACCCCCAGGAATGGCGCCGCGAATTTTTCGCTTGGGCGCGCAGCGACGGCGTGACCTGGACCTACATCTTCAAAACCCTGATCGCCGCGTTCCTCACTTACTGGATCGCCCTGCGCCTGGAATTGCCACAACCGCGCACCGCGATGATCACCGTGTTCATTGTCATGCAGCCGCAAAGCGGCCAGGTGTTTGCCAAGAGTTTTTATCGCTTTCTTGGGACCCTGGTGGGGTCGGCGGTGATGGTGCTGTTGATGGCGCTGTTCGCGCAAAACACCGAACTGTTCCTCGGTAGCCTGGCGCTGTGGATCGGTTTCTGTTCGGGCGGCGCGGCGCGTTACCGCAACTTGCGGGCCTACGGTTTTGTGCTCGCCGGCTACACCGCCGCGATGATCGGACTGCCCGCGTTGGCGCACCCGGAAAGCTCGTTCATGGCCGCCGTATGGCGCGTGATCGAAATTTCCCTGGCGATTGTCTGCTCGACCTTCGTCAGCGCCACGATCCTGCCGCAAACCACCAGCGCGGCGATGCGCAACGCGCTGTATCAGCGCTTCGGCGTGTTCGCCAAATTTGTCGCCGATGGCCTGCGCGGCACCACGCAACGGGCGGCGTTCGAAGCGGGCAACGTGCGCTTCATCGTCGAAGCCGTCGGTCTCGAAGGGTTGCGCAGTGTCACGGTATTCGAAGACCCGCACATGCGTCGGCGCAACGGCCGGCTCAATCGCCTGAACAGCGAGTTCATGGCCCTGACCACCCGCTTCAACGCCTTGCATCAATTGCTTGAACGTCTGCGTGTGCGCGGCTTCAGCCAGGTAATTTCGACCATCGAGCCGGGCCTCATAACGCTGGCGCAATTGCTTGATGGTTTCGCTGGCCGAGCCCTGACCAGTGCTGACGCGGCACTGCTCGACCAACGGCTGGCCGCTTACAAAGTCGATTTGCCGACGCAGATCCGCAGTCTGCGCACCACGTTGGTCCACATCGGTCCCAGCGACGCCGACCTGCTGGATTTCCATACCGCCTTCGAGTTGCTGTACCGATTTGTCGACGAGTTGCACAGTTATGCACAGACTCACGCGTCGCTGGCCGATCACACTCACGCTCGCGAACAGTGGGACGAGTCGTTCCAGTCCACCACCAGTTGGCTGTCGTCAGCGGCGTCGGCGATTCGGGCAATGTTTATTGTCGGCGCGCTAGGCACTTATTGGGTGGCCACGGCCTGGACCAGCGGTGTGACCATGACCCTGGTGGCGGCGGCGACCGTCGCATTGTCGGCAACCACGCCCAACCCCAAGCGCATGGCGTTCCAGATGGCCTGCGGTACGGCGATGGCGGCGGTGTTTGGCTTTATCGAAACCTTCTTTGTGTTCCCCTACATCGACGGCTTTCCATTGCTGTGCCTGTGTCTGTCGCCGGTGTTTGTGATCGGCGCCTTTCTCGCGTCGCGTCCGCAGTGGGTCGGTGTCGGACTTGGTTTGCTGATCTTTTTCTGTATCGGCTCGATCCCGGACAACCGGACGATTTACGATCCTTATGTGTTCATCAACGATTACATCGCCATGGTCCTGGGCATGTTGGTGTGCGCCGCCGCTGGCGCGATCATTCTGCCGCCCAACAGTCGCTGGTTGTGGCGTCGTCTGGAGGATCACCTGCGTCGGCAAGTGGTGTTCGCCATCAGCGCTCCGTTGCGCGGCCTCGGCTCTGCGTTTGAAAGCCGTACTCGCGATCTGATGCATCAGGCCTATGGTCTTGCCGTGCGTAATCCGCAAGTGCAACTCGGTTTGTTGCGCTGGATGCTGACCGTGCTGGAGATTGGCCACGCCATCATCGAACTGCGTCGCGAGCAGGAAAACCTGCCAGAGCAACCGTGCTACGCAGAGTCGCAACCGTGGCGCCAGGCAATTCGGGTCATGGGGCGTTCATTGGTGCGGCTGTTTATCCAGCCCAGTCATAGCAACCTGACGCGCAGCCTTAACGCCGTCGATCACGCCATTGTCTGCGCGCAGCAAGCCGATGAACCGGGGGCCCGACATTTCGAGACCTCGGCTCTGCGTCGGGTACAAAGTTACCTGCACTTCATTCGCACGTCATTGCTCGACCCGCAATCACCGCTGGCTGCTTACGCCTATGAGCCTGAGCCCGCGCTGCAAGGACTACAACATGCCTCGTGAAATCGCCTTTCATGGCCTTTACATGCCCACCGTGACTGTGATTTTCCTGGTCGCTGCCGTGTTGGCCTGGGTGCTGGATCGAGTGCTGTCCTGGCTCGACCTGTACCGGTTTTTCTGGCACCCGGCGCTGGCACGCCTGAGCCTGTTCAGCTGTATTTTCGGCGCCTTGGCGCTCACTGTTTACCGTTGAGAACACTAGGATGAAAAAGCTCTTCAGTCTGATCGCCACGTTACTGATCCTGGCTCTGGCCATCTGGATCGGTCGTACCCTGTGGATTCATTACATGGACACCCCGTGGACCCGCGACGGACGTGTGCGCGCCGATGTGATCAACGTTGCGGCCGACGTGACCGGTACGGTGGTCGATGTGCCGGTGCGTGATAACCAGCAGGTGAAGAAGGGCGATTTGCTGATGCAGATCGACCCGGATCATTACCAACTGGCGGTCAAGCAGGCGGAGGCGATGGTGGCTTCACGCAAGGCAACCTGGGAAATGCGCAAGCAGAACGCCACTCGCCGGGCCGACATGGACAGCATGGTGATCTCCAAGGAAAACCGTGAAGATGCCAGCAACACGGCTGCTTCCGCGCAGGCCGACTACCAACTGGCCCAGGCACAACTGGAATCAGCTCAGCTCAATCTGCAACGCACCCGCGTGTTGGCTTCGGTGGACGGGTACGTGACCAACCTCAACGTGCATCGCGGCGATTATGCGCGGATCGGCGAAGCGAAAATGGCCGTGGTCGACATGAACTCGTTCTGGGTCTACGGCTTCTTCGAAGAAACCAAATTGCCGCACATTCGTGTCGGCGATCCAGCGGACATGCAATTGATGAGCGGTGAGCTACTCAAAGGCCACGTCGAAAGCATCGCCCGCGCGATCTACGACCGCGACAACCCGGAAAGCCGCGAACTGATCGCAGACGTCAACCCGACGTTCAATTGGGTGCGACTGGCGCAGCGTGTACCGGTGCGTATTCATCTCGACAGCGTGCCGGAAGGCCTGGTGCTGGCGGCGGGGAGTACCTGTACGGTGATTGTGAATCCTGCGGTGAAGTGATGGGTTGACGGGATACTGATATGGCATTTTTGCCCCCGGTTCTTTGGGGCGCCCGCAGGGCATCGTCATGACAACATCCGGCTGAAGGCTGTGTGATGGCCGCGGGCAAAATTGTTCGCGACCATCGGTCTTGTCTCTATAGTTTGATGGCCAATATCGCGGCCCTACCTGAATAACTGCCTGCACAGAGCGCACGTGCCGGTTGTATAAATAGGGAGCCCTCGGATGGGTGAAATTTTCCACCTACAAGTACTCCTATACCGCCTCCTCCTGCAAAAGTAGTATCGAGCTTACCGGTTTTATCGTATCGGCCCAAGACATCTGAGCTTAAGTCCCAGCCAGTAACCAGAAGTTTACCATCGGAGTCGGGTTGAGCGGCCAGGTTCACCCATGTATCAAAGGGATCGGGCTGATCAATGATCTGCAAGACCGGTTTCCCCTTATTGAAGCTGATATCCATTTTTCCGTCGGTCCCACACTGACTGAGCATGGCAAACGCCGCTGACGGGTTCATACGACCGTGCGCTCCGCATAGTGCCAGCTTCTCCTCATTGTCTGATAGAAGGGCATGATAAGCATATGACTCACGCGGTTCGCCTTGGTCATGATCCCCTTGTATATCCAGAAAGCCCCTGTCGGCAAATTCTGTGTCCACTGTACCGTCTGCTTTAATCCGGGCAGCAAAAAGTGGAGTTGGCATATAACCCGTTGTGCCGTAGGTAAAGAAAGTGTTGTTCTTCTCTGAGTATGTGCACCCAACAAGAGAAATTCTTCGTTCGGGATGTGTAAATTCTATATATCCCCTATCTGGGTTCCCTGGAACATAAAAATCCTGGTCTAACGTGCCATCGGGTTTAACTCTTACCAGGTAGGCACGGTGGTAGGGGGAATCTTCAAATCCTGCGCTGCCTGAGAGAAAAATGTTACCGTCCGGTAACAGCGTGCACGACCGAGTGGACCATTGGTTGGCGCCTAGTCTTGATTTCATATAAGCGCCGATGGCAAAGATACCGCCAATGCCGAAACTCATGTCCATGCTGCCATCTTTTGTCAACTGAGATAAATAATAATTTTCCTCAAAGAGGCCGGGACTCACCTCGGACACTTGGCGGCCGCTTACCAGAATCCTGCCGTCTGGCCTTTCGTCAGTTTGCATAGGCATACTATAGCCGTCGTTATGAAATTTTATTTCCCAGGGTACGCCTTCAACATTCCCATTTTCATCCATTTGCATAATTGCTGCGTAGCCATTCTTCGGCTCTAGCCGAAGACCTTCGTAGATACTCACATAGTACTTGGACGGGTCAGACCTCATGGGGGCTATCGAAGAGGCATACACGGGATTATGACCGGCCACTGTGAATATACATTTGCCTTCAGTGCCGAAAGAATTGTCGAACTCCAGTGGATTTAGACCTCGGGGTAGGGCGTTGTCATTCGGCACATCTTCGGCGTAGAGGGTGCGATGACGGAGCGCTTCCAGTCTTTCCTGGTGAGTGCCGGTAAAAGGGGTTTTGTCCATGATAGCGAATCTCCTGGTCGAACCGAAGTATGGTTCGATACTCATTGACTCTAGTGTTGAAAAGTGCTGGCGTTAGATAGATTCGAAGCAGCTGTGCCGTTTTTATTTCGGATGTTTATTTAAAGTTCTGAGTCATTACATTGCAGCAATAATCTGCAGATACCGCCGCAACAACACCCGCACAATCACCCGATGTGCGGGCTTCACAAACACCATATACAAGCGTCCCAGCCAGTTCCGGTTATGCACCACGGTCGCCACCGTCAGCGCACAGCCTCGTTCGACAGACTGCCGATACACCGACACGCGCACTTCCAGATGGGTGTCCGCATCGCCGAGGATGACTTCGTTTTCGGCCAGATACAGCAAGGTGAATATCCCCACCCGATCGCCGACTCGATAATCTTCGATAGCTTTGTCGCGGCGCACATCACTCATCCCGCCAAGGTCTTTCAGGCCCAATTGTTTGACGATTTTGTTGCGCGCCAACATCAGGAAATTGATCCACGGTGGCGTCGAACCCAATACCTGCATGGCCAGTTTCAGCATCGAATCATTGTTGGCCGGGGTCAGCATCCGGTAGGCGTCGTGGTAACTGGCGCCTTGGCTGTAAGGATAGATTTCACTGCCAACCACAGGTTCGGTGACGGTCGGGCCGATGCGATTCATAGCGCGACGTCCAGCCCAAAGCGTTTGCGCAGGACTTTATCCAACAGGCTTTTGGGGATTAACCACGACAGCAACGGCATCGCTCGACTGCCGTTACCCAAGCGCAGCAAGCGTGGCGGCGTGTCTTTGTTCACGGCGGCGAGCAGGTCCAGGGCGAACTGCAAAGCGGGTGTTGGATTATCTTGCGAGGCGCGGGCGCGGGCTCGAATACCTTCGCGCAACGGCCACCAGGGCGACGACTCGACGATCAGTTGCTCGGCTTCACGAGTAGCGCTGGTGGCGAAACCGGTATCGATGGCGCCTGGCTGAACTTCCATCAAGCGCACGCCAAACGGCGCCAGTTCCAGGCGCAAGGCATCGCTCAGCGCATGTACCGCCGCTTTCGAGGCGCAGTACGCGCCAGCAAATGGGGTGACCAGCACGCCCGACACGCTGCCGATATTCACCACGATCCCTTTGCTGCGACGCAACAGGGGGAACAGCGCTCGAGTAACCCCGATCACCGCGAATACGTTGGTTTCGAACTGCCGGCGCATGGCTTCGACGCCGCCGTCAAGCAACGGCCCCATGGCGCCGTAACCCGCGTTGTTGATCAGCAGATCGAGGCCGCCGTGTTGCTCAAGTTGTGCCGCTAGCCGTTCAAGCGCAGCCGCGTCATTGACGTCCAACTCCACGCCGCTAAATCCGGCCGCATTCAGCGCCGCGACATCTTCGGCCTTGCGAGCCGTGGCCCACACGGTGTAACCGGCAGCGTTGAAAACATCCGCCAAAGCGCGGCCAATACCGCTGGAACAACCGGTGATCAGAGCGATGCGCATCTAAAAATTTCCTTGTAAGTGCTCGGCGCGAAACTCAACGGTTTGCGCGCGATAACCCGGGCGCAATGGCGGCAGCGGCAGACAGTCTTGCCAGTCACCGCCGGCCTTCAGCTCGCCAGGCCCGCGATAACGCGGGGCGGTGTAGACGTTGTCGGCCAGATTGACCGTATCCCCCGGCCGATAAGCTGCCACCCGCCAGCGTAGCGCCAGAAGCGGCACCTCATTGCCATTGTGCAGTTCGACGCGTAACGGATTATCGGCGGGGCATTGTTCCGGGGCATAGGTGAGGCGTAATTCAAGACGCTCCAACTGTCGGGTTTCCTGACTGTCCTGCCACACCACCCACAGCCCGACGACGCCCAGGCACACCGCTGCGGCCAACGACACCGGCAAGGCTTTGGCGGGATAGCGCAACAGCAGAATCAGCCAGGAAAGGATGAGAACGGCGCCGATCAGCATGGGAAGAGGGCCTTTGTGGTGCGGATAGTTATATCGTACAGAAGTGCCGCGCACCTGACATACCTTAGAAATACGATCATTTGTAGGAGCTACCAAAGGCTGCGATTAGGCCCGCACGGCCTTCGCGATTTAGATTGATCGCAGCCATCGGCAGCTCCTACAGATGATCTCGTTCTCGTGCGAGGCTGGTTACGCTATATCAGCGCACCACAGCTTTACCCTGCACGCCAATCTCGACCACATTGGAACGTCCATAAATGTCCTCAAAACGCTCGATGTCGTCTTCACCCAAATAGCTACCCGACTGCACCTCAATGATTTCCAGCGCGATCTTGCCTGGGTTGCGCAGGCGATGGACCGAGGCGATGGGGATGTAGGTGGATTGGTTTTCGGTGAGCAGGAACACCTTGTCGTCGCAGGTCACTTCTGCAGTGCCGGAGACCACGATCCAGTGTTCGGCACGGTGGTGGTGCATTTGCAGGGACAGGCAGGCACCCGGTTTGACCGAGATGTGCTTGACCTGAAAGCGTCCGCCCATGTCCACCGAGTCGTAGGAGCCCCACGGGCGGTAGACCTCGCAGTGGGTCTGGGTTTCGCTGCGGCCTTGATCGTTGAGGGTGTTGACCATCTGTTTGACCCCCTGAACCTTGTCCTTGTGGGCAATCATCATCGCGTCCTTGGTTTCGACGATGACGATGTTGTCCAGGCCGATGACCGAGACCAGTTTGCCGTTGCCGTGGATCATGCAGTTGCGGCTGTCTTGAATCACCACGTCGCCCTTGCTGACGTTACCGTCGTCATCCTTGTCCTGTACGTCCCACAGCGAAGACCAGCAGCCGACGTCATTCCAGCCAGCCGACAGCGGCACCACGCAGGCGCGTCGGGTTTTTTCCATCACCGCATAATCGATGGAGTTGTCCGGGCAGCAAGCGAAGGTGGCTTCGTCGATGTCGAGGTTGTCGCCGTTCTGTTGGCTGCGTTCCAGGGTTAGCAGGCAGGTGTCATAGATGTCTGGCTCGTGCTTTTTCAGTTCTTCCAGATAACGACTGGCGCGGAACAGGAACATGCCGCTGTTCCAGAAATAGCCTCCCGCATTGACGAACTCGCTGGCACGTTTCTCGTTGGGCTTCTCGACAAACTGCGCGACCCGACTGACGCCTTCCGGTAACAGGCTGTCAGGGCTGGATTTGATATAGCCATAGCCGGTTTCCGGTTTGGTCGCGGGAACGCCGAACAGCACCATTTCGCCGTTTTCGGCGGCAATGGTCGCCAGCGCGAGGGCACGTTGCAGGGCTTTTTGGTCGTCAATGACATGGTCGGCGGGCAGCACCAGCATCAACTCATCGCGACCTTCGTTGACCAGCTTCATGGCAGTGATCGCCACCGCAGGCGCAGTGTTGCGGCCGAAGGGTTCCATGAGGATCGCTTGACTCTGCAACCCAAGGCTTTCCAGTTGTTCATTGACGATGAACTGGTGGTCCTTGTTGCAGACCACGATCGGCGCCTGCATGCCATCAAAGGCCAGGCGTTCGACGGTTTGCTGAAGCAAGGTGTGTTCACCGGTCAGGGCGAGGAATTGCTTCGGGAACTGTTTGCGCGAAAGCGGCCAGAGTCGTGAGCCGCTGCCACCGGACAAAATGACTGGAATCATGTGTTTCTCCAAAGTAGTTCGAAGGGGGGTACGTCGGTTTCTGTCGTTTCAGTGTTGTTTTTGTTGCGGTCTCAGCGGGTTGCCACGGGAGGCTTGACCCACACCGAGGAGAGGCTGGTGCCGCTGCCGGTGACATACAGCACGGCAGCTTCGCCACGCTCCAGGGCAACGGGTTTCAGATCGCTGACTTTGTTGTCGCCGTCGTACAGCGCGAGGCTGACTTTCACCGGATTGATTTCGCGCTCGCCGCGGCCTTTGGCGGCAACGGCCGAGACCACATCAGTCTTGCCATCAGCGGTCTTCAGGGTTAGCGGTTTGTCACTGAGGTTCTGCACCCGGACCAGGGATTTCTGCTTGTTCTTGAACGGTGGCTCTTCCACCAGTTGCGGGGTGCCGCTGGTGGTGTTGACCAAGGTGTAATAGTGGTCGCTGGCCAGTTTCACCGGCACGGTCTGGCTGCCAACCTTGGCGCTGTAGTCACCTTGCGGCATGAAACTGAAGGCACTGCTGGCCAGTGGTGCGACCTCATTAAGACTGGTGTTGCCGATGCTGGCGCTGACCTCTGCGTTGCCGGCGTTATAGACGCGGATGAAGGTAGAACCTTTCGGCGCGGTCGGACCGTAAAGCGCTGCGTCGCCGCCCGCGAAGGCGTGAGCGGACAGCAAGCCGGCGACCAGGGCGCAGGCGGTGAACAGGTTTTTAGTGGTCGAGCGTGAAACGATAGTCTGTAGGGTCATGGGGTGGTCCTCTCAGTTTTGCGCCCGGTGGGGCGACTCGGAGTTGGTGGCGTTCAGGGCCATGTTTTGCAGCGAATCCTTGGATTTCTTCAGCTCGGCGATCCAGTGCGGATCGAACTCGCCGAGGTCGTTGTGGGCAGGCAGGTAGCGTTCAGGAAACTCCCAGATCAGCACTTGCGGCGGGTTGTTTTTGAAGGCGTCGGTGCGCAGGTACTTGAGCATCGGCAAAATCGGTCCGTGGCCGTCTTCGGCGTAATTCACCACGTCGCTGTGCAGCGCCTGTTGCAAGGCCCCGAGGAAATTCCAGTGCGGGTTGGCGCTGTAGCTGGTGCCGACCAGCGCGACCGGGACTTCGCTATCGCCGAACAAGGCGTCATCGCTTTTGCTCTCGGTCACAAGCGCCGTGGTGCTGCGTTGTTGCAGGGAGTCCGGGCTCGGCAGCAGGTTGCTGAACAGCGGATCCAGGGGCAGGAAGGTGGTCAGGTCGCCTTGGTAAGGCGTGGCGTCTTTGGCCTCGGTGATGAACTGTTGCGGCTCGCCGCTCAGTGGTGCGTGCTCGGCGATGGTGGCGCCCAGGCGTTGTGCGACGACGTCGGCACCCATCGGCGTCCAGTGGGTATCGGTGCGCAGGAACACAGGTCCGGTTTGCTTGGTGCTTTGCAATGGCGCCAACAAGTCCGGAGCGAGAATGCCGTCCTTGGCCATGCGTGCATGAAACTGTTGATACAGATCGGCGTGCAAAGCAGCAGGCACGGTGTCGCCGATGTGCTCCGGATACAGCCGGGTTTTCGCCGGCACGATGGCCATCACCAGTTGCACGCCTTGTTGTTTCAGCGCGTCGCTCACGCCACGGATCAATGCCAGATTGTCGGCTTCGTTCTGTTCGCTGCCGGCCACCGGGTTGAACTCTTCGTCGCTGTACAGCCATTGATCGCGACCCAGCACCACGCCGGGACGGCCTTCGTTGAACAGCTTGAAATCCAGCGCCGCCCACAGGTTGGTGCCCAGGCGCTTGATCGGAAACTGATCGTCGTAATGGGTCTCCGCTGCTTTAGTCCAGTGACCGTCGAGCACTGTGGTGTCGGCCGAGGTCGAGAAACTGCCGAAGCTGCGCAGCGACCAGGCGCCCAATGTCAGCAGGATGGCGAGGAACAGCGCGATATAGAGGATGCGGAATGAGCGGCTCATGACAGGCTCCTCAAAACTGGAAGTACAGGAACGGCGAGAAGCTCTGCGCCGAAAGTTTGAGAATCGAGGCCACGAACATCAGTAACACCAGCCCGCGAACGGCGTAGCGCGACCAGTCGACGGCTTGAACGCCATTGCCGATATTGTTCACTGGGAGTGGCATGGGGTTCGGCCGGTTGGCGTAGAAATCCCGCAGACCGAAAAACGCCAGCGTCAGGTAAGCCACGATCAACGTCGCCACTTGCAGACCCGTGACGCTGGCGCGGTTTAGTTCCGACAGTTGCCATTCGCTGAAGCTGAACATCGCGCCGTACATCCGCCCGGCGACGTGCAGGTTCTCAGAGCGAAAGATCACCCAACCCGTCACTACCAACAAAAAGGTCAGGGCCCAGCGGATCGGATTGAATGTGTGTGCCGAGGTGTTTAGCCCCAGGGCTTTTTCGATGGACAGCCACATGCCATGCCACGCGCCCCAGACGATGTAGGTGATGTTGGCGCCGTGCCACAGACCGCCGAGGAGCATGGTCAGAAACAGGTTGCGGTAGGTGTTGAACTTGCCGCCGCGATTGCCGCCGAGGGTGATGTACAGGTAGTCGCGCAGCCACGTCGACAGGCTGATGTGCCAGCGTCGCCAGAACTCGGTGATCGACTGGCTGATGTACGGCTGCTTGAAGTTTTCCATGAAACGAAAGCCCATCATCAAGCCCAGACCGATGGCCATGTCGCTGTAACCGGAGAAGTCGAAATACAGTTGCGCGGTATAGGCCAGCGCGCCGAGCCAGGCGTCGCCAGTGGTCGGCTGTTGCAGGGCGAAACAATGGTCGGCGACCACGGCCAGGGTGTCGGCGATGAACACTTTCTTGATGAAACCCTGCATGAACCGCGTGGCGCCTTCAGAGAACTTGTCGAGGGTGTGGGTGCGGTTGTTGAACTGGTCGGCCAGATCACGAAAGCGCAGCACCGGCCCGGCGATCAGGTGCGGAAAGATCGCAACAAAGGCGGCGAAGTCGATCAGGTTTCGCGTCGCCGGGGTATCACCGCGGTAGACGTCGATGATGTAGCTGATCGATTCAAAGATGTAGAACGAGATGCCGATCGGCAGCAGCACGTGGGTCAGGATGAACGGTTCCAGGCCGAACGAGGTCATGATCGCGTTCAGGCTGTCCACGCCGAAATTGGCGTATTTGAAATAGCCGAGGATGCACAGGTCAACGGCCACGCCAAGCAACAGCCAGCGCTGGGCCGGTTTGCTGCGTACACCTGCGGCACCGACCTTGAGGCCGATCCAGTAATTCCACAGGGTCACGCCGGCAAACAGCGCGAGAAAGTCCACCCGCCACCAGGCGTAAAACACGTAGCTGGCAACCAGCAGCAGCAAATTGCGATAACGCTGCCCGCTCAAGTAGTACAAGCCGAGGAATACCGGCAAGAACAAGAACAGGAACACGTTGGATGAGAAAACCATCCTTAACCTCTCCGTAGGTGCAACAGTCAAGGGCCACAGCCCCCCCAAACCCCCCGTGAAAAAAGGGGATGTATTGCGTTACAACAGGCAGTGATTTTTCTGTAGGAGCCAACGTGTTGGCGATGGGGCTGACGCGGTGTGACTGGCAAACCGCCTCGCCAACAAGTTGGCTCCTACAGGGATCAACAGCGCAGTCGTGTCAGCCGCCTTTATTGCCCTTCTCATGCGCCGGGTCGTACACCCGGGTCAGGTCGCCGCCAAGACGGAAGGTCTTGAACGGTTCCATTGAGTGCTTGCGATCCAGCACCTCGGGCGGGCAGGTGTAGAGTGAGCAGTAGGGTTCCAGCCAGGCGAATTTGTCGTTGATCTTCAGGTCGGTCATGTCCTGCTTCTCGCCATTGCGCTGAGTGAAGGCGGTCGAGTCCTTGACTCCGCTCAGCACCCGCTGGCCCAACCGCTGCAAGGCACCGTTGTTTTCTGCGCGCAGGTCGACGCCGTTGGCCTGGGCAAAACTGGCGATCATTGCCATCGGCGGCAGGGCGTAGTTGTGATAGGACAGCGCGCGCTGTTTGCGCTTGAGCTCGTTGGGCAGGAAGCCGTCTTTGTCGATCTGGTTGGCGCCGATGCGGTACTCCTTCACTGACCAGTCGAACAGGTCGCGGCGGTTGGTCACCACCGAAGTCGCCATCACCGACCAGGCGGCCCAGTAGGTGTGGTTGTTGTTCTGGTCCAGCGGCAGGTTGTCCCAGTCGCTGACTACTTGATCGGCGAGCGTGCTGAACCAGTGTTCGATGACCTGTGCCTGTTGCTGATGTGCCGCCAACGGGTGCGAATCGGAGAATTTCAGGTGCAGGTAAGACGACGACATACTGCCCAGCGCCCATTTGCGCATCGACTTGCCAGTGTGGTTGAAGTCCTTCGACTCCAGCGCATCGGCCTTGGCCCAGCTGGTCAGCAGGTTCAAGACACAGTCGAGCTGTTCCGGTCGCCCATCACGCATGTACTGCATGACTATTTTTGCGGTGTCCTGCTCGACTTTGGTGATGCTGGCGGTGGCGTCGCGGAAGGCCTTTTCCGAGTCTTCGTTGAGTGTCGAACGGGACTTGTCCGAGCCTTCGTACTTGCTGCGAAAGATCAGTTTGTCGGTGTAGGGCGCTGGAATTGCCGCACAGCTAAAGGAGCTGTCGCCGGACTTGGGCTTTTCGATAGCCGCTAGATATCCCTGTGGCGGGACCAATGCTTGCGCGGCAGACGCAGCGTTGGTCGCGGCCATCAAGGCGCTGGCGAGCAGGGTGGGGACGATCAGTTTTCGAGTATGCATACAGGCCTCATAATCCGGCTTGCGCAGTTGAGCGCGCAGGGGCGGGGAACACGTTGCGTTTGCAGATTTTCGCTTCGACTTGTTGGGGGGCGGTGCCCGCTTCCGGGCCCTGGACTTCCACGGCGAGCAATTGCTGGTCAGCCCAGTCTTTGTCGTCGCGCAGTTCAAAGGCAAAGCGCCCGTCGGTGTCGGATGTTTCCGGTTTCTCGATTTTCAGGTCTTCATGCCGGCCGTTCATGTACCAGAGCCGGGCATGCAGGGTTTTCACCGAGGTATCGGCGAAGCGAATGTCGACCTGGTTGCTGCCGTTGCGCACGTCCTTGATGCCGTTCTTGCCATTGACCAATAACTCGTTGGCGCCCGGTTTGAGTGTGGTGCTATTGCTCATCAGTGCGGGCTTGCCCTCGCAGCCGTTGTCCAGCAGCGACATCATCTGTCGGTAGATGGTTTCCTGATCCAGGCGGTACAGCGGCGAGAATTCCCAAATCAGGATTTTCGGTGGTTTCTTCTGGAAGTCATCGCTGCCCAGGTATTGCAACATCGAGCCTTCGAGACCACCGCCGGGGAAGGCAACGTTGAGAATGTCGGCGCCGATGTACTCCTCAAGGAAACCCGAGAAGTTGTAGTTCTTGCCACTGTGGCTGGTGCCGACCAGGGTAATTTGCGGGTTGCCGGCGTCGCCGAATAAATCGCCGTCGGCTGCCTCGCCCTTGGGCTCGGTGACGAACTGGTCCATGTACTGGATCGCGTAACTGGTGCCGCACAACTGCCCGGCCATGTTGTGCAGGGTCCCGGTTTTGCCCATGCGTCCGGACAGATGGCTTTCGAATTCACGCGTGGGGATTTCGGCGAAGCCGGGCACTTGCCTGACCTTCTCGGCGACGATTTTTGCCGTGCGTTGCGCGCCGTACGGCGTCCAGTGCTGATCGCCGCGGAAGTAGAAGTCGTGCGCTTGCTGCTCATTGGTCAGCGGCGAAAGATCCGGCACCCAGAAGCCCATTTTGCTGAAACGGCCAAGCATCGCCTGATAACTCTTCAGCGCTTTTTCATAGTCGAACTTGTCGCGTTCGGCCGGGAACAGTTTGTTGCGATCCACCAGCCCGCGGGTCGGTTGGTACACGATGACCAGCTCGACGCCTTTGCTTTTGAAGGCGTCGTGCAGCTGTTGCAGGCGACGATAGCCTTCGGGCGTGGTGTCGAATTCGGTGCGCAAATCTTCTTGAGTGCGGAACAACCAATCGCCTTGCGCTTGCACCAGCGTGGTGAAATTTTGCTGATAGCGGGTGGTGTAGTTTTTTGCATCGAGTGCCTCGGGGCACAGGTTGCAGCACGGGTCGGCCGAATAGGTCGGCGCGTCGTCGGCCCATGCCCCAGCCGTGGCGGCAAGCATGGCGGCGGCGAGGCCGGAGAGGCTGAGTAGTTTGATCAGTCGAGCAGGCATAAATGGATTTCCTCAGTCCCGGAGGTCGGTCTGGCGTTCGACCGGGTCGATCAACACGGCTTTTTTCTGGCGCACCAACAGGTCGAGAATTTCGTCCTGACGCTCGCCGAGAATGCCGTTGAAGGTGATGCCATTGGCTTTGGTCGGCGCGAGCATCGACACTCGGTACAGTTCGACACTCAATGGCGAGTCGATGGACAGCGGCCCCGAACCATTGGCCGCCAGTTCGCCGCCGACCAGGATCAGCGACACCTCGGTATCGAAGGGGTCGAGTTTGATGTCGCGGTCGGTGTCGCTCAGGTCCTTGATGTGCCCGTAGACGCCGACCAGTCCGTTGCCCATGGCGACGTTTTCATAGAGACGGATGTTGACGCTGTTGCGCACCCGAATGCCGTGCCGCCGATTGCTGATAACCCGGTTGCCCCAGAGCAGGTTGTCGCCGCTCTCGTACAGGGTGATGCCGTCGGTGTGGTTCTGGTAAATCTCGTTGTCGGCGATCAGGTTGTTCACGCTGTTACGGTCGATAACCAGGCCCGACAAGTGGTTGTCGTAGCTGCGGTTGTTGAAGATGAAGCTGTTGTTGACCTCACGGGAAACGATGATCCCGTGCTTCTTTTGGGTTCCGTAGACCGTGTTGTCGGCGATGATCAGGCCGTGGGAGCGGTCGTGCGGGTCGATGCCGTAAACGATGTTGTCGCGATAGGTATTGCTTTTGATCACCACGTCACGCGCTTCATAGCAGTAGAAGCCGTACCACATGTCCGAGAACTGCGAGCCGATGATCCAGCCAGTCGGTTCCGGGCGCTTCAGCACTTTGGCCATGTTCGGCGTGTACTGGGAAATACTCACGCCGTAAGACTTGCTGCTGGCGTAACCGAAACTGGCGAGCTGGCTGTTGACGATGTACGTCTCGGTGCCGCCCCAGGCCAGCAGGAACGGGCGAAACTCTGTCGGCGTGCGGAAGGTCGCGGGGCCGTTATCGGCTTCGCGCCAGCCGGTGACTTTGGTGTCGCGGATGAACAACTGGCCATCGTTGATCATGAACGCCCCGGCTTCCTGGGACAGGCGCAACTCCTCGGTCTTGCCGTCGATCTCAAGGATGCCCTTGCGTCCAACCACAATCGGCAGCCGGGCAAGAAATACACCGGGTGAGGTTTCGCGGACGACATTGGGCAGGCGTTTGCTCAGGTCGCGCAGGTTGAGGTAACCGTCGTCGACGAAGAGGGCTTGAGGGATGCCGTGTTGGCGCGCTACCCATTCGACCATCTTGTTGTCGCCGCCGATGAAATCCTTGAGTGCGTCTTCCTGCATCATCGGTTTGATGCTGACCTTGCCGGGTTTGCTGCGAACGATCTTCGCCGCGACGGCTTCGGCGGTGTAGCCGGAGAGGTCGGGCAGTGTTGGTTTGGCCAGCTCCAGCGACTCGCTCGGGGCGTCGGTCACGGTGTAGGTCTTGGCCTGCTGCAAGCCCTTGGCCAAAATCGCCGGCGTATCGGCATAGGCCGTCGCACAGCAAAGCAGCAGGGCGCTGGCCAGCAGGCTGGTGGTCGGATGGTTCATCGTTTGACTCCCATTGCGGCCTGCATCAGAAGCGCCAGATGACATCGACGAACGCGCGATGCATGTATGAATCGACGTTGCTGCCATAGGCGTCGCCGGGCTTGAACACGCCACCGCGCAAGCGCACCAGGGCCGACGGTTCATCAATGGACTGGCTCAGCGCGGCCGGTAGCAGGCCTTGCTTGAAGTACTTGGTGACCACCAGATCCATTTCCTGGCCCAGGTCTTTCTTGCCGTCCATCAGTGGCAGCGAGGTGCTGGAGGTCACGCCGTCTTCGGCGTTGAAGGTGTTTTCCACGGCGTCGATGCCGGTGCTGCCGACGGGCTTGTTGCCGTCGACGCGCCAGAATTTGTGGTAGACCAGACTGGCGTCGTATTCGTCGCGTAACTGCCAAGAGCCGAACAGAGTGGCGGTCTGCAGGTTGTTCATCTCGCCACGGAACGCTTCGCCAAATCGATGCAGGCGCGAGCGGGTGCCGGTGTAGTTCGAGCGATTACTTTCCAGACCGTTTTGCTCGTAGTCGCCGCTGGCGCGGGCATAGGCCGCACCGACTTGCCAATTCGGGTCCAGGCGCAGGCGCAGACCCAGGTCAGTGGCCCAACCGTTGACGTTGTCGTGGCGCTTGTCACCGGCGACGGTCACGCCGTTTTGCGACGAGGGCGAGGTGCTGTCGCGATGACCGCTGAGCCCGGTGAGGCTGGCCCAATAGTTGACGGTGTTGGTGTTGCGAAAGTTGTAGGCGTCGCTGTTGGCTTCGAGGCCGACCCAGGTCAGGTCGCCGTTTTCGGTTTTGTCCAACGAGTCGACTTGCTCGGCGCCGGTCTTCAGTTTGCCGTCGTCGTGGGTGTGGTGGGCACGCAGTCCGACCCATTGACCCGGCGTCCATTGCGTCGAGATATCGCCGAAAATATGCAGGCGGTCTTTATCTCGCGGCGCCAGTTCCGAGAGGTCGGTGCGGTATTCGCTGAAGCGTTCTGCCGCGCCGAGATTGGCCCTTAGCAAGGTGGTGTCGAAGGTCCAGTTCAGCGCTTCGATGTTGGTGTCGCGCCACTGCCCGTCGTCATTGCGCAAGCGTTGACGACCGAAACGCAGTTGCTCGCCTGGGTAAGGCGTGAAGCCTTTGTAGCCGACCCAGAATTCGCGCAAGGCCAGATAGCTTTTATCGGGCTTGCGCTTGTCGCTGCTGCTGTCATCGGCTTTTTGCAGGGTGTCGGTTTCGATAATGTCAGTGGCCGTCACTGCCTGGCCCATGACGTAGGCACTCCAGTCACCGCGCTCGCCATACGCCCACGGACGCAAGTCCAGACCGAGGCCGTTGACATCGCCACCGCCACGGGTGCCGAGGTCGCGGTCGTCTTCGGATTGGCCGGTGATCTTCACTTCCAGGCCAAAGTTTTTGGTTTCGGTGAGGTCGGCTGCCAATGCGACACTGGCCGAGAGCAACGACAGACTCAGGCTCAGCCCGGCGGTCATCCACGGATTAAACTTCATAAGGCTTCCTCGCCGTCTACAGACTGCAGCACATTCAGGGCACGCGCGTTTTGCGCAGAGGTGCCGCGCAACTGTTGCTCGTGTTGCAGCAACTGCTGGGCTTCGGCGCGCTGTACCGGCGGTAGTTGTTCATTGAGTTGCTGGGCCAGATCGGTGGCTGCCGGGGTGCCTTGGGCCAAGGCGAGCTGGCTGAAGACAAAGGCGTTGACCAGATTTGGTCGGGTGCCGTGGCCTTGGGAGAACAATTGCGCGAGGGCAAAGTCGGCGCTGTTCTGGCCGCCGCGTGCAGCGATCAGCAGTTGCTCGACAGCCTTCTGCGATTCGACGCGACCGAGATAACCACGGCGATAAATCTGGCCCAGGTAGTAATGCGCGGCAATTTCGCTGCCCGCAGCTTTTTGCAAATGGACCTCGGCTTGTCTGGCATCCGGTAACACCCATTTGCCTTCGTAATAGAGCTTGCCCAACAGCAATTCGGCGCGGGGCTGGTCTGCCGCACGGCCGTTGTCCAGGTACGTCATCATGGTCTTCACGTCACCCAGTTCCGGGAAGTCATACAGCAACTTTGCCAGGGTCACCCAAGACACCGGATACCCCGGCGCCACGCCTTGCAACAGACGCTGCGCGGTTGTGGCGTCGGGCTTGCCAAGGTCGGCATCGGCCAAGACCCGGGCGACGCCATCGACCCGTTGCGCGGACACCCGGCCTGCGGCATGGGCGTTTTCCAGTTGGGCGATCAGGGCGTTCTGTTGTTCGGTCTGCCCGCGTTTCTGATAGACCGTGGCCAGTTCGACGTAGCAGATATCGGTGGCGCTCAGCGCCGCCTTGCACAGCCGTTCGACGTCATCCAGATGCTGGTCGTAGGTGTTCTGCGTGCGATAGAGCAGTACCTGCGCCAGGTTCGCTTCCGGGTAACGGGCGGCTCGCCATTTATCGATCTGCTGTTGCGCGCTGACCTTGGGGAAACTCTGCGGGTATTGCAGGTAGAGCATCGCCAGCGGGATCAGGGTGCCGCCTTCGCCATTGGCAAAGGCTTTTTTCAGCAGGCCTTCGGCTTCCTGATGTTCGGCTTCGGTGGCATCCGGACGCGCGACCAGCAAGCGCCCCAGACGAGCCTGCGCCCGAGGCGAGGTGTCAGCGGCGGCACGGTAGGTGGCTTCGGCCCGTTTCAATTGTTCCGGGTCACGGGTTTCGACCTGAATGTCGGCCAGTCCGACCTGCGCATCGCTGTAACCGAGGTCTGCCAGTTGCCGGTAGTTCTGCGCCGCCAGCGCTGTATCGCCACGTTTGAGCGCTTCATTGGCCAGGCGTTGATCGGGCAAACCGGCGCAGCCGCTCAGGCCGATGGCCATGGCGAGGCTCAGCAGGGCTGGCGTCGACAGGGTTCGGAGTGGACGTAGAGACCCCGTCATGTCAGAGACTCGCGGCCGTGGCTTTGTCGATCAGCCAGTTCAGCGAAGGGCCACGATCACTGGTGACTTCCACCGGGCGCCCGGACAGCCCGCTGCTCAGGGCTTCATCCGGTTTGATCTGCACGCGGATGTCGGTGGACAAGTCGACGCTGCTCAAGTTGGCGCTGCTGATGATCGTGCCACCGCGCACGCTGTCATCACCGGCGACCTGGAAGTTGACCCGGGCACCGGGACGGACGTCGGCGAACTGGCGGTAGGTAAAACGAGCGTCGATGTTGGCATTGGTATTACGCGGCACCAGCTGGAAAATCACCGCGCCTTTGCCGGCGAACTGACCGTCCGCCACCAGCTGTTTGGCGACCACGCAATCGCAGGGGCTGGTCAATGTGCCGCTCAACTGGCGAGCGAACAGTTCTTCGATTTTCGCCGGTTGCAGCTGTGCGTCGTCCAGATGGTCCTTGAGCATTTCCAGCATGCTGGTGTTGAACGAAGCCAGCGGCGCACCTTTGGCGACGATGCCATCGGCGCCGACCAGACTTTGCACCGTGCCTTCGCGGGGCATGGTCACGTCCATGCTCGCCACGCTGACCACACCGGCGGAGGCGTGGCTGACGAAGTACAGGCCGTACACCGATTTGGCGATAAAGCCGAACGCCACCAGACCCACGGCGAAAATCCCCAGGCTGAAGGTCATGGCCTTCATGCGCCCGAAAGCGCTCATGCCGCTGCCGCCGTCCTTGAGCTTGCGCGCCTTGGTGAAGTTGTCGCGCTGCAAGGTGGCGAGCACTTCGCCCATGCTGATCAGGTCGCCGCTCAGGTGCGAGGTGATCAGGTGGCGCAGGGTGGCGATGTCTTGTTGTTGCAGGTGTTGAAACTGGCAGCCGGCGCGTCCGGTACGTGGGTCGAACGATCGGATTTGCAGTTCGACGTCCATGGCCAGGCCGAGGTTATCGATGACGAATTGCAGACGCGCTTTGTGCACCTCGCCTATGGTCAGGCGTTGTTGCCCGGCATTGAAACTGAGGCCCCCGGCGGACAGATCCTCGACCTGTGCTTCGAGCGGCGTGCGCTCGCTGCCGAAGAACCGCAACCTGGCCGGGATCTTGATCCGGGCATGTTGGCGTTGGGCTTCTGATTCGTGCACGACATTGGCATTCACGGCGTTATTCATGGCGTAGCTCCTACTTAATCAATTGATCCATTGGGCCGGTCAAACCATCGTCAGCAGCACAGCGACGAAAATGCTGGCGGCTGAGAAGGTCATGGTCCGAGACGACCAGGTGTTGAACCAACGTTGAAAGCTGGCCAGGTCGCGAGTGAGTTTGGTGTCCTGGCGGGTCCAGGATTGCTGGTCGAGGCGGAAGAACACGTAGATCTTCACCAGCGCGCCGACGATCTGGTTGTAATAAAGAATTGCCGGGTACGCGGGGCCGATGTTGTGCCCGGTGCAGGACAGCAACAGGGTCAGGATGAAGCGGGTCAGACCGATCCACAGCAGGTACACGAGGATGAAGGTCACGCCGTATTTGAAGCTGGCGATCAGGGCAACGGTCAGGCCGAGGATTGAGGTCCACATCGACACGCGCTGGTCGAACAGCACCACGCTGGTGAACAGACCCAAGCGGCGAATGCCCAGGCCCAGCGCGCGCGAGTTCTGCCGCAGGTTGTTGCCGTACCAGCGAAACATCAGCTTGCGACTGGCCTTGATGAAGCTCTTTTCCGGCGGGTGCTCGACGGTGTTGATCGCCGCATCGGGCACGTAGAAGGTGTCGTAGCCCAGGCGCATCAGGCTGAACCAGCTGGACTTGTCGTCGCCAGTCAAAAACTTGAACGTGCCCAGGCGCCAGTGGTTCAAAGAGTCGCTTTCGACGTCGGCGATGAAGTCTGGGTTGGTCACTACTTCGGCGCGGAATACCGACATACGCCCGGTCATGGTCAGCACGCGTTTGGACAGGGCCATGGAGCACATGTTGAGGTGACGCTGGGCGAAGCGCAGTTTGTGCCACTCGCTCATGATGTAGCCGCCGCGCACTTCGCAGAATTCGTTGGTGGTCAGCCCACCAACGTTGCCGAACAATTGGAACCACGGCACGGTCTTGCGCACGACACCGGGGCTGAGCACGGTGTCGCCATCGATCACGGCCACCACGGCGCGGGCATCGGGCAGGTGGCGGGAAATCGCGCGGAAGCCATAGGCCAGACCATCACGTTTGCCGGTGCCGGCGATGCGCACGAAGTCGAGCTTCACCCGGTCGGGCGGATTGAGCTTGGCCCATAGGCTCTTGACCAATAGCTCGTCAGACATTTCCACAAGGGAGCAGACCACGGTGGTCGGGTAGCCGCATTCGATGGCTTCACGAATCACCGAGCGGTAGACCTGCGCGGTGGTCAGGGCGTCGATGCGGAAACTGGTGACCATCAGAAACACATGGGACGGATCAGCCGCGCTGCCCAGCTTGCGCACTTTGCGCCGCAGGTATGGGTAGACCAGGTACAGAAACAGCATGCCGCGAACGAAATGCGTCGCGCCCATGGAGTAGCGCCAGATGCCGACGAAGCCAATCAGCAGCAGGAAGTCCTTCGACTGCGGATCGAAGAGACTGGTGGGTAACGCCAGGGCGATACCCATGAGAAAACTGAGGTAAAACAGCCAGCCGGCGGCCTGGAGAAGGCCGTGCTTGAGCCTGAGCATAATCTGCGTCCGTGTTGAAATCGGGGGTGTAGATCTCGGGCTGACTCGATCCCTGTAGGCGCTGCCGAATGCTGCGATCCATACGGCCGGGAGGCCGTTCCGGCCTTTCGCAGCCTTCGGCAGCTCCTACAGGGGGGCGAGTTATCCGGGCTTTACCAGCAGATGCCCTCGGTACGGTCCGAGGTGCTGGTGGCTCTGGACATGAAGCCCACTAGGTCCACCACCTGTTTGCCGAGCGGTGCTTCGTTGGCCAGGGCGCGGAATTTCTCGTCGCGGTTGCCGAGAATGATCACGTCGGAGTTGTTGATCACGTCGTCGAAGTCGGCATTCAGTAGCGACGAAACGTGAGGGATCTTCGATTCGATGTAGTCCTTGTTCGCGCCGTGAACGCGCGCGTACTCGACGTTGCTGTCGTAGATGCTCAGGTCGAATCCCTTACCAATCAGCATTTCCGCCAGCTCCACCAGAGGGCTTTCGCGCAGGTCATCGGTGCCGGCCTTGAAGCTCAAACCGAGCAGGGCAATTTTGCGTTTGTCGTGGCTGGTGATGATGTCGAAGGCGTTCTGTACCTGGGACACGTTGCTGCGCATCAGCGAGTTGAGCAGTGGCGCGTCGACGTCCAACGAGCTGGCGCGGTAGGTGAGGGCGCGCACGTCCTTGGGCAGGCACGAGCCACCAAAGGCGAAACCGGGGCGCATGTAGTACTGGGACAAATTGAGCGTCTTGTCCTGGCAGACCACGTCCATCACTTCCCGGCCATCAACTCCGACGGCCTTGGCGATGTTGCCGATCTCATTGGCGAAGGTCACTTTGGTCGCGTGCCAGACGTTGCAGGTGTACTTGATCATTTCGGCGACTTCGATGTCCTTGCGGATGATCGGCGCGTCGAGTTCTTCGTACAGGGCTTGCAGGGCGTCGCCCGAGGCGCTGTCCAGTTCACCGATGACGGTCATCGGCGGTTGGTCGTAGTCCTTGATCGCCGTGCTTTCCCGCAGGAACTCCGGGTTGACCGCGACGCCGAAGTCGACCCCGGCCTTTTTGCCCGAGCAGTCTTCGAGAATCGGGATCACAACGTTTTTCACCGTGCCCGGCAGCACGGTGCTGCGCACCACGATGGTGTGGCGCGAGGTTTTTTCACGCAGGACGAAGCCGATTTCGCGGCACACCGATTCGATGTAATCCAGTTCCAGATCGCCGTTCTTCTTGCTCGGTGTACCAACGCAAATCATCGACAGGTCGGTGTCGCGAATCGCGGCTGAAAAGTCCGTGGTGCCACGCAATTTGCCAGTACTGATGCCTTGCGCCAGCAGCTGTTCCAGCCCCGGTTCGACGATTGGCGACTTGCCCTTATTGATCAAATCGATCTTGGCGGCCGAAATGTCTACTCCTACTACATCATGGCCGCGTGCAGACAGACAGCCCGCGCACACTGCGCCTACATAGCCCAGACCAAAGATACTGATACGCATAGGATTCTCCTTGTTTATTGCTGCCAGTGACTGGCTGGTTAGTTCAGCGGACAGAGGTTTTCTGCGCGCAGGTATGTAGCCATTAGATGCCGCGTAGCAAAGGCGGACATATGAAAATGGCGAGTGGCCGGATCAAATAGGGCGAGCTCGAATGTTACTGAATGTAGGTCTTAAGTTGTCGGTATATATGTACGCTGGCGCCGGGTTCAGAAGCTGTTATGGCCGGCCCTGTCAGGGGCGGCCTTTCGATAACGGCTGAAATCCGCATCCTAGAGCCTGTTGGCTGCGGTTCCGCATCTCCATGGACCAAGGTGCTCGAGCGAGAAGTATCGAGAAACCCCGTACAGGCCTAATGAACTCCAGTATGCCGTCCGCTTCGCGTTAGATCATATGATCCGGGCACTTTGCGGAAATGCGAAGTTTGATTGGTACTGCCGAGTAGGATGTTTCCTACGTTGTGGCGGGCAGTTGTTACGGGTTGTATGAGCGTGGTGCTGAAGGATTAGTTCCCAGCCCTTAGTGCGGAAGTGAGGCGTTGCTGTGTAGGAGTTTTCGATACGAGTTAGTTGAGGTTTCGCATGCTTTTCGATTTGGGCCTTAGATTGCAGGTAGTTGCGGTGCGGGGATGTTTTTATGCCACTACTTGAAATGAGGGGGCAAAAAAATTCAAAAAAATGTAAATTTTTTGAGAAAGCAGAAAACAGAAGGGATGAATGCTTGTTTGCTGGCGCCAATAAACAGTCATTTCGAGAGTGAGCACGCCCGATATCGAGGCGTGCTCCGGGAGGATTACTCGGTAGGTGTATCCCTGAGGAACACCAGATTGTCCGGCGTCGATTTGGAAATACTGTAGCGATAGCCTTGGGCATCGAATTGCTTCAAGTCTTCGGGGGCGTTGATCTGCTCTTTGATCACAAAGCGGCTCATCATGCCGCGCGCTTTCTTGGCGTAGAAACTGATGATCTTGTATTGATCGTTTTTAAGATCGCGGAACTCGGTGTTGATCACGCGGGCCTTGAGGGCCGTGCGTTTTACCGCTGAGAAGTATTCATTGGACGCCAGGTTGAGCAGCACGTCGTCGCCTTGCTCAGTCAGTGCCTGATTCAGCCATTCACTGATTTGCGTGCCCCAGAACGCATACAGGTCTTTGCCGCGGGCGTTCTCCAGCTTGGTGCCCATTTCCAGCCGATACGGCTGCATCAGGTCCAGCGGGCGCAACAGGCCGTAGAGGCCAGAGAGCATGCGCAAGTGATCCTGGGCGTAGCTGAAGTCGGTATCGGTGAAATTCTCGGCCTGCAACCCGGTGTACACGTCGCCCTTGAACGCCAGCAGCGCCTGCTTGGCGTTTTCAGGGGTGAATGCCGGGGTCCAGCTGCCGAAGCGAGCGGCGTTGAGGCCGGAGAGCTTGTCGGACAGGTCCATCAGTTCGGCGATCTGCGCAGGGCTCAGTTCACGCAACTGGACGATCAGTTCCTGGGAATGGTCCAAGTACTGAGGCTGGGTGAAGCGTTTCGTCACCGGCGGGGTGTCGAAATCGAGGGTTTTGGCCGGGGAAATCACCATCAGCATAAGATCGTCTCCTGTAATCGTGGGCGCGATTCTAGGGGCATAGCCGGCAGTACTCCAGCTATTGGCGATGATAGGGATAATCAATGATCACTACGCCAAACGATTGTAGGAGCTGCCGCAGGCTGCGATAAGGTCGGAACGACCTTCGGCCATCGTCAAGACACAACCGCTTCGCGCTTGATCGCAGCCTTCGGCAGCTCCTACAGAAGTGCGGCGACAGGTTATAGTGCGCCGCGAGGTTTTCCTGGGGATTTGATTTTGCGCATCGTTCTGTTCATCTCGGCATGTTTGTTTTGGTCCACTGCACAGGCGGCGGGGCCTGTGGAAATCGCCACCATCGAGCGTAGTGTGTGGCCTGAGCAGTTCACCACGCCGGTGCTGTTCGATGTCGCCTCGCGCGCCGAAATTCTGGCCTTTGCCCATGCCCTGCTGGCCAGCGAAAGTCAGGACGAGGCCGCGCTCAAGGCGCGGTTGGACCTGCGAAAGATCAACATGGTCTCGCTGAACCTGATTCGTCAGCGCCTCTGGTCGCGGCTGCTGGAAAACTACCAGTACGCACAGAAGAGCTGTGAACAGGATGCCTCGTTCTGTCTGCTGGTCGAAGACCTGCCGACCCTGCGCGAGCAGGCCGGCAAGTTCGAGGTGGCCAGTGATTCGTACTACGCCGCCTGGGGCCAACCCAGTCAGGCATTTCACGAGACCTACCTGACCGAGTTACTGCACGAGGCGGCGTTGTTTCCGCTGACCAGCAGCGAGATCGAGCGCTATAACTCCGACGAGCTGACCGGCGACGAAATGCCCGATCGCTCGTTCCTGCTCAGTTTCGACAGTGGACCGACGGTGGTCGACGGCACCACCGACTGGCTGACCGACTTCCTGCGGCAGCGCAAGCTCAACGCTAACTTCTTCGTGTTGGGCAAAACCTTGCAAACGCGCGAGTCAAAAAGTTCGGCGGCGGCGGTGCAGACGCTGTACAGGCAGCAGTGCGTGGGCTCACAGGGCTGGGAATATCGCTCCCATGCCCAGTGGCTCGACTGGCAGAACTCGGTGCAGCGCAGCATCGTGCAACTGCAACAGGTGCTGCCGGATAACTACGTGCCACTGTTCCGCCCACCCTATGGCCAGCGCCGGGCTGACAGCGCCGAGTTCTTTCGCGACCAGGGGATCAAGGTCTCGTTGTGGAATATCGACTCACAGGACTGGAGTCGCAACATCTCCGGCGATCAGGCCGGGCAGCGGGTGTTGACCTTGATGTTGCTCTGGCGGCGCGGGGTCGTGGTGTTCCATGACATCCACAACAAGGTCGAGACGGCATTGCCCTGGTTGCTCACCAATACGGCGCAAAGTGGCGTTCAGTGGCAGGACTGTCACAGCTATCCGGGAAACACGGCTAAAAGCCCCGAATCATAAGGGGATGCACGCGTTTGAGGGGCAAGCTGGCGGCGAATTCATTCGACAATTCACGGCCGGTGGACTTCTGACTTTAACGGTGCTTTGGGTCGCCGCCAAGCGCTATTCGTCAACCTGAAAAATAAACTTCAAAAAAGCGTAAAGTGCTTTTTTCTGTCATGAGTTTTGCGGTATTACGAGTACAGACCGCCGAAACCTGCAACACAGGTGGCGTCATCCCAGACCCACCTTGAGCATTGTCCCCTCTGCCTGAAGAGGGAACCCCCGGCGGCCTTTTCGTGGCGCATCACTGTTGTGGTTTTGCGTCGCCTGGCTTCTAAAAAGGTGAGCGAGTATGGATGATCACGGACGCACCCCTTCCTCTAACCAGCCAATCCTTTACGTGCTCGATACCAACGTACTGATTCATGATCCAAACGCGTTACTGAACTTTGAAGAACACCACGTCACCATCCCAATGACGGTCCTCGAGGAGCTGGACAAGCTCAAGGCCGGCAAACATTCCGTTGCCTCTGAATGCCGTCAGGCGATTCGTCTGATCGACAAGACACTGGGCGGCGCGACACCAGAGGAGGTTGAGCAAGGCGTACCGATTGATCGTGGCACAGGTGTCCTCAAGGGCTACCTGTCTATCCTGATGAACAAAGGCAACGAACCCAACAGCTTGCTGCCGGAACACCTCAACGACAACATCATCATCAACCAATTGATCGACCTGCACGTGCGCGACAAGGACCGGCGCGTGGTACTGGTGACCAAAGACATCAACATGCGCCTCAAGGCGCGGGCGTGTGGGATCGCCGCAGAGGACTACAGCACTGACCAACTGGTCGACGACGTTTCGATGTTGTCGCGTGGCTACCACAACATGACCGGTTCTTTCTGGGATCGTGTCAGCAAGGTCGAAACCCGCCAGGACCATGGCCGCACCTGGCATCGCGTGCAACTGATCGACAACCTGCCAGCAGTCCACATCAATGAATTCATCATCGATGAGCAAGGTTTCGTCGGCTGGATCAAAGGCATCAAGGCCGATGAGTTACTGATTCTCGACATGCATCAGGAACCCCTGTTGCACCAGGAAGCCTGGGGCCTGAAACCGCGTGATATCTACCAGGGCCTGGCGCTGTTTGCCTTGCTCGATCCGGACATCCACCTGGTCAACCTGTCTGGCGCCGCCGGTTCGGGTAAAACCATTTTGGCCCTGGCGGCGGCCATCGAACAGACCATGGTCAGCAAGCGCTACCGGCGCATTATCGCCACCCGTAGCGTGCAAGGGCTGGATCAGGAAATCGGCTTCCTGCCGGGCACCGAGGCCGAGAAGATGGAGCCGTGGCTGGGCGCGATCACCGATAACCTGGAAGCGCTGCACATGGATGACGAAAGTACCCATGGCAGTGTCGATTACATCCTCAGCAAAGTGCCGTTGCAGTTCAAATCCCTTAACTACATTCGAGGCCGCAGTTTCCAGCAAAGCCTGATCCTGATCGACGAATGCCAGAACCTCACACCGCACCAGATGAAAACGATCATCACCCGTGCCGGGTCCGGTTCGAAGGTGGTCTGCCTGGGTAACCTGGCGCAGATCGACACCCCTTACCTGTCGGCCACCAGTTCTGGCCTCACCTACCTGACGGAGCGCTTCAAGGACTTCCCGAATGGCGTGCACATCACCCTGCAAGGGGTGCCGCGCTCGATTCTCGCCGAATACGCCGAGAGCCATTTGTAACCACCTGATTGTGGGGGCAGAAATACTGCCCCCACGACTTACTCTGTAGGAACTGCCGAAGGCTGCGATAAGATCCGCAGAATCTTCACGGCGTCAAATCGCAGCCTTCGGCAGCTCCTACAGTTTGATGTGCCTGACAAACCGCATGGGTTTACAATCGCCACTCCTGATCAGGAGTAACCCCGTGCTGACTCATCTCGATTCTCAAGGTCGCGCCAATATGGTCGACGTCACCGACAAAGACGTGACGTTCCGTGAAGCCGTGGCCGAAGCCTTTGTGCGTATGCGTCCGGAAACCCTGCAAATGATCGTCAGCGGTGGGCATCCCAAAGGGGATGTGTTTGCCGTAGCGCGGATTGCCGGTATTCAGGCTGCGAAAAAAACCTCGGATTTGATTCCGCTGTGTCACCCGCTGCTGCTGACCGGGGTCAAGGTCGAACTCAGCGCGGAAGGTGAAGACGCGGTGCGTATCGTGTCGCGCTGCAAGTTGTCCGGGCAGACCGGTGTAGAGATGGAAGCGCTGACCGCTGCCAGCGTCGCCGCATTGACCATCTATGACATGTGCAAAGCGGTGGATCGCGGCATGGTCATTGAAAACGTGCGTCTGCTGGAAAAACTCGGCGGCAAGAGCGGTCATTTCGTGGCCGATCAAGAGGAGGTTGGGCAATGACCGTCGAGGTGTTGTTCTTCGCCCGTTACCGCGAAGCGCTTGGAGTAGACAGCGAGACTGTGGACGGCAGCTTTGCCACGATGGATGCGCTGCGCGAACATCTGGCACAGCGTGGTGGTGTCTGGGACGTGCTGGCCGAACAGAACCTGATGTGCGCGCGCAACGAAGAGCTGTGCCAGCTCGACGAGCCACTGACCGACGGCGATGAAGTGGCGTTCTTCCCCACCGTGACCGGAGGCTGAACATGGCGATTCGTGTGCAAACCGCGGCGTTCGACCCGGGCGCCGAGGTCAATGCGCTGCACGCGGCGAATGTCGGCGTCGGTGCGGCGGTGAGTTTTGTTGGCTACGTTCGCGACTTCAACGACGGCCGCGAGGTGTCAGGGATGATTCTCGAGCATTTTCCGGGCATGACCGAAAAATCCCTCGGCAGGATCGCGGTCGAAGCCGAACAGCGCTGGCCGTTGCTCAAGCTGGAAATCCTGCACCGGATCGGCGCCCTGGAGCCGGGTGAGCCGATTGTCTTCGTCGGCGTCACCAGCGCCCACCGCGAGGCGGCGTTCGAGGCTTGCGCGTTCGTCATGGATTACCTGAAAACCCGCGCGCCGTTCTGGAAGAAAGAAAACACCAGCGATGGCCCACGCTGGGTCGAAGGCCGCGCCAGCGATCATGCGGCGGCGGGGCGTTGGCAAGACAAGACCTGACACCGCGTCGTCCCCACCTTATCTGTAGGAGCCAACTTGTTGGCGAGCAGTTTGACGCGGTGTACCTGATTCACCGCCTCGCGAACAAGTTCGCTCCTACAGGGACGGCAGTACCTCAGGCGAAAAAAACGCAGCTTCGAGGGCTGCGTTTTTTAATGCGTCGAACGCTTACTGCGGCTGAGCGTGCTTGCGCACCACCGGCTTCAACAATTCAGTCGGTGGCGTTTCGCAGCTGATCTTGCGACCCAGCAATGTTTCAATCGCCGGCAATTGGTAGGAGTCATCCTCACCGGCAAAGCTGATCGATACACCACTGGCGCCCGCACGACCGGTACGGCCGATGCGGTGCACGTAGTCGTCCGGCATTTCCGGCAGGGTGAAGTTGATCACATGGCTGATACCGTCGATGTGAATCCCGCGACCGGCGACGTCGGTGGCCACCAGTACACGAATCTTGCCTTCGCGGAAGCCTTCCAGGGTCTTGATCCGCTTGTGCTGCGGGACGTCGCCTGACAATTGCGCGGCGTTTACGCCATCGCGTACCAGGCGCTCCTCGATACGCCGCACTTCATCCTTGCGGTTGGCGAAGACCATCACCCGTTCCCAGTTGTTTTCGGTCACCAGGTTGTACAGCAGCTTGTATTTGTCGGCACCGGCCACGGCATAGATATGCTGTTCGACCATTTCGCTGGCGACGTTCTCAGCTTCGATCTCGACGATGGACGGGTCAGTGGTCCACTGCCGGGCGAGGTTCATCACGTCTTCGGTGAAGGTCGCGGAGAACAGCAGGGTCTGACGCTCGCCCTTGTGCGGGGTCTGGCGAATGATCTGGCGCACTTGTGGGATGAAACCCATGTCGAGCATGCGGTCGGCTTCGTCCAGCACCATCACTTCGACCATGTCCAGGTGCACTTCGCCGCGCTGGTTGAAGTCCAGCAGACGGCCAGGCGTGGCCACCAGAATGTCGCAGTGACGGGCTTCAAGCTGCTTGAGCTGTTTGTCGAAGTCCATGCCGCCAACGAAGGTCATGACGTTAAGGCCGGTGTACTTGGTCAGGGTCGCGGCATCTTTGGCGATCTGCACCACCAGTTCGCGGGTCGGCGCAATGATCAGCGCTCGCGGTTCACCCATGTAGCGTTCCCCTGGCGGTGGGGTCTGCTGCAACTGGGTAATGATCGAAATCAGGAACGCAGCGGTTTTGCCGGTGCCGGTCTGGGCACGGCCAATGGCGTCTTTGCCGGCGAGGGTAAAGCCCAATACACCAGCCTGGATCGGCGTGCAGTACGGGAAACCCAGGTCGTGAATGGCGTGCATCAGTTCAGGCGACAGGTTGAAATCGTGAAAGCGGGTTTTGCCTTCCTGTGGCTCGACGGCGAAGTCTTCCAGTTTCCATGGCGTGACCGGCGGCTTGGGCGCGCGTTCACGACGTGGGCGCTCAGGTTTAGGTGCCTGGACTTCGGCCTTTTGACCCTGCTCAGGCGTGCTGGCAGGTGTCGGATTTTCTGCGATGTTTGATCGTGGATCGTCTTTGGCAGGGCCGAGGGCAGCAGGCGAAGAGGCGATGGGGCTGGACGCGAGTTGCTCAACCTCGCTTTTACCGAACATTTTTTTGAGTGCTTTGAGCACGGTCATCTCGTCAATTGATTAAGGAATGTACGCCGAGCAGTGTAAAGCAAGAATCGTGCGCGGCGTAGTGGCATGCCAAAAGCGCTACAGGAGGTGTCAAGTCAGGGCTTTCCAGCACGCGTTAAAGGCTGCTGGAAAGCCCTGTAGGGGTTTTCAGCGCAACTTTTCGGTGAGCCAAACACCGATATCGGAAATTTCCTGCGGTAACACTTCGTGCCCCATTGGGTATTCCTGCCATGTTGCGGTTACGCCCCACGCCTTGAGGTGCTCGTACGCTGTGCGTCCCATGGCATTCTGGACCACATCGTCGTTAAAGCCATGCAGGCAGTACGCAGGGATGCGTTGCTGGCTGGCGGAAAGGCTCACTGCGTCGCTGAAAGTCGGGGCATAAGTGGAAAGTGCCAGCACGCCACCGAGAGGACCTTGCCAGCGCAAGAAGGCGGTGTGTAAAACCACGGCGCCGCCTTGGGAAAAGCCCGCCAGAAAAATCCGCGCCGGGTCGATTCCGCTGTCGCGTTGGGCTTCAATCAGGTCCAGCAGCATCTGCGCCGAAACCTCCAACTCCTCGTGATTGATGGCCCTGGCGGGGCTCATGGCCAGTATGTCGTACCAACTGGGCATCTCGTAGCCGCCGTTGATGGTGACCGGACGGTTCGGCGCCTGAGGCAAAACAAAGCGCGTGGTGAGCAAGGTTTCTTGCAGGATTTCCGCGACCGGCATGAAGTCATAACGGTCGGCACCCAGGCCATGCAGCCAGATGACGCAGGCGTCGGCAGGCTTGATGGGTTGAAGGATCAAAGGGTCGCTCATGACTGCTCCATTAGTGTGCGCGCGCTCTATCCGGGTGCGTTAAGGCGGAGCGCAGACAAAAAATAATCTTACAAAGATGTCGCAAGGGTACAAGTATTGGACTTGACCTGTCGCTAATTCGACATTGCCAGCATGCTGGTACGGGCTTTGCTATGGAACCCCCGGAGTGAATGCGCTCACCCTCTGCGGTAACACTATCAGGCGACTGATGCCCACGGGGTAGCAATGAATCCACGCATCAGGTTTCTGTGTACGGTCTGCACTGTACCGGTCTGGTTCAGCGGACATCATGGGGCTTCAGTCCATTCGACCGATGACGAGCTATGGTTATTGGGTGTCGGGTAGATCTCGCACCGGATCCATGGCTCAGGTCTTACGTCGCATGACCCAAAAACAAGCCAACACGGGTCGATAACGCCTCACAAGGGTGCGACGGGACTCAAGCTCCTAAACAACAAAGAGCAAACTTGGAGGTTTGAATGAAGATGTTGAAATCCACCCTGGCTGTACTGACGGCTGCAACAGTTCTTGGCGTAAGCAGTTTTGCTCAGGCGGGTGCTACCCTTGATGCTATCCAGAAAAAGGGTTTTATTCAGTGCGGCGTCAGTGATGGCCTGCCAGGTTTTTCCGTTCCTGATGCAAAGGGCACTATTCAAGGTATCGACGCTGATGTCTGCCGCGCAGTCGCTGCTGCCGTTTTCGGTGACGCGACCAAAGTCAAATTCAGCCAGCTGAACGCCAAAGAGCGCTTCACCGCGCTGCAGTCAGGCGAAATCGACATCCTGTCGCGTAACACCACCTGGACCAGCTCCCGTGACGCAGGCATGGGCCTGAAGTTTCCTGGCTTCGTGACCTACTATGACGGCGTAGGCTTCCTGGCCAACACCAAACTGGGTGTTAAAAGCGCCAAGGAACTGGACGGTGCGACCATCTGTATTCAGGCCGGTACTACAACCGAGCTGAACGTTTCCGACTACTTCCGCGCCAACAACCTGAAGTACACCCCAATCACGTTCGACACCTCTGACGAAAGCGCCAAGTCGCTGGAAAGCGGTCGTTGCGACGTATTGACCTCCGACAAATCGCAGCTGTACGCACAGCGCAGCAAGCTGGCCAAGCCAACTGACTACGTTGTACTGCCAGAAACCATCTCCAAAGAACCTCTGGGGCCGGTTGTACGTAACGGCGACGACGAGTGGCTGGCGATCGTGCGTTGGGTTGGCTACGCCATGCTCAACACCGAAGAAGCGGGTGTTACTTCGAAGAACGTAGTCGATCTGGCTAAATCCACCAAAAACCCTGACGTAGCTCGTCTGTTGGGTGCTGACGGTGAATACGGCAAAGACCTGAAACTGCCTAAAGACTGGGTAGTACAGATCGTTAAACAAGTCGGTAACTACGGCGAAATCTTCGAGAAGAACCTGGGCAAGGGCACTCCTCTGGCAATCGACCGTGGTCTGAACGCTCTGTGGACCAACGGTGGCATTCAGTACGCACCACCTGTTCGCTGATAGGCCCTGCGCCCGGTAACCGTTACGGTTATCGGGCGTTGTTCTGTTCCAATCTACATGGGGCACTTCATGCAAAATCAAATCGGCGCACCAAAGCAGAGGCTTACCCTCAGCGATCCTAAAGTGCGTGCGTGGCTATTCCAGATCATCACGGTTGTCGCGGTGGTCGCCATGGGCTGGTATCTGTTCGATAACACCCAGACCAACCTGCAACATCGCGGCATCACTTCCGGCTTCGGCTTTCTTGATCGCAGTGCGGGCTTCGGCATCGCGCAGCACTTGATTCCTTATGTCGAATCGGACACTTATTCGCGCGTATTCGTTATCGGATTGCTCAACACGCTGCTGGTGACCTTCATCGGTATGGTGCTGGCAACGATCCTGGGCTTTGTCATTGGCGTCGCTCGACTGTCGTCGAACTGGATGATCAATAAACTGGCAACGGTCTACGTTGAAGTCTTCCGTAACATTCCGCCCCTGCTGCAAATCCTGTTCTGGTACTTCGCGGTCTTCCTGACCATGCCAGGACCACGCGGCAGCCACAGCTTTGCGGGCATGTTCTTCTTCAGCAACCGCGGTCTCAACATGCCGGGCGCGACCCTGACCGACGGCTTCTGGCCGTTTGTGGTCAGCGTCGTCATCGCAATCGTCGCTATCGTGCTGATGGCGCGTTGGGCAACCAAGCGTTTCGAAGCCACGGGCGTACCTTTCCACAAGGTATGGGTTGGCCTGGCGTTGTTCATCGTGATCCCTGCTGTGGACGTGCTGATCTTCGGTAACCCGCTGCACTGGGAAATGCCGGAACTCAAGGGCTTCAACTTCGTCGGTGGCTGGGTAATGATCCCGGAACTGCTGGCGCTGACCATTGCCTTGACGGTGTACACGGCGGCATTTATCTCTGAAATCGTGCGTTCCGGGATCAAGTCCGTGAGCCACGGCCAGACCGAAGCCGCCCGTTCGCTGGGCCTGCGTCCTGGCCCTACGCTGACTCGGGTCATCATCCCGCAAGCGCTGCGCGTGATCATTCCTCCGCTGACCAGCCAATACCTGAACCTGGCGAAGAACTCTTCGTTGGCGGCCGGTATCGGTTACCCGGAAATGGTTTCGTTGTTTGCCGGTACCGTACTCAACCAGACCGGTCAGGCCATCGAGGTGATTGCGATCACCATGAGCGTCTACCTGGCGATCAGTATCAGCATTTCGCTGTTGATGAACTGGTACAACAAGCGCATTGCGCTGATCGAGCGGTGAGGAAAAGCGCATGACAAACACTCATACTTTCAAACCCGACATGCCGCCGCCGAGTAAAGTCTTCGGCCCAATGGCGTGGATGCGAGCCAACCTGTTCTCCAATTGGCTCAACACCCTGCTGACACTGTTCGCCCTCTACCTGGTATGGCTGATCATTCCACCGCTGTTGCACTGGACGATTTTCGACGCCAACTGGGTCGGCTCTACCCGTGAAGACTGCACCAAGTCTGGCGCTTGCTGGGTGTTCATCGAGCAGCGTTTCGGTCAGTTCATGTACGGCTACTATCCGGCTGATCTGCACTGGCGGGTCAATCTGACCGTATTGCTGGCGATCTTCGGTGTCGCGCCGTTGTTCATCAAGGCAGTTCCTCGCAAAGCGGTCTACGGGTTCAGCTTCCTGGTGATCTACCCGATCGTCGCCTACTTCCTGCTGCACGGCGGTGTGTTCGGCATGACCGAAGTCGCCACCAGCCAGTGGGGCGGGCTGATGCTGACCCTGGTCATCGCCACCGTCGGCATCGCGGGCGCGCTGCCGTTGGGCGTGGTATTGGCGCTGGGACGACGTTCGAACATGCCGGCCATTCGCGTGGTCTGCGTGACCTTCATCGAGTTCTGGCGCGGCGTGCCGTTGATCACCGTGCTGTTCATGTCGTCGGTGATGTTGCCGTTGTTCTTGCCTGAAGGCATGAGCTTCGACAAGTTGCTGCGCGCCTTGATCGGGGTAATCCTGTTCCAGTCGGCCTACGTTGCCGAAGTGGTGCGGGGTGGTTTGCAAGCCATCCCTAAAGGTCAGTACGAAGCGGCTGCAGCGATGGGCCTTGGTTACTGGCGCGCCATGGGCCTGGTGATTCTGCCGCAGGCGTTGAAGATGGTCATTCCTGGCATCGTCAACACGGTAATCGCCCTGTTCAAGGACACCAGTCTGGTGATCATCATCGGCTTGTTCGACTTGCTCAACAGCGTCAAACAAGCAGCCGCCGACCCGAAATGGCTCGGTATGGCCACCGAAGGCTACGTCTTCGCTGCGTTGGTGTTCTGGATCTTCTGTTTCGGCATGTCCCGCTATTCCATGCATTTGGAACGTAAGCTGGACACAGGCCACAAGCGTTAGGAGTTTTGTGATGAGTGAAGCTATCAAAATGCCTCTGGGCGCTGAAGGCATGATCCAGATGGAAGGCGTACACAAGTGGTACGGCCAGTTCCACGTGCTCAAAGACATCAACCTGAACGTGCGTCAGGGCGAGCGTATCGTGTTGTGCGGGCCTTCGGGTTCGGGCAAGTCGACCACCATTCGTTGCCTGAACCGTCTGGAAGAGCACCAGCAGGGTCGCATCATTGTCGACGGCACCGAGCTGACCAACGACCTCAAGCAGATCGAAGCGATTCGTCGTGAAGTCGGCATGGTGTTCCAGCACTTCAACCTGTTCCCGCACCTGACCATCCTGCAGAACTGCACGTTGGCGCCGATGTGGGTGCGCAAGATGCCGAAGAAGCAAGCCGAAGAAATCGCCATGCATTACCTGGAACGCGTGCGGATTCCGGAGCAGGCCCATAAATTCCCGGGTCAGCTTTCCGGTGGTCAGCAACAGCGTGTGGCGATTGCCCGTGCCCTGTGCATGAAGCCGAAAATCATGCTGTTCGATGAACCGACTTCGGCCCTCGACCCGGAAATGGTGAAAGAAGTACTCGACACCATGATCGGCCTCGCGGAAGACGGCATGACCATGCTCTGCGTGACCCACGAAATGGGCTTCGCCCGTACTGTGGCCAACCGCGTGATCTTCATGGACAAAGGCGAAATCGTCGAACAGGCTGCACCGAACGACTTCTTCGACAACCCGCAAAGCGACCGTACCCGTCTGTTCCTCAGCCAGATCCTGCACTGAGTTAATCGCGGCGTAAAAAAAGAACCCGGACTTGTTCCGGGTTTTTTATTGGCTCGTGGGTGTATCACCCTCTGTAGGAGCGGGCTTGCCCGCGATCGGGCTGACGCGGTGTGTCAGGCACGCTGCCATCGCGGGCAAGCCCGCTCCTACACATTGCATTCCATCGAATTCTGCAACAGGATGCCCAGCTCACTTCAAAATACCTGTCCCGAGAATCAAATGACCATCAAGGCGCCCTCGGCGAATGCCCACCACAGTCCCATCGAAGAATTGTTGATCGATGCCGAGGCTGACGACGAGCAAGTCCAGCAACAGCCTCCGGTGTTGAAGCGCCCGTGGCTTTTGCTGTTGGGGCTGGTGTTGGTGGCGCTGAACCTGCGTCCGGCGTTGTCGAGCATGGCGCCGCTGTTGGGCGAGGTCTCCAATAGCCTTGGGTTATCCGCAGCCGAGGCCGGTTTGCTGACGACGTTGCCGGTGCTGTGCCTGGGGCTGTTCGCCCCACTGGCACCGATCCTCGCGCGACGTTTTGGCAGCGAACGGGTGGTAATGGGGATTCTTCTGACGTTGGCCAGCGGGATCATTTTGCGCAGCTCATTCGGCGAAGTCGGGCTATTTTCCGGCAGCGTGGTGGCCGGTGCGAGCATTGGCATTCTCGGCGTTTTGCTGCCGGGCATCGTCAAGCGCGACTTCGCCAAACAAGCCGGGGCGATGACCGGCGTCTACACCATGGCGCTGTGCCTGGGTGCGGCGATTGCGGCCGGTTCTTCAGTGCCGTTGAGTCAGCACTTTGCAGACAGCTGGTCCATCGGTCTCGGGTTCTGGATCGTACCGGCGCTGGTGGCGTTTCTCGTCTGGCTGCCGCAAACCCGCAGCAAGCACGGCACGCATCACGTCGCCTACCGGGTACGGGGTCTGTTGCGTGATCCGCTGGCCTGGCAGGTCACCCTGTATATGGGCCTGCAATCGTCCTTGGCCTATATCGTTTTTGGCTGGTTGCCTTCGATTCTGATCGGTCGTGGATTATCGCCAGTTCAGGCCGGCGTGGTGCTGTCCGGTTCGATCCTGGTACAGCTGATCAGTGCCTTGAGCGCGCCCTGGCTGGCCACCCGTGGCAAGGATCAGCGGCTGGGCATCATCGTGGTGATGCTGCTGACGCTGGGCGGGTTGTTTGGCTGCCTGTATGCGCCACTGGACGGCTTGTGGGGGTGGGCAATCTTGCTGGGGTTGGGGCAGGGCGGGACTTTCAGCCTGGCCTTGACCTTGATTGTCCTGCGTTCGAGGGACGCCCACGTCGCGGCCAATCTGTCGAGCATGGCCCAGGGCTTCGGTTACACCCTGGCCTCGCTGGGGCCGTTCGCGGTCGGCGTGATTCATGGGCAGACCGGAGACTGGAAGGCGGTCGGCTGGATCTTCGCCATTCTCGGGTTGGGCGCCATCGTCTTCGGCCTGGGCGCCGGGCGCGCGCTGTACGTGCAGGTCACCAGCGAGAAAGTCTGACTGGCTATATTCCTCCCACGAATGCCGATGGTCATGCGTCTGTTTGCCGACTATTGTGCACGGATCTTTTCGTTCGTCATGGAACCGGCACTATGAGCGATGCAAACAGCGCAGTGATCACTGAGTTTTACCAGGCCTTCAATCGATTGGACGCCGAGGCCATGGCCGCCTGCTACACCGAGGACGTGCTGTTCAGTGACCCGGTGTTCGGTGAGTTGCGTGGGCGTCAGGCGGGTGACATGTGGCGCATGTTGACCTCGCGAGCCAAGGACTTTTCCGTTAAGTTCGACAACGTGCGTGCCGATGAGCGTACCGGCGGCGCGCACTGGGTCGCCACCTACCTGTTCAGCCAGACCGGCAATACCGTGGTCAACGACATTCAGGCCCGTTTCGTGTTTCGCGACGGCAAGATCTGCGAGCACCACGATCACTTTGACCTGTGGCGCTGGTCGCGTCAGGCGCTGGGCACCAAAGGCCTGCTGCTGGGCTGGACGCCGTTGGTACAGAACGCCATTCGTGCCCAGGCGCAAAAAGGTCTGAAGGCGTATCAGGCCGGGCGCTAGTGTTAGAATCGCCAGCCCTTTTTTATCGATCCTGATCATGCAAGACACCGCGATTCTTGACGAACCCGTTAGCAAGCCCTGGTACGTGTACCTGGTGCGGGCAGCCAACGGCTCGTTGTACTGCGGAATCAGCGACGATCCCCAGCGCCGCTTCGCCGCCCATCAAAGCGGCAAGGGCGCGCGCTTCTTCTATTCCAGCCCGGCAGTGGCACTGGTGTATGTCGAAGCCTGTCGCGACAAGGGCGAGGCGTTGCGTCAGGAGCGGCTGATCAAAAAGCTGAAGAAAAGCGCCAAGGAAGTGTTGGCCGCGAGCTTCGTCGGTCTGCCGGACATCGCGGTCAATCCAGCGCCGTGATACAGCGCTATCAGGCGGACCGGGTAGGCTCCTTTCGCGTAGGCGGTTAAGCTGCTGTCTTTCCATTGACGGAAGGACTGAACATGTCAGAGCTGATCCTGCACCATTACCCAACCTCGCCATTCTCTGAAAAGGCGCGGTTGATGCTGGGCTTCAAAGGCCTGTCATGGCGTTCGGTGATGATCTCTCCGATCATGCCCAAGCCCGACCTGACGCCGCTGACCGGTGGCTATCGCAAGACCCCGGTGTTGCAGGTCGGTGCTGATATCTACTGCGACACCGCGATCATTGCCCGTCGACTGGAACAAGAAAAAGCCTTGCCGACGTTGTTCCCGGACGACCAGGAATTCACCGTCGCCAGTTTCGCGGCCTGGGCGGATTCAGTGGTGTTTCTCCACGCGATCAGCCTCGCCTTCCAGCCGGAGTCCATGCAACAACGCATGGGTCGCCTGCCGCCGGAAGCGGTCAAAGCGTTCATGGTTGACCGTGCCGGCTTGTTCACCGGGGGCAGTGCCATGCGCGTCCCACTGGAGCTGGCCAAACACCAATGGCCAACGCTGATGACGCGTCTGGAGCAACAGCTCGAACATAACGGCGACTTCCTGTTCGGTGCGCCGTCACTGGCAGACTTCTCCCTTGCACATGCCCTGTGGTTCCTCAAACAGTCGTCAGTCACCGCGCCGCTGGTGGATGACTACCCGGCCGTAGCGGCCTGGTATCAGCGTGTGGAAGGCCTGGGGCATGGTGCGTTCAAGGAACTGAGTTCAACCGACGCCGTGGAAATCGCCCGCAATGCCACGCCCGCGGCGTTGCCGGAAGAAGACTTCGTTGATCCGAACGGCTTCGAGATTGGGCAGAAAGTCGCGATCTCGGCCGTGGATTATGGCTGTGATCCGGTGGAAGGCGAGTTGGTGTTCAGCGGCAGCGAAGAGCTGATTCTGCGTCGCGAAGATGAGCGTGCGGGTGTGGTACACGTGCACTTTCCGCGGTTTGGGTTTCGTATCGAGGCGCGTTGAATATCACACACCCCTGTAGGAGCTGCCGCAGGCTGCGATAAGGCCGGAACGGCCTTCCGGCCGTTGGATCGCGGCCTGCGGCAGCTCCTACAATTATTTCAGCGCGGCCAATATCTCTTCCGGGCTGAATCCCCGAATCAACGTGCCATTCACCACGATCATCGGAATGCCACGCCCACCCAGGGCTTCATAAGCCTTGCGTCCCTCAGCCGATTTCTCGATATCGAACTCGGTGTAAGGAATGCCCTTGCTGTCGAGAAAACGCCGCGTCTGTTTGCAGTAACCGCACCAGTCGGTGGCGTACAGCGTGACCTTGGCCTGGCTCGAAACCTGGGCCAGCACTGCGCTGGGCGGGTTGAAGAAATGCTCAATCTTGCCCCAGTTCTGCCAGGCCACGACCACCAGCATGATCAGGACGAATTTCTTCAGGGTGCGAATCAGCATCAGCGGCGCTTCAACTGATCAGTGAGTTGGGTCGGCAGGCCTTTGATGATCAGGGTGCCGGCTTCTTCGTCGTATTCGATCTTGTCGCCCAGCAGGTGCGCTTCAAAGCTGATCGACAAGCCCTCTGCGCGCCCGGTGAAGCGACGGAATTGGTTGAGGGTGCGCTTGTCCGCCGGGATCTCCGGCGACAGGCCGTAGTCCTTGTTGCGGATGTGATCGTAGAAGGCCCGTGGGCGCTCTTCGTCAATCAACTCCGACAGTTCTTCGAGTCCCATGGGCTCGCCCAGTTTGCTCTGGCTGCTGGCGTAGTCGACCAGGGTCTTGGTCTTCTCGCGGGCGGATTCTTCCGGCAGGTCTTCGCTTTCCACGAAGTCGCTGAACGCCTTGAGCAAGGTGCGGGTTTCGCCGGGGCCATCGACGCCTTCCTGGCAGCCAATGAAGTCGCGGAAATATTCTGAAACCTTTTTCCCGTTCTTGCCTTTGATGAAGGAAATGTACTGCTTCGACTGCTTGTTGTTCTGCCACTCGGAGATATTGATCCGTGCCGCGAGGTGCAGCTGACCCAGGTCCAGGTGGCGCGACGGGGTCACGTCCAGCTCGGCGTTCACCGCCACGCCTTCGCTGTGGTGCAGCAGGGCGATGGCCAGGTAATCAGTCATGCCTTGCTGGTAATGGGCGAACAACACGTGGCCGCCGACTGACAGGTTGGATTCCTCCATCAGCTTCTGCAGGTGCTCGACCGCCACTCGGCTGAAGGCGGTGAAGTCCTTGCCAGCGTCGAGGTATTCCTTCAGCCAGCCACTGAACGGGTGCGCGCCGGATTCGGCGTGGAACAAGCCCCAGGCCTTGCCCTGCTTGGCGTTATAGCTCTCGTTGAGGTCGGCGAGCATGTTCTCGATGGCCTGGGACTCGGCGAGTTCGGAGTCGCGGGCGTGGAGGACTGCTGGCGTACCGTCGGGTTTCTTGTCGATCAGGTGGACGATGCAATGACGGATCGGCATGGGCTTCTCGGCTGGAGTAATCGAAGATCACGAGCGGCACAGGCGTCTGCGCTCGATTCAAAGTCGGCAAGTGTAACGCACCTTGGGCACCGCTGAAGGGTCTGGTGTGTCGACGGTTTTCGGCTGAAATCGGGCTTTGATCGACATTTTTTATCGGATACGGCCGAAAAGCTGACCAAATGGGTAGGCAAGTGCGGATATTTACCCGGCTCTGTGCTAGTTTTGCCCGGTCTTGCGCACCTGAAGCGCGCTAAGCACGCAGTTTGTCGCTGTCCGGTCGAACCAAACTACGGTTTCGGTATCTACAGTTCGCGGTTAATCGTGGTTGCTACCGGCGGACCAGGTTCATCGCCTGGCCCCGGGCCGACGCCTCATTCTGCAATCCAAATGAATTTGATAGGGAAGGAACATCACCATGGCATTGACTAAAGACCAATTGATCGCCGATATCGCCGAAGCGATCGACGCGCCAAAAACCACCGCGCGTAATGCTCTTGAGCAATTGGGCCAGATTGTTGCTGACCAACTGGAAAACGGCTCCGAAATCACTTTGCCAGGCATTGGCAAACTGAAAATCACCGAGCGTCCAGCACGCACCGGCCGTAACCCATCGACTGGCGCCGCCATCGAAATCGCTGCCAAGAAAGTGATCAAGTTCGTACCGGCTAAAAGCCTGAGCGACTCGGTCAATAAGTAAGCCTTAGCGCTTATTGAAAAAAACCGTGCGACGGAGCGATCCGCGCACGGTTTTTTTGTGGGCGTTTGTCGGCGGATTACGGTTTGGTCGTGTTCCAGCGCTCGGCGCGCCAAGCCAATTGCTGCGCCTTGTCGTGAAAGGTCCAGGCAACGAAGCGGCTTTGCTTCTGCCCTTGTGACATCTCGACCACCTGGCTTTGCACGGCGCCGATCTTCTTCAGCGTACCCTGGATCATCGGCAGGTTGGACGCCTTCGACACCAGTGTGCTGAACCACAGCACCTGACGCGCCACCTGTTTGCTTTCGTTGATCAACTGCGTGACGAAGCCGATCTCACCGCCTTCGCACCACAATTCCTGAGATTGCCCACCGAAATTCAGTACCGGCAATTTGCGCTTGGGATCGGCCTTGCCCAGCGCGCGCCACTTGCGATGGCTGCCGCGTTGCGCTTCGTCCAGCGAGGCGTGGAAGGGCGGGTTGCACATGGTCACGTCGAAGCGTTCGTCGCTCTTGAGCAGGTCCAGCAGGATCTGCTTGCGATTGCCCTGCAGGCGCAGGCTGACGGCCTTGTGCAGGCTATTGGACTTGATGATCGCGGTGGCAGCGGCCACAGCGGTGGGGTCGATGTCCGAGCCGAGGAAATGCCAGCCGTAGTCACTGTGGCCAATCAGCGGGTAAACGCAGTTGGCGCCCGTACCGATGTCCAAGGCTTTGATCAGGGCACCGCGTGGGATAACACCTTCATTGCTCTCTGCCAGCAGGTCCGCGAGGAAGTGCACGTAGTCGGCACGCCCCGGAATCGGTGGGCACAGGTAATCGGCCGGGATGTCCCAGTGAGCAATGCCATAGAACGACTTGAGCAGCGCGCGGTTGAATACCCGCACGGCGGACGGGTCGGCGAAGTCGATGCTTTCCTTGCCATACGGGTTGATGATCACGAACTTTGCCAGCTCGGGATTGCTCTTGATCAGCTTGGGAAAGTCGTAACGGCCTTGGTGGCGGTTACGCGGGTGCAGCGTAGCCTTCTCGCGCGGTTCGGCGGGAGTGCTGGGAGTCTTGGGTTTGCGTGGAGCTGTCATGGGTACAGAGGCCTGTAGGAGCGGGCTTGCCCGCGATCGAGTGCGAAGCGCTCGTCGATGATAGGCAATCGATGGTGAGGGTCGTGCCGACCTTATCGCGGGCAAGCCCGCTCCTACATAGGAGCGGGCTTGATCCTTACAAACTGGCGATACGTGCGTGTTGCTCGGCCAGTTTGCCCAGAGCCTGTTCGGCTTCAGTCATTTTGGCGCGTTCCTTGGCGATGACTTCCGGCGGTGCCTTGTCGACGAACGCGGCGTTGGACAGCTTGCCGCTGACGCGTTGCACTTCGCCTTGCAGGCGCTGGATTTCCTTGTCCAGACGCGCCAGTTCGGCATCTTTGTCGATCAGACCGGCCATCGGCACCAGCACTTCCATCTCGCCAACCAACGCCGTTGCCGACAGAGGGGCTTCCGCACCAGCCGCCAGTACAGTGATGGATTCGAGCTTGGCCAGTTTCTTCAACAGGTGGTCGTTTTCAGTCAAGCGGCGCTGGTCTTCGGCGCTGACGTTCTTGAGGAACAATTGCAGCGGCTTGCCGGGGCCGATGTTCATTTCCCCACGAATGTTACGCGTACCCAGCATCAGGCCCTTGAGCCATTCGATGTCGTCTTCGGCGGCCTGGTCAATGCGCGCTTCGTTGGCCACTGGCCAAGGTTGCAGCATGATCGTCTTGCCCTGCACACCGGCCAGCGGCGCGAGGCGCTGCCAGATTTCTTCGGTGATGAATGGCATGAACGGGTGAGCCAGGCGCAGGGCCACTTCCAGCACGCGAACCAGCGTGCGACGGGTGCCGCGCTGACGTTCGACCGGTGCGGTTTCGTCCCACAACACAGGCTTGGACAGTTCCAGGTACCAGTCGCAATACTGGTTCCAGATGAACTCGTACAAGGCTTGTGCCGCCAGGTCGAAACGGAATTGATCCAGTTGACGGGTCACTTCGGCTTCGGTGCGCTGCAGTTGCGAGATGATCCAGCGATCCGCCAGCGACAGTTCGACTTCTTCACCGTTCTGGCCGCAGTCTTCACCCTTGTCCAGCACGTAGCGCGCGGCGTTCCAGATCTTGTTGCAGAAATTGCGATAGCCTTCGACGCGGCCCATGTCGAACTTGATGTCGCGACCGGTGGACGCCAGCGAGCAGAAGGTGAAGCGCAGGGCGTCGGTGCCATAGCTGGCGATACCGTCGGCGAACTCGTCGCGGGTCTGCTTTTCGATCTTCTTCTGCAGTTTTGGCTGCATCAGGCCGGTGGTGCGCTTGGCGACCAGGTCTTCCAGCTCGATACCGTCGATGATGTCCAGCGGGTCAAGGACGTTGCCCTTGGACTTGGACATCTTCTGACCCAGGCCATCGCGGACCAGACCGTGCACGTAGACGGTCTTGAACGGAACCTGCGCGGTGCCGTCTTCATTCTTCACCAAATGCATGGTGAGCATGATCATCCGGGCAACCCAGAAGAAAATGATGTCGAAGCCGGTGACCAGCACGTCGGTGGAGTGGAAGGTCTTCAGCGCTTCGGTTTTTTCTGGCCAGCCGAGGGTGGAGAACGTCCACAGGCCCGAACTGAACCAGGTGTCGAGTACGTCGTTGTCCTGTTGCAGCGCAACGTCTGGACCGAGGTTGTGCTTGGCACGGACTTCGGCTTCGTCGCGACCGACGTAGACCTTGCCCGACTCGTCGTACCAGGCCGGAATCCGGTGGCCCCACCACAGCTGACGGCTGATGCACCAGTCCTGGATGTCACGCATCCACGAGAAGTACATGTTTTCGTATTGCTTGGGCACGAAGGCGATGCGGCCGTCTTCCACGGCGGCGATGGCCGGTTCAGCCAAAGGCTTGGTGGAGACGTACCACTGGTCGGTCAGCCACGGCTCGATGATCGTGCCAGAGCGGTCGCCCTTCGGCACTTTCAGTGCGTGATCGTCGACGCTGACCAGCAGGCCGGCTTCGTCGAACGCGGCAACGATTTGCTTGCGCGCTTCGAAACGGTCCAGGCCGGCGTAGGCGGCAGGCAGGGTGCCATCAACTGTATCGTTGAGCGTGCCATCAAGGTTGAACACTTGGGCGGCCGGCAGAACGGCGGCGTTTTTGTCGAAGATGTTCAGCAGCGGCAGGTTGTGGCGCTTGCCGACTTCATAGTCGTTGAAATCGTGGGCCGGGGTGATTTTCACACAGCCGGTGCCGAATTCAGGATCGCAGTAATCGTCGGCGATGATCGGGATGCGGCGGCCAACCAGTGGCAGCTCGACGAATTTGCCGATCAGGGCTTTGTAGCGCTCATCCTCCGGGTTAACTGCAACGGCGGCGTCGCCGAGCATGGTTTCCGGACGGGTGGTCGCGACGATCAGGTAATCCAGGCCATCAGCGGTTTTCGCGCCGTCAGCCAGCGGGTAACGCAGGTTCCACAGGAAGCCTTTCTCGTCGTGGTTTTCCACTTCCAGATCGGAAATCGCCGTGTGCAGCTTGGTGTCCCAGTTGACCAGACGCTTGCCGCGGTAGATCAGACCGTCTTCGTGCAGGCGCACGAAAGCTTCTTTCACCGATTCCGACAGGCCGTCGTCCATGGTGAAGCGCTCGCGGCTCCAGTCGACGGACGAGCCAAGGCGACGAATCTGACGGCTGATGTTGCCACCGGACTGATCTTTCCATTCCCAGATTTTCTCGAGGAACTTGTCGCGTCCGAGGTCATGACGGCTCAGGCCTTGCGCTTCGATCTGACGCTCTACCAGCATCTGCGTAGCGATACCGGCGTGGTCGGTGCCCGGCTGCCACAGGGTGTTGCGACCCTGCATGCGGCGGAAACGGATCAGCGCGTCCATGATCGCGTTGTTGAAGCCGTGGCCCATGTGCAGGCTGCCAGTGACGTTCGGCGGCGGAATCATGATGGTGTACGAGTCGCCCGCGCCTTGCGGAGCGAAATAGTTCTCGGACTCCCAGGTCTGGTACCAGGAAGTTTCGATGGCGTGCGGCTGGTAGGTCTTGTCCATGCGGGGCGGGAACCTAATTGGCATTAATTCGGGAAAGCCGGCAAGTATAGCGGGGATGAAGGGCGGGGCGTAGAGCGAGGCGATGGTGGGTGGCAGAAAAAGCGCAATTTTGTAGGAGCGGGCTTGCCCGCGATCGGCTGTGAAACAGTCGCAAAATGGTTAAAGGGTTACCGCAGGAAGGTCCTGCGGCCCTTATCGCGGGCAAGCCCGCTCTTACAGAGGGTCAGTCAAGCCGGATATTGACTCAACAACCGCTCCAGCCGTGCATCGAGGCGGCGTTTGATTTCGGTTTCGATGTGCGGAGCGAAGTCGTCGATCACGTCTTGCATGATCAATTGCGCGGCGGCGCGCAGTTCGTTGTCCAGGTGCAGCAGGGCATCCGGGTTGGGCGCTGCGGGCTCGGCCTTGACGGGCGCGGGCTCTGGTTCTTCGGTCAGGGTCGGGATCTGTGCGTCTGCGCTATCGGCGTCAGCCGCCGCGTCGCCGCCGACCAGATCGAACAGCAAGGGAATTTGATTCTCCGTGACGACCGTATCGGTCAGCAGCGGGGGTTGCAATGAATCATCGCCAAGCAACTGGCGGATCGACTCGAGGTCGTCCAGCAGGTGCGCGTCTTTCAGGGGTTTTGAAGTATCCATTGTGTACTCAGAGACGCTGTAACCGGTGATCTTGCAGAGGATAACCCTGTTCACGATAGAAGCGGAAACTCTCTCGTGCGGCCTGACGGATCGCGGGATCTTCCACGACGACTTCCGCCACCCGGGCAAAACGTTTGAAAAATTCGGGGATGCGCAGGTCGAGGTTGACCAGCAAATCCTGATGTTGCCCTGGGTCATCACCCAGTCCCAGTACGATCGGAGCGTCGTGATCGTCTTCGGCCGAGCCGTGGGGCACGAAGCTTTCGCCCTTGAAGCGCCACAGCCGTGCGTCGAGGTCGTCACGCTGCGCCGCGTCGCTGCAATGCAGGTACACCCGATGGCCGAGTCGCCAGGCTTTTTCGCTGAGTTTGCAGGCGAAATCCAGGCGCGCGGAAGGGTCAGCGCTGGGCAGGATATAAAAGTCGACTTGGGTCATGTCAGCGGTGGTTCCAGAAATAAAGCAATGGGCGCATCAATCAGAAGGCTGATGCGCCCATGAGCGCTTTACGCGCCAGCGCGGTCCAGCAGGTATTGGGTCAGCAGCGGAACCGGACGACCAGTGGCGCCCTTGTCCTTGCCGCCGCTCAGCCATGCAGTGCCGGCGATGTCCAGGTGCGCCCACTCGTAGGCCTTGGCGAAGCGCGACAGGAAGCAGCCCGCCGTGATGGTGCCGCCTTTAGGGCCGCCAATGTTGGCAATGTCGGCGAACGGGCTGTCCAGTTGTTCCTGATACTCGTCGAACAACGGCAATTGCCAGGCGCGGTCGTCGGCCGCTTTACCCGCGTCCAGCAGTTGCCCGATCAGCGCATCGTTGTTGCCCATCAGGCCCGAGGTGTGGCCGCCCAGGGCAACGACACACGCGCCGGTCAGGGTGGCAATGTCGATCACCGCTTTAGGCTTGAAGCGTTCGGCGTAGGTAAGGGTGTCGCACAGCACCAGACGGCCTTCGGCGTCGGTGTTGAGGATTTCCACGGTCTGGCCGCTCATGGTGCTGACGATGTCGCCCGGACGGGTCGCGCGGCCGCTTGGCATGTTTTCGGCGCAGGCCAGCAGGCACACCAGGTTGATCGGCAGTTTCAGTTCGAGCACGGCACGCAGGGTGCCGAATACGCTGGCAGCGCCGCACATGTCGAATTTCATTTCGTCCATGCCCGGTGCTTGTTTGAGGCTGATGCCACCGGTGTCGAAGGTGATGCCTTTGCCGACCAGCACGTAAGGCTGTTCGCTTTTTTTGCCGCCCTGGTAGTTCATGACGATCAGGCGGGGAGGTTGTTCGCTACCCTGACCCACGGCCAGGAAGGCACCCATGCCCAGTTCCTTGAGCTTCTTCTCGTCGTGGATTTCGACTTTGAGGCTTTTGTACTCTTTGCCCAGGTCTTTGGCTTGTTCTGCCAGGTAGCTCGGGTGGCACAGGTTCGGCGGCATGTTGCCTAGATCACGGGTAAAGGCCATGCCATTGGCGATTGCCTGAGCGTGGCTCACGGCGCGTTCGACGTCTGCCTGGTTGGCTTTGTCGGTCAGCAGGGTGATTTTCTTCAGTGCGCGTGGATCGGCTTTCTGGCTCTTGAAACGATCGAACACATATTCGCCATCGACCAGAGTTTCCGCCAGCAAACGCGCCTTGCCGTAGGCATTGCGGTTTTTTACTTTCAGTTGGTCGAGGGCGAGGGCTGCATCGCTGCCACCCAGACCTTTGAGAACCGACAGCACGGCGCTGATGACTTTACGGAACGGACGGTCACCCAGCTCTTCATCTTTACCCACGCCAACCAGCAGCACGCGCTCGGCTTTGAGGTTCGGCAGGCTGTGCAGCAACAGGCTTTGTCCAACCTTACCGGCCAGGTCGCCGCGCTTCAGTACAGCGCTGATCGCGCCGCCGCTGAGGGTGTCGAGGCTTTTCGCCGCGTCGCTGAGAGTACGGCCTTCGCCGACTGCAACCACCAGGGTGGCGGTTTTCAGGGTTTCTGGGCTAGTGCTTTTTACAACCAATTCCATGTCGGGTTCCCCGAATAAGCGGTGGATTTCGCAGAATAAATGGGTGCTCGCGGCCACAGAGAGTTGTCTCGTATCTGTGATGCCTGCGGCAAGGCACGCAGTTTGACCCTGACGTACGGACCCTGACAACCCTTCGCTTGCTACGCTGCCCCGTGCTTTCGTGCGGCTATCGCCTATCTACAGAGAGTGTTCAGTGACAGACACCCTCAATCACAGGATAATGCCGCATATTTTTTTGGTGGTTCGCTTCGGCGGGCCGGTAATCATCGTAGCTGATTCGCTTTTTGTTTGGCTGCCTGAGCCTGGCAATCCTGGAGTGTCTGGTTTGATCGTCTTTCGTTATTTGTCCCGAGAAGTGCTGGTGAGCCTGAGCGCCGTGAGCGCCGTGCTGCTGGTCATCATCATGAGTGGACGCTTCGTTAAATACCTGGCCCAAGCGGCCACGGGCGCGCTGGATCCGGGCGCGCTGTTCATGATCATGGGCTACCGCATGCCCGGCTTTCTGCAACTGATTCTGCCGCTGGGACTGTTCCTGGGCATTTTGCTGACCTACGGGCGGCTGTACCTCGAGAGCGAGATGACCGTGCTCGCGGCCACCGGCATGAGCCAGCAACGCCTGCTGTGGATAACCATGGCGCCGGCCGCCGTGGTTTTCCTGGTGGTGAGCTGGCTGAGCTTCGGGCTGGCACCACAAGGGGCACAGCAGGTGGCGATAATCGTTAACCAGCAGGATGCGATGACCGAATTCGACACCCTTGAACCCGGACGATTCCAGGAGTTGCGTGACGGTTCACGGATCACTTATACCGAAACCATGACCGACGACCGTGCCCACCTGGGCAACGTGTTCATTTCGGAAAAACGCACCTCTCGCGACAAGAAAAAAGATGCTGGCATTTCTGTGCTGGTGGCTGAGAAGGGTCGTCAAGAGATCAAGCCTGACGGTACGCGCTACCTGATTCTGGAAAACGGCTATCGCTACGACGGTAATCCAGGCGAGGCCAACTACCGCGTGATCAAGTACGACACCTATGGTGCTGTGCTGCCGAAGCCTGAGATCAGCGAGGAAGTTACCGACCGCGAGGCTATTCCGACCCGCGAGCTGATCAGCGCCACTTCGGCGCGTGACAGGGCCGAGCTGCAATGGCGAATAGCGCTGCCGATCCTGGTATTCATTGTCACCCTCATCGCTGTGCCGCTGTCCAAAGCCAACCCGCGTCAGGGTCGATTCCTCAAACTGCTGCCGGCGATTTTGCTGTACATGGCTTACTTGACGATTCTGATTGCCGCTCGCGGGGCGCTGGAGCGGGGGCGGATCCCGATGGCTCTCGGCCTGTGGCCGGTGCATCTGTTGTTCCTTGCGATTGGCGTGTTGTTGCTTTATTGGGAACCCCTGCGGTTGAAGATGGCAAGCCGCCGTGACGTGCAGGAGGTGGCCCGTGGTTAAACTCGACCGCTACATCGGCAAGAGCGTTCTGATCGCGATACTCGGTGTGCTGGGGGTCATTCTGGGTCTGGCTTCGCTGTTCGCTTTCATCGATGAGATGAAGGATATCAGTGCGACTTACACCCTGGCAGACGCCGTTTCCTTCGTGTTTTTGACTGCGCCTCGGCGGGTCTATGAAATGCTCCCGATGGCCGCGTTGATCGGCTGTCTGGTAGGCCTCGGCGGTCTGGCCAGCAGTAGCGAACTGACCATCATGCGCGCAGCGGGCGTTTCCCTCGGACGTATCGTCTGGGCGGTAATGAAGCCGATGCTGTTGCTGATGATCGCTGGCGTGCTGGTGGGCGAATATGTCGCGCCGGTTACCGAAAACATGGCGCAGTCCAACCGTTCCCTGGCTCAGGGGACCGGTGACGCACAAAGCGGCAGATATGGTGTCTGGCACCGTCAGGGGCAAGAGTTCATTCACATAAACTCCGTGCAACCCAATGGCGTGCTGTATGGAGTGACGCGTTATCACTTCGACAACGAACGCCACATGCAACTGGCGAGCTTTTCCAAGCGCGCCAAATTCGCCAATGGTGTATGGGATCTGGAAGAAGTCACCACCACCGTATTCCACCCGGACAGCACTGAAGTCATCACCACCCCGACTGAACGTTGGGATGTTTCTCTCAGCTCGCAGTTGCTCAGTACCTTGGTGCTGCCGCCGGATGCGCTGTCGATCAGCGGGTTGTGGAGTTACTCGCACTACCTGGCGGAGCAGGGTTTGAACAGCGGTCGTTACTGGCTGGCGTTCTGGACCAAGGTGCTGCAGCCACTGGTGACCGTGGCGCTGGTGTTGATGGCGATCTCGTTCATCTTTGGCCCGTTGCGATCGGTGACCCTGGGCCAGCGGGTGTTCACGGGGGTACTGGTGGGCTTTGTCTTCCGTATCGCTCAAGACCTGTTGGGGCCATCTAGCCTGGTGTTCGGCTTCTCGCCGTTGTTCGCGGTGTTGGTGCCGTCGGCGATCTGTGCGATTGCCGGAGTCTGGTTGTTGCGTCGGGCGGGTTAAGCCGTTCGCAGATCATTTGTAGGAGCCAACTCGTTGGCGAGGGGCTAGACGCGGTTTGTCTGACACACCGCCTCGCGAACAGGTTCGCTCCTACAGGTTTCCACCAATCCTTACTTCTTCTGCTTCGGTATCCGCACCAACTGGGTGTTGGAATACATGTCATGCCAGCTGCGCTTCTGCTTGTCGAACAGCGTCCAGAAAAAGCCCAGCCCCACGCACAACCACGATCCAATCGATACCACAAACCTCAACAAGGCCTGCCACAGGCTGATGCCTGTGCCGTCGGCGTTCTGCACGCGAATGCCCCATACCTGCATGCCCAGCGTCTGACCCGAGTGGGTCCAGAACTTGGCAAAGAACGCGAACAGGGCAAACAGCAGAATCGTCGACAACAGCGGATCGCCATCCAGCGCACCGGCATCGGACAGCGCATGCAGTTTGGCTTCACCCATGATCGCCATCTGCACCAGCTTGTAGATAAAGGTGGTGACCATCAGCAGCGCAACGCACAGCAAGGCGTCATAGAACATCGCGGCCAGGCGACGGCCGAGGCCCGCTACGGGGAAGTCGCCTTGTGGGCGAAGCTGGTGGGTCGGCATGACGGGGCTCTCCATTGCAAAAAAGAACCCATTTTACGGAATTCCACACATAAAAAAGCCCCTGATGATCACATCAAGGGCTTTTTAAGCTACAGCTATTTACGCGTCGGCTTGTACTTCATCAGCCTGCATGCCTTTCTGGCCTTGCACAGCGATGAAGGTCACTTTCTGGCCTTCTTTCAGGCTCTTGAAGCCGTTGCCTTGAATCGCGCGGAAATGGACGAACAGATCCGGCCCGCTTTCTGGAGTGATAAAACCAAAACCTTTTTCGTCGTTAAACCACTTGACGGTACCGCTCTGACGTTGAGACATTTTCTTATTCCCTTGGAGCTTCAATTAGTGACAGTACCTTTCACCTGAAAGCGTACTGGGCTGGTTGCAGGAAGAAGAAACGTCGAGCGGGATGTAGCAAATCTGGCGCTACTGCCCGGGTCCGAATCCAGCGACCCATGCAAACACAGTCAAGAAACTTTACGCTAACCCCAGCCGAAAAAACAAGCCCCGAGAAGTCCCGGTTTCCGGGGCTCTCAGGGCTGTTTGAAAAGTTTTACCGATGCCGAAGCATCGATAGTTTTTAACTTTTTCGGCTCAGTCCGACGTTAATAAATCAGTCACTTAGCCTCTGTAGTAGCGCTGCGCTACAAACGGCATTTTGCTGACTTTCATCAACACTTTCTTGCCGCGCACGATGGCCCAGACGTCAGTGTCCAGCGCCAGATGAGCGCTGTTCAGATACGCCATCACCAACGGTGCGCCAAGGGTCGGACCGAAGCCGCCGCTGCTGACGGTGCCGATTGGCTGGTCGTTGGCATCGACGATTTCCGCGCCTTCACGCACCGGGGTACGTTCCTGTGGCAGCAGGCCGACACGCTTGCTGCTCACGCCTGCGGCCTGTTGCGCGAAGATTTTCTCGGCACCGGGGAAACCACCGGCACGTGCGCCGTCGGCACGACGCACCTTGGAGATCGCCCACAGCAGGCTGGCTTCGATCGGCGTGGTTTCGGTGTTCATGTCGTGGCCGTACAGGCACAGACCGGCTTCCAGGCGCAGCGAATCTCGTGCGCCAAGGCCGATAGCAGCAACTTCCGGCTCAGCCAACAGGGCGCGGGCCAGGGCTTCGGCGTTTTCAGCCGGAACCGAAATTTCGTAACCGTCTTCACCGGTGTAACCCGAGCGGCTGACGAAGCAGTCAACGCCCAGCAGTTTCACGCTGGCGAATTGCATAAAGGTCATCTTCGCCACTTCCGGTGCCAAACGGGCAAGCACGGTAACGGCGGCGGGGCCTTGCAGGGCCAGCAGGGCGCGCTCTTCGAACAGCGGCTCGATGCTGCATTGACCGGCCAGGTGTTTTTGCAGGTGTGCGAGGTCTTCGTTTTTGCAAGCGGCGTTGACCACCAGCATCAGTTGATCGTTGCCGAGGTTGGCGACCATCAGGTCATCGAGGATGCCGCCGTTGTCGTTGGTGAACATCGCGTAGCGCTGCATGCCCACCGGCAGGTCGACGATGTCCACGGGGACCAGGCTTTCCAGCGCCTTGGCAGCGTTGGCGCCGGTCAGGCGAATCTGGCCCATGTGCGAAACGTCGAACAAGCCCGCTTGCTCGCGGGTGTGCAGGTGCTCCTTCATCACGCCGAGCGGGTACTGCACGGGCATGTCGTAGCCGGCGAACGGCACCATGCGCGCGCCGAGTTCGATGTGCAGCGCATGAAGCGGAGTGACGGACAGTTGTTCGGTGGACATACAGGAACTCCTTGGAAATTTAGCGCACTCGTCGGTATTGAGGACAAGCCCACGGGATGTCATGAGGCTGGTGTCAGCACTCGATAATGTTCACGGCGAGCCCGCCTCGAGCGGTCTCTTTGTATTTGCTTTTCATGTCGGCACCGGTCTGGCGCATGGTGCGGATCACTTTGTCGAGGGACACGAAATGTTGTCCGTCGCCCCGCAGTGCCATACGCACCGCGTTGATCGCCTTGACTGAACCCATGGCGTTGCGCTCGATGCAAGGCACCTGCACCAGTCCGCCAATCGGGTCGCAGGTCAGGCCCAGGTTATGCTCCATGCCGATTTCCGCGGCGTTTTCCACCTGCTGGACGTTACCGCCCAACACTTCGCACAAGGCCCCGGCGGCCATCGAACAGGCGACACCGACCTCACCTTGACAGCCCACTTCGGCGCCGGAAATCGAGGCGTTCTCTTTGTAGAGAATGCCGATGGCGGCCGCGGTGAGCAGAAAACGCACCACGCCGTCTTCGTTGGCGCCGGTGATAAAACGCATGTAGTAGTGCAACACCGCCGGGATGATCCCCGCCGCGCCGTTGGTGGGCGCGGTTACGACCCGTCCGCCGTTGGCGTTTTCTTCGTTGACCGCCAGTGCGTACAGGTTCACCCAGTCAAGCACCGACAGTGCGTCGCGCAAGGCGGCTTCCGGGTTCTGGCACAGTTGCCGATGCAGTGCGGCAGCGCGACGTTTGACCTTCAGCCCGCCCGGCAGGATGCCTTCGTTGCGGCAACCGGCTTCCACGCAATCCTGCATGACTTGCCAAATGTGCAGCAGGCCTTGCCGGGTTTCCGCTTCCGGGCGCCAGGCGGCTTCGTTGGCCAGCATTACCTGGCTGATGGACAAGCCATGGGCGGTGCAATGGCCGAGCAAATCCTTGGCGCTTTTGAACGGGTAGGTCAGCGGAGTGGCGTCTTCAACGATGCGGTCAGCGCCGGCAGCGTTGTCATCGACGACGAAACCGCCGCCGACGGAATAGTATTCGCGGCTGTGAATCTGCAAGCCGGCGGCATCGAAGGCACGAAAGATCATGCCGTTGGGATGGAATGCCAGGGGTTTGCGGATCATCGCCAAGTGTTGTTTTTCAATGAACGCGATGCTGTGTTCACCCAGCAGGTTCAAGCGTTCGCTGCTGCGGATTTGTTGCAGGCGCGCAGCGACGTTTTCGGTATCCACGGTGTCCGGGTGTTCACCTTCGAGTCCCAGCAGGACGGCTTTGTCGCTGCCGTGACCTTTGCCGGTGGCGCCCAGAGAACCATACAGCTCGACTTTGACGCAGGTGGTGGCAGCCAGCAGCCCGTCGCGCCGCAGCCCTTCAGCAAACCGCGCCGCAGCCCGCATCGGGCCCACGGTGTGCGAGCTGGAGGGGCCGATGCCGATCTTGAACAGGTCAAACACGCTCAGTGACATGGTGCACTCCGGGTTTTTGTTGTAGTGAATGCGGTGTTTCACGGGGACCGCGTTGGCCCATTCGCAGGCAAGCCTGCTCCCACACGGATCCCCTGTAGGAGCGAACTTGTTCGCGAGGCGGCGTGACAGATACACCGCGTCAAGCTACTCGCCAACAAGTTGGCTCCTACAGGCAAATGCGGTGTGTCAGACACACCGCAACAGTAGACCCATCCTTATCAAGCGTCTTGATAGCTCTCGATAGACGGGCACGCGCAGATCAGGTTGCGGTCGCCGAACACGTTGTCGACGCGGCCCACCGGCGGCCAGTATTTGCCGTCGATCAACGAAGCTACCGGGTACACCGCTTGTTCACGGCTGTACGGGTGGCTCCACTCGCCGACGATTTCCGCAGCGGTGTGTGGCGCGTTTTTCAGCGGGTTGTCTTCCTTGTCCAAGGTGCCTGCTTCAACTGCGCGAATCTCTTCGCGGATCTTGATCATGGCGTCGCAGAAGCGGTCCAGTTCTTCTTTGGATTCGCTTTCGGTCGGCTCGATCATCAAGGTGCCGGCCACCGGGAACGACATGGTCGGGGCGTGGAAGCCGAAGTCGATCAGACGCTTGGCCACGTCATCAACGCTGATGCCGCTGCTGTCTTTGATCGGGCGCAGGTCGAGGATGCATTCGTGCGCGACCAGACCATTGCTGCCGGTGTAGAGCACGGGGTAGTGCTCTTCCAGGCGACGCGAGATGTAGTTGGCGTTGAGGATCGCCAGCTGCGAAGCGCGCTTCAAGCCAGCGCCGCCCATCATGCGGATGTACATCCAAGTGATCGGCAAAATACTCGCGCTGCCGAACGGTGCCGCGCACACCGCGCCTTCTTTACGCTCCATGTGGCCGTGGCCGGGCAGGAACGGGGTCAGGTGTGATTTGACGCCGATCGGGCCAACGCCCGGACCGCCACCGCCGTGGGGAATGCAGAAGGTTTTGTGCAGGTTCAGGTGCGACACGTCGCCACCGAACTTGCCCGGTGCGCAGAGGCCGACCATGGCGTTCATGTTGGCGCCGTCGATGTACACCTGGCCGCCGTTGTCATGCACGATGCCGCAGATTTCGCGGATACCTTCTTCGAACACGCCGTGGGTCGACGGGTAGGTGATCATCAGCGCGGCGAGGTGTTCGCGGTGCTCGATGGCCTTGGCGCGCAGGTCTTCGATGTCGACGTTGCCACGCGCATCGCAGGCAGTGACGACTACGCGCATGCCAGCCATGTTGGCGGTGGCCGGGTTGGTACCGTGGGCCGACGACGGGATCAGGCAGATGTCGCGACGGTCTTCGCCACGGCTCTGGTGGTAAGCACGGATCGCCAACAGGCCGGCGTATTCACCTTGGGAACCAGCGTTCGGTTGCAGCGAAATCGCGTCGTAACCGGTGGCGGCGCAGAGCATCGCTTCCAGTTCGTCGGTCAGCTGCTGGTAGCCGGCGCTCTGCTCGGTCGGCGCGAACGGGTGCAGGTTGCCGAACTCGGCCCAGGTCACCGGGATCATTTCGCTGGCGGCGTTGAGCTTCATGGTGCACGAGCCCAGCGGGATCATGGTGCGGTCCAGCGCCAGGTCCTTGTCGGCCAGCTTGCGCAGGTAGCGCATCAGCTCGGTTTCGGAGTGATAACGGTTGAACACCGGGTGGCTGAGGATCGGCGATTGACGCAGCAGTGCAGCCGGCAGGCGCGCTTCAACGCTGGTAGCCAGCGCGGTGAAATCAGGCAGTGCCTGGCCATCGGCAGCGAACAGTGCCCACAGGGTTTCAACGTCGGCTTGCTGCACCGTTTCGTCGAACGACAGGCCAAGGCGCTGGGCGTCGATTTCACGCAGGTTGATCTGCTGGGCGCGGGCTTTGGCGTGCAGCGCAGCGGTATCCGCGCCAGTGTTCAGGGTCAGGCTGTCGAAGAAGAACTGCTGCTCGACGTTCAGGCCCAACTGGCTCAGGCCTTGAGCGAAAATCGCGGTCAGTTGGTGGGTGCGCTTGGCGATCTGGGTCAGGCCACGTGGACCGTGGTACACGGCGTACATGCTGGCGATGTTGGCCAATAGCACCTGCGCGGTGCAGATGTTGCTGGTGGCCTTCTCGCGACGAATGTGTTGTTCGCGGGTTTGCATCGCCAAGCGCAGTGCAGGCTTGCCATGACGATCAACCGAGACACCGACCAAACGGCCCGGCATGTCACGCTTGTACGCATCCTTGGTGGAGAAATACGCCGCGTGCGGACCACCGAAGCCCAGCGGCACGCCGAAGCGTTGCGCGCTGCCGATGGCCACATCGGCGCCAAAATCACCCGGTGGGGTCAGCAAGGTCAGGGCCAGCAGGTCAGCGGCGACCGCGACCAATGCGTGAGCCGCGTGGAAACGCTCGACCAGCTCGCGGTAGTCAAACAGATCACCGTTGCTCGCCGGGTATTGCAGCAGCGCGCCGAAGTACTGGCTGACGTCGGTGATTTGGCTTTCGTCAGCCACGACGACAGTGATGCCCAACGGCTCGGCACGGGTGCGCAGCACGTCGAGGGTCTGCGGGTGGCAGTGGCTGGAAGCGAAGAACAGGTGGCTGCTTTTGTTCTTGCTCAGGCGTTTGCAGAAGGTCATCGCTTCAGCGGCAGCGGTGGCTTCATCGAGCAGCGAGGCGTTGGCAATCGGCAGGCCGGTCAGGTCGCTGATCAGGGTCTGGAAGTTCAGCAGCGACTCCAGACGGCCCTGGGAAATCTCGGGCTGATACGGCGTGTACGCGGTGTACCAGGCCGGGTTTTCCAGCAGGTTGCGCAGGATCGGCGACGGGGTGTGGGTGTTGTAATAACCCTGGCCGATGTAGGTTTTGAACAGCTGGTTCTTGCTGGCAATGGCTTTGATCGCGGCGAGGGCGTCGGCTTCGCTTTGGCCGTCGCCGAGGTCGAGGACGCTGGTGCCTTTGATGCTGTCGGGGATGACGCTGGCGCTGAGGGCTTCCAGGGAGTCGAAGCCCAGGGTCGCGAGCATTGCGGTTTCGTCGGCCTGACGCGGGCCGATGTGGCGCGCGATGAATTCGTTGGCGGTGCTCAGTTCAATACGGTCAGTCATGTCTATTCCTCAAGCGTCGGCGTTGGCTTTGATCAGGCGGTCGTAAGCGTCCTGATTGAGCAATTGGGCGACGGCACTGGCGTCGGCCGGGATGAAACGGAAGAACCAGCCGTCAGCCATCGGGGCTTCGTTGACCAGTTCCGGGTTGCCGTCCAGGGCCGAGTTGGTTTCCACGACTTCACCGTCCAGTGGCATGTACACGCCACTGGCGGCTTTGACCGATTCCACGGTGGCGGCTTCAGCGCCTTTTGCGTAGGTTTGCAGTTCCGGCAGTTGCACATAAACCACATCGCCCAGAGCGTCCTGCGCGAAGGCCGTGATGCCGACTGTGACGCTGCCGTCAGCTTCGGTACGCAGCCATTCGTGGTCTTCAGTAAAACGCAACTCGCTCATAACAACTCCTCAACAGGGCAAGGGTCCGTGGCTTGCACGAACGTAATACCTGAGTACATAGCAAGTTTGCGGCCAAGGTTGTTAAGGCCTTGTAAATCAGGGCTTTACGCTGATTATTGAGAGATGGATTGTGAATGGGTGTAGCGAAATCGCTACAGGCAAAGCGGGATAAAAAAGGCTTATGGGATCAAAGCCTTGCAGTGCGGGGATCAGAGCTGTCTGTAGCGAAATCGTTCCGCTGTAGTGGTTTCAGTACAGAAGTCGCGATTTCTGTAGAAGCGGGCTTGCCCGCGATCATTGCGATGAGGGTGTGTCAGGAATATCGCCATCGCGGGCAAGCCCGCTCCTACAGGGCGTTAGGCTTTGCCAGGTATTCCGTATTTGCGCAGCCGGTGGGCAATCGCGGTGTGAGAAGTCTGCAACCGACTGGCGAGCTGGCGGGTCGAGGGGTAGCTGGCGTAGAGCTTTTCCAATAAACCTTTTTCAAAGTCTTCCACCGCTTGTTCAAGACTGGCCACTTCACCATCGTTCTGCCGCGCCACAGCGGTTCCGGCAATATCCAGGTCGCCGATGTCCACCAACGAACTTTCGCAAATCGCCGCCGCGCGGAAGATCACGTTCTGCAATTGCCGCACATTGCCCGGCCAGCGGTTGCCCAACAGTGCGGGATAAGTTCCGGGCGTCAGGCGACACACCGGACGCTGGATCTGCGCGCAGGCCTGTTCCATGAAGTAGCGTGCCAACAACAAAATATCCTGCCCGCGTTCGCGTAAGGGCGGCACTTCCAGATTGAGCACGTTCAGGCGATAGAACAGGTCTTCGCGGAAAGTGCCTTCGCTGACCATCTTTTCCAGGTCACGGTGGGTGGCGCTGAGGATACGCACGTTGACCTTTACTTCACGGTCGCCACCGACGCGCCGAAAGCTGCCATCGTTGAGGAAGCGCAGTAATTTGGCCTGCAAATACGGCGACATTTCACCGATCTCGTCGAGAAACACCGTACCCTGATTCGCCAGTTCCATCAGGCCCGGCTTGCCACCCCGTTGCGCCCCGGTGAAAGCGCCGGGGGCATAACCGAAGAGTTCGCTTTCGGCGAGGTTTTCCGGCAAGGCCGCGCAGTTCAGTGCCAGAAACGGCGCACTGTGGCGGGTGCTGACGGCATGACAGGCGCGCGCCACCAGTTCTTTGCCGGTGCCGGTTTCGCCTTGAATCAGCAAGGGGGCGTCCAGCGCCGCGACCCGTTGGGCACGGGTCTTGAGCAGGCGGATGGGTTGCGATTCGCCCAGCAATGAGTCGAAGCCTTCGCTGTGATCGTGGTGCAACGCAGCCAGTCGCTCACCGATGCGGCTCGGTTGATACAGGGTCAGCAGCGCGCCGGAGTCGGTAATCGGCGTTGCGTCCAGCAGCAGTACCTCACCCTTGAGCGTGACTTCACGCAGCGGCAGGCGGAAACCGTTTTCCAGCAAGGCGATTTGCAGGCGGGGGTCGGCGAACAATTCGCCCACCGACTCACCCTGTGGTTCGCGGCCGTAAAGCGCGATCAGGGCAGGATTGGCCAGCAGAACATTGCACTGTTTATCCAGCGCCAGCACGGGGTCGGTCATGGCCGCCAGCAGGGCGTCGAGTTGCAGGTGGCGACGTTGGCCGGGGAGGATGTCGACCACGGTGATGGCCTCCACGCCCCGCACGCGAAACAGCGCATCTTTCAGTTCTTCCAGCACTTGCGGGCTGAGAGTTGGCGCGTCGATGTAGACGTTCGGCGGCACCATCTCCACCGCATCCAGATTCAGATTGCGCCCACCCAGAATCGCCAGTACTTCCTGGGTGATACCAACGCGGTCGATAAAGCTGACGTGGATACGCATGGGCGGATTAAAGGTTCTGGGCGGCGGGGTGGCAAGTATGCCATCAGGGGCGGGTCAGGCACATCGCGTCAGATCATTCGTGGACGGCATCGCAGGTGGGCTCCGGGCGCGACCAGATCCACAGGTTGCCCAGGCTCATGCCGAAAATCGCCAGATAGATTGGCCAGCCATGGTCCAGCAGGGTCAGCATCAACACCGCGCACAGCAGCATGCTGACCGTCGCACTGATTTTTGCCCGGCGGGCGATCAGGCGGCCGTTGCGCCAATTGCTCAGGATCGGCCCGAACAGGCGATGGTTTTCCAGCCAGGCGCTCAGGCGGGGCGAGCTTCGGGTTGCCGCCCAAGCAGCCAGCAGAATGAATTCGGTGGTGGGCAGACCCGGCACGAAGATGGCGATCAAGCCGAGGCCAAGGCTGACATAAGCCAGGATGCCGAAGAGCATGCGGGAAAGTTTGGTTCCCGGCAGTTTCCGGGGTGGGTTCTGGTGGGTCATGGGGTGTCTGTTCATTTAACAACCCGGCCAGTCTAACAGGGCTGGCCGGGGGCAGGACGGATTCAGACGAGCTCGGTCTCGGCGGCGTAAGCCTGTTGCAGCAAGACATTGAAGCGTTCAAAGGCAGCGATGGCGCCTTGCTCTATCTGGGCTTCTTCCTCGGCGCTGAACACCAGGCCATCGAGGGTGCGCACGAAGTTCTTCCAACCTTCGGCGCGACCTCCGGCAGGTTCGCCCAGGTGTCGCGCGCCAAAGCTGTCGCTCAGGTTCAGCGCTGCAGCGCGCTTGATCAAAAAGGCCGCACCCAGCTTGGAACCTTCGGAGACGAACAGCCAGCCGAGCGCTTCGGCTGTGCCGGGATTCTGTAGCGCGCCGGTAACCGGGGCGGGCAGGGCGGTATTGAGGTCGGCGAGATCGGCCTTGGCCTGTTCGGCGCGGCAACGCTCGGCCAGATCAGGAATGATGTTGATCAGCTCGGGATCGGTGTACAGCGCTTTCAGTTCATTCTGAAAACCAAATTGCGCAACGACAAAGCGCGCGTAGCTTTCCAGGGTCTCGAACGGCGCGTTGGCCTTCACTGCTTTATCGAGCTGTTCATGGGGCGCGTTGGTCACCTGGTTCAGACGTTGCGAACGCAGGGCGGGGCGGTTTTCGGTCGTGGTCATCTTGTCTTCCTGGCAAAAATGGCGCGCGTTATAACGAGACGTATGCGCGCGCCCTGTGCGTAAAAAATCGTCGCTGGAGGTTAGATATCCCAGACCACATTGACGCCGAAGTTGCGACCCGGTTGGGTCAGGCGATCAAGGTTGGCCGGGCTGGTGACGGCGGCTTCACCGGTGCTGTCGTAGCCGCGCACGTCATCCCAACGCCAGTATTTCTTGTCGGTCAGGTTGTACAGGCCGGCGTTCACGGTTACGTCGTCGGTGACTTTGTAGTAGCCGGTCAGATCCAGGATGCCGAAGCCTGGGGTTTTGAATTGCTTGGAGGTACCGTCCGGAGCGTTGAACGCTACGCCAGTGTCATCCACACGATCCTTGCGTTTGACCAGGGTCCAGCTCAGCAAGCCGCCGTAATTATTCTGGTCGTAACCCAGACCGAAGACGCCGGTCAGCGGGTTGACGCTGTTGATCGGTTGGCCATTGTCGTTGTTCTTGCCGTAGAGGTAAGCAATCGAACCCTGGGTGTACAAGCCGGTCGGTGCGCCTAAGCTGTCGAGGTTCAAGCGACCTTTGACTTCGGCGCCCTTGATCGTCGCGTGTTTGATGTTGTTGGCTTCGAAGACGGTTTCAGTGGCACCCGGAACGATATTGTCTTCGTTAATGAAGTCGCGGTACTTGTTGTAGAACACCGCAACGTCAAACGAGCCGGACTCGAAATTGCCGCGCAGGCCGGTTTCGTAACTCTTGCTTTTTTCCGGTTCAAGGTTTGGATTCGGCGCGACGCTATATCCCTGGGGAATGTTCTCGAAGCGGCCGTAAAGTGCCTTGGCGGTTGGCGTGCGGAAGCCTTCGGCGTACTGGCCGTACCAGGTGTATTGCTCGGTCAGCGCGTAAGTTACGCCGAGTTTCGGCGACACACGATGCCAGGTTTTGTCCTCACTGCTGACTGTGCCGTTGCCTGTCGGGTCGGCACTTCTGAGGAATTCCTGAGTGATGTGCGGATCGAGTTTGGTGTAGTCGTAGCGTGCGCCTGGGAGGAAGGTCCAGTCGTTCCAGCGGATTTCGTCCTGAGCGAATAGCGAATAGGTAGTGATGGTGGGATCAGGGAAATCACTGATGGGATTCACACGGTCTGTAGCGCTGTCTGCCCCAATTGCTCGGCAACTACGGAACACTGCGACACAGGTCCCGCTGCCGGTGCGCAAACCTGTCACTTTCTGCTGCTTGATGGTCGTGCCATAGGTCAACAGGTGCTGGGTGTCGGCAATGGCAAACGCCTTGTCCAGTTGCGCGTCGAATACCCACTGCTTGTCTTTGTACACCGTGTCGCGCTCGCGCAGCACTGTGCGGTCGGGCGGGGAATACAATTCTTCGGTGCTCTGATCGGTCTTGGCTACCTGATAGTTCAAGCTCCATTTGACGTGATCCACCAGCAAGCTGTTCAGGGCGAAGCTGTTATCGATGCCAAAACGCTCCCGAGTCAGGGTGTCGTTGCCCGTACGCGACTGGTAGTAACCGAGCGCTCGACCTACGAACGGCCCACCCACTGCACTTTTCTGATTGGTATCGGTGTCGTCTTTATAACGCTCATAGGTCAAGCCCAGGCGCGATTCATCGCCATAGTTCCAACCCAGTTTCGCCAGTACGTTGGTGGCGCGAATATCTTGCGGGTTGGCGGCGGTTCGGCCCAGGCCGGTACCGCCGTGGTCGTCATAGGATTCGGTTTCGCGGCCATTGCGCTGGCTCAGGTGCAGCAAACCGTCGAAATCGTCGTGGCGGCCGGCAACGGTTGCCGAGTTCAGCCAGCTGTTGTCCGCCGAGCTGTAACCGGTCTTCAAGCGCGCACCCACGTCCTGACCCGGCTTGATGATGTCGTCCGGGTCGAGGGTGAAGTAACTGACCGCGCCGCCTATCGCGTTGCTGCCATACAGCACCGACGCCGGGCCACGAAGGATTTCCACACGCTTCATGATTTCCGGGTCGACGTAATTGCGGTGGGTCTGGGCGTAGGGGCCGTTGGCAAAGCTGTCGGGAATTTCGACACCATCGACCTGAGTCAGGATGCGGTCGCCGTCGATGCCGCGAATGTTGTAACCGGTGGTGCCAGCGCGCTGTCCGGCGCCGCCCACGGAAACGCCTGGTTCGTAACGCACCAGGTCGCGGATGTTGTTCACATTGTTGCGATCAAGTTCGGCGCGGTCATGCACAGTGACGGTGCTGGGCACCGAGTTCACCGGCTGCTCGGTACGGGTGGCGCTGACGGTCATCTGCTGCAAGGCCACGGCGTCGGCGGTGCGTTTCTCCAGCACCACATTGTTATTACCCAGCGAGCGGTAATCCAGCTGAGTGCCCGCCAGAATGCGCTGCAACGCTTTTTCCGGCGGCAAGGTGCCTTGAGCGCCCGGCGATGTCACCTCTTGCGCCAGTTCAGCCGGTAGCCCGACCTGCCAGCCGGTGACCCGACTGAATTCATTGAGCGCCGACACCAAGGATTGTGGCGCAATGTTGAATGAGTAGGTCCCCATGCTGCGGGCCGGTTGATCAGCCGAGGTTGCAGCGTTGAGCAGCGGGCTGTAGGCGCCTGCGCTGAGGACGGCAACCGTCAGCAAAGAAAGGCTGAGCTTCTGGCTCTTGTTGAAAGATGAGGCGGGGGACTTGTACGGCGACGGCATCGATAGCGCTCCCTGTCGGGCGTGTCTTTATAGTTGCTGACTGTTTCATAATGAGAATCAGTTGCATTGGCTATAACTAGACGAACGACGAACGGCTATCGCGTAAAAATAATTTCGCTCAGTTCAAAATCATCAGATCGGGCAGTTCATGCAAGTGCGCGGAGGTGATGTTGGCCAGCGAGCGAACCACGTCCACCGGGCTGTCCAGGCGATAGTTGCCGGTGACCGCAACGGTTTCCAGGTGGCGGTTGGTGGTGACGATCCAGCCGGGGTAATAACGCCGCAACTCGCTCAGGACATCGCCGAGCGGGGAGTTTTCAAAGACCAATCGACCCTGGACCCAAGCCAGATCTTTGTTGGCGTTAAGCTTTTCCCGTTGGCCGAAACCTTGCGGGCCGACGCGAATACTGTCACCGGCGGACAAGTTGATGTGGGAACTGTCCGGCACGGCTTGTAGGTCGAGGTTGCCGCGCTGCACCAGAATTTGCGCCACGCCGTCCAGATAGCGCACGGCAAATGCGCTGTTGTCGGCATTCATGCGTACCGGGCCGGCATCGATTTCCAGCGGCTGCTTGTGGTTTGTCGCGATGTCGAAAAAGGCTTCGCCCTGGTACAGGCGAGCGACGCGATGCCGGTCGTTGATTTCGCTGGAGAAGGCCGAGTTGGTGTTGAGCAGGACGTTCGAACCGTCATCCAGTTGCAAGCGCTGGCGCTCACCGACCACGGTCAGGTGATCGGCTTGCAGGCGTAGTGGCAGGTTGCTGAAACTGGTCAGGCTCAATAGCAAGACGGCGGCGATGGCCAGGGGTTTGCAGTGCGGACCAAGGCGTTGCCCGAGCGACGGTTTGCGTACCGGCAGAGCGGCGGCGACTTGAATCAGCGGGTCGGAATTCCAGATCGCCTGCGCGCGGGCGAAGGCCTCGCGGTTCGCCGGGTCGGCCGCCAGCCATGCGTCAAACGCGGCGCGCTGTTCGGCGTTGGCGCACTCCAGGTCGATCAGCCAATCCATGGCTTGATCCATCGCGCGCGTTATTTTTGGAGCCGTCACGGGGTTTCCTCGGCAGTCGCTTGGGTGGGGCAGCGTATCGCGGTGGTTGGGCTGGTGATTTCTGTAGGAGCTGCCGCAGGCTGCGATCCGTCGCAGTGAAGATCCTGCGGATCTTATCGCAGCCTTCGGCAGCTCCTGAAGTGGAATTGAGTTCTTCCTCAGGAGTCACTCATGCCGCCTCGCCACCCCTACACAGATCGCCATGATCAGTTTGAGTTCCTTCTGCACGGTACTGGCTGACACGCTGAGTTGTTCGGCAATCTGCACGTAGCTGTGACCGTTCAGGCGGTTGAGGGTGAAGATCTGTTGCTGGCGCGGGGTCAGTTTGCTGAGGCTGGCGCTGAGACTTTCCAGCAGACGCTTGGCGTGGGTCGCGTCTTCGGCGCTGGTTTGCGGTTCGACGACGTTTTCCAGGACGTCCATCGGCACGTCTTCGAGCAGCGTGCGGCCCTGGATTCGTTGCGCGCGCAGGTGGTCGAGCGCCAGGTTGCGCGCTGTCTGGTAGACAAAAGGTTCGAGGTGTTCGATTGCCCGCTCTTTCAACGCTCGGGTAACCCGCAGGTAAGTTTCCTGCAACAGATCCTCAGCGGTGCTGTGATTGCTCACCATCCGCTGCAAGGTGCGCAGCAGGATCATGCGTTGGGCGAGGAAGACTTGATTGAAGTGTGACTGACTCACGGGAGTACCCGACCAGGAAATGCAGCAGATGATAATGCTTATCATCTGCGATGCTGGTCAAGCACTTATCCGTGACGGTTCATGTACCAACGCTTACTGAGCGTTATGCAGCGCCAGGCAGTTATCCAGCATCCGGTTGGAGAAGCCCCACTCGTTGTCGTACCAGGCCAGGACCTTCAGCAGCTTGCCGCTGACTTTGGTGTGGTTGGCATCAAAAATCGACGACAGCGGGTTGTGGTTGAAGTCACTGGAAACCAGCGGCAGGGTGTTGTAGCCAAGAATCTTCGAGTGGCGGCTGGCTTCCTTGAAGATCGCGTTTACTTCGTCGGCGGTGGTTTCGCGCTTCAATTGCACAGTCAGGTCCACCAACGACACGTTGATCACCGGCACGCGGACCGACATACCGGTCAGTTTGCCCGCCAATTCCGGCAGCACCAGGCCCACGGCTTCAGCCGCGCCGGTCTTGCTCGGGATCATGTTGTGGGTCGCCGAACGCGCACGGTAGGGGTCGGAGTGATAGACGTCGGTCAGGTTCTGGTCGTTGGTGTAGGCATGGATGGTGGTCATCAAGCCGTTTTCAATGCCCAGTTCGCGGTTCAACACCTGGGCAATCGGCGCCAGGCAGTTGGTGGTGCAGGAGGCGTTGGAGATGATTTGGTGCGATTGGCGCAGCACGTCGTGGTTGACGCCGTAGACCACGGTGGCATCAGCGCCTTTGGCCGGGGCCGAAATGATGACTTTGCGCGCGCCGGCAGTGATATGGGCGGCTGCTTTGCTACGGTCAGTGAACAGACCGGTGCATTCGAACACCACGTCGATGTTCTCGGCTTTCCATGGCAGATCGGCAGGGTTGCGAATGGCGCTGACCGCAATCCGGTCACCATTGACCGTCAGACTTTCGGTGTCGAATTCGACGTTGGCGTCGAAGTGACCATGTACGGTATCGAACTGCAGCAAATGTGCGTTGATCGCGCTGTCGCCCAAATCGTTGATGGCGACGACCTGCAGGTCCTGACGGTAGCCTTGGGTATAGAGTGCTCGCAGGACATTGCGGCCGATGCGGCCAAAGCCATTGATTGCGATACGAAGGGTCATACAGCCGTCCTCATTTGAATTTGTTGTTGGAATTACAAGATTATTCGCATAAAAATAGAAAACAAGCCTTTTTAATGGCAATATTTTGTTTTATCTACAACGAGTAACCCGCAAGATCAGTACATTTGTTCAAAAATCAGCCTTTGCTCAGCGTAGGCCTGACTGTAGACAATTGGAATTATCTGAGTGGGTCACCTATCCGTTAGCCTGGAGTTCATCACATGCATCCCCGCGTTCTTGAGGTAACTGAGCGGCTCATCGCCCGTAGTCGTGCGACGCGCGAGCGCTATTTGCAATTGATTCGCGGCGCTGCCAGTGATGGCCCGATGCGCGCCAAGCTGCAATGCGCCAACTTCGCCCACGGCGTGGCTGGCTGCGGCACCGATGACAAAAACAATCTGAAGATGATGAACGCCGCCAACGTGGCGATTGTTTCGTCGTATAACGACATGTTGTCGGCGCACCAGCCCTACGAGCACTACCCGGAACTGCTCAAGCAGGCGCTGCGCGAGATCGGCTCTGTCGGTCAGTTCGCTGGCGGCGTGCCGGCCATGTGCGACGGCGTGACCCAGGGTGAACCGGGCATGGAGCTGGGCATCGCCAGCCGCGAAGTGATTGCGATGTCCACTGCGGTGGCTCTGTCACACAACATGTTCGACGCGGCAATGATGCTCGGCATCTGCGACAAAATCGTGCCCGGCCTGATGATGGGCGCGCTGCGTTTCGGTCATTTGCCGACCATCTTTGTGCCCGGCGGGCCAATGGTATCGGGGATTTCCAACAAGGAAAAAGCCGACGTCCGCCAGCGCTATGCCGAAGGCAAAGCCAGCCGCGAAGAGCTGCTGGAATCGGAGATGAAGTCTTACCACAGCCCAGGCACCTGCACGTTCTACGGCACCGCCAACACCAACCAGTTGCTGATGGAAGTGATGGGCCTGCACTTGCCGGGCGCGTCGTTCGTCAACCCGAACACGCCGTTGCGCGATGCGCTGACCCGCGAAGCCGCGCACCAGATCACCCGTCTGACCAAGCAGAGCGGCAGCTTCATGCCGATCGGCGAGATCGTCGACGAGCGTTCGCTAGTCAACTCCATCGTCGCCTTGCACGCCACCGGCGGCTCGACCAACCACACCTTGCACATGCCGGCGATTGCCATGGCCGCCGGGATCATTCTGACCTGGCAGGACATGGCCGATCTGTCGGAAGTGGTGCCGACGCTCAGCCACGTGTATCCAAATGGCAAAGCCGACATCAACCACTTCCAGGCCGCTGGCGGCATGTCGTTCCTGATCCGTGAATTGCTGGAAGCCGGTTTGCTCCACGAAAACGTCAACACCGTCGCCGGTTTCGGTCTGAGCCGTTACACGCAGGAGCCTTTTCTCGAAGAAGGCAAACTGGTGTGGCGCGAAGGCCCGATCGAAAGCCTGGACGAAGACATTCTGCGTCCAACCGCACGACCGTTTTCGCCTGAAGGCGGTCTACGCGTCATGGAAGGCAACCTCGGTCGTGGCGTGATGAAAGTCTCGGCCGTGGCGCCCGAGCATCAAATCGTCGAAGCGCCGGCGCTGGTGTTCCAGGATCAACAAGACCTGGCCGACGCGTTCAAGGCTGGTCAGCTGGAGCGCGACTTCGTTGCAGTGATGCGCTTCCAGGGGCCGCGCTCCAACGGCATGCCGGAACTGCACAAGATGACGCCGTTCCTTGGTGTGTTGCAGGACCGTGGTTTTAAAGTCGCGTTGGTGACCGACGGTCGGATGTCCGGTGCGTCCGGCAAGATCCCGGCTGCAATCCACGTGTGTCCGGAAGCCTTCAATGGTGGGCCTTTAGCGCTGGTTCGTGACGGAGACGTCATTCGTGTCGACGGTGTTAAGGGTACATTGCAAGTTCTGGTCGAACCGGCAGAATTGGCCGCCAGAGAACCGGCAGTCGGTCTGCTCGACAACGGTGTCGGTTGCGGACGTGAACTGTTCGGCTTCATGCGCATGGCGTTCAGCTCGGCAGAGCAGGGCGCCAGCGCCTTTACTTCGAGTCTGGAGACGCTTAAGTGAAATTGGCTTTGGTCGGTGATATTGGCGGCACTAATGCGCGTTTTGCCATCTGGGAAGACGATCAACTGCATTCGATCCGGGTATTCCCGACCATCGACTACGCTAGCCCGGAGAAGGCGCTGGAGGTCTACTTTGACGACCTCGATTTACATCCAGGCGATGTCGGCTCGGTGTGCCTGGCGGTCGCCGGGCCGGTCAGCGGTGATGAATTTCAGTTCACCAACAGCCACTGGCGCATCAGTCGCGCCGAGTTTTGCGCACACCTGAAAGTCGACAACCTGTTGCTGGTCAACGATTTCACTGCCATGGCGTTGGGCATGACCCGTCTGCGTGACGATGAATATTTGACCATCTGCCACGGCATTTCCGACAAGAGCTGCGCACGGGTGGTGATCGGCCCTGGCACCGGGTTGGGCGTCGGGACGTTGATCGGTCTGGCCGATAACCATTGGAAAGCCTTGCCGGGCGAGGGCGGGCACGTCGATTTACCGATCGGCACGCCTCGCGAAGCGCTGATCTGGACGCGCCTGATGCACGATCATGAGCATGTCAGCGCTGAAACCATCCTCAGCGGCGCCGGTTTGTTGTTGCTGTACCAGACCTGCTGTGCGCTGGACCACATAGAACCAACGCTGAAGTCGCCGGCGGCCATCACCTCGGCTGCCCTGGCCGGTGACCCAGTGGCGGCTGCGGTGCTGGATCAGTTTTGCTGCTGGCTCGGGCGTGTGGCCGGCAATAACGTGCTGACGGTGGGCGGTCGTGGCGGGGTCTATATTTGTGGCGGTGTCGTGCCGCGCTTTGCCGATTTCTTCATGACCAGCAGCTTTGCCAAGGCGTTCTCGGCGAAGGGTTTGATGAAAAATTACTTCAAAGGCGTGCCGGTGTGGTTGGTGACTGCCGAATATCCGGGACTTACCGGAGCGGGAGTTGCATTGCAGCAAACGTTTGGCTGACAGTGTAATCTGCGCGACCTCGGCCGCTACCTCAAGCTTGAGGCGCGTATTTTTCCCATAACAAGGACGACGGATGTGAACTCAGTCAGTAAGTCGATTTTGCTGGTCGATGATGACCAGGAGATTCGGGAATTGCTGCAAACCTACCTGAGTCGTTGCGGTTTTGCGGTGCGGACGGTGGGCGATGGGGCCGGTTTTCGCCAGGCGCTCAATGAAGAGCCCAGCGATTTGGTGATCCTCGATGTCATGCTGCCCGACGAAGACGGCTTCAGTCTGTGCCGCTGGGTGCGTCAGCATCCGCGTCAGTCACAAGTGCCGATCATCATGCTCACCGCCAGCTCTGATGAGGCCGATCGCGTGATCGGTCTGGAACTGGGCGCGGACGATTACCTCGGCAAGCCGTTCAGCCCCCGGGAGCTGCAAGCCCGGATCAAGGCGCTGTTGCGGCGTGCGCAATTCGGCCAGGAACAGCGGGTGACCGGCGAAGTGCTGGTGTTCGATGACTGGCGGCTGGACATGGTCAGTCATCGGCTGTTTCACCGTGACGGCGAGGAGGTGATTCTCTCCGGCGCCGATTTTGCGCTGCTCAAACTGTTTCTCGATAACCCGCAGCAGATCCTCGATCGCGACACCATCGGCAACGCCACCCGTGGTCGTGAGCTGATGCCGCTGGAACGCATCGTCGACATGGCGGTCAGTCGCCTGCGTCAGCGCTTGCGCGATACCGGCAAGGCGCCACGGCTGATTCGTACCGTGCGCGGCAGTGGTTATCTGTTGGCGGCGAACGTGACTTCACAGGCCAGCAATGGCTACTGAGAAAAAAACCTGGCGCCTGCCGGTACCGCGCTCGCTGTTGGGTCGCATGCTGTTTCTGACGTTGCTCGTGGTGTTGCTGGCTCAGGCGCTGTCCAGCGTGATCTGGCTGTCGCAACTGCGCGCAACGCAGATGGAAGGCCTGGTCACCAGTGCTCGCAGTCTTGCCTATTCGATGGCCGCCAGCGTCAGTTACTTTCGTTCGTTGCCGGTGGCCTATCGTCCGCTGGTGCTCGATCAGTTGCGCAGCATGGGCGGTACTCGATTCGTCGTGTCGCTCAATGACCGGCCGCTGGAAATGGCGGTGCTCGAGCCAACGCCACGCAAGCAGGCAGTGTTGAGCGCGGTGGGTGAAGTGCTGCGCGAGCATCTGGGCAACGAGCCGCGAATCTCGGCGATGTTCGTGCGTCCCGAAGACCTGCGGATTTTCAATAGCGGACTCAAGCTCGACGAACTGCCGCGCTCCTGGGCGCATTACGCCTTGAGTCTGGAGCCGGTCAACCCGCCGGTGTTGGTGACGCAAATCGAGCTGGCACCAGGTGAATGGCTGTACATCGCCTCGTTGTTGCCGGAACCCTACACCACCCTGGAAGACCAGAACCTGCCGGCGCAGCAGGTGTGGTTTATCGTCCTGACCAGTGGTTTTCTGCTGTTGTTCATTGGCTTGCTGGTGCATTGGCAAAGTCGGCCGCTCAAGCGGTTGGCGCGGGCGGCGCGGGAAATGTCGCTGGGCACGGTGGTCGAGCCGGTGGTGGAGGGCGGTGGCAGTGAGGTGGTGGAAGTCAGTCGCGCGTTCAACGCCATGCGCGAGCGAATCAGCCGTTATCTTTCTGAACGCAGCCAATTGTTCAGCGCGATATCCCATGACTTGCGCACGCCGATCACCCGTCTGCGGCTGCGGGTCGAGTTGCTCGAAGACGAAAGCGTGCAAGCCAAATTCAGCCGTGACCTCGACGAGTTGGAGTTGTTGGTCAAAGGTGCCTTGCAGTGCGTGAAGGACACCGATATCCACGAAAACATCGAGCCGGTGGACCTCAACCATGTGCTGCATTGGCTGATCGAACCTTACCTGTCACCCAACGGTAATGGTCGGGTCACGCGTGAGGGGGAAGCGGCTTCCGTGTACCTGGGCAAGCCGCTGGCGCTCAAACGCTGCATGGGCAACCTGATCGACAACGCGCTGAAGTACGGCGACCGTGCCCATCTGTACGTCGAGGACGATGCCGAAGCCTTTGTCCTGCATGTCGAGGATGAAGGCCCCGGTGTGCCCGAGCAGCGTCTGGAACAGGTGTTCGAACCGCATTTCCGTCTGGCTGGCAAACAGCAACAGGGTTACGGCCTGGGGCTGGGTATTGCGCGAAATATTGCCCACAGCCACGGCGGCGAAGTCAGCCTGCAAAACCTGCGTGAAGGCGGGTTGCGCGTGACTTTGCGCCTGCCGCGAATCAACGACTGACTCCCCAATCGCCAGGTCGGTTCCGTTATGTAACCGACCTGTGACCTTCGCGCGTCCCTTCGTTACCGTGCCGATAAACGGCTTGGTTAAAATCCTCCCAGTGCAAGCACCAGACTTGCTCATGCATAACAACAAGAAAGGTCAAATTGATGAATTCGATTACCCGTCTCGCCGCACTCGTTTCTCTCGCCTCGTTGTTCCCTCTGAGCGCTATTGCTGCTGATTCCAAAGGCACTGTCGAAGTCGTGCACTGGTGGACATCCGGTGGCGAAAAAGCGGCTGTCGATGTGCTCAAGGCTCAAGTTGAAAAAGACGGTTTCATCTGGAAAGACGGCGCTGTTGCCGGCGGTGGTGGTGCGACTGCCATGACCGTTCTGAAGAGCCGTGCCGTAGCCGGTAACCCGCCAGGCGTCGCGCAGATCAAAGGCCCGGACATTCAGGAATGGGCGTCTACCGGGTTGCTCGATACTGACGCTCTGAAGGAAGTTTCCAAGTCCGAAAAGTGGGACAGCCTGCTGGACAAGAAAGTCTCCAACACCGTGAAGTATGACGGCGACTACGTTGCCGTCCCGGTGAACATCCACCGCGTCAACTGGCTGTGGATCAACCCGGAAGTCTTCAAGAAAGCCGGCATCACCAAAAACCCGACCACCCTCGAAGAGTTCTACGCAGCGGGCGACAAGCTCAAGGCTGCGGGCTTTATCGCGCTGGCCCACGGTGGTCAGCCTTGGCAGGACAGCACCGTGTTTGAAGCGGTCGTGTTGTCTGTAATGGGCGCCGACGGTTACAAAAAAGCCCTGGTCGATCTGGATAACGGCGAACTGACCGGTCCAGGCATGATCAAGTCGCTGACCGAACTGAAGAAAATCGCGACCTACATGGACGTCGACGGTAAAGGCCAGGACTGGAACCTTGAGGCTGCAAAAGTCATCAACGGCAAGGCCGGCATGCAGATCATGGGTGACTGGGCCAAGAGCGAATGGACCGCTGCCAAGAAAGTCGCTGGCAAGGATTACGAATGCGTAGCCTTCCCGGGTACCGACAAGGCCTTCACTTACAACATCGACTCTCTGGCGGTGTTCAAGCAGAAGGACAAGGGCACGACGGCTGCTCAGCAGGACATTGCCAAGGTCGTTCTCGGCGAGAACTTCCAGAAGGTCTTCAGCATCAACAAGGGTTCGATCCCGGTGCGGACCGACATGCTGGCCGACATGGGCAAGTACGGCTTCGACTCCTGTGCCCAGACCGCTGCCAAAGATTTCCTGGCAGATGCCAAGACCGGCGGCCTGCAGCCAAGCATGGCGCACAACATGGCGACCTCGCTGGCAGTACAAGGCGCGTTCTTTGACGTAGTGACCAACTACATCAACGACCCGAAAGCCGATCCGGCCGATGCAGCCAAGAAGCTCGCCGCAGCGGTCAAGTCTGCCAAGTAATCACTGTTTCAAATAACACGTAAACCCCAGCCGCAGTTCGTGCTGTTGAAACCGTAGCCCGGTTTCACGCACGACTGTGGTCTGGATTTGATGTACTTAAAGTGGATTTTCCGATGAGCTCTGTCGCTGTGTTCAGCAAAGCCTCGCCGTTCGATGCGCTGCAACGCTGGTTACCCAAGCTGGTACTGGCGCCTAGCATGTTCATCGTGCTGGTTGGCTTCTACGGCTATATCCTCTGGACGTTTGTTCTGTCGTTCACAACATCCACCTTTCTGCCTTCCTATACGTGGGCAGGGCTGGCGCAGTACGAGCGCCTGTTCAACAACGATCGTTGGTGGGTCGCAAGCAAAAACCTGGCGGTATTCGGTGGCATGTTCATCGGTATCACCCTGGTAGTTGGCGTGTTGCTGGCGGTGTTCCTCGACCAGCGTATTCGCCGCGAAGGTTTCATTCGCACCATTTACCTGTACCCGATGGCGCTCTCGATGATCGTGACCGGTACGGCGTGGAAATGGCTGCTCAACCCGGGCATGGGCCTGGACAAATTGTTGCGTGACTGGGGCTGGGAAGGCTTCCGTCTCGACTGGCTGATCGACTCTGATCGCGTGGTGTATTGCCTGGTGATCGCCGCCGTCTGGCAGGCCTCCGGCTTCATCATGGCGATGTTCCTTGCAGGTCTGCGGGGCGTCGACCAATCGATCATTCGTGCGGCACAAATCGACGGCGCGAGCCTGCCGACCATCTACTGGAAAGTGGTGCTGCCAAGCCTGCGTCCGGTGTTCTTCAGTGCCGTGATGATCCTCGCGCACATCGCAATCAAGAGCTTCGACCTGGTGGCGGCAATGACAGCGGGCGGTCCGGGTTATTCCTCCGACTTGCCGGCGATGTTCATGTACTCGTTCACCTTCAGCCGTGGCCAGATGGGCATGGGCTCGGCCAGTGCGATTCTGATGCTCGGGGCGATTCTCGCCATCGTGGTGCCTTACCTGTATTCCGAGCTGAGGGCCAAGCGCAATGACTAGTTTCGCCGACAAACCTTCCATCAACTTCAGTCGCATCGCGATCCACGCGGTGCTGATCCTGGCGTGCCTGCTGTACCTGGTACCACTGGTGGTCATGCTGCTGACCAGCTTCAAATCGCCGGAAGACATCAGTACCGGCAACTTGCTGAGCTGGCCGACCGTGATCACCGCCATTGGCTGGGTCAAGGCCTGGGCCACGGTTGACGGTTACTTCTGGAACTCGATCAAGATCACCGTGCCTGCGGTGCTGCTGTCTACCGCGATCGGTGCGCTTAACGGTTACGTGCTGTCGATGTGGCGCTTCCGTGGCTCGCAACTGTTCTTCGGTCTGCTGCTGTTTGGCTGCTTCCTGCCGTTCCAGACCGTGCTGCTGCCGGCGTCGTTCACCCTCGGCAAAATGGGTCTGGCCAGCACCACCACTGGCCTGGTCTTCGTCCATGTGGTTTACGGCCTGGCGTTCACCACGCTGTTCTTCCGTAACTACTACATCAGCATTCCCGATGCACTGGTGAAGGCTGCACGTCTGGATGGTGCCGAGTTTTTCACCATCTTTCGCAAGATCATTTTGCCGATGTCGACCCCGATCATCATGGTCTGCCTGATCTGGCAATTCACCCAGATCTGGAACGATTTCTTGTTCGGCGTGGTGTTCTCCAGTGGCGATTCACAACCGATCACGGTGGCGTTGAACAACCTGGTCAACACCAGCACCGGGGTCAAGGAATACAACGTGGATATGGCGGCGGCGATGATCGCCGGGCTGCCGACACTGTTGGTCTACATCGTCGCAGGCAAGTATTTCGTGCGTGGGCTAACGGCCGGCGCAGTCAAGGGGTAATCATGGCAACGCTTGAAATCCGCAATGTAAACAAGACCTACGGCCACGGCCTGCCAGACACGCTGAAGAACATCGACCTGAAGATCAAGGACGGTGAATTCCTGATCCTGGTCGGTCCTTCGGGCTGCGGCAAGTCGACCCTGATGAACTGCATCGCAGGTCTGGAAACCATCTCCGGCGGCGCGATCCTGATCGATGATCAGGACGTCAGCGGCATGAGCCCGAAAAACCGCGACATCGCCATGGTGTTCCAGTCCTACGCGCTGTACCCGACCATGAGCGTGCGCGAGAACATCGAGTTCGGTCTGAAGATTCGCAAGATGAGCCAGGCCGCCATCGACGAAGAAGTCGCGCGCGTCGCCAAGCTGTTGCAGATCGAGCACTTGCTCAATCGCAAGCCGGGCCAGCTCTCCGGTGGTCAGCAACAGCGTGTGGCCATGGGCCGTGCGCTGGCGCGTCGTCCGAAGATCAATCTGTTCGACGAACCGCTGTCCAACCTCGACGCCAAACTGCGGGTCGAGATGCGCACTGAAATGAAACTGATGCACCAGCGCAACAAGACCACCACCGTCTACGTGACCCACGACCAGATCGAGGCCATGACCCTGGGCGACAAAGTGGCGGTCATGAAGGACGGCATCATTCAGCAGTTCGGTACACCGAAGCAGATCTACAACGATCCAGCCAACCAGTTCGTCGCCAGCTTCATCGGCTCGCCGCCGATGAACTTCATTCCTCTGCGCCTGCAGCGCAAGGACGGGCGTCTGGTGGCCTTGCTGGACAGCGGTCAGGCGCGTTGCGAGTTGCCGTTGGGCATCTCCGACGCCGGCCTGGAAGACCGCGACATCATTCTCGGTATGCGCCCGGAGCAGATCGTTCTGGCGCCCGTCGAACCCAATGGCTTGCCGACCATTCGTGCCGAAGTCCAGGTCACCGAGCCCACCGGCCCGGACACCCTGGTGTTCGTCACGCTCAACGAGAGCAAGGTCTGCTGCCGGCTGGCGCCGGATGTCGCACCGCAGGTAGGCGAAACGCTGACGCTGCAGTTCGACCCGTCCAAAGTACTGCTGTTCGACGCCAAAAGCGGCGAGCGGTTGGGGGTTCTGGGGAAGCCTCAGCCCGCTGAACGAGCGGGCAACGTGACACAGATTAACCGCGGCCTCTGAGGCGGCATGGAGCACTGCGGGTGGGTCGATCCTGCCGTATCGATCGATCAACCGGCAACACGATGTAAATAGAAGACCACGTACTAAAAGCTAATAACAATAAAACGAGGAGTTATGGATGAAAAAGGCACACAACAATAGCCGTTTGCTCTGCCAAGTGTCGGCAGTTGCAGCGCTGGTTCTTTCTGCCAATGCGATGGCAGACGACGCTTTCAGCGCCGATTCCAAATGGATGACTGGCGACTGGGGCGGTGAGCGGACCAAGCTGATCGAGATGGGTATCGACATCAAGGCGGACTATGTCGGTGAAGTAGGGGGCAACCTGCATGGTGGCTACAACAACGACAAGACTGCGCGTTATGCCGACCAGTTTGGCCTGGGCGCGGCGTTAGACCTGCAAAAGCTGTTGGGTTGGGATAACACCCAGGCCAAGGTCGAGCTCACCAATCGTAATGGTCAAAACATCTCCAATGACCGTGTCGGCGACCCGCGTGCCGGCACCTTGAGTTCTTCTCAAGAAGTTTACGGCCGTGGCCACATGGTGCGTCTGACCCAATTGTGGGTTCAGCATCAGTTCCTCGACAAAACGTTGGATGTTAAAGCCGGTTACATGGGCGTAGGCGAAGACTTCAACACCTTCCCTTGCGAATTCCAGAACCTGGCATTCTGCGGCTCCCAAGCGGGTAACTGGGCAACGAACATCTGGTACAACTGGCCGGTCATGCAGGCGGCTTTGCGCGTGAAGTACAACATCACGCCTGAGTTCTATGCGCAAATCGGTGTGTACGACCAGAACCCATCGCAGCTAGAGCACGGTAACGGCTTCAAGCTCAGCGGCAGTGGTACCACCGGCGCCCTGATTCCGGTTGAACTGGTCTGGTCGCCGAACCCTAACGGTCTTCCAGGCGAATACCGTGTCGGTTATTACAAGAGCTCGGCCAACGCCAATGACGTTCTTGAGGACGCCAACGGCAATAACGCAGCGACCACCGGTAATGCCTACAAGGTTCACAGCAGCAAGCACGGCTTCTGGGGCGTAGTGCAACAGCAACTGACCACTCACAACGGCGATGCTTCTCGCGGTCTGCAAGTTGCGGCTAACGCAACCTTCCACGACAAGGACACCAACTTCATCGACAACTACCAGTCGCTGATGTTTGTGTACAAAGGCCCGTTCGATATGCGTCCGAAGGATGACATGGGGATCGGTTTTGCCCGTATCCATGTTAACGATGACGTGAAGAAAAACGCCGAGTTGCTCAACGCCAGTAACGGTGTCACCGACTACGACAATCCGGCGTTCTCACCGTTGCGCAGCACCGAGTACAACTACGAAATCAACTACGGCTTCCACGTTACCAACTGGCTGACCGTACGTCCTAACCTGCAATACATCACCCACCCAGGTGGCGTGGACGAAGTCGACAACGCTCTGGTGGCCGGCCTGAAAATTCAGACGGTGTTCTGATACATCAAGAGCCCAGGCGGTGTTGATCAGGTCGGCAACGCACGCGTTGCTGGCCTGAGCATGCAGTCAAAGTTTCAGGAAGCGTTTAACAAAAGGACGTGAGCGCTTTTACAAATCAAGGGTCGTGTGTGCTTTGCGGGCAGCGTTGGCTGCCCGTTTTTTTGCTCTTTTTTTTCTGTTTTTTACGACGATCAATCGTCTTTATTTCAAGCCGCAGCAGGACAGTCATCATGATCACGGGCACGCTTGAACATCCACTGCAACGATTCTTCACCTCGTCCCGGGCACGACCGACGTTTGAGTGGGAGCGTTTTCAGCAGCGCGACGTGTTGTTGATCGATCACCCGACCTGCCAGGCGGTGTTCAGTCGTCAGGGCGGACAACTCCTGCATTTCCAGCCGCGTGGCCAGCACCCGTGGCTGTGGTGTGCGTCGCAGTGGCCGCAAGTCGGCGCGATTCGTGGCGGCGTGCCGGTGTGCTGGCCGTGGTATGGCCGTCATCCCAGTGAAGGGGTGTGGCCGTCCCATGGCTGGGCGCGGCTGCTTGACTGGAAACTCATCGACAGCACTGAAGACGAGTCCGGCGTCAGCCTGCACTGGCGCCTGAAGCTGTGGGACTGGCAGGTCGACTTGCACGCCGATCTGGGGCAGGGCATGGAGTTGCGGTTGAGCACCCAGCACGAAGACAGCGAGCCGTGCCACTTCAGCCATGCGCTGCACGCCTACTGGCGCATCAGCGATGTAGCCGACGTGGCACTCGACGGGCTCGACGGCGCCAAAGGTTACGACCAACTCAATCGACAGGCCTGCCAGCAAGAAGGCGAGCTACGGGTCGAGGGCGGGTGTCAGAGGGTGTTCAACCACGCCGGGCAACTGCAACTGCAGGACGAAACCTGGCAACGCAGCCTGTGCATTGATACCAGCGACAGCACCAACACCATCGTCTGGCATCCCGGTAGCCGCCCATTGATGGGCGTGGGCGGGCATGAGGCGATGGGCTTTGTGTGCGTTGAAGCGGCGTCCGGTGGCTCAAATGTGCTGAGCCTCGCGCCGGGGGAGCAAGCGCATTTGACGTTGCAGGCGCATTTGTTGCATTGAGGGGTGTCAGATACACCGCGATCCCTGTAGCAGCACGGCTTGCCGGCGATGGCGTCCGCAAAATCCCCATCGCCGGCAAGCCGTGCTGCTACTGGTTATTCAACTCATCATCAATCGGATAACGGCTGGCCGCTCTAACGCATTGCTGCCACGCGCCGGCCCAGCGCCTGAGTTTCTCTAAGCCGATTGGTCACTTCCAACGTCGCTGTAGACAGACTTTGTGCCGTGCTGTTTTTGAACATATCGCCGAATTCGGGGGTGTTGACGCTGCTGGCATTAAGCTGATCAAACATCGCGGTGATCGACCCCAGGCTTCCATCGATTCTTTGGATCAGGCCTGTGAGTTTATTGTCGAGTTTTTCAGCCTTTGCTTCCGACAGGCCAGAGGCGGCCCCTAAGTTTTCATGGATCAATTCAGGGATCTCAGGCAGTACTTTCAGCGCTTGGCCAAAGGGTGCTTTACCTAATGCGGTTTTTGAAAGGTCTTTCCCGAATTTGTAGGCTCCATTTTGAGTGGTCGGGAGCATTTTTTTAAATTTCGAGGCCGCGTATCCCGAGAGGTTGACGGTTTTGTGTTCACCTTCCTCGAATATTTTATCGGCGGATAAAGGACTGGTTTTCAGTTTTACAGAGGCGCTTAGTCCCGTTCTTTCGGCGGCATAATCGGCAAGCACGCTGGCTGTTTTACCGATCACATAACCACCCACCGCACCTGCCGCCGTTCCGATACCCGGCAAGATTGCCGTACCGAGCAACGCTCCGCCGATCCCGGCCCCTGTGCCGATAGCTGAGGTCGCCACGACTGCGACGCCTCGTTTGACAGCAGACGTTACGTGCTCCTGAAGTGACGAGTAATTGAGTAATTGCTGGTGAGCTGCTTCGGCGCGCTGTTTCGAGATGCTTAACACTTCCAGGTGAATGGCAACGGCGTCATTGAGCGGCTCCAGTTCTTGTGCTCGCGCCAGTTTCGCTGCGCGTTTCGATATGGTCGCTGCCTCGCTCGCTTTGCGTAATGCGCGTTCCTCGCGTCCTGCTCTTGTCATGCCATCGAAACCGAAGTTTGAGCCCGGCAGGTTTGACACACCTGCTCGTCCGTCTGGATCGCTATTGCTGATGGGATTGTTGCCCACCATTCGATAGAGATTCAGCCCGTCAATCGTCCCGGCAGGGTCGGGATTGATCCACCTCTGCAACCACGGCGCGTAGTAGCGCTGGCCGTAGTAGTAAAGGCCGCTGGCGTCGCGCTCTTTGCCCGAGTAACGAATGGTCTTGAAAGTGGCTTGCAGCGCTGACTTGGCGGCCCACCAGGCGCTGCCGCCATAAGGGTAATAGCCTTCGTGGCTGAGAAGGCTGGCTTGAAGATCCAGTTCCATGCAGCTGGTGCTCAGCAGGTCGTCAACGTTGTAACGCTGCTGATTGTTCTCGATGCCTGGTGGCTTTCCAACGACCCAGTGCAGATAGCGCATGTTGCAGCGACCGGCCTGCAACGTGATGACCTCCAGGCGCTCGCGGCTATCACTGCGAATTTCCAGACCCGGCAGGTAGCGGACCTCGGCGACGTGCGTAGTACTTTTAGCCTTGGTGGTGCTGACCTTACGTACCCGCGTTCCTTGGGCATCGTAGATATAACGCTCACTATCGTCGTCGCTGCCTTCTCGCGGCAGTATCACGGCTCCGCTGAGCTGGTTACGGTTGTCCCACTGCAAGTTCTGGCCGCGCTGCAAGGCTTGCAGGTTGCCGTTGGCATCGAAGTTTGTGTTGAAGTCGCGAGTGCCTTGATCCTCAATGATTGGCAGGGCGCGGTTGCTGCTGCGTGAAACGTCCATCACCCGCGTGTAAGAGCGGTTGCCTACATGCTGCAGCTGAGTCAGGTTGCCCGCGCTGTCGTACTGGTAGTGCTGGGTGTAGTTGAGCAACTGATGAGTGTCGCCCGGTGTCAGGTTCAGGTCCGGCAGTTGCTGGCCGATGGTGGCACCCAGGGCTTCGCGTCCCGTGGCTTTGATCAATTGATAAAGGCTGTCGTAGGTGTAGTGGTTAATCGGATCAATGCGTTGGTTGGAGAAATACCGGGTGGCTTGTGCGCTGTCTTCAACACGCACAATGTTGCCGACCGGGTCGTAGTGGTATTTCAGTGCTTGGAGGTTGCTGCGATCAGGCTTCAGTGTCTCGAGGCTTTTCAGGCGTCCGTCCGACGGGTCATATTCGGCTCGACTGATCACGCCGTTACCGGCAGTTTGCTGTTCTATCTGACCGTGGGCGTTGTAGGCAACGTCCAATAAGATGGGGTGTTCGGTGCCCCCTTTAGGGTGCAGCGTCAATGTGGACAGTTCACCCGATACGTCATAGGTCGAACGTTGCTCATTGCCCAGCGCATCGATTTGCGTCAGCGACTCACCGGTCGGGGCGTACTGCCAGTAGGTCGTGGCGCCCATACCGGGTTCCAGCAGATGATCACGGTCGGCGGGTTCGGCAGGCCAATCGGGCAGCTCCAGAGACTTCAGAAAGTGGCGGGTTTCACTCAGCGGCTGACCCAGCAACCCATACTCGGAAAACAGCAGCGAGCCTGCGCTGTCGTCCTCACGGATCGCCCGCCCGCATTGATTGTGTGCGGCGGTCACAGGTGACGCGTTGACATATGCAAAGCGCATAATGACCCGCGCGGGTTGATCTTTGCCGCGTTCGATCAGCTTCACCGGCCGCAGCATTTCATCGTAATCGGTTTGCCAGTGAGTGCCTCGACTGTCCCAGCTTTCTTTGATGTCGCCCGCATCGGTGTAGCGGTTTATCCGGTCTCCGGCGTCGACATTGCGGGTGACCAAAACCGAGCCGCCCAGGCTAAACACAGAGCGTTGGTTCGCGAGCGATGCTTCATTTAGTCGTGGGTCCCAAGCAGCAACGATGTTGCCTGTTGCGTCATGCTGGTGCCGTGTGATCCGTGCTTGAAGTGATTCAGTGGGGTCAACACGATGGTAGGCCACGTTCCGTAAAGTCAGGCCTCGGCTATCAATGGCAGTGAGTGTCGGTGTGTGGCGATGGAGTGCATGGTTCATGTTTACTCGACTCGTTAGTTTCCTGTGCTTGCAGGAAAAAAGTGCGAACAAATCCAGTTCGCGAGCGCATGAGTGAGCCGCGAAGTGGGTGATCGAAATAGAGACATAAAGCGGTCGCGAAGTAGCCGCGACCGGAACGTGTTAACCGAAGATTAAAATGTGTAGGGCTCTCTGACGCGACGCTTTACGACGCATTCTTCACATATTGATTGATCAACTCGGCTCTCTTTTGTTTGTTGATATCCTTCACTTGAGCAAACGCATTTTTGCCAAGCTCATTGGAAGTCAGGTCCTTGTGCTGTTCAGCAATTTTGGACAGTTCTTCCGCGGTATGTACGACCCCTGTCGCTTTCCACAGGAACGATGCTCCCATGATGCCCAGTTTGATCGGCCCTGGAGGGGCCAGGATTGCAGCGGTGTCCAGCACACCCGCAACACCGACGCCCGTGGCCACAGACGTGGTCAGCCCGTCCTTTGCTTCGTTACCTCTCCTGCGCAGTTCATCTTGTATTTCGTTTTGCTTTTGCGTCGGCACGGTAGCGGCGACGGCGGTTGTATGCAGCGCTTTTTTAGTCGCCGTTACGACGTTGCCTAAGTTGTTATAGGTATCAACAACTGCCGATTTAGCCAGGCTGGTCTTGTTGATTTCCGACACCTCTGAATGGGTCGCGAACTGAGCGGCCTCGGCGGTCAGTTCAGCACCTTTGGCGATGGCTTTGGCGCCCGGTAACTGACCTTGCGCCAGATTAAACGCGGTTGCCAGCCGACCGCTGAACGAGCCGATAATCTTGTCTTCTGGTTTTAAGACGTGCTGTTGCGATTTTTCCAGCCACTTGTTGGCTTGAGTTTCACCGGGTGTTTTCAGACCCGTATTGTCACGAGAGGAAGGTGTTGAGACAGAGGCATCCTGGATCTGGTTTTTTGATTTGTAGACCTGATAACCGGCAATGCCTGCTCCGCCAACTACCTTGGCTGCTGCGCGCGCAAACATCAACCCGTTCGGGTCGACCAAGGTAAGGGGAGAGTTATTAACCATTTTGTAAAGGTTAAGTCCGTCCGCATCTCCCGCAGGGTCCGGATTAATCCAGCGCTGCAACCACGGGGCGTAATATCGGAATCCGTAGTAATAAAGTCCGCTGGCATCACGCTCCTTGCCTGAGTAGCGAATGGTTTTGTATTTGGCTTGCAGTGCGGATTTGGCGGCCCACCAGGCCGTTCCGCCATATGGGTAGTAGCCTTCGTGGCTGAGCAGCTTGCCTTGGTCATCCACCTCCAGGCTGCTGGAGTTCAAGTGGTCGTTAAGGCCGAAGCGCAGTTGATTATTGTCGATACCTTGCGGTTTACCCTCTACCCAATACAGGTAGCGAACGGTGCAATGGTCGGCCTGGAGAGTCATGACTTCCAGACGTTCCGAGTTCTTGCTACGAATCTCCAGGCCTGGCAAGTAGCGGACTTCGGTGGTGAGCGTGGTGGTTTTTGCTTGCGTGATGCGGACCTTGCGCACACGCTGGCCAGCACCATCGTAGGTGTAATGCTCAACATCATCGTTGCCACCTGCGCGGGGCAACAAGACCACACTGTGCAACTGATCCAGGCCGTTCCACTGTAGCGTTTGCCCCCCCTCCAGCTTCAGCAGGTTACCGTTGGCGTCGAAGCCGCCTGGAAAATCCACTGGAGTTTTGCCCTGGGTAACGGGCAGGCTGCGATTGCTGTTGGACGCAACCTGCATGTCGCGAGTGTAGTTGTGCTTTCCGACATGGCGCAATTGCGTGAGGTTGCCGCCTGCGTCGTATTGGTAGTGCTGGGTGTAGTTGATCAATTGGCTGGTATCGCCAGGGTTGGTGCCCAGCTCGGGTAATCCTGGCTGGATGCGCCCGCCCAGCGCTTCGCGCCCAGTGGCTTCGATCAACTGGTCGAGGCTGTCGTAAACATAGTTATTGACGCCGTCGACCCGTTGATTGTTGAAGTAGTGGATCGATTGGGTGTGGTCTTCAACCCGGACGATATTGCCCACCGGGTCATAGCCATAGCTGAGGTCTTGTAGGACACCTCGACCCGGGCGTGACGCAGTGAGCCTGAGTAGATGTCCGTCGGCGGCGTCGTAGTCTGCGCGGCTGACAACACCATTGCCCGCTGTTTGACTGCTGAGTTGCCCGAAGGCGGTGTAACTCAAGTCCTGCAAAACCGTCAATTCGCTCTGGCCGCTTGGGTGCAGCTTCAGGCTGCCGAGCTGGCCGGCTACGGTGTAGGTTGAGCGCTGTCTGTTGCCTGACGCATCGAGCTGGCTAAGCATTTCTCCCACTGGACTGAATGCCCAGTGGGTGATTGCTCCCATTCCGTTTTCCAACAGTTTCTCGCGTTCGCTGACAGTGGCTGGCCAGTCCGGCTGCTCGAGATTGTTCAAGAAGTGTCGGGTTTCGCTCAACGAGTGACCGGTCAATCCATAGTCCGAATACAGCACGCTGCCAGCTCCGTCATCACGACGAATCAGACGGCCACATTGGTTATGGGCAGCATTCTGGGAGGCGTTGGCGGCATACACGAAGCGTTGGGTGACGCGGCTGGTTTGGCCGATGCTCTGGTGGTGAATGGCAGTAGGGCGAAACAGCTCGTCGTAGTCAGTCTGCGAATGCGCTCCCCTTATGTCCCAGCTTTCTCGTACGGGTCCGGCATCGGTAAAGCGTTGTATGCGGCACCCGGCATCTACGTTGGTGTTGCAGAGTAGAGCGCCGGTAAGACTGTAGATACGGCGCTGATTGGGAGGCCGGGTCTCACTGAACAAACGCGGGTCCCAGTCTGCGACGGGCAGACCTGACGCGTTGTATTCATGTCGAGTGATCCGCGCTTGCGGAGTACCACCGGCTTGTGTGCGGCGGTAGGTAACGACCCGCGCTATCAGACCTCGGCTATCAAGGGTGGTCAATGTCGGAGTATGGCGATGAACGTCCAGGTTCATGATGTGCGCTCCTTTTCTCGGCGCGCCTTGTCCGCCATGGCTTCGTCATAGGTGTCGTTTTCATCCTCGTTAATGCTGTACCAGGCCAGGTAACGTTTCCGGCGCCACAGGCCTTTGGCAGTGATGGTCAGCGTCGGTCTGCCTGACGGGTCATAGAATTGTTGATCGCTCAGCCCTAGTTGCCTGAGCGACGAGTCGTCTATGTACCGATAGTGGTCAGCGAAGAAGGGGCGGTAGACACGAATCGGCAAGCCTTTGTTGTTGTACTCGACCCCTTCGCTAACCCGCCAGCGTGAAGCGCTGGCTGCGGTCACCGGCTGACCACCCTGCCATGCGAGCCTGCCATCGGCATGGGTTTGGTAGGCGTCGCCAGGCTCGACTTTTTGCCGGGTTTGCAGCACGCGACCGAAGCCATCCCAAGAGGTGATGGAGATGCGGATCTGTGCGGCCTGGGGGTCGTCTGGGTAACGGTCGGCCAGCAGGCTGACCGCGTAGGCGGGCTCACGTTTTGCTTGCGACACCCACTGGGTCGAAGCTGGGTCAGTGGTCAGTCTCAGCCGCGCCGAATAACGGATATACCCATTGGGCAGCACGTTGCCCAGGGCCACTTGCTGTGCCAACCAGGTTTTGTCGTTGATCAAGTCTTGGGGTGCCCGGCCCATCCACGCGAATGCATGACTGAAGTGAGCGGCTGCTGCACCCTGTAATGCACTGTGTGGGTTCGCTATTGCATCTTCGGGGGCCGTGATAGCGACTCGATAGTCGGAGACAGGCGCAAAACCGGCTGCCTGGCCACGTTCGGTGCCATGGAAACTACTGACGCGCAACGTTCCAAAGGCGTCGTACAGCGCTTCTTGAGTATTTAAATTCGGGTCGATGATACGGGTAGGCAGCATGAGCCGATAATCATAGTGAGCCTCGGTAAGGCAGACGTCTGCCGTCGTGACTTGGGTTGGCAGGCAGTGATAGATGTCGTAGCCAACAGTGGTGGTGCCCTGACGTTGGGTCGCTTTCACGCCAAGGACTTTGTAGAAGCGATTGGCTGTCCCATAGGTGACGAAACCTTTGCAGGTTGACCAAAGCACGGCGTCGTCGGCGGGCAAGAACGTGGCCATGGTTTGATAGCCGTCACCCTTCAATCGGTCTTCCAGTTGAGCGGGAGACAGGACTGAGTCATAGACACGCAACGCGGTTTCATTTAGCTCTGCACTTTCGAAATACCCCTGCAGGGCCTGGTAGGTCGAGCTGCCCGCGTCGAGGATTTTGTCAGGTAGCTGCGGGTGTTTGTAACGCTGTACAGACAACCCAGTCAGTATCCGCGTGGCAGTGAGTTTGAGGGGGCCTTTCGAGTCTCGGAAATGCTCAAAGGAAATCCGTGAGGGCGTCAGTTCATGGGCTGCCAGTTCCAGCGCATCACTGCGCTGTCGGTAGGGCAAGCCCAGGCGACGATTTTCCGTAAGAGGATGTTGAATGAACTGAGCGCGCGTTTCATTGAGGTGGTAGCAGGCTTGCGCACCATCATGGGTGTCGCGCCACCAGGTTTGCTCATGCTTTTCACTGAACGGTGGTTCGTCTTGAGGGGTTTTGCGCCGTGCATAATTGACGTTCACGCTATGGGTCAGGTAGTCAAACATGTCCCAGGCGAGGTTAATGGTGTGCTGGCAAAGCGGGTCATCCGGCTGACGCTCGTAGTGGTAGGCGATGGACTCCAGCACCAGAGGACGCATGACGGCGTAGGGTTGCTGCTCGCTACTCGAACGCTCCAGTACCACCGCATAACGCGTCTGTTGCACTGCGTAGGGCAGGGCCTGTTGCGCGCTGCCGTCGAGGCCGAAAGTTTCCACGCGCAGGGTCAGGCCACTGAGGGCTCTGGCCATTTCTTGTTGGGTAGTTTTGTTCGCAGCGGGGATGACATTGTGGATGTCGTTGAACAATAGCGCCTTGCCCAAAGGCTGGGCCTGGCTGTCCGAGGTGTCATAGTCGTCGCCCGGCAGGTCGACGAAACGACCCGTGTGAAACCAGGTTTTGGTCAGCAGTGGCGCACCGTCATGCTCGCGTTCAGAGGTCCGGCTAGTGGTTTCACTGTCGGATTGCAGCAACAGACCAAACCCGCGCATTTCGCGGTCGTGCCCGTCGTAATAACCCTGGCGATAATTCAGCTGTTGAGTGAGTTGGTTGCCGGTGATCTCATCGAGTTGGTGCTGTTGGCTGACCAGATGAATCGGGAACGGCACGTAACAACTCGCGGGTTTGCCTGCCGCCAACAGTTGTTGTTTTTCGTCCAGCCATTCTTGTGCCGAACTGCGATAGGCGACCTTGCCCGATGCGCCCATATTGTTGTTGGTGCCCACCAGTAAATAGGGTTTGCAGGTGATGAAGTCACAGCGCCAATGCCGGGGCGAGCCGTGGGGCGATGTCAGAATCAGGCTGGAACAGCCCAGCCCTTGCAGGTCCGCCGTGCTCACCTGACAGAAACGGTCGTAGCGCACGCCTTCTGGCCAGGTTTGGATCCGCGGCTGCTGCTCAAAACCATTGCCGCCACGGTTCATGAAGATTTCCACGTGGTCGGCTTTGAGGTAAAGAATGTCGGCGGCTCCTGAGCCATCCAGGTCGGCCAGCAGGATGCGCGAGGCCTCGAATTCGTCGTAGGCAAACGGCAGCTCGGCGAGGCGAAAGCCTCGACCGAAATTGCCATGGCCCAGATTCGGCCAGCACCTGATTTCGTTATGACGGATCCGCACCAGGTGCTGTTGACCGCTGCCCAGCACGTCGCTGAACGCCACCACTTCGTTATGGCTATTACTCATCGCCGGCAAGCTATCGTCAGGAAGTTCATGCTCGACTTCAGTGGCGCTGGTGAAGCCTCGGCCCTGCGGGTTTGCAGAGTAGAGACGCACACTTTGGGTGCCTATCAAGGTCAGGTCGCTGAGGCCGTCGCCGATCAGATCAGCGAGTTGACCTTCGGGATGAAAGAACTCCCGAGGGAACACGCCGAAGGGCGCAAAGTTTGACCAACTGCGATCCGGGTTGAGGGTGAAAAACCCGTGCAACCCGTGCTGAGCGACAATCCAGTCCAGGCGCCCATCGCCCGAGAGGTCGGTCAAGGACTGGCTCACGTGCTTGTGTTGGTCGGCGTTGGGCAGACGGGGAAGTGCTTGCCACTCACCGTAGCTCACCTCATCAGGGTGTTGCGCTGCTTGCGCTCGCTGCGGCTCACGGTAGAACCAGCTTTTATCGGAGCGATAGAGCACTCCAGGTAAGCCTTCGCCGTAAAGATCCACTAACTGATAGCGTTGACCGTCGTTGAGTCCCGGCAAATTCTGAAAGGCGTGATAGCGACTTTTTTCGATGTCGAACGCGCTGTAACTGAATTCCAGCGGCGGTCGATATTCGACCTGACCCTTGGCGTCGTAGGCCTGGAGATGTGCAGCCAGAAGCTGGCTGTACGATAGATCGGTGGCCTGATATTCGAGCAACAGACGCTTGACCAATACCGGCGCTTCACCCAGCTCGTCAGGGAAGTGGTGAAACATCAACACTTGGCGGCACAGACGCGAGGTTCTGAGTTCGAAACCATAGGCATAACTGGAATACGGGTCACTGCGCACGGCCCAGGGATTGGGCGCGAGATAGTTGGGTTGATCGCTCAGGCCGGTGGCTCGTTCGCCGTAGTCAAAAACCAGCTGGAAATGCCATTGCAGCGGTTGCGTCAGCCGGCTCCACGCATAGAGATGGTTGTGGGCGGTGGCGTTGCCGTAGCAAACTCGGCGCAAATAGCGTTGGCTGTTGTGATCGCGTGTCGATTCCGATGTGAGTCCTTGCTCGTCTTCCTGTTTGTACTCATAAACGATGTGCTCGCCATGGGCATTCATCGATTCTTCCAGCAACCATTGAGCTACCCGTTGCTGGCCGGTTGCGGGCGCGGCGATGCGCGCCTGTTCATTGAAACCATAGAGGTGCAGGCCGCCGTCACTGGCATGGACCAGCCAGAATCCAGGATCGGTGACGCTGGAGCGCCAGTGCTCGATCAGTTCGGAGCCCGCTTTGATCCTGGGTTGGTAACGAGCGACTTGATAGGTCGTTCCCAGATTTAGCCCTTGGTACGCACGTACGCTTCGACGCTTGATACTGCCGTCGACGCTTCGTTCCGGCATCCACACCTCGCCGCCCGGACCTTCAAAAAGATCATCGTCGGTGTAGGTCGGCACACCCTTGCTGGTTCGTCGGGAAATCGCGTAATGCGACAAGCCCCACCCCAAGCCGCACACACCATTACCGGCATGGCTGCTATAGCCAAGGGACAGGGCCGGGGCGTAGCCACGGCCAGGGGAGATCGGCAACGGAATGTCAAACGAGGCCGTTCCCAGCGTGCCGACCGGCCCCAGGCCCTTGCCGATGCTTTGAATAGCCCCCCCGCCCTTGGGCAGGGAGGGGTTGTTGATGGTGAGGGAGTCTTGAGTGTGCATGCTCAAGCTCCTGTCCCGGCCTTGGCCGTGTACTGGACATGCACAATGATGTCGGTCAGCGACTCAAGCATGGTTTTTTGATCCGCATGAGCCGGGAACCTCAAGGACCAACGGGAAATTGCGCCCGTACCTTCGAACGGCAGGTAGCGCTCATCATCGAAGTTCAAGGTGAACATTCCGTCGTCGTCGACACCACTCGATAGTGCGATCTGCTGACTGGCGCGCAGGTTCTCGCGGACACTTGCGCCCACGTTGTTGGCCAGCTCGGCCTTGTTGTAGGTCTGCGTCAGCGTGGCGCGAATGTCCTCATAGGGGCCGAGTGTGACGGGTAGGGAAACGCTGATGCGCTTGATGCGTCGGCAATACTGGCCAGGGTAGTCATTGTCGAACATGGGCTGCGTCAGTTCGAAGTCCACACTGCCGTCCGCTTGCAGCTTGGTGTATACCGTTTCCCAGTCTTTGTTGAGCGCAGACGCCGAGTCTTTAGCCTTGAGCTGGCGCAGCGAGACGGTTTTGCTGATTTCCAATACTCGTTCGTTACGACTCAGGTAGGCGCTCTCCATTTTCAGCAGATTGAGTTTCAACGACTCGCCAGCGGTCAAGCCGCGATAAGCATCGTTCCAGGCCCCGGTTTGAATGAAACGGGTGGAGAAGTCAGCCAGCTCGTATTGCCAGCTGGCCTCGGCGGCCAGGCACAGTGACAGAGTGGCGTCATACACCTGGTAGTAGAAAGACGCGAGCTGGCCGTTGAGCCACTGATACAGCTGGGACTTGGTGAAGCGTTTGCCAAGGAAGGCGTAAGTGATTTTCGCCTGTTCGAGAGCGGTTTCTGCCTGACGCAATTGCAGGGCCGTGACCTGATCCTGCTCGTCCAGCACCTTGAGCTGGGCGTCGATCTGTTGGGTTTCCAGTTGTGCCTGATCGCGAGCGTGCATCCATTCTTGATGACGACGGCGGTATTGCTCGACGCGATCCAGGGCTTCACCGATACCGTGTGAAGTCGCCGCGACGCCTGATGCGGCTGCGCTGATCATTTCTGCCGGGCCTTCAAGGCGCCATCCGCCCGTTATTGCACCGTTAGAGAAACCGACAATCACACCATATTGGTTTGGCACTGTTTTAAGTGCGCTTCCAACAATGTTGGCAACGGCTGAAACCGTTTCTGCATGCCGACCTACAAGGTGGGCGGCACCGGCAGCAATCTCGCCCGGGCTGACGATCTCATCACTGCGCTCGCTGTAAAAGGCCAGACGCCCCTCAACGATTCGCCGGCTGGCGAGCAGCGCTTCGCGGTTTTCCTGGTCGATCTTCAGTGCCTGCTTTTGCAGATCGATGGCGAACTGAGCGAAATCCCAGGCTTGTTGATGTTGCAGCTCGAGCAGTTCAGCCTGCTCCTTGCGTTCGATCAGCGACAACAGGGTATTGCCGAATTGCATCAGGGTTTCCACCGCAGCATTGGCCCGGCTGTGCATGATCGAGAACCGATAGTGCGGTGTATCGAGTGTCAACAAGCGGCTGCCTTTGCCACCTGTTGCGCCTTGACCAAATGCGGCCAGTACATCCCTCGGGTCCAGCGGTGCTGCGAATATCGGCAAGGACAGGGGTTTACCGTCGAGGGTCCGGTTATTGCGCAGGTTACTCAGGCGCGATTCAAGGGTGTCCCACAGGGCAACCAGCTTGAAGTTGATCGGTAGGCGCAGGTACGGGTTGTCGATCTCGGGCAGCGTCGGGTCTTCGGCGAACGATCGCAGCCGCAGTGGCGGTTGTTCGAAGGTGTACTCAGACACCCCGTTATTGGCTTGCTGACTTTGCAGGCGCAATTGATCCTGATTATTCAATTGCATCTCGAAAGCTCTGAGCTTCTGATTTTTATCCCTGGACAGTTTCTGCAACGAGACGGGCGTCCAATGATCGATCAGCCTGATATCCGGACGGTTGCCTAACAGGTCCAGCACTCGCACGTACCACAGCTTGGCTTCGCCGAGGCTATCGGGGGTCAACTGCCGATACGCGGCGTCGCCTTGGTCAATCAGGTTTTTCAGGTAGTGGTTGTACACGGCTTTTTGGTAACGAATCGGGTGGCTGCTGGCGATACCATCCGGGTCAGTCGCGGCAAGGGTCGAGTAGCTCGAGCTGGTTTTTTCTTCTACCAGTGGCCGTACATTCCAGAACGCGGGGCGCGCAATACTTGTATCGGCCTTGCGGCCAGGGTCGAAGATAAAGCCCATCCAGCGCTCTGCCTCAGTGAAGTCCTGCTCTAGGTTCAGACGATGGGATATCAAGAATGGCAGGTGCAGGAACAGCTCCCAAAAATACAGGCCGTTGGCTCCGTGGAAATCCATATGGTCCGGTTTTCCGCCGCTGTTCTGCATGGGCGGCTCTGGCAGCCCTTGGGTTTCCCAAGACAGTAAGTATTCCAGGGCAACGTTGGCCTTTTCGGTCAACTCACGGGCAAATAGCGTATTCATTCGCAGGGGCGAACGGTTTGCCGAGGTAGATCCGTCAGTTCTGCTGATATCCGAGTCGTTGAAGTCAATAAATTCGGCAGTGCCCAAGGATTCGCTGTGATGGGTATTTATTTTGGGGGCTTTCAGGTCTTTTGAGGTGGCGGGAAGAAGCTGTAATTCAACAGTGACACCTTTGGTAGCCGCGCCCAAGTATCTATTCTGGTTGTTACCGTCCTGAACCAAAACGCCATGGATAAAAGGGATTTCTTTTTTTCCAGCGGGCCAGGTGGTGCCCCAGTCGGGAAGCAGTGTTTCTTCGTTGATTGGGATGCTGTAGGTCAACGAGTTAACGTGTGTGATAGAGGTATATCGAGTAGATATTTTTAGATCTGTTTGTTCTGTTAATCGAGTTGCTGGCCATGCGTTACTGATTTGTGTAGGTCTGGCAATGTAGTGTTGGTAATTTAATAATGCTGGTCGGGTAAGTGTCAATCTGGTGCTGCTATATCTATCGTAATAGCCATCGCCATAATGCCCGTTGTACTGTAGAAAATCTATGGATTTTGATGGGTTGGAAATAATTTGTCTTGCGGTATTTTTAACATATTTTCCTGAAAGTGAAGCAATATTTGCCACTGGCTTAGGAAGTGTGAGTTTTGTATCGAAAGGAGAGTCGCATATAAAGCTCCGGCACCAATCAATAGTTATCCCGGTTGGGCCGAGTAGATCGAAATCAAAGAAATCATACGGAATACTGGAGTGGCGAAAAGGAAGTGGAGGGCTAATTCCAGAGCCAGGAAGAAGTAAGTGGTGGGAATCGGTCGAAACGGCTCTGGTTATCAGGGTAATCGTGTGTGTTACATTCGTGCGGATTGTAAAATTAATAGTGATTGTTTGAATCGGCATTTGGAAGGGTTGGTTTACTTTTGAGCTGAACTCCAGGAGACTCGTCGTAGGGTTGTAGCGGATGTCAGTATGCAGATGTAGATCCCGTATATTAGGTTGCCATTGATTTATGTTCCAGTCCTTGACTCCTGCACCTGGGGTGAGGTTCTTCACACTTTTAATCGATATTTTCAAGTCGGGAGTTTTGAATTGAAACCGATTTTTGTTGGTCAGCGCAAAAGTCCGTGCCACGTTCAGGACATGGGCCTGCTTCACAGGTTGTGAAGATTTATCCGGAACCAAACCCAGGGTAGGGAATAGGGGAAGTGTATTGAAATTTTTGTCGACTCTTGCTGTTTTAAGAAATGAATAGGTATCACTCGTACCCTCTTTATCGGACCCGGCTCGGTAACCGGCATACATGGCAATTAGCAATGAAGTAGTCGAGTCCTGAACCGCTATGCTGTCCAATGTTTTTGGATCCGCGTCCGTATGCCACATCATGTAGGTGTGTGGTGCGCTCCAGCTATTATCATATTTTTTGTAGACCATGTTCATTCGAACCAAGGATCGAGTCTTGAATTTAGGGTCCTCGTCATAGGTGCTTTCGAAGGTCGAGCTGTCGCTGGAAATATATTCCAGCCAGCTCACGAACAAGCGGTTGTTGAAATGTACCGGGCGAATAGTGTGTTCCACCGCATTCTCAGAAATCGGCAGGCTGGCTTTTCTCCAGTCTGACCAGGCGCCGGGTTGCGGGGTGTCATGTTTTGGACCGTCGGCACCGGCCTTGAAACTACGCTGAGACATGTCCACAGAGCGCCAGTAATAGGCAGTCTCGCCACGGGATTTACCAATAAAATAATATGTGCCATTGGCAAAGTCGTCGGTGTCAATATAACCGTTAACAATGCTTAAATTAGCCACTTCCTCGAAGTTGGTCAGGTACGTCTTAACCGCTTCTTGAACCGTATCGACTTCAATTTTATTTTGATTGATGTCGTTTTCCAATTGGCGAAAATAATCGGATTTCTTCAGGCGCAAGCTCGGATCAATATAAATTTCCGGGTACCACGCCAGTTGTTGGTTGGCCGCCCAGATCGGGTATTGCGCCTGTTGATCGCGCCAAAGCGAGATCTGGTGAGGTTCCAGGGTCTTGCTTTCATAACCCGGTTCCATCCCCATCAAGATGCCATTGATATATTGCTGCAAACTGCTGATGGCTGAGGCCACCCAACTGGTTTGCACTTCCTGGCTGACCTGGACATCCAGCAGCAGGAACTGATAAAGGTCGTCAGCGTTTTTCAGTTTGTGGGTGAGCCCGAGCTCAGCCAGTTTCGGACTGTTGGTAGCGACCTCACCGAGATAATAGGCCACCAGCGCATCCCGTAGGGTTTCATTAAGCTGGCTGTCGATGGATGTAGACATAATCATTCCTTTGATCATTAAAAGTAGAGGTATCGATTAACGGCTCGCCGCCATAGCGGCTTCGCCCACGGCTTGCCAGTCAGAGGCTGGGCTGGCGGGATTCAATGTTGTGGCAAGCAGCAGGCTTGCTGCGGTCAGTCCGCTGGCCTGGCAGGTATTTTTGCAGCGGTAGAGCCAGTCAACTTCGGCGACCGTGGTGGCCTGTCGGCCGGGGAGGGTCTGGATCAGCGTGAGAATTTCGCTTTTGCTCCAGCTCAAGAGTTGGGCCAGCACGTGAGGGATGTTTTCGTCGGCGGCCGACGTGGGAGCAGAAAAGTTAGCCAACGACAGGTAATTCAATAACTCGGCTTCCGGTTTATCGAGGTTGTTGACTAGGTAGCTATAGCGTTCGAGCAAGTACAGCGATGCCAAGGACGGAACAGCGGTTACGATGGGTGTGCCCAACCACGAGGGGGGACGCCAGGAACAGCCGCAGTGCCAGCTCGCTCAAGTTAAAGGTCTGTGCGATGTGAGCATGGCGAAACAGCCGTTGGAGCGATTGCAGCAGCTCAGGGTCAAAGCTCTCCAGGGTCAGGCTGCGCTTTTTCGCAGCCGCGTTGACGGTAGTCAGCAGGGTTTCTGCCGACAAACCGGCCCAATGGGTGACCACTGCTGCACGGTCCATGGGCAGATTGGCCACCTCTTGCAGTAATCCCTCGATCAGCCGCAGTTGGCGGTCATGGGCAATCAACAGCAGTTCGCAGAGTTTGGTCTCGACTTGGGTCTTGTGCGCATCACTGAGTTTCAGCGGCTTGATCAGCGCATTAAGCGCGGTCGCCAGTTGAGCTTTTACATCTTCGATCGGTTGCAGTGGCAGCGCCTTGACCAGCCCGCCGTCGTTGATCAGCGTGCGCTTGAGCTCGGAAAACCAGTTGAATGAGGTTGGCGAAGAAGTAGGCAGATTGAGCTGTTGCACCTGTTGTTCGGTGATCTGGGTCTGTTCTACGTCCTGATGCAGTCGTTCAAGACGATCGATCAGCGCCTGGGTGGGAACCAACGTCGTGGTGTCCAATCCTATCTGACCGCGCACGGTGCTGATGTTCAGTTTGGTTTCCTTGAGCCAAGTCACTGCCCAGTCCATTTGCATCAGTACGTCGAGAATATCCGGCTGGTCGCCTGACGTGCGCAAGGCGCCCGACGTCAACGCCTTGTGGTAACTGGCGCCGCCCAGAAGGTCGGCTAGCGCCCACCCGTCTTCGGCAGACAAGCCGAACATCTGGGCTATGCGTGCCTGCCGGTATAGCGAGGACACGACCGCCAGCGAACGCCGTAACGGGCCAACGTAGGTCCGGGTATTGTGTGCAAGGCGTTCAAGGGAGGATTGCGTCGGCTGTAAACCCAGGCCGGCGCACAGTTGGTAAACGGTCTTCTGCTGTCCGGGGTCGGTGTTCGTGGTCTCGAAAGCGGTCTGATCCAGGATAAGTGGGGTATCAAAAGGGCAGGGCTGTTAAACACCTCATCGAACAGTGGAGTGCGATCACCGTCGGCATACGGCGACAGGTAATAAAGGAAGGCAGCGAACTCTTCGGCCTTGATGCCGTAGCGTTGGCTGAGGTAGCGGAACACCCCCAGTGTGCGCAAGGTGTTGTCGTTGAGCGCCATTGTCAGGTTGGCCTCACCTTCGGCGCGTATCGCCGCCACGATCAGGGTGTCCAACTCTGCGAAGGGGATATTCATCCAGCGTTGTAGGCGGATCATCCGTTGCAGGCGGTCGAAGCGCTGCAGCGAGGTGTTGGTCATGTGCCAGGCTTTACCGGTAGCAGTATCGACCTCTTTCAAGCCCAGTGAGTTGTCTACGTAGTCTTCCGAGTTTTTTTTCGAAGCCCAAGCACCTACGCCATTGACGTAACCTGCACCGTAGTGGGACGAGTAAGGGAATGCCAATGCACCGGCAACCCCGATATGCAACGGGTTGAGGGATTGGCAATTGGCCGAGACTTTCGGCGCGTGGCGACGCAGTGCAAGCAACGCTTCGACGGTGTCGGCATTCAATCCGCTTTGATCCATGAAGGTATCGAGTGCTATCAACGGATTCTGGTTGCTTAATGAAAATTCAACACCGTAGTGGCCTTTGAAAAAATGCTGTTCTGAGTCGGTGAGCAAATAATCATTACTGCCAACATCATCTAGAGAAATAGTGAAGCTACGTGCCATGAATGCTTTTTGAGGCGTGCCAGGAAGCTCGAGCCCCCCGCTGGCGATTGCTACTATGTGAAAAGTGGCTTTGTAGCCGTGTTCAGTTGGAAGATTCTCACCTTTTTGGAAGTTGATATTCAGGCATTTTGTATCGAGCCCGCTCCGGTAAGTGAAGTGTATTTGGCGTTCGGCTTTGGATACACGTAGATGGGACGCTAGATGAAATTTCAATGGGCGGTCGGCTGAGCCTGGCTTTGTAAAATTGATCTCTAAGGTATTGAACGTGGGGCTAGTTGCGCGGGTGAGCGCCGACGCGTCAGGCGTACAGCTTTTAATACTACTTTGTTTTGGCAGAACGTAGCCGTATTCCAACGCCTGCCAAGGAGAGAATGTGCTGCTGCCTGGAGAAATCCATCTACCCGCGACTGTATCTGCTCTGGAGAGGTAGAAATCAGAAAACAACGTCGGTTCAGTGATTACTGATTGCTGCTGAGGGCTAAGACCCGAAAGCAGAGCCTGTGCTGTAGCGCTGGTGGAGTTCGAAGTTTGATTGCCGAACCCATTGTCTGCATCGCGACCGGTTGGCAGGATTCGAGCAATGCGGTAGTTGATTTCGCCGAGTTGGTGATTTTTAGCGGCCAAGCCAAGTTGGCATTGATGATGGGCAAAGTGGTAAGGAAACACAAACGGGTGACGCTTTTCGGCTAACTGCTGGTTGAGTGGGGCGGCATTCTTGCCCAAAAAATCTTCGATGCCTTTGCTCAGCACCTCGTTGACGATGGTCAGCATGGGGAGCGGGGTAAAGGTTGTTTGCTGATTCACCACCAACTCTTTTAAATCCGGGCGCCTGGCGTCAAGCGGTATCTTGGAGGTGATCCCCTCGCCGTTGGGTTCCACGACAGTGGTAATCAAACGATAGAGCGATGTCAGATAAGCAACGGGCGAGTCGATGGCGGAGATGGCCCCCACCTTGCAGAACTCGCCCCATTTTTCCTTAAACAGGTTTTCGTAACTTGGGTAGTCAGGTGTTTTTTCAATCAAGGCCCTAGTGCCGGTCGGACTGGACTGGACGGCATCAGGCGAAGAGGTTTGTTGCTCTCGGTATAGCCGGCCAATCTGGATGGCATAACACATCGCGTGGTCATAAGTGAGTTCCGCATTCACCTCTTTCAAAGCGGGGCTTTTCTCGCTTAAAGCGGCGAGCTGTTGGCAGAAACTTGACTTTGGTTGTCGAATGATGTCAAAAATCGAGGTGATATCGAACTCTTTCAATGCAGCTTCGAACGCAGTGGTTTTCGACTCAGTGTCGTTTATTGGCGAGTGGGTTATGTCCGGGTTAGAGAAATCCGTGATGGGCGATTCCGCTGACTGGATGATGTTTAATAGTAGATGGTTTTTTTCGGTCATTTTAATCAGTGCTCTGTGTGAGTTCGATGTATCTGGAGTGCGCAGGCCCGTGTTAGTGGGAGTGGCTTGAGACAAAGAGTACAGAGGAACAGGGTTTGGGTGACCTTTGGTATTTTCGAGATATTGCGGTGGCGCGCTTGCGGTAGGGGGGCTGCTGTTGTGTTTCGGCGTTTTAATAGTTTCAAGTTGTTGATAGTTGGTGAGTAGAAAGTCCGCGGGGTATCTGCGTTGGATAAAGGAAATAAGGGTCGAATTGATTTATTGAATTTAAAAAAAGACCAAATATTATTTTGTAATGGAAATAGAGGTGGGTGGTTTTTAGATGTTTTTATTTTTCAGTAAAATATCACCCGTCTGAGGGGTGGATATCTGTCTATAAGTGCCCGGAATTCCTACAGTGTTTATTTTATTTTTTTTGTAGGCCGTAGTTGATTTCATACGCATGAGTTCTTCAATTCTGATGCTGTGCACCTGGCCGATGGCCGATGGCCGATGGCCGATGGCAGGTGCGCCTGAGCGTTCAGGCGCATTGGCTTAGTTGAAGTCTCAGCTCAACTCATCATCAATCGGATAACGGCTGGCATTCAGGCTTTCCTTGATCTTGCGCAGGTGCGGCTGGAAGTCCACGCCGCGGCGCAGGGTCATGCCGGTGGCCAGTACGTCGAGTACCGTGAGTTGAATGATCCGCGAGGTCATCGGCATATAGATGTCGGTGTCTTCCGGCAGCGGAATGTTCAGGCTGACGCTGCTGGCCTTGGCCAGGGGTGAGCCTTCGGCGGTCAGGCCGAGTACCGAAGCGCCGTTTTCGCGGGCAATGCGTGCGACTTCCACCAGTTCACGGGTGCGGCCGGTGTAGGAGATGATCACGAACAATTCGCCGGTATGAGCCACGGAGGCGATCATGCGTTGCATCAGCACATCGGCGTGGGCAGTCACTGCCAGGTTGAAGCGGAAGAATTTGTGCTGCGCGTCCAGCGCCACCGGTGCGGAAGCGCCGAGGCCGAAGAAGTGGATCTGCCGCGCCTGGATCAACATGTCCACGGCCTTGCTGATCAGGTTCGGGTCAAGCTGTTGCAGGGCGCTGTCCAGCGACGCGATGGCGCTGCCGAAGATTTTCCGGGTATAGGCCTCGGGGTTATCATCGGCTTCTACCGCGCGGCTGACATACGCCGCGCCGCTGGCCAGGCTCTGTGCCAGTTGCAGTTTCAGCTCGGGATAGCCACTGACCCCGAACGAACGGCAGAAACGGTTGACCGTAGGCTCGCTGACCTTGGCGCTCTGGGCCAGCGCGGCAATGCTCAGGCGAGTCGCTTGCTGCGGGTTGAGCAAGATGATCTCGGCGACTTTGCGCTCGGCCTTGTTCAATTCGTCGAGACGGCCCTGGATTTGCTCCAGGAGGTTACGCGTACGGTCCATTTAGTGTCCTTATCGGGTGCCTGTCATCGAGAGACTTCCAGAGGCGGGCAAAGGTGGCCTATCGTACTGACGGGCCTCGTGGATCACCATAAGATTCTGGTTTTAGACGAAATGTTGTGGTTATTACTACATTTGGCCTTGAGATATGCCTTTAAAAAAGGTATTTGTAGCCTAACTTGATAAAAGAACAAACATTATGCCTCTGATAACGGTTGAACCCTGCACTTTTGCCTTGTTTGGCGCGCTGGGCGATCTGGCGTTGCGCAAGCTGTTTCCCGCGCTGTACCAGCTGGATCACGCGGGATTGCTGCACGCCGACACGCGCATTATTGCGCTGGCGCGCGAGCCAGGCGGCACAGAGCAGCACTTGGCGAACATCGACACTCACCTGCGCCGCTTCGTGCCGGCCGCTGAGCTCGATGAAGCGGTGGTCCGCCGTTTTCAGGAGCGCCTGACGTACCTGCACGTGGATTTCCTCAAGGCTGAGGATTACGTTGCCCTGGCGGAAGCCGTTGGCGACGCTGAAACAATGATCGCCTATTTCGCCACGCCGGCGTCGGTGTACGGCGCGATTTGCGAAAATCTGCATTTGGTCGACCTGACCAACCGCACCCGTGTGGTCCTGGAAAAGCCGATTGGCCACGACCTGGCTTCGTCGCGTCGGGTCAACGATGCGGTCGCACAGTTCTTCCCGGAGAACCGTGTCTATCGGATCGACCACTACCTGGGCAAGGAAACCGTACAGAACCTGATTGCGCTGCGTTTCGCCAACAGCCTGTTCGAAACCCAGTGGAACCAGAATCACATTTCCCACGTGGAAATCACCGTCGCGGAACAAGTCGGCATCGAAGGCCGTTGGGGCTACTTCGATCAGGCCGGGCAATTGCGCGACATGATCCAGAACCACCTGCTGCAACTGCTTTGCCTGATTGCCATGGACCCGCCGAGCGACCTGTCGGCCGACAGTATTCGTGACGAGAAGGTCAAGGTGCTCAAGGCGCTGGTGCCCTTCACTCCGGAACGCCTCGCCACTCAGGTGGTGCGTGGCCAGTACATCGCCGGTTACAGCGAAGGCAAGCCGGTGCCGGGCTACCTGGAAGAAGAAAATTCCAACACCCAGAGCGACACAGAAACCTTCGTCGCCCTGCGTGCCGACATTCGCAACTGGCGTTGGGCTGGTGTGCCGTTCTACCTGCGTACCGGCAAGCGCATGGCGCAAAAGCTGTCGCAGATCGTGATCCATTTCAAAGAGCCGCCGCACTACATCTTCGCCCCCGAGCAGCGCATGCAGATCAGCAACCGCTTGATCATTCGCCTGCAGCCGGACGAAGGCATTTCCTTGCAGGTGATGACCAAGGATCAGGGCCTGGACAAGGGCATGCAGCTGCGTAGCGGTCCGTTGCAATTGAGTTTTTCCGACACCTATCGCAGCGCGCGGACCCCCGACGCCTACGAGCGGTTGTTGCTGGAAGTCATGCGCGGCAATCAGAACCTGTTTGTCCGTAAAGATGAAATTGAGTACGCATGGCAGTGGTGTGACCAACTGATCGCCGGCTGGAAAAAGGCCGGCGATGCGCCCAAGCCTTACGCGGCCGGGTCATGGGGGCCGATGAGCTCCATTGCACTGATTACTCGAGATGGGAGGTCGTGGTATGGCGATATCTAAACTGCAACTGCCAGCGGGGCTGAAGGCTCACGAGCTGAACAGTCCGGTGGCGCTGGCCACTGAGCTGGCGAACAACGTGGCCAAAGCATTGTCAGCGGCGATCAGTGCCAACGGCACGGCGACCCTGGTGGTTTCCGGTGGCCGAAGCCCGGTGGCGTTTTTCCAGAACCTGGCCCAGCAACAGCTCGACTGGTCGAAAGTGGTGATCAGCCTTGCCGACGAACGTTGGGTGCCGGTGGAACATGCCGACAGCAACGCTGGCCTGCTGAAGCGTTACTTGCTCCAGGGCCCTGCGGCCAAGGCGCGTTTCATCGGTTTGTACAGCGCTGCTGCCAGTGTTGAACAAGCGGCACTGGATGCTGACAGCGCCGTGGCTGAGCTGCCGCCCATCGATGTCCTGATTCTGGGCATGGGCGACGACGGGCACACCGCCTCGTTGTTCCCCAATAGCCCGAACCTGAGCGAAGCCTTGCGCCTCGACGGCGAGCGTCGCTGCCTGCCGATGCTGGCGCCGACGGTTCCGCGCCAGCGCTTGACCCTGACACGCCAGATCCTGGCGTCGGCCCGTCTGCCGATCCTGTCCATTTCCGGTCAGGCCAAACTCGACACGTTGCGCACGGCGCTGGCAGGGGATGACCTTGCCGAAATGCCGATCCGTGCCTTCCTCAACTCCTCGTTAGAGATTTACTGGTGCCCATGAGCAAAGGATCCGCCGCCATGAAAACAACTGAAAACGGTCTGCCGCTTAACAGCATGGCGAACAAGATTGCCCAAATCGATGAACTCTGCGCGAAAGCCAAGATTTTGCCGGTGATTACCATTTCCCGCGAAGAAGACATCCTGCCGATGGCCGATGCCCTGGCCGCCGGCGGTTTGACCACGCTGGAAGTGACCCTGCGCTCGGCGTTCGGCCTGACTGCTATCCGCGTGTTGCGTGAGCAGCGCCCAGAACTGTGTGTCGGTGCCGGCACCATCCTCGACCGCAAAATGCTTGCGGACGCCGAAGCAGCCGGTGCGCAATTCATCGTCACTCCAGGTTGCACTCAGGACTTGCTGGAGGCTGGCGTCGAAAGTTCGCTGCCGATGCTGCCAGGTATCAGCAGCGCCTCGGAAATCATGGTCGGTTACGCCCTGGGCTATCGTCGCTTCAAACTGTTCCCGGCTGAAATCAGCGGTGGCGTGGCAGCGATCAAAGCCCTCGGCGGCCCCTTCACCGAAGTGCGTTTCTGCCCGACTGGCGGTGTCGGTCCGTCCAACTTGAAGGCTTACATGGCACTGCCGAACGTGATGTGCGTCGGTGGCTCGTGGATGCTCGACAGCGCCTGGATCAAGAATGGCGATTGGGCACAAGTCGAGAAAGCCAGTGCCGAGGCGGTGGCTCTGTTTGATGTGAAGTGATGGGTTGGTTGTTGTTGCTGTAGACGTTTGTAGTGCTTGTGAAACGGCTTTTCACGGGGCGTCTTGGTCGGACGACCCCGTGTTTTTTATCAGGCCTGACTCAACGTTTGTAAGGCCCAGACCAACGTTTCGATCTGCTCCGCCGAAGTGGTGAACCCCGGCGTGATCCGAATGCACTGCCCGCAGGCTGCACCGTTGCGCACCACGGTGAACAGGTTGTACTCCTCCAGCAAACGCTTGACCATTGGCTGCTGATCCGCCACGCCGGTGAAGCGAAACGCCGTGATCCCGCAGTACAGTCGTGGATCATCCGGCGTCAGTACCTCAATCCCCGCTAATGCTCTTATTGGCTTGACCCACAGGTCGCGCAAGTACTTCAGGCGTGCGCCCTTGATCGCCGCACCGCCCAGAGCCTGATGTTCGTCGAACACCCGAGGCAGGCTCAACAGCGCCGGAATATTCGGTGTGCCATAGGGTGCGCGACCGAGTATGTCGTCGGCGGCGTAGCGGGTATCACCCATGTCCGGATCAATCGCTGACAAACGTTCCTTGGCGATGTAGATAAAGCCCAGGCTCAACGGCGCGCCGATCCATTTCTGCAGGTTGTAACCGGCGAAGGCTACCCCCAGTTCGTCGAGCTTGAATTCCAATTGCCCAAGGGCATGGGCGCCGTCGAGGATCACGTCGATGCCTTGGGCCTTGGCCATGGCAGCAATCGCCTGCACCGGCATCACCAGCCCGGTACGGTGGGTGACGTGGGTCAACGCCATCAACTTCAAGCGCGGGTAGCGTTCGAAGGCAGCGCGGTAGCAGTCCAGCAGAGTGTCGTAGGTGGCCGGGTGCGGCAGTTGAATTTCAATCACTTGCGCGCCACGGCTTTTTGCCAGCCAGCGCATCGAACTTTGCACGCTGATGTAGTCCAGGTCGCAGATCAGCACCTGATCGCCCGGTTGCAGGGCGTTGTAGTTACGGATCAGCGCTTGCAGCGATTCGGAGGCGCAACGGGTGAGGGCGATCTCTTCGGTCGGCACCTCGACCATCGCCGCCAGTTGCTCGCGAATCAACTGGCTGTCGACTTCATCGAACTGATAGCGCACGTACACCGAGTTGCTGGCGTTGATGTCGGCGATGTTGCGTTGGTAGTCCTCGACCACGCTGCGGGTCATGCGGCCAAAGTAACCGTTTTCCAGGTTGATCGGACCCGGTTCAACTTCGTAGCGTGCCGCGACACGCGCCCAGAAGTCTTCGTCGCGGGCGCATTCCTGGGCGGTGGCGGCGGTGTAATCGGTAGGCATGTCAGGCTCGCTTGTCAGGTGGGCGGATCAGGTGCGCGGTTTGCGTTTGCGTAATGGGTCGAGCAGAGCGCCGAGGCCGTTATGGTCGATCTCGTGCATCAAGGCCAGCAGTGCACCCAGCTCACCGGAAGGAAAGCCTTCGCGGGCGAACCAGTTCAAATACGGCCCCGGCAAATCGGCGATCAGGCGGCCTTTGTATTTGCCGTAGGGCATTTCGCGGGTCACCAGCAGTTCAAGTTTTTCCGGATTCATGTGCAGGCCATTCAAGGTGGAAGTGCCGTCGGAAGTTTCTACCGCGACCGTCCTACGATACGTGCATTCTGCATGCAGGCCAAACGACAGTTCTTGCAGAAAGCGCGATGGATCTGTCTCTTGTAATATTTAACCTGTTGATATTAGTCAGTAATTTTTATTCCGTGGGCTGGCATGAAGGCTGCTCCTTCTACTGTCATCTATAACCCGAAAAGGAGTTTGACCATGACAGATATCAACAAAGAAGCCATTTCGCTGCTTAACGATCTGATCCAGACCAGCAAGGATGGCGAAAAAGGTTTCCACACCAGCGCCGAAGACATCAAGAATCCGACCGTGAAGAGTTTTTTCATCACCCGTTCGCAAGAGTGCGCGACGGCTGTGCGTGAACTTCAGGCGGAGGTTCGAGTGTTGGGTGGCGATCCGGAGACGTCGTCTACGGTCGGCGCGTCCTTGCATCGGGCGTGGGTCGATCTGAAATCCGCGGTCACTGGTAAAAGCGATGAGGCGGTGCTGAACGAAGTAGAACGCGGTGAAGACCACGCGCTGAAGGTTTACCGGGACGCGCTGCAAAAAGCTAATGAAAAGCACCTGCCCAGCAACGTGGTGGTGTTGATCCAGAAACAATTGGACGGGGCTCAGCGCAATCATGATCAAGTCAAGGTCTTGCGCGATCGTGCCCGTGCCGCCAGTTAATTGAGCGATTGCGGCAGGAACGGAAAAACGCCAGCGAGTCTGGCGTTTTTTATTCCTGGGAAAAAAGCCGGATCACTGCGGCAGCGACTCGGGATGCGCTGCGGTTACGGCATGCTCCACGCGGTTGCGGCCGTTGTGCTTGGCCTCATACAGCGCTTTGTCGGCCGCCGTGACCAGCGCCGAGAGGCTCTCGCGAGAATGCTGAGCCTGGCAGGCAATGCCAATGCTCACGGTGATCGGGTTCGGGTCGCCGGCAAACGGCGGCAGGGCTTCGATGGCGATGCGGATATTCTCGGCGATCAGTTGCGCGCCCCTGAGCGGTGTTTCCGGCAGCACGACTGAAAACTCTTCGCCGCCATAGCGTGCCACCAGATCGCCCGGGCGGCGGATGCTGCCGACGATACTCTGTGCCACGGTGCGCAAGGTTTCATCGCCGCCATGATGACCATGGCGGTCATTGAAAGCCTTGAAGTGGTCGACGTCGATCATCAGCAGCGACATGGGCTTACCCGAACGCAGACCGCGCGCCCATTCGGTTTTCAGCACGTGATCGAGCTTGCGGCGGTTGGCCAGACCGGTCAGGCCGTCGGTGGTGGCCAATTCGGCGAGTTCATATTCGGCGCTCTGGCGAAGGCGCAGTTCGCGGCACAGCAGGAAGGTCAGCCACAGGATGCCGAAACACAGGACGCTGGTGGCCATGCCGACCAGCAGGGCATTGTGTCGCCAGACCCCATACACCTCTTCGGCGGACTGCCCGACCACTACCACCAAGGGCAAGTGGCCCACGCGGGAAAAGGTATACAACCGTTCTTTTTTATCGATGCTGGAGATGCTGGTGAAGCTGCCCCCCGCTTCGTTCAGAAAGCGTTTGAAGTTAGGTCTCTGGCTGAAGTCCTGGCCAACCAGGCTTTCACTGTCCGCACTTTCGGGCTGTCGTGCCAATAAAACGCCACGGGTGTTGATCAGGTTGACGTTGCTGTCGCGACCGATGGTCAGCGTTTTGAACAGTTCTTCGAAATACACCAGGCGCATCGCCCCCGAGGCCACGCCGAGGAACTCACCGTCAGGTGATGACATGCGTCGGCTGAAGCTGATGCACCAGTCGCGATAACCGGTGTGCAGTCTGAAGGGATCGCTGATGGTCAGGCCCAGGTCCGGGTGGTCGCGGTGCGCCTGGAAATGCGCGCGGTCGGCCAGGTTGACGGTTCTGGGCGTGACGTCCAATGAGTCGGCAAGAATGTTGCCGCGCTTGTCCAGCAATACCAGGTCACCCTTGTAAGGGGCCGCTGTCGAGCGGTCGAAGAGCACCAGTTGGCGCATTTCCGGGGACAGCGCCTGCACCTCCGGGCGCTGCCACGCGGTAATCATGCCCTGCAATGAGGTGTCATACAGTTCTGTGTTGCGCAGTACATCCGCGTCGATCAGTTGAACGATATTGGACGCTGAGCGCGCGGCAAAGTCCCGTGCACTGTCGCGCTCGCGAAACAACAGCGAGGTAACGATGGTCAGAATCGCGACCACGGCGAGGACGCTGCCCAAAATCAAAATGATTTCGGGCCTAGACCATTTGCCTGGTATTGGTCGGGTGGTAAGCGGCAAAGTCAATTCCGGGGTTCAACGGGTGTCAATGACACTGAATTAATGTAACTATATGATTTGATACATAATTATTTGTATCCAACTCATTAAGTTTGAAGAAGTGGATCCAGTTAATGAAACCGCTTATTTCGCGAGGTCATTAAAAGTTCTTTTTGCGAATTATTGCAAGTCGGATCTGTCTTTGATTTGTGTATGAATCAAATGTAGGAAATGCAACAGCGGGCATTCAACAGGTCAAAATAGCCGCCGAATGTTTTTGCGTCAGGAGCAAAATCGTTGTGTGAGCCAACTTGTTGGCGAAGGCGCGCTGTCAGTCACCGCTCAAAACGGCAAGTTGATCCCAAACGTATTAATGCCCTGCTGGCTGCGCACAAACACGGTGCCGCCATGCATCAAGGCAATGGCTTTGACGATCGCCAGGCCCAGGCCGTGATTGGCGCCACTGTTGCTGCGCGAGGCGTCGACGCGGTAGAAGCGTTCGAACAGCATCGGCAAATGTTCGCTGGCAATTTCATCGCCGGGGTTAGCGACACCAATGCTGACGTGGTCGTCCTCGGTCTGGATATCGACCCGAATAATCTGCCCCGGCGCCGTGTGTTGCACCGCGTTGTGCAGCAGGTTGATCAAGGCGCGGCGCAGGTGAGCCTTTTCGATGCGCACGCTGGCATCGCCCTGAACCTCGACGCGCACTTGCGCGTCTTCAAGGATGAAATCCAGGTAGTCCAAGGTGGTGGCGACTTCTTCGGCCATTGAGGTCGAGGTCAGTTCGGTGGCCTTGCTGCCCTGGTCGGCGCTGGCCAGAAACAGCATGTCGTTGATGATCGACCGTAGCCGCTCAAGCTCTTCGAGGTTGGATTGCAGTACCTCAAAGTAATGCTCGGCGGAGCGTCCACGGGTCAGCGCGACCTGGGTCTGGCCGATCAGGTTAGTCAGTGGCGAACGCAATTCGTGAGCGACGTCAGCGTTGAACGATTCGAGTCGCGAATAGGCCTGCTCAACCCGTTCCAGCGTCGAGTTGAACGAGGTGACAAAGTGGTCCAGCTCCGGCGGCAGTGGCGACAGTTGCAAGCGCCCGGACAGCCGCGGCGGCGTCAATTTGCGGGCTTCCAGTGACAGGCTGACCAAGGGTTTCAAGCCAATGCGCGCCACCCAGTAACCCAGTACCGAAGCGAACAGAATGCCAATCGCGGCGAGGCTGACCAAGGCCACCAGCAGTTCGTGCTGGGTCTGCCAAAAGGTCTCGGTATCGATGGCGATCAAGAAGCGCAAAGGCGGGCGTTGGTCCTGGGCCGGGAACTGGCTGACCAACACCTTGAACGGGTAATCGTGGTCGGCGAGCACCATATCGCGCATGCCCAGCTTGCCCTTGGCGAACGCGCGGACCTCGTCGGAGGGGTTGCCGAATTCATAGGTCGGGTTGTCGCTGATGGCCCAGAACCGAATGCGTTTGTCGTCTTCGCTGAGTAGCTTGAGTTTGGCGCTGACCTTGACCCAATGGTCCGGGGTGCCGAAGCGGGTGATGGTGGATTGCAGCACGCTGTAACGCGCGTCGACTTCGGCGGCCGGCAATTGGCCCAAGCCTTTTTCGACTTGCAGATAAAGCGCCCAACCAATCAGCAGGAAGACCAGCATCGCGACCAGCGCGAACATGCTGCCCAAGCGCAGGGCGATGGAATTACTCGGCACTGCGGCTCTCCAGCACATAACCCATGCCGCGAATGGTGTGCAGCAGTTTCTGTTCGAACGGCCCGTCTAGCTTGGCACGCAGGCGTTTGATCGCCACTTCGACGACGTTGGCGTCGCTGTCGAAATTGATGTCCCAGACCATCTCGGCAATCGAGGTCTTGGACAAGATCTCACCCTGACGCCGGGCCAGTACGCTGAGCAACGAAAACTCCTTGGCTGTGAGGTCCAGACGCAAGCCGGCGCGGCTGGCCTTGCGACTGATCAGGTCGACCCACAGGTCGGCGATGTTGATTTGCACCGGTTCATGACCACCGCTGCGGCGGGTCAGTGCTTGCAAGCGGGCCACCAGTTCGAGGAACGAAAACGGCTTGCCCAGATAGTCGTCCGCACCTTCGCGCAGGCCGCGGATACGGTCGTCCACTTGCTCGCGGGCGGTGAGCATGATCACTGGCGTCTGCTTTCTCGCCCGCAGCGCGCGCAGCACGCCGTAACCGTCGAGGCCGGGCAACATGACGTCGAGGATGATCACCGCGTAGTCGGTCTCCAGCCCCAGGTGCAGGCCCTCGATGCCGTCGCGGGCAACGTCCACCGTGTAACCCTGCTCGGTCAGACCTCGATGCAGGTAGTCGGCGGTTTTTTCTTCATCTTCGATAATCAGCACGCGCATGGAGCGACACTCATTTGTCTATGGCCAGAACCGGCGCGGGCTCGCTGGCCGCTTGCGGATGACGCCGGTGGAACAGCCATTCCAGTTTCAGGTAAATCACTGGGGTGGTGAACAGGGTCAAGGCCTGGCTGACCAGCAAACCGCCGACCACGGCGATGCCCAACGGTTGACGCAACTCGGCACCGACGCCATAACCGAGCATCAGCGGCAGCGCGCCCAACAGGGCGGCGAGGGTGGTCATGATGATCGGCCGGAACCGCGTCATGCAGGCTTCATAGATCGCATCGTGCGGGCTCAGCCCCCGCGTGCGCTGGGCCTCAAGGGCAAAGTCCACCAGCAGGATACCGTTTTTCTTGACGATACCGATCAACAGCACAATGCCGATCAAGGCCATGATCGAGAAGTCCTGCCCCATTAGCCACAGTAGCAGCAGCGCGCCGATACCGGCCGATGGCAGGGTCGAGATGATGGTCAGCGGATGGACGAAGCTTTCATAAAGCACGCCGAGGATGATGTACACCGCCACCAGCGCGGCCAGTACCAGCCACGGCTGGTTGGCCAGCGAGCTCTCGAACGCCTGCGCCGCGCCCTGGAACTTGCCGATGATCGCGGACGGCATGCCGATGTCGGCCTTGGTTTTGTTGAGCATGATCACCGCGTCGCCCAACGCCACACCGGGGGCGAGGTTGAACGACAGGTTGGCGGCGGGGAACATTCCGTCGTGGCTGATGGACAACGGTCCGACACTCGGCGCATCAACTTTGGCCAGCGCCGACAACGGCACCATTTCGCCGCTCAGCGGTGAGCGAAGGTAGAAATAGTTCAGGCTTTCGGCCTTGCCGCGTTGTTGCGCATCGAGCTCCAGAATGACTTTGTACTGGTTGATGTCGGTCTGGAATTCGTTGATTTGCCGTTGGCCAAACGCATCGTACAGCGCCTGATCGACATCGCTGGCGGTCAGGCCAAAGCGCGCGGCGGCACTGCGGTCGATGCTGATATGGGTGATGCTGCCACCCAGTTGCAAGTCGTTGGACAGGTCGCGAAACGCCGGGTTCTCTCGCAGTTTTTCCGTCAGGCGCTGAGTCCAGGTGTTGAGCAATTGGCCGTCGTTACTCTTGAGCACGTATTGGTATTGCGCCCGACTCGGTCCGGAGCTGAGGTTAATGTCCTGGCCTGCTCGAAGGTACAACACAATGCCGGGGATCTTCGCCAGCTTCGGTCGAACCCGGTCAATGAATTCGCTGACCGACACATCGCGCTTGCTGCGTTCTTTCAGTGAAATAAAGAAGCGGCCGTTGGCGATGGTCTGGTTGCTGCCGGAAACCCCCACCGAGTGGGAGAACGCCTGAACGGCCGGGTCTTCGCCGATGATTTTTGCCAGCGCCTGATGCTTGATCACCATGTCCGGGTAGGAAATGTCGGCGGCAGCTTCACTGGTGCCGAGGATGAACCCCGTGTCCTGCACCGGAAAAAAACCTTTGGGGATGTACACGTAGCCGGCAATCGCCAGCACCAGAGTCATGCCGAAGATGCCGAGCATGGTCCGTTGATGCGCCAGCGCTTTGAGCAGGATGCGTTCGTAGCCGCGCAACAGGCGCTCGCCGAAGCCGGGCTTGGCGTGCGGGTCATGTTTCGGCGCGCGCATGAACAGCGCGGCGAGGGTCGGGGCGAGGGTCAGTGACACCACCACCGAAATCAAAATGGTCGAAGTCGCCGTGAGCGCGAACTCTTTGAACAATCGCCCGACCACGCCGCCCATGAACAGCAACGGGATGAACGCCGCCACCAGCGAGAAGCTGATCGAGACCACGGTAAAGCCGATTTCGCCCGAGCCCTTGATCGCTGCTTCGCGCATGCTTTCGCCGGCTTCCAGGTGGCGGTGAATGTTTTCCACCACCACGATGGCGTCATCGACCACGAAGCCCACGGCGACCACGATGGCCACCAGTGTCAGGTTATTCAGGCTGAAACCCATGATGTACATCATGGCGAAACTGGTGACCAGCGACACACCGAGCACAGCACTGACGATCAGCGTTGCGGACAGCTGGCGCAGGAACAACGCCATCACCGCGACCACAAGCAAAATGGCGATCAGCAGGGTCATTTCCACTTCATGCAAGGAGGCGCGGATGGTCTGCGTGCGATCGACCAGTACCGAAACTTCGACTGAGGCCGGGAGCATTTCCTGCAGGCGTGGCAACTCGCGCTGGATACGGTCGACGGTCTCGACAATGTTGGCGCCCGGCTGGCGGAACACCACCACGTTGACGCCCTGGCGGTTACCGGACCAGGCCTTGACGTAGGCGTCTTCCGAACCATTGATCACCCGCGCGACGTCTTTCAGGTGCACCGGTGCGCCGTCCTTGTAGGAAACGATCAATTGATCGTAATCCTCGGGATGGAACAGTTGGTCGTTGGAGGAAATGGTCGAGATATTGTCTTTGCCGTACAGCGCGCCTTTGGCCAGGTTCAAACTGGTCTGTTGCAACGCCAGACGCAGATCGGCAAGGGTCAGGCCGAGGGCTGCGAGTTTTTCCGGCGCGGCCTGGACCCGAATCGCCGGCCGTTGCTGACCGGTGATGCTGACTTGTCCGACACCTTCGACCTGACTGAGCTGACGCGCCAGCAAGGATTCGGTGATGTCACTGAGTTCAGTGCCGGGCATCAGGTCCGAGCTGACGGTAAGGATCAACACCGGGCTGTCGGCCGGGTTGACCTTGCGCCAGGTCGGCAGGCTTGGCAGGTCTGCGGGCAGCTTGGCGGCGGCGGTGTTGATCGCCGCCTGCACTTCTTGCGCGGCGGTGTCGATGCTTTTGGTCAAGGCGAATTGCAGCGTCAGGTTGGTCGAACCCAAGGCGCTGCTGGAGATCATTTGCGTGACGCCGGGGACCGCACTGAACTGCACTTCCAGTGGCGTCGCCACCGAGGATGCCATGGTTTCCGGGCTGGCGCCGGGCAGCGAGGCCGAGACTTGAATCGTCGGAAACTCAGCCTCAGGCAAGGGCGCAACGGGCAGGCGCGGGAAGGCGATCAGGCCCAGCAACACCATGGCAAAGGTGAGCAATATTGTGGCAATCGGATGATCGATACACCAGGCAGAAGGACCCCGGCCTTTCATTGAGCGGACTCCTGCGTGGACTGGACCATCGCCGGCTCTTTATTGACGACATCAATCCGTGCGCCGGGCTTGAGACGCGACTGGCCATCGCTGACCAGCACATCGCCCGCGTTGGGGCCTTTGATCAGGGTCAGTTTGCTGTCCTGGTAGAGCACTTCCACAGGAATCACGTCGACCTTGTCGCCATTGACGCGATAGACGAAGTGGTTGTCGACGCCGCGCTGCACCACTTGCGGCGGAACTTTCAGCGCGTCGCGGTCGATGGCGGTCTGGATTCTTACGGTCACCAATTGGCCGGGCCACAGCTTTTCAGCGGGGTTGCTGAACTCAGCCTTGGCGCGGATGGTGCCGGTGTTGGCGGACACCTGGTTGTCGATCAGGGTCAGGTGACCGGCACCGAGCAGCGTGCCGGTTTCGCCGTCACCGATGTAAGCCTGGACCACCGCTGGCGGGGTGGCATGCGTCAGGTCCTGCAAGGTCGGCAACATCTGTTGTGGCAAGGAGAACTCGACCGACACCGGGTCGATCTGGGTCACGGAGAACAGGCCCTGGGCGTCGCTGACCCGCAGGAAGTTGCCCTCGTCAACGTTGCGAATGCCGACGCGGCCAGTCACCGGAGAGTGAATCTGGGTGTAGGACAGTTGCACCTGAGCCGCGTTGATCGTCGCCTGATTACCCAGCACGGTGGCTGAAAGCTGATGCACCAGTGCTTGCTGCTGGTCAAAGGTCTGCTTGGAAATGCTGTTGTCAGTGGTCAGCAGGCGATAGCGTTTCAAATTAACCTGGGCCACGTCCAGTTGCGCCTGGCTTTCTGCCAGTTGCGCCTGCGCCTGCTCCAGCGAGGCGCGAATCGAGCGGTCATCGATGGTCGCCAGCAGGTCGCCGGTTTTGACCTGCTGACCTTCCTTGACCAGCAATTTGGTGAGAATGCCATCGACCTGCGCACGCACGATAACGCTGTGCAACGACAAGACCGAACCGATGCCACTGACGTAACGCGGCACGTCTTCCTTGACCACGCTGATCACTTTGACCGGCACCGCTGCGGCGGCGGTGGCTTTGGCTGCAACAGGCCGGGTCAGGCCCCAACTGGCGAGCGCGATGAGCGCGACAACGGCGCTGGCAACGATGACGGTTTTGGTCTGTTTACGCATGCTGAAGAGGCGCCGGGCAAGTCGGAAATAGGAAGATGAAGGGAAGCGACAAGTGGGCTGCCTTCATCGTGGGTGTCAGCTCGTTCCTTATAGCCCTTCAACCCAGTCAGCAAGGTGACTGCTACCTGTCAGAAATGTCAGCTAGCGCTGAGGTTTTAGAGAGGTGAGCGCAGGATTCTGGATTATCTAAGTGCTGACAGTTTTATACAATAAGTAAGTACAGATGGGGTGGCTTGATTATCAGTGAAACAGTGCTGAAAGGTTGTAGAAAGAAAACGCTGGAAGTTTCCTACGGTAAATTTCTGGTTGTGCGAGCTTTTGTGGTTGTCCTGAGCTTTAATTCTTTATATGAAATGGACACACGGGGTATTGCAATGAAAAGCAAATCGGTCGGTTTCATGGTGTGCACGCTGATGCTATCCACCTTTTCAGGGACGGTATTGGCCAATGGTGGTGCGCTGAGGTTCAGTGGGCAAATGGTTGCTACAGGATGTGACGTGCTGCCGATGACGGGTCAATCGGGTGTGGATCATGGGCAGCAGATGCCGCTCGCGCAGCACGTCACGCTTGTTGTAGACACTCGGCGCGTCGCCTGTGGTGAGCGCTTCGTGCCGTTCCAGGCCGTGTACGGCGTGGTTCACGAAGGCCAGGCGAATGTCAGTGCTGTGCCTGCGATATCCCCGGCAGCGCATGGCCTGGTCACCCTGACGTATCAATAACGCAACCCGCTTATCACCCATTACGAGGGAAATGATTTCAGATCAATACATCGAATTAGTTGGAAAAACGCCAATGCGGGATTTGGCCAACACTTTGCACTCGGCTATTTCGCTGTAAGCCCCGTTTTCCGGGTGTGTCGCATTAGTTCTGAAATAACTTACAGAAAGTTCTTGCTTCATTTGTTGCCAAATCCCTATGGTTATTAGGGATATCCTGACAGCGATTCCAAGCCTGTGTCGTTATAGTTCTGCTCGTCCAATGATGGGCACACACGAACGAACGCAAGGAATGTCGTTAGCATGAAAAAAATTTCTCTTACATTGGTTGTACTGGGTGCTATGGGGCTGGGTACTGTGGGTTCCGCCAATGCGGCAAATAACGGGAAGCTGGTGTTCAACGGAACACTGACCAACATTTCCTGTGATGTCGGGCCGGGCACGGGTGTTGGTGCAGGACCTAATGGCGAAATCAACGTCGATCTGGGCAACGTTTCGTTCTCGGATATCGGTTCGTCGAGCCAGAGTAAACTGGACACTGCGACGCCGATTCAACTGCTGGTCAATTGCAGTGCCGGCGCCGAGCAGTACAACACCGTGAAAATGCGCTTCGCTGCACGTAACGGCAGCGGCCTGGACAACAATGACCAGTCGTTGCTGCGCACCACAGGTGCCGCCGATGGTGTCGGTATCGGCCTGGTCAACGCACAGAACCGGCTCATGGATTTGAGCGGGATCGAGACCATCGACAAACCACTGGTCAAGGACGGTAACGGTGGCGCAACTGCCGAGCTGAACTTTGCTGCGGTTTACGTCCTGAACGGTACTGGAACCAACCCAGGCAACGCCGACGGCTTCATGCCTTTCGTACTGGACTACGAGTAAAACCCACGACGGGGTGGGCCGTGCTCACCCCGTTGCACCTTGGCTCAAGGCGCGTTTCGTCATGGTTCTTCATACCCTGTTTCGCTTTGCTTGCGTCTGGTTGGCGATGGCGCTGGCCGTCAACGCCCACGCGGGCATTGTGCTTAATACCACCCGCATCATTTACCCGGCCTCAGACAAGGAAGTCAGCTTCGGCGTGCACAACAGTGGCGGTGGCGAAATCCTGCTGCAGTCCTGGCTCGAGTCTGCCAGCGGCGAAGCGGCCGACCTGCCCTTTGCAGTCACCCCCGGATTGGCGCGGATGCAGGGCGATGCCAAACAATTGCTGCGCATCCTGTATGCCGGTTCGGAAATGCCTCACGACCGTGAATCGGTGTTCTGGCTCAACGTGCAGGAAATTCCCCAGGCTGCTGGCGAAAATGCCTTACAAATCGCTATTCGTCAGCGCATCAAAGTGTTCTTCCGCCCACAAGGCTTGAAGGAGGAGCCGGCCGAAGCGCCGGAAGCCTTGCAATGGCGATTGTTGCAAAGCGACGTCGTGCAGGTGAGCAATCCGGGGCCTTATCACGTATCGATGGTGGGGATTGAGGTCAAGGAAGGCGTGGCTCAGATGATGAAAATGGACAGTCAAATGTTGGCGCCGAAGCAGACCATGAGCCTGACGCTCAACAAGCCTTCCACCGGCCGGCCGCTGGACCTCACGTTCACCAGTATCAATGACTTTGGCGGCCAGGTGCCGTACAGGGCCAGCCTGACTTTGCATGACATCAGCAACGCCGTCAGAGTCGCCAAAACACAAGGGACTCGTCAGTAACGCGCTTGCTTAACCTCTTCATTTGCCAAGCCATCCGAGCTGCGATGACCGCGCAGGCTCGGCAGTTTTGCGTCTGTGAGAAAGGACTCTGCGGCGCAGCAGAACTCCAGGGATTGAGTGATAACAACACATGGAAAGGCTCAACCGAAGTATCGGCGGCCTTAGCCGCTGCATAAAAGGCGCGTTTGGCGTGGCGTTGGCCATGCCGGCCATTGCCAGCGCCGAAACCCAAATCGAAGGCGGCAACCCCTCGCCAGTGAAATTCAACACGGCTTTTATTCAGGGCACTCAGGAGCCGCCTGATCTTCAGGAATTTCTCCGGGGCAACAGCGTGGTACCGGGGACATACAGTGTCGACGTTTACGTCAATCGCGCCTTGAGTGGGCGGCGCGATATTACCTTTGCGCGCAATTCGCTATCGGGGCGTATCGAGCCCTGTCTGACGGCGGAAATGTTGCAGGGGTTTGGTCTGGATATGGAGCGGCTGCAAAAGGATGCAGGGCTCGACAGTGACGCAGCGTCGGCGAGCTGTTTTGATTTGGCTAAGCACCTGGAATTCGCCCGTGTCGACTACCTGCCCAACAGCCTGCGCCTGAATATCAGTGTGCCGCAGGCCGCGATGGCACGCAGCGCTCGTGGTTATGTTCCGCCGGAGTTGTGGGATGAGGGCGAGACGGCGGCCTTCATCAATTACAACTTCAACGGCGTGCGGCGGCGAAACCAACAGCAAACCACCGATCAGTATTATTTGGGGCTGCGTAACGGTCTGAACCTTGGGGCGTGGCGTCTGCGCAATGAGTCGTCGCTGACCTATGGCGACAATCAGCCGTACACCTACCGCAGCAATCGTACCTACGCCCAGCGCGATCTCACGGGTCTGAAAAGTCAGCTGACGCTGGGGGAGATTTATTCCAACTCGACGGTCTTCGACAGTGTTCGCTTTCGCGGTGCCGAAATCGATTCGGACGACGGCATGTTGCCCGACAGTGAGCGGGTGTACGCGCCGACGATCCGAGGTATTGCCGAGAGCAATGCCACCGTGGAAGTCCGGCAGAATGGGTATTTGTTGTACAGCGGCAGCGTGTCTCCCGGACCGTTCGAAATCACCGACATTTATCCCGGTGGTTCCAACGGTGATCTGCTGGTGACGGTAATCGAAGCCGACGGCCGCACGCGAACCTTCACACAAGCCTTTACCTCGTTGCCGATCATGGTGCCGCAAGGTGCGTTGCGCTACAGCGTTGCGTTGGGGCAATACGACAGCAACACCGATCACCGGTCATCGCCGGCATTGACCAGTGGCACCTTGATTTATGGCCTGACCGAGCGCGTCACGGCGTTCGGTGGACTGCAATGGGCCGAGGAATATCAGGCGGGCAATGTGGGCGCGGGCATCAACTCGGCTGTAGGAGCGATCTCAGCGGACCTGACACAGTCGGCCAGCAAGGTTCGGGGCCAGACTGATCATGGGCACAGCCTGCGTTTGCGCTATGCCAATTCCCTTGAGGCGACCAGCACCACTTTTGCAGTCGCCGGCTACCGCTATTCCACCGAGAAATTTCGCACGCTGGAGGACCATGTCGACGAGTTGGATGCGCAAGTCGGGCAAAGCGTCATCGGTCGTGCCAAGGACCGCCTGGAACTGAATGTCACCCAGTCGTTGCTGGCATACAACAGCTCGCTCAGCCTGACTGCCAGCGATCAGCGTTACTGGAATCTGCCGGGTAGCACCCGTCAACTGTACCTGGCGTACAACGGTGTATGGGGGAGCGTCAGTTACAGCCTGTCGGTCGAGCGCAATCAGCAGCTCGACAGCAATGGCCAGTCTGTCAGCGATAACCGGGTTTCTTTGAGCCTGACCGTACCGTTGGGAACGAGTGCTGCTTCGTCCCGCGCGTCGTTCAACCTGGTGCGCGACAGCAGTGGCGAGTACAACGCCCAGGCCGGTTTGAATGGTCAGGTGCTGGATGACCGCAACACCTTTTATTCGGTGCAAGCGGGACACGACAACAGCTCCGGCTCGTTCGGTTCCGGCAAGCTCAATACCACCCAACCCTATGGCCGTTTCGAAGCCGGTTATAGCCAGGGACGTGATTACGACGCGCTCAGCCTTGGCGCTGCCGGCTCGCTGGTGGCCCATGGTGGCGGGGTGAACTTTGGCCAGCCGGTGGGCGAGACCTTTGCGCTGGTCGAGGTGCCGAGGATCAGTGGCGCGAAATTGACCACGTACAACAACGTCGAAACCGCCGCCAATGGTTATGCAGTCCTGCCTTATACGCAGCCCTATCGGACCAACTGGGTCAGTCTGGACACGCGACAGCTGGGGGCCGACGTTGATGTGGATAACGCCATTACTCAGGTGGTGCCACGGCGTGGCGCGGTGAATGTCGTGCACTTTCAGGCGTCGGTCGGGCGTCGGGTGCAATTTGAGTTGCTGAGGGCTGACGGCCGTAAGTTGCCATTGGGTGCCAGTGTCGAGGACGAGCGCGGCAAGGTGTTGGCGGTGGTCGATCCGAGCAGTCGTGCGCTGGTGTTGAGCGATCAGGATCAAGGCGTACTGCGGGTGAAATGGTCCGATCAAAGCTGCAGCTTTTCCTACAGCTTGCCGCCCAAAGACCCACAGCGAGCTTACGAGCGGCTCAAGGTCGTCTGCCAATGAAGCGCTGGCTGATCAGTCTGGTGTTGCTGTTGTCCAGCGGCGCCCAGGCAGCGGTGTCATTGAGTGGTACCCGGCTGATTTTCGACGGTGCGTTTGGCGAAGTCAGTATCGAGGTGCGCAATCGCAGCGACCATGAGGTGTTGCTGCAAACCTGGTTGAGCGAGCCCTCGGCGACCGATGTGGAACCGCCTCGCGAACTGCCGTTTGTGGTCACTCCGCACTTGTCGCAACTGCCGGCCAACGGCAGGCAGGCACTGCGGATTCTCTACGAAGGCGTTGGTATGCCGCTGGGGCGTGAGTCGTTGCTGCACCTCTACGTGATGGAGATTCCACGGCGCAGCGAGGGTGAAAATCAGTTGAGCATTGCCATCCGCCAGCGAATCAACGTGTTCTATCGACCGCCGGGGTTGTCGGGTGATCCGGCCGACACCGCGCAGCGATTGCGCTGGCAACTGAGTCGGGACCCTTCCGGCAACACTACGTTGCAGGTCAGTAACCCGACGGCCTATCACGCTTCGGTGCAACACCTGCAGCTGGGGTCGCGGGAGGTCAGTGATTATCTGTTGTTGCCTCCCGCTGAAACGCTGCGGCTGCCACTGCCTGAGTTCGAGGCGGCTCAGAAACTGACATTCAAAGCACTCACGGACTACGGCGGGCAGCGCAACTTCGTCGCTGATGCCGACTGGCACATGCCCTTCAGCGCTCGGCTGTTGCCGGACGCCACTTCTATCACGGACGTTCAACCATGAAAGATCTTCGCTGGATTCGACCCTTGTTGCTGTTGCTGGTACTCAGCCCGGCGAGTGCTTTTGCCCTGGTCTGCAAAGAACAAAACTCAGGCTCAGCGGTGATTCACGCCGACTTGAGCAGTGCAGTGGCGATCCCGGCGTCGGTGCCGGAAGGGACTGTGGTGTGGCGCTCCGATCGGCTCAATATTCAAGTGGAGTGTTTCAAGGACGGCCTGCAAGAGCAGCAGGAAGAAGTGTTCCTGTACCTGAATCCAGACAGCCTGCTGATAGGTCAGGGTATTCGTGCCGGGTTGACGCTGGACGGTGTCGATTATGTGCAGAACAGCGGTCGCATCAGCACGCGCCAGAGACTCCCGGTGTGTCATGAGGGCGACTCTAATATCGACGCCTGTCCACGCATCAGCTTCAATCTGGCGTTCTCGGTGTTCATCGAGAAATTCGGCCCGACGCCGCCTTCAGGGGTAGGCAGCCACCTGCTTAACTACCGGATGTTTCAACTGGACAGTGGGGCGGGTATTAACCCGTTGCCAGGACACAACCTGAATTACGTAATCAATAACCTCAACGGCTTGCGCTTCATTGCCTGCGACGCGGAGTTGCAGATAGTGCCGGAAACAGTGGAGTTCGGCTCGATCGGGATTCAGGGGGTGAAGGTGGGTCAAGTGGTCGAACGCCGACCCTTCTCGTTGTTGACCAGCCGCACCTGCGACACACCGTTTAGCCTGGGGGCGCGTTTCAGGCCGATGTCGGGCGTGCTTTCCGGCGATGTGTTGGTGCCAGCGGCCAACAACGGCGTAGGGATCCGCATCGCCAATGCGGTGAGTGGCAACACAATCCCCTACAACCAGCCTTTCCATTTGGCTGACTTGCTGGCGCAAAGCCCGGCATCCAGAGCCGACTTTGAAGCGCAGTTGCTGTGGAACAGCGCGAAGCCCACGGCGGGCGCCTTCGAGGCAGAGGTCATTGTTGACCTGTTTTACAAGTAGCGGTTCATGGGCGGCAAACGATGGGAGGTTGACGCGTATGGCGGCAGGTCGTCGGCGATTCAGGTATGCTGCCGGGTTTTGGGCGACTGCCGATTTCGCCAGATGATCAACTTGATACTTTTGGAGCTTCCATGACCACCCCCGAACACACACCCGCTCCAGAAGCCGCCGCCGACGACGAGAATGCTGTCGAGCAAACCGTGGACGCCGGCAAACAGCGTCCGGCAATCCCGGACTTCCGCTTTTCCTTCAAAGCGTCGGAGTTTGCCCCGGCCAAGACTCAGGATGAGCCCTACTACAAAAAGAAGGGTAAATCCGATCACACCAAAATCCCTGGCGCTGCCCCTCATGGCACGCGCAAGTCCATGGGCAAACGCTGATAGGGGTCTGTTCGAAAAGTCGGCGAGCGAAGGTCAGGCAAGGCAAAAGCAGGCGAGGAAGCGGAGTTTAGGGTCCTAAATGAGCATTCCGAGCCTGTTTTTAACGCAGCATGGCCGAGCGCAGCCACTTTTCGAACAGAGCCTAGGCTGTTTGCTGCAAGGAGATAAAGGTGTAATTCAACGGGTCGCTGCTCACCACGTGGGCACCGGCCCGTTGTAGTGTCTGGGCGATCTCCACCCCCGCGACATGAAACGACCAGCCGGATTCGGCGGACAGTTCAGGCAAGGCGTCGGCTTCGCTGATCTGCTGCACGGCGGCAGCGAATGCCTGCATATCCGGCAGGTACGCGGCGAAACCATTGCCCTTGAGGGCGGTGGTGCGAATGCCCAACAACTGGCAGATAGCATCCTTGGCGGCAATTTCATCGCGGTCGGCCTGGCGTGACTGCTCGATCAGCGCCAGCAGTTGGGTGTCCACTACATTGCCGCCAACAATTAAGTCCGGACCTTGTTGCCAGGATTCGGTTGGGCAGTCCTTGGCTTCCGGTCGCAGTGGAATATGTGGATTGATCTCCATCGGATAAATCCGACAGACCAGCGGACGCCGATCGTAGATGCGGCACAGGTTCTCTGCGTCAAGATTCCGGCAACGGCCAACGTTAAAGGCGGCGAAGGTGATGGCCACATACACCTGCGCATTGCCGCTGGGCACTCGGTGAGAACGTCGCTCGGCATGCCCGCGCTGTTCGGCCGATACACCGTAACCGTCTTCGAGGAAGGCCTCGGCCAGCACAATCACCGAGCCGCCGTCGGCCGCCCATTGTCTGGCCTCTGTCAGTGTCAGCGGGACATGGTGGTCAGTGCAGCACTTGCCACAACCGACGCAGGAAAACTGTGTGTTCATTGAGCTGTAAGACCCGAGAAGGCATGCGTTGAGGGTGACAGATCACCGCCGGATGCAGGTCTCGAAGCAAGTTGTACGCCAGCCGTTGACACCGGTTAACTGTAGGAGCGAGCTTGCTCGCGATGGCGGCGTGCCGGACACACCGCGTCAAGCTGATCGCGGGCAAGCCCGCTCCTGCAATGATTCACTTCTTCGGCGTCGTCGCGCCATCCCACTCGGTCACCACCGCCGTCTTGCTCTTGCGCTGATAAAGGCACAGCTCGGTGCCGACCTTGTTCTTCATGAACGGCTGCGGGTAGTGGCCTTTGAGCAGCAGGGCGTTGTAGCCAACGCTGTCGTCAAACATCGCTGCTGTGCCGGCCGGTTTTACATCTTTGAGCTGGCTGGCTTTGATGCAGCTACTGATCACTGCCTTGTCCAGATCGCTCCAGGCCTGCTCGCTGGAGGCCATGGCCTGGCTGGCGACAACCGTCAGGCCTGCCAGCAGCAATAGGGATGCTTTCATTATTAATTCCTTTTTTGGGTGTCACTTTCGAGCGGCGGATTATGGCAGGCAGGGCGCAGGATGCGTCTCAGTTGGTCGCAAGACGCTGGACGTAACCCATACCTGATGTTTCATACAGACGTCGCGCCGGCTCGTTGGTTTCCAACACCTTGAGATCAAGGCAGGCTTCGCCCCGCAGACGAAACACGGTAAAGGCGTGATGCAGAAGGGCACGCGCCAACCCCTGACGTCGAGCACGAGGATGGATCACCAGGTCCCTGATAAAGGCGCTGGTCCAACACTGAGCGACGCCAATCAAGCCCTGATCGTCAGCGACGACAAAGCACAGGCTTGGATCGAACTCTGCATCGTGGGTAAAGGCCGAAAACCAGGAGGGGTAATCCGGGAAGTGGCCGCAGCCGAGGTTCAACAGTTGGTGCACGGCTGGCGCGAGTTCAGGGTTGAATTCGAGCAGACGACTAGCGTGCGGCCACTGTGGAGGAGGGCAGGGCTGGCGCAGATCCCGCCGCATCAGCCAGCACCAGGACGCAGGGTCCTGGTGTTCGCTGCTGTTTATATAAGAGGCGCTTCGGGTTACAGGCCCTTGGCTTCGACCGTGCGGGCGGCCTGAATCAAGCATTTGGTCAGCTCGGGTGAGGAGAACTTGGTCAGTACGGCATCTGCCCCTGCGGCCTCGGCTTTTTCGCTGTTCATCTTGCTGTCCAGCGAGGTATGCAGCAGCACGTACAGTTCCTGGAAGTCCGGCGTTTCACGCAGGGTCCTGGTTAAGGCATAGCCGTCCATTTCCGACATTTCAATGTCAGACACCAATACGTTGATTTGTTCGGCGGTGCCTTGCAGTTCCAGCAGGACGTCGATGGCTTCCTTGGCGCTGCGCGCGGTATGGCAATCGATCCCCAGGTTACGCAGGGTGATCAGGGATTGCTGCAAGGCGACCTGACTGTCATCGACCACCAGAATTTTGGCCTTGGCCAGCACCAGCGCATCTTCTTCACTGAGTTGCGCTGCCTCGTGGACGATCTTCGCCGGGGCGATACCGTGGATGACTTTTTCGATGTCCAGCACCTGTACCAGCACGCCTTCGACCTGGGTCACGCCGGTGATGAACGACTTGCTGCCGGCGCCAAAGGGTGGCGGGCGAATGTCGGTAGTCAGGCAGTGCACGATCTTGCTCACGGCTTGAACGTGCAAGCCCTGCTTGGAGCGGCTGACGTCGGTGACGATCAGGCAGCCACCGTCCGGGTCAACCAGGGGTCGTTCGCCGATGGCGCGACTCAGGTCAATCACTGACAGCGAAGCGCCGCGCAAGGTGGCGACGCCTTTGACGTGAGGGTGGGATTCGGGCAGGCGGGTCAAGGTCGGGCAGGGGATGATTTCACTGACCTTGAGCAAATTGATCGCCATCATCTTGCCGCTGCGTAGGGTAAACAGCAGCAGCGAGAGGGAGTCTGCGCGGACGTTCTTCGAGGACATATCAACCTTCTGCGAATTAAAGGCGTCGCTACACGGGAGCGGCGAGCAGCTTTCTATAAGGGGTTATCGACTTGCACGGGGCAGGCTTGAGGGGATTTGTGGCCAAAGCCTGGAAAACCGCGTGAGCATGGCGCCCGGCACAGGAGTCATAAAGACGATGACAAGTCATTATGACTACCATGCGTTTTGTGTCTTTTTGACTGTTTATTCATATCTATTTGATTTTAATACAAAAAATAACTGGCACGGAAAATGGAATGTAGAGAGTAAACCAGCTAGAAGCCTCGCGGCTCAGGAGACCCCCATGTTGAATGCTCAAGATCGTGCCATCGTTAAGTCCACCGTGCCACTGCTCGAAAGCGGCGGCGAAGCACTGACCACCTACTTCTATAACATGATGCTGCGCGAATACCCGGAAGTGCGCCCACTGTTCAACCAGGCCCACCAGGCCAGCGGTGACCAGCCGCGTGCCCTGGCCAACGGCGTGCTGATGTATGCCCGTCACATCGACCAACTGGAGCAGTTGGGTGATCTGGTGGCGAAGATCATCAACAAGCACGTCGCCCTGCAGATCCTGCCTCATCATTACCCGATCGTCGGCACCTGCCTGATCCGCGCCATCGAAGAAGTGCTGGGCAGCGAAATCGCCACGCCGGAAGTGCTGCAGGCCTGGACCAATGCCTACAACCAACTGGCCGACATCCTGATCGGTGCCGAGCGCACCATCTATGACGACAAAGCTGACGCTGTCGGCGGCTGGCGTGGTCCGCGTGAATTCAAGGTGGCCAAGCGCGTCGATGAAAGCGCTGAAATCACCTCCTTCTACTTTGCACCGGCGGACGGCGGCCCGATCCTGTCTTACGTCGCTGGCCAGTACATCGGCATGCAGCTGTTTATTAACGGCGAAGAGACGCGTCGCAATTATTCGCTGTCGGCCGTGGCCGATGGCACGCACTACCGCATCAGCGTCAAGCGCGAGCCGAACGGTGTGGCGTCCAACCACCTGCACGACCACATGCCGGTCGGCGCCAGCATCAAGCTGTTCACGCCGTCGGGCGAATTCACCCTGACTGACAGCGACAAGCCATTGGTGCTGCTCAGCGGCGGCGTGGGCATCACACCGACCCTGGCCATGCTGGAAACCGCGCTGGCGACTTCGCGCCCGGTACACTTCATCCACTGCGCACGCAACGGTGCGGTCCATGCCTTCCGTGACCGGGTCGATGGCCTGGCCGCGCGTCACCCGCAGCTCAAACACTTCTATTGCTACGCCGAGGACGATGGCGTCAGCCCGGCTGCGCACAAGGTTGGCCTGCTTGACCAGCAGCAGTTGGAGGCATGGTTGCCGGCGAATCGTGACCTGGACGCATACTTCCTCGGCCCGAAAGGTTTCATGGCCGCGATGAAGCGTCAGCTGAAGGCCGCGGGCGTGCCTGAGCACCAGAGCCGTTATGAATTCTTCGGTCCGGCTTCCGCATTGAATTAATTCTGCGCAATAAAACAATGCCGCCGGTCTCTTTCGAGAGACTGGTGGCATTGTTGCGTCTGTTATTTGCAAGTTTACGTGCGACTATTCGACGCAGTATGTAAAGTGTCACTGCGACCAAGTGCCGCAGTGTCGCAAGTTTACCTGCGACACAATGACGCAGTATCTGGGGCAGGTATGAACCATCGATCTGCCCAATTGTTCCGTATAGCAGTTTGCCGCTTGAGTCGGCAACATCGGCCCATGAATATCGCGAGCGACCGAACAGCGGTGCATTTACACTTCGGACCACACCATTTCAGATAGGTAAAGGGATGAGCGACAACATGATGTACCTCAGACGCGAGAAGCGCTTTCTGGTCCTGCTCGGGGTGATCTGCCTCGCGATGATCGGCGGCGCCCTGTACATGCAGGTGGTGCTGGAAGAGGCGCCGTGCCCGCTGTGCATCCTGCAGCGTTACGCCTTACTGTTCATTGCGATCTTCGCGTTTATCGGTGCCGCCATGCCTGGAAGCCGCAGTGTCACGCTGCTCGAGGGCCTGGTGATGCTCAGTGCTTTAGGCGGTATTGCCGCTGCCGGGCGCCACGCCTACATTCTGGCTAACCCGACCGAGAGCTGCGGCGTAGACATCTTGCAACCGATTGTCGATGGTCTGCCGCTGGCGAGCTGGTTCCCGCTGGGGTTCCAGGTTGATGGTTTCTGCACCACGCCTTATCCGCCGGTATTGGGGTTGTCGTTGGCGCAGTGGGCTTTAGTCGCATTCGTGCTGACGCTGGTGCTGGTGCCGCTGGGCATTCTGCTCAACCGTCGCAACGGCCGCTAAGCCCGTAAATACGGCGCTGAAAGCCTTGTTTTCCCCACGGAAAGCAGGGCTTTTTTATGCCTGAAATTCGATTTTTACAGATTCTGAGAAAAACTGTTGCTGAATAAGTCATAGTCATTAAAAGGTTACATATCTACAATCGCCAGCATTCATCGGTCAGCAACCGTTCGAACTTAGCAAACTGCGATATCAAGCGCCCCTATGCAACTTATGTAGGCCGCGCCGGGTATCAGGAACTGAAGCCCTTTCAGAATACCCGCCAAATGGAATTGGACTGCTAACTCAGCCCGTTGCCCCCACTCGAATAAGAAATCTTTGTTATTTCGGACTTGTCGATTAGCTCCTCAGCTGTATTGGCCGGCCCATATTCGAATCCAGAAAATATGCCAACACCGGCAGGTTGAAGTGTTGGCGGTCGAAACCCAACTGCACTGCGCAAGCTGCTTTAGAGGTCGTGAGATGAGTAGAAAAAGGTACCCCAGACTGTCTGGCTTTTTGGCCCTTTTGAGCATGCTTGCGCTCAGTGGTTGCAACATGACCCTGCTCGATCCAAAAGGCCAAATCGGCATCGACGAGAAAAACCTGATCATCACCGCCACGCTGCTGATGCTGTTGGTCGTGGTTCCCGTGATCATCATGACGTTCGCCTTCGCCTGGAAATACCGCGAATCGAACACCAAGGCGACTTATGCGCCTGATTGGCATCACTCGACGAAAATCGAAGTCGTGGTCTGGGGTGTTCCAACCATCATCGTCGCCGCGCTGGGTGTTCTGATCTGGAAATCCAGTCACGACCTCGACCCGTACAAGCCGCTGGAATCCACCGTCAAACCGGTGACCATCGAAGTGGTCGCGCTCGACTGGAAATGGCTGTTCATCTATCCGGAACAGGGCATTGCCACCGTCAACGAGATCAAGTTCCCGGCCAACACCCCGGTTAACTTCCGCATCACGTCCGACACCACCATGAACTCGTTCTTCATTCCAGGCCTGGGCGGTCAGATTTACGCCATGGCCGGTATGGAAACCAAGCTGCACCTGATCTCGAATGAAAATCACGTGTACGACGGTATGGCGGCGAACCTGAGCGGCGAAGGCTTCTCTGACCAGAAATTCAAGGCTTATGCCACTTCTCAGGCCGACTTTGACGCCTGGGTTGCAGCAGTCAAAAAAGCACCACACCCGCTTGCCCTGGCTGAATTCAAAGAGCTCGCCAAGCCAAGCGCGAAAAACCCTGTCGAGTACTTCGACACCGTTCAACCCGACCTGTTTCAGACCGTCATCGACCAGTATGAAGGCATGAACAAGGGCATGGGCAAGCGCCATGAGGCCGGTGAGTCGAAGGAAGTGACAGAAGTGGACATGAACAAGCATTCGGCTGCCGGGGCAGAGGAGTAAGAGATGTTCGGTAAATTAACTCTGGAAGCGATTCCCTTCCACGTACCGATCGTGATGGTGACGCTGTGCGTCATCATGCTGGTCGGTGCTGGATTGCTCGCTGCTATTACGTACTACCGCAAGTGGTCCTATTTGTGGAGCGACTGGCTGACTTCGGTCGACCACAAGAAAATCGGCGTGATGTACATCATCGTCGCTTTGGTCATGCTGCTGCGTGGTTTTGCCGACGCCATCATGATGCGTTCCCAGCTGGCCCTGGCCAGCGGCGGTTCCGAGGGCTACCTGCCTCCTGAACACTACGACCAGATCTTCACCGCTCACGGTGTGATCATGATCTTCTTCATGGCGATGCCTTTCGTGGTCGGCCTGATGAACATCGTCGTGCCGTTGCAGATCGGTGCCCGTGACGTTGCCTTCCCGTTCCTGAACTCCCTCAGCTTCTGGCTGTTCGTGGTGGGTGCGGTGCTGGTTAACCTGTCGCTGGGTGTCGGCGAGTTCGCACGTACCGGCTGGGTTGCTTATCCACCGCTCTCCGGCTTGCAATACAGCCCGGGCGTGGGTGTCGATTACTACATCTGGGCACTGCAGCTATCGGGTTTGGGTACGTTGCTGACAGGGGTGAACTTCGTTGTCACCATCCTGAAAATGCGCGCCCCTGGCATGACCCTGATGAAAATGCCGGTGTTCACCTGGAACTGCCTGTGCACCGCGATCCTGATCGCTGCCTCGTTCCCGATCCTCACCGCAACTCTGGTTCTGCTGACGCTTGACCGTTACCTGGGCATGCACTTCTTCACCAACGAGCTTGGTGGCAACCCGATGATGTATGTGAACCTCATCTGGGCATGGGGTCACCCTGAAGTTTACATCCTGATCCTGCCGGCCTTCGGTGTGTTCTCGGAAGTGACGTCGACGTTCGCCAAGAAAGCGCTGTTCGGCTACAAGTCGCTGGTCTACGCGACCATCGCGATTACTGTTCTGTCCTTCGTTGTATGGCTGCACCACTTCTTCACCATGGGTTCGGGGGCGAACGTAAACGCCTTCTTCGGGATCATGACGATCATCATTTCCGTACCGACGGGCGTGAAGATCTTCACCTGGCTGTTCACCATGTTCCGCGGTCGTATCCAGTTCACCACACCTATCCTGTGGACCCTGGGCTTCATCGTGACCTTCAGCATCGGCGGCATGACCGGCGTACTGCTGGCGGTACCGGGCGCTGACTTCGTGTTGCACAACAGCCTGTTCCTGATCGCGCACTTCCATAACGTGATCATCGGTGGTGCTGTGTTCGGTTACCTGGCGGGCTTCGCCTACTGGTTCCCGAAAGCGTTCGGCTTCAAGCTGAACGAGCGTCTGGGCAAGTACGCGTTCTGGTGCTGGATCGTCGGTTTCTACCTGGCGTTCATGCCGCTGTACGTACTGGGCTTCATGGGCATGACCCGTCGTCTGAACCACTACGACAACCCACAGTGGACGCCTTGGCTGATCGCTGCCTTCGTTGGCGCCGTGGTGATCATGTTCGGCATCATCTTCCAGATCGCACAGCTGGTTGTCAGCATCCGTGATCGTGAGAAGAACCGTGACGTGACCGGCGACCCGTGGGATGGCCGCACCCTGGAATGGGCTACTTCGTCGCCACCTCCGTTCTACAACTTTGCTGAAGTGCCGCACGCTGACGAGCTGGACCACCATTGGGCAGTCAAGGCCAAGGGTGTGGTCGAGAAAGTCAAAACCGCAGCCGACTACAAAAAGATCCACATGCCGCGCAACACCGGTGTGGGCCTGTACATCGCCTTTGGCAGCCTGATCTTCGGCTTTGCGTTGATCTGGCACATCTGGTGGATGGCAATCGTCGGTCTGGTGGGCATGGTCGTGACGTTCATCATTCGTACCAACGATGACGACATCGACTACTACGTCCCTGCCGAAGAAGTGGCGCGGATCGAAAATGCACGCCTTCAAGCTATGGCCAAGCAGGTTTAAACCATGTCGAACTTAGTATTAGATAGTCAGTTAGAAAGTGAGGTAGGTCATGCTGAGGCGCATGACGACCACCACGACGCCGGGTCGATGACCGTATTCGGCTTCTGGATCTACCTCATGACCGACTGCATCCTGTTCGCGACGATCTTCGCCGCGTACTCGGTGCTCAGCAACAACATTGCCGGTGGTCCATCGGGCAAAGACATCTTCGAACTGCCTTACGTGCTGGTCGAAACCTTCTGCCTGCTGTTCAGTAGTATCACCTACGGCTTCGCCATGCTGGCGTTGCACAAGGGTAACAAGAAGGGCGTCATGGCCTGGTTGGCCGTGACCTTCTTGCTGGGCCTGGGCTTCATCGGGATGGAAATCAACGAATTCCATCACCTGATCGCCGAAGGCTTCGGTCCTGATCGCAGTGGCTTCCTGTCCGGCTTCTTCACGCTGGTGGGTACCCACGGTCTGCACGTGACGTCCGGTCTGATCTGGATGGCTGTGTTGATGTTCCAGATCAAGAAGAAAGGTCTGACCGCAACCAACGCCACCCGTCTGAGCTGCCTGAGTTTGTTCTGGCACTTCCTGGACGTGGTCTGGATCTGTGTGTTCACCGTTGTTTATCTGATGGGGACCCTGTAAATGGATCACGTACATATCAATGATGGCCACGCCACCGAGCACGGCCACGCCGGTGCTGATCACGGTAGCCTGAAGTCCTACGCGATTGGCTTCTTCCTGTCCGTGATCCTGACGGTGATTCCGTTCGGTCTGCTGATGCATCCGATCTTTGCCCAGCCTGTCACCCTGGCAATCGTCGTTGTGTTCGCTGTGGTGCAGATCTTTGTGCACCTGGTGTTCTTCCTGCACATGAACAGATCGTCCGAGCAACGCTGGAACGTCCTCGCGTTTGCTTTCACCGGCCTGATCATCGTGATCGTTGTTGGCCTGTCGTTGTGGGTGATGTACAGCATCCACACGAACATGATGGCGCACTGAGGAAATCCACATGTCACTGAAGCACTTTATCCAAATCACCAAACCGGGGATCATTTTCGGTAACGTGCTTTCGGTGGCGGGTGGCTTTTTCCTGGCCTCTAAAGGGCACGTCGACTTCGGCCTGTTCCTGGCGGCGGCGATTGGCACTTCACTGGTTGTGGCATCGGGTTGCGTGTTCAACAACTGCATCGACCGTGACATCGACGTCAAGATGGAACGCACCAAGAATCGCGTATTGGTCCAGGGTCTGGTTTCGTTGAAACTGGCCCTGGTCTACGCCTTCTTGCTCGGTGTGGCCGGGGTTGGCCTGTTGTACACCAAGGCCACGCCGCTGGCGGCGTTGTTTGCGGTTATCGGCTTTGTGATTTACGTCGGCTTCTACAGCCTGTACCTGAAGCGCAAGTCGGTGCATGGCACCCTGGTGGGTAGTCTGTCAGGGGCCATGCCGCCCGTGATCGGCTACGTGGCAGTGACCAACAGCTTCGACATGGCTGCACTGACCCTGCTGGTGATGTTCAGCCTGTGGCAGATGCCGCACTCGTATGCCATCGCGATCTTCCGTTTCAACGACTACCTTGCGGCCTCGATTCCGGTTCTGCCGGTCAAGCGTGGCATCGTGGTCGCCAAGCGGCACATCCTGATCTACATCCTGGCATTCCTCGTGGCCACGCTGATGTTGACCATCGGTGGCTATGCAGGTTTCAGCTACCTGGCGGTTGCCGCGGCCATGGGCATGTACTGGTTGTACATGGCCTGGACCGGCTACAAGGCAGTGGATGACACGGTCTGGGCACGCAAGCTGTTCGTGTTCTCGATATTCACCATCACTGCCCTGAGCGTCATGATGTCGCTGGACTTCAAAGTACCGACCGAGCTGCTGCTGACGTACGCACACTGAGTCAGCGTCACGCTCAACTAGAAACGCCCCGTTCTTCGAGAGAGGAACGGGGCGTTTTTTTGTGCTTGAATCTAGGGGGATGTAAAGCGGCCAAAACTGAATAGGCAGGGAGGTAGGCTTATCGCTACTCCGAAGTGTTCAGTGGCGGATGCTCCCGTATAAGACAGTACAAATTCGTCTCACTAACGCCTCCATCCCGCTTATTTCCACCGTGAAAATATAACAATCGGTGAGTTTTCGGCCTAGTTTGATTGCCTGTAGCGTAAAGCCTGCATTGAGCTCATGACAAAGGTGGCGTACATGGATCATGATATGTCGGCTTTAGTACAGTGAATGTAACGTGCCGTTCCGATATTCGCCGCCAGGGAGGTTGCCGATTATCGGGTCCAGAAAAATTCAAGCCAGTTGAATAAATGGCTCTGTCAAATGACGTAGTGACACATTGAATGATGACTGAAGAATTGACCTCCAGGCGTAAACAGGCGAGGGACATGGGGCCGCTTGTTTCTATTGTGGCGCCTTGCTACAACGCAGAAAAATATCTGGAGGACGCGCTCGCGAGTATCTTTGCTCAGGACTACGCCAACACCGAAGTCATCATCGTTGACGATGGATCGACCGACAGCAGCTATGCCATGTTGCAGGCATTGCAAAAAACCTATGATTTCCAACTGTACACGCAACCCAATCAGGGCGTCAGTGCGGCGCTGAATCACGGGTTGATGTACGCCAAGGGCAAGTACGTTTCCACGCCGGACCTAGACGACATCATGCTTCCAGAGTCCGTCCGTATAAGGGCTGAGTACCTGGATAAGCATCCCGAAGTGGGCTGTGTCGGGGCGCTGGTCGTGTATATGGACAGCGAAGGTAAAAATGTAAAAACGCAAAAGCTGGCAGCAATAAAACGGCTGGATTTTGACGAGATTCTCGCTAACGCGATTGTCGTGGGCGCACCGGTTTCTCTGTATCGCATGGATGCACTGCAGGCCGCGGGCTTCTACGAGCCGAGCATTAAAGTACAAGACTTCCAGATGACCCTGAGAATCGCCAGTCAGGGCTACCAAATACATGTATTGCCGGTCAGCGTGACGCGTTATCGGCGCCATCCCAACAACTTGTCCCGCCGTTACAAAGTCCTGCTCGACGCCGACATGAAAGCCATCAGCCCTTACCAGTCACATCCTGGCTATGAGAAGGGCAGGGTGGTACTTGTCAACAAGGCACTTAAATACGCGGTCGTTACCGACAAGAAAGATGCCTGGCGTCTGCTGCGCAGCATCCCGCTGATGCGATTCAACAAGACCACTTTTCGTCGATTGAAACGTCTATTGCTGCACCGCTCATAGCAGGCCGTCGTTTCCATTACGTTGCACATTTCTAGGTCAAATCCCAATCACTATAAGAGGGGAAGGCGTGAAGCTTTTGGAGTATTTTGAGCAGCGCAAAACCAGAAAGCGCCTCCGTCGTCTTGAGAAAATTGAGCGTGGTGCCGAGAAAATCAGGCTGCGCTATCCACGCTTTTCCATCGGTATTGGCACTTACGGTATTCCCGAGGTTTTAGAGTTCGGTGACGACACCGTCCTTAAAGTCGGGTCCTATACCTCCATCGCTGGCGGGGTAAAAGTCCTGTTGGGTGGCGGGCATCGTCCTGACTGGATCACCCAATACCCCTTTCCCGCAATCATTAACGAGGTCAAGGACGTTACTGGTTTCGCGCCCACCAAAGGCGATGTGATCATTGGCAGCGATTGCTGGATCTGCACTGATGTCATGATCCTCTCCGGCGTCACGGTCGGCCATGGTGCGGTTGTGGCGGCAGGGGCGGTGGTCACCCGTGACGTCGAGCCCTTTGCTATTGTCGGCGGCAACCCTTGCAAGTTCATTCGCTGGCGCTTCGACGAAAAAACCCGCCAGGTGTTGCTGGCCGCTGCCTGGTGGGACTGGCCAGTGGATGAAGTCAAATCCGTGGCCAGAACCTTGTGCAGTACCGACGTCGATGCGTTTGTCGATTACATCAAGGCGCGCAACGGTGCTGCGTCTTCATCCGTCTGAGCGCCCCCTCGATCATCCCGCCAGGAACATGTCGTTGAACTGATTGACGAATGCCGCCTCGTTGGCGCCCGGGTTGTTGCGCATCATGCGGGCGTGTTCGACCAGTACTTCATCGGCATCGGTCGCCAGCGCCGTCATGGTCTCTTCGATGAACTGTGCGAGCGGCATGGCGCGCGGTTCGTCGTTGCTGCCGAGCAGATCGGTCTGCACCCAAGGCGGCGCGATTTCCTGGACGTTTACTGACGTGCCCTTCAATTGGTAGCGCAGTGACTGGCTGTAGGAGTGGATAGCGGCCTTGGTGGAGGAGTAAACGCCTGCCACTGCCATCGGCACAAAACCCAGCACCGAAGAGACATTGACTACAGTCGCCGACGGCTGCCGTTTGAAGTGCTCGATCAGTGCGGAGGTCATGCGAATCGGGCCCATCAGGTTGGTGGTCAGGGTCGAGACCAGCAAGGCGTCATCGACCTCGGTGGCGAGGTTGTCGATCTGCATGATGCCGGCGTTGTTGATCAGCACATTGAGGGTCGGATGCTCTTCAATCAGCTGCTTGGCAACGGCCGCGATGCTTGCCGGGTTTTCGATGTCCAGTTCGATGGCAAGCATGCCGGGGTTGGCCTTGAGCGTTTCTTGCAGACGACTTTGGCGACGGCCGGAGATGATCACCTGGTTGCCCAGCTTATGCAGCGCTTCAGCCAGGCCACGGCCGATGCCGGAACCACCGCCCGTGATAAAAATGGTGTTTTCTGTCAATTTCATGGGAAAAGTCCTGCGCAAGGAAGAAGGAAACGAGCTGACGTACACGAAGTGAGTGGACGTATAAAACCAGTCGGTTCATTATTAAGTCAGCCTTTCCTGCTTTGCAAGAGTTTTGAACCAAATAGTTTTATTCGGAGTTTCGCCCATGGGACGACCCAGAAAATTCAGTCGCGAAAGCGTTCTGGAGAAAGCCCTGCCAGTGTTCTGGCAGCATGGCTACGCGCGCACTAGCGTGCAGGACCTGGAGCAGGCCACCGGCGTCAACAAATCCGGGCTGTATTCGGAGTTCAAGGGCAAGGAAGATTTGTTCCTTGAAAGCCTGCGCTTTTACTTCGAAACCCGCGGTGGGGCCGACCTCATGGTCAGCGAGCCGCTGGGCTGGGGCAACATTGAGGCGTTCATTCGCCTGGGTGAGGAACATCCGAACGGTCAATCAGGCTGTTTCTCGGTCAACTCCATGCGTGAGTTCAGCGACCTGCCGGCCGATGTGCATGACCTGGTCGCCAGCACGCGCGCCCGGCTCAAGCCGTTGGTAGTGCAAAACATTCAGGCGGAAAACCCGACCATGGACGCCGAAGCGCTGGCAGAACTGGTGATGGTGTTCTTCTCCGGGATTTGCATCGAGCAAAACATGGCCACTGGCAAACAGGCGACCAACGCCCGGATCACCAGCTTCATGCAAGCCATGCGCGTCCTTTGAAACCTGATAACAGGACGGAAGGCGGCGATTTTGAGCGCTGGGCACTAGCAGGCCGGCCCCCACTTCTGATTTGATACACCGTTGCAGTTAACGTTTATTGTCGAGGTTGGTTGGGTATGGGGTTGGCACAAATCGCACCGTATGGCGGTATTACCGTCATGCTGCCTGCTGCGGTCGTCATTGGCGCCTGGCTATGGTTCTCTGGCAACCCGCGCGGCGCACGGCTGTGGGGCGCGACGTTGCTGTCGGTTTACTGCATCGTGGCCTTCAGCAAGATCCTCTTCAAAGGTTGGGGCATCGGCCTCGAAAGCCTGAACATCGAGGTCATCAGCGGCCACGCCATGAACACCTGCCTGGTGCTGACCGTCACCCTGAGTCTGCTCGCCCGGCAATTCAAACACAGCCTACGCTGGCCAGCGGCGGCACTCGGGTTGTTGCTCGGCTGGTTGTTTGCCGTCAACTGCGTCGCGCCGTACATCCACCCCCTGGAAGAAGCCGTCGCCGGCGCATTGCTCGGTTCGATGGGCGCGTGCGTGTTTCTGTACTGCCTCGAAGAAACCGCCGAGCGGGTGAAGATTCCGGGAATGGCCCTGGCGTTGGGGCTGATGTTCATGGCCTTCAATGCGACCACTCCCAAATACACGGCTGAGCATCTGCTCAATCACGTCGCTGTTACAATCTCGGGTGGGGAGAGGGCGTACGCCAAGCCGGAATGGCGATCGCCCGAGGAGCTGTCGGAGATGAGGCCATCCAGTTGATTGAATAAAAAGCCCGCAGACTGCGGGCTTTTTGTCATTGATTGGTGCGAAGAACGAGGCCGTGTAGAGCGCCTTATTACTGTTGAACGACGCTATACCCTTCAAAAGCCGTCTGCTCTTGAATAGCCGTCACAATATTCTTGCGAGTCGCTGGCTGCTCGGCGCCGTCCTTGTCCACAAACGTTGCGACTTCCAGTTCGGCCTCATCGCCTTCACCGACAAAGCTGAAACCCAGGAACTCAAACGCTTCACGGTCCGCGCTTGGCTTCGAACGAGGCGAGCGGAGCGGGAAGGTCATGCTGACCTCGTCCTTGCTGATCACGAACACTTCAGCTTCTTTCTTCGGGCGAGGGTTCTTGGCTTTACCGCCAGCAGGCTCTTTGATCGCCTGATGGGTGTGGTTCAACACCTTCAGTGCCAGACCGAACACGATCTCTTCGAAAGCCGGGTCGGTCTTGAAACTCGACAGAATCTGCTGAATGGTGAACTGAGTGCTCAACTCTTCAAGCGCCGCGCTGCTGGCAAGCTCAGCGTCTTTCAGCTGCTTCAACTGACCCATCAACTCATAGGCCGTGTCGTCGTCGAACGCGTCGTTGGCTTTACGAATCTCGGCGCGCAGTTCACGAATCTTGTCGCTTTCCTTGGCGGTATCGAACGCGTCCAGCACCATCTCGCTGATGGTTTTGGCCTGCGGCACGTGTTGGGAAAGACTGATGGCGTTTTCGTATCCGGCTTTGGATTGAGGGGAGGTGAAGGTGTCGACGGTGTCCATATTTTGCATTTTCAATCCACTGTATCGGTTTAACTGACTATTTTGCGCGGGCGATACTATGCCACACAACACCCGTTCGTAGCAGTCTGGCTGACCAGTGATGGCGGCGCCTTAGGTCGAAGCGCTGTCTTTGTAGGAGCTGCCGAAAGCTGCGAATGGCACTAAAACGCATTGAGTGTTCTGGCACTATTGCAGCCTTCGGCAGCTCCTACCGGGGCTCGCGCTTAAGCCTCCCAGCCCGCCCCGCTGACCGCCGCCTGCGCCAGTGGGTGCATATCCTCCCCCTGATGCGCCGTTTGCCAGGCCAGCAATTCCTTGCGCATGCCGGGCGTCCAGAACATCTGCAGATGATTGCGCACGCCGAGCACGGCCTGTTGCTGGTCGGGCTCGGTGGCGAAGTACTGGGCGATTTGATTGGCCATTTTAATCAGGTTGGCAGTGCTCATCGGCGTACCTCGGCTGTTGTTCCGACACTGCGTGCCTGGCGACGTTCGTCGAGCAGGCGTTGTTGTTCGTCACTGAAGGCCTGGTAGCGTTTTTGCCACTCGGAAGGGTGGTAGACGCGGCTGACTTCCACGGCGGTGACCTTGTACTCCGGACAGTTGGTGGCCCAGTCGGAGTTGTCGGTGGTGATGACGTTGGCCCCCGATTCAGGGAAGTGGAAGGTGGTGTACACCACGCCTGGGGCGACCCGTTCGGTGATCCGCGCTCGCAGTACGGTCTGCCCGGCGCGGCTGCCGATGCCGACCCAGTCATCTTCGTTGATGCCACGGCTCTCGGCGTCGGTCGGGTGGATTTCAATGCGGTCTTCATCGTGCCAGGCGACGTTCTCGGTGCGCCGGGTCTGGGCGCCGACGTTGTACTGGCTGAGGATGCGCCCGGTGGTCAGCAACAGGGGATAGCGAGCGTTGACCTTTTCCTCGGTGGGTATGTAGCCGGTGAGCATAAAGCGCCCTTTGCCGCGCACGAATTCCTCGATGTGCATGGTCGGCGTGCCATCCGGTGCTTCGGCGTTGCACGGCCATTGCAGACTGCCGTGGCGGTCCAGTTCGGCGTAGCTGACGTTGGTGAAGGTCGGCGTCAGGCTGGCGATTTCATCCATGATCTCGGACGGGTGTTGGTAATGCATCGGATAACCCAGGGCGTTGGCCAGAGCCACGGTGCCTTCCCAGTCGGCCTTGCCGCCGAGGGGTTCCATCACCTTGCGCACGCGGGAGATGCGCCGTTCGGCGTTGGTGAAGGTGCCGTCTTTTTCCAAGAACGAGCTGCCCGGCAAGAACACGTGAGCAAACTTGGCGGTTTCGTTGAGGAAGATATCCTGCACCACGATGCACTCCATCGCCGACAGCGCGGCAGTGACGTGCTGGGTATTGGGGTCGCTCTGGGCGATGTCTTCGCCCTGGCAATACAGGCCCTTAAAGCTGCCGCCCAAAGCTGCCTCGAACATGTTGGGAATGCGCAGGCCCGGGTCGGGTTGCAGGGTGACGTTCCACGCCTGTTCGAACTGCGCGCGTACCACTTCGTTGGAGATGTGCCGATAGCCCGGCAGCTCGTGGGGGAATGAGCCCATGTCGCACGAACCCTGAACGTTGTTCTGTCCACGCAGCGGGTTCACGCCGACGCCTTCGCGGCCAATGTTGCCGGTGGCCATGGCCAGGTTGGCGATGCCCATCACCGCCGTGCTGCCCTGACTGTGCTCGGTGACGCCCAGGCCGTAGTAGATCGCCGCATTGCCACCGGTGGCATACAGACGAGCGGCGGCACGAATGTCGCCAGCGTCGACGCCGCAGATGGTGGCGAGGACTTCCGGCGAATTTTCCGCACGGCTGACGAACTCGCTCCAGTGGGCGAACTCGACGCCCGCGCAACGGGCATCGATAAACGCCTGATTGAGCAAGCCTTCGGTAACGATGACGTGAGCCAGCGCATTGAGCATGGCGACGTTGGTACCGGGGCGCAGGGCCAGGTGCACGTCGGCGCGGGCATGCACCGAGTCCACCAGATCGATGCGTCGTGGATCGATGACGATCAGTCGCGCGCCTTCACGCAGGCGGCGTTTGAGCTGCGAAGCGAACACCGGGTGGGCGTCGCTGGGGTTGGCGCCCATCACCAGAATCACGTCGGCCTGCATCACCGAGTCGAAACTCTGAGTGCCGGCGGACTCGCCCAGGGTTTGTTTCAGGCCATAACCGGTCGGTGAGTGGCAGACCCGCGCACAGGTGTCGACGTTGTTGTTGCCGAACGCCGCGCGCACCAACTTTTGCACCAGGTAGGTTTCTTCGTTGGTGCAGCGGCTGGAAGTGATGCCGCCAATCGAATCGCGACCGTATTTCTGCTGTAACCGACGCATTTCGCTGGCGGCGTAAGTCACCGCTTCATCCCAGCTGACTTCCTGCCACGGGTCGTTGATGTGCTTGCGGATCATCGGCGTGGTGATCCGATCCGGGTGAGTCGCATAACCCCAGGCAAAGCGGCCTTTGACGCAAGAGTGGCCGTGGTTGGCCTGGCCGTTCTTGTCCGGGACCATGCGCACCAGTTTGTCGCCTTTCATCTCGGCGCGGAACGAGCAGCCCACGCCGCAATAGGCACAGGTGGTGATTACGCTGCGTTCGGGCTGACCCAGTTCGACCACGCTTTTTTCCATCAGCGTCGCGGTGGGGCAGGCTTGTACGCAGGCGCCGCATGACACGCATTCCGAGTTGAGGAAGTTGTCGCCACCGGCGGCCGCGACCCGCGATTCAAATCCGCGTCCGGTAATGGTCAGGGCGAAGGTGCCCTGGGTTTCTTCGCAGGCGCGCACGCAGCGGTTGCAGACGATGCACTTGCTCGGGTCGTAGTCGAAGTACGGGTTGGAGGTGTCCTTCACGTCCGCCAGATGGTTGTCGCCTTCATAGCCGTAACGCACTTCGCGCAGGCCAACCTGGCCGGCGACAGTTTGCAGCTCGCAGTTGCCGTTGGCCGAGCAGGTCAGGCAGTCCAGCGGGTGATCGGAGATGTACAGCTCCATCACGTTGCGACGCAGGGTGGCGAGCTTGGGCGTCTGCGTGTGCACGCTCATGCCTTCAGTTACCGGCGTGGTGCAGGACGCCGGGTAGCCGCGCATACCATCGATCTCCACCAGGCACATGCGGCAGGAGCCGAAGGCTTCCAGGCTGTCGGTGGCACAGAGTTTCGGAATTGTGGTGCCCATCAGCGCGGCGGCGCGCATTACCGAGGTGCCTGCGGGCACACTGATGCTGCGACCGTCGATGTTCAGGGTGATTTGCACGTCGCTATGGCGGGCAGGGGTTCCAAGGTCGATATCGGTTTTCGGGTCGAAGAGAGTGATCATTGGTCGGCCTCCGAGGCCAGCAGGCCGAAGTCAGCGGGGAAGTACTTGAGGGCGCTGGCCACTGGATAGGAGGTCATGCCGCCCAACGCACACAGCGAACCGTACTGCAGGGTGTCGCACAGGTCCTTGAGGATGATCACCTGCGCATCGCGACTGCTCTGGTCAGGCGCGGCCAGCAGGCGGTCGATCACCTCTACGCCACGGGTCGAACCGATGCGGCACGGGGTGCATTTGCCACAGGATTCCTCGGCGCAGAATTGCAGGGCGAAGCGCGCCATGCGGGCCATGTCCAGGCTGTCGTCAGCCACCACCACGCCGCCGTGACCCAGCATAGCGCCGATGGCGGCAAACGCTTCGTAATCCAGCGGCGTGTCAAATTGCCCAGGCGGCACCCAGGCGCCGAGCGGGCCGCCCACCTGCGCGGCCTTCAGCGGCCGGCCACTGGCAGTCCCTCCGCCGTAGTCTTCCACCAGTTCGCGCAGGGTCAGACCAAAGGCCCGTTCCACCAGGCCGCCGTGACGAATATTGCCTGCCAACTGGAAGGGCATGGTGCCCAACGAGCGGCCCATGCCGTAATCGCGATAAAACTGCGCACCCTTGGCCAGAATCAGCGGCACCGAGGCCAGGGTCAGCACGTTATGCACCAGCGTCGGCAAGCCGAACAGGCCCTGCAAAGCGGGGATCGGTGGCTTGGCGCGGACGATCCCGCGCTTGCCTTCGAGCGAGTCCAGCAGCGCGGTTTCTTCACCGCAGATATAAGCGCCGGCACCGACGCGCACTTCCATATCGAAGGCCAGACCGCTGCCGCCGACATTGGCGCCGAGGTAACCGGCGGCGCGGGCGATATCCAGCGCCTCGCGCAGCGTGGCCACGGACTGTGGATATTCCGAGCGTACATAGATGTAGCCGTAGCTGGCGCCGACGCTGATACCAGCAATCGCCATGCCTTCGATCAGCAGGAACGGGTCGCCTTCCATCAACATCCGATCGGCGAAGGTGCCGGAGTCGCCTTCGTCGGCGTTACACACAATGTATTTCTGCGCCGCCTGAGTGCCGCGTACCGTGCGCCATTTGATCCCGGCCGGAAACGCCGCGCCGCCTCGACCACGCAGACCGGAATCGAACACCGCCGTCGCGGTCAGCTCGCCGCCCAAGGCAATGGCCCGAGTCAAACCTTCGAAGCCACCGTGGGCCCGGTAATCCTCAAGCGACAGCGGCCGGGTAATGCCGGCGCGAGCGAACAGCAGGCGTTGTTGAGATTTCAGATAAGGCAACTCCTCCACCAGACCCAAGGCCAGTGGATGCGCAGACGGCTCGCCTTGCAGCGCCTCAAGCACCGACGGCACATCGGCAGCCGTCAACGGGCCGAACCCAACACGGCCTTGCGCGCTGTCGACTTCCAGCAGCGGTTCCAGCCAATACAGGCCACGCGAACTGGTGCGTTGCAGCTCCAGCGGCAGATTGCGTTCCCCGGCCTGAGTCACCAGGGCCACGGCCACTTCATCGGCACCGACAGCACGGGCGAGCGAGTCACTGGGCAGATAGAGGCACGGCATCACGCATCCTCCCGGCAAGTATCGAGCAGCGCATCCAGACGCTCGGCACTGAGCCGCGCATGCAGCTGACCATCCAGCTCCAGCGCCGGCGAACAGGCGCAGGCGCCGAGGCAATACACCGGACGCAGACTGATACTGCCGTCTGCACTGCTGCCGTGATCGTCCAGTTGCAGACGCTCGCGCAACTGCGCGGCAAGCTGCTCGGCACCCCGGCTCTGGCACGACTCAGCCCGACACAATCGCAAGATATGCCGAGCCGGCGGCGCGGTACGAAAGTCATGGTAAAAACTGATCACCCCGCGCACCTCGGCCTGACTCAGATTCAGCGCATGGGCAATCTCGGGGATGGCGGCATCAGGGATATACCCGATGCCCGCCTGAACCTCATGAAGAATCGGCAACAGCGCACCCGCAGAGCCCTTATGGCGCTCCAGCACACTGTTGACCATCGGCAGCAACATCTCATCAGGCATACAGCATTCCTCACGGTCACGGACAAACCAGGCGGTTGTCGGTCGTCCGAAAGTGTCGGCTGCGGCACTCGCGCCACGTCACGGAAGCGTGGCAATTTCAGGCCGTTGGCCAGGGCACCCTTAGCGGGCATCTTGTTGAGCCCGGCACGGTCTTCGCCGCGCCTGTTGAGGGCATAAAGGGCAGATTGACACGCGGGCTTTGGTTTGGGTGTACCAAAACGACTTGGGTGGTTCTGTCTGCGACTATGTGTTTAGTCTAGAAGAGGCTGGGGGGGTGGTGTGGTCTTGGAAGGGAGTTATGAATTTTCGCTTCAGGAATTGATGGCGCTAGCCGCTTAAGTGCTTACGGCAAGAGCGTGAGTGATAGCAGGGGTGCCGTTGCGTAGCACCGTGAGAATCGGAAACCACCGTCGATGTTGCCGAGTGGAGGGCTGACCAGAACCTCGCGCACAGCGCCACCTTCGAGCATGGCGCGCAGCGTCTCCTCCTGAATTCCAGCCCGCATACCGCGCCCTAGATCAGGTGACGAAAAGTAGGTTCGATGTTGCGGCTATGCAGCAACTTCACTATGTCTTCCAGAGAGGCGTCCTTCAGCAGCAGCTCAGTCGCTACCTCTTGGCCAGCTTCCGCTTGCGGGTCCTCCCACTGGTTATTCGAGTCCAGAGGACCGCTTTCAAATAATCCGGTGCTGTAGATCGATTCGGTCTTGCTAATGAAGTCACCAATATCCGTAGGAATCTCAAAACCCAACGCACGATTTAGCGCTAGCCAAGTGCTGTCCGGGCGTGGACGGGCGAACTCACCACAATCGGGTTCTTCATAACGACGGGGCATGACCTCATGAATGCCTGCGGCACGGGCTAACGCAGCGCGGCTCATGCCGCGCAGCTCGCGACGGGCTTTCAATGCGGCCGGGAAATCGGGGTCACGAGGATAAGGTAGCATAACGTCACCAAAAGTTTGGTTAAGGAGCATAAAAGCGGGCTTACTGCCACTATATACATCTTTTTAAAACTATCAACAACTTAAAAAACACTTATAAAACTTTTTATATTTCGTAGTCTGCGTTATTCGCAGTCTCGTTCGCTTACCTTGACTCGGCTCCGCAGTTGGTCAGCACCGGCTAAGGGCCCGAATCCATGGGGCATGAATCCTTTAACTGTTCGTTAGGTGAATGTCTGTCGGATACGACCAACCGGTATGGGTCGATTCTGTTGAAAAAGTCAGCCTTAGTTTCCATTGCGAAAAAGTAAGCGTCTGAGATTAAAATCCAGGATTTTCGCAGTGGCATTCGGACTGATATTTTACGTAGCAGCGTGCTAAAAGGTGCTTCCACCGATCAATTTTTTGGCAGTTTGAGAAAACCGACTTTTTCAACAGAATCGGTCGAGAGTCGCCTCTCGTGACCGGAAATTCTCAACCCATACCGGCCGCTGACCCCAAATGTGAACGGGTCAGTCGGAGGGACTCCAAACGTGTCTAGAAAAGCAGAAGCTATTCATACAGCAGGTTTATCAAGGGCTTAGGTCGGTTCACCCTATGCCGGGGCTTTCGGTAACCCGCCCCGGTTCCCTTTCTAGCGGCGCCTGGCGCGATGCACCGGGGCTGCTCTCAAAATCCGGGCGACGCAGGTCTGCCGCGCCCGCACCAACCGCAAACAGCCCGGTTTAGCGCCGCCCTTCGACGGCCATGCGCACGGCCAAACCCGCGAGGACCGTCCCCATCAGCCAGCGTTGCACGATCTGCCACACAGGCCTGCCTGAGAGAAATGCCGCGATGGAGCCAGCCATGACAGCAATCAGCGCGTTGACGCTCACGCTAATGACGATCTGCGTGCAGCCAAGCACGAGGGACTGCGCCAGCACACTGCCGTGGTCGACGGGGTTGATGAACTGGGGCAGCAGCGACAAATACATGACCGCGATTTTGGGATTCAGCAGGTTGGTGACAAAGCCCATCATGAACAGCTTGCGCGGGCTGTCCTTGGGCAGGTCGCGCACCAGGAAAGGAGAACGGCCGCCTGGCTTGACCGCCTGCCAGGCCAGGTAGAGCAGATAGAGCGCGCCGCCGAGTCGCAGGGCGTCGTACGCATAGGGAACCGCCAAGACCAGGGCTGTGATACCCAGTGCGGCGCAAAACATGTAGACGACGAAACCCAACGCCACGCCTCCTAAGGAAACCAGTCCGGCCATTCGTCCCTGGCAGATCGACCGCGAGATGAGATAGATCATGTTCGGACCGGGAGTCAGCACCATGCCGAGTGAGATCAAGCCGTAGGCAAGCAGGTTGGACAGTTCGGGCATGGCGTAACTCCTAGGGGAAGAGATAACGAATTGGAAGCTCTGCTAAATCAATATAAAACGGTTTTCGCCATCTCTGAGGTAGCCGACCAGCCCAGTCCTTCATACACCGGCTTACCGGCCTTGGTCGCGTGTAGCACGGCAAAACTGATTCCGCGTTGAGCAAACTCGGCTTCAGCAAATTTCATCAGGGCTGAAGCCAGACCCTGGCGCCGGTAGGCGGGTTCGACGAAAACATTTAGCACATAACCGCGCTGGTCTAAGGTTGGATGGGACGGATGAGGTGGCCAGTCGATGTTCATTAGACCTATCGCTGCGACAGGCTGCTCTGTGTCGACCAACGCGAAACCGTAGTAGCGGCCATCGTGTAGGCGCTGGTGCAACCAAGGCCGGAAATATTCAGTCATCACCCGCAACTCCGATGGATATCCACCCGCCTCAAGGAACATCTTTTCTCGTTGCACACAAATTATTTCACGGTCACCCGGCCCCAGCCGACGGGCCGCCAAACCTGAGAAATCGATGTTGCCGGGAATCTCGTTCATCGTATGCACCTGGACGGAGCGGACGATAGTAGGGCGGTCAAAGGGAGAATGTTAGGCACAGATTGACTAACAAAACGTCATACAGCGGTCGCAGCACTTGGCATCCGCTCCTCTAGGGATACGTTGCGACTTCAACGTGAGCAATGACTTGCGCCAATAGCGCATCTAAACACTCTGACGCAGTCAACCACGGGCATTATGGATGACCGCTTCTGGCCGATTTCTGCCGGTGCTAACCGGCAGCTATAGGTCCAGACTGTGTGAAAACGCATGCAAGGTTTTGACGTCTGTGTTGTTACGTAAAATCAGCCAACATTTTGCTGCGCTTGGTTTCTTATGCAAATCCGTCACCCCGAGCATTTAAATCCCCGCCAAAACCATCCGTCCGACAGACTCATCCCTTTCCTTTGAAGGAAATTTCCGAGAAAATCCCCGCCGCTTGCGCCTGTCGATTTGCGCCATTAGTCTCTGCCCGTCGCTGCAAAATCAGCGGCCGGGTTTGGTAGCCCGTGGGTAATTCAAGGCGCACAGCGAATACGAAACAGGCGTTCTATCGTCTGATTTTATGGTGGCTGCGTGTAGGGCGCTTTCGAGCGCGCCGGTTTCCTTGATTCCCCGGTCTACCAACCTGCACAAAGCCACCACCCTAACGTTTGGTAGCGATAGGCGGTGGTTCCATAGGCAAAATCAAGGAATCGCTAGCATGAAGAAAATCACCCCCGATCCACCCTCCAGTAATTCCCCTCCCTCAGAAAATCTCACCTCAAGCGAAGCAGCCCAACGGGCAAGAACTCACTTCCAAAACCACTCCCAGCCCAGGGGAAAGCTGGTCAACTCCCTCCCCGAAAGCCTGTTCATTACTCGCCCAAACCTCAGTGTCGAGGAAGCTCTGACGACGGCGTATGAAGTGCTGGAAGCGGCGATCGCGACGGCGTATCAATCCGCCGAGCATCAAGACGGTTCGAGTCGGCAGCTAGCGCTGGCGGTGGTGCATCTGACTGAGATGGCGCACACCTTGGTGGCATCGGCACTGGACCAGCGGTGGGTCGCGGCGGCTGACAGTTGAGGGTGGACGCTAACTGCCGGCGGTTGTCCGGTGGTTTTAGATGTTGAGCAGAAATCTGCTGATTAATAGTGGCAGTGATTAAACCGCAAGGAGCAACACATGCAAGTGCAGCAACCCAGGAGCAGCCATGTACAACCCAACGCAACTACGCTCAGAGTCGGGGATCGGGCCTCGTACTTGACGGTGATCAACACGCCGCAGATGGCGCACGTTTACATCACCCACGGCCTGATCATCAAGATTGAGAACCAGCGGGCGACGTTGAGGTTGCCGGGTGGTCGGGCGGTGAAGGTGTTTTTGAAGAGCTTGAGTCCGGGTCGGGTGACTCATGACTTGAGTCGAGCGTTGCGTAGACGCTCGCTGCGTCGGCGGCGTAGGACGTTGTGATCAACTCTCTGTAGCGGTCCGGCTTGCCGGCGCCATCGCCCATGAAATCGCCATCGCCGGCAAGCCGGGCTGCTACGGGGTGTTCACCACTGAGCCGGTGGTAATCGACGGGTATGGAAAATGCGCAACACTTGCAGACGACCTTTACGGATGCGGTAGGGGATCAAATAGGGTAGGTCGGGTAAGGGCCACTCACGCGTACCGGGCAATCTGCCTTCACGGCCTATCGCAGGAAACTGAGCAAGGTGTTCGACGCTAGCGACTATGGAGCTGACGAAGCCGGCTGCGGCTATGGGATTGTCCAAGGCAATGTAGGCAGCTTCGTCATCAAGATTTTTAAGCGCTGTACGCAGCCACTCAACGCGCATTACCAGTCCATTTTGTTAGCGTGGCGCTGACTTCATCCGCTGTAGCGAAGTCGCCTGCATCGGCCTCTTCTATCGCTTGTTGAATCTCGGCGATTTGCCAGGCTTCGCGAGCCAGGTAATCGCGTAAGGCGTTGATGGCCAAGAAGGACTTACTACGTCCGGTAGCTTTGGCAAGTCTGGCCAGGGTGTCGGCCATTTCGTCGGGCAGGCGCAGGGACATTGTAGACATGGGAGTCTCGATGTAGTGATGTGTAATACAACATATTACGCTGTCCTACGTGAAAGTGCGTTAGTAGGCTGTCGCGAATCATTTCCTGTTCGGCTTTGCCGACGTCATCGCCCATGGAATCGCCATCGCCGGCAAGCCGGGCTGCTACGGGATTGTGGGACGGGCGCAGGGGAAAGCAGTACGCGCTGATTAATCAGCAGGCAAAAAAATACCCGCACAAGACAGCGGGTATAAAAATTATGTATCACAAGGAGTTGCTTGAAGATTGAGCTCGACGAGTTGAAGGCGGCGTGAAAGCAATGTCATAAAAACAGAAAACCCGGCATCAGGCCGGGTTCTCTGTAGATAGGGCCAAATCACTTTGGCTGACCCCATTGTGCTTGGTAAGTGTAACGAAGGTATGACACCGAAGCGGCTTGGCACAGAGTGGTAGGGGAACTGCGCGCTCAATGTTGATCGGGGTCATAGGTATACGCACCCCGTCCCCGTTGGAAGTCGTTCAAGTCTTTCAGCTCGTTGCGCACGCTGTGAAGGGTCGTCTGGATTTCGGTCAATTGCCGTTGATCGATCTCGATGTGCCCTTTGAGTTGCTTGATTTCTTTCTGCAAGTGCATCAGGTACGCCAGCGACACGACGGAGACCACTCCAATCAGCCCAACCATATCTTTCAGAAGATCCATGCGCCTATCCTTTCTGGCTTAGTGCAGGTCGAAGTCTCGTTGATCGGGGTTTACAGACGAGCATTACCGCGAGGTCCGGCCATGGCCCAGATGATCAGGCCTAGCACCGGGAGAAATGCAATCAGCGCTACCCAGAGAACTTTCTTTAAGGTTTCTGACTTGCTCCGTACCACATTGATGATCGCCCAGATATCCAGGACAAAAATGATGAAGGCGATAATGTCGTACAAGAAAGAGCCCATGGAAACACTCCAGCGTGATGAGGTTGCCGCTGAGGATAGCAAATGCTCCGCAGACTCAAGGTTCGCGAGCTGATCCGCTTAGAAAACTAAATATGTCTCCTTTTCGTCCTGGGCCAGATCGACCGCCACTGTCGTACACGCTGATGGATCGTTTGAAGACAGGACTTATTAACCGCCCTATTCTTTTTCATGGACTCGCCCTCGCTGCCGTTGGCATTCTTAAAATGCCACCGTGGCGCATTGACGCCTTGGCGTGGGCGAGTCCATCCAATTTTAGGGTGGGGCGTTACTCACCAAATCCCAGGCATAAAAAAACCGGCTCAGTGGCCGGCTTCTTCATTTCTTCAAGCTTGGTAAGCGCTTGAAGTTACTGCTATATGGTGCCCCGAGGGAGACTCGAACTCCCACTCCTTTCGAAAACGGATTTTGAATCCGCCGCGTCTACCAATTCCGCCATCAGGGCTCAATGGCGGCGAAGTATAGAGATGAGATTACCGTTGGTCAATCATGTTTCGTGGTCAATTTTGACTATTTCCGCTAAACTTTGCGGCCCTGCTAGACGAACCCCATCATGCGCGTTGCTGACTTTACCTTCGAGCTCCCTGATTCCCTGATCGCCCGCCATCCTTTGGCTGAGCGTCGTGGCAGTCGCTTGTTGACCCTGGATGGGGTTACGGGCGCACTGGCCCATCGTCAATTCACTGATTTGCTGGAGCATTTGCGCCCCGGCGATCTCATGGTGTTCAACAATACCCGGGTGATTCCGGCGCGGTTGTTTGGCCAGAAGGCTTCCGGCGGCAAACTGGAAATTCTGGTCGAGCGCGTGCTCGACAGTCATCGGGTGCTGGCGCATGTGCGCTCGAGCAAGTCGCCCAAGCCGGGTTCGATGATTTTGATCGACGGCGGTGGCGAGGCCGAGATGGTGGTGCGCCACGACACGCTGTTCGAGCTGCGCTTCACCGAAGAGGTGTTGCCGCTGCTGGAGCGGGTCGGGCATATGCCGTTGCCGCCTTATATAGATCGCCCTGACGACAGCGCCGACCGCGAGCGTTATCAGACGGTCTATGCTCAGCGCGCCGGTGCGGTCGCTGCGCCCACGGCGGGGCTGCACTTCGATCAGCCGCTGATGGATGCGATTGCCGAGAAGGGCGTTTCGAGCGCGTTCGTCACCCTGCACGTCGGTGCGGGCACCTTCCAGCCTGTGCGGGTCGAGCGAATCGAAGATCACCACATGCACAACGAATGGCTGGAAGTCAGCCAGGATGTGGTGGATGCGGTGGCTGCGTGCCGTGCGCGTGGCGGTCGGGTGGTGGCGGTCGGCACCACCAGTGTGCGTTCGCTGGAAAGCGCGGCGCGCGACGGCACGCTCAAGCCGTTCAGTGGCGACACCGATATCTTTATTTACCCAGGGCGGCCGTTCCATGTGGTCGACGCGCTGGTGACCAACTTTCATTTGCCGGAATCCACGCTGTTGATGCTGGTTTCGGCGTTCGCCGGTTATCCCGAAGCCATGGCTGCCTATAAAGCCGCGGTAGACAACGGGTACCGCTTTTTCAGTTACGGTGATGCGATGTTCATCACCCGCAATCCCGCGCCGACTGGTCCTCAGGACTCGGCCCCAGAGGATCAAGCATGAGTCGTATGTCGTTCGAATTGCTGGCCACCGATGGCAAAGCCCGTCGTGGTCGTCTGACTTTTCCACGTGGCGTGGTCGAAACGCCAGCCTTTATGCCCGTGGGCACCTACGGCACGGTGAAGGGCATGTTGCCGCGTGACATCACGGCGACTGGCGCACAGATCATCCTCGGCAATACCTTCCACTTGTGGCTGCGTCCGGGCACTGAAGTCATCAAGCGCCACGGCGACCTGCACGATTTCATGCAGTGGAGCGGGCCGATTCTGACCGACTCCGGTGGTTTCCAGGTGTTCAGCCTCGGCGCCATGCGCAAGATCAAAGAAGAGGGCGTGACCTTCGCCTCGCCGGTCGACGGCGCCAAGGTGTTCATGGGCCCGGAAGAGTCGATGCAAGTGCAGCGCGACCTCGGCTCGGACATCGTAATGATTTTCGACGAATGCACGCCGTACCCGGCTGACGAAGATGTCGCCCGGGTGTCGATGGAGCTGTCGTTGCGTTGGGCCAAGCGCTCGAAGATCGCCCACGGCGAGAACACCGCGGCGCTGTTCGGTATCGTACAAGGCGGCATGCACCAGGACCTGCGGATGCGTTCGCTGGAAGGCCTGGATCAGATCGGTTTCGACGGCCTGGCCATTGGCGGTCTGTCTGTGGGCGAGCCCAAGCACGAGATGATCAAGGTGCTGGATTACCTGCCAGGGCAAATGCCGGCTGACAAACCTCGTTACTTGATGGGTGTGGGCAAGCCGGAAGATCTGGTTGAAGGTGTGCGCCGCGGCGTCGATATGTTCGATTGCGTGATGCCTACCCGCAACGCGCGCAACGGCCATTTGTTCATTGATACCGGCGTGTTGAAGATCCGTAATGCGTTCCACCGTCATGACGATTCGCCACTCGATCCGACCTGCGATTGCTACACCTGCAAGAACTTCTCCCGCGCCTATCTGCATCATCTGGACAAGTGCGGCGAAATGCTGGGGAGTATGCTCAATACCATCCACAATTTGCGGCATTACCAAGTGCTTATGGCTGGTTTGCGCGAGTCTATTCAACAAGGTACATTGGCCGCCTTTGTAGATGCCTTCTATGTCAAACGTGGGCTACCAACGCCGCCTTTGGATTGATTGTTTATCGAGCTGCTGTCGTTTTTATAAAAATTTTGCACCTTGGAGTATTAAATGAGCTTTTTTATCTCTTCCGCTTTTGCGGACGCAGCTGCACCGGCCGCTGCTGGCCCACTGGGCGGCGGTTTTGAATGGATTTTCCTGGTCGGCTTCCTGGTCATCTTCTATCTGATGATCTGGCGTCCACAGGCAAAGCGCGCGAAAGAACAGAAGAACCTGCTGGGCAACCTGCAAAAAGGTGACGAAGTGGTCACTTCTGGTGGCATCGCCGGCAAGATCAATAAAGTGACCGACGACTTCGTGGTCATTGAAGTGTCCGACACCGTTGAGCTGAAGATCCAGAAGGGCGCTATCGCCGCCACGCTGCCAAAAGGCACCTTGAAAGCGATCTAAGATTCAGTCTTTTACCAATCGACGGGGCGCGCAAGGCGCCCCGCGTTATAAGCGGGCGGCGTGATGCTGAACAAATACCCTCTGTGGAAATACGTGGTGATCCTGGCGGTGCTGGTGATCGGCTTCATTTATTCCGCACCCAATCTCTATCCTGACGATCCGGCTATTCAGATCAGTGGCGCAAGCACTGCGCTGCAGGTGAATCAGGCTGACCTGGATCGTGCGAGCAAAGCGCTTGCCGACGCAGGCATTACGGTCAAAGCTTCCTCCCTGGCTGAGAAGGGTAAGGGCGGTTTGTTGCGTCTGAGCAAGCAGGAAGACCAGTTGCCGGCCAAGGACGTCGTGCGCAAGACGATGGGTGATGACTATGTCGTCGCACTGAACCTGGCACCGACCACGCCTAAATGGCTGCGCGGCATCGGCGCAAGCCCGATGAAGATGGGTCTGGACTTGTCCGGTGGTGTGCACTTCTTGCTGGAAGTGGACATGGACAAAGCGCTGGATGCACGTCTGAAAGTCTACGACGGCGAAGTCAAAACCCTGTTGCGCAAAGAGAAGATTCACTACCGCAGCCTGCCTCAACAGGACGGTGGCATTCAGCTCGGCTTCAGCGATAAAGACGCGCGTGACCAGGCAATTGCCCTGATTCGCAAGAACAACAACGATTTCACGCTGACCCCAAGCGATCGCCAGCGAAGACCTGTTCGTCCTGCGTTTGGCGATGACGCCAGCGAAGATCGCCGAAATTCGTGAATATTCGATCAAGCAGAACTTGACCACGGTGCGTAACCGGGTCAACGAACTGGGTGTCGCCGAGCCTCTGGTTCAGCGTCAGGGCGCCAACCGTATCGTGGTTGAGCTGCCGGGCGTGCAGGACACCGCTGAAGCCAAGCGTATTCTGGGCAAGACGGCCAACCTTGAGTTCCGTCTGGGCGCAGGTCCGGATGACAACAAGGCCACCAGCGAGCTGTTCGAGTTCCGCGAGGGTGGTCGTCCTGCGGCACCGGTCGAACGTGGTCTGATCATCACCGGTGACCAGGTGACTGACGCCAAGGCTGGTTTCGACGAGCACGGTCGTCCGCAAGTGAACATCAAGCTGGATGGCCATGGTGGCGATCTGATGAGTCGTGCAACCCGCAGCAACGTGGGTCGCAGCATGGCGGTGATCTTCATCGAACAGAAGCCGACCACCACTTACAGCAAGCAGATGGTCGACGGTGTCGAGAAAGACGTGCCGACTCAGACCTTCAAGGAAGAGAAAAAGATCATCAGCCTGGCGACCATCCAGTCGCCGCTGGGCAGTCAGTTCCGGATTACGGGTCTGAACGGCCAGGGTGAAGCTTCCGAACTGGCCCTGTTGCTGCGTGCCGGTGGTCTGGCTGCGCCGATGTACTTCGCTGAAGAGCGCACCATCGGTCCGAGCCTGGGTGCTGACAACATCACCAAAGGTATCGATGCTTCGCTGTGGGGCATGCTGTTCGTGTCGCTGTTCATCATCGCCATCTACCGCTTCTTTGGCATCATCGCCACGGTCGCGCTGGGTGTGAACATGGTGATGCTGCTGGCCCTGATGTCGCTGCTGGGAGCAACGCTGACCCTGCCGGGTATCGCCGGTATCGTGTTGACCATGGGTATGGCGGTCGACGCCAACGTACTGATCTTCTCGCGGATACGTGAAGAGATCGCGGCGGGCATGACTATCCAGCGCGCAATCAACGAAGGCTTCGGCCGGGCATTCACCGCGATCCTCGACGCCAACCTGACCACGCTGCTGGTCGGCGGGATTCTGTTCGCGATGGGTACCGGTCCGGTCAAAGGCTTTGCGGTGACCATGTCCCTCGGGATCTTTACCTCGATGTTCACGGCCATCATGGTGACCCGCGCAATGGTCAACCTGATCTTCGGCGGACGTGACTTCAAGAAGTTGTGGATTTAAGGGGCTGCCATGTTGAACACCATTAACTTCATGCGCGTTCGCAACGTTGCGTTCGCGTTTACCATGTTCCTCACGGCACTGGCGATGTTCAGCTTCTTCCATAAGGGGCTGAACTACGGGCTGGACTTTACTGGCGGTACGCTCATCGAGCTGACCTACGAAAAACCAGCCGATTTGGGCAAAGTGCGCGAAGAACTGGGTTCTGCCGGCTATCACGACGCGATCGTGCAGAGCTTTGGCGCGACCACCGATCTGTTGGTGCGTATGCCGGGTGAAGATCCACAGCTGGGCAACCAGGTGGCGGACGTACTGCGCAAGACTGGCGCGGATAACCCGGTGACAGTCAAGCGCGTGGAATTCGTCGGCCCTCAGGTCGGTGAAGAACTGCGCGACCAGGGCGGTCTTGGCATGCTGATGGCGCTGGGTGGGGTATTGATCTACCTCGCGTTCCGCTTTCAGTGGAAGTTCGCGATCGGTGCCATTGCCTCTCTGATCCACGACGTTGTGGTGACTGTGGGTATCCTGTCGTTCTTCCAGGTGACGTTTGACCTGACGGTGCTGGCTGCGGTATTGGCGATCATCGGTTATTCGCTGAACGACACCATCGTGGTATTCGACCGGGTTCGGGAAAACTTCCGGATGCTGCGCAAGGCGACGTTGATCGAAAACATCAACATCTCCACTACGCAAACCCTGTTGCGGACGATGGCGACTTCGATCTCCACCTTGCTGGCGATCGTGGCCCTGTGGATCTTTGGTGGCGACAGCCTGCACGGCTTTTCCGTCGCATTGTTCATCGGTGTTCTGGCGGGTACTTACTCGTCGATCTACATCGCTAACGTAGTGTTGATCTGGTTGAGCCTGACTACCGAGGATTTGATTCCTCCAGTAGTGGCTGAGAAGGTTGATGACCGTCCATAAAGCCTGAGCGCTTTACCGGTTAAATATTAAAGGGCGTGAGTTTTTGAACTCACGCCCTTTTTTGTGCTCCAAGGCTAGGAGTAGCGTGGGACATCTCTCGCAATCAGGTAAGCCAGGAGATTCAAGTGAACAAGTCATTATTAGTGGGTGCTGTATTGGGTGCTGTCGGTGTAACTGCCGGGGGCGCTGTGGCCACCTATAGCTTGGTCAAAGGCAATTCCGCACCTGAATACGCACAAGTGCTGGGCGTACAGCCTGTCAACGAACAAATCAAAACACCGCGTGAAGTCTGCAAGGACGTGGTGGTCACCCATCAGAAGCCAGTGCAGGACCAGCATCAGATCCTCGGCACGGTTATCGGTGCTGTCGCCGGTGGCTTGCTGGGTAATCAGGTCGGCGGTGGTAACGGTAAGAAGATCGTTACGGTTGCCGGTGCGGTCGGTGGTGGCTATGCCGGTAACAAGGTGCAGGAGCACATGCAGAACGGCGATACCTACACCACGAACCAAACTAAATGTAATACCGTTAACGACATCAGTAGCAAGGTTGTCGGTTATGACGTGAAGTACCAGTTGGATGGTAAAGTCGGTCAAGTGCGCATGGACCGTGACCCGGGTAATCAAATTCCGGTGAACAAACAAGGTCAGTTAGTGTTGGGTGATGGTGGGCCTGCGCCACAAGGCCAAACTAACCAGTAATACAGATTCAAAGAAAAGCACCTTCGGGTGCTTTTCTTGTTTAAGGGGCATGCACCCCATTTGTAGGAGCGAACTTGTTCGCGAGGCGGTATGCCTGATAGATCGCGTTATGCGGCTCGCCAACAAGTTGGCTCTGCAGATTTCGCGTCTCCCCAGGAATTTTCCGCGCAAAAAAAACCGGCCGAAGCCGGTTTTTGTTCACCTGTGTCGCTTAGCGCTTAAGCGATGCCGGCAGGTGCGGTGCGATCGAGGTCAGGACGGCCTTGAAGCACTTGGTGTTGCCGGCAACGATGTGGCCTTTTTCCAGGAAGTCGTGACCACCGGTGAAGTCGCTCACCAGGCCGCCGGCTTCTTGAATCAGCAGGGCGCCCGCAGCCATATCCCACTCGGACAGGCCCGACTCCCAGAACGCATCGAAACGACCAGCGGCTACATAAGCCAGGTCCAGGCTGGCGGCACCGGCGCGGCGGATGCCGGCAGTCTGACCAACCAGGCTGCGGAACATGCCCAGGTAATTTTCCAGGTTGTCCATCTGGCCGTCACGGAACGGAAAGCCAGTACCCAGCAGCGCGCCTTCAAGGCTCTTGCGCTGGCTGACGCGCAGACGACGACCGTTGAGTGCGGCGCCACGGCCACGGCTGGCGGTGAATTCTTCCTGGCGGACGGGGTCCAGAACCACGGCGTGCTCAAGGCGGCCACGGTATTTGCAGGCGATGCTCACGGCAAAGTGTGGAACGCCACGCACGAAGTTGGTGGTGCCATCGAGCGGGTCGATGATCCACAGGTAGTCGGTGCCTTCACCGCTGCCTTCATGCATGCCGCTCTCTTCACCCAGGATGCCGTGGGTTGGATAAGCCTTGCGCAGTGCGGTAATGATGCTCTGCTCGGCAGCGCGATCGATCTCGCTGACGTAGTCTTTCGCTTCTTTCTCGTCGACCTTGATGGTATCCAAGCGCTCGATGGAGCGGAAAATCAATTCACTGGCGCTGCGGGCGGCGCGCAGCGCGATATTCAGCATGGGCTGCATGGACGTTTCACCTAGGTCGTTAAAGAAAGCCGAACATTGTATTGGCTGCGACCAATTATTTCCAGCTTACATACGCGTCCATAGCGTAAATGAGGGGGTTTCTGTAAGATTTGCTCCCCTTTTCTCCAGTCTGTGAGAACCGCCTTGCTGCAAAATATTCGTGTTGTCCTGGTCGGTACCAGTCATCCCGGCAATATCGGTGGGGCTGCGCGTGCCATGAAAAACATGGGGCTTTCGCGCCTGGTGCTGGTCGATCCACTGTCTTTTCCCCACCATGAAGCCGACGCGCGGGCCTCTGGCGCCAACGACATTCTGGCGAACGCGCAAGTCGTCGCCACCCTGGAAGATGCGTTGGTCGGCTGCAATCTGGTGCTCGGCACCAGCGCTCGCGACCGCCGCATCCCGTGGCCGCTGCTCGATCCCCGTGAATGCGGGGTGATGGCGGCTGAACAGGCGGGGCAGGGTGCGGAAATCGCCCTGGTGTTTGGTCGTGAATACGCCGGCCTGACCAATGAAGAGTTGCAGCGCTGCCACTACCACGTGCATATCCCTTCCGACCCCGAGTTCAGTTCGCTGAATCTCGCGGCTGCGGTGCAGGTGCTCGCCTATGAGGTGCGCATGTCCTGGCTGGCGGCGCAGGGTCAACCGACCAAGCTCGAGAAGACCGAAGTGGCTTCTACTCGCAGTGCCGACGAAGTGACGATGGACGAGATGGAGCTGTTTTATGGCCATCTGCAAGCCACGTTGGTCGATATCGGCTTTCTCGATCTGCAAAACCCCCGGCACCTGATGGCGCGTATGCGTCGACTGTTCGGTCGTAGCGCGGTGTATCGGTCGGAAATGAATATTTTGCGCGGCATCCTCACCGAGACGCAGAAAGTTGCGCGCGGCGAGCCCCATAAGCGGAAGGATCAGTAATGTTCGAGCGCCTGCGGGAAGATATCCAGAGTGTGTTCCACCGTGATCCGGCGGCGCGCAACGCTTTTGAAGTGTTGACCTGCTATCCCGGCATGCATGCGATCTGGCTGCACCGTCTGTCGCGCTACCTGTGGTTGGCTGGCTGGAAATGGCTGGCGCGGGTGGTATCGAACTTCGGTCGCTGGTTGACCGGGATCGAAATTCATCCGGGGGCGTCCATTGGTCGGCGCTTCTTCATTGACCACGGCATGGGTATCGTCATCGGCGAAACCACCGAGATTGGCGATGACGTGACGCTCTACCAGGGCGTAACTCTGGGCGGCACTACGTGGAACAAAGGCAAGCGTCACCCAACGCTGGAGGCGGGCGTAGTGGTCGGTGCTGGTGCCAAGGTGCTGGGGCCGTTCACGGTTGGTGCGGGCGCCAAGGTCGGCTCCAACGCGGTGGTGACCAAAGCGGTGCCGCCGGGTGCGACCGTTGTCGGCATTCCTGGGCGAGTCATCGTCAAGTCCGATGATGAGACCGAAGCCAAGCGCAAAGCCATGGCCGAGAAGCTCGGTTTCACCGCCTATGGTGTCAGCGAGGACATGCCGGACCCGGTGGCGCGGGCCATTGCGCAGTTGCTCGATCATTTGCAGGCGGTGGATGTGCGTCTGGAAGGTATGGGCGAAGCGTTGAACAAGCTGGGCAGCGATTACCACGGCAAAGCGCTGCCAGAGCTGCGTGAAGAGGTGTTCGCCTGCGTCAAGGATGCGGATACGGTCACAACCGGCTAAAGGCTTTGGCATTGGAGTTCGGGATTAGACCTAAGGAGGGGCGTGCCATTACGCCCCTGTATTTGTTATGATGCCGCCGCTATTTCGCAGGTAATCCCGACTATTTTACTAGGTCTAATAGTTGACTTAAATACTCGGGAATAGCATACTCGCCCTCATTCCGAACCTCCGTGGTAACTGCCATGCGACTGACTACAAAAGGCCGATACGCTGTAACTGCCATGCTTGATCTGGCGTTACATGCGCAGCATGGGCCAGTGTCTCTGGCCGATATCTCTGAGCGGCAAGGCATCTCCCTGTCCTACCTCGAGCAACTGTTCGCCAAATTGCGTCGCAGCAATCTGGTGTCGAGCGTGCGCGGTCCTGGTGGTGGTTACCAGTTGTCCCGCGACATGAAAGGCATCCAGGTCGCGCAAGTGATCGACGCAGTCAACGAATCCGTCGATGCGACGCGTTGCCAGGGGCTAGGCGATTGCCATGCCGGCGATACCTGCCTGACCCACCACTTGTGGTGCGACCTCAGTCAGCAAATCCACGAATTCCTTAGCGGTATAAGCCTGGCCGACCTTGTTACTCGCCGTGAGGTGCAAGAAGTCGCTCAGCGTCAGGATCTGCGTCGCAACACATGCAGAACACCGCAGCTGGATAAGATCGAAACATCAGCCGTCGAATGAACGCAGATGAATGAGCGGCGCGCCTGCCTGATAGGAGAGACTCAATGAAATTGCCGATTTACCTCGATTACTCCGCGACTACCCCAGTCGATCCGCGCGTTGCGCAGAAGATGAGTGAATGCCTGCTGGTTGACGGAAACTTCGGTAACCCGGCATCGCGCTCCCACGTCTTTGGCTGGAAAGCTGAAGAGTCGGTCGAAAATGCTCGCCGTCAGGTTGCTGATCTGGTGAACGCCGACCCGCGTGAAATCGTCTGGACCTCCGGTGCCACCGAGTCTGACAACCTGGCGATCAAAGGTGTTGCTCACTTTTACGCCAGCAAAGGCAAGCACCTGATCACCTCCAAGATCGAGCACAAAGCGGTCCTGGACACCACGCGTCAACTGGAGCGTGAAGGTTTCGAAGTCACCTACCTCGAGCCGGGCGAAGACGGCCTGATCACGCCGGCGATGATCGAAGCAGCGCTGCGTGACGACACAATTCTGGTCTCGGTCATGCACGTCAACAACGAAATCGGCACCATCAACGACATCGCGGCCATCGGTGAGCTGACCCGTTCGCGCGGTGTGTTGTTGCACGTCGATGCGGCACAGTCCACCGGCAAGGTCGAGATCGACCTGTCCAAGCTGAAAGTCGACCTGATGTCGTTCTCGGCGCACAAGACCTACGGCCCTAAAGGCATCGGCGCACTGTACGTCAGTCGCAAGCCGCGTGTTCGCCTCGAAGCGACCATGCACGGCGGCGGTCACGAACGTGGCATGCGTTCCGGTACCCTGGCGACCCACCAGATCGTCGGTATGGGCGAAGCGTTCCGTGTGGCCAAAGAAGACATGGCTGCCGAAAACGTGCGCATCAAAGCCTTGAGCGACCGTTTCTACAAGCAGGTTGAAGACCTGGAAGAGCTGTACATCAACGGCAGCATGACTTCCCGCGTTCCGCACAACCTGAACCTGAGCTTCAACTACGTTGAAGGCGAGTCGCTGATCATGGCGCTCAAGGACCTGGCGGTCTCGTCCGGTTCGGCCTGCACCTCGGCGTCGCTTGAGCCTTCGTACGTGCTGCGCGCCATTGGCCGCAACGACGAGCTGGCACACAGCTCGATCCGCTTCACCTTCGGCCGTTTCACCACCGAAGAAGAAATCGACTACGCCGCGCAGAAAGTTTGCGAGGCCGTTACCAAGCTGCGCGCTTTGTCGCCGCTGTGGGACATGTACAAAGACGGCGTCGACATCTCGAAAATCGAGTGGGCAGCGCACTAATTTAAAGTCGCCTCCCCAACGGGCCCTGCGGATCCAGTATCCGACTCGGCCCGAAGAGCGATTCCTGATGAAAGAGGATTGATTACCATGGCTTACAGCGAAAAGGTCATTGACCACTACGAGAACCCGCGCAACGTCGGCAAGATGGACGCGGAAGATCCAGATGTTGGCACTGGCATGGTCGGCGCACCGGCGTGCGGCGACGTGATGCGCCTGCAAATCAAGGTCAACGAGCAGGGCATCATCGAAGACGCCAAGTTCAAGACCTATGGTTGCGGTTCGGCGATCGCTTCCAGCTCCCTGGCAACCGAGTGGATGAAGGGCAAGACTCTGGATGAAGCAGAGACCATCAAGAACACTCAACTGGCTGAAGAGCTGGCGTTGCCTCCGGTGAAGATTCACTGCTCGGTGCTCGCAGAAGACGCTATCAAGGCGGCCGTTCGCGACTACAAGCAGAAGAAAGGCTTGCTCTGAACAGAGCCTCTTTTTAACGAAGCTTGATTCAAGTAAGGAGTTTCGATGGCTATCAGCATGACAGAAGCTGCCGCTAACCACGTCCGTCGCTCCCTCGACGGTCGCGGCAAAGGTGACGGCGTTCGCCTGGGTGTTCGCACCACGGGCTGTTCCGGTCTGGCCTACGTGTTGGAGTTCGTCGATGAGGCGGACAGCGAAGACACCGTGTACGAATTGCACGGCGTCAAAGTGATCATCGATCCGAAAAGCCTGGTCTATCTCGATGGCACAGAGCTCGATTTCGTCAAGGAAGGGTTGAACGAAGGCTTCAAGTTCAACAACCCCAACTCGCGCGGTGAATGTGGCTGCGGCGAAAGCTTCAATATCTGAGGCTGAACGTGGGTACTCCTTGTCATTTCGCTTTATTCGAGCTGAAACCCGGTTTCCGTTTGGATCTCGATCAGTTGGCGACGCGCTACCGTGAGTTGGCGCGTGGCGTACACCCGGACCGTTTCGCTGATGCTTCCGAGCGTGAGCAGCGCCTGGCGCTCGAACATTCGGCCAGTCTCAACGAGGCCTACCAGACGCTCAAGAACGCTCCGAAACGGGCGCGTTACTTGCTGACGCTGAGCGGGCACGAGATCCCGTTGGAAGTCACCGTGCAAGACCCCGAGTTTCTGATGCAGCAGATGCAATGGCGCGAAGAGCTTGAGGAGTTGCAGGATGATGCCGACCTGGCGGGTGTCGCGGTCTTCAAGCGCCGGCTCAAAGTGGCTCAGGAACAACTGAACGAAAGCTTCGCTGTTTGTTGGGATGATGCTGCACAGCGCGAACAGGCCGAGCGCCTGATGCGTCGCATGCAGTTCCTCGACAAGCTCACCTACGAAGTGCGCCAGCTGGAAGAGCGCCTCGACGATTAACTCCGTGCTGGCCCTGGCCGCACGCCTGTGAAATTCAGATAAGCATGGCCCTACTGCAGATCGCCGAACCCGGCCAAAGTCCTCAACCACACCAACGTCGTTTGGCTGTGGGTATCGACTTGGGTACTACCAATTCGCTGGTCGCTGCATTGCGCAGTGGTCTTTCCGAGCCGCTGGCCGACGCTGACGGGCAGGTCATCCTGCCGTCCGCCGTCCGCTATCACGCTGATCGCGTCGAAGTCGGGCAGAGCGCCAAAAGCGCCGCCGCGGTCGACCCGTTCAATACCGTGCTGTCGGTCAAGCGCTTGATGGGCCGTGGCCTGTCTGACGTCAAGCAGCTCGGCGAACAACTGCCTTACCGCTTTGTCGGTGGTGAGTCGCACATGCCGTTCATCGATACTGTCCAGGGCGCGAAAAGCCCGGTGGAAGTGTCGGCGGAAATCCTCAAGGTGCTGCGTCAGCGCGCCGAAGAGGCGCTGGGTGGCGAACTGGTCGGAGCGGTGATTACTGTTCCGGCCTATTTCGACGATGCTCAGCGCCAGGCCACCAAGGACGCAGCGCGTCTGGCCGGGCTTAACGTGCTGCGTCTGCTCAATGAGCCCACCGCAGCGGCAGTCGCCTATGGTCTGGATCAACACGCTGAAGGCGTGGTGGCGATCTACGACCTGGGCGGTGGCACCTTTGATATCTCCATCCTGCGCCTGACCGGCGGTGTGTTCGAAGTGTTGGCAACCGGCGGCGACACGGCGCTGGGTGGCGACGATTTCGATCACGCAATTGCCAGCTGGATCGTCAGTGAAGCGGGCCTTTCCGCCGACCTCGATCCGTCTGCGCAACGCAGCCTGCTGCAAACCGCTTGCGTCGCCAAAGAAGCGTTGACCGATGTCGATTCGGTTGACGTTTCGCATGGCGAATGGCGTTCGGTGCTGACTCGTCAGGCGTTCGATGCGCTGCTGGAGCCGATGCTGGCTCGTAGCCTGAAAGCCTGTCGGCGTGCGGTGCGGGATGCTGGCATCGAAATCGAAGACGTCGAGGCGGTGGTCATGGTCGGCGGTTCGACCCGTGTGCCGCGCGTTCGCGAGGCGGTAGGCGAGTTGTTTGGTCGTCGTCCGCTGACCGAAATCGACCCGGATCAAGTGGTGGCCATCGGTGCCGCGATCCAGGCTGATACCTTGGCTGGCAACAAGCGCGATGGTGAAGAGCTGTTGCTGCTGGACGTGATTCCGCTGTCCCTGGGGCTGGAAACCATGGGCGGGCTGATGGAGAAGGTGATTCCGCGCAACACCACCATCCCGGTCGCTCGCGCACAGGATTTCACCACCTACAAAGACGGCCAGTCGGCGATGATGGTGCATGTGCTGCAAGGCGAGCGTGAGCTGATCAGCGACTGCCGTTCCCTGGCGCGCTTCGAGCTGCGCGGTATTCCGGCGATGGTGGCGGGCGCGGCGAAAATCCGTGTCACCTTCCAGGTCGATGCCGACGGCTTGCTCAGTGTCTCTGCCCGTGAGTTGGGTTCGGGCGTGGAGTCGAGCATCCAGGTCAAGCCATCCTACGGCCTGACCGACGGCGAAATCGCGCGCATGCTCAAGGACTCGTTCCAGCATGCCAGTGATGACAAGGTCGCCCGCGTGTTGCGTGAGCAGCAAGTGGACGCTCAGCGCCTGATCGAAGCGGTGCAAGGCGCGCTGGAGGCTGACGGTGATCGCTTGCTCGACGCTGACGAGCGGCTGGCCATCGAGCACCAGATGCAGGAACTGACTGAATTGATGCAAGGCACCGATGGTCTGGCCATCGAGCAACAGACCAAGCGTCTGTCGCAGGTGACCGATGCCTTCGCTGCCCGACGCCTGGACTCGACGGTGAAGTCCGCGCTGGCAGGCCGTAATCTGAATGAAATCGAGGAATAACTGATGCCGCAGATCATTTTTCTGCCTCACGCCGAGCATTGCCCGGACGGTATGGTGGTAGAGGCCGAAACCGGTAAGTCGATTCTCGAAGTGGCCCATGACAACCATATCGAGCTTGAGAGCGCCTGCGGTGGCGTCTGCGCCTGCACCACCTGCCATTGCATCATTCGCGAAGGTTTTGATTCGCTGAATGAGGCCGATGAGCTGGAAGAGGACTATCTTGATCGGGCCTGGGGATTGGAGGCGCAGTCGCGTCTGACCTGCCAGGCAAAGGTCGGGACTGAAGACCTGACCGTTGAAATTCCGAAATACTCGCTTAACCATGCTGCCGAAGCGCCGCACTGATTCAAGGGAACTGTCATGAGCCTGAAATGGGTTGATGTGCTGGAAATCGCGATCCAACTGGCTGAAAGCAAGCCTGATACCGATCCGCGCTACGTGAATTTCGTCGATCTGCAACGCTGGGTCGTAGCTTTGCCAGAATTCAGCGACGATCCGACGCGCGGTGGCGAGAAGGTGCTGGAGGCCATTCAGGCGGCCTGGATCGAAGAGGCGGATTGAGTCCGTCGCATGCAGTTAGGCAATACCTCTAAACCCGCGTATAATTCGCGGGTTTAATTTTTCGCAAATTACCGTTTCTGGAGTTACACCATGGCTGTTCAACGTACTTTCTCCATCATCAAGCCTGACGCTGTTGCAAAAAACGTTATCGGCGAGATCACCACTCGTTTCGAAAAAGCTGGCCTGCGCGTTGTAGCTTCGAAACTGAAGCAACTGTCCAAGGCTGAAGCTGAAGGCTTCTACGCTGAACACAGCGCTCGTGGTTTCTTCGGCGACCTGGTTGCTTTCATGATCTCCGGTCCGGTTGTCGTTCAGGTTCTGGAAGGCGAAAACGCTATCGCTCTGAACCGTGAGCTGATGGGCGCTACCAACCCTAAAGAAGCAGCTGCCGGCACCATCCGCGCTGATTTCGCTGATTCGATCGATGCCAACGCGGTACACGGTTCGGACTCCGAAGCCGCTGCTGCCCGTGAAATCTCGTACTTCTTCGCAGCTACTGAAGTAACCACTCGCTAAGCATTGGCTTAAGAGTGAAGGTGAAACCATGACTACATCGATCGGCAAAATTAACCTGTTGGGTCTGACTCAGCTGGAAATGGAAAAATTCTTCGACTCAATCGGGGAGAAGCGTTTCCGTGCCGGTCAGGTAATGAAGTGGATTCACCATCTTGGCGTCGATGATTTCGACGCCATGACGAACGTCAGCAAGGCCCTGCGTGAAAAACTCAAGGCCTGTGCTGAAGTTCGTGGTCCTGAAGTGGTCAGCGAGGACATCTCTACCGATGGCACCCGTAAGTGGGTGGTTCGCGTCGAGTCCGGCAGCTGCGTCGAGACCGTTTACATCCCTCAGGGCAAACGCGGCACCTTGTGTGTTTCGTCCCAGGCGGGTTGTGCCCTGGATTGCAGTTTCTGCTCCACCGGCAAACAAGGCTTCAATAGCAACCTCACCGCCGCCGAAGTCATCGGTCAGGTGTGGATTGCCAACAAATCCTTTGGCAGTATCCCGGCAACCGCCGACCGTGCCATCACCAACGTGGTGATGATGGGCATGGGGGAGCCGCTGCTGAACTTCGATAATGTCGTGGCCGCCATGCATCTGATGATGGATGATCTGGGCTATGGCATTTCCAAGCGTCGGGTGACGTTGTCCACCTCCGGCGTGGTACCGATGATCGATGAGCTCTCCAAGCACATCGACGTCTCTTTGGCCCTGTCGCTGCACGCGCCCAACGACGCGCTGCGCAATCAGCTGGTACCGATCAACAAGAAGTACCCGCTCAAGGTCCTGCTCGAATCCTGCCAGCGCTACATGTCGTCGCTCGGCGAGAAACGTGTGCTGACCATTGAGTACACCTTGCTCAAGGACATCAATGATAAGGTCGAGCACGCCGTCGAGATGATCGAGCTGCTCAAGGATATACCTTGCAAGATCAACCTGATCCCGTTCAACCCGTTTCCGCACTCGGGTTATGAGCGCCCGAGCAACAATGCGATTCGTCGTTTTCAGGATCAGTTGCATCACGCCGGTTTCAACGTCACTGTGCGCACCACGCGCGGCGAAGATATCGATGCGGCTTGCGGTCAGTTGGTTGGCCAGGTCATGGATCGTACTCGTCGCAGCGAACGTTATATCGCTGTACGCGAGTTGAGCGTCGAGGCCGATCTGGCTCAAAGCGCTGCGCCCCGTACCTGACTGAGAGGCTTTTGATGACCTTGCGTGCTGCACTGCTGTTGTGTTTTGTCAGCTTGCTGGTCGGCTGTGTATCAACGGGGAATGTCGACCCGATGAGCACCAGCAAAGGCCGGGATGCGGCGCGTGCGGCCTACGTCCAGCTGGGTGTAGGCTACCTGCAGCAAGGTCAGACCGAACTCGCCAAGGTTCCGCTGAAAAAGGCCCTCGACCTGGACAGCTCCGACCCGGATGCCAATGCCGCGCTGGCCGTGGTATTTCAGGCGGAAATGGAACCCGAGCTGGCAGACAAGCAATATCAGAAAGCCCTGTCATCGCGCTCCAACGACGCACGAATCCTGAATAACTACGGCAGCTTTCTGTACGACCAGAAGCGTTACAAGGAAGCCGGCGAGCGTTTTCTCCAAGCCTCCAACGATACGCTCTACACCGAACGCTCGCGGGTATTCGAGAACCTGGGGCTGACGGCCATCAAGCTTGGCCAGCGTGACGAAGCCATCACTTATTTCACCAAAGCATTGCGTCTGGACCCTCGGCAACCGCGCTCATTGCTGGAAATGGCTGAGTTGTCTTACGAAGACAGGCATTATGTGCCCTCACGCGACTATTACGACCGTTTTAGCCAACTGAGCGACCAGAATGCACGTAGTCTATTGCTCGGTGCGCGGTTGGCAAAAATCTACGACGATCGCAACAAGGCGGCCAGTTACGCCTTGCAACTAAAAAGACTCTATCCCGGTACGCCGGAATATCAGCAATACCTGTCGGAGCAATGATGAAAGCGGCGCATCCCGAAGTTGTAGCAGCCACTCGCGCAAACCCTGGTGAAACCTTGCGCCAGGGCCGTGAGAGTAAAAACTGGTCGCTGCCCGATGTGGCTTCGAGGCTCAACCTCACCGTAACGTCCTTGAGCAACGTCGAGTCTGGCGATTTTGAAAAGCTGCCTGGGCACACGTTTGCCCGCGGCTATATCCGTGCCTACGCCAAACTGCTGGGCCTGGATCAGACCTTGCTGGTGCAACAGTTCGATCACTACACCGGTACCGATGGCCAGGGCAGCAACGTGCATAGCCTGGGCCGTATCGAAGAACCGGTGCGCCTGTCGCACAACATTTTGCGCATTGTCAGCCTGTTGTTGCTGATCGTGTTGGTGGGCGCTGGATTTTTCTGGTGGCAAGACCAGGCAGCGATGCGCGGCAAAGAACCAACCGGCATGAACCTGGAGCACGTCGAAGTCGAAAGCGCCGACGGCACGACGCAGATTCACCCGCTGGATGAGCCGGAAGACCAGGCGGTCGCCGAGAACCAGAGCACACCGGCAACGCCTGCGGTCACACCTGCCGATGTTGCGGCCGCTGCTGCTGTTGCACCGTCTGTAGCGGCGGCGGCTGCTGTCGCGCCTGCCCAGGTGGTTGCGGTTGCACCGGTCCATGTCGCCGTGGCGCCGGTGGTGCCTGCTGCTCCGGTGCATACCGCGCCATTGGCTCCGGTCACCACCGTTGCACCGACACCGGCGACCACCGCGCCCGTCACCACGCCAGCGGCCCCGGCCGTTGTTGCGGCGGGTGCTGGCCAGGTCCACATACAGTTTGTGAATGATTGCTGGACCCAGGTTACTGATGGCAATGGTAAAGTGTTGGTCAGCGGTCTGAAACGCAAAGGCGATAGCCTGGACGTCAGCGGCAAGCCGCCACTGACCGTGCGACTGGGCTTCGCTCGCGGCGTTCAAGTGAGCTACAACGGCCAGCCCGTGGATGTAGCACCCTTTACCAGCGGCGAAACTGCTCGCCTGAAATTAGGGCAATAAGTCATGCACGGTGAATCCCCGATCAAGCGTCGCGAATCTCGTAAAATCTGGGTCGGTTCTGTTCCGGTGGGCGGCGATGCGCCTATCGCGGTGCAGAGCATGACCAACAGTGACACCAACGATGTTGCCGCCACCGTGGCCCAGATCAATCGTCTGGAAGCTGCTGGCGTCGATATCGTGCGGATTTCGGTGCCGGACATGGACGCTGCCGAAGCGTTTGGCCGGATCAAGAAGCTGGTCAAAGTGCCGCTGGTTGCCGACATCCACTTCGACTACAAGATTGCCCTGCGTGTCGCCGAACTGGGCGTTGATTGCTTGCGCATCAACCCGGGCAACATCGGTCGCGAAGACCGTGTGCGTGCGGTGGTCAATGCAGCGCGCGACCGTGGGATCCCGATCCGCATCGGCGTCAACGCCGGTTCGCTTGAAAAAGACCTGCAGAAAAAATACGGCGAGCCGACCCCGGAGGCACTGGTCGAATCTGCGCTGCGCCATGTCGAGCATCTGCAACGCCTGGATTTCCAGGACTTCAAGGTCAGCGTCAAGGCCAGTGATGTGTTCATGGCGGTCGCGGCTTATCGCCTGTTGGCCAAGCAAATCGTTCAGCCGTTGCACCTGGGCATCACCGAAGCCGGTGGCCTGCGTTCAGGCACAGTGAAATCGGCGGTGGGCCTAGGTATGCTGCTCGCCGAAGGAATTGGCGATACTATCCGCATCTCGTTGGCCGCTGACCCGGTCGAAGAGGTGAAAGTCGGCTATGACATCCTCAAATCGTTGCACCTTCGTTCGCGTGGCATCAACTTCATCGCCTGCCCGAGCTGCTCGAGGCAGAACTTCGATGTGGTCAAGACCATGAACGAGCTGGAAGGGCGCCTCGAAGATTTGCTGGTGCCGCTGGACGTCGCAGTCATCGGGTGTGTGGTCAACGGTCCGGGCGAGGCCAAAGAGGCGCATATCGGCCTGGCCGGTGGTTCGCCGAACCTGATCTACATCGATGGCAAACCGGCGCAGAAATTGACCAATGAAAATCTGGTGGACGACCTTGAACGTTTGATCCGTCAGAAAGCAGCCGAGAAGGTCGAGGCCGACGCAGCGCTCATCGCGCGCGGCTAATTCAGACCCATACAGATTTCGCTAAGGATTTTTTGTGAGTAAGTCTCTACAAGCCATTCGTGGCATGAACGACATCCTGCCCGATCAGACGCCGCTGTGGCGCTATTTCGAAGGCACGGTTTCGCGTCTGCTGGATAACTATGGTTATCGCCAGATCCGCATGCCGATCGTCGAGTTCACTGACCTGTTCAAGCGTTCCATCGGTGAAGTGACCGACATCGTCGAAAAAGAGATGTACACCTTCGAGGACCGTAACGGCGACTCCCTGACCCTGCGTCCGGAAGGCACTGCCGCGTGCGTGCGTGCCGTGCTCGAACACGGTATTACCGGTGGCGGCCAGGTTCAGAAACTCTGGTACATCGGCCCGATGTTCCGTCACGAACGTCCACAGAAAGGCCGTTATCGCCAGTTCCACCAGATCGGCGTTGAAGTGTTCAACCTCGACGGTCCGGACATCGACGCCGAGCTGATCGTGCTGACCTGGCGCCTGTGGGGCCTGCTGGGCATTCGCAACGCGGTCAAGCTGGAGTTGAACAGCCTGGGCACCAGCGAAGCGCGTGCGCGTTATCGTGATGCGCTGGTCGAGTTTTTGTCGGCGCGCCTGAGCGAACTCGACGAAGACAGCCAGCGTCGCCTGAAAACCAACCCTTTGCGCGTGCTCGACACCAAGAACCCTGAGACCCAGGCGGTGTTGGTCGATGCGCCGAAGCTGGCGGATTACCTGGACGACGAGTCGCGTATCCACTTTGACGGCCTCAAGGCGCGTCTGGATGCGGCGGGTATCCCGTACGTGATCAATCCCAAGCTGGTACGCGGGCTCGATTACTACAGCAAAACCGTTTTCGAATGGGTCACCGATCAGTTGGGCGCCCAGGGCACCGTATGTGCCGGTGGTCGTTACGACGGTCTGGTCGAGCAAATGGGCGGCAAGCCTACCACTGGCGTTGGTTTCGCCATGGGCATCGAGCGTCTGGTGCTGTTGCTCGAAACCCTGGAGCAGATCCCGGAAGAAATCTCGCGTCAGGTCGACGTCTACCTGTGTGCCTTCGGTGAAGCTGCCGAACTGGCTGCACTGGCGCTGACCGAACGTGTGCGTGACCAGTTGCCGAACCTGCGTTTGCAGGTCAATGCCGGCGCTGGCAGTTTCAAAAGCCAGTTCAAAAAGGCCGACAAGAGCGGCGCGGACTACGCGCTGATCCTGGGCGAGGAAGAACTGGCCCAGCAAGTGATAGGTGTCAAACCCCTGCGTGGCCAGGGCGAACAACAAAATATTGCCTGGGATGCTCTGTCCGAGCACCTGGCCGCCTGCGTTGTGCAGGGTTGAAGCTGATAAACAGCCGATTTACGAATAAGGAGTATTGGGGTGTCGGGTACCGAAGATGATGAGCTGGCGGCAGTAAAGGACTGGTGGCAACGCAACGGCAAACCCCTGGTCACCGGCGGTATGCTGGCGTTGATTGTGGTATTGGGCTGGCAGGCCTGGCACAGATATCAGAGCAATCAGTCGCAAGGCGCCTCGATTCTCTATCAGCAATTGCTGGAAACGACCCTGACTCCGGATGGCAAGGCAGACGTTGCACGCGTATCGGATATCGCCAACAAGCTGAAAAGCGAGTTCGGTGGTACGGCGTACGCGCAATACGGCAGCCTGTTCGTCGCCAAAGTGGCAGTCGATACCGGCAAGCTGGATGACGCTGCGGCAGAACTGAAGTCCGTGGTCGACAAGCCGGTCAGCGATACCTTGGGCGAAGTGGCGCGTCAGCGTCTGGCTCGGGTGTTGGCTGCACAAAACAAGGCTGCCGACGCACTCAAACTGCTCGATGGCGATGCCGACAAAGCATTCCTCGCCAGCCGCGAAGAACTCAAGGGCGACCTGCTGGTACAGCTGGGTCGTGCCGACGAGGCGCATGCTGCGTACCTGAAAGCCAAATCCGCGCTGTCTGAAGAAGCAGCTGTCGGTGGCCTGCAAATGAAACTCGACGACCTGGCTAAAGGGGATGCGTGACGTGATGCGTTGGAAACATGCAGCATTGCTGGCCCTGGCCGTTCTGGTCGTGGGTTGCAGCAGCAACAGCAAGAAAGAATTGCCACCCGCCGAGTTGACCGACTTCAAAGAAGAAGTGGTGTTGCACAAGGAATGGAGCCGTTCGATTGGTGACGGCCAGGGCGATGTCTACAACATGGTGACTCCGGCCATCGACGGCGAGCATATCTATGCCGCCGACGTGACTGGCGTCGTGATGTCGCTGAACCGCCTCACCGGTGACGTGATCTGGAAGAAAGACCTTGAACTGCCTGTATCCGGTGCCGTTGGCTCGGGTTACGGTCTGATCATGCTCGGCACCTTGAAAGGTGAAGTGGTGGTTCTCGATGCCACCACCGGCGATATCAAATGGAAGGCGCGCGCGACCAGTGAAATCCTGGCCGCACCTGGCACCAACGGCGATGTGGTTGTGGTTCAGACTCAGGATGACCGCGTGATCGGCTATGATGCCGCCACCGGTAACCAGCGTTGGATCTACGAAAGCACGCCTGCGGTTCTGACGTTGCGTGGCACTGGCGCGCCGCTCGTGACCAACCACCTCGCGGTGGCGGGTCTGTCGACCGGTAAAGTGGTCGCACTGGACACCAGCAACGGCGTGCCGATCTGGGAACAGCGCGTTGCTATTCCACAAGGCCGTTCGGAACTGGATCGTGTGGTCGACATCGACGGTGGCTTGCTGCTGTCGGGCGGCAAACTGTATGTCGCTACCTACCAGGGTCGTGTCGCTTCTCTGGATCTGGAAAGCGGCCGCGTCCTTTGGCAGCGTGATGCTTCCAGCTACTCGGGCGTTGCCCAGGGTTTTGGTAGCGTTTACGTGAGTCTGGCCAACGGTACCGTTCAAGGCATCGACGAGCGTTCGACCACCGCGTTGTGGAGCAATGATCAGCTGGCTCGCCGTCAGTTGGGTGCTCCGGAAGTGTATTCCAGCTACGTGGCAGTCGGTGACATGGAAGGCTATCTGCACCTGTTGAGCCAGGTTGATGGTCGCTTTGTCGGGCGTGAGAAAATCGACGGCGATGGCCTGCGGGCCCGTCCGCTGGTCGAAGGCAACATGATTTACGTCTACGGCAACAGCGGCAAGCTGGAAGCCCTGACGATCAAGTAACACCTGTCTATGCTTGAGACTTGAAGGTTTCAGGCGGCCTTGCTCCGGCAAGGCCTGCGGCACTTCGTGTGCTGCTCCGAACTCCGGCCGCTGCCCTGCAGCGGCTTTTGTATTTTCTGAAATAACGAAGTGGAGAGCCGCATGGTTCCCGTAATCGCCCTGGTGGGTCGACCGAACGTCGGCAAGTCCACCTTATTCAACCGCCTGACCAGGACTCGCGACGCCATTGTCGGCGATCTGTCCGGTCTGACCCGTGATCGCCAATACGGTGAGGCTAAGTGGCAAGGGCGCACCTACATTCTGATCGACACTGGCGGTATCTCCGGTGATGAGCATGGCATGGACGAAAAGATGGCCGAGCAGTCGCTGCTGGCCATTGAAGAAGCCGATGTCGTGCTGTTCCTGGTAGACGCCCGTGCCGGGTTTACCGCTTCTGACCAAATGATAGGCGAGCACCTGCGCAAGCGTGGCAAGCGTGCTTACGTGGTTGCCAACAAGGTCGACAACATTGACCCGGAAATGGCCCGCGCTGAATTCAGCCCGTTGGGCATGGGCGATGCGATTCCGGTAGCCGGTGCGCACGGTCGTGGCATCACCCAGATGCTGGAAATCGCGCTGAGCGAATTCCCGAAAGACGCCGATGAAGACATCGAAGTCGAAGACGTCGCCGAAGGTCAGGAAGCCAAGCGCATTCCTGGCCCGAGCGAAAAAGACGGGATCAAGATCGCGATCATCGGTCGTCCAAACGTCGGCAAGTCGACGCTGGTCAACCGCATGCTGGGTGAGGACCGGGTTATCGTTTATGACGAACCCGGCACCACTCGCGACAGTATCTATATCCCGTTCGAGCGTAACGACGAGAAGTACACGCTGATCGACACCGCCGGTGTGCGCAAGCGCGGCAAGATCCACGAGGAAGTCGAAAAGTTCTCGGTGGTGAAAACCCTGCAGGCAATCAAAGACGCCAACGTGGTGATCTTCGTGATGGACGCCCGCGAGGGTGTGGTTGATCACGATCTGAACCTGCTGGGCTTCGCTATTGAAGCCGGTCGTGCGCTGGTCATCGCCATCAACAAATGGGACGGCATGACCCCGAGCGAGCGCGACTTCGTCAAGGTCGAGCTGCAACGCCGGTTGTTCTTCGTCGACTTCGCCGACATCCACTTCATCTCGGCGTTGCACGGCACCGGTGTGGGCAACCTCTACCAGTCCGTACAGAACTCGTTCAAGTCTGCCGTGACCCGCTGGCCGACCAACCGTCTGACTCAGATTCTTGAAGATGCGGTGAGCGAGCACGCGCCACCGATGGTCGGCAGCCGCCGTATCAAGCTGCGTTATGCGCACTTGGGTGGTGCCAACCCGCCGATTATCGTGATCCACGGTAACCAGGTTGACGCGGTTCCGAAGTCCTACGTTCGTTATCTGGAAAACACCTACCGTCGCGTGCTGAAACTGGTCGGTACACCGATCCGGATCGAGTTCAAAGGTGGTGAGAACCCGTACGAAGGCAATAAGAACACGCTCACCGACCGTCAGGTCAACAAGAAGCGTCGGATGATGTCGCACCACAAGAAAGCCGACAAAAAGCGCCGCGATAAGCGCTGATTGTGTAACGGTCTTTCTCGAAAAGGGCGCCAATGGCGCCTTTTTTTATGCCCGTGGTATGGGCTATTCTGCTTGTCTTCCTAGCCGTCTCAGAGCCTAGAGTCGGTTGCCAAGCAAGAGAAAGACCGATGATCACCAGTAAGTTGCCGAATGTCGGCACCACTATCTTCACTGTTATGTCCCAACTTGCCGCGCAAACCGGCGCTATCAACTTGTCTCAGGGGTTTCCGGATTTCGATGGTCCGCAGGCGCTGCGTGATGCCGTGGGTCGTCATATCGCCGATGGCCACAACCAATACTCGCCGATGACCGGTCTGCCTGCACTGCGCCAGCAAGTCGCGGCCAAGATCGCTCGCAGCTATGGCAAACAGGTGGATGCCGACGGCGAAGTGACCATCACGCCGGGCGCGACCCAGGCGATTTTCTGCGCGATCCAGACCGTGATTCATCCCGGTGACGAGGTCATTGTTTTCGACCCTTGCTATGACAGCTATGAACCGTCGGTCGAACTGGCCGGTGGTCGCTGTGTGCATGTGCAATTGGGGCTGAACGACTTCGCCATCGACTGGCAAAAGCTCGCGGATGCGATCACGCCGCGCACGCGGATGATCATTCTCAACAGCCCGCACAACCCGAGTGGCGCGCTGATTACCCGCGCGGAACTCGACCAGCTCGCGGCGTTGATTGCCAATCGCGATATTTACCTGATCAGCGACGAAGTCTATGAGCATCTGGTGTTCGACGGGGTCAAGCATGCCAGCGTATTGGCTCACGAAGAGCTGTATCAGCGAGCGTTCGTGGTCAGCTCGTTCGGCAAGACCTATCACGTCACTGGCTGGAAAACCGGCTATGTGGTTGCGCCGCCAGCCTTGACCGCCGAGCTGCGCAAGATCCACCAATACGTGAGCTTCTGCGGGGTGACGCCGTTGCAATATGCGTTGGCCGACTTCATGGCTGAGCACCCGGAGCACGTTGAAGAACTGCCGGCGTTCTATCAGGCCAAGCGCGACCTGTTCTGTGATTTGCTGGAGCCCTCGAACTTCAGCTTTGAGCGGGTCGGTGGTACGTACTTCCAGTTGGTGGATTACTCGAAGATCCGCCCGGATTTGAACGATGTCGACATGTCGTTGTGGATGACCCGCGAGCATGGCGTGGCGACCATCCCGATTTCAGTGTTTTACCAGGAACCTCCACACGGACAGCGCCTCGTGCGACTGTGCTTCGCCAAGCGCGAGGACACATTGCGACAGGCCGCGGAGAAACTTTGCATGATCAAGCGCTATGCGTGACCTCAGCGAACTACCTAACCTCAACATCGCGTTGGTGCAGACCACGTTGGTCTGGCACGACGCGCAAGCCAACCGTGACCATTTCGAGCTGCTGCTCGATCAGGCGCAGGGCGCTGACTTGATTGTGTTGCCGGAAATGTTCACCACCGGTTTCACCATGGAGTCCGAAGCCCTGGCCGAGCCGGAGCAGGGCCCGACGTCGAAATGGATGCTGGCCCAGGCCAAGCGCCTGAATGCGGTAGTGACCGGCAGCCTGATCGTGCGTGCAGCGGACGGTGGCCATCGCAACCGGTTGTTGTGGGCACGCCCCGATGGCGAGCTGCTGCACTACGACAAGCGTCACCTGTTTCGCATGGCGGGCGAGCACAAACACTTCACGCCGGGCGATCGTCAGGTGCAGTTCGAGTTGAAGGGCTGGCGCATTCGGCCGCTGATTTGTTACGACCTGCGCTTCCCGGTCTGGAGTCGTGACGGCCAGGACACTGACTTGTTGCTGTACACCGCCAACTGGCCGGGCGCGCGTCGGCTACACTGGAACCGCCTGCTACCGGCGCGGGCCATCGAGAACTTGTGTTACGTCGCGGCGGTTAACCGGGTGGGCACTGACGGCAAGGGCTTCACCTATTCAGGTGACAGCCATGTGTTCGATTTCCAGGGCGAAAGCCTGCTGAGCGCGGGCGAGGCGGATGGGGTGTTCCAGGTGTGCTTGACCGCTGCCGATCTGGCCGCTTACCGCAAGCGCTTCCCGGCGTACCTGGATGCGGATGCGTTCGAGCTGCACTAAATAGATGTAGGAGCGGGCTTGCCCGCGATGGTGGTTTTTCTAATACTCCGCGTCGGCTGGATCGCAGGCAAGCCAGCTCCTACAAGGTTTTCTTGTGCAGCAGACACAAAAAACCGGCCTGAAATGAAGATTTCAGGCCGGTTTTTTATTTCAGGCGATCAGATCAAGCCGCTTTGGCTTCGGTCTGACTCAGCGAGCGGTTCAGCGCACTGAACAGGGCGCGGAAGCTGGCGGTGGTGATGTTTTCGTCGATGCCGACACCGTGCACCGCACGATCACCATTCACCCGCAGCTCGATATAAGCCGCAGCCTTGGCCGTGGTGCCCGAACCAATTGCGTGCTCGTTGTAGTCCATGATTTCCACGCTGATTGGCAGGCCGGCCACCAGTGCTTCCAGGGCGCCTTTACCCTTGCCGCGCCAGTGTTGGGTTTCGCCGTCGCAATGCACTTCGGCTTCGACCGAGCTATTGCCGTTCTCTTCCTGCAAGCGATGGCTGAGCAGGGCATAAGGCGTGTTGGCTTGCAGGTATTCACGGCGCAGCAACTCGTGAATCTGTTGCGCAGTCATTTCCAGGCCGAGACGGTCGGTTTCACCCTGAACCACCTGGCTGAACTCGATCTGCATGCGACGCGGCAGGCTGATGCCGTATTCCTGTTCCAGCAGGTAAGCGATGCCGCCTTTGCCCGACTGGCTGTTGACCCGAATCACCGCTTCGTAGCTGCGACCAATGTCAGCCGGGTCGATGGGCAGGTAAGGCACTTCCCACATTGCGTCGGATTTCTGCTGAGTGAAGCCTTTGCGGATTGCATCCTGGTGCGAGCCGGAGAACGCGGTGTGCACCAGATCGCCCACATACGGATGACGCGGGTGCACCGAAATCTGGTTGCACTCTTCGACGACTTTACGCACGCCGTCGATGTCGGAGAAGTCCAGCTCAGGGTGGATGCCCTGGGTGTAGAGGTTCAGTGCGACGGTGACCAGGTCAACGTTACCGGTACGCTCGCCGTTGCCGAACAGGCAGCCTTCGACGCGGTCAGCGCCGGCCATCAAGCCCAGTTCGGTGGCGGCAACGCCGGTGCCACGGTCGTTGTGGGTGTGCAGGCTGATGATCACGCTGTCACGGCGGTTGATGTGACGGCCAAACCACTCGATCTGGTCGGCGTAGATGTTCGGCGTGGCCACTTCTACGGTCGCCGGCAGGTTGAGGATGACTTTGTTCTGTGGTGTCGGGTTCCAGACGTCGATCACGGCGTCGCAGACTTCCTTGGCGAACTCAAGCTCAGTGGCGCTGAAGGTCTCTGGCGAGTATTCGAAGGTCCACTGGGTTTCGGGCTGCTTGGCGGCGTATTTGACGAACAGCTTGGCCGCGTTGACCGCGATTTCTTTAACGCCGTCCTTGTCCTGATTGAAGACAATCCGGCGGAACGACGGCGAGGTGGCGTTGTACAGGTGGACGATAGCTTTCTTGGCGCCGCGCAGCGATTCGAAGGTCCGTGCGATCAGGTCTTCACGGGCCTGGGTCAGCACCTGAATAGTGGTGTCGTCCGGGATGTGCTTGCCTTCGATCAGGGTACGAACGAAGTCGAAGTCGGTTTGCGACGCAGCCGGGAACGAGGCTTCGATTTCCTTGACGCCGACGGCCACCAGGGTCTTCCAGAAGCGCAGTTTTTTGACCGCATCCATCGGCTCGATCAGCGATTGGTTACCGTCGCGCAGGTCGGAACTGCACCAGATCGGCGCCGCTGTGATGGTCTTGGAAGGCCAGGTGCGGTCAGGCAGATTGATGGTCGCAAACGCGCGGTACTTGGTCGAGGGATCTTTGAGCATAGTCATGATGGCAATCCTTGAGTACGGGCCGAGAACTGGCGGCCTACCGTTGAAACGAAATAAGAGGGCGAGGCACCGCGATTAGCGTGGCAGTCGTGAACTGACGAGGCTAAGGCAGCGATGCTGGCGTAATAGAATGAGGGTCTGGGACGTGTTCATGCTGTCAACCGTAACCATTGGGGTGAAAGTTGGCAAGTAGTGCTTAAAAATTGAGAGGAATTTGCTGTTTTTCAGAATTTTCGGGATTTTATGGCCGGGCTGGGAGGAAAAGACCGCGTTAATTGCGCGGTCTTGGCGAGGTGCGCAAGTCAGGGCTGAAACGCACCAATGAAAATCGCCGGATCGACCCGCGCATCGTTCAGGCTGACATTCCAGTGCATGTGCGGGCCGGTAGCGCGGCCAGTGGAGCCGACGCGGCCCACAACATCCCCGCGCGCCACTGATTGGCCGACCGTCACATCGATCTTCGACATGTGGCAGAACATGCTGATGAAGCCCTGGCCGTGGTCGACGAATACGGTATTGCCGTTGAAGAAGTAGTTGCCGATCAGGATCACCTTGCCCGCTGCGGGGGTTTTGATCGGGGTGCCAGCGGGGACGGCGAAATCCAGACCGGCGTGAGGATTGCGCTCCTCGCCGTTAAAGAAACGTCGTACCCCGAACTTGCTCGAAAGCGGACCGTTCACCGGTTTATCCAGCAGCAGATTACTCGGTGTTCCCGGGGTGAATGTGCGATAGGCGCGAGTCTGGTCGGCCAATTCGATATTGATGCGCTTGAGGTCATCAGGATTCGGATTGACCTGACGCTGGTTTTTCAAGGTGATGTGCTGTTCTGGATAGGCCTTGCTGCCGACAACGAACGGCAGGGTCCGTGTGCCACTGGCGGTTTTCGCAATGATTTGCTGGCTACCCGGTTTGACCGTCAACGGCACGCCGACAATCGCCAACCATCGTGCATCCTGCTCTCTGACCACCAACACCGGTTTGCCTTGATAACTCGCCTGTGGCGCCTGCGCTGCGGGACCGAGATCGACCACGGCCACACCACCCGGCACCGGCTTGTTCAGCAGTCGGGCGATGTAGCTGTCAGACGCCGCGTGAGCGGGCAGGGTGAAGCAAAGAGCGAGCAGTGGAACAATAAAACGCAGCATTTAGATCAGTCCAAAAGAGAGAGGGTGACCGGTGTCAGGTGGTTATCTTCGACGCGCACCTGCAATTCACCTTCGCCGAGCCGCGCTTTCAGGCGCTGACCGTTATGGGTTTGTTCCGCGCTGCGAATTGCCTGGCCGCGCTCGTCGAGCAAGATGCTGTAGCCGCGGCTCAAGGTCGCCAGCGGGCTGACCACATGCAGGGTTTGCATCTGGCTTTGCAACTGCAAACGCCGGGACTTCAGGCTTTCGCGGATCGCTCGCGGCAAGCGTTCGGACAGACTGTCCAGCCGTTGCTTGAGGAACGCCAGGGTTCGCCCCGGATGCTGGGCGGCGAGGCGGGTCTCCAGATGCGTCAGACGCACGGCACGTTTGTGCGTCTGTTGCTCGAATGCCCGACGCAGGCGCATGTCCAGATCATCCAGACGCTGCGCTTGTTGGCGCAGACGTTCGCCGGGATGACGCAGGCGGCGAGATACGCCCTCAAGACGCAGGCGATCGCGCATCAGTCGATCCTGAATGCGCGCCACCAAACGACGTTTGAGGTTGTCGACCCGCCGTTGCAGGTCGCTGGAGTCCGGAGCCAGCAATTCGGCGGCGGCCGACGGGGTCGGTGCACGGACGTCGGCGACAAAATCGCTGATCGACACGTCGGTCTCGTGCCCGATCGCGCTGACAATCGGCGTCACACACGCGTCGATGGCCCGGGCCACGGCTTCTTCGTTGAAACACCACAAGTCTTCCAGTGAGCCGCCGCCACGAGCGAGGATCAGCGCGTCGAAACCGCGAGCGTCGGCCAGCTTCAGCGCGCGCACGATTTGCGCGATGGCTTCGCGACCTTGTACGGCGGTGGGGATCAGGGTCAGTTCGACTTGCGGTGCGCGCCGGCGGAACACGCTGATGATGTCGCGGATCACCGCGCCGGTGGGTGAGCTGATGATGCCGATACGCTGCGGATGTTGCGGCAGCGCCACTTTGCGTTCGGCACTGAACAGGCCTTCGGCGTTGAGCTTGTCCTTCAGTGCTTCGAAGGCTAGTCGCAGCGCGCCGTCGCCCGCAGGCTCGACGGTGTCGAGAATCAGCTGATAGTCGCCGCGTCCTTCGAACAGCGAAACCTTGCCCCGCACCTTGACCTGCAAGCCGTCTTTCAGCGCCTGACGCACACGTGCGGCACTCTGCCGAAACAGCGCGCAACGCACTTGGGCGCCGCTGTCCTTCAGGGTGAAATACACGTGGCCGGAGGCCGGGCGCGACAGGTTGGAGATTTCACCCTCCACCCAGATATTGCTGAATACATCCTCCAGCAGCACGCGCGCGCGGCCGTTGAGCTGGCTGACGGTGAGGACTTCCCGGTCGAGGCCGAGTCTTGCGAAGGGGTCTTTGATCATGGCGGGCATGATACACGGCTGCATGATGCACTTGTAGGCGCTGCCGCAGCCTGCGGCAGCTCCTACATAAAGCCGCGTTTTGGTAGAGTCAGCGCCAATACACTCAAGGACGTGAACCGATGACCGTTGCTGACCTGTTCAACCACCTGGCCTTCACCCCGCTGGATTGGATTTTGATGGAGCTGGGCGTCGTTGCCGCTTACGTGGTGTTCGGCATCGCCGGTTTTGGGACAGCTCTGGTGGCCGGGCCGATTCTGATCAATTTCATGTCGCTGTCGCGGATCATCCCATTGCTGGTGCTGCTGGATTTCATCGCTGCGTTCGGCAACCTGCTGCCGTCGCGCAAATCCCTGGTCAAGGCCGAGCTCTTTCGTCTCCTGCCGTGCATGGCTGTTGGCTGCACACTAGGCGTGGTGTTTTTGCTCAACCTCAAATCCGATGTGTTGCTGCTATTGATGGGGCTGTTTATTACCGCCTACGCGCTGTACAGCCTGTTGGTCAAAGTGCGCCCGACGCAACTCGCGGCGGGCTGGGCAATTCCGATGGGCACGGTGGGTGGTTTGTTCGGCGCATTGTTCGGCAGCGGCGGTTTTCTGTATGCGATTTACCTGAACAGCCGTTTGCCAGCCAAAGAGCAGGTGCGCGCAACGCAGGCCGCGTTAATCAGTTGCAGCACCATCGTGCGACTGAGCCTGTTCTTGCTGGCGGGAGTGTATGCCGAGCTGTCCTTGTTGCTTTTGGCCGCGTGCCTGTTACCGGCCATGGCGCTGGGCTCGTGGATCGGTCGGTCGCTGACCATGAAACTGTCCCGCGAGGCATTCGTGCGGCTGGTCACCTGGCTGGTGCTGGCCAGTGGTATCGCGCTGATTGGGCGCTATATTTCTACATGAAACGGCGCTTGACCTGACGATTCGAGGCATTAAGCTGCCGGCTTCTTGAAAAGCAGCAACAGGCAGCACCATGAATTCGCAGAGCATTATTGTCCCGAAGATTTCCACACTCCCGGTTCACGAACCCAGGGCGCGGGCGATTGTGCGATGGCTGGTGCGCAAGAACATCATTGCCGAGGAGTTGACCACTTGCGGGCGGACGGGCAATCGCATGGCGCATGCCATAGCGCCAGGCGCCGCCAGTGTGGTGCTGCATCCCGAGGCGCTGCCGTTTAATGAGCCAGTCAACGGCCTTGAAATCGTCTACAAGCGTTGCATCTATACCCCGGCCAAAGGGTTCCTCGAGGAAGCAGGCTGTGCCGAGTGCCGCAAAGAAGTCGGCGAAGCGCTGTTCGACAGCCTGGAAGAGTGGATGCCAGGGCGTACCGACAACTTCACCTGCCCGGAATGCGGGCACGAAGATGACATCAATGGCTTCCTGTTTCTGCAGCCGTGCGCGTTTTCCAACCTGGGATTCATTTTCAATAACTGGGCGGAAGCCGGTTTCAAGCAAAGCTTCATCGACGAATTCGCTGATTGGCTCGATCAGCCGGTGGCGTGGGTCAAGGTCGAACTGTAACGTGGGATTGTAGGAGCGGGCTTGCCCGCGATCAGCGTGATGTGGTGTGGTGTGTCAGGCGCGCCGCCATCGCGGGCAAGCCCGCTCCTACAATGAGTCGGAAAAGGTGTTTTGATATTAGACTGAGGTTTACATTGAGCCCGAGGGCCTGTCTGGGTATAATGGCGCGCTTCCAATTTCCCGCTCGGGAGCCCCCGCATGCTGCGTATCAGCCAAGAAGCTCTAACCTTCGACGACATTCTCCTAGTGCCCGGTTATTCCGAGGTGCTGCCTAACGAAGTTAGTTTGAAGACACGTTTGACCCGTGGCATCGAGCTGAACATTCCGCTGGTTTCTGCCGCAATGGATACCGTAACCGAAGCCCGACTGGCAATTGCCATGGCTCAGGAAGGCGGCATCGGCATTATCCACAAGAACATGACCATCGAGCAGCAAGCTGCCGAAGTGCGCAAGGTCAAGAAGTTCGAAGCCGGCGTGGTCAAAGACCCGATCACCATCGAGGCAGACGCCACGGTTCGTGACCTGTTCGAACTGACCCGCATGCACAACATCTCCGGCGTACCGGTGCTGCATGATGGCGACCTGGTCGGCATCGTGACCTCCCGTGACGTACGCTTCGAAACCCGTCTGGACGCTACCGTTCGTGAAGTGATGACGCCTAAAGAGCGTCTGGTCACTGTTCGGGAGGGCGCCGACAAGTACGAAGTGCGTGAATTGCTGCACAAGCACCGCCTGGAAAAAGTCCTGATCGTCGACGCTAAGTTCGCGCTCAAGGGCATGATGACCGTCAAGGACATCGAAAAAGCCAAGGCTTACCCACTGGCGAGCAAGGACGATCAAGGTCGTCTGCGTGTCGGCGCGGCAGTCGGCACCGGCAAGGACACGGGCGACCGTGTGGCTGCGCTGGTTGCCGCCGGCGTTGACGTGGTGGTGGTCGACACCGCACACGGTCACTCCAAAGGCGTGATCGACCGCGTTCGCTGGGTCAAACAGAACTTCCCTGAAGTGCAGGTCGTTGGCGGCAACATCGCCACTGGCGCCGCTGCCAAGGCACTGGTCGAAGCCGGCGCCGATGCGGTCAAGGTCGGTATCGGTCCTGGCTCCATCTGCACCACGCGTATCGTCGCTGGTGTCGGCGTGCCGCAAATCAGCGCCATCGCCAACGTTGCCGCAGCACTCGAAGGTACTGGCGTTCCGTTGATCGCCGACGGCGGCATCCGTTATTCGGGTGACCTGTCCAAAGCCATCGTCGCTGGCGCTTCGTGCGTCATGATGGGCTCGATGTTCGCCGGTACCGAAGAGGCTCCGGGCGAAATCGAACTGTTCCAGGGTCGTTCCTACAAGGCGTACCGCGGCATGGGTTCGCTGGGTGCAATGTCCCAGGCGCAAGGTTCGTCCGACCGCTACTTCCAGGACTCTTCGGAAGGTGCCGAGAAGCTGGTACCGGAAGGTATCGAAGGTCGCGTTGCCTACAAAGGCTCGCTGACCGCTATCGTTCACCAACTGATGGGCGGCCTGCGTTCCTCGATGGGTTACACCGGCAGTGCCGACATCGAAGAAATGCGCACCAAGCCTGAGTTCGTGCGTATCACCGGCGCCGGTATGGCTGAGTCCCACGTCCATGACGTGCAGATCACCAAAGAAGCGCCGAACTACCGCGTAGGCTAAATCGCGGTAGATGTTGTTCAAGTATCGGGGCTGCTAGCAGCCCCGTGTTGTTTCCGAATTTCACCGACGAGAATGAGTCATGGCCCTCGACATTCACGCCCACCGCATCCTGATCCTCGACTTCGGTTCCCAGTACACCCAACTGATCGCTCGCCGCGTGCGTGAGATCGGTGTGTACTGCGAGCTGCATCCGTTCGACATGGACGACGAAGCGATTCGCGAATTCAACCCGCGCGGGATCATCCTCGCCGGCGGGCCGGAGTCCGTCCACGTTGCTGACAGCCCGCGTGCACCACAAGCCGTGTTCGACCTGAACGTGCCGGTATTTGGTATCTGCTACGGCATGCAGACCATGGCTGAACAGCTGGGCGGTCGCGTCGAAGGTTCCGAGATGCGTGAGTTCGGCTACGCCCGTGTCGACGTGGTCGGCAAGAGCCGCGTCCTCGAAGGCATCGAAGATCACGTCGATCCAGACGGCGTCCTCGGTCTCGACGTGTGGATGAGCCACGGCGACAAAGTGACCAAAATCCCGGAAGGCTTCCACGTGTTGGCCAGCACCCCAAGCTGCCCGATCGCCGGCATGGCCGACGACAAGCGTGGCTACTACGGCGTGCAGTTCCACCCGGAAGTGACCCACACCAAGCAAGGCGGCCGCATCCTGTCGCGCTTCATCCTCGACATCTGTGGTTGCGAAGCCCTGTGGACGCCGTCGCACATTGCTGAAGACGCGATTGCCAACATTCGCGCCCAGGTCGGTACCGACAACGTGTTGCTCGGCCTGTCCGGCGGGGTTGACTCCTCGGTGGTAGCTGCCTTGCTGCACAAAGCCATTGGCGACCAACTGACCTGCGTCTTCGTCGACAACGGCCTGTTGCGTCTGCACGAAGGCGAGCAAGTGATGGCCATGTTCGCTGAGAACATGGGCGTCAAAGTGATTCGCGCCAACGCCCAAGAGCAGTTCCTCGGTAACCTGGCCGGCGAAAGCGACCCAGAGAAAAAACGCAAGATCATCGGCCGTACCTTCATCGACGTGTTCGATGCCGAATCCTGCAAGCTGGACAACATCAAGTACCTGGCCCAGGGCACCATCTACCCGGACGTGATCGAGTCGGCTGGCGCGAAAAGCGGCAAGGCTCACGTGATCAAGTCGCACCACAACGTGGGTGGCCTGCCGGAAGAGATGAACCTGAAACTGGTCGAGCCGCTGCGCGAACTGTTCAAGGATGAAGTGCGCCGTCTGGGTCTGGAACTCGGTCTGCCGTACGACATGGTTTACCGTCACCCGTTCCCGGGTCCGGGCCTGGGCGTTCGTATCCTCGGTGAAGTGAAGAAGGAATACGCCGACCTGCTGCGTCGTGCCGACCACATCTTCATCGAAGAGCTGCGAAAGGCCGATTGGTACCACAAAGTCAGCCAGGCATTCGTGGTGTTCCAGCCAGTGAAATCGGTGGGCGTGGTCGGTGATGGCCGTCGTTACGCGTGGGTGGTTGCCCTGCGTGCCGTCGAAACTATCGACTTCATGACCGCGCGTTGGGCACACCTGCCTTACGAACTGCTGGAAACCGTCAGCGGCCGCATCATCAATGAAATCGAAGGCATCTCCCGCGTCACTTACGACGTGTCGAGCAAGCCGCCAGCGACCATTGAGTGGGAATGATCTGATTGTGTTGAGCGCTTCTCGGTGCTGACATAATGAGACACATAAGGGCAGCTTAGGCTGCCCTTATTTTTTGCCAAACGTCGGTGAATCGTCCGCGCGAGTAGCGCTGGTGGCCGATAATCCCGGCATGGGGATGTTCCACTGCCATGTGATCGATCAAATGGAAACCGGCCTTATGGCCGCTATCGAGGTGTCGTGATGAGGCAGCCACAGATAATTGATCGCAGTCAGGATCAACACTTCATGCGCGAAGCCCTGGCGTTGGCGGCACAGGGCGCGGCGCTGGGCGAAGTGCCCGTGGGCGCGGTACTGGTGCAAAACGGTGAAATCATCGGTCGAGGTTTCAACTGTCCGATCAGCGGCAGCGACCCCAGTGCCCATGCGGAGATGGTCGCGATTCGCGCCGCCGCCCAGGCCATTAGCAACTACCGGCTGCCGGGCAGCACGCTGTACGTGACCCTGGAGCCGTGCAGCATGTGCGCCGGGTTGATCGTGCATTCGCGGGTCAATCGGGTGGTCTACGGCGCGCTGGAACCCAAGGCCGGCATCGTGCAGAGCCAGGGGCAGTTTTTCAGTCAGGGTTTTCTCAACCATCGAGTGCTGTTCGAAGGTGGGGTGCTGGGGGAGGAGTGCGGGACGATGCTGAGTGAGTTTTTCAGGATGCGGCGGGCAAAAACCTGAGATACACGATAACCCTGTAGGAGCGGGCTTGCCCGCGATGGCGGTGTGTCAGGTACATAGCAATCGCGGGCAAGCCCGCTTCTACAACGGGTGGTTTCAAAGCGTCGGATTAGTGCCTTCGGTGGGCTTGGTCTTGTCCACGCCAGGCACGTGCAGGTTGCCGTCGGCGACCTGGCTGCCTTCGAGTTGCGGCTGGGTCACCCACGTCAGGATGTCGTAGTAACGGCGGATGTTGGCGACAAAATTCACCGGCTCTCCGCCTCGCGCGTAGCCGTAGCGGGTTTTGCGGTACCACTTTTTTTCCGCCAGACGCGGCAGCATCTTTTTCACGTCGAGCCATTTATTGGGATTCAAGCCCTCGCTTTCGGCCATTTTTCGCGCGTCGTCGAGATGACCGCTACCGACGTTGTAGGCCGCGAGAGCGAGCCACGTACGATCGGGCTCTAATATCTTGTCGTCCAGCTGATCCTTCATGTAGGCAAAGTACTTCGCCCCACCTTCGATGCTCTGCTTGGCGTCCAGGCGGTTGGAAACGCCCATGGCTTGCGCGGTGTTCTGGGTCAGCATCATCAAACCGCGCACCCCGGTTTTCGAGGTCACGCCGGCTTGCCATAACGATTCCTGATAGCCGATGGCGGCCAACAGGCGCCAATCGACCTTTTCTTCCTTGGCTGATACCTGAAAGTGTTTCTGATATTTCGGCAGGCGTTCCTGCAGGTGTTGGGCGAAGGTGTAGGCGCCGACATAGCCGAGGACATCCACATGTCCGTAATAGCGATCTTTCAGGCGTTGCAGGGTGCCGTTCTTGTCGGCCTTGTCGAGGAAATTGTTGATCTCGTTGAGCAGGCTATTGTCTTCGCCGGGGGCCACGACCCAACGCTGGTCGCTGCCGTCGCCGAGGTCGAAGCCGACGCGAACGTTGGAGAAATACACCTGGTTCATGGCCAGCTCGTTGGAGTCGACCAGGGTCAAGTCGATCTGGCCTTCATCCACCATGCGCAGCAGGTCGACTACCTCTACGGCGTCAGACTCTTCGTATTCCAGCGCAGGTAACTTCTTTTTCAGCGCTGCCAGCATTTCGGCATGGCTGCTGCCTTTGAGCACCATGATTTTTTTGCCGATCAAATCATTGGGCGAGGAAGGGCGGGACTGGCCGTTGCGGTAGATCACTTGCGGGGTGACTTGCAGGTAAGGGTGGGAAAAACGCACCTGCTGCTTGCGTGCATCGGTGGCGACCAGTCCGGCGGCTGCCAGTACCGGGCCACCGGGTTTGTGCATTTGGTCGTACAGGTCGTCGATATTGTCCGCGGTCTCGATCTGCAGCTTGACGCCCAGATCGTCGGCGAAACGCTTGACCAGCTCGTACTCGAAGCCGGTTTCGCCGTTGCGATCCTGAAAGTAAGTGGCCGGGCTGTTACGAGTAATAACGCGCAGAACGCCGTCCTCCTTGACTCGCTCCAGTGTGTTGGGTTTATCAACACAGGCGCCGAGCATCAGGAAGAGTCCGGTTGCGATGAGCCATTTGGCACACAGCGGGCGGAAAGCGGATTGGGAAAACATCGGTGCAGTATACGCAAAGGACCCTCGTCGCCATATCTCGACAGTGAAGGTGTTGTCTGATAGATCAATACGATTCTTTACCTGCCGACATCCGGGCATCTCAGAGGCCACCGTTTTGGGTGCCGAAAGGCCCGGTTTAGGCTAGAATGCACGGCCTCAAAGCACACCCCCTTCCCGAGGCTGTCCCGAAGATGTTGATCCTGCGCGGTGCTCCTGCCCTTTCTGCCTTCCGCCACAGCAAATTACTTGAGCAACTGAAACAGAAAGTTTCAGCTGTCAGTGGCTTGTATGCTGAATTCGCCCACTTCGCGGAGGTCGCTGGCGACCTGTTCGGTGAAGAACAGCAGGTCCTTGCCCGCCTCCTGAAATACGGCCCTAGCGTGCCGGTTCAAGAGCCAAGTGGCCGTCTGTTTCTGGTATTGCCGCGTTTCGGCACTATTTCGCCCTGGTCGAGCAAGGCCAGCGATATTGCCCGCAACTGCGGCCTGACGAAAATCCAGCGCCTCGAGCGCGGGATTGCATTCTATGTCCAAGGCCAGTTCAGCGACGCTGAAGCCGCGCTGATTGCCAGCGCTCTGCATGACCGCATGACGCAGTTGGTGCTGGAGTCGCTGGATCAGGCCGCCGGTCTGTTCAGCCACGCCGAGCCGAAGCCGTTGACCGCCGTCGACGTGCTGGGTGGCGGTCGCGCTGCGTTGGAAAAAGCCAACGTTGACCTGGGCCTGGCCCTGGCCGATGACGAAATCGATTACCTGGTCACCAGCTTCATTGGCCTCAAGCGCAACCCGCACGACATCGAACTGATGATGTTCGCCCAGGCGAACTCCGAGCACTGCCGTCACAAGATCTTCAACGCCAGTTGGGACATTGACGGCGAGAGCCAGGAAAAAAGCCTGTTCGGCATGATCAAGAACACCTACGTGATGCACAGCGAAGGCGTTCTGTCGGCGTACAAGGACAACGCGTCGGTGATCGTCGGCAACGTTGCCGGTCGTTTCTTCCCGGACCCTGAAACCCGCCAGTACGGCGCGGTGCAGGAGCCGGTGCATATCTTGATGAAGGTAGAGACCCACAACCACCCGACCGCGATCGCTCCATTCCCCGGCGCATCGACCGGTTCCGGTGGCGAGATTCGCGACGAAGGCGCAACCGGTCGTGGCGCCAAGCCGAAAGCCGGCCTCACCGGTTTCACCGTGTCGAACCTGTTGATTCCAGGTTTCGAGCAGCCGTGGGAAGTGCCGTATGGCAAGCCCGAGCGCATCGTCACCCCGCTGGACATCATGATCGAAGGCCCGCTCGGCGGCGCTGCGTTTAACAACGAATTCGGTCGTCCGGCGTTGACCGGCTACTTCCGTACCTTCGAGCAGTCGATCAGCACCCCGCACGGTGATGAAGTGCGTGGTTACCACAAGCCGATCATGTTGGCTGGCGGTATGGGCAACATCCGTGAAGAACACGTTCAAAAAGCCGAAATCGTCGTTGGCTCCAAGCTGATCGTGCTCGGCGGCCCGGCGATGTTGATCGGCCTGGGCGGCGGCGCGGCGTCTTCGATGGCGACCGGCACCAGCTCGGCAGACCTGGACTTCGCCTCCGTTCAGCGTGAAAACCCTGAAATGGAACGTCGTTGCCAGGAAGTGATCGACCGCTGCTGGCAGTTGGGCGAGAACAACCCGATCAGCTTCATTCACGACGTTGGCGCGGGCGGTCTGTCCAACGCCTTCCCTGAACTGGTGAATGACGCTGGCCGCGGTGGCCGCTTCGAACTGCGTAATGTGCCGAACGATGAGCCAGGCATGGCCCCGCTGGAAATCTGGAGCAACGAATCCCAGGAACGTTATGTACTGGCCGTTGGCGCGGCGGATTTCGAGCGCTTCAAAGCCATCTGCGAACGTGAGCGTTGCCCGTTTGCCGTGGTCGGTGAAGCCACTGCCGAGCCACAACTCACAGTCACCGACAGCCACTTCGGCAACAGCCCGGTGGACATGCCGCTGGAAGTCTTACTCGGCAAGGCGCCACGCATGCACCGTTCGGCCGTTCGCGAACAAGAGCTGGGTGACGACTTCGACCCGAGCACGCTCGACATCGAAGACAGCGTCACTCGCGTCCTGCATCACCCGGCCGTGGCCAGCAAAAGCTTCCTGATCACCATCGGTGACCGCACCATTACCGGTCTGGTGGCTCGCGATCAAATGGTCGGTCCATGGCAAGTGCCAGTGGCTGACTGCGCCGTGACCGCCACCAGCTTCGACGTCAACACTGGTGAAGCCATGGCGATGGGCGAGCGTACCCCGCTAGCATTGCTCAACGCTCCGGCGTCTGGCCGTATGGCGATTGGTGAAACGTTGACCAACATCGCCGCATCGCGCATCGCCAAGCTGTCCGACATCAAACTGTCGGCCAACTGGATGTCTGCGGCCGGTCACCCAGGTGAAGACGCGCGTCTGTATGACACCGTGAAAGCGGTCGGCATGGAGTTGTGCCCTGAGCTGGGCATCACCATTCCAGTGGGCAAGGACTCGATGTCCATGAAAACCCAATGGCGCGAAGACAACACCGACAAGAGCGTGACCTCGCCGCTGTCGTTGATCGTGACCGGCTTCGCGCCGGTCACCGACATCCGTCAGACCATGACCCCTGAACTGCGCATGGACAAGGGCGAAACCGACCTGATCCTGATCGATCTGGGCCGTGGTCAGAACCGCATGGGCGCTTCGATTCTGGCTCAGGTTCATGGCAAGCTCGGTCGCGTGGCGCCGGACGTGGATGACGCGGAAGACCTCAAGGCCTTCTTCGCCGTGATTCAGGGCCTCAACGCCGACGGTCACTTGCTGGCGTACCATGACCGTTCCGATGGCGGCCTGTTGGTCACCACCCTGGAAATGGCTTTCGCTGGCCACTGCGGTCTGAACCTGTTCCTCGACGGTCTGGCGGAAGACTCGGCCGACCTCGCGGCGATCCTTTTCAACGAAGAACTGGGCGCGGTGATTCAGGTCCGTCAGGACGATACCCCGGACGTGCTGGCACAGTTCAGCGCTGCCGGTCTGGGCGATTGCGTGTCGGTCGTCGGGCAGCCGGTGAACAACGACGAAGTGGCGATCAGCTTCAATGGCGAGCCTGTGTTCGGCGCTCATCGTCGTCTGCTGCAACGTCAGTGGGCCGAGACCAGCTATCGGATCCAGCGCCTGCGCGACAACGCCGAATGCGCCGATCAAGAATTCGATGTATTGCTCGAAGAAGATAACCCGGGCCTCAGCGCCAAGGTTGGTTTCGACGTCAACGACGACATCAGTGCGCCGTACATCAAGAAAGGCATTCGTCCACAAGTGGCAGTCCTGCGTGAGCAGGGCGTCAACGGCCAGGTGGAGATGGCGGCTGCGTTCGATCGCGCCGGCTTCAACGCCATCGACGTACACATGAGCGATATCCTCGCCGGTCGCGTCGATCTGAACGAGTTCAAAGGCCTGGTCGCTTGCGGCGGCTTCTCCTACGGTGACGTACTGGGTGCGGGCGAGGGCTGGGCCAAGTCGGCACTGTTCAACAGCCGTGCACGCGATGCGTTCCAGGGCTTCTTCGAACGTCAGGACAGCTTCACCCTCGGTGTGTGCAACGGTTGCCAGATGTTGTCCAACCTGCGCGAGCTGATTCCGGGCAGCGAGTCGTGGCCGCACTTCGTGCGTAACCGCTCCGAGCAGTTCGAAGCGCGCGTGGCCATGGTTCAGGTCCAGGATTCGCCGTCGATCTTCCTGCAAGGCATGGCCGGTTCGCGGATGCCGATCGCCATTGCTCACGGTGAAGGTCATGCAGAGTACGCCAGTGAAGAGGCGCTGCTGCAGGCTGACGTATCGGGCACCGTGGCCATTCGTTTCGTCGACAACCACGGCAAGGTCACCGAGAAGTACCCGGCCAACCCGAACGGTTCGCCGCGTGGTATCGGCGGCATGACCACTCGCGACGGTCGCGTCACTATCCTGATGCCGCACCCGGAGCGTGTGTTCCGTGCCGTACAGAACTCGTGGCGCCCGGAAGAGTGGAACGAAGACGCGGCCTGGATGCGCATCTTCCGTAACGCTCGTGTTTGGGTGAACTGATAGGCGCAGGCCATGTACAAGCTCAGCTTTTTTGTTCCGCCGAGCCATGTGGAAGAAGTCAAAAGCGCTGTATTCGCCGCCGGTGCGGGGCGAATCGGTGCCTATGACCACTGCTCATGGCAGGTGTTGGGTCTCGGTCAGTTTCGCCCGTTGGACGGCAGCCAACCGTTCATTGGGCAAGCCGGCGAGATCGAACAGGTCGAGGAATGGAAAGTCGAGCTGGTAGTGGCCGACGATTTGATCGCTCAGGCAGTGGTGGCTCTCAAGCAGAGCCACCCCTATGAAACACCGGCTTATGAAGTGTGGAAGCTGGCTGATTTCTAGCCGTTACGCCTATCCCCTGTAGGCGCTAACTTGTTAGCGAGGCGGTTTACCTGACACACCTCTCGCCAACAAGTGGGCTCCTACAGCTTTCATCCCCGCAATATCACTCCCCACGCCCCAGGGTATTCAACCCGAATCGCCGGATGCACACATCGAACACGGTGTAGTACACCAGCGCATAGACCATCCCCAAGGGGAAAATCCGCCAGCCGTTGGTGGACTTGCCCCAGCCCAATACCATGTCTATCGCCCCTGCGGAAAAGGTAAAGCCCAGACGGATGTCCAGCAAATCAGACAGGGCCATGGACAGACCGGTCAGCAACGCGTGGATCAGATACAGCGGCGGCGCGAGGAACATGAACGCGAACTCGACCGGTTCGGTGATGCCCGTCAGAAAAGATGCCATAGCCATTGAAAACAGCACGCCCCCCGCCGCTTTGCGTCGACCTGGCAGGGCATTGCGGTACATCGCCAGGCAGGCGGCTGGCAATCCAAACATCATCACCGGGAACATGCCGGCCATGAATTGCCCGGCGCGCGGGTCTCCGGCGAAGTAGCGTGGCAGATCCCCGGTGACACTCAGTCCGGTGCTCGGGTCGGAGAAGCTGCCGAATACGAACCACAACAGGTGATTGAGGATATGGTGCAGGCCGGTAATGACCAACAGGCGGTTCAAGACCCCGAAAGCAAAGCCACCGAGGCTGCCGCTGTCCAGTAGCCATTGGCCAAGCTCGTTGATGCCACTCTGCAGGAGTGGCCATATCAGGCCGAAGATCAGACCGACCACCAATGCTGCCAGCCCGGCAGCGATGGGCACAAACCGCTTGCCGCTGAAGAAGGCCAGATAAGCCGGCAGTTCGATCCCCTCGAAGCGGTTATACAGGGCGCCACCCGCCAGGCCACTGAGGATGCCGGTGAGCATGCCCATCTCGATGCCGGGATGAAGCACGTTCAGTGTCGACACCATCACCAGATAGGCAATGGCGCCCGCAAGCGCGGCACTGCCATCGTGATCGCGGGCGAAACCGACGGCGGTGCCAATGGCGAAAATCAGCGCCAGATTGGCAAAGATCGCATTGCCGGCAGCGTGGAGCACAGCGATGTTCAGCAGGTCAGGGTCGCCCAGTCGTAGCAGCAGGCCGACCATTGGCAAGATGGCAATTGGCAACATCAATGCACGGCCAAGCCGTTGCAAATGTTCAATCAGTTGAAGGTACATGGCGTTGTTCTCATTCCGTGAGTGATCAAACATCACGCAATCAGTTCAGCACGCGGGTTGCAAGCGAGAGGTGCAGGCGTCGAAGGGAGAGCGGGTATTTCGGGCTGGCGTTGCACCAGTCCGATCCATCATTACGGGCGAATTTCGATCATCGTGCCGTCTTTGACCAGGTTCCAGACTTCGCGCATATCGGTGTTCTTCATGGCGATGCAGCCGTCGGTCCAGTCCAGGGTCTGGAAATACCATTCCGGGTAGTCGTCGTCGACCGGGGTGCCGTGGATCATGATCATGCTGCCCGGATTGACACCTTCACGGCGAGCGCGAGCGGAGTCGCTGATATTGGGGTAGGAAATGTGCATCGACAGGTTGTAGTTGTCGCTGACTTTGCGCCAGTCCAGCCAGTAGAAACCTTCCGGTGTGCGACGGTCGCCTTCACGGAGTTTCGTCCCTTTGGGGTACTTGCCCAAGGAAACGTGGTAGGTCTTCAGGGCTTCGCCGCGGCTGATCAATTGCAATTGATGCGCGGACTTGAGCACCAGAATCTTGTCGATGGTACGTTCGGAAATATCCTGGGTGTTGATAACTTTATGGCCCAGGAACGCCTGCTCACTGCCCTTGGGGACGATCGTTTCGGTGAACTCGGCCTGGGATAGCGAGACGAAGCAAAGACAAAAAACGGCGAGCAACCAACGCATCGAAACGGTATCCCTGAATAAATATGAACAGCATTGGCGAGCGCGCCACGGGTCGAGTCAAGTTTTCTTGATGTTGCGCGACGGTGGCATGGCTTCGCTGCGAACCGGGTAAACCTGGGGAATCCGGTCTGCGTAGTAACATTCTAGAGTACGGCTGACAGTGGGGAAAGCCAGCTCAGACCAAGGTATGTCGGCTTCATCGAAAAGTCGCACTTCCAGGCTTTCGACGCCCGCGGCAAATTCCAGGTTGGCCAGTTCGGCACGGAAAAACACATGAACCTGATTGATATGCGGCACGTCGATCAACATGTACAGACTCAGGTTGTCGACCGTCGCGCAGGCTTCTTCAATGGTTTCGCGACGGGCGGCTTGTTCGACGGTCTCGCCATTTTCCATGAAACCGGCGGGCAGCGTCCAAAAGCCGAGGCGCGGCTCGATGGCGCGGCGGCACAGCAACACCTGCGTGCCCCACACCGGCAGGCAGCCAGCGACGATATTGGGATTCTGATAGTGAATGGTCTGACAATGTTCACAGACGAAACGCAAACGGCTGTCGCCCTCGGGGATGCGCTGGATGACCGGATTGCCGCAGTGGCTGCAGAATTTCATACTGAGCTTCGATTCCTGAATGCAGCGACTATCTTGGCGTGACGCGCCGGGGTCGGCAAGCAGCGGATGTTAACCAATGCGCAATGACAGATGAGTTGTCCGACAAGGGCTTGGGCACTTCGTTTGTTTGGTGCATGATGCAGGGCAGGCAACAGATCGAGATTCCTATGCTGGACGAGCTACTTCGCCGTGTAAGCAGTCATACACCCAGCCCACTGGAAACGGATCGACGTTTTCCCGAGGCCGCGGTGTTAGTGCCGATTACCCGCAGTGACGAACCGGAGCTGATTTTGACTTTGCGCGCCAGCGGGTTGTCGACCCATGGCGGCGAAGTTGCGTTCCCCGGCGGACGACGCGACCCCGAAGACCCGGACCTGGTCTTTACCGCGCTGCGTGAGGCCGAGGAAGAAATTGGCCTGCCGCCGGGCCTGGTCGAGGTAATCGGCCCGCTGAGCCCGCTGATTTCCAAGCATGGGATCAAGGTCACGCCTTACGTGGGACTCATCCCGGATTTCGTCGAATACCGGCCGAATGACGGCGAGATTGCCGCTGTCTTCAGTGTGCCGCTGGAATTTTTCCGACAAGACACCCGCGAACATACCCACCGCATCGACTATCAGGGGCGCAGTTGGTATGTCCCCAGTTGGCGCTACGGCGGCTATAAAATCTGGGGCCTGACTGCGATCATGATCGTCGAACTGATCAACGTGCTGTATGACACCAAGATCAGCCTGCATAAACCGCCTGAACGCTTTATCACTTTCGATAGCTGATTCGCCTGCTGGCGAGTGAGTGCTCAACCCACGGCCAAAGAGCCTTGAGGAAACAAGATGAAATACCGCCTGGGGGATTCCCGTGTCGAAACCCATCCACAAAGCTGGGTCGCGCCGAACGCCACACTGATTGGCAAAGTCAAACTCGACGCCGGTGCCAGCGTCTGGTTCGGTGCCGTGCTGCGGGGTGACAACGAGCTGATTCACATCGGCGAGAACAGCAATGTGCAAGACGGTACGGTGATGCACACCGACATGGGCGCACCGCTGAACATTGGCAAGAGCGTGACCATTGGTCACAACGTCATGTTGCACGGCTGTACCGTTGGCGATTATTCACTGATCGGCATCAACGCGGTGATTCTCAACGGCGCGAAAATCGGCAAGTACTGCATCATCGGCGCTAACTCACTGATCGGCGAAGGCAAGGAAATTCCTGACGGTTCGCTGGTCATGGGCTCACCCGGCAAAGTGGTGCGCGAACTCACTGAGGGCCAGAAGAAAATGCTCGAAGCCAGCGCAGCGCATTACGTGCACAACGCCCAGCGCTATGCGCGTGACCTGGCGCCGCAGGAAGACTGATGGACGCTGAACGACCTGTTCGCTCGCCCTGCGTGAGTATCTGCGCGCTGGATGACGACGACATCTGTCTCGGCTGCCAGCGCACGGTCAGCGAAATTACCGGCTGGAACCGAATGGACAACACCGAGCGTCGCGCGGTGCTGGTGCTGTGTCATGAGCGGGCGCGTGCCAGCGGTATGCTGTGGACTGTGGGCTCGCCCGCCACCCCTTGATTCGGGCTACACGTCGTCGATGCCGGCGTTCGGTTTTTCCGGGTTTCGCCTGCTTCGTGGTAGATTGCGCGCCTTTCTTCTCCCCATGAGTCATACGCCAGCGGCGGGCTGACTCGATGACCTGCTCCACGAGGACCTGAAATGACTCAAATCGGAACGCCACTGTCGCCTACCGCGACGCGCGTAATGCTCTGCGGTTGCGGCGAGCTTGGCAAGGAAGTGGTGATCGAACTGCAACGTCTGGGCGTTGAAGTGATTGCCGTGGACCGCTACGCCAACGCGCCGGCCATGCAGGTCGCGCACCGCAGCCATGTGATCAACATGCTGGACGGCGCCGCACTGCGCGCAGTGATCGAAGCCGAGAAGCCGCACTACATCGTGCCGGAAATCGAAGCCATCGCCACAGCGACCCTGGTCGAACTGGAGTCCGAAGGCTTCACCGTCATTCCGACCGCGCGCGCCACGCTGCTGACCATGAACCGCGAAGGCATCCGTCGTCTGGCCGCTGAAGAGCTGGACCTGCCGACCTCGCCGTATCACTTCGCCGACACTTTCGAAGACTACAGCAAGGCCGTTGAAGACCTCGGCTTCCCGTGTGTGGTCAAGCCGGTGATGAGTTCGTCGGGCAAAGGTCAGAGCCTGCTGAAAAGCACCGCTGATGTGCAGCAAGCATGGGAGTACGCGCAGGAAGGCGGGCGTGCCGGTAAAGGTCGGGTGATCATCGAGGGCTTCATCGACTTCGAGTACGAAATCACGCTGCTGACCGTGCGTCATGCCGGTGGCACTACGTTCTGTGCGCCGGTCGGGCATCGTCAGGAGAAGGGTGATTATCAGGAGTCGTGGCAGCCTCAGGCCATGAGCCCGGTTGCACTGGCGGAATCCGAACGCGTTGCCAAAGCCGTGACTGAGGCGCTGGGTGGTCGTGGTCTGTTTGGTGTCGAGCTGTTCATCAAGGGTGATCAGGTGTGGTTCAGCGAAGTCTCGCCGCGCCCGCATGACACCGGTCTGGTGACCTTGATCTCGCAGGACCTGTCGCAGTTCGCACTGCATGCGCGGGCGATTCTGGGGCTGCCAATTCCGTTGATCCGTCAGTTCGGTCCCTCGGCGTCGGCGGTGATCCTGGTTGAAGGCCAGTCCACGCAAACCGCATTCGCCAACCTGGGCCAGGCCCTGAGCGAGCCAGACACCGCGCTGCGCCTGTTCGGCAAGCCGGAAGTCAACGGTCAGCGGCGCATGGGTGTGGCCTTGGCTCGCGACGAGTCGATCGAAGCCGCTCGCGCCAAAGCGACCCGTGCTTCCAAAGCAGTGAAAGTCCAGCTCTAACGCTGATCCCTGTAGGAGCGGGCTTGCCCGCGATAGCGGTGTGTTTGGCACACCGCATCAAGCGAATCGCGGGCAAACCCGCTCCTACAAGTCAGTGATCAGGCAATCTGATCCAAATCACGTTCCCGCGTTTCTTTCAGGCACAGCACGGCGATCAAGCTGAGCAAGGCTGCTGCCGACACATATCCGCCAACCCAGCTCAAACCGCCCATCTCCACCAGTTTCTGGGCGAAGAACGGCGCGACTGACGCCCCGACAATCCCGCCCAGGTTATACGCCGCCGAAGCACCGGTATATCGCACGCGTGTCGGGAACAGTTCCGGCAACAGCGCGCCCATCGGGGCGAAGGTTACGCCCATCAGGAACAGCTCGATGCTCAGGAACAGCGCGACGCCCCAGGTGGTGCCGTGGGTCAACAGTGGCTCCATGAGGAAACCCGACAGGATCGCCAGCACGCCGCCGACGATCAGCACCGGTTTACGTCCAAAACGATCACTGGCCCAGGCCGACAGTGGCGTGGCCGCAGCCATGAACAACACCGCAAAGCACAGCAGGCCGAGGAAGGTTTCGCGGCTGTAACCCAGGGATTTGACCCCGTAGCTCAGGGAAAACACGGTCGAGATGTAAAACAGTGCGTAGCAGACCACCATCGACGCCGCCCCCAGCAGCATCGGCCGCCAGTATTGGCTGAACAGTTCGGCGATCGGCAACTTCAGTTGCTCGTGACGGGCAATCGCCTTGGCGAAGATCGGGGTTTCTTCCAGTTTCAGTCGCACGTAGAGGCCGACCACCACCAGCAGTGCGCTGAGGATGAACGGGATACGCCAGCCCCAGGCGCGGAACTGTTCGTCGCTCAAGGTCATGGCCAGGGTCAGAAACAGGCCGTTGGCCGCGAGGAAACCAATCGATGGGCCCAGTTGCGGGAACATCCCAAACCAGGCACGTTTGCCTTTCGGTGCGTTTTCGGTGGCGAGCAGCGCTGCTCCACCCCATTCGCCGCCGAGGCCCAGGCCTTGGCCGAAGCGCAGCAGGCAGAGCAAGACGGGCGCCCAGTAACCAATGCTGGCGAAGCCGGGCAGGAAACCGATCAGCGTGGTGCAAATCCCCATCAGCAGCAGCGAGGCCACCAGCGTCGACTTACGGCCAATGCGGTCACCGAAGTGGCCAAACAGCGCCGATCCCAGCGGGCGAGCGAGGAACGCAATGCCGAACGTCAGGAACGCCGAGAGCATTTGCGCGGTGTCGGAGGTTTGCGGGAAGAATATCGGTCCGATCACCAGTGCCGCCGCCGTGGCGTACACGTAGAAATCGTAGAACTCGATGGCGGTACCGATGAAGCTGGCAACGGCGACGCGCCCGGCGGAGTTAGCGGGTGGGGCGGCAGTGTCACCGTTGAACGTCGTGCTACTGGTCATGCGGGTGTCCCCGGAGGTTATTGTTTTTTTTAGGTGCGGTGCAGATTAACGCGAAACGACGAGCGGCTAAACGACGGCGAGGGTCGTGTTGTAGTGCCACATCATCACCCGAGTGACCCGATTGTCTTCGGTCTCGAGGATTTCCAGGCGATACGGCCCGATTTTCAGGCACACCGAGCTTTCAGGAATGGTTTCCAGGGCTTCGGTGACCAGGCCGTTAAGGGTTTTTGGCCCGTCGGAAGGGAGGTGCCAGCCCAGCGTCTTGTTCAGCTCGCGAATCGTTGCCGCGCCATCGACCACCAGCCGGCCATCAGCCTGAGGATGGATGTGCGGGTTATCGAGGTGTTGTTCGCTCTCGAACTCACCGACGATTTCTTCAAGGATGTCTTCCAGGCTGACAATGCCCTGCACCTCACCGTACTCGTCGACCACAACCCCCAGGCGGCGTTGTTGCTTGTGGAAGTTCAGCAGTTGCAGTTGCAACGGCGTACTTTCCGGAACGAAGTAGGGTTCGTAGCAGGCACCCTTCAAATCTTCTTTGGTCAGCTGTCCGCGCGGCAGCAGATGGGCGATCTGGCGGGTGTTGAGGATGCCTTCGACCTGATTGATGTCGTTGTGATAGACCGGCAGTCGGGTGTGCCGGGAGACGATCAGTTGCTCGATGATGCTTTCGATGGAGTCGTCGAGACTGATGCCGTCAACTTCACTGCGCGGTACCAGAATGTCATTCACGGTAATGCTGTCCAGCGCGTGAATGCCTGACATCACGTGGGAACGGGTGCCGTGGTCGAGGTTGTTGTCTTGAAGGATGACCGCCAGTGGAATTTCGTCATCGTCGGGGCGCACTTTCGGTTTATCAGTGACGCCGAAGGGGCGCAACAGGGCGTCGGCGACGCTGGAAAACAGCCAGGCCAGCGGGTAGAGCGCTTTCATCGGCAGGCTCAGCAGGCTGTTACCCAGCATCAGAATCGCATCCGGGTAGCGTGCGGCGAGGGCGCGGGGCATGAATTCGGCGAAAATCAACAGCAGGCTACCGACCACGATACAGGTGAGCACCGGTCCCTTGAGGTGCCAGAAACTTACCGCGAGTACGGTGCTCATTACCACGATCAGGACTTTGATCAAGGTATTGCAGAGGATCAGGCTGCCCAGTTTGAACGCCAGCTTGGGCGTATTGGTGTCAGTGTTACGGCTGCCGCGTCGGGTGGCCTTGAGGTGGTGATGGGCGGCTTCGACGGCGGTGAGCAGGCCGGACCACAGGATCAGCAAGATCAATACGCCGAGCATCGGGCCGATGGGCAAGTTATCCATGATCAATGCCCGTCAGATGTGCAGGATGAATTCGCGTACCAGCTTGCTGCCGAAAAAGGCCAGCATCAGCAGGCAAAAGCCGCCCAGGGTCCAACGAATTGCTTTGTGTCCACGCCAGCCAAGACGATTGCGGCCCCACAGCAGTACGCTGAAGACGATCCAGGCCAGGCAGGCAAGCAGCGTTTTATGCACCAGGTGCTGGGCGAACAGGTTTTCGACAAACAACCAGCCCGAAATCAGCGACAGCGACAACAGTACCCAGCCAGCCCAGAGAAAGCCGAACAGCAGGCTTTCCATGGTTTGCAGCGGGGGGAAGTTCTTGATCAGGCCGGCCGGGTGCTTGTGCTTGAGCCGATAATCCTGGAGCAGCAGCAATAGCGCCTGGAATACCGCAATGGTGAACATGCCGTAAGCCATGATCGACAACAGGATGTGGCTGAGAATGCCGGGCTCTTCATCGATCAGCGGAACGGTACCGGACGGCGCGAACTGAGCCAGCAGCACGGTAATCAGCCCCAACGGGAACAACAGCACCAACAGGTTTTCCACCGGAAGCCGAGAGCAGGCGAGCATTGCTACTGCAATGATCGCCACTGCGATCATGCTGGCCGCACTGAAAAAGTCCAGGCCAAGGCTGGCGGCGCGGGTGAGTTGGAAGTAAAGCCCGACCGAATGACCTAACACCGCCAAGGTGCCAAGCAGGCACAGCAACCGTTTGTCGGCCTTGGTGCCCTGGGCCATGCGGATCGCTTGATAGAGTGTCGCAGCGGCATAAAGGACAGCGGCGGCGAGGCTGGGTAGCAAACTGGGTGACAAGGGGAGCATAAATCCTGTTAGGCAAGCCCGAAAGTCGTTGAGTTTGGCATACAACCGACTTCAGGTGAAAGGCCACAGAAGCAGCTTCGATGGTGTCCGTCCAGCAGAGTCTTCGCTATAATCCGCCACCTGCTCAAGTCGCAGGCTCGCGGGTCGCTCCTTAACGCTGCCTTTATAGGCACGGCCACCACGAGCCGGACCGCACCAACCGGGGTTCAGCAAGAACCTGAAAGGATCGCGCATGTTTGAAAATCTTACCGACCGTCTCTCGCAGACGCTGCGCCATGTCACTGGCAAGGCCAAGCTGAACGAGGACAACATCAAAGATACCTTGCGCGAAGTGCGTATGGCCTTGCTCGAAGCCGACGTCGCCTTGCCGGTGGTCAAAGACTTCGTCAACAAGGTCAAGGAGCGCGCTGTCGGCACCGAAGTGTCGCGCAGCCTGACGCCGGGCCAGGCATTCGTGAAGATCGTCCAGGCCGAACTCGAAGCGTTGATGGGCGCGGCCAACGAAGACCTGGTGCTCAACGTCACGCCGCCGGCCGTCGTGCTGATGGCGGGTTTGCAGGGCGCGGGTAAAACCACCACCGCCGGCAAGCTGGCGCGCTTCCTTAAAGAGCGCAAGAAGAAAACCGTGATGGTGGTCTCGGTGGACGTTTACCGTCCTGCGGCCATCAAGCAGCTGGAAACCCTGGCCAACGACATCGGCGTGACCTTCTTCCCTTCTGACATCAGTCAGAAGCCGGTCGAAATCGCTGAGGCCGCTATTAAAGAAGCCAGGCTCAAATTCATCGACGTGGTCATCGTCGACACCGCCGGTCGTCTGCACATCGACCTGGAGATGATGGGCGAGATCCAGGCCCTGCACGCGGCAGTGAAACCGGTCGAAACCCTGTTCGTGGTCGATGCCATGACCGGCCAGGATGCGGCGAACACCGCCAAGGCCTTTGGTGATGCGCTGCCGTTGACCGGCGTGATCCTGACCAAGGTCGACGGTGATGCCCGTGGCGGCGCCGCGTTGTCGGTGCGTGCGATCACTGGCAAGCCGATCAAGTTCATCGGTATGGGCGAGAAGAGCGATGCGCTCGAGCCCTTCCACCCGGACCGTATTGCTTCGCGCATCCTCGGCATGGGTGATGTGCTCAGCCTGATCGAGCAGGCCGAGCAGAACCTCGATAAAGACAAAGCCGACAAACTGGCGAAGAAGCTGAAGAAAGGGAAGGGCTTCGACCTCGAAGACTTCCGCGATCAGTTGCAGCAAATGAAAAACATGGGCGGCCTCGGCGGTCTGATGGACAAGCTGCCGAACATGGGTGGTGTCAATCTGGCGCAGATGGGCAATGCCCAGGGCGCAGCCGAGAAGCAGTTCAAACAGATGGAAGCCATCATCAACTCGATGACCCCGGCCGAACGCCGTGACCCGGACCTGATCAGCGGCTCGCGCAAGCGCCGGATCGCCATGGGTTCGGGTACTCAAGTGCAGGACATCGGTCGCTTGATCAAGCAGCACAAGCAAATGCAAAAGATGATGAAAAAATTCTCCGCGAAAGGCGGAATGGCAAAAATGATGCGTGGCATGGGTGGAATGATGCCCGGTCGCGGCATGCCAAAAATGTAATTCACGCCGCGCAAGTGCTCTCGCTTGCGTTCTTTACTCGGGGGTTCGCCCCCAGTAACCCCGCTGTTGGCGGGGTTTACAGGCCGTTGTTTGCAACGGCTCCATAGCAGATCTGGATGGCATGCCGATAGGCGCCAGAAAAAGACATTTGCAAAAGTCCGGATATTCCTTAGAATATGCGGCCTTTCGGGCACCTATGCCCGCTGTGCATCTTAGATTTGCAGCACCGACTACAGGAACGATGCTTATATGCTTACCATCCGTCTTGCCCTTGGCGGCTCCAAAAAGCGCCCGTTTTACCACCTGACTGTGACCGATAGCCGCAACCCGCGCGACGGTTCGCACAAAGAACAAGTGGGTTTCTTCAACCCGGTTGCTCGTGGTCAGGAAATCCGTCTGTCCGTGAACCAAGAGCGCGTAGCCTACTGGCTGAGCGTTGGTGCACAACCTTCTGAGCGCGTTGCTCAGTTGTTGAAGGAAACTGCTAAGGCTGCGGCCTGAGCAATATGAACGCGACGCCTGCTTCTGCTGATGATTTGATCGTTATCGGCAAGATTTATTCTGTTCATGGCGTTCGCGGCGAAGTGAAGGTTTATTCCTTTACTGATCCGATTGGAAACCTGTTGGATTACAAAACCCTGACGCTTCGGCGTGACGGTGTTGTAAAGCAGGTAGAGCTGGTCAGCGGACGCTTGCAAAACAAGTTCCTGGTCGCAAAGCTCAAAGGTCTCGATGATCGTGAAGAAGCTCGTCTTCTGTCCGGTTACGAAATCTGCGTGCCGCGTAACCTGTTCCCTGATCTGACCGACGGCGAGTACTACTGGTACCAGCTGGAAGGTTTGAAGGTCATCGACCACCTCGGGCAATTGCTCGGGAAGATCGATCATCTTCTTGAAACCGGCTCGAACGATGTAATGGTGGTCAAGCCTTGCGCAGGCAGTCTGGATGATCGCGAACGCTTGTTGCCCTATACAGAGCAATGCGTGTTGGCAGTCGACCTGGGTGCAGGCGAGATGAAGGTGGATTGGGATGCGGACTTCTAAACGCCATGGCTAGCCTGCGCGTAGAAGTGATCAGTCTGTTCCCCGAGATGTTTTCCGCCATCAGCGACTACGGCATTACCAGCCGTGCGGTGAAACAAGGGCTGTTACAGCTGACTTGTTGGAATCCGCGGGACTACACCACTGATCGTCACCACACTGTCGATGATCGCCCTTTTGGCGGTGGTCCGGGCATGGTGATGAAGATCAAGCCTCTGGAAGACGCTCTGGTTCAGGCCAGACTGGCAGCAGGGGAAGCGGCGAAGGTGATTTACCTGTCGCCACAAGGCCGTCAACTGACTCAGTCGGCGGTACGCGATCTGGCGCAAGAGGAAGCATTGATCCTCATCGCAGGTCGTTACGAAGGCATTGACGAGCGTTTTATTGATGCTCATGTCGATGAAGAGTGGTCGATTGGGGACTATGTTCTTTCCGGTGGCGAGCTGCCGGCGATGGTCCTGATAGACGCGGTTACACGGCTGCTGCCTGGAGCTTTAGGGCATGCGGACTCTGCGGAGGAAGATTCCTTCACGGATGGTCTGCTGGATTGCCCGCACTACACCCGACCGGAGGTGTATGCGGATCAGCGTGTTCCCGACGTGTTGCTAAGTGGCAATCACGCGCACATCCGGCGTTGGCGTTTACAGCAGTCCCTTGGGCGGACCTATGAACGACGCGCCGATCTTCTGGAAAGCCGCTCGCTTTCTGGAGAAGAGAAAAAGCTGCTGGCGGAATACATCCGCGAGCGGGACGATAGTTAACGTATCGATGGTAAATCCAGATGATTTACCTTAGGAGCACAGCATGACTAACAAAATCATTCTTGCACTCGAAGCAGAGCAGATGACTAAAGAGATCCCTCCTTTTGCACCGGGCGATACTGTTATCGTTCAGGTGAAAGTGAAGGAAGGCGACCGCGCTCGTCTGCAAGCGTTCGAAGGCGTTGTAATTGCCAAGCGTAACCGTGGCGTGAACAGTGCTTTCACTGTTCGTAAAATCTCCAACGGTGTTGGCGTTGAGCGTACTTTCCAGACCTACAGCCCGCAAATCGACAGCCTGGCTGTGAAACGTCGCGGTGACGTTCGCAAAGCCAAACTGTACTACCTGCGTGACCTGTCCGGTAAAGCAGCTCGCATCAAGGAAAAACTGGCTTAAGTCCAGTCTTCCCGATGCAAAAAAAAGCAGCCTGAGGGCTGCTTTTTTGTTGTCTGGTGTTTAATAAATAGCCAAGACCGAAATGCAATCCGCGTCATTTTTGAGAGAGTCACATGCCCGCTATCGACCACCCGCTGATCGACCGTTTTCTCGACGCGTTATGGCTGGAGAAAGGCCTGTCCGACAACACTCGCGATGCCTACCGCAGTGACTTGGCCTTGTTCAATGGCTGGTTGCAGGAGCACGGTGTCGAGCTGGACAAGGCGGGGCGTGAGCTGATTCTCGATCACCTCGCCTGGCGTGTCGATCAAGCTTACAAACCCCGCTCGACCGCGCGTTTCCTTTCCGGCGCCCGAGGGTTTTATCGGTATTTGCTGCGCGAAAAACTGATTGCGGTCGATCCGACCCTGCAAGTCGACATGCCGCAATTGGGCCGACCGTTGCCGAAGTCGTTGTCCGAGGCCGACGTCGAAGCGTTGCTGGCTGCACCGGACCTCAGCGAAGCCATCGGTCAGCGCGATCGGGCCATGCTGGAAGTGCTGTATGCCTGCGGTCTGCGCGTAACCGAATTGATCAGCCTGACCCTGGAGCAGGTTAATTTGCGACAGGGAGTGTTGCGGGTCATGGGCAAGGGCAGCAAGGAGCGGCTGGTGCCCATGGGTGAAGAAGCCATCGTCTGGATCGAGCGTTACATGCGTGGTGCCCGGGACGAATTGTTGGGTGGGCGCCCCAGCGATGTCATGTTCCCCAGCCTGCGCGGTGAGCAGATGACTCGCCAAACCTTCTGGCATCGGATCAAGCATCAGGCGATGGTTGCCGGGATCAACAAGTCCCTTTCGCCGCATACGCTGCGCCATGCCTTCGCCACCCATCTGCTCAATCATGGCGCCGACCTGCGCGTCGTGCAGATGCTGCTGGGCCATAGTGATTTGTCCACCACGCAGATCTACACTCATGTAGCACGCGCCCGGCTACAGGATATGCACGCCAAACATCACCCGCGTGGTTAAATTAACCCTCGGTTTTCCGATCCGTCTTACATCAGTCGAAGTCGGCCTTGCAGGGCTTATGTGATAGGCTTTGCCGGTTTCGCAAATTGGGTATCACTAAAATCTCGTGGGTCCGCAGCGGCCAGTGTTTTTAGTACCCCATCTGCCCACCGCCCAAGGAGTCCCCATGCGCGTGACCCAGATTTTTGCCACCGCAGCTATTGTGTTGGCCAGTACCTTCAGCCTGTTCGCTCAAGCGGATGACGCCGCCGACAAGGCCATCCGCAAAACGCTCGAGACCTTGAAGCTCGATCTGCCGATCGAGAGCATCGGTAGCAGCCCGTTGAGTGGTCTATACGAAGTCAAACTCCAGGGCGGCCGTGTGCTGTACGCCAGCCCTGACGGTCAATTCGTGATGCAGGGTTACCTGTTCCAGATGCAGGATGGCAAGCCGGTCAACCTGACCGAGAAAACCGAGCGTCTGGCGATCTCGAAAACCATCAACGGCATTCCTGCCGCCGAGATGGTGGTCTACCCGGCCATCGGTGAAACCAAATCGCACATCACCGTGTTCACCGACACCACCTGCCCGTACTGCCACAAACTGCACGCCGAAGTGCCCGAGCTGAACAAAATGGGTATCGAAGTGCGTTACCTGGCCTTCCCGCGCCAGGGTCTGGGTTCACCGGGTGACGAGCAACTGCAGGCCGTCTGGTGTTCCAAGGACAAACGAAGTGCCATGGACCGTATGGTCGACGGCAAGAACATCGAAGCGCCGAAGTGCGACAATCCTGTGACCAAGCAATACGCCATGGGCCAGTCGATTGGGGTCAATGGCACGCCGGCCATCGTATTGGCGGACGGTCAGGTGATTCCGGGTTATCAGCCAGCGCCACAAGTGGCCAAACTGGCGCTGAGCGCCAAGTGATCCTGCGGTGTCAGGATCAGCTGTGACGAACATGGGCGTGCGGGTCGAACCGGCGCTTGATTAAACAGAGAGCCGCCTCATTGCAGGCGGCTGTTTTCCACGGCCGGCCTCGCGTCGGCCGTTTTATGGGGAGTTCATAGTGAAACCGGTCAAAGTAGGCATCTGTGGGCTGGGTACTGTCGGTGGCGGTACCTTCAACGTACTACAACGTAACGCCGAGGAGATTGCCCGCCGTGCCGGGCGTGGAATCGAAGTGGCACAAATTGCCATGCGTACGCCAAACCCCAATTGCCAGATTACCGGTACTCCCACCACCGCCGACGTGTTCGCGGTGGCGACCAACCCAGAAATCGACATCGTCATCGAGCTGATTGGCGGCTACACCGTCGCTCGTGAACTGGTGCTCAAGGCCATCGAAAACGGCAAGCACGTGGTCACCGCCAACAAGGCGCTGATTGCTGTGCACGGCAACGAAATCTTCGCCAAGGCCCGCGAGAAGGGCGTGATCGTTGCGTTCGAAGCAGCGGTCGCAGGCGGCATTCCGGTGATCAAGGCGATTCGTGAAGGTCTGTCGGCCAACCGCATCAACTGGGTCGCCGGGATCATCAACGGCACCGGTAACTTTATCCTCACCGAAATGCGCGAGAAGGGCCGTACTTTCCCTGACGTGCTGGCTGAAGCCCAGGCGCTGGGTTACGCCGAAGCCGATCCGACCTTCGACGTCGAAGGCATCGATGCGGCGCACAAACTGACGATTCTGGCGTCGATTGCCTTCGGTATTCCGCTGCAATTCGACAAGGCCTACACCGAAGGCATCACCAAGCTGACCACTGCCGACGTGAACTACGCCGAAGCACTGGGCTATCGCATCAAGCACCTGGGTGTGGCGCGTAGCACCGCCGCCGGTATCGAATTGCGGGTTCACCCGACGCTGATCCCGGCCGATCGTTTGATCGCCAATGTCAACGGTGTGATGAACGCAGTGATGGTCAACGGCGACGCCGCCGGTTCGACCCTGTTCTACGGCGCAGGCGCCGGCATGGAGCCAACCGCTTCGTCGGTGATCGCTGACCTGGTGGACGTGGTGCGTGCCATGACCTCCGATCCGGAAAACCGCGTACCGCACCTGGCCTTCCAGCCTGACTCGTTGTCCGCGCACCCGATCCTGCCAATCGAAGCCTGCGAAAGCGCCTACTACCTGCGCATCCAGGCCAAGGACCATCCGGGCGTTCTGGCGCAGGTGGCAAGCATCCTGTCGGAACGCGGGATCAACATCGAATCGATCATGCAGAAAGAAGTCGAAGAACATGATGGCCTGGTGCCGATGATTCTCCTGACCCACAGCGTGCTGGAACAGCGCATGAACGACGCCATTGCGGCGCTGGAAGCGTTGCAGGATGTCGTAGGGCCGGTGGTTCGTATCCGCGTCGAGCATCTTAACTAATTTAGCGGCAAGCTATTAGCTGCAAGCTGCAAGTGAAGAGCCAAAGCGCCTCGACTTGCAGCGTGAAGCTTACAGCTTGAAGCCCAAACCGAAGGTTTGAAAAAATGCGCTACATCAGTACCCGTGGCCAGGCACCGGCCCTGAATTTCGAAGACGTGCTGCTCGCCGGCCTCGCCAGCGACGGCGGTCTGTATGTTCCGGAAAACCTGCCGCGTTTCACCCAGGAAGAAATCGCTTCCTGGGCTGGCCTGCCGTATCACGAGCTGGCGTTCCGGGTCATGCGCCCGTTCGTCACTGGCAGCATTCCGGATGCGGACTTCAAAAAGATTCTCGAAGAAACCTATTCCTCGGGTGAAGACGGCGTTTTCGCGCACAGCGCCATCGCGCCGCTGCGTCCGCTGAACAGCAACGAATGGGTGCTTGAGCTGTTCCACGGCCCGACCCTGGCGTTCAAGGACTTCGCCCTGCAACTGCTCGGTCGTCTGTTGGATTACGTGCTGGCCAAGCGTGGCGAGCGCGTGGTGATCGTCGGCGCGACCTCCGGTGATACCGGCTCGGCGGCCATCGAAGGTTGCCGTCGTTGTGACAACGTCGACATCTTCATCCTGCACCCGAACAACCGTGTTTCGGAAGTTCAGCGTCGGCAGATGACCACCATCTTTGGCGAGAACATCCACAACATCGCCATCGAAGGCAACTTCGACGACTGCCAGGAAATGGTCAAGGCCAGCTTCGCTGACCAGGACTTCTTGAAAGGTACACGTCTGGTCGCGGTCAACTCGATCAACTGGGCGCGGATCATGGCCCAGATCGTTTACTACTTCCACGCATCGCTGCAGCTCGGCGGTCCGGCGCGTTCGGTGGCGTTCTCGGTGCCAACCGGTAACTTCGGCGACATCTTCGCCGGTTACCTGGCGCGCAACATGGGCCTGCCGATCAGCCAACTGATCGTCGCCACCAACCGCAACGACATCCTGCACCGCTTCATGAGCGGCAATCAATACACCAAGGAAACCCTGCACGCGACCCTGTCGCCGTCCATGGACATCATGGTGTCGTCGAACTTCGAACGTTTGCTGTTCGACATGCACGGGCGCAACGGCGCGGCCATCGCTGGCCTGATGGACACCTTCAAACAGACCGGTGCATTCAGCGTCGACGCCGATCGCTGGACCGAAACCCGCAAGTTGTTCGACTCGCTGGCGGTCAGTGATGAAGAAACCTGCGACACCATCGCCGACGTGTTCGCACAGACCGGCGAAGTGCTGGATCCGCACACCGCCATTGGCGTCAAAGCCGCACGCGATTGCCGACGCAGCCTGGACACGCCGATGGTGATTCTGGGGACCGCTCACCCGGTCAAGTTCCCGGAAGCGGTCGAAAAAGCGGGTGTAGGAAAAGCGCTTGAGCTGCCTGCTCACCTGTCTGATTTGTTCGCACGAAAAGAGAAACTGACTGTTCTGCCGAACGACCTGAAAGCCGTGCAGGCCTTTGTCAGCCAACACGGCAATCGCGGCAAGCCGCTCTGACGGTATCGTCGTGTAACAACATTAGGCCCGCCACTTGGCGGGCTTTCTCATTTTGGCGTGCCACACTTCCCGGGAGCCTGGATCCATACGGAAGGAAATAGAGCGGTGAAGGAAGTCAGTGAGCACGGTATGCGTGCCTCCAGAAAAAGCTTGTTGTACACAACCCTGCTGTTGATGCTGCTATGCCTCAGCCAGCTGGCAGCGGCTGCCCAGAGTCTACCGTTCAGATTGGTAGCGCCCTTTATCGACCTGCCGCCAGTGGCCCTTGATCCCCAGGATCGGCAATGGCTGGATCAGCGTGGGACGTTAAAGGTCGGGATAGCGATTGCCGATTACGAACCCATCGACATTACCAGTGACCGGAACCGCTATCAGGGTATCAGTGCCGATTACCTGAGCCTGATCAGCAGCAAACTGTCGGTGCCCATGCAAGTGGTGGGTTTCGCCCATCGTGATGAGGCCATCGAAGCGTTGCGCAACGGCACCATCGATGTGTTGACCAGCGCCAATGGCTTTGAACACGGCGTCGAGGGGCTGGCGTTCTCGGCGGACTACATGCCGGATCGCTCGGTGATCGTTGGCCGTGGCAATGACATCACCCTGCCTGCGGGCCTGAAGGGCAAGAAAGTGGTGCTGCTCGATGGTTATGCCGACGCCACGGTGGTTCACTCGGTGTACCCCGACAGTGAGATCATTCTGGCGCCCAATCTCTATAGCGCGCTGGAAGCTTTGGGGCAGGACGAAGCCGATGCCTTCATTGGCAACGAGGTCATCGTGCGCTCCTACAGCGCCCTGCGCCCCTACATGGGCTTGCAAATCAAATCTGAAAGCGCGCTGCCTGCGGTAGGGTTTTCCTTCGCAACCCGAAAGTCGGATACCGCCCTGGTCACCTTGATCAATCTCGGCCTGGGCAGTATCGACGAGTCGGTTCAGCGGGAAATCATGGGTCGCTGGACCACCGGCCTGGGCGCAGATGTCGGACATAACCGGATCAAGCTAAGCAGTACCGAGCAGGCGTGGATTCGCAAACACCCGCACGTCATCGTGGTGTCAGAGCAACACCCGCCGTACCTGTACAAGGACAAGAACGGTCAATGGATCGGTCTGAACGTGGACGTACTCGCGCGCATCTCGCGTATGACCGGTCTGCAGTTTGTGCACAAGGAAGTGTTTTCCACCAAACAGGGTCTCGATTTGCTGCGCTCCGGGCAGGCGGATATGAGCACTACGCTGGCGGAAAACGCAGAGCGCAGGAAATTCCTCGATTTTACCTACTCATTCGGTGGCAACAGCTGGGTGTTCGTCGTCCGCGAGAACAGTTCGTCGCACATTACCCTGGAGGACATGGCGGGGCGGGTGTTGGCCCTGCCAGCCAAACACGCGCTGGAGGCCTTGATTCAGCGCAACTACCCGGACATCAAGCTGATGTCGGTCAATACTTACGAACAGGCCCGGCGGTTGGTCGAAAACGGTGTGGCCGATGCGACCATCCAAAGCGAGGCAGGTGCCTATATGGCGCCGCACGGGGTGCTGAAAGTCGCCCGCAGTGTTGAGGGGCATTGGTCCGCGGATCGCTTCTCGGTGGTGGAAACCCAACCCGAACTGCTGAGTATTCTGAACAAGGCGCTGGAAGAATATCCGGTGGCCGAGTTGCGTGCCATTCGCATGAAATGGCTGGGGGCGGTGATGTCCCAGCCGCCGGTCTGGCAGCGAATTCCACAGTGGGCCTATTGGGCAGTGGCCGTCGCGTTGATGCTGGTACTGGTGTCGTTGCTCTGGAGTGGTCGCTTGAAAGTGCAGATTCGTCAGCGTCTGCGGGCCGAGGAGCAGCTCAGCGATCAATTGGCGTTCAAGCGGGCCTTGCTGGATGGCATCCCCAATCCTATCTACGTCCGCGACCTTAAAGGACAATTGATTTCATGTAACCGCAGCTACGAGGAAAGCCTTGGCATTAGTTTCGAGCAAATGAGCGGACGGCGGTTGATTGATGTGGACCTGATCCCCCGCCACAGCGCCGAGCAGATGCATGCGGATTACCTGAAGCTGTTGGAAACCCAGCAGCCCGTGTTTGCCGATCGGCGCATGGAAGTATTTGGCCGCTTGATTGACGCCTATCAGTGGACAGTGCCCTTTTATCGCGCTGATGGCCAATTGCAGGGCTTGTTGGGTGGCTGGATCGACATCACCGAACGCAAGCGCCTGGAGACCCAGCTCATCGAAGCGCGACAGCAGGCCGACGAGGCCAACGAAGCGAAAAGTGCGTTTTTGGCGACCATGAGTCATGAGATCCGCACGCCGATGGGCGCGATCATTGGACTGCTGGAACTGGAGCGCCAAGAAACCCAGCGCCGGGGACAAGAGCCCTCGCAGAATTTGAGTGTCGCTTACCAGTCGGCGCAGGAGTTGATTGCCCTGATCGGTGACAGCCTGGACCTGGCGAAGATCGAGTCTGGCAGTGTGCAGCTGACATTGGCGGTGACGCCGTTGCGCGCGTTTTTCGACGGCATCTGCCGGCTGTTCGAGGCCAAGGCGCGGGAAAAGGGCCTCGAATTGCGCCTGACGTTCGACGAAGAGGCCGAGGGCAGTTTCTGGATCGACCCGCTGCGCTTGCGTCAGGTGTTGCACAACCTGCTGGGCAACGCCTTGAAGTTCACCTGCGATGGCGCGGTATGGGTCAGCGTCAGTGCAACGGGGGAGCGCAACCAGCCCCGCATCAGTATCAGCGTCAAAGACAGTGGCATCGGTATCAGCGCCGAACAGCAGCAAGACCTGTTCAAGCCCTTTTCCCAAGCCAGTGAAGAGACGGCAGCCGACTACGGCGGTACCGGCCTGGGCTTGAGTATCTGCAAGCAACTGGTGGCATTGATGGGCGGCCAGATCAGCTTGCACAGCGAACTGGGAGCCGGGACGCAGGTGACGGTGGAACTGACATTGGCCCGTGTCGCTCAAGCGCCAGACAAGGCCGTCGAGGTCCTGGCGCCAGAGCGGGTCGGTCGCGTGCTGCGTTTGCTGGTGGTCGATGACCTGTCGACCAATCGCATGGTGCTGACCCAGCAACTGGAGTTTCTCGGGCATGAAGTGCTGCCCACCCACAGCGCGGAGTCAGCGTTGCAGCTGTGGCGCGAGAGCCACTTCGATGGCGTGATCACTGACTGCAACATGCCGGGTATGAGTGGTTATGCGTTGGCCGAAAACATTCGCCAGATCGAGGCGCAGCAGCAATTGCGAGCGTGCCCGATCATTGGCTGCACCGCCAACGCCATGAGTGATGAACGCCAGCGCTGTGAGCAGGCCGGCATGAACCAGCTGTTGGTCAAACCGGTCGCGCTGGACCGGCTGGCACAGTTGCTCGCCCAATTGTTGCCGGTGCAATCGTTCGACATTCAGACGCTGCGCAACATGACCCAGGCCAACGACGCGCAGTTGCATGTGTTGTTGGTGGAGCTGGAAAAAAACCTGCGACAGGAAGCGCAGATTCTGCGGTCGGCCGTCAGCGCCCATGACTGGGCCACCCTCGACGCCTCGTTGCATCGGATGAAAGGCGTTGCGGTGCTGGTCGATGTAGTGCCGCTGGCCAAGACCTGTGCCGACCTCAATGCCTGCGTGCGCGAGCAGTCGAGCAGCCTGCTGCCGGCGCAATGGCACGCAGTAGAGCAGGCCATCGAACAGCTTAGTCACGATGTTCAAGGGCTATTGCGGACTTCGTCAGATTAGGACGCGTCTTATTGGGTACAGAGGCCAGGGTCTTTAAGGTACAGATATTCCTTGGCTAAACCTGCCCCGCCCTGGAGGCGAGACTGTGCGCTCACTTAGTGTTCTGATCCTTGAAGACAACGCTTTTCAATTGATGGCGTTGCACCAGATGCTCAATGCCAATCAGGTCTTCAGCGTCCTGACCGCCAGCAGCGTAGAGGCCGCCAAAGAATCGTTGGCCAATCGGGGCGGTGTTGATATCGCCATCTGCGATTTGCAGATGGACGGTCCTGACGGCCTGTCGTTGATCCGTTTCCTCGCGGCCAGCCGGCAGGCCCGCGCCGTGATTATTCTCAGCAGCAATGATCGTAGCGTGCTCGATGGCGCGGCGCATTTGGCCCGGGAGCAGGGTCTATGGGTGCTCGGCAGTCTGCAGAAACCAGCGTCTGCCACGGCGTTGCGCGAGTTGCTGGAGTCTTATCAGGAGTGTGTGCAGTGTGAATGCGAGCAGGTGCCAGCGACGCAGGTCGCACTGCGCCTGTCGCAGGAGGACGTGCGTCCGTTTGCGCCCGGCCAGGGCGTCGGCGACACGGCACCGCTCGATCAGTGGATTGCCCATTTCCAACCCAAGGTCAGTCTTGACGGCACATTACTCGGCGCCGAGGCCCTGGTGCGTTGGCAGCATCCTCGGCACGGCCTGCTGGCGCCGGACAGCTTTATTGAGGCGGTGGAATACGCGGGATTCATCGAACCCTTGACCTGGCACATGCTGGAACTGGCGCTGCAGCTGTCGGTCCGTGTTCAGCGTGAGCGAGGCAAACCCCTGCCCGTTGCGGTGAACATTCCGCCCTCGATGATCGAACAGGAACATTTCGCGGCGCAGGTGCTCGCGCTGCTGGCACGGTTCGGGCTGCCTGCCTCGGTATTGACGCTGGAAGTGGTTGAAAGCCCAGCTTTGCAGGTTTCAACGGTACACCTTGAGGGGCTGCTGCGTTTGCGTATGCAAGGGTGTCATCTGTCGATCGATGACTTTGGTACCGGCGCGTCGAATATCCAGCGTCTGCTGCAACTGCCGTTTTCCGAGCTGAAAATCCCGGCAGCGTTCGTCCGGTGCATGGCGGCTGACGGACGCAAGTCAGCGGTGGTGGCCGGGGCGTTGATCATGGCGCGGAAAATGAACTTGAATGTGGTGGTCGAGGGCGTGGAAACGGACTGTGATTATCGCGCCGTGCAGGCACTGGGCCGGCCGACGGTGCAGGGCCATTTTATTGCCCGACCGATGGCGGAGGCGGATCTGTTGCGCTGGATCAAACAGCGCGAAAGCGTCGAACTCAGGTCAACCCATGCTCTTGCAGATAGATGAACAAGGCCGCGTCATTGGCCAGTCCCAGTTTGCGCATGGCATTGACTTTCTGCGCGCTGACCGTCTGTTTACTGCGGTTGAGGTACGCGGCGATTTCCCCCACCGAGCTCCCGGCCGCCAGTAAACGCAGGACTTCCGACTCTTTGGGCGAGAGTTGCTCATAGGACAGCAGCGTTTGCGAACCATACTCGCCGGCCTCCTGCAGCACCTGGGTGACTGAGTCGGCGATGTAGGTTTTGTGATTACGAATGCTCTCGATCGCGGCAGGCAGTTCGCCGGCCAGACTGCCCTTGCTCAACAGCCCATTGACCCCAAGGTCCAGCATGTCGTGAAACAGCGCGGCATTGTTGAGCATGGTCACCACCACAATCGGCAGCTGCGGGTAATGTCGGCGGACCCGCTCCAGCAAGCGCAAGCCGTCATTTTGTTGATCGGCGGGCATCATGAAATCGGTGACCAGCACATCACAGGCGTGATCTTGCAGGCATTTCGTCAGTTCGGCCGGGCTGCTGGCTTCGGCAACCACCTTTACCTGGCTGTTCTGCTCCAGCACCACACGCAGCCCGATGAGAAAAATCGGGTGGTCGTCAGCCAGAATGACGCGCAGGGTTCCGTCAGTCGCGGCGCTCAAGATCGGGCTCCTTTGCCGTGGACAGGGTTTTTCTCGCCTCTCCCACACGGTATCGGCAAGTCAGCGGGTTGGCTGACGGTTGATTGCTGATGGCCAATGGTACGCGCGGAGTACACATCAGGCTGTTTTTTATCTGTCATCTTGCACAGGCATGCTCAAGCTTCTGGTAGCGGACAATCACCCCACTCACGACGGGAAGAACTTTCCCCTCGCGCTAATGGTCATTGAATTAGCACCTTTGTATTCATTCTGTTGAGTGGTGATCCAGATGGAAAATATCAGCTTACTGTTAAGCGAAGCCTTGTCACCTTATCAGGCAACGCTGGGTCCGGCCGGTTTTCATGGTGAGCGTCTGGTGACGCTGAAGGACTCAACCGGTACCACCGTGATCGAGCGCACGCTGTGTGTCGCTCAGCTTTGCGACAAACGCCAACTGACCGACGTGGTCGACGGTTTTCATCGGGATTTGCTGGTTGCCGAAGGCCGTCTCGAGCCAAGCATGATCGCAGCCCTGCGCCATGCCGCCCAGACACGAGGCTTTACCGCGATTCAGGCATTTTAATCAATGACCGGGGAACCTTCTTCCTGATCAGGGTTCCTATGAAGTACGGCAGGTTCAAGCATTGTGCTCCGGTGTTTGACGCCTGCCGTACTGGTCCTGAGGGACCACGGTTTGACCCCGAGTTAGTGCCCCGCTGCTCGGGGTTTCTTTTGTCTGCGATTTGGCAAAACGGAAGATCCGCGCATTCCCCTTCATGGGTTGAAACCAAATCGCAGCCTTCGGCAGCGCCTACAAAAGCCAGTCCGACTGCGCCCATCAAGGGCTCTGAAAAAACGCCTTGGCATCCTGCAAATACTCCTCGCGCGACTGCGGATCGAGCCATTCGGCATAGAATTCGATCAACTTGGTCTGACGCAAGATACGCATCTGCCGATTGATGACCTCCATGGCCTGCCGCCCTTGTTCGGTGTCTGAACAGCCGACATGGGCGAACTGGTATTTGGGCGAGCCCTTGACCGTGAAAAACAACAAATCCTCAACCGGGATGCCTTGCTGCACCGCCTGGAACCGCGCTTCTGGCCAATAGCTGAGCAGCGCCTGGACCCGCCCCAGGCGCTCCATCTGCAACAGGCTGCCGATAGCGTCGTTGCCGTAATGCGAGTTCAACTGATCGGGCAGGGCGCTCTTCATGATTTGATCGATCACCGGGCCGTAACTGCGTTCGGCGACCACGCCAAGCCGGATGCTCTGGCTCGCCAGCAACGCCTGTAGATCGACTTCTCCGTTGCTGATGAAGGGGGTGAAGCGCTCGACATCCCGGCGCTGGATCACCATGCCGTTGCTGATCACAGCGTAAGTCGGGATCGAGAAAACGATGTGTTTCGCCCGCTCGGGAGTCCAGAGCAGGGTAGGGTCGCAGGTGAACGTCGGTTCCAGCAACATCTGCATGGCCCGGGCACGGTTGACGTGCAACAACTGGTGGTTGTACTCGGGCATGCCGGCGATCAGTAGCGGCATCAAGCGGTCGATGGAGCCCTTGCCTTGTTGCGGACCATCGGCAATGGTCAGCGGTGGCAGATCGCGCAACAACCAGATCAAGGTGTCTTTCGCCAGGCCGACACGCGGCACACTGACAAGCGCCAGCAACAGCAGCGCTAATTTCAGTGAGAGCTTGCCAGAGGGCAAAGCGCGATAGACCATTCGCTGACAACTTCCTGAAAAACCGACTCTAGATTGCGCCCTGTTCCCGCAGGCGCTCGATGTGCTGTTTATCGTAGCCCAGCGTGGTCAACAACTCGTTGGTATGCGCACCCAATTCCGGACCCACCCAATCCACCGTGCCGGGCGTTTCCGCCAGCTTGGGAACGATCCCCGGCATCTGGAAAGCCTTGCCATCCGGCAGCTTCGCTTGAAGAAACATCTCCCTGGCGAGGAATTGCGGGTCCTTGAACATGTCCTCGGCTGAATAAATGCGGCTGGCCGGGACCTGCGCCTGATTCAGTTTTTTCAGCAATTCATCCAGCGGCAGCGAGTTGGCCCAGCGATCGATCACCCCGTACAACTCGTCACGACGGCTGTCGCGTCCGTCGTTGCTGGCCAGCTCTGGATCATTGGCCAAATCGTCGCGGCCGATGATCAGCATAAAGCGTTTGAAGATCGCATCACCGTTGGCGCCGATCTGCACGTGTTTGCCGTCGGCGCTGGTGTGAATCGACGACGGGGTGATGCCAGGCATAATGTTGCCGGTGCGCTCGCGGATGAAACCGAACACGTCGAACTCCGGCACCATGCTTTCCATCATCGCGAAAATTGCTTCATACAACGCCACATCCACCACTTGACCCTGACCGCCGTTGACTTCCCGATGACGCAACGCCATCAAGGCGCCAATCACGCCCCATAGCGCGGCAATCGAGTCGCCGATGGAAATTCCGGTGCGCACCGGCGGTCGATCCTCGAAGCCGGTGATGTAGCGCAAACCGCCCATGGATTCACCCACGGCACCGAACCCTGGCTGATCTTTCATCGGCCCGGTCTGACCGAAACCCGACAGCCGCACCATCACCAGCTTCGGGTTCAACGCGTGCAAAATGTCCCAGCCCAACCCCAGCTTCTCCAAAACACCTGGACGAAAGTTCTCAATCAGAATATCGGCTTCACTCAGCAGTTGCTTGAGGATGGCAATGCCGTCCGGATGCTTGAGATTGAGCGTCAGCGACTTCTTGTTGCGCGCCTGGACGAACCACCACAGTGACGTGCCCTCGTACAGCTTGCGCCACTTGCGCAACGGATCACCGCCGTCGGGTGACTCGATCTTGACCACTTCGGCACCGAATTCAGCGCAGATACGTGCGGCGAAAGGGCCGGCGATCAAGGTTCCCAGCTCAATGACTTTGAGTCCGGCGAGGGGTTTGGCAGAGAGTGACATGGGCCATCCTGTGAGCAACAAGTCGCATAAGACTATTCGATTCTGTCGTCAGATTCTGCCTAAGCTGCGTCCTGTTTTGTCGTAGGAGATTTATTTGCCTCGACCGCCGGGCAGATCGACCTGCTTCGGTCGTTCAATGAGCCAGCATCGGTTAGACTTGCGACCTTTCCCCGCATCTAGAAGTCCGTTCATGGCCCAGCCGTCCACGACCTACAAATTCGAACTCAACCTCACCGACCTGGATCGTGGCGTGTATGAGAGCGTCAAACAGACCATCGCCCGCCATCCTTCCGAAACCGAAGAGCGCATGGTCGTGCGTCTGTTGGCTTACGCCCTGTGGTACGGCGAGCAGCTGTCCTTTGGCCGTGGTCTGTCGGACGTGGATGAACCTGCATTGTGGGAAAAAAGCCTGGATGATCGGGTTCTGCACTGGATCGAAGTCGGCCAGCCCGACGCTGATCGCATGACCTGGTGTTCGCGCCGCGCTGAACGTACCAGCTTGCTGGCCTATGGCAGCTTGCGCGTGTGGGAAACCAAAGTGGTTCCGGCGGCGAAAAACATGAAAAACGTCCACATCGCGGCCGTGCCGCAAGACGTCCTGGAAATCCTGGCCAAGGACATGCCACGGGTGATCAAGTGGGACGTGATGATCAGTGAGGGGACGATTTTCGTCACTGACGATCGCGGTCAGCACGAAGTGCAGTTGCAGTGGCTGGTCGGCGAACGCGGCTAAACTGCCGTGCTCTGATCTGCCCACAGGCTGGCTCACTACCAGCCTGATCAAAAAAGAACCGTAAAACCAGCGGAAACCGAATGCGCATCGAACCACGCCTGTTGCCCGATACCTTGCCGTTTCTCGGCAATCTGCCACCGTTGTTGACCCGGCTGTACGCCTCACGCGGCGTGGTGTCGGAGGCTGAACTGGACAAAAGCCTGGCGCGCTTGATCCCCTGGCAGCAACTCAAAGGCATCGAAGCGGCGGTGGACCTGCTGGTCACGGCGCTTGAACAGCGTCAACGCATTCTGATCGTCGGCGACTTCGATGCCGATGGCGCCACTGCCAGCACCGTCGGCGTACTGGGCCTGCGTCTGTTTGGCGCGGCGCATGTCGATTATCTGGTCCCCAACCGCTTTGAATACGGCTACGGCCTGACCCCGGAAATCGTCGCCGTGGCCCTGGAGCGCACGCCACAGCTGCTGATCACCGTGGACAACGGTATTTCCAGCGTCGACGGCGTTGCGGCCGCCAAAGCTGCTGGTTTGCAGGTGTTGGTCACCGACCACCACTTGCCCGGTCATGAACTGCCGGCCGCCGACGCCATCGTCAACCCGAACCAGCCCGGCTGCGAGTTTCCGAGCAAGGCGCTGGCCGGTGTCGGGGTGATTTTTTACGTGCTGATGGCGTTGCGCGCGCGACTGCGTGACAGCGGCTGGTTCGAAAAAAATCAACAAACGCAGCCGAATCTCGGCGAGTTGTTGGACCTGGTAGCACTGGGCAGCGTGGCCGACGTGGTGCCGCTGGACGCCAACAACCGGATTCTGGTGCATCAAGGCTTGTTGCGCATTCGTGCCGGTCGCGCGCGGCCGGGGCTCAAGGCGATTCTGGAAGTGGCCCGTCGTGAAGCATCGCGCATTACCTCGACCGACCTCGGGTTTATCCTCGGCCCGCGTCTGAATGCCGCCGGTCGTCTGGACGACATGAGCCTGGGCATCGAATGCCTGCTCTGTGAAGACGAAACCCAAGCCCGGGAAATGGCCGTGCAACTGGACGAACTGAACCAGGACCGCAAATCCATCGAGCAAGGCATGCAGCGCGAAGCCCTCGCGCAGCTCAAGGATTTGCCGCTGGAGTCGATGCCGTTTGGCCTGTGCCTGTTCGAAGCGGAATGGCACCAAGGCGTCATCGGGATCCTTGCCTCGCGTCTGAAAGAGCGTTATCACCGGCCAACCATCGCCTTCGCCAGCGCCGGGGAGGGCGTACTCAAAGGTTCGGCGCGCTCGGTGCCGGGTTTCCACATTCGCGACGCGCTGGACGCCGTGGCGGCCAAGCACCCAGAGCTGATCAGCAAGTTTGGTGGCCACGCGATGGCCGCTGGCCTGTCGCTGCCGGAAGCGAATTTTCCTGCGTTTGCCGAGGCGTTCGACGTCGAAGTCCGTCGCCAATTGAACGAAGACGACCTGACCGGCCGTCTGTTGTCCGATGGCACGCTGGCGGTGGAAGAGTTTCACCTGGAGCTGGCCCGCGCCCTGCGCAATGCCGGCCCTTGGGGGCAGCATTTCCCTGAGCCGCTGTTTCATGGCGTGTTTCAATTGGTCGAGCAGCGTATTGTGGGTGAACGTCACCTGAAAATGGTGCTAAAAAGCGAATGTGGGTCGCTGAAAGTCGACGGCATCGCCTTCAGCGTCGACCGTGACATCTGGCCGAATCCGAACATTCGTTGGGTGGAATTGGCCTACAAGCTGGACGTCAACGAGTTCCGGGGCAATGAGACCGTGCAATTGATGGTGGCGCATATCGCACCCCGTTGAGCACTCGCAAGGTCGGGTTGTCTACTAGTCTCTAGGAAAAGTCGAATACGTCCTAAGTGTCTGGAAGCCTTACCCCTTACTTTGAGAGGTGCTCATGAGCCTGCTGCTTGAACCCGTAACTTTTCGCCAGCTGACCCTGCTCAATCGCATCGCGGTGTCACCGATGTGCCAGTACTCGGCCGTCGATGGACTGGCCAATGACTGGCACCTGGTGCACCTCGGCAGCCGTGCCGTCGGCGGCGCTGGTCTGATTTTTACCGAAGCCACTTCGGTGACCAAAGACGGTCGCATCACCCCGGAAGACCTCGGGTTGTGGAGCGACGAACAGATCGAACCCCTGCAACGCATCACCCGATTTATCACCGCTCAAGGCGCTGTGGCCGGCATCCAGCTGGCCCACGCCGGGCGCAAGGCCAGCACTTGGCGCCCGTGGCTGGGCAAGCAGGGCAGCGTGCCTGCCAGTGAAGGTGGCTGGACGCCTTGGGCGCCTTCTCCGATCGCCTTCGACCCGAACCACACCAAACCGGTGCAACTGACTGAAGAACAGATCCAGTTCGTGATCGACTCGTTCGTTGCCTCCGCCAAGCGCGCGCTGATTGCCGGCTTCAAAGTGGTTGAAATCCACGCGGCCCATGGTTATTTACTGCACCAATTTCTCTCGCCGATCAGCAACCAGCGTCAGGATCAGTACGGCGGCTCCTTCGACAACCGCATCCGCTTGACCCTGCAGGTCACCGAAGCCGTGCGCGCCGCGTGGCCGGAAGAACTGCCGCTGTTCGTGCGGGTGTCGGCCACCGACTGGGTGGAAGATGGCTGGAATCCCGACGAAACCGTGGAACTGGCGCGTCGCCTGAAAGCTATTGGCGTGGACTTGATCGACGTGTCATCCGGCGGCACGGCGGCCAACGCGGAAATCCCGGTCGGCCCGGGCTACCAGACCCGCTTCGCTGAACGCGTGCGCAAAGAATCAGGCATCGCCACCGGCACCGTCGGCATGATCACCGAACCGGCCCAGGCCGAACACATCCTGCGAACCTGCCAGGCCGACATCATCTTCCTCGCCCGGGAATTGCTGCGCGACCCGTATTGGCCACTGCATGCCGACGACGACCTCGGCGGCCGCAAAGCCGTGTGGCCGGCGCAATATCAACGTGCCACCCATCGTGACCAGCCGATACACGAGTCGGACTTGCGGGACTGACCGTTCGGTCCAGGCCGCTGCCCGCATTAGCCAGTTCAATCAGCCTCGGGCAGTCGGCAGGGCTCAATGCTCGACAATGCGTGCCCGCGTCTTCGGCGGCCGCCGCCGCCGTGGCATTGAGGATGGGCGTGCGTGGCGCAGTGGCATCCAGGCACAGGTTCATCAGTCGACGACCGATACCCTTGCCTTGGTACTCATCACTGACGATCACCAGGCCGATAGAGGAATAAGCGCCCTGGTGGCAGGCAAATGCGGCACCGATCAGCCAACCGTCATCTTTTCCCCACCGCGAGCCAGTGCTTCGATTTCAATCAGGTAGCCATGATGCAAGGCAGGCACGGGCACCACCGCGCGCGCCGGTCGATGTTGCCCCAGATAACGGGCGTAAATCCGGTCGAAGGCGGGCCAGTGCCCGATGCCTGCAATATAAATCGTGACCTTCAGCAGGTCACTGGGCTGTCGGCCAGCCGCATTGAGAATCGCCACCAGGTTGTCGAGCGCGATCGCTGCCTGCACTTCAAACGGTTGATCGGCACTGTGGCTACCTTCCGCGCGTACCGGCAGTTGCCCCGAAATATACAACACGCCTTCGTGCAGCACCGCCTGAGAGTAATGCCCGCCGGGCGCTGCCGCGTGGGTGGTATGAATGAGGTCGATCGAATTACCAGCCATGCAAACGACTCCAGATCTGCACGTCGCCATCGGCGTCACACGCGTGGTAATGCGGGAACTGCGCGCCAGTGGCGCAAGCATGGTTCGGCAGAATGCGCAGGCGGCTGCCGATGGGGAAGCGCGCGGCGAGGTCGACACAGTCGGCCGCCTCAAGGGTGATGAGGCCGTGTTCTTGATTGGCACCGTTGAACAGCGCGCCCTCGATCCAGTCGCCGGCTTCGCTGCACACCTGCCCATAGCCGAAGTCCCGTCGTTGGCGCTGCGTACCGCGATCACGGCTCATGGCCATCCAACCGGCATCGGTGATGATCCAGCCCTTGTCTTGCTGATGGCCGATGACGGTGGTCAGCACGCTCAATGCCAACTCGTCTGCCTGGCAGACGCCGATGTTGTGCATCACCAGGTCGAAGAACACATAGACGCCGGCCCGTACTTCAGTGACGCCTTCCAGGTTGAGCGCAGACAATGCGGTGGGCGTCGAGCCGATGCTGACCTCCGGGCACGACAGCCCGGCCTCGCGGATGCGTTGGGCCGCTGTGACGCAAACGCGGCGCTCCTGTTCCGCCATGGCTTGCAGCGCCTCAGGGGTGTCGAGTTCATAGCTTGAGCCGGCGTGAGTCATGACGCCGCGAAGGCGCATGCCGCCCTCAATGAGTACCCGCGCGACGTCGACCAGTACACCGTCTTCGACGTTCAGGCCGGACCGATGGCCGTCGCAGTCGATCTCGATCCAGACCTCGAAACACTCATCGTGTTGCTTGCCGAAGTCGACGATGGACTGCGCGGCGAACACGCTGTCAGTAAGGATGCTCAGTTGGCAGCCTTGACGCCTGAGTGACAGGGCCTGAGCCAGTTTTCCGGGCGCCATGGCGACGGCATAAAACACGTCGCTGATCCCTTCAGCGAAGCAGTGCTCGGCTTCCTTCAAGGTAGAAACCGTCACGCCGCTGGCGCCCGCGGCTATCTGCGCCTTGATGACCGGCAAGCATTTGCTGGTTTTGACGTGCGGGCGCAAGCGTACCCCCAGGGCGTCCATGCGTTGCTGCATGCGCTGGATATTGTGCTGCATGCGCGGTACATCAACGATCGCGACAGGGGTATCGAGGGAAGCAAAAGGCGCTGACATAAACGGAGCTCGGGTGGCTGGGTACAGCATCCACTCTACTGAGTCATCGTAAAGCTGTGGTTAAATGGATCGTCATTTATCCTTAAGTTGAACTGAATGATCGCTATCGATGACCTGCGTCTGGCCGTGACGCTGGCGCGCTCCGAGTCCCTCAGCGCTGCTGCCCGCATCCTCAATGTCTCGCCACCCGCGCTGTCCATGCGCCTGCGCAAACTGGAGACGCTGCTCGGCCTGACCTTGGCCAATCGCGACGCCCGGCGCTTGAGTCTCACAGCCGATGGTGAGCGTTTCGCCCGTGAATGCGCACTGTTGCTGGAACAGCTGGAGGCGCTCCCGGAGTCCTTCAAGCAACAGGACGATCGGCTGACCGGCACCCTCAGGCTGGCAGCGCCGTTCGGCTATGGCCGCCAACGGATAGCGCCATTGCTGGCGCGATTTGCCAAGGTGCACCCGCAGCTGTGCCTGCACCTGGACTTGCGCGAAACGCCATGGCCCGACCGGCACGACAGCGATGCCGTGATCCACATCGGCAGCCTCAACGACAGCTCATGGATCGCCAGAACCCTTGCGCACAACGACCGCTGGCTGTGCGCCAGCCCGGCCTACCTGGAACAACACGGTGTACCGTCGACACCCGACCAACTCGCCGAGCACCGCTGCATCTGCATCCGTGAAAATGACGAAGACGTCACCCTCTGGCACCTGCGCAAAGGCCAGGCCCGAAAAACCCTGCGCATCGAACCCGCACTGCTCAGCAACGACGGATCAGTAGCCCGACGATGGGCCGAACAAGGGCTGGGCGTGGTACTGCGATCGCAATGGGATGTCAGCGACGCCATCGCCACCGGCAACCTGATACGGGTGCTTGCGGACTGGCAATTCGATAGCGCGCCCATTAGTTTGATGGTGCCCTCGCGCAAGCTTCGTAGTGCGAGGGTTCAGGCGTTGATGGCGTTTTTGGAGGATGCGTTGAGGGAGTGATGGTGGGGCATCTGTAGCAGCACGGCTTGCCGGCGATTGGGCGTGGGGTGGTCGTGAATCCGAGGTGCCGTTTGTGCCTGCTCTCCGCGTGCTCTGTTTTACTGCTGCTAGCCATGAGGGGACGATTTCGACTCAATGTTATCTGTGCATCAGGCAGAAAGCGGCCAGGAGCGGCCACTTGCCTTTTAAAGTTGGATGGACCTTTTCGGGCTCGAAATGGCCATCTCGATAGCGGGACAAGAAGTTATCGAGTTGCCACGCATCCTTCGGCTATGTGCACTGTCACGAGTCCCATCCATCTTGCTCAAGACCGTCCAAAACGGATTCATAGAACGCCAACCCCAATTCTGCGTAGGTCTGGAGTGATGCCAGCGTGATGTCGTGGCCCGCATGGGTGTGCGGCACAGCATAGGTCTGATCGCGATTTTTCACCGTCTTTAGGCGAAGTTCGGCCCTTACTGTCCCTCTCTGATAGCCCGGTGGTGGTGGCACGTCCATCGTGACGCCGTTTATCGTGATTTTCGGGTTGCGCACTCGCATGCTGGGATTGCTAGTCGAGACGTTCTCGAAACCGCCTGGCATGACGCCAGTCGTTTCTTCATGTCGATGTTCGTCCGCATGACGAGCTTGGGAAAGGTATCGAATTAACTCATCGGACTTTAAAGCGGTCTTTACACGCTTCACGTGTGGCGAATTGAAGAACTTGGGGTCGCCCTTCAAGGCGGACTCAGTCTTGTTCCAGAAACGCGTGAGACGACCTATAAACTCTTTCCAGTGTGTCTCTTCTTCGTTAGGACTGGATGCCGACTTCAGCCCATCAAGCGCTTTCCTTGCAAGTGCGATTTCTTTGCGTGCCGCAACCAGTTTTATACCTGCCACGCCTTTTTCTCCGATTTATTCAGCGATGTCCAAGAATACAAGCACTGTTTGCCGGAGGGAACATTGAATCCGTCCCTTGCCGGCAGGTTCGCATTCGCGATTGGGCATAGATCCAACGTCCAAAAAAGGGGACCAAAAAAGGGGACGGATTTATTTTTAGGAAAATGAATCCGTCCCCTTTTCTCCTTTCCCCTTTTCTCCTCTTTTCTCCATTAGCGATTTTCAGCCATCTGTATAGTAGCCCGCAGTGGCGTTGTCCTTGAGCTGGGGTTGATTACAGTGGGGGCCTGCAATCAAGCCGAGGATGCACCTGATGGACAGCGTTAATCGTTCGAGCAAGCCTGTGATGTTTACCGGTTCAACAGTCAAGGTTCTGATGTCGGGCCGGCAAAGCGGTGGTCAGTTCTGCATGCTGGAATTCCAAAGCCCACCCGGGCGCAGTACGCCAATGCACAGCCACGATCGTGAGGAGGAGACGATTCACCTGCTGACGGGGGTATTGGAAGTGACGCTCGGTAGCGAGACAGTGCTACTCAACCCTGGGGACACGCTGCTCATTCCACGTCATGTCGCCCATCGTCTTTGCGCGCAAGGGGAGGGGAGCGCACGCTACATCGTGGTGTGTACACCCGCCGGTTTCGACGAGTTCGTGGAAGCCTGCGCGAGTGCAGACAGCGAATCTGCCCAAACATCGGTGCCTTCGGCGGCGGACATCGCCCGATTGCGCGACCAGGCTCCGCGCTTTGGCATCACGCTGCTCCCGTCGGCCTGACGCCCGCTTGAGCAACGCTGCCGGTCGTTGACGGGTTAGTCCTGATCCGGTCGCAGCGCGGCTTTCAATGCGTCCAAAAACACTTCCAGCCTTGGCTGCATGGGCCGACCGGCTGGGGTCAGCAGTGTTACATCCAGCGCAGGCGGTCGGTAGGCCGGCAACAACTCCACCAGCTCTCCAGTGGCCAGCAGGCTTTGGACCATGAACAGTGGCAGTTGCCCCATGCCGCAGTCAGTCAGCAGCGCGTCGAGCATGGCAGCCCCTTGGTTCACCTGGAGCCGTGGCTCGATCACTGTCTTTATCACCTCGCCTCGTACAGTGAACTCAAGCGGCCGATTGCGTCCGCTGCCGGGCATCCGAAAGCCGATGATCGTGTGTCCATCCAGATCATCGGGAGCGTCAGGCAGTGGGTGGTGTTGCAGGTAGCGAGAGGAAGCGCAAAGCACCAGCGACTGGCGCTCCAAAGGCCGCGAGACAAGGTTCGAATCAGCCAGTTGGCCAAAGCGTATGGCCGCGTCCAACCCCTGACCGACGATGTCCACCCTATCGTCGGACAGGCGCAGATCGATACGCAGCTCGCTGTGCCTTTCCAGTAACCGGCTCACCACCGGCATGATGACCTTGGAGCCATAACCAATTGGCGCGCTGACCCGCAGCACGCCTTGCACATGGGAAGAGGTAGCATCGGCCAGTTGATCAAGTGCCTGAATGTCCGCCAGTACCTGTGCGCACTGTTGGTGGAGGGCCAGGCCCTCTTGGGTGAGCCGAACTGATCGCGTGGTGCGATTGAAGAGTTTTACCGCGATTCGGGATTCCAGTTTGCTGATGCTTTTGGCCACAGAGGAGGGCGCTAGGCCCAACTCGCGTGCGGCTTTCGCGAAACTCAGGTGCCGAGCGACGGCATCGAAAGCGATGAAGTGGCTGAGGTTCTTGATCATGGAAGCGGTACAAAAAAAGGGGACAGATTTATTTTTAGGAAAATAAATCTGTCCCCTTTTCTCCTTTTCTCTTTCGTCCCCTTTTCTCCACGCCACCCTGATTAGCGATTTTCAGCCATCTGTATTGTAGCCCGCAGTGGCGTTGTCCTTGAGCTGGGGTTGATTACAGTGGGGGCCTGCAATCAAGCCGAGGATGCACCTGATGGATAGCGTTAATCGTTCGAGCAAGCCTGTGATGTTTACCGGTTCAACAGTCAAGGTTCTGATGTCGGGCCGGCAAAGCGGTGGTCAGTTCTGCATGCTGGAATTCCAAAGCCCACCCGGGCGCAGTACGCCAATGCACAGCCACGATCGTGAGGAGGAGACGATTCACCTGCTGACGGGGGTATTGGAAGTGACGCTCGGTAGCGAGACAGTGCTACTCAACCCTGGGGACACGCTGCTCATTCCACGTCATGTCGCCCATCGTCTTTGCGCGCAAGGGGAGGGGAGCGCACGCTATATCGTGGTGTGTACACCCGCCGGTTTCGACGAGTTCGTGGAAGCCTGCGTGAGTGCAGACAGCGAATCTGCCCAAACATCGGTGCCTTCGACGGCGGACATCGCCCGATTGCGCGACCAGGCTCCGCGCTTTGGCATCACGCTGCTCCCGTCGGCCTGACGCCCGCTTGAGCAACGCTGCCGGTCGTTGACGGGTTAGACCTGATCCGGTCGCAGCGCGGCTTTCAATGCGTCCAAAAACACTTCCAGCCTTGGCTGCATGGGCCGACCGGCTGGGGTCAGCAGTGTTACATCCAGCGCAGGCGGTCGGTAGGTCGGCAACAACTCCACCAGCTCTCCAGTGGCCAGCAGGCTTTGGACCATGAACAGTGGCAGTTGCCCCAAGCCGCAGTCAGTCAGCAGCGCGTCGAGCATGGCAGCCCCTTGGTTCACCTGGAGCCGTGGCTCGATAACTGTCTTTATCACCTCGCCTCGTACAGTGAACTCAAGCGGCCGATTGCGTCCGCTGCCGGGCATCCGAAAGCCGATGATCGTGTGTCCATCCAGATCATCGGGAGCGTCAGGCAGTGGGTGGTGTTGCAGGTAGCGAGAGGAAGCGCAAAGCACCAGCGACTGGCGCTCCAAAGGCCGCGAGACAAGGTTCGAATCAGCCAGTTGGCCAAAGCGTATGGCCGCATCCAACCCCTGACCGACGATGTCCACCCTATCGTCGGACAGGCGCAGATCGATACGCAGCTCGCTGTGCCTTTCCAGTAACCGGCTCACCACCGGCATGATGACCTTGGAGCCATAACCAATTGGCGCGCTGACCCGCAGCACGCCTTGCACATGGGAAGAGGTAGCATCGGCCAGTTGATCAAGTGCCTGAATGTCCGCCAGTACCTGTGCGCACTGTTGGTGGAGGGCCAGGCCCTCTTGGGTGAGCCGAACTGATCGCGTGGTGCGATTGAAGAGTTTTACCGCGATTCGGGATTCCAGTTTGCTGATGCTTTTGGCCACAGAGGAGGGTGCTAGGCCCAACTCGCGTGCGGCTTTCGCGAAACTCAGGTGCCGAGCGACGGCATCGAAAGCGATGAAGTGGCTGAGGTTCTTGATCATGGAAGCGAAGCTCCGGTGGTCGCGGTGTGGCCGTGCAGCCGTTTAAACGCCAGAGCTTATCGCCGTCGGGAGGGTGAAAGCGATGCTCGAAAATGCGTCGACTGGATCAAACTGTGTTGGAGCAACGGATCCCGGACACGACGGTTGATGCTAAGCCTGGCCTGGTTTTAACTGAGCTGAATCCGACGCCGCTGGTGAAGCCCGTGCGCATCCGGCTGTTTGCATGATGAACGCTGACTCCCAGCGGGTTACATGACAAGAGTGATCGTGCCGCAAATGTCCACTTTTGGCCGATTTCTGCCTGTCACTATTGATGGAGCTGGGTCGCGGCGTTGGTGAACCGCGCATCCTGACCCGTTAGGTCGGAAGCATTCGACCTGGCGCCCTCTTACGAATGAGGAGGGTCGTCCGACTCAGCGGTTCTTCAGCATCCTCCTAGGGCAAAGCGTCGCGTTTGGCGAAGATGCTTGCCATTTCCGCCGCGTTCTCAGTTCCCCAGGTGCACAGCGGGACAATTGCGTCAGCCAAGCTGCGACCGAGCGGAGTCAGCGTGTAGTCCACGCGCGGGGGCACCTCCTTGTAGTCGGTTCTCGCCAGCACGCGATCGGCTTCAAGATCCTTCAATTGCTGGATCAGCACCTTGTCGCTGACGCCGGGGATCAAGCGCTTGAGCTCGCCGTAGCGCTTCGGGCCGTCGCGCAGGAAAAACAGGACCAGCGGTTTCCACTTGCCCGAGATGATGCGCAGCGTGGCGTTGAGCCCACATCCGGTGTCGCAGATTTCAGAAGTTGTCGTCATTTTTTTGATACTTACCAAAAGGTGCATACTTGTCCTTAGGTTACCAGAGCTGCATCCTTGTTCTCAAGCAAGCAATTTCCTGCTTGGGTACATCTCAAACGAAGGATGCAAGACATGACCAGACTGAATGGAAAGACCGCCGTGATCACTGGCGGTGCTACTGGGATCGGCCTCGCCGCAGCAAAGCGCTTCATTGAGGAGGGCGCCTTCGTCTTCATCTTCGGCCGCCGGCAGGAGGCGCTCGACGCCGCCGTTGCCGAACTCGGGCCCAATGCCCGCGCGGTGAAGGGCTCGGTCTCGGATGAGGCCGACCTCGACCGACTCTACGCGGCAGTGAAGGCCGAGCGAGGAACCCTCGACATCGTCTTCGCCAATGCCGGGGTGGGTAGCCAGCTTCGGCTCGGCGAGATCACCGCCAAGCACATTGACGAAACCTTCGACATCAATGTGAAGGGTACGATTTTCACGGTCCAGAAGGCGCTACCTCTGATGGGCAAGGGCGGTTCGATCATCCTGACCGGATCGAGCGCCGGCACCACGGGCGCCCCGGCATTCAGCGCCTACAGCGCGAGCAAGGCGGCGGTGCGCAATCTCGCGCGGACCTGGGCGGAGGACTTGAAGGGCACCGGCATCCGGGTAAACGTGCTGTCGCCCGGGCCGACGGCGACCGAGCTCGCGAAGGAAGCGCTGGGCGAGGAGGGCGTGAAGGCCTACGGCTCGATGACTGCGCTCCAGCGCATGGGCGATCCGGCGGAAGTCGGGGCGGCGGCGGCCTTTCTCGCGTCGTCGGACAGCAGCTTCATGACCGCCAGCGAGGTCGCCGTCGACGGCGGCCTGGCGCAACTCTGACGCGCTAAACCTACAGCGCTCCACTCGATTGATAGGAGCGCCGTAGGGCTCGGTAAACCTAAGGAGAATATATGAGCTACGCAATTATCGGCTTCGGCAATATCGGCCAGGCTCTGGCCAAAGCGTTTGCCCGAAGCGGCATCGAAGTATCCGTTGCAACCACTCGCGACCCGGAAAGCTTTGCAGCCACTGCGGCCGCGATCGGACCCACGATCATCCCCAAAACACTGGCGGAAGCGGTCAAGGCGGACATTGTCTTTTTGGCTGTGCGTTACGAGTCGCACCGGGATGTCGCGAAGGCGCTACCGATCTGGCAGGGGAAGACCATCGTCGATGTGACGAATGCCTACGGAGTGTCTCCTGAGGAACTGGGAGGTCAGCCTTCTTCCAAGGTCGTCGCGCAGGCCTTCACGGGTGCAAGACTGGTTAGGGGCTTCAACCATCTGGCCGCTGCCGTCCTTGACCAAGATCCGGCCGTGCAGGGTGGCAGGAGAGTCGTGTTCCTGGCGAGCGACGATGACGGCGCCGCAGCGGAGATTGGTGCGCTTGCGGAAAATCTTGGTTTCTCGCCGATCAAACTTGGCGGGCTTTCGGAAGGTGGACTACTTGTGCAGGCGCGCGGAAATAGCTGGGGTCAACTGATCTTTAAGGACTTGGTCAAATTCGATTGATGAATCGTGCTCGCTAATTTCGATGCGATCCTGCCTCGTGGAAAAAGGGCCGCTACCGTCAGCATCTGGCCGATCTCCGCCTGTCGTCACACCCCGCGTTCGATCGGCTTGCCGGCAATCGAGCGCGGAGCGGTCGTAAATCCGCGTTGCCAGTTGTGCCTGTTACTCCGCGTGTTCTGGTGTCACTGGCGCTACGCGCCAGATCGCGAGCAAGCTTGCTCCTACGCCCTTCGGGCAGAAACTTGATTTCAAGCCATTGAAATAAAAGAGTTTGTTTTATATTTGAAAGGAGGCATGGCAACAGGATTTCCCCGAATACCTGTTAAAACGCCTCCCTAAGCCCTACCTCAACAGACCCTAGCCAAACCCAATAATCGTCTTGGTTTCCCGGTATTCCTCAAACCCATAAACACCCTACTCACGCCCATTACCCGAACGCTTATAGCCGCCAAACGGTGCGTACGGATCCGGGCTTCATTGGCAATTGGGCCGAGCACTGTTTCTTGTGATTGAGGGTCGCCGACGACGATGGCGTTTGCCGTTGCGGCGGCCAGCGATTCGACCTCTGCCAGCCTGTTTCTTGGCACGATCATTCGTGTCGGCGCGCTGCACGACTGTCCGACGTTGCGGAGCGCAGACATGATTCCTGTGGCGACGGCGGTGGCGAAATCGGCATCGGGAAGCAGAACGTTCGGGGATTTGCCGCCCAGTTCCTGAGTGACGCGTTTCACACTATGAGCCGCTGCCTATGCGACGAGCGCGCCCGCGCGGTTTGAGCCGGTGATCGAGATCATGTCGAGATCGGGATGCGCAGCGATGGCGCCGCCGACTTCAGGACCGCTGCCATTCACCAGGTTGAACACGCCTGGGGAAAGGCCGCGTCGTGTACCCGTTGCGCAAACAGAAGGGCGCTGAGCGGCGACAGCTCGCTCGGTTTCAGCACCACCGTGCACCCGGCGGCGAGTGCCGGTGCGACTTTCGCGGTTATTTGATAGAGCGGCCTGTTCCAGGGCGTGATCAGGCCGCAGACACCGATCGGGGGCGAAGGGGGCCCTTACAGGCCCCGCAAACCTTACTTATGAATCTGCCACGCATCCCCAGCCGGTGCAGTCCCGTGGTCATACGGTTTGCCCAGCCACATATAAACCAGGCCCAGGCCGATGACGATGGCGGTGGTCAGGACCATCGCGTAGTTGATGTACCACGCGGCATCCGGAGTGCGCGGCCAGGCCATGTTGATGATGGCAAGGACGCCGTACACCAGCGCGCCGATGTTGACCAGCATGCCCCATTTGCCCAAGGTGAACTGGCCACTCGGGATCCAGCCGCGTGCGCGGGCGAAGAGGGCGCCGAGGACGATCATCTGGAACGCGATGTAGATGCCGATGGCGGCGAAGCTGACGATGGTGGCGACGGCGTCTTGCAGGATGAAGCCGAGGCAGATGATCAACGCTGGCAACACGCCGGACACCAGCAGCGCCGCGACGGGCACTTGGGTGTTCGGTGACAGGCGTTTCAAGGCATTGCTGCCAATGATCATCTGGTCGCGGGCATAGGCGTAGAGCAGTCGGCTGGCAGCGGCTTGCAGGCTGATCACGCAGGAGATGAACGAGACCATGACCACACCCATCACCACTTTCGAACCATTGACGCCAAAGGCGTTGCTGAGAATGGTGGTGACCGGGTCTTTGTCGGTGCCGTTGATCACTGCGCTCATGTCCGGCACGGCGAGGATCAGCGCCAGGCAGGCGAACATTGCTGCGATGCCGCCGATGTAGATGGTCATGCGCATGGCGCGCGGGATCATCTTGCTCGGGTTCGGGGTTTCTTCGGCGACGTCACCGCAGGCCTCGAAGCCGTAATACAGGAACATCCCCGCCAACGACGCGGTGAGGAAGGCCGGCATGTATGAACCGTCGATGCGGATGTCGAAGGTGTTGAACAGCACGCTGATCGGCTGGTGACGCTCAAAGACCAGCAGGTAGACGCCGACGATCACAGCGCCGATCAGTTCGCACAGAAAGCCGAACATGGCGATGCGGGCCAGCACTTTGGTGCCACTGAGGTTCACCAAGGTGGCGAACAGGGTGAGCACCAGCGCAATCACGATATTGGTGTTGTTGCTGGCCTCGAAACCGAGCATCGCGGCCAGATACGGCCCTGCACCCACGGCAACGGCGGCGATGGTCACGCACAGGGCGATGGCGTAGATCCAGCCGACCATCCACGCCCAGCGTTTGCCCACCAAGCGACGGGCCCACGGGTAGACGCCACCGGAAATCGGGAACTGCGACACCACTTCACCGAAGATCAGGCACACCAGCAACTGGCCGATGCCCACCAGCAAATACGCCCAGAACATCGGTGGGCCACCGGCTGCCAGGCACAGGCCAAACAGGGTGTACACGCCTACTACGGGTGATAGGTAAGTGAAGCCCAGTGCGAAGTTTTCCCACAGGCTCATGGTGCGGTTGAAGTTGGAGGTGTAACCCAACTTCCGAAGTTGCTCGGCATCGCTGTCCGCGGCCGAAGATAGGGATGGAACGGTCATGTGTTTCTCCAGGGAATCGGCAGATTTTGGGTATGCGAATCCGGAGCGGTGCAATCCTGCACTGCCCGATTCGATCGTTATTGTTATGTCTGCATTGCGGGTGAAACGGTGAAGGTCGTACCGACCTTTTCGCAGCCTGCGGCAGCTCCTACAGGAGATCGCATTTCAACTGTAGGAGCTGCCGAAGGCTGCGAATGCTTTTAATGCTTAAACATCACATGCCTTACAGTGGTGTAATCCTCCAGGCCGTACATCGACATGTCTTTGCCATAACCGGACAACTTCTGCCCGCCGTGGGGCATTTCGCTGACCAGCATGAAGTGGGTGTTGACCCAAGTGCAGCCGTACTGCAAACGCGCTGCCAGGCGATGGGCGCGGCCCAGGTCCTGGGTCCAGACCGAAGAGGCCAGGCCGTAGTCCGATTCGTTGGCCCAGGCCAGCACTTGTGCTTCGTCGTCGAACTGAGTCACCGACACCACCGGCCCGAACACTTCGCGGCGGACGATTTCGTCATCCTGCAGCGCATCGGCAATCACCGTGGGTTCGAAGAAAAAACCATTGCCTTCAATCACCTTGCCGCCGGTGATCAGGCGAATGTGCGGCTGCGCAAGGGCGCGTTCGACGAAACCGATGACTCGGTCGCGATGCTGAGCAGTGATCAGCGGACCCATCTCGGTGTTCGGGTCACCTTGCAAACCGTGTTTGATGGTGCTGACCGCTTCGCCCAGTTTGGCGACGAACTTCTCGTAGATACCTTTCTGTGCGTAGACCCGGCACGCAGCGGTGCAGTCCTGGCCAGCGTTGTAGAAACCGAAGGTACGAATGCCCTCGACCGCCGCGTCGATGTCGGCGTCATCAAAGATAATCACCGGCGCCTTGCCGCCCAGTTCCATGTGCATGCGTTTGACGCTGTCGGCGGTGCTGGAAATGATGTGCGAGCCGGTGGTGATCGAGCCGGTCAACGAGACCATGCGCACCTTCGGGTGAGTGATCAGCGGATTGCCCACGGTCTGCCCACGGCCGAACACCAGGTTGAGCACGCCGGCCGGGAAAATCTCCGACGCCAATTCCACCAGACGCAACGCAGTCAGCGGCGTTTGTTCCGACGGCTTGAGCACCACGGTATTACCGGCGGCCAGTGCCGGGGCGATTTTCCAGGCGACCATCATCAGCGGGTAGTTCCACGGTGCGATGGAGGCAATCACACCCACCGGGTCACGACGGATCATCGAGGTGTGGCCCGGCAGATACTCACCAGCCGCCGAGCCGTTCATGGTGCGGCAGGCACCGGCGAAGAAACGGAACACGTCGGCAATCGCCGGGATCTCATCGTTGAGCGCCGCGTGATACGGCTTGCCGCAGTTGTCGGATTCCAGCTTGGCCAGCTCTTCGCCGTGGGCCTCGATGGCGTCGGCGAGTTTCAGCAGCAACAGCGAGCGATCCTTGGGCGTGGTCTGTGACCAGCTGTCAAAGGCGGCATCGGCGGCGCGTACGGCGGCATCGACCTGGGCTTCGCTGGCTTCGTTGATTTCGATCAATACCCGACCCAGGGCCGGATTGAACACCGGTTGGCTCGGACCTTCGCCGACCACCAGTTGGCCATTGATCAACAGTTTGGTTTGCATGAACACGTCCTCTTCAAACGATCGGTTTTTCTGTAGGAGCGGGCTTGCCCGCGACAGGGCCCGCGACAGCGCCGCAGCCATCGCGGGCAAGCCCGCTCCTACAAGGTGTTGTGTTTACTTACCGCCACTGCCCGCCACGCTTTCGCCGCCACGGGTCAGGTAATAGGCGCCGAGAATCGGCAACATGGTGACCATCATCACCAGCATCGCGACAACGTTGGTCACCGGCACATCCCGTGGTCGACTGAGCTGATTGAGCAGCCAGATCGGCAGCGTCCGTTCATGGCCGGCGGTAAAGGTGGTGACGATGATTTCGTCGAACGACAGGGCGAACGCCAGCATCCCGCCCGCCAATAACGCCGAGCCGAGGTTGGGCATGATGATGTAGCGAAAGGTCTGCCAGCCGTCGGCGCCGAGGTCCATCGAGGCCTCGATCAAACTGTGGGAAGTACGGCGCAAACGGGCGATGACGTTGTTGTAGACGATCACCACACAAAAGGTCGCGTGGCCGACGATGATGGTGAACATCCCCGGTTCGATCCCCAGCGTCTTGAATGCCGACAGCAGCGCGATCCCGGTAATGATCCCCGGTAGGGCGATGGGCAGGATCAGCATCAGAGAAATCCCGTCCTTGCCGAAGAAATCACGTCGGTACAACGCAGCAGACGCCAGGGTGCCGAGCACGATGGCGATCAAGGTGGCGACGCAGGCAATCTCCAGTGACAGCTTGATCGACTCCAGCACGTCGGGCCGCGAAAACGCCACGCTGAACCATTTCAGGGTGAAACCCCGAGGCGGAAAACTGAACGCAGCGTCTTCGGTGTTGAAGGCGTACATGAAGATGATGAAGATCGGAAAGTGCAGGAACACCAGCCCGCCCCACGCCGCGATCTTCAGCCCGAGGGACGCCTGGTCACTTTGCTTAACAGGTTTAGAGCGCATCGAAGGCCCCCAGACGTTTGACGATGGACAGGTAGATGGCGATCAACACGATGGGCACCAGGGTGAAGGCTGCGGCCATCGGCATATTGCCGATCGCACCTTGCTGCGCGTAAACCATGCTGCCGATGAAGTAGCCGGGCGGCCCCACCAGTTGCGGCACGATGAAATCACCCAAGGTCAGGGAAAAAGTGAAGATCGAACCGGCAGCAATCCCCGGTACCGACAGTGGCAACACCACGTGGATGAAGGTCTGCCACGGCTTGGCCCCAAGGTCGGCGGAGGCTTGCAGCAACGATGGTGGCAAGCGCTCCAGCGAGGCCTGGATCGGCAGGATCATGAACGGCAGCCAGATGTAGACGAAGACCATGAAGCGCCCAAGATGTGAAGTCGACAGGGTGCTGCCACCGACTTCGGGGATGGTCAGGATCAGCTGCAATACCGGCTCCAATCCCAGGTGCTCGATGAACCATTGCGCGACGCCGCCCTTGGCCAGCAGCAGGGTCCAGGCGTAAGCCTTGACGATGTAGCTGGCCCACATCGGCATCATCACCGCGATGTAGAAAAATGCCTTGGTCTTGCCCGTGGTGTAGCGCGCCATGTAGTAGGCAATGGGAAACGCGACGACTCCGCTGGCAATCGACACCGCCACCGCCATGCCCAGCGTGCGGGTGATGATGTCGAAATTCGCCGGATTGAACAGTGCCGCGAAGTTGGCCAGGGTCAGGTCCGGCGTGACCGCCATGGTGAAGTCGTCGAAGGTGTAGAAACCTTGCCACAGCAGGGTCAACAACGAGCCGAGGTACACCGCGCCGAACCACAGCAAGGGCGGGATCAGCAGTAGCGACAGGTACAGGTTCGGCCGGCGGTACAGCAGGTTGGAAAACCGCCGCAAGGGCGATTGTCCGGGCTGCGTCGCCGGGTGGGTGATAGCGGCCTGGCTCATGATCACTGACCCTCGCCCACGGCGGTTTCGTACAGCGGGATCATGGCTTCACGGGCCCAGCGCGCGGTCAGGCGTTGACCGGTCTGCAGTTGCGCAGTCGTCTCCAACCACTGGTTATTGGCCTGGCTGATGTTCAGGGTCTGACCGTTGTCGAGTTTGAGTTCGTAACGGGTGGCGCTGCCTTGATATTGAATGTCGTGCAGCAGGCCGCTGACCTGGATTTCATGGCTGCCGGCTTGACCTTCGCCGAAGCGAATGTGTTCCGGACGAATCGAAAACGGCAGCGTTGCGCCGCTCAATAGCAGCGCCAGGTCGCCGCGCAACACGTTCGAGGTGCCGACGAATTCGGCGACAAAGGTCGTGGCCGGTTTCATGTACAGGTTGCGCGGGGTGTCGACCTGCTCGATGCGGCCTTTGTTGAACACTGCCACCCGGTCGGACATCGACAGCGCTTCGGTTTGATCGTGGGTGACAAAGATAAAGGTGATGCCCAACTGGCGTTGCAGCTTCTTCAACTCGCCCTGCATTTGCTCACGCAGCTTGAGGTCGAGGGCGCCCAAGGGTTCGTCGAGCAGCAGCACCCGTGGGCGATTGACCAAGGCGCGTGCGAGGGCCACGCGCTGACGCTGGCCACCGGACAATTGCGCGGGTTTGCGGTCGCCGTAGCCGTCCAGCGCGACCATCGCCAGGGCGTCATTGGCTCGGCTCAGGCGCTCAGCCTTGCCGACGCCCTTGACCTTCAAACCGTAGGCCACGTTCTCGCGCACGTTCATGTGCGGGAACAGGGCGTAATCCTGGAACACCGTGTTCACATCACGCTGATAGGGCGGCAGACCGGCGGCCTCTTCGCCGTGAATACGGATCGAACCTGCGCTCGGTTGCTCGAAACCGGCAATCAAACGCAGACAGGTCGTCTTGCCCGAACCCGAAGGGCCCAGCATCGAAAAAAACTCGCCGTCCTTGATGTCGATGGAAACCCGGTCAACGGCTTTCACTTCGCCGAACTGACGGGAAACTTGGGTGAACTGGACTGCAAGCGTCATGGTGCGTAGCTCCAAAAAGGCGAGGGCCGTCGCAGCGGTCCTTGCCTGGACATCTGAAAAAACTGGATCTTTAAGTTGGGGCCATTCGTACGCGATGGTCTGTAGGAGCCAACTTGTTGGCGAGAGGCTTGATGCGGTGTGTCATGCCAAGCGCCTCGCGAACAATCGAGCGTCGACCGGTTGCTCCTACAGAAATTTGCGCCTGAGGAGACTAGCGCCCGCCCATGATCGCGATGTAATCCTGGGTCCAGCGGCTGTATGGCACGAACTTGCCGCCTTCAGCCTGTGGGGTTTTCCAGAAAGCGATCTTGTCGAACAGGTCGTAGCCATTGGTGGCGCAACCTTCGGCGCCCAGTAGTTCGCTGGCTTTGCACGCGGCCGGCACGGCGGGCAACGAACCGAACCACGCCGCTACGTCACCCTGGACCTTGGGTTGCAGCGACCAGTCCATCCACTTGTAAGCGCAGTTCGGGTGCTTGGCGTCGGCGTGGAGCATGGTGGTGTCAGCCCAACCGGTGGCGCCTTCTTTCGGGATGGTCGAAGCCACCGGCTGCTTGTCGGTTTGCAGGCCGTTGACCATGTAGCCCCACGAGCTGGTAGCCACGACACCTTCGTTCTTCACGTCACTCATTTGCACGGTCGCGTCGTGCCAGTAGCGGTGAATCAACGGCTGCTGGGCACGCAACAGATCGAGCACGGCTTTGTACTGGACTTCAGTCAGTTCGTAGGGGTTTTTGATCCCCAGTTCAGGCTTGGTCGATTTCAGGTACAGCGCGGCGTCGGCGATATAGATCGGGCCGTCATACGCCTGCACCCGGCCTTTGTTCGGTTTGCCGTCCGGCAGGTTCTGTTGCTCGAACACCACGCTCCAGCTGGTGGGCGGCGTCTTGAATACGTTGGTGTTGTACAGCAGCACGTTCGGGCCCCACTGATAAGGCGTGCCGTAGGTCTGCTTGTTGACCACGAACCACGGGCCGTTGGCCAGGCGTGGATCGACGTTTTTCCAGTTCGGAATCAGCGCGGTGTTGATTGGCTGTACGCGTTTACCAACGATCAACCGCAGCGAAGCATCGCCAGACGCGGTCACCAGGTCATAACCGCCCTTGGCCATCAAACTGACCATCTCGTCGGAGGTGGCGGCCGTTTTGACGCTGACTTTGCAGCCCGTCTCCTTCTCGAAACCGGTCACCCAGTCGTAGGCCTTGTCGCTTTCGCCGCGCTCGATATAACCCGGCCAGGCCACGATATCGAGCTGGCCTTCACCCGCACCTACTTTGTTGAGCATCTCCGCTGCCGAAACCCCGCAACTGGTAAACATCGCGGTGGCTACGGCGCTGAATAACGCGGTCTTGAGCGCTGACATGGCATTCCCTCTTCTTTAATTATGGTCGGGGCAGTTTTCAACAGGGGTAACGCTGCCTTCTTCAGGCTGACTCTTAGAATAGTGCGTAATGCTTCTTGAGCTTTGCTCAGCTCAAGTCCTGCCCGTGGCGCGCCATGATGTGGCGCACCACGCTGTAGTCCTGCAGTGAATCGCTGGACAGATCCTTGCCATAACCCGAACGCTTCAGACCGCCGTGGGGCATTTCGCTGACCAACATGAAGTGGCTGTTGATCCAGGTGCAGCCATATTGCAGGCGTGCCGCGACCTGCATGGCCTTGTCCAGGTTCTGGGTCCAGATCGACGACGCCAGGCCGTATTCCGAGTCGTTGGCCCAATCCACCGCTTGTTCCAGCTGATCGAAGCGGGTCACGGTGACCACCGGACCGAACACTTCGCGCTGGACGATTTCGTCGCTTTGTTTGCAGCCAGCGAGCAGGGTGGGTTGATAAAAGAATCCCGCGCCGGAATGCACCGCAGCGCCAGTGATGCGCTCGATGTGCGGCTGACCCAGTGCGCGCTCGACAAAACTGGCCACACGGTCGCGCTGGCGGGTGCTGATCAACGGACCGATTTCGTTGTCGGCGTCGCGTTTACCGGCGAAGCGCAGGCTGCTGACGGCTGCGCCCAGTTCCGCCACCAAGCGGTCGTGAATCCCGGCCTGGGCGTAGATCCGGCAGGCCGCGGTGCAATCCTGGCCCGCGTTGTAATAACCGTAAGTGCGCACGCCTTCGACTACCGCCTGAATGTCGGCGTCGTTGCAGACGATCACCGGCGCTTTGCCGCCCAATTCCAGATGGGTACGTTTCAGGGTTTTGGCGGCGGCCTGGAGGATTTTCTGCCCAGTGACGATATCGCCGGTCAGCGAGACCATGCGCACTTTCGGGTGGCTCACCAAATGGCTGCCGACACCTTCGCCACCACCGCAGACAATGTTGATCACGCCGCGCGGTAACAACTCCGACAGCACGGGCGCCAAAGCAAGAATAGACAGGGGCGTATGTTCCGACGGCTTGAACACCAAGGTATTACCGGCCGCCAACGCCGGGGCGATTTTCCAGGCGGCCATCATGATCGGGTAGTTCCACGGCGCGATGGACGCCACCACACCAATCGGATCACGACGCACCATGCTGGTGTAGCCCGGCAGGTATTCGCCGGACAACTGGCCAGTCTGGCAACGCACGGCACCCGCGAAGAAACGGAACACGTCGACGGTTGCGCTCAAATCGTCCTGACGCGCCAGATGCAGCGGCTTGCCGCAGTTCAGCGATTCGAGGCGCGCGAGCAGGTCGGCCTGTTTTTCAATGGCATCGGCGATGGACAGCAGAATGTTCGAGCGTTGCTGCGGCGTGGTGCGCGACCAACTGGCAAAGGCCCTGTGCGCGGCGAGAATCGCGGTTTCGACTTGCTCGGTGCTGGCCTCGGCGATACGGGTCAATACTTCGCCCGTGGCCGGGTTGAGAATCGGCTCGGCAAAACCCTGACCTGCGACCAACTCTCCGTCGATCAACAGTGCTGTAAACAGCGGTGTCGGGTGCGCGCCAGCCATTTTCGAGATTCTCTTTTTTTGTGTGGCCGTGTTTTCCATGGGCTTATTCCTTGGAGCGCCTGGCCTTTCTCTATACCTACAGAGACTAGTGCTCGGGCGAGAGGTCGACAAATACTAAATACTGAAAGCAGCGTTCGATTAAATAGATAGCCTGCGCCCGGCGTGAGGTTGCTCGCGAGCGACGGTCAGAAAAGGGTCGACCAGCGCCGGTCTGGCTGTGCCGCGACGCCAGGCCAGGCCGACATCCAGGGTCTGGCTGAGGTCCGCCAGCGGACGCGCTTCGATGATGTCGCCCTCCAGTGACCAGGGGCGATAGGTCATGTCTGGCTGAATGGACAGCCCAAGGCCGGCGGCCACCAGGCTTCGCACGGCTTCCGTCGAGGCGGTACGCAAGGTGATGTGGGGTTGCAAACCGGCGCCGGACCACATGCGCAAGGCATTCATGTCCATCTCGTCGACGTTCAACTGAATCAACGGCTCGCGCGCCACGTCCGCCAGGTTGATGCTGTCATGCTCCAACAGCGGGTGCTGCGCGGGCAACCACACCCGATGCGGCGAGTGGGTCAGCACTTCGGTTTGCAGCGCGTGGCGGTCTTCGAGGTTGGAGAGGATCAACACACCGACATCGATTTCGCCGCTGACCAGCAAGTGCTCGATATAGGGACGCTCGTCTTCCATGACCCGAATGGCAACGTTGGGGTAGGCGCGCTGAAAGCGAGTCAATAGATCCGCTAGGTAATAACCGGCGACCAGGCTGGTCACGCCGATGATCAACTGACCGGCAACCTGATCGGTACTCTGTTGCAGGCTGCGCTTGGCGTTGTCCACCGTTGCCAGAATCAAATGCGCCTGACGCAAAAACTGATGACCCTGGTGAGTCAGGGTCATGCCCTTGGCGTGGCGATTAAACAGGATGACGCCGATTTCCTGCTCCAATTGCTGGATGGCCAGGGTCAGCGTGGACTGGGAGATGAACACCGCCTGGGCAGCGGCGGAGATCGAGCCGGTCTCGGCGACAGCGATGAAGTGACGGATCTGGCGCAGGGTCATCATGGCAATGCAGTCCTTGCGTATTTTTAGAATCTTCCGAGTGTATATCTTTTTAATCGATGGAAGGCGTGAGCGCGTTGCGCTCAATCGCAGCCTTCGGCAGCGCCTACGGGATCACCTTTTTCTGTAGGAGCTGCCGATCAATCCAACGTAGAAATATGAAAATGCGCCTGCTGCTTGCCCGCATGCTTGGCGCGATACAGCGCCTGATCGGCCAACTCGAGCACTTCGTTCAGGTCTGGGTCATCCAGCGGCCACAGCGCGCCGCCCACGCTGCACCCCACCTTCGCCTGCCGATTGCCCAGCTTGACCGGATGGGCGAGGGTCTTCAGCACGCGATGGGCAATCGCCTGGGACTGGCCTGTTGCGTCTTCGCGGGTCACTTGCAGCACCATCAGAAACTCATCGCCACCCAATCGCGCAACGATGTCGCCCTCACGCAGGCAACTGCGCAGGCGGGCGGCGATTTCGCGCAGCAACTCATCACCGCCGGTATGGCCGAATTCGTCATTGATCGGTTTGAAACCGTCCAGATCCAGGTACAGCAACGCCAGGCACGTGCCGACATTCTGGCTGCGCTGCTGGGCACGCGGCAGGTATTTCTCCAGCGCGGCGCGGTTCGGCAAACCGGTCAACGGGTCGTGATGGGCGAGGCTTTCCATCACCCCCAACGCGGTCTGTTGATTGCTCAGGCTGGCCACCAGATGGCGAATCGATTGACTCAACTGAGCGATTTCCCGAGTGCCCTTGAGGTCCGGAATCTCGAGGATTTCGCCGGCACTCAAACGGTCGGCAGCTTTCGCGATGTGCCACAGCGGTCGGGTATACCAAGACGCCAGTAGCCAGCCGATATATGCCACCAATACCGCCAGGGCGACACCCCAGGCGAGAATGTCGCGCTGCAGCTGGTGCGCGGGTGCGTAGGCTTCCTCCAGCGGTTGCCGTGCGACCACCGTCCAGCCAAGGCCGGGATAATCGTTATAACCGCGGCTGGTCGCGACCCCGATCAAGTATTCATCGCCGTCTGGCCACTGCTGCACGTCCCATTGCGGGCGATGACGGGTGACCCGGTCGAGCAGCGGCAGCGGCAACGGTTGCCCGAGCATCTCCCGGGGGCCGAGCAGTACCTTATGGTCGGCGCTGAGCACGAAAAATTCGACCTTGTGCCGTACTTCACTGGGATCGGCCAACGCCTTGCGCAAGTCATCGGCCCAGGCCCAGGACATATGCGCCGCCAACACCGCCACCGTGACATGCTGATCATTCAGCACCGGCACGCTGATATCGACGAATTTCAACGCTTCGCCGCTGGGGCTGGGCAACAGCGTGGCCAGCAGCTTGGCGTCATGCACGTCACCGACCGACAAGTGCTCACGACCTTGAAGAAACACCGGCCGCTCAGCCAGGCTGGCGCCTTCGAGGACGCCGTTGCTGGAAGCCTTGACCACCCCCGTCATATCGGTAAGGCCAATCCAGGCAATTTCCGGGAACTCCAACTGCAAATGATTGAGCAACTCGCGGACCTTCCCGACGTCATCCGGTTGGCGCAGCACCTGCAAATGACTGAGTACCGTAAGAATATGTGCACGATTGGCCATGTCACGGTCCAGACGATCAATCATCTGGTAGGAAACTTCAGCGAGGTCCATGCCAATTTCGCTGCGCATCCGCGTGCTGGAGTCATGACTGATCAGCGAACCCAGGCCCCAACTGAGCAGACTCACCAGAACGGCAATCAGCAGTGCAAAGCGGCTGCGCAAACTGGGCAAGTGACGCATGAGCAGGCTTCCGCAGATTAAGAGTCGGGAGGGGGCTCTATCTTGTCAGGTTTTTCCGGAAAGACCCTAGGGGCTATTGATGATTGGTTGTGGGTTGTTTGAGCGTCATATTTTTGTAGAAGACCGGCTTGCTGGCGATGGCGGTTCGAAGGCTGCTGATGCTGGCAAGTCGGACTGCTACGAGGAGCTCGGCGTCTTTAAAGGTTGGGAGTGAAGCGCTGAGTAGGTGTCCGTAAGGCAAAACATTCAAGATCTTCGGATAATTCCCACAATCTTGATGTCCTGTCGCCGGCATTATGTCCGGCTGAGTTAACTGAAAATTGCGCGCTGATCCCACAAGGAAAGCTGCGTATGCCTCTTACCCACGGCAATCCCCCTACATTTACCTTCACTGTCCTAGATGGCAACCGAGACTACGTCCTCCGCGTCCTCGAATTCGAGGGCGTCGAAGCCCTCAGCAAACCCTACGAAATCAAGGTCGAGCTGGTCAGTCCGCATTCCTCTTACGATCTGGAAGAGTTGTTGGGTAAGCAGGCTTTCCTCTCCTTTGGCCCGAACGGGGAGGGGCTGCATGGGGTGCTCTACAGCGTTGCGGAGCGCTGGGAAGTCGGTCGCTTCACTCGCTACCAGTTCTTACTGGCGCCTTACCTGAAGTTCTTGGAACATACGAACAACCGACGCATTTTTCAGGACCAGACCGTCCCTGAAATCATCCTGCAAGTGCTCAAGGAGCACGGCCTATTCAATGGCTTGCAGGTAGAAATCGACAGACCCACCGGCCAGGTTCCGCCGCGTGAATATTGTGTCCAGTTTGATGAATCCGACTTGGAGTTCATTCATCGCCTCTGCGCCGAGGACGGCTGGCACTATCGTTTCGAGCATTCCCCCGCCGGCCATCGGCTGATCTTCGCCAACGATGAAGTGCGCTTCCCGCACCACACAGCGCTGACGGTGCCGTTCAATCGTCTGAACGGCATGGTCGGCGAAGAACAGACCGTCCTCGACTTCAGCGTCAAAGTCTGTACCCGCACCAGCCATGTCGAGTTGCGCGACTACGATTTTCAAAATGCCGACCTGACCCTGAAGGCCGAGCACGAATACGGGCCAACCCAGGATCAGATCCAGCGCAACGAAAAGCCCAAACCCGTGCCGCACCTCAGCGACTCCATCTATCCCGGTCATTTCAGGGACCAGCTCCGTGCCGCCCATCTGGCGAGACTTACTCTGCAACGTCATCGCTGGGACGTCGAACAGGCCGAAGGTAAAAGCGATCAGCCGTTGTTATGCAGCGGCACCCTGTTACGTCTTGAAAAACACCCCGATATCAGCTGGAACAGACCGTGGCTGTTGGTCTGGGTCAAGCATGAAGGCTATCAACCACAGGTTCTAGAGGAGCTGGCCTCGGCTATCAAGATTGACTCGAAGGTGATCAAGGAGGGCTATCACAACAGCTTTTTGGCCATCCCGGAAAAGGTCCAGTTCCGCATGCGGCTGGACGACGCTGGAAGGACACGGCTCATCGGCACGCACTTGGCGGTGGTAACCGGCCCGGAAAAGGACGAGATCTACTGCGATGAGTTCGGTCGCATCAAGGTCAAGTTTTTCTGGGATCGACGCGAGTTTGATGACGAACGCACCAGCTGCTGGGTCCAGGTCGCTTCCAGTTTGGCGGGCGATTATTACGGCACCGTCAGTTTGCCAAGGGTGGGCATGGAGGTCGTCGTCATCTTTATGAGCGGAGATGCCACGAAGCCGGTCGTGACAGGGTGTTTTCCCAATAACCTGAATCCAGTGCCCTACGAACTGCCCAAACATAAAACCAAAAGCGTGTTCCGCAGCCGTAGCACTCCAGATGGCAAAGGTGGCTATAACGAGGTCCATGTCGACGACAAGAGCGGTGAGGAGCTGGTCTACCTGCGTGCCCAACGCGACATGGAGCAACTGATCCAGAACGACTATCGCCTTGAAGTCGGCAACAACCGCCTGGAAACCGTGGGTGGCGATAGCCGGACCGAAATCGGTGGCGACGAAAACCTCATCGTCGGCGGCGACCGCAGGGTGTTGATTCAGGGTAACGATAATCTTGACGTGGCGGGCAGCAGTCATACCCGCGTCGGCCTGACGTATGTGGTCGAAGCCGGAACCCAGATCCACATCTCCGGCGGCGAGCACGTCGTCCTCAACGCCGGAACCAACCTGTCGCTGGGCGCAGGCGGCCATCATCTGGTCATGAACGCCTCGGGCATTTTTGTCAGCACGCCGATTTTGCCAGGTGGCGCGCCGATGGCCGGGACACCGGCAGCGCCGGTGTTGCCAGAGGGAAATCAGCCTTTGGCAGCCGGTGAATTAGGCCCGCCGCTAGACGAAACCACCCTCCTGCCGGCGATGGCAGAGGGCCTTGCTGCGGACAAATCGAAAGCAGCGCCGCCTGCACCCCCCTCCATCGACGACGCCCACGTCTCCGATTAACCGGACGGAAAAATATCCATGCAAACGTTTAAATTTCCGATTCGCAAAGCCGACGGCAGCGAGTTCAAAGATGCCGAACAACTCCACACCGCCCTTGAGGCCGAGACATCCGGCTTTTACCTGCTAGGTAAAAACCGGTTTTGGCATGGGGGGGTTCATATCAGTGATCAGAGTGCGCCGCAGTGTGTTTATGACGAGCCTGTGCGGTGTATTGCTGATGGTGAGGTGGTGGCTTATCGCTTGAACCGTGATTACCTGGAGTCGCAGGTCGGTGACGTACAGATGAAGTATTCCACTTCGTTCTGTCTGGTTCGTCACACATACGAATCGCCGCCCAATCCAGACGAAGGTCCAAATCAAGATCAAAAAAACAGCCTGACTTTCTACAGTCTCTACATGCACTTGTTGCCGTTTGAGCGTTATCCCGATGCCAATCCAAACCATATTCGCCGAGTTAAAGTCATCAATGGCGGATGGCCTGCGCGTAACGTGCCAAAGGGAAGGGAAGGCAGCACAAAATTAGGCAATATCGAGAACGGCACTGAGTTCGACATTCTGGAAGAAATCGATAATCGCGACGACTACCATTTTGCAAGAGGTCGGATTGTTAAAGGGCAAATAGGCCAACTACGAGAGGGGGCTGAGGTCTGGTTCGCCAGTCGCTATCGAAACGATCGCATCCGCGCGGCCAATGGCCACGCGCGAATGTCGGAGGTACCGGCTCCTCAGCGAGAGTGGCCAACGTACTGGCGAGGTCAAGTTCTGGCCCATGTCCGGGACGAATTGGAACTGTTTGAGGCGCCTGCGAGCGGGCGAGTTGGCGCGCGTTTGCCAGGTCGCAATCTAGGGCCTAACTCACTTATCCGTTATGACGAAGGAACAACTGTTCGAGTGACAGGCATCGATGGCGAAACATGGCGCATGGCTGAATGCACCTCAGATGGCCGCCTGTTCTGGGCCCGCGTGGAGGATGACGTTCTCAGATTTGCGCACCGAGAAATTAACTGCCCTCTATCAGCCATCGCTCCGGCAGAACCCATCCCAATCAGGGCTGGCGATCCAATTGGCTACCTCGGACTCTATGAGATGCCCGTCGATGACGGTAAAACGTCCAAACACCAGGTGCATCTCGAGGTCTTCACCTTCGACCCCAACCTCGACGCCTTCCTCGACAATGAAGCGGGTCTTAAACAAGGCAAGCAATTCCTTGAAGTTCGGAGACTTCAACAGCATATCTTGATGCGCGACGTACAAAGTGAGTTCACGAACTACCTGTTTCAGGACCAGATTTACGCCCTGAACAAAGTACCCACCGAGCACGATGAGGCAGGCGTCGAATCCTACAAAATAACCGTGGAAGCCCGAGACCGATCCGGCCAACGCAAACTGCGTACCCTTACTGGCCTGATCAACAAAGAACGGGTCAACGAGGAAGGCTCCGGCGTCCGAATCGTCAGCCAGCACGACCTGCGCGCCATCGGTTTCAAGGTGGTGGAGCAATACGTCACCAACAGTTGCAGCCCTCTGCCAGCCGACCGCCTGTGCAATTTTTATGGCGAGTTGCATGCCATCGCAGACCGTGACGGTGACGGCACAGTAACCCCCGCCGAACTTCAAAAAACCCTCAGAAATCCGGCGATTAGAGATCGCTGGTCGAAAGTCATCCCGTATCACCACACCGAATGGCAACTGCCGTCCAGCGATGCTAAATGGCAACCGCTGCGAGATCGATTGGTTAGTGAGCCGGAACGTTTGCGTTATGCCAATGAGTGTATTGATAACCTGGTGTTTTGGGACCAGTTGCCGGAGCGAGTGGGATTACCGAGGGATGGGATGGCTTGGTATTTTCATCCGGTGGAGTTTCTATCAAGTCTTATGACTCCAAGAAATTGCTGTGACGCAAAAATAAAAGTAACTCGTTGGAGGTCCAGAAGCACTAGAAATACATATTACGGCCCTGTGCATTGGGGGGACAGAAAACTGGGTGAAGAATCCCAGTGGGAGGAGCTACTCACCTTAGGAATTGTTACCGATTACGAAAAAGAGATCATCGTCGTGATGACCGAGAACGAGGGCAAGCTTAATGCGGTGCAAAGTTATGATAGCGAGATACTGACAGCTGGTGCTATGCAGAAAACAATTAGCCCATCTGGACAGGGAGAGTTCCCTCTGCAGGTTAAAAAATTTAAGGATGCTAACCCTGACGCCTATTTTGATTTTTTTGAATCTCAAGGATGGTTTTTGGATACATCCGAAAATCGCACAAGCATGTATTATCAGTATTCTGAATGGTGCGAAGGAGCTAAGTTAGAGGGTGCCGCTCTCAAGGAAAGTTTACGAGTAGGATGTAGTGATTTAACACTGAATAGTATTATTAATTGTTTGCCGATTTCGTCAATGGTATGCGCTATTTCAAGCCCGCTCTACGTTCGGTTGCAAATTATGGACTATATTGATCGCCTGCGTAGTGCTCTTAGGAAAAAACCTTCAGGTTACGGATTTTCAGCAGCCCAGTTGTTTAGGTCGAAACTTGGGCAAGCACTGGTGTTGGATCAAGATATTAATAGGCCCGGTAATGTTAGGGATGATCTAGGGGCAGCTTTAGATTCATTTTATAAAGCCAACCCTGAAGTAAGTAAGCAGGTTGAAGCTTGGGGCGATTTGCATGCAATCTACGAAAACTCTGTCATAGAAATCTATGGGCGAAATAGGAGGATGACTGAGCCAGTAGAGCGGTTAGAAAAATTGCAGAGAGAGTTGTAATGATGCGTTTTTATGTAGTTATGATCGCTGCCTTACTCTTCGCCGGAAAAAATGCGCATGGAGATGAAAAGGTTTTAGAGGGGCGAGGGAACTCAGTGCTTCGCTTAGGTGCGTGGGATGGCAAAGCGGCAGGGTGGAGTAAGGTCAGTTACTCAAATGGACAGCACGAATTTGATGTGTATGGTGTGGTAGCAGCTGATGCTAACTCTGAAGCCTTATCACCAGACAAAAGTAAAGTGTTCGTTCAGAGAGTGGAGTTTGGAGAGGTGACAGATCAGGATGGAGTTACCCTTAACACAGAAAATCAGTATTGCGATTTGTTATCGATGGATACCGGATGCGTGATGCTTAGCAGACCTGCAGAATTTTGTAGCGGAAGTTGGAGTGGGAGTGTTTGGCGGACGGAGGAAGGCGATTCAATTAAGCTTGGTCTTGAAACTGAAAGTCCTAGAGAGCTTTTAAAAACCATCGCTAAATTAAAAACAAATGAAAATAGAATGAGATTTATTGAAAGAGCAATGTACATGGGGGTGGAGTCGTATTTGGCATGTTATCCACCTTCGGATGATCCTTCAGGAGTTAATGATATAGGGTTCTATTTGGCCGAAGGAGGGGGGGATAAAAATGCATTGCTGCTATTCAGGTCTGTAGAGAGCGTGGCACCTGACCGTATTGTCCTGAAAGTCAATATTGCAGATTCATTATGGTCGGTAGGCCGGAAGGCCGAGGCGTATCGGTATTATACTATGTATAGAGAAGCTATGAAAAATGCTGGGAAGTCTAATGCTATTCCCGCTCGGGTACTCGGGCGACTTGAAGAAAAACAAGAGTAAAGATTGTTGGTTGAAAGGGGCGGCCACTTCCTTCTGTCTGGTTCTTTACCGTTATGAGTCGCCGGAAAACCCGGAAGGTCCAAAGCAGGGGGAGAAAAACAGCCTGACTTTCTACAGCCTTTATCTGCACTTGTTACCACTTGAGCAATACGCCAAAAAGAGATGGTTGCTATGGAGTTAACTTTGTGAGTAGATTTTTTATATACATTCTGGGTCTTGTAGTTTGTTCGATGGTCCATGCTGCCGATAAGCCATTTAAAATTTATCCACCCTTCATGGGGTACGATCAGTTGGAGTTGTCATCGTACCCTGACTTAGGTGGGGTCGCGATAAAGGGTACATTGATATCTCCTGATGGGCTGCGTTTGTACTTACCGGACACATGTAGCCCAGATGGAGGTGATCCATCTTTACAAGATGTATATAGTGTGGTGGGGGATAAAGAGCTCTTGGTCTTTACGTGTCTGTGGGAGGTTGTGCACTCAGGGCTTGGTATGAAAGGAAAATATTACATGTCTTATGTGTATGCCGAAGGCAGGGCTGGAGAGGTGTTAAAGGTTGGTAAAGGATTAAGTGATGTGGTATCTGGGTATGAAGGGACTTTTGAAGAGGGTGAAAGAGGTTATCTTTGGTACTCTGATAGTAGGCTCGCATCAAAAAAATAATTGAATTAATCAAAGGGGTTGAAACAGACTCTTTAGACTTGGTCGGGATGATAGCCCAAGCAAGAGTTGCTGACGGTGATTCACAAGGTGCTAGAGATTATTTGTCTCCTGAGCGCATGAGTGAACTGAGGAGAAAGTATCCGATTTCCAAGGATAATTTTCAAATATATAACCTAATAGCGGCTTTTCTTTTTGATGTGGGAGAGGTCGGTCGTGCATATGAGTTAGTCAAGGGGATAGATGAGGTTGTTCCTGATAGTAAAGTGGCTACTTTGAAGCTGGCAGATGAGTCTTGGGAGACAGATAGGGCGGCGGGTGGTGATTATTAGCGAATATATAAGTGCTTGTTGGAAATAAACGCAAAAAAAGGGACGGATTTATTTTTGTGTTAGTCCCCAATGGCGCCCTTGTGATTTTCAATTTCCGTACTTAATAATTAATCTATGAAACCACGAACCCGATAAACTTATGCCCCAACCAAAACACCCCGTCCTCGATCGAAACCCCCAACTCCGTGCCAACACCACTCGTCTGCAACTGGATTGCCTGGACACGGTCTGGCTTGGCTCTCACGTACCGCATCGTTTTATATGCACCCAAGGTCATATCCTTCTCAGACCGCCCGCACAAATCGCCAAGCGCATTAAGGGCTGTCGTATTTGTGAATGGGACAGATTGACCAAGCGGTTGCGAGCGAGTGCGCAAAAGGCTGATGTGGTGTGGCTGGATGAGCGTTGGATAGGGGTCAATGTGAAATATCACTTTCATTGTAAGTTTGGGCACACGTGGCTTCGAAAAGGTGTTCTGGCTATAGCGTCCAGTGGTTGTCGTGAGTGTGCGGGGAGTGCGCCGAAGGAGTCCGAATGGACTCTTTTCGGAATGAAGCGCATGCAGCTGAGGGTGGCGCAGCAGGGCGGGGAGTGCCTCTCGCCAAGTGGTACTACGGGCAGTCAGTGTTATAGCTTCCGTTGTGCGCAAGGGCATGTTTTTGAGCAGAGTGGCAAGGCTGTAAATCGGGGAGTCTGGTGCAGGCAATGCGCCGAGGAGCAAAGGTTTGTCGAGCGGCTGGCACGCCTGCACGTGATTTCCGAGCAACGTGGAGGTAGCTGCCTGACTGTCACGAACCCAGGTGGTGATCGCCCTTATCGTTTCCGCTGCCGGGACGGGCATGAATGGGAGACGAAAGTGAGTTCGGTTCTGTATGGGAGTTGGTGTCGTCGGTGTGCCTGGAAGGGTTTTTCGCACAACAGCGAAGCAGGTCGTTATCACGACGAGGTGGGTAACGGCCGGTCTGCCTCGATATCTATGAGCGGCATCGTCACAGGATCGTCAGGCTCCAAGTAACAGACGTACCTGCGCAATTGCGCAGGCACGTTCAGGTCTTACTCCGAGTGTTCCGCCCCAAACCCAACCAACCCATCAATCGACGCTTCAATCAGCGCCTTGCTCATCTCCACAAAATGCAAACTCGCCCACGTCAGTGAGCGCAGTCTTTGCGGGTCAGCGTTATCGGTTTCAGCAATCAACGAGCTGGCGCAGCCCATCATCACGCTGGAGTGTTCGAGGGCGGTCTGGATGGGGATGCCGTCCTGGACGGTGAACAGGTTTTCGCCCGAGGACATGTGGCCGAAGGGTAGTTTTTCGGTGGTGGGGGTGATGTTTTTTGGAATCATTGGCTGAACTCTAGTGAGGAATGAGAGCTGCCGAATTCGCCGTCAAACGAATGGGTGGCAGCTGTGCGTGGGTTGACGGACCGGTCACTAGCACCCGGCGCACTCGAAAGTGCCCCTCGCACAGTTGCCATAGCGTTGCAGTGGGCACACGAAGGTGCGCTGCATAACGGATGGACCGTGCATCGGTGCTAGTGGTGCTGCGCAGGCCGTCAAACCTGATCACGGATGTGCCGTGACGGGGGCGAGGATAGGCAGTGTCGGTGGGAGGGTCAAGCCGGGGGATGTCAGGCACACCGCTTCAAGTCATTCGCCAACACGTTGGCACCAACAGAGCCTGTGCCGGGCGCAAGACGTCTGTAGGAGCTGCCGAAGGCTGCGATCACTCTAAAACGCGAAGGCAGTTCCGGCCTTATCGCAGCCTTCGGCAGCTCCTACATGGGATCTGTGTATCAGCTGAAACATCGAATCTCCCCCGGCAACCTGCTGAAAACTATGTGGGAAACGTCCGTCTTTAGCGTAGGTGGCTGGGCTATACTCCACCCGCTTTGGACCGTCCATCGGTCCACTTCTCGAACTCGGCAAATACTGCCGATGTTGAACTCTTGAGGGCTGGACTGTGAAGAATTGGACGCTGCGCCAACGGATTCTGGCGAGTTTTGCGGTAATCATCGCCATTATGTTGTTAATGATCGTTTTGGCCTTTTCCCGGCTGCTTGCGATTGAGTCCAGCGAAGAGGAAGTGCGCACTGACGCGCTGCCGGGTCTGTTCTACAGCACTCAACTGCGCAGCGCCTGGATCAGCAGTTACATAAATGTGATGCAGTTGCTCGCCGAAGGCGAAGGCCGCTCACTGTCGCAAACCGAGCTTGATCAGTTCAAGGGTTACGGCGACACGCTGACCGGTGAGTTGAACAACTACAAAAAGACAGTGTTCGATCCCGCCGATCAAGCCCGCGTCGACGCTTTTGAAAAACAGCGCGTGATCTACGAAAAAGTTACTGGCGACGTGCTTGGTCTGTATCAAACCAAGGACTTCGCTCAGGCGCATGCCTTGTTCGTCAGCAAAATGGTGCCGGCCTGGAGTGACGGTCGCACGATGGCGACCACTATGATCAATGAGAACAAGAAGATTGCTGATAGCGCGATTGCCTCGATTGTCAGTGCAGTGGCTTCCGCCAAGATCAGCATGGGCATTTCGCTGCTGGTGGCGCTGGTGGCAGCCGCTTACTGTGGCTTGCTGTTGTTGCGCGCGATCATGTCACCCATGGGTCGTATCGTTAGCATCCTCGACATCATGCGTACTGGCGATTTGAGCAAACGCCTGAACCTGGAGCGCAAAGACGAATTCGGCGCGGTGGAAACCGGCTTCAACGACATGATGACCGAGCTGACCGGGCTGGTGTCCCAGGCGCAGCGGTCGTCGGTGCAAGTCACCACCTCGGTGACCGAGATTGCCGCCACCTCCAAGCAACAACAAGCCACCGCGACTGAAACCGCTGCCACCACCACCGAAATCGGTGCGACTTCGCGGGAGATTGCTGCAACGTCTCGCGATCTGGTGCGGACCATGACCGAGGTGAGCAACGCCGCCGATCAGGCTTCGATCCTCGCCGGCTCGGGTCAGCAGGGCTTGTCGCGCATGGAAGAGACCATGCACTCGGTGATGGGCGCGGCCGATTTGGTCAATGCCAAGCTGGCGATCCTCAACGAGAAGGCCGGCAACATCAATCAGGTGGTGGTGACCATCGTCAAAGTCGCGGACCAGACCAACCTGCTGTCGCTCAACGCCGCCATCGAAGCGGAAAAAGCCGGTGAGTACGGCCGTGGTTTTGCCGTGGTCGCGACTGAAGTGCGGCGTCTGGCGGATCAGACCGCCGTGGCCACCTATGACATCGAACAGATGGTGCGCGAGATTCAGTCGGCGGTGTCGGCCGGCGTCATGGGCATGGACAAATTCTCCGAAGAAGTGCGCCGTGGCATGTTCGAAGTGACCCAAGTCGGCGAACAGCTTTCGCAGATCATCTATCAGGTGCAGGCGCTGGCGCCGCGGGTATTGATGGTCAATGAGGGCATGCAGGCCCAGGCCACGGGTGCCGAGCAGATCAATCAGGCGTTGGTGCAGTTGGGCGACGCCAGCAGCCAGACCGTCGAGTCCTTGCGTCAGGCCAGTTTTGCCATCGATGAGTTGAGTCAGGTGGCGGTGGGGCTGCGCAGTGGCGTCTCGCGCTTCAAGGTCTGAGATCAGGCGATGATCGAGCATTCGGCCAAGCGCGGCGCCCCGGCGTTGCCGCAGAACACCTTGTTTCTGCAGTTTCGCATCGGCAACGAACGTTACGCTCTGGAAGCGATGGACATCGCCGAAGTACTGCCGCGCCTGCAACTCAAGCCCATTGCCCAGACCCCGGACTGGGTGGTCGGCGTGTTTGCCCACCGTGGGGTGATGGTGCCGGTGATCGACCTCAGCGCCTTGACCTTTGGCCGGCCGGCCCAGGCGCGGACCAGTACCCGTCTGGTGTTGGTTCACTACCGCGTCGATGCGGAACGCCCGCGCGAACTGCTCGGGCTGATTTTGGAACAAGCCACCGATACCCTGCGTTGCGCACCGTCCGAATTCAAGGATTACGGGCTGGACAACCGCGAGGCGCGCTACCTCGGGCCGGTTCGTGAGGACGAGCAGGGGCTGTTGCAGTGGGTCCGCGTTCAGGACGTGCTCAGCGACGCGGTGCGCGAGCTGTTGTATCCCGCGCAGCCGTTGAGCGCTGAGCGGTTCGGAGACGCGCCATGAGTGGCGATCCACGTTTCTCGCGCTTCCTCAAGGAGCGCATCGGGCTGGACGTTGTCTCGGTGGGTGAGGCAATCATCGAGCGCGCGGTGCGCCAGCGGCATACCGCAACCCAGTCCGAGGACTGCGAGCAGTATTGGCAACGGCTGCTGGCCTCGGCCGACGAGCAGCTAGCGCTGATAGAAGCGGTGATCGTCCCCGAGACCTGGTTTTTTCGTTACCCCGAATCCTTCGTCACCCTCGGCAAGCTGGCCGTGGAGCGTTTGGCGCAACTGATGGGCGCCCGGCCGCTGCGGATTCTCAGCCTGCCGTGCTCCACCGGCGAAGAGCCGTATTCAATTGCCATGGCACTGTTCGACGCAGGGCTCGAAGCCCGGCAGTTTCAAGTGGACGCGGTGGACATCAGCCCGCTGTCGATCGAAAAAGCCGGGCGTGCGCTGTATGGGAAAAATTCGTTTCGCGGCGACCGCCTGAGCTTTCGCGAGCGCTATTTCAGCCTTGAAGCCGATGGTTATCAACTGGATGAAAAAGTCTGCCGGCCGGTGACGTTCCAGGCGGGCAACGTGCTGGATCCCGACTTGCTGGCCGCGCAGCCGGCCTACGATTTTGTGTTCTGCCGCAATTTGCTGATTTATTTCGATGTCGAGACTCAGCAGCGCGCGCTTCAGGTGCTCAAACGCTGGACCCGTGAAGAAGGCGTGTTGTTTATTGGTCCGGCCGAGGGCAGCTTGCTGGTGCGGCTGGGCATGCGCTCGACGGGCGCCGCGCAGTCGTTCGCCTTCAGTCGCCATACGGAAAAGGTCGCCGAAGCGACAGTGCCGTTCGTTGCGCGACCTGCGTTACGCCCGGTGATGCCGTTACGCGTCACGCCCAGACCCTTTGCTTCGGGCCCATTACCGGTTGTCAGTCGCCCGGTCGCGACCCCTCAATCATTGCCCAAAGATGAACAGGCGAGCACGCTGCTACTGGAAATCGCCATGCTGGCCGATCAGGGCAGCAGCGCTGCAGCGCGGGCGGCGGGTGAACGTTATCTGCAACTCTATGAACCCGTGGCCCAGGTGTTTTACTGGCTGGGCCTGTTAAGCGATCTCGGTGGTCAGGCGAGCGAGGCGCAGGCGTTGTATCGCAAGGCGCTGTACCTGGAGCCGCAACACCCCGAGGCCTTGGCGCAATTAGCGGCGTTGCTCGCCTCCCAGGGCGATGTCGCAGGCGCCCGGCGTTTGCAGGCGCGTGCCGCGCGTGTCCCCCGCGATCCTGATGGTCGAAGTAAACAAGGAAGTCATCGATGAGCGGTGCGTTGAGTGAGCCAGGCATGATCCAGCAGGACGCCCATGCCATTGACGATTGCTGGAACCGGATCGGCATCCATGGCGATCGCTCTTGCCCGTTGCTGGCGGATCACATTCATTGCCGTAACTGTGCGGTGTATTCCGCTGCCGCGACACGCCTGCTCGACCGCTATTCGCTGGCGCAGGAACATCGGCCGCAAGTGTTCGGGCACGAGGTGGACAGCCGGGTCGAGACGCGCTCGATACTGGTGTTTCGCCTCGGCGAAGAGTGGCTGGGCTTGCCGACCCGGTGCCTGGTGGAAGTGGCGCCGTTGCAGGTGATTCATTCGCTGCCGCATCAACGCTCTCGGGCTTTGCTCGGTGTGGCCAACGTGCGCGGCGCGCTGGTGGCGTGTCTGTCGTTGGTGGAATTGCTCGGGCTGGAGAGTGCGCCAGTGGCCAATCACTCGGCGCGAATCATGCCGCGGATGTTGATCGTCGCGGCGCAGGGCGGTCCCGTGGTGGTGCCGGTGGATGAGGTCGACGGCATCCATGCGATCGCTCAGCACGAACTGGACGCGGCCTCTGCCTCGGGCCATCACGCGGACGCCAAATACACCCGTGGCGTGTTGCAGTGGAAGGCGCGCAGCCTGCGTTTGCTGGATGAAGAACAACTGCTGTCGGCCGTGACCCGGAGCCTTTCATGACCCCTGATCAAATGCGCGACGCCTCGTTGTTCGAACTGTTCACCCTGGAAGCCGAGGCGCAAACCCAGGTGCTCAGTGCCGGCTTGCTGGCGCTGGAGCGTGACCCGACGCAAGCCGATCACCTGGAAGCCTGCATGCGCGCGGCACATTCGCTCAAGGGCGCGGCGCGGATTGTCGGGGTCGATGCCGGTGTCAGCGTCGCCCATGTGATGGAAGATTGCCTGGTCAGCGCACAGGAATCGCGTCTTCGCCTGCGTCCTGAACATATCGATGCCTTGTTGCAGGGCACCGACCTCTTGATGCGCATCGCCACGCCGGGCAGCTCGGGCACCGATGCGCAGGTCATCAACGCTTACGTGGTGCAGATGAACCTGCTGCTGGTGCCTGCGCCGGCTGTCGCGCGCTCGCTGCCGATAGCGCCGGAACCGGCGCCGATCAGCGAGATGAGCAGCGCCGACTTGCTGGCAGCCGCGTTGCGTCTCGACGTACCTGAGCCGGAAACAGCGCCCCTTGCCGCAGCGGAAAAACCCGCTGCGGCGAAGCGTAACCGACGCTCGTCCGACAATGGCGAGCGGGTGTTACGGGTCACCGCCGAGCGCCTGAACAGCCTGCTCGATCTGTCGAGTAAAGCGCTGGTGGAAACCCAGCGTCTGAAACCGTTTCTGGCGACCATGCAGCGGGTTAAACGTCTGCATAACAGCAACGGCCGGGCGCTGGACAGCCTGGAGGCCAGCCTCAAGCAGGCCAGGGTCAGCAGCGAGACCCAGGAAGCACTGGCAGAAGCGCGGCGATTATTGTCCGAAGCCCAGGCAATGCTGACCCAGCAAACCGCCGAGCTGGACGAATTTGGTTGGCAAGCCAGCCAGCGCGCGCAGCAGTTGTATGACACTGCGCTGGCCTGTCGCATGCGGCCGTTTGCCGATGTGCTGGGTGGGCAGGCGCGCATGGTGCGGGATCTGGGGCGTGAGCTGGGCAAGCAGGTGCGGCTGGAGATCGAAGGCGAAAAAACCCAGGTCGACCGCGACGTACTGGAAAAGCTCGAAGCGCCGTTGACGCATTTGCTGCGCAACGCCGTGGACCACGGTATCGAATTCCCTGAGCAACGGCTGCTGGCCGGTAAACCGGCGGAAGGGCACATTCGTCTGCGAGCGTCACACCAGGCCGGATTGCTGGTGCTGGAGATCAGCGATGACGGCGGCGGTATTGATCTGCAGCGCTTGCGTCGCAGCATCGTCGAACGGCAACTGTCGCCGGCCGAGACCGCCGCGCAGATGAGTGATGAAGAGCTGTTGAGCTTTCTGTTCCTGCCGGGGTTCAGCCTGCGCGACAAGGTCACTGAAGTGTCCGGTCGCGGGGTCGGCCTCGACGTGGTGCAGCACATGGTGCGCCAACTGCGCGGCGCCATCGAACTTGAGCAGGAAGCGGGGCAGGGCAGTCGTTTCCACCTGGAAGTGCCGCTGACCTTGTCGGTGGTGCGCAGCCTGGTGGTGGAGGTCGGCGGCGAAGCCTATGCGTTCCCGTTGGCACACATCGAGCGCATGCGCGATTTGCAGGCCGACGACATCGTGCAGTTGGAAGGTCGTCAGCACTTCTGGCATGAAGGTCGGCATGTCGGTCTGGTGGCTGCCAGTCAGTTGTTGCAACGCCCGCAAAGCCAGACCCTCGGTGATGCGCTGAAGGTGGTGGTGATCCGCGAGCGCGATGCGGTGTATGGCGTCGCGGTCGAACGGTTTATCGGCGAGCGCACGCTGGTGGTGCTACCCCTCGATCCGCGTCTGGGCAAGGTGCAGGACATCACCGCCGGCGCGCTGCTCGACGATGGTTCGCCCGTGTTGATCATCGACGTCGAAGACATGCTGCGTTCAGTCGAGAAACTGCTCAACACCGGGCGTCTCGAACGCATCGACCGCCGCAGCCAGCAAACCAGCAGCGTGGCGCGCAAGCGTGTGCTGGTGGTGGATGACTCGTTGACGGTGCGCGAACTGGAGCGCAAGTTGTTGCTCAATCGCGGCTATGAGGTCGCGGTGGCGGTGGACGGTATGGACGGCTGGAATGCCCTGCGCGCCGAGGATTTCGACCTGCTGATCACCGATATCGACATGCCGCGCATGGACGGTATCGAGCTGGTGACCCTGTTGCGTCGCGACAGCCGTTTGCAGTCCTTGCCGGTGATGGTGGTGTCGTACAAAGATCGCGAAGAAGATCGTCGCCGTGGCCTGGATGCGGGCGCGGACTATTATTTGGCGAAAGCCAGTTTCCATGACGACGCCCTGCTGGACGCCGTGATGGAATTAATCGGGGAGGCGCAAGGATGAGAATCGCCATCGTCAACGATATGCCCATGGCCGTAGAGGCGCTGCGTCGGGCCATTGCTTTCGAACCCGCCCACCAAGTGGTGTGGGTCGCGAGCAATGGTGCGGAGGCGGTGGCCCGCTGTGCCGAGGTGCTGCCTGACTTGATCCTGATGGACTTGATCATGCCGGTGATGGACGGCGTCGAGGCCACGCGACAGATCATGGCGGCGACGCCGTGCGCGATTGTGGTGGTCACGGTCGACCGTCAGCAAAACGTCCACCGGGTGTTCGAAGCCATGGGCTATGGCGCGCTGGATGTGGTTGATACGCCGGCGTTGGGCGCCGGTAACCCCCGGGATGCCGCCGCGCCACTGCTGCGCAAAATCCTCAACATTGGCTGGCTGATCGGTCAGCGCGACCGTCGCGAGGCCCCGGCCACCGCACCGTTGCGGCACAACCTGCAGCGTCAGGGGCTGGTCGCCATCGGCTCGTCCGCGGGTGGCCCCGCCGCTCTCGAAGCCTTGTTGAAAGGCCTGCCCAGGACCTTCCCCGCAGCCATCGTGCTGGTGCAGCATGTCGATCAAGTGTTCGCCGCCGGCATGGCCGAGTGGTTGAGCAGTGCGGCCGGGCTGCCGGTGCGCCTGGCCCGCGAAGGCGAGCCGCCGCAACAAGGCACGGTGTTGCTGGCCGGGACCAATCACCATATTCGCTTGATGAAAAACGGCAGCCTGGCGTACACCGCCGAGCCCGTAAACGAAATTTATCGGCCCTCGATCGATGTGTTCTTCGAGAGTGTGGCCCGCTACTGGAGTGGAGACGCGGTGGGTGTTTTGCTGACGGGGATGGGGCGCGATGGCGCTCAGGGGCTCAAATCGATGCGTCAGCAGGGATTCCTGACGATTGCGCAGGATCAACAGAGCAGCGCGGTGTTCGGCATGCCCAAGGCTGCCGCTGCCATTGATGCTGCTGTCGAAATTCGGCCGTTGGAAAAAATCGCGCCGCGACTCATCGAGGTATTTGCCCAATGATTTCTCACGTCGGTACACACCTCGTCCGCGAGCAGGAGAGCGCGCATGAATGAATTACAGCTAGGTGACTTGAACAAGACCGATGAAAATTCGGCCATGGTGCTGCTGGTCGACGATCAGGCGATGATCGGCGAAGCGGTGCGTCGTGGGCTGGCTCACGAAGACAATATCGACTTTCATTTCTGTGCCGATCCGCATCAGGCCATCACCCAGGCGATTTTGATCAGGCCCACGGTGATCCTGCAGGACCTGGTGATGCCGGGGCTCGACGGCCTGACATTGGTGCGCGAATACCGCGCCAACCCGCAGACCAAGGACATACCGATCATCGTGCTCTCGACCAAGGAAGACCCGCTGATCAAAAGCGCGGCCTTTGCGGCGGGGGCCAACGATTACCTGGTCAAGTTGCCGGACAACATCGAACTGGTGGCGCGCATTCGCTATCACTCACGGTCCTACATGACCCTGCTGCAGCGTGATGAGGCTTACCGGGCGTTACGTGTGAGCCAGCAACAATTGCTCGACACCAATCTGGTGTTGCAGCGATTGATGAACTCCGACGGTCTGACCGGGCTGTCCAACCGCCGGCACTTCGACGAATACCTGGAACTGGAATGGCGCCGGGCGATTCGTGAACAGACGCAGATCTCGCTGTTGATGATCGATGTCGACTTCTTCAAGACCTACAACGACAGTTTCGGCCATCTCGAAGGCGATGAAGCGTTGCGTCAGGTGGCGGAGGCGATTCGTCAAAGTTGCAGTCGTCCCTCGCACTTGCCGGCGCGTTACGGCGGCGAAGAGTTTGCCTTGGTGCTGCCCAATACCTCGCCGGGCGGCGCTCGACTGGTGGCCGAGAAGCTGCGTCAGAGCGTGGCGGGATTGGGCATCGCGCATAACTCGCCGAAGGAAGGTTCGACCCTGACCGTCAGCATCGGCCTGGCCACCATGGTTCCGCAACCAGGCTCGACCGCACGTCAGTTGATCCAGGACGCCGACAAAGGGCTGTATTCGGCGAAGAACAATGGGCGCAATCAGGTGGTGGTTGGGGCGAGCTGACAGCCGGTTTTGATGGCTAAATTCGGTCTGTGGGAGATTCTATGTCTGTATGCAAATCACTGTAGGAGCGGGCTTGCCCGCGATAGCGGCCTACCTGACACATCGCATCAGGCTGATCGCAGGCACGCCAGCTCCTACAGACGATCGCATTCCATGCGGGAGCAGGGAAGTCGGGCGCCCTACAGATTGCTGCCAACGCTGCCCAACGGGCTGCCCTGCCGGCCCGCAGTGGGTTATACTCGCCGGCTTTCAAAAGTTCGCCTACGAGTGCTGCCCACCATGGAAATCAACCCGATCCTAAACAGCATCAAGGACCTGTCCGAGCGTTCCGAAACTATTCGGGGGTATCTTTGACTACGATCAAAAGCATGAGCGCCTGACCGAAGTCAATCGCGAGCTTGAAGATCCTGCTGTCTGGAACAACCCTGAATACGCCCAGAACCTGGGCCGCGAGCGTTCTGCGCTGGCGTTGATCGTCGACACCCTGGACGAAATGTCCTCCGGTCTGGTCGACGCCAAAGACCTGCTGCTGATGTCTGCTGAAGAAGAAGATCAGGGCGCCGTGGACGACGTGGCCGCTGAAGTCGAGCGCCTGCGCGAGTCGCTGGAGAAGCTCGAATTCCGCCGGATGTTCAGCGGCGAGATGGACCAAAACAACGCTTACCTCGATATCCAGGCCGGTTCCGGCGGCACGGAGGCGCAAGACTGGGCCAACATCCTGCTGCGCATGTACCTGCGCTGGGCCGACAAGCGCGGTTTTGACGCCACCATCATGGAACTGTCCGCCGGTGAAGTCGCCGGGATCAAGGGTGCAACTATCCACATCAAGGGCGAATACGCCTTTGGCTGGTTGCGCACCGAAATCGGCGTGCACCGTCTGGTGCGCAAAAGCCCGTTCGACTCCGGCAACCGTCGCCACACCTCGTTCTCCGCGGTATTCGTCTCGCCGGAAATCGATGACAACATCGAAATCGACATCAACCCGTCGGACCTGCGGATCGATACCTATCGTTCGTCCGGTGCCGGTGGTCAGCACGTAAACACCACCGACTCGGCGGTGCGGATCACTCACGTTCCGACCAACACCGTGGTCAGCTGCCAGAACGAACGTTCGCAGCACGCCAACAAAGACACCGCGATGAAGATGTTGCGGGCACGTTTGTACGAGCAGGAAGTGCAGAAGCGCAACGCCGCTTCGCAGGCGCTGGAAGACACCAAGTCCGACATCGGCTGGGGTCACCAGATCCGTTCCTACGTGCTCGACGCCTCGCGGATCAAGGATTTGCGGACCAGCATCGAACGCCAGCGACTGCGACAAGGTGCTCGATGGCGACATCGACGAATACCTGATTGCGAGTCTCAAGCAAGGGCTGTGATCCAGCCGTTGTACTGAATGAAGTCCCTCGTGATCCAGCGAGGGCAATGAACCTGTGATGGAAAAACCAAGACATGAGCGACCAACAACTCGACCCGCAAGACCTGCAACAGGAAGAAAACAGCCTGATCGCCCTGCGCAAGGAAAAACTTGCCACCGAGCGCGCCAAAGGCCAGGCCTTCCCCAACGACTTCCGTCGCGACAGCTACTGCAATGACTTGCAGAAGCAGTACGCCGACAAGACCAAGGAAGAGCTGTTGGATGCAGCGATTCCGGTCAAGGTTGCCGGTCGCATCATGCTCAACCGTGGCTCGTTCATGGTGATCCAGGACATGACCGGTCGCATTCAGGTCTACGTCAACCGCAAGACCCTGTCGGAAGAAACCCTGGCCTCGGTCAAGACCTGGGACATGGGCGACATCATCGCCGCCGAAGGCACCCTGGCCCGTTCCGGCAAGGGCGACCTGTACGTGGAAATGACCACCGTGCGCCTGCTGACCAAGTCGCTGCGCCCGCTGCCTGACAAACACCACGGCCTGACCGACACTGAACAGCGCTATCGTCAGCGCTACGTTGACCTGATCGTCAACGAAGAAGTGCGCGACACGTTCCGCGTGCGTTCGCAAGTCATCGCGCACATCCGCAGCTTCCTGATGAAGCGTGACTTCCTGGAAGTCGAAACACCGATGCTGCAGACCATTCCTGGTGGTGCGGCGGCCAAACCGTTCGAGACGCATCACAACGCGCTCGACCTGGACATGTTCCTGCGTATCGCGCCGGAGCTGTTCCTCAAGCGTCTGGTTGTCGGTGGCTTCGAGAAAGTATTCGAGATCAACCGTAACTTCCGTAACGAAGGCGTTTCGACCCGGCACAACCCTGAATTCACCATGCTTGAGTTCTATCAGGCGTACGCCGATTACGAAGACAACATGGACCTCACCGAAGAGCTGTTCCGCGAGCTGGCGCAGCTGGTTCTGGGCAGCACCGACGTGCCGTACGGCGACAAGGTGTTCCACTTCGGCGAGCCGTTTGCGCGTCTGTCGGTGTTCGACTCGATCCTCAAGTACAACCCGGATCTCAGCGCTGCCGATCTGGAAAACATCGACACCGCGCGTGCCATCGCCAAGAAAGCCGGCGCCAAGGTGCTGGGTTTCGAAGGCCTGGGCAAACTGCAGGTGATGATTTTCGAAGAACTGGTCGAGCACAAGCTGGAGCAGCCGCACTTCATCACCCAGTACCCGTTCGAAGTGTCGCCGCTGGCTCGCCGTAACGACGACAACCCGAACGTCACCGACCGCTTCGAGTTGTTCATCGGTGGCCGCGAAATCGCCAACGCCTATTCCGAGTTGAACGACGCGGAAGACCAGGCCGAGCGTTTCATGGCGCAGGTGGCCGACAAGGACGCCGGCGACGACGAAGCCATGCACTACGACGCCGACTTCGTTCGTGCGCTGGAGTACGGCATGCCGCCAACGGCGGGTGAAGGTATCGGTATCGACCGTCTGGTGATGCTGCTGACCAACTCACCGTCGATTCGCGACGTGATCCTGTTCCCGCACATGCGCCCACAAGCGTAAATGTTGTGAAAAAGCCGCCTGAGCAGGGCGGTTTTTTTTTGCCTGTTCTGGTTTGATTCTTCTGCGCCTGAAGAATCGTTATCGCGGGCAAGCCCGCTCCTACAGTTGAACGCATTCCCCTGTAGGAGCGGGCTTGCCCGCGATTTTACTCAAGAGGAAATCCTGTCGTGACCCGTACGGCTGCTCAAGAAGGTGCTGCTGGCATTGCCACAGCCGTTGCCCGGAGTGTTCAGTATCAAGGCCGCAAGGCCAGCCGACAGGGCAGCGAACAGCGTCGACAGGACATTCTCGATGCCGCCATGCGCATCGTGGTCCGCGATGGCGTGCGCGCGGTGCGTCATCGGGCGGTCGCCGCTGAAGCCAGCGTGCCGTTATCGGCCACCACCTATTACTTCAAAGACATCGACGACCTGCTCACCGATGCCTTCTCGCAATACGTCGAGCGCAGCGCGGCCTACATGGCCAAGCTCTGGGAAAACACCGAAGTCATCCTGCGCGGCATGCTTGCTCGCCAGCGACGGCTCCCCTAACGCCCGCGCACGATTGGCCGACGAAATCGCGGTCATGACCATGGAGTACCTGCGTCGCCAATTGACCACCCGCCGCGAACATCTGATCGCTGAACATGCCTTCCTCCAGGAAGCGCTGCTCAATCCACGGCTGGCGAAGCTGGTCAGCGCACACCAGCGGATTTTGCTGCAAGGCACCTGTCAGTTGTTGCAGGTAGTGGGTTCTTCCCAACCGCAGCAGGACGCTCAAGTGTTGACGGGGATTATCTGCCGGATGGAATATCAGGGCCTGCTGGACGGCCCGCAGCCACAGGCGGACTCAGACATGCTGAGCATCCTTACCCGTTACATGCATTTGGTCCTGGGTGCCGCGCAACGGAACGCCGAGTGATGATGGTTATTTTCTGGAAAGTCCGATGAGTGCCCGGGTCTGGCTGATGGCCTTGTCGTTCCTGCTGTTGAGCGGTTGTCTGGTCACCTTCAAGGACCCGATTCCGGCCAGGGACGCAGCGCCGGCGGAGTTGCTCGGTCGCTGGACCAGCAAGAATGCCTGGGGCGAAGCGCTGGAGCTCGAGATCACCCGCGCGGCGGGGCAGGAACGTGAATACAAAGCGGTCAGCTATCGTAAGGGTGACCGCAAGCACGGCGATGAATACACCTTTACCGTGTCACGCCACGGCAGCCGCTGGTACTTGTCGGCGGGTTTGCCGGATAAATACGGGTCGAACTATGTCATCGCCGGTTTTGAGTTGTCGGAAAACAACGAGTTGGTGGTCTACCCCCTCGATATCGACCGCATTAACCAATTGATCGAGCAGAAAACGTTGGCCGGCCAGGCGCTGGAAACCGAGAAAGGCGACGGGGTGATGGTCACCAGTCCCCTGGATCAAGTGTTCGCCTACCTTGACGATCCGGCCAACTCTGACGTTTTCCTCGAAATGGCGCGTTATCAGCGCCTGCCCAAATAGGGCGAAACCTGATCAACCAAGGAGTACCGGGTGGACGATTACCAGCAGACTATTCGTACGTTGTCGGACCGCATCGTCCTGGCACAGACGCCGATCCGCGTACTCGACGCGGTCAAATGGGACGACAGCATCCGCAAGGGCTTTCTCAAGGCCAAGGGCAAAGAAATGCCGGCCGTGGACAAGGCCTATTACGACAGCCGCCCATTGGCCTTCGACTCCGGTGCGGTGAAGCTGGAGTTCCAGAACATCGAGCGTGACATCACCCGCCAACTGGGCCAGTTCAACCCGGTCGGGCAAATCATGCGGCGTATGTGCAAAGAGTACCGGATGGTTATCCGGATGCTCGAAGCACGCGGCACACCGGACTTCGGCCTGATTTCCCAGGAGTTGTATGGCGCTGCTTCCGACGCGTTCCATGCCGGTGATCCGACGCTGTCCGACCTGGGCCTGATGCTCTCGGATTACCTGAACAACATCGCCGGGCGTGGCGACCTGAAAGACGAGCCGAAAACTCTGACGGCGAAAGACGCGGTCAATCTGCTGCAATGCCGGCTGAACAAAGTGTTTGGCGAGGCGGAGTCGACCATTCGTGTATTCGAGTCCGACGGTATCGTCGCCGACGCGGCGGCGGGCGCCGACTACATCAAGATCCGCGCCGATGCGATGTTCAACGAACGTGACGTGCGCGCGCTGGAAGTCCACGAAGGGCTGGTGCATGTCGGCACCACACTGAACGGTTTGAATCAGCCGATCTGCACCTTCCTCGCCAAGGGCCCGCCTTCGTCGACTGTGACCCAAGAAGGGCTGGCGATTCTGATGGAGGTGATCGCCTTTGCCTCCTACCCGAGCCGCCTGCGCAAGCTGACCAACCGCACCCGCGCGATTCACATGGCCGAGGAGGGCGCTGATTTCTTGCAGGTGTACGAGTTCTATCGCGAGCAAGGTTTTGAGATGGCCGACAGCTACGGCAACGCCAGTCGGGTTTTCCGTGGTTCGGTGCCCAATGGTCTGCCATTTACCAAAGACTTGTCCTACCTCAAGGGCTTTATCATGGTTTACAACTACATTCAGTTGGCCGTGCGTAAAGGCAAGCTTGAGCAGGTGCCGTTGTTGTTCTGCGGCAAGACCACCCTGGAAGACATGCGCACCCTGCGCCAGTTGGTGGATGAAGGTCTGGTGGTCGCGCCGAAGTACCTGCCGGAACAATTCCGCGACATGAACGCGCTGTCGGCATGGATGTGCTTCTCGAACTTCTTGAACCATTTGAGCCTGGATCGGATCGAAGCGGATTACTCGAATATCTTGTGATGCACCAATCCTGTAGGAGCTGCCGAAGGCTGCGATTGACCGTGAAGCGGTCATCTATGTGAAGGCCCTGCGGGCCTTATCGCAGCCTTCGGCAGCTCCTACAGGAATGTGTTGCTGCGGACAAAGGGGACAACAGTTTGAAGGTACTCAGCATCCTCGCCTTGCTCCTGACCCTCAGCGGTTGCAGCGAGCTGCTGTTCTATCCCGAGCACGGCCAGTTATTCACCCCGGCAAAAGCCCATCTGCCTTACCGCGACGTGACCCTCACCGCCGCCGATGGCACCCGGCTCCACGCCTGGTTTTTGCCGGCGAAGGAGGGCGTGCCGGTCAAGGGCACGGTGCTGCATCTGCATGGCAATGGCGGCAATCTGCCGATGCATTTGGGCGGCAGTTGGTGGCTGCCGAAAGAGGGCTATCAAGTGCTGTTGCTGGATTACCGTGGCTACGGTTTGTCTGAGGGTGAGCCGAGCCTGCCGGCGATTTATCAGGACATTGACGCAGCGTTCGATTGGCTGGACAAAGCGCCCGAGGTGCAGGGCAAGCCATTGGTGGTGCTGGGGCAGAGTCTCGGTGGCGGCCTGGCCGTGCATTACCTGGCCGAGCACCCGACACAGCGCGCGCGGCTCAAGGCGCTGGTGCTGGACGGTACGCCGGCAAGCTATCGCGATGTGGCGCGATATACCTTGGGCAACGCGTGGCCGTTCTGGCTGTTTCAGACGCCGCTGTCATGGCTGGTTCCCGATTCGGACAGCGCGATCAGAGGCCTGCCGCAACTCAAAGGCACGCCGATTCTGTTGTTCCAGAGCCTCGACGATACAATTGTGCCCCTTTCCAACGGCATCAGTCTGTATCAAGCTGCGCCCCCTCCGCGGGTGTTGCAGCTAACCCGCGGCGGCCATGTGCAGACCTTTTTCGACCCGACCTGGCGTCAGGTGATGGTGCGTTATCTGGAAGATCCACAGCACTTCAACGGCCTGCGTCGCCTGGCCGAAGTGCCGAATTATCCCAAGGCTGCACCCGAGCCACCGAATTCAGACATTGAAAGCCTAGAGAATCCGTAATGAAGCAAGAACGTGACGCAATCCCTCTGATCATCACCGGTATCTGCTGCATCTTCGGCACCATCGCTTGCCTGTGGTACTACGGCTACCTGCACTTCGCCAAACCGGAAGATGCGTTGGAGCTCAAGGAATTCACCATGCTCAAAACGATTCCTGGGCAGGACTACAAAATCTCTGTCGACGCGGCCAGCGAAGTGGCGCAGTGCATCGATGGCGTGGTGGTGTTGTTCGATACCGAACAGAAGGGCTTGAGCGGGGTGTTGGTGAATGGCAGCAAACAGGCTGTGCATTGCCTGGGGCAGGAAACGCCGCAGCAGTTGCAGCCTTGATTCGATGATGTAGGAGCGGGCTTGCCCGCGATCGCGATCCGTCTGACGGACCGTGATCGCGGGCAAGCCCGCTCCTACAAGGGATGTTGCATCAGTTCGATGATTGCATCGACGAACGTGGCGCTACCGGTTGGTTATCGTTGGAGATGGTCACTTCCACCCGACGATTCTGCGCCCGGCCCGAGTTGCTGGCGTTATCTGCCACCGGGTACTCTTTGCCGTAGCCTTGGGTCACAACACGCGACGGGTCGACGCCCATTTGCACCAGCGCCATGCGCACCGAGTTGGCACGCCGTTCCGACAGTGACACGTTGTAGCTGTCCGAGCCGCTAGCGTCGGTATAGCCCTCGATGATCACCTTACGGTCGGGGTTCTCCTGGAGGAACTGCGCAAGCTTGTTGACGTTCATCATCCCGGTGGACTTCAGTTCGGCTTTGTTCACATCAAACAGCACATCACCAAAGGTCACCAGGGTGCCGCGATCCGTTTGCTTGGCATTCAGGCTGGCCTGCAGCTGTTTGATCTGCTCATCGCGAGACGCCAGACGGGCCTGTGCGCGCATGGCGTCGGCGTTTTTCAGTTGCTCTTCAGCGGTGCGCAGGTTGATGGTTTGCTTGGCCACTTCGACGCGCTGAATGGTCAGGTAAGACAGTTGATCAACCGTCTTCGCGCTTTCCCGGTTTTCGTACGCGTGGTTGGCCTTGTCCAGGTAATCGCTGGCTTCCTTGGTCTCCAGGGCCGCGGCCGTGCTGGCATGCGGGTCGGCTTGCAGCGCCGAAAAGTTGGTGCGCGCCTGATCAAGCGTTGGATTGGGTTGCGTCGCGCAAGCCGCCAGGCCAACGCTCAGCGCCAGAAGTGCAGGAATCATCAGTTGTGTACGCATAATTAGGTGTCCTTCCAATCAATGACGAATTCACGGAAAAGCTCTGGTTGCCGCGCTTATTGCGTGGTCGTGCGCAGGCCTTCCTGACGTATTTCATCCGCGCCTTTCTGGGCGTCCTGCACCGCCTTCTCGGCTTTCGCCGCCTGGGCTTTGCGTTCGGCTACCTTAGCGTCCCACTCGGACTGCTCGGCGAGCATTCGGGCTTCGTCATACTTCTTGTCATGCATGGCCATTTCGGCCTGCTTCAGTTTGTCCTGGGCATTCTTCATATCCAGCGCGGCGTACTCGGTGCCGCCGGCGCTGACCGCGCTGTTCACGGCGGCTTGCGTCACCGCGTATTGGGTCGACGGAGGGTTGCCCGCGCATCCGGCCAATACGACGCTGCTACCGAGAGCAAGGACGGCCAGTTTCAGCCCGCGCAGGTTGCTCAATGAGGTTGTCGCAGTACTGATCTTCATGGTTTTCAACTCCATTGGATAACTCCTGAAAACAAGATTTCCATGACAGTCATAGGCCGGCAGCGGGCGGGGTAAAAAGAGCTGAGCCATCGGCTGCCAGAGCTTTTTCTGTGATGGTTACTGGCTGTGACCAGCGGCATTTTTGAATAGTTCACTAAGCTTTTTTCAACGGTATGAAGTTTTTTTCAGTGAGACGAAGGCTCTAGACCGGGGTCGACATGACGCGCAGGCGTATGCCGACCGCAAAAAGCGGTCGGGCACACAGGCAGGGAAGGAGGCGAAAGCGGGTGTCGGAATCAGTGCTTCTGGGTGTCAGCCTGTTCGGCTAAATCGCGCAGATAGCGCTTCGACAGCGAGAGAAAACGCGGGGTCGGACCGACGTCTTCGTACAGTGGGTCACCCTCTTCATCGGTGGCAACCACCTGTTGTCCCTTGACGTAGGGGAAGCTGGCTTCCAGCTCTTCCAGCGCCGCACCGATCAATTCCCCCAGCAGTTCTTCGGGGTGACGTTTGGGGTACATTTCGGCAATCGCAGCGAGCCGTGCAGCTGCTCCGACATCGAGGTGAATCGCGTAACGGGTCTTGGTCAGACGGCCTTTGGCATTCTGTTCCCAGTGTTTGGCGAGCTCACGGATTTTCATAGGAACCTCTTGGTCAACCCGCTCGTGGCGGGCAGATGGGGGAGTGCGAGTCGTCGTGCGGCTCATCGATGAGCCTAGTCCAGGCGTTGAAAGGCAGGCGTAAAGCGTATGTAAAGCGTCGCGTGCTTGTCAGAACTAGTCGCGCTGTGCACTCTTGGTAGATCAGATTTTTGCGCGCTTGTTCAGTCAGGCCTGTGTCCGGCTGAACAGCATCCGTCCAGAAACGCTGGGGAGAAGGGCTAATGGCCGACATTGACGTACGATTGCGTGAAGACGTTCACCTGCTGGGTGAGCTGTTGGGCAACACGATTCTCGAACAACGCGGGCCTGAGTTTCTCGACAAGATCGAGCGCATCCGCAAGGGTGCGAAGGCCGGGCGCCAAGGCTCGGCAGCCGGCACCGAACAGTTGAGTTCAAGCCTCGCCGAACTGGGTGAAGACGAGTTGCTGCCCGTGGCACGCGCCTTCAACCAGTTCCTCAACCTGGCCAACATTGCCGAGCAATACCAGCTCATCCATCGTCGTGACGACAGCCAGCCGCAGCCCTTCGAATACCGCGTTCTACCTGAGTTGCTGGAGCGCCTGAAAGGCAATGGGCACAGTCCTGAAGCCTTGGCCCGGCAACTGGGCAAGCTGGAGATCGAGCTGGTGTTGACCGCGCACCCCACCGAGGTGGCGCGTCGAACGCTGATCCAGAAATACGATGCCATCGCCTCGCAATTGGCGGCGCTCGATCATCGCGATTTGAACGCCGGCGAGCGCGCGCAAATCACCACGCGCCTGCAACGGCTGATTGCCGAAGCCTGGCACACCGAAGAAATCCGCCGCACGCGGCCGACACCGATCGACGAGGCAAAATGGGGCTTCGCCGTGATCGAGCACTCGCTGTGGCAGGCGATCCCCAATTACCTGCGCAAGGCCGACCATGCGCTCCATGCCGCCACCGGGCTGCACCTGCCGCTGGAGGCTGCGCCGATTCGCTTTGCGTCGTGGATGGGTGGTGACCGCGACGGCAACCCTAATGTCACGGCGGCCATTACCCGTGAAGTGTTGTTGCTGGCGCGCTGGATGGCGGCTGATTTGTATGTGCGTGACGTCGATCAACTGGCCGCCGAACTGTCGATGCAGGAAGCCAGCGATGCGTTACGTGCGGCAGCGGGTGACAGTGCCGAGCCTTATCGCGCAGTGCTCAAGCGTCTGCGTGAACGACTGAAAGCCACGCGTAACTGGGCCCAGGCTTCGTTGGCGGTCACTCAGCCGGCGCCGGATAACGTGCTGCACAACAACAAGGATCTGCTGGAGCCGTTGCAGCTGTGTTTTCAGTCGCTGCATGAGTGCGGCATGGGCGTAATTGCTGACGGGCCGTTGCTCGATTGCCTACGTCGCGCGGTGACGTTCGGTCTGTTTCTAGTGCGTCTTGATGTGCGTCAGGACTCCAGTCGTCACAGCTCGGCGATGACCGAAATCACCGATTATCTGGGCCTGGGTCGCTACGAAGAATGGGACGAAGCAACCCGTATCGATTTCCTGCTGCGTGAACTGAATAATCGTCGCCCCTTGCTGCCCGCGCATTTCAAACCGGCAGCGGATACCGCTGAAGTGCTGGCGACCTGTCGTGAAGTGGCGGCAGCGCCAGCGGCCTCGCTGGGCTCTTATGTGATCTCGATGGCCGGTGCGGCATCCGACGTTTTGGCCGTGCAATTGCTGCTCAAGGAAGCGGGTCTGCAGCGGCCGATGCGCGTGGTGCCGCTGTTCGAAACCCTGGCCGATCTGGATAACGCCGGGCCGGCCATCGAGCAGTTGTTGAGCCTGCCGGGCTACCGTTTGCGCTTGAACGGCCCGCAGGAAGTGATGATCGGTTACTCCGATTCGGCCAAGGACGCGGGCACCACGGCTGCGGCCTGGGCGCAGTATCGGGCGCAGGAAAAGCTGGTGGAAATCTGCCGCGAGCAGCAAGTCGAATTGCTGTTGTTTCACGGTCGTGGCGGCACCGTGGGCCGGGGCGGCGGTCCGGCCCATGCGGCGATTCTGTCGCAGCCGCCAGGCTCGGTGGCCGGGCGTTTCCGCACCACGGAACAGGGCGAGATGATTCGTTTCAAGTTTGGGTTGCCAGACATCGCCGAGCAAAACCTCAATCTGTATTTGGCGGCGGTGCTGGAAGCGACCCTGCAACCGCCGCCGATGCCTGAGCCGGCATGGCGGCAGATGATGGACCACTTGGCTGCCGATGGCGTTAGTGCCTATCGTGCGGTGGTGCGTGAGCATCCGGAATTCGTCGATTATTTCCGTCAGGCCACGCCCGAACAGGAGCTGGGGCGTCTGCCGCTGGGCAGCCGTCCGGCCAAGCGTCGCGAAGGGGGCGTGGAAAGTCTGCGGGCGATCCCGTGGATCTTTGCCTGGACCCAGACCCGCTTGATGTTGCCGGCCTGGTTGGGCTGGGAAGCGGCGTTGAGTAAGGCGCTGGAGCGCGGCGAAGGCGAGTTGCTGGGGCAAATGCGTGAGCAATGGCCGTTCTTCCGTACCCGGATCGACATGCTGGAGATGGTGCTGGCCAAGGCCGACAGCGATATCGCGCGGATGTACGACGAACGGTTGGTCGAGCCGCGATTGCAACATTTAGGCACGCATTTGCGCGACCTATTGTCGCAGGCCTGCACGGTTGTGCTAGGTTTGACCGGACAGTCGCAGCTGCTGGCACATAGCCCAGAAACCCTGGAATTCATTAGCCTGCGCAACACCTACCTCGACCCGCTGCACTTGCTGCAAGCCGAGCTTCTGGCGCGCTCGCGCCAGCGGGAATCAACCTTGGACAGCCCTTTAGAACAGGCTTTACTGGTCTCCGTCGCGGGTATCGCCGCCGGTTTGCGCAACACCGGTTGAGGGTGCCAGATGATTGGCGCTGCCACGTAATCGGCAGCGCGATTCATCAAATGGCAATATATTGACCTTTTAAGACGCATCCCTATAAGGTTGCTGCAGACCATGACCGTCGAGACGTGTTCGTTTGCGTGCTTGCCGGTCATCAGTTGACTGCGACTTTTAGCGGCTTGTGTGGGATTAGTCTGCTGTGTATCTTGATCAGCCTTTGGCCGATTGGCTGAACCTTTATTTTTGAGATTGGCCCCATGAGGCGAATCTGACGCAATCCATATAAAAACTTAGGAGCACATCGATGCGCGTAATTCTGCTGGGAGCTCCCGGGGCCGGTAAAGGTACTCAGGCCAAGTTCATTACTGAAAAATTCGGCATCCCACAAATTTCCACCGGCGACATGCTGCGCGCGGCGGTCAAGGCCGGTACTGAGCTTGGCCTGAAAGCCAAGAGCGTCATGGACAGCGGTGGCCTGGTGTCCGATGACCTGATCATCGGCCTGATCAAAGATCGCCTGTCGCAAGCGGATTGCGCCAATGGCTGCCTGTTCGACGGCTTCCCACGCACTATTCCTCAGGCTGAAGCGTTGTTGGCTGCCGGCCTGGAAATCGACCACGTGATTGAAATCTCGGTCGACGACGAAGAGATCGTCAAACGCATTTCCGGTCGTCGTGTCCACGAAGGCTCGGGCCGCGTTTACCACCTGCTGTTCAACGCGCCGAAGAATGAAGGCGTGGACGATGAAACCGGCGAGCCGCTGGTTCAGCGCAAAGACGACGTTGAAGCCACCGTGCGTCACCGTCTCGAGGTGTACCACGCTCAGACCCAGCCACTGGTCAAGTTCTACCAGGAACTGTCGGCCAAGAATGGCAAGCCGAAGTTCGCCCACATCGAAGGCGTTGGCAAGGTCGAAGAGATCACCGCCAAGGTTCAGGCTGCTTTCAGCTGATAATGCTTTTGCTGATCAACTACGGCCCGCTTGCGGGCCGTAGTTGTTTATAATACGGCACTTTTTTTACGCTGCTTTCAACGAATGGAACCACCGATGACCACCTTGCTGGCCCTGGATACCGCCACTGAAGCTTGCTCTGTCGCCTTGCTGCACGACGGCAAAGTGCTGAGCCACTATGAGGTCCTCCCGCGCCTGCATGCCCAGCGCCTGTTGCCGATGATCAAGCAGCTGCTGGCCGACGCCGGGGTGGAATTGTCCGAGGTCGACGCCATCGCTTTCGGCCGGGGCCCGGGGGCTTTTACCGGGGTGCGGATTGCCATCGGTGTGGTCCAAGGCCTGGCCTTCGCCCTTGATCGCCCGGTGTTGCCGGTGTCGAATCTCGCGGTGCTGGCACAACGTGCTTTTCGCGAGCACGGTGCACGGCAAGTCGCATCGGCCATCGATGCGCGGATGGACGAGGTGTATTGGGGTTGCTACCGCGAAGTCGACGGCGAAATGCGTCTGGTCGGTGAAGAAGCGGTGAAGCCACCGGAGCAGGCGGCCTTGCCGGAAGGCTCCAGCGGCGAGTGGTTCGGTGCGGGCACCGGTTGGGGCTATGGCGAGCGAATCGCAGTCGCGTTGAAGGGGCAAGACGCCGCCATGCTGCCCCACGCCGAAGACCTGCTGACCTTGGCAACCTTCGCCTGGCAGCGTGGTGAGGCGGTCGTCGCCGACGATGCGCAACCGGTGTACCTGCGCGACAAAGTTGCCACGCCGAAGATGCCGAAAGCCTGATACACCGCATAAACAATTCCCTGTAGGAGCCAACTTGTTGGCGAGCAGCCGGACGCAGTTTGTCTGATGCACCGCCTTGCGAACAAGTTCGCTCCTACAGGTCAACCGTGGGTCCTGCCCATACAAATTTCGGGCGCCAATATCTCGTCAAAATGACAGGAAATTGCAGAATAACGACACCTCATCGGTGTTTTTAAACCTTTTCTGCAAAGTGTGGTCTAGTTAACGTTCGGGCATTTGTGAAGTCATGTTCGTACTGCTAAATTGCCACTACATCATGCCGAGATCGCAGCCATGCGCATAAACGGAACGTCATCACGCTCTTACCCAATCAAGCGCAAGCCTCGCAAAGGCCCGGCGACGATTGACGGTTCCTTCGAGGAAACCGAGAGCGAGATCGAAGCCCCCGTCGCGCGTGCGCAAACCACTCAGTCCAACCCGACGCCGAATCTTCCCGCGCGTCAGCAGGACATGATTTTCCCTCGTTCGGTCAGCAGTCGTGTTGCCATTGCGCTAGCCAGTTATATCTCCACGGCCAGCTTCGTCGAGTGGGACATGGAAGTATTGGGCCTAGACGTTCACGTTTGACTTCTCAACGCCTCCCGTACTACCTCGGTTGCCCGTCCTGGAGTGAAAGCGCCTGGCGTGATTCGCTGTACCCGGAAAATGCGCGGCCCAACGATTTCCTCGGGTTGTACGCACAGGTGTTCAATGCGGTGGAAGGCAATACCACCTTCTACGCGCGACCATCGCCGATCATCGTCCAGCGTTGGGCGCAGACCCTGCCAGAACACTTTCGCTTCACTGCCAAATTCCACCGCGACATCAGCCATGGCGGCGATCTGCGCCAACAATTGCAAGCCGCAGACGATTTCGTGCAACTGCTGGCACCGCTGGGCCAACGCGTAGCGCCCCTGTGGCTGCAATTGCCGGCCAGTTTTGGCCCGCTGCGCCTGGCGGAGTTGGCCAGCTTCATCGATGCCCTTGATCGTCCGTTGGCCGTCGAAGTACGCAACCGGGCGTTCTTTGCCAAGGGCGATGAGGAGCGCATGCTCAATCGCCTGCTGCTGGATCGCGGTGTCGAACGCATTTGCCTCGACCCGCGCGCGCTGTTCAGTTGCGTGTCGAGTGATCCGGCGGTGCTGCATGCACAATCGAAAAAACCCAAAGTCCCGCCACGTCCAGCGGCCCTGACGCAATTCCCTCAGGTGCGCTTCATCGGTCATCCGGTGCTGGAGGCCAATGATGCGTTTCTGCTGCCCTGGGTAGAGAAAGTCGCCGGCTGGATCGAAGAAGGGCGCACGCCCTACGTGTTTCTGCACACCCCCGATAACATCCAGGCGCCGGAGCTGGCCCGTCGCTTTCATGGGCGACTGATGGCACGCTTGCCAGGACTGCCAGAGCTGGCGCTGTTGGAGCGCGCGCCGGTCGCGCAGCAGTTGGGCTTGTTGTAAGGTCATACGCCTACCCAACAAGAATCAGGAGTGCACAAATGGGGACGCAATTACTTCGAGCCGAGCGCTTTAAAGCCTTGCATGAACGTGAGGGCGCGTTCGTCATTCCCAACCCGTGGGACGCTGGTTCGGCCAAACTGTTGGCGGAGCTGGGGTTCGAGGCATTGGCCACCACCAGTGCCGGCCTGGCCTTTACCCTGGGGCGTGCCGACGGCGAGGGCTTGGTCAGCCTCGATGAGACCCTGGATAACCTCAGTGCCATCGTCAGTGCCACACGCCTGCCGGTGTCGGCCGATCTGGAAAACTGCTTTGCCGACAGCCCGGAGGAGTGTGCCGAGACCATCCTTAAAGCAGCGGATGTCGGGATTGTCGGTGGTTCGATTGAAGATGCCACGGGTAACCCGCATGACCCGATCTACAGCTTCGAATTGTCAGTAGCGCGGGTCAAGGCCGCCGTTGACGCTGCGCGCAGTTTGCCGTTCCCCTTCATGCTCACCGCTCGTGCGGAGAACCTTCTGCATGGTCGAATGGACTTTGCTGACACGCTACGACGGATTACTGCCTACGCCGAAGCGGGCGCGGACGTGTTGTTCGTGCCGGGATTGCGCACCCGCGAGGAAATCATCGCCGTGGTCCAGGCCGTGGCGCCGAAGCCGGTCAATGTGCTGATGGGGTTAAGCGGCGCCACGCTGTCGGTGGCCGAATTGAACGCCTGCGGGGTCAAGCGCATCAGTGTCGGTTCGTCGTTGGCGCGCACTGCGTTGGGTAGTTTTTATCGCGCGGCGCAAGAAATCAGCGAAAAAGGCACGTTCACCTACAGCGAGCAGGCCCTGCCAATGTCGAAGCTGAATAGTTTATTCGAGGACTGAGGGGTGAGGCTTAAGCGGCCATGCGCAGGTTTTGCAGGATCAGCGGCCGCGCCCAGCCGTTATCGAAGTCCAGGTGACGCTGCTGAGCGTCGATGGTTTGCGGATCGAGGGGCAGGGCAGGCTTGTCCGCCAGGTCCCATTCGAATTCGGCGATCGGCAGGTGCAGCGGACGCTCTTGCGGCGCCGGGCCCGGATCGGCCTGGGGTGGATCAAGTACCAGCGGCCGAACCCAGCCGCTGTCGAAATTCAGGTTGCGTTGCTGTTCGATCATATCGCTGACGCTGAACGGTTCGGCGGGCTTGGGCAGCAAGTCCAGTTCGAACTCGGCAATCGGCAGGTGCAATGGCACGGGCGGAGTGCGCGGTACGCCTTCTACCGGGAGCTGGCGCTGGTCGACGATTTGCCCCAATGCGTTGCTGCCACCCAGCGGTTCGCCGGTGACCGGGTTCGCCGCAGTGGGGCTGACCTCGGTGGAAACGCCTGTGCTTTCACCAACTTGTTCTGCCATTGCGCGAGCGAACGCGTCCGACCAGAGCTGGGTGACACCGCTCAAGGCTCGGGAGTTGCGAAGGCTGTAGTCGCCGGCGTGCGACAAATAGCCTATCGATTTGTTTTCAATGTCAGACATAGCGCTCGTTAATCGTCCGGCTCTGGCAAAATGCTGGATATTCTCGTTATCGGCCAATGTTGCCGATCATTAACAAATAATTGAGCGTGTGGGCACATGAGTGAGCAACAAGCGGGCAATCGCATCCGGGTCGAGACCTTGACCAGCAACGGGCAGGCGCAGGCGCAGCATTGGGCGCAGCGTCTGGGCTTGCCGTTGACGGATGCCGAAGCGGAGTTTGCCCTGCAGGTGACGGACGACGGTTTGCAATTGCAGCAGTTGGGCGCCGACACCTCGGGCCCGGTGCGCGTGGATTTTGTTGAAGGTGCTACGGCCCATCGGCGCTTGTTCGGTGGCGGCACCGGGCAGATGATCGCCAAGGCAGTGGGCATTCAGCCCGGCGTACGTCCGGTGGTATTGGATGCGACGGCGGGGCTGGGCAAGGATGCGTTCGTGTTGGCTAGCCTGGGCTGCGAAATGAGCCTGATCGAGCGTCAGCCGATCATTGCTGCGTTGCTGGAAGATGGCCTGAACCGTGGCCGGGAGGACCGTGAGGTGGGGCCGATCATGGCGCGCATGCGGTTGTTGACCGGCAATTCCATTGATCTGATCCGCGCCTGGGAAGGTGAAGCGCCGCAGGTGATCTACCTCGACCCGATGTTCCCGCATCGTGAGAAAACCGCGCTGGTGAAAAAGGAAATGCGCCTGTTCCGGCCGCTGGTGGGCGATGACATGGACGCCCCTGCATTGCTCGAAGCAGCGTTGGCGCTGGCAACCCATCGGGTGGTAGTCAAACGCCCGCGCAAGGCGCCCTGCATCGACGGGCCGAAGCCGAGTTATGCGCTGGATGGGAAGTCGAGCCGCTACGATATTTATCCGAAGAAGGCATTGAAAGGCTGAAGACGCTTCGCAGCCTTCGGCAGCGCCTATAGAAATTGCGCGGTCTCTGTAAGAGCTGCCGAAGGCTGCGATTGTCGCAAAGCGACATCAGGGCCGATAAGCCCGCATGAAAAAACTCACGACTTCCTGAACATGCTCTTGCGCTTCTTGCTCGCTGGGCTGTTCAGCGCAGCCGATTAGCAATTGGAAGTTACAGACGCCCTTGAGCAGCGACAAAAAATGTTCGGTGGCAATGCGCGGGCTTTCGATGCGCAGGCAACCGCTTTTGTCGATCTCGCTCAGAAAACGCTCCATTTCCTGCTGGATGCGTTGCGGTCCGGCCTCGAAGAAAATCTGCGCCAGTTTCGGCTCCTGGGCGCCTTGAGCGACCATCAATCGATGCAGTTCCAATGACTCGGGACTGTTGATCAGCGCATAAAAGCCACGGCCGATGTTGTTGAGGACCACCTCCACCGGCGTGTCGTGGGCAACCTCGAAAAAAAGATCCGGCAGTTGTTCTTCGCAGCGCGCCACCACGGCAGCAGAGAACAAGGTCTCTTTGTCCGTGAAATGGCTATAAACCGTCAGTTTCGACACACCTGCCTCAGTGGCCACCGCGTCCATGCTGGTGCTGGCGTAACCGTTGCGCAAAAACAGGTTTTTCGCCGCGTCGAGAATAGCCTGGCGCTTTGCCAGGTCTTTGGGGCGGCCGGGGCCGGTCGAGGCTAATGAATTATCTGGCATCTTCGTTTTATTAGTGGACTGGTGAGTTTGGTATTTCTTACTATACGCTTCAGTACAACAATTAAAGCATTCTTTGCCGAAGGCCCATCACCATGTTTCGCGATGCCTTGTCCTTTACCCTGCCGATCAGCCTGGTGCTTCTGCTGACGGCCTGTGGCCATGAAGCGCCTCCACAGGCCACGGTGCGCCCGGCCATGGTCATTCAGCCGCAGCCGGCGTCGCAGTCGATGGAAAGTTACCCTGGCGAAGTACGCGCGCGCTTCGAGCCAGAACTGGCGTTCCGCATTCCCGGCAAAGTGACCAAGCGTCTGGTGGAAGAGGGTGAGCGGGTCAAGGCCAATCAGCCGCTGGCCGAGCTGGACCCCCAGGACATGCGCCTGCAACTGGAGTCTAGCCGCGCTCAGGTCGCCGCCGCCGAAGCTAATTTGCAGTTGGTGCGCTCGGAACGTGACCGCTATAAGACCCTGATGGAGCGGCAACTGGTCAGCCGTTCGGCCTTCGATAACGCGGAAAACCTTTACCTCGCCGGCGATGCCCGCCTCAAGCAAATGAAGGCGCAATTCACGGTGTCCGATAATCAGGCCAGTTACACAGTGCTGCGTGCGTCGCAAGATGGCGTTATCGCCCGCCGTTTGGTGGAAGTCGGACAAGTGGTCGCCGCCGGACAAACGGTATTCACCTTGGCGACCGACGGTGAACGCGAAGTGCTGATCAGCCTGCCGGAGCAAAACTTCGGCCGATTCAAGATCGGCCAGCCGGTAGCGGTCGAATTGTGGGCACAGCAGGATCAACGCTTCCCCGGTCATATTCGCGAGCTTTCACCGTCGGCCGACCCGCGTTCGCGGACGTTCGCTGCGCGGATTGCGTTCGCCGGCGGCAAAGTCCCTGCCGAGCTGGGCCAGAGCGCCCGGGTATTTATCCAGACTGACCAGACCGTGGCGCTGTCTGTGCCCTTGTCGGCATTGACCGCCGAAAACGGTGCCACCTATGTCTGGCGCCTGGAGTCCGACAACACGCTCAAGCGCACTCCGGTACAGGTCGCGGCCTACGGTCAGGACAGCGTGCCGGTGCTGAGCGGCCTCAACGTCACCGACTGGATCGTCGCGGCGGGGGTGCATGTGCTGCATGACGGGGAAAAGGTGCGTCCGGTGGATCGGAGCAATCGGGAAGTGAAACTGGCGGCGAAGGAGTAGCCCTGCATGCGTTTCAACCTTTCCGAATGGGCCCTGCGCAATCGGCAGATCGTGCTGTTTTTGATGATGTTGCTGGCGATCGTTGGCGCGCTGTCCTACACCAAGCTCGGCCAGAGTGAAGACCCGCCGTTCACCTTCAAGGCCATGGTGGTACGCACCTTGTGGCCGGGCGCCAGTGCCGAAGAAGTAGCACGGCAGGTCACCGACCGCATCGAAAAAAAACTGATGGAAACCGGTGATTACGAGCGCATCGTTTCGTTCTCGCGTCCCGGCGAGTCGCAGGTCACCTTCATGGCCCGCGATGCCATGCTCTCCTCAGACATTCCGCAGTTGTGGTATCAGGTCCGCAAGAAGATCGGCGACATCCGCCAGACCTTGCCGCAGGGCATTCAGGGGCCGTTTTTCAACGACGAATTCGGCACCACCTACGGCAATATCTACGCGCTGACCGGCGAAGGTTTCGACTACGCGGTGCTCAAGCACTACGCGGATCGCATCCAGATCCAGCTGCAGCGAGTGAAGGACGTCGGCAAGATCGATCTGCTGGGCCTGCAGGACGAGAAAATCTGGATCGAGCTGTCGAACGTGAAACTGGCCACCCTCGGGCTGTCACTGCAGAGCGTACAGAAAGCCCTGGAAGACCAAAACGCGGTGGCGACCGCAGGATTTTTCGAAACGCCCAGTGAGCGCATTCAACTGCGGGTGACCGGGCGGTTCCAGACCGTGGACGAAATCAGGAGCTTCCCGATCCGGGTCGGCGATCGCACCTTCCGCATCAGTGACGTCGCCGAGGTGCAGCGGGGCTTCAACGATCCACCGGCGCCGCGCATGCGTTTCATGGGCGAAGACGCGATTGGCCTGGCGGTGGCGATGAAGGACGGCGGTGACATTCTGTCGCTGGGTCATGCGCTGGAAGACGAATTTGCCCACATCCAGAAAAACCTCCCGGCAGGCATGGAACTGCGCAAGGTCTCGGACCAGCCAGCGGCGGTAAAATCCGGGGTTGGCGAGTTCGTGCATGTGCTGACCGAGGCCCTGGGCATCGTGTTGCTGGTGAGTTTCTTCTCTCTGGGCATGCGCACCGGGCTGGTGGTGGCGTTGACCATTCCGCTGGTATTGGCGATGACCTTCGCCTGCATGTATTTTCTCGGTATCGGCCTGCACAAGATTTCCCTCGGTGCCCTGGTGCTGGCGTTGGGCTTGCTGGTGGACGACGCGATCATTGCCGTGGAGATGATGGCGATCAAAATGGAACAGGGTTTCGACCGGCTCAAGGCCGCTAGTTTCGCCTGGACCAGCACGGCGTTCCCGATGCTCACGGGTACGTTGATCACCGCTGCGGGCTTTTTGCCGATTGCCACGGCGCAGTCCAGTACCGGCGAATACACCCGTTCGATCTTCCAGGTGGTGACCATTGCCCTGCTGGCATCGTGGGTCGCCGCCGTGGTGTTCGTGCCGTATCTGGGTGACCGGCTACTCCCGGACCTGGCGAAAATCCATGCGGCGAAACATGGCCCGGACGCTCAGGCCCACGACCCCTATGGCACGCCATTCTATAAACGTGTCCGTGCCCTTGTCGGCTGGTGCGTGCGTCGACGCAAGACGGTGCTGGTGTTGACGGTCGGCCTGTTCGTGCTGTCGGTGGTGATGTTTCGATTCGTGCCGCAGCAGTTCTTCCCGGCGTCCGGGCGACTGGAGTTGATGGTCGACCTGAAACTGGCCGAAGGCGCCTCGCTGAGCAGTACCAACGAGCAGGTCAAGCGTCTGGAAGAGATGCTGAAGAATCACCAAGGCATCGACAATTACGTGGTCTATGTCGGTACCGGCTCGCCGCGTTTCTACCTGCCGCTGGATCAACAATTACCGGCGGCCAGCTTCGCCCAGTTCGTGGTGTTGGCGAAAACCATCGAGGATCGCGAGACCTTGCGCACCTGGTTGATTACCACCCTCAACGAGCAGTTTCCGACCTTGCGCCCTCGGGTGACACGTCTGGAAAACGGTCCGCCGGTAGGCTTCCCGGTGCAGTTCAGGATTTCCGGTGAACACATCGAAAAAGTGCGCGAACTGGCGCGCGAGGTCGCCGCCAAGGTGCGGGAAAACCCGCATGTGTCCAACGTCCACCTCGATTGGGAGGAGCCGAGCAAGGTGGTGCACCTCAACATCGATCAGGACCGGGCGCGGGCCTTGGGGGTGACCACCGCCGACCTGTCGCGCTTCCTGCAAAGCTCGTTGACCGGCTCCAGCGTCAGCCAATACCGCGAAGACGATGAGTTGATCGATATCCTGCTGCGCGGTACGCATCAGGAGCGCGAAGGGCTGGCCTCGTTACCGAGCCTGGCCATCCCGACCAATAACGGCACCAGCGTCGCCTTGTCGCAAATCGCGACGCTGGAATATGGCTTTGAAGAGGGCGTGATCTGGCACCGCAATCGCCTGCCCAACGTGACCATCCGCGCCGACATCTACGGCAAGGAACAGCCGGCGACCCTGGTGGCGCAAATCCTGCCGACGCTGGACGGCGTGCGCGCCGAATTGCCGGACGGTTATTTGCTTGAAGTCGGCGGTACGGTGGAAGACTCGGCGCGTGGACAGAACTCGGTGAAGGCCGGCGTACCGTTGTTCATCGTCGTGGTGCTGACCCTGCTCATGCTGCAACTGCGCAGCTTTTCGCGCACCGCCATGGTGTTCCTCACGGCACCGCTGGGCCTGATCGGCGTGACGTTGTTCCTGATCGTGTTCAACCAGCCGTTCGGCTTCGTCGCCATGCTCGGCACCATCGCCCTGTCCGGGATGATCATGCGCAACTCGGTGATTCTGGTCGACCAGATTGAACAAGACATCGCCGGCGGGCTGGACCAATGGCAAGCGATCATCGAAGCCACCGTGCGCCGCTTCCGCCCCATCGTTCTGACGGCGTTGGCGGCGGTGCTGGCAATGATTCCGCTGTCACGCAGCGTGTTCTTCGGCCCGATGGCGGTGGCGATCATGGGCGGCCTGATCGTCGCGACGGCGCTGACGCTGTTGTTCCTGCCAGCGCTGTATGCGGCGTGGTTCAGGGTGAAGAAGGTCGAGGGCTGACTTGTCCTACTCCCGTAGCGGTCCGGCTTGCCGGCGATGGCGATCTTACAGGCGCTGACGCCGGCAAGCCGGACTGCTACGGATTTACATGACCTTTTTGCCTTACAACGCCCCAAACACCTTCTTCGCCAGGCTGGTCGCCGCCGCAGCCGGGTTTTGGCGGATGCTGGCTTCTTGCTTGCCGATCATCTCGAACAGGCCGTTGAGGGCTTGTTCAGTCACGTAGCCTTCGATGTTGGCGTCTTTGCTATTGACCACGCCCAGTGAGGCGGCCTGACCGGCGAAGCTGTTGTATTTCTGGGCAACGCCGACCTTGTCAGTGGCTTGTTTGACGATCGGCAGGAATTTCGCGCGGATTTGATCGCGGCTGGTTTTGTTCAGGTACTGAGTGGCGGAGTCGTTGCCGCCCGTCAGAATCGCCTTGGCGTCCGTCACGCTCATCTTCTTCACCGCATCGACCAGAATCGCCTGGGCTTGCGGCACGGCGGCTTCGGCGGCCTGGTTCATGCTGGCTTCCAGTTCATCAACCTGGGCCCCCATGCCGAACTGTTTCATCTTCTTCGCGACCTTGCCGAGGCTGCCTGGCAGCTCGATGCGCACGTCCTTGTTGTTGCTGAAACCACCCGGTACGCCCAGTTGTTTGACGGCGATTTGTGCGCCTTGGGTCAAGGCGTCCTTGAGGCCGCCAGAAGCGTCCGACTGCGACAGGTCGCTGATGGACAGGGCAAACACGTTGGCCGACAGCAGCAGGCCCGCGAACAGGCCGGCAAAGGTAACGGAAGGGCGGAGCATGGAAACATCCTTTTCAAAGGGGATCGGGTGAGAGGCACGGAATGTTCGCTCGGTGCCGAGAGAATTTACTGAACTGAATCCACGCGGATTCTCAGCGGTTGTTGATCCTGGCCGTCGAGTTGTACGGGATGGTGTCGGGTGCTGATAAACAGCAGTTTTCCGTCCAGTTCAATGCGAGCACTGACCACATAACGATGGCCGGCCTGTACTTTTTTCGGATCATAATCCAGGTGGAAGGGTAGTGGCACCTGGCCTTCGATGGGGCCGCTTTGTCTGGCCAATACCACAACGGGGGCGTCGGCCTTGGACACATCGTGTAGGGCGACGCTCAGGGTTGCTGTGGGCGGCAGGGCCATGCGTTGCAGGTAAAAGACCTCGCCGTCGAGACTGGCCTGCCCCGGGGGGTGTCCGGTGCTGCAGGCACCGAGCAGGGCGGTCAGAAAGAGCAGTGCTAGTTTTTTCATCGGAATCTCCGTACCGGTGGTGCCAGAAAAAGCCTGGCACCAGCGCTACGAAACTTAACGGATTTTACGGCGCAGGGGCTGGTTCTGTTACATCTTCGCTGCGATGCAGGGCGACCTGGCGGATCGACAAACGGATTTCCGCCGGCAAAACCCGCTTCGCCGCGCCTTCCGCCAGCTCACCGAGCAGCGCGTGATAACCGAGTTTTCCGGCGGGGTCTTTGCGTAAAACATCCTGCTCGAGCAGCGTCTGAATGAAATGCCGGAACAAGCTTTTATCGAAAAATTCCGGCGCGTTCAGGCCGTGCAGAATCGACAGGCGTTGGGCCATGATCGTGCACAGGTCTTCCAGCTCTTCGGCGCTGATAGTGTTCTGGCCGCTGTTGAGCAGCAGCGAAATCGCCATATAGAAGCGTTGCAGGGTCTGGGCGATGGCCCGCGAGAGCAATGTCAGCAACACGAAATGACGCGAGCTGGGTGCCGGACGCAGGTACACATCGTTCTCGAAGCGCAGCAGACCTTGCTCGACAAACGCCTCCAGCCACTGATCAATCACGCCGTCCAACTCGTCCAGAGTCCAGCGAATGAACAGTTCGGATTGCAGGTACGGATACAGCGCGCGGGTGTAACGCAGCAGCTGTTCGCGGGTCATGCGCGACGAACTTTGGAAGAAGCTGGCCAGCAGTGAAGGCAGGGCGAAAATGTGCAACACGTTGTTGCGATAGTAGGTCATCAGCACTGCGTTCTGCTCATCGAGGTACAAAATCTTACCCAATGCGTCCTTTTGTTCCGACAGCAGATCCATCCCTTTCACGTACTCGATCAGCGCCTTACCGTCGCCTTCGGGCAGGGTGGTGTGGGGCGAGTACGGCACTCGACGCAATAAGGTCAGGTACAGGTCCAGCACCCGCGCCATGGCCTGATCGTCCAGCGCCAGCTTGTTGGTGGACAGCAATGCCAAGGCCACCAGATTCACTGGGTTGATCGCGGCCGCTTCGTTCAGACGCTGAGCGACACGTTCGCCAAGGCGATTGGTGGTTTCGTTGAGCCAGGCCGGGCGGAATTGCGGCCCCAATTCCTGTTGGCGCCAGTCCGGTTGCTCGTGGTCGAGAAACTCGGCCAGCTTGATCGGCTCACCGAAGTTGACCGACACCTGGCCGAAGCGCTGTTTGAGCGCGCCGAATACCTTGAGCATGTCGAAAATCGATTCTTTCTTCTTGCTCGCGCCGCGCAGTTCGCCCAGGTAGGTGCGGCCTTCGAGCACGCGTTCGTAGCCGATATACACCGGCACGAAGACGATCGGCATCCGCGAGTTGCGCAAGAAACTGCGCAAGGTAATGGACAACATTCCGGGTTTTGGCCGCAACATGCGCCCGGTACGCGAACGGCCGCCCTCGACGAAGTATTCGACCGGGAAGCCTTTGGTGAACAGGGTGTGCAGGTATTCGTTGAACACTGCGCTGTACAGCGGGTTGCCCTTGAACGTACGGCGCATGAAGAACGCCCCGCCACGACGCAGCAAACCGCCCATGCCTGGCATGTTCAGGTTGATACCGGCGGCAATATGCGGCGGTGTCAGACCGTTGCGGAACAGCAGGTAGGACAGCAGCAGGTAATCGATATGGCTGCGGTGGCAGGGCACATAAATCACCTCATGGCCGGGGGAGACCGCCTGCACGCCTTCGATGTGGCTGACCTTGATCCCGTCGTAGATCTTGTTCCAGAACCAGCTCAGCACCACTTCCAGGAAGCGGATCGCCGAGTAGGTGTAGTCCGAGGCGATTTCGTTGCCATAGCGCAGCGCCTGTTCCCGGGCTTTGCTCTCCGGGATCTTCTCGCGCTCGGCTTCGTCGAGAATCGCCTGTTTGACCATCGGCTCGTCGACCAGGCCCTTGACCAGATTGCGCCGGTGCGACAGGTCGGGGCCGATCACTGCGGTTTTAAGGTTGCGGAAATGCACGCGCAAGATGCGTTGGGTCATGCGCAGGGTGCGTTCGTGGCCTTTGTTTTCATTCACCAGCTCGCGCAAATGCACCGGCGCGGAGAATTGCACGCGGGTTTTGCGTCCAAGAATCAGGATGCGGATGAACTGACGCAAGCGCCCGGTCACTGCCCAGCTGTCGGCGAACAACAGCTTCCACGGGCTCGACTCGCTGTCCGGCGACTGGCCCCAGAACACACTGACCGGGATGATCTGCGCATCTTCGGCGGCGTTCTGACTGATGGCACTGACCAACCGCTCCAGCGTCGGCGGCGCTCCGCGTTTGTCCTGGCGACCGAGCCAGTCCGGTTCCGGCGTCAAATAGAAGAACGCCGCAGGCTCCAGCAAATTGCCCACCGACACTGGCAGCACCGGGCGCGGCAAGCCGGCCTTGGTGCATTCGCGGTCAATCACCGCCAGGTCGCTCAATGATGGATTTTGCAGGGCGTAGAACACCGGGCGGCTGCGGTCGAGGTTCAGAGTGAAGGCGGACTGGTTGATGGTTTCCGAGCGAACCCAGAGATACAACACCCGGCGCAGGGCGCCAAACACAAGACGGCGGAACGGAGAACGGGTCATACGGCTTCTGCTGGTTAAAAAACGAGCCCACAGTGTGACGTATATACCGACGATCGGCAAAAAACGACGCCGTTTATACGAATTTCGTAGTTTTTACACCTGCCCTATACTCGCCTGTCCAATAATAAACATGGAGCAACGATTCAATGTCAGCACGCGAGACGGGCAACGTGAAATGGTTCAACGACGCCAAGGGTTATGGCTTCATTCAACGTGAAGGCGGCGGTGACGTATTCGTTCATTACCGCGCGATCCGCGGCGAAGGCCACCGCTCCCTGGCGGAAGGTCAGCTGGTTGAATACGGCCTGATTGACGGGCAGAAAGGCCTGCAGGCTGAGGATGTGGTGGGGGTGTAACAGGCGGGGCGCATCAATCACTTGTAGGAGCTGCCGCAGGCTGCGATAAGGCCGGAACGGCCTTCGCGATCATCATCCAGAGCGCCCTGTTCCAGGGCGATCGCAGCCTCCGGCAGCTCCTACATTATCTTGTGTCTTGATCTAACGACTCAGCTCGTATGCCAGACAATCTCTTCTTCGCCATCGGCGCTGATGCGAATCCAGCGGTCGGCGGCGTCGTCGCTTTCTTCTTCGACCCAGGTGCCCGGTGCGCAGCGCACTTCCACGTTCAGCGCGGCGAAGGCGGCGCGCGCGCAGGCGATGTCGTCGTCCCACGGCGTTTTATCGCTTTCCAGGTACAGGCTGTTCCATTTGCCTACCGCTTTTGGCAGCCAGGTCACGGCAACGTTGCCGGCTTGGCACTTATAGGTCTGGCCTTTTTGTACCCAGTCGCTGCACGAGCCGAGGGCGGTGCTGAGCCAGGCGGCGATGGCTTTGTGGTCGACGTCGGCGTCTTTGAGGTAGATCTCGATATCAGGTTGGCGCATGGATGCCTCGTCAGAAAGTGGAAAATCCATTCGCGGATTCGTTCGGCGGCCCCGCCTGGGCAGGGCTGCATCGATGTGGGTTATTGAAGCACGAAGTAATCGTAACGCATGGACACCGTGGTTTCGAACGGCTCCGGCTGTTCGATGACGTTGGCCCGGCGTTCCGCGCTGGCGCGCCAGCCGTGGGGTGTCATGGCCAGCAGGTTGGCGCGGGATTGGGCATCCACCAGCGTCAGGGTGAAGCGCAGGGTTTCGCTGTGCTGTAGCTGCATGCCGTCAGGGACTTGCGCCAGGTGCTTGTCGTCGACGTAATCACGCACTTCGTCGTACAGCCGCTCACGCAGTTCCATCAGGTGTTCGCTGGTCGGGCCGACGCGCATCAAGCCGCCGCCGGGCGTGAGCAAGCGCTTGGCTTCATTCCAGTCCAGCGGGCTGAACACGCTGGCGAGGAACTGGCAGCTGGCGTCCGGCAGCGGTATGCGGGCCATGCTGGCGATCAACCAGGTCAGCGTCGGGTCGCGACGGCAGGCGCGTTTGACCGCTTCACGAGAAATATCCAGTGCATAGCCGTCCGAATCGGGCAGGGCGCTGGCGATTTGAGCGGTGTAATAACCTTCGCCACAGCCGATATCCAGCCAGTGCGCCGGCGCGTGTTCCGCAGCCAGCTCAGCCAGGCGCTTGGCCACCGGGGCGTAATGGCCGGCGTTGAGGAAGTCGCGGCGCGCTTCGACCATGGCCTGATTGTCGCCAGGGTCGCGGCTGTTTTTATGTTGCACGGGCAGCAGGTTCAAATAGCCTTGGCGCGCGCGGTCGAAACGGTGGCCGACAGGGCAGACCACACCGTTATCCACAGCACTGAGCGCGGCCGCGCAAATCGGGCAAGCCAGCATCATGCGAGTAACTTGACCAGAGTCTGGTAGTAGATTTCGGTCAGGACATCAAGGTCGCTGGCCAATACCCGTTCGTTGACCTGGTGGATCGTGGCGTTGACCGGACCCAGTTCAACCACTTGGGTGCCCATGGTGGCAATAAAACGCCCATCCGAAGTGCCGCCGCTGGTGGAAGCCTTGGTTTCGCGACCGGTCACCGCTTTGATGCTGGCCGAAACAGCGTCCAGCAAATCGCCCGGTTCGGTGAGGAATGGCAGACCGGACAACGCCCAGTCTACGTGCCAGTCCAGGCCATGCTTGTCGAGAATGGTCGCGACCCGCTGTTGCAGGCCTTCGACTGTGGATTCGGTGGAGAAGCGGAAGTTGAACACCGCCACCAGATCACCTGGAATCACGTTGGTCGCGCCAGTGCCGGAGTTGAGGTTGGAGATCTGAAAGCTGGTCGGCGGGAAGAAGCTATTGCCATTGTCCCAATGCTCGGCGGCCAGTTCGGCCAAGGCCGGCGAAGCCAGGTGGATCGGGTTCTTCGCCAGGTGCGGATAAGCCACGTGACCCTGAATGCCCTTCACCGTCAGCTTGGCACCCAACGAGCCGCGACGGCCGTTTTTCACCACGTCGCCCACCAGCGTGGTGCTCGACGGTTCGCCGACGATGCACCAGTCCAGACGCTCTTTCCGCGCCACCAGACGCTCGATCACGGCTTTGGTGCCGTGGTGCGCCGGGCCTTCTTCGTCGCTGGTGATCAGGAACGCGACCTTGCCTTTGTGGTTCGGGTGATCGGCGACGAAACGCTCGGTGGCCACCACCATTGAGGCCAGGCTGCCTTTCATGTCGGCCGCGCCACGCCCGCAAAGCATGCCGTGTTCGTCGATCAACGCATCGAACGGATCGTTCTGCCAGGCTTGCACCGGCCCGGTCGGCACCACGTCGGTGTGACCGGCGAAGCACAGCACCGGCCCGTCCTGGGTGCCGTGGGTCGCCCAGAAGTTGTCCACATCCTCGATGCGCATCGGCTCCAGCTTGAAGCCGGCATCGCCCAGGCGTTGCATCATCGTCACCTGACAATCGGCATCGATCGGCGTAACCGATGGACGACGGATCAAGTCGCAGGCGAGTTGGAGGGTGGGCGAGAGGTCGGCTGGGGCCGTCATGAAAGGACTCCGATTCGTGGGTTCGCACATTAAATGCAGGAGCTGCCGGAGGCTGCGATGGGCTCGAAACGGTTTCGCGTCGGATCGCAGCCTGCGGCAGCTCCTACAATTCAAGGGCGCTAAAAAGGCGAACATCTTAAAGCAAAACGGCGACCCGAAGGTCGCCGTTTATTACCGCTGTTTTTTATTTCAAAGCAGCTGTCATACCGTCGCGACCTGCTCTACCGGCACCGGCTTTGGCAGCGACGACAGGAACGCCATGATCAATGCCGCGACATACGGCAGCGATTGCACCAACAACATGACCACCCACAGCTTCATGTCGGCGCTTGGCAGGCCCTGCACCAGGCAGATGCCCAGCGCCGCGCCCCACAGCAACAGCATGATGAACAGCTCTTCACGCGCTTCCGAGATCGCTACCCACAAACCATGGCTGTCGGCGTTTTTCGGGGTGCGGAAGAACGGAATGCTGCTGGTGAAGAATCCGTACAACACTGCCTTGGCAATGGTGTGCGACAACGCCAGACCGGCCAATGCGGCTGCAAACGCGTCCTTCATGTTGACCCCGACCGCACGGCGGTAGAGGAAGATGATCTTGCCGACCTTGAACACGAACAACGCCAAGGGCGGAATTGCAAAGATCAGCAACGGTGGATCGACCCGTTGCGGCACGATGATCATCGCCCCCGACCACAGCAGGGCGCCGAGGGTGAAGAAGATGTTCATGCCGTCAGCCACCCACGGCAACCAGCCCGCGAGGAAGTGATAGCGCTGACCACGGGTCAACTCGGTGTCCTTGCCGCGCAGCAGGCTCGAGGTGTGGCGTTTGATGATCTGGATCGCACCATAGGCCCAACGGAAGCGCTGTTTCTTGAAGTCGATGAAGGTGTCCGGCATCAGACCCTTGCCGTAGCTGTTGTGGGAATAGGCAGCGGACAAGCCTTTTTCGAACACGCGCAGACCCAGTTCGGCGTCTTCACAGATACACCAGTCAGCCCAGCCCAGCTCTTCGAGCACCGAGCGACGGGTCATGGTCATGGTGCCGTGCTGGATGATCGCGTCACGGTCGTTACGGGTGACCATGCCGATGTGGAAGAAGCCTTTGTATTCCGAGTAGCAGAGCTTCTTGAAGGTGCTTTCGTTCTGGTCGCGGTAATCCTGCGGCGACTGCACTACGGCGATTTTCGGATCGGCGAAGTGCGGCACCATGTGCTTGAGCCAGTTGCGATCGACGCAGTAGTCCGAGTCGATCACCGCAATCACTTCGGCATCCGGCGCGGTGTGCGGAATCAGGTAATTCAGGGCACCGCCCTTGAAACCGGCCAATGGCGCGACGTGGAAAAACTTGAAGCGCGAACCGAGCATTTCGCAATGCGCCTTGACCGGTTCCCAGACAGCCGGGTCTTTGGTGTTGTTGTCGATGATCAGGACTTCGAAGTCCGGGTAATCGAGCGCGGCCAATGCGTTGAGGGTCTGTTTGACCATCTCCGGTGGCTCGTTGTAGCACGGCACATGCACCGAGACTTTCGGCCGGTAGGCTTCGTCCGCTTCGACCGGCAGGAATTCACGACGCCGCTTGTGGGTCCATACCGCTTCCGCCAGCTCGTGGGCTTCGGCCATCAACACGATGAACACCCCCAATGCACCCAACGCCAGCAGGAAGCCTACCGTGAGGCTGAACCAGGTGCTGTATTGCTGGCTGTAGTCGTAACCGATCCACACCAGCACCGAACCACAAAGGAACGCGGTGAAGGTCAGGAAGGTGCGGCCACGTTGACGCAGTGCCGAACCGTCGATCAGCAGCAGGGCCAGGGCCAGCAAGGCCAGGACCACCGAACCGATCGCCAGCACGCGCCATTGCGGGATCGCCACCACCGGGCCTTCAAAATTGAATTTCTGTTGGCGAGCAGCGTTGTACACGCCCCAGTACGCGCCCACGGAACCTTCGTCGCTGGCTTTCCACGGCTGATCGAACGCTTCGATCACGAAGTAGTTGTAGCCCTGACGGTTAAGCTTGTTGACCAGAGTGCGCAGGTAGATCGCCTGATCCGACTGAGTCGCATCGGCACCACCACGCATGCGGCCATTGCTCGGCCAGCCCACTTCGGACAGCAGCAGCGGCTTTTTCGGAAACATTTTTTTCAGTTCCCGCGCACGGTCGAGTACGTATTGGCCAGCCTTGTCCATGGGAATGAATTCCCAGTACGGCAGAATGTGCGCGGCAATCAAGTCGACGTGTTTGGCCAGTTCCGGGTATTTCTCCCAGATGTGCCATTGCTCGGAGGTGGTCACCGGGACTTTCACCGCCGCGCGCACGCGGTCGAGGATCGCACTCAGCTGTTGTACGGTGATTTCACGACGGAACAAGGCTTCGTTACCCACCACCACGCGAACCACGCTGCGAGTAGTGTTGGCCAGTTCGATGGCCTTGGCGATTTCGCGTTCGTTACGCTCCAGATCGGGGCTGATCCAGATTCCGAGGGTCACGCGCAGGCCGAACTCTTCCGCCAGTTTCGGAATATTCGCCAGCGTACCGTCGACCGAGTAGATACGGATACTGTCGGTGTGCTTGCTCATCAACTCCAGGTCCTGACGCATTTCGTCGTCAGTCGGGTAGATGCCTTTTTGCGGATTTTCATCCTGGCGAAAAGGAGAGTAAGAGAAGCCGGAGATCTGCTCGGGCCAGTCGGGGGTTGTAACCGGGCGGTTGATCAGCGCCCAGAAGCCGGTGAATAGTGCGGCGATTGCGACCACTACCACCAGGTTGAGTCCAAATTTACGCGATGCCATAGATGTTTCTGGTTCCAAAGGGTGGAACAGGGAATAGCCGACGAACGCCGGTCGGCGCGCATCCTACTCTGGGCCTTGTACGGCTGTACAGTAAGATGGCTATTGGTCAACTTTAATGAAACTAAGTTCTGTAACAAGTTGTCTTGCCGACGAAATCACCAAGAACTGTAGGAACGGGCTTGTCTGCGATAGCGCTTCATCAGGATAAAGATGCTCTGAACCCCATACGGCCCTATAATGCGCGCCGGTTTTTGGGGTAATGGTCATGAGCACAGAAGATCCGCGGTTTGCTGGCGTCGCCCGTTTGTATGGCATCGAAGGCCTGGAGCGGTTGCGCGCGGCGCATGTGGCGATCGTCGGCATCGGCGGAGTCGGTTCGTGGGCGGCGGAAGCGATGGCTCGCTGCGGTGTCGGCGAGATCTCGTTGTTCGACCTGGATGACGTCTGCGTCAGCAACAGCAATCGCCAGTTGCATGCGCTGGACGGCACCATCGGCCGGGCCAAGGTCGAGGTCATGGCCGAACGCCTGCGTGCGATCAACCCGGACTGCACGGTGCACGCCGTCGCCGATTTCGTCACCCGCGAGACCATGGCCGAGTACATCACCCCGGACATCGACTGCGTGCTCGACTGCATCGACAGCGTTAACGCTAAAGCCGCGCTGATCGCCTGGTGCAAACGCCGCAAGATCCAGATCATCACCACCGGCGGTGCGGGCGGGCAGATTGACCCGACGCTGATCCAGGTCTGCGACCTCAACCGTACCTTCAACGATCCGCTGGCCTCTAAAGTGCGCTCGACTTTGCGTCGCGACTACGGTTTCTCGCGCACCGTGACCCGGCATTACAGCGTGCCGTGCGTGTTTTCCACCGAACAACTGCGCTATCCAAAACCGGACGGCAGCATTTGCCTGCAGAAGAGCTTTGTCGGCGATGGCGTGAAGCTGGACTGCGCCGGTGGTTTCGGCGCGGTGATGATGGTCACTGCGACCTTCGGTATGGTCGCGGCCACCAAGGCGGTGGATAAGATTGTCGCTGGCGCGCGACGTCCGTCAGAACGCAGTAAACCTGCTCAGGCGTTGCCGCAAGCCAGCTGACGCATGCGTTGCAGCACGGCATTCAAGCCGTTGCTGCGTGAGGGCGAGAGTTGCCGGCTGAGGCCCAGTTGGCTGAACCAGTCCGGCAAGTCCACCTGCTGCAGATCTTCAGCCGACAACCCGTTGACCCTTGCCAGCAGCAGCGCCACCAGACCCCGAATCAAACGCGCATCGCTGGCCGCGCGAAATTGCCAGTGACCGTTACTGATGTCGCCCAGCAACCAGACCTGGCTTTCGCAGCCGTGCACCCGATGTTCTTCGGTTTTTTCCTCGTCGCTGAGGGCGGGCAAGCGTTCGCCCCACTGCATCAACAGGCGTGCACGTTGTTCCCAACCGAGCGACTGATTGAAGGTCTCGAGCGCGGTCTGCGCCTCGGCTGGCAGGTTCATCGCAGCAGCTCCAACGCCTGATCCAAGGCACTGAAAAAGCGCGCCAGGTCGTCGGAATCGTTGTACAGCGCCAGGGAAACCCGAATCGCACCCGTCAGGTCGAGGCTTTTGATCAGCGGCATGGCGCAGTGGTGTCCGGCGCGTACGGCGATGCCTTGTTCGGTGAGCAGGTGCGCCAGGTCGGCGTTGTGAATACCGTCGACCACGAAACTCACCAGTGCGGTCTGGGGGTTGCCCAGCACGCGCACGCCTTCACGGGCTTTGAGGCCGTTCAGCAGCAAACTGTGCAGCGCGGCTTCGTGGACCAGCACCGCGTGGTGATCGAGGCTCGCCAGGTAGCCCAGCGCCGCGCCAAGGCCAATCACGCTGGCAATCGGCGGCGTCCCGGCTTCAAAACCCAGCGGTGCAGCGCGGAAGCTGGCGTCATGGTAATCCACGTTCAACACCATCTCGCCACCAAACTGCCAGTGACGCAGTTGCGCCAAGGCCTGATGACGGCCACACAACGCGCCAACGCCGTCGGGGCCATACAGCTTGTGGCTGGAAAACACATAGAAATCACAGCCCAGCGCCTGCACATCATGGCGACCGTGGACGACGCCCTGGGCGCCATCGACAACGGTCAGCGCGCCGGCAACCTTTGCCATGTTCAGCAATTCAGGTAACGGCTGCCAGGTGCCCAGTACGTTGGACAGTTGGCTCACCGCCAGCAAGCGGGTGTGTGGGCCGATCAGCTCGGCTGCGGTTTGCAGATCGATCAGACCGTCGGCGTCGAGCGGCAGGATCACCAGCTTGAGGTCCCGGCGCCGGGCCAACTGCTGCCAGGGCAACAGATTGGCGTGGTGCTCCAGAGCGCTGATGACAATTTCATCGCCGGCGCTGAACAGATGCTCAAGCCCATAGGCCAACAGGTTCAGCGCCGAGGTCGCGCCGTGGGTAAAAACAATTTGCGCGATGTCGCCGGCATTCAGCCAGTCAGCAACTTTGCGCCGGCTGTCTTCGAAGGCCTGGGTCGCGGTGGCGCCCGGCAGGTGTTGCGCTCGATGCACGTTGGCTGCGCCATTGACGTAGTAATGGTGCAGGGCATCCAGCAGTATTTGAGGTTTTTGCGTGGTCGCGGCGTTGTCCAGATAGGTCTGGCCTTGCCGATGCAGTGCGGCGATGGCTGGGAAATCAGCACGCCAGGGGGAGGGCAGAAGCATGGTTATTCAAACTCGATGGACCGGATCCGAGTGTATATCAATACAACCTCGGATCCGGACGCTGCATCACATCAGTTGTGAGCGTGCAGCGCTTCGTTCAGCTCGATGGCCGACTTGTGGGATTTGCATTCCACGGCACCGGTTTGCGAGTTGCGACGGAACAGCAGGTCCGTTTGATCTGACAGTTCGCGGGCCTTGACCACTTTTACCAGCTCGTTTTTATCGTCAAGCAGCGCGACTTTGGTTCCGGCGGTGACGTACAGGCCCGCTTCCACGGTGTTGCGATCACCCAGGGAAATACCAACGCCGGCGTTGGCGCCGATCAGGCAGCCTTCACCGATCTTGACGATGATGTTGCCACCGCCCGACAGGGTGCCCATGGTCGAGCAACCGCCGCCCAGGTCGGAACCCTTGCCAACGAAGATGCCCGCGGAGATGCGTCCTTCGACCATGCCCGGACCTTCGGTGCCGCCGTTGAAATTGACGAAACCTTCGTGCATCACGGTGGTGCCTTCGCCGATGTAAGCGCCCAGACGCACGCGTGCGCTGTCAGCGATACGCACGCCGCTCGGCACCACGTAGTCGGTCATTTTCGGGAATTTATCGACCGAGAACACTTCCAGCAGTTCGCCCTTGAGGCGCGCTTCCAGCTGACGCTCGGCCAGTTCGCCCAGGTCGACGGCGCCTTGGCTGGTCCAGGCTACGTTCGGCAGCAACGGGAAGATGCCGGCCAGGCTCAGGCCGTGTGGCTTGACCAGACGGTGCGACAACAGGTGCAGCTTGAGGTAGGCCTCAGGCGTCGAGGTCAGCGCCGCGTCTTCGGCGAGCAGGGTGACGACCAGTGGCTTGTGGCTTTCGGCCAGACGGGTCAGCAAAGCAGCCTGACCGGCGTCGATGCTCTTCAGGGTTTCCGCCAGTTGCGACGCCTGAGTGGTGTTGAAGGCGATGGCCTGGTTGCCGCCGGTGTAGCCCAGTGCTGGCGCGATGGCAGCGACCAGTTCGGCCGACGGGTTGAGCAGTGGCTGCGCGTAGAACACTTCCAGCCAGGTGCCTTGACGGTTTTGAGTGCCGACGCCAAACGCCAGGCTGAACAGAGAATTGGACATGAAGATACCTCTAACATTCTTTACTGATGTGAACGGGGCTCTAGCAGCGCTGTGGCTTACTCGAAGGCCGCCGCATACAGATCGGGCTTGAAGCCAATCACGGTTCTGTCGCCGAGATCGAGCACCGGGCGCTTGATCATCGACGGTTGTGCGAGCATCAGTTCGATGGCCTTGGCTTGATCGAGATCGGCTTTTTGTCCGTCGTCGAGTTTGCGAAAGGTCGTCCCGGCCCGGTTGAGCACGACTTGCCAGCCATGCTCGTTACACCACTGGGTCAAATGCTCGCGGTCGATACCGACCGTTTTATAGTCATGAAAATCGTAGCTCATGGCTTTTTCGTCGAGCCAGGTGCGCGCTTTTTTCATGGTGTCGCAGGCTTTAATCCCGTATAGGTGTAAGCCCTTGTTTTTGCTGGAGGAATTTTCCATCCCCGAAACTCCTCTCAGTAGTCCGCAAAAATTCAGCGGGTGATTATGCCACGTCCGACTACTTGGCGCTTAGGCAGTCTGCCAAGCGCGCTGATCGCCGCCCGCGGCAGAGTAAGGCACAGGTTTAAGACGAAGCGATGACTGTTATAAAATTTCACGGATGAGGGGTGAATACTGGGTACAGCAACTATTGGTTAAAATTTACCTTTTTAATTGCAGGCGTCGAGAGTCGTTTTTCACACTTTTTTCGCTCCGCGAAAGGCACCATCCAACGCGCTATGAGTACCTGTCTGGCCTATGGAAGGTTCAGCCATTTATCTGGAGATACACGTTTGTCCTCTTTACCCCTAGCTCAATCACCGGCAGTGCCGATGGCGACATTGCGCCAGCAGTCATGGCTCCTCGGCCTTGTGGCGCTGGTGTTGTTCGTCATCGGCAATTACCAACAGCAGGCGCTGGGATTCGACTCGCGCTTCGTGCTGTTTGCCGAGGAAATGTTGCGCCACGGTCCGGGCTTTTTTCCGACCACCTACGGTGAACCGTATCCGGACTACTCCGCGACCACGACCTTTTTCATCTATCTGCTCTCGCTGCCGTTCGGGCAGGTGAACAGCTTCACCGCGTGGTTGCCAACCGCGCTTTCTTCAGCCATTCTGGTCATGCTGATGTATCGCCTGGTTGCGCCGTACTCGCGTTTGTGGGCGCTGTTGAGTGTTGCCTTGCTACTGCTGAGCAACACCTTTATCACCGAGACCCGCGCGGTGTCGCTGGATCAGATGCTGGCCACGGTGGCCTTTGCGGTGTTCTACCTGGGGTATGCCGTCGATCACTTTGAAGCTCGCCAACGCAGGGGCTGGATTCTGGCGCTACTGGTGCTGGGATTCGCCATTCGTGGGCCGATCGGGCTGGTAGTGCCCACCGGCATGCTCTGCAGTTATTACGTGCTGAACGGCCAATGGCGCCGGATGTTTATCTTCGGCGTCCAGGCGGCGGTGTTGTTGGTGGCCTGCGTCGGCGTGCTGCTGCTGTTGGCCCATGTGGCTGGCGGTGCGGACTTCTTGCACGAAGTGGTGCGGATGCAGTTCACCTCACGCATGGATGGCAGCGAGGGCAAGAGCAGCGTGCTCTACTATTTCACCAGTTCCGTGGGTAACTACGCGCTGGCTTATCCATTGGCCGCGCTGGTGTTGGCGGCGCTGTTGCTGAGCAAACGCGAGCAGCATGACCCTGCGCTGCGGCTGGTTGTTTTTTGTGCGGTGGCGGGCTTGATCGTGATGATCGGTCTCTCGGTGCCGCAAGCCAAGAAGGCCCGGTACATGCTGCCGATGATTCCCATGGCGGCGATCATCGCGGCCTATCCGTTTCAGGTTGCGCAGGGGCGTGTTTTCGCCGGGTTGCGTTGGCTGATTCAAGGTATCTGGCTGTTATTGCCGAGTCTGCTGATCGTTGGCCTGCTGGTGGCGCGGCATCGTTTTTCCGATCAACTCCACTCCATCAGGTTGATTCTGACGGTGCTGGTGGTGTTGCAATTGATCGCCGTGGCGCTGTTGTTCAAAGTCCAGTGGCGGTCTGTTGGCCTGGCCATTTGTGGCGTGCTGTCGGTGTGGGCGAGTTATATCCTGGTGTTCGAGCCGGTGGAACGAGCGGTGTATGACACGCGCAGTTTTTCCCAGGCGGTTTATGGGGCGATTAAGCAAGCGCCGGCACCGCTGGTCCTTCATCAACTGACCAAGGACGGCAAGGCCATCAAGTTCATGGTCAATGTTCCGGAAGACTTGCAACCGCTGTTTACCAATACCACCGAACAAGTGACCAACATCAAGGCGCCGGCCTGGCTGCTGATGGAGCAGCGTGACTTCAAGGCGCTGCAAGGCACACGGATCGCCGAGTTACCGGTCATGGTCAGTGGTCGTTTCGATAATGACGAATATGTGTTGCTGCACGTGCCACAAGCGCCCACCAGCGCGCCCTGACAGCGGATTGTAGGAGCAGGCTTGCCCGCGGTGGCGGCCTGCCTGACGCACTGCGACAGCCATTCGCCAACACGTTGGCGAATGGCTGCGTAAGCGCCGGAGACTTCCCAGACAACAGAAAGTCTCCTACCGATGATTACTCGGCGGTGGCAGCCGACCACTGCTGATGCGGGATCGGCAGGTTACGCGAGTCGCCACGACCCATCGGGAAATACTGGAAGCCTTTGCGCGCCATGCGCTCGGTGTCGTACAGGTTGCGACCGTCGAAAATCACCGGTTGGTTCAGGCGCTCCTTGATCAGGTTGAAGTCCGGTGCCTTGAACTGTTGCCATTCGGTGCAGATGATCAGCGCATCGGCGCCGCCCAATACCGACTCAGGCGTACCCATCAGGGTCAGGCCCGGATGGTTGCCGTAAATGCGCTGGGTTTCCTGCATGGCTTCGGGGTCATAGGCCAGAACTTTCGCGCCCGCTTCCCACAAGGCTTCCATCAACACACGGCTAGGCGCATCGCGCATGTCGTCGGTGTTGGGTTTGAACGCCAGGCCCCAAATGGCGAAGGTCTTGCCGCGCAGTTCGCCTTTGAAGAACGCATTCACGCGCTCAAACAGCTTGGTCTTCTGACGCTGATTGATGGCTTCCACTGCTTCCAGCAGATCGCTCGAGCAATGGGCCTGCTGGGCGCTGTGGATCAGGGCGCGCATGTCTTTAGGGAAGCACGAGCCGCCGTAACCGGCACCTGGATAGATGAAGTGATAACCGATACGCGAGTCGGCACCGATGCCCAGACGTACATGCTCGATGTCGGCACCCAGGTGTTCGGCCAGCTCGGCGATCTGATTGATGAAGCTGATCTTGGTCGCCAGCATGCAGTTGGCGGCGTACTTGGTCAGCTCGGCGCTGCGCAGGTCCATGAAGATGATGCGATCATGGTTACGGTTGAAGGGTCCGTAGAGTTCGCGCATGACTTCGCGTACTTCTTCGCGCTCGCAGCCGATCACGATGCGATCCGGGCGGCGGCAGTCGGAAACGGCCGAGCCTTCTTTGAGAAACTCCGGGTTGGAGACGATATCGAACTCCAGCGTGCGACCGGCTTTCTGCAGTGCGGCTTCGATGTGCGCGCGCAGGGTGTCGCCGGTGCCGACCGGTACGGTGGATTTTTCCACCAGAATCAGCGGTTCGACACGATGGCGAGCAACCGCGTCGCCAACGGACAACACGTATTTCAGATCAGCGGAGCCATCTTCATCCGACGGCGTACCCACGGCGATGAACAGCACCTGACCGTGCTCGATGGCCATTTTTTCGTCGCTGGTGAAATGCAGACGGCCGCTTTCCAGGTTCTCGCGGACCATGCTCTCCAGGCCCGGCTCGAAGATACTGACCTGACCTTTCTTCAGCAGCTCGATCTTGTTCTGGTCGACGTCCATGCACACGACGTCATGGCCCACTTCTGCCAGGACAGTTGCCTGCACCAGACCTACATAACCGCTACCAATTACACTGATTTTCATACTAGGTCCCTAGGACGGGGTATACGTGGAGAGTTGATCGTAATAACACCGAGGATGACCAGAGCCACTCCCAGTGTCTTTGAAAGACTGAAGCTTTCATTAAAGAATGGCAGGCTCGCAGCCAGCAAATATACCAGCGCATAGCTGATGCTGAGCAACGAATACGCCCGGCCCAGCGGCAGGTCACGCAAGGCAAATAACCAACAGAGCATGGACAGGGCGTAAGCAAGGATCGCCGCAATCACGACGCCAGCTGCCAACAGATTAATATTGCCACTGCTCAGCGCATCCAGCCACTGAGTGGGGGAGGGCAGCCGGGTCATGCTCCAGCGCATGCCCAGTTGCGCGCCGCTGACCAGCAGCACGCTGCCCAGGGCGAAAGTAATGCCTTTGCGCAGGTTCATGCCTGTTGCCCGAGCAAGACGACGCCGGAAATCACCAGCACCACGCCCATCCAGTGGCGGCGGTCGATAGATTCTTTGAACAGGTAGTGCGCGACCACCGTGATCAGCACGAAATTCAGGCTCAGCATCGGGTAGGCAATGCCGACTTCCAAACGCTGCAGGACAAATAGCCAGAGCAACAGGCCGAATCCAAGACTGGCCAAGGCCAACCATAACCAGCCCGAGCGCAGCGCCAGGCCGATGCTCATGTCCCGGCCGCGAAAGCTTTCCACGGCGAACTTCTGTGCGATCTGGCCCAAACAGCTCAGCAGGCAGGCGGCAATCAGCAGGATGAAGGTCATCATTGTGCCTGGGCGAAGATCAGGATCATGATGCTCCCTTCCTCGTAGCGAATAGCGTCCTGGGGCAGCAACGCGACGTCACGCCGGTCATCATCGCTGGTGACCCGTAACACCACGCCGACCGGACCTTGACGTCGGGCATTGAGCATCCATTGCTGGACGTCTTTTTCGCCGACCGTGCGAGCGGCGGCGTCAGGGTAGTTCAAGCCGTACTTGAGTTCGCCGACGGTGTTGTACAACGCCACGTCAGGACGGCGAATACGCCAGGCCAACGCCGAGGCGGCGCCGAGGTCATTGCTCAGCAGGGTTTTACTCTGGCTGAGCTCCTGTGCGTGGCGGGCGATGAACAGATCTGGCGTCTTGTTGAACACCAGGCGGTTCGGCAGCGCGGCGGGCAGCAACGCCACCACCAGCCACGCACCGACGGCGGACGAAGCCCACCAGGTGCGGGGCTTGAGCGCTTGCATGAGATTGGTCACGACCCAGCCTGACAGGGCAATCACCAGCAGCGCCACATGCAGCGGTTCGTTGTCGTAGACCGGACGTTTCCATTGCAGGTAGGCCAGCACCGCCAGCCCCAGCAGGCCCAGCACTACGTTGAGCACGCCATTGAGCCGAACAGCGCCGACTTTGGCCTGTTCGATGCGATCAGCCAGCACCGAGCCCATCAACAGCGCCAGCGGCAACATGCACGGCATGATGTAGGTCGGCAGCTTGCCGCGGCTCAGGCTGAAAAACGCCAGCGGCAGCAACAGCCACAGCAGCAGAAAAGCGCTTTTGGCCTGACCCTTGGTCAGCCATGCCTGTTTGAAGGTGCTTGGCAGCAGCGCGGCCCACGGCAGGCTGGCGATGACCAGCACGGGCAGATAGAACCACAATGGCTGCGAATGCTGGGCGTCATCACCGGCAAAGCGGCGGATATGCTCGTGCCAGAAGAAGAAACTCCAGAAGTCCGGCTCGTGGTATTGCACGGCCAGCGCCCAAGGCAGGCAAACCAGCACCGCGACAATGACTGCCAGGGGGCCGTATTTGAACAGTTCGCCGAGGCGTTTTTGCCAGAGCATATACGGCAGGGCGATCAGCGCCGGCAGCAGCCAGGCGAGAAAACCCTTGGTCATGAAGCCCATGGCACAGGCAAACCCCAGCAGCGCCCAATGCAGTAAACGTTCACGGCCCGTGGCGTTGATCGCGAACCACAGCGTCACGAGGCTCAAGTTGACCCACAGGGTAAATTGCGGGTCCAGGTTGGCGTAGCCAGCTTGAGTGGCCACCAGGCCAAAACTGAGAAACAGCAGGGTGCAGATAAAGCTCTTGCGCGGGTCGTTCCACAAACGGCGGGCGACCAGGTACGCCAACAACGCACTGAGCCCGACGCTGAGCACCGAGGCAATGCGCACACCAAATAAATTCTCGCCAAAGACGGCCTGACCGATAGCGATCATCCAATAGCCGGCGATGGGCTTTTCAAAGTAGCGCAGCCCCATGAAATGGGGAGAGATCCAGTCGCCGCTGAGCAGCATTTCCTGACCGATTTGCGCGTAACGGCTTTCGTCTGGAATCCACAGGCCGTGCGAGCCCAGCGGTAGAAGAAAAGCCAGGCAGAACGCGAGCAGTAAAAGGGGGAGTGCCCAGCGAGCGGTCATGGACGTTGTACTCCCAACCAGCCCTCGCGACCGTTCAAGGCGCCGCGAACCAATTGCCCTGCCGGCAGGGAATCGATCTGTGCAGGCAACAAGTTGCCCAAGGGTTGGAAAAGAATATCGCGTGCGCGTGCCTGCGCGAGCAATTGACGAAAGTCATTGGCCATGAGAATCCCTTCTACTTCTGCATGAATCGTGTACACGTTCAGGTTCTCGGCGCGGAAACGCTCGAGAATGAATGCGTTGAAGTCGCCAGCGCTCACGTCCGGTCCGACGACTTCGTCGAAAGTGGGCATGTCCACTGGGATTTGCGGTGTACCCAGGCTGCCATCCAGCAGCCTGGGTTGAAACAGACTGCTGCCGCGACAATCACTGTTGTAACGGAAGCCGAACGTTTCCTTGGCTTCCACTACGTGCTCATCCGCACGCCAGCCGGCCGTGGCCGAACAGTCGATGCGTTGACCAATGATGTCGCTGAGGCAATCGACGCCGAGACGAATCTGCTCGATCAGTTGCGCTTCGCTCCAGCGTCCGGCATTGGCCTGCCAGCCGTGGTGATCCCAGGCATGCAGGCCGACTTCGTGACCGGCGTCGACCGCCTGGCGCATCAGGTGACCCAGGTCGCGCCCGATTGGCTTGCCCGGCCAGGCGGTGCCGGCCAGCAAAATATCCCAGCCATATAGGCTGGCAGCCTTCGAACGGAGCATTTTCCAGAAGAACTGTGGGCGGATGAGACGCCATAAATGGCGCCCCATGTTGTCCGGCCCGACGCTGAAAAAGAACGTCGCTTTGATCTGAGCTTCATCGAGCATTTCCAACAGCCGAGGCACCCCCTCCCGGGTGCCACGATAGGTGTCTACATCGATCCGGAGTCCTGCCTGCATCAGCGCTTGTCCGCGATTTCAGCCATGGCTTCACGCAGGAAAAAGTCCAGGGTGTTGCCGATGGTTTCGCTCATCTCGACGGTAGGCTCCCAGTTCAGCAGGCGCTTGGCGTTTTCGATGCTTGGCTTGCGGTGTTCCACGTCCTGGTAACCGGCACCGTAGAACGCCTTGCTTTCTACGTCGCGGAAACCGGCGAACGGAGGGAAGTTGGCACGCAGCGGGTGAGCTTCGAACTGACGCAGCAGTTCTTCGCCCAACTGACGGATGCTGGCTTCGTTGTCCGGGTTACCGATGTTGATGATCTGGCCGTTGCACGCGTCATTGTCGTTGTCGATGATGCGTGCCAGCGCTTCGATACCGTCGGCGATGTCAGTGAAGCAGCGCTTCTGCTCGCCACCGTCGAACAGACGAATCGGCGTACCTTCCACCAGGTTCAGGATCAACTGGGTGATGGCGCGGGAGCTACCGATACGAGCCGAGTCCAGACGGTCCAGGCGCGGGCCCATCCAGTTGAACGGACGGAACAGGGTGAAGTTCAGGCCCTTGGCGCCGTAAGCCCAGATGACGCGGTCCAGCAGTTGCTTGGAAACCGAGTAGATCCAGCGTTGCTTGTTGATCGGGCCAACGATCAGGTTCGAAGTGTCTTCGTCGAAGTTCTTGTCCTGGCACATGCCGTAGACTTCGGACGTCGACGGGAAGATCACGCGCTTGTTGTACTTCACGCAGTAGCGAACCAGTTTCAGGTTCTCTTCGAAGTCCAGTTCGAAAACACGCAGCGGGTTGCGGGTGTATTCGATAGGCGTCGCGATGGCCACCAGCGGCAAGACCACGTCGCACTTCTTGATGTGATATTCGATCCACTCGGAGTGAATCGAGATATCGCCTTCGACGAAGTGGAAGTTCGGGTGGCTGCGCAGACGCTCAACCGCGTCGGAGCCGATGTCCAGACCGTAGACTTCGTACTTGTCGTCACGCAGCAGGCGCTCGGACAGGTGGTTGCCGATGAAACCGTTGACGCCCAGGATCAGTACACGGGTACGACGCGGAGCACGGCCCGATTCAGCACCACGCAGCACGGAACCATCAACCAGACCCAATTCGTTGGCCAGTTGTGGGCCGCTCAGATACAGACCGCTTTCGTTACGCTGACCGGCGTTGACCACCAGCGAGTCTTCGCCACAGGCGATACGCAGTGGATCGACACTGATCACGCGGCCAGGTGCCAGACCTTCGTTGCCTTTGACAACTTCGGCACTCCAGACGATCAGCTTGTGCTCGCCTACCGCACAGAACGCGCCCGGGTAAGGCTTGGTCACGGCGCGAACCAGGTTGAACAGTTCTTCAGCAGGGCGCTTCCACACCAGCTTGCCGTCTGCCGCGGTACGACGACCGAAGTAAGTGGCTTTGGATTCGTCCTGCGCGGTCTCGGTCAGTTTGCCTTGAGCCAAATTTGGCAGGGCGTCCTTGAGCAGATCAGCTGCGGCCGAACGCAATTTGCCGTGCACGGTCAGTGCGGTGTCGGCACGCTCGATGGCTACTCGGCTCTGCGCCAGGATCGCGCCAGCATCAGCGCGTTTGACCATGCGGTGCAGGGTGACGCCGGTTTCGGTTTCGCCGTTGACCAGCACCCAGTTGGCCGGTGCGCGACCGCGATAAGTCGGCAGCAGCGAACCGTGCAGGTTGAAGGCACCTTTGGCGGCGCAGGCCAGCAGCTCTTCGCTCAGCAGGTTGCGGTAGTAGAACGAGAAGATGAAGTCCGGGCTCAGTTTGGCGATGCGCTCGATCCACAATGGATGGTTGGCATCTTCAGGAGCGTGAACCGGAATGCCCTTGAGTGCGCACAGCTGTGCAACCGAACCGTAGAAATTGTTTTCCTTCGGGTCATCAGCGTGGGTAAACACGGCGGCGATGTCATAGCCGGCGTTCAGCAGGGCTTCGATGCCAACGCAGCCAATATCGTGGTAGGCAAAGACGACAGCTTTCGGATTCATGATGCGACCTGATTGGAAGTTGAAGTAGAGGATTCTTCGCTGACCGCTGCGGTGGTAACCGGGGCGGCAACGGGAGGCTGGCTACGCAGCACTTTTTCGATGAAGAAACGTGGGCGGGCACGCACATCGCTGTACATGCGGCCGAGGTATTCACCCAGCAAACCCATACCGATGAACTGGCCACCGGTGAAGATAAACAGCACGGCGAACAGCACGAAGGAACCATCGCCGGCCCACGCGGCGCCGAAGATCAGACGCAGGAAGATCAGCATGAAGGCGAACAGTCCACCCACAATCGCCATGCTGAAACCGATGATGCTCAGCAGGCGCAGTGGGGTGGTGGTCATGCAGGTGACCAGGTCGAACATCAGGTTGATCAGACGCATCGGGCTGTATTTGGAATCGCCGTGTTCACGCTCGGCGTGCTGTACCAGCACTTCGGTGGTGTGACGGGCGAAGCTGTTGGCCAGGATCGGAATGAACGTGCTGCGTTCGCGGCAGGCGAGCATGGCGTCAACGATGGTGCGGCGATAGGCGCGCAGCATGCAGCCGTAGTCGCTCATGGCAACGCCAGTGGAGCGTTGCACGGCGAGGTTGATCACGCGCGATGGCCAGCGACGCCAGGCGGAATCCTGACGGTTGTTGCGCACAGTGCCGACCACGTCGTAGCCCAGCGCGGCCTGTTCCACCAGCCGCGGAATTTCTTCGGGGGGGTTTTGCAGGTCGGCGTCGAGGGTGATGACCACGTCGCCTTTGCACTGTTCGAAACCGGCCATGATCGCTGCGTGTTGCCCGTAGTTACGGTTGAGGATCACCGCAACGATGGAGCTGCCTGCGCGTTCGGCGGCATCTTGCAGGATTTGCGCGGAATCATCGCGGCTGCCGTCGTCGACCAGCACGATTTCGAACGGCTGCGTCAGCTGCGCGCAAGCGGCTTCGGTGCGGCGCAGCAGCTCGGGCAGGCTTTGCTCTTCGTTGTAGACCGGAATGACGATCGACACGCAATTAATCGGATAGGGTCTCAAAGGCTTCGTTCCAGAGTAGTTTCAATGGCGCTGGCTACCCGCTCGACGTCGTCGAGCGTCATGTCCGGGAACAACGGGATCGAGCACAGGCGCGCGGAGTTCCACTCGGTGTCAGGCAAGTGGACGTCCGGGTAGCGTTGACGGTAATACGTGTGCATGTGGGTCGCGACAAAGTGAATGCCGCTGCCGATGTTCTGCTCTTGCAGGCCTTTCATGAACGCTTCGCGATCCATGCCGCACTGCTCGGCGTCGATGCGCACGATGAACAGGTGCCAGGCGTGCTGCTGCGGATACGTCGGCAGGTGCAGCGGCTGGACCGGCAAGTGCGCCAGGCGCTTGAGATAGGCTTGCGCCAACACTTCACGCTTGGCGTTGATTTCGTCCAGACGCTTGAGTTGAACCAGGGCAATCGCAGCGTTGATATCGGCCAGGTTGTATTTGAAGCCCGGCTCGAGAACCATCGCCTGCGGTTTGCGACCGTGGGTCATGCGGTCGTAGGCGTCGACGCCCAGACCGTGGAACTTCAGGGTGCGCACGCGGTTGGCGAGGGCTTCGTCATCGCTGACAAACATCGCGCCTTCAGCGCAGGTCATGTTCTTGATCGCGTGGAACGAGAAAATCGCCGTGCCTTGCGCGCCGACCGGACGGCCACGGTAAGTGGTGCCCGCCGAGTGTGCCGCGTCTTCGATCACGGTAATGCCATGGCGATCGGCCAGCTCATACAGCGGATCCAGATCAAAGGCCGCGCCAGCGTAGTGCACCGGAATGATCGCTTTGGTCCGCGGCGTGATAGCCGCCGCGATCGCATCGACGTCGCTCATCAGGGTATGACGATCGACGTCAACGAACACCGGTGTGGCACCCAGCAGGCAGATCATGTTCGCCGTGGAGACCCAGGTCTGCGACGGGGTGATCACTTCATCGCCCGGGCCGATGCCCAGCGCCAGAAGCGTGACATGCATCGCACCGGTGGCCGAAGACAGCGCCACGGCGTGACGGCAACCCACGCGCTCGGCGAATTGTTGCTCAAGTTCCTGACTTTTCGGGCCGGTGGTAATCCATCCAGAACGTAGAACCTGCTCTACGGCGGCTATTTCCTCATCGCCAATACTTGGGCGGGAAAAGGGAAGGAAACTTTGATTCATGGGATCCTCTGGTACAGGAAGGTAGTGCGGCGTTAGATTACCTGCACACTACCCAATCATCGACTGTCTATTATTGGAAAACGAAGCTGCAGGGCCCGGTAGGGAATGCGAACTCGAAATGCCGGTACAGTTAAGCATAAAAGAGCAAGAGTGAAAAATACGTTTACGTTCAACGTGATCGGGCATGTGGACGCCTGGGCTCACGGTGCGACGGTGGGGCCGCAATCATTGGGTTATAAGGGTGGCCCGACGGACGACCAAAAAGCCCCTATGCTTTTGGGCTCCTGAACAGCGGTGGGGAACGCACAGAAAGGTTCGTCCCACACTAACATTCACAACCTGAACAGCGACTGTCAGGCAAAAAATCAACCCCCTGAAGCGGAGTCGGGCGTTGTGGTGAGGGCAGAACCGGCGGGGCGATTGTTTTATCGATGATTAAAGGGACATAGGGAAGACGCCACTTACAGGGTAGTTATCGTCAGATTAATAGGTTGCTATGCAGGGCCTGAAAGGATATTCGTTCTTGTTTAAGCGTACTTCGCGGATCGGGAAAAAGTCTTATGCAGGCCGCCTATACCGTCCTGATTCTACTGATGTTGGTCGGTATCTCACGTCTAGTTGCGCGGTTGATTCCGTTGCCGCTGCCATTGCTGCAAATTATTGCCGGTGCGTTGCTGGCGTGGCCGACCCTGGGCCTGCATGTCGCGCTGGACCCTGAACTGTTTTTGTTTCTGTTTTTGCCGCCGCTGCTGTTTTCCGACGGCTGGCGTATGCCAAAACGCGATTTGTGGCGCTTTCGCGGGCCGATCCTGACCCTGGCGGTGGGCCTGGTGCTGTTCACCGTGGTGGGCGCCGGGTTGTTTATTCATTGGCTGATTCCCAGTATTTCCTTGCCGGTGGCGTTCGCCCTGGCTGCGGTGTTATCGCCGACGGACGCGGTGGCGGTCTCAGCGATTGCCCGGGATCGATTGCCATCGCCGGTGATGCTTATGCTGCAAGGCGAAGCGCTGATGAACGACGCATCGGGCCTGGTGACCTTCAAATTTGCCTTGGCGGCGGCCGTGACGGGGGTGTTTTCGCTGGCCGAAGCCAGCGTGATCTTTGTGCTGGTGGCGTGCGGTGGGCTGGTAGTCGGCGTTGTGCTGAGCTGGGTATTGGGGCGTTTGCGTGGCTGGATGATCGCTCGTGGCTGGGATGATCCGGCGACGCACGTGGTGTTTATGCTGCTGTTGCCATTCGCGGCATACGTGTTGGCCGAGCAACTGGGGGCTTCGGGGATCTTGTCGGCAGTGGCGGCCGGGATGATGCAAAGCTGGGTCGACCTGTTGCCGCGCCAGACCAGCACCCGATTGCTCAATCGCAGCGTCTGGACTTTATTGGAGTTCGCGTTCAACGGACTGATTTTTTTGTTGCTGGGCCTGCAATTGCCGGACATCGTCAAGGCGGTGGCCAGTCATGACCTGCCGCTGTGGTCAACGCTGGGCGCGCGCGGGCTGGATGTACTGGCTATTTTCATTGCGCTGTTGGTGCTGCGTTACGTCTGGGTGCGCAGCGTGTCATGGTTGCGATTCGGTGTGCGGCATCTGCGCGGGCATGGCCACTCGTCGCTTGATCGGTCCGCGCGGTCGGGATGGTTGCTGACCTTGGGCGGGGTGCGAGGGGCGGTGACACTGGCTGGTGTGCTGTCGGTGCCGATGATGATAGCCCCCGGGGTGGACTTTCCTGAGCGTGACCTGCTGATTTTCATCGCGGCAGGCGTGATTTTGTTGTCGCTGATCACTGCCAGTATTGGCTTGCCGTTGTTGTTGCGCGGGGTGGTGAAAAGCCCGGATCACGTGATGAAACAGGAGGTTCAAGACGCCTGGAAGCGTACCGCCGAGGCAGCGATTCGTGCTCTGGAGGCGGACGATATGACCGGCAGCGCCACACCGCCGGATGCGGCCCAGGCGGCGTTGGTGATGGAGGTGAAGTCGCGGGTCATGACTGAGTATCGCCATCAGCTCGAGGTGTTCAACGACACCAAGGAGGCTCAGGCGCTGGCCTGGCAAATGGATCAGTTGGAACGGCAGTTGCGATTGCATGCGTTACGCGCGCAGCGGTTGGAGCTTTATCGGTTGAGCCGCCAGCGTCAGATTGGCGATGACGTGTTGCGTCAGGTCTTGAGTGAGCTGGATTTGAGTGAGGCGACGTTGGGGGTGACCAAGTAAATAGGGCGCCGCCCTGTAGGAGCAATCGGTCGACGCTCGAGTGTTCGCGAGCGCTTCACGCGGTGCGTCAGGCACACCGCCTCGCCAACGAGCTGGCTACAGGGTGGGGCAGATGACTAAATCAACCCTTGATGAAATCGCGAATCCGCTCAGCCGCTTCCACGCATTCGGCCAATGGCGCAACCAACGCCATGCGCACGCGTCCGGCGCCCGGGTTGAAACCATCCACTTCGCGCGACAGGTACGAGCCTGGCACCACGGTGACGTGCTCGGCGACGTACAGATCGCGGCAGAACTCGCTGTCGTCAGTGCCGACATGCGGCCACAGATAGAAACCACCGTCAGGGCGCTGCACGTCCATCACCGGCGCCAGAATCTCCAGCACGGCGTCGAACTTTTCGCGATACAGCGCACGGTTGGCGCGCACATGCACTTCGTCATTCCAGGCGGCGATGCTGGCCAATTGGGTTTGAACCGGCATGGCGCAGCCGTGGTAGGTGCGATACAGCAGGAAGGCCTTGAGGATATCGGCATCGCCGGCCACAAACCCGGAGCGCAGGCCCGGCAGGTTGGAGCGCTTGGACAGGCTGTGGAATACCACGCAGCGCTTGAAATCCTTGCGGCCCAGGGCTGCGCAGGCGCTGAGCAGGCCCGGCGGTGGCGTGGCTTCGTCGAAGTACAGCTCGCTGTAGCACTCGTCAGCGGCGATCACGAAGTCATGCTCGTCGGCCAGAGCGATCAATTTTTTCAGGGTTTCCAGCGGCACCAAGGCACCGGTCGGGTTGCCCGGCGAGCACAGGAACAGGATCTGGCAACGTTTCCAGACGTCGACCGACACCGCATCGAAATCCGGGTTGAAGCCATTTTCCGCCAGGCACGGCAGGTAGTGCGGCTGTGCGCCGGCCAGCAACGCCGCGCCTTCGTAGATTTGATAGAACGGGTTCGGGCTGACCACCAGGCCGTCGTCGCTGCGATTGACCACGGTTTGGGTGAACGAGAACAGCGCCTCGCGGGTGCCGTTCACCGGCAGGACATTGCGCGCCGGGTCGATCCAGCCAGCCGGTACATTGAAACGACGCTCGCACCAGGCGGCAATCGCTTCGCGCAAAGCCGGGATGCCGAGGGTGCTCGGGTAAACCGCCATCTGATCGAGGTTGGCGCTCAGGGCCTCGGCGACGAACGAGGGCGAGCGGTGTTTCGGCTCACCAATCGACAGCGCCACCGGGCGTTTTTCCGGGTTGGGTGTCACGCTGCCCAGCAGGACGCGAAGCTTTTCGAACGGGTAGGGCTGGAGCTGTTGCAGAGCGTTATTCATGGGCAAAAAATCTCAATAAGCGTGGCGCCGCAAAGGGCGCCGTTGAGTCGAATCGAAAAAAGGCTGCGCACGGCATTCATTCAGATGCTGAGGCGCATTTCGCCGTGGGGTTCGTGATTGACGCTCAGTTGCTCGACGATGGCTTCCTGCAGTCGGCTGCACAGTTGCGGGTCGGACAGTGGCTGATTGTTTGCGTCGGTAATAAAAAACACGTCTTCCACGCGCTCACCCAGGGTGGCGATCTTGGCGTTTTGCAGCGACAGGTCGAACTCGAGGAAAATCTTGCCGATCCGCGCCAGCAGGCCAGGGCGATCCGGGGCGCTGAGCTCCAGAATCGTCACCGAACGTTGAGCGTCGGTGAGGATAGTGACCTGAGGTGCGAAGGCAAAATGCTTGAGCTGACGCGGCACTCGACGCTTGATGATCGTCGGGTAATCGTCGGGATTGCGCAGCGCTTCGGTCAAACCTTCGCGGATCTCCTTGACTCGCTCCGGGTTATCGCCGATCGAGCCGCCATCGTTGTCGAGCACGATGTAGGTGTCGAGGGTGAACTGGCTGCTGGATGTAATGACCCGGGCGTCATGGATGTTCAGGTTGAGCTGGTCCATGGCCGCCACGGTCACGGCGAAAAAGTCGTGTTGGTCAGGGGCATAAATGAAGATCTGCGTGCCGCCTTCGAACTCACGCTGGGTGGTTTCCTTGATCAGCACCAGCGGGCCGCCATCGGCAGGCTGTTGCAGGATCGCGTCGCTGTGCCAGGCCACGTCGCCGGCGGTATGGCGCAGGAAGTAATCGTCGCCGAGCTGTGACCACAACTGTTCGACATCATCCGGGTCAGTGCCGCTGCGCACCAGGATATCCAGTGCAGCGCTTTGCGTGCGGCGGATCTGCTCTTCGCGGTCGACCGGGTTTTCCAGGCCGCGACGTAGCGCACGCTTGGTTTCGGTGTACAGCTGGCGCAGCAGGCTGGCGCGCCAGGAATTCCACAGCGTCGGGTTGGTGGCGTTGATGTCGGACACAGTCAGGACGTACAGGTAATCCAGATGCGTCTCGTCGCCGACGTGCAGCGCGAAGTCATGGATGACTTGTGGATCGGACAGGTCCTTGCGTTGGGCGGTGGTCGACATCACCAGGTGGTTCTGCACCAGCCACACGATCAGGCGCGTGTCCCATACCGGCAGGTGATGGCGTTGGCCAAAGGCTTCGGCGTCAACCGAGCCCAGCTCGGAGTGATCACCACCCCGGCCTTTGCCAATGTCGTGGTACAGCCCCGCCAGGTAAATCAGCTCCGGTTTGGGCAGCTTGCCCATGATCTTGCTGGCCAGCGGGAATTTGTCTGACGCCTGGGTGTATTGCAGCTTACGCAGGTGCTTGATCAGGTTCAGGGTGTGGGCGTCGACCGTATAAATGTGAAACAGATCGTGTTGCATCTGCCCGACGATATGCCCGAATTCCGGCAGGTACAGGCCGAGGATGCCGTAACGGTTCATCCGTCGCAGGTTGCGGTGGATGCCGACTTCGCACTTGAACAGCTCGATGAACAGGCTGGTATTGCGAATGTCGTTGCGGAATTCGTCGTTGATCAGGTGGCGGTGTTCGCGCAACAAGCGAATGGTGTCGGCGCGTACCCCCTTGATTTCCGGGTGCTGAGCCATCAGCACGAAAATCTCCAGCATGGCGAACGGCGTGCGTTTGAACACGTAGGCGTTGGTCGCCTCGATGTAGCCGTCGTGCAGCTGGAAGCGCGAGTTGATCGGCTGGGTATTGCCGCTTTCATCCGGCGAGAGAATCACTTCTTCGAAATGCTGGATGATCAGGTCGCTGAGTTCGGCGATGCGCATCACCACGCGGTAGTACTTCTGCATGAAGCGTTCGATGGCCAACTTGGCGTCGCTGTCTTCATAGCCGAGCAAGCTGGCGATGGCCCGTTGGTGGTCGAACAGCAGGCGATCTTCAGAGCGACCGGCAAGCATGTGCAGGGCGTAGCGCACCTTCCACAGAAATTCCTGGGACGAAGCGAGCAAGTTATTCTCGCTTTCCAGCAGGAAACCTTCGCCGGCCAATGCATGCAGGTTCAGTGTGCCGTACTGCCGGCGTGCGACCCAGAGAATGGTCTGAATATCGCGCAGACCACCGGGTGAGCCTTTGACGTTCGGCTCCAGGTTGTATTCGGTGTCGTTGTACTTGTGGTGACGGGTTTTCTGTTCGGCGTGTTTGGCCAGGAAGAATTCCTTGCTCGGCCACATCTTGTCGGTGCTGGTGACCTCGAGCATGCGTTGGCGCAGGCGCTCGGGACCGGCCACGGTGCGGCTTTCCATCAGGTTGGTGATGATGGTCAGGTCGGCGATCGCCTCCTGCGCGCATTCATCCACGGAGCGAACGCTCTGGCCGACTTCCAGGCCGATGTCCCACAACAGTGTCAGAAAACGCTCAATGGAATCGCGGAAGACTTCGTGGTCGGCGCTGTCCAGCAGGATCAGCAGGTCAATGTCCGAATAGGGGTGCAGTTCGCCACGGCCGTAGCCGCCGACCGCCAGCAAGGCGATATCGGCTTCTTCGCTCCAGTCGAACTGGTCCCAGGCCTGTTGCAGGATGTTGTCGACGAACCAGGCGCGGTCTTCGATCAGTCGGCGGATTTCGCGTCCTGAACGGAAGCGTCCATCCAATACTTCCCGGGCCTGACGAATGGCTTTCTTGAACGCGGCGATGGGACTCGCCTTCAATGCCAATTCGGCCTTGAACTGGCCGCGATCGAATAATTCGGGATCCACCTGGGGCATCGAACAGCTTTCCTTCTACCTATCGGACCAGTTTTATCAGCGTGTGCCTTGCCATTTTGTCTGCGCGGCGCATTTACGCCGATGTACGCGCAATGGTGTCATCGCTGCGCAGGGTAAAGACTTCATAGCCATCAGCGGTCACCAGAATGGTGTGCTCCCATTGCGCCGACAACTTGCGATCCTTGGTGATTGCGGTCCAGCCATCGCCCAGCAGACGGGTTTCGGCGCGGCCCTGGTTGATCATCGGCTCGATGGTGAAGGTCATGCCTTCCTTGAGCTCCATACCGGTGCCCGCACGGCCATAGTGCAGCACTTGCGGCTCTTCGTGGAAGACCTTGCCGATGCCGTGGCCGCAGTATTCGCGGACCACCGAAAAACCATTTTTCTCGGCGTGCTTCTGGATCACTTCGCCAATGTCGCCCAGTCGTGCGCCCGGACGGACCAGTTCGATGCCTTTATACATGCATTCCTGGGTGATCTTCGACAGCCGCTCGGCCCACTCCGGCACTTTGCCGACATGGAACATCTTGCTTGTGTCGCCGTGGTAGCCGTCCTTGATGACGGTAATGTCGATGTTGAGCACATCGCCATCTTTCAGCGGTTTCTCGTTCGGGATGCCGTGGCACACGACGTGGTTGATCGAGGTGCAGATCGACTTGGGGAAGCCCTTGTAATTCAGCGGCGCCGGGATGGCCTTTTGCTCGTTGACGATGAAGTCGTGGCAGATGCGGTCCAGTTCGTCGGTCGTCACGCCAGGCTTGACATAGGCACCGATCATTTCCAGCACGTCGGCAGCCAGACGGCCGGCGATGCGCATCTTCTCGATGTCCTCGGGGGTTTTGATGGTGACACTCATAAGATTCTCTCGGCGCGACGTGGCGCGGCTAAACACGGGAAAACCGGATTCTAACAGACCACCGGGCTGCTGGTGATCATCGCCTCTATATATGAGGGTAGAATCCGCGCTGCGGCAGGTCGTGAAATCTGCCTGTGCCCGAGTGATTATTTCGGGTTTCGTTATCTGACCTTTTATGATATAAAATGCGCCGCTTTCCGGGGTATGTCCCGGAAGCTTAAACCCACACACGTGTCGACACGATGACCTGGGTGCCCTCGGCTCGAAGCCGCTGGTTGGTCATTGGGATACGTGGAGGCCTAACCCGACTTATCAAGGAACTATCATGTCCCAAGTCAATATGCGCGATATGCTGAAGGCCGGTGTGCACTTCGGTCACCAAACCCGTTACTGGAACCCGAAAATGGGTAAATACATTTTCGGCGCGCGTAACAAGATCCACATCATCAACCTTGAAAAAACCCTGCCAATGTTCAACGAAGCTCTGACTTTCGTTGAGAAACTGGCTTCGGGCAAAAACAAGATTCTGTTCGTCGGCACCAAGCGTTCCGCTGGCAAGATCGTTGCTGAAGAAGCAGCACGTTGCGGTTCGCCGTACGTCGATCACCGCTGGTTGGGCGGCATGCTGACCAACTTCAAAACCATCCGTGCTTCCATCAAGCGTCTGCGCGAGCTTGAAGTTCAGGCAGAAGACGGCACGTTCACCAAGCTGACCAAGAAAGAGGCGCTGATGCGTACTCGCGATCTGGAAAAGCTGGATCGTAGCCTGGGTGGTATCAAGGACATGGGCGGTCTGCCAGACGCACTGTTCGTTATCGACGTTGATCACGAGCGCATCGCGATCACCGAAGCCAACAAACTGGGTATCCCGGTTATTGGTGTCGTCGATACCAACAGCAGCCCGGAAGGCGTTGACTACATCATCCCAGGCAACGATGACGCAATCCGCGCTATCCAGCTGTACATGGGTTCGATGGCTGACGCTGTTATCCGTGGTCGCAACAACGCTAACGGCGGCACCGACGTGTTCGTCGAAGAAGCTCCAGTTGCGGTCGTTGAAGGCTGAGTAGCTAACGCCTAGCGTTTACTCAGTACGCAAAAAGGGGGCTTGGCCCCCTTTTTGCCACCTCGAAAACCATGTTGGCGCCGCCTTGCAGTCATGTGCCGCTGCTAGCATGGGGTTTCACGTATTTGAACGCCCGTTCGGTCGGGTGGAATGGTTTTCAGACCTATCCAAGAGGAATTTGAAATGGCAGAGATTACTGCAGCGTTGGTTAAAGAACTGCGCGAGCGTACCGGCGAAGGCATGATGGATTGCAAAAAGGCCTTGACCAAGGCTGGCGGCGACATCGAAAAAGCAATCGACGAAATGCGTGCTTCCGGCGCGATCAAAGCCGCCAAGAAGGCAGGCAACGTTGCTGCTGAAGGCGCTATCGCCATCAAAGGCGACGGCAAAGCTGCCGTTGTCCTTGAAGTCAACTCGCAGACCGACTTCCTGGCCCTGCAAGACGATTTCAAGAATTTTGTCGCTGCCAGCGTTGAAAAAGCGTTCGCTGACAAGTTGACTGACGCAGCGCCGTTGATTGCTGCTCAGGAAGCTGATCGTCTGGTACTGGTTGGCAAGGTTGGCGAAAACGTCAACATCCGTCGTCTGGTCCGTATCGAAGGTGATGTTGTGGGTGCATACCTGCACGGCAACAAAATCGGTGTTGTGGTTGCCCTCAACGGCGGCGACGAAGAGTTGGCCAAGGACATCGCTATGCACGTAGCGGCCACCAACCCTGAGTTCCTGCTGCCTTCGCAAGTCTCCGCTGAAGCGATCGAACGCGAAAAAGGCGTTTTCATCCAGCTGAACGAAGACAAGATCAAAGGCAAGCCAGCCGAAATCGTTGAAAAAATGGTTGCCGGTCGTATCACCAAGTTCCTGGCTGAGGCTTCCCTGGTTGAGCAGGCGTTCGTCAAGAACCCTGAAATCAAGATCGGTGACCTGGCCAAGAAAGCCGGTGCCGAAATCGTGTCCTTCACCTACTTCAAAGTAGGCGACGGCATCGAGAAGCCGGTAGACGACTTCGCTGCTGAAGTAGCAGCACAAGTAGCCGCCAGCCAGCAATAAGACGGTTTACCTACTGTCGCCCCGAAGAGGCTGCCCGCTTACGCGCGCAGCCTCTTCGTCAAATAGGTAAAAGGAATTTGTTTTCCTTGGGGAAGTGGCTTACAAGGCTGCATCCTTCTGACGCTGCAAAAGCGTCAGCTAGAGTTAGCGCAGGCTGAAAACAGCCCCGCACAGAATTTTTAAAAACGCCGCAGGAGAGATTCGCAATGGCTCAGCAGGGCAGTGGTTATCAAGCTCGCTATAAACGCATTCTACTCAAGCTTAGCGGCGAGGCCCTGATGGGCTCGGAAGAGTTCGGCATCGACCCGAAAGTCCTGGACCGCATGGCCCTTGAAGTCGGCCAGTTGGTTGGGATCGGCGTTCAGGTCGGGCTGGTCATCGGTGGTGGCAACCTGTTCCGTGGCGCCGCGCTGAGTGCAGCAGGCATGGACCGGGTCACAGGCGATCACATGGGCATGCTGGCCACTGTGATGAACGCTCTGGCCATGCGCGATGCGCTGGAACGTGCCAATATCTCCGCCATCGTGATGTCGGCTATTTCCATGGTAGGCGTGACCGATCACTATGATCGTCGCAAGGCCATGCGTCACCTGAACGCGAAGGAAGTGGTGATTTTTGCTGCAGGTACGGGGAACCCGTTCTTCACCACCGATTCGGCTGCCTGCCTGCGGGCAATTGAAATCGATGCGGACGTCGTGCTGAAAGCGACCAAGGTTGATGGGGTTTACACTGCAGATCCATTCAAAGACCCGCATGCCGAGAAGTTCGATCATCTGACCTACGATGAAGTGCTGGATCGCAAGCTGGGTGTAATGGACCTGACGGCCATTTGCTTGTGCCGCGACCACAAGATGCCGTTGCGCGTATTTAACATGAACAAGCCTGGCGCCCTGCTGAATATCGTACACGGCGGCGCCGAAGGGACCCTGATCGAGGAAGGCGAACAATGATCAACGAAATCAAAAAAGACGCTCAAGAGCGCATGCAGAAATCCCTGGAATCGCTGGCTCACGCGTTCAGTCGCATCCGTACCGGCCAGGCGCACCCAAGCATCCTTGAAGGGGTCATGGTGCCTTATTACGGCTCGGACACTCCTATCAAGCAGGTTGCGAACATTACCGTCAAGGACTCGCGGACGCTGCAAGTCGTGGCCTTCGAGCGCAACATGCTGGGTGCTGTCGACAAGGCAATCCAGAGTGCCGGTCTGAACTTCAACCCGACCAACCTGGGCGAGTTGCTGTTGATTTCCATGCCTGCCCTGACTGAAGAAACCCGTAAAGGTTTCACCAAGCAGGCGCGTGAAGCGGCTGAAGATGGTCGTGTTGCACTGCGCAACATTCGTCGTGACGCATTGGGTCAGTTGAAAGACCTGGTCAAAGAGAAAGAGATCAGTGAAGACGAAGAGCGTCGTGCAGCCGATGAAATCCAAAAGCTGACCGACAAGTTCGTTGCGGAAGTTGAAACGGCCGTGAAGCAAAAAGAAGCGGACCTGATGGCCGTATAAAGGGTCAGGGCGTTTATGGACAAGACCAAGCAGGCTGTGCTGTCGTCGGTGCCGCGACACGTCGCGATCATCATGGATGGTAATAATCGATGGGCGAAAAAGCGCCTTTTGCCCGGTGTTGCCGGGCATAAAGCTGGCGTGGATGCGGTTCGTGCAGTCATTGAAGTATGTGCCGAGGCGAAGGTCGAGGTGCTGACCCTGTTCGCTTTCTCCAGTGAAAACTGGCAGCGTCCGGCCGAAGAGGTCGGGGCGCTGATGGAGTTGTTCTTTACCGCGCTGCGTCGTGAGACGCGGCGTTTGAACGATAACGCCATCAGCCTGCGGATTATTGGTGACCGCTCGCGATTCCACCCGGAATTGCAGGCGGCCATGCGCGAAGCCGAAGCACAGACAGCCGGCAATGACCGCTTTATCCTGCAGATTGCTGCCAATTATGGCGGGCAGTGGGATATCGCGCAGGCCGCACAACGCCTCGCCCGGGAAGTCCAGGCGGGGCATTTGCGTCCGGACGACATCACCCCGGAACTGCTGCAAACCTGTCTGGCCACCGGCGATCTGCCGTTGCCGGACCTGTGCATCCGTACCGGTGGCGAACATCGCATCAGTAACTTTCTTCTGTGGCAACTCGCTTACGCGGAGTTGTACTTCTCCGACCTGTTCTGGCCGGACTTCAAACACGAGGCCATGCGCAATGCGCTGGCTGATTTCGCTTCACGCCAGCGTCGCTTCGGTAAAACAAGTGAACAGGTAGAAGCTGGAGCCCGGGCTTAATGCTGAAACAACGAATCATCACGGCACTGATTCTGCTGCCTATAGCCCTTTGCGGGTTTTTTCTGCTGGATGGTGCGAGTTTTGCCCTGTTCATCGGCGTGGTCGTGACCTTGGGAGCCTGGGAATGGGCGCGTCTGGCAGGTTTCCAGGCGCAGGTCGCACGGGTGGTGTACGCCGCAGTGATCGCTGTTTTGCTGTTTTTGATGTACCTGTTGCCCGATCTGGCGCCCTGGGTGCTGGGGGCGTCGGTGTTGTGGTGGATGGCGGCGACCTTCCTGGTGCTGACCTATCCGCAGAGCAGCGAGCGCTGGGCAAGTGCAGCCAGCAAGCTGGTGATTGGTTTGTTGATTTTGCTGCCAGCGTGGCAGGGACTGGTCCTGATCAAGCAATGGGAGCTGGGCAACTGGTTGATTCTTGCGGTCATGGTGCTTGTCTGGGGTGCGGACATCGGTGCTTATTTTTCCGGCAAGGCCTTTGGCAAACGTAAGCTGGCAGCCAAGGTCAGCCCGGGTAAAAGCTGGGAAGGCTTGTTCGGCGGGTTGATTGCCAGCCTGGTGATCACTGCCATCGTCGGGCTTTTTCGCGGCTGGTCGAGCTCACAGCTTGTTTTCGGGTTGCTGGGTGCCTCCGTCGTGGTGTTGATCTCGGTGGTCGGTGACTTGACCGAAAGCATGTTCAAGCGTCAGTCCGGCATCAAGGACAGCAGCAATCTGCTGCCAGGTCATGGTGGCGTCCTGGACCGTATCGACAGCCTCACGGCTGCCATTCCTGTTTTTGCAGTGCTGCTCTGGGCTGCCAATTGGGGGGTTCTGTGAAGAAGCCTCAACAAATCACGGTCCTGGGCGCAACGGGCTCGGTTGGCCTGAGCACCCTCGACGTTGTTGCCCGTCACCCGGATCTGTATCAAGTATTTGCCCTGTCGGGTTTCAGTCGCCTTAAAGAGCTGCTGGCGCTGTGTGTGCGTCACGCGCCGCAGTTTGCCGTGGTGCCGGAAATCGGCCTCGCCCGCACCCTGCAGGACGATCTGGTGGCTGCCGGGCTCGATACCCGTGTACTGGTTGGGGAGGCCGGCCTGTGTGAGGTCGCGGCACATCCACAGGTCGACATGGTCATGGCGGCGATCGTCGGTGCAGCCGGTCTGCGGCCGACGCTGGCGGCTGTCGAAGCGGGCAAGAAAGTGCTGCTGGCCAACAAGGAAGCGCTGGTCATGTCCGGCGCCTTGTTCATGCAGGCCGTGCGTCGCAGCGGGGCGGTGCTCCTGCCGATCGACAGCGAGCACAACGCAATCTTCCAATGCCTGCCTGTCGACTATGCCCGTGGTCTGGGGCCGGTGGGGGTGCGTCGGATCCTGCTCACCGCATCCGGTGGTCCGTTCCGGGAAACACCGATAGCCGATTTGATGGGGGTTTCTCCAGAGCAGGCGTGCGCTCATCCCAATTGGTCGATGGGACGCAAGATTTCTGTAGACTCCGCCAGCATGATGAATAAAGGGCTCGAGTTGATCGAAGCCTGCTGGCTGTTCGATGCGCGCCCCGATCAGGTAGAGGTGGTCATTCACCCGCAAAGCGTGATTCACTCCATGGTTGATTACGTGGATGGCTCGGTATTGGCTCAATTGGGCAATCCCGACATGCGCACGCCGATTGCTCACGCCTTGGCCTGGCCACAGCGGATTGATTCCGGTGTCGCACCGTTGGACCTGTTCAAGATCGCGCGTCTGGATTTCCAGGCGCCGGACGAACAACGCTTCCCCTGTCTGCGCCTGGCGCGTCAGGCTGCCGAGGCGGGTAACAGCGCCCCGGCGGTATTGAATGCGGCGAACGAAGTGGCGGTGGCGGCGTTTCTCGAACGGCGCATCCGCTACCCGGAGATCGCGAGTATTATTGAAGAAGTCTTGAATCTTGAGCCGGTGATTTCGGTCGCCGAGCTTGATGCGGTCTTCGAGATTGATTCAAAAGCGCGTACTTTGGCCAAGCAATGGCTTGTCCGCAGTGGGCGGTAATGGCAATACGCTAGAAAGCGCTGCCGATTGTGCGAGTGTAAGCGGGCTGGATGACGCACCCGTCCGACGAAGGTTTTCACGCTGCACACGGCAGACGCCCGGAGAAAGTTGATGAGCGCGCTCTATATGATTGTAGGCACCCTGGTGGCATTGGGTGTGCTGGTGACCTTTCACGAATTTGGCCATTTCTGGGTGGCTCGGCGTTGTGGCGTCAAGGTTTTACGGTTTTCTGTCGGGTTCGGCATGCCGTTGCTGCGTTGGCACGACCGCAAGGGTACCGAGTATATGGTGGCAGCCATCCCGCTGGGTGGCTACGTCAAGATGCTCGATGAGCGTGAAGGTGAAGTGCCGGTTGAGCAGCTTGATCAGGCCTTCAACCGCAAAACTGTGTATCAACGTATTGCAATCGTGATTGCCGGCCCGGTGGCCAACTTCTTGTTGGCCATTGTCTTCTTCTGGTTCCTGGCGATGCTGGGCAGCCAGCAAGTCCGTCCGGTGATTGGCGATGTCGAGTCAGGCAGCATTGCCGATAAGGCTGGTTTGACCTCGGGGCAGGAAATTGTCGCTATCGATGGCGAGCCGACCTCGGGCTGGGCGGCGGTCAACTTGCAGTTGGTGCGGCGTCTGGGTGAAACCGGCACCATTGTGCTGCAAGTGCATGAAAAGGGTTCCTCGGTCGATACTCCGCGCCAACTGGTGCTGGATAAATGGTTGAAAGGTGCGGATGAGCCGGACCCGATCAAATCCCTGGGTATTCGTCCTTGGCGTCCAGCGTTGCCACCGATTCTTGCCGAGCTGGATCCGAAAGGCCCGGCGCAGGCGGCAGGTCTGAAGACGGGCGACCGACTGGTTGCGCTGGACGGGCAGGCGCTGGGTGACTGGCAACAAGTGGTCGATTCGGTGCGTTTGCGCCCGGACGCAAAAATTTCGCTGCGCATTGAGCGTGACGGCGCGCAGCTGGACGTTCCGCTGACACTGGCGGTACGGGGTGATGGGAAGGCGGCAACCGGTTATCTGGGGGCAGGGGTCAAAGGTGTCGATTGGCCACCTGAGATGCTGCGCGAGGTGAGTTTCGGGCCTGTGGCCGCCGTGGCTGAAGGTGCCAGACGCACTTGGACCATGAGTGTTCTGACCCTTGATTCACTAAGAAAAATGTTGTTCGGCGAGCTCTCGGTAAAAAACTTGAGCGGACCGATAACCATTGCTAAAGTGGCGGGCGCTTCGGCCCAGTCGGGGATAGGGGATTTCTTGAATTTCCTCGCCTACCTGAGCATAAGTCTGGGGGTTCTCAATTTGCTGCCTATCCCAGTGTTGGATGGCGGGCATCTGTTGTTCTACCTGATCGAGTGGGCGCGGGGTCGTCCGCTCTCGGATCGGGTACAGGGTTGGGGGGTTCAGATCGGTATCAGCTTAGTGGTCGGGGTAATGCTCCTCGCACTGGTCAACGATCTGGGTCGACTGTAAAGCTTCGCTGAATTGCGAATCTGCCGCATTTTGCGGCAGTTTGTTTATTGCCAGTTGGAATAAGAAAGGACTTCATGAAACGTCTGCTGCTAACTGCGGTTCTCGCCGTACTGATGATCGCCGAAGTTCACGCCGAGTCCTTCACTATCTCCGATATCCGCGTCAATGGCCTCCAGCGGGTTTCCGCCGGTAGCGTCTTTGGTGCCTTGCCGTTGAACGTCGGCGAGACAGCGGATGATCGTCGTCTGGTGGATGCCACTCGCGCGCTGTTCAAAACCGGGTTCTTTCAAGATATCCAGTTGGGCCGCGATGGCAATGTCCTGGTCATTACTGTAGTCGAACGTCCGTCGGTTTCGAGTATCGAAATCGATGGTAACAAGGCGATCAGCACCGAAGACCTAATGAAAGGTCTCAAACAGTCAGGTCTGGCTGAAGGTGAGATCTTTCAGCGTGCGACCCTTGAAGGCGTGCGTAACGAACTGCAACGCCAATACGTTGCCCAGGGTCGTTACTCGGCTGAAGTAGCCACTGAAGTCGTTCCTCAGCCACGCAACCGCGTGGGCCTGAAGATCAACATCAATGAAGGTGAAGTCGCCGCGATCAAGCACATCAACGTGGTGGGCAACAGTGTCTTCCCCGATGAAGACCTGATTGGCCTGTTCGAGCTGAAGACCACCAACTGGCTTTCATTCTTCAAAAACGACGACAAGTACGCCCGGGAAAAGCTCTCCGGCGACCTGGAGCGTCTGCGTTCGTACTACCTCGATCGCGGCTATATCAACATGGATATCGCTTCGACCCAGGTGTCGATCACGCCTGACAAGAAAAGCGTGTACATCACCGTCAACATCAACGAGGGCGAGAAGTACAGCGTCAAGTCGGTGAAACTGAGCGGTGACCTGAAAGTCCCTGAAGACCAGATCAAGGCGTTGTTGTTGGTCAAGCCGGGTCAGGTGTTCTCGCGCAAAATCATGACCACCACGTCCGAGCTGATCACCCGTCGTCTGGGTAACGAGGGTTATACCTTCGCCAACGTCAACGGCGTGCCGACCCCGAACAACGAAGATCACACCGTCGACATCCTGTTCGCCGTCGATCCGGGCAAGCGTGCTTATGTGGACCGCATCAACTTCCGTGGCAACACCAAGTCTGCGGACGAAGTGCTGCGTCGTGAAATGCGTCAGATGGAAGGTGGCTGGGCTTCGACCTACCTGATCGACCAATCGAAAACCCGCCTTGAGCGTCTGGGCTTCTTTAAAGAAGTGAACGTCGAAACGCCAGCAGTGCCAGGCACCGACGACCAGGTTGACGTGAACTACGCGGTTGAAGAGCAGGCATCCGGTTCGGTAACGGCCAGCGTTGGTTTCGCCCAGGATGCGGGTCTGATCCTTGGTGGTTCCATCAGCCAGAACAACTTCCTGGGTACCGGTAACAAGGTCAGCATCGGCCTGACCAAAAGCCAATACCAGACCCGCTACAACTTCGGTTACGTCAACCCGTACTTCACGCCTGACGGTGTGAGCCTGGGTTACAACGCTTTCTATCGCACCACCAACTACAACGACCTTCAGGTTGACGTAGCCAGCTATGCGGTAGACAGCATCGGTGCGGGCGTCAGCCTGGGTTACCCGATCAACGAAACGTCGCGCCTGACCTACGGTCTGACCGTGCAGCAAGACAAAATCAAGACCGGTACCTATACCGTTGACGAGATTTTCGATTTCCTTAACAAGGAAGGTGACCAGTTCACCAACTTCAAGGCTTCTATCGGCTGGTCCGAATCGACACTGAACAAAGGTGTGTTGCCAACGCGTGGTAGCTCCCAGAGCCTGGTGTTCGAAACCACTGTTCCGGGCAGCGATCTGTCGTTCTTCAAGCTGGATTACCGTGCCCAGTACTTCCACCCGATAACCGACCAGTACACGTTGCGTCTGCACACTGAGTTGGGTTACGGCGACGGTTACGGTTCGACCTCGGGTCTGCCGTTCTACGAGAACTACTACGCGGGTGGTTTCAACTCGGTGCGTGGCTTCAAGGACAGCACCCTGGGTCCTCGCAGTACACCGAGCAGTGGCGTTAACCCGGGTACACTTCAAGACCCGGATCAGAAGTCACTGCCGTTCGGTGGCAACATTCTGATTCAAGGTGGTGTAGAAGTCATGTTCCCGCTGCCGTTCATCAAGGATCAGCGTTCCCTGCGGACCTCCGTGTTCTGGGACGTGGGTAACGTCTTCGACAGTAATTGCACGAACAAGACCAACACGATTACCGGTGAAAAAATCACCTGCGATAACATCGATTTCTCCCAGTTGGCGAGTTCGGTGGGTATCGGCGTAACGTGGGTCACTGCATTGGGCCCGTTGAGTTTTGCGGTGGCAGCGCCGATCAAATCGCCGCAAGACTCCGAAACCCAAATTTTCCAATTCTCTCTCGGTCAGACCTTTTGATCGTCTGACCTTTGATAACGACAACAGATTTTGTAGGAGTGCATTGTGCGTAAGTTGACTCAGCTGGTTCTTTTGGCCACGGCCCTGATAGCGTCCCCAGCATTCGCTGAAATGAAAATTGCGGTGCTGAACTATCAGATGGCGCTGCTGGAATCAGACGCTGCAAAACAATACGCGGTGGATGCCGAGAAGAAATTCGGCCCACAACTGACCAAGCTGAAATCCCTGGAAAGCAGTGCCAAGGGTATTCAGGACCGTCTGGTGGCCGGTGGCGACAAGATGGCTCAGCCTGAGCGCGAACGTCTGGAGCTTGAATTCAAGCAAAAGGCCCGTGACTTCCAGTTCCAGTCCAAGGAGCTGAACGAAGCCAAAGCCGTTGCTGACCGCGAAATGCTCAAGCAACTGAAGCCGAAGCTGGATCAGGCGGTAGAAGAAGTGATCAAGAAAGGTGCTTATGACCTGGTGTTCGAGCGCGGTGCAGTGATTGACGTCAAGCCTCAGTATGACGTGACTCGCCAAGTCATCGAGCGCATGAATCAGCTGAAGTAACCATGACCGTGACTATCAAGCTCGGCCAATTGGCCGAGTTCCTCGGCGCCACGCTACGTGGCCCTGAGGATAAAGAGATTACCGGGCTGGCCACTTTGCAAGAGGCCGGCCTTGGTCAGGTCACGTTCCTGGCCAATCCGCATTACCGTAAATTTCTCGTTGATACGCACGCAGCGGCTGTCTTGCTCAAGCCTGCGGATGCCGAGGGTTTTACCGGTGATGCGTTGATCGTGCCTGATCCCTACCTGGCTTATGCCAGGATTTCTCATTTATTCGACCCCAAACCCAAGGCAGCGCCTGGGGTGCACCCGTCTGCCGTGGTTGCAGCGGACGCTCAGGTCGATGCCAATGCGAGTGTCGGTCCGTTTGCCGTCATTGAAAGCGGTGCTCGTATCGCGGCCGGCGTCACCATTGGTGCGCATTGCTTCATCGGTGCTCGTTGCGAGATCGGCGAGGGTGGCTGGCTGGCGCCGCGTGTCACGCTTTACCACGATGTACGCATCGGCAAGCGTGTGGTCATACAATCCGGCGCGGTGCTGGGCGGTGAAGGCTTCGGTTTTGCCAATGAGAAAGGCGTCTGGCAGAAAATCGCCCAGATCGGCGGCGTTCTGATCGGTGACGACGTGGAAATCGGCGTCAACACCGCGGTTGACCGTGGCGCGCTGGCGGACACCTTGATCGGTAACGGGGTCAAGCTGGACAACCAGATTCAGATCGCGCACAACGTGCAGATCGGTGACCACACCGCCATGGCGGCGTGCGTCGGCATCTCGGGCAGCAGCAAGATCGGCAAGCATTGCATGCTGGCCGGTGGTGTCGGGCTCGTCGGTCATATCGAAATCTGCGACGGTGTATTCATCACCGGCATGACCATGGTGACCCATTCGATCACCGAGCCAGGCTCATATTCTTCGGGGACGGCGATGCAGCCGGCCGCAGAGTGGCGCAAAAGCGCAGCACGTCTTCGCAAGCTCGATGACATGGCAAGACGGTTACAGAAGGTGGAAAAGATTGTCGAGGCAGTGACCTCAGGCAGTAATACTCCATCAGATGGCTGATACTTTTTTCATATCAAGCGTGTACAGCCGATAAACTGCCTCCTTGATTTGCAAGAGGAGTGCTGCGCGTTAGTCGCGAACTCCCAATCTTTACTACAGGCTTCCCCCAGAAATGATGGACATCAACGAGATTCGCGAATACCTGCCCCACCGTTATCCGTTCCTGCTGGTGGACCGGGTGGTGGAGCTGGATATCGAGAACAAAAGCATTCGTGCCTACAAGAATGTCAGCATCAATGAACCTTTCTTTAACGGTCACTTTCCTCAGCATCCAATCATGCCGGGCGTATTGATCATTGAAGCGATGGCTCAGGCCGCTGGTATCCTTGGCTTCAAAATGCTCGATGTGAAGCCAGCTGATGGCACACTTTATTACTTCGTGGGCTCGGACAAGCTGCGCTTCCGTCAGCCAGTGATGCCCGGCGACCAATTGATCCTGGAAGCCAAATTCATCAGTTGCAAGCGTCAGATATGGAAGTTCGAATGCCAGGCTTCGGTCGATGGCAAGCCGGTCTGCTCGGCAGAAATCATCTGCGCGGAACGTAAACTATGAGTTTGATTGACCCTCGCGCAATCATCGATCCGACAGCTATTCTGGCTGATAACGTAGAAGTCGGCCCTTGGTCGATCGTCGGACCTGGTGTGGAAATAGGCGAGGGTACAGTCATCGGGCCGCATGTGATTCTCAAAGGCCCGACGAAAATCGGTAAGCACAACCACATCTACCAGTTTTCATCGGTAGGCGAGGACACGCCCGATCTCAAGTACAAAGGTGAAGATACGCGTCTGGTGATTGGCGATCACAACGTCATTCGCGAGGGTGTGACTATCCACCGCGGCACCATTCAGGATCGCGCCGAAACCACGCTGGGCGATCACAACCTGATCATGGCCTATGCACACATCGGCCACGACAGCGTTATCGGCAACCACTGCATTCTGGTCAACAACACTGCGTTGGCCGGGCACGTGCACGTCAATGACTGGGCGATCCTCTCCGGCTTTACCCTGGTGCATCAGTTCTGTCATATCGGCGCTCACAGCTTTTCCGGCATGGGCACGGCGATTGGCAAGGACGTGCCTGCATTCGTCACCGTATTCGGTAACCCGGCGGAAGCACGCAGCATGAACTTCGAAGGCATGCGCCGTCGTGGTTTCACTGAAGAGGCCATTCATGCGTTGCGTCGGGCCTACAAAGTGGTCTATCGCCAGGGGTTGACCGTCGATCAGGCCATCGTCGAATTGGCGGAGCCGGCAGCGATCTACCCGGAAGTCGCCATTTTTCTTGAGTCCATTCAGACTTCGACTCGCGGCATCACTCGTTAATGGCTCAGATACTGCGTATCGCGCTGGTAGCCGGCGAAGCGTCGGGCGATATTCTCGGCGCCGGGCTGATGCGGGCACTCAAGATTCGTCATCCCTCTGTGGAGTTCATCGGTGTCGGCGGCCCGCTGATGGAGGCCGAAGGCATGGTCTCCTACTTCCCGATGGAACGTCTGGCGGTGATGGGGCTGGTCGAGGTGTTGGGACGGTTGAGGGAGCTGCTGGCCAAACGCAAAGAGCTGGTTCGCACGCTGATCAACGAAAAACCTGATGTATTCATCGGCATCGACGCCCCGGATTTCAACCTCAACATAGAGCTCAAGCTGCGTCGTGCCGGAATCAAGACTGTGCATTACGTCAGTCCTTCCGTGTGGGCCTGGCGGCAGAAGCGGGTGCTGAAGATTCGCGAGGGGTGCGATTTAATGCTCACCTTGCTGCCCTTCGAAGCGGGCTTTTACGAAGAGAAGGGCGTGCCGGTGCGGTTTGTCGGTCACCCGCTGGCCGATACCATTCCCCTCGAGTCCGATCGCGCTGCGGCACGGGCCGAGATGAGCCTGGGTGACGGCCCGTTGGTGGCGTTGATGCCGGGCAGTCGTGGCGGCGAAGTCGGGCGCCTTGGCGGGCTGTTTTTCGACACTGCCGAGCGCTTGCTGGCGCTGCGACCAGGCCTGCAGTTCGTGCTGCCGTGTGCCAGTCCCGAGCGTCGTGCCCAGGTCGAGTTGTTGCTGCAAGGGCGAAAGCTGCCGGTGAAGCTGCTCGACGGTCAATCACACCTGGCGCTGGCCGCCTGTGATGCGGTATTGATTGCCTCCGGGACCGCGACCCTGGAGGCCTTGCTCTACAAACGACCGATGGTCGTCGCTTACCGTCTGGCGCCGATCACCTATTGGATACTCAAGCGTCTGGTGAAAAGCCCGTACGTCTCCTTGCCTAATCTGCTGGCTCAGCGGTTGCTGGTGCCGGAGTTGTTGCAGGAAGCCGCAACCGCCGAATCCCTCGCGCAAACCCTGCTGCCACTGCTCGACAGCGGTGCCGCGCAGACCGCAGGCTTCGATGAGATTCACCGGACCTTACGCCGCGATGCCTCCAACCAGGCTGCCGATGCAGTGCTAGGCCTGTTGGGTCAGTCGCCCTCACTGTGAGTTCGCATTAAATGCAAATGGGTTTGGACTTCAATCTGGTCGAAGATCTGGTTGCCGGCGTCGATGAAGTCGGTCGCGGCCCGCTGTGTGGCGACGTCGTCACCGCCGCCGTCATTCTTGACCCACGTCGGCCGATTCTCGGTCTCAACGATTCGAAAAAGCTCACCGAAGCGCGTCGTGAAAAACTGTATGACGAAATATGCGAAAAAGCCCTGTGCTGGTTCGTCGCGCGGGCTGGTGTGCACGAAATCGACGAGCTGAACATTCTTCACGCCACCATGCTGGCGATGAAACGCGCTGTCGAAGGTTTGATCATTACCCCGAAACTGGCGCTGATCGACGGTAACCGTTGCCCACAACTGTCGGTGCCGAGCGCGCCGGTGATTCAGGGCGATGCCAAGGTTCCGGCCATTGCAGCAGCGTCGATTCTGGCTAAAGTCACCCGCGACCGCGAAATGGCGGCCTTTGAGCTGATCTACCCCGGTTACGGCATCGGTGGCCACAAAGGCTATCCGACCCCCGTACACCTCGAGGCGCTGGCTCGTCTGGGCCCGACGCCGATTCACCGACGCTCCTTCGCGCCGGTGCGGGCCGCTTACGAAGCCCGCGAACTACTGGCGCAAAGTCCAGTCGCGATGTTTCTGCCGGGCTGATGTTTTAACCAAGGCTCGCTACACTCCGGGCCTTCGTTTTTTTGTATTTCGCGCTATAGGATCAACATGCCGGCTTCTTTCGTTCATCTACGCCTGCACACTGAATACTCTCTGGTCGATGGCCTGGTGCGGGTCAAACCCTTGGTCAAAACCCTGGCCGGGATGAATATGCCCGCCGTGGCCGTGACTGATCAGAACAACATGTGTTCGTTGGTCAAGTTTTATAAGGCGGCCATGGGCGCGGGGATCAAGCCGATCTGCGGCGCCGACCTGTGGCTGGCGAACAAGGACGAAGACGCGCCGTTGAGCCGGATCAGCCTGTTGGTGATGAACCCGCTGGGCTACCGCAACCTGACCGAGCTGATTTCCCGTGGTTTTATCGAGGGCCAGCGTAACGGTCAGGTCGTCATTCAACGTGAGTGGGTCGCGCAAGCCAGCGAAGGTTTGATTTGTCTGTCCGCCGCCAAAGAAGGCGAGATCGGCATGGCCTTGCTCGGCGGCAACCCGGACGAAGCCGACATCTTGCTACGCGAGTGGATGACGGTGTTCCCTGACCGCTTTTACGTCGAATTGCAGCGCACCAATCGCGCCAATGACGAGGAACACCTGCACGCTGCCGTCGCCCTGGCCGACCGCCATGGCGCGCCGCTGGTGGCGACCAACGATGTGCGCTTCATCAAGCAGGAAGATTTCGAAGCCCACGAGACCCGCGTTTGCATCGGCGAAGGCCGGGCGCTGGATGACCCGCGCCGTTCGCATAATTACAGCGATCAGCAATACCTGAAAAGCGCCGAGCAAATGGCCGAGCTGTTCAGCGACTTGCCTGAGGCGTTGCAGAACACCGTTGAGATTGCCAAGCGTTGCAACATCGATGTGAAGCTGGGCACGCACTTTTTGCCGAACTTCCCGATTCCCGATGGCATGACCATCGACGAGTATTTCCGCAAAGTGTCCTTTGAAGGTCTGGAAGAGCGCCTCGCGGTACTGTGGCCGACGGAAACCACCGAGAATTACGAAGCCAAGCGCCAGGAATATGTCGATCGCTTGAATTTCGAGCTGGATATCATCATCCAGATGGGTTTTCCCGGTTACTTCCTGATCGTGATGGACTTCATTCAGTGGGCCAAGAGTAACGGCGTACCGGTAGGCCCCGGCCGTGGGTCGGGTGCCGGTTCGCTGGTGGCCTATGTGCAGAAAATTACTGACCTTGATCCGCTGGAATACGACCTGCTGTTCGAACGTTTCCTCAACCCGGAAAGGGTTTCCATGCCCGACTTCGACGTCGACTTCTGCATGGATGGTCGTGACCGCGTGATCGATTACGTGGCCGAGAAATACGGCCGCAACGCGGTAAGTCAGATCATTACTTTCGGTTCGATGGCAGCCAAGGCTGTAGTCCGTGACGTGGCGCGGGTGCAGGGCAAGTCCTACGGCCTGGCGGATCGCCTGTCGAAGATGATCCCCTTCGAAGTCGGCATGACCCTGGAAAAAGCCTACGAGCAGGAAGAAATCCTCCGCGACTTCCTCAAGGTCGATGAAGAAGCGGCAGAAATCTGGGAGATGGCGCGCAAGCTGGAAGGCGTTGTGCGTAACGTCGGTAAACACGCCGGTGGTGTGGTGATCGCACCCACCAAGCTGACCGACTTCTCGCCGATCTATTGCGATGAAGCGGGCGACGGTCTGGTGACCCAGTTCGACAAGGATGACGTCGAGGCGGCGGGGCTGGTGAAGTTCGACTTCCTCGGTCTGCGTACCCTGACCATCATCGATTGGGCGCTGAAAACCATTAACCGCGACCGCGCCAAGACGGACGAAGCGCCGTTGGACATCGCGTTTATCCCGCTGGACGACAAACCGACTTACACCCTGCTGCAAAAAGCGGAAACCACTGCGGTATTCCAGCTTGAGTCGCGCGGCATGAAAGAGCTGATCAAAAAGCTCAAGCCCGACTGCCTGGAAGACTTGATCGCACTGGTGGCGTTGTTTCGTCCGGGCCCGCTGCAATCGGGCATGGTGGACGACTTCATCAACCGTAAGCACGGTCGCGCCGAACTGTCCTACCCCCACGTCGACTACCAGTACGAAGGCCTCAAGCCGGTATTGGCGCCGACCTACGGCATCATCCTGTATCAGGAACAGGTGATGCAGATCGCTCAGGTGATGGCGGGTTACACCCTCGGCGGCGCGGACATGCTGCGTCGGGCCATGGGTAAGAAAAAGCCCGAAGAAATGGCCAAGCAGCGTGGCGGTTTCATCGAAGGTTGCAAGAACAACAACATCGAGCCGGACCTGGCCGGTAACATTTTCGACCTGGTGGAAAAATTCGCCGGTTATGGCTTCAACAAGTCTCACTCCGCCGCCTATGGGCTGGTCTCGTACCAGACTGCCTGGCTGAAAACCCACTACCCGGCGCCGTTTATGGCTGCGGTACTGTCGGCGGACATGCACAACACCGACAAGGTCGTGACCTTGATCGAGGAAGTGCGCAACATGAAGTTGCGCCTTGAGCCGCCTGACGTGAACACCTCGGAGTTCAAGTTCACCGTGAGCGAAGACGGCCGCATCCTTTATGGCCTCGGCGCGATCAAGGGGGTCGGCGAAGGCCCGGTGGAAGCGATTACCGAAGCGCGTCAGGACGGACCGTTCAAGGATTTGTTCGACTTCTGCGCGCGCGTCGACCTCAAACGCATCAACAAGCGCACCCTTGATGGCTTGATCCGCAGCGGTGCGCTGGATCGTCTGGGGCCGTATTTCGAGGACGATCTCAAAGCCTGGCAGGCCAACATCGACCGTAACCGTGGCGTGCTGCTGGCCGCCCTGGAAGGGGCGATTCAGGCTGCCGAGCAAACCGCTCGCAGTAACGACAGCGGCCACGCGGACCTGTTCGGCGGTTTGTTCGTCGAGGCCGATGCCGACGTCTACGCCAACCATCGCAAGGCCAAGGAGCTGAGCCTCAAAGACCGTTTGCGTGGCGAGAAGGAAACCCTGGGCCTGTACCTGACCGGGCACCCGATTGACGAATACGAAGGCGAAATCCGCCGTTTCGCCCGTCAGCGCATCATCGACCTGAAACCGGCGCGGGACACGCAGACGGTGGCCGGCTTGATCATTGCCTTGCGAGTGATGAAGAACAAAAAGGGCGACAAGATGGGTTTTATCACCCTCGATGACCGCTCTGGGCGCATTGAGGCGTCACTGTTTGCCGAGGCCTTCCATTCGGCGCAATCGCTGTTGCAGACCGATGCGATGGTGGTGGTTGAAGGTGAGGTGAGTAACGACGACTTCTCCGGAGGCCTGCGTTTGCGCGCCAAGCGGGTGATGAGCATTGAAGATGCCCGCACCAACCTGGCGGAAAGCCTGCGACTGAAGATCAACGTCGAGGCGCTCAAGGGCGATCGCCTCAAGTGGCTGGGCGAATTGTGCAAACGCCACCGTGGTGCGTGCCCGATCACCCTGGACTACACCGGCATGGACGCCAAGGCGTTGTTGCAGTTTGGCGAGGCGTGGCGAATCGATCCGGCGGACAGCTTGATTCAGGCGCTGCGTGACCAGTTCGGGCGTGAGAACGTCTTCCTGCAATACCGTTGATTGCGCAGGGGGCTATACCTACCTCCTGTGCTCAACCATAATTTTTAATCTCGACCTGAATGCGCCAGATCCCGTAAGGTATGGCGCTCACGGATCAACCGGCCGGCCCCTTGGCCGTCGACCCAAGACGGATGCCTATGAACCCGAATTTTCTTGATTTCGAACAGCCGATCGCTGACCTGCAAGCCAAGATCGAAGAACTGCGCTTGGTGGGTAACGACAATTCGCTGAACATCGGCGATGAAATTTCGCGTCTGCAAGAAAAGAGCAACACGCTCACCGAAAGCATTTTCGGCAATCTGACCAGTTGGCAGATCGCGCGCATGGCGCGTCACCCGCGTCGTCCGTATACCCTGGACTACATCGAACATATCTTCACCGAGTTCGACGAACTGCATGGTGATCGTCACTTCTCCGACGACGCAGCCATTGTTGGTGGCGTTGCACGTCTGGACGACCAACCAGTCATGATTATCGGTCACCAAAAAGGCCGAGAAGTACGCGAGAAGGTGCGTCGCAACTTCGGCATGCCGCGTCCTGAAGGCTACCGCAAAGCCTGTCGCCTGATGGAAATGGCCGAACGCTTCAAGATGCCGATCCTGACGTTCATCGATACGCCGGGTGCTTACCCAGGTATCGACGCTGAAGAGCGCAACCAGAGCGAAGCGATTGCCTGGAACCTGCGGGTCATGGCCCGCCTGAAAACCCCGATCATCGCTACCGTTATCGGTGAAGGTGGTTCGGGTGGCGCGTTAGCCATCGGTGTTTGCGACCAGTTGAACATGCTGCAATATTCGACCTACGCAGTGATTTCACCGGAAGGCTGCGCCTCGATCCTGTGGAAAACCGCCGAAAAAGCGCCAGATGCCGCTGAAGCCATGGGTATCACGGCTGAGCGTCTCAAAGGCCTGGGTATCGTCGATAAAGTCATCAATGAACCCGTGGGCGGTGCACACCGTGATCCAGCGGGTGCGGCAGCTGCGATCCGCAAGGAATTGAGCAGCCAGTTGAAGATGCTCAAGAAGTTCGACAACGACGCGCTGTTGGCTCGTCGTTACGAGCGCCTGATGAGCTACGGTCTGTAACGGATTGCGCAATTCCCTGTAGGAGCTGCCGGAGGCTGCGATTAAACGTAAGTTCGGCAGTGTTCTTTCGGTCTATCGCAGCCTGCGGCAGCTCCTACAGGATTGAGTTCATCCATGCTTCAGCTCGATATTGAAAAGGCTTTAGCCCCTTGGCGTACTGCTTCAGGTTGGCGCATCGCTTTCTCCGGTGGTCTGGATTCTACCGTCCTCCTGCATCTCTTGGCCGATCTCGCTAAACGCGAGCTCCTGCCGCCCCTTTCTGCGATCCATATCCACCACGGCCTGCAGGCTGCGGCCGATGCGTGGCCGGCTCACTGTCAGGCTGTGTGTGCTGCGTTGGGCGTGCCGCTGCAGGTCATCCATGTTCAGGTGCAACCTGGTGCAAGCATCGAGCAAGCGGCCCGTTCAGCGCGTTATGCGGCCTTCGGTGAGGCACTGGCACACGGTGAAGTGTTGCTGACCGCCCAGCATCGCGACGATCAGGCCGAGACCTTGCTCTTTCGCTTGTTGCGCGGTGCCGGGGTGCGTGGATTGGCGGCCATGTCGGGTCAGCGTGTGTTGGGGCAGGGGACGTTGTTGCGGCCTCTGCTCGGCGTTTCCCGGTCGATGCTGGAAACCTATGCTGCCGAACACGGGTTGAGCTGGGTAGAAGACCCAAGCAACACCGAGACGCAATTCTCACGCAATTTCCTGCGTCAGCAGATCGTGCCAGCACTGACTGCGCGTTGGCCGCAAGCGACCGCCAGCATTGCACGCACCGCCGCCCATATGGCTGAGGCGCAAGGGTTGCTGGATGAATTGGCTGCGCAGGACCTGGCAGACGCTGATCGGCTAACGGAGTTTGCCTGGCTGGGGCTGTCGTCACTGGCTCTGGCACCTCTGAAAGACCTTTCACCAGCACGCCAGCGCAACGCCCTGCGTCATTGGATTGCGCCGCTGACCCGTTTGCCGGACAGCGAGCATTGGGCCGGTTGGGACAGCCTGCGTGATGCCGGCGGCGATGCCAGGCCGATCTGGCGTTTGGCCGACGGCGAGCTGCACCGCGCCGAAGATCGCCTGTGGTGGTTGTCGGGTGCGTGGCTCAAACCGCTTCAGGGCGCGTTGGCCTGGAGCGCGCCTGGGCAAATCCTCGAACTGCCGGGTAACGGTCAGTTGCAGTTGATCGGCGAGATTCCGACCGGTGACCTGCAGGTGCGTTATCGCCAGGGCGGAGAGGTCATGCAATTGCCGGGGCGCGGTCATCGGGATGTGAAGCGTCTGTTGAATGAGCGCGGTGTGCCGGTTTTTGCCCGTGGGCGTTTGCCGTTGCTGTACCGCGACGGGCAATTAGTGGCGGTCGCCAACCTGCCCGGACTGGACGCAAGTGCCGATGACAGCTGGCGTTTGCGCTGGTGCGCACCGACGAACGACCAAAGTTTGAGCTGAAAGGCCATTTCCGGTAGACTACGCTCCCTTCTTGATACAACTTCTGTTGATTCACATGAATTGACGAAAGTTGCTGATTACCAGGCGGTTTTTGCCGGGCGATTCTCAAAAAATGTAGCGCGCAACAGTCAGGCTTATTTCAGCCTGCCCGTCTTAACGCAGCAATTTTAAGGAGTGCACTGTGAAATTTATCGGTAATCGGGGGCTTCGGCCTTCCTTCGCTTTCCCCGGCGGCTCTGACCGCTTTAACGCAGACTTCTAGGGTTTTTCATGACGCGCTACATCTTCGTCACGGGCGGTGTTGTTTCTTCATTGGGGAAAGGCATTGCCTCGGCTTCATTGGCGGCCATCCTGGAGGCGCGGGGACTTAAGGTCACCATGCTCAAGCTGGACCCCTATATCAACGTGGACCCGGGCACCATGAGCCCGTTCCAGCACGGTGAAGTGTTCGTCACTCATGACGGCGCCGAAACCGACCTGGACCTGGGCCACTACGAGCGGTTCATCCGCACGACCATGACCCAGAACAACAACTTCACCACTGGCCGTGTTTATGAACACGTCCTGCGCAAAGAGCGCCGTGGTGATTATCTGGGCGCGACCATCCAGGTGATTCCGCACATCACCGACGAGATCAAACGCCGCATCATCAAGGGCGCGGGCGATGCTGATGTCGCCATGGTCGAAATCGGCGGCACAGTGGGTGACATTGAGTCGCAACCGTTCCTCGAAGCTATCCGTCAGCTGCGTATCGAAGTCGGCGCCAAGCGCGCAATGCTGATGCACTTGACGCTGGTGCCGTACATCGCCACTGCTGGCGAAACCAAGACCAAGCCGACCCAGCATTCCGTCAAGGAACTGCGCTCCATCGGTCTGCAGCCAGACGTGCTGATCTGCCGTTCCGACCACCACGTGGATATTTCCTCGCGTCGCAAGATCGCGCTGTTCACCAACGTTGAAGAGCGTGCGGTGATTTCGCTGGAAGACGCCGACACCATCTACAAGATCCCGGGCATGCTGCACGCCCAGGGCCTGGATGATTTCGTGGTCGAGCGTTTCGGCCTGCAATGTGGTGGCGCTGATCTGTCCGAGTGGGAAGCCGTGGTCGACGCCAAGCTCAACCCTGAGCATGAAGTCACCATCGCCATGGTCGGTAAATACATGGAGTTGCTGGACGCCTACAAGTCGCTGATCGAAGCGATGAGTCACGCCGGCATCACCAACCGTACCAAGGTCAACCTGCGCTACATCGACTCCGAAGACATCGAAAACCAGGGCACTGCCTTGCTTGAAGGTGTCGACGCCATTCTGGTTCCGGGCGGCTTCGGTCTGCGCGGTGTCGAAGGCAAGATCACCGCCGTGCAATTTGCTCGCGAGAACAAGGTCCCGTACCTGGGTATCTGCCTCGGCATGCAAGTGGCGGTCATCGAGTTCGCCCGTAACGTGCTGGGCTGGAAAGACGCCAACTCCACCGAGTTCGATCGTACCAGCGCCCACCCGGTCGTGGGTCTGATCACCGAGTGGGCTGACACCACCGGCGCGGTCGAAACCCGCACCGAAGCTTCTGACCTGGGCGGCACCATGCGCCTGGGTGCACAGGATTGCCTGATCGAGCCAGGTTCGCTGGTTCACGATTGCTACGGCAAAGACGTGATCGTCGAGCGCCATCGTCATCGTTACGAAGTGAACAACAACCTGCTGCCTGACCTGATCGAAGCCGGCCTGAAAATCTCCGGTCGTTCCAGCGATGGTGCGTTGGTCGAAGTGATCGAGTCGCCGGATCATCCTTGGTTCGTGGCTTGTCAGTTCCACCCTGAGTTCACCTCGACACCGCGCGACGGTCACCCGTTGTTCAGCGGTTTCGTGAAGGCGGCCCTGACGCAACACCAGAAGAAGGCCTGAGTCCATGGCGCAGAAAATCATTCGCGTCGGTTCCATCGAGATTGCCAACGACAAGCCGATGGTCTTGTTCGGTGGCATGAACGTTCTGGAGTCGCGGGACATGGCGATGCAGGTCTGCGAAGAATATGTGCGGGTTACCGAAAAACTCGGTATCCCTTACGTGTTCAAGGCCAGCTTCGATAAAGCCAACCGTTCGTCGGTGACTTCTTACCGTGGCCCAGGCCTGGAAGAGGGCATGCGCATTTTCGAAGAGATCAAAAAGACCTTCGGCGTGCCATTGATCACTGACGTGCATGAGCCAGAGCAAGCGGCGGTTGTCGCTGAGGTCTGCGACATCATCCAGCTGCCGGCGTTTCTGTCGCGGCAGACGGACCTGGTGGTGGCCATGGCCAAGACCGGCGCGGTGATCAACATCAAGAAGGCCCAGTTCCTCGCGCCTCAGGAAATGAAACACATCCTGAACAAGTGCGAAGAAGCCGGGAATGATCAATTGATCCTGTGCGAGCGTGGCTCCAGCTTCGGGTACAACAACCTGGTGGTGGACATGCTCGGCTTCGGCATCATGAAGCAGTTCGAATACCCTGTGTTCTTCGACGTGACCCACGCCCTGCAAATGCCGGGCGGTCGTTCGGACTCTGCGGGCGGTCGTCGCGCGCAGGTCCTCGATCTGGCCAAGGCTGGCCTGAGCCAGAGTCTGGCCGGGTTGTTCCTCGAGGCGCATCCGGATCCGGATAACGCCAAATGCGATGGTCCTTGCGCCCTGCGCCTGGACAAGCTGGAGCCATTCCTGACCCAGCTCAAGGCACTGGATGACCTGGTAAAAAGTTTTCCGCCGGTAGAGACCGCGTAAACGCTTTTCTCCGGTAAAGTGCTGCTCGATATTTCCCTGACCGATCAGTCAGGGCTTATCGCCGTCAGGCCTGCCCGCTTTTAAGCCTGACGGCGATAAACCATTTCCTCAGTTGCGTCGTTTTCGTCAATCCTGGAGTGTTTACAACAATGGCAAAAATCGTCGACATCAAAGGTCGTGAAGTTCTCGACTCCCGTGGCAACCCCACCGTGGAAGCCGATGTGCTCCTCGACAACGGCATCATCGGCAGCGCCTGCGCTCCGTCCGGTGCTTCCACCGGCTCGCGTGAAGCGCTTGAGCTGCGTGATGGCGACAAGAGCCGTTACCTGGGTAAGGGTGTGTTGAAGGCCATCGCCAACATTAATGGTCCGATCCGCGATCTGCTGCTGGGTAAAGACCCGGTTGACCAGAAAGCCCTGGATCACGCAATGATCAAGCTGGACGGCACTGACAACAAAGGCAGCCTGGGCGCCAACGCGATCCTCGCTGTATCGCTGGCCGCTGCCAAGGCCGCTGCTCACGATCAAGACCTGCCGCTGTACGCGCACATAGCCAACCTGAACGGTACTCCGGGTGTGTACTCGATGCCGGTGCCGATGATGAACATCATCAACGGTGGCGAGCACGCCGATAACAACGTTGATATCCAGGAATTCATGGTTCAGCCGGTTGGCGCCAAGACCTTCTCCGAAGGCCTGCGTATGGGCACCGAGATTTTCCATCACCTCAAGGCTGTTCTGAAGGCCCGTGGCCTGAGCACCGCCGTGGGTGACGAAGGTGGTTTCGCGCCGAACCTGGCTTCCAACGAAGACGCGCTGAAAGTGATTTCCGAAGCCGTGGCCAACGCCGGTTACAAGCTGGGCACCGACGTGACCCTGGCGCTGGACTGTGCGGCCAGCGAATTCTACGAAGACGGTAAGTACAACCTGTCCGGCGAAGGCCAGGTATTCACCGCCGAAGGTTTCGCTGACTACCTCAAGGGGCTGACCGAGCGTTATCCGATCATCTCCATCGAAGACGGTCTGGACGAGTCTGACTGGGCTGGCTGGAAAATCCTCACCGACAAGATCGGCGAGAAAACCCAGTTGGTGGGCGACGACCTGTTCGTCACCAACACCAAGATCCTGAAAGAAGGCATCGATAAAAAGATCGCCAACTCGATCCTGATCAAGTTCAACCAGATCGGCACCCTGACCGAAACTCTGGAAGCGATCCAGATGGCCAAGGCCGCGGGTTACACCGCAGTCATCTCGCACCGCTCCGGTGAAACCGAGGATTCCACCATTGCCGACCTGGCTGTCGGTACTGCTGCGGGCCAGATCAAAACCGGTTCGCTGTGCCGCTCCGACCGCGTTTCCAAGTACAACCAACTGCTGCGTATCGAAGAGCAATTGGGTGCCAAGGCTAAATACAACGGTCGCAGCGAGTTTCGCGGCTAAGCTGTAGATGGTAAAAAGACAACGGGCGCTGTCGGAAATGTCGGATCAGCCGATACTCCGATAGCTTCTGATGCGCACTCTCCTTGTCTTGGGCGCGATTGAGCCTGGTTTTGCCAGGCTCAATGGTCTCAGTCGTTGTTTAACGTGTCGGCACCGCTGTCAATTTCCACTGAGTACCTGAATATTCAATGCGCAGTCCTAACTGGTTGTTCCTCATCTTGCTCCTGCTGCTGGCTGGCCTGCAGTATCGCCTGTGGGTGGGCAATGGCAGTTTGGCGCAAGTCGCCAGCCTGACCCAGCAAATCGCTGATCAACATGCTGAAAACGATGCCTTGCTGGAGCGTAACCGCGTGCTCGATGCGGAAGTGCTGGAGTTGAAAAAGGGCATGGAGACCGTTGAAGAGCGGGCTCGCCACGAGCTCGGCATGGTCAAGGACGGCGAAACTCTCTATCAGTTGGCCCAATGACTGACGTATTACCTGCCTTCTGGGCAGTGATTCCTGCTGCGGGCGTTGGTGCTCGCATGGCAGCTGACCGGCCCAAGCAATACTTGCAACTGGGCGGGCTCACTATTCTTGAACACAGCCTCGAATGTTTTCTCGATCACCCGCAACTCAAGGGGTTGGTGATCAGTCTGGCTGTGGATGATCCTTACTGGCCGACCCTGGCCTGTGCCAATGACCCACGGATTCAACGTGCGGCCGGCGGGCAGGAACGCGCGGACTCAGTGCTCAATGCGCTGCTGCAACTCAATGCCCAAGGTGCCCATGAGGACGACTGGGTGCTGGTGCACGATGCTGCACGGCCGAATCTGTCTCGTGGGGATCTGGACAAACTGCTGTACGAACTGGCCGATGACCCGGTCGGTGGCCTGTTAGCCGTTCCGGCCCGCGATACCCTCAAGCGCGCGGACAGCAACGGTCGAGTAACGGAAACCGTCGATCGCAGCCTGATCTGGCAGGCCTATACGCCGCAGATGTTCCGCCTCGGGGCCTTGCATCGAGCCTTGGCCGATAGCCTGGTCTCGGATGTCAGCATCACGGACGAAGCCTCGGCCATCGAGTGGTCCGGCCAGTCGCCACGACTGATCGAAGGTCGTTCCGACAACATCAAGGTCACCCGACCTGAAGACCTGGAATGGCTGCGTCAGCGGCGCAAGCTGTAACGTCCTACTCGCAATACTCCTTGCGCAACGCCAGCCCTGCCTTCAAGTGCTCGACCAGTTTTCGCACCTTGGGCGACAGATGCCGTTGCTGTGGATAAAGCGCCCACACTGCGGTGTTCGGTGGTTGATGGGTTTCCAACAGGGAAATCAACGCGCCGCTGTTTAAATGCTCAAGCACGTAGTAGTCCGGCAACTGACACAGTCCGACCCCGCGCAAGGCGGCGTCGAGCACCGCCTGGCCGCTGTTGCAGCGCCAATTGCCTTGCACCTTCTGCGAAAACTCCCGACCGTTTTGTTGCAACAACCAACTGTCGCTGCTGCCGATCAGGCAGTTATGCCGGCTGAGTTCGGACAGGCTGTGGGGGCGGCCATAGCGTTCAACGTAGGAGGGCGAGGCGCAGAGGTACATGCGGCGTGGCGCCAGGCGTGTTGCCACCAACCGAGAGTCTTGCAGGCGGCCGAGGCGGATGGCCAGGTCCAAGCCTTCATGCACGAGATCCAGGGTGCGATTGCTCAGTTCGATGTCGATGCGCAATTGCGGATAGAGCGCCATGAACTCGGTGACCAAGGGCGCAATGAAGCGTTCGCCGTAGGCCACGGCACAGGTCATGCGCAGCAGGCCTTTGGGTTCGCTGGTCAGATCACCGACCGCGCGCAGAGCTTCTTCGCGGCCATCCTGCAAGCGCTGGCAATGTTGAAGAAAGGTCTGACCGGCTTCGGTCAAGGTCACGCGCCGGGTACTGCGATATAGCAAGCGAGTCTGTAGGCGTTCTTCGAGGCGGGCGATCTGCCGGCTAATGTGCGAGGACGAAACACCCATTCGCTCTGCCGCCGCAGTGAACTGCCCTGATTCGGCCACAGCGACGAATTCGTCCAAGCCTTCCCAACGATTGAAAGACATCGATTATCCCTGTACAGCAATAATGTTTTGCTTTTGATCTGATTATTCATCATTCAGCACTGTATTACACTCACGGCCTTGTTTTTACTTCGCTGGAGATAATTGATGATCAAGTCACGTGCTGCCGTTGCCTTTGAAGCCAAAAAACCACTCGAAATCGTCGAAGTCGATGTCGCGATGCCCAAGGCCGGTGAAGTGCTGTTGCGGGTCGTCGCCTCCGGTGTTTGTCATACCGATGCTTACACCCTGTCGGGCACCGATCCGGAAGGCATTTTTCCGTCGATCCTCGGCCACGAAGGCGGGGCAATCGTTGAAGCCATCGGCGAGGGCGTGACCTCGGTAGCCGTCGGCGACCACGTGATCCCGCTTTACACCCCGGAATGCAGGAAGTGCAAATTCTGCCTGTCGGGCAAGACCAACCTTTGCCAAGCGATTCGTAGTACCCAGGGCAAAGGCCTGATGCCGGACGGCACTTCGCGCTTCTCCTACAAAGGCGAGACCATTTTCCACTACATGGGTACCTCGACCTTTTCCGAGTACACCGTGTTGCCGGAAATCTCGGTAGCAAAAATCTCTAAAGACGCGCCGCTGGAAAAAGTCTGCCTGCTGGGTTGCGGCGTCACCACCGGCATCGGCGCTGTGATCAACACTGCCAAAGTCAAGCCGGGCGATACCGTGGCGATCTTCGGTCTGGGCGGCATTGGGCTGTCGGCGGTGATTGGTGCCGTGAAAGCCAAGGCGGCGCGGATCATCGCCATCGACATCAACCCGGGCAAGTTTGAAATCGCCAAGCAACTGGGCGCGACCGACTGCGTCAACCCGAAAGACTTCGATCGTCCGATTCAGGAAGTGATCGTTGATATGACGGATGGCGGCGTGGACTTCTCGTTCGAATGCATCGGCAACGTGCAGCTGATGCGTGCAGCCCTCGAGTGCTGCCACAAAGGTTGGGGCGAGTCGGTGATCATCGGTGTGGCCGGTGCCGGTCAGGAAATCTCCACCCGTCCATTCCAGTTGGTGACCGGTCGCGTCTGGCGCGGTTCGGCGTTCGGCGGCGTGCGTGGCCGTACCGAGTTGCCAAGCTACGTCGATATGGCGCAAAGCGGCGAGATCCCGTTGGATACTTTCATCACCCACACCATGGGCCTGGAAGATATCAACAAGGCGTTTGACCTGATGCACGAAGGCAAGAGCATTCGCACCGTCATCCATTTCTGAGACCTGTCATGAGCCTGGAAAACCTGTCCTGTCAGAAAAGCTTCGGTGGCTGGCACAAGCGTTACAAGCATCACTCCAACGTACTGGGCTGCGACATGGTGTTTGCCGTGTACCTGCCGCCGCAAGCGGAGTTGGGCGGTAAGTTGCCGGTGGTGTATTGGTTGTCCGGGCTGACCTGCACCGACGAAAACTTCATGCACAAGGCCGGCGCACAACGCATCGCGGCGGAGTTGGGGCTGATTATCGTCGCCCCCGACACCAGTCCGCGCGGCGCTGATGTGCCGGGTGATCCGGACAACGCCTGGGATTTTGGCCTCGGTGCCGGCTTTTATCTGAACGCCACCCAGCAGCCGTGGGCGAAGCACTACCGGATGCACGACTATGTGGTGAATGAGCTGCCGGCCTTGGTCGAAGAGCATTTTCCGGCGTCGGATAAACGCGGGATCAGTGGTCACTCCATGGGCGGGCACGGGGCGTTGGTGTGTGCCTTGCGCAATCCGGGGCGTTATCAGTCGCTGTCGGCGTTTTCGCCGATCAGCAATCCGATGGACTGCCCGTGGGGCCAGAAAGCCTTTTCCCGCTATCTGGGCGAAGAGCGTTCCCGCTGGCGTGAATGGGACGCCTGCGCGTTGATCGCCGAAGCCAGCGAAAAGTTGTCGATCCTCGTCGATCAGGGCGATCGCGATGATTTCCTCGCCAACCAACTGAAACCCGAAGCGTTGATCCAAGCGGCAAAATCCGCCGATCACCCACTGACGGTGCGCATGCAACCGGGGTATGACCACAGTTATTTCTTCATCGCGAGCTTTATCGAAGATCACTTGCGTCACCACGACCGCGCGTTACGTCAATAGACCTAATGTCGGACAAAGTAGGTAGAATCACGCCCTGACTTTTTCGGGGCGTTTTTTTATGCGTATTGGCCACGGCTACGATGTGCACCGTTTCGCTGAAGGCGATTTCATTACTTTGGGCGGCGTACGCATCGCCCATCGCTTCGGCTTGCTTGCTCATTCGGACGGTGACGTGTTGTTGCACGCCCTCAGTGATGCCTTGCTCGGCGCTGCGGCGTTGGGTGATATCGGCAAGCATTTCCCGGACACTGACCCACAATTCAAGGGTGCCGACAGCCGTGTGCTGTTGCGTCATGTGATGGCGTTGGTCAAAAGCAAGGGCTGGAAGGTCGGCAACGTCGACGCCACCATTGTCGCCCAAGCACCGAAAATGGCCCCGCATATAGAATCGATGCGCGCGCTGATTGCCGCGGATCTGCAGGTTGAGTTGGATCAAGTGAACGTAAAAGCGACCACCACCGAAAAACTCGGCTTTACCGGCCGTGAAGAAGGCATTGCGGTACACGCTGTCGCCTTGTTGCTGTCGGCATGACCGAACTCGAATTGCTCGGCCCGCGCGCCTATGGCGATGCAGTGGGCACTGCGGTGCTCAAGGCCACGGCGGAAGATTTCCAGGTCGATGAAGTCTTGGACATTCCGTTGTCCGGCGACGGCGAGCACCTATGGCTGTGGGTTGAAAAACGCGGTCTGAACACCGAAGAAGCGGCACGCCGTCTGGCGCGTGCCGCCGGCGTGCCGGTGCGCACGGTCAGCTATGCCGGTCTGAAGGATCGTCAGGCGTTGACGCGGCAGTGGTTCAGCGTGCAATTGCCGGGCAAGGCCGATCCGGATATGTCGGCGGCTCAGGACGATACGTTGAAGATCCTGAAAATGAGCCGCCACAAGCGCAAGCTGCAGCGTGGCGCCCATGCGGCCAACGGTTTTACCTTGCGTCTGACACAATTGCAGGCCGACCACGCCGCGCTCGATGCCCGGCTTGAGTCGATCATCAAACAGGGTATTCCGAACTATTTCGGTACCCAGCGTTTCGGCTGGCAGGGCGGCAATCTGGGTGAGGCCCGCGAATACGCTTCGCGTCAGGCGTTACCGGAGCAGCGCAACGTGCGTTCACGTTTGCTGTCCACCGCGCGCAGCTATTTGTTCAATCGGGTGCTGGCCGCCCGCGTCGCCGATGGCAGTTGGCAGCGCGCACAGGTGGGTGATTTGTTGGCGTTCACCGACAGCCGCAGTTTCTTTCCGGCAGGCGAGGCAGAATGCAGCGACCCACGTCTGGCGATTCTCGACCTGCACCCGACCGGGCCGCAGTGGGGCGAAGGGGGCTCGCCGGCGACGGGCGCTACCGGCGCACTGGAGCAGACGATTGCCGCTGAGGAGCAGAGCCTGCGCGATTGGCTGATCAAGGCGGGCATGGAGCACGAGCGTCGTATCCTGCGACTGCCCATTGGCCGGTTGACGTGGCATTATCCCGAGCCTGACATTTTGCAATTGGAATTCGTCCTGCCGGCCGGATGCTTCGCCACTGTCTTGGTGCGCGAACTGGTCAACCTGGTATCGGTAGGGCAAACGGACAGCTCATGCGTATTCTGATTTCTAACGATGACGGGGTGACTGCCCCCGGTCTGGCGGCGTTGCATGCGGCGCTGGCGGACTACTGCGAGTGCGTGGTCATAGCGCCTGATCAAGACAAAAGCGGCGCCAGCAGCTCGCTGACGCTGGATCGTCCGCTGCATCCGCACGCGCTGGCCAATGGCTTCATCAGCGTCAACGGCACGCCGACCGACTGCGTGCACCTGGGCCTCAACGGGCTGCTGGAGCACCAGCCGGACATGGTCGTCTCGGGGATCAACCTGGGCGCCAATCTGGGCGATGACGTGTTGTATTCCGGGACCGTGGCTGCCGCTTTGGAAGGGCGGTTTCTGGAGCGTCCGTCGTTTGCATTTTCGTTGTTGTCGCGGCAGGTGGATAATCTGCCGACGGCTGCTCATTTCGCGCGTCTGCTGGTCGAGGCCCATGATCAACTCAACCTGCCGCCGCGTACGGTGTTGAACGTTAATATCCCGAATCTGCCACTGGAGCATATCCGTGGAATCAAGCTGACGCGCCTGGGCCATCGAGCCCGAGCGGCGGCGCCGGTCAAAGTGGTCGACCCACGTGGCCGGGTCGGTTATTGGATTGCCGCTGCCGGTGACGCCGAAGACGGCGGAGCGGGGACCGACTTTCATGCCGTGATGCAAGGCTATGTGTCGATCACGCCACTGCAATTGGATCGTACCTATCAGGATGGTTTCAGCAGCCTCAATGGCTGGTTAGAGGGACTGCGTTGATGTCGCGCGAGCAAGATAATTTTTTACGACGCGGGATTGGAATGACATCCCAGCGTACCCGCGAGCGGCTGATTCAACGACTGTATGAAGAAGGCCTGTCCAACGTCCGGGTGCTGGATGTCATGCGTAACACGCCTCGGCACCTGTTCGTCGATGAGGCGCTGGCTCACCGCGCCTATGAGGACACCGCGCTGCCGATCGGGCATAACCAGACGATTTCCCAGCCGTACATGGTTGCCCATATGAGCGAGCTGCTGTTGGCGGCCGGTCCACTGGACAAGGTCATGGAAATTGGTACCGGTTCGGGTTACCAGACGGCGATCCTGTCGCAATTGGTCGAGCGGGTTTTTTCCGTCGAACGCATCAAGGTCCTGCAGGACCGGGCGAAAGAGCGCCTGGTCGAGCTGAACCTGCGTAACGTGGTATTTCGCTGGGGCGATGGCTGGGAAGGCTGGCCCGCGCTGGCACCTTACAATGGAATCATCGTGACCGCTGCTGCGGCCGACGTCCCGCAAGCGTTGCTCGATCAACTGGCACCGGGTGGCCGATTGGTCATACCGGTGGGTTCGGGGGAGGTTCAGCAGTTGATGCTGATTATCCGCGAAGAAAACGGATTTTCCCGGCACGTGCTGGGTACGGTGCGCTTCGTGCCGTTACTCAACGGGCCGACGGCTTGAGGGTTTGTTTTCGCGGACAGTGAATTTCGTTTCACACCGGGGGTCCTACTGCCTGACATACGGCGGGCATAGAATCCCGGTACAGTGCCGTAGTGCACGATTTGTCATCAGTTAAGTAGTAGTTGCCAGCCGTTATTGCGGCACAATAGGCATCTTTCCAATTCAGTCACCAGTAAAGGGAGTGGCGGGTGAGTCTCACAGTCATTCAGCAGCGTATTTCTTCAACTAGCTTTCAGCGTCTGGTGATTGGCATTGCCCTCGGTTTTCTGTTGGTCGGTTGCTCGAGCAGGTCCCCCAGTGGCGCGCCGGTGGTTGATCGCACCAAGGCGGCCGCACCTCAGAAGCAGCCGGTGACCACTGGCCAATATGTCGTACGTCGCAGCGATACCTTGTTCTCGATTGCATTTCGTTACGGTTGGGACTGGAAGGCGCTGGCCGAACGCAACCAGATTCCTGCGCCTTACACCATTCATCCGGGTCAGACGATTCGCTTTGATGGTCGTTCAAATTCATCATCGACGTCGGTCGTTTCCACTCCAGTAGTGGCACCTGCAGTGGCATCTACATCACCGTCCGTCGCCGCACCCGCTCCTGATACCACCCCTTCCGGCTCGTTCAAAAAGACCGTCATGCCTGCTTCTGGCGCAGTTGTTCCGGTGGTCGTCGCGACCCCGCAAAGCTCGCCGGCGCCTGCTTCGGTGCAGGCTGGAGGACGTTCGCCGACCGGTTGGGCATGGCCTTCTAGTGGCACTTTGATAGGCAAGTTTTCTTCAAACGGTAGTTTGAATAAAGGAATTGATATCGCTGGGGATTTGGGACAGCCTGTTTTAGCTGCGTCTGATGGTTCTGTTGTATACGCCGGGAGTGGCTTGCGGGGCTACGGCGAATTAGTGATCATCAAACACAGCGATACCTACGTCAGTGCTTACGGTCACAACCGTAGGCTGTTGGTTCGGGAGGGACAGCAGGTCAAGGTCGGGCAGACAATTGCCGAGATGGGGTCAACGGGGACTGACCGGGTGAAACTGCACTTTGAGATTCGCCGCCAAGGTAAACCTGTAGATCCTCTGGAATTCCTGCCACGTCGTTGATTCTGTTACCAGCCTGTTCCTTATGCGTAGAGGGAGCAGGCTCAAGCGTTGCCAAGGAGAATGAGGCGGCGCTAGAGCTTGAGGTCGAACTCACCAAAGGACTATAACAATGGCTCTCAGTAAAGAAGCGCCGGAGTTTGACATCGACGATGAGGTACTCCTTATGGAGCCCGGCATCGTTCTGGACCCGATGTCGAGCGAGGAAGTGGCAGCACCTCCTGTTCGTGCAAAAGGCAAAAACTCTACAACGCTCAAGCAACACAAATACATTGATTACACCCGGGCGCTCGACGCTACCCAGTTGTATCTCAATGAAATAGGTTTCTCTCCTCTGCTTTCGCCGGAAGAGGAGGTCCACTTTGCGAGATTGTCGCAAAGCGGCGATCCGGCTGGGCGCAAACGCATGATTGAAAGCAATCTGCGGCTGGTGGTGAAAATCGCCAGGCGTTATGTCAATCGTGGGCTTTCATTGCTTGATCTGATCGAAGAAGGCAACCTGGGCTTGATCCGGGCAGTCGAAAAATTCGATCCAGAGCGCGGCTTCCGCTTCTCAACCTACGCGACATGGTGGATTCGTCAGACCATCGAGCGTGCCATCATGAATCAGACCCGTACCATCAGGTTGCCGATTCATGTGGTCAAAGAACTCAACGTGTACCTGCGTGCTGCTCGCGAGCTCACTCAAAAACTCGATCACGAACCCTCTCCTGAAGAAATCGCCAACTTGCTTGAAAAGCCGGTCGGTGAGGTCAAGCGCATGCTTGGTCTGAATGAGCGGGTGTCGTCGGTAGATGTTTCTCTGGGGCCAGATTCGGACAAGACGCTGCTCGACACGCTGACGGATGACCGGCCAACGGACCCCTGTGAGCTGTTGCAAGACGATGATCTGTCGCAGAGCATCGATCAGTGGCTTTCCGAGCTGACTGACAAGCAGCGTGAAGTAGTGGTGCGGCGTTTCGGTTTGCGGGGGCACGAAAGCAGTACATTGGAAGACGTCGGTCTTGAGATTGGTCTGACTCGGGAACGGGTTCGGCAGATCCAGGTCGAGGGTCTCAAGCGCTTGCGTGAGATTCTTGAAAAGAACGGTCTTTCGAGCGAGTCCTTGTTTCAATAGCAGGATTTGCACGGTTTGCGCCGCATAAAACACCCCGACTGGTTCGGGGTGTTTTTATATGTGCAGCAATCATTAAACTTCGAGATGAACGGCCGGTTTCGTATTCGTTTAGATGACGCTATTAATATATTAACACCCTGTAGCGAAAGGTGGGCGTCGCCTGTAAGAGTTTGCTTACAGGCGACGTAAGTGTTCGTGGTTTTTTGCAGGAGAATATCGTCTTTTTTTGATTGATTATTTTCCTATCATTTTGATTTATAAAGATATATTGGATGATGGATGCGCATTCACGTATCTTTTTGAAAGGTTTGGTGGGTTGCTCTGGGTGGGTAAATCATTATTATCAGAACTGTGTCTAGGGACAGACGCAGGCCGTCATGGACGACAGTCATGGACATCGCAGGATGCGATTCATCAGGATGATGAAAGGGATAAAAGGGACTAAGGAAAAAATGTGGGCGGGTCATACCGCCCCTTTTTTTGCCTGTAAAAAGCCAGCGTTAAAGGCGTACAAACAAAAAAGGCCCACAGAGGGGCCTTTTGTGAAGCATCGAAGCTTAGCGCTCCAGATCCTTGAGCTTGCTTCCAACCGCTTTATTTATAGCCCGATCGAATTCTTCGGCATTAGGCAGACCCGCTTTCTTCTCGGTAATGTTCGGCCAAATCTCCGCCAACTCTACGTTCAGCTGGATAAATTCCTGCATGTCTTCTGGCACTTCATCTTCCGAGAAAATGGCCACGGCAGGGCATTCAGGCTCGCAGAGTGCACAATCGATGCACTCATCCGGGTGAATCACCAGGAAGTTCGGGCCTTCGTAGAAGCAGTCCACCGGACAGACTTCTACGCAGTCGGTGTACTTGCACTTGATGCAGTTGTCGGTGACGACGAAGGTCATTTCTAATTCTCTCCTCAGGCGGCGGTAGCAGAGCCCTTTAAGCAGGGTTGCCAGGGCCGGGAAGTGTCCCGGGCCGTGTGAAAACCAATGCATTCAGCAGGCAGACGTTCAGTGTGCAACGCGTCGTGTCCTGCCGTGGTTCGCTGCGTTCTCACGCGGCTCGGATATCTGCGCAGTCAGGCTAAAACCGCACAGCATCCCAAACCGCGCGGGATTCTAACAGCTTGCAACGATTCCCGTTAGATGCGCGTTTGCAAGGAATACAACAACTCTAACGCCTGGCGCGGGGTCAAGTCGTCTACTTTGGTTTTCGACAACTCCTCCAGCACCGGGTGCGGCAGGCTGGCGAACATATCGCTCTGTTGTGGAATCGATGGCTTCCCGGGCGCAGCCTTGGGCGTCTCATGGGGCAGGCTGGTGGTTTCCAGGCGCTGTAGATGTTCCTTGGCGCGCAGGATCACCTTGGCGGGAACCCCGGCCAGTTGCGCTACAGCCAGGCCGTAACTCTGGCTGGCGGGCCCCGGCAAGACGCGGTGCAAGAAGACAATGCGCTCGTTGTGCTCGGTCGCATTGAGGTGCACGTTGGCGACCAGCGGCTCGCTTTCCGGCAGTACCGTCAATTCGAAGTAGTGTGTGGCAAACAAGGTGTAGGCGCGCAGCTGAGCGAGGCATTCGGCCGCAGCCCAGGCCAGCGACAGGCCGTCGAACGTACTGGTGCCGCGTCCGACCTCGTCCATCAGCACCAGGCTGCGGTCAGTGGCATTGTGCAGGATGTTCGCGGTTTCGCTCATTTCCACCATGAAGGTCGAGCGTCCGCCCGCCAGGTCATCACTGGAGCCGATCCGGGTGAAAATACGATCGACCAGCGACAGCTCGCAGCTGGCCGCCGGCACGAAGCTGCCGATATGCGCCAACAGTACAATCAGCGCCGTTTGCCGCATGTAAGTCGATTTACCGCCCATGTTCGGGCCGGTGATCACCAGCATGCGGGTATTGTCATCGAGGTCCAGATCGTTGGCGACGAAAGGGCTGGTGAGTACTTGCTCGACCACCGGGTGGCGGCCTTGCTCGATGCGCATGCACGGTTCGTCGACGAACGTCGGGCAATTCAGGTCCAGGTTCAACGCACGCTCGGCCAGGTTACTCAGCACGTCCAGCTCGGCCAGGGCCGCCGCGGTGTCCTGCAGCGGCGCCAGATGACTGATCAGGTCCTCCAGCAGCGCTTCGTAGAGCATCTTCTCGCGAGCCAAGGCGCGGCTTTTGGCCGACAGTGCCTTGTCTTCGAATGCCTTGAGTTCCGGGGTGATGAAGCGCTCGGCACCCTTGAGCGTCTGGCGCCGGATGTAATCCGCCGGGGCCTGTTCAGCCTGCTTGCTTGGCAGTTCGATGAAGTAACCGTGAATGCGGTTGTAGCCGACCTTGAGGTTGGCCAGGCCGGTGCGGGCCTTTTCCCGGGTTTCGAGATCGATAAGGAATTGTCCGGCGTTCTCGCTGAGGGATTGCAGGTCATCCAGCTCGGCGTCGTAACCGGTTTTCAGCACGCCACCGTCGCGGATCACCGCCGGTGGGTTGTCGATGACTGCCCGCTGCAGCAGGTCGGCCAGCTCAGGGTAGGTGCTGGTGGTGTGCGCCAGTTGTTGCAGGTGCGGGGCATCCAGCTCGACCATGGCCACTTGTAGCTCGGGCAAGGCTGCCAAGGCATCGCGCAGACGCGCCAAATCCCGAGGTCGGGCGTTGCGCAGGCCGATACGGGCAAGAATCCGCTCGATATCGCCGATTGCTTTCAACTGCGGCTGCAAGTGTTCGAAGCGATAACGCTCGAGCAGACAGGCAATGGAACTCTGGCGTGCTTGCAGGACGGCCAGGTCACGCAGGGGGCGATTCAGCCAGCGGGTCAGCAAGCGAGTGCCCATGGCGGTCTGGCAGCGATCCATGACCGATTGCAGGGTGTTGTCGCGGCCACCGGCGAGGTTGGTGTCCAGCTCCAGGTTGCGGCGGCTGGCGCCGTCGAGGACCACCGTGTCGTCCAGGCGCTCATGGCGCAGGCTGCGCAGATGCGGCAAGGCAGTGCGCTGGGTTTCCTTGGCATAACCGAGCAAGCAGCCGGCGGCGCCAATGGCCAGGGTCAGGTTCTCGCAGCCAAAGCCTTTGAGGTCCTGGGTGGAGAACTGCTGGCACAGGGCTTTAAATGCTGAATCACGCTCGAAATCCCAGGGCGCACGGCGTCGGGCACCGCGACGTTTTTCCGCGGGCAGACCTTGTGGCCAGTCATCAGGAATCATCAGCTCGACCGGGTTGATCCGCTCCAGCTCCGCCAGCAGATTTTCCCAACCTTTGATTTCCAGCACGCTGAAATTGCCACTGGTGATGTCCATCACCGCCAAACCGAACAGACGCTCGTCGCCCAGTACCGCAGCGATCAGGTTATCCCGACGCTCGTCGAGCAAGGCCTCGTCACTGACGGTACCCGGCGTAATGATCCGTACCACTTGGCGATCGACCGGGCCTTTGCTGGTCGCGGGATCGCCGACCTGCTCGCAAATCACCACTGACTCGCCGAGCTTCACCAGCTTGGCGAGATAGCCTTCCGCCGCATGGTACGGAATCCCACACATGGGAATCGCCTGTCCTGCGGACTGACCTCGGGCGGTGAGGGTGATATCCAGCAGCTTGGCGGCCTTCTTCGCGTCCTCGTAGAAGATTTCGTAGAAGTCGCCCATGCGATAGAACATCAACTGGTCGGGATGCTGATTCTTCAGTTTCCAGTACTGCTGCATCATCGGCGTGTGCGAAGACAGATCGGTCAGGGCTTTATTCATCGGGGTTCAGGTGAATTCATTAAAAAGTGTGGGGCAAATAGACGGTGTTTTTGCGGACGCTATCAGTCGGATGACGCCCTCGAACCTGTCTGTTTTTTCAATGGGCGCAAGGTTACCACGCACGCTCCAAGCTCGCAGGCCGAGCTGGGGAAAAGTCCGGTAACGACTTCAGGGTTGGCGCCGACCCCAGGTTGGCTACCCTTGCGAAGCAACTGCTGCATTTCCAACTACAGACTGAACAGGATGTTCTTATGTCGCATAAACGTGGTCGGGATTCGGTCACTGGTCGCTTCGTCACGCTGGAGGAGGCCAAGAGACGCCCGAGAGAGACAATCGTGGAAACAGTAAAGAAGCCGGTGAGGCAGGAGCCGTGTCCGGTTAAATGAGGTTTTCACGCAAGGGCAGGCACGGGTCCGTCAGACGCGTTTCTGCCCTTGCACCTATAGGGCGCTCGTGTACGGTATGCCCCCTGACGTGCTGAGATTCGGAGAACATCGTGGATGACATTACCCGGCTTGCCGCAACGCTCGGTTTACGCCTGCAAGCACTGAAGGTGCAGGTAACGACGGCCGAGTCCTGTACCGGCGGCGGAATCGCCGAGGCGATCACCCGCATACCGGGCAGCTCTGCCTGGTTCGAGGCCGGTTACGTGACCTACTCCAACACCCAGAAAACCCGCCAGTTGAGCGTGCCGGTCGGCCTGTTCTCGACGGTGGGGGCGGTCAGCCGCGAAGTGGTCGAGGCGATGGTCCAGGGCGCACAGCACACCAGCGGCGCGCAGTTTGCGGTCGCGGTCAGCGGTGTCGCAGGGCCGGACGGTGGTTCGGCCGAGAAACCGGTGGGCACCGTATGGCTGTGCTGGGGCGCGGGCGAGCAACTGATTTCCCGGCGTCGGCAGTTCGCCGGGGATCGCGATGAGGTGCGCCGACAAACGGTGAAGGCCGCGCTAGAGGGGCTGATACAACTTGCTGCTGGAGAAATACCAGAACAGGGGTAGGCGCGCGCTCAACCCTGTGGAATAATACTGTCTACTTATACAGGTGTTGGCCATTCGGGCCCCTTGATTGAATTTGATTACGTGAGGACTTCAATGGACGACAACAAGAAGAAAGCCTTGGCTGCGGCCTTGGGTCAGATCGAGCGTCAGTTCGGCAAAGGCGCCGTAATGCGCATGGGTGACCATGACCGCCAGGCGATCCCTGCTATTTCCACCGGCTCGCTGGGCCTGGATATCGCACTGGGCATCGGTGGCTTGCCGAAAGGCCGGATCGTGGAAATCTACGGTCCGGAATCTTCCGGTAAAACCACGCTGACGCTTTCGGTTATCGCTCAGGCTCAGAAAATGGGCGCGACCTGTGCGTTCGTCGACGCGGAACACGCACTCGACCCTGAATACGCCGGCAAGCTGGGCGTCAACGTTGATGACCTGCTGGTTTCGCAGCCGGACACCGGTGAGCAAGCGCTGGAAATCACCGATATGCTGGTGCGCTCCAACGCGATCGACGTCATTGTCATCGACTCCGTGGCGGCGCTGGTACCCAAGGCCGAAATCGAAGGCGAGATGGGCGACATGCACGTCGGTCTGCAGGCACGTTTGATGTCTCAGGCGCTGCGTAAAATCACCGGTAACATCAAGAACGCCAACTGCCTGGTTATCTTCATCAACCAGATCCGTATGAAGATCGGCGTGATGTTCGGCAGCCCGGAAACCACCACCGGTGGTAACGCGCTCAAGTTCTACGCTTCGGTCCGTCTGGACATCCGCCGTACTGGCGCGGTGAAAGAAGGTGATGAAGTCGTCGGTAGCGAAACCCGCGTCAAGGTCGTGAAGAACAAGGTTGCTCCTCCGTTCCGTCAGGCAGAGTTCCAGATTCTCTACGGCAAAGGTATCTACCTGAACGGCGAGATCGTTGACCTGGCTGTTCTGCACGGTTTCGTGGAGAAATCCGGTGCCTGGTACAGCTACCAAGGCAGCAAGATCGGTCAGGGTAAAGCCAACTCGGCCAAGTTCCTGGCGGATAACCCGGAAATCGGTGCGGCACTCGAGAAGCAGATCCGTGACAAGCTGCTGACTCCAGGCGCTGATACCAAGTCCGAGGCTACCAGATCGCCTGTTGAGGCTCTGGCCGAAGCTGAATCTGAAGCCGATATCGATATCTGATACGGCCTATGACTGCAGTACTGGATACACCCGTCGCCGTACGGCGTACTGCAATGGACCTGCTCGCGCGACGCGAGCACGGTCGAGTCGAGCTGACGCGTAAACTGCGTCAGCGCGGCGCCACTCCTGAATTGATCGAACCTGCTCTCGACCGTCTGACGGAAGAGGGTCTGCTGTCTGAGTCGCGTTATCTCGAAAGCTTCATTTCCTACCGTGCTCGCTCGGGCTACGGGCCTGCTCGTATTCGCGAAGAACTGAACCAGCGGGGTTTGCAACGCGCCGATGTTGATCAGGCATTGAAATCGTGCGGGTTCAACTGGCAGGAAAAACTGGAAGAAACCTGGCGACGAAAATTCGACGGGCAATTGCCGTTGGATGCGCGCGAACGTGCGCAGCAAGGGCGTTTCCTCAGTTACCGAGGTTATCCGCTGGACATGATTGGCCGCTTGTTGAGCGGCCGGAGTGGGGATGACTGATCGATTGCGGCAAGTTTTAGGCTTGCCGCAGGGTAGGGTTGTTTAGGCTTTCAGCGGCTCGCGTGTGCGGGGCTGTTGCGGTGCCGGGGCTTGAACCCGGTTTTCCGGAAGGTTGATGAAGTCGATCAGTTCGCGAAGGCGGCCGTTGTCCCGACCATTGAACGCGAAGGCCAGGCGCGTCAGGTGACTGAACTGTGCCTCGTCGTGCTCTTCCCCCTGATACATGTGTTGATGAAAACTGTCGCTCAGGCACAGGTCGGCGAACGTCTTCTGCAATTGCTCAAGGGCCCGTTCGTTGAGCGCTTGATGCATCCGAATGACGAACATGTTTTTCAGCCAGCGGGTGGAGTGGAAGTTATCGTAGAAACGGTTGATTTCCTCGACTGCTTCTTCCGCGCTGTACACCAGCCGCATGAGTTTCATGTCGCTTGGCAGAATGTAGCGGTTCTCCTCCAGTTGGTTCTTGATGAAGTTCAGTGCCTCCTGCCAGAAGCTGCCACCGGGCGCATCGAGCAGGACCACTGGCACCAGCGGGCTTTTGCCGGTCTGAATCAAGGTCAGCACTTCCAGTGCTTCGTCCAATGTGCCAAATCCGCCCGGGCAGAGCACCAGCGCATCGGCTTCCTTGACGAAAAACAGTTTGCGGGTGAAGAAAAAGTGGAATGGCAGCAAGTTACCGGTGCCCTCCACCGTCTGGTTGGCGTGTTGCTCGAAGGGCAAGGTGATGTTGAACCCCAGGCTGTAATCCAGGCCCGCGCCTTCGTGAGCGGCGGCCATGATGCCGCCACCGGCACCGGTGATGACCATCAATTCAGAGCGTGCCAGGGTGGCGCCGAGCTCGCGTGCCATGGCGTACAGCGGGTGTGCCACCGGCGTTCGGGCGGAGCCGAAGACCGTGACCTTGCGACGGCCTTTGAACTGTTCCAGCACACGAAAGGCGTTTTCCAGCTCACGCAAGGCTTGCAGGGTGATTTTGGCGTTCCAGCGGTTACGGTCGTCCTGCGCCATACGCAGGACAGTCAGCATCATGTCGCGGTAAAGGGGTTGGTTCGGGCTGTTGGGAGCAACCAGGCGGATCTGCTCTTCGACTTTGCTGGTGAGGTCGATGCCGTTGCTCTGAAAGTGGCGAGACAGCACATCATTCGGTTCATAGGGCATACAGACTTTCTCCTTCTACAGAGCCACAACTCTAGACTAAACAAGTGACTAGACCACGACACCTCATGTGCCGCTAGCAGTCCAGAACCACTACTTGAGCTGATTCGATCATGTGCCCAACGCGTCAGGCGAGGCAACCTGTTTGCGGCGTAATGCGTTGTTTTCCCGCTCGTCAGACAAGGCTCGCCGTTCGCCAATGTCTGATTTACTGATCAATGTAGCGAAGGGTTTTAACGTGTTGCGAGGAAGTAGGCGGAGCAGGGAGGCGGGACATGCACAGAATGAGTCTGGAGCTGGATCAGGATCTGTATTGCGTGCTTGAAGCAGCCGCGCAACTCAACCATCTGACGCTTGAACAGGAATGTTTGAAGAGACTTGAAGGGAGGGAGCGGCGCTCGCGTTACATACAGGCGCTGGTGGCAGAACTGCGCGCTGATGATGAACAACACCGCGCGTCCGAAGAATAAAGCCGAGTGCGATTATTTTTTGTGAACGCAGTCTGAGGCCTTGAATACGTGAGCCGCGACGGCACGATTGGTCTTGTACTCGGTAAACTCGTACTTGAGCACTGCACCCTTGGCCATCAGTTCGCGGAAGCCGTCATTATTGCAAACGCTCTGGCCCAATTGATTGCGAACAGCGTCGGGGTTGGCGCGCATCTGCACGGCGTGTCCCGGAAGCACGCTTAAGTGGTCGATCAGCTCTTTGCCTTCAACGGTAAACCCTTGATCGAGGATATCTTCATTGATCGCCCGAGGCGTGCCGACACTGCTTTCCGCTGCCACTTTCTTAAGTAACTGGCTCAGGTCGTAATCCTGCTTCGAAGCCGCTTGTGCGCAAAAGGGCGCTGCCAGCAAAAGTGCAAGGGTGGGGGCGATAAGGCGCAACATGAAACTCTCCTGATTCAGTGACTGGCCGTTGGACCAGCGACTTGAAAGTGCGTTCACTGCCGAGTCCGGTTAAGGCGCGGGGCGCGCAGTATAAGTCAAACATCGGCGAAACAAGGAGTCGGTAAACGCGAGGCGCCGACGCTGGCTCTGGTAAACTGCCTCAGTCCCCTTATATGCCGAGTTGCTGCTGTGTCGATGTTGTCCGTTTGTCGGTATTTCCCACAATGAGCCATGCCGTTTCCCGCCTGCGCGCCCAGCGCCTGGCCCGTAGCGTCAAACCCTTCGTCGCGCGTGGTTCACGAGCGCCGCGTTGCCCGCGCTGCCGGGTGATTGACAGCTATTGCCTGTGCGCATGGCGCCCGACCGTCGAGGCCAAATCGGCCATGTGCCTGTTGATGTATGACGTCGAGCCGTTGAAACCGACCAACACCGGCTGGCTGATCGCGGACGTTATCCAGGACACCCACGCCTATGGCTGGTCGCGCACTGAAGTCGATGCGGCGTTGCCAGCGTTGCTCAATGATCCGCAGTGGCAGCCCTATATCGTGTTTCCCGGCGAGTTCGTGGCTAAAGAACGCGTGGTGACCGAGGTCAAGCTCGAAGACGGCAAGCGTCCGCTGTTCATCTTGCTGGACGCGACCTGGAGCGAGGCGCGCAAGATGTTTCGCAAGAGCCCGTATCTGGATCACTTACCGGTCTTGAGCCTGGAACCGGAACAAATCTCCCGTTACCAGCTGCGTCGTTCGCGGCGCGACGACCACTTCTGTACCGCAGAGGTGGCGGCGTTGTGCCTTGAACTGGCCGAAGACAACACTGCCAGCGGCGTGCTGGATGCCTATCTGGACGTCTTCAGCTCCCATTACCTGGGCGCGAAGCACCTGCTGCCTATCGACGAAAGCGATGCTTCACACACTCATCTGAAAGCTTTTCTATAACGCTACTCAAGCCCGAACCGTCGAGGGCTCTGGCTTTTTCGGCCATAACTGCGCCAACAGCATGCCGGCCAACATCAGGGCGCAACCGAAGTAGCCTTTCAGGTGCAGCGACTCATTGAGAAGCAGTGCGCCAGCAATCGCGGCAAACACCGCTTCCAGCGACAGGATGATTGCCGCGTGGGAGGCGATGGCGTCTTTTTGCGCGATGACTTGCAGCGTGTAACCGATGCCCACCGCCACCACGCCGCCGTACAACAGGGCCGGACCGGCTGCGATGATCGATTGCAGCTGTATCTCTTCGAAGACCAATGCCAGGATCAAACTGACCACCGAGCAGGTCAAAAACTGCAGAAAGGCCAGGCGAATAGGGTCATGTCGGCTGGCGAACACGCCGACCAGGATCACGTGTCCGCCCCAGACGAACGCGCCAATCAGCTGTAACCAGTCGCCGGTCGACACATGGAAATTGTCGCCCACGCTGAGCAGGAACATGCCGGCCACGGCCAGACCCGCGCCGAGCCAGGTGCCCATTCCGGTCTTGTGACCCAGTAGCAGTCCCAGAAGCGGAACTACAATCACGTACAGGCCGGTGATGAATCCGGCGTTGGTGACACTGGTAAACAGCAGGCCGACCTGCTGCAAGTTGATACCGGTGGCCAGAGCCAGTCCCATCATCAGGCCGCCGAGCAACAGGCCGCGATTGAGGAAAGGTTCGGGCTGCATGTCGCGGGTACCCGTGGGCGCGCGCAGGACCAGTGGCAACAGGCATAGCGAGCCAAGGGCGAAACGCAGGCCGGTATAGAGATAAGGGCCGATATGGTGCATGCCAGCGGTTTGCGCGACAAAACCCGAGCCCCAGATCATCGCGGTGATCAGCATTAATATATCGGCACGCAGGGCTGGTCTTCGCATGATGGCGCTCTATCTGTCGGGGCGCAGACTTTGCCGTAAAGCGTTGAACTTGACCACCCCGAGTTCGCTCGTCATCCTTGTCGCCGTTGTAACATTTGAACGTCGCTTTTGTGGGGGCTTGACGTTGAGATGTGCCTGGTTGGCACCGTGATATTGCCGGCATCGCAGGATGCCGTCGTGAGCGCTGAATCCATCGGCGCCCACCTAAAAACAGGATCATTGATAAATGACATACGAAATCCTGATTGCCGATGACCACCCTTTATTTCGCAGTGCGCTGCATCAGGCCCTGACGCTGGGTCTTGGCCCGGAAGCGAAACTGGTCGAGGCCGAAAGCATTGCTCAGCTTGAAAGCCGTCTGGCCGAAAAGGCGGACTGGGATCTGGTGCTGCTGGACCTGAACATGCCTGGCGCCTACGGCTTTTCCGGCCTGGTGCTGCTGCGCGGTCAATACCCGCAAATTCCCGTGGTGATGGTGTCGGCGCAAGAAGAAGCGTCGATCGTTGTCCGTTCGCGGGAGTTCGGTGCCAGCGGCTTTATCCCCAAGTCCAGCTCGCTGGAAACTATCCAGCAAGCCGTGCGCCTGGTCTTGGACGGTGACGTCTGGTGGCCGCCGCAGGTGAACGAAGCGGTCAGCGTTTCGGACGAAGCCAAAGCCGCCAGTGCCGGTTTGGCCAGCCTGACGCCCCAGCAGTTCCGGGTGTTGACCATGGTCTGCGAGGGTTTGCTGAACAAGCAGATTGCCTATGAATTGAGCGTGTCGGAGGCCACGATCAAGGCCCACGTCACGGCGATTTTCCGCAAGCTGAATGTGCGAACCCGGACTCAGGCGGCCTTGCTGCTGCAACAAATGGAATCAATTCCGGCTGGCTAAAGGCCAGTTTGAATCGCTTCATTCACGCTTTTTTGATGACCTTCAAATTAGTCTTGTCCGTCTTTTTTCAAGCAGTTACCTATGTCTATGTCACCCTTTAAAGGCCAGACCGGCCTGAAACGTATCCTTAATGCCGCGGGCTATTCATTTGACGGTTTGCGTGCTGCTTTCAAAGGCGAGGCCGCCTTTCGTCAGTTGGTGTTACTCAACGTGATCCTGATCCCTCTGGCGTTCATTTTTAATGTCAGCCGTGGCGAGCGCGCGGTATTGGTCGCTGTCTGCCTGCTGGCATTGATCGTAGAGTTGCTCAACTCGGCGATTGAAGCGGCGATTGACCGGATCTCGCTGGACCTGCACCCACTGTCGAAAAACGCCAAGGACATGGGCAGTGCCGCGCAGTTTGTTGCGCTGAGCATGATCGGGCTGGTGTGGGCAATTATTCTGCTCTGAGACCTTAGGCAATGCTCGGCAGGACGATTTCGTCGCTGCGCTGGACCCCGGCGGTGAAGGCGCGGCACAGATCGAGAAACTCGCGAATGGCGGAGGTCTGGTACTTCTGCTTGTGCCAGATGAAGTAGAACTGCCGCTTCAAATCCAGTTCCGGCGTTTCAACCGCGACCAGGCTGCCGCGGCGGAAAGCGTCGCGCAAGGCAAGGCGGGAAATGCAACCAATGCCGAGCCCGGACTCGACCGCGCGTTTGATCGCCTCGGTGTGCTCCAGCTCCAGGCGAACGTTCAGCGCATTACGATGATGACGCATGGCTTGATCGAAGGTCAGACGCGTGCCTGAACCTTGCTCACGCAGAATCCACGCTTCCTGAGTCAGCTCTTCCAACGAGGCGCGGCCACGTTTGGCCAAGGGATGCTGAGGCGCGCAAAACACCACCAATTCGTCCTCGACCCAGGATTGCACTTCGATATCCGGGTGGGTGCAGTCGCCCTCGATCAGACCCAGGTCAATTTCGTAATGCGCGACTTGCTGGACAATGTTTGCGGTGTTTTGCACGTGCAGTTTGACCTGGCTTTCCGGGTGCAACTGCATGAAACTGCCGATCAGCAGGGTGGCGAGGTAGTTGCCGATGGTCAGGGTCGCGCCCACCGACAATGAGCCGAAACCGGATTTACCGTTGAGCAGATCCTCGATCTCCTTGGCCTGATCGAGCAAGGCCACGGCTTGCGGCAGCAGTTGCCGGCCGGTAGCGTTCAGGCTCAGGCGTTTGCCGGCGCGGTCAAACAGTTGGCAGCTGGATTGCCGCTCGAGTTCGGTGATCGAGGTGCTGGCGGCCGATTGCGAAAGCGCCAGCAGCCCGGCGGCCCGGGAGACGCTTTGCTGCTGGGCGACGGCGACAAAAACCTGAAGTTGACGCAAAGTAAATCGCATATCTATATAACCGATAACCTATATCTTGATAATCCATTTAACAGATATTGTGTCTGCAACTAGAATGACGCGCAATGGCGCTTTACTGTCAGCGCACGCAAAATTTTCAGGAGCCCCACGTACATGAGCAACATGAACCACGAGCGTGTCCTCAGCGTCCATCACTGGAACGACACCCTCTTCAGTTTCAAGTGCACCCGTGACCCAGGCCTGCGCTTCGAGAACGGTCAGTTTGTAATGATCGGCTTGCAGCAGCCTAACGGGCGCCCGCTCATGCGCGCTTACTCGATTGCCAGCCCGAACTGGGAAGAGCATCTCGAGTTCTTCAGCATCAAAGTGCCGGATGGTCCGCTGACCTCGCAGTTGCAGCACTTGAAGGAAGGCGACGAGATCATCATCAGCAAAAAGCCTACGGGTACGCTGGTGCTGGACGACCTCAAGCCGGGCAAACACCTTTATCTGCTCAGCACCGGCACCGGCCTGGCACCGTTCATGAGCGTGATTCAGGACCCTGAAACCTACGAGCGTTTCGAGAAGATCATCCTGTGCCACGGCGTGCGCTACGTGAACGAAGTCGCTTACCGTGAGTTCATCACCGAGCACCTGCCGCAGAACGAGTTCTTCGGTGAAGCCCTGCGTGACAAGCTGATCTACTACCCAACCGTGACCCGCGAGCCGTTCGAGAACGAAGGCCGCCTGACCGATCTGATGCGCAGCGGCAAGCTGTTCACTGATATTGGTCTGCCGCCGATCAATCCCGAAGACGACCGCGCGATGCTGTGTGGCAGCCCAAGCATGCTCGATGAGACCAGCGAAGTGCTGAACAGCTTCGGCCTGAAGGTTTCCCCGCGCATGCGTGAGCCAGGCGATTACCTGATCGAGCGCGCGTTCGTCGAGAAGTAACAGCGCCGCAGGCCGACAGGTCAAAAAAAACCGCTCCTCCGTCATGGGTCGAGCGGTTTTTTTGTATTCAGGTTTGGCAGAACTGAGTTATGCCGCTGGAACGACCTCCAGCACGCGTATAAGCCCGGACTGCGGATAATGCCAACGCACATCAAGATCCCACAGTTGCGCGCCGTAGCGGCGCTCTGGCGTAGGAATTTGGTATGCAGGACGTGGGTCTTGTGCCAGACATTGTTCGATCAGTTCAACCAGCGGTTCGTTCAGGCGCAGTGCGTGCTGGTTGGCCTGGCGTAGCGCAGCGTCATCCCACTCCACCGGGATCAGCGTCGGCGCGGCACTGGCGATGCGGTTAATGGCGTCAGCGACACTGTCGGCGTAAGGCACGTAGGGTTTGATATCCAGCACCGGCGTGCCGTCCAGCAAATCGATGCCTGACAACCACAGGCGCCCGGGTTCGACCTTGTCCAGCTTGACCACCGATTGGCCGATGCCGTTGGGGCGATGGGTCGCTCGCGTGGCGAACACGCCCATGGACTGGTTGCCGCCCAGACGCGGCGGGCGAACCTTCAGTCGGGGTTTGTCTTCCAGTGCCTGATGGAACAAAAACAGCAGCCAGACATGACTGACCTGTTCCAGGCCTTGCACCGCATCGCCATTGTCGTAAGGCGCAACCAGTTCCAGGACGCCGCGTGCGGCGGGCGCCAGGTGTGGCTGACGTGGAATGGCGAATTTTTCCTTGAAGCAGGAGCGCACAAAGCCGACGGGGGAAACGCTGTAAGTCATGGTCGCCATCGGCCTCTGTGCAGAAATCAGCCGCGAACGCGCAGGGTCAGGCCCTTGAGGAAGTTACGCAGCAACTGATCGCCGCAGGTGCGGTAGTTGGTGTGACCGAACTTGCGAAACAGCGCGCTGAGCTCCGGTTTCGACACGGGGAACTCTGCCGACTTGAGGATCGCGTGCATGTCGTCTTCTTTCAGCTCGAAGGCCACACGCAATTTCTTCAGCACGCTGTTGTTGGTCACTGGCAGTTCGACTTTTTGCGCAGGACGGCTGTCGTCCTTGCCACGCTTGAAGATCACCAGGCCATCGAGGAAGTGCGCCATGATTTCATCGCTGCAATCCAGGTAGCCTTCTTCTTCGTCTTTCTTCATGAAAGCGATAACGTCGCTCTTGGTCACGTCGAAACCGGCGAGTTTGGTGATCTCGACGATCTTGCCATCGCTGATATCGAGCATGTAGCGAACGCTACGCAGTACGTCGTTGTTCATCATGGTGTACGGTCCTGATAAGACTGAGTCAGCGTTGCACTGAATCGCGCAACGCTCAAATGAGAGGGATTAGAACTTTTCTTTGCTGGACAGATAACGCCATTGGCCTTCCGTCAGCTTGCCCATGGACACACCGCCAATGCGGATCCGGCGAATCGACACGACCTTGAGGCCGACCGCTTCGCAGAGCAGGGCGATGATGCCGGGCTGCGGATTTTTCATCGCGAAGCGCAGGCGGTTCTCGTTTTGCCAACTGGCTTTCACCGGCGGCAGGTCTTTGCCCTTGTAGGTCAACCCGTGCGTGAGGCGGTTCAGGCCGTGAGGCGCCATCTCCCCGGAAATCTCGACCACGTATTCCTGTTCGATCTTGCTGCGGTCGTCGGTCAGCTTGCGCAAGATTTTCCAGTCCTGGCTGAACACCATCAAGCCGCTGGCGTTGGCCTGCAAGGTCGAAATCGGTGACAGGCGCAGGAAGTGCCCCTTGAGTGGACGCTTGCCGAAACGGTGCTCGTCAGACAGCGTGCCGGGGGTGATCAGTTGCAACGCGCTTTCGGCGTCAATCTTTGCCGGCTGGTGCAGCAAAATGGTCACCGGCTCGGGTGCGTCGGCCTTGGCTTCCGGGTCCAGCACGACGCTTTGCGTGTCGACCTTGAACTGCGGTTCATCGATCACTTCGCCATCCACCGTGACCCAACCGCCCTCGATAAACAGCTCGGCCTCGCGGCGGGAACAGCCGACCAGCTCAATAAGGCGTTTGGAAAGGCGAGTGGGTTCTGTCATGACAAAGAGCCGTTACATAAGAGGAAAGGCCGCCATTGTACCCGCGCGAGCCGCGTTAATCGCGGCTCCATTGAAAATGCCTGCGAGATAGTTGTCCGATCGTGGGGTTTTCTTCGAGGAAACCGATCAAAACCGCTGGGCAAGGCGCATATGCAGCAGCGGATACGGCTGGCCCATGCCGTCACGCTCGGAACGGCCAATGACTTCAAAGCCCAGCTTGAGATAAAACCCCAGCGCCTGTTCATTCTGCTCGTTAACGTCCAGTGAGTCGGCGTGGAAGTGGTTGATGGCGTGCATCAGCAATTGCTTGCCCACCCCTTGGCCGCGATATTCGGGATCAATAAACAACATCTCGACCTTGCCCCCGGCAATGCCGGCAAAACCGGTGATGCGCTGGCGGGCGTCTTTGCTGCAAATCAGCATCACTGCGTCCAGGTACTGATCCAGCAACAGCGTTTTGAGAATGGCGATGTAAGACTCGGGAAGGAAGTCATGGGTCGCTCGCACCGAGTCTTCCCAAATCCGCACGAGTTCCGTGTAGTCACTCTGTCTGGGGGTATGAATGACTGAATGATGGCGCATACAACTGTCTCCTGAGGCGAAAAGTGTCGGTCCGTGACTCGACTGCTTTTCTAGTCGATTTCTGAGGCGCGTTGTCATCATCATGAAATCTGCAGGGAAAAAAAAGCCCCGCCGTTTAACGGGCAGGGCTTTTTTACAAGAGCAAACGATTAGATCGTTTCAGCCCACAGGTCGTACTCGTCAGCGGCGGTGACGCGGCACATGACTTTGTCGCCTGGCTTGAGGTCCTGGTCGCTGTCGATGTAGACGCTGCCGTCGATTTCCGGGGCGTCGAAGAAGCAACGGCCTACCGCGCCGCCGTGTTCGTCGATTTCGTCGACCAGCACTTCAATCTCTTTGCCGACTTTCATTTGCAGGCGTGCAGCGCTGATTTCCTGCTGGTGCGCCATAAAGCGTTCCCAGCGGTCCTGCTTGATGTCGTCCGGCACGTGGTCCTGCAGGGCGTTGGCGGGTGCGCCTTCGACCGGGGAGTACTGGAAGCAGCCGACGCGATCGAGCTGGGCTTCGGTCAGCCACTCGAGCAGGTACTGGAAGTCTTCTTCGGTTTCGCCGGGGAAGCCGACGATGAAGGTCGAACGGATGATCAGGTCCGGGCAGATTTCGCGCCAGTTCTTGATCCGCGCCAAGGTCTTGTCTTCGAACGCTGGACGCTTCATCGCCTTGAGGATTTTCGGGCTGGCGTGCTGGAACGGGATGTCCAGGTACGGCAGGATTTTCCCGGCGGCCATCAGCGGGATCAGCTCGTCGACGTGCGGGTACGGGTAAACGTAGTGCAGGCGGACCCAGACGCCCAGCGAGCTGAGGGCTTCGCAGAGTTCAGTCATGCGGGTCTTGACCGGCGCGCCGTTCCAGAAACCGGTGCGGTATTTGACGTCGACGCCGTAGGCGCTGGTGTCCTGGGAAATGATCAGCAGCTCTTTAACGCCGGCCTTGACCAGACGTTGAGCTTCGTCGAGCACATCACCGACCGGGCGGCTGACCAGCTTGCCACGCATCGACGGGATGATGCAGAAGCTGCAGCTGTGGTTGCAGCCCTCGGAAATCTTCAGGTACGCGTAGTGGCGCGGTGTCAGCTTGATGCCTTGTGGTGGCACCAGGTCGATCAGCGGGTTGTGATCTTTGTTGGGCGGCACGGCGTCGTGCACCGCATTGACCACTTGTTCGTATTGCTGCGGGCCGGTGACCGCCAACACGCTAGGATGAACCAGACGGATCGCGCTTTCTTCGACACCCATGCAGCCAGTCACGATCACTTTGCCGTTTTCGGCCAGGGCTTCGCCGATCACTTCCAGCGACTCGGCCTTGGCGGAGTCGATGAAACCACAGGTGTTGACCACCACGACGTCGGCGTCCTGATAGGTGGCAACGACTTCGTAGCCTTCCATGCGCAGTTGAGTAAGGATGCGCTCGGAATCGACCAGGGCCTTAGGGCAACCCAGGGAAACGAAGCCAACCTTTGGGGCGGACGGCGTAGTGACGGTGGACATGGCGAACCTCGGTATTAAGTAGGCCTCCGGGCAAATGGCCGGGACGCCGAATGGGCGCTGGGTGCGCCTCTGATCAAAAAGTTCGCAATTCTAGCGGCGTGACCGTCGATTGACCAGCTTTATGCAGAGAATTACGACGAGTGCTGCGCTATGCTTCGCGGCGTTACGCCCAATCACGGTGATGGCGTAGAACGGTATCTGTAAAAACGGCGATCGCTTGCGTACGACGCTGTGCTTTTAGAACCCAGGTTTTGTTCGTAGGAGTGGTTAATGGGTCAGGCAAGTAGTCAGGCAGAAGCTGGGCATCATCCGGCAAAGCCGTTCAGTCTGCTGATCGCAGCCGTCGGTGTGGTTTACGGCGATATCGGTACCAGCCCGTTGTACACCTTGCAAACGGTGTTCTCTGGCGGGTATGGGGTGCGAGCGGACCACGATGGAGTGCTTGGCATTCTGGCGCTGATCTTCTGGTCTCTGATTTGGGTGGTTTCGCTTAAATACGTGTTGTTCATTCTGCGTGCCGACAACCAGGGCGAAGGCGGCATCATGGCCCTGACTGCGCAGGCTCGGCGGGCGGCGGCGCCGTATCCCAGGCTGCGCAGTGCGCTGGTGGTCTTCGGCTTGTTTGGTGCCGCGCTGTTTTATGGCGACAGCATGATTACCCCGGCGATTTCCGTACTCTCGGCCGTAGAAGGTATGGAGTTGGCGTTCAAGGGGGTTGAACACTGGGTCGTGCCATTGTCACTGATCGTACTGGTGGGGCTGTTTCTGATTCAGCGCCACGGTACGGCACGGATCGGTGTTCTGTTTGGGCCGGTGATGGTCGCCTGGTTTGGGGTGCTGGCGGTGTTGGGCCTGAGTGGGATCCTGCGGCATCCGGAGGTACTCGAAGCGCTTAACCCCGTGTGGGCTGTACGATTCTTCGCGCTACATCCGGGCGTGGGTGTGAGCATTTTGGGCGCCGTGGTGCTGTCGCTGACCGGTGCCGAGGCGTTGTACGCCGACATGGGCCACTTCGGCCGCAAACCTATCTCGCGTGCCTGGTTCGCCCTGGTGCTGCCTGCGCTGGTGTTGAACTATTTCGGTCAGGGCGCTTTGCTGATCATCGATCCTGAAGCAGCGCGTAACCCGTTCTACCTGTTGGCGCCAAGCTGGGCGTTGATTCCGCTGGTGGCCCTGTCGACCCTGGCGACAGTCATTGCATCGCAGGCGGTGATTTCCGGCGCGTTCTCCATGACGTTGCAGGCGATCCAGTTGGGTTACATCCCGCGTATGCACATTCGGCACACGTCCAGCGACGCCCAAGGGCAGATTTACATCGGTGCGGTGAACTGGTCGTTGATGGTCGGCGTGATTCTGCTGGTGCTGGGTTTCGAGTCTTCCAGCGCGTTGGCCTCGGCCTACGGTGTTGCGGTAACCGGTACCATGCTGATCACTACCATCCTGGTCTCTTCGGTGGTCTTGCTGCTGTGGAAATGGCCGCCGCTGTTGGCCATACCGGTGCTGCTGTGCTTTTTGTTGGTGGACGGTCTGTTCTTTGCTGCCAACGTGCCGAAGATCGTCCAGGGCGGTGCATTCCCGGTATTGGCAGGTATCGTCCTGTTCATCCTGATGACCACGTGGAAGCGGGGCAAGCAACTGCTGGTCGAGCGATTGGAGGAGGGCGGGCTGCCGCTGCCTATCTTTATCAGCAGTATTCGCGTGCAACCGCCTCATCGGGTGCAGGGCACGGCGGTGTTTCTGACGGCGCGACCGGATGCGGTGCCCCATGCGTTGTTGCATAACCTGCTGCATAACCAGGTGCTGCATGAACAAGTGGTGCTACTGACCGTCGTCTATGAAGATTCCCCGCGCGTCCCTGCAAGCCGCCGGTTCGAAGTCGAAGCCTATGGCGAGGGTTTCTACCGGGTGATCCTGCACTTCGGTTTCATCGATGAGCCAGATGTGCCAGCAGCGCTTAAGCTGTGCCACCTCGCTGAACTGGACTTCGGCCCGATGCGCACGACCTACTTCCTGAGTCGCGAGACGGTGGTCAAGGCGACCAAACTGATGGGAATGTCCCGTTGGCGCGAGGGGTTGTTCTCGTTCATGTTGAAGAACGCCAACGGTAACCTGCACTTCTTCAATCTGCCGTATAACCGGGTGATTGAGCTAGGTACGCAGGTCGAGATGTAAGGGAAGAGCGGCGGGACTGCTACGATGTTTGCAGCCCGACAGTGCAGTGCACAGAAACAAAAAAGTCCCCGAGCTGCGAAGCTGCGGGGACTTTTTTATGCCTTCAGAGAACGCCGCAGGATCAGCCTTGTTTGGCGACCGGGTTTGTCTGGCGCTTATCAATAGCTTCGATCATGCGCTTGGCCAGCGCCGGGTAGTTCTCATCGAAGTGATGACCACCCGGTAGCTTGAGCTTCTCGCCCACAGCGGTCGCTTCGGTGCAGCCGCTCTCGGCGTCTTCTTCTGCGCCGTAGACGCACAGCACTTTCTCAGGTGGCAGCTTGGCCATCTCGGGACCGGTAGCCGCTTCCTTGCCAGCGGTGCCCAGCCAGCCCTCTACCTGGATCTCGAAACTGCCGCTACGGGCGAAGGCCAGCAGCACGATGGCGTCAACGCGCTTCTGCTCTTCCGGCGCCATGCGGTTGTAGATGGCCGGCAGCACATCGGCGCCGAACGAGTAGCCCATCAGCACGAAGCGTTTGGTGCCCCACTTCTGCCGGTAATGCGCCATCAGTTCGGTCAGGTTCAGCGCGCTTTGCTCTGGCGACTTGTGTTCCCAGTAGTAGCGCAGGGTGTCGATGCCGACCACTGGGTAGCCAATCTTGGCCATTTCACCCGCGACGTCGCGGTCGAGGTCGCGCCAGCCGCCGTCGCCAGAAAGGAACAGGGTAACGGTGTCTTTGGTCGAGCCTGCCGGCACTTCAACGACTGGAATGTTCAGGCCGCCGGAATGGTCATCGGCAATCAACTGGTGACGCAATTGAGTATTGAGCAGTTGCGGCAGATGAACGTCGTAGTCGCTGATGCTGTTCTCGGCGTTGGGCTGGTCACGGACCAGTTTTGCCGCGTCGTCATCCGGGCCGTCGTTCCAGGCAGCGTACCAATGACCGTGCGCTGCCGATTGCGGAATATTGTCTTTGCACGCAGGCGGTTCAAGGCTGAAGCCGACCGACACCGCCTTCGCGTTGTCATCGGTCTGTTGCGCCAACCAGCGCCAGGCCAGGGTCGCGCCCGGGCCAACGCCGCCGACGATGGTGGCAGGGCCGTCCAGTTTTTGCAGGGCAGCGGTCAGGGTCTTTTCCTGCAGTGCGCAGTCATCTTTGGGCAACGTCACCTGTACGACCTGGGCGAAACCGTCCTGGCTCAACGCCAACAACTGTTTCTCGGTCAGGCCTTCGTCCGCGAGAGAGGCGATGGCGACGTTGGCTTTGACCGAGGCTCCCGGCGTTACACGGATCAGCGTGGTGCCGTCATCCAGGGTCAGGTGCTCAAGGTGCGCTTCAGGGGCTGGGCGGTTCCACAGCCAAAAACCAAGTACCAGTGCGAGAACAATCAGGGCTGCGAGCAAAAATCGCCAGTAGCGTTGAATCATTAGCGTTTCACCAATCCAGTCAGGCCGCCCGCAATGAGGGCAGCAGTATCAGCCAGTGCAACCAGCGGATCGAGTCCGGCGGGCACGGCCATATAGCGAGGTTCCCAGTCAGGCTGGAATTTGTCTTTGAAACGGCGCAATCCTTGAAAGTTGTACAGTTGCTCGCCACGGCGGAAAACCATTGAGCCGAGACGTTGGGTCAGTGGTGCACCCCGGCGCGGTTGCAGGCCGGAAAGTGGCACCATGCCCAGGCTGAAGCGTCCATAGCCTTGTTCTTTGTAGTGCAGAATCAGGCCGACCATCATGAATTCCATGGTCAGCTTCGGTGCATCCGGGTGCGCCCGCATCAAGTCGAGACTGGCCAGATCGTGCCGAGACGTTTCCAACAGGTTGGAAAACGCGACAGGCTTGCCTTCGAAATGGATGATCGCGATGCGGAAGTGCTGCAAGTAATCTTCGCTGAAACGTCCGAGGGAGAAGCCTTTCTCGCGGACATTCTTGCCAGTGAGCCAGGCATCGGAAATAACCTTCAGTTCATCCAGCGGTGCCTGACCTACCTCGTAGATCTCCAGTGACAGGCCGTCCCGGCCGCCGCGGTTCCACGTGTAACGCAGGTCCTTCATTTCCTTGCCCTTGGACTCAATGTCAAAGGTGTGCAAGTTGACCCGGGCTTCCTCGCCCAGCTTGATCGCAGTCAGGCCGATGTCCATGTAGAACGGCAGGTTTTCCGCACGTACCTGATAAAACACAGGACGCGCGTGGTGGACATCACACAGGTCACGGAATTGCCAGATCAGCTCGGCGCGTTGCTGGGTCGGCCCGATTGGGTCGTACAGCGCGACGAGACTACGGCCACGACGGGCATACATCAAGAACGCTTTGCCGCTCGGATGCAGCAGCAGTGCCTTGTCGCCGGTCAATACCAGGCCGCCATCAGGCTGGTTGGAAGCATTGACGATCTTGGCGGCAATCGCCAGTTCGGCGGCGTCGGGCAAGGTAATCACCGGACGTGCGGTGCGCAGCAGCCAGGTCAGCGAAACCACCACCAGCAACACGGCGCTGCCCAGCGCAGAACGCAAGGCGCGCGGGGCGTCGGAGTTAAGTGTGAACTGCCACCAGAGTTCTTGGCTATAGGGGACATCCTGATAGGCGAACAGCAGTAACCAGATCGACGCGGCCAGTACGCAAACGCTTGCGACCAGATACAACGGCGAAAACGGCAATTCGAGCAAGCGGCTTGGCCGATAGAACGAGCGGCGAAAAATCGCCAGCAGACTGGCGGTCAGGATCAGCAGACTGGCTTCTTCCCAGTCGAAGCCCTTGAGCAACGACAGCAGCGCGCCGACCAGCAACAGCACGGTGGTCAGCATCCAGGCAGCGGACAAGCGGCGGCGCAAGCCTTGTGCCAGCAGCAGGCACAGCACGCCGATCAGGCTGGCGCCAAAGTGCGAGGCATCAATCAGGCGATGGGGCAGCAGAAAGCCGAGGTGCTTCAGACGAGAGTCTATTTCTGGCGTGGCGCCGGAAAACAGCAGAACCACGCCGGACAAAAAAACCAACAGTGCGAGGATCGGCGCGCCCATGCCCGAGGCAACGCGAATCGCATTGCGCGTAGCCAACAAGCGCTTGGCTTCGGTGAACAGTAGCGCCAGACATGCCAGCAACAATGGCAGCACGACGTAGATCAAGCGATATAGCAACAGAGCGGCAGCCAGTGGCGCGGCTCCAAGCTGATCGGCAAACGCCGCCAGCAAGATGGCCTCGAACACACCCACGCCGCCAGGGACGTGGCTGAGTACGCCAGCGGCCAGAGCCAGCAGGTAGATCAGGACGAAGGCACCAAAAGGCGGCGCATCGGGCAGCAGCAGGTAGAGCACCGTGGCGGCGGCAGCGACGTCCAGAGCGGTGATAACCAATTGCATCAGGGTCAGGCGCAGTGCGGGGAGGCGCAAGGTACGACGGCCGGCGCGCACCAGCAGGTTGTGCGCAATGGGTTGTTCCGGAAGGCGACGGCGATAGATACCGGCAGCGAGCAAGGCACTGAGCACCAGGATGCCGATGGACACCGATGCCAACAATGTGACCGACAGGTGCAACGCCGCCGAGGCTGACGACAGATCGCTTAATGTCGCTAGGGCAGCCAGGGGGGGCAGGGCGCAGCCGAGGGACAGGCTGGCAAACAGTGTCATGCGTGCCACTTCGGCCGGACCGAGGCCATGGCGCGCGTACAACCGGTAGCGCACAGAACCGCCAGACAGCAACGACAGGCCCACCGCGTTACCAATGGCGAACGCGGTGAAGCCACCGAGGATCAGTGTGCGAGGCGGTAGCGTAACGTTGGCGTAACGACTGGCGGACCACTCGTAGCCCAGCAGTACCACAAACCCGATAACGGTCGCGGCAAGTGCGCCTCCCAAAGAAGGCAAGGGAACGCTCAGCAACGAATCATGCAGGGCGTACAGGTCCAGTTCACTCAGCAGATGGCGGCAAGCAATCAGGGCAATGGTGAATAGCAGCAAGGTCACCGCCAGACCCAGCGGTTGGCGATATTTGCTCAGCAGTTCAAGCCAGTGCAGGCGAGCAGGGGCAATCGGATGGGGACCCGTGACAGCTTCATTGTTTTCGGACGAGTTGGCGCGCATCAATCACTCCTTGGATCGTGCGCGACAGGATGGAGGTATACAGACAAGTTACCAATCCCTACGCAAAAAATATTTTCGAAATATTAGCGCGTCATAGTCTAACGGGCGAATGTAGCGGATTCGTTTCAGCCGACGTTTGGTCGGTAGATACCTATCCATGGGATCGACAATTCAGACAAGCATTTTAGGCTACTGTTCCTGTGCTTTTCAGTCAGGCACAAAAAAGGCCACTCTTTCGAGCAGCCTTTTTCGATGTTTGGTTGCGGGAGCCGGATTTGAACCGACGACCTTCGGGTTATGAGCCCGACGAGCTACCAGACTGCTCCATCCCGCGTCTGTGTGGCGGCATTCTACAGCCGAACGCCAGAGTGTCAACCGTTAATGCTAAACAAATGACAATTAATCGAAATTAGCTGGGTTGGCGGGCTAAGTGGTCGATGTGCAAAGGCTTTTTGCCCTCGGCGCACCTTTCATCTTATTAGCTGCTTATAGAGAGAAGGGCGAGGGGGCCGTAAAACGCATGTCTAGTCCTGAAATAGGTTTACACCTGTTTCACTTCAAAAACGCCCGATGCACCGCATCGGGCGTTTTGTATTTCAAGGCTAGGTGGGGCCGCTTCTCGTTGTAGATCCTTACAGACTCTCCAACCATGTGGGTCGCATCAGCCAAGTCCTTGGGGCGGTGCAGCAAGAATTCTGTTTTCAAAATGCCGTTCACACGCTCTGCGAGCGCGTTCTGATAGCAGTCATAGCCATCGGTCATCGAACACCTGACGCCATGCTTGGCGTGCAGCCTTTGGTAAAGATCAGAGCAATACTGGGCACCTCTATCCGAGTGATGAACCAGTAGCTGATCGGTTTTCCTTTGTCGCAGCGCTTTACTCATTGCCTGGATGACTGATGCCGTGTGCAGGCTTTCATGCACGTGATAGCCGACAATCTTGCGAGAGTAAGCGTCCGTCACCAAGCTCAGATAAACGACACTTTGCTGCGTAGGCAAGTAGGTGATATCTGCGACCCAAACCTGCTCGGGACCTGTAGCCACAGCCTGATTAGGGCCAGGTTTGAGCAGGTTGGGGTGTCGGCGAAAGCGATGATGGCTGTCAGTTGTCTTGTGATAGGCACGCTTGCGCTGAACCAGCTGACGGCGGTCACGCAAGATATCAAACAGCCGGTCTCGACCGACCTTCAGGGCCTCGTCGGGCTCTGAGTGCATCAGACTATGCAGCTTGCGAGTACCTAACCGAGGCAACTGAAGGCGCGTCTCAAGAACGAAGCCCATTACGGTTTGGGCGCTCTTCGCGCGCGCGTCAAACGCTCGGTTACGTTTGTAATATGCCTGTCGGGAAATGCCCATGAACTGGCAAGCCCTGGAAATGCTCAGGTCTTTGATTTGCCCTTGGGTGAGGACTTGCCGGATCGCTTTTTTACGACGCAAACACCGTAGTCGTTTTTCAGAACGTTCACGACAGCTTCAAAGAACTGCGCTTTCTGGTTGCTTAGCGCCAACTGTTCTTCAAGCTCTTTGATCCGTTGCTCGGGCGTCAACGGGAGGTTTGGTTCGGTCATGGACCTGCTCCTCGGCTCTCGAATTGATGCGCCTAGGCTCCAGTCCTGCCGACCGTGCTTGCGTAACCAGACCAGCACCGTGGACCGGCCTTGGATGCCATAGCGCCGTTGGGCTTCTTTATAACCCAACTCGCCTTTTTCGACTTGGTCTACGACCGATAATTTAAAGGCTAGCGTGTAGTCACGCTGGCTCCGCCTTTTGCCTGATTCCATTACATCCTCCTGAAGATAGGTCAGAAGGTGTAAACCTTATTCAGGACGAGACAGCAGATACAAAAAAGGCCACTCTTTCGAGTAGCCTTTTTTGATGTTTGGTTGCGGGAGCCGGATTTGAACCGACGACCTTCGGGTTATGAGCCCGACGAGCTACCAGACTGCTCCATCCCGCGTCTGTGTGTCGGCATTCTACAGTGGAACGCCTGGCTGTCAATCACTAATTTTAAAAAAATGCTTTTTGTTCAAACGCTTAGCTAAGCTGTGCGGTCGTCCGATCAGGTTCAGGGGCTTGCCGGGCGGGGCTGTCAGGCAAGTTTAGGGGCAAGCTTTCAGGACTTTTCCGACAGTGCCTGCTGTATCAGGAGTGCCTCAGCCCGGCGTGAGTGAGATACTGGTCGTCCTACTGCTCGTATGCCCGCTGCTCATGACGCAACGCAAAATCATCCATGTCGACTGCGATTGTTTCTATGCCGCCATAGAAATGCGCGACGACCCGCGTCTGGCCGGCAAACCGTTGGCCGTCGGCGGGTCTGCGGATCATCGCGGGGTGATTGCCACCTGTAACTACGAAGCGCGTGCCTATGGCGTACGCTCTGCCATGTCGTCACGCCATGCGTTGAAGCTGTGCCCGGACCTGACCATCGTCAAGCCGCGCATGGACGCTTATAAAGAAGCCTCCCGGGAAATTCAGACGATCTTTCGCGACTACACCGAGCTGATCGAGCCACTTTCGCTGGATGAGGCGTACCTGGATGTTTCCGAAAGCAGTCATTTTGCCGGAAGCGCGACGCGAATCGCCCAGGACATCCGCCGCCGCGTCTCCAATCAGCTGCACATCACCGTCTCCGCCGGCGTAGCGCCCAACAAGTTCCTGGCCAAGATCGCCAGTGACTGGAGAAAGCCCAACGGGCTGTTTGTGATTACCCCGGAGCAGGTGGAGGATTTTGTCGCTGAATTAGCCGTGAACAAATTACACGGGGTGGGCAAGGTTACGGCCGATAAGCTGGGGCGGTTGGGGATCATCAACTGCACTGACCTGCGTGACTGGAACAAGCTGGGGCTGGTGCGAGAGTTCGGTAGCTTTGGTGAACGATTGTGGAACCTGGCGCGCGGGATTGATGAGCGTCCGGTGCAAAACGACAACCGGCGTCAGTCAGTCAGTGTGGAAAATACCTACGACACGGACTTGCCCGATCTGGCGAGCTGTCTGGAAAAGCTTCCGAACTTGCTGGAAACGCTGGCGGGGCGGATGGCGCGTATCGGCGACAGCTACCGAGCGGGCAAGCCGTTCGTCAAAGTGAAGTTTTACGACTTTACCCAGACCACGCTGGAGCAGTCGGGCGCGGGGCGCGACCTGGACAGCTACGAGCAACTGCTGACCCAGGCGTTTGCGCGCGGTGCAAAACCGGTGCGGCTGCTCGGGATAGGCGTGCGCCTGCATGATTTGCGCGGGGCGCATGAGCAGTTGGAGTTGTTTGTGCGGTAGCTGGTGTGTAGGAGCCAACAAGTTGGCTACAGAAAATCCATTCTCAATTACTCGCCTGTGGATCCGCCACCAACCGTCCCGCATCCCGCGTCAACGACTTGAGGAATTGCTTTTGCAGTTCTGGATCGTTATGGGTCAGTTCGATCAGGCTTTGCTCCAGTTCACTGGCTTCTTCTTCCAGGCCCAGTTCCGACAGGCGCTTGACCCGATGCACCCATTGGCTGACATCGTCATCTTCGAGGTCGTCGTAGATCAGTGCATGGGCTTCCAGCAGTTTTCCGCGCAATGAGCCACTGATGGGCAGGGAGATGTCGCTGCGCACGTTGTCCTGATCATCTTCGACACTAATCCGTAAGCGCATGACGTGGCTCAGGTCCTGCTCGGCAAATGGGCTGTCGAGCAGGCTCAAGCGCAAAACGCCACTGCGATCGGTCGTCAGCGTATAGCTTTGCGTGCCGGCCTGGACCTCGACCGGGCGTTCACTCCACGGCAGGCTGGTGGATTCGGTGCGTCTGTCGCGCTGAACTTCATCGATACTGGCAAGGTTCTGCTGCGCCCGGCCATGGGATTGTATGTTCATGAACGGGTTGATCCCGGCCACACCGTTGTCGATCCAGTCCTTGGTCACGCTGTCGGGCAGGTGCCCAAGCATGAACACATTGAGAATATTGGCGCCCACCCCGGCGACGATGGCCACGGCGCCCAGAGGAACTTCGTACAGTTCACGCCAGGGCTGATAGGGGGTGTAACGGTCATAGTTGCGGGTGACTTCGAACTCAGTGACTTCGAAGGTCTTTTGCTCGTGAATGCGTATGCGCCGCTGCGGCAGCTCCAGCGATTTGGGCTCGCCGATATCGACCTGCAGGGTGTGATCGAGCAGTTTGCGCTCGACGCGCTCTTCGTGCTCGCTGCGTTGTTGCAGATGGTTGGCGCAACCACTGGCAAGCAAGGCTCCGCAGAGTGCGGTACCGCCGAGACTTAACGTACTTCGCTTGAACATGTGATCTCTTGATGCAGAAAGGGCGGTTCTCACTATGTCACGAGAAGGCGCGCACGTTATTCACGTGCGCGCCCCGGACTTAGCGACGGATGCGCGCTTGAACAAACGCCAGTACGTCAGCAACCGGCAGTGCTTGCGGCTGTGCTTCGGTGCGGCTCTTGTACTCGAGATTGCCTTCGGCCAGACCACGGTCGCTGACCACGATGCGGTGCGGGATGCCAATCAGTTCCATGTCGGCAAACTTGTTACCCGGGCTGGTCTTCTTGTCGCGATCGTCCAGCAGGACTTCGAAACCGGCAGCAGTCAGCTCGGCGTACAGTTTGTCAGTGGCTTCGCGCACGGCGTCGGTTTCATAACGCAACGGCACCAGGGCAATCTGGAACGGGGCGAGAGCATCGTTCCAGATAATGCCGTTTTCGTCGTTGTTCTGCTCGATGGCTGCCGCTACCACGCGCGAAACACCAATACCGTAGCAACCCATGGTCAGGGTCACTGGTTTGCCGTTTTCGCCCAGCACCTGGCACTTCAGGGCTTCGCTGTACTTGGTGCCGAGTTGGAAGATATGCCCGACTTCGATACCGCGTTTGATTTCCAGCGTGCCTTTGCCGTCCGGGCTTGGGTCGCCAGCCACCACGTTACGCAGGTCTGCAACCTGTGGAACCGGCAGATCACGCTCCCAGTTGACGCCGAAGTAGTGCTTGTCGTCGATGTTGGCACCGATACCGAAGTCGCTCATCAGCTCGACCGAGCGGTCGATAATGCACGGCAGTGGCAGGTTCAGTGGGCCCAGCGAACCGGCACCAGCGCCAATGGCGTCGCGCAGTTCGGCTTCGGAAGCCATGACCAACGGGCTGGCCACCAGCTCCAGGTTGGACGCCTTAATTTCGTTGAGTTCGTGGTCGCCACGAATGATCAGCGCAACCAGCTTGCCTTCTTCTGCAGCATGGACCACCAGGGTCTTGATGGTTTTTTCGATCGGCAGGTTGAAGCCTTCCACCAGTTGCGCGATGGTTTTCGCGTTCGGGGTGTCGACCAGGCGCAGTTCTTCGCTTGGTGCCGCGCGCGAGGTTTCCCGAGGAATGGCCTCGGCCTTCTCGATGTTCGCTGCGTAATCCGAGCTGTCGCTGAACACGATGTCGTCTTCGCCGGATTCGGCCAATACGTGGAATTCGTGGGAGCCAGCACCGCCGATGGAGCCGTTGTCCGCTTCAACCGGGCGGAATTTCAGGCCCAGGCGAGTGAACACGTTGCAGTACGCCAGGTGCATGCGATCGTAGGTGGCTTGCAATGAAGGCTGATCGACGTGGAACGAGTACGCATCCTTCATGATGAATTCGCGGCCGCGCATCAAACCGAAGCGTGGACGGATCTCGTCACGGAATTTGGTCTGGATCTGGTACATGTTGATCGGCAACTGTTTATAGCTATTGAGCTCGTTGCGCGCCAGATCGGTGATCACTTCTTCGTGGGTCGGGCCCGCGCAGAATTCGCGATCGTGACGGTCTTTCATGCGCAGCAATTCAGGGCCGTACTGTTCCCAGCGCCCGGATTCCTGCCACAGTTCGGCCGGCTGGATGCCCGGCATCAATACTTCGAGCGCGCCCGCAGCGTTCATCTCTTCGCGAACCACCGCTTCGACCTTGCGCAATACGCGCAGGCCCATGGGCAGCCAGGTGTACAGGCCGGAAGCCAGTTTGCGGATCATGCCGGCACGCAGCATCAGCTGGTGGCTGACCACGACCGCATCGGAAGGGGTTTCTTTCTGTGTGGCGAGCAAATATTGACTGGTACGCATGGTCGGCCGTTGTCGGTTGCTGAGACTGGATATGACCCGGCATTGTACGGTGGTGATTCCATCGCGTACAGGGCGGGGCGGTGTAGCAAAATCGGGATAACAGTGGTTTAAGCCCATAAAAAAACCCGGCATCAGCCGGGTTTTTTCGAAGCGAGACGCTGATTGCGATTACAAGATCGAGATCGGGTAGTCGACGATCAGACGGAACTCTTTGGTGTCGCCGTCGATCTGGCCAGCGTCGGCAGTGTGCCAGGCTTGACGGATACGGAACGACAGGTCTTTTACTGGGCCAGTCTGGACAACGTACTTGGCTTCCAGGTTGGTCTCGTGGTGACGTACGTCGGTCAAAGCCGGGTTGAAGTAACCGCCGTAACCAGGGCTGTCCTGGTTGCCTTTACTGTAGTCGATGTCCCAACCGTAAACGTAACGGGTCATGAACGTCAGACCAGGAACACCAAAGCTGGCCATGTTCAGGTCATAGCGGATCTGAGCAGACTTCTCACCCGGGCTGTTAAAGTCGGAATATTGAATAGAGTTGGCGAGGAAAATCGAGTCGCCACCACGGTCGTTATCGCCTACGCCGATGTAGTCGAACGGCTGACTACCGTTAATCTTCTGGAAAGCCAGAGTTACGGTATGTGCAGTCAGGAACGAGTAAGCGGCTTGCAGCGAGTACGAGTTGTTGTTGATTTCGCCAGCGTTGGCTGCACCGGAGTCGCGGGTGTTGTAGTAGTTGAAGTCAAACGCCAGCGACTGGGTGTCGGTCAGTGGCAAGGTGTAGTTGACGTTGGTGTAGTACTGGTTCCAGATGTCCTTCAGTTTGGCGCCGTACAGCGAAACCGACAGACTGTCAGTAATGGCGTATTTGCCACCTGCGTAATCAATCGACCTGGCCTTGATTCCGGTATATGCCGTCCCCAGTTCGCCATCGGCGTTCATCTGGCTTTCGCTGGACGCGGAAGTAAAGTGACCGCCTTCTACGTCAAGACCTTTGACTTCGCTGCTCTGCAACTGGAAGCCGGTAGCGGTTTGCGGCAGGACGCGCGAGCCGCCGATCGCGAACACTGGTGAGGTGGTCGGTTGCTGCTGGCCGTAGGTCAGCTGGGTTTTCGAGAAGCGGACCTTAACAGCGGCGCCTGCTTTACCCATGCTGTCTTGCACATGAGTCTTGCCGTTAGCATCTGGAGCGCTGATAGCCGAGTTGTTAGTGCCGGTGGTGCCGTCGCCGCCATCCAGTTTGACGCTCAGGTAACCGAACGCGTCAACACCGAAACCGACGACACCTTGGGTGAAACCGGAGCTGAAGTTGCCACGGAAACCTTGAGTCCAGTCAATGGAGTCATGGTGAGGTGTGCCATCCGGATCGTGACCTTTGTTGTCGCGGTTAAAGTAGTAGTTCCGCAGCAGCACGTTCAGGCTGCTATCTTCAACAAAACCCTTGGCGTCTGCTTGATCAGAGACGAACGCTGCTGCGCTTGCCAGTTGGGTAGTGCCCGCAGTAACTGCAAGGGCGATTGCGCTCCACTTCATCACTCTCATCGTGATTTGCTCCTTTGGTTTTTAAGAAGAGTTACCGCCTTCCCACCTGTTTTTTTATCTGGGAGGCTCTTTCTTTTTGTGTCGGCGCAAACTTATATCACGCAGACCCTATTGGCGATAGTTGCAATTTTAACCTTTCGCTATCTTTACGGCCGTGTCGCAAACGTAGGTTGTAGATGTCGCATTCACGTATGTGTTCACGATGAAGCCCCGCAACTACGCCAGTATTTTTTGAAGGCTTAAGCATAGGTAAAAACAGTCTATGTGCCATCCTTCAAAACACTCCCTGCATGCAGCGCTTCCGTTTTTATTCGTCCCCAAAGCGCTTGCCTCGCAGCGAGCCTCCTTGCTGACATGGTGGGTGACAAAGCAACAACCGTGCACAAAGTTAGCTGCACATTACGTTTTTTTCACATTTTGTTTTCTGTTCGTAACGATTGATTGTTAAGTCATTGTTTTTAAAGATATTTATTTTATGAAATTTTCATTAAAAAAATCTAAAAAATAGGCTCGACAGCTAAGAAAACTTCCGAAACGTTACCTCGTTAGACGGAGCTTTGGGTAAATCTTGGATGCGGTGTCACTCCTGGCGCCGGGATGTGAGTCGTTTTGGTGCGTAGTGTTACGCAGGTGCCAGTTCTTGGGTCTGGGGTATTGACTATAAGGCGTCTAGACGGCAGTTCTGCGGCGGTTTTTTTGCAAAAGCATGACGGGCCGCCGTTCCTCGGGAGGTGCATTGGAAGCGCGTTGCTTATAAAGGGAAGCAAGCGCTGAGATTTCCAGGTGTAAAAATTGAGTCATCCCGGTGCAAACCTTTGTTATGCGTCCTGTGCTGGTGCGCGGGCTTGTTTTCCCTGTGGCGCATTGCCCTGTTGGGTTGTCGGACTAAATTGCTCGGGTACATGCACGCCAATGTGTTTGGAGAGTGGGCAGTGAACGGCGCCTGATTCCCGAGTATCCTGCTGCTATTGCCGGGTCGCTCTGTTCATTTCGGGCGTCGGGTTAAAAAATAACCAGCCGATCAGGAGTTCTGCGGTGTTCGTTTTAGATTCGCGTCTCGCCCAAGATACAGCGGTCATCGGGGACTTCCCCCTGTGTCGTTTGTTGTTATCCAACGATTCGAATTACCCGTGGTTCATTCTGGTTCCGCGGCGACCTGATATCAGTGAAGTGTTTCAGCTTGTGACAGCCGATCAGTTGCAACTGTGGCAGGAGACCACCGCGCTGGCGCAAGTGCTCAAAGACTCGTTCAATGCCGACAAGCTCAATATCGCGGCGTTGGGTAATGTCGTTAGCCAACTACATATGCACGTTATTGTTCGTTTCCGTGAAGACGCCGCCTGGCCTTCGCCGGTTTGGGGGAAGCATCCGGCGCAGCCTTATACAGCCGAGCAGTTGTCGTCGATTCGCGATCGCTTGCGTGGTGTGTTGTCGGACGATTTCCGTTTCGAGGAGGCGTAATCATGAATCTCGAAGAGCGTATCAACGAGTTGGAGAGCCGCCAGGCTTTCCAGGACGACACGATCCAGGCGCTAAACGACGTGCTGGTCAGGCAGCAGCGAATGGTCGAGCGCTTGCAGCTGCAGATGGCGGCGCTGCTGAAGCGTCAGGAGGAGATGGGTGGGCAGTTTGAGACCTCTGAAGAAGAGGCGCCGCCGCCGCATTACTGACCCGCGCGAATTTCGGGCCGTAAAAAACCCGCCTTCTCCTGGAGAGAGGCGGGTTTTTTTTGCCAGTGCGCTCTAGTTGTTAGCGGCGCGGCAGTGCGGCAATCACGTCTTCGGCTTGCAAGCCTTTGTCGCGATTCATCACCGAGAACTCCACGCGCTGGCCTTCGACCAGGACGCGATGGCCTTCGCCGCGAATGGCGCGGAAGTGCACGAAAATATCGTCGCCGGAGTCGCGCGAGATAAAGCCAAAGCCCTTGGAGGTGTTAAACCACTTCACGGTGCCAGTATCACGGTTGGTCATGTCGTGGCTTGGCGCCATGTGTGAGGGTGAGGGCGAGGAACGATAGAAGCTGACGCCCAGGTGCAGGATCACCGCGATAAGGACTGCCAGCAGGCTGACAATAATTGCGGGCTGGCCGGCGATGGTTTGGAGTGGAACGAGCAGGGTCAGTATTTGCAGGATAACGGCCACTACCAGCAGCGCGCTGACCAGGTTTTGCAGTTGGTGACGTGGACCTTTATTCCAGTAAGGAATGACCGGGGCGAGGACAAGGTTGAGTAGACCGAACAGCGCCAGGTAAAGCGCGTCGGGTTGCAGGAGGTAAGAAGACAGCGCTTCGCTCCGCAGGCTGGGGATGAAGGAAAGCAGCAGGGCTGCTGCGCCCGTTAGCAGGTGGACGATTTTCAACATATTAATAAACTCACATTAAGACGGATCACGAGGAAATAGCTGGCTGCGTTCGGTACACCGCTGAATGCATCTGAATAAAAAGAGCAAGCGCTGGAGACAGGGGTGTGCTGCACGAACATCGGGTCAGCCTATGCACTAGAACCACAACGACAGGCTCTAGCGACACGCGTGTATTTAACAGCAAAGCCGTGGGCTACTCAAATCACGTGCCTGACGCCGGGGACGACTTTATCGATAATAGGCCTGTATCCAGGGAGCAGCGTGTCGCGCTAACAGCTGTTCTAGAGCGGTTTTTGTGCCATTGAGTGTTTGTTACTGCCTGTAAGGCTTTTCTGAAAAGCGACCGGTTATCCGTCGTTTCAGCGTTTTTCACGCTACGCCACCATCGGCTGCGATCGTTTGTGTCTTATCGCTAAGAATAGGCTTTTTGTAACAGGGCGATAGCGTAATAGCGGGCTGCTTTGCACCGAATCTCTTGCTAGAGTGGGGCGCACACTGGCCAGGTAACACCATCCTACAAAAGGGGAAAAACATGGCAATCGATATTGGTATCGGCGAAGACGATCGCAAAGACATCGTGGACGGTCTTTCTCGCCTATTGGCGGATACGTACGTGCTGTATATGAAAACCCATAATTTTCACTGGAACGTCAGCGGTCCGATGTTTCGTACCCTGCACCTGATGTTCGAAGAGCAATATAACGAACTGGCGTTGGCAGTGGATCTGGTGGCCGAACGTATTCGCGCGCTGGGCTTCCCTGCACCGGGTACCTATAGCGCCTATGCGCGTCTTACTTCTATCAAGGAAGAGGAGGGCGTGCCAGCGGCTGAAGACATGATTAAACAACTGGTTCAAGGTCAGGAAGCGGTCACGCGTACAGCGCGCAGTATTTTCCCGATGGTTGAAAAAGTCAGCGATGAGCCGACGGCCGACTTGTTGACCCAGCGCATGCAAGTGCATGAAAAAACCGCGTGGATGTTGCGTTCCATGCTCGAGACCCGCTAACAGCGGCAGGCGGGTGGTGTCGTCGATGCCGCTTGCCTGATCCCCCTGCGTCCTTGTGTGGCGTGCTGCTTGACCTTGAATCCCCTCCTGATTTTTCTCTGCCTTGCCATCGGATGTTTCAGCGGTGAAGCGCGGCTTTGTCGTCCGTTTTCGGCTGAACATAAAATGCCATATATATTAATGACCGGCCGTTGACCTGTACGGCTTAGTGGTTTTCTGATGTTCATTAATCGCCATTGAAATGTCGCAATATCCTACAGGCTTAGGGTGCTTGTGCTGCTGGCGAGGAAACTTCTGTTGGATTTATATGAGGGTGAACTTTGCATTTATCAATATCGACGCAAGGTGTGGTTATTTTAGATGGATAGTCGAAGGGGCTACTAAATGGTTCGGCGTGCGGTACAACAGATCAAGGATTTCAGTCGATCAGGGAATATACAAGATGACCCTTTTGTCGAGAGCTTCAATATGAACCTGGCGCGTCCTCACTCTCGATCGGTTCGGTTGAACGGATTGGCGACGTGCCTGCGGCTGGAGGAGGTGTATTGGACGATTCTGGCCGAAATCGCCCGGTTGAACAGCTGTTCGGTCAATGCTGTGCTTTCTTATGTCGATCGTGAAGTGCATCTGCGCCACGGGGGCGTGAAAAATTTCAGTGGTCTGATTCGCGTAGTGTGTGTGGCGCATCTGCTGAAAGCCGAGCCGGGAGCGCCGGCAGCCGTCTAGAGCGGGAGGGCTGCCCGGTCTTGCGGCAGGCGTCAGGCACTTATGTCGTCGGGATCGGGTCGGGCGGCTGCACAGTGTCCATTTACCCTATATAATCCCCCGCCTTACTACGGGGCGCAGGCCGTCGGGTTGAACTGCATGCCAGGGTTCTTGCACTATTGAGCGCAAGCGAAGGGCGAGAGCTCCACCGAATTTCGAATTACGGGAAGTGAAAACACCATCATGATGCGCAGCCATTATTGCGGCCAACTGAACGAGAGCCTGGAAGGCCAGGAAATTACCCTTTGCGGATGGGTCCACCGTCGTCGAGATCATGGCGGGGTTATTTTCCTCGATATCCGTGACCGTGAAGGCCTGGCTCAGGTGGTGTTCGACCCTGATCGCGCTGACACCTTTGCAGCTGCCGATCGTGTGCGCAGCGAATACGTGGTCAAGATCACCGGTAAGGTACGTGCGCGTCCAGCCGGCGCGGTCAACGCCAACATGGCCTCTGGTGCTATCGAGGTTCTTGGTTATGAACTCGAAGTCCTGAACGAGTCGGAAACGCCTCCGTTCCCGTTGAACGAATTCTCTGACGTCGGCGAAGAAACTCGCCTGCGTTATCGCTTCATTGATCTGCGTCGTCCGGAAATGGCTGAAAAGCTGCGTCTACGTTCGCGTATCACCACCAGTATTCGTCGTTACCTGGACGAGAACGGCTTCCTCGATGTCGAGACGCCGATCCTGACCCGTGCTACGCCGGAAGGCGCTCGTGACTACCTGGTCCCTAGCCGCACACACCCAGGCAGCTTCTTTGCTCTGCCGCAGTCGCCACAACTGTTCAAGCAGTTGCTGATGGTTGCCGGCTTCGACCGTTATTACCAGATCGCCAAGTGCTTCCGCGACGAAGACCTGCGTGCTGACCGCCAGCCGGAATTCACCCAGATCGACATCGAAACCAGCTTCCTCAACGAAGCCGATATCATCGGTATCACCGAGAAGATGATTCGTCAGTTGTTCAAGGAAGTGCTGGACCTGGAATTCGACGAGTTCCCGCACATGACCTTCGCCGAAGCCATGCGTCGCTACGGTTCCGACAAGCCAGACCTGCGCAACCCGCTGGAACTGGTAGACGTTGCGGACCAGCTCAATGCCGTGGAATTCAAGGTGTTCAGCGGCCCGGCCAACGATCCTAAAGGTCGTGTTGCCGCCCTGCGTGTACCGGGTGCCGCGAGCATGCCGCGCAGCCAGATCGACGACTACACCAAGTTCGTCAGCATCTACGGTGCCAAGGGCCTGGCCTACATCAAGGTCAACGAACGTGCCAAAGGTGCGGAAGGCCTGCAGTCGCCAATCGTCAAGTTCATCCCTGAGGAAAACCTCAAGGTGATTCTGGATCGTGTGGGTGCTGTCGATGGTGACATCGTGTTCTTCGGTGCCGACAAATCGAAGATTGTCAGCGAAGCCCTCGGCGCGCTGCGGATCAAGATCGGTAACGACCTGAAGCTGCACACCTGCGAATGGGCGCCGATGTGGGTCGTTGACTTCCCGATGTTCGAAGAGAACGACGACGGTAGCTTCACCGCGCTGCACCACCCGTTCACTGCACCGAAATGCACGCCGGAAGAGCTTGAAGCCAACCCGGCAACGGCGTTGTCCCGCGCTTACGACATGGTCCTCAACGGCACCGAGTTGGGCGGCGGCTCGATCCGTATCCATCGCAAGGAAATGCAGCAAGCGGTATTCCGTCTGTTGGGCATCAGCGAAGACGAACAGCAAGAGAAGTTCGGCTTCCTGCTCGATGCACTGAAATTCGGCGCGCCACCGCACGGTGGTCTGGCCTTCGGTCTGGACCGTCTGGTGATGCTGATGACCGGCGCCCAGTCGATCCGTGAAGTGATCGCCTTCCCGAAAACCCAGAGCGCAGCCGATGTCATGACCCAGGCTCCGGGCGAAGTCGATGCCAAGCAGTTGCGTGAATTGCACATCCGCTTGCGCGAACAGCCAAAGGCTGAGTAATAGCTGAAGAAGGCGCATCACACCGGGTGGTTGACGGGGTCGGTGCGCCTTTGTTCGTTATGGAATAGTGAAAGTCTTTCGCTCGCCGTCATGGAGCGAAAGGTGCAAGCGTTGCGTAAGCATTCGGAGCGAGTTATGGCTGGTCATTCTAAGTGGGCGAACATCAAGCACCGCAAAGAGCGTCAGGATGCCAAGAAGGGCAAGATCTTCACCAAGTGGATTCGTGAACTGACCGTCGCCGCCCGTCAAGGCGGTGGCGATCCAAGTTCCAACCCACGCTTGCGACTGGCGCTGGACAAGGCGCTGGGTGCGAACATGACCCGCGACACCATCGACCGTGCCGTTGCCCGAGGGGCCGGTGCTGCTGACGGCGATGATGTCGAGGAGCTGGGTTACGAAGGCTACGGGCCGGGCGGCGTAGCGATCATGGTCGAAACCATGACCGACAATCGCAACCGCACTGCAGCGGCGGTTCGCCATGCCTTCGTCAAATGCGGCGGCAATTTGGGTACCGACGGTTCGGTGTCTTACCTGTTCGATCGCAAGGGGCAGCTGTCGTTCGCGGCAGGCGTCAATGAAGATGCGCTCATGGAAGCCGCGATGGAGGCGGACGCCGACGACGTGGTCACACACGAAGACGGCTCTATTGACGTGTTCACGTCGTTTGCCGGTTTCTATGCCGTGCGTAACGCATTGGACGCCGCCGGTTTCAAGGCGACTGATGCGGAAATCGTCATGTTGCCGACCACCAGTGCCGTGCTCGACCTGGAAACCGCAGAAAAGGTGCTCAAGCTGATCGATATGCTTGAAGATCTGGATGACGTGCAAAACGTCTATTCCAACGCGGAGATCCCTGACGACGTCATGGAACAGCTTGGCTGATCATTGCGGGTCAGAGCGTTATTCGAAGCCGGAAGTACGAAGCCGTGATCAACACGTCGCTATCGGCCTCCGGCTTCTGCCTTTATGCTGCACCCATTCGTGCGCGTCACTTCTCAAGGGCGTTATGACTCTTATTCTTGGTATCGACCCCGGTTCGCGAATCACCGGCTATGGCGTGGTGCGCGACACGGGCCGTGGCTGCGTGTACGTGGCGTCGGGGTGTATTCGTACGGGCAGTGGTTTGCTGCATGAGCGTTTGCAGATTGTGTATCGCGGTGTGCGCGAGGTTATTCAGACATACGGTCCGGTCACCATGGGCATCGAAAAAGTGTTCATGGCACGTAATGCCGATTCTGCACTCAAACTCGGTCAGGCGCGCGGCGCGGCGATTGTTGCCGGTGCCGAAGAAGAGCTGGAGATCGCCGAGTACACGGCGACTCAGGTCAAGCAGGCTGTGGCCGGGACGGGCGGCGCCAATAAGGAACAGGTGATGATGATGGTCATGCACCTGTTGAAACTGACGCAAAAACCGCAGATCGACGCCTCCGACGCCCTGGCCATTGCGTTGTGTCACGCGCATACCCGTTCCAGCCTGATACCCCATGGCTTGGGCACCGCGCGCAGCCGTGGCGGCCGGTTACGCCTCTGATTGCAGCACCGATTAAAACTTTTTAGCTTGCAGGTCTGGCCATGCCTGTAATGATGACGACCAGCTTCGTCGCTAAGCTTGGGCACGAGAAAGGATCTGATACGTGATTGGACGGTTACGCGGGTTTTTGGCTGAAAAACAGCCGCCGCATCTGGTGTTGGACGTCAACGGTGTCGGCTACGAGCTTGAAGTACCGATGACCACGTTGTATCGACTGCCCCATGTGGGCGAGCCGGTCACCTTGCATACCCATTTGGTGGTTCGTGAGGACGCGCATCTGCTGTATGGTTTCTTCGAAAAGCGTGAACGTGAGCTGTTTCGTGAATTGATCCGCCTCAATGGCGTCGGTCCGAAGCTGGCGCTGGCCTTGATGTCAGGTCTTGAGGTCGACGAACTGGTGCGCTGCGTGCAGGCTCAGGACACCTCGGCCCTGACCCGGATTCCGGGTGTGGGCAAGAAAACCGCCGAGCGTCTGTTGGTCGAGCTCAAGGATCGCTTCAAGGCGTGGGAAACGTTGCCGGGGACATTCCACCTGGTTTCCGACGGGCCGAACGCGGCCCCGGCGGTCGCCACGGCAGAAAACGATGCGGTCAGCGCGCTTATTTCCCTGGGCTATAAACCGCAAGAGGCCAGCAAGGCCATTTCCGCGATCAAGGAAAAGAATTTGAGCAGTGAAGACCTGATTCGACGGGCGTTGAAGGGAATGGTTTAAGTGATTGAAGCCGACCGCCTGATAACCGCCACGGGGCGTGACCGTGACGAGCAATTGGACCGTGCGATCCGTCCGCTGAGCCTGGCTGACTATATCGGTCAGCCAGTGGTGCGCGAGCAGATGGAGTTGTTCATCCAGGCCGCGCGTGGCCGCAACGAAGCGCTGGATCACACCTTGATTTTCGGTCCGCCGGGCCTGGGCAAGACCACCCTGGCGAACATCATTGCTCAGGAAATGGGCGTGTCGATCAAGAGCACGTCCGGGCCGGTGCTGGAGCGTCCGGGTGACCTGGCGGCGATCCTGACCAATCTTGAGCCTCACGATGTGCTGTTCATCGACGAAATCCATCGGCTTTCCCCGATCGTTGAAGAAGTGCTGTACCCGGCAATGGAAGATTTCCAGCTCGACATCATGATCGGCGAAGGCCCGGCCGCGCGCTCGATCAAGCTCGATTTGCCACCGTTCACCCTGGTCGGCGCCACCACGCGTGCGGGGATGTTGACCAATCCGCTACGTGACCGCTTCGGTATCGTGCAGCGTCTTGAGTTCTATAACACCGCCGATCTGGCCACTATCGTCACCCGCTCGGCCGGCATCCTGGGCTTGCCGATCGAGGCCGAAGGGGCGTTTGAAATCGCCCGTCGTGCGCGCGGTACGCCACGGATCGCCAACCGTCTGCTGCGTCGGGTTCGTGATTTCGCCGAAGTGCGGGCCAATGGGCATATCACCAAGTCAATCGCCGACCTGGCGTTGAACCTGCTGAACGTCGACGAACGTGGTTTCGATCATCAGGACCGGCGCTTGCTGCTGACCATGATCGAGAAATTCGACGGTGGTCCGGTAGGGGTCGACAGCCTTGCGGCGGCGATCAGTGAAGAGCGTCACACAATTGAAGACGTACTCGAACCCTATTTGATCCAACAAGGCTATATCATGCGTACCCCGCGCGGACGTGTGGTGACACGGCACGCGTATCTGCATTTCGGTTTGAACATACCGACGCGCATGGGCGACATGCCGGCCGCCGCAGAGAGTGTTGAGGATACGGATGAGTAATTAAACGCACAGGGCACCGATTTATTCAGTGTTTTGGTGGTCAGACTGGCGGAACCGTTGCTCAGACCGGTAATAAGTGGCAAAAAATGAAAAACAGTTGCCAGGCGGTTGGCAACCCGAGGAGTAAGCACTAGAGTATGCGCGCGCAAAACGGGGTTCAGTCGTTCGTCCATCGCTGTCGCGTTTATTACGAGGACACCGATGCAGGCGGCATCGTCTACTACGTTAATTACTTGAAATTCATGGAGCGGGCTCGAACCGAGCAGCTACGGGCGTTGGGCTTTGCCCAGTCGCAGCTGGCCGGTGAGGATCTGTTGTTCGTTGTACATTCCTGCGAGGCGCGTTATCACAAGCCGGCGCGATTGGACGATGAACTATTGGTGACTGCCGAAGTGATTGAATTGAACCGCGTCAGCCTGCGATTTCGTCAGCAGGTCAGGCTGGCCGCGGATGAAACGCTGCTCTGTGAAGGGCAGTTCTTGGTGGCGTGTGTGCGCGCCGATAGTTTGAAACCCCGGGCCATTCCCGAAGCTTTGCGTGCGGCCTTTGCCGACCAGAGCGGCGCGGGTACACATTTAGAGCAGGAGATAAAGCGTGGAAGCTAACGTCGTCGACCATTCCTCCATGTGGAGTATGGTCAGCAATGCCAGCATCATTGTTCAGCTGGTCATGCTGATCCTTGTAGGTGCTTCGATCACCTCGTGGATCATGATCTTTCAGCGCAGCAACCTGCTGCGCGCCGGTCGCCGTGCCCTGGAGAGCTTTGAAGAGCGCTTCTGGTCGGGTATCGACCTGTCCAAACTGTACCGTCAGGCCGGCAGCAACCCGGACCCTGATTCGGGTGTCGAGCAAATCTTCCGCGCCGGCTTCAAGGAATTCTCCCGTCTGCGTCAGCAGGCTGGCGTCGATCCTGATGCGGTCATGGAAGGGGTGGCACGTGCGATGCGCGTGGCAATTTCCCGCGAGGAAGAAAAGCTCGAACAAAGCTTGCCGTTCCTGGCCACCGTCGGCTCCACCAGCCCGTACATCGGTCTGTTCGGCACCGTGTGGGGGATCATGAACTCCTTCCGTGGTCTGGCAACCGCCCAACAAGCCACCCTGGCAACCGTTGCTCCCGGTATTTCCGAAGCGCTGGTTGCGACCGCGATTGGCTTGTTCGCCGCTATCCCCGCAGTAATTGCCTACAACCGTTTTGCCGCTCGCGGTGAGCTGTTGATCAGCCGTTACTACACGTTCGCCGATGAATTCCAGGCGATCCTGCACCGTAAAGTGCACACCAGCGAAGAGTGAGCAGGTAACCCTTAATGGCTCGAGTTCGCCACAAACGCAAGCCGGTCGCCGAAATGAACGTGGTGCCTTACATCGACGTGATGTTGGTACTGCTGGTCATTTTCATGGTGACCGCACCGATGCTCAACCAGGGTGTGAAGGTCGACCTGCCGAAAGTCTCCAGTGAGGCTTTGCCGCAGGACAACAACACTCAGGTCCTGACCATTTCGATCAAGGCTGACAAGACCTATTACTGGAACCTTGGCAGTGAGGTCGATACTGACAAGCAACAGGACAAGGCCATGAACTTGCCGCAGATGACCGACGCGGTGACCAAAATCATCGCTGCCGGCCGTGAAGGCGGCAAGCAGACTCAGGTCTTCATTCGTGGTGACAAAACCGTCGACTACGGCTCAGTGATGGGCGCAATGGGCGGGCTGCAGAAAGCAGGGGTCGGGAATGTTGGCTTGATTACCGAGGCGCCCTGATGCAGCCGATTCGAGAGCCCTCCGCCTCGGAAAGCTACTTCTGGCCCAGTGTCTGGGCTGTGGCGCTGCACGTCCTGATTTTTGGCGCGCTGTTCGTCAGCTTTGCCATGACTCCGGATCTGCCGGAAGCCAAGCCTATCGTCCAGGCCACTTTGTACCAGCTGAAGTCTAAAAGCCGGGCGACGACCCAGACCAACCAGAAGATTGCCGGTGAGGCGCAAAAAACCGCTGCGAAACAGACTGAAGTCGAGCAGTTGGAAGCCAAGAAAATCGAGCAGCAAAAACAGGAAGCTGTGAAAGCTGCGGAACAAAAGAAAGAAGAAGCGGCTCAAAAGGCCGAAGATCAAAAAGCAGACGAGGCGAAGAAGGCTGACGAAGCCAAGAAAGCCGATGACGCGAAAAAAGCCGACGACGCCAAAAAGGCGGCTGACGCTAAAAAGGTCGAAGAGAAACAATTGGCTGATATAGCCAAGAAGAAAGCCGAAGAAGACGCGAAGAAACAGGCGGTCGAGGACGCGAAGAAAGCGGCCGAGGAAGCCAAGAAGCAAGCCGCTGACGACGCCAAGAAGAAAGCAGCCGACGACGCGAAGAAACAGGCCGCGGATGACGCCAAGAAAAAGCTTGCTGACGACGCCAAGAAAAAAGCGACTGCCGATGCGGCCAAAAAGGCGCAAGAGGCGGCGCGCAAATCTGCCGAAGACAAGAAGGCGCAAGCCTTGGCCGAATTGCTCTCCGATAAAACGGAACGGCAACAGGCGCTGGCAGAGGAGCAGGGCGATCAAACGGCGGGTAACTTCGACGATCTGATTCGTTCACGTGCTGCTGAAGGTTGGGCTCGTCCGCCGTCGGCGCGCAAAGGCATGGTCGTGGTGCTGCAGATCAATATGTTGCCGGATGGCACGGTAACCGCAGTCAGCGTTGCCAAGTCCAGTGGGGACACGCCTTTCGATAGCTCGGCAGTGGCGGCAGTCAAAAACATTGGTCGGTTGATAGAAATGCAGGGTCTGAAGCCTAGTGACTTCCAACCCTACCGTTCATTCAAGATGACATTCAAACCTGAGGATCTAGCCTTGTGATTAACATTTTTCGAGGACTGCTTATCGTTCTTTGCTGCGCGGCCGGGATGGCTGCTGCAGATGAAAAGAACATTCTGGTTACCAGTGGCAGTGATCGTGCGACGCCGATTGCCGTTGTTCCTTTCGGTCTCCAGGGTGGTACCGTCCTGCCTGAGGACATGGCGGACATCATCGGTAACGACCTGCGTAACTCGGGTTACTACTCGCCGCTTCCAAAGCAGAACATGATCAGCCAGCCGACCCAGGCGAGCGAAATCATCTACCGCGACTGGACGGCGATTGGTGCGCAATACCTGATGGTAGGCAGCATCGTGCCCAACGGCGGTCGTCTGCAGATCCAGTACGCGCTGTTCAACGTGGCGACCCAGCAGCAAGTGCTGACGGGTAATGTCTCGGGTACGAACGATCAACTGCGCGACATGGCGCACTACATCGCCGACCAGGCATTCGAGAAACTCACCGGTATCAAAGGTGCGTTCTCTACTCGCATGCTGTATGTCACGGCGGAACGTTTTTCGGTAGATAACACGCGTTACACCCTGCAACGTTCGGATTACGACGGCGCACGTGCGGTGACCTTGTTGCAATCCCGTGAACCGATCCTGTCGCCGCGTTTCGCGCCGGACGGCAAGCGTATTGCCTATGTGTCGTTTGAGCAGAGGCGTCCGCGTATCTTTATTCAACACATCGATACGGGGCGTCGCGAGCAGGTCACCAACTTCGAAGGCCTTAACGGCGCGCCTGCGTGGTCTCCGGACGGTACCAAGCTGGCACTCGTATTGTCCAAAGACGGAAGCCCGTCGATCTACGTGATGAACCTGGCTTCGCGTCAACTCACTCGTGTGACCAATGACTCCTCCATTAATACCGAGCCTTTCTTCGGTAAAGACGGTTCGACGATTTATTTCACGTCTGACCGTGGTGGCAAGCCACAAGTTTATAAGACCAATATCAACGGCGGTGCTGCTGAGCGTGTGACGTTCATTGGTAACTACAACGCCAACCCGAAATTATCCGCTGATGAAAAGACGCTGGTAATGATTCACCGGCAGGATGGCTTCACGAACTTCAAGGTTGCTGTGCAGGATTTGGCACGCGGTACTGTAAAAATCCTCACAGACAGCAACCTTGATGAGTCGCCTACTGTTGCGCCTAACGGCACCATGGTAATCTACGCCACCCGCCAGCAGGGCCGGGGAGTCTTGATGCTCGTGTCCATTAATGGGCGCGTGAGGATACCGCTTCCCACAGCACAAGGCGAAGTCAGAGAACCTTCCTGGTCCCCTTACCTGAACTGACGCGGCGCTGCACGCTAATACTTAATACACTGGGGTTCATTAGGAGTTTCACGATGGAAATGCTGAAGTTTGGTAAATTTGCTGCTCTGGCTCTGGCCATGGCTGTAGCTGTTGGTTGCTCGTCCAAAGGCGGCGATAACGCCGGTCAGGGCGCTGCTGTAGATCCAAACGCTGGTTACGGCGCTAACACTGGTGCTGTTGATGGCAGCCTGAGTGAAGAAGCCGCTCTGCGTGCAATCACTACTTTCTACTTCGAATACGACTCTTCGGATCTGAAACCAGAAGCCATGCGCTCCCTGGACGTGCACGCTAAGGACCTGAAAGCCAACGGCGCTAAAGTCGTTCTGGAAGGTAACACCGACGAACGTGGTACTCGCGAGTACAACCTGGCACTGGGCGAGCGTCGTGCGAAAGCCGTTCAGCGCTACCTGGTACTGCAAGGTGTTTCCCCAGCTCAGCTGGAGCTGGTTTCCTACGGTGAAGAGCGTCCAGTTGCTACCGGCAACGACGAGCAATCCTGGGCTCAAAACCGTCGCGTCGAACTGCGTAAGTAATTTGACATGCGAACGTGCCGCCGTGCTGTAACCGTTTTGGCTCTCACTCTCCCGCTTTTCGCGTGGGGTGCGGTTCCTGTGGTCGATGACAACTCTTCTGGCTCTGCTAGCAGTGGCAGCAGTTATCCGCCATCGGGTTATGGTACGGCTGGCGCCTATGCCGGGGGAGGGGTTGCGACCCCTGCCTCGGCAAACGGTCAGTTGTTCCAGCAGTTGCAACAAATGCAAGACGATATTGCCAAATTGCGGGGTCAGGTCGAAGTTCAGCAGAACGATATCGACCGGATGAAGCAAGAGTCGTTGGAGCGATACAAGGATCTTGATTCACGTATCAGCGCTGGCGCTGGAGCTGGCGGCGCACCTGCCGCAGCAGCTACCGATAATTCTCAAGCCAACGGCGATGTCAATGCCGGGGGTGCGCCTTTGGCGCCTGCAGCGCAGGCTCCGGCGGCAAGTGCAGAACCGGGCGATCCGGCGAAGGAGAAGCTCTACTACGACGCTGCCTTCGACCTGATCAAGGCCAAGGATTTCGATCGCGCCAGTCAGGCCTTCACGGCTTTTCTGCGTAAATACCCAAACAGCCAATACGCGGGTAATGCCCAGTACTGGTTGGGTGAAGTGAACCTGGCCAAAGGCGACCTGCAAGGCGCCGGTCAAGCCTTCGCCAAAGTCAGCCAGCTGTATCCGAAGCACGCCAAAGTGCCGGATTCGTTGTACAAACTGGCAGATGTCGAGCGCCGTCTCGGTCACACCGACAAGGTTAAAGGCATCCTGCAACAAGTGGTTTCCCAGTACCCTGGAACCTCGGCTGCACAGCTCGCTCAACGTGATCTGCAACATATGTGACGGGTGTAGTTGACCACCGAGTTAAAGAAAGCCGCGCCTGTCGCGGCTTTTTTCGTTAGAATCTCGCACCCGAAATTCCGGTAATACTTTCGCCTCTTCGAATCATGCGTTTGCAGCTTCGTGGAGGTGCCTAACGGAGGCGGATGGCCTGTTTAGCTGTCATGCCCGTGGCTCATATGCAAGACACATTACGAATCACCGAAGTCTTTTACTCATTGCAGGGTGAAACGCGTACAGCCGGGCTGCCCACGGTATTCGTGCGCCTCACTGGCTGCCCATTGCGTTGTCAGTATTGCGACAGTGCTTACGCGTTCAGTGGTGGCACTCTCCAGACCCTGGACGCGCTCCTTGAGCAGGTAGCCGATTTCCGTCCGCGTTACGTCTGCGTAACCGGTGGCGAACCTCTTGCCCAGCCCAATGTCATTCCTCTGCTAAAGCGTCTGTGTGATGCCGGCTATGAAGTTTCCCTGGAAACCAGCGGCTCAATTGATATCTCGGCCGTCGATCCCAGGGTCAGTCGCGTCGTCGATCTCAAAACTCCCGGGTCGAAAGAAGCTCATCGTAATCGCTACGAGAACATCGAGCTGCTGACGCAGAATGATCAGGTCAAGTTTGTGATTTGCTCGCGGGAAGACTATGACTGGGCGGTGTCCAAGCTGATTCAGTACGGTCTGGAGCGGCGCGCCGGCGAGGTGTTGTTCTCGCCCAGCCATCACGATTTGAAGGCGCGGGACCTGGCCGACTGGATCGTGGCGGACAACCTGCCGGTACGTCTGCAAATGCAATTGCATAAAATCCTCTGGGACGATGAGCCAGGACGCTGAGATGAGTGAGACGATGATGACTGAAAAAAGAGCGGTGATCCTGCTGTCCGGCGGCCTGGATTCGGCCACCGTGGTGGCGATGGCGCGTGAAGATGGCTACACCTGCTACACCATGAGTTTTGACTACGGCCAGCGCCACCGCGCCGAGCTGGACGCCGCTGCGCGCGTCGCTCGCGATCTGGGTGTGGTCGAGCATAAGGTGATTGGCCTGAACCTCAACGGGATTGGCGGTTCGGCATTGACCGACAGCTCGATCGCCGTACCGGAGTCGCCTGGCGAAGGCATTCCGGTAACCTACGTGCCTGCGCGCAACACCGTTTTTCTGTCGTTGGCCCTGGGTTGGGCTGAAGTACTGGGCGCGCGCGACATCTTCATCGGTGTTAACGCCGTGGATTACTCCGGTTATCCGGACTGCCGCCCCGAGTTCATCGAGGCTTTCGAGCGTATGGCCAACCTGGCGACCAAGGCCGGTGTAGAAGGTAATGGCTTTCGGATTCAAGCGCCGCTGCAGAACCTGAGCAAGGCCGATATCGTCAGGGCTGGTACCCGCCTGGGTGTCGACTACGGGCTCACTGTTTCGTGTTATCAGGCCGATGATCAGGGTCGTGCCTGTGGCAAATGTGACAGCTGCCGCCTGCGTGCAGAAGGCTTTGCGTCGGCGGCTGTAGCCGACCCAACACGTTATTTTTAAATTATTTTCACATAGGTGTTGAATTACTCATAGAAATCAGTAATATACGCGCCACGTCGGGTCGTTAGCTCAGTTGGTAGAGCAGTTGGCTTTTAACCAATTGGTCGTAGGTTCGAATCCCACACGACCCACCATTTTTTAAGTCGACGTATTTGTAAAGCTGGAAGGCCCATGAAAATGTGGATTTCCAGCTTTTTTTTTGCGTCTTTTTCAGGTGTACACTCGTTATCCGCGCACCAGCGCACTCAGGTCCGGTGAACATGACGCAGATTTCCGAACGCCTTCTGGTTCAGGCCCATCTCGACGCCAAGCAGCCCAAGGCGCTGAGCGCCGAAGAGCAGGCGCATTACCGCGCCGCAATTGCTGCCGAGTTGAAAGCGCAAGATGCGGTGCTGGTCGCTCATTACTACTGTGATCCGGTGATCCAGGCGCTGGCCGAGGAGACCGGTGGATGCGTGTCGGACTCGCTGGAAATGGCGCGCTTCGGCAGCAAGCATTCGGCCAAGACAGTGCTGGTCGCCGGCGTGCGTTTCATGGGCGAAACCGCGAAGATCCTCAATCCGGAAAAGCGCATCCTGATGCCGACCCTCGAGGCAACGTGCTCGCTGGACCTGGGGTGCCCGGCCGATGAGTTCGCCGCGTTCTGTGATCAGCATCCCGAGCGCACCGTGGTGGTGTACGCCAACACCTCGGCGGCGGTCAAAGCCCGTGCGGACTGGGTTGTGACCTCGAGTTGCGCGGTGGAAATCGTCGAAACCCTGATGGATAACGGCGAGAAAATCATCTGGGCACCGGATCAGCATCTGGGGCGTTATATCCAACGCAAAACCGGTGCCGACATGCTGCTGTGGGACGGTGCCTGCATCGTTCACGAAGAGTTCAAGGCCAAGCAGCTCGAGGACATGAAGGCGCTGTATCCTGAGGCTGCAATTCTGGTTCACCCGGAGTCCCCGGAATCAGTGATCGACCTGGCGGATGCCGTCGGCTCAACCAGTCAGTTGATCGCCGCAGCGCAAAATATGCCAAACAAGATGTTTATCGTCGCCACCGATCGCGGCATCTTCTACAAGATGCAACAGGTGTGTCCGGACAAAATCCTGATCGAAGCGCCTACCGCCGGTAACGGTGCGGCATGCCGCAGTTGCGCGCATTGCCCGTGGATGGCGATGAACACGCTTGAGCGCACGTTGCAGTGCCTGCGCGAAGGGACTAACGAGATCTTTGTTGATCCATCGTTGATCCCCAAGGCGATTCGTCCGTTGCAACGCATGCTGGATTTCACTCAGGCAGCGCGGTTGAAAGTAGCTGGTAACGCGTAGCCTTTGTAGGAGCGGGCTTGCCCGCGATCAGTTCGACGCGGTATGCCAGACATACCGCTATCGCTGGCAAGCCAGCTCCTACAGGTCCATCAATCTAGTTCATCATCTCTTTGAGCAAACGTTCTTGGTCAGCCAACTCCCTCTGCCGCGCATCGATGCGGGAGGCCATCTGGAAGTTGTTGTTCGAGCGCCGTTTGGCAATCTCAAGCTGCTGCTGGGCCTGTTTGTAATCGCCGATCAGGGCGAAGTACTCGGCCCGTGCGCGGTTGGAGCCAACCATGTCGCCGGACAGGCCACGCACGTCGGCAACCAGGCTCCAGACGTCCGGATCAGTCGGACGCGCCTTCACCATCACTTCCAGGTCCTTTTCCGCATCCACCGGGCGGTTTTGCTTCAGCAGAAGGTCCACGCGCGCCTGGCTCAACGGGTAGTTTCCGGGTAGCTGCGCTTTCAACCGGTCAATGCGTTGTTGGGCGTCGGCCAGTTTATTGCTGCCGACGTCAATCTCGGCCTGCGCCAGGTTGTAAGTAATGTTGTTCGGGTCCTTGCTCAGCAGCGGTTTGAGTGTTTCACGGGCGACGCTGAACTGAGAGGCTTTGATCTGGGCGATGGCCAGGCCGTAGCGCATCGGATCGGAGTTGGGGTTTTCGTCCAGTTCCGCACGGAAGCGCTTGGCGGCCAACCCGCTTGATTCTTCGTAATACAGTGCCACGCGGGCACGCATCAATTGGTACGGCAGGCTGTCTTCCTTGCCTCCCGGTTTTTCCTGTTCGGCGCGGTTACGGGTGTCGGCGATACGCGATTCGGTGACCGGGTGATCCAGCAGGAATTCCGGTGGCTTGGCGTCAAAGCGATACTGGCGCATCAAGCGTTCGAACATGTTGGGCATGGCCCGAGGATCGTAACCGGCTTTTTGCAGGTTGATGATGCCGATTCGGTCAGCTTCTTGCTCGTTCGCTCGCGAGAAACGGGTTTGCTCTTGAATCGCCGCCGCCTGGGTGCCAGCAATGGTTGCGATACCCGCGTCCCCCGCGCCGGCGGCGGCGATCACGATCCCGGCGAGCATGGCCGCGAGCATCGGCACTTGCATACGGCGTTGGGCTTCGACGCCCCGTGCGAAGTGGCGTTGTGACAAGTGAGCCAATTCGTGCGCCAGTACCGCAGCGTATTCAGCCTCGGTCTGTGCGTTAAGGAACAATCCGCCGTTGATCCCGACAATCCCGCCAGGGGCCGCGAAGGCGTTCAATTCCCGGCTGTTGATCAAGATGAATTCCAGTTGCGGGTTTTGCACCTGGCTGGTTTCGGCGAGGCGATACACCGAGGTTTCGACGTAATCCTTGAGTTGCGGATCAGACAGTTGCGAGACCTGGCCACGCAGCATGCCCAGCCACGCACGACCCAGTTGATACTCTTGCTGTTGAGAAACGATGGCAGAACTGGCGTCGCCGAGTGACGGCAGGTCGTCGGCAAAACCCGGCGAGGCGAGCAGGCAAGCGAGCGTCAACAAGGTAGGGCGCAGAAATTTCATGCACAGGGCTCTAAGCGTTAAAGAACCCTTACTGTAGCTGGCTCAATGGCTTGCTGACCAGAGTGGGGTATTCTTGTCTTCCGCTGGAAGCATCCGCTGTGTCAAATTCAACGGTTGTAACGCCATTCGATGTGTCTGCCTGGAGATAAATGATGTCTGACGCTGTAGAGCGCCCCGAGGTCTGCGACGCTGAACTCGACGCCAGTGGCCTGAATTGCCCGTTGCCACTCCTCAAGGCCAAGCTTGAGCTTAATCGCCTGGCCAGCGGGGCTGTCCTCAAGGTCACGGCTACCGACGCAGGCTCTCAGCGCGACTTTCGCACCTTCGCTCGCCTGGCGGGGCACACCCTGTTGCACGAAGAGGTGGAAGAGGGCGTGTACCGATATTGGTTGCGCAAGGCCTGAGCATTCAGCCCGTTGAACGCGCCGTACGTTTGATTATTACCAATGATGACTGCCTGAAGGATGCTTGATGTTCAAGGTGCTACGCGACTGGATGCAACGCTACTTCTCCGATGAGGAGGCGGTGGTGCTGGCGGTGCTGCTTGTTTTGGCCTTTACGATCGTTCTCAAGCTCGGTGGCATGCTGGCGCCGGTGTTGGCGGGCATGGTCCTGGCTTTTCTGATGCAGGGCGTGGTCGCGCTCCTGGAGCGGCTGCGCGTCCCCGAGACCGGAGCGGTCAGTCTGGTATTCGCCTTGTTCATGGGCGCCTTGATGGTGTTCTTGCTGGTGCTGGTGCCGTTGCTCTGGCACCAGTTGATTACCTTGTTCAATGAATTGCCGGGAATGCTCGCCAAATGGCAGTCGCTGCTGTTGCTCCTGCCTGAGCGCTATCCGCATCTGGTGTCGGACGAACAGGTCCTGCGAGCCATCGAAGCGGCGCGCGGCGAAGTAGGAAAGTTCGGCCAATGGGCGCTGACCTTTTCGCTGTCGAGCCTGCCGCTGTTGGTCAATGTCATGATCTATCTGGTGCTGGTGCCGATCCTGGTGTTCTTTTTCCTCAAGGACCGCCAGATGATCGGGCGCTGGGTGCGCGGTTACTTGCCGCGCGAGCGAGCGCTGATTACCCGTGTGGCGCAGGAAATGAACCGGCAGCTGGCCAATTACATTCGCGGCAAAGTCATTGAAATCATCATTTGCGGCGGCGTGACCTACATCGCCTTCGTCGCCCTAGGCCTCAACTATGCCGCGCTGCTGGCGTTGCTGGTCGGGCTCTCGGTGGTGGTGCCGTATGTCGGTGCGGTGGTGGTGACAGTGCCGGTGACTTTGATCGCCCTGTTCCAGTGGGGCTGGAGTGATCAGTTCATCTACCTGATGGCGGTCTACGGAGTGATTCAGACCTTGGATGGCAACGTGCTGGTGCCGCTGTTGTTTTCCGGCGCGGTCAACCTGCACCCGGTGGCAATTATCTGCGCGGTGCTGTTGTTCGGCGGTTTGTGGGGCTTCTGGGGGGTGTTCTTCGCGATTCCGCTGGCGACTCTGGTCAAGGCCGTGCTCGATGCCTGGCCGCGTCAGGAGCCTACGGTGGCGCCGCTGCTGTGAGATAAGTCGAAGAGAAGCGTTTTCGCTGCAAGCTACTTCAATGTGTGCTGGCAGCGAACTCTCTTCTACAGCGATCAGCCGTTGTGCAACGCTTGCGCGTGTTCAAGCACGGTGGCGACGTGACCGGGTACTTTCACGCCGCGCCATTCCTGACGCAAGACGCCGTCTTTGTCGATCAAAAATGTGCTGCGATCCACGCCAAGGTATTCCTTGCCGTAGAGTTTTTTCAGCTTGATCACCTCGAACAGCTGGCACAGGGCTTCGTCCTTGTCCGAAATCAACTCGAACGAAAACGCTTGCTTGGCCTTGAAGTTCTCGTGGGATTTCAGGCTGTCGCGGGAAACGCCAAACACCAGTGTGTTGGCCGCTTCGAACGCAGCGTGCTGATCACGGAACCCCTGACCCTCGGTGGTGCAGCCGGGCGTACTGTCTTTCGGGTAAAAATAAATCACCACCTGCCGGCCCTTGAGCTCGGCCAGACTGACAGTCTGTCCACTGGTGGCCTGCGCCTGAAAGTCGGCAACAGGTTGGTTCAAAGCTACAGCCATTAATGTTTCCTTACATAGGGGCTTGTGGGCGCCAGGGTTCGATCAGCGCATCGAGATTCAACGCATCGGCGAAATCGAGGAACTGATCGCGCAACCAACTGATCTGGATACCGGCAGGCAATGTGACCGTAAAGGTCGCGTTAAGCATCGTGCCGCCAGTTTGCGGCGCCTGGTACGTGTCACAGATGAGGTTTTCCAGCTCGACGTTGTGGTCGATGAAGAACTGGCACAACTCATTGATGATGTCCGGGCGATACGCCGAGCTGACATAAGCCACGTAAGGCAGAGCCTCGGGACGGCTTTCCAGGGTGGCGCTGCGTACGACGCTGACGGTGAAAGCGTGCTTTTTCGACAGGCTGGGCAAACCCGTTTCCAGGCGAGCCAGGGCATCCCAGCTACCGGCGACCTGAAGAATCAGCGCACTGTATTCGCCATGACGTGTCAGACGTGAACTGACCACTGAGCAGCGGTTTTCATGACTGGCGCGGCACAGCACGTTGGTCAGCTCCATTGGATTTGCGCCAAGGGCACTGATGACAAGGAATTGTTCGCGAACTGTGGGGGTGGACGACATGCAGCATTCCTAAGCGATGAGCGGTCAATACATACGATGGCATGCACGGCTGATTTCACAACCTCTTTTGCCTGCGAATGCAATCCGGATCCCGGCGGCGCTTGCCTACACGGCTGAGCCATGGCGGGTCGCGACGTATCAGGAACACGGATTCCGGCAGTAAAACAGACTGATTGAACGACCTGTGCAGGTGACCCGTACCGACCAAAGACCGAAGGGTAGCGAAAAGCATCGCTCAGGGGAATGCTCGTAGCACGGTACTTCACTTGTGCAAGCCTGATAGCGCCAGTACCATTACCGCTCTCTTTTTCCGGCAGGAGCGGTTGCATGATTGCGGGCAGCATGGTGGCATTGGTCACACCTATGGATGCGAATGGTCGTCTCGACTGGGACAGCCTGAGCAAACTGGTGGACTTCCATCTGCAAGAGGGCACCAACGCCATCGTTGCGGTCGGCACCACGGGTGAGTCGGCCACACTGGATGTCAACGAGCACATCGAAGTGATTCGTCGCGTGGTAGCCCAGGTTGCAGGCCGTATTCCGGTCATCGCGGGTACAGGCGCGAACTCCACGCGCGAAGCGGTTGAACTGACCACCAACGCGAAAACTGCCGGCGCCGACGCGTGCCTGCTGGTAACGCCTTATTACAATAAACCGACGCAAGAAGGGCTGTATCAGCACTTCAAGTACATCGCCGAAGCGGTCGACATCCCGCAGATTCTGTACAACGTGCCAGGCCGTACGGTCTGCGACATGCTGCCAGACACTGTCGTGCGTCTGTCCACCGTGCCGAACATCATCGGGATCAAGGAAGCCACCGGCGACCTGCAACGTGCCAAGGACATCCTGGCGCGGGTCAGCAGCGACTTCCTGGTGTACTCCGGCGATGACGCGACCGCGGTCGAACTGATTCTGCTGGGCGGCAAGGGCAATATCTCGGTAACCGCCAACGTGGCACCGCGTGCCATGGCCGAGATGTGTGCCGCTGCGATGCGTGGCGATGCCGTCACCGCCCGGGCGATTCACGAAAAACTGATGCCGCTCAATAAAACCTTGTTTATCGAGTCCAACCCTATCCCCGTGAAGTGGGCCTTGCATGAGATGGGCTTGATGCCGGACGGTATCCGTCTGCCGCTCACCTGGCTCAGCGAGTCCTGCCACGAACCGCTGCGTCAGGCCCTGCGCCAGTCCGGTGTATTGGTTTAATTGAGGAAGCATGACGCAATGAAGCGATTGGCCGGACTTTCCACACTAGCCCTGATCATATCCAGCACCGCCGGTTGCGGCTGGGTGTGGGGTCCAAATGGTTACTTTCGCGACCGCGGGAGTGACTATCTGGAGGCGACTCAAACGGCGCCTATGCAGTTGCCAGCCGATGTGACCAGCAAACGCCTGGACCCATTGCTGCCAATTCCGCGCAACGTGGCGACTGACACGCAAAAAGGCGAGTTCGTCGTTCCTCGTCCGCAACAATTGGCTGCCACTGCCACCTCCAGCGACTTCACCTTGCAGAAAAGCGGTGACGCACGGTGGATTCTGGCTCAGCGCTCGCCTGCCGAAGTCTGGCCAATTGCGCATCAGTACTTTGAAGACAATGGTTTCCGCATCGCTGAACAGCGCCCGCAGACCGGTGAATTCAATACCGCGTGGCAGCGTGTCGATGAACTCTCTGCGAGCATGGCCAAGCGCCTGACCGGCAGCGGTGCGACAGGTGATACGCAAACCCGCGTTCGTGTGCGTATCGAGCCCGGCGTACAGCGCAACACCAGTGAAATCTACATCGTCAGCGTCGAGCGTCCTTCGGGCAGCACGGCCGATACCGATTTCCCGGCGCGTACCACCAACCTGGGCTTCGATTCGGCGCTCAACGACGACCTGCTGGCCAGCATGAGCCGCAGTTCGGAGAAGGGCGGTTCGGTTTCCCTGTTGGCCGCGCGTGATTTCGATACGCCAAACCGCGTTGCCTTGAGCACCGACGGCAGCGGCAACCCGATTCTCAACGTCGGTACCGACCTCGACCGTGCGTGGTCCAGTGTGGGTCGTGCGCTGGATCAGGGCGAGTGGCGCGTCGAAGACATCAACCGCAGCCTGGGCCTGTACTACATCAACCTGGCCGAGAAAGCGAAAACGCCTGAGAACGAGCCGGGCTTCTTCAGCCGCCTGTTCGGCAGCGCGCCGGACAAGGCACAGATCGAAGCCCGCGCCGAGCGTTATCAGGTTCGCCTGAGCAAGGTCGGCGACAACGTTCAGGTCACGGTCGAGAAGAACATCAACACCGTGGCACCGGCTGATGTGGCACGTCGCGTGTTGAGCGTCATCCAAGATAACCTCGGTTAAGTGCGTTTCGCTGTTCTGGGCAGTGGTAGTCGAGGCAATGGCACCCTGATCGCAAGCAACGATACGTTCGTGTTGGTGGATTGCGGTTTCTCCCTGCGGGAAACCGAGCGACGCTTGGCTCGTCTGGGTGTCGAACCGCAACAACTGAGTGCCATTCTGGTCACCCACGAACATGCCGACCACGTGCATGGCGTGGGGTTGCTGTCTCGGCGTTACAATTTGCCGGTGTACCTCAGCAGTGGCACCTTGCGCGGGATGCGCAAACCGGTGGAAGCCGCAGGGCTTCTCTCGGGCGGTCAGGAACTGCAGCTGGGGGCGTTGAGCGTCAAGGTAGTGTCGGTTGCCCACGACGCCCTTGAGCCGACGCAGTTCGTGTTCAGCGATGGTCACTGCCGTTTCGGCGTGCTGACCGACCTGGGTTCGTACTGCTCCAGGGTTCTGGACAATTATCAGGGCCTGGATGCCTTGATGATCGAGGCCAACCACTGCCGCGACATGCTGGCCAGAGGTCGCTACCCTTACTTCCTCAAGGAACGGGTCGGCGGCGAACTGGGACATTTGAACAATCATCAGGCTGCCAACCTGGTGAGCGAACTGGGATGGCAAGATCTACAGCATTTGGTGCTGGCCCATCTCAGCAGCAAGAACAACCTGCCACAGCTGGCCCGGCAGTGTTTTGTCGACACCCTCGGGTGCGACCCGGACTGGCTGCAACTGGCCGATCAAGATTCAGGGCTCGACTGGCGACATATCGCCTGGCCCACCATTTAGCAAGCGGAGCCCATCATGGAAAAACGTGAAGAACTCTACCGCGGCAAAGCCAAATCGGTGTACACCACCGACGACGCTGACCGCTTGATCCTGCTGTTTCGCAACGACACTTCGGCGTTCGACGGCAAGCGCATCGAACAACTCGACCGCAAAGGCATGGTGAACAACAAGTTCAACGCCTTCATCATGCAGAAGCTGGAAGAAGCGGGCATCCCCACCCAATTCGACAAGCTGCTGGGCGACAACGAATGCCTGGTCAAAAAACTCGACATGATCCCGGTCGAATGCGTCGTGCGTAACTACGCCGCCGGCAGCCTGGTCAAACGCCTGGGCGTGGAAGAGGGCATCAAGCTCAACCCTTACACGTTCGAGCTGTTCCTCAAGGACGACGCCAAGGGCGACCCGTTCATCAACGAATCCCACGTCGTGGCATTCGGTTGGGGCACCGCAGAAAACCTCGTGCGCATGAAAGAACTGTCGCTCAAGGTCAACGACGTCCTCACCAAGCTGTTCGACGACGCCGGCCTGCTGCTGGTCGACTTCAAGCTTGAATTCGGCACCTTCCATGGCGAAATCGTCCTGGGCGACGAATTCAGCCCGGACGGCTGCCGCCTGTGGGACAAAGAAACCCGCAAAAAGATGGACAAAGACCGCTTCCGCCAAGGCCTCGGTGACGTCATCGAAGCCTACGAAGAAGTGGCAAAACGTCTCGGCGTCCCGCTTTAAGCAACAAAGTTACGCAAGCGCTTGATAGCACGAAAAAAAATCAGCAAAAAGGTTCGCCTTCTGCGCTGATACTGTTATCATGCGCGCCGTTGGAGAGATGCCAGAGTGGCCGAATGGGACGGATTCGAAATCCGTTGTACTGGCGACAGTACCTAGGGTTCGAATCCCTATCTCTCCGCCATTATTTGAGAAGCCCCGTAGATCAAGGTCTACGGGGCTTTTTCGTTTCTGCATTGTACGTAGGCGTTGTACGTAAATTCGCAGCCGAAAACCTCAGGGCTCAAAAAAACACCGGCGTTTTTTTTATCGGACCATGCCAACAAAGTGGGCCCCTTTAGCCCCTTTAGCCCTTTCTGAGGTCATGTAGTCAGTCCCCCGGTGTCACCCCTTCGCGTAGCCCCGTCCAAGCTGGTTCGTCAACATGGAGCGATTTAATCCGTAGTGTTGATCGGTGCCACCTGGAGCTGACTACGAACCTGAAGATCCACACTCCTGCGCGGCTTTCGTGCTGCTCCTTCGTTGGTGATAAAGTCTCGCCAAATCTCAACGAGGGAACGACATGAAATTGCTTGTAGGAGCTTTGGCGGTGGTGATGTTAGCGGGATGTGCTGACTCTGGCCCCATGAAAGTTGGCCCAGACACCTACACGATTTCAACGCGTGTTCCTTTCGGTGGTCCTGCCTCCGCGAAAGGGCAAGCTCTGAAGGAGGCAAACGCGTTTTGTTTGTCCCAGGGAAGGGAAATCCTTCTCGACCATATGCAGGCGAGCGAATGCGCGCTACACGGTGGCTGTGGGGAAGCTGAGATATTTTTCTTTTGCCTAGCCTCGAGTGATCCGCAGCTGAAGCGTCAAAAATACAGCCCCGACCCGACTCAGAAGATCGAAGTTGATCAGCGGTAGACCGCTGCTGTAGTGGGATCGGCTGAGGGCGGCGGCAGCCTAAGGTTTCGGAAAGCCTGACGTGAAAAAGCCCAGTCTAGTGCTGGGTGTAGTTTGATCTCAAAACTGGGCAGTGGGCGCTTTTGAGCAATGGCGCCCATTAATAAATCCGTCCCCAATATTCGTCCCCAATATTTGGCTCTAATATTCGCCGGCTGGATCAAAAAAGCAGAACACTGGTAGTGCCAAACGGCACGGCGGCGAACGCTGTCCGTGAGGGCGCATCACCTCGGTTCTGCGATTAGGGATCTACTTGCCCCATCAGTACAGCCACCGATTCCTGGCGTTTGGCATACCGCTGGGCGAGCACCGCGCAGACCATCAGCTGAATCTGGTGGAACAGCATCAGCGGCAAGATCAGCACGCCGATGGTACTGCCGGCGAACAGCACCTGGGCCATCGGCACACCGGTGGCCAGGCTTTTTTTCGAGCCGCAGAACAGTATGGTTATGCGGTCTTCCTGAGTAAAACCGAAGGCTTTTCCCAGCATTGTGGCTGCGATCAACACCAGCCCCAGTACCACGCAGCAGGCGACCACTAGCCCGAGCAGGTCCCGCAGCGGAATCTGATGCCAGATGCCTTCGTTCACCGCTTCGCTGAACGCGCTGTAGACCACCAGCAGAATCGAGCCCTGATCAACAAACTTCAGCCAGCTCTTGTTGCGCGCTACCCAGGCACCGACCCAGCGCCTCGCGATCTGCCCGGCAATGAATGGCAGTAATAGCTGAACGCTGATCTTGAGAATCGCGTCGAGAGTCGAGCTACCTTCGCCGTGCACATTCAACAGCAGCGTCACCAGCAACGGTGTAAGGAAAATCCCAAATAAACTTGACGCCGCCGCACTGCAAATTGCCGCGGGAATATTGCCTCGTGCCAGAGAAGTAAAGGCAATCGCCGACTGCACCGTGGCGGGCAGCGCGCACAGATAGAGCATGCCCATGTACAGATCGTCTCCGACAAGAGGTGTCAGCACCGGCTTGAGCGCCAAACCGAGTAACGGAAACACCACGAAGGTCAGGCTGAACACCAGCAAATGCAGGCGCCAGTGGCTGGCACCAGCAATGATCGACTCGCGTGACAGCTTGGCACCATGCAGGAAGAACAACAGCGCAATGGCGAGGTTGGTCAGCCAGCCAAAGCCCACCGCCACTTGTCCGCTCGCGGGCAGAAAACTGGCGAGGAGCACCACACCAATCAGGAACAGGGTGAAGTTATCGGGCAAGAAACGTGGTCGAGTCATTGGGAACATCCGGGATAGCCAAAGCGTGATTGCTACTCTACCGCGGCTGCGAATTGCCGACTAACGCTAATAAGCCAGTAGATATCGCGTAAAGGACAGGGATATGAATTTTGCCGAAGGCTTCGATGGATGTTGCGCCAGTAGCCGCAACAGCCGCTCAACGCATCAATACCTACAACCCCTCAACCTCCCGCCCCAAAAACTCATAAATCCGGTCATCCATCGAGTGCGCCACGTTAAAGCGGATCCACGGCACGATTCGCGCGTCGGGCATAAACAGTTGTCCGGGGGCGAAAAGGATTTTCTGGTCTCTGGCTTTTGTGGCGAGTTCGGTGGAGTTCTGGATCAGCGGGTGGCGGGCCCACAGGAAGAGTCCGGCGTGGGGCTTGGCGAATATTTCCATTCCCATTGCTTCGAGGCGGGTGGCCACGGTTTCGTGTGCCTGGGCCAGGTTGCCTTGCAGTTGTTTGATGTGTTTGCGATGCCGTCCTTGCAGCAGTACGTCGAGGACCAGTTCTTCGGCAATGCCTGAGGTGGTGAGGCCGCTGACGAGTTTTAGCGGGACCAGTTCGTCGATCAAATCCTGATGCGCGGCAATGAAGCCGACTCGCAAGGCCGGGGCGATGGTCTTGGAAAAGCTGCCGATGTAGATCACTCGGGATAGCTGGTCCATGCCGGCCAGTGTCTGTTGGCCGGTGGGGTCGAGGTCGGCGTAAATATCGTTTTCTACGATCAGAAAATCGTACTTTTCTGCCAGTTGCAGCAGGCGGTGAACGACTGCCAGCGAGAGGCTGGTGCCTGTAGGGCATTGCAGGCGGGTGTTGGTGAACAAGACTTTGGGCCGATGAAGGCGGATCAGTTCTTCAAGGACGATCAGGTCGACGCCGTCGCTGGTGCGCGGCACGCCGAGCAGTTTGGCGCCCTGGATGTGCAGGTTGAGAAACAGGTTGTGATAGCCCGGTTCGTCGACCAGTACGCAGTCGCCGCGTTGCACCAGATAGCGCACCGCGAGGTCCAGGGCGTGGCTGCCGCCGGTGGTCAGCATGATCTGGTCCGGATGGGCGGCGATCTGCGCATCCGAAAGTTTTTCGGCCAGTTTGGCACGCAGACGAGCGCACCCTTTGGCGTGGCCATAACCGGTAAAGTCGCTCAGTTCGCGGCGGGCCATGGCGCGCATGCTGCGTTGCAGGCCATCGTTATCGGTCCAGTGCTCGGGCAGCAGGCCGATGCCGGGACGCAGTATCATGCCCATGGGCTGGAAGACTTTTTGCAACAGTAAATACGCGTCGAAATCGAACTCCTCGTCCGTCACGATTGTGGCGGGGGGTGGCTCTATGAGCGGCGCATCCGAGGTCATTCGAACATAGAAGCCAGCATTGCGTACCGGTGTCAGATGGCCGAGTGCGACGAGCCGGTCATACGCCTCGACCGTGGTGAAATGACTGACTTTATGACTTTGGGAAAACTTGCGAATCGACGGCAATTTACTGCCAGGGCGTAAACGCTGTTCCTTGATTGCCAGGCTGATGCCGGCAACGATCTGGCTGACTAGCGATAGGTCAGACGCGGGGTCAATAAAGATCATGAAAACCACTCTTCAAGCGCGACGGTCTGCGGTGGGTGTATTGGTAAAAATGCCATAACAGTGATGCCGCTCGTGGCTGTTTGGTGTTCATGGTGGTCCGTTGAAGGGTGTTGCAAGATCGCCTCGCTAGCGGTCGTCCCGGTCGGCCGAACATACCATGAACAAGGATGCGCAATGCACGACATCGCTTATCAACTCGACCGTAACCAGGTATCCAGCGAAGAGTGGGAAACCCGTTGCGATCTGGCGGCGCTTTATCGGTTGCTGGCACACTTTCGTATGACCGATCTGATCGACACGCACATTTCCGCCCGCGTTCCCAGCGAAGAAGGATTGTTTCTGATCAATCGTTACGGCGTGCTGTTTCACGAGATGCGGGCCTCTGATCTGATCAAGATCGATTACGACGGCAATCCCACGGATCCTCGTTACGACTCGGCGAGTGTCAATCGCGCGGGATTTAATATTCACTCGGCGATTCATGCATCGCGCCCTGATCTCAGCTGTGTCGTGCATACCCACACGTCAGCCGGTATTGCGGTAAGTGCGCAGGAAGATGGACTGTTACCGATTAGTCAGCACGCTCTGAAGTTCTACAACCGGCTGGGTTACCACGACTACGAAGGCATTGCCCTTGACCCGGACGAGCGCAGTCGACTGGTCCGCGACCTGGGTGTGCATATGGCGATGATTTTGCGCAATCACGGCTTGCTCGCGGTGGGGCGGTCAATCGCTGAAGCGTTCAATCAGATTTATTTTCTGGAGCGTGCCTGCCAGGCGCAGGTCCAGGCGTTGGCTGGCACGCGAACACTGCGACTTCCATCGGCAGCGGTGTGTGAATTGACCGCGCAACAACACGACGACGAGATCGACGACCATCTTCATCAGCTCGGCTGGACCTCAGCGCTACGCCTGATTGCGGGTGATCAAGTGAGTTACCGAAGTTAATGACGGTTGACGGCTCCGGCCGTTACCGATGACAGGAGTCACCGCCCCGACTGGCCTTAGAGTCAGGCAGGGGAGCTGTCAATGCTCAGCCTGAACGCTGTAACGCGTGTTTCGAATCTGCCAACAAAATCAATAATCCTAGAGGTAGACATGAAGAAGAAAGCAATCGGTGCCTTGTTTCTCTCAGTTGTTGCATCCAGTGTCATGGCGACCGACATCACCGTCATTTCATTTGGTGGGGTCAGTAAGGATGTGCAGACCGAAGCGTTCTACAAACCCTTTGAGAAGGCCACCGGCAACACAGTTATGGCTGGTGAGTACAACGGGGAGATGGGACGTATCAAAGTGATGGTCGACACCAAGAGCGTCAATTGGGACGTGGTGCAAGTTGAGGGGCCGGAACTGATTCGTGGGTGCGACGAAGGCCTGTTTGAGCATCTCGACCCGACACACTTGGGCAAGCCGGCTGATTCGGTCGCGGGCACCTACTCTGAGTGCGGCGCCGGTTTGCTGGTCTGGTCCATGGCGGTGGCGTACAACGCCGATAAGCTGAAAGTCGCGCCAACCGGCTGGGCCGACTTCTGGGATTTGCAGAAATTTCCAGGCAAACGTAGCTTGCGCAAGGGCGCCAAGTACACGCTGGAAGCGGCATTGATGGCTGACGGCGTAGCTTATGCGGACATCTATACATTGCTCTCTACCAAAGAGGGCGTTGACCGGGCGTTCCGCAAACTGGATCGGATCAAACCTGAAATCCAGTGGTGGGAGGCGGGTGCACAGCCTATGCAGTTTCTGGCCAGTGGCGATGTGGTTATGAGTACGGCGTTCAACGGCCGGGTGTTCGCCGCCCAAGAGTCAGGTGCCAATATTCACATTGTCTGGAAGGGCAGTATCTACGCCATTGATTCATGGGCGATCCCTAAAGGCAGCAAGAACAAAGCGCAGGCCGAGCAATTTATCGAATTCTCGCTGCGTCCGCAGAGTCAGAAGATTCATACCGAAAAACTCGGCTATGGTTCGACCAATCTAGAGACCGCCGCACTGCTGGAACCGGCGCTCGCCGCCCGGTTGAATACAGCGCCAAACAACCTGGAACAGGCGATGCCGATCGACAGTGAATTCTGGGTCAACCATGGCGAAGAGTTGGAGCAACGTTTCAACGCCTGGGTTGCCAAGGCCAACTGACAACTGCAGTACACAACCGCAGCCCGGCCCTCAGTGATTGATGGCCGGGTTTTTTTATCTGGATGACTCTGCCCGGGACTTAAGGCTTTTTTTCGGTAAAAAACCCTACACCCCCCGCCAATAATCATTCGCCGCCGCCACCACCGCAAACTCCATCGCCACGGTTTGCCCGACCTGCAGCAACATCGCCGCATCATTCGCATACACCCCGCGCAGGGTGTTGCGCACGCCATCATCTGGCTGTGTCGCCTTGATCACCAGCCGTGCCATTTTCATCGCCAGATACCGGCCTTCTTCGGGTGTCGCGGTGATCAAGGTGTTGCCGGGTATCAGGGGCGTGCTCATGGTCGTGTTTCCATTGATGGGTTGGTGGTGAGTCTAGCAACATAAAAACAATAATGACAAGACGTATTGTCTTTATTGTTTTTTCCCGAGAAGATCAAAATGGATGGCTATAATTGGCGTAATCCCGTCGATACCCCCGAGTACGCAGTGACTACCAAGAACGAGATTCTCAGTCTCTTGCAGCGCGAACCCCTGACCGTCGTCCAGCTGTGCGAGCGCCTTGATGTGACCCGAAATGCCATCAATGTGCAGATCAAACAGCTGGAGGCCGAAGGTTTTGTTCGCCGCTCCAAGCTCCGTCAGCGCGGGGCGGTGGGCAAGCCCGCGACCCTCTATGAGGCTGCGCCAGGCAGTGAAGACAACGCCTCGAGCGCCTACCAAACCTTCCTTTTGAGTTTGCTGGGCGTGATGCAGGAGCAGTTGGGCGAGGAGGTGTTGAGTGACCTGCTTGAACGCACCGGACGAAAACTGGCCCGGGATTCAGGGTTGGCAGAGCCGGCGGATTTCGACAGCGGCCTGAATTCGGCCATGGCCGCCGCCGATGCGCTGGGTGCTTCGACCGAAGCAGTGGTGCAACTCGGCGGGGTGATGGTGCGCAACTACAGTTGCCCATTGGGCACAGCGGTGCGCGAGCAACCCTGTGTGTGTCGGGCGATGGCGTCGTTCTTTTCCGAAGCCACCGGGCGTCCTGCGAGCGAGCATTGCTCTCGGGATGGGCGGCTGATTTGTCAGTATTTTATTGAAGGGTGATTAATCTCCGCCATTGCTGCCCGAACCGCTGTTGTTATTGAGCTTCACCTGCGGCCCAACCCCATCCCCGGTGCGGAAGGTCGGCAAGGCCACCGAGTCCACGAATTTCACACCATCCCAACTCGGCAGCGGCGTTGGCATCAGTTGGATCTGGCCGGGGTGTTCGGTGTCCCAGCGCAGCAGCATTGAGTTGTCCTCGTGCTGAGTGTTGTGACAATGCTCCATGTAGGTGCCGGCGAACTCGCGGAAACGAATCGCTATTTCGACATTGTCGAGGCTTTCGTTGTCGTTGTTGCTGCCGATTCGGAACACGTCCTTGCGTGCCCATTTTTCCCACTCAGGAGGGGCTTTGCCACCACGGCTGAGGATGATGCCCTCCTCGAAATGCACATGCACCGGGTGACCCCAGCCATTGCCGCCGTTCTGGATTTTCCACACTTCCAGCGTCCCTTCGCCTTTGAACCCGGCGGGTGTCGGGCCGCTGGCCAGTTGTGGCGCGGCAGAAAGGCGACGCGGGTCCATGTTGAAGCCCGGTCCACCGTCGGTTTTGATCGTCCAGGGTTTGTCGTCGGTACCCTCGGAACGGCCAAAGTTGAACGTGCGATGGCGGGCCTGGGCGAGTAGCGCGATGTCTGTGGGGTCGTCGCGATGCAAGGGCAGAGGGATCATGACCTTGCCTGTCGGCTTGCCGGGTTTGGCGGGTTCGAAGTCTGCCGGGTTCATGCTGACGTCCTGGCCGGTGTAGGCCTTGACGTTCAATTGCAGGAACCGTCCTACGCCGGGGTCGCCGTTGATCCATTGTGGACCGTTGCTGGTCTGCTTGATGACTGGCAGATATTTCTCGGACAGGATGTCGGCCAAGGGAATATCGCGTTTCGGGGTCTTGCCGTTTTCATGCTCCTCGATGTTGACGAAAAACAGCTTGTCGCCTGGCTGGATGCCATTTTTCGAGAAGTCGACGACGATGTCGTAGCGCTCGGCAATACCCTGTAGCGGCAGAATCCGGTTGTGCTCCTGCAGGTCGCCGTCGCCGTCCAGGTCCAGGGTTCCGTCGAACGGCACGGCGTGTTCCATGATGTTGCCGTCGTTGGCAATCATATGGAACGGCACGCGCGCGTAAGAAATGCCGGCGTTTTTCGGCCCCGGAAACTCACCGCCATTGCCTTTGACTTCGCGCACGATTGCCACCTTGAAGTAGCGTGAGACCGATCCGTTGAGCAGGCGCAAGCGGTAACGACGAGCGCGCACATCAAGGATGGGTTTGTACTCAAAGTTGGTCAGCACCTGATCGCCGAGAAACCCGTCGGTGTTGAAGGGGTTGAACCACAACTGCCCGGCAGCGTCCCAAGCCTTGTCGGCATACACCAGATTGACGTCGTAGTCGCGGTTCCCCCAACCCAGTGCCGAACCACTGGGCAGGCGCAAGTTGACGCCGTCATCGACGGCTTCGTTACCACGGTCGACGGCGCTGTAGTAGTTCATCATTGTCGCGTTGCCCTTGTAGACGTTCTGGGCGGTGAAATCGAGCATGTGGTCGTGAAACCAATGAGTGCTCATGGTTTCGCGCCAGTCACCACGGATCTTGATCGTGCCGTGGTCACAGGTCTTGAGGCCAGGCGCTGCGTCATTCACCCAGAGGGTTTCACCGGGGTCGCAGGGGAATGCCGCGCGTGGGTCCTGGGCCTTGGTGTTGATCGAATCGTAGCCTGCCAGCTGGATCGGCCAGCGGTAGTCGTAATACTGGCCGGGAAAGAAAAAAGCGTTGGCAAATCCGTCGCTTTCTGCGGGCGAATGGCCGTTGTGTTCGTGGGTGGTAATGGTGTGTAAACCAAACCCCTTGTTGGCTGACGGGTCGATGGGCAGGGCGTCGTAGTGACGCATCAGCATCGCCTGGCCATAGCGTACCAGCAGCAATTTGGGTGGGAAGGTGCCGTCGAAGGTCCACAACGCGTTATGGTCCTGGACTGGAAATTTGGGGTGAAATTGCACCGGCACGCCTTTGGTGGTGCCCTCGTTGATCGGTTCGCCTGTGGTGTTGTGATACAGCCCGCCGACGGCAAACTCGCCAACGGCATAGCCATGCCGTTGCAAAGGATCGCGAAAGCCGCTGTTGTTGTGGGCGCCCGCTTGCACGGTCTTGAAGGCGTTGCGCGGGAAAAACTCATTGAAGCGCTGATGAGACCAACCTTTTCCCGGTGGCCGCCCCTCAGCCGGCGAACTCACCCGACGGTTGAGAAACGCCTCAATTTGCGTCTGCCAGGGATTGCGGTCGACCACATTGGAAAATTCGGTGGGGAAGGGCGTCAGCGCGGGCTGCCGCAGAAAGGCGTCCAGCGCGTTGGGTGATGGGCCGCTGCGGGCCACATTCAGCGGATCTTGCGCGGGCGCCGGCCCTACCGTGGGGACGGGAAAAGGCACCGGCGATGGCGGGTCCGCAGGGTCCAGTTTTCCCGGGCCGAACTCTTCGAAAAGCACGGCTTGTTGGGTAAACGGCAGCGCCCCGAACAACGGGCTGGGTTTGCCGTTGGAGGGGATGTTGAAATTGGTTTGCGCCTTGGGCGGCACTGAATTGTCGACCAATGGGGTCTTTCGGTCGCCCGTGACGCCGTTGGGCTGATCGAAAGCACTCACGTTGGTGGCGGGCGCCTTGAGCAGATTGTTCAGCGCAGCCTGGGGATCGGCAGGCTGCTCGGTGAACGCAGACGGGTCACTGGGGGGCGGTGGATCAGTGTTATCGAGCGGTAGCGCGTTGACCTGGGACAAACTCAGGCCCAATGCGATCAACGCTGTCGGGGCTATCTGTAGACGCTTTTTAGTACGTACTTTCGTCACGAGCAGTTTCATGGCCGTTACCTTGCACTCGTTCCCTGGAAACCATGGCGATGCATAAGCATCGAACGCTGCTCCTGATTCAGTACTGGCAGGTCTGTTTCACAAGCAGGTAAAGGCCCTACGCAAACGCCTTGCCAGAATGTGAAAAATGAGTGAATGAAGGCGGTAGTGGCTCTGGGCTATGGCTCCAGGCGGGCGGGTCGTGAACCGCCCTGAAATGGCGAGCCTTTCCAACGGACGCGTTCAGGGTATATATCCCCAGAATCGGGGCGTTGGCAGGGGGTTTTTATGGGCGCTTAGCAGTCCGCTTGGCCTGGCGCCGGGTGCAGTTTTTCTCGCGCAATACTCAGGTGCCGAGGGCAGACTGACTTTTTGCCCGCGTAAAATCGTCCTGTGCAAGGGCGGTTTATGCCATACCTTAGTCGTAGACAGCAGGTCCGATGAAGGACAGCTGCCGCATTTGCCCTCAGCGCGAGTAAGATAGCAGCCGCGATCTCGTCCTACGATTCGCAGGGAAGGGTCTGAACAGAGAACTGTCGAGCGTCATGAACAAGTTCCGGCGGTCCCGTCTCGGTTGCACATTGATATTTCAGAGTAAACGAAAAAAGGCGATCACTGAAAATGACTAAAACCTCGCGTCCTTTATATATTTCTTACGCCGGCCCTTCGCTGCTGGAGATGCCCCTGCTGAACAAGGGCAGCGCCTTCACGCCGCAGGAAAGGGTCGAGTTCAACCTGATCGGGTTGCTGCCACAGAACGTGGAAACCATCGAAGAACAAGTGGAGCGGGTCTTTAGCCAATACAACCAATGCGCTAGCGACCTCGACAAGCACATCTACCTGCGTTCGATTCAGGACAACAACGAAACGTTGTTCTTCCGCCTGCTCGATTCGCACCTTGACGCCATGCTGCCGATCATCTACACTCCGACGGTCGGCCAGGCGTGCCAGGAATTCTCGAAGATCTATCGCACCCACCGCGGCCTGTTCATTTCCTACCCGGAACGCGACCGCATCGACGACATCCTGCGCAGCGCGACCAAGGACCAGATCAAAGTGATCGTGGTCACCGACAGCGAACGAATTCTCGGTCTGGGCGACCAGGGCATCGGCGGCATGGGTATCCCGATCGGCAAACTGTCGCTGTACACCGCGTGTGGCGGCATCAGCCCGGCGTACACCTTGCCAATCGTGCTGGACGTCGGCACCAACAACCAGGAACTGCTCGACGACCCGATGTACATGGGCTGGCGCCACAAGCGCGTGACCGGCAAAGAGTACGACGACTTCCTCGCCTTGTTCATCGAAGCCGTGCAACGTCGCTGGCCGGAAGTGCTGTTGCAGTTCGAAGACTTCGCCCAGACCAACGCCATGCCGTTGCTCGAGAAGTACCGCGACGAGCTGTGCTGCTTCAACGATGACATCCAGGGCACCGCTTCGGTGGCCGTCGGTACGTTGCTGGCGGGCTGCAAAGCCAAGCACGAGAAAATCTCCGAGCAGACCGTGGTGTTCTTCGGTTCGGGTTCTGCCGGTTGTGGCATCGCCGAACACATCATTGCGGCGATGACCCTTGAAGGTCTGAGCGAAAGCGAAGCGCGCAAGCGCGTGTTCATGATCGACCGTCATGGTCTGCTGACCGACAAAATGGAAGGTTTGTTCGACTTCCAACAGCGTCTGGCGCAGAAAACCAGCGACGTTGCTGGTTGGGGCACTGACGCCTTCCCGCAACTGATGGACGTGATCACCCACGCCAAGCCGACGGTATTGTTCGGTGTGTCGGGCCAACGCGGTCTGTTCACTGAGCAAGTGATTCGCGAAATGCACACGCACTGCGCCAAGCCGATGGTATTGCCGCTGTCCAACCCGACCTCGAAGATCGAAGTCACGCCGGAAGAAGTTCTGCGCTGGACCAATGGCGAAGCCTTGGTTGCTACCGGCAGCCCGTTTGCCCCGGTAGAGATCAACGGTCGCAGTATTCAGATCGCTCAATGCAACAACTCCTACATCTTCCCGGGCATTGGTCTGGGCGTGATCGCGGCGAAAGCCTCGCGTATCACTGACAAGATGTTGATGGCGGCGTCCAACGCGCTGGCTGATTGCTCGCCAATCGTCACCGGCGAAGGCGATGCTGTTCTGCCACCGCTGAAAGACATCCAGGCCGTGAGCAAGAAAATTGCCTTCGCCGTGGCCAAGGAAGCACAGGCTGAAGGCCTGGCACTGGAAACGACTGACGAGATGCTGCACGCAGCGATCGAACGTAACTTCTGGCTGCCGAGCTACCGCACCTACCGTCGCCGTTCTGTCTGATCCCGATCAGGCATAACAGGCGATAAAAAGGCCGCTGCAAGGCAACTTGCAGCGGCCTTTCTTTTTGCTGAAAAACCGCTTATAGCTATTCGCCTGGTAACAAAAAAACAATAAAAAGCTCCCGAGGCAGGCATGCAAGCGACGAGTGTGGTGTACGACTATGTGATTGTTGGCGCTGGCCCGGCGGGTTGCCTGCTGGCCAATCGGCTGTCGGAAAATCCCGAGCACCGTGTGCTCTTGCTAGAAGCCGGCGGTCAGGATAATTACCCATGGATTCACATCCCGGTGGGTTACCTCTACTGCATCGGCAACCCCCGCACCGATTGGTGTTTCAAGACCGAAGCCGAACCGGGCCTTAACGGTCGCGCCCTGAACTATCCGCGAGGCAAAGTATTGGGTGGCAGCTCGTCGATCAACGGCATGATTTACATGCGCGGCCAATCGAGCGACTACGACGGCTGGGCGGCGCAAGGCAATCCGGGCTGGAGTTGGAACGAAGTGTTGCCGCATTTCAAACGTTCGGAAAATCACTACGCCGGCGACTCAGAATTCCACGGCGCCAAGGGCGAGTGGCGGGTCGAGCAACAGCGTTTGTCCTGGGGCATTCTCGACGCATTCCGTCAGGCAGCGGCGCAGACCGGCATTGCCTCCATCGACGACTTCAACAGCGGCGACAACGAAGGCTGCAGTTACTTTCAGGTCAACCAAAAACGCGGGGTGCGCTGGAATGCCTCCAAGGCATTTTTGCGGCCGATCGCACAGCGTAAAAACCTCACCGTGCTCACCGGTGTAGAGGCCTCCCGCATCGAATTTGACAATGGTCGGGCCAGTGCCGTGGTGGCCCGAGTCGAACAAAAAGAACAGCTACTGCGTGCGCGCCGGGAGATCATCTTGTGTTGCGGCTCGGTGGGCTCACCGACGCTGTTGCAGCGCTCCGGCATTGGCCCGCGACCGTTGCTGGAAAAACTCGGCATCGGCGTGCGCCATGAGTTGCCGGGTGTCGGCGGCAATCTGCAAGACCACCTGCAACTGCGCTTGATCTACAAGATCAGTAATGGTCAGACGTTGAACCAGATGGTCGGCAGCCTGTGGGGCAAGATGAACATGGGCCTGCGTTACGCAATCAATCGCAGCGGGCCGTTGGCCATGGCGCCAAGCCAACTGGGAGCGTTCGCCCGCTCGGGGCCGGAGCAGCGTTCGGCGAACCTGGAATACCACGTACAACCGCTGTCGCTGGAGCGTTTTGGCGAACCCTTGCACGCCTTTTCGGCATTCACGGCGTCGGTGTGCGATGTGCGACCAAAGAGCCGTGGCACGGTGCAGATTCGCTCGGCGCAGGTGGAAGATGCGCCGCTGATTCGTCCGAATTATCTGAGTCACGACACTGACCTGAAAGTCGCCGCCGATGCGATTCGTCTGACGCGGCGTATCGTCGCCGCGCCGGCATTGGCAGCGTTTGAGCCAGTGGAGTATTTGCCGGGTGCCAGCCTGCAAAGCGAAGAGCAATTACGTGAAGCGGCAGGCAGTATCGGCACGACGATTTTCCATCCGGTCGGCACCTGCAAAATGGGCCAGGATCGCGACGCCGTGGTAGACGAACGTCTGCGGGTGCATGGCGTGGCCGGGTTACGGGTGGTGGATGCCTCGATCATGCCGACCATCACCTCCGGCAACACCTGCTCGCCAACGTTGATGATTGCCGAGAAGGCGGCGCAAATGATCATCGCAGATGCGCGGGTTGCGGTCGCCAGCCTGGTGCGGGAGCCGGCTTAAGTTGGCGATACATCCCTTGTAGGAGCGGGCTTGCCCGCGATCGCGGCGTGTCAGATTCAACGCCATCGCGGGCAAGCCCGCTCCTACAGGTCTTTAACTACAGGCCCACTTCCGGCAACACCGGCCGTTTGGCCATCGCCTTGCTCATGATCGCCTCGACAAACTCACGGTCCTCATCCGGCAACGCCAGGCGCGGTGGGCGGGTGAGGGCGCTGCCGCGGCCGGCCAGTTCTTCGCAAAGTTTGATGCATTGCACCAGGTCCGGACGGGCGTCGAGGTGCAGCAGCGGCATGAACCATTCATACAGCGCAATCGCCTCTTTGAAGCGCCCATCCCGCGCCAGGCGGAACAGGGTTTCGCCTTCTTTCGGGAAGGCGTTGGACATCCCCGAGACCCAACCCACCGCGCCCACCGCAATGCTTTCCAGCACCACATCGTCGAGCCCGGCGAACAACACGAAGCGATCACCCACCTCGTTGCGCACATCGATAAAGCGCCGGGTGTCGCCAGACGAATCCTTGAAACACACGATATTTTCGCAATCGGACAGGGAAATCAGAATGTCCGGCGTCACGTCGTTCTTATAGATCGGTGGGTTGTTGTAGACCATCACCGGCAGATCGATGCTGGTGGCCACGCTGCGAAAGTGCGCCGCCGCTTCGAAGGGCTTGGAGGAGTACACCAGCGCCGGCATCAACATGATGCCGTCGGCCCCTACGCGCTGGATTTCTTTCGCGACCTTGGTTGCATTGGCGCTGGTGAATTCGGCGATCCCGGACAACACCGGCACGCGCCCACCGGCGGCGTCTTTGGCGACTTCCACCAGGCTGACTTTTTCTTCGGTGCTCAACGAGGTGTTCTCACCGACGGTGCCGCAGATGATCAGCCCGGAAACGCCATCGCGCACCAGGTTGGAAATGACTTTGTGCGTGGCTTCCAGATCGACGCTGAAGTCACTGCGAAACTGCGTGGTGACGGCGGGGAATACGCCGCTCCAGTTGACGGATGTGCTCATGTTATCTCCAGATAATAATTAAGGTATTTCGTATACGTTAGATGTCAAACAAAGCGGTGCCGCTATATTTTCGTCCTCTCAGATGTCCAGGTGCACCGGCCAGGTATCCGACAACTGATAGCCGACAGGCCACGGATCGCTGGGGTCGAGCATGTGTTGATGGGTGCCGGTGATCCAGGCGCGCCCAGACAGGCAAGGAATGATCGCCGGGCGTTCGGCCACGGTGGTGGCTGCGTCGATGCGGCAGTGAAATTCCGAGCCGATAATCGAACGACCAATAAAGCGTTCGCCTACGGCCAATTGGCCTTTGGCATGCAACACCGCCATGCGCGCCGAACAGCCGGTGCCGCAGGGCGAGCGGTCGATCTTGCCAGGGCGGATCACCACGGCATTGGTAGCGCTGGCGACCCCGTCATCGTGGGTCAGCGGCGCAGCGATCTGGCAGAACGAAATGTGTTTCCAGTCTGGATTCAGCGGGTGACGGAAGCCCAGTTGCTCGTTGGCCGCCAGGGTGATTTTCAAACCGGTGGCGACCAGGTCGGCGGCTTCGTCGGCGGTCAGAGCAAAGCCCAGTGTCTTGGCGTCGACGATGACAAAACTGTCGCCGCCATACGCGGTGTCGACCTGTAAGGTGCCCAGGCCTTGGACTTCGATCATCACGTTCAGCTTGTCGGCGAACGAGGGCACGTTGCGGATTTCCACACGTTCGGCCTTACCGTTGCGGCACTCGGCGAGCACCTCGATCAATCCGCCCGGTGCCTCCAGCACCAACCGAGTGTGCGGTTCGGTCATTGGCAGGATGCCGGCGTCGAGCAATACGGTGGCAACGCACATTGAGTTGGAACCGGACATCGGCGGCACGTCCGCCGGTTCCATGATGATGAAGCCCATCTGTGCCAGCGGGTTCTTCGGCGGGACCAGTAAATTGACGTGACGAAACACGCCGCCACGGGGTTCGTTGAGCACGAAATTGCGCAGCACGTCATCGTTGGCGACCCAACGCGACTGTTCCCACAAGGTGTCGCCTGGAGGCGGCGCGACACCGCCGACGATGACATCGCCGACTTCGCCCTCAGCGTGGCAACTGATGACATGGATGACTTTCGATGAACGCACGTTGCAGTCTCCTTTATGAAATTACGGATTTAAGAAACTCGGCGGTTTCGGCTTTTTGCGGATGCACGATGACTTGATCCGGCGTACCGATTTCATGCACCAGGCCCTCGCGCAGAAACGCCACCCGGTCGGACACATCGCGGGCGAAGCGGATCTCGTGGGTCACCAGGACCATGGTCATGCCGTCTTCGGCCAGCAGGCGCATGGTGTCCAGCACCTCGCCAACCAGTTGCGGGTCCAGCGCGGACGTGGCTTCGTCGAACAGCATGTAGTTCGGCGACATGGCCAGCGCCCGGGCAATCGCCATGCGTTGTTGTTGGCCGCCGGACAACTTGCCGGGGAACACTTTCAGCTTGTCGCCCAGGCCAACGTGGGTGAGTTGTTTGACCGCCAGTTCCTCGGCTTCGGCAGCGCTTTTGTTCAGCACCTTGCGCGGTGCGAGCATCACGTTCTCCAGCACGGTCAGGTGCGGAAAGGCGTTGAATTGCTGGAAGACGATGCCGATCTTCTGCCGCAGTGCGTTGAGGTTGGTACCCTTGGCGTGGACCTCGGTGCCGTCCACCCGAATGCTGCCGCTGTTGATCGATTCCAGGCCGTTGATGCACATCAGCAGGGTCGATTTACCGGAGCCCGAGCCACCGATGATCGACACCACTTCGCCCTTGTTCACGGTCAGGCTGACGCCCTTGATCACATCCAGTGGGCCGAAGGATTTGTACACATTGTCGATCTCAATCATTTTCCTGCCACCTTGTTTCCAGTAGGGCGCCCAGGCGGGCAATGACCAGGCTCATGACGTAATAGATCAGTCCGGCGATGCCCAGCACCAGCAGCGGTTCGTCGATGCGCGTGACGATGGTTTGCGAGGCGCGCAGCAGTTCGATGATGCCGATCCACATCACCAGCGCCGTGTCTTTCATCACCGACAGGGTCAGGCCGACCCAACCGGGGAAGGCCACCCGGGTAGCGATGGGTAGCACGATGCAGCGCAGGTCCTGCCAGTAGGTCAGGCCCAGCGAGCGGCTGGCGCGACGCAGGGTCGGCGGCACCGCCAGCACCCCGCCGCGCACGATTTCCGTGCAATAGGCCGTGGCGTAGATGCCCAGCACAATGCAGCCGACGGAGAAGGCACTCCATTCCAGGCCGACGATGCTTTTCAGCGCGTTGAACAGCACGAACTGGATCAACAACGGCACGCTGCGGAAGATGTCGAGGAACCATGACAGCGGCACGGTCGATCTCGGCAGCATGGCCCGCAATAGGCCGCAGATCACCCCGGACAGCGTGCCGATCACCATCGCCGCCAGGGTCAACAGAATCGTGACCCAAGCGCCTTGCAGCAAAAACAGAAAATCGTTCCAGGTAAAGGTCGTCGTAAACATGTGCGTTCCTCAATACCTGAACAGGCGCCAGCTCAGCAGCCGGGCGACACCGACGATCAGCTTGGCGATCAGGTAATAGATCACTGCCGCCAGGGCAAAAAACTCAAAGGTGCGGAACGTTTTCACGTTGTAGTCCTGGGTCACACCCGTGAGGTCGTTGTTGAGCCCGACGATCACCCCCAGCGAGGTCATCAGCACCGCCCAGACCATTTGGTTAGTCAGTGGATAAAACACGATGCGCAACAGTTGCGGGACCACAATCAGCCGGTAGGCCTGAAATGCACTCATGCCCAGCGAGCGGGCTGCACGCATCTGGGTTTCCGGCACCGCCTTGAGCCCGCCGCGAAAGTTTTCCGCCAGGTAGCCGGCGTTGTTGAAGGTGATCCCGGCCAGCAAGGCCAGCCAGGAACTGACGTGCAAGCCGAGGGAGCCGAGGCCGAAATACAGCATGTAGATCTGAAACAGTGACGGCGTATTGCGCGCGACGGACACCCAGAGGTTGCCGAATCCGCGCAGGCCGAGGTTCTGGTTCTGGCGCATGAGCGTCAGGATCAGTGCGATCAGCACGCCGAGGATCATCGATAACGCAGCGGTCTGGAAGGTCACCACCGCGCCGCCGAGCATGTCCGGCAGCGCTTTGAAGGCGGCGCGCCAATGGAACTCGTAGTCGAAGTCAAACATGGGCGGGCGCCTCCTCGACCCCGACCAGCCAGGCCGGTAGCCGCGCATCGGTGGTGCCGTTGCAGGCCGCCTCGACGCAGGCCGCCAGACTGCCGAAGCGCACGCGACGCCCAACCAGTCCCGGCGCGTAGTGCGCGTACTTGCCCGAGTTGGTCATCAAGGTTTGTGCATGGCGCGGGATCACCGGTTCACCGAGCATGCACCAGCAGGTGTCGGTGACAAACTGCACGCCAAAGGCTTCCAGTTTCGCGACATAGCCGGCTTTAATCGCCTGCTCGTGAATCGCCCGACCGCAGGTGATCACCAGTGCCACATCAGGGTGTTTGCGTTTGCCATCACACAGCGTGGCCAGGGTCGCGCATTCGCTCAGGGAAAAGTGCGGATTGCCCAGCGACACCAGGTCGATTTTCAGTTCGTCGGCGCTGTTGAGTTCCGCCCAACTGCCTTGCAGATCGCTCAATGCAATGCTCAGCGTTTGCGCTGGCGACTGACCGCCCAGCGCCTGATCGACAGTGGTGGCTTCCGGGGTGACCCCGGCAATATGAAACATCGGCGCGCCAGAGGTGGTGGCAAACGCGGCACCAAAGGCTTTCAGGTCATCAAGACTCGGCTGACGCTGCTCCAGGCCGCAGACCACAGGAATCTCGCTGCCAGCCAGCAGTCCGACGTGGTAGCCGAGCAGTGGGTAAAAGGCGTCGTCGAGGTCAGACAATTCCGGCACGTCGATGCGCAGGCTGGCATGGCGCGCTTGATCCAGGTGGCAACCGGTCAACGGTGCGCGGCCGGTCAGGGCGATGCAGATGTCCAGGTAATCCGGGTATTTCAAGGTGCGCGCGCCGATCACGCTGTTGGCGTAGACCACGGCGTTGGATTCTGCCCAGACGATCTGTTCGCCGGCCTTGGGCGCGGTATCGAGCAAGTAGGGCGCGCAGGTGAAACTGACTTTCGCGCCCATGTCCAGATAGGCATCGCCCAATTGGCTGGCGGGCAGGCCGAGGGCAGCGTCGATCCCCTGTTCACGCCAGCGGCGCTTGTCCACGGAAATCGAATTCAGGGTGGTGGGCACACTGACTTTGGCCCCCCATGCCACCAGTTGTTGAGCGAAGCGCAGGCTGGCCGGGCCGGTGTAGATGCAGCCGTCGATATGCGCCTGAGTGACGTCCAGCAACTCGCGGGCACCTTGCAGTTCGGCGATGCGCAGGATGATTTGCATGGCCACTTGCGCCGCTTTACCGTGGGCGCCGGCGAGGATTTCTCGATCCTTGGGGCTGAGTGTCAGGCTCGAGGTTGTGTTGTGTACGGCAGGTGCCGGGGCAGTGGTAATGAGCGCCGCGGGGGCCTGGGAATAGCCGTACAGGCGATCGCCTTCAATTCGCACATGACTGACGTCGCGCAATGCAGCGAAACCATCACGGCCGACACACAGTACCGGAATCGATTGATGAAACATTTGCTCGGCGATGATCACGCCAAGGGTCAGGATGTCTTCAACCTGTTCGAAGACCAGCGCGGCGGGCGCATGGCCGTTAAGGATCAATTCCAGCAACACGCTGCTGCCGGTGCACGAGCCACGGCCGCTGGGAATCGCCAGTACACGATGGGCGAGAATCGCGCCGCTCAACGGGTGATGGCGGTCGATGACTTCGCCACTGAATGGGTCGACGCCCCCCCAGAAACTCAGGCCGACATTGGCATACAGCAACTCACCCTGAGCTGATCCGGAGACCAGGCAGCGACCGCTTAGAGAAATATCAGACATCGTGGTTTCCTGAAGGGCAGAAAAGGCCCGGCGCGCTGCTACACATAAGGCGACGCGCCGGCCGATGAAGCTGATATCAGCGATAGATGCCTGGCACCGTCAAGTTCACAGGCTCGCCGCCCACCCATTTCTGGTACAGCTCGGCATAACGTCCGGTGCGTACTTGCTGGTTGATGAACAGGTTCAGGTAGTTGATCAGGCCGTACTCGCTGCGCTTGGCGGCCAGCGCGACATAGTCGATGACGTAAGGCGCGTTACCGACCACTTCGAGGTCCGGGTATTTACCTGTTTTGATCACGGCGGCCGACACAGTGTTGGTGATCACGGTGGCATCAATGTGGCCTTGGGCGACCGCTTGAATCGTGTCGTTCTGGGTTTGATAGGCGCGGAAACTGCCGTTCGGGTCGTTCCAGGCCTTCACGTCTTTTTCCAGGGCCAGGGCTTCGAAGGTGCTGCTGGTATTACCGACGGGCTTGCCTTTGAGGTCTTCGTATTTGGTGATGCCTTTGCCTTTGTGGGCGACGACTTTCATCTGGAAGGCGAAATACGGAATCGACATGCCTACGGTTTTTGCCCGTTCCAGGGTGTCCGAGGTCGAGGCGACGATGATGTCAGCGCGCCCGGAAACCAGGGCCGGGATACGGTCGGCGAACGGGGTGTCGACGATTTCCGCAGTGACACCGAGGATTTTCGCCAGGTCGTTGCAATAGTCGACGTCGAAACCGATGGGCTTGTTGTTCTCGTCCCGCGATCCCATCGGTGGGAAGTCGAGGGTGACGGCGCAGCGCAGTTTGCCGCTTTCAATAATGCTGTCCAGCTTGTCGGCTTGCGCCGTGCCCATGAAGCAGGCGCTGAGCAATGTTGCGAGGGCTACAACGGTTGCTTGAGTTTTCATTTAAGAGCCTCGTTGTCCTGGTGTCGGTCAGATGAACTCATTTTTTGATATTTGGATTTCGTATACGGTATTTGATATGCAGAGCATGTGCCAATTTCCAGCGTAGCTGAGATTGGCCAAGGAGAAGCTTTCAAGTGGCTGTGGGCATTACAAAAATCGCGTGGGAGCTGCGCAGGGCGTTGTGGCGGGAGTGATTCATATTCGGGCGGCGGGGTGCCGGGGTGTTACATATGGGAGCAGCGGGTGGTTACTGGGGAATGTGTTGAGGTATTTATGTAGGAGCGAGCTTGTCTGATCGCCGCACCGCCGCGATGCCGGTGTATCTGACCCACCGCATCAAGCAGATCGCGGGCAAGCCCGCTCCTACACGTGTTTGTCTTGGCAAAGCGCTTAGACCTTGACCGGTCGATTCGGCAGGTGTTCGTACAAGGTTCGGCACACACCAATGATGTGCTGTTCGATCAATTCGGCCGCTTTGTCGGCATCGCCGTTGCGGCAGGCCTGGACGATTTCCCGGTGCTCGACGTTTGCCCGTTCCTTGCTTTCACCCAGGCTCATTTGCAGGCGCAGGTAGCGTTCGACCTTGTCGTGGATCGAGCGGATCAAGTTGGTCAGAAACGGCCGCTGCGCCGGCTCGTAGAGACAGGCATGCAGTTCCCAGTTCAGTTCAGCCCAGTGGCCGACGTCGTTGTTGTCGAGGAACTCATCGCAGATGCGCTCGGCATTGGCGAAGGTTTCTTCGGTCATGTTCGGCACCGCCAGGCGAATGGCCTGCACTTCCAGCAGCACGCGTACTTCGAAAATCTGCGCCAGTTCTGGCTCGGAAATCTTGGTGACGATGGCGCCCTTATTGCGCTGAAACAACACCAGACCTTCTGCCTCCAGCCGCTTCAGTGCTTCGCGCACCGGAATTTTGCTGACGTTGAACAGGCCGGCAATTTCGTCCTGGCGGATGGGTTCGCCCTCGGCAAAATGGCCGACGATAATCGCGTCTCGCAAATGCTTGGCGATAATTTCAGAGGCTGTCGGCGTGATCCCGAGGTTAGGGGGATTGAAACTTGGCAAGGGCAATGAACTGGACCGTCGTCGAGGGGCAAAAGAATATTGTATACGACGTTACTGAGGGCTGTGGCCGATTTCATCCACGGCAAGGCACGCCAGGGTGCCGATCCGTGCGGGGCTGAGGGGGAACCTCGGTACCGGCGGTGTCCAGTCGAACAAATAGTGCGCGGCCGAACCGCACACGCGTCCCTGGCAGGCGCCCATGCCACAGCGACTTTGCAGCTTGGCGTCGGTCCAGCCTGAACAGGATTGCAGCGCCGAGTAGGGCACGTCTTCACAGCGGCAGACCAACGTGTCGGGCGCGGCCAAGGTTTTCAGCGCCGGATTCAGGGTGAACGTGGTGTTGAGCAAGTCGGCAAATTGCTGCCAGTGCTGGCGCTGCGGCCATAACGCACGGGCCTTGGTGTGATCGCCGACGGCGGCATGTCCGGCGATGGCACCTTCGATCAACGCCAGTTCGCTACCACCGAAACCGGTGCATTCGCCGGCCGCGTAATGATCGGCGAGGGTGCTGGCCTGCCAGGTGTCGACCAGGATCGCCTGATCATCGATCCGGCAGCCCATCACCTGGGCCAATTGAATGTTGGGAATCAAGCCGAAACCGCAGGCCAGTCGACTGCAGGCCACTTCCACCACGTTGCCGCCGCGCAGCACGCGCACGGCCTCCAGGCGCTCCTCGCCCAACGCGGCCAGCACATGGCTGGAGCAGCGATAACGGCTGTTGATCAGGGTCAGTGCTTGCAGGGCCTTGGCTGGCCATTTCGGTAGCTGCGCGGCAAAGCCCATGACCGCGCCGTAGGAGGCTTGCTCGGCAATCTGCAACACCGTCGCGCCAGCCTGTTTCGCGGTGGCGGCGCTGGCCAGCAATAAGGGACCGCTACCGGCGACCACCAAGGCTTCACCGGCCACCGGCATTCCGCCCTTGATCAGCGCTTGCAACGCGCCTGCACCGGTGACGCCAGGGAGGGTCCAGCCGGGGAACGGCAGTAACAATTCACGCGCGCCGGTGCACAGGATCAGGCTGTCGAACGTCACCTGCCAACCGCGTTCGGAATCCTCCAGCAGCAGGGCTTTGTGCCCGGTGCAGGCGACGACTCGGGTGCCGCTGAGCACTTCAATATTGGGCGCCCTGCGCAACGCCTCGCGGTGTTGCAGGGCCGTGGCCGGCAGATGGGCTTGAGGTCCGTCGCGCCAGATCTGTCCGCCCGGCACCGGATTATCATCCAGCACGACGATAGCCACGCCACTGGGCGCGGCGGCGAGGGCGGCGGCCATACCGGCCGGGCCAGCGCCGATGATCAGCAAGGGGATGTGTTGACTCATGGCTGGGTCTCCACCGACATGCCGGTACGGCACAAGGTCTGACAGGCCAGACGGCGTTTTCCATCGATGGTGACCCGGCATTCCTGACAGATTCCCATGCCACACAGCGGCGCCCGACGGTGGCCGGTGACCGAAGTACGACTGCTGCCATCGGCGCCGATGTACAGGGCGGCGGCCACCGTGGTGCCTTCGACGACGTGCAGGCGGTTGCCGTTGAGTTGGAGTTCGATCATCAGTGGACACCTGCCATTTGCTCGATATCACTGAAGCGTTCAAGGCGATACGGCATTGGCTCAATCGCCGGTTGTTCCTTGAACAGCTGCGCCGCCAACAGGTGCGCGCTGCCGGGCGCCGTGGTGACGCCCAACCCTTCGTGACCGACTGCCAGCCACAGACCCGGTTGCTGTGGATGTTCACCCACGATCGGCAGGCCGTCAGGGGTGGCGGCGCGAAAACCGCTCCAACTGCGAATCGCGTTGAGGTCCGCCAGCCCTGGCAAATAGGTCAAAGCGCGCTGAATCATCTGCGCCAGTATCGGCCCCTCCACCTGCGGATCGAGGGTGTCGAACTGGCGGGAAGAGCCCAGCAGAATTTGCCCGGTGGGCCGTGGCTGGGCGTTGAATGCGACCGAGGTGCCTTGGTTGGCGTGGGCGTTGGTGATGTAGCCCAATTCCACCAACTGATGGTGAATCTGCGCCGGGTAGCGGTCGGTGATCAGCAGGTGGCCCTTTTTGGCGCGAATCGGCAGATCGGGGCAGAGTTCGGTGGCGTAGATGCCGTTGGCCAGCACCACGGCTTCGGCGCTCAAGCGGCGCTGATTACTCAGGCGAATTCGATTGCCCTCGACCTCAATCACGTCGGCGTGCAGTTGGGTAATGCGCGAACGGTGTTGGTCGAGCAGCCAGCGGCTGGCGTTGGGCGCATAGAGAATTCCGTCGCCACTGACCCTGAGGCCGCCGACCAAGTGTTTAGCCAACGCTGGTTCGCTGGCGGTAGAGCGCCTCGCGGGTGAGCATTTCGCAGGTGATGCCGTGGGCCTGCAACACGCGCTGCTTGTGTTCGGCGGCCGCCATTTCCTCGGCATTGGCCGCCAGCCACAGGGTGCCGCACTGGCTGTAGGCACAGCTTTCGTCGAGCTGCGCCGTCCATTGGCGCCACAGCCCGATGGAGTATTGGCTGAGCGCCAACTCTGCCGGGCTGTCATCCATCGCCACCAGATGGCCCATGCTCGCCGCCGTCGCGCTCCTGCGTTGGCTGTCCACCACCAGCACCCTTAGGCCACGGCCGGCCAGCTCATGGGCGCAGGCACTCCCGACGATGCCCGCGCCGATGACGATGACGTCCGCGTCGTTCACTGACGAATGCCCCAGGCGAAGGGGTCGTCGTCCTCCAACAGTAAAGTGGCTTCAGCACTGACGTACGCGCGGCCTCGAATCGTAGGAATAATCTTGGGACCGCCTTCGGTCTGCCATTCAAAACTGCCTTCGAACTGACTACCGATCACACTGGCCTGGCGCCAGATCTCACCCGGTTGCAGCTTGCCGTCGGCGGCCAGGCAGGCCAGTTTGGCGCTGGTGCCAGTGCCGCAGGGGGAGCGGTCGTAGGCTCTGCCGGGGCACAGCACGAAGTTTCGGCTGTCGGCGTTGTCGTCATCGGCAAACAGTTCCACATGGTCGATCACGCCACCGTCTTCGCCGCGAATGCCCTGATCCTCCAGCGCCTGCCGCACCGCCATGCTGTACGCGGTCAGCGCGTCCAGGTTGTCGCTGGCCACGCGCAGGCCATGCTCGGCCATCAAGAAGAACCAATTACCGCCCCAGGCAATGTCACCACTGACGTTGCCCTGTCCGGGGACGTCGACCATCACCGCCTTGCGATAACGATAGGCCGGGACGTTACGCACGCTGACCGAGCGGTCTTCGTGCAGGGTGGCTTCTACGGTGCCTACGGGCGTTTCGATTCGGTGCACGCCGGCCTGGATGCGGCCGAGATGAGCCAGGGAAATCACCAGGCCGATGGTGCCGTGGCCGCACATCCCCAGGTATCCGTTGTTATTGAAAAAAATCACGCCGGTGCAGGCGCTGGGGTCGACCGGTCTGCACAGCAGGCCACCGACAATCACATCGTTACCGCGTGGTTCGAGCATGGTGCTGGCGCGCCAATGGTCGTGCTGATCTGCCAGCAATTGCCGGCGCTCGGCCATGCTGCCGCTGCCCAGGTCCGGGAAACCATCGATCACCAGCCGCGTCGGCTCGCCGCCGGTGTGGGAGTCGAGAACACGAATTCGCTTCATGGATGCCTACACCTGCACAGGAATGTTCAGGCAAGAATGGTGCTTCAGCGGGGCGATGGCTTGACCGTTTTCTTGGGTAAGGATGACGAAATCGGCACAGTCGCTGCACGGCTGTTGTAGGAGCGAACTTGTTCGCGAGAGCGTTGTGTCAGGTACCCGCCTCGCTAACAAGTTAGCTCCTACAGAGTGATACGACGCGGTGTATTAGGCATACACCTGCCGATACTGACTCGGCGATAACCCGGTCAGCGCCTTGAACTGGCGGCTGAAGGCGCTGTGGTCGGTGTAGCCGCAGCGCAGGGCGATGTCAGTGATCGGCAGCTCACCGGCCAGCAAATGCGACGCCGCGCCAAGCCGGGCTTTGTGGATCATCTGCCGAGGCGTGAGCTGGAAGATGCGTTTGCACTGGCGCTCCAGTTGCGCAACCGACAGGCCGGCAATTGCGGTCAGTTCGGCGAGGCTGATGGGCCGGGCAAAGTGCGCACGAATATGCGCGTCCACGGCGGCCAGTTTCTGATACGCCGGATGGGTCGAGCGCGGCGCTTGCAGGTCGTGGGAGATGCCGGCCATGCCGATGATTTCACCTTGATCATCGCGCAGCGCCAGTTTGTGCGTCAGGCACCAGCCGGGTTGGCAACCGGGGTACAGGTGCAGTTCAAGCTGATCGCTCAATGGGCTGCCATCGGCCAATACCTGCAGGTCTTGTTCGGTGTAGACCGGGCCGAGACTGGCCGGAAACACCTCTTGCGCTGTCCGCCCTTCGAGCTGCTGCTTGTCCCTCAAGCCGCAGCGCTGGGCCAAGGTCTGGTTGGCCAGCACGTAACGCGCTTGCAGGTCCTTGATGAAAAACACCACGTCGGGCATGGCATCGAACAGCGGCGCGATCTGTTGCAAGCTGGCGACCAGGCTGGCGAGATCGGGCGATGGGGGCAGTTGATCGAGGCGCATGGGCTGGTCTGATCGAAGGGGTGTAGGCAACTTATCGGTTCAGAGGCGGATCTGTCTACGGCGGGGGTGGGACGAAGCTCGACAGACTCGGGGTCAGCATCAGTTGTTTCTGTGCGCCCAATGGTCTGCCGTGCCAGGGCAAGCTCTCCCACGGGATTTTTCCCAGCACGTCATCGGACGCAATCAGCCATTGGCGGGCGGGATCGATTTGCCGCGCCAGCGGCCGCAGCAAGGCGTCGCTGAGCCATTGTCCATGGCGGCTGATCGAACGTTGCCGCAGCGCCATGTAGCGCGTGGGAGCGACGATTTTGCCGTTCACCGGGCGTTTGCCCGGGGTGGCGATATACACCAGGCCATTTTGCTGCCAGGCCTCCAGCGGTACTTCTTGCAGTGCTTTATTGAAACTGTCGACGTCGGGCAAGGCATTTAGCCAGCGAAAAGATTCCGCACGGGCGATCAGCTGCGGGCCGGGCGCGCTCTTGATTACCTGCATATCGCCAACCTTGGGCAAGGCGAGGGATACGCCCGTGGCATCGGCATCGAACAGCCAGGTGATAAACACGCCGTTGTCTGGCAAGCGTGCGCGGCCGTCTTCGAGGCTGATCGGTTTGCTGCCAGCGGCGGCGCGTGCTTTGGCGCGTTCGCTGACGTTCAAGACTTCTGCATAGTCGCCGCGATTGGCCGCCAGATCGACGGCGAGGCGTGTGTAGTAATCCTGATCCAGTGGCCGCTTGGGACTGTGCTCGATCAGCTCCAGCGATTCGCGCCGCAGGGCCAGTGCCTCGGGACGGCGCCCGGCGAGGTCGTAGCGGTTGGCCAGCGTGAACTGCGTGGCAAGCGTGTCGGCAGGGTCGACACCCTGTTGATTGCGCCGCAGTTGCAGGATCTGTTCATTGAGTTTCAACGCCTCCGCGTGACGCCCGACCTCGTCATAGGCGTCGGCCAGACGGGCCATGCTGTCGAGGGTTGCGGGATGGTTGGGACCTTGTATGCGAGTTCGCTGCACCAGCGCTTCTTCGCTGAATTGCAGCGCCTCGCTGCGTCGCCCCAGATGGCGGTAGTCGCTGGCCAGTTGATCGAGGGTGGCGAGGGTCGCCGGGTAGTCGTCGCCCTGGAGGCGAACCCTGAGTTGCAGGGTGTCGCGACCCAGTTTCAGCGCTTCGGCGTATCGCTCCAGTCCGGCGTAATCGAGGGCCAGGTTGTTCATGCTGTCGAGGGTGGCGGTCTGTTCGGCACCGAGCAGTCGACGTCGTAATTTGAGCACGTCCTGATCGAGTTGCAGCGCCTCGTCGAATCGATTCCATTCGCGATAGGTGGTCGCCAGATTGCTCATGGCGTCCAGCGTCGTGGGGTGTTCGGCACCTTGGGCACGGCGGCTGATGAGCAGTACTTCTTCATTCAATTTCAATGCGTCGGCGCGCCGCCCGGCGGCGCTGTAGCTTTCAGCCAGACTGTTCATGCAGCCAAGGGTAATCGGGTGTTCGGTGCCCAATGCACTGCGCGCCAGCTCGAGGGCTTGTTCATTGAGCTTCACAGCGTCATCGAGACGCTTGAGGCTGACATAGATGTGCGCCAGATGGTTCATGCTGACCAGCGTATCGGCGTGTTTTTCACCCAGTGTGCTGCGCCGCAGGGCCACCACTTCTTCGCTGAGTTTCAGGGCGTCGGCGGCCCGCCCGGCGTGGTCGTAGGCGAGCGCCAGAGCGTCCATGCTGTCAAAAGTTTCGCGGCTTTTCAGCCCCTGTTTCAGGCGCCGGGCTTTGAGCAGTTCTTCGTAGAGTTTTACCGCCTCGCTGTAACGCCCATAGTCGTCGTAGCTGTCCGCCAGCTGATTGATGCTGATGAGCGTTTCGGGGTTGTCATCGCCCAGCAATCGACGACTAAGTGCCAGCGCTTCTTCGCGCAGTTTAAGCGCGTCGGCCAGCCGACCCAGGTGTGCGTAGTCGTCGCTGAGATTGTTCAGGCTGACCAGGATTTGCGGGTCTTGCGCACCCGCCACGCGCCGTCGCGCCGCGAGGGTTTCTTCGTCGAGTTTGGCGGCTTCGTCGTAACGCGCCAGCTTGCTGTAATTGAGCGCCAGATTACTCATGGCGAACAGGGTGTCAGGATGGTTGGCGCCCAGTAAACGCAGGCGGATTGCCAGCAGGTCTTCGTTGAGGGCCAGCTCATTGTCGAAGCGTCCCAGCGCATGGTAATCAGCGGCCAGGCGGCTGATGCCAGCGAGGCTGTCCGGGTCGTCGTCACCCAGTTTTCGACGCGTGATCGCCAGCAGGTTTTCGTTGAGTTTCAGCGCCTCGGCCGGGTGATCCAGGGCACTGTACAGCCGCGCCAGATTGCTCATGCAATCGAGGGTTTTCGGATCTTCGGGGCCGAGGTCACGGGTGTAGGCGTTCAGGGCCTGGGTCATGAGTTGCGCGGCTTCTTCGACCTGGCCGTCGCGGTAGGTGCTGATGCCTTTGAGCGACAAGCGGTCACCTTCGATGCTTTGTTTCTGCTCGGTAGGCGTATCGGTAGCGCTGAGGGCCAGGGGCGGATAGATCAAGGGTGGCCCTAGCAGCAGGATGGTCAGGGCGCAGCGAGCAAGACGGCCTGATCCGGCGCGTTTCCGGTGGTGCGTCATGACATTCGGTTCCGGCATAAGACTGTCCAGTGGCGCTATTCAAGATCAACGCAGTTCCTACAGAGACCGCGCCTTCTCATGAAGTGCGAATCCTTCGACTACAGTCTGGCCGAGAATTTCCGTGGCGCGCTTCAAATTACCCAATTGCGTCGGATGGACCAGCCAGATATCCAGGCTCAGGGAAAAATCCTTCACCTCGACCTGCGTCAGATCCTGATGGAAGCTGCTCCGGTTCAGCACACTGCGCGGGACCAGTCCCAACCCCAGACCAGCAGCCACCATGCGCAATTGCACCTCGGTGCCGTGGGTGTCGACGCTCAGGCGGATATTTTTTCCCGTGCCCTCGATCGCCCGTTCCAGCGCGGCCCGATAACCACAGCCTTCCGGGTTCAAGATCCACGGTTGGCTGGCCAGGGTGTCGACATCGGCCTGGTCACCGATCAATGGCTTGCGCTTGCTCTGCACCACCAGCACGTCGAGAGTGCTGATAAAGCGTCCGGCGAACGCCTGCGGCAGGCGGCTGGGGGAGGTCAGCATCAGGGTCGCTACATCGAGACTGCCGTCCTGCATCTGTTGTTGCAGGGCGGAACTCCAGTCGGTCTGCAACTGCACCTCCAGTTCCGCAAACTCGGCTTTCATCTTCATCACCACGTCGAACAGCACCACGTCCGCCACCACCTGGGTGAACCCCAGGCGAAAAGGACCGCTCGGCGGCGCGCCTTCGCGGGGCACCTCCAGCAGGTGCTCGGCGTCGCGTAGCAGCACCACCGCATGTTGATAAATACGATGCGCCAGCGCCGTGGGCTTTGGCGGCCGGCTGGTGCGGTCGAACAGGTTGGCGTCAAGCGACTCTTCGAGGTGCTGAATGCGCCGCGAGATGGCCGACTGCGTCAAGCACAGCGCCTGGGCTGCGCGGGTCAGCGAGTTGTGGTCGATCACCGCGACGAAGGCTTTCAGGTCTTCAAATAGCATGCGTAACACTCATAATTAGTGGAAAAATTATGCGCTTGTAGAAAATTACTGTCGAGACTACTTTGAATCCCGCACCACGCAGCTACTTTTCCTGCCCACTTCTCAGATAGGTCCCGCCATGCCACTCGCCAGAATCGATCTCGCCGCCGACACCTCCACCGAAGTGGTTCAAGCCATCGGCGATGTGATCTACGACGCCATGACCCGCGTCGCCAACGTCCCGGAACATGACAAATACCAAATCGTAAACCGTCACGCCGCCGATGAACTGGTGTACCCGGCGGCCGGCTATATGGGCGTGACCTACACCCCGAAAATCGTGTTTATCCAGGTGACGTGGAACACCGGCCGCAGCATCGAGGTGAAGAAGGCGTTCTACAAAGCCGTGGCGGACGGGATTCACGAAAAAACCGGGATTCGCAAAGACGACGTGTGGATCAACCTGGTCGAAGTCAATCGCGAAGATTGGTCGTTCGGTGGCGGTGAAATGCAGTACGCGCCGAAGTAACAACGGTATAAGCATCGTGCAGGAAGTCGTCATCCTGCACGATTGCCTCATCGGTTAGTTGGATTTAGTACGGGCGTACAAATACGAATAAGAAATAACAACCAATACGAATATTTATCATTTACAAATCGTTTCAAGCCCTCTATCTTGCCGGTCTTCGTCATCGTCCCGCCGGTAAGCCAATGTTTATCTTCGCTAAATCACGCATGTCCACAGCCATTTTTTGCGCGGCGACCTGCGCCTCGTTCGTACCTGCTGCCTACGCCGCCGACACGGAAGCGTCCACCTCTACAGGCATTACCCTGCCTGCCACTGCGGTGGATGCAGTTGCTGATTCCACGACACAAACCAAGGAACTGCCGTCCTACAAACTAACGGCGCCGCTGATTGATACACCGCGTTCCATTACGGTTATTCCTCAGGAAGTGATCAAGAAAAGCGGCGCGACCACGTTTACCGATGCCTTGCGCACAGTGCCCGGTATCACCTTTCTGGGTGGCGATGCGGCAGCCAACCCCTCGGCGGATCGTCCGGTGATTCGCGGTTTCGAGTCACGCAACTCGATCTTTGTCGATGGCATGCGCGATACCGGTGTGCAAAACCGTGAAACCTTCGACGTCGAACGCATCAGCGTGATCAAGGGCCCGGACTCGGTGTATGCCGGGCGCGGTGCGGTGGGGGGCAGTATCGACATCGAAACCAAGACGCCGAAGCTTGAAGACTTCCTCGACGCCAGTGTCGGTGTAGGCACTGACTCTTATAAGCGTACGACCCTGGACGTAAACCGGGTGATCGGCGACGGCACGGCGTTCCGCTTGAATGTGATGGGGCACGACGCGGATCAGCCGGGTCGTACTGATGTGTTCAGCAAGCGCTGGGGCATTGCGCCGTCGATTGCCTTTGGCCTCGGTGGACCGACGACCGTCACGCTGGGTCTGTATCACCTCAATACCGACGACATGCCTGACTTCAGCGTGCCGTTCCGTTCTACTGGTGGCACCCCTGCGTCGGAAATCAGTCGTTCGCAGTTTTATGGTCTGAAGGACCGAGACTACCGTCGTGGTCAGACGGATACCGGTGAGGTGCGCGTCGAGCACGATCTGGAGGGTAGCTGGAAGGTCAAAAACACCACCACTTACGGTCGCTCGACGCTGGACTACATTGCCACCAACCCACAGTTCACCAGCGCGAATTCTAACGTTCTGCAACTGCAAGCCAAGAGCGGCAAGTACGCAACTAACACCCTGGCCAACCAGACTGAATTGACGGGGATGACCTCGCTGTTTGGTCTGGACAATAGCGTGACCACCGGTGTCGAACTGAGCCATGAGAAGAGTCAGTACCAGGGATATCTGGTGACTGACAGCACCGGTAAGAACATTCGTACCGGTGGTTCCTGCTCGGTTGTCGGCAACTGCACCACGATCGGTAACTGGGACCCGGACATGGACTGGACCGGTACCAAGACCCTCAACGGTGATAGCTTCCCGGGCAATCCGACCTATACCACGACCAACATGGCGTCGACCTACGCGTTCGACAGCCTGAAACTGTCAGAGAAGTGGTTGCTCAATACCGGTGTGCGTCTGGATTACTACAACATCCAGGCCGAGCAGAAAGGTGCTGCCGACCTTGAGAACATTGCCAATCTGTTCAGCTATCAAGTCGGGCTGGTCTACAAACCGATCACCAACCTCAGCCTTTACACTTCCTACGGCACCTCGGCCAACCCACCGGGCGCCAATGGTGGTCTGGGCGGTGGCAGTGACCAGTTGACGGCAACCAACAGCGACCTGTCGCCGGAGCGCAGCCGCAACATTGAAGTGGGCGCCAAGTGGGATGTGCTCGACAGCCGCCTGTCGCTGACGTCGGCGATCTTCCAGACCGACAAGACCAATGCGCGGGTCAGCGACGGTCTGGGAGGCATCATCAATGCTGGCGAACAGCGTGTTCGAGGCGTCGAACTGGGCGCCGCGGGCGACCTGACCAGTAACTGGCGTGTGTTCGGCGGCTATTCCTATCTGGATGCGGTGACCACCGACGCGGGCGCTGCCAACGCGTCGGCGTCCGGTTTGCCGATGGTCATGGTGCCCAAGCACAACTTCACACTCTGGACGTATTACGACATCACGCCCGAGTGGACCGTCGGTTCGGGCATGAAAGCCTCGAGCCTGACCTATGCCTCGGTCAGTTCGACCACCAAAAAGTGGACACCGGGGTACTCGTCGTTCGACGCAATGACCTCCTACAAAATCTCCAAATCCATGGACATGCAGTTGAACGTGAAAAACCTGTTCGACCGCAAGTACTTCGCCTCGTCTTACCCGATCTACGCGACCTGGGCTGAAGGACGCTCGGCTCAGGTGACGTTTAATTTCCATTACTGAGGGTTGAGGGGCGTGGAGCGGTGTGCCTGACACACCGCCTAAGTGATAAACCGCTGATTCCGCAGCCCGGCTTGCCGGCAATGGCGATTTTATCGACGTAGACGCCGGCAAGGCGGACTTCATCAATCTGGATGTCGCCTACGATGAGCGCTCGCTGGGACATGTTCGTATCCTCGGGGATGACTGAATGTTCTGTGGTAACTGCAAGCACACCTTTCTGGACCCGCTTGCTTCCTCGGGGCACAACGGATTAAGGTCCTTGCCTCATTCCTGCCGCTCATCCAGAGAGTCCCCATGCCCCACGTCACGATGGAATACACCGCGAACCTGCCGCAACTGGATGTTGCCAAAACACTGCTGGTGCTGAACCAGACGCTGTTGATCTCGGGGCATTTCGGGGCGGAGATGGATATCAAGAACCGCGCCATCCCGCTGGAGTTTTTCCAGGTGGGCACCACGGCGGCTTCGCGAGGTTTTGTCCATGTAAAGCTGGCGCTGTTGAGTGGGCGGTCTGCCGAAGTGAAGAAAGTCCTGTCGGAAAGCCTGCTGACTGCGCTGCGGGATTCTGCGACCTGGCCAGCGGAGGTCGAGGTGCAACTCAGCGTCGAAGTGGTGGATCTTGATCGTGAGTCCTACGCCAAGGCAGTGATTCGCGGCTAAATCTGGCGGGCGATTGTTTAGTCGCGTCATACGCCAGCTTAGTCAAAACTGGATTTAATCCGCGATGGTTGGCATGTGACGCTGCACGTCTCTTCAGTCTGCAGCGTTTTACATGGACGGCACCGCGCCAAGTCTCAGTGCACTTCCTTCCGAACTCGCGTTTTGGGCGCTGTGGCATTGCCGTCATGCCCGCCCACCGGATCTTGCTTTTCCTGATTGAACCCCATTGAACGTCGCTTGATGCCATAGCGCATCGAGCGGCCTGTGAGTTGATCAGCCGCACGCGCCCCTGCGTGCGCCGGCCTGGAAAAGTGAATCATCATGACCTTTGCCTCTTCGCAAGAAGCCCTGAGTTTTCTCGAACGCCATCCCGATATCGAAATGTTCGAGTTGTTCATCCTCGACAACAACGGCGTGCCTCGCGGTAAGTTGCTGCACCGCGATGAGCTACTGGCCGTGTACCAAAGCGGTCGCCCGCTGCCCAGTACGATTCTGGGGTTGACGATCAATGGCGACGACGTGGAAAACTCCGGGCTGGTGTGGGACGTCGGCGATATCGACTGCCGGGCTTATCCATTGCCCGGCAGTTTGCAACGCATGCCGTGGCGGCAGATTCCGACGGCAGCGGTGCAGGTCAGCATGCACCCGGAGCAAGGTCTGCCAGCGACGGTTGCCGACCCACGCCGGTTGTTGGCCAAGGTCATCGACGGCCTCAAGGCCGAGGGTTATTACCCGGTGATGGCGGCGGAGCTGGAGTTTTATTTGCTCGATCGCCAGCGTGACAGCAGCGGCCGGCCACAGCCCCATCGCGACGCGGATGGCGGTCGACCAGTGGCAACTCAGGTTTATGGTCTGCGCGAGCTGGAACAAATCGAGCCGTTCCTTGCCGACCTCTACAGCGCCTGTAAACTGCAAGGCATTCCGGCACGCACGGCGATTTCCGAATACGCGCCGGGGCAGGTGGAAATCACCCTGGAGCACCGCGCTGATGCCCTGCAAGCGATGGACGAAGCGGTGCGTTACAAGCGGCTGGTCAAAGGCGTGGCGCACAAGCACGGGATGATTGCCTGTTTCATGGCCAAGCCGTTCGATGATCAGGCGGGCACCGGCTTGCACATGCACATCAGTCTGGCCGACGAGCAGGGCAATAATCTGTTCGCCAGCGAAGCCAAAGATGGCACGCCGTTGTTGCGTCAGGCAGTGGCCGGGATGTTGACCACGCTGCTCGATTCCTTATTGATGTTCTGCCCGAACGCCAACTCCTATCGACGCTTCCAGAGCAACAGCTACGCACCGTTGGCCGCAACCTGGGGCGTGGATAACCGCACCGTCAGCCTGCGGGTGCCGGGAGGGCCGGCCGCTACGCGGCATATCGAACACCGGATCTGCGGCGCGGATGCCAATCCGTACCTGGCCGCAGCTGCGATTCTGGCGGGCATTCATCTGGGTATTCGTCAGCGCCTCGACCCCGGCGCGCCGGTTGAGGGCAATGGCTATGCGCAAGATTCGCAACGGTTGCCCACCGATTGGCTGACAACCCTGCGTGCACTGGAACGCTCGACTTGGGCCAAGGAGGTTTTTGGCGATGAGTTTTTGCGGGTTTTTCTGGCGGTGAAAAACGCGGAGTACCGGCAATTCATGGGCGAAGTAGGCGAACAGGACTGGCGCTGGTATTTGCAGCAAGCCTAGGCGCAGTGGCAACCGTTGAATAAACGGAATAACCGTTTTGTTGAATTACCTACGGAGAAACAAGCCGTTATAGCGCCTTTGTTCGCGTTGTTTTCACAAAAAATTGATGGTCGGTTGATTAAGGTTTATGACGTCTGAGGAGTTTATCGATTCAGTCTGTCCTGACAGCGCGAGCCGGTGACTTCATTAAACAAACAGTTTTTTCATATAGCAGAGTGTCATGCTGAAAGTTGAAGCCTTACGCTCTGAACCCGACGCCGAGCCGTCCGAGCACCTTATGGATTCAGACACTTCCAGGCAGAGCGAGCCGCCCGCCCAGCGCTATCTGGAGAAGGAGTCGTTTGGCTTGACCGGACGCCTGACCCACTGGCGCGAAGAGCAACTGGCTCGCCACGCGTTAAAAGTGGCGGGGGAGCCGGGGCTTGTCCTTGACTTGCCCTCCGGCATGGGGCGTTTCTGGCCGGTGCTCACCGAACACAGCAACCGGGTAGTGTTGGCGGCCGATCATTCGCCGGAGATGCTGGCGGCGGCCGAGGCCGGTTTCCCCAGTGAGAAACTGGCGCGAATCAAGACGTTCCAGACCTCGCCGCTGTCCATCGACTTGTCGGCGAATGCGGTCGACTGCATTTTTTGCATGCGCCTGTTCCATCGCCTGGCCGACGGTGAGCATCGTTCGGCCATTTTGCGTGAGTTCCATCGCGTCACCCGCGACACGGTGATCGTCGCCCTATGGGTAGACGGCAATATCAAATCCTGGCGGCGCAAGCGTCTGGAGCGGGTAAGGGCCAGCGCCCAACCAGCCATCAGCCGCATGAACCGCTTCGTGGTCAGTCGCCTGGTGATAGAAAACGAATTCACCCAGGCGGGTTTCCAGATCCTCGCGCACCATGATGTGCTTCCCGGCTACGCCATGTGGCGGGTCTATGTGCTGCGCAAATCCTAGACTAATCCGATAATCGGTCTGATATTTCCCCCGTGTTCCTCCGAAGTTGTTCAAGACTTGCAGTGCGCATGCGCGGTAATGGTCGAGGGCGATATATACTGCGCGCCATTCTTCAAGGGAGAGCCGTGTGGCCATCGATATTCACTGGATTCGCGACGACGCCAGCCTCGCCCAACATTGCGTCGAATGGCAATCATTGCCGTTTGTCGCCCTCGACACCGAATTCATGCGGGTCGACACCTTCTATCCCATCGCCGCGCTGCTGCAGATCGGCGACGGCTCGCGCGCGTTCCTGATTGATCCGTTACTGATCAACGACTGGGCGCCGTTGTCGGCGTTACTGGAAAACCCCGCTGTCATCAAGGTGGTGCACGCCTGCAGCGAAGACCTGGAAGTGCTGCTGCGCTTGACGGGCAGCCTGCCGGCGCCGTTATTCGACACCCAATTGGCGGCTGCGTACCTGAACCTTGGCTTCTCGATGGGCTATTCGCGTCTGGTCCAGGAAGTGCTGGGGATCGAGCTGCCCAAGGGCGAAACCCGCTCCGACTGGCTGCAACGCCCGCTGTCCGACACCCAGATCAGCTACGCGGCGGAAGACGCCGTGCACCTGGCCGAGGTCTACAGCATCTTGCAGCCCAAGCTGTCGGCGGATAAGCACGCCTGGTTGCTGGACGATGGTGCTGAACTGGTCGCCAACTTGCGTCGGGAAACCGATCCTTACGAGGTTTATCGCGACGCCAAGTTGGCGTGGAAGCTGTCTCGGGCTCAGTTGGGCGTGCTGCGTGAGCTGTGTGCCTGGCGCGAGCGTGAGGCGCGTGCGCGTAACTTGCCGCGCAACCGGATCGTCCGTGAGCATTCGCTGTGGCCCCTGGCCAGAACTCAGCCGGATAACCTTGCCGCTTTGGCGAAGATCGAAGACATTCACCCCAAAACTGTGCGCCAGGACGGCGAGTTTCTGATCAGTCTGATCAAGACCGCTGCCAGCCTGCCGCCGGATCAGTGGCCGCCTGCGTTGCCCGAGCCGTTGCCGATCGAAGCGTCCGCCGTGTTGAAAAACCTGCGCGTGATCGGTCAGCAATACGCCGAGCAACTGAACATGGCCCCTGAGCTGATGCTGCGCAAGAAAACCCTCGAAGCCTTGCTGAAAAGCGGCTACCCCGACGGTCCTTATCAATTGCCGGATTCGCTGCGTGGCTGGCGCCGCGAACTGATGGGCCAGGCGCTGCTCGACAGCCTGGCCACTGCTGGAGAACAGCTTTGAAACGTATTTGCTCGATTTATAAAAGCCCGAAAAGAAACGAGATGTACCTCTATGTGCTCAAAAGCGATGCGCTCAAGCGTGTACCGCCCGAGTTGATGGTCGCCTTCGGCTCGCCCGTTCATACCTTCGATATGGTGCTCAGTCCCGAGCGCAAGCTGTCCCGCGAGGACATCGTGCAAGTGCTGGAAAACCTCGACAAGCAGGGCTACCACCTGCAAATGCCACCGGCAGAAGACGAGTACATCGAGCACTTGCCAGAAGAGCTGCTGCGCCGCAACGATCCGATGTGATCAGCGGTTTCGCGGTGTTTTTCAAATGCGCCTTGATCTGACGGGGGTTAGCCCTGTCGACGGCCGCATGTTTTGTTTTGATAGGTTTTGAGCCATGCGCGTTCTGATTGCCGAACACGATTACCCGCTGTACACCCAATTGTTGAAACAAGCGGCGCCCGATATTGAAGTCTTGAGCACCGGCGATTCGGCCGAGCTGGCAGGGTATGCCGCTGACTGTCCGGTCTGGTTGGGTCAACCGGACTTGCTGGCCACCCTGGTGCGCCAAGGTCACACCCCGGCCTGGCTGCAATCGACCTGGGCCGGCATCACCCCGTTGCTGGCTGAAGGCTTGTCGCGCAATTATCGTCTGACCCGCGCGGTGGGCATTTTTGGTCAGGTCATGGCCGAGTTCGTGCTGACCTACATGCTCGGCCATGAACGTGAAGTGCTGGCGCGACTGGTCAGCCAGGTCGAGCGCAAATGGGATAGCCGCCTGGGCCAGAGTCTGGCGGGGCGCAAGGCGCTGATTGTCGGTGCTGGCGATATCGGACTGTGCGTGGCGCAGTTTCTACAGCCGTTTGGCGTGGAAACCTTTGGCATCGCTTCTTCTCCACGGGCTCAGGTGCCGTTCGTCGAAGTCGGTGGCATGGCCGATCTGCCGCGTTTGGTTGGCGAAGTGGATTACGTGATCAACTTGTTGCCGAATACGCCAGCGACCCATGACCTGTACAACGCGAAACTGTTCGCCCAATTCAAGCCGACGGCGCTGTTCATCAACGTCGGACGTGGCGTGGCGGTGGTGGATGCGGATCTGGTGGAAGCGCTGAAGGAAGGGCACCTTGCCGGGGCAGTGATCGACGTTTGCCGTCAGGAACCGTTGCCGCAACGTCACCCGTTCTGGACCGCCTGGGGCTTGTTGTTGACCGGGCACAGCGCCGCGCCGACCTCGCCAGCGGCGATGGTGCAGTTGTTTGTCGAGAACCTGCGGGCATTTGAAGCGGGAACTGCACTGCGCGGCGAAGTGGATTTCACGCGCGGGTATTGACCAATATCCCTGTAGGAGCCAACTGGTTGGCGAGCAGCTTGACGCGGTGTGTCTGGCACACCGCCTCGCGAACAAGTTCGCTCCTACAGAAAAGTGGCGTCTTGGCTGGTTACAAGCTGAAATCACCCTCAGCCGCCAGCTCTTCCAGCGGACGACGCGGGCTTGGTGTTTCGCGGGCTTGCAGGTACTCGGCCAGGGTCGACTTGTCGCCCAGTTTGCCGATCGCTACCGCTGCGTGCAAAACGTAGCCTTCAGGGATCTTCAGTTCCTTGCGCGTCAATTCCTGATCAAAACCGGCCATGCCATGGGTGTGCCAGCCGCTCAGGCTGGCTTGCAGCGCCAAATGGCCCCAGGCCGAACCGGTGTCGAAGGTGTGCCACAGGGCCGGGGTTTCTTCAGTCGCGCCCGGTGCAGTGAAGGTGGTTTTCGAGATCACGATCACCAACGCCGACGCGTGCTGAGCCCAGCCACGGTTGAATTCATTCAGCAGGCCCAGGAAACGCTCCCAGTTCGGCGTGTCGCGGCGCGCGTAGAGAAATCGCCATGGCTGCGAGTTGTAGGCCGAAGGCGCCCAGCGCGCGGCTTCGAAGAAGCTCAGCAGGGTTTCCTGGTTGATGGCCTCGCCGGTGAAGGCGCGTGGTGACCAGCGGTCGGTGAATTGAGAATGGATCGGGTAATCGGCGACGCGAGTGTTGGCGCTCATAAATATCCTGATGGGAGGTTGAACAATAGAAAAGCCGGCGCGGGCGTTAGCTCAGGCTGGCTGGAACAAGATGGGCCGTGGTCGGCAAACATCGGGAATTCGGGCAAGTAAAATTACTGCGCCGCCCGTCATCTGACAAGCCCGCGTTTATCCTGACCCTTGGCCCGCGCCTTCCATAGCACTAGACTGGCGGCCTTTTCACTCTTCGATGCTGATTGCCCAAACCCATGGCCGCTAAAGTTGAACCCTTCTGGATACGCAAAACCCTCGAACAACTCGATCAGGCCGAGTGGGAGTCGCTGTGCGACGGCTGCGGTTTGTGCTGCTTGCAAAAACTTGAAGATGAAGAGGACAACAGCGTTTATTACACGCGAATCGCCTGCAAGTTGCTGGACCTGAAAACCTGCCAGTGCACCGACTACAGTAACCGTCGCGCCAGCGTGCCGGACTGCATTCAACTGACGCCGGGCCAGGCGGACCAATTCAAGTGGCTGCCACCGACCTGCGGTTACCGGCTGGTCAGTGAAGGCAAAGACCTGCCACTGTGGCATCACCTGGTCTGCGGCGACCGCGACGCGGTGCACCATGAACGCATCTCGCAGTCTGGGCGCATGCTCAGCGAGAACAGCGTGTCCGAAGACGATTGGGAAGATCACCTGATTTTTCGCGCGGGTTAATCGCTGATCACCCTGTTGTACACGGAGCCCTAAGCCCGTTGGTGCAGTAACACCGCAATTCCCTTGTAGGAGCGAGCGTGTTCGCGAGGCGATATACCTGATGTATCCCAATCAAACTGCTCGCCAACAAGTTGGCTCCTACAGAGTCGTTTTTTCAGTAGGTTGTTTACTTAGGCTGCTCAGCCGCAATTTCCGCCCGGGTCTTCAACTGGCTCAGCTCAGCGCCGACGCGCTCGATGTGCGAGCGGGCCTTGCTCATGTCGCTGCGGCCCTGTTCGATCAGGTCTTTCGCCGCGCAATGACCGGTGATCCCACGGGCCAGGACGGCACCGCCAATCGCCAGTTGAATCAAGCCCAGGACGCCGCCGCGACGCAGGCCCTTGCCCATCATCAGCACGCCGCCCGCCAGCGATCCGATACGCTCCCAGCCCTGCACGTTTTGCGCCGGCTGCGTTTGGAACGGCGTGAAGTCAATGCGTTCGACGCGTGGAATATCGCTCATGATCGTTCTCCATGCTCAGATAAGGTGAGTTCACTAAAGCTGACTGCCTCAGGGTAAATCTGTTCCATCGACAACGTCAGAACTTGGGCCCGGAGCGGGTGTTATTGCCCTTGGCCATGCGGTCGTAAAGCACGACGTTGACGGTGGCCGCGAGGTTCATGCAGCCAGTGGTGGGGATGTACACCACGTCTTCGCACCAGTCGCGGATGCTTTTATCCAGCGAGCCGTCTTCCGGACCGAAGATGTAGATCGCACGGTCGGGATGGGTGTATTCGGGCAGCGAACGGGCGCCTTCGACCAGTTCCACGGCCACCGGCACGCAGCCCAGGGGAATGATTTTTTTCAGGTCGTCGATGCCGATCAGCGGAATGTCCTGGTGGACTTTCTTGGTGTCGGTGACGAAGTCGCGGGCACGTTCATAACGTGTACCGGTGTAGAACACGGACGCAACGCCATAGCAGCCAGCCGCGCGCATCACCGAACCGACGTTCTCCGGGGATTTGGGGTTATACAAACCAATGCAGCTGTACCGTTTATTCGCCACGTGCGGGTGCTCTTGAAGGAAGGCTGGCGATTATACGGTAATACCTGGCAGGAGCGGGCTTGCCCGCGATCGGCTTGACGCGGTGTGCCTGACACACCGCCATCGCGGGCAATCGAGTGTCGACCGGCCGTTCCTACAGATCGAAGGTGTTACTCGTCCTTCTTCATCAACCCGGCCAGCGCGGCGAAGGGGTTGTGCGTGGCCTTGGCGATTTTCGGGCTGCTGGTCGAGCCTTCCGAGAAATACTGCTGATCGGTATAACGCGAGTGCTCGTTATCGTGGCAGTACAGGCACAGCAACTCCCAGTTGGAACCGTCTTGGGGGTTGTTGTCGTGGTTGTGGTCGCGGTGGTGCACGGTCAGCTCGCTCAGGCGCTTGCCGGCAAACTCACGGGCGCAGCGGCCACACACGTGGGGGTACATCTTCAGCGCTTTATCGCGATAGCCCATCTCACGGTCGCGTTGGGCGTCGGCAAGGATGCGATCCAGCTTGGCGGTGTGGGAGGGTGGATTTGCCGAGCTCATGGTGTCACCTGTGTTCTGTTCAGTAATAGGGGCAGTCTAGCGCTTTTCAGCCTTTGAGTTTTTCCGCGATCCAGATGGTATGGCGCGTGCCCTTGTTGCCATGGGCAAACACCTGGACTTCTTCCGCCTTGAAACCGGCCTTGCGCAGCTTGTCGGAAAACTTCTGATCGGCGCTGGCCGACCACACCGCAAGAATGCCTTTGGGCCGCAAGGCCTGGGCGCACGCACTCAGGCCGCCCGAAGAATACAGCCAGCTATTGGATTTCTGCGTCAGGCCTTCGGGGCCGTTGTCGACATCGAGCATGATCGCGTCGAAGCCCTTGGGTTCGCTTTTCAATACTTGGGCAACATCCTGAATCACTACTTTTGCCCGTGGGTCGAGCAGCGGGTTACCGGATTTTTCACCCAGCGGCCCACGGTTCCACTCGACCACGCCCGGCACCAGTTCGGCCACTACCACTTCGGCGTTCTTGCCCAGGTGCTTGAGCGCGGAGGCGAGGGTGAAGCCCATGCCCAGGCCGCCGATCAACACCCGTGGCATCACGCGATGGGTGACCTGCTTGCAGGGGATTTCGGCCAGCGCGTCTTCGGAACCGTGCATGCGCGTGTTCATCAACTGGCCGCCGTCGCCGCCCTGAATCTTGATCACGAAATCTTCGCCGTACTCGAACAGGCACAAGGCACCGCCGTTATCGGGAATCGGAGTGGTGTCGAGTAGAACGAAACGTTTCATTGAGCACTCAATAGGCAGGAAAATTTTCAAGGGGCAACTTTGTCGCGCAAGGAGTAGCCTGAGGCGGACAAAATTTGCGTGGCATCGGAGGCCATTGATGAAGCGCTCTATTCTAACGGCGATTGTTCTGGCAACGCTCTCGGTAAGTGCCGTTGGTGCAGACATTCTGCAACCCGTACCCAGTGTGCCGTCGCCCGGTTCGCCGGGAACCGCCACGCCGACCCCGTATCCGCAGGTCGTGCCGCCGAGTATTCCGCGTGTTGGGGGCAATGAAGGTAATCCGCCGTTGCTGCCGAAAATCGATATTCCCGGCCCACCCAAAGACCAGCCGTTGCCAGGCTTGCCTGTCCCGGGGGCGCCGAATGCCGGCCAGTCGACTCAGATCGTGCCCGACGACATACCGCCGAACGACCCTGAGCCCAGCGAAGACGCCAGGCGAAAACTCAAACCCTGAGAGCCCTATTGCGACAGCAACTGGCCGTCCACCATGCGCAGCCGTTTGGACAGCGCCACGGCAATCGCCCGAATGATTTTTGCCGCGACCTTGGGCGACTCGTTGAGCATTTTATCCAGCGAGTCCTTGCCCAGGTTCAGCAGGTGACAGCGGCTGGCGGCGACGCAACTGGCTGAGCGGCGTTCGCCATCCAGCACGGCCATTTCGCCAAACGCGCCTTTGCGCAGCAGGGCGATTTCGACCGGCTGCCCCTCGCTATTGCGTTTGCGCACCGACACCGTGCCGGAATTGATGATGCACATGAAACTGCCGGCATCGCCTTCCTGGAAGATCGCCTGACCTTGTTCAATCGAGGTAATGCTGAAATAACCCGCAGCCGCCAGGAAGTCGGCGGGCAGCAAGGCGTTGAACAAACCGCAGTCCATCAATAGGTCGCGGATCTCGCTGTTGAGGAAGGAAGCGTCTGGCATGGCGGCTTGATCTTGTTGTTGGGTAGGTAGTGGGTTACACGTAAAAAGGGCCCGCAGCGGCGGACCCAGTCATAAGACAAGACAATGGGCGCGAGTTCCCTCAGCTTAGTTGCAGCACCTTAAACACGAATGCATATTCCAGCGCCACGTCACGCAAGCCCTGATAACGCCCGCTCATGCCGCCATGTCCAGCGCCCAGTTCGGTCTTGAGCAGCAGCAGATTGTCGTCGGTTTTGCTGGCGCGCAATTTGGCCACCCACTTCGCCGCCTCCCAATACTGCACGCGGCTGTCGTTATAGCCAGCAATCACCAGAGTTGCCGGATAGTGCTGGGCACTGACGTTTTCGTACGGCGCATAACCCTTGATCCGTTCATAAACCTCGGCGTCTTGCGGGTTGCCCCATTCGTCATACTCAGTAACCGTCAGCGGCAGGTCCGGATCAAGCATGGTGTTGAGAACGTCGACAAACGGTACTTCGGCAATCGCCGCCTTGAACAATTCCGGACGCTGATTGAGCACCGCGCCGATCAGCAATCCACCCGCGCTGCCGCCACTGATTACCAGTTGCCCGGCGCTGGTCAATCCGTTGTCGATCAGGTGCTCGGCGCAGGCAATGAAGTCGCTGAAGGTGTTGGCTTTGTGTTCCTGCTTGCCATTGCGGTACCAGGCTTCGCCCAGTTCCCCGCCGCCACGCACGTGGGCGATGGCGAAGGCGATGCCACGATCCAGCAGGCTCAGGCGCGCATGGGAGAACCACGGGTCGAGGCTTTCGCCGTAAGCGCCGTAGCCGTACAAATACAGCGGCGTGGCCTGACCTTGCAGCTCGCGTTTGACCACCAGGCTGATCGGCACCTGCGTACCGTCCGGCGCCGTCGCCCACAATCGTTGGCTGACGTAGGCGTCGGCGTCGAAGGTGCCGAGCACCGGGGTTTCCTTGAGCACCACTTGCTCGCCGCTGGCCAGGGTCAACTGGCGCACTTGCGCCGGTCGATTCAGCGACTGATAGCGCAGGCGAATCGCGTCGCTTTTGAATTCCAGAGTGTCCTGCACATACAGGCTGTAGGCGGCGTCGGGCAATTGCACGCGGTAGGTCGGCAGACCGTGTGGGTGGACCTCGATGATCGGCAGACCGCCTTCGCGCAGGCTCAGGGTCATGGCTTCAGCGTTGAGGCTCATGGCTTCGAGCATCACGCTGTCGCTGTGCGGGACCAGGGTTTGCCAGTCCTGAGGCACGGGTACGCCGCTGGTTTTTTCCGGGGCGTGGTACAGGGCGAAGTTGATGCCGCTCTGGTTACTGCGGATAAACCAGGTCCAGACACCGTCGAGTTGCCCGTGGTCGGGGAAATACTCGTGATTTTCGACCCGTGGCGCCATGCAGATAAAGGCTTGATCGGGTTTGTCCGCGTCCAGCAGCCAGGCTTCGCTGGTGGTCTTGCTGTTGAGCAGCAAGATCAACTGCCGCTCCGAACTGCTGCGATAGCAATGCAGGAAGAAACGCCCGTCCGGCTCGTTGAACACCAGATCGGCGGAATCGCTGCCCAGTTTATGGCGATAGAGTTTGTGCGGGCGGTGGGTGTCGTCCAGTTCGCCGAAGAACAGCGTCTGATTGTCGTTGGCCCACGTCATGCTGCCGTCGCAGTCTTCGAAGGGCAGGGTGGTGAGCTGGCCGTTGCTCAGCTCTTTGACGTACAGCTGGTAAACCTCTTCGCCTGTGGTATCGAGGCTGTAGGCCAGGCGCTGGTGGTCCGGGCTGATGCTGAAGGCGCCCAGTGAGAAGAAACCGCCGGCCGCCAGTACATTGGGGTCCAGCAGCAATTCTTCGTGGCTTTCGTCCACCGTCAGCGAATGATCAGCCGGGCGCGGGCAACGGTAGTGGCGGGCGTATTCGTCCCCTTCGGTAGTGCGCGTGTAGTACAGGTACGGTCCCCACGGCGAAGGCAGCGACAGATCGGTTTCGAGGATGCGGCCCTTGATCTCCTGGAACAGGGTTTCACGCAGGGCGTCCTGATCGGCCAGCTGCGCTTCCTGATAGTCGTTCTCGGCCTTGAGGTAGTCGAGCACCTCGTCGGTGTCGCGGTTCTGCAGCCAGGCATACGGGTCGGAACCGGCGTCCTGACGAGCGACTGGCGCAGTGGAGCGGAGGGTGGATGAAGGCATGCTGGGCTCTCTTTAGCGAAAGAAAAATCGGTGGTCAGCGCTGCACGTCCAACGATTACTGACGTCAGGGAAGCCGGGCTAACGAAAAGCCGTTATCATAAGCGCCTCTTTACCTGGCTTACCATGAACGTCATGAACGAGAACGACTACCTGCTGGCCTGGGGCCTTTACGCTTTTGCCGCTTTCGGCTGCCTGATGGTGGCGTTCAAGCTGACCGGCTGGATGTGGCGCTGGCTGCGCGAGCCACTGCGTGTGATCGTCGCGGTGGTGCTGTTCAGTCCTACCATTATTGACCCGGTGAAGGAAAAATTCGCGCCGGCCGTGGCGATTACCGCGCTGGACCTGGCATTCAAGGTCGGCAGCAACGTCTGGCGTGCGCTGTCGGACTTGGCGATGTACGCGATGATCGCCCTTGGCGTGTACATCGTCTTCGCCCTGATTCGCTGGCCGATCGAGCGCGGTCGCAGGGCCCGGGTGGCGCTGGCGGCCGAGCAGGCGGCTGCGGTGAAGGCCGATGACCAGCCCTATGCGCCGGCCGACGACAACCGCTACGGGCGCAAGCCCGCACCCCCTCCTGCCCCTAGCCGTGCGCGGGTTGAACCACGCCTGTAGACTTTGCTTCGTTGCAGGACGCGCGGGCGCGTCCCGCACTGCTGAACGTATTGAAGCGAGAGTTTGAGCATGTGTGAACTACTGGGCATGAGTGCCAACGTACCGACCGACATCGTGTTCAGCTTCACCGGGCTGATGCAGCGCGGCGGGCGTACCGGCCCGCATCGCGACGGCTGGGGCATCGCCTTCTATGAAGGACGCGGCCTGCGCCTGTTTCAGGACCCGGCGGCCAGCAGCGAGTCGCAAGTCGCAGAGCTGGTGCAGCGTTACCCGATCAAAAGCGAAGTGGTCATTGGTCACATTCGTCAGGCCAACGTCGGCAAGGTCTGTCTGGCCAACACCCATCCTTTCGTCCGCGAGCTCTGGGGCCGTAACTGGTGCTTCGCGCACAACGGCCAACTGGCGGACTTCAATCCTCGTGCCACGTTCTATCGCCCGGTCGGCGATACCGACAGCGAGGCCGCGTTCTGTGACCTGCTCAATCGGGTCCGCGAAGCCTTTCCGGAGCCTGTGGACGTCGAACAGTGGTTGCCGACGTTGGTCGAAGCCTGTAGCGAGTATCGAAACAAAGGTGTGTTCAACTGCCTGCTGAGCGACGGCGACTGGCTGTTCTGTTTTTGCTCCAGCAAGCTGGCGCACATCACTCGCCGAGCACCGTTCGGCCCGGCACGCTTGAAGGATGTCGACGTGATTGTCGATTTCCAGGCCGAAACCACCGCCAACGACGTGGTCACGGTGATCGCCACCGAACCGCTGACTGAAAACGAGACCTGGACGCGTTATGAGCCGGGACAATGGAACCTGTGGCGCCGCGGAGAATGCGTGAGTCGGGGCCAGGCCTGAGGAGAGGGATCGATGCTGCGAAGCTATGTGCGATTGGTACTGTTCACTGCGGGGCTGCTGCTGGGCGTACAAATTCCGGGGTTCATCAGTGATTACAGCAAGCGGGTCGAGGCGCATCTGATCGAAGCGCAGCAAGGCCTTAAAGGCTACAAGGACACCGCCGACCAGTTCTTCAAGGGCGACTTGCAGGCGTTGCTCGCGCACTATCGCGGCAGTAACGATCCGGTGTTTCGCAGCGATGCCGACAGCGTCAACCAACTGTTGATGCGTGATCAGATGCTTGATCGCGAATGGATGGCGTTGCAAGGCCCTTGGTACGCCAAGGCCTGGCACGTAGTAGCGGCCGCCAACCCGGACATCCGCCGGGAAACCCTCAACGCTTATACCTATCAAGTGCTGCTGGTACCCGACGTCATTGCCTGGGGCATCACCTGCGCCTTGCTGCTGGCCCTGGTCGTGGAAAGTTTCTTCCTGCTGATCGGCTGGGTGATCAACGGCGGACGGCGCAAGCCAGTGCTGGATCGGGACTGGCGGTAAGCAAACATTTGTAGGCGCTGCCGGAGGCTGCGAAATGCACTTCGGTGCCCACACAGACAAAGGAGAGCCCCTTTGAGCCGCCTGTTATTGAATTGCGATATCGGTGAAAGCTACGGCGCCTGGACCATGGGCCTCGACGCCGAGGTGATGCCGTTTATCGACTGCGCCAACATCGCCTGCGGCTTCCACGCGGGTGACCCCAGCGTCATGCGCAAGACCGTGGCCCTCGCGCTGGCCAATGATGTGAAGATCGGCGCGCACCCGGCATATCCTGACCTGGTGGGCTTTGGTCGGCGTTCCATGGCCTGCACTGCGGCGGAAATCGAAGATCTGCTGCACTACCAGATCGGTGCGCTGGACGGTATTTGCCGTGCGCAAGGTGGCCGGGTGCAGTACGTCAAACCCCATGGCGCATTGTACAACGACATGATGGCCAAACCCGAACAACTGCGTGCGGTGATCCAGGCCATCGCCCGTTACGACGGGCAATTACCGCTGATGTTGCTGGCCATGCGCGACAACAGCGCCGCTCAGGCACTGGCCGACGAGTTTGGCGTGACCTTGTGGTTCGAAGCCTTTGCCGACCGTGCCTACGACAGTGCAGGGCGATTGGTCTCCCGACAGTTGCCGGGCGCTGTGCATCACGATGCAGAAACCATCATCGCCCAAGCCTTGACCCTGGCCCGTGGCGAACCGTTGCGCGCCAGCGATGGCAGCGACTTGCTGTTGAACGCCGATACCTTGTGCGTACACGGCGACAACGCCAGTTCGGTGGCCGCAGTACAGCGTATCCGTCAGGCATTGGGTGAGCTGCCGAACGGATGAACGTGCGTCTTGAGGTGGTGGCCATCGATTGCCTGATGGTGCGGTTGTTCGATGTGATCGACGAAGGCAACATGCCGTGGATGCTGGCCGCCAGCCTGCGATTGCGCGAGGGCTTCGGCGAGGCGCTGATTGACCTGGTGCCGTCCTACACCACCTTGATGGTGCATTACGACCTCACACAGCTGAACCCGAATCAGGCCCGCGAGCTGATTCATCAGGCGTTGACTGATCTGGCGCCCGACGCTCAAGCCAGTGGCACGCGACACGTGCTGCCGGTGTGGTACGACCTCAGCGTCGGCCCTGAGTTGAGCCTACTGAGCACACGCAGCGGACTGAGCGTCAGCGAGGTCATCACCCGGCACAGCCAGCGCGAGTATCAGGTGTTTGCCCTGGGGTTCGCACCGGGTTTTGCGTTCATGGGCCTGGTCGATGAAATCCTCGCCACGCCACGCCTGAATACGCCGCGTAAACGGGTGGCCGCGGGCAGTGTCGGGATTGCCGAGCGCCAGACAGCTGCGTATCCGGTGGTCTCGCCCGGCGGCTGGAACCTGATCGGGCGCACGCCGAGCAAACTGTTTGACCGCCAACGCGAAGGCTACAGCTTGATGCAGCCGGGTGATCGCGTGTGCTTCGCTGCGGTGGAGCATGCCGAGTTCATCCGCCTGGGTGGCGATGATACGCCGCTGGAGGCGCAATCATGAGCGCCTTACTGATCGAAGCCGCCACGCCGCTATGTCTGCTGCAAGATGCCGGACGCTTTGGTGTGCGTCATTTGGGCGTGACCCAGGGCGGGGCGCTGGACTGGGTGTCGATGTCCTGGGCCAACAAACTGCTGGGCAATGCGTTAGATGCGGCGGTAATTGAAATCACCCTCGGCGGTTTGGTGCTGGTGGCCGAACAGGACTGCTGCCTGGCGCTGGCCGGCGCCGACTTGGCAGCGAAACTCGACAGCCGTCCCTTGGCGCCGTGGCGCAGCTTTTTCATGCGTAAAGGCGAACGCCTGAGATTTACTCAACCGATAACCGGAGCCCGCGCTTATTTGGCAGCGCCGGGTGGCTTCGATGCGCCAGCGGTGCTGGGCAGTTGCGCCAGCGTGATTCGTGAAGAGCTGGGCGGTCTGGATGGACTGGGCAAGCCCTTGGCCAAAGGTGACCGGTTGTCGTACACCGGCGCAGCGTTTGTGCTGCACACGCTGGCCCATGCGCAGATTCCAGACATGACTGACACTGCACCGCTGGACGTCATCCTCGGTGCGCAAATCGGCCAATTCAGCGGCCTGAGCCTGTTTGATGCCTTCAACAGCGACTGGACCCTCGACAGTCGCGCTGACCGCATGGGCATCCGTTTACTCGGGCCGGAACTGGCGTATCAGGGTAAACCGATGATCTCCGAAGGCATCCCGCTGGGCGCGATCCAAGTGCCACCGGATGGGCAGCCTATCGTATTGCTCAACGACCGACAGACCATCGGCGGCTACCCACGACTCGGCGCGCTGACGCCACTGTCGCTGGCACGACTGGCGCAACGTCTCCCGGGTGCGGTGGTGCGATTGAAGCCGGTTTTGCAGGGGGTTGCCCATGAACAGCAGGTGCGGTATTTGCGACAGTTCGTGTAGGGCCAACGTGTTGGCGAGGGGGCTGGACGCGACTCGTCAGATACATTGCCTCGCGAACACGTTCGCTCCTGTAGCGGGTAGTCTGTAAGCAACTTCCTACATCAAGCTCGGAAGTTTCTCGCGAAATTGTCGGGTGTGTTTATTAAAGCACCTGCCGTTAACTCCTTTGAGAATAACGGAGCGCGGTGGCAAGTCATGAATCTGCTTTTGGTTGTGGATCAAAATCTTAGTTATAGGCAGGCGGTGCAAGTGGCTTATAACAAGGCAAAAATGAACGGTGGGGTCGACGAATTTACCGAGAGAGTGTGTCAGGCGCTTTTCAGTACCCCTGAGCCAACGACCGTTTATCATGAAAGCGATATGGACGGTGTTGAATATACGCCTGATGGTGGTGTTAATTTTGCATCGTGGGGTGGGGCGGCGAATTATGAGCAGTCAAAAATCGACGGCCGAAAAGGCTATGCTGATTGGCTGCAAGAGAGTATGAGGCGTATAGGTGAAGAGTTAAATGTAGATTGTATGTCGTCGGCTACGAGTTTAAATAGCAGGGCAGTCAGTTTTGTTGTTGACGAGAAAGGAGAACTAAAAGCAGTATCGTTAACAGGGCAGTTGACACCTGAAGAAGAAAGGCGATTCAGCAGGCTGCTGAACGAGAGACAGGATTTGAAGACGTTGGCTGTGGAGTATGCGAGGGTCATGCTAAGCCTGTTGAGTTGTACAAAAGCTGGACCGAATGCGGGGTATGCTCAGCTATTTAAACCTTCGTAAGCGGTGGGTGGCATGGCTAACAGGTACTTGTTTAGTGTCCTGTTGGGAGTGTCAGATTTTTTGTGTTCGGGCTGGTTGTGGCCTGCCGTCAGGCAGGCCTTTGTTTTACCAGCTCGGCCTGGTAAATCGATCTCCATAGAGAATCGCAAATTGATTCATCGCCACCTTCCAATCATGCGCTGCGTTACCCCAGTTAGCGGTGATGTTGCGTAATCCCAGCCATATCAGCTTCGTCGCTGCATCGTCAGTGGGGAAGTGCCCTCGGGTCTTGATGATCTTTCGTAGCTGAGCGTTGATGCTTTCGATGGCGTTGGTTGTGTAGACCACCTTTCGGATGCCTGCCGGGAAGACAAAAAACGGGATGACTCGATCCCAGGCTCTACGCCAAGCAGCAACTACAGTCGGATACTGCTTGCCCCAAGGCCCCGCCTCAAAGGCGTTCAGTTCCTGCTCAGCGATATCGGCGTTAATGGCTTGATAAATCGGCTTGAGCGCCTTGGCCAGTGCTCGACGTTTATCCCAAGCCGCATAGTCCAGGCTGTTGCGGATCAGATGCACGATGCAGGTTTGCAGTGTGGTAGCAGGAAACACCGCCCCTAGGGCCTCTGGTATCCCTTTAAGGCCGTCTGTGACGGCGATCAGCACATCTTCAACACCACGAGTCTTCAGGTCGTTGAACACCTTCATCCAGAACTTGGCACCCTCGGTGCTTTCGATCCAGATGCCCAAAATATCTCGTGTGCCATCGGGTAACACGCCCAGTGCCAAGTACACCGCCTTGTTACGCACCAAGCCTTCGTCGCGAATTTTGACCCGCAGCGCATCAAAAAAGATGACTGGGTACATAGGCTCTAAAGGGCGTTGCTGCCAAGCGCCAACCTCTTCCAGCACAGCATCGGTCACTGAACTGATGAAGTCATGCGACACATCGGTTCCATACTGCTCGGACAGGAAAGCGCGTATCTCACGCACCGTCATCCCTCGGGCGTACATGGCAATGATCTTGTCATCAAAGCCTGTAAATCGGCGCTCATGCTTGGGAATGAGGATCGGCGCGAAGCTGCCATCGCGGTCTCTGGGGATATCCAGGCGAAGTGGCCCGTCATCGGTCAGTACCGTTTTACCGCTTTTACCATTGCGCTGGTTGGTTGAATCCTCAGGGCGCTCCGCGCCCTGAGGATAGCCAAGGTGGTGACCCAGTTCGGCGCCTAGCGCACGCTCGATCAGCGCCTTTTTGAACGCCATAGAGGCGTCCTGAATGGCTGCGGCGCTCATCGGGCCTTGGACGAACTGATCAATCAGCTCTTTGGGTATCGAGGGCAATTCCCTCGGTGTTGCACTGGCGGACTTCTTTTTGGTCGGCATAAATGCACCTCTGGTGACATGTTATGCCCGAACACAAAATTTCTGACAGTCTCGTCCTGTTAGCCAATGCGTCCTGCTACTTGACTATTCGTTGGTTACAAATGTGTACCAAGGAAACTTTCCTTCCGTCACGGCTGCCTACCCCGCCGTCATCGTTACCTTGGGGAGACATGAAATAATAACCGGTATTGTAGGTGAGTTGCCATTTGGTTCTGAAGTCGAATACACCCACGAATGGTTTCGTGGTGTTTTTTCCAATACAGGCGCCCAGATTAAAGGTCGACCAAATAAACCCTGATTGATTGCTGACCCGTTTATCGACCACGTTCGTAAACGGCGCGTGCTGGTCAAGATCGAAATTCAATTCAACCGTAACCCCTTCAATCGGGTGGCCTGTAGAATCAATGACGTGGGTCGACCATTCGACTTTATTGATAAACAAGGCCTGGCCGAAATAGATGTTGTAGCGATCACCGTCCTTGATGATGTTGTGTTTTGTCAGGCGCGGAGCCGAGCCGAACTCAATTTTATATGACTGACCGGGTTGGCGAAGTACTGCAGGATTTCGAGAAACCCTTACCTGAACCTTTTGTTGAGGCACTAGTGTAGACGTAATGTGCGAGCCGATCGACGGCATCAGGTACCAATCCTGATCAACCTTATGTTCGATTTTCCATGGGGATAGCTCGTTCGGCAGTCTGATTTCATGAATCATCACCTTCTGCCCCCGAACAGCGGTAAAGCTGTAGTACTTCACATCCTGATCATTCTCCAGGCTGTCGGTGATCGTATTTAATTTGTCCGGCAACTCCATCACCGTCGGCTCAACAGGAACCGCAACCTCTACCTTCTCCTCCAATTTCATATTCGCACTGGCCGCAGCCTCGTACTCTTCGGCATCAAAGAACGACATCGCAGAGGCTGAGCTCGCAGCAACTCCCATAAATGACAGTGCAGCTGCCATCAATCCAATATGAAATACATCTCTATTTTTTCGCATCGTAAGAATCCATTTCTTTCAAATAGCCGCCGTCGAGCGATGCGCAAACGCGCTCGCTGAATAGCCTTGCCATACTTATCGATTAATTAAACAGCCACGCTGCAGCGTGGCCGTGGTTCAGTTGGTTTATCAACTGACAGCCCGACGTAACCAGCGATAGGAAATGTTGTCAATCCGACAGATGAAAATAAACATGATGTTTATTGGCGGTGTAGACCTGACGTACCGCGTCAGGCTATTCGACAACAAGTTGGCTCCCACAGGGATTGTGTGTTGCCGGGGAACATAGAGTCCCCACATTGATTTGAGTCTGACGCAGAATATGAAGTCAGCCAAGGACTCTGTGGGAGCCAACGTGTTGGCGAAGCGGCTGGTTTGGCAACGTAGATTTGCCCGCAGAGCCGCTCTCTTAGCCAGCCTATTTCGCCAAAAACCTCATCCCTTCCTCCAACCCACGCAACGTCAGCGGATACATCTGATCATCGATCAGATCACGCACGATGTTGGTTGAGGCGGTGTAGGTCCAGGTGTCTTTCGGATAAGGGTTGATCCAGATGAGTTTCTTGTACTTTTCCTTGAAACGCTGCATCCACAGGTAGCCAGCTTCTTCGTTCCAGTGCTCGACGCTACCGCCGGCCTGGGTGATTTCGTAGGGCGCCATGGCGGCGTCGCCGATGAAGATCACTTTGTAGTCGGCGCCGTATTTGTGCAGTAGATCCTGGGTAGCGGTGCGCTCCGACGTGCGACGCATGTTGTTCTTCCACACCGATTCATAAATGAAGTTGTGGAAGTAGAAGTACTCCAGGTGCTTGAACTCGGTCTTGCACGCGGAAAACAGTTCTTCGCAGGTTTTGACGTGGGCGTCCATCGAGCCGCCAATGTCGAACAGCAACAACAATTTGATGGTGTTGCGGCGTTCCGGGCGCATCTGGATGTTCAACAGACCGGCATCGCGAGCGGTGTGGTCGATGGTGCCGTCGATGTCCAGCTCGTCGAGGGCGCCCTGGCGCGCGAATTTGCGCAGGCGGCGCAGGGCGATTTTGATATTGCGCGTGCCCAGTTCGACCTGGTCGTCGAGGTTTTTGTACTCGCGCTGCTCCCAGACCTTGACCGCTTTGCCTTGACGCTTGCCGGCATCGCCGACCCGAATGCCCTCCGGGTTGAAGCCGCCGGAGCCGAACGGGCTGGTGCCGCCAGTGCCGATCCATTTGTTGCCGCCGGCGTGGCGTTCCTTTTGTTCTTCGAGGCGCTTCTTGAATTCCTCGATCAGCTTGTCCAGACCGCCGAGGCTCTGGATTTGCGCGCGTTCCTCTTCGGTCAGCGAACGTTCGAATTCCTTGCGCAGCCAATCTTCAGGGATCAGTGCCTGCAGGTGGTCGTCGAGTTTTTCCAGGCCATTGAAGTAGGCGCTGAACGCCCGGTCGAACTTGTCGAAATGACGTTCATCCTTGACCAGCACGGTGCGGGCGAGGAAGTAGAACTCGTCCATGTCGGCGAAGGTGACCCGCTGTTTCAGCGCATTGATCAGGTCGAGCAGTTCGCGTACCGACACCGGTACCTTGGCTGCACGCATTTCATTGAACAGGTTGAGCAGCATGGCTGTCGCCCTTGATGTCGTGTGTCCGGACGCAGAGCGAACTCCGCATGATTCAGATGCCGCTCAGGTTCAGCGATTGCCGCGACGGCTCATGAAGGCCAGGCGCTCGAGCAATTGCACGTCCTGCTCGTTCTTCACCAGCGCACCGGCCAGCGGCGGGATGGCCTTGGTTGGATCGCGTTCGCGCAGTACGGCTTCCCCGATGTTGTCGGCCATCAGCAGTTTCAGCCAGTCGACCAACTCGGACGTGGACGGTTTTTTCTTCAAACCAGGGACTTTGCGCACGTCGAAGAACACGTCGAGGGCTTCGCTGACCAGGTCTTTTTTGATATTCGGGTAGTGCACATCAACGATTTTTTGCAGCGTCACGCGATCCGGGAAGGCGATGTAGTGGAAGAAGCAGCGACGCAGAAAGGCGTCCGGCAGTTCTTTTTCGTTGTTGGAGGTAATGATGATAATCGGGCGAACTTTGGCCTTGATGGTTTCATCGATCTCGTAAACGTAGAACTCCATCTTGTCGAGTTCTTGCAGCAAGTCGTTGGGGAACTCGATGTCGGCTTTGTCGATCTCGTCGATCAGCAGAATCACCCGCTCTTCAGCCTCGAAGGCCTCCCAGAGCTTGCCCTTTTTCAGGTAGTTGCGCACGTCGTGGACTTTATCCACACCCAGTTGCGAGTCACGCAGGCGGCTGACCGCGTCGTATTCGTACAGGCCTTGGTGTGCCTTGGTGGTGGATTTGATGTGCCAGGTGATCAGCCGCGCGCCGAAGGACTCCGCCAATTGCTCGGCCAGCATGGTTTTCCCGGTGCCCGGTTCGCCCTTGACCAGCAGCGGACGCTCCAGAGTAATGGCAGCGTTGACTGCAAGTTTCAGGTCGTCAGTGGCGACGTATGCGCTGGTGCCTTCGAACTTCATCTAAAAATCCTCGAACGTATCGCCTGAGTGGGCGCAATAAGGGGCTGCTCAATGTGTCGACTATAACGCGCACGCCCGGCGACTGTGAACGCAGACGGGCCATTCAGTCTCTGAATGGAGCGTCACATGCTGACTGGGTTCTGAACTGTTTGGTTGTAACGGTCTAGAGGGAGTGGGTCAGATGCACCGCGTCAAGCCATTCGCCAACACGTTAGCGCCCACAATAAATCTGGGTCTGACGCAAAATCTGTGGGCAGATCATTCAATCAAGGCGACTTGCCATTGTCATACTTCGCACTAAACGCCTGAATAAACGCATTGTGCAGAATCTGCAAAAACGCCTGAAACGCGCTGACGTCCTGCTGATGCACGCTGCCGCTGAGCTCGACTCGGGTGGCGAACTGGTTTTTGCTTTGGTTTTTCAACACCTGCTGGCCCCCGCCGACCACCGCTTCCCAGATTGAACGAAAGAAACTTTTGTTCTGGTTTTCCACGTCCTGGTGCCAGTTGAACACTTCAACGTTGTGCAGCAGCGGTTTGATATAGCCGGTGAGTTGGCCTTTGGTGGCTTTGGCCTGGATCACCAGATCGCCGCTGCCGGCATTGAAGTCGAATTTGCCGTAGGCCGAGGCGAAGTCGTTGAGGCTTTTCAGTTCGATGCCGGTGGCGCGGAAGCGAAAGTTGAAATCTTCGAAATTACTGAACGGATCAAAGTCGGCGGCGGTTTCCAGCGGGGCTTTGCCCAAGAGCATACCTTTGGCGGCGAACTGAGCCTCGCGCTTGCCTTTGGCATCGGTGACGGTGGTCAGGTTGAGCAGGTAACCGTTGACCTTGTCGGCTTCGATTTTCACCTTGGGCGATGAGTTGAAGTTGTTGAAGGTGATGCGCCCGTCAAACACTCGCACTTCGTTCAGCGTGATAGGCACCAGTTTGTTCAACTGATCGCGCCAATCGGTGCCCTGACCCGTTTGCGAGGCGGCCTTGTTATCGCCGCCGTCGACGAAATTCAGCTCGGGCTGAGTGAAGTTGACCCGCGCCACCACCGCATGATCGTCCCACAGGGAGCGCCAGCTCACGGCCAGGTCGATGACCGGAATCTTGATGAAGGGCACGGGTACCTTGCCGCTGACCTTGACGATGTCCAGCCCGTTGATGCGATAGGCACCGCGCCACAGGGCGATATCCACATCGGTCACCTGGCCACGGTAATCGCCCATGTCCGCGAGTTTTTCATTCAGGTAGTTGCGTACCAGATAGGGCAGGGCGATGTTCAAGGCGATCAACAACACAACGATGCCTGCCAGTGCCCACAACGGCCAGCTATAGCGACGTTTCATGATGAAAGTCTCCAGTTTCATAGGTGGTTGACTGCCTTGAGCCGGATCCGTTCGCTACGACTGGACGCACACAGGCTGGCGGCATAGGCTTTGGCCATTCCGAACACGCACAAGGACACCGTCATGAGCCGCATCTATGCCGACAACGCCCATTCAATCGGCAACACCCCGCTGGTGCAGATCAATCGCATCGCGCCGCGTGGGGTCACCATCCTGGCCAAGATCGAAGGGCGCAACCCCGGTTATTCGGTGAAGTGCCGGATTGGCGCCAACATGATCTGGGACGGAGAAAGCAGCGGCAAACTCAAGCCGGGCATGACCATCATCGAGCCCACTTCAGGTAACACTGGCATTGGCCTGGCTTTTGTTGCCGCCGCCCGCGGTTACAAACTGACATTGACCATGCCTGCGTCGATGAGCATAGAACGGCGCAAGGTACTCAAGGCGCTGGGTGCTGAATTAGTATTGACCGAGCCCGCCAAAGGCATGAAAGGCGCGATCGCCAAGGCCGAGGAGTTATTGGCCGGCGATCCGGCGAAATATTTCATGCCGGGTCAATTCGATAATCCGGCGAACCCGGCAATACACGAGAAAACCACCGGCCCGGAAATCTGGAATGACACCGGTGGCGCCATTGATGTGCTGGTGGCGGGCGTCGGTACCGGCGGCACCATCACCGGTGTTTCCCGTTACATCAAGAACACCCAGGGCAAGCCGATTACCTCGGTCGCGGTCGAGCCCATCGTTTCGCCGATCATCACCCAGGCGTTGGCGGGTCAGGAAATCACCCCGAGCCCACACAAGATTCAGGGGATCGGTGCCGGTTTCATCCCGAAAAACCTGGACCTTTCGCTGGTGGATCGGGTCGAATTGGTGAGCGACGATGAAGCCAAGGCCATGGCCCTGCGCCTGATGCAGGAAGAAGGGATTTTGTGTGGCATCTCCTGTGGCGCGGCCATGGCAGCGGCGGTGCGCATGGCGGAAACCCCGGAAATGCAGGGCAAGACCATTGTCGTGATCCTGCCGGATTCGGGCGAGCGTTACCTGTCGAGCATGCTGTTCAGCGACCTGTTCACTGATCAGGAAAACCAGCAGTAAGCGGTCTTTGGTCTCAGGTGGCTTTTTACCTGAGTGCTGAACGCTTATGATGGCGGGCTAAGAATCCTCTGATTGCGCGCGCCCGATAATGGCGTGCGCGATAGGTTGCTCAGAGCGCAACCGTTTCGGGATCAACTGACAAACGTGCCGTGCTGTGCAGTGAGTTGCCTATTTTTCTGGAGTGTTTCATGACATTTTCTCTAGCGGCCAAGGTGTTGATACTGGCGCTGTTCCTCGGGAGCACGCTGTATGTGCACCTGCGCGGCAAGGCTCGACTGCCGTTGCTGCGTCAGTTCGTCAACCATTCGGCGCTGTTCGCCCCCTATAACGCCTTGATGTACCTGTTTTCCGGCGTGCCGTCGAAACCGTACCTCGATCGCAGCAAATTCCCCGAGCTGGATATTCTCAAGGACAACTGGGAAACCATCCGCGACGAAGCCATGCACTTGTTCGACGAGGGCTACATTCGTGCGGCCGCCAAGGACAACGACGCCGGTTTCGGTTCGTTCTTCAAGAAAGGCTGGAAGCGCTTTTACCTCAAGTGGTACGACAAAGCGCTGCCCTCAGCCGAGTTACTGTGCCCGAAAACCGTCGAACTGGTCAGCCGCATCCCCAACGTCAAGGGCGCGATGTTTGCCCTGTTGCCGGGTGACAGCCACCTGAACCCGCACCGCGACCCGTTTGCGGGTTCGCTGCGTTATCACTTGGGCTTGTCGACACCGAACTCCGATGATTGCCGGATTTACGTCGATGGTCAGGTGTATGCCTGGCGCGACGGCGAAGACGTGATGTTCGACGAAACCTACGTGCATTGGGTCAAGAATCAGACCGCCATGACCCGGGTGATCCTGTTCTGCGACATCGAGCGCCCATTGCGTTCGCGGCTCATGACCCGCCTCAACCGTTCGATCAGTGCCTTCCTCGGTCGCGCCACGGCGCCGCAAAACACCGATGACGAACGCGTTGGCGGGATCAACCAGGCGTATGCCTTCAGCAAGCGGTTCAGCAATGGTTTCAGTGGTGGCGTCAAGAAGTTCAAACGCCGTTACCCGAAAGGCTACCGGATCCTGCGTCCGGTGCTGGCGGTGATTGTGTTGACCCTGCTCGGCTATTGGTTGTTTGGTTGAAATAGGGGATTGAGGTCCCCTGTAGGAGCTCTTCACCCGCATTGGGGATTGCGCTATAGTCAGCGCCGATGCCATTCGCGCATCCCCACCCAGTTCCCAAGAAGGCCTGCCTCATGCCTGTTGCCCACACTGAATACCTGTTCGTCGCCGCAGCCTGTGCTGTTGCCGAACCTCGTGGGTGCCAGCAGCAAGCCTTTCGCAGTCACTACCCGCCACCATCCCCTGCAACACCGGTCGTGTGCGTTGTCGCACCGCCAGGCGTTGTCTTGCTGGGCTGATCGGCGTTACCCGCCGATACCTGCGCCCGCAAACCGTTCATCTACCTCACAGCCTACGGATTGACCGAGGCGTGACGTCGCGCATCCAGCGCGTTTGAATCACAGGTGGCATCTATGTTGTTTTCTCGCAAAGCCTTGGCCTCAGTGGCCACGACAACCCTGTTCGTCCTGCTCTGGAGCAGTGGCGCGATTTTCTCCAAGTGGGGATTGGCCCACGCGGCGCCGTTTACCTTCCTGTTGTTCCGTTTTTCCCTGGCGCTGCTGGGGCTGATGATCATGTTCCCGTTGCTGGGCTTCAGCCTGCCGCGTGGACGCAAGCCGTTGCTGTATGCGGCGGCGACCGGTGCGGTGTTGCTGGGTGCTTATCAGATTTTCTATCTGCTGGCGCTGGACCTTAAAGTCACGCCTGGGGTGATGGCGACGATCATGGGCGTGCAGCCGATCCTCACGGCGGTGTTGATGGAGCGCAGCCGTTCCTGGTCACGCATGTTCGGCTTGGGCCTGGGTTTGGCCGGGTTGATTTTGGTGGTTTATCAGGGCATCGGTCTGGGCGGCATGTCCCTGGCTGGGATGCTGTTTGGTCTGTTGGCGTTGGCCAGCATGACCTTTGGTTCGATCATGCAGAAGCGCATCACCGACAACCCGCTGGGAACCTTGCCGGTGCAGTACCTGGCTGGGTTGCTGTTGTGCACGGTATTTGTGCCGTTCCAGCCGTTCCACTTCGAGGTCAGCACCGGGTTTATCGTGCCGGTGTTGTGGATGGGGCTGGTGGTGTCGGTGCTCGCGACTTTTCTGCTGTATCGGCTGATCGCTCAGGGCAATCTGGTCAACGTCACCAGTTTGTTTTACCTGGTGCCGGCGGTGACGGCGGTGATGGATTACCTGTTCCTTGGTAATCGCCTGGCGCTGCTGAGTCTGTTTGGCATGTTGCTGATCATCGTTGGCTTGGTGTTTGTGTTCCGCAAACCTTCGTAGTAGTCCGGCTTGCCGGCGATGGCGGTTTTATGGGCGCCGTCGCCGGCAAGCGGGACTGCTACGGGATGTGCGTCGAGCTCTTGATTTTGATCTTCGCGATCCCCCTGACGAAACCCACTATCGCCCCGTTCCCAGCAGGCCGAACGCAGGTCCTGTTCCGGGGGATGCTCGACATGGATGTCGAGCAAGCCGCGACCCCCGCCAGGGATGGCGGGTCGCGGCGTGCCCCAGGAACAGGACCGGAGTGAGGGCAGTCCGAGCCTAAGCGAGGACCCGTATGGCGGGGCAAGGACCTTTTGCTTACTTTTGGGGCTGTTTGCCAAAAGTGAGCCGCCGTAAGGGCGGAACCATAACACCAGCTAAACGCAGATTACGGATATACACACCCATCAAAGCTTTGCGTATAAAAGTCAGACGGCCCTACATTCGCCCACGCCGGCAAGCCGGACTGCTACGGGATTTTGTCAGTACAGGGCGCAATCAAGCATGCGCGTAGGCCATGCGAATCTGATTGCGTCCGCCATGTTTGGCTGCGTACAACGCTTGGTCGGCCTTTTCCTGCAGTTCGATGGGGCTGTATGAGCCATCGTTGTTGGAGATGCCACCGCTCAGGGTCACGCTGAATTCGGCGTCCTGAGCAAAAAATCGCAGCTCGGCGAAGCTTTGACGGATCTCGTCCAGGGTCTTGAGTGCGTCTTCCGGGCTGCAGCCGGGCAACACCGCGAGAAATTCCTCGCCACCATAACGCCCGAGAATGTCGACCTTGCGCAGGCGTTGCCGCAGCAGGTTGGCCAGCGCGCGGATGACTTTGTCGCCCGCGCTATGGCCATAACGATCGTTGACCGCTTTAAAATTATCGATGTCGATCATGACCACGGCGACCGGTTGCGAATTGCGCGAGGCGCGTTCGGCTTCCAGGGCCACGCGCTCCTTGATGTCGGCGTGTTTCAGCAAACCAGTCAGGCTGTCCCGCGACAAGGCATTGCCGAGCATTCGCGCCCGTTGCGCGCGGGCGAACACGGCGGTGATCAGCGCGTTGTCGGCGATGGGTTTGGTGATGAAATCGTCGCCGGCCTTGAGCAGCGCGCGCATTTGCCGGGTGAGGTTGGTTTCGGCGGAAAGGTAAATGATCGGCACCCGCAGCCAGTCGTCGTGGAACCGAATGATCTGCGCCAGTTCCGGGCCGCTGCAGTCGGGCATGCTCAGGTCCATCAGCACCACTTCCGGTTTGAACTGGTGCATCAGGTCCAGCAGTAACGAAGGCTTGCTCAACACTTCCACGGTCATCCCGGCGTTGCACAGCACCATGTTGTAACGCTTGGCCAGGTCTTCGTCGTCATCGACGATCAACACGCGGTAGGGGTTGGTCAGTGGGTGCGCCAGGCAGCGTTCCAGGCAGTTTTCCAGGCGGGCGACGTCCACCGGTTTTTTCAGGTAGCCGGTGGCGCCGATGCGTACCACGTCGAGCAGGGTGTCGAACTCGTCGTCGGCGGTGATCACCAGCAGCGGTGTGTGCTTGAGCACTTCGCGCTTGATCGCGGCGGCGTGGTGCATGCCTTGCAGCGGGTCGACGGTCAGGTCGTAGATCAGCACGTCCGGCATGGAAAGGGCGATCTGGGCATCCAGCGCAGGGGCGTTGTCGACGCGGTTGACGTCGTAGCCGAAATTGCTCAGGGTCAGTTGCAGGCTGCGGCCCAGATTGCCTTCCGATTCAAGAATGAAAATCTTCGGCGACAGCGAGGGAATGCGGCGCGTCTCGAGGTCGGTGGTGATACACCGTTCACCGTAGTGCGATTTGCGCTTGAAACCTTCGAGGCGCTGAACCTTGACGATAAAGTCGATGAGCGTCGAGTCGATGCTGCCGGGGTTGTCCAGCCAGCCGGAAGCTTGCAGGTCCAGGTCCCGGGCGAAGTCTCCCAGCTCGCTCATGCCGAAGGTGCCGGCGGCGCCTGCCAGTTTGTGCAGTTGGTACTGCAAGGCAGACAATCGGGTGATCTGCGCGTCGAGGTCGCTGGCGTCCAACAGGTAAATGGCATTGTTTACCAGCACGGGCAATTCGTGTTCCAGCCGGGCGCTGAACGCCAGGCTCAATTGGTGCAGGTCACTTTCGAGCGATGCTTCCAGTGGCGTCATGTCGGTCATTGACTGGCTTCCCAAATCTTCTTGATTTGCCCCGCCAGGAGCATGGGATCGAAGGGCTTCACGATCACATCGCGGGCCCCCAGACTGTGGTAGTACTCGATTTCCTTGAGCTGAACCTTGGCGGTCATGAACACCACCGGAATCCGTTGCAGGTCGACCAGCCCTGCGAGTTGTTTCAAGGTCGCGGGGCCGTCCATGTCCGGCATCATCACATCGAGCAAAATCAGGTCCGGGGCAAACGCCTGCACCTGGTCCAGCGCCTGTCGCCCGGATTCGCAGGTGAGCACCTTGAAGCCGCCGACGGTCTCCAGCGCGACCTTGGCCACCGCCTGGATGCAATGGTCATCCTCAACATGCAGGATACGGCTCAGTGTGCTCATGGGTTTAACGTCCTTTGGCCGGTAACAGCCGGCGAAGCAGGTTCACAAAATGCTGTGCATCGGTGCGTGACTTGGCCAGGGCCGCCTCGACCAGCGCCAGTTGCTTGTTGGACAGTTCTTGCGCGGACAGCACCACCACCGGCAGGCCAGGGTGGCGCAAATGCAGCTCTTCAAGCAGCTCCAGGCCGTTGCCATCGGGCAGTGTCAGGTCCAGCAGGATCAGGTCGAAATGCATCTTCGCCAGGTACTGACGCGCTTCGGCAATGCTGCTGGCCGGGATGAAGTCGGCAATTTCCTGGCCCAGATGCGAAATGACTTGGCACAGGTCGGTGTCGTCCTCCACGTGCAGCACTTTTGGGCGTCCGGCAAAGCCGTTCAGCGCACGGCGCAAGGCGTCGGCCAGCAGCAGTGAATCGATGGGCTTGTCCAGCCAGTCGATGGCCTGGAAGCCACCATTGAGGCGTAGCTTGCCTTCTTCGCAGGCAGCGGAAATCACCAGTACCGGCAGCGCCTGAGTGCTGGGTGAGTTGCGCAGTTCACGGATCAATTGCAGGCCGTCGCCGTCTGGCAATTCGAGGTCCAGGGTCACGGCGTCGAAGCGTTGACTGTCCAGCAGCGCACGGGCTTCCTGCAAGCTGGCTGCCGAGGTCACGTTGTAACCGGCGCGGCTGATCAGCAGGTTGAGCAGGTAGGCGATGTCGGGTTCGTCTTCGACCACCAACACCCGGGGCAGGCCGGCTTGTTCGGCGCTGCTGACCTGGGCTTGTTCGTTGCGCATCGAGGTCAGGTCGGAGCGCGGCGCATCGTCCATCGGGTAAGCCGGCAGTTCGAACCAGAACGTCGAACCCTGGGCTTCCACCGAGGAAAAACCAATGGTGCCGTCCATGCGCTCGACCAGTTCCTTGCTGATCGACAGGCCGAGCCCGGTGCCTCCTTTGCGTCGGCTGTCACTGCCGTCCGCCTGGGAAAACTTCTGGAAAATGTGCTGGTGAAACTCGCGGGGAATGCCGCTGCCGTGATCGACCACACTGATCCGCACCTTGTCTTCGCGCTGTTCGCTCAAGACATACACCTGGCTTTGCGGGGTCGAGAATTTGATCGCGTTGGATAAAAAATTGGCCAGCACCTGCTGAAAACGAATGTCGTCGACCCGCACCGCGCAGGGCAGTTCATCCAACAGTACCAGCTGCACCTTGTGTTGCTCGGCGTAGGCGACATTGCTTTCGATGCTGTTCTGCAACAGCGGGTACAACGCCTGCAATTGCAGGTCGAAGTTCATTTTGCCGGCGACCAGCTTGTCCATGTCCAGCAAGTCGTTGATCAAATGGCTCAGGCGCATGCTGTTCTGGTAGGCGATGTCGAGCATTTGCGCCATGGTTTCAGGCACTTCGCCGACGACCCCGCCTTTGATAAGGCCCAGCGAGCCGGCAATCGAGGTCAGCGGCGTGCGCAGTTCATGGCTGACGGTGGAGACAAATTCGCGCTGCATCGACTCGATGCGCTTACGCTCGGTGATGTCGTGCATCACCACCACCGCACCGAGCAGTTCACCTTCCGGGGTGTGCAGCGGGTCGGCGTTGCACACCACAAAGCGGATCGGCTGACCGACCGCAGAAATGCTGATTTCGAAATCCCGCACATGCTCGCCGCGCAGCGCCCGCAGCAAGGGGATACGGTCGTTGATGATCGGCGTGACACCGTCGGCTTCGTAGATGTCGTACAGCTTGCCCCAGTGCTCCACCGGGATCTGCCGGATATCGGCGCCGTGCCACTCGCGCGCGGTGTCGTTGAACATCGTCAATTCGCCTTGGGCATTGCAGGAAATCACCGCTTCGGACAGCGCTTCCAGCAGGCGGCGGTTCATTTCCTGATGCTTGTCCAGCTCGGCCTGTTGCAATTTGCGCTGGCTGATGTCGGCCAGCACGCCATGCCACAGGATCGAGCCGTCGCCATGCAACTGCGGCCGCGAGTTGCCACCGATCCAGATCAAGCCCTTGATCGGATGAATCACCCGGAATTCGTGTTGCCAGCGCGCTTGTTTAAAGGCTGACTGTTCAATTGAGGCGATAAAACCCGGACGGTCGTCCTCGTGAATAATCGCCAGCATGTCGTCGGTGTGTTGCTCGATGTCGTGGGGCGACAGGCCGAAAATATCGACCACCCCTTCGCTGGCGTAGGACAGCAGAAACTTGCCATCTTTGGGCAGCTCCGCCTGGAAGAACATGCCGGGCACATGGTCGGCGATCTGTTGCAGGCGCTGGTGGCTGATATCGCTGTCGAGTGTCTGTTGGCGAACGCTGCGCGCCTGGTTCTGCCGGGTTTCGTGGAACTGCTCAAGGGTGCGCAACACTTCTCGACCCAGGCGCACCAGGCCGTCGTGTTCTCGCATGCTGAGCATGCGCGGTTGTGGGTCGATGAGGCCGAGGACGCCGATGATTTGCCCGCCTTGGGTGCGCAATGGCAAGCCGGCGTAGAATCGGATTTTCGGGCTGCCGAGCACCCGTTCATGGTGCTTGAAGCGCGCGTCTTTCAGCGCGTCAGGGAGTTGCCCGAGGTCATTGCCGAGGGTGTCCGCGACGGTAAAGGCGAAGCTGGCGAGGTCGCTGTCGGGCTGAAGGCCGACGCTGGTCTGCAAGCTGGGATAATGGGGGTGTTTCAGCGACAGGAAGGCAATCTGTACATCGCAAAGGTCCTTGGCCAGATGGGTGAGGTTCAGCAGTGCATCCGCCACCGCTTTCTCCAGTTCACCCTGGCCGAACACCTTGATAAAGGCCTGGCCAAGCGCGCTCCCCGGGCTATCCTTGTCGACGACTGCACTGCGCTCAACGTCCATTTTCCTCTCCACCCGTGGTCAGCTCAGTCAGCTGAGAGGCACGATTCGCGATCAAGCGACGAACGGCGAACTCAGCTGGCTGGACAAACAAGACCCGCCTGACAATGCATAGACAACCTGAGGCTGCCTGTCAAACATTTGTACAGGATGCGTTGGCTTTCGTCCTCAATCGAAGCTTTTTCAGGCTCATTGGGCCGATATCGCACGGTCAGGTGATGACGCTCACTCCGTTACGACCTGCGCAACCGCGCCGGGTTTCAGCACCAGCCACAAGGCCACTGCAATCAGCAGGCCACCGTAGAGGTGCGCCCAGGACAACGGCTCCCCCAGAAACAGTGCGCCCCACAGCACGCCGAAGGGCGGGATCATGAAGGTCACCGTCATTGATTTTAGCGGACCGATGTCGGTGAGCAGGCGGAAGTACAGAATATAGGCGAAGGCCGTACAGCCCAGCCCGAGGCCGAGCAGCGACAACCAGACGCTGGTCCCGCCCCAACTGGCGGGTGGATGGACCAGCGCGCTGTAGCTGAACATCGGCAGCAACAGCAGGGTGGCGCCAAGCATGCTGCCAAGAGTGGCCAGACGTGGGTCGAGGCCGCCCTGTTGATCGAGCCAGCGGTGGGCGAGGAACCCGGCAAAGCCGTAGAACGTAGTCGCCAGCAAACAGGCGAGGGCGCCCATCAGCAGCTCCATGTTGAATGCCACGGGGCCGGCACGGGTCAGAATGCCCACCCCCAGCAGACCCAGAAATACTCCGGCGAACTTCGACAGCGACTGCTGCTGACTGAAGAACAATCCACCGATGATCACGCCCATCAGCGGCGTGGTGGCGTTAAAAATCGCCGAGTACCCGGCCGGCAGCACCTGAGCCGCTATCGAGTAGAGCGTGGCCGGCATCCCGGAATTGATCATGCCCAACACCAGGCAGATTTTGAATTTGCCGCGAAAACTCCAGTGGGTGCGCATCAGCAACAGAATCACCAACAACCCGCTGGCGGCAATCGAAACGCGAAAAAACGCGGTCGGCAAAGCGCCCAACTCCGGGGCAATGATGCGCATAAACAGAAAACTGGCGCCCCAAACCGCAGCCAATCCCAACAAACGCAACGTGTCGACAGCTCTCACAATGAGCTCCTTGCTCGAAAAGGCTTGGAGTGTCACCGGAGGTTGAGTGCAAGGCAATCATTGTTGCCGGATTTTGCACGCCGGAGGCTCTATATTCTCACGCAATACACATAAGCCCTGTAGGCGCTGCCGAAGGCTGCGATCGATTTGGGCCGCACTCGGACGCAGCAGTCGTTTTCTTAAATTGCAGAAGGTCCTTCGGACCTTATCGCAACCTTCGGCAGCTCTCATCAAACAAAAGATAACCGGTTGATTTCAAAGGCTCCGCAATCTGCTTCTGCCGAAGGCGTAGGAGCCAGCTTGCTCGCGATCTGGTGCGAAGCGGCAGTAAAACCTGAGCACGCGGAGTGTCAGTTAAACCCGACAACCTGACTTTACGACTGCTGCGCAGCCGATCGCGAGCAAGCTGGCTCCTACAGGGACCGCGTTTGCTGCGCGACAGCGCGGCGTCTGGACGACGGGGATTCTCCTACAGTGAATGTGCGCGTGGAGTACGATCTGTTAGTCGACCGCAGGGCTACAACACAAACTTCGCCACCAACCCATTCAAACCGATAGCCAAGCGCGACAACTCCTGGCTGGCGGACGAGGTCTGTGTCGCCCCGGCGGCGGTCTGGGTCGACAAATCGCGGATGCTCACCAAACTGCGATCCACCTCCCGCGCCACCTGGGATTGCTGCTCGGCGGCACTGGCGATGACTAGATTGCGCTGATTGATTTCGGAAATCGCGGCAGTGATTTTCTCCAGCGCCTGCCCGGCACTGCTGGCGCGCAGCAAGGTCTGTTCAGCCTGGCCGGCGCTGTTTTGCAGGGCGTTGACGGTATCCTGGGTGCCCGTCTGAATGTTGCTGATCATCGCCTCGATTTCCTGAGTCGAGTTTTGCGTGCGCTGCGCCAGCGAGCGCACTTCATCGGCCACGACCGCGAAGCCGCGACCTGCTTCCCCGGCGCGCGCGGCTTCAATCGCGGCGTTAAGCGCCAACAGATTAGTCTGCCCGGCAATGCCACGAATCACCTCCAACACCTTGCTGATGTCCTGAGCCTGAGTCGCCAGGTGCTGCGCCTGCCCCGACGCGTTCAACACCTCACTGACCAGACCCTGAATCGCGTCGATGGTGTCGGCGACCTGGCGTTGGCCGTGCTGGCTGTCGGCATCCGAGTTTTTCGACGCTTCGGCGGTGGACACCGCATTGCTGGCGACTTCATCCACCGCGGCGCTCATCTCGGTCACGGCGGTGGCGGCCAGTTCGATCTCATCGTTCTGCGCTTTCAGTCCACGGGTGCTGTGTTCCATCACCGCGCTCATTTCTTCGGCGGCCGAGGCCAGTTGCTGCGCCGAGTCGCTGATGCCGCGAATGGTCGAGCGCAGGTTGCCCTGCATGCTGGCCAATGCCGCGAGCAATTGCGCGGGTTCATCCTGGCCTTCCTGTCGAATCACTGTGCTGAGGTTGCCGGCGGCAATGGTTTTGGCCACGTCCAGGGCCTGGCGGATCGGCTGCACCAGGCTGCGGGTCAGCACCCAGGCCAACACCAGCGTGCCGAGCAAGGCGGCGACAATGAGCAGACTGACGATGGTTCGGGTCCGCTCGTAAAGCGCCGCCGCCTCTTTGGCCGCAGTCTTGGCGCCCTGTTGGTTGAAGGTGATCAAGGCTTCCAGATCGGCGTCGAGCTTGCGCCCCATCGGCGCGATTTGGTCATTGAGGAGGGCATACGCCTGCTCGGTTTGCTGCGCATCGATCTGTGCGGCGAGTTGATCGACCCGTTGCAGATAGCTGTCCACCGCGACGCGCAGTTCAGCGAGTAACGTACGTTGTTGGGGTGCGGCGGTCAGCGCGGTGTAGTTCTCCAGGCGCGTGAGCAGTTCGTGACGCGAGTCGTTGATAATGCTTTTGCTGCGTTGTTGACTGGCGGACTGGTTGTTGGCGAGCAGGCGCAGGGTTTCCAGGCGAATGGCGGCGATGTTCGAGCCGGCGTCGTGCATGCGTTCGATGTTGGGCATCCATGACTCTTCGATGACCTGCGCACTGGAGCGCAAGTCAGACATCTGCATCAGGCAGAACACACCGACCACCGCCAGCAACCCGCCAACCAGGCCAAACCCCAGACCGGCCCTGATTCCTATGCGTATATTCCGAATAAACATGTGCAGCTCCTTGGCAATTCAATGGGTGTCACTCCCTGGTTTTTATTCTTCTGCAGGAATCGTCGAGCTGTATATCAAATGGCCATAGCTTGCCTCTCCGGAAAAGTGTGTCTAGATAAGTCGGCTGATTCGTCGTGCAAATTGCGCTTCTACTAACGCCATCCGCTGACTAAGCTCGATGTTCCGAACTCCCGCAGAGGTTTCGTTATGCCCCAACACTGGCCGGCCGCTGACATTGCGCAAATGATCCTCGATGGCTTCGACGATTATCGGGAGCATTTCCGGCAGATTGCCGATGGCGCCCGGGCGCGTTTCGAACAGGCGCAATGGCAGGAGGCGCAGCGTGCGTCGGCTGCGCGAATCAACCTCTACGAAGAAAAAGTCAGCGAAGTGATCGCGCGCTTGCACGCGACCTTCGATGAGCAGGGCTTGCTTGATGTGGAGGGCTGGCCGCTGGTGAAAAGCGCCTGCATCGACCTGATCGACGTGCGTTTCGACGATGAACTGGCAGAAACCTGGTTCAACTCGATCTTCTGCGGGCTGTTCAGCCATGACCTGATCAGCGACGGCTGCATGTTCATCCACACCACCCGACCGTCATTGCGCCGCCGTGAACATTCGGCCCAGACCCACACCTACCGGCCAGAGGGCGAACTGTCGAGCATGCTGCGACAGATCTTTACCGACTACACCTTTGACGTGGCCTTTGCCGACTTGCCCGGGGACATGCAGCGACTGGAAGCACAACTGCGGGAAAACCTGCCGGACTGGGTGTGCAAGGACCCGTTGCTCAGCGTCGAATTATTCTCGTCGGTGCTGTATCGCAACAAAGGCGCCTACCTGGTCGGGCGGATCTTCACCCCCGACGAACAATGGCCGCTGGTGATTCCGTTGTTGCACCGTGAAGGGCACGGGATTCAGGTCGATGCGCTGATCACTGACGAGTCCGAAGTCTCGATCATCTTCTCCTTCACCCGCTCGTACTTCATGGTCGACGTGCCGGTGCCGGCGGAATTCATCGGTTTCCTCAAGCGCATTTTGCCGGGCAAGCACATCGCCGAGCTGTACACCTCGATTGGCTTCTATAAGCACGGCAAGTCCGAGTTTTATCGCGCGCTGATCAACCACCTGGCCAACACCGACGACCGCTTCATCATGGCCCCCGGCGTGCGCGGCATGGTGATGAGTGTGTTCACCCTGCCGGGCTTCAATACCGTGTTCAAGATCATCAAAGACCGTTTTTCGCCGTCGAAAAACGTCGACCGCGCAACGGTGATCGAGAAGTACCGGCTGGTGAAAAGCGTCGACCGGGTCGGGCGCATGGCTGACACCCAGGAGTTCGCCGACTTCCGCTTTCCGCTGAGCAAATTCGAACCCGATTGCCTGGCCGAACTGCTGGACGTCGCGCCCTCGACGGTGGTGGTGGAAGGCGACACGGTACTGATCCGACACTGCTGGACCGAACGCCGAATGACCCCGCTGAACCTGTACCTGGAGAATGCCAACGACGCGCAGATTCACGATGCGCTGGAAGACTATGGCCTGGCGATCAAACAACTGGCCGCGGCAAACATCTTCCCCGGCGACATGCTGTTGAAAAACTTCGGCGTGACCCGACATGGGCGGGTGGTGTTCTACGACTACGACGAAATCTGCTTCCTCACCGAAGCCAACTTCCGGCGCATCCCGGAGCCGCGCACGCCCGAGGATGAAATGGCCTCGGAGCCCTGGTATTCCATCGGCCCGCTGGATGTATTTCCGGAAGAGTTTCCGCCCTTTCTGTTTGCCGACATGGGCCAGAGGCGGTTATTCAACACGCTGCATGGCGAGTTGTATGACGCCGATTATTGGAAAAGCCTGCAAGCGGCGATTCGGGCGGGGAAGGTCATCGACGTGTTCCCGTATCGGCGCAAGGGGCGATCAGACGAGGCGTTGAGCTGAAGCCTACGCAAATCTCTGTAGGAGCCAACTTGTTGGCGAGAGGCTTGACCCGGTGCAACAGATTCACTGTCTCGCGAACAAGTTCGCTCCTACAGGGATCTTCAACTCAAACTCACATGCCGGCTCAATATCGCCCGCAACGCGGCGGGCTTGACCGGCTTGGACAAATACCCCAACCCCGCCGCATGGATCTGCGCCACCAGTTCCGGACGGCCGTCGGCGCTGATCACCACGCCCGGCAGTGGTTCGCTCATCCGGGTCCGCAACCAGGCCATCAATGCAGTACCGGTTTCACCGTCATCGAGGTGGAAGTCCACCAGCGCCAGTTGTGGCCGCACGCCGTCGCTCAACAGTGCCTCGCATTCCGCGCGGTTGCGTGCCGTCCACACCTGACACCCCCAGCGCGTCAGCAGGCTGTTCATGCCGATCAGGATGCTGTCTTCATTGTCCACGCACAGCACCTGGGTGCCGCTCAACGGTTGGTTTTTTACGTCGGACAATGGCACCACTGACGGCGTCTTGCACAACGCCAGCGGCACGCTGACACTGAACACGCTGCCTTTGCCCGGCCACGAACGCACTTCCAGTTCATGGCCAAGCACCCGACACAGGCCGTCGGCAATCGCCAGCCCCAGCCCCAGGCCTTTTTCTGCGCGGGTCTGGTGGCTGTCGAGGCGTTTGAACTCTTCGAAAATCACTTGCCGTTTATCTTCCGGAATCCCCGGCCCACGGTCCCAGACTTCCAGGCTCAAATGCTCGCCTCGGCGCCGCACACCCAGCAATACCGGGCCTTGGGCGTAACGGAAGGCGTTGGTCAGGAAGTTTTGCAGGATCCGCCGCAACAGCTTCAGGTCGCTGTCGACCCGCAGGTTGCTGCCGCGCAAACGGAATTTCAGGCCTTGTTCTTGCGCCTGGGCCTTGAACTCGGCACCCAGGGTGTCGAACAGCGTGTTGAGCGGAAACGGCTGACGCACCGGGGTGATCTTGCCGTTCTCCAGGCGGGAAATGTCCAACAGGTCGCTGATCAGGTCCTCCGCCGAGCGCAGCGAACTGTCCAGGTGTTGCACCAACTGTTGCGCCTCGTTGGAGATACCGTCTTCCTGGTGGGCGAGGGCGGCAGAGAACAGCCGCGCGGCGTTCAATGGCTGCATCAGGTCATGGCTGACCGCCGCCAGAAAACGGGTTTTCGACTGGTTGGCCGCTTCTGCGGTGCCCTTGGCTTCGGTCAGCGCCACGTTCAGTTGCGACAGCTCATGGGTGCGTTCGGTCACCCGTTGTTCGAGGCTTTCGTTGGAACCCTTGAGCGCCTGTTCGGCCTCACGGAACGCGGTGATGTCAGTGAAACTCATGACGAAACCGCCGCCGGGCATCGGGTTGCCGATCAGCTCGATCACCCGGCCATTGGGGAACAGCCGCTCGGAAGTGTGCGCCCGTCCCTGACGCATCCAGTGCAGGCGGCGCGCCACGTGCACTTCGGCTTCGCCCGGACCGCACAAGCCGCGTTCAGCGTTGTGGCGGATGATGTCGGCAATCGGTCGACCAATGCTAATCAGGCCATCCGGGTAATTGAAAACTTCAAGGTAGCGATGGTTCCAGGCCACCAGCCTCAGCTCACGGTCGACCACGCTGATGCCCTGGGTCACGTTTTCAATCGCGCCTTGCAGCAGTGCGCGGTTGAATTGCAGCACCTCGGAGGCTTCGTCGGCGATGCGCACCACGTCCTCGAGCTGCATGTCGCGGCCTTCGATGGCGGCCTTGACCACCGCGCGGGTCGACGACGCGCCAAGCACACCGGCAAGTAAACGCTCGGTGTGGGCAATCCATTCCCCATCGGCGTGCTGGTTCGGGTTGAAGCCCTTACCCTGGCGGTAGGCGAAACGAATAAAGCTCTGTCGCGCGCGTTCTTCACCGACGAAACGCGCGGCCAGGCTCAGCAAGTCTTCGATCTGCACCGACAGCAACGAGCGATTGCCAGGCCGTGGGCTGACTTCCTGACCGACAAAACGCCCGGCCTGCCAGTGCTCCGAAACCCGCGTGCGCGACAGCAGCGAGACCCAGGCAAACAGGGTGAAGTTACCCGTCAGCGACAGCACCACGCCTTGGGTCAGCGGGGTGATCGGCAGGTTCAACGGGTTGCCCTGCAACCACGCCAAGCCCGGGAAGGTGCTCAGCGACCAGCCCAGACTCAGGGCAGTCAGCGGCAGGATCAAGGTGTAAAACCAGAGGAAAGTCCCGGCGGCAATCCCGGCAAATACGCCACGGCGATTGGCCTGCTTCCAGTACAAGGCACCGAGCATCGCCGGGGCCAATTGAGTGACAGCGGCGAACGCGACCTGGCCGATGGTCGCCAGGCTGGAGTTCGACCCCAGCAACCGATAACAGACGTAGGCCAGCAGCAGAATCACCACGATGCTGACCCGACGCACCGAGAGCATCCAGTAGCGGAACACTTCGAACGGGCGCTCGGCAGTTTTGCGACTGAGCAACCAGGGCAGCAACATGTCGTTGGAGACCATGGTCGACAGCGCCACGCTGGCGACAATCACCATGCCGGTGGCCGCCGAAGCGCCGCCGATGAACGCCAGCACCGCCAGCGCCGGGTGCGCCTGTGCCAGCGGCAGGCTGATCACGAACGAGTCGGGCAATACCGAACTTGGCAGCATCAACTGCCCGGCCAGCGCGATCGGCACCACAAACAAACCGGCGAGGATCAGGTAAATCGGGAAAACCCACTTCGCCAGTCGCAGGTCCTGCGGCTCGATGTTCTCGACCACGATCACCTGGAACTGCCGTGGCAAACAAATCATCGCCATCATGGCCACGCCGGTCTGCACCACCATCGATGGCCAGTTGATGGTCTCTTTCCAATACTCCTGCAAACGCGGTGCGAGCATTGCCTGACTGAACAGGTCATCGAAACCGTCGTACAGGCCAAAGGTGACAAAGGCGCCGACCGCAAGGAAGGCAAACAGCTTGACCAGGGCTTCGAAGGCAATCGCCATCACCATGCCGCGATGGTGCTCGGTGGCGTCGAGGTTGCGCGTGCCGAACAGGATGGTGAACAGCGCGAGAATCAACGACACGATCAACGCCGTGTCCTGGGCACGAGTGCCGGTGGATTCAGCGACGGCGCCGATCAGCAGGTTTACCCCGAGCACGATGCCTTTGAGCTGTAATGCAATGTAGGGCAACACGCCCACCAGGCAGATCAACGCGACCACCACCGCCAGCGACTGGGATTTGCCATAGCGGGCGGCGATGAAGTCGGCAATGGAGGTGATGTTCTCCTGCTTGCTGATCAGCACCATTTTTTGCAGCACCCACGGCGTCAACGTCAGCAGCAACACCGGGCCGAGGTAGATTGGCAGGAACGACCAGAGCTGTTCGGCGGCCTGGCCCACGGCGCCGAAGAAGGTCCAACTGGTGCAATACACGGCCAGCGACAGGCTATACACCCAGGCCCGCAGACGCGGCGGCAGGGGCGTGCTGCGTCGATCGCCGTAAAAGGCGATGAGAAACATCACGGCCATGTAGGCCAGGGCAACGGCGGCAATCAGTCCGCTGGACAGCGACATTTGAAACTCCAAAGAGCACTCTAATCAGTGCTGATGAAACAGTTTGGCATGATGGCTGGTGTTCGTCAGTTTGACCAAGGTCGTGACGCGGTCAGATGCCGCAGAACGGATATATAGGTAAAACAGATGACCTATAGAGAAAATACCCGTTATATAGATATTTCCCAAAGGCATAAGATCAATCCCACCTCACCAGAGGAAGGAGACGACCATGACTTGCCCAAATTCGATTCGCCCTGACCCCGCTGCCACCAGCGGCTTGCGCCCCCTGAGTCAACTCAGCCACCCGCGCGAAGTGATCCGTCAGTTCACCCCTAATTGGTTCGCTGCGACCATGGGCACCGGGATTTTGTCCCTGACCCTGGCGCAAGTGCCGCTGCAGATTCCTGGCCTGCGCCTGCTCGCCGAAGCCCTGTGGCTGTTCAACATCGTGTTGTTCGTGCTGTTCACCGCGCTGTATACGGCGCGCTGGGTTTTTTTCTTCGACGAAGCGCGGCGGGTGTTTGGCCACTCCACGGTGTCGATGTTCTTCGGCACCATTCCTATGGGCATGGCCACGATCATTAACGGTTTTCTGGTGTTCGGCGTGCCGCACTGGGGCGATGCGGCGGTGTCGATTGCCGAAGTGATGTGGTGGCTGGACGTGGCCATGTCCCTGGCGTGCGGTGTGCTGATTCCGTTCATGATGTTTACCCGTCAGCAACACAGCATCGATCAGATGACCGCCGTGTGGCTGCTGCCGGTGGTGGCGGCTGAAGTGGCGGCATCGAGTGGTGGTCTGCTGGCCCCGCATTTGGCCACGGCGACCGCGCAGTTTCAGGTGCTGATCACCAGTTACGTGATGTGGGCGTTTTCGGTGCCGGTGGCGTTGAGCATTCTGACGATACTGCTGTTGCGCATGGCCCTGCACAAACTGCCCCACGAAAGCATGGCGTCGTCGAGCTGGCTGGCGCTGGGTCCGATCGGCACCGGCTCGCTGGGCATGTTGGTGTTGGGCGGCGACGCACCGGCAATTTTTGCGGCCAACGGCTTGCCGGGTGTCGGTGAAATCGCCAACGGTATCGGGCTGATTGCGGGCGTCACCCTGTGGGGGCTGGGCTTGTGGTGGATGCTGATGGCGGTGCTGATCACCGTGCGCTACCTGCGCAACGGTATCCCGTTCAACCTCGGCTGGTGGGGCTTCACCTTCCCCTTGGGTGTGTATGCCTCGACCACCCTCAAGCTGGGTTCGGTGTTGAACCTGAGCTTCTTTTCGCTGCTGGGCACGTTGCTGGTGTTGAGCCTGGTGGCGCTGTGGGTAGTGGTCATGGCCCGTACCGTGCGCGGTGCTTATCGAGGGGAGTTGTTTGTCTCGCCGTGCATTGCCGGGTTGGGAAATAAGTAGCGGATGCTGTAGGACGCGTCTGAGTGAGTCGCGTCCTATCGACATTCGTCCGGGTTACCTCTTCAATGTGGCTCCGATTGGACTTCGATCCTCCAATTGAAAAAGCCGATCTCGGCGCCACTCAGGTACACGGACGATGAGTCAGTCGCAATTCAATCTGCTGGGGAAGCGGCGCTTCCTGCCGTTTTTCATCACCCAGTCCCTCGGGGCGTTCAACGATAACGTCCTCAAGCAGTCGCTGATCCTCGCCATTCTCTACAAACTGAGCATCGACGGTGATCGCTCGATCTGGGTCAACCTGTGTGCACTGCTGTTCATTCTGCCGTTCTTTTTGTTTTCGGCGCTGGCCGGGCAGTTCGGTGAAAAGTACGCCAAGGACGCGCTGATTCGTCTGATCAAGCTGGGCGAAATTGCGATCATGCTGGTCGGCGCCGCGGGCTTCATGCTCAACCATTTGTGGATGATGTTGCTGGCGCTGTTTGCCATGGGCACCCATTCGGCGCTGTTCGGGCCGGTGAAGTATTCGATCCTGCCGCAGCACCTGCATGAAGATGAACTGGTGGGCGGCAACGGCCTGGTGGAGATGGGCACGTTTTTGGCGATTCTGGCCGGGACCATTTGCGCCGGGGTGATGATGTCTTCTTCGCACTACGCGCCCATCGTCGCAACGGTGCTGTTGCTGGTGGCGTGCCTGGGTTACCTCGCCAGCCGCGGCATCCCGCGTGCGGTGGCGGCGTCACCGGAAATGCGCCTGAACTGGAACATTTTCAGTGAGTCCTGGGCGACGTTGCGTCTGGGCTTGGGCCAGACCCCGGCGGTGTCGCGCTCGATTGTCGGTAACTCCTGGTTCTGGTTCGTCGGTGCGGTTTACCTGACGCAGATTCCGGCCTACGCCAAAGAATGGCTGTACGGCGACGAGACCGTGGTGACTTTGATCCTTACGGTGTTTTCCATCGGCATTGCCGCAGGCTCGATGCTCTGTGAGCGGCTGTCGGGGCGTAAGGTCGAGATCGGTCTGGTGCCCTTCGGCTCGGTGGGCCTGACCGTGTTTGGCTTGCTGCTGTGGTGGCATTCCGGAGGTTTCCCGCAGAACGCGGTGGCCAATGACTGGCTGACGGTGTTGTCCTACGGGCAAGCGTGGTGGGTGCTGGCGGATGTGCTGGGCATCGGCGTCTTCGGCGGTTTCTACATCGTGCCGCTGTATGCGTTGATTCAATCGCGCACGTCGGAGAAAGAACGCTCGCGGGTGATTGCCTCGAACAACATTCTCAATGCGCTGTTCATGGTGGTCTCGGCCATTGTTTCGATTGTGCTGCTGAGCGTGGCCAAGCTGTCGATTCCGCAGCTGTTCCTGGTGGTGTCGCTGATGAACATCGCGGTCAACACCTACATTTTCAAAATCGTGCCCGAGTTCAGCATGCGTTTCATGATCTGGCTGCTCAGCCATTCCATGTACCGCGTCGAACACCGCAACCTTGAGGCGATCCCGGATGAAGGCGCGGCGTTGCTGGTGTGCAACCATGTGTCGTTTGTCGATGCACTGTTGATCGCCGGTTCGGTGCGTCGGCCAATTCGCTTTGTGATGTATTACAAGATCTTCAACCTGCCGGTGTTGAACTTCATCTTCCGCACCGCCGGAGCGATCCCGATTGCCGGGCGCGGCGAGGATCTGCAGGTCTACGATCAGGCGTTCAAGAAAATAGCCGAGTACCTGAATGAGGGTGAGCTGGTGTGCATCTTCCCGGAGGGCAAATTGACTACGGATGGCGAGATTGACGAGTTCAAGGGCGGGGTGACGCGGATTCTGCAAGAGACGCCGGTGCCGGTGATTCCGCTGGCGTTGCAAGGGTTGTGGGGCAGCTTCTTCAGCCGTGATCCGAACAAAGGGTTTCTGCGTCGCCTGTGGTCGCGGATTACCCTGGTGGCCGGGCCAGCGGTGCACTCCGAGGCGGCGCACCCGGCAGGGTTGCAGGCACAGGTGGCGGAGCTTCGGGGCGTGGTTCGCTAAACGACGCAAATCCCTGTAGGAGCGAACTTGTTCGCGAGGGCGGTATTTCTGGCACACCGCATCAAGCCTCTCGCCAACAAGTTGGCTCCTACAGAGACTGCGGCGCATTTGACACACCGCTTCAAGCGCTGATTTTTAGTCCCACCAACCCACACAAAATCAACGCCACACTGGCAACGCGCATCAACGCCATGGACTCACCGAACAGGATCACCCCGGCGATCACCGTGCCAATCGCACCGACCCCGGTCCAGATCGCATAGGCCGTGCCCAGCGGCAGTTCTTTCATGGCGATGCCCAGCAAGCCAAGGCTGGCAAGCATCGCAGCGACGGTCAGGGCGGTAGGCAGGGGGCGGGTGAAGCCTTCGGTGTATTTCAGGCCGACGGCCCAGCCAACCTCGAACAGGCCGGCGAAAAACAGAATGATCCAGGACATGATGACCTCCTTATATAGGGGTCGTCCCCGAAGCGGTTTTTCCTGATGGATCAGTCAGGTCGTCCTGACTGTGTGCAGTATTTTGCACAAAACCGATCCGGGGGCAAGTCCGGGGTGTTAACGAACAGTCTGCTGGCTGGCCAATTCGCGGTCGGCTTTTTCACTCATGCGGCGGAAATAGGTCGAGAGCAAGGCCCCGGAAATATTGTGCCAAACACTGAACAGCGCGCTCGGCACCGCCGCCAGTGGCGAGAAATGCGCACTGGCCAGCGCAGCGCCCAGCCCGGAGTTTTGCATGCCGACTTCCAGCGACAGCGACTTGCGTTGCGCCAATGGCAGCTTGAACAGCTTGCCGGTGAAGTAACCCAGCACGAAGCCGAAGCTGTTGTGCAACATCACCACCGCCATGATCAGCAGGCCGGATTCAGCGATCTTCGCCTGACTCGCCGCGACCACCGCACACACGATCATCACAATGCTGACCACCGAAATAAGCGGTAACACATCCACGGCAAAACCGACGCGCTTGCCCAGCACTCGCTGCGCCACCACACCCAGCACAATCGGCAGCAACACCAGTTGCAGGATCGACCAGAACATATCCATGAAGGACACCGGTAACCACGCCGAGGCCAGCAGCCAGATCAGTGCCGGGGTCAGTAGCGGGGCGAGCAGGGTGGTGACGGCGGCAATTGCCACCGACAACGCCAGGTCACCGCGGGCCAGCCAGGTCATGACGTTGGACGAGGTGCCACTCGGGCAGCAACCCACCAGAATCACCCCGACGGCAATTTCCGCCGGCAGGTGAAACGCCTGACACAACAGCCAGGCCACGCCAGGCATGATCACGAAATGCGCGACCACGCCCAAGGCCACACGCCACGGATGGCGCACGACTTCAGAAAAATCTTCGAGCTTGAGGGTCAAGCCCATGCCGAACATCACCAGGCCCAACAACGGCACGATGGCGCCCTTGAGACCGATGAAGGCAGCGGGAAACAGAAACGCCAGTACTGCGAACAACAGCACCCAATACGCAAAGGTATTACCGACAAAGCGACTCAATGCAGCCAACGCACGCATGGCGTGTTCCTTTTTATTAGAAAGATGAGTGCGCTACCGAGGTCAGCAGCGCACACGCACCGATGGCTTAGATGCCTTGAGGTAATTCTTCGCCGCCCAGCGCTTCAAACAGCTCCGGCAAGAACTCGCCGAAGGTCAGCATCATCAGGGTGAAGCTGGCGTCCAGTTGGCCGAGGGCTTCTTCGCCGCCGTCCTGTTCTGCTTGATCCTGCAACAAGTCTTCGAACTTCAGGCGCTTGACCACCATTTTGTCGTCCAGCACGAAGGACAGTTTGTCCATCCACGCCAGCGACAGCTGGGTGACGACTTTGCCAGTGCTCAGGTGCAGCTGGATTTCATCGCTGGTCAGGTCCTGGCGCTTGCAACGCACGATGCCGCCGTCTTCATGGGTATCGCGCAGCTCGCATTCGTCGAGGACGAAGAAGTTGTCGGCGGCTTTCTGGGTGGTGACCCAGTCAGTCATGACGGCGGTCGGGGCGACTTTCACCGTCAGCGGACGTACCGGCAACGTGCCGATCACTTCACGCAAGGTGGAGAGCAGGTCTTCGGCGCGCTTCGGGCTGGCGGAGTTGACCAGAATCAGCCCCTGTTTTGGCGCGATGGCGGCGAAGGTCGCGGAGCGACGAATAAAGGCACGCGGCAGGAAAGCCTGGATGATTTCATCCTTGAGCTGATCGCGTTCCTTCTTATAGACCTTGCGCATTTGCTCGGCTTCGATCTCTTCGACCTTTTCCTTCAGCGCGTCACGCACCACGCTGCCCGGCAGAATACGTTCTTCTTTACGTGCCGCGATCAGCAGGAAGTCGCCGCTGACGTGGACCAGGGGCGCGTCTTCTCCTTTGCCGAACGGTGCGACGAAGCCATAAGTGGTCAACTCCTGGCTGGCACAAGCGCGCGCTGGCTTGGTCGCCAATGCTGTTTCCAGCGCCTCGGCATCAAAAGGCAGATCTTGGGTCAGGCGATAGACAAGCAGGTTTTTGAACCACATGGGGTGAATCTCTCCTTTATACAAAGGGGGGCATTATTAGCTGCTCGGCCCTCGCGGCCAACCCTGTGCTAAGCCTTTGGCAGGATTATAAAAATTATTTAAAAAAGTGCTTGCCAGAGGTGGGGTCGCTCCGTAGAATGCGCGCCACACCGAGAGTGAAGGGTGATTAGCTCAGCTGGGAGAGCATCTGCCTTACAAGCAGAGGGTCGGCGGTTCGATCCCGTCATCACCCACCAATCCTTCTTAGTGTTACGCGCAGCGGTAGTTCAGTCGGTTAGAATACCGGCCTGTCACGCCGGGGGTCGCGGGTTCGAGTCCCGTCCGCTGCGCCATTATTTAGCTTCAAGGCCCTTGAACTCCTTGAAGCGACAAAAAAAGCGACCTTAGGGTCGCTTTTTTTATGCCTGAAATTCTTCTCCTTTCCCCGCGGTCCTGTCTCGCTGCTGATTAATATCAAACTGATGCTAATGATAGTCAGGCCCCGGTCGATGACTAAGCTGCCAATACTTCGGAGTGCGGTAATGTTCAACGGCAAGCTAAAAGCTGAAATGCGTGCGCTGCGCGAAGAATTGATGTCACTGGAGCAAGTCAAACACAGCCTTGATAGTGAAATGCTGGTGTTGTATCTCGACCCTCAGGGCAACATCGAGTCGGTTAACAGCAATTTCGAAAAAGAGATGCTGTACAGCAGCGGTCAATTGATCGGGCGCAATATCGAAGAAATTGTTCCGCCGCACGTCAAACAGCTGGATTTCTATCAGCGCCTGAAAAGCGCAATTACTCGTGGCGAACACTTGAGTGGTGCGGTTCGCCTGTTGCGGGGCGATGGGCGTGAAGCCTGGTTGCGTTCGATTGTGCAGCCGATCAAATGCCCCGACGGTCGGATCAAGCATTTCTCGGTGCATTCCAGCGACCTGACCCGCACCATCGAAACCTCCCGCGAGCACGAGAGCCTGATCAACGCACTGATGCGTTCGACGGCGGTGATCGAGTTCAATCTCAAAGGCGAAGTGCTGGCCGCCAACGATCGGTTTCTGCAAGCGATGGGCTATTCGCTGGAGCAGATCAAAGGCAAACACCACAAGATCTTCTGCGAGCCGGAAGAGGCCAGCTCTGCGGAGTATCAGAACTTCTGGGAAAAGCTGCGCCGAGGCGAGTTCATTGCCGAGCGTTTCAAGCGCGTAGACAGCCGTGGCCGCGTGGTGTGGTTGGAGGCTTCTTACAACCCGCTGCTCGATGCCCATGACCGGCTGTATAAAGTAGTCAAGTTCGCCACGGTGATCACCGACCAGATCAACCAGGAGCAAGCCGTTGCCGAGGCAGCCAATATCGCCTACAGCACTTCGCTGCAAACCGATGCCAGTGCGCAGAAAGGCACTGACGTGGTGACCCAGACCGTGGAAGTCATGCGCGGGCTATCTACCTATATGCAAGAAGCAGCCGATGGCATCGAAGCGCTGAACAACCAGTCCCACGTGATCAGCGCGATCATCAAGACCATCAGTGACATCGCCGGGCAAACCAACCTGTTGGCGCTCAACGCGGCGATTGAAGCGGCACGGGCTGGCGAGCAGGGCCGTGGTTTTGCGGTGGTTGCCGATGAGGTGCGACAGCTGGCTTCGCGCACCAGTAATGCCACGGATGAGATTGCCAAGGTCGTGCAACAGAACCAGCAACTGGCGAGCGCGGCGGTGCAGACCATCGATAACGGCAAGCGCCAGGCGGAGCAGGGCCTTGAGTTGGCAGGGCAAGCCGGTTCGGTGATTGTCGAGATTCGCGACGGCGCGCAACGGGTGGTCAGTGCGGTCGGGCAGTTTTCGAACCAGCTGTCGAGCTAACACCCATCGCGGCAGGCATCCCAGCCTGCTGATCATCGCTGCCATGGATGTGCAGCCCCAAGCCAGCACCGGGGCGAAATTTTCATGGCATGCGATGTCCATATCTGAAAAACTTACCGGTCAATGGCCTCGTTAGCGTCCTCGCTCGCCTTTCGTCTCGTGATTTCAGTCTGGAGTTGCCCCATGGCTTTGCGGCCAACGATTACCTTGCTTCCTCCGAACGCAGCGTTGAATGGCCAGGTGTCGCCACCCGGTTCCAAGTCGATCACCAACCGCGCCTTGCTGTTGGCCGCTCTGGCCAAGGGCACCAGCCGCTTGAGCGGTGCGCTGAAGAGCGACGACACCCGTCACATGTCCAACGCTTTGCGGCAGATGGGCGTGACCATCGACGAGCCGGACGACACCAGTTTCGTGGTCACCAGCAGTGGCGTACTCACGGCTCCCGAAGCTCCGTTGTTCCTCGGTAACGCCGGCACGGCGGTGCGTTTCCTGACGGCAGCGGTGTGCACGGTCAAGGGTTCGGTGACGCTGGACGGTGACGATTACATGCGCAAGCGGCCCATCGGCCCGCTGCTGGACGCTTTGGGTCGTGCAGGGTTGGACGCCCAAAGCGCCACCGGTTGCCCGCCGGTGCAGGTGCGTGGCACGGGGCCACTTCAGGTCAAACGCTTTGAAATCGATGGTGGCCTGTCGAGCCAGTACGTGTCGGCGTTGTTGATGCTGGCGGCCTGCGGCGATGCGCCAATCGAAGTGGCGTTGACCGGCAAGGACATCGGTGCCCGCGGTTATGTCGATCTGACCCTGGCCTGCATGCGCGCCTTCGGTGCTCACATTGAAGTATTGGACGACACCCTGTGGCGTGTGGCGCCGACCGGTTACTCGGCCAATGATTACCTGATCGAGCCGGACGCTTCGGCGGCCACCTATTTGTGGGCGGCTGAAGCGTTGACCGGTGGTCGTATCGACCTGGGCGTTGCAGCGGAAAACTTCACCCAGCCCGATGCCGACGCCATGCACTACATCGCGCAATTCCCGCGGATGCAGGCGCAGATCAACGGCTCGCAAATGCAGGACGCGATTCCGACCCTGGCGGTGCTGGCGGCGTTCAACCAAACCCCGGTGCGTTTCGTCGAACTGGCCAACCTGCGGGTCAAGGAGTGCGACCGCATTCAGGCGCTGTACGATGGTTTAAATGCGATTCGTCCGGGGCTGGCCACGGTCGAAGGTGACGACCTGCTGGTGGCCGCCGATCCGGCGCTGGCCGGCACTTCCTGCGACGCACTGATCGAAACCCACGCCGACCACCGGATTGCCATGTGCTTTGCCCTGGCAGGTTTGAAAGTGTCGGGCATTCGGATTCTTGATCCTGAATGCGTGGGCAAGACTTATCCGAAGTACTGGGATGCGTTGGCTTCATTGGGTGTGAAGTTCGAGAACCGTTAAGGGGTTCTCAATGAGAACCCTGCGCCCCGACCAGTGATCGCTTAGCCCAAGGCTTCGGCAACGAAGTCGAGGCGATCCTGACCGAAGAACATCTCGTCGCCGACGAACATCGTCGGCGCGCCGAACACGCCGCGCTCCAGCGCTTCGTCGGTGGTCGCCCGCAGTTGCGCCTTGACCTCGGGATCGTTGCTCAGGGCCATGATCTCGTCGATGGCAAAGCCCGCCTTGATCAGCGTGCGGCCGATTAATTGCGGATCGTTGAGGTTCACTTCATCCACCCAGAGTGCGGTGAACAGTGCGCTGATGAAGGCGTCGAAACGCTCCGGCTGACGCATCTGCACGCCTGTCACGGCGCGCATCAATTGCAGGGTATTGATCGGGAAGTGGGGGTTCATCACCATCGGCACGCCGTAACGCTTGGCGAAGCGTCCGAGGTCGATGGTCGAATGCCGACCTTTGGCCGGTACTGCGGCGGGGGAGGCGTTACCCGTGGCCTGAAAAATCCCGCCTAGCAGCATCGGCCGAAACACCAGCTCAGCCCCCTTCGCCGCGCACAGCGTTGGCAATTGTGTCCACGCCAGATAGGCCGCTGGACTGCCGACATCGAAAAACAACTCCACCTTCATCCCGCGCGCTCCCTTGATAGAAAAACCATCGTTTACTGAACGGACGTTATGCTATCGTTTTGACTCTGTCAAACCGCCGTTTCAGGTGCGCCGCCATGCGCTATTCAAAGACCCACAAAGACGAAACCCGCCTCAAATTGCTCAGCAGCAGCCGGGCAATTACCAAGAAGGGTGGCTTCGGTACGACCAGCGTAGACACCCTGATGGCGGCCGTGGGCATGACCGGTGGCGCGTTCTACAACCACTTCGCGTCGAAGCAGGCGTTGTTCCAGGCGGTGATCGAAGAGGAAGTCGAAAACAGCCGGCAAATGCTCGCCGGTGACGAAAATTCGCCCAACGATCATGTGCTCAAGTGGCTACGCAAATACTTGAGCACGGCCCACTCGCAGCATCCAGATGAGGGGTGTGTGTTGCCGACCCTGGGTCCTGAGATTGCGCGTTCCGGGCCGCAAGTTCGGCAAGTGGTAGAGAAAAGCGTGACGGGCGTGCATCAGGCCTGGAGTGCGCGCCTGGAAGATCCCGACGCGGCCTGGGCTGTCATCGCGCAATGCATTGGTGCCCTGGCATTGTCGCGGATGGTCGAGAGCCCGCAAACCCGCGATGAAATCCTGCAGGCCAACCTGCGGGTCATCGAAAAGCAGCACCTGCCAAAGCCTGACTGACAAACAGACGCGCCTTGACCGTCCTTTGGGCTGAGCGTATGTTTTATTAAAAAACGATCGTTCATTAAAGGAGTTGCGATGTCCAGTTCATCCGAAGCCAAGGTAGCGTTGATCATCGGCGCGGGCGATTCCACTGGCGGGGCGATAGCCAAGCGTTTTGCCGCCGAGGGTTACATTGCCTGCGTCACTCGCCGTGATGGTGAGAAGCTGCAACCGCTGGTCGACAGCATTCGTGAGCAGGGCGGCGTGGCCCATGGCTTTGCCTCGGATGCACGCAAGGAAGAAGAAGTGGTGGCGTTGGTCGAGCGCATCGAGGCCGAGATCGGTCCGATCGAAGTGCTGGTGTTCAACATCGGCGCCAACGTGCCGTGCAGCATTCTCGAAGAGACGGCGCGCAAGTATTTCAAGATTTGGGAAATGGCCTGTTTCTCCGGATTCCTGAATACCCGTGAAGTGGCCAAGCGCATGGTGACTCGCCAGCGAGGCACCATTTTGTTTACGGGGGCGACGGCAGCACTGCGCGGTTCGGCAAATTTCTCGGCGTTTGCCGGCGCCAAGCACGCGCTGAGAGCCTTGGCGCAAAGTGCTTCGCGGGAGTTGGCACCGCAGAATATTCACGTCGCCCATGTGGTGGTCGACGGGGCCATCGACACCGATTTCATTCGCACCCAGTTCCCGGAACGCTATGCGCTGAAGGATCAGGACGGCATCCTCAACCCTGACCACATCGCCGACAGCTACTGGTATTTGCATACACAGCCGCGTGATGCCTGGACCTTCGAGCTGGACCTGCGGCCGTGGATTGAGAAGTGGTGATCGGACAAATGTGGTGATTTTACTGCCGCTTCGCGAAAGGTCGCGGCCTGCGGCAGCTCCTACAGGGAAGGGCGTCGCAGCAAGCTCAGTCGAGCGTGATACTGGAAGCAAACACCCCGGACTGGATCAGCGTGGTCAGCAACGCCATGAAGTCCAGTTCGGCCTCTGCTTCCAGTGCATGATGGGCGGCGTGATCGAGGGGCAACCCGGCAGCGCAGGCATCGAGAAAGGCGCAGCCGCCGGCACCTAGCGGCTGCCACTCAACCTGGCCGGTGCTGCGCACCAGTAGCGCGCCTTCACCGACCCAATTCAAATCTTCCGGCATCTGCCGTTGTTCGCGGTTGATGCTCCAGATGCTGTAGACCGGCTGATCGACAAACCATACCCAGCGCGCGGCAGGGCGTGGCTTGAGACGAATCAGGCTCATTTTTTCCGGGGTGAAATCGGCGAACACTGACAGATCAAGGTCGCTGTCTTCGGCCTCGCTGTGTACTTCATTCCATAAACGATCAAGGCGCGCAACATTACCCAGGTAAGGCATGTCCTGAGCGTGTTCGAAGGTGTCGAGAAAGGCCGGGAAGTCGGCGCCGTAATACAGCAGTCGGGCATCGGTGGGGGGCGTTTGATGCGCATGAATCGAGGCCGCGGCGCGAAACCAGTCGGTTCCCACCAGTCGCTCAACGGTCGGGAAGTTGGCAAGCAACGCATCGGTGGTGCCCTTGAGCACCGTGTTTCGATACACGCTGAAACCCGGTTGTTCAGTCAGCGCGGCCAGTGCCGACGAGTCGACGCCATACAGCGCGCCGACAAAGGCATTTTGAAAGTCACTCAATGGCAGCTTCATCGCGCCATCTCCAGCACGGCCTGGGCGGTATCGCGTTCGGCCAGCAACACCTCGAACTCCGGAATGTGGTCGTCACGCTCGATCAGCGTCGGCCGTGCGCCGATGCGGGCAATCACCCGACGGTACAGCGACCACACGTCCTCGACGATGGGTGCATCGTGGGAGTCGATCAACAGCGCAGAGCTGCCGGGGTCGACGCTGTGACCTGCCAGGTGGATTTCCATCACCGCGTCGCCCGGAAAGGCGTCGAGGTAGACTGTTGGATCGAAGTCCAGGTTATGCGCACTGATGTAGACATTATTCACGTCCAGCAGCAGCCCGCAGCCAGTGCGTTGACTCAGTTCGGCAAGGAAATCGACCTCGCTCCAGTCATGCCCGTCGAGGCGCAGGTAATGGGTCGGGTTTTCGATGGCGATGCGCCGTTGAAGCACATCCTGAGTCTGTTGAATGTTGCTGGCGATGCGATTGAGCGCTTCGCCGGTCCGGGGAAAGGGCAGCAAGTCAGGATGGTACTGACCGCGCCACGCCGACCAGGCAAGGTGCTCGGAAATAAGTGCCGGCTGAACGCGATCTGCGAGCGCCTTCAGCCGCTGTAAATGCATTTCGTCAGGCTGGCAATCCGCAGCGAGCGAAAGTGAAACACCGTGAAGCGACAGTGGATGACGACTGCCTATCGCTTCCAGCCAAGCCAGGCGCGGGCCACCGCCGACCATGTAGTTTTCCGGATGGACTTCGAACCACAGGCCGCTGGCCGCGCATGCTGATGCGACCTCATAGTGGTTCGGCTTAAGGCCCAGTCCGGCCCCCATAGCGAGGTGTGTCTTCATGATTGGCGTTTGCCCGATTGACCTGTTGTTACCTTACATTGCTTTCAGCGAGCCAGTGCCATTTGGAGTCTTGATGCTGGTGCAGGTGCCGGCTGGAACGTTTTTCCAGGAGTTAGTCTGGTAGTCCATTTTTGCGGTACCGGCACAGGTAGTGCCTGCGCCTGCTTTGCAGTCGTTATGGCCGGCCATGGCAACGCCGTAGCATTTTTCCATCGCGCCGCCAGTGGTCGGAGTTTCGGCGGCCATTGCGGTGGCAGCGAAGGAGGAGAAAGCGATAGCCAGGGCAGCCAGTTTGACGTTGTTCATTGTGTGTACTCCAGAGCTTTAAGGGGGTGGTCGCAGCGCCAGTGCAATCTGCTCTGTGCTTGCGATCCGAAAGGTAATTCGCCGGCAATCGTCATCGGGTTACAGCCATTGCAAAATATTTTTGGAAATCTTCACAAATAATTTTCTGGCGTGTCCTGGCTGCACCGGCAAAACTGTCGGCGGCTGTTATGGCATAGCCCTGAAAAAATACTTTTTCCATTCGTGTAACCAGAGCGATCGATGGACCGAACTACACATAACGAGTTGTTGCGCAGTCGGGAGATCCATCTTCAGACGCTATTTCTCGCCGGGTTGGACGGAGATCAGCTGGCCTATCGCGCTTTTCTCTCGGAGTTGAGTCCGCATCTGCGGGGTTTTCTCCGGGGGAAACTGGTGCGTCAGACCGCCGAGATCGAAGATGTGCTGCAGGAAGTGTTGTTGGCCGTGCACAACGGACGACACACCTACCGTGCGGATCAGCCGCTGACGGCCTGGGTTTTTGCGATTGCGCGCTACAAGCTGGCCGATTTCTTTCGGTCGCGTTCACGTCATGACGGACTCAATGACTCCCTCGATGATTCGGCCGAGCTGTTTGCCGAGCCGGAACTCGAGCCTGCGCAAGCGAGCCGTGACCTGGGCAAATTGCTCGAGCAACTGCCTGATCGCCAGCGTTTGCCGATCATGCACGTGAAGCTTGAAGGCTTGTCGGTCCAGGAAACGGCCGTGATGACCGGGTTGTCGGAGTCGGCAGTAAAGATTGGCGTGCACCGCGGGCTCAAGGCCCTGGCGGAAAAGATTAGAGGCACACGATGAACACAGATGATTTTATTTCGATGCTGGCCACCGGCGTCGCCCCGATCGACCGCTGGGCGTCGGCGAAACGTTTTGGCCTCGCGGTGCTGGTGGGTATCATTGGCGCCACCTTGCTGGTGACCGTGGTTTTTGGTATCCGGCCTGATCTGGCGCAAGTGGCGATCACCCCGATTTTCTGGGCAAAACTGGCGCTGCCGCTGGGCCTGATGATCGGTTCGTTGATGATGGTGACGCGTTTGGCACGGCCCGGCATGAGCGGTGGTTCAGGTCGCCTGTTTATCGTCGCGGCCCTGGCGGCGGTGTTGCTTGGGGGCGTTTATGTGTTAGCCCTGGCGGCACCCGATACCCGCGTCGCGCTGGTGCTGGGCAGAACCTGGCGGGTGTGTGCGATCAACATCACGCTGCTCTCGGTGCCGGGTTTCATTGCGGTGTTCTGGGCCTTGCGTGGCCTGGCTCCGACCCGCCTGAAACTGGCCGGTGCCTGCGGCGGGCTACTCGCGGGTTCGATGGCGACCCTTGCCTACTGCCTGCATTGCCCGGAAATGGAAGTCCCGTTCTGGGGCGCGTGGTATGTGCTTGGCATGCTGCTGCCAACGCTCATCGGTTCGCAGGTGGGGCCGCGCTGGTTGCGTTGGTAACTACCGGTAGCTGTGATCCCTGTAGGAGCCAACTTGTTGGCGAGCGGTCTGATGCGGTATGGCGGGTACACCGCCTCGCAAACAAGTTCGCTCCTGCAATGTGGTGGCGCGTTCGAGGTCACGGCCCCGCATTACGACTATGCCGATAGTCACTCACCGCCTCATACACCGTCTTGCGCAGCCGATTGATCCCGCCAATCGGCCGATGCGCCGCCACGCCAAACCAAGGATTGAACGATAGGTTATCGCACGCCAGGTTCAGCGCCGGGGTGTCGAAATCCTGCGCGGGAATACGCACCTTTGCCACGGTTTCGAAGGGCGCGTCGCTTTCCTTCCATTCAATGCTGGTGTCTTCGATCGGCATGTACTTGCTCGGGTCCTGACGCTGGATCTGCAGCACGAAACACGCCGGTACTCGATCAGCCGACAGCCGCTGGTGCAGTGCGTTGCGCAGGAAGTTGGGCAGTTTTTCGTTCTGTGGCGGCAATGTGTAAGCGGGGCAGTTTAGCGGGTCCGGGGCAACGCGGAATTTGGCGTTGGCGCTACCGAACTTGTAGGGCGAAACCGAATAATAGGTGGCCTCGGTCGGGCTGCTGGGCGCCGGGGCGAGGGTCGCGTTGGCGATCAACAGGTGGCGCAGCTGCCAACTGCGCGGGTCCCACCAGATGGGAAAGAACGCTTGCCACGTCTGACCAGTAGCCTGGGCAGCAATGTTCTGCTGATACTCCGCCACATCGCTGACAAAGAAATTCGGATGGCTGAACATCACAAAATCCTGTTCCTTGCGCTCCGGTTTATCCGTCAGCAACTGCGCCCCAGGCACGTCCAACAACTTGATCGCCATGCCACGCGCGTCTGTGACGCTGTCGAACTGCGGAAAGGCATTGCCATTGGACAGACGCAGGGTCGCTTGCCAGGTTTTGCCGGCCTCGGCGAATACCCCCTGGCGCAGCGCCGGCGTAAGGTCGTTCAAGACCTGAACCTCGGCCTTCACGCAGCCATGCGCCTTGGCGTGAGCATCACGCAGGTAACGGGTGCTTTCGCGGTGCTGGTCGACGATACGGATCGCGGTCTGGATGATTTCCTGCGACATCGCCGACTCGCCGGACGGGATGTGCTCTTCGGCCGACACCGGGCCGCGATCGTGCCAGGCGAACCAGGTACTGGACAAAATCCAGACGACCCCAGCGATGCTCAACAGCAGCAGAACCAGCTTTAGAAGAAACGCGCCCAGGCGCATCCATAAGTTTGCGAGCATGGGACATTCCTTTAGAGCGCCGCTGCCGGCGTTGAGGGCAATTGCGCTTCGAGCGGGCCGCCGAGCACTTTCAAATATTCCATCAAGGCCCAGCGTTCTTCGGGTTGCAGCAGGCGACCGATAACCCCGTTACCACGGGTTCCGGATCGGAATTCGTGACCGCTGTTGTGGTTGCCGCTGACCCGTGTATCGAAGCGGAACGCGCCGTCGAATGCAGCGGTGCGATAGCCCAGATGGCGCGGATCGTATTCGAAACTGCCGGTGTAGAAAGTGGTGGCGCGTTCATCCTGAGGCGAGAGCAATTGGTAGATGTTCGGCACCGAACCATTGTGTAAAAACGGCGGTGTGGCCCAGACCCCGGCCAGCGGCCGTGCCTTGTACGCGCGCAGTTCACGCACGCTGATCGGCAGACCGTAGCCGTCCAGACGCGGGCGCTCGGCGGGCGTGACATTGGCGTCGCGGTAGGACCGCTCTTCGACCAGGGCCGTGATCAAGGCCAGGCCTTTGGCCATCGACAGTTGGTTGATGTTCAACGGGGCGGCGGGCGCCGGTTGCAGATCGATCTTGAGCCGGGTCAGTTCGGTGTTCGGGTCCATCTTCAACGGGCTGAGGTCATAGCGGTTGTCGGCAATGTTATTGGCGGCGTTGGCGTCGGTGCCAATGTAGTCAACCGGCAACATCTTCAACGTCTGCACCGGACGGTCGCCGACGGTTTTGACCGAGGGCACGTGGCAGCCGGCGCAGTTTTCGGCGAACAACGCCTGGCCGTGGGCGGCGCGACGCATGTCGATCTTGCCCAACAGCTCTTCGGGCCAGGCGGGCGGCTTGAGCCGGTGCAGCGTTTCTTCCAGGGTGTTCAGGTCGCGCACGCGCACGCTCGACGGGTAGCGCGCGTCGCCGGTCAGCGGCTGATGATTGCTGTCAAACAGATCGAGGGTGGCGCCAACGCCAAGGGCTTCGCCGATGTTGCGCGCCATGGGTTGCTGCGCCGAGCCGTTCCACTGCACCCAGTCGAAGGTCCAGATATCCCACAGTTGCGGGTAGTCCACCGGTGCGTTGGCGATGCGGTAGTTGCTCTCGGAAATCGCGTCGCCGAACGTCGCATTGGCGATCCGCCCGAAGGCATCGGCCCGACCCGGGCCCTCCTGGGTCGGGTACAGACCACGATGCATGTCATTCCAGGCGACGTGGGCGAAGGTGTCGAGGGATTTTTTGAACTCGCTGCGCAACTGTTCGTGCTGCGCGTCATAGTTCGGGCCAAGGACGTTGCGGGCGAAGCGCTCGAATTTCCACGGGTTGAAATAGGTTGAGGCGATGCTCGATACCAGCGCCTGGCCAAAGCTGCCGCCTTTCAAGGTCGGTACGCTGGACGGCAGCACATGCTGCGCCGAGCCGCCGTCGATGCGCAGGGCCTGGCCCTTGAAGCGCAATTCGCCGGTGTGGCAAGCGGCGCAGGTGATGTCCAGGTACTGCTCTTTGCCATCCGCGCCGGGGTGGCGGGTGAAGCCGACGGGCAGATTGCCGGGGTTATTCGGCGTCGCCGTCTGTTTCGGATCGACCAGAAAACCGAAGCGCGCCAGGTATTCGGGCGTGGCGAAGCGTTGTTCGGAGAACGGCAATTCCAACGCGGTGAACCACTCGTAACGCAGCCCTTTGACCTGAGTTCCCTGTGGCGTGTAATAGAAGGTCTGGCGATCGTCAGGGCTCCACTGATTCAGGTAATGAACCTGTTCAGCGGCCACGTAGACCGGCAGCTTCGGGTTGGCGGTGTAATACAGGATGACCGCCAGACCCAGGCACAGCAGGGCAGCGACGATGAACAGGGCACGGCGAAAAAGGCGCAAGTTGGACCCTCCTTGTCTAGTTGTACCGACCTTATGCCTGAGCGGCGCAAGGGTGGCAAGTGGCCATTCCATAGATTCGAAATCGTACGTAAACACGATATGACGCGTCTGAAAAGTGCCTGATTGATCGCGGTATATTTCGGTTGCAGGTTGCTCTGCAGATCGGCAAAAAAACCGGTAACGGCCAATGGCCTGCTTTACTTGAGCTGAACCCAAGCTGTACGGCTTGAGCATGGGCCGATAAAAACCTTTGGATACCTGAACTTATCTGCCTTTTCTGCCTCTCATGCCGGTAGCCATTGATCGCGGCACCCTGATAAGCTCGCGGCTTTACACGTTTGCCCTATTGGCGCATCAACAAGGAATTAGCATGAAACAGCATCGGTTAGCAGCGGCGATTGCCCTGGTCGGTCTGGTACTCGCAGGCTGCGACAAGCAGGCGAGCACAGTAGAACTGAAGACTCCGGCCCAGAAAGCCTCGTACGGCATCGGCCTGAACATGGGCAAGAGCCTGGCGCAGGAAGGCATGGACGATCTCGACTCCAAAGCCGTAGCCGAGGGTATCGAAGACGCTGTTGGCAAAAAGCCACAGAAGCTCAAGGATGACGAACTGGTCGAAGCCTTTGCTGCCCTGCAGAAGCGCGCTGAAGAGCGTATGGCCAAAATGAGCGAAGAGTCGGCAACTGCTGGCAAGAAATTCCTCGAAGAAAATGGCAAGCGCAAGGAAGTGACAACTACCGCTTCCGGCCTGCAATACGAAATCATCAAGAAAGCCGACGGCGCACAGCCTAAGCCATCCGACGTGGTGACTGTTCACTACGAAGGCAAACTGACTGATGGCAAAGTGTTCGACAGCTCCGTTGAACGCGGCAGCCCGATTGATCTGCCAGTCAGCGGCGTGATCCCGGGTTGGGTTGAAGGTCTGCAACTGATGCACGTTGGCGAGAAGGTCAAGCTGTACATCCCGGCTGACCTGGCTTACGGCGCTCAGAGCCCAAGCCCGGCCATCCCGGCCAACTCGGTTCTGGTGTTCGACCTTGAACTGCTCGCAATCAAGGACCCAGCAGCCGCTGCTGCCGCTGAAGCGCCAGCCAAGTAATCGAACCTGATGGTTTGAGTGCCCAACGCCCCGTTTCGACGGGGCGTTGTCGTTTCTGGGGATAGGGTAGGGCTGGTTCGGGCTGGATTGTAGGACGATGGGTGATCGTCTCGATGTTGCGATGGGGGTAACGTCACTCAAGCATCAAGTCAACGATATTTACGGTATTTTTCATGTGAGTAAAAAACGCCCGATTTGAGCCAAAGCCCTATAGAACGGGGGTCTCAGACCTGAAAAAGGGCTCTGTTCACAAGGTTATCCACAAGTTGTGTGGATAACCTTTGGATGGGGATAAACATCTCTCAAGCGTAGATGACGAATCATCGGGCTTCCTTGAATTTTTTGGTCAACGTGTTGACGAATGCTTTGATGCGGTGAATCAGGAACCGGTGAATACACGTAGCCCCTAAGGAATGGGGGCAATCACAGGTTTTACCCAGCCACAAAATCAATCTCCGGTACAGATCGGGAGTCACCATGAAAATACCCTGGAACCTGATTCGCTTCATTCCCATGGCCCAGCGCTTGATCACCGCCGGGCGTTTGCCGGCGTTGTTGTTCGCCGTGGCGCGCAAGGGCGCGGAGCAGGGTGATCGGCTGGGCAAATTCAAGGACGACCTGCGCTTGCTTCAGGCCTTGTGCCTGGCGTACTGGCGCGGTGAATACCGCGCGATCAGTCCCAAGGCGCTGGTGGCGGTCGTGGCAGGGCTGATGTACTTCCTCAGCCCCATCGACCTGATCCCCGACTGGATTCCGGTGTTCGGCATGCTCGACGATATCGTGGTCCTGGGCTGGGTCATGAAGAGCCTGCACGTTGAACTGGATGCCTTCCGCGCCTGGCGCGATGCGCAATCGGTGGAAAAACTGGCAGTGGTTGAACGCTTGCCGGCAACCCCTGCGTTGCTCGAGCAGGAACGTCGCGAACCCTGATTACCGCGCATTTATTGAATAAAGTGTCGCACAGAGTGAAGGTGTGTCGATTCAGAGCACGCCAGCGGCCCTTGTCCACTGTTAAGATGCCAATACAAGGAATAAGACTACGTGCATTGTGTTGCCGTCTTACAGGGGGTTGTATGGATCTTCAGGTAATTTCGCGTGATGGAGAGCCAGAGTACGCAGTGTTGCCCTGGGCTCAGTACCAGGCATTGCTAACGGCGGCAGGTATCGCGGCCGCTCCGGCGCCGCGGGTCTCGAGTCCGCCTGCCGAGGCGGCTGCCGAGCTTCCCGGCTTTGACCAATTGGCTGCGCTGCGTGCGGCTAAAGGTCTGGAACTGGCGCAACTGGCGCGCACAGTGGGGATCAGTCCGTCGTATCTGCAGTTGATCGAAAGCGGAGAGCGGCTACCCGATGCCGCGATTCGCCGCAGCCTCGCCTGGGAGTTGGGTGTGGCGGGCTGGAGTGAGGTGTCGTGAGCGTGCGCATCAGTCGTCAGCACTGGGACGGTTTGCTGACCGAATTGGATCAAGCGCGTCGGCAGCGACACCTCTTGACCTACCGCGCATTGCTCGAGCGCTTGCAACTGCCGAGCCCGGCGATGCAAACCCTGACCGCCGCCCTCGAGCACCTCGCGGCCCTCGATGCCCGTGCCGAACAACCCTTGCGCAGCTCGTTGGTGATCAGCCAGGGCGCGAGTCGTTTGCCGCGCACTGGTTTCTTTGAGTGCGTCGAGCGTCTGGGACGTTTTTCCGGGCCGTCCGACGGCGTCGCGGCGGCGTCATGGCACGCCTCCGAAGTGGCGCGCGTGTTTGAGTACAGCTACCCGGAAATGGCGTGAAGCGCGGCCTGTGGTGGGTACGCGCCCGGGTGACTTACCTGCTGGCGCGGCGCCTGTTTCGCTGGGAACGGTTCGTCAGACATCCGCGTGGCTGGCAATGGCTCGAGGGCCAGTTCTCACGCATGGCCAACCTGGGCGATGTCAGCGCGCAAAGCTTCTATGGCCACATCCTGGCCTTTCGCGGTCAAGGGTTGGGTGCGCGTGAGGAGGGTGTGCGCTTGTTGCGCCTGGCGGCATTGGCGGGCGATGGCAAAGCGGCGTATCAAATGGGGGTGATAAGCCTCGCCGGAAATCCAAGCAACGGGCCTGACGCGGTCGAGGCGGTACGCTGGTGGGAAATGGCCGCCGAGGCTCGCCATCCATTGGCGATGATGAAACTGTCGGAGATTTATCGGATGGGCGCTCCGGGGCTGCCGCCAGATCCGCGGCGCGCCACCTATTGGGAAGCAGACGTTAACTATCCAGGCTGATTGCACAATCCCGAGTATCAATCACATGCAGGCTCGCTCCGGCGATGTCCTTGGCATAGTGTTTGGCTTGTGACGCCAGCTCGGCCAAGTGGCTGGCATCCAGATGTGCACAGGCTTCAGGGCGCATGTGCACCACCCCGATTGAAAGCGACAACAGCGGGAACTCCTGACGCTGGCCCTGGCGGTTGAGCGCGGTAAAGCAACCCGCCTCCAGATGCTCGGCACGGTAGAAGCGCCGGCACTGGTTCTGGAAGTCTTCCAGCAGCAGGTTCAATCGTTTGCGCCAATCCTCGGAGCCGAGCACCATCAGGAAATCATCGCCGCCAATGTGCCCGACAAAATCGCGGCTCGGGTCGATGCGGTCGTTCAGGCACTGAGCCAGGCACAGCAAGACTTCGTCGCCGCGACCGTAGCCGTAGATGTCGTTGAAGGGTTTGAAGCTGTCGATGTCCACGTAGCAGATCATCGACTCACGCCCCTGTTGCAGCAGGCGCGTCAGGCATTGCTGGATCGGCACGTTACCCGGCAGCAGGGTCAGCGGGTTGGCGTAGCGCGCTTGTTGAATCTTCAGTTCGGTAATCAACTTCAACACGTCGATCACCCGACCCAGCCCCAGATAGCGGCCGTTGAAGGTGATGATGAAATCTTCTTCGATGCGTTGCCGGGCGCGGCTGGTCAGCAAGCGACTGACCTGTTGCAGCGATTGGTTCAGCTCCACGGCGAGGAAGTCATCGCTCATCAAACGGCTGATCGGCTTGCGCGCGAACAAGTCCGTGGCAAACGGCTTGAGCAGCGCCTCGGACAGCGAATGCCGATGCACGATGCCGCAGGGTTGCGACTGATCGTCCAGTACCGCCAGCGAGTTGAGGTTAACTTGCTTGCGGAAGTACTCCAGCACGCTGGCGGTGGGTGTCGATTGAATCACCGCCGGTTGTTCATTGAGCAGCGCGCTGAGGTCCGGCGCGTCTTCGTTCAGCGCCGGGGCCGACGGGTCGAGCTTGGGCAGCAAGGCTCGGGCGTCACGCGGCGGGAACTCCTGCGGACGGCACAGCAGGTAACCCTGCACCAGGTCCACACCCATGTCGATCAATACCGCCAGTTCTTCCTGCAACTCGATGCCTTCGGCCACCACCAACGCGCGGGAGGCTTTGGCCATGTGCAGCATGGAGCCGACGAACTCGCGCTTGACCGCGTCCAGATGAATGCCATCGATGAAATGCCGGTCGATTTTCACGTAATCCGGGCGCATCTCCGACCACAGGCGCAGGCTTGAATACCCCGCACCCAAATCATCCAGCGCAATTGAAAAACCCATGTCGCGGTAGTGGTGCAAGGCTTTGTACAGCAGATCGAAATCGTCGGTGGGCGTCTGTTCGGTCAGCTCGATCACCACCTGATTGGGGGCGATACCGTATTTTTGCAACAACTCCAGGGTGCGGCCTGGCGGGTGGCTGGCTTCGAGCAGGGACTCGGGGGAGACGTTGAGGAACAGCTTGCCTTCAAGCTTTTGTTCGGCAAAGCGACGGCAGGCGCTTTCACGCGCGGCCAGCTCCAGCTCACTGAGGCGCCCGGCCTGGCGGGCCACGGCGAACAGGCTGATGGGGGAGTGCAGCGGGCTATTGGACGGGCCTCGGGTCAAGGCCTCGTAACCGAGAATACGACGGTCCGATAACGACACTATCGGTTGGAACAAGCTGTACAAATCGCGTTGAGCCAGAATTGAACTCAGTGCGCTCAGCTGTTCAGTGACGGTCATGGCGATCTCTGCGCAAGAAAAAGGGGCTGAGCACTTTAACGCTCAGCCCCTCCATTTCACGACAGATTCATGACTGTATGATGACGAAATGCTACTAAAGCACTACTTTGACACCTCATACCGTCACGCTTACGGCGCTTTTACTTCTTGGCAACGGAGCTGTCCAGGCTCAGGTAGTCGATCAAGATGCGCCCGGTCTCGGCCAGGTAGGCGTCGTCCTCGGGTTTGGTCTTGTCGTCTTCAGCCGGCAGGGCATCTTCGTCTTCTTTCTTCAGCTCTTTGAGCGGGTCTTGACCTTTGGCTTTGCGACGGGTGTTTTCCAGCGCCAGTTGCTTGCCTTCGATGTCGGTGTGCTGCGCACGGCGCTCAGCTTCGTTCAGGCTGACGGTTTTCTCGGCCATCAGTTTTTGCGCCAGGTCCAGACGGTTTTCGATGAACACGAACTCAGGATCTTTCGAAGAACGGGCGTCGTGCCGCGCTTTCAATTGCGCCAGGAACGGTTTGAACGGATCCACCACCGGCTTGATCGCCGGCTTGATCGTGTCGTAGGCCATCGCTTCCGGCAACGCGCTTTCGCCGATTTCCTTGGTGTCGATGATCGACGGGTAGGCGATGTCCGGCAGTACGCCCTGATGCTGGGTGCTCTGGCCGGAAACCCGGTAGAACTTGGCCAGGGTCAGTTTCAGTTCGCCATGGTTCAGCGGCTGAATGGTCTGCACGGTGCCTTTACCGAAGGTCTGACCGCCGATGATCAACGCACGGTGGTAGTCCTGCAGCGCGCCGGCGAAAATCTCCGAAGCGGACGCCGAGAGACGGTTGACCAGCAACGCCATCGGGCCTTTGTAGAAGGCGCCGTTGTCTTCGTCTTCCAGCACGTCGACCTTACCGTCGGCATTACGCACCAACACAGTCGGGCCTTTGTCGATGAACAGGCTGGTCAACTCCGTAGCTTCCTGCAACGAGCCGCCGCCGTTGTTGCGCAGGTCGATGACCACGCCATCGACTTTCTCGGCTTGCAGTTCAGTCAGCAGTTTCTTCACATCACGGGTGGTGCTCTTGTATTCCGGATCACCAGCACGGTAGGCCTTGAAGTCCAGATAGAACGCCGGGATCTCGATCACGCCGAGTTTGTAGTCGTGGCCATCCTGCTTGAGGTTGAGGATCGACTTCTTCGCCGCTTGCTCTTCAAGCTTGACCGCTTCGCGAGTGATCGACACGATCTTGCTGGTGTTGTCAGCCGGTGCGTTGGTCGCCGGAATCACTTCCAGGCGCACGATCGAGCCTTTAGGGCCGCGAATCAGTTTGACCACTTCGTCCAGACGCCAACCGATCACGTCGACCATCTCTTTGTCGCCCTGGGCAACGCCGACGATCTTGTCCGACGGTGCGACTTGCTTGGTTTTGGCGGCAGGGCCAGCCGGTACCAGGCGCACGATCTTCACGTTGTCGTTGTCGCTCTGCAACACGGCGCCGATGCCTTCCAGCGACAGGCTCATGTTGATGTCGAAGTTTTCCGCACTCTCAGGCGACAAGTAGTTGGTGTGCGGATCGTAGGACATGGCGAAGGTGTTGATGTAGGCCTGGAAGATGTCTTCGCTGCGAGTCTGCGTCAGACGCGCCAATTGATTCTTGTAGCGCTTGGTCAGCAGCTCCTGAATCGCTTTAGGCTCTTTGCCGGCGATCTTCAGGCGCAGGACTTCATCCTTGACGCGTTTGCGCCACAGATCGTCCAGATCGGAATCGGACTTGGCCCACGGGCTGTCCTTGCGATCCACCAACAAGGTTTCCTTGGTGGTGAAGTCGAATTTGTCGACGCCCTTGTTCAGCTCTGCAATCGCGAAGTCCAGACGCGACTTGACGCGGTCCAGGTAGCGTTTGTAGATGGTGAAGCCGGGATTGAGGTCGCCGCTCTTCAGGAAGTCGTCGAACTGCAGACGCCATTTGTCGAACTCGGTGATGTCGCTGGCGAGGAAATAGCTGCGCGACGGATCAAGGAGTTTGAGGTAGCTCTGGTAGATGATTTCCGAGCGCTTGTCGTCCAATGGTGGCTTGCTGTAGTGGTGCCTTTTGAGCAGCTCGACAATGTTGAGACTGGCAATGACCTCTTCGCGATCAGGCTGAAGGTTATCCCAGCTATTGGCGGCGAACGTCGTGCTGGAAAACGGCAATACGCTCAACCCAATGAGTAGGGCAAGTGCGGTGCTAGGGAAGAAATGCTTCATGCTGATTCGACGCGGGGGCAATTGATAACGCATATTAGGCCGTCTATTAGATCGCCGGTTCCGTCGGATCCGGTCGCATAATGCAAAAAGCCCGTGCGTCTATAGCACCGGCTCAGTCCAGACTCACTATGGAGGCACTGTGAAGGCATTGCAAGGCGTTGAGGGACATGTGGAATGGCTCGAACAACCTGACTTGAGCTGCGATGTGGGACACGTTCGCATTCGGGTCGCGGCGGCGGGGCTCAATCGCGCCGATTTGTTGCAGCGCGCGGGCCTGTATCCGCCACCTCCGGGCGCCAGCCACACGCTGGGAATGGAGTGCTCCGGGGTGATCAGCGAAGTCGGCGCGGGCTCGGCCTGGCAGGTCGGCGACCGTGTCTGCGCGCTATTGGCGGGGGGGGCGATGGCCGAAGAAGTGGTGGTAGATGGCCGCCATGTGCTGCCGGTTCCCGACGGAATGTCGTTGCCGGAAGCCGCTGGCATCGTAGAAGTCTACGCCACCGTCTGGTTGAATCTGTTTCAACTCGCCGCACTCAAACCCGGCGAAAAAGTCTTGCTGCATGCCGGAGCAAGTGGAGTTGGTTCAGCCGGCATTCAGCTGTGCAAAGCCTTCGGCAACCCGGTATGGGTCAGCGTCGGTTCCGCCGAGCGTCTGGCCTATTGCGAAGCCCTCGGTGCGCAGGGCGGCGTGGTGCGTGGCGACAATCTGGACGGCTTGAAAGACCTCGGCCCGTACGACGTCATCCTCGACCCGGTCGGCGCCAACTACGCCGCACTGAACCTCAAGGTGCTGAACGTTGATGGCCGATTGGTATTGATCGGTTTGATGGGCGGGCGCGAAGCGCAGCTTGACCTGGGATTAGTGTTGGGCAAGCGCATTCACATCCTCGGTTCGACCCTGCGCAGTCGTGACGATCAGTTCAAGGCCGATTTGCTCAGTGATCTGAACCAGCATGTGTGGCCGCTGTTCGCCGAAGGGCGTTTGAAGCCACAACTGGCCAAGACCTTCCCGATCCTTGAAGCCGAAGAGGCGTTTGCCGAGTTGGCGACCAATAAGGTCGAGGGGAAGTTGGTGTTGGTGATTGACGAGAGTCTGGTCTGATCGAGCCCTTCGCGAACAAATTTGCTCCCACAGGTTGGGCATAAAACCCGGTGGGAGCGAACGTGTTCGCGAAGGCGGCGTACCTGATGCACCGCATCAAGTCGCCCCCACAAATCGCCTTACCAGTTGTAACGCAGCCCGACGTTCACGCCCCACGGCTGTTCGATGTTTCTGCCGTTCATGTAGTCAAAATCAGCATGCACCTGCATCACATCGGTCAATTGCGCCGAGATGCCTGCACCGAGTTCGGCACGGCTGCCTGACAGGTCGTTGGTAAAGCGCTGGTCATTGACCGAGACTTTGTTGTTCTTGACGAACTCACGCCCAACGGCTGCTTTCACATAAGGTTGTACGAAACCACCATCCTCCAACGCGAATTTGCGGCCCAGGTGCGTACCGACTTTACCTAGCAGCGAATCGGCCTTGTTGCTGCTGGCTTCCAGCCCGTTGTCCAGCGTGTAGTCGTTGCCGCTGACCCACAAGGTCGATACTTGTGCATAAGGTTCAACAAACCAATCGTCAGCAAAGGTGATGTGCTTGCCTGCTTCGATCGAACCACCGATGCCGTAGTTGTTGTACTTGCCTTTAGCTTTCTCGCCATCGCGCATGGTTACGTTGGCCTGGTTTTGGAAGCGGTTGGCCTTGATCAGCGCATCGATGTAGAAGCCGTCGTCTGCCACCCAAGTGCTGTACGCGCCGATATAGGTACTGTGAACGGTGCCGGTGGTGCCACCTTTAAGGTCCAGATCGGACTTGCTGTAACCGCCCATCAAACCGAGCAGCCATTGGCCGTCGCTGTTGGAAACCGGCAGATCGGCACCGAAGGAAATACCTTGTTGCGTCTGCTTGTACTCAGTGCCACCGGCAGCCGACATGTTGAATTTATTGCCGTAGGTGCGCATCCAGCCGCCACCTTGGTCCTGGCCGTTGCGCAGTTCACCCATACGGCTGCGCAGGGTCGCTGATTCGCCGTACCACACGGTCGGCGCGGCACTGAACAGGCCGACGGCTGCTTCGGCGCTTTTCGACAGTTCGGACGTCTGGACCAAAGCCCAGTCGATCCCGGCAGCCCCTCGATCCTGTTGCTCCAGCTCGTAGGCAAATGTACCGACATCGACCTTGCCGCCGATTACCGAGAACTGCGCATCGCCACTGCCAATGTGCACCAGTTGGCGATCCGCACCGCCAGCGAGTGGGCTGATCCCCGAGTTTTCTACCAGCAACTTGTGCGTGCCGGTGGCCTGGCCCTTGACGTTTAGGGTGTCACCGGCTTCAGCCGCCAAATCTGTGCCGAGTGCAAAAGTGCCGTTGCCCGACAGTTCGCCGACAGCCAATTGATGGAAGCCTGGCGTCGTACCGCGCAGGTCAACGGTGCCGCCGTTCAGGCCCAGTTTGCCGACGCTGGAGTCACCTTCCATGACCCACAGTGAGGAACCGTCGATGTTCAAGCTGGAGGCATTAGTGATCTTGCCGGTCAGACTGGCGTTGTTTTGCAAGTCGAGATTGGCAGTCGATCCGCTCTCGACCATTACGTCACCGACCAAGCGGCTGTTATTGACGTTGAAGTGGGCAGTTGAGTTTTGTTCCACATCCAGAATCACGCCATTGCCGCCGGTCAGGGTCGAACCGTTGGTGATGTTGATGGTGGCATCGGTAACCGTACCGTTAGTTGAACTGACCTTGATCGCGCTGCCGTTCAAGCCGATCACCTGCGAGCCGCCATCAATGTTCAGTGTGGAGGCTGTGTTTGGACCGACGGCGGCGATGATTGCCCCGAGGTTGTCGCCCGTCACCACGCTGCGTTGCAGCAGGTTTGCGGTGCTGCTAAACATTGTCAGGCCCACGCCACCTTCGATAGGCCCAACCGCGTCAATGCCCGCGTTGCCTTTCACGTGGGTGCCAGACATCGTCAAGGTGCTGCCGCCGGCCAGGTTGATACCACGCCCTACACCGGAAATAGTGCTGTCCTTGACCTGTGCGGTAGACGCCTGGCCGCCAGGCGCAGCCATCAAATTGAGACCAAAGCTTTGCTCAGTGTTTGAGGTGCCGACGTTGGTCGCAATAATGGTCGCGTTGTTGATGATGGCATCGCTGGCCGTCAGCCTGATGCCCGCCTGACCGTCGGAATTAACTCGACCGCCTTCAATAGTAACGGTGGAGCCGTCTCGGGCATCGATGTCTTTGGTGACGCCAGTGGAGGTCACCGTCAACGAGGCACTGTGGAGTAGCCAATCGTAGGGAGTAGGGCTAACCACCGTAAAATCTTCGCCAGGATTCAGCGTCACAGCCGTTGCATGTCCTGCGGCCGTCATCCCTACAACGACAGCCAGCGACAGACAGGTTTTTTTGAAAAAAATACAGTTGGCAGACATTTCTTACAGCACCTTCGATGAGCACGGGTGTGCGAATAATTCGAAGGCGTTATTTGATAGAAAAGGACTACAGACGTCTTTCAGGCAATTCCCCAAAGGATGTAGGAAATTTCCTTTTTTTAGGTTCGCTTCGCCGCTGTATTAAATAGAAACAGAATGCTAAAAAACTCTTTGATGCGTGCAGTGGTCACACTCGATTACCACGAGTAGCGCAATCCCACGTTCACACCCCAAGGTTGTTCGATGTGATCACCATTGCTGTAGTCTAAATCCGCGTGCACTTGCAGCACGTCAGTCAATTGAGCCGCGACACCCGTACCCAGTTTGCCGCGAGTGCCTGACAGGTCGTCGTTAAAGGATGTACCGTTGACGCTCACCCTGTTGCTCTTGGCAAACTCTTGAGCCACGGCAACTTTGACGTAGGGCTGGATAAACCCGCCTTTGGCCAACGGATAGGTTCGACCCACGTGGGTGCCGATTTCCCCCAGCAGCGACTTGGCATCATTGCTGTCAGCGTCAAGCCCGTTGTCCAGTTGGAAATCCTTGCCCTCAACCCACAGCACTGAAGCCTGGGCATACGGTTCGACAAACCAGCGGTCAGCCAGTTCGATGTGTTTGCCGCCCTCCACTGAAACCCCCATGCCGTAGTTGCTGTAACTGCCTTTGCTTTTTTGCCCATCGTCCATCTGTGCATCGGCACTGTTATGGAAGCGGTTGATCTTTGCCACCGCATCGAGGTAATACCCGGAGGTCGACAGCCATGTGCTGTAGAGCCCAAGGTAATAGCTGTCGACATCACCGGAAGAGCCGCGTTGTATGTCCAGGTCAGAATGGCTGTAACCGCCCATCACACCGATCAGCCATTGCCCGTCGGCGCTAGGCAAAGGTGTGTCGACACCGAAGGAAACGCCGCCCTGTGTTTGCGAATAAGCGCTGCTATCTGCCGGTGACACGTTGAATTTATTGCCGTACGTACGAGCCCATGCACCACCTTGATCATGGCCATAGCGCAGTTCCCCCATGCGGCTGCGCAAAGTGGCCAGCTCGCCGTACCACACGGTGGGGGCGGCACCGGCCAGGTCGATCACGGTCTCAGTGCTCGGAGTGGGGATTGGGTCACCGTTATCGTCCCGCGCCTGCACCAGAAACCAGTCTGTACCGCGTTGCTCCAGGTTGTAGGTAAAGGTCCCGGCATCTACCACACCGCCGACCACCGAGAACGCTGCATCGCCACTTCCGGTGTGCACCACCTGCTGGGCATGATCTTCCTTCGGAGGCTCGGTGCCGGTGTTTTCTATCAGCAACTGATGATTGCCGGTGGCGTTACCTGTGACGTTGAGCAGGTCGCTTTGATGTGCTGCCAGATCGGTGCCCAATTCAAAGGTGCCGGTCCCGGTCAGACTCCCTGCTGTCAGGGTATGAAACCCGGCATTGGCGGCGTGCAGGTTCACCGTGCCGCCACTCAGCGCCAGACTATTTACGTTCGAGTCATCCAGCATGTTCCAGCGCGAAGTACTGTCGATGCTGACGTCATTGACGTTGGTCATGTCGCCGGTGAGGCTAGCATCGTTGCGTAACGTGATGTTGGCTGTGGAGCCGGCCACCACCTGCACGTTACCGGTCAGCGTGCTGTTATCGGCGGTAAAGTTCACGGTAGTCGGCCGGTCTACGGTGGACAGTTCGCCCACTTCCAGAATCGTGCCGTTGCCACCGCTCAACGTCGAGCCGTTCTGCACCACAATGGTGGCGTTGGTTTGTCGACCATTGGCCGTACTGACCAAAATGGCGCTGCCTGTCGTGCCAATCAGCGATGAGTGATCCACCGTCAGTTGATCCGGGCTCAGGCCTCTGAGGTCTGTCGCCAACACCGCACCGCGATTACTGCCGGTCACGGTGCTGTCTTGCAGCGTCACAATGCCGTCTAACATTGCAAGGCCAACCCCATCCGCTACGACACCTCCGGAGCCCGAACCGGTACCTGTGACCTGCGTATTCACCAGCGTGAGTACGCTTGGCCCGTTGATATTGACGCCACGGCCGAAGCCGGAAATGGTCGACTTGGTAACCGTCGCCGTCGAGCCGGGGCCCCCCAGGGCGTCGTTTACACTCAGGCCGATATCGGTAGTAGAGATGATCGTTGCGTTGTTCACGGTTGCCGTACTGTTGCGAAGAAACAGGCCTCTGGGCGTATCGAGACTTCCAGGGCTACTGCCGTCGACGGTGCCACCGTCGATAATCACCGTCGAGTTATTCAATGTGATGATGCCAAGTGTCTTCCCGCCGGGGTTGACGATGAGCGTAGCGTCATTCAGCGAATAGCTATTGAACGGTGGGCCCGGGTTTACGATAGTCGTTGAACCCGGCGCCAAATCGATTGCCCAGCATTGAACGGTCATCAACACGGGCAGCGCGAGACTCAATGAAAGCTGAATTCGGCGAACGGATAAGCAATTCCTTTTCACAATGACGCCTCCTGTGGATCGCGGCATGGCCGTCGGCGCTCAACTTGCTGTTGAGATCAATGAGTGACAGGCGATTACCCCAGTCCTTTTTTAAATGATCGAATACGCGGCCGTTGAAACCGTTGCGGTGCGCCTGAACTTAAATAGCAAACAGTCATATAAGTAAGTCCGATTTTGTGCAGTGTCAAGCGTAGGTTGTGCGGGGTCTGGTTTTTAAATTAGTAAAGTAATAGGTATAAATATTAGAGCCATTCGCTATAAGCTAAATTAATTTTTTTTCAAAATGATGGTTATTCCAAATGGAAATAAACCGGCTTTAACATGTTGATTTTGTTGAGCGACTGTTTTGGGTCGAGCGGCAAGGCAATGCCGTTCGACTTTTTGTCTTTCCGAATATTGGTAAACGCCATCAGAGGAGGCTAATACTCAGCATTGCAGTACAGGGAGAAACATCAACGAGGATCCAGCCATGACGCAATTTCCCGTTTACAAAACCAAGGTAGCCCGTAATTCGCATAAAGCAGCGCCGCGTGCATTAAATCCGGCCGTTGTTGTCGGGGCAAAGCCTGACGGTACGATTCCCATAAGCCTGCTCGTCGCTCCACTCGTCACCGTCCAATACAGTACAGATATGATTGTAGGCTCCGATATAATACTGCACTGGGACAACGAACTACTAGGCCAGGGGTTTGGCGTGATTCGTATAGTGGGCCCGAATGATAATCCGTTGACCACCTATAATTTTGAAATCGATATCGCCAAGTTCGCCCCTCCTGAAACCTACAGCGAACATTACGTTGAGTATAGCGTGGGTGATTTGGCCAGCGGTACGGGCGTATTTTCCGGATTTCGGATCCCCGTTAAATTCGACCGGATTATGCCCGGTGGGCGTGATAACCTCGCTCCCTTGCGCTTTACGCCCGATCAGTTGCTGGGCATTACACCCGCCAAACTCAATGCAAATGGCGAGCTGGAGGTGTCTCTAGCCCCTTGGTTCGACATGAGAGCGGGGGATATTCTTACACCCTGGATCGGGGCTTCCGATACTATCTCCGCCGGTACCTTTCTTCCACCCCAGCCCGAAATAACGGACCTGGACGTAGGCAGAGATGTTCTGGTCAAATTCCCTCGTTCCTATATGGAAAACCTGGGTAATCGCGTGCAGTGGTTTGGCTACAAGCTGAAGGACAGGGCGGACAATGAAACGACGGAAGCCCAGATGACGTTGGTCCGTGTTCCCGTGCTGCTGACGAATGTACCTGGTAATTTATTGTCGCCCGTTGTGCCTGCCTATGTTGACCATAATCTGGTGACCGACACCGACGCGCGGGATCTTAAAGTCCATATCATGGCCTATGATAACGCTGACCCTAATGACGAAATCGTTTGTACGTGGGGCGGTGTCAAAATGCCCGGGGCGTTTGTAGGTAATATACCCATCCCTCCGCCTACACCCCCTACACCGTTAGTCGAGCTTACCCTGCCTTATCCGTTGATATTAACGGCAGCGCATGTGGACCCTGTTTTGAGTCTCAGTTACGTCGTGGAAATTAACGGTACCGTAGCGGCGGGCCCGGCAGCTACGACGGTGGCGGTCGACCTCACTACTCCTGGCGGCATCGTCGATCCTAATCCGAGTACACCCGAGCATGAAGACCTGGGGCCATTAGTTGTCGTCAGTGACAGTGGTAACGGGACGGGGCCGGACAATACAATTCCGGCCGGAGACTTCACCAAGCCGGCAAAAATCACCATTCCATTCCTGGGTGTCATATCTAACTTGCCAATTTGGCAAATAGGGGACCATGTGGCAGTTAACTGGGCACCGAATGTAACATTGACTGGGCCCGATATAACCGTCGTTAATCAGGATTATGAGTTATTTATCTCTGCAGCAAATATTGCCGCAGGGTTGGTCGGTCTCAAAGAGGTCACCTTTATCCTGACGCGTGATCTGGATAACGAAACCCCACCCAATGTTGGGCGTGCAACATCCGGCATTACCCCAGTCCGGGTACAGTCCAGTGCCGACTTGCCTAACGACGGAAATGATCTTGGGGAGGTAACGTTCGACGAGGCTATAGTGGTCAATCCTTATATTTATCCTGTCGTCCAGCGTGCCGCGGGTATTGACGGAGGAGGCACGACTATTCAGGTGCCTGTAAATTTTCCCAATGTAGTAGTGGGGGACACTATAGACCTCAGGTTCATCGGTTTAGGGCCAGACCTTCTCGACGATCCAGCAGCGCCCGAGATGCCGGCAACCTTGGTTAACATCACCAATCAAAGCATTTCCGCGGACGATATTAACATTCGAGGTTACAAGGTCCTGACGCTGACAACGGAACAACTGTTGAAAGTATGCCGGACGTGTTCCAAAACGACCTACACCATCACCAATAGTGCAGGGCCGACACCCAGTGTCGAGACTTTCGTAAACATTGCCATGCGACATATAGATCCGGGCATTCTTTGTCTTTTCCCAATTCCAACCATCCCATAGATGGCCTACAGATAGCCCCTGTTTGGATGTCAGGGGCCTTTTTTGAGTTGATGTGACACCTAAACACGATCAAGGAAGAACCCCATGAACATCTCCACCATGCCAGCAATATCTCGAAATCCCGGCGTCTTCGTTTTGAGGGATTTCAGCATTCCCGTCATCGACAACAGCGGCGCGCCCAAGGTCGGCCTTGGGTATCGCGACTTGCTACCCGATCCCGCGTTAAGAGTGGTGCTGCTTGCCGCTTTTGACCGCACGTTCAGCATCGGCAATCTGGTCGAGTTGTTCTGGGACGGTCGGCGGGTGCAGGATTTTCCGCTGGATCAAAACCATTACGACAACCGCTTGATCAGCTTTCGGGTAAACCCGGCAGACATCATTCGCCCTGGCCAATTGGAATACACCTCGACGGTCTACTACAGCATCACTGATCAGCTCAGTGGCACCAGCGATCGCTCGAACGATCAATCGGTTTTGATCAAACTCACCGTGCCCGGTGATCCGGATCCGGACTCCAGCACCCCTTGGAACGACAACTTGCGGGTGGCCTATGTAGTACCACCGCTGATCCAGCCGCCCGTTGTGAATTTGACCCTGACCATCGACCCGTGGCTCAACATGAGCGAAGGCGATGTGTTGACCCTGTACTGGGGCGGTTATATGTATGCAGTGAGCAATCCACCATTGCCCGCGCCGCCGGTGGGCGGCAACTACCCGCCGCAAACCATCACCGTTCCCGCGACCTTGATCGAGCAGGCCAAAGACCGGGAAAACCTGCGGGTCGAGTATTTCATCCGTGACAAGGTCGCCAACTGGTCGATGTATTCCGAGGCCGCTCTGACCAACGTCAGGATCGACCCTAACGCGCCCGACGCGCCCATCTTCAACGACGCCGATGCGAACGAAATCATCGATCTGGCCCTGCTCAACGGCAAGACGGTCGATGTGCAGGTAAGCGCCTACCCGGGTATCGAAGTGGGTGATGAGATCACCCTGCTGTGGGAGGGCAAAACGGCGGAAGGCGGTGATGTGACCAACCCGATACTACCGCCCAAACCGGTGATACGTACCAACATTGGTCCACTGTTCAACGTACCCAACCAGGCAGCGGCTGACATTCCAGGCGGGGTGGCCAGCGCGTGGTACGTCGTCGACCCTATAGACGGCAGTGCGAACCGCACCTCAAGACCGGCCACCGCCTTTATCAAAGGCGACGCTTTGCGGCTGACGGAGCCGGTCCTTGACGAAGCTCAGGGCGACAGAGTCGACCCGGATGACGTCAACACCGATGCGCATGTCACCATCGAGCCTTACTCCGGCAAAGGCTTCGGTGACGTGGTGCACCTGAAGTGGGAAGGCCTGTTCGCCGATGGTTTCACACCGCTGACCTACTACGCCAGATACGACGTGGGACTTAACGAGGAGACCGTACCCACCTCGTTCCTGGTGCCCAAATCGAACCTGTCACCGCTGATCAACGGCACGTTGACGCTGAGTTATTACGTGGTATTTCGTTCGCAGGACACCAAGGACTCGAGGCCAGTGACCTATCAGGTGCGCAACGCCAACAGCGCCTTGTTGCCCAAACCGACGATGGACAACGCCCCGGGCGATGTTCTCGACCCGGACCAGTTCGACCGCACCGTGGTGCACGTCAATGGCCTCGCAGCCGCCCTGAGAACAAACGACATCGTCAACACTCACTGGATCGGAACGCCCGGTACGGGCAGCGACAACCGCGCGTTTCTGGTGCTCACAAACAACCAGAACATCGACTGGCCGATCAACCCGCCGCTGGTGGAGAGCAACCGCAATCGGGACGTGGTGGCGCGGTATGAAGTTGAGCGGATTGTCGGTGGGCCGATTGAACGGTCGGAGGTGCGGACAGTCAGTATCAAGGCTCCGGTTGACCTCAATTTCCCTAAACCTAGAGTGATTGAAGCCCTCAATGACATCCTCAACCCCATGGATGGAGAGCAAGGCGTCACGCTGCTGGTGAAATACGACGGTATGCTCACCAGTGATGTCATTGGCATTTCTTGGGATGGCAAGACTTACCCCGAACAAAACGGCAGTGCCAGTGGCGAGGTTACGTTCAATATTTTGTCAGCCGATGTCGGGGCATCGATCGGGCGGATCATTTCAGCGCTTTATGCGGTAGTGCGCCCAGGGGGCCCTTATCTCTCGGAAGAACTGGAGCTGCAGGTTCAAATGATTCCGCAGGCTGCACTAGAAGGCCCGAAAATCACTCAGGCGCCCGATGACATCCTCGATGTGAGTGCCCTGACCGCCGACGCCAATCTGAGCGTCCGGCCTTGGCCGTTCATTGGGGCGGGACAGCGGATCTGGTTGCGTTTTGAAGGGACCAAGGCAGATGGCAGTGCGCATAACTGGCTGCATCCGACGTGGCAAGACCTGGAGCTGGTCTCGCATGCCAACCACCACGGTGGCCCTGAGTCAGCTCAGGCAGCTCAGGGATGGCTCGGGGTTGCGGCTGATTTTTGAGGTGTCGTTTGATGGTGGGGCGACCATGCTTGAGTTTCCGCAGCGGTTGGTGGCGATCAGGGCGCCGATACCACTGGTTCTGACAGCCCCTGATGTAATAGAAGCCGACCCTATTTCTCTGATCATTAATATGATTAAGCCGATAACCGCTGCCACCGTTGTGGTTCCGCACTATCAAGGCATGCGTGTGAACGACAAAGTCACCATGATATGGGAGGGTACAGCAGGAGCGGGCTCGGTTTCCCAAACCAAATCGGTTCTTACCTTGGGGCCAGTATCATTTACGGTCAGCTTTAACACGATTGTGGCCAATGCAGGCTCGTATGTGAGTATCTATTACCAGGTAGAGTCTGCTGTGAGTAAGACCACGGCGTTGCCTGAGTCTGCGCGTTTACGGATTCAAGTAGAAAATCCAGCAACGCTTGGGACGGGGATCAGTTTTGACTCCGGAGCCACTTCTTATTATCAATTCAGCGGCTTGCCGGCACGAGTTAATGTGCCTTCCGGTGCGGCAGTTGGAACTGTTCTCGTGAGCGCTGTTGGCGGGAACAGTGCGCAAGCGACGGTTTTCTGTCCTACCGATCATAGACACCAAAGAATTAATATGATCGCCTCTCAGCCCAGTGTGGGAAGTATAACGTTTGCGACGAATGTGAAGGGGGTTGGTATGCGCTTTTATTATGATAATGTTGCGCGGTATTTACCGTCTGGGCCTGATTTAATTGTGTCTGCTAACAAATACAATAATCACAATACGTTTGTGAGGTTGGAATTCGTTAAAGTTGGTGCGGTCGTATCAGGAACTGTTCGCGCGGGAGTGCTGGCGAATTGGGAGCTCGGGCAGAATCGTTTTTTCTTTATGGGAATGCAGTTGATGAGTGCTGTTGAGTTTGTTGTGCAGTAAACAGAAAGCGAAAACGAGAAAAAACGGGGACGGATTTATTTATCGGAGAAAAAACGGGGGCGGATTTATTTATCGAGAAAAAACGGGGACCACACAAAAACGGGGACGCACAAAAACGGGGGCGGATTTATTTATCAAATCAATCCGTCTCCTTTCTTCAACCAGTAAGATACAAAATAAAATAAATTCGTACCCGTAAAAATAGAACGCATCTCTCCGCCCTAGCTACGCTGATTGACTCCAGCCAAATGAGGATCTGCGATGCCAAGGAAGGCGCGTGTCGTATTGCCAGGATATCCCCATCACGTGGTTCAACGCGGGCATAATCGCCAAGTGGTATTTGCCCATGAGGATGACTTCACGCGTTATTTGAACGATTTGCGTGAATTGAAGGAGGCATTAGGTGTCAAGGTTTATGCCTACTGCCTTATGACCAATCATGTCCATCTCCTTCTCGCGCCCCAATCATCTTCAGGATTGGGTGAATTGATGAAGGCGCTGGCCGCGCGCATGACGCGTTATCGCAATAAGCTTGAACACCGCTCAGGAACGTTATGGGAGAGTCGTTACAAATCAAGTCTCGTGCAGTCGGACAGTTATTTACTGGCATGCAGTCGATATATCGAGCTCAATCCTGTGCGAGCGCGGATGGTTGAACACGCGGGCGATTACCCTTGGTCAAGTTTTAATCTAAGGTTTACCTCAAAACCGGAGGCCGATTGGCTGGACACTGATCCTGCCTTCGAAGCGCTCGGATCAAATCGGGATAGCCGTCACCAGCGCTACCAAACCTTCATCGAACAAGCGGTATCTCCAGACGAACTGAAGATCATTCGCAATGCGCTGCAACGCGGACAGTTAACGGGGACAGAGCGATTCGTTACCGAGGTTGAAAGTATCATCGGGCGCAGGATCGAAAGCCGTTCGCAAGGGCGACCTCGGTCCGACGATGGATGATTTCAGATAAATAAATCCGTCCCCATAAATCGCAATACGTCCCCATAAATCCGTTCGAAGCTCGTACCGAGCACCCTGGAGTGGGCGCGCGTTGGGTCGCTTTTCACAGCTTTAGGTGCGCGCACCGTTGAAGGCAATGGATCACGCGTCCGCTTTGAGCTCAATGGAGTCGTAGCGACCTTCCATCGTCCGCACCCGGATAAAGAGGCCAAGCCTTATCAGGTCCGGGACGCACGTGCGTTCCTCGAACAAGCAGGAGTGGCCCCATGAACGTCATGAGTTACAAAGGTTATGCAGCCCGCATCGAATACAGTGATGAAGACGCCTTGCTGATCGGCCATATCGCCGGGATTCGCGACGTAATTGGTTTCCACGGGGAATCAGTGGCCGAATTACGAGCGGCGTTCGAAGAGGCAGTCAACGATTACCTCGACACCTGCGCGAAGCTCGGACGTGAGCCTCAGAAGGCCTACTCTGGAAAGTTGAGCCTGCGTCTGGAGCCTGCGCTACACGCAACCATCGCGTCTAAAGCCGAGTTGGCGCACAAAAGCATCAATCAATGGGTGAGTGATCTTCTGGGGCGCGAGGCCAGGATGTAGAGTCAATGGGTTGGCGAATGATTTGACGCAGTGTTGCAGATGCGCTGATTCCGTAGCAGCCCGGCTTGCCGGCGTCGGCATCGGTAAAATCGCCATCGCCGGCAAGCCGGACTGCTACGGGATACGTGTTACTTCCAGTTATGCACCGGCCACCCGGCCTGTTCCGCCTGTTCGCGCAGCGCAGCATCCGGGTTGACCACATGCGGGTAATCAACCTTTTTCAACAACGGCAAATCATTACGCGAGTCGGAATAGAAACTCGCGCCTTCCAGGTTTTCGCCTTCAGCATCCAGCCATTCCATCAAGCGGGTGATTTTGCCTTCGCGGTAGGTCAGCACGCCGACGGTGGCGCCGCTGTAGTGGCCGTTGATCACCTGCGGATCGATGCCCAGCACTTCGTCGATGCCGATGCGGGCGGCGATGGCCTGGACCAGGAAGGTGGCGGAGGCGGAGATCACCAGGATGCGGTCGCCGTCGGCGCGGTGCTTGGCGATGGCGGTGCAGGCGTCGCTGTAGATGATCGGTTCGATAAAGTCTTCGACCCACGGCTCGACCAGATGCTCGACTTCTTCCGGGGTGCGCCCGGCGATGGGTTCGAGGCTGAAGGTCATGTAGTCTTCCATGGCCAGTTTGCCGGCGCTGTAGGCGGCCATCAGTTCGTCGTTCTTGCGCATGAACGACTCAGGGTCGACCCAGCCGAGGCGGCCCATTTGCTCGCTCCACAGGCTAGCGCAGTCGCCGCCGATCAGGGTTTCGTCCAGGTCGAAAATTGCTAAAGCCATTACTGCTTTCCTCTAAAAAATTTCTTCGCGACGCTTACTCTGTAGGAGCGAACTTGTTCGCGAGGCGGTATACCTGATACACCGCATCAAGCCCCTCGCCAACAAGTTGGCTCCTACACAGCCTGTACAGACCACCGCACCATCGTGGGCGTGGTGTATCAGGCTACCTCACACAACGCCGACGCTTCGATGTTCAGGGTGACGCGTCGGCCGTTGGGGTGCAAGTCTCCGGCGGAGCGGTTGAGCACGTCGACCACCAGTTCCACGCCACGCGCTTCGACCCGGTAGCGAATCACATTGCCCAATAAGCTGTGGCTGCGCACTTCACCGTCGAGTTCGCCGGTCAGGCTCAATTGGATCGCTTCCGGGCGAATGGCGATACGGCCTTTGATCGGACGTTGCATCAGGCGGCTGGCGCTGTCGGCATCCAGCAGGTTGTAGTTGCCGATGAAGCCAGCGGCGAATACGTCGACCGGTGCCGTATACAGCGTTTCGGCGTCGCCGCTTTGCACGATCCGGCCCTGATTCATCAGGAAGATTCGGTCAGACATGGTCAGGGCCTCTTCCTGATCGTGGGTCACGAAGATGGTGGTCAGGCCTAGCTCTTGTTGAATGGCGCGGATCTGTTCGCGCAGGTGTTTGCGAATCCGAGCATCGAGTGCCGACAGCGGTTCATCCAAAAGCAACAAGCGCGGCTGAGTGACCAGTGAACGGGCCAGGGCCACACGCTGGCACTGGCCACCGGACATCTGATGCGGGTAGCGATTGGCGAAGTCGGTGAGCTCCACCAGGCGCAGGATTTCCGCCACGCGTTTGCGGCTGTCATCGGCGTTGACCTTCTGCATGCGCAGGCCGAAGGCGACGTTCTGCTCAACGTTCATGTTGGGGAACAGTGCATAGCTCTGGAACACCATGCCGATCCCGCGCTTCTGCGGCGATACCGGCACTAGGTCAACGCCGTCCAGCAGAATCTGGCCGCTGGTGACCGAGGTCAGGCCAGCGATGCAACGGAGCAAGGTCGACTTGCCGCAGCCGGACGGGCCGAGCAGGGTGACGAACTCGCCTTTGTTGATCACGCAGTTGATGTCACTGAAGACCGCAGTGCTGGCGTAGTTTTTTTGCAGGTGTTCAACGCTGACGAAGCTCATTGGCTTTTGTCCTTGTTCAGTAGATTGGCGACCCAGGTCAGCACGAGGACGAACATGAAGTAGGAAATCACCAGCGCACTGGTGAAGTGGCCGCTGCTGTTGCGCATGTTGTTCAGGTAAACCTGCAGGGTTTCGTAGCGGGTGCCGACCAGAATGTTGGCGAACACGAACTCACCGAACAGGAAGGAGAACGACAGCAGCAGGGCGATCATCAGGCCTTTGCGCAGGTTCGGCAGCACCACCAGCAATGCCGCTTGCCAGACGCTGGCGCCGAGCAGTTGCGAGGCGTCCATCAGGTCCGTCAGATTAATCGCTTGCAAGTTGTTGGTGATCGCCCGGTACATGAACGGCAGGGCCACGGTGAAGTAGCAACCGATCAGAATCCATGGCGTCCCGACCATCGCGAACGGTCCTGAGCCGTACAACTGCAATAGCCCTACAGACGACACCACCGGTGGCACGGCGAAGGGCAGCAGGATCAGCACGTTCATCAGCGCGTCGAGCTTGGGAAAGTGGTAATGCACCACGAACAGCAGCGGTAGGATCAGCACCACCGAGAGGATCAACGAGCCGACACACACCAACAGCGATTGGCCGAAGGCATGGAGGAAACGCGGGTCACTCCACAGCTGCGTGTACCACTGGATCGTGAAGCCGCTGGGCAGAATGGTCGCCGACCAACTGCTGGCAATCGAGTAGACAAAGGTGCCTGCCAACGGCAGCAACAGAATCGCAAACAGCAGGTACACCACTGCCTTGTGGTAGAGGCCGGCAGGACCGGTTTCAGCGCGAGACATGGTAGCTCCTCTTCAACAGCCATTGGTGGACGATGGTCACCAGGGTCATCAGGCCCACCAGAATCACCGCCAGCGCGCTGGCCATGTTCGGGTCGAGGCTGATGTCGCCCGAGACCATCGCGGCGATTCGGATTGGCAGCACGTTGAAGTTGCCGGTGGTCAGCGCATACACCGTGGCGTAGGCGCCGAGGGCGTTGGCCAGCAGGATCACGAAGGTGCCGATCAACGCAGGCGTCAGCACCGGCAAACCGATGTGGCGCCAGTATTGCCAGCCATCGGCACCGAGCAGAGAGGCCGACTCACGCCAGTCTTCGCGCAGGGCGTCGAACGCCGGATAGAGCAGCAGCACACCCAACGGAATCTGGAAGTAGGTGTAGAGGATGATCAGCCCGGTTTCCGAATACAGGTTGAAGTCCTGAATCACCCCGGCCTGTTTCAGCATGATGGTGAAGGTGCCGTTGAAGCCCAGCAGGATGATGAAGGCAAAGGCCAGCGGCACCCCGGCGAAGTTGCTGGTCATGTTGGCGAAGGCGTTGACGAAGTTGCGCAGCCGCGAGTCGACCTGGCGCAGGGAGTAGGCGCCGAGGATCGAAATGACGATGCCGAATACGCTGGACCAGAAGCTGATTTCCAGGCTGTGGCCGATGGCTTGCAGATAGAAACGCGAGGTGAACACTTCGACGAAATTGGACAGGCCCCAACCGTTGTCTTCCGATTGCAGGCTGTTGACCAGCACCCACACCAGCGGCGCGATCTGAAACACGATGAAAAATATCGCGAAGGGCAGCAACCAGAGTGCCGCCAGCCATTTGCCTCGGACTGAACTCACTTCAACAACTCCCTGCATACAGGCTTGTCGTGGGGCACGCCGAGCAATTCGCAGACCGTGCCGCACAGCTCGGTCTGTTTCGGTTGGGCGTGGGCATCGAAACTGAAGGCGTCGCCGAGGACGAACAGCGGTACTTCGCGTTCCTCCGGCAGCAGGCCGTTGTGCGAGCGGTCGTTGTTCATGCCGTGGTCGGCGGTCACCAGCACTTGATAGCCAGCGTCGAGCCAGCCTTGCAGGTAATCGGCGAGGATGATGTCGGCCGAACGCGCGCTGTTGCGGTATTGCGGGGTGTCGAGGCCGTGCTTGTGCCCGGCGTCGTCGATGTTCATCGGGTGCACCAACAGAAAGTTCGGCGAGTGGCGCAGCCGCAGGGCTTCGGCGTCGGCAAACAGGTGCGAATCGGGGTAGTGATCGACCCAATAGAAGTGACCGTGCTGGATCGGCAGGTCGCTGTCGTCGGTGTGACGGTCACGGGCGGCGATAAACGGCGAACGGTTGTACAGCTCGCTGACCCAGTGATAGGCCGCAGCGGCGGTGCTGAGACCGGCTGCGCGGGCATAGTGGAAAATGCTGCTCTGATTCGACAGGCGCGATACGTGGTTGTGCACGATGCCACTGTCGATGGGTTTGACCCCGGTGAGGAGGCATTCATAGAGCGGTCTGGACAGTGCCGGCAGCTCGCACTCCAGTTTGTACAGCGCGGCGCGTCCTGCGCCTGCGTAGGCCTGAAGGTGCCCCATGGCATGCTGGGCGACCTGGTAACTCAGGCCATCGAGCACCACCAGGATGACGTTGTGTTTCATGGGTAGGACTCCGGGGACCGTATCGAAAACACCACACTGTAGGAGCGGGCTTGCCCGCGATAGCGATATATCTGACACATCACTATCGCGGGCAAGCCCACTCCTACAGGGTGTGGATTACTTCATTTCTACGATGACAGTCTCGTTCCACTTCTTAGGCAGGGCCTTGGAAGTTTTTTCCCATGCATCCGCATCTTTGACCGGCGTTACATGCTTGTACTGCTCATTCGGAATCAGCTTGGATTGCACGTCAGCCGGCAGCGACAGGTGATCGGCACGGATCGGACGGGCGTTGCCGCGCGCCAGGTTGATCTGGCCTGCATCGCTGAAGATGTATTCGCGCGCCAGTTTGGCGGCGTTCGGGTGCTTGGCGTATTTGTTGATGATGGTGGTGTAACCGGAAATCACCGAGCCGTCAGACGGGATCAGCACGACGTAGTCGTCCGGGTTGGTCATCTTGGCTTTGTAGCTCAGGCCGTTGAAGTCCCAAACGATACCGACTTCGATCTCGCCTTTTTCCATGGTGGCGATAGTGGTGTTGGCCAGGCCCAAGCGACCTTGCTTGGCGATGTCAGCGAACAAGTCGAGCGCAGGTTGAATGTTCTTCTCGTCACCACCGTTGGCCAGGGCAGCAGCCAGTACGCCGTTGGCGGCCTGGGCAGCGGTGCTCACGTCACCAATGGAAACCTTGTATTTACCGGACTTCAGGTCAGCCCACTTGGTAGGGACGTCGGAACCGTGCAGCAGCTTCTTGTTGACGATAAACGCAATGGTGCCGGTGTAGGCCAGTGCCCAGTGACCATCTTTGTCTTTAGCCCAGTCTGGAATCTGAGCCCAGGTGGTCGGCTTGTACGGCTGGGTCACGCCTTTTTTCTCGGCGATCGGGCCGAAGGCTGCACCCACGTCGCCGATGTCGGCGCTGGCGTTGTCTTTTTCCGCATCGAACTTGGCCACTTCCTGGGCCGAGCTCATGTCGGTGTCGATGTGCTTCAGGCCGTAGTTCTTGGCCAGGTCTTCCCAGGTGCCTTTCCAGTTGGCCCAGTCATCCGGCATGCCGACGCTGTTAACGGCACCTTCTGTCTTGGCTGCGGCTTCCAGGGTTTTCAAATCGGTATCAGCTGCCATGGCGGCTGTGCACAGGGCAATGGTCGAACCTAACAGTGATGCCAGGAAAAGATGTTTCATCCGAAGCTCCTTTGGGCGTTTTGAACGCTGCGTTTTTATCGACGTTATTGCGGTTTGGTTGGTCTAGGTCAGCAATACCTGAGCCAATCTAAGCCCGCAGGATGACACTTTGATGTCGGCATCAGTCCTGCATAGGCATTCAAGGGCCAGGGTCAAACCTTGCTCAGTAAGCGTAGACCATGGGTAACTGTCTGATATTTATTGCTTTAGTCTTTTTAAGTGAATGTTTTTCAAGGGTCTTTTGTCGTTTTGTCATCTATCAGTCATGTGCTTTGCCTAGGCTGATCGATACTTGCAGGGAGGCTATTCACGGTCGCCTCTGCCCATTTTGTGCACTGGTCTAGTCCAGATAGGTAACGTTGATGCGCGAAGATGCACCAAAAGCGGTGACAGCCATCGGTCTGGCTTTGCAGGAACAGATCGAGCACGGCCTGTTGCCACCCAGCAGCAAACTGCCCGCCGAGCGCAAACTCAGCGAGCTGTTCAACACCACGCGGATTACTGTGCGCGAGGCGTTGTTGCAATTGGAAGCGCAGGGGCTGGTTTATCGCGAGGAGCGCCGTGGCTGGTTCATTTCGCCGCCCCGGCTGGCTTATGACCTGATGCGCCGCAGCCACTTTCACGCGATGGTCAGTGCGCAGGGGCGGGTGCCGTCGACGGAAGTGATTTCGGCACGCCTGCAACCGGCCTCGGCGGCGATTTGTGATGTGTTGCAACTGCCAGCGCTGTCCAGCGTGATCCAGATCTGCCGCGCACGACGCATTGATCAACGGCTGGTGCTATACGTCGAGCACTACCTGAATCCGGAATATTTCCCGCAGATACTGGACTTCGATTTGACCCAGTCACTGACCGAGTTGTACGCCAGTCATTACGACATACGTTACGGTCAGGTGCGTTTCGAGATGGTGCCGACGGCGTTGCAAGTAGAAGCCGCGGCGGCGTTGAAAGTGTCGCTGGGCAGCCCCGGTCTGCGGATTGCCAGGGTCAACCATGATCAACAAGGGCGCTTGATCGACTGCGACCTGGAGTACTGGCGGCATGATGCAATACATGTGAGCGCGGTGGTGGCGGGGTAGCCTACAGGGGTCCATTAACCCATGTGCGTGTTCTGCTCAGCCCCCACCTTGCTCGCACTCCCCGCCATCGCATTCACCTGCACGCTCAACCTCGGTGTCGCCAGGTCCAGCCCGGCCTCATCCAGATGGCGTTTGAGCGACAGGTTGAACGCCCGTGACACTTCCCACTGCTTGATCGGCGCAGTCTTGAAACGTGCCCGCAGGATGGCGCTGCCCGACTCGAAACTTTCGACGCCCTGAATCTCCAGCGGTGACCAGATGTTGCGCCGTTGCAGCGGGTCCGCGCGCATTTTCTGCCCGACTTCGCGTATCAGCTTGATCGCGTCGTCGATGTTCATGCTGAACGGAATCGCGATGCGGAAGATCGCGTAGCCGAATTCACGCGAGTAGTTGTTGATGCTTTTGATTTCGCTGAACGGGATGGTGTGCACGATGCCGTCGATGTCGCGCAGGCGCACGGTGCGGATGGTCAGGCCTTCTACGGTGCCCAAGTGCCCGCCGACGTCGACGTAGTCATCGATGGCCAGCGAGTCTTCGATGATGATGAACAGACCGGTGATCAAGTCCGCCACCAGTGACTGCGCACCAAAGCCGATGGCCAGACCGATGACGCCGGCACCGGCCAGCAGCGGGGTGACGTTCATGCCCATGTTGGCCAGGGCGACGATCACCGCAATGATGAAAATCGTCACGAACAGCACGTTGCGAATCAACGGCATCATGGTTTGCGCCCGGGCATTGGCCAGGCCTTTGCGCGAGCGGGTCAGGGCGTGATGAACCGCCGTGTCACTGACAATCCACACCAGCCAGGCAAACAGCAACGTGGCGCCGAGGCTGAACAGCTTGACCATGATTTCGTGGCCGTCGCCTTCGCCGAAGCGAATCAACGAAATGCCCCAGACCCGCAGCCCCAGCTCAACGAAGATCAGCCACACCGTCAAGTGCGCGAGGACGTAGAAGAAGTTTTTCAGGCGCTCGGAATACAGCGCATGGCGTTTATGGGCGTGGTGCGGTTTGAGCGCGTGGCGGCGCACCAGGCCATTGATCACCATGCACAACACCAACAACACGGTGCAGATCAGGGCCTGACGCAGGGCGGTGCTGGTGTCGCCGGCGGAGACGAAGGTGGCGAACAACGACACCGCCACCAGCAGCAGCGCCGGGATATGCCAGAACGAGCCGAGGATCGACAAACTGTCGGTCAGCGCGCGGCGGGTCAGGCGCCGGGACAGCGGTTGGTTGCGAATCAAATGCGCGATGGGGCGGCGGAAACGCAGGATGAACAGCCCGCTGGACAAGGCTGCCATCACGTTGGTCAGGGTGGCCGCGGTGTGCGCCAGGTGCTCGCCGAGGCTGGCAATCAGGCGCGGGTCGTTCAACGCTTCGCCAAACGCGGCAAAACTGCCAATCAGCCACAGCGGTCGAAACGCCTGATGCCGCAGGATGTACAGGGCGCGATGCCGGTGCGGGCCATCCAGCAGCGAAAAGGCGATCACGCAAATCGCCGAGAACAAGGTGCCGACCACCAGCGCATAGGCCAGCACCATCGCCAGGTCTTTACCCAGCGACAATGGCAGTTTGTAACCCAGGTAAACGGTGATGGCCAACGCCACCATCCACGGCCCCAATTTGCGCAGGGCGAAGCGCAGCATGTCCCAGGTGCGCGGGTGTTGCGGTAACTCTTCTTGCAGGCCAAAGCGCACGCGCACGCGGTGGCTGAGCCAGATCAAGGCGGCTGCCAGCAGGCTCCAGATCAACATCACCAGAGCGAAGCCGAAGAGGATCGGCAGCCATTGGTTGGCCGGCAGCATCAGCGTCAGCAGTTCGTCTTGCGCCAGGCTCAATTCCTCGGACCAGCGATTGAGTGGGCTGTCGTCGCCGGAAAACTGATTCTCGAAGCTGCGCAGGCTGGTCGCGATCAAACCGAGCACACCTTCCTCGGTGATCGGCTGGGCCTTTTTGCTGGCGTCGCGGAGCTTTTTCAAATCGTCGAGCAGCTTGGCGCGTTGCTGATCGTTTTCCAGCGACTTGATTACTTCATCCAGCGACTGGCCCAAGGGTTCCTGGGCTTGCGGCTGGGCTTTTTGCCCGCCACCGAGGATGCCCGGCAGGCTGGCGGCCTGAACCGCGGCAACCGGCAGCAGCGCCAGCAGACAGATGAGAAAGACACGCGGCAGGAGGAACAGGCGGGCAAAAACAGGCACTAGGCAATTAACCTCGAGTCGTCATTCGGGCAAAGATAAGCAAGTGTACACGGGGCTTACGCCAACTTTTCGAGGATTTTGTAGGTGGCGGTGCCAATGATGCAGATCATCCCCAACCACAGGATAAACACGCCAATGCCGCGCTCTTGATAGCTGTAGCCGACGCACAACAAGATCATCCCGGTGAGTAACGGGAGCAGCAAGGAAATGACCGGATCCATGATGGTTTACCTTCCATAGACGATGAATTCAGTCTAGGTCGGTTTTTGGTAGATGGATCGCTATCGCGGGCAATCGAGCGTCGATCGCCCGCGATCAGCTAGTGACACTCACGGCAAATCATGACTCGCATAAAACGCCGTCAGCACTTTCACCAGATGCGCCAGGTCTTGGCTGCCGGCCAGCTCGCGGATCGAGTGCATGGCGAAGGTCGGCAGGCCGATGTCCACCGTGCGCACGCCCAAATGACTGGCAGTGATCGGGCCGATGGTCGAACCGCAGGCCATATCGCTGCGCATCACGAAGCTTTGCACCGGCACTTCCTGGGCCATGCACAGATGGCGGAAGAAGCCGGCGGTTTCGCTGCTGGTGGCGTAACGCTGGTTGTTGTTGACCTTGATCACCGGGCCGGCGTTGAGTTTCGGGCCGTGGTTGCCGTCGTGCTTGTCGGCGTAGTTGGGGTGAATGCCGTGGGCATTGTCCGCCGACACCAGCAACGAACGCTGAATAGTGCGCACGTAGTCGTCGCCTTCCGGCAACAGCCGTTGAAGAATCTGCTCCAGCATCGGGCCATCGGCGCCGCAGGTGGAGGACGAACCGACTTCTTCATGGTCGGTGCAGACCAACAGGCAGGTTTCTTCGCTGTCTGCGTTGAGCAAGGCTTGCAGGCCGGCGAAGCACGACAGCAGGTTGTCCAGACGCGCGCCGGCGATGAAATCACCATTGAGGCCGACCACGGCAGCACTTTGGGTGTCGTAGAAACTCAGTTCGAAGTCCAGCACCACGTCAGCGTTCAGCCCGTGTTCGCGGGTCAGTTGATCGGTGAGCAGGGCGCGGAAGTCCATGCGCTCGTCACCGGCCACCTGAGCCAGAATCGGCGGCAGTTCGTTCTGCGCGTTGATCGGCGTGCCTTCGTTGACGGTGCGGTTGAGGTGAATCGCCAGGTTCGGAATGACTGCAATCGGTGCCTTGAAGTCGATCAACTGGCTTTCGACCTTGCCGTCACGGCGGAAGGTCACGCGGCCGGCCAGCGACAGGTCACGGTCGAACCACGGGGCAAACAGGGCACCGCCATAGACTTCGACACCCAACTGCCAGAAACCCTGACGCTGCAACTCTGGCTGCGGCTTGACTCGCAGGCACGGGCTGTCGGTGTGGGCGCCGACCAGACGGATACCGCCGATCAATGGCGAATGGCGACCCAGCTTGAAGGCGACGATGGACGAGTCATTGCGGGTGACGTAATAGCGCCCCCCGGCCTCGGTGGACCATGTGTCACGCTCGTCCAGACGCAGATAGCCGGCCGCTTCCAGGCGTTGAGCGAGGCTGGCAGTGGCATGAAAAGGGGTAGGGGAGGCCTTGAGGAAATCGATCAGGCCTTGATTCAACGCTTCGCGCATAAGTTACTCCAGACAGCAATGGCGCAAGTTTACCGTATTGGCCCTGAATGTGTGACGGACCGCGTTACGCGATTCTCCGTGGGCACCTCTAGAACGGCGCCGGGCACTCAAAACGCAAACGCTCGCCGCTTTGCGGGTGGGTGAAGCTGAGCATGCTGGCGTGCAGGCACAAACGCGGATACGCCGCCAACGCCTGCGGATGCGCGTACAAGCCGTCGCCCAACAACGGATGGCCGATGGACAGCATGTGCACCCGCAACTGGTGTGAGCGGCCGGTGATCGGCGTCAGTTCCACGCGGCAGTAATCACCGCAACGCTCCAGCACCTTCCAGAAGGTCAGCGCATTTTTGCCGAATTCGTAATCCACCACATGCCGAGGCTTGGTCGGCGGGTCGTAGCGTAGCGGCAAATCGATGCTGCCGCTGTCCAGCTCAGGCTGGCCCCAGCACAGCGCGGTGTAGGCTTTTTCGGTTTCGCGGTCGTGAAACTGTCGCGACAGTTCGCGATGGGTGTCCGCGTCGCGGGCCAGCAGGATGATGCCCGAGGTTTCCCAGTCCAGGCGATGGACGATGCGGGCTTCGGGGTAACCGTTTTCCTGCAGGCGGGTGATCAGGCAATCCTTGTTGTCATCGGCGCGGCCGGGGACGGAAAGCAGCAGGGTCGGTTTATCGACTACCAGAACGCCAGCGTCCTGATGAATGATGCGGATGTTCGACAACGGCATGTGCAACGGACCTCGAGACGCTAGAAACGCCAACGGCGGCCGCTCGACCCTTCCACCATCAGAAGGGCCGAACGGCCGCCGCGGGCACCCGCCGGATCAACGATCGGGCAGGGTGATGTTGAGTTCGAGAATCGAGTAGCTGCCTTGGCTTTCCAGGGCAACCTGCACTTGGTCCGACTCGATGTTTACATACTTGCGGATCACTTCCACCAGCTCTTTTTGCAAGGCGGGCAGGTAATCCGGGGTGCTACGTTGGCCGCGTTCATGCGCCACGATGATCTGTAGACGCTCTTTCGCTACCGAAGCCGTACTTTCTTTTTTGCGGTCTCGAAAGAAGTCAAAAATGTTCATTACCGACCCCCAAACAATTTCTCAAACCATCCCTTTTTCTGCACATCAATGAAACGATGCACGACTTCCTTGCCCAGCAAACGGTCTACGGCATCGCTGTACGCCTGGCCGGCGTCGCTTTGGTCATCGAGGATGACCGGGATGCCCTGGTTCGAGGCTTTCAATACGGCCTGAGACTCAGGAATCACGCCCAGCAGGCGGATCGACAGGATCTCTTCGACGTCTTCGACGCCGAGCATTTCGCCCTTGGTGACGCGCTCCGGGTTGTAGCGAGTCAGCAGCAGGTGTTCCTTGATCGGGTCTTCGCCCTTTTCGGCGCGACGGGATTTGCTGGCCAGCAGGCCAAGCATGCGGTCCGAGTCACGGACCGACGACACTTCAGGGTTGGTCACGACGATCGCTTCGTCGGCGAAATACATCGCCAGGTGCGCGCCTTTCTCGATGCCCGCAGGCGAATCGCAGACCACGAATTCGAAGGTTTCCTTCAATTCCATGAGGATTTTTTCAACGCCATCCTGGGTCAGGGCGTCTTTGTCACGAGTCTGGCTGGCGGCCAGCACGTACAGGTTTTCCAGGCGCTTGTCTTTGATCAGGGCCTGGGTGAGGGTTGCCTCGCCGTTGACCACGTTGACGAAGTCGTACACCACGCGGCGTTCGCAGCCCATGATCAGATCGAGATTACGCAAGCCGACGTCAAAGTCGACGATGACAGTTCTGTGGCCGCGCAATGCGAGACCGGTACCGATAGCGGCGCTGGTGGTGGTCTTACCCACACCACCCTTGCCGGATGTAACCACGAGAATCTTGGCCAAGGTGTTTCACCCCTAGAGGAAAAGGACAGTTAGTCCCTGAAGAACAGCCCTTTAAACGGCGATAGTTGGGCAATACTGCAAATCGAAAACCCCGTGCATCGGACTTAACCACTGGAAAATCCTGGTTTTTTCTCGACTTGCGACTGCGTTTGCCTCGTTTTCGCGACGAATAAGAGATGCTTAAAAAAAACGGCAGTATCCGTTAAAGACGGGTGATGTTCAACACGTCACCAGACAGGCTGACCTGCACCCCGGCACCCCACAGAGGATCGCGGCGCAAATCTTCGGAAACCTTGTAATGCCCGGCGATCGAGATCAGTTCGGCACCCATTTGCTGACAGAAAATTCGTGCCTTGGTGTCGCCTTTTATCCCGGCCAGCGCTCTTCCGCGCATTGGGCCATACACATGGATGTTGCCATCGGCGAGAAGTTCCGCACCTGGACTGACTGGCGCGGTGACGATCAGGTCGCAACCCTGGGCATAAATCTGCTGCCCGCCGCGTACCGGCGAGGTGATGATCTTGGTCGGCTTGATCGTCGGCTCGGGTGGCTTTTCCGGCTTTTTCTTCACCACTTCGACTTCCGGGGCCGGGTCCAGCGCACGTTCGCGGGCACCGGAAGGCGGCAGCACGGGCAGGTCGATGGCGATGGCGGCGGCGATGTCTTCGATGCGGTTGGCGCGAATCGCCAGGGTCCGCAGGCCATGATGACGGCACACGCGCATCAGGCCGGGCAAGTCCACCGCGCCTTCGCCGGGCGGCAGTTTGTCCAGCGCGAGCACCAGCGGCGTGTTGCTGAAGAAATTCGGTGCGAGGGCGACCTTGGCCGCCAATTGGCGGTCAAGGCTCTCGAGATTGTTGCGGGCCAGCTCCAGCACGGTAATGGCGAGCATGCTGCCCTTCAACTGGAACACCGGATCCTGGTCTTTCAATTCTTTTTGGCTCATGGTCGGCACAAAGCAGCTTGTCACTAAAAGTGCCGAGACTTATAACGATTACGCCCGCGAGTCGCAAGCCGCGCTGAACTCAACCGATAATAGCTAACCGATGTAGAATGCGCGGCCATTGTCTTTACGGAAGCTGTAATGGAACGCCCGCGTTTTCGATCTGCTTTTCTTCATCCGCGCTTCTGGCCCCTGTGGCTGGGCCTTGGAGCACTGTGGCTGGTGGTTCAGTTGCCGTTTCGGGTACTCGTTGTGGTGGGCCGGATCCTCGGTCTGGCAATGTACCGTTTCGCCGACGATCGCCGACGTATAGCCGGGCGTAATCTGGAATTATGTTTCCCCCATTTGTCGTCCGACGAACGTAAACACCTGCTCAAAGAAAACTTCGCCTCCACCGGGGTCGCCTTTTTCGAGATGGCCATGAGTTGGTGGTGGTCGCGCCAACGCTTGACCCGACTGGCGCACATCGAAGGCCTGGAACACCTGAAGCAAGCCCAGGCTGACGGCAAGGGCGTGATCCTCATGGCGTTGCACTTCACCACGCTGGAAATCGGTGCCGCGTTGCTCGGGCAAGAGCACACCATCGACGGCATGTACCGCGAGCACGACAACCCGTTGTTCGATTACATCCAGCGTCAGGGGCGCGAGCGGCACAACCTCGATTCGCTGGCGGTGGAGCGCGAAGACGTGCGCAGCATGCTCAAGCAACTGCGGGCCGGGCGCGCCATCTGGTACGCACCGGATCAGGACTACGGCGCCAAACAGAGCCTTTTCGTGCCGTTCTTCGGCATACAGGCCGCGACCGTGACCGCCACCAGTAAATTCGCCACCCTGGGCCGCGCGGTGGTGGTGCCGTTTACCCAGAAGCGCCTGGACGACGGCAGTGGCTACAAACTGGTGATCCATCCGCCGCTGAAAGATTTCCCCGGTGAGAGCGACGAGGCCGATTGCCTGCGCATCAACCAGTTCGTCGAGCGTGCCGTCACCGAATGCCCGGACCAGTATTTGTGGACCCATCGGCGCTTTAAAAGCCGACCGCCGGGCGAGCCGAAGTTGTATAAGAAGGTTGCGGAAAAGAAGAGCAAATAAAAAATGCCGACACGCGCCGTACGGAAATTGTCATGAATGCCACCGAGCAGATGGCCGCTGTAGAGGCTTCGATTCAAGGCAGGACCGCGTCTGAGCCGGTCACGGGGTTGATCCTTTCCGGTGGCGGGGCCCGGGCCGCCTATCAGGTTGGAGTGCTGGCCGGCATTGCCGACCTGCTGCCCCACGGCGCGCCCAACCCGTTTCCGGTGATCGTCGGCACCTCTGCCGGCGCGATCAATGCGGTCAAACTGGCCAGTGGAGCCTCGCACTTTTGTGCGGCGATTCATCAACTGGTGCAATTCTGGCAAGGCTTTCGCAGCCATCAGGTGTTGCGCAGCGACTGGTCGGGCGTGTTTCATCAGGCCAGTCGTTTTGTCGGTCACAGCCTGCTGGGCATGGGCTCTCAGGTGCCGGTAGCCTTGCTCAACAGCTCACCGTTGCGTGATCTGTTGACGGATCGCCTGGATTTACCGGGCATCGACCACGCCATTGCAGCCAAACACTTGCAAGCCGTGGCAGTGACCGCCTTTGGTTACGAATCAGGGCAGGCGGTGACCTTCTATCAGGGCAGCGGCTCGATCGACTCGTGGCTGCGTCATCGGCGCATCGGCCTGCCGACCCAATTGACCGTCGAACACTTGTTGGCCAGTTCAGCGATTCCCTTGCTGTTCGCCCCGGTGAAAATCGGTCAGGAATATTTCGGCGACGGCGCGGTGCGGCAATCGGCACCGATCAGCCCTGCGCTGCATCTGGGGGCGAATCGGGTGCTGGTGGTGGGCGTCAGCGGCAACCCGCGCGGGATCGAAACCAACAGCCCGGTGCATCGCACGGTGATGGGCAGCCAACCGACGCTGGCGCAGATTGGCGGCCACATGCTCAACAGCACCTTCATCGACAGCCTTGAAAGCGACATCGAATTGCTGGAACGGCTGAACATGCTCAGTCGATTGCTGCCAGGCGAACAGCCGGTGCGTACCCTGGGTTTGGCGCCGGTGGAAGTGCTGGTGATCGCCCCCAGCCAACCCATCGACGAAATCGCCGCCCGCCACCGCCACGAACTGCCCCCGGCCTTGCGCATGTTCCTGCGCGGACCGGGCGCGACCAAGACCAGCGGCGCCGGGGTGTTGAGTTATCTGCTGTTCGAGGCGGGGTATTGCAGCGAACTGATCGAACTGGGCCGCAAAGATGCCATGGCCCAGAGCGATCAGTTGAAGAAGTTTTTGCGTTTGGCGTGAGGCGCTAGTGCCTGCCACACCTTCGTCCCTGTAGGAGCTGCCGAAGGCTGCGATAAGGTCGGAACGACCTTCGCGTTGGAAGGCCTATCGCAGCCTTCGGCAGCTCCTACAGAGGGTTCGGTGCATCACCCAGCGTGTTATGCAGTCAACTTATCATCCCGAAAATCACGCAACGCCTGTTCGATCTCTTCCCGGGTGTTCATCACGAACGGCCCGTATTGCACGATCGGCTCACCCAGCGGCTTGCCGGCAATCAGCAACACCTTGGCCCCAGACGCGCTGTGCAGTTGCACCTCGCCCTGTTCCGACAATCGTGCCAGACGGCTCGTATCAATCGCCTGCGGATGACCTGCAAGCTCTGCGGAGCCTTCGTACACATACAGCAGCACCCGATGGCCATCGGGAATGCGCGGGCTGATGCTGGCGCCGGCCGGGATGTGCAGGTCGAAGTAAAACGGCTCAGTGTCCGGACGCTGCACCGCACCGGCTTGTTGCACCTGGCCATCATCGAACTGGCCAGCCATCACCGTGACGTCCACGCCGGCCTGGGTAGTCAAACGCGGAACGTTTTCCGGTTGAATGTCCTGATAGCTGGCCGGCTCGAGCTTGGTCTTGCCCGGCAGGTTCAGCCACAGCTGGAAGCCGCGCATTACGCCTTCTTCTTGCTCTGGCATTTCGCTGTGGATAATCCCGCGCGCGGCGGTCATCCACTGCACGCCGCCGCCTTGCAACAGGCCGACGTTGCCCAGGTGGTCTTCATGGCGCATGCGACCTTCGATCATGTAGGTCACGGTTTCAAAGCCACGGTGCGGATGCGCTGGGAAACCGGCGATGTAATCGTCGGGCTTGTCCGAGCCGAACTCATCGAGCATCAGGAACGGATCGAACAGTTCCACGCCGGGGCCGCCAAACACTCGGGTCAAGCGCACACCCGCGCCATCCGACGTCGGCTGACCGGCCTGGATCGCCAGTACTTTACGAAATTGAGTCATCACGGCAACTCCTGATCAGGTGGGAATGGCGCACATCCTATGCCTATCCGTCTGATCAATGAATGGGGGCTTTTGCGTTGTAGTTATCGGCTATTTCGATATTTTGTAGGAGCGGGCTTGCCCGCGATGGCGGTCAAGCTGACACCCAGCGTCAGGCCAATCGCGGGCAATCGAGCGTCGACCGGCCGCTCCTACAAAGGTTGTGCGTTATTCGCCAATCATCAGCTTGCGCGATTCGGTGTACACATACCGCACTTTCTCGTATTCAAACGGCGAGTTCAGCGAGCCGTAGCGGAAGTCGGTGGTGTAGCGCTTGTCGATGGCTTGCAGCAGGTAGATTTCCGGGTGGTTTTCGCTGGTTTGCGCCACGTTCAGGAAGTTGATCTGGTCCTGCACGGTAAAGTCGACCAGCAGACCGCCGGTGTCACGCAGGTTCGACGGGCCGAGAATCGGCAATACCACGTACGGGCCGGCGGGCATGCCGTAGAAACCCAGGGTCTGGCCGAAGTCTTCAACCTGTTTCGGCAAGCCCATTTTGGTCGCCGGGTCCCACAAACCGACCACGCCGAGGGTGGTGTTGAGCAACAGGCGGCCGGTGGTTTGCAGTGAGCGCTTGCCCTTGAACTGCAGCAGGCTGTTGACCAGGTTCGACACGTCACCCAGGTTGCTGAAGAAGTTACTGACCCCGGTACGCAGGAATTTGGGGGTGATGTACTTGTAGCCGTCGACCACCGGCAAGTACACCCACTCGTCGAAGCGGTAGTTGAAGTGATACACCCGGCGGTTCCACGACTCCATCGGGTCATAGACGTTAAGTGCGTTGAGGGTCGCCCGTTCGAACTCGCGCTGGTCCAGGCCCGGGTCGAATTTCAGCGACTTCAAAGGCTCGGTGAAACCATCCGCATCGTTGGCCCTGACCACGGTGGCCGGGTGTTCGGCACGCGGCACATCGGCGGCGTGTACGGCGCCCGCGCAGAGCAGGGCAGCAGTCAGCAAAAGACGTTTAGCCACGGAAAAACTCCAGCATGGCGTCGCTGTTGACGCGGTAATTGAGGTTGCCGCAATGGCCGCCGTAGGGGTAAACGGTCAAGCGATCGCCGAAGGTCTTGCGCAGGAAACCGAGGTCGCCGGGGCCGAGAATCACGTCGTCGGCGTTATGCATGACGGCAATTTTCGAGCTGTTGTGCAGGTAGTCCTTGAGCGCATACAGGCTCACCTGATCCACCAGTTGCAGCAGGCTGCCGCCGTCAGTGCGGGCACGCCACATCGGTATCACCTGATCGGTCAGGTAACAATCGAAGTCGCATTGCAGGGCGCGCTTGAAGAACGGTGTCAGGCTGGTGCCCTCGCTGATCGGGTATTTCGGCGGGGTGATCAGGCCACGGCGATTGATCAGGTCAGAGGTGAAGGCAATGTCGGCTGCCGAGAAGCGGAACGAGGTGCCGATCAGCATGGCCATCTGTTCGTTGGTCAAATGCTCGCGGGACTGCTGGAGGTCGAACAGCAGCGCGTCATTCAGGTCGATGTAACCTTTTTGCTTGAAGTAACTGCTCAGCTTGCCCAGCACCAGCTCGTAAAAGGTGGTGGTGCCGTTAATGCCCCTGACGTGCGTTTGTACAAGCTTGTCGAGGTTGCTGATCGAGGTGTAGAGGTTCACCGGCGGGTTGAGCAACAGCACGCGCTTGAAGTTGAAGCTGTGCTTGCTTTCATCCAGTTGGCTGACGAAGGCGGCGTCCAGTGCGCCCAGGCTATATCCGGTGAGGTAATACTCGGTCACCGGCAGATCCGATTGTTGCGCCCGTACCGCCTGCATCACTCGATACAAGTCCTCGGCATCTTCCTTGGTCACGCCGGGCGTCGCGTAGCGCGAGGCAGAGCTCATGAAGTCGTAACTGGTGGGTGATGACAACTGCACCACGTTATAGCCGGCCTGGTAATACAGCTTTTTCAGGAATTCGTTGATCGTGCTGTTGTAAGGCGCGCCGGTGCCGGCAATCAGAAAGATCAGCGGGGCAGGGTGGTCTTGTTTGGCCAGGCGATAGCGCAGTTTTTTCACCGCCCAAAAGTTGTCGGGCAGGGTGAAGTCACGTTCGGGGCGCAAGTTGAGGCTGTAGTCGGACTGGTTGATGTCCGCGTCTTCCGGCAGTTTGGGGCGCAGGTCCACCGGCGTGGTGGCGATAGTGGCCTCGAAGGGATTGGTCAGCGGGAAGCCGTAGCCTTTGGCGTCGATGTCGACCGCCAGAGCGGACGCACTCAGGACGAGGCTGCCGAGGACGGCAGCGAAGCGCAAAAAACGGAGCATGGCTAAATCCCTTGGGAAAAGGCTGGAAAACGTACGCAGGCTATGACCGCAGGGCTGGTGCCAAAGTGCCGCATCTGCCGGTGAAGGACCTGTAATAACTTTCAGACAATAGACGTACTCGGGATTTATCGACAGTAAACGCGGTCTTTATCTCCGCTCAGCCCTTGCACAGCAGCGGCGGGCGATTATGCTGGGCGCCGTTTTCGCGTCCGCTCGCGTTGTTTTCTGGAGTTCTGCATGTCCCGTCGTTTGCCCCTGATTTTGCTGCTGATCGCCTTGCCGCTGTGGCTGGCGGCCAGCTATGGCTTGCGCTACTCGTTGATGGAAGATGCGAAGTGGGTCGGCATTTGCGCCAATGACGCGCTGGACTGGCAATGCCAGATGCGCTCGGGGTTGGGTTGGATGATCCACTTCGGGACAATCGCTTGGGCCGCACTGCTGACCTCGGTCATCGCTTTTTGCGTGCCGGGGCGTGGTGGTTGGGGCCTGGCGGTGCTGGCGCTGCTGATCGGCATTCCGGCGCTGGTGCTGTATAGCGCCAACATGGCGGTGTTTGCGGTGGTGATTGCCGGGTTGCGGCTTGTCAGAGCGCAGTAATCGCAATTGCGGGCAAGCCCGCTCCTACAATGTTGCAACTCAAACCCCAGACAGCACTGAGGGGAGCCTGGGCTCCCCTCTAATCGTGTGACGTGCTCTTTTTTATTATTGTAGGGCGGCCTGTTTTTGTTTTTGGCGACCAGTCCCTTCACTGCTGTTTTTCTGCGACCCCCATCCGGGGTCAAGAGCAAACGTATTTTTTTGAGCGCTGACCTGCTTCATCACTAAGGTGATCCAACCCGTCCTGCAGCTACCTGAAGGTAGTTTTATTATTCTTTGACCGGTTGCGGGACCGAGATCCCGGGAAAGCAATTCCACTCCAAAAAAATCTGTTAGCTACGCCTCTGTCCGTGTTGTTCTTGTTATGTCAGAGCCGATACGTTTTGTTTTTATTGGGTTGTCGCTTGTTTTTATTTTTGTTGTGCAAGAGAGATAGCATGTGTCGTGCCAACTTTTAAAAAGACTTTAAAATCAATAGCTTAATAATTTAGCTGAAAAAACACGGACAAAAATGACGACCTTTTGTTTCCGTGTTACCCGTGAAACAACCGGCCTTTGTGGGGCCGGTAACACAATTTTCACATGGGGCTGTTACGCACCCGCAGGCAACGCCAGAGCGCTGCGGTCAGCACCACGCACACCAGCGCCCAGCTCAACGCCTGTTGACTGGACAATCCTTCCTCGAATAACTGCGGAGCAACGCCCGCACCCACGATAAAGGTCAGCAGCGCCACTTCTCGGCGTGGCACCGCTACCGGTCGCAGCAGATAGAAAATTGCTGGCAGCCACAGGGTCGGGGTCGGGAAGCTGCGGTAACGGGCATCGAACACCAGCGCCAGCATCATCACCGCAGCGGCGAAACCGCTGGCGGCCACCCACCAACCGGCCCGTGCTTCAAACCACTGGAACGCCTTTGCTCGCCAGCCATTTTTCGCCGAGAGGGTCAAGGCGGCGTGCGCCAACACGATCAGGTTCAATCCGACCAACGCCACCGCCCACACCCACTCACTGGCAAAACGGCTGGTGACCCGCGCCAATTCACCCCAGGTGCCAATACAGCAGGCACCCAAGGCGGCGAGCAGCGGCAGGGCGATGGCTGCGCGGGCGTTTGAAACACGCCCGGCGAAGGCCAGCGTCAGCGCAAACAGACCGCCACTGACTGCCAGCCAGAACGGCCAGTACGCCAGGTTCGACACCGGGCCGGCGAGTACACCTTTCTCCTGGCGGTCGGCATCGAACAAGCCCCAGTAACCGCCGACTGCGCCTTCCGACGCACGCTTCCACGGTTGGTCAAAGGCCTCGATCAGGTTGTAGTGCCAGTTGTTCTGTTCGGCCATGGCCACGAAGCCGCGAATGAAGCGCGCTTCGTTGGCGCGACTCGGGACGGCGGTCTGTCGTTGGCGACCTTCGCTGGGCCAGCCGGTTTCACCGATCAGGATGTCTTTGGGGGCGAAGCGGCTGCCGAAAACCTGCCGCACCTGCGCCACGTGTTGCAACGCATCGTCGATGCCCTTGGGATCGTCTTCCCAATACGGCAGCAAATGGATGGTCAGGAAATCCACCGCTGGCGCGACTTCCGGGTATTGCAGCCAGAAGTCCCAGACATCGGCGTAGGTCACCGGTTGTTTGACCTGGCTTTTCACCTGTTGAATCAGCTTCACCAATTGCGCACCGGTGACCTCTTTGCGCAGCAAGGTTTCGTTACCGACGATGACGGCGGTGACCACGTCCGGGTTGGCATTGGCCGAGGCGATGGCCGCGTCGACTTCTTTAGCGGTGTCCGCTGGATTGGAATTGACCCACGCACCAATCATTAGCTTCAGACCGTGCTTGCGCGCCAATTCGGGGATCGCCTCAAGGCCAGTCATCGAGTAGGTGCGGATGCACTGGAAGCGGGTGGCAAGCAGCGCCAGATCAGCATCCATACGTTTCGGGCGCAGCTTGAACGGCTGGTCGAACGGCGATTGGTCTTTGTCGAACGGCGTGTAGGACGCGCACTGCAATTTGTGTGTCGGCGTGGCGGCGTCCGGCAGGATCACCGGTTTACCGAGGCCATACCAGAAGCCACACATGGCCAGCAGGGCGAGTACACAGGCGAGTAAATAAGGGACGGCGGGGAAGCGGGAAGTCGCAGGCATGATGGGGCCGAAGTGGGGCGAAGGCCGGCATGTTACCCGTATTTTTCCCGGGGCTGGAGAAGGCCTTTCGCTACTCCATGCAATCTTCGGGCGTTATTTTTCCAGGGTTTGTCGCATTCAGGTGGATTTGTCGTTGATGGCTCCTTGGTGTCGTTTCTCGCTGTCTTGAGGTCGCTGACAGAGAAGGAGGCATCCCCTTGCAGGTTGATTATCAAGGCGCCAGCACGGTGCCGCAGTCAGTGGCACCTGAACAGGTGAAGCGTGAGGGGGCGGCAGTGTTCCAAAGCCGGGCATTTGGGTCTTGTTGTCCCTTAAAAAAACGTTATTGATGCCCGACAGTCGTCGGGTACGAGTTCGGGGAAGTTACGATGAAGATGCGACGTATCCTTGGCGCAGGTGCCGCACTGGCACTTGCGATCAGTTCCACGCTGGCGATGGCAGACGCAAAACCTCAGTTGTCCATTGGCTATGTCGACGGCTGGTCCGACAGTGTCGCCACCACCAACGTAGCGGCTGAAGTGATCAAGCAAAAGCTCGGTTATGACGTCAAACTCGAAGCCGTTGCGACCGGGATCATGTGGCAAGGTGTTGCCACCGGCAAACTCGACGCCATGCTGTCGGCCTGGCTGCCAGTGACCCATGGTGAATATTGGACCAAGAACAAGGACAAGGTTGTCGACTACGGTCCCAACTTCAAGGATGCGAAAATCGGTCTGATCGTGCCTGAGTACGTCAAGGCGCAAACCGTGGCCGATCTGAAAACAGATGACAGCTTCAAGAATAAAATCGTCGGTATCGACGCCGGTTCAGGCGTGATGCTCAAGACCGACCAGGCGATCAAGGACTACGGTCTGGATGGCTACAAGCTGCAAGCCAGCTCCGGCGCCGCGATGATCTCCGAGCTGACCCGTGCTGAAAATAAACATGAATCCATCGCCGTCACTGGCTGGGTGCCGCACTGGATGTTCGCGAAGTGGAAACTGCGCTTCCTGGAAGATCCAAAAGGCGTCTATGGTGCTGCTGAAACCGTCAATAGCATCGGCAGCCTGGGTCTCGAGAAGAAAGCACCGGAAGTCGCTGCTTTCCTGAAGAAATTCCAGTGGAGCTCCAAGGATGAAATCGGCGAAGTCATGCTCGCCATCCAGGACGGCGCCAAGCCCGACGCCGCCGCGAAAGATTGGGTCGCCAAGCACCCTGATCGCGTTGCGGAATGGACCAAGTAATACGTCCGCACACGTCTAGTTAGCACCTCTTGAGGCCATCAGCCGTTATTGACTGATGGCCTTTTGCTTATAGGTCACCATTTTCAGTGTTTATTCACGCCCCGATGCGCGCCCCGCACTACGCTTAAGCATAGGACTTAGTGTTCTAACGACTACTGTCGTTCTAATACTAAGGTCGTCTGGAGTGCGAGCTAGAGCAGACTAAAGTGGAATACGTTCCATCTCATCTGTGCTGCGAGGATAAAAACAATGAACGACAGCATTTACCTCTCGATTCAAAACAGCCCGCGTTTCAAGGAGCTGGTTGCGAAGAGAGAACGTTTCGCCTGGATACTCTCGGCGATCATGCTTGGGCTCTACTCAGGCTTCATCTTCTTGATTGCATATGGACCGCATGTTCTCGGGGCAAAAATCAGCCCTGACTCATCGATTACGTGGGGCATTCCGATTGGGGTCGGCCTGATTCTGTCAGCCTTCATCCTCACCGGAATCTACGTCTACCGTGCCAACGGTGAATTCGATGATCTGAACAACGCCATTCTCAAGGAGGCTCAACAATGATTCGGCGTCTACTCGCGGCCCTGGGCCTGGCAGTATTCGCACCGAGCTTGTGGGCGGCTGAGGCCCTCACTGGCGCTGTGCATAAACAACCGCTTAACGTGTCGGCGATCATCATGTTCGTCGCCTTCGTCGGTTTCACCCTGTGCATTACTTACTGGGCGTCGAAACGCACCAAGTCGGCGGCGGATTACTACACCGCGGGCGGTAAAATCACCGGTCTGCAAAATGGCCTGGCGATTGCTGGCGACTATATGTCGGCAGCCTCCTTCCTGGGGATTTCCGCACTGGTGTTCGCGTCCGGCTACGACGGCCTGATCTACTCGATCGGCTTCCTCGTGGGTTGGCCGATCATTCTGTTCCTGATCGCTGAACGCCTGCGCAATCTGGGTAAATACACCTTCGCCGACGTGGCGTCCTATCGCCTCGGCCAGAAGCAGATTCGCACCTTGTCCGCCTGCGGTTCGCTGGTGGTGGTGGCGTTCTACCTGATCGCGCAAATGGTCGGTGCCGGCAAGCTGATTCAGCTGCTGTTCGGCCTCGACTACTACGTGGCGGTGATTCTGGTCGGCGTGCTGATGTGCCTGTACGTGCTGTTCGGCGGCATGCTGGCAACCACTTGGGTACAGATCATCAAGGCGGTACTGTTGCTGTCCGGTGCCAGCTTCATGGCGCTGATGGTGATGAAACACGTCAACTTCGACTTCAACACGCTGTTCTCCGAGGCGATCAAAGTTCACCCTAAAGGTGAAGCGATCATGAGCCCTGGCGGCCTGGTGAAAGATCCGGTCTCGGCATTCTCGCTGGGTCTGGCGTTGATGTTCGGTACGGCCGGTCTGCCACACATTCTGATGCGCTTCTTCACCGTAAGCGACGCAAAAGAAGCGCGTAAATCGGTGCTCTACGCCACCGGTTTCATTGGTTACTTCTACATCCTGACCTTCATCATTGGCTTCGGCGCGATCCTGCTGGTCAGCACCAACCCCGCGTTCAAAGATGCAGCGGGCGCACTGTTGGGCGGTAACAACATGGCAGCCGTTCACCTGGCCAACGCGGTCGGTGGCAGTCTGTTCCTGGGCTTCATCTCGGCCGTGGCCTTCGCCACCATTCTCGCAGTGGTTGCGGGTCTGACCCTGGCCGGCGCAACGGCGGTGTCTCACGACCTGTACGCCAGCGTGATCAAAGGCGGCAAAGCCACCGAGAAAGATGAGATTCGCGTGTCGAAGATCACCACCATCGCGTTGGGTGTACTGGCCATCGGCTTGGGCATTCTGTTCGAAAACCAGAACATCGCGTTCATGGTTGGCCTGGCGTTCTCCATCGCGGCGAGCTGTAACTTCCCGGTGCTGTTGCTCTCCATGTACTGGAAGAATCTGACCACCCGTGGCGCCATGATCGGCGGCTGGATGGGCTTGATTACTGCAGTAACGCTGATGATCCTCGGCCCGACCATCTGGGTGCAGATCCTGCACAACCCGACCCCGATCTTCCCGTACGAATACCCGGCGCTGTTCTCCATCGCCGTGGCCTTCATCGGTATCTGGTTCTTCTCCATCACCGACAAATCGAAAGCGGCAGAAGGCGAACGCGCCTTGTTCTTCCCGCAATTCGTCCGTTCGCAGACTGGCCTGGGCGCCAGCGGTGCGGTGTCTCACTAACAGCGGTTGATGCAATGAAAAAAGCAGCCTTCGGGCTGCTTTTTTTATGGGCGCTCCACGCGGACCTTGTAGGAGCTGCCGAAGGCTGCGATCTGCAGCGAAGCGGCAGCATGATTTGAAGGCCTTCAGGCCTTATCGCAGCCTGCGGCAGCTCCTACAGGGATGTGTGTTTGTAGTGGTCAACTAATCCACGGTCACCACAATCCGCCCCAAATGCTGGCTCTTTTCCAGATACCGATGGGCTTCGACGATGTCGTCAAAGGCAAAGGTTTTCTCGATCAGTGGCTTCAGCTTGCCCGACGCCAACCCCGCGTGGATAAACTCCACCGCCGCCTTCTGTAGCGTGGCATCGGTGGTCGTGCCGAACAGGTTGTAGCCGTGGATGTTGGGCTTTTTAGCGATCATGTCGAGGATCGGCAGCTCGGTAGGTTCTTCACTCAGGGCGCCGTATAGGAAGATATGGCCACCTGGCGCCAGTGCTGAAATCAACTTGGCCAGGGTCGAACCGCCCACCGGGTCGAAGGCCAGCGTCGCGCCTTTGTTGTCGGTGATGCGCATCACTTCAGCCACCAGATCCTGCTCTTCAGTGGCGATCACGTGCTGCGCGCCAGCCGCCAACAGTTGCTCGCGCTTGGCACTTGTGCGGGTCAGGGCAATGGACGTGGCGCCCATCATGTTGACCAGTTGAATGGTGCCCAGGCCAACGCTGCTGGAGGCGGCGGGTATCAGAACCACGTCGCTGGCACTGAGCAAGCCCGGTTCAATCATCGCGCCATACGGCGTGATGTAGGGGTTCCACACCGCCACCGCTTCGGCGAACGACAACGATTCGTGCTTTTTCACCACCGCGTGGGCTGGCGCCAGCACTTGGTCGCCGTACATGCCGTAATCGTTCAGCGAGAACGACGGCACGGTGCTGACCGCATCACCGACTGCCACATGGGTCACCGACTCGCCGACCGCTTCGACGATCCCCGAGGACTCATAGCCCAGGCGCGCCGGCAAGCGGACTTCTTCGACGTAAGCGCCCTTGCGCCACATGGATTCGGCACGGTTCAGGCCAATCGCCTTGACCCGGATTCGTACTTCGTTCGGACCGGGAACCGGGGGCGGAATTTCTTTGAACTGCAGAACCTCAGGTTCGCCGTAACGGGTGAATTCAACTACACGAGCCATGGATAACACTCCAGTCTGGATTGGGATGCGCCCACCTTAGGCGGGATTGCAGCAAAGAAAAATTGGCTGCCGATCCAAACACTGCGGAATAAATATCCTTAATACCCGACAAACAAACACCCCGGCGTGCGGGGTGTCTGGGGGTTAAAGCAGCAACTAAATCCGGCCGAGCAAGACCAAAATCAACAGAATAACCAGGACAGTACCGATGATGCCTGATGGCCCATAACCCCAGCTTCTGGAGTGTGGAAACACTGGCAAACCGCCAACTAGCAGCAGGATCAGGATGATGATAAGAATTGTGCCGAGGCCCATGGTGAGTTCCTTCTTTCTTTTGGTAAATGGCGTCTTCAGTTCACGTTTTTAGCGCGCGGTGCGTAAAGTGTGAGCTGCTTAATTAATCCGACTCCCGCTGTTCTAAAAAAGTCCGTTTTTTTTTGCAGCCAACTTTAGACGGGTAGAAATATGCTTTATCGCGTTTTTGCCGATGCCGTCGTGGTGTTCCACCTGGTGTTTATCGTCTTCGTCATGCTCGGCGGTCTGCTGGTGCTGCGCTGGCATTGGTTACTGGCGCTGCACCTGCCGGCAATGGTCTGGGGCGCAGTGGTGGAGTTCTTTCATTTGTATTGCCCACTGACGCCGTTGGAAAACAGCCTGCGCGTGCAGGGCGGGGAGCAGGCTTATGCGGGGGATTTTATTCAGCACTCGTTGATTCCGTTGATCTACCCGGCGGGCCTGACGCCGGGGATACAACTGTGGCTGGGGGCCGCAGTCGTGTTCACAAACGTGCTGGTCTACGGCTGCTTGATACGGCATGCATGGATACACCGCAAAGCCTTATAAGCCGTGGGTTTGCCTGTGGCATTCAGCAATCTGATTGTAGGACGATCTGCCGATAACCTTGGCTACACTGCGGCTCATCTCTCCCAGAACAACAAGGCAGTTCCCTATGCAAAACCGAATGATGATCACCGGCGCCGGGTCAGGCCTGGGTCGTGAAATCGCACTGCGCTGGGCGCGTGAGGGCTGGCAGTTAGCGTTGTCGGACGTCAGCGAGCCAGGCTTGCAGGAAACCCTGAAACTTGTGCGCGAGGCGGGTGGTGATGGTTTCACTCAACGCTGTGACGTGCGTGACTACAGCCAGCTGACTGCACTGGCTCAGGCGTGCGAAGAGAAATTCGGTGGCATTGATGTGATCGTCAACAACGCGGGCGTCGCCTCCGGGGGCTTCTTCAGCGAACTGTCGCTGGAAGACTGGGACTGGCAGATCGCGGTCAACCTGATGGGTGTGGTCAAGGGCTGCAAGGCGTTCCTGCCGCTGCTGGAAGTCAGCAAGGGCAAAATCATCAACATCGCGTCGATGGCGGCCCTGATGCAAGGCCCGGCCATGAGCAACTACAACGTGGCCAAGGCGGGCGTTGTTGCCCTGTCGGAAAGCTTGCTGGTGGAACTGCGCCAGGAAGAAATCGCTGTGCACGTGGTGTGCCCGTCGTTCTTCCAGACCAACTTGCTTGATTCGTTCCGCGGCCCGACCCCGGCAATGAAAGCCCAGGTGGGCAAACTGCTGGAAAGTTCGCCGATCAGCGCCAGCGACATCGCCGACTATATTTTCGAGCAAGTGGCCAGCGGGGAGTTCATGATCCTGCCCCACGAGCAAGGGCGCATGGCCTGGGCCCTGAAGCAGAAAAATCCACAGCTGCTGTACGATGAAATGGCCTCGATGTCCGACAAAATGCGCGCCAAGGCCAAGCAATCCCGCGAGTAAGCGTTATGAAGGTTGGCCTATTCGCAGGCTTGCCTGCGAAGGCCTCTACCGTTAGGGTTGCCGGGCCATCCTGACGAGATTCCGACGTGCTCAATTACCTGTGGTTTTTCCTCGCGGCGCTGTTCGAGATCGCCGGTTGCTATGCCTTCTGGATGTGGCTGCGGATGGGCAAGACCGCGCTGTGGGTGATCCCTGCGTTGCTCAGCCTGACGCTGTTCGCGCTGTTGTTGACCCGCATCGAAGCCACCTATGCCGGGCGTGCCTACGCTGCGTATGGCGGTATTTACATCGTCGCGTCCATTGCCTGGCTCGGCTTGATCGAGAAGATCCGGCCGCTGAATTCCGACTGGCTGGGTGTCGCGTTCTGCGTGATAGGCGCCAGTATTATCCTGTTCGGCCCGCGTTTTTCCTCGCCGTAATCCGATCGAAGCCGTCTTTGTAGGGCGACTTTTCTGATGTTTTACTGCGCAAAACGGGTCAATTCCGTAGGACAAATCTGGGGCGGCTGAAGGGCATTACTGATTTGTCCCGCGTGCATTGATGGGGGCCGGTTCGCCGGGCACTCTGCGCTCTTTGTAACAAAAAGAGGGCGGACACCATGCTGGTATTGACACGAGAAATAGGCGAGACCTTTTCAATCGGCGATGACATCACCGTGCAGATCCTGGGCGTCAACGGCAATCAGGTACGGCTCGGCATCACCGCACCCAAACACGTGAAAATTCATCGGGCTGAAGTGTTCCGGCGGATTGCCAAGCGCTTGGCACAAGAAGCCGAGCAGCCACCGGCGTGAGGCCGATCAGTCGAGCCACTCCTTGGGCACGTCGTGTTTGAGCATCAATTGGCACTGCTCGCTTTCCGGATCGAACACGATCAGCGCCTGGCCTTTGCTCAGGGCATGACGGACCCGCAGCACGCGGGTTTCCAGCGGGGTGTCGTCGCCGTTGTCGGTGCCGTCACGGGTCACAAAGTCCTCGATCAGGCGCGTGAGGGTGTCGGGTTCGAGTTGGTCGTGGGGGATCAGCATGAGGTTCTCACGTACAGGGCAACGCGCAGTTTCCCACGTTGCCCTGAGACTTCAAACCCCTTCCGTGCGCTGGCCGATCAGGCTGTCCACTGCCGGTACGCGTGTATCGGACTCCATTTGTGCGTCATGTTCCAGTTGATGACTGAAGCGCTCCAGCGAGCCTTGTGCCGGCTCCGCGTCGCTGGCGAACACCGGCGGGCTGAGGATGTAAGCGCCCAACAGACGGCTCAAGGCGCTGAGACTGTCGATGTGGGTGCGTTCATAACCGTGGGTCGCGTCGCAACCAAAGGCCAGCAACGCGGTGCGCACGTCGTGCCCGGCGGCGAGGGCGGAATGGGCGTCGCTGAAGTAATAGCGAAACAGGTCACGTCGTAGCGGTAACTGATGTTCCGCGCCCAGCTGCAACAAGTGTCGCGACAGGTGGTAGTCATAACGCCCCCCCGAATCCTGCATCGCCACGCTGACCGCTTGTTCACTGGAGTGTTGGCCGGGCGCCACCGGAGCAATGTCGATGCCGACGAATTCGCTGACGTCCCAGGGTAAAACCCCCGACGCGCCGGTGCCGGTTTCTTCGGTGATGGTGAACAGCGGGTGGCAGTCGATCAGGGGTTGAGCACCGCTGTCGACAATGGCTTTGAGGGCTGCGAGCAACGCGGCGACCCCGGCTTTGTCGTCCAGATGGCGGGCGCTGATGTGGCCGCTTTCGGTGAACTCCGGGAGCGGATCGAAGGCGACGATATCGCCTATGTTAACTCCTAGTTTTTCGCACTCGGCGCGGCTGTTGCTGTAGGCGTCCAGACGCAATTCGACGTGGTCCCAACTGATGGGCATTTCATCGACGGCGGTGTTAAACGCGTGCCCGGAAGCCATCAATGGCAACACACTGCCGCGAATCACCCCGGTGTCGGTGAATACGCTCACCCGGCTGCCTTCGGCGAAACGGCTGGACCAGCAACCAATCGGCGCCAGGGCCAGACGACCATTGTCCTGCAGCGCGCGAACGCTGGCACCGATGGTGTCCAGGTGCGCGGACACCGCGCGGTCGGGGCTGGTCTGTTTACCTTTTAGCGTGGCGCGAATCGTCCCACGGCGGGTCAGTTCGAAGGGGATACCCAGCTCTTCAAGTCGCTCGGCAACATACCGCACGATAGTGTCGGTAAAGCCGGTCGGGCTGGGGATCGCGAGCATTTCCAGAAGGACTTTCTGCAAGTACTGCAGGTCTGGTTCGGGGGATTTTGCTGCTGACATGATGAGGCTCCAGAAACTTGACGCATTCATGTAGGAGCGGGCTTCATGCGGTGTCTCAGATAAACCGCTATCGCGGGCAAGCCCGCTCCTACAGATGAGTGCGCGTAGGCATCAGTTATGCACAGGCAAACTGTGTGGAAACAGCAGGTCGACGAAGCGCTCGGCCGTCGGCTGCGGTTGGTGATTGGCCAGGCCGACGCGTTCATTGGCTTCGATAAACACATACTCCGGCTGATCGGCGGCGGTCACTATCAAGTCCAGGCCCACCACCGGAATGTCCAACGCTCGCGCGGCACGAATCGCCGCATCGGCCAGGGTTGGGTGCAGGATCGCGGTGACATCCTCCAGGCAACCACCAGTGTGCAGGTTCGCCGTGCGTCTCACCGCCAGTTGTTTGCCCGACGGCAGCACGCTGTTGAGGTCATAGCCTGCATCGCTCAGGGTACGGCGGGTTTCGGCATCCACAGGAATACTACTTTCGCCCGAGGTCGCGGCCTCCCGGCGACGACTGGTGGATTCGATCAACGCCGCGATGGTCTGCTGCCCATCACCGACGATCTCCGCCGGGCGACGGATCGCTGCCGCCACCACTTCAAAACCGATTACCACGATGCGCAGGTCCAGGCCTGGGTGATAGCTTTCCAGCAACACCCGGCTGTCGAATGCGTGGGCGCGTTCGATAGCGCGCTGGACGTCGCCGATGCTGTGTAAATCCACCGCCACGCCGTGACCCTGTTCGCCATCCAGCGGCTTGACCACGATCCGTTGGTGGGCGTCGAGGAAGGCCAGGTTGTCATCGCCGTTGGCCGCCAGTTGCTGCGCGGGCAGTTGCAAACCGGCGGCCTTGAGCATGCGATGGGTCAGGCTTTTGTCCTGGCACAAGGTCACGCTCACCGCGCTGGTCAGGTCGCTCAGCGATTCGCGACAGCGCACCCGGCGCCCGCCATGACTGAGGGTAAACAGTCCCGCATCGGCATCGTCGACCTGCACCTCGATACCCCGTCGATGGGCTTCATCGACAATGATCCGCGCATAAGGATTGAGCGCTGCCTGGGGGCCGGGGCCGAGGAACAGTGCTTCGTTGATGCTGTTCTTGCGCTTGATGGCGAAGGTCGGCAGCGTGCGAAAACCGAGCTTGGCGTAGAGATTTTTCGCTTGTTGGTTGTCGTGCAGCACCGACAGGTCGAGGTAACTCAGGCCGCGACTCATGAAGTGTTCGATCAAGTGCCGCACCAACACCTCACCGACGCCGGGCCGCGTGCATTTCGAATCGACCGCCAGGCACCAGAGGCTGCTGCCGTGTTCCGGGTCGTGAAAGGCTTTCTCATGGTTGAGGCCCATCACACTGCCGATCACCGCGTTGCTGTTTTCGTCCTCGGCCAGCCAATACACCGGGCCACCTTGGTGGCGCGGGGTGAGCCGGGTCGGGTCAACAGGCAACATGCCGCGACTGACGTACAACTGATTGATCGCGCGCCAATCCAGCGCATTTTGTGCGCGGCGAATGCGAAAGCCGCGAAACACTCGCTGTGCCGGGCGGTAGTCGCTGAACCACAGGCGCAGGGTGTCTGACGGGTCGAGAAACAGTTGGCCGGGAGACTGCGCCAACACCTGCTGCGGCGCCGCGACATACAGCGCGATGTCGCGCTCGCCGGGTTTCTCGTTGAGCAGTTCACTGACCAGGGCCTCCGCGTCGGGATACGTGTGGCCGATCAACAGCCGACCCCAGCCGCAATGCAGGGCCAATGGCTGGGCGTCGAGAGGGCTGCCGTCTTCGGCAAAGCGCGCTTGCAGGCGTTCGTAAGAAGGCGATTGGCCGCGCAGCAGTCGTTGGCTGAAGGTCGAAGCATGATGTTTCATCGGTCAAAGTCCTTGTTCGCTGAGCCACAGGTTCAGCGCGGCGAGTTGCCATAGCTTCGAGCCGCGCAGTGGAGTCAGTTGTCCCTCGGGTTGGCTCAACAGGCGGTCGACGGTTTCCACCCTGAACAGCCCGCGATCCTGACTCGGGTCGAGCAGTAACTCGCGCACCCAGTTCAGCGTATCGCCCTGCAAATGCTTGAGCCCCGGCACCGGGAAATAGCCTTTTTTACGGTCAATCACTTCGGCCGGGATCACCTTTCGAGCCGCCTCCTTGAGCACCTGTTTGCCGCCGTCGGGCAGTTTGAAACGCCCGGGAATTCGCGCTGACAGCTCGACCAGGCGGTAGTCGAGAAACGGTGTCCGCGCTTCCAGGCCCCAGGCCATGGTCATGTTATCCACACGCTTGACCGGGTCATCCACCAGCATGATGGTGCTGTCCAGGCGCAACGCTTTATCCACAGGCTCGTGGGCGCCGGGCTGGGCGAAATGTTCGCGAACGAAGTCACCGGCTGCGTCGTTCTCGGTCAGCCATTGCGGTTGTACGGTGGCGGCGTATTCCTCGTAACTGCGGTCGAAAAATGCCTCGCGATAGGCCGCATAAGGATCCTCGGCGCCGTCCACCTGTGGGTACCAGTGGTAACCGGCGAACAGTTCGTCGGCCCCCTGACCGCTTTGCACCACCTTGCAATGTTTGGCGACTTCCCGTGACAACAGGTAGAAGGCAATGCAGTCGTGACTGACCATCGGCTCGCTCATGGCGCGGAACGCCGCCGGCAGTTGCTCGATGATTTCGCTTTCGTTGATCCGCAACTGATGGTGCTGGGTGCCGTAGTGTCGGGCGATCAGGTCCGAGTAGTGAAACTCGTCACCCTGTTCGCCACCGGCGTCCTGGAAGCCGATGGAAAACGTCGACAAGTCCTCGACCCCGACTTCACGCAACAGCCCGACCAGCAGGCTCGAATCAACGCCGCCCGAGAGCAGCACACCCACATCCACCGCCGCCCGTTGCCGAATCGCCACCGCCTCGCGGGTACTGTCCAGCACGCGATCGCGCCAGTCTTCCAGGGTCAGATTTTTCTCATCTTCGCGTGGGCCATACGGCAGGTGCCACCAGGTTTTTTGCTCGATCTTGCCGCTGGCATCGATGCGAATCCAACTGGCGGGCGGCAGCTTTTCAACGCCGGCCAGCAGGGTGCGCGGCGCGGGAACCACAGAATGGAAATTCAGGTAATGATTCAGCGCCACGGCGTCCAGCGTCGGGCTGATATCGCCACCTTTCAGCAGCGCAGGCAACGACGAGGCGAAGCGCAGCCGATGCGGGTTGCGCGATAGATACAGGGGTTTGACCCCCAGGCGGTCGCGGGCGATGAACAGCTCTTCGGTTTCCCGCTCCCAAATGGCAAACGCGAACATGCCATTCAGTTTCGGCAACAAGGCGGCGCCCCAGGCGTGGTAGCCCTTGAGCAAGACTTCCGTGTCACCCTCGGAATCGAAGGAATACCCGAGGGTTTGCAGCTCGGTGCGCAGCTCGGGGAAGTTGTAGATCGCGCCGTTATAGGCCAGCGCCAGGCCGAGACGATTGTCGACCATCGGCTGCGCCGAAGCGTCAGACAAGTCCATGATCTTCAGCCGCCGATGGCCGAGCGCCAAAGGGCCCTGAGAATGAAAACCCCAGGCGTCGGGCCCGCGTGGCGCCAAATGATGGGTGATCCGTTCGACGGCGGCGAGGTCCGCAGGTCGATGATCAAAACGTAGTTCACCAGCTAATCCGCACATAAATTCCTTACCGGGTGTCCGTTGGGGAGGGCAGGCATTCAGCGCCTACTCAATAAACTGACCGGTGAGATTTATGAGAGTTTTAGACTGTTCAGTTATAAGGGTGGTTGAGCAATATCCTTGTAGGAGCTGCCAAAGGCTGCGGTCCAGTGCAAAGCGCTGGCAAAAATAGTGAACCTGCCACCGTCGGAAAGTCGTACCGACTTTATCGCAGCCTTCGGCAGCTCCTACAGGGTTTGGGTAATCAGGCTAATACCCCGTCATCTCCAGATACCCCGTGCCGCTGCGATTGCCAGTCACCCGCACCGGTCCCTCCCAATACGGAATCTGCAGGTTCATCCACGCCTTGGGATTGAGCGCCGTGGTGGTGATGGCCAGTTGTTTGCTTGGGATTTTCACTGACCAGCGCGTTGGCATGCTTCTGCCAGCGACCTCGGTGGCTGCCTCGGGCGTGAGTTGAATTTGTGAGCCTTGCAATAACTCGGTGTGGCCGTCGGCGTTGATCCATGTCCCGGTCAGGTAGGGCGCGCCTTGTTTCTGCCGCATGCGGTACAGCATCAGTTGTTCGCCACTGTCGAGGTGCACGGAAAACCAGTCCCAACCGATTTGATTGGCCGTCAGCGGCTGGCTGCTCCATTCGCGATCGAGCCAGGCCGGGCCGGTGACCTGGTAGGTTTTGCCATCGATGTCGAGACGTCCACCGGCCTGGAAAAACGGCTGGCTGTAGTAATACGACGCCTGGCCCTGTTCGGATTTCTGGCTGAAACCCTGTTCACCTTGCAGCACCAGCGGTCGGCTGGACCTGAGGTGCAGTTGATAACTGAAGTTTGGCCCGCGCGCGTGCACCTGCATGTCGCCCAGCGAGTTATCCACAGGTGATTGGCTGTCGAAGGTCCAGTCATCGATCCACGCCTTGAACGGTGCGGCCGTGACCCCGGCCTGTTCGACCCCGCCCCGGGCATAGCGCTCGGCGGCATAGTGGCGGGCGCCGGAAGTGACCGCCGCATGCCCCATCCAGATCGTTTGATCACTCCATCCGGCCTGTTCGGAGCCGGCTTTCAGGGCGTTGCGAAACAGCGTCCATTGCACGCCAAATTCTTCGCCCTGATCGTCTTTGAGGTTGGCGGTGATGTACCACCACTCGATACGGAAACCGTCGTGCGGACCGTGGTCCTGGGGGAAAATGAACGCCCGGCCGGGGACCACTTGAGTGAAGGCCGCCGCTTCGTTACCCAGCCCGGCAAAACCTTCGGCGGGCTTTTTGTCGTCGTCGCAGGCACTCAACAGCAGCACGCCCAGCAGCCACCAGAGTGGTTTAATCCTCATGGGCGAAGGTCCTCAGCAGGTCGGCGGGGCGGCTGCGATAGAGCTTGATCAGCGGCCAGGCCGAGGCCAGTAAAGTCGCCAGCAACGCCAGCGCCATCAGTTGCAGTAGTTGCGTCGGGAACACTTGCAACGGCAGGCGCCAACCGAACGCCTGCACATTGATCACCGCGTCCAGGCACCAGGCCAGCAGCAGGCCCAAGGGCAGCGCGAGGAGCAGGGTCAACACCGCCAGCAGCCAGGTTTGCCCGAGGTTGAGCAGCATCAACTGACGTCGGGTCACGCCCAACGCCCACAGCGGGGCGAGCTGAGCCAAACGGCTCTGGCTTTGCGTCAGCAGGCTGATAAACAGCGCAACGCCGGCGACGCCCAGGGTCAGGCTGTTGAGCGCGGCAGTGGCGGCGAACGTACGCTCGAACACTTGCGTGGACCAACCCTTGAGTTGGGTTTGGTCGACGATGCGGCTGTCTTCCAGGGCAAAGCGCGACTGCACCGCGCGCACCAGTGACGGCACGGCGATGGGGTCGATACGCAAGTTGAAGCGGGTCGGCGCCAGTTGCGGCCAATGACGCAGCAGGTGTTCTGAGTTGACCAGCAAGTGGCCCTTGGGGTTGCCGTAGTCAGCGTAGATCGCCACCACGCGCGGCGACCATTGGCCCTGCGGTACGGGAATCGACACCTGATCGCCGACACTTACTTTGAGTCGCCGCGCCAGTTGTTCGCTAAGCATCAAGGTGTCTTCGTGCGCTAGCTGATCCCAGGGATCGCCCGCTGCCGATTCTAGTAGCGGCCAATGTTGGCGATAGGTCGGGTGGTCGATGACACCAAACAAATCGCCGGGCCAGCCTTGCAGTTGAATCGACACTTGCCAGCTCGGCAACACGGCCTGCACCTGCGGTTGCTGCTGGAGCCAGGTCTGCATCTCGCGCGCTTGCGCCGGGTTTTCCGGGTTGAGGTACAGCTCGGCGGTCAGTCGTTGTTCCAGCCAATTGCTGAAGGTCTGGCGGAAATCCGAGGTCATGCTGCCGGCACCGATATTGGCGGCCAACGCCAGCAACAACGCCATCAGCGCCAGACTCAAGGCCGGTAACTGTTGTCGGCAATCGGCGAGAAACCATTGGCCGAGCACCGAGCGACCGCGCCCCAGCAAGCCGTCGAGCAGCGCATTGAGCAGCACCGGCAACGCCAGCGCGGCCCCCAGCAGCATCGTGCCCATCAGCGCAAAACCGCTGGCCAGACTGTCGCCCAGTAGCCACGCGAGTATGGCCACCACGCCCATCAGTGCGGCGACCCACGCCTGACGCCGCAACCAGCGCGCGTAGGCCTGATGCCAGGCTTGCGCATTGGCCAGCGCCAGCAATGGCAAACGCGCCGCCCGCAGCAGGCTGTTGGCGCCCGCCAGCAACGCGCCGAGCAGACTCAGGCCGACACCGCTGAACCACCACCACGGGCTCAGACTCAATTGCCCGGCGACCTCGGCGCCGTACAAACCACGCAGGCTGGCAGCCACGTCCGGCAGCAACAGGCTGGCGAGAAAGTAGCCGCTGATCACCCCAAAGATCCCGCCCAACAACGCCAGGCCGGCCAGTTCCACACTGAGACCGAGGATCAACATTCGTGCGCTGACCCCGCAAGCACGCAAGGTGCGCAGCAGGCCGCGACGCTGTTCCAGCGCCAGACCAATCGCCGCGTGAACGATGAACAGTCCGACCACGAACGACAGAAAGCCCAACGCATCGAGGTTGAGGTGAAAACTCTCGGTGAGGCGCGCCAGATTGTTCTCTTCGCCGCTGCTTTTCAGCACCAGTTGCCCGTCAATGTCGGGCGGTAAGATCGGCTTTGTGGCGGCGAAGTCCTTGGGCAGTAACAGTCGCGAAAGCTGCTGCGGCAGGCCGAGCACCTGTTGCGCGAAACCAATGTCGACCAATAGCAAACCTGGGGCCATGTCGGGCTGGGCGTGCAGTGGTGGCAGGGGCTGGCCGTTCTCGCTCAATGGCCGGTCGCCTTCGCGAAGACCCAGCGCTTGCAAGGTTTGTGGCGCGATCCAGGTGCTGCCCGGTGCGCTGAAAAAGTCGACCATTTGCCCGATGTCCAGGGTCTTGCCGGCCAGCGCCGCGCCGCCCGGCAACGACACCGGGTCAATGCCCATCACTTGCAGGCGTTGCGCTTCGTAACCCTTGAGCGTGAGGCGCGCTTGCAACACCGGCGACACCGGCCACCCGGCGCGGCGCAAATTGACGAACAGGGACTGGGCGAAGGTCGCACCGTTGGGCGCAGTCAGGCTGGCCTGGGGTTCGCCGCCGATCAATTGACTGGCTTTGGCGTAACTTTCGCGCGCCTGACTGTTCAGCGCCTGCACGCCGGTCAACAAACTGGTGGCCAGCCACAGGCCGGTGAGCACGCTGAAAAACTGCACAGGATGTTGGCGCCAATGGCTAAGCAGCGCGCGCAAGGTCCAATAGAAAACCCGCATCTCAGCGCTTGCCAGCGTCGGCCAGGCGCCCGTTGTGCAGCACCACTTTGTTCGCCAGACGCGCCGCCACCCGTGGGCTGTGGGTGACCATCAACAGGCTGGTAGGGCTGTCGCGCAGCAGATCGAGGAGCAGTTGCAGGACTTCGTCGCTGGTGGCTTCGTCGAGGTTGCCGGTGGGTTCGTCGGCCAACAGTAAACCGGGTCGCGACGCCAGTGCGCGACCGACCGCGACTCGCTGTTGCTGGCCACCGGACAATTGCTCCGGGTAACGTTTGAGCAGATCGCCGAGGCCCAGGCGTTCGATCAATTGCGCTTGCCACAGTGGATCGAAGCGCCCGGCGAGGCGTGCTTGAAACGCGAGGTTGTCGTCGATTTTAAGGCTGCTGATCAGGTTGAATTGCTGGAACACCAGACCGATTTCAGTGCGGCGCCAGTTGGCCAGTTTGGCTTCGTTCATTCGATCAAGGCGGTGCCCGGCGATGCTGATGGTGCCGCGATCCACCTGGTCCAGCCCGGCCATCAAGTGCAACAAGGTGCTCTTGCCGCTGCCCGACTCACCCATCAGCGCCAGGCTGCTGCCGTGTTCCAACTGCAAGTCGACCCCCTGCAACACCGCCAACGGCCCCTGAGGTGTCGCATAGCTTTTGAACACGCCTTGCACTTGCAGCATGGAATACACGCCTGACGGAGGAGATGGCGCAGAGGATAGCGCACATCAATTGTAGGAGCTGCCGAAGGCTGCGATAAGGTCGGAACGACCTACAAGAGGACCACCGTTACGGCCGGTGCCCAGCCGATCGCAGCCTTCGGCAGCTCCTACAAAAGATCCGGTGCGGTGCCTGAAGGCCTTACAGCTTGCCGCGAATCAACGCGCGCAACGCAAAACGGTTCGGGTGACAGGCCTCGGCCACGCTGCGCGGCAGCGGCAGGGGTTCGTTGTCGAGCCAGGCGGCGAGCAGTTCGCCGGACAACGGCGCGGTAATCAACCCGCGTGAACCGTGGCCGCTGTTGACGTACAAACCCTCCAGCCATGGGCAGGAAACCTCCGGCACCTGACGTGCGTCTTTGCCCAGCACGGCGTAGGCCTCGATGAAGGCCTCGCGATCCGCCAGTGGTCCGACGATGGGCAGGTAGTCGTTGCTGGTGCAGCGGAAGCCGGCAAAGCCCAGCAAGTCCTCCGGCGGCAACTGATCGGCGCCGAGACGTTCTACAAGATCCGTGGAAATTTCCTGCAGCAGTTGCAGATTATCCAGATGATCCTCGGTGGTTGGCGTCAGGTCGTCGCTCTTGAAATTGAAACTCGCCCCCAACGTGTGCTCGCCCAGACGCGCCGGTGCCACATAGCCTTCGGCACACACCACCGTGCGCAACGCCGCACTGGCCGAGGTTTGCGCAAGGCGAGTGATCTGTCCGCGAATGCGCTTGAGCGGCAACTCGGCACTGGCCGGGAAGCGTTTTACTTCAGCCGCTCCGGCCAGCACCACCACAGGCGCTTCGTCCAGCAAACGCTCACCGTCCCACGCCTGCCACTGTTCACCATTGCGGCGCAGTTCAACCACGTCGTGATGCACCAGCAGTTGAATGTTTGGATGCGTAGCCTGAACGCGGCACAAGGTCGGCGGATGCACCCAGCCACCTTCGGGGTAGAACAACCCACCTGAAGCCAAGGCAATGCCGGCGCAGGCTTGAGCCGTGTCCTGGTCCATCAACTGCAGCAGTTGCGGGGCAAACGCCTGCGCCAATTGCGCCTGACGTTCGGCTTCCTTGGCATCAAATGCCAGTTGCAACACGCCACAATCGTCCCAGTCGACACCGCGTTGCAGGCGCTCCAACAGACGACGGGTATGACCGAAACCGCTGACAATCAGTTGCGACAAAGCGGTGCCGTGGGCCGACAGTTTCAGGTACAGAATGCCCTGCGGATTACCCGACGCCTCCTGCGCCAGGTCGCTGCGCCGCTCGAGCAAACTGACCTGCCAACCCCGAGCGGCGAGGCTGCCAGCGGTGGCACAACCGGCCAGACCGGCGCCGATCACCAACGCCTTACGCTGCGCAAACTGCGCTGTGGGTCGAGCAAACCACGGCTTGGCCGCCAGCGGTTTATCCACAGCCTCGGGCCAGCCGACAAACACACCACGCAACACTTCCCACTTATGACCGATGCCCGGCGTGCGACGCATCTTGAAGCCTGCCGCATTCAATGCGCGACGCACCCAGCCGGTGCTGGTGAAGGTGCTGATGGTCGAGTTTGGCGCCGCGAGGCGTGCCAGTTCTGAGAACAGTTCCGGGGTCCACATCTCCGGGTTTTTTGCCGGGGCAAAGCCATCGAGGAACCACGCATCAATCTGCCCGTCCAGTTGCGGCAGCATGTCCAGCACGTCGCCGATCAACAGGGTCAAGGTCACACGACCGCCGTCGAACACCAAGCGTTGAAACCCCTCGTGCACGGCAACGTAGTGCTCCAGCAACGGGTCGGCAAATGCCTTGAGTTCTGGCCACAACGCCAGGGCACGCTGCAAGTCGCTGTGGGTCAGCGGAAACTTCTCGACGCTGATGAAATGCAGCCGCGCATCGGCCACCGCACATTGCGAAAACAGCTGCCACGCACACAGAAAATTCAGACCGGTGCCGAAGCCGGTTTCGCCGATCACCAGGCGTTCGCCCGCCGCCAACGCGCTAAAGCGCTGGTCCAGATCGTTCTGTTTCAGGAACACATGACGGGTTTCGTCCAGCCCGGAGCCGGTGGCGAAATACACATCATCGAAAGCCTGCGAGCGAGGGCGGCCCTGTTCATCCCAGTCGATTTGGGCGTTTGGCGTGAGGGTCATGGTGGGCTCGGCGACGGCAGAAGCGCGACAGTTTAACTCAATGACCCGCTCGACGAAGGTGCAGAAGATTGACCCATCTCAACGATCAGTGGTCTTTATCCCCACGGGGACAGACGATCCGCTAGTCTTCAACGATCTTGAGAGGGAGCTGTGCATGTTCGAATCCGCTGAAATCGGTCACGCCATCGACAAGGACACCTACGACGCTGCCTTGCCGGCCTTGCGCGAAGCGCTGCTCGACGTGCAGTACGAGCTCAAGCAACAGTCGCGCTTTCCGGTGATCGTATTGATCAACGGCATTGAAGGCGCAGGCAAGGGCGAAACCATCAAGCTGCTCAATGAATGGATGGACCCGCGACTGATTGAGGTGCGTACCTTCGACCAGCAGACTGACGAAGAACTGGCCCATCCACCGGCCTGGCGCTACTGGCGACAGTTACCGGCCAAGGGGCGTATGGGGATTTTCTTCGGTAATTGGTACAGCCAGATGATTCAGGGGCGGGTCAATGGCGACTTGAAGGGCGCACAACTGGATCAGGCGATCAATGGCGCCGAGCGCCTGGAAAAAATGCTGGTCGACGAAGGCGCGTTGATCTTCAAGTTCTGGTTCCACCTGTCCAAGAAACAAATGAAAGCCCGGCTCAAGGCGCTGGAAGATGATCCGCTGCACAGCTGGCGCATCAGCCCGCTGGACTGGCAGCAATCGAAAACCTACGACAAATTCGTGCGCTACGGCGAGCGGGTGTTACGTCGTACCAGCCGCGATTACGCGCCGTGGTATGTCATCGAAGGCGTGGACCCGCATTACCGCAGCCTGACCGTCGGCCAACTGCTGCTCGAAGGTTTGCAGGCGGCGCTGGCGAGGACCGAGTCGGAGCAATCTTCGCTGATGATCGGGCCGCTGCCGACCAATATCGACCAGCTCAGCTTGCTCGACAGCCTCGACATGACCTTGCACTTGGACAAGGACGATTACGAAGAACAGCTGATCACCGAACAGGCGCGGCTGGCGGGCAATATGCGCGATAAACGCATGCGTCGCCATGCGCTGGTGGCGGTGTTCGAGGGCAATGATGCGGCGGGCAAGGGCGGCGCGATTCGCCGGGTGGCTGCGGCGCTCGACCCCCGTCAGTACGCCATCGTGCCGATTGCTGCGCCCAGCGAAGACGAACGTGCGCAACCCTACCTGTGGCGCTTCTGGCGGCAGATTCCGGCGCGCGGCAAGTTCACCATTTTCGACCGTTCGTGGTATGGCCGGGTGCTGGTGGAGCGGGTCGAGGGCTTTTGCAGCCCGTCCGATTGGCTGCGTGCCTACAGCGAGATCAACGACTTTGAAGAACAACTGAAAGAGGCCGGCACCGTGGTGGTCAAGTTTTGGTTGGCCATCGATGAGAAGACCCAGTTGGAGCGTTTCGAAGCGCGAGAGAAGATCCCGTTCAAGCGCTACAAGATCACCGACGACGACTGGCGCAACCGCAAGAAATGGCCACAGTACCGCGAGGCCGTGGGCGACATGGTCGACCGCACCAGCACCGAAGTCGCTCCGTGGACCCTGGTCGAGGCCAATGACAAGCGCTGGGCGCGGGTCAAGGTGCTGCGCACGATCAATGACGCGCTGGAGGCGGCGTTCGACAAGGACAAGAAGTCGAATTGAGCCGATGAGTTTGCATACAGGCAGTGAATGATCGTCGCGGATCGGGATCGGCTGGATTTATTCTCGCTGATCTTTCAAAAACAACAACAGAACGGAGATGTGCCATGCGTGAAGTGGTGATTGTCGATAGCGTACGGACCGGCCTGGCCAAGTCGTTCCGTGGCAAATTCAACCAGACCCGTCCGGACGACATGGCGGCGCATTGCGTCAACGCGCTGCTGAGCCGCAATGGCCTGGACCCGGCGCTGGTCGAAGACTGCATCGTCGGCGCCGGCTCCAACGAGGGCGCGCAGGGCTACAACATCGGCCGTAACGTGGCGGTGCTGTCGAAGCTGGGCACAGGCGTGGCCGGCATGACCCTCAACCGTTTCTGTTCGTCGGGCCTGCAAGCCATCGCGATTGCCGCCAACCAGATTGCCTCGGGTTGCAGCGACGTGATCATTGCCGGTGGCGTTGAATCCATCAGCCTGACCATGAAAAGCGTCAACACCGACAACCTGATCAATCCATTGCTCAAGGAGCAGGTGCCAGGCATCTACTTCCCGATGGGCCAGACCGCCGAGATCGTTGCGCGTCGCTACAACGTCACCCGCGAGCAACAGGACCTGTACTCGTTGCAAAGCCAGCAACGCACTGCCGCCGCCCAGGCCGCCGGTTTGTTTGCCGATGAAATCGTGCCAATGAAGGTCACGTATCGGGTCGAGGACAAAAACACCGGCGTTATCAGTCTGGTGGAAGGCATCGTTGATCGCGATGATTGCAACCGCCCGGATACCACGCTGGAAAGCCTCGCCGGCCTGAAGCCGGTGTTCGCCGAAGACGGTTCGGTGACCGCGGGTAACTCGTCGCAGCTGTCGGACGGCGCGTCGATGACCCTGGTGATGAGCCTGGAAAAAGCCCTGGAACTGGGCCTGACGCCGCGCGCGTATTTCCGTGGCTTCACCGTTGCGGGTTGCGAGCCGGATGAAATGGGCATCGGCCCGGTGTACTCGGTGCCAAAACTGCTCAAATCCAAAGGCCTGCAAGTGTCGGACATCGATCTGTGGGAGCTCAACGAGGCTTTCGCGTCGCAGTGCCTGTACGCCCGTGACCGTCTGGAAATCGACAACGATAAATACAACCTCAGCGGCGGCTCGATCTCCATCGGCCACCCATTCGGCATGACCGGCTCGCGTCAGGTCGGGCTCCTGGTGCGTGAACTGCAACGGCGCAACCTGCGCTACGGCATCGTCACCATGTGCGTCGGTGGCGGGATGGGCGCTACCGGGTTGTTTGAAGCGTACAAATAACACTGTAGGAGCTGCCGAAGGCTGCGATTCAACGGCCGGAAGGCCGTTCCGGCCTTATCGCAGCCTGCGGCAGCTCCTACAGGTTTTTGTCAGGGTAAATCCCGCGCGTAATGCTTGGGATTAAAACGCGGCACCATCAACAGCATCACCGCCATGACCCCCGCCAGCGACCACCAGGCCCATTCGAAGCTGCCCAGCCGATCACGAATCACCCCTGCCAGTAACGGCGAAAGCCCTGCGATCAAGTAACCGATGCCTTGCACAAAGGCCGTCAGGCCACCGGCGCGGCGTGGGTTGTCCAGATGGTCCAGCGACACAATCAGGCTCATGGGAAACAAGCCGCCAATGCCCAATCCCAACAGACACGGCCACAACAGGCTCAGGTATTCGGGGCTGAGGATCAGGCCGCAAAACCCGCCGATGATCAGTAGCAACAGGGTCGCCAACACCCAACGTCGATCCCGGCTGCGATTGGCGATGGCCGGTGTCAGCAGGCCGGACAGCACCTCCATCGCGGTCAGCAGCCCCAGCAGTAATCCGGCTTGCTGATCGCTCCAGCCTTTTTCCACGTAGTAGGGCGCGAACCAGGCCAGCACGCAGGTATAGGACGCGGTGCCGAGGCCAAAGAAAATCCCCAGCGTCCATGCTCTAGGCTTTTTGGCAAAAGACTCTCTCGGGCCCGCCGCAGAGTGGCTTGCATCGACGATGGTCGCGCGTTGGCCGAACCAGAACAGCAGCGCCAGCACCGCCAACACACCCCAGAACGCCAGCCCGGTTCGCCAACTGTTGGTGACGCTCAGCAGCAAGGGACTGAACGACGCGGCAATCGCTGCGCCGCCCATGATCGAGGTGACGTACAGCCCCATGAACAACGAGACGTTGCTGCTGAAGCGGGACTTGATCAACACCGGCATCAACGCTTGAATCATCGCAATTCCCAACCCGGCCAGCACTGCGCTGAGGATCAACTCGGCAGCGGAATCGAGGTACAGACGCGACATTGTCGCCAGGCCGATCAGCAGCAGCGACAGGGCAATGGTGCGGTGTTCACCAAGCCGTTGAGCGATGCGCAAGCCGAAGAACATCGCCAGGCCCATGCTCGTCACCGGCAGCATGGTCAGCAGCGACGCGATGCCAAAGGTCAGCGGGATCTCTTCGCGAATCGACGACAGCAACGGCCCAATGGCCGCCATGGACGGGCGCAGGTTGAGTGCGATCAGCACGATGCTGGCCATCAACCACAGGGTGTTGGTGAGTGGCGGGGTAGTGACGCGAGTGTTTTCCATAACCGTACCTTGAGCTTCCAGAGCAGCGATTAGGCGGCGCTGAAGTCAGGTGCGGCTAATGAAAAAAATGGATCGGGTGGATAGACAGATCCATTCGCCAACACGTTGGCGAATGGATCGGCACGGACTGTCTGACGGACTACCGCTCGCGCATCGCCTCGGTATGCGCTTTCAACACCGGTTTGAGCAGGTAATCCATCACGCTTTTCTCGCCGGTGATGATGTCCACCGTCGCCACCATCCCCGGGATGATCAGCAACGGTTTGGCGTCGGTGCCGAGGTGGTTTTTGTCGGTGCGGACCTGGATCAGGAAGAAGCTGTTGCCTTTATCATCGGTGATGGAGTCGGCGCTGATCACTTCCAGCTTGGCTTTCATGCCGCCGTAGATGGTGTAGTCATAGGCGCTGAACTTGACCACCGCCGGCTGCCCTGGGTGCAGGAACGCGATGTCTTGCGGGCGGACCTTGGCTTCGATCAGCAGGTTGTCCTCCAGCGGCACCACTTCGATCATGTCGCTGCCGGGCTGAACCACGCCGCCGATGGTGTTGACCTTCATGGTCTTGATGATGCCGTGCACCGGTGACACCACGGTGGTGCGGGTGACCCGGTCGTCGATGGCGATGCTGGTAGCAGTGAGTTTCGACAGGTCGGTGCGTTTCTGGTTGAGGTCTTTGGAGGCGTCGGAACGGAAGGTCAGTTCTGATTCCTGAACCTTGCTCTTGATCTCGTTGATCGCCGCTTCCGCGCGAGGAATCGCCAGGGTGGTGGCGTCCATCGAGCCGCGCACTTCCACGGCGCTGCGCTTGAGGCGAAGAATTTCTACCGGCGATACCGCACCTGTGCCTACCAGCGGCGCTGACATGTTCATCTCTTGTTGCAGCAGGCCGAGGCTGTTGCGGTATTGCTCCTGCTTGGAGCGGAACTCGGCCAGTTCCTGGGTCTTTTGCACCAATTGTTCATTGAGCGTGCGTTGCTCACTGGCCAGCCGACGTTGCCGGGATTGGTACAGGCTCATCTCGTCAGCAGCCACTTGCGGGGCTTTTTTCGTCACTTCATCCGGCATTTTGAACGGCCGCCCCTCAGCCTCGGCGGACAGGCGTTCGACCTGCGCTACCAAGGTGTAGCGGTCGGCGTCGCTTTCGCCCTTGTTCGACAGAAAGCGCGTGTCGTCGAGGCGCATCAAGGTATCGCCCTTGTTCACCATTTGCCCTTCACGAACAAAAATCTCGGTGACGATGCCGCCTTCCAGGTTCTGGATGACCTGCACCTTGCTCGATGGAATCGCCTTGCCTTCGCCCATGGTGACTTCTTCGAGTACCGCGAACTTTGCCCACACCAGGCCACTGACCAGCAGTGCCGAAGCAATCCACACGGTTAGCCTCGAACCACGCGGCGAGTCCTGCTCGGCAACGCCGGCAACCTCGGGCATGAACTCAGTGTCGGCGCTTTTGCCGAAATTAAAGTAGCCGCTCGACGACATGCGTAATTCCTTATTGAGGGCTGCTTAAACCGCTGCCGAGCCGATACGGCCTTTGCGCAGGGCGTCGATCACGGCTTCTTTCGGACCGTCGGCGACAATTTTGCCGTTGTCCAGCACCACCAGGCGATCAACCAGGCTGAGCATGGAGGTGCGATGGGTGACCAGCAGCAGGGTTTTGCCTTGTATCCAGCCGTGCAGGCGCTGGCGCAGGGCTTCTTCGCTACTGTTGTCCATGGCGCTGGTGGGCTCGTCGAGGAGCATGATCGGCGGGTCGAGCAGCAGAGCGCGGGCCAGCAGTACGGTCTGTCGCTGGCCGCCGGAGAGCAGCTGCCCGCGTTCGCCGACCGGGCGATCGAAGCCTTGCGGATGTTGCCGGGCCAGTTCGCTGACGCCAGTCATTTCCGCGACTTCCAGCATGCGCGCGTCGCTGACGTAGCGGGCGCCGAGGGTCAGGTTGTCGCGCAGGCTGCCGGCCAGCAACGGCAGGTCGTGGGCGACGTAACCGATTTGCTGGCGCAGGTCGGCGACGTCCAGTTGCCGCAGGTCCAGGCCGTCGAGCAGCAGTTGGCCTTCTTCCGGGGCGTAGAACCCCATCACCAGCCGCGCCAGGGTGCTTTTACCGGAACCGCTGCGGCCGATGATGCCGATGCGCTCGCCGGGCTTCATCGAGAAGCTGATTTTTTCCAGCGCCGGAGCGTTTTGATCGTTGTAGCGGAAGGTCACGTCGTGGACTTCCAGCGCACCCTGGAGCTGGGTGCGCTCCAATGGCCGTTGTTTGGCATCGCGCTCCTGAGGCAGGGCCATCAGCGCGTCGGTGCTTTTCATGGTCAGTTGCGCTTGCTGGTAACGGGTGATCAGACCGGCGATCTGCCCCAGCGGCGCCAACACCCGGCTGCCGAGCATGTAGCTGGCGACCAGGCCACCGACGCTGAGGTTGCCGGCGATGATGCAGTAGACCCCGGCGACGATGGTGGCCATGCCGGAGAATTGCTGGATGAACAGGGTGCCGTTGGTTGCCAGCGCCGAGAGGTTGCGCGCGTGGCTGTCGAGGCGGGTGAGGGCGCCGTGGGTGGATTCCCATTTGTGCTGGCGTTCGCTTTCGGCGCTGCAGGCCTTAAGCGTTTCCAGACCGCCGAGGGTTTCGATCAGCAACGCCTGACGTTCCGCACCTAGCGACAGGCTGCGTTGTACGGTATCGCGCAAGCGCACCTGAATGATCATGGCGAAGATGATGGTGATCGGGAACGCAACGATCGGAATCACCACCAGCCAGCCGCCGAGCAGACCGATCACCGCCAACATCAGCACGGCGAACGGCAGGTCGATCATGCTGGTCAGGGTTACGGCGGTGAGGAATTCGCGCAGGCCCTGAAAGTCATGGATGCTTTGCGCAAAGCCGCCGATGGTCGCCGGACGGGCTTTCATCGCCATGCCGGTGATGCGCTCGAACAGAGTCGCGGAGAGGATGATGTCGGTTTTTTTGCCAGCGGTGTCCAGCAGGTGTGCACGGACCACACGCAGGATCAATTCGAACAGCGTGCCCACCAGCAATCCGATGGACAGCACCCACAGCGTCGAGGTGGCCTGGTTCGGCACCACGCGGTCGTAGGTTTGCATGACGAATAACGGCACCATCAGCCCCAGCACGTTGATGCACAGGCTGGCCAGAATCGCATCGCTGTACAGCCAGCGGGACAGTTTCAGGGTGTCGCGAAACCAGGCCTCGACCCGCGGCACCAGTGGTGAGCGCAAGTCTTCGAGTTCGTGGCGCGGACGGGCGAACAACGCCTGGCCGCTGTAGTTTTCAACCAGTTCTTCGCGGCTGACCCATTGCTCGCCACCTTCGGCCTCGCTGGGCAGAATCAGCGCGCGTCCATCGTCGCCCCAACGGCGAAGGATGGCGCAGCGATTGTTTTTCAGCAGGAGCATCACGGGCAGGTTAAGGGCGGCGATGTCTGCCAGTTCGCGTCGGAGAAGACGCGCTTGCAGACCGGCGCGGGCCGCAGCCCTGGGCAGGAGATCAAGGGTCAGGCGCTGCTGTTTCAGCGGCAGGCCAGCACTCAGGCTGGCCCGGCTGACCGTGCAATCGTGCAGCTTGCAGAGAATCAGCAACGCATCCAGTAGCGGGTCATCGAAACTCAGTCGTGGGTCGACCGATACGTTTTCCATGGTGGTCAAATTCGCTTACTCCGCCAAACTGCAATTATTTCATTTCTGGCAAACGCGCTTCGCTTTTGACGTCGGACACGGCAACGGCTTCGGCTGGCAGGACCACGCGTTGCTGGTGCAGGAGCTGACCCATGGTGGCCAACACGCGGTACATGGAGAACTCTTCGGTGTAACGCACTTCAGTGTAGCGACGTGCGGCGTTGTACAACTCGTTTTCGCTGTCCAGCAGGTCGAGCAGCGTGCGCTGGCCTAAACCGAACTGGTCCTGGTACGCGGCGCGAACGCTGGTACTGGTATCCGCGTATTCGCGAGCAATAGGCGTCTGGATGTGAGCGTTTTCCATGGCATGCCAGGCCAGGGACAGGTTCTCGTTGAGCATGCGCAGGGCGTTGTTGCGGATGTCCATGGACTGGTTGATTTTGTAGGCGTCACCTTGCAGGCGAGCCTTGTCGCGGGAGCCGTTGTACAGGTTGTAGTTCATGGTCACGGCGGCACGCCATTCGTTGTCGTGGCCTTCCTCGCCCTGCAGGTTGTTGTTGGCGCCAGTGGCCAGTTCTGCGTCGAAACGCGGGTAGAACGGCGATTTGGCCACTTCGTACTGGCTTTCGGCGGCAGCCACGTCGGCCTGGGCAGATTTCAGGTACGGGTTGTTTTCCAGCATGCTTTGCCGTGCGTCGACCAGCGCGGTAGGTACTTCACCGCGGATCGATGCCGGAGACTCCAGCTCGTCGGGCATCCGGCCCACGGCACTGAAGAAGTTGGACTCGGCATCGCTCAGGTCCACTTGCGCGGTATAGAAATTGTCTTCAGCCAGGGCGCGACGGGCTTTGGATTGTTGCGAGTCGGCGGTGCTACCGACGCCACGGCTGGTGCGCAGGCCGATCTGGTCGTTGATGCGCAAGTGCGCTTGCAGGTTGTTCTTGGCCAGTGTCAGCAATTCGCGGCGCTTGAGCACCTCGAGGTAGACCTCAGTCGCACGCAGGGCCAGGGTTTCCGAGGTGCCTTGCACAAAGTAGGCGCGGGAGTTGACCACGTCCTTGGTGCGCATGACCTCGTTGGGGGTATTGAAACCGTCAAACAGCATTTGCCGCAGACGCAGTTCGGACTGGGTGTAGTTCAGCGTCACCCTGCCGCTGTTATTGAAGAGTGAGCGGGTGGTCGGGCTGTCGGTGCCTTCGCGGCCGTAGGCCGCCACCAGATCGACGGTAGGCTTGTAGCCGCCCTTGGCGACTTTGACATCCTCATCTGCAGACAAGCGGTTATTGGAGGCCGCGTGGATCTCCGGGTGGTTCTCGATCGTGCTCTGGATCGCCTGCGTCAGTGACATGGCTTCCGCATGTGCACAAGCCATCGCTAACAAAACTGCGCTGCAGATGGGGTTGAAAACGCGCATGGGTACTTCTCCCTAATCCTAATGGTGTAACTCTTTCGCCAATTAATTGGCGTATTTATATGGTAGAACCGTACCAGAGTTGTAACAACAGAGCGAAGAAGATCTTTACCTCTCCCTAAGACGTTTTCTTCATAAGCCTTATGCCAAAAAAAACTTATGCGCTCTGCAATTTTCAATACATTGTTCTTTTAGCGAGAACCTTATGTGCAAAGCTCTAGGGGGTTGTAGACGGTTTTCGCAAAAGTTCAACTCGAAACACAAAAGATAGGGCGGGGCTGTAGTAGAGGGGAGAAAACGGGGTATTGCGTAGCGACAAAATTTTGTCGCCTGAATGATGGCTCAGCGCTACCCCGTTGCTTTCGCTGAACAGTTTTCTCCAATTTTGTAACGCATTAGAGCCGGTTTTGTAAGAAAGGCCGCTTGGAGTTGTTAGGCGAGTTACTGAAAAGGGCATCGGGAGCATTTCACTCCTGAGTGCCCTTTCTGTGCCCCACTCATCGACCGCTTGGCGCTTTTCTACGAGACCAGGAGCCGACAGTTGTCGGTAACGGAGGAGTGGATATGGCCAAGTTGATCGGTACCGTCACGCACGTAACAGGTGAAGTCTTCGCAGTCGACGCCCATGGCAGCCGTCGACCGCTGGTCGAAGGCGACCGTTTGTTTGCAGGAGAACAACTGCAAACCGGCGCGGTGGGCGCCGTTGCGGTCCATCTTGCCGATGGCGGCGAGCTGACCCTCGGACGTGACAGCAGCATGCCGCTGACCACCGAGATCCTGGCCAACCACGCCACGCACGTTGATACGCCGGACGCCAAAGGGCCGTCCCAGGCGCAATTGACTGACGTCGAGCAAATTCAAAAGGCCATTGCGGCCGGTGATGACCCGAGTAAAACCGCCGAACCAACGGCCGCCGGTCCTGCTGTGACAGGTGGACCTCCTGGCGCGCTGGGGGGTGGGCATTCCTTTGTGTTGCTGTCTGAAGTCGGCGGCCATGTCGATCCAGTGGTGGGTTTTCCGACCGCCGGTTTCGGTTTTGCCCCGATCGAGCCTCAAGGCGAGGTCGCGCCGATTGTCACCAACAACAACGACAACACCACCGCGCCACCGCCGCCGGTGGTCGTGATACCGCCTACGGATACCAGCATCACTCTCGATCTGGGCAATCGCGCGCTGGATTTCAATGAAGCCAATCTGCCGTCGGGTTCAGCCCCTGATTCGGGTGCCTTGACGCAAAACCGGTCGTTCACGATCACTGCGCCCGATGGTGTGAAAAGCCTGAGCATCGGCGGCGTCAATGTCATCACCGACGGTGTTGCCAACGGTTTTCCACAATCCTTTACCACCGATTTGGGCAACACCCTGACCATCACCGGGTACAACCCGCAAACCGGCGTGGTGACGTACACCTACACCTTGAACGGTCCGCAAAACGATGCGCCGGGCGATGGCGCAAACAATGTGGTCGATCACCTGACCGTGGTGGCGACCAACAACGATGGCCACTCGGCCAGCGGCACTGTCAGCGTCACCATCACCGATGACGTGCCTGTCGCGCATCCCGACACGGCCGGTGTCACCGAAGGCGGTAGCGTCTCGGGCAACGTGCTGTACAACGACGTGCTCGGTGCCGATGGCGCCGCGCCTACCGGTGCGGTGGTCGGTGTCAAGGCCGGTGGCGATACCTCGCAAGCGGTGACCACCGGGGTTGGCACTACGATTGTCGGTTTGTACGGCACCCTGGTGCTGGACGCCTTTGGTAATAGCACCTATCACGCCAACCCGAACTCGGTGCCCCAAGCGGGCGCGGAAGACGTGTTCACCTATACGATCCGCGATGCGGACGGCGATGTCAGCACCACCACGATTAAAATCGAAGTCACCGACTCAGGCCTCAAGGCCAGTAACAGTGACGGTGTTACCGTCTTCGAAAATGCGCTCGACAAGGTCCAGAGTGGCCAGGATCTGGCACCGGGCACCGTGGTCGGCAGCAACCCTGATTCACCGCTGGAAACGGGTTCGGGCACGCTGGTTGGTTCGGTGTCTGGCGGCTCGGGCCCACTGACTTACAGCCTGGTCGGCGGCAATAACGGCACGCTGGTCGGGCAGTACGGGGTTATCCACCTCAACAGCGACGGCACCTATACCTACACTCTGACCTCGGCGCCGCACGTGGACGGTACGTCCACCCACGAGAGCTTCACCTATCAAGCCTCCGACGCGCACGGCAACAGTGTGACTGCGCAGATTGTGGTCAATATCGTCGACGACGTACCTACTGCTCGCCCCGATATGGCGGGTGTCACCGAGGGCGGCAGCGTCTCGGGCAACGTGTTGTACAACGATACTCTCGGTGCTGATGGTGCTGGGCCGTCTGGTGCAGTGATCGGCGTTAAAGCGGGCGGCGATACCTCGCAAGCGGTCACCTCCGGGGTCGGTTCCACCATCGTCGGTTTGTACGGCACCTTGGTGCTGGACGCCAATGGTGCCGCGACTTACCACGCCAACCCGAACTCGGTGCCCCAAGCGGGCGCGGAAGACGTGTTCACCTATACGATCCGCGATGCGGACGGCGATGTCAGCACCACCACGATTAAAATCGAAGTTACTGATTCCGGGCTGAAGGCTTGCAACAGTGATGGCGTAACCGTTTTCGAAAACGCCCTCGACACCACCCAAAGTGGCCAGGATCTGGCACCGGGCACGGTGGTCGGCAGCAATCCTGATTCACCATTGGAGACTGGTTCGGGCACGCTTGTCGGTTCGGTGTCTGGCGGTTCAGGCCCGCTGACCTACAGCCTGGTCGGCGGCAACAACGGCACCGTGGTCGGGCAGTTCGGTGTTATCCATCTGAACAGCGATGGCACCTATACCTATACGTTGACTTCAGCACCGCACGTGGACGGCGTATCTACCCACGAAAGCTTTACTTACCAAGCTACGGACGCGCACGGCAACAGCGTGACCGCGCAGATCGTGGTCAATATTGTCGACGACGTGCCTACTGCTCGCCCCGATATGGCCGGTGTCACCGAAGGCGGCAGCGTCTCGGGCAACGTGTTGTACAACGATACTCTCGGGGCTGATGGTGCTGGGCCGTCTGGTGCAGTGATCGGCGTGAAGGCGGGTGGCGATACCTCGCAAGCGGTTACCTCCGGGGTTGGCTCGACCATCGTTGGTCTGTACGGCACTTTGGTGCTGGATGCGAATGGCGCTGCCACTTACCACGCCAACCCGAACTCGGTGCCCCAAGCGGGCGCGGAAGACGTGTTCACCTATTCGATCCGCGATGCGGACGGCGACGTCAGTACCACGACGATTAAAATCGAAGTCACTGATTCCGGGCTGAAGGCTTGCAACAGTGATGGCGTAACCGTCTTTGAAAACGCCCTGGACACTACACAGAGCGGACAAGATCTGGCACCGGGCACGGTGGTCGGTAGCAACCCTGACTCACCGCTGGAAACGGGTTCGGGCACGCTGGTTGGTTCGGTGTCTGGCGGTTCAGGCCCACTGACTTACAGCCTGGTGGGCGGCAATAACGGCACCGTGGTCGGGCAGTTTGGCGTCATCCATCTGAACAGCGACGGCACCTACACCTATACCCTGACCTCGGCGCCGCACGTGGACGGTACGTCCACCCACGAGAGCTTCACTTACCAAGCCACTGATGCGAATGGCAACAGTGTCACTGCGCAGATCGTGGTCAATATCGTCGACGACGTACCTACTGCTCGCCCCGATATGGCCGGTGTCACCGAAGGCGGCAGCGTCTCGGGCAACGTGCTTTATAACGACACTCTTGGTGCCGATGGTGCTGGGCCGTCTGGTGCGGTGATCGGCGTGAAGGCGGGTGGCGATACCACGCACTCGGTGACTACCGGGGTTGGCTCGACCATCGTTGGTCTGTACGGCACCTTGGTGCTGGATGCGAATGGCGCTGCCACTTACCACGCCAATCCGAACTCGGCACCGCAGTCGGGCTCGGAAGATGTGTTCACTTATTCGATCCGCGATGCGGACGGCGACGTCAGCACCACCACAATTAAGATTGAGGTCACTGACTCCGGGCTGAAGGCTTGCAACAGTGATGGCGTGACCGTTTTCGAAAACGCCCTCGACACCACCCAAAGTGGCCAGGATTTGGCACCGGGCACCGTGGTCGGCAGCAACCCTGATTCACCACTGGAAACTGGTTCGGGCACGCTTGTCGGTTCGGTGTCCGGCGGTTCTGGTCCCCTGACGTACAGCCTGGTGGGCGGCAATAACGGCACCGTAGTCGGGCAGTTCGGTGTTATCCATCTGAACAGCGACGGCACCTACACCTACACCCTGACTTCGGCGCCGCACGTGGACGGTACGTCCACCCACGAAAGCTTCACCTATCAAGCCACCGACGCGCACGGCAATAGTGTGACCGCGCAAATCGTGGTCAATATCGTCGACGACGTACCTACTGCTCGCCCCGATATGGCCGGTGTCACCGAAGGCGGCAGCGTCTCGGGCAACGTGTTGTACAACGATACACTCGGGGCTGATGGTGCTGCGCCGTCTGGTGCAGTGATTGGCGTTAAAGCGGGGGGCGATACCACGCACTCGGTGACTACCGGGGTTGGCTCGACCATCGTTGGTCTGTACGGCACCTTGGTGCTGGATGCGAATGGCGCTGCCACTTACCACGCCAACCCGAACTCAGCACCTCAATGGGGTTCGGAAGACGTCTTTACCTATTCGATCCGTGATGCAGACGGCGATGTCAGCACTTCCACGATCAAAATCGAAGTCACTGATTCCGGGCTGAAGGCTTGCAACAGTGATGGCGTAACCGTCTTTGAAAACGCCCTCGACACTACACAGAGTGGCCAGGATTTGGCACCGGGCACCGTGGTCGGCAGCAACCCTGATTCACCACTGGAAACTGGTTCGGGCACGCTTGTCGGTTCGGTGTCTGGCGGTTCTGGCCCACTGACTTACAGCCTGGTCGGCGGCAACAACGGCACCGTGGTCGGGCAGTTCGGTGTTATCCATCTCAACAGCGACGGCACCTACACCTATACCCTGACCTCGGCGCCGCACGTGGACGGTACGTCCACCCACGAGAGCTTCACTTACCAAGCCACTGATGCGAATGGCAACAGTGTCACTGCGCAGATCGTGGTCAATATCGTCGACGACGTACCTACTGCTCGCCCCGATATGGCCGGTGTCACCGAAGGCGGCAGCGTCTCGGGCAACGTGCTTTATAACGACACTCTTGGTGCCGATGGTGCTGGGCCGTCTGGTGCGGTGATCGGCGTGAAGGCGGGTGGCGATACCACGCACTCGGTGACTACCGGGGTTGGCTCGACCATCGTTGGTCTGTACGGCACTTTGGTGCTGGATGCGAATGGCGCTGCCACTTACCACGCCAATCCGAACTCGGCACCGCAGTCGGGCTCGGAAGATGTGTTCACCTATTCGATCCGTGACGCGGACGGCGACGTCAGCACCACCACAATCAAAATCGAGGTCACTGACTCTGGGCTTAAGGCCTGTAACAGTGATGGCGTAACGGTCTTCGAAAATGCCCTCGACACCACCCAAAGTGGCCAAGACCTTGCACCGGGAACGGTGGTCGGCAGCAACCCGGATTCACCTCTGGAGACTGGTTCGGGCACGCTTGTCGGTTCGGTGTCCGGCGGTTCAGGCGCGCTGACCTACAGCCTGGTCGGCGGCAACAACGGCACCGTGGTCGGGCAGTTCGGCGTCATCCATCTGAACAGCGATGGCACCTATACCTATACGTTGACTTCAGCGCCCCACGTGGACGGTACGTCCACCCACGAAAGCTTCACCTATCAAGCCACCGACGCGCACGGCAACAGTGTGACTGCGCAGATCGTGGTCAATATCGTCGACGACGTGCCTACTGCTCGCCCCGATATGGCGGGTGTCACCGAAGGCGGTTCGGTCTCGGGCAACGTGCTGTACAACGACACTCTCGGTGCTGACGGCGCTGCGCCTACTGGTGCAGTGATTGGCGTTAAAGCAGGCGGCGATACCTCGCACTCGGTGACCAGTGGGCTTGGCTCGATCATCGTCGGTTTGTACGGCACCCTGGTGCTGGATGCCAATGGCCAAGGGACTTATCACGCCAACCCGAACGCGGTGCATGGGGCGGGCGCGGAAGACGTGTTCACCTACTCGATCCGTGACGCAGACGGTGACGTCAGTACCACCACGATCAAAATCGAAGTCACTGACTCCGGGCTGAGAGCCTGCGACAGTAATGGCGTGACGGTCTTCGAAAATGCCCTCGACACTACCCAAAGTGGCCATGACCTGGCACCGGGCACGGTGGTCGGCAGCAACCCGGATTCTCCTTTGGAAACCGCGTCGGGCAACCTCGCCGGCTCTGTATCCGGTGGCGCGGGCGATCTTACCTACAGCCTGGTGGGCAGCAACAACGGCACGCTGGTCGGACAATTCGGCATCATTCACCTCAACGCCGATGGCACCTACACCTATACCCTGACTTCGGCAGCTCACGTCGACGGCCAGTCCACCAACGAAAGCTTCACCTACCAAGCGACTGATGCGCACGGCAACAGCATCACCGCGCAAATCGTGGTGAACATTGTCGATGACGCGCCCAAAGCAGCGTGCATCGATCGTTCGGTGACGGTCGACCATCAGGACTCGAACGTGCTTTTGGTCATCGATATCTCTGGCAGCATGAACGATGCCTCGGGCGTCGGTCATCTCTCGCGGCTGGATTTCGCCAAGGTCGAGATCACCGATCTGTTGAACAAATACGAGGCCTTGGGCGACGTCAAAGTTCAGATCGTGGTGTTCAACAACGGCACGGAAACGCCGAGCCACGTATGGGTCGATATCGATACGGCGAAAGCCTACATCGCCGGCCTGCACGCGGACGGCGGCACCAACTACGACTACGCGCTGAATGCGGCGACCAACGCTTTTGCCACCGACGGCAAAATTGTCGGTGCGCAAAACGTTGCGTACTTCTTCTCGGACGGCAACCCGACCCTGTCCAGCGCTAACCCGAGTAGCAACCACAACAACGCCAACCAGACCAACCCGAACCTGGGCGATGGTATCGACAGCACCGAGGAAGCGGCCTGGGTCAATTTCCTCAATTCCAACCACATTAACGCTTTCGCCATTGGCCTCGGCGATGGGGTGAACAACACCTACCTCAACCCGATTGCCTACAACGGCGCCACGGGCACCAACACCAATGGCGTGGTGGTGACCGACCTCAATGGCCTGAACGCGGTGTTGACCGGCACCGTAACTGGCACCGCAGTTACCGGCACCCTGCTGGCAGGAGGTTCCTTCGGTGCGGACGGCGGTTTCATCAAGGCCATCGTGGTCGACGGTGTTTCCTACGTCTACGATCCGAAAGCCAACGGCGGTCAGGGCGGCGCCAGTGTGCTGGGCGGCGCCAACCACGGCACCTTCGACACCACCACCAACAGCATCTCGGTCACCACCCACAACGGCGGCACGCTGGTGGTGGACATGGACAATGGTGAGTACGTCTACACGCCGCCGAAAGTCGGCAGCGGTGGGGTTACCGAAACCTTTGGCTACGTGCTGGCCGACAACGACGGCGACCTCGCCGGCGCCAACCTGGTGGTCAAGGTCACGGCCAACACTCCACCGGTGGCGGCGGATGATCACGTCATCACCAACGTCCTGGCACCGACCGTTACGGTTCCGGGAGAGTTGCTGCTGGCCAACGACACCGACGCCAATGGCGACAAACTGACGGCTGCACCCACTACCTTTAACACCGGTTGGGTTGCCAAAGGCGCAGACTTCACCGCTGCCGGCTTGAAAACCATTGTCTTCAACGGCCACACCAATGTGGACGCCAACCAGCTGAAGACCGTCGAACGCAGCGACTTCTTCAGCAACAGCGCACTCACCGCGCTGGTGGTGCTCAATGGTTACCTGGGGGCGAGCAACGTTTCGGCGGCCAATGCGCAAGACCAGTACAGCGTGACCCTGCACAAAGGCGAGACCGTGACCCTGGATGAGCAACATCAGGGCAGCGCCAACATCGCCATGCAATGGCAGGGCGCTGACGGTGTGTTCCACAACATTGCCGACGGCGGGACGTTCACTGCCTCCAGCGATGGCGTGTACCACATCCACGTCACTAATCAGACAGCGTCCAGTGCCCACTTCAGCGGTGATTACCAGTTGAACCTGGGGATCAACTACACCGCCGCCGCCCCGGTGACCCCGGACGCCCACAGCACCTATACCGTCAGCGACAGCCATGGTGGTACCAGTACCGGCCACGTCAACATCACCTATCAAGGTGGCGATACCTTGCAGGGCACCAACCACGATGATGTATTGGTCGCCGGCGCGGGTAACGTGCACATGCATGGCGGTGACGGCAACGATGTGCTGCAAGCGAGTGCCACGACTACTGAGGTGTTCGGCGACAACGGTAATGACCTGATCTACGCCAGTACCGGCAATGAATTGCTGGATGGTGGCGCAGGGGTCAACACCGTGAGCTTCGCCCATGCGACCGCCGGGGTGCATGTCGACCTGAACGTCACTGTGGCTCAAGACACCGTCGGCGCGGGGCACGATACCTTTTCCAACATCACCGGGCTGATCGGTTCGAACTACAACGACACCTTGGTTGGCGGCCCGGACAACAACGTACTCAACGGCGGGGCCGGTGACGACCTGCTGATTGGCGGATCGGGCAACAACACCCTTACCGGTGGCAGCGGCGCGGATACGTTCAAATGGGAGAGTGGCAACACCGGCCATGACCTGGTAACCGACTTCAACCTCGGCGTCGACAAGCTCGACCTGTCGCAGTTGTTGCACGGGGACGGTGCCAACTCGTCAACGCTGGATGACTACCTGCACTTCAAGGTCACCGGCACCGGGGATAACCTGGTGACGTCGATTGAAGTGGGCGCGGCAGGCGCACCACCGTCCCAGACCATCGACCTGCAAGGGGTCAACCTGGCCAGTCACTACGGCGTATCGCCGGGCGCGGGCGGGATAGTGGCGAGTGGTCACGACACGGCATCGATCATCAACGGCATGATCAGTGATCATTCGTTGAAGGTGGATACGGTTTGATCTGAAGGAGGGGGAGGGCCTGACACAATGTGTCAGGCAAACCTTATCCTTGTAGGAGCCAACTTGTTGGCGAGCAGCTTGACGCGGTGTTTCTGAAATGCCGCCTCGCCAACAAGTTCGCTCCTACAGGGATTGCTGTGCGTCTCAGTGATGGCGAGGCTTGAGGATCGCCGGTGCCGGCTTCTCGTCCGGTGCATTGCACAGCAGGTACAGGGCGGTCAGGGCTTCCGGGATCTGCACGATCATGTCGTCCATCAGGTTGGCATCCGCCGCGATGTCGGAGAATTCTGGCTGTTCGTCGAACAGACCTGAGCCGACCATGATCGGCAGCAGCATTTCGCTGACTTCTTCTTCGGCGGTTTCGAACCAGGCGGCTTCGCGCAGGAACACGCCTTCCATGAAGCCGATGCACCAGCCGCGCAGCTCGGAATCGTCCGGCTCGTCGCCCAGATCCAGATCACACGGCAATTCGAATTCTTCGTCCGAGGCCAGTTGGCGTGCGATGTGCGCTTGCAGCTGGATCAGCGTCGCTTCGATTTCTTCGCGCTGGGCGTCGTTTTCGTAATGCGGCGGCTCGGAGAACAGCGCGTCGATCCATTCACGTTCCGGGACCTGTTCGGCACAGATCGACAGCGCAGTCAGATAGCCATGGGCGGCCACATAGTCCAGCGCTTCGTCGTGCAGCTCGTCGGCGTCGAGGAAGGCTTGCAGGCGGTTTAGTTGCTCAGCGAAGGACATTTAAGGACTACCTTGGGAATAAACGATGCTGAATTCTAGGCTGTACGGGCCTTGCGCGCCAGTTGCGCGTTTAATTTCGACCGCTGATGTCACTCCTGTCCTTTGCCTGGAAACCCTCGGGTATACTGCCGCGCTTTGCGATGCCGACAGTGTTCACGGCAGGCGGTAGCAAGGCAGTTTCTGCAATTTGTGGGGTTTTTATGCTCGAACAGGCTCAGCGCGTACTTAAAGACATCTTCGGCTACGACAGTTTCCGTGGTCGCCAGGGTGCCATTATTGAGCGCGTTGCCAGCGGCGGCGATGCCTTGGTGCTGATGCCCACCGGTGGCGGCAAGTCCCTGTGCTTCCAGGTACCGGGGCTGCTGCGTGACGGCCTGGCGGTGGTGGTGTCGCCACTGATTGCCTTGATGGACGACCAGGTCGCGACCCTCGAAGAACTGGGGGTGTCGGCCGCTGCGCTGAACTCCACCCTGAGTGCCGAGCAACAACGCGACCTGGCCAACCGAATCCGTCTGGGCGAGGTGAAGATGCTGTACCTGGCGCCGGAGCGTCTGGTGCAGCCACGCATGTTGGCCTTCCTGCAAAACCTCAACATTGCCCTGTTTGCCATCGACGAAGCGCACTGCGTGTCGCAATGGGGTCACGACTTCCGCCCGGAATACCTGAAGCTGGGGCAACTCGCCGAGTTGTTTCCGGACGTGCCACGCATCGCGCTGACCGCCACCGCCGACAAGCGCACCCGCGAAGAGATCGTCGAGCGCCTGCATTTGCAGAACGCCGAGCGCTTCCTCTCCAGCTTCGACCGGCCGAATATTTTCTATCGCATCGTGCCCAAGGAACAGCCGCGCAAACAATTGCTGGCGTTCCTCTCCGAGCGGCGTAGCGATGCCGGTATCGTGTATTGCCTGTCACGCAAGAAGGTCGATGAAGTCGCTGCTTTCCTGTGCGAAAACGGTTACCCGGCGTTGCCGTACCACGCCGGCTTGCCCAACGAAACCCGTGCCGCCAACCAGAAACGCTTTCTTAACGAAGAAGGCTTGATCATGGTCGCGACCATTGCTTTCGGCATGGGCATCGACAAACCCAACGTGCGTTTCGTCGCGCACATGGACCTGCCGAAATCGCTGGAAGCCTACTATCAGGAAACCGGTCGTGCCGGCCGTGATGGTCTGCCCGCCGATGCCTGGATGGCCTACGGTCTGCAAGACGTGCTGATGCTCAAGCAGATGTTGCAGAACTCCGAAGGCGATGAGCGCCATAAGCGTCTTGAGCAACACAAGCTCGACGCCATGCTCTCGCTGTGTGAAGAAATCCGTTGCCGTCGTCAGACCTTGCTCGCCTACTTTGACGAAGACATGCCTGAGCCATGCGGCCATTGCGATAACTGTGTCGATGGCGTGCAGACCTGGGATGCGACCGAGCCTGCGCGTCAGGCGCTCTCGGCGATTTATCGCACCGGCCAGCGCTATGGCGTCGGTCATCTGGTGGACGTGCTGCTGGGCCGTGACAACGAAAAAGTACGCGGGCCAGGGCATCAACATCTGGCGGTATTCGGTGTCGGCAAGGCGCGCAGCGAAGGTGACTGGCGTTCGCTGTTCCGCCAGTTGGTCGCGCGCGGTCTGGCGGACATCGATCTGGAAGGCTACGGCGGCCTGCGCCTGAGCGACAGTTGCCGACCTCTACTGCGCGGCGAAGTGACCTTGGAACTGCGCAAGGACTTGAAGCCGCAAACCACCGCGAAAAGCAGTTCGGGCAGCCCCGCCAGCCAATTGGTGCGTGCCGAAGAGCGCGAGCAGTGGGAAGCCCTGCGCACCCTGCGGCGCAAACTGGCCGAGGAACACGCGGTACCGCCTTATGTCATTTTCCCCGACTCGACCTTGCTTGAGATGTTGCGCAGCAAACCGGGCTCGATGGCGGAAATGGCCCGGGTCAGCGGTGTTGGTGCGCGCAAGTTGGAGCGCTATGGCGAGGCCTTCCTCGAAGTGCTGGGCGGCACTGGTGAAGCGCCGCGAGTGGTCGCCGATCTGCGTCACGAGTTGATCAGCCTGGCCCGCGCTGGCATGACCCCGTTGCAGATCGCCGGTCAGTTGCAGTGCTCGGAAAAGAACGTTTACACGATGCTCGCCGAAGCCATCGGCAAGCAGCAGTTGTCGCTGGAACAGGCACTGGATCTGCCGGAAGACCTGCTGAGCGAAATTCAGGACGCATTCCTCGACGGCGAAGGCGAGTTGCCGCCGGTCAGTGAAGTGGCTGGGCTGTTCGCCGGCCGGGTGCCAGAGGGCGTGCTGTATTGCGTGCGCGCCGCGTTGCAGTCCGAGTTCGAGGTCTGATCCCACCATTTCCTGTAGGTGCAGGCTTGCCTGCGATCATTACGACACGGAATGTCGGACCCACCGCTATCGCGGGCAAGCCCGCTCCTACAGGTGAAGATATCCCCCGGCGACGAAACGCTACAGACCGAAGCTTGCCTCTATGCAGGCATCATGCTTAGCTGGCTAATAATTAGTACAAGAATCCAACCATGAGTTTCCTATGCCTTTAACTGAACAACATCGCTTCGGCATGCAACTGGCGCACATGTCCCGTGGCTGGAGAGCCGAACTGGACCGTCGTCTGGCCGATCTGGGCTTGTCGCAAGCGCGCTGGCTGGTCTTGCTGCACCTGGCACGTTTCGAAGAGCCACCGACCCAGCGTGAGCTGGCACAAAGCGTTGGCGTTGAAGGGCCGACCCTCGCGCGCTTGCTCGACAGCCTGGAAGCCCAGGGCCTGGTCCGGCGTCAGGCGGTGGTGGAAGATCGGCGGGCGAAGAAAATCCTGTTGGAGACCACCGCGCGTCCGTTGATCGACAAGATCGAAACCATTGCCAACGCGTTGCGCCATGAGTTGTTCGAAGGCGTGGACGAAGACGAGTTGCGCGTCTGCATGCGTGTTCACGCACGGATCCTGGCAAATCTGGAGAAATCCTGAGCCCCCGAGTATTCAGCGACCGGGCGATTCTTATAAGCTTGAGTATTGTTTAACGCGTGCGAGCATCGCGCTCGATTTGCCCCCATACTGGCGCCGTCTGTGTGTCAGTCGGGTGTGCTGAGAAGCCTGCTTTGGTTTTTATAAGGATTTTCATGCTGAACAGTTCTCAGGTCGCGTCAGGGCACGGCGGTCTAGCGTTGCGCCAGATCATTCGTCGGTGGTGCGTGGCTGCGGCCGCGACCAGCTTGTTTTATTCGGCGCTGGCCCCGGCACTGGGATTGGGTGACATCACCCTGCACTCGGCGCTGGAGCAACCCTTCAATGCCGATATCGAATTGGTCGAAACCGCCGGCTTGAGCGCCGACGACATTCGCGTGAGCCTGGGCTCGGCGGACGCGTTTGGCCGCGCCGGCATTGAGCGCCTGTTCTTCTTGAACGACCTGCGTTTTACCCCCGCCATCGAAGGCAACCGTGGCGTGGTGCACGTGGTGTCGAGAAAGCCGGTCACTGAACCCTACCTGAGCTTTGTAGTGCGCCTGGCCCGCCCTAACGGCGACCTGGTGCATGCCTATACCGTGTTGCTGGATCCGGCCGACTCGCCGCAAGGCCGCTCCGCCACCCGTGGCCGCTGGATTGCTCCGGTGGGACACCACGTCGACGTCAACATGCCGGTTGCGCCACCCCAGGCGGTGCAGGGCAACCACTACACAGTGGTCAACGGCGATAACCTGAACAGCGTCGTCCATCGCCTGCAAGGTCCCGGCAACACAGTCCCGGCTGCCGATCTGGCGAAAGGCATTCAAGCGCTCAATACCCAGGCGTTTCCCCAGGGCAGCAATTCGCACCTGAAAGCAGGGCAAAGCCTGCTGCTGCCGGATATCGCCGTACTGCCCGCATCGATGACCGCACCCGCCGCACCCGCCGCACCCGCCGCGCCTGCCGCCGTACCGACGCCGGGTGTACTGCCGGTGTTGACCAGCGAAGAGCAGAAAACCGCTGAGCAACTGGCAACCAATGCCATTGAAAACCAACAGCTCAGCAAGACTGTGGACGACCTCAAAGGGCAGCTACAGGGCCTTGAAGAGCAAGTTTCCAATAAAGACAAACAGGTGGTCGAGCTGCAGACCAGGCTGTCCGAGCTCAAGACCAACGCCAACAAGGCCCCGGTGCCGGTGGCAACGCCGATTCCAGCTCCGGCGCCTGTGGCAGCGGTGCCCACAGACGACTCGTTCGTCAGCACCCCGCTGTTGCTGGGCGGATTGGTGGTGTTGTTGGTGCTGTTGGGCGTGGCCTATACGGTACGACGCAAGCGCCAGGCTGTTGTGCCGGTCCAGGCGGTCTATGAGGCGCCGGAACGCAGAACCCCGAGGGTGCCGAACGTTCCCGTGTACGAGGCGCCGAGAGTGGTCGTGGCACCGCCGGTGGCCCCCGTCGTTGCAACGCCCGCAGCAGTAACGCCACGCGCCGCCGGTGCTGCAACCGACGCGCTGGATGGCGCGAGTATCTACATTGCCTACGGGCGTTTCAGCGAAGCTCTGGGCGTATTGCGCGAAGCTTCCCACAAGCAACCCGAGCGCAGTGATTTGCGCCTGCGCATTCTGGAGCTGCTGGGCGAGCAGGGCGATGCCGAGGCGTTTGCTGTCGAAGAACAATCGTTGCTCGAGCATGGCATCAGCCCGCAGAAGGTCGAGGAGGTACGCGAGCGTTTTCCACAATTGCAGCTCAAGCCTGCGCCAGTGGTGGTGCCTGAGCCGGTGGTCGCGCAACGTGAAGCGGCGCCGGTTCACCTGCCCGCGGCCAGGGAGGAGCAAGCGCCTGAGCCGACGCCGGTTGCCCAACCCTCAGACGAATTCCATTTAAACCTGGATGACTTGTCGATGGACGCCGATTGGGACCTGGTCGACCCGTTCGACACCACGCCTGCGGTGCGCAGCAATAGTGTCCCGGAGCCTGCGCCCGCCGAACCCGAGCCTGATTTCGCAAGCAATCTGACGCAGTTTCCTGAAGTCTTCGAAATGCAGGAGGAGCAGTTCCTCAGTGATTTCGCCGAGACCGATGAGCCCATCGTGCACGCCAGTGACGACAGCCTCAACGACGAGTTTCTCGACAGCTTCATGAACGATTCGCAAGCATTGGATCTGATCGACCTGAGCGAAGATCCGTCGAACAAGCTGCATCAAGCGCAGACTCTGATCGATGAAGGCGAATGGGACCACGCCCGCGAGTTGCTGCTGGAAGTGATCAGCGACGCCGACGAAGAGCAGCGGCGCGAGGCCAGGGAATTACTGGCAGGGATAAGCTGACCCTACGCGTTATCTGTAGGAGCGGGCTTGCCGCACCGCCGCGATGGCGGTGTTTCAGGCACGCCGCGTCAAACCGATCGCGGGCAAGCCCGCTCCTACATTGATTCGCCATCGAGAGTTGAATAATGTCCAGCAAACCCGAAATCATCATCACCTACTGCACCCAATGCCAGTGGCTGCTGCGCGCTGCCTGGCTGGCGCAGGAGTTGCTCAGTACCTTCTCCGATGACTTGGCCAAGGTCTCTCTGGAACCGGCGACCGGTGGCACGTTTCGCATTACCTGCGACGGCGTGCAGATTTGGGAGCGCAAGGCCGATGGAGGTTTTCCCGAGGCCAAGGTGCTGAAGCAACGGGTGCGCGACCAGATTGATCCACAGCGCGACCTTGGCCACAACGATCGCCCCTGAGGTCGCGAAGCGCTCGGCTCAAGGTGTCATGTCACCAGACTGCCATATCACTGTCATGTCGAATTAACCGGCAACGAGCAAGCTCGTACAAACCCTGCCGGAGGTCGCCTCATGACCAGTGCTCAGCTCGCTAAACCCAGCCGTAAGCAACGCGTGAGAACACTGTGGATTTCTGATGTTCATTTGGGCACTCGTGATTGCCAGGCAGAGCATTTGTCGACGTTCCTCAAGCAGTACCACGCGGACAAGGTGTACCTGGTCGGCGACATTATCGATGGCTGGAAATTGCGCAGCGGCATGTACTGGCCGCAAGCGCACACCAACGTCATCCGCCGCCTGCTGACCATGGCCAAGCGCGGCACCGAGGTGATTTACGTCACCGGTAACCACGACGAATTCCTGCGTCGTTACTCGAAACTGATCCTCGGCAATATCCATCTGGTGGACGAAGCCGAGCACGTCACCGCCGATGGCCGCCGGCTGTTGGTGGTGCATGGAGATCAGTTCGATGTCATTACCCGCTATCACCGCTGGCTGGCGTTTCTGGGCGATTCGGCCTATGAGTTTACCCTGACCCTCAACCGCTGGCTGAACCACTGGCGGGCGCGTTATGGCTATGGTTATTGGTCGCTGTCGGCGTACCTCAAGCACAAGGTCAAGACGGCGGTCAGCTTCATCAGCGACTTTGAAGAGGCCATCGCTCACGAGTGCGTGAAGCGCGGTTTTGACGGGGTGGTGTGCGGGCACATACACCACGCCGAAATCCGCAAGGTCGGCGAGGTGGAGTACTTGAACTGCGGCGATTGGGTCGAGTCCTGCACGGCGCTGATCGAGCACCTGGACGGCTCGATCGAGTTGTTTCGGTTAGCCGACGCCCACGTCCGCGAGGCGCAGCTCAAGGTCGAACAGCAGCAGGCCCGGGTCAGCGAGCCTGTGGTCTGAGGCGTCTCACGCCATTTCGGAGTGCTTCTCTATTGCGGACTTGTAAATCGAGCTCCGCGGGTAAGCAAACACCCGCTCCAGCATTGGTTCGAAGAAACTCAGGGGCAGGGTTTTGTAATTCGGATCAAACGCCGCTGCATCGTACTTGGCGCAGAACTCGATGGTCTGCAGGTACTGCGGATGCTCCTGGAATTGCTCGCGCAGCAACCGGTCCATGCCCAGGTGATGGAAGAAGTAGTAGCCCTGGAAGATCCCGTGCTTTTCCACCATCCACAGGTTTTCCGGGCTGACGAAAGGCTTGAGAATCGCCGCTGCGATATCCGGGTGATTGTAGGAACCCAGGGTATCGCCGATGTCGTGCAGCAGGGCGCAGACGATGTATTCCTCGTCACGACCGTCATGGCAGGCGCGGGTAGCGGTTTGCAGTGAATGGGTCAGGCGGTCGACGGGAAAGCCGCCAAAGTCACCATCCAGCAGCCGAAGATGCGTCAGGATGCGTGCCGGCAGTTGCTTGGCATAGGCGCTGAAATCCTGGGCAATGATCATCCAGTCTTCCTGCGTGCCATCCTTCATATGGGTAAAGCGGGCCTGAGTATTCATCGGCGGTCCTGTCTTCATTATTTGTGGACAGGACCAGTCTAAGCGTTACAGATTTTCCGGTAGTGACTGTGAAGGACGCTTTGCTGGCCCAGCGCGCCGCTCGTCGCTTAAATAGACAGACTTTTCAGCGTGGTGGTTGCTTAGAAAGGCACCTTGCCGAGCACCATGTCGCGGTACATGACGAAATCCCCCAGCAAGCTGTAAAACGGATGCTTGAAGGTCGCCGGACGATTCTTTTCAAAGAAAAAGTGCCCGACCCAGGCGAAGCCGTAACCGGCGAACGGCAAGGCCCAGAGCAGCGACCAGTGGGCGCCGCCGATCGCCAGTGCGGCGATAAAGATCACCAGGCTGGTGCCTATAAAGTGCAGGCGGCGACAGGTGCTGTCGTTGTGCTCCGCCAGGTAATAAGGGTAGAAATCGGCGAAGCGTGTGAAGGGTTTGGTGCTTTCCACAATCAGTTACCTTGCAGGTTTTTATTAGAGTCTAGGCTGTCTTAACACTTGAATCTAACGCAATGCAAGAATCCAGGCAGTGACATTGAACGCCAGAATAGTATCCTTAGGCCAGTAGCTGCTGGATGCGGCTTTTTCCTGAATTAAGAAGACGCTATGAGCGAGAGAACGACTTCTGCAAGTTGGGCGATGGGGATCGTCAAGTCATTGGAGCTGGATGGCTTGGATTGTCGCTCGTTATTCAAGGAGCTGGGGCTCAACTACGCCGATCTGGACAACTCGGAAGCCCGTTTTCCCCAAGACTCGATGACCCGTCTGTGGCAGCGCGCCGTGGAGTTGTCCGGCAACCCGGCGATTGGCCTGAACATGGCCAAGGTGGTGCGCCCGGCATCGTTCAACGTCGCCGGTTATGCGTTGATGTCCAGCCAGACCCTCAAAGAAGGCTTCATGCGCCTGGTGCGCTATCAGCGCATCATCGCTGAAAGTGCCGACCTGAGTTTTCGCCTGATACCTGAAGGTTATGCGCTGATTCTGACGGTGCATGGCGATCATCTGCCCCCCACCCGACAAAGTGCCGAAGCCTCGCTGGCGTCCGCGCTGACCTTTTGTGGCTGGCTCACCGGACGAACCTTGCAGCCGCGTCAGGTGTTGATCCAGGGCGATCAGCCGAAGAACATGGAACCCTACCGACAAGCCTTTCATGCGCCCATGACCTTCAACGCGCCATACGACGCACTGGTGTTTGAGCGCGCTGACATGGAAGCGCCGCTGCCCACTGCCAACGAGGCCATGGCGCAGTTGCACGACCGCTTTGCCGGCGAATACCTGGCGCGCTTTTCCGAAAGCCGGGTGACCCATCAGGCGCGTCAGGTGCTGTGCCGCTTGCTGCCCCAGGGCGAACCCAAGCGCGAGATGGTTGCGCAGACCTTGCACCTGTCCCAACGCACCTTGCAACGCCGCTTGCAGGACGAGGGCACCAGTTTCCAGACCCTGCTCGACGACACCCGCCGGGAGTTGGCCGAGCAATACCTGGCGCAACCACAGATGAGCTTGTTGGAGATTGCCTACCTGTTGGGCTTCGCTGACCCGAGCAACTTCTTCCGTGCCTTTCGCCGCTGGTTTGATGAGACCCCGGGGGAGTACCGCGCGCGGATGTGATCGTTGCAGCTCAGGGGTTCGTGTCGACTTGAAATCAATGCCGCCAAAACGCCGGCATACACAACACCAGCACGGTGATGATCTCCAGTCGACCCAACAACATCCCGCCGGACAATATCCACTTCGCTGCATCCGGCAAACCGGCAAAGTTGCCGGCCGGGCCTATCGTCTCTCCGAGCCCCGGACCCACGCCGGACACTGTACTGGCGGCGCCGGTCAGTGCGGTCATCCAATCCACCCCCAGCAGCGACAACAGCAGCGCGATACCGCAGATGGTGATGGTGAAGAAGAACGAAAAAGTCAGGATCGACCGCACGATGTCTTCGTCCAGTCGATGGCCGTTGTACTTCTGCGCGATCACCGCCCGCGGGTGAATCAACTGGTTGAGGTTGGCCTTGAGCAGGATATAGGCGACCTGAAACCGGAAAATCTTGATCCCGCCTGCGGTCGAGCCGGAGCAGCCACCGATAAAGCCCAGGTAGAAGAACAGCATCAGGGCGAAATTTCCCCACAGGCTGTAGTCACCCAGCGAAAACCCGGTGGTGGTCACGACCGAGGTCACGTTCAGCGCCACATGCCGCAGCGCGTCGTACCACGGTAAGTCGGTGGTCGCCCAATACCAGGTGCCGAGCACCAGCCAGGTCACCAGCAACAGACCGATGAAGCCGCGCACTTGCTCGTCCTTGAACAGCGCCCGGCGATGGCCGCGCAGGGTGGCGACGTATAGGGTGAACGGCAGGCTGCCGAGGATCATCACCACAATCGCCACCCAATGCACCGCCGGTTGCGGCCAATGCGCCAGCGATTGGTCCGAGGTGGAGAAGCCGCCGGTGGAGATCGCCGACATGGCATGGTTGATCGCATCGAACAGGCTCATGCCCGCCGCCCAGAACGCCAGGCTGCCCAGGACGGTGATGCCGACATAGGTCAGCACGATGAACTTGGCCACCATGTGCGAGCGCGGCATGACCTTCTCCGAGCGATCAGAGGACTCGGTCTGAAACAGGCGCATGCCACCGATGCGCAACAGCGGCAGGATCGCCACCGCCATGCCGATAAAGCCGATGCCGCCGAGCCAGTGCAGCAACGAGCGCCAGATCAGAATGCCCGGTGACATGCTGTCGAGCCCGGTCAGGACGGTCGAACCGGTGGCGGTGATGCCGGACATGCTCTCGAAAAAGGCATCGGTGTAGCTGATGCGTTGGGTCAGCAGAAGTGGCAACGCGGCAAACACACAGACCACCAGCCAACTGGACACCGTCAGTAGGTACATGTCCCGTGGCCGTAGATGAATCTGCCGCGGTCGGCCCGGAATCACCAGCGCCAGCCCGGCCGTCAGGGTGACCAGGCTGGCCCAGATAAACGACGGCATGTCCTCGGTACGTTCGAAGATCAGCAGCGTCAGCATCGGCAAGACCATGGCGACGGCCAGGGTGATCAGGAAAATTCCGATGATGAACCCGATGATACGAAGAGTCGGCAGCGCCATGCAGTCGTCCTGAGCTTGAGGCTGAAACAGAAGGGAAAAAAGGGGCGCCATTCTAACCGGGGGCAGGGCGTAGGCCGTCGATGGGTTATCGTTGCAAGATGTAACGGTAGTTCGAAATTAAATCCTTGGTGCGCTTGGGATGCAGGGCACTAGAATGGCCGATCATTTTTTGAAGGAGATGGCCCGATGGAGGCGCTCGACGCTTTGCTCAACCGTGTGTCGGTACCGCGGTTGATCGACCCGGCACCCGATGCGGCGCAACGGGAAATCCTGTTCAGCGCGGCGCTGCGCGCGCCGGACCATGGCCAGTTGCGGCCGTTTCGCTTTCTGACGATTGAAGGCGCGGCGCGTGAGCAGATGGGTGAATTGCTGGTGCAGGCGCTGAAAATCAGCGACGCGCAAGCGCCACAACCGGCAGTGGACAAGGCTCGGCTGGGGCCGTTGCGCGCCCCGTTGGTGGTTGTGGTGATTGCCAAACTGCAAGACCACTTCAAAGTGCCTAAGCAGGAGCAACGGATCACCGCCGGCTGTGCCGCCCACGCGGTGATCATGGCGGCTTATGCGATGGGTGTTGGCGCTGTCTGGCGCACCGGTGATCTGTCGTACTCGGCGCATGTGGCCAAGGGTCTGGGCCTGGCGGCGGATGAAGAGGTGGTTGCGTTCCTGTACCTGGGGACGCCGCAGAATCCACCGCGTGTGGCGGCGAAACTCGACACTGCTGATTTCGTCAGTGCGTGGCAGGGCTAAGGCCGCACGCATTCCCAGTAGAAACCGTCTTGACCCTCAGTGAGCAAGTGCTGGCTGAAGGTCGTTCCGACCTTATCGCAGCCTTCGGCAGCTCCTACAGTGAATCTGAGTCGAGCAAAAAGTTTTGATCAACTCTGACTCTGTGGGATGCATGCGAAGAGGCCTGGTCAGGCGCCAGTGGTCAACGGTTCCAGCGGTAAATCCAGACGGGCCAGAAAGCCGCCCTGCGGGTGATTGCTCAGGCTCAGGTGGCCGCCATGGCGTTCGGCGGCACGCTTGGCGATGGCCAGACCCAGACCATAGCCAGGCGTTGCCTGGCCCGGCGCGCGATAAAAAGGTTCACCCAATTGTGGCAGGTGTTCGGCCTGCACCCCAGGACCGTGATCGCGTACGCTGATGAGCAATCGATCGCCTTCACGCAACGCCTGAACCTCAATGGGCTGACCCGCCGGGTTGAAGCGCAGGGCATTGCGCAGCAAGTTATCCACCGCGCGTTCGAGCATGTCGGGCCAGCCTTGTAACTCGAGATCGTCATGCACGTTGACCTGCACCTGTTGCTCGGCGGCACTCAACTGCGCATCGCTTTTGAGGTGATGCAAGATCGCACTCAAGTCCACCGGCTCGGCACTGCCGAAGTCGGCGTCGAGGCGCGCCAGCACCAGAATTTCGCTGATCAAGGCTTCCAGCCGGTCGCATTCACGGGCTAGACGCGGCCAGAGTTTTTCCCGCTCTTCCGGCCCGGCGCGTTCGGCCAGGGCCAGGGCGATACGCAAGCGTGCCAGTGGTGAGCGCAGTTCGTGGGAGACATCGCGCAACAGCTGGCGTTGGCTGCCGATCAGGCTTTGCAGACGAGCGCCCATGCGGTTGAAGTCAGTGGCCAGCACCCCGAACTCGTCGCGGCGGTTGGCCAGTTGCGCCAGGCTGTTCTGTTGGTAAGTGGTTTGCCCCAGATCATGCACGGCGCCGCGTAAACGACTGAGCGGGCGGGTGATGGACAAGGTCACCAGCAAGCTGAACAGCGTCAGCACGACCAGGGCAATCCCCAGCGCACTGAGCGGCCAGATCAGGCTTTCCCGATGCCAGGCATTCAGTTCCGGGTGCGGAATGCGGTAAATCAGCAGGTAGGTTTCGCCGGTTTTCGGGCTGGTGTACTCGGTGGTCAGACGACGCCACGGCAAGCCGCGCGGGTCGTTGTGCTGGCGGGCTTCAAACGCCGCCGCGCGGGCCGGGAAGGTGCCGCGTACCAGCGGATCGCCGGCTTCGTTGAGCACCTGCACGTCAATGTGATAACGACGTTTGCGCTGTTCCAGGTATTCCTGCGCGGAGTCCTGGCCTTCGTTTTCGAAGCGCTCGGTCCAGGTCTGTGCCAGCTTGGCCAGGCCGGGGTGACGGCTGAGGATCCACGCGTCTTGATTGAGCACGTGCCCAAGCAAAATCGACAGGCCCGCGACCAGAGCGATGGCTAACCAAAAGCTCGCCAGAATTCGCCAGAACAATGAACGCACGTGACTACCTCAAACAATAAAACCCGACACACTGGAGTATGTCGGGTGGGGTAAGGGGCAAACCGGTGTTACTGGGTTTGCTGAGCCTTCTGGGCTTTCCAGGCCTGGAACTCGGCGTGATCTGCGCGGCGCTGGGCCTCTTTCTGCTGGATCACGTCGAATTGCTTCTGCTGATCAGGCTTGAGCAGGGCGCGCACGTCGGCGGTGGCCTTGGTGTGTTGAGCGGTCAGCTCATCCTGATAGCTCTTTTGTTGCGCCGGGGTCAGCATTTGCAGGTAGCGGGAAGTGATGTCTTCACGGCCGCGTTTGCCTTCCCACATGATCTTGCCGACTTGCTGGCGCTGATCCGGCGTCAGGTTCAGTTGGGCGTAAGGGTTGTGGCCGTGCATGCCACCGTGACCCGTGCCGCCATTTTCTGGAGGCATGGCCATTGCGACGGCAGGCAACGCAGCAGCAAACATGAGGGCGATGAGGGTCTTGCGCATGGTGTATCTCCTTGTCTCGGATCCGGTTCATTTACCGGTTGAGGCCAGTGTAGGGAGATCAAGGTCAACGGCGGTCAGGTGACAGTAAAGCTTGGGTAAAGACGCCAGACTGCCGCGCAAGGGGGTGTTCTCAATAAAGGATGGGTCGCATTTATCGAGAACACCGCGGGGCTCAAACGCTGTAGAAGTAACCGCGGCTGCGCAACGCAACGATCCGTGGACGGCCGTCGGGGTGCGGGCCGATCTTCTTGCGCAAGTTGCTGACGTGCATGTCCAGGCTGCGATCATAGAGCGTGAGCTTGCGGCCCAGCGCCAGTTGCGCCAGATCCTGCTTGTCCAGCGGTTCGCCGGGCTGGCGCAGCAGCGCTTCCAGCAGCCGGCTTTCGGACACAGTCAGGGTCAGTTCGTGGTCGTCGATGGTGACCACGCCGCGCACCGGGCTGAAACACAGGTCACCCAACTCAAGCTGGCTGGACGCCGCTGCCGGGTGGCTGCGACGCAGTACCGCACGCAGCCGTGCGGTCAGTTCCCGAGGGTCGCAGGGCTTGGCCAGGTAATCGTCGGCGCCCAGTTCGAGGCCGAGAATCCGGTCCAGCGGCTCGCCACGCGCCGACAGCATCAGCACGGGCAGGTCGGGGTGGTCGGTACGCAGCTGCTTGAGCAGTTCCAGACCGCTGCCATCGGGCAGCATCACGTCCAGTACGACTGCAGCGGGAGGTGACTGCGCCAAGGCGAGTCGGGCGCTGCTGCCGTCATGGCAAGCCTGCACCTGAAAGCCTTCCTGGCTCAGCCAACTGCTGAGGAGCTCGCAGAGCTCCACGTCATCATCAATTAGTAACAGTTCGCTCATGTCTCACTCAATTTAGCCACTGCCTACGCTGTCTACGCCAGCCGCTGGCAAATATACCGCAAAGAAGGGCAACCATTGCCACGCCACCACCGGTGACAAACCATTGCTGCTGATCAGTCAACAGGCGCTGGGGTGCGGTCGCCTGTGCTTCTTTGAGTTGCAATTTGAGGCGTTGGTTCTCTTGGCGCAAGCGACTTAGTTGCGCGCTCTCACGATCAGCGTCGGCATTCTGCAATTGCTTGCTCAACTCGTCGCGCTGATGCTCGCTTTCCTTGAGCCGCTGTTGCAGATCAATGATCTGCGGACCCGCACTCAGCGACAGTGGGGAAGACTCTTCGGCATGGGCACCGGTCGCCATGCTCATCACTGCCAACAACAAACACAACGGACCTGCACGCATCTGAACTCCTGGTTTTTTTCTTGAGTGTTCAGCAGGTTGTCGGCAGGTGGGCGCGAATAGTGAGCAACTGAAGCGGGCAATTCGCACGAGCCGTAACCCGCGCGATGGCACACGTCTCAGCCGATTATGGCAGAACCTGTTTGAACGGTTTGATCACGACACTGGCGTACACACCGGCATCAACGAAAGGATCGGCTTTGGCCCAGGCTTCGGCTGCGGCCTGCGATTCGAACTCGGCAACGATCAGGCTACCGGTAAAGCCCGCTTCACCCGGATCATTGCTTTCGATGGCAGGGTTAGGCCCGCACAGGACCATGCGGCCCTCTGCCTGAAGTGCCTTGAGGCGCTCCACGTGTGCCGGTCGTACACTCAAGCGTTTTTCCAGCGAGTTGGCGACGTCTGTAGCAACGATTGCAAAGAGCATGGTCAGTCCTTGGGTTTGGTCGGAGTGGAGTCAGTGTCATGCATGTGCCGGGCAAGGAAAATCCCCTGGCCGAGCAGGAACAGCAGGGTCATGCCCAGGCTGCCGAAGACTTTGAAGTCGACCCAGAAATCCTGGTAGGTGAACGCCACGTACAGGTTGGCGGCGCCGCAGAACAGGAAAAAGATGATCCAGGCGATGTTCAGTTTGGTCCAGATCGCCTGGGGCAGGCTCAGGGCGTGACCCATGATGCGCTGGATCAGCGGTCGGTCACCGATGAAGTGGCTACCGGCAAACGCCAGGGCAAATACCCAGTTGACCACCGGCGCCTTCCATTTCAGGACGGCTTCGCTGTGGAAGGCCAGGGTCAGGCTACCGAACACCAGGCAGGCGATCAGGGTCAGCCACTGGCTTTTCTCCAGCTTGCGCTGGGTGATGAACAAAATGCCGTAGACCACGATCGAACTGATGATCAGCATCGCGGTAGCGCTGAAAATCCCGCCTACCATGACACTGTGACCCATCAAATCGATGGCGCGTGGTTCGATCTTGTAGACGATGAAAAACAGGAGCAGCGGGATGAAGTCGATGAATTGTTTCACAATGGCAGCCAGAAGCAGGATGTGGCGGCATAATAACAAACATCAATGACTGCGAAAGCGCCACCTATGAAAGTTGACTTGCACTGCCACAGTACCGCTTCCGATGGCGCCCTTGCGCCTGCGGCCCTCGTTGCGCGTGCTCACGAATACGGTGTGCAGGTCCTTGCGCTGACCGATCACGACACCCTCGAAGGCCTTGAAGAGGCCCGTACGGCGGCGCTTGCGCTGGATATGCAGCTGATTAACGGGGTTGAATTGTCGTGTACCTGGGGTGGGGCGACCATCCATGTATTGGGCTACTGTTTCGATATGAAAGCCCCGGCATTGGTCGATGCCATTGATCGGTTGCACCTCGGTCGCTGGCTGCGCGCTGAAGAAATCAGCCGAAAATTGGCGATCAAAGGTATGCCTGGCGCGCTGGAAGGTGCCCGCGCCATCCAAAAAGCGCTGGGAGATAGTGGCAACGCGCCTGCTCGGCCGCATTTCGCCGACTTCCTGGTGCGCGAAGGATTCGTCAAGGATCGCGCCGAGGCATTTCGCAAATGGCTCGGTGCTGGCAAGCTGGGCGACGTCAAACAGCACTGGCCTACCCTCGAAGACACCGTCGCCACCTTGCGCGAAGCCGGGGCCTGGGTCAGTCTGGCGCACCCTTGGCACTACGATTTCACCCGCAGTAAACGTCGTAAGCTGATCGCCGACTATCTTCAGGCTGGCGGCCATGCGATCGAGGTGGTTAACGGGCTGCAACCTGCCGAGCAGGTGGGCAGCCTGGCAATTCTGGCTCGCGAGTTCGGGCTGCTGGTAACTGCCGGCAGTGACTTTCATGCCCCTGGCGCCTGGTCCGAGATTGGCGTTTATCGCCCGATACCGGAGGATCTGCCGCCACTATGGTGTCGATTCAAACATGACCAGCCTACTGCCGTCTGAACAGGAAGATACCGTGAGTCAATTTTTCCAGGTCCACCCGGAAAACCCCCAGGCGCGCCTGATCAAACAAGCGGCGGAGATCATTCGGGCCGGTGGATTGGTGGTTTACCCCACGGATTCGTCTTACGCACTGGGTTGCCAGATCGGCGACAAGGGCGCTATCGAGCGGATTCGCCGCCTGCGTCAGCTGGATGACAAGCACAACTTCACCCTGATGTGTTGCGACCTGTCGCAGCTCGGCACCTACGCCAAGGTTGATACGGCGGCCTTTCGCGCGCTCCGGGCGCATACGCCGGGGCCTTACACCTTTATTCTCAACGCGACCCGTGAAGTGCCACGGCTGATTCTGCACCCCAAACGCCGCACCATTGGCCTGCGAGTGCCGAGCCATCCGATCGCCCAGGCGTTGCTGACCGAGCTGGGCGAGCCATTGATGAGCGTAAGCCTGATCATGCCCGGCGAAACCTTGCCGATGAGCGACCCTCACGATATGCGTGAAGTGCTGGAGCACCAGGTCGACCTGATTATTGACGGCGGCATCGGCGGTATTTCAGCGTCCACCGTGATTAACCTGTCCGAAGGTGAGGCGCAAATCATACGCGTCGGTTGCGGCGATCCGACACCCTTCGAGGTCGAAGCCTAAATGACCGTGGTCGACGAGGTCGACAGCCAGGCGGGCGCGCAACAAGAGCTGCCATTTGCCATGGTCTACGGCCAGGCCGTCACCACGATGCCGCTGGACCTCTACATCCCGCCGGATGCGCTGGAAGTCTTCCTCGAAGCCTTTGAAGGCCCGCTGGACCTGCTGCTGTATTTGATCCGCAAACAAAACATCAACATCCTCGACATCCCGGTGGCGGAAATCACTCGCCAATACATGGGTTATGTCGAGCTGATGAAGAGCGTGCGCCTGGAGCTGGCCGCCGAGTACCTGGTGATGGCGGCGATGCTTGCCGAAATCAAATCGCGAATGCTGTTGCCACGTTCCGAGACGATCGAAGAGGAAGAAAACGATCCGCGCGCTGAATTGATTCGGCGTCTGCAACAATACGAACGCTTCAAGGCGGCCGCCGAAGGCATCGACCAACTGAGCCGGGTCGGGCGCGACGTGGTGGTGCCCCGGCTGGACGCCCCCGAGGCCCGGGCGCGGCGCTTGTTGCCGGATGTCAGCCTGGAAGAACTGCTGATGTCGATGGCAGAAGTGCTGCGCCGTGGCGATATGTTTGAAAGTCACCAGGTCAGTCGTGAGGCCTTGTCCACTCGCGAGCGCATGAGTGACGTGCTGGAGCGCCTCAAGGGCGGTGGTTTCGTCCCCTTTGCCGAGCTGTTCACCGCTGAAGAAGGGCGCCTCGGCGTGGTGGTGACCTTTATGGCGATTCTTGAACTGGTCAAGGAGTCGCTGGTCGAGTTGGTGCAGAACGAGCCGTTTGCGGTGATTCATGTCCGGGCTCGAGCCGAGTAATCTGCGCACCGTCATTAAATAGAGCTAACGCATGAATTTGAACGAGCCGCGCGAGCTGGCCCCCTTGCTCGAAGCCTTCCTGTTGGCTTCCGGTAAACCACAATCGCTGGAACGCCTGTTCGAATTGTTCGAGGAGGGCGAGCGCCCCGAGCCGCCAGTGTTCAAAAAAGCCCTGCAATTGCTCGGCAAGTCGTGCGAAGGCCGCGCCTTTGAACTCAAGGAAGTCGCCTCCGGCTATCGTTTGCAGATTCGCGAGAAATTTGCACCCTGGGTCGGGCGGTTGTGGGAAGAGCGGCCGCAGCGCTACTCGCGCGCCATGCTGGAAACCATGGCGCTGATCGCCTATCGCCAGCCGATCACCCGGGGCGAGATCGAAGACGTGCGCGGCGTGGCGGTCAACAGCCATATCGTCAAGACCTTGCTCGAGCGCGAATGGATCAGGATCGTCGGTTACCGCGATGTGCCTGGCAAGCCGGCGATGTTCGCCACCACCAAGGCGTTTCTCGACCATTTCAACCTGAAGAACCTTGACGACCTGCCACCGCTGGCCGACCTGCGCGAACTTGAACCGGACCCGATCCTCGACTTCGACGACGCCCCGGTGCCGGCGCACTTGCAGGCCCTGGCCGACGCCAGTGCCGACCCGAATGCCGAGCTGGAAGCGCCACGGGACGAAACCAGCTTCCGCAGTTTGCTGGTCGAACTCGACTCCATGGAATTGGGTCTGAAGACAGACTTTGATGATTTGTTGATCAAAGAGGATGTCGAGGTTGAGGAACCTGATGAGCCAGACAAGCAATAGATATTTGTGGAATGAAATCCCTGTAGGAGCTGCCGGAGGCTGCGATAAGGCCGGAACGGCCTTCGGCCGATCGCAGCCTTCGGCAGCTCCTACGGGTGATCTGTGATGTCTTCAACCAAAGACCCCTGCATCAGTGTCTGCAAATTCGACGACGACGTCTGCATCGGCTGCGGCCGCACCAAGCGTGAAATCAAGGGCTGGAAGAAATTCGACAAGGCCGACAAGCGCAGTGTACTGGCCGCGTCGGCGATGCGCTTGATCCAGTTGAAAGCGGCCGGTCGGCGGAAAAGCAAGTAACCCGGCGCATTTGCGCTAGTCTCTGATGCGCAACACACGCCATGAGCGTATGATTCGCGACCTTTTGGCGATTCATCCTCGCCATCAGTCTTATATCGACACACCGGGAGGTGCCCAGATGAGTGACAAAGACAAGCAAGACAGCCAGGAAATCGGACCCGCAGGCGAAAAACTGCAAAAGGTTCTGGCACGTATCGGCGTAGGTTCCCGCCGCGACGTCGAAGCCTGGATCAGCCAAGGCCGCATCAAGGTCAATGGCAAAGACGCGACCCTCGGTCAACGCGTCGATCTGCACGATGCCATCAGCGTTGATGGGCGTGTGATCAAGCGCGAAGAGGCGGCCGAAACGGTACGCCGCGTCATCATGTACAACAAACCAGACGGCGAAATCTGCACCCGTGACGACCCTGAAGGTCGCCCGACGGTGTTCGATCGCCTGCCGCGTCCGAAAGAAGGCCGTTGGGTCAACATCGGTCGTCTCGACATCAACACCACCGGTTTGCTGATGTTCACCACCGACGGTGAACTGGCCAACCGCCTGATGCACCCTTCTTTCGAGATGGACCGTGAATACGCGGTTCGTGTGCGTGGCGAAGTCGATGACGACATGATCGCGCGCCTCAAGGCCGGTGTGGTCCTCGAAGACGGTCCGGCGCGTTTCACCGACATCCAGCAAGCGCCGGGCGGTGAAGGCTTCAACCATTGGTACCACTGCGTGGTGATGGAAGGCCGCAACCGCGAAGTGCGTCGCCTGTGGGAATCCCAAGGCCTGGTGGTCAGCCGCCTGAAGCGCGTGCGTTACGGTCCGGTGTTCTTGAACTCCGACCTGCCGATGGGTCGCTGGCGCGAAATGAGCCAGTACGAAGTTGACGTGCTCAGCGCCGAAGTCGGCCTGACGCCTGTGGCTCAGCCACAGATGAACGCCAAGACCAAGGACAAGCTGGAGCGTTTGCAGCGCCAGTCGTCGCGTCCGCTGGGTAAAGGCGAGCGCGTCCGCACCCTGCGTCCGGCCGGCCCGCTGCCCGCCAGCGAACGTGCCAGCCGTCAGCCACAAGTGACCGGCAGCGAACGAGATCGTCCGCGTTCGGAAAGCGGTGGTCAGCGCCCTGCAGCGCCAGGCCGTGCACCGCGTCCATCGTCGCGTTCGGATGCAACCGGTGATGTTAAACGTCCATTGCGTGGCCGTAGCGAAGGGGCCGAGCGTCCAGCGCGCAAGCCGCGTGAAGACGGTGCCAGCCCATCGCGTGCTCCGCGTGGTGATTCGCCGCGTGCTCCGCGTCCGGCAGCAGGCGGTCGTTCCGACAGCCGTGGCACGCCAGTGGCCGAGCGTCCTAACGACGTCAAGCGTCCAGGCAAGCCGAAGCCAGCACGTCCGGGCATTACCCTGGTCGACGACAAGAAGCCGTCGGGCAAGCGTAACGGCCCACCGGCCGGTTCGGGCCAGCGTCCAGGCTTTGGTCGTCGCAAGCCGCAGTAAGCGCGGCTTGATGCGGTTTGTCAGATGTAGGCATGAAAAGCGCCACCCTTAGGGTTGGCGCTTTTTTTATGGGCCCGGAAAACTGTTTCCGTGGAAACCCAACTCAGTTCACGCGTGTACAATGCGCCGCGTTTTACCTGTGACCCTTTTGCGTATCCACGCATGCCGACAAAAACTCAGGGCTACCCGCCTTGTTAACTCCGCTGCGTCATGAGCGCAACGGGTTCGATTTCGTCACAGATAAAAACAATTAGGTGACCTTTCCTATGAGTGGACAAAACTCGCATTCGGGCGAGCTCAAACGCGGCCTGAAAAATCGTCATATCCAGCTGATTGCACTGGGCGGCGCCATCGGTACCGGTCTGTTTCTCGGCTCGGCCGGGGTCCTCAAGTCAGCTGGCCCGTCGATGATCCTCGGCTACGCCATCTGCGGCTTCATCGCCTTCATGATCATGCGCCAACTGGGCGAAATGATCGTCGAAGAGCCGGTGGCCGGATCTTTCAGCCATTTCGCCCACAGCTACTGGGGCGGCTTCGCTGGCTTCTTGTCTGGCTGGAACTGCTGGGTGCTGTACATTCTGGTGGGCATGTCGGAGCTGACGGCCGTCGGCAAGTACGTGCACTACTGGTGGCCGGAGATCCCGACCTGGGCCTCCGCTGCGGTGTTCTTCGTGATGATCAACGCGATCAACCTGACCAACGTCAAAGTATTCGGCGAAACCGAGTTCTGGTTCGCCATCATCAAGGTCGTCGCGATTATCGGCATGATCGCTCTGGGCAGTTACCTGCTGGTCAGCGGCAACGGCGGCCCGCAAGCGGCGGTCAGCAACCTGTGGGAGCACGGCGGCTTCTTCCCCAATGGGATCAAGGGGCTGGTGATGGCCCTGGCGATAATCATGTTTTCCTTCGGTGGCCTGGAAATGCTTGGCTTTACCGCCGCTGAAGCCGACCAGCCGAAGACTGTGATCCCCAAGGCGATCAATCAGGTGATCTACCGGATACTGATTTTCTACATCGGCGCCCTGGTGGTGCTGCTGTCGCTGACCCCGTGGGACAGCCTGCTCGCCAGCCTCAATGCCTCCGGCGATGCCTACAGCGGCAGCCCGTTCGTGCAGGTGTTCTCGATGCTGGGCAGCAACACCGCGGCGCACATCCTCAATTTTGTCGTCCTGACCGCCGCCTTGTCGGTGTACAACAGCGGCACGTATTGCAACAGCCGGATGCTGGTAGGCATGGCCGAGCAGGGCGATGCGCCAAAAGCCCTGGCTCAGGTCGACAAGCGGGGCGTGCCGGTGAAGGCGATCCTGGCCTCGGCGCTGGTGACGTTCATTGCCGTGGTCCTCAACTACCTGGTGCCGCATAACGCGCTTGAACTGCTGATGTCGCTGGTCGTCGCTACTCTGGTGATCAACTGGGCGATGATCAGCTACTCGCACCTGAAATTCCGTCAGCACATGAACAAGACCGGGCAAACCCCGCTGTTCAAAGCGCTGTGGTACCCCTACGGCAACTACTTTTGCCTGGCGTTCGTGGTGTTTATCCTCGGCATCATGCTGCTGATTCCGGGCATTCAGGTATCGGTGTACGCGATTCCGGTGTGGCTGTTGGTGATGTGGGTCTGCTACAACGTGAAGAACAAACGCAGCGCCGCTGCTCTGGTGAAGGCCTCGACCTAGTGCTTATATGCTGGTGATTTCCAACAACGTGCATCTGCCGGATGCCGAGATCGAGTTGACCGCCATCCGCGCGCAAGGCGCGGGTGGGCAGAACGTCAACAAGGTGTCGAGCGCGGTGCACTTGCGTTTCGATATCAACGCATCGTCCCTGCCGCCGTTCTACAAGGAGCGGCTGCTGGCGTTGCGCGACAGCCGGATCACCAGCGAAGGGGTGATTGTGATCAAGGCGCAGCAGTACCGTACCCAGGAGCAGAACCGCGCCGATGCGCTGGAGCGCCTGAGCGAATTGATCGTCAACGCGGCCAAGGTCGAAAAGAAACGCCGCCCGACCAAGCCCACCCTGGGCTCGAAAAAGCGTCGTCTGGAAGGCAAAAGCCAGCGCGGCAGCATCAAGGCCGGGCGCGGGAAAGTGGATTTCTAATCAGGTTCTCCCCTCGTGCAACTGACGGGCCTGGCGGTACAGATAAACGCTGAGCACCATCCCGACCAGCGCCGCCAGCGCAGCAAACAAAAAAATCGAAGCAAAACCAAAACCCGAGGCAATCGCCCCGGCGACGGGTCCGGTGATACCCAGTGACAGGTCGATGAACAGCGAATAAGCGCCCACCGCCGCCCCGCGGCTGGATGCCGGCACCAGGTTCACCGCCTCAACGCCCAGCGCCGGGAACACCAGCGAGAAGCCAAAGCCGGTCAACGCCGCACCCGCCAATGCCAGAGTCGGTGAAGGTGCCAGCCACAACAGCAAGAGGCCCAGGGTTTCCACCAAGAGGCAGGCAATTGCCACCCGAAAACCGCCAATGCGGTGGATGAAGCTGCCGAACAACAACCGTGCGCCGATAAAGCAGGCACCGAACAGGCTCAGGCACAGCACTGCGTTGGGCCAGCTATGGCTGGCGTAATACAGGGTAATGAAGGTGGCGATCGTGCCAAAACCAATCCCGCCCAGCGCCAGCCCGGTGCCGTGTGGCAGGACTCGACCCAGCACGTGCAGGAACGGCATGCGTTCGCCGTGGACAATCGGCGCGGGCTTTTTCGGCCACGCCAGAATTAGGCCGATGCTGGCGAGCAAGATGATGCTGACGCCCATGCTCCACAAGCCAAACTCGCGCACCAGCAGCACCCCCAACGGCGCACCGACCGCCAGCGCGCCGTAACTGGCGATCCCGTTCCATGAGATCACTTTCGCGGTGTTCGACGCGCCGACTCGACCGATGCCCCAGCCGATTGAGCCCGAGCCCACCAGACTTTCCGCGCCACCGAGCACCAGTCGGCCGATGAACAGGCTGATCAGGCTGAGCATCGGCAGGTTTTGCAACCAGGCGGACAGGAGCATGAACACCCCGCTGAGCCCGCAACCGAATAGCCCATACAACACTGCCTTTTTGCTGCCTTTGTTATCGATGATACGGCCGGCATACGGACGGCTGAGCAGTGTCGCCAAGTACTGCACGCTGATCACCAGCCCTGCGGCGACCGCGCCGAATCCCAGGTCGCTGTGCACGTATCCCGGCAGCACCGCTAGCGGAATGCCAATGTTCAGGTAGCCAATGAAGGTAAACAGGACAATCGAAACGACCTGCAAGGTGACCGCCATGGGTCGTTGTGCAGGGACGGACGCGGTGTCGGGCATGGGTAAAGATCCACGGTTGCAACAGAAGAAGGTGATGCGCGGAATGTCTGACAAGAAACGTTTCAGCAAGAGGCGCACTCAAGGCCGACTATGATAACGGGGGTTGGGCTGTTGCTGGGCGCTGAGTGGAAAAAAAGCTCCAGGCGCATGTGCTCTGCAGGAGCAACCGGTCGACGCTCGATGACGATCAAGACGGTATCTACGCCCTGCGGGCAGAGTCAAAAACAGGCGGCCGAGTGCGCTCTATGAGGTTGGCAACTTTTATTGCTGCCACGGTGGAATGCAACTTCTCGTCATGCAGGGCGATGATCAGCGCTTCGGAAGTCAGTGCCATGAAGCAGCCTTTCATGCCGTATTGGCCGTAGATAAAACTCGAGTAATGACGTTGCACTAGGTACTGCTCATCGGCGATGTTGAGGCGGATCTGCGGGCCGTTCTTGATCTGCTTGAAGTGAACGATGATGCACAGCGCCTGTTCGCGGGTGATGGAGAAATTCGGCGCGACCGCCAATACGTCACCATTTAGGTTGTGGATCGAGGCTTTTCTCAGGCCTTCGGCGAGCAGGGCGTTTTTCAGGTAGGTGTGCCATTTATCGAACATTATTCAGCCCTCCCGGCAACAGACGGCTGACGACTCGATACGGCCCTTTGTGCGAAAACGGTTAGTCCTTCCATGGTGGTCCTCTGTGAGAATCCCTCTCAGTGCACTGAGGATAATCCGTTCGGCAGAACAGGCCGTGTCACCCGTCGGAATTCACCGTCGGGCTTGTCATAGGGGTCTGAAAGGCTATTTCAAGCGGGCAGGGATAGAGCGGATCAATCTTTGGCGGGGGTGAGCAATTGCGTGGTGACCAGTGCCGCGAGGGCGTTTTCCTGGGTGCCGAAACGCTTGAGCAGCGCGGCTTGTTTTTCCGGGCTCAGGCGCAACCAGATATCGACCATCTTTTCAGTGGCGTTGATCAGGGCTTCAGCAGGCGGATCGATAGGTTGGGTCATGGCGGGAATCAGGCATGCTTTGCTGCGCTAGGGCAGGGAAGCATAACAGACCGTATGGAAACAGGCGCAATACACTGGTTGGCATACGGTCTGACGGGTCGGCGTCAGTGCTGACGCTTGGCACTCTGGATTGCTTCAGTTTTGCTTGTGCTGGCCTTCAGTGTCGCTTGTTGACTGGACTGAGGTTGAGCCTTTGGGGTCTGCTCTGGTGTGTGCAGGCTTGGGTAGGGAAAGTTTGGGATTTCATGCATCGTCGTCACTCCGCGCAAGACTGATTGAAGGTTGCTGGAAAGAACCGTGCTTTTATAAAGCCTGGGCAGGATACAGCACTGAAAATGACAAAAAGACTTTAAATCACGCCCTTTGGTCATTTAACGACAAACTGTTTCAGACTTTTGATTGATGGCACAAAGCAATCGCGCCCAGAACGGGCGCGCTACTTCAAAGACTATAGCAGCCGAATTCAGCAAACGGCGGCAATCGCCTTGGCCAGAGAATCCAGGCGTGCGGCATCGATGCCGGCGATGTTGGCGCGACCGGCGCTGACCAGGTACACACTGTGTTCGTGGCGCAGGCGGGCGACCTGATCATCGTTCAGTCCGGTGTAGGAGAACATCCCGCGCTGTACGCCGATGTGCGCAAAGCGCTTGCCGAGGCCCAGCGGGGTCAAGGCCTCGACCAGCCCGGCGCGCAGTTGGGCGATGCGCCCACGCATCTCTTCCACTTCGGCGGCCCACATGTGTCTCAACTCGGGGTCGCCGAGGATCTCGGCCACGATGGCGGCGCCATGATCCGGTGGATTCGACCACAGGTTACGGGCGGTGGCCGACAACTGACTGCGAACGTCCATCAGCTTTTCAGTGGTATCAGTGCAGACCAGCAGGGCGCCGGTGCGTTCGCGGTACAGGCCGAAGTTCTTCGAGCAAGAACTGGTGATCAGCAGCTCCGGCAGAGCCTCGGCGAACAGGCGCACGGACCAGGCGTCTTGCTCCAGGCCGTCACCAAAGCCCTGATAAGCGAAGTCGATCAATGGCAACAGGTTACGGCTTCTCACCACCTGTAGCACTTTGCGCCAATCATCGTGGGACAGGTCGAAGCCGGTCGGGTTGTGGCAGCAGGCGTGCAGCAACACCACATCGCCGTGGGGCACTTGATTCAAGGTGGCAAGCATCGCCTCGACGTTCAGCCGGTTGTCGCTGCCCACGTAAGGGTAATGGCTGACCTTGAGCCCGGCGGCGCCGAAGATCGATTCATGAATCGGCCAGGTCGGGTCGCTCAACCAGATGCCACGGCCCGGCAGGCAGTTGGCAATGAAGTCGGCACACAGACGCAGCGCGCCGGTGCCGCCAGGGGTCTGCGAAGCACCGACGCGTTTGTGCGCGATCAATGGCGAGTCTTTACCCAGCACCAGTTCACTGATCAGGGTGCCGAAGCGTGCCTGACCATGACCGCCGATGTAGGTCTTGGTGGTCTGGCTGTCCACCAGGCGCTGCTCGGCCAGCTTGACCGAGCGCAGGATCGGCGTCAGGCCCATGGCGTCTTTATAGACGCCTACGCCCAGGTCGAACTTGTTGGGATTTGGATCAACCGCGTAGGCCTCGATCAACCCGAGAATCGGGTCGCCTGGCACACGCTGGATGTCTTTGAAATGCATTACTTGCGGCCCTCGGCGCCTTTGGCCACTTCGTCCGTACGTGCGGCCATAATGAAGTCGTTACGGTGCAGCCCTTTCATTTCGTGGCTCCACCAGGTGACGGTCACTTTGCCCCATTCGGTGAGCAGGGCAGGGTGGTGACCGACAGCCTCGGCAATTTCGCCGACCGCATTGGTGAACGCAAGCGCAAACTTGAAGTTTCTGAACAGGAAGACCTTCTCCAGTTGCATCACGCTGTCGCGAACTTCAATGTTCCAGTCCGGGATTTCTTTGATCAACACCGCCAGTTCTTCATCGCTGACGGCCGGAGCGTCCGCGCGGCAGGCTTCGCATTGGGCTTGGGAAAGAGTGCTCATAATGGGGTTCCTGATCAGGCAGCTTTGTTTTTAGGCGGAAATTTGGGTGCATGCAGGCCGAGCTGCGTACCGAGCCGGACCAGCCCCATGATGTCTTCATGGGCCAGGTCGAACAGGCGTTTCAGGTCTGGCAGAACGAAATACGTCGGCTGCAGAATGTCGATCCGGTAAGGCGTGCGCATCGCATCCAGAGCATCGAACGGCTGATGTTCCGGTTCGGAGGACAGGCTGTACACCGTTTCTTTCGGCGAAGAAAGAATGCCGCCGCCGTAGATCCGCCGACCGTTCGGGGTGTCTACCAGCCCGAACTCGATGGTCATCCAGTATAGGCGCGCGAGAAACACACGCTGTTCCTTGGTAGCGGCCAGACCGAGCTTGCCGTAGGTGTGGGTAAATTCCGCGAACCACGGGTTGGTCAGCAGTGGGCAGTGGCCGAAGATCTCGTGAAAGATATCAGGCTCTTGCAAGTAGTCTAATTCCTCTTCGGTGCGGATAAACGTCGCTACCGGGAACTGCTTGTTGGCCAGCAATTCGAAAAAGGTCTGGAAAGGAATCAGTGCCGGCACGCGGGCAACTTGCCAGCCGGTGGTCGCGGCCAACACTTTATTAACTTCGGCCAATTGCGGGATGCGGTCGTGGGGTAAGCCCAGTTGCTCAATACCGTCGAGGTATTCCTGGCAGGCACGACCTTCGATCACCTTCAATTGTCGGGTAATCAGGGTATTCCACACGGCATGCTCGGCCGCGGGGTAGTCGATGAAGCCATTCGCGTCGGGTTCGCGGGCCACGTACTGCGTCATGCTGCTCTCCTGATGGAAGCTTCTTGTTGTATGACTCAGGAATAGCGCAGTCGTTAAGGATTTGCAGCGGATGCTCGGGCAGTTGTTTTGCAGATAGAGGTCGGTTTCGTAACGAAATATTTACGGTTTGGCCCGTTAGTCGATAATTCCACGGTCGAAGTGATGGGATTTAAGGGTTAGCTGTCACATAATCGTGACGGTTAACTCAGCCTCCGAACAAAAAAGTCACGCTGAAACACGGGATCGAATCTTCATGCGCATCAAAGTCCACTGCCAAAACCGCATCGGCATCCTTCGCGACATCCTCAATCTGCTGGTGGAATACGGGATCAACGTGGCGCGCGGTGAAGTGGGCGGCGAGCACGGCAATGCGATCTATCTGCACTGTCCGAACCTGATCAACTTGCAGTTTCAGGCGCTGCGCCCCAAGTTCGAGGTGATTCCCGGGGTGTTTGGGGTCAAGCGCGTGGGCCTGATGCCCAGCGAACGCCGACATATGGAGCTGAATGCGTTGCTGGGTGCGCTGGAGTTCCCGGTGCTGTCCATCGACATGGGTGGCTCCATTGTTGCGGCCAACCGGGCAGCGGCGCAGTTGTTGGGCGTGCGAGTCGACGAAGTACCGGGCATTCCGTTGTCGCGCTACGCCGAAGATTTCGACCTGCCGGAACTGGTGCGCGCCAACAAGTCGCGAATCAATGGACTGCGGGTCAAGGTCAAAGGTGATGTGTTCCTCGCGGACATAGCGCCGCTGCAATCCGAGCACGACGACAGCGAGGCCATGGCGGGCGCCGTGCTGACACTGCACCGCGCGGACCGCGTCGGTGAGCGCATCTATAACGTGCGCAAGCAAGAACTGCGTGGCTTCGACAGCATTTTCCAGAGTTCGAAGGTCATGGTCGCGGTGGTTCGTGAAGCACGCCGCATGGCACCGTTGGATGCGCCGTTATTGATCGAAGGCGAAACCGGTACCGGGAAGGAGTTATTGGCCCGCGCCTGCCACCTGGCCAGCCCGCGTGGGCAATCGCCGTTGATGGCGTTGAATTGCGCTGGCTTGCCGGAGTCCATGGCCGAGACTGAATTGTTTGGCTACGGCCCCGGCGCATTCGAAGGCGCGCGAGTCGAGGGCAAACTGGGGCTGTTGGAACTCACTTCAGGCGGGACGTTGTTTCTCGATGGCGTCGGGGAAATGAGCTCGCGTTTGCAGGTGAAACTGCTGCGGTTCCTGCAGGACGGTTGCTTCCGCCGTGTCGGCAGCGATGAAGAGGTCTATCTGGATGTGCGGGTGATCTGCGCCACCCAGGTCGATCTGTCCGAGTTGTGCGCCAAGGGTGAGTTTCGCCAGGATCTCTACCACCGGCTCAATGTGTTGTCGCTGCACATTCCGCCGCTTCGCGAATGCCTGGATGGACTGTCTCCGCTGGTTGAACACTTCCTCGATCAGGCCAGTCGGCAAATTGGCTGTCCGCTGCCGCGCCTGGCGCCAGCGGCGATGGAGCGCCTGAGCCACTACCATTGGCCGGGCAACGTGCGGCAACTGGAGAATGTTTTATTTCAAGCTGTTTCATTGTGCGAAGGCGGGGTGGTGAAAGCGGAACACATTCGTCTCCCGGATTACGGCGTGCGTCAGCCGCTGGGGGACTTTTCCCTGGAGGGTGGCTTAGAGGAGATAGTCGGACGTTTCGAGAAAGCTGTACTCGAACAGCTTTACGCTCAACATCCGAGCAGTCGACAACTCGGTAAGCGTCTGGGTGTTTCTCATACCACAATCGCCAACAAGTTACGCGCTTACCAAGTGGGCAGCGAAACGACGACAGTGGAACCAACTAAAGCGTGAACCGGTATCAACAACTGGCGGCGGTTACTAGCCGTCGACGCAGCCATTGCCCATCACCTGATACTCGATAAGGTGTTCCTTACCTTTGGAGTCGATATAGTCCATTCGGGCGGGCACCACATCGCATGATATGGGTATGGTGCTCATCCAGACCACTTTGGCGATGTCCAGCGGGGTGGAGTAGGTGTATTGCTCTACCGGTATTTTTGAGGATGCGTCTGGGAGTGTGGCCGCCATGGCCGAGGCGCTGAAACCGGTGATTGCGATCATCAAAAGTGCAGCTTTCATATGCTCACTTCCTAATTACGGTCGTGACGGCACGTGGGTGGAAAGCAACCTGGCTCTTTTGGAGCCAGGTGTGTGTCACGACGTTTACAAGTGGATTAACAAGCCTTTGTGGGGGCGTTTACGTGTTAATCATTTGCCGGTTGGCAGTATTGATTTTAGGCCTGTTTGTTGCTGACATATATGAACAGATCGGATAAAGACTATTAATGAAAACCGTAATAATGGGCGCACCGAGTGGCCCGGGAATTGCCGTAAAGCGGGTCCTCGCGTACCCGATCCGCTGCTTGCTGCGATGACACGGCCAAGAGCGTAAGATTAGTGTCCCGCCGCGATCCGGTAAGACCATCGTCGAATGGCCGGAATCGGGTTGGGCAGATACAACGGGACCATAAAATAACAACACCCACCGAGGTAACAAAGATGAGTGCGGCTTCCGTATATCCTGTTCGTCCCGAGGTTGCAGCGAACACGCTGACCGACGAGGCGACCTACAAAGCCATGTATCAACAGTCGGTGGTCAATCCCGACGGTTTCTGGCGCGAGCAAGCCCAGCGTCTCGACTGGATCAAACCGTTCACTCAGGTCAAACAGACTTCCTTCGACGATCACCACGTCGACATTAAATGGTTCGCAGACGGCACCTTGAACGTGTCCTACAACTGCCTGGACCGTCATCTGGCCGAGCGCGGCGATCAAACGGCAATCATCTGGGAAGGCGACGATCCTTCCGAAAGCCGTCACATCACCTACCGCGAACTGCATGCCGATGTCTGCAAATTCGCCAACGCCCTGCGTGGTCAGGATGTACACCGCGGCGACGTGGTGACCATCTATATGCCGATGATTCCCGAAGCTGTGGTCGCCATGTTGGCCTGTACCCGGATCGGCGCGATTCACTCGGTGGTGTTCGGTGGTTTCTCCCCTGAAGCCCTGGCCGGCCGGATCATCGACTGCAAATCGAAAATCGTCATCACCGCCGACGAAGGTCTACGGGGTGGCAAACGTACGGCATTGAAATCCAACGTCGACCTGGCGCTGACCAACCCTGAAACCGCCAGCGTGCAGAAGATCATTGTCTGCAAGCGCACCGGCGGCAACATCGCCTGGCACCAACATCGCGACATCTGGTACGAAGACCTGATGAAGGTCGCGTCCACCCATTGCGCGCCGAAAGAAATGGGCGCCGAAGAAGCGCTGTTCATCCTTTACACCTCGGGTTCCACCGGCAAGCCAAAGGGCGTGCAGCACACCACCGGTGGTTATCTGGTGTACGCGGCCATGACCCACGAGCGCGTGTTCGATTACCGTCCGGGCGAAGTCTACTGGTGCACCGCCGACGTCGGCTGGGTCACCGGCCACAGCTACATCGTCTACGGCCCGTTGGCCAACGGCGCGACCACCTTGCTGTTCGAAGGCGTGCCGAACTATCCGGATATCACGCGTCTGTCGAAAATCGTCGACAAACACAAGGTCAACATCCTTTACACCGCGCCCACCGCAATTCGCGCGATGATGGCTGAAGGCGACGCGGCAATGGCCGGTGCCGATTGCTCGAGCCTGCGCCTGCTGGGTTCGGTGGGCGAGCCGATCAACCCGGAAGCCTGGAACTGGTACTACAAAACCATCGGCAAAGAGCACTGCCCGATTGTCGACACCTGGTGGCAGACCGAAACCGGTGGCGTGCTGATCAGCCCCTTGCCGGGTGCAACGGCCCTCAAGCCAGGTTCGGCGACCCGTCCGTTCTTCGGCGTGGTGCCAGCATTGGTGGATAACCTCGGCAACCTGATTGAAGGCGCCGCCGAAGGCAACCTGGTGATTCTCGATTCGTGGCCAGGCCAGGCACGCACGCTGTTCGGCGATCACGATCGTTTCGTCGACACCTACTTCAAGACCTTCCGTGGCATGTACTTCACGGGTGACGGTGCGCGTCGCGACGAAGACGGTTACTACTGGATCACCGGGCGTGTGGACGACGTGCTTAACGTCTCCGGCCACCGGATGGGCACCGCTGAAATCGAAAGCGCCATGGTCGCTCACCCGAAAGTCGCCGAAGCGGCGGTGGTCGGCGTTCCGCATGATCTGAAGGGGCAGGGCATTTATGTCTACGTCACCCTCAATCACGGCGAAGAGCCAAGTGAAGCGCTGCGTCTGGAACTGAAAAACTGGGTGCGCAAGGAAATCGGTCCGATTGCCTCGCCGGATGTCATCCAGTGGGCACCGGGTCTGCCGAAAACCCGTTCGGGCAAAATCATGCGCCGCATCCTGCGCAAGATCGCTACCGGCGAGTACGGCGCCTTGGGTGATATCTCCACCCTGGCCGATCCGAGTGTTGTTCAGCACCTGATCGACACGCACAAGACCATGAACGTCGCCTGATCCCAGGCTGACAAAAAAAGCCCCGCCCGGTGTATGCCGGCGCGGGGTTTTTTTATGTATTCAATAGGTTGTGGAATAGCTGTAGGAGCTGCCGAAGGCTGCGAAGCAGTCGCCAGGGTCTCGGTCTCACGAAGGCCGTTCCGGCCTTATCGCAGCCTTCGGCAGCTCCTACAGGGGATATTGGATTCAGGATATTTATCGGTTGTTACTAAAGACATCACAGGTAATCAAATGTGTAACCGCGGCTTTTTTTTCGAGGCGACACGACACGCTTTTGCGCCTTTCGTCGCTTTTTTCAGCCGTTCAAAAACTACGGACACGCCAGACTTGCCGTAATAGAAGGCGTTGCCAATAATAGGCCCGCTATTTGCTGTATAGATTGGTTTTGCATCTTTTGGCTCTGCATGGTTTGCCAGAGCTGTCAATAATTCAGGTCCGGTTTTCGGCGCATCTGTAACTAGTTGTCGCATTGAAGAAATATCGACTTCAGACCTGTCGTTAAAATGCCAATCATTCGCTAAAGGCTAATTGCCTGGCGTCGATCTTCCTGATTCTTCCCTTTTGTACCTGAGCCACTGGCTCACTCTGCCATTTGTCGGTTCGTACCGATGGAGCCCTAATAATGAAAAAACTCATGCTTCTCGGCGCCTTGGCGCTGACCGTCTTGGCGCAGCCGACATTCGCTGATGAAAAGCCGATCAAAATCGGTATCGAAGCGGCTTACCCCCCGTTTGCTTCCAAGGCACCGGACGGCAGCATCGTGGGTTTTGACTACGACATCGGCAACGCGCTGTGCGAAGAAATGAAGGTCAAGTGCACCTGGGTCGAGCAAGAATTCGACGGCCTGATCCCGGCGCTGAAAGTGCGCAAGATCGACGCCATCCTCTCCTCGATGTCCATCACCGACGACCGCAAGAAATCGGTGGACTTCAGCAACAAGTACTACAACACCCCGGCGCGTCTGGTGATGAAGGCCGGCACCGACGTCAGCGCCAGCCTGGCTGAATTGAAGGGCAAGAAAATCGGCGTGCAGCGCGGTTCGATCCATGATCGTTTCGCCACCGAAGTCTTGAAGCCGTTGGGCGCGGAAATCATGCCGTACAGCTCGCAGAACGAAATTTACCTGGACGTGGCTGCGGGTCGTCTCGACGGCACCCTGGCTGACGCGACTCTGCTGCAGGACGGTTTCCTCAATACCGATGCGGGCAAAGGCTACGCGTTCGCCGGTCCAGCCTTCACCGACGCCAAGTACTTCGGTGACGGCATCGGTATCGCCGTGCGCAAGGGCGACAAGGCCGACCTGGACAAGATAAACGCCGCCATCGTCGCCATTCGCGCCAACGGCAAGTACAAGCAAATCGAAGACAAGTACTTCAATTTCGATATCTACGGCGAGTAAGGGTATTTCGGTACACCCGTCATGGCGCAAGCGACAGGTCTGCGGACAGTCTGACTTGCGCCATTTTCCTTCCTTTGCTTGAGGACCTGAATCATGTTGAAAGGCTACGGGGCTGTCATCCTCGAGGGTACCTGGCTGACGCTTCAGCTCGCCTTGTCATCCATGGCCCTGGCGGTTGTCCTCGGGTTGATTGGCGTGGCGTTGCGCCTGTCGCCAGTGCGTTGGCTGGCCTGGCTGGGTGATCTGTATTGCACGGTGATTCGCGGGATTCCCGACCTGGTGCTGATCCTGCTGATCTTCTACGGCGGTCAGGACCTGCTCAATCGCGTGGCGCCGTTGCTGGGCTACGACGACTACATTGACCTGAACCCATTGCTGGCCGGCATCGGCACCCTCGGTTTTATCTTCGGTGCCTACCTGTCGGAGACCTTTCGCGGCGCGTTCATGGCGATTCCCAAAGGCCAGGCCGAAGCGGGCATGGCGTATGGCATGAGCGGCTTCAAAGTGTTTTTTCGCATCCTGGTGCCTCAGATGATTCGCCTGGCGATTCCGGGGTTCACCAATAACTGGCTGGTGTTGACCAAGGCCACCGCGCTGATTTCGGTGGTCGGTCTGCAAGACATGATGTTCAAAGCCAAGCAGGCGGCCGACGCCACCCGCGAACCGTTCACGTTCTTCCTTGCAGTGGCCGCGTTATACCTGGTGATCACCAGTGTCTCGCTGCTGGCCCTGCGTTACCTCAACAAGCGCTACTCGGTAGGCGTAAGGGCGGCTGATCTATGATCTTCGACTACAACGTCGTCTGGGAAAACCTGCCGCTGTACCTCGGCGGTCTGTTGATTACCCTCAAGCTGCTGGCGATTTCGCTGCTGTTCGGCCTGCTCGCCGCCTTGCCTTTGGGCTTGATGCGCGTGTCGAAAAACCAATGGGTGAACCTGCCAGCCTGGCTGTACACCTACGTGATTCGTGGCACGCCGATGCTGGTGCAACTGTTCCTGATCTACTACGGTCTGGCGCAGTTCCAGGCGGTACGCGACAGCGTGTTCTGGCCGTGGCTGTCCAGCGCGACCTTTTGTGCGTGCCTGGCATTCGCAATCAACACCAGCGCCTACACCGCGGAAATCATTGCCGGCAGCCTCAAGGCGACCCCGGCCGGCGAGATCGAAGCCGCCCGCTCCATGGGCATGTCCAAGGCGAAGATGTACCGACGGATTCTATTGCCATCGGCCTTGCGTCGGGCGCTGCCGCAGTACAGCAACGAAGTGATCATGATGCTGCAGACCACCAGTCTGGCGTCCATCGTGACCCTGATCGACATCACCGGCGCCGCGCGCACGGTCAACGCTCAGTTTTACTTACCGTTCGAAGCGTACATCACCGCGGGTGCGTTCTACCTGTGCCTGACTTTCATTCTGGTGCGGCTGTTCAAGATCGCCGAGCGCCGCTGGCTGGGCTACCTCGCCCCACGCAAGGCTTGAATCATGAACCTTACCGACCTTTCGACTGACCGTTTTGCGGGAGCCGCAAGCATGAACAAACTTGAAGTCCAAGACCTGCACAAACGCTACGGCAGTCACGAAGTTCTCAAGGGCGTTTCCCTGACCGCCAAGGCGGGCGATGTGATCAGCATCATCGGCTCCAGCGGCTCGGGTAAAAGTACTTTTCTGCGGTGCATCAACCTGCTGGAACAGCCTCACGCCGGCAAGATCCTGCTGAACAACGAAGAACTGAAGCTGGTGGCCACCAAGGACGGCGGCATGAAAGCCGCTGACCCCAAGCAGCTGCAGCGCATGCGTTCTCGGCTGTCGATGGTGTTTCAGCACTTCAATCTGTGGTCGCACATGACCGCCCTGGAAAACATCATCGAAGCGCCGATTCACGTGCTTGGCATGTCGAAAAAAGACGCGCTGGCAAAGGCTGAGCATTACCTGGAAAAGGTGGGCGTGGCGCATCGCAAGCACGCCTACCCAGGGCATATGTCCGGCGGCGAGCAGCAGCGTGTGGCGATTGCTCGCGCGTTGGCGATGGAGCCCGAGGTGATGCTGTTCGACGAACCGACCTCGGCGCTTGACCCGGAACTGGTCGGCGAGGTACTCAAGGTGATGCAGGCGCTGGCGCAGGAAGGCCGGACCATGGTGGTGGTGACCCACGAAATGGGCTTTGCCCGTGAAGTGTCGAACCAGCTTATCTTCCTGCACAAGGGCATCGTCGAAGAGCGTGGTGATCCGCGTGAAGTGTTGGTCAATCCGAAGTCAGAGCGTCTGCAGCAGTTCCTGTCGGGCAGCTTGAAATAACCGAAACGTTTTTCACCATGCCTTTCGCACCAAAACAGGTCATGCTTCGCGCCGCTGAAGTATGACCTGGTTCTACCGATACAGATCGAGCGCACTGATGCTCGACCCACAATTGCGATACGTTTCGGACTGCACGCTATGACTGCCCATCGAATTGGTTTCCTGATCTGGCCCGGCACCAAGGCCCTGACCCTGGCGCTGGCCGAGGAAGCCTTGCGTGTTGCTCAGCGCGTCCACCCGGAAGTGACCTACGAATTGTCGTTCCTGCAGGCTGAGCCGCCGGTCGAAGGTGAGGGCGGTTGGCAATTGCCGGGCGAACCCTGGACCGGGCGTCTGGAAGGTTGCCAGAAACTGTTCCTGCTGGCCGATGAGCCACCGGCTGCGATGACCTCGGCGCTCAGCAGCGCACTCAAGCAACTGGTACGTTCGGGTTGTGTGATTGGAGGTTTGTCAGCGGGTGTGTATCCGTTGGCGCAGTTGGGGTTGCTCGATGGTTATCGCGCTGCGGTGCACTGGCGCTGGCAGGATGATTTTGCCGAGCGCTTTCCGAAAGTAATCGCCACCAGTCATTTGTTTGACTGGGACCGTGATCGGTTGACCGCCTGCGGTGGTTTGTCGGTGCTGGACCTGTTGCTGGCAGTGCTGGCTCGTGATCACGGCGCCGAACTGGCGGGTGCAGTGTCTGAAGAACTGGTGGTCGAGCGCATTCGTGAAGGCGGCGAGCGCCAGCGTATTCCGCTGCAAAACCGCTTGGGTTCCAGCCATCCGAAGCTGACCCAGGCCGTGTTGTTGATGGAAGCCAATATCGAAGAGCCGCTGACTACTGATGAGATCGCCCAGCACGTCTGTGTGTCGCGTCGTCAGTTGGAGCGGATTTTCAAGCAGTACCTCAATCGAGTACCCAGCCAGTACTACCTGGAGCTGCGCCTGAACAAGGCCCGGCAGATGCTGATGCAAACCAGCAAGTCGATCATCCAGATCGGTTTGTCGTGCGGATTCTCCTCAGGGCCGCATTTCTCCAGCGCCTACCGCAACTTCTTCGGCGCCACCCCGCGCGAAGACCGCAACCAGCGCCGCAGCAGCAGCCCGTTCGAATTGTCTTCCGTACCGTCCGAGCGCGGCTAGGACACCGCCAATCCCCCTGTATGAGCTGCCGCAGGCTGCGATAAGGTCCGCAGGACCTTCAACGGATCAAATCCTGCGACTGGTCCCCAGTTGATCACAGCCTTCGGCAGCTCCTAGGGTAGATTGTCGTCTTCACGCGGCGGCCGGTGAGGCACAGCGATAAAACGTTTAAACTGTTTTTTTCCGACGCAATTTGTCGCATTGCCGAAAACCCCGGTAAAACACGGTTTTGCGCTGTAACAAGTTGTCGCTTGGCGGCAAGGCCAGAGCGAAATCAGTCCTTACAATCCTCCCATCGCTGGCCAGTTTCAGGCAGGCGTTCCTCTTCAGGAGACTCCGATGTCCGTTGAGCATGCTCAGGTGCAACGCACCGATTTCGACCAGGTAATGGTCCCTAACTACGCGCCTGCCGGTTTTATCCCGGTCCGGGGTGCGGGTTCCCGTGTATGGGATCAGTCGGGTCGCGAACTGGTCGACTTTGCCGGCGGGATCGCCGTGAACGTGCTGGGCCACGCGCACCCTGCGCTGGTCGGCGCGCTGACCGAACAAGCCAACAAGCTGTGGCACGTCTCCAACGTTTTCACCAACGAGCCGGCCCTGCGCCTGGCGAAGAAGCTGGTCGACGCCACGTTCGCCGAACGTGCATTTTTCTGTAACTCCGGTGCCGAAGCCAACGAAGCCGCCTTCAAGCTGGCGCGCCGCGTTTCCCACGACCTGTACGGCCCGGAAAAGTACGAAATCATCGCAGCGGTCAACAGCTTCCACGGCCGTACCCTGTTCACCGTTAACGTCGGTGGCCAGTCGAAGTACTCCGATGGTTTCGGCCCGAAAATCACCGGTATCACTCACGTTGCCTACAACGACCTGGACGCGCTGAAAGCGGCCGTTTCCGACAAGACCTGCGCCGTGGTGCTGGAGCCGGTGCAGGGCGAGAGCGGCGTGATTCCTGCTGACTTGGCGTACCTGCAAGGCGCGCGTCAGCTGTGCGACGAACACAAGGCATTGTTGGTGTTCGACGAAGTGCAAACCGGCATGGGCCGTTCCGGCCATCTGTTTGCCTACATGCACTACGGCGTGATCCCGGACATTCTGACCAGCGCCAAGAGCCTGGGCGGCGGTTTCCCTATCGCAGCCATGATGACCACCGAAGTGTTGGCCAAGCACCTGACCGTCGGCACCCACGGCACCACCTATGGCGGTAACGCGCTGGGCTGCGCCGTCGCCGAAGCGGTTATCGACATCGTCAACACCCCGGAAACCCTGGCCGGTGTGGTCGCCAAGCGCGCATTGTTCCAGGCGCGCCTTGAGCAGATCGGTCAGAAGTACGAGCTGTTCACTCAGGTGCGTGGCCTCGGTCTGCTGATCGGCTGCGTGCTCACCGATGCCTGGAAAGGCAAGGCCAAGGACATTTTCAACGCCGCCGAGAAAGAAGGCGTGATGGTCCTGCAAGCCGGTCCGGACGTGGTGCGTTTCGCGCCGAGTCTGGTGGTGACCGAAGAAGACATCAACGAAGGCCTGGACCGTTTCGAACGTGCCGTTGCTAAGTTGACTCAGGCTTGATCGGCGACTGATACCAAGCTGCATCCCTCGGCGCCGGCTGCTTTTCATAAAGGCCGACGCCGGGTTTTTTTCTGGTACTGGGTGGGCAATACGCCACACGGTTTTTTTTTCTGAGTCGGCTAAAACCGACCTGTAATTCTGGTAAGGAGTGACACCATGCTGGTGATGCGCCCCGCGCAAATGGCTGATCTGGGCGAGGTACAGCGTCTGGCTGCGGACAGCCCGATTGGTGTCACCTCGTTGCCGGATGATGCTGAACGCTTGAGCGACAAGATCGCCGCTTCCGAAGCGTCCTTCGCCGCCGAAGTCAGTTTCAACGGCGAAGAGAGCTATTTCTTTGTGCTTGAAGACACCGACAGCGGCCGTCTGGTCGGCTGTTCCGGAATCGTCGCCTCGGCGGGGTATTCCGAACCCTTCTACAGCTTCCGCAACGAGACCTTCGTTCACGCCTCCCGCGAGCTGAAGATCCACAACAAGATTCATGTGTTGTCACAGTGCCACGACCTGACCGGCAACAGCCTGTTGACCAGCTTCTACGTGGTGCCAGAGCTGGTCGGTACGCACTGGTCAGAACTCAATTCTCGCGGACGTCTGCTGTTCGTTGCTGGTCATCCCGAGCGTTTCGCCGACGCGGTGGTCACCGAAATCGTCGGCTACAGCGATGAAAACGGTGACTCGCCGTTCTGGGACGCCATCGGTCGAAACTTCTTCGACCTCAACTACGCCGAAGCCGAGCGCCTGTGCGGCCTGAAAAGCCGGACCTTCCTCGCCGAATTGATGCCGCACTACCCGATCTACGTGCCGCTGCTGCCCGACGAGGCGCAAGAGGCCATGGGCCAGGTGCATCCACGGGCGCAGATCACCTTCGACATCCTGATGCGCGAAGGCTTTGAAACCGATCACTACATCGACATTTTCGACGGCGGGCCGACCCTGCATGCGCGGGTCTCGGGCATTCGTTCGATTGCCCAGAGCCGCATCGTGCCGGTCAAGCTGGACACCGTGAAAGTCGGTGACCCCGGCCGCGGCGGGCGTCCGTACCTGGTCTCCAACGGCCAGTTGCAGGATTACCGTGCCGTGTTGCTGGAGCTCGATTGGGCGCCGGGCAAACCGGTCAACCTGAGTCTGGACGCCGCCGAGGCCCTGGGCGTCGGCGAAGGTGCCAGTGTCCGCATCGTGGCGGTTTAACAGACTCGACCATCCAGTGACTGGTTGGCAGGTTTAGCGAGATTCGCGGGCTCCCGAGGGAGTCCGGTTGAGGAGATAGCATGATCGTTCGTCCCGTACGCAACAGCGACTTACCGAAGCTGATTGAGCTCGCGCGCACCACAGGCACCGGCCTGACGACGCTGCCGGCCAATGAAGAGCGCCTGGCGCACCGGGTCGGCTGGGCCGAGAAAACCTTCCGTGGCGAAGCCGAGCGCGCCGATGCCGATTACCTGTTCGTGCTTGAAGACGACGACGGCAATGTGGTGGGGATTTCCGCCATCGCCGGTGCCGTCGGCCTGCGCGAGCCTTGGTACAACTACCGGGTCGGCCTGACGGTCAGCGCTTCTCAGGAACTGAACATCTATCGCGAGATTCCGACGCTGTTCCTGGCCAACGACCTGACCGGCAATTCGGAGCTGTGCTCGTTGTTCTTGCGCAGTGATGCGCGCACCGGGCTCAACGGCCGTCTGCTGGCCAAGGCGCGGATGCTGTTCATCGCCGAATTTCCGAAGCTGTTTGGCAACAAGATCATTGCTGAAATGCGCGGCATGTCCGACGCGGCTGGCCGCTCGCCGTTCTGGGAAAGCCTGGGCCGGCACTTCTTCAAAATGGAATTCAGCCAGGCTGACTACCTGACCGGCGTGGGCAACAAGGCGTTCATCGCCGAGCTGATGCCCAAGTTCCCGCTGTACACCTGCTTCCTCTCCGAAGATGCGCGCAACATTATTGGTCGCGTGCACACCGACACCGAGCCGGCGCTGGCCATGCTCAAAAGCGAAGGCTTCAGCTATCAGGGCTACGTCGACATCTTCGATGCCGGTCCGGCGGTTGAGTGCGAGACCTCGAAGATCCGTGCGGTGCGTGACAGCCAAGCGCTGGTGCTGGCCATCGGCACGCCGGGCGACGACGCCACGCCGTTCCTGATCCATAACCGCAAGCGCGAAGATTGCCGCATTACCGCTGCACCGGCACGTTTCGCCGCTGGCACGCTGGTGGTGGATGCGAAAACCGCAAAACGTCTGCAATTGAGCGCAGGCGACCAAGTACGGGCGGTGCCGTTATCCGCCGCAAGGGAGGCTGTTTGATGAGCACACTGTATATCGCCGGCGCATGGCAGGCTGGTCAGGGCGAGAGCCTTGAATCGCTGAACCCGGTGACCCAGGCCGTATTGTGGACGGGGCAGGGCGCCTCTGCCGCGCAAGTCGACACTGCCGTCAGCGCTGCTCGTCAGGCCTTCCCGGCGTGGGCCAAGCGTTCGCTGGAAGAACGCATTGCGGTGCTCGAAGCCTTCGCTGCCAGCTTGAAAAATCATGCGGAAGAACTGGCCCGTTGCATCGGTGAAGAAACCGGAAAACCGCTGTGGGAGTCGGCCACCGAAGTCACCAGCATGATCAACAAGGTGGCGATCTCGGTGCAAAGTTACCGTGAGCGCACCGGCGAGAAGAGCGGCCCATTGGGCGACGCCACTGCCTTCCTGCGCCACAAACCCCACGGAGTGGTCGCGGTGTTTGGGCCTTACAACTTCCCTGGGCACTTGCCGAACGGGCACATCGTCCCGGCATTGCTGGCAGGCAACGCGGTGCTGTTCAAGCCGAGCGAGCTGACACCGAAAGTCGCCGAGCTGACGGTCAAGTGCTGGATAGAAGCCGGCTTGCCGGCGGGCGTGCTGAACCTGCTGCAAGGCGCTCGCGAAACCGGCATGGCGCTGGCGGCCAATCCGGGCATCGACGGGCTGTTCTTCACCGGTTCCAGTCGTACCGGCAACCTGCTGCACCAGCAGTTCTCCGGGCGTCCGGACAAGATCCTGGCGCTGGAAATGGGCGGCAACAACCCATTGATCGTCGATCAGGTCGAAGACATTGATGCCGCGGTGTACACCGTGATTCAGTCAGCGTTCATTTCTGCCGGCCAGCGCTGCACCTGTGCCCGCCGCTTGCTGGTGCCGCAAGGCGCGTGGGGCGATCGCTTCCTTGAACGTCTGGTGGCGGTGACGGCGACGATCGAAGTCGGCGCATTCGATCAGCAACCAGCACCGTTCATGGGTTCGGTGATTTCCCTGGCTGCCGCCCGTGCGTTGATCGAGGCGCAGGAGCATTTGCAGGCAAGCGGTGCAATCACCTTGCTGGAAATGCTGCACCCGAACCCGAATTCGGCGTTGCTGACGCCCGGCATTCTTGATGTTACGGACGTCGTGGACCGTGCCGACGAGGAGCTGTTCGGGCCGTTGCTGCAAGTGATCCGCTATGCTGATTTCGATGCGGCGATCGCCGAGTCCAACAACACCCAGTACGGTTTGGCCGCTGGTTTGTTGTCGGACTCCGAAGCGCGTTATCAGCAGTTCTGGCTGGAAAGCCGCGCCGGGATCGTCAACTGGAACAAACAACTGACCGGTGCCGCGAGCAGCGCGCCGTTTGGTGGTGTAGGGGCTTCGGGCAACCATCGCGCCAGCGCCTATTACGCGGCGGATTACTGCGCGTACCCGGTGGCGTCGCTGGAAGCGCCACGGATCAGCTTGCCGTCGGCGCTAACGCCGGGTGTGCGTCTGCCGTAAACGGCCGATCGCGGGCAAGCCCGCTCCTACATGACGCACGACTGTAGGAGCGGGCTTGCCCGCAATCTGCCGCGAAGCGGTCGCACTATTTGATTCCATGCCCCATAACAACAAATTCGCGGAGCCTCGCCGATGAAATCATATGAAGTCAATTTTGACGGTTTAGTGGGGCCGACCCATAACTACGGCGGTTTGTCTTACGGCAACGTCGCGTCCCAGAGCAACAGCCAGCAATCTTCCAACCCGAAGGAAGCCGCGCTGCAAGGTCTGGCGAAAATGAAAGCCCTGATGGAAATGGGCTTCGTTCAAGGCGTGCTGGCACCACAAGAACGTCCGGACGTCGCCGCACTGCGTGCCCTGGGCTTCGCCGGTACCGACGCACAAGTCATCGAGAAAGCCGCCAAGGACGCCATGCCGTTGCTGGTCGCCAGTTGCTCGGCATCCAGCATGTGGGTGGCCAACGCCGCCACGGTCAGCCCGAGCGCCGACACGGCAGATGGCCGCGTGCATTTCACCGCCGCCAACCTCAACTGCAAATACCACCGCAGCATCGAGCACCCGACCACCAGTCGCGTTCTCGGGGCGATGTTCGCCGATCAAAAACACTTTGCCCACCACGCGGCGTTGCCAGCGGTAGCGCAATTTGGCGACGAAGGCGCGGCAAATCACACGCGCTTCTGTCACGAATATGGCAAGCCTGGGGTTGAATTCTTCGTTTTCGGTCGCAGTGCGTTCGACACCCGTTACCCGGCGCCGCAGAAATACCCGGCCCGCCAGACCCTCGAAGCTTCGCAAGCCGTTGCACGCTTGCACGGTCTGAGTGAAGAGGGCGTGGTTTACGCTCAGCAAAACCCGGCCGTGATCGATCACGGCGTGTTTCACAATGACGTGATCGCGGTCGGCAACGGCGAAGTGCTGTTCTATCACGAGGACGCGTTCCTCAACACCGAACACATGCTGGCCGAATTGCACGACAAACTGGGTCGGCGTGGCGGACGTTTCCGTGCGATCTGTGTGCCGCGCGCGGAAGTCGCCGTTGAAGACGCCGTGCGTTCGTATCTGTTCAACAGCCAATTGCTGTCCCGCGCCGACGGTTCGATGCTGTTGATCGTGCCGGAAGAGTGCCGCAGCAACGAACGCGTCTGGCAGTATTTGCAACGCCTGCTGGCCGATGATGGCCCGGTTTCCGAGGTCAAGGTTTTCGATCTCAAGCAAAGCATGCAAAACGGCGGCGGCCCGGCCTGCCTGCGTTTGCGCGTCGCGCTGAATGAAACCGAGCTGGCGGCGGTCAACCAAGGGGTTATCATGACGGCGCCGTTGTACGGCACGCTGACCCAGTGGGTCGACAAGCACTACCGTGATCGCATGAGCGAAAGCGACCTGGCCGATCCGAAATTGCTGCTTGAGTGCCGTACGGCACTGGATGAACTGACGCAAATCCTTAAACTGGGCTCGGTCTATCCTTTCCAAATCAATTGAAAGCCTGCGCCCCGAACGATTGTGATCGGGGCGCGCGATTTTCCTCTCTATAGAGCACTCGAAACCATGAGCGACACCCTGCAGTTAATCCTTGAAGACACCGACGGCACTCAGCTGGAAACCACCTGCACTCGCGTTGCCGTGATGTGGCAAGGCAAGGAGTTGTGGATTCAGCACGACGGTCGCGGCCAACTGCTGATCGGCGTTGACGTTGAAGAGGGTGATGCCGAATACGCCAACCTGCTGTTGCGTCCATTGGCCACCAACCTGGTCAGCCTGCAACTGGAAATGGAGCCGGCTGAAGTGGGCGATGCCGACGAGCACGTTCACGGCCCGGACTGCGACCACGACTGATTTCGATCTCACTTAGGTGCATGACTTATGCTCGCGTTAGGCAAGCTGCTTGAACTGACCCTGGCTGGTCGCGAACCAGCGGAAAAGACTCAACTGACTGTCGAAGGCGTGCGCATGCGCTGGCTGAGCGAAGGGGCGCTGGAAGTTCGGCCGCCGGAAGCCCAGGACAACGGCATGGATTTGCTGTTGTCGGCGGGGATTCACGGCAACGAAACAGCGCCCATCGAGTTGCTGGACCAACTGCTGCATGACATCGCGCGCGGTGACCTCAAGCCTCGCGCCCGTATTCTGTTCCTGTTTGGTAACCCCGAGGCGATACGTCGCGGCGAGCGTTATATCGAGCAGGATGTAAACCGTTTGTTCAACGGCCGTCACGAGCAGACCAGCGGCTTTGAAGCGCTGCGGGCTTGTGAACTGGAACGTTTGGCCGACAGCTTCTTCAGCCTGCCGGATCGCTATCGGGTGCATTACGACCTGCACACGGCGATTCGCGGTTCGAAGATCGAGCAATTTGCGCTGTACCCGTGGAAAGAAGGTCGTCGCCATTCACGCCTGGAGTTGGCGCGCTTGCGTGCCGCAGGGATGGATGCGGTGCTGTTGCAGAACAAGTCTTCGATCGTGTTCAGCTCGTACACCTACGACAAGCTGGGGGCGGAGTCCTTCACCCTGGAGTTGGGCAAGGCGCGACCGTTCGGGCAGAACCAGCAGGTCAATCTGACCAGGCTGGAGCTGCGCCTCAAACAAATGATCGAAGGCACCGAAGCGGCCCTCGATGATGCACCGCTCGATGGTTTGCAGTTGTTCAGCGTGGCACGGGAAATCATCAAGCACAGCGAAGCCTTCCGGCTGAACCTGCCGGCGGACATCGAGAATTTTTCGGAACTGGATCAGGGGTTTGTGCTGGCCAATGATTTGGCCGATACCCGTTGGATCGTCGAAGAGCAGGGTGCGCGGATTATCTTCCCGAACCCTAAGGTCAAGAACGGGCTGCGTGCGGGGATTTTGATCGTACCGACATCAGGCGAGGAACTCGCCTGATTTGACGCGCAATTCCTGTAGGAGCTGGCTTGCCTGCGATCAGTTTGACACGGTGTGTCAGGCCTGACGCTATCGCGGGCAAGCCCGCTCCTACAGAGAATCTGTGCTGTCCGTTAAACCGCCACGCGCTGGTGTGTCTCGATCCGGCGCAAACCACGCAGCTTGTTCAAGGTATCAGCGCAGGTCTTCGCCGCTTCTGCACCTTTGTGCGAGAAGTGATCGAAGAAGAACTTCTGGTGCTCTTCGCCGGCATGGAAGTGGTGCGGGGTCAGGACCACCGAGAACACCGGCACTTCAGTCTCCAGCTGCACTTGCATCAGCGCGCTGATCACCGACTGCGCAACGAATTCGTGACGATAAATGCCACCGTCGACCACCAGGCCAGCGGCGACGACGCCTGCGTAACGACCGGTCTTGGCCAACAATTTAGCGTGCAGCGGGATTTCAAAGGCGCCGCCAACTTCGAAGAAATCGATATCGCTCTCGGCATAGCCATGGTTGGCCATTTCAGCGACGAACCCTTTACGGCTCTCATCGACGATATCTTTGTGCCAGCAGGCCTGGATAAAAGCGATACGTTCGTTAGGGTGGCTTTTGCTTTTGCTATCGATTGCGGTGGGTTGCATGTGTTCTGACTCCTGTTTATGAAAAAAACAGGGCGTTTGGATCGAATGGGATGCCAGGTTGCCTCGTGCCCATCCCTAAACAAAAATGCCTGAGCAAAAAATGTTCATGGTGGTGCGCACGCGTTGGCCTGTGGTGCCAATCCCGTTCTCTCTTCATCCGGACTATGACCGTCGGCCCCGGAATCCAACCGGGTCTGCTGACCTTGTGATGCCAGGCCGAAGCCACTGCATCCCAAGCGCTCGCGGGCTAAACGCATTGCGCGCCATTACCGCCGGTGGGGAATCGCACCCCGCCCTGAGAACGTTGCCGACAGCATTGTCTGTCGGCGGGAGGATTTTTATCACAGATTTCTGCAACATGCATGAACACTTTCGTCTATGAACCGCATGTTTTCCTTATATCGAACCCATCGGTTCATTGACGATGCATCTTGATTTAGCTGCATCGTGGCCTCAGTAATGGTTTATTACGCCGACGTCTTACTTTTCAGGGAGCTTTACCGTGACCGTTATTGATCTGCGCAGCGACACCGTGACCCAACCATCGGCCGGGATGCTCTACGCCATGGCCCGAGCGCCGCTGGGCGATGATGTGTACGGCGAAGACCCGACGGTGAACCGTCTCGAGGCTTTTCTGGCCGAGCGTCTTGGGTTTGCCGCCGGGATGTTCGTGCCGACCGGGACCATGAGTAACCTGTTGGCGTTGATGGCCCATTGCGGGCGCGGCGAGGAATACATCGTCGGCCAGCAGGCGCACACCTATAAGTACGAAGGCGGCGGTGCGGCGGTGCTGGGTTCGATTCAGCCACAACCACTGGAGGTTCAGGCCGACGGTTCGCTGGACCTGAATCAGGTGTTGGCGGCGATCAAGCCGGACGACTTCCATTTCGCTCGCACCCGCTTGCTGGCGCTGGAAAACACCATGCAGGGCAAAGTATTGCCGCAGGCGTACCTGGCTGCGGCGCGCAAACTGTGTGACGAACAAGGCCTGGCGCTGCACCTGGACGGCGCGCGGCTGTATAACGCGGCGGTCAAGCTGGGTGTCGATGCCCGGGAAATCACCCGGCACTTCGATTCGGTGTCGGTGTGCCTGTCCAAAGGCCTCGGTGCGCCGATCGGTTCAGTGCTGTGTGGCTCTGAAGCGCTGATTGGCAAGGCGCGGCGCCTGCGCAAGATGGTCGGCGGTGGCATGCGTCAGGCCGGGATGCTGGCGGCGGCGGGGCTGTATGCACTGGAGCATCAGGTCGAACGCTTGGCGGATGACCATGCCAACGCGCAATTCCTCGCCGAAGGCCTGCGCGGGCTGGGCTACGTCGTCGAGCCGGTGCAGACCAACATGGTCTATGTGCAGGTCGACGAACGGGCCGAGGCGCTGAAAGGGTTCTGCGCCGAGCGCGGGATTAAACTCAGTGCCGCCCCGCGCCTGCGGATGGTGACCCATATGGACGTGTCGCGGGCACAGATCGAGCAGGTGGTGACGGCTTTTGCCGAATTTTCCCGCCGCTAAAAGCTGCCGATAGTCCAATTGCTTATCGCTAGCGTACAAACACGCTGTACCGTTCTCGCAACGCCTATATAATGCGGCCCTTTGCAAGTCGAAACCCTCTTTGACCTTTTGCACTTGCCTCTGGCCGCAGTCTCCGTGGAAGAATCTATGAAAAGCGCAGAAATCCGTGAAGCCTTCCTTCGCTTCTTCGAAGAGCAAGGTCACACCCGTGTTGCCTCCAGCTCTTTGATTCCGGGCAACGACCCAACCCTGCTGTTCACCAACGCGGGCATGAACCAGTTCAAGGACTGCTTCCTGGGTCAGGAAAAACGCGCCTACACCCGCGCTGTGAGCAGCCAGAAGTGTGTGCGCGCCGGTGGCAAGCACAACGACCTGGAAAACGTCGGTTACACCGCACGTCACCACACCTTCTTCGAAATGCTGGGCAACTTCAGCTTCGGTGATTACTTCAAGCGTGACGCGATCACCTACGCCTGGACCTTCCTCACCGGCGTGCTGGGTCTGCCGAAGGACAAGCTGTGGGTCACGGTCTACGCCTCCGATGACGAGGCCTACGATATCTGGACCAAGGAAATCGGCGTTCCGGCCGAGCGCATGGTCCGTATCGGCGACAACAAAGGCGCGCCTTACGCGTCGGACAACTTCTGGACCATGGGCGATACCGGCCCGTGCGGTCCGTGCACCGAGATTTTCTACGATCACGGCGCCGACATCTGGGGCGGCCCTCCAGGTTCGCCGGAAGAAGACGGCGACCGTTACATCGAAATCTGGAACAACGTGTTCATGCAGTTCAACCGCACCGCCGACGGCGTGTTGCATCCGTTGCCAGCACCGTCGGTAGACACCGGCATGGGCCTGGAGCGGATCAGCGCCGTGCTGCAGCACGTGCACTCGAACTACGAGATCGACCTGTTCCAGAGCCTGCTGGCAGCCTCGGCCACCGCCATCGGTTGCACCAACGATGCGCAGCCGTCGCTGAAAGTCGTGGCTGACCACATCCGTTCCTGTGGCTTCCTGATTGCCGACGGCGTAACCCCGTCCAACGAAGGACGTGGCTACGTGCTGCGCCGGATCATTCGTCGCGCGTGCCGTCACGGCAACAAGCTGGGCGCCACCGGCAGCTTCTTCTACAAGATCGTTGCGGCACTGGTTGCGGAAATGGGCGTTGCCTTCCCGGAACTGACCCAGGGCCAAGCGCACATCGAGCGCGTGCTGAAAGCCGAAGAAGAGCAATTCGCCAAGACCCTGGAGCAGGGCCTGAAGATCCTCGAGCAGGATCTGGCTGAGCTCAAAGGCACGGTCGTTCCTGGCGACGTGGTGTTCAAGCTGTACGACACCTACGGTTTCCCGATGGACCTGACCGGCGACATCGCCCGTGAACGCAACCTGACCCTCGACGAGGAAGGTTTCGAGCGCGAGATGGACGCGCAGCGTGTTCGCGCGCGTTCGGCCAGTTCGTTCGGCATGGATTACAACAGCCTGGTCAAGGTTGATGTGGCCACCGAATTCCTCGGTTACTCCGCGACCCGCGGTTCGGCCAAAGTCATTGCTCTCTATAAAGAAGGGCAGCAGGTCGAGCAACTGAATGAAGGCGAAGAGGGCGTTGTGATCCTCGATCAGACGCCGTTCTATGCTGAGTCTGGCGGTCAGATCGGTGATTGTGGCTTCCTTCAAGCAGGTGCCAACCGCTTCGACGTGCGTGACACCACCAAAACCGGCGGTGCGTTCCTGCACCACGGTGTGGTGGCGTCGGGCAGCCTGAACGTCGGCGCCGAGCTGAATGCCGAAATCGATGCTGACGTGCGTCACGCCACCTCGCTGAACCACTCGGCCACCCACTTGCTGCACGCCGCGCTGCGTCAGGTACTGGGTGAGCACGTTCAGCAGAAAGGTTCGTTGGTTGACAGTCAGCGCCTGCGCTTCGACTTCAGCCACTTCGAAGCGATCAAGCCAGAGCAATTGAAAGCCCTGGAAGAGATCGTCAACCGCGAAGTGCGCAAGAATTCGCCAGTGGAAACCGAAGAAACCGACATCGAAACCGCCAAGCAAAAAGGCGCCATGGCGCTGTTTGGCGAGAAGTACGGCGACAACGTGCGCGTGCTGAGCATGGGCGGTGATTTCTCCGTCGAGTTGTGCGGGGGCATCCACGCCAACCGTACCGGCGACATCGCCCTGCTGAAAATCACCAGCGAAGGCGGTGTGGCAGCAGGCGTGCGGCGTATCGAGGCGGTTACCGGTGCTGCGGCACTGGACTACCTGAACAGCGCCGAAGAACAACTCAAGGAAGCCGCGACCCTGGTCAAAGGCAACCGCGACAACGTGTTGGACAAGCTCTCGGCAGTGCTGGAGCGCAACCGTCAGTTGGAAAAACAACTCGAGCAATTGCAAGCCAAGGCAGCGAGTGCCGCAGGTGACGATCTGTCGTCTGCCGCGCTGGATGTCCAAGGGGTCAAAGTCCTGTCCGTACGCCTTGACGGTCAGGATGGCAAAGCCTTGTTGGCGTTGGTTGATCAGTTGAAGAACAAGCTCGGCCGCGCAGTGATCCTGCTTGGCAGTGTCCATGAAGACAAGGTCGTACTGGTTGCAGGCGTAACCAAGGACCTGACTGGCCAACTCAAGGCCGGTGATTTGATGAAGCAAGCGGCTGCCGCTGTTGGCGGTAAAGGCGGTGGTCGTCCTGACATGGCTCAGGGTGGCGGTGTGGATGCTGGTGCGCTCGATGCAGCGCTGGCGTTGACCGTTCCTTTTGTCGAGCAAGGTCTGAACGTTTAATGGGCGCCCTTCACGGGCTGAGGCAGCTTTAGATGGCTTTGATCGTACAGAAATTTGGAGGCACCTCCGTGGGCTCTGTCGAGCGCATCGAGCAGGTGGCCGACAAGGTTAAGAAGTTCCGCGACGCCGGTGATGACCTGGTGGTTGTGTTGTCGGCCATGAGTGGCGAGACCAACCGTCTGATCGCATTGGCCAAGCAAATCAGCGATCAACCGGTTCCGCGTGAGCTGGACGTGATCGTGTCCACCGGCGAGCAGGTGACCATCGCCTTGCTGGCCATGGCCTTGATGAAACGTGGCGTGCCTGCGGTGTCCTACACCGGTAACCAGGTGCGCATCCTGACCGACAGCGCGCACAACAAGGCGCGTATCCTGCAGATCGACGATCAGAAGATTCGTGCCGATCTGAAGGCGGGCAGGGTGGTGGTTGTCGCCGGTTTCCAGGGCGTCGACGAGCACGGCAACATAACCACGCTCGGTCGTGGCGGCTCGGACACCACCGGCGTGGCCCTGGCGGCAGCGCTGAAGGCTGATGAATGCCAGATCTACACCGACGTCGATGGTGTCTACACCACCGACCCGCGTGTGGTGTCGGCTGCTCAACGCCTGGACAAGATCACCTTCGAAGAGATGCTGGAAATGGCTAGTCTCGGTTCCAAGGTGCTGCAAATCCGTGCGGTTGAGTTCGCCGGCAAGTACAACGTCCCGCTGCGCGTATTGCACAGCTTCCAGGAGGGTCCGGGCACCCTCATTACCATTGATGAAGAGGAAACCATGGAACAGCCGATCATTTCCGGCATCGCCTTCAACCGCGACGAAGCCAAGCTGACCATCCGTGGTGTGCCAGATAACCCTGGCGTGGCCTTCAAGATTCTCGGCCCGATAAGCGCCGCGAACATCGAAGTGGACATGATCGTGCAGAATGTCGCGCACGATAACACCACCGATTTCACCTTCACCGTGCATCGCAACGACTACCAGGCTGCGCTGCTGGTACTGGAGAACACCGCCCGTGAAATCGGCGCGCGTGAAGTTGTCGGCGATACCAAGATCGCCAAGGTGTCCATCGTAGGTGTGGGCATGCGCTCGCACGCCGGTGTCGCCAGCCGGATGTTTGAATCGTTGGCCAAAGAGAGCATCAACATCCAGATGATCTCGACCTCCGAAATCAAAGTGTCGGTGGTGATCGAAGAGAAGTACCTGGAGCTGGCTGTGCGCTCACTGCACACCGCTTTTGAGCTAGACGCGCCAGCCCGACAGGGCGAGTGACGGGTTGAGCGAAAGGCGCGGTTGATCCGCGCCTTTCGTTTTTTTGATCGGCGCAGGAAGCTGTTCTTTTCTTTGCGCTGGTCAATACTCAGGTGTAGGTCAGCGGCCCGTCTTGCCGTAGGCCTGCACCTTTTGGTTTTGCAGACTGTTGTCCCTGAATGTAATGCGTGAGGAGAAAGGTATGCTGATTCTGACTCGTCGGTGCGCAGAAAGCCTAATCATTGGTGATGGAGAAATCACCGTGACCGTGCTCGGCGTTAAAGGTAATCAAGTGCGAATTGGGGTCAATGCCCCCAAGGAGGTAGCTGTTCACCGTGAGGAGATCTACCTGCGTATCAAGAAAGAGAAGGACCAGGAACCAAGTCATTAATTTTTATTGAAATTTAGGTTTGCAAACGGGGAAAGAGGTGGTTATTATACGCCCCGTGTTGCGGAGAGCTGGCCGAGTGGCCGAAGGCGCTCCCCTGCTAAGGGAGTACACCTCAAAAGGGTGTCGGGGGTTCGAATCCCCCGTTCTCCGCCATTATTTGCGTAGTACGTTGCAATCTAGCTTGATCGGTAAGTTGTTGAATTTACTAGAAAAAGCGTTTGACATAGAGATTGAACGGCCTATAATGCGCGGCAACAAATGCACTCGTAGCTCAGCTGGATAGAGTACTCGGCTACGAACCGAGCGGTCACAGGTTCGAATCCTGTCGAGTGCACCATTTCAAAGGTTGTTTACAGCGATGTAAGTGACTTGTTTCAACCAGCGGTGGTCTGGTTTATCAAACGCCAAATGCACTCGTAGCTCAGCTGGATAGAGTACTCGGCTACGAACCGAGCGGTCACAGGTTCGAATCCTGTCGAGTGCACCAAACACCAAAAAGCCCGAACATTGTTCGGGCTTTTTGCTTTCTAGCGTTTGCCTTTCACGCATCCCTCTTGATCGAAAACAACCTGGTGGCTGCGACCTTTCTTCGGGCTGTAGACATAACGGGTTTCTCCATTGCGGCTGGAAATTTTGTCCGGTTTGCCCAGCGCACTTTCTACATCCCGCAGCGTCATGCCTGTGCGGGTTTGCTGATTGATGATTGCCCGACGGCGCTCTGCGTCGCTTAGCAGATTGCCGCAGCCATCGTCACGTTGGCCGACCACAACCACTTCTTTTCTGGGTATTGCCCGGCCCGAGGCTTCGGGCAGCAGCGGCACTGTACTTCCGGGCGGAGCGTTGTAGGCGTTCTGCGAGTGCGTGCGGTGGTCAGCCGGACAGCCCAATGTGGTGAAGGTGACGTTGCCCTGCGGATCCTCGCAGCGCTGTACCGTCGTAGACAGCGCGGAGAGCGGAAAGCCGAGCAGGGCGACCCATAGGGCTGTTCGTGTGGTAATGCGCATCTAACGTCCTCCATGACGGCGTGTTCGCAAGACTAGTCGCAGTCTTTTCGCGGTGACGCGTGTTTTCTTCTCCGGATGTAACGTCACAGATCTGTCAGTTTAGCTTTGCCGTGCAAGTGCTTGTTCTTGTCGCGATTTTTTGTAGCGTGCAAGGGTGCCTCGCGGTGTATCATTGCGCCCGTCAGCCCCGTCGGGGCTTGTGGAACATCTCCATGGACTTACCCAGTAGTTACTTAGAATTTTGCGTTACCAATCACGAATTGACTGATTGATCTCCCCGGCGTTCTCCGCTGCTGGGAGTGGAGTTCGCCTATGACCGAAACAGAAGTAAAGAAAACACAAGACAGCCTGCAGGACCGCCTCGCTCAAGTCATCGAGCTGCTGCAGCGTCAGCGCGTGGTCGAAGACCTGACGCATCGCCAGGAGGGTCAGCATCACGACCTCGTGGAAAACCTGGTTCACCGGCAAAACCTCGTCGAGCTGCAACGCAAGCTCGAAGACCTGCACTCCGCTGACGTCGCCCACATTCTTGAAGCTTTGCCCCTCAATGACCGTCTGACGGTCTGGCAACTGGTCAAGGCCGACCGCGACGGCGACATTCTTCTCGAAGTGTCGGACTCTGTCCGTGAAACCCTGATCGCCGACATGGACGATCAGGAGCTGTTGGCTGCCGCCAAGGAAATGGACGCCGACGAACTGGCGGACCTGGCGCCGGAGCTGCCGCGTGACGTCGTCCATGAGCTGATGGAAGCCCTGGACAGCCAGCAGCGTGAGCGCGTTCGCTCCGCGCTGTCGTACGACGACGAGCAAGTCGGCGCCTTGATGGACTTCGAGATGGTGACGATCCGTGAGGATGTCAGCCTTGAAGTGGTCTTGCGTTACCTGCGTCGCCTCAAAGAGCTGCCGGGCCACACAGATAAACTGTTTGTGGTCGATTACGCCGGTGTGCTCAAAGGCGTGCTGCCGATCAAGCGTCTGCTGGTCAACGATCCCGACAAGCAAGTGTCGGCGGTGATGGCCAGTGATCCGGTGAGTTTCCATCCGCAGGAAGACGCCTACGACGCCGCCCAGGCATTTGAGCGTTACGACCTTATTTCCGCGCCAGTGGTGGACAAGAACGGCAAGCTGGTCGGCCGTCTGACCATCGACGAAATGGTCGATCTGATTCGTGAGGAAAGCGAAAGCGAAGTACTCAACATGGCCGGTCTGCGCGAAGAAGAAGACATCTTCGCCTCCGTCTGGAAGTCCTTGCGCAACCGTTGGTCCTGGCTGGCGATCAACCTGATTACCGCGTTCATTGCGTCGCGGGTCATCGGCCTGTTCGAAGGCTCGATCGAGCGTCTGGTGGCGTTGGCTGCCTTGATGCCGATTGTGGCCGGGATTGGCGGCAACTCTGGTAACCAGACCATCACCATGATCGTGCGCGCCATGGCACTGGATCAAGTGAGCACCGGCAACACCTCGCGCCTGATGCGCAAGGAACTGGCAGTGGCCTTGGTCAATGGCGTGGTGTGGGGTGGGGTGATCGGTGTCGTGGCCTATTGGTTGTATGGCAGCTGGTCGCTGGGGGTGGTGATGACCGCCGCGATGACCCTCAATCTGCTGTTGGCGGCGTTCATGGGGGTGTTTATCCCGATGACGCTAGCGCGCTTTGGCCGGGATCCCGCAATGGGCGCCAGTGTAATGATTACTGCCATGACCGACAGCGGCGGCTTCTTCATTTTCCTCGGTCTGGCGACGCTTTTTTTGATGTAATCCGCTGAACCTGAACGCCGCCTGTAAGGGTGGCGGATTTATCGTTTTAGGCGCGCTTCGGGAGTATTACCTACATGTTACGGTCATATTTTGGAACGTATAATTTTACCTCGGAAACGCCGCATCCTGGCGCCTGTCCTTCAGGTAGCAACAGCTCAGCACGCGGACGGCTTGATGACGCTACCTCAGTTGGCCGCCTCTATTGGCGACCCTCCTTTTTAGTCCGACGCCCTCGCTAAAGTGTGCTGTGCTTTGACTGCCTGCTGCGCGGTTTCAAGCGAATGCGCGCGTTGATGTCTGGTCACGACCATACCCAGAACGCTGCTGGAATCACTGCCTATGAATAAAGTATTCCGTCATTACATTCCGGCCACTACACGGCGACTGCTGCCTAATCGCTGGGATCTGGTGGCCATGCCGCTGGTGATTGGTTTCCTGCTGTTTTTCTCGCTAGGTGCCGAGCAGACCTTTGCGCCGATATCGACCCTGCAAATCCAGGTGATTTCCCTCGACCCGTCGGACTTGCCTGAATATGCGGTGCGCACCACTTTGCGCATGCTCGCCGCGATGGTCGCGTCGCTGATTTTCACCTTGGTCTACGGCACCCTGGCGGCCAAGAGTCGTCGTGCCGAGAAGCTGCTGGTACCGGTGCTGGACATCCTGCAATCGGTGCCGGTTCTGGGCTATATCTCGTTTACCGTGACCTTCTTCCTGCTGTTGTTTCCGGGGCGGGTGCTGGGCGCTGAATGTGCGGCGATTTTCGCCATCTTCACCAGTCAGGCCTGGAACATGACGTTCAGCTTCTACCAATCGCTGCGCATGTTGCCGCGCGATCTGGAGGAAGTGTCCGCCAGTCTGCAGCTGTCCGGCTGGCAAAAGTTCTGGAAGCTGGACGTGCCGTTCGCCATTCCGGGCCTGGTATGGAACATGATGATGAGCATGTCCGGTGGCTGGTTCTTCGTGGTGGCTTCCGAAGCGATCACCGTGGGAGACAAGACCATCACCCTGCCTGGCGTGGGTTCCTATCTGGCGGCCGCCATCGAACATGGTGACATGCAGGCCGTGGGTTATGTGATTCTGGCGATGATTGCGGTCATCCTGATCTACGACCAGTTCCTGTTCCGGCCGCTGGTGGCCTGGGCGGATAAATTTCGCATGGAAGACACTTCTGCCGGCGGGGCGCCGGAGTCATGGGTGCTTAACCTGATCAATCGGACTCGCGTCATTCAGCGCCTGCTGCGGCCGTTTGCCCGGGCAATTACCCGTATCGGCCACATGCGCTTGAGCCTGCCGCGATCCAAAGCCGTGGAAGCGGTGTCGAGTCCGGCCACGTCGCGGGCTATCGACTGGATCTGGGGTGCGTTCATTGCCGTGCTCACCGTGTACACGTTGTACCGCATCGGGCTGTACGTCAGCAGCGGGGTCACGCTGGACGAGGTCGGCCATGTGCTCGGCCTGGCGTGCATCACGCTGGTGCGGGTGGTGCTGCTGATCGCTATCGCCTCGCTGATCTGGGTGCCGTTGGGGGTCATGATCGGCTTGCGGCCTCGGCTCGCCGAGAAAATCCAGCCTTTGGCGCAGTTCCTCGCGGCCTTCCCGGCGAACCTGCTGTTCCCGGTGTTTGTCATCGTGATCCTGCACTACAAGCTGAACCCGGACATCTGGCTCAGCCCGCTGATCGTGCTCGGCACCCAGTGGTACATCCTGTTCAACGTGATCGCCGGCGCCAGTGCATTTCCCAACGACTTTCGCGAGGCCTCGGCGAACTTCCGCATTCGTGGCTGGCTGTGGTGGCGCAAAGTGATGTTGCCCGGCATTTTTCCGTATTACGTCACCGGGGCGATTACCGCATCGGGTGGGGCGTGGAACGCCAGCATCGTGTCCGAGTTTGTGTCGTGGGGCCAGGACAAAGTGGTCGCCCATGGCCTGGGCGCCTATATCGCCGAGACCACTGCTGCCGGTGACTTCCCCAAGATCACCTTGGGTGTGGTGGTGATGTCGCTGTTTGTCGTGGCTTTCAATCGCTTGGTCTGGCGGCCGATGTACGCCATTGCCGAAAACAAACTGCGCCTGAATTAACGGAGTCGATCTCATGAACACCTTTAACGAACACACCGGCGCCGGCTCCGAGATCTACTCGCTCAGCAAAGTCAGCCGAGGCTTTGGCAAGGGCAAGGATGAATTGCAGGTACTCAGCGACGTCGACCTGACCTTGCGTGAGGGCGAAGTGGTCGGCTTGCTGGGGCGCTCCGGCTCGGGCAAGTCGACATTGTTGCGGATCATCGCCGGCCTGATCCAGCCGTCCTCCGGCGAGGTTCGATACAACGGCTCGCTGTTGACCGGGCCGGCCGAGGGCGTGGCCATGGTCTTCCAGACCTTCGCCTTGTTTCCGTGGCTGACCGTGCTGGAAAACGTCGAAGCCGGCCTTCAGGCGTTGCAGGTCCCGGCCAAAGAATCGCGCAAGCGGGCCTTGGCCGCCATCGACCTGATCGGCCTCGACGGCTTTGAAAACGCCTACCCGCGTGAATTGTCGGGTGGCATGCGTCAACGTGTAGGCTTTGCTCGCGGTCTGGTGGTCAACCCGACCCTGCTGCTGATGGACGAACCGTTCTCGGCACTGGATGTGTTGACGGCGGAAACCCTGCGCACCGACCTGCTGGATTTGTGGAGCGGCGGGCAGTTGCCGATCAAATCGATTCTGATCGTGACCCACAACATCGAAGAAGCGGTGCTGATGTGCGACCGGATTCTGGTGTTGTCGTCCAACCCCGGGCGCGTGGTCGCGGAAATCAAGGTGCCGTTCGCCCACCCGCGCAACCGCCTGGACCCGGTGTTCCGGCTCATGGTCGACGATATCTATGCGTTGATGACCAATCGACGTCGGGCAGACGCCAGCACCGGCAAGGCCGAATTGCAGTTGCGCAGTCCGCTGCCGCAGGTGTCGACCAACTTGATGGCTGGTTTGATCGAAGCACTGGCGGCCGAGCCGTATCACGGTCACGCGGGGCTGGCCAACGTGTCGGAGCGTTTGCTGTTGGAAGTGGACGATTTGTTCCCAGTGGCAGAGATGCTTGAGCACCTCGGCTTCGCGGATCTGAAGGGCGCGGATATCACGCTGACTGAAATCGGCAAGCTATTCGCCGAATACGGCACCCAGGAGCGCAAGGCTGTGTTTGCCGAGCGCCTGGTGCGTCACGTGCCATTGGCTGCGCGTATCCGTCAGGTGCTGCAAGAGCGTAATGGCCATTGGGCGCCACGGGTACGCTTTGAGCAAGAACTGGAGGACTCCCTCAGCGAGGACAAGGTTGAAAAAACCTTGGAGAGCGTGATCAGTTGGGGACGCTATGCCGAGATATTCTCCTACAACGACCATACCGAGACCTTCAGTTTGGAAGATGTCGAGGGAAGCCTGTAAGGCGTTCAGATGCCGCGCTGTCGTATTGCAAATATCTGTAGCAGTCCGGCTTGCCGGCGATGGTGGTTGTAAGGACAGCTGACTCTGTTACGCAAGGCTTGGATGGATGTGTATATCCGTAATTTGCGTTTAGCTGGTGTTATGGTTCCGCCCTGACGGCGGGTCACTTTTGGCAAACAGCCCCAAAAGTAACCAAAAGGTCCTTGCCCCGCCATCCGGGTCCTCGCTTAGGCTCGGACTGCCCTCACTCCGGTCCTGTTCCGGGGGCACGCCGCGACCCGCCATCCCTGGCGGGGGTCGCGGCTTGCTCGACATCCATGTCGAGCATCCCCCGGAACAGGACCTGCGTTCGGCCTGCTGGGAACGGGGCGATATGTGTATTCCTTCAGTTGGATCGCAAAGATCAAAATCAAGAGCGCAGCACACACCCCGTAGCAGCCCGGCTTGCCGGCGATGGCGGTCTCAAAGGTGCCATCACCGGCTAGCCGGACTACTACGGACTCAACATAAACATCAAACGCCAGACACAAAAAAGCCAGCAAAAGCTGGCCTGAATGTATGCGCTGTACTTCTATCAGGACTCGTCGTCAGCAGCGAGTTCTGTGTCGTGAGCAATCAGCGAGACAAGCGCGTTTTGCTGGCGATGAGAGAGTTGGCGGAAGCGTTGCAGCAATTCGCGCTCGTGCAGCGACAACTCAGGGCTGTCCAGACGCAGATTAGGCTCGTCGCCCAATGCGCCTTCCTGAATCAGGCTCTGTTCCAGGCGAGCAATGATCTCCGAGTTCATGCTGCGGTGATGGTTCTTGGCCACCTGATAGACACGGTCACGCATGCCGTCAGGAAGACGTACTACAAATTTGTCAGCCGTGCGGCTGGAATAAATAGCCTGTTTCATAGGGCTCATATATTTAACCGGTTAGTTCAGGGGGAGCGGTTCTGGCACTTGGCCGCCGGATGTCATGGTATGACAGTCGATTTGGCCGAATGTTCAACCTGAATTGTCAAAGAGGCCAGTATCATGCCTCACTTTTGCCGGTTCCTTGGCGTCAATTCTGTGACAAATATTGAACTGGATAAAGGCTTTTTGCCAGCACCAATTATCAGAATTGTGGTCTGTTTTGCAAAGTTTTCTGTCCCCATTGGCCGGATGAGTCTTTTTCGGTCATCACGGGAGCCAGGCGCTGCGCGACAGGATTACTTTGAGCTTAGAGTGCTTTGATCGATTTGCTAGCCAAAGGCCAGATAAATCAAGCCGCTGAGCGGGGAGATTGAGGCTATCGCAGCACGGGGTCAAATTTGATTTTGCGCCCGATCACCAACGCCAGCACAAACAGAACGACAAACACACCGGCCGCGATTTTGAGTAGTGCGCTGGCGGTGTTTTCATCCAGAGGAAGAGAAATGTCGATGGCCAACGCCATCAACGCCATAACCAGAAACGACAGTGCGGATTTTGACATGGCTGCTCTCGTACCTAGTGAAGGGAAGACAGGGCTTAGAATACCCACCGTTCAGAGCGATCACCCAATACCGACGAGGCTTCATCGCTGTCATTGGCAAGCATAGCCGGGTTCTGCGAAAGATGATTGAGCATCGCCAGTTGCGGCACCTGATGCAGCTGATGGGTAGGTTGCGTCAGGACATTGACCTGCTCCGTTTCACTGTCAGCGCCCACGAAGTGAAACGTCACCAATGCGACCAACGCTGCAGCATTCAGAAATGACAGGACAATGTTCATGTCGGCACCTTGGATTGCGGCTTTTTGTAGGAGGTTTCCGTCCTCTAAAGGCTGCACGGCTTGTGCCAAACGAAAATGTTTAAAATTACTATATAAATCAATTGGATAGATGTTGATTCGATCACGGTGATCGTGCAGCTTGCAATGATGGCTTTTTGAGTCAATGCAATTTGCACGATGTCGAAAAAAACCATCGTTCAAAATGACCGCCAGGGTTGTGGACTACAACGTAAAAAGCTACGGACGACATGACAAACTTGAGCCTTGCCGTTAACATGCACGCCGTCCTCGCTGGCACCATTCGTGTGCTGGCCCGTGTGTCTCAGTAGCTCAATTGGATAGAGCATCCCCCTCCTAAGGGGAAGGTTGGCAGTTCGAACCTGCCCTGGGACACCATATAATTCAAGGCTTGTTGGGACTGTTCAGGGACAGCCCCCGTTTTTCACACACCGGATGTCGATTTGTGAAATGCGAACACCCATCCTCCCCAACGGAAAAACCGTACACGCATTCTCCGGCGAAGCTTTTCCCATCATGCAATCAATCCCTCCAACCATGAGCGGATTCGAGTGGAAAGGGCAGGTCGACATTGGCGCAGAACCAGTCAACGTAGTCTTTACCCAGTGTGGGGAAGGGGACCAGAGGCGCACCGAAAAACGCTTGGTCCTTGCTGTTTCGCAGCATGGCGAGTTGGTCGCGGTTGGAGCCGGTACATACGTTACGCAGCCCGTGGTGTTCGATTATAGAAGCGCCCGAAAACCCACCTCGACGTCACCCCACCGTTACCTTTCTGCACGCTTTTGATCCTCATTCCTCCCCATTTCGCCCCCTTATCGCTCACAACCCAGCCTCCCACACCCCGTGTTTCTTAAATTGGCGCCAATTTTGGCGGTAGTTTAATAAAATTGGCTCGGTCCTTGCTCTTCACTTCGACCAAACCCCATTGAGGTGATGAGATGAGTCGTCTGTTCCCGTGTATCGACATCAGCGGTGCCCCGTTCGAGCGAGGCGTGCAGTACGGAAAAGCCTGCCCGCAGATCATTGCGCGCAGCATCGAGATTTACAGTCAGCAGCTGTTGGACATGGGTTATGACTGGGTGGGTATTCGCCGCTTGGTCAATCAGTTCGTGCCGAACATCGAAGCGTTTGAACCGGCGTATATCGAAGAAATGCGCGGCATCGCCGAAGGCTCGGGGCACGATTTCGAGGCCATTGTGCTGATCAACGCGCGCACCGAAATCATCCATTTGGGTCGCCGTAACCAGCACGATAAACCTGAACTGGATGGCTGCACCGGTGCCATCGTGTTGCCTGCTGCAACGCTCAACAACGAACTGCTGCACGGGCAGAACTGGGACTGGCGCGCGGAATGTGCAGAGACTGGCGTGGTGTTGCGCATTCGTCGTGAAGACGGCCCGGATGTGCTGACCTTCACGGAAGCGGGCGGTTTGGCGCGCGCAGGTTTGAACTCGATCGGCACGGCGATCACCGGTAACAACCTTGAGTCGGATCGTGATTACCGCGAGTTGGGTGTGCCGCTGCCGTTGATTCGGCGCAAGGCGCTGGAGGCTAACCACTTTGCGCTGGCAATGAAGGCCGTGGCGGTAACGCCGAAGTCGGGCTCCAACAACATGATGCTCAGCCATGCCGGCGGTTTTGCGATCAACTTCGAATGCGCGCCGGACGAAGTGTTCCCGTTGTTTGAGGACCGGGGCCTGGTGGTGCACGCCAACCATTGGCGCAGCCCGGCGGCGCAGGTGAAGCTGAAAAACACCGGCATCGGCGGTGCGCCCGAGAGTTTCTACCGCGACATCCGTGTCGAAGGCGCGCTCAGACCGCACCATGGCAGGTTGACCCTGGAGCACTTGAAAGCGGCCTTCTTCGACGACTTCGGGACGCCGTTCGCGGTCTGCCGTCCGCCGCGACCGAGCTCCAGCGGTGAGGACAATCTGTCGGCCACGGTGGCGATGATCCTGATGCGCCCGGCTGCGGGTTTCATGGAGATTGCACCGTTGCCCGCGATCAGCCGTGCCTTCGGCCAATACCAGTTGCCGATGGAATCCGATTACGCCCGTTACGCCGTGTGGTAAGCATCGCTCTGTCTGACCATGGGCCGGACTCCACCACCGAGGAACACACATGCTCCGTTTGATCTTTCAGCGTCTGGCCATGGCGGTCCCGACGTTACTGCTGATCTCTATCGCGGTGTTCGCGATGATCCGCTTGATCCCTGGCGATCCGGCGTTGCTGATGCTGGGCGACATGGCCGATCCGGCCAGCCTGGCCAGGTTGCGCCAATCGCTGGGGCTGGATCAGCCGCTGGTGGTGCAATACCTGATCTGGCTCAAGGCAGTGTTTTCCGGTGACCTGGGGCACTCGATCACCAGCGGGCAAGCGGTGCTGCCGTTGGTGCTGGATCGCTTCAGTGTCAGCCTGACCATCGTGCTCAACGCGGTGGCCCTGGCGGCGTTGATTGCGGTGCCGCTGGGGATGCTGGCGGCGTGGAAGCAGGACACCTTTGTCGACCTGAGCCTGGTCACCGTGGCAACGCTGCTGTTGTCGGTGCCGGGGTTCTGGATGGGGTTGTTGTTGCTCTACGTGTTCGGTCTGGAGTTGGGCTGGTTGCCGGTGGTGGGCTATGTGCCGTTCGGCGAAAACTTCGCCAAGGCGCTGTTGTACGTGATCTTGCCGATTGCCACGCTGGTGCTGCACGAGAGCGGGGTGATCATCCGCATGGCCCGGGCCAGCACCATTGAAGTGCTGCGACTGGACTACATCGCCCATGCCCGAGCCAAAGGTTTGTCGGAACGCGCGGTGCTGTGGCGCCATACCCTGCGCAACGCGTTCGCGCCCACCTGGACCCTGATTGGCTTGATCCTCGGCAACCTGCTGGGCGGGATTGCGGTGATCGAAACCGTGTTCACCATTCCCGGCATCGGTCGGCTGATGGTCGACTCCATCTACGCCCGCGACTACCCGGTCCTGCAGGGTTGCCTACTGCTGATCACCTTCGTCTACGTGCTGGTCAACCTGTTCGTGGACTTGATGTATCCGCTGTTCGATCCACGGGTGAAAGTATGAAAATCTTGAGTGAAATCGCACCGGCACCGACCACAGCCCCGGTTCGTCGACCGCTGCGCCTGCCGCCGCTCAATGCCTTGATCGGCGGCATTTTGCTGCTGATTCTGCTGACGATGGCCGTGGCCGGAATATTCTGGACGCCTTACGACCCGTTGCGGCTGGACCTGGCCCATCGTTTTCTCGCGCCTTCGTGGCCGCATGTGTTGGGCACCGATGAGTTCGGCCGCGACGTGCTCAGCCGTATCATCATCGGCGCCCGCACCAGCCTGTGGATCAGCCTGTTGACGGTGGTGATGGCGGTCAGCATCGGGACGTTTTTCGGCTTGCTGGCGGGCTATCTGCGGGGCTGGACCGACCGGATTCTGATGATGCTCAACGATGCGCTGCTGGCGTTTCCGGGGATGTTGCTGGCGCTGGGTTTGCTGGCCATCGTCGGTGCGAGTCAATACGGCATCGTGCTGGCATTGGGCATCGCTTACATCCCCACCGTAGTGCGCGTGGTGCGCAGTACCGTGCTGTCATTGCGTGAGCGGGAGTTCATCGAGGCGTCGCGGGTGATCGGCAACTCCGAGCTGTACACCCTGTGGCGTCACGTGGCACCGAACTGCATCGCGCCGCTGATCGTGCTCGCCACCAGCATGTTTGGTTGGGCGATTCTCTCTGAAAGCGCGCTGAGTTTTCTCGGCCTGGGCGTGCCACCGCCAGCCGCGACCTGGGGCAACATGCTGGCGTCCAGTCGTCCGCACCTGGTCACCGCGCCGTGGCTGGGCTTCTTCCCCGGCCTGATGATCGCCATCGCGCTGATCGGCATCAATCTTTTCGGTGACGCCCTGCGTGATCGCCTTGACCCACGGATGAGCCGCTAATGGATAACGTCAAGCCGCTATTGCGCGTCAACAACCTGTGCATCCAGGTCGGCACCGAAGGTTCGCTGGCAGTCGATCACTTGAGCTTCGACATGGCCCCCGGCGAGATCGTCGCGCTGGTCGGTGAATCCGGCAGCGGCAAGACCATGGCCGCGCGGGCGGTCATCGGTTTGCTGCCACCGCCGATGCGCGTGGCTTCCGGTGAGCTGCTGTTCGACGGCATCGACCTGTGCACCTTGCCCTACGACAGTTTGCGCGGGATTCGCGGGGCAAAGATCGGCATGGTGTTCCAGGAGCCGATGGTCTCGCTCAACCCGACCCTGACCATCGGCCAGCAGATGGCCGAGGGGTTGCGCCTGCACACCGACCAGGATGAGAAAACCATCCGCAGCCGCTCGCTGGAGATGCTACGCCGGATCGGCATCGATGACCCTGAACGCTGCCTGAGCGCATTCCCCCACGAGTTTTCCGGCGGCATGCGCCAGCGCATCATGCTGGCCTCGGTAATGCTGTTGCGCCCGGCGTTGTTGATCGCCGATGAGCCGACCACCGCCCTCGACACCCTGGCGCAGGCCGACGTCATCGCCTTGATGCTGGAACTGACGCGGGAGCAGGGCACGGCGGTGTTGTTCATCAGCCACGACCTGTCGCTGGTGGTACGCCATGCTCATAAAGTGGTGGTGATGCGCCAGGGTAAAGCCATCGAGGCCGGCCCTACGCAACAGATTTTGCTCGGGCCCAAAGCCGACTACACCCGCCAGTTGCTCGACGCCTTGCCGACCCGCGGGCAACTAACGGCGGTGGCTCACGCGTCGCCGTTGGTTGACATGCGCAACGTGACCATCGACCACCCCGGTCGTCAGCGTTTTTTCACCCGCAGCCCGGCCAAGCGTGCGGTCGACGGGGTCAATCTGCAAATCAGCGCGGGGGAAACCGTGGCGCTGGTGGGCGGCAGCGGCTCGGGAAAAACCACCTTGGGGCGCTCGGTGGTGGGGCTGATCAAGCCCTCGGCCGGCGAGATATTTTTCGACGGCGTCGACATTCTCAAAAGTGGCAACCGCGAGCATCGCCTGCAATGCCAGATGATTTTCCAAGATCCGGTGTCGTCGCTCGACCCACGGGCGCGGATTGCCGACATTCTCGCCGAACCTCTGCGCCATGTGCCGGGCCTCGGTCGCGAAGAGCGTGCCGAACGGGTGCGCACCATTCTCAAGGATGTCGGCCTCGATGCGCAGTTCGCCAACCGTTTTCCGCATCAGCTTTCCGGTGGGCAACGGCAGCGGGTGGCCATCGGTCGAGCGTTGATTCGGCACCCGAAACTGGTGATCGCCGACGAGCCGATTTCCGCCCTCGACATGACCATTCAAAAACAGATTCTTGAGTTGTTCGAACGCTTGCAGGCGCAGTACGGCTTCGCCTGCCTGTTCATCTCCCATGACCTGGCGGCGGTGGAACGTATCGCCCATCGGGTGGCGGTGATGCAACACGGCAAAGTGGTGGAAGTTGGCGCCACCGCCGAGGTGTTCGATCGTCCTCAGCATGCCTTTACTCGTCGGTTGCTGGCGGCGGCCAACCCGCTGCAACGCTTGGCGGATGGCAGTTATCAACTGCGCAATAACGGATCGTGAAGTACCTGAATACCGTTGCTAGGGTGACGGCTCCGCTATGTTTTGGCTTGAATAAGGAATCGCTGATGAAATGCTCGTTGAAGAAGGCGCTGGCCGTGGGACTGGTCGCGATGATCGGTACCGGTGTGGTGCAGGCTCAAGCGCTGCGCCTGGCGCTCAACTCGGATATTCGCAGCCTAGACCCTGGGGTCAATCGCGATGACCGCACCGACCAGGTGTTGCTGCACGTGGTCGAAGGCCTGATGGCATACGGCGAGAAGGGCGAGGTCAAGCCGCTGCTGGCACAGAAGGTCGATGTCTCGGCCGATGGCCTGAGCTACACCTTCACCCTGCGCCAGGGCGTGACCTTCCAGAATGGTGAACCGCTGACTTCAGCCGACGTGCTGTGGAGCTGGAACCGCGACATGGACCCCAAGACCCAATGGCGCTGCCTGCCGGAGTTCGATGGCAGCGGCTCGACCAAAGTCGTCGAGGTCACGGCGCCGGATGCGCAGACGGTGATCATGCGTCTGGAGAAGCCCAGCGGCATGTTCCTCGCCACTCTGGCGCGTACCGATTGCGGCGGCACGGCGGTGCTGAACAAGGCCTCGGTCAACGCCCAGGGCGAGTTCGTCAAACCGATCGGCACCGGCCCTTATCAACTGGTGGAATGGAAGCGCGGGCAGTACATCAGCCTGAGCAAGTTCGCCGATTATAAGTCCTTGCCCGGCCCGCGTGACGGCTACACCGGCGGCAAGCAGGCGCTGACCGATGAAGTGCGTTTCGTGATCATCCCGGATCAGGCGACGGTCAAGGCGGCGCTGTTCTCCGGTGATCTGGACATGGCCGAAGTCACCGAAACCGACCTGCCGGAAATCAAGAGCCACGCTAACTTGCAGGTGTCCACGGCGCCCAGCGCGACCATGAACGTGCTGATGTTCCAGACCCGCGATCCGTTGCTCAAGGACAAGCGCATTCGTCAGGCAATTGCGGCGGCGATCGACATCAAACAATTGGTCGCCACCACCAGTAACGGCTTCGGCGTCGCCAATAACTCGGTGATCAGTGTGGCCTCCAACTACTACAGCGCCAAAGAGCAGGGCGGCTTCACCTACGACCCGCAAAAAGCCATTCAACTACTGCAAGAAGCCGGCTATCACGGTCAGCCGCTGACCATCGTCGCCAACAAGCGTTCGATGGTGCCGAGCTACGACCTGGCGATCATCACCCAGGCGATGTTGCAGGCGGTCGGTATGAACGTGCAGGTCGAAGTCATGGAGTGGGGCACCCAGCTTGAGCGCTACCAGAGCGGGCGTTATCAGGCGATGTCGTTCACCTATTCGGCGCGTTTCGATCCAGCGCTGAGCTTCGAACAAGTGACCGGCAACAAGGACAAAGAATCGCGCAAAGTCTGGGAAGACCCGGAGGCCATGGACCTGCTGGCGCAGTCGCTGAAGGAAGGTGACGTGGCCAAGCGTCAGGCGATCTTTGACCAGTTGCATGCGCGCTTCATCGATCAGGTGCCGATGATCGTGATGTACAACGGCCTCGACATCATGGCCCTGAACAAAAACGTCGAAGGCTACAACGCCTGGATCGGCCAGAAGCCGCGCCTGTGGGGCGTCAGCATCAAGCAGTGAGGGTCAGGGTTGCAGCGGGATCTGGCGAATGTGGGCGGCGATCAGTTGTTTGAGCCGTTCACGGTCGTCGTCACGCAAGGCCTCGACCATTTGGAAATGTTCGCGGCTCGATTGCTCGGCGCGCAGGTGCGTACGCCAGGTACCGCCGGGTGAAGAGGGCGGCCGGCTGCGCATCTCATCGATCAGTTCGAGCAATTGGTGATTGGTGCACAGGTCATAGAGCACGCGGTGGAATTCCAGATTGGCGTTGTAGCGCTCCAGCACTGTGCCTTCCTGGACCAGGGTGTTGAAGCGTTGGGCCAGCGTCTCGAGTTCTGCCAGATGTTCTGCGCTGACCACCATTTGATTGACCGCCGCGCACTCCAGCGCGACGCGTATTTCGCGGGCGTCGGAGACTTGATCGAGATCGGGGGTGTGCACGTAGTAACCGCGATTGGGGATGTGCTCGACCATGTGCTTGAGCACCAGTTGATCGAGGGCGCGGCGGACATCGAGTCGCGAGTGACCGTAGCGCTCCTCCAGGTCGATCTGCTTGAGCCAGCTACCGGCGGGAAGGATGCCAGCGTTGATGTCTTTAGAGATCAACAGGACCAACTGACTGCGATCGGTAACGGTTTTGTTCAAAAGAGCCATCCGCATAGCCCTGAAGCGGGCGAGATTACAGGCGATGAGCGGGTATTGGCTGCTCAGCGCCAGAACTTAAAACGTTGCCAATAATGGCACAAATTACAACGAGGTTTAACGATGTTAGCCAACACCGAAGACACGCCTGAGGCCCGTCACCGCAAGATGTATTACCGTGGCAGCACCACCATTTTTTCGTGCCGTAAAGACCCGCGCTTCGCCTACTGCCTGTACGTGCCACAAAGCTTTGACAGCGCTCCCGAAGAACATCAACTGTTGGTCGCCGTGCACGGCACCGGGCGCACCATGGTTGAGTATCGCGATGCGTTTGCCGAGTTTGGGCGCTTCAACAAATACGTGATCCTCGCGCCGCTGTTTCCGGTAGGCCCGCTGGGTGATGGCAATCCCCACGGCTTCAAATACCTGATCGAAGGCGACATCCGATACGACGCAGTGTTGCTGGCGATGGTCGATGAAGTGGCGGGCGCACTGGGCACCGCGTTCGACAAGTTTTCGTTGTTTGGTTATTCGGGGGGCGGTCACTTTGCCAACCGCTTCTACTACCTGCACCCGGAACGCCTGCGCTCGGTGTCCATCGGCGCGCCGGGTTCGGTGACGCTGATCGACGAAGGTCGCGACTGGTGGGTAGGGACGGGTGGTATTGAAGCGATCTTCGGCAAGCGCCTGGACCTGGACGCGTTGCGTCAGGTCGACGTGCAACTGCTGGTGGGCGCTGCTGACCTGGAAACCTGGGAAATCCACTACTCACCGGGATCGGTGCAGTACATGGAAGGCATCAACGATTCCGGGCGAACTCGCGTCGAGCGTAACGCCACCCTGGCGCGCAACCTTGAAGCGTATGACATTCGGGTGCAGCAAGACATCGTACCCAACACCGCCCACGCGGGGATGTCGGTGGTGCCCTATGTGCAGGACTTCCTGCTCGGGCTCACGAACTAAGGTCGCTGCTTAAGCGTTGTAGCCAAACTCGGTGTCCAGCGTCGCGGCCTGTACCAGATCAATCAGGGCATACACCTTGTTGACGGCGTACAGAGTCATGGCGCTGAGCAGCAGAACATTGATTACGTGGAAGATCATGGCTGTATTCCCGGTCAGGTTTGGATGGCGCCATTGTTACCGGCGCGGGCCAAAATCCGAAGGAATCCACGTTTATGGTGTTCATCGATGGGATTGATAGTGGGCTGAAGCTTTCGCCAACTGGGTTTCAAGCAATACACATAACCTTCTGCAGCTCCTTGATTTGTGCATGGCACAGGCTCTGTCCTCGAGCAGGCCTGCTATAGCAGATCCCTCTGCAAATACCCCAACACCGCGCGCATCACCCGTCGTTCAAGGCTTTGCGCGTCCAGCTCGCCGCGCTCGCCGGCGGCGTCAATCATCCCCCGGACAATCGCCAACACGTCGTCGGCGACGGTGTCGATGTCGCTGATCGGCGGCTGCATCTCTGGTAATGACAACGCCTCGACCAGCACCGATTGGATCAGCATCGCCACCCGTTGGTGCCGTTCATCCATCGGCAATCGACGCTCTTCGAAATCAATAACCCGCGCGAGGTCGGGGCGGCGCAGCTGGTGGGCTACAGCGGCCTGGACCATGCCGGTGATGCGTTGTAGCGCAGTATCGCGTTGGCTGGCCTGCTCGACATCGTGCAGCAGTTGCGCGGTCTCGCGTTCGATCAAGGCCGCGGTCAATGCGTCACGGTTGGGGAAGTACTGGTACAACGAGCCAATGCTCACGCCCGCCTTCTGCGCCACGGCGTTGGTGGTGCAGGCGACCAGGCCCTGGCTTTCCAGAATGCGAGCAGCGGCTTCGAGAATGCTTTCGACGGTGTGCGCCGAGCGCTTTTGGCCCGGTTGTTTGCGGGGGGAAAGCGAGGGGGATTTGGCCATGGTCGGAATGCAAGTTTAGAAAGTGAGTGATAACTCGCATTTTGAACCTGCCGCAACCTCATCTTCAACCCCCTGCCTCATCGGAATATTGATCCTGTCAGCTACCTCGACTATCCGCGTCCTCACTGTGTTCATGCGGGTCTAAACCACCCTGGAATAGCCCCTCGCACAGCTTTACCTTTTTTTACCATTCGTCACCTGGAATGCCCCTTAAAAACTCTGTTTGTCACCTGTCTCTGATTCAGAGGTACGCGGCAATACGGGGTTTTTCCCTCTGTGCGTCTACAGAGTTTGCGAGAAGTGCACTGCACATTACTGATGTTAAAAAATGTTAGATTAAAAAACAGCTTCACATAATCTGATCATTGGTGGATTATCGGTTCCTGCCTTTTTCACCGCGGCCTGCCACCTGCGCCTTGTTGGCGTTGCGAAACCCGCCGCTGTTTCTCTGGAGTCCCCATGAATAACAAGAATGTCGGTGTCGTTGGTTTGGGTGCGATGGGTCTGGGCATCGCCCGCTCGTTGCTGCGCAGCGGTTTCAATGTGCACGCGTGTGATGTTCGCGCGGCAGTGACCGAGCAGTTCGCCAGCGAAGGCGGGGTGGCCTGCACGTCGCCAGCGCAGATGGCCAGCTCCTGCGACGTGATCATTACCGTGGTGGTGAATGCCGAGCAGACCGAAACCGTGTTGTTTGGTGAAAATGGCGCGGTCGCAGCCCTGCGGCCGGGCAGTCTACTGATCGGCTGCGCGACGGTGGCACCGACCTACGCCGTGGAGCTGGGCCAACGTCTGGCCGAGAAGGGGCTGCTCTATCTCGACGCGCCGATCTCCGGTGGCGCGGCCAAGGCGGCTGCGGGTGAGATGACCATGATGACTTCAGGACCGGCCGATGCCTACGCCAAGGCGGAAGCGATCCTGCAAGGCATGGCCGGCAAGGTCTATCGCCTCGGGGACGCTCACGGCCTGGGTTCGAAGGTAAAAATCATCAACCAGTTGCTGGCCGGCGTGCACATCGCTGCGTCCGCCGAAGCCATGGCCCTGGGCCTGCGTGAAGGCGTCGATGCCGATGCGTTGTACGAAGTCATCACCCACAGCGCCGGCAATTCCTGGATGTTCGAAAACCGCGTGCCGCACATTCTCAAGGCGGATTACACGCCGCTGTCGGCGGTGGATATTTTCGTCAAGGATTTGGGCCTGGTGCTGGATACCGCGCGCGCCAGCAAATTTCCGCTGCCGTTGTCTGCCACCGCGCACCAGATGTTCATGCAGGCTTCCAGTGCCGGTTTCGGTCGCGAAGACGACTCGGCAGTGATCAAAATTTTCCCCGGCATCGAACTGCCGAAAGCCAAGTGAGGAGCGCACGATGACCAACGCCATCGCCCGCCCTTTGTTGGGCTGCATCGCCGATGACTTCACCGGTGCCACCGACCTCGCCAACATGCTGGTGCGCGGCGGTATGCGCACCGTGCAGAGCATCGGTATTCCGAGTCGCGAAGTCGCCACCGGGCTGGACGCCGATGCGATCGTAATTGCTTTGAAATCACGCACCTTACCGGCCGCCGAAGCGGTCGAGCAGTCGTTGGCTGCCTTGGCCTGGCTGCGCGAGCAGGGCTGCGAGCAGATCTTCTTCAAGTATTGCTCGACCTTTGACTCCACCGCTGGCGGCAATATCGGCCAGGTTACTGAAACCTTGCTGACCGTGCTGGACAGCGACTTCACCTTGGCCTGCCCGGCGTTCCCGGAGAATGGCCGCACGATCTTCCGTGGTCACCTGTTCGTGCAGGATCAACTGCTGAATGAATCGGGCATGCAACACCATCCGTTGACACCGATGACCGATGCCAACCTGGTGCGCGTCCTGCAATCGCAGACGGCGCTGAATGTCGGACTGTTGCGTTACGACACCATCGCCCAAGGCGTTGAGCCGGTTCGGGCGAAGATCGCCGAATTGCGCGCGCAAGGCATCAGCATGGCGATTGCCGATGCATTGTCGGACCGCGATTTGTACGTGCTGGGCGAGGCCTGCGCCGATCTGCCGTTGTTGACCGGTGGTTCGGGGCTGGCGCTGGGCCTGCCGGAAAACTTCCGTCGCGCCGGCAAGCTGCGGGACTTCGATGTCTCCAGCTTGCCGCAGGTGGCGGGTGATGAAGTGGTGTTGGCGGGCAGCGCTTCAGTGGCCACCAACGGTCAGGTCGCGGCCTGGCTCGAAGCCGGACGCCCGGCGCTGCGTATCGATCCGTTGAAACTGGCCGCTGGCGAACCGGTGGTGGCGCAAGCCCTGGCCTTCGCCCGCGACAGCAATCAGACCGTGTTGATCTACGCCACCAGCTCGCCGGAAGAGGTCAAGGCCGTACAGCGTCAATTGGGCGTCGAGCAGGCCGGTAGTCTGGTGGAAAACGCCTTGGGTGAAATCGCGTTCGGTCTGCTTGAAGGCGGTGTGCGACGCTTTGTTGTCGCGGGCGGCGAGACTTCGGGCGCGGTGGTGCAAGCGCTGGGCGTGACCCTGTTGCAGATCGGCGCACAGATCGATCCGGGGGTTCCGGCAACCATCAGCCATGGCGAGCAGACCCTGGCGCTGGCGCTGAAGTCCGGCAACTTTGGGGGTCGCGACTTTTTCAGCAAAGCTTTGAAGCAACTGGCCGGAGGTGCGCAATGAGCAACGAAAACGCCTTGCGCGACGAAATCTGCGACGTCGGCCATAGCCTGTATGCACGCGGCTACACCGTCGGCAGCGCCGGCAATATCAGCGCGCGGCTGGACGACGGCTGGCTGATCACCCCCACCGACGTCTGCCTCGGGCGCCTGGACCCGGCGCGGATTGCCAAGGTCAACCTCGCTGGTGAGTGGGTTTCCGGCGACAAACCGTCGAAGACTCTGGCGCTGCACCGTGAAGTCTACGACCGCAATCCCGGGGTCGGCGGCGTGGTTCATACCCACTCTACGCATCTGGTGGCGCTGACCCTGGCTGGGGTCTGGCAGGCGGACGACATTCTGCCGCCGCTGACGCCGTACCAAATCATGAAAGTCGGGCACATTCCGTTGATCGGCTATCAGCGTCCCGGCTCACCGAAAGTCGCCGAACAAGTCGCGTTGCTGGCCAACCGAGTGCGCGGGGTGATGCTCGAACGACTAGGCCCGGTGGTGTGGGAAAGCTCCGTCTCCAAGGCCAGCTATGCCTTGGAAGAACTGGAAGAAACCGCGCGCCTGTGGCTGATGAGCAACCCGAAACCGGCGCCACTCGATCAGGCCGCTCTGGACGAACTGCACAACGTGTTCGGCGTGCGCTGGTAACCCCTGCGAACTCTGTAGGAGCGGGCTTGCCCGCGATGACGTCGGCACTGATTCACCGCGCGAGTTGATCGCAGGCAGGCCAGCGCCCAGACAAAAAAACAATAACAACAGGAAACTCCCGCATGACTGACTTCTCCCGTCACCTTGGTCGCACTCCGTGTGGAGTGCATTCGCTATGAGCCCCTTACTGCTGATGATCACCGCCGGAATCGGCATCGCCCTGCTGTTGTTCCTGGTGTTGAAGTACAAATTCCAGCCGTTCGTGGCGTTGATGCTGGTGAGCATTCTGGTGGCGTTGGTCGCCGGGGTGAAACCGGCGGATCTGGTGGCCACCATTGAAGGCGGCATGGGCAAGACCCTCGGCCACATTGCGATCATCATTGCCCTCGGCGCGATGATCGGCCGTGTCATCGAACTGTCTGGCGGTGCCGAAGCGCTGGCCAAGACCCTGATCAGCCGTTTCGGTAATCGTCGCACGCCGCTGGCGCTGACCGTTGCCGGGTTCATGGTCGGGGTGCCGGTGTTCTTCGAGGTCGGGGTGATCATCCTCATGCCACTGGCCTACGGTGTGGCCCGCAGTGCGCGCAAGCCACTGTTGGTATTCGCGCTGCCGATGTGTGCCGCATTGCTGACGGTACACGCCTTTCTGCCGCCGCATCCTGGGGCAGTGGCAGCCGCTAGCCAATTGGGCGCGGACCTTGGTCGGGTGCTGATGTTCGGTCTGCCGATCACCGCCTTTCTCTGCTACGTCGGCTACCGTGTGGCCGGGCGCATGACGCGTCGGGTGTACCCGATGACCGACGACATTCGCGCCGAAGTCTATGGTCCACACGTGACCAACGCCGACCTTGTAGCCTGGGCCAACGGCAACGACCAGAGCAGCGAAAAGGCTGCCGTCGCCGCCTCGCACATGGGCCTGGAAGAGTCCACCAGCAGCATCGTTTCCAAACTGCCGCCGGCACCGCCACCTGGCTTCGGTCTGATCGTCAGCCTGATTCTGTTGCCGATCATTCTGATTCTGCTGGGCACGCTGTCGACGTCGCTGCTGCCAGTTGATTCGACCGTGCGCAGCGTGATGACCGTCCTCGGCGCGCCGCTGGTGGCACTGCTGCTGGACACTTTGCTCTGCGCTTGGCTGCTCGGTTCGCGGCGGGGCTGGAGTCGCAGTCAGGTTTCGGATGTGATCGGCTCGGCGTTGCCTGGTGTGGCGATGGTGATTCTGATTGCCGGTGCCGGTGGTGTATTCGGCAAAGTGCTGGTGGACACCGGGATTGGCGCGGTGGTCTCGGAGATGCTGCGCACCACCGGTCTGCCGGTGTTGGCGCTGGGTTTCCTGTTGACCCTGCTGTTGCGCGCGGTGCAAGGTTCGACCACGGTGGCGCTGGTGACCACAGCCGGTATTATCAGCCCGCTGATCGCCACCCTGAACCTGACCCCGAACCACATGGCCTTGCTGTGTCTGGCCATGGGCGGTGGCGGGTTGGCCATGTCGCATATCAACGACGCCGGTTACTGGATTTTCACCAAGCTCGCCGGGCTCAACGTCGCAGATGGCCTGCGGACCTGGACCGTGTTGACCACCTTGCTCGGCACCCTGGGTTTCTGTATTACCCTGCTGATCTGGCCGTTTGTCTGACCCATAATGCTAGGAGTTATCATGCCTCGTTTCGCTGCCAACCTCAGCATGCTCTACCCGGAGCACGACTTTCTGGATCGCTTCGCCGCCGCAGCCGCCGACGGTTTTGAAGCGGTGGAGTTTCTGTTTCCCTACGACTACAGCGTCGCCGACCTGAAGCAGCGCCTGAGCGACAACGGTCTGGTGCAGGCGCTGTTCAACGCGCCGCCGGGCGACTGGACCAATGGCGAGCGTGGCACGGTGTCGTTGCCGGGGCGTGAAGCCGAGTTTCGCAGCGGTTTCGAGCGCGCGCTGGAATACGCGGCGGTGCTGGGCAACTCGCGGATTCATGTGATGGCGGGCTTGTTGCCGTCGGAGAGTGATCGCCAGCGGCACCACGCGGTATACCTGGAAAACCTCGCCCATGCGGCGGCGCAGGCGGCGAAAGTCGGCATCACGGTGTTGCTGGAACCGATCAACACCCGCGACATTCCGGGCTTTTTCCTCAATCGCCAGGACCAGGCCCAGGCGATCTGCAAGGAAGTCGGTGCGGCGAATCTCAAGGTTCAGTTCGACTGCTACCACTGCCAGATTGTCGAAGGTGACCTGGCGGTGAAACTGCGTCGGGACATGGCCGGTATTGGCCACATTCAGATCGCGGGCGTGCCGGATCGTCATGAACCGGACCTGGGCGAGCTCAATTATCCTTACCTGTTCGAACTGATCGACACGCTGGGGTATGAGGGCTGGATCGGTTGTGAATACCGGCCGAAGGGCAATACCTCTGCAGGCCTGCAGTGGTTGCGTGACTGGAATGCACGTTAGGATTTTTTGCTAAAAGATCCATCGGCGAGGTCTCTTGTAGGCGCTGCCGAAGGCTGCGATGAGGTCGAAACGGCCTCCGGCCGTCAAGATCGCAGCCTTCGGCAGCGCCTACAGAATGGGTGCAGTCATCGAAGATCGTCCGACGGCAACAACAAATCCACGCCCTGCTTGCGAATCCCGTCCGCCGCCGCGGCCGCGAGATTGTCGTCACTGATGATGGTGTCGAACTGCTCAAGGCCGGCAATTTTGTACATGCTCAACGTGCCGTACTTCGAACTGCTGGCCACCAGCACGGTGTGCGAGGCGGATTGCATCGCCACTTGCTTGACCTCGACTTTCAACGCCGAAGGGGTGGTGATCCCACGCAGTAAATCCCAGGAGCTGGTGGACATGAAGGCGATGTCGGTGACGATCTGTCGCAACGTCGCCACGGCCAAACCGCCGACGCAGGAGTGGTTGGAGTGATCCAGCTGCCCGCCGGTATGAATCACCGTCACATGCGGCGCGTCCATTAACGCCTGGGCGACGCCGAAGTCATTGGTGACCACGGTCATGCCCGACAGCGCGGTGATGTACGGCACTATCTCCAACGTGCTGGTGCCCGCATCCAGATACACCGTCATGTCCGCGTGCAACAACCGCGCGGCCAGTTTTGCCATCGCCTGCTTCTGCGGCAGCTCAACCACCGCCTTCGATTGATGGCTCGGTTCGCTGTGCAACTGACTGGCAATCCGCACCCCGCCGGTCACCGAATACGCGCGTCCTTCCTGCTCCAGCAGGGCGATATCGCGGCGCACGGTCATGTGCGAGCACTCGAACATTTCCATTAACTGATGAACGCTGAGCACCTGATGTTTGCGCAACTGACGCAGCATCAGCTCACGACGTTGCTCCGGAATCATCGGTGCACCACCGTCGGTGGCGATGTCCTTGGGACTAGGCATTCAGGCTCCAGAAGATGTGCGGGCGCGGGAAGCGGGGTCACCATAGTAACCAATCGGCGGAGTGCTAACGAGGTGCGTGGAGCTTAAAACTCCTGAAGCGAACGCCGCCATCTTCCCGGGCTGTGGCCTTCACTGCGGGTGAACACACGATTGAAATGGCTTTGGTCGACAAAGCCGCAGGCCAGTGCCACGTCGGCCAATTCCAGATTGCCGTGCTTGAGTAAGGCTTTGGCGTGCTCGATGCGCTTTTTGGTCAGCCATTGATGCGGCGCCATGCCGGTGGTCTGCTTGAAAGCTCGTGCAAAGTGACTGGTGGACAGGCCGGACTCGCTGGCCAGTTCGGTGACCGAGATTTCACCGTTCAGGTTCGCACTGATGAACTCGTGGGCGCGCCTGAGTTGCCAGGGTGCCAGTCCTCCACGCAGCGGCTTGGGCGGTAAGGCTGAGGTGCCGTAGCTCGCGATTACGTGTTCGTGAAAGGCCAGCGCCATGTATTCGGTCAATAACAGCGAGGCGGTTTCGGGGAGCGCCATCACCGCCGCCAGTGACTGTGCCATGCCGTACAGCACTGGATCGTGCTGGCCGAAAGCTTGCGCGGTCAGACCACTGCTGGGGCGCATGCCTCGGTCGTAGGCCAGTTCGTCGAGGGTCGACTGCGCGATGTACATGCGCAACGTATCAAACGGCGTGTCCAGACTCACCACGGGCACCGTCGACAGGTCGAACAGGTAGATCGAGCCAGGAACGGCCGGTGGCAATTTGGTGCGTTTACGACTGTTCCAGACGTTGGAAAAGAACGGACCGGTCAGCGGCACTTGAAAGACAAAGCCTTCTTCCCCGGCCATTTCCAGCGAGCGACCGTCTGCGGCTTGGGTGCTGCGCAGATGAGTAAAAATCACAGGGTCCTTCACCGTGGTCAACGCGCGTACCGTGGGCGGTCGCTCGATCTGGAAGCGTTCGGCGAGGAGGTCCTCGAGGGTCGCTGTCGGCATTGTTCACACCTCGATGTTCAGGCCTCGAAAGTCAGTCGGGATCGGTGACGGCGTCGCGAGAATCATCGAAGGCCACCGCGAAGTTAATGCCCCCGGGATCGCGGAAATACACGGCGGTAAATTCATCTTGATGCCGCTCATCAGTCTGGTGGAGCCCGGACGCACTGACTGAGGAAGTAATGTGCTTGAGCGAGCGCTCATCGGGCACTCGCCACACCACGTCATGGATGAATCCTGGACTGGCCCCGGCACAGCTGCGGCCCGGCGCTGACAGAATATCGATGGCGATCAGCTTGCTCATGCCGGTGTGACTGAACCGCGAGACGGCACCTTCGCTACCGACGTGCGTGAAGCCCATGGTCTCGACCAGGAACTCGGTGGTCTGTGGCAAGCTGTCTACCTGAATCTCGACGGTACGGATCCCGCGAATAGCGTAGTCGGGCGACCCAGGCCTGCGGGCGTCCCTCGGATTCTCATCGCTGTCTTCGACCAGTGCAAGCTGCATTCCGTCGGGGTCGCTAAAGCATAGATGTTCTTTATCGAACGCCCAGGCTCGGCCATAGACTTCGACGTTCTGTTGTTCAAAGCGCCGCTGCCAATACCGAAGCGACCCAAGCGGCACGGAGAAGGTAACTGCGCTGATCTGGCCACTGCCGCGCGCCCCGCGCACCAGCCTTTCGTCGACGATAAAACACAGCACCGACGAGTGGGCGAGCCCCCGGTCGCCGCAGTAAAAGCGCATGACCGGCCGGCCATCGCGCATCACCGGCAAACCGAGGAGATTCAGGTCCAGCGTACCCAGATAAAAGCGCAAGGTTTGCTCGAGACTGGTGACCACTGTGGAGATGTGGTGCAGCCCCACGATATCCGTGGCGTGCCCACCGCTGTTTGAGCCGCCCATCTCGTTCCTCGATCACTGATCAGTGCGCTACAGGTTGATGTGCCGATCCACTCAGGCCGACATGCTTGGCCGGGCGGAGACCGTGTCGTACCACTTCTGCAACGACGGCTGATCCGCGCCGATCGCGATGCTCAGTGCGCGCGTGGCGAAGTCGACCGACACCAGCGCGGTAATGTCCGCCGCGCTGAAGTGTTGGCCGGCGAGAAACGGCACATCAGCCAGACGCTTTTCCATGTCCGCGTAAAAATTCACCACGCGAGCCTTGCTGCGCTCGACCAGTTCAGGAATCTGCTCGTAGGCATGCGGACCGGCCAATGCACGACCTTTCAGGCCTGGCACCGCGTTGCGCACGGCTTCCATCACGGCGATAAAACCGTCGAGTTCGGCCCGGCGCTCCCACAGGGTGATCAGCGCTTTCTCGGTGGGCGTGCTGCCCAGCAACGGATGGGCGGGATGCACTTCCTCAAGGTAGCGCCAGATGGCCGGCACTTCGCCTATCGAGGTGCCGTCTTCAGTGACCAGCGTTGGCACCATGCTGCGCGAATTGATCGCCAGGTAGCCGGCGCTGAACTGTTCCTTGGCACCCAGATCCACGGCGACGCTGGTGACATCCATGGCTTTTTCGGCGATGAAGATCCGCACGCGTCGCGAGTTCGGTGAAGCGCTTGATTGATAAAGCTTGATAGAGGACATGGTCTGATCCAGTAATAGTGATCGAAACTCGAACCTTGTAGGAGCTGCCGCAGGCTGCGATGGCGGTGAGCCTGACACATCGCGTCAAGCGGATCGCAGCCTGCGGCAGCTCCTACAGAGGGAAACCCTTACTGCGCCGACTTGCCGCCGTCGACGTTGAGGATGTGGCCAGTAATGAACGAGGCTTCATCCGACGCCACGAAGACAATCGCGCGGGCAATTTCTTCTACCTGACCGATGCGCTGCATCGGTACGATCGACGCCATGTAAGCCTTGCCGTCAGGGCCGCCGGTGAAGCGATCCAGCATGCCGGTATCGACCGGGCCGGGTGCCACGGCGTTGATACGAACACCCGAACCGGCGACTTCCAGCGCGGCCGATTTGGTCAGGCCTTCAACGGCGTGTTTGCTGGCGGCATACACCGAAGCACCCCCGGCACCGACATGGCCGTAGGTCGACGAAATGTTGATGATCGAACCCTTGCCCTGAGCCTGCATCACACGCAATTCGTGCTTCATGCTCAGCAGCGTGCCCAATACGTTGGTGTCAAAGGTCGCGGCGTAACTTTCAGCGGTTTGCTGCCCAACCGGACCAGGTTGACCTTCAGTGCCAGCATTGTTGACTGCGATGTCCAGGCGGCCAAAACGGCTGACGGTCTGGTCGATCAACTGTTGCACCTGAGCGTCATCACGCACATCGGCGTTGATGAATTCAGCTTGAGCGCCCAATGCGCGCAGTTCTTGAACCAGAGCGTGACCCACTTCATCACGACGACCGGACACCACCAGGTTTGCACCTTGGCGAGCAAAGGCCAGGGCAGTTGCACGACCGATACCGGTGAGGGCGCCAGTGATCAAAACGACAGAATTGCTCATGTGATATTCCTTGGTTCCAAAAGTGCGCGGACAGCGCAGTGAACAAAGCAACCAACCGGAGTGGCGGTGCGTTGGGCCTATTCTGGGTTTTCCAAGGGCGGGGAGGATTGTATGGATCGGGCGTGAATTGGATAAATTGATCGCGTTGTGTCTCATAGGGAAATGCGATCCGCTGCGGGAGATTCACTTATGGCACTAACTTCATATCCCGCAGGCGCACCCGTTGTTTACGGAAACTGTCGTGAGTATCAATCACCTCAGTAAAACCGGCTTGAGCCAACTTGACCGCGCTCAGCACCACGTCTTCTTCATAGTTCAAACAGGCGTCGAGGAAACCCCGGTTGGCAATCTGCTGGCGCGAGGTGGCGTCCATGAACGACTTGAAGGGCGCCGACAGGTTGCCCATGTAGGTCGGCGCACCCATGATGATGGCGTCGGCGTTGTCCAACATCAGGCATCAACCCAACGCCCGATCGACCACCACCTGCAACGACTGCCGCGAGCAGCGTTCGATGCGCGCTGCGACGCCGTACACCTGCTGGAACAGCGCTGGCGTGAGGACGTTTTGTGGAGAGCCGCTGGCGAACAGTTGGCCGTCGTGCAGCACCGCCAGGGTGTCGGCGAAGCGTGCGGCAAGGTTGATGTCGTGCAGCACCACCACCGCGATGGACTGGTGTTGGCGAACCAGGGTTTGCACGCAGTGCATGACTTTCAGTTGATAGTTCAAATCCAGCGCACTGGTCGGCTCATCCAGCAGCATGACCCTGGGCCGGCGGGCGATCAGTTGCGCGAGGCTGACCAGTTGCCGTTGGCCGCCGGAGAGGTTGCTCAGCAGGTCGTTGGCAAGGTGGGCGATGCCGATTTCCTGCAACGCCGCGAATGCGTCTGGCAGCGCCCGTTGTCGGGGCGCCAGCAAGGGATCGCTGGCGCTGCTGCGCACGGCGGCGAGGACGCATTCGAGAACGCTGAGTTCAAGGTTTGGCGGCAGGCTTTGCGGCATGTAGGTGACGTGACGCGCGCGTTCAGGGATGCTCAGGCGGGTCAGGTCGCGGCCGTCGAGGTACAGCGAACCGGTCATTTTTTCCAGACCGGCCATGGCCCGCAGCAGGGTTGATTTGCCGGCTCCGTTAGGGCCGATCAACGCCGTCAGGGTGCCGGGTTGCAGTGTCGGCAGGCTGAGGTTGCGGATAACGCTGCGGCGTCCGTAGCTGATGTTGATCTGTTCGGCGCTCAGGCTCATGACTGCCTCCCGCGCTTGAACACCAGGGCCACGAAAAACGGCACACCCACCAGCGCTGTCACGATCCCGACGGGGACCACCACGCCGGGAATGATCAGTTTGCTGGCAATCGACGACAGCGACAGCAACAGCGCGCCGACCAAGGCGCTGGCTGGCAGCAGGAAGCGTTGGTCCTCGCCCACCAGCAGCCGCGCGATGTGCGGGCCGACCAGACCGATAAAGCCGATGGTGCCGACGAAGGCCACGGCGATGGCGCTGAGCAAACTGATGCGTAGCAGGGCGATGAAACGCAAGCAACGCACGTCGACGCCGAAGCTTTGCGCACGGTCCTGGCCCATGCGCAGCAAGGTCAGACGCGAGGCCGAAGCAAAAGAGAAGGGCATCACCACGACGACCACCAGGGTCAAAATGCCGAGCTTGTTCCAGTCGGCGCGCGTCACGCTGCCCAGGGTCCAGAAAATCAGCTGTTGCAGGATGTCCTCCGTGGCCATCATTTGCAGCAGCGCCACTACCGCGTTGCAACTGAACACTAGCGCGATGCCAAACAGCACCAGGCTTTGCACCCCGGCGCCACGCAAGCGCGACATGGCTTGCAGCAGAAACACCGAGCCGGCGGCAAACACAAAGGCGGCCAGCGAAATGGCGGTGTTTTGCGAGATCCAGGCGCCACCCAGCGGGAACACAATCACCAGCGAGGCGCCCAACGCCGCCGCCGACGACACCCCCAGGGTGAACGGGCTAGCCAACGGGTTATCGAGGATCGCTTGCATTTCCGCGCCGGCCAACGACAGTGCGCAACCTACCATCACCGCCATCAAGGCGTAAGGCAGGCGCACATTCCATATGATGATTTTGTCGGTGAGGCTCAGTTGTGCGGGATGCAGGATGCCGTCGAGCAACGTCATCAGGCCCATGCCCGACGGGCCGCTGGCGAGGTCCACGAGGATCGAACCGAGCAGCGCCAGACCGAGCAAAATCAGCAGCATCCAGCGGCGCGAGGTCCGCCGCCGATAATCCTGACGGGCTGCGTCGAAATTCACGGAAGTAGCGAGGGGAGCATTCATCACAGATGTTTTGCTGCGGCATCGACCCAATACTGGCCTGCCAGTGGGGTGTCGAGGAAGCGAGTGTTGAGCGTGTCCTGGGTTTTCTGCGGATCAAGATCGCCGAAGGCCTGCGGATGAATCCACTTGGCCAGGGCCTCGATGGCCAGAATGTTATACGGCGAGTTGTAAAAGTCATGCCACAAACCGTGGGCCTGCCCTGTGCGAATCGCCCGCAGGCTCTGAAATTCAGGACGCGCGAGGATTTTTTGCAAGGTGGCCTGTGCCTGATCCTGGCGGATGCCTTCACCCAGCAACAACCCCGGAGCATGGTTGCCGGTGGCGATGTAGACGTCCGGATCGGCCTTGAGTGCGTACTCGACACTGATGTCGCCCAGCGCGCCGGGGACCACCCCGGCGGCGATATTCTGCCCACCGACGGTGTTGATGATTTCACCCAGACCACTGACGCCGGTGGTGTGACCGGGCGCCAGCCAGGCACCGGCCAGCAATTCGAGAAACACCTTGGGCCGTGGGCCGGCCGGCAACGTCGCGACCACGTCGGTGACGTGCTTGAGGTGCTGGTCATAGAACGCCAGATAATCATTGGCTTCTGCTTCGCGCTGCAGCGCCTGACCCAGTGCGGTCAGGCTGATGTGGGTGCCTTTGACCGGGTTGATCCGGAAGTCGACGAAGATCACCGCGATGCCGGCTTTTTCCAGAATGTCCGCGGCCGGGCTGTGTTCTGTGGGGCCGTGACCGGAAATGCTGAACACCGCCAGGTCGGGTTTCAGCGACAGAATTTTCTCGACACTGACGCTCTGTTCCGAAGCCTGGCCAATCAGCGGAAGGTTATCCACAGCTGGAAATTTGGCCTTATAGGCGGCGTAGGTGTTTGGATCGAGCTGACGCATGTCATTCTGCCAGCCGACTACCCGGGCAAACGGGTTCTGTTTGTCCAGCAGCGCCACGGCGGCGATCAGTCGACCTTCGCCAAGGACGATACGCTCGACATGATCCGGCACCTTGACCTGACGGCCCAATACGTCGGTGACTTCACGGGCCTGAGCCGGTAGCGCGACAGCCAGCCAAGCACCGAGCAGCAGGCAGGCGAGGGCGCCTTTTGAAACAACAGACTTGAACATCGGAAAACTCCACAGCAGCAAATCGAAAGGCGACAGTGAGGGGAAGGGGTGTCTGTGATAAATTTGAATCGCTCGCATTAAGATTCTAAAGTCTGTACCCGGCGCTGATCGCGGTGCTTTGTATTCGAAGTGCCGAGGAATGCCGTCCTAAAACATTCCATTACATTTCACCGTCCCGCCCTTTCCACCACAGGCAGTAGATAACGCCTTATGTCCAAGCAAGATCACCTGTTGGTCGTCGATGACGACGCGGAAATTCGTCAATTGCTCTCGGATTACCTGCGTGAAGCGGGGTATCAGGTGTCGACCGCAGCCGACGGCAAGGAGATGCAACGGCGCCTGGAGTTGCAGGTCATTGACCTGATCGTGCTCGATCTGATGTTGCCGGGGGAGGATGGCCTGAGCCTGTGCCGCGACTTGCGCGCGACGTCCAACACCCCGGTGATCATGCTCACGGCGCGCGGCACCTTGATTGATCGCATCGTTGGCCTGGAAATGGGCGCCGACGATTACCTGCCCAAACCCTTCGATCCCCGTGAGTTGCTGGTGCGGATCAAAGTGGTGCTGCGGCGGGTGCAGAGTTTTCCGGATCGGGCGCGAGTGGATGAGGTCGGTTGCGTTCGTTTTGCTGGCTGGCAACTGGATACCCGAGCGCGGCATTTGCTGTCGCCGGAAGGGGTGGTGATCAGCCTGGGCAATTCGGATTTCCGCGTGTTGCGCTTGTTGTTGCAGCATCCGAATCGGCCCTTGAGCCGCGAGTTTCTGCTCAACCATGCCTTCGACAAGGACAGTACGCCCTTTGATCGCTCCATAGACGTGTGCATCAGCCGCCTACGTCAACAACTGGCACCTCACTTGATCAAGACCGTGCGCAATGAAGGCTATATGTTCACCGCCACCGACGTGGTTGCCGAGTGAAGCGGCTGCTCCCGCGTTCGCTGTTCGGGCGACTGGTGATCATCCTGGTACTAGGGATGCTGGCGGCACAGATCGCCACCAGCAGTATCTGGTTCGATGTGCGCTACAGTCAGGCGCTGGAGATTCCGGCCCGCGTCATCGCCACTCACCTGGCCGATCTGGTGCGCGTCGCCGAGCGCGATCCCCAGCAGTTGCCGCGCATGGTCGAGCTGCTCGACTCGCCGAATTTCCAACTGAGCATCCGCGACACGAGTCGCAGCACCACGGACGTGGTGGACGCCGATAGGCAATCCACGCAACGGCTGTTGGAACAGGTGTTGAGCGACAAACTAGGGCATGCCCAGCCGTTGAGCCTGTTGCAGCTTGCACTGCTCGACGACCAAGGCAAGGCCGCCGGGTTGCCTGCCTTGTTATCCGCGCGGCCGACCGTGGGGCAATTCTTGATTGAGCTGCGCTTGCCCGATGGGCGCTGGCTCTCAGTCGACGCCCGTGAGCAGCAAGGCTGGAGCAGTCGCGGGCCGTGGGATTTGATCCTTGATTACGTGCTGCGCATTTACCTGCTGCGTATCGCCGTGGTGGTAATTCTGGCATTGGTGGCGGTGCGGCTGGCGATTCGCCCACTGAACCAACTGACCGAGGCCGCCCGGCAATTGGGGCAGAATATCCAGCGTCCGCCTTTGTCGTTGAGCGGACCCAGCGAAGTGCGGCGCGCCGCCGAGGCGTTCAATGTCATGCAACAACGACTGATTGCCAACATTGCCGAGCGCACCCGTTTCCTCGCCGCCATCTCCCATGACCTGCGCTCGCCGATCACCCGCATGCGCCTGCGCACCGAGCTGCTGGCCGAGACAGCGATCAAGGACCATTTGCGGCGCGACCTTGAGCACATGGAACAGATGGTGGTCAGCACCCTCGACTTCGCGTCCAGCAGTGAGGTGACCGAGCCCAGGGACAATATCGACATCAACGCCTTGCTCCGCAGTTTGCAGGCTGACTTGCAAGACATGGGCGAGTCGATGCAACTCAGCGGCCAGGCCAACGCGCCGCTGCCGGGGTATGCGCGCAGCCTCAAACGGTGTGTCCAAAACCTGGTGGAAAACGGCGTGCGTTATGGCGGGCGGGTCGAGGTTTGGGTCGAAGACACGCCGGACCTGTTGTGCATCCGTATTTGTGATCAGGGTCCGGGCATTGCGCAAGACTTGCTCGATAAAGTTCTGGAGCCGTTCTATCGGGTCGATCCCTCGCGCAACACCGGGACCGGCGGCTATGGCCTAGGGCTAAGCATTGCTCATGCGGTGGTGATGGCGCACGGCGGACGCTTGCTGTTGAGCAATCGCCAAACGGGTGGGCTGGAAGCGATGCTGGAATTTCCTCGCCACGCGTGAGATCGCGCAACAGCGTAGTTTGCGGTTGGATGGGTTTAGGAAGTTTCAGTTATTTCAATAGAATCGATAAATCGGCATGTTGTCGTATTTCTGGATTATTTGATTTTGGTGAATAGCAGCCTGCGGCAGATGCTCCTATAGTCATACCACGCCATGTTGGAATCATGCAGTGGTGGCACGTTGATATATATTTCGTATTATCGCTATAAGCAGACGCCTTTATGGTTTTTGGATCTGAGCGGATCCTAAAGCCTTTTGTATCAATGGGTTGTTTGATTTTAATGAAACGGATCCGACTGATTTCACTCAGGAAATAATCGACAGCTCTGACTGCGCGCAGTGCCATAACTGCGACGTAACGATTGCAGCATTGAATTCGATAACTTCGTGACGCACCTACAGTGGAGAACAGTCATGAAATACAAGATATTTTCCGGGGTGGTTCTTGCTGTTGCCGCCCTATACGCGCTGGGGCCGCAACTACCGTTTAACTCAAGTATGAATAAATCGTCAGCCATTGCCGCCGATGCAAGAGCGTCACTGGCGTCTGACGGCGCCGATCACGTGGGAGCGGCGAAAGTCGCCGCGGACGGTGCGGACCATGTGGGTGCGGCAAAAGTAGCCTCGGATGGGGCTGATCACGTGGGCGCAGGTGCTATGGCGTCGGACGGTGCGGACCATGTGGGCGCGGCAAAAGTAGCTTCGGATGGTGCCGATCATGTGGGCGCAGGCGCCATGGCGTCGGACGGTGCTGACCATGTCGGCGCGGCAAAAGTAGCCTCGGATGGTGCCGATCATGTGGGCGCAGGTGCTATGGCGTCGGACGGTGCGGACCATGTCGGCGCGGCAAAAGTAGCCTCGGATGGTGCCGATCATGTGGGCGCAGGCGCTATGGCGTCGGACGGTGCAGACCATGTGGGTGCGGCAAAAGTAGCCTCGGATGGCGCCGATCATGTGGGCGCAGGTGCTATGGCGTCGGACGGTGCTGACCATGTTGGCGCGGCAAAAGTAGCCTCGGATGGGGCTGATCACGTGGGCGCAGGTGCCATGGCGTCGGACGGTGCTGACCATGTGGGTGCGGCAAAAGTAGCCTCGGATGGCGCTGATCACGTAGGCGCAGGTGCCTTGGCGTCGGACGGTTCAGCCCATCTGAATTCCAACCGGGTTGCTTATGGTCACCTGGGTGGCATTGGCTCTGACGCCGTGGCTTCCGCGTCGCTGCCCGTTGACTATGCCAGCGGGATTAATAATGCGATCGATGGTAAATAATGGCCGGGCATGTTGAGGGCGGGGTGAACCTGCCCGCCTTCAGCGTCTACTCCGGCCAATTGGGTCTGTGTCTGGCACTCATCTTCAGGGGCATGTGTGTTGGCTGAAAACACAGCGTCTCCCTTGCTCAACTCAACGGCAATGCCGTTTTGTACCGCACCTGCTTCAACGACAGGCTCGAGCGAATCTTTTCTACCTCCGGCATCGGCGATAAGCGCTCGATAATGAAATGCTCCAGCGCCGGCATGTCGGCCATCACCACCCGCAATAAATAGTCCGCATCGCCGGTCATCAAATAACACTCCATCACCTCTTCGCACTCGCACACCCGCCGTTCGAAGTTCTGCAGCGCTTCGCGGCTCTGTTCCTTGAGGCTGATGGAAATAAACACGTTCAAGCGCAAACCCAAGTGCTCAGGCGCCAACAGCGCCACGTACTCACGAATACACCCGGACGCCTCAAGGGCTTTGACTCGCGCCAGGCAAGGCGAGGGCGAAAGATGAACCCGTTTCGCCAGTTCGACGTTGGACAGGCTGCTGTCGCGTTGCAGTTCGCAAAGAATTTTCAAGTCAGTGCTGTCAAAGTTCATTGTGCTTCTATCTCGCGTTTTTATTTATTTTCATGCTGCAGGGTCGAGGTTTTCACAGGCTAATCAGTCATTAAATCTGGATGTTCGGGCATAGACTAAATCCAACTATTCGGAGGTGTCCATGAGCGCTCTCAACTTTCAAATGCCCGCTGCAGCCAACGCCACGGAAGATCAGAACGACCTGCTGGAAATGAATGAATGGCGGGATGCGCTCATGTCGCTGGCGGCCAATGCCGGGCCGCAACGGGCGCGGGAGATACTCGACATGTTGGCTGCCCTTGCACGGGACTCGGCGATTGGCTGGCAGCCGATGCACGGCACACCTTACATCAACACCATTGGCGTCGATCAGCAACCGGCGTTTCCCGGCGACCTGGCGATGGAAGAGCGCCTGGGTTCGTTGATCCGCTGGAACGCTCTGGCCATGGTGGTGCGCGCCAATCAGGCGTATGGCGAGTTGGGCGGCCATATCGCCAGTTACGCCAGCGCGGCGGATTTATTCGAGGTCGGCTTCAACCACTTTTTTCGGGGCCGCAGCGATGCCTTTGGCGGCGATCTGGTGTTCTATCAGGCCCATTCGGCGCCGGGAATTTACGCGCGGGCCTTTCTTGAAGGGCGTCTGTCCGAGGCCGACCTTGAGCACTATCGGCAAGAAATTGGCGGGCCCAAGGCCGGCGCCAAGGGTTTGTCGAGTTATCCACACCCTTGGTTGATGTCGGACTTCTGGCAGTTTCCCACAGGCTCCATGGGCATTGGTCCGATCAGCTCGATTTATCAGGCGCGGTTCATGCGCTATCTGCAAAACCGTGGCGTGCAAGACACCGCCGGGCGGCATGTGTGGGGCGTGTTCGGCGATGGCGAAATGGACGAGCCGGAAAGCATGTCGGCCCTGACCCTGGCCGCGCGCGAAGGCCTGGACAACCTGACCTGGGTGGTCAACTGCAACCTGCAACGCCTTGATGGTCCAGTGCGCGGCAACGGGCGGATTATCGATGAGCTGGAGGCCTTGTTCAGTGGTGCCGGCTGGAACGTGATCAAACTGGTCTGGGGGTCCGACTGGGACCGGTTGTTTGCCCAGGACTCAGACGGCGCGCTGGTACGTGCGCTGTCGAACACCGTGGACGGTCAGTTCCAGACCTTCGCTGCCAAAGACGGCGCCTACAACCGCGAGCATTTTTTCGGACAAAACCCGGCAGTGGCGAAATTGGCGCAGGGCTTGAACGATGAACAGATCGACCGTCTCAAGCGCGGCGGCCACGACCTGGTGAAAATCTTCGCTGCCTATCAGGCCGCGACCCTGCATAAGGGGCGGCCGACGGTGATCCTTGCGCAGACCAAAAAAGGTTTCGGCATGGGCGAGGCGGGCCAGGGGAAAATGACCACCCACCAACAGAAAAAACTGGATGGCGAGGCGTTGATTGGCTTTCGCAATCGCTTCCACCTGCCGCTGTCGGATGAGCAGGCGCAGAACCTGAGCTTCTTCAAGCCCGACAGCGACAGCGCGGAAATGCGTTATCTGCAAGCACGGCGCGCCAACCTCGGCGGCTCGATACCCTCACGCAGCGCAACGGCTGAGCGGGTTCCGGTGCCGCCGATCAGTGAGTACGCCGGGTTTTCGACCCAAGCCGAAGGCAAGGAAATGTCCACCACCATGGCCTTCGTGCGCATGCTCGGTAACCTGCTCAAACACAAGCAACTCGGCCCGCGTGTGGTGCCGATTGTCGCCGACGAGGCGCGTACCTTCGGCATGGCTAATCTGTTTAAGCAGATCGGCATTTATTCCAGTGTTGGCCAGCGTTACGAGCCGGAAGACATCGGCTCGATCCTGAGTTACCGCGAAGCCACCAACGGCCAGATTCTCGAGGAGGGCATCAGCGAGGCTGGTGCCATCAGTTCCTGGGTGGCGGCGGCGACCAGTTACTCGGTGCATGGTCTGCGCATGTTGCCGTTCTACATTTACTACTCAATGTTTGGTTTCCAGCGCATCGGCGACCTGATCTGGGCGGCAGCGGATCAGCGCGCTCGCGGTTTCCTGATGGGGGCAACGGCGGGTCGGACCACGTTGGGCGGCGAGGGCTTGCAGCATCAGGACGGTTCCAGCCATTTGATGGCCGCCATCGTCCCGAACTGCCGAGCCTATGACCCGGCGTTCGCCAGCGAACTGGCGGTGATCGTCGATCACGGCATGCGGCAGATGCTGGAACTTGAAGTGGACGAGTTTTACTACATCACCTTGATGAACGAAAACTACCCGCAGCCATCGTTACCGGACAACGCCCGCGAGGGCATCATCCGTGGCCTCTACCGTTTCGGCGGGCATGCGCCGGACCACGCCAAGGGCAAGGTGCGGTTGTTGGGCGCCGGGGCCATTTTGCGCGAAACCCTCGCTGCGGCCGAGTTGCTGGCGCAGGACTGGCAGATCGAAAGCGAAGTCTGGAGTGTCACCAGCTTCAGTGAACTGGCGCGCGATGCCCGTGACGTAGAGCGCTGGAATCGGCTGCATCCGGAGCACAGTCCACGCCAAAGCCATCTGCTGCAGTGCCTGCCGGCAGGCTCGGCGGTGATCGCGGCGTCCGACTACGTGCGCGCGGTGCCGCAGTTGGTGGCGTCATACCTCGATTCGCCATACACGGTGTTAGGCACTGACGGGTTTGGTCGCAGCGACACCCGCGCGGCGTTGCGCAGCTTCTTCGAAGTCGATCGCCACGCGATAGTGTTAGGCGCGCTGACGGCGCTGGTCGGTGCCGGCACGTTGCCGCCAAGCGTCGCTGCCGAGGCGATTCAGCGTTACGGCATTGAGGTCGAGACCGCCGCGTCCTGGGATTGCTGATACAGTTTTAGGACCTATCGGTTATCAGGAGCCACGACATGGACCGACTTACCGCTGCGCCGTATGCCCTGTTGGTGATGTATGCCTGGGACATGTGCGACATCAACCCGCGCCAGATTCCGCCGTCAGTCGACGCGCGCATCGCCGACGCGGGGTGGACCATCGTCGGTTACCTGTCGGGCTCGGACGATATCGTGGTGTCGGGCCTGCGTTTGCGCTCTGCGGTGCTCAGTGCTTCCACCGATGAGCGTAACCGGGTGTGTTACGGCTATGTCGCTGAGCGGCAGGGCCAGTTTGTCGCGGTGATTCGCGGTACGGACGGCGCCGAGGAGTGGGGTGACGATCTGGACTTCTTGATGACCGATCATCCGCATGCCGGCGCGGGACTGGTGGATCAGGGATTCTGGGATATTTACCGCACCATGCAATTTCATGGTGTGGCCGGTGAAGCGCCGGTGCCAATCGCCGCCGGGATCGTCAAGGTGACGGCGGGCAGCCCGCTGATGGTGCTGGGGCACAGCCTGGGGTCGTCACTGGCGACCTACCTGACCCTCGATTTAAACCTGGCAACCTGTCATGCCAGCGCTTGCCTGTTTGCCTCACCCAGGACGGGGAATCAGACTTTTGTCGACTTCTTCGAGGCGACGGTCAGCAACTATGACGTGTTCAACTACGAACGTGATGTGGTGCCAACGGTGCCGAAATCCGATGTGCTGCACTTCTCCCGGTACTACCCGCTGAAACAGGCGAAAACCATTCCTGTCGATCCGTCCGGGCCACAAATCCGTGACAACCCGCTGTGTAACCATCACCTGATCTGCTACACCGCGCTGCTGGACGCCACGGCGTACGAACAGGCGATCGCCGATCCGCACTGTAGCGTCGACGATCACCAATGCGCGGAGTGTGTTTTGCGGGTGTGAGGTAGGGCGGCGAATGGGTTGACGCGGTGTGTCAGACACACCGCGTTCCAGAACAGACGTGCCTACTGAACCGCCCCCGGCGGGGTCGACGGCACGATTTGCCACGGCACCGAGCAACTGCGCACCGCCGGGTAGTAGCCTCGGGTCGGCGCACAGTAGTAAAAGTTTTGTGCCGTCTGCGGCCCATAACCAGGTGCGGCCGCAGTTTGCACCTGTTGCACCGGTTGCACGGGTTGGGTAATCACTTGCGCCGGGGCATAGCCGTAATAAGCCGGCGCGGCGTAGTAGGTCGGCGCCGGGTAGTAATAGGCCGGAGGCGAAGCATAGTAATAAGAAGGGCTGGCAAGCGTCGACGCCAGATAACCAACGCCCAGACCAATACCCAAACCCCACCACGCATCACTGTGCCAACTGCCACCGTGCCAGCAGCAGCCACCGCCGCCATGCCAGCCACCACCGTGCCAACCGCCTCCACCACCGTGCCACCCACCGCCGCCGTGGTCGGCGACGGCCGGCAACGGCAGTCCCGTGCTGATCGCCACCGCACCGATAAGAACGCAACGCTTGATCGAGTTCATGTTCATGATGTCTGCCAAATGAATAGTCGCTACGGCGCTTGATCGCGTATTCGGTGCTGGCTCTTTCTGGTGTGGAGTCAGGACGTCTGCGTCCATGCCTCCCGGCCGCCGTCGTGACCGGGAGTTCAGTTATACAGGTTGTTTAATAATAGAACGAATAAGGCCTCCGAGCGCTGCCGAGCGTCGCCCAAAGGCTTGTGAAACGGCCGGAAAATAGCGCCTGACGTGGGTGCTGGCGCCATCGTCGGCGTATGCTACTTCACGGGATGTTATTGAGTAGATGCGATTCAGGTCCCGAATCAAGTATTGTTACTCCCATCTGAAACGATACGAAAAGCTTGGGATGTTCAGGCGGTCTTTGAAAGGTAGAGGGTGTCATGAGTTACGAAAGCATTAATTGGGACAAGCTGGGTTTCGATTACATCAAGACAGACAAGCGTTTCCTGTCGCATTGGCGTGATGGCGCCTGGCAGAAAGGCACGCTGACTGAAGACAACGTCCTGCACATCAGCGAAGGTTCGACCGCGCTGCACTACGGTCAGCAATGCTTCGAGGGCCTGAAGGCCTATCGCTGTAAAGACGGCTCGATCAACCTGTTCCGCCCGGACCAGAACGCCATGCGCATGCAGCGCAGTTGCGGCCGGTTGTTGATGCCGCAGGTACCGACCGAAGATTTCATCGAAGCCTGTAAAGAAGTCGTGCGCGCCAACGAGCGTTTCATTCCGCCGTACGGCAGCGGCGGTGCGCTGTACCTGCGTCCGTTCGTGATCGGCGTGGGTGACAACATCGGCGTGCGGACTGCACCAGAGTTCATTTTCTCGATTTTCTGCATTCCGGTTGGCGCCTACTTCAAAGGTGGCCTGAAGCCGCATAACTTCCTGATCTCCGGTTACGACCGTGCGGCGCCAAACGGCACTGGCGCGGCCAAGGTCGGTGGCAACTACGCGGCCAGCCTGATGCCCGGTTCGGAAGCGAAGAAAGCCAACTTCGCCGATTGCATCTACCTCGACCCGCAAACTCACTCGAAGATCGAAGAAGTTGGTTCGGCCAACTTCTTCGCCATCACCCATGACAACGAGTTCGTGACGCCGAAGTCGCCATCGGTATTGCCAGGCATCACCCGCCTGTCGTTGATCGACCTGGCGCAGAGCCGTCTGGGCCTGAAAGTCATCGAAGGCGATGTGTTCATCGACAACCTGAAAGACTTCAAGGAAGCCGGTGCCTGCGGTACTGCGGCGGTGATCACGCCAATCGGCAGCATCACCTACAAAGACGAACCGCACGTGTTCTACAGCGAAACCGACGTCGGCCCGATTACCCAGAAGCTCTACAACGAGCTGACCGGCGTACAGTCGGGTGATATCGAAGCGCCAGCAGGCTGGATCGTTAAAGTCTGATTCTGCAGCTGCCTTAAAAAAAGCGCAGCCACTCAATGGAGTGGCTGCGCTTTTTTGCTTTCTGGTCAGGCTTTACTGCCGGGAGAACGTAACTCGACGGGCTGAACAGATGGGCAGAGCTTCTGATAACCGGCGCGGCACTCTTCCTTGACCGGCTCGGCTGCCTGGGCCGGGGTGGTTGCGACGAACGCCAATGCGACAAAGGCGATGGCTTCATAGAACGAGGTGTGAACTTTCATGGTGTGCTCCCACAGTTTTCAATGGATTCGGATTAGGGATGAGGAATCGTTTCAAGGACTGCTACGGCGGCCCAAACACTGCCTTCACGCGGTCACGCCAGCTGTGGGCTTGCCCGATTTTCTTACCCATATTCATCCAGCCATGCAGGGCAATTCGTAGCGGGTTGTGGCTTTTCAGGGGTTCGGTCAGGCCGTAGCGAATCGTCACATCCTCACGCTCGTCGGCGAAGGTGCCGAACAGACGGTCGAAGATGATGAGCACGCCGCCGTAATTGCGATCGAGGTATTCCGGGTTGGACGCGTGGTGAACCTTGTGATGGGTCGGGGTGTTGAACACCCATTCCAACGGTCCCAGTTTTGGCATCCAGGGGGCGTGCAGCCAGAATTGATAAAGCAGGTTGCCAGCAACCACCGAGAGCACTGCGGTGGGTGAAAAACCGATCCAGATCAGTGGCGTGAAAAACAGCGTGGTGCCGGTGAGCTTTCCCGTCCAGCCCAGGCGCAATGCCGAGGCCAGGGTCAGCTCATTGGGTGAGTGGTGCACCGAATGCGTGGCCCAGAACCAGTTAATGGTGTGCGACGCGCGGTGGTACCAGTAGTAAAGAAATTCCTGCCCGATGAACAGAATGAAAATCGCCAGCGGGGTGTTCAACTCAAGGGTATTGATGCGATGCGCATAAGCCCAGGCGAGGATCGGTGCGGCGATGGACAAGCCGAGGGCGTCAATACCGCGCCGGGCGATGGCGTCGGCCATCGACGCGGCATAGGCCTTCCAGTCATACGCTTTATGGCGCACGAAGGTCTGCACCAGGCCTTCAAGAGTGGCAGCCACCAGCACGATGAGCAGCAACCCGAACAGCCAGGGCAGTGCTCCGGACGAAGCGTGATTATACAACGACGAAAAATTCATTGAAGGCTCCGGCAGTTCGGGTTTGACGGTCTCAGCGGGCGAGGCGCGATTCGACCTTGCTCAGCAGGTCCGTGGCGCAGGCGGGGGAGAGTTCGGTCTTGTGTTGCTTCAGGCACTCGGTGATGTGGCCGCCGCCAACCCCGACGGAAGAGCAGAACTTCTTATAGTCCGGGCGGCAGTCTTGCATCAGCGAGCCGGCGGCGAAGGCCTGGCTGGTGCCGGCGAAAGCGAGGGCGGTGAAGGCGAGGGCTTTGAAAAAACGGCTTTGCATGTTCATGGTGATTCTCCGGGGCAGGCGCAGGTTAAATCGCTGGATTGAAACGTTGAATCAGGAGTGATTGACGTTGACGGTGCTGGTCTGGCCTTTGGGCCCGGTCAAGGTGGTTTGCGAGCCGCTGGTGGTGCGGGTGGTGGTGCGGCTTGAAGAGTTGCCGTTCGGGCCGGTGGTGCTTGAGGTGGCATTGCCAGGGGTGTGAGTTACGTTGCGTTGGGTCATCTGGCCAGCGCTGCCCGTGATAGTGGCAGTGCGCTCGCGGGCCTGGGCTTCGTCGAAGGTCAGCAGCAGCGCGCTGGACCCGGTGAGGGTCAGGACCGCTGCGAGCAGTACTGAGGACAGGCGCGATTTCTTGGATGTGCTGGTGTTCATTGGGGTGTTCCTCTTCAGTCGGGCGGTGGTTTCAAGCACGTTCGCTTGGCCCGACTACTGTCTCTTTTTGCCCGATCGGCCTCCACCCACGTTGCGCGACGATTTGCGACAGCGCTGTCACATTCGCCGTTCAAGCGTCACGGACTAGACTTGCCCCATGAACAAACCTCGAGTGTTGATCGTCGATGACGATGCCGAGTTGGCGGGCATGGTCGATGAACTGCTGGTCCGTGAAGGCTGGGCGGTGCAGACCGTGCTCAACGCCAGCGATGGCGAGCTGGCCCTGGCGCGCTGGCAGCCGGACGCGGTGCTGCTGGACGTGATGCTGCCGGACGCCAGCGGCTTTGATGTGTGCCGCCGCTGGCGGGCCGCGCAACCGGCGCTGGGCATTGTCATGCTGACCGCCAGGGGCGATCCGATGGACCGCGTGCTGGGCCTGGAAATCGGCGCCGATGATTACCTGGCCAAACCGTTTGAGCCCCGCGAACTGGTGGCGCGAATTCGTGCCTTGCTGCGCCGTCAGGCACCCGGCACCACCGACACGGTGCTGATTCGCTTCAACGGCCTGACCATCAACCTGCTCAAGCGCGAAGTGCTGGCGGGCGAGCTGCCAGTGGGCTTGACCAGTATCGAGTACAAGCTGTTGGTCACCTTGGCGCAGACACCGGGCAAACCCCTGTCGCGCACCGCGTTGAGCGAGGCCGTGCAGGGCGGCGGCTACATCCCGCAGGACCGTACCGTGGACGTGCAAGTGGCACGGTTGCGGCGCAAGTTGGCGGCGGCCTCGCCGGGCTGTGAGTGGATTGATACGGTGCGCGGCGAGGGTTACGTGTTTGTCCCGCGTGGTTAAGTGCTAACGCCATTGGAAGCATGCCGTGAACCTTCGTCTTCCTTACACCAACAGCCTGTTCGCCCGGTTGCTGCTGGCCCAGGTCGGGTTGGTGGTGGCTTTGCTGCTGGTAGTTGGCCTTTTGTTTTACGTGCAGCGCAATATCACCCTGGCGGTGCTGTATGCCGATCAGTGGGCGCCGCAGCTAGCCGTCGCGGCGGGTGTCAAGTCGGCACCGACGGCGCAGGTTCAGGTGCAACAGCGTGCCGACCCGCCGGCCGGGGCGTATCACCCGTTGAACTACGCGCCGCGTTTCGATGCACTGCGCAACGAACTGACGAGGCGCGGTATTCCGGTCGACGATGTATTGCTCAGCCTCGACGGCCCGGAGCCAGTGGTGTGGCTGCACGTCTCGGCGCCCGGTCAAACGCCGACCTGGTTGGGGGTAGCAGGCAGCCTGGTAGAGCCACAATGGTCGGGGCGTTTAGTCCTGGCGTTGCTCCTCGCCGGCGGATTACTGGTTGGCATGAGTTGGGTGTTCACCCGGCGACTGACGCGCCCGCTGGAACTGCTGCGCAACCGAATTCAAACCCATACCCCAGGCGAGTCGGTCCCGGTTTCGGCGCAACCGTTGTCGAGTATTTCCCCGGAAGTGATCGCCATCGATGCGGCGTACTCCGAACTGTTGGCACGACTGGAGCGCCATGAGCGCGAGCGGGCGACCTTGCTCGCCGGGGTCTCCCACGATCTGCGCAGCCCGCTGGGGCGTATCCGCATGGCGGCGGAACTGCTGCCGGACGAGGAGGGGGTGGCGACGCGCAAGGCGACCATAGTGCGCAATGTGTTTGCGGCCGACCGGCTGATCGAAAGTTTTCTCGACTATGTGCGCTCCAGCGAGCTGAGCTTCAGTGAGACGGTGGACCTGGCGGCGGTCGGGCGGGCGGTGGTGGCGGGGTTCGAGCGTCCGCCGAGCGAGCTCGACCTCAGCGTGCCCGACAGCTTGCTGTGGCCCAAGGCCAATCGGTTGTTGGTGGAGCGCACGCTGTTGAACCTGATCGACAACGCGCTGAAACATGGGCGACCGCCGGTGCAACTGAGCATGGGGCGCGACGACGCGCGGGTGTGGATCGTGGTCGAAGATGCCGGGCAGGGGATCGACCCGGATCGGGTGGAACAGTTGCAGGAAGCCTTTAGCCGTGGCGACAACAGCCGTGCCACTGCGGGCAGCGGTTTGGGCCTGGCCATCGTGCGCCAGGTGGTGGCGCGCCTCGGCGGCGAGCTGTCTTTCGAGCGTGGCGAGAGTCGGCAGCGGGTGAGAATTACCTTGCGGGTCAAAGACTTGGAGCAACGCTGAAGCGCGATTGCCAAATCCTTTGCGGCTCATAGCAAAAACAACTGGCAATGATTCTGAAAAGATATGTAATAATATAACAAATCGTTTCAGAGTCATCTCCTGTGAAAGCGCCTCTTGCCTCATCCATCGCCAGCTCTGTGTTGGCCCAATCTGCCTGGAAACGGGTCCTGCTGGCGGTGTCGTTGCTGGTGTTGTTGTGGTTGGCCATCGTCTGGGCGGTGGCCATTCCATGAGTGCTGCCATCGCGCTGGACAACCTGACCGTCGCCTACGAACGTCGCCCGGCGGTGCACCACATCAGTGGGCGCTTCGAGGCCGGCAGCCTGACGGCCATCGTCGGCCCCAACGGTGCCGGCAAGTCGACCTTGATCAAGGCAATTGCCGGGACCATGAAGCCCGCGGCTGGCCGGGTCGATATGGGCAAAATAGCCACGCGTACCCTGGGTTATTTACCCCAGGCTGCGGAAATCGACCGTAGTTTTCCGCTCAGCGTGGCCGACACCGTGGCCATGGGCGCCTGGCGCAGCATCGGGCCGTTTCGTGGACTCAGTCGTGACCACGCCAAGCGCACTCAGGAAGCGCTGACGGCGGTCGGCCTCGAAGGATTTGAGGCGCGCAGCGTTGGTTCGCTGTCGTCCGGGCAGTTCCAGCGCGTGCTGTTTGCCCGGCTCTTATTGCAGGACGCGCAGGTGATTCTGCTCGACGAACCCTTCACCGCCATCGACGCCCGCACCACTCGGGACCTGCTGGAACTGGTGCGAATCTGGCACGGTCAGGGCCGCACGGTGATTGCCGTGTTGCACGACCTCGATCAAGTCCGCCAACACTTTCCACAAACCTTGCTGATGGCCCGCGAGAGCATTGCATGGGGCGCAACGGCCGATGTGTTGAGCGCCGAAAACCTGCGCAAGGCACGCAACATGGCTGAATTCTGGAGCGCCGACGTTGAGCTGTGCGCCGCCAATGGCGACGAGCAGAACGGTGACCGCTCATGATGCTGTATACCGCGCTGGTCCAACCCTTCGTCGAGTTCGGCTTCATGCGCCGCGCGTTGGTCGCCTGCCTGGCGCTGGGCATTGGCTCCGGCCCGGTGGGCGTGCTGCTGATGCTACGGCGCATGAGCCTGGTCGGCGATGCCATGAGCCACGCCGTGCTGCCCGGTGCTGCGGTGGGCTTTCTGCTGTTCGGTTTGTCGCTGCCGGCCATGGGCCTCGGGGGCTTGATCGCCGGCTTGGCGGTGGCCTTGTTGTCCGGTTTGGTCAGCCGCCTCACGGCGCTGCGTGAAGACGCCAGCTTCGCCAGTTTCTACCTGACCTCGCTGGCGGCGGGGGTGATGATTGTTTCCCTGCACGGTTCAAACGTGGATCTGTTGCACGTGTTGTTCGGCACCATTCTGGCGATCGATTCCAATTCGATTTTCATGGTCGGTGGCATCGCGTCCTTCACCCTGGTGTTACTCGCGCTGATCTACCGGCCGCTGGTGCTGGAGTGTTTCGACCCCGGTTTCCTGCGTGCGGTAGGCGGACGCGGCTCGCTGTACCACGTGCTGTTTCTGCTGCTGGTGGTGCTGAACCTGGTCGCCGGTTTTCAGGCGCTGGGCACCTTGATGGCGGTCGGGATGATGATGTTGCCGGCGACGGCGGCGCGCTTCTGGGCCACCTCGCTGACCGCGCTGATGCTGATTTCCACCGCCGTGGCGACCCTTTCCGGGCTGATCGGACTGATCGTTTCCTACCACATGGGTGTCGCTTCCGGTCCGGCCATCGTGCTGACCGCCAGTGCTTTCTACGGTTTCTCGTTGTTGTTTGGGCGCACAGGGATACTGCGTCGATTGTTTCCAAAACCGCACCTGGTCAGCTAACGGCCTACTGAAGGAAAATCATGAAAAAAATAATGCTATCGGGCGTGATGGCAGCCATTGCGCTGTCTGTGTTTTCTACCTTGGCTCAGGCCAAACCACTGGAAGCAGTGGCGTCGTTCACGGTGATCGCCGACATGGTGCATACGGTGGGCGGCGACCGGGTCCACGTGACCTCGCTGATCGGCCCAAACGGCGATCCGCATGTCTACGAGCCGACCCCGTCCGATGCCCAGGCGTTGAAGCAGGCGGACGTGACCTTCGTCAGCGGCCTGCACCTGGAAGGCTGGCTGGATCGCCTGATCACCGCTTCGGGTTACCACGGCCAACCGGTGGTGCTGTCCGATGGCATCAAGACCCGTAGCATGGAAGAGGATGGCAAAACCATCACCGATCCGCATGCCTGGAACAGTGCGGCCAATGGCGTGATCTACGTGCGCAATATCATCGCCGCGTTGAAGAAGGCCGATCCGCAGGGCGCGGAGCTGTATCAGGCCAATGGCGACAAATACATCGCCCAACTGCAAACCCTGGACGCTTACGCCCGCTCCCAAGTGCAGGCGATTCCCGTTGCCCAGCGTAAGGTCCTGACCTCCCACGATGCCTTTGGCTACTTTGGCGATGCCTACGGCGTGACCTTCCTGTCGCCATTGGGTTTCTCTACCGAAGCTGAACCCTCGGCCGCCGATGTGGCGAAACTGATCAAGCAGATCAAGGGTGAACACGTCAGCGCTTACTTTTTTGAAAACTCCGGCGATCCGCGTCTGGTGAAGCAGATTGCGGCGGCCAGCGGCGCGCAACCAGGCGGTGAACTGTACGTCGAAGCGTTGTCTCCGGCGAATGGCCCGGCGGCGACTTATGCACAGATGTTTCGCTACAACGTCGACAAACTGACCGCGGCTATGCGTGGGGAAGTGTCGAAGCCGTAAGTCAGCACCCGTCCTTGTGGGAGCCTCCCGTCGTCCAAATGCCGCCTGTCGGTGTGGAGCTGGCTGGCCTGCGATCGCGCGCATAGCGATCGCAGCATGCCAGAACTCGGTTTTGCTGAATGATCGGGAATACCGTTTTTGCGACTGCTGCGCAGCCGATTGCAGCGGTGCGGCGATCCGACAAGCCGAATCCTGCGGAGAGGAGGCTGCGCTCGATACATTACGCAAAATTTTTTGATCTGGGCTTAGTAGGCCGGGACTTTGCATACACAGGTCCAGTGTCGGCGCTTTGACGCCACCCTTCAGTTCGGTCGTCATCTGCCGACAAACAGTCAGTTCCAGTATTCAGCAGGGGGGAAATCGTGAATTTGTTTATTAACCAGCTTCAGAAGAAGCCTGACTTCAGAAGCGCCGTCTATTCAGGCGACATTTTCCTGAACACAGACCTGAATGCACCGAAGGCCCTCTGTGCTTTTGCCAAAGAAAGCATCACTGCGGCCTTTGATGGGGAAACCAATCACCAGGCTCTACACACCCTGATGCCGGTGAATGAATTCGTTGATTTGGTGACGCGCCTCAAGGGCCAGTTCACCAACTGCCAGCCGGTCAAGGAAATGATCCGTGATTTCGTGCTGGAAATCGGTGCCAACCCGAACGAGTACCTGTTCGACGTGCCGCGCATCCGCGTAGTACCGAACTACAACTATTTGCACGCCGGGGTCAGCTACGCCTACAAGCCGCACCGCGACACCTGGTACGGCAGCGTCGACTGCCAGATCAACACCTGGATGCCGGTCTACACCATCCAGCCGGAACAAACCATGATGATCAACCCGGCGTATTTCTCGAAGCCGGTGAAAAACTCATCGGTGGACTGGAGCCTGGACAACTGGATCAACGTGCAGCGTTCCAAGGCCAAGGAAAACGTCACTGAAGAAGTGCGCGTGCACCCGGTGCCGCTGGAAGAGATTTCCAATGACGCGGAAATCCGTATTGCTGGCAACGCGGGCGAGATCCTGACCTTCTCCGGTTCGCACCTGCACGGCACGGTGGCCAATTTCACCGAGCAAACCCGCTTCAGCATCGATTTCCGTCTGGTGCACATTGCCGATCTGCTGGCAAAACGTGGCGCCAATAACGTCGACAGCGGTGTCACCGACACCGAAGCCGGCTACAAAGACTTTTTCCATCTCAGCGACTTTTCGCATTTCCACGGAGCCAACTCATGACCCAGCGCCGCCTTACAGACGCCGAGATCCAGTACAACGAAACCCGCGCCAATGTACTTTCGCGTGTTGACTCCAAATACGTCGCCGACGCTCCGTTCGTGTTCGCCAACCGGATCACTGTGACGGCCGCGTTGTCGCGCATGGAACTGTTCAAAATGGTCTCCGACGTGCCGGGCGCCATCATTGAGTGCGGCGTGTACAAGGGCAACTCGCTGATGCTGTACATGCACTTGTCGATGATCCTCGAACCCTATGCGATCAACCGTTCGATCATTGGTTTCGACACCTTCTCCGGCTTCACCAGCATCGACGCCGAGCAGGATCCGACCGACATCAACGAGAACATGTTCTCAGACACCGACGAGAGCCTGATCCAGGACATGATCAACGCCAACGACCTGGTACGCCCGGTTAACCGCATCCCGCGTTGCGAGATCGTCAAAGGCGATATCCTGGAAACCGTGCCGGCTTTCGTAAAGACCCGTCCGGACCTGGTGGTGGCGATGCTGATCCTCGACACCGACCTGTATTCGTCGACCAAAGTCGCGCTGGAAACCTTCCTGCCGTACATGCCCAAAGGCGCCATCGTGGTCCTCGACGAAGTGGCCTACCGCAACTTCCCGGGCGAAACCGCGGCCCTGCGTGACGTGCTGGACCTGAACAAGGTCGAACTCAAGCGCCTGCCATTCGATTCGAGCGTGGGTTACTTCCGCGTCTGATTCGACGGTTGCGAGGCATTAAAAAAACCCACTTCGGTGGGTTTTTTTATGAGTGGTCGGGCAATACACATTGGCTTTGCAAGCGCTGCCGAAGGCTGCGATTGGCCGTCAACCGCAGCGATCGCTTCGCGATCGATCGCAGCCTGCGGCAGCTCCTACAGGGGAGCTGCGTTATACGCCGATCTACCGTGAGAACAGGCCGCCTGCGAAGCTGTTAGTCCGGCAACCACGCCGCCAACCAGCGATCCTGATGGGCGTCATCCAGCATCCAGCGGTCCATGACCTGGCCGCGCAATTCATCGCCCATGTGTTCGGAGGCATCGCGGTCATTCAGGTGGGCGCGGATGGCGTTGACCCAATCTGCCGTCTGGTTCTTGACTCGGGTCACGCTCAGTTCACCCTGGAAACAGCGCACGTCACTGCACACCACGGGAATGCCGCAGGCCCCGTATTTCAGCAGCATCAGGTTGCTCCTGAGTTCGTGGAACAGGCTGTCCTTGACTGGGGCCAGCGCCAGGTCGAGGTTGAGGCTGGCCAGTGCCGCCGGGTAGAACTCGATGGCCGGTTCGGGGCGGAAGTCGTGGATATACGGAATGATCTCCGGCGGGCAGGTGCCCATGAACACCCACTCCACTTCATGGGCCAGGGTTTTCACCACCTCGATCAGCAGTTGCAGGTTGTCCTGTTGGTTGGCGCCCCCGGCCCAGCCGACCCGTGGCTTTTTGCTTTGCCGACGCAGCGAGCGCCGCGCTTGCCACCAATCTTGTGGCAAGCGGTCTTCGATGACCCGGATGTTCGAGTGCATCTCGGACAGGGCATCGGCGAGGATTGACGAGGACACTACCAGGCGGTCCACCTGTTTCAAGCCGCTGTGCAGCGCGACCAGTGCTTCGCTGATCTGTGCGTCACTGGGGTTGTTGCCAGGCATCGGCAGCTCATCCAGCTCATAGACTTTGAAGGCCCGGGTGTAGGCTTTCATGATGCGTATGTCATCGATTTCGGCTTCAGTCAAACGCCGCTGCAGGATCACCGCGTCGGGATCGAAGCGGGCGAATTCGGCAAATGACAGCAGCTGCGGGCTCAACGCGCCTTCGAGCTGCGCCCGATCACGCAGGGACTGGAACGGCTTGATCAAGCGATACGTCGCCGAACCCCATGGCCGTGCCGGATGGCCGAGCACCACCGGCAACGGACGCCAAGACAGCGGGCGCCAGGTCAGGTCGATGTTTTGCTCGAGGGCAAAATCCGGACCCTTGAGCGCAAAGTTTTTGTTGTAAGCCGGGTCGTTGCCGATGATCGACTGCCATTTCGCGTTCAAGGCTTCCTGTTCGCCGAGAAAGCGTTTGACGTTGGCCCGCCCTGTCGCGAGCCCAAGGTCGACCTGGCTGACGTTCTGCACGTGCAACAGCGTCGCATGGGGCGTCCAGACGATCAGGTGACCCGTCGCGCCGACCTTCAGGCACAGATCGACGTCGTTGTAGGATACCTTGAATTTCTCCTCATCCAGCCCGCCCACCCCATGGAAGAGGGAGGTGCGGATCATCAAGCACGCAGCGGTGACAACGCTGTAGTTTTGATCCACGTCGAGGCGTTGCATGTAGCTGGGTGTCGATAGCGGTTGGCCCCCGAACAAATGTTTTGCGGGGCCATCCATGCCGAGCACCACGCCGGCGTGTTGCAGGGTGCCGTTGGGGTACAGCAGGCGTGCGCCGACGATGCCGACCTCGGGGCGCATGGCGTGGTTGAGCAGCTCGTCCAGCCATTCGCCATTTAGAATCGCCGTGTCGTCGTTGAGCAGCACCAGGTAGTCGCCCCGTGCCTGCTGCGCGGCCATGTTGTTGATCGCCGAGTAGTTGAACGGGTGCGGGTATCGCAGCACGCGAATTTTATCGATACCCATCGCATCGATCCCGGCCATCCACTCCAGGGTTTCGCGGTCTTCGCTGTTGTTGTCGACGATCAGGATTTCGTAATGCTGATACGCGGTTTTTTCCAGCAGGCTTTCGACGCAGCGGCGGATCAGGTTGAGGTGATCCTTGGTCGGCACAATGATCGAGACCAGCGGCTGCTCGGTATGCCCGTACTGGATGTGGTAACGCCGTGGCAGGGTCTGCAGGATCTCACTGTTGGGGTAGCCGCGAACGTCCAGGTGGCGTTGCAGCACCGCCAATTCGTCCGGGTTGTGCTCCAGTTCCAGCGGACTGCCGATCAACAGCGGTTCACTGATATGGCCCAGGCGTTTCAGGCCATGGTTTTCCACCAGGCGCAGAATCAGGTCCAGCTCCAGCGCTTCGGGGTAGGCCGTGGCGAAGCCGCCGATATTCTGCAGCTCGGCGGCACGGAACAACCAGTGCCGGGACATGGCCATCGGGAAGCTGAGCAGATAGTCGAGGTTGAAGTCCGGGCGCAGGACCACGCCCAGTTCACCGCTTGGCTGACGATGCAGTTCATCGGCGTAAAAGGCGCGATGGTCGGCGTTGACGGTCAGTTCAAGGGCGATGCTCAACAGGCCGCTGGCAGTGAATTCGCTGCCGGCGTCCACCAGCATCACCCAGGTCTCGGCCGCCAGTTGCTCCACCAGGCGGTTGAGCACGGAAGGGCGGCTGTCCAGTGTCGCCTGCTGCCATTGCAGGCGCGTGCCGAGGAGGCTGTAAGGCAGGTCGTTGTAGTCTGAAAGCACCACGACGCTGACTTGCGGCAGGATCGTCGCGTTGGCGGTCAGGCTGCGCAATGAGGTGGCGAGCTTTTCTGGATGGTTGCGCAGGTCCGACACCACGATCAGAAAATTCGGCACCGTTGGATGTGTAGTGAGGCGCTGCTCGATCAGTGACTGCTGGGCGGCGCTGGGGACACGTTTCGCCAGCCAGGCCTCGACGTTCCCGACGCTACCGTGCCCCGGCGATGTTCCCTGGAAATACGCGAGCAGGTCGAAACTGGCAAAACTGTGCGGTTGCGCCATCGAGGCGACGCTGACGCCTTGGCTTTTCAGGTTCCTGAACCATCCCAGTTCGCCAATCTGTCGCTGGAACAGTTCGTGAGAAGGTCGCTTGGTACTGATCGTGTCTTGCGCGCGCCGGGCGTAGTTCTGCTGCGAAATGCGCACGCAGGACAGGGTGCGGTCGATCATCGCCAGGTGCCCCAGGCGCAGCAGCTTGACGTAGAGCGACAGGTCAGCCAGGTCCGACAGCAGTTGACCTTTAAGCGACATCAGCTCCGCGCCCAAGGCCAGCACGTCGGTACGTCGGCACATGACCGAGCTTGGTTCGCCGATAAAGTTGATCGGTTGCTGGCCGAGGAAGAACAGCAACTCCTTGCCGTCGAGGATCGTGCTCTGGGCAAACGGGAAACGCGTCGACAGTGTGTCCGGCAGGAAGTTGTTGTGCTCGTCGATGAACTGCCGATGCGAGCTGGCGAGGCTGATCTCGGGATGCTGTTCAAGTGCCTCAAACAGCAAGCCGACGCAGTCGGGAAACAGGATGTCATCGTCGTAGAGGAATTTGATGTAGTTCCCGCTGGCCTCGGCGATCCCGCGCGCCAGAGTCTGCGTCTTGCCCAGGCGCGCTTCGTTGCGCACATAGCGAATGGGCCAGGGGCTGGTCACGCGAACGCGGTCGACGATGGCTGCAATCGCGTCGCTAGGGCTGTCGTCGCAAATCACGATCTCGATCTGATCGTGGTTCTGGCGCAAGGCACTGACCAGGGTCGCTTCGAAATGATCGGGTTTGTAGGCCGGGATAACGATGCTGACCAGTCGCGTGGAATTCATCTGGGTACTCTGTCTACGTCTGAAAAAGCGATCGACTGTCACTTAAATGGCAGTTGATGGAGGTAGCGCTGGAAAAGCAAAAAGCCAGCCAACCCGAGGATTCCATTCAGTTAACAACGTGCCACTGCGATCCGGCTTCGGCTGCGCTTGATAAGTCGAACGGCCGGTGCGTTTTTTCTACGGTGAAATAGACGTAGCGGATGATTTGTCGTTACCTTGTACCTTAAAGGCGGCTCTGGAGCGTCTGACACGCAGTCAACCGGCGAAGGAGCTTTTCGGCAATCAGTTTGTCGAAGGCTACATCGCGACGAAGAGCCTGGAACTGACCAGCTTTTTTCGACGAAATTACACCCTGGGAGAGGCGCGTGCTGGCCGCTCAGGCTTAACTGTCGTGCAGGCGCTGTCCAGCTGGGTGGCGCCGCTTTTTGCTTCTTCTTATTCAAAGGCCTGAAACGTCGATGCGCCAAATCTGGAAGTCCTTTCGAGCGCTGTATTTCGCATCGCTGATGATGCTCATCGGTTCGGGCCTGCTAAGTACTTATCTGGCCTTGCGTCTGGCGGCCGACCACGTCGATGGCTTGTGGGTCGGCGGGCTGATGGCGGCCAACTACTTCGGCCTGGTACTGGGTGGCAAGATCGGTCACCGCCTGATCGGTCGGGTCGGGCACATTCGGGCCTACGCCACCTGTGCCGGGATCGTCAGTGCGGCGGTGCTCGGGCATGGATTGATTGACTGGCTGCCGGCCTGGCTGTTCCTGCGGATGATCGTCGGCCTGGGCATGATGTGCCAGTACATGGTCATCGAAAGCTGGCTCAACGAGCAGGCGCAAGCCAAGCAACGTGGGGTGGTGTTCAGCGGCTACATGATCGCGTCGTACCTCGGGCTGGTACTGGGGCAACTGATTCTGGTGATCCACCCGGCGTTGGGGCTTGAGCTGTTGATGCTGGTGGCGTTGTGCTTTGCCCTGTGCCTGGTGCCAGTGGCCTTGACCCGCAGCATTCACCCGGCGCCCCTGCATCCGGCGCCGCTGGAACCGCGATTTTTCATCCGGCGTGTGCCGCAATCCCTGAGCACGGTGTTGACCGCCGGGTTGATAATCGGCTCGTTCTACGGCCTGGCACCGCTCTACGCGTCGCAACAAGGCCTGCCGACCCAGGAAGTGGGCTTGTTCATGGGCAGCTGCATTCTTGCCGGCTTGCTGGTGCAGTGGCCGTTGGGTCGTCTGTCGGACCGTTATGACCGTGCGGTGTTGATCCGTGGGTTTGCCGGTGCGTTGGCATTGGTGGCGTTTCCGCTGGCGATCATGAAGGACCTACCGCTGGAGGTACTGTTCATCGTCGGCTTCTTTGCGTCTTTGCTGCAATTTACCCTGTACCCGTTGGCGGTGGCGTTTTCCAACGACCACGTTGAGGGCGAGCGTCGGGTATCGCTGACGGCGATGTTGCTGATGACTTATGGCATCGGTGCCAGTATCGGCCCCATCGCGGCGGGCGTGCTGATGAAGCTGTTTGGCAGCAATATGCTGTATGCGTTTGTCAGTGCGGTGGCGTTGTGTTTGGCGATTCGGATTCGGCCGAAGTCGGTGACTAACTTGCATCAGGTCGAGGATGCTCCGCTGCATCACGTGGCCATGCCGGAGAGTATGTGCAGCTCACCCTTGGTGGTGGCGCTGGATCCGCGGGTGGATGAGCAGGTGGTTCAGGATCAGATGCAGACGGCGGTGGAGCCGGAGGTTGAGTTGGAGCCTGAGGGGGAGCCGGTTGAAAAGGCTCCGATTTGAGTACATATCCGTTGTTTGCGTTTAGCTGTTAGTACGGTTCCGCTTTTACAGCGGGTCACTTTTCCAAAAGAGCCGAAAAGTAACCAAAAGGCCCTTCCCCGCCATCCGGGTCCTCGCTTAGGCTCGGACTGCCCTCACTCCGGTCCTGTTCCGGGGGCACGCCGCGACCCGCCATCCCTGGCGGGGGTCGCGGCTCGCTCGACATCCATGTCGAGCGTCCCCCGGAACAGGACCTGCGTTCGGCCTGCTGGGAACGGGGCGATATTTGTGTTTCGTCAGTTGAATCGCCAAGATCAAAACCCTGTAGGAGCTGCCGAAGGCTGCGATCGACCGGGCACCGGTCGCCGCGATTGAATGCCATTCGCAGCCTTCGGCAGCTCCTACAACGACCGTGTTCACCAATAAACCTGAGTGCATTGAATCCCGAGGTCGGGAGAGGCCCCGTTTTCAGGAGGCTGAACGCAGGCGATGTTCCGGGGGACGCGAGGCATGGATGCCGAGCGAGCCACGACCCCCGCCAGGGATGGCGGGTCGTGGCGTGCCCCCGGAACAGCGCCGGAGTGAAGGAACGCCGAGCCTAAGCGAGGGGCCGGATGATGGGGCAAGCGTTTTTGGTTCCTTTTTAGGCGTTTGTAAAAAGGGACTCGCCGTAAGGGCGAAACCGTATTGCCGGTTAAACACGCTAACGGATATGTACTAAAAAACCTCAGTAATCAAAAATCATCATCCTTATCAAACCGCCGCGCTTCACGCTGCAGCTGATACACAAACCGCTCAACTTGACGCTGCACCAGCCCACTCATGTTGTGAAAGCGCACGCCAGCAAAGGTGGTGTTGATCTTCTCTTCGAAATGCAGGTACCGCAGTTCAACCGGAGTGGTCATGCTGCCGAAGGGCAGGGCGGCGATGAAACGCTCGTAGACCTGACCCAGTTGCAGACTCCCGGAAATATCACCGTCGAAGCGCAGCTTGCAGCCGGTAGCGGAAACGTCCAGCAGTTTGCCGTTTATCACCGTCTTGAGCTTCTCGCCGCTCATCTGCACATTGACCAATTGCGCCAGCTTCAAGGCCGCGCGAAACGCATTGCGACGCTGGTGATACACCACTTCCGTCGGCAAGCTGCCGTGGTAGCTGCGGTGACCGTCATCATCTTCGATCTTCAGACCTTCGGTGCATTCCCAGGCGATTCGCACGCCTTCATGAAAGCCCTCAACGCGAAACGGTTCGCCAGCGGCCAGGAAGCGTTCGCCATCGCGCGGGATCATTTCATCCAGGGCGATGCTGTCGCTGTCGCGATCGACTTCGGTCAAATAGCTTTGAAAGCGCTGGGTGCGCTCATGAAAGGTAATAATCAGAGGGTCATGGCTGTCGAGCAGCAGCCGCAGATTGGCGGCAATTTCCAGAGGTGTAGTGAGCACCTTCGGGGGTTGCGGAGCATCTTCCGCGCTTAAGGCATTGAACACGGTTCATCCATCTCCAGGCAAAATACGCTAGCACGCGATCATTAGCATTTTGCCAGCATGTTGGGTGGCTTGATACAGGAAATTTATGCCTGGCTCAGTGGACGTGGCTTGTTGAACCTGGCGGTTGATCCACGGTTGTCATACAGCGCTGGCGAATCGCCGCCCGTGAGAATCCTCATCTGGGACGCGGTCGTCGCCTGCTGGTACTGGATCGACACGCCATTGAGTTCGTTGCTCGCGCGGCAATCGCTCATCAATGCGCTTAAGGTGTCGCCTTGGGTGAGGAGTGCTTCGCCAACCGACGAATGGCTAGCCAGTTGTTCCAGGCCCGCGCGATCGGGGCTCAGGTTGAGGCTGGCCAGGATCTGGCTGCGCTTGCGGCCACGTTGTTCGAGCATGATCACCAACGCCTGCTTCTGCGCCAAGATGTTTTCCAGCAAGAACATATCGCGACCATGCAAGGCCAGCGATTCTGCCCGCAAAAGCTCCAGCAGTTGTTGTGCGGGAGCGAGGTCATCGGTGATCAGTTGCAGCAGAGTAGTGTCGTGCATGGCTGGCTCTGGGTTTTTAGGCGTCCAAAAGCCCGGGCGCGAGCCTGTGGCTAGCGCTGGGCTTCGAAGTTAAGCAGTTTGCTGGCGACGCGACTGCTGTCGACTTTGTAGCTGCCGTCGGCAACCGCTTGTTTCAGTTCGGCAACGCGGGCGCTGTTGACCACTGGTTGGTCGCGCACTTTGTCGCTGATCGATTGCAGTCGCTGAGCCTCGTCACTGAGATGCACGGCTTCCCCACTGGATGCGCTCACACTTTCAGTCGCAGGTTTCGCGCTGGACGAGGTCTCGGCAGTGCCGGTTTCCTTGGCTGTTCCGGTGCGCGAGCTGTTCGTGATGGATGTAGAGCTGTTTAGACGACTAAAGTCGATAACCATTATTCAAAACCTCTAGGTGTTTGGACGCTTGCCTTGTTTTCGGCCAAACACAAGAAACCTTTAGGCGCTTTTCTCAACGAGAAATCCAATGCGCCGCAGTTGTCCGCAGAGTCTAGGAAACACTGCGTGATCATGCCAGTGATCACAGGGACACTTCAACCTGCCCCGGTGCCGTGACGCGTGCTTTGATCACTCGCTGCGAGTTGAGGTTCCGTATTCTGATTTGCTCGTTCATCCCGCCATTGGACAGCGCTTCGCCGGGCATCCTGACCTGCAGGCTGCCGCTTTTGGCCGTGATGATCACCTGATCGCCTTTGCGAATGACTTCCGCCTGCTCCAGTTGCAGCGGCGTGAGGATCTGCCCGTTGACCATTTGCCGGGTGGCTTTTTGGCCGACGGCTTCTTCGAGGGAGGTCATATAGCCTTGTGGCATCTGGCTGATGTCGCGTTCGGTGAGGAACACGTCTTCATCGACAATCACGCTGTCGCGGCGGATCGGCCGTTTAACCACCACCACCTGACGAAATAAATGTACCTGGGCCGGCACGTACACCGTCCACGGTAGCGAGCCTTCACAGCGCACTTTGACGGTCACCCGGCCGATGGGCTGGGCGGGGCTTTCGAGGCTGGCTGTCAATTCCTTGTCACACTGTGTGAGCGTCAGCCGTGGGTCCAGGGCGTTGACCTGAATTTGATAGCGACCTTCGGTTTGAGTTGTGGCTTGATAGTCCTCGACAGCGAATTCAAGAAACCCTTGGGTCACGCCGATAAGCTGGTCAGGTATGCTTAAAGTCACGGCCTGCGCGGCTTGGCAGGCGGTGAAAAGCCACAGCACTGCGACCATGCAGTGTAAGCTGCCCAGGAAGTTTGCCATGCGTCGGAAAAATGTCGTTTTTGCGTTCATAACAGTTAAAAAGCAAGCCCCGTGCCGCTTCGTCATTTAAGCAGGTATCGGTTCGAAGCTTTTGATTTAGGAGTCAGAGCATGGCTGGTGTAATGGATTCGGTGAACCAGCGCACTCAACTGGTAGGGCAAAACCGCCTTGAACTGTTGTTGTTCCGTCTCAACGGACAGCAGCTGTATGGAATTAACGTGTTCAAGGTCAAGGAGGTGCTGCAATGCCCCAAGCTGACCGTGATGCCCAAGTCCAGCCCAGTGGTGCGTGGTGTTGCAAGTATTCGTGGGGCGACCATTCCGATCATTGATCTGGCATTGGCCACAGGCGCCAAGGCGCTGCAGGACATCAGCGACACCTTTGTCATCATTACCGAGTACAACACCAAGATTCAGGGCTTCCTGGTGCATTCCGTCGAACGCATCGTCAATATGAACTGGGAAGAGATCCATCCACCACCCAAGGGCACCGGTCGCGATCACTACCTGACGGCGGTGACGCGGGTCGACAACCAGTTGGTGGAAATCATCGACGTGGAGAAAGTCCTCTCCGAAGTGGCGCCCACGTCGGAAAATATTTCGGTCGGCGTCGTTGATGTCGAGACGCAGACCAAGGCGCTGTCGTTGCGCGTACTGACGGTCGATGACTCGTCAGTGGCACGCAAACAGGTGTCGCGTTGCCTGCAAACGGTCGGTGTCGAAGTGGTGGCATTGAATGACGGTCGCCAGGCGCTGGAGTATCTGCGCAAAATGGTCGACGAGGGAAAGAAGCCCGAAGAAGAATTTTTGATGATGATTTCAGACATCGAAATGCCGGAAATGGATGGCTATACCCTCACCGCGGAGATTCGCAGCGATCCGCGCATGCAAAAGTTACATATCATCCTGCATACTTCGTTGTCGGGTGTGTTCAACCAGGCCATGGTCAAGAAAGTCGGCGCTGATGACTTTCTTGCCAAGTTCCGCCCTGATGACCTCGCCTCCCGGGTGGTCGACAGGATCAAAGCAGCGCAATAGTCACCGGCGGGCCTCGCCCGCCGTTGGTACACACGATTTAAGAGGCGGTTTCTTTGTCTACGGGTAATTTGGATTTCGAACAGTTCCGGGTTTTCCTGGAAAAAGCCTGTGGCATCTTGCTGGGTGAAAACAAGCAGTACCTGGTCTCCAGCCGTCTCAACAAGCTGATGGAGCAGCAGGGCTTCAAATCCCTGGGCGAGTTGATTCAGCGTATCCAGTCCCAGCCACGCAGCGGTTTGCGCGAGCAGGTGGTGGACGCAATGACCACCAACGAAACCCTGTGGTTTCGTGACACCTATCCGTTCGAAGTACTGAAGAACAAAGTACTTCCCGAGGCGATCAAGGCCAGCCCGAATCAGCGTCTGCGGATCTGGTCGGCGGCCTGTTCGTCGGGGCAGGAACCGTACTCGCTGTCGATGTCGATCGATGAGTTCGAGCGAACCAACATGGGTCAGCTAAAAAGTGGTGTGCAGATCGTTGCCACTGACTTGTCCGGGAGCATGTTGACCAACTGCAAGTCGGGTGAATACGACAGCCTGGCCATCGGTCGCGGGCTTTCCCCGGAGCGCCTGCAACGCTATTTCGATACCAAGGCTCCGGGCCGCTGGGCGATCAAGGCGCCGATCAAAAGTCGCGTGGAGTTCCGCTCCTTCAACCTGCTCGACAGCTACGCCAGCCTGGGCAAGTTCGACATCGTGTTCTGCCGCAACGTGCTGATCTACTTCTCTGCCGAAGTGAAGAAAGACATCCTGCTGCGCATTCACAGCACCTTGAAGCCGGGCGGTTACCTGTTCCTTGGCGCTTCTGAAGCGCTCAACGGTTTGCCGGATCATTACCAGATGGTTCAGTGCAGTCCGGGGATCATCTACCAGGCGAAATAAGCGCCGGGGTCTGACCATAGAGAAGGAGACCTTGGGTCTCCTTTTTTATGCCGGCAAAACCACCGGCAGCGCACATGGCAAAAAAGCGGCGCCGGGATTGCCGCTTTGCCTGTGTTCAGCGGAAATGCCTTGCCGCTTTTCTGGCATTGCCGCCTGGCAACACCTCGCAAACCCTTGAAATACGGCGTTGCACAAGCTGGCACGCTGATTGCTATGTCTCATGTACGAAAATCAGGTCAGCCGCTAAAGGTTTCCCGACATGAGCATCAGCTTCGATAAAGCGCTAGGTATCCACGAGCAAGCACTGGCGTTTCGCGCCCAGCGTGCCGAAGTCTTGGCCAACAACATCGCCAACGCCGATACCCCCAACTACAAGGCCCGGGATCTTGAATTCTCGGCCGTGTTGGCAGCGCAGGCCGACAAGACCAAGAACGGCGGCACATTCGCCCTGAATACCACCAACAGCCGCCACATCGAAGCGGACGGTCTGGCCGACACCGACGGTACCTTGCTGTACCGCACTCCGAGCCAGCCGTCGCTGGACCAGAACACCGTCGATGCGCAGGTCGAACAGGCCAACTACGCGCAGAACTCGGTGGGTTTCCAGGCCAGTTTCACCCTTCTTAACAACAGATTCAAAGGGTTGGTTTCAGCCCTTCGTGGAGAGTAATTCATGTCTCTTGCCAGCGTTTTCAACATTGCCGGTAGCGGCATGAGCGCACAGACCACTCGCTTGAACACCGTGGCCAGTAACATCGCCAACGCCGAAACCGTGTCATCGAGCATGGATCAGACTTACCGCGCGCGTCACCCGGTGTTCTCCACCGTGATGCAGGGTCAGGCCGATGGCGACAGCGGTTCGCTGTTTGCCGATCAGGGCCAGGCCGGTCAAGGCGTTCAGGTGGCCGGGATTGTTCAGGATCAAGGCAACCTCGAAGCGCGCTATGAGCCGAATCATCCGGCGGCCGACAAGAACGGTTATGTCTACTACCCGAACGTCAACGTGGTGCAAGAGATGGCGGACATGATTTCAGCCAGTCGCTCGTTCCAGACTAACGCGGACATGATGAACACCGCCAAAACCATGATGCAGAAGGTTCTGACCCTCGGTCAGTAACAAGAGGCGCAGTCGATGAGTACTACTAACGTCAACAACAATACCGCCCAGTCGGTTGTTGATCAGCTGTCGTCACAGGCAGCTTCAGCGTCCAATCCAACAGGCACTTCTGCGCTGGGCAAAGATGCCTTTCTGCAGTTGTTGGTAACGCAGCTGAAGAACCAGGACCCTTTGTCCCCGCAGGACAACACCGCGTTCGTGGCGCAACTGGCTCAGTTCAGTAGCCTGGAAGCGACGCAGAACCTGAGTACTTCGGTCGACAGCATTGCCAGCCAATATCAGTCGTCCCAGGCCCTGCAGGCGTCGGCACTGGTCGGGCGCTCGGTGGTTGTCGATACCGGCGCCACCAACGTCGATACCAGCAAGGGGCTCACTGGCACGGTGGTTCTACCATCGTCGAGTACGGCAACGACGGTCAAGGTATACGACAGCAAGGGCGTCCAGGTCTCCACGGTCGACCTCGGTACGCAGCCAGCGGGCAACACCTCCTTTACTTGGGATGGCAAGTCCACTGACGGCACGGTACAGGCGTCCGGTAACTACAGTTTTGTCGCGACAGCCACCGTGGGCGGCACCCCTGGCTCGGTGAAAACGCTGTTGCCTGCGACCGTCAGCAGTGTGACGGTAGGTACGGCAGGCGCGGAAATGACTCTTAATCTGGCAGGTGGCACCAGTGTCGGCCTGTCCAAAGTACAAACTGTTGGTATATAGAGCCGACTAGACGGCGAAGGAGCGAAAGATGTCATTCAGTATCGGTCTTAGTGGGCTCTACGCGGCCAACAAAAGTCTCGACGTTACCGGCAACAACATTGCCAACGTCGCGACCACCGGTTTCAAATCGTCCCGGACCGAGTTCCAGGACCAGTACGCGGCGTCGATTCGCGGTACCTCCGGCACTACTAACGTCGGCAGCGGCGTGAAAGTGGCCGCTGTTTCTCAGCAGTTCACTCAGGGCACCATGTCCACCGGGACTAACCGCAGCCTCGACCTGGCCATCCAGGGCAACGGCTTCTTCCAGGTCAGCAAAAACGGTGAGGCGCTGTATACCCGTGCCGGCGCATTCCATACCGACAGCCAGGGCTTCATCGTCGATAACGACGGCAATAATCTGCAGGGTTATAGCGTCGATGCCAATGGCAACATCGCCACTGGTTCGTTGACCAACCTGCGTATCGACTCGTCGAACCAGCCGGCCAAGCCGACCACCAAGACCACCATGGCGGCGAACCTGAACTCCTCGGATGCCGTGGTAAAGATTTCGCCGTTCGATCCAACCAACACTGACTCGTACACGTCGACGTGGAATACCCAGTTTGTCGACAGTCAGGGTAATACCCACAACATGAACCAGTACTACGCCAAGACGGCTACCAACACGTGGCAGATGTACACGCTGGTCGACGGTCGTAATGCGGCCAACCCGGCTTCAACCGTACCGGATTCGACGACGCTGACGTTCAACTCCGATGGCTCGTTGAACACGGGCGCGCTGACTCCCGGCGGTAACATTGCCGTCAACCCTGACGGTACCTTTACCCTGAATAACTGGGTGCCTGCCGCGCAGGTAGGCACGACCACCACTTGGGTCGCCAACGGTGCTGTTGCCAATGCTGGCGGTATCAAGCTGGATATGTTGAAACTGACCCAGACCAATGGTGCTCCGGGTATCATCACCAACACCCCGGACGGTTACCCATCGGGCCAGCTGGCAGACATGTCGGTGGATGCCAGCGGTAACCTGTTTGCCACCTACACCAACGGCCCATCGCGCAGCCTGGGCATGGTGTCGCTGACTAACTTCGCCAACGTGCAAGGCCTGATCCCTGTGGGCGGCACCATGTGGAAACAGTCGTTCGCATCGGGCGCTCCAGTGACCGGCGCGCCTGAAACCGGCACCCTGGGTGCAATCAATGGCGACACGCTGGAAAACTCCAACGTCGACCTGACCAGCGAACTGGTTAGCCTGATTCAGGAACAAAGTAACTATCAGGCCAACGCCAAAACTATCTCGACGCAAAGCACTATCATGCAGACTCTGATTCAGATGACCTGATGAAACCGTCATGATGTAGTGTTGAAGAAAAACCCCTTTTCGAAGGGGTTTTTTTATGGCTCTTAATAATGCCGAAACAACTTCCGTTATTTTAAGGCTGATTCCCACAATAGACGTAGAAAATTCCTACTTTCGATAATGCGACCATAACTAACGCAGAAAAAAACTGCGTTAACCCGTGCATTAACGAGAGCGTCGCTCACGCGACAAGGAGTGTTCATGTCATTCAACACCGCTTTGAATGGGCTCAATGCTGCTCATAAAAGACTCGAGATCACCAGTCAAAATATCGCCAACGTTGGCACCCATGGCTACAAGTCCTCTCGTGGGGAATTCGCCGCGATTTACGCCGGGACAAAGGTCGGCTCCGGACAGCATGCGGTGGGCAGTGGCGTACGGCTGGCCAATGTTACGCAGAACTTTAGCCAGGGAGAGGTCAGCTCCAATACCGGGCGACCGCTGGATTTTCAGATCCATGGCAATGGCTTTTTTATGGTCAGCGATAACAGCGGGCTTAGTTACACTCGCGCGGGTGCTTTCCTGAAAGATAAAAATGATTTTGTTGTCGATAATCAGGGCAGTCGTTTGCAGGGCTACGGTATCGATGCTCGCGGTAATGTTATCAATGGGCTGCGTACGGATTTGAAAATTGATACCAGCAGCATGGCCTCGAAAGTAACGTCGACTATTACCGAGACGATTAATCTGAGTGCGTCGCAGCCATCGTTGACGGCGTTGCCGGTGTTTGATCCGAATGATCCGACGACGTATTCGAAGGTTATTAGTCGCAAGATTATGGATGCGGGGGCCGAGGAGGTTAAGGAGGTTAAGGCCAAGTACTTCGAAAACAGCGACAAGGAGAAGAAAAACGAGAAGGAGGCACTGCGGGTCAAGGGGCGGGAAGCCATTCCACCCGCCGAGCATGAGCTCAAGCAATACTTCGTTAAAACCGAGGACAACCAATGGTCAATGTACACCCTGATCGATGGGCGTCATCCGCTGAATCCTGCCAGTTCTTCGCCGCTCAAGGCCACCGTAACTCAGCGGGAAAACGGCGGCTACTCCGTGGCTGAGGACAGTAAGGCGATCCAGGGCGCGGGTGAGAAAGCGTTCAGTCTGGAGGGCTGGAAGCCTGCGCGATTGGTTGATGGTATGTGGACGGCCAGCCTGGCAGGCAACGGCGGTCAAGTGATGCTGTCGGTCAGTGATGGTAGCGTCAATGGCGTCGATCCGGCCGATGCGCTCATGGCCCGCACCGCCCCCGCATTCGATCCGACAAACATCACCACCTTCAGCAAAACCTACTCGGTCCAGCTGTATGACAGCCTCGGCAATATGCATGAGCTGAACCAATACTTCGTCAAGGGTGACGACAACCGCTGGGATCTGCATCTGCTGGTCAATGGCCGCAATCCGGTCGCGCCGCAAAGCACCGCTCCGCTCTCCGCCAGCATCACCTTCAACCCTGACGGCTCACTTCGCTCGATTGTCGGCAGCGACCAATTGACCGTGCGCAACAACATCCTGACCTTGAACGGTTGGGTGCCGGCGCGGGTCACGGACGCGGGCAAGTTCAGTGAGAAATGGTTGTCCAATGGCGCCCAGGGCAGTGCCACCGGACTCGCGCTCGACTTCAATGCCCTGACGCAATACAACGCCGCGACGGCCAGATCTTCAGCGGTACAAGACGGCCATGCCGCGGGTGAACTCAGCTCGATCAGTGTCGATAAAGATGGCTTTCTGAGGGCCGGATTCAGTAACAGCCAAAGCAAGAACATCGGCCAGGTGCTGCTCGCCAGCTTCGCCAATGAACAGGGTCTGAAGCAGGATGCCAACAACCGCTGGAGAGAAACCAACGCCTCCGGCATGGCCAACATCGGCTCACCCTCCGAAGGCACCTTGGGCAGTGTGGTCTCCGGTTCGCTGGAGGGATCGAACGTGAAACTGACCGAGGAGCTGGTAGACCTGATCGTGACGCAAACCGCGTATCAGGCCAACTCCAAGGTGCTGTCCACCGAGGCGACGTTGATGCAGACGTTGATTCAGGCGATTTAATTGGCAGGTCTTTAAGTCGCAGTTCTGTGTAGGAGCGAACTTGTTCGCGAGGTGGCGTGCCTGATGTACCGCGTCAACCTGCTCGCTAACAAGTTAGCTCCTACACAGTCGGCGGGGGGGGGGATCACGCATTAACTCGGTTGCCCACGAACCTTGCAGGTCGCATCCCGGTACGGCCCGTCCACTAGTTTGAAGGCCCATTTCGGGTTCACATATTGCAGGCATACCACTCGCGATGTGCCTTGCCATTTGTACCAGGGCGCGGTGCCGGCAAAGGCGGGGAGTGGGGTGGTGATCAGGCTGGCGAGCAGCGGCAAGGTGAAGCGGATTCGCACGCGCATAAGGACCTCGAGACGACTGCTTGCCATGGTATCGCGTTGTGTAGGTTTTCGCGCACGAGTGAAGTTTTTTTGGCGGCGCGGGAGGCTGTTCACGGCAAATGTGGCAGTCCACCGCCGCCTTCCCGGCACCCTGATTTTTCGGTCGCGGGTTTGCCCTCGGGAATGCAGGTGAATCAAGGCTTTGTATCAGCCTCGACAAGTTGGTTCGAATATTGCTTCGACGTGAATAGAACAGCTACAGGCGGCAAACGTCTGTCAGAGGAGGAAGACTGTGGACAAGTTGCTTTACGTGGCAATGAGCGGAGCGTCCGAGAACGCCATCGCGCAAAAGGCTCATGCCAACAACCTGGCAAACGTCTCTACCAACGGTTTTCAGCGTGACCTTGAACAGGCGCGCTCGATGCCGGTATTTGGTGAGGTAATGCCGTCGCGTGCCTATGCCATGAGTGAGCGTCCGGGCACCGACTTCTCTGACGGAGCGATGGTGCAAACCGGTCGCGATCTGGACGTTGCCGTCAAGGGCAATGGCTGGATTGCGGTACAGACACCGGACGGTGGCGAGGCTTATACCCGCTCCGCGAGTCTGAACATTGACGCCCTCGGCGTGTTGCGCACTGGCAATGGTTTGCCGGTCGTGGGCAATGGCGGGCCGATTGCCGTGCCGCCCGAGCAACAAATCGAGATCGGTGCCGACGGCACGATCACCGTTCGCTCGATGGGCGAAGGGCCGCAAGTCTTGGCCCAGGTGGACCGGATCAAGATGGTCAAGCCTGACCTGAAGAACATGGAAAAAGGCGCCGACGGCCTGATCCACACCAAGGACGGCAAGCCTGCCGCCGCAGATGCGGACGTACAAGTCGAGTCCGGCTTCCAGCAGGCGAGCAACGTCAATGCCGTGGAAGAAATGACCTCAGTGCTGGTGCTGTCTCGCCAGTTCGAATTGCACGTCAAGATGATGAAAACCGCCGAAGACAACGATGCTTCCGTGGCGCGAGTCTTGCAGAGCTAACCATTGACAGCTTGCGCCGATAATCAGGCGCTCGAGGAGAGAAATAATGCTTCCGGCACTTTACGTCAGCAAAACCGGTCTTGCCGCTCAGGACATGAGCCTGACCACCATTTCCAACAACCTGGCCAACGTTTCGACCACAGGTTTCAAAAGTGATCGCGCCGAATTCCAGGACCTGCTGTACCAGATCAAACGCCAGCCCGGCGCTCAGTCGACCCAGGACAGCGAACTGCCGTCCGGTCTGCAACTGGGTACCGGTGTGCGCATCGTCGGCACGCAGAAAAACTTCACCCCCGGCAGCCTGCAAACCACCGATAACCCGCTCGACCTCGCGGTCAACGGCCGTGGTTTTTTCCAGATTCGCCAGCCTGACGGGACCATCGCCTACAGCCGCGACGGTACTTTCCACCTGGACTCCAATGGCCAGATCGTGACCGCCAACGGTTACGCGCTGGAGCCGGCGATTGTCGTGCCAGCACAGGCGCAGACCTTTACCGTCGGCCAGGACGGCACGGTGTCGATCACTCTGGCGGGCGCCAACGCTACGTCGCAGATCATCGGCAACCTGCAGACCGCTGACTTCATCAACCCGGCCGGCTTGCAGGCCGAAGGCAGCAACCTGTTCCTGGAAACCGCTTCCAGCGGCGCGCCGCAGGTCGGTACGCCAGGTCTGAACGGTTTCGGCACCATGCAGCAGAACACTCTGGAAAACTCCAACGTGAGCACCGTTGAAGAGTTGGTGAACATGATCACCACTCAGCGCGCCTACGAGATGAACTCCAAAGTGATCTCGACCGCTGACCAGATGCTGCAGAACATCACACAAAATCTGTAATGCCCTGACAGGCCTGATGGGCCTGTCGCTCTACCTGATCAATTCGATGGGGTACCTGATAAGTACCTGCTACACCGCGAGGTTTTAAGTGTCATGAAACGGCTTTCTGTTCTGCGGCTTTCCCTGCTAGCGGCTGTGCTTTTCGACGCCGTGCTTCTGGCTGGCTGTGTTGCGCCTGTGGCCAAGCCCAATGACCCTTTCTACGCCCCGGTGTTGCCACGAACGCCACTGCCGTCGGCGGCGAACAACGGCTCGATTTATCAGGCCGGGTTTGAACAGAACCTGTATGACGACCGCAAGGCCTATCGGGTGGGTGACATCATCACCATTACCCTGTCGGAGAAAACCGACGCGAGCAAAGCGGCCAGCGACGGCATCACCAAGAACAGCAGCAACACCACTGGCCTGACCTCGTTCTTTGGTGGTGGCCTGACGACCAACAACCCGTTGGGCGGTGCCGACTTGAGCTTGAACGTTGGCTACAACGGCGCGCGCACCACCAAGGGTGATGCCAAGGCGGCGCAGAGCAACAGCCTGACCGGTTCCGTCACCGTCACCGTGGCCGAGGTGTTGCCTAACGGTATCCTCGCGGTGCGCGGCGAGAAATGGATGACGTTGAACACCGGTGATGAGCTGGTGCGTATTGCCGGTTTGATACGTGCCGACGACATTGCCACTGATAACACCGTGTCATCCACCCGAGTGGCCGACGCACGCATCACCTATTCGGGAACCGGTTCGTTTGCCGATTCCAGCCAGCCGGGGTGGTTCGATCGTTTATTCCTCAGCCCGTTGTTCCCTTTTTAATAGCGGGATAGACATGATCAAGTTCAAGCAACTGATGGCTGCGGTGCTGCTGCTGTCCACCGCCTGCGGTGTACACGCCGAGCGGTTGAAGGACATTGCCAGTATTTCCGGCGTGCGGACCAACCAATTGATCGGCTACGGTCTGGTGGTGGGTCTGAACGGCACGGGTGACCAAACCACCCAGACCCCGTTCACCCTGCAAACCTTCAATAACATGCTGGCCCAGTTCGGTATCAAGGTGCCGGTGGGTTCCGGCACCGTGCAGTTGAAAAACGTCGCGGCGGTGGCGGTGTATGCCGACCTGCCGGCGTTCTCCAAGCCGGGGCAGATGGTCGATATCACCGTGTCGTCCATCGGTAACTCGAAAAGCCTACGCGGCGGTAGCCTGTTGCTGACCCCGTTGAAAGGTGTCGACGGCAACGTCTATGCGATTGCTCAGGGCAACCTGGTGGTCGGTGGTTTTGACGCTGAAGGCCGCGACGGTTCGAAGATCACCGTCAACGTTCCGTCGTCGGGTCGTATTCCGGGGGGTGCTTCGGTGGAACGCGCGGTGCCGAGTGGTTTCAACCAGGGCAACAGCCTGACGCTGAACCTCAATCGCTCCGACTTCACCACCGCCAAGCGCATCGTTGATAAAATCAACGACATGCTCGGCCCTGGTGTTGCTCAGGCACTGGATGGCGGATCGGTGCGCGTCACGGCGCCACTGGACCCCAACCAGCGTGTTGATTACCTGTCGATGCTGGAAAACCTGGAAGTCGATCCAGGCCAGACCTCGGCCAAGGTCATCATCAACTCGCGGACTGGCACCATCGTCATCGGCCAGAACGTGAAAGTGTCGCCCGCCGCCGTGACCCACGGCAGCCTGACCGTGACCATTACCGAAGACCCGATCGTCAGCCAGCCAGGTCCGCTGTCCAACGGCCAGACCGCCGTGGTGCCACGCTCGCGGATCAATGCCGCGCAAGAACTGCACCCGATGTTCAAGTTCGGTCCGGGCACCACGCTGGATGAGATCGTGCGTGCGGTCAACCAGGTGGGGGCGGCGCCGGGTGACTTGATGGCGATTCTAGAAGCATTGAAACAGGCCGGCGCCTTGCAAGCCGACCTGATCGTGATCTAAGGACCCGCGCATGGACATGCCCAAAAGCGCGGTGCCCACGGCCAGTGATTCGGGGGCGTATACCGACCTGACACGCCTGAGCGCTCTGAAGAATGGCGACCGCGACAGTACTGCCAACCTGAAAAAAGTGGCGCAGGAATTCGAATCGCTGTTCGTCAGCCAGATGCTTAAGTCGATGCGTTCGGCCAGTGATGTGCTGGCCAAAGACAACCCGATGAATACGCCTGAGACCAAGCAGTATCAGGAAATGTATGACCAGCAACTGGCGGTGATCATGTCCCGACAGGGCGGCGGTATCGGTCTGCAAGACGTGCTGATGCGCCAGTTATCGAAAGACAAGGGTGTGCACCCGTCATCGGGTTTGGGCACTCAACTGAATACCTCGTTGACTGCCAAAAACACCGATTTGAAACGACCGGGGCAAGGTGCGCCGACGCAGCCTGCAACTGCTGCGGCCAGCACCGACGTCAAGGCTACCGGTCTCGCGACCCAGATCGCCCAGCGTCCGTTGTGGGCCACCCGTTCGGTCGCGAGCGATCACCGGCTGGCCATCGCCAACGCCGGCAATAACGTACACAGCGATGACGTGGCCAAGCTCAATCAGCGTCGCCTGTCACTGCCCAGCCACCTCGCGGACCGGCTGCTGGCCGGTATCGTGCCGGCGACTTCGACCACTGCGCCGCAAACCGCGCACCCGGTCGGCTCCTATGCCGGCAACGGCGACTGGACCCAGGACCCGAATCTTTCCAATGGCTCCACCGGGATCGCCGGGCGGACCATCGCTCAGCCGCCGCTGGCGCCGGGCAGAAGAACCTTCAGTAACCAGGATGACTTTGTCGCGACCATGTTGCCATTGGCCAAGGACGCGGCGGCACGCATCGGCGTCGACCCGACGGTACTGGTAGCCCAGGCGGCGCTGGAAACCGGTTGGGGTAAATCGATCATGCGCACCCAGGATGGCAGCAACAGCCACAACCTGTTCGGCATCAAGGCCCAGGGCGGTTGGCAGGGGCCTGAAGCGCGTGCGATCACCAGTGAGTTCCGTGACGGCAAGATGGTCAAGGAAACGGCAGACTTCCGTTCCTACGGTTCGTACGCCGACAGCTTCCACGACCTGGTGACTGTGTTGCAAAACAATAATCGCTATCAAGGTGTTCTGAAGTCTGCCGATAACCCAGAACAGTTTGTGAAAGAGCTGCAGAAGGCCGGATACGCTACAGACCCGGATTACGCCAACAAGATTTCGCAAATCGCCAAGCAGATGAAGAGTTACCAGAACTACGCCAACTCGGGCTCTTCCACGACTTTATAAGGCTTGAATCATGTCACTGATTTCAATTGGGCTTTCGGGGCTGACCTCCAGTTCGGCTGCGCTGAACACCATCGGTAACAACATGGCCAACGTGGATACCGCCGGGTATTCGCGCCAGCAGGTCATGACCACCGCATCGGGGCAGACCGCCATTGGTGGCGCGGGTTATATCGGCACGGGGACGACCATCTCCGACGTGCGCCGGATCTACAACTCGTACCTCGATACCCAATTGCAAACCACCACCGCGCTCGATGGCGATACCTCGGCGTTTCTCGGCCAGGTGGGTTCGACGGACACCCTGTTGTCCGACAGCAGCAGTGGCATCTCCAGCACCTTGAAGACCTTCTTCACCCAATTGCAGGCGATTTCGACCACAGCCACCGACGCCGGTGCCCGTTCGCAATTCCTGACCACTGCGGGCGCGCTGGCCAGCCGCTTCAACTCGATGTCGTCGCAGCTGACCAGCCAAAACACCAACATCAACTCTCAATTGACCAGCCTGGCCGGGCAGGTCAACCAGCTGTCGTCGTCGATCGCCCAGTTGAACCAACAAATCAAGGTGGCCTCTGCGGGAGGCTCGACGCCCAATACCTTGCTCGATTCGCGTAACGAAGCGGTGCGTCAGCTCAACACCCTGGTCGGCGCCAAAGTGACCACCGGTGCCGATGGCAGTTACGACGTGTACATCGGCACCGGACAGGCACTGGTGACCGGCAATACCTCGAACACCCTGACGGCTGGACCGAGTGCCAGCGACCCGTCGCAGTACAACCTGTCGGTCAACTACGGCTCGAGCAGCTCGGACGTGACCTCGGTGGTCACTGGCGGCAGCATCGGCGGCCTGATCCGTTATCGCAACGATGTGCTGAACCCGGCGGTCAACGAACTGGGGCGTGTGGCACTGACGGTGTCCGACCAGGTCAACAGCCAGCTGAACCAGGGTATCGACCTCAACGGTAACTTCGGCAGCAGCTTGTTCAGCAGCATCAACTCCATTTCGGCAGTCAGCCAGCGCAGCATTGCCCAGACCGGTAACAGTGCCGGTTCGGGCAACCTGGACGTCACCATCTCAGACACCAGCAAGCTGACCACCAACGATTACAAGGTCACCTTCACCAGCGCCACGGCCTACAGCGTGACGCGCTCTGACGGCACCAACATGGGCTCGTTCGACCTGAGCACCACGCCGCCTCCGGTGATCGACGGCTTTACCCTGAAATTGAACGGCGGCGGGCTCGCGGCCGGCGACAGCTTCAAAGTCACCCCGACCCGTAACGCGTCGAGTGGCATCAGTACGATCATGACCGACCCGAGCACCCTGGCAGCAGCGGCACCGTTGACTGCCACGGCGGGTGCCAGCAACAAGGGCTCCAGCACGATCTCTGCACAGCCTTCGTTGACCAGCAAACTGGACATCTACAACCCGACCACCAGTGCGGACCTGCGCAACGGCATTACCAATTCGACGCCGCTCAAACTGACGTTCGGTGCCGCTTCGGGTGGCTCGCAGACTTACACCTTGCTGGATGCCAAGGGCAACACCATTAGTACCGGCAGCATCGTTCCAGGCCAGGCCAACACTCTGAAGCTGACCGTGCCGATGGTCGACGCCGCAGGCGCTCCGATCACTAGCGGGGGCGTGCAGGAGTCCTTCACCTTCCAGATGACCCTGTCCGGCTCGCCGACAGCAGGTGATGCCTACAACGTTGCCCTGACCCCGCCGGGTTCTTCCGACAACCGCAACGCCTCGGCAGCCGTTGGCTTGCAGACCGCGCAGACTGTTGGCGTGAACGGCAGCGGGACCGGCATGAGCCTGTCCGATGCCTACGGCAAGCTGGTGGAAACCGTCGGTGCCCAGGCGAGCCAGGCCAAGAACGACAGCGCCGCCACCACGGCCATCGTTACCCAGGCGAAAAGCGCCCGTGATTCGGTGTCCGGGGTCAACCTCGATGAAGAAACCGCCAACCTGGTCAAGTACCAGCAGTACTACACCGCGTCGTCGCAGATCATCAAGACCGCGCAGGACACCTTCACCACTTTGATCAACGCTCTGTAAGGGGTCGTAAACCATGCGAATTTCCACTTCCCAATTTTACGATGCCAGTACGTCGAACTATCAGCGCATCTACAGCAACGTGGTTGCCACAAGCCAGGAAGTCAGCAGTCAGGTGCGGGTCAATACCGCAGGTGATGACCCGGTGGGTGCCGCGCGTTTGGTGCAGCTCGGCCAGCAGAGCTCTATGCTCGATCAGTACAACGCCAACACCACGGCGGCGCAGTCGACCATGGCTCAGTCGGAAGCGGCGTTGAACGGTATTACCACGGCATTGCAGCGTGCCCAGGAGCTGATCCTGACCGCAGCTAACGGCACTCAGAGCGATAAAGATCGCGAGGCCAGTTCCTCCGAACTGAAGCAAATTCAGGCCCAAGTGCTGTCGTTCATGAACACTCAGGATTCCAACGGCCAGTACATTTTCTCTGGCTCAAAATCCTCGACGCCGCCGTACCAGCAGAACCCGGACGGCACCTACAGTTACAACGGCGACCAGAGCTCGATCAACCTGCCGGTCGGCGCCAACCTGTCGATGGCGAGCAACACCACCGGCTTTGATGCCTTTGAACAGGCGATCAACACCACCCGCACCAGCAGCACCATGACCTCGCCCGCAGTAGACGATGGCCGGGTTACGCTGTCCGGTGGCCAGGTGACAAACAGCACCACCTTCAACAGCAGTTTCAACAGTGGTCAGCCTTACAAGGTGAGCTTCCTGAGCAGCACCACCTACAAAATCACCGATTCCGGCGGCACCGACATTACCTCCGAGACTGCCTCCAACGGCACCTTCAGTTCGGCTGACGCGTCGTCGCAGAGCATCACCCTGCGCGGTGTAACCTTGGGTCTGAACGTCAACCTGAGCGCGACCGACAAGGCCTCGACTGCCAGTGCGGACGCAGCCATGGCCGGCCACACCTTCACACTCGGCAGCACGCCGGATTCGATCGTTGCCTCGCGCAGCCCGGGCAACACCTCGACGTCGGTGATCACTGGCACCAACGTCAGTAACCCGACCGCCTACAACAACGTCTTCCCGGCGAGCGGCGCGGTGCTTAAATTCACCAGCGCCACGACCTTCGATTTGTACGCGTCGCCGGTCACCGGCAACAGCAAGCCAGTGTCCAGCGGTACCGTCAGCGGCACCACGGCAACGGCGGCCGGTGTAGATTTCACCCTCAGCGGCGCACCGGCTAACGGCGATACGTTCTCGATTCAGGCCAACACCCACCAGACGCAGAACGTGCTCAATACCTTGTCGGCGATCACCAAGGCGCTGGACGCACCGGCGGACGGTAACCCGGTTGCCTTGCAGCAGCTGCGCGCCTCGATGGATTCGGGTCTGGGCAACATCGCCAGCGCCGCCACTCAGGTCAGCAGCGCCATCAGCAGCATCGGTGCGCGCGGCTCGGTGTTGCAGAACCAGGTAGCGACCAACACCAGTCTGGGGTTGAACAACACCAAGGATCAGGGAACGATCCTCAACTCGGACCCGGTGGATGCGATTACTCGCCTGACTTTGCAACAGACCATGTTGCAAGCCGCGCAACTGGCGTTCAGCAAAATCTCGCAGTTGGGCCTGTTCAACAAGCTCTAAGCCGTTCGGTGAGGGCGGTTGACCGACCGTCCTCATTGTCGAGTCCAAGCCGTCTTTTTCAGCGGTCAGAACGCTCACTCGTCCGGGTGTGCGTTCGCCGCTCGTGAGTTACCCGCCGTGAATCCACTCCCTCTTGTCAGTATCGTCATCCCCGCCTTCAATCCGCGCTTTTTCAACCGAGCGTTGGCCGGGGCGCTGAGCCAGAGTTACAGCCATCTGGAAGTCATTGTGTGCGACGACAGTCGCGACAATGAGATCAGGGATATCGTCGAGTCCTGGCAGGAAGATACGTCGGTGTCGCTGCGCTATGTGCGCAATCCGCAGCGACTGGGCATGGTCGGCAACCTGCTGGCGTGCCTGGCCGAGGCGTCGGGTGAGTACATCAAGTTTCTCTGTGATGACGACCAGTTGTTCCCGGTGTGCATCGAGAAACAGGCGCAACCGCTGATCGATCACCCGGACATCAACCTGGTGCTGGCGCAACGGATGTTCTGGGACGCCGACGATTACCAGTTGCCGCCACGCCTGGAGAACAGCCCGCTGGCCCACGTCAGCGCGATTTACAAAGGCGATGACCTGCTGTCGTTTCTCGAGAATTACCCGGTCAATTTCCTCGGCGGCTTCACCAATGCGCTGTTTCGCCGCAGTGATATGCTCGAGCTGTTGCCCGCACTGACCCAACCGGACCATTGCTTCCTGGCGACGCTGGACTTTGCCTTGTATGTCTGCCTTTTGCGGCGTGGCAACATGGCGGTGCTGGACAATGTTACGAGTGTCGAGCGTCTGTATCCTGGGCGTTATAGCCGTCAGCAGTTCATGCGCGAGACCGCGTTGGCCGAGCGTGGCTGGGTGGTGCAGATGCTCCAGGCGCGCAACGGTGAAGCTGCGCCGGCCCGCGGCTGGGTTCGTTATGTACCGATGGCGCAGGCGAGCGTGGCCCCGCGCGTCTGGAGTGAATTGCCGCTGAGCCGCACGCTGGGTACCAAGCAGAGCACGCAGGTCTGGCGGGTCGGGATTGAGAGTGAAAGCTTCTCTGAACTGTATAACCACTGGCTAGGTTGCCGCGTTCTCTCGGAGCCGCTGCGTAAATTGCTGCCGGACACCCTGGCCGCCTGGCCGCGCAAACCGAAGATTGTGCCGGTGATCATTGATGCGCAGGGCGGCAACGCCAGCCTGCAGGTCACTTTGCAAAGCCTGGAAGCTCAACTGTATCCGCCGGAACTGGTGCTGGTATTGTCCAGCGCTTGTACTGAGGCGCGCCTGGAAGACCAGGTGTTTACCCTGCCGATGCAGGACGATTGGCAGCAACAACTGAACCAGGTGTTGCCGCAACTCGACGGCAGTGACTGGTTCTATCTGCTGCAAGCGGGCGATCGGCTGGTGGCGTCGGCGCTGCTGGTGTTGGCTGATCGGATCGTCAACGCGCCGCAAGCCTTGTGTTTCTACAGCGATGAAGGTGGTTTGCGCGACGGTGAATCCGCCGAGCCCGCGTTCAAGCCGGACTTCAACCTGGACTTGATGCGCAGCTATCCCTACGTCGGGCGTGCGTTGGCGTTCGAGCGCCAGGCATTTCTCGACGTGGGCGCGTTTGACTCGCGCCACGGCGAACTGGCTCCCCACGATGCACTCTGGCGCCTGGTGGAAGAGCAGGGCGTTGAGGTCGTCGGGCACGCCGCCGAGATTTTGCTGGAATCATCGTTCGCCCTGTCCAAGTGGCTGTCGCTGCCCGAGGTCATCGAGCTTAATCCTCTGGTAGTGGAGGCGCATCTGCAGCGGCTGGGCGTGGCCCATGAAATTCGCCCCGGCAGCATGCCGTTGCTCAATCGGGTCGACTACCAGCATGGCCATCGCCCGTTGGTCTCGATCATTATCATCAGCAAGGACCACGTCGCGCTGTTGCAGCGTTGCGTCGAGAGCCTGCTGGAGAAAACCACCTACACCGATTACGAGCTGCTGCTGGTCGACAATGGCAGCGAGCAACCCGACACCCTCGCGTGGCTGGCTGCGATGGCTCAGCTGGGTGCCGACAAATTGAGAGTCTTGAGTTACCCGGCTCAGGGCAACCTGGCGGCGACTCGCAACTTTGCCGCGGCCCAGGCGCGGGGTGAATACCTGCTGCTGCTCAACCCCTGTGCGGTGGTCACCCAAGCTGACTGGCTTGAAGAGTTACTCAACCACGGGCAGCGTGCGGAAGTCGGCGTGGTCGGCGCCAAACTGTTCAACCCGAGTGGTCTGGTGGTTCACGCCGGTCTGATTCTCGGTCTGCAAGGCCCGGCTGGCGTGCCGTTCAAGGGCGAAAGCCTGCAAGCCGCCGGCTACATGCATCGCTTGCAAGTTGCCCACGACCTGAGTGCGGTGGGCGGCGATTGCCTGCTGGTACGCAAATCACTGTTCGACGCAGTGTCCGGCCTGGACGAGCAAGGGCTGGCGCAATCGCTGAACGAAGTTGACCTGTGCCTGCGTATTCGTGACAGCGGTCATCTGGTGGTCTGGACGCCTTATGCGCAGTTGGCGTTGGGAGCGGCGCCGGCGGTGGTTCAGGGTGAAGAGCAGCTAGCGCTGCTGAATCAGGAACAGGAAACCTTCTACAAGCGTTGGCTGCCGGTCATCGCTCGCGATCCGGCGTACAGTCCGAACCTTGCGCTGCACACCCTGGGGGGGTCCAGTTTTAGCCTGGAGCCAGGCTTATCCACAGGCTGGACGCCGTTTTCCCGCAGCCCGCTACCGAGCATCCTGGTGCTGCCGATCAACGCCTCGGCAGTCGGTCATTACCGCGCAACTCAGCCGTTGATTGAGCTGGAAGCGGCGGGCCGGGCGGTCGGCCGTATCTGTTATGACTTGCCCACCATCATCGACATCGAGCGCCAGTCGCCGGACGTCATGATCCTGCAGGGGCGGTACAGTGAAGGACCGATCAATGAAATCATCGGCCTGAAGACCTACTCTAACGCCCGACGTATTTACGAGCTCGATGACTACATCATCAAGCCGACTCACCAGAACACCCATGCCCGTAACATGCCTGACAACATTCAAATGGAGCGCCTGGTTCGTCGCGCCATTGGTTTGTGTGATCGGGTGGTGGTCTCGACGGAGCCGCTGGCAGATGCGTTGTCCAGCATGCACGACGACATTCGCGTGGTGCCGAACATGTTGGCGCCACACCTGTGGGAGTCGGTGCAAAGCAAGCGCCGGACGTCGAGCAAACCACGGATTGGCTGGGGCGGCGGCACCAGTCATACCGGCGATCTGGCCATCATTATTGACGTCGTTCGCGAATTGGCCAACGAAGTAGAGTGGGTGTTCTTTGGCATGTGTCCTGAGGTGCTGAAGCCTTACGTGCACGAGTTCATTGGGGTCATCGACCTGTCTGTTTATCCGGCCAAGCTGGCGAGCCTGAACCTGGACCTTGCGCTGGCGCCGCTGGAATTCCACATCTTCAACGAATGCAAAAGTAACCTGCGCCTGTTGGAGTACGGGGCGTGTGGTTATCCGGTGGTGTGCAGTGACACGGCGGCTTATCGCGGTTACCTGCCGTGTACGCGGGTCAAGACCAACAGCACTGACGAGTGGCTGCAGGCGATTCGCATGCATTTGGCGGACCCTGAGGCCAGCTATCGGATGGGGGATGACTTGCGTGAGGCGGTGCGCCGGGACTTTATGTTGCGTGGGGATAATCTGCGTTACTGGGAGCAGGGGTGGTTGGCGGATTGATGCGTTGGGCCCTGATTACTGGGGTTTTTAGGTACATATCCGTTTTTGGGATTAACTGTTAGTACGGTTCCGCCCTTACGGCGTGTCACTTTTTCAAACGCCGGTGTGCCGGCCCAGCAAAAACTAACCAAAACGCTTGCCCCATCATCCGGCCCCTCGCTTAGGCTCGGGGTCCCTTCACTCCGGCGCTGTTCCGGCGTCCCCCGGAACAGCGCCTGCGTTCAGCCTCCTGAAAACGGGGCATCTCCCGACCTCGGGATTCAATACGCTCAGGATTATTTGTGAACACGGTCGTTGTAGGAGCTGCCGAAGGCTGCGAATGGCATTGAATCGTGGCGACCGGTGCCCGGTCGATCGCAGCCTTCGGCAGCTCCTACAGAGATGAGCGTTTGCTTTTGATCTTCACGATCCACCTGACGAAACCCACTATCGCCCCGTTCCTCAAGCCATTTCAGCTAAACGCAAAAAACGGATATGTCCCCAAAATCCGGTAATCAAACCCCAAGCCCCCAGCAAAAATCCAAGCTGGCGCGCTTCCTGCAAGTTCCCCTCATATCGCCATAAATCCTGCGTTTGCGGCGCGGTCCACCGAGTTCCGGGCCGGATTTCCAGCGATTTATCCAGGCGGCCCGCCCAGTTCGACAACGACTTGGCGCGGCTCTGTGAAGAACAAGAGGGGACACGATGAAAGCAGTCATTCTGGCGGGCGGTCTGGGCACGCGAATCAGCGAGGAATCGCATCTCAAGCCTAAACCGATGATCGAGATCGGTGGTAAGCCAATTCTTTGGCACATCATGAAACAGTACTCGGCCCACGGGATTCATGACTTCGTGATTTGCCTTGGCTACAAGGGCTATGCGATCAAGGATTTCTTCGCCAACTACTTCTTGCACACCTCCGACGTCACCTTCGACATGTCCAACAATCGCATGGACGTGCATCAGAATTACAGCGAACCGTGGCGCGTGACCCTGATCGACACTGGCGAAGAAACCATGACCGGTGGCCGTTTGCGTCGTGCCGGCCGTTACCTGGAAAACGAAGAAGCCTTCTGTTTCACCTATGGTGACGGCGTTTCCGACCTGAATATCAGTGCGCTGGTGGATTTCCATTTGACCCATGGAAAACTGGCCACCGTCACGGCCGTGCAGCCGCCAGGCCGTTACGGCGCGCTGGAGCGCGAAGGCAACATGGTCCGTGGCTTCATTGAAAAGCCGCGTGGCGATGGTGGCTGGATCAACGGTGGTTTCTTCGTGTTGTCGCCCAAGGTGCTGTCGCTGATCAGCAATGATGAGACTGTCTGGGAATCCGACCCGTTGAATGGCCTGGCTGAGCGCGGGGAACTGGCGGCGTACCAGCACGATGGTTTCTGGCACCCGATGGATACCCTGCGCGACAAGAATTACCTGGAACAGCTGTGGCAAAGTGGGGAGGCCCCATGGAAACAGTGGGACTGAGCCCCGGGTTCTGGCGCGGCAAGCGAGTCCTGCTGACTGGCCACACCGGGTTCAAAGGCAGCTGGCTGGCGTTGTGGCTCAAGAGCCTCGGCGCCGAGGTTACCGGTTTCGCGTTGGCCCCCGGCACTGAGCCGAGCCTGTTTGAACTGGCCCGGGTCAGCGATGGCATCAACGATCAACGCGGTGATTTGCGTGACCTCGGCGCGTTGCTGGAAGTGCTGGCCGACGTCGAACCGGAAATCGTCCTGCACTTGGCCGCGCAACCGCTGGTGCGTGAAGGTTATCGTGATCCGCTGGGCACCTATTCCAGCAACGTCATGGGCACTCTCAACCTGCTGGAAGCGATTCGTCAGGTCGGTTGCGTGCGTGCCTGCGTGCTGGTCACCACTGACAAGGTCTACGCCAACCAAGAGTGGCTGTGGCCGTACCGCGAGAACGAAGCGCTGGGTGGCCATGATCCTTACAGCAGCAGCAAGGCCTGCTGTGAGTTGTTGGCGCAGTCCTACGCAGCCTCGTTTTTCTCCGCCGAGCGCTATGACGAACACGGTCTGGCCCTGGCCACGGCGCGCGCCGGTAACGTCCTGGGTGGCGGCGATTTCGCGCCGGAGCGTTTGATTCCCGATGTGCTCAAAGCCTGGTCTGCCGATGAACCGGTGACCTTGCGTTATCCACAAGCCGTGCGCCCGTGGCAGCACGCGCTGGAGCCGCTGGCGGGTTACCTGCAACTGGCGGCGGCGCTGTACGAAAAAGGCCCTGAATTTGCCGGCGCGTGGAACTTCGGTCCCGGCGACAGCGACATGTGCAGCGTCGGTGAGGTGGTTGAGCTGCTCGCCAAACGCTGGCCGCAAGCCCCCGGTTTACGCATCGAAAAGAGCGATTTGCATGAAGCGGGCCTGTTGCGTCTGGACAGCAGCCAGGCGCGTCAACGCCTGGCATGGCAGCCGCGCTGGTCGTTGCAGCAATGCCTCGAACACACCCTGGATTGGCACTTGGCCTGGACGCAGGGCGCGGACATGCGTGAAGTGACGCTGGCGCAACTGGATCGTTATCGAGGTTTGCAGTGAGCGATTTCCTGTTGACCCCATTGCCGTTGGCCGGGCTGTTCAATGTTCAGCACAAACATCATCGCGACGCACGCGGGCATTTTTCCCGGCTGTTCTGTGAAGGCAGTCTGGAGGGCTTCGAGCAGCCGTTTCACATCCGCCAGATCAACCACTCTTGCACGCGCGAGCGTGGCAGCGTGCGCGGCTTGCATTACCAGACCGCCCAGGCGCCCGAAGCGAAGTTGATCAGTTGCCTGCGCGGCCAGGTCTGGGATGTGGCTGTGGATTTGCGCCCCGACTCGAAAACGTTTCTGAGCTGGCACGCCGAGTATTTGCGGGAGGGCGATGGTCGCAGCGTGCTGATTCCGGCGGGGTTCGCCCACGGTTTCCAGGCCCTGACTGAAGACGCCGAATTGCTCTACCTGCACAGCGCCGACTACGCCCCGGCGCATGAGGCCGGTTTGTCGGTGCATGACCCGCGTCTGGCGATCGCCTGGCCGTTGCCTGTCAAAAATCTGTCGGAGCGGGACGCCTCGCATCCCTTGCTCGATCATCGATTCGCTGGAGTGCGTCTATGAATTGCCGAGGTTGCGGCACCCCATTGGCCTTGCCGTTGATTGATCTCGGCACCTCGCCACCGTCCAACGCGTATTTGCGCCCGGAGCAACTGGAGAAGGCCGAGCAATGGGTACCGTTGAAAGTGCAGGTGTGCCAGGCGTGCTGGCTGGTCCAGACTGAGGACTACACCAGCGCCGAAAGCCTGTTCGACGCCGACTATGCCTATTTCAGCTCCTACTCCAGCACCTGGCTGGCCCACGCCGAAAGCTATGTGGCCGAGATGGTCGAGCGCTTCGCGCTGAACGAACACAGTCGCGTGGTGGAAATCGCCGCCAACGACGGCTACCTGCTGCAATACGTGGCCAGGCGCGGTATTGCCTGCCTCGGTGTCGAGCCGACCCACAGCACGGCCCAGGCGGCGCGTGAAAAAGGGTTGGAGATTCGCGAGGTGTTTTTCGGTCGCGACAGTGCGGCGCAACTGGTGGCTGAAGGTTGGTCGGCGGACTTGATGGCGGCCAACAATGTGCTGGCCCACGTGCCGGACATCAACGATTTCCTCGGCGGTTTCGCCACGCTGTTGAAGCCTGCCGGCGTGGCAACCTTCGAGTTTCCACATCTGATGGCGCTGATGGCGGGGGCGCAGTTCGACACCCTGTACCACGAGCATTATTCCTACCTGTCGCTGACGGCTGTACAAAGCTTGTGCAAGCGCAACGGTCTGGAAATTTTCGACGTCAGTGAGTTGCCGACCCATGGCGGATCGCTGCGGGTTTTCGTCCAGCGTGCTGATGGCGAACGGCGTGCGCGTCAGGCCTCGGTGCAGTTCATGCTGGACATCGAACTGGCCGCCGGCATGCAAACCCCCGAGTACTACTCGACCTTGGCCCCGGCTGCGGAGCAGATCAAGCACGACCTGCTGCGTTTCCTGTTGCAGGCCAAGGCCGACGGCAAGCGCGTGGTCGGCTACGGCGCGGCAGCCAAGGGCAATACCTTGCTCAACTATGCCGGGGTCAAGCCTGACTTGCTGGCGTGGGTCGCCGACGCCAATCCGCACAAGCAAGGCAAATTCTTGCCAGGCAGTCGGATTCCGGTGGTGTCGCCTGAACGTATCGCCAAAGAGCAACCGGATTACGTGCTGGTGTTGCCGTGGAACCTGTTGCACGAGGTGAGTCAGCAACAGGCGCAGGTTCGCGAATGGGGCGGGCGATTCGTGATCGCCGTGCCTGAGTTGACCCTGCTGTGACGGGCTTGCACGTGCTGGTCACCGGCGCGACCGGCTTTGTCGGTCGCCATCTGGTCAGCGCCTTGTTGGCCCGTGGCTGCCGCGTGCGTGCGGTGGCGCGCAACCTTGAGGTGGCGCAGAGCATGCCGTGGTTCGGCGCGGTGGAGTTCATCGTTGCCGATATTCATGCCGCCGAGCTAGAGGTTGCTGCGCTGACCGAAGGCGTCGACGCCCTGGCCCACCTCGCGTGGCCAGGCTTGCCAAACTATCAGGGGCTGTTCCATTTCGAGCACAACCTGATGGCCGACTATGCCTTTATCAAACGCGCAGTCGAGGCCGGTGTGCCGCAGGTTTTAGTCACGGGCACCTGTTTCGAATACGGCCTGCAAAGCGGTCCGCTGGATGAACAGACCGCGCCGCAGCCCGGCAATCCATATGGTCTGGCGAAGAATACCTTGCGCCTGTTCCTCGAAAGCTTGCAGCGAGAGCTGCCGTTCACCTTGCAATGGGCGCGGCTGTTTTATCTGCATGGCGCCGGGCAAAACCGCAACAGTTTGCTGGCCAGCCTGGACCGTGCCATCGAGGCCGGCGACGCCTCGTTCAATATGTCGGCGGGGGATCAACTGCGCGACTATCTGGCCATCGAAGTCGCGGCGGATTACCTCGCGCAGATCCTGCAACACCGGGGATTTTCCGGGGTGATCAACTGTGCCAGCGGCCAGCCGATTTCGGTCAGGGCGCTGGTCGAGCAGCGGCTGCGAGAGCGTGGCGCGTCGATCACCTTGAACCTCGGGCATTACGGCTATTCCCCCCACGAACCGATGGCGTTCTGGGGCGTGGCTGACCGGCTGAAACAACTTTTAAACGTAGAGCCAGGTGAGGTAACCGAGCATGGTGCATGAGTTATATCGGGTCGCCGATTTGCCGGTGTTGCAGAATCGGACCTTCGCCGACAGCGCCGCCGCCAAGGCGTCGGCCAGCGCTGACATGGTGTTGGTGCAAGATGCAGTCAGCGGCCTGGTCTTCAATCAGGCGTTCGATGCCGACAAGCTGAGCTACGACAGCGACTATCAGAATGAACAGGCGCACTCGGGTCAGTTCCAGCAACACCTGAATGATGTCGAGGGTGTGATCGCACGCCACTTCAAAGGCCAACAACTGATCGAAGTCGGGTGCGGTAAAGGCTATTTTCTTGAGCTGCTGAGCGGTCTGGGTTACGCCATCACCGGTATCGACCCGGCCTACGAAGGCAACAACAACGAAGTGATCAAGGCGCCGTTTACCCGTGGCCTTGGCCTGGCGGCGGATGCCGTGGTGTTGCGCCATGTGCTGGAACACATCGGCGACCCGGTGGCGTTCCTCGCGGAAATCGCTGAGGCCAACCAGGGCGGGCAGATCTACATCGAGGTGCCGTGTTTCGACTGGATCGTCGAGCACAACGCCTGGTTCGATGTGTTCTATGAGCACGTCAATTACTTCCGCCTGCAGGACCTGCGTCGCTTGTTCGGCACTGTGCATGAGGCCGGACATTTGTTTGGCGGTCAGTACCTGTACATCGTCGCCGACCTCGGCAGCCTGCAGACGGCGCCCAGCGAACCGGTGGTCCGCGTCGACCTGCCGGGCAACTTCACCCACAGCCTGGCGCGTACGGTGCAAATCATTCAATCCGCTCCCGAGCAGGGAGCCGCCATCTGGGGCGCCTCGTCCAAGGGCGTGATTTATTCGTTGTTCCTGCAACGCGCAGGGGTGGCGGTCGATCAGGTGGTGGATATCAACCCGGCCAAACAGGGGCGTTATCTGCCGCTCAGCGGTGTGCGTGTGTCGTCGCCGCAAGAGGCACGCGACGCATTGCCCGAGGGCGCCAACCTGTTTGTGATGAACTCGAACTACCTCGAAGAAATCAAGCGGATGACCGATGGGCGTTATGTCTATCACGCCGTGGACAGTGCTTCGTTCCAATGACTTGTCAGTGAGATCACGCGATGACTAACAGCATTACTCAAGCGTTCGAAGCCGAATGCGAGAAAGAAATCAGTGCCCAGGGCCAGGACGAAAAACTCAAGGGCCTGGCCCGCGATTTTTTCAACGAATCGGCCAAGCACAAGTACAGCTATCACTTCTCCTGGATGGGCCGGCCGATCATTCAGCTGCCTCAGGACATGATGGCCATGCAGGAAATCATCTGGCAGGTCAAACCTGACTTGGTGATCGAGTGCGGCATCGCCCACGGTGGTTCGATCATCTACTACGCCTCGTTGCTGGAGCTGCAAGGCCACGGCGAAGTGCTGGGCATCGACCTCGACATCCGCGCGCACAACCGCGAGGCGATCGAGAGCCACCCGATGAGCAAGCGCATCAGCATGATCGAAGGCTCGAGCATCGACCTGGCGATCGTTGAGCAAGTGCGTGCGATTGCCGAAGGCAAGAAAGTCATCCTGGTCCTCGACTCCAACCACACCCACGAACACGTATTGGAAGAACTGCGCCTGTACGGGCCGTTGGTGTCGATCGGCAGCTATTGCGTGGTCATGGACACCGTGGTCGAAGACATGCCACCGGAGTTCTTCCCGGACCGTCCATGGGGCCCGGGCGATAACCCGAAAACCGCGGTATGGGCTTACCTGGAAGAGAACACGTCGTTCGAAATCGATTACCAGATGCAGAACAAGCTGCTGGTGACAGTCGCCCCGGACGGTTACTTGCGTCGGGTCCGTTAAGCAGCAATACCATCGTTTGGTTTTCTTGGGCGATTCGCCGGTTGTGGGGAAGGTTATGCAAGGCAAAAATGTTTCTGAACACGCGTTACCACTGAACGAGCTGTTGACGGTGGTTTTGATCAGCCACAACCGACCGGCGTTTTTGCTCCGGGCGGTACGCTTCTACAGTACCTTGCCTTGCAAGATCCTGGTGTTGGACTCCTCATCTCAAGTCAATCAGAGCATGCTCGGGCAGCCGGCTTCGGTCGACTACCGTCACCTGCCGCAGTTCGGCTATTGGGGTATCCAGCGCAAACTGGCGTATGGCGTCGACAATGTGACCACGCCGTACATGGTGCTCGCCGCTGACGATGACTTCATCATCCACGGCGCGTTGACCGAGTCGGTCGAGTTCCTCGAAGCCAACCCGGACTACGGCATGTGCCACGGCTACTGCCTGATGTACCTGACCCTGGCTAACAGCGTCAGCTACTACCGCCGCGACAAGAAGGTCATGGAAGACTTTTCGTCCGAGCGTCCGCAGGATCGCGTGATCGATTTCATGTCGCAGTACATCCCGCCGTTCTATGCGGTGCATCGCACCTCGCTGATGCGCGACTGGCACTCGGCGATGCCGGAAGACACGCTGGTGCAGTGGCAGGAAATCGGCCACGCGTACTACATGCTGGCGCGGGCCAAGGCGCGAATCCTGCCGATTCCGTATGTGGTGCGTGAGATCAACTACCACGGCTCCGAACACAAGACCGAGATTTACCTGTCGCTGGTGCACACCGATACCAAGTCGGTGGCCGAGCGCGAATCTTTTGCCGACTTCCTGACCTCGCTGCCCACGGCCATCACTGACCTTGATCCGGTGCAGACCAAGCAGTTCGTGCTGGAAAGCTTCGCGGCCATGATCCAATGCTTGTCCGTCGGCAACTCATTGACCGCCGAACTGATTTTCGAGTCGCACTGGAGTTCGGATGCGCTGACCACCGATCGTCGCTTCGGCAAGAAGCAATACGTGGAAATGCCGTTCTACAACCAAGCGTTTTTCGATCTATTGACCGAGTTCGAATTCATGCTGCACGCCATGCCTGCCGGCCGTCTGCAGCTCGAAGAGCTGGAGGGCATCTGGGCACGTCAGGAAGCGCTGATGCATGCGCGCAACAACGACACGGCGGAAGCGGTACTCGACCGTTTGTGGCAAGCGCACGACTGCAATATGTTTAACCGCAGTGTGGTCAAGCGTCTGACTCAGCAACTGGACATTCTCGGTGAGCAAGACGATGCCAACAAGCTGTTGGCCTGGGAGCAACGCCTGAACGCGGTGTCTCCAGTGGGCAACCAGCAGACCTTTGACACCATGCAGACCGGTCGCCTGCTCAAGTGGCTGGAGGCTCGCAACCCGAATGCCGAGCAGTTGGAGAAGATTGCCGCACACCTGCAAGCCCACGACGGCGGCCCGCAGTTCGGCCTGCTGATCGTCGACCTGGACGATGACCTGGCGAAGTTGCAGGTCACCCTCGACAGCTTGCTGGAAGGACACAGCAAAGCGTTCAAGATCGTGGTGTTCACCACCGGCGAACCGCTGACGGTCACCACCTCGAACGACACCCTGCATTTCGTCCGCGTCACCCGTGGCAACTACATCGACAAACTGAACCAGGCGGCTCGTCAATCGACCTGCAATTGGTTGCTGCTGGCCGAGGCCGGTGATCAGTTCACCAGCAGTGGTTTGCTGCGCGCCAGCCTGGAATTGTTGGCGGCCCCTGAGTGCCGCGCTGTGGCCACCGACGAGATCCAGCGTCAGCCAAGCGGCGCGCTGGTGGATGTGTTCCGTCCGGGCTTCAACCTTGATCTGCTGCAAAGCCTGCCGAGCATCATGGCCCGCCATTGGCTGGTGCGTCGCGACGTGTTGGTGGAGGCTGGCGGTTACTCGGCGGACTTCAGCAAGGCGCTGGAGTTCGACCTGCTGCTGCGCATCATCGAACAGGGCGGCATGGCATGGTTGGCGCACCTCGATGAACCGCTGCTGATCTGCTCGGCGCCGGTGATCGAAGACAACCCCCATGAGCGTCTGGCGTTGCTGCGCCATCTGACGGCCCGTGGCTACAAAGCGCAGGTCACCTCGCAGGCGACCGGCACCTGGTTCGTCGATTACCGACACAGCGGGCGGCCGATGGTGTCGATTATCGTCCCGTGTCAGGACAACCTGCCACAGTTGGAACGCTGCCTGAACAGCATCCAGCAGCGGACCCGCTACCAGCGCTACGAAGTACTCGTCGTGGACAACCAAAGCCAATCGGCGGCAGTCACCGCCTGGCTCGATAATCAGGAACAGAAAGCCGGACGTGTGCGCATCGTGCGTGCCGAACAGCGCCTGGGTGATTCAGCGCTGTACAACTTCGCCGCGCAGCACGCCCAGGGCGAATACCTGGTGTTGCTGTCAAGCGAGAGCGACGTGGTCAACCCGAACTGGATCGAAACCCTGCTCAATCTGGCGCTACGTCCGGAAGTTGGCGTGGTCGGGCCGAAACTGGTCGACCGCGACGGCAAGACCACCCAGGCCGGCCTGGTGCTGGGCCTCGACAACGGGGTTGGCTCGGCCTTCGTCGGTGACGCGAGCACCGTTCGCGGCTACCTGCATCGGCATGCCCTGGAGCAAAACTACTCGGCAGTGTCCGGTGCCTGCCTGATGGTGCGTAAAGCGCTGTTTGACGCGGTGGGCGGTCTTGATGAAGGTCTGTTCGCCGACGCCTGGAGCGACGTCGACTTGTGCCTGAAAGTGGCCGCTGGCGGTCATCTGACGGTCTGGACACCCCAGGTGAGTGTGACCCACCCAGGGACCTTGCCCGAAGCGCCTGCCGCACTCGACGCCCTTCGCGACAAGTGGGCCGGGCAGTTTCAGCACGATCTGGCCTACAACAAAAACCTCGCCTTGACCGGCAAAGGTTTCACCCTCGGCAACCCTTCCAGTGTGAACTGGGAACAGTTGCTCGCGTAACCGGCGCAGGTCAGAGGACGCACGGCATGTTCAACGGCAAATCGATTTTCATCTCCGGCGGCACGGGTTCGTTCGGGCGCAATTTCATCCGCCGCTTGCTGGAGCAATACCAGCCCAAGCGGGTGGTGGTGTTCTCCCGCGACGAGCTCAAGCAGTACGAGATGCAGCAAGTGTTCAACGCGCCCTGCATGCGCTACTTCATTGGCGACGTGCGTGACGCCGAGCGCTTGCGCGTGGCCATGCGCGGGATCGATTACGTGGTGCATGCCGCAGCCCTGAAGCAAGTGCCGGCGGCAGAATACAACCCGACAGAATTCATTCGAACCAACGTCAATGGCGCGGAGAACATTATCGCCGCCGCCATCGACAACGGGGTGAAGAAGGTGATTGCGCTGTCCACCGACAAGGCGGCCAGCCCGATCAACCTGTACGGCGCCACCAAGTTGCTGTCAGACAAGCTGTTCGTCGCGGCCAACAACATTGCCGGTGACCAGCAGACGCGGTTTTCCGTGGTGCGCTACGGCAACGTCGCTGGCTCGCGGGGTTCGGTGGTGCCGTTCTTCAACAAGCTGATCAGTGACGGCGCGCAAGAACTGCCGATCACCGACCCACGCATGACGCGCTTCTGGATCACCCTGGATCACGGCGTGCAGTTCGTGCTCGACAGCTTCGCGCGGATGCATGGCGGCGAAGTGTTCGTGCCCAAGATTCCCTCGGTGCGCATCGTTGATCTGGCCAAAGGCATGGCCGGGCATTTGCCGCACAAAAACGTCGGTATTCGTCCGGGTGAAAAGCTGCACGAGCTGATGGTGCCGCTGGACGATGCACGGATGACCATCGAGTTCAAGGATCACTACACCATCCAGCCATCGATTCGCTTCACCAGTGTTGACGTCGACTTCGCGGTCGACGGGCTGGGCGAGCGCGGCGAGGCAGTGGACGAAAACTTCGAATACCGTTCTGACAACAATCCGCAGTTCATGAGCGTGAGCCAGATTGCCGACCTGCATAAGCAGGACGTATGACGCCGTTCTCGATTCCCTACGGGCGGCAGAACATCGACCAGGCGGACATCGATGCCGTGGTCGAAGTGCTCAAGTCGCCGTGGTTGACCCAAGGGCCAGCGGTACCGCGTTTCGAGGCGGCGTTGGCGGCGCATTGTCAGGCCGAGTTTGCGATCGCCGTGTGCAATGCCACGGCGGCACTGCACATTGCCTGCCTGGCCGCTGGGCTGGGCGCGGGTGATCGGTTGTGGACCACGCCCAATACCTTCGTTGCCTCGGCCAACTGCGGGCGTTATTGCGGCGCCGAGGTGGATTTCGTCGACATCGATCCGCTGACCTGGAACCTCGATGCCGGGTTGTTGGCGTCGAAGCTGGAAGCGGCGGAGCGAGCCGGGACATTGCCGAAAGTGGTGGTAGCGGTGGCGTTTGCCGGGCAGAGCTGCGACATGCGGCGCATCGCCGAACTGGCCGAGCGTTATGGCTTCACCCTGATCGAAGACGCCTCGCACGCAGTGGGCGCTTCGTACTTGGGCAGGCCGGTGGGCAGCGGTGCCCATGCGGCGATGACCATCTTCAGTTTTCACCCGGTGAAGATCATCACCACCGGCGAAGGCGGCATGGTCCTGACCAATCGGCCTGAATTGGCTGAGCGTCTACGGCGCTTGCGCAGTCACGGCATCACCGGCGAGCCGTCGCAGATGTCGGTGCCGGATCATGGTTTGTGGTACTACCAGCAACTGGAGCTGGGCTTCAATTACCGGATGACCGATCTGCATGCGGCACTGGGTTTGTCGCAGATCGCCAGGCTGGACGCGTTTGTTGCCAAACGCCGGCAGTTGGCGGCACGTTATCACCGACTGTTGGCCGATCTGCCGCTGACCTTGCCGACGCAGCAGGAAGGTGCTGAGTCAGCCTGGCATTTGTATGTGGTGCGGGTGCCGTTTGAGCAACTCAAGCTGAGTCAACGCGCCGTCTTTGATGCGATGCGTAGCGCTGGAGTCGGGGTGAACCTGCATTACATCCCGGTGCATCTGCAACCCTATTACCGCGAGCAGGGTTTTACCGACGGCGATTACCCCGAAGCCGAGCGTTACTTCGGCGAGGCGATCAGCCTGCCGTTATTTCCGGACCTGAGCGACGAACAACAGGACTATGTGGTTGAGCAGTTGCGCAATCTGCTTTTGTTTCTGCCGAAGGCGTAGGAGCAAGCTTGCTCGCGATCGGCTGCGCAGCAGTCGCATATTCAGGTTATCGGTTTTACCTGACACTCCGCGCTGCCTGGTTTTACTGCCGCTGCGCAGCAGATCGCAGGCAAGCCAGCTCCTACGCCTTCGGCAGAAGCGGATTACGTGATTTTTTGAATTTATGAGCATGAGCCATGCGTGAACTAACCGCACAAGAACAATTCTGGCAGGGCGATTTTGGCGACCAGTACGTCGAGCGTAATCAGGGCAATACCCTGATCGCCGGCAACCTCGCGTTATTTTCGCGGATCCTCGCCCGTACCCAGCGCCTGAACAGTGTGCTGGAACTGGGCACTAACATCGGCAACAACCTGTTGGCCTTGCACCAACTGCTGCCAGGCTGCCATTTGCACGGCGTCGAGATCAATGCCAAAGCTCATGCTCAGGCACAAAGCCTGGGCATCGCCAGTGTCTGGCAGGGTTCGTTGTTCGATTATCCACAGGCGCGCAGCTTCGACCTGACCATGACCAAAGGCGTGCTGATTCACCTGGCACCCGAATTACTGCCAGCGGCCTACGCGCAGTTGTATGACTTGAGCAGCCGCTACATTTTGATCGCCGAGTACTACAACCCGGCACCAGTCGAAGTGCTGTATCGCGGCAACAGCGGCAAGCTGTTCAAGCGCGATTTTGCCGGTGAAATGCTCGATCGCTACAGCGATCTGCAACTGTTGGATTACGGTTTCAGCTATCACCGAGACCCACAATTCCCTTCCGACGACATCACCTGGTTTCTCCTGGAAAAACGCCCGTGACTGCCATCGCGATCATCCCGGCGCGGGGTGGCAGCAAACGTATCCCGCGCAAGAACCTCAAGCTGTTCAACGGCGAACCGATGATTGTCGGTTCGATTCGCGCAGCGTTGAAGTCCGGGGTGTTCGATCAGGTGCTGGTCAGCACCGATGATGCAGAGATCGCGGCGGTCGCGCGGGCCCATGGCGCGCAGGTGCCGTTTCTGCGTCCTGCAGAACTGGCCGATGATTACACCGGCACCGCGGCGGTCATCGAACACGCGGTTCGGACGTTGCAGGCAGAGGGTCAGACCTACGATTTCGCGTGCTGCATCTACGCCACCGCACCCTTGCTCCAGGTGCGCTTTTTGCGCGAAGGTTTACGCTTGTTGCAGCAGCACCCGGAAAAATCCTTCGCCTTTTCCCTGTGCAGTTTTGCCTTTCCGGTGCAGCGCGCCTTGACTATCGATGCTCAGGGCGCGTTGACCTCGCTGTACCCGCAGTACCGTGACACCCGCTCCCAGGATTTGCCCGAGGCTTATCAGGATGCCGGGCAATTCTATTGGGGTCGTAGCGAGGCCTGGTTGCGCGGCGAGGTGTTGTATTCAGCGCAGAGTCTGCCGGTGATTTTGCCTCGGCATCTGGTGCAGGATATCGACACCGAGCAAGACTGGACCCGTGCCGAATTCCTCTACGCGGCACTCAAAGCCGGTGGAGAGCTGGAACCATGAGAGTCCTGATTCGCGCCGACGCCTCCCATGCGATTGGCAGCGGACACATCGCCCGCTGCCTGACCCTGGCCACGGTGCTGCGCGACGGCGGGGCGGAAGTGGCGTTTGCCTGTCGGGAGCTGCCGGGGCATTTGCTCGATCGTCTGGCGGCTCAGGGCTGGCGCACTTATCGGCTGACGGCCGAGGCAATCGGCGCTGAAGTCGACATTGAAGCGGCGTTGCCCTGGCAGGCCGATATCGATGGCCTGCAGCTGCAATTGGCGGGGGCGCGATTCGATTGGGTGATCGTCGACCACTACGGTCTCGATCACCGGTGGCAAACGGCGGCCCGACAGTGGGCGCCGCGCATCGCCGCCATCGATGACCTGGCCAATCGTCGGCATGCGGTCGATCTGTTGCTCGACCAGAATTTCAGTGGCACGCCCAGCGCCTACGCACCGTGGATCGACGCTGAATGTCGGGGGCTGTTCGGGCCACGCTTTGCCATGATCCGCGACGAATTCAAGCGCGAGCCGATAGCGATTCGGCCACATGCACGGCGGCTGCTGGTGAATTTCGGTGGCTTCGATGCTGCCGGCGAAACCTGGAAGGCCATGCAGGCGCTGGAAGGGATCGACGGCCTTGAGGTGGACTTCATTGCCGGCACCGGCAACCCCGAGTGGCAGCGGATGCAGGCCATGGCGCAAGGGCGCGCTGACTGGCGCCTGCAAACCCATACCGAACAGTTCGCCGAGCTGATGGCTCAGGCCGATCTGTTCATCGGCGCCGGCGGCGGTACCAGCTGGGAACGTGCCGCCTTGGGGCTGCCAACCATTAGCATCGCCGTGGCCGGTAACCAGCAGGCCAATGGCGAATGCATGGCGGCGGTCGGCGCGCACCTGTACCTGGGGCCGCGAGAAATGGTCACCGTGGAGTCCTTGCGTCAGGCGATCAGTGTGCTGGTGGCCAATCAGGGCTTGCGCCAGAGTTTTGCCGAGCGCTCGCGCAGTCTGGTCGATGGCTTGGGCGTCAAGCGCGTGGCCGCTGCCTTGGCCGGGGAGTTTATGCAACTGCGTGCGGCGAGCATGGACGATGCGCGTTTGCTGTTCGACGGGCGCACCGCCGAGGCGGTGCGTCGTTGGTCGGTGCAAGCGCAGACCATTGACTGGTCCAGTCACCTGATCTGGCTGGCGTCGACCTTGGCCAATCCGCAGCGCCTGCTGCTGGTGGCCGAGGCGCTGGACGGGCCGATCGGGGTGTTGCGTTACGACCTCGACGGGGCACGGGCCGAGGTATCGATTTATCTGTTCGAAGGGCGCTTCGGTCTGGGCTGGGGCAGGGCGTTGCTCAACAGCGGCGAGGGCTTTATCCAGCGCCATTGGCCGCAGTTGCAGGCGATCGATGCACAGGTGCTGCCGGCCAATCAGGCTTCGATCAATCTGTTTCGCGACGCGGGCTATGAGCAGGCAGATTGCCGTTTCGAGCGCGTGCTAAAGGATCATCCACATGACTAGCTTCAAGATTGGCCAGCGTTCGATTGGCGCCGGCTCACCTCCGTTTATCATCGCCGAGATGAGTGGCAACCATAACCAGTCGCTGGAGGTGGCGTTGCAGATTGTCGAAGCCGCGGCGCGTGCCGGTGCTCACGCATTGAAGCTGCAGACCTACACCGCCGAGACCATGACCCTGGATCTGGACCACGATGAGTTCTTCATCAAGGACCCGAACAGCCTGTGGGCCGGCACCTCGCTGTATGCGCTGTACGAAAAGGCCCATACGCCGTGGGCGTGGCATGCGCCGATCTTTCAGCGTGCCAGGGAACTGGGGATGGTGGCGTTCTCGACGCCGTTCGATGAGAGCGCGGTGGACTTCCTCGAAAGCCTTGAGGTGCCGGCCTACAAAATCGCCAGTTTCGAAAACACCGATTTGCCGTTGATCCGTCGGGTGGCGGCCACCGGTAAACCCTTGATTATCTCTACCGGCATGGCCAGCGTCGCCGAACTCGACGAAACGGTGCGCGCGGCTCGTGAGGCGGGCTGCAAAGATCTGGTGCTGCTCAAATGCACCAGCACCTACCCGGCCACCCCGGAAAACAGCCACCTACGCACCATTCCACACCTGCGTGAGATGTTCGGTTGCGAGGTGGGTTTGTCCGATCACTCCATGGGCGTGGGCGTCTCGGTAGCGGCCGTGGTGCTCGGTGCCAGCGTGGTGGAAAAACACTTCACCCTTGACCGGTCTGCGGGCGGGGTGGATGCGAGCTTCTCGCTGGAGCCCGCCGAGCTGGCCAGTCTGGTGGTCGAGACCGAGCGCGCCTGGCAGGCCTTGGGCCAGGTTCACTATGGGCCGACCGTGGCCGAGCAGAAGTCGCTGGTCTATCGCCGCTCGTTGTACGTGGTGCGTGACATGGTCGCCGGTGAGCTGTTCAGCACCGATAACGTGCGCGCCATCCGCCCCGGCCTGGGGCTGGCGCCCAAGCACATCGACAACGTCATCGGGCGCAAGGCGCGCACCGCGCTGGTCCGTGGCACCGCGCTGGATTGGGCGTTGGTCGAGTAGCATCCGGGCACACCACAGGTCCTACAGGTGATGAATGTAAACTCGCCAGCAGACACAAGGTCAGCCCGCTGGACCGCCTTATGCAGCGTCGTTCAGCCAGGCGTTGGGTACGGTACGGTATAAAAGCGGACAAAACTTAGTGACCTATGAGTCATAACGCGCATCTTCACTGTATCGTATGGAGCGGTGATGATGGCGTCAGGCCTTTAGTGGGTCTTGTATTTAGCCTTTGATCGTCTCCCGTAGTCGCCCGCTGGCGATGGAAAATTCCTGTTTGTCGGCACCACTCGATTCAGCGAGTCGTGATATCAAGCAATTTATTATTGGGAAGCCATGATGATTGGCATAAAAAGCATAGCGAGTTACGTGCCCGCAGCCGGCGTTGACAATTACGCGCAGGGTGCCAAATTCGGCAAGGATGACGAGTTCATCCTTGGCAAGATCGGTTCTGCTTTTCTGCCACGCAAAGACGATGCGCAAGAAACTTCCGATTTGTGCGTCGAGGCAGTGAATGCCTTGTTTGCAAAGAATCCTCACCTCAAGCGCGAGTCCATCGACGCGCTGATCGTGGTGACCCAGAACGGCGACGAAGACGGCTTGCCACACACCGCCGCCATCGTTCAAGACAAGCTCGGCCTGCCGACTCACGTGGCGGCGTTCGACATCTCCCTGGGGTGCTCGGGCTACGTCTACGGCATCTACGCCATGAAGGGCTTCATGGAAGCCACGGGGTTGAAGAACGGCCTGCTGATCACCGCCGACCCGTATTCGAAAATTGTCGATCCGGAAGACCGCAACACCACGATGCTGTTCGGTGATGCGGCGACGGTGACCTGGATGGGCGAAGACCCTGTCTGGCAACTGGGCAAGGCCAAGTTTGGTACCGATGGCTCAGGTGCACCGCATTTGAAGGTCAATGACGGGGTGTTCTACATGAACGGTCGTCAGGTCTTCAACTTCGCCTTGATCAAGGTGCCGGCACACTTGCACGAACTGTTGGGCGAGTCAGGTTTGCAGTCGTCCGATATCGATGCGTTCTGCATTCACCAGGGCAGCGCGGCCATCGTCGACGCCGTGGCGCGACGCTTCGAGGGTGAGCCGGAGAAATTCGTCAAGGACATGCTGGAGACCGGGAACACGGTGTCGTCGAGCATTCCGTTGCTGTTGGAAAAGCATGCGATGGACGCCACCTGGAAACGGGTCGCGTTGAGCGGGTTTGGGGTTGGCCTGTCCTGGGGCTCGGCGATTATTCACCGGCCCTGATGATTTGGCGTCAGCGCAACCTGTCAGGTTGCTGATTTGACGTCAAAAAAATCAGTTATTTTCGAAACAGGACGAATGGTGGCGCTCAAGGTGGGTTAACCTTGGGCGCTATTTTTTTGTCTGTATCAGTAAGCGAGGCCGCATGAGCGATTGTTTTCAGCGTAATGCCGAGGTGCTACAGCGCCGCTGGCCGACGCTGTTTACCCGTTTGCTGGCCGAAGACAGCCAATCGATCCGCGCCGAGCAAGTGACCGGCAAGGGCGCGACACTCAGTATCGATGGCATTCAGTTGACCAGTCGCCATGACCGCTTCGCTGAAGCCCGTCTGCAAGCGGCCAGCCTGCCGCTCGCGAGTTCCATTGCGCATGTCTACGGCACCGGGCTGGGTGATGTGCAACGCGTCCTGCTGGAGCGCAGCGACCTCAATCGCTTGCAGGTGCATATCCTCAACGGCGCCTTGTTCAAGTTGATTCTGGAGCAATTCGATCAAGTCGATTGGCTGAGCGAGCCACGGGTCGAACTGAGCTACGCCGTCGATGACCGGGAAATCCGCCTGCCGTTCTTTGCACTGCCTTCCGAACTGGAACTGGCGGACGAGCTGAACGCCAAGATCCGCGATCGGCTGGTCAGTGAAGTGCACCTGAACTTCAACAACCGCGAGTTCAACCCGCAGTCGCCGCAGATCCTCAAGCGCCTGAAAGCCAGCCTGCAACTGCTGCGCAGTGACCGTAACGTGACCGAGCTGTTTGGCAGTCAGGCCGGCCGGGAAATCTACGTGATCGGTACCGGCCCGAGTCTTGAGCAGCAGTTCGAAAAACTGAAGGTGATCCGCGCGCAAAGCCCACGACCGCTGTTTATCAGTGTCGATACCGCCTACCGGCCGTTGATGGAGCAGGGCATCAAGCCCGACATGGTGGTGAGTATCGATCAGCGCATCACTGCGTTGCATTTGCCGTCGGAGCAGTCCGACAAGATTCCGCTGGTGTACATGCCGTTGAGCAACCCCAAAGTGTTGCGTGCGTGGAAGGGCTGGCGCTATGCGAGTTACTCGGCCAGCCCGATCTATCGCAATATGCGCGAAAAGAACGACCGGGGCGAGTTGTATGTCGGCGGCAGCGTGATTCATCCTGCGGTGGACCTGGCGGTAAAAATGGGCGCCGCGCAGATCACCCTGTTTGGCGCGGACTTCGCTTTCCCGATGAACAAGACTCACGCCAGCTGGAAAGACGGCGAACTCGGGCCGGGGGTCAACCTTGCTCGGCACTGGGTGCTCGATGGTCGTGGGCAGAGGGTCAAGACTCAGCTTAACTTCCGTCGCTACCTGAGCGAGTTGGAGCGCTACATCGCCAAGCATCCACAGGTGAGCTTTTTCAACAGTAGCCGCGAGGGCGCGATGATTGCCGGCACCCGCTTCAATCCGGAGTTCACCCAGTGATCGGCTCGCCTGATCGGCTCGAGGCCACGCGTCGTTGCGCGGGGCTGTTCCGCCTGGGACGCGACGTCGAAGCAGCGCTGGACATGGTCGAGCTGTTCACGGAACTGATGCCGTTGTTTTCCAAAGGCCCAACGGTCAGGCAACAACAGTGGCTTGAGTTGCTGAAGTCGATGCTGAAATGCCAGGAAGCGCGGGACAGCCTCGGGCTGGCGGATTACCTGGAGTATGAGTTGGTGGAGTTGCTTCAAGTCACTGTTTGACTGTAGCAAACGGTTGCGTTTTCGCTTGGTAATGAGCGAAGCCGTTGTAATCCCGGCTGATGCAACGCTTGCTCAAGCGCCAGACGGTCATACATTTCCAGTCATCGCACCCAGCCTCGCTCCAGAATAAAGTGAATTGATCGCCGCGCTGGTAAGGTCCGGCTCGACGGACCGTACTGTCGGCGCAGCCGTGTTGCCGCGCCGAGCACTGCTTACGCGGCGACGCCCACGGCCGCCCGTACGGTGAAGTGAAGTGGTCATTCCGGCTGGCGAGGTTGAGGATGAAGTCGGTCATCACTTTGGGGGGGATGAACATGTTTTGTCCCTGCTGTGTTGTGAGAGGATCAAATAATCAGGCTTATTTGAAAGAAAATATTACAAAAGCAAATAATTTTAAAAATAGTGACTTACGCTTAATCTGCCCTACAGATGTAGGGTGTATATAGCGCGTTATTACTAAGTGTTGTTTTTTGATCGGTTAAAGCCGCTTTCGATCCCTCCGATAAACAGGTTGCAAGCTTTCAAAAGTGTGTTTGATGCAGTCACCTTTTTGAAAGCCGGTATTCTCTGTTTGTTGCGAGGACTTTTGCCATGGCTTTAACCGTAAATACCAATACAGCCTCACTGTCGGTTCAAGGTAATTTGAATCGTGCGTCCGATTCAGTGAGCACTACGATGGCGCGTTTGTCCTCGGGGCTGAGGATAAACAGTGCCAAGGACGATGCCGCCGGTATCCAGATTGCCAGCCGCCTGACGACTCAAATCAAAGGCATGACGGTGGCAAGCCGAAATGCCAATGATGGAATTTCCATTATTCAAACTGCCGAGGGCTCATTGAAGGAGTCAGGCAATATCTTGCAGCGCATGCGCGAAATTGCCGTTCAGTCGAAAAATGGCACCAACGGCAAAGTTGATCGAGATGCCCTGAATGCTGAATATCAGGAATTGAATGATGAACTGACCCGTAAGGCTCAAAGCGCCAACTTCGGTGGAAGCCTTAAGTTGCTCGACGGTAGCGCGGGAATTCTGACGCTTCATATTGGCGCGGGTACTGGCGCGGCAGAGCAGATCAATGTGTCGCTCGCGGGGGATTTCACAGCTGCTGCCCTGTTCAAGGCGAAGGAGACAATAGCTGCAGTCGCAGCTGATGCTACGACCAACGGTTCGGCAGGCACCACGGCAGGTGAGTACACCCGTTATGCGATTGACGGGTCCGGAAAGAAAAATGTCCTCGAGTTGAAAAATACCGAGACTGAAAAGAACGCAGTGGAGACGACCGATTTGGCATTGAGGGATGCGAATGCAGCCTTTAAAAAACTGAATGCTACTGACCCGGATTACGCCACTGCAGAAACGGCTGTTAAGACTGCGCAAAGTGCCTTCGACGATGCAGTCGTCAAATACAGCGACCTAAACACCGCCAACGCAGCAACCAAAGCTTTGAACGACGTCGCACAAGGCGAAAACATCAAGGCTTCGATTGACGCCATCGACCGGGCTCTGCAAACCATCAACTCATCTATCGCCGACTTGGGTGCAAAGCAGAATCGTCTGAGTAGCACGATTAACGACCTGCGCAACTCTATCCAGAATGCAGTCGCCTCACGGGGCCAGATCCAGGATGTCGACTACGCGTCGGAAACCGCCGAACTGACCAAAAACCAAATCCTTCAACAGGCCTCCACCGCGATCCTTGCGCAGGCCAATCAATTGCCTTCCGCCGTATTAAAGCTGCTGCAATAAAAGAAAAGTACCAAACCCGGCGTCTCTTCGGAGACGCCAAACCTCAAAACGGTTGGAATCAATGGTGTTAACACGGCGTTACAGGCAAGGCAGATACCGCTGGAGGCCCCGACATCTGTAGGGATGTCAGAGTAATGGCAAAATTTTTCAAAAAAGCCCTCAAGCTCCTTGCAGTCACGACGATAACCATTACGAAGGTTCTCTAGGCCATACCCGGCGGTTGCCAGGGCCGGAAGCCGCAGTACCCAACCAACGAGGATTTCACTATGTTAGGCGTAAACACCAACGTTGCATCCCTGGCCGTTCAGGCAAACCTGAACAAGGCGTCTGATGCTCTGACTACTTCGATGACCCGTCTTTCTTCCGGCCTGAAAATCAACAGCGCTAAAGACGACGCCGCCGGCCTGCAGATCGCAACTCGTGAAACCAGCCAGATCCGTGGTCAGACCGTAGCCATCAAAAACGCCAACGACGGTATCTCGATGGCGCAAACCGCTGAAGGCGCGCTGCAAGAATCGACCAACATTCTGCAACGTATGCGTGAACTGGCTGTACAAGCACGTAACGGCACCAACGGCACTGCTGACCAAACTGCGACCAACGCAGAATACGCTCAGATGTCTGACGAACTGACTCGTATCTCGGCTTCGACCAACCTGAACGGCAAGAACCTGCTGGACGGTTCGGCTGGCGTGATGACCCTGCAAGTGGGTTCCAACACCGGTACTGCTAACCACATCGACCTGACTCTGAGCTCGAAATTCGACGCCGTGAGCCTGTCGGTAGGTTCGGGTACTACTGCTTTGACTGGTGCTACCAGCGCCGCAGCGGCAAGCAACATCGACAACGCGATCACCGCTATCGACGCCGCTCTGGCAGCGATCAACGCCACTCGCGCCAGCTTGGGTGCTTCGCAAAACCGTCTGACCAGCACCATCAACAACCTGCAAAACGTTAACCAGAACGCTACCGCTGCACTGGGTCGTATTCAGGATACCGACTTCGCAGCTGAAACCGCTAACCTGACCAAGCAGCAAACGCTGCAACAGGCTTCCACCGCTGTTCTGGCCCAGGCTAACCAGCTGCCATCCGCTGTACTGAAACTGCTTCAGTAATCTTCGGATTGAGTTTTGGCGGGGGAGTGCGTTTATTGCGCTCTCTCGCTTTTTTGGTTTAAGAGGTGATGGACATGGATATGAGCGTCAAGCTGAACTTGTCTTACCCAGCCCCGGCACCGGTAAGTACAACTATTACCGATAAACCGGCTGCGGTGCCTCCGGTCAGTCCCGTTACGGCTTCGTCCGGGAGCAAGGATGCGGATGCTGACAAATTGAAAAACGCCGTGCAGGAAATCGAGAAGTTCGTCCAGTCGGTCAAGCGCAACCTGGAATTCTCGATAGATGAAACCTCCGGCAAAGTGGTCGTGAAAGTCATCGCCAGCGCCACGGGTGAAGTCGTGCGGCAAATTCCTTCCGAGGAAGCCTTGAAACTGGCGGACAGTTTGAGCAGCGCGGGTAGCGTGTTGTTTGATGGAAAAGCCTGACACTTGGCATGATTCGTGTTGCCAGGTTCCTTTGGCTGAAGTGTGGGTCAAAAGACTGTCGTAAAAAACTGAAAGGAGATACACATGGCAAGTCCAATTACCACGAGTACAGGTCTCGGCTCTGGCCTTGATATCGGCTCGATTGTAACGGCGTTGGTCGCCTCCGACACCGCGGCGCAGAAAAGCCAGATCACCACGCAAACTGCGGACGTTGCGTCGAAGTTGTCTGGTATTGGTCAATTACAGAGTGCGATGGCGGCTTATCAAGCGGCACTGACCAAGCTGGGCGATCCTCAACAACCACCGCAGTTCCCGGCTTACGGTGCAACGTCGTCCAACGCCACTACGTTGAGCGCAACCACCGATAACACCGCGGTTCCTGGTACGTACAGCATCGTTGTGGGACAGCTGGCGACCGGTTCGAAAATCGCGAGCGCGGCGTTTGCTGGTGGTGCAGCCAGTGCCATTCCGACTGGTACCTTGACCATCAGTCAAAATGGCACTGCTCACAATCTGACAGTTCCGTCTGGCGCTACCCTGCAATCGGTGCGTGACGCGATCAACGCCGACGCCGGGATGAAAACCGCCGGTATCAGCGCCAACATCGTGACCGACGGCAATGGCTCGCGCCTGGTGTTTGGCTCGTCGGTAACGGGCGCCGGATCGGACATGACCGTCAGTGGTATTGCCGGTCTGGCAATCGATGGCACGCAGAAGATGGATGGCACGGCGACCGGTTCCGGTTACATGGGTGCGATCGCCCAGGATGCCAAGTTCACCGTCGATGGCCTGGCGATCACCAGCAAAAGCAACACGGTAACGCCAGTCGGCGGTATGAGCATGACCCTGCTGGCTGGGGCTGGTGCCACGTCAATCGTGACCGTCGCGCAGAACACCGCCGGTCTGCAAACTTCGTTGCAAACCTTTGTCACGGCCTACAACGCCTTGATGACCACCTTGAACACCCTGACCGCACCGGGTGTTGCCGATCCGACCACCGGGGTTGTCTCCGGGGGCGGCGCAATGAACGGCGACTCGTTGCCACGTACCCTGATCGCCTCCTTGCGCACGCAGTTGGTAACGCCGGGGCCGGGCAGTCAGCTGTCGGTTCTGTCGCAGTTGGGCATCAAGACTCAACAGACCGACGGTACATTGAGTTTCGACGCTACCTCGTTCTCGTCCGCAATGACCAAAAACGCGCAATTGGGCAGTCAGGTTCAAGACATGTTCACCGGCACCAACAGCACCAATGGTTTGTTGGCACGCATGGGTGCAGTACTGACGCCTTACACCCAAACGGGCGGGATTCTGGCGACCCGGAGTTCCAGTCTGAACCAGCAGCAAAGCGACCTGAGCAATCAACAGGCCGACTTGACGCAACGCACCTCCGACTTGACGGCGCAGCTGACCGCCAAGTACAACGCCATGGACCTGGTGGTAGGGCAGCTGAAAGCGACAGCGAGCAGCATCACCTCGTTCTTCGCTTCGTTGAACGCTCAAAAAAGCGGCTGACCGATAGCTGAACGCCAAAAGCCCGGCTGCATTTCATTGCGTGCCGGGTTTTTGGCTTTTTGCTCTAAAGTTTTTGACCCCGGCGTCGATACCCTTTATACGAACTCTTCAGTTGTCATGAGGTAGAACATGAACCCGATGTTAGCGCTACGGCAGTATCAGAAGGTAGGCGCACAAGCCCAGACCTCTGAAGCCAGCCCGCACCGTTTGGTACAAATGCTGATGGAAGGCGGTCTGGATCGCATTGCTCAGGCCAAAGGCGCCATGGAACGTAAGGATATTCCCAACAAGGGCGTGTCGATCAGCAAAGCCATTGGCATCATTGGCGGCCTGCGCGAAGGTCTGGACATGGAGAAGCAGGGCGAGAGCCTGGCCCGTGTCGACAACCTGTACGTGTACATGATGAAGCGTCTGGCCGAAGCGAATATTCAGAATGACCCGAAAGTCCTCGACGAAGTCGCGGATTTGTTGCGCACGGTCAAGGAAGGATGGGATGCCGTCGCCGTTTAATTGCCTGCCGTTTTGAGGAGAGCACCATGAGTCTTGTACTGCGGCGTATCGAAGAAACCCGTGAAGCGTTGGTAGATGCACTGGCCGAGCGCAACTGGGAAGCCATCGGTCAGCTGGACCTGGCGTGTCGTGCCTGCGTGGACGATGTGATCAAGGAGGCTCCCCTCGACGAAACAGCGGTTCGCAGCAATCTGGAAGAGCTGCTGGGTGTCTATCGGCAGTTATTGGCAGTGGCTACGGGCGAGCGTCAGGCAATAGTCGATGAGATGACGCAGATCCAGCATGCCAAAAACGCGGCAAAGGTTTACCATCTGTTCGGTTAAAAGCTGGGTAGATCGAAAAGTGGTGCGCCATAAATTTGACTGTGTACGGTTTTTTGACTTAACTAGTGATGTTTACTATTTTCTGGCGTCGAAATAGCCGTACTGGCTGTAGATGCCAAGCTTGCCCCCCATTCATGGGCATTGAGTTGACTAGGGAAGTTGCTATTGCATGTGGCGTGAAATCAAGATTCTGCTGATCGATGACGATAGCCAGCGCCGCCGCGACATGGCGGTCATTCTAAATTTTCTTGGCGAAGAAAATTTATCCTGCTCAAGCCAGGACTGGCAGCAGGTGGTCACTTCTCTGGCGTCCACCCGAGAAGTGCTGTGCGTGCTGATTGGCACGGTCAGCGCCCCCGCGAGTCTTCAGGGGCTACTAAAGACCATCGCTGCATGGGATGAGTTCCTTCCGGTGATGCTGATGGGTGAAAATTCTCCCGCCGAGCTTCCTGACGACTTGCGCCGCCGTGTGCTGTCCACCCTCGAAATGCCGCCGAGCTACAGCAAGTTGCTCGACTCCCTGCACCGTGCCCAGGTCTATCGTGAAATGTACGATCAGGCCCGTGAGCGTGGTCGTCATCGCGAGCCGAACCTGTTCCGCAGCCTGGTAGGTACCAGTCGCGCGATTCAGCATGTGCGGCAGATGATGCAGCAGGTGGCCGACACTGACGCCAGCGTGCTGATTCTTGGCGAGTCCGGTACCGGCAAGGAAGTGGTCGCGCGCAACCTGCACTATCACTCCAAGCGTCGTGACGCGCCGTTCGTGCCAGTCAACTGCGGGGCCATTCCTGCCGAGTTGCTGGAAAGCGAGCTGTTCGGCCACGAGAAAGGCGCGTTCACCGGGGCGATCACCAGCCGGGCCGGGCGCTTCGAGCTGGCCAACGGCGGTACGCTGTTCCTCGACGAAATCGGCGACATGCCGCTGCCGATGCAGGTCAAGCTGCTGCGCGTGCTGCAAGAGCGCACCTTCGAGCGTGTCGGCAGCAACAAGACCCAAAGTGTGGACGTGCGGATCATCGCCGCGACACACAAAAACCTGGAAAGCATGATCGAGGTCGGCACTTTCCGTGAAGACCTGTACTACCGACTCAACGTATTCCCAATTGAAATGGCGCCGCTGCGTGAGCGTGTCGAAGACATTCCGTTGCTGATGAATGAACTGATCTCGCGCATGGAGCACGAGAAGCGCGGTTCGATTCGTTTCAACTCGGCGGCGATCATGTCGCTCTGCCGTCACGCCTGGCCGGGCAACGTCCGTGAGCTGGCGAACCTGGTCGAGCGCATGGCGATCATGCACCCCTATGGGGTGATCGGCGTGGCCGAACTGCCGAAGAAATTCCGCTACGTCGATGATGAAGACGAGCAGCTGGTCGACAGCCTGCGCAGTGATCTGGAAGAGCGTGTGGCAATCAACGGCGGTACGCCGGATTTCACTGCTAGCGCACTGTTGCCACCGGAAGGTCTGGACCTCAAGGACTACCTGGGCGGCCTCGAACAGGGTTTGATTCAACAGGCGCTGGACGACGCAAACGGTATCGTGGCTCGCGCCGCGGAACGCCTGCGGATTCGTCGCACCACGCTGGTGGAAAAGATGCGCAAATACGGCATGAGCCGTCGTGAAGGCGATGAACAGGCGGATGATTGACGCCTGGCTTTCAGCCCAAACACTAAACCCCTGAATCTTCAGGGGTTTTTTTTAGGCACGGGTATTGCTATGTCTCTCGCAACATACCGTTTAATGACGGTTCGCCATGCGAGAGATCACTATGTCCCAAGCTGCCCAGATGTCTTCTGCTCTTCCCGTCGAAGCGCAGCTGTCCCCCGAAGAAGCCAGTCGGGTAGGGCTTGAGCAGGCATTCTCGCTGTTCAATCAAATGTCGAACCAGTTGAGCGATTCCTACAGCTTGCTTGAGGCGCGCGTCACGGAGCTCAAGGGCGAGCTGGCAGTGGTCAGTGCCCAGCGCATGCAGGAACTGGCGGAAAAGGAGCTGTTGGCCAACCGTCTGCAAAACCTGCTGTCGCTGCTGCCCGGCGGCGTCATCGTCATTGACGGCCATGGTGTAGTGGGTGAAGCCAATCCGGCGGCCGTCGACCTGTTGGGTGAGCCTCTGGTGGGCATGCTGTGGCGGCACGTCATCACCCGCAGCTTTGCACCGCGTGAAGATGACGGCCATGAAGTGTCGCTCAAAGACGGTCGACGCCTGTCGATCGCCACCCGTTCGCTGGATGCTGAGCCGGGGCAGTTGGTGTTGTTGACCGACCTGACTGAAACCCGTCACCTGCAAGACCAATTGGCGCGTCATGAACGCTTGTCGTCGCTGGGGCGGATGGTGGCTTCGCTGGCGCATCAGATTCGCACGCCACTGTCTGCTGCCTTGATCTATGCCAGTCATTTGACCGAGCAGGAGCTGCCGCTGGCGACTCAGCAGCGTTTCGCCGGGCGTCTGAAAGAGCGTTTGCATGAGCTGGAGCATCAGGTGCGCGACATGCTGGTGTTCGCTCGTGGCGAGTTACCGCTGACGGATCGCCTGGCGCCGGAGTTGTTGTTCGAGGCCTTGAAGTCGGCGGCGCTCACTCATGTACAAGACATGCCGGTGCGTTGGCTGTGCAACGGTGTTGACGGTGAGTTGCTGTGCAACCGCGACACGCTGGTCGGTGCACTGCTCAACCTGATCGAGAACTCGGTACAGGCCAGTGCCGGCAAGGCACGGCTGAAGATTCATGTGTACAGCCGTGATAACAATTTGCGGGTGTGCATCAGTGACAGTGGAAGCGGGATCGACGCCGCAACGCTGGCGCGCATTGGCGAACCCTTCTTTACCACCAAGGCGACGGGCACGGGTCTTGGCCTGGCGGTGGTCAGCGCGGTGACCCGTGCGCATCAGGGTCAGTTGCAGTTTCGCTCGCGTCCTGGTCGGGGCACCTGCGCGATCGTCACCTTGCCGTTGGTGCCTGCCAGCAGTCACGGCGCCAGCCTCACTCATCAGAGTAACCACTGATGGCGATCAAGGTGTTGTTGGTCGAGGATGATCCCTCATTGCGCGAAGCGCTGGGTGAAACCCTGTCTTTGGCCGGCTACGAATATCGCGCGGTCGGTTCTGCCGAAGAAGCGCTGGAAGCGGCGGCGGAAGAAACCTTCGGGCTGGTGGTCAGCGACGTCAACATGCCAGGCATGGATGGCCACCAGTTGCTCAGTGCCTTGCGCAGCCGTCATATGCATTTGCCAGTGTTGCTGATGACAGCCCACGGTGCTGTCGAGCGGGCGGTGGATGCCATGCGCCAAGGCGCGGCGGATTATCTGGTCAAGCCCTTCGAACCGAAGGTGTTGATGGAGCTGGTGGCGCGTCATGCGCTGGGGCGTCCGGGGCCGACCGAGAGTGAAGGCCCGGTAGCCGTCGAGCCGGCCAGTGCGCAATTGCTGGACCTCGCCACGCGGGTGGCGCGCAGTGACTCCACGGTGTTGATTTCCGGTGAGTCGGGCACGGGCAAAGAGGTGTTGGCGCGTTTCATCCACCAGCAATCGACCCGCGCCGGCAAACCGTTCATTGCCATCAACTGCGCGGCGATCCCTGACAACATGCTCGAAGCGACCTTGTTCGGTCATGAGAAGGGTTCGTTCACCGGCGCTATCGCTGCACAGGCCGGCAAGTTCGAACAGGCCGATGGTGGCACTATTCTGCTCGACGAAATTTCGGAAATGCCCTTGGGTCTGCAAGCGAAATTGCTGCGGGTGTTGCAAGAGCGGGAAGTCGAACGCGTCGGCGGACGCAAGCCGATCACCCTGGATATCCGGGTACTGGCCACTACCAACCGTGACCTGGCTGGCGAAGTGGCGGCGGGGCGCTTCCGCGAAGATTTGTATTATCGGTTGTCGGTGTTTCCGCTGGCCTGGCGTCCATTGCGTGAGCGCACTGCCGACATTCTGCCGCTGGCCGAGCGTTTGCTGGTCAAACACGTCAATAAAATGAAGCACGCCGCCGTTCGTTTGTCGCCGGACGCTCAGCAATGCCTGATCAGCTATCCATGGCCGGGCAATGTGCGCGAACTGGACAACGCGATTCAGCGTGCGCTGATCCTGCAGCAGGGCGGCGTGATTCAGGCGCAGGATTTCTGTCTGGCGGGGCCGGTCTCTACGTCGCCACTGCCGGCGCTTGGCGTGCCGACCCAGCCGCACCTCATCACTTCGTCGCGCCCGGCGCCTGCCGACGCGGTGATCAGTGATGGCGAGTCTGGCGGCGCACTGGGCGATGACCTGCGTAGACGTGAGTTTCAGATGATCATCGATACCCTGCGTGCCGAGCGTGGCCGGCGCAAGGAAGCGGCCGAGCGTCTGGGTATCAGCCCACGTACATTGCGCTACAAACTGGCGCAGATGCGTGATGCGGGTATGGATGTCGAGGCGTATTTGTTCGCTACGTGATTTTTTCGACACATAAGATCCAAACCATCTGTTGGAGCCAAACAGGACCTGCGTCCGGCCTGCTGGGAACGGGGCGATAGGTGTGTTCCGTCAGTGGGATCTTGAAGATCAAAAACTCCGCAAAAATCGCGCGTTGCCCACATCCTGTAGGCGCTGTCGAAGGCTGCGATCAACCGGGAACCGGTCGCCGCGATTCAATGCCCATCGCTTGCCTGCAAAGGCGAAATGGCGAATGCCATCTACTTCAATCTAAAAGCAGGCTAAGTGCCACTATATGACTGGCACTCTTGTTGCTAATACATATGTAACCGCTTACGAGTGTCAAAAATCTGCGGCCCCTATGAGAGAGATGTCATGAGCCAAGGTGTTGAATTTAATCGCTTGATGTTGGACATGCGCTCGATGCAGATGGACGCCATGTCCATGCCGAAAGTCGCGGGCACTCCTGAAGTGGCCAGCACCAGCAGTTTCGCGGACATGCTGGGCCAGGCGGTCAACAAAGTTAACGACACCCAGCAGGCATCAGGCCAGTTGGCGAACGCATTCGAAGTCGGCAAAAGCGGCGTGGACCTCACCGACGTGATGATTTCGTCGCAGAAAGCCAGCGTGTCATTCCAGGCATTGACCCAGGTTCGCAACAAACTGGTTCAGGCTTACCAAGACATCATGCAGATGCCGGTTTAAGGACGATTTGAGTCATGGCTGAAGCAGTCGCCGATAACGTACCGGCCAAGACGGGTGCCGCTCCGGGCAAGCCGCCTTTGTTTGGTTTGTCCTTCCTGGAAAACCTTTCCGAAATGACCATGCTGCGCCAGGTCGGCCTGATGGTCGGTCTCGCGGCGAGCGTGGCGATTGGCTTTGCCGTGGTGCTCTGGTCCCAACAGCCAGACTACAAGCCGCTGTACCCGAGCCTTGCCGGTATGGATGCCAAACAGGTGATGGATACCCTGGCGTCGGCGGACATTCCCTACACCGTCGAGCCTAGCTCCGGTGCCTTGCTGGTCAAGTCCGACGATTTGCAGCGTGCTCGTATCAAACTGGCCGGCGCCGGCGTTGCGCCAGGCGACGGCAATGTCGGTTTCGAAATTCTCGACAAGGATCAGGGCCTGGGGACCAGCCAGTTCATGGAAGCCACGCGCTATCGTCGTGGTCTTGAAGGTGAACTGGCGCGGACCATTTCCAGCCTGAACAACGTCAAGGGCGCACGTGTGCACCTGGCGATTCCGAAAAGCTCGGTGTTCGTGCGCGACGAACGCAAGCCCAGTGCTTCGGTGCTGATTGAGTTGTACGCGGGTCGTTCGCTGGAGCCGGGTCAGGTCAACGCGATTGTCAATCTGGTGGCGACTGCCGTTCCGGAGCTGAGCAAGTCGCAAGTGACCGTGGTCGACCAGAAGGGCGCCTTGCTCACTGATCAGTCTGAAAATTCTGAATTGACCATGGCCGGCAAGCAGTTCGATTACACCCGCCGCATGGAAGGCATGCTCACCCAGCGCGTGCAAAGCATCCTGCAGCCGATCCTGGGCAATGATCGCTACAAGGCTGAAGTCACTGCCGACGTCGATTTCAGTGCCGTTGAATCCACCGCGGAAAACTTCAACCCGGACCAGCCGGCTCTGCGCAGCGAACAATCGGTCAACGAACAACGCTCTTCCAGCTCCGGTCCGTCGGGTGTTCCCGGCGCATTGAGCAACCAGCCGCCAGGTCCGGCCTCTGCGCCGCAGAAAACCGGTGCGGCCACTGCTGGCGCTGCCGAGGCGATTCAGCCAGGTCAGCCGCTGCTGGACGCAAACGGTCAGCAGATCATGGACCCGGCCACCGGCCAGCCAATGCTCGCACCGTACCCGGCGGACAAACGTCAGCAGTCGACCAAGAACTTTGAGCTGGACCGTTCCATCAGCCACACCAAACAACAGCAAGGCCGTGTGAATCGCCTGTCGGTTGCGGTGGTGGTGGATGATCGTGCCAAGGTCGACGCCAAGACAGGTGAAGTCAGCCACACGCCGTGGAGTGCCGACGAATTGACGCGCTTCACCCGTCTGGTGCAGGACGCCGTCGGCTTCAACGCCAGTCGTGGCGACAGCGTCAGCGTGATCAACGTGCCGTTCTCGGCGGATCGCGGCGAAGTGATTCCGGATATTGCGTTCTACTCCCAGCCGTGGTTCTGGGACATCGTCAAGCAAGTGCTGGGTGTGTTGTTCATCCTGCTGCTGGTGTTCGGCGTGCTGCGTCCGGTGCTCAACAACATCACCAATGGCAAGAGCCGCGCAGGTGGAGCCGACGGCGATGTCGAGCTCGGTGGCATGGTGGGTCTGGACGGCGAGTTGGCCAACGATCGAGTCAGTCTAGGTGGTCCGCAAAGCATTCTGTTGCCTAGCCCGTCCGAGGGTTATGACGCACAGCTGAATGCGATCAAAAGTCTGGTGGCTGAAGACCCGGGTCGTGTGGCCCAGGTCGTAAAAGAGTGGATTAACGCAGATGAGTGACAATCGGGCTCTTGCCACCAAAATGACCAAGGTCGAAAAGGCCGCCATCCTCCTGCTGTCCCTCGGTGAAACCGACGCAGCGCAGGTGCTGCGGCACATGGGCCCTAAAGAAGTTCAGCGCGTCGGCGTGGCCATGGCGCAGATGCGCAATGTGCACCGCGAAGAAGTCGAACAGGTGATGAGCGAGTTCGTCGAGATCGTCGGCGACCAGACCAGCCTGGGCGTCGGCTCCGATGGCTACATTCGCAAAATGCTGACCCAGGCACTGGGCGAAGACAAGGCCAACGGCCTGATCGACCGGATTCTGCTGGGTGGCAACACCAGCGGTCTCGACAGCCTGAAATGGATGGAGCCGCGCGCCGTCGCCGATGTGATCCGCTTCGAGCACCCGCAGATCCAGGCGATCGTGGTGGCGTATCTCGACCCGGACCAGGCTGGCGAAGTGCTGGGGCATTTCGACCACAAGGTGCGCCTGGACATCATCCTGCGCGTCTCCTCGCTGAACACCGTGCAACCGGCCGCGTTGAAAGAACTGAACCTGATTCTGGAGAAGCAGTTCTCAGGCAACTCCAACACCGCGCGCACCACCCTCGGTGGTATCAAGCGTGCCGCCGATATCATGAACTTCCTCGACAGCTCGGTCGAAGGCCAGTTGATGGACTCGATCCGCGAAGTCGATGGCGATTTGTCGACGCAGATCGAAGACCTGATGTTCGTCTTCAACAACCTGGCCGATGTCGACGACCGTGGTATCCAGGCCCTGTTGCGCGAAGTGTCCTCCGATGTGCTGGTATTGGCGCTCAAGGGCTCCGACGAAGCGATCAAGGAAAAGATCTTCAAGAACATGTCCAAGCGTGCTGCCGAATTGCTCCGCGACGATCTCGAGGCCAAAGGCCCGGTACGTGTCAGCGATGTGGAAACCGCGCAGAAAGAAATCCTCACTATTGCTCGCCGTATGGCCGAAGCCGGAGAAATCGTTCTCGGTGGCAAGGGCGGCGAAGAGATGATCTGAGGATCCAGTCATGTACAGCTCCAACAAAGAGCCGCCGAGCGAGCTGATTCGCGCCAAGGACGTTGGCGGCTTCGATGTCTGGTCATTGCCCAGCTTCGACCCGCGTCAGGAACTGCCGCCCGAACCGGAGCCGGAATCGGTGGAAGAGCCGGCCGAGATGGAAGAGGTGCCACTGGACGAGGTCCAGCCGCTGACCCTCGAAGAACTGGAGAGCATTCGTCAGGAGGCCTACAACGAAGGTTTCTCCACGGGCGAAAAAGAGGGCTTTCACAGCACTCAGCTCAAGGTTCGGCAAGAGGCGGAAGTGGCGCTGGCTGCCCGGCTCGGTAGCCTTGAGCAACTGATGGTCAACCTGTTCGACCCTATCGCCGAGCAAGACTCGCAGATTGAAAAGTCACTGGTCGAGCTGGTGGGGCACATTACGCGCCAGGTCATCCAGCGCGAGCTGAGTGTTGATTCAACCCTCATCGGTAGAGTCCTGCGCGATGCCCTGAAGCTGCTGCCCATGGGCGCGCAGAACGTCCGCATTTTCATTAATCCTCAGGATTTTGCCCAGGTCAAAGCCCTGCGCGAGCGTCATGAGGAGGACTGGCGCATTGTCGAAGATGACGCGTTGCAGCCCGGTGGCTGCCGAGTCGAAACCGAGCACAGCCGCATCGACGCGACCATCGAAACCCGCATCTCCCAGGCACTGGCGAAGATGTTCGACCAGTTGCACGACCAGGCCCTGCATCCGGCGCCGGCTGACGTGAGTGTCGATCTCGACCTCGCACCAAGTCTCGGCAAAGTCGTGCCGGTCGCTGCTGTTGCCGCCATCACGCCTGACGCAGAAGACCTCGATGCGCCTTGATCGCACCAGCTTCGGCAAGCGCCTGAGTTCCTACGCCGAAGCCGTTGAGCTGCCTGCGCAGCCGGTGGTGGAAGGACGGCTGTTGCGCATGGTCGGTCTGACCCTGGAGGCCGAGGGTCTGCGCGCCGCCATGGGCAGCCGCTGTGTGGTGATCAACGATCACGGCCACCATCCAGTGCAGGTCGAAGCGGAAGTCATGGGCTTTTCCGGGAGCAAGGTATTCCTGATGCCCGTCGGCAGCGTGGCCGGCATAGCCCCGGGTGCGCGCGTGGTGCCGCTGGCTGACGCCGGGCGCTTGCCGATGGGCATGAGCATGCTCGGGCGGGTGCTCGATGGTGCGGGCCGCGCGCTCGACGGCAAGGGCGGGATGAAAGCCGAAGACTGGGTGCCCCTCGACGGGCCGACCATCAACCCGCTCAAACGCGACCCGATCAGCCAACCGCTGGACGTGGGCATTCGCAGCATCAACGGGTTGTTGACGGTCGGTCGCGGTCAGCGGCTGGGCCTGTTCGCCGGTACCGGCGTCGGTAAGAGTGTGCTGCTGGGGATGATGACCCGCTTCACCGAAGCCGACATCATCGTCGTCGGCCTGATCGGCGAACGGGGCCGTGAGGTGAAGGAGTTCATCGAGCACATTCTCGGTGAGGAAGGCCTCAAGCGTTCGGTGGTGGTGGCGTCGCCTGCGGACGACGCGCCGCTGATGCGCATGCGCGCAGCCATGTACTGCACGCGTATCGCCGAATACTTCCGCGACAAGGGCAAGAATGTCCTGTTGCTCATGGACTCGTTGACCCGTTTTGCCCAGGCCCAGCGGGAAATCGCCCTGGCCATCGGCGAACCACCTGCCACCAAAGGTTATCCGCCGTCGGTGTTCGCCAAGCTGCCGAAGCTGGTGGAGCGTGCCGGCAATGCCGAGGCCGGTGGTGGCTCGATCACTGCGTTCTATACCGTGCTTTCCGAAGGCGATGACCAGCAGGACCCGATTGCGGACGCCGCGCGAGGCGTGCTCGACGGCCACATCGTGTTGTCCCGGCGCCTGGCGGAAGAAGGGCACTACCCGGCCATCGATATCGAAGCGTCCATCAGCCGGGTCATGCCGTCGGTGGTCACGCCTGAGCACATGGTCCAGGCACAGCATTTCAAACAGCTGTGGTCGCGTTACCAGCAGAGTCGCGATTTGATCAGTGTCGGCGCCTACGTGGCGGGCGGTGATCGCGAAACCGACATGGCGATTTCCTTGCAGCCATCGCTGGTGCGCTATCTGCGCCAGGGGCTCAACGACAACGAAAGTCTGCAAGCCAGCGGCGCGCAACTGACGTCGGTGTTCAACCCCGTCGCACCAGGCGGCTGATAGACCATGGCTCAGACACGCGCGGGCCGGCTCGCACCGGTGGTGGAAATGGCCGAAACCGCCGAGCGCGCAGCCGCTCAACGCCTCGGGCATTTTCAGGGGCAGGTGCGTCTGGCGGAAACCAAGCTCGCTGACCTTGAGCGCTTCCGCAACGATTACCAGATGCAATGGATCGAGAAGGGCGCCCATGGCGTTTCCGGGCAATGGCTGATGAACTACCAGAGCTTTCTCAATCAGCTGGAAACGGCAGTCAACCAGCAGCGGCAAAGTCTGACCTGGCACCAGGGCAACCTGAACAAGGCCCGTGGCGCCTGGCAGCAGTGCTATGCGCGGGTCGAAGGCCTGCGCAAACTGGTGCAGCGCTATATTGACGAGGCGCGGCAACTGGAAGACAAGCGCGAGCAGAAGTTGCTGGATGAACTGTCCCAACGTTTGCCGCGGCATGATTATTTCTGAAGCGCCGCACATTCCTGTAGGCGCTGCCACAGACTGCGAAAAGGTCCGCAGGACCTTCGGCGCGCCAGAAACCGATCGCAGCCTTCCGCAGCTCCTACAAAAGAGGCATAAAGCGCTGTCGAACCTGTCCAACTTATACCGGGTTTGCCGCCGCGCCCGTAGAATGCTAAACCTTGTTGCACTGTGATTGGCGTTAACCCAAGGAACCTCGCTTATGTCCGTAACATCCGAGCTGTCCCATGATGGGCAAGAGTTGACCATTTCCATCAAGGGGCGCTTTGACTTCGCTGCGCATCAGGATTTCCGCAGTGCCTACGAAGGCGCGGCCGGCACCCCTCAACGTTTTGTGGTTGATCTCAAGGGCACCAGCTACCTGGACAGTTCTGCGTTGGGCATGCTGTTGCTGCTGCGCGATCACGCGGGCGGCGAGAACGCGCACATCCGGCTGATCAACTGCAACAGCGACGTCCACACCATCCTCACCATCTCGAATTTTTCAAAACTGTTTCAGATCGGCTGACCGGTGACGGCCATGCCCGAAAGTCTGTGTGTGTTGATTGCTGACGACAACGCCAGCGATCGTTTGCTGCTGGCCACCATTGTCCGGCGTCAGGGCCATCGCGTGCTCAGCGCCAGCAATGGCGAGGAGGCGGTGGCGTTGTTTGCCCTGGAGCGTCCGCAGTTGGTGTTGATGGACGCCTTGATGCCAGTCATGGATGGATTCGAGGCCGCGCGTCGGATCAAGCAGATGGCCGGCGAATCCCTGGTGCCGATCATTTTCCTGACCTCGCTCAGCGAAAGCGAAGCGCTGGTTCGCTGCCTTGAAGCGGGTGGTGATGACTTCCTCGCCAAACCCTATAACCAGGTGATTCTTGCGGCGAAAATCAATGCCATGGATCGCCTGCGACGCCTGCAGGAAACCGTCCTCCAGCAACGCGACCAGATTGCCCGGCACCACGGCTACCTGCTCAATGAGCAGCGGGTGGCCAAGGCGGTCTTCGACCAGGTGGCGCATTCCGGTTGTTTGAGCGCGCCGAATATTCGTTACCTGCAATCACCCTATGCGTTATTCAACGGCGATCTGCTGCTCGCGGCGTATACGCCATCGGGCAACATGCATGTGTTGCTGGGCGACTTTACCGGTCATGGGTTGCCGGCCGCAGTGGGCGCGATGCCACTGGCGGAAGTGTTCTACGGCATGACCGGCAAGGGTTACGGACTGGCGCAAACCCTGCGCGAAATGAACGCCAAGCTCAAGCGCATCCTGCCGGTGGATATGTTTTGTTGTGCGACGCTGTTGAACGTCAATTTCAACCTGCGGCAGGTCGAAGTGTGGAACGGTGGTTTGCCTGACGGTTACCTGCATCATGTCGCCAGTGGCGAGCGCACGCCGCTGGTATCGCGTCACTTGCCGCTGGGTGTGCTCGATCCGGATCGTTTCGACGACAAGACCGAAATGCACCCGCTGGCCCAGGGTGACCGGATCTTTCTGCTGTCGGATGGGGTGCTCGATACCAGCGACGAGGAAGATCGACTGTTCGGCGTCGATCGCCTGCATGCGGTGTTTGCCGCCAACCGACAGCCCGATGCGCTGATCGATGAAATCCAGCTCGCGTTGAACGCGTTTCGTGGCCAGGCCCGGGATGACGTGAGCATGGTGGAGGTGACCCTGGTCGAGCCGGCGCAGCTTGGCGGGGCAGCGGTAACCTTCTCCGACAGTGGTAAATCCAGCCCGTTGGACTGGTCATCGACCTTCGAATATCGCGCCGGCACGCTCAAGCGCTTCAATCCATTGCCTTATCTGTTGCAATTGCTGCTCGAAGTGCACGGCCTGCGCAGCCAGAGTGGGGCGCTGTACAGCGTGCTCGCCGAACTGTATACCAACGCACTGGAGCATGGCGTGCTGGGCCTCGATTCAAGCCTCAAGCGTGATGCGCCAGGTTTTGCGCAGTACTATAGGGAGCGTAGTGCGCGCCTGGCGGCGCTGGAAACCGGTTATGTTCGCCTGCATTTGCAGATCATCCCCAGCCGCGAGGGCGGTCGTTTGACCATCCGGGTCGAAGACAGCGGTGCCGGCTTTGACGTCGGGCGGGTGTTGGAGTCGCCGAAGGCCGGTCACGAACTGTCTGGCCGAGGCCTGGAGCTGGTGCGCAGGTTGAGCCATAGCTGCCAATGGTCCGACGGTGGCCGCACGGCGTCCGTGGAATTTTCCTGGGGGGCTCAGGCATAATCCCGCGATTCTTGATCAAGGAGCGAGCAAGTGTCAGTAACTCATGTGGACTACGAAGTGTTGAGTGCCCTGCAGGATGTCATGGAGGGCGAATACCCGGTGTTGCTCGATACCTTTCTCAACGACTCCGAACAACGTGTGCAGCAGTTGCAGCACGCGCTGGCCGAGCAGGCGGCAGGCTTGCCAGCGTTGGGGCTGGCCGCCCATAGCTTCAAGGGCAGCAGCGGCAATCTGGGGGCGGTGCACCTCGCGGAGTTGTGTCGACAACTGGAAGAGCGTGCCCAGCAAAATCTATTGGCCGGCGCTGCCGAGCTGGTGCGGAAAATCGAAATCGAGTTTGTCACGGTTCGTCGCTTGTTCAGCGCTGAGCGCCAACGTTTCTGCGAATAAATGCCGGTTGTTTTGAAGCTGGCCCGCCCTTTGCTATAGGTCTTCGTACTTGTGCCCGTACGGAGTCTGACATGTCCCTTGCCACCAACCCGCTTCTGCAGCCTACCCCGGCCGCCAAGTCGCAGCCAGTTGCCGCCAGTAATGCGGTAAAACCAGCTGAGACCGGCAAGGACAGCACTTCCAGCTTCAGTCAGGTGTTTGCCAAACAGGTCGATCCCAAGCCAGCGGTGAGCGTCGAGCCCCGCACGAAAGCCCCTAAAAACAGCGCTGACGTCGCCAGCAACAAGCCCAAGGCCGATTCAAAGTCTGCCGCCGACAAGACGACGGTTGCCGATAACGGCAAATCCTTGCCTGCCAACAAAGCTGACAAGACCGGGAAAAAGACCGTTGCCGACGGCAGCGACAAGAAGGACGATGACAAGAACGCGGCTGCGGACGACAAGGCGACGACGCCGGTCGTCGCGGATGCAGCGCCGGTCGACCCGACGCTCGCCCCGGCGCTCGATCCGTCGTTGACCCAAGTCCAGCCGACTCAGCCGGCAACCGACCCGACGCCGCCAGTAGCGACGGTGCCGCTGCCGCCGGTTGATGTGCCGCCGACGGTTCTGGCGGCCGTGACGCCTCCACCGGTAGCGACTCCGGTATCCGATAACAAAGCGTTCGATCCGGCGTCCGACGATCCACTGGCAGGTTTGTCCGCGGTGCAAGTCGCGCTTGAACAGAATGGCAAGAGCGGCAAGTCCGACGCTCCGGCTCAGGCATCGACCTCGACCTCGACCACCACCAGTAAAGCATCGGCCGCGACCGCCGCCGGGCCTGCGCAGGCGGCTGTCAATAACCTGCCAGTTGCGCTCGACCCGCAGACCACCGACAGCAGCAATGCCGGCGCTGGCGATAAAGCCTTCAAAAACCTGATCGACGATGGCCTGAAGGATTCCACGGTCGCAGCGTCCGACACCAAGGTCGACGACTTCGCCAGCCGCATCGCAGCGCTCAGCCAGGCAGTGCAACCCAAGGCGCCCGTAGCGCCGGCGGTTTCGCCATTGGCGCAGCCGCTGGCCATGCACCAAAGCGGCTGGAGCGAAGGCGTGGTGGACCGGGTCATGTACCTGTCCAGCCAAAACCTCAAGTCCGCCGACATCCAGTTGGAACCGGCTGAGCTGGGACGCCTGGACATTCGCGTCAACATGGCGCCGGACCAGCAGACTCAGGTGACCTTCATGAGCTCGCATCCCGCGGTGCGTGAAGCGCTGGAAGGGCAGATGAACAAGCTGCGTGACTCCTTTACGCAGCAAGGTCTGGGTCAGGTTGATGTCAACGTGTCTGACCAGTCGCGCGGCTGGAACGGCCAGGGGCAGAACCAGCAACAGGCCAATCAGAGCCAGCGCAGCGGTGGGGGCTCGGGCGTGGGTTCCGGTTCAGGTGATGGTCTCGATGACCATGCGATCGCCGACGTGGCGCCGGTCTCTCAGCCGATGCACATCATCGGCACCAGCCAGGTCGATTACTACGCTTGACGCTTTCCTTGTAGGAGCGGGCTTGCCCGCGATCAGCTTGATGCGGTGGGTCCGCCATGACGCTATCGCGGGCAAGCCCGCTCCTACAGGGTTTGAATGCCAGGCATGGCATTTAGCTATTCCCCCTTCCGAAAATTTCTCCCACATCTGGCATAACACTTGCTCTTGCTCTGTCACGCATTGATGAACTCCCCGAATAGTGACGGATTATTGGCATGGCGAAGAGTGACGCAGTAAAAGACCCCGCCGGGAAAGGCAAACTCAAGCTGATTCTATTAATGGTGTTGGGCCTGTTGCTGGCGGTGGGTATCTCGGTGGGCGCCACCTGGTTCTTCCTGCACAAAGCGCAAAGCAAGCCCGAGGATGCGGCGGTCGCCAGCAACGTCAAGGCACCGGCCATTTTCGAGCCGATGGCACCGGCATTCGTCGTCAACTTCAACCAGAACGGCCGCCAGCGCTACATGCAGGTCAGCATAACCATGCTGGGTCGCAATCAGGCGGATCTGGATGCGCTGAAAGTTCACATGCCGGTTATCCGCAACAACCTGGTTATGCTCTTCTCCGGACAGACTTTCGACTCGTTGGCCACGCCAATCGGTCAGGAAATGCTGCGCCAGAAAGCATTCGCCAGCGTGCAGGAAGTGGCACAGAAAGAGGTCGGCAAAGTGGTAGTCGAACAATTGCTTTTCACTAATTTCGTATTGCAGTAGGACTTCGACATGGCCGTGCAAGACCTGCTGTCCCAGGATGAAATCGACGCGCTCTTGCACGGCGTCGATGATGGTCTGGTGCAGACCGAAAGCGCCTCCGAACCCGGCAGCGTCAAAAGTTATGACCTGACCAGTCAGGATCGCATCGTCCGTGGACGGATGCCGACCCTGGAAATGATCAACGAGCGTTTCGCCCGTTACACCCGCATCAGCATGTTCAACATGCTGCGTCGCTCCGCCGACGTGGCCGTTGGCGGCGTGCAGGTGATGAAGTTCGGCGAGTACGTGCATTCGCTGTACGTGCCGACCAGTCTCAACCTGGTGAAGATCAAACCGCTGCGCGGCACCGCGTTGTTCATCCTCGACGCCAAACTGGTGTTCAAGCTGGTGGATAACTTTTTCGGTGGCGACGGCCGTCACGCCAAGATCGAAGGCCGCGAATTCACGCCGACCGAGTTGCGTGTGGTGCGCATGGTGCTGGAACAGGCCTTCGTCGACTTGAAAGAAGCCTGGCAGGCGATCATGCAAGTGAGCTTCGAGTACATTAACTCGGAAGTGAACCCGGCCATGGCCAACATCGTCGGCCCGAGCGAAGCGGTGGTGGTGTCTACCTTCCACATCGAACTCGATGGCGGTGGCGGCGATCTGCACGTGACCATGCCGTACTCGATGATCGAACCCGTGCGCGAGATGCTCGACGCCGGCTTCCAGTCGGATCTGGACGACCAGGACGAACGTTGGGTCAACGCCCTGCGCGAAGACGTTCTGGACGTCGCGGTGCCCTTGAGTGCTGTGGTCGCCCGTCGTCAATTGAAACTGCGCGACATTTTGCACATGCAGCCGGGTGATGTGATCCCGGTCGAGCTGCCTGAATCGATGGTCATGCGCGCCAACGGCGTGCCGTCGTTCAAGGTCAAGCTCGGTTCGCATAAGGGGCTGCTGGCCCTGCAAGTGATTGAACCGATCGAACGCCGCTGACCTCAGGGTCAACGGACAATTTTGTGTTAGTTAACGAATCAAAGCTCGCCGAGGACAACGATGGCTGATGAAAACGAAATAACGTCTGCTGAAGATCAGGCATTGGCTGATGAATGGGCGGCTGCACTGGGTGAATCCGGTGAGGGCGGTCAAGACGATATCGACGCCTTGCTGGCGGCGGATACCGGCCATTCGGCGTCGAGCCGCTTGCCGATGGAAGAATTCGGCAGCGTGCCGAAGAACAACGCTCCGGTGTCGCTCGATGGCCCGAACCTGGATGTGATCCTCGACATTCCAGTGTCGATCTCCATGGAAGTGGGCAGCACCGACATCAACATTCGCAACTTGCTGCAACTGAACCAGGGCTCGGTGATCGAGCTGGATCGTCTGGCCGGCGAGCCGCTGGACGTGCTGGTCAACGGCACCCTGATTGCCCACGGCGAAGTGGTGGTGGTCAACGAAAAGTTCGGCATCCGCCTGACTGACGTGATCAGCCCGAGCGAACGCATCAAGAAGTTGCGCTGAGTGAACAAGCTAGTCGGTGTGATCCTGGCTTTGCCCCTGAGCCTGTTGGCTGCGGGGGTGATGGCCGCCGAGCCGCTGGCTCAGGCCAGCGCGGTGCCGGTCACAGGCGCACTGAACGCCGGTGTCACGGCCCAGTTGACCCAGTTGGTACTCGGTTTGCTGCTGGTGATCGGCCTGATCTTCGGTCTGGCCTGGTTGCTGCGGCGGGTGCAGAGTGCAGGGCCACGAAACGGCCAGGTCATCGAGCTGATCGGTTCGCGTGCCTTGGGCGCGCGTGACCGGCTGCTGCTGGTGCAGGTGGGTAGCGAGCAGATTCTGCTCGGGATCACCCCGGGGCGCATCACACCGCTGCATGTGCTCAAAGAGCCGGTGCCAGTCCCGGCCGCCGCGCAATCTGCTACGCCAGAGTTCGCCCAGCGCCTGATGGAGCTGTTGGGCAAGGACCATAAGGATAAGAAGTGATGGGCGCGTGGCGCATTGTAGTGACGCTGTTGCTGGTACTGGCAGCGCCGTTGGCGTTCGCGGCCGATCCGCTGTCGATTCCGGCGATCAGCTTGTCCACCGGGGCTAACGGGCAGCAGGAATATTCGGTCAGCCTGCAAATCCTGCTGATCATGACGGCGCTGAGTTTCATCCCGGCGTTTGTCATGCTGATGACCAGTTTTACCCGGATCATCATCGTTTTCTCTATTCTGCGTCAGGCCCTTGGCCTGCAGCAGACGCCGTCGAACCAGATTCTTACCGGCATGGCGTTGTTCCTGACCCTGTTCATCATGGCGCCGGTGTTCGACAAGGTGAATCACGATGCCTTGCAGCCCTACCTCGCGGAAAAAATGACCGCGCAGGATGCGGTGATCAAGGCTGAAGGGCCGATCAAGGACTTCATGCTGGCGCAAACCCGCCAGAGCGACCTGGAGCTGTTCATGCGCCTGTCCAAGCGCACCGACATCGCCAGCCCGGATCAGGCACCGCTGACCATCGTGGTCCCGGCGTTTGTCACTTCCGAGCTGAAGACTGCGTTTCAGATTGGCTTCATGATCTTCATCCCGTTCCTGATCATCGACCTGGTGGTGGCCAGCGTGCTGATGGCCATGGGTATGATGATGCTCTCGCCGCTGATCATTTCGCTGCCGTTCAAGATCATGTTGTTTGTGCTGGTGGATGGCTGGGCCTTGATTATCGGCACGCTGGCCAGCAGTTTCGGTGGGGTATCGCCATGACCCACGGGGAGCGCGCGCAATGACGCCAGAAGTTGCGGTTGACCTGTTTCGCGAAGCCTTGTGGCTGACCACCATGATGGTCACCGTGCTGGTGGTGCCGAGCCTGATCGTCGGCCTGTTGGTGGCGATGTTCCAGGCCGCGACCCAGATCAACGAACAAACCTTGAGCTTCCTGCCGCGCCTGCTGGTGATGCTGATCACCTTGATCGTTGCCGGCCCTTGGCTGGTACGGGTGTTCATGGAATACATCCAGTCGCTGTACGGCAGCATTCCGACGGTGATCGGTTAGCCCGATGCCCACCGTCCTTGCTTTGACCGACGCACAGATCAGCACTTGGGTGGCGAGTTTCATGCTGCCGCTGTTTCGCGTGGCGGCGGTGCTGATGACCATGCCGATCTTCGGCACCACGCTGGTCTCGACGCGCATCCGTTTGTATTTCTCCCTGGCGATTACCGTGGTCATTGCGCCCAGCCTGCCGCCGATGCCGGAAGTGCATGCGCTGGACCTCAGTGCGCTCCTGCTGATCGCTGAGCAGATCATCATCGGCGCCATGCTCGGCTTGTCGCTGCAGCTGTTTTTCCAGTCCTTCGTGGTCGCCGGGCAAATCCTCTCGATCCAGATGGGCATGGGCTTCGCGTCCATGGTCGACCCTACCAACGGCGTTTCGGTGGCGGTGATCGGGCAGTTCTTCACCATGCTGGTGACGCTCCTGTTCCTCGCCATGAACGGGCATTTGGTGGTGTTCGAGGTGCTGGTGGAAAGCTTCACCACATTGCCGGTAGGCAGCGGGATTGACCCCGGACAGTTGTGGGAAGTGGTCGGGCGAGTCGGTTGGCTGCTGGGCGCCGGGCTGTTGCTGGTCCTGCCGGCGATTACCGCTTTGTTGGTAGTCAGCGTGGCCTTCGGGGTCATGACTCGGGCGGCGCCGCAGCTCAACATGTTTTCCATCGGCATTCCGCTGACCCTGGTGCTGGGCATGGTGATCATGTGGATCACCCTCGGCGACATTCTCAATCAGTTCCAGCCGCTGGCGGTCAACGCCTTGCAGCTGTTGCGCAGTCTGGTGAAGGCGCCCTGATATGGCCGAGAACGAGAATGGTCAGGACAAAACAGAAGACCCCACGGACAAACGGGTCAGGGAGTCTCGCGAAAAAGGCGAGACAGCCCGCTCCAAGGAACTCAACACGCTGGTTGTGACGATGGCCGGGGCTGGCGCGCTGCTGGTCTTCGGCGGACAGATGGCACAGATGATGATGGACCTGATGCGTGTCAACTTTTCGCTGTCGCGGGAAGTGATCATGGATCAGAACTACATGGGCGTGTATTTCCTCAATGCCGGCAAGGCCGCGCTGGTGGCGGTTCAGCCGTTGATGCTGGTGATGGTACTGGCGGCGGTGATCGGCCCGATTTCGCTGGGTGGCTGGCTGTTTTCTGCGGGGACCATGGCGCCCAAATTCAGTCGAATGAACCCGGCAGCCGGGCTCAAGCGCATGGTCTCCACTCATGCGCTGGTTGAATTGCTGAAGTCGATTGCGAAGTTTTGCATCACGCTGATGGTGGCCTTGTTCGTGTTGTCCAAGGACAAGAACGACCTGATCGCCATTGCCCATGAGCCTCTGGAACTGGCGATTATCCACAGCATTCAGGTGGTGGGCTGGAGTGCGTTGTGGATGGCGTGCGGTTTGATCATCATCGCCGCGGTGGATGTGCCGTATCAGCTTTATGAGTCGCACAAAAAGCTGATGATGACCAAGCAGGAAGTCCGCGACGAGCACAAGGACAACGACGGTCGTCCCGAGGTCAAGCAACGGATTCGTCAGTTGCAGCGCGAGATGTCGCAGCGGCGCATGCTGTCGTCGATTCCCAAGGCCGATGTCATCATCACCAACCCGACCCACTTTGCCGTGGCGCTGCAATACGATCCGGAGCAGGGCGGGGCGCCGATGTTGCTGGCCAAGGGGACAGACTTCCTGGCGTTGAAAATCCGCGAGATCGGGGTTGAGCACAATATTCTGCTACTGGAGTCGCCGGCGCTGGCGCGTTCCATCTATTACTCGACGGAGTTGGATCAGGAAATCCCGGCGGGGCTGTACCTGGCTGTGGCGCAGGTGTTGGCTTATGTTTATCAGATTCGTCAGTACCATGCGGGTCGGGGTAAGCGTCCGGATCCGTTGAGTGAGGACCTGCCGATTCCGAGTGACCTGAAGCGTGATTCTTAAATATCCGTTGATTACTGGGGCGGGTGCGTACATATCCGTTGTCGGTGTTTAGCTGGTGTTACGGTTACGCTCTTACAGCGTGTCACTTTTTCAAAGAGACTGTCAGAAATTTTGTGTTCGGGCATAACATGTCACCAGAGGTGCATTTATGCCGACCAAAAAGAAGTCCGCCAGTGCAACACCGAGGGAATTGCCCTCGATACCCAAAGAGCTGATTGATCAGTTCGTCCAAGGCCCGATGAGCGCCGCAGCCATTCAGGACGCCTCTATGGCGTTCAAAAAGGCGCTGATCGAGCGTGCGCTAGGCGCCGAACTGGGTCACCACCTTGGCTATCCTCAGGGCGCGGAGCGCCCTGAGGATTCAACCAACCAGCGCAATGGTAAAAGCGGTAAAACGGTACTGACCGATGACGGGCCACTTCGCCTGGATATCCCCAGAGACCGCGATGGCAGCTTCGCGCCGATCCTCATTCCCAAGCATGAGCGCCGATTTACAGGCTTTGATGACAAGATCATTGCCATGTACGCCCGAGGGATGACGGTGCGTGAGATACGCGCTTTCCTGTCCGAGCAGTATGGAACCGATGTGTCGCATGACTTCATCAGTTCAGTGACCGATGCTGTGCTGGAAGAGGTTGGCGCTTGGCAGCAACGCCCTTTAGAGCCTATGTACCCAGTCATCTTTTTTGATGCGCTGCGGGTCAAAATTCGCGACGAAGGCTTGGTGCGTAACAAGGCGGTGTACTTGGCACTGGGCGTGTTACCCGATGGCACACGAGATATTTTGGGCATCTGGATCGAAAGCACCGAGGGTGCCAAGTTCTGGATGAAGGTGTTCAACGACCTGAAGACTCGTGGTGTTGAAGATGTGCTGATCGCCGTCACAGACGGCCTTAAAGGGATACCAGAGGCCCTAGGGGCGGTGTTTCCTGCTACCACACTGCAAACCTGCATCGTGCATCTGATCCGCAACAGCCTGGACTATGCGGCTTGGGATAAACGTCGAGCACTGGCCAAGGCGCTCAAGCCGATTTATCAAGCCATTAACGCCGATATCGCTGAGCAGGAACTGAACGCCTTTGAGGCGGGGCCTTGGGGCAAGCAGTATCCGACTGTAGTTGCTGCTTGGCGTAGAGCCTGGGATCGAGTCATCCCGTTTTTTGTCTTCCCGGCAGGCATCCGAAAGGTGGTCTACACAACCAACGCCATCGAAAGCATCAACGCTCAGCTACGAAAGATCATCAAGACCCGAGGGCACTTCCCCACTGACGATGCAGCGACGAAGCTGATATGGCTGGGATTACGCAACATCACCGCTAACTGGGGTAACGCAGCGCATGATTGGAAGGTGGCGATGAATCAATTTGCGATTCTCTATGGAGATCGATTTACCAGGCCGAGCTGGTAAAACAAAGGCCTGCCTGACGGCAGGCCACAACCAGCCCGAACACAAAAAATCTGACACTCCCTTTTCAAACGCCGGTGTGCCGGCCCAGCAAAAACTAACCAAAACGCTCGCGCCATCATACGGCCCCTCGCTTAGGCTCGGGGTACCTTCACTCCGGCGCTGTTTCGGGGGCACGCGAAGACCCGCCATCCCTGGCGGGGGTCGTGGCTCGCTCGGCATCCATGCCTCGCGTCCCCTGGAATACCGCCTGCGTTCAGCCTCCTGAAAACGGGGCCTCTCCCGACTTCGGGATTCAATTCGCTCAGATTTATTTGTGAACACGGTCTTTGTAGGAGCTGCCGAAGACTGCGATAAGGTCCGAAGGACCTTCAAAAATGTCCCATCCCCGCGACCGGTTCCCGGTCGATCGCAGCCTTCGGCAGCTCCTACAGAAATCGTAACCAGCTTTTGATCTTGATCTTCGCGATTCAATTGACGAAACCTACTATCGCCCCGTTCCCAGAAGGACTCCTACAGTCCCATGACACCCACCCCCTTCTTTTTAAACACCACCCCATAGTTGGAAAGCTTCTTGCAATACCCCTGTCACGTCGCTTATGGCGTCAAAAGTTTGATTTAGCGTGCAGGTAAAAAATCGGTGGATCGCTCTCAATTAATCAACGCAGCACGCAGCAACGCCGCCAGTCTCGGTCGTGGCAATCTGGGCGTGCCTTTGCTGTTGTTGGTCATGCTGGCAATGATGATGTTGCCCATGCCACCGTTCCTGCTCGACGTGTTCTTCACCTTTAACATCGCGCTGTCGATCGTGGTCCTGCTGGTGTGCGTATACGCCCTGCGGCCGCTGGACTTTTCGGTATTCCCCACCATCCTGCTGGTCGCGACGCTGCTGCGCCTGGCGCTGAACGTAGCGTCGACCCGTGTAGTAATGCTCCACGGCCAGGACGGCCACGCCGCTGCCGGTAAGGTGATCCAGGCCTTCGGTGAGGTGGTGATCGGCGGTAACTACGTGGTCGGTATCGTGGTCTTCGCGATTTTGATGATCATCAACTTTGTCGTGGTAACCAAGGGTGCCGGGCGGATTTCCGAGGTGAGCGCGCGTTTCACCCTCGACGCGATGCCCGGCAAACAAATGGCCATCGACGCCGACCTCAACGCCGGCCTGATCGATCAGCCTCAAGCCAAGCACCGTCGTCTGGAAGTCGCCCAGGAAGCCGAGTTCTACGGCTCCATGGACGGTGCCAGCAAATTCGTGCGCGGTGACGCCATTGCCGGTCTATTGATTCTGTTCATCAACCTGATCGGCGGCATGGCGGTGGGTATCTTCCAGCACAACATGAACTTCGCCGACGCAGGCAAGGTTTACGCGCTGCTGACCATTGGTGACGGTTTGGTGGCGCAATTGCCATCACTGTTGTTATCCACAGCTGCGGCGATCATGGTGACCCGTGCTTCCGGTTCGGAAGAAATGGGCAAGCTGATCAATCGGCAGATGTTCACTTCGTCCAAGGCGCTGTTCGTAGCGGCGGGCTTGATGGTGGTCATGGGGCTCGTGCCTGGTATGCCGCACTTTTCCTTTATCAGCTTGGGTGCAATGGCTGCCGGGTTCGCGTACATGGTCTGGAAGAAGCAGAACGTGATCAAGGTTCAAGCGCTGCAGGAGGTCAAGCGTCAGCAGGAGCTGCTGCCTTCTCCATCGCGGGCGCAGGATTCCAAAGAGCTGGGCTGGGATGACGTGTCCGCCATCGACATGATCGGCCTGGAAGTGGGTTATCGCCTGATTCCGCTGGTGGACCGTAACCAGGGTGGTCAACTGCTGGCGCGGATCAAGGGCGTGCGCAAGAAGCTTTCGCAAGAGCTGGGCTTCCTGATGCCCACGGTGCATATCCGCGACAACCTCGATCTGGCGCCCAGTGCTTATCGTCTGACGCTGATGGGCGTGACCCTCGCCGAAGCCGAGATCTACCCGGACCGCGAATTGGCGATCAACCCGGGTCAGGTGTTCGGTACGCTCAACGGTATCAGCGCCAAAGACCCTGCCTTCGGCCTCGAGGCGGTGTGGATCGAAATCAGCCAGCGCAGTCAGGCGCAGTCCCTTGGCTATACCGTGGTCGACGCCAGTACCGTGGTGGCAACCCACCTTAACCAGATTCTGTACAAGCACTCCCATGAGCTGATCGGCCATGAGGAAGTGCAACACCTGATGCAGATGCTGGCCAAAAGTTCGCCCAAGCTGGCTGAGGAGTTGGTGCCGGGTGTGCTCTCCCTGTCGGCATTGCTCAAGGTATTGCAGGCGTTGCTCTCGGAGCAGGTTCCCGTCAGGGATATCCGCAGCATCGCCGAGGCGATCGCAAATGCCGCCCCTCGGAGTCAAGATACCGCCGCTTTGGTGGCCGCCGTACGTATCGGATTGTGTCGTGCCATCGTCCAAAGCATTGTGGGGATTGAGCCGCAGCTGCCTGTTATCACCCTGGAGCCAAGGTTGGAACAAATATTGCTCAATAGTCTGCAGAAGGCTGGTCAGGGTCAGGAAGAGGGCGTTCTTCTTGAGCCAAGCATGGCTGAAAAGCTCCAGCGCTCTCTGATTGATGCTGCCCAGCGCCAGGAAATGCAGGGTCAGCCAGTTATTTTGTTGGTCGCAGGACCGGTTCGCGCCATGTTGTCGAGGTTTGGGCGTCTGGCTGTACCGAATATGCACGTTCTGGCGTATCAAGAAATTCCCGACACCAAACAAGTCACGATCGTCGCGACTGTCGGGCCTAACGGCTGAGGTAGTGAGTCATGCAAGTTAAGCGTTTTTTCGCCGCCGATATGCGCCAAGCCATGAAACTGGTTCGCGATGAGTTGGGCGCCGATGCAGCCATCATTGGAAACCGGCGGATTGCCGGCGGCGTAGAGCTGACTGCTGCCCTGGATTACAAGCTTTCCGCGCTGGCGCCACGTGTGCCGAACATCGAGCTGGAAGACGAGCTGCGCAAGACTCAGTCGCGCATCGTCTCCGCACAAGCCGAATTGGGTACGCGTGGTGAAGGCGAGTCACTGATCAATCGTCAACTGTTCTCCGGCGCGTCGCTGAGCGCGGCCGATAACCATATCGAGCCGACCTTCGACGAACCGGCACGTCCAGCGCCTCAGGCGTCGTACACGGCCCCAGTTGAACCGACCATCGGCCTGCGTGCCTATGAGTCGATGCGCTCCGAATTGAACGGCCTGCGCGAATTGCTCGAAGTGCAGCTAGGCTCGCTGGCGTGGAACCAGTTGCAGGGCAGCCGGCCGCAACAAGCCAACCTATGGCGTCGTTTGCAACGCATTGGCCTGTCCGGTCCGCTGTCGCGCGATCTGCTGGCTATGATTGCTGATATTGAAGAGCCCCGTCAGGCGTGGCGCATGTTGTTGGCGCACCTGGCGCGGATGATCGTGACCCCTGACGTCGAGCCGCTGGAAGAAGGTGGCGTGATCGCCATGGTCGGTCCGGCGGGCATGGGCAAGACCACTACGCTGGCGAAGCTGGCCGCGCGGTATGTCTTGAAATACGGTCCGCAGAACATTGCACTGGTGAGCATGGACAGCTACCGCATCGGTGCTCAGGAGCAACTGAAAACCCTGGGCCGGATTCTCAATGTGTCAGTGACCCATATCGATCCGGGTCAATCATTGGGACAGGCGTTGGAACCCTTGTTGCGCAAGCGGGTGGTCTTGATCGACACCGCAGGCCTGCAAGCGAGCGACCCGGCACTGCGCATGCAGTTGGAAAGTCTTGCCGGGCGTGGGATCAAGGCGCGTAATTACCTGGTGCTGGCAACGACTAGCCAGAAGCAGGTTCTAACCGCCGCCTACCACAGCTATAAACGTTGTGGTCTGGCCGGCTGCATTCTTACCAAGCTGGATGAAACCGCCAGTCTGGGGGAAGTATTAAGTTTGGCCATAAGCCATGAATTACCGGTGGCTTACCTCACGGACGGGCCGCGAATTCCGGATGATTTGCACTTGCCGCGACGGCACCAACTGGTCAGTCGCGCGGTCAGTGTGCAAATGCAGGAAGAGCCTAGCGAGGAAGCTATGGCAGACATGTTCGCGGATCTTTATCACAACCCTAACAAGCGGGTTGGGTAAGGCATGACATTGGAATGTACCTACATCACGAACTGTGGGGCGCTGTTCACACAACCAGCACCCCTGCATTCAGTAATGTGGCCTCGGTCTAAGCAACACAAGGTAAAGAAATAACATGGGCAGCATGCATCCCGTACAGGTTATCGCAGTGACTGGCGGCAAAGGTGGCGTCGGTAAGACTAACGTGTCAGTGAACCTCTCGCTGGCACTGGCTGAGCTCGGCCGGCGCGTCATGTTGCTGGATGCCGATCTGGGTCTGGCAAATGTCGATGTCCTGCTGGGACTGACCCCGAAACGCACCCTGGCAGACGTCATCGAAGGGCGTTGCGAGCTGCGTGACGTCTTGCTTCAGGGGCCAGGCGGCATTCGTATCGTACCGGCGGCCTCGGGCACGCAGAGCATGGTTCACCTGACACCGGCGCAACACGCCGGGCTGATTCAGGCGTTCAGTGACATCGGCGACAACCTCGACGTACTGGTGATCGACACCGCTGCAGGTATTGGTGACTCGGTAGTCAGTTTTGTCCGCGCCGCCCAGGAAGTGCTGCTGGTGGTCTGCGACGAACCGACCTCGATCACCGATGCCTACGCCCTGATCAAATTGCTCAACCGCGATTACGGCATGAACCGCTTCCGCGTGCTCGCCAACATGGCGCAGAGCCCGCAGGAAGGCCGCAACCTGTTCGCCAAGCTGACCAAGGTCACCGACCGCTTCCTCGACGTCGCCCTGCAATACGTGGGTGCTGTGCCGTACGACGAATGCGTGCGCAAGGCCGTACAGAAACAACGTGCGGTGTATGAAGCGTTTCCGCGCTCCAAGTGCGCCCTTGCGTTCAAGGCCATTGCGCAGAAAGTCGACACCTGGCCGTTGCCGGCGAACCCGCGTGGGCACCTGGAATTTTTCGTAGAGCGACTCGTACATCAGACGAGTGCAGGACCCGTATCATGACCGCCAGCGGCTACCGCATGTACAGCAAGTCATCCAAAGACTCCCAGTACGAGCTGATCGAGCGCTATGCGCCGCTGGTCAAACGCATTGCCTATCACTTGCTGGCGCGTTTGCCGGCGAGCGTACAGGTCGAGGATCTGATCCAGGCCGGCATGATCGGCTTGCTCGAGGTATCGACCAAATACGACGCCACCAAAGGCGCCAGTTTTGAGACCTACGCCGGGATTCGTATCCGTGGCGCCATGCTCGATGAAGTGCGCAAGGGCGATTGGGCCCCGCGTTCGGTGCATCGAAATACGCGCATGGTGAGCGACGCGATTCGGGCAATTGAATCTAAAACGGGTCGTGACGCTAAAGATCACGAAGTTGCGGCCGAACTCCAGTTAAGTCTCGATGATTATTACGGGATTTTGAACGACACCTTGGGCAGTCGCTTATTCAGTTTTGACGACCTGTTGCAGGACGGCGAACACGAAGGGCTGCATGAGGATGGCGCAAGCGCTCAGCTTGAGCCGTCGCGGGACCTTGAAGATGAACGCTTCCAGGCCGCGTTAGCCGATGCGATAGCCAATTTGCCAGAGCGTGAGCGACTGGTGTTGGCGCTGTACTACGACGAAGAGCTGAACCTCAAGGAAATCGGTGAAGTATTGGGGGTCAGCGAGTCTCGGGTCAGCCAGTTACACAGCCAGTGCGCAGCTCGTTTGCGAGGGCGTTTGGGGGAGTGGCGAGCGCGTTGACAGGCCATGTGTGACCCTTGGTGGTCGCAGGTTGTCTGTAAGCCGGCTGTGCAAAGCGTTACGAGCGAAGAACAAGACTAGGCAGGAGCCGGTCAGTCAGGGCCTTGTGGCCTGCTGTGCCTGTTTTCCGATCTGTTGATTACCAAGCCCGTCATCGTTTCGTGCAGCCATTGCGTGCTGTGCCCGTTTTGATTGAACAGCGTATTCAGGTGCTGGATACGTTAAAGACTGCTTGGAGGTCGAATTGGACAAGAACATGAAAATCCTCATCGTTGATGACTTCTCAACGATGCGGCGGATCATTAAAAACCTGTTGCGTGACCTGGGGTTCACCAACACCGCGGAAGCAGATGACGGGACAACCGCGCTGCCGATGCTGCAAAGCGGCAGCTTCGACTTTCTGGTGACCGACTGGAACATGCCTGGCATGTCCGGCATCGACTTGCTGCGCCACGTGCGTGCCGATGAGCGCCTCAAGCACCTGCCGGTGTTGATGGTGACGGCCGAAGCCAAGCGTGATCAGATCATTGAGGCCGCTCAGGCCGGTGTGAACGGTTACGTGGTCAAGCCCTTCACAGCCCAAGTGCTGAAAGAAAAGATCGAAAAGATCTTCGAGCGCGTCAATAGCTGATGTTTGCCGCGAGGGCTCTATGGAGCAGAACGAATCGTCAATGGGCGACTTTGAGTCGACCCTGAAAAAACACGCACAGGAATTGGTCCAGAGCCTTGAAAAAGGCAGGTTTGGCGATGCTGTGCAACTCATCCATGAGCTGAATCAGACTCGTGACCGTGGCCTGTATCAGGAAGTCGGCAAATTGACCCGCGAGTTGCACAGCGCGATCGTCAATTTCCAGATCGACCCGAACATGCCACAGGCCGAGGAAGTCTCGCAGATCACCGACGCCACCGAACGCCTGTCATACGTGGTCAGGCTGACCGAGAATGCGGCCAACCGGACCATGGATCTGGTTGAGCAAAGCACGCCCTTGGTCACGGGGCTCAACACTGACGCTGCTGCCTTGAGTGCCGATTGGGGACGCTTCATGCGTCGCGAAGTCGGTGCCGAAGAGTTCCGCGAGCTGGCGCGCCGTGTCGAAGGTTTCCTGGCGCGCAGCGAAACGGAAACCAAGCTGGTGTCGACCAATCTCAACGATATTCTGTTGGCGCAGGATTACCAGGACCTCACCGGTCAGGTGATCAAGCGCGTGACCAAAATGGTCGCGGAAGTGGAGTCAAACCTGCTCAAACTGGTGCTGATGGCCAGCCAGGTCGATCGCTTTGCCGGGATCGAGCATGACCATCAATCGATCCGCACAGAACAAGATCAAGAAAAAAATCTGGCACAGGGTGAAGGTCCGCAGATTCATGCCGATAAGCGTGAAGACGTCGTATCCGGACAGGATGATGTTGACGATCTGTTATCCAGCCTGGGCTTCTAGGTCGATTTGAAATTTTAGGGAGCACCCCAATGAGCTTCGGCGCCGATGAAGAAATCCTTCAGGATTTCCTGGTAGAGGCCGGCGAGATTCTCGAGCAATTGTCCGAGCAGCTGGTCGAGCTGGAAAGCCGACCTGATGACGCGGACTTGCTCAATGCAATTTTTCGCGGTTTTCACACTGTAAAAGGGGGCGCCGGCTTCCTCCAGCTGCATGAGCTGGTGGAGTGCTGCCACATCGCCGAGAACGTGTTCGACATCCTGCGCAAGGGTGAACGTCGCGTTGACTCGGAGCTGATGGACGTGGTTCTCGAAGCGCTGGATGCGGTCAACGGCATGTTCACTGAAGTGCGCGAGCGCACCAGCGTGACCCCGGCCACCCCGGAGCTGCTTGCAGCCCTGGCACGCCTGGCCGAGCCAGCCTCTGCCGACGAGATTGCCGCCGCAGCACCTGTTGCTGTCGCGTCGCCAATGGTCGAAGAATCCGAAGACATTACCGACAGTGAGTTCGAGCAACTGCTGGACTCGCTTAACGCGGTCAAGGCTCAGGCAGCGGCTGGCGTGGTGGCACTGAGCGTTGCAGAGCCCGCCTCGATCTACGCCGGTGGCGCAACGGGTGCTGACCCGACGAGCGACGACATCTCCGACGCCGAGTTCGAGTCACTGCTTGATCAACTGCACGGCAAAGGCCAGTTCGCCGCCGATGCAGCGCCGGTTGCGCCAGTGGTTAGCGCCGCTGCGCCTGCCAGCAATGAAATCACCGACGACGAATTCGAAGCACTGCTTGATCAGTTGCATGGCAAAGGCAGTTTTGTCGCCGATGCCCTGGAGTCGACCACAGCTGTTGCCGTCGCCGCTCCGGTAGCGCCGCAGGCAGTGGCAGTCGCCGCCAGCGGTGACCAGATCACCGATAACGAATTTGAAGCGCTGCTCGATGAGCTGCACGGCAAAGGCAAGTTCGAACCTGAAGTGGTCGCCGCTGCGCCGGTTGCAGCAGCAGTTGCCGCCGCGCCGGTGGCCGCCAAGCCCGTCGTAGCTGCGGTCGCCAAAGCGCCTGAGCCAGCGAAAGCCGTTGCCGCGCCAGCACCTGCCAGAGCGCCTGTTGCGGAAAAGCCAGCTGCCTCCGAAGCCGAAACCACGGTACGGGTCGACACCGCGCGCCTCGACGAAATCATGAACATGGTCGGCGAGTTGGTGCTGGTGCGTAACCGTCTGGTGCGCCTGGGTCTCAACAGTGGTGATGAAGCCATGTCCAAGGCCGTGTCGAACCTCGACGTGGTCACGGCAGACCTGCAGACCGCGGTGATGAAAACCCGCATGCAGCCGATCAAGAAAGTCTTCGGTCGCTTCCCGCGACTGGTTCGCGACCTTGCCCGGCAGTTGAAGAAAGAAATCAACCTGGAGCTGGTCGGCGAAGAAACCGACCTCGATAAAAACCTGGTCGAGGCACTCGCCGATCCGCTGGTCCACTTGGTGCGTAACGCGGTGGACCACGGAATCGAATCGCCGGAAGAGCGCGAAGCGTCGGGCAAGTCCCGTGGCGGCCGCGTGATCCTTTCGGCGGAGCAGGAAGGCGACCATATCCTGCTGTCGATTTCCGATGACGGCAAAGGCATGGACCCTAACGTCCTGCGCTCCATCGCGGTCAAGCGTGGCGTGATGGACAAGGATGCGGCCGATCGTCTGAGCGATACCGACTGCTACAACCTGATCTTCGCCCCGGGGTTCTCGACCAAGACCGAGATTTCCGATGTGTCCGGGCGTGGCGTGGGCATGGACGTGGTGAAAACCAAAATCGCCCAGCTCAACGGCTCGATCAACATCTACTCGACCAAGGGCCAAGGCTCGAAGATCGTCATCAAGGTGCCGTTGACCCTGGCGATCATGCCGACCCTGATGGTGATGCTGGGCAACCAGGCCTTCGCTTTCCCATTGGTCAACGTCAACGAAATCTTCCACCTCGACCTGTCGCGGACCAACGTCGTCGACGGCCAGGAAGTGGTGATCGTGCGCGACAAGGCCTTGCCGCTGTTCTACCTCAAGCGTTGGCTGGTTTCGTCGGCCGCCCATGAGGAACAACGTGAAGGGCATGTGGTGATTCTCTCGGTTGGCACCCAGCGCATCGGCTTCGTCGTCGATCAACTGGTGGGTCAGGAAGAGGTGGTCATCAAGCCGCTGGGCAAAATGCTGCAGGGAACGCCAGGTATGTCGGGCGCCACCATTACCGGTGACGGTCGTATTGCCTTGATTCTCGATGTTCCGAGCATGCTCAAGCGTTACGCCGCGCGGCGTATTTGATTTCGGTGCTGCGGGTCGCACGAAGCGCCCGCAGCACCTATTGGAGTGTTTATGGCAGTCAAGGTCCTGGTGGTGGACGATTCAGGTTTCTTCCGCCGCCGCGTCTCGGAAATTCTTTCTGCGGACCCGAATATCCAGGTAGTCGGCACGGCGACTAATGGCAAGGAAGCGATCGAACAAGCGCTGGCCCTCAAGCCTGACGTGATTACCATGGACTACGAGATGCCGATGATGGACGGCATCACGGCGGTGCGGCATATCATGCAACGCATCCCGACCCCGGTCTTGATGTTCTCCTCGCTGACCCACGAAGGTGCCCGCGTTACGCTGGACGCACTGGATGCCGGGGCAGTGGATTTCCTGCCGAAAAACTTCGAAGACATCTCGCGCAATCCAGAGAAGGTCAAACAACTGCTGTGCGAAAAGATTCAGAACATCGCTCGCAGTAATCGTCGTTTCAGTGGTTTCAGCGCACCGGCGGCCCACGCAGCTCCCGCGCCGAGCACTTCGGCAGCGCCCACCAGCAGCAGTTTCAACACCAGCACATCGACCGCGCGTCCATTGCCGACGCGTGCCGCCGTCCCGGCCGCCCACACTACCTCGTCGCATCACTCGCCAGCGCCCAAGCGCAAAGCCTACAAGCTGGTGGCGATTGGTACGTCGACCGGTGGCCCGGTGGCTTTGCAGCGGGTCCTGACCCAACTGCCAGCCAACTTCCCGGCACCGATCGTACTGATTCAACACATGCCGGCGGCCTTCACCAAGGCCTTCGCCGAACGTCTGGACAAGCTGTGCCGGATCAGCGTCAAGGAAGCCGAGGATGGCGACATCCTGCGTCCGGGCCTGGCACTGCTGGCCCCCGGCGGCAAACAAATGATGGTCGACGGTCGCGGCGCGGTGAAAATCCTGCCGGGCGACGAGCGCCTGAATTACAAGCCGTGCGTGGACATCACTTTCGGTTCCGCCGCCAAGTCCTACGGTGACAAGGTTTTGGCGGTGGTGTTGACCGGCATGGGTGCAGACGGTCGCGAAGGTGCGCGCCTGCTCAAGCAGGGCGGCAGCCATATCTGGGCGCAGGACGAGGCGAGCTGTGTGATCTACGGCATGCCCATGGCCATCGTCAAAGCTGACCTCGCGGATGCGGTGTACGGTCTGGACGATATTGGCAAGCATTTGGTCGAGGCTTGTATCTGATGGACGTATTAAGCCTTATCGGGATCATCCTGGCGTTTGTCGCGATCATCGGCGGCAACTTCCTCGAAGGCGGGCACCTGGGTGCATTGCTCAATGGTCCGGCGGCCTTGATCGTGTTGGGTGGCACCCTGGCGGCGTCACTGCTGCAAGCCCCAATCAGCGCCTTCATGCGCGCGATGCAGATCGTGCGCTGGATCATTTTTCCACCCCGCATCGACCTGTCTGGCGGCATAGATCGCGTGGTCAACTGGAGCCTGACCGCCCGCAAGGAAGGCCTGCTGGGTCTGGAAAGCGTTGCCGATGCCGAGGCGGACACCTACGCGCGCAAAGGTTTGCAGTTGCTGGTCGATGGTGCCGAGCCGGAAGCAATTCGCAGCATTCTGGAAGTGGATTTCATCACCCAGGAAACCCGCGATATCCAGGCTGCCAAAGTCTTCGAAGCCATGGGCGGTTACGCACCGACCATCGGCATCATTGGTGCGGTCATGGGCTTGATCCATGTGATGGGCAACCTCGCGGACCCGAGCCAGTTGGGTAACGGTATCGCCGTCGCGTTCGTCGCTACCATCTACGGTGTCGCATCGGCCAACCTGATTCTGCTGCCGATTGCCAACAAGCTCAAAGCCGTTGCCATGCGCCAGTCGCGTTATCGGGAAATGCTGCTCGAAGGCATTCTGTCCATCGCCGAGGGTGAAAACCCGCGTTCGATCGAGTTGAAGCTGCAAGGCTTCATGGAGTGAGGCTCTAGTCATGGCTCGTCGTCGTCCGCCTGAAGAACACGAAAATCACGAACGCTGGCTGGTGTCCTACGCGGACTTCATTACCTTGCTGTTCGCGTTTTTCGTGGTCATGTACTCCATCTCGTCGATCAACGAGGGCAAGTACAAAGTGCTGTCCCAGGCACTGATCGGCGCCTTCAATGAAACCGACCGCAGCCTCAAGCCGATCCCCATCGGTGATGAACGTCCGTTGACGGTCAAGCCGGCCGAGCCCTTGATCAAGGACAGCGAAGAGGTCGACGCCGGCCTCGCGCAAACCTCGGTCACGCCGTTGCAGGCGATTGCCAACGACGTGCGTGACGCCTTTGGCGACCTGATCAAATCCAACCAATTGACCGTGCGTGGCAACGAGTTGTGGATCGAGATCGAACTCAACTCCAGCCTGTTGTTCGGCAGCGGTGATGCCATGCCAAGCGATGTGGCGTTCAACATCATCGAGAAGGTCGCGAAGATTCTGCATCCGTTCGACAACCCGGTGCACGTCGAAGGCTTCACCGACGACCAGCCGATCCGTACCGCGCAGTACCCGACCAACTGGGAACTGTCCTCGGCGCGGGCGGCGAGCATCGTGCGCATGTTGGCCATCGACGGCATCAACCCGTCACGGATGGCTTCGGTAGGCTATGGCGAGTTTCAACCGGTAGCCACCAACGCCACGGTCGAGGGCCGCGCGCACAACCGCCGGGTAGTGCTGGTGATCTCGCGCAACCTCGAAGTACGCCGCAGCCTCACGGGTTCGGGCAGTGCCAATGCAAAACCGGATGCCGCGTTATCCAGGGCTGGCACACAAACTGCACCGACCAAGGTCACACAGCCGGTTCGCGGGAACGCCGTCAATTCTCCGTCACCGGCCTTATAGTCAGTTCTCGGTAGCGCCAACGCATTGCCGGGAGGAAAACGCACAATGAGAGTCTGGGCAGTAGCCAATCAAAAAGGTGGCGTCGGTAAGACCACTTCTTCCATCGCTTTAGCCGGTCTGCTGGCACAGGCGGGCAAGCGCGTGGTCGTTGTCGATCTGGACCCCCATGGCTCCATGACCAGTTACTTCGGCCACAACCCCGACACCCTGGAACACAGCAGCTACGACCTGTTCCAACACAAGGGACTGGTACCGGATGGCTTGCCCGGGCAACTGCTGTTGCCCACCAGCGATGAACGTATTTCCCTGCTGCCGTCGAGCACGGCGCTGGCGGTACTGGAGCGTCAGTCGCCCGGACAGGGCGGCCTCGGCCTGGTGATAGCCAAAAGCCTGGCGCAGTTGTGGCAGGACTTCGATTATGCGGTCATCGACAGCCCGCCGTTGCTCGGCGTGTTGATGGTCAATGCGTTGGCGGCCAGCCAGCAGTTGGTGATCCCGGTGCAGACCGAGTTCCTTGCCGTCAAAGGTCTGGAACGGATGGTCAGTACCCTGGCGATGATCAACCGCTCGCGTAAGGTCGCGCTGCCGTACACCATTGTCCCGACCTTGTTCGACCGCCGCACCCAGGCCTCGATGGGCACGCTGAAAACCTTGCGCGATAACTTCCCGGAGCACATCTGGAACGCCTACATCCCGGTGGACACGCGCCTGCGTGATGCCAGCCGGGCAGGGGTCACGCCTTCGCAGTTCGATAACAAAAGCCGCGGTGTATTGGCCTATCGGGCGCTGCTCAAAGACCTGCTGACCCAGCAGCTCGTTGCGCAGGTGGCCTGACGTGTTGTGCTTTCCATCACCGACGGATTCAAGTCGGACGCCGGCACAGCCGATAACCCGTAAAGGCCATTATGTAGGGGCACCCTTATGAGCCGCCCTGTCGATATCGCTACACGGCCGCAAGTTGCATTGCAGTCATACCTGGACGCCTTGCTCCAGGACGCCACTGAAGAGCTGACGGTCGAGGCGGCGCTGGATGAGTTTCAGGCTGCGGTCCTCGAAGAGCAGGCCCGTGATGCCGTCGTCAACGCAGCACTGGCCGCGGTGTCGGTGAAAGCGCCGTCGCCCGTTGTGGTGGCCGTTGCCGCGCCGGTTCCGGTGATTGCCGAAATCATTGCTCCCATTGCGGCAGCGCCGGCCCCCGTGGCCCTGGCGCCGCGCGTGGTGGTCGAGCCCGTTGCAGCTGAACCGATTGTAGACACACCGAGTGTGGCCTTTGTCGAACCGGTGGTGGAGGTGCATCGTCCAGCCGGTGGTGGCGCGCTGCCGCCCGCGAGCGAAGACGGTCGTCCGGCGTGGGCTGCAGAGCCGTTTGAATGCCTGCTGTTCGACGTCGCTGGCCTCACGCTGGCGGTGCCACTGGTCTGCCTGGGCTCGATCTACTCCCTGGCGGGCCTGGAACTGACACCTTTGTTTGGTCAACCGGACTGGTTCCTGGGCATTCTGCCGAGCCAGAGCGGCAACCTGAAAGTCCTCGACACCGCACGTTGGATCATGCCCGACCGCTACCGCGATGACTTCCGTCAGGGCTTGCAATACGTGATCTCGGTTCAGGGCTATGAATGGGGGCTGGCGGTGCATCAAGTCAGCCGCTCGTTGCGCCTGGATCCAAACGAAATCAAATGGCGCACCCACCGCGGCCAGCGTCCCTGGCTGGCGGGCACAGTGATCGAACACATGTGCGCGCTGCTGGATGTATCCGAATTGGCCGAGCTGATAGCCAGCGGCGCGGTCAAGCAAATGGGCAAAATCAAATAATCATAAGGCGGCACTCAATGCCGTCTGTACAGCACACACTTGAGGGGTTTGGGGTATGAATAAGTCGTCTGCACAAGGTTCCGAAGATCCTATCCTGCAGTGGGTGACCTTCCGCCTGGATAACGAGACCTACGGCATCAACGTGATGCAGGTCCAGGAAGTGCTGCGCTACAGCGAAATCGCCCCGGTTCCGGGTGCGCCAAGCTATGTGCTGGGCATCATCAACCTGCGCGGTAACGTCGTCACCGTAATCGACACCCGTCAGCGCTTCGGCCTGGCACCGGTGGAAGTCAGCGACAACACCCGTGTGGTGATTATCGAAGCCGACAAGCAAGTGGTCGGGATTCTGGTCGACAGCGTTGCCGAAGTGGTCTACCTGCGTCAGTCTGAAGTCGAAACCGCGCCTAACGTGGGTAACGAAGAATCGGCCAAGTTCATTCAGGGCGTCTGCAACAAGAACGGCGAACTGCTGATTCTGGTTGAGCTGGACAAGATGATGTCTGAAGAAGAGTGGTCGGACCTGGAGAACATCTGAGTTGATTTTTGAGGCCGCGGTTATTTTTCTGGGCATCCTTTGGGTGCTCTCGCTGACGCTGTTTTTGTCGTACAGCAAGCGTCAGCGGCTGCTGGTTGCCGAACTTGCCGAAGGCAATGGATTGCGCGACCTGCGGCTCAAGGAGTTGGCAAAGCGTCTGGATAACTACCAAAGCGGTACGATTCGCATGGGTGAGGATCTGCACGAACTGCGTGCGGTGATCGGGCCGTTGCCGGATAAACTGGCGCAGCTTGAACAGCGTGATCCTACTTCTCTGTCCTTTGCCCAGGCCGCGCGTCTGGTGGGGATGGGCGCGAGCGTGGATGAGTTGACTGTTTCTTGTGGGTTGACTCAGGCTGAGGCGCAGTTGATGAGCAAGTTGCATCGGCATTCGGCTGAGTGATTTTTTTGGTTTTTTTGGGCGTGTGAATATCCTGCATCTGCGTGTGCTGTTGTTACGGTTCCGCTCTTACAGCGGGTCACTTTTGGCAAACGCCCCAAAAGTAACCAAAAAGTCTTGCCCCATCATCCGGCCCCTCGCTTAGGCTCGGGGTCCCTTCACTCCGGCGCTGTTCCGGGGGCACGCCACGACCCACCATCCCTGGCGGGGGTCGTGGCTCGCTCGACATCCATGTCGAGCGTCCCCCGGAACATCACCTGCGTTCAGCCTCCTGAAAACGGGGCCTCTTTCCGACCTCGGGATTCAATACGCTTAGTACTTCTGCGGACTCGATTTTTTGTAGGAGCCAACTTGTTAGCGAGCAGCTTGACGCGGTGTATCAGACACAACACCGACCCCCTGTAGGAGCTGCCGAAGGCTGCGAATGGCATTGAATCGCGGCGACCGGTTCCCGGTCGATCGCAGCCTGCGGCAGCTCCTACAGAAGTCGTTTCTGATTTTGATCTTGGCGATCTAACTGACGAAACCCACTATCGCCCCGTTCCCAGCCGTATGGTAATAACGGGTATGTACCCAATCAAACAGGCGTTATATCCCGCTCCACCGGTCCAACATCCGGATCCTGCCCCACCGGAAACTTCCCCTTCAAATGCCACGCAAACGCAATACTCTCCGCAATCGTCAAATACAGCGCCTGCGGAATACTGTCGCCCAACTCCATCCGCGCCAGCAGTTTCACCAACTCGGCATTCTCATAAATCGGCACCTCATATTCCCGGGCAATCGCCAGAATTGCTTCGGCCAATTGATCGTCGCCCTTGGCGGTCAAAGTCGGTGCCTGCTGGCCATCGTACGTCAGCGCAATCGCCTGACGCGGGGTGTTGTCGGTTGCAGTCATCAGGCAGTCTCGTCAACCCAGCGTTGTTCAAGGGCCGTACGCTGACCCTGCGGCGGCGTACCCCGGTGGCATTCCAATTCATTGACGTTGATGCCCGACGCGATCAAGCGTTCACGCAGATGCCCCAATTGGCTCGCAATCAGCTCGGCACTGTGCGGGCGCTCAGCCCACAGTTGGCTGGACAGGCTGCCGTGAATCAACTGCGCCTGAACCTGCAACGGCCCCAGCGGCTCCAGATCGAATGCCAGCTCGACCCGCCACAGCTTCTCTTTCGGCGGCCTGACGCCGTTCTCGTCCTTTTCCTCCGACGAATCCTTATCCGGCGGGTCCTCGCGCTGCACCTTGACCTGCAACGGCACGATGTCTTGCAGGTTGCGCATGGGGATCTCCAGTTGCCAGGTGGTCAATTGCGTACCATCGGCGGTGGTGCGGGTTTGTTCCAGGCCGGAGAGTTGGTGGCTTTGCAAACGTGACACCGCCGCAGCGGCAAGTTTAAGCAGGGTTTCCAGGTCCTCGGCATTGCCAGGATTCAGATTGCGCGAGGTCAGCGGGAAGCTGCTGGGCTGCGTCTTGTCACTGACCAGGCCGAGAGTGCCTAGGGCGTTGCGGATCACGCTGGGCATGAGCCGCGCCATGGTGTTGGCGGCGGCTGCGGCGTCGTAGCTGCCTCCCGGCAGGTTAGGCAGAATTTGCGCAATGACCCGTAACAGGTTCGCTTTCAAGTCCGGCGTCAGCAAAGGGTCTTGGCCACTCAGCAGCTTGGCTTCGAGGAACGGACCGCTGGCGATGAGCGCCTGGGCCACGGTTTTCGGATCGGACATTTGCTGAATGTCCGGCAAGTCAGCCAAGAGTTGATCGATGCTGGCACGCAGCGCCGGTGGCAGGCTTTGATCCTGTTGGACGTTTTGCAGCAGGGTGAGCAAGCCCTGTAGCGAACCCTGGCGGCTTTGCTGGGTGGTCAGTTGCTGGGTGACGGCCAGTTGGTCGAGGCGGCTGCTTAACTGCACGAAGTTCAGCGACTGCGAGCCTTGCACCTGAGCGCTCAACAGGCTGCCGACGTTCAGCGGCTGCGGACTGTCCACGCTCAGGCGCGTGCCGGCCAATACGGTGTTGAGCAGGGTGATTATGTTGCGGTACATCGCCGGTTGCCCGGCAGCTTGCGGCAACAGCAGGCTACTCTGCACGGTGCCTTGCAGCAGCGTGCCGACCGGCAGTTGTTTGGTGTCGATGCTCAGCAGGCTGGCGATGGCCGAGGCCTGGCTCTGCTGCACGGTAATGGCAAGGCTGCTGGCACTGGGTTGCGAAACCAGCAGGTTGGTGCCCACCGGCAGCGACTGCTGACTGCTGGCTTGCACCAGTGGGCGCTCGCCGTTGTTCAGATTAAGGCGTAGCAGCAACTCAAACGACTGGTCCGTCTGTTTTTGCCCGACCACCTGAGCAGAGGCGGTCTCGCCGTTGCCCAGCAAGCCCTGTGACGGTTGCAGCAATTTAAGAACATCGCCCGGAATCACACCGGCCTTGACCAGGACGGCGGCGGAGGAGAGGGGGGCAGGCTGCTGATGTCGCCAGTCATGTAGGGTTACAACCTATCGAAATTGCCCTCTTTTTAGTAGGACATGGCATGTATAATGCCGCCCCGTCTAAGATGGCGCGATATTTATTAAAGTTCATCAGTATAACGGCTGCCGTTTAGCCGACTTGAACCGCCGACCTCTCGATAAAAACCAAAGGCCAGCCATGTCCAGCCCCCTTCTTGAAGCCGTGGCGCTTGCTTGCGAGCGTGATTGGCGGATGCTGTTCGAAAACCTCGAACTGCGTCTGGCTGCCGGTGACATGCTTCAAATCAGTGGCCCGAACGGCAGCGGCAAGACCAGCCTCCTGCGTTTGCTGGCCGGGTTGATGCAGCCGACGGCGGGTGAAGTGCGGCTCAATGGCCTGCCACTGGCACAGCAGCGGGTCGAGTTGACCCATAATCTACTGTGGATTGGCCATGCGGCGGGGATCAAGGATTTGCTGACCGCCGAAGAAAACCTCGCCTGGCTGTGCGCCTTGCACCGTCCCGCGGAACCGGCACAGATCCGCCAGGCGCTGGAGGCGGTGGGGTTGCGTGGTTTCGAGGATGTGCCGTGCCACACCTTGTCGGCGGGTCAGCAACGGCGGGTGGCGCTGGCGCGGTTGTACTTGGACAGTCCGCCGCTATGGATTCTCGACGAACCGTACACCGCCCTCGATAAACAGGGCGTGGCGCAACTGGAGCAACATCTGGCTGAGCATTGCGAACGCGGTGGAATGGTGGTCTTGACCACTCACCACACGCTGACTCGCCTGCCGGCCGGTTATCGGGATCTTGATCTGGGGCAGTGGGCCGTATGAGTCATGTGTTTACCCTGTTGGTCGCCCGTGAAGCGCGTCTGTTGTTTCGCCGCCCGGCCGAGTTGGCCAACCCGCTGGTGTTCTTTGCCATCGTGATTGCCCTGTTTCCGTTGGCCGTCGGTCCGGAGACTCAGTTGTTACAAACCTTGTCGCCGGGATTGGTCTGGGTCGCGGCGCTATTGTCAGTCCTGCTCTCGCTTGACGGCCTGTTTCGCAGTGATTTCGAAGACGGTTCGCTGGAGCAGTGGGTCCTTTCGTCGCACCCCTTGGCTCTTCTTGTTTTGGCCAAGGTGCTGGCACACTGGGCGTTTTCCGGGCTGGCATTGGTGTTGTTGGCACCGCTGCTCGCCTTGATGCTGGGCTTGCCCGGCGAATGCCTGCCGGTGCTGTTGATTTCATTGCTGCTGGGCACGCCTGTCCTGAGCTTGCTCGGCGCGGTGGGGGCGGCATTGACCGTGGGTTTGAAGCGGGGCGGATTGTTACTGGCGTTGTTGATCCTGCCTTTGTACATTCCGGTATTGATCCTCGGCAGCGGCGCGTTGCAAGCCGCGCTTCAGGGCATGCCGGCGACCGGTTATCTGCTCTGGCTTGGCAGCCTGACCGCCCTTGCGGTAACCCTGACACCGTTTGCAATAGCCGCTGGCCTGAAGATCAGTGTCGGCGAATAATTGAGGTCTGATAACACCCGCGTGACAGGGCGGGCGGTCAGCAAAGACCCGGGATGTACCGTGATGAAAGGCACCGTAGTAAAAGGCGGCATCAGTTGGGCCTGGTTCCATAAACTGGGTTCGCCGAAATGGTTTTATGGCATCAGCGGGCGCCTGCTGCCCTGGCTGAGCGTGGCTGCCGTGTTGCTGATTGGCATTGGTCTGGTCTGGGGCCTGGCGTTCGCACCGCCCGATTACCAGCAAGGCAACAGTTTCCGCATCATCTATATCCACGTGCCGGCGGCGATGCTGGCGCAGTCCTGCTACGTGATGCTGGCCGTGTGCGGCGTGGTCGGACTGGTGTGGAAGATGAAGATCGCTGACGTGGCGTTGCAGTCCGGAGCGCGTATTGGTGCCTGGATGACCGCCGTGGCGCTGGTCACCGGCGCGATCTGGGGCAAGCCGACCTGGGGCTCGTGGTGGGTCTGGGATGCGCGTCTGACCTCAATGCTGATCCTGTTGTTCCTGTATTTCGGCCTGATTGCCCTCGGCAGCGCCATCACTAACCGCGATAGCGCGGCGAAAGCCTGTGCGGTATTGGCCATCGTCGGTGTGATTAACATTCCAATCATCAAGTACTCGGTAGAGTGGTGGAGCACCTTGCACCAGGGCGCCACCTTCAGCCTTACGGAAAAGCCGGCAATGCCTGCCGAAATGTGGCTGCCGCTGCTGTTCATGGTCCTTGGGTTCTACTGTTTCTTCGGTGCGGTGCTGTTGATGCGCATGCGCCTGGAAGTGCTCAAGCGTGAAGCGCGCAGCGCCTGGGCCAAGGATGAAATTCTGAAAAGCCTGGGCCAGGCCCCGGTAAAAGGAGCGACGTTGTGAGTTTTGCCTCCTTCAGTGAGTTTCTGGCCATGGGACATCATGGCTTGTACGTCTGGACCGCCTACGGCATCTGCCTGACGGTGCTGGTCCTCAACGTGGTCGCACCGGTAGTGGCGCGACGACGTTATCTGCAACAAGAGGCGCGACGTCTGCGCTGGGAGAATCAAAAGTGAACCCGCTGCGCAAGAAGCGACTGTTAATCATCGTCGGCATCCTGGCTGGCGTCGGTATTGCCGTGACCCTGGCCTTGAACGCCTTGAAAGAGAACATCAACCTGTTCTACACCCCGAGCCAGATCGCCAATGGCGAAGCGCCCCATGACACCCGTATTCGGGCTGGCGGCATGGTCGAAAAAGGCTCGCTGCAACGCTCCGGCGACTCGTTGGACGTCAAATTCGTGGTCACCGACTTCAACAAATCGGTGACCATCACCTATCGCGGCATTCTTCCGGACCTGTTCCGCGAAGGGCAGGGGATTGTCGCCTTGGGCAAAATCAACGCCGATGGCGTGGTAGTGGCTGATGAAGTGCTGGCCAAGCACGACGAAAAATACATGCCGCCCGAAGTCACCAAAGCGCTGAAAGACAGCGGCCAGAGCGCGCCGGTATCGTCGTCGGCATCCTCCACACCAGCAAAGCAGGGGTAAACCATGATTCCCGAACTCGGCCATCTGGCCATGATTCTGGCGCTGTGCTTTGCCCTGGTGCAGGCCAGCGTGCCGCTGATCGGCGCCTGGCGCGGTGATCGCCTGTGGATGAGCCTGGCGCAGCCGGCGGCCTGGGGGCAATTCGCGTTCCTGGTCTTCGCCTTCGGCACCTTGACCTACTCGTTCATGACCGACGACTTCTCGGTCGGTTACGTGGCCAACAACTCCAACAGCTCCCTGCCGTGGTATTACAAATTTAGCGCAGTGTGGGGCGCGCACGAAGGTTCGCTGCTGCTCTGGGCGCTGATACTCGGCGGCTGGACCTTTGCCGTGTCGATCTTCTCCAGACAGTTGCCGCAAGTGATGCTGGCCCGGGTGCTGGCAGTGATGGGCATGATCAGCGTCGGCTTCCTGCTGTTCCTGATCCTGACTTCGAACCCGTTCTCTCGGGTGTTGCCGCAAATTCCGGCCGACGGTCACGACCTCAATCCCTTGCTGCAAGACATCGGCCTGATCGTGCATCCGCCGATGCTGTACATGGGCTATGTCGGCTTCTCCGTGGCCTTCGCCTTTGCCATCGCGGCCTTGCTCGGCGGGCGTCTCGACGCCGCCTGGGCACGCTGGTCGCGGCCGTGGACCATTGTCGCCTGGGCCTTCCTCGGTGTCGGTATCACCCTCGGTTCGTGGTGGGCGTATTACGAGCTCGGCTGGGGCGGCTGGTGGTTCTGGGACCCGGTGGAAAACGCCTCGTTCATGCCGTGGTTGGTGGGTACTGCGCTGATTCACTCGCTGGCGGTCACCGAAAAACGTGGCGTATTCAAGAGCTGGACCGTGTTGCTGGCCATCGCCGCGTTCTCGCTGAGCCTGCTGGGTACTTTCCTGGTGCGTTCCGGCGTGCTGACCTCGGTCCATGCGTTCGCCTCTGACCCGGCGCGCGGCGTGTTCATCCTGATCTTCCTGCTGGTGGTGGTCGGTGGTTCGCTGACCCTGTTCGCCTTCCGTGCGCCGGTGGTGAAAAGTCAGGTCGGTTTTGGTTTGTGGTCCCGCGAAACCCTGTTGCTGGGCAATAACCTGGTGCTGGTGGTCGCTGCGTCGATGATTCTGCTGGGCACCCTGTATCCGCTGGTTGTGGATGCCCTGAGCGGGGACAAGATGTCGGTGGGCCCGCCGTACTTCAATGCGCTGTTCGTGCCGCTGATGGCGCTGCTGATGGTGGTGATGGCGGTTGGCGTTTTGGTGCGCTGGAAAGACACGCCGGTCAAGTGGCTGGCCGGCATGCTGGCTCCAGTGTTGGTGGGCAGTGCGGTGCTGGCCGGTCTGGCGGCGCTGGTGTTGCGTGACACCCAGTGGGGTTCGCTGGCGACCTTCATGCTGGCGGGCTGGGTGCTGTTGGCCTGCGTGCGCGATGTGCTGGACAAGACCCGCCACAAAGGCCTGATCAAAGGCGTGCGCGGTTTGGCGCGCAGCTATTGGGGCATGCACGTCGCCCATATCGGCATCGCCGTGTGCGCGCTGGGCGTGGTGTTGTCGAGTCAGAACAGCGCCGAGCGTGACCTGCGCATGGCCCCGGGGGATTCCGTGCACCTGGGCGGGTACGAGTTTAATTTTGAAGGCACCAAGCACTTTCAAGGCCCGAACTTCACCTCGGACAAGGGCACTATTCGCGTCCTCGAAGGCGGCAAGGAAGTGGCTGTGCTGCACCCGGAGAAACGTTTGTTTACCGTGCAGCAATCGATGATGACCGAAGCCGGTATCGATCCTGGTTTCCGTCGCGACCTTTACGTGGCGCTGGGTGAACCGCTGGAAAACGGCGCCTGGGCTGTGCGCCTGCACGTCAAACCTTTCGTGCGCTGGATCTGGTTTGGCGGCCTGCTGACCGGTCTCGGCGGCGTGTTGGCGGCCACCGACCGACGTTATCGGGTCAAGGTCAAAAGCAAGGTGCGTGACGCGCTGGGTCTCACAGGAGTGGCGGTATGAAGCGTTGGATTTTATTGATTCCGCTGGCGTTGTTCTTGGGCATGGCAGCGTTTCTCTATCGCGGCCTGTACCTGGATCCGGCGGAACTGCCGTCGGCGATGATCGGCAAACCGTTCCCGGCGTTTTCCCTGCCGGACGTGCAGAACGGCAAGCTCATCACCCAGGCGGACCTGCTGGGTAAACCGGCGCTGGTCAACGTCTGGGGCACCTGGTGCATTTCCTGCCGGGTCGAGCATCCAGTGCTGAACAAACTCGCGCAGCAAGGCGTGGTGATCTACGGCATCAACTACAAGGACGTGAACGCTGACGCGGTGAAATGGCTGACGGAGTTTCACAACCCGTACCAGATGAACATCAGCGATGCTGCCGGCAACCTTGGTTTGAACCTGGGTGTGTACGGCGCGCCGGAAACCTTCCTGATCGACCGCAAAGGCGTGATTCGCTACAAGCATGTGGGCGTGATCGACGAAACCGTCTGGCACGAGCAACTGGCCAGTCGGTACCAAGGGTTGGTTGACGAGGCCAAGCCATGACGCGTTGGTTCACCGCCGCGGTATTGAGCCTGGGCCTGACCGGCGTCGCCCATGCCGCCATCGACGCCTACGAGTTCAAGGACGAAGCCGAACGTGCCCGTTACGGCCAGTTGACCACTGAACTGCGCTGCCCGAAATGCCAGAACCAGGACATCGCCGACTCCAATGCGCCAATTGCCGCCGACCTGCGCAAAGAGATCTACCGCATGCTCGGCGAAGGGCAGAGCAACCAGCAGATCATCGACTTTATGGTCGACCGCTACGGCGATTTCGTGCGCTACAAGCCCGCACTCAATGCCCGCACCTGGCTGCTCTGGTTCGGCCCGGCTGGCCTGTTGCTGGGCGGTGTGCTGGTGATCGCGACGATCATCGTCCGCCGGCGCGGCAAGCGTAGCCCGGATGCTAACGATCTCTCCGACGAGGAGCGTCAGCGCCTCGCCCACCTGTTGGATAAAAACCACGAATGATTGATTTCTGGCTAGCGACCGGCCTGTTGTTGCTGGTGGCCCTGAGTTTCTTGTTGATCCCTGTCCTGCGTGGCCGTCGCGCCCAATCCGAAGAGGATCGTACTGCGCTCAACGTTGCCCTGTATCAGGAGCGTCTGACTGAGCTGCAAGGTCAGCAGGAACAAGGCCTGCTGTCGTCCGCGCAACTGGACGCCGGGCGTGCCGAGGCCGCGCGTGAGCTGCTGGCTGACACCGAAGGCGCCGATGTGCAGCGTACTTCGCGTCTGGGCAAGCCATTGCCACTGCTGGCGGCCCTGCTGGTGCCGCTGTTGGCACTGGGGCTGTACCTGCATTATGGCGCCAGCGACAAGGTTGAACTGAGCCGCGAATTCGCCCAGCCACCGACGTCAGTGGAAGAAATGACCAGCCGCCTGGAGCGCGCCGTCAAAGCGCAGCCGGATTCTGCCGAGAGTATGTACTTCCTCGCCCGCACCTACATGTCCCAGGATCGCCCGGTGGATGCGGCGCAGATGTTCGAACGCGCCGTGGGCCTGGCCGGGCGTCAGCCTGAATTGCTCGGGCAATGGGCACAGGCGTTGTACTTCGCCGCCGACAAGAAATTCACCCCGCAAGTGCAGGCCTTGACCAGCGAAGCACTGAAATCCGATCCGAGCGAAGTCACCAGCCTGGGCCTGCTGGGCATCGCCGCGTTCGAGAGCGAGCGTTATCAACAGGCCGTGGATTACTGGAAGCGCCTGTTGGCGGTGCTGCCCGCGGATGATCCGTCGCGTCCGGCGCTGGAAGGCGGTATCGCCCGTGCCAGCGAACGACTGGTGGCCAGCGGTGGCAAGCTGGCCGAAGCGCCAGTGGTCGCCCAGCAAGCCGCAGCGGCTGCCGTCGGCGACAGCGACAACAAAGTGGCGGCCTTGCTCAAGGTGCGTGTCGATCTGGCTGCGGCGCTCAAAGACAGCGTCAAACCGGGGGACAGTGTGTTCATCTTCGCGCGCGCTACCTCAGGCCCACCGATGCCGCTGGCGGTCAAACGCCTGACCGTCGCCGACCTGCCGGCCGAGGTCGAACTGGCCGATGCCGACGCAATGATGCCGCAACTGAAACTGTCGAACTTTCCTGAAGTCCAACTGGTTGCACGGGTCTCCCGTGCCGGCCAACCGACCACAGGCGAATGGGTAGGCCGCAGCCAGCCGCTGGCCAGCAGCACCACTGCGCAGCAGGCATTGACCATCGACAGTCCAGACCACTAGAGAACACAGCATGAACACCGTCGCACGCTTCACCCTGTTGAGTCTGGTCCTGGGATTGAGTGCGTGTGCGGTGCACCACCCGTCCCCGCAAAGCAGCGAACCGATACCGACGCTGCCCAGCACGCCGCAACCGAATACGCCGCACGTCACCCCGGCCAACCCGCAACGTCCGGCCCCGGCCAAACCACAGACCTCCGCCCACTTCGCACCGCCACCGGGTGGCAACTGCCACTGGGACGCCAAACTCGGCGTCTACGCCCTGGACGACCAAACCAACACCTTCTACCGCCAGCGCACCTACTACCGCTGGAACAACGGCTGGAGTTGGTCTACCGGGCGCACCGGTCCGTGGCAGGACACCGATGTCACGGGTGTGCCGCCGGGGTTGAGTAAGCAGTTCGGGAATTAACCTGAATTCGCATTTTCTGTGGGGTTGCCAAAGGCTGAGATAAGGTCGAAGCGTTCTTTCCTGTTACGCAGGCGGTGTGCATGACGCCTGCGCGTGAAGCTATTCGCCAACAAGTTGGCTTCCACAGAGTCCCCGGCTGACCACAGATTCTGCGTCAGGCTCAAATTTGTGTGGGAGCCAACTTGTTGGCGAAGGCAGGGTGACAGGCGCTAGAGACTTCTCAGACAACCTAGAATCATCCTGCAGATGATCGCGTAGACCTTGTGCGAGCAGGCTTGCCTGCGAATGCTGCGTATTGGGCAACGCCAATATCAGAACTCACTATTGGATTAATTCGCAATAAAAGACTTGACGCCTATCTCCAACTAATATTGGTTGTTTCTTGCGTTTTGTTGTTATCTATCATGGCGCGATTGTGTTGTGAACAGAGCTCTCACATGAATTAACTCTGCTGACAGGGAAGTTGTAACTTTAGGGTAAGTCGTGCGCGAAAATGGATTGAAAGTTTATCGTGTGCAGAGTTTGGCTGTGGATGATGGCGGTCGAAACATAGACGGAAGTCGAACTGATGTTCAGGGTTCAGGTTGGTCAAATTTCGGGCTAGGAGGGTATGCTTCCCAAGGCTCACGCCGCGAGGGCAATTTGATCCGGAGTTTGGTCTGGACAGCACAGCCTATTACTCGGCCTTTGATCCCAAGGTCATGGCGATTCAACAGAAGGTAAAATACTCGCCTGCACAGTGAACGGAATTCCCAATGTGGGAGGCATCGCTCGGGTTCTTGGGGATTTAGTGCCATCGGGAGAAAGCCAAGCATGACAGGGGTTCATCTGCAGCTGAATCAGAGAATATTTATATTTAAGGTGAGTTGCTATTGTATCGGTGTTTTTGCGTAAATCAAAAACGGCGATCCTAGGGATGCTGTTCCGATTTTTTGTCGGGCTAAGGTCGCATAAGCAACAAGGGAAGTGCCCATTCACATCGACGTGAAATATGGAGATTGTCATGGATATTAGGGATTACACGGATTACACGGATTTTAAAAGTTTCCGAGACTTCAGGGATTTTGCTAATTTCAAGGAATTCAATGACTACAAGGAGTTTTGCGCCTTTAAAGCCTACAAAGAGAAAAGGGGCGCGCCGTTTGCTTTGAAGTTAGAGCGCGCAGAGGGCGCGCTGGATCCCACATTTGGCGGCGGTTCTGGAGTCGTAAAACTCAGGGATCCGCGCGACGGTGATAATATTGATGCTCGCATCATCGAGCCTTTAGTTATAGTCACCAGCAATGATCAAAAAATTTATATTGCGGGCATCACGAATGAGCAGCAAAAAAATAGTTGTTTTGTTTTTCGCCTGTTCGAAGACGGTCAGCTTGACCGTAGTTTCAATCCAGATTTCTATGGTGGAGGGTCCCTGCTTATACCGTTGGGCGACGTTTCTGTGATAGATAAGTTTGAACCCCGCTCTGTCATCAGCTTAAACCAAGAGGCAGGGACGATAACTTTTTTAGGTCAGGCTACTTTAGGTCAAAGTACTCCAGAACAGCGCAGGGTTCCCGTGCTCTGGCGCGTGACGTTCGATGGTAAGATGGATGACACATTTGGAGATGGCGGTGTCCGAATCTATACGGATCTACTAGAAGTTGGTGCGGTTCGCGGCCAGAGAATGGATAGCTCAAGTCGGAAAAGGAATCAAGAGAGTGGGAGCATACTATTTCTTGCTCCAGTGCGGCATGCGGGAATTTTATATTCCGATGTTTATCTTGTGAAGGTCGAGTATGACGGAAGTTTGGATGCGTTGTTTGGGGGTGGCATGGGCTATATAAAGCTGGCTAATCAGGAAAGCTCGTTGTTTGGCCAGTCCGCCTATTCTGTTGATGACCAAAAGCGAATCGTTATCCTTGTCAGGGATCCCGACAATAACCGAAATGTCATAGTTGAGAGGTATGACCAGCAAGGTAATATTGATCAAAGCTTCGGTGAGACAGGAAAAGTAGTACTTACCGAGCCGCAGCCGTCACTCATTAGCTATCCGGTTGCTGTGAAAACTCTAAATGGTGGGAAGATACTTGTGCTGAGTGGTTCGTTCGCAGCGGGTAACGTTGCATATGGAGTGGTGACGCAGCTTGTATTTTTTGGAGCCCTCGATCCAGAGTTTAATGAAGGGCGGCCCGTAAAAATAAATGATAATAATTTGGGCGAGTACATTCCTCGGAGTCTGGCAGTGGATGACGGTGGTCGAATTATAGTCGGAAGTAGAGGGCTGATAATTTATCCCGGTGAAGCTGGTTATTCGGGGACGCTTACCAGACTTACACGACTGGGGGCGTTTGACCCGAGTTTTGGCCTGGAAGGCACAGCTGACTATTCAGGCTTCGATCCAGAAACTATAGAGGCTCAATATGAAAAAATACTTGCTACCGGAGTAATTGGATTTACCACTTATGGGGTCGGTGGGATCGCTCGGGTTCTCGGGGATTTAGTACCATCGCATGAAAATCCAGCATTGTGAGGATTCGTCTGTCGCTGAATTAGAGGGTGTTCCTGTTTTAGGTGACTTGCTGGCTGAATCGAAACTCTTGCGTAAAACAAAAACGGCGGCCCTGAGGTCGCCATCTTGTTTATCGGGCAGCGCTTACTTCACCTGATAAATCTGATCAAACACCCCACCATCACCAAAATGCGTCTTCTGCACCGTACGCCAATCCCCAAACGTCTTCTCCACCGACAGGAATTCAACCTTCGGGAAGCGATCGGTGTATTTCGCCAAAACAGCCGGGTCACGCGGGCGCAGGTAGTTGGCAGCAGCGATTTCCTGGCCTTCTGGTGACCACAGGTATTTCAGGTACTCCTCGGCCAGGGCGCGGGAGTTTTTCTTGTCGACCACTTTATCCACAACGCTCACCGGCGGTTCGGCTTCGGCGGAGACGCTTGGGTAGACCACTTCGAACTGATCACGGCCAAATTCGCGGGCGATCATTTCGGCTTCGTTTTCGAAGGTCACCAGTACGTCGCCGATCTGGTTGGTCATGAAGGTGGTGGTGGCGCCACGGCCGCCGGTGTCGAGCACCGGGACATTGGCGAACAGTTGGCCGACGAATTTCTTCGCGGCGGCTTCATCACCCCCGTTTTTCAGCGTGTAACCCCAGGCCGAAAGGTAGGTGTAGCGGCCGTTGCCCGAGGTTTTCGGGTTGGGCACGATGACTTGTACGCCGTCCTTGATCAGGTCGTTCCAGTCTTTCAGCCCTTTCGGATTGCCCTTGCGCACGATGAATACGGTGGCCGAAGTGAAGGGCGCGCTGTGGTTGGGCAGGCGAGTGACCCAATTGTCCGGCACCAGTTTGCCGTTATCCGCCAAAGCGTTGATGTCAGTAGCCATGTTCATGGTGATCACGTCAGCCGGGAGGCCGTCGATCACTGAGCGCGCTTGTTTGCTCGAACCGCCGAAGGACATCTGTACCGTCACGTTTTCCCCGTTGTGTTCGGCTTGCCAGTGTTTCTGGAACGCGGCGTTGTAGTCTTTGTAGAAATCGCGCATCACGTCGTAGGACACGTTGAGTAGGGTCGGTGCCGCCTGGGCGACGCTGCCGAAGGCCAGGCCCATGGCAAGTAGTGAGGCGCCAAAGAGTTTGTTCACTGCGCATTCCTTGTTCGAGTTAGTTGAAACTTAGCCAGCGACTATAGCGGGATGGCCATAGTCGTTTAAATAACTAAAACTGCTTTGCTTATACCTTTGTCTCTGTAACAGGGCTCCCGAGCTTGGGGAACAACGCATTGCCGCAACGCGAGCAGAACGACGCTTCGTGCTCGTGCTGAGCCTTGGTGCACACCGGGCACGGGTGATCGATGTGTTCGCCGCGCATCACGTTGGCCAATTCGGCAGTAAAAATCCCGGTGGGCACGGCGATGATCGAGTAACCGGTGATCATCACCAGCGCCGAAAGAATCTGCCCCAGCGGCGTGCGCGGCACGATGTCGCCGTAGCCCACGGTGGTCAGCGTCACAATGGCCCAGTAGATGCCCTTGGGGATGCTGGTGAAGCCATGTTCCGGGCCTTCGATCACGTACATCAAGGCGCCGAACACAATCACCAGCGTCGAGACACTGGCGAGGAATACGATGATTTTCTGTTTACTGCCGCGCAATGCCGAGAGCAGGTAGTTGGCCTGCTTGAGGTAAGGACTGAGCTTGAGTACCCGAAAAATCCGCAGCATCCGGATGATCCGAATGACCAGCAGGTACTGGGCGTCGGAGTAATACAGGGCGAGGACCCCGGGCACGATCGCCAGCAGGTCCACCAGCCCGTAGAAGCTGAAGGCATAACGCAGTGGGCGCGGTGAGCAGTACAGGCGTAAGACGTACTCAATGACGAACACCAGGGTGAAGCCCCATTCGAGGGCCGCCAGTATGTCGATGTAGTCGCGGTGGATGCTTTCGATGCTGTCGATGATCACCACGAACAGGCTGCTGAGAATGATCAGCAGCAGTGCTTTGTCAAAGCGCCGGCCGGCGACGGTGTCGGTCTGGAAGATGATGATACGCAGCTGTTCCCGCCAGCTTGTGGTGCTGTCCATGGGCTATTTCCGAATAGAAGATTCGGCAAGCCTAGGAGGTTTCCAGTCAGCCGCGCAACCGCTGATCGTACGCGGACTGCTGCCACAGTCGGGTACTGGCGTGGACCAGCCAACAGGCGAGGATAAAGGGGGCGGTCAGCGTCGGCAGCCCCAGTTCGGAAAACCCTGGTTGCAGGACGATCGACAGCGCGATGGCGCTGAGTCCACGCCAGGGTTTGCTACGTTGTTGGCTGAAGGCCAGACCCGCCAGCAGCGGGTTGTAACTGGCCAGTCCGAGCAGCGCGGTGGCGGGTTCGTGTTGCAGCAACGCGGCGGCGATGCCACTGGCGCTACCGAGTAACGCCCAGGCTGCGGCACGGGGATTGGCAATCAGCAGCCCGCTGCCGATCAGCACGCCGGCCAGCGGATGCTCAAGGAAAAATACCTGACCCAACCCTTGGGGCAGAGCGTGCAGCAAAGTGTTGCCAGTGGTGTCGTGGGCGCCGCCGGGCGGGGTAGCCATCGACAGCAGCAACCAACTGAACAGCACAAAAGGCGCGGTGTATGCGTGCAGGCTGTGGCGTTCGCGGGTACGTGTCAGCCACAGGTGCATCAACATCGCGCTGAGGCCACCGCAGGCGATGATCAGCAGTGGCAGCAGTGGTGACCAAGGGAAATGCGTGCACAACAGCAACCCCAGCAACACGCCGTTGTAGCTGTAGAGCCCGGCTTGCCGCTCGGTTTTGTTGTAGCCGCGGCGTTGGGCGGTGAGCAAGCCGGCCAGCGCCCCTAACAGTGCGCCGCCTAGAAGAAGGGGGGCAGTCAGGAGGATCGCCAACAGGCACAGCAGACCGCAGAGCGGATTGCGTTGCAGCAGGACCTGGCTGAAGCCGTTGAGCAAGGCTTCGGCCCAGTCGGGGCAGTTGGGGTGCATCGTGAGGTTCTCGGTGTGGCGTGCTGCTCAATCGTTGCAGGAGCTAACTTGTTATCGAGCCGTTTGACGCGGTCTTTCAGGTATACCGCCTCGCGAACAAGTTCGCTCCTACAGGGAAAGCGTCGTTACGCGGTTCTGATTACTTATCGCGAATCGAGAAATTCGCCATGTGTTCGAGGCCTTTGATCAGCGCCGAGTGGTCCCAGTTGCTGCCACCGATGGCCGCGCAGGTGCTGAACACTTGCTGGGCGTTGGCGGTGTTGGGCAAGTTGATCCCCAGTTCCCGCGCGCCGGCCAGGGCCAGGTTGAGGTCCTTCTGGTGCAGGCTGATGCGGAAGCCCGGATCGAAGGTGCCTTTGATCATCCGGTCGCCATGCACTTCGAGGATCTTCGACGAGGCAAAGCCGCCCATCAACGCTTCACGCACCTTGGCCGGATCAGCGCCATTCTTCGCCGCGAACAGCAGCGCTTCGGCCACTGCCTGAATGTTCAGGGCAACGATGATCTGGTTGGCCACTTTCGCGGTCTGACCGTCGCCATTGCCACCGACCAGGGTGATGTTCTTGCCCATGCTCTGGAACAGCGGCAGTGCGCGCTGGAAGGTCGCTTCTTCGCCGCCGACCATGATGCTCAAACTGGCCGCCTTGGCCCCGACTTCGCCGCCGGACACCGGCGCATCGAGGTACTGCGCGCCGGTCGCATTGACCTTGGCCGCGAAGGCCTTGGTGGCGGTCGGCGAGATCGAACTCATGTCGATCACCACCTTGTTTGGCCCCAGACCTGCTGCGACGCCGTCGGCGCGAAACAGCACGTCATCGACCTGCGGGGTATCGGGCACCATGACGATGATGAACTCAGCTTCCTGCGCCACTTCTTTCGGGTTGGCCAGGGCGATGGCGCCAGCGGCCAGCAAATCAGCCGGAGCCGGGTCGTGATGCGCCGACAGGAACAGGCTGTGACCGGCTTTTTGCAGGTTTTGCGCCATTGGCAGGCCCATGATGCCGGTGCCGATAAATCCGATTTTAGCCATGAAGAACATCCTCTTTTGATATTTCTGTAGGAGCGGGCTTGTCAGCGATAAGGGCCGAAGGACCTTCAATCACGTACAAATTGGCTAGCATTGCGAGCGCTGCGCACTCGATCGCGAACAAGTTCGCTCCTACAGGGGAGTGCGAAATCTGGGAGTTAGATCAGGTTATGGGTCTTCAACCAGCCGAGGCCGGCTTCAGTGGTGGTCAGCGGCTTGTATTCGCAGCCGATCCAACCCTGATAGCCGATGCGGTCCAGGTGATCGAACAGGAAGCGATAATTGATCTCGCCAGTACCCGGCTCGTTGCGCCCTGGGTTGTCCGCCAACTGAATATGGTTGATCACCGGCAGGTGGCTGCTCATGGTGCGGGCCAGGTCACCCTCCATGATTTGCATGTGGTAGATGTCGTATTGCAGGAACAGGTTGCTGCTGCCGACCTTGTCGCGAATCGCCAGCGCCTGGGCGGTGGTGTTCAGGTAGAAGCCAGGAATGTCGCGGGTGTTGATCATTTCCATGACCAGCTTGATCCCGGCGGCCTTCAACTGGGCGGCGGCATATTTCAGGTTCTCGACAAAGGTTGTTTCGATGGTTGCGTCGTCAAACCCCTGCGGACGAATCCCTGCCAGGCAGTTGATCTGGGTATTGCCCAGCACTTTTGCGTAAGCGATGGCCAGATTGACCCCGGCACGGAAGTCTTCGACCCGATCAGGATGGCAGGCAATCCCGCGTTCACCGGCGGCCCAGTCACCGGCCGGCAGGTTGAACAACACTTGGGTCAGGCCATTGACCTCGAGTTGCGCTTTGATCTCGGCAGAGCTGAAATCGTAGGGGAACAGGTATTCGACACCGGCAAAACCGGCATCGGCCGCGGCTTTGAAGCGCGAGAGAAAGTCCTGTTCGGTGAACAGCATCGACAGGTTGGCGGCTAAACGCGGCATGGTGGTCTCCAGTAATAAGGGCGTGAGGCCTCGGGACGCAGGGCCTCCCGAGGCGCAGTCAGCATCAATCGAGCAGCGATATCGCGGTCGGCGCGTCGTTGCCGACCAGGGCCAGGTCTTCGAATTCGTTGACCGCATTGATCTCGGTACCCATGGAAATGTTGGTCACGCGCTCAAGGATGATCTCGACGATCACTGGCACTTTGAACTCCACCAGCATCTTCTCGGCCTGACGCAGGGCTTCTTCGATCTTGCCCGGCTCGAACACACGCAATGCCTTACAGCCCAGGCCTTCGGCGACCGCCACGTGATCCACGCCATAGCCTTTGAGCTCAGGCGCGTTGATGTTTTCGAACGCCAGTTGTACGCAGTAATCCATTTCGAAACCGCGCTGAGACTGGCGGATCAAGCCGAGGTACGAGTTGTTCACTACCACATGGATGTACGGCAGGTTGAACTGCGCACCGACCGCCAACTCCTCGATCATGAACTGGAAGTCATAGTCGCCGGACAGCGCGACGACCTTGCGGCTCGGATCGGCCTTGACCACCCCCAGCGCTGCCGGAATGGTCCAACCCAACGGGCCGGCCTGACCGCAGTTGATCCAGTGCCGTGGTTTGTAGACGTGCAGGAATTGCGCACCGGCAATCTGCGACAGGCCGATGGTGCTGACGTAGCAGGTGTCTTTGCCGAACACCTTGTTCATCTCTTCGTACACGCGCTGCGGCTTGACCGGCACGTTGTCGAAGTGGGTCTTGCGCTGCAGCGTGCGCTTGCGTTCCTGGCAGTCGGCGAGCCAGGCGCTGCGGTCCTTGAGCTTGCCGGCGGCTTTCCATTCGCGGGCGACTTCGATGAACACCTTCAGCGCTGAACCAGCGTCGGAGACGATGCCCAGATCCGGCGTGAACACGCGGCCGATCTGGGTCGGTTCGATGTCGACGTGGATAAAGCGCCGACCCTTGGTGTAGACGTCCACCGAACCGGTGTGGCGGTTGGCCCAGCGGTTGCCGACACCCAGTACCACGTCGGATTCCAGCATGGTCGCGTTGCCGTAACGGTGCGAAGTCTGCAAGCCCACCATGCCCACCATCAGCGGGTGGTCGTCAGGGATGATGCCCCAGCCCATCAGGGTCGGCACAACTGGAATACCGGTCAGCTCGGCGAACTCGACCAGCAACTCACTGGCATCGGCATTAATGATGCCGCCACCGGCGACCAGCAGCGGACGTTCAGCTTGATCGAGCAACGCCAGCGCTTTTTCGATCTGAATACGGTTGGCAGCAGGTTTGTTGACCGCTAAAGGTTGGTAGGCCTCGATGTCGAATTCGATTTCCGCCATCTGTACGTCGAACGGCAGGTCGATCAGCACCGGACCTGGACGGCCGGAGCGCATTTCATAGAAAGCTTTCTGGAACGCGTAAGGCACCTGACCGGGTTCGAGCACAGTGGTCGCCCATTTGGTCACCGGCTTGACGATGCTGGTGATGTCCACCGCCTGGAAGTCTTCCTTGTGCATCCGTGCCCGAGGTGCCTGGCCGGTGATGCACAGGATCGGGATCGAGTCGGCCGAGGCGCTGTACAGGCCGGTGACCATGTCGGTGCCAGCTGGGCCCGAGGTGCCGATGCACACGCCGATGTTGCCCGGGTTGGTGCGGGTGTAGCCCTCGGCCATGTGCGAGGCGCCTTCAACGTGACGGGCGAGGACGTGGTCGATGCCGCCGACTTTGTTCAGGGCAGCGTAGAGCGGGTTGATCGCCGCCCCCGGAATGCCGAATGCGGTTTCCACACCTTCGCGGCGCATCACCAGAACGGCGGCTTCGATTGCTCTCATTTTGCTCATGGTTTTGTGCCTCTTTGTTTTTGTAATTGTATACAAGTTGCTTTTTGCCGAGTGTATTCACGACGGTGGGGGTCGGTCAATGCCTTTCTTTTGCAGGATTTATTCGGCTGAAAGCGCCAAATGATAGGAGGGTAATGGCAATTTGATCGAAAATGACAATTTTATTGTATACAAAAATATTTTGTATTGTGTTCTATTGTTGTCATTCTTCATCACCTCAGGACGTCACACATGAACGCTTTGACCTTGAAAGTCGCCGTCAATCTAGTGAACCGCGCCATTGCCGCAGGGCGCGAAATAGCGGCCGCACCGCTGACCATCGCAGTGCTTGATAGCGGCGGGCACTTGATCACCTTGCAGCGCGAAGATGGCGCCAGCTTGCTGCGGCCACAGATTGCCATCGGCAAAGCCTGGGGCGCGGTGGCGCTGGGCAAGGGCTCACGCTTGCTGGCGCTGGATGCGCAAAACCGGCCGAGCTTTATTGCGTCGTTGAATGAACTGGGGCAGGGCGCGTTAGTGCCGGTGCCGGGCGGGGTGTTGATTCGTGATCAGAAAGGCGCGGTGATTGGCGCGATGGGGATCAGTGGCGATACGTCGGATGTCGACGAACAGTGCGCGATCAGTGCGATTGAAGCATTGGGGTTGGCGGCGGATGCGGGGGTGAGTGCTTAAAAGCCTGCGCAAATCAATTGTAGGAGCGAACTTGTTCGCGAGGCGGTGTGTCAGAAAAACCGCGTTAAGCTGCTCGCCAACAAGTTGGCTCCTACAGGGCGGGCGGCATCACACGGTGTTATTGATCCAGCTCACAGCCCTTGAGCACCAACCGAATAATCGTCTGCGCCGCCGCTTCGTAATCGCTGTCTTCCAGCTTGGCCTTACCGGTGACGGTTGAGATCTGCCAATCAAAATCGGCATAAGTCTGGGTCGCCGCCCAGATGGTGAACATCAGGTGGTGCGGGTCCAGCGGGGCGATTTTGCCGTCGTCGATCCAGCCCTGGACGCACTCGATGTTGTGCTTGGCCTGCACATTGAGCTGTTGCACTTGTTCTGCGGTCAGGTGCGGTGCGCCGTGCATGATTTCGCTGGCGAACACTTTCGACGCAAATGGCAGCTCCTGGGAAATGCGGATTTTCGAGCGAATGTAGCCGCTCAGCACTTCACTGGGCACGCCTTCGCGGTTGAAGGGCGTCGACGCCTGCAGGATCGGCTCGATGATGCTTTCGAGCACCTCGCGGTAGAGGTTTTCCTTGGACTTGAAGTAGTAGTAGACGTTGGGTTTCGGCAGCCCGGCCTTGGCCGCGATGTCGCTGGTCTTGCTGGCGGCGAAACCCTTGTCGGCGAACTCTTCACTGGCTGCGCGCAGGATCAATTCTTTATTGCGCTCGCGGATGCTGCTCATAGACCCAGGAATTCCTTGCCGATACTGGCGGTCGCGCATGGTAGCACCGGCCCTGCGACAGGCTCAAGAATGCCCGCAGACCGTGGGATGCCGGGTGAGCTGTCTCGTCCCTGAACAAAATCCTCCATTCATCCTTATCGGTGGTCGGCACTGCTAAAGTCTCAGACAGCATTCAGGCCATTGGCCATTCCTTTGTTCGCGCAGTTTGGATGGGCACGCATTAATGGAAAACAGGCGCAGAAAATCCGGGCTGGTGGTCGGTGTTGTAGTGGCGCTGTTGTTGGTGTGTGGCCTCGGTTATTACCTGTTCAGCGCCAAGCCCAAACCCAGGCCGCCGGTGACGGGTGAGCCGGTGGCCGTGGTGGCGGTGGCGTTACAGGACGTGCCGGTGTACATCGATGCCCTCGGCACCGTGACCCCGACCCGCAGCGTGACGGTGATTTCCCAGGTCAATGGCATCCTCAGCTCGGTGGAATTCAAGGAGGGCCAGCACCTCACCAAGGGGCAGGTCATTGCCCGCATCGACGACCGCACGCTCAAGGCGCAGTTGGCACAGGCGAGGGGTGTGTTGCTCCACGACCAGGCGCTATTGAGCAACGCCCAGCGCGACCTGGCGCGTTTCCGTGAGTTGATCAAAATCGGCTCCACCAGCCAGCAAACCCTCGACACTCAGGCCTCATTGGTCCAGCAGCAACAGGGCACCGTCGACGCCGATCAGGGCGCGGTGCAAAACCTGGAGGTGCAGGTCGGCTATTGCACCATCACTTCACCGATCAACGGCGTGGTCGGATTGCGCCTGGTGGACCCCGGCAACTACGTCACCAGCGGCAGCACTACTGGCATCGCGGTGATCACCCAGATGGTCCCGGCCACCGTGGTGTTCTCGGTGCCGGAAGACGACCTCGGCATTATCAACCAGTCGCTGACCCGTGGCGCGGTGCCGGTGCTGGTTTACGACCGCAACAAAAGCCAACTGCTCGCCACCGGCGCGTTGCTGGCGCTGGACAATCAGGTGGACGTCAGCACCGGCACGATCAAGATCAAGGCGCAGTTCGACGACGCCGGCGACAAGTTGTTCCCCAATCAATTCGTCAACGCGCGGCTTAAATCCGACACCCTGAACCAGACCCCGGTGGTGCCGACCCTGGCGATCCAACACGGTAGCAAGGGCGACTTCGTGTTTGTGGTCAACGGCGGCAAGGCCAGCCTGCGCATGGTCAAGGTCGGCCCGACCCATGGCGACGTCACGGCGATTGTCGATAACAGCCTCAAGGCCGGCGAGCAGGTGATCACCGAGGGCGCCGACAAGCTGGACGATGGTTCGCCGGTTAAGGTAGCGGCTCAGTGAGGCGTAGCCGATGAACATTTCCCGGCCCTTTATCCAACGCCCCGTCGCAACCAGCCTGATCATGATTGCGATCTTGCTGATGGGCTTGCTCGGCTATCACTTTCTCTCGGTATCGGCCTTGCCCGAGGTCGATTACCCGACGATTCAGGTGTTCACCCAATACCCCGGTGCCAGCCCGGAGGTGATCAGCTCCTCGATCACCGCGCCGCTGGAGCGTCAGCTCGGTGAGATGCCAGGCCTCAAATCGATGAACTCCACCAGCTCCGACGGCGCCTCGGTGGTGACCCTGCAATTCGATCTGTCGCTGTCACTGGACATCGCCGAGCAAGAAGTACAGGCCGCGATCAACGCCGCCGGGACTTTCCTTCCGGCCAACTTGCCGTACCCGCCGGTGTACAGCAAGGTCAACCCGGCCGATGCGCCGGTGCTGACCCTGTCGCTGACCTCCGACGTACTGCCACTGACCAAAATCGAAGACCTGGCCGACACCCGGCTGGCGCAGAAAATCTCGCAAATCACCGGGGTCGGGCTGGTGACCATCAGCGGCGGCCAGCGCCCGGCGGTGCGGATCGAAGCCAACACCTCGGCGCTGAACAACCTCGGCCTGTCGCTGGACGACCTGCGCACCTCGCTGGGCAATGCCAACGTCAATCAGGCCAAGGGCAACATTGATGGCAAGTATCAGGCGTACTCGATTGGCGCCAACGACCAGTTGCAGTCGGCCGAGGCTTACCGTGATCTGGTGATCGGCTACAAGAACGGCGCGCCGATCCGCCTGACGCAGATCGCCAGTTCGATTCAGGGGCCGGAGAACCCGAGGCAGGCGGCATGGACCAACAAAACCCCGTCGATCCTGTTGAACATCCAGCGCCAACCCGGTGCCAACGTGATCGAAGTGGTGGACCGGGTGCAGCAGTTGCTGCCGAAACTGCGCGCCAGCTTGCCGGGCACGCTGAAAGTGGCGGTGCTCACCGACCGCACCCAGACCATCCGCGCCTCGGTCACCGACGTGCAGTACGAGCTGGGCGTGGCGGTGTTGCTGGTGGTGATCGTGATTTTCCTGTTCCTGCGCAACGTTGCCGCGACCATCATTCCGGCGGTCACCGTGCCGCTGACTCTGGTCGGCACCTTGGCCGTGGCCTATGTGCTGGGCTTTTCCCTGAACAACCTGACGTTGATGGCGCTGACCATCGCCATCGGCTTTGTGGTCGATGACGCCATCGTCATGATCGAAAACATCACCCGCTATATCGAGGCCGGCGACACGCCGCTTGAGGCTGCGCTCAAGGGTTCCGAGCAGATCGGTTTCACCATCATCTCGCTGTCCATTGCCCTGATCGCGGTGATGATTCCGCTGTTGTTCATGGGCGATGTGGTGGGGCGCTTGTTCCGCGAATTCGCGATGACCGTGGCGGTTACCATCGTCATTTCGGCACTGATTTCCCTGACGCTGACGCCGATGATGTGCGCGCGGATGCTCAAGTCCAAACATGAAGAGCGCCGCGTCGACTTCTTCGACCGGATCAACGGCTACTACGTGCGCGGCCTGGACTGGGTGCTGGCGCATCGCACCCTGACCCTGATCTCGGTGGTGCTCACCGCCTTGCTGACCCTGCTGACCATCACGCTGATGCCCAAGGGCTTCTTCCCCGAGCAGGACACTGGGTTGATCCAGGGTATTTCCCAGACCTCACCGAGCATTTCCTTTCAACAGATGGTGGTCCAACAACAACGGCTGGCCGAGCGGATCTTGAAGGACCCGGCGGTGGCCAGCCTGTCGTCGTTCGTCGGTATCGACCAGACCAACCCGACCATTAATCAGGGCAACCTGCTGATCAACCTCAAGGAGCACGGGCAGCGTGACAGCAGCGCGGCGGTGATCCGGCGCCTTTCCGACGCCAATGCCGACGACTCCGGCATTCGTCTGTACCTGCACGCGGTGCAGGATTTGACGCTCGACGCCACCGTCTCTACCACCAGCTACCGTCTCGGCTTGCAGGCCACCGACCCCGAACTGTTGGAGCTGTGGACCGGCAAGTTGCTGGCAGCGATCAAGCAAGACCCGATGTTCACCGACGCTCAAAGCCAGGCCTTGCAGTTCGGCAATCAGATCCAGCTGACCTTCGACCGCGCCACTGCGTCGCGGCTCGGGGTCACGCCGCAGGCCATCGACGATGTGCTGTACGACGCCTTTGGCCAGCGTCAGGTTTCAACCATTTACACCCAACTCAACCAGTATCACGTGGTGATGGCCACCGACCATCCGCCGCGCAATTTGGCCGACTTACTCACCGGGTTGTATGTCACCACCGGCAACGGCGGCGTGGCGCCGTTGTCGAGCATGGCCACGCAGCAGGTGGTGCGCACGCCGATTACCATCAATCGCCTGGGTCAGTTTCCCTACGCCGACGTGTCATTCAACCTGGCGCCGGGGCAGACATTGGGCGCGGCGCTGACTCGACTCAAAGACATCGAAACCCAGGTCGGCCTGCCGATCAGTGTGCAAGCGTCGCTGGAAGGCGCGGCGGCGACCTTTGAATCGTCGCTGTCGAATCAGGTGTTTCTGGTGGCAGCGGCGATTATCGTGGTGTACCTGATGCTCGGCATTCTTTACGAAAGCTTCGTGCACCCGGTGACGATTCTGTCGACCCTGCTCTCAGCCGCCCTCGGCGCCTTGCTGGCGCTGCTGATCACCGGCACCCAGTTCGACATCATCGGCTTGATCGGCATCGTGCTGCTGATTGGTATCGTGATGAAAAACGGCATCATGATGGTCGACTTCGCCCTGGAACTGGAGCGCGAGGGCGGTGTGGGGCCGATGGAGGCGATCAAGCAGGCGGCCAAGCTGCGTTTCCGGCCGATCCTGATGACCAGCATGGCTTCGCTGTTCGGCGCCGTGCCACTGGCGCTGGGTACCGGCATCGGCTCCGAGCTGCGTCATCCGCTGGGTATCGCGATCATCGGTGGTTTGCTGTTGAGCCAGTTGCTGACGCTGTTTTCCACCCCGGTGATTTTCCTCGCGATGCATGATCTGGAACGGCGCTTCAGCGGGCGCAACACCGATCCAGCGGCCAGCGTAAAATGAACCTCAGCGCGCCGTTCATCCACCGCCCGATCGCCACGATTTTACTGGCGATTGGGTTGGCGTTGTTCGGCATTCTGGCGTTCCGCTTACTGCCGGTGGCGCCGTTGCCCGAGGTGGATTTCCCCTCGATCAGCGTCCGCGCCTCATTGCCCGGCGCCGACCCCAGCACCGTGGCGTCCTCGGTAGCCACGCCCTTGGAACGGCAGTTCGGGCAGATCGCCGGTGTCACCCAGATGACCTCGGTCAGCACCCTGGGCTCGACCCGCATCACCCTGCAATTCGACCTCAATCGCGACATCGATGGTGCGGCGCGAGACGTCCAGGCGGCGATCAACGCCGCGCGGGTCAACCTGCCCAGTGACCTCTCGGGCAACCCGACCTACCGCAAGGTCAACCCGGCCGACGCGCCGATCATGATCATCAGCCTGACCTCGGACACCGCCACGCCGGGGCAGATGTACGACGTGGCCTCGACCCTGCTCGAACAAAAACTCCTGCAAACCACCGGCATCGGCGACGTTACGGTGGGTGGCGGTGCGCTGCCGGCGGTGCGCATCGAACTGAACCCGGATCGGCTCAATCACTATGGCGTCAGCCTGGAGCAGGTGCGCGGGGTAATCGCGGCCTCCAACGCCAACGCCCCCAAAGGTGCAGTGGCGGTGGGCACGCAGTCGTTCGGCATCAATGCCAATGACATGCTCTACAACATGCAGGATTACGCGCCGCTGGTGGTCAAGCAGAGCAACGGCGATCTGGTGCATATTTCCGACCTCGGCTACGTGCGCGAAGACGTCGAAGACTTGCGCAACTTCGGTCTGGCCAACGGCAAGCCAGCGGTGTTGCTGGTGGTGTTCAAACAGCCCGGCGCCAACGTGCTGGATGCGGTCGACGCGGTAAAAGCCGAGCTGCCGTTCTTGCAGCAGTCGATCCCGGCGACCATCAAGCTCAACCTGCTGCTGGACCGCACCACCACCATTCGCTCCTCGCTGCACGACGTCGAAGTGTCGCTGCTGGTGTCGATCCTGCTGGTGACGCTGGTGACCTTCCTGTTCTTCCGTGACTGGCGCAGCACGCTGATTCCGGCGGTGGTGGTGCCGCTATCGTTGCTCGGCACCTTTGGCGCGATGTACTTCCTCGGTTATAGCCTGAACAACCTGTCGTTGATGGCGCTGACCATCTCCACCGGCTTTGTGGTCGACGATGCGATCGTGGTGGTCGAAAACATCATGCGTCACCTGGAACGCGGCGAGTCGCGGATTCAGGCGGCGTTGCTGGGCTCGAAAGAAGTCGGCTTTACCGTGTTGACCATCAGTGTGTCGCTGGTGGCGGTGTTCATTCCCCTGCTGCTGATGGGCGGGATCGTCGGCCGGTTGTTTCGTGAGTTTTCGATTTCATTGTCCGTGGCGATCATGATTTCGATGCTGGTCTCGCTAACGGTCACGCCGATGCTCGCCAGCCTGTTGCTGCGCAGACCGGACCAGGCCAAAGAGGGCGATGAGCACCCGGATTCACGCTTCCACCGTTTCTACGATCACACCCTGGGCTGGGTGATCGACCACTCGTTGCTGATGGGCTTGCTCACGGTGTTGGTGATCGTCCTTGCCGGGGTGCTCTACGTGTTGGTGCCCAAGGGCTTTTTTCCGCAGGAAGACACCGGGCGTTTACAGGGCAGCATCATTGCGCCGCAGAGCATTTCCTATGGCGCGATGCAGGACGCTTTTCGCCACATCAACGAGAAGGTCACCGGCAATCCCAACGTCGATACGGTGGGTGGGTTTGTCGGCGGTGGTGGCGGTGGCGGTGGCGCGATCAACAGCGCGCAGATGTTCGTCACCTTGAAACCGCTGGCGCAACGCAAGGACGGCGCCGATCAGGTCATTGCACAGATTCGCAAGGTGCTGGGGACGATGCCCGGTACTCGGCTGTACTTGCAATCCGCTCAGGATATTCAGGTCGGCGGTCGACAAAGCGGTGCGCAATACCAGTACACCCTGACTGCGGACGATCAAACCGAGCTGGATGAGTGGGTGCCAAAAGTGGTGGCCGCCCTGCACACCCTGCCGCAACTGACCGACCTCAACACCGACCAGCAGGACAACAGCCTGCTGGCGAATATCAAGGTCAATCGCGACACCGCTTCGCAGCTGGGCGTCAGTCTGTCAGCGATTGATCAGACCCTGTACGACGCCTTTGGTCAGCGTCAGGTGTCGACCATCTACCGCGCCGCCAACCAGTACCACGTGGTAATGGAAGTCGCGCCGCCGTACTGGACCGACCCGGAAGCCTTGAAGTTGATTTATGTGCCGGTTGGCACCCAAGCCACCACCAAGGGCAAAGGTACGAGCCCGACGCCAAGCCTCTCAGCAAACGCCAATCCGCAACTGGTGCAGCTGTCGGCGCTGGCCAGTTACGGTGTCGAACGCACAGCGATTTCCATCAGTCATCAGGGTACCTTTCCCGCAGTGACGGCCTCATTCAACCTCGCCCCTGGCACTTCCATCGGTCAGGCCACGGCGTTGGTGGACAACGCCGTGGCGCAACTGCGGATGCCGGCCAGCATCGTCGGCCAGTTCGCCGGCACGGCTCAGGTGTTCCAGAGTTCGGTGGCCAGCGAGCCGTTGCTGATCGTCGCCGCGTTGCTGTCGGTGTACATCGTGCTGGGCATGCTCTACGAGAATTTGATGCACCCGCTGACTATCCTCTCGGCCTTGCCCTCGGCCGGTGTCGGCGCGTTGATTGCGCTGTTGTTGACCGGTACCGAGCTGTCGATCATTGCCTTGGTCGGGGTGATTCTGTTGATTGGCATCGTGAAAAAGAACGCGATCATGATGATTGACTTCGCCATCACCGAGCGCCACGAACGCGGCATCAGTGCCAAGGAGGCGATTCGTCGCGCCTGCCTGATTCGCTTCCGGCCGATCATGATGACCACCCTGGCGGCGATTCTCGGTGCGTTGCCGTTGGTGCTGGGCAGCGGCTACGGTTCGGAGTTGCGCCGCCCACTGGGTATTTCGATCATTGGCGGGTTGCTGTTCAGCCAGGTGCTGACGCTGTACACCACGCCGGTGATTTACCTCTGGCTCGACCGCGCGTCCCAGCGCCTGGGTCGCCGCCGCCAGGAGACTTGAATGGCTGATTTCAAACGTTGTAGCGCGTTGGTCGTGGCCATCAGCCTGGTGTTGAGTGGCTGCATGGTTGGCCCCGATTACCAGAAACCGGCCATTGAATTGCCGACCTCGTTTAAGGAAGGCGCGCAATGGCAGCGCGCTGAGGCCAATCCACAGGGCGCGCTGGACAGCCAATGGTGGCTGCATTATCAAGACCCGATCCTGACTGATTTGATCCAGCGCTCGGCCAAGGCCAACCAATCGATCATTGCCGCCGAGGCCGCTTATCGCTTGGCGCAAGCACAGGTAGCGTCCAGTCGCGCCGGACTGTGGCCGACCTTAAGCGCCGGGTTGTCGGCATCGCGTGGCGTCAACGGCAGCAATGGCAGCGCTACCTCGTCCAGTACCACTTCGGGCCTGGTCAGTTCGTCAGGCAGTGTCGAGCAGAATGTCAGCGCGACCCTGACCGCGACTTGGGAACCGGACCTGTGGGGCGCCGTAAGACGCGGCATCGCAGCGAGCAGGGCGACGGCGCAATCCTCCGACGCGCTGTTGGCCGGGGTGCACCTGTCGATCAGCTCCAGCGTCGCCAGCAACTACTTCGGCCTGCGCCAACTGGACATCGACATTGGCTTGCTGCAACAGCAACAGCGGATCAATCAACAGTTGCTGGACATGATTCAGGCTGACTACACGCAGGGCACGGCGTCCAATGACCAACTGCTGGTGGCGCAGGATCAGTTGACCACCAGCGTTGCCGCGTTGCAGACCTCACAGCGGTCCCGGGAGCAGTTCGAACATGCGCTGGCGGTGTTGGTCGGCGTGGCGCCTGAGGATTTCGCGATTGCGCCGGTGGCCAATTTCAACTTTGCCCTGCCGCAGACGCCGCTGATTGTGCCGTCGGTGTTGCTGTTACGGCGCCCCGACGTGGTGTCTGCCGAACGGGTGGCAGCCTCGGCCAACGAGCGGATTGGTGTGGCCAAGGCGGCGTTCTTTCCCATTGTCGATCTGACGGCCGACGTCGGTTATCGCGGCAGCGCGTTTGGCAGCCTGTTCTCGGTGCCCAACCGTATCTGGACCCTCGGCCCGTCGCTGGCTGAAACCATTTTTGACGCCGGCGCGCGGGAGGCGGCGGTGAGTGAAGCGCAGGCAAGCTACGACCAGGACGTGGCCAACTATCGCGGCACCGTATTGAGCGCCTTGCAGAACGTCGAAGACAACCTGTCGGCGATCAACCACCTGCAACAACAGGCCAGCGCCTACCAGCAGATCTTTCAGCGCAACCAACAACTGTACGGCAGTACCCAGGCGCAACAAAAAGCCGGCACCGTCAGCCAACAGAGCGTGCTGACCCAGCAGTTGTTATTGCTGCAAGCCGAACAACTGCTGCGCGATACCCAGGCGCAATTGAGCCAGGGCAGCGTGGCGTTGGTGCAAAGCCTTGGCGGGGGCTGGCAGGAAAAAAATCTGTGATTCGACCGAAGCCTTGTAGGAGCTGCCGAAGGTTTGGGCCGCACTCGGACGATAAGGCCGGAACGGTCTTCGCGATGTTGATTGATCGCAGCCTTCGGCAGCTCCTACAGTGGATTTTGGCCAATCACAGGCTCCTATAACATTCATAAAATCAATTACAAAAAATTAATAAATAACGATTTGTTATATTAGTTTATAACCAATCGGAATTTCATTTTATCTTTTGATTCCTTTAAGTTTGTCTGCGACAGCCTACCCCCACGCCAGGATGGTACTAATCATGATGATGCTTCTACGTCGCATGTTGGAGAAGACCACCGGTTGAACGCCACCGTCTTCCCACATGTCCGGGTCGGAACCCAGATGTGGAAGAGCTGGACGGGAGTTCGATGGTCATGCAACAAACCCTCGCTAAACGTTTCAAACTCAGCCACCCCTTGACGCAAATGGCCCTGGCCTTGAATTGCGTGTTGTTGGCCTCCACGGTGCAGGCACAAGACACTGACTCGGCACTTTCCACCGTAGTTGTCACTGGTAATCGCGGCGCCGAGCAACGCACGGTGACCAGCAGCCCGGTGCCGATTGACGTGGTCAGCGCCAAACAACTGCAGCGCACCGGTAAGCCGGGTTTGATGGAAGCCCTGAGTGCAGTTATTCCTTCATTGACCCTTCCCGAGAAAACCGGTTGGGACGCCAGCGGCATCGCCCGTGCCCCTAACCTGCGCGGCCTGAATGCGGCAGAGGTGTTGGTGCTGGTCAATGGTAAACGCCGCCATACCAGTGCGACGTTAAACATCAGCGGCATCAACACCGGCGCGGCGCCGGCCGACCTCGATCTGATTCCCATCAGCGCCATTGATCACGTGGAAGTGCTGCGCGACGGTGCTGCTGCACAGTATGGTTCCGATGCGATTGCGGGGGTCATCAACGTGATCCTCAAGGCCGATGACAGCGGTACGTCGGTGACCAACGCCGGGCAGGGTTACGACGGCAAAAAGCAGACGGTGCAGCAAAGTCTGGACAAGGGTTTTGAAATCGGCAATGGCGGCATTGTTCACCTGTCGCTGGATGCCCGGAGCCAGAACGACGACAACAAGGCCAGCGCCAATGGCTACACCTACGCCCAGGCCTACAACCTGGCAGGCACTTCGACCTACGGTGGTTACGGCACGCCCAAGACCAATCTGCTGACCCTGGCCTATAACGCCGAGTTGCCGGTCAACGACGACTTCAGCCTTTATTCGTTTACCACCGTGTCCCATCGCAAGGGCGAGCAGGGCCAGAATTTCCGCCTGCCGACCATCACCAATACCATTACCACCGGACCCAACGGCTACCCCAGTGGCTACACGCCTACCTGGTACATAGCCGAAGACGATTTTCAGGCAGCGCTGGGGGGCAAGGGGCAGGTCGCTGGCTGGGACTGGGACTTATCCACCACCTACGGGCGCAACGATGCGGAGCAGGGCACGTACCACAACCAGAACCCGTCGCTGGGTGAGGCGACGCCCAATACCTTCAAGTCAGGGACCTGGATTTCCACAGAGCTGACCACCAACCTCGACTTCAAGCGCGGCTTCGACATCGGCCTGCAAAAACCTATGGACCTGTCCTACGGGTTCGAGCATCGGCGTGACGGTTACGAAGTGGAAGCCGGCGACTATGCGTCTTATGCCAACGGTGGCTACTGCGTGGCGCCGGGCAATTGCGCGTCGTCGGGGGCGCAGGTCACCAATGGTATTTCTCCGGATGAAGCCACCAGTGCCACGCGCAACAGCATGGCCACTTACGTCGACGTCGGCATCAACCCGGTGCCGCAGTGGTACCTGGGCACAGCATTGCGTTATGAGCACTACAACGAAGGCGTCGGCGCGACCCGCAGCGGCAAACTCACCACCCGCTACGATTTCAACCCGGTGTTCGCGGTGCGCGCCACGGTCAGCAATGGTTTCCGTGCGCCGTCACTCGCCAACAGCCTGTTCAGTGCGCGCTCCACCACCTATGGGGTGGTCGATGGCGTGTACCAATCGATCAACTACGGTGTACTGCCGGTCGACTCGGCGGCCGCCAAGGCATTGGGTGCCGAGGCACTCAAGCCGGAGCGTTCGACCAACTACAGCCTGGGGTTCACCTTTACCCCGACCGATCGCCTGAGCCTGACCACCGATGCCTATGTGGTCAACATTCGTGACCGCATCACCCTCACCGGGACGCTGCTGGGCGATCAAGTCACCCAAGTGCTGCAAAGCAACGGCATCACCTCGACCCTCGGCGGGCAGTACTTCATCAACGGCGCGGACACCCGAACCAAGGGTGTGGACGTGGTCGGCAACTACAGTCAGGACCTGGGTGGCTATGGTTCGCTGAAATGGACGGCGGCCTTTAATTGGAATGAGACCGAAATCCTTGGCTCCAAGGAATTCACCACCATTCTTGGCACGCCCTACGCGCTGATGGATCGTCAGGCGCGCAATTTGATCACCAGTATTCAGCCCAAGACCAAGTTGATTCTGGGGGGCGACTGGAGCATCGATCAGTTCAACGTCAACCTGGCACTGACCCGCTATGGCTCTTACAAAGAAGTTAACTCGCCCACCGATCGCTCATTGGATCGAATCTATAACGCACAATGGATCACCGACCTGGATGTTGGTTACAACCTGACGAAAAATTTGAATGTGGCCGTAGGTGCGAAAAACCTGTTTGACGAATATCCGAAGAAACAAGGTATCCCCAGCAGCACCATGGTCAGCAGCTACGGCGTGTATTCGCCCTATGGGTTTACCGGTGGTTATTACTACACCCGACTGACATATGCGTTTTGACCTGAGATGAGCCTGGAGCGCTGATCTCAGGCCCGGTTTCAGCGGTTTTTACGGTGCTTCAAACGTCTGATTTTCCCCGAATAAGGAGAAGGCATAAGTATGCGTATAAATAATCAAATGACTAATGACTATGTTTATTTTTAATTATAGATCTATTCCAAAATCGACTTTTTAAATCGGTATTTAACCGTATAGGGTGAGCTTCGTTAAGCAACTTCTTCACCTCGACTGCCCTGCAAATCATTCACGGACCCACCACGGATAGTGTGTAAAAGGAGTACTTCATGGCGATTGTTTCAGAAGCCTTTTCGGTCAGTCCACCTGTGCCGGATTATCGAGCACCGGTGGCCGGAGTCATACCCCACGTTCGCCCGTCCAATCATTTGCGCATTGTTGCCGCGCGTCATCCCGGACGTTGGCTGGGCTCGGCGTTCGCGCTGGTGGTGTTGCTGGGCATTGCCCATTCACTGGCGACCAATCCGCGTTGGGAGTGGGGGGTGTTTGCCCAATGGTTCTTCGCCCCATCGGTGCTCAGAGGCCTGGGGCAAACCCTGTTGCTGACTCTGTTTGGCACAGTGCTCAGTGTGGTATTGGGCACGGCCCTGGCGTTGGCGCGGCTGTCCCGATCACCGTTGCTGTCATCACTGGCCTGGGGCTATATCTGGTTTTTTCGCTCGATTCCGGCGTTGCTGGTGTTGATCATCCTCTACAACTTCGCCTACCTGTACGACCAGATTTCGCTGGGCATTCCCTTTACCGACGTGGTGTTCGGCCAATGGTCGACCGTGGATGTATTGAGCCAGTTCACCGTGGCGGTATTGGGCCTGAGCCTGATGCAGGCCGCGTACACCGCAGAGATCATTCGCGGCGGAATCATCGGCGTCGACCCTGGACAGCACGAGGCGGCCGCTGCGCTGGGATTGCCTGCCCGCCGCCGCATTTTTCGGATCATTCTGCCGCAGGCCTTGCGCTCGATTTTGCCCACCGGATTTAACGAAGTCATTGGTCTGGTCAAAGGCACCTCCATCGTTTACGTGTTGGCATTACCCGAGCTGTTCTACACGGTACAGGTGATCTACAACCGCACCCAGGCGGTGATCCCACTGCTGGTGGTGGCCACCGTCTGGTACTTGATCATCACTACGGTGCTGACCACGGTGCAGTACTACATCGAGCGCCATTTCGCCCGCGGCGCTCAGCGCTCGTTGCCGCCGACGCCCTTGCAACGTCTGCGCGGCTGGGTGAAGGAGAGGGCCCATGGCTGAAGCCGCTGTCGCACCCCGCGCCGGACGCATTCATATCGAAGGCGTGAGCAAACACTTCGGCAATCAGCAGGTGCTCAAGGACATTGACCTGACCATCGAGCCCGGCCAGGTGACGGTGATTCTCGGGCCCTCGGGTTCCGGTAAGTCGACCCTGCTCAGGACCATCAATCATCTGGAAAAAATCGACAGCGGCCACATCACCATCGATGGCGAATACGTCGGTTATCGGCGCAAGGGCGATCTGCTCTACGAGCTGAAAGAGAGCGAGGTGCTGAAGCGGCGGATCGAGGTCGGCTTCGTGTTCCAGAACTTCAACCTGTTCCCGCACCTCACCGCGCTGGAAAACATTGCCGAAGCACCGTTGGCCCACAAGCTCTGGAGCAAAACCGATACGCGGAGCAAGGCGTTGGGGTTGTTGGAGCGAGTAGGGCTGGCCGACAAGGCTGACGCCTACCCACGGCAATTGTCCGGTGGTCAGCAGCAGCGGGTGGCGATTGCCCGGGCCTTGGCCCTCAATCCCAAAGTGCTGTTGTTCGATGAGCCGACTTCGGCCCTGGACCCGGAGTTGGTCGGCGAAGTGCTGGAGGTGATCAAGCACCTGGCGCGCTCCGGCGTGACGCTGGTGGTGGTCACCCACGAGATCGGATTTGCACGTGAGTTGGCCGACCACGTGGTGTTTCTCTGCGAAGGACAACTCATCGAACAAGGCCCGCCGGCGCAAGTCTTCGGCCAGCCACGTCACCCCCGCACCATCGCCTTCCTCGGCAAGGTGCTGTGAATTCATTCATCGACAACGGAGTGCCCCTGCATGATTACACGTCAAGTTCACCTGTTCCGCACCGGCCTGGCCACGGCGTTGCTGACGGCCGTGAGCGCCGCCAGCTTTTCGGTATTTGCCACCGAGAGTGCCACGCCAACGGTTCACCCGTTCAACCTGAGCCCCGATCAACAGCGAGTCCACACCCCGCGCAACGAAGCAGCGATCGCGCAGATCCCGGCGGGCTTCAAATTTGCCCAGGCGGGCAAATTCACCGTGGCGGTTTCGGGGACGGCCAGCCCGCCGCTGGCGCTGTTGGCCACGGATGACAAGACCACCATCGGCAGCGAGGCCGACACCGCGCAGTTGATCGCCGACAGCCTGGGCTTGCAACTCAATGTGGTGCAGACCAGTTGGGAAGACTGGCCACTGGGCGTCAGCTCCGGCAAATACGACGCGGTGATCAGCAACGTGACGGTCACCGAGTCGAGGAAAAAACGCTTCGATTTTGCTACTTATCGGCAGGACGTGCTGGGTTTCTACGTCAAGTCCACCAGCACGATCAGCTCGATCAAAAGCGCGGATGACATTCCGGGGCTGCGGATCATCGTCGGTTCGGGCACCAATCAGGAAAAAGTCCTGCTGGCCTGGAACGCGTCCAACGAAGCCGCCGGGCGCAAGCCGGCAACCTTGCTCTACTACGACGATAACGCCGCCGCGCAGTTGGCGGTGAAGTCCGGACGTGTCGATGCCTACTTTGGTCCCAACTCGGTGTCGGCCTACACCGCGGCATTGAGCGGTGGCATTAAATTGGTGGGTATCGTCAATGGTGGCTGGCCACGACGGGCGGATATCGCGGTGACCACACGCAAGGACAACGGTCTGGTGACGCCGATCCATACCGCCCTCGAAGGTGCGATTGCCGGTGGCCAATATGCCGCGGTGTTGCAGCACTGGGGGCTGGACGTCGAGCGTATCGATCATTCGGAAATCAACCCGCCAGGTCTGCCGGATTGAAGCGGCCAAGGGAGGCATAAACATGGGATTGACGCTACGAGAAGCGCTGTCGAGCATTTCGGCAGTCGGCGGCGAAAAAGCCGCCAAGGCCGCCCTCGGTGCCTTGGGTTTTGGCCCTTCGGCGCACCGCCAGCCGCAGCCATTGAAGCTGGCCAAGGACTTGGGTCGGGGCGCGCGGGTGCTGGTGCTCGGCGCTGGTATTGCCGGGCTGGTGACCGCTCTGGAACTGAAGCGCGCCGGTTTTACCGTGCAAGTTCTGGAAGCACGCAATCGGGTGGGCGGGCGTAACTGGACCCTGCGCCAGGGGGATCAAGTCGACTATCTGGACGGTCGCCGGCAGACCGCCAATTTTGCCCAGGGTTTGTATTTCAACGCCGGTCCGGCACGCCTGCCGAGCCAGCATCGGACCATCCTCGACTATTGCAGCGAACTGGGGGTACCGCTTGAGGTATTGATCAACAGCAGCCATGGCGCGCAGGTGCGCCCTGATTTGCAACAACCTGCCTTCAGCGTGCGCCAGGCGCATAACGATACCCGTGGGCACCTTGCGGGGCTGCTGGCGACAGCGATCCAGCGTGACACGTTGGATGATGTGCTGAGCGCTGAAGAGCGCACCCGGTTGTTGGCGTTTCTGCAGGGTTATGGCGATCTGTCCCAAGCGCTGGTGTACGAAGGAAGTATTCGTTCCGGGCACTACGTTGCCGAGCCGCGTCCGGGCGCTTTACCCGCCAGCGTCGCGCCATTGGCCCTGGATCGCCTGCTGCATCCGGAGCTGTGGGGGGCGTTGCTGCACACCGAATACCCGGAGTTTTCCGCGACGATGTTTCAGCCGGTGGGGGGCATGGACCGGATCGTCGACGCCTTCTACAGTCGACTGACCGCGGAGGTTCAACTCGGCGCTCGGGTCCAGCGTATTCGCCAGCTCGACGATGGCGTTGCCGTGACCTATCACGATCAGCACAGTGGGCTGGAGCAGGTGGTGCGCGCCGATTACCTGGTGTCGACCTTGCCACTGCCGTTGCTGGCCAGACTCGATACTGATTTCAGCGATCCAGTGAAGGCCGCGCTGCGTACTACCCGCAACGATCAGGCGACCAAAGTGGCGTGGCAATCGGAGCGTTTCTGGGAGCGCAATGAGCGGATTTTCGGTGGGCTGTCTTGGCTCGATCATCCTGCCAAGGTTGTGTGGTACCCAAGCAACGACCTGAACCACAAGGAGGGTTTGCTGGTGGCCGGATACGTCACCGGCGAAGGCGCAGCAGCGTTTGGCGCGCGGCCCTTGGCGGAGCAATACGCTGCCTCACGCGAAGCCGTGGAATTATTGCATCCGGGACATTCCCAGGCGTTGCAGCAACCGCTCGCCGTGTCGTGGGAGCAGGTGCCGTTCAGCGAAGGCCCATGGCTGCAACGCGAACATTTCCCCGAGGATGCCCACGCACTGTTGGAGCAGCCTCAGGGTCGTGTCTACCTCGCCAGCGATGGCCTGGTGCAAAGCGGCGTCGGCATTTGGCAGGAGTCGGCAGCCAACTCGGCGCGGCATGTGGTCGCCCAGTTAGGCGAACGAGTGTTGCGCCAGCGTCAGGCCGAGGCCTCCCACGCTGTTTCCTGATTGATCAATCCCATTTTTCAAGGAGTGACACCATGAGTGAAGGCATCCAACGCACCAGCAATGGTAGTTTTCCGATTTCCCAGACCGTGACCGTTCCGGCGACCGCCAATCTGGTGTTCGTCAGCGGCGCCTTGCCCGATATCGCCGATCCGCAAGCCCCGCCGGGCACCGCGTCCGCCTATGGCAGCACCGCCGTGCAGACCGTTTCGGTGCTGCGCAAAATCCAGAAAACGCTACAGGCACAGGGACTGGACCTCGGCGATATCGTGCAGTTACGGGTGTTTTTAGTCGGCGTCCCAGAGCTGGACGGCAAGCTGGATTTTGCTGGCTTACAGGAGGGCTACACACCGTTTTTCGGCACCGATGAACAGCCCAACAAACCCGCACGAACCGCCGTGCAAGTGGCCGGGTTGCCGTTGCCGGGGGCGTTGGTGGAGATCGATGCCGTGGCGGCGTATCAGCGTTGAGTCCGTAACGACAACCCCTGTAGGAGCGGGCTTGCCCGCGATGGCGGTGTATCAGGCACACCGCGTTATGCCATTTGCCAACACGTTGGCTTATACAGAAATCGGGTTCGCCGCAGATTATGTGTCCGGCTCAACACCAGTGTGGGAGCCATCGTGTTGGCGAAGACGGCGGAACAGGCACTGCAGATTTACCTGCCCAACTGATCAAGCCCAGGCCGCGCCAGATGCAGCACCTCATACGCCACCCCGGCATGCACTGAACTCGGCTTTTCAGACGACACGCGCAGGCGAATCAAGCACCACGTCGCCAGATCAATCGCCGTCACCACTGCCACCGTGTCTTCTTGCCGGGCAATCATCTGATTACGCTCAACCTCAGCCTGCAACAACGCCTGGCGGTCAGCGTTTTCCGCAATCGGCAGTTCTTCGCGGTACAGCGTCAACGCCTGTTTTGCCTGGCCGGCGCGAGCATCCAGCGGCAGCCAACTTTCGATGGCGGGGCGGCCGAAGCTGTCGATCACCCCTTGAAACCGTTCACCCATGATCAGCTCGACGGCAGCCTGACTGTCGTGCCACAGGTAGACCGACGCATAGAGATTGCCCACTGCGCCATGCTCGCCCTTGGTTTGCACCACGAATGCCTTGAACGCCAGGCCTTGAATGTCGTCCCACAGCGGGCCGCGGGCGATGGCGCGTTGGCGAATGATGTTCATGTCGTAATCGGCCGGGAGGCGGTGTGAATACTGTTTGGCAAGCATCAGAGTTCTCCGGTTTTGCTGAAGGAGACCTGAGCCTGCGCTTGCGCTATGATTTCAACAATGTAGGGATAAATATATCTGAGATAAAAAATTGATATGACTGATGCCCGCAAACCCCTGGATATCGACGCCGTGCGTTGCTTCATCCTGATCGCCGACCTGTGCAGCTTTACCCGCGCCGCTGAAGTGCTGGATACCTCACAGGCCGCCATCAGCCTCAAGCTCAAACGACTGGAAACCCGCCTCGGTTATCGCTTGCTGGAGCGTACCCCGCGTTATGTGCAACTGACGGAAAAGGGCGCCGGGTTTATTGAGCGGGCGCGGGAGTTGTTGTTGGCGTATGAGCGGGCGGTGTCCGAGCCGACAGCCGTGCTGCCGCGACGTTTGACGCTGGGCATCAGCGATCACGTCGCCGGCGCCGATTTGCCAGTATTGCTGGGACGGCTGGGCTCCTTTGATCCACTGTTGCAAATCGAAGTGCGCATCGCCTCATCGCGAGATCTGGTGACGGCGTTTGATGCCGGCGAACTGGAGGCCGTGGTGGTGCGGCGCGAAGGGGCGCGCACCGATGGCGAGGTGTTGGTGACGGAGTACTTCGGCTGGTTCGCATCGCCGAGCTGGCAGCAACGACCGGGCGAGCCGCTGCGTCTGGCAACCCTGGCGGCGCCCTGTGGTGTGCGAGGTGTCGCCATTAAAGCGCTTGATGCCGCCGGAGTGCCATGGGTCGAGGTGTTTATTGGCGGTGGGGTGCTGGCCGTGGCGGCGGCGGTGACGGCGGGGTTGGGAGTTGCCGCGTTGGCCCAACGGGTGGCGCCACCGGGGGCGGTGGATGTCGGCGAGCGGTTGGGCCTGCCGCCGATGCCCGCGTCGGACATCGTCCTCTACTCCCGCGCCACCGAGCCGCGCACGCGGGAAATGCTGCGGGCGCTGGGTGCGGCGTTTCGTAGTCATCTGTAGAAGCTGCTGAAGGCTGCGATCGATCGCGAAGCGGTCGCCGCGTTTGACGGCCAATCACAGCCTGTGGCAGCGCCTACAGGGAATTGCTTACACTTCGCTGGCCTTGGCCAACATCGCCAACAACAACACATTGGCCCCGGCCTCGGCCCAATGCGGATGGATGTGTTCGGCTTCGTTGTGGCTCAAGCCATCGACGCACGGCACAAAAATCATCGAGGTGGGTGCCACGCGGTTGAGGTAGCAGGCGTCATGGCCGGCACCGGAGATGATCGGGCGCTGGCTGTAGCCCAGCGCACTCGCGGCCTCGCTGACGCGCTGTATGCAGTCGCTGTCGAAAGCTATCGGCGCATATTGGAAGATCTGCTCCACGCGCCAGGTCAAGCCGATCTCGTCGGCGATCATCGCCACTTGTTCGCGCAGCTCCATGTCCAGCCCAACCAGCACGGCTTCGTCCGGGTGACGGAATTCGACACTGAAGAACACCCGACCCGGCACCACATTGCGTGAGTTGGGGAAGACGTTGGCCATGCCCACCGTAGCGCGCCCTTCAGCGCCTTGCTCAAGACCCAAGGAGTGCACGGCTTCGACGACGCGGGCAAAACCGAGCAGGGCGTCGAGGCGGTGGTTCATTGGCGTGGTACCGGCGTGGGCCGTGCGCCCGGTCAGTTCCACTTCGTACCAGCGCTGCCCCTGAGCACCGCTGACCACGCCGATGGTGATGTTTTCCGCTTCGAGAATCGGGCCTTGTTCGATGTGCAGTTCGAACGCCGCATGAAGCTCGCGGCCGCCCATCGGCTCGCTGCCGGCATAGCCAATCTGCTCCAGCGCCTGACCAATGGTGATGCCCTTGGCATCGGTACGCGACAGTCCGTATTCCAGATCAAACACGCCGGCATACACGCCGGAGGCAATCATCGCCGGGGCAAAGCGCGAGCCTTCTTCGTTGGTCCAGTTGACCACTTCGAGCGGGCGTTCGGTCTGGATGTCGTGATCGTTCAATGCCCGCATCACTTCGATCCCGGCCAGCACGCCATAGATACCGTCGAACTTGCCGCCCGTGGGTTGTGAGTCACCATGGGAGCCGGTGATGACCGGCGCCAGATCGTTATTTCGTCCGGCGCGGCGGGCGAAGATATTGCCCATAGCGTCCACCCGAATGCTGCAGCCGGCGTCTGTCGCCCACTGCACGAACAGGTCGCGACCGATGCGGTCTTCTTCGCTCAAGGCCAGGCGACACACGCCACCTTTAGGGATCGCGCCGATCTGCGCCATCTCCATCAATGAATCCCACAAACGCCCGCCGTTGACCCTTGGCTGCTGGCTCATAGCGGGTGCTCCTGATCCTTGACCTTGTAGCGGAAGTCGCAATGCGAAGCGCCGCCCATGATGGTCTGGGTGCGCTGCAGTTCGACTCGAGGGTCGTAGCCGACGATGAACAATTCGTCACGGTTGCACGACAGTAAATGGCCAATCTCGCCGAGGCCCATCTCGTGGTACATCTCGGCGTAGCGACAGCGTTTGACGTCGTAGTCGTAATGGGTGGCGTCGCTGGCGATGATGTTCACCTTCAGCGCGTCGTCCTTTTCCCAGAGGACTTGCAGGGCGACGAAGCCTTCCAGGTCGGGACCGTTGGGCTCGCGGGCGGCGAAACTTTTCCCGGCTTCGATCGCAGCCTGGGACACCGCTTCGCCGATCACGGCGGCGGCTTTTTCCTGCCCATAATCGCGGACCAGGATTTGATAAATCGGTTTGATGATTTCGGCTTCGATCCGCCGTCTGGCGAGAATGCCCAGTTCACCGTCGTGAGTGCTCATGGTTAAGTCCCGCTCGATAAAACAGTAAGAAATGCACAGTAAGTATTTATTCTGTTTTTATCAAATATCGGATTGGCATAGCGTAAGAAAAAACCAGTGTCTCCGTAAATAAAGGCGTTGATGAACATAAAACAGACTATGAAAGTTGTTTTGAGCGGGTTTAAACTCAATACATGAATAATATAGAACAGTTAGATAATGATCCTCCGTTGCGCGCCGTGCGCACCTTCGAAGCTTTCGCCCGACACGGCGGGGTGAATGCGGCTGCGCGCGAGATGGATGTTTCGCCGTCGGCGGTGAGCCATCAGTTGCGCCTGCTGGAGACGTTTCTCCGGCAACCGCTGACAGCCCGGCAAGGGCGCAACCTGGTGCTTACCGATGAGGGTCGCGAGTATTACCGGGCGATTCGTTCGGCCTTCGCCGTGCTGCGCAGCGCCACCGATCATGTGCGGGAAAAGTCGGCGATGCGCCAGGTCACCGTCAGCCTGATCCCGTTGTTCGGGATCAATGTGTTCATCCCGCGCTTGCCAGGGTTTCTGGCGGAAAATCCGGGGCTGGAAATCAACGTGACCTACGCCAACCACCGCAGTTATCCCAGCGACGCGGCGGATATTTCGATTCGCTTCGGCACCGGGCATTGGCCGGGCTATCACAGCGAGCCGCTGATCTCTGGCGCCATGGGGGTGTATTGCGGTCGGGCGTTGCTTCAACAGCATGGCCTGATCAACAGCCCCGAGGCGTTGGTCGATCTGCCGTTATTGCACGACGAAGAGCGCGGCAGTTGGGCGCAATGGTTTCAGGCGGCCGGGGTCAAGCACCCGGCGGCGCTGAATGGATTGCTGTTTGAGGATGGTCAGTTGGCATTGACCGCGACCTTGACCGGATTGGGCTGCGCGTTGTTGCGCGAGCCGCTGGTATTGCCGTACCTGGCCAGTGGCGAGTTGGTGAAATTGTTTGATCAGACGGTGGACGACGGACGCCAGTATTACCTGTGCCGCCGGGCAGACAGTGAGTTGTCGCGGGAGGGAATGAGTTTGTACAGTTGGCTCAAGGACGGCCTGAGTCTGTCGTAGGAGCGGGCTGGATTAACCCTGACGGAAAATCGGTGCCCCCGACGGCGCGCCGGTGGTCCCACCGTCGACCACAATCTCCGCCGCCGTCACGCCAATCGACATGTCCGACGCGAAATACAACACGGCATTCGCCAGTTCTTCAGGTTCGGCGATCCGGCCAATTGGCACGCGCGGGCCGAACGCTGCTTCGACTGCATCAATGCTCGCACCCTGGCGCGCACCACGGGTCCAGATAGGCGTGCGGGTTGCACCCGGAATCACCGTATTGACCCGAATCCCGCGCGGCGCCAACTCGGCAGCCATGACCTTGGCCATCCCGGTAATCCCGGCCTTGGTCGCTGAATAAGCCGACGAGCCTGGCGAACCGAGTTCACGCATCACCGAACCGTTGAGGATCACCGAGCTGCCTTCTTTCAGCAGCGGCAACACACCCTGCACGGTGAAGAACACCGACGTCAGGTTGGTGCGCAGAATGGTGTCGAATGCCTGCAGGGTGGTGGTGCCCAGCGGTGTAGGCCCCGATACACCTGCGTTGGCGAACACTACGTCGAGGCTGCCGAAGGCTTCGGTCAATTGTCTAACCATCGATTCAACGTCAGCAATTTCATTCAGATCAGCCTGAATCCCCAGAACATCGCCACCCAATTCGGCCACGGCTGCGTCCAGCTTGGCCTGATCACGGCCGGTAATCGCCACGCGTGCGCCCTGAGTTTTCAGCAATGCGGCGGTGGCCAGGCCGATGCCGCTGTTGCCGCCAGTGATCAGCACGGTTTTATTGTTCATCAACATGTCGGATTCCTCGAGGATGGTTTTCGGCTTCAAAATATGATGCCAATAATGCTCGTCGTCAAGAATGCTTCAAGAAAAGAAGTTGCTGTGCGATGGCAATCGAGCGTCGACCGGCCGCTCCTACAGTTGAATGCGATATTTTGTAGGAGCGGGTCGACGCTCGATTGCCCGCGATCAGCTGGACACGGTGTGTCAGAACATCACTTTAACCAGCAAACTCGCGGTGTTCTGGTCGGTGTCGAAACCCGAGCTGCTCTCGATCCCGTATTTGTTTCTCCAGTAGTCGTACTCGACACCCACATATAGCTGCTTCTCGCCGATGTGCATCGCCTTGCCCAGGTCGTATTTGATCTGCGGGTTGAAGTGCAGGTTGGCGTGGTAGGTGCCGTGGGCGTTCTTGTCGTTGTCGACCACCCAGTCCATGAAGCCGTCGATCAGGATGTCTGAACCGGGGACGGGGATGGTGTAGGACCAGACCGGTGTGATCTGCCAGATATGGTTACCGGGGCGTGAACCGTCGGCGGTGCGCTGGTAGAAGTTCAGCTGGAAGTAGTCGAAGCCGGGGATCGCCAGGTCGAAGCCGGGGCCGATCAGGTAAGACTCGACGTCGCCTTTACCGAACTCGTAGGTGAACGCCAACAACACGTCTTTGATCGGGCCCAACTCGAACTTGCGATCGAAGATCTTGCCCGCCGACAGGCGTGGGGAGAACTCGCCGTAGACGCCGTACCTGCCGAGTTGAGGGTCACCCTTGCCGCTGTAACGGGTGTTGTCGACAAACAGGAAGTTGTCACCGTATTTCCAGCCATCGGCATGTTCGAAGGTAATGGTCTGTTGGGTTTCCGGGTTGACGGTGTAGTTCTGGCCCCACAAATAGGTAAGGCTGTTGCTTTGCCATTGTACAAGATCACCGGCAAGGGTCTGTCCGGCTGCCAGCAGGCTGCCGGCAAGTATCAGGCTGGAAAAAAGTCGGGTCATGCGGGTTGCTCCCAGGGTTGAGTTGCTCGGTTTTTATCGGGGTGACGCTCTGTCGTGGCGTCTTGTTTTTACAGGGTGAAAACGGCGCGTTTAGTGTGTTTGTTACTTACTCCAAGCCATTGAAAAAAAACGAAAAACATCCGTTACGACTGATAGGGGAACAGTCGGTTTCGGCAATCGTCAGGCATGACTCGAGCGTCGACGGTTGAACAAACTAACGGTTCAGCCGGTCAGGTGTTTTTAAACGAGTGAAGTGACCCCGGATTCGAGCGGCGGCGGAGAATACTGACTCATGCCGCGCGACTCAAGTAGCGAATGGGGTTTAATGATTAGTGGAGATGTGCAGGCTTGGTCATGGCCTCACGCTCGATACCGCCGAGCACGTTGAACATCAGGTTCAACAGCACCGCGCTGATCGTCGCCAGGGCAATCCCGCTGTGGGTAATCGGCCCCATCCACAACGGCAAGTGGGCGAAGAACTCAGGGCGCACCACCGGAATCAGGCCCATGCCGATGCTCACCGCCACCAGCAACTGGTTGCGACGGTCGGCAATGTCGGCTTCTTGCAGAATCTTGATCCCGGTGGCCGCCACCATGCCGAACATGGCGATGGCCGCGCCGCCGAGTACTGCGGGTGGAATCGACGCCACCAGAAACGCCGCTTTCGGCAGCAGGCTCAAACTAATCAGAAAACCACCGGCGACCACCGTGACATAACGGCAGCGCACGCCGGTCATCTGCACCAGGCCGATGTTCTGCGCGAAAGACGAGTGGGTAAAGGTATTGAGAAAGCCGGCGAGGAACGACGCCGCCGCATCGCACAGCAGGCCGCGACGCAACATGCCGGGAGTGACTTCACGGTCGGTGATTTTGCCCAGGGCTAGGAACATGCCGGTGGACTCGACGAAGATGATCACCACCACCAGACACATGGAAAGGATCGGTGCGAGGTGAAACTCGGGCATACCGAAGTGCAGTGGCGTGACCACCCGCAACCACGGTGCCTGGGCCAGACCGCTGAGGTCGACCATGCCGATCAGCCCGGCAATCAGGTAACCCAGGCCCATGCCGATCAACACCGAGATATTGACCCAGAAGCCGCGCATGAAGCGGTTGATCAGGAGAATGCTTGCCAGCACCAACGCTGCAACGGCGAGGTAGACCGGCTCACCGAAATTTGCCGCTTTACTGCCGCCGCCCGCCCAGTTCACCGCGACCGGGAACAACGATAATCCGATGGAGGTGATGACCGTGCCGGTGACCAGTGGCGGAAAGAAGCGCACGATTTTCGACATGAACGGCGCGATCAACATGCCGAAGAAACCGGCGGCGATGGTCGCACCGAAGATCCCGGTCAACCCCACGCCTGGCGTACCGGCCATCGCTACCATGCTGCCGACTGCCGCGAAGCTGGCGCCCATCATGATCGGCATGCGAATCCCCAACGGACCGACGCCCAGCGATTGCACCACAGTGGCGATCCCGGCGACCAGCAAGTCGGCGTTGATCAGAAAGGCGATTTCTTCACGGGACAGCCCGGCCGCCTGGCCGATGATCAACGGCACCGCGACGGCACCGCCGTACATCAACAGGACGTGTTGCAGGCCCACCAGAATCATTTGCAACAGTGGCAGGGGCTGTCGTGCTGGCGCAGCAGGGATTGACTCGGACATGCAACACCTCGAATTTTGTTTTTATTTTCGTAGAGCGGTGTGTGTATTGCCTGTAGGAGCGGGCTTGCCCGCGATCGATCGCGGAGCGGTCGGGACATCAGAAGGCCGTTCCGGCCTTATCGCGGGCAAGCCCGCTCCTACAAAGGTTATTCGTCAGTTGGTTTGGGCTCCCTTATCAATCCACGCGCCCAGCAGGTCACGTTCCTGTTGGGTCATCTGGGTGATATTGCCCAGCGGCATGACCTGCGACACCACGGCCTGAGCCTGGATACGCGGCGCCAGTTGCTGGATCTGTTGCGGGGTGTCGAACATCACGCCGGCCGGTGCCGCACTGAACAACGGGCTGGTCGGGTTGGCCGAATGGCACACGGCGCAGCGTTCCTTGATCACGCTGTGTACCTGGTTGAAGTCCACGCCGCTGGCTTGTGTCACTGCCGGTGCGGCCGGTGCAGGAGCGGGTGCTGCGACAGGATCATCAGCCCGATGACCACCCACCGCCGTTGGCGGCAGCGGCTGGTATTCGATCTTCGCCGGGCCGGCCACTTCAGGGCCTTTCGACACTTGCGCAGGGCCAGTGACATACGCCAGGCAGATCATGCCCAGCGCGGCGACCGGCAAGGTCCAGGCGAATTTATGGCTGTTGTGACGGGTGTTGAAGTAGTGACGCACCAACACCGCCATCACCGCGATCCCGGCCAGGATCAGCCAGTTGTAATGGCTGCCGTAGGTGCTCGGGAAGTGGTTGCTGATCATGATGAACAGCACCGGCAGGGTGAAGTAGTTGTTGTGCCGCGAACGCAGCAAGCCTTTGGCTGGCAGGCTCGGGTCCGGCGTGCGGTTGGCGGCGATGGCGGCGACCAGTGCGCGCTGCGCCGGCATGATGATGCGGAACACGTTGCCGACCATGATGGTGCCGATGATCGCGCCGACATGCAGGTAAGCACCACGACCGCTGAACACTTGGCTGAAGCCGAACGCGGCGGCAATCAGCAGCACAAACAGGATCAGGCCGAGCAGGGCAGGGCGTTTGCCCAGCGGCGAATCACACAGCAGGTCGTAGATGAACCAGCCAGCGACCAGCGAACCAATACCAATGGCCACGCCTTCCGCGCCAGACAGGCCGCTGCCGGGTGCCAACAGGTACAAGGTCGGGTTGGAGTAGAACACCACGCACAGCAGCGCGATGCCGGACATCCAGGTGAAATACGCTTCCCATTTGAACCAGTGCAGGTTGTCCGGCATGGTCGGTGGCGCGAGTTTGTATTTTTCCAGGTGGTAGATACCGCCACCATGGATGGCCCACAAATCGCCGGCCAGCCCGTCACGCGGGTTGACCCGATTCAGGTTGTTTTCCAGCCAGACGAAATAGAACGACGCCCCGATCCAGGCGACACCGGTAATCATGTGAACCCAGCGTACGCTCAGGTTCAGCCATTCCATCAAATGTGCTTCCACAGTCTGTACCTCTCGCCTGATATGCGCGGATGCATGGTCAGGCCCTCTCTTATTGGTGGGCGAGGATCAGCATCTGATCCTCCTCGAAAAAATGCTCGTCGCAGTTATTGCCAGTTCCACTGCGATCAACCACCAGGAAGTCATCCCGCTTTTCGATCGTCAGCACCGGGTGGTGCCACACGCCGCGATGGTAATTAACGCCCTGCTTGCCATTGGTGATGAAAGCGCGGGCCAACTCTGATTCAGGTGCATCGCCAAGTGGCGCGACCACGATCAGAAAAGGGTTGCCGAGCAGCGGAATGAAAGCCTGGCTGCCCAGCGGGTGTCGTTCCAGCATGCGCACGGTCAACGGCATCTCCAGCGCTTCGGCGCGGAAGATGCTGATGATTGCCTTGTCGTCCGGCGTGGCGGTTTGCACCTCGGCCAGACGATGAAAACGCATGGTCGAACCGTTGTTGATCATGAAGTGATCGCTGCCGTCGGTTTCGATCACGTCACCGAAGGGGGCGAAGGCTTCTTTGCTCAGGGGTTCGATCTTCAATGTGCGCATGCTGGTTTCTTCGTTCTCAAATGAATGAATAATCTGTAGGAGCGAACTTGTTCGCGAGGCTTTTGATGCATTCGATACAGCTTCGTCGACTGGACAATTGCTCTCGCGAACAAGTTCGCTCCTACAGAGTTTTGCAGTTACTTAGCGACCTTGCCCAGTACGCGCAAGCGACTCACGCCACCATCCGGGAATACGTTCAAGCGGATGTGGGTGATCGGGCCGAGGGCTTTGATTTGTTCGGCGAAGCTGTGCTCGGCGTGCATCTCCAGTTTCTGCGCCGGCAGCAGTTCGCGCCAGAACAAGCTTTGGGTTTCGATCTGGCTGTCAGTGCCGCCTTTGACGAACGCGCCCTGGATCGAGCAGCTGTCCGGGTAGTTGCCCTTGAAGTGCAGGGTGTCGACCACCACTTTTTCAACTTCACCGGCATGGCCCAGGGCGACGATCACCCAGTCATTGCCTGGCGTACGGCGACGCGCGGTTTCCCAGCCGTCGCCCATGTTCACTCCACGGCCCGGGTTGAGGATGTTACTCATGCGCCCGAAGTGCTCATCGGAGCAGGCCAGGGCACGACCGCCATTCAACGCGGCAGCCAGGTCGATCTGTTCGTTGTCGCCCACCGACGACCAATCGCGGAACGGCACACCATAAACCCGCAAACGTGCAACGCCGCCGTCCGGGTAGATGTTGAAACGCAGGTGGCTGAACGCCTGTTCGTTTTTGATTTCGTGGTAGTGGTGGCTGTTGCCTTGCAACTCGACGGCGGACAGCACTTCAGTCCACTGGGTGCCGTCGTCCGGCTCGCCTTCACTGAGGAAGCAGGCTTCCAGCGAGGCTGATGGCGGGTAGTTGCCGGTGAAGAACGAGGTGTCGATGTCCACGCCTTTGATCGAGCCTGCAACGCCCAAACGAATCACCGCCGTGTCGTAACCTTCGAAGCGTTTACGGCGCGATTCCCAACCGTCCATCCACTTGCCGTTGTCGTCGAACACGCCTTCCTTCCACACCGCCGGGGTGGGCTGGAACAGGCGGTTGGCGTCGGCGAACCAGTCGTCGGTGACGGAGATGATTTTGGTGCCCAGGCGCGCGTCGGCCAGGTTGACGAACTTCTCGAAGGGTGCGGCGTAAGCTTTCATTGTTCTGGTCTGCCTTTCAAAAATTGGCTTGGGAGTGGGCGGTTACAGGGTCTGCAAACGGAACAGGGCAATCTTGTTGATCTCGGCCAGCGCGCAGTCGAACTCGGTGTCGATCGGGTTGTGAATGCGCGTTTCGAAGGCGGCGAGAATCTGATGCCGGTTGCTGCCTTTCACCGCCATGATGAAGGGGAACGCGAACTTGGCTTTATAAGCGTCGTTCAGCTCGGTGAAGCGCTGGAACTCTTCAGCCGTGCATTGGTGGATACCGGCGCCAGCCTGTTCGTGGGTGCTGGCTTCGGTCAGTTGGCCTTGCACGGCGGCTTTGCCGGCAAGGTCCGGGTGAGCGTTGATCAACGCCAGTTGCCGGGCATGATCAGCGCTCAACAGGATATCGCTCATCCGGGCGTGCAGGGTTTCGACCTGATCCAGATCGGCGTCCTGCCCCAGGTCGTAGGCCATTTCGGCGACCCACGGCGAGTGTTCGTAGATGTCGGCGAAGGCAGCGACGAAGGCTTCGCGGCTCAGGGTCGAGGGCGTCAGCGTTTGAAAGCGGCTCATTGCGCCTCCTTGTTGTATGGGTGTTCGGCGTGCCAGTGGCGAGCGATGTCGACGCGACGGCTGAACCACACGTGATCGTGACCTTTGACATACTCGATGAAGCGCTTCAGCGCAGCGAGGCGTGCCGGACGCCCGATCAGGCGGCAGTGCAGGCCGATAGAAAGCATCTTCGGTGCCTCGGCACCTTCGGCATACAGCACATCGAAGGCGTCCTTGAGGTACTGGAAAAACTGTTCGCCGTTGTTGAAGCCCTGGACCTGGGTAAAGCGCATGTCGTTGGTGTCGAGGGTGTACGGAATCACCAGGTGCGGCTTGCCGGTCGGGTTGTTCGGTTCCCAGTAGGGCAGGTCGTCGTCGTAGGTGTCGGAGTCATACAGAAAGCCGCCTTCCTCCATCACCAGCCGGCGGGTGTTCGGCCCGGTGCGCCCGGTGTACCAGCCCAGCGGACGTTGGCCGCTGATCTCGGTGAGGATGCGGATCGCTTCGAGCATGTGCTCGCGTTCCTGGGTTTCGTCCATGTACTGGTAGTCGATCCAGCGATAGCCATGGCTGCAGATCTCATGCCCGGCCTCGACCATGGCGCGGATTACGTCCGGATGACGCTGCGCGGCCATAGCCACGGCAAAGATCGTCAGCGGGATATCGAATTCCTTGAACAGCTTGAGAATGCGCCACACGCCGGCCCGGCTGCCGTATTCATAGAGCGATTCCATGGTCATGTTGCGCTCGCCCTGCAAGGGCTGGGCAGAGACCATTTCGGAGAGGAAGGCTTCGGACTCTTTGTCACCGTGCAAGATATTACGCTCGCCGCCTTCCTCGTAGTTGAGCACGAAGGACAGCGCGATGCGGGCATTGCCCGGCCAGTGAGGGTGGGGCGGGGTGTTGCCGTAACCGATCAGGTCGCGTGGATAGTCAGCACTCACTGTGGTGTTCCTTCTGTGCTTGTCTTTGTGTGATGGCTGGCGCCACCGCGATGGATCGATTGTATACAACTTTGATAGTGATTTGTAAGCCTGTTTTTTCGCCTTTTTCACAAGCATGTGCGTGCAAGAAACTTGCCTGAGTGATCAACTTATTGCTGAAAGAGGGCTTTAAAGCCTTATTTATAGACACAATGGCTGCGTTCACGGGGCCAGCATCGGATGATCGGAAAATGCGATTTTTATTGTGTACAATTTTTTTGAAAAGTGTCTTAATTGATTATCGCCGCGCTCATGCCTTGCACTGCAAGGGTGCAGCGCGACTTCTTCACTGGATTGCGCGAGGCACTGACGAGCAATGGGACGATTGACCACGCATGTTCTGGACGCTGCCCACGGCTGCCCTGGGAGCTCCATCAAGATCGAGTTGTACCGGGTCGAGGGCGAACACCTGCAACGTATCGCCACGGCCGTGACCAATCACGATGGCCGCTGCGATGCGCCGATCTTGCAGGGTGAGGATTACCGCTCGGGTGTCTATCAACTGCAATTTCATGCCGGTGATTACTACCGCGCTCGCGGTGTGGCACTGCCCGATCAGGCATTTCTCGACGTTGTGGTGCTGCGCTTTGGCATCGATGCCGGGCAAGAGCACTACCACGTGCCACTGCTGATTTCGCCGTACAGCTATTCGACGTATCGCGGCAGCTAAGATTCGCAGGCGACACAAACCAGGGGGCGCCAACCTCTTTACTCTCGTAACCTCTTGCCCGCCCACACTGCGGGCTTTTTTATGCCGATATCTATGTAGTCATTTTCGTTGCACGGCCTTCAGCACACTCCCGGTTCTCATCAACCATGGAGTGACCGATGGACCTTTCAACTGTTTCCGCCGATGACCTGGCCTACAGCAGCCTGCGCTACTACATCGCGCAAAGTGTCACCCCGACGCAATCCCTCAACCAACTGCACGCGGCCTGCACGGGCGCAGCCGAGAGCGCTGAGCGTCTGCGTGCACTGACGGGATCTGCACCGATATCAGGACAACACCAATGGGACGCCTGGTGGCAGGGCCTGGCGCCCGGTTTTACTGGCAGCCGTCAGGTGGTAGCCGCTCAACAACGACGCCAGAACCTCGCGCACAAGGCGGTGTTGGCGCGGCTCTCGTTGATGCTTGGCGATGACGGACTGGCGCTGGTGCAGCGTGTGTATAGCGCAACGCAACCGAGGGTCTTTATGCTAAAGGCCAACGCTGCGGGACAGGCACTGGCGGGGGCTTTTGTGATTGAAAGCGCCGATCGGAATGACCTGCCACTGGTGTTGGTCATGCCGGGAAATGAGGTCGAGTTCTGCGAGTTTGAATCGCGGGAGGATTTACGAGAAGGGCTCGAACACCTGTTGCAGCACGCCGTGGAGATGGAGTATCTGCCGTTGGCGCCGGGCCAGGACGTGTTCCAGAAAAGCATTGATGACAGCCTCCGCCAACGCACTGCACCTCTGGCCCAACTGGTGGCTGCGCAATGGCTCAAAGTAATCAACGATGGCCTCGATCAGGACGCCGAGCTGTTCGCTTCGATGGTGTCGTTCGGCAGCCTGTCGCCAGCACTTCCGGCGCGACTGACGGAACGCAAGCCCACGGTTTACGAACAACGGATCGAGGCGTGGTGCGGGGCGGGCGAAGGCGAGACTGAGGCGCGTGTCGAATACCGTCGTTGCCATGATCAGCTCAAGGCCACTGAAGCTACGACCCGAACCCTGAGTGACTCATTCAGGGGCAGCGCAGAAAATCCGCTCAGCGATTTCTCGACCCGCTACCACAGTGCACTGGTCGAACAGCGTCGCCAGGGCTTGTTGGCCGAAGCCCGTTTGCAGCACTACGAAGCAACGCTGACCGCGGTTGAGCTGACGGCACTTGAACAGTTGCTCGCCCCACAGAACGCCTCACCCAGTCCATTGATCGCCCGTGAACTGGCGCTGATGGCGGGCGATGCGCAGTCGCCCATCAACGGTGCGTTGGTGTTTGTTTTCAGTGCGTCGGCGTTGCTCTACCTGCCGGGTGAAGGCGGCGGCTTGCAGAAGTTCTCCTCGTTGCAGGCGCTCAAGGACGACGTCGAGTTCAGCTTGCAATCGGGCCTTGAGACGCCCTTATGGCGTCAGGTTTCACCGCACCTGCGGGCGATGGCGATGAGGGGTTCGGCGCGGTTGATAGACCGAGCTGTCACTGCTTCGCCCATCGCTCACAGCGTGCAAACGCAACTCGACGGCGCCGCCAATGCGCTGCAGGCCGCTCGCTCGGGTCAGCGCTTGTATGACGATGAGCAGACGCTCGAAGCGACGCAGGCTCGTCTGCATCTCGAGTGGGTTGGCAACCTGCAAATGCCGGCGAATGAGGCGCGTGATCGGGCCATCGATCAGCTGGCCGAACAACGACGTACGGGCGCGTTACCGGCGCAATTGCCCCGCTGGTTGCTCGACGCCAAGGCCGAGGTGCGCCACCAGTACGCCCGGCAATTGGCGGATTTCCATGCGGCCGCAGCGGTGCTGGAGCGGCGACTGGACGGGGAGTTGCCGCCGTTCGAGGTGTTCGTTCGTCAGCGCCTGGCGGTGCAGATCCAGGCGGACCTGGGCCGCGCCCTGGATGCCGATCAGGTGATCCTCGATCTGCCGAAAACCGTGAGCCGCCAGTGGCAGATCGATCAACAGGTGGGGACGACGCTGCACAGTAAAGTGTGGCAAGCCGGCGCCGAGCGTGAGCAGATCAGTTTGTCGGACCTGGCCCGTTACAACATTGATCCGGGCGACGAAGAGCAGGTGGCCAGGTTGTCGTTTGCCCGTATCAGTTATGCGCTGCCCCACGAAAGCGGGTTCCTTGAGGGTTTGACTGACCGGTATCTGGTGCGCGTTATTCCGCAGATGGACGTCGCCCAACACTACCGCACGCTGCTCAAACGGGTGTTTAGCCTTCGCGCCGGCATAACCTCGCAAGACCGGCTCGACAATGAAGTGCTACTCACACCGTATGAGTTCGAAATTCTTCTGGAAGGCTTTGTTGCCAGGCAACGCAGTCAATTGACCGATGACGGGTATCGTGTGCTCGACGCCGCAGCCCGGGCGCGTTCACGCAACGATCTGAACGCTGCTCATCTGCAAATGAACTGGATCGTCTTCAAACCGGGCACCGCGATCAGTGGCGAGAACAACAGCCAGACCTTTAGCGGCTTGTGTGTCATTCACCAACGCATGACCGGGAAAACCCTGGTCTATCTGCCGCAAGCGCCTGGGGGCGTTTCATTGAGCGAGGCCAACAGCCTGGCTGAAGCCCGGGAGCGGCTGATCCAGCGCTTGATCAAAGAGCCCAGGATGGTGAGCTGGCTGGTGTCGCGCCTTGAAGAAAGTCGCGCCCCGGCAGCCGATGTGCGCTATATCGAGCAGGCGTTGATCCGCAAGTTCGACGGGTTTATCACCTTCGTCCCAGCGCTGGATCTGCAGATGACGCTGCAGCAATTCCACGTGCGGGAGTGGTTGCTCTATCAACAGACTCAGGTCGCTACGCGCAGTGGTCATGACATCCGTCGCGCGCGCACGGAGCGCACTCAGCAACACTACATGATGTACCTCAAGGCGCTGCTGTCGTTCGTTCCCGGCCTGGGCACCCTGATCAGTGTGAACGATGGCTGGCACGATGGGCATTTGGCCGCCGAGGCCTTTCGTCAAGGGCGCAACGAGGAGGGTGGGGCGCTGACCTTCAGCACCACAATGTGCGTGATGGACGTGCTGTTATCGGTAGTGCCGGGTGCCGTCACCGTTACCGCGCTGGCCAAGGTCGCACGCCGTGCTACCAAGCTGCGTCAGCTCGCACGTATCAGGCAAGCATTGCCGGCCGTGTCGCGCAAACGCTACGTGACCCTGTCATTTGAAGGTTACGACGCCGATATTTCGTTGCAGGCTGCGCGACCGCAAACCGGCAAGGATGTTGGCACCTGGTTGCTGGACGGACAGCTATGGATCAAACACGAGGGCAAGTCTTATCGGGTTTACCGCCGTTCAGGCGAGCAAACCCTGCGCTTGAAAAAAACCGCGACACACACCTATGAGCCGCCGGTGCGTTTTGTCGAAGGGCGTTGGCTGTACCACACCGACGTCGGCCTCAAAGGCGGGGTCGGCTCGAACATTGCTGAAGTGATGATGTGTCGGAATCATCCAGATCCGGACTTCACCCGTGTCCAGGCGCGTCAGCTGCTCGATCAGTTTGCGTTCCCGCCTGACCGGCAACGTCGACTGGAGTTGAGCCTGGCGTTCTATTACCGGACACACAAACGTGTACCTGACTGGGCGCAAGCCTATCGGCGCTCAGCTATTGCGGGGAGCTCGGGTCAATTACCTTCGGCGCCCCGGCACGTAGCGGCGACCAGTGTCCCGTCGGCAGATGTCGATGTGTGGAAGCGTTGGGGGCGGCGGGTGGATGATCCGAGCACCCTCGATCAAGTGGCGATTACCCCGCCGACCTTTCGCGTGGTTGGCACGCCTGAGCGCGAGATGGTGCTCATCGGCACCCAGTATCACGAAGTCCTGCCGCCGGGTGCGATTCGCCACACCAACATCGTATTCCTGACCAATCCTGACGCCCCTATCGTCGGTTTCGTCGGGTTGGACGACATCATTCAAAACAATCGCTATCAGCAGCCGGCGATGGCGTCTTACACGGCGGGTCGTTGGACCTTTCATCGACCGGTGTTTCGCAAGAACCTGCATCAGATGGTTGCCGAAGCGCGTCCCGGCTTCACGCCGGCATCGCAGCAGGCGCTCGCAGAAAAGTTGTTCAACCTGGCGGATAACAGTGGCTCGACCCTGACTTCAAGTCGCTTGATCGCCATGCGGGCAACGCTCAACGCCTGGAGAAGGGGCGAGAATGCACCCTTTTCCAGGCTTAACGATCCGCTGCGGATGCTTGAGGGCATACGTCCAGAAGGCGAAATTGCAAATGCGCTTCACCTAAAGGTCAGTTATGGCAGCTCGATAGAGACCTTTAGTCGTCTGGATTTTTTGATCGAAAGTCCGTTGGAGGTGGAGTTGCTGACCCGGGCTATTCATGGTGTGGGCAGCGTATCCGACCTCAGGGTATTGATGCTGCATGTGCTGAATCGCGGCGGGTATGAAGTGGTGGAGCGGGGGATTTATGCGGCAGGTCGGCCGATAATGCTGTTTCGTCGGCCGGGACAGCCGGAGTTGTATTTGCTCTACTTGCGGCACTCGCGCGGCTCGTCTTTGAAGCTTTACAAAAGCACCGAGACCCTCAATTTCCCAATGTCGAACGCCTGGATCGACTCTGTGTTGGCCGACCCGATCAACGCGTTGGCAGTGCCTGCCGTTCAGCAGGCCCGGCAGGAGGGCAAACTGATCAAGCTGTTGGGCGGCACCAATAGTGTCAGCCCTCTTGAGTCTGGCAAGCAGGTTCTTGTGTTGCGCATCGCTGACGATTTTTAATCGTCAGACTAGCGGCTCAACAGCGACACCGCACCTGCTGTGCCGAACAGACCGGCGCTAACGCGATTGAACCAGCTCTGGCCCTTGCCGCTGCGCAGATAACGCGCGGCGCCATGGGCGCTCAGGCCATAGGCGACTTTGCAGAGTAGGTCGAGCACGGTCCAGCTGGCGATCATGATTGCCAGTTGGCCGAACAGCGGTTCTCCGGCGCGGAGAAACTGCGGCAGGAAGGCAGCGAAAAACAGGATGTCTTTCGGGTTGCTGGCACCCAGCACAAAGGCGCGCCAGAACAGCGCGCTGAAACGTGGATTGCTTGCCGCCACCGGCACTTCGGTGACGGTGGCCGCTTGTCTCGATTGTTGCCAGCTCTGCCAGGCGAGGTAAAACAGGTACAGCGCGCCGATCAGTTTCAGTGCGCTGAATACCTGTTCCGAGGCCATCAACAATGCCCCCAGGCCGAGTGCCGAGGCGCTCAGCAAACACACCGACGCCAACACCCCACCGAGAAACGCCGGGTACGAACGCAGCAGCCCGTAATTCAAACTGTTGCTGATCATCAACAGGGACAATGGTCCCGGAATCAGTATCACCACCAGCGCCGCGCTGCTGAACAGCAGCCAGGTTTCCAGGGTCATGGGTGTTCTCCTTAAATAGAAAATGCCCCATTGCTGGGGCGCTGTGTTTTTTGCCTGACTCAAACCGCTGTAGGAGCCAACTTGTTGGCGAGGGGTTCAACGCGGTGTGCCTGATACACCGCCTCGCGAACAAGTTCGCTCCTACAACGATTGGGTTTCTCCATTGTGGTTTTACAGGAAGATAAATTTCGCAATGAAAATCGCGCACAGCACATACACGCTGATCGAGATTTCCTTGAACTTGCCAGTACCTGCTTTCAACACCACGTAGGTGATGAAGCCCAAGGCAATCCCGTCGGCGACCGAGAAGGTCAGCGGCATCATGATCGCGGTCACGATCGCTGGAATGCAGTCGGTGGCTTCGTCCCAGTTGATGTGAGCCATGCTGCCCATCATCAGCATCGCCACGTAAATCAGTGCACCCGCCGTTGCGTAAGCCGGAATCATCCCGGCCAGCGGTGCGAAAAACATCGCGACAATGAACAGCACGCCCACGGTGACGGCGGTCAGGCCAGTACGGCCACCCGCGGCCACGCCTGCGGCGCTTTCAACGTAGCTGGTCACTGGAGGCACACCGACCATCGCCCCGAACACGCTGGAGGCGCTGTCGGCCTTCAGTGCCTTGGACAGGTTTTCAATCTTGCCGTCGGCCTTCACCAGACCGGCGCGCTGAGCGACGCCCATCAAGGTGCCGGCGGTGTCGAACATGTGCACGAAGAGGAACGCCAGCACTACGCTGATCATGCTGACGTTGAATACGCCCTTGATGTCCATCGCCAACCAGGTCGGTGCCAGGCTTGGCGGCGCGGAGAACACGCCGTGGTATTCCACCAGGCCCAACCCCCAACCGGCGAGGGTCACGGTGATGATGCTGATCAGAATCGCGCCGAACACCCGGTGGTAGCTGAGCACCGCAATCATCAAAAAGCAGATGGCCGACAGCAGCGGGCCGGGTTCACGCAGTGAGCCGAGCTTGATCAACGTCGCCGGGCTGGCGACCACGATACCGGCAGTCTTGAGGCCGATGATCCCGAGAAACAGGCCAACCCCCGCACCCATCGCAAAACGCAAGCTCATGGGGATGCTGTTGAGCAGCCATTCACGGATGCGTGACAGGGTCAGCACCATGAAGATCACGCCGGAGATGAACACCGCACCCAGCGCGGTCTGCCAGCTGTAGCCCATGGTGCCGACCACGGTGTAGGTGAAGAACGCGTTCAAGCCCATGCCTGGCGCAAGACCTACCGGCCAGTTGGCGTACAAGCCCATCAACAGGCAGCCCAGCGCGGCAGCGATACAGGTGGCGACGAACGCCGCACCGTGATCGATACCGGCGTCGGCCATGATGTTCGGGTTGACGAAAATGATGTACGCCATGGTGATGAACGTAGTCAGACCTGCCAACACTTCGGTTCTGACGGTCGTGCCATGCAGGCTCAGCTTGAACACACGTTCAAGCAAACCGGTACGTGGCGGCGTGAGATCCAGCGTCGTAGCTTCGGATTTGCGACTTTCCACAGCGGGTACTCCTCATACTTTTATTGTTATCCAGCACCTGTGGAGCTTCCCCTGTTTGCAGCCTTACCCGGTTTGTTGACCGTTAAGTCAGGAACTCGCACGCAACGGATTATGCTTTTGTATACAAAAAATGCAAATAATGTTTTCTATTTTGTTTTGAGAATAATCAAGATTGTGTGCATAACGCGGTTGTAGAGGTTCTGGCTATTCACAACCCATGCACTGTGTACAATGTGACTGTACTTTTCCGTGACTTCCCCACGAGCGCCCATGAACGAACAGTTGCAGCCCCTCAAGAAACAGCCGCGTACCGTCAAGGCGGGCCGCGTCGGCACCCAGGACGACATCGTCTATGCGCATATTTTCGAGGCAATTCTCGAACAGCGTCTGGCGCCCGGGACCAAACTGAGTGAGGAAGCGTTGGGGGAAATTTTCGGTGTCAGCCGTACGATCATTCGTCGCGCGCTGTCCCGTCTGGCCCACGAAGGCGTGGTATTGCTGCGGCCGAACCGTGGCGCGGTGGTCGCCAGCCCGAGCGTCGAGGAAGCGCGTCAGGTATTTTTCGCACGGCGCATGGTGGAAAAGGCAATTACCCAGTTGGCGGTTGAACACGCCACGGCCGAGCAATTGGCTGAGCTGCGGCAGATGGTCAACGACGAGCGCGACAGCTTTTCCCGTGGCGATCGGGGCGCCGGGATTCGTTTGTCGGGTGAGTTTCATCTGAAGCTGGCAGTCGCGGCGAAGAACGCGCCGTTGATCAGTTTCCAGCGCAGCCTGGTGTCGCAGACCTCATTGATCATCGCCCAGTACGAAAGCGGCAACCGCTCGCACTGTTCCTATGACGAGCACACCCAACTGATCGACGCCATCGAAGCCCGCGATGCCGAGCTGGCGGTCCACCTGATGATGCACCACATGGACCACATCGACAGCAAACTCAACCTCGACGAAGACAGCGCCTCGGACGACTTGCACGCAGTGTTCTCACACTTGTTGCAGACCAAGAAAAAGCCGGGTCGTAGCCCGGCTGTTTGATCGTCACATATCCCTTGTAAGAGCGGGCTTGCCCGCGATGGCGGTATATCTGACAAACCGCTATCGCGGGCAAGCCCGCTCCTACAGGGATTGATCTTAATCGCGGCGATGCACCAACTGCCCCGCCGAATACGTCTCCAGCACCGTCCGGTCATCGCCCAGCGTGGTCAGCACAAACAACGTCTCTTCGATGTTCTGCGCCTGTTTCAGGCGGTAGGCGAGCAGCGGTGTGGCGTTGTAGTCGAGGACCAGAAAGTCCGCTTCGTTGCCTACCTGCAAACTGCCGATCTTGTCTTCCAGACGCAGCGCCCGCGCGCCGCCCAACGTCGCCAAATACAGCGACTTGAACGGGCTCAGCTTGGCTCCCTGCAACTGCATCACCTTGTACGCCTCGTTCAGCGTGTGCAGCAGTGAAAAGCTGGTGCCGGCACCGACGTCGGTGCCCAAACCGATATTCAGTTTGTGCTTCTCCGCCATCGGCAAATTGAACAAACCACTGCCGAGGAACAGGTTCGAGGTCGGGCAAAAGGCGACCGCCGAGCCGGTCTCCGCCAGGCGTGCGCATTCGTCGTCACACAGGTGCACACCGTGAGCAAATACCGAGCGCTCGCCAAGCAGTTTGTAATGGTCGTAGACGTCCAGGTAATTGCTGCGCTCCGGGAACAGCGCTTTGACCCATTCCACTTCCTTCACGTTTTCGCTGATGTGGGTTTGCATGTAGACGTCGGGGTATTCGCTGAGCAGTTGTCCGGCGAGGGTTAACTGCTCAGGGGTGCTGGTCGGGGCGAAGCGCGGGGTAACGGCGTAATGCAGACGACCCTTGCCATGCCAGCGCTCTATCAGCGCCTTGCTGTCGACGTAGCTGGATTCCGGCGTGTCGGTCAGGTAGTCCGGTGCGTGGCGGTCCATCATCACTTTGCCGGCGATCATCCGCAGGTTGAGCTTCTCGGCAGCGCTGAAGAACGCCTCCACCGATTCCTTGTGCACGCTGCCGAATACCAGCGCGGTGGTGGTGCCGTTACGCAGCAATTCCTTGAGGAAAATATCCGCGACTTCGGCGGAATGCTTAGGGTCGGCGAATTGCTTTTCGCAGGGGAAAACGTAGGTGTTCAGCCAGTCCAGCAACTGCTCGCCGTAGGAACCGACCATTCCGGTTTGCGGCAAGTGGATGTGAGTGTCGATGAAGCCGGGGGTGATCAAGGCGTCCGGATATTCGGTAACCTCGACGTCGCTGCCGAGCTTGCCAAGCAAGTCGCGGGCGTGGCCAAGGGCAACGATTTTGCCGTCTTCGACCACCATCAAACCGTCCGGGAAATACTCGTAGGACGCTTCGATGACGACTTCGGCGGGGTCGGCGATGCTGTGCAGAATCGCCGCGCGGTAGGCTCTTTTGTGGGTACTGGCAGAAGCAAACGTCATAACGATCTCATTGTGCTTGGCTGCGGCGTGAAGCCGTCAGCAGTTGAGCGATAGGTTCGGCGTTGGAGCTGTGTAAACCGAAATTGGCGTTGTAGGTGGCGATCACTTCGGCGGCGATGGACACGGCGATTTCAATCGGCAATTTGCCTTTGACCTCGCTCAAGCCCATCGGGCAGCGCATGCGTTGCAGCAGCGCCGCATCGAAGCCGCGATCACGCAGACGGTGTTCGAACTTGACCCGTTTGGTCTTCGAGCCGATCAGGCCGAAATAGGTGAAGTCATTGCGCTTGAGAATCGCCGCCGTCAGCTCCAGATCCAACTGATGATCATGGGTCATGACGATGCAGTAACTGCCTGAAGGCAAGTCATCGACTTCGTCCACCGGCTCGTCGTTGATAATGCGCAACACGCCGTCGGGGATCTGCTCCGGGAACTCTTGCTCCCGGGAATCGATCCAGCGCACGCGGCAGGGCAGGCTGGCCAGCAACGGCACCAGCGCACGACCCACATGCCCGGCACCGAACACAGCGATCTGCGCTTGCGGTTGGCCCATAGGTTCGAACAGCAACACATTTACGCCGCCGCAGCACTGGCCGAGACTGGCGCCGAGGCTAAAGCGTTCGAGGCGGGTTTCCTGTTGACCGCTGGCAAGCATCTCGCGGGCGATTTCCATGGCCTTGAACTCCAGATGGCCGCCGCCGATGGTGTCGAAAATACGCTCGGCACACACCACCATCTTCGACCCGGCATTGCGCGGGGTCGAACCGCGCTCGTCGATGATGGTTACCAGCACACAGGGTTGGCCCTGGGTTTGCAGCTCGGCGAGCGCGCTGATCCAATTGTTCATGTTTGTCTCCTGTGTAACTGACAAAACGCAATTTCCTGTAGGAGCTGCCGAAGGCTGCGAGGCGTCGGTACATCCGAGATTAATTCGGCGCTTCTCACACCGCTTCGCAGCCTGCGGCAGCTCCTACAGAATTTCATCGGATCAAGCTCCCAACACTTCGGGAATGGCTGCAGTTTCCAATTGCTCAGCCTTCAATTTGCGCATCTGTTCACAACCCCACAGCACCCGCTCCGGCGTCGCCGGCGCATCAACCTTCGGCTGATAGCGATAGTCGCCAACACTCGCCACCGCATCCTTGATCGCGCACCAGGCAGCGATACCCAGCATGAACGGCGGCTCGCCCACGGCTTTGGAGTGAAATACCGTGTCTTCCGGGTTCTTGCGGTTTTCCACCAGTTTCACTCGCAGATCCAGCGGCATGTCGGCGACGGCCGGAATCTTGTAGCTGGCCGGGCCGTTGGTCATTAGTTTGCCCTTGGCGTTCCACACCAGTTCTTCCATGGTCAACCAACCCATGCCCTGAATAAAGCCGCCTTCCACCTGGCCGATGTCGATGGCCGGGTTCAGCGAGGCGCCGACGTCGTGCAGGATGTCGGTGCGCAGCATCTTGTACTCGCCGGTCAGCGTGTCGACGATCACCTCGACACAGGCCGCGCCGTAGGCGAAGTAGTAGAACGGATGACCACGCGCCTGGCTGCGGTCGTAGTAGATCTTCGGCGTCTTGTAATACCCGGTGCTGGACAACGACACCTGGCCAAACCACGCCTGCTGCGCCAGGGATTCGAACGACAGGATCAGCTCACCAACCCGCACATGACCGTTGCGGAATTCCACCTGGTCCTCGCTGACTTCGTACTTTTTCGCAGCGAATTCCACCAGACGCTGTTTGAGAATTTCCGCTGCGTTTTGCGCCGCCTTACCGTTCAAGTCTGCGCCGCTGGAAGCTGCGGTCGGCGAGGTGTTCGGCACTTTATCGGTGTTGGTCGCGGTGATCTGAATCCGGTCGATATCGACCTGGAACACCTCGGCCACCACCTGCGCCACTTTGATGTTCAGACCCTGGCCCATCTCGGTGCCGCCGTGGTTCAGGTGAATGCTGCCATCGGTGTAGATATGGATCAGCGCGCCGGCCTGGTTGAGGAAGCTGGCGGTGAAGGAAATGCCGAACTTGACCGGAGTCAGCGCCAGGCCTTTTTTCAGCACCGGGCTGTGGGCGTTGTAGGCACGAATCGACTTGCGACGCTCGGCGTACTGGCTGCTTTCTTCCAGCTCGGCGGTCATCTCTTCGAGCATGTTGTGCTCGACCGGCTGGTAGTAATGGGTGACGTTGCGCTCGGTCTTGCCGTAGTAGTTGGCCTTGCGCACGTCCAGCGGGTCTTTGCCCAGGTGGCGGGCGATGGCGTCCATTACTTCTTCGATGGCGACCATGCCTTGCGGGCCACCGAAGCCGCGATACGCAGTGTTCGAGGCGGTGTTGGTTTTGCAACGATGGCCATTGATCGTGGCTTCGCCGAGGTAATACGAGTTGTCGGCGTGGAACATCGCGCGGTCGACAATCGAGTTCGACAAGTCCGGCGAGCAGCCGCAGTTGCCAGCCAGTTCCAGCTGAATGCCGTGCAGGCGTCCGGTGCTGTCGAAGCCGACGTCGTACTCGACGTAGAACGGGTGACGCTTGCCGGTCATCAGCATGTCTTCGACCCGTGGCAGGCGCATCTTGGTCGGCTGCCCGGTCAGCAGCGCGATCACCGCACACAGGCACGCCGGGCTGGCGGCCTGGGTTTCCTTGCCGCCGAAACCACCGCCCATGCGGCGCATGTCGACGACGATTTTATTCATCGACACGCCCAACACTTCCGCCACCAGCTTCTGCACTTCGGTGGGGTTCTGGGTCGAGCAGTACACGATCATCCCGCCGTCTTCGGTGGGCATGACCGAGGAGATTTGCGTCTCCAGGTAAAAGTGTTCCTGACCGCCGATGTGCAGGGTGCCTTGAATCCGATTCTCGGCGCTGGCCAAGGCGGTGGCTGAGTCGCCGCGCTTGTGGGTGTGGCTTTCCAGCACGAAGTGCTTGTTGCGGTACGCCTCGACCACGTCCAGCACCGGTTCCAGGTCTTCGTATTCGATGATCGCCGCCATCGCCGCTTTGCGCGCGGTTTCCAGATCCCGTGCTGCAACCGCAACCACAGGCTGACCGACGAACTCCACGGTGTCGATGGCCAGCAGTGGATCGCCGGGCATCAGCGGGCCAATGTCTTTCAGGCCGGGAATGTCTTTATGAGTGATCGCAATGCGCACGCCGTCGAAGGCGTAGCACGGGGTGGTGTCGATACTGATGACACGGGCGTGGGCACGGTCGGACAGGCGTGCGTACACGTGCAATTGATTGGGGAATTCCAGGCGGTCATCGATATACACCGCCTCGCCCGACACATGTTTGTCGGCGCTGTCGTGCTTGACGCTGCGGCCGACGCCGGTGGTCAGGTCCTGTTGAAACAGCGCGATCATCTCGGCCTGGGTTTTTTCCGGAGCATGATTAGACATAAGAAGTCACCCGCGTTTCGATGTGAGGCGTTTGCAGCTCGATGAAGTATTTGCGCAGCAGGTTTTGCGCGCTGAGCAGGCGGTACTCCTTGCTGGCGCGGAAGTCGGAGAGCGGGGTGAAGTCGTTGGCCAGTGCCGCACAGGCACGCTCCACCGTGGCGGAGCTCCAGGGCGCGCCGATCAACGATTGTTCGCACGCCGTCGCGCGTTTCGGAATCGCCGCCATGCCGCCGAACGCCACGCGGGCTTCGACGATGGAACCGTTTTCCACCTGCAGGCGAAATGCCGCGCAGACGGCAGAGATATCGTCGTCCAGCCGCTTCGAGACCTTGTATGCGCGGAACACCTGCCGAGCATTGGCCTTGGGCACGATGATCGTTTCGATGAATTCGCTTTCCTGCCGCGCGGTCACCCGGTAGTCGATGAAGTAGTCCTCCAGCGCCAGGGTGCGGCGGATCTCGCCTTTGCGCAGCACGATCTGCGCGCCGAGGGCGATCAACAGCGGCGGGGAGTCACCGATGGGCGAGGCGTTGCCAATGTTGCCGCCGAGAGTGCCCTGATTGCGGATTTGCAACGAAGCAAAGCGGTGCAGCAGTTCGCCGAAATCCGGGTACTCAGCGGTCAGCGCGTCGTAGCAGTCGGTGAGCGAGGTCGCCGCGCCGATTTCGATGCGGTCGTCAAAGTGTTCGATGCGTTTCATCTCGGCGACGTTGCCGACGTAGATCATCACCGGCAACGGGCGATGGAACTGCGTCACTTCCAGCGCCAGATCGGTGCCACCGGCCAGCAAACGCGCCTGTGGATAAGAATCGTAAAGCTGGGCCAGGTCGCTGACGGTCAACGGCACCAGGCAGCGTTTGTCGCCGCTGTTGAGCTCGCCGGTGTCTGTCGGTGCGATGGCCTTCAGGCGGGCGATGGTTTCGCTTTGGCGTTGATCGAATTGATCCGGCTGGCGTTGCGTGCCGCACGCTTGCTCGGCAGCGGCCAGGATCGGCCGGTAGCCGGTGCAGCGGCACAGGTTGCCGGCCAGTGCCTCGTGGGCTTGCTGGTGGTCTGGCGCGGTACTGTTTTTCTGCAGGGCAAACAGCGACATCACAAAACCGGGGGTGCAGAAGCCGCATTGCGAACCGTGGCACTCGACCATGGCTTTTTGCACGCTGTGCAATTGGCCTTGGTGTTTGAGGTCTTCGACGCTGATCAGTTGCTTGCCGTGCAGCGAGGCAACGAAGGTCAGGCACGAGTTGAGGCTGCGATAACGTAGCTGCTCGCGGCCTTCGCCATCGATCTCCAACTCGCCGACCACCACGGTGCAGGCACCGCAATCGCCGCTGGCGCAGCCTTCTTTGGTGCCGGGTTTGGCCACATGCTCGCGGAGGTAATTGAGCACCGTTAGATTCGGGTCCAGGGCGTGCTCGGTACGCAGCTCCTGATTGAGTAAGAATTGGATCACGGAAGGCCTCTCTGCACTTATTTTTGTAATCGACGCATGGGAGTAAATCTATCAGTTCTGACTTTCCGGTCAATTAAAATCTGACCTTAAAGTCAGGAAAATCAGATTTTCCCGGATTCGCCGATTAACGGTGTGCCCAGCCAGCAACAAAAACGCCGACCCTTACTCAAAGAATTGCTTAATTCGTGCCACATTCCACACCGACGGCGCGGCGCCATGCGATACACTGCGCCGCTTGTAAGGCAGAAACCGATTTCGAAGGAAAACCATGACGTTCAAGGCGCCGGATAGCCTCGCCGAGCAAATCGCTCAGCACCTCGCAGGACGGATCATCCGCGGCGAGCTCACGCCAGGGGAGCGCATTCAAGAGCAAAAGGTCACCACCTTACTTAACGTTAGTCGAGGTTCGGTGCGTGAAGCCTTGCTCATTCTCGAGCGCCGCCATCTGGTGGTGATCCTGCCGCGCCGGGGCGCCCAGGTGACCGAGCTCAACGCCGATAACATCGAAAGCCTGTGCTCGCTGATGAGCGAGCTGTACATCATGCTGGGCAACGCCGTGGCCACCCACTGGCAGACGCAGACCGATCTCGCGCCCTTTGTGCAGATACAGCAGCGCCTGCTCGCCAGTTATGAACGCCAGGACGTGAAGGCCTTCGTCGAAGACAGTTTCAACGTGATGCGCGCGACCTATTCGTTTGCCAACAACCTGTACCTGCAAGAAACCGTGGAAAACCTGCAGCCGTCCATGAGTCGTACCTATTACCTGGCGCTGGACCAGCGTAAAGCGGAGATGGGCGAGTACCTGAACCTGTTCACTCAATTGCTCGAGGCCGTCATCGCCCGTGATCTAGCGATTATTCGCCTGGTATTGACCCAATATTGCGAGCGCAGTTGCCAGCAGGTCCTGTCCGCGCTGGCGGCAGACTGACCCATGCGTCTGAAGTGCATCAGGCTGGCCGGGTTCAAGTCGTTCGTCGACCCGACCACCGTCAACTTCCCGAGCAACATGGCAGCGGTCGTCGGCCCGAACGGCTGCGGCAAGTCCAATATCATCGACGCCGTGCGTTGGGTGATGGGCGAAAGCTCGGCGAAGAACCTGCGCGGCGAATCGATGACCGACGTCATCTTCAACGGCTCCACCAGCCGTAAGCCGGTCAGTCAGGCGAGTATCGAACTGGTGTTCGATAACTCCGATGGCACCCTGGTCGGCGAATACGCCAGCTATGCGGAAATTTCCATTCGCCGCAAAGTGACCCGCGACAGCCAGAACAGCTACTTCCTGAACGGCACCAAATGCCGTCGTCGTGACATTACCGACATCTTCCTCGGCACTGGCCTGGGGCCGCGCAGCTATTCGATCATCGAGCAGGGGATGATCTCCAAGCTGATCGAAGCCAAGCCGGAAGACCTGCGCAACTTCATCGAAGAAGCCGCTGGCATCTCCAAATACAAAGAGCGTCGGCGCGAGACTGAAAACCGTATCCGCCGCACCCACGAAAACCTCGCCCGTCTAACGGACTTGCGCGACGAGCTGGAACGTCAACTCGATCGCCTGCACCGCCAGGCCCAGGCCGCCGAGAAGTATCAGGAATACAAGGGCGAAGAGCGCCAGCTCAAGGCGCAACTGTCGGCCCTGCGCTGGCAGGCGTTGAACGAGCAGGTCGGCCAACGCGAAGCGATCATCGGCAATCAGGAGGTCGGTTTCGAAGCGCTGGTCGCCGAACAGCGCAATGCCGATGCTGGAATCGAGCGCCTGCGTGACGGTCATCACGACCTGTCTGAACGCTTCAATCTGGTGCAGGGGCGCTTCTATTCGGTGGGCGGCGACATCGCGCGCATCGAACAAAGCATCCAGCACGGCCAGCAGCGCCTGCGCCAATTGCAGGACGACCTGCGCGAAGCCGAGCGCTCGCGGCAGGAAACCGAATCTCACTTGGGCCACGACCGCACCTTGCTCGCGACTCTCGGCGAAGAGCTGGAAATGCTCGACCCGGAACTGGAAATGACCAATGCCGCCGCCGAAGAATCGGCTGCCGCACTGGAAGACTCCGAAACCACCATGCACGGCTGGCAGGAGCAGTGGGATGCGTTCAACCTGACTTCCGCCGAGCCGCGCCGCCAGTCCGAAGTGCAGCAGTCGCGCATCCAGCAACTGGAAACCAGCATGGAGCGTCTGGGCGAACGGCAACGGCGTCTGGGCGAAGAGCTGCAACTGCTCGCCGCCGACCCGGAAGACGCAGCGATTCTGGAACTCAGCGAAGACCTCGCCACCCGCGAGATAACCCTCGAAGAACTGCACGCCAGCGAAGAACAACTGGTCGAGCGTCTGGAGCAACTGCGCGGCGAACTGCAGCAGGCCAATCAGGCGCAGCAGCAGGCCCAGGGCGAATTGCAGCGCATGAACGGTCGTCTGGCCTCGCTGGAAGCCCTGCAACAGGCCGCACTCGATCCCGACACCGGCACCGCCGAATGGCTGCGTGAGCATCAGCTCAGCCATCGCCCGCGTCTGGCGGAAGGTTTGCAAGTAGATGCTGGTTGGGAACTCGCGGTAGAAACCGTGCTCGGCGCCGACCTGCAAGCGGTGTTGGTCGACGACTTCGCCGGGCTCGATCTGGCTGGATTTGAGCAGGGCGATCTGCGCCTGGTCAATCCTTCGTCTGACGCGTTGCGCATCCCTGGCAGCTTGCTGGACAAGGTACAGTCTTCGGTGGATTTGTCGGCCTGGCTGGGGCAGGTCAAACCAGTGGAAAGCCTTGATGAGGCGCTGGCGATTCGCAGTCAGCTCGGGGCAGGGCAGAGCCTGATCAGTCGTGATGGCTATTGGGTCGGCCGGCATTTCCTGCGCGTGCGTCGCGCCAGTGAAGCACAGAGCGGTGTGCTGGCCCGTGGTCAGGAAATACAGCGCCTGGGCCTGGAGCGCGACGAGCGCGAAGCGATGTTGGCGACCCTCGAAGAGCAACTGGTCAACCTGCGTGAACAGCAACTGCAACAGGAAGATGCTCGCGAACAGTTGCGTCGCCGCTTGCAGGACGAAACGCGTCAGCAAAGCGAACTCAAGGCGCAATTGTCGGCGGCCAAGGCCAAGGTCGAACAACTGACCTTGCGCCGCAAACGCCTCGACGAAGAGCTAGGCGAACTGGGCGAACAACGCGCCATCGAACACGAACAACTCGGCGAGTCCCGTCTGCAACTGCAGGACGCGCTGGACAGCATGGCCCTCGACACCGAACAGCGCGAACTGCTGCTGGCCCAACGCGACAGCCTGCGCGAACGCCTTGATCGGGTGCGTCAGGAAGCCCGACAGCACAAAGACCACGCCCATCAATTGGCCGTGCGTCTGGGCTCGCTGCGGGCGCAGCACGATTCAACCCGGCAAGCCCTTGAGCGCCTGGAGTTGCAGTCCGAGCGCCTGACCGAAAAGCGCGAGCAACTGAACCTCAATCTGGAGGAGGGCGAAGCGCCACTCGAAGAGCTACGCCTCAAGCTCGAAGAGCTGCTGGAAAAGCGCATGGCGGTCGACGAAGAAATGCGTCAGGCAAAAAATGCCCTGGAAGACGCTGACCTTGAGTTGCGCGAGGTCGAGAAACGCCGCAGTCAGGCCGAACAGCAATCACAACTGCTGCGTGGCCAGCTCGAACAACAACGCATGGAATGGCAATCGCTGACCGTGCGCCGCACCACCTTGCAGGACCAGTTGCTGGCTGATGGCTATGACCTGCACGGGGTGCTCGCCACGCTGACCAGCGAAGCCAACGAAAAGGACGCCGAAGAGGAACTGGAACGCATTGCCGGGCGCATTCAGCGTCTCGGTGCGATCAACCTCGCGGCCATCGACGAATATCAGCAACAATCTGAGCGTAAACGTTATCTGGATGCGCAGAACGCCGATCTGGTGGAAGCGCTGGATACCCTGGAGAACGTGATTCGCAAGATCGACAAGGAAACCCGCAATCGCTTCAAGGAGACCTTCGATCAGATAAACAACGGAATTCAGGCTCTTTTCCCAAAAGTTTTCGGTGGCGGCAGCGCTTATTTGGAACTGACGGGCGAAGATCTACTCGATACTGGTGTGACCATCATGGCGCGCCCGCCGGGCAAGAAGAACAGCACTATCCATTTGCTGTCCGGCGGCGAAAAAGCCCTGACCGCACTGGCGCTGGTATTTGCCATCTTCAAACTCAACCCGGCGCCGTTTTGCATGCTCGATGAAGTAGACGCGCCACTGGACGATGCCAACGTCGGGCGTTACGCCAGACTAGTGAAGGAAATGTCGCAAACTGTGCAGTTCATCTACATCACCCACAACAAGATCGCCATGGAAATGGCCGATCAACTGATGGGCGTGACCATGCACGAGCCCGGCTGCTCGCGGCTGGTGGCGGTAGACGTGGAGGAGGCGATGGCGTTGGTAGACGCGTAGTGCACAAGCCTTGCACGACTTGGGAAATGGCTATTTGATAGCTACTGTTACGCTTTGATTCCGTTACAACGGTCAACCGAATGCAATGGACGGTGTAAAGTTATCTTTGGTCGTGCTAGCTTAATGACCACTTTTTCTTTTGCGTGGGGAAAACGCCAGTCAGAACATAGAGTTGGCGCCACGTTTTAAAGGGGTTTCGGCCCTTATTAATCAGCATTTTTATTAGAGGCACTGGATTACATGGAAATCGGTCTGCGCGAGTGGCTGATCGTCATCGGCATTATTGTCATTGCCGGTATTCTTTTCGATGGCTGGCGCCGGATGCGCGGCGGCAAGGGAAAATTGAAATTCAGGCTGGATCGAAGTTTCGCCGGTGCGGGCGATGATGAGGAAGTGAGCTCGGCCGAAGTGCTGGGCCCGCCGCGTGTGCTGGATAACCACAAAGAACCCCAATTGGACGAGCAGGACCTGCCGTCGGTGAACGTTGCACCCCGTGATACCAAGCGCAGCAAGCGCAAGGACGAGCCGAGCCAGGGTGACCTGAACTTGAACCTCGACCTGGACGGCCCGAGTCTGTTCACTGGTCGCGGCGGCGACGACGATTTCCCGGACGACAACAAGCGCCGTGCCGACGACACTGCACGCCGCGCCGAAGACCTGCCACCGGTGGAAGAAGTGCTGGTGATCAGCGTGATCTCCCGCGACGAAAGCGGCTTCAAGGGCCCGGCGTTGCTGCAGAACATTCTGGAAAGCGGTCTGCGTTTTGGTGAGATGGACATTTTCCATCGTCACGAAAGCATGGCTGGTAACGGCGAAGTACTGTTTTCCATGGCCAACGCGGTCAAGCCGGGCATCTTTGATCTGGATGACATCGACCACTTCAGCACCCGCGCGGTGAGCTTCTTCCTCGGCTTGCCAGGTCCGCGTCATCCGAAACAGGCGTTTGATGTGATGGTGGCGGCAGCGCGCAAGCTGGCGCATGAACTGAACGGCGAATTGAAAGATGACCAGCGCAGTGTCATGACCGCGCAGACCATCGAACATTATCGCCAGCGCATCGTCGAGTTCGAGCGTCGCGCACTGACTCAGCGCCGCTGATTGGGCTTGATACGGAACCTGTAGGAGCGAACTTGTTCGCGAGGCGATATGTCTGACAGACCGCGTTCAGGCACTCGCCAACAAGTTGGCTCCTACAGGGGCGTTGCCAAATTCAAAACCGCATCATGAATTGAGCAGCTTCGGCTGCTCTTTTGCTTTTCGAGAGAACACCGTATGACCGCCGAAACTCGCATCCTGGAACTGCGTGCCGAGCTGGACCAGCACAACTACCGCTACCACGTCCTCGACGAACCGAGCATTCCGGACGTCGAGTACGACCGCCTGTTCCACGAGCTCAAGGCGCTGGAAGCCGAACATCCGCACCTGATCACCCCCGACTCACCGACCCAGCGTGTCGGCAGCGCAGCGTTGTCGGCGTTCACCCAGGTGCGTCACGAAGTGCCGATGCTCAGCCTCGGTAACGCCTTCGAAGAAAACGACATGCGCGAGTTCGACCGTCGCGTGGTGGAAGGTCTCGACCTGCCCACGGGCGACCTGTTCGGCGACGGCGCCCACGTGCAGTACAGTTGCGAACCGAAGCTTGATGGCCTCGCCGTCAGCTTGCTGTATCAGGACGGCGCGTTGGTACGCGGTGCCACCCGGGGTGATGGCACTACCGGTGAAGACATCAGCGTCAACGTGCGTACTGTGCGCAACATCCCGCTCAAACTGCACGGCAGTGGCTGGCCAGCGACCCTCGAAGTGCGCGGCGAAGTGTTCATGTCCAAGGCCGGTTTCGAACGCCTCAACGCCAGCCAGCTGGAAGTCGGTGGCAAGACCTTCGCCAACCCGCGTAACGCAGCCGCCGGCAGCCTGCGTCAGCTGGATTCGAAGATCACCGCCAACCGCCCGCTGGAGTTTTGCTGCTATGGCCTGGGCCAGGTCTCCGAAGAATTTTCCGACACCCACATCGGCAATCTGCAACAGCTCAAAGCCTGGGGCATGCCGGTCAGTCGCGAACTGAAACTGGCTGACGGCATCGCCGAGTGCCTGGATTATTACCGCGACATCGGTGAGCGGCGTCTGTCGCTGCCGTACGAGATCGACGGCGTGGTGTTCAAGGTCAACAACATCGCCTCCCAGCGCGAACTGGGCTTCCGCGCCCGTGAACCGCGTTGGGCCATTGCCCATAAGTTCCCGGCGATGGAAGAGCTCACCGAGTTGCTCGACGTGGAGTTCCAGGTCGGCCGTACTGGCGCGGTGACTCCGGTCGCACGCTTGAAACCGGTCAAAGTTGCCGGCGTGACGGTGGCCAACGCCACCCTGCACAACATGGACGAAGTCGCGCGTTTGGGCCTGATGATCGGCGACACGGTGATCATCCGCCGCGCTGGCGACGTGATTCCGCAGGTGGTGCAAGTGGTGCTGGAGCGTCGCCCGGAAAACGCGAGAGCGGTGCAGATCCCCGAAACCTGCCCGGTGTGCGGCTCCCACGTCGAGCGCACGCAGTTGATCAAGCGCAGTAAAGGCAAGGAGACCGTCAGCGAAGGCGCGGTCTATCGCTGCGTCGGACGCCTGGCCTGTGGCGCGCAACTCAAGCAGGCGATCATCCACTTCGTTTCCCGCCGCGCGCTGGATATCGAAGGCCTTGGCGACAAGACCATCGAGCAGTTGGTGGATGAGAAACTGATAGGCTCGCCTGCTGATTTGTACAAGCTCAAGTACGAACAGATCATCGATCTGGAAGGCTTTGCCGAAGTCTCCAGCAACAAGCTGTTGAAGGCTATCGCCGAGAGCAAAAAGCCGGCCCTGGCGCGCTTTATCTACGCGCTGGGGATTCCCGATGTGGGCGAAGAGACGGCCAAGGTGTTGGCGCGGTCGCTGGCGTCACTGGAACGGGTAAAACAGGCGTTGCCGGAGGTGCTGACGTATTTGCCTGACGTCGGTCTGGAAGTGGCCCACGAGATCCACAGCTTTTTCGTCGATGACCACAACCAGCAGGTCATCAGCGCGCTGCTGGGCGAGTGCCAGTTTGAACTGCAGGACACCGGTGACCTCGGCGCCGAATTCGCCGCCAGCGCGACGCTGGGCGGCATGCTCGACAAACTCAACATCCCTGCGGTCGGCCCCGGCGCGGCACAGAAGCTGGCAGACAAATTCGGCACCCTTGAAGGCGTGGTCAAGGCCGATTGGCTAGACATGCGTCAGGCCCTTCCGGAGAAACAGGCCAAGGCCGTGCGCGATTTCTTCGACGTGCCCGAAAACGCTGCGCGAGCGCTGAACATCGAACAGCAACTGAAAGACTTCGGCATGCACTGGCAGAGCGAGAAAAAAGTCGTCGAAGGCTTGCCACTGGCGGGGCAGACTTGGGTGTTGACCGGTTCGCTGGAACTGATGAGCCGCGATATCGCCAAGGAAAAACTCGAAAGCCTCGGCGCCAAGGTGTCAGGGTCGGTGTCGGCAAAAACCCACACCGTGGTGGCCGGGCCGGGGGCGGGGTCGAAACTGACCAAGGCCAATGAACTGGGGCTGAAAGTGCTGGATGAAGAGGCGTTTGTGGCATTCCTGGGTAAACACGGGATAACCGCTGCCTGATCTATCGCCATCGCGGGCAAGCCCGCCCCTACATCGGTTTGCATTCCCCTGTAGGAGCGGGCTTGCCCGCGATCCGTTTCACACGGAACCCTCACCGCCCCAGATGATCTAGTGCAAGCAGGCCACAAGGAGATCGTCATGTTCCAGTTCTTCGAACAACTCACCTCGCGCATCGCCGCGCCGTTCGTGGGCGAGGGCAAGCGCAACAGCAAGGTCTGGCAGTGTCACTGCGGGCAATCGATCTTCTTCCGCAACAGCCAATGCCTGGCTTGTTCTGCGGCGCTGGGCTATCTGCCCCGGGATGGCAAAATGGTTGCCCTCGAACCCGCCCCGGAACTCAATACCTGGCGTGTGACTGACGGTCCTGAGGCTGGCCTCTACCGCCGCTGCGCCAACCTCGACACCCCGGCTGCCTGCAATTGGCTGTTTCCGGCACTCGATGTCGGAGATTTCTGTATCGCCTGTCGCCTGAACAACACCATCCCCGACCTGACAATCGCGGAAAATGGCCCTCGCTGGCGCAGGGTCGAAACCGCCAAGCGGCGTTTGATCGCGCAACTGATCTCGTTAGGGCTGGACGTGATCCCTAAAACCCAGGATGAAGCCACTGGCCTGGCCTTCGACTTCATCGGTGTCGACCAGGAAGGCAAGCGACCGACCACCGGCCACGCCAACGGCCTGATCACCCTCGACATCAAAGAAGCGGATGACGACCACCGCGAACTGATTCGGGTGCAGATGCGCGAACCGTACCGCACCTTGCTCGGCCATTTCCGACATGAAGTCGGGCATTACTATTGGGATCGGCTGGTCGCGCGCACCCACTGGGAAGAAGGATTTCGCACCCTGTTCGGCGACGAACGCGCCAGTTATTCCGAAGCGCTGGAAAACCACTACCAGAACGGTGCGCCGTTGAACTGGGAACAACGCTTCGTCAGTGCCTACGCCACCATGCACCCGTGGGAAGACTGGGCGGAAACCTGGGCCCACTACCTGCACATGATGGACGCGGTCGACACCGCCCTCGGCTTCGGCATGAGCGCTCGGGAGATGGACATTCAGTACCCGCCATTCTTGCTGGAGAGCCTCTACGACCCGCAACACCCCGGCGGCCCGGCGTTTTTGTCGTTCGTCAACGCCTGGATCGAACTGGCCGGCATGCTCAACGAATTGTCCCGCAGCATGGGCCAGCCCGACTTCTACCCGTTCGTCCTGCCACCGGCCGTGATCGGCAAACTGCACTTCATCCACCTGGTCATCCAGGGCGCCGGCGGCAAGGCCGATGAGGTTCTACAGGCCAACATATAACCCCTATAAGAGCTGCCGAAGGCTGCGAACGGTTTTCATGACCCGCCGCTATCGCAACCTTCGGCAGTTCCTACAGTTCATTCGCCTCTGTCCGCAAATCCAACACCAAGCGCCGCTCATACCCCACCCGCCCGCGATAGCCATTGCCGGTATCGACCCAGCCCAATCCCAGATACAACCCCCGCGCCGCCTCATTATCCGCATCCACCGACAGCATCAACTGCGTCACATCCGGCCAAATCCGCCGCACCACCTCTGGCAACGCGTGCAAGCACAACTTGCCCAGCCCACGGCCCTGCATCCGGAAATCAATCTGCAACGCATGCAACGTGGCGGAATCCTTATCCGCCCACGGCGGCAACAACGCCCCGCGCTTGAGCAGCAGAAACCCCGCAGGCCGTCGCTCGACCAGCAAGGCAAACCCGCGAACAGCCGGAGTAGGGCGGTCCAGCAGCGAACTCAGCGCACTCTGAATATCCCCGGAATACAGCTGCTGCTCAGGCAACACCTCGATGCGCTCCAATTGCTGGCGCTGAACATCAGTCAGGTCGTCATAACAGAACAACTCGGTCCGCATGCTTGAATCCCCTTCTGTCCGCCGTACGGTCTGCGGCGTCTATTCTCCCACAGATATCCACGATCAAAACGTGTAGGCGCGGTTGCAGTTGATCCAGTTATTGGGGGGATTTCATGCGCAAAGTCCTGAATCCAGGCGCCGCTCGACCTCAGGCCTGCCCCCACCACACAAGTGCTTGAACCCCCTCAAATTTTTAATCTGCAACCAACGGTTGTAACTTGGCGTGAGACCGGTACAATGGCGCCGTTCGCCGTCAGGTGAGCGTCGTTATGGTGACCCTATCGGTCCCCTCGCATTGATTAGCCGTGAACCTGGTCAGACCCGGAAGGGAGCAGCCACAGCGGTGACATTGAGTGCCGAGGTGTGGCTGGTGGGGTTGCCTCCATAACGCTTCTGCAATACCTAATCCCCTTATTTCACATTCAAGCGCCCGATTCAGATCAGCGTTGCGTTTTCTCGTGCCTGATATTCGAGACCTACTGCTCTGTCCCACGTCGCCAGGAGGCACCCTGAAACTCCGCCATCTGATTCCCTGCCTGTTGGCCGCCTCGACACTCGCAGCCTGCGCCACAGCTCCCCTGAGCCCCTCCGAGCGAGAAGCCCAACAAGCCGAAACCGCCAAGGCCCGCGACTACTTCGCCCGCAAAATCCAACTCACCGACGACGGTGGCGACCGGGCTGGCTACACCACAATAGAACTGAAAAACACCCCGACCGGTTACATCGTCGCTTACTACGGCGAGCGCAAATCGTCGCCTGTGTTCACGGATGAAGTGACGGAGTGCATCGGCAAACTAAGCCCGTCGCCAACGCTGGATTGCACGTTGTTCGACGGCTATCACCGCTGGGTGGGGGTGACGTTTACAGTGGTCTCCGAAGATACCGTTGTGAGCGATCCAAGGCTGATACCGCTGCAGAGCCATATCAAGATTGCCAAGGGTGGATTGTTGGTCGAGACACGACACTCGCCGCAGAGCTGGCGGTTTGCCGGAAAATTTGTGGGGGATTGAGCAAAACGGGACGAGCAAAACGGGACGGATTTATTTCAGCGAGAACGTCCCGTTCTATTACTGAACTGACAGTTCGCTACCCATGTGCAGGCAATGTCGCTGGCAAGGGCTGACCGGCCCAGTGCCATCGTGCCGATAGCGTGTAGAAGCTATGCTTAAAGTCTGAGATTCGCTGTGGAGAACAGCATGCGCCAGCCATTCGTTCTACTGATTCTGGGCGCGCTCGGAGCTTGCAGCAGTACGCCAATACCTCCAGCCGATCCGCAACACGCCTGGGTCGATATGTACACCACCTCTGGCAGGCTGATGATGGCCGACCGCCTGGATGGAAAACATCTTGCTGACGGGCGTTATTTCCAGGTGACGCCGGGGCAGCATGAGCTGGTAGTGCGCCTCGATTTCGAAGTCTTTACTGGCTTCAACAGCGGCTCCTTCGATCGCATTTGTTACCTGACCGTACCCTACAACGACTTCGCCGCTGGCCAGCGCTATCGACTGGAAGCACGCGTGGTCGTCCAACGCCCCGAAGTTCGTTTATACGATGCTGAACGCAAGATCGTGGCCACAGACCGTGAATTGCGTTGCCTGAATTGATGGAAAGCGGGACGGGTTAGCGAACGGTGGAATCGAGCGTTGCCCAACTCTGTAGGAGCTGCCGAAGGCTGCGAAGACGCCAGAACAGTCGCCGCGTTTTAATGCCAATCGTCCGAGTGCGGGACAAACCTTCGGCAGCTCCTACAGTCATCTAACCGGCTTTCTTTCTAATCCCCCAGCCCATCCAAAAAATCCGCCGAAGGCACAAAAAACAACCCGCCCGTCACCGCCGTACTGAAATCCAGCAACCGGTCATAATTGCCCGCCGGCCGTCCGACAAACATATTTTCCAGCATCTGTTCAATAGGCTGTGGCGAGCGTGCGTACCCAATAAAGTAAGTACCAAACTCCCCAACACCCGGTCGACCAAACGGCATGTTTTCACGGAGGATTTTTACTTCTTCGCCATCTTTGGTAATCGTCGTCAATGCACTGTGCGAAGAGATCGGTTTAACCGATTTATCCAGTTCTATATCGGACAACTTGGTGCGCCCGATAACCCGTTCCTGGGCTTCGACGGACAGGTCGTTCCAGGCGTTCATGTTGTGCAGGTATTTCTGCACCAGCACGTAGCTGCCGCCGGTAAACGACGGGTCTTCGTCGCCAATGATGGTGAAACCGACTTTTTCGTTATCTTCCGGGTTTTCGGTGCCGTCGACGAAGCCGATGATGCTGCGCATGTCGAAGTAACGGAAACCCTGGACTTCATCGACAACCGAGACCGCGTCGCCCAGCGCTGACATGAGTTGTGTAGCCAGTTCAAAGCACAGGTCCATTTGCTCGGCGCGGATGTGCAGCAAGATGTCTCCGGGGGTGGCGAGCGCGCGGCGCTCTGCCGGGCCGAACTCACGGAACGGGTGCAATTCGGCAGGGCGTGGGGTGCCGAACAGGGTGTCCCAGGCGTTGACGCCGAAGCCGCAGACGCAGGACAAATCACCTTCCGGCACACGTTGGCCGACCGCGCGGGTAAGGGCGGCAATGTCACCGCACCAACTGCGCACTTTCGCGGCGGCTTCGCTGCCGGGGGCGAGGGTGGCGACGATGAAAATCGCGCTGCGGGTGAGGGGGCGGCAGATGGTTTGAGGCGCGGGCGTTTTGTTGGCTATTGGCATCGTTGTCATCAGTAGTTGTGCGGGCTGCGGGACAAAATCCGAAAGGCAGGAGATTAACAGATGGCCTTCAATAGTGAACGCGATCGACAACAATCTCACCTAGACTCAACTCATCACGTCTTGGGATCATGACCATGATCACCACCCCACGTTTTTTCTGGTTAATCTGCGCCAGTGTCGCTCTGCTGGGCGGATGCGCAAGCCAAGCCCGTCAAGAATCGCAATTGGTCCGTGTCGACTTGACTGCCGTAGGGCAAAACATCGGGAACATTGGCTATGTAACGCTGATATCCCGCCAAGAAACCACCGATTTCAGCTTCTTTGTGAGTGGTACCTCCGGCTACTTGAGGCCGGTTCGTTTGTATGCCTTTGTCTACCCAGGCCCCTGCTCAAACCGCGGACCAAAACCGCTGTATGGGATGAACGATAACGTGGTCACCAGGCGTGTTGCGACAGGCTGGAGCTTCAACCGGGAAGCCAAGGTGCCGCTGAACACGTTGCGTGCTGCGCATTACTCGGTAGTCGTCGCCAACGGTGCAACAGAGGGTAATGCAGAGCAGTTCTGCGGAGATATTCCTTGAGGTAGTGAAAGATCAGGGCCGGGTTATATCCCCGGCCCGTTTGGCTTAATCCCTAAACCCCATCAACTGTTGCCCCAACGATCCCGCCTGCTCCCGTAGCTGTTTCGACTGATCCAGCAAGCTGCGAATCGCCACATCGTTCTGTTCGGAAATCCGGCTTACGCCCTGAATCGCCACCGACAGCTGTTCGCCGGTCGCTGCCTGGCTTTGCGTCTGGCGGGCCACTTCGCTGATGCGCGTCAGAATTTGCTGCGCATGTTCGCGAATCTGTTCGACGCCCTCGGCAGAGGTGGTCAGTTGCACCACGCCCTGGCGCATGGCTTGCCCGACGTGTTGCACGTTTTCCACGGTGTTGCGCACGTCGGAGCCGATGGCGTCGATCATGCCGCCGATTTCGCCGGTGGAGCGGCTGGTGCGTTCGGCCAGTTGCCGCACTTCATCGGCGACCACCGCGAAGCCTCGGCCTTGTTCGCCGGCGCGGGCGGCTTCGATGGCGGCGTTGAGGGCCAGCAGGTTGGTCTGGTCGGCGATGCTGCGGATCACCGCGAGGATGCCGGCGATTTGTTGCGAGCGTTTTTCCAGGTCGCCGACGGTGCCGGCGACGCTGTCCATGGTCTGGTCGATACGGGTAATTTCGCCCAGGGTCAGGTTCATTTCCTCGGCGATGTTCGAGGTCAGCACTTCGGTGTTGCGCGCCAGTTGCTCCACGTCCTCGGCCTGTTGCGCCATTTCGGTCACAGAGTGGGCGAGGGCAGTGACGCCGCTGGCCATTTCCTCGGTGGCGGTGTGTTGCGCGGTGGCGCGCTCGGCCACCGCGTGGGCGGTGGCGCCGAGGTGATCGGAGATGTGCATCAACGTTGCGGTGCTCTGGCGGATCGAACCCACCAGCCCGCTGAGGCGCTGGATGAATTGGTTGAAGGCCGCCGCCAGTTTGCCGGTTTCGTCACCGCTGGCGTTGTTCGAAGCGCAGTGCCAGTTCGCCCTGCCAGGCTTCGATGCCCGAGGTCAGCCCGGACAGCGGACGGATATGCCAGCCCAGCAGGTACCAGAGCACGATGGCCAGCAACAGCAAGGTCGCGAGGCCAATAGCGACGGCGGTGTAGAGGAAGTGGTTGATGTTGGCCATGGCTTCGGCCACCGGGTAGCTGACCATCAGCGACCAAGGGTTGGGGGCCTTGCCGATGTGGACCGGGTGCAGCACGAAGTTCCAGCCATCGCGCTGGAAATGATACGACTGGCCGGCCTTGATCGCGGCTTTGGCTTCGGCGGGCAGGTCGTCGGCGGTTTGAGCTAGACGTTTGGTATCGGGGTGACTGGCGTACCGGCCGTCGGTCGACAGCAGGGCGGCGTAACCCTTGTAGATGTTGATCTTCGACAGCGCGGCGGTGATGCCGTCCAGCGGGATGTCGACCCCCGCGACGCCCACAGCCTGGCCGTCTTTGATCAGCGGCAACATGATCGAGGTCAGCATCAGGCGCTGTCCGCTGCCGGTGGTGTAGGCGTAGGGTTCGGTCGCCCAGGGTTGACGACTGTGCAGCGGACGGTAGTAGTACTGGTTGTCAGCGTTTTCCGGGGCATAGCCCGAGAGTGGCTCGGAGGCGGTGCTGCCTTTGGCGCGATTCCAGTACAGCAAGTAGCGGCCACTGGCGTCGGTCTCGGGTTGCCCCGCGTACTGGGCATCCTTACCGTCAAAGGCGTTGGCCTCCCAATACTGGCCCAGGCCCAACAGTTGCGGATTGACCTCGAACAACTGGCGGGTGACCGCGTCGGAGGTCTTGCGGTCGACATGGTTCTGGCTCATGGCCAGCGCGGCGGCATTTAAGGATTCAGCAGCGGACCAGCCTTTGCCCAACTCGACTTCGACGTCTTTGGCGTTGGCCTTGACCGTGGTATCGACCAGATTGGCTGTTTCTTCGAGCGAGGAGCCGTACGAGATGTAAGCAATCGACCCAAGCAGTAGCGTCAGGACGATGAACGCGCCGATCAGCGAGGTCCAGAACAGTTTGAAATGTAGCGAGCGGTTTGACATGAAACGTTTCCAGAGGGAGTGGACACGTAGATCAGCGGGAGAGAGAGGATTCGTCCGTGAGATCTGAGAGGAAATTATGAAAAAACGCACTATTCTGTGGCGTTTTGCCACTATATAACGCGTTGATTGATGAAGCAATTGCCGAATGACCAGGAAGTCATGGCCGGGTCGAAGGCTCTGGGTCGGGCTCGGGCCGCCATTTCAAGAAGGTGGGCAAGGGTGAACAAGACCGGTCAAACGCTGTTTGCGTGCTGCAGTGTGAGTCCATGATCTAGACTTTTCGGTGAGTTGCACCCTCCCTACCTAGTGTTCTGCCGTTGGGCACGTTCGATCTCTTCCCTCTGGAGAGCTTCGTATGCCGGATGACGTCATTCCTGCCTTCGAACGCCCGCAATATATCGGCGATATTTTCTTTGCGTCGTATGCGGTCTGGTCACGAGAGTTTGCTATTCAGAATGTGAGGCTTCATTCAGCGCTGACGTGCTGTGAAACAACGCCATAGGGACTTATTTTTTCAAGGAGAAAGAACATGACAATAACTCAACAGCAATTACTGCAAATACTGCCCAATGCCAAACCGGTGGCGAGTGTGTTTGTGCCGGCGCTGAACGCGACGATGGACACGTTTCAGATCAACAACCGATTGCGCAGGGCGGCGTTTATCGCGCAAGTCGGTCATGAGAGTGGTCAGTTGTTGCACGTGAGCGAGAACCTCAACTACAGCGCTCAGGCGTTGCAGGCCACGTGGCCCAAACGGTTCGATGCGGCAACGGCGGCCAGGGTCGCCCGCCAGCCTGAGGCGATCGCCAATATTGCCTACGCCTCGCGTCTGGGCAACGGACCGACAGCGTCAGGTGACGGTTGGAAATTCCGTGGGCGCGGGCTGATTCAGGTCACCGGTCGAGACAACTATGCCGACTGTGGCAACACCCTTGAACTGGAACTGGGCAATCATCCGGAACTGCTGGAAGAGCCAGACAACGCGGCCTTGTCGGCGGGATGGTTCTGGGAAAAGCACGGCTTGAACAGCCTGGCCGATGCCGGGCGGTTTTCCGATATCACTCAAGTGATCAATGGCGGGCAGAACGGTGCCGACGAACGCCTGGCTTTTTACACCCTTGCGTTGAAAGTGTTCACCTGACCAGCGCTAGTTTAAGGCCCAAGCCGTCAGTGGTAGTCGCAATGAGTTTTCCAGTGGCTCGAATCCGACGGGCCACACGCTTCGAACTCCGATAAAACACTAGCCCCTGCCTGCAATTGTTCGCAGTGTGACTTGGTGCTCAGGTCGCCAAAGGCTTGTAGCGCCACCCCCAACAGCCCCTCATGTTCGTCGTCGCGCAACAGGTGCGAGGCGATGTACCAGCGTTGGTAAAGCTGCTCTTCCAGCGACAAGGCGCCCACCTCACTGGCATTCATCACCGCCCAGAACGCCAGGGCTTCGGTGTCCTCGGGGTCCACTTCGAACAGGGCATTGGCATCGGCGGGGCGCGGGCTGAACAGGTTCTGCGCCTTGTGCATCAGGCGAAAGTACTCGGGCGGCGCCAGCGTGTTGTCCTCCTGAGCGGAGGTGTTCTTGAGAATCGCCGCGGCGGCCCCGACCAATGTCTGCACCGCCACCGGATCGGCGCTGGCGAACAGCAGGCGGATAGCCAGGTTGAGTTGCCGGTGGGCGGCATCGAGGGTCGAAATGCGTAGCGAATCGGTCATGGCAACCAGAACTCCTCGTGGGCTAGCGGGCCGTGCTGCGGCGCTTGATCACATGAGTTTAGGTGAGCGCCGGTCAGACGCAGGTGTTTCTGTCATCCGGGCTTTTTCAGCGATGGCCGGGCAAAGGTGTTGACATATTGGATTATGAGCATCATCCTAATTTTAATTGGATTACGAATGTAATCCAATTTTATCCCTCATTCTGAAGAACGCCATCGCGGTATTCCTCTCGAACGACACTGCCAATCATCGAGGCTTAAATGAACGACTCAACCAAAGCAAATAACAAGGGTACGGCTGTGGTAACCGGCGCATCCGCCGGTCTGGGCAAGGTCTATGCGGACCGCCTGGCGCAGCGTGGTTTCGACCTGGTGCTGGTCGCACGTAGCCAGGACAAGCTGGAAAGCCTGGCGGCGGGGTTGCGCAGCGACTATGGCGTGGCGGTGCGAACCCTGGTGGCTGACCTGTCGGCCGAGACTGATCTGGAGAAGGTTGCTGCAGACATCAGCGCAGATGCGAGCATCACCCTGCTGGTCAACAACGCCGGCGCGTCGACCCTGGGTTCGGTGTTCGACCTCAGCGACGCCAAGCGTGACGAGATGAATAAGGTCAACGTCACCGCACTGGTGCGCTTGAGCCACGCCATTGTGCCGCAATTCAAGGCACGCGATCGGGGTACGCTGATCAACATCGGTTCGGTGCTGGGTTTCTTCAACTTGCCGATCAGTACTGTGTACAGCGGCACCAAGGGCTACGTGGCGAGCTTTACCCACGGCTTGCAACAGGAAGTGGCGGAAACCAAGGTGGTGGTGCAGCTGGTGTTGCCAGCAGCGACGGCGACCGATATTTGGGAGAAGTCGGGCGTGCCAATCACGGTGCTGGACCCGGCCAGTGTCATGACCCCGGAAGATTGCGTTGACGCGGCGCTTGCCGGTCTCGATCTGGGTGAGGCGGTGACCTTGCCAGCAGTTGAAAATGCTGAACTGTATGCGGCATATCAGGCGGCTGCGGCAGCCTTGTTCGGCGCTTCGCAGAATGGCAAACCTGCTTCGCGTTACGGGATCAAGCACTGATCTTCAGGCGCCTGTACTGACGCCTTCGCCAACACATTGGCTCCCACAGGGATTTGTGGTTGGACAAAAATCTACGGTTGCGCCCCATTTTGTAGGAGCTGCCGAAGGCTGCGATAAGGTCGGAACGACCTTCGCGATGGCGATTGTTCGCAGCCTGCGGCAGCTCCTACAGGGATTGTGTGTTGCCTGGGAACATAGAATCTCCCACACTAAATCCGGGGATAGCACCAATAGGTGCACATCCTCGCCAACAAGTTGGTTCCTACAGGCTTTGCGCTACTTGTTGGCGCGGCTCTTCACGCCAAAACGTTCGGCTGGGGCATTGCGCGACAGGTTCGGCATCAGCTTCTGGCGTGCGGCTTCATACGCATTCCAGTCAGCGGCTTCCGGCAGCGACGGGATGGTCACCAATTCGCCCTGGTCCAGGCCCGCCAGCGCGGCGTCGACCATGTCTTCGGCGTTCATGACGATTTCTTTCGGCAGGTATTCCTCCGGCGTACCGGCGATCTCCCAGAATTCAGTGCTGGTGGCACCCGGCAATACCACTTGCACACGGATGCCTTTAGCGCCGACTTCGTGGTGCAGCGATTGCGACAGGGCCAGCACGTAAGCCTTGCTGCCACCGTAAACACCGTTGAGGATTTCCGGGCCCACCGCGACAATCGAAGCGATGTTGATGATGGTGCCGGCGCCACGGGCGAGGAAGCCTGGGACAACAGCTTTGGTCAGGTGGGTCAGGGCGATCACGTTGAGGGTGATCATATCGTCCATCTTGTCGATGTCCGAATCCACCAGCGGTGCGGTAGCGCCGACGCCGGCGTTGTTGACCAGCAGGGTGATGCTGGAGTCGGTGCGCAGGATGTTTTCGACGTGACGCACGCCTTCTTTGCTGCCCAGATCAGCTTCAACCACTTCGAAGCTGCGACCGGTTTCGTTGGTCAGTCGGGTGGCCAGTGCGTTGAGGCGGTCGCGGTTGCGGGCAACCAGGATCACGTCATAGCCGCGTTCGGCCAGACGCTGGGCGTAGATGGCGCCAATGCCCGACGAGGCGCCAGTGACCAGGGCCGTGCCTTTGCTCGATACAGTGCTCATTGCTGTTCTCCAGTGGGGCCGGCGATGCGCCGGAATGAGCAGCAGAGTAGAGCGCCAGGGTCGCGGCCTCAATGACGTAGATGCCACCTTTTCGGCCATCGGAAGCAAGGGTTTTTAATGCATGGGATGCTCTATTTACGGTTAAACAGCTTGCGAAAGAACCCCGCCACCACCAACAAGCCCACTACCAGAAACTTCTTCGCCGCCAACAGCAGTATCCCCAGCTTGGCGAACAGCCCGACCTTGCTCGCGATGCCGCCGGCGACCAACGCCGCGAGTCCGAATTTGGCCAGTTTGTCGGTGCTGGAGTTGTAATCGGCGTAGCGGTTGCCGTCGGTAAAGTTGGCGAATTCGAGGACCTTCGGCAATTCTCGCTGAATGGTCGGCAGGTCGTTCATCGAGGCCACGGCGTTCAGCTCAAGGACGCCCTCACGGCCGAGCACGCGAATGCTGTAGTTGAGGGTGTTGTCGTTGGCGTCGTCGGCTTTCAGTTCTTTGGCCCAGAACATTTTGTGGGTTTGATCGTCATAGCGTGGCGGCTCTGCCCAGCCCAGCAGCCTCAAGCCGGCGTAGCCTTTTTTGCGGCGTTCCTTGTTGATGTCCTCGTCTTCTTCCTGCATTTGCTTGAGCAGTTCGCTGTAGTCGATCTTCGCCGCGTCTTCGTCGGAGATGTGCCCGTCGTCGTTGTAACTGATCAGCACGCCCCAGCCGCCACGGGACATCGGGTTAGTCGCCGTGGGAATGATCATGCCCAGGGTTTTATGGCCCGGCGGATTGCCCCAGCCATCGACGATCAGGCGTTCGGTGTCGTCGGGTGTCAGGTAATAGAAGTCATCGTTGAGGTTAAGCGTGGCGATGTCGCCTGGCAGGTCGACGGTGCCGTGCTGCGGTTTCAGGCTCGCCAGAAACTGTTCGATGGTCTGTTTAGGCTGGCCTGCATCGTGGGCCGCCGGGGTTGCTGCGTAGACAGGGCCAGTGGCCGCACACAGCAGCAAGGCTGCCAGCAACACGCGTAAACCTTTCATCGTAGTCCCTTACATCTTGGATTAAATAAGCGGGTAGCTTATCTGAATAGGCTGGCTAATCGCCAGCGCATGCCGGGTTCGACGAGCGGTTAGCTCATTCTCGACTATGCCCGGCCACCGATAGCCGTAACTGTTACAGCCAGCAGCCGCCGCTCCGCCGAGTGCTGCCTAAACTCAGTGGAGTGTGAAGGCGGCTGTTGTGCCGCCTTGTACCAGGCGAGGAGGTGCATCATGCGTATGGCAAGAGCAGTAAACGAGCGGTTGGTCAGATCGGGGTGTGAGTACGACATCGTCGCTCATCCGCATTCCGCGACCAGTCTGGAGTCCGCTCGGGTGGCCAGTATTCCCGCGGAGCGGTTGGCCAAATCGGTCATTCTGGATGACCAGCACGGGCACTATCTAATGGCGGTGATACCCGCCAACCGTCACCTGGACCTGAGTAAAGTGCAGGTCACCGGTGATTGGCAAATTGCCCAGGAAAGCCGCTTACCGCATTTGTTTGGCGATTGTGAGCGTGGCGCGATCCCGGCTCTGGGCGACGCCTATGGCATGGATATGTGGCTGGATCCGGCGCTGACACGCCAGAGTGAGGTTTATCTGGAGGCGGGTAATCACAACTACCTGATCCACATGAACATGGATCAGTACCTGAAGTTGGTGCCGCACGCGCAAGTGCGCGAGCTGAGCAAGTCCTGAAAAATCTCCATTCCGCCAGGTCGTGGCTGATCGCGCCCGACCTGGCGCCATCCCCGCAAGCCACCGTTCGAACTTGGGAGAATCCCGTGGAATCACCTGTGCACAGCTTGCCGTCGTTATTTGAACAATTGGGGCTCGAAGCCGATCCGGTCGGCATCGACGCCTTTATCACCAGCCATTCGCCGCTCAAGCCCAACCTGGTGTTATCCGATGCGTTTTTCTGGTCACCGGCCCAGGCCGCGTTTTTGCGGGAGGAGACGTTGGGGGACGCGGATTGGGTAGAGGTGATTGATCAGTTGAATTTGATGTTGCGCAAGAAGGGGTGAGGTTGGGTGCAGACAGGCCGCTTTCGCCTGAAGGCGCTAACTTGCGAGCGATTTGTTTGAAGCGATATTCCTGATACTCCGCCTCTCGAACAAGTTCACTCCTACAGGTCAATGCAATCCCCTGTAGGAGCGAATTTGTTCGCGAGGCGGTTTTTCAGCTAAAAAACTCCAACGCATTGGTCAAATCACCCATGGCGTTTTGGCCGCGAGTCAGCATTGCTTCATCCCGCTCCTTGATCCCGTCCAGTTTCTCCAGCCCATGAATCCGCGTAATCAGGCGCAGGATCGAGGCGGTGTCGTATACCGTGTGGTCCACCGTGCCTTTCTTGGCGAACGGCGACACCACGATGGCCGGAATCCGCGTACCTGGGCCCCAACGGTCGCCCTTGGGCGGGGCCACGTGGTCCCACCAGCCGCCGTTTTCATCGACGCAGATGACGATCACCATGTTTTCCCATTGCGGGCTGTTGCGCAGCACTTTGATCGCACGGGTGATGTGCCGATCCCCGGACGCCACGTCGGCGTAGCCAGCGTGCATGTTCAGGTTGCCCTGGGGTTTGTAGAAACTCACCGCTGGCAGCTTGCCGGCCTGGGCATCGGCGAAGAATTTGTTGGTGCTCGACTCATCGCCCAGCCCGCCGTCACGCAGACGTCTGGCGCGTTCGTCCGGGTTTTCCGGGCCTTGTTTCTTGAAGTAGTTGAACGGCTGGTGGTGGTACTGGAAGTTCGGGATCTTCGGAATACCGGCCGAATCCTTGAACTGATCGACCGTGGCCTGCCAGGCACCGGCGTACCACGCCCAGTCGATGTTCTTCTTCGACAGCTTGTCGCCGATGTGGTCGTGAACCTGCGGCACCAGCGTGTTGGCCACGTCCGGCTTGGCATACTCGGGCCGCGCCGGGTCGCGCAGCCAGGTCGGCCAGTAGGGCGGGGCCATGGTGTTGACCGCATAACCGTCCGGCGTCAGCAGGCTCGGGCCGAATTGCGGTGGGCCGGTCATGGCGCTGGCCGGGGACTTGTCCAGTGGCTTGAGGCGAATTTCGTGGGGATTGTCGCTCATCAGCGTAGCGATTTGCGGTTTAGCCGGCGAGTTGGCCACATCCGGATAAAACGGCACCGCCGCCGAGATCAGGTATTGGTGATTGAGGAACGAACCACCGAAAGCACCCTGAAAGAAGTTGTCGCAGAGCACAAACTCGGTGGCCACGTCCCACAGTCGCAGCGAGTATTCGGTTTGCGCATAGTGACCCATGGTCAGGCCGCCGGAGTCTGCCCAGGCCACGAACTGGTCATTTTTGCCGCCGTTGATTTGCATCTGGTTCTGATAAAACACGTGCCACAGGTCGCGGGTCACCAGGCTCAGCGGCAAATCTTCGCCATTCGGACCTTTGAGTGCATAGGGTTCGTTGAGCAGGCTTTCCTGGAACTGGGTTTCAATCGGATAGGTCACGCCGTCGACGGTTTGCGGCCCGATCTGCAACACGCCACCCCAGGTTGGCGGCAGGGTTTCCAGCAGGGTGCCGTCGCGATCACGCTGTTTATAGACACTCGGGTCGACCGCCGCGAGGGGTTTCTCCACGCCGGGGAAGTTGCCGAACAGGTTGTTGAAGCTACGGTTTTCGGCGTAGATCACCACCACGGTTTTCAGGTTGTCGCGCAGGGCCTGGTCCAGCGCGGCGCCGGTCAGCGGTTTGTCGCCAGGCAGGGCGGGAGCTTCGTCAGCCGACACATAAGCGCTCAGGGTGGCGCCTGCACCCAGCGCGGCAACACCGCCGAGAAATCGCCGTCGGCCGGCGTCGGGCGGGGCATCGCCGGCCGTGGTTTTGCTTGCGTCGTCTTCTTTGTTATCGCTCATAGCGGTTACCTGCCTGCTTGGCTGAAGTCGGGATTGCGGAATTCGAGGAGCGTATCGGGGCAATGTGACGCTAATGCTACAGGGACGAGCGGCAAGATTTAAGTACCTGAAACGCTCTGCATTAGCGTTCTGCGGGGCTGAACTGCTCCGCTGGCAAAGAGGGTGCATCGGCGCCATAACGTTGAATGATTTGATCGATCTCCCCGGACATTTTCATTTTCAGCAGCGTGCGCAGAATCCACTGTGCCGGCACGCCCGGATCGTTGCGCACCACACAGCCGACAGGCTGCTCTTCGATGACCGATACCGCACGCAAGCGCCGCTCGGGGGGCAGGTTGCGATTGAACCAGTTCAACGACCACTCATTGCCCACCGCGTAGTGATATCGCCCAGCCACCAGCTTTCGCAGCACCAGTTCCTGGCTGCGGGCGTCTTCGCGTTTCAGTTGGTTGTTATCGAACAGGTGTTGCAGGTGAGGGTAGGTGTAGCCCAGCACGGTGCCGATGCTGTTGCCGTGCAATTGCTCGACACGCACGGGCCGGGCATTGTCTGCGGTGCTGATCAGCACGTCGCGCTGGGTCATCAGCGGCAGGCTCCAGATGTAATCACCGGACATGTTCGGCATCCAGGACTGCGCGGCGTAACAGCGCACGTCAATTTCGCCGCGTTCCAGTGCGCTCTGCACCCGCGTGCGCGCCAACACGTGGTATTCGGCCTTGCGCCCGACCTGACGTGTCAGGCTCTGGATGATGTCGAACAGAAACCCGTCCCGTGGGCCGTTGAGATCGACCTGCACCAAGGGCATCGACCAACTGTCGGCGATAGAAAAGCGCAACGGCGCCTCGGCGGCGACGCTGGAGAAACTCAGCACTAGCAACAAAACGCTCAGCAGCAGCCGCATGCGGTCCCTCGGCGTGAGCAATACGATGCCATACAGGCTGGATTTGATTTCAATACAGATCCAAATGATGAGCGTAGACACATTAAAGAAGGCACCGGATGCAATTTTGCCCTTGCTCCGCTAGCATTAGCGGTCTTCTGCTTCCAGTCGCGACGGTTTTCGATGAGTTATCAGGTTCTTGCACGTAAATGGCGTCCGCGCTCGTTCCGCGAAATGGTCGGCCAAACCCATGTGCTCAAGGCCTTGATCAATGCGCTGGACAGCCAACGACTGCACCATGCCTATTTGTTCACGGGCACTCGTGGTGTGGGTAAAACTACCATCGCGCGCATCATTGCAAAATGCCTTAATTGCGAAACAGGCATAACTTCGACGCCGTGCGGTACGTGTTCGGTCTGCCGCGAGATCGACGAAGGTCGTTTTGTCGACCTGATCGAGATCGACGCCGCGAGCCGGACCAAGGTCGAAGACACTCGCGAATTGCTCGATAACGTGCAGTACGCACCGAGCCGTGGGCGCTTCAAGGTCTATCTGATCGACGAAGTGCACATGCTCTCCAGTCACTCATTCAACGCGCTGTTGAAGACTCTGGAAGAGCCGCCGCCCTACGTCAAATTTATTCTGGCGACCACCGACCCGCAGAAACTGCCGGCGACGATTCTGTCCCGTTGCCTGCAGTTTTCCCTGAAAAACATGACACCTGAACGTGTGGTCGAGCATTTGACCCACGTACTGGGCGCTGAAAATATTCCGTTCGAAGACGATGCGCTGTGGCTGTTGGGCCGTGCTGCCGACGGTTCGATGCGCGACGCCATGAGCCTCACCGATCAGGCGATTGCCTTCGGCGAGGGCAAAGTGCTGGCTACGGATGTGCGGGCGATGCTCGGCACGCTGGACCACGGCCAGGTGTATGACGTGCTGCACGCGTTGCTCGACGGCGATGCCCGCGGGTTGCTGGAGGCGGTACGTCATCTGGCGGAGCAAGGCCCGGACTGGAACGGGGTGCTCTCGGAAATCCTCAACGTGCTGCACCGTGTGGCGATTGCCCAGGCGTTGCCTGAAGGCGTCGACAACGGTCATGGCGACCGCGACCGCGTGTTGGCCCTGGCCCAGGCGTTGCCGGCCGAAGACGTGCAGTTCTATTACCAGATGGGCCTGATCGGTCGCCGCGATTTGCCATTGGCGCCTGATCCGCGTGGTGGCTTCGAGATGGTCCTGCTGCGGATGCTGGCGTTCCGTCCGGCAGACAGCAGCGATGCCCCGAGGCAGCCGCTAAAGACAGTGGGGATCAACCCGGCCACAGTTGATTCCCGACCGTCAGTGGCCGGCGCGGCGATTGCTGCGCCGGTGGTTGCAGCCCCTGTGGTGGCTGCCGTTGCGCCTGTTGTTCCAGCTCCAGTTCCAGCACCTGCGGCTGCGGTCGTGCCTGAGCCGGCGCCGGTTGCGGAAGTCGATTTGCCGTGGAACGAGCCCAAGGTAGTGGCGCCGGTTGCCGAGCCGGAGCCGGTGGTTGAAGCGCAGATCGAGCCTGAACCTGAGCCAGAGCCATTGCTCGATACCGTGGCCGAGCAGCCAGACCTGCCGCCGATGCCGACGCCAGCACCGGCCAGCCCGGTTCCGGATGCGCCGCAAGTCGAGTCGCCAGTGGCAGCGGAGGTCGCGATACCGGCCATGCCGGAAGCGATCCAGGACGCCGTGGGTTTTGTCCCGGCACCGATGGAGCGCGACGACGAACCGCCGCCGGACGATGATTATGTCGAAGGCGAGTTGGATATCGATCCGGCGTCTTACAGTTATATGGATGAACTGGCCCACGACAGCGTGCCGGACGTGGTCGAGGCCGAGCCGTTGCCGGCGTCGATGCCCGCGACCGGTCTGGCGCTGGAGTGGCTGAACCTGTTCCCGAAACTGCCGATCTCGGGCATGACCGGCAGCATCGCCGCCAACTGTTCGTTAATCGCAGTGGACGGCGATCACTGGCTGCTGCACCTGGACCCGGCCCATAGCGCGCTGTTCAACTCGACGCAACAACGTCGCCTGAACGATGCGCTGAACCAGTTCCACGGCCGCCCGTTGACCCTGACCATCGAGCTGATCAAGCCCGAACAGGAAACCCCGGCCCAGGCCTTGTCCCGCCGTCGTCATGAGCGCCAGGGTGAAGCAGTGGCGTCGATCCATGCCGATCCGTTCATCCAACAAATGCTGCAACAGTTTGGCGCGGTGATCCGAGAGGATACGATTGAACCTGTGGACGCTCCCGTGGCTCAGACGCTTTAACTTATTTGGGTGCTGCAGTTGATGCAGCGCCCGACAAAGCCCCATCAATGTTCGAGGTGAATTCCCATGATGAAAGGTGGCATGGCTGGCCTGATGAAGCAGGCCCAGCAAATGCAGGAAAAAATGGCCAAGGCCCAGGAAGAACTGGCCAACGCTGAAGTCACTGGCCAATCGGGCGCGGGCCTGGTCAGCGTGGTGATGACCGGTCGTCATGACGTCAAGCGCATCAGCCTGGACGACAGCCTGATGCAAGAAGACAAAGAAGTCCTCGAAGACCTGATCGCCGCAGCGGTCAACGATGCCGTGCGCAAGATCGAGCAGTCCAGCCAGGAAAAGATGTCTGGCATGACCGCTGGCATGCAACTGCCGCCGGGCATGAAACTCCCGTTCTAATCGCGGTTGCGGTATACAAGAAGCCAGGCCCAGTGCCTGGCTTTTTTGTACACATTTTTTGTCAGCACCGCATACCGTGGACTCGATTCCAACCGAACGCCCACCTTCCAGCACGGTCTGCTCTATACCTGATATTCACCGATCAAGGAGCTGTTCCCGATGTCTCAAACATTGACTCTCAACCAACGCATCGTGCTGGCCTCGCGTCCGACAGGCGCACCGACGCCGGAGAATTTTCGCCTCGAGCGCGAAGCCTTGCCGGAGCTGGAAGACGGCCAGGTGCTGCTGAAAACCCTGTACCTGTCCCTCGACCCGTATATGCGCGGGCGCATGAGCGACGCGCCTTCCTATGCTGAGCCGGTGCAGGTCAACGGCGTGATGACCGGCGGTGCGGTGAGCGTGGTCGAGCAATCGCGCAATGCCCGGTTTACGGTCGGTGACCGGGTGGTTGGCATGACCGGCTGGCAGACCCACAGCATCAGCGACGGTACGCAATTGGTCTCGCTGCCCAAGGAAGTCACCCACCCGTCCATGGCCGTCGGTGTACTCGGCATGCCGGGGATGACGGCGTACATGGGCCTGATGGACATCGGCAAGCCCAAGGCGGGCGAGACCCTGGTGGTCGCGGCGGCGTCGGGGGCGGTGGGTGCGGTCGTCGGGCAAGTGGCCAAGCTCAAAGGCTTGCGTGTCGTCGGCATCGCCGGTGGTGCGGAGAAATGTCGCTACGTGGTGGATGAGCTCGGTTTCGACGCTTGCATCGATCACAAGAGCCCGAACTTTGCTGAAGAACTGGCCAAGGCCTGTGGTAACGGCATCGACATCTACTTCGAACTGGTGGGTGGCAAGATCTTTGAGGCGGTGTTGCCCTTGATCAACCCCCGGGCACGGATTCCGCTGTGTGGTTTGATCGCGCAGTACAACGCCCCGGCGCTGCCGGAAGGCATCAACTACCTGCCGCTGCTGATGCGCACCATGCTGACCAAGCGCGCGCGGGTTCAGGGTTTTATCGTGTTTGAGGAATACGGTGATCGCCATGAAGAATTTTTGGCGGCGATGGTGCCGCTGGTCAACAGCGGCAAAATCAAGTTCCTCGAGGACGTGGTCGAGGGCCTGGAAAATGCGCCCGAGGCCTTTATCGGCCTGCTGGAAGGGCGCAACTTCGGCAAGTTGGTGGTGAAGGTCGCCGACGCTTGAATTGACGCTAACCGGAGGCGCGGGTATAAACCGCGTCTCGTTGTTTTGTCGGACCTTTCTCATGAGCTTCAGCCCCCTGATTCGCCAATTGATCGATGCCTTGCGCACGTTGCCCGGTGTTGGTCAGAAAACCGCCCAGCGCATGGCGCTGCAATTGCTGGAGCGCGATCGCAGTGGTGGCTCGCGCCTGGCGCTGGCCTTGAGTCAGGCGATGGAAGGCGTCGGCCATTGCCGGCAATGCCGCACCTTGACCGAAGACGACCTGTGCCCACAGTGCTCGGACACCCGTCGCGACGACACGTTGTTGTGTGTGGTCGAAGGTCCGATGGATGTGTACGCAGTCGAGCAGACCGGCTTCCGCGGCCGTTATTTCGTGCTCAAGGGCCACCTGTCGCCACTGGACGGTCTCGGCCCGGAAGCCATCGGCATTCCGCAGTTGTTAACGCGCATCGAAGCGCAGGGCACTTTCACCGAAATCATCCTCGCCACCAACCCGACGGTGGAGGGCGAAGCCACCGCGCACTACATCGCCCAGTTGCTCAGCGATAAAGGCCTGATCACCTCACGCATCGCCCACGGCGTGCCATTGGGTGGCGAGCTGGAACTGGTCGACGGCGGCACCCTGGCGCATTCGTTCGCCGGGCGTAAGCCGATGGTGTTGTAGTCATACAACGCTCGTCCTGTAGGAGCTGCCGCAGGCTGCGATAAGGCCGGAACGACCGTCCGGCCGTCGGTTCGCAGCCTGCGGCAGCTCCTACAAGGGATCGTGAGTCACCCCCCCCTTGCAAACCAAGCAAGCGCTCGGTAAGTTCGCTGGACCCTTCAGTGGAGCGCGCCGATGTCTGACTGTCAGGAATATTTCGACCCTCACCACCAACTGATCCGCGATGCCGTGCGGCGTTTCGTCGAGCGCGAGATTTTGCCCTTTGTCGATGAGTGGGAAGAGGCCGAAGGCTTTCCCCGCGAGTTGTACCTGAAGGCCGGCGCTGCCGGGATTCTCGGCATCGGCTACCCCGAAGCGTTCGGTGGCAGTCATGAAGGTGACGTGTTCGCCAAGGTTGCCGCGAGTGAAGAGCTGATGCGCTGCGGCTCCGGCGGGCTGGTGGCGGGGTTGGGCTCGCTCGATATCGGTTTGCCGCCGGTCGTGAAGTGGGCGCAGCCGGTGGTGCGCGAGCGGGTGGTGCCGCAAGTGCTGAGTGGCGAAAAGATCATGGCGCTGGCGATCACTGAACCTGGCGGCGGCTCCGACGTGGCCAATCTGCAGACCCGCGCGGTGCGCGACGGCGATTATTATCGGGTCAACGGCAGCAAAACCTTCATCACCAGCGGCGTCCGCGCCGATTACTACACCGTCGCCGTGCGCACCGGCGAGCCGGGGTTCGCCGGCATCAGTCTGTTACTGATGGAGAAAGGCACGCCGGGTTTCACCGTCGGTCGACAGCTGAAGAAAATGGGCTGGTGGGCGTCAGACACCGCCGAGTTGTTTTTCGAAGACTGTCGGGTGCCGGTGGGTCACTTGATCGGTGCCGAAAACATGGGGTTTGCCTGCATCATGGGCAATTTCCAGAGCGAACGCCTGGCCTTGGCGCTGATGGCCAACATGACCTCGCAACTGGCGCTGGAGCAAAGCCTGGACTGGGCGCGGCAACGTGAAGCGTTCGGCAAGCCGATCAGTAAATTCCAGGTGCTCAAGCATCGACTGGCGGAAATGGCCACGCAACTGGAAGTGTCCCGCGAATTCACCTATCGCCAGGCGGCGAAGATGGCGGCGGGGAAAAGCGTGATCAAGGAAATTTCCATGGCCAAGAACGTCGCGGCTGACACGGCGGACCGGATCACCTACGACGCGGTGCAGATCCTCGGTGGCGCGGGTTACATGCGCGAAAGCCTGGTGGAGCGCCTGTACCGGGACAATCGCATCCTCTCCATTGGTGGCGGCACCCGTGAAGTGATGAATGAGATTATTGCCAGGCAGATGGGGCTTTGAATCAGGGCTGACATGCACATCATCTGTAGGAGCTGCCGCAGGCTGCGATTGGCCTCAAAACGCGGCGACCGCTTCGCGCTCTATCGCAGCCTTCGGCAGCTCCTACAGGGAATGGCTATTACATATCAGTCAACGCAAAGTTGGTCAGGCAGAAGGTCGGAATCGACATGTCTTCCAGACGCTGCGAGCCGCCCAGTTCCGGCAGGTCGATGATCGCTGCGGCTTCGTAGACGCGGGCGCCCATGCGGCGGATCAGGTTGGCAGCGGCGATCAGCGTGCCACCGGTGGCGATCAGGTCATCGAACATGATCACCGAGTCGCCGTCGCACAGGCTGTCAGCGTGGACTTCCAGGTAGGCCTTTCCGTATTCAGTCTCGTAAGCCTCGGACAGCACGTCAGCCGGCAGCTTGCCTTGCTTGCGGAACAGGATCAGCGGCTTGTTCAGCTCATAGGCAATGATCGAACCGATCAGGAAACCCCGCGCATCCATGGCACCGATATGGGTGAATTCGGCCTCGATGTAGCGCTGCACGAAGCTGTCGATCACCAGACGCAAGGCCTTGGGCGATTGGAACAGCGGGGTGATGTCGCGAAAGATCACGCCCGGCTTGGGGAAGTCCACGACCGGACGGATAAGGGATTTGAAGCTGAATTCGTCGAAAATCATCAAGGACATCCTGAGGCTTGTTAGCGGTGGCTAGTCTACCGCGCCGCCGCGCAGTCAGCCATCCAGCGAACCACCGGCCAGCGCGCAAAGCTGGATCGGGTCGAGAATATGAATCTCTTTGCCCTCGGCGGCGATCAGTTCGCTGCTCTGGAAACGAGTGAACACCCGCGACACGGTTTCCACCGCCAGGCCGAGGAAGTTGCCGATCTCATTGCGCGACATGCTCAGGCGGAACTGATTGGCCGAGAACCCCCGCGCGCGGAACCGCGCCGACAAGTTGACCAGAAAGGTAGCGATGCGCTCGTCGGCGGTCTTTTTCGACAGCAACAACATCATTTGCTGGTCATCGCGGATTTCGCGGCTCATCACCCGCATCAACTGCCGGCGAAGTTGCGGCAATTGCGCCGAGAGATCATCCAGGCGTTCGAAGGGGATTTCGCACACGGAGGTGGTTTCCAGCACTTGCGCCGATACCGGGTAGGATTCGGTGTCCATGCCTGACAGCCCAACCAGCTCGCTCGGCAAGTGAAAGCCGGTGATCTGCTCTTCACCACCGTCACTCAGGCTAAAGGTCTTCAATGCCCCGGAGCGCACCGCGTAGACCGAACCAAATGCATCGCCCTGGCGGAACAGAAACTCGCCTTTCTTCAATGGACGGCCGCGCTTGACGATGTCATCGAGGGCGTCCATGTCTTCCAGGTTCAGGGACAGTGGCAAGCACAGCGGCGCCAAGCTGCAATCCTTGCAATGAGCCTGGTTGGGCGCGCGCACTTTGACGGGCTCGGACATCATTCAGATCCTTGTGATAAGAACACACATAAAGTGTAAGGGTAACCCGACCTATGCGTTGTCGACCAGCGCGAAAACGTTGCTTTTAGCCATCAAGTTTTGTGTATCGCCGCCGATACAAAAAACATTGCATACCCTGCCAGGAGCGCTCTGCATGCTATCGGTCAATCTCACTACAAATACCGGCGTTGGTTTTCAAGCAGCTACTGCGCAAACGAAGGCTGCTGCGGCCGCTGAAACCAACCCACTGGGTGATGCGCCGGCGGCAGGGGTGAAGGTCGACCTGTCCACTGCGGGGATTGCCAAGTCCAAGGCCGCCCAGCCAAGCGATGACGACACTGCCAACCCGGTCAAAGTTCTGGAAAAGCGCATCAAAGAAATCCAGAAACAGATGGCTGAGCTCCAGGCCCGGTTGCAAGCGATCGAAGCCAACAAGCATCTCACTGTGGACCAAAAACAAGCTGAGGCCGGTGCTGTCCAGTCTCAACTGGCTCAATTGAGTTCGGCCCTGGGCGCCGCCACCACAGCCTTGGCCAAACTGATCGAGCAACAGGCACAGAACGCCGCGAACAAAGGATCTGCAGCGGCTGTCTCGACACCGACCTAAGGGGTTCAGGTCCATTGCCCTTGGTGATCAAGGGCGCAGGGTTCAAATCACCCGCGAAAAAAGCTGGCGATTGTGTGGGTTCAAGTACACATCGAACACCATACACACCGATCGCACCAGCAGGCGTCCCGCCGGCAATACCCGAATCTCTCGCGCGTCGATTTCGATCAGGCCATCGCTGGCCATGGTCTCGAGCTGCGGCCATAGCTCATGGAAGTATCCTCTGAAGTCGATGTTGAACGCGTACTCGATGCCGGCCATGTTCAGGCTGAAATGGCAGATCAACTGCTGAATCACCGCACGGCGCAGGCGATCATCGGCGCTGCAGTGCAGGCCGCGTTTGGTCGCCAGTTGATCGCTGGCCAGTAGCGTCTGGTAGTCGTTCAGATCGTTGCTGTTCTGGCTGTACAGATCACCCACCTGACTGATCGCCGACACCCCAAGACCGATCAAATCGCAATGACCATGAGTGGTGTAGCCCTGGAAATTGCGCTGCAGCGTCGACTCTTCCTGGGCGATGGCCAGTTCATCGTCGGGCAGGGCGAAATGGTCCATGCCGATGTAGCGATAACCAGCGGCGGTCAGTTGCTCAATCGTGCGTTGCAACATTTCCAGTTTCTGCCCGGGGCCGGGCAACTCCGCACTGTTGATTCGCCGTTGCGGCATAAAGCGTTCTGGCAGGTGCGCGTAGTTGAACACCGACAGGCGATCCGGTTGCAGCGCGATCATTTCATCCACGGTGTGGGCAAACGAGGTCGGCGTCTGTTTCGGCAAGCCGTAGATCAGGTCGATGTTCAGTGAGCGGAATTGCAGGGTGCGCGCGGCCTCGATGATCGCTCGGGTTTCGTCCAGGCTTTGCAGGCGATTGACCGCCCGCTGGACCTGCGGATCAAGGTCTTGCACGCCGACACTGATCCGATTGAAACCCAACTCACGCAACAGGCCCATGGTCGACCAATCGGCTTCCCGGGGGTCGATCTCGATGCCGTAATCGCCGGAATCGTCGTCGAGCAGGTTGAACTGTTTGCGCAACTGGGCCATGAGCTGGCGCAATTCGTCGTGGCTGAGAAAGGTCGGCGTGCCACCGCCCAGGTGCAGTTGCTCGACGATCTGCCGAGGATCGAGGTGGCAGGCGATCATCTGGAATTCCTGTTCCAGGCGCTGCAAATACGGCTGAGAGCGCCCGCGATCCTTGGTGATGACTTTGTTGCAGCCGCAGTAGTAGCAAATGTTGGCGCAGAACGGCACGTGCACGTACAGCGACAGCGGGCGCAGCGCCTTGCGGCTGTCGCGCAACGCGTGCAGCAGGTCGAAAGCGCCGACCCGGGTATTGAATTGCACGGCAGTGGGATAGGAGGTGTAGCGCGGCCCCGCCAGGTCGTAGCGGCGGATCAGATCGGAATCCCAACGAATGGTGTCGAGCATGGGCAGATGTTCCCGAAGCGTCTGGCGATGCTTGCGAGTCTAAAGTGCCGTCGTTCAAAGCATCTTGACCTGCATCAACAGGTGCGCAGTCAGTGGCCCATCAACCAATGCTGATGCGGCCCCGGCATCGTCCACAGACCAAACAGTATCACCAACACGCCACCGGCCATGCGCACGCCGCGCTTGCGCAGCAGGGCAGTGGTGCGTTCGGCGGCGAGCCCGGTTGCCAGCAACACCGGCCAGGTGCCGAGACCGAAGGCGAGCATCAGCAGCGCGCTGTCGAGCGCATTGCCCTGGCTGGCCGACCAAAGCAAGGTGCTGTACACCAGCCCGCACGGCAACCAGCCCCACAACGCGCCGAGCAGCAAGGCACGCGGCACGCTGGACACCGGCAACATGCGGCTGGCCACCGGCTGGATATACCGCCACAGGCCGCGTCCGAGGCTTTCGATGCGCGTCAGGCCGCTCCACCAGCCGGCCAGGTACAAGCCCATGGCGATCAACAGCAGTGCGGCGATCACCCGCATGATCATCGCCCCAGGGCTGTTGGCCACCGCCCAGCCCGCCAGGCCGATCAGCAAACCGGCAGTGGTATAGCTGAGGATTCGCCCCAGGTTGTAAGCCAGCAGCAGACGAAAGCGGCGGCTGCGCTGCTCCTTGGGGATGGCCAGAGTCAGCGCGCCCATCAGCCCGCCGCACATGCCCAGGCAATGACCACCGCCCAACAGACCGAGAATGACTGCTGACACCAGCAGCGGTGCCAGTTCAAGCATGGGGAGGGGCCTCGTCCGGTTTTTCGTTTTTGGCGTGCTGGACTTCTTCCACGGCCGCCTTGTGCTGTGGGTCTTGATCGTCGAACAGAATGCTGTGGGCCGGGCCGTCGAGGTCGTCGTATTGGCCGCTGTCCACCGCCCAGAAGAAGATGTAAACGGCGATCGCGACGATCAGCAGCGCCGCTGGAATCATCACATACAAAGCCGGCATGGAGCCTCCAAAGCCCGGTGCCGAATCACGTCGGCAGCAGGCGGGTGTGCAGGGCGGTGGGCGCGGCTTGCAAGCCTTTCATGCGAGTCAGGCGCAGGGCATTGAGGACCACCGTCAACGAACTGATGGACATGCCGACCGCCGCCCAGATCGGAGTGATCCAGCCCAGGGCCACGAACGGCAACATGAGGCCATTGTACAGCGCCGCCCACAACAGGTTCTCGATGATCACGCGCCGCGTGCGCCGCGCCAGACTGAACGCGTGCACCAGCGCCTGCAAGCGGTTGGACAACAGCACCGCGTCGGCGCTGGTCTTGGCCAGGTCGGTGGCCGAGCCCATGGCCACACTGATGTCGGCTGCCGCCAGCACCGGTACGTCATTGACCCCGTCGCCGAGCATCAACACCTTGCGACCCTGAGCGTGCAGGGCGCGGAGCATTTCCAGTTTGTCGTCGGGACGCAGGCCGCCGTGGGCCTCGTCGATACCGAGTTCGGCGGCGACGCTGGCGACCATCGGCGAGCTGTCGCCGGACAGCAACAGCGTCCTCCAGCCACGGGCCTTGCAGGCTTGCAGCAAGTCGAAGGCATCGGCGCGCAGACGGTCGTCGAGGACGATCCACGCCAGTGCGCCCTGATGGTCGCCGAGTAACAGCCATTGACCCGCTTCGTCAGGCGTTGGCGGCAACGCGCAGGCGCTGAGTTCGCAGACGAACGCCGGCTGGCCGATGCGCAAGCGTTGCTCACCGACCACGCCTTCCAGGCCCAGCCCCGGTGTGCTGTGTACGTCTTCGGCGGCCACCGGGGCACGACCGAAGGCGCGGGCGATGGGGTGTTCGGAGCGGTTTTCCAGCGCAGCGGCGAGGCTCAGGCAGGCATCGGCGTTCAACTCGCGCAACGGCCGGATCGCACGCAAGGCCAGACGGCCTTCGGTGAGGGTGCCGGTCTTGTCGAAGATCACCGTGTCGATCTGGTTCAAACCCTCCAGCACATGCCCGCGGGTCAGCAGCAACCCGAGTTTGTGCAGGGTGCCGGTGGCCGCAGTCAGCGCCGTGGGGGTCGCCAGTGACAAGGCGCAGGGGCAGGTCGCAACCAGCATTGCCAGCACAATCCAGAACGCGCGCGCAGGATCGATCTGCCACCAGATCAGGCCGATCACGGCGGCGAAGATCAACGACAGAATCAGGAACCATTGCGCGGCACGGTCGGCGATTTCCGCCAGGCGGGGTTTTTCGGCCTGAGCGCGTTCCAGCAGGCGCACGATGGCTGACAGGCGGGTGTCATGACCCAGCGCCAGCACCTGCACGGTTAGCGCACCTTCGACATTCAGCGTGCCCGCGGTCACGTGGTCGCCGACGGTGCGCGGTTGCGGCAGGTATTCGCCGGTCAGCACTGATTCGTCGACGCTGGAATGGCCTTCGACAATCTTGCCGTCAGCCGGCAGCACCGCGCCGGGATGCACTAGCACCCGATCAGCCAGTTTCAATTCACTGAGCAGGATACGTTCGCTTTGGCCATCGGCACTGAGTCGCAGGCAGGAGGCGGGTAACAGGTTGACCAGTTGTGCGGTGGCGGCCGCCGTGCGTTCGCGGGCACGCCGTTCCAGATAACGGCCCGCCAGCAGGAACAGCGCAAACATGCCGACCGCGTCGAAATACAGTTCGCCGACTCCGGTGACGGCGGTCCAGATCCCGGCCAGATAAGCGCTGCCGATGGCCAGCGACACCGAGACGTCCATGGTCAGGTGCCGAGTGCGCAGGTCGCGCAGGGCACCGCGAAAGAATGGCGCGCAGCTGTAGAACACGATGGGTGTAGTCAGAAACATCGCCACCCAGCGCAGGATAACGTGCAGCTCGGGGCTGAGGTCAATGTTGAATTCCGGCCAGGTGGCCATAGTCGCCATCATCGCCTGGAACCACAGCAGGCCGGCCAGCCCCAGTTGGCGCAGGGCTGTGCGGTTCTCGCTGGCCAGTTGCTCGGCGGCGCGATCGGCCTGATAGGGGTGGGCGGCGTAGCCGATATGGCGCAACTCGCTGAGCACCTGGCTCAGCGCCAGATCGCTGTCGGCCCAGCGCACGTGCAGGCGATGGTTGGACAGGTTGAGGTGAGCCTCGGCCACGGCCGGCAAGCTGCGCAGGTGACGCTCGATGAGCCAGCCACAGGCGGCGCAGCTGATGCCCTCCATCATCAGGGTGGCTTCGGCCAACCCGCCATCGTGGCGCACGTAAGGCGCCTGCACGTCGGGGCGGTCATACAGTGCCAGTTCGTCGAGCAGTTGCACCGGCAGCGCTTCGGGGTTGGCCGAGGCTTCGCTGCGATGGCGGTAATAACTGTCCAATCCACCCGCGACTATCGCCTCCGCCACCGCCTGACACCCCGGGCAGCACAGCTCGCGGGTTTCCCCGAGCACGACGGCGGTGAAGCGGCTACCGGCCGGAACCGGGAGCGCGCAGTGGTAGCAGGGGATGGGTGAGGTCATGGGGATTCAGTCGAGGATTGACATTGCCTTGTAGGAGCGGGCCTTTACAGTTTAGTTTTTCGGGTCTTCCTGGCCTTGCAACGGCTCATCGCCGAGGGTCAGGTCCTGATCATGGTTGATCTGTTCTTCTTCGAACAAACGCCAGGTCTGGCCTTGTTCTTCGCCAAGGATTTCAACGAAACGCCGGCCTTCGACCTTGTCCGCCATCTGGCCGACGTAACGTCCCGGCTCACTGGCGCTGCGGGCCAGGATTATCTTGCGATCCTTCTCTGGCTGGGTCGGCGAAATCAGGTTCAGCTCCAGGGTTTGCGGCTGGCTTTCCCCGGTCAGGCGCAGGCTGGCTTCATTGGTCTGTTCGTTGAGCTGAACGGTGGCGTGCATTTTCATGCCTTGCGCCAGCAGTTCACGGTCCAGCGAGCGGTTGATGCCTTTGCCGGCCTCGTAGTAGTTGTCGTTGACCAGGTTGTCCGGGTGGCTCACCGCAATGGTGACCATCGACAGGGTCAAGGTCACCGAACAGGCCAGAATTCCGATGATGATCCATGGCCAAAGGTGCTTGTACCAAGGGCTGGTGGCGGTTGCTGCTGGCATGAATAACGTCTCTTAACGAATTTGTGGGCCGATGAAGCGGCTCTTGGCCTGAACCTGGGAGCCAGTGTTATCGGCGTCCTTGAGGCTGAAAATCACCTCGTTGGTGCTCGACGGCAGCTTGTCCGGTGCGCTGGATAACTCGATCGGCGAGCTGAAGATCTCACCGGCCGGCACCTTGAACTCGCGACGACCCTGAAGCTTCAGGTCCGGCAGGCCGGTGGCGTCGAGTACATAGGTGTGGTCGACCTGATCCTTGTTCATGATCTTCAGGCTGTATACGTTCTCGATTCGCCCTTCGGCGTTTTCCCGGTACAGCACGCGGTCCTTGCTGATGTCGAAGCCTACCAGCGAGCGCATGAAGAAGGCACCGATCAGCACGCCGATCATTACCATCAACACCAGCGCATAACCAATCAGGCGCGGACGCAGCTTGTTGGTCTTCTGCCCCGACAGGTTGTGCTCGGTGGTGTAGCTGATCAGGCCGCGCGGGTAGTTCATCTTGTCCATGATGTTATCGCAGGCATCGATACAGGCCGCGCAGCCGATGCACTCGATTTGCAGGCCGTCGCGGATGTCGATGCCGGTTGGACAGACTTGTACGCACATCGTGCAGTCGATGCAATCGCCCAGGCCCTGGGCCTTGTAGTCGACTTCCTTCTTGCGCGTGCCACGTTTCTCACCGCGCCGCGGGTCGTAGGACACGATCAAGGTGTCCTTGTCGAACATCACGCTCTGGAAGCGCGCGTACGGGCACATGTAGATACACACTTGCTCGCGCAACCAGCCGGCATTGCCGTAGGTGGCGAGGGTGAAGAAACCGACCCAGAAATAGGCCCAGCCGTCGGCCTGCCCGGTGAAGAATTCGATCGTCAGTTCGCGGATGGGTGCGAAGTAGCCGACGAAGGTCAAGCCGGTGACGAAACCGATAATCAACCACAGGCTGTGCTTGCTCAGCTTGCGCAGCAGCTTGTTGGCGGACATCGTCGCCTTGTCCAGCTTCATGCGTTGGTTGCGGTCACCCTCGGTGACTTTCTCGCACCACATGTAGATCCAGGTCCAGACGCTTTGTGGGCAGGTGTAGCCGCACCAGACTCGCCCGGCGTACACGGTGATGAAGAACAGGCCGAAGGCGCTGATGATCAGAATGCCGGACAGCAGGATGAAGTCCTGCGGCCAGAAGGTGGCGCCGAAAATGTAGAACTTGCGCTCCGGCAGGTTCCACCAGACAGCCTGGTGGCCGCCCCAATTAAGCCACACCGTGCCGAAGTACATCAGGAACAGAAAGGCGCCACCGGCCATGCGCAGGTTACGAAACAGCCCGGTGAAAGCACGGGTGTAGATTTTTTCGCGCGACGCGTAGAGATCGACCGTGTTGCTGTCGTTTTTTGGGGGCGGCGTGATGTTGTGTACCGGAATCTGGTTGCTCATTAGTGCGTCCCACGGCAGGGGGAAAATGCCTCAGTCAGTACATGCCGACTGGGGTCAAAAAGTAATGTTGCCCAGACCTCAATGATACGCCTGTCGCTCTAGCCCAAGGGTGTGACCGTTGGTCGCGTTGGGTCCGGGTTAACGTGTTTCGACAGATGAATTATGGCCGGTTTTGGCAGGCAAGCCCGTCCTTACGGAAGATTGCAGCACTCTGTAGGAGCGAACTTGTTCGCGAGGCGGCTTTCCTGATACACCGCGTACCGTTGCTCGCCAACAAGTTGGCTCCTACAGCGAATCGAATTTCATCCTTTTAGAACCAAAACGGCCCTGCCAATCGTCGCTGGCAGGGCCGTTGTTTGTTGCATCAAGTGTCGGCCTTACTCCGCAGCTTTCTCGCCATGCGACAGGCTGTAGACGTAAGCGGCCAGCAGGTGAACCTTGTCGTTGCCTTGCAGCAGTTCCTGGGCAGGCATCTGGCCCTGACGGCCGTAACGGATGGTCTGCTGCAGTTGGGCAAAGCTCGAACCGTAGATGAACGCCGCCGGGTGGGTCAGGTTAGGCGCGCCCATCGCGGGGGTGCCTTTACCTTCCGGACCGTGGCAGGCCACGCAGTTGGTGGCGAAGATCTTCTGCCCGGCAACCGGATCGGCGTTGGCGTCTTCCGGCAGCTTGCGACCATCCAGTTGCGTGGTGACGAACGCCGCGACATCACGTACGCCCTGATCGCCAATCACCGGACCCCAGGCAGGCATGACCGCGTGGCGGCCACCCATGATGGTGGTCTTGATGGTTTGTGGATCACCGCCCCAACGCCAGTCTTCGTCAGTCAGGTTAGGGAAGCCGTAAGCACCCTTGGCGTCGGAACCGTGGCAGACCGAACAGTTGGAGGCGAACAGACGGCCCCCCATTTTCAGCGCCTGTGGATCCTTGGCCACTTCTTCAATCGGCATCGACGCGAACTTGGCGAAGATCGGACCGAAGCGAGCGTCCGAACGGGCCATTTCCTTTTCCCATTCGTGCACGCCAGTCCAACCGGTCTGGCCATTGGCAAACGCGGTCTTCTTGTCGTTGTCCAGGTAACCGTAGCCCGGCAGCAGGCCTTTCCAGTTGCCCAGGCCCGGGTACAACACCAGGTAGCCCAAGGCGAAGATGATGGTGCCGACGAACAGCATGAACCACCATTTCGGCAACGGGTTGTCGTACTCCTCGATCCCGTCGAAGGAGTGGCCCACGGTTTCTTCCGTTGATTCGCTGCGCTGGCCCTTGCGGGTCGACAACAGCAGCCAGGTCAGGCAGAAGATGGTACCCAAACTGAGGACTGTGACGTACAGACTCCAGAAAGTAGTCATTCGTTGTTACTCCTAGAAGCTTGCGCTTGCTCGACGTGCTTGATGGCTTCGGGATCATCCGCGAAGGGCAGCATGGTCGCCTCGTCGAACTCAGACTTGCGTCGCCCGCTGAATACCCACAGCGCCAGACCGATAAAGGCCACCATCACAACGACGGTGCCCAGGCCTCGAATCATCCCGATATCCATCAAAATCACCGTTTGCTTTTGATGATGGTGCCCAGACCTTGCAGGTAGGCAACCAACGCGTCCATTTCAGTTTTGCCCTTCACGGCAGCGCTTGCACCGGCAATATCTTCGTCGGTGTAAGGGACGCCGAGGGTGCGCAAGACTTCCATTTTTTTCCCGGTGTCCTTGCCGTCGAGCTTGTTTTCCACCAGGAACGGGTACGCCGGCATTTTCGACTCAGGCACCACGTTGCGCGGGTTGTACAGGTGCGCGCGGTGCCAGTCATCGGAGTAACGACCGCCGACACGGGCAAGGTCCGGGCCGGTGCGTTTGGAACCCCACAGGAACGGGTGGTCCCAAACGCTCTCACCAGCGACCGAGTAGTGGCCATAGCGTTCGGTTTCAGCACGGAACGGACGAATCATCTGCGAGTGGCAGCCGACACAACCGTTGGCGATGAAGATGTCGCGGCCTTCCAGTTCCAGGGCCGGGCGTGGCTTCATGCCTTCGACCGGCTTGTTGGTCACGTCCTGGAAGAACAGGGGGACGATCTGGGTCAGGCCGCCAACGCTGACGGCGATGACCATGAAGAAGGCCAGCAGGCCAATATTCTTCTCGACGACTTCGTGTCTCATCAGTGAGCTCCCACTACAGCGATCTGAGCGGCGGCTTCAGCTTCAGCCGGGTTCGAGGCGCGGACCGTACGGAACACGTTGTACGCCATGAACAGCATGCCGCTGGCGAAGAATGCACCGCCCAGGGCACGGACGATGTAGCCAGGATGGCTGGCCTGCAAGGCTTCCACGAAGGAGTAGGTGAGGGTGCCGTCATCGTTGATCGCACGCCACATCAGGCCCTGAGTGATGCCATTGACCCACATCGACGCGATGTAGAGCACGGTACCGATGGTTGCCAGCCAGAAGTGCGCGTTGATCAGGCCGACGCTGTGCATCTGCGGACGACCGAAGACTTTCGGGATCATGTGGTACAGCGCGCCGATGGAAATCATCGCCACCCAACCCAAAGCACCGGCGTGTACGTGGCCGATGGTCCAGTCCGTGTAGTGCGACAGCGAGTTGACGGTCTTGATCGCCATCATCGGCCCTTCGAAGGTCGACATGCCGTAGAACGCCAGCGAGACCACGAGGAAGCGCAGGATCGGGTCGGTGCGCAATTTATGCCAGGCGCCCGAGAGGGTCATCATGCCGTTGATCATCCCGCCCCAGCTTGGCGCCAGCAGAATAATCGACATCGCCATGCCCAGCGACTGCGCCCAGTCCGGCAGCGCGGTGTAGTGCAGGTGGTGCGGACCGGCCCAGATGTACAGGGTGATCAGCGCCCAGAAGTGCACGATGGACAAGCGATACGAGTAGATCGGACGCTCGGCCTGCTTCGGCACGAAGTAGTACATCATCCCCAGGAAGCCGGTGGTCAGGAAGAAACCTACCGCGTTATGGCCGTACCACCACTGGATCATGGCGTCGGTCGCGCCCGAGTAGGCGGAGTAGGACTTGAAGAACGACACCGGCAGCGAGGCGTGGTTGACGATGTGCAGCATCGCCGTCACGACGATGAACGCGCCGTAGAACCAGTTACCCACATAGATGTGCTTGGTCTTGCGCTTGACGATGGTGCCGAAAAACACCGCACCGTAAGTGACCCAGACAATGGCCAGCAAAATGGCGAGAGGCCATTCCAGTTCGGCATATTCCTTGGTCGTGGTGTAGCCCAGCGGCAACGTGACGATCGCGCCGACGATCACTGCCTGCCATCCCCAGAAGTGGAAGGCTGCCATGCTGTCGGAGATCAGTCGCGTCTGGCAGGTGCGCTGCACGACATAGTAGGAAGTGGCAAAAAGTGCACAGCCACCAAAGGCGAAAATCACCAGGTTTGTGTGCAAGGGTCGCAGGCGTCCAAATGTCGTCCATGGCAGGCCAAGGTTCAGTTCTGGCCAGACAAGCTGTGACGCGATAAAGACACCGAGGCCCATGCCAAGGATCCCCCAGACCACCGTCATGATGGCGAACTGGCGGACTACCTTATAGTTATAAGCAGTCGGACTGATTGCTGTGCTCATTCTAAGGTTCCACGGTTGGAGTGTTTTTTTGGAATAAAAAGCGGTCGCAAGTATGGAGAAAGCAGGTATCCATTGCAACGCGGCCAACCCCTTGCAAATGCTTCCTAAAGCTGATTCTGCGGACCTTCCAGCGTGCTCAGGTGGCCATTTGGTACCCTGAAAAAACGCTGTAGTGGACTAAAAAGTCGCGGGTTGCAGGCAGGTGAAATGTAGCGGGCAAAACGCGAGACTACACGCAGAAACCAAAGGCGGCGGACGCAAGCCGTTGTAAATGAGCCTTTGACGCTGGTTGTCGGGCCAATTGCACAGCGCATTCGAATCACATGACCTGTGGTCCACGGTTGGCAGTCCACTCTGCGAGGAAGCTTAGTCCCGAATGTCTGTAACGGGAAGTCAGAGCGCAGAAGGGTGCGACACTTGGTCGCGAAAAAAATTGTAAGCGGCGCTTCTGTCACAGGCACCGGCGTTGAGCACCCGGCAGCCGCCCGCGACCCCTCGTGCAGCGGGGGTAAACCGCTGACCGATGCGTCCGACAAACCCGCTGCGAATACAGGCCGAGGCCAGGCGCAGGCGATAAAATCACCGCGTCCGAGCCCGACAATTTTTCGCGCCCTCGGCATAATGTGCCCTCGACGGATCGCCTGAGCGCCGGCGGCGCTGTTCGCAGTGTTCATTCAAGCGTGTTCCTGTCTCGCGAGTTCCGGGTGAGAGGCATGCAGATCAACATCGAGGTAAGCATGAGCAAAGGGCAAACAGCCGGTATTGACGAGGATCAATGTGCGCGACTGGCGCAGGAAAAAGGTTGGTTATGGAATGCCGCGCAGAAACCGGCCACGGCCAGCGCACCGACCCTGATCCTCGCACATGGCGCCGGCGCACCGATGGACAGCGATTTCATGAATGACATGGTCGAGCGCCTGAGCGTGCGGGGCATCAACCTGCTGCGATTCGAGTTTCCTTATATGGCGCAGCGCCGCAGCGGCGGCGGCAAACGCCCACCCAATCCCCAAGTGCAATTGCTCGATAGCTGGCGGCAGGTGTATGCGCAGGTGCGGCCTCTGCTCAGTGGCCGCCTGGCCATCGGTGGCAAATCCATGGGCGGGCGCATGGCCAGCCTGCTGGCAGACGAGTTGGGCGCCGACGCCCTGGTATGCCTGGGCTACCCGTTTTATGCCATCGGCAAGCCGGAGAAACCACGCACCGAGCACTTGGCCAGCCTGAAAACCCCAACCCTGATCGTGCAGGGTGAGTCGGACGCGTTGGGCAATCGGCAGACCGTGGACGGCTACACACTGTCCGAGCACATCGAAGTGCTGTGGTTGCCCTCGGGTAATCACGACCTCAAGCCGCTGAAAGTGTCTGGCTTCACCCTGGAGCAGCACCTGAATACCTGCGCCGATAACGTGGCTGCGTTTCTCTCCTGACGCACAAAAGGCATTACTCATGATGAGTAATGCCTCGATAAAACCTGAGGATGCGTTATTTCCTGATGCCCAGGCTGAAACCGCCCGCCCCTTTGTTAAAAATCGCGTTTGTTGCATTGTTCATGTTGAAGACGTAAGCATTACCAATGATGTCGTTATTACCGGGTTTGACTTCGCGGTTGCTCCAATGCGGAACGCCCCAGCCAAGCAACGAGCTGACCTCGGAACTTTCACTCGAATAGGTACGGTAGATCAGCCCCATGTCGTCCAGGCTGAGCGAGTGAAGGTTTTGCGCGTTGCAGAAATTGATGTAATTCCGGTAACTACGCAGGTGTTTGTCCAGCTGCACGAACACCCGCGCACCCGAGGTGACCAAGTGATAACTGGCCATCGCACCACGCGCATCGGTGACGCCAATCACCGTGCTGCCGTTACCCGCCATGGTCACCGTACCGTTGTCGGCATTCACCACGGCGGAGGCCGTATTGCTTGAGGTGTAACGATACGGGGGCAACCCACCCGTGGCTTCACGACTATAAATAGCAGCGGCCGGCGGCGTTTTTGGCGGCCGGCCTTCGGCGACCACATAGCCGGGAACAGACAGCGCGTGATCGACACCGAACTCCAGTGGCGGCGCCAGCGACTGCACGGTGAACTGGGTCGGCAGCGATTCAACCACCAAGCCACCTCGGGTGACCGAATAGGTGACGGTTGTCGCTGAGCCGGCACTGCCCAACGCGACGGATCTTGGGACGTTGAACGGCAGTTCGACGGGATCGATCACCACCTGCGGCGTTGTGTCGTGTGCTTGCCCGCCGCTCCATTTGACGATAATGCTGTCGCCGCCGGCCATGCCGGTGTAGCGCGGTACGGTGACCGCAACGCCAGCGTCGGGCACGGTTTCCGGGACCAGCACGTTGTCGATCACGCCCATGACGCCTGGTTTTTCCAGCTTGGACAAGCCGCTGGTGACCAGCAATTCAAGGGCTGAGGAGGCTTGGTCGGGGCCACTGGCGCGGGTCACGATGTAGGAAATGTGTACCTTGTAGCCCAGGTTGGTCGTGACCAGATGACCGGGAAAAATCAACAACAGTGGTTTGTTGGCCTGGCCACTGGTGATGGTCCGCTCCCTGGCATCACTGCTGCGCGGACCTTGCCAACTCACCAGCACCACATCGCCTTCCTTGAAATTGGCGCTGGCGGCGATCATCACCGAGGCTCCGGAAATGGTGTCGATGGGGTTCAGCGTACCGTCGGGTCGAGCTTCTTTGACCACTGGCTCGGGAAGTGGCGCAATGATCGTCGAGCCTATCCGCAGCGACAGGCGCTCAGACTGGGAAATCACCGAGCCGCGTTGCACTTCATACCAGGCCTCGACGCGGCCATGCAGGTTGGCGTCCACGTACGCCTTGGGCACGCGGAAGATCACCTCGCGGCCAATATTTCCGTTGTTCAGTGTCGTCTGCGCGCGGTAATCACCATTGGCAGCGCTGCCGTCCCAATGCAGCATCACTTTATCCAACTGTGCCATGCCGGCGTATGGCCGAATGCGCAGCGTCGCTTCCAGCACGAGGTCGGCAGGATCGAGCACGCCATCGGGGCTGGTCTTGTCGACTCGCGGCGCAGGCAACACTAAACCACCATCGGCACTCACCGGTACCATCAGCGATGGCGATTTAAAGAACGCCCGATTGTAGGTGGTGACGGTGTAATACAACTCCAGCGAACCGCCGGCCAACGGGCGGACCTTATCGTCAGGGATCAGAAACTCCAGCGTGCGCCCGACGTCGTCACTGTTGAGGTTCTTCAACTCTTCATGAATCACATTGGCGCCACCGGCGGTTTTGCCCATCCACACCAGCGTCACGTCATTACCATCGGCCATGAAGTGATACGGCGGCACCTGGGCAATCACATTGCGCGAAGCCGGATCGAGGATGCCGCCATTATCATCAATGACCGGCAACTTCGGCGGCGCCAGCACCAGGGTTTCACCGACCACCGTCACCGGCAGGCTCTTGGAACGCTGCACTTCGCCCGAGGCTTTCTTCACCACATATTTGAACCGCGTCCGGCCTTGAGATACCGGCTCGAACTGCTCGTTGGGAATGATGAAAGCGACAAAACCAACAGAACCGCCCACCGGTTTCGTGATCACGTAGGGCTCCAACACCATGCCTTCGGCGGTATTGCGCTCCACCGTAAAAGTGATTTCATCCGCACGGACCATACCAGGGTACGACAGGACCAACGCCTGAACGTCTGCACCGGCGAGCCTTTCCAGATCAAGCTCCATACTGGGCGCTTGCGGCACGACCGGGGCGGGCAGGGTGGAATTGCCGGCTTCTACTTCGACGTAGGTGGGGAGTGACCAGCGAGACCAGTTATTGACCACGTCGCGGATTTCGTAGCGAACTTCCACCATTTCGGAATCGCCGGCTTCGTCAATGACCTCTTTAGGAACGGGAATGACGACGGGTTTTCCAATTTCATCTTGTGTTTTCAATTGGTACTTAACAAATAGTCCATGCCATGAAAGGGTGATTCTGTCCCCGACTTCCATATTTTTGTAGGCCTGGACGGTAGCATTGACACCTTCCGGCGAGACGATAACTCCTGGGGGTGAGACGATGGCTTTGATCAATGCTTCGTTTTCCCACGGTGTTGCCGGGTTAATATCTACACCTCCAGGTAGAGTGACTTTCACCCTTACAATTGTGGATAGCGACTCATTTTTCACTCCGCCGATAGGTTCAGTGACGGTATACATTAACGTAATGCTGTCAGGTGTTATGAACTGCTGATATAAGTCAAGTACAACATGCGAAGGTGTTTCAGGAGTGATATCGCCTCTTTTGATGGTGTAGTTAAAAATAAGCACATCATTGCAATACAAGTCAATGACGTCGCCCACTGCCATGGTCACATAGGGGCCAACTCTAACAACCAGTGGCACATGGGGGTCTAGTGTGTCCGCATATCCAATACCGCTTGGATCATGCAGGTTTTGCATTGTGGGTGCGGGCAGTAATGCTTTTGTGAGATTGTTCATTATTGTATTCACTCATTTTTTATAGTGGGGCGAACCATCAAGGTTCGCCCGTTTGATTGCGTTAGCAACCGACTCCAGGAATTGCCATGCGAATCAGTACTGGCGCAGTTCGAGAATTAACCGGTCCGCTGGGACCTTCAACCCGGTAGTAAGCTTCCGCTCGCCCGGTACAGATGAGGCGTAATTTATTGTCGGGGATTCGGAAGCTATACCCATTAATGATTTCGCCCTCGTCCAAGGTGTGAGTTTCCTCCACGCTGGCACCGGGAACAGGTGTATTACCATTAGCTGCGTTGTAACCATGGAACACCAAGGTGACGCGAGGGTACTTCTCAATGTTTTCATAGGGGGTGATAAATATCGGTGTGCCGTCCGGACTAAGGATAGGGCTAATAGCGTTATTGTCGTTTGCTCGAGTGAAAACAGGTGCTAAAAGTCCGTCAACTCCACCCGGCAAATCTCCTTCCGAACTAACCGAAACAGACTGCGGAAACGACCTGGATGTATTGGGATTACCAGCATGAGTAACGGTGTAGTACACCTTGATATCTTCACCCGTTCCTTCGTCTGCCATCAATGTGTTTGGAATTGTCAGCGTCAGATCTCTGTTCAGATCAGTCGCTTTTATCGGGAAGTCAACAGGCGTTGCTTGAGAACCCCAGAACAAGTGGATTACATCGCTGATCACAAACTCATCTTTCCACCCAATAATAGCCTTGGCTTCAAGCAGGAAGTCGTCCTCATCAATGACATTGTCTTCATTATTTGGATTGCTGCTGGTGCCGCGGATAATCGGCCGGTCCAGGTTTTCATTCTCTGGAGTTTCAGGATTCGGGTCAGGAGGGCCCGGCAGCTCCAAGTTGACATTGACTGCCAGTTCCAGCGAACTACCGATCAGGATGCCGTTGCGTTTCACTTCATATCGCAATGCCACGATTCCGTCTCCGGATCGCGCAATAGTGGAGTACCTGACATTGATACTGAACATCGGGTCTTCAGTGTCGTCGTCGGGTAATACGTCTGCTTCTGGCAACGGGGTGGTCCCCCAATATAGCGTAACTTTGTCGCCTGCCAGCGAGTCAGGGTATTGTGGAATATCAACGGCAACGACTGCACGCGCATCCGCGTCGTCGATCATGCCATCATCCGCCTGAGCACACATGGGTGCAGGAAAGTCCTCAGGGATTGGGCGCAAGAACAGACGGAATCTGTTTTCCAAAGAGTCAATTGATTTGTTGCCAGCACGATCGGTTACGGTGTAGTAAACGGGCTCGGTGACGTCGCCGATTCCCTCCAGAAAAGCGCGGGTAAATTCGATCATTACCCGATCCTGACCAACTTCAAGTTCATCGACGTTGTGGTCTGGGCCAGGCTTCCCGCCCCAGAACGTCTGAATGTGATCGCCCCATGCAATGCCGGTGTATCCCGGCACTTCTGCAGTCAGTACATCCCCCATGGCGGTCAATTCTGCTGAGGTCAACACCCCATCATTGATCGCTGCCGGGAATTTCATGGCCGCGAGTAGGCTGCCGCCGGGGGCGGTTCTGTCGACAATGACTGGGGTGGAGTTGGAGGTATTTTCCTGACCTCCGTCTGTACTCGCCGCGCGATAAGCGACTTGATAAGTGCCGTCAAAACGCAATAAAGCTTCGGGAATGTCAAGGGTCAAAGAATCGCCAGGCCCTTCATTTTCGCCGACAGTTTTGATAAGGCCTACGGAGATACCATTCCAGACTAATTGATAGGTATCGCCGGGCAAAGCTTCATCCCAGACCGTTAACGTCACCACAATTGTTTGTTCAAGGTCTTCAAGTGTCAATAATCCATCAATAGGATCGGCCAAAGGAATCGCCGGTGCGTTTAGCTCCTTGGGCTTCCGTGATTTATAGCGGTTTACTGATGCAAGTGTATGTTTGTTACACATTGTAAATCTCCAGAAAAATAATTTATTAAATCGGTTATCAGATGCGGCAGAAAGCCTGCGGCACAGTCGATGTGTCGTGTTGAGGGTTACTGTCGCCGTGCATTAACACAGCAATTGCCAGATAGAAGTGTATGTCAGTCTCTACTCAACTAATCGCAATGGCTGTTGCATGTCAAGGGGTGTTGAATAATTATTTTATTCACTCCATTGGCTGGTAATAGCTTGTTGCATATCTTCGCGCATGATCAATCCATCTATCGGATCGGTCAAAGGGATGACGGGGGCGGCCAGCCCTGAGCCAGTGATTGGATTAAAACGTTCCATTGAATTGTTCATGATAAATCTCCTGATAAAAACTGGGCTGAAATTCGTATCCGATCATCAGCCATTTTGCCATGAGTATTGAGATATCGACTGCTCGCTGTAGGGCGAGGCGAGTTGATCCGATATACAGATTACCGATAGAGGTTTTTCTCTATCTGAAGGCGACATAATCGTGAAGTTGACTTGGTGTCAAGCGGGGTGGTGAATAAATATTGTTTTTGTGCTTTGTAATATTTGCTGACAAGTAGTGCTTGGGTGAGTCCTTCGGACGCGTCTTACAAATATTCAGATGATTCCTACAGGTAAAATGGTACTAGGGTCTGAGTTTGTCGTTCACTACCCATCAGAATAACTACTCTGGTTCATTTGAGTGGAGTCTGAGTATTGGGACAGTTAAAACGTATGCGGCGCCTGGGGTTGGGGGTGGCCGGAGTAACGCTTGGGGCCTCTTTAAATGGTGGGGCGATGGCGGAAATTATCGATATCCATGGTGGTATAACGGAGATTAACGAGTCGACAGGGAGTAATTATCTGATAGATCAGTCGGCGGTGGTTAATTTTACCGGCGCTGACGTGGGGTGGATTGGTTCAACGAACTCAACAATCAATATCAAGGGTGGTTCTGTCAGTACAAATGACGCGAGTACTCAAGCCTTAAAGGCTATTGGAAGCAGGCTTCGGGCCGACAGCGTGCTTATCACCCATGAGCTTGGGACAGCTTTATCTGTCACAGCTAACCGCAACGGCGCTGTTCTAGCAGGGTCTGTCGCAGATATCAGCAACAGCCAAGTCTATGGGTTGGGAATCGGTTCAATTGTTTCAAATTCCAGCATCTTGAATTTGAGCAATTCTGAGGTTGTGGGGGCATCCAGTAATGTAGCTCGCACGGGTACAGGGGTATCAGTATTGTCTGCCACACTTACGGCCGGTGAGGGCACCGTGATTCGCGGCGACAACATTGGTGTGTTGGTTAGCCCTTCTGAACCCGTCCCCGGCGTGGGGGAATTTCCCAATCTCCCCAGCCTGATTGTTATCGATGATTCCACGGTTTGGGGTGTTGAAGGGCCGGCAATCAAGGTTGATACACGCAGGACCACGGGCGCTATCGCAAACATCAGCGTGCAGAATGGCTCGTCCCTCTTGTCCGGCAACGGCAACCTTCTGGAAGTTGCTCGCGCCAGTATTGCCAACCTTACGGTCGACAACAGCACGCTAACCGGCAATCTGGTCGCCGACGACACCAGCACCCTCAACGTCATCCTACAAAACAACGCGCAACTCACAGGTGATGTGTTCAACGGAAACAATCTGTCGATCACCTCCGGCGCCCAATGGCAGATGGTGGGCGATAACGCGGTCAAGGCGCTGAACCTCAACGGCGGTTCGGTTGGGTTTGCCCGCGACGGGTTTCATACCCTGACATTGGGTGAGTTGTCCGGTAGCGGCACATTTGCCATGCGCATCGATATGGACCAGGGCGTGGGGGACATGCTGGCGGTCAACGGTTCGGCCAATGGCAACTTCGGCCTGAAGATTGAAAATACCGGGCTGGAAGTGGTTTCACCGGACGCGCAGCCGTTGCAGGTGGTGCATACCGAAGGCGGTGATGCGCAGTTTGGTTTGCTCGGCGGCCGGGTGGATCTGGGCGCCTATTCTTATGAGCTGGAGCAGCAGGGTAACGACTGGTTCATCGTCGGCTCTGGCAAAACCATCAGCCCCTCGACGGAAAGTGCCCTGGCGCTTTTCAACGCTGCGCCAACGATCTGGATGAGCGAGCTTTCCACCTTGCGCAGTCGCATGGGTGAAGTTCGTGGCAGCGAGCAGGGGGGCGGCTGGATTCGGGCCTATGGCAATCGCTTCAATGCCTCGACAGATGCCGGTTTGGGTTACCGACAGCGGCAGAGTGGTTTTTCGTTGGGTGCGGATGCGCCGGTTGCAGTCAGCAACGGGCAGTTACTGGTGGGGGTGCTGGCGGGTTACAGCAAGTCCGATCTGGACGTGAGCCGTGGCACCTCGGGCAAGGTCGACAGCTATTACCTCGGTGCCTACGGCACCTGGTTGCTGGACGACGGTTACTACCTGGATGGCGTGCTCAAGGTCAACCGCTTCCACAACGAGTCCAAGGTAGCGATGAGCGACCAGACGCGGGCCAAGGGCGATTACCGCAATACGGCCGTGGGTGGCTCGCTGGAGTTGGGCAAGCACATCAAGCTGGCCGATGACTACTTTGTGGAGCCGTACACGCAGTTGGCTGCGGTGGTGGTGCAGGGCGACGAATATCGCCTCGACAACGGCCTGACCGCGAAGAACGACCGGACAACATCGGTCCTGGGCAAGGTCGGTAGCTCGGTGGGTCGCAACATCGCACTCGAAGATGGCGGAGTCGTGCAACCTTACCTGCGCGCGGCCGTGACACACGAGTTTGCTCGCAACAATCAGGTGAAGGTCAACGGTACCCGCTTCGATAACGACTTGTTCGGCTCCCGTGGTGAGCTGGGGGCTGGGGTCGCGGTGTCGTTGTCGAAACGCCTGCAGGTGCATGCTGACCTGGATTACATGAAGGGTGAGCACGTCGAGCAGCCGTGGGGCGCTAATGTGGGGGTGCGTTGGGCGTTTTAATCAAGGGACGTTGATATTCCACCCTAAAAACCCCCGGTGATCACTCACCGGGGGTTTTTCCTTTTTGGGTTAACGGCCGACCTTAACGTCGGTTGTGTCTGCGCTTGATCAGGCGTTTGCGCACCAGTTGGTTTTCACCGGGGGTGTAGCTGTCATGCACGTTGACGTAGAGGATTGCCGAGGTGCCAATCCGTTGCTGGTTGCGGTAGATGTCGTAACAGACCTTGACCTTGCCTTGTTGCAGGAAGCTCGTCGGGCTGTGGATCACCAGTTGGCGACCGATCACGGGCTGGTTGAAGGTGTCTTCGTCCAGCGTCTGCGAGGGAAAACCCACGCCGCCCCACAGCAGGTTAAAGCTGTCGCCGGGTTGCAAGGGCGGCGAGCCAGGAATCAGCACCATGATGCCTTCGCTGGCCTGGTTGAGTGACACCGATTCGGGATCGAGGCCATCGAGTGACGGCGCCGGCAGGTGCTCGGAAATCATCGACAGGAGTTGATGATCCTCGACCTCTTCGCCGGCGAGGTACTCGATGTACTTGACGGTCACTTCTTCGGCTGAGCCGTGATCACTGTCCAGCGGTGGGCCCGGCAACTGAGGGCCGAGAGAGGCGCCCGGTTTGCTGAGGCTATCGCGCCGGGCAGGGCGGTGGCCGTTGCTCGTCAGGGTTTTCGGGTTGAGGGGCGGAGAGCCTGGTGGTCGTTTTTCCATTTGATTTACTCCGTGTAAGTGCCGAGGGTTGGTTGCTCTGGAGCAACAAATATATAGGCGTTAATGGTGATTGGTTCCTGATGAATTACATTACGTCGTGTGACCAATGCCGGGGGTTGATTGGAAATAGTACGGTGCTCATTAGGTGTTCAGCCTAACGATCATCGACTGGATTGTGATGCAGTGTGTGTATGGAGGTTTGATTGGGGCGGGCATAAATAATAGTTAATCGATCAAGTTGTCAAGTATGGAAATGTCGGCTGAGGGGGCGTGTGGGAAGCTGCTTACAACTTTCGGTTATTTCCTACAAGCTTTAGAGAATTCGCCTATTTGGACAATAATAAAAAACCTCGGCGAAAATTCGCCGAGGTTTATTTGTTTCTGGTGTTAGTGGCGGATTTATACTTGCAATGTCAGGGTGACAGGCTCTGAAGTACGGGAAACATTACCGGCGCGGTCGGTGACCTGGTAGCTGAGCGTGACTTCTTCACTGTCGAGGGTTTGCAGAAACCTCCGTTCGAACTGAATTGTTACAGGAGTATTCGTCAGGTGCTCGGCCTGAACGGTGAAGGTTGGGCCTTGGGTGTCGTTGCATAGGGTTTGAACAATGTCTTCAGGGGCCATGCCAGCGTAACCTGCCAGAGTTGCGGTCAGGGTTTCGCTCAGGGTGACGTCTGGCACCAGCATCGGTGCGAGCAGGGCGGCGCCGGGTGGGGTTCGATCGATCTTGATGTAGGTGGATTCAGAGTCGGCTCGCGTGTTGCCAGGATACGTAGTCATGCTGTATCCCACTGCATAAACCCCATCTTCAATGAGATGGTTGGCTACAGAGATGAACAGACTCAACTCTGTCCCCTCTGGCACTGGTGCAGGCATTTTTACCGGATCTCCTACGAGCTCACCGTTAAGCAGCACCTGAAAGCTGTCTAACTCCACCACTATTGGTCCAGCGAGAAAATTAATAACGACATCACTCTCAAGGTCGACCAGTTTGATAAGGCCGTCGGTGTCCGCAACCGGAACGGTAGGTGCGGGCATTATGTGTTTGCATGTTCTGCTCATTTTCAAATTCCTTCTGTTGTGGGTGCGTAATACAAACCCACGGTTACATTGATTGATTTTTTTAAAGGTGGAGGCCTCTAGCCACCCGGATGGTGGTAGATATATATCCCCTACCTGAAATTCAACTAATAGCCAGTCAGTCGCCATGTCAACCAAAAATATCAATAATTCACCATGCCAACTTTCACCAAAAAACCAACTTTCAGAAAAGTCCCACAACACTTAAGGAACCCCTAAAACCCCACCCAATAAAAAACCCCAACAAACAATGTCTGTTGGGGTTTTTGTACAACCAATACAACTTACCGATTAAACCGCTCCACCAACGAGTACTGACTGTTCGCCGTACTGGTCAATTCGCCGCTTAACTGCGCCGAGCGACGGGCCTCGTCGGAGGTTTTGTCGGCCAGTTGCGCGATGGTGCTGATGTTGCGGCTGATTTCCTCGGCGACGGCGCTTTGTTCTTCGGTGGCGGCGGCGATCTGGGTGGTCATGTCGGTGATGTTGGCCACCGCCTCGCTGATGCCGACCAGCGCCTGGTCCGCTTCCAGTACCCGCGCCACGCCTTCTTCGGCCTGGCGATGGCCGGCATCCATGGTTTGCACGGCGGCGGTGGCGGTTTGTTGCAGTTTGGCGATCAGGCCGTGGATCAGCCCGGTGGATTCGGTGGTGCGTTGCGCCAGTTGGCGAACTTCGTCGGCGACCACCGCGAAACCACGGCCCATTTCCCCGGCGCGCGCCGCTTCGATGGCGGCGTTGAGCGCCAGCAGGTTGGTCTGGTCGGCGATGCCTTTGATCACGTCGACCACGCTGCCGATTTCGTTGCTGTCCTTGGCCAGTTGGGTGACGGTGAGCCCGGTTTCACCCACGGAGGTGGACAGGCGCTGAATCGCCTGACGGGTTTCGTCGGCAACGTCGCGACCACGACGGGTCAGTTGGTTGGCTTGCTGTGTGGCATCTGCGGTGCGTTGCACATGGCTGGCGACTTCCTGGGTGGTGGCGGCCATTTGATTGACGGCGGTGGCCACTTGCTCGGTTTCGACCCGCTGACGCTCCAGCCCGGATGAACTGGCGTGGGCCAGGGTGTCGGACTGACGCGCCTGGTCGGTCAGTTGCTCGGCGGTGTCCTGCAGACGGGTCAGGCAGGTTTTCAGGCGCGCCTCCTGGCTGAGGATCGACATTTCCAGACGTGCCTGTGGCCCGCGACTGTCGGTGTACATCTGCGCGATCAGCGGGTCGGAGGTGGTTTGTTCGGCCAGTTGCAACAAACGCTTGATGCCGCGCTGCTGCCAGCTCAAGCCCATAAGGCCCAACGGCACCGACAGGGCCGCAGCCAGCGCGAAGCCCCAGTTGGAGTTGAGCCAGGCGCCAATCATGAAGCTCAGTTGGCTGACCAGGATGAACGGCAGCCAGTCCTGCAGCACCGGCAGCCACTTGTCACGGCTTGGCACGGCAGATTTGCCCTGGTTCAAGCGCAGGTACAGGGTTTCGGCGCGGCGGATCTGTTCGGCCGTGGGTTTGACGCGGACCGACTCGTAACCCACCACCTGCTTCTTGTCGAACATCGGCGTGACGTAGGCGTTGACCCAATAGTGATCGCCGTTTTTGCTGCGGTTCTTGACGATCCCCATCCATGGCAACCCCTGCTTGAGGGTGCTCCACATGTGCTCGAACACGGCAGCCGGCACGTCCGGGTGACGAACCGTGTTGTGCGGGGCTTTAACCAGTTCCTCGCGGGTAAAACCGCTGATTTCAACGAAGGCATCGTTGCAATAGGTGATCACGCCTTTGGCATCGGTGGTTGAAATCAACCGCTGTTGCGCGGGAAATGTCCGTTCGCGTTGAGTGATGGGCTGGTTATTACGCATGGGCTGTCGATCCGCTGGGCTTTCGCGTGTTATCGGCTAAAAGGCCGACAAATTGAGGGGCTTTTACAAATGACCGACGAGTCGCATCGGCAGGGCGCATTATTGATCAGGCATTGGGTGGGTAAACAAGCGGAAATGCATCGGTAGGTGACGTTATTTCGTGGTGGATTTACGGCCGCTTTCGCAGCGGTGCGGCGATCCTGCTCCCACAGTGATTTGTGGTTGGACAAAAATCTATGGCTGGCCCCCATTTTGTAGGCGCTGCCGAAGGCTGCGATAAGGTCGGAACGACCTTCGCGATGGCGATTGTTCGCAGCCTGCGGCAGCTCCTACTGCCTGGGAGTTTCAGCCGTTATGATGCAATCAACTGCCGTAACACATAATGCAGAATCCCCCCCGCCTTGAAGTATTCAACTTCGTTCAAGGTATCGATCCGGCACAGCACGTCGAGGTTTTCCTGTTTGCCGTCCTGGCGGGTGATGGTCAGGGTCAGGCTCATGCCGGGTTGCAACTCGGCGTGGGTCAGGCCGCTGATGTCGATGATTTCGTTGCCGGTCAGGTTCAATGTCTTACGGCTCTGGCCGCCCTTGAACTGCAATGGCAACACGCCCATGCCCACCAGGTTGGAGCGGTGAATCCGTTCGAAACTCTCGGCGATCACGGCCTTGACGCCCAATAGGTTGGTGCCCTTGGCCGCCCAGTCGCGGCTGGAGCCGGTGCCGTATTCCTGACCGGCAACCACCACCAACGGTGTGCCTTCCTGCTGGTAACGCATGGCCGCGTCGTAGATCGCCAGCTTGGCCCCACTGGGGATGTGGATGGTGTTGCCACCTTCTTCGCCGCCGAGCATTTCGTTGCGGATTCGGATGTTGGCAAAGGTGCCGCGCATCATCACTTCATGGTTACCGCGACGTGAGCCATAGGAGTTGAAGTCGCGGGATTCCACGCCTTTCTCTTTCAGGTAATGCCCTGCCGGGCTGTCAGCCTTGATGTTGCCGGCCGGAGAGATGTGGTCGGTGGTTACCGAGTCGCCGAGCAAGGCGAGGATGTGCGCGCCGACGACGTTTTCCACGACCGGAGGCGGGCCGCCGATGCCATCGAAGAACGGCGGGTGCTTGATGTAGGTCGAGTCTTCCTGCCAGACGTAAGTCGCCGCCTGTGGCACTTCGATCGCCTGCCATTGCGCGTCGCCGGCGAACACTTCGGTGTATTCCTTGTGGAACATGCTGGTGTTGACGCTCTGCACCGCCTCGGCGATTTCCTTCTGGCTTGGCCAGATATCCCGCAGGTACACCGGCTTGCCGTCGGACCCTTCGCCCAGTGGTTCGCTGCTGAGGTCGGTGCGCACGGTGCCGGCCAGCGCATAGGCCACCACCAGCGGTGGCGAGGCCAGCCAGTTGGTTTTCACCAGCGGATGCACGCGGCCTTCGAAGTTGCGGTTGCCGGACAGCACCGAGGCCACGGTCAGGTCCGACTGTTGAATGGCCTGTTCAATCGGCGCCTGCAACGGGCCGGAGTTGCCGATGCAGGTGGTGCAGCCATAGCCCACCAGGTCGAAACCCAGCGCATCGAGGTACTGGGTCAGGCCGGCGGCCTTGTAGTAGTCGGTGACCACTTTCGAGCCCGGTGCCAGCGAGGTTTTGACCCAGGGCTTGCGTTTCAGGCCTTTTTCCACGGCCTTTTTCGCCACCAGCCCGGCGGCCATCATCACGCTGGGGTTGGAGGTGTTGGTGCAAGAGGTGATGGCGGCGATCACCACCGCGCCGTTTTTCAGTCGATAGGTCTGGCCTTCGTATTCATAGTCGGCTTCGCCCGCGAGATCGGCGTTGCCCACCGCGACACCGCCACCGCCTTCGCTTTCCAGGCGGCCGACTTCCTTGCTGGTGGGCTTGAATTGCAATTTGAGGAAGTCACTGAACGCACTGGCGACATTCGGCAGCGCAACGCGGTCTTGCGGGCGTTTCGGTCCGGCGAGGCTGGCTTCGACGCTGCCCATGTCCAGTTCCAGTGAATCAGTGAACACCGGTTCCTGACCGGGCAGGCGCCATAAACCCTGGGCTTTGCAGTAGGCCTCGACCAGTTTCACCCGGTCCGCCGGGCGCCCGGACAAGCGCAGGTAGTCCAGGGTCACGTCGTCCACCGGGAAGAAACCACAGGTGGCGCCGTATTCCGGGGCCATGTTGGCGATGGTGGCGCGGTCGGCCAACGGCAGGTCAGCCAGACCATCGCCATAAAACTCGACAAACTTACCGACCACGCCTTTTTTGCGCAGCATTTGGGTGACGGTCAGCACCAGATCGGTGGCGGTAATGCCTTCCTTAAGCTTGCCGGTTAGTTTGAAGCCGATCACTTCAGGAATCAGCATCGACACCGGTTGCCCAAGCATCGCCGCTTCCGCCTCGATCCCGCCGACGCCCCAGCCCAATACGCCGAGCCCGTTGATCATAGTGGTGTGGGAATCGGTACCGACCAGTGTGTCCGGGAAGGCATAGGTGCGGCCATCCTCGTCCTTGGTCCACACCGTGCGCCCAAGGTATTCCAGGTTGACCTGATGACAAATACCGGTACCCGGCGGCACCACGCTGAAGTTATCGAAGGCGCTTTGGCCCCAGCGAAGGAAGGCATAACGCTCGCCATTGCGCTCCATTTCGATATCGACATTCTGGCTGAAGGCGTTGGCATCGCCGAATTTGTCGACCATCACCGAGTGGTCGATCACCAGGTCCACCGGCGACAACGGGTTGATCCGCTGCGGATCGCCACCGGCCTTGGCCACGGCGGCGCGCATGGCGGCCAGGTCGACTACAGCGGGCACGCCGGTGAAGTCTTGCATCAGCACCCGGGCCGGTCGGTACTGGATTTCCCGGTCGGAGCGGCGCTCGCCGAGCCAGGCGGCCAGGGCCTTGAGGTCGGCGCCGGTGACGGTCTTGTTGTCTTCCCAGCGCAGCAGGTTTTCCAGCAGGACTTTCAGCGACATCGGCAGTTTGCTCAGGTCACCGAGGGTTTTGGCGGCTTCCGGCAAGCTGAAGTAGTGGTAGGTGGTGTGGTCGATGTCTAATGTTTTGAGGCTTTTCAGGCTATCGAGCGAGGGCATGAACATAACTCCTTGTAAGGTCCGCACGGCACGGACCTTGGGGAATCGGAAGACTCTAAAACTAGCCCTGATTAGGGCGCCTTGCGAATGACAGGTGTATGACTGGACCGCCGAGCAGCCCCAGTGGTTCCTGATTCAGCTATCATGCGCCGGTTTTGCGCTATCGGGCTGACCCCTATCAGTCAGATCGAGCGCCGCGCGCTGGCTGAATATCTCGCCGCCGCCCAGGAGAATTGAATGAACACCCTGTTTATGCACTGCCGACCGGGCTTCGAAGGTGAAGTCTGCTCGGAAATTGCCGAGCACGCGGCGCGTCTGAACGTAGCCGGTTACGCCAAGGCCAAGCCGAGTGCCGCCTGTGCCGAGTTTGTCTGCACCGAAGAAGACGGTGCCGAGCGCCTGATGAAAGGCCAGCGTTTTGCCGAGCTGATTTTTCCTCGGCAATGGGCGCGAGGGGTTTTCCTCGATCTGCCGGAAACCGACCGCATCAGCGTGATCCTCGCGCAATTGGCGAATTTCCCGACGTGCGGCAGCCTGTGGCTGGAAGTGGTCGATACCAATGATGGCAAAGAACTGTCGAATTTCTGCCGCAAGTTCGAAGCCCCGCTGCGCAAGGCGCTGACCCAGGCCGGCAAGCTGGTGGAGGATGCGAGCAAGCCGCGTCTGTTGCTGACCTTTAAAAGTGGCCGCGAAGTGTTTCTCGGCATGGCCGACGCTGATAATTCGGCGATGTGGCCGATGGGTATCCCGCGTTTGAAATTTCCCCGTGAAGCGCCGAGCCGTTCGACCTTGAAGCTGGAAGAAGCCTGGCACCACTTCATCCCGCGTGATCAGTGGGAGGAGCGCTTGTCGGGCGACATGACTGGCGTCGACCTCGGTGCGGCGCCGGGCGGCTGGACCTATCAACTGGTGCGCCGCGGCATGCTGGTCACCGCCATCGACAACGGCCCGATGGCCGAAAGCCTGATGGAAACCGGCCTGGTACAGCACTTGATGGCCGACGGTTTTACCTTCAAGCCGCGTCAGCCGGTGGACTGGATGGTCTGCGACATCGTCGAAAAGCCAGCGCGCAATGCCGCCTTGCTGGAAACCTGGCTGGGCGAGGGCTTGTGCCGCGAGGCGGTGGTTAACCTGAAGCTGCCGATGAAACAGCGCTATGCTGAAGTGCGACGCCTGCTGTTGCGTATCGAAGAAGGGTTTATCGCGCGCGGGATCAAGGTCAGCATCGGCTGCAAGCAGCTGTATCACGATCGCGAAGAAGTTACGTGTCACTTGCGCCGTCTCGATGGCAAGCGCCGTTGAGCGCTTTAGACCCAAGTAGGCTTCAACCCCGTGCTGCTTTACGCGACAATGCTCGCCAGTTTTTGGAGTGCTTTATGCCTGAGTCCATCGATACCTTAGCTGTTGACGCCGTCCTCGACGCCAGCGGGCTGAACTGCCCGGAACCGGTGATGATGTTGCACCAAAAGGTTCGCGACCTGCACGCCGGCGGCCTGCTCAAAGTCATCGCCACCGACCCGTCGACCCAACGCGATATCCCCAAGTTCTGCGTGTTCCTGGGCCACGAACTGGTCGAGAAACAGGCCGATGGCGGGACGTATCTATATTGGATTCGCAAGAAGCAGGATTGAGACCGCGCACAGGTTTTGATCTTGATCTCGGATCGTTCCCACGCGTGGGAACAATCAGTCAACCAACGGCTTTTGCATTAATACGAATCCGCCGACGCGCACTGCTGGTCAACCGTGCCGAGAGCATCAGCGCTGCGCAGGTCAGGCCGACGATCAGCCCTTGCCATAACCCCGCCGGCCCACTGGCCGGGCCGAACAGGTTGGTAAGTCCCAGCACGTAGCCCACCGGCAGCCCAATCCCCCAATAGGCAAACAACGTCAGCAGCATCGTCACCCGCGTATCCTGATACCCGCGCAATGCGCCGGCCGCTGTCACTTGCAGCGCATCGGAAAACTGAAACAGCGCGGCAAACACGATCAGCGACGCCGCCAGTTGGATCACCACCGGGTCGGCGGTGTAGATCGCGGCCACGTGTTCGCGCATCAGCAGCATCAAACTCGCCGACACACAGGCATAGACCAGCGCCGTGGCCATGCCGACCCCCGCACAGAAGCGCGCGTCCCGTGGCGCATTGCGGCCCAGGGCCTGGCCGACACGGACGGTCACCGCCATGCCCAGCGACAGCGGGATCACAAACACCAGCGAGCTGAAATTCAATGCGATCTGGTGCCCGGCGACCACGTTGGAGCCGAGGCTGCCGATCAACAGCGCAATCACCGCGAAGATGCTCGATTCAGCGAAAATCGCGATGCCAATCGGCAGGCCGACGCTGAGCAGGCGCTTGATCACCGCCCACTGCGGCCAGTCGAAATGGTCGAACACCTGACTGGCTTTATAGATGTTCGCGCGCCGCACCCAGAGGCCCATGCCCAGCAAAATGCTCCACATCACGCAGGCCGTGGCCCAGCCGCAACCGACGCCGCCCATGGCCGGCACGCCGAAATGACCGTAGATAAAGATGGTGTTCAGCGGGATGTTCAAGGCCAGGCCACTCAGACCCAGCAGCATGCTCGGGCGGGTGCGGCCGAGGCCGTCGCTGAAACAGCGCAGCACATAGAACAACGCCGTGGCCGGCAGCCCGCAGGCGATCCCGCGCAGGTACTGCATGCACGGCTCGATCAGCAGCGGATCGACCTTCATCAGGTGCAGGATCGGCTCGGCGTTCAGCAGCAAGGTCGAAGCGATCAAACCCACCGCCAGCGCCAGCCACAGGGCCTGACGCACCAGAGCACCGATTTCCGTGGATTGCCCGGCGCCGAAGCGTTGCGCGACTTTGGGCGTGGTCGCCAGCAGGGTGCCGGTCATGAACAGGTAAATCGGCACCCAGATCGAGTTGCCCAACGCCACCGCCGCCAGGTCGCGCGGGCCGACACTGCCTGCCATCACCGCATCGACGAAGCCCATCGCGGTGTAAGCAAGCTGGCCGATCATCAGCGGCACTGCCAACGCCAACAACGTGCGCAGCTCCAGACGTACGCGAGCGGGGCGGGACAGGGCGGATGAGTGTGGCGACGCAGAATTCACGATAAATCCGAAGGCGGCTGCAAAGGGCCGGGTATTCTACGCGTTTGACGCCAGGGTCAGAAATCAGAGTTGTGTAACCGTCAGATCCCGCGCGTGATGGCTGGCTCGACACCGCTCCAGCGCCTACACTGGCGCCCACCTCAGGGAGCCCATCATGCTTATTGTTGCCGACGAAAATATTCCGCTGCTCGACGCGTTCTTTGCTTCATTCGGCGAAATCCGCCGCTTGCCGGGCCGCGCCATCGACCGTCAAGCCGTGGCCGAGGCGGACGTGTTGCTGGTGCGCTCCGTGACGCAGGTCAACCAGGCGCTGCTGGAAGGCAGCAAGGTGCAATTCGTCGGCACTTGCACCATTGGCACCGACCACCTGGACCTGGAGTATTTCCACCGGGCCGGCATTCAATGGTCCAGCGCCCCCGGCTGCAATGCGCGTGGCGTGGTGGATTACGTGCTGGGTAGCCTGCTGACCCTGGCGGAAATCGAAGGTGCGCAGCTGAGCCAGCGTACTTACGGCGTGGTCGGGGCCGGGCAGGTCGGTGGTCGGCTGGTCAAGGTGCTGCAAGGGCTTGGCTGGAAGGTGCTGGTGTGCGACCCGCCACGTCAGGCAACCGAAGACGAGGGCTTCGTCAGCCTAGAGCAGATCATCGAGCAGTGCGACGTGATCAGCCTGCACACGCCGCTGACCAAAACCGGTAGCGCGCCGACCTGGCACCTGTTCGCCGAGGCGCAGCTGCGCGCGCTCAAACCGGGTACCTGGCTGATCAACGCCGCCCGTGGCCCGGTGGTGGATAACGCTGCGCTGCGCAAAGTGTTACTGCAACGTGAAGACCTGCAAGCGGTGCTCGACGTCTGGGAAGAAGAACCCACGGTGGATGTCGCGCTGGCCGACCTGTGCGTAATCGGTACTCCACACATTGCCGGTTATAGCCTCGACGGCAAGCAACGTGGCACGTCGCAGATTTATGAAGCGTTCTGCGCGCACTTCGAACGCACCCCCAGCGTCAACCTGGAAGAACTGCTGCCACGGCCGTGGCTGACTCAACTGACGCTCAATGCCAGCACCGACCCGGCCTGGGCGCTGGCCATGCTCTGCCGTGGCGTGTACGACCCACGTCGCGACGACGCGGATTTCCGTCGCAGCCTGGGCGGCAGCGTCGCCGAACAACGGCTGGCGTTCGACGGCCTGCGCAAGCATTACCCGGAGCGCCGCGAAATCGAAGGGCTGGTGGTGCGTATCGAAGGTGAGTCCGAAGCCTTGCGACAGATCGCCACGGCATTGGGTGCGGTGGTGATCTGACGCGCACCGTCCAGACATCGCAGGCAGAAAAAACCCGGCTGCAAGGCCGGGCTCTAAAGGAATTCAGTGCAGCATCAATCTTGTTTTTCGGGTTTGACCCAGAGTTTGTCGCATTCCTGACACGCCGCTTGAACCATCTCTTCAGTGATCAGGATCTCGCGTCCGTCCTTGTCGAGAATGGCGCCGCCGACAGGCAGGGTGGGGGTGGTCCGAACGACCGGCACGTGATTGGTGCTGTTCTGTAAGCTCATGGCCTGTCTCCTCATCAGGTTGTGCGCTCAAGGTAACTCCGCGAGATGACCACGCTGTGACATCTCCTCGTGTGGACTCGCGGCCAATTCAGTCCAACAGAAATGCCCGCAAATCGCTACCGGCGCTTTAGATCAATCCTGTCTAAAAGCCCTTACAGCCAGGCATATCAACCGCGCGCAACGTGAGTATCCCACGGTCATTTCAGCTGCCATGGCGTTAGTCCGCGATTGCGCGACCCCACAGGTGTAGGCTCTCTTACTCATCTCTCTTCCGGCAGGCAGGTCCCATTCATGGTCTCAATGTTTTCCAGTCGCCAGCGCCACGCCGTTCGTCTGGCGATGCGTTTCGTTGCGCCGTACCGCTGGCAGGCAATGGGGGCCTTGCTAGCGCTTATCATTACCGCCGGGATTACCCTGTCCATGGGCCAAGGCATCAAATTGATGGTCGATCAGGGTTTTTTGACCCAGTCGCCAGCCTTGCTCAACCGCTCCATTGGCTTTTTTCTGTTGCTGGTGATCGGACTGGCGATCGGCACCTTTGCGCGTTTTTACCTGGTGTCGTGGATCGGTGAGCGGGTGGTGGCCGACATTCGCAAGCGGGTGTTCGATCACTTGATCAACCTGCACCCCGGCTTTTATGAGAACAACCGCAGCTCGGAAATCCAGTCGCGACTGACTACCGACACCACGCTGTTGCAGTCGGTGATCGGTTCGTCGCTGTCGTTGTTCCTGCGCAATCTGTTGATGGTGATCGGCGGCATCGTCTTGCTGTTCTTCACCAACCCCAAGCTCACCAGCATCGTGGTGGTGGCCTTGCCGTTGGTGGTGGCGCCAATTCTGATTTTTGGTCGGCGGGTACGCACGTTGTCGCGGGAAAGCCAGGACCGGATTGCCGACGTCGGCAGCTACGTCGCCGAAGCGCTGGGCCAGATCAAGACCGTGCAGGCCTACAACCACCAGCAACAGGACAAACAGCGCTTCGGCGCCACCGCGGAACAGGCGTTCGACACTGCGCGCAAACGCATTTTGCAGCGCTCGTGGCTGATTACCCTGGTGATCGTACTGGTGCTCGGCGCGGTCGGCGTGATGCTGTGGGTCGGCGGCATGGATGTGATTGCCGGACGGATCTCCGGTGGCGAACTGGCGGCGTTCGTGTTCTACAGCCTGATCGTTGGCAGCGCGTTCGGCACGCTCAGCGAAGTGATTGGCGAGTTGCAGCGCGCGGCGGGGGCGGCGGAGCGGATTGGCGAGTTGTTGCAGGCGACCAGCGAAATCACCCCGCCGAGCAGCGATCTGCTGCGCTTGCCACAGCGGGTCAGTGGGCGTTTGGCGCTGGAAGACGTGAGCTTTTCCTATCCGTCGCGACCTGAACGCAATGCCATCGAAGCCTTCAGCCTGAGCATCGAAGCGGGCGAAACCCTGGCATTAGTCGGGCCTTCCGGGGCGGGCAAGTCGACCTTGTTCGATCTGTTGCTGCGCTTTTACGATCCACAACAAGGGCGGGTGTTGGTGGAAGGGCTGCCGATCAGTCGTCTTGATCCGCTGGACCTGCGCCGTTGTTTTGCCCTGGTGTCGCAGACGCCGGCGCTGTTTTTCGGCAGCATCGAGGAGAATATTCGCTACGGCAACCCTGATGCCACGCTCGAGCAGGTTCAGGCGGCGGCGCGGATTGCGCATGCCCATGAGTTCATCCTGCAGTTGCCCCAGGGTTATCAAACTCACCTGGGTGACAGCGGCCTGGGGCTGTCGGGCGGTCAGCGCCAGCGGCTGGCGATTGCCCGGGCATTACTGGTGGACGCGCCGATCCTGCTGCTGGACGAGGCCACCAGCGCGCTGGATGCGCAGAGTGAACACCTGATTCAACAAGCCTTGCCGAGCCTGATGAAAGGCCGTACCACGCTGGTGATCGCCCACCGCCTGGCCACGGTGCAGAACGCCGACCGGATTGCGGTGATCGATCAGGGGCATTTGGTGGCGGTCGGTACCCATCAACAGCTGATCGCGACCAATCCGCTGTATGCACGGCTGGCGGCGCTGCAATTCAATGTGCATCGGGGGGAAGAGGTGGTGTAGCGCCGCATCATATTTCCTGTAGGAGCTGCCGCCGGCTGCGATAAGGCCGGAACGGCCTTCCGGCCGTTGGATCGCAGCCTGCGACAGCTCCTACAGGGTTATGTATGAATCAGATCAGCCGCGGTATTCACACAGGTAAGCGGTATCAACGGCTACTTTCAGCTGAAACTTGCTGTTGGCCGGTACTTTGAACTGGCTGCCGGCTTCGAAGGTTTCCCAATCAGTGCTGTCCGGCAGTTTGACGCTGAGGGCGCCGGAAATCACGTGCATGATTTCGCGCTGGGCGGTCCCGAATTCGTAGTCGCCAGGGGCCATGACACCAACGGTGGCTTCACCCTCCGTTTGCTTGAAAGCGATGGATTTAACGGTGCCGTCGAAATACTCATTAACTTTAAACATGGGCGATTCCTTGAGAAAAGGGTCGGAAAAGGTCGTCCAGTATGCCGAACGTATAGAAAGCCGTCATCCGCTTTGCGAAAGGCGTCACGCCGGCAGTATCAATGGCAACAATCGAGCGGTGTTGCGCGCATCCACCAGGGCCCGGTGTTGTTGCCCGTTGAATTGCATGCCGGCCAGTTGCAGTGCGCCGTTCAGGCCCAGCGGGCGTTGCAGTTGGCGGGCCTCGATGAAGCGTTGCTTGAGGTTGACGTGGGGCAGGGTGCTCAAGTCGCTGGTCAGTTGCTGTTGTTGCCATTCCTGTTCCAGTTGCCGACGATCGTATTCGCCCCAACTGGCCCAACCCACCAGGCGCGGGCGATGGTGAGCCAGCCAGCGCTCGAACTGCGGCCAGATCACCGACAGGGTCTGGGCGTTGTCGATATTGACCTGACTGATGTGGGTCAGCTCCTTGCAGAAACTGGTCAATTGCGGGCGGCGCACGGGGCGCACGAAGCGTTCGAAATGGTCCAGTTCCCGACCGTCCTGATTAACCAGGGTCACACCGATCTCAATGATCTCCATTTCCGCCAGTGGCCAGCCGCCTTCCTCTGTGGTGGCCTCCAGATCAATCACCAACCAGTGCGGCATATCAAACTCCGATCAAGCAGCAGTAAGGTGGTTTGAGCGTAGTCACTATCAGGCGGATACGTCCAATGGCGCAACCTCCAGCAACACCTGACGACTTTTCACCTGGTCGCCCTGAATCACTTGCAGGCGCTGGATGACCCCGTCGATGCCGGCCTTGAGCGGGTGTTCCATCTTCATCGCTTCCAGCACCAGCAGCAGTTGGCCCTTGCTCACGGTGGCGCCTTCGCTGACCAGCACCTCGACGATGGCCCCGTCCATTGGCGCCTTGACGGTGCCGGAGCGCAGGTCCTGCCGGGCATTGACCGGCGCGTGGGTCAGGTCCAGCAGGTGCAGGTTGCCCGAGGCTCCGCGCAACCACAGGCTGTCGCTGTGCTGACGATAGGCATAGCGACGTCGTACGCCATCGATCTCGACCAAGGCCCAGCGCCCATCGTGCTGCAACACCTGCAGGCTGACAGTGGCGTTAGCGGCGCGAATGTCGAGGCATTCACCGTGCTGACGCAGTTCCAGCGCAAAGCGTTGCTCGCCATGCCCCAACACATAACAGCAGGGCGTGGTCGGGTTGTTGCGCCAGCCCGCTCGCGGCGCCGGGTGGGCAGCGGCTGAGGCGTGGTAGAACAACGCCGCCGCCAATGCCAGTTCGGTCGGGGTGGGCGTTTGCGGGTGCAGCGACGGATCGTCGCTGAAGTGTTCGCCGATAAACCCGGTAGTGGCGTTGCCAGCGATGAATTCCGGGTGGTTGAGCAGGTTGGCCAATAACTGCTGGTTGCTGTTGAGGCCCAGCAGCACGCTGTCTTCCACCGCGCGCAACAGCTTGCGCCGCGCCTCTTCGCGGGTGCGGCCGTGGGCGATCAGCTTGCCCAGCATCGGGTCGTAGAACGGGCTGATGTGCTGGCCTTCGAGGATACCGTGATCGATGCGCACGCCGTCCGACAAGGCCGGTTGCCAGCCGACGATCTGCCCGGTTTGCGGCATGAAGCCATTGGCCGGGTCTTCGGCATACAGCCGCACTTCGATGGCGTGGCCGTTGAGCGGGATCTGATCCTGACGCAGCGGCAAGGGCTCGCCGGCGGCCACCTGTAGTTGCCAGGCCACCAAGTCCAGGCCGGTCGTCATTTCTGTCACCGGGTGTTCGACCTGCAAGCGGGTGTTCATTTCCAGAAAGTAAAACTGCCCGCGTTGATCGAGCATGAACTCCACGGTGCCCGCGCCGACATAGTTCACCGCCCGCGCCGCCTTGAGCGCGGCGGCGCCCATGGCCGCACGCAGCTCTGCGGTCATCACTGGGCAGGGCGCTTCTTCGATGACCTTCTGATGGCGCCGCTGCACCGAACAATCGCGCTCGCCGAGGTACAGCTGATGGCCGTGGTGATCACCGAATATCTGCACCTCCACATGGCGCGGACCGATCAACGCCTGCTCCAGAATCAGTTCACTGGAGCCAAAGGCATTCAGCGCCTCAGACCGCGCGGTGCGTAATTGTTCCAGCAGCTGTTCAGGGTCGTGCACCAAGCGCATGCCACGCCCACCGCCGCCGGCGCTGGCCTTGATCATCAGCGGATAGCCGATGCGTCGGGCCTCTTCACTGAGGCGCGCGTCGTCCTGCTCGGCGCCTTGATAACCGGCGATGCACGGCACACCGGCTTCGATCATTGCCAGTTTCGACAGGCGTTTGCTGCCCATCAGTTCGATGGCTTTGGCGCTGGGGCCGATGAACACTAGACCGGCCTGCGCACAGGCCAGGGCGAACGCGGCGTTCTCCGACAAGAACCCATAACCGGGATGAATCGCATCGGCGCCGGTACGGCGGGCGGCGTCCAGGATCGCCTCGATGTTCAGGTACGACTGCTGCACCTGCGCCGGGCCGATGCACACGGCTTCGTCGGCCAGTTGCACATGGCGCGCGTCGGCGTCGGCCTCACTGAACACGGCAACGCTGCGATAACCGAGGCGGTGCGCGGTGTCGATCACCCGACAGGCAATTTCGCCACGGTTGGCAATCAGGATTTTGCTGAAGGCTGGCATCGGCTGCTTCCTATTAATAAGTGCGCTTGGCCCAGGCCGGCTCGCGTTTTTGCACGAACGCCAGGGTGCCTTCCACGCCTTCATGGCCGACCACGGCCTGGCTGAAGGCCTCGGCCGCCTGATCCAGAACGGTGCCCAGCGGCCATTCACCGGTATTCAGCAATAGGGCCTTGGTCGCGGCGTTGGCGCCGGGAGCGCAGCGCAGGACCTGGTCCAACGCCTCGCTTAAACGTTCGGCCATCGCTTGCGCGTCACGCTCGACAAAATGCACCAGCCCCAGGCGCCCAGCTTCTTCGCCATCGAAACGCGCGGCGGTCAGCGCCAGACGTCGGGTTTGGGTCAGGCCGATGCGCTTGACCACGAACGGCGCGATTTGCGCGGGGATCAGGCCAAGGCTGGTTTCCGGCAGGCCGAACTGCGCCTGATAGTGGGCAATCGCGATATCGCTGACGCACGCCAAACCAAAACCACCGCCGAGCACCGCGCCGTCGAGCACGGTAATCAGCACCTGCGGCGTGCGCTCGGCCTCTTCCAGCAGCGCCCCAAAAGCCCGGTTCAGCTCGCGATAAGCCTCGGCGCCATCACTGCGCGCGTGGGCCATGTCCTTGATGTCGCCCCCGGCGCAGAAATGTCCGCCGGAACCGGACAGCACCAGCGCGCGAAGCTGTGGCTCGTCACGCACCACCGCCAGCACCGCGCGCAGTTCGCCGACCATTTCCAGGCTCATGGCATTGCGGCTTTGCGGGCGGTTGAGGCTGATGTGCAGCACGCCGCCGTGGCTGTGCAGCAGCAGGGTCTGGCAAGCGGGTAGCGGGCTCATGATTTTTTACCGGGCAGGATGCTCATCAGTTTGCAGATGATGCCGAGCATGATTTCGTCCGCGCCGCCGCCAATCGACACCAGGCGCACGTCGCGGTAGGCGCGGGACACCGGGTTGTCCCACATGAAGCCCATGCCACCCCAATATTGCAGGCAACTGTCGCTGACTTCACGGCCCAGTCGGCCGGCCTTGAGCTTGGCCATCGACGCCAATTTGGTCACGTCGCGGCCTTTGATGTACTGCTCGGTGGCCTGGTAGACCAGCGCGCGCAGGCATTCGATTTCGGTTTGCAGTTCGGCCAGGCGGAAGTGAATGACCTGGTTGTCGATCAGCGCATTGCCGAAGGTTTTGCGTTCGCGGCAGTACTCGATGGTGCTGTCGATGCAGTATTCCAGGCCCTTGATCATGTTCGCCGCGCCGAACAGCCGTTCTTCCTGGAATTGCAGCATCTGCATCATGAAGCCCGCGCCTTCGTGGCCGATGCGGTTGCGTTGCGGCACGCGCACGTTGTCGAAGAACACTTGGGCGGTTTCGGAACTGCGCATGCCGAGTTTATCGAGGTGCGGGCTGAGGCTGATGCCGGGGGTGTTCATTGGCACCATGATCAGCGATTTGTTGATGTGGGCCTTGTCGTCCGAGGTGTTGGCCAGCAGGCAGATGAAGTCGGCGCTGGGCGAGTTGGTGATCCACATTTTGCTGCCGTTGATCACGTAGTCGGCGCCATCTTTTTTTGCGTGGGTCTTGAGCCCGGCGACGTCCGAGCCGGCACCGACTTCGGAGACGCCGATGCAGCCGACCATTTCACCGCTGATGGCGGGACGCAGGAATTCTTCGCGCAGTTCGTCGGAGCCAAAGCGGGCGAGGGCGGGGGTACACATGTCGGTCTGCACGCCGAGGGACATGGGCACGCCGCCGCAGTGAATGGTGCCGAGTTCTTCGGCGGCGACGATGGAGTAGCTGTAGTCCAGACCCATGCCGCCGAATTGTTCGGGCTTGGAGATGCCCAGCAGGCCCAGGTCGCCGGCTTTGCGGAACAGTTCGTGGATCGGGAAGCGCCCGGCTTTTTCCCACTCGTCGACGTGCGGGTTGATTTCCCGGTCGACAAAATGGCGCACCGTGCGGCGTAGTTCTTCGTGTTCCTGGGTAAAGATCATTTTTTGTTGTTCTCCCTTTTTCTAAGGTTCACTGAACTCCTGTAGGAGCTGCCGAAGGCTGCGAACGACCGAAAACCGGTCGCCGCGTTTGAATGCCAATCGCAGCCTTCGGCAGCTCCTACTGGGTTGGTCAAAACCGCGCCACACCAAAACTATTGCCCTGCAACGGCCGGGCCGCAGCCTCCTGGCAAATATCCAGCAAATAGCCCAGCAAAGTCCGTGTATCGCGAGGGTCGATCAGCCCGTCGTCCCACAGGCTGGCAGTGCCGTACAGCGCAGTGGATTGGCTGTCGAGCTTCTGTGCGGTGACCTGTTCCAGCATGTCCAGCACCTTGGGGTCGGGGGTCAGGCCTGATTTGATTTGTTTGGCTTCGGTGACGATGCGCAAGACCTTGCCTGCCTGCGCGCCGCCCATCACCGCCGTGCGGCTGTTGGGCCAGGCGAAGATGAAGCGTGGGTCGAGGCCTCGGCCGCACATGGCGTAGTTGCCGGCGCCGTAGGAACCGCCGACCACGATGGTCAGTTTTGGGACTCGGGCATTGGCCACGGCCTGGATCATTTTCGCGCCGTGTTTGATCACGCCCTGTTGCTCGGATTCGCTGCCGACCATAAAGCCCGTGGTGTTGTGCAAGAACAGTAGCGGGGTCTGGCTCTGGTCGCATAACTGGATGAACTGTGCGGCCTTGCTCGCGCCTTTGGGGGTGATCGGGCCGTTGTTGCCGATCACGCCGCAGGGTTGGCCTTCGATCTGCAGATGGCCGCAAATCGTCTGTGAGTCGAACTCGCCCTTGAACTCCAGGAACTGCGAAGCGTCGGCCAGTCGGGCGATGATTTCCCGCACGTCATAGGGTTTTTTCGGGTCGCTGGGGATGAGCCCGAGCAAGTCGTCGATCGGGTACAACGGCGGCTGAAATGTCTTGTCCGGGCGTACCGGCAGTTGCGCATTCCACGGCAGCATCGCGACGATTTCACGCACGATGCGCACACCGTCGGCGTCGTTTTCCGCCAAGTATTCCGCAGTGCCGGCGACTTGTGCGTGCATCTCGGCGCCGCCCAGCTCCTCGTCGGTGGCGATTTCTCCCGTCGCAGCCTTGAGCAACGGCGGGCCTGCGAGGAACAGTTTGGCTTTGCCACGCACCACCACCACGTAGTCCGACAGCCCCGGCTGGTAAGCGCCGCCGGCGGTGGATGAGCCATGCACCACGGTGATTTGCGGCAAGCCCATGGCCGACATCCGCGCTTGATTGGCAAAGCCCCGCGCGCCTTCGACGAAGATTTCCGCCGCATAGTTGAGGTTGGCGCCGCCGCTTTCGGCCAGGGTCAGCACCGGCAGTTTGTTTTCCATGGCGATCTGTTGCAGGCGCAGGGATTTTTTCAGGCCGCTGGGGGAGATGGTGCCGCCCTTGATCGCGCTGTTATTGGCCACCACCAACACCCGCACGCCGCTGACGTAGCCGATGCCAGCGATCAGACCACCGCCGGCCTGGGTGCCGTCCTTGTCGTCATGCAGTTTATAGCCGGCCAGCGACGCCAGTTCGAGGAACGGCGCGCCAGGGTCGAGCAATAGGTTCAGGCGTTCGCGGGGCAACAACTGGCCACGCTGGGTGAATTTGTCCTTGGCCTCCTGAGCCTTGTCCAGCAGCGCGTTTTCCAATTGCCGCACTTGGTCGATGCCCGCCAGCATCGCCTCGCGATTGCGCGTGAAGTCGGCGCTGTGGCGGTCGAGCTGCGATTCGATCACCGGCATGGGTTACTCCTTGTCCTTCGACGCGGCGTCTTGCAGCACATCCGGCAAGGTAGCGCGGTGAAAGCCGTTATAGGCATGGCTGTTATGCGCCTTATGCAACGGCCAGGCGCGAGTGCCCTGGCTGGCCGCGCCGTCGATGCGCAGGGTGCTGCCACTGATAAAGGCGGCGCCGGGGCTGAGCAGGAAGACGATGGCCGCGCTGACCTCTGATTCGGTGCCGATGCGTTTCAGCGGCACGTGTTCACGGAGGGTCGGAATCACCGCCTTGAACGCGCCCTGGTAGGTGTCCATGCCGCTGGAGGCTATCCAGCCTGGCGCCACGGCGTTGACCCGCACGCCGGCATAGCCCCACTCGAAGGCGGCGGTTTTGGTGAAGTTTTCCATGCCCGATCGCGCCGCGCCGGAATGCCCCATGCCGGGCATGCCGCCCCACATGTCGGCGAGCATGTTGACGATGGCGCCGCCGTCTTTGCTCATCGACTGGTTAAACACCTCGCGCGCCATGAGGAAACCGCCGACCAGGTTGGTGCGCATCACCGTTTCGAAGCCTTTTTGATTGATCGACGCCAACGGGCCGGGGTATTGGCCGCCAGCGTTGTTGACCAGCCCGTGGATCGCGCCGCGCTGGGCGATGATCTGCGCAACCGTGGCCTGCACGCGCTCTTCTTCACGAATATCGCAGGCATGCCAACTGACGCTGCCACCGTCTTCAATGATTTCGGCGCTGACCTGTTCGAGCTTTTCCGGCTTGCGCCCGACCAGCACCACGTGCGCTCCAAGGGCTGCCAGTTCATGGGCGGTGCAACGCCCGATACCACTGCCGCCACCGGTCACCACGTGGGTCTGACCGCGAAACAGGTCGGGGCGGAAGATCGAGTCGTAGGGCATGCGGCACCTCTTATGAATGGGCGTGAGTGTGGCCGTTGACCTGATCGGCAATGCTCTGCGGCACCGGGATCTGGATTTCAAGCAACTGTTGGGCGAAGGCCTTGCCCTGCGGATCGATGCGCAGGCTGGCAACACCGCCGCCGCCGAGGGCGTTTTCCAGCAGGAAGTTCAAACTGTGGCTGCCCGGCAGGTACCAACGCTCGACGCGGCCGTGCAGCGGGTCGAGCACATGGCTCATCCAGTCCACCACCACCGCATTGGTCAGAGTCTCGGCGATCCACGGCAGGTACTCGGGGCGGCGCGCCATGACCCCGATATTGCTGTGGTTACCCTTGTCCCCGGAACGCGCCACTGCCAGTTTCACCAGCGGCACACTGGCGTCGGCCTGGGCATGCGGTTGCGGCGGTTGCAAGGGCGGGGCGAGGGCGCTGGGGTCGAAGTGATCCTGTGTCGGCAAGGCAATCGGCCGGCGCTGCCCCCCAAGCTCGACCTGCAACTGACAGGCCGATTTATCGATCAGAAACGAAAACAGGCGAATCACCGGGTACACCGTTGGGCGACCGCCGACGATGCCGGTGAGGCCCGGCGCCATGCCGGTGGCGGCCTGGGCGATCTCTCGGGAGAACAGCACTAATGCCTGTTTCTCCGGATGGCGCACCGCCAGTTTGACCACCACTTCGCGGCAATCCTGACGCTGGCCGTGGGGGCCGTAGGTTGCTTCGCTGCCGAGCAGTTCGATGTTCACTTCGCTGTAGGACGGCCAGCCACGTTGGGCGAAGAGTTCGTTGGTCTTGTTGATGATGGCTTCAGCAACCCGTCGGGCTTTTTTTACGGCATCGATGCCGGCTATCAGACAACTGGCAGTGCAGCGGAAACCGTCGGGGTAAGTGGCCGAGACTTTGTAGTGAGGGCCTGGCGCGAGGCCGCGTGCGCCTTCGACACTGACTCGGTTTTCGCCCACTTGCTTGAGCCGCACCTGGGTGAAATCGCACACCACGTCCGGCAACAAATACGCCCGTGGATCGCCGATTTCATACAGCAGTTGTTCGCCGACACTTAGCGGCGAAATCAGCCCGCCCGAACCCTCGGTCTTGCTGACGATAAATCCACCATCGGCGCTGACGTCGATGATCGGAAAGCCGATGTGTTCGTAGTCGGGCACGTCCTGCCAGTCGGTGAAATTACCGCCGGTGCATTGCGCGCCGCATTCGATGATGTGCCCGGCCAGCGCGGCCTGGGCCAGTTTGTCGTAGTCCTGCCACGACCAGCCGAATTCATGCACCAGCGCCGCACTGACCACCGCGCTGTCCACCACACGGCCGGTGATGACGATATCGGCGCCCAGACGCAGCGCCTCGACGATGCCGGGTGCGCCGAGGTAGGCGTTGACCGACACGCACAGCGGCGGCAGCGGGGCACCGGTGAACATCTCATGGAGGCCGGCATTGCGCAGGGTGTTGAAATCAGGTTGCAGGTTGTCGCCGTGCAGCACGGCGATTTTCAGCGCGACACCGGCCTGATCACAGGCGGCTTGCAGCGCCGCCGCGCAGGCCTGGGGATTGACCCCGCCGGCGTTGCTGATCACCCGGATGTTGCGGCTGGCGATCTTTTCCAGCAGCGGCGCGAGGACTTCGACGAAATCGGTGGCGTAACCGGCGCCCGGGTTTTTCATCCGCGCGCCCGCCAGCAACGACATAGTGATCTCGGCCAGGTAATCGAATACCAGATAATCCAGCTCGCCGCCGTCGACCAACTGCGCGGCGGCGGTGCAGGTATCGCCCCAGAACGCGCTGGCGCAACCGATACGCACGTGTTTCGACATGACAGACCTCGAGACCGATTGACTGTGTGTGAATGAGACTACCAAGCAAGCGCTTGGTTTTGGAAGGCCTTGGAATTAATTTATTTGGCGGCCTACCAGCCGAGCGCTTGCTTGGTAGACTTTGGAGGCATAAATTGCCCGCGCAATCCGCTTTATTTGCCAAAGGATACTTACCGTGGACGAACAAAAAGCCCTGGAAGTGATGCGTGGGCTGGTGGACGCCGGTCAGATCACCGATCCCGACAGCGCTCGCGGCAAGCTGCTGCAAGTGGCGGCGCACCTGTTTCGCAACAAAGGCTACGAGCGCACCACGGTGCGTGATCTGGCCGGGGCGGTGGGTATTCAGTCCGGCAGTATTTTTCATCACTTCAAGAGCAAGGACGAAATCCTGCGTTCGGTGATGGAAGAAACCGTGCGCTACAACACTGCGTTGATGCATGCGTCGCTGGCAGAGGCGGTCGGAGTGCGCGAGCGGGTGCTGGCGCTGATTCGTTGCGAGCTGCAATCGATCATGGGTGGCAGCGGCGAAGCCATGGCGGTGCTGGTTTACGAGTGGCGTTCGCTATCGGCGCAAGGGCAACAACAGGTACTGGCCCTGCGCGATATCTACGAACAGCTGTGGTTGCAGGTGTTGGGCGAGGCGAAAGAAGCGGGCCTTATCCGCGGTGATGTGTTCATTACCCGGCGTTTCCTGACCGGCGCCTTGTCTTGGACCACTACCTGGTTCCGTGCCCAAGGCAGCATGACCTTGAACCAGTTGGCGGATGAAGCCCTGCTGATGGTTCTGAAACAAGCTTGAAGCCGGTAAATTGTCCCATCTGCCATCGTTTTAACATTGTTTAACACTGTGAAAACGCATAGCTTAGCGTATCCATTTTCCAGAGGTGAGCAGTCTTGATGCTTTGGCCATTGCGGACGGCTTCCCAGGCTCTGCTGCTGGCGGTTTTCGCGTTATCCGCGTGGCAAACCGAGGCAGCACAAGTCATTCGGATTGGCGCTGCACATTTTCCGCCGTACACCATTCGCCCTGAAAAGGGTGAGGATACCGGCTTGTTACCTCAGTTGGCCGAAGCGCTGAATGCGGTGCAAAGCGACTTTGAATTTGTCCTGGTGCCCACCTCGATCCCGCGACGTTTCCGTGATTTCGAGCAAGGCCGCGTCGACATGGCGATCTTTGAAAACCCGGACTGGGGTTGGAAGGACATCCCCCATGTGAACGTCGACATGGGCCTTGAAGACGCGGAGATTTTCGTCGCCAAGCGCATGACCGGTCGCGATGAGACCTACTTTGCCGACCTGCAAGGCAAGCGTCTGGCGCTGTTCAGCGGCTATCACTACGAATTCGCCAGCTTTAACGCCGACCCCAAATACCTGGCCGAACACTACAGCGCCACGCTGACCTATTCCCACGACGCCAATTTGCTGATGGTGCTGCGCGACCGTGCCGATATCGCTCTGGTGACGCGTTCGTACCTGAGCGATTACTTGGCGCGTAATCGGGAGGAGGCGAGTCAGTTGCTGGTGTCGGAGAGGGTCGATCAGGTCTACCGTCATTTCGCCCTGGTCAGCCCCAAGGCCAACATCACCGGCGAGCAGTTCAGCAACCTGCTGCAAAAACTGCGGGATAACGGTGCACTGTTCAAAATCTTCCAGCCGTTCCGGATTGCCGTGACGCCATTGCAGAGTCATCGGACGGTGGTGCAGGACAGCAGAGATTGATTGAGCAAAATGCAGGCAATGCTCTGTAGGAGCTGCCGAAGGCTGCGATCGATCAAATACTGATCGCAGCGACATAGGGCCTATCGCAGCCTTCGGCAGCTCCTACAGAAACCGTTTCAACGAAACTCAACGATTCTGCGCATCCTGTGAATCCGCTTCAGCATTGCGCTCCGCGACGCGTCTGCGTTGTTCGTCAGTCAATTCAACCTTGTTCGCGGTGTCGCGCAACATCATCAGGCCGCCGACCACCGAGCCGATTGCAACCACCAGAATTAACCAGGCATACCAGGGCATAGGGCTCTCCTTGTAATGGATATTTCTTAGAACATCCGACGTGGTCAGTCGTTCCATACAGCCTCCATAGTAGGCGCCCAATGCCCTGTGACGTTAGCTATTCCCCGGTCAACATCGCATCCGCCGGCGCATCGGCACGCGATTGGCCGGTGAGCAGGAAGTAGATGAAGCCAACGGCCATGAACCCGAGGAAAATCGCACCGATCAGCGCGTTGAACCAGGCCATGGCAATCAGGCAGACAATCGCCAGCACCAAGGCAATTCCTGGCACGATCGGGTAGCCGGGGGCGCGGAAACTGCGCTCCAACAGCGGTTCGCTTTTGCGCAGTTTGAACAGGCTGAGCATGCTGATGATGTACATCACAATGGCGCCGAACACCGACATGGTGATCATCGCCGCGGTCAGGCTCATGCCCTGCAAATTGATAAGGCCGTCACTGTAGATCGCCGCGATGCCAATTACGCCGCCCAGCAGAATCGCCCGGTGCGGCGTCTGGAAGCGCGACAGTTTGGCCAGGCTTTTCGGCAGATAACCGGCGCGCGCCAGGGCGAAGAACTGCCGCGAGTAGCCAAGGATGATGCCGTGGAAGCTCGCCACCAGCCCGAACAAACCGATCCACACCAGCATGTGCATCCAGGTGGAGTTACTGCCAACCACCGCTTTCATCGCCTGGGGAAGCGGGTCGTTGATGTTCGACAACAGCTTCCAGTCACCCACGCCGCCGGCCATGATCATCACGCCGAGCGCGAGGAATACCAGGGTCAGAATGCCGCTGACGTAGGCCTTGGGAATCGTGCGTTTCGGGTCCTTGGCTTCTTCGGCGGCCATGGCCGCGCCTTCGATGGCGAGGAAGAACCAGATAGCAAACGGAATCGCCGCGAAGATCCCCGGCACTGCCGCCATGCTGAAGGTGTCGGCACCCGACCAGCCGTTCAGGGCAAAGTTACTGAAGCTGAAACCCGGCGCGACCACGCCCATGAACACCAGCAACTCGATCACCGCGAGCACGGTCACCACCAGTTCGAAGGTGGCGGCGATGCTGACCCCGACAATGTTCAAGCCCATGAACACCACATAGGCGCCAAACGCTGCGTGGCGTGGGTCGAGTTCCGGGAACTGCACGTTCAGGTAAGCACCGATGGCCATGGCAATGGCGGGCGGGGCGAACACGAACTCGATCAGTGTCGCGATGCCAGCGATCAAGCCGGCTTTCTCACCGAATGCTCGACGGCTGTAGGCAAATGGTCCTCCGGCGTGGGGAATCGCGGTGGTCAGTTCGGTAAAACTGAAGATGAAGCAGGTGTACATGGTCGCCACCAGCAAGGTGGTGATCAGGAAGCCCAGCGTTCCCGCCGTGCCCCAGCCATAACTCCAACCGAAATACTCGCCGGAGATCACCAGTCCAACAGCGATCCCCCACAAGTGCAGCGTGCCCAAGGTGGGCTTGAGTTGCGTAGTCATTTGCTTTCTCCCTGAGTTCAAAAGAACAACGGGAGAGTTAATTGCATCGCCCATGCCAGCGGCGGGTGGGGCGTCGTAATGGTCGGATAGTTGTCGTGGAGAGAATGGTTCTCGATAAATAATCAGGTTAATGGTGAAGTTTGGTGCGTTGCGCGCTCGCCACAGGGGCGGACTAGAATCAATTACCGATCACCGGGTCCCGATATCTGCCCGGTTCGGCTACAATGCGCGCCGATTTCGCCCTGCACTTTTGAGAACCCAGCCATGTCCGTCTGCCAGACTCCTATCATCGTCGCCCTGGATTTCCCTACCCGTGACGCCGCGTTGAAGCTGGCCGATCAGTTGAACCCGAAACTGTGCCGGGTCAAAGTCGGTAAAGAATTGTTCACCAGCTCCGCCTCGGGCATCGTCGAGACCCTGCAGAACAAGGGCTTCGAGGTGTTTCTCGACCTGAAATTCCACGACATCCCCAACACCACGGCGATGGCGGTCAAGGCCGCTGCGGAAATGGGTGTGTGGATGGTCAACGTGCACTGCTCCGGCGGATTGCGCATGATGGCGGCCTGCCGTGAAGTGTTGGATCAGCGCACCGGTTTTAAACCGCTGTTGATTGGCGTGACCGTGCTGACCAGCATGGAGCGTGAAGACCTGGCGGGGATTGGCCTGGACGTCGACCCACAGGTGCAGGTACTGCGTCTGGCCGCGTTGGCGGAAAAAGCCGGGATGGACGGTCTGGTGTGTTCCGCGCTGGAAGCCCAGGCGTTGAAGGCGGCGCACCCGTCGCTGCAACTGGTGACCCCCGGCATTCGCCCGGCGGGCAGTGCGGTGGACGATCAGCGCCGGATCCTGACGCCACGTCAGGCGCTGGACGCGGGTTCTGATTACCTGGTGATTGGCCGTCCGATCAGCCAGGCGGCAGACCCGGCGAAAGCCCTGGCCGCTGTCGTAGCTGAGCTGGCGTAACGCCAACGTTGATGGCGGTGTGCCAGACACGCCGCCGATCGCGGGCAAGCCCGCTCCTACAGTGGATTTATGCAGGACCGGTTATCTTCAGTCGCCAATAATCCTGTAGGAGCGGGCTTGCCCGCGATCCGTTTGACGCAGTGTGTTGGACGTTCGCTTAAACCTTCAACACCAACTTCCCAAAGTTCTCGCCCTTGAACAACTTCATCAGGGTTTCCGGGAAGGTCTCCAGTCCTTCGACCACGTGTTCCTTGCTGGTGAGTTGGCCAGAAGCCAGCCAGCCGGCCATTTCCTTGCCTGCTTCGGCGAAATGCGCGGCGTGGTCCATCACCACGAAGCCTTCCATGCGAGCGCGGTTGACCAGCAGCGACAGGTAGTTGGCCGGGCCTTTGATCGCTTCTTTGTTGTTGTACTGGCTGATCGCGCCGCAGATCACTACGCGGGCTTTCGGTGCCAGACGGGTCAGGACCGCGTCGAGGATATCGCCGCCAACGTTGTCGAAGAACACATCGACGCCTTGTGGGCATTCGCGTTTCAGCGCGGCATGGATGTCTTCGCTTTTGTAGTCGATAGCGCCGTCGAAATGCAGCTCATCGATCAGCGACTGGCATTTTTCCTTGCCACCGGCGATGCCGATTACGCGACAGCCTTTGATTTTGGCGATCTGTCCAGCAACGCTGCCCACGGCGCCCGCAGCACCGGAGATCACTACGGTTTCGCCGCTTTTCGGTGCGCCAACGCTCAGCAGCGCGAAATAAGCGCTCATGCCAGTCATGCCCAGTGCTGACAGGTAACGCGGCAGCGGCGCGAATTCGGGGTTGATCTTGTTGAAGCCGACCGGCTTGCCGATGAAGTAATCCTGGACACCGGTGGCGCCTTGCACAAAGTCGCCGACGGCGAATTTCGGGTCCTTGGACTCGAGCACTTTACCCACGCCCAACGCGCGCATGACGTCGCCGATATTCACCGGCGCGATGTAGGACTTGCCCTCATTCATCCAGCCACGCATGGCCGGGTCGAGGGACAGGTATTCGTTTTTCACCAGAATCTGACCTTCGGCCACCTCACCGACAGGGATTTCCTGGTAGGTAAAGTCTTCACGACTCGCGGCACCGACCGGGCGGCGGGCGAGCAAGAATTGGCGATTGGTCTGGGCAGTCATGGCAAGTACTCATTGTTAGAGGAAGCGTAGGTGATAGCCCTTCAACGGCGTTGCGGCAAGTTTTGTCGGTGTGGCGAATGCTGGCCGATACGCTTGGGTGATGAACACCGCCCTGGCTTAATCACTCTAATGCATAAGTCCATAACCGGAGGTTTGATAGTGCTGACCAACGCCAGTGGGCACTGGCTAGACTGCGCTCACTGGGTCACCAACACCCTCCGAATTTCATTCACCGTTATGAGGACAATGACATGAGCATGACTTTTTCCGGCCAGGTAGCCATGGTTACTGGCGCTGCCGCAGGCATCGGGCGCGCCACCGCCCTGGCGTTCGCCGCCGAAGGTTTGAAAGTGGTGGTCGCGGACCTCGACAGCGAGGGCGGTGAAGGCACCGTGGCATTGATTCATGCAGCCGGTGGCGAGGCGATTTTCGTGCGTTGCAACGTGACCAAGGATGCTGAGGTGCAGCACCTGATGGCCGAGGCGATCACTGCGTTTGGCCGGGTCGACTACGCGTTCAACAACGCCGGGATCGAGATCGAGAAAGGGCGTCTGTCCGAAGGCACCGAAGACGAGTTCGACGCGATCATGGGCGTCAACGTCAAAGGTGTGTGGTTGTGCATGAAGTACCAGTTGCCGTTGATGCTGGCCCAGGGCGGCGGTGCCATCGTCAACACCGCGTCGGTCGCAGGTTTGGGCGCGGCGCCGAAGATGAGCATCTACGCGGCATCGAAACACGCGGTGATCGGCCTGACCAAATCCGCGGCGATCGAATACGCGAAGAAGAAAATCCGCGTCAACGCCGTGTGCCCGGCGGTGATCGACACCGACATGTACCGCCGCGCCCACGAAGCCGACCCGAAAAAGGCCGAGTTCGTGGCAGTGATGCACCCGGTCGGGCGCATCGGCACCGTCAACGAAATCGCCAGCGCCGTGCTTTACCTGTGCAGCGATGGCGCCAGCTTCACCACCGGTCATGCTTTGGCCGTCGATGGCGGCGTCACCGCAATCTGATTTTTCCCTCAAGCCACCCTGGCTGAATCTCGCGTCTTCGGGCGCGAGATGTCTGTTGAATCGTCAAATCCCAAACGCTTTGTTCTGAATTCGCGAACACTGTAATCGCCGAGATTGGAATTGTTGGTGCAGGGGCACGCTTGTAGCCTCCACTCACCGAACATTAGGTCGCAAATCGCACCAATGGGGTCTCAGCCAGACCCGACAAGTCATCCCTTGCTTTCGGACTTTTCCCCCTCGGGGGTACGGCTCGCTAATAAAAATAAGGAAGCAGAGATGAACCTTCGCGCTTGGGCAGTTGCAGCAACCCTGTTCGCCCCCATTCTGGGTGCCAGCATCGTATTCCCTTCGACGGCTGCGGCCGAGGAAGACCCGTTCGGCTCATTGGCGCGCAGCGTGTTCGGCGACAGCCTGGAGCACGACTACGGGATCAAACTCTATGGCTGGGCCCAGGCGGGTCTGATCTATAACAACAACAGCTCCCACGACGTCAGCAAACAGTCTTTCTTCAACACCAAAGAAGGCTTCAACCTCAATCAATTCGCCCTGGGGATCAAGAAAGAACCGGTGAGCAACGTGCTCGGCCGTGTCGGACCTTTCCCTGGCCCGATGCCGGAAAAAGCTGACTGGGGCTTCAACGTCACCACGATCTATGGCAAAGACGCGCGTTTCTTCAAGACCTATGGCTGGGATGAAGACCTGCACGTCAACCACCGCAAGAACCCGGAAGCAGAAGATTTCACCATCGCTCAGGCGTTCCTCGATTTCTACTTTCCGGTATTGGGCGGCTCGGAGTTGATGGTGGGGTTGTTCCACTCGCCGCTGGAAAATGAAATTGGCTTTCCGCTGCCGACCCCCGCACCAGCCGACTTCTACTCGCACACCTATTCGTTCATGAGCGGCCCGGCGAAGCACGCTGGTGTGCTGTATTCGTTCAAGCTGCCCTCGGCGCCGGGGGAGAGCATGCTCGGCTTCGAGGTCGGGCTGGTACAGGGCTGGAACAACCTGCAAAGCAACAACCACGAACCGCACCTGATCGCCAACGTGCGCTGGCGCTCGCCGGACTTTGGCACTTGGGTCGATTGGGAAAACATCTACGGCAACGGCGCGGATGACAGCATCGCTGACTGTCACTGTGGTTCGCCGTTTCCTGCGGGGACCAAGGAAGACCACGACAAGCGCTATGCCTCTTACCTGACCATTTCCCACGTGCTGGACCCGAATAATCGGGTGGCGCTGGAGATGAACTACGGCAAGCAGGACAACGGCGCCTTCGCCGCTTTCGCCAACAAGACCGATGCCACCTGGTACGGCGCCGACCTCAACCTGTACCACCGTCTGACTGAAAAGCTGATGTGGAACAGCCGCGCCGAATGGTTCTACACCGACGCGCCGGCCAACGTGCTGCTGGCCAACATCGACCCGACCACCGGCGTGCCGGACCCGACCTGGGGTGCGTTCTACGCGGTGACCACCAACGTCGCCTGGTCGCCGACCCCGAACGTCCGCCTGCGGCCTGAATTGCGTTACGACATCCACAGCGGCTCGGGTCGCGATGCGTATGCCGACGGCACCAAGGACAAGCAGGTCGTCGCCTCATTCGACGTCAGTTTTTTCTTCTGACCCGTAGGAGCGGGCTTGCCCGCGATCGGCTGTGAAACAGTCGTAAAAATAAGGCATTCAACATTGCAGGAAGGTCTTGCCGACCCTATCGCGGGCAAGCCCGCTCCTACAGGGTTACAGCGCTTTTTCCGGAGCAACACCCCATGACAGATAACAAAGACAATACCCTGTTCAGTACTGCCTTTTCCCGCCGCGACTTCCTGCGCACCACCGGGGTCGCCGCCGGCGGTGCGATGCTCGCCAGCCTGCCGTTCGCCCCGGCGTTTGGTAAGGAACGCGTGATCAAAATCGGTTACGTCAGCCCGCAAACCGGGCCGTTGGCGCTGTTCGCCGCTGCCGACAACTACATCATTGAATCGCTGCAAACGGTGCTCAAGCACTCGCTGACCGTCGGCGGCACCGCGTACAAACTGGAAGTCATCGTCAAGGACAGCCAGTCCAACCCCAACCGCGCCGCCGAAGTCGCCAGCGAGTTGATCCTCTCCGACAACGTCGACCTGATGCTGGTGTCCTCGACCCCGGAAACCACCAATCCGGTCTCCGACCAGTGCGAGATCAACGAGATCCCGTGCATCTCCACCGTCGCGCCGTGGCAACCGTGGTTCTTCACCCGTGGCGGTAAACCGGATCAGGGTTTCGAGTGGACCTACCACTTCTTCTGGGGTCTGGAAGACGTGATCGGCACCTACACCTCGATGTGGGGCGCGATGCAGACCAACAAAGTGGTCGGCGGCCTGTTCCCCAACGATGGCGACGGCAATGCCTGGGGCGATCAGAAACTGGGCTTTCCGCCGGTACTGGCGCAGAAGGGTTTCAAACTGGTCGATCCCGGCCGCTTCCAAAGCCTGACCGATGACTTCTCGGCGCAAATCGCTGCCTTCAAAAAGGCTGAAGCCGAGATCGTCACCGGCGTAGTGATTCCGCCAGACCTCACGACTTTCTGGACCCAGGCACGGCAGCAAGGCTTCAAACCGAAAGCGGTGTCGGTGGGCAAGGCGTTGTTGTTCCCGACCGCCGTCGAAGCGCTGGGCAAGGCCGGTAACAACCTGTCGACCGAAATCTGGTGGAGCCCGACGCACCCGTTCAGCTCCTCCCTGACGGGTGACAGCGCCGGGCAACTGGCTAAAGGTTTTACCCAGGCCACCGGCAAGCAGTGGACTCAACCATTGGGCTTCGTGCATGCCTTGTTCGAACTGGCGGTGGACATCCTCAAGCGCACCGAAGAAATCGGCAACGCGCACTCGGTCCGCGACGCGCTGCTGAAAACCAACCTCAACACGGTGGTCGGCCCGATCAACTGGAACAACAGCCCGGTGAAGAACGTCGCCAAAACCCCGCTGGTCAGTGGTCAATGGCGCCTCGGCAACGACAGCAAATATGACCTGGTGATCACCAGCAACGCGACGGCGCCGGCGATTCCGCTGGGCGGCGAGATGCAGGCCATTACTTACTGAGCAGGTGCACCATGCAACAACCACTGCTAGTCATGAACGATGTGCACAAGAGCTACGGCTCGGTGAAGGTCACGGACGCCATGAGCCTGACCCTGCAACCGGGTGAGGCGCTGGGCATCATCGGCCCCAACGGCGCTGGCAAAAGCACGCTGTTCAACCTGATTGCCGGGGGCGTGGCGGCAGACAGCGGCAGCATCCATTTCGAAGGCCGCGACGTCACCCGCGAACCGGTGTTCAAACGCTGCCAGCAAGGCATTGGTCGCTCGCATCAGATCCCGCACCCGTTCGTCAAAATGACCGTGTTCGAGAACCTGCTGGTCGGCGCCACCTTCGGTGCGCGCCTGGGCGACAAGGCCGCTAACGAGTGGTGCGCGCAGACCCTGGAACTCACCGGCCTGATGCGCAAAGCCAACGCGCTGGCCGGTTCCCTGACCTTACTTGATCGCAAACGTCTGGAAATGGCCCGCGCTTTATCCACTCAACCACGCCTGTTACTGCTCGACGAAATCGCCGGCGGCCTGACCGAACCGGAATGCCTGGAGCTGGTGCAAACCATTCAGGGCATCCACAAGGCCGGCACCGCGATCATCTGGATCGAACACATCGTGCACGCCTTACTGGCGGTGGTCAGTCGCCTTACGGTGATCAACTTCGGCGCCAAATTGGCCGAGGGCGAACCGCGCAGCGTGATGGCCGACCCTCGGGTGCAGGACATTTATATGGGCATCGGGAGCTGAATATGTCGACCACTGAAACCCTGTTGTCGATCGACAAACTCTGCGCCGGTTACGGCGATTTTCAGGCGTTGTTCGACATCAGCCTGAGCCTGGATAAAGGCGAAACCGTAGCCATCATCGGCTCCAACGGCGCCGGCAAATCGACCTTCCTCCGTTCGCTGGCCGGACTGATCAACAACCAGCCCAACGCCATCCGCTTCAACGGCCAGGCCATCGGTGATCTGGCGGCTAACCAGGTGCTGGAACGCGGCATCGCGCTGGTGCCGGAAGGGCGGCGTTTGTTTCCGTCGCTGAGCGTCGAGGAAAACCTGCTGATCGGTGCTTATAGCAAGCGTCCCGGCCCGTGGAATTTGCAGCGGATCTACCAGCTGTTCCCCGTGCTGGAAAAACTGCGCAAGCGCCCCGGCACTGCACTGTCCGGCGGGCAGCAGCAAATGGTCGCAATTGGTCGCGGGCTGATGGCCAACCCGCAGTTGCTGCTGTGCGACGAAATCAGCCTCGGCCTGGCGCCGACCACGATCAAGGATATCTACGCTGCGCTGCCCTCGATCAAGGCGGACGGGACCACGGTGATTCTCGTCGAGCAGGACATCAATCAGGCGCTGAGTGTGTGCGACCGTTTCTACTGCTTTCAGGAAGGGCGCGTGTCCCTGACTGGCAAGCCGGGCGAAGCGGACAAAGCGCAAATCAAAGCCGCGTACTTCGGGATCTAGTTATGGAATGGGTCAATACTCTGCTGCAGGGCGTGCTGCTCGGCGGCCTTTACGCGATGTTCGCGGTGGGGCTGTCGTTGATGTTCGGCATCATGCGCCTGGTCAACATCGCCCACGGCGACTTCATCGTGCTGGCGTCGTACCTGGCGCTGATGGTGGTCAATCACTTGGGCTTCAGCCCGCTGGCCAGCCTCGCATTAGTGGTGCCGGTGATGTTCTGTTTCGGCTACCTGCTGCAACGTCATCTGCTGAACAAAACCCTGGGCAGCGACATCCTGCCGCCTTTGCTGGTGACCTTCGGCCTGTCGATCATCGTGCAGAACGTGCTGCTGGAATTCTTCAGCGCCGACAGCCAGAAACTGTCGCAAGGTGATCTGGAAGTGGCCAGCGTCGGCTTCGGCAGTTTGAGCGTGGGCATCATGCCGCTGATGGTGTTCGGCAGCGCGCTGCTGATCATCGGCGGCTTGCAGCTGCTGTTCTACAAAACCGCACTGGGCAGGGCGTTTCGCGCTACTTCGGATGATCAACAGACTGCGCGGCTGATGGGCATCAACAACGCGCACATTTTCGGTCTGGCGATGGCGTTGGCGATGGCCGTAGTGTCGATTGCCGGGGTGTTCCTGGCGATTCGTACCAGCTTCGACCCGACGGTGGGACCCGCACGGCTGTTGTACGGTTTCGAGGCGGTGATCATCGGTGGCCTGGGCAGCCTGTGGGGCACATTGGCCGGCGGGGTGATACTTGGCGTTGCCCAGGCGCTGGGCGCGAAGATCGATCCGGGCTGGCAGATTCTCGCTGGCCATTTGGTGTTTCTGTTGATTTTGGTCGTGCGCCCGCGTGGCCTGTTCCCTCGGAGTGTCGATTGATGAACTCGATGAATAATCCCGCGCCGACGTATCGGGTACAGCGCAGCACCACCAGCAGCGTGGTGGGCCTGTCGGTGCTGGGGCTGTGTGTGCTGGTGTTGGTTAGCGCGCCGTTGTGGGCCGATCGCTCCAGCCTGCGCTTGGTGGTGGAATTTGCCTATTACCTGGCGCTGGCGCAGATGTGGAATTTGCTCGCCGGTTACGCCGGCATGGTCTCGGTGGGGCAGCAGGCATTTGTCGGGCTCGGCGGGTATTTGATGTTCATGCTGGCCACCCGTTTTGGCGTGCCGCCGTTGCTCGCGGTGCTGGTTTCGGGCGTGCTGGTGGCGCTGTTGGCGATTCCCACGGCGCTGATCGTGTTCCGCCTGCGCGGCGCCTATTTCGCGATTGGCACCTGGGTGGTGGCCGAGGTGTTTCGTCTCGGCTTGGCGCAAGTCAGCAGCCTCGGGGGTGGTTCCGGGCAGAGCTTGCCGGCGACGGTGGTGCGGCAAATCGGCAGCAATCGAGAGACGCTCATCTACTACACCGCGCTGGCGATAGCCGTGGCCGCGATGGCGGTGGTGTTCTTCCTGTTGCGTTCGCGACAAGGGCTGGCACTGGCCTCGATTCGTGATTCGGAACCGGCGTCGGGCAGCCTGGGGGTCAACACCTTTCGCACTAAATTGATGGTGTATGTACTGGCGGCGGGTTGTACGGGCGTGGTCGGTGCGCTGATCTTTTTGCAGAAACTACGGATCTCGCCGGACGCCGCGTTCAACCTGCAGGACTGGACGGCAGTGGTGATTTTATCGTGATCATTGGTGGCATCGGCACGCTGGAAGGGCCGCTGATTGGCACCTTGATCTACTTCGTGCTGCGCGGCTGCCTGGCGCAATATGGCGCGGTGTACATGATCATCCTTGGTGTGGTCGCAGTAGTGATGATGCTCAAGGCGCCGCAGGGCGTGTGGGGCTTGATCAGCGAGCGGTTGGGCTGGCAGGTGTTTCCGATGCAGCGGCGGTTGTCCACAGGCGCTGCATAAACCCTGTAGGAGCGGGCTTGCCCGCGAGAACGATTTGCCTGATACACCGCATCAAGCCAATCGCGGGCAAGCCCGCTCCTACAGTGATTTGTATATGGCATGGCATCTCGGGCAAGCAACAGGCTAACCTCTGGCTATCCAGAACAATAAGAATATCCAGAGAACCTGCCCATGGATCGTTTACTCAGTGTCGAAGCCTTTGTCCGGGTCGCCGAAACCGGCAACTTCGCCAAGGCCGCGCTGCAACTGGGCGTCACCCGCTCGGTGATCACCCATCGCATTCAACAGCTGGAGCAGTTCATCAATGCGCCGCTGTTCCATCGCAGCACCCGGCATGTGCGCTTGTCGGAAGTGGGCGAGACCTACTACAAAGAATGCTCGGACATGGTGGCGAGTTTCAATTCGCTGACCGAGCACATGCGCGAGCTGCGCGCCAAACCTACTGGCAAGCTGCGCATCCAGATGCTGCCCGGTTTTGCCATCGGCCACTTCGGGCGGATCCTCGCCGAGTTCAATCGCCTTTACCCGGATATCGAGATCGATGTGGTGGTCAATGACCGGGTGGTCGACCCGATTGAGGAAGGCTTCGATGTGGCGTTCCAGATGTTCCCGCCGATGGCCGAAACCTTGATCGAGCGCAAACTGTTCAGCGTGCGCCGCTTGTTCTGCATGTCGCCGGAGTACGCTGCCGAATTCGGTGTGCCGCAACATCCCGAAGAGCTGCTGCAACACAAGATCGCGCTCTACGCGGGCTACCCGTCGCGCAATCGCTGGGTCTTTAGCCGGGGTGATGAGCACGTGGAGTTGAGCCTGCCAGGCCAGGTGCGGTCGAACTCGGTGCATTTGCTGCGTGATTACGCGGCGACGGGGGTGTGCATTGTTTGCCTGCCGACGCTGGTGGCCAGTGATGACCTGCTGGCGGGGCGGCTGGTGCCGGTGTTGCCGGAGTACCGGCTGTCGTCGTTCAATTTTTCGGCGGTGTTTCCAGCGACCCAACGCCGGGCATTGAAAGTGCGGACGTTGATCGAGTTTTTGGTGGAGAAATTTGGCGATGAGCCGTGTTGGGACAGTGAATTGTTGGCGCGCGGTTGGGTGGTTTGAGTAAAAAACCACATTCCCCTGCTGATCGTTCCCACGCTCCGCGTGGTAATGCAGACCAAGACGCTCAGCGTCTCCGCTTACAATTACAGGGTGCTAGGTGACGCAGAGCGTCTCAGGATGCGCTCCCACGCAGAGCGTGGGAGCGATCAGCACCAAGTCGTATCAGCTGTTGTTGGCCAGACGTCGTGCGACGCTTGCCACGTGCTTGCCTTGAGCTCGGGCGATTTGCAGTTCGTTTTCACTTGGCTGACGCGAGCCATCCGGGCCGGCCAGAGTCGACGCGCCGTAAGGTGAACCGCCGGAGATTTCGCTCATGTTAGTTAGGCCCGGCTCGGAGTAAGGCACGCCGACAATCACCATCCCGTGGTGCAGCAACGTGGTGTGGAAGCTGGTGATGGTGGTCTCTTGACCGCCGTGCTGCGAGGCGGTGCTGGTGAACACGCTACCGACCTTGCCGATCAGTTTGCCATTGGCCCACAGACCACCGGTCTGATCGAGGAAGTTGCGCATCTGCGAGCACATGTTGCCGAAGCGGGTCGGCGTGCCAAAAATGATCGCGTCGGCCTCGGCCAAGCCTTCTGGCGTCGCATACGGAACGCTGCCGAACGCGGCACGGTAGCCCTTGATGCCACTCTTGACCAACACGTCTTCAGGCATCAGCTCCGGAACCTGCAACAGCGTGACTTCAGTGCCCTCGACTTCGCGTGCACCGGCGGCCATGGCTTCGGCCATCTTGTAGATGTGCCCGTAAGAGCTGTAGAAAACGATCTGAATTTTAGTTGGCATGTCGGTTCTCTTGTTTGATTTGTCTGAACAACTTACGGCTTAGGTCATTAAGCGTGCTTCAGCATGTGCAGGTAGGGAAAACAAAACAACCTCGCCAAGGTTCAGGATTTGCAAACGATCCGATTGCCAAATCCAAACGGTTTAAAACGCAATCGGATAGTTCGCCATTGGCAAACTTTCACGCATTGCCTGGATAAATCCGGCTGAGTACGCTGAGTTCCAGTCGCCTGATCACTCATGGTTCATTTCCCAGTGACAGGCCTTCCCTGTAAGCGGATTTCGATAGGAAAAATAAAATGGAAACGCTAGATGGAGTAGTTGTTGTCGGTGGCGGTCCAGTGGGACTGCTCACCGCATTGAAACTCGGCAAAGCCGGTATCCGGGTGGTTGTGCTCGAAGCTGAATCAGGTGTTTCACCGTCGCCGCGAGCCGTCGCCTATATGCCACCAACCGCCGCCGCGCTGGATCGCTTCGGCCTGCTCGAAGACATTCGCAAGCGTGCCGTCATGTGCCCGGACTTCGCCTACCGTCAGGGTGACGGTTCGCTGATCGCGAAGATGGAATGGAGCGTTCTGTCCGAGGACACGCAATACCCCTACATGCTGCTGCTGGGGCAAAACCACGTGGCCAGCGTCATCGCCGAGCACCTGCGCGCGCTGCCCAACGTTGAAATTCGCTGGAACCACAAGGTCGAAGAAGTGGACCAGGACGATAACTGGGTAACCCTTCAAACCAGCTCACCGGGCGGTACCTCGCGCTTGCGCGCCAAATGGGTCGCCGCCACCGATGGGGCGCGCAGCACCGTGCGTTCAAAAGTCGGCCTGACTTTTGACGGCAACACCTGGGGTGAGCGCCTGGTCGCGACCAACGTGTTCTATGACTTCACGCTGCACGGTTATTCACGGGCCAATTTCGTCCACGACCCGGTGGACTGGGCTGTCGTCGTGCAGCTCGACAAAACCGGCCTGTGGCGCGTGTGCTACGGCGAAGACGCGTCGCTGTCGGATGCCGAAGTCCGCCAACGCCTGCCCGAGCGCTTCAAGCGTTTGCTGCCGGGCGCGCCGACGCCCGACCAGTATCGCGTCGATCACCTCAACCCGTATCGCGTTCACCAACGTTGCGCCGCAGAGTTCCGTCGTGGCCGGGTGATTTTGGGCGGCGATGCGGCTCACGCGACTAATCCCATGGGCGGCCTCGGTTTGTCCGGTGGGGTATTGGATGCAGAGCACTTGGCCGAAGCCTTGATCGCGGTGGTCAAAGAGGGCGCTTCGACCAAGGTGCTGGACGAGTACTCGATCGACCGTCGCAAAGTGTTCCTCGAATTCACCTCGCCAACGGCCACCGCCAACTTCACCTGGATGAAAGAAAGCGACCCGGCGCAGCGCGCGCGTGACAACGCCATGTTTGAACACGCGGGCACTGATCGCGAAGTGATGCGCCAGTTCCTGCTCGACTTTGAAAAGCTCAATGGTCGTCGGGTAATAACGCCCAAAAGAATGTTAGAGGCAGCGTGATACATCGATAAGTACCGGCCTGAGCGCGCGGAGGCGCTGAGGTATTAACAACCCCCTGTAGGAGCTGCCGCAGGCTGCGATCACTCGACATCGCGAAGGCCGTTCCGGCCTTATCGCAGCCTTCGGCAGCTCCTACAGGGATATATGTTTGCACTTTTATAGTTTGCTCGAATATTTGAATTTGCTGTTTGCACGTTTTTTACAAGACGTAGTACTGCCCACGACGGTTACTTAAGTAATCACGTGTCCAGGTGTCCCGAAATAATAAAAACAAATCAGGGTTCATAACATGAAAGCGAAAGCGAGCTTCAGCCTTGCCCCGGTAAAACCGTCGGTGCTTCATTTGCAGTTTGCTATGGCGGCTGCATTGTTGGGAACCCAGGGTATTCCCGACGTCGAGGCGTTTCCGATCGATACGGGTAATCCCGACTACAACATCGCCTGGGACAATACGGTCAAATACAGCGCCGCCTGGCGTGTGGAAAATCAGGACAACGCGGTTCGGCCCGCCTATAACCCCAACCTGGATGACGGCGACAACAACTTCAACCGAGGTTTGATTTCCGACCGCCTGGACATCCTGTCCGAACTCGACATGAACTATCAGCACCACTACGGGCTGCGCGTCAGTGGTGCTGGCTGGTATGACGATGTCTATAACCACAGCAATGACAACACCAGCGATACGGTCAATAGCGCCTCGGTGGCCAGCGATCACTTCACCCATGCCACGCGACGCTTGCAAGGTCGTGATGCCGAGTTTCTCGATGCTTTCGGTTACGGCAAATTCGATTTGGGCGATATGTCGCTGTCACTGAGGGGCGGCAGTTACAGCCAACTCTATGGTGAAAGCCTGTTCTTCGGCGGCAATGGCATTGCGGTCGCGCAATCACCCGTCGATATCAACAAGTTGCTCGCGGTACCGAACTCCACGTTCAAGGAAATCATCCGCCCGGTCGGCCAGGTTGGCGGCACGCTGCTGGTTAACCAACACCTGACCCTTGGCGCTTACTACCAGTACAAATGGCAAGCGGCACGGCTTCCGGCCGCGGGCAGTTACTTCAGTTTTGCCGACTTTGTGGGCGATGGCGGTCAACAGTTTTTCATTGGCCCCGGACAGGCGTTGCAGCGCGGCCGGGATGTGGACCCATCCAACTCCGGGCAGTACGGTTTTCAGGTCAAGCTGAAGTTTGGCGAGTTCGAGTACGGACTGTATGCCGCGCGCTATCACGACAAATTCCCGCAGTTCTATCTGCGGCCAACGCTGGGTGAATACGACCAGGTGTACGCCGAGGGCATCAGGACGTTTGGCGCCAGTGTCAGCACCTTGATCGGCGAAACCAACGTCGCTGCCGAAACCTCGATCCGCCGCAACACGCCGCTGGCCGCCATTGGCAACGTGGTGCTGGATCTCAGCGGCACCGGCGACGGCGACCACAATCCGCTGTACCCGGTGGGCAATACCTTCCACGCACAAGTGTCGGCGATCTCGGTGTTGGCCGGCAGTTCGCTGTGGGACGGCGCGACCTTGCTCGGTGAAGTGGCTTACAACCGCGTCACCAGTGTCGACAAGAACCGCGATCAACTGGACCCCAACGTCACCACCAACGCCAGCTCGCTGCGCATGCTGTTCACCCCGGAATACTTCCAGGTGTTCCCCGGCGTCGACATGACCGTGCCGGTGGGCATCGGTTACGGCATCAATGGCAACACGGCGGTGCTCGGCACCGGTTTCTCGCCGGAGGGCGGGGGCGATGTGAGCCTGGGTCTGCAATTCGACTACCGCAAGACCTGGCGTGGCGGCCTGAGCTTTACCCACTACTACGGCAGCGCCGGTGGCATCGTCGATGCGACCCAGGCGCTCTCGGGTGATCAGGTTTACGCCGACCGCGATTTTGTTGCCATTTCCCTGCAGCGCACTTTCTAAGCCCGGAAGGAATATAAAAATGATTAACAAAACACTCCTCGGTTTTACCTTCCTCACCGGCCTGGTCGGTGCGCTTCAAGTCTGCGCGGCGGTCAGCCCGCAGGAGGCGGCGACCTTGGGCACCAGCCTGACGCCGCTGGGTGGCGAGAAAGCCGGCAATGCCGACGGCAGCATTCCAGCCTGGGACGGTGGCACCAAACAGGCCGCCGCCACTGGCAGCAGTAACATCCCCGGCGACCTGTTTGCCGCGGACAAACCGGTGCTGAAAATCACCGCTGCCAACATGGCCAAGTACGCCGACAAACTGTCGGAAGGCACCCGCGCACTGCTGCAAAAATACCCCGACAGCTTTCGCCTCGACGTGTACCCGACGCGGCGCACCGCCTCTGCGCCGGATTACGTGTACAAGAACACCGCGCTCAACGCGGTGAACTGCAAGCTGACGCAAAACGGCCAATCAGTGGACGGCTGCTTTGGCGGCATCCCATTCCCGGTACCGAAAAGCGGGCAGGAAGTGATCTGGAATTTCCTGTTGCGGGTCGAGCCCGAGTCGGTCGAGTTCGGCTTCAAGAACGTGGTGCTGACCAGCGACGGCGGCCAGACCCTGGCGACCCGCAATGACAACAATTTCCAGTACCCGTACTACTACCAGAAGGGCTCGGCACTGAACTGGTCCAAGGAGTATTTCCTGCAGCGTTTCAGCACCACCGCGCCGCCGTTCAAAGCCGGTGAAACGCTGGTGATTCGTGACAGCGTCGACCCGCAGCAATCGCGCCAGGCCTGGCAATACCTGGTCGGCCAGCGTCGTGTGCGCCGAGCGCCGACCGTGGCTTACGACACCCCGGACTTCGTCGCATCTGGCGCCAATTACTTCGATGAGGTGCAAGGCTTCTTCGGCATGCCGGATCGTTACGACTGGAAGATCGTCGGCAAGAAGGAAACCTATGTGCCCTACAACACCAACGGTCAGGTCACCGCACCGCTGGACAAAGCCTTTGCGCCGCATCACTTGAACCCCGACACCCTGCGCTGGGAACTGCACCGCACCTGGGTGGTGGAGGCCACGGTGTCCAGCGGCAAGCGGCACGCGGTGCCCAAGCGCACCTTCTATTTCGATGAAGACACCTGGCTGCTGACCTTGCTCGACGGCTATGACGCCGAAGGCAAATTGTGGCGGACCTCGCAGGTGCTGCCGTTCGTGGTGCCGTCGGTGCCGGCGGTGCTAATCAAGCCGGTGGCGGTGTTCAACCTGCAAGCCGGCACCGTGAGTAACGTGCAGGCCTTCAACGGCGAAAACTTCCGCGTGGTACCGGCCAAGCCTGAGTCCTATTTCACCGGCGATGCCGTGGCGGCCGAAGGCGTGCGCTGAGCAACGCACTGTCGGCCCGGCAACCGGGCCGATCACTATCTGAGCGGTGGGATCTTGCGATGAGCAATCTGAATTTTCATGGCGTGCGCCAAGGGCTGCGTGTGCTTTTGCTGGGTGTCGCGCTGGCTGCGGCCGGTGTGGCGCACAGTGCATCGGTGGACCTGCTGGACACACCCGCGACAGTCGATCAACACGCCGATCGCGCGGTACTGCTGGCCGTGGTCCGCGCTGGGCAGCGTCTGGTGGCGGTGGGCGAGCGGGGCATCGTGTTGCTGTCCGATGACAGTGGCGTGAGCTGGGTGCAGTCACGCTCGGTGCCCAGCAGCGTGGCGCTGACGGCAGTGAGCTTCGTCGACGCCGATCACGGCTGGGCAGTGGGGCATGGTGGGGTAATCCTGCACAGCGAAGACGGCGGGCAAACCTGGGGCAAACAACTGGATGGCAAGCTGGCCGCACAGTTGGAGTGGCAGGGTGCGCAAGCGCAGTCGGCTGTCGATCCCCAGGGCGCGCAACGACGTTTCGGCGCCGCTCAACAGTTAGTCGCAGAGGGCGCGGACAAACCCTTCTTGGCGGTGTACTTCGCCGACTCGCAACACGGTCTGGTGGTGGGCGCGTATGGCCTGGCGATGCTGACCGACGACGCCGGCGTGCATTGGCGCTCGGTGGGCAGCGAACTGGACAACCCTGGCGGCATGCACCTGTACGCGATCCTCGGCGATGCGCAAGGCGTGGTAATCGTCGGTGAACAGGGCACGCTGCTGCGCGGAACAGCGTTGGGGCAGCCGTTCTCCCGGGTGCAAAGCCCTTACCACGGCACCTGGTTCGGCGCCGTGCGCGTGGCCCGCGGACAAGACCTGATATTCGGCCTCAAAGGCAACGCGTATCGACTGGAGGAGGGCGGTCAGTGGCAGCCGGTCGAGACCGGTGAGCGCAGTAGCCTGACCGCCGGCAAACAACTCGCCGATGGCAGCCTGGTGGTCGCCAGCGAAGGCGGACGGTTGCTGCGCAGTAACGATCACGGCCAACATTTTCAGCCGTTGGCTGCCAGCGTACTGGACGGCTCGACGATTACCGATCTGACCCAAAGCGCCGATGGCGCACTGGTGTTGACCGGCCCGCGCGGGGTCAAGCGCGTGACTATCCTGGCCGCCAATAGAGAGACCGCGCAATGAACGCTCAGCATGGATTTACCACCGACGACAGCCAATTGCTGACCCAGCGCGGGTCATGGGTAGAACGGTTGCTGTTCGGCCAACGCGCGCTGTTCGTGCTGCTGTGCCTGTTGACCACCTGCTGGTTCGGTTACAAGGCGACCGGTCTGGAACTCAATGCAGCCTTCGAAAAAATGCTCCCCAGCGGGCACCCGTATATCGTCAATTACCTGCAAAACCGTTCGCAGTTGGCCGGTGCCGGCAACACCTTACGCATCGCCGTGGAAGCGAAGCAGGGCACCATCTTTGACGCCGAATACCTCGAGGCAGTGAAAAAACTGACCGACGAGCTGTTCCTGTTGCCGGCGGTGGACCGGCCGTACATGAAGTCACTGTGGACCCCGGCCATGCGCTGGACCGCCGTGACCGAAGACGGGCTCGACGGTGGACCGGTGATCCCGGACGACTACGACGGGTCGGCGCGCAGCCTGACTCAGGTGCGGCAGAACATCGAACGTTCCGGCGAAATCGGTCAGCTGGTCGCCGATGATTTCAAATCCAGCATCATCCTCGTGCCCTTGCAGGAACAACGCGCCAGCGGCGCGGCGCCGATTGATTATCAGGCCTTGTCGAAGCGTCTTGAGGCGTTGCGCAGTACTTACAGTTCGGCGCGCATCGACATTCACATCACCGGTTTTGCCAAGCTGGTCGGCGACCTGATCGAAGGCATGCACCAGGTCATGCTGTTTTTCCTGGTGGCGGCGGCGATTTGTCTGGCGATTCTGTTCTGGTACACCCGCTGCATTCGCAGTGCGTTGGTGGTGTTGAGTTGCTCGTTGATCGCTGTGGTGTGGTTGCTCGGCGCGCTGGCCAGTCTGGGTTTTGTGCTCGATCCTTATCTGGTGCTGGTGCCGTTTCTGGTGTTCGCCGTTGGCTTGAGCCACGGCGCGCAGAAAATGAATGGCATCACCCAAGACATCGGTCGCGGGGTTGATCGGCTGATGGCGGCGCGCCTGACCTTCCGCCGGCTGTTCCTGGTTGGGCTGTCGGCGCTGGTCTGCGACGTGGTCGGGTTTGCCGTGTTGATGGTGATCGACATCCCGGTGATCAAGGACCTGGCGATTTGCGCCAGCATCGGGGTGAGCATCTTGATCCTGACCAACCTGATGCTGCTGCCGGTGCTGTTGTCGTTCATCGGCGTCAGCGAAAGTGCTGCGCGTAGAGCGGCCATGAGCGGCGCGGCGGAGATCGCCGATGCGCGTCACGTCAAGCATCCGGCCTGGGCTTTCCTCGATCACTTTACCCATCGACGCTGGGCCGGTTGCGCGCTGTTGGCGGGCATCGTGTTGGCAGTGATCGGCGTGGGTTACGGCACGCAACTGAAGATCGGTGATACCAATTCTGGTGCGCCGGAATTGCGTGCCGACTCCCGTTACAACCTCGATAACGGGTTTATGGTCGGCCACTATTCGGCGAGCAGTGATGTGTACGTGGTGATGGTCAAGACCCCACAGTTTGCCTGCGCGTTATATGACACCGTGCGCACCGTCGATCGCCTGGAATTCGAGCTGTCCCAGGTGCCCGGCGTGGAGGGCACCAAGTCCCTGGCCGGACTGGCGAAAACCGCCGCCACCGGCATGAGCGAGGGCAGTCTCAAGTGGTACGAGATTCCGCGTAATCAGGACATGCTCAACGCCATCATCACCCGCGCGCCGCGTGAAATGTTCAACCAGAACTGCGACCTGCTGAGCGTGTACGTGTACCTGCGCGACCATAAGGCCGATACCTTGACCGGCGTGGTCAATGCCGTCGAAGACTTCGCCCCGCGCAACAATTCGGCGGACTATCGCTTCCTCAACGCTGCGGGTAACGCTGGCATCGAAGCGGCCACCAACATCGTGGTCAAGGAAGCCAACCGCAAGATGCTGTTCCTGGTGTATGCGGCGGTGATTATCATCAGCCTGGTGACTTTCCGTTCCTGGCGCGCAGTGGTGTGCGCGGTGCTACCGCTGATGCTGACCTCGGTGCTGTGTGAGGCGCTGATGGTCTGGCTGAACATCGGGGTCAAAGTCGCGACGTTGCCGGTGATTGCGTTGGGGGTGGGCATCGGCGTGGACTATGCGCTGTACATCATGACCGTGATGCTGCGCTACCTGCGCGAGGGCGTGAGCTTGTCCGAGGCGTACTACCGGGCGTTGGTATTTACCGGCAAGATCGTGGTGCTGACGGGGGCGACGCTGGGTATCGCGGTGGCCACCTGGTACTTCTCACCAATCAAATTCCAGGCCGACATGGGCGTGCTGCTGGCATTCATGTTCGTGTGGAACATGCTCGGCGCGCTGATACTGCTGCCGGCGCTGGCGTATTTTTTGTTCCGGCCGGGGAAGGTGTGACGCGGTCTTTGTAGGAGCCAACGTGTTGGCGAGCGGCTTGATGCGGTGTATCTGTTCGACCGCCTCGCGAACGAGTTCGCTCCTACGGGGGATTGTGCTGATCGTTTCCACGCGTGGGAACGATCAGAGGTTGCTTCTTAGCTGACGATTATTGCAGGCGGGGCACACTCGGTTTCCTTCGCCAACCCAAGACGTACATCCCACTCCGGTTCCATGGAGAACATCGATGACAGCAAATCCAGGAACAACTTCACCTTCGCCGTGCCGCGATGTGAGGTCGGGTACACAGCGGAAAAATACGGGGTGTCGGTTTCGTAGTCAGACAGCACACGCACCAGTTTGCCCTCCAGCAGATCGTCGCAAGCAACCATGGTCGGCAAGTAAGCGACGCCCATGCCTCGGCGGGCGAATTCCTGGACCAGGTGTACGCTGTTCGAGCGCAGGGCAGGCACCAGCGTCACCTCGTTGTGCTGCGACTCATTGTTCAGCGACCAGCGGCGCCACGGGTAATAGCGGTAGCAGGAGAAATCGTGCTGGCAAAGGTCGTCGGGGTGCAGGATCGGTGGCCGGTCTTCCAGGTATCCGGGCGTGGCCACGAACACCCCGCGCATGCGGAACAGGCGGCGTTCGATCAGTGACTCGGAGGCCGGCGGAAAGATCTGCAGCACGATGTCATAGCCTTCCTGCACGGGGTCCACGACCTGGTCGTTGGCAAAAATATCCAGATCGACATGGGGGTGGCTCTTCCTGAACTTCTCGATGACTGCAGGCAGATGCTGCAAGGCAAAGCCATTCAACGCCGCCACGCGCAACACCCCGGTCACCGACGTTGAAGTGTCCCGTGAGCGTTGCGAGAGGGCTTGCATGTGATCGATCAGGTCGTGGCAATCGGAGTAATAGGAAACGCCGATTTCGGACAGTTTCACCGCCCGGCTGGAACGGTGGAAGAGCGAGACGCCCAGGTGCTCTTCAAGCTGTTGCACCCGTGTGGTAATCACCGATTTGGCGACACCGATTTGCCGTGCGGCGTTCGCAAAGTTACCTGCCTCGGCGGCACGTACGAATGCTTCTATGCTCAGATAAATATCCATCCAGCGCCTCTGTCTTTCTTGTTGTTGTAAACGGCTTGGCCTTAGGGCGTTTGCTCGTGGTCGATCCGGGCTGCGCTAACGCTAGTATCGTCTGCCCGCTCCAGCATGAGCAGGGCCTGGCAATAAAACAACATCGCTGGGTTCCAAATTCGCGAACGGTACGATTGGCAAATGCAAACCTTCCTTCATCTGAAAATTCCTCGGTCTAAAACGCAATCGGGCGGTTTGCGATTGGCAAACGGGGTGCTCATTGTCTCCACCGGTCGGGCTGGTTACGCTTGATTCCGTCGTCCTGACGCCGTGCAATTTCGTCGCGTCTGTACCTTCAACGATTGATGAGAGGCATGCATGGAAACGCTGGATGGAGTGGTGGTGGTCGGAGGTGGCGCGGTGGGGCTGCTCACGGCATTGAAGCTCGGCAAGGCCGGGATTCGGGTCGTGGTGTTCGAAGCCGAATCTGGCGTTTCGCCGTCGCCACGAGCGGTCACCTACACGCCACCGACCGTCGCCGTCCTTGATCGCCTCGGCCTGCTCGACGACATTCGCAAGCGCGCGGTGCAATGCCCGGATGTCGCCTATCGTCATGCCGACGGCAGGCTGATCGCGAAGATGGACTGGGACGTGCTGGCGCAGGACACCCCATACCCTTACATGTTGCTGCTGAGTCAACATCACGTCTCCAACATTATTGTTGAGCACTTGCGCACGCTGCCCAACGTCGAGATCCGCTGGAATCACCGGGTCGAAGAGCTGGAGCAGGACGACGCCTACGTGACCCTGCACACCCGTGGTCCCGGCGGGCCGACACAGCTGCGTGCGCGCTGGGTGGCCGCGACCGATGGCGAACACAGCAGCGTGCGCGAAAAACTCGGCCTGACATTCGATGGCAGTACCTGGCCAGAGCGTCTGGTCGCGGCCAACGTGTTTTATGACTTCTCGCTGCACGGCTACTCCCGGGCCAATTTTGTTCACGATCCCATCGATTGGGCGGTCGTGGTGCAACTCGATCACAGCGGTCTGTGGCGCCTCTGTTACGAAGAGGATCCGTGGTTGTCCGATGCCGAGGTCAGTCAGCGCCTGCATCAACGCCTTGAGCGGTTGCTCCCTGGGGCACCGACGCCTGACCAGTATCGCGTCGATTGTCTCGACCCGTATCGCGTTCAACAACGCTGCGCGGCAGCCTTGCGCCGTGGGCGTGTGATCCTCGCGGGTGATGCCGCGTACGTCAGCAACCCCATGGGTGGCCTTGGCTTGTCGGGTGGCGTGCTGGATGCGGAACATCTGGCCCAGGCCTTGATTGCGGTGATCAATGACCACGCGCCACTGACGGTGCTTAACGACTACGCAGATGACCGCAAGAACGCCTTCCTCGAATTCATTTCGCCTTCGGCAACCCGTTATTTCACCTGGATGAAAGAACGTGGCCCCGTGCAACGCGCCCGCGACCTGGCGATGTTCGAACAAGCGGGCAGCGAGCGCTCGGTAATGCGCCAGTTCCTCCTGGATTTTGAAAAGCTCAACGGTCGACGTTCCCGCTCCGTCACGGCATCGCTCGGTTTGCTCACTGGTGCGGTCAAGCGGGTACTACGCCAGGGTGCTCAAGCGGTATCGCGTTTCTGGTTTCAGCGTTCCACTTCCGTTTCGTAAACGGGAAGTGACATTCCTTGGCATCACCAGGCATACACGAAACGCCTCGGCCACCCGCTGATGGACGCGGTAGGTGGACATCCAGTGGGCTTTTCCCACGGTGACGCCCAGCATCTGCTCGGCTGATGCGCGCATGTCGTCAAAGGTCAGGCCGTGATGCTGTTCGAGTTCAGGCGCTACGATGCCCACCAGACGCCGCATGCCGCTGCGCACGGGGGCGGTCAATATCAGGTTGTGCGGGGCGGCGCGCACGTAGACGTTCGGTGGTTGCGGTCCATCGACCGTGACATCGGCGACGTAAAACAACTGGTCGTCGATGCCGGCGCTACTGAGCTTCAGGTCAGAAGCGCTGCGCACCAGGCCGCGAGCGCCTTCGCACCCGCACACATAACTCACCTCACACACCTCATGGACCCCGTTTTTCAACAGCGTGGCGGTAAGGTAATCCTGGCGCTGCTCAACGTGTTGCAGGGCCACATTCCATTCGACCTCGACCCCTAGCGCGCGAAGTTGCTCAAGCAGACAGTCATCATGGTCGTCCTGAGGAAATGACAATACAAAGGGCGAGGGCACGACGACTCTTCCGAGATTGCCCCAACGCGTCGGCTCCAGGCAGATGCCGTCCTCGATCAGTTGCTCCGCCAGCACAATCTGTTGATAAAACTCAATCGCCAGGGCTTGCGCGACCATCGTGGGCGGCGTTCGGCCCGGCTCGCGGTTGCGTTCGATGATGCGAAAGGGCACGCCTGCACGCGCCAGGCGCAGGGCCAGCATCAAGCCTGTGGTGCCAGCCCCTGCAATGAGAATGTCGAGAGTGCTCATGATGCGCCTATAGAGTCTTCGGCCAACCGCCGCCCAAGGCACGGTACAGACGCACACGATCGACCGCGGCCAGGGTCGCGCTGTCCACCAAATCACTTTGCGTGGCGAGCAACGCGCGCTGCACACCCAGCACGTTGATGAAGTCGATGGCGCCTTGGTTGTAGCGATCACGCGCGGTGCTCAGGGCAATGGTGTTTTGCCGAACGGCCTCTTCCAGCGCTGCGTGGTGCTGCTTTTCCGCCGCGTAATCGGACATCGCGTTGTCGACCTCATGCCAGGCGCTGAGGACCACTCGCTGATAATTCAGCGCCGCTTCCTGCTGCTGCCGCTCGCGCAGCTCCAGGGTGCCGGTCAGTCGACCGCCCTGGAAGATCGGCAGGTACAGGCTCGGGCCGTAGGACCACTGCCGGGAATTCCAGCCACCCAGGTCCGAGCCGTCCAGCGCCTGGAAACCCATGCTCGCGCCGAGGCTGACCCGAGGATAAAAGTCGGCCTTGGCCACACCGATGGCCGCCGTTGCGCGATGCAACGCGGCTTCGCTTTGCTGGATGTCCGGACGCCGTTGCGCCAGTTCGGAAGGCAGCCCCAGCGGTACATCCGGCGCCGGGTGTGGGATCGCTTTGGCTTGGCTCAGTTCGCCGTTCAATGCCCGTGGCGGCTCGCCCAGCAGGTAGCTGAGGGCGTTGATCAGGCTGTCTTGTTGCGCTTGCAGTACGGGCAGAATGGCTTCGATGGTTGCCACTTGCGCCGCCGAGTTGGCGGTGTCGAGGTTGGTGGTCACGCCATTGTCGAAGCGGTTCTGCGTCAGCTTGCTGCTCTGCCGGGCGATTTCCAGATTCTGCCGGGCCACGTCGAGCCGCGCCTGCACACCGCGCAGGCGAATGTAATCGGTGGCGGTTTCTGCCGCGATGCTCAACACCACACCGTCGTGCTGGGCCTGGGTCAGCTGAATATCGGCCTCGGCGGCTTCGACATTGCGCCGTACATGGCCCCACAAATCCACTTCCCAACTGGCATCGACGGTGGCGGTCCACACTTCATACGGCGCCTTGCCATTGAGGTTGGAAGGGTCGAGCAAACCGTCCGAGCTGCTGCGATCACGCTGATAGCTGGCGCCGGTGCTGATCCCCGGATACTGCTGGCTGCCGGTGACCTGACGCATCACCCGACTTTGATCCAGGCGATTGCTCGCAGTGCGCACGTCGAGGTTGGCCTTGGCCGCGCGCTCCACCAGCGAGGACAGTTGAGCATCGCCCAACTGTTGCCACCATTGAGTGTCGGCGGCGGTGCTCGCTGAGGTGCCGGGGCGCGATGACGCTTGCCAACTGTCAGGCAACTGCGCCTGGGGTTTTTCGAAGTCCGGCCCAACGGTACAGGCGCCGATGCTGGCCAGTGCCAATAACAACAGTGCGCGTTTCATCTCAGATCTCCTGGGCGGTGTCGATGCTGACCACCACCGACATGCCGACCCGCAAGCGTTCCAGGTCAGGTTGATCGGTGTCGAACACGATCTTCACTGGCAGGCGCTGGGTGACTTTGGTGAAGTTGCCGGTGGCGTTGTCCGGTGCCACTTCGGAGAACGACACGCCGGTGGCCGGCGCGACGCTGTCGATGTGACCTTTGAAGCTGTGGCCGTTGACGCCATCGACCTTGAGGTCGACGCGCTGGTTTTCGTACATGTGGGCCACTTGCGTCTCACGGAAATTGGCCACCACAAATGCCTCATGCAGCGGCACCACCGCCAGCAATGGATGCCCTTGCGACACATAGGCACCCACACGCACGGAGCGTTGGCCGACCATGCCATCCTGCTGGGCGGTGATTTTGGTGTACGACAGGTTCAAATCCGCCTGCTGCAACGCCGCTTCGGCTTTGGCCAACGACGCCTTGGCCATGTCGAGTTGGGCTCGCAGTACATCCAGGGTCTTCACCGCAGCGACGCGCGAGGCTTCGTCACGATCACGACTGGCCTGGAAACCTTGCAGGTCCGACTCGGCCTTCTGCCGCTCTTGCTGAGTGCCGGCACCGGAGGCCGACAGGTTCAGGTAGCGCTGGGCGTTGGCCTGGGCGAACTTCAACGAGGCGGCGGTAGAGCGGGTGGTGGCCGACGCCTGGTCGATCACCGCTGCCTGACGGTCGATGCCGGCGCCGAGGTTTTTCAGTTCGGCTTGCGCGGCTTGAACACTGGCCGCAGCCGATGCGCGGGCCGCGACAAAATCACGGTCATCCAGTTCGACCAACAATTGCCCGGCCTTGACCGGTTGGTTGTCTTCCACCAACACCTTGGTCACTTGACCGGACACGCGTGGTGCGACGAACACTGAATCGGCGCGGATGTAGGCATCGTCGGTACGCTGAACCGATCCGTTGCTCAACAAGCGATAACCGCCATAAGCGGCGCACAGCAGGACTGCTGCGCTGATAAGAGAAACTGCAGTTCTATGGTTCATGGCGATACCGGAGGTTGCGGTGGATAGGCTCGGATGGGGAGGGTCAGGAGAATCAGGAACAACACGGCGATGACGGCCAGCAAGGCCAGAAACGCATCGCTAAAACTCAGGACAAAAGCTTGGCCGCGCACGCGCTCGGCCAACTCGGCGACCGAGCTGTCAGCGAACCCGGCCAAGGTGTGCAACCTGGCGCCGAGGCTGTCGAGCAAGGTATTGGAGTGCAGGTGTTCACGCTGGGTGATGAAGTTTTCCACCAGCGAGCCAGCGACTACCGCGGCCATGCCGCGCAGCGCGTTGACCATCGCCGAGGCAAACGGCCCTTCCATCGGCGCAATCACCCCGGTGGCGTTCATCAGCAGCGGCACCACCACCATCGGCTGGCCAAAGGTATGCAAGGCCTGCAACCAGTAGAAATCATCACGTATCCATTCGCTGGTGATCAGCGAGCCGCCGAGGCAGGCGAGGGTCAGCAGCACCAGCCCGATGGCCAACACATAGCGCGAATCGACCCAGCGGCGGTTGATCACAAACGCCACCAGTGGCGCCAGCAGCAGTTGTGGTACGGCGATCAGCAAGGCGATGGGCATCACTTGCTGCGGTCGGTAACCCTGGATTTCCATCAGGTAAGCCGCCGGGATCGCACTGCCGGCAGAGGCCACCACCACGAACAGGCACAAGGTCATCAGGCCGTAGGCAAAGTTGCGGCGCTTGAGCAACTGCAGTTTGAACAGCGGCATCGGGTGGAACCATTCGTTGAGCAGGAACAACGGCAGGCACACTGCGGCGCCCAGCAGCAAGGCGCCGATCAGCGGCGAGTTCAGCCAATCCAGGCGCTCGCCTTGAGTCAGAGCAATCACCGACATGGAAATCCAGCCAACCCCCAAGAGTGCGCCGCGCCAATCCGCCTGCTTGAAGCGTTCCAGACGCACCGGGTCCTGTGGCAGGCCGTAGGCAATCAACGACGCACCGATCAACCCGGCCGGCACGATCTGCCAGAACACCAAGTGCCAGTCACTGTGTTCGCCCCATAGCGCGGCCAATGGCATCGCCAGATTGGGACCGAAAGTAGCGGTCAAGGCATAGGCCGAGAGCCCGTAAAGCTTGATGTTCCACGGCACAAAGCGCAGCGCCACGGTCATCAGCAAAGGCGGCAGGGCACCACCGGCCAGACCTTGCAGTACCCGCAGGGTAAGCAAGGTTTCCAGGTTCGGCGCGAAGGGAATGATGATCCCGAACAGGGTAAAAGCGGCCGTGACGACGATGGCGAAGCGGCGTATCGAAAAAGTGATTGCCAGCCACGGCGACAGCAACATGGCCGACACCTCGGCGGCCGCATAGGCGGTACTGACCCAGGTGCCTTCGTCATGGCCGAGGCCAAACACGCCCAGCGTATCGATGAGGGTAATTTCGGTAACCCGGTCGTTGATACCTGAGGTCAAGGCTGCAATCAGCACGCCCACCAAGCCGATAGCGAGGCGCCAACTGAAGGGAGCAGGACCAGGAGGGGCGGCAGGTGCTGACACGTCAAGTCTCCAAAAAAACAGGGGTGGCAAAAAAGTGAGCCAGCGTTACACTGGGTGCTGGATTTCGGTACACTGTATCGAGACACGGTACGAGAGGCAAGAAAAATGACGATCCCTTCATCAGCTCGTAGTGCCATGCAAGTCGTTTCGCGGGCTGCAGCGGTGCTGCGCTGTCTGGAAAGTGAACCCGCCGGGCTGAGCCTGGGCGCTATTGCCAAGCGCATAGACCTGCCGCGCTCGACGGTCCAGCGGCTGGTTGATGCGTTGGCGCTTGAGGAATTACTGGAATTGCATGGCGCCGGCGGTGTGTGCCTAGGGCCTGCGTTGATGCGCCTGGCGTCGCACAGTCATGTGGACATCTGTCAGCGCGCCCGGCCCTTTCTTGATGAATTGGCCCGCCAGACTGGCGAGACCGCCGTGCTGGAAACCGCCAATGGCGACAACCTGATGATCCTGCACTCGGTGGTGTCGCATCAGGCCCTGCGCGTGTCTCCGGTGGCCGGCAACATGTTCAGCATGTACGCGACATCGGGCGGCAAGATCCTGTTGGCGAGGATGAACGACGACACCGTGATCAAACTGCTGGGCACCACGCTCACACCGCTCACGCCCTTTACCCCGAGCCTGGACAAACTGCTGGTGCAGTTGCAAGACATACGCGAGGACGGATTCGCCTATGACTTCGATGAACACACCATCGGCGTGGGGGCGATAGCGGTCGGTTTGCAGACGCCACAGGGCAGCTACGCCATTGATGTGGTGGGGCCAATCTGGCGAATGCGTACTGCCATCCCCTGCATCAAGAATGCGTTGCTAACGTGCCAGGAAGGCCTGAACAAGGCGCTGCGCAGCATGGGTTAGGCCTCGCATGACTCCTACAAAAGCGTGGCCCACCGAATAAAATTCACAGAGAACCTGCCCCATGGATCGTTTACTCAGTGTCGAAGCCTTCGTCCGGGTGGCTGAAACCGGCAACTTCGCCAAGTCCGCTCTGCAACTGGGGGTCACCCGTTCGGTGATCACCCACCGCATTCAACAGCTGGAGCAGTTCATCAACGCGCCGCTGTTTCACCGCAGCACGCGGCATGTCCGGTTATCGGAGGTCGGTGAGACCTATTACAAAGAATGTTCGGAGATGGTGGCGGGTTTCAACTCGCTGACCGAACACATGCGTGAATTGCGCGCCAAACCCGCTGGCAAGCTGCGGATCCAGATGCTGCCCGGCTTCGCCATTGGCCATTTCGGGCAAATCCTCGCCGAGTTCAATCGCTTGTACCCGGACATCGAAATCGACGTGGTGGTCAACGACCGGGTGGTCGATCTGATCGAAGAGGGCTTCGATGTCGCGTTCCAGATGTTCCCGCCGATGGCCGAGACCATGATCGAACGCAAACTGTTTGCCGTGCGTCGGGTGTTCTGCCTGTCGCCAGAGTACGCCGCCGAATACGGCGTGCCGCAACACCCGACCGAACTGCTGCAGCACAAGATCGCCCTGTATGCCGGTTACCCCTCGCGCAACCGCTGGACCTTCAGCCTGGGCGACGAGCAAGTAGAGTTGAGCCTGCCGGGGCAGGTGCGCTCGAACTCGGTGCATTTACTGCGCGATTACGCGGCGACGGGGGTGTGCATTGTCTGCCTGCCGACGCTAGTGGCCAGCGATGACCTGTTGGCCGGGCGGCTGATTCCGGTGCTCTCGGACTACACCTTATCGTCGTTCAACTTCTCGGCGGTGTTTCCGGCCACTCAGCGCCGGGCCTTGAAAGTCAGGACCTTGATCGAATTTCTTATCGAGAAACTTGGCGATGAACCGAGCTGGGACAAACCGTTGCTGAAGCGTGGCTGGGTGTCCTGATAAACCGAGGCACCGGGTGCAGTGTTTGCATTTCGCAAACACTGTTGTCGGTGGTTGTGGAATTGTCCGCAGCCCACTCTCGCCGTACCGTAGCCTCACCTCAATACAACAACAATGGCGGTGAAAGTGATGAGTACTGCTGCAATTAAAACGGTCTTCGGCTCGCTGGAAAACTTCAGCAAAGGGGTCGTTGAAATCGTCAGTGGCGAAGCTCGCCACTATGCCTTTTCGAACATCTTCGAAGTGGCCAGTAAGTCCCTTCCTTATGAAAAAGTCGTGGTTGGCCTGAACCTGGGCTACGTGATCGAGACCCTGCGCGCCGAAGGTCAATCGCCTTGGTACACCGCTGCCCACGATGAGTTCGCCATCGTGATGGACGGCGAAGTACGGGTCGACTTCCTCAAGCTCGACGCGCCGTTGAAGGACGGCGAGGGCACTCAGTTGGCCGGTGAAGTGCCTGCGGGCAAGCCCATGGGCTACGTGCTGCTCAAGCGCGGCCATCAATGCCTGCTGCCAGCCGGCACTGCGTATCGCTTTGAATCCAGCCGTCCGGGTGTGCTGTTGCAGCAGACCATCAAAGGACCGCTGTCGATCGAGAAGTGGGCAGATATCTGCCTCAAGTGATGCGGGTGTCTTGCGCCCAACTTTTTCAAGAATAAGAGGAATTCTGTCATGGCCATGCTCGAAACTGCTGCCGACACCGCATCATTCGCCGACGAAGACGTCACCGCCAGCGCGCCACACCCGACCACCGGCTATCGCTCGTACACACTCGGTGCGTTCGAACTGTCGCGCGATGAATATTTCGCCCGTATCACCTGGCCTGCCAAAGGCGAAACCCGCTCGCACCTGATTCCGGCCGACATTTTTCTGCGCGCCCTGATGCGCGATGTGGCTTGGGGCTTCTTCTACGGCTGGGTCAACTTCGACCACGTCATCGGCACGCGCAACTACTACGGCAAGGTCGACCTGTACGCCGGCACCTTCAACGGCGTGTTGAAAGAAGCCGGGGTCAACTACACCGAAAACTTCGAAACGCCGCTGATCATGGCCACTTTCAAAGCCATTCTGCGCGACTGGGTCAACTGCACCTTCGACCCATTTGCTGCACCGCAAGAAACCGGCAGCGCCTTCGGTCGCAAGAACGGCGAGAACATCGAAGCCATCGAGCGTTTCCGCATTGCCACCAAGCGCATGCCTGGCCTGCTGGACGACTCACCGCTGCGCAACGATTTGCCGATCAATCGTCACTTCGCCGACGTCAGCCAGGACGAGCCGGAAGTTCACGCCGCCGAAGGTTTTGAAGGCCAGTTGCACGCCTTCAGCCTGTTCAAGTACCTGTCGCGCTCCGACGTGACCTGGAACCCGTCGGTGACTTCGGTGTGCAGGGCCAGCCTGTTCTGCCCGACCACCGAGGAATACATGCTGCCGGTATTCCACGGCAACGACCGCGTCGAGTGGTTCTTGCAAATGTCCGACGACATCGTCTGGGACGTGGGCGACAAGGACGACGGCAACCCGCGTGCGCGGATCACCATGCGTCCGGGCGACATCTGCGCCATGCCGGCCGACATCCGTCACCAGGGCTACTCAACCAAGCGCTCGATGCTGATGGTCTGGGAAAACGCCACGCCGAACCTGCCGCAGCGCTATGAAAGCGGCGAGCTGAAGCCGTATCCGATCGAGTTCTAAGCCTTTTTGCCAGGCCCGGCCATGCGCCGGGCCCGCTCTTCAGTCAGTCGTCAGACGCCGCGCCTTTCGTGCGGCGCGAGGAAAATATCATGCACAACCAGCTTTATATCGATGGCCGCTTCGTGGACGCAGTGGCCGGCGGCACCATCGATGTGGTCTCGCCCCACGACGGTTCGCTGATCACTAAAATCGCCGCCGCCGAAGCAGAAGACGTTGATCTCGCCGTCGCCGCCGCCAAGCGTGCGTTCCCGGCCTGGGCTGCGCTGGGCGCTGCCGAACGCGGGCGTTTGCTGTTGAAACTGGCAGACAAGATCGAAGAGTGCGGCGAAGAACTGGCGCAACTCGAATCGCTCAACACCGGTCACCCGATTCGCGATTCACGCGGCCTCGACGTGCCACGCACCGCCGCCTGCTTCCGTTATTTCGGTGGCATGGCGGACAAGGTCGAAGGCTCGGTGATTCCGGTCGATGCCGGCTTCCTCAACTACGTGCAACGCAAGCCGATTGGCGTGGTCGGGCAGATCGTGCCGTGGAACTTCCCGCTGATGTTCACCAGCTGGAAAATGGGCCCAGCGCTGGCAGCAGGCAACACCGTGGTGCTCAAGCCGTCGGAAATCACCCCGTTGTCGACCCTGCGCATCGTCGAGTTGATGACCGAAGTCGGCTTCCCGGCGGGCGTGGTCAACATCGTGCCGGGTTATGGGCACACTGCGGGTCAGCGTCTGGCCGAACATTTGGACGTGGGCAAGATCGCCTTCACCGGCTCTACTGCCACCGGTCGTCGAATCGTTGAAGCGTCCCAGGGCAACCTCAAGCGCATTCAACTTGAGTTGGGTGGCAAGGGCGCCAACATCGTGTTCGCCGATGCCAATATCGAAGCGGCGGTCAACGGCGCGGCGTGGGCGATTTTCCACAACCAGGGCCAGGCGTGCATCGCCGGTTCGCGGTTGATTCTGCACAAGGACATCGCCGACGAGTTCCTCGAGCGTTTCATCACCCTGGCCAAGTCGATTCGCCTTGGCGATCCGATGAATCCACAGACTGAAATGGGCCCGCTGACCTCCGCGCTGCACCGTGATCGCGTGCTGGCTTACGTCGATATTTGCCGCGAGCAGGGCGGTCGCGTACTGACCGGTGGCAAGGCGCCGACGGATCCGGCATTGGCCAACGGCTTTTATGTCGAGCCAACCGTGGTCGAAGCAGCGCCGGGTGATCGGGTCTCGCAAGAAGAAGTGTTTGGTCCGTTCGTCACCGTGCTGCGTTTCGACACCGACGAAGAAGCCTTGGCCATCGCCAACGGCACTGAGTACGGCCTGGGCAGTGGCCTGTGGACGCAGAACCTGGCCCGTGCACACAAAATGGCCGACCAGATTCACGCTGGCATGTGCTGGATCAACTGCTACAAGCGCGTCAGCCCGGGCAGCCCGTTTGGTGGTATTGGGCAGTCGGGTTATGGCCGTGAAATGGGTTTCGAAGCGATGCATGACTACACCGAAGCACGTTCGGTGTGGGTCAACGTCGACGCCAAAATCCCCCCGCATTTCAAACGTTGAGTGCAGCCATGAATCCCTTTGTGTATCAGAGCCTGCCGACCCGTGTGGTGTTCGGCTGGGGAAAATTGTCGGCCCTGGCGGACGAGATCGACCGCCTCGGCGCCAAGCGCGCCTTGATCCTGACCACCCCAGAGCAACAGGAACTGGGCGAGGAAGTGTCGCGCTTGTTGGGTAAACGCTCGGCCGGGGTGTATCCCTATGCCGTGATGCACGTTCCGCTGGAAGTGGCGCAGGCCGCGCGGGTCGAAGCCGCACGCTTGGGCGCCGATTGCTGCGTGGCGGTGGGCGGTGGTTCGACCATCGGCCTGGGCAAGGCGATTGCCATGGATTCGGGGCTGCCAATCGTGGCGGTGCCGACCACCTACGCCGGCTCGGAAATGACCCCGATTTACGGCCTGACCGAAAACCGCCTGAAGAAAACCGGGCGCGACATCAACGTTTTGCCGAAAACCGTGATCTACGATGCACAGCTGACATTGAGCCTGCCGGCGCAGATTTCCGCCTGTTCGGGGATGAACGCCATGGCGCACGCGGTCGAGGCGCTGTACGCCCAGGACGCCAATCCGATCATCGGCTTCATGGCTGAAGAGTCGATTCGAGCACTGGCGCAATCGCTGCCGCTGATCGTCAACGACCCCGAGTACCCGGAAGCCCGCAGTCAGGCGCAATATGGCGCGTGGCTGGCGGGAATCTGCCTCGGTTCGGTGGGCATGGCCTTGCACCACAAGCTGTGCCATACGCTGGGCGGCACCTTCAACCTGCCGCATGCACAGGCCCACGCCATCGTTCTGCCCCACGCCGCGCATTACAACCGCGAAGCGGCCGCAGGACCCTTGCAACGGGCTGCGCGGGCCTTGGGTGGCAGCGAAGCCAGTGAGGTCGGCGCATTGCTCTACGCGCTGAACGAAAAACTCGGCATCCCGTTGTCGCTGGCCGAGTTGGGCATGCCTGAAGGCGGCCCGGCCGAAGCCGCGCAGATCGCCTGTGCAAGCCCGTACCACAACCCTCGGCCGTTTGAACAAGGGCCGATCGAGGACTTGTTGACCCGTGCCTGGAAAGGCTTGGCGCCAGCCTGACCGTGTAACGCCGGGGTGTCCTGTACCCCGGCGTTTTACTTGATTAACTGATCGGAATAAAAACAATGACCGATAACGAAAAAACCGCAGAAGCGCTGATTTCGCAACAGGCGGTGGACAGCTTCGACGCCAGCGCCAGCCCGCGCTACAAACAGATCATGCAAAGCCTGGTGCGCCACCTGCACGCATTCGTCAGCGAAGTCGAGCTGACCGAAGCCGAATGGTTCGAGGGCATTCGCTTCCTCACCGACACCGGGCATAAGTGCGACGGCCTGGTGCGTCAGGAATTCATCTTGCTCTCCGACACCCTCGGTGTGTCGATGCTGGTGGACGCGATCAACCATCGACACAGCACCAGTGCCACGGAAACCACCGTCTTCGGCCCGTTCTACATCGACGGCATGCCGGATCGCAGTTATGGCGAGAACATGGCGCTTACCGATGGCATCCCGGCGCTGGTCCGTGGCCGGGTGCTGGACACCCAGGGCCAGCCGCTGGTCGACGCGGTGCTGGACGTCTGGCAAACCGCCGAGAACGGCATGTATTCCGGGCAGGACACTGAGCAACCGTTCGGCAACCTGCGCGGGCGTTACCGTACCGACAGTGATGGTTACTTCGCGATTCGCACCATCGTCCCGGTGTGCTACCCGATCCCCACCGATGGCCCGGTCGGGCGCATGCTGGACGCCGCCAATCGCCATGCGTGGCGCCCGGCGCACCTGCATTTCATGATCGACGTGCCGGGCTATCGCAAGCTGGTAACCCACCTGTTCAACAGCGATGACCCGTACCTGGAGTCGGACGCGGTGTTCGGCGTAAAAGGTTCGCTGCAAGTGACCTACGAAGATCGCCCGGCCCACGACAAGGACGCCGGTGGCGTGAACATGCCGCAGCCGTTCAAGAGCGCCTACTACGAATTTGTCATGGAAACCGAGTGAAGCATGGGACAGTTTTTTGCAGTGTTCGCCACCGACAATCCCGGTACCCAGGCCTTGCGCCAGCGCCTGCGTCCCTTGCACCGGGCGCATTTGCGCGCGCCGGATGCGCACCATGTGGTGGTGCGCCTCGGCGGTCCGACCCTCGATGAAGAGGGCTCGGCGATGAACGGCACGTTGCTGGTGATCGAAGCCGCCAGCCTGCCGGAAGTCGAAGCCTTCATGCAGGACGATCCTTACGTCCAGGCCGGTTTGTTCTCGCACATTGAAATCCGTCCGTGGAACTGGAGCCTGGGCAACCCGGCCCTGCGCGGTTGAGCATGAGCAGCATCAGCCTGTGCCAGCTGGACGACATCGCCGACGGCGGCGCCTTGGGGTTGCCGGAGCAACAACGGTTGCATCCCGCCGGCCTGATCGCGGTGCGCCGGGGCGACGAGGCGTGGGTCTACGTCAACCGTTGCCCACACTTCTCCGTGCCGCTGAACTTCCAGCCGCAAACATTCTGCACCTACCGCAGCAAAATCCTTATGTGCGCGCACCACAGTGCGATGTTTCGTTTTGAAGACGGGCAGTGCGTGGATGGCCCGTGCAAGGGCGCGCAGTTGGAGCAAGTGGCGGTGCGGGTGGTGGAGGGGACGGTGTTGATGGATGCATGACTGGATAAAAAATTCAGAATTGCCCCAATCCTGTAGGCGCTGCCGAAGGCTGCGATAAGGCCCGCAGGGTCTTCAAATTCAAAAGCAATCGCAGCCTTCGGCAGCTCCTACACGGGTAATGTTTTGGCGAAGTCGGCGTACCTGACACCGCGCGCCAGACCATTCTCAAAGCAACAGGCGCCGACTGGCGGCGCCCGCGAAGTCCTGGTGATTGGTGACTTAGCGACCAGCGCTCTGACCGCCGTCGATGTGCAGGATTTCCCCTGTGACGAACTGTGCCGAGTCGAGGTACAGGATGGCGTCGGTCATGTCGCTCATCTCGCCGATGCGGCCCAGCGGATGGAAGCTGCCCAGCATTTCGTGGTATTCCGGCGCGTGCATCGGCGTGTTGATGACCCCCGGTGCGACGGCATTCACGCGAATACCTTTCTTGGCGTATTCGATCGCCAGCGATTTGGTCGCGGAGTTCAGGCCACCTTTGGTCATGGCCGCCAATACCGAATAGATCCCGCTGATTGCAACATCACCGATGCTGGCCGTCACGCTGACCACGTGGCCGCTGCCGTGCTTTTCCATTTCGGCGATGGCCAGTTGGGTGATGTAAAAGAAGCCCGCCATGTTGACGTTCATCACTGCGGCGTAGTCGTCGGCGGTGTTTTCGGTAAACGGCTTGCCGATGTAAATGCCGGCGTTGTTCACCAGCGTGTCGATCCGGCCAAAGCGTGCGACACCTTCAGCGATGACACGTCGGGCGGTTTCCGGATCGCCGATATCACCCGCGACAGTCAGGATGTACGGGTCGTCCGACGGCGTGATCGTGCGCGAGGTCGCGACCACGCGGTAGTCGAGCTTGCGAAACGCCTGCACGACAGCAGCGCCTATGCCTTGCGATGCACCGGTAACGACCACAACTTTTTGCGAGGAACTCATGCTTTACTCCGAAATTCAGGTAGTTGGATTAATGAAAAACACAGAGAAAAATTAAACAACCTAGCGATCAGGACGGCAGTACGAGGCCGTTGCCAGGCTCGCCGCCAGCCACGTCAGGCTTTGGCCAGATAACGTCGAGGCGGGTGCGGCTGATCAGCCATTGACCGTCAACCCGAACGTATTCGTCGGCATACACGCCCATCAGGATCAACGGATTTTCCTCGACGGCGCGTTCGGTCAAGAGGAACTGCATGTGGCAGCGTCCCTCGGCGCGGTTCTCGTCCAGCAGTTCAACCCACGGGTTGGACACCAGGTGCACGAACGGGTAAGCGCCGCGCTGTTGCGGGTCGTATTCGGCGAAAGCATCAGACAGGCCGGCCTTGATCTCCGCACGACCTCTCCAGCAACCGCGATCTACTTGCAGAATGGCGTCTTCGGTAAACAGCTGGGTGAGCGAGTCTATGCGGCCACTGTCCAGGTGATGGCAGTAGAGCACTCGCAGGTTTCTGATCGCTTCCAGCGACAGCAGTTGGTTCAGTTCGGTGTTGGGTGTGTCGATAACTGGCATGGTCATGTACCTCTGTAGGGCTATGAGCTAGCCCGGTCTAAAGAAGTACAGTTTCATGGGTTTCCGGGGCGGCGATAAGCCAGTGAACGGCGAGATGACTTCTCGTGATTTGCGAGAAGCGTCACCCTCGCGGGTAACGACGCAGCACAGGCCAATCAGCTAAGCTCGCCTCTTGTGGCGACTGATGTGTCTGGAGTGTGTCGATGGAGTCCCCGTTGTTTGCTTTTCCGCTGGCCAGTGCCGTGCTGTTTGTGATCATCGACCTGACGCTGTGGCAGTGGGTCGATGCTCGGCATCTGCGCTGGAAGATGCTGGTGCGGCTGGTACTGTTCGCGCTGTTCAGCGCGTCGTTGATGGACGGTGGCTTGAGTCCGTTGTTTCCGGTGCCGGAGGGTTTTACCCCGGCGCGGCATACCTTGGCGACGCTGTTGGCGATTGTCTGGTGGCTGTTCGGCGCGCGGACGTTGACGGCGTTGGCGGTGGTGATCCTCGAACCACGAATCGGTGGCAAGGGCCATCTGCTGCAAGACTTGATGGGCGCGCTGTTTTTTCTGATCGCGGTGGTCGGCGCGGCGGCGTATATCCTCGACATCCCGGTCAAGGGCTTGCTGGCGACTTCCGGCGCGGTGGCGATCATCCTCGGTCTGGCGGTGCAGAGCACCTTGGGCGACGTGTTTTCCGGGATCGTGCTCAACGCCACCAAACCCTTCCGCGTGGATGACGTGATTTGCGTCGATGACATCGAAGGCAAAGTCATCGAAATCGACTGGCGCTCGACTTACCTGCTGACCTCGGCCGGGAGCATGGTGGTAATTCCCAACGCCATGGCGGCCAAGACCCGAATCGTCAACCTCACGCGTCCCGGGCACTTTTACGCAGTGACGCTGACCATCGAATTACCGGTGCGCTTGCGCCCCAGCCTGGTGCTTGATTCGCTGGAAAAAGCCTTGCAGGGCTGTCGCGAGTTGCTGGCCAAGCCCAAGGGTGGGGCAGTGGTCAAGAACTCGGGGTTGCGCAGCGTGGAGTACGAAGTCACCGGCTACGTGAAGTCCCGGGATCGGCGCGGCGCGGTGCGCAATCAACTGTATGACCTGATCTATCGGCAACTGGCGGCGTCCGAGCCGTTGCGTCAGGAGCAACTGTTGTCCAAGCCGTCGAGTCGTCAGTCGGCGGTGCTCAACAGCGTTGGCGCGTTGCGCATGCTCAACGATGAGGCGCGCGGTGGGCTGGAAAACTTCATGCACTTGAAGTCGTTTGCAGTCGGCACGGTGGTGCTGCACCAAGGTGTGGTGCCCGATGCGTTGATGATCGTCGAATCCGGCGTGATGACTGTGGCGGTCGAGCGTCCGGAAGGCTGGTGCGAGGTAGGGCGCATGGGGCCGGGCGAAGTCATGGGCGAGACCGGGTTCATCGATCACACGCCGACCCTGGCGCGTTTCACCGCGATGAGTGAATGCATGGTGTATTGCATCGCCCGCGCTGACCTCGACCCCTGGCTGGACGAGCACAGCGAGATCCGCGGCGCACTGGCCGGTCTGGCCCGCTATCGCGCCCAGGCGCGGGCGACGATGTTGCAGCAGTACAAACCGGCCGACCAAGTGCAGAGTGGTTTCCTGCACTGGTTACGCCGTCGGGTCAGCCGGGTTGAACCGCCGCAGTAAACCTCGGCGGATTGACCCCAATCCTGTAGGCGCTGCCGAAGGCTGCGATCCAGTGCGAAGCGCTGGCAGTGACACGAAAGTCGTGCCGACTTTATCGCAACCTTCGGCGGCCCCTACAGCGAATGAGTTAGCCAAGCGCCTTGTTCAGCACCTTGGCAAAGATCGCCACGATCTGTTCGATCTCGCTCTCGCTGACGATAAACGGCGGGGCAAACAGCACGTGGTCGCCGTGTTTGCCGTCGATGGTGCCGCCCAGCGGGTAGCTCATCATGCCGGCTTCCATCGCCAGTGGCCGAATTCGCGCGGCGAGGTTTTGGCTCGGCGGCAAGGGTTGTTTGCTCAGCCGATCCGCCACCAGTTCCACGCCGACGAACAGTCCACGCCCGCGCACATCGCCGACATTCGGGTGTTCGGCGAAGGTCTCGCGCAACAGGCCGCGCAGTTGTTCGCCACGCCGTTGCACGTTGGCCAGCAGGTTTTCCTCCTCGATGATGTGCTGCACCGCCAGCGCGGTGGCGCAGGCGGTGGCGTGGAAGGCGAAGGTCTGACCGTTGCGCAGCATGCCTGAGCCGGACGCGATGGCCTCGTGGATGTGCGCGCCGACCAGCATCGCCGAAATCGGTTGATAACCCGCCGCCAGGCCTTTGCCGATGGTCAGGATGTCCGGTACCACCTCATCCTCGGCGCAGGCGAACAGGTGCCCGGTACGACCCATGCCGCACATCACTTCGTCGAGGATCAGTAGCACGCCATATTGGTCGCAAACCTTGCGCATGGCCTGGAAGTAACCCTTGACCGGCGGCACCGCGCCCGAGGTCGAGCCGACCACGGTTTCAGCGACAAACGCCGCCACGTTGTCCGCGCCCAATTCAAGAATCTTTGCTTCCAGCTCGTTGGCCAGCCGCTGCACGTAATCGGCTTCGGTCTCGTTGGCGGCCTGATTGCGATAGGCGTAGCACGGCGATACGTAGTGCGGCGCCGCCAACACCGGGTCGAAGATGTCGCGCCGCTGGACATTGCCCGAGACGGTCAGCACACCGAGGGTGCTGCCATGGTAGTTCTGTCGGCGCGAGATGACCAAGCGCCGCTGCGGCTTGCCCAATTCGACGAAATACTGGAACGCCGTTTTCAGCGCTATTTCCATGATCTCCGAGCCGCTGGACAGAAAGTACGCGTGGCTCATGTTCGGCGAGCGAGCGATCAGAAAATCGGCCAGATCTTCCGCCGCCTGATTGCGAAAAACCCCGCCGTAGGCGTAGGCCAACGTCGAGGCTTGTTGTTGCAGGGCCGCAATCGCCCCGGGGTGGTTGTAGCCGAGGCTGGACACGGCGACCCCGCTGCAGGAGTCCAGATAACGCCGGCCGCTGTCGTCGATCACATAGATCCCTTCACCGCCCACCGCCAACGGCATGGTGACGTTTGGCGCACGATAGAAAACATGAGTCATGACTGTGTTCCTCTCAATTGGCGACCTTGGTTTCCACCGATTTGACTGCCCAGGATTTGTGCAGGATCAGATACGCCACCCCGCCGATCACCAGACTCCAGAACGCTGCGCCCAGCCCGAGGAAACTCAGGCCCGAAGCGGCCACCAGGAAGGTCACAACGCTGGCATCGCGATGGCCGTCGTTGGTCACCAGACCCACCAGACCGTTGGTGATCGAACCGATCAACGCCAGACCGGCCAGGGCCACGATCAATTCTTTTGGCCACGCGCCCAACAGTTGCGCCAGCGCGCCGCCGAACAGACCGACGACGATGTAGATGATCCCCGCAGCGATCCCGGCGACGTAGCGTTTGCTCGGGTCTTCGTTGGATTCACTGCCGGTGCAAATCGACGCCGCCACCACCGACGGGTTGATCGCGTGAGCACCGAACGGGGCAAAGATCAGTGAGATCAGGCCGTTCAGCGAGACGATGGGGTTGGCCGACGGGTTGAAACCGGAGGTCTTCAGTACCGCGAGGCCCGGTACGTGTTGCCCGGTCAGGGTCACCAGTGCCAGCGGGAAGCCCAGGCTCAGCACCGAGTACCAGCTCCACTCGGGCATGATGAACACCGGTTTGGCCAGGGTCAGTGACACGGTGTCCAGGTGCGAATCACCAGTGACCAACACATAGACCATGCCGACCACCATGGCGATGGCGGTGGAGTAGCGCGGGGCCAGGCGCTTGGCGACGAAGAAGGCGAGGATCATGCCCAGCACCAGTACCGGACTGCCATGGATCGAGGCGAAGGCTTCGATGCCGAAGTTGAACAGGACCCCGGCCAGCATCGCCGCGATGATGCCCTTGGGAATGCGCCCGATCAGCGAATTGAAGGCGCCGGACAGACCCAGGCCCAGCACCAGCAAGCCGGAGACCAGGTAGGCACCGACCGCTTGATGGATGCCCACCACCGGCAGCGATACCACCAGCAGCGCCGCGCCCGGCGTCGACCAGGCGGAAATGATCGGCATTTTCAGGCGGTAGCTGAGCACCAGCCCGGAAATCCCGCTGCCGAATGAAATCGCCCAAATCCACGACGAAGTCATTTCACTGGACAGCCCGGCCAGGTTGGCGGCCTGGAACACGATGGCCAACGGGCCGGCAAAGCCGACGAACACCGCGAGGAACCCGGCGATGACAGCGGAGAGGGAAAAATCCTTGGTTTTCATGGGGTATTCCTTTGCATGATTAAGCAATACGGGACGCGACTGCATGCTGCGTCCCTTGGGTGGTGCCGGTTCAGCAATCAGGCGGCCTCGGTGGTCACGGCGAAAAAGTCGTCGTAATCCACCGCGATCACTGAGCGAAACAGTCGCTCATCGTCGGTCTGTACGAAGGCGATGCCGAACAACGGCGAGGTGGTGTGGTCCAGCGCCTCGTAGTTCAGCAGCGCCGGGGCCAGAAACGCCTGGAATTTCAGGTGGTCCGGTTCGGCGCGCTGCACATCCACGGTTTGCCCGTTGTAGCCGACGATGCAGCCGTAATGATCGGTTTTGCCTTCCCATATGGCCGTCCAGTCCGGCCGCTCATTGTTGAAGTACGCGCGATACGGGTTGATCCCGCCGACGTAATGCATCAGGTCGGCCAGGCCATAACCGCCGAAGCGGTACGGGTTGATTTCAATCGGGATCAGCGCGCCGTTGTGCACCTTGAATTCTGCATGCACCGGGAACGAACGCAGGTTCATGCCCAGGGTTTGCAGGGCGTTGAAGAACGCCAACACTCGCGCGGAGAACAACTCGAAGATCTTCGCGTTGGTGTAGTACAACGTGTGGAAGTAGTTGTCATGGGTCGGGTGCGGGTGGTGGTACAGGCCGACGATCACCGGTACACCGGCATTGTCGTAAAACAGATCAACCGCCAGCTCGGCGTTGTCCAGCGACAGCGAGTTCTTGATCTCGGTGCCAATGAACGCTTCAACGATCACTTCGTGTTCCGAGAGCATGCCGCCGGTGTAGAACTTCGAGCGCGCCGCCAGTTCTGCCTTGATCTCGCGCTGCACGGCGGCCAGGTCACTGTGTGCGTCAACCGTTTTCACCGCCGTGGCGTAGTAGCCGCGCTGGGGTTTGATCACGTACTTCTTGCCGTGGGAAAAATCCAGCTGCAGGGCGCTGATCGCCTCGGTCTTGCAGGTTCTGAAGTAGAAGTCCGGGAACAATGGCGCGATCTTCTCGCGGAAGGCGAACTTGTCCTTGAACAGGTGAATCGCCTGGGCGATGTGCGGGTTGTGGGTGCGTTGGGCGACCAGGTTCAGGCCGTCCTCGGACGGCACATACAGCACGTCGTCTTCAGCAAATTCCAGGCCGCTGTCGATCACCTGTTCGATGGGCAGGTGGCTGGCGATATCGGCCACGGAGCGCAGCAGGGCGCTGGCGTAGCCGTTACTCAGAATGGCGTATTTTTTCATCATCAATGCTTCGCTGTGAGCGGGAAAAATAACGGCGGTTACCGCAGCGGGTAGATGGTGCTGGCCTTCTTTTTCTTCTTGCTGAACAGCCGTTTAACCAGCAGGACGAACAGGCTGGTCTGTTTGACGGCGGGAGGGGTGGCAGGGTGATGAGCGCTGGTGTGCTGGTTCATTGGTCGATCCCTTGTTCAATGTGGTGGTGTGGGTGTTACAGCGTCAGGCAAGTATCTTTTTGTGGATGATCCGGGCGATTTCGGCGTAGCCGACGTCGTTGCAATGCACCCGGTCGACGAACAGGTCCTGCGTCTGCAACGGTGATTCGCGCAGCAGGACGTTCATGTCCTGGAACAGCACGCCGTACTTGTCGCAGCCTTGCTTGATGGCGCGGGCGAAGGGCACGTGGACCTCTTTGTCGAGAATTTTGGCGAACAGGCGCCAGAAGTTATTCGGGCAACTGTCGATGGCGTGGAAGATTTCCTGCTCGGCTGCCGTCAACGTCGGTTTGGCCCAGTAGGACAGGGGTTGCAGGACGAAGGTCAGGCGCGCGTTGAACGGCCGCAGTAATTGCTGCCAGAGGCGCAGGGCATTGACGATTTCATCGGCCGCGCGGCCGATGCGGTCTTCGTTGCTGACGCTGTCATCGGTGATGATCTTCGCGGTCGGGTTTTCTTGCTCTTCGTCGTGGTCGGTCAGCAGTTCGCGCAGGCGGTTGAGGGTCCCGGTCTTTTTCGCCTTGGCCTCGCCGGAGCGCGCCCGCAGGTCCTCGGAATACTTGCTCATGTAGTGATCGTATTCGTAGGAGTAGTAATAGCGGCCGTGGTCGGTGGCCATGCTGTCCGGCAAGCCTTCCAGAGTCAGGGTGTTCATGCCGCTGAGCACCACCACGTTATTGATGCGGTGCAGCTTGTCCTGGTGCATCAGGAACAGCAGGGCTTCCTGCATCGAGTTGTAGCCGCGGCTGCCGAAATTCAGCCATGGCTCGCCAGTGATGCCCGACAGGTAAGAGGAGGTGGTACGCGCGTCGCTGCTGGCCCCGGTGCCCACCACGTTCGACCCGCCCACCAGCAGGTTGACCGGCGCGTCGTTGGGCAGGTCGGCGACGCTGGCGTTAACCCCGTTGCGCGGGCTTTTACGAAACCCGTACTGATCGGTGTTGACCACCTCGGAGCGGTAGTTCTTCGGGTGGAAGAACATGGTGTACGGCAACCAGCGAAGTTCAGAGATGAACTTGTCGTACTCGGCCATTTGCGGGGTCAGGCGATACACTTCCTGCAAGGCTTCATCGGCAGTGAATTGTTTCATGTTGTTCGTCCTCGTTATTGTTCTATGCGTTGGCATTGTCAGACGTATGGGTGTCACGAAGGGATCGTGACACTCCAGAAGTTGATCGCCGATTGAAATAACTGGCCGCGGTCTTATGTCGTTTAAGACAATGCGGGTCTGTCAGCTTCCTTAACACATAGCCAAACGGCAACACCACACTGAAAAACAGCACGGTAAATAGAATCCCTTCAACAAACTTGCTGATGAATTTCATGTGGTTCTCCGGTGTCGATTAAATACGGCGGTTAGGGTGGGCGCGTTTATTCAGTCGAGGGCAAACTCTGCGCGCCAGTTGTTATCCTTCAACAGGGCCGGTTGATCTGCTTTGCGCAATACATAAGTGCCCAGCACCAGGTAATCCATTTCTGTGCGCATGAAACACAAGTACGCGTTATGGGGACTTTCGACGATGGGTTCGCCACGGACGTTGAACGAGGTGTTCACCAGCACCGGGCAGCCGGTTTTTGTGTGGAAGGCCTCCAGCAACTGGCGAAAGCGCGGGTTGGCGTCGCGGCCAACGGTCTGCACCCGGGCCGAGAAGTCGACATGGGTCACCGCCGGGATCGAAGAGCGAATGCTCTTGAGCAGGTCGATGCCTTCCAGTGCGGTCTCGGTGATCGGTGTCGGTGTGCGCTTGTCGTCCTGTACGCCGACCACGAACAGCATGTAGGGGCTGGGCTTGTCGAGCTTGAACCAATCCCGCGCGTGTTCCTCCAGCACTGCCGGGGCGAAGGGCCGGAACGACTCGCGATTCTTGATCTTCAGGTTCATCACGCTCTGCATGGTTTCGTTGCGCGCGTCGCCGAGGATCGAGCGTGCACCCAGCGAGCGCGGGCCGAACTCCATGCGACCCTGGAACCAGCCAATGACATTGCCCTGTGCCAACAGGTCGGCCACCTGTTCGCTCAGCGCGGCGTCTTCAACACGGGTGAACACCGCGCCGAGGCTGTGCAGCGCGGCTTCGATCTCGTCGTCGTTATAGGAAGAGCCCAGCAGGGTCGAGCGCATGTCGTCGCGTTCGTGCAGCGGACGGCTGGCCTGCTGGCGAATGTGCCAGCCGGCCAGCGCCGCGCCCAACGCCGCACCGCTGTCGCCGGCGGCGGGCTGCACCCAGATGTTGTCGAAGATCCCGGCGTCCATCAGCTTGCCGTTGGCCACGCAGTTGAGGGCCACTCCGCCGGCCAGGCACAGGTTTTTCTGTCCGGTTTCCTGCCGAAGGCTTTTGCCCAGGCGCAACAGGGTTTCTTCCAGGACCTTCTGGATCGAGGCGGCGAGGTCGAACTCGCGCTGGGTGATCAGGCTTTCCGGCTCGCGGCGCGGGCCGCCGAACAACTGCTCGAAGCGCTCATTGATCATGCTGTCGCCGACGGCGTAATCGAAGTACGCCATGTTCAGCCAGAAGCTGCCGTCGTCCTTGATGTCGATCAGGTGGTCGACGATGGTCTGGTAGTAGACCGGCTGGCCATAGGGCGCCAGGCCCATGACTTTGTATTCGCCGGAATCGACCTTGAAGCCACAGAACCAGGTAATCGCCGAGTACAGCAGGCCCAGCGAATGCGGAAAGCGGATATCCCACACGGGCGTCAGGCAATTGCCGTCACCGACCCAGGCGGTGGTGGTGGCCCATTCGCCAACGCCGTCGAGGCACAGCACCGCGCTTTGGGCAAACGGGCTGGGGAAAAACGCCGATGCCGCGTGGGATTCGTGATGGTCAATGTATTCAATCGGCGGTAAGTGCACCTGTTTGCCGAAGTGCCGATGAAGTTCCTGATTGATGGTTCTTTTGACGTGCACTTTGTGCGTCAGCCAATCCGGCATGTCGCTGATGAATGATTTGAAACCGCGCACGCCAAAGTTAAGGTAGGTGGACGCGATACGGTGCAGTTTTTTGCGCGGGTTTTCGTAATAATAAAGCGCGTCGACTTCATCAATGGTAATACCGGCTTTATTCAGGCAGAACATTAAGGCGTGCACCGGGAAGCGTTTGTCTTGTTTGACTCGACTAAAGCGCTCTTCTTGTACGGCAGCAACAATTTCGCCATCTTTGAGCAAGGCGACAGCGCTGTCGTGATAATACGCGGATAGACCCACAATATAGGATGTCATGGACGCTCAACTAACGATAATGGGTGGAGGTTGTGGTGTTATTAATAAACGGCTCTGGGGTTAATAGGGGTACGTCAGGCGCTTGAAGCGCTCGCGCCAATATTTCGGGCGCGGCGACAAGGCACGGAAGCCGGTCCAGATACGCTGCCAACGTTCGGCAATGCGTGCGCTGTCACCGCTGTGCAGCACCTCGTCCATGTACTGTTCAATGGCATCGAGGGCGAGGGCGCTGTGCCCGGTCGAGGCGTTATCGATGGTGTTGTGCAGGTCGACGAACAGCGTGCTGAAGCCGTAATGGCGCAGCTCGTCATGGGCCGTGCGATAACCGCCACCGACGCCGGAAAGCTCCATGGCCAGATTCAAGCCCAGGGTCTCCGGCAAGAAACGCCGTGGAAACTGCGACAGGCTGAGCCAGAACGCAGGCACCTCAAAGGCTTCGTCCGTGAAGCCACTCCACTGAGCAAACTCGCGGGAGCGGAACTCAGGGAGTTCCACCTCCATTTGCGCCATCAATTGGCGATAGATATTCGGGTGATTGAGCCGCGGATCGCCATTGCCCAACTCGTCGGAGAAAATCTTGAACAGCAGCGTGCCGAGCCGGGTGTCGACCAGCCCGGCATTGCCCCATTTTTGCAGCCAGGCGCCGTCTATCAAAATCATCGGGCACAGCTGTATTGCTTCGTCGATGACGTCTTCTCGGGTTTTTTCGATCACGCCTGCAGGGCCGACATAGGTGCTGGCCTGATGGCGCGCGCGCTCCTCAAACCAACTGCGCAACTGCAGGTGCGAATAGTCGGTGAAGGCGATGGCCTGCTCGTCCCGGTGCAAACCGACGACGCTGCGGGCCAGCCAGGTGGCGGCAAATTCGCCGGCGTCGTTGCGTGCGTCGGGGTAGCGCTCGCTATTGAGCAACTTGAAATACAGGGTGCGCGCAGACACCGGCTCCCGGCGTTTACGCACGATGTGGTTGGCCGGTCTTCTACTGACCCACGGGCGTTCCGGCAGCACTGGCGCTGTCGGCGCGCGGCTCTCCGGCGTTGCGTCGGGGCGCGTGCTTTTCGCTGCATTGATGGCCGGCAGGGCGGTGATCCAGTTGCGGATGATCGTCACTTCGGAATCGGAAAAAATCCGGAACATCGGGCCGCCAAAGGCAATCAGCTTCGACAGCAACAGGCTGGCTTCCGGGTCGCCCGGGGAGATCCAGCGGGTTTTGGCCAACTCTTCGACGAAGGTCAGCGCATCGCCGACGATCGCTTCGTCGAACGGCCGTTGCGCCAGGTTGAGCCGCGGGTGGTAGCCGACCGCATACGGGCCTTTGCGCTGCACCAGGCGCACCATCTCGTTCAACGGATCGAGGTAACCCTGTTGGATCAATGCGCCGAGTTCGGCCGTCCATTGCAAATGCAGGCGGGCCGAGGTCATGAAGCCGTCGAGTATCCGCGAATAGGCGATGGAAATGTCGGCGCGATTAATGAACGGGCTGGTCATGCCGGCTTCGTGCAAATAGGTTTCGATGGCCAGGCTGGCTTGGGCAATCAGCGTTTGTTGGTGCGCCGCCTGGACCTGAAAGAAACGACTCGAGCCGCCGCAGATCGCAATCGGGGCCTGAGTGGCGCGGACGATGGCCGGCAGGCCGTTGGACACTTCAAACAACAGCGCGCCGAGAATCTCGGCATCGAACTCCTGGGCGAACAGCGACAGGCTCAGGCGATAGGCGCTCAGGTTGGATGACGAAGGCAGCAGGTCCAGGTGACGCGAGAACTGTTCGGAGCAAATCGCAGGCAACTGTACGCCAATGCTTTCGGCCATTTGCCGGAAGAGCAGGGCATGGTTCTGTTCCAGATCACCCATGCCGACCTGGGTGGCGTGGATGCCGTGGACAATCGCGGCTATCTTTTCGTGGGCGTTGCCCGGGTTGCAGAAGTTTTGCAGCAGCGAACCGAGCAGCAAGCCTTGCGGGGCGTACTGGGTCAGCACCCATTTGGCGACCGAACTATTGTCGATCGGCATAGGATTGAGGTTGCCGTAGTCATAAGTCTCGATCTGCCCCAGCAGACTGGCGACAAAACCTTCGGGGCGGAATATAAAGAAATCAAAGTCGCTGATCTGATAAAAAGAGCGCGCGCGGGTTTCGCTGTGCTGTTGCAAGGCGTGGTGTTTGGCCCGCTCCAGGCTGGCGAAAAAATCGTGTTCGATATCGAGCAGTTGTCGGCACAGGTCATGTGATGAGGTCGCCGGGTTGGCCAGGTCTGAGCCGGTTGCCGGTGACGATGAAAACGGGTTGGTTGTTGCCTGATGACTGGTCATAAAGTCCGACTGCACTAGCTATGGTTCAGGAGGTCTGCATTGCGACATTTTTCTGTCGGTCCGGTGTTCTGTGCCTGTTGTCAGCCAAGTAAGGGTGCAGTTCGACTATCTATTGGCGGACATCGAGTCACAAGGAACAGCTGTTCGATTTTGTGGTTAACTGTTTCATCGAAATCAGCGAACAGTGGGTAATGGTCGTGAGGGACTTGAGAATTGATCGTCAGGTGCCGGAGCCAGTGGCGCAGCAGATCGTCACCGGTGTTCTTGACTGGATCCGGCAAAGCCGCGTCCGACCGGGCACGCGGCTGCCATCTATCCGGCAACTCGCACGTGATAACCAGGTCAGTCATTCACGCGTCATCGAGGCCTACGACCGGCTGGTGGCGGAAGGCATCCTGGAGTCGCGGCCCGGCTCGGGATTCTTCGTCGCCGAACAGTCGTCGGATGCGTCCGCAGCGGATAAGGAATTGTCCGACGGCACGCAGCGCGGTTGGGAACAGTTCACCGATAAAAGCGCCAGTGAACTGAACCTGGGCTGTGGCTGGGTGCCCGAGAGCTGGCGCGAAGCGGAAGACATCGGCTTCGCGATTCGCCAGGTGACCCGTACCGAAATGAACAGCCTGTTCAGCTACAGTACGCCGCTGGGCCTGCCTTTATTGCGGCATCACGTGCAGAAGCGCCTGGAGTTGATCAATATCCAGGCCGATCAGGCACAGATCCTCACTACGCAGGGCGCCAGCCATGCCATTGATCTGCTGGTGCGGACCCTGCTCAAGCCCGGTGACTCGGTGGTGGTCGAGTCGCCGGGTTACTACAACCTGTTCAACCTGCTGCGCCTGCACGGGGTGAAAATGCTGCCCGTGCCGAGGACCCGTAGCGGCCCGGACATCGAGGCCTTGGAACGCCTGCTGCTCGAACACAAGCCGGTGTGCCTGTTTATCAACAGCATGTACCACAACCCCACCGGCACCAGCCTCAAGCCGACGGTTGCCCACCGTTTATTACAGTTGGCCGAGATTCACGATTTCAAGATCGTCGAAGACGACACCTACGCCGATTTGCAAAACGACCCGAGTACGCGCCTGGCCACCCTCGATTCGTGGCATCGGGTGATCTACATTGCCAGCTTTTCAAAGACCCTCAGTTGTTCGATAAGGATCGGCTATATCGTCGCCAGTGCCAAACTCATCAATCAATTGGCCGAAGTGAAGATGATCACCAGCATGGGCGCTTCGCGTTTCGGCGAAAGCGTGGTCGCGACTCTGTTGGCCAACGGGGCCTATCGCAAGTTGATTCAGCGCTTGCGCGAACGCTTGAGCAAACACATGGCCAGTACCTTGCGTTTGCTGGAACAGGTGGGCTGGGAAGTGTACGCCGAGCCGTCGGGCGGCATGTTCATCTGGGCCCGCAGTGGCCGACACACCTTCGAACAAATGCAGGAAGTGGCGGTGAAAGCCGGCGTATTGCTGTCACCTGGCCGCGGGTACAACCCTGATAAGGAAGAGAGTGACTGGCTGCGGATCAATGTCGCCTACGCGGGCGATCAACGGGCATCGGTATTTTTCAATGCGCTGGCGCTCAAACCCCAGGTAAACCATCTAGAGTCAGCCGAGGTTATCAATCTGCAACCCACGGCCGCCTCGCGCATCTGAAAGGATTCGTTGTCTCGTGTTGAGCTTAAATTGCTGCAGCGCTTGGCCCAGGTCCAACAACGCAATCTTCATGAGGTCATGATGGATTTTTTCCACTCCCAGGAACACGGCGATTTGCCAACCCTCTACCCCAAGCAGCTGCAAGTTGGCGATGCGGTGGCGCTGGTATCGCCCGCCGGCCCCGTGGCGCAACAGCGGGTGGAAGCCGCAGTCAGGGTCTTGAGCGATTGGGGCTTGCGTCCGCGCGTCTATCCCCATGCGCTGGGCAGGTATTCGTTTTATGCCGGCACCGACGAACAACGCGCCTCGGACCTGAACGACGCCTTGGCCGACCCGGAGATTCGCGCGGTGATCTGCAACCGTGGCGGCTATGGCGTGCAACGCATCATCCCGCACCTGGATTTCGCCGCAGTACGGCGTGATCCCAAACTGGTGCTGGGCTTTTCCGACATCACCGCCTTGCACGCAGCGTTGTGGCGCCATACACGTCTGGCCACGATTCACGGCCCGGTGGGTGCCCAGCTGGAGCGCGGCGGCCTGACCAACAGCAGCGTCAAGCATGTGCTGATGACCAGCAAGCCTGTGCTTATCGCGGCCAATCCCGCCGAAATCACGCTGGGCGTGCGCACCAGCGGCGTGGCGAAGGGAATTTTGTTGGGTGGCAACCTGAGCATGCTCAGCACCTGCATAGGAACGTCCTTCATGCCGGACATGGGCGGGGCGATTCTGTTGATCGAAGACGTCAACGAGTCAGCCTATCGGATCGACCGTTTACTCACGCATCTGCTCAACTGTGGCATTTTGCAGCGCGTGGCCGGGGTCGCCGTTGGCCAGTTCAGTGAACCGGCCGGGGCAGCGGGGCAGGTCAGCCTGGCGGATGTGCTCAATGAACGCTTGCGCGGTTTGGGCGTTCCGGTGCTGGGTGGGTTGTCCATCGGCCATGGCGATCCGAATATTGCGGTACCTTTGGGCACCGAGGCGATACTGGACGCCGATGCCGGGACATTAACGGTCGCGGCCGTCTGTCGCTGATTCGGCGCTGCGCGGCCGACCTTTATCATTCTAAAAACGACTTCGACCTAGCTTTTTGCCATTATTCCGGCGTCAGAGGCTTGTGCTGGGTCGGCCTCGTTGCGAATCTCCCTCCCTATAGAATGGCTTTTATCAATAGCCTGATTATCTTTGGGATTCGCACGGGGATTGAGCGCTATGATTTCGGCCATACAAGCACGCTTCGCCAACCTCGGAATGGCGAAGAAGTTGGGGGTGGGGTTTCTTCTGGTGTTGCTGTTGACCGCGTTGGTGGCGGCCATCGGGGTCTGGTCGTTGCAGACCATCAGCCTGCGCTTCAACGATCTCAAGCAGATGTCAGCGCTCAATAGCGGTTTGCTCAAGGTGCGTTTGCAGGAGCAGGATTACGCGCTGCACAGTGATCCCAAAGTGGTCGAAAGCCTGCACGCCAGCGTCGATGCCTTGCAAGCTCTGGCGGAGCAACTCAAGGGTAAGTCAGCGGCCAATCAGAACATGATGACTCAGGTGCAAACCGCGCTGACGGCCTATCGCAAGTCCTTCGATCAATTCGTCGAAATCAGCCAGAGCAAGGACCTTGCCCTGGACATGGCCAGTTGGTCGGTGTCCAGCGTGGCCAATAACCTCGACGTGCTGCAAGCCGGCCTGTCCGATGACGGCGCTTATGCGCTGAAGGACTCCCAGGGACAGCAGGGTGCGGAATTCCTTGAGCAATCGAATCAGGTAGCCCAGGTGTCGCGGCTGATGCTGCAGGCCATGGACGAGGCGCGGGTGCGTCTGGACCAGAGCCGCAAGCGCGGTTCGGGCGATGCGCCGAAGGAAGGCAAAATCGAACAGGCCGACCAGGCGGTGGGGTTGGTCAAGCAACTGCAGAGTGCGGTCAAGGATGCCGGTTATCTGACCGTCTTGGCGGAAGTCGGGACCCATATCAGTAACTTCACCGACAAACTCACTGAATACACTGGCCTGCTGGCCAGTGAAGCGCAGGTCAACCAACAACTGGCGGACAACGCCAAACAAGTGGTGCAGAAGGTCAACGAAGCGTACGACGCGCAAGATCAGGCGATGCAGGCAGAGCTGAAGGCTAACTCGCTGCAAATCATTGGTTCGTCGATTTTGGCGTTGCTGGTGGGTTTGATCGCGGCCTTGGTGATCACCCGTCTGATCGTGGCCCCGCTGCGCAGCGTGATTCTAGTGGCGCAGAAAATTGCCGCTGGCGACTTGACCGCCACCGTCGAAGTCAAACGCCGGGATGAAATTGGTCAGCTGATGCTGGCGATGCAGCAAATGGGCGCGGGACTCAGCGGCATCGTCAGTGGATTGCAGGCCGGGATCGAGCAACTGGCGACGTCGGCCCATTCGTTGTCGGCCGTCACCGAACAGACCAACATGGAAGTGAACAGCCAGCGCGAAGAAACCGAGCAGGTGGCGACCGCCATGAACCAGATGACCGCCACCGTGCACGACGTCGCGCGCAACGCCGAAGAAGCGGCACAAGCGGCGCAGACTGCCGATGACAAGGTCGAAAGCGGGCAGAAAGTGGTGCGCCAGAGCATGCAGCGGATTGAGGCGCTGGCGGCCTCGGCGACGTCTGCCAGCCACAGCATCGAAAACCTCAGTGCCGAGATCCAGAACATCGGTCAGGTGTTGGGGGTGATAAAGAGCGTTGCCGAGCAAACCAACCTGTTGGCGCTCAACGCGGCGATCGAAGCGGCCCGGGCGGGTGAACAGGGGCGTGGGTTTGCCGTGGTGGCCGATGAGGTGCGGGCGCTGGCCAAGCGTACGCAGACCTCTACCGAGGAAATCGAGCGTTTGGTGGTCAGCCTGCGCAACGGCGCCCAGGCATCTGTGTTGCAGATTCAGAGCAGTGGCGAATTGGTGAAGATGGCGGTCAGCGATGCGCTGCAGACTGAGAGTGCGCTGGGTAGTATTGCGTCGGCGGTGTCGATGATTCAGCAGATGAATCAGCAGATTGCGGCGGCGGCTGAAGAGCAGAGTTCAGTGGCGGAAGAGATTAACCGGAGTGTTACCAGCATCCGGGCCAGTGCTGATCAGTCGGCGGTGGCGATGCAGGGGAATGCGGCGTCGAGTATTGAGCTGGCGCAGTTGGGGACTGAGTTGAAAGGGATGGTGGGGCATTTTCGGTTGTGATGTTGGTTGGGTGTACATATCCGTTTTTTGCGTTTAGCTGTTAGTACGGTTCCGCTCTTACAGCGGGTCACTTTTTCAGACGCCAAAAAGTAACCAAAACGCCCTTCCCCGCCATCCGGGTCCTCGCTGTGGCTCGGACTGCCCTCACTCCGGTCCTGTTCCGGGGGCACGCCGCGACCCGCCATCCCTGGCGGGGGTCGCGGCTTGCTCGACATCCATGTCGAGCATCCCCCGGAACAGGACCTGCGTTCGGCCTGCTGGGAACGGGGCGATAGTGGGTTTCGTCAGGGATATCGCCAAGATCAAAAGCAAACGCTCATCCCTGTAGGAGCTGCCGAAGGCTGCGATCGACCGGGCACCGGTCGCCGCGATTCAATGGCATTCGCAGCCTGCGGCAGCTCCTACAACGACTGTGTTCACAAATAAACCTGAGTGTATTGAATCCCGAGGTCGGGAGAGGCCCCGTTGTCAGGAGGCTGAACGCAGGCGATGTTCCGGGGGACGCGAGGCATGGATGCCGAGCGAGCCACGACCCCCGCCAGGGATGGCGGGTCGTGGCGTGCCCCCGGAACAGCGCCGGAGTGAAGGAACGCCGAGCCTAAGCGAGGGGCCGTATGATGGGGCAAGCGTTTTGGTTCCTTTTTGGCGTTTGAAAAAGTGACACGCTGTAAGAGCGTAACCGTACTACGGGTTAAACGCGCAAACGGATATGTACTCTGAGCCCCCAGTAATCAGCCAAGAAACCCAGACCTACCCCTTACGCCCATTCAAAATCATCAAGGTCACCACCCCCGCCACAATCCCCCAAAACGCCGAACCAATCGAGAACAGGGTCAAGCCCGATGCAGTCACCATAAAGGTGATCAACGCCGCCTCACGCTCTTTGGGCTCGGTCATGGCCACGGTCAGACCGTTGACGATCGATCCGAACAACGCCAGTGCAGCGATCGACAGCACCAGTTCCTTCGGCAGCGCCGTGAACAGAGCCGCCAGCGTGGCGCCGAACACCCCGGCGATGGCGTAGAAAATCCCGCACCAGACCGCTGCCGTATAGCGCTTGTTGCGGTCCTCATGAGCATGCGGCCCGGTGCAGATCGCCGCGCTGATCGCCGCCAGGGTGATGCCGTGTGAACCGAACGGCGCCAGCAGCAACGACGCAATGCCGGTGACCGAGACCAGCGGCGAAGCGGGGACCGTGTAACCATCGGCGCGCAGGACCGCAATGCCGGGCATGTTCTGCGAGGTCATGGCCACCACAAACAGTGGAATGCCAATGCTGATGGTCGCGCCCAGGCTGAACGACGGCGTGGTCCAGACCGGTGTCGCCAGCTCCAGGGTGAAGCCGCCGAAATTCAGTAACCCGAGCAGGCCCGAGATCACCGTGCCGACGATCAACGCTGCGAGCACCGCATAACGCGGCGAGACACGTTTGATCAGCAAATAACTGAAGAACATCGCCAGCACCAGGCCGGTCCGGTGTTGCGCGGCGACGAAGATTTCGCTGCCGATCTTGAACAGGATCCCCGCCAGCAAGGCCGCCGCCAGTGACGCTGGAATTTGTTTGACCAGGCGTTCGAAACTGCCGGTCAGGCCACACACTGCCACCAGCAACGCACTGGTGATGAAGGCACCAATCGCCTCGCTGTAGCTGACACCCGGCAGGCTGGTGATCAACAGCGCCGCACCGGGGGTCGACCAGGCGATGCTGACCGGCGTGCGGTAGCGCAGGGACAGGCCGATGCTGCAAATCGCCATGCCGATGAACAGCGCCCAGATCCACGACGAAATTTGCATGTTGGTCAGGTGAGCGGCCTGGCCGGCCTGGAAAATCAGCACCAGTGAGCTGGTGCAACCGGTCATCATCGCAATGAACCCGGCGACCACGGCAGACGGTGAGCTGTCGGCGAGGGGGCGCAGGCGGGCGGGGGTGGTGGCGTCGGTCATGTGGGAGTCCTTAACAACATCCGGTCGTGGTTCAAGCCTAAACCCTGTGGTTACCGAATGTTGCGATACAGCGACTCACGTAATCAGCCGTACAGTCGTTTAATCGCCATCCGACTGCTCGGGGGCGATCAACAGGCCGGGCTGGCGCGTCTGCCCCAAGGCCTGATTGACCGCCAGCCAGCCATTCACCGCGGTTTCGCCAGCGTCGGCAAAGACTCGTTGCAGCAGTTTTACCTGTTCGCGACGCAGTGATTGTTCAAAGGCAGTGCCGTCAACGGTCAGCCCCAACAGGCGTTTACGCTTGTCCTCAGCCGGGGCGACGCTCTGCACCAGGTCCATTTCAATCAGCTGTCGCAGCGGCGTGTTCAGCGCTTGTTTGCTGACGTCGAGCACGCTCAGTAACTCTTTGACACTCAATTCCGGATAGCGCGCGATGAAAAACACAATGCGCTGATGCACGCGACTGAGGCCGCGCCGCTCTAGCATTTCGTCGGCTTTGGCGGTAAACGCCTGATAACCGAAGAAGAACGCTTCCATCGCCGCTTGCTGCGTCGCTTTGTTTTTAAGGTCAAGCATGTTGACGTATCGGCTCGTGATGTCGTAGTTTCGGTCAAGCAGTTTGACCTATTTCCAGTTATGTTCGCTACGGGTGATCAGCATGGCTTTCTCCGAACGTGTGTCGCGCCTCAAAAGCTCCCTGATTCGTGAAATCCTGGCCGCGGCCCAGCGTCCGGAGGTGATGTCCTTCGCCGGTGGCCTGCCAGCGGAAGCGATGTTGCCCGAGGTGGAGTGGGCGCAGATGCCGCGCACCCTCGGCCAGTACGGGATGAGCGAAGGCGAGCCGGCCTTGCGTGAGGCGCTGGCCGCCGAGGCCCGTACGTTGGGCATTGCCTGCGAGGCCAGTCAGGTGCTGATCGTCAGCGGCTCGCAACAGACCCTCGATTTCGCCGCCAAGCTGTACATCGATAACGGCACCGAGGTGCTGCTGGAAGCGCCGACTTACCTGGCGGCGTTACAGACTTTTCAACTGTTCGGTGCCGAGTGCATTACGGTGCCACTAGCGTCGGAGGGGCCGGACCTGATCGCCCTGCGTCAGCGATTGGAGCAGCATCAACCGGCGTTCGCCTACTTGATTCCAACCTTTCAGAACCCGTCGGGTGTGCGCTACAGCGAAGCCCGCCGCGATGCGGTTGCGGCGTTGCTCGATGAGTTCGGTGTGACCCTGATCGAAGATGAACCCTACCGTGAACTGAATTTCGATGGCGGTGCCGCTACGCCTATCGTGAGTCGTTTGAAAAAAGCCAGTTGGATCTATACTGGCACCGTCTCGAAAACCCTGATGCCGGGGTTGCGGGTGGGTTACTTGATCGCGACACCGGATCTGTTTCCACACTTGCTGCGTCTTAAGCAAGCCGCCGACCTGCACACCAATCGCATCGGCCAGTGGCAGGCGCTGCAATGGATCGGTACCGAGCGTTATCGCCAGCATTTACTGGAGCTGCGCGTGTTTTACCGCGATCGTCGCGATGCGTTCGAAGCCGGGTTGCAGCAACATTTCAGCGACCTTGCCGAGTGGAATTGCCCGCAGGGTGGTCTGTTCTTCTGGCTGACGTTGAAGCAGCCGCTGGATACCCGCACGTTGCTCAAGCAAGCGCTGGATCAGGACGTTGCGTTTATGCCCGGAGAGCCGTTTTTCGCCGATCCTGAGGCCAACCTCGGTTATCTGCGGTTGAACTTCAGTCATATCGACCCGCTGCGTCTGGGCGAGGGTTTGCAACGATTGGCGGCCGTGATTCGCCAGGCAACGATTGCCGAAGCGGCGTGATGACATCGAAGAATTCGGAGAGGGGAGAAGGGCGATGTACAAGGTTTACGGCGATTACAACTCAGGCAACTGCTACAAGGTCAAATTGATGCTCAACCTGTTGGGCGTGGAGTATCAGTGGGTGCCGGTGGACATCCTCGGCGGCGAAACCGAGACCCCTGAGTTTCTGGAGAAAAATCCCAACGGCAAGATCCCGGTGCTGGAGCTGGAAGACGGCACCTGCCTCTGGGAATCCAATGCGATTCTCAACTTCCTGGCCGACGGCAGCCGTTACCTGCCCGGCGAACCGCGCTTGCGTACGCAAGTGTTGCAGTGGCAGTTCTTCGAGCAGTACAGCCACGAGCCTTACATTGCGGTCGCGCGGTTTATCCAGTTTTACCTTGGCCTGCCGGAAGAGCGCATGGCCGAGTACCGCAAGATGCAGAAAGTCGGCTATCGCGCGCTGAAAGTCATGGAGCAGCAACTGACCCGCACCCCCTTCCTGGTGGGCGACAGTTTCTCCATTGCCGACATCGCGCTGTTCGCTTACACCCATGTCGCCCATCAGGGCGGCTTCGACCTCGAACCCTATCCGGGGATTCGTCAATGGCTGACGCGGGTCACGCAACAGCCCGGTTATGTCGGCATGCTCGACTGAGCCGTTATAGATAACAGGAGTATCTGCTGTGCGTCATTGGATGATGGTATTTGTGGCAATGGGCCTCGGCTGGGCGTCGATGCAGACGGCCAGTGCCGAGGACTGCGATGCCAATCAGGCGGCAATGAATGCCTGTGCCGGCAATCAGTTGAAGGCGCTGGATGCTGATTTGAACAAGCAGTATCAGGCGCAGATGGCCTACTTGAAGAACCCGGTACAGAAACAGGCGCTGAAAAACGCGCAACTGAAGTGGATCGCGTTCCGTGATGCCGATTGTTTGTATCAGGTAGGCAAGCCCGAGGACTCAGGCTCGATCTGGCCGTTGTTGCAGGCGCAATGCCAGGCGGCGTTGACCAAACAACGGGTGGAGCAGTTAAAAACGTATGTGGCGTGCCGGGCGGACGGTTGCCCGAACTGAGCAAGTCGTCATTGTAGGAGCTGCCGCAGGCTGCGAATTGCCGCGCTGAAGGTCGTTCCGACCTTATCCCAGCCTTCGGCAGCGCCTACAAGACGTCGGTATTTCAGGCCGCTGCAAAGCGCTGTTGCAGGTAGTCGATAATGACCTTGGATTCATACATCCATACGGTCTTGCCATCTTCTTCAATCCGCAGACAAGGTACTTTGACTCTGCCGCCTTCGCTGAGCAGGGTCTGGCGATCCTGTGCGTTGTTCTTCGCGTCGCGCAACGCCACCGGAACATTCAGACGACGCAAGGTACGGCGGGTTTTCACGCAGAACGGGCAGGCGTGGAACTGATACAGGGTCAGGCCCTGGGCGGATTGTTCAACCGCGGCCTGAGCGGCTGAGGTGCGCTTTTTCTTGCTCGGGCGGGTAATGAAATCGATAAGGAGGACGAGCTGGCCCAGGCCAACTCTTAAAGCCTTCATGAACACAGTAAAGCCTCGTAATAGGGGATAAGTCAGGCGCCGGTCATGGCGCCCGAACAGCCGATCACTTGATCAGGCTGAGGAACTCGCTGCGGGTGGCGGCGTTTTCGCGGAACTCACCCAGCATCACCGAGGTGATCATGGCCGAATTCTGCTTTTCGACACCGCGCATCATCATGCACATGTGCTTCGCTTCGATCACCACGGCCACACCCAGAGCACCGGTCACCTGCTGGATCGCTTCGGCGATCTGGCGGCTGAGGTTTTCCTGGATTTGCAGGCGGCGGGCGTACATATCGACGATCCGCGCGACTTTCGACAAGCCGAGCACTTTACCGCTTGGAATGTAGGCGACGTGAGCCTTACCGATAAATGGCAGCAAATGGTGTTCGCACAGCGAGTAAAGCTCGATGTCTTTGACCAATACCATTTCGCTGTTGTCAGAACTGAAGAGGGCACCGTTGGTGACTTCTTCCAGGGTTTGCTCATAGCCGCGGCAGAGGTATTGCATGGCCTTGGCCGCACGTTTTGGCGTGTCGATCAAACCTTCGCGAGAAACGTCCTCGCCGAGCTGACCCAATATCTCGGTGTAATTCTGTTCCAGTGTCACAGGGCTGTGTTCCGTGTGGGGGCAATAATGGGGCACATAGTAGCCTACGCGTGGAGTCAGGTGTATGGCTTAGGGCCGGGAATACGTCCGGCACCCATCCGTGCGTGACATTTTGTGCAGTGAAATCAAGTCTTTACAAAACATTTACAGTCTTCGTTCAGCTATTCATTGGTGTTCGCGGTCTGAAGTATTAGGTAACAAATACCTGCCGTGAAGAGAGTGAATGTATGAGTCGAATAGTGAAAGTGGCGATCGTGGTTGCAATTTTGTCGTCTATGTCGGGCTGTTTCTTCGGGCCTTGGCACGACGGTCGGGGACATGACCATCGTTACTATGACGGCCGGCACTACTGATCACAGGTGATTCAGGCGGGCCGTCAAGCGCCCGAATCTGACTGACTGCAACACTGGAGGCCGCGGCGAGAGTAACTACTCGTCGCGGCCTTCCATCATGGTCCTTTTGAGCATGACGTACACCGCCCCGGCGCCGCCATGCTTGGCCAGGCACGAGGTAAAGCCCAGCACATGCGTGTGCTGACGCAGCCAGGTATTGACGTGGCTTTTGATCAGCGGACGCTTGCCATCCAGGCGCACGGCCTTGCCGTGGGTCACCCGCACGCAACGGATTTCCAGTTTGGTGGCTTCGGCGAGAAATTCCCAGAGGACTTCCCGCGCCTTCTCCACGCTCATGCCGTGCAGGTCCAGACTGCCCTCGAAGCTGATTTGTCCCAGCTTGAGTTTGCGCATCTGACCTTCTTGAACCCCATCCCGCGCCCACTGCAGTTCGTCTTCCGGACCTACGTCGATGACGAATTGGTCGGACAGGCCGTCGACGGTCACTGAATCTGTGCGCACGGTGGCCGCCTGGCGCAGTTTGGCCAGGTGCTTGCGGTCGGCCTTGGGTTTGCCCACGTCGGCGTGCACTTGTTTAAGTGGCTTTACGCCGCGAATCTCGTTCTTGAACAGGGAAAAATCGTCGTCTTGCATCTAAGCCTCCGCGCAGGAGGGCTAGTTTACCCAAGTCACGCCGTACCCGGCGCGACTAAAACGTAATTGACAGGCCTGGCAGCGGCTTGAAAGAGGGTGAGGGGCGTCAATCGTGCTTTTTCATCAGGTGCGGTGCCATGTTCAGCTCATTGCGCCGACGCAGCCCGCGACGGCAGAGGCGCCACAACCAGACCCCGAGGTAGGCGATCACCACGCCGAGCACGATCACCACAGCGGCGCCGCCCGCGCTGGCATTCAAATCCCCCAGCGCGGGTGGATGGCCGATCAGGCTGGCAATGCCGGCCATTGCCAGCAAAATCCCGCCGGCCGCCAACAGGGCCGCAATCATTGCGCCAAAGCGCATCCGCCAGTTGCGTGGGCCTTTGGGGCGCAAGCGACGAGCATCGAAACCATCGGATATCTTCATTCCGATTTCCTCTAAGAGTACCGGCGCTCTGACCAGTATATGACCCTGTGGTTCCCATACCGCGGATTTCAAAAGCAAATGCGAGTGATTAATGGATGGGCGGTTACAGAGGCGTTGCTTGAGGCGGGTGGTGCTGGTGCGTTGCAGGAGCTGCCGGGGTGGTGAGGGCGTTACGCGTCTGCGTCACGCGGCCACTTACGGTGGGTCAGCTGCTGATCAAGTCCTTGGTCAGGGCCAGGGTGGCGAAGTTGTCGGCCATGATCGCCATTTCAGTCTGTTGTACCACTTCGGCGCTGATCACTCCGTGTTTGCTCGGCAGGTCGCGGGTGGCGCAGGCGTCTTCGACCAGGGTACAGCGATAGCCGTAATCCTTGGCGGCGCGCACGGTGGTGCTGATACTCGAATGGCTCATGAAGCCGCAGACGATCAGGTCCAGATGGCCGAGGGTCTGCAGCAGACTGTCGAGGCCGGTGCCGTTGAAGGCGTTGGGCAGGCGCTTTTCCAGCAGGTGTTCTTCACCCTGGGGCAGCAGTTGCGGGAGCAGTTCACCGCGCTCGCCTTGTGGGTCGAACAGACCGCCGACAGCGCCAAGGTGACGAATATGGACAATCGGCCGATTCGCCGCGCGGGCCGCTTCGACCAGTTTGCAGATATTGGCGACCGCTTCGTGAACACCGGTCAGCGCCAAGGGGCCGCTGAGGTATTCTTTTTGCGCGTCGATGATAATCAGGGTGGCATGGCTAAAAGTCGCCTTGGCATAGCCACGGCCACTGAGTTGAAACATCGTTTTTGGATCAGACATCTGGGGCTCCTTTGAGTGGGGCTTTTGCGGCATTGTCCACTGCCTGAGCGGTTCTGTGAATGGCCATGCGTGCACGCGGCGTGGTTGTTGGTCTGCAAGCCAGACGACCCGGCGCGGCGAGGTGCATTGTGCCGGAAATCGTCGCCTCGTCGGCTAAAATGTTCGGCGGTTTCAAGCATCGTTTGTTTGCGTCATGGCTGTTAGAATCGCCCGTCGTTTTTTAAGGAGCCGAACCTGTGATCACTTCCCGCCTGCGCACCCTGCGCGACCATATCCGTTGGGCCGTCAGTCGTTTCCACGGGGAGGATCTGTTTTTCGGGCATGGCACCGACAACGCCTGGGACGAAGCCCGGCAATTAGTGCTCGGCGCCGTGCACCTGCCATGGGAAATTGCCGACAGCTACCTGGACTGCCGTCTGGAAGATGACGAGCTGGCGCACTTGCAAAATCTGCTCAAGCGTCGCATCGACGAACGCGTGCCGACCGCTTACCTGTTGGGTGAGGCGTGGTTTTGTCAGCTGTCGTTTATCGTCGATGAGCGGGTGCTGATCCCGCGCTCGCCGATTGGCGAACTGATCGAAAACCGTTTTGAACCCTGGCTGGCAAATGCCCCGGCGCGGATTCTCGACCTGTGCACCGGCTCCGGTTGTATCGGTATCGCCTGTGCCTTCGAATTTCCTGAAGCCGAAGTGGTGCTGGCTGATTTGTCCTTCGAAGCACTGGAAGTGGCGAACCAGAACATCGAGCGGCATGAGTGCGAGGACCGGGTCTACACCGTGCAGGGCGATGGTTTCGACGGTCTGCCAGGGCAGCGCTTCGACCTGATCGTGTCCAATCCGCCGTATGTCGATGCCGAAGACTTCGCCGACATGCCGGACGAGTACCAGCATGAGCCTGAGCTGGCGCTGGCCTGTGGCGATGATGGTCTGAATCTGGTGCGACGCATGCTCAGCCAGGCTGCCGGGCATTTGACCGAGAAGGGTTTGTTGATCGTAGAAGTCGGCAACAGCCAGATTCACGTCCAGGCGTTGTACCCGGAAGTTGATTTTGCCTGGCTGGAATTCGCCCGTGGCGGGCATGGCGTGTTCATGTTGACCGCGGAGCAATGCCGCCAGCATCAGGCGTTGTTTGCTTCTCGGGTGTGATCAGGTGCTGACTCACACTCTGTAGGAGCGAACTTGTTCGCGAGGCGGCATGTCTGTCGCACCGCGCTGGATTGCTCGCCAACGAGTTGGCTCCTACAGGGGAATTCGACCAGCCTCGCCTAGCGGTGCGTCGCAATCCAGATCAACAACCCGGCCTGAAACACCGCAAAGGCCACCAGGCAGGAGATGGTGAAGCGCAAGCCGCTGTCTTCGCGTTTGAACTTGGTCACCACTTCCTGCTGCTGACGCGCCTTGACTTCATGTTCCAGCAGGTTCTGCTCCGCCTGTTGCAGCATGTTGGCGGTGTCGAGAACTTCGAGGATCTGCACTTTTTCGGCGTTCCAGCTGCTTTTCAGCTCGGCCACTTGCACGCCTTTGACGGTGCCCTTCATGTGCTGGGCATCGGCGTAGACCACTTCAAAGCCCTGGGTGCGCAGGAAGTGATCGCGGCGCAGGCGGGTGTCTTCGTTCAGCGCATCTTTGCTGGCCAGGGCGAATTCATCGATGAAATAGCCGGCCCACTTTTTCTGCACCCAATGCACGCCTTGGGCAATCAGGAAGCGGCCGATGCCACGGTTCCATGGCTCGATCAGCAGTCCCGCTTCGGCACCGATCTTCACCCGACGGGTTTTGTGGTCGACCCAGACATCGAGAATGTTCTGTTCCCTGCGTACCTTTTGTCCGGGCAACTGAATGTTCATGCGTAGCAGGCTTTGCTCTTTGCCGTTGCGCTCGGCGCGGCCGAACTGGACGAAGCGCAACGGACGACCGCCGGTCGCCCGGTCGGTCTGCAAGGGCGCCAGGCGCAGCATCTGGAAGTATTCCGGCTGTACATCCGCCCACGGCAGAGCAGCGGCCTCCGAAGCAGCTTTTTCGGGGGCCTCTGTGGTGGTGTCGGTGTCAACGTCGGTCAATGCGTGTGATTCGGTCATAGCGGCAGTCCTGTGGCCAGGCATTAGTCAGCAAGCGAGCAAACTCGGTGCCAGTAATGTGGTATCGGCCGTTTTGATCAGGACTGAAGGGGGCCGTCTGTAGGCCCGTTCCGGTTATGCCGCAGGCAAGGTCTCAATAAAGTGCAGGATTCGAGTGGAAAGCTCGCTGGCCAGCGGTAATTGAGGGTCCTTGTATGACGCTAACTGACGTTTTAGGTCATTCGGGACAATGCGCAGTACGTGGTTCATGCCATCGATCAGCGCCAGTTCCGCGTCCGGTTTTGCCGTGTGCAGCAATTCTGCGTCGCCGACCCCGACCTGCATGTCATGCCGACCCTGGATAATCAGCGCGGGCACCTGGAGTTTGCCGAAGGCGGCCGCCGGGTCCTGGCGAAACAGCGAAATCAGGTACGGCTGCACGCTGGGGCGGAACACCACCTGAAGCGGTGCGGGGACGTTGTCGTCGGTATGCCCGGCTTTCAAGCTATCGATCAACTGATCGCTGCGTTGCAGCAGGGCAGGTGGCAGGCGGTATTGCAGTTGTTCGCGGATGACCTGATCCACCGGGCGCCCGGTGCCGGCAATCGAGATGACCGCCGCAGCCCCGGCCTGTTCGGCGCTGAGCGAGGCGACCAGCGCACCTTCGCTGTGGCCCAGCACAATCAGCGGCCCGAAGCGTGGGTCTGCCTTGAGTTGCTGGCCCCAGGCGGCGGCGTCGGCTACGTAGCGGTCGAGCGTCAGATTGCGTTCGTCAGGGGTCGCCGCCGTGCTGGCCGCCACGCCGCGCTTGTCGTAGCGCAGGCTGGCGATGTTGTGCTTGGCGAGAATTTTCGCCAGACGTTTCATGCTGTCGTTTTGTCCGCCGTCCGGGTTGTTGCCGTCGCGGTCGGTGGGCCCGGAGCCAGCGATAATCAACACCACAGGCACCGGCGTGTCGGACTTGGGCAGCACCAGCGTGCCGAACAGCTCGCCGGTCCCGGTGTCCAGCGTGACAGGGCGTTGCAGGATGACTGTCGGTGGGACGGCGCCGGAAGGCTCAATTGAAGCCGCCTGAACGAAGCCGGTAAGCAGCGGAACGATCACGATAAACGCTCGAAGTAGGACGGTGACTCGAAACATCAGAAGGCCATTTTCAACAAGAGTGCGGGTTGGACGCATCCTTACGCATAAGGTTCGTTATACGCTTGATGGATGAACTACACGAGCAGCCTGCGTATACTGGCGCACTGTAATTTGACTGAATATTTCCAGCGTTTGTTTTGGCTGATTTTTCGCGGAGCGTCCTGATGTCCGGCAATACCTACGGCAAGCTGTTCACTGTTACCACGGCTGGCGAAAGCCACGGCCCAGCGCTGGTGGCGATCGTCGACGGCTGCCCGCCGGGCCTTGAAATTTCGGTTGAAGACCTGCAACGCGACCTCGATCGGCGCAAGCCTGGCACCAGCCGCCACACCACTCAGCGTCAGGAAGCCGACGAAGTCGAAATCCTCACCGGCGTGTTCGAGGGCAAGACCACCGGCACCCCGATTGGCCTGCTGATCCGCAACACCGATCAGAAATCCAAGGATTACTCGGCGATTCAGGACCTGTTCCGCCCGGCCCACGCCGATTACACCTACCACCACAAATACGGTGCCCGCGATTACCGCGGCGGCGGCCGTAGCTCGGCCCGTGAAACCGCCATGCGCGTGGCTGCCGGCGCCATCGCCAAGAAATACCTGGCGACCCTGGGCATTCAGATTCGTGGCTACATGAGCCAGTTGGGCCCAATCGAAATCCCGTTCAAGACCTGGGAGTCGGTGGAGCAGAACGCGTTTTTCTGCCCGGATCCGGACAAAGTGCCGGAACTGGAAGCCTATATGGACCAGTTGCGCCGTGACCAGGATTCGGTCGGCGCCAAGATCACCGTGGTCGCCGAGGGCGTCATGCCAGGCCTGGGCGAGCCGATTTTCGACCGACTGGACGCTGAACTGGCCCATGCGCTGATGAGCATCAACGCGGTCAAGGGCGTGGAAATCGGCGCCGGTTTCGCCAGCATCGCCCAGCGCGGCACCGAGCACCGCGACGAAATGACCCCGGAAGGTTTCCTCACCAACAACGCCGGCGGCATTTTGGGTGGTATCTCGTCGGGGCAACCGATCATTGCGCATCTGGCGCTGAAGCCGACCTCGAGCATCACCACGCCGGGGCGTTCCATCGACGTGCATGGCAACCCGGTAGAGGTGGTGACCAAGGGTCGTCACGACCCGTGCGTTGGCATCCGTGCGACACCGATTGCCGAAGCGATGATGGCGATCGTGCTGATGGACCATCTGTTGCGCCATCGTGGCCAGAATGCCGATGTGCGGGTGTCGACGCCTGTCCTGGGCCAGTTGTAATGCCCGATGGCGGTGACGCGGCCACGGCGCTTTAGCCATGGCACCGATTCCTTACTGGCGGCTGTCCAGCTTCTACCTGTTTTACTTCGCGCTGCTCGGCTCGACGGCGCCGTTTCTGGCGCTGTACTTCGACCATCTGGGATTTTCCAGTGCGCGTATCGGTGAGCTGGTAGCGATCCCGATGCTGATGCGCTGCATCGCGCCCAATCTCTGGGGCTGGCTCGGCGACTACACCGGCCGGCGGCTGGCGATCGTGCGCTTCGGCGCGGTCTGCGCGGTATTGACGTTTTCCCTGATCCTGTTCGACAAGAGCTACGCCTGGCTGGCGATGGTCATGGCCCTGCATGCGTTTTTCTGGCACGCGGTGCTGCCGCAGTTCGAGGTCATCACCCTGGCGCACTTGCAGGGGCAAACCTCGCGCTACAGTCAGATTCGGCTGTGGGGCTCGGTGGGTTTTATCCTGACCGTGGTAGGACTGGGGCGGCTGTTCGAGTGGTTCAGCCTCGACGTTTATCCCTATGCGCTGCTGTTTATCCTCGGCGGAATCGTGGTCAGCAGCGGGTGGGTACCCAATGCGCAACCGGCGCCGACCAGCAAACAGTCGGCCGTCGAAGGCTTTCTCAAACAACTCACCCAACCCGGCGTGCTGGCGTTTTATGCCTGCGTGGCGCTGATGCAATTGAGTCACGGGCCGTATTACACCTTCCTGACGCTGCACCTCGAGCATTTGGGCTACAGTTGCGGCACCATCGGCGTGCTCTGGGCGGTGGGGGTGGTGGCGGAAGTCGTGATGTTCATGTTGATGAGCCGGATCCTGCAGCGCTTTTCGGTGCGCCGGGTGTTGCTGGCGAGCTTCCTGCTGGCGGCGTTGCGTTGGTTGCTGTTGGGCAGTTTTGCCGAACACCTGCCGGTATTGATCTTCGCCCAACTGTTGCACGCCGCCACCTTTGGCAGCTTTCACGCGTCTGCCATCCATTTCGTGCAGCGTAGCTTCGGCCCTCGGCAACAAGGCCAGGGTCAGGCGCTGTACGCGGCCTTGTCGGGGACCGGCGGTGCGCTGGGGGCGTTGTATTCTGGTTACAGCTGGAATGTACTGGGACCAAACTGGACCTTCAGCATTGCCAGCGTGGCGGCATTGGCCGCAGCCGTGATGATTGCGACACGAATGAAAGAGGACAGGGCATGACCCGCGAACAACTCGCTCAGCAGATTATCGACGCCGGGCACTTTCTATATAGCCGTGGCTGGTCGCCGGCCACCAGCAGCAATTATTCCATGCGGTTTTCCCAGACCCGGGCGTTGTTGACCGTCTCCGGTAAACATAAAGGCCAACTGAGCCTGGATGATGTACTGGTCACTGACCTGGTCGGCAACAGCCAGGAGCCAGGCAAGAAACCCTCTGCCGAAACCCTGCTGCACACTCAGGTGTACAGCTGTCGGCCGAACATCGGCGCGGTGCTGCACACCCATTCGGTGAATGCGACGGTGCTGTCGCGCCTGACGCCGGAAGACCATCTGGTGTTCGAGGACTACGAACTGCAGAAAGCCTTCGCCGGAATCGTCACCCACGAATCCCGGGTGATGGTGCCGATTTTCGACAACGACCAGGACATCGCCCGTCTGGCGGCCAAGGTCCAGCCGTGGCTCGACGCCCATCCCGATTGCCCCGGCTACCTGATTCGCGGCCACGGCCTGTACACCTGGGGCGCGCAGATGAGCGACGCCTTACGCCAGATCGAAGCTTTTGAGTTTTTATTCGAATGCGAGCTCAAGACTCGCTCGTTACTGAACCGTTGAGGAGTTGCCCGCATGAGCAGCCTGTCCGTGTACCACGTTTCCAACCCGGGTCTGCCGAACAAGGTCTTGACCCACCTCGAAGACATCGCCTCGACCCTGGCTGAACATGGCGTCGGTTTTGACCGTTGGCAGGCCGCCGCGCCGATCAGTCCTGGTGCGGCCCAGGATGAAGTGATCGCCGCCTACCGGGTGCAGATCGACAAATTAATGACCGAGCGTGGTTATGTCACGGTCGACGTGGTCAGCCTCGACCGTGATCACCCGCAGAAAGCCGAGCTGCGCGCCAAGTTCCTCGACGAACACCAGCACGGCGAAGACGAAGTGCGTTTCTTCGTTGCCGGGCGTGGTCTGTTTACCCTGCACATCGACGATTACGTCTACGCCGTGCTCTGCGAGAAAAACGACCTGATTTCAGTGCCGGCCGGGACCCGTCACTGGTTCGACATGGGCGAGCATCCGCATTTCGTCGCAATCCGCCTGTTCAACAATCCAGAGGGCTGGGTGGCGAAGTTCACCGGTGAACAGATCGCCAGCCACTTTCCGCGTCTGGAAGATTAAGGAGTCCCAATGTCTATCAAAGCGGTTGTGACCGACATTGAAGGCACCACCAGCGCGGTCAGTTTCGTGTTCGAGGTGTTGTTTCCTTACGCCGCCAGCCACCTGCCGGATTTTGTCCGCCAGCAGGCGACCGAGCCGGCCGTGGCCATTCAGTTACAAGCGGTGCGCGACGACAGCCAGGAACCCCGCGCCGATGTCGAGCGGGTGATCGAGATTTTGTTGGGCTGGATCGCCGAGGATCGCAAGGCCACGCCACTCAAGGCGTTGCAGGGCATGGTCTGGGAGCAGGGTTATCACGCTGGTCAGTTGAAAGGCCATGTCTACCCGGACGCGGTTGAGGCGCTGAAACGCTGGCACCTGGAAGGTTACGACTTGTACGTGTACTCGTCAGGTTCGATTCAGGCGCAGCAGTTGATTTTCGGCTGTTCCGAAGCCGGTGACCTGTCGCCATTGTTCAGCGGGTATTTCGATACCACGTCCGGGCCCAAGCGCGAAGCCGAATCCTATCGCACCATCACCGCGGCGATTGGTCTGCCGGCGGAGGATATTCTGTTCCTGTCCGACATCGTCGAAGAGCTCGACGCGGCCCAGCAGGCCGGCATGGCCACCTGTGGCCTGGTGCGCAACGGCGGCGAGTTGGCCGGGCACGCGAATGTCGCCAGCTTCGCGGTCATCGATCTGTCGGCGTTCTAACGGTCAATGCCCTCCGTCCTGGAGGGCATTACTGTCGATACTGACGTAGGCAATTCTTTATTGTTTTGTAGGAAGCGTCTTGTTGCTGAGTAGGTAGCGGCTGTTAGTTATTTCCCTTGTTGGTTAACCCCTTTTCCTGTGCAACGCTCTGTTCGTCGACTCTCTGCGGGTAATGTAGTGGGGGCGACAACTGTCGGGGGTGAACAGGGGGGCAAGTATGGGGCGTATCGAAACAGCAAATAGCGAACTCGAGCAATTGGTCGAACAAATAGTCGCCAGTGTCACTGAACACAGTGGCGATAAAGCCATCGGTGACACACTGCGTTGGTTGCGCCGTCACTGTCGTTGTAAGCGCGCTTTGTTTTACCAGTTCAAGGGTCCGATACTGGTGACGTGTACGTCGTCGAATGTCGACCCGCTGTGGTGTGATTTCTATCGACAGGGGCGCATGCTGATGGATGATCCGATCATCCGCAGCTATCGCGACAAGCTGGGGTTTCTCGATTGGAACGAAGCCTTTGCGCGACATCCGCCGACCCCGACCTTTAAACACATGGTTGAAGAGTTTGATTTGTTGCCGGGCGCTTCCTATGCCTATTCCCACTATGTCGGACCACAGCAAGGGGTTATATCCGTATGTTCGCTGGGGGGCATGAACCGTCGATTAAACAGTAAGGATCGTTATTTATTAAGTCATCTGGTGCCGGTGTTACATATGGCGGGTAAAGGCCGTAAGTTTACCAATCCGACATTGACCGACAAGGAGCTGGAAATACTCAAATGGGCCTGTGCTGGCAAGACTGCCTGGGAGATCGGCATTATTCGCGAGATATCGGAGGCCACGGTGAAGTTTCACCTTAAAAGTATCTACGCCAAGTTAGGTGTCGCCAACCGTGCTCAGGCAGTTGGCGAGGCGTTGTTACAGGGGTTGATTGGCTGAGCCGTCAAGCGTGCGCCGGTGGTGCGTTGAGTTGGGTACTGCCCGGTTCGCCCAGCAGGCACGGGGTGCCACCGGGGGTGTAGGTCATGCCACTCACGGCAACGGCGCAGGGCTCACGCCGGGGATCAACAGGTCGATGTGATAACCGCATCGACCGTCACCGACCGCGACGTGCAGACCCTCGATGCCCTCATTGAGCTGAGAGTTGACGCGGTAGTCGATGCGCTCGGCGATACTGGCATTGACCCCGAAGGCACACTCGGTCAACGCCAGGCCACGGGAGCCGGTGGCTTCGTTGAGCAGGGTGCGGTAGTCGAGGTTGCCAACCCGGAACGCCCGCACCTGACTGTCCTCGATCAGCAGCGTCGCACCGTGGACCGCGACGTTGTAGGCCAGGCCTTTTAATGAGCGGATCAGGCTTGGTGCAATCGAGGGGTCGTGATAACCCCTGGCCGAGAGCATGCCCGCCACCTTGAACTCGCCGTTCAGGGTAAAAGCGCGCGGTGCGGCCGGATCCATGTGGGTGTAATGAACCTCCAGCAATTCTGCCAACGGAAAAATGAAGTACTCCTCCGCGGCCAAGACGTCCTCTTCGATCATGGCGTAGGGCGACACGTTCTGAGCGATCTCCAGCACACCGTGGCTGTCGGCGCCGCTAAGTACCAAATGATGATGATCGTCCAGCAGCGTCAGGAGCTGTTCCTGGTTGCGCATGGCCAGGCGATAGTCGGTGGCACAGATCAGGTCAAGGCAATAGATCGCGCTGTCCAGTGTGGGATCAAAGGCGTGGGCCTGGGTGTAGATGGCGCGCCCCGAGCGATTGCGCGCCGCCAGGCGCAGCAGTGATTCGGTGCCTTCGCGGGTCAGGGTGATGCAGGCGCTGTTGGTCGGCATGGCGTTCAATTCGTCAATCAACAGGGCATTGATTGCCAGGCCGCGAGCGTGTGCGGCCAGTGCTTTGGAGTCGGTCAGCAAGCTGACATCGCTGGAGCCGAAAAAGCGTTCGAGGTGTTTTAGCGCAGTCATGGTGATGTCCTCGTCGTGTAGAGAACATGCCGAAGCCTTGTGCTTCGGCATGCCTTGATCGTTACGGCTTGGCGAGGATCACCATTGGGTCAGTGGGTAAAATCCGAAGCTGTGTTGTTGGCTGGGTTTGACCCGCTTGAGGGTTGGCTTATCCATGGTTCGTTCTCCTTTTTAAGATCAGGCGAAATGCCTGACGGAGAAAACGGTATGACGATCGCGAGCCGATTAAAACTATCCGCTCGGACAGGTGCGAAGAGGGGCTGAAGGGTATTAACTAGGCGCCGGGCGGGGGGCCAGGCAGGAGATCTTCTGTGGTCCAGATTCCACACGGGGCAACGGTGTGAGGGTGTGTTCTCGACGCAAAAAAGCCGCAGACACGATGAAGTGACTGCGGCTTTGGTCTTGAAGCTGCGCGCTAGCGCGAATGATAGGTCGGCAGGTCAAACCGATGCTGGCTTTGCAGCATGGAGATCGCGGGCAACTCGCTCGGTTGCACGGCAAGGTCGCGACGAATGGCGCTGATGACCCATTCCAGTTGCACCGGCGTATGCAATTGCGCGTAAGTAATTGAGCGACGAGTCTGTTGGCCTTCGCTGTTGCGCAGACTCAGCACCACGCCACCGTCCGGGCGAAGTTGGGTAGTCACGTCAAATTCGGAAAACACGGAGGCAAATTTTTCTTGAATGAATGTCATGTCAGGCGGCTCCATTGCTCAAGGGATAACACAAGCATGGAGAGGAGGGTGCAGTGATTGTGCCAGTATCGGAGATGACTAAATATTCAATAAAATCAAACGGTTATAAATCAGGTCCGTTTTTGCATTCGTGCAAAATGCATGAATGGCAGTCGTGCATCCTGCATTTTGCGGTGTAAACGAGGAGGGCGTGCGAAGGATTTTGGCGCGTACATCCCATTTGACAACCAATCGCTCAATTTATTCCGCCGTTGGTCAGTCGCCGAATGGGGTGTTGTGAACGGGCCGCCTGAGAGATACAAAACTTTTCAAATACCTCATGTACAGCTTTCAAATGGCTGACGTACTTTCGTGGCAACGGCGGCATGGACTTGCGCCGTGACGTAGAGCCTAAAAACAAGAATCAGAACCAATGGCCACGAAGGAGCAAGCATGAGTCCTACCGATATGATCACCTGGGCCGGGATGGCCCGCAGGTTCCCTTCTATTGTCCGGGCGCTGCCTCGGGTGCTCAAAGGCCTGAAGATTTCCAACGTCACCCAGGACGATCAAGCCTGTGGCCTGGGTTGGACGTTTGAGCAAGCCGTCGCCCGCAATCCGCAGGGTCCTTCGCTGTTGTACAAGGACAGTGTGTTCAGCTACGAACAGGTTAACCACTGGGCAAACCGCATTGCTCACTACCTGGTCGGTCGCGGGATCAACAAGGGTGATGTCGTCGGCATTTTCGTCGAGAACCGTCCGGAGTTGCTGGTACATGTGCTGGCCGTGGCGAAGGTCGGTGGTGTGTGCGCCATGCTTAATACCTCGCAAACCCATGGCGTGCTGGTCCATAGCCTGAATCTGGTGAAACCGGTGGCGATCATCGTCGGTGAAGAGTTGGTGGAGGCCTTCGACGCAGTGCGCGCCGAAGTGGCGATCGACGCCGATAACACATTTTTTGTCGCCGACCAGGACACCACCCAGGATCCGGGGCAGGCGCCCGAGGGCTATATCAATCTGGCGCGGGTCAGCGCCGGGAGTTCCACGCAAAACCCTGACACCACCCAGCGTATCTACCGCGACGACGCGTGCTTCTATATCTACACCTCCGGCACCACGGGATTACCCAAGGCCGGCATTTTCAAACACGGCCGCTGGATGAAAACCTACGCCGGCTTCGGCATGATCACCCTGGACATGCAGCCGCACGACGTCATGTATTGCACCCTGCCGCTGTACCACGGCACGGGGCTCAACGTCTGCTGGGGCGCAGCCTTATGCGGCGCTTCGGGCTTTGCCATACGGCGCAAGTTCAGCGCCAGCCAGTTCTGGAGCGACACCCGCAAGTACAAGGCGACGGCCATCGGTTACGTCGGCGAACTGTGCCGCTACCTGATGGATCAACCGGTGCAGGACAACGACACCGACAACCCGGTGCGCAAAATGATCGGTAATGGTCTGCGCCCCGGGGTGTGGATGGCGTTCAAGAAACGCTTCGCGATCCGTCAGGTGTGTGAGCTGTATGCCGCCACCGACGGCAATATCGGCTTCACCAATATTCTCAATTTCGACAACACGGTCGGTTTTTCCCTGCAAGCCTGGTCGCTGGTGGAATACGCGCTCGACACGGGTGCGCCGGTGCGCAATGCCGATGGCTTCATGAACAAGGTGCAGAAGGGCGGGCAGGGGTTGCTGCTGGCGAAAATCGATGACAAGGCGCCGCTCGATGGCTACACCGAACCGGAAAAGAACCTGAAGGTGATTGTCAGCGACGTGTTCGAAAAGGGTGACCGTTATTTCAACACCGGGGATCTGTTGCGCGACATTGGCTTTGGTCATGTGCAATTCGTCGATCGGCTGGGGGATACCTATCGCTGGAAAGGCGAGAACGTCTCGACCACCGAAGTCGAGAACATCATGTTGCAGCATCCGAAAATCGCCGAGGCAGTGGCCTATGGCGTCGAGATCAAAAACACCAACGGCCGTGCCGGCATGGCGGCGATAACCCCGGCTGAATCCCTGGCCACGCTGGACTTCAAGGAGCTGCTGCAATTCGCCAAGGCGCAAATGCCGGCGTATGCAATTCCGATGTTCCTGCGGGTCAAGGTCAAGATGGAAACTACCGGCACGTTCAAATATCAGAAGTCGCGGTTGAAGGACGAAGCCTTTGATCCGGGCAAGACAGGCGATGATCCGGTGTACGCCTGGTTACCCGGTACTGACACCTATGTTCAGGTGACGGACGAGGTGTTATCGGATATTCATGCAGGAAAATTCCGTTATTGAGCGTTCGCTCATTGGCTTTTTCTATCGTCGGCATACCTTGACCCTGGGCGGGCAGCTCTGGAAACTGCCAGACATCCCGACCACTCCCACGGCGTCAAGGAGTTACACCATGGCTGAAGATTCCAAACCCACCGATCCCCAGCGCATGACGGATGATGAGGCCGCAGAGTTTGCCGAGCAGGTCTTCGAGCTGGCCCGCAAGGGCGATGCGCGGCTGCTTGGGCTTCTGCTGGAAAAAGACCTGACCCCTAACCTGCGCAACCACAAGGGCGACACCTTGTTGATGCTGGCCAGCTACTACGGGCATCTGGATGCGGTGCGGGTACTGCTGGACTACAAGGCCGATCCAGAAATCCGCAACGATAATGGCCAGAGTCCGATTGCCGGTGCGGCGTTCAAGGGCGATCTCGAAGTGGTGCAGCTGCTGGTCGAGCGGGGTGCCGATGTCGAAGGTGCGTCGGCGGATGGTCGTACGGCACTGATGATGGCGGCGATGTTCAACCGCAGCGAAATTGTCGAGTACCTGATTGCCAAAGGCGCCGACCCCCATGTCCGCGATGCCAAGGGCGTCACGCCACTGGCGGCTGCGCAAACCATGGGAGCCACTGATACGGCCGAGTTGTTGAGTCGACTCGGCGCCTGATCAGGGGCGGCCAGACCAGCGGTTTTCCATCAGAAAGTCGACAAAGCTGCGCACCCGCAACGGCACGTGGCGGGCATGCTGATACAGCAGGCTGAACGGCCGTGAGCGACCGGCGAAGGGCGAGAGGACTTCACGCAGGCGACCGTCGAACACGTCCTGCTCGACGATGAAACGGTAGGTCTGGAACAGACCGCCGCCATTGCGCGCCAGTGTGACGCAGCCCAGATAGTCATCGGAGCAGCTGTAGCTGCCCGTGGTGGCCCGTTCGGACTCTTTGCCCTGGTGGTTGAACAGCCAGGGAATCCGCCGTCCGGTGCTGTCCAGTTCGAACTGGATGCAATCGTGTTGTTCCAGATCGTCAAGGCTGTTCGGCGTACCGGCGCGCTTCAAGTAGTCCGGGCTGGCCACGACCACCAGTTCGGCGTCTTCCAGACGCCGGGAAATCAGGCTGGAGTCATGTTGCGAGCGTCCGCGAATGGCCAGGTCATAGCCGTCGGCGATGAAGTCAATGTTGCGATTACTCAAGTGAACCTCGACCTTCACGTCGGGGTAGCGCATACGAAACGCGGGCAACAGCGGCAAAATTCGATAGTGGCCGTAGGTGGTCGGCATGCTGATGCGCAGGATGCCGGACGGTGCCAGTTGCTGGCCGGTGACCTTGCGTTCGGCTTCGATCAGCTGACTTAGCGCATGCCGACACTCTTCGTAGTACTCGCGCCCCCCGGGGGTCAGTTGAATGTGTCGCGTGGTGCGCACGAACAACCGCACGCCCAGACGTTCTTCAAGGCGTGAGATCGAGCGACTGACCGCCGCAGGGGTAACCCCGGCGCTGTTGGCGGCGGCGGTGAAGCTGCTGTGTTCGGCAGCCATACAGAACAGCTCGATGCTGCCAAGCAGCACATCGTCAAATTGACGCTTCATGAAGAGTTACACCGTGTATTGATTTTGTTATTTTGCTCATCTTCTGTATTCATTACCAGCATGAATCATCGCTTGGCAATAGAGCCGGCGCGCAATTCCGGCTATCCTGCGCGCCTTATTTTTACGCCGCTATCCAGGACTGCCCATGAAAAGCCAACTCATAGAATTAATCAGCAAAATCAGTTCGGGTTGCATGGGCGAGGAAGAGATCGCGCGCGTTGCCGACGAAGCAGCGCAAGCCTACGCCGATCCGCAGGCCTTTCTGGCTGCCAACCCGGACATCAACTACGACGACAGCTTCCCGATTGCCTTGGGTGAGTGGGTGGTGATCGGCAGCTTGCCAGACACCGTGCTGTTTCAGGGCGATAGCTGGATGGATGTGTTCGCGCAGATCGTCGAGTCGTTCGGCGAGGATGTGCCGTTCAACATCAAGCCGAAACAACTGGCCAAGGTCGAAGCGCTGACCGCACTGAACCGGATTCAAATCCAGATGGGCAGCATGAACAAAGACATGGGTGGCTATGTGTTGATGAACTTCAGTCAGCCGCTGGATGACGAGTTGCAAGTGGTACTGGTCTACGGCAACGACCAGGCGCGGGTGCTGGAGTTGTGTGCGGCGGTGGGGATTGCGGCGGCGCCGTCGTTGGAGGCGCTGCGCCTCGCATTGTACGAATAAACTTTCTGTAGGAGCTGCCGAAGGCTGCGATCAACCGGGTACCGGTTGTGGCTTTAGGGGTGAAGACCCTGCGGGCCTTATCGCAGCCTTTGGCAGCTACAAAAGCCAACGGCAGCAAATTAGATACTGGCGAAATGGAACCCTGCCGCCAGCTGACTATCCTAACCAGTAGGCAACCACTCAAGGAGCATCACCATGGGTTCCAGCTTCAATGGTTTGGTCGGGCTGATTATTCTCGCCTTGGACATCTGGGCAATCATCAATGTGTTGAAAAGCGGCGCTGAGGTCGGGATGAAGATCATCTGGACCTTGCTGATCCTGCTGTTGCCCGTTCTTGGGCTGGTGATCTGGGCCATTGCCGGGCCGCGTGGCAACGTGCGTATTTAACCTCCACAGGCCCTTGTACCCAGGCGCCTGGCTGCTGATCGCAGTCAGGCGCCTTTTGTTTTTCCGATGTGGGTCATGAATAGAGGTTCGACCTGTCATGGTCGGCAACGTAGAATGCCCGCCTTCCTTTTTCAGGGGCGACGCTTTGCACAAAGCGGTTCGCTGTCCGTTGCCACCAGCATTCACCGGGGACTTACCCATGAGCGATTATCAAGAAACGTTGTACGAAGGCTATGGCCAGCGCTTTCGTATGGAAAAGCTGCTGCACGAAGTACGCACCGAGCATCAACATCTGGTGATCTTCGAAAACCCGCGCATGGGCCGCGTCATGGCTCTCGACGGCGTGATCCAGACCACCGAAGCCGATGAGTTCATCTACCACGAGATGCTGACTCACGTGCCGATTTTCGCCCATGGCAGCGCCAAGCGCGTGCTGATCATCGGTGGCGGTGACGGCGGCATGCTGCGCGAAGTGGCCAAGCACCGCAGCATCGAACACATCACCATGGTCGAAATCGACGGCACCGTGGTCGAGATGTGCAAGGAGTTTCTGCCGAACCACTCCAAGGGCGCTTTCGATGATTCGCGTCTGAACCTGGTGATCGACGATGGCATGCGTTTCGTCGCCACCACTACGGAAAAATTCGACGTTATCATTTCCGACTCCACCGACCCGATCGGTCCTGGAGAGGTGTTGTTTTCCGAGAATTTCTATCAGGCTTGCCACCGCTGCTTGAACGAAGGCGGCATTCTGGTGACGCAAAACGGTACGCCGTTCATGCAGCTGACCGAGGTGCAGACCACGGCCGGTCGTTTGCGCAGTCTGTTTCCGGATTGGCATTTTTATCAGGCGGCGATTCCGACGTATATCGGCGGTGCGATGACCTTTGCTTGGGGTGCGACCAATACGGATTACCGCAAACTGCCGCTGGATATTTTGCGTCAGCGTTTCGCGGGGAGTGGGATTATCACGCGCTATTACAATCCTGAGATTCATATTGGTGCGTTTGCGTTGCCGCAATATGTGTTGCAGGCGGTGAATAAGCCAAGCAACGACTGATTCTCCGCATCACTCTGTAGGAGCGGGCTTGTCGGATCGCCGCACCGCCGCGCTGGCGGTGTGTCTGACAGGCCGCATCAATCTGATCGCTGGCAAGCCAGCTCCTACAAAAAATTTAACGACCCTGACTGCGGCGGAACACCAGCAGTTTCGATGTGCTGAGTTGCACTACTTCGTCGCGTTGGTTGAGGGTGCGGGTTCTGCAGGTCACCAGGCCGCGATCGGGTTTTGTTCGCGACGGGCTGATGTCGATGATTTCGCTTTCTACGCGCAGTTCGTCTCCTGGGCGAGTGGGAAGCGGCCAGTTGATTTCGCTGCCGGCGCCGATCATTCCGCAGTCCAGCGGCACGCATTGCACCAGCAGGCGCATGGTGATGGCTGCCGTGTGCCAGCCGCTGGCCGCCAGGCCATGGAAGAATGTGTGTTGGGCGGTTTCTTCATCGAGGTGGAAGGGTTGAGGGTCGAATTGTTCGGCAAAGGCTTTGATCTGCTCGGCCTCCACGCGCAGGCTGGTGCTGCGGAACACCTCGCCGACGGCCAAGTCTTCAAGGAACAGGTACACCGGAGGAACGATGACGCTCATGGTTCGAGACTCCTGCTGGTAAGTATTATCAGTATAATATAACTGGCCCTATCTTAATGCTGCAACGAGCGATCGCGCGTGTCTATACCCTATGCTGTGGGTGGCTCCGACGGGGAGTGGTTCGCCCATTGGCCGCGTATGCGTACATTCGCCCTCAGCTGTGATATTCGCCGCCCGCAAGTCCGCATCCGTCAATTGATTGCGTCGGTGCAGGCGTCACTGGAAGAGAACTCAACACTTGCAAGCGATGCACCAACCGTTTTCAATGCCATCCTTTGTGCAACCGAGCTTTATGCCAAGACGTTTCGGTAGGCGAGTCTACGAAATAACGTCTTACACTTCAGCATGATCGGCCTACACAATTTTCACCTCGTGTCGCAGAATATCGCCCGCTTATTTTGCCGCAGAATCGGGCGCACACGCAGTCAACCTTCAACCTGAATCCAACGGATCCTAGAACATCATGGCCACAACGGACGCCCTGAGTCATCAGCACGCCTCGTCGCGCGCGCTGCAACCCACCGTCAAATCACATCTGGCTTACACGCTGTTGAGTGGTGTGATCCTGATGGTGATGTACAGCCTGCTGCGTGTTGCGCTGCTGGTCTACAACCGCGAAATGATCGGCAGTACAGCGGCTTCGAATTTTTTCGAAGCCATGGGCAACGGCATGCGTTTCGACTTGCGCCTGACCGTTTACTTGCTCGTTCCGCTGTTGCTGGCGCTGGTCAGTGCCCGTCTCATGGCGAGCCGCTGGCTGTTTCGCACCTGGTTGACCCTGGGGGCCAGTATCACGCTGTTCCTTGGCATCATGGAGCTGGACTTCTATCACGAGTTTCACCAACGCCTGAACGGCCTGGTGTTCCAGTACGTGAAGGAAGACCCCAAAACTGTGATGAGCATGCTCTGGTACGGTTTCCCGGTCGCGCGTTATCTGCTGGCCTGGGCCGTGGTGACCTGGCTGCTGAGCCTGCTGTTCAAGGGCGCGGACCGCTTGACCCGTACGCGTCGTGGCCTGAATGTCAGTTCCAGCAGCAATCGCGCCGTGGCGCCGTGGTACCTGCGCCTGGGTGTGCTGGTGCTGTGCGCGGGGGTGGCGGTGATCGCTTCCCGTGGCACGTTGCGCCAAGGCCCGCCGTTGCGCTGGGGTGATGCTTACACCACGGAATCGAATTTCGCCAACCAGTTGGGCCTCAATGGCACGTTGACCCTGATCGATGCGGCGAAGAGCCTGAGCTCGAATCAGCGCGCCAACATCTGGAAGTCGACCATGACCGACGCGCAGGCGCTGCAAACCACGCGTGACATGCTGTTGACCCCGAATGACAAGCTGGTCGATGCCGACCTTGCGGCCGTGCGCCGCGACTCCACGCCGCCGGTGGACAACACGTTGCCGATTCGCAACGTGGTGGTGATCCTGATGGAAAGCTTCGCCGGCCACTCAGTCGGTGCCTTGGGCAGCCCGGCCAAGATCACGCCTTACTTCGACAAGCTGGCCCAGGAAGGCCTGCTGTTTGACCGTTTCTTCTCCAACGGCACGCACACCCACCAGGGGATGTTCGCGACCATGGCCTGTTTCCCGAACCTGCCAGGGTTTGAATACCTGATGCAGACGCCGGAAGGCAGCAACAAGCTGTCGGGTCTGCCGCAATTGCTCGGCTCTCGCGGCTACGACAACGTGTATGTCTATAACGGCGATTTCGCCTGGGACAACCAGTCGGGCTTTTTCGGCAACCAGGGCATGACCAACTTCGTCGGCCGTCACGACTTCGTCAACCCGATATTCTCTGATCCGACGTGGGGCGTGTCCGACCAGGACATGTTCGACCGTGGCAACGAGGAGCTGAAAGCCCGCCAAGGCAAGAAGCCGTTCTATGCACTGTTGCAAACCCTGTCCAACCACACGCCGTATGCCTTGCCGGCCAACCTGCCGGTCGAGCGTGTTACCGATCAGGGCTCGCTGAACGATCACCTGACCGCCATGCGTTACGCCGACTGGGCGCTGGGGCAGTTCTTCGAAAAAGCTAAAAAAGAACCGTATTACAAGGAAACTTTGTTCGTGCTCGTGGGTGATCACGGTTTTGGTAATGACAAGCAAATCACCGAAATGGACCTGGGTCGCTTCAACGTGCCGATGCTGATGATCGCGCCGGGCCTGCAGGAAAAGTTCGGCAAGCGCAGCAGCATCGTGGGTACTCAGATCGATATCGTGCCAACCATCATGGGTCGTCTGGGTGGCGAATCGCGTAACCAGTGCTGGGGCCGTGACCTGCTGAACCTGCCGGAAGGCGACAAGGGCTTCGGTGTGATCAAGCCGTCCGGCGGCGAATTGACCGTGGCATTGGTGACCGGAGACCGGATCTACGTCGAGCCCAAGGAAATGGCGCCGTTGGTGTATCAATACCAGCTCGGCGCCACGCCCCACGCCGAGTTGCTGCAAAACGAGTCTGATCAGGCACAGTTGAAGCAGAAGCTGGAAGGCTTTATCCAGACAGCGACCAAAAGTCTGATGGATAACACGGCGGGTGTTTCGGCCGGGACCAAGCGGTAAGTCATGCTGTAATGAAGAAGAGGCCTTTTGAGGCCTCTTTTTTTTGCCTGCAAAACGGAGGGAGAGTCTATCTGTCCAGCAAGCGCCGCGTATTTGGCGGGCAAAATTGAATCTTTGAAACTGCGGTGGCCACAGTGGAACGATTGACCATGGTCAAAGGTCCAGATTGAGTAAGCCGCATTTCGGCTGCACTGAGGAGACATCGATGAAACTGTGGATCATTACTTATTCCGATAAAGAAGGTGTGCAGCAACAGCTTGAGCTGGGTGGCGAACAGCGTCCCACCGAGGAAGAGGTGGCTGATTATCTGCGTGAGTTATTGTTTCCGATTGCCGACGAAGTCACGGTGCCCGATCTTGACGGTCGTGTGCCCGAACCCATGGTCAAGTCCCTCAAGGAACAGCACGGCGTGCAAATCCTCTCCATCACCCCGGCCCCCTGAACACTCATTCAAAAAGGTCCCTTTTGCCAATTGGCACACGCGTTCGATAGGACTACTCTGCAAGTGAGGCCGGCGCAGCATTGCTCTGGCCTTTCCATGTCGATGCCCGGTCCGGCTGCATGGACTTGGCCTTGTCAGCTACATGCTTGACTCCCTGGCGGTAGATTAGCTGTCGCCGAGCGACCACTGTGCAGTGGGGCGCGTTGGGAGTGTTGAAACTCTATCTATCGTTGAATAGGAGGACGTTTCATGAGCACAGCCTATCAAGAGGACATCAGCAGTAATGTACTGCGCCGCATGAAAGAGGGCGGTTTTGATTTTGCGTCCATCCATCCCATTGAGTTCTATGCCGTCTTCCCCGACGAGGAACGGGCGCGGCAGGCTGCAGGGCAGTTTCGTGGAGAGTCCTTGAATGCACAGGTCAGTGCCCGCGACGACGGGGCCTGGGACTTGCTGTTGAGCAAGGTGATGTACGCAACTTACGACGGTATCGATGACTTCGAGCAAAATCTGCAGAGCGCGATCACACCGCTGGATGGTGAGGTCGAGGGCTGGGGTGTCACCCAAGAGATCAAACGCTTTCACGCCTGACTCCATGGCACCTCTGAGCGGCGCCGTTTATCGCTGACTCAATGTTTTAAACCCCGTGCCGGTTGACCTTGTGTCAGCCGGTTTTAGTTTGTGTGTTCTAACCCGTGACGCGACTATCGGCCCGCGCACGATTGTCGGGCACAACAACAGGGGCAAAAAAAGAGCCACTCCTGGGAGCAGCTCAAATGGGAAGTCGGTAAACCATTGCGGGGAAGCCATAACGACGAAAGGTCAGACGGCTTCGGATGCTGGTCATTATCCGGAAACAAATTCCCCCCGTGAAATCAACTCTGACTATGCTGGTGATAGCTATTGTTGCTGAAGGACGCTTCCGAATGAGGCGTAGGAGATTCAGTTGGGACGGTTACTGCACAGGAATGGTGCGGCAGGTGTCGCGGGATTATCCAACTGATTGATTGTTAAGCGTTTATGCCGATGGCACGGGCCTTGCGAAGGCCCTTGGTGTCCGTGGTGACAAGGAGTACGGCATGATCCGCACCTTTTATGATGAGATGTACGATGCCGGCGGAGTGGTCCGTCCGCATTATCGGGAATTCGCCCGTTGGCTGGGTGAAACGCCGCCTGAGCTTTTGGCCCAGCGTCGGCGAGAAGCGGATCTTTTGTTTCATCGCGCCGGGATCACGTTCACGTTGTACGGGGACGAGCAGGGCACTGAGCGGTTGATTCCTTTCGATACCATTCCGCGCAGCATTCCGGCCAGTGAATGGCGGGTGGTCGAGAAGGGCTGTATTCAACGGGTCAAGGCGCTGAACATGTTTCTCGCCGACCTGTATCACGACCAGCGGATTATCAAGGCCGGGATTATTCCTGCCGAGCAGGTGCTGGCCAACGAGCAATACCAGTTGGCGATGCAAGGCCTGAATCTGCACCGCGACCTGTATTCGCATATCTCCGGGGTCGACCTGGTGCGCGATGGCGACGGCACCTACTACGTGCTCGAAGACAACCTGCGCACGCCCAGCGGCGTCAGTTACATGCTCGAAGACCGCAAAATGATGATGCGGCTGTTCCCTGAACTGTTCGCCGCTCAACGGATTGCGCCCATCGATCATTACCCGAACCTGCTGCTCGACACCCTGAAAAGCTCCAGCCCCCTCGATAACCCCAGTGTGGTGGTGCTGACCCCCGGCCGATTCAACAGTGCGTTTTTCGAGCACGCCTTTCTGGCGCGTGAGATGGGCGTCGAGCTGGTGGAAGGCGCGGACCTGTTCGTGCGTGACGATCATGTGTTCATGCGCACCACCGATGGCCCGAAAGCTGTCGACGTAATTTACCGCCGGCTGGACGATGCGTTCCTCGATCCGTTGGCGTTCAATCCGGATTCGATGCTGGGTGTGCCGGGGCTGTTGGCGGCTTATCGCTCGGGCAATGTGGTGCTGGCCAACGCCGTCGGTACTGGTGTGGCCGATGACAAGTCGATTTACCCTTATGTGACGGACATGATCCGTTTCTATCTGGACGAAGAGCCGATCCTGCAGAACGTACCGACCTGGCAGTGTCGCAAGCCGGAAGAGTTGTCCCATGTGCTGGCGCATCTGCCAGAACTGGTGGTCAAGGAAACCCAGGGCTCGGGCGGTTACGGCATGTTGGTCGGGCCAGCGGCCACGGCAGCGGAAATCGAATTGTTTCGCGCACGGCTCAAGGCCAAGCCTCACGCTTATATCGCGCAACCCACTTTGTGCCTGTCGACCTGTCCGACCTTTGTCGAGAACGGCATCGCCCCGCGCCACATCGATTTGCGCCCGTTTGTTCTTTCCGGCCGTGAAACCCGGGTTGTTCCCGGTGGCCTTACCCGAGTGGCGCTGCGTGAAGGCTCCCTCGTGGTGAACTCGTCCCAGGGCGGTGGAACCAAAGACACCTGGGTGGTTGAGGATTAAGGAAGCCTGCCAATGTTAAGTAGAACTGCCTCGGATTTGTACTGGATGTCGCGTTACCTGGAGCGGGCGGAAAACCTCGCGCGGATGCTCGACGTCAGCTATTCCCTGTCATTGATGCCCCAGGATGGGCGCGGTGACGGGCTGGACGAAATGGCCTTGCCGCTGTTGATCACCGGCACTCTGGACGATTACCTGGAGCGTCACGGTGAACTGCACGCCGAGCGCTTGCTGCACTTTTTCGCCCTGGATGCGACCAACCCGGCCAGCATCTACAGCTGCCTGGGTGCCGCGCGGGCCAGTGCCCATGCGGTGCGTGGGCGCATTACGGCGGACATGTGGGAAAACATCAACGCCACCTGGCTGGAGATTCGCGGTATCGCCGAGCAAGGTTTGACTCGCTATGGCATGAGCCGTTTTTGCGAGTGGATCAAAGAGCGCTCGCACCTGTTTCGTGGCGCCACCTACGGCACCATCATGCGCCACGACGCCTTTCGGTTTATTCGCCTGGGGACCTTCATCGAGCGCGCGGACAACACCATGCGCATGGTCGATGCGCGCTACGAGATGCTTGAACTGCGCGGCAAAAATACCGACGTGGTCTCCGACAACTCGGCCCATGGTTATTATCAGTGGAGCGCGTTGCTGCGGGCATTGTCGTCGTTCGAGGCGTACACCGAGCTGTACCGCGACGCCCCGGCCGCACGTCACGTCGCCGAGCTGCTGCTGTTGCGCGCCGACGTGCCACGTTCGTTGCGCGCGTGCCTGGAGGAGCTGGATCAGATTCTGGCCAGCCTGCCCGGTGCCAACGGTCGCCCGGCACAGCGCCTGGCGGCCGAACTGGACGCGCGGCTGCGTTACACCGGCATCGACGAAATCCTCGCCGAAGGCCTGCACGAATGGTTGAACGAATTCATCCCGTTGGTAGCTCAATTGGGTGACGCTATTCACACGTCGTACCTGGAGGCTGCATGAGACTCTCAATTAGCCACGAAACCACTTATCACTACGAAGACCAGGTTCGCGCCAGCATTCAGTATCTGCGCTTGACGCCCCATGACAGCGAGCGCCAGCATGTCCTCAGCTGGCAACTGGCTCTGCCGCGCCCGGTGCGGGCGCAGGTCGATCCGTTCGGCAATATCCTGCACGTACTGACCCTTGATGAGCCGCATGAGGCGGTGATCATCGGTGCGCGCGGGCAGGTCGAGATCGATGAGAAGGCCGAGTCCGAACATGAGCAGCAGTCGGCGTTGCCCTTCTTGCGGTTCACGCGATTGACCGAACCCGACGAGGCGATTCGTGCCTTCGCCGCGCAACAGTGCCAGCAGCGTAAGGACCGCACGGCGTTGATCGACTTGATGCACGGGCTGAATCAGTACATGACCTACACACCGGGGGCGACTGAAGTCGACACCAGTGCTGCGCAGGCGTTTGCCGGGCGAGCCGGCGTGTGTCAGGACCACACCCATGCCTTCCTGGCCTGCGCCCGCAGCCTGGGCGTTCCGGCGCGTTATGTGTCGGGGTATTTGTACAGCGAAGACAGCGAACATCTTGCCAGCCATGCGTGGGCCGAGGCGTGGATTGATGGCGCCTGGTACAGCTTTGACGTGACCAACCAACTGGCACGGCCAGAGCGTCACCTCAAGTTGGCGGTGGGTCTGGACTACCTCGATGCCTGCCCGGTGCGCGGCATGCGTAGGGGAGGCGGTTGCGAACAGATGCACGCCAAGGTGTCGGTCTCGCCGATTCGGGCGGTGCAGACGCAGTCGCAGGTACAGTAACGCAGCAGAGATAGGGTCATGTAGGAGCGGGCTTGCCCGCGATAGCGGTGGGTCTGATGCCACCGCATCAAGCTGATCGCGGGCAAGCCCGCTCCTACAGTATTTCAGTGTTCATCCAGTTTGAGCCAAATCCCCTGCTACTTGGCCACATCCCGACGCTGCGCCATGTGCTTCAAATACCCGATCACCAGATCCAGATCGCCGTCCGACAACACCGACGCCGGGATCGCCGGCATTTTTGCCTGTGGCCATTGACGCAGGCTTTGCGGGTCTCGGATGTAGGTTCTCAGGTAATCGCCGGCGAAATATTCGGTCGGGCTGTGTGGCTGATTCAGGTCAGGCCCCAGTTGCGAGTCACCCGCGCCGTTGAGTCGATGGCATGCCATGCAACTTTTCTGAAAGATCGCAAAGCCCTGGTTGACTGGATCGTTGGCGCCCAGTGCCGGGTCCGGGCGCATCACTGGGAAGCGTTCGGCGACGGACGCCAGCAACCGAACTTTCACCATCGCGTAGGGCCATTGTTCCGGGCTGATATTGCCGGCCTTGGGGTGGGTCCACACCAGGTAGAAAGGCCCGGCGGTATTTTGGTCCTTGCCCAGCGACGGCCAGGGTTTGTTCGGTTGTTCAATCGCCAGCCAGGCGCGGGAACCGTTCTTTTCATTGGCCAAGAGTGGGCCCGCTGGCATTTCTGCCGCGAAGCCGTCGGTGGCCACGGCCTGCAGGTGCTCTTCGGGATTGACGCCGTTGAGCAGCACAGCCATCGGTATGGCGCGATAGGTCATGGCGCGTTTGTAGGAAACGTCTTCAGGAATCTGAATGTTTTGCGCCTGCGGCAAAGCAAGAAGTTGCGCGGTCGTCCAGGTGTGGACACCGTCGGCTAACTCCAGTGTCAATTGCGCAGAGGGTTTGGCCCCTTCTGCGGCGCTGACAGTTAAACAGCAGATGAGAGGAACGAACGCTATCCAGGCACGCATAAGCCAATCTCCGTCAATAAAGACGGGAAGATTGGCATAACCGCGTTTGGCTCGATAGTGTCCAGGGCACTGGGTGGTTGTGCGTGAAAAACAAGGTCAACCAAATAGCCGAGTCATATTCGGCAAAATCAAGATGAGGGTGGTAACGAACACAATAAGTCCGGCCTGACGGATTTTCGAATGTTTAAACATGACGATTGCCTTTTGTTGTTATGCCTGAGCGACTAAAGCTCACCGATTTTGATGTTCTTCACTCTCATCGGGCAGCTGGCAAAGGGGGGTGCAATCGAACAGGTGTCCCGGAAAAAACCGGCAACTCAGACGTCCCACTGTGTTTTTTATCGTCTGCCTGTTACAGAGTTAACCTTAGAGGCCGCGTCACACTTGGCTTAGATCTATTTTATATGGAGTAATTAGGAAAACCTTTAAAAAAGGCATGAGGCGTAACGCCATCTGCTGACAACTGCCTTTGCTAGACGCGTTGAATGCGTTCAACACTCATTTGTTTAGTTGCTTACCGTTCGTCTGAGCGGGGCAGTCAAGGCTATTGAGCACTGCGGTCATTGAATCAAGTCGTCTGAAGTTTAAGGTGAAGGTGAAGGTAGAGGGAATCCACTGTTCATCTTGCTCTGAGGATGCCATGACTGAAGCTTTGATTTTTGATGCGCTGCGCACGCCCCGTGGCAAAGGAAAACCAGATGGCGCGCTGCACAGCGTTAAGCCGGTGAATCTGATGGCAGGCCTGTTGAATGCCTTGCAGCAGCGCAATCAGCTGGACACCCGCCAGGTCGACGACATTGTGTTGGGCTGCGTCACCCCGGTGGGTGATCAGGGCGCCGACATCGCCAAGACCGCCGCCCTGATGGCTGATTGGGACGTCAGCGTGGCCGGGGTGCAGGTCAATCGGTTCTGCGCGTCCGGGCTGGAGGCGGTCAACCTCGGGGCGATGAAGGTTCGCTCCGGTTTCGAGGACCTGGTGGTGGTCGGTGGGGTCGAGTCGATGTCCAGGGTGCCGATGGGCAGTGATGGTGGCGCCTGGGCTCTGGACCCGCAAAGCAACTTGCACACTCACTTCACCCCGCAAGGCATTGGCGCCGACTTGATCGCCACGCTGGAGGGCTTCAGTCGCCACGATGTCGATTCCTTTGCCCTGCATTCGCAGCAAAAGGCCGCGCGTGCGCGCGCCGATGGTTCGTTCAGCAAGTCACTGGTGCCGGTCAAGGATCAGAACGGCATTGTGCTGCTGGATCACGATGAGTTCATTCGCGGCGATTCAACTCTGGAGGGGCTGGGCAAGCTCAAGCCGAGTTTCGAAATGATCGGGAAGATGGGTTTCGACGCCACGGCGCTGCGGGTCTACAGCCATGTCGAACGCATCCATCATGTCCACACTCCCGGCAATAGCTCGGGCATCGTCGACGGCGCGGCGGTCATGCTTATTGGCTCCGAGGCCAAAGGCCTGGAACTGGGCTTGCGGCCACGGGCGCGGATCGTCGCCACGGCGGTCACCAGCACCGACCCCACGATCATGCTTACCGGTCCGGCACCCGCCACCCGCAAGGCCTTGAGCCGCGCCGGGTTGAAAGTCGAAGACATCGACCTGTTTGAAGTCAATGAAGCCTTCGCCTCGGTGGTGCTCAAGTTCATCAAGGACATGGGCGTCGATGCGGAAAAGGTCAACGTCAACGGCGGCTCGATCGCCATGGGTCACCCGCTGGGCGCCACCGGTTGCATGATCCTCGGCAGCCTGCTCGATGAGCTGGAGGCCCGTCAGCTACGCTACGGCCTGGCGACGTTGTGCGTCGGCGGCGGCATGGGCATCGCCACCATCATCGAACGTTATTAATCAGGGAAGTCGCCATGACTGACGCCATCCGTTATGAAAAAGGCCAGGACCAGATCGTCGTTCTGACCATCGACCTGCCGGGCCAGACCGCCAATACCATGAACGGGGTTTATCGCGATGCCATGGCCGAGGCCGTTGCAAGACTGAAAACCGAGATCGACAGCATCGCTGGGGTGATTATTACCTCGGCGAAAAACACCTTCTTTGCGGGCGGCGACCTCAATGAGCTGATCAAGGTCGACAAACCTCAGGCGCTGGACTTCTACCAAGGGGTATTGCAGCTAAAAGGGCAGTTGCGCACCCTGGAAACCCTGGGCAAACCAGTGGTGGCTGCGATCAACGGCGCGGCGCTGGGCGGCGGCTGGGAAATCTGCCTGGCTTGTCATCATCGCGTTGCCCTCGACAGCCATAACGTGCAGATCGGCCTGCCGGAGGTGACCCTGGGTTTGTTGCCGGGTGGCGGCGGAGTGGTGCGCATGGTGCGCATGCTGGGCCTGGAAAAAGCCCTGCCGTACTTGCTCGAAGGCAAAAAGGTCAATCCACAGCAGGCGTTGCAAGCCGGTTTGATCGAGCAGATTGCCAGCGACCGCGACGACATGTTGGCCAAGGCCCGCGCCTGGATCCTCGCTAACCCCAGCGTTAAACAGCGATGGGACGTGGTCGGGTATCAGATTCCCGGTGGCACGCCGTCACATCCCAAGGTCGCGCAAATGCTGGCGATTGCGCCCTCGGTTCTGCGGGCCCGCACTCAGGGCTGTTTCCCGGCACCCGAGAAAATCCTCTGCGCAGCGGTGGAAGGCGCGCAAGTGGATTTCGACACGGCGCAGTTGATCGAAACCCGTTACTTCACCGAACTCACCACCGGCCAGGTGGCGAAGAATATGATTGGCACCTTCTGGTTCCAGCTCAACGAGATCAATGCCGGTGGCTCGCGGCCGCAAGGCGTGCCGGTGTATCGAACGCGCAAGGTGGGGATTCTCGGCGCCGGCATGATGGGTGCGGGGATTGCCTACGCCAGTGCGTCGGCGGGCATTGAAGTGGTGCTCAAGGACGTCACGCAGGCAGCGGCAGACAAAGGCAAGGCGCACTCGGCTGCATTGCTGGAGAAAAAGCTCAGCAAAGGACGGATCAGCGCAGAACAACGCGACGCGGTGCTCGCGCGGATTACCGCCACTGTGCGCGATGAAGACTTGCACGGTTGCGACTTGATCATCGAGGCAGTGTTCGAAGACCGTGAACTCAAAGGCAAGGTGACTGCCGTGGCGGAGAAGTGTGCTTTGGCAGACGCGGTGATCGCGTCCAACACCTCGACGTTGCCGATCAGCGGCCTGGCCTCGGCCATTGCTCAGCCGGAGCGTTTTATCGGTCTGCACTTTTTCAGTCCGGTGGACAAAATGCCATTGGTGGAAATCATCAAGGGCGCGAGCACCAGCGATGAAACCCTGGCCCGTGGCTTCGACTTTGTTCTGCAAATCAAGAAAACCCCGATTGTGGTCAACGACAGCCGCGGCTTCTTTACCTCGCGGGTGTTTGGCACCTTCACCAACGAAGGGATTGCCATGCTCGGCGAGGGCGTGTCGGCGGCGATGATTGAAACCGAAGCGCGCAAGGCCGGGATGCCGGTCGGGCCGCTGGCGGTGTCGGATGAAGTGTCGCTGAGTTTGATGAGCCACATTCGTCAGCAGACGCGCAAAGACCTGGAGGCCGAGGGCAAGCCAGCACCGCAGCATCCGTCGTTTGCGGTGATCGACCTGTTGCTCAACGAATACAAACGCTCCGGCAAGGCCGCCGGTGGTGGTTTCTACGATTATCCGGCCGGCGCCGCCAAGCACCTGTGGCCCGAACTGAAGCTGCGTTTCGAAAAGGCCGACGGGCAGATTTCCGCGCAGGACGTGCGCGACCGGCTGTTGTTCATTCAGGCGATAGAAACCGTGCGCTGTGTGGAGGAGGGGGTGCTGATGTCTACCGCCGAGGCCAACGTCGGTTCGATCTTCGGCATCGGTTTTGCCGCCTGGAGTGGCGGGGCGTTGCAATTCATCAACCAATACGGACTCAAGGATTTTATCGCCCGTGCCCAGTACCTGACCGAGCAGTACGGCGAGCGCTTTGAGCCGCCGGCATTGTTGTTGATGAAAGCCTCTCAGGGCCTATTGTTCTAAGCGAATTGGCTCAATAGCGTGTAGGGTCTTGCCTTGAAGTGGTTTTTCAAGGCAGGCTTCGTCCCGTGCGCTATTGCCTAGAACGTTTCAGGACCTTTTTTTATGTCGTTACGCATCTGCATTTTGGAAACCGATGTCCTGCGCCCTGAGTTGGTCGATCAATTTCAAGGCTATGGGCAGATGTTCGAGCGCTTGTTTTCGCGTCAGCCAATCCCTGCAGAGTTCAGCGTCTACAACGTGATGCAAGGTGTTTACCCGGCGGATGATGAGCGGTTCGATGCGTATCTGGTCACTGGCAGCAAGGCGGATTCATTCGGACTGGAGCCCTGGATTCAAACCCTGAAGACCTTCCTGTTGCAGCGTTACCAGCGTGGCGACAAGCTGCTCGGTATCTGCTTCGGCCATCAGTTGCTGGCCTTGTTGCTGGGCGGCCAAAGCGAGCGCGCCACTCAAGGTTGGGGTGTCGGCATTCATCGCTACACGCTGGCCTCGGCGAAACCGTGGATGACCCCGGCCATCGACGATCTGACCTTGTTGATCAGCCATCAGGATCAAGTCACCCGACTTCCGGAAAACGCCACTGTCATCGCCTCCAGCGAGTTCTGCCCGATCGCCGCGTTCCACATCAACGATCAGGTGCTGTGCTTCCAGGGCCATCCGGAGTTCGTTCACGACTACTCTCGGGCCTTGATGGATATCCGCCAGCAGACCCTCGGCGAGCGGGTCTACAGCAGCGGTATCGCCAGCCTGGAGAGCGATCATCAGGGGTCGACCGTGGCCGAGTGGATGATGCGCTTTGTGGCGCACAAATCTGCGTCGGAAACTGCCTGAATCCTTCGGCCGATATACCGTCTTCGCCAACGTGTTGGCGAAGACGGTCGTGCAGGTTACAGCCAGCCCGAACGCTTGAAACTCATATACAAGGCACTACAGCCGAGGACAATGCCGCCGATCACGGTGTAATAACCGTACTGCCAGGTCAGCTCCGGCATGTTCTGGAAGTTCATCCCGTAGATCCCGGCAATCGCCGTTGGCAGTGCGAGGATCGCCGCCCAGGCTGCGAATTTGCGTTGCACGATGCTTTGTCGCGAGGATTCCAGCAGCAGGCCGATTTCGATGGTCTGGCTGGCGATATCCCGCAAATTGGCCAGGTCTTCCATCTGCCGGGTGACGTGGATCTCTACATCGCGGAAGTAGGGGCGCATGTTTTTGTCGATGAAGGGGAAGCTGAGTTTTTGTAGCTCCTCGCCAATCTCTACCATCGGTGCCACGTAACGGCGCAAGCGCAGCAGGTCCCGGCGCAGGCCGTGGATGCACATGATATCGGACTCATCCAACACCCCGCCGAGGACGCGTGCTTCCAGTTCGTCGAGTTCAGCGTGAATCGTTTCGGTGACTGGCTGATAGCACTCAGTGACGAAATCCAACAGCGCATACAGCACGAAGTCTTCGCCATGCTCCAGCAACAGCGGCCGTGCCTCACAGCGGGCGCGCACCAGGCCATAAGACTTCGAATGTCCGTTGCGTGAGGTGATGATATAGCCCTTGCCGGCAAAAATATGCGTTTCGATAAACTCGATTTTGCCGTTTTCGCGAATCGGTGAGTAGGTGACGATGAACAGCGCGTCACCGAAGGTTTCCAGTTTTGGTCGGCTGTGTTTTTCGAGGGCGTCTTCGATGGCTAATTCATGCAGATGAAACTGACGCTGCAGGTTGGCCAGTTCCTGAGCATCGGGTTGCTCCAGGCCAATCCAGACAAAGTGCCCCGGCTTTGCGGCCCATTCAGCGCCTTCGTCGAGGGTAATGTTGGAGACTTTCTTTCCGGCGCTGTAAACCGCGGCAGCAACGACTCGGCCCATAGTGGTTCGCTTCTTCTTGTTGGGTGGCGGTGGCTAATGACGCACAGCTTAACGCGCTCTACCGGGTTAGAGTCAGCAAAATTGCGGTGGTTCAGCGGGCATGAAAAAGCCCGGGTCAACGGGCTTGGGGACGCTATGGCGCGCAGGGCTCAGGCGGCTTGCAGTTGCTGGTCCATGCTGTCGATGCACGCTTGCATTTGTGCGTGGCACTGGCTCATCAGCAAGGGTATATCGTCGAGACTCAAGCCGTCGGTGGGAATGGCCGGCAGCGAGCGAATCATGATCTTGCCACCGCGCCAGCGATTGAGCTGCATGTGTTTAATGTAGCTGCTGACACACACCGGCACGATCGGTACGCCAGCGGCAATCGCCATCTGGAACGCGCCTTTTTTGAACGGCAGCAGGTCTTCGCCCAGATTGCGGGTACCTTCGGGAAAGACCCAAATCGAGGTGTCCCGATGTTGCAGGGTGTCGGTAGTGGTCAGCATGGACTGCCGGGCCTTTTGAGCATTGCCGCGATCAATCAGTACATTGCCGGCCAGCCAGAACAATTGGCCAAACAACGGGACCCATTTCAGGCTTTTCTTGCCGATACACACGGTGCGCGGCGGCACCACGTTGCCAAAGATGAACAGGTCATAGTTGGACTGGTGATTGGCGACGATGACGCAGGGCTGCGATTGCTTCAGCAGGGGCCCCATTTCGGCCTTCAGACGCAGGCGCAAAATACACATCGCCGGCCACGCGTAGAGGCGTGCGCATAGGCGGCTGTTATCCGGGTTGAAGGGGCGGCACAGGCCAAGTAGCACACCCAGCACGCCTGCAACAAAAAAATGCAGGCCCATCAATAACATACGGAACACGAAAAGCATCAAGCCGACCCGGGAGGATAAAGGGGGGCGCAGTGTACGGATGTGCACCGACGACAGCAATTACCGTTGGGGGCTGTTTAAGGGTGATTATTTAAGAGGATATTTCTTACGGCCGGAAGGGCCTGAGTTAGAGCGGTCAATAAAAAAGCCCGGTAGGTGGCCGGGCTCTTTGTTGCAGCTTGAAAGTCAGATCACCGAGTGATTCTGGTCCAGCACGATGGCTTGATCGAGGGTGTCGAGTAAACTTTTGCGTACTTTCAACTTGGTATTGCGGTGGGCGATCATGTTGATCTTTTTCAGCTGTAAAGCGACTGCCTGGGCTGCACTTTGCAGCTCTTCGGCGCTGACCAGTTTGTCGAGGAAACCGGCTTCCACGGCACCTTTGGGGTCGAACATTTCGCCGTTGATCACTGAACGATGCAGCGCGACGTTGCTCAGGCGATCACGGGCCAGTTCGATGCCCGCGTGGTGCATGGTCATGCCGATCTGCACTTCGTTCAAGCCGATGCTGAACGGGCCGTCGACACCGATCCGGTAGTCCACCGACAGCAGCAGGAACGCGCCTTTGGCCACGGCGTGACCCGGGCAGGCCACCACCACTGGATAAGGATGAGACAGCAGACGGCGGGCCAGCTTCGAACCGGACGTCACCAGGCTGATGGCGTGTTGAGGACCCGAGGTCATTACCTTGAGATCATAACCACCCGACAATATCCCCGGCTGACCGGTGATGATCACTACGGCGCGATCCTGCTCGGCCTGATCCAGAGCGGCATTGAACGCCGTGATCACGTCCGGCGAAATGGCATTGACCTTGCCGTTACTCAAGGTCAGGGTGGCGATACCGTCTTCGAGGTGGTAAGCGATCAACTCACTCATGACGCGATTCCTTGTGTTTATAGTGGGGCAGACGTTACCCACCCGCGACGCCAAGGTAAAGCGCTAAGGCTGACTGATGAGTCAGGGTTTTCTCGCGGCTGGCAGCGACACGCTTGCCGCCGTTATTTTTCGATGCCGTTCAACTCACAGTATTCGGCCCAGTCCATTCCCAGCGCTTCGGCGACCTGGGCATGGGCTTCCAGGCGCATGGCCTTCAGTTGCTCCGGCGATTCCGCGATCAACTCCAGCGCCAACTCCCAAGGCTCGATGCCCTGGTCTTCCGCTTCGTCCTCGAAGGACCATTGAATCTGCTGCTTCTGTTCCTCGGGGCTGAGATTCTGGATTTCAGCCTGCAGACCGGGGTTGCTGACGATGTACTTCGCTAAGGCGGCTTCATTCCACTCTGATGCGTTCATTGTTCCCTTCTCCTGAATAATCACGTCGAGCCACGCGGCAATGGGCGTTAGGTTACACCCGAAACGAGGCAGCAGAAATGCGCAGGTGAAACAGGACCGCACACCTGTCGTCGGAAGGTTAAAACAGCGACTTCAGATTCTCGGTGCGCTGACGAAAGTATTAATGACATCTAAAGGTGTTAGTTGGATCCAATCGGACTAGAGTTAAGTGACTAGAGGAGCGCATGCCATGACAAACAATGAATATGTGGCTTTGTTTTCCGGTTTGGCAGTGATTTGGCTCACCACGGCCTGGGTGGTCACAGGAATGGTTCACGCCATTTGAGGCAATCGTCCAGTATCGGTCCCCTGAAAGGTAAAAAGCCTGACGTCCGTGCGGATACCAGGCTTTTTGCTGTAAGTCATTGCATCAGGCGCGCGGCGGCGAAGGCAGTGCCGGCCAGTACCACGACAGTTCCTATGAACCATTTGGTCTGATGGTTAAAGGCTTCAAGCATTGTGACCCTCAGATCGGCAATATCAGATTTGGTGACCATCCTCAAGTCAGCCATCTCAGCTTTGGTACCCATTTTCAAATCAGCAATATCAGCTGTGGTAGCCATTTTCAAATCAGCAATATCAGCTTTGGTAGCCATTTTCAGATCAGCAATATCAGCTTGGGTAGCCATTTTCAAATCAGCCAATTCCACTTTGCTTGCCGTATTACCTTCGATACGGTCAAGCGTGGTCTCCACCCTGACCAGGCGCTCCCTGATGTCTGGAAGTGCTTTCTCAAGTGCCTCTACTCTGTTTCTCATTTCATCGCCTCCATTCGGGGTGTGGGCTGGGGAGTTGCCATTGCTGCTGCTGTTACTTTTTCGGCGGCTTGAGCGCCTCCCGGCATCCTTCGATTTCAAGCGGTAAGGCTGGGTAGAGTCAGTCAAATTCGTCCTCCTTCGGGATCTGGCGCCCAGGCCGGCGGGTGGGGATCCTTCGAGTGCGTTTATGGCGTTGGCAGGGGCAGGGCACTGTTTATATCGCTACAGAATCAGTGCGCAGGCCCGAGCCAAAGCGGTAGGAGAACGATACAGCCGATTGCTCTCGGACGTGTCTGGGGGTGCTGTAAGGCGATTCTGATAGTGCGCGAAGGGTTGTAAACGTTGCTGTTCACGGTGCAGGCGAGAGGAGGGCGTGGGATTCAATTCATGGCCCGGAGTCTTGTAGATGCATATGGAAATCCGTATATTCGGATTTCCATATGTCATCAGATATCCAAGATGCTCTTCACCTTGACCCCTCCTGCCGTCTTCAAATGTCTGGCTGATGAAACCCGTGCCCGTGCCGCGCTGCTCGTCGCTCGTGAAGGCGAGCTGTGCGTGTGCGAACTGGTCTGTGCGCTTGATGACAGCCAGCCAAAGGTATCCCGTCACCTTGCCCAACTTCGCGCTTGCGGACTGCTGACCGACAGGCGCCAAGGCCAGTGGGTTTACTACAGGCTCAATCCCGACCTTCCAAGCTGGGTTCACGCTGTCCTGCAGGCCACATTGGAAGCCAATGCTGACTGGCTCCAGCAAGACAGCGCGCGCCTTCAATTAATGGGCAACCGTCCTGTCCGCGCTGCGGCCTGCTGCTAACCCGAAGTCCAGTCGAGAGCCACCATGCTTGTTGCGTCCGTCATCTTCCTTGTCACTATCACGTTGGTCATCTGGCAGCCCAAGGGCCTCGGTGTGGGATGGAGCGCGACCTTCGGCGCGATCCTGGCATTGGTCTCGGGTGTCGTGAGCATCAACGACATCCCGATTGTGTGGGGCATTGTCTGGAATGCCACAGCCACCTTCATCGCGGTCATTATCATCAGCCTCCTGCTGGATGAGGCCGGCTTCTTTCAATGGGCCGCGCTACACGTTGCTCGCGGGGCCAAGGGAAGCGGTCGCCGGCTGTTTGCCTTCATCGTGCTGCTGGGCGCCGCAGTATCAGCCTTGTTTGCCAACGACGGGGCCGCGCTGATTTTGACGCCCATCGTGATCTCCATGCTGGTGGCGCTACGCTTTTCAGCGGCTTCCACCCTGGCCTTTGTCATGGCAGCGGGCTTCATCGCAGACACCGCCAGCCTGCCCTTAGTGGTGTCGAACCTGGTGAACATTGTTTCAGCAGACTACTTCAAGCTTGGTTTCGGCGAATACGCATCGGTCATGGTTCCGGTCAACCTGGTCAGCGTTGCCACCACACTGGCCGTTTTGTACCTGTTCTTCCGTCGAGACATCCCCGCCCGTTATGACCTGAACGAGGTGACCGACCCACGGCTTGCCATCCGTGACCGGGCGACCTTTCGTGTAGGTGGGTACGTGCTTCTGGCCCTGTTGCTGGGACTGTTCGTTTTGGAACCGTTCGGCATCCCTATCAGTGTTATTGCTTTTGCAGGTGCAGCGGTGCTGTTTGGCGTGGCTGCGCGCGGGCATGTCATCTCCACGCGGCGAGTGCTGCGCGAGGCGCCGTGGCAGGTGGTGGTGTTTTCCCTGGGCATGTACCTGGTCGTGTACGGCCTAAAAAATGCCGGGCTGACCGGATACCTGACGGGTGTCCTGAACCACGTTGCCGGCTACGGCATATGGGGGGCGACGCTAGGCACTGGCTTGCTGACAGCGGCGCTGTCATCGGTGATGAACAACATGCCGACCATTCTGGTAGGGGCGCTCTCGATCCAGGCTTCCGAAGCTTCTGGCGTGGTGCGTGAGGCAATGGTCTACGCCAACGTCATTGGCTGCGACCTCGGCCCCAAGCTGACCCCTATAGGCAGTCTGGCCACCTTGCTTTGGCTGCATGTCCTGGCGGGCAAAGGCATCCGCATCACCTGGGGCTACTACTTCAAGGTCGGTGTCGTCCTGACCTTGCCTGTGCTGCTTACCACACTAACCGCCCTTGCATTGCGCCTGGGTGCCTGATGGAGACGTTCATGAAAGTCCTGTTCATGTGTACCGCTAACAGCTGCCGGAGCATCTTGTCGGAAGCGATGTTCAATCATATCGCCCCGGCTGGGTTTCTGGCAGTCAGTGCCGGGAGCTTCCCCAAGGGACACGTGCTGCCGCGTAGCCTGACCACGCTGCAGGAGGCGGGGATTTCGACCGAGGGATTGAGCAGCAAGGGCAATGATGCATTCGAGGGCAACCCGCCTGACGTAGTGATCACGGTTTGCGACAAGGCTGCCGGGGAAGCTTGCCCGGTCTACTTCGGCCCGGCCCTCAAAGGGCACTGGGGGTTGGACGACCCATCCGACGTGGCGGGTTCCGAGGCGGAAATCACGGCGGCTTTCCACGCCACCCTGGCGCGCATTGAGGTCCGCTGCCGCGCCTTCCTTGCGTTGCCGTTCAGCGACCTTGGACGTGATGAGCTCAAATGTGAAATCGACCGCATCAGTGGCCTGTAACTGGAGTCTTTATGACTGATCAACTTCCCAATCTGGACACCTCGTTAGCTGTACCTGGAAACAGTGGCGTCGACGGACACAAGCCGCGCATCCTGCTGCTTTATGGTTCGACCCGGCAGCGTTCATTCAGTCGGCTCCTGGTTGAGGAGGCTGCACGACTACTGGAACATTTCGGAGCGCAGACGCGCATCTACAATCCGTCCGGTTTGCCATTGCCCGATGACGCGCCCGTGGAGCATCCGAAGGTCCAGGAGTTGCTTGACCTGATGCAGTGGTCCGAAGGGCAGGTCTGGTGTTCTCCCGAGCGACACGGGTCAATGTCTGCGGTGTTCAAGGCCCAGATTGACTGGGTTCCGCTGTCGATTGGTGCGGTCCGTCCAACGCAAGGCAAGACACTGGCTGTGATGCAGGTCTCTGGAGGCTCTCAGTCCTTCAATGCAGTGAATCAGCTGCGCGTGCTGGGCCGATGGATGAGGATGTTCACCATCCCGAATCAGTCATCCGTGCCGAAGGCGTTCGCTGAGTTCGACGACCAGGACCGGATGAGGCCCTCGGCTCTCTATGACCGCGTGGTGGATGTCATGGAGGAGTTGGTGAAGTTCACTCTGCTGCTGCGGGATCGTCCTGACCTGGTCGACAGGTATTCAGAGCGAAAGGAGTCGGCTGATGAGTTGTCGCACCGGGTGAACCAACGGTCCATCTGATTTGGATGCGGCTGTTTGGGCGGCTGAGTGGTCTAGTTGTAAAGACTGTGTTGTGAAGGCCCCCGTGGGGTGAGTTGCGGAACCCAGACAGCAAAAAGCCCCGGAGCTGTTAACTGCCGGGGCTTCTCTAATGTGGCGGTGAAGGAGAGATTCGAACTCTCGATACAATTTCTTGTATACACACTTTCCAGGCGTGCTCCTTAAGCCACTCGGACACTTCACCGTATCTCGTCAAACGTATTCAGTCTGTCGAGGCGCGCTAATGTAGTCGAAAGCTTCGGCGAAGGCAAAACTTTTTTTCAGAATTTTCATGTGGTTAAGCAAATAACCGGCAAAGCGACTCGGCCCCGTCTTCGGTTAGAAGTCCGGGGCCGAGTCCATTAACGCTTGGGGGCAGCGATCAGGCGCCGAAGCCACCGTCGATGGTCAGGCTGGCACCAGTGATGTAGCCGGTTTCCGGGCCGGCCAGGTAGGCGACGAAGCTGGCGATTTCTTCGGCTTTGCCATAACGGCCGACGGCCATCAGCGGAATCAGCGAGTCGGCGAAGTCACCCTCGGCCGGGTTCATGTCGGTGTCGACCGGGCCGGGCTGCACGTTATTGACCGTGATCCCGCGTGGTCCGAGGTCACGAGACAGGCCTTTGGTCAGGCCGACCAGTGCGGCCTTGCTCATGGCGTATGGGCCACCGCCGGCGAAGGGCATGCGGTCGGCGTTGGTGCTGCCGATGTTGATCACGCGGCCGCCTTCGGTCATGTGCGCGGCGGCTGCCTGAGTGGCGATGAACACGCTACGGACGTTGATGGTCAGGGTGCGGTCGAAATCTTCGAGGCTGAAGTCTTCCAGCGGCGCGACGGCAAGGACACCCGCGTTGTTGACCAGGATGTCGAGGCGGCCGAAGGTTTCAACGGTGGTGGCGACTGCACTGCGAATCGCTTCAGCGTCGGCGCTGTCGGCCTTGATGGCCAAGGCCTTGCCGCCTTTGGCGGTGATGCTGTCTTGTAACTCTTCGGCTTTGGCCTGTGAACTGACGTAGGTAAACGCCACGGCTGCGCCTTCCTCGGCAAGGCGTTTGACGATGGCCGCGCCAATACCGCGGGATCCGCCTTGAACAAAGGCTACTTTGTTGCTGAGGTTCGCTTGAGTCGTCATGCAGTTCTCCAAAGTTAAGGGGGCGTTGTTTGCTGGGTATCAGTATCGGCGGTTGATTGCATCCTGATTAGCGGGTAATTGGGATAGTCTGTGTAAACCAAGAGTTTCGAGTGCGGCAAAGATGGACAACTTCAGCAGCATCGAATGCTTCGTTCGCAGCGCGGAAGGAGGGAGTTTCGCCGAGGCCGCGCGGCGCCTGAGTCTGACCCCGGCAGCGGTGGGCAAGAGTGTGGCCAAGTTGGAGACTCGTTTGGGTGTGAGGTTGTTCCAGCGTAGCACTCGACGTCTGAACCTGACGGAGGCGGGGCAAGTGTTTCTGAGTGAGGTCAGCAGCAGCTTCAATACCATTCAGAATGCGGTCGCCAACCTGGCCAGTGCCGAGGGGCAACCGGCCGGGACGCTCAAAGTCAGCATGGGTACCGCCTTCGGTCGCCGCTACATCGTGCCGTTGTTGGGTGAATTCCTGCGCCGTTTTCCAGCCATCACGCCGGACTGGCACTTCGATAACCGGCAGGTGGACCTGATTGCTCAGGGTTTCGACGCGGCCATCGGTGGTGGCTTTGATTTGCCGCTGGGCGTAGTGGCGCGCAAACTTGCGCCAGCGCATCGGGTGTTGGTGGCAGCACCTTTATATATGGCTGGGTGTCCAACCCCGCTTAACCCCGAGGATGTGCAGGATTGCCCGGGGATTCTGATCCGCTCGCCGCAGACCGGCCGCGTGCGTTCCTGGCCGCTGACCAATCGCGCCCATGAGCAACGCCCGTTGAATCTGAAACTGCGCATGACCATGAGCGACTCCGAAGCCGCCTGCGTGGCCGCCGCCCAGGGGCTGGGTATCGCACTGGTGAGCATGCCCTTTGCCTCCGCTTATCTAGCGGACGGTAGCCTGGTGCGGGTGTTGCCGGACTGGTACGTGGACGATGGCACTATCTCGCTGTACTACAGCGAACATAAATTACTGCCCGGCAAAACCCGGGCGTTCGTCGATTTCGTGATCGAGCAGTTTGCTGAACAACAACTCGCGCAGCGTTTTAGTGCGCTTTAAAGGCAGGGAACAGATGGACCTACATGACAATGCAGCGCTGGTGCTGATCGACATGCAACAAGGCATCAACCATCCGAAGTTGGGGCGGCGCAACAATCCTCAGGCCGAAGAGCACATGTTGAGCTTGTTGGCCGCATGGCGCGAGACCGGGCGGCCGGTGATCCATGTCCGGCATTTTTCCCGGTCTTCCGAATCAGTGTTCTGGCCGCAGCAGTCCGGGGTGGATTACCAGTCAGCGTTTTTGCCGATTGAAGGCGAGCGACAGCTCCAAAAGCAGGTGCCGGATGCATTCTGCGGCAGTGAGTTGGAGACCTGGTTGCGCAGTGACGCGATCACTCAGGTGGTCATCGTTGGCGTAATCACCAATAACTCGGTGGAGTCCACGGCGCGGAGCGGCGGCAACCTCGGCTTTGAGGTGCTGGTGCCGCACGATGCCTGCTTTACCTTTGATCAGGCCGACTTTTTCGGGCATGCGCATTCGGCCGAGGAGGTGCATGCCATGTCGTTGGGGAATTTGCACGGTGAGTATGCGACGGTGCTCGCCACGGCGGAGATCGTGGCGGCTATTCGTTGATGGGCAATGCTTGGCCAAACATCTTCGTCAACAAGTTGGCACAGGGATTTGTGGTTGGACAAAAACTTTCGGTCGCCCCCATTTTGTAGGAGCTGCCGAAGGCTGCGATAAAGGCCGGAACGACCTTCGCGATTTAGAGTGATCGCAGCCTGCGGCAGCTCCTACAGTGAATTTGTTCCAGGTGCAGGCCTTGTTTGAGCCTGCAGCAGAGTACCTTCGTTACAACTTGAACCGCGCCATCTGCGATGCCAGGTGTTCGGCCTTTTGCGACAGTTTCAGGCAGTCCTCGCGGCAACTCTGCACATCCCTGGCCGTCGATTGGGCGAGGTCGGCGATGCCCTGGACGTTACGGTTTATCTCTTCGGTGACCGAGCTTTGCTCCTCCGTCGCGGCCGCGACTTGCTGGTTGCGGTCGGTGAGCTGTTCGACGTGGCCGGCGATGGCATCCAGCGAATCACCGGTGCGTCGGCTGGCTTCGACGCCGGTGCCGGTGGCCGCCTGTCCGGCGCGCATCGAGGCCACGGCTTGATCGGCGCCGCCCTTGAGCTCACCGACCATCTGTTGGATTTCGGTCGTCGCGCTTTGCGTGCGGCCGGCGAGGGTGCGAACTTCATCGGCCACCACGGCAAAGCCGCGGCCCATTTCGCCGGCGCGCGCCGCTTCGATGGCGGCATTCAGGGCCAACAAATTGGTCTGTTCCGAGATGCTGCGAATCACCGTCAACACTTGATCGATGGTCGCGATTTTTCCCGCCAGCACTTCCACCGAGCTAGCGGCACTGCCGACGTCCTCGGACATGCTGCGGATATGCGCAATCGACTCACCGACGATGCGCCTGGCGGATTGCGCCTCGTCCTGCGTGGTACGCGACACTTCGGCGGCCGCTCCCGCATTGCGGGCAATTTCTTGCACGGTAAGGCCCATTTCATGAACCGCCGTCGCCACCATGTCGGTCATCTGTTGTTGCTGCAGCGCCCGTGCCGAGGTGCTGTCGACCACGCGCGCCACGTCGCCGACGCTATGGCGCAGTTGTTCGCTGGTGTGCAGGGCGTCAGCGATCAGTTGGCGCAGGCTGGCGATGAAACGGTTGAAGCCCCGCGCCAGATCGCCCAATTCGTCGGCCCGATGATCATCCAGACGCCGGGTCAGGTCGCCGTCTCCGCCGCCGATATCGATCAGCGCCGTGGTGACCTGACGAATCGGCCGCACAATGCCACGGGCGATCCGGATCACGAAGCCAAGGAAGCACAGCACCACCGCCAGGCTGATCGCCGAAATAATCGTCAGCGCCTGTTTGGCCGGTCCATAGACTTCCGCCAGTGGAACTTCGCTGACCAGCGTCCAGCCCAGTGAGCTGACCGACTCGGCCACTGCGACGTAGGCTTCGCCATTGCGCTCGAACTGCACTGGAGTCTTGTTGGCTGCGGGGTTTAACAACGCGCGGGCCGGCTCTGCACCGACCAATCGATCCAGGGTTTGCCGGTCGTTGAGTTCGGCGTCGGGATGCACTTTGACCTTGCCGTCGGGGCTGACCAGGTACACCTGGCCATGCTCGCCGAAATGGAAGTCGCGGACCATGTCTGACAGGGCGCTCAGGCTGAAGCCCAGCCCCGCGACACCGACCACCTTGCCATTGCTTTCGATGCGCTGATTGATGAACAGCGTCGGCACCCGGGTGCTGTTGTCGATATCGATTTCCAGGTCCCGGCGTTTACCGCTGTCGAGAAAGGTGTAGAACCAGGCGTTGTCCGGGGCACCGCGTTGCAAGGTGCGGTCGATACCTTTGTTGGTGAAGTAATGACCGCTGTCCTTGGCAATGATGAAAGTGGTCAGGGCTTTTTGTTGCTGTTGGATATTGGCCAGATAGCGAACGAAAGACGCTTGTTGCGTCGGATCTTCGCCAGCGCTCAACCAGTCGCCGACCAAGGTGTTGTCACCGATATCACTGGCGGCGGTCAGCGGCGAGGCAAGCAAGCGTTCCAGATCGTTGCGAATGGCTTCGACGCTGGCGGGCATCGCCTGTTGCAGCAGATATCGATCGGTCAGCCGGTTCAGGGCGAAGGCGTAAATGGCGATCACGATCAGGCTGCTAATCAGCAGTGCGGCACCCATGCTCAACGTCAGTTGCCACAAAATACTTTTTCGCCAGACAGGCATAGAACACTCCAGACAAAGCAAACAGGCGCACCGCCGTCGTGGCAGGCTTGAAGGGACCTGTGCAGAAGGCAATAACCGCGCCATTTGCTGATCGACTGGTCAGCTTTAAGGGTGCCATGCAGAGGTAACGGTTTGTCTAGAGCGGTTAGTCGGCGAAAGGGGGTGTTCTCGTGGCGGCCGAAGGCAACTGATACCGCGCCAACTTTGTGTCGTTTTGCAGCACTTCTCCAGGGCCGTGAGTGTTTTTGTGGCAGTCGGTTGAGGTGCGTTTCGCTGCAGTTTCTATATGCTGGCGCCCTAATATCGAGCCAAGCCGTGGAAACGCCGACTGATGAATGCCGTCTCTCCCCTGGAAGCCTACCAACAAGCCCTCGACCAGCAAGGATTCAGCCCCGATGCCGCGCAATTGAACGCCGCGCAGTCATTGCAGGCGTGCTACCTGGCGTTGCAGGGCGGCAAGCGCCAGCAACCGATCAAGGGCGTTTACCTGTGGGGGCCGGTGGGGCGCGGCAAAACCTGGTTGATGGATCGCTTTTTTGACAGCTTGAGTGTTCCGGCGCGCCGTCAGCATTTTCATCACTTCATGCGTTGGGTGCACAAGCGCCTGTTTCAACTGGTCGGCACCGCGAATCCGCTGCGCGCCCTGGCGCGAGAATTGGCGACGGAAGTCCGGGTGCTGTGCTTCGACGAATTGTTCGTTACCGACATTGGCGATGCGATCATTCTCGGCGGTCTGCTGCAGGTGATGTTCGAGGAGGGCGTGGTGCTGGTCTCGACCTCCAATCAGCCACCCGAACAGCTGTATGCCGACGGCTACAATCGCCAGCGCTTCGTGCCGGCGATTGCTGCGATCAATCGTTACATGGAGGTGGTGACGGTGGACGGTGGCGAGGATCATCGTTTGCATCCGGGGCAACTGCACCAGCGCTACTGGATCGCTCAGGTGGATCAGCCCAGCGCGCTGGCCGCCGTGTTCGCCCGGTTGAGCGAAGGTCAGGTCACTTCCAGTGCGCCGGTCAGTTTTAATCGTCGCAGCGTAAATGTGCTACAGCAAAGCGCAACGATACTCTGGTGCCGCTACGCCGATGTCTGTGAACAGCCGCTGGCGGCGATGGATTTCATCGACCTGTGCGACCGGTTCTCGGTGATCCTGATCAGCGAGGTGCCGGTGCTGAGTGCCCGACAGCGTGAAGGGCGGATCGCGCGCGGTACCGAAGACGCCGCCGAGCAAGTGGCGGCCGGCGATCGTGAGCTGCCACAACTGTCGATCCACGACGATGGTGTGCGCCGCTTCATCGCGTTGGTGGATGAGTGTTACGACCGCCGGGTGCCGCTGTACATCGAAGCGCAAGTGCCCCTCGACGCACTGTACACCGAGGGTTATCTGGCCTTCGCCTTCCGCCGCACCTTGAGCCGTCTGCAAGAGATGCAGCTGGAGCGGTTTGCGCCGCTGTAACGACGATTACGCAGCGTTGCGGCGACGCTGGGCCAGCAGGTGTTGGCCGCCTTCGAACATCAGCACCAGCACGGCGGCCCAGATCGGCAGGTAGGTCCACCATTCTGCCGGGCTGATGCTTTCACCCAGCAGCAGGGCGACGCCCACCAGCAGCACCGGTTCGACGTAACTCAGCAAGCCGAACAGGCTGAAGGGCAGCAGGCGACTGGCGACGATGTAGCTGCACAACGCCGAGGCACTGATCACCCCCAGCAGCGGAATCAATGCGTACAGGCGTGGGAATTGGCTGAGTGCACCTGGGTTGCCATGCACGATGAACCACAGGGCGGCGGGCAGCAGCAGCGCCATGTCGCACCAGAGACCGCCGAGATTGTCGTTGCCCAGCTTGCGTCGCAGCACGAAATACACGGGATAACCGAGGCACACCAGTAAAGTTTCCCAGGAAAAGCTGCCGATCCGGTACAGCTCATGGGCAACCCCGATCAGCGCGCAGCAGGCGGCAACCTTTTGCAGGTAGGACAGGTGTTCGCCATAGACGATGCGCCCGGTGATGACCATGGTCAGCGGCAGCAGAAAATAACCCAGCGATACCTGCATGCTGCTGCCGTGCAAAGGCGCCCACATGAACAGCCACAACTGTAGGCCGAGCAAGGCCGACGACAGCAGCATGCCAAGCAGCAGGACCGGGGTATGCCGCAGGCGTTGGGCAATCTTGCGCACTAATTGCCAGTCACCGGAGGACAGCAGGAATACTGTCGCGCAGGGTACGGTCAGCAGCATGCGCCAGCCAAAAATTTCTTCACCGCTCAGCGGCTTCAGCAGGGACGTGTAGAAATACATCACCCCGAACAGGAACGAGGCCAGAACCGACAGCACAACACCTTTTGCCACAACACCCTCGCGATTTTCAGTTTTTATAGGGAGGTTTTCAGGCTCGGCAGTCTATCTGATAGCCACTGGCTGGATATGGTCGATCTTTGGCCGTAAACGCAACATCGTGCCGATTGTAGCCAAACCCTCTCGGGCAGAGACTAATCCCAGCCGCGCCACACAGGTGCGATGACCTGAGGAACAGCACAATGACTACCACCATCGCCGGTATCAAAATCCCCGACAGTGCCTTGGCCAAAGCCACTACTGAATACATTCGTGATAACGAACCTGATCTGCTGTATCACCACTCCCGTCGGGTGTTTCTGTTTGGTGCGTTGAGTGGCGAGCGCAAGGGCCTGAAATACGACGCAGAGCAACTGTACGTCGGCGCCATGTTCCATGACCTGGGTCTGGTCGAAGGCCATCGCAGCGCCACCGAGCGTTTTGAAGTCGACAGCGCCAACGCGGCGCGCGCATTCATGAAGCCGTTCGGCTTGTCCGATGGCGACATGGAACAAGTCTGGTTGTCGATTGCCCTGCACACCACGCCGAACGTGGTGCATCACCTGCGGCCGAACGTTGCGCTGGTCACGGCAGGCGTCGAAATGGATGTGCTGGGTATCGAATACGCGGCGTTCCCGACGGTGCAGCGTGAAGCAGTCGTGCATGCGCATCCACGGGGTGACGGCTTCAAGGAATGCATCCTCTGCGCCTTTGCCAATGGCTTCAAAGACAAGCCGGACTCCACGTTTGGCACGGTCAACGCCGACGTGCTGGTGGACATCGATCCAACGTTCAAGCCGATGAACTTCGTCGAGATCATCCGCAAGTCGCCTTGGGTGGCGTGAGTTCATCTGGTCTGACATCTTCGGCGTCAGGGATGTCGCCTTCGCCAACTCGTTGGCGAAAGGTCCGTCATGGACGCGGAAGTTGTTCCATTGTTAGGCTACTTCGATCGTCAGGCCATCTGTGCCTGACATTGTCGAAGAGCATTGCATGACGTCCATCAACACCGATGCGCCGGTTATCCCGGGCCGACTGGAGCAGCTGTCCACGCGCATTGCCTTTTTCATCGCCGGATTCAGTGTCTCGGCCTGGGCGCCGCTGGTGCCTTATGCCAAGGCGCGTGTCGGCCTGAGCGACGGTACGCTCGGCTTGCTACTGCTGAGTCTGGGCATTGGCTCAATCATCACCATGCCACTGACCGGTGTGCTGTCGTCGCGCTTTGGCTGTCGTCGGGTGTTGGTGCTGTCGACGCTGGTGATCTGCCTGTGTTTGCCGTTGCTGGCGACGGTCTCCAGCCCGTGGTGGTTGATGGCGACGCTGTTGGTGTTTGGCGCCAGCATGGGCGCGCTGGATTGCACCATCAATATTCAGGCGGTGATCGTTGAGCGGGCCAGTGGCAAGACCATGATGTCCGGTTTTCACGGTTTGTTCAGTCTGGGCGGGATTGTCGGAGCGGCGGGGGTCAGCGGTTTGCTCAGCGTCGGTGCGTCGCCGGTGCTGGCGATGGCGGTCGTGGCGGCAATCATCATCGTCGTGCTGTTGCGTGCTGCGCCGCATTTTCTGGCGTATGGCAGTAAAAGTGATGGCCCGGCGTTCGTCGTGCCCCACGGTGTAGTGCTGTTCATCGGATTGCTGTGCGTCATCGTGTTTCTGGCCGAAGGCGCGATGCTGGACTGGAGCGCGGTGTTTCTCAGTTCCACGCGCCAGGTCGACGCCGCGTATGCGGGCATGGGCTATTCAGTGTTCGCGCTGACCATGACTTGCGGGCGGCTGTTGGGCGATGCCGTGGTGAGGAAGGTCGGCGCCAATCGGGTGATCATCCTCGGCGGTTTATGCGCGTCAGCCGGGTTTGCACTGGCGACGTGGATTCCCCTATGGCAGGCGGCGTTGCTCGGTTATGCACTGGTGGGCGTCGGCTGTTCGAACATCGTCCCGGTGCTGTACAGCGCCGCCGGGCGACAGACCGTGATGCCCGAGCAGATTGCCGTGCCGGCCATCAGCACGCTGGGCTATGCGGGGATTCTCGCGGGGCCGGCCTTGATCGGCTTTGTCGCGCAGATCAGCAGCTTGAACCTGGCCTTCATGATTATTGCCGTGTTGCTGCTGGGCGTGGCCGCGAGTGGCCGGGTGCTGAAAGTCTGACACCGCAAACACAAATTCCGGCAGCCTGGGGCAGGCTCGCCGGAATTCGGGTGTTAGCTCAAACGCACCAGGGCGCTCATGCCGCCATGATCAAGCCGGGAGCATCGCAAAGCCCACGCCGAAACGGTTCCAGGCGTTGATGGTGGCGATGGCCAGGGTGATGTTGGCCACGTCGGCTTCACTGAAGCCTTGTTCCAGCAGCGCTTCGTACTGGTGTTGCGGCGCGTGATGGATCGACAGCAGGGTCAGGCTTTCAACCCAGGCCAGCACGGCACGTTCACGCGGGGTGAAGAAGGTGGTTTCTTCCCAGACGACAACGGTCTGCAGGCGGGCTTCGGTTTCGCCAGCCTTGCGTGCGTCGTTGGTGTGCATATTGACGCAGTAAGCACAGCCGTTGATTTGCGAAGCGCGCAGACGAATCAATTCCAGCAACGAGTGATCCAGGCCGGATTCGCCCAGGGCTTTTTCCAGACCGCACATCGCCTGGAACGCTTTAGGTGAGGCTTTGGCCCATTCAATACGTTTGTTCATGGTGTTTTCTCCGAGAGTCATACCCCCTGCGGGCATGTCAGTACCTTACAGTCGCTGGTACGCAGATCGAATAGCCAATTCCAGGTGATTTATCGGGACCAATCGGCTCATGAACACAGTTCATGAACAAGGCCGCCACGCTTTGCGTCTTGCCGGAAATGCCTGAGCAACTAGCATGTGCGCACCACAATAAGGAGTGAAGACATGTTCGCCGGATTTGAAAAGCATCAGCGTCGGGTCAACGGCGTGGACATCGCCTACCGCATCGGCGGCTCTGGCCCGGGCCTGCTCTTGCTTCACGGCCACCCGCAAACCCACGTGATCTGGCACAAGGTCGCCGAAACCCTGGCCCGTAACTTTACTGTGGTCGCCGCTGACCTGCGCGGTTACGGCGACAGCAGCAAGCCGCCCGCCGATGACGAGCATCGCAACCACTCCAAACGTGAAATGGGCCGCGATAACGTCGAGTTGATGCGTGAACTGGGCTTCAGCAGCTTTTCAGTGCTGGCCCATGACCGCGGCGCCCGCGTGGCCCATCGGCTGGCGCTGGATCATCCGCACAGTGTCAAGCGCATGGTGCTGTTGGACATCGCGCCGACACTGGCGATGTACAGCCAGACCAACGAAGCCTTTGCCCGGGCCTACTGGCATTGGTTTTTCCTGATCCGTCCCGCACCGTTGCCGGAAACCCTGCTCGAGGCCGACCCGGAGCAGTTCCTGCGCAGTGTGATGGGCAGTCGCAGTGCCGGCATGGCACCCTTTACCGATGAAGCGTTCAGTGAATACCTGCGTTGCCTGAAACAGCCCGGTGCCGCGCGTGGCATCTGCGAAGATTACCGCGCCAGCGCCAGCATCGATCTGGAGCACGACCGTGCCGATGTGGCGGCGAGCAATCACCTGAGGTTGCCGTTGATGGTGCTGTGGGGCGCGGAAGGCATCGTCGGTCGTTGCTTCGATCCACTCAAGGAATGGCAGCACGTGGCCACGGATGTGCGCGGCAAAGCGCTGCCAGCCGGGCATTACATCGCCGAAGAGGCGCCTGAGTTATTGCTGAGTGAGGTGTTGCCCTTTCTGCTGGGGTAGTGGCTGAGGAGGAAGGCCTTGAGGCTATTCCTCCTTTTTCACGTGATGGGTGGTGCGCAGGAACTCGAAATAGAAGTTAACGGTCCCCAGCACGGCGATTGCGAACAAGGCCAACATGCAGATTTGAATGTGGCTCATGATGGGACTCCAGCTCAACTGAAAGCGATTGATAATAATTAATCCAAAATGGCTGGAAAGGGAACGAGCTTTACCCGAGCTTTACAGAAACCATCGCCAGGCGTTAAGCAGGTGAAACACTGTGCCGACGCCTGCGCAGCGGTGCGGCGATCCGACAAGCCTGCTTATCCCGATACCCCTGGGAGCAGGCTTGCCTGCGAATCAAGCAGCGCGGTCCCGCATTCACTCCGGTCTTTTCTCAAACGACCCCCGCCCTCACTTGTCCCGCTTGCCTTTTCCCGGCCGCAAAAAATCACGATAGAGGGTCACTGCGCCGAACAACACGATGCACGACACCGCCAACACGCCGATTTGCAGGTTAGTCATGGTCGACTCCAAGGCCTTGGTTATGAATGTAAGGGCACGATAGGACGCGGCATGCGTGGCGGGAATAGGGGTTTATGCAGTCTTTACGGGGATCTGGCGGTCTTGACGCAAAGCTTTCGAAAACCATGCGGGCGCAGTGCGCAGTTTAGTGTGACGACGGGGTGTTTGTCGGGCGCTGAGCGGCAGGGTTAAAGATTACAGGGTTGCTTTGATTTTTATGGGTATCTGGCAGGCCGCTTTCGCCAACACGTTGGCACACAGTGATTTGTGGTTGGACAAAAATCTACGGTTGGCCCCAATTGTGTAGGAGCTGCCGCAGGCTGCGATAAGGTCGGAACGACCTTCGCGATGGCTATTGTTCGCAGCCTGCGGCAGCTCCTACAGAGATTGTGTGTTGCCTGCGAACATAGAATCTCCCACAAGGTTTCGGGGGAACACAAATCCACTGTGGGAGCCCAGCGTGTTGGCGCCTCCACCTCTAGTTACTGATCGTCGCAGCAACTCGAGCCTTTGGCCGTTGCGTCATCGTAGCGGTCATGGTGGCGAATCCAGTCCATGGTGCCTTCCTCGTTGCGGCCCTTGGGGGTCATGTCGAGAAAGTTGTAGGTGCCGAGCAGGATGTCGAGTCCCCGGGCATAGGCTGAGTAGGTGTGAAAAATCTGACCCTGATCGTTCTTGTAGAACACACTCAGGCCAGGCATTTCCTCGCCAGCGTCGTTGCTGGGTTCGTAGTTGTACATCACCTTGCCAGCGTCGATGTCCTCACGGGTCGCCGAGACCCCGAAATCACGGTTGAAATCGGAACCGGCAGACGACACCCAGTTAAAGTGCCAGCCCATGCGTTGCTTGAACGCCTGGAACTCCTGCCACGGCGCATGGGAAACCGCGACCAGCGAAATGTCATGGTGGGTCAGGTGCAGGTTGGCGCCGTCGAAATGGTCTGCAAGGAACGAGCAGCCGTGGCAGCCTTCCTTCCAGCCCGCGCCGAACATGAAGTGGTAGATCACCAATTGGCTGTTGTCGCCGAACAGGTCGGCCAGGCTTGACCGGCCGTTCGCGCTTTCGAAGCGATAGTCTGTGTCGACCTTGACCCAGGGCAGGACGCGCCGCTCGGCGCTCAGCCGGTCACGCTCATAGGTAAAGTTTTTCTCCCGCAGCAGCAACTGCTTGCGCGCGGTCAGCCATTCTTCGCGTGAAACCACCTTTGGTGACACGGGGTTGATTTGCGTTGCAGAACTCACACTCATGACGTTCTCCTTCTGCCGGACAGGACATCTGTACCTTGTAGTCGTTTGACCGGAGAGCAGATCGACAGGTTGTCGTCACGAGCAAGAGCAGGCGACAAGTGGCTGTTGGTGCTTCAGCAAAATTAATAATGACTGTCGAACGAATATGACATTATCCCGCCACTCTCCATTCACTGAAAAATAATCAGATGAACTTCCTCAGTCGTGCGCTGTTGAACCAAACATTAAAAAAGGCGCTTTGGAAAAACCAATGCCGACTGGACAGCGGTATCCGGGGACTGCGCAGTGACACCGAACTGACACTGGAGGAAGGCGTCAGGTTGCATCAGGTCAAGGTGATGTCGCGCAAATTGACCATCGGCGCTCACACGGACATCGTCAGTGGTTCCGAACTGCATCACGTCTCCAGCATCGGCCGCTACTGTTCGGTCGCGCGCAACGTCACCATTGGCCAGAATCGCAAATCTCATCCGTTGAGCTGGCTCACCTCGCACACGGGGCTGGTCGGGCAGCGGCGGAAAGTCTCAGGCGTGTCGTCGCCTCACGCGGTCCCGGCGCAGGCCGTCATCGGTCACGACGTGTGGATCGGCATGGACGTGTTGATTCTGGAAGGTGTGACCATCGGCACCGGAGCGGTGATCGGCGCCCGGTCACTGGTGAGCAAAGACGTTCCACCCTATGCCATCGTCGCGGGTTCGCCCGCACAGGTGATTCGCTACCGCTTTGATCAGCCGACGATCGACGCCTTGCTGGCCAGTCAATGGTGGAATCTTTCGATTAGCGAACTCGCACAATTACCCATCGAAACACCCGAAGACGTGCTCCAGCACCTTCAAGGGCTCAGCGTGCCTGCCTCCAGGCCTGGTACTGTGTTGATTCGCAGCAAACCGTTCAGCGTGACGCTGACACCGGCCGGTTCAGACAATGACCGTCAGCCGGACGCCGCTGGTTTGCTGGTGGAAACGTCTGCGTGAATCATCGGTTTACCGGCATTGAACAGCGCTTTGATCGCCTGACGGTAGGCGTCATTTCCTAACGCCATGCTGTTGTTGTGTGTACCGCCAGGCACCAGCAGCAGGTGTTTCGGCTGTTGCGCCGCCTGGTACAACTCCTCGCTGAAACGCGGTGGTACGAACGGATCGGCGCTGCCGTGGACGATCAATACCGGCAGATGGATGTCGGCGATCTTGTCGATGGAGTCGAACTTCTGGGACAGCAGCCAGCGTATCGGCAGCCCGCGCACCGGCAGTCGGTTATCACTGACGGCGGCGGCGACGTCGGCCAGGGTGGTGAAGGTCGACTCAATGATCAGCCCGCGTGCCTGGGGCTTGCCGCTCACGGTGGCCAGATCCGCCGCCAGATCGATGGCCACCGCGCCGCCCAATGAATGGCCATAAATCAGGCGCCTGCTGGCGTCGGGTTGCAGGACTTTCAAGCGTTCCCAACCGACCCGGGCGTCTTCGTAAACGCTGGCTTCCGAGGGCAACGAGCCTTCGCTCTGGCCAAAGCCGCGGTAGTCGATGGCCAGCACCGAATAGCCCATCGCGTGCAATTGCTCGATACGAAAAAACTGCCCGGTGAGGTTCCAGCGCGTGCCATGCAGGTACAGCACCGCCGGCGCATCGGCCTGCGCGGCCGGCCACCACCAGGCATGAATGTTTTGCGTGTCGCCAAAGCTCGGCGCCTTGAGCACCAGGTCCTGCACCTCGGCGGGCACGCCACGGTACCAACTGGCCGTGCCGGGCTCGATCTGAAACAGCAACTCGCGCTCTTCATGCTTGAGTACGGCGCAGCTCGCTGGCAGACCGACGATGACCAAGGCCATGAGCCACAAGGTCAGGCGCCGGGTTTTGAAATAGGGGAAGAAGGGAATCGACATGGGGTTCTTTATACAAGCTCGCGGCGCAGAACGGAACAACGCGCCGGGAGCAAATGCCGATCAACGGGGAGGGAACACCGTGGTTCACTGCGGATTAGCCACCAACACCGGATCCGCCCGATACAACGTCGGCACCAGTTCCTTCAGGCTTTCAACCTTGGGCAAGTCATTGATCGCGATGTACGGCGCGGTCGGGTTGAGGGTCAGGTAGTTTTGGTGATAACCCTCGGCTGGATAGAAGTTTTTGTTGTCCTCGATGGTGGTGACGATCGGGGCGTGGAACACCTTGGCCTGGTCCAGTTGAGCAATGTAAGCCTTGGCGACTTTTTCCTGTGTTTCGTTTTGCGGGAAGATTGCCGAACGGTATTGCGTGCCATGGTCCGGGCCCTGGCGGTTCAGTTCGGTGGGGTTGTGGGCCACCGAGAAGAATACCTGCAGCAGTTTGCCGTAGCTGACCTGGGTTGGGTCATAGGTGACTTGCACCGACTCGGCATGCCCGGTATCGCCGTCGCTGACTTTTTCATACTCGGCGGTATTGGCCTGGCCACCGGCGTAACCGGAGAGGGCGTTTTCAACCCCGCGCACATGCTGGAACACCCCTTGCACGCCCCAGAAGCAGCCACCGGCAAACACCGCGACTTCTTTGTGCGAGGTGCCGGCAGGCTCATCCAGCGACGGCGGAGCGAGGGCCACTACCGGTTCGGCAGACACCGCCGATTGCAGCGACAGCCCCATCATCACGGCGACCACGCCCGCGCAGCTCAGGGCCAGGGTCATTTTACTTTTAGTCATGTCGTTCATCCTCGCGTTGCTCAAACAGGTCGTTAAGTGTTGGATCAACCGAAAGTGAAGGCATACGCCTGCACGCCAGGGTCCATGAATTCGATGGTGAAGGTGTGATCAGTCACCGGGCCGGCCTGACGCACCAGTTGGTAAAGGCGTTGTTCAGTGACCATGCCGCTGCCGTCCGCCGCGATGTCGCTGCCGTGGCTGTCGCCAGGGGCGGCGCCGTCGATGCTGACTTTGAAATGCACCGGTTTGCCTTCTGCGCCTGGGCCCAGTACCAGGTGCAGGTCGCGGGCATGGAAACGGTAGACGATGCGGCCGTTGGCCTGATCGAGGGTCACTTGCTCAGGTTTGGCGGTCCACTTGCCGTCCAGACCCCATTGGTTCAACTCGGGTTGTTTCGGCGGCTGATAGGCATGGCTCTTGTCGCTGATTTGATCGCCGGGCGAAGCGAAGTTCTCGGCACGGTCGTAACCCAGGTAGGTCTCAGGCGAGTTCATCTCGGCGTTGTCCGCGCTTTGCATCACGCCTTGGGCATTGGCCGTTACCACGTCTTTCGAAACGTTGGTGTTGCCCGCCTCAAGCAACAACTGCTGGATGACCTTTTCCGACTCGGCGTACTCGCCTTCGCCAAAGTGGTGGTGCCGGATCTGGCCCTTGGCGTCGATGAAGTAATGCGCTGGCCAGTACTGGTTGTTGAAGCCGCGCCAGATTGCGTAGTCGTTATCGAGCGCCACCGGGTAGTTGATACCCAGGTCATGCACGGCTTTCTGCACATTGTTGGCGTCGCGTTCGAAGGCAAATTCCGGGGCGTGAACCCCAATCACCACCAGACCCTGATCGTGGTATTTCTTCGACCAGGCGTTGACGTACGGCAGGGCACGCAGGCAGTTGATGCAGGAGTAGGTCCAGAAGTCGATGAGCACCACTTTACCTTTCAACTGTTCAGCGCTCAGCGGTGGCGAATTCAGCCATTTCACCGCGCCGGACAGGTCGGGCAACGTCCCCTCTACAGGCAACGACATCGGCTCGGCTGCCGAGCCTTTCAGCGCGGCCTTCATCATCGCACCGCCCGCTTCCGGAGCAGCCGCCACCACTGGAGTGTTCTGCGGTGCGGCTGGCGCCAGGGTATCCAGCAGCTTTTGTTCGATACCGGCGGTGGCGACGGTGGAGACTTTGGTCAGCAGCCCGGTATCCAGCCCCAGCGCAATGGCCGCGACACCGCAGAGCATCGCCGCGCCCAGACCGCGACGCACCCACTCACCGGCGCCCAGCGAACGCTTCATGGCGGTGAACAGTTTGCCGCCGACCAGCAGTGCCAAGGCCAGCGAAGTCGCGGCACCGGCGGCGTAGGCCAGCAATAACAACGTGGTGCCGACACTCGCGCCATGCAACGCCGCGCCCGTCAACACCAGGCCGAGGATCGGACCGGCGCAGGGTGCCCACAACAGGCCTGTGGCGATACCCAGCAGGAATGAAGATTTAACGCTGGAACTGCCCTCGGCCTCGCGGGCCGAGTTGGACAGGCGGTCACCCATCGACACCAGCGGCCGGGTCAAGCGATCGGCCAGGTGCGGGAACAACAAGGTCACACCAAAGAACGCCATCAACACAATCGCCACCCAGCGTCCGTATTGGTTGGCCTGGACCACCCAGCCACCGCCTACTGCGGCCAGTGTCGCAACACCGGCGAAGGTCAGTGCCATGCCCAACAACAGCGGCAAGCCACTGCGGCGGAACGGCTCGCTGGAGCGGGCGAAGACAAAGGGCAGTACCGGCAGGATGCACGGACTGAGAATCGTCAGCACGCCACCCAGGTAGGACAAGATGATCAATAACATGGTGGATAATCCTTTTTTAGTGGCCGTTCTTCAGTGGAGATCAGGCTTGTCCGGTGGCGAAGGTCATGGCGACCCCGTTCATGCAATAACGCAGGCCGGTAGGGTCCGGGCCGTCATCGAACACGTGGCCCAAATGCCCGCCACAGCGCCGGCAGTGCACTTCGGTGCGATCGACGCCAAACGAGGTGTCACGGTTTTCGGTGACTGCGTGCTCGAGGGGCGAGGTGAAGCTCGGCCAGCCAGTATGGCTTTCAAACTTGGTGCTGGACGAGAACAGCGGCAACTGGCATCCAGCGCAGGCGAAACGTCCAGCACGATGCTCACTGTTCAACGGGCTGCTGTAAGGACGCTCGGTCCCGGCGTTGCGCAGCACATCGAATTGGTCATCGGTCAACAGCTTGTGCCACTCGGCCGGGGTGTGCGTCACCTCAAAGGTTTCGCTGCCACGCGGCACGGTCGCCGGTAAAACTGCGGAGGTCGGGGCGTCGCCGGAAGATGCAGCAAGTGCGCGCCAGCTGAGCAGGCCGCTGGCAGCCAGGGCCACGCTGGCGCTGCCGTACACGAGAAACCAACGTCTGGATTGCATAGCGTTCACTTCGAATCAGTGGGTGTGCTGCTATTCTTGTGGTCAGCCGGTCGCCAAGTCCTCACGCAAAGTTAAATTAATTGTGAAGATTGAGTGTGTCGGAATCTTGCACAATGGTCGTGTATTCAACACCCAGTGCCGCATGTCCCGTGCGCCGAAGCAATTGACTCCCGAAGGTTGACCATGGATGTGCCCAAGCGCGTTTTGATCGTCGAAGATGACCTGCATATCGCCGGGCTGTTGCGTCTGCATTTGCAGGACGAAGGCTACGCCGTGACTCACTGTGCCGACGGCAATGCCGGGCTGGCGCAACTGGAACAGGGCGGCTGGGATGCATTGATTCTCGACCTGATGCTGCCCGGTGTCGATGGTCTGGAGATCTGCCGTCAGGCGCGTGCCATGGCCCGCTATACACCGATCATCATCACCAGCGCGCGTTCCAGCGAAATGCACCGCGTGCTCGGCCTTGAGCTGGGCGCCGACGATTACCTGGCCAAGCCGTTCTCGATGCTGGAACTGGGGGCGCGGGTCAAAGCCTTGCTGCGCAGGGTCGATGCGCTGGAAAAAAACCTCAGAACCGTCGCCGGCAAGATCGAGCTCAATGGCCTGTCCCTCGACCCGGTCACCCGTCAGGCGTTGGTCGACGGCAAGCCCATCGAGCTCACGCCACGCGAGTTCGACCTGCTGTATTTCTTCGTCAAAAACCCCGGCAAAGTCTTCTCGCGTATGGACCTGCTCAACCAGGTCTGGGGTTACAAACACGACGGTTACGAGCACACGGTCAACACGCACATCAATCGCTTGCGGGCCAAGGTGGAGGTCGATCCCACCGAGCCAACGCGCATTCTCACGGTGTGGGGCATGGGTTATCGCTTTTCGCCGGACCGCGTGAGGCCCGCTGAATGAACCTGACGCTGTTACAGCGCCTGTCCGTTGCGTTCGCGATCCTGCTGTTGGCCTGTTGTGGTGCGTCCGCCTGGTTGCAGATTCGCGCCAACGACCTGCATGAAAAAGAAGTGGTGCAGGGCCTGTCCCGTGGCCTGGCGGAAAGCATCGCCCGCGACAACAACATGATCGGCGCCAAGGCCGATGTGGTGCGCGGCTTGTTCAGCAAACTGATGAACGTCAATCCCAGCGTCGAAGTGTATTTGCTCGACGCCAGCGGTCACGTCACCGGCGACGACGCCCCCGCCGGCCATTTGAAACGCGACCACGTCGACCTCGGCCCCCTGCATCAAATGCTTGCCGGCCAGCCGCTGCCGATCCTCGGTGACGACCCGCGCAGCGTCGACGGCGAGAAAGTGTTCAGCGTTTCCGCGTTGCGTTCCGGCGATCAGGATCTGGGCTACATCTACGTGGTGCTATTGGGCGAGGCCCACGACCGGATCTCCGCGCAAGTGGCGGCCAGTTCGGTGCTGCGCACCACCTTGTGGTCGATGGCGTTGGTGTCGTTGCTCGGTCTGGCTGCGGGCTTGATGGCCTTCCGTTTGATCACCCGGCCCCTGCGCCGCCTGACCGACACCATGCGTGATTTCGATACCGAAGCCGAGCCGGTGGCGTTGCCAGTGGTGCCGCATTCGGTCAGTCGTCGTGATGAAATCGCTGTATTGGAGGCCAGCTTTGCGCAGATGGCCGCGCGCATCGCCGAGCAATGGCGGACCTTGACTCAGCTGGATCAGGAGCGCCGCGAAGTCGTCGCCAACATCTCCCATGACCTGCGCACGCCGCTGGCGTCGATGCACGGTTACCTGGAAATGCTCTCGTTCAAGGGCGAAAGCCTCAGCGAAGTCGAGCGTCAGCGTTACCTCGCGGTGGCCTTGGCGCAGAGCAATAAAGTCCGGCAATTGGCCCAGGCCTTGTTCGAACTGGCGCGACTGGAGCATGGCGGGGTGCAACTGCTGATCGAAGACTTCTCGCTCACCGACCTGATCCAGGACGTGTTCCAGAAATTCGCCCTGATGGCGGAAGAAAAACAATCGCGACTGGTGGCGGTATTGCCGCGTTCGTCGTCCATGGTCTCGGCCGACCTCGGCCTGATCGAGCGGGTGCTGACCAACCTGATCGACAACGCGATTCGCCATACGCCGTCGGGTGGGACCATTGAGGTTGAATTGCAGCATCAGGCCGAGCGGGTCAAGGTGATTGTCAGCGACACCGGCCCGGGGATTCCTGAAGAACTGCTGGAAAGCCTGTTCCGCCGTCCGTTCAGTCAGGCCGGGGACCGTCGTTCCGGTGGCTTGGGGCTGTTGATCGTGCGCCGGATTCTGCAACTGCATGACTGCGAGATTCATCTGGAAACGGTCCCCAGTCGGGGAGCGACCTTCTGTTTCTCGTTGCCGGCGACGCCGATCAAGTAGCGGGCGAGGGTGCCTCGGTGGCGTTGGTTTCTGCGGCGGTTTCCGGAATCAACGTTGCAATCAACGCGCGCACGGTGCCGGGCAGGGCGTCCAGTTCGCGGACCAGAATGCTGCGTTCGCGAATCGCCCAGGGTTCGTCCAGTTCGACCATCGCCAGCTGCATGGTGCGGCTGTGGCGCACGGCGGCGGACTCCGGGATGATGCCGATGCCGACTCCGGCTTCGACCATGCGGCAGATCGCTTCGAAACTCGACACCTGAATCCGCAGCGACAGGTGTTGCCCCAGGCGCTCGACGTGATCGCGCAGAAAGCTCAGCAGCGTGCTGCCGTCGTGCAGGCCGATGTGCTGGAAGGCCAGGGTCTGCTTCAAGGTCACCGGCTTTGGCCCGGCCAGCACATGGCCGACGGGCAATACCAGCAGCAGGCGGTCGGTGCTGAAGTGCATCACCTGCAACCCGGCGGCTTCTACCGGACCGGCGATGATGCCCATATCGGTGCTGCCGTCCAGCACACCGCGCACGATGTCCCGCGACAGACGCTCCTGCAGGTCGACGGTCACCCCCGGCCGTTTCGCCAAAAAGCCCGCCAGCACTTCCGGGAGAAACTCGGTCACCGCCGTGGTGTTGGCGAAGATGCGGATGTGCCCGGCGGAATCAGTGCCGTAACTGGTGAACTCGGACTTCAGGTAATCCACTTGACGCATGATCAACCGCGCGTGCTTGAGCAAGCGCTGGCCGGCGGGCGTCAGCTCCACGCCACGGCTGTCGCGATAAAGCAGGCGGGTGCCGAGCTGGCTTTCCAGGGCCTTGATCCGCGCGCTGGCGGCGGCCGGTGACAGAAACGCCCGGCGCGCGCCCTGGGTCAGGCTCGGCGACTCACCGATGTGAATGAACAGGCGCAGGTCGGCCAGATCGAAATGCATGGTTGCCTCTCATAGTATTCAAGTCAGGCACAAACCCCTGTAGGAGCCGTATTCACCGCTCGATGAGCGTTCGGCATTTATGAACGCTACCTTACGAAAATGCAAATTCTCAGAATGCCGGGTGCCTTGCATGATGGACCCCAGAACATAACCGGCAAGGGGTCACCTGCATGAGTGCTTCAGATTTCAGTGCCTGGCTTGGCCGTACCGAACAGGCCCAGGATCATCTGAGTCGCAACCTGATCAAACGCATCGCCGCCACGTTCGGTGAAGCGGTTCCTGCCGATGGCGATGCATTGCCGCCGCTGTGGCAATGGTGTTTTTTCCAGGAGCCAGTCGCCGAATCCTTGCTCGGCGGCGACGGTCATCCGGCACGCGGCGGCTTCCTGCCGCCGGCCGATGATCGCAATCGCATGTGGGCCGGCGGTCGTATCGAATTCATCGAGCCGCTGCGGGTCGGCGCCGAGGCTCAGCGCCTGTCGACCATCACCCACATCGAAGAAAAAGTCGGCCGCAGCGGTGCCCTGTTGTTCGTCACCGTGCGCCACGACTACTCGCAGAATGGCCGTCTGGCGATTCGCGAAGAGCAAGACATCGTCTACCGCGAGCCGACGCCACCCAAGCAAGGCAGCGGCGAGGCGCTGGAGGAGGGCGAATGGAGAGAAGCCATCGTGCCGACCCCGACCCTGCTGTTTCGCTACTCGGCCGTGACCTTCAACGGTCACCGCATCCACTACGACTACCCCTATGTCACTGGCACCGAGGGTTACGCCGGGCTGGTGGTGCACGGGCCGATGATCGCCACCTTCAGCCTGCGCGCGTTCTGCCGGGCCAACCCGCAAGCGCGGCTGCGGCATTTCGCCTATCGCGGCGTGCGGCCGTTGATCACCCCGCAACCGTTCAGCGTCGGCGGTCGGCTGCTGGAGCCAGGCAAGGCGCAGTTGTGGGCCGGTAACGAAGCGGGTGTCGCGCAAAGCGCTGAAGTGCTGTTCGACTGATTGTCGCGTGCGTTTTCAAGAATAGAGAGCAAATTGATGAACCCTAATAACAACGAAGAACTCAATGCTATCCGCGAAGGCGTGCGCGCCCTGTGCGCCGAATTCGATGCCGCTTACTGGCGCAAGATCGATGAAGAAAAAGGCTTCCCGGAAACCTTCGTCAAAGCCCTGACCGACGCCGGTTGGCTTTCGGCGATGATCCCTGAAGAATACGGCGGCTCCGGTCTGGGGCTGGCTGAAGCCTCGGTGATTCTCGAAGAAGTGAACCACTGCGGCGGCAACTCCGGCACCGTTCACGGCCAGATGTACAACATGTTCACCTTGCTGCGTCACGGCAGCGCAGCGCAGAAAAGCTACTACCTGCCCAAGCTCGCCAGCGGTGAACTGCGCCTGCAATCGATGGGCGTCACCGAGCCCAGCACCGGCACCGACACCACCAAAATCAAGACCACCGCCGTGCGGGTGGGCGACAAGTACGTGATCAACGGGCAGAAGGTCTGGATCTCGCGGATTCAGCATTCGGACCTGATGATCCTGCTGGCGCGCACCACACCGTTGGCCGAGGTGAAGAAGAAATCCGAAGGCATGTCGATCTTCCTGGTCGACCTGCGCGAGGCCATCGGCAACGGCATGACCGTGCAGCCGATTGCCAACATGGTCAACCACGAGACCAACGAACTGTTTTTTGACAACCTGGAATTGCCGGCCGACAGCCTGATCGGTGAAGAAGGCAAAGGCTTCAAGTACATCCTCGACGGCCTGAATGCCGAGCGCACGCTGATCGCGGCTGAATGCATCGGCGACGGTCGCTGGTTCATCGAGAAGGCCAGCGCCTACGCCCGTGATCGCGTGGTGTTCGGTCGGCCGATCGGGCAGAACCAGGGTGTGCAATTCCCCATCGCCGAAGCCCACATCGAAATCGAAGCGGCCGACCTGATGCGCTGGCGCGCCTGCGAGGAATACGACAGCGGGGTCAATGCCGGGGCCAGCGCCAACATGGCCAAGTACCTGGCGGCGAAGGCCTCGTGGGAAGCGGCCAACGCCTGCCTGCAAACCCACGGCGGCTTCGGTTTCGCCTGCGAATACGACGTCGAGCGCAAGTTCCGCGAAACCCGTCTGTACCAGGTGGCACCGATCTCCACCAACCTGATTCTTTCTTACGTCGCCGAGCACTTGCTCGAACTGCCACGCAGCTTCTAAGGAGCCGATCATGAGCCATACCCAAGCACTGGCCGGTTTTCTCGCCGAGCTGCACTACGAGCAGATTCCTGACGCGGTGCTCGACCGCACCGAAGACCTGTTCCTCGACTGGCTCGGCTCGGCATTGGCCAGTCAGGGCGCGCACCCGATCCCGTTGTTCGAGCGTTACGCGCAGCGCATGGGGCCCACCGAGGGGCCGGCGAAAATCCTGGTCAATGGTCGCGGCACCTCGCCGTACTTTGCCGCGCTGGTCAACGCCGCGTCCTCGCATTTGGTTGAGCAGGACGACCTGCACAACAGCTCGGTGTTGCACCCGGCGACCGTGGTATTTCCAGCCGTGTTGGCCGCCGCGCAGGACCTCGGAAAGTCCGGTCGTGAACTGCTGCTGGCCTCGGTGGCGGGTTACGAAGCGGGGATTCGCATCGGCGAATTCATGGGCCGTTCGCACTACAAAATCTTCCACACCACGGCCACGGTGGGCACCCTCGCGGCAGCGGTGGCGGTGGGTAAATTGATGGGCTTTGATCAGGAGCAATTCATCAATCTGTTCGGCAACGCCGGTACCCAGGCGGCCGGGTTGTGGGAGTTTCTGCGCGATGCCGCGGACTCGAAACAACTGCACACCGCCAAAGCCGCCGCCGATGGTTTGCTCGCCGCCTACATGACCCTCGATGGTCTGACCGGCGCGCGCAATATCCTCGAAGGCGATCAAGGCATGGCGGCGGGGATGTCCAGTGATTCGAACCCGAGCAAGCTGTCCGATCAGTTGGGCACGCGCTGGGCGCTGGCGGAAACCTCATTCAAATTCCATGCATCTTGCCGCCATACCCATCCGGCCGCCGATGCGTTGTTGCAGTTGATGCAGCGCGAGGGGCTGAGCCACGAGCAGATTGCCGAGGTGTCGACCCGCGTGCACCAGGCCGCCATTGATGTGCTGGGCCGGGTGGTGGTCCCGCAAACCGTGCACCAGGCGAAGTTCTCCATGGGCGCGGTGTTGGGCTTGATCGCGGTGCATGGCAGCGCGCAATTGATCGAGTTCGACAAACTGGCGCTGACCGACCCGGCGGTGGCGGCGTTCCGCGAGAAAGTCAGCATGCAGTTGGACCCGGAAGTCGACGGCGCCTACCCGGCGCGCTGGCTGGGGCGGGTCGAGGTCACCACCATCGACGGCCGTACCTTGAGTGCCGGCATCGATGAACCCAAGGGCGATCCGGGCAACACCCTGTCGCGGCCAGAGTTGGAAGACAAGTTCCAACGGCTGCTGGCGTTTTCCGGGGCACGTACCCCAGAGCAGGGCAGGGCGTTGATCGACAAGGTTTGGCAGTTGCGTGCTGCTGGGTCGTTGAACCAGTTGGTCTGAATACACACGTCCTGTAGGAGCTGCCGAAGGCTGCGATCGACGGGGAACCCGTCGTAAATTCAGCAACGCGAAGGTTCTTCGAACCTTATCGCAGCCTTCGGCAGCTCCTACAGGGACAGTTCGAATTTGAGGTACACAGGTATGACTCAACACTCTAATCCTCGTCCGTTGGACGGCATCACCGTCATCAGCCTCGAACACGCGATTGCCGCGCCGTTCTGCACCCGGCAACTGGCGGATCTTGGCGCCCGTGTGGTGAAGATCGAACGCCCTGGCAGCGGTGATTTTGCCCGTGCCTATGACGAGCGTGTACACGGCCTGGCGTCGCACTTCGTCTGGACCAATCGCTCCAAGGAAAGCCTGACCCTGGACCTCAAGCACGACGAGGCCGACGACATCCTGCACAGCCTGTTGGGCAAGGCCGACGTGCTGGTGCAGAACCTGGCACCGGGCGCGGCGGCGCGCATGGGCTTGTCGTTCGAGGCGCTGCAGGAGCGTTTCCCTCGGCTGATCGTCTGCGACATTTCCGGCTATGGCGAAGGCGGCCCGTACGAAAAGAAGAAAGCCTACGACCTGCTGATCCAGAGCGAGGGCGGGTTCCTGTCGGTGACCGGCGGGCCAGGTGAAGAGCAGATGGCCAAGGCCGGGTGTTCCATCGCCGACATCTCCGCCGGCATGTACGCCTACACCGGCATCCTCTCGGCGCTGTTGCTGCGGGACAAAACCGGTGTCGGCAGCCGCATCGACGTGAGCATGCTGGAAAGCCTGGTGGAGTGGATGGGGTACCCGATGTACTACGCCTTCGAAGGCGCACAACCGCCGGCGCGTGCTGGCGCGGCCCACGCCACCATCTACCCTTACGGCCCGTTCCCGACCCAGGGCGGCGGCACGGTAATGCTCGGTTTGCAGAATGAACGTGAATGGGCGCTGTTCTGCGAGAAGGTGCTGCTGGACGCTGCGCTGGCCACCGACGAGCGCTTCTCGGCGAACTTCAAACGATCGGAAAATCGCGAGGTGTTGCGGCAGATCATCGTCGACGGCTTTGCCCGATTGACGGTTGAAGAAGTGGTCGAGCGCCTGGAAGCAGCGCAGATCGCCAACGCGCGGGTCAATGACATGCAGGGCGTATGGGACCACCCGCAACTCAAGGCCCGTGACCGCTGGCGTGAAGTCGACAGCCCGGCCGGCAAGCTGCCGTCGTTGCTGCCACCGGGGCGTAATGCTGCGTTCACCCCACGTATGGACCCGGTACCGGGATTGGGTGAGCACACGGGTGGGATTCTTGGGGAGTTGGGGTATTCGGTGGAAGACCAGGCGAGGTTGCAGGCTGCGGGTGTGGTGTAGGTGTCCAGGCCGCCTTCGCAGGCACAAGGAATCTTCAACTGAACATGAAAGAGAAAACAGCCATGCCCCGATCCATCGTCCGCTCCGCCCTGTTCGTGCCCGGCAGCCGACCCGAACGCTTCGCCAAGGCGCTGGCCGCTGGCGCCGATGCCGTGATCGTCGACTTCGAAGACGCAGTGGAAGAGCCGCTCAAGCGCCAGGCTCGGGATAACCTCTCGGCCTTTTTGCACCGTACGCCCGACGCCTCAGTCTGGGTACGGGTCAATGCCCCAGAGCATACCGAACACCTCGCCGATCTGGCGTTCTGTCAAACCCACGCCGGGGTTGCCGGGGTGCTGCTGCCCAAAGTCGAAAACGCGACACAGGTCGCGGCAGTGGCGGCCACCGGCAAGCCGATCTGGCCAATTATCGAAAGCGCTGCCGGCTTGTTGGCGGTGGCGGAAATTGCCAAGGCGCCGGGTGTCGAGCGCCTGTCGTTTGGTGGCCTGGACATGGCCCTGGACCTGAACTTGAGCAGCGGTTCAACCGCCGCACAGTTCGTACTCGATCAGGCGCGCATGTCGCTGTTGCTGCATTCGCGAGCGGCCAACCTGCAACCACCGCTCGATGGTGTGCATCCGGCGATAAACGATCCCGAAGGCTTGCGCCGCTCGATTCGTCACGCCTACGAAATGGGTTTCGCTGGCGCCTTGTGCATCCACCCCAAGCAGGTCGCGGTGATCCATGAAGCGTTGGCGCCCAGCGCTGACGATCTGGCCTGGGCGCAACGCGTGGTGCACGCCAGCGCAGGTGCCAACGGGGCCGGGGCGTTCCAGCTGAACGGACAGATGATCGACGCGCCGGTGTTAATGCGGGCGCAACGATTACTCGGTTTAGCATTCGGCTGAGCCGAATGCTGGCTTATGAAAATGCAGATTCTCTAAACGCGTGGATGTGTGCATCGTGGGTGCCGTTTCAACAGCATCCAACAGCTCTGCTCAGAAGAATAATCACAACAATAAAAGGTGAAATCGATGTTGAAGCTGACCCAGGCGCTGCTCTGCGCCGCCGCATTGACCATGGCCAGCCTTGCGCAGGCCGCTGACCCCATCGTTATCAAATTTGCCCACGTGGTGGCTGAGAACACGCCGAAAGGCCAAGGTGCGCTGCTGTTCAAAAAGCTCGCCGAAGAACGTCTGCCGGGCCGGGTAAAAGTCGAGGTGTACGCCAACTCGTCGCTGTTCGGCGATGGCAAGGAAATGGAAGCGCTGCTGCTGGGTGACGTGCAATTGCTGGCGCCGTCGCTGGCCAAGTTCGAGCAGTACACCAAGCAAGTGCAGATCTTCGACCTGCCGTTCCTGTTCAACGACCTGGCCGCGGTCGACCGTTTCCAGCAAGGTCCTCAGGGCAAAGCGCTGCTGACCTCGATGGACGACAAGGGCATCCACGGTCTGGCGTATTGGCACAACGGTTTGAAGCAGCTCTCCGCCAACCAACCGATGCACGTGCCGAAAGACGCGCGCGGCCTGAAGTTCCGCGTGCAGGCCTCCAGTGTGCTCGAAGCACAGTTCACCGCGATCCACGCCAACCCGCGCAAGCTGAGCTTCGCCGAGGTCTATCAGGGGCTGCAGACCGGCACCGTCAACGGTACCGAGAACACCTGGTCGAACTACCAGAGCCAGAAGGTCAACGAAGTGCAGAAGTACTTCACCGAATCTGACCATGGCCTGATCGACTACATGGTGATCACCAACGTCAAATTCTGGAACGGCCTGCCACCGGACATCCGCACCGAGCTGGAAAAAATCATGGCCGAGGTCACCGTCGAGGTGAACAAGCAGGCCGAGGCGTTGAACCAGGAGGCCAAGCAAAAAATCGCCGACGCCAAGACCAGCGAAATCATCGAACTGACCCCCGAGCAACGTGCCGCCTGGCGCGAAGCCATGCGCCCGGTCTGGGACAAGTTCTCCGCCGAAATCGGGCCTGACCTGATCAAGGCCGCCGACGATTCGAACAAGAAGATTTAACTCGCGGCACGCGGTCGCTCTGTTCTGAGCGACCGTTTTTTCTACGCTGTTCGGAGACCCTTTATGCACGCGCTGACGCGACTCTGGGAGCACCTGGAGGAGGCTTTGATTGCCCTCCTGCTGGCCGCCATGACGTTGGTGACCTTCGCCTACGTGCTGTTCAACAACATCTACACCCTGTTCTACACCCTGAGTGACAAGTGGACGCTGACCAGCGCCCTGTTTTCAAACATCGGCGACCACCTGATGGGCGTTGCCCAGGGCATGACCTGGAGCGTGGCGCTGACCAAGGCGCTGTTCGGCTGGATGATCTTCTTCGGTATTTCCTTCGGCGTGCGCACGGCTGGCCACCTGGGCGTGGACTCGCTGGTCAAGCTCACGCGGCGCCCGATTCAGCGCCTGCTGGGGATGCTGGCGTGCACCTGTTGCCTGGCGTATGCCGGGCTGTTCGTGATCGCCAGTTACAAGTGGGTGGCGGCGCTGTTCGTGGCGAAAATCGGTGCCGAAGACCTCGATCAATTCGGCATTCAAGTGGGCTTCATCGCGGTGATCGTGCCTATCGGTTTCAGTCTGGTGTTCATTCGTTATCTGGAAATTTTCTGGCGCATCTTCACCCATCGCCAACTGGGCCTGGGGCTGGCCGACGAGGCGGCGGAAGCCAGCAAGCTGGCGGCGTCGAATGAGGAGCAACACTGATGACGGTTCTTTGTTTGTTCCTGTTGCTGTTCGTGTTCATGTTTTTGGGCGTGCCGATCGCGATTTCGTTGGGCTTGTCGGGCGCGGTTGCGATCTTGATATTCAGCCAGGATTCGTTGAGTTCGCTGGCGATCAAGTTGTTCGAAACCTCGGACAGCTACACCTTTCTGGCGATTCCGTTCTTCCTGTTGTCCGGCGCGTTCATGACCACCGGCGGCGTGGCCCAGCGCCTGATCGACTTCGCCAACGCCTGCGTCGGTCACATTCGTGGCGGGCTGGCGATTGCGGCGGTGTTGGCGTGCATGTTGTTCGCGGCGTTGTCTGGGTCCTCGCCGGCCACGGTGGCGGCCGTGGGTTCCATCGCGGTAGCGGGGATGGTGCGTTCGGGGTATCCGAAGGAGTTTGGCGCGGGGATTATTTGTAACGCCGGAACGCTGGGTATTCTGGTGCCGCCTTCGATCGTGATGGTGGTGTACGCGGCGGCGACTGAAACCTCGGTGGGCAAGTTATTTATCGCCGGCATCGTGCCTGGGATCCTGCTGGGCCTGGGGTTGATGGTGGCGATCTACATTGTCGCGCGGATCAAGAAATTGCCGGCCCAGCCTCGGGTCACTTTCCGTCAGTGGTTGCATACCGCACGCCGCGCGTTCTGGGGCCTGCTGTTGTTGGTGATCATCCTCGGCGGGATCTACAGCGGTATGTTCACCCCGACCGAAGCGGCGGCGGTGGCGGCGGTGTACTCGGCGTTCGTGGCGTTGTTTATCTACAAGGACATGCGCTTTCGCGATTGCCCGAAGGTGCTGATTGACTCGGCGCGGTTGTCGATCATGTTGATGTTCATCATTGCCAACGCGATGTTGTTCGCCCATGTGCTGACCACTGAGCAAATTCCGCAGCAGATCACCCAGTGGGTGGTGTCGGAAGGGCTGACGCCGATTGGCTTCTTGATCATGGTCAATATCGTGTTGCTGGTGGCGGGCAGTTTTATGGAGCCATCGGCGATTGTGTTGATCCTGGCACCGATCTTTTTCCCGATTGCGATGAAGCTGGGGATTGATCCGATTCACCTGGGGATTGTGATGGTGGTGAATATGGAGATTGGTCTGGTACACCCGCCGGTGGGGTTGAATCTGTTTGTGACGTCGGCGGTGACCGGGTTGACGTTGGCACAGACGATACGGGCGGCGTTGCCGTGGTTGTCGATTTTGTTGGCGTTTTTGATTTTGGTGACGTACGTGCCGTTTATTTCGATGGCGCTGCCGACCTGGTTGGGGATGCCATAGGGCTTACTGAGAGCTGTATTTTTGCCTCCTTTGTTGGGGGCATTTTTTTGGTGGGTCGTCGGTAGGTGTACATATCCGTTGTTTGCGTTTTGCTGTTAGTACGGTTCCGCTTTTACAGCGGGTCACTTTTTCAGACGCCAAAAAGTAACCAAAACGCTGTGCCCCGCCATCCGGGTCCTCGCTTAGGCTCGGACTGCCCTCACTCCGGTCCTGTTCCGGGGGGCACGCCGCGACCCGCCATCCCTGGCGGGGGTCGCGGCTTGCTCGACATCCATGTCGAGCATCCCCCGGAACAGGACCTGCGTTCGGCCTGCTGGGAACGGGGCGATAGTGGGTTTCGTCAGGGATATCGCCAAGATCAAAAGCAAACGCTCATCCCTGTAGGAGCTGCCGAAGGCTGCGATCGACCGGGCACCGGTCGCCGCGATTGAATGCCATTCGCAGCCTTCGGCAGCTCCTACAACGACCGTGTTCACAAGTAAACCTGAGTGCATTGAATCCCGAGGTCGGGAGAGGCCCCGTTGTCAGGAGGCTGAACGCAGGCGATGTTCCGGGGGACGCGAGGCATGGATGCCGAGCGAGCCACGACCCCCGCCAGGGATGGCGGGTCGTGGCGTGCCCCCGGAACAGCGCCGGAGTGAAGGTACCCCGAGCCTAAGCGAGGGGCCGTATGATGGGGCAAGCGTTTTGGTTCCTTTTTGGCGTTTGAAAAAGGGACCCGCTGTAAAAGCGGAACCGTAATTCCAGTTACACGCACAAACGGATATGTACTCGGTTTCCAAGTTAAAACCCCAACACCCGCCTCACACTCGCCAAATGCATCCGCGCACTCTGCGCATTCCCATCCCGCATCTGCCGGGCGGTCTTTTCCGCAATCGCTTTCGGCACCACCTTCAGCGGCCGGCCACTGCTCATCGCCTTGAGCTGCACCTCGGCTGCGCGCTCCAGGTAATAGAGGTCATCCCAGGCCTCGGCAATGCTGGGCGCGGTCACCATCACCCCATGGTTTTTCAAAAACACGATATCGGCATCGCCCATCGCCGCGGCGATCCGGTCGCCTTCAGAGTTATCCAGCGCCAGGCCGTTGAACTGTTCATCCACCGCCACCCGGCCGTAAAACTTCAGCGCCGTCTGCCCGGCCCAGGCCAATGGTTCGCCCTCGATCATCGCCAGTGCCGTGGCGTTTGGCATGTGCGTGTGAAACGCCGCCACCGCCGTAGGTTTGTGCAGGTGCAAGCGTGCATGGATGTAGAACGCCGTCGCTTCCGGCACACCCTCGCCGGCGATGACGTGCCCGTCGAAATCACATATCAGCAGGCTGGACGGGGTGATTTCCTCGAACGCCAGACCGTATGGATTGACCAGAAACAACCCTGGCTGGCCCGGCACCAGCGCCGAGAAGTGATTGCAGATGCCTTCGCTCAAGCCCAGCCGGGCCGCCATGCGCAGGCTGGCCGCGAGGTCGAGGCGGGCTTCGTTGATCTCGGGCGAGTCGAGCCCTGCGTAGTGGGTGGTGCAGCGAGTGGCTAAGCTCAGGTCATGCGCCATGGCCATTGTCCTCCTCATTGGCCCAACCCTGGGCTCGGATGAATGCCGGTACTTTTGCCAGGTCGGGCAAGACGGCGTCCGGGGTGTAGTCCGGCAAGGCCTTGCGCGCGCCACGGTCGATCCATACGCAGCGAAAGCCCATGTCACGCGCCACTGTAAGGTCCAGATGCGGGCTGGCGCAGATGTGCAGGACCTGGTCTTTGGTTACGCCCAACTGGCGATGCGCATGCTCGAACAGCCGGTGATCGGGCTTGTACGCCTGGGCCTGTTCGGCGGTGATCACTCGGTCGATCAGGCCGCCCAATTGCGCCACGTTGCCGGCGATGATCGCGTCGTCGGTGTTGGAGACGATGCACAGCTTGAAGCCTTGCCGCTTGAACCAGGTCAGCGTCGCCACGACTTCCGGGAACGGCGGCATCAGGCTGATGTGTCGGGTCAAGTCGTCGGCATCGCGTGCTTCAAACCCCAGCCCCAGTTGTTCCAGGGTCAATTGCATCGACTGCCGGGAAACGTCGGCGAAGGACCGGTGCGGCGGGGTTTGTTCGAGGCGGTGTTCGTGCACGTCGTAGACATGGATGAAGTGATCGGGGTCCAGGTCTGCGCTGCCTTTGCGAGCCAGCAGGGCGCGGACGTGGGCCAGTAAACCTTCGTCCCACTGGATCAAGGTGCCGTAGCAATCAAAAGTCAGCCACTGTGGGCGAGTGGGGGTGAACATGACGAGAACTCCTGCAAGGTGAAGCCTTACTGTAGGAGGGCTATGGATAATCGTAAAATTAAATTAATATGGAAAAATAATTCGATTAGTGAATGTTGCCATGTTCGATCTTGAGCTGTTGAGAACCTTCGTTTGTGTGGTCGATGCCGGCGGTTTCACCAAAGGTGGCGAGCGGGTCAATCGCACGCAGTCGACGGTCAGCCAGCAAATTCGCAAACTGGAAGAGCAACTGGGCCGGCCCTTGTTGCTACGGCAGCGAGCGGGTAAGCAAATCTATCTGACCGAGGACGGCGAGCGGTTGATCGGCTATGCGCGGCGTCTGGTGCAACTGGCGGCGGAAGCCCATAGCGTGGTGTGTGCCGGGGCGGAGGCGGGGCTGGTCAAGCTGGGTGTGCCTGAAGATTTCGACGTGCAGCAGTTGATGACCCTGCTGTCAGGATTTGCCCGGCAGCATGCCGAGGTGCGTCTGGACACGGTCAACGGATTAAGCGTTGACCTGCATGCGCGGTTGGAGGCCAAGGACATCGATCTGGCGTTGGTCAAGCGCGATGTCGGTCAGGAGCAAGGGGCACATCCGATATTGGCCCGTTGGCCGGAAGCGCTGTGTTGGGTGGCAGGTCGTGAGATGAAGACCATTGACGACCTGGTGCCATTGGCGGTGTTTGGGCAGGGCTGCATTTATCGCAACCGGATCATTCATGCCCTCGAGTCCGCAGGGCGCCCGTGGCGCATTGCGTTTTCCAGCCAAAGCCTGTCGGGAATTCAAGCAGCGGTGTCGGCCAACTTGGGAATCAGCCTTATTCCCGCATCGGCTGTATTACCCAGTCACCGATTACTGCAGGACGAAGAAGGATTTTTTCCGGTGCCTCCCAGCGAGTTGGCGTTAATAAGCGCCAGTCGTTTGATGCCCGAAGTTCAGCATAAAGTGGTGACGTATCTGGCCACTCATCTGGATCAATTGAAATCAATAAAAAAGGCCACCACCGCTATCAGCGACAGTGACCTTTCGTCTACGACACTGAACTAATCAATGCATAAACAACGCAATCAAAATAATCACTGGAATCGGTACACCGAGAAAAAATAACAGTAATGAGCGCATGGTGATTCTCCTGAGGAAGATTAAGCCAATTCGTTAACGAGCCGGTGGCAAGTTGCTGGCGGTGGTATAGGGCTCGCGTTCCAGGGTTGCGTCGTGCAAGTACACTGCGGCGTCCCGGCGGCGACCACCAAAGGTGGCGGCAAAGCTGGCGAAGAACGCACCACAGAGCAGGGCGACAAACATCCACAGGGTGGTCCAAGCGGCGGCTTTAGCGGCTTTGTCGGCGGCATTTTTTGCCGCGACCTTCGCGTCTTCTGCAGTTTTGCGGGCTTGAGCGTAGACCTGATCGATTCGGGCTTCGGCGTCGGCCTGGCTGATATTGGTGCGTGCCGCTATCAGCTGCGCCAAATAGGTACGGTCCTCTGCACTCAATTGGCCATCCTTGCTCAAGCTGCGGGCAAAGATCCTGAACACGGCGCTGCGTGCGGCTTCATCAGTGAGCGCCGCCGGGTGATCGTCGCGGAACAGGCTGTCGACGAAGTAGGCGTTGTCTTCATTGCTGGCGGCCTGGGTCACCGCGCTGGCGGCGCCCGAGGTCATGCTGGCGCCGGCCTGCAAACCACCACCGACGATGCTGCTCACCGAACCGACCACCAGCGTTGCGGTGACCAGTGTCGCTACTGCCCAGGCGAGGAAGCCATGGGCGGTGTCGCGAAAATACACCTCGTCGCCATGCAGGGTCGACCATTTCACGCGTAGCCGGCCGGCCAGGTAGCCGCCCAGCCCGGAGGCGACGATTTGGGTAAAAGCGAGCCAGACGATCGTGGAAATGCCCAGCCCTTTGGCGCTGACACCACTGTCTGACCAAGGGGATACCGCTGAAAAACCAAGGCCGAAGCCCAGCAGCACCAGGATTAACGACAGCGCGGCAGCGCCGGCAGCACCGGCAAAGATCGCGCCCCAGGAGACTCCGGCAATATTGGCTGTCTCTAGTAAGGCAGCCGGGTAGTTACGGTTGGATGAAGTCATTGTTGTTTTACTCCGCACTGAATTGAATGACGGCAGGTTGTGTTTCAACCTGTGCAGAGCTCGTGCCACCCGAAAGTCTTGATAATATCGTTATTTATCAATTGGTTATAATTTAAAGTCGATCAATGGATCGTGCATTTTGCAACGGTGGGGAGGATTTATACGGGTTTTATGCATGGGGTTTAGCCATTGTTTAATGGCTAGGCACGTTTTTTGAAGGCCGCTTGTTGAATTCATTCATACGCGATACGTCCGACTGAGTGCGAAGGGTTAACGCTGCTACCACCGTTCATCGCTATAGTGTCATCAGGCACTCAGTTCCTGTTTCTTAGAGGTTATTCATTTATGTTCCTGCACCGTCCCCTGGAAGAAAAAGACATCTCGGTCGTTTGCAGCTTTCCCCAGAGCGCGGAGGAACTGTTTTACATGTTTCCCAGGGCGACCTGGCCGCTGACGCCCGCGCAGTTGCATGACGCCATTGCCAGTCGCTCGGACTCCACGGTGATCGAGATGAATGGCGAAGTGGTGGGGTTCGCCAATTTTTCCCGTTGGGAGTTTCGCAGTCGCTGCTCGCTGGGGAACGTCATCATCGCGCCGGACGCGCGAGCACGCGGTGTTGGGCGTTACTTGATTGCCTTTATGATCGACATCGCCTTCGACAAGCACGAGGCCAGCGAGCTGACAGCCAGCTGTTTCAACCATAACGTCGCCGGCCTGCTGTTCTACCCGAAACTCGGCTTTCAGCCATACGCCGTCGAAGAGCGCCAGGACAAACACGGTGCCCGGGTGGCGCTGATTCATTTCCGGTTGCCAAAAGAGATCGCCGACCCCTCCTGAGCCGCGAGCCGACGGGCGGTCAGTAAGAATGTCTCAAGATTTTTCAGCTGACCGTTGGAAAATACCGTCGGATTGAAGGGTTCTCGTGCTTGCAATACGCGTTTTGACGCGGTTAAACGTTTCTTCGATCGTTTTTATACATTAACTAAGCCTGTTCGATTGATAAAGACCGCGTTCAGACTGCCGTTGTCACTTTGTGGTGCATGGTCTATAAAGTTGAAGTTCGTTCAACAAGCAGGGTTATTTGCTGGACGGGCTACGGAGCCGACCTTTGTTAATAAGGATAGTGCAAGCGTCCTCACGCGACTTGCCTCCAGGAGACTGCATATGATTGCGTACAGGCTTTCAACATTGGAACTTCGCGGCATTATTGAAAGTGCGTTTCTGCCTTCGCGCTGCACCTGTGTTGTTGCAGCGGATAATTCAATGACAGTGCAAATAGCCGACCCGCACACCGGTCGGGTCGATTTGTTGGTGACCGGTATTTCATTGGATAGACTCAATACCAGCAGGGATATATGTGATTTGGTCACTGAGTTGCGTTACGACCTGGCCAATAATGTTCCGCTGTATGGCCACGCCAAGGCCAGTTGAGCGGTAATATTTCATTCCTGAGCGCCACGGCAACTGCAGCTGACGCAGGTCCGACACGAGTATCGTGGTGGGCATCCTGTCACAGCGCAGGCCGCGGCTTTTTTATGGGTGCTCGCTTTATCGATATGGAGTCACTCGACGGCGGCCAGCAACCATTCCCGTAGCGTTCGTATCTTTGGCAATTGCGCCCGTGCTGGCGGGTAGATCAGGTAATAGCCGATGCCCTGATGCAGTTCTTGCTCGAACGGCGCCACCAACACACCATCGTTCAGGCTTTCGCGAACCAGGTTCAAGTCGCCCAAGGCGACGCCTTGACCACGGGTTGCCGCCGAGAGCGCCAGGTCCAATGTGTCGAAGGTTTGTCCTCGATGGGCCGCGACGTTACTGACGCCCGCTGCTTCCAGCCAACGACCCCAGCCGTGTACCGGGATGCAGTGCAGCAAGGGCAGGTTTTTCAGGTCCGAGGGTTGGCTCAGGCGTTTGGCCAGTTCCGGCGAGCACACGGGTGTCAATCGTTCGGCCATGAGCGCAATGGATTCCACCTCCTTCCAGTCGCCCCGACCATGAATGATCGCGGCATCGATGTCGCTGTCTTCAAAGCGCGGCTCCCAGGCGTCATAGGTGGTGACCCGAACGTCGACGTCCGGCATCACCAGACGCAGGCTGGGTAATAGCGGCAGAAACCAGCGTGTCGCCAAGGTCGGGGGCATGCGTAGGGTCAAGACCTGGCTGGCGCTGCGCAGGCTGTTGCACATGGTGGTCAGGCGCGAGAACGCATTATCGACGACGGGCAATAAGGCTTCGGCTTCCGGCGTCAGACGCAGCCCGGTTTTATGCCGGACAAACAACACCACACCCAAATGCTCTTCCAGCTGTTGGATCTGGCGGCTGACCGCGCTCTGGGTGATGAATAACTCCTTGGCTGCGCGACTGAAGGTGCCGTGGCGGGCCGCGGCGGCAAACACTTCCAGCGCCCGTAAAGGCGGCAAGCGCTGCTGAAAGCCAGGACTCTCCAATACATGATCTGGAAGCATGGATCGCATGAGAATTTACCGCGTTTACTCTTGAGTACAGGCAGCTTAACGTATTTTCAACGGTCAGGATCAGACGCTGTCACGCATGGATAACCAACGTCGTCATCGTGTGCCTTTGAGCTTGCTTATTTGAGTGTTACCCCGGAGAAACTGGATGAAGCGCATAACCCTGGATCAGCCACTGGTGTGGTCGCAAGTGGTGGAAGTGGCGGTGCAGGAGGTGTATTTCGATCTGTCGAGCGGCGCCAGGGCACGGGTCGAAGCGGCCAATGCCATCGTGCGTGCGGTGGTGCAGAAGAACATCCGTGCCTATGGGGTCAATACCGGGGTCGGTGCGCTGTCTGACACGGTGGTTCCGCCAGCGCTGCAAAGTGCCCTGTCACACAATATTTTGATGAGCCACGCGGTGGGGCTGGGGCGCCCGCTGTCGGTCACCGAAACCCGCGCCATCATGGTCTGCGCGGTGAATAACTTTGCCCACGGTTACTCCGGATTGCGCCTGCGGGTGGTGGAGCGTCTGGTCGAATTGCTTAACGCGCGCTGCACGCCAGAAGTGCCGCGCCAAGGGTCGGTGGGCTACCTCAGCCACATGGCGCACATCGGGCTGGTGGTGATTGGTCACGGCTACTGTCGCCTGGATGGCGAACGCTTGCCGGCCGCCGTGGCGTTGCAGCGATTGGGGCTGGAGCCCCTGGTGTTGGAAGCCAAAGAAGGTTTGTGCCTGGTCAACGGTTCACCTTGCGTCACGGGGCTTGCTTGCCTGTTGCTGGATCGCGGCCAACGGTTGATGGACTGGGCCGATGCCATCTCGGCAATGAGTTTTGAAACCCAGCGTTGTCAGATTCGCGCGGTGAATGGGTCAGCCATGGCCTTGCGTGCATCTCCGGGGTTGATGAAGGTTGCCCAACGGCTGACCGAGTTGCTGGCCGGTTCCGGCATTCTCGCGGCAGCCAATGGGCGTCAGACCCAGGATGCCTTGAGCCTGCGCAGCATTCCCCATGTGCACGGGGCCGTGCGTGATACCTGGGATCAGGTGGTGCAAGTGGTGGATCGCGAGTTGGCGAGTGTCACCGATAACCCGGTGGTGTGCGGCAGTCCCGAGGCCCCGGAGATCTATTCCCAGGCCCATGCGGTCGGCGCGGGGATTGGTCTGGCGATGGATCAGTTGGGGATTGCCATGGCGGAACTGGGGGCGATCTCCGAGCGGCGCATTGATCGCATGGTCAATCCGCTGGTGAATGGCTTGCCGGCGTTTCTGGCCGGGGCGAGCGGGGTGGAATCAGGCTTCATGATCGCGCAATACGCCGCAGTTTCCTTGGTGGCACACAATCGGCGCCTGGCCGCGCCGGCCAGTCTCGACGGCGGCATCACCTCAGGTTTGCAGGAGGACATTCTTTGCCATGCGACCCCAGGTGCACTTAAGGCGCAGGTGATTCTGGATAACCTGGAGAACATTTTCGCCATCGAATTATTGGCCGCGAGCCAGAGTTATGACCTGCTGGACCGCAGCCTGACGCCCGCGCCACGGACCGCCGCACTGCACCTTGCCGTGCGTGAGTTGATCACGCGCTACGCAGACGACCGTCCGCTGGGTGAAGACATTCTCGCAGCCGCGACGTTTATTCAACGCGCAACGCCTGATGGATTACTGGCACACGCTGATCTGAGTTGAACTACAGATCGTTCAATGGCCTGGCTGAAACTGATGAGCCCCTTGAGGTCTGTTCATCAGTTTCGTTAAAGCGTTTTTGCTCTGCCGCAAAGGGTTTAATCGCGAATAACGCAGGCAGACGTCTACTGAAGGCCATTATTTAAAATAAACTTTTGATGGTTGAGTGATGGCGCTTCGGCGTCAAAAAAATATCTTGATATTAATCAATGGATTGACAGATTTTTGTATTAAATTTCATTGTTTTACGAAAATTTGACACTGTGTAGTAATTTTGGAATTATCAATTTGAGTCTGTCGGTCAATAAGTCCAGCACTTAAACCGGGATACTTGCTGAACCCTGAGGCAGAGGCCTACACCAGGTCCGGCGGGAGAGGTCAGCAGACAGTTTGCTGATGCCGTCCTCAGGTCGCGAACCGCTGATATAGGGCAGCGGTTCGTTTTTTCGTAGTGCCCGCAACGGTTATTAGAAAGAGCCGCCCTGTTGGGTCATGCGGTAGCATTGTCTGCGTTCCTCGGCGCGGTGAATTGTTTTTTTCGCGATAGATCAAAGCTCAGACTATTGATGCGCTGGCTGTACGGTAGTTTTGCCTGAGTTCGGCAACTTACAATTCTGTTCCATCAGGCCAGTGAATCATTTCCCGCGCCGTTCTCGTGTCATCCATGAGTGTCTTATCTGTTTGCCTGGCGAATGGCTGGGCGCCGTCCGTTCCTGCCTGCGATTGCGTGTTCACCCTTCCTTAGAGGCCAACGGCTTCCCTGGCTCTCTGCGGCCTCCGTGGAGCAGCTTTATCACAAAAGATATAGAACAAGCCTCTATCCAATTGCGGAGTGGACATCATGTATGGAGATCAACTGCAAACCGCCTGCGGTTGCGTGGTGGGGGGGGCTGGGCCAGCGGGTATGGGGTTTATATTCAACGCCTTGAAGAACGGCGCCTTGCCTGAAATGGCCCGCGATGGGTTGATCATTGTCGATGCCAGCGCCAGTCCAGGCACGGGGCGGTTGGCCGAATACCAGATCACCGCGAACTCCGTGGGCGACGTGTTTCTCGATTGTCTGCGCAATCCGGCGCTCTACGAGGTGTTCGAGCCTTTACAGCACAGCGCCGCCTATTGGCGTATTCGCGACCAGGCATTTGTCGCGCCACCATTGGCCGAAGTAGGCGAGTTGTTGGCGGAGGCTTCGAAGCTGGTATTGGACCATATCGTCGAGCACTTTGCGGTGCAGGTCTGGAGCAGTACCACGATTACCGAAGTGGTCTGGGTCGACGATGAATATCAAGTGTGGGTCGAACACCAAGGCCGCTCGCAAGTGATTCGCTGCCGCTCGCTGGTGCTCAACCTTGGCGGCCAACAGGACCCTCGGCACTTGCTCAATGCGTTGGCGGATCAGGGGTTGGCGCTGTCACTGACGGCGCACATCGAAAGTGCCGACAGCCTGCTGCGCATGAGTGACGAACAACTGCGCGAGCATTTTGCCCCGACGCTGACGGCCGGCGGCAAGGTCACCGTGGTGGGCGGCTCGCACAGTGCTTTCTCCATGCTGGAGAACCTGGCCAAGGGTTTGCAAAGCGCGGGACTGGAAGAAATGACCCTGGTGCATCGTTCGCAGATTCGCCTGTTCTACGAGAGCGCCGAACTGGCAACCGCCAGCGGTTATGTGTTCGACCCGGTCAATGATGTGTGCCCGGTTTCTGGGCGGGTCAACCGCTCGGGGGGCTTGCGTTACAGCGCGCTGGAAGTCGGGCGAGACATCCTCGACCACGGGCGGATCGGCAAGTACGGCGTTCGGGTTCACTTGCTGCAAAGCGGCGAGGGAGCGGCGCAACAGTTTGAGCGGGCCAAGCAGGCGCTGGCTGAATCCAGCGTGGTGGTGCAATGCACGGGTTATCAGCCGCGTTTACCACCGCTGAAATACGTCGACGGCTCACCGGTTACCTTGCGTGAAGTCAAGGGCGGGCTGGATTCGGATCCTTCCGGCTGCCCCCTGGATTCGACCGGTCAGCGCCTGCACGGGTTGCACCTGTTTGGTCTCGGCTCGGGCCTGGGTATCGACCCACGTTTGGGCAGCGAGCCTTCGTTCGACGGGCGCATCTATGGCGTCTGGCAGTTTCACAACGATGCCAGTGGTGGCGCCATCGAGTCGGTGTCCGCCCGGGTAAAGTCCCCGCTTGCCGAGCGTGCCGTCCCCAGCCGACAGCACAGTGAGCGGGTCGACAACGAACAACCGTTTTTCTGGCCGGGGTTTCATGCCGCGAAAGTCTGAACGTCGATAATCCCTTATCCCGAGTGGCCGCGTGCTGCTCGGGTTTTTTTTGCCCTGGATTTGCCTGGAAGACGTCAGCGGCTTCTTTTAAATGATGCTGTTAATCTATTGATTGGGTAGAGTATTCATCCTCTACCCAAGCGGTTAGTGCAGCACTCAACGATTCAGCAAAGGACAACAACAATGCGCATTCTGATTGTGGGAGCCGGTGCCATCGGCGGTTACTTCGGGGGCCGGATGTTGCAGGCCGGGCGCGACGTGACATTTCTGGTCCGGGCTGGCCGAGCGCAGGAGCTCAACCGTGACGGCCTGATCGTGCGCAGCGCGCTGGGCAATATCGATTACCCGGCACCGCCGCACGTCGCCAGCCAGGCGCTGGGCGGCCGCTATGACCTGATCCTGCTCAGTTGCAAAGCCTACGATCTGGATGCGGCCATGGAGTCCTTCGCCGCAGCAGTTGGGCCTGACACCTTGATTTTGCCGTTGCTCAACGGCATGGCGCACCTGGATCGCCTGGAAGCACGCTTCAGCCGTGCCAACGTGTTGGGCGGACAATGCCTGATCTCGCTGGACCGTGATGCCTCCGGGGCCATCGTGCACCTGAACGACACCAATCTGTTGTCGTTCGGCGAGCTCGATGGCCAGTCCAGCGCCCGTATTCAGCGGGTGGCCGAGGCCTTGTCCGGTGCCGGTTTCGAGGCCAGCCTCAGTGCCGACATTCTTCAGGATATGTGGGAAAAGTGGTGCTTCATTGCCACCGGAGCGGGCATCACCGGTTCCATGCGGGCCAGTATTGGTGACGTGTTGGTCGCCGGTGGGGAAGGGCTGGTGGTGAAGTTGCTGGCAGAGTGTGCGGCAGTCGCGGCCAAGGCCAATCACCCGGTACGGCCACAGGTGTATGAGCGCTTCGTGAAGATGCTGACCACGCCAGGCTCGAAGATGACCGCTTCGATGCTGCGTGACGTCGAGCGTGGCGCGGCGATTGAAGTCGAGCAGGTACTGGGTGATCTGGTGAAGCGGCGCGATGCGGCCGGGCTGGCTCCGAATGATCTGTCGGTGTTGGACTTTGCCTATACCCAGCTCAAGGCCTATGAGGCGCGGCGCTTGCGTGGGTAAGCAATTGCATCCTGTAGGCGCTGCCGAACGGGAGCACCCTCTATTTATAATTGACATGCCTGACAAAAATGGAGTCCACTCTAAACCGTTGATACTCGGTAGAGGGTTTGTTTATGGCGGGTGTAAGGCAATTCGACGAAGAAAAAACCCTGGATCGGGCGTTGGAGGTGTTTTGGCGCAAGGGCCTGGGGGCAACGTCGATGCTGGATCTGGCGCAGGCCACCGGTGTTCAGCGCGGCTCGTTGTACAACGCCTACCAGAACAAGGAAGCGCTGTTCCTGCGGGTCTTCGATCGTTATAAATCGAAGATGTTGGCGGACATTCGCGCTTCTCTCGACCAGCCGTCAGTCGATACTGCGCTGCGCAATTTCTTCGATTTTACTATCGGCTCCATGACCTGGGGTGCGCCGACTCGGGGTTGCCTGACCACCAAGGCCGCCGTCGACGAAAACGCCGATCTGCAAGTGATACGCGGGGCGCTGCAAGGCATGCTCGATAACATGGAGCAGTTGCTGATCCAGCGTCTGCAAGCCGACGACGCCCATTCGCGCTTGACCCTGACGCCCGCGGAAGCGGCACGCCTGATCGTGACCTTTACCCGTGGCATCGTGGTGATCGAGCGCATCTACCCGGAGGTCGAGCGCTTGCGTGATACTGCCGGGCTGATCATCAAGGTATTGCTCGCTCCGCTGCCCTGAGATTGTTTGTGCCATCCCCTTCACAGGCGCCGCAAACTGCCGGAGTATGTAGTGTGTGAACTGGTTCCACGGTCGAGCGGATCGACCGAACCTTTTCCAGGATCCAGTCTCAGAACCTTACGACTAACCGCAGGTTAAAGAGAGGTGACGACATGCCGGTCAAACACGATTTGCTTCAGGATCTGAAAATATCCAAGGAAGAAATCACCCAGCGTAGAGGCACTGATGGCAGGCTCAGTCAGTTGCTCGATTCGTACAATTCGATCGACGCGGATGTAGTTCATGCAGAATCCGGATCTTCCGGCAACGTCACTGACGATCAGCTCAAGGTGCTCAAGGAAAAGCGCCTGTCGGTGAAGGACAAAATCGTCAAGCACCTCGCTTCCCCCACCTGACCGCAGCAATCTCTGACCCGGCGAGCGCGCTTGTGGCGGGGCGTTCTCGCTGGGCATCGAACCGTTCAAAGCGCCAGATGCAAGACCTGCTGGCCATCCTCGCTGGCGGCGGGCATCGCGCAGCAAATCAATGCTTCATTGTCATCGACGACGAAGTCCGGTGCTTGTGTATACGTCACCGCGCCTTTGAGAATGCGGGTACGACAGGTGCCGCAACTGCCGGTGCGACAACCATATTCCGGGGCCAGCCCGCGCTCCTCGGCGAGTTCCAGCAACGACCCGGCACCGGGCTCCCATCGCTCTTCTTTACCTGACTCGAGAAACATCACCGGCACCGAGGCACTGGCAATCGCGGGCAGCGCTTTGATCACCGCTCCTTGATCGGGCTGGCGTTGCAGCGACGCGGGACCGAAGCCTTCCGCGTGGATGCGCCGGTCGGCAACGTTCAGCCCGCGCAGCTCGTCATACAGCCCTTGCATGAAGGCGGACGGACCACACAGGTAGAAATCATAATCATCGAACGGCAGCGTGCTGCGCAGCAGGTCGATGCTGACGCGGCCTTGCGCCTCGTAATCTTCGCCAAGCACGGCGCCCTCGGTGTCGGTCAGGCTCCTGATGTATTTGACCGTGCCGAGGGACTGCTTGATCAGCGTCGACAGTTCGTGGTCGAAAGCCCGCTCCGCCAGTGAGCGGGCGCCATGGATCAACCAGGTCTTGCGCTTGTGCCGGGTTCGCGTGCCTTCGAAAACGATGTGCCGCAGCATGGCAATCATCGGCGTGATCCCGACCCCGGCGGCCAATAGCACGGCGGGGCGTTTCTCCGCGGCGTTGAGAGTGAAAGCGCCAGCCGGCGCGCGGGTGTCGATCAGGTCGCCGACCTGAAGATTCTCGTGCAGGTGCATCGACACCGGCCCCTGGCGCTTGACGCTGATTCGGTAAAAGCTGTCTGACGGCGCAGTGGACAGGGTATAGCTGCGGATCAGTGGCGTGCTGTGTCCGGGCAGGCTGACCCGGATCGGCAGGTGCTGCCCGGCAGCATGGGCGATCAGGCCGAGACCGTCTGCCGGCTCCAGTTCGAAGGAGCGAATCGAGCGGCTTTCGTCATGGATGCGGCGGACCCGCAGAGGGCGCCAGGTGTTGGCCAGCGCCGCCGCTTGCTGACGCTGCGCGACTTCCTCCCAACTGCCGGTCATCAACGAGTTGGGCGACGCGCCTTCGGCTTGCGGTGCCCAGCGCAGGGTCAGGGCATCGACTCGGCGCAAGATCCGCCTGGGCTTGAATTGCCACAGCCGCTCCGCACCCTGGAACGAGGCGATGTCCGGCGAATCGAGGATCACCTCGGCGTCGCCGGTCATTTGCAGCAGTTCGCCTGAAACGAAGTCGATGAACACCAGGCCGGCCTTGGGGTTGGCCAGCAAATTACCCAGCGTGTTGAAAAACAGGTTGCCGGAGAAGTCCGGGATCGTCATTGACCCGTCGTCGTTCAGCCGTACAAAGCCCGGTTTGCCGCCCCGGTGCGAGGCATCGACCTTGCGGCTGCCGTCGTCCAGGGCCACGTAAGATCCGACGAAGAACGTCGACGCACCTGCGATCAGCGCCCGCGCGGCGTCGTCGAGTTGATCCAGCCATTGCACCGGGTGTGAGGTCAGTGATTGCGCCGGGCGGCTGAAGCTGAACTGTTGCAGCTCAATGTAGCGCGGGCAATTGCCAAAGCTCTCACTGACCGCAATCTGCAAGGCGGACGCCTGGTCGCGCACGATGGTGCCGTTGAGCCGATTGCGCCGGCGGGTCATCAGGTCGATACCCAGCAAGCCGATGGCCTCGCCGTGTTGCAGGCCATCTTCAGCCGGATCGGCACTGTCGGGCGTGACCTGCAGCTGCAAATGCCCGGCGTCGATAGCGCTGGCAAAACCGGGTTCGCCGGTGCGCAGCGTGGCCCACACGTCGCCCGCCTGGTCCACTGTGGCCAGCGCCACGAACGGCAACAAGGGGTAGAACTGCTGATGCTGCTCGATCAAATGATCGCGCACATTGCGCAGACCCACCCCGTGCATCTGTTCGACCACGCCGACGCTCTGTTGAATCGCCAGTTCGCCGGCATGCCAAGGGGAGTCCGCAGTAGCATTCAGGTGGGTATTCATGGCGTTCTCCTTGGCAGGCAGCGATTGAAAACTCAGGCGTTGGCGAACAGGCCGACAGGGGTTCTCTGGAACGCCACGAAGCCTGGCAGTGCCTCGATGCGGGCCAGCCACGCCAGTACTTGCGGGTAGCCGGACAGGTCCACGTTACCTTCCGGAGCGCTGGAGATGTAGCTGTAGAGCGCTACGTCGGCCAGGGTCGGATGAGCACCCGCCACCAGCCAGTGCTGGCCTTGCAGCGTTTGCTCTACGAGTTTCAGGATGGTGTGGGCACGGGCGATCACGTCGGCGGCATCGAGCTTGGCGCCGAATACGGTAATCAAGCGCGCCGATGCCGGACCGCGCGCGATTTCACCCGCGGCCACTGACAGCCAGCGCTGTACTCGAGCCGCCGCTGCCGGTGCCTCAGGCAGCCAATCCGTTTTGCCGTACTTCTTGGCCAAGTACACCAGAATCGCCAGTGAGTCGCTGATCACCTCGCCCTCGTCGTCCAGCGCCGGCAATTGGCCGAACAGGTTCACTTTCAAAAACTCGGGCTCTTTCTGCGCTTTCACCGACAGATCGACATGAATCAGCGAATACTCGATACCCAGCAACGAGAGGAACAGGCGAACCCGATGAGAGTGGCCGGACAACGGGTACGAGTAGAGTTTCATGACGATTACCTTAGGCTGCAGGGTTTAAGGAAGTAGTGGTGATCACTCTAGTGAGGTTGGTGGCTTGAATAAATGCCGAAAAGGGAAGATCTTTACTCCGAAATATGGAGTAATCAGGGGGCGTGACGATGGATACGGTGCAGGCAATGCGAGTGGTGTTGGCCATCGTCGAGCAGGGCAGTCTGACCGCTGCTGCGGAGTTGCTCGGGGTTTCATTGCCGACTGTGGTCAGGGTCCTGGCATCGACCGAGCAGCATCTGGGCGTGCGGTTGTTCGAACGCACCACGCGGCAGGTGAGGATCACCGAAGAGGGGCGGTTGTACGCCGAAGTCTGTCGCACGGTGACCCGGGAAATCGGCGATATCGAAGATGTGTTTCGTGACAAGGAAAGCGAGCCCAGTGGCAATCTGACGATCACCGCGCCGATCTTGTTCGGCAGCCTGCACGTAGCGCCGGTGCTCAGCGGTTTCCTGGTGCGCTACCCGAACGTGTCGGTGACCCTGAATCTGATCGACCGGGTTGCTGACTTGCTGGAGGAGGGCATCGATATTGCGGTGCGCATCGGCCATGTCACGGCTCAGGACCTGGTGGTGTCGCGGGTGGGCCAGGTGCGGCGCTATTTGTGCGCCAGCCCGGCACTGCTGGCTCAACTGAAAACCATCAACACCCCGGAGGCCCTTGGCAGTGCGCCCTTCATTCGCTTGGGCGGCCTGGTGCTTGGCATGCAGTTGATGCTGCAGGACAAGGGTAAACCGCTGCCGGTGAAGATGAGTAATGTGCGCATGACCACCAATAACGGCGATGCGGCGATCACCGCGTGCCTCGCTGGCGTGGGCATCGGCTTTTTTCTGTCGTATCAGGTTCAGGACTTGATCGACGAAGGCAAGCTGCAACGGGTGTTGATCGATTACCAGCCCGAGCCGCTGCCGGTTTCACTGGTGTATCTGCCATCGCGGCGGGTGTCGAGCCGCTCACGGGCGTTCATTGCCTGGGCCAAAGAACAGCTTGGCGAGCGTTTGGTGCGGTTTGCCTCGGCGGAGCGTGAGTAAACCGGAGGCAAAAAAAACGGCGTCATGAGACGCCGGATAGCTGATCTGTAAAGGCAGACCGCTTTAGAAAGGGGGAAACAGTCACGAATTCATTGTGGGTCCTGATTGGGAGCAATCTCGGCCTGGATACGTTTGTAAATTTCTTCGCGATGCACAGAAACATTTTTCGGAGCGTTGATGCCCAAGCGGACCTGAAGGCCCTGGACGCCAAGAATCGTCACAGTGATCTCGTCACCGATGTTTATGCTTTCGCCTACTTTGCGGGTCAGTATTAACATAATCTTTTCCTTGATGGCCTCTTGAAGCGCCTCGACAAGAGGCTGGCATGCGTCTTGTGGCGTAATTGTTGCCGAGTACATCCAAATGCGTCCATCAATAAGACGTCATAAGTGCAAAATTAATTCCCCCGGAGCCCTTATCTGTCATCAAGACGACTATCTGGCAGGCCGGCGACGCATTTTTTGCTGCTCGCGGACCTGTTGATTACTTTAGAAGCGCTTGAGTGGATTGGCCATTCGGGAAAGAAAAATTACCGTGTCTGGCAACTGGGTTCGGTCATTCATTGAACCGCAAGGGCTATCGCTTTGCATTAAGACATTGGTATGTGGGCGCGCATACCAAGGTAGGAGCACCGGTCGGCGCTTGATGGCTCGAGGTAATGATTTCCGGCACCGCGCCGCTTCATTCGCAGGCTTGCCTGCGAAGCTTTTGCCCATCCCCACCGTGGCGGAGATGGACATTAGCAACAGCTTTAAACCACCATCGACAACAGCATGATAAAGATCAGGCCGACCACCGAGAGGATGGTTTCCATCGCGGTCCAGGTCTTGAAGGTTTCGGCGACGGTCATGTTGAAGTACTGCTTGACCAGCCAGAAGCCCGCATCGTTGACGTGGGACAGGATCAGCGAGCCAGCGCCTGTGGCCAGCACCAGCAGCTCACGGTTGACGCCCGGAATCAGGCCGACAACCGGCGCGACGATCCCGGCACCGGTGATGGTGGCCACGGTCGCGGAGCCGGTGGCGATCCGCACCACAGCCGCTACCAGCCACGCCAGCAAGATCGGCGAGATCTGTGCCTGCACCGCCATGTGGCCGATCACGTCACCCACGCCACTGGCGACCAGCATTTGTTTGAAGCCACCACCCGCACCCACGATCATCACGATCGCCGCAACTGGCGCCAGGCTTTGATCAAGCAGTTTCATGATTTTCTGACGGTCGAAACCACGGGCCGCGCCGAAGGTGTAGAACGCCAGCAGCAGGGCGGCGAGCAGCGCGGTGATCGGGTGACCGATGAAGTCCATCCACACACGAATGATGTTGCCATCCGGGACCACGATATCGGCCAGGGTCTTGAGCAGCATCAGGAACACCGGCAACAGAATCGTCACCAGGGTGATGCCGAAGCCCGGCAGGTTTTCAGTGCTGGATTCCTTGGCGATCTGATCCATCAGTTCTTGCGACGGAGTGCCGGGAATGTACTTGGAGATCCACTTGCCGTAGATCGGGCCGGCAATCATGGCGGTCGGCAGGGCGACGATCAGGCCATAGAAAATGGTCTTGCCGATGTCAGCATTGAAAATCCCGATTGCCAGCAGCGGCCCCGGATGCGGCGGGACCAGACCGTGGACCGCCGACAGGCCAGCCAGCAGTGGAATGCCGATCTTGACCACCGACAAACCGGTGCTGCGCGCAACGATGAACACCAGCGGAATCAGTAGCACGAAGCCGATTTCGAAGAACAGCGGGATGCCCACCAGGAATGCGGAAAACATCATCGCCCAGTGCACGCGGTCTTTGCCGAACACGCGAACCAGGGTGCGCGCGATCTGGTCGGCGCCGCCTGAATCGGCCATCAATTTACCGAGCATGGTGCCCAGCGCCAGCAAAATGCCGACGAATCCGAGCACGCCACCAAAGCCGTCCTGGAACGACTTCATGACCTTGTCCACCGGCATGCCGGACGTCAGGCCGAGGAAGCCGGAAGCGAGGGTCAACGCAACGAAAGGGTGGATCTTGAAGCGGGTGATCAACAGCACCAGGCCGATGATCGTCACAAGTGCATCGACCAGCAGGTACGTGTTTTGGGTCATACCAAACATGGGGTATCTCTCCAGTTTTATTTATTTTTTTGCAACCATGGAGCTTTTTGAACTACTGCTTAGGCAACATCAAGGTGAACCCAGGCCCGGGTTCACGTTACAAGACAGCGCTATCTTTGGCGTTCACGGCTTCAGGATTGCCGAGACGCAGCCCACCAGTCCGCTGCTTGCTCACCCAGGGTCTCGATCGGCTGTGTGGCGTCGACCGTCAGGGTCAGGGCTTCACCGGTCGGCGGCTCGAGGGTGGCGAACTGGCTGTCGATCAAGCTGGCTGGCATGAAGTGCCCAGGGCGGTGGCTGACACGTTCCTGCGCAACTTCGCGGCTCAATTCGAGGAACACGAAGCCCAGGTTTGGCACCGCATGACGCAGTTTTTCGCGATAAGACAACTTGAGAGCCGAACAGGCCAGCACTGGACGTTCGCCATTGGCGACGGCCTTGGCCAGTTCCTCGCCGAGGATGTCGAGCCAACCGGCACGGTCTTGATCATTGAGGGGGTGGCCAGCACTCATCTTTTCGATGTTGGCGGCGGGGTGAAAGGCATCGCCTTCGATCAGGTGACCTTCGCTGCGGTGGGCAATGGCTTTGCCGACTTCGCTTTTGCCGCAGCCGGAAACACCCATCACCACGAGGGCGGAAATAGCAGTATTCATAATCACCTCAGCTGGAGACAGCGCTGTCTTTGGCGGCTAGTACAAAGGGCCGGCCAGGCTGCTTCCAGTTATTGTCTTGTTTTTGGGTCAATCGTTCGAACGTCAATCGCTGCATACATTGCTCGTAACCATAAAGGTGCGAATAAGTAGCGAGGAAAGCATTGCGGGAATTTGCGAGACAGCGCTACCTTAGAGCCCATTCGCTATCTTTGGCAACCCCTCTGAGTTATTGGCAGCACATGACACGCATTGGTTCCCGCTCTACTGGCCGTCCTACCTTGAACGAAGTCGCACGTCTGGCGGCGGTTTCACCGATCACCGCGTCCCGTGCCTTGCGTGGAATTTCCACGGTTGCGCCGGAGCTGGTGGAGAAGGTGAGGGCGGCGGCTTTGAGTCTAGGCTATGTGGCCAATCCGGCGGCGCGGGCGCTGGCGTCGTCGCAAAGCCAGACCGTGGTGGTACTGGTGCCGTCGCTGTCCAACCAACTGTTCATCGAAACCCTGGAGGCGATTCAGGGCGTGTTGCGCACTCGGGGCCTGGAAGTGGTGATCGGTAACTATCACTACTCGCCGGAGGAAGAAGAGAGCCTGCTGCGCAACTATTTGGCCAACCGCCCGCGAGGCCTGCTGCTGACCGGGTTCGATCACACGCCGGCGGTGCGTCAGTTGCTGGCGGCCAGCGGCGTGCCCTGCGTGCACATGATGGAGCTGCACTCCGGGCGCGATGATTACTGCGTGGGGTTTTCCCAGGAACAGGCCGGAGCCGAGGCGGCGCGGCACCTGTTGGGGCGCGGTCGCAAGCGCCTGGCCTACATCGCCGCGCAGCTTGATCCACGGGTGTTGCAGCGTGGCGATGGGTTTCGCCGGGTGCTACGGGAAGCCGGTGCGTTTGACCCAGCGTTGGAAGTCATGTCACCGCTGCCATCTTCCATTGGCTTGGGCGGCGAGTTGTTCGCGCAATTGATGGAGCGTCATCCTGACGTTGATGCGGTGTTCTTCTGCAACGACGACCTGGCCCAGGGCGCGACCCTGGAAGCACTGCGCCGAGGCATCGCGATTCCCCAACGGGTGGCGATGATCGGCTTCAACGACCTGCCGGGATCGGCGCACATGGTGCCGCGTCTGACCTCGATTCGTACGCCACGGGAGGAAGTCGGGCAGCGTGCGGCGCAGTTGTTGTTGGGGTTGCTGGACGGGGTGGTGCAGGAGCCGCAGGTGGACCTGGGTTTTGAAGTGGTGGTGCGCGAGAGCACCTGAGCCTATAGGCGCCCAGATCCACCTGCAGGAGTTGCCGTAGGCTGCGATGCGATTTCACTGACAGATCGCCATCGCAGCCTGCGGCAGCTCATACAGGTTTCCACGTAGTTACTGCTGCTTGAATACCAAGCGGAAATCATGCAGCAACGGCTCGGTATAACCGCTCGGTTGCGCACAGCCCTTGAACACCAAATCACAGGCGGCCTTGAACGCTACCGAGGTGTCGAAGTGCCCGGCCATCGGCTTATACAACGGATCCCCTGCATTTTGCTGATCGACCACCGCAGCCATGCGCTTCAGGGTGTCCAGGACCTCGGCTTCACTGATCACCCTATGGCGCAGCCAATTGGCCATGTGTTGGCTGGAAATCCGCAGCGTCGCGCGGTCTTCCATCAAGCCGACGTTGTGAATGTCCGGCACCTTGGAACAGCCCACACCTTGTTCGACCCAACGCACCACATAACCCAACAAACCCTGGGCATTGTTTTCCACTTCTTCGCGGATCTGCTCCGGCGTCCAGCGCGCGTCGGGTGAGACCGGAATGGTCAGCAGGTCGTCGAGGATCTGCTCGCTGACGCTGGCCAAATCAACCTTTTCCAGCCCTTCCTGAATCGCCTTCACATCGACCTTGTGATAGTGCAGCGCGTGCAACGTTGCAGCCGTCGGCGAGGGCACCCAGGCGGTGTTGGCGCCGGCTTTCGGATGCGCGATTTTCTGTTCCAGCATGTCGGCCATCAGGTCGGGCATCGCCCACATACCCTTGCCGATCTGCGCCCGACCGCGCAGCCCGCAGGCCAGGCCGACCAGCACGTTGCTGCGTTCATAGGCCTTGATCCACGGCGTGTTCTTCATCTCGCCCTTGCGCAGCATCGCGCCGGCTTCCATCGAGCTGTGCATCTCGTCGCCGGTGCGATCGAGGAAGCCGGTGTTGATAAACGCTACCCGTGCCGACGCCGCCGCGATGCAGGCCTTGAGGTTGACGCTGGTGCGCCGCTCTTCGTCCATGATCCCCATTTTCAAGGTGTTGCGCGGCAGCTTGAGCAGGTCTTCGACGCGGCTGAACAGTTGCTCGGCGAACGCGACTTCGGCCGGACCGTGCATTTTCGGTTTGACGATGTACACGCTGCCGGTGCGCGAATTGCCCTTGCGCTGGAGGTCATGCAAGGCGATCAGGCTGGTGACCACGCCGTCGAGTATGCCTTCGGGAATCTGCTTGCCTTCGCCGTCGACAATCGCCGGGTTGGTCATCAGATGGCCGACGTTGCGGATGAACAGCAGCGAGCGGCCATGCAGCTTGAGCGGGCTGCCATTGGCGCCGGTGTACTCGCGGTCGGCATTGAGGCGGCGGGTGATAGTCTTGCCGCCCTTGAACAGGTCTTCAGTGAGGTCGCCCTTCATCAGGCCGAGCCAATTGCGATAGACCGAAACCTTGTCGTCGGCATCCACCGCCGCCACCGAGTCTTCGCAGTCGATGATGGTCGACACCGCTGCTTCCAACAGCAGGTCCTTGACCCCGGCAGCATCGGTTTGACCGATAGGGCTGCTGGCATCGATCTGGATCTCGATGTGCAGGCCGTGGTTCTTCAGCAGGATCGCATGCGGTTGCGAGGCATCGCCTTGATGACCGACGAACCTGTCTGCTTCCTGGAGTGAAGTGTTTTTGCCGTCGTTCAGCGTCACAACCAACAGACCGTTGTCGACCGAATAGCGCTGGGCATCGGCGTGGGAGCCGCTGGCCAACGGTGCTGCTTCATCGAGGAAGGCGCGGGCGAAGGCGACGACTTTGGCGCCACGCAACGGGTTATAGCCGCTGCCTTTTTCCGCGCCGTCGGTTTCCGGGATCACATCGGTGCCGTACAGCGCGTCATACAGCGAACCCCAGCGCGCGTTGGCGGCGTTCAGGGCATAGCGGGCGTTGACCGCCGGGACCACCAGTTGCGGGCCGGCCTGGCTGCTGACTTCGACGTCGATATTGGCCGTGGAGGCTTGGACATGCGCCGGCTGCGGTTGCAGGTAACCGATGGAGGTCAGGAAGGCGCGATAGGCGGGCATGTCCTGGATCGGACCGGAGTGCGCACGATGCCAGGTGTCCAGTTCGGTTTGCAGGCGATCACGTTCGGCCAGCAGTTTGCGGTTCAGCGGCGCCAGTTCATGCACCAGGGCATCGAAGCCTTTCCAGAACGCCTCGCGCTCCAGGCCAGTGCCCGGCAGCACGTCGTCATCGATGAAACGTTGCAGGTTACCCGCGACCTTCAGGCGCTGGCAGGTGACGAAATCGGTCATTTCAGGATCTCCGTACAATCATTAATCGGTGTTGCGCCATTCGCCTGTAGGAGCGAACTTGTTCGCGAGGCGCCCTATTTGGCACACCGCATCAAGCTGCTCGCCAACAAGTTGGCTCCTACAGAGGATTGCAGTGAAGGCGATTTACTTGGCGCCGAAGATGTCAGCCCCGGCCTTGGCCACCTGTGCATCCTGATCGGCTTTTACCCCGGACACGCCCACCGCACCAATCACCTGGCCATCGACAATCACCGGCACGCCGCCTTCCAGCGAGGTCAGCAGGGGCGCGGTGACAAACGCAGTGCGCCCGCCGTTGACCATGTCTTCATAACTCTTGGTCTCACGGCGACCCAGCGCCGAGGTGCGGGCTTTTTCGGTGGCGATGTAGGCACTGGCCGGCGCGCATCCGTCGAGACGCTCCAGGGCCAATAGATGACCGCCGTCGTCGGCGATGGCGATGGTCACCGCCCAGTTGTTTTTCTGCGCTTCAGCGCGGGCGGCGGCGAGGATCTGGCTGACTTCGGTCTGGCTCAATACGCTTTTGGTTTTCATGAAACTCTCCGACAAAAAAAGGGGGGGCAATCAAGGTGTTGGAACCGATTAATGCAAGGCGTCTTCGACCATTTCGATCCAGTGCCTGACCGGGGTACGGCCGGCGCTGTCGAGGTGAGTCTGGCAGCCGATGTTAGCGGTGACGATCACCTGCGGTTGACCGCTTTCCAACGCGTTCAGTTTGTTATCGCGCAACTGCTGCGACAGTTCCGGTTGGGTCATTGAATAGGTGCCTGCCGAACCACAACACAGGTGTGCATCGGGCACGGCGGTGAGGTTGAAGCCGAGGCGGATGAGCACGCTTTCCACCGCGCCGCCGAGTTTCTGCGCATGTTGCAAGGTGCACGGGCAGTGGAAGGCCAAGCGTAGATCACTGTGCACGCCAAGGGTTTCCAGCGGTTCGTCGCGCAACACTTCCACCAGGTCCTTGGTCAAGGCACTGACCCGCTGCGCCTTGGCCGCGTAGGCCGGGTCGTCCTTGAGCAAATGCCCGTAGTCCTTGACGAAGGCGCCGCAGCCGCTGGCCGTCTGCACGATGGCTTCGGCGCCGCTTTCCAGGCTCGGCCACCAGGCGTCGATGTTGCGTCGGGCGCGATTCAAGCCCGCTTCCTGGGCATTCAAGTGATAGTCCACCGCGCCGCAGCAACCGGCCTGGCTGATGGGCGTGACGCTGATCCCCAGCCGATCCAGTACCCGTGCCGTGGCGGCGTTGGTGTTGGGTGACAGCGCCGGTTGCACACAGCCTTCCAGCATCAATACGCGCCGCGTGTGACGTTGCGTCGGTCGCGCCTTGGCCGGGTGAATCTGCCGAGGCAGTTTGCATTTGATCGCGTCGGGCAGCAGCGGGCGGAAGCTTTGGCCCAGGGACAGCAGGGTCTTGAACAGTCCGGCGTTGGGCACCACAGCACGCAAACCCATGCGCAGCAGACGTTGGTCCAGCGGCCGTGGCACCGCGCGGTCAACCACTTCGCGGCCGATGTCCAGCAAGTTGTGGTAGTCGACCCCGGACGGGCAGGTGGTTTCGCAATTGCGGCAGCTCAGGCAGCGGTCCAGGTGTAACTGGGTTTTTTCCGTGACGTGGTTGCCTTCCAGCACTTGCTTGATCAGGTAGATGCGCCCGCGCGGGCCGTCCAGCTCATCACCTTGCAACTGATACGTCGGGCAGGTGGCGTTGCAGAAGCCGCAATGCACGCAGCTACGCAAGATACTCTCGGCTTCTTCCGCGCGGGGCAGACGTTTGGCCTGTTCGCTTAATGTGGTCTGCATGGTTCAGATCCCTGCGTACATTCGGCCCGGGTTGAAAATCCCCTGCGGGTCGAGTTGTGCCTTCAGTTGGCGGTGGTAGCGCAACAATGGATTGGCCAGCGGTTGGAACGGGCTGTCGCTGACGCCGTGGCTGTAACAGAGGGCGTGGCCACCGACTTCGCTGGCAATAGTCTGGATTGCTTCCGCGCCGGCATCTGATTTCAGCCAGCGTTGTGCGCCACCCCAGTCGATCAACTGTTCGCCGGGCAAGGCCAGATGGCCGATATTGTTGGGTAGCGACAGCCGCCACAACGGTAAGCCTTCGTTGAAAAAAGCCAGGCGTTGTTGGTTCAGATCGTCCCAGTACGAAGGCGCCAGCACCTCGCCGCCGAGGCGATCATGGGCTGCCGCCACCGAACCTTCGCCGCCTTCCAGGCGCAAGCGCAACACCTTTCCATCATGGCTGGCGGCGCTGATGGGCATCGGTTGCTGCCCCCACTCCGCGAGTTTCAGCAGCGCCCGGTCAATGTTCATTTCCAGGGCAATGCTGCTGCACTGGCGAGGTTTCGGCAGCACTTTGAGCGAGACTTCGGTGAGCAGGCCGAGGCAGCCGAAACTGCCCGCCAATAGACGCGAGAGGTCGTAACCGGCAACGTTTTTCATCACCTCGCCGCCGAAGCGCAGGTGCTTGCCGTGGCCAGTGATGACCCGAGTGCCTAGCACAAAATCGCGCACCGAGCCGGACCATGGTCGGCGCGGGCCGGACAGCCCGGCAGCGACCATGCCGCCGACCGTGGCGTCGTCGCCGAAGGACGGCGGTTCGCAGGGCAGCATTTGTCCCTGCGCATCCAGCGCCGCGCACAGTTCGCTGAGTGGCGTGCCGGCCCGCGCGGTGATCACCAGTTCCGTCGGGTCATAGGTGACGATGCCGCGATGGGGGCGGGTGTCGATGATCTCGCCCGCCACCTCGCGCCCGAGAAAAGCTTTGCTGTTGCCGCCCTGAATGCGCAGCGGTGTACTGTTTTGCAGCGCTTGATTGACCTGTTCGAGCAGCGCGGCGCTGGCGTCGAGATTGACTGGGTTCAGCATCAAAAACGCTCCAGTTCAGGGAAGGGCAGTTTCCCCATGTGCACATGCATGGCACCGAATTCGGCGCAGCGGTGCAGGGTCGGAATGTTTTTGCCCGGATTGAGCAGGCCGCTGGGATCGAAGGCAGCTTTTACGGCATGGAACAGGGTCAGTTCATCGCTGTTGAACTGGGCGCACATCTGGTTGATTTTCTCGCGGCCAACGCCGTGCTCGCCGGTGATGCTGCCACCGACCTTGACGCACAACTCAAGAATCTTGCCGCCCAGGGCTTCGGCGCGATCCAGTTCGCCGGGTTGGTTGGCATCGAACAGAATCAACGGGTGCATGTTGCCGTCGCCGGCATGGAACACGTTGGCCACGCGCAATCCGTACTCTTCGGACAACGCGGTGATGCCCTGCAACACGCCCGGCAGCTCACGGCGCGGGATGGTGCCGTCCATGCAGTAATAGTCCGGTGACAAGCGTCCGACAGCAGGGAATGCATTTTTGCGCCCGGCCCAAAACCGTACGCGCTCGGCTTCGTCGCGGGCCAGACGCACTTCGGTGGCGCCGGCTTTTTCCAGCACTTCGCGGACCCGGTTACAGTCGTCGTGGACGTCGGCTTCGACGCCATCCAACTCGCACAGCAGAATGGCTTCTGCGTCCACCGGATAACCGGCGTGGATGAAATCTTCGGCGGCGCGAATCGCCAGGTTATCCATCATCTCCAGACCACCGGGAATGATGCCGGCGGCAATGATGTCGGCCACCGCATGCCCGGCTTTTTCCACCGAGTCGAAGGCGGCCAGTAGCACTCTCGCCACCTGTGGTTTAGGCAACAGTTTGACCGTGACTTCGGTGATGATGCCGAGCATGCCCTCCGAGCCGGTGAACAGCGCCAGCAGGTCGAAGCCCGGCGAGTCCAGCGCGTCGGAGCCGAGGGTCATGCGTTCGCCCTCGACCGTTAGAATCTCCACTTTCAGCAGGTTGTGCACGGTCAGGCCGTATTTCAGGCAGTGCACGCCGCCTGCGTTTTCCGCGACGTTGCCGCCGATCGAGCAGGCAATCTGCGACGACGGGTCAGGGGCGTAATACAGGTCGTAAGGCGCGGCGGCCTGGGAGATCGCCAGGTTGCGTACGCCCGGCTGCACGCGGGCCGAGCGCGCGGCGGGATCGATGTGGAGGATTTGATTGAAGCGCGCCATCACCAGCAACAGACCTTTTTCCAGCGGCAGCGCGCCGCCGGACAGACCAGTCCCGGCGCCTCGGGCGACCACCGGCACTTCCATTTCGTGACACAGCTTGAGCAGGGTTTCGACCTGCTCAATGGTGCGCGGCAGCACCACCATCATCGGTGTGGTGCGGTAAGCCGACAGTCCGTCGCACTCATAAGGCTTGAGTTCTTCCTCGCGATGGAGGATTTCCAGATCCGGCAGGTGTTCGCGCAGGGCCAGGTACAGGTGCGCTTTGTCGGTGTCAGGCAGGGCACCGTCGACGCGTTCGTCGTACAAAATGTTCATGGTGAGCTGATAACCCTGAATTTGTTGTTATGAGGGACCGCTTTACCGAATAGGCACACTTGCATCATTGGCCGCGTGGGCCTTACTGTCCACGTATTAGCGGTGTGGTCGAACCAGTTTTTTTCTGGTTAAGACCTGATTTGTTTAATAAATTCATTATTTATCAATTGGTTATGATTGTTCATTTGAGTGCTGGTTTTATTTTTTGTGACTGGTCATACCAGTGGAGTGCGCATGAACAGTCCTACTTCGCCCCGTGCACCGCAGGTCGCTGACGTGGTGTGTGAGCGTATCGAGCGCTTGATCGTCGATGGCGTGTTGAAAACCGGGCAAATCCTGCCCTCCGAGCGGCGTCTGACGGAAAAGCTCGGGGTGTCGCGCACTGCCTTGCGCGAGGGCCTGAAACTGCTGCGCGCCCGAGGCATTATCGAGACCTCACAGGGCAAGGGCTCGTTCGTTGCCCAGCTGTCGAACCACGGCACCGACTCGCCGTTGATGCACCTGTTCGGCTCGCAGCCGCGTACCCTGTACGATTTGTTTGAAGTGCGCAGCCTGCTGGAAGGGGAGTCGGCGCGGCTGGCGGCCCTGCGCGGCACCGACGCCGATTTTGTGATGATCACTCGCAGCTACGAAGCGCTGATCGCCGCCCATGAACAGCCGCTGGAAGCCTCAAGCCATGCGCGGCTCGACCATGCCTTTCACCTGGCGATTTGCGAGGCGTCGCACAACCCGGTGCTGGTGCAGACTTTGCGCTCACTGACCGATCTGCTGCTCAACACCGTGTTTGCCTCGGTCAACAATCTGTACCACCGCGAACCGCAAAAACGCCAGATCGACCGCCAGCACGCGCGGCTGTACAACGCGGTGACCGGGCGCTTGCCTGAACAGGCGCGCAAGGCGGCCATTGCGCATATCCAGAGCATCAGCGAAAACCTTAAGGATATCGAGAACGAGGAACAGCGGTTGGTGAGGTCAACGTTACGGCTGGAAGGCTGGACCTGATGTGATGAGAGAGCATCTGTAGGCGCTGCCGAAGGCTGCGAACTCGCCGACCGGAAGGCCGTTCCGGCCTTATCGCAGCCTGCGGTGAACTCCTGCAGGTCTTGTGTTGATCACAACTACGCCCGCTTGACATCGACACCTATCTCCCGCAATTTACGCATTGCGTAACTGAATTACGATTAATCTCGAAACCATAACAAACAGACACGTCTCCCGAAGCTATCCTCTATAGGTAGAGAACGTGCACAGCAGGCAGCCCACCGTGGATCTATTTACCTACTACCGTTCGACCTCCAGCTACCGGGTGCGCATCGCGCTGGCCTTGAAAGGGCTGACGTTCGAGGCGATCCCGGTGAACCTGATTCGTGACGGTGGCGAACAGCTCAAACCCGAGTATCGCGCCATCGATCCCCAGGGCAGGGTGCCTGCGCTGCGTCTGGAGAGTGGCGAGGTGATCATCCAGTCGTCGGCGATCATCGAGTACCTCGAGGAGCGTTATCCGCAGCCCGCGTTGTTGCCCAAGGACCTGGTCCAGCGCGCACAGCAGCGGGCGGTCGCCGCGTTGATCGGTTGCGATATCCATCCGCTGCACAACGTCTCGGTGCTGAATCGCTTGCGCGGTCTGCCGCTCAAGGAGCCCGAGGTGGTGGCCTGGATCGATCACTGGATCACCCAGGGTTTCACCGCCGTGGAGGCGCTGATCGGCGATGAGGGCTTTTGTTTCGGCGAGGTGGGGTTGGCGGACGTGTTCCTGTTGCCGCAACTCTATGCAGCCCGTCGTTTTAACGTGGACCTGAGCGATTACCCAAGGATTTGCCGGGTCGAAGCGTTAGCACTGCACCATACAGCGTTCCAGACCGCGCACCCCGATGCGCAATCCGACAAGCCAGAGTGATTGAGGCAACATGAAAATCCTGGGCTTACAGTTGATCTTCGGCGACTTCCTCGCCCGTAGCGTGCGGGGCATTTCCTGCGCTCCGCCCGTTTGAGAGTGACTGCGCGCGTTTTCCTCTCTCTCAATTGCAAGGAGCCAGACCATGGCTGATTTATACGAAAACCCGATGGGCCTGATGGGCTTCGAATTCATTGAGTTCGCTTCGCCGACGCCGAACACCCTGGAGCCGGTGTTTGAAATCATGGGCTTCACCAAAGTCGCCAATCACCGCTCGAAGAACGTCTCGCTGTATCGGCAAGGCGGGATCAACCTCATCCTCAACAACGAACCGCACAGCGTCGCCTCGTACTTCGCTGCCGAGCACGGCCCCTCAGTGTGCGGCATGGCGTTCCGGGTCAAGGACGCGCAGCAAGCCTACAACCGTGCGCTGGAACTGGGCGCGCAGCCGGTGGAAATCGCCACCGGCCCAATGGAGCTGCGTCTGCCGGCGATCAAAGGCATTGGCGGTGCGCCGCTGTACCTGATCGACCGTTTTGGCGAAGGCACCTCGATTTATGACATCGACTTCAACTTTATCGAAGGTGTGGAACGCCATCCGGTGGGCGCGGGCCTGAAATTCATCGACCACCTGACCCACAACGTCTATCGCGGGCGCATGGCGTATTGGGCCAACTTCTACGAAAAACTGTTCAATTTTCGTGAAATTCGCTATTTCGACATCAAAGGCGAGTACACCGGTCTGACCTCCAAAGCGATGACCGCGCCGGACGGCATGATTCGCATCCCGTTGAATGAAGAGTCGTCGAGGGGGGCGGGGCAGATCGAAGAGTTTTTGATGCAGTTCAATGGCGAAGGCATCCAGCACGTAGCGTTCTTCACCGACGACCTGATCAAGACCTGGGACGCGCTGAAAGCGATCGGCATGCGCTTCATGACCGCGCCGCCGGACACCTATTACGAGATGCTGGAAGGGCGGCTGCCCAACCATGGCGAGCCGCAGGACCAATTGCAGGCACGCGGTATCTTGTTGGACGGCTCCTCGGATGGCGGCGAGCGTCGCCTGTTGCTGCAAATTTTCTCGGAAACCCTGATGGGGCCGGTGTTCTTCGAATTCATCCAGCGCAAGGGTGACGACGGCTTTGGCGAGGGCAACTTCAAGGCGTTGTTTGAATCGATTGAGCGCGATCAGGTGCGGCGTGGGGTGTTGACGGCGGATTGATGGGGTGGGGTGCGTTCCAATTGTAGGAGCTGCCGACGGCTGCGATTGACCGGGAACCGGTCACAAAAAGAATGAAGATCCTTTGGATCTTATCGCAGCCTGCGGCAGCTCCTACCGTTCAGATGTGCATCCCGTTCAGGTCGGTAAGGTCCCACCCATCCGCGCACTGATCGCCTGGGTGGTCTTCAACAGTTGCTTCGCCGCCACATCCTGCACGTCGCTGGTAAACACCGACGCCGAGCCGACCACCGTCAGCACGCCCGCCAGTTTGTTACCCATGGTAAACACCGGCGACGACACCGCGTTGACTCCGGCCATCAACATCCCATGGATCTGATGCACTCCGGTGCTGCGGATTTCCTTGATGTGTTTGTCGACTTCCTTGAGCTGTTTTGCGCTCAGCGACGCCGATTCCAGTTCGCGCAACGCTGCGGTTTCATTGGCCGCGAGGAAGGTGTTGAACACCAGTCCGGTGGACGAGCTGAGCAGCGGCAGTACCGAGCCGATCTGCGTCACCAGAGTCACCGCGCCGATCGATTGTTCGACGTAGACCACGGTCGGCCCTTTGTTGCCCCACACCGCGAGAAAGCAGGTTTCGTTCAGCTCATCGCGCAGCGCCACCAGGTGCGGCGCGGCGATTTTCAGTACGTCCAGTTGCCCCAGCGCCGCCAGCCCGACCTGCAGCGCTTCGCGTCCCAGGCCATAGTGATTGGTGGCGACGTCCTGCTCGGCAAAGCCGCTGTCCACCAGCGCCTGCAAGTAGCGATGGACCTTGCTCGCCGGCATGCCGACGTGCTCCGCGAGTTTCGACAGGGAAGTGGCCGGGGCCAGTTCGGCCAAGGCTTTGAGGATGCCCACACCGACTTCAGCCGACTGAACTTTTTGCTGCCGTCCGCCTGCTGGGCTTTCGATTTCCGCTGTCATGGGGAGGTATACGCCGGTCTGAGAAGGCTGCTTTATAGCTTGACCTCATGACAAACTCAAATTACGTTATGCGTAATTGAATTACGACAATAAAACCTGAAGTCTCACGACAAGAGGTCGAGATGTTTACCAGCCAATCTCCCGAAGGCCTGACCTACCAAAGCGGCTTCGGCAACCAGTTCAGCAGCGAAGCGTTGCCCGGCGCCTTGCCGGTCGGGCAGAACTCACCGCAAAAGCACAGCCACGGCCTGTACACCGAATTGCTGTCGGGCACGGCTTTCACCGTACCGCGCGCAGAGGCTCGGCGCACCTGGTTGTACCGGATCAAGCCTTCGGCGTCGCACCCACGCTACGAGCGGCTGGCGCGGCAGATTGTCGGTCAGGAATCCGGCCCGATCAGCCCGAATCGCCTGCGTTGGAACGCTGTTGATATTCCCGGCGAAAAAACCGATTTCATCGACGGTTTGATCGGAATGGCGCGAACCTCGGCAGCGGATCAGGCGGAGGGCGTGAGCATTTACCTATACGCCGCCAATGCTTCCATGGACCGCGCGTTTTTCAATGCCGACGGTGAGTGGCTGATCGTCCCGCAAAGCGGCCGTCTGCGGCTGATCACCGAGCTGGGCGTGCTGGATATCGAACCGCAGGAAATCGCAGTGATCCCCCGTGGCATGAAGTTCAGCGTGCAACTGCTGGACGCGAGCGCCCGGGGTTATATCTGCGAAAACCACGGCTGCGCCCTGCGCCTGCCGGACACTGGGGCCGATTGGCAGCAATGGGCTGGCCAATCCGCGGGACTTTCTCGCGCCGGTCGCCCGTTTCGAGGAACGTGATGAGCCGCGGGTGCTGGTGCAGAAATTTCTCGGTGAACTGTGGTCCACTCAGCTCGATCATTCGCCGTTCGACGTGGTGGCGTGGCACGGCAACAACGTGCCGTACAAATACGACCTGCGCCGTTTCAACACCCTCGGCAGCATCAGTTTCGACCACCCGGACCCGTCGATCTTCACGGTATTGACCGCGCCGGGGCCGGTCCACGGTCAGGCCAATATCGATTTCGTGATCTTCCCGCCGCGTTGGCTGGTGGCGGAAAACACCTTCCGTCCGCCGTGGTTCCATCGCAACTTGATGAATGAGTTCATGGGCCTGATCGATGGCGCCTACGATGCCAAGGCCGAGGGCTTTACCCCCGGCGGTGCGTCGCTGCATAACTGCATGAGCGCCCACGGCCCGGACAACGCTACCGTGGAGAAGGCGATTGCCGCCGAGCTCCAGCCGCACAAGATCGACAACACCATGGCGTTCATGTTCGAGACCGGCAAAGTGCTGCGCGCCAGCCGCCATGCCCTCGACTGCCCGCAACTGCAGACTGATTACGATGCCTGCTGGTCAGGCATGGCCAAGACTTTCGACTCAGGGAATCACGCATGAGCACTTCTTCGAACCACCGTAGCTGGGTTGCCTCGGCCAACGGCCACCCCGATTTTCCACTGCAAAACCTGCCGCTGGGCGTGTTCAGTCGCCCGGGCTTGAGCAAGCGCGGTGGCGTGGCCATCGGCGACATGATTCTCGACCTGCGTGCCGCGCTGGAGGTGGGCTTTTTCAACGGCGCCGCGCGCGATGCTGCCGAAGCCGCCAGCCGCGATCAGCTCAACGATTTTTTCGCGTTGGGCGCGTCGGCCAGGCAAGCCTTGCGCAGTGAGTTGCTGCACCTGCTGGACGAATCCAGCCCGCAGTTGGCGCGTTTGCGGCCACTGGCGGACAGCGTGTTGCATCCCATGGCCGAGTGCGAGATGCACGTTCCGGCGCGCATTGGCGACTACACCGATTTCTACGTCGGCATTCATCATGCAATGAACGTCGGCAAGTTGTTCCGACCCGACAACCCGCTGTTGCCCAACTACAAGTACGTACCGATTGGTTACCACGGTCGGGCGTCGACCATCTGCATCTCTGAAACGGCAGTCAAGCGCCCCAACGGCCAGACCCTGGCGCCAGGTGCGACAGTGCCGGAGTTCGGTCCGAGCAAGCGGCTGGATTACGAGCTGGAAATGGGCGTGTGGATCGGACCGGGCAATGCCATGGGCGAAGCCATTGCGATTGGCGATGCTGCGCAACACATCGCCGGTTTCTGCCTGCTCAACGACTGGTCGGCGCGCGACCTGCAAGCCTGGGAATACCAGCCGCTGGGGCCGTTTCTGTCGAAGAGCTTTGCCACCAGCATCTCGGCCTGGGTGGTGACCGCCGAAGCGCTGGCGCCGTTCCGCCGTGCGCAGCCGGCTCGGCCTGAAGGTGATCCGCAGCCGCTGCCCTATTTGTTGGACGCGGCCGATCAGCAGGGCGGGGCGCTGGACATCGAGCTGGAAGTGTTGCTGTTCACCCCGCAGATGAAAGAACAGGGCCTGGCGCCGCATCGGCTGGCACTGAGCAATACCCAGAACATGTACTGGACCGTGGCGCAGATGGTCGCGCACCACAGCGTCAACGGCTGCAAGCTGCAACCGGGTGATTTGCTGGGCACCGGCACGCTGTCCGGGCCACATGCGGGGCAGTTCGGCAGCCTGCTGGAAATGAGCGACGGCGGAAAAAATGCCATTGCCTTGCCAAGCGGCGAAAGCCGGCGCTTCCTCGAGAACGGCGACGAAGTGATCTTCCGCGCCCGTTGCCAGCGAGAGGGCTTTGCGTCGATTGGTTTTGGTGAGTGTCGCGGGATTTTGCTCGGAGCTTGAGGGGTATCAACCTGTAGGAGCTGCCGCAGGCTGCGATAAGGCCGGAGCGACCTTCACGCAAACACGGCTGGTTCCCAGCCGATCGCAGCCTGCGGCATCTCCTACAGGGTATGTGTTCAGTCAGGAGTATCGGTTGAATCCCTCACTCAATCCGGCACCGCGCGGCAAGAATCTCCCTTGCCGTGCTCCCTGCGACTGCCCCTCGGCATAGCTCAACACTCCGTTGACCCACACCCCGTCAATCCCCTCGGCAGCCTGCTGCGGGTTTTTGAAGTCGGCGACATCCCGCACCCGCTGCGGGTCAAACAACACCAAATCTGCCCAGTAACCCTCGCGAATTTCCCCGCGCTCATGCAAGGCGAATCGGGCAGCGGTCAGGCCGGTCATCTTGTGCACGGCGGTGTGCAGGGGGAACAAGCCCAGGTCGCGGCTGAAGTGGCCGAGTACGCGTGGGAAGGCACCCCACAAACGCGGATGTGGAAACGGGTCTTCCGGCAAGCCATCGGAGCCGATCATTGACAGCGGGTGCGCCAGAATGCGCTGCACGTCCTGCTCGTCCATGCCGTAATACACCGCGCCTGCGGGTTGCAGTGTGCGTGCCGTGTCCAGCAGCGAGAGATTCCACTCGGCGGCGATGTCGAGCAAGTCGCGCCCGCTCTGTTCGGGGTGTGGCGTCGACCAGGTGATGGTGATTCGATGCGCGTCGGTGACTTGCTTGAGGTCCAGCGTCGACGAACTGGCGGCATACGGATAGCAGTCACAGGCCACCGGATGCTGCCGCGCGGCCTGTTCCAGTGCACTGAGCAACTGCGGACTGCGCCCCCAGTTACCGGCCCCGGCGCATTTCAAATGCGAGATCACCACCGGGGAGCGGGCATGCAGGCCAATGCGAAAGGCTTCGTCCATCGCCTCCAATACTGGCTCGAACTCACTGCGCAGATGGGTGGTGTACAGCGCACCGAAGGCGTTCAGTTCTTCGGCCAGTTGCAACACTTCATCGGTCTCGGCAGAGAACGCCGAGGCATAGGCCAGGCCGGTGGAAAGGCCCAGTGCGCCGGCCTCGAGGCTGTCGCGCAGTTGTTCGCGCATGGCGGCGATTTCCGCAGGCCGGGCAGTGCGGTACAAATCGTCCAGATGGTTGCTGCGCAACGCCGTGTGGCCGACCAACGCCGCGACGTTAACCGCCGGCCGCGCCGCATCCACCGCCGCGCGGTAATCGCTGAAACGCGGATAGACGAAGGCCGCGGCAGTGCCCAGCAGGTTCATTGGGTCCGGCGGGTCACCGGCCAGGCTGACCGGTGAAGCGCTGATGCCACAGTTGCCGACAATCACGGTGGTCACGCCCTGGCTTATTTTCGGCAGCATCTCAGGCTTGCGGATCACCACCGTGTCGTCATGGGTATGCACATCGATGAAGCCCGGCGCCAGCACGCGGCCGTTGGCGTCGACCTCATCGGTGGCCGTTGCACCGCTGAGGTCACCGATGCGCTGGATGCGGCCTTGGTGAATGGCAACATAGGCCGGGTAACCGGGTGTGTTGCAGCCGTCGATGATCAGGGCGTTGCGAATCAACAGGTCGTAATGCATGGCAGTCGCTCAACAGCAGCAATTCAAGGAATGGGGTGATTCTATGTCGAATGCGGGTTCGGTGTTTCACTCGGCGGCAAAGCGCTCGCGATAGGCCTGAGGCGTCACCGCAATCGCCCGCAAAAAACTGCGGCGCAGGGTTTCTTCGGTGCCGAAACCGCAACGACTGGCCACTCGCTTGATCGGCAACACTGTATCGCCCAACAGCCGCCGCGCGGCCTCAACCCGCAGTTGTTCGATGGCCCGCGCCGGCGTACTGCCGGTTTGCGCGCGGTAGTGGCGCACGAAGCTGCGTTCGCTCATGCCCACCCGTTCAGCGAGGACCGCCACCGATAAGTCCGCGCTGAGGTTTTCCGCGATCCAGGCATGCAACTCGCTAAAGCGTCCGGCGTTGTTTTGCAGGGCCAGGGTCGCGCTGAACTGCGACTGGCCGCCAGGGCGTTTGAGAAACACCACCAGGTGTCGGGCCACGGCCAGCGCCAGGTCATGGCCGAGGTCCTCTTCGACCAAGGCCAGCGCCAGGTCGATGCCGGCGGTGATCCCGGCCGAAGTCCAGAGCTTGCCGTCGTTGATGAAGATCGGATCGGCCTCGACGTGCAGGGCGGGGTAGCGTCGGGCCAGCTCCGCGCAGCGACTCCAGTGCGTGACCACTCGTTTCCCGTCGAGCAACCCACCTGCCGCCAATAGAAACGCGCCGCTGCACACCGACGCCACGCGTCGTGCGTTGAGCGCTTGGATTTGTAGCCAGTTCAGCAACTGTGGGTTATCCGCCGCCGCATCGATCCCGCGACCACCGGCAATCAGCAGGGTGTCGCACGGCTGGTCGGCCGTTGGCAGGGGCAAGGTGATCAAGCCGAGTCCAGCGGAAGACATCACCGAAGACCCTTCGGCGGCAATCACCTTGAGCGAGTAGGGCGCTGCACGGCCCTGTTTGGCCATCAGTTCGTTGGCCGAGGCGAACACCTGCACGGGGCCAGACACGTCGAGCAATTGCACGTCGGGAAAGGTCAGTACATACAGGGTTTTGAGGGTGTCGGGCATGATTGCCTCGGGTGTAAAGCGGTTTTGGCGGAAAGTGTGGGTTATCTGGCGTATCTGCCAAAGGCTAGCGGACTACAGTCAGTACGTCCACCGCCAATCCACTGGCCAACCATGAACCAGGAGACACCGCAATGACCCTGCACATCGGCTTACTTGTGTTCCCCAACGTGCAACAACTCGACCTGACAGGTCCTTATGATGTGTTCGCCTCATTGCCCGATGTCACCGTGCACCTGATCTGGAAGAACCTTGAGCCGATCCGTTCCAGCACCGGGCTGATGCTGAGCCCGAGCGTGGATTTCGCCAACTGCCCGGCGCTGGAGGTGATCTGCATCCCAGGCGGTACCGGGGTCAATCCGTTGATGGAAGACGAGGAGACGTTGGGATTTATCCGCCATCAAGCCGCCAATGCGCGTTTCATCACGTCGGTATGCACCGGGGCTTTGGTATTGGGCGCAGCAGGCTTATTGCGCGGACGCCGGGCCACCACCCATTGGGCGTCCCACGGCTTGCTCGAAGCCTTTGGCGCGATTGCGGTGCAGGAACGGGTGGTGCGCGATGGCAACTTGATGAGCGGCGGCGGGGTCACGGCGGGCATCGATTTCGCCTTGACCTTGACCGCCGAACTGTTCGGCGATCAGGAAGCGCAGGCGACGCAGTTGCAAATGGAATACGCGCCAGCGCCACCCTTCAACTCAGGTCGTCCAGAGAACGCCCCGGCGGAGGTGCTGGCGCTGGCACGTCAACGCGGGGCGGCGCTATTGGCCCAGCGCGAACAGATCGTTGCGCGGGTCGTGGCCGGTCAGAGGTAAACGCCGCCTGCGGCTTCGATGCGTTGGCCATTGATCCAGCCACTGCCTTCACCCAACAGCATCGAGATGGCGCCGCCGATGTCATCCGCCTGGCCCACGCGGCCCAAAGCGGTAGCGTTGGCAATGTTCTGATTGACCTGCGGGTTGTCGCGGACCATGCCGCCGCTGAAATCGGTGGCGATCGCGCCGGGGGCCAAGGTGTTGACGCGGATCCGGCGCGGGCCAAGCTCCAGCGCCAGGTAGCGGGTCATTACTTCCATACCGCCCTTCATCATGGCGTAGGCGCTTAAGCCTGGCATGGAGAAGCGCGCCAGACCCGAGGAAATATTGACGATCCGGCCTTCGTCGGCGATCAATGGCAGCAAGCCCTGGGTCAGGAAGTACGGGCCTTTCAGGTGAATATTCACCATTTGGTCGAACTGCGCTTCCTGAACCTCAACGAAGGGCACATGCAAACCGACGCCGGCATTGTTGATCAGGAAATCGAAGGTTGTACGGGAGAACGTGGTGTTCAAGGTGTTAGCGACCTCGGCGACAAACCCGGCGAAGGTGCTGCTCTGGCTGACGTCCAACTGCAACATCACCGCACGAGCGCCGAGTTTCTCGACCTCGCTGATCACTGCTTGGGATTCGGCGAGGTTGCTGTGGTAAGTGCCGATGATGTCGACGCCCTGTGCGGCGAGGTGCAGCGCCGCGCTTCGGCCGAGTCCACGGCTGGCGCCGGTAATGAGTGCGATGTTACGAGTCATGGCGTGTTCCTCAGGGGGATGTAAAGCAGTCGAGGAAGTGTATTTATCCGCTGGTTGGTGATAAACAGGACAAAATCGGAATCACTGGTCGGATAAGCCGAACAATACAAGGCATTACCCATGAACAAACTGGAATTGCTCAAGACCTTCATTCGGGTCACCGAACTGTCGAGTTTTACCCAGGCGGGCGAGAGTCTGGGGTTGCCGCGCTCGACGGTTTCGGAACAGGTTCAGGCACTGGAAGCCCTGCTGGGCGCGCGCTTGCTGCACCGCACCACACGCAAGGTGCAGGTGACGCAGGACGGCTTGGTGCTCTACGAACGGAGCAAGAACCTGCTGTCGCACATGGATGAACTGGAAGGCTTGTTTCGTCAAACCGGCGCGGTGTTGGCCGGACGCCTGCGGGTCGACATGCCCAGCATCCTGGCGCGCAAAGTGTTCATGCCGCAGTTGCCGGAATTCATTGCGCGGCATCCACAGATCGAATTGGAAATCAGCAGCACCGACCGCCGGGTCGACTTGGTGCGAGAAGGGTTCGATTGTGTGTTGCGGGTCGGCGCGCAACCGGATCAATCCATCGTCGCGCGGCCCATCGGTCAGGTGCGGATGATCAACTGCGTCAGCGCGGGGTATGTGCGTGAATACGGGATTCCGCAGACCCTTGAGGATCTGGCCACGCATCGGCTGGTGCATTATGTGAGTGTGTTGGGCTCGCGCTCGGAAGGTTTTGAATACCAGCTCAACGGCAAGCATCGGCAAGTCGCGATGGTTGGCGGGATCACGGTCAATAACGTCGAGTGCTACTCCGCGGCCTGCGCTGCGGGACTGGGGATTGTGCAAGTGCCGCACATGGGCGCGCGCGACTTGCTGGCCAGCGGTGAATGGATCTCGGTGTTGCCGGATCACGTGCCGGCGCCGATGGAGGTGTCGTTACTCTATGCACAGCAACAGCACATGCCGGAGCGGTTGAGGGTGTTCATGCAATGGCTGGAGGCGTTGTTTCAGGCGTATGCGCAGGAGGCTTGAATCACGCCAGGCCATTCGTAGGCAAGCCTCCCACAGCCCCTGTGCCAGGCCCAAAAATTACCGTAGATACCGTTTTGACCCTCACTAAGCAATTTCATACCAACCCAAAAACATATCCAGCGTCGACTCGATCACCACCGTCTGCATCTCCGGCGTCAGTGGCGGTTCGTTGCGCAGGATTTGTGGCCAGAAGGCGAACGCCTTGAGCAGTGCATGAATCTGGTTGGCGGCGAAGCTCGGGTCGATCGGCTTGAAACGACCATCGGCCTGTGCCGCGCTGATCCAGCCGTTGAAACCTTGTTCGCGTTCGCTGACCCGCCGTAACATGCTTTCTGCGCGCTCCGGCGAGTGAATGGTTGCCGCCGTGGCCACCCGCGCCAGGTCAAGGAAATTGCTGTCCGCCAGGGTCGCCATCTTTGCCGCCAGCAACTCATGCAACTGATCGCGTAACGGGCGATCATGGTGGTAGCTCACGTCCAGCAGCTCTTTACTGCTGGCCCACAACTTCTGAAGAATTTCGGCGAACAGTTCCTCTTTACTGGGGAAGTGGTTGTACACCGTGCGCTTGGACACCTCGGCCGCAGCAGCGATCTTGTCCATGCTGGTGACGTCAAAACCGTTGGCGCGAAACTCGGCAATGGCCGCCTGGACAATGGCTTCGCGTTTTCGGTCGGTCAGGCGTAAAGGGGCTTTCATAGGTTCGCTTCGGACAGGCGGATCGGAAAAAATACACTCGGCAGTTTACTTGTGATCCGAGTTGTTGCAAGCTTAAAACTACACTGTGTAGTGTAGTTGCTTTCGCGGTACGTTCTACCTGTCTTCCCAAATCGTCAAGAGGCGGGAATCCGACCTGCTCCCAGGAGCCAGCTGTTCATGACCAAGACCACTCGAAATCCAGACGCCGCCCACCAGATGCCATCCGTGCAGCATGAAGGGCGCTATCGCAATAACGCACCGATCAACCGGATGAGCTTCAAGAAAACCCTAGGGGTTTTCTGGACCGCGATGTTCAATAAACCGTCGCATACCCGACCGGCAGGGGCGATCCCGGTGCAGCCGTTGTCGCGTCAGCAACTGCTGGCGGCACCCAACAACAGCGTGTTTCGGTTAGGCCACTCGACGGTGTTGCTCAAGCTGCGCAACCAGTTCTGGCTGACCGATCCGGTGTTTGCCGAACGCGCCTCGCCGGTGCAGTGGGCCGGTCCGCAACGGTTCCACCAGCCCCCGATCAGCCTTGAAGACTTGCCGCCGATCAAGGCGGTGATCCTCTCGCACAACCATTACGACCACCTCGATCATATGGCGATCAAGGCGCTGGCGCCCAAGGTCGAGCATTTCCTGGCGCCGATTGGTGTGGGCGATACCTTGATCGAGTGGGGCGTGCCGGCAGCCAAAGTGCGGCAACTGGATTGGTGGCAAGACACCGAGATCGATGGCATGCGCTTCGTCGCTACGCCGTCGCAGCATTTTTCGGGGCGTACGCTACGTGACGGCAATCAGACGCTGTGGGCGTCGTGGGTGATCATCGATGACGCGCGGCGGATTTTCTTCAGCGGCGACAGTGGTTACTTCGACGGCTTCAAGCAGATTGGCGAGCAGTACGGGCCGTTCGACGTGACGCTGATGGAAACCGGCGCCTATAACGTCGACTGGCCGGACGTGCACATGCAACCCGAGCAGACCCTGCAAGCCCACATCGACCTGCGCGGGCGCTGGCTGCTGCCGATCCACAACGGTACGTTCGACCTGGCGATGCACGCGTGGCACGAACCGTTTGACCGGATCCTCGCGCTGGCCTGGGAAAAGAACATCAGCATCACCACGCCGCAGATGGGCCAGGCGTTTTACCTGGATTACCCATCGCGCGGCAATGCCTGGTGGCTGGCGGTGGAAGGGGTGGTTGAGAGTGGCATGGCGGAGCGCACCGAGCCGCAGGGGCAGCGTCGGCATAGCTGACTACCGCCTTCGCCAACACGTTGGCGAAGGGGACGACGCGGAGTGCCAGACGGCGCGCCATCGCCGACAAGCCGGACTGCTATGGGCGTTTGCTGCACGGCAGCGCGGCATCCGGACGATGGGGGTCTCCTATTGCTCGCTGTGGATGCGTATCAACTTCAACGCCTCACCCATGGCCAGCGGGCGTTTCATGCGATCGGCGAGCATCGACGTCACGCGCTGGTATTCGCAGGCGACCACTGCCGCGACGATGCCGTTCTGGCACAGCAGGGCGATGAATGCGTACTGCTCCGGCGTGCCTTCAAAGACGATGTCGTCCCACTGTTCGGCATGGCCGAGGTAATCGAAGTTTTTGCCGAAATGGTAGGTCCAGAAGAACGGCACATCGCTGTAGCGCTCCTCGCTGCCGAGCATGTTGTGCGCGGCGATGCGTGCCTGTTGTTGGGCCAGGCGCCAGTGTTCAATGCGTCGCGGCTGGTCATGCAGGGCAAAGGTGGCGATATCGCCCGCCACCCACAGCCCTTCGGCGGCACGCAGGGTGTCATCCACGCGCAACGAGCCGTCGTCTTCGCACTTGATGCCTTCGACCCATTCGGTCGCCGGGTTGACCCCGATACCGATCAACACCAGATCTGCGGGTAACTGCTCGCCATTGTTCAGCGCCACGGCCTGCAGTCGATCCGTGCCTTCGAAGTGAGTCGCTTCGACCTGGGTGCGAAACACGACGCCGTTCTGTTCATGCAACGTACGAATCGCGCGGCCGATGCGCTCACCAAATTGTGCGGCGAAAGGAACCTCATGGCGCGCCAGCACGGTTACGGTCAACCCGCGCTGGCGCAGGGACGACGCTGCTTCCAGTCCGATAAAGCTGTCTCCAATGATCACCGCGTGGCGGGCGGCGGGTGCGGCGTCGATTATCCGTTGCGTATCCTGACGCGAGCGCAGCAGCAACACTTGCGGCAACCCGGCTCCCGGCAGATCCAGGGCCCGAGGTTGGCCGCCAGTGGCGAGCAGCGCGGCGTGATAATTGAAATCGCGCCCGTCCCTCAGGGTCAGGCGCTTGTTGACCACGTCCAGTCGAGTGACTTCGCCGTGAATCCGCTCGATGCGTTGTTCGCGATAAAAGGCGGCATCGAGCAAGGGCGGTGTTTCCTCCACCGTCATCTCTCCGGCGAGGACAAATTTGCTCAGCACCGTGCGGTCATAGCCGGGCTCGGCTTCGCGATCAATCAACAGCAGGCGACCGCCGAAACCGCTGTCGCGCAATGCCGAGGCCGCCGCTGTTCCCGCAGCGCCCGCGCCAATGAGGGCGAAACAACGATCATCCTTATTTGCGGCAGGTTTGACCGGGGGCATGGCCTGGTCATCGACCTGAACCTGATCGCCGACCACCTGCGCCGGATAGCGGGTCAGATTCAGCAGCGCGGGTGGCTCACACAGTTGGCCATTCTCGATGGCAAACGCTGCCTTGTGCCAGGGGCAAATCAGTCGGCCGTTGCAGATGGCGCCCTCGGCCAACGGGGCGCCGGCGTGTGGGCATTCGGCTTGATAGGCGCGCACCTGGTCGCCGCTGCGCAGCAGGAGGATTTTGTTTTTGCCGATCTCGACCTCGATGCCCCGGTCTTCGGCAAGCTCGGCAAAGCGGGCGACGATATGCAGTGGCATGGAGATTCTCCAGACAGTCCGTTCCCTGTTATGAGTCGGGCGGTACGGTGAGGTTCAGCGCATTTCAGCGGGTCAAGCCCAGCCGCGTGTGCCATTCCTCGATCGATTCCTCGGGGTAACCCTCGAACTGTTGGTCGTTGGGTTGCACATCAACTTCTACCCAGGAGGCCTTGGAATCGAGCAGGCAGTGAGTGTGTTCCGGGGCTTTGGGCAGCGGGGTGTCGATGGCCGACGCGAAGGGGTGGATCAGCTCCGGCCATTCCGGGCTGTACAGCCACAAACCACTGCCGCACTTCTTGCAAAAATGCCGTTCGGCGTTGCTCAAGTGCACGTCATGACCTTCGCGCAGGCGTGCGTGGTAAATGGCGATGTGCTTGCGGTCGTTGACCTTGAGGCTGCGCGCATCGCCGCTCAGATTGATCGAATAGCCGCCACCGCCCTGAGTCTTGCGGCAGATCGAGCAGTAGCAGCGTTGATAAGGGTAGGGGTGAGTGCTGTCGAGACTGAACTCGACCACCCCGCAATGGCACGAACCTTCGAGATGCATGGCAGCGTCCTTTTCAGGTCATCAACGTCTAGACAGATAAAGTGTAGATTTTGACCATACGTTCGTCGGCAAAATATCTAAATGACAGGGCGAATGTGCAATTGCCGCTACGCACTGAATATTTGTTTAAAGAAGCCCTGCGCCCAGTCGATAGACTCTTTAGTCATACGACGACCTATCTCCTGTTCGTCCTGCCCTTATAAAAATGAGCCTACGGTCATGAACCTACGCAATTTGACCATCGCCCGTCGTGCGGGCCTCGGTTTTGCTTTGATTTCCCTGCTGGTTGCACTGCTGGGCTGGTTTGCCTTGATTCAGATGTCGACGATTCGCCAAAGCGAAGTCGCGGTCGAGAGCAAATGGATGCCGAGCATGCGTGTGGTCAACGACATCCGTGAGTTGATGCTGCGTATTCGCACCATTTCCCTGCGCATGGCCCTGGACCCGGATCCGGCGCACATCCCGGAATACCGCAGCCAGATGGACGTGCGTAATCAGGACCTGGCGAAAAAACTCGAAACCTTTGCCACCTTCGTCACTTCGCCGGAAGAGCGTCAGATGAACGACGGCTTCAAGCAGTCGCTGGCCGAGTATCAACGGGGTGTGGAGCAGTCCTTCGTGTTGGCGGCGAAGAACGACCAGCCGGCGCTGATCAAATTGTTGCTGGTGGACATGAAGCGCATCGTCGACGGTTCCGGCAAGCAGCTCAGCGACATGAGCGATTTCTATGCGAAAAACGTCGACCAGGAAGGGGTCAACGCCGAAGCGCAATATGGCCACTCACGTAACGTGGTGCTGCTATTTGTGATCGTCGCGGCACTGGGCACCATCGGCCTGGCGCTGTTGTTGACCAAAAGTATTGTCGGCCCTCTGCAAGAAGCGGTGGCGGTCGCTGAATACGTGGCCAAGGGCGACTTGACCCACAGCGTGCGCATCAGCGGCAAGGACGAAGTCACGCGCCTGTTGAATGCCTTGGGCCAGATGCAGGACAACTTGCGCACCACCCTTCGCCAGATCGGCAGCTCGGCCACGCAACTGGCTGCGGCGGCGACGGAACTGAACGCAGTCACTGAAAACAGCAACCGTGGCTTGCAACAGCAGAACGCCGAGATCGAACAGGCGGCCACAGCGGTCAATGAAATGACCTCTGCGGTGGAAGAAGTGGCGCACAACGCGGTATCGACTTCCGAGGCATCGACCCAATCCAATAACTCGGCGATTGCCGGTCAGGCGCGGGTGGTGGAAACCGTGCAGGCCATCGAGTCACTGGCCAGCAACGTGCAGACCACGTCCGAGTTGGTGCAGAACCTGGCGGATCAGTCCCAGGACATCGGCAAGGTACTGGACGTGATTCGTTCGGTGGCCGAGCAGACCAACTTGCTGGCGTTGAACGCCGCCATCGAAGCGGCACGTGCCGGTGAGTCGGGCCGTGGCTTCGCCGTGGTGGCTGACGAGGTACGGGCGCTGGCCCATCGCACCCAGCAGTCGACCCTGGAAATCGACAAGATGGTTTCCGCCATGCGCAGTGGTTCGGTGCAGGCGCTGGAGTCGATGCGGATCAGCAGCGAGCGCGCCAGTTCGACGCTGGTGCTGGCCCAGGGTGCCGGTGCATCGCTGACCGACATTACCGAGTCGATCAATCAGATTTCCCAGCGCAACATGGTCATTGCCAGCGCCGCGGAAGAGCAGGCGGCGGTCGCTCGCGAAGTGGACCGCAACATCGTCAACATTCGTGACCTGTCGATGCAGTCGTCGACGGGCGCGCAGCAGATCAGCGCCTCGAGCAACGAACTGTCGCGCCTGGCGGGGGAGTTGAGTCAAGTGGTGACCCGCTTCCGTGTGTAACGGTTAGCCCAATCCTGTAGGAGTCGGGCTTGCCCGCGATCTGCTTGACGCGGCGTGTCAGACACGCCGCCATCGCGGGCAAGCCCGCTCCTACAGGATTTGTGCCTGACTCAAGGTCGGTGACGTTTGCGTGACATTGCGCCCCTTGCACCTGCCCAACCTCGCACGCATGATCTGGCTTTTGCTCATCGACGGAGGCAAGGGTAACCCATGGACGAGGTGAAACGCGGTTTCAGCAGTTGGTTGCAGGCACCGGGCCATGCAGCCTGGTTGTCGCAGGAAGGTAACCGTCTGCTGGCCTTCGCCAAGGCTTCAAAACACCCGCAAGGTTTTGGCAACCTGGATGATCAAGGTCGCCTTCCCGCCGGTGCCGGTGCCGAAACCATGAACACGGCACGCATGACCCACAGCTTCGCCCTGGCGCATATTCGCGGCATTCCTGGCTGCGCGGCGTTGGTTGATCATGGTGTCGCGGCACTGTTGGGGCCTCTGCGGGATGCCGAGCACGGTGGCTGGTTCGCGGCGCCTTTGACGGCGGGTGCCAATGATGGCAAGGCGGCGTACCTGCATGCCTTCGTCGCGCTGGCGGCCAGTTCGGCAGTGGTGGCCGGGCGGCCGGGTTCCAATGAACTGCTGGCTCAGGCGATTGAGGTCATCGAGTCTCATTTCTGGAGCGCCGCAGAAGGCACCTTGCGTGAGTCGTTCACCCGGGACTGGAGCCAGGAAGAAGCCTATCGCGGCGCCAACAGCAATATGCACGGCACCGAAGCTTTTCTCGCGTTGGCGGATGTGACCGGGGACAGTAAATGGCTGGACCGTGCACTGAGCATCGTCGAGCGAGTCATCCACACCCATGCCGCAGCCAACAATTTTCAGGTGGTCGAGCACTTCAGCCTGCAATGGCAGCCGCTGCCCGAGTACAACCAGGACAACCCTGCCGACGGCTTCCGTCCGTATGGCACCACGCCGGGCCACGCTTTCGAATGGGCGCGGCTGGTGTTGCATCTGGAAGCCGCGCGACAAAAAGCCAAGTTGCCAACGCCGGCATGGTTGCTGGAAGACGCCAAGCGGCTGTTCGACGGCGGCTGCCGTTATGGCTGGAACGTGGATGGCAAGCCGGGGATCGTTTACACCCTGGACTGGGAAAACCGTCCGGTGGTGCGCCATCGTCTGCACTGGACCCATGCCGAAGCCTGCGCGGCGGCGGCATCGTTGCTGCAGCGCACCGGTGACAAGCAGTACGAGGATTGGTATCGCCTGTTCTGGGAGTTCAACGAGACCTACTTCATCGACCGGCTGTATGGCAGTTGGCGTCATGAGATGAATCCGCAGAACGAACCCAGCGCGGATATCTGGCCGGGCAAGCCGGACCTTTACCACGCCTATCAGGCGACGTTGCTGCCGATGTTGGCGCTGGCGCCGAGTTTGGCGACGGGATTGGCGCGGTTGTAGGAGCGGGCTTGCCCGAGAACTGGTTGATGCGGCCTGTCAGACATACCGCCATCGCGGGCAAGCCCGACTCCTATAAGGGATTAATCACCGCCTCAGGTTTTTTCTCGGTCAGGCGAATCACCTGGCGGGCGAGGAAGCCGCCGCTGATGATCACCGCGAACAGGCGCAGGGTCTGCATCGCCAGGACGAAGCCAACGTCGGCATGGGTGTCCATCGCGATGATCGCCATGGAGTCCAGGCCGCCGGGGCTGGTGGCCAGGTAGACCGAAAGAAAATCCTTGCCCATCCACTCCGACAGCAACCAGGCCGACACCGAGCACAGGGCGATCAGCAGTACCGCGCTGCAGATCATCGCCGGCAGACGCCGCCACACGTAGAGCACCGCCGCGCGGTCGAAGCGCAGGCCGATGTAGCAACCCACCATCCCGTAGGCCACCGCCAGCAATGAGCGCGGCAGGTTGATGTGCAGCAGGCCGGTCAATTGCAGGGCGCCGCCGATCAACAGCGGGACCAACAACGCGCCCGCCGGAACTCGCGCACTCACCGCCACGCCGACCACAATCGCGATCACGCTGAACACAATGTCCAGCGGGTTACCGCTTTCGGGCGTTACCGTACTGATCGGCACCAACGCAGCGCTGTCGCCGGCGAACAGGTGACTGACCAGTGCCCCGATCATTACCACGCACACCACCCGCACGTATTGCATGGTCGCGACCACGCGCGGGTCGGCGCCAGACTCTTCCGACATCGCCACCATTGCCGACGCCGCGCCAGGCGAGGTGCCCCAGGCGGCGGTGCTGCCGTCGATGTCGGTGCAGCGCACCAGTACCAGACCCACCACGGCGCTGAGCAGCACCGTGAGCACGGTGGCGACCAGCATCACGTGCCAGCTCTGCGCGACGGTGGTCAACACCGACAGGGTCATGGCGTGGGCCACCAGCATGCCGACGAAGCCCTGGCCAATGCGGAACGCTAATTTGTGGATGCGGATCGAGACACCGGCCACGCCGAAGGCAATCGCCACCAGCATCGGCCCGAGGAACAGGGCAGCGGGAATGCTCCAGTATTTGAGCAGTTGACCGGCGCTGCCGGCGAGGACAGCCAGTAGCAACCATTGAACCAAACGCGGTTGAGTGTGCAGCGAAAAGTCGGAAACGCGCGACAAAACAGTTCTCCAGAGCATCAGCATTCCGCGCAGGCATTGGCCTGCGCAGCCAGTGCAGTATCGACAGCGCAATCGATCAAGTCTATTTTCTAATAGTCATGAATCTATAACTTTGGTTGATCAATCATGGATCTGCGCGATCTCACTTATTTCGACACCATTGCCGAACTCGGGCACCTGGGGCGCGCTGCGGAAAAGCTCAATCGCAGCCAGCCGGCGTTGACCAAAAGCATCCAGCGTCTGGAGGAATCCTTCGGCACCAAACTGTTCCAGCGCGACGGGCGGCGGATCAAACTGACCCCGGTGGGTGAGTTGCTGCAGGCACGGGGCCGGCAGTTGCAACAGAGCATCGCCGAGACGCAGCGCGAGGTGCGGGATTTTGCCAGTGGGGTGGTGGGCAATATTCGTTTGGGCTGTGCCGCGACCATGGCCGAATACCTGTTGCCGGAGCTGACCTCGGCGTTGTTGCAGCGCGCGCCGGAGATCACCCTGAAACTGGTGATCGGCCAGGACGACCTGCTGCGCGAGTCGCTGCGTTCGGGGAAGCTGGACATGATCATTTGCCCGCTGATGACCGGCGACGAGCAACTGATCAGCTACCCGGTGCTGGAAGACGAAGCGGTGGTGGTCGCCAGCCATCATCACCCGATTTTCCAGGCGCCGTTTCAGATGAGCGACTTGTGCAACTACCGCTGGATTCTGCCGGCGATCGGTGTGTCGTCACGGCGCTGGGTGGATGAAGCCTTTCGCGCCAATGAGCTGCCGCTGCCGTCAGTGCAGGTGGAAACCAACTCGATCTCGCTACTGCCGCGACTGATTGCGCAGACCAATCTGCTGAGTTTCCTCGCCCGCGAAACCCTGGAGTTCGGCACCGGCATGAAGCACCTGCGCGAGGTGCCGCTGAAGAAAACCACCATGAAGCGTACCATCGGCGTGACCTTGCGCTGCGGCGGTTATCTTTCGCCGGCGGCGCAGGCCATGGTGCAGATGCTCAGAGACAGTGAAGGTCGTTTTTTTACCGCCAAGTGAGCCTTACTGCTTCTGCGGATCGAACTGCTTGTCCTTGATGAACAACGCCGGAATCACACCGCAGATGAAGTACGCCGCACCCATCACCATGAACCCCAGGCCGATCGAGCCATTGGACGCCAGGTAACCGATGGCGGCCGGGGCGATGGCGGCGCCGATCCGGCCGATATTGTAGGCGCCACCCACCGCAGATCCACGGAACCGGGTTTCAAAGCTCTCGGTCATGTACGTCGCGTTGACGCCGTAGGGAATGCCGTACAGGAAGCCAAAGGTCACCAGCATCCACAGGATATTATCCGGACTCTGGAACAGCACGATCACCGGCAGGAAGATCGCCGTGCCCAGTGCGCCAAAGGCAAACACCATGCGCCGTCCCAAACGGTCGGCGGCAAAACCGGCCAACACTTTGCCGAGAATCATCGCCGCGTAGGTGCCAACCATGTACGAAGTCATCGACTTGAAGTTCATGTGCAGTTCGCCTTCCAGGTACGACGGCATCCAGTTGTTGACGCCGTAATAACCGAATTGCAGGAAGCCGGCGGTCAATGCCCACATGACGAACATGCGGCTGGCCTTGGGGTCGCTGAAGATCAGCTTGAACATGCTTTCGCTTTTGACCGGCACCGCTGTTTTGATGCCACGGGCTTTGGCCTCGGCACGCTCAGCCTTGGCTTTGACCCAGGCCGGCGGTTCCGGTACCAGACGCTGCATCAGCAATGCCATGATCACCGGGACGATGGCAACATAGAACAACCAGCGCCAACCGTAACTCGGCAGAATCCAGCCGGCCAGCAGGGTGGCGACGATGTAGCCCACCGACCAACCGGCCTGCAGCGTACCCAATGCGGTGGTGCGATAGCGGGTCGGCACGTACTCGGCCATCAGGGTATTGCACGCCACGTACAGCGCACCCAACCCCAGCGAGGCGCAGAATCGGGCGCTGGCGAACTCCCAATAGTTATGCGTCAGGCCGAGAATCGCGGTGCCGACGGAGAACACCAGAATGCTCCAGACCACGGTCTTGACCCGACCGAAACGGTCACAGGCCCAGCCGCCGTAAATACCGCCGACTGCCATGCCGGCCAGGGTGAAGCTGCCGAGGCTGCCGGCCTCGACACTGGTCAGGCCGAACTCGGCCTTCAGGCTGCTGAGGCTGTAGGAGAGCAGCATCAAATCGGCGCCGTCGATCAACAGCCCGAGAAAACAAAACGCAAAAACAATGACCCATATATGGGTTTTGGTCGACGCCACTGCGCCGGCCTGAGCAGCCGCTTCCATAGGATTACCTTGTTGTATTTATTGGTATGCAGACAGAGAACAGATCGGACTAGCGTTGCGCCTCGCGAATCATATTGCGGGCGATTACCAGTTGTTGGATCTGTGTGGTGCCTTCGTAGATACGGAACAGGCGCACATCACGGTAGAAACGCTCGATGGCGTATTCACTGACGTAACCGGCGCCGCCGTGGATCTGCACGCAGCGGTCGGCGACCCGGCCGCACATTTCGGTGGCGAACAGCTTGGCGCACGAGGCTTCGGTGCTGACGTTCTGGCCTTCGTCGCGTTTGCGCGCGGCGTCCAGCACCATGCAGCGGGCGGCGTAGATTTCCGCTTTGCTGTCGGCGAGCATGGCCTGGATCAACTGGAATTCGGCAATCGGCTGGCCAAACTGTTTACGCTCGATGGCGTAGTTCAGTGCGTCGGACAACATGCGTTCGGCAGCGCCGACACTGACGGCAGAGATGTGCAGCCGGCCTTTGTCCAGCACCTTCATAGCGGTCTTGAAACCAACGCCTTCGACGCCGCCGATCAACTGGCTGGCGGGCACGCGCACGTTGTCGAAAATCACGTCACTGGTGTGTGCGCCTTGCTGGCCCATCTTGTGATCGCGCTTGCCCAGCGACAGGCCCGGCGTGCCGCGCTCGACGATGAAGGCACTGATACCGCCGGCGCCTTTGATTTCCGGGTTGGTGCGGGCCATTACCGTGTAGATCCCGGCATGCGGTGCGTTGGTGATGAAGCGCTTGGTGCCGTTGATGATGTAGTGATCGCCATCGCGCACGGCGCTGGTTTTCAGCGAGGCCGCATCGGACCCCGAGTCCGGTTCGGTCAGGCAGAAAGCGCTGAGCAGCTCGCCGCTGGCCAGTTTCGGCAGGTAATGGGCTTTCTGTTCCTCGGTGCCGTCGAGCAGGATGCCAATCGAACCGATGCCGTTGTTGGTGCCGATGTAGGAGCGGAAGGCCGGCGAGGTGCGGCCCAGTTCGAAGGCAATATTCACCTCTTCTTCCATGGTCACGCCCAGGCCACCGAACTCTTCGGGGATGGTCAGGCCAAACAGGCCCATTTCCTGAAACTGCTCGACGATGTCGGACGGCACGGCGTCGGTTTCAGCCAATTCGTTTTCGCGCGGGATCAGCGCTTCGGTGACAAACTGGTGGATGGAGTCCAGCAAAATGTTCAGCGTTTCAGCGTCTCGGATCATGTGCGTTCCTCAGAGGCCCGTGTCTCGGGCCGGTCTTGTTTATGTCTGGGAGGCACCGTCACCGGTTTTATCAGCGCGCGGCGGCCTCGATGTTGTTCACCATGTGTTTCAGCCGTGGCCCGATGTCGTCTTCGAGTTTCTCCCGGGAGAGGTGAAAGCTCGGTCCGCCGCAGTTGAACGTCAGTAACCCATGTTGTGCGTGCAGCAGCGGCACGGCGATGGCGTTGACATCGCGGTGCCATTCACCGATCGACATGCAATAGCCGTAATCGGTGTAATCCCTGAACGCGCGCTCCAGCCCCTTACGAATCGCCGGCCAGTCCTGCAAATGGCGTTGGCGAATGTGCTCGAGGATGAACTCGCGCTCGTTTTCCGGCATCGCTGCCAGGCAAGCCCGGCCCACTGAACTCAAGTGCAGCGGCAGATGGGTGCCCACCTGACGCCGCATAGTCATGTTCGCTTCGCCGTGCACCACGTCCAGGTAGACCATGTCCAGGCGATCCCGGGCCGCCATCGCCACCGCTGCCTGAGCGTGCTTGGCCATGGCCTCCATCAACGGATGCGCCACCGCCCGCACCGACAAATTGGAAACCATCGCGTAGCCGAGGGCCATGACCCCGACATTCAGCTGGTACCGCCCTGACTGCGGCTCGTGCTTGAGGTAGCCGAGACGGGTCAAGGTGTGGGTCAGCCGCGTGACCGTGGGTTTTGGCAGCCCGGTTTTACGCGCCAGATCCTGATTGCCCAGCACGCTTTCACCCGGGGTGAAGCAGCGCAGCAATTCCAGACCGCGTGCCAACGCGGTGACGAACTGGCGATCTTTGTCCTCCTCCTGAACGGCCCCCATCGGGTCGAGCAAACTGTTTTCGAAAGCCGCCGAGACGGTACTGTCGGTCGGGGTATTGGCTGCATCCCCGTCGGTGATTCGATGGCGCATGTTAGTGCCTCTTTTTTCTAAAAATCAATAAAACAAAATTGTATTCCGCACAGCGAAACTAAGCAAACTCAAAAATATAATATTTAGGTGGTAGAAAATTTAATTAAAACAGCGGTATATCGACGAATAGCGCAGGCTGAGAGGCAAAGGCGTTTACAGCAAAGGGTAGCCTGCTTATGATTATCGTTAATTACGGAATTAAATTTCGCACAGCGAAACTAACAAGAATCCACGAATCATCGTGCGCAAGGAGTTGATGTGAGCAGCCAACCCATCCCTACTGACAGCCCTGCCACCGTCGTTGAATTGGACGTGCAGGACAATGGCGTCGCGGTGGTCCGCATTCGCCGGCCGGAAGTTAAAAACGCGCTGAATACCCAGGTCCGCGAGCAACTGGCCGAGCACTTTCGCGGGTTGTCCCGCCGCAGCGATGTGCGTGCCATCGTGCTGACCGGCGGCGAGCAGTTCTTCGTCGCCGGTGCCGACATCAAGGAATTCGCCAGCGCCAGTCCCATTGACATGTACCGCCGTCACACCGAGTACCTGTGGGAGGCCATCAGCCGCTGCCCGAAACCGGTGATCGCAGCGGTTAACGGTTTTGCCTTGGGTGGCGGCTGCGAGTTGGCGATGCATTGCGACATGATCGTCGCCGGCGAGTCGGCGCGCTTTGGCCAGCCGGAGGTCAAGCTCGGGCTGATGCCCGGCGCTGGAGGTACACAGCGACTGATCCGTGCGGTGGGCAAGTTCCAGGCGATGCGCATCGCGCTGACTGGCTGCATGGTCAAGGCTTCCGAAGCGCTGGCGATTGGCATGATCAGTGAAATGGTGCCTGACGATCAGACCATCCCTCGCGCCCTTGAGCTGGCGGCACACATTGCCGCGCTGCCACCGCTGGCAGTGGAGCAGATCAAGGAAGTGATGCTGGCCGGTGCCGACTTGCCGCTGGAAAGCGCGCTGGTGCTGGAACGCAAAGCCTTTCAACTGCTGTTTGATTCTGCAGATCAGAAGGAGGGCGCAGCGGCGTTCTTCGAAAAACGCGCACCGCAGTATCGGGGGGAATAAGCATGGCTGACTCGATCAACATCATGGGCCTGGTCGGTACCGGGGTGATGGGCGCCGGCATTGCGCAGATCGCCGCGCAGGCCGGGGTTCAGGTGCGGCTATTCGATGCCCGCGACGGCGCGGCGCAGGTGGCACGGGACAACCTTGGCCGAACCTTCGCCACCCTCGTCGGCAAGGGCAAGATCAGCCAGCAGGCGATGGATGACGCATTGCACAACCTGCAAGTGATCAGCGCCGTCGAAGAACTGGCGGGCTGCGATCTGGTGGTGGAGGCGATCGTCGAGAACCTTGAGGTCAAGCGCAGCCTGATCGCACAACTGGAAGCCGTGGTTTCAACGGCGTGCATTCTGGCGAGCAACACCTCATCGCTGTCGGTGACCGCAATTGCGGCTGGCAGCCAACGGCCACAGCGGATCGCCGGTTTTCACTTCTTCAATCCGGTGCCGCTGATGCGCATCGTCGAAGTGATCGAAGGTTTGGCCACTGAGGCTTCGGTCGGCGATCGCTTGCTGGCCTTTGCCCAACGCATCGGCCATCGCGGCGTGCGAGCCAAGGATACACCGGGCTTTATCGTCAACCATGCCGGCCGCGCCTATGGCACCGAAGCGCTGAAGATGCTCGACGAGGGCGTGTCGAGCAAAGGCGAGATCGACCGCATCCTGCGCGACGGCGCCGGTTTCCGCATGGGGCCGCTGGAATTGATGGATCTGACCGGATTGGACGTTTCCCATCCAGTGATGGAGTCGATTTTTACTCAGTATTACAACGAACCGCGCTACAAACCGTCGCCGCTGACCCGGCGGATGCTGGTGGGCGGGCATTTGGGGCGCAAGGTCAATCAGGGTTTCTATCGTTACGAGAATGGCCAGCGGGTGGATACGCCCGAGCCGCAAGCTGTGCCGTCAGGGGTGCAATTGCCGCCGGTGTGGATCGCGGCGGAAAATGCCGACGATCATCAGCGTCTGAGCGAGCTGCTGATCGCACTCGGCGCGGATCTTGAACACGGCGAGCAACCGTCCGCCGCAGCCCTGTGTTTACTGGCGCCTTATGGCCGAGACGCGACCTCGGCGGCGCTGCACTTTGGCACCGATCCGCAGCGCACCGTCTGTATTGATCTGCTGACCGACCTCGCGCGCCAGCGCACATTAATGCTGACCCCGGCCACCGACACCACCCTGCGCGATGCGGCCCACGCCTTGTTCGCGCGGGATGGCGTGGGCGTCTCGGTGATTAACGACAGCGTCGGTTTTGTCGCGCAACGGACCCTGGCGATGGTGGTCAACCTGGGCTGCGACATTGCTCAGCAACGAATCGCCAGCGTCGACGATATCGACCAGGCCGTGCACTTGGGCCTAGGCTACCCCCATGGGCCGCTGACCTGGGGTGACCAACTGGGCGCGCAGCGGATTCTGTTGATTCTGCAACGTATGTCCGAACTGACCGCCGACCCGCGTTATCGTCCCAGCCCGTGGTTGCGTCGGCGTGCGGCGCTGGGCTTGTCGTTGTGTCATCAAGAGCCGGCTGTCACGGCTGTCTGAACCGAAAAGGTATAAGAACAATGGGTGCATTGAGTGGACTTCGCGTACTGGACCTGAGCCGGGTATTGGCCGGGCCATGGTGCGGCCAGACCCTGGCCGATCTGGGCGCCGAGGTGGTGAAGATCGAACGACCGATCAGTGGCGACGACACCCGTGGCTGGGGTCCGCCGTGGATGAAAACCGGGGAGGGTGATGCCTCGGCCGAAGCGGCGTATTACCAATCGACCAATCGCGGAAAGCTGTCGGTGTCCATTGACCTGGCCAGCGTCGAAGGGCAGCAATTAGTGCAAGCGCTGGCCACCAGCTCCGATGTGTTGATCGAAAACTACAAGGCCGGATCGCTGGCCAAGTACGGGCTGGACTACGCAACCCTGGCCGAGCTCAATCCGCGCTTGATCTATTGCTCGATCACCGGTTTCGGCCAGACCGGCCCGCGCGCCGAAGAACCGGGCTATGACTTCATCATCCAAGGGATGGGCGGACTGATGAGCATCACCGGCGAGCGCGACGACTTGCCGGGCGGCGGTCCACAAAAAGCCGGCGTGGCGTTTTCCGACCTGATGACCGGGTTGTATTCCACGGTGGCGATTCAGGCGGCGTTGATCAGTCGCGAACGTACGGGCTTGGGTCAGCACATCGACATGGCCTTGCTCGATGTGCAGGTGGCGACGCTGGCCAATCAAAGCATGAACTTCCTCGCGTCGGGCAAAGTGCCGCCGCGCTATGGCAACGCCCACGCCAACATCGTGCCGTATCAGGTGTTCCACGCCAGCGACCGCGACTTCATCATTGCCTGTGGCAACGACAGCCAGTTCGTCGCCTTGTGCCAAAGCATTGGTTTGCCGGAGCTGCCCAACGATCCACGTTTCCGTCGTAACGCCGACCGCGTGGCCCATCGGGCGGAAATCGTCGCACTGCTGTCGGAGCATTTCCTCGGTGGTACGGTCGACGAGTGGGTGTCGAAGATTCATGCGTACAAGGTGCCGGTAGGGGCGATCAACAACATTGCCCAGTCGCTGGAGGAGCCGCAAGTCAAGGCGCGCAACATGCTGGTGAAGATCCCGCACCCGCAGAACAAGGACTTCGCCATGGTTGGCAGCCCGATCAAGATGTCCGGCACCCCGGTGGAGTACGAACGACCGGCGCCGATGCTCGGACAACACACCGACCAGGTGTTGGGTGAGCGACTGGGCCTTTCGTTGGCACAGCTGGATCAGCTCAAGGCGGTGGGCGTCATCGAACAGCTCAAAGGTGCCTGATTCGGGGTGATTTCCCGGCGCTGCCTGGGTTAACCTGTCCAGAGTGTCCTGTCTCGAAAATAATTGTTTCCGAGACAGGACACTTGAACGTGTGCAAGTAGCGCATCGACTTAAGTTAGTAGAAGGGAGACACCCCAATGGATGTGTACTCGCAAGCGTTGACCCAGGAACGACTGCTGTTCGCCACTATCTTCGGTGGCGACCAATCGCCGCTGAACGATTCGGACGCCGATGACGACGATGGCTACGGTGGCGAACTCGACCTGGACGTGCTGGGCCTGGATGACTTCATTGACTCGGACAAACTCGATTCAACCATCAGCGGGGATGTAGGGTCGTCGTCGTTGAGTTGAGTGCACCGCAGCCCCCCCTGTAGGCGCTGCCGAAGGCTGCGATGGACCGCATAGCGGTCCCTTCATGACGGTCGTGCCGAGCGCATAGCAGCCTGCGGCAGCGCCTACAGTTAGTTGTGCTCTGCCAGATAACCCACATAACTAAAAGTTCTCCCGTGATCAGCAATCCGCTCGAAAACCCCCTGTATTACCTCGACAACTTCCGCCACGTGCTGGAGTGGATCAGCGCCCGTTACGACGACCTGCTCGACCTGTCGGAACGGCAATTCATCGACGACTTTCTCGGTCTGCCGCAACCGGCGCAGGGCTTGCTGGTGCGCATGGTAATGCGCAAGGGCACGCTGTTTCGCGCGAGCAAGCTGAGCTATGACGAGATTGGCGAGGTGGTCGCGGCAGTCGTGCCGCTGGTGGTAAAAGGTTGGGTCGATGCGCGTCCGGCGTTGAATCTGGATGAGCTGTTCGCCCTGCTGCGCAAGGACGAATTGCTCGCCTGTTTCAAGGCGCACGGGCTGAAAAGCGCCGCGAAAAAAACCGAGCTGCAGGATCGCCTGCGCGAGCATTACCCGGAGGCTCAAGCGCTGGATCAATGGCATGCCGCGCTGGATGAGGTGATTTACGGCCTGACCGTGATGCCGCTGTGCGAGCGTTTGCGGCTGTTGTATTTCGGCAACCTGTATCAGGAGTGGTCGGAAATCGTGCTCGCAGATCTGGGGGTGTATCGGTATGAAACGGTCGATTTCTCGCGAGACTCCAGAGCCATTAATCAGCGCGCCGATATTGATGTGTGCCTTGAGCTGCATGCCTGTGCGCAAGCGCTGGAAGACGGGGCGGACTTGTCGGAACTGGCGCAGCAGGCGATTGCGATCGGCTGCGCCAACCCGTGGCTGCAGAGTCGTCGTGCCCGATTGCTGTTCAACATCGGCCAGCAGGCAGAACGGGTTCAAGACTGGCCACTGGCGTTGGCGGTGTATGGCGATTGCAGCTATCCCGGCGTCCGAGTGCGGCGGATTCGGGTAATGGAACGCAGCGAAGCCTTTGCCGACGCCATGGACATGCTGCAAATCGCGCAATTGGCCCCGGAAAATGCCGCCGAATCACAACACCTGCTGCGCATACTGCCGCGCCTGCAACGCAAATTGGGTCTGCCCACTGAGCGTCGTCGTGCGGCGGCGGTCTTGACCCGTCTGGACCTGACAGTGGATCAGGCGCTGGACCTGAGCGTCGAGCAGATGGTCCAACTGCACCTGGCGGACGAGGCAGGGCCGGTGCATTACGTCGAGAACGCACTGATCAATTCGTTGTTCGGTTTACTCTGCTGGCCGGCGATTTTCGCGCCGTTGCCGGGGGCGTTCTTTCACCCGTTTCATACCGGGCCGAGCGATCTGCACAGCCCGGATTTCCATGCGCGGCGAGCTCAGTTGTTCGATGACTGTTTGCAGCAACTGGATTCAGAGCGGTATCAAACGACCATTCGCCAGCACTTCTACAGCAAGCAAGGGCTGCAATCGCCGTTCGTGTTCTGGGGCGCGTTGACCGAGGAATTACTGGAACAGGCACTGCATTGCTTGCCCGCCGAGCACTTGCGGCACTGGTTTCGCCGCCTGTTGCTGGACATCAAGGCCAACCGCAGCGGCATGCCTGACCTGATCCAGTTTTACCCGGAGCAGCGGCGCTACCGCATGATCGAAGTCAAAGGGCCCGGCGACCGCCTGCAAGACAACCAACTGCGCTGGCTGGATTTCTGCGCCGAGCACGAGATGCCCGTCGTAGTCTGCTACGTGCAGTGGACGCCCCAGGGGCTTACTTCGGCATTGGGCTGAGCGGCGCGTCTTTCTCGTCGAGCACCATGTACACCAGCAGTTTTGCCGGTTTGGTGGCGCTGGCGTTCTTCGACACGTAGTGCTTGGCGCCTGCGGGTTCGTAGAAGGTCTGACCCGGTTTATAAGTAGTTTCCGGACCGTCGTTGACCTTGGATATGACCTCGCCTTCCAGCACGTAAGCCACGGTGGTGCCGGCATGGGTGTGCGCCATCGACGCCTGGCCCGGCAGGTAGTCGACGGTCAGGACCAACACTTTTTTACCCGGGATGTTCAGGGTAGGGTGCTCTTCCAGAATGGTGATCTTTTCGTGCTCAGGGTCATGGGCAAAAGCACCGAGGGAAACAGACAGAGCCAGTCCAGCAAGGGTCGCAGCGATGACGTTGAGTTTTTTCATGACGGTGTTCCTGGTGAGTGTCGGTGTGATCAAACTAAGCCAGGCATAGAGGGCGGGACACTCCCAATTCCGGGAAAGATCGGGTGACCAATTCCCTGACGACACAAACACCCCTGTAGGAGCTGCCGCAGGCTGCGATAAGGTCCGCAGGACCTTCAAGCCTTCAACAACGACGCCTGGTGCCCAGGCGATCGCAGCCTTCGGCAGCTCCTACAGAGAGTGGGCCTTACTTCTTCAACCGATACGCCAACGCCGGCCGGGTCATGCCCAGCAGGCGCGCGGCTTCTGAAACGTTCTGCTGAGTCCGTTTCAGCGCCCCTTGCATCAACGCCTGCTCGACGGTCTCCAGACTCAAGCCCAGGTCAATCAACTGCTCGACCCAGTCGCTGCCAATGTCGACTTCCTGAGTGACCAGATTGCCTTCGCTGGTCAGACCAATGCTCTGCGCCTCATCGGACAGGTGCGGAAACAGCGCTTCCACCGAGATGCTCTGGTTGTTGTCGGTGATGATCACCCCGCGCTCGATCAGGTTCTCCAGTTCGCGAATGTTGCCCGGCCAGTCATAGCGTAGACAGGCTTCCAGCGCGCGGTCCGAGAGGCCGAGGTTTTTCTTCTGGTAGGTGGCGTGCAGCTTGTCGAGGAAGTGCTCGATCAGCAGCGGAATGTCCTCGCGCCGTTCACGCAAGGCCGGAATCTTCACCGGATACACGTTGAGCCGATAATACAGATCCGCGCGGAAACGCCCGGCCTTGACCGCTTGTGCCAGGTCCTCGTGGGTCGCGGCAATGACCCGCACGTCGACGCGGCGGGTCTGGCTGTCGCCGACGCGCTCCAGTTCGCCTTCCTGCAACACCCGCAGCAGGCTGGCCTGGGCGCGGGGCGTGAGTTCGATGATCTCGTCAAGAAACAGCGTGCCGCCATTGGCCCGTTCGAAGCGGCCCATCCGCGATTGCTGGGCACCGGTGTAAGCGCCTTTTTCGACGCCGAACAGCTCGGCCTCGATCAGGTCCGGTGAGATCGCCGCGCAGTTGAGTGCAATGAAAGGACCGCCCGCGCGTTCGCTGCGCAGGTGCACGCTGCGGGCGATGATCTCTTTGCCGACCCCGGTTTCACCCAGCAGCAACACCGACGCTTTGCCCGGCGCGGCCTTGTCGATCAGGTTGCAGGTTTTGCGATACACCGCCGATTGACCGATGCCGTAAAACTGCCCGGCGCGCAGTTCCAGGCGTTGGCTCAGGCTCTCGACCTGAATCTGCAAGGTGCGCAGTTCATCGATGATCGGGTCACTCTGGAAATAGCGCATGAAGGCTTCGGCGTCGTCCCATTCCTCGGCGGGTTTGCCGATGATCCGACATTGCGAATCACCACAACCGCGACAGCTGACTTCCTTGTAGATGATTTGCCGACCGACGAAAAACGAGGTGTAGCTGATGGCATAGCCCAACAGCATCCAACACACCGGTTGCCGCGATTCCAGGTGCTCGCTCTGGTGGTTTTCCACCTCGAAGGAATCGAGCCATTCGATGTCGGCGTAGAACTGGCCGCTCTCCAGGTCGATGTTCATTTCAATCGGCCGCACATTGACCATGCCCTTCAAAGAGTGCAGTTGCGGGCCGGTGAGGAACATCTCGATATCGCTGCCATTTGGCCGAAGTTTACGCGCAAGTTCTGCATCTTTGAGCCCGGACTGATAGCCCAGACGCAGGAAGAATCCCTTGGCGCGCTCCTCGCCAATCATCTCGATCAGCTCCCGACGACACGAGGCCATGGCTGACACTTGCATCAGCAACATACGTTGTTCGTCGAGCCAGATCTTGCCTTCGCTGCCCAGAAACCGGATGCGGTCGGTCAAGTCCTTGAGCAACGGAGAATGCTCCGAAGCCCTGTATTTCATCGTCATGCACGCTGACCCCTGTTGTTTTTTTATAGGGACGTTTTGCAGATCCGGATCGCGTCTCAGGTAAACGGCAATCTCTGAATCCTTTTATTACACGGCCTGAATTCGCCGAGAAAGTCAATTGTGGGGATCGTTGGTCCATTTGCTCAAAAGCCGTTTTTCGATTGATCAAATGGTTAATTCCGGTCCTGCCGCCGGGTTGTGGTTCGGCGCTGGGAGGCGCACCCCGGGTGTGCGAGACGGTTATTTAATCCTTATAAATCAAGTTTTTAAGTTAATAAAAAATACCTTCCTCGCAGTCTGGCATAGCCGTTGCTCTGTCCTGATCAGCCCGAGCGAGGAGCTGAGCATGAAGCAGACACCCACCCCCTTTGATCGTATACCGCGCTACGTGCGGGTCCGCAGTCCGGAGCAGGCCACGTTCGTCGAGTTCGACTTCGCCATTGGCACGCCTGACCTGTACGTCGAACTGGTGTTGCCGCGCCAGGCGTTTCAGCAGTTCTGCGACGTCAACAACGTCCAGCACATGGACGCCCAGATGTGCGCGGCGGTCGATGCGGACATGCGCAAGTGGCGGTACGGCGAGTTGAGCGACTGAAGCGGGATGCCTGACAGGCACCAGACATTTTGCAGGCAACACCCAACATCGCCATACCGGCTGACCCCCACAAAAACAATGACAGGACCCTGAGCCATGAGTGTTGAAATCAAGACGACGACGGTAGCGACGATTCGCAATACCTTCAGTCATACCCGTCGCCGCTTCGGTGACAAAGTCGCCAGTCGCTATCAGGAAGCCAGTTTCGACCTGGAGTCGGCGACCAACTTCCATTACCGCCCGTTGTGGCAGCCGGACAAATTGCTCAACGACCAGACCCGCACCGCGGTGGTCATGGCTGATTGGGGTTCGGTGAGCGACCCACGCCAGTACTACTACGGCGCCTACGTCGGGGCGCGGGCCAAGATGCAGGAAAACGCCGAGCACGATTACGCCTTCTGCGAGAAGCGCAACATGCTCGCCAGCCTCGATCCGCAGAGCCGCCAACAGATCTGCACCTTGCTCCTGCCGCTGCGTCACGCTGAGCTGGGCGCCAACATGAACAACAGCAACATCGCCGCCGACGGCTTCGGCACCAGCCTGACCCAGATGCACATGTTCCAGGCCATGGACCGGCTGGGCATCGCCCAATACCTGACACGCATCGGCCTGATGCTCGACGACGGCGACGTGACCATTCTCGCCGAGGCCAAGCAATTGTGGATGGCCGATCCGGCCTGGCAGGGCCTGCGTCGCTACGTCGAAGACAGCCTGGTGGTGCGCGACTGGTTCGAGCTGACCCTGGCGCAAAACCTGGTCAGCGACGGTTTGGTCTACCCGCTGCTGTTCCATAAATTCGACGATCAACTGAGCGCCAACGGCGCCGGACAGGTCGGCATGCTCACCGAATTCATGCGCCTGTGGTTCGCCGAGAGCCAACGCTGGGTTGATGCGCTGGTGAAAACCGTGATCAACGAAAGCCCGGAGAACAAGGCCAGGGTCGAAACCTGGATCGATGTCTGGAGCCAGCGCGCGGTGCAGGCCTTGCGTCCACTCACCGCCAAAGGTCTCGACGCGTCGGCGCTGGACAGTGTCTGCAGCGAGTTCGCCACGCGCCTGAAGAAAATCGGCCTGACCGGAGTATCGGCATGAAATCCCGTGTGTACATCAACCTGCAGGACACCGATTACTCGCGCGCCATCGTCGACGCCATCGTCCAGGACAACCCCGGCGCCGAGGTGCAGTACCAGCCGTCGATGATCCGCATCGAAGCCGAAGGCCGCCTCGACATCCGCCGCGACACCGTGGAAGGCATCACCGGCAGCACCTGGGACATTCAGGAAATGCTGATGTACGTGATCACCCTCGGCGGCAACGTCGAGGAGGAAGACGACAGCTTTTCCCTGCACTGGAACAACTAATCGCCCCTACAACTACAAGAGCCGGGAGAAACCTCATGGCCGCTAAAAAACGCCTGAATGCGAAAGAGAAATACCGCTGCATGACCCGTGATCTGGACTGGGAGCCTAGCTACCAACGCCACGAAGATATCTTCCCCCACGAGCGCTTCGAGGGCATCAAGATTACCGATTGGGACAAGTGGGAAGACCCGTTCCGCCTGACCATGGACACCTACTGGAAATACCAGGCCGAGAAAGAGAAAAAACTCTACGCGATCTTCGATGCCTTCTCGCAAAACAACGGCCACACCACGCTGTCCGACGCCCGTTACGTCAACGCCCTGAAGCTGTTCCTGTCGGGCGTCACGCCGCTGGAATACCAGGCGTATCAAGGCTTCGCGCGGGTTGGTCGGCAGTTCAGTGGCGCCGGTGCGCGGGTCGCGTGCCAGATGCAGGCCATCGATGAGTTGCGGCATGTGCAGACGCAGATTCACGCCATGAGTCACTACAACAAACACTTCAACGGCCTGCATGACTTTGCTCACATGCACGACCGGGTGTGGTTCCTCTCGGTGCCGAAATCATTCTTCGAAGACGCCCGTACCGCTGGCCCGTTCGAGTTCCTGACGGCGATATCCTTCTCCTTCGAATACGTGCTGACCAACCTGTTATTCGTGCCGTTCATGTCCGGTGCGGCGTTCAACGGCGACATGGCCACCGTGACCTTCGGCTTCTCCGCGCAGTCCGACGAAGCCCGGCACATGACCCTCGGCCTGGAAGTGATCAAGTTCCTGCTGGAACAACACGAAGACAACGTGCCGATCATCCAGCGCTGGATCGACAAGTGGTTCTGGCGCGGTTACCGCCTGCTGACCCTGGTCGGGATGATGATGGACTACATGCTGCCGAACAAAGTCATGTCCTGGTCGGAAGCCTGGGGCGTGTATTTCGAAGAGGCGGGCGGGGCGCTGTTCAAGGACCTGGAACGCTACGGCATTCGTCCGCCGAAATACGTCGAAGAGGCCAACATCGGCAAGGAACACATCAGCCATCAGGCCTGGTCGATCTTTTACCAGTACAGCCAGGCCACCAACTTCCACACTTGGATGCCGACTGACGAAGAACTGGACTGGCTCTCGGCCAAATACCCGGACACCTTCGACAAGATCTACCGTCCTCGCTACGAGCACTGGCGCGCACTGCAAGAGAAGGGCGAGCGTTTCTACAACCCGACGTTGCCGATGCTGTGCCAGATCTGCCAGATCCCGCTGAGTTTCAGCGAGCCGGATGATCCGACCACGCTGAGCCATCGCAGCGTCGAGCACGACGGTGGGCGCTATCACTTCTGCTCTGACGGCTGCTGCGACATCTTCACCTACGAGCCGGAGAAGTACGTGCAGGCCTGGTTGCCGGTGCACCAGATTCTGCAAGGCAACTGCGGTGGCGCGGACGTCGAATCGGTGGTGCGCGATTACTACAACATCAACGCCGGCGAAGACAACTTCGAGTACCTCGGCTCACAGGAACACCGACGCTGGCAGGACTGGCACCCCAACGACAAGCAAGCATCCCAACAACAATAATGAGGACACGATCATGCCCGTGACTGCCATCGGCCCGTACCAAGGCCAAACCCTGGACCGCCAGGAGAACTTCAACGGTCTGCAACTGGTGTACCTGTGCTGGGAAAAACACCTGCTGTTTTGCGCGCCCTTTACCTTTCCGCTGCCGCCGGACATGCGCTTTGCCGACTTCATCGACAACGTGGTCAAGCCGTCGATTTCACAGCACCCGGATGCGCCTTCGGTGGATTTCTCTGCCGCCAGCTGGCGCCTGAACGGTCAGGCCTTCACGCCGAACAACACGGCAAGCCTGATCGCCAACGGTATCGACCACAAAAGCATGCTGCATCTGGCGACCCCAGGCTTGAACGGCATTGCTGGCACGTTCAACTGAGGAGACGGTCATGAGTTATCAAGTCACCATCGAACCGACCGGCGAACAGATTGAGGTGGAGGAGGGCCAGACCATCCTTCAGGCGGCCTTGCGCCAAGGCGTGTGGTTGCCGTTTGCCTGCGGTCACGGCACCTGCGCCACCTGCAAGGTGCAAGTCCTCGAAGGTGAGGCCGACCTGGGCGCGGCGTCGTCCTTTGCGCTGATGGACATGGAGCGCGACGAAGGCAAGATCCTCGCCTGCTGCGCCATCCCGCAAAGCGACATGGTCATCGAGGCAGACATTGACGTCGACCCTGATTTCGCCGGGCATCCGGTGGAAGACTACAGCGCGGTCGTCACCGCGCTGGTGGACCTGTCGCCGACGATCAAGGGCGTGCACCTGAAGCTGGATCGGCCGATGGCGTTCCAGTCGGGGCAGTACATCAACCTGCAATTGCCGGGCATCGAAGGCACGCGGGCGTTCTCCCTGGCCAACCCGCCGAGCCGCGCCGATGAAGTCGAATTGCACGTGCGTTTGGTCGAGGGCGGCAAGGCCACCGAGAACATTCATCATGAGTTGCAAGTGGGCGACTGCGTCGAGGTGTCGGGGCCATACGGGCAGTTCTTCGTTCGTACTTCCCAGGCCGGTGACTTGATTTTCATCGCTGGCGGCTCGGGCTTGTCCAGTCCGCAGTCAATGATTCTCGACCTGCTGCAAGCCGGCGACACACGGCGCATCGTGCTGTTCCAGGGCGCGCGCAATCGCGCCGAACTGTACAACCGCGAACTGTTCGAAGGGCTGGCCGAACGGCACCCGAACTTCATCTACGTCCCGGCCCTCAGCCAGGCCGAAGGTGATAGCGAATGGAGCGGCTTCAACGGCTACGTGCATGAAGCGGCGAAGGCGCATTTCGACGGCCGTTTCAGCGCCAACAAAGCCTACCTGTGCGGCCCGCCGCCGATGATCGATGCAGCGATCACCTGCCTGATGCAAGGGCGGTTGTTCGAGCGCGACATCTTCATGGAACGCTTCTACAGCGCCGCCGACGGCGCCACGGAGACGACGCGCTCGGCACTGTTCAAACGTATCTGACACCTTTCGCCAAGGCTTGGTTGCTGCCCACTGCTTTTTTGGGGGCCGGGCAGCGCTTTGCCTGGCGATCACCCACCACAACAAAAACAATAAAGGTCTACATGATGAAGAGAGCGTCAGGCGTCAACACTCAGCGTGGTTTGTGCTGTGCAGGATTGAGTCTGCTGGCGGGGCTCAGCGCTGCGGTTCAGGCCACCGAAGGCGGGGGATCGACTTACCCGATGGGCGTGGAAAACTACATGTCTGGGGCCATGCCGCCGCCGGGGCTGTATGCGCAGTTTTACGTTGGGCATTACGAGGCCGATTCGCTGCGGGACAACGGCGGGCACAAGGTTCCGGTGGATTTTCGCGTGCAGGCCAACTCGATTGCGCCGCGCTTGATCTGGGTCACCCATTCGCAGGTGTTGGGCGGCAGTCTGGCGTTCCACACCATCGTGCCGCTGGTGGACCTAAAAGTGAATCTCAACGGGCAGTCGCAACGCAAGCAAGGCCTGGGCGATATCATCTTCGGCCCGGCGCTGGGCTACCACTTGAGCGACAAACTGCACATCATCGCCGCCGTGGACTTCCTGGCCCCGACCGGAGACTACGACAAGCACGACTTGACCAACATCGGCCGCAACTACTGGGCGGTCCAGCCGGTGTTGGCGCTGTCGTACGTCGATCCGACAGGGCTGAATATCGATGCCAAAACCATGTATGACATTAACTTCAAAAACAACGACACCGATTATCGCTCGGGGCAAGAGTTACATGTCGACTATGCCGTGGGTTGGGGTTTTGGTCAGGGCTGGGTGGTGGGCGTGGGCGGTTATGCGTATCAACAGACCACCAATGACAAACAGTTTGGTGACACGATTGAAGATAATAAAGGGCGTGCGTTTGCTATCGGCCCTTCGGTTAAATACACCAGTAACAAGGGCTGGTTTTTAACGGCGAAGTGGGAGCAGGAAACCGACGTGCGTAACAGGGCGCAGGGTGATGCTTATTGGATGAAATTAACCGTTCCGTTTTAATCCCATTCGCCAACAACTTGGCTCCCGCAATAAAACGCATTGCATCGATGTTGAGGTAATACACTTGCCCTGTAGGAGCTGCCGAAGGCTGCGATTGCAATGCGTCAGGAGAATTGCTTCGCAGCCTTCGGCAGCTCCTACAGAGGACCGCATTCTTCGGTGGGAGCCAATTTGTTAGCGAACAACAAAACTATCGAGCTGTATCCCGCGCACTACATTGCACTGTAATAACCCCATCAACTCTGTCAACGCCGGGTGCTGGAAATGCGCCTTCATCGCCGCCTGGCTCTGCCAATGCCCGGTAATAACCCACGTCAGCGGGTCGGCATCGCTGCGAGTGATGCGATAAGCGAGACACTCCGATGTTTCTCTCAACGTCTCTACAATCCCGGCAAGTTGACCGATGAGTGCATCGGAATGATAAGTAATGGCCTGCACCTGAATAGTATTGATCGCTGCGATAAACATGCGGGGGTCTCCAGAGTTAATACCAGGCGTGAGGGTGCGCCTGTCTGGTGAAGTAAAAAATCAGGTTGTTATTACAGGGTTAGAATAACGTGCAGTGCGTACCAGACCTATATCCAATTTTACGGTAAGTGACGAGGCCAATGTTTAACTGAGTTGGTTGAGCAAGGACTTGAGCCGATCCAGCGCCGGGTCGATGTCCAGAGTCTCGATGGCGCCGAAACCGAGCAGCAGACCCGGTTTACTTTCTGCATCATGGAAGAACGGTGCCAGGGAATACAGGCCCAGTTCGACCTTTTTCCCCAGTTCGATCAGCAGCGCAATATTCACCGGCACCTTGCACAACACGGCCATGTGGAAGCCGGCCGTGGAGGGCACCACATCGAACCAAGGCGCGAGGTCGCTGTTGAGTCGCGCGAGGATTCGCTCCCGGCGCCCGGCATAGATTCCCAGGCAGCGGCGAATGTGTTTTTGCAGGTAACCGTCGGCGATGAACTTGGCCAGCGCCCATTGCGGCAGGGTCGAGGTATGGCAGTCGGTCAACTGCTTGGCGATGATCACCGCCTCGAGAATCGCTGGCGGCAGCACCGCATAACCAAGGCGCAGTTCCGGCAGCAGGGTTTTCGAGAAGGTGCCGACGTAGGCCACGTTGCCGCGATCATCCATGCTTTGCAGGGAGTCCGTCGGTCGACCTTCGTAGCGGAATTCGCTGTCGTAGTCGTCCTCGATAATGATCGCCCCCAACTGCTGGGCGCGGTTTAACAGCGCGACCCGGCGTGCGTTGCTCATGGGCATGCCCATCGGGAACTGGTGCGATGGCGTGACGTAGATCAGACGCGTGCCGTCGGGAATCAGGTCGACGCGGATGCCTTCATCGTCCAGCGGCACGCCGACCACGTTTGCGCCTTGCGCGGAAAACAACAGGCGGGCCGGGCTGTAGCCGGGGTCTTCCATGGCCACGGTGTCGCCCTGGCGAATCAATACGCGGGCGATCACATCCAGCGCTTGTTGCGCGCCATTGCACACCACCACGTCGTCATCGACGCAAACCACGCCGCGCGCGAACGAGATATGCCGGGCGATGGCTTCGCGCAGCGCGGGCAGGCCTTCGGGCTGGCTGTAGTAGCCGCGCGAATTGGAAATCTGGCGCAGAGCGTGTTGCGTGCAACGGCGCCATTCCTCGTCGGGAAACTGGTTTTTCACCGTGGCCCCGCCGATGAAATCGTAGCGCGCCATGCCCTCCAGCGTCGGGTGCCGTAGCGGGGATTTGAGGTTGTGCCAATAGTCGATCAACTCGGCACTGGCAAAGTCGGTATGGCTTTGTTTGCGGCGGCTGATGGGAATTCGCGCGTTGACGAACGTGCCGCTGCCGATCTTGCCCACCAGAAAGTTTTCGTAAGTGAGCACGGCGTAGGTATCGGATATGGTCTTGCGCGAGATCCCCAGTTGCTCGGCCAGCAGGCGGCTGGGTGGCAGTTGGGTGCCCGGTGCCAGACGGCCGGACTCGATAGCGTCGCGCAATTGCTGGTAGAGCTGACTCGCCAGATCCTTGCGGCCGTTGATGACAACATGAAGTTCCATATGGGTGTCCTGTCGGCTGCTCGTGCGACGCGCAGAGTACCTGCAAGCTTAGTGCGCTGAGAAGTTGCCCCCTGAAATTGTCGAAAATTGGTCTGCTGCTCTTGAGCCCTTTGGTGTGCTGAAAATAGCCGCGATTGGTTATAGGGGAACAACAGCCTGCAGCTTAGTGTGGAGGTGATGAATTTTCAGCCTCAGGAGCTGTTATGGAACCCCGTCTGGATTACTACGCAGCCTCGCCAGAAGCCGTCACGGCGATCCTCAAGCTGGAGGCGGCGAATTTTGATTTCGCGATTGAGAAACCCCTGCTGGAACTGATCAAACTTCGCGTCTCGCAGATTAACGGTTGCTCGTTCTGCACCGACCTGCACGCGACTGAGGCGCGCAAGAGCGGCGAAACCGAGCGCCGTTTACACGCCTTGCCGGTGTGGCGCGATGCACCGTTCTTCAGCGCGCGGGAGCGGGCAGGGCTGGCCTGGGCCGAGTCCGTAACCCTGGTAGCGCAGACCCACATCCCGGACGATATTTACGCGCTGTTGTGCAGTGAGTTCAGTGAACGGGAGCGGGTGGACTTGACCGTGGCCATCGCCACGATCAACAGCTGGAACCGCCTGGCCGTGAGCTTTCGGGCGCAGCCGACGTTGTAACCTGTAGGAGCTGGCTTGCCAGCGATCAGCTTGACGTGGTGCATCAGACAAAACGCCATCGCGGGCAAGCCCGCTCCTACAGAAGCAATATCAACTTGCCTGCTGTACAAACCGTTCAATCAACCATCTAGCCGCCGGCCCCGGCGGGGTGTCGGTGCGGTAGATCACGTCGAAGGTGTAGGGCTGGCTGCGAATCTCCGGCAGGTCCAGTTGCACCAGTCGGCCGCTGGCCAGGTCATCCTCGACCCGGTCGACCGGCATGTTGCCCCAGCCAATGCCTTCACGCAGCAACATGTGTTTGGCACCCAGATCCGCCAGGCGCCAGGTGCGCGGGCTGACCACGGCGTAGTCCCGGTCGCGGGTCAGTTGTGAGCGATCCGACAGCACCAGTTGCACATGCTCGCGGGCCGCCCCCGGAGGGTTTGGATTACCCAAGGCCAATGGATGATCCGGCGATGCCACCGGAATCAGCGCAATGCTGCCAATCCCGATACGTTCGATACCACTGACTTCGGTGTGGTATGGGCTGCTCACGCCCAGCGTCGATTCGCCGTCCAGCACCGACTGGGCAATCGCCCCCAGCGCTTCGATCTGCAGTCGCAAGGTGACCGTGGGAAAGGCCAGGCTGAACGCCTTCAGTGCATCGGCCACCCGCGAGGCTGGCAGCATCACGTCCAGCGTCAGGCGTATTTCGGCTTCCAGGCCCTGCATCAGACCTTTGACCTTGGCCCGCAAGCCATCCACGCCATTGAACACGGTGCGTGCTTCCACCAATACCGTGCGTCCGGCCTGGGTGAGTTGCGGTTTGCGGGTGGTCTTGCGGTCGAACAACTGCACGCCCAATTGCGACTCCAGGTTGGCAATGGCATAGCTGACCACCGATGTCGCCCGGTACAGCTTGCGCGCGGCACCGGCAAAGCTGCCGGTTTCCACCACTGTGAGAAACGCCCGAAGCTGATCAAGCGTCGGCGTACCTGGATCTGCACTCATGACGGTTTCCTCGAACGTATCGCTGCAATTTACCAGTGATCATTCGAGCACGTTCGAAAAAATAGAACATAAACCGAGAAATTAGACGGCTATTGCGTTATGCGGCGCGCAGGCAGACTTCACTCCATCGCAGCAAGCCATGCCGGTTTCGCTGACTAAATCAGGTGATAACTTCCATGTCGCAATCCGCCGCTTCTACCTCGACCCAAAACGTTTCCGACGCATCTTCCGTCAACGCCAGCGTGGCATTGGGCGGGCGAATCCTGCTCAGCCTGATCTTCCTGCTCTCGGGTTTCTCGAAAATCACCGCCCCGGCGATGATGATCGGCTACATCCAGTCGGTGGGCTTGCCGCTGCCTGCGGTAGCGCTGGGGTTGGCGATTCTGGTTGAGGTTGGCGGCGGCATCGCGTTGATCCTCGGCTACCGCACCCGTTTGGTTGCCACTGTCATGGCGCTGTTCACTGTGGTCACGGCCCTTGCCTTCCACCACAACCTGGCTGACCAGAACCAGTTCATTCACTTCTTCAAGAACATCGCCATGGCCGGCGGCCTGCTGCAAGTGATCGCCTTCGGTGCCGGTCGCTTCAGCCTGGATGCCCGCCGCGCTTAAGCAACACAGAACATAAAAAAGCCGAAGTGGCGACACTTCGGCTTTGTTGTTTCTGCAGGCGGGGAGGATTGATGACTTCCTGTAGCCGGACTGCCAGGGGCTGCGAATTTACCCAATCACTTGGTCCCGCCGGCGCCAGCCCCTGCGCCACCGCCGCCACTGCCGCCCATGCCCGAGCCGTTGCTCATGCCGCCGCCATTGGTGGTGCCTGCACCGGTGCCGCCGCCGTTGCCTTTCATGACGTTGGTGTCGTTGTCCTGGGATTGTTTGCCCATGTTGCCGACCCCATCGGTTTTCGTGCCGTTTTCCATGCTGGCCGGGGTTCGCGGGGCGTTGTCGACCGGATCGGTCGGGCCGGTGGAGGAGGAACTGGTCGCCGCCAGGGCGGCCGTCGACAGCAGACTGGTGAGGGCCAATGTGATGATCTTCGTCTTGAGCATGATGAATCTCCATGATTAAGGTCGATACACACATTGGTGTCTGGCGCAACGCCGTAGGTGCCGTGCCGGCCGACGAGCGGCAGCGCTCTAGCAAGGGCTTTGCTGTAGGACTTTTCGCACCAACTCGACAGACTGTCATCAAGCAGAAATATTTCGCGCATTAAATAGTCACGGCTACTTCCTTGTGGACGAATTCCACAAACCCCCCATTTTTGAGGTGTTGCCGAGATGTTGCTGACTAAAAATCGCCTGACGCTTTTGCTGGCTTCGCTCTGCCTGAGCGGCATGGCACACGCGACTGATGTAACCGGTGCAGGCTCTAGCTTCGTATTCCCGGTATTGTCCAAGTGGTCCCAAGACTACGGCACCAGTACTCAAAACCGCATCAACTACCAGTCGATCGGTTCGGGCGGCGGTATTGCTCAGATCAAGGCAGCCACCGTTGACTTCGGCGCTTCCGATGCTCCTCTGTCGGCTGACGACCTGAAAGCTGCAGGCCTGGGTCAGTTCCCAAGCGTAATCGGCGGTATCGTTCCAGTGATCAACGTCGAAGGCGTCAAGCCTGGCGAGTTGAAGCTCGACGGCGAAACCCTGGCGAAGATTTTCCTCGGCAAAATCACCAAGTGGAACGATCCAGCGATCGTTGCGTTGAACTCGGGCGTGAAACTGCCTGACGCCAACATCACTGTGGTTCACCGTTCGGACGGTTCGGGCACTACCTTCAACTTCACCAACTACCTCGACAAGGTCAGCCCTGAATGGCACGCCGGTCCTGGTTTCGGTACTGCTCCACAGTGGCCGGTCGGTGTAGGTGGCAAGGGTAACGAAGGTGTGGCTGCTTACGTCAAGCAGATCAAGAACTCCGTCGGTTATGTCGAGTACGCCTACGCTAAAACCAACGGCATGAGCCACGCTCAACTGAAAAACGCCGCTGGCAAGTTCATCGAGCCTAACGCCAAAGCCTTCCAGGCTGCCGCTGACACTGCCGATTGGGCAAGCGCCAAAGACTTCAACCTGATCATGACCAACGCACCGGGCGACACCGCGTGGCCGATCACTGCTACCACCTGGATCATCATGTACAAGTCGCCGAAAAACGCCGAGCAGAGCAAGGCCGCTTTCGACTTCTTCAAATGGTCCCTGGAAAACGGCCAGCAACAGGCTGCAGCACTGGACTACGTAGCGCTGCCTGGCTCGTTGGTTCAGCGTATTGAAGGTTACTGGAAGTCCGACTTCAACCGTTGATCTGAAGCCTTTGGCTCCCCCTCGTCGAACTGCAAGGTTCGGTGTCGGGGAGCATTCTTGCGAGTGGACCATTGATGACTGATAACGCCCAAACCATGTCCACGATTCTCTCTTCCACAGACAGCCTCAGCGATAAACGCGCTGCCCGCGACCACCGCCACGACGTCTGGTTCAGACGCTCGATGCAGGGTGCCGCGATGCTGGTTCTGTTGCTGCTGGCCGCCATTGCCGGTTCCACATTGTGGGGTGGCAGCCTGGCGTTCAGGACATTTGGCCTGGATTTTTTGACCAGCACTGAGTGGGACGCGGTCAATAATCATTTTGGTGCTGTGGTGCCGATTTACGGCACGCTGGTGACATCCTTTCTGGCTTTGCTGATCGCCGTACCGGTGAGTTTCGGCATTGCGATTTTCCTGACTGAAGTCGCGCCACCGTGGTTGCGCATGCCGATTGCCTCGGCTGTTGAACTGTTGGCGGGGATTCCGTCGATTATTTATGGCATGTGGGGCTTGTTTGTATTCGGGCCGTTCATGGCGCAATACCTGTCACCGTGGATCAATGACTACCTGGGCGCATTGCCACTGGTGGGCAAGCTGTTCCAGGGTCCGCCATTGGGTATCGGCATGCTGACTGCCGGTATCGTGCTGGCGATCATGATCTTGCCGTTCATTACCTCGGTGATGCACGAGGTGTTCCGCAGCGTGCCGACGACCTTGAAAGAGTCGGCTTACGCGTTGGGCAGCACGACCTGGGAAGTGGTCTGGGACATCGTCTTGCCTTACACCCGTTCGGCGGTGATGGGCGGGGTGTTCCTCGGCCTCGGTCGCGCCTTGGGTGAGACCATGGCGGTGACCTTTGTGCTGGGTAACGCGCCGCAATTTTCGGCGTCTCTGTTAATGCCAAGCAGTTCGATTGCCTCGGTGATCGCCAACGAATTCAGTGAGGCTTACACCGACCTGCATCGCTCGGCTCTGATTGCCCTGGGCTTCCTGCTGTTTGTCGTTACCTTCATCGTGCTGGCGCTGGCGCGATTGATGTTGAGCCGCCTGTCGCGCAAGGAGGGTCTATGACCGATAACGAAAGTCTGTATCGCAAGCGCAACCTGAAGAACAAGGTGGCGATGGTCCTGAGCTGCGGCGCGACGCTGTTTGGTCTGTTGTGGCTGGTGTGGATTCTGCTGACCACCGTGATCAACGGCTTCAAGGCGTTGAACTTGCGTTTGTTCGCCGAGATGACGCCACCACCGGGCAGTTCCGGCGGTCTGGCAAACGCCTTTTACGGCAGTGCAATGATGTCGGGCATCGCCTTGTTGATCGGTACGCCGATTGGCCTGATGGCGGGGATCTGGCTGGCAGAGTTCGCGCGTCACTCGAAGCTGGGCGCGGCCGTGCGTTTCATCAACGACATTCTGTTGTCGGCACCGTCGATTGTGCTCGGTCTGTTTGTCTACACCGTGGTGATTCTGCCGCTCAACTCAATCACCAATCACCAGGTCGGCTTTTCTGCTATTGCCGGCGCCATCGCCCTGGCCTTGTTGGTGATTCCGGTTGTGGTGCGCACCACTGACGAGATGCTGCAACTGCAACCGTCGACCATGCGCGAAGCCGCGCTGGCACTGGGTGTGCCGCAGTGGAAGCTGACCCTGCAAATCGTGCTGCGCGCAGCCAAGGCCGGCGTCGTGACCGGTATCTTGCTGGCACTGGCACGGATCACCGGGGAAACCGCACCGCTGCTGTTCACCGCGTTCGGCAACCAGTTCTGGAGCAGCAACCTGCTCAAGCCGATTGCCAGTGTCCCGGTGGTGATTTTCCAGTACGCCATGAGCCCGTTCGATGACTGGCACTCGCTGGCCTGGGCCGGCGCGCTGATCCTCACTCTGTTCGTGTTGTGCCTGAGCCTGCTTTCCCGATTTATCCTTTTGCGTAATAGGTCCGTCTGATGAATAGCCAAGCCCTTGTCAACGAAAAAACCAAAATCCGTGTACGTGGCCTTGAGTTCTTCTACAACGACCACCGTTCGCTGAAGTCCATCGACATGGACATCCCCGAGAAGCGCATCACCGCGATCATCGGGCCGTCGGGTTGCGGCAAGTCGACCTTGTTGCGCGTGTTCAACCGCATCTACTCGATGTACCCGAAGCAGGAAGCGCGCGGCGAAGTGCTGCTCAACGGCGAGAACATCCTGGCTCCAAGCTATTCGATGAACCGCCTGCGCAGCCACGTCGGCATGGTGTTCCAGAAGCCGGTGCCGTTCCCGATGTCGATCTACGACAACATTTCCTACGCCGTGCGCCATCACGAGTCGCTGTCGCGCCGTGAAATGGATGATCGTGTCGAACAAGCGCTGCACGGCGCGGCGCTGTGGGATGAGGTGAAGGACAAGCTGAAGCAGAGCGCACAAAGCCTGTCCGGTGGTCAGCAACAGCGTCTGTGCATCGCCCGGACCATCGCCTTGCGTCCTCAGGTGTTGTTGCTGGATGAACCGACCTCAGCCCTCGACCCGATTTCCACCGGGCGTATCGAGCAGTTGATCACCGAGCTCAAAGAGCAGTTCACCGTGATCATCGTGACCCACAACATGCAACAAGCGGCGCGGGTGTCGGACTACACCGCGTTCATGTTCATGGGTGAACTGATCGAACACGGCGACACCGACACTATCTTCACCAAGCCGGGCAAGACCCAGACCGAAGACTACATCACTGGTCGTTTTGGCTGAGTGAAGGTTTGGCAGCGGCAGGCGCCATCAGCCTGTCGCTCATAAACGTCTCAAGCCTGCCGCGCATCCAGCGCTCAGCCGGGTCGTTATCGGTCAGGCTGAGCCAGGCCATCGACAAGTCGAGGGTCGGGGTGACGAAGGGCAGCGGTTCGTAGGTCAACAGACCACCACTGGCTGCCGCCATGGCGCTGGCGGTGTAGTTCGGCAGGTTAGCCAGAAAGTCAGTACCGGCCATCAACGCCGGCAGGGTGCTGTACTGCGGCACCGACAGCACCACATGGCGCTTGCGCCCAATCGCCCTCAGCCACTCATCCGAGAAGCTGCTGATATCGGCGGTATGCGACACCACCACATGCGGACGCGAACAGTATTCATCGAGGGTCAGCGGCGTGCCCGACTTGTCGGCGCGCAGTACGCGCGGCATGACGGTACGCAACTCCTTGCGCTTGGCATTCGCCGGCAAATCACCCGTGCGACTGACACCGACAGTGATGTCGCCACTCATCAGCAGTTCCGACATGTTCCAGTGATCGACGTGTTTGACCACGATCACGATGTTCGGCGCTTCGACGCGCACCGAACGCAGCAGCGCCGGCAACAGGCCGTACTCGACGTCATCGGACAGGCCGATGCGAAAGGTCATGGTGCTGTGCGCAGGATCGAAATCGCGGGTCAGGCTCAGGGCGGTGGACATCGCATCCAGCGCCGGTGACAGGTACTGGATGATCTCCAGCGCCCGGGCGGTGGGCTCCATGCGATGCCCGACGCGAATGAACAGCGGGTCGTTGAGCAGCGCGCGCAAGCGGTTCAGGGCAGCGCTGATCGTGGGTTGACCGAGGAACAGCTTCTCGGCGGCGCGGGTCACGTTGCGTTCCTGCATCAGCGTTTCGAACACCACCATCAAGTTGATGTCGGCCTTGCGCAACTCATTGCGATTCATCGGTTACTGCCCCCTGGATCCTGCATTGCGCAAAAAATATCTCATGGCCCGGCGACAGTTTAGGAAGCGACGGGGAGTAACGTCTACAACGGTTTGGATCAACACTACTTATGTCTGATAGCCGTCTTTATACCCAGACCTGAATTTTGAGACCGGCGCAAATCCACTGTGGAGCTGGCTTGCCTGCGATGAGCCTGATGCAGTCTTTCAGACAGACCGCCATCGCGGGCAAGCCCGCTCCTACAATCGGTGTGCAGGCGATTGTATTTGTGGCTAACCCGGTCCACCATCCGGCCTTGGAGTGAAGAACATCATCGCGTAATAACGCGCGAACAGCATAAAGGCCAACGCCCAAAGCACCCCGGAGAGCCACAGCCCGGCACTGCAAAATGGCACCAGCACTACCCGGGAAAAAGCTGCTGCATTGATCAGCATGAACGCCACGTTGATCGCTTTCGCCGGCTGTAAGGGCCGGCCGGTGTGGCCGAGGCTGACCCGTGCGAGCATCGCCAGAATCAAACCGCCGACACTGCCCACCGCCAAAGAATGCGTGGCCAGGCTTTGCTGATCCAGCACCCCGAGGTGCCACAGCATCATCCCCAGCGCAGCTATCACCAACCACGCATAGGCCATGTGCAGCGACCACAGCAGCGGCACGCCCCAGATACCGGTGTGGTGCCAACGCCACAGCCGGCTACCGTGCAGCACGCTGACGACGGCGAACAGCGCCGCCATCCACAGGTGAGGCGTTTGGCTGAAGCCGGCGGCGGTCAGTATCGCCACGCCTGCTGTCGCCAGCAGCCCCAGCCTATCCAGGCGCGGATGGGCCTTGAACGGCGCGGGCAGATTCAAGCCGCGCTGGGTGAAAAACGGAATCACTCGGCCACCGATGACCCCCATCAATGCCGCAATCATCCACAGCGCAGACAGTTCGCCGCGCCGTTGCAGGCCGTCGTCGCTGTACAGAATACCGGCGAGAGCCAAGACCTGACAGCCGGCCAACACCATCAGCACCACCAGAATCGGGTAGTTATTGCGTTGCCGAACGGCAATCAATTCGCGGCCGACCAGCAGGGCCAGTGCCGGTAGAAACAACAGTTGCAGTGCCAGCAATACCGGCGTCGGCAGGCCGAGAAACCAGGCCAGGCGCGCGACCAGCCACAGCGTAAACACGATCGCCAGCGGGATGCCCTTGATGCCGGGACGACCGGTCCAGGTTTGCAGTGCGGTCAACAGAAACCCGGCAATGATCGCGCTGGTGAAGCCGAAAGGCATTTCATGCCGGTGCCAGGCCAGTGCGCCACCGGGCGGGTTCCAGGTCGGTAACCATCCCAACAGGAAACTGATCCACAGGCTGATGGCCGCCACCGCGAACACAGCGCCAGAAACGAAAAACGGTCGGAAGGCCAGGCGCCAGATCGGCGGTAGCGCCGACGCGTTGTTCACCTCAGGCTGCGTGGGCACGGACATACCTCGCGTGTGGGTCGCTCAACTGGTGTTGCGCCAGCAGGCGCATGACGTAACCAATCTTGATCGTAGTCGGGCCGAGGATCACCATCGCGTGCAACATTACCAGGGGTGCCAGGCTGAAGTGAGTGTCAAAACCGTAAGCACCCACCGCACCGATCACCAACATGGCCAAGCCAATCCACAACAGCTTGCTCGAGATGCGCAGGACGTTCAGCGGGGCATTGAAGTAGGCGTTCATGGTAGATACTCCTGAGAGTGAGTGAGATACGCTTTAGCTGTATCAGTATCCGTGCCAACTTTTTATTTATTTAAAATCAGTTACTTAAGATATAGGTGGTCTTTATGACCATTTTCTTGAATTGTCCTAATGACCTTGTGAGAGTCATATTGACTGCAAGTCCTGCTATGCTTCCGGGCATTCGATTGCTGACGGTGGAATCACCATGACTCATCCTTTGTTGCTGGCCTTGGTGCCGCTGGTGGCCGACCTGTCCCGCGAGTTGCCCGATGACGAACGTTATCGGCGCCTGTTGCGCTCGCTGCGTCAGCTGTTGCCGTGCGATGCGGTGGCGTTGCTCAAGCTTGAGGGCGACGTGCTGGTGCCGATGTCGGTCGAAGGCCTGAGCCCCGATACGCTGGGCCGACGGTTCAAGGTCGATGAGCATCCGCGACTGAAGATCCTGCTGGAGAACCGCGGTCCGACGCGTTTTTCCACCGATTGCGACCTGCCTGACCCTTATGACGGTCTGGTAGAAGGGCACCTCGGGCATCTGGAGGTTCACGACTGCCTCGGCTGCCCGTTGTACCTGCAAGACAAACCCTGGGGCCTGATCACCCTGGATGCGCTGGACCCGTCGAGCTTCGGCAAGGTCGACCTGGACAACCTCGAGGCCTTCGCCAGTCTCGCTGCGGCGACGGTGATGGCCAGTGAGCGGATCAACCAACTGGCGCGCAATTTCGAAGATCAACGGCAGTTGGCCGAGGTCTACAAGCGCGCGGCAGGCGGGCGCGGACCGCGCGAGCTGATCGGGCAAAGTGCGGTGCACAAGCGCTTGCAGCAGGAAATCCAGTTGGTGGGCAACAGCGCGCTGTCGGTGTTGATTACCGGCGAGACCGGGGTCGGCAAGGAATTGGTGGCCGAAGCGATTCACCTGCAATCGCCACGGGCACAGAAGCCGTTGATCAGCCTCAACTGCGCGGCCTTGCCGGAAATGTTGGTCGAGAGTGAGCTGTTCGGTCACGTCAAAGGCGCGTTTTCCGGCGCGGTCAATGGCCGTAGCGGCAAGTTCGAACTGGCGGACGGCGGCACCATCTTTCTCGATGAGGTGGGCGAGCTGCCGTTGCCGGTGCAGGCCAAGTTGCTGCGGGTGTTGCAGAGCGGGCAATTGCAGCGGGTCGGTTCCGATCAGGAACACCATGTCGACGTGCGGATCATTGCCGCCACCAACCGGGATCTTGCCGAAGAAGTGCGTGCCGGGCGCTTCCGCGCTGACCTCTATCACCGCCTCAGCGTCTATCCGCTGCGGGTACCGCCGTTGCGTGAGCGCGGGCGTGATGTGCTGTTGCTGGCCGGGTTTTTCCTCGAAGAAAATCGGGCGCGCATGGGGCTGCGCAGCCTGCGGTTGAATCCCGAAGCGCAGAAAATGTTGGTCGGATATTCATGGCCGGGCAACGTTCGGGAGCTCGAGCATTTGATCAGTCGCGCCACGCTCAAGGCGCTGTCGACCCATGCCGATCGTCCACGGATCCTGACCATCGAGGCGCCAGCGCTTGGGATGGAAGAGGAGATGCCTGAGGTGGTGCACGTGGTTAGAGGTGAGGTGCCACGGGTCAAGGAGGGCGAGGGTCTGAAGGAGTCGGTGGATGCTTATCAGAAGGTGCTGATCAGTGAGGCGTTGAGTCGGCATCAGGGTAAATGGGCGGATGTCGCGCGGGAACTAAGCCTGGACCGCGCCAACCTCAGTCGTCTGGCCAAGCGCCTCGGCATCCGCTGAGCTGTTCCGCTTGCCTACAGATGACCGCGAATCCCTGCCTGTAGGAGCGGGCTTGCCCGCGATGGCGGCGTGTCTGGCACACCGCGCTCGCGAACAATCGAGCGTCGACCGGTTGCACCTAAAGTGAATTCCTACAAATATAGAATCTCATCACGCTTGATCGCGCAAAGACGCCTACCACTCAGAACTCCAACGGAATTTTTTCCGGCATGGGGGAGTCATCTGTGGCTCTAGGGATAAGAGTACCGAGGCCCCCCACAGATGAATCAGTACAAGCATTACAGAATCGATTATTTGCTCAATGGCGCGTTCAAGTCGTTTTACATTCGCGCCGAGTTTATGGACAACACCGAGGCCTGGCACCACGCCAGTGTGGATGCCGGGATCGGTCGAATTCCAAAATATCGCCTGGAGAAGGTGCCGCGGGTGACGCAGTCGTATGCCGAACACTTCGGTATCACTGACGTCGAGTGGGCACAAAGTTAGCGATGGGCAATGTCCTCCAGCGCCAGGTTGCGCGTGCGCGGACCGAAGCGGCCGATGGTGATCATCACGATCAGCATGCTGATCACGATGAACGCCAGCACCCCTGGCGTGCCGAAGTGGTCGAGGAAGAAGCCGATCAACAGGCTGCTGAAAACCGTCGATAAGCGGCTGAACGAATAACAGAATCCCACTGCACGTGCGCGAATGTTGGTGGGGAACAGTTCGCTTTGGTACGAGTGGTAGGCAAAGCTCAGCCACGCATTACAGAAGGTGATCATCACCCCGCAGGTAATCAGGCCCAGCCCGGACGTCTGCATCGCGAACAGGCTGCCGAAGATCATGCTGCCCAACGCCGAACCGACGATTTGCCATTTGTTCTCGAAACGGTTGGCGAAGCGCACGAACAGCAACGGGCCCAGCGGGTAGGCGAGGGTGATGATGAATGCGTACATCAGGCTGTGGGTCACGCTCACGCCCTGACCCGAGAGCAGCGCCGGCAGCCAGTTGCCGAAGCCAAAGAAGCCGATCGCCTGGAACACGTGGAACACAATCAGCATCAATGCCCGGCGCCGGTACGGTGGTTGCCAGATGTCGGCAAAGCGTCCGCGACCTTCGATGTCCACCGCTTGCGGTTCCGGCTCGTCCAGCGCTTGGCCGTGGTCGCGCAGGCAGCGCGCTTCCAGTTCGTCCATGATTCGTTCGGCCTCGGCAAAACGGCCTTGCTGCGCCAGCCAGCGCGGCGATTCCGGCAGGCGTTTGCGCAGCCACCAAATGAACAACGCAAACACTGCACTGGCGATCACGACCCAGCGCCAGCCGGAGTAGCCCAACGGCGCTTGCGGCACCAGCCACCAGGACATCAAGGCCACGGCTGGCACTGACAGAAACTGCACGAAGAACGCAAAGGCGAAGGCCGAGCTACGCATTCGTTTCGGCACCAGTTCCGACAGGTAGGCGTCGATGGTCACCAGTTCGATGCCCAGTCCGATGCCCACCAGAAAGCGCATGCCGATGATCCCCAGCGCTGTGCTTTGCAGGCCCATCAGCACCGTGGCAACGGTGTACCAGATCAGTGCAAAGGTGAAGATCGCGCGGCGGCCGAAGCGGTCGGCCATCGGGCTCAGCAGACTGGCGCCGAGGAACAGACCAAGAAAGGTCGCCGAGGCAAACGCCGCCTGATCGGAGAAGCCAAACACCCCAAGGTTACCGCTGGCGAAGATCCCGTCGCGGATCAGGCCGGGGCTGATGTAGGCGGTCTGGAACAGGTCGTACAGCTCAAAAAATCCGCCGATGGACAGCAGCGCTACCAACCGCCACAAGGTCGCGACACTGGGCAGGCGATCGATACGTGCGGAAACAATGGCAGCCCGGATTGGATCGAGGCCATCGGTGGCGGCGGCGGTATTCGTCGAGGCGGCAGGGGATAGCGTGGACATTCGGCGGCGTTCCAGATCCATGGGCGGAAGATGGCGTTTTTCTTGCGTTAAATTGTTACATTCAATCGCACGAACCTGTCAGCCCTTTTTCCCGTTGGAGACATTTGACCCATGTACAAGGATTACCCTGCGGCTTATCAAGTCAGTAAAGGCTCGGCGCTCAACGTGGATAAGGCGTTTTACGACCGCATCCGTACGCAGGCCGATGCGCGGACTCTGGTCGAGCAGTTCGAAGTGCCGATTCGCACCGGGCGCGCCTGGAAAGTCGCGGCGGGGCAGGTATTCCGAGTCACCACTCCAGTTGGCCCACAGGTCGGTGATTTCAATATCTGGAACGCCCATGACCCTCGCGAACGTATGTGGGCCGCGCGCACCCGGCAACTGCAAGGTGCACACGTCAGCACCTATGACCGGCTTTGGTCGAACCTGCCGTTTCTGCGGCCGATGGTCACCATCACCGACGACAGCCTCGCCGACTACGGTATCGACGAACACGGTGGGCGTTTGCACGACTTGCTCGGCACCCGCTGGCGATCCCTACGTGAACAAGATGCTGACCGGTGAAGACTTCCACCATCATTGCCATTCCAACCTGACCCGCGCGGTACTGCCCCATGGCCTGACCGAGTTTGACGTGCACGATGTGTTGAACATCTTCCAGTGCACCGGCCTCAACCACGACGATATGTACTTCATGAAAGCCTGTCCGGCGAAGCAGGGCGATTACCTGGAGTTTTTCGCCGAGATCGACGTGCTGTGCGCGCTGTCCACCTGCCCGGGCGGCGATCTGTCGCTGGCGATGTGGGGCCCGGATGCGCAAGACCCGCTGACCGTGTGCCGACCGCTGGGCGTGGAGATCTATCAGCTCGACGACAGCCTGTTGACCGGCTGGAAGCAACCGGAGCGCGCGGCCTACAAGGGTATGCACGGGCTGCACATCGCCAAGGCGGATTGGGAAAAGTAAGTCTGTTGCCGGGGGCTGCCTGAAGCGGCAGCCTTCGAACTATTCCCTACGTGCTTTTTTATTGTTTTTCGGTTTTTGCTATTAACGTCCGCACGCGATCGTAACAATCGATTTCCACAGAGCCGTCTATGATAAGGGGGCTGATGTACGAACTGCGCCCCGCTCAAAGGAACGGAACTTCACCAGAGCCACGTCGAGCCTATGACTTCATCGCCCAACTGGATCATCTGCGAGCATTGTGACTCGGTCTACGCCTCGGTCCCGCTGGCCAAGGGGCAGGTGGCGCGTTGCGTGCGCTGTTTGGCCGTGCTCGAGCGTGGTGGGCAGATGAGCCTTCAGCAGTTATTGGCCCTGTCGATCAGCGCGGCGGTGTTGTTCGTCTTCGCCAATGCCTTTCCCGTGATTTCCATCAGCCTGCAAGGCCTGAGTAACGAAGCGACGCTGTGGATGTCGGTCCAGGCGCTGGCGCAGGGGCAAATCAGCGTGATAGCGGCGGTGGCCGGGCTGGCGATCATTTTCGCACCGATGTTGCAGATCATCCTGTTGATTTGGGTACTCGGCTTTGCCTTGAACAAGCGCGCGGCGCCGGGCTTCAAAATCTGCATGCGCACCCTGGAGCACCTGCGGCCGTGGAGCATGCTGGAGGTCTGCCTGCTGGGGATTCTGGTGTCGATCATCAAGCTGGCCGGCATGCTGGATGTACACCCGGGCCTGGGGTTGTGGGCGTTGGGGATGCTCACGGTATTGCTGATCCTGATCTCCGGCAAAGGCATTCGCCGCCTGTGGGACGACCTGGAGGCGGTGATCCGATGAGCCAGCCACCCTATGCCGGAGCGTTGAATCTGGCCCTGTGTCACACCTGCGGCCATGCCTGTTCGCTGAACGACGCGCATTGCCCACGCTGCAATGCCCATGTGCATCGGCGTAAACCCCACAGCCTGTCGCGCACCTGGGCGTTTCTGATCGCCAGTCTGATCCTCTATATCCCGGCGAACGTGATGCCGGTGATGTACACCAATATCTTTGGCAATGGCAGTGAAAACACTATCTTCAGTGGGGTCATGGAGTTCTTGCACGCGGGGGAGTGGGACCTGGCGCTGCTTATCTTTGTCGCCAGCGTGGTCGTACCGTGCATGAAGTTTCTGGTGCTGGGGACGTTGCTGATTACCTGTCAGCGTCGCAGTCGCTGGGCGCAACGCGAGCGCTCGAAGCTGTATCGCTTGATCGAGATTGTCGGCTACTGGTCGATGCTTGATGTGCTGGTGGTGGCGATGATCGCGGCGCTGGTGCAATTCCGCTCACTCAGCTCCATCGATCCGCGCGTCGGAATCCTGTTTTTTGGTTTGGTGGTGGTGATGACGATGTTCGCTGCCATGAGTTTCGATCCGCGACTTATCTGGGACACAGAGGTTGAAGATGCCTGATCACTCAAATACCCCCGTGACACCGACGCCCGGCGCACCAGAGGTCAAGCGTCGCCGTTTCAACGTTTCCCTGGTGTGGCTGGTGCCGATCATCGCGGCGCTGGTCGGGGTATCGATGGTGATCCATAACGCCAGGATGGCCGGGCCGACAATCACCATTAGCTTTCTCACGGCTGAAGGGCTGGAGGCGAACAAAACCCAGGTCAAATACAAGAACGTGGTGATCGGCAAAGTCACGGTGATCACCTTGAGCGACGACCGCAGCCATATCGATGCCACGGTTGACCTGAATGCCACCGCCAAGTCGTTCGCGGTTGAAGATTCACGCTTCTGGGTGGTGCGTCCGCGCATCGGTGCCGGGGGGGTCTCGGGGGTCGATACCTTGCTGTCGGGTGCCTTTATCGGCGCCGACGCCGGGGTCTCGAACAATAACCTCGACCACTTCACCGGCCTGGAAACGCCGCCGCCCATCACCTACGGTGAGAAGGGCACGCATTACACCTTGCACACCGAAGACCTGGGCTCGCTGGACGTCGGCTCCAACGTCTACTATCGGCGAATCCCCGTCGGTGAGGTGGTGTCTTTCAAGCTGTCGGATGACGGTAAAGGCCTCGATGTACAGGTCTTCGTCAATGCGCCATACGACAAGTTCGTCACCACGAACTCGCGTTTCTGGAACGCCAGTGGTATCGACGTCAGCCTGACTGCCGGGGGCCTCAAAGTGAACACGCAGTCGTTGTCATCGATCATCGCGGGCGGCATCGCCTTCGTCGAGCCCAAATACAGCCCCAACCCGGAACTGGCCAAGGAGCACACCGACTTCACCCTGTTTGCCGATCAGGACACCGCCCTCGCTCCCCCCGATGGCGTGCCTCGTTATATTCAAATGCGCTTCGATCAACCCTTGCGTGGTCTGGTGGTCGGTGCGGCGGTGGAATTCCAAGGTGTGGACATCGGGCGTGTGGTCTCGGTGGACCTGGACTTTGACCCGGTGAAGAAGGACTTCCCGACGATCATCGGTGCAGTCATCTATCCGAAAAGATTGGGCAGGGCTCATGAAAAACTGTTGAAAGAGCCGGGTGCCACCGATGAGGAAAAAGGCGGAAAACTCATCAGCGAACTGGTCAGGCGCGGTTTGAGGGCTCAGGCACGCAATGGCAACCTGTTGACCGGTCAACTGTACATCGCGCTGGATTTCGTCCCGGACGCGAAACCTGTGGTCTACGACGCGGACGCTCGTCCGGCGCAGGTGCCGACCGTGGCGGGCAGTCTGGATAAACTCCAGGAGGAGTTGCAAGGCATCGTCGACAAGATCAGCAAATTACCGATTGAACAGATTGCCGCCAACCTCAATGGCAGCCTGGCCGAGCTGCAGAAAACCCTTAAACAGGTTAACGGCGACGTGCTGCCAGAGATGCGCAACACCCTGGTGCAGACCAAAAATACCTTGGCCGAAGCTCGCCAAAGCCTGTCCGAAGACTCACCGCAACGTCAGCAGTTAAGCGACACCCTGGAAGAGACGCAGCGCACCGCGCGTTCGGTCCGGGTGCTGACTGACTTCCTCGGGCGCCATCCGGAAGCGCTGATCCGCGGACGAATCAAGGACAAAGAGCCCGACAGCTTTAAATCGTCGCCTTCATCTTCACGTGACATTAACCAGGAATGACTGCCATGACGATTCGTTACCTGGCTTTGTTTGCCACGTTGAGCCTGGCGGCCTGCACCTCGGCGCCGACGCGCTATTACACCCTGGTGCCGGGTGAAAATGCCAGCCAGGCAAGCACCCGCACCGCCGCCGCCGGCTTTCAGTTCGAAATGCAACCGGTGAGGATACCGGTGCAAGTTGACCAGCCGCAGGTGGTGGTGCGCGAGAGCAATGGCGCGTTGGCGATTCTCGAAACCGAGCGCTGGAGCGCACCGCTGGCCGATGAGTTCCACGATTCGCTGAGCGCCGAGATGGAGCGCAAACTGGGTATCCGCGACCTGGCCGGCCTGCCCAAGGCACCGGGGGTGGCCATTCTCTCGCTGCAAACCGATGTCCGCCGCTTCGATACGGTGCCGGGTCAATACGCATTGATCGATGTGGTGTGGAGCATCAGCCGACGCAACGAGGGCGACGCACGTCGCAGTCTGACCTGCAGCAGCGTCATCCGCCAGTCGGCAGGCGCCGGGGTGCAGAGTGTGGTGTTGGCCCATCAACAGGCGATTGCGACGTTGGCGACCACCATCGCCGGGACCGCGCAGCGGTTTGCGCAGGGCACTGGGGTGGGGTGTCCGTAGGCTGAGATTCTGCCTCCCCTTCGAAGGCAAGCCTGCCCCCACAGATGACCGCATATCCCTGTAGGAGCTGGGTTGTCAGATCCTGTGTGCAGGCTTGTCGGATCGCCGCACCGCTGCGAAGGCGTCGTCCGCAATGTCCCGAAGTTGCAGGTATTAAGCCCGACGCGGCACTAATGTCACGTGTAAGGGTCCATAGATCCGACCGGCTCCGACTCGGTATATGATTAAGGACCGTGAAAACATGCTCGCCTCACTATAATCAGCAACCGCCTCACTTCACTCTATGAACCGGCACACGCCATACGTTTACCTCCCTCAATCCAATTCGAAGATTTAACGCATGTACCTACGCAAAGTTGCAGTTGGGCTGACAGCCCTTGTTTTGCTTTCAAGCGGGGCAGAAGCCCGCAGCCTGCTGGATTTCATCAAACCGACTACCCCACATCAGGAAAACGCGTCCCACTCGGGCTCGATCAGCCAGACGGCGGCACTTGACCTCTATTCAAATCAACAGAAACAGGCATCGTTTGACGGCTGCGCAGATTTGTTCCCTGGAGCTAAACCAATCAACATGGCCACTGTGCCGGTCAGCATGAAACCCCTGGCACTGTGTTCTGACAACTTCGCGGTGCTCTACTCGCAAACCAGTAAGACACCGCTGGTAGTTGTCGAACGTCTTAATGCAGCCCAGTTGCAGGATGCCAAAGGCGAGGAGCGCACCAACCAATTCTACCCGGACCCACGCGTGCCCAAGAGTGGGCGGGCCGAGTTAAGCGACTACCGTGGCCAAAGCCCTGCCGTGGACCGTGGCCATCAATCCCCGGCGGCCGATGCACCCACCCCCAATGCGATGGCGCAATCCTTTTCGCTGTCGAACATGGTGCCGCAAGACCCAACCAACAACCGAAAGATCTGGAGTAAGGTCGAGTCTGACGTCAGAAAGTTTGCCAAGCGCGCCGATGGCAATGTTTTTGTCTTTACCGGCCCGCTCTTTGACTCAGGCTACACCACCATTGGTGATAACAAAGTGTGGGTTCCTACCCGCCTGTTCAAGTTGGTTTATGACGCATCGTCCAAGCGTGCCTGGGCCTACGTTCTACCCAACGCTGAAACCCGTATTGAAAAACCGATGGACTATGACGCCTTCGTGAAGAGTACCGGGCTCAACTTGTTGGGGAACCTACCGGTCACAGGTTCCGTGGGGCGTATTTGATAACTGGATGAGCTGCACCCCAACGTTTGGATTTAAGCGTTGGGGTGTTTCATACACAGATAATGATCGAACATGATGTCCTGACCGTTGTTACGCGGATTGTTGCTGGCGGCGGGAGAGCGATGCCCCCATGAGATAAAAACAGCCGCCAGCGATGATGAACCCGGCCAGCATGTAAAACATGAAGTGCGCGGATTGGGTCGCCAGGGCGAAGCCGCAGAGCACCGGACCCAATGCGCCGCCGAGATTGGAGAGGTTTTGCGCGCCGTAATACATGCCGCGCAGGTGCTCGGGGGCAATGCGGTCGATGAACATGTACTCCACCGGGAACACAATGATTTCACCCAGGGTGAAGATCGCCATGGCCAGCGACCAGTGCCACACGCTGCTGGACAGGGCAAAGCCGACCACACCCAGCAAGAACAGACTCAGACCCGCCGTTAGCCACAGGTTCAGGTGTTCATTGCGGATGCGCTTGCCGACAAAAAACTGCAAGCCGACCACCACCACGGCGTTGACTGCCACCACTGCGCTAATGACTTGATAGGTGTATTCCGGGGTGCTGGTGACCACCAGGTATTGCGACAGATAGGCGGTGAACTGGCCGAACACCACCGCGCTCAACACGCCGCCGAGGGTGAAGCACACCAGACGGTAATCCTTGAGCAGGATCTTGCCCACGCTGATGAATGACACCGCGCTCTCGCTGGATTCGGCGGCGACCAGGGTCCTGTCGCCCCACATGGCGTAGATAATGAAAAAGCCGATGCCGAGCCCGGCGGACATCAGGAACGGCAGGTTCATGTCCAGGTGCGCCAGTGCCGCGCCAATGAACGGGCCGACCGCGTAACCGATGTTGAGCAAGGTGTAGCGCAAGGAGAACACCCGGGTGCGCTCCTGCTCTGGCAACAGCCTGCCAAAGCCGGCCTTGATCACCACGGCGGTGGTGGAATAGGCAAAATTGAATGCCACCAGAAAGCCGATGAACAGCGGCAGCCGGTTGGTCAGGCACATGCCGAGAAAGCCCAGTACATAAAGACCGGTCAGCCCGAGCAACAAGCGATGCAGCGGCCAGCGATCCGCCAGGTAACCGCCATACACGCTCAGCAACGAAGCGACGATCAACGAGCTGCCGACCACCATGCCAATGTCGCCGGTGCCCAAGGCATAGTGCGAGGACAGGAAAATCACCAGGTAGGGCAAGGTGATCGCTCGCCCAAGGGTCAGAATCAACGACCCGCCCAACAACAGATTGACCGTCAGCGGGTAGTGCCTGAATGTGCTGAGCATCCATGCTTTCATGTTTCGATTTCCGGGGAAATGTGGCGAAATCGAGATTCTACATGGCCTTGTGGGCGCTGGCTTGCCTGCGATTCGCTTAACGCGGTGTGTCAGACATGCCGCTATCGCGGTCAAGCCCCCGCCTACATAGGGGCACTACTCCTCATCCGGTTCTTTCGCCGGCGCGGCAAACCATTTCTCCCTCGGCACCCACTTCTCATGCTTGGGATCGAACTGGTAATGAGGCGACATGATCTGCACCCCATATTCGTTGAACACGTCCTGGATATTGGCGTGCAGCATGCTCAGTAATTCCGCGCGCGGGCGGGGTTGGCTGGGGACGGCCTGGGCGACGAGGCGGTACTCCGGGTAAAAGTCCGACAAGGCGGTCTGGAACACCTGCGGCGTCGGTTGGGACAAAATGCCCTGGGTTCGCTGAGCTGCCTCCAGCAGCATGGCCTCGACCTGGCGCCAAGGCGTGTCATAGCCGATGGTCACCGTGGTGTCGACCACATAGCCGGGGCCCTGCACGGTGCGCGAGTAGTTCTTGGTCACGGTACCGGTGATCATCGAGTTGGGTATCGTCAGCACTTCGCCCAGCCCGGTGCGGATCGTGGTGGTAAACATCCCCAGTTCGGTGACCGTGCCTTCGTGGTCGCCGACCCGCACGTATTCTCCCGGACGCAAGGTGCGGGTGTAGGTCAGGATCAGCCCGGCGGCGGCCTGGCCGATGACGCTGGACGCGCCGAGGGAAATCATCAGGCCGATCAGCACCGACAAGCCTTTGAAGGCATCGGTCCCGGCGCCGGGCAGGTACGGGTAGGCCATGGCCAGAGCGAATAGCCAGATCGCTATCGCCATCAGGCGGGTGGTCGGACTGAGGGTTTCCTGATTCAGCCAGCTGACATTTCCTGGCGCCGCCATGCGTCGCAGTATTCGCCGACTGAGGCCGACAGCACCCCGCGCGATGAAGAAAATCGCCAGGGCAATGCCTAATCCGGGCAATGCATCGAGGATGCTTTCCAATAGGTAGCCGACGGCATTCAGCAAATACGCGTTGAGGCTTTCACCCCAGGGGCGGGTATAGGGAAACCGTGACAGCACGAAGCTCAGCCACGTATAGGTGACCAGCGCCGTCAGCGCCCAGCCGAGCAGGTCGATAGTGCGACTGACCAGCGAGTACAGGTAGTGCGCGTCGACCAATTGGGTCTGGGCAACCTTGAGCGCCTTGACGTGCTGCGGCATCAACCGGCGCATTTCACCGAGCAGCTTGCGCCGGACAAAAAAGCCGCCGCGAAGGAAGGCGGCAAACAGCAGCGTCGCCAGCAGGCAAATCCCGGCATCCTGAAGAAACAGGCGCAGGCTGCGCGCCTCCTGACTTTCCGCCACCACTTGGCGCAGTTTGCTGGCGGCGCCTTCGGCAGCGGCCTTGACCGAGTCGTACTCCAGGGAGTCGACATCTTTGGGAAAGACGAAAAACGCGCGCCGAGAACCGATGAGCACCATGAAACTGCCCTGGATGGGTTCGAGGGTCACCAGGTGCTCGCCCATTTCGTCCAGCTCTTCACTGATCACGGTCTTGGCGCGTCGGGCCCTGAATTCGGGGGTTTCCCCCAGCAGGGTGGCGCGAAACACCATGACACTGCGATTGAGCAACTTGAGGTCGGCGGGAGGCGCGACAGTGGCGGTGTCGTCTTCACCGGACGGGCTGGACCAGCTCACTGTCGAGCATAAAACGCCAAAGCAGAACACCATCCACATCAGCGCTTTGGTCTGCATACCCATGCTCCTTGACGATCGTTTGCCTAGCGTAGTTCAGCTTCATGGCAACGTCAGTTTCAGCGCCCACGACTTCCATCGACGCACAGGCAGCGCGGCCGCAGGGCATGACTCATTACACCGCTGCACAAATGAAGTTCCAGCGCTGGTCTTTATCCGCGAGTGGCTGACTCATACAGTGAATCCATCAGCCGACCCATCCTCCCTTGGGCGGTCACAGTGGAGAATTTTCATGAGTCAGCCGGTCACTATCGATTTTGTCTCGGACGTCGTCTGCCCTTGGTGTGCGCTGGGCGCCACCGCGCTGGAGCAGGCCATTGCCAACCTCGCCGGCGAAGTGTCCGTGGCGTTGACCTACAAACCGTTCGAACTGAACCCGGACATGGGGCCCGAAGGTGAGCACGCGATCAAGCACATGATCCGCAAATACGGCAGAACCCCCGATGAAGTGGCTTCGCGCAACCAGATGGTGATCTCGCTGGGCGCTGCACTGGGTTTCAAATTCGACCTGGAAAAACGCAGCCACTTCTACAACACGTTCGACGCTCACCGTCTGTTGTTCTGGGCCGCTCAGGAAGGCCATCAAGTCGCGCTGAAGAAGCGTCTGCTGGACGCCTACTTCACCAACGGCCAGAACCCAAGCGACCACGACACCCTGGTGCGTCTGGCTGGCGAAGTGGGTCTGGACAGCGCCCGTGCCCGGGAAGTACTGACCAGCGATGAGTTTGGCAAAGACGTGCGCGAGAGCCAAGAGTTCTACCGCCAGCGCGGGATCAATTCGGTGCCGGCCATGGTGCTCAACGGGCGTCATCTGGTGTCGGGTTCGCAATCCATCGAGTACTACGAACAGATGCTGCGGCAAATGGCCGAGGCCGCCGTCGAGGCGTGATTGTCGAGCTCATCTTCCAGCACAAGGATTCACAGCATGAGCAGCGCTTCGTCCCAGGCATTTCTTGAGCGTATCGGTATCCGCTTGCCGATCATCCAGGCACCCATGGCCGGTATCTCCCCACCGGCCATGGCCGCGGCGGTCAGCAATGCCGGTGGGCTCGGCTCGATTGGCGTCGGGGCGACCAACGCTGCCGGTGCACGAGCGATGATCAAGGCCGTGCGTGAGCTGTCCAGCGGGCCGCTCAACGTCAATCTGTTTTGCCACCGACCGGCTCAGGCTGATGCGGCGCTGGAAGCGGCGTGGATCGACAGGCTACAGCCATTGTTCAAGCAGTATGGCGCTGCGGCAACGGCCGGCTTGAGCGAGATCTACCGCAGTTTTGTCGAAGACGACGACATGCTGGCCATGCTGCTGGAAGAAAAACCCAAGGTCGTCAGTTTCCACTTCGGCATACCCGCGCCAGAGCGCGTACGGGCGTTGCGCGAGGCCGGCATTGTGTTGCTGGGTTCGGCGACCAGCCTGGCCGAAGCACGAATGTTGGCCGACGGCGGCGTAGATGCCATCGTCGCGCAAGGTTATGAAGCGGGTGGGCATCGTGGCACTTTCGATGTCGACGGCCACGATGACCGATTAGGCACCCTGGCTTTGACCCGCTTGATTGCCCGGCACATCGATCTGCCGGTGATTGCCGCTGGCGGGATCATGGACGGTGCAGGCATTAACGCAGCGTTGCAGCTGGGCGCGGTTGCCGCACAACTGGGCACGGCGTTTGTCGGCTGCGATGAGTCGTTGGCGGACGCCGGTTATCGCGCGGCGCTGTTCAGTGACGCCGCGCACCATACAACCATGACCTGCGCCATTTCCGGGCGCATGGCCCGGGCGCTGAGCAATGACTTCACGCGCTGGGGCGCGGACGTCAGCGTGCAGGACATTCCGGATTACCCGATTGCCTACGATGCCGGCAAAGCGCTGCATGCCGCCGCCAAGGCTGCCGGTCAATTCGGTTACGGCGCGCAATGGGCCGGGCAGGGCGCTCCGTTGGCGCGCGCTCTGCCGGTCGCCGAGCTGATGAAAGCGCTGGTCGAGGAAATGAACGGCTAACGCGATCAGGTGAACAATTGCGCGATCAGCCAGACGTTGGCCGCGCTGATCAGCCCGAACAGCCCCCAGGCCAGCAGGCGGGTCGGCAGGCTGTTGACGAACGAGCCCATCAAGCGTTCGTCACTGGTCATGCGAATCAGTGGGTACAAGGCGAACGGCAATTGCAGGCTGAGCACCACCTGACTGAGGATCAGCAGCTTGCCAATCGCGTCGTCGCCCATCAGCCAGACCCCGGTGAACGCCGGAATCAGTGCCAGGCCACGGGTGATCAATCGCCGCTGCCAGCAGGGAATCCGCAGGTTCAAATAGCCTTCCATGATCACTTGGCCGGCGATGGTCCCGGTAAAGGTCGAACTCTGCCCCGAGGCCAGCAACGCCACCCCGAACAACACACTGGCAAAGGTCCCGCCCACCAGCGGATCGAGCAAGTGATAGGCGTCCTGGATTTCCACCACGTCGGCATGCCCGGTTTGATGAAAGGCAGCTGCGGCGAGGATCAGGATCGCCGCGTTGACCAACAAGGCCAGGGCCAGCGAGCCAATGGTATCGATCCGCGCCAGGCGCACGCCGTCCTGACGGCTGGCCAGGTCCTTGCCAATCAGTCGGGTTTGCACGATCGAAGTGTGCAGGTACAGGTTGTGCGGCATCACCGTGGCGCCGAGGATGCCGATCGCCAGATACAGCGGTGCGGCATCGCGGAGCACGGACGCGGACGGTTTGACCCCCTGGAACACGTCCGGCCAGTAGGGTTTGATCAGCAGCAGTTCGATGAAAAAACACACGCCGATGGTCAGCACCAACACCAGCATGATCGCTTCCAGACGGCGGAAACCACGGTTCTGTAACGCCAGCACCAACAGCGTATCGAATGCGGTCAGGGCGATGCCGAAGGTCAGGGAAATGCCCAATAACAGGTGAAAGGCCAAGGCGCAGCCGAGGACTTCCGCCAGGTCGGTGGCGATGATCGAGATCTCCGCCAGCACCCATTGCCCCCGTGCCGAACGCTGGCTGTAGCGCTCACGGCAGAGCTGCGCCAGATCGCGCCCGGTGGCGATCCCCAAACGCGAACACAGGCATTGCAAGATCATGCCGGCCAGGCTGGCGAGCAGCACCACGAACAGCAGGTTATAGCCGTAGCGCGAGCCGGCCTCGATGGCCGTGGCCCAGTTGCCGGGGTCCATGTAGCCAATGGAGACCAGCAGGCCGGGACCGGCAAACTTCAAGGCGCGCTTCCAGAACGGCGCACCGGCATCGACCTTCACCGAGCCGGCCACTTCGGGCGGGCAAAACGGGGCGGTGGCTATCTTGGGCAAACTGAAATTCACGCGGCATTCCGGACTGAAGAAACAAGGGTGCAGCTTAAGCGTTCCGGGTGATGGCCCCAAGGGGTAAATCCGGACAAGGTGGTGATTAGAGCGGCCGCTTCACAGCCCTGAGGTCGGAACGACCTTCGCGAGGGCAATTGATCGTCCGCGTGCGGCCCAAACCTACGGCAGTTCCTATCGGGCATGCGCTGCCTTAGGAATAAATCCCTGCCACTGCGCCACTCAGAACAGCTACCTTTAGCCACACCGAAAAAACTGGAAGTCATCATGACCGATATCAATGCGTTGCCCATCTCGCAAAAGTGGCCTGCACAGGACGCTGAAGTGCTGCAGTTGTATTCGCTGCCGACCCCCAATGGGGTGAAAGTCTCGATCATGCTGGAAGAGACCGGTCTGGCCTACGAGCCGCATCGGGTCGGTTTCGACACCAACGATCAAATGTCCCCCGAGTTCCTGTCGCTGAACCCGAACAACAAAATCCCGGCGATCATTGACCCCAAGGGTCCTGGCGGCAAGCCGCTGCCGTTGTTCGAGTCGGGGGCGATCCTGATTTACCTGGCCGAAAAAACCGGCAAGTTCATGTCCCAGGACCCGGCCCTGCGTTACCAGACGATCCAGTGGGTGATGTTCCAGATGGGTGGCATCGGCCCGATGTTCGGCCAGCTGGGTTTCTTCAACAAATTCGCGGGTAAAGAGTACGAAGACAAGCGACCGCTGCAGCGTTACGTCGATGAATCGAAACGTCTGCTGGGCGTGTTGGAAAATCAGCTGACCGGGCAGCAGTGGATCATGGGCGACGACTACAGCATCGCCGACATCGCGACCTTCCCGTGGGTGCGTAACCTGGTCGGGTTTTACGAAGCGGGTGAGTTGGTGGGGTTTTCGGACTTCCCCAATGTGCAGCGCGTGCTGAACGCGTTTTTGGCGCGTCCAGCGGTAGAGAAGGGCTTGAAGATCCCGAGCTGATTACAAAGCAACCCCAGTCACCAACGTCCCCTCGCTCATGTAGCTGCTCAAGTTGGCAAACACCAGATCCGCCATCGCCTGGCGGGTCTCGTGGGTGCCGCTGCCGATGTGCGGGGTGAGCACCACGTTGTCCATCTCCAGCAAGGCGGCCGGGACGTTGGGTTCGTCTTCAAACACGTCCAGCGCCGCGCCCGCGATGCCCGAGGCTTGCAGCGTTGCCACCAGGGCTTTTTCATCGACCACCGAACCGCGTGCGACGTTGATCAGGAACGACTTCGGCCCCAAGGCATCCAGCACCTGTTGATTGATCAACTGCTTGGTTTCAGCGCCACCAGGCACGATCACGATCAGGTAGTCCGACGCCTTGGCCAGTTCCAGCAGGTCGCCGTAGTGGGTGTAGGCCACGTCCGGATAAGCAGCGTTTCTGCGGTAGTAGGCAATGTTCATCTCGAACGCAGCAGCGCGTTTGGCGATGGTTTTGCCGATTTTGCCGAGGCCGACGATGCCGCAGGTTTTGCCAGTCAGGTCGTTGCCCAGCGGGAATTTGGCGGTCAACCATTTGCCAGCACGCACGAAGCGCTCGGCTTCGCTGATGCGGCGGGTGAGGCCGAGCATCAAGGCCATCGCGGTTTCCGCCACGCTGTTATTGAGCACGTCCGGGGTGTTGCTGAGCTTGATTCCGCGGCTGGCGAGATACGCCGTGTCGACGCCATCGTAGCCGACACCGAAACTGCTGATCACTTCAAGGTTGGGCAGACGTTCCAGCAGTGCAGTCTGCGCGCCGTACACACCACTGGTGACCACGGCCTTGATCGAGGCGCCGTGTTCATTGGCCCAGGCGTCGAGGTCGGCGATTTCCCAGCGTTTGTGCAGGGTGTAGTTGCTTTCCAACTGCTGCATCAAGGAGGCGTGCATCGGTCCCCAGACCAGAACGTCACTTGCTTTATTACCCATACTTTCACTCCGGGGGAAGCGGCTCTGCGGTCATCGCAAAGCCGGTGCTTATATCAGTTTGACGGCGTGACCGAGGCCACCTGAGGCTGGGCCGACTTGAACAGTTGGCTGAGGCTCATGGTCACCAGCGGGCTGAGCAGCGCGAAGTACGAACTGTCGATGCCATACGGGTTACCGGCGAGGAACCAGGAAATGGTCGAGATAACTGACACGATCACGCCGAACAGCGCGCCGCGCCCGGTACCGAACTTCGGTGCGTAGAACGCCATCAGCACAATCACCGCCAGCGTCGCACGCAGGGCTTTGCCAAGGAAAGCGATCAGCAGGATTTTGTCGGCATACAGCGCCAGCACCAGCGGCAGGAAGCCGATGACCACGATGGCCAGTTTGACGAAAATCACGGATTTGCGGTCGTTCTTTTCTTTGTTGAAGAACGGGTCGTAGAAGTCTTTCAGAGCCAGGGTCGCCGAGGCCAGGGTGTTGGCCGAGATGCCGCCGAACAGGGCGCCGGCCAGACCGATCACCACCAGCGCGGCGGAGTAGGTCGGCATGTGCGCGATCAGGCTCGGGAAGGCGTCGATGGACTTGATGCCGGGGTACAGCATCGCGCTGCACATGCCGATCAGGGCGGCCATGAGGCCGAACGGGATCATCATCGATGACACGTAGAAGCACGAACGCTTGGCGGTCTTGTTGTCTTTGGTGCTGACGATGGCCTGAATCACGTACTGGGTGGCGAAAATCGAACCGACGCCGCCGATCATCCAGGCGAAGATCTGACCCCAACCGACACCGGTCCAGTCAAACATCTGCGCTGGCAGTTTCGCCTGCAGGCCACTGATGCCGCCGCTTGCGCTCAAGGCAAACGCCAGGGCGAGGACGACGCCGATGTATTTGACCGTGGCGTGAACGAAGTTGGTGTAGACCACGGAGCGCATGCCGCCGAGGCTGACGTAGAACACAGTTACCACGCCCACCAGCAGAATCGCCAGGGTCCGGTCGATGTTCAATACAGCGGCCAAAACCGCACCACCGCTGGCATACAGGGCGACGGAGACAATGCTCAGAGCACAAATGGAGAGGATCGACGCGGCGTAACGCACGCCTTCACCGTAGTTCTTCGCGAGGATGCCGGAGATGGTGTTAAGCCCGGTTTCCCGGTACTTCTTCACCAGAATCAGGGCCAGCAACAGGAAGCCCATCGACAACGCGACCAGGTTCCAGGCGGCGGAAATGCCGGCCTCAAAACCCTTTTGCGCGGTACCGATACTCACGGAACTGCCGATGAATTCGGACAGCAAGAGTGCGGCAATCAGAAAGGGCGGGAAACTTCTGCCGCCGCCGGTAAATCCTTCACTACTCGTCGCGTGTTTGCGCACGCTGTAACCGATGTAAGACATGACGACAAAGTACGCAATCGTGATGCCAAGAATAATTATTATTCTAGTGTCCACTGATATTCTCCGGATCTAACCCATTGTAGTTATTAGTGTGTGGAGCATTTCTTGAAAGCACCGTTGAGGTGTTTTCAGAACAGCAAGCGGGTCCGTCTGCCGGGCAGGCAATGCCAGGCTGCTGTCGCGGTGCGTGGAAGGACGACGTGATTCCTGGTCGAGGTACGTTGTCGTACAACTGTGACGATCATCATAGCCGGATGGCAAGATCATTCAAGAGGCATTTCCCGAGATTGCGACGATCGTAGGGGGCAAGTGACCCGCGGCTAAATCGTCCCGTGATGCAACGATTGGCGCTGACTACGCTCATAGCAATAGACAGCCGCTCTGGCACATACCAATCAGTCAAGATTTCGGATCGAAGACCGATCCCTGTAGCAGCTGCCGAAGGCTGCGATGGGCACTGAATCGCGGCGAAACTTCTGATTTTATCGCAGCCTTCGGCAGCTCCTATAGAGACCGCATGCTTGGCAGGCGGGGTTGGCCGCTCTGGCACCAGCGATTCGAGGGCGACATCTGTGCCCATCCAGACGTTTAAACGGAGTGAAACGACAGCATGACGACCCCGGACCAGCAGTACGTGGATTGGCTGGTTGAGCACTCGATGCTCAACGCGGCAAAACAGCGGGCAAAGCTGTATTCAGGGCAGGGCCGCCTGTGGCAACGGCCTTATGCGCAGGCCCGCCCGCGCGACGCCTCGGCCATTGCCTCGGTGTGGTTCACCGCGTACCCGGCGTCGATCATCACCCGAGAGGGCGGCTCGGTACTCGAAGCGCTTGGCGATGAAAGTCTGTGGCATGCCTTGTCGGACATTGGGGTGCAGGGCATTCACAATGGCCCGCTCAAAGCCTCCGGCGGCCTGCGTGGTCGTGAGCGCACACCGAGCATTGACGGCAACTTCGACCGCATCAGTTTCGACATCGACCCCGCACTGGGCACCGACGCACAGCTGTCGAGCCTGAGTCGCATCGCCGCCGCGCACAACGCGGTGGTGATTGATGATGTGATTCCGTCGCACACCGGCAAAGGCGCGGATTTTCGCTTGGCTGAAATGGCCTACGAAGACTACCCCGGCCTGTACCACATGGTGGAAATTCGCGAGGAAGACTGGCCGTTGCTGCCCGAGGTGCCGCCCGAGCGTGATGCGGTCAACCTGCTGCCCGAGGTGGTCGACGCGCTACGCGACAAGCACTACATCGTCGGTCAATTGCAGCGGGTGATCTTCTTCGAACCAGGAATCAAAGACACCGACTGGAGCGCTACCGGCGCAGTCTGCGGTGTCGACGGCAAGCTACGGCGCTGGGTGTACCTGCACTATTTCAAGGAAGGGCAGCCGTCGCTCAATTGGCTGGACCCCAGTTTCGCCGCGCAACAGATGATCATCGGCGATGCGCTGCACGCCCTCGACGTGATGGGCGCGCGGGTATTGCGCCTGGACGCCAACGGCTTTCTCGGGGTCGAGCGCAAGCTGGAAGGCAATGCCTGGTCGGAGAGTCATCCGCTGTCGATTACGGGTAATCAACTGCTCGCCGGGGCGATTCGCAAGGCCGGAGGATTCAGTTTTCAAGAGCTGAACCTGACCCTGGACGACATCGCGTCCATGACCCACGGCGGGGCTGACTTGTCGTACGACTTCATCACCCGACCCGCGTATCAGCACGCTTTGCTCACGGGCACCACTGAATTTTTGCGCTTGATGCTGCGTCAGGTTCACGTATTCGGCATCGATCCGGCGTCGCTGATTCATGCCTTGCAGAATCACGATGAACTAACGCTTGAACTAGTGCATTTCTGGACCCTGCACGCCAACGACAGTTATCACTATCAAGGCCAGACACTTCCCGGCAATATTTTGCGAGAACATATTCGCGAAGAAATGTATGAACGGCTGGCCGGTGAACATGCGCCTTATAACCTTAAGTTCGTCACTAACGGGGTGTCGTGCACTACCGCCAGTATCATTACTGCCGCCTTGGGGATTCGCGATCTGCAGGCGATCACCGCTGCGGATATCCAGAAAATCCAGCACATTCATCTGTTGCTGGTGATGTTCAACGCGATGCAGCCCGGCGTGTTTGCGTTGTCCGGCTGGGATCTGGTGGGTGCGCTGACCCTGCCGGCGGAACAGGTGGCGCATTTGATGGCAGATGGCGACACACGCTGGATTCATCGTGGCGCCTACGACCTGGTGGACCTCGATCCCGATGCCGAGCACTCCGCCGGCGGCATGCCGAGGCCAAAAACCTTGTACGGAAGCCTTACCAGTCAGTTGCAACGCAGCGATTCGTTTGCCTCGCAATTGAAGAAAATCCTCGCCGTTCGGCGCGCCTATGACATCGCCGCCAGTCGGCAAATTCTGATTCCCGATGTGCAGCATCCGGGGCTGCTGATCATGGTCCACGAGCTGCCGGCGGGGAAGGGCACGCAAATTACTGCGTTGAACTTCAGCAACGAGGCGATCGTCGAGACCCTGCACTTGCCGGACATCGCCCCGGGCCCGGTGGTCGACATCATTAACGAGCGGGTCGAAGGTGACCTGACCGCTCAGGGCGAGTTCACCATCACCCTGGACGCCTATGAGGGCCTGGCGTTGCGCGTGGTGAGTGCATCGCCCTTTGTGCAAAACGCAATATAACGTTGCGGCTTAGGCTGCGATAAGGTCCAAAGGACCTTCAGCAAATCTGCGAACACGACTGCTGCGCAGATGATCGCAGCCTGCGGCAGCTCCTACAGGGGTTACGCGTATTGCCTGAGAACATGGCGTCTCCCACCGTGGATCTGTGTCTGCGTCAATGTTGCGAATGAAACGACGCGAAATACCTGACACGCTGTGTTGTATTCTTGCGGTTTTTCACTGGCCCCCGGTGCCCGATGTCCATCAACTTCGATCTCAACGATCTCCAAGCCTTTCGCGCGGTGGTGGAAAAGGGCAGTTTCGGCAAGGCCGCCGAGGCGATCCACATTTCCCAGCCGGCCTTGAGTCGTCGTATCGAAAAGCTTGAGGATGCGCTGGGGGTCAAGTTGTTCGAGCGCACCACGCGCAGGGTCAGTCTGACCATGGTCGGGCGTGCCTTTGCGCCGCGTGCGCAACGTTTGCTCGACGACCTGGATGACGCGCTGCTGGGTATCAGTGATGTGGCGTCGACGCGCATGGGCAATGTGACCATCGCCTGCGTGCCGTCAGCCGCCTACTACTTCATGCCGCGGGTGGTGGCGCGTTATCACCAGCTATACCCGAAGATCCGCGTACGGGTGCTGGATGCCAGCGCCCACGACGTGCATAACGCGGTGGTCAGTGGCGAGGCTGATCTGGGCCTGAGCTTCATGGGCAACCTGGACGCGGCGCTGGAGTTCGAATTACTGGTGCAGGAAGCCTACGTGTTGGCCTGCCGCCGCGATCATCCGTTGGCCCATCGCGACAGCGTGACCTGGAGCGAGTTTTTCGAGCAGGACTATATTGCCGTGGACAAAACCTCCGGCAATCGCTTCCTGCTGGATCAGGCACTGATCCACATTACCCCGGCGCGGCCGAGCATCTGTGAAACCCGGCATGTAGTGACCATGCTGGGGTTGGTCGAAGCAGGCTTGGGGGTGACGGCAGTGCCGGCGATGGCGATGCCGGTGGCCGGGCATCCGATCCTGATCAGTGTGCCGCTGACCGAACCGCAGGTGATTCGCAGCGTTGGCCTGATCAAGCGCCGGGGGCGGTCGTTGACCCCCGCGGCGCTGGAATTGGAGCGACTGATCGTCGAGATGAAAACCGCGCAGCCGTCAGTGAGCGATTGAGTCCAGCCCGGAGGCGTTTACCACGGGTTGAGCGGCGGGTGAAGCCAGGTAGGCAAGCAGCGCCCTGGCTTCGGCAGGGTGTTCGGCATTCACTGGAATCCCCGCCGCATAACGCGTTACCGATTGCACCGATGTCGGAATCTTGCCAACAAAGGTCACGCCGGGAACCGGCAGCAGTTCGGCGACCTGTTGGAAGCCCAGTTCGTACTCGCCGTTGGCAACCACGGTGGCCACCGGGATCTTCGGCACCATTTTCGCCTTGGGTGCCAATTGGCTTTCGATGCCGAGCTTTTTGAACATCTCTTGCTCGATATACACGCCGCTGGCGCTGTCGGAGTACGCCACTGATTTAGCCTTGAGCAGGGTGGCCTTGAACGCGTCCAGCGAGGTGATGTCCGGTTTGTCGGCGCCGGCGCGAACCACCATGCCGATCGGAGAGTCCGCCAGCTCCACCCGTGAGCCCGGGATCACTTTGCCTTGTTTGATCAGGTCGTCCAATGCGTAGCCGACCATGATTACCACGTCAGCCTTTTCACCTTTGGCCAGCCGGTTGGGAATCGCCTCGGGGGCCTTGCCCATCGACGGGCCGAGAATGGTGTCCAGGGTGTTGCCGGTGTCTTTGGCGAAGCCCGGGCCGAGTGCCTTGTAGGCGGCGGTAAAACCACCCGAGGTCATGACCGTGAGTTCGGCGGCCTGCGCCGCGCTGCTCAGCAGGCTGCCGATCAGGGCGAAGGCGGCCAGGTTAATGGACAATGCTTTCATTCAACGCTACTCCTGTGGTGGGAATGTCAGAGCGCCAGGCGCAGTTTCACTGCCTTGCTGCGGTACAGGAACAGCGTCGCGCCCAGCGCACAGACGGCAGCGAAACTCATCCAGTAACCCGGCGCAGCCTTGTCACCGGTGAAGTGAATCAAGCCCGTCGCAATCGCCGGAGTGAAACCGCCGAACACCGCAGTGGCCAGGCTGTAGGCCAGGGAGAAGCCCGCGACGCGCACTTCCACCGGCATGATTTCGGTCAGCGCGGCGACCATCGCGCCGTTGTACAGGCCATACATGAACGACAGCCACAGCAGCACTTCCAGCATGTGCGCGAAGCTTGGCGCCTGGGCCAGCAATGACAGGGCAGGGTAGCTGGTAAGAATCGCCAGAGTGGTCATGCTCAGCAGCACCGGCTTGCGCCCGATGCGGTCGGACAGCGCGCCGCCGATCGGCAGCCAGATGAAATTGGAAATGGCCACCAGCAGGGTCACCATCAGCGCATCGGCGGTGCTCAGATTGAGCACGGTCTTGCCGAAGGTCGGCGCGTAGACGGTGATCAGGTAGAACGCGGTGGTGGTCATCGCGACCATCAACATGCCGGCGACCACGGTCTGCCAGTTGTTCAGCAGGGTCTGGAACACCTCGCGCATGTTCGGGCGGTGCTTGCGGGCGGTGAATTCCTCGGTCTCTTCCAGCTTGCGACGCAGCAGGAAAATGAACGGCACGATCAGGCAGCCGACCATGAACGGCACGCGCCATCCCCAGTCGGCAATCATCGCCGCAGACATCCATTGGTTCAGCGCGTAACCCAGTGCCGCGGCCACCACGATAGCCACTTGCTGACTGGCCGACTGCCAACTGGTGAAGAAGCCTTTCTTGCCCGGCGTGGCCATCTCGGCCAAGTACACCGAAACCCCGCCCAGCTCCGCGCCGGCAGAGAAGCCTTGCAGTAGGCGACCAAGCAATACCAGCGCTGGAGCGAACAGGCCGATGCTGGCATAACCCGGCACCAGCACGATCAGCAGGGTGCCGCTGGCCATGATCGACAGGGTGACGATCAAGCCTTTGCGGCGGCCGACGTCATCGATGTAGGCACCGAGAATCACCGCGCCCAATGGCCGCATGAGGAAGCCCGCACCGAACACGGCGAAGGTCATCATCAGCGAGGCAAAGTCGCTGCTCGCCGGGAAGAACGCCGCGGCGATGTAGGTGGCGTAAAAACCGAAAAGGAAGAAGTCGAACTGTTCCAGGAAGTTGCCCGAGGTCACCCGGAACACTGCACTGGCCTTGCCACGGGCGGACATCGCCCCTTGTTGAGCTGAACCCATCTGCTGATCTCCGAATGATTTTGTCCCACGCACTGGCGGTGCATGATTTTTATAGGAGCGGGATAGTGGGGCAGGCGCGGGTTGGTGAGAAATGCATATTGCTGATGGTTTGATGCGTGGCGGTTATCAATGGAATGACCCTGCGGTTGCAGGAGCGTACGTGTTTGCGAGGCGGTGTACCTGAACAGCTCTTCCGGCCTCTCGCCAACAAGTTGGCTCCAACCAATCGGGCCGGTTGAGGTTTTATTTCGTTGAATACGCAATGGCCACTGAATCACTGGCCATTTTATGGGTCATTGAAATAGCCTTCATCCAAGCCCGAGAAGGGTTTAACTCAGATAGATAGCTGGCGCATGCTCTCTCCATGCAAATGGAGCGGTGGGGTATTTCTTTCACATGGGGTGCCCGTGCAAGCTGTGCCAAGGCGTTCTAGGCTGTGACGGGTAGTACATTCTGTATTTACGGCAAGCTACAGGAGTTTAAGCACATGGCAGCACTGCAACAGCGCACCGTCAACGCGTTCAAAGAAGCGCAATCGAGCCTGTCGTCAACCTGGCTGGCCAGCCTTGAGGCTAGTGGCGCCACCCGTAACCTGAAAGAAGACGAGCTCAAGCAACAAAGTACTGAATTCTTGCGTCTGCTCACTGAGGTGTGGGCTAAAGGCACCACTCAAAGCCTGGCCGGCAGCGACTGGGAGGAAACCCGTCAGTTTCTGGAAAAACTGTCCCACAGCCGCGCCTTGCTGGGCCAGGACTCACAACAAACCGCCAGCTTCATTTTCTCGCTTAAGGGCGCGTTGTTTGCCGTGCTGCAAGGCGAGTACCGCGATGATTCGGCAATGCTGGCCGAGCAGCTGTGGCAGATTTCCGAGCAGCTCGACGGGTTGGGGATGCACACCATCCGTACCTTCCAGAAGTCCCGCGAAGCGGTGATCAAGCGCCAACAGGAAGAGTTGCTGGAGCTGTCCACGCCGGTGGTCAAACTGTGGGACGGCGTGCTGGCGCTGCCGATGATCGGCACGCTCGATTCGCAGCGCACTCAGGTGGTGATGGAGTCGCTGCTGCAACGGATCGTCGATACCGGTTCGGAAATCGCCATCATCGACATCACCGGCGTGCCCACCGTCGACACCCTGGTGGCGCAACACCTGCTGAAAACCGTGACCGCGATTCGCTTGATGGGCGCCGACTGCATCATCAGTGGCGTTCGCCCGCAAATCGCCCAGACCATCGTCCACTTGGGGCTCGACCTGCAAGGCGTGGTCACCAAGGCCAACCTGGCGGATGCTCTGGCGCTGGCGCTGCGTCGTTTGGGTGTAACCGTCACCAAGGCGGTATGAGGGTATGGAGCGCATACCGATCCTTCAAATGGGTGACTTTCTGCTGGTGACGATCCAGGTCGACATGCATGACCAACTGGCGCTGACGCTGCAAGACGACCTGTCCGAACGCATCAGTAAAACCTCGGCTCGGGGCGTGTTGATCGACATTTCAGCGTTGGACATGGTGGATTCGTTCATCGGCCGGATGATCGGCACCATCTCCGGCCTGTCGCGGATCATGGATGCCGAGACGGTGCTGGTGGGCATGCAGCCGGCGGTGGCGATCACCCTGGTCGAGTTGGGGCTGACATTGCCGGGCGTCAGCACGGCGTTGAATGTCGAGCGCGGCATGAAATTGCTGCATCAACGAGTGCTTGAGCAATGACGGTACGCAGTCAGGGTACGCACGCGGTGAATATCGAACAGGACGTGGTCATCGCGCGTCAGCTGGCACGCAAACTGGCGCAGGAGTGTGGCATGCGCTTGATTGATCTGACCAAAATGGTCACGGCGGTCAGCGAGTTGGCGCGTAACACCATGGTCTACGGCGGGGGCGGTGATATGGATTGGCAGATCCTCGACGAAGGCGCACGTGTGGGATTGCGCATCACCTTTCGCGATGAAGGGCCGGGCATACCCGATATCAAGCTGGCAATGACCGATGGCTGGACCTCGGGCGGTGGCCTGGGCCTGGGCCTGACCGGTGCCAAACGGCTGGTCGACGAATTTGAGCTGGACACCACGCCAGGCGCTGGAACCCGTATAACGATCACCCGATGGACCTGACCCTGCGCGGTACCTTGACCCAGGTGTTGCCGATCGAGGACACCAGCCAGGTCGGGCATGCCCGACGCACCGCGCAAAGGCTTGCCGAACAGTTGGGCTTCGACGCCACCGATTCGGGACGGGTGGCGCTGGTGGTCACCGAACTGACGAGCAATATCCTCAAGCACGCGGGCCGTGGCGAACTGCATCTGCGCGCGTTACCAAGGGGCGCTTTTCAGGGCCTTGAAGTGATCGCAGTGGACCGTGGCGCGGGTTTCGATATCCATCATTGTCTGTCTGACGGCTTCTCTACGCGCGGCACACAAGGCATCGGCCTGGGCGCGGTGCTGCGCCAGGCCGATGTGTTCGACGTCCACGCCGATGCCCGTGGTTCAGTGCTATTGGCGCGCTTTTTTCAGCGCGCGGACAAGGCGGCGGACTATCGTTTTGGCGTCAGCCAGCACTCACTGCAGAACGACCCGGCGTGTGGCGATGTCTGGGCGTTGGCCTACAGCGATCAAGGCATCAGTGCGCTGATCATTGATGGCCTGGGCCATGGCGAAGAGGCCGAGCGCGCGGCCCTGGCCGGTGCCGCGGCCTTTGCACCGATACCCTTTGCAACGCCAACCTTGCTGCTGGATGACATGCACCATGCGATGCGAGGTACGCGCGGTGGGGCACTGGCGTTCGCGCAATTCGACCCACACGCCAACCACTTGCAGTTCATGGGCATCGGCAACATTGGCGGCAGCCTGATCGACAGCGAAAAAAACCGTGGCCTGGCGTCGCATCCGGGCATCGTCGGCCTGCAATTTCGGAAGGCACAGGCTTTCGACTATCCTCAAGTCAATGGACAACTTCTGATCATGTACAGCGATGGCCTGCAGTCGCGCTGGAATATCAGGGACTACCCCGGACTCGGGCTCCGTCATCCAGCGGTTATTGCGGCCTTGTTGCACCGCGATTATTGCCGGGGACGTGATGACGTGACGGTACTGGTGATTGCTCTGGAGACTCCCAATGCCTGATTTGACGGACCACGACGCCAGCACCGCGTCGCTGGAACTTCAGCAATTGCGCGATGAAACGGCCGCCTTGCGCGCTGAACTCGAAGAAACCAATCAGGGGGTTCTGGCCTTGTATGCCGAGCTGGATACTCAGGCGGAACAACTGCGTCAGGCATCGGACCTCAAGAGCCGTTTCCTGTCCTACATGAGCCACGAGTTTCGTACCCCGCTGGGCTCGATTTTGAGCATCGCCAGCCTGTTGACCGATGAACTCGATGGCCCGCTCAGCCCCGAGCAACACAAGCAGGTCGCGTTTGTCAGCGGCGCGGCGCGGGAGCTGAGTGACATGGTCGATGACTTGCTGGACCTGGCGAAAATCGAAGCCGGGCGTATCACCATTTCTCCGGCCTGGTTCGACATGCTCGACCTGTTTGCTGCTTTGCGCGGCATGTTCCGGCCGATTGTCGACATGTCCTCGGTCGACCTGATTTTCGAAGAGCCGGCGGGATTGCCACGGCTGTATACCGATGACAAGAAGCTTGCGCAGATCTTGCGTAACTTCATTTCCAACTCGCTGAAATTTACCCAGCGCGGCGAGGTGAGGGTGTCGGCGCAGATGGAAAACGAAAAAGAGATTCGCTTCGCCGTTCACGACACCGGCATCGGAATTCCCGCTGAGCTGCTCGGCACCTTGTTCGAAGATTTTTCCCAAGTGAACTCGCCCCTGCAAAAACGCTTTCGCGGTACCGGGCTGGGTTTGTCGCTGTGCAAGCGCTTCGCCTCGCTGCTCGGCGGGCGTGTCGGGGTCGAGAGCCAGCCTGGCGTGGGTTCGACGTTCTTTGTGATTATTCCATTGGCGATTGCCGTGGAGCCTGGCAATGACCCGTGAACTCAAGCTGCTGATCGTCGATGACAACGCAGCGACGCGCTATGCCTTGCGCCGGCGCATGGAGCGTCACGGGTTTTGCGTGCTGGAGGCCGGCACTGGCACGGAGGGGCTGGCGCTGATTGCCGAACAAATCCCGGATGCGCTGATTCTCGATGTCAATCTGCCGGACATGAGCGGTTTCGACATTGTCCGCCAGTTACGCTCGGAGCCCCGTACGGCGCTGTTGCCGGTGGTGCACGTGTCGGCGGCGTCGATCCAGACCGGCGACATCATTACCGGCCTTGAAGCGGGTGCTGATGCCTACCTGATTCATCCGATCGACCCCGATGTGTTGTTGGCCACCGTGCGCACCTTGTTGCGGGTGCGTGATACCGAGTACGCACTGCGCGAAAGCGAGGCGCGTTTTCGCGAGATTTTCGTCAATGTCTCCGCGCCAATCGCCGTGCTCGATGCCGAGCTGAAGGTGCAGGAATGCAACCACGCGTTCGCCCAGCTGATTTTGCTCAGCCTGTCGAAACACACCATGGTGGAGTGCTTCGCGCCCAATCAAGCGGCGATGATTCAGGAGTTGCGCGACGGTCTGGCCGCTGGCGAGCGTTGGAAAGGCACCTTGCGTATGCGGGTCAACGGTGGGACTCGTGAGACCGAATGGCAGATTTCGCCGTACCGCACGCCGGGCTTGAGCCTGGTGTTCGTCGAAGACGTCACCGAGCATCGTCAACGTGAACAAACCCATCTGCAACAGCTGGACTCGGTCAGCACGCAACTGGCCCATGAAATGGCGGAGCACGCGCGCACCGAAGCGCAGTTGCTGCAAGTACAGAAAATGGACGCCATCGGCAAATTGACCGGCGGCATCGCCCATGACTTCAACAACTTGCTCACCGGCATCATCACCGGCATTGAATTAATCAAAAAGCGCACCGACGAAGGCACGCCGGACAAGGTGATGCGTTACGCCGAAGCGGCGCTGGCTTCGGCCATGAGTGCGGCGGCGTTGACCCACCGCTTGCTGGCGTTTGCCCGGCAGCAGCCGCTGGATACCCGGCCAATCGACGTCAATGAACACATTCGCTCCCTCGAAGACCTGCTGCGGCGGACCATCGGCAAACGCATTGTCCTGAGCCTGGACCTCACCTCGAAAGACGCCGTAGCCCTGGCCGACGCCAGCCAGCTGGAAAGCGCGGTGCTCAACCTGGTGATCAACGCGCGCGACGCGTTGCCCAATGGCGGCTCTATCCGCATCTCGACCTTTACCGCGCATTTTCAGGGCGATCTGCGGCTGGCGGACGGCGCCTACGTGGTGCTGACGGTCAAGGACGATGGCGTCGGTATCGACCACAGCCTGATCGACAAAGTGTTCGATCCATTCTTTACCACCAAGCCCATCGGCGAAGGCACGGGCCTGGGGTTATCGACCATCTATGGTTTTGCCCGTCAGTCGGGCGGTGACGCGCATATTCGCAGCATTGTCGGCCGTGGCACCGAAGTGACCTTGATGATTCCGGCAGGCACCCATATGAGCGTGGTGCCCATCGACGCCAGTAGCGTGCCGACCAGGGGCAAGGGCGAGCATGTGTTGATCGTCGAAGATACGGCGTCGGTGCGCATGTTCGTCAATGAGCTGTTGGTCGATACCGGCTACCGCTGCACCCAGGCGGCGAGTGTCGAGAGCGCGCTGGCGATACTGGAGAACGACCGGACTATCGACCTGCTGCTGACCGACGTCGGCCTGCCGCACATGAATGGCCGCCAACTGGCCGACCTCGCCCGCGGCTGGCACGCCGATCTGCCGGTGCTGTTCATGACCGGCTATGCCGAAAACGCGCTGAACCGGCAGAGTTTTCTGGGTGAAAAGATGGACATGATCATCAAGCCCTTTCAGTTGAACGAACTGCTTAGCAAGGTTCGCAAGATGCTGGATGGCGCTTGAGGAGATCGCATTTCGGTGTAGGCACCGCTTCGCCTGTGAGCCAACGTGTTGGCGAGCGGCTGGATGCGGTGTGCTAGCGCCTACAGACCGACGTATTCCGTTAGGGCAGCCACTGCATCAAATACGCTTCACCGGTCACGCGGAACATCGGGTGCGGGTAGATCTGGCAGCTGTCGACGATGCGGAAGCCGTGCCGTTGATAGAACCGGCAGGCGCCTGTGTTGGCGGCGTAGTCGATCAGGCTGATGCCGTTCAGTCCGAGGTCGCTGGCGCGTTGGCGGGCGAATTCGAGGAAGCGGGCGCCGAGCCCCATGCTGCGCCAGCCCTCGTGCAGTGCCAGGCTGGAGATGTACAGCGTGTCAGGAATTTCCAGCGTGGCGTAGGGCGCCAGTACCGGATCGGATTCGGGGGCGGCGTCCGGGTCATGGCGCATCGGATAGCTGTGCATCATCCCGATGACCTGGTTAGCGCTTTCAGCGATCAGGCAGTTCTGGTAGGAAAAGTTGACGTCGTCCCGGGCGTAGCGTCTGGTTCCTACGTCTACCAAGTCCTCGCCAGGTTCGGCGAGGGTGCTCCAGATGTAGTCGGCACCGCCTTCCGAGGAAATTTGAAACAACCGTGCGACATCACGCGCATCGGAACGTACAGCGGGGCGAAATACAACGGTCATTACGCAGTCCTTGATCATGATTATTGTTAGGGCAGGGCGGCAATAGTGAACAGTTGTCCTTGGCCGGTGCAAGGCCGGGATTGAAAGAAATCAGCTGGGCTATAGCGAAAGGCTTACACGACGAAGGGAGAGTTGGCTCTATCGTCGAAGTGCGCTAGGCCGTAATCTTGGATCCATCAACTCAGTGCAGGACGCGCTGATGGATCAAGGACGATCGACCATGGCCTGGGAGGCTACCGACAGGATGTTGGAATGGTCTTGGGAAAACCCGCTTCGGCGGGTTTTTTATTGCCTGTGATTTGTGGTGGTGGTCTTGCATTTTCTGTAGGAGATCCCCCGTCGTCCAGACGCCGCGCTATCGCGCAGCAAACGCGGTCCCTGTAGGAGCCAGCTTGCTCGCGATCGGCTGCGCAGCAGTCGTAAAGTCAGGTTGTGGGGTTTAACTGACACTCCGCGCGCTCAGGTTTACTGCCGCTTCGTCCGAGTGCGGCCCAGCCCGATCGCGAGCAAGCTGGCTCCTACGCCTTCGGCAGAAGCAGATTGCGGAGCCTTTGAAATCAAGCGGTTATCTTTTGTTTGATGAGAGCTGCCGAAGGCTGCAATAAGGCCGGGACGGCCTTCGCGATTTAGAGTGATCGCAGCCTTCGGTAGCTCCTACACGTTCAAACCAACCGATCCTGACTCCAGCAATCAGCTAACCAAACGTCCGTGTATCCATGTTAAAAGGCAGCCTGGTTTCCCATGGATGTCACACATGACCTCAGTTAACCGGCACATCGAATACCCCAAGACTGCCCGGTTTGGTTTGTTTTGCCTGGGCAGCTACCTGCTCTCGCTGTCTTACGGCTCAACCTTTCTCCTGTCGCTGCTGATCGCCTCGCGCGGCGGCAATGAACAGGATGCCGGACGGGTTATTTCGGTGGCGATGTTGAGCACCCTGGTGGCGGTGATCGGCTCGGGTCACCTCACGGACAAATGGGGCGCCGGCCGCTCGGTGGCCTTGAGCGCGTGCTGCCTGGTGTTGGCCAGTTTCGGTTTTGCCTTGCTGCCGGGTATCGGCTACCCGCTATTGGCCTGTGGATTGTTGTTGGGGCTGGGCTGGGGTGTGTTTTATACCTTGGGGCCGATCATGGTCGCGGCGATGGTCGAACCCGCTCGACGCACCCATTGTTTTGCCTTGCTCTCGGGCAGCATGTTGATGGGCATTGGCAGCGGCCCTCTGGCAGGCAAGTTGGCCACGACCGTCGGTTTGCCGGTGCAGACAGCCTTTATCTGCGCGGGGATTGCTGCGGCGTTGGGTGGCGTATTTTTCTGGCGGCTGGGGACACGACAAGCCGCAACGCTGTCTTCAAGCACCGGCGCAGTGCGCATCAGCTTCGGCTCGGCGTTACGGGTCCTGAGTTCGCGCTCGGCGTTTTCGATTCTGCTGGTCGGCCTCGGTGGCGCGATCTTCGGCGGGCTTGGCAGTTTTCAGACCAGCTATGCCGCCAGCCTGGGCCTGGAATACTCATTATTCTTCGTCGGCTTCATGGGTGCAGCGATCAGTTGCCGCTTGCTGATCGCGGGCTGGGTGGTCAAGCGCAACCCATTCGTGACCTCCTCGGTGCTGACCGGGTTGATGTTGCTGGCGGTGCTGGGTTTTGCCGGTTGGGTGCATGACGGCCTGAGCTATGTGCTGACGGCGGCCTTGCTGGGCGTCGGCTATGGCTTGAACTATTCGGTGATTAACGGCCTGGCGGCCAACGAGGCGCCGACGGGTTACACCTCGCAGGCACTGTTGCTGTTCAGCCTGGCGTACTTTCTTGGCGTGTTCGGCTTTCCGCTGATTGCCGGGCACCTCATCGTGGGCGGTGGTATGCAGGGCATGTTGTTCTGCGTAGGCTTGATCGCATGCCTGATCTGGGTGATCAGTATCGGACGCTTGATGGCTAATCTGTTGGCGCGGCGGCGGGCGTTAATTCACGGCTGAACGCGCCATATTGGAAGGAGAGAAACCCATGCTCAAGAAAGTAGGTGACACTGAGATTCAGCCCAAACACCGCGCATCCTGCCATTGCGGCGCCGTGGTGCTGGAGCTGGATTTGCCGAATGGCATTGTCGATCCACGGCGCTGCGATTGTTCAATGTGTCGGCGCCGGGGTGCGATTGTCGCGACCGTCGGGTTTGCCGGCATTCGCATTGTTCAGGGCGAGGACGCACTCAAGCTGTATCAATTCAATACCCACATCGCCCGGCATTATTTTTGTGGACACTGTGGGATTTACACCCACCATCAGCGCCGCTCCAACCCCGATCAGTATGGTTATAACGTCGGCTGCCTGGAGGGGGTAAATCCCTATCTGATCGGCCCCGTTCCAACCAATGACGGGGTTAATCACCCGGCCGATCGCTGACCTCACACCAACTGCAAACCGTTAGGCCTCGCGCCCGGAAACACGCTTTGCAGTTGTGCCGAAGACAAGCCCCAGGTAGTGCCCAGCAACCCGCCCAGTAAATCGCGGTAGTTGTTGAGCACCGGGTAGTCGCGGTTTTGCAGCAGGGTTTGTGGGTTCACTGCAACTTGTTCACCGACGATGCGCCCGCCCTTGACGTTGCCACCCAGCACCCAATACACCGTGCCGTGACCATGGTCGGTGCCTTTGTCGCCGTTTTCACGGAAGGTGCGGCCAAATTCCGAGACCACCACCACCGTGGTGTTATTCCATTCATCGCCCAACGCCTCAGCGTAAGCGGCGAGGCCTTGCCCGAGGTTGGCCAGGTTGTTGGCCAGTTGGCCGGTGGTGCTGCCCTGATTGACGTGGGTGTCCCAGCCGCCGACGTCGACGAAGCCGAGTCGATATTCGCCGCGCATCAATGTGGCAATGCGCTGGGTTTCGGCGGCGAAGTTCTTCGCGGTCGGTGCCCCGCGATTGGCGCGGATCATTTCTTCTTGCAAGTCTTTCGACACTTTCTGCCGCAACTCAAGACCGTCGGTGGCTGAGGCGGCGTAGGCCGTGCCTTTGTACATCGAGGCCAGGATCGACGATTGCCGATCATCGAAGGCCGGTTTGCCGACGCCACGCAGGGACAAGTTGGGAATGCCTTTGCCGCCTTGAAAACTCAGGGGCAGGGCATCGGTGAAGGCAATCGGCTGGCTGCCCGGGGCCGCTTGCGACAAGCGCGCGAGAAAGCCCGAACCGTAATGATTGCGGTGCCGGGTCGGCTCGCCGGATTCGATGTTGTCCTGAGTTTCGAAGTGGCTGCGTGACAGGTCGTCGGTGCCGGCGAACGGGACGAAGGCGATCTGTTTGCGTTGCCACAGCGGGTAGATCGAGTCGCGCAGCACCGGGTTCAAACCCCAGTGACTGTCGAGGGCGATGGCGCTGTTGGGGTTGCCGGCATCGGGGCGGGCGATGGCCAGGGTCGGCCGCGAGTCGTAATAGAAGTCGCTGGCGTAAGGCACCAACAGGTTATTGCAGTCGTAACCACCGCGCAGAAACACCAGCAGAAAACGCGGGGTGGAGGCGGGTGCGGCGAACAGCTTGCCGGAGAACGACAGGCTCGGCAGCAGGCTGGCGGCCGCGCTGGCGATCAAAAACTCTCGACGATTCATAACAACACCTCGTACATCTCAGGGGCGCGGATGGCGGCCGGTTCAGCGGCTGTTGAAGTCAGGCGAGGACAGCAGGAAAAGGTTCCATTCCTGCTGTGAACCCGCCTGATCCAGCGCGGCTTTGGTCGCTACGGACAGGTGCGGGGCGAACGCATCGTAGAACAGCCGCGTGGTAATCATGGGAAAACCTACCCCTTGCTTGGGACTGCCCTCGGGGGTGAACAATCGGTTGTCGCCACGCCCGATGATCCGGGCGATTTCGAACCGCTTGGACATCTGCCCGGAACTCGACCAGCCGGAGGCGTCCAGCGGCCAGCCATCCGGAGTGATGCGGCCGAACACCGGCTCGCCCAGTTGGTTGAGCCAATTGATCATCGGCTGGGCGTTGGCCAGCGGTTTGCCGTCGTAGGCCAGGCGCACTGACGAGACCACGAACTGGGTTGGGTCCTTGAACTTGGTGCCGGCGGTTTGCAGCAGTTCCCTGGACTCGAACATCGTGCGCATCACTTGGGCGATATCGCCATCGCTGCGCTGAAAGGTATTGGTCATGCGCTCGACCAAGGCTTGAGGTGGGTTGTCGGCAACGAAGTACTGCGCCAGTTTGCGCGAGATAAATTGCGCGCAGGCTTTCTGCCGGGTGATCAGCTCGACGGCCTCGGTGATTTCGTCGAAGCCCCTGCCGTGAATCGGCTGGCCAAGCAGCCTCTTGTCGCTGAAGTCGTGGCGCTTGGGGTTGAACTGGAACAGGCCGTCGCGCACCACCAGCGACTCGATACGCGGCGGGAAGCGCTGGTCGCGGCCGTCCAGCGGAATCAGGCCGGCACCGGTGAGGATCAGCGCCAATTGCTGTACGTCCTGCTGGGTGTAACCGGAATCGACGCCCAGAGTGTGCAGCTCCATCAGTTCGCGGGCGTAGTTTTCGTTGACCTTGCCCTGCGCGTTCTGCGCGTTGTCCAGGTACTCGAGCATCGCCGGACTTTTCAGCGTCGCCATCACCAGGTCCTTGAACTTGCCCAGGGCGTGCGGACGGATCACGTTTTCTTCGTAGTCCGCCGCCACCCAGCGCACCCGGCCTTTGCCCAGATTGATACTGAAGTGATTGAGCCAGAACCAGACCATTTGCTCCTTGAGTTGGTTCGGCCCGTAGACCGCCCGCAGCATGACGATTTCCCGGGCTTGGTCCCCCAAGGCGTTGGCTTGTTGCTGCAAGGCCTTCTTCGCGTCGACTTTGGCGTCGCCGTCGGGCATGGCATTGACCTGTTGCTGTTGTTGCTTGAGAGCGAACAGCGACGATTCGGTGGACGTCGCCAGTACGGGGTAGCTTCGGATCAGGGCGTCGATGCTCGGCGGCAGCGGTTCGTTGATCCGGTCCGCCAATTGCGCGTCTAACAGACCGGCGCGGCCCATGGCCCGGTAACGCGCGACGCTGGCGGCGTCCAGATCGAAACCGTCGCGGCGTAACCACGCCATGTCACTGGCACTCAAGGGCACGGGTGTGCTGGCCATGACGGGAGAAGACGCAAGGGTCAGTAAACAGATCGACAGCCCCACAGGATGCAGAATGCTACGGGAGACGGGCATGTAGGAAGCTTCCGAATGTGAGAGAGACTTCAAGCACAGCAGATGTCATCTCTATGACCTCAAAGCGAACCTTGAGTGCGGTTCGAGGTCCATGGTGAACGCCTTTATTTATCGCTGCAAGCCAGGTATATCGAGGGTTGTAGCGCTTTTGTCAGGCCAATGTAAGGGGCTGGTAAAGGTTCTGTCAGGGTGTCGCCAGGTACTGTAGCTTTCCCCCAGTTTTTTTGAGTGTGATCGAGGGTATCTTATGTTTTTGCGCTACGTCGCAGTGGTCGCTGTGGTTGCCGTTACCACGGGGTGTGTTGAAGAACGAGTAGTGCACGAGCGGCGGGTGGTGCATGAGCCGCCGATGGTGCAAACGCAGTACGTCGAAGTGGTCGCGCCGCAGCCTCCACCGGAGCGGGTGATCGAAGTCGAGCCGGCGTATCGCCCTGGATTCGTCTGGGCCCGCGGTTACTGGCGTTGGGACGGCGCGCGGTATGTCGCGATGGGTGGCCACTGGGAACCTGAGCGTCGCGGTTACCATTACGTGCATGCGCAGTGGGAACGTCGCGGTGATGGCTGGCACTGGCGTGAGGGTGGCTGGGCTCGCTGACGGAAGCGTGTGCCCCGTTTCGACGGGGCACTTGCCGGTCTATCCGTTGTTCGATAGGGGCGAACTGAGTGAGCCGTCGCCCAACGTGCGTTGCATCAGTACCGTATCGACCCAGCGGCCATGCTTGAAACCCACCGACTCGAACACCCCGACGCGACGGAACCCCAGGCGTTCATGCAGGCGCTGCGAGGCAACGTTCTGACTGTCGCCGATGATCGCGATTATCTGCCGCCAGCCCCCTTGAGTGCAGCGCTCGATGACGTCACTGAGCAGTGCCTGACCGATACCCTGCCCACTCATGCCGTCGCGGACATACACCGAGTCTTCACAGGTAAAGCGATAGGCCGGGCGCGGCCGGTACAGGGTCGCGTAGCCATAACCGACCACTTCACCGGCCAGTTCGGCGACCACGTACGGCAGCCCTTTGCCCAAGATATCGGCGCGCCGACGTAACATTTCCTCGACGCTGGGCGCTTCCAGTTCGAAGCTGGCGCTGCCTTCGAGGACGTGCTGCGCGTAGATCGCTTGCACCTCAGGCATGTCGGTTTCGCGGGCGTCGCGCAGGAGGGGCAGGTGCTTCATATCGATGTCTCGTCTGATTCAATGGGCGGGATGGCGTCATCATGCAATTCACGTTAACCAAAATAAAGCTATGATCGTTGATCGTCAGCATAAGAAAAACTTTCAGATGAAGCGCCTTAACCTCAATCACCTGCAAACCTTTGCTCACGTCATTGCCTGCGGCAGTTTTTCTGCGGCTGCCGAACGTTTGAACCTGACTCAGCCCGCCATCAGCCTCCAGGTTCGGCAATTGGAGCAGCGTCTCAACCTGCGCCTGATCGAGCGGGTGGGCAAGCGCCTCAAGCCGACCTCCGCCGGGACGGTGTTGCTGGAGCACGTCACACGCATCGATGCGGCGGTTGAGGCCGCGCTGCTTGATCTGTCCAGCCATGCTCAGGGCATTGCCGGAAAGATCACCATTGGCACCGGCGCGACAGCCTGCATTCACCTGTTGCCGCCCATTTTACAGCGCCTTAAACAGGCGTTTCCGGCGTTGGATGTGCGGGTCAGCACTGGCAATACCGACGGCGTGCTCAAGGCGGTGGAGGAAAACAGACTGGATCTGGCCCTGGTGACGCTACCAGCAGCGGGTCGCAGTCTAGTGATTACGCCTTTGCTGGAGGACGAATTCGTGGCGATTTTTTGCGCCGCGCAGCCGCAGATTCCTGAAACCATCACGCCAACTGCCTTGGCGGATTATCCGCTGGTGGTGTTCGAGGCTGGCAGCAGCACGCGGTTATTGATTGATGAATGGTTTTTAAAGGCCGGGATCCGGGTCAAGCCGGTGATGGAGCTGGGCAGTATCGAGGCGATCAAGGAAATGGTGGCAGCAGGGCTGGGCTACAGCATCGTGCCCGGAATGGCGGTGGCCGCGGAGCACCATCGGCGCGGGCTGCACGTGCGCAGCTTGACCCCGGCGTTGAGCCGCACGTTGGGGCTGGTATTGCGGCAGGACAAACCGCTGAGTCATGCCTTGCGCCAGGTGATTGATGCGCTACACAGTCTGGCGTAAGGGGGGGATTCCCGCCATCTGATGCAGCGTCTGTCTGGTCGCCTTCGCCAACAAGTTGGCTTGTACGCAGTGATGTGTGTCTGGCCAATGCTTTCCAGATGCAAAGGTAGAACACCACCAAAGCCAGTGAAAATAGGATGACTCGCCGCGTGGCGCTGACGCGCTTGAGCATGAAGACGCCGTGGTCGACAAAAAGAACGCCGGAATCTCGCAGTTCTTTTGCTGTTGTTCACGGTGCTTTTTATGCCCAAGGCGTCATTCATAGCGGGACGACAGCGGTTACATCGGTGGGGTGATGCCATTTTCGCCCGCGGAAACGCCCTGCGCGGTCAAGTTGCCCTGCGCATCCTTCTGCGCGAACAACACGACCTTGACCCCAGGTTTGAGCAAGCTGCGATCACCCGGCACCAGGTTGACGATAGGTACGTCGTCCGGCACCACGACTTTTTGCTCGCCGCCCTTGTACTTCACGGTCATGGTGCGGCCATTGCTGGTGACCAGATCGCCGACGCTGCCATTGGTCATGGAGCTGTCTTTGGTCAAGTCAAAGGCGCGATGGCCGTCGCCGGTACCGGCCATGGACGGCGGGAAGACGTGGACTTCCAGGGCTTTCAAGGTGCCATCCGGTCCGGGCACGGCGGCCGTACCGATGTAGCTGCCGGGCTTGATATCGGAGATCTGCGCCAGGGTCACGCCACGGACCTGCGTGTCTTTGGTCAGGTTCACGGTGACGTCTTCGCCACGGGTGGTGTGGATTTTCAGGGTGTCACCGTCGAGGGCGGTGATAGCCCCGCGCACGCCGATACGTTGGGCGGGCGGAGCATCGGCGGCCTGAACGAGACCGATGTTCAACAGAGTTGCCGCGACGACTGCCGAAGCCAGGATTCCCTTGCGCAACGGCTTGCCGAAAATAAACGCCATGTTGGTTATTTCCTGTGTTGAGTGCGTGGAGTGGAGCTGGGGCGTGAGCTTATACCGAATCCCTTGTAGAACCTTCATTCGCGCTGAACTCCTGTTCTTGACTGCGACTCTCAACTTTTACAGGGCAGAGGGCGGAAGTCATGGAGAGTATCGAGCACTTGATGGGGCACACGTATGAAACCGACCTGCCGGCACGCCTCGATCGTTTGCCATGGGGGCGTTTTCATACCTTGCTGGTGGTGGCATTGGGCATCACCTGGCTGCTCGACGGCCTGGAAGTGACGCTGGCTGGCTCGGTCTCCGGCGCGTTGAAAAACAGTCCCGTGCTGCACCTGTCCAACAGCGACATCGGTCTGGCGGGTGGGGCGTATTTGACCGGAGCGGTGATCGGCGCCTTGTTTTTTGGCTGGCTGACTGACCGCCTGGGGCGACGCAAGTTATTCTTCATCACCCTGTTTCTGTATGTCAGTGCCACGGCCGCCACCGCATTTTCGTTCAATCTCTGGAGCTTTATTCTGTTTCGCTTCCTGACCGGCACCGGGATTGGCGGCGAATACACGGCCATCAACTCAACCATCCAGGAGTTCACCCCGGCGCGCTTCCGTGGCTGGGTTGACCTGACCATCAATGGCACCTTCTGGTTGGGCGCGGCGTTGGGAGCGGGTGGTTCCATCCTGTTGCTGGACCCGCAGACCGTGGGCGGCGACCTTGGCTGGCGCCTGTGTTTTGGAATTGGCGCGGTGCTGGGCCTGGTGATTCTGTTGATGCGCCTGTGGGTGCCGGAAAGCCCGCGCTGGCTGTTGATCCATAATCAGCCGGAACAGGCGCAACGGATTGTCGAGGGCATCGAAGCGCGTTTTCGCCAACAAGGGCATGCGTTATCGCCACCGACGGTGGGGTCTTTGTGCCTGCACGCTCGCGACCATACGCCGTTACGCGAGGTGTTCGAGACGTTGTTCGTGAGCTACCGCCAGCGGGCGTTGGTGGGGCTGACGCTGCTCAGTGCCCAGGCGTTCTTTTATAACGCGATTTTCTTCACCTACGCGCTGGTCCTCACGGACTTCTACAACGTACCGTTCGAGCGCATCGGCTGGTACGTGCTGCCGCTGGCGCTGGGTAATTTCTGCGGGCCGTTGCTGTTGGGCCGGTTGTTCGATGTGGTCGGGCGTCGGGTGATGATCAGCCTGACCTACGCGATTTCCGGCGTGCTGTTGGCGGTCAGCGGTTATCTGTTCCAGCAGGGCGTGCTCAGCGTCACCCAACAAGCCAGCGCCTGGATGGTGATTTTCTTTTTTGCTTCGGCCGCCGCCAGTTCGGCCTACCTGACCGTGGCGGAAACCTTTCCTCTGGAGATTCGCGCGCTGGCGATTGCCGTGTTCTACGCCTTTGGCACCGCGCTGGGCGGGATTGTCGGACCGACCTTGTTCGGGCACCTGATCGAGACCCACGACCGTGGCAATGTGTTTATCGGTTATTTGATCGGCGCCGGGTTGATGCTGGCGGCGGCGGTGGTTCAGGCGCTGTGGGGTGTAGCGGCCGAACGGCAATCCCTGGAAGCCGTGGCCCGACCGCTGTCGCAAGCGCAGGAGGTCGGACCCTGAACGCGGCTTTCAGGGCTTTTTCATCAGCACCGAGCAGGCAGTCTTGTAGGCTTCGTGCTGGTATTTGGTCAGCGAGGCGCCAAGGGCGAAGTCGTGTTTTTTATGCTGGGCGCTGACGGTTTGCGGCGACACCAGTGAGACGTGGCAGTCGCTCAGCAACTGCAACACGCCTTCGATTTTGAAGGTGGTTGGGCCGCCGGCGAATTCGCCTTTCTTGCTGCGCTTCTTGATGGCCAGATGCTCGATGCCGTTGTCGCGGACAAAGCGTTCGACCTGGGCGGCAAAAGCTTTGACGTTGGCGGCTTCATCGTCGTCTTCGAGGGCGATTTTGCGGGTGCTCAACGGCAGGTGTTCAGGCAGATGGGTGTTGAGCGTGGCGATCGCGAAAATGGCTTCGCTGCCTTTGATTTCGATACCGCAGATTTTCATGGGATGGCCGCTTAAAAAGAAAGTCGGCCATTTTCCGCTGTTTTGCGCGCTATGGCTAACTGATAAAAATCCCTCGTGCCATGCCGGACGCCGCTACCAGTATCACCACGATCAGGGCAACCTGGAAGTGGCTGATTTTTGAATACAGCAAGGCTTTGCGGGTATCGATGGGCAGGCCGGCCTTGAATGAGTTGCGCCATTTGATCAACGCTACCATCGGTGCGATTTCCAGCACAATGATCAGAATGAACGAGGCCATCTTCAGATGAAACAACGGTTGGTGCAGATAATAGAAGGTGCCTTTTTCAAACCCGCCAAATGCCCGCATTACCCCCGTGACCAACAATACGGCGGCGGCAATTCCCCAGAAGTTATCCGCGACAAACACATCGCGAAGTTTGGACGGGTTGGTTCTGTTCAACCGCCGTAGCGAACGCCCACGACTCAATACCGCCCCCAGTGCAACGCCGTATGCCAAGAGATGCAATGTGGCCAGGAACCATTTGAAGAACATGGTTTTTTATCTCCAGTCATTTCCAGGAAAAACATTACCCAGCGAAGCGCGGGTAAAAGAGTATTAGCTCACTGCGCAGGTTTTTGCCCGCGGGCTTTTGAATAACGCGGTTAAATAATGAAGGGCGCAGTGAGATGACTGATTGAAGGGGCGGAAGTTCAGCGGGGAGGTGAGTCTTGCGTGGGTGCGGGCAAATCTCTGTAAGAGCGAACGTGTTCGCGAGGCGATATGCCTGACACACATCGTCAAGCCGCTCGCCAACACGTTGGCCCCCACACAGTCTCTTCAGTCCATCAGTACAGGGCTCAGATCACTCTTTGGCCTGAACGCCGATCTGGCGCATGGTCTGGTTTTTCTGGTTGCGATAGGACACGGCGGCCGGGGCAACGGTGCCGGGCTTGCCGGTTTCCATCCAGTTGCGCATGCGTCCGGCGTCGGCGAAGTGGGTGAGTTTGCCGAACGCGTCGAGAATCACCACCGCCACCTGACGATTCGCCATGGTGGTCAGCAACACCAGACAATGGCCCGCCTGGTTGGTGAAGCCGGTTTTGGTCAGCTTGATGTCCCAGCTCGAGTTCTTGATCAGGTGATCGGTGTTGTTGAACACCAGGCTGTACCGCGGATTGCGGAAGGTCACGGTGGTTTCCGACGTCGTGCTCAGTTCGCTCAGCATTGGATAGGCGCGGGCGGCCAGGACCAGTTTGGACAGGTCGCGGGCGGTCGATACGTTGAACACCGACAGGCCGGTGGGTTCGACGTACACCGTGTGCTTCATGCCCAGCGACTTGGCTTTGGCGTTCATCGCCTGAATGAACGCGTTGTAGCCACCTGGATAACTGTGCGCAAGGCTCGCGGCGGCACGGTTTTCCGAGGACATCAGTGCGATCAGCAGCATGTTGCGACGATCCAGCTCACTGCCGAGCTTGACCCGGGAGAACACGCCTTTCATTTCTTTGGTCTGGGCGATGGTCACCGGGATCATTTCGTTCATCGGCAGCCTGGCGTCCAGCACCACCATGGCCGTCATCAGTTTGGTGACCGACGCGATGGGCACCACGATATCCGGGTTGCTGGCATACAAGACTTTGTCGGTCTTCACGTCGACGATCATCGAGCTGCCGGAAGCCAGATGAAGTTTGGCCGGGTCACGATTGAAAGCATCGGGTTCGGCAGCGGGGACGGTGTTCGCGAAGGCGGCGCCTGTACATGCAAATAATAGGCTCAGGATGGAAATACGAATTTTCACGAGCAAGGCTCACTAATAATGGAATATGCCGTTTAGCACGGGGTTTCTATGAAAAAAGCGCTGCATTTTATGAGTAGCTCCGTGCGCTGTCGATGGCTGATATCCCTTCTATATAGATTAGGCGCAGGTCAGCACTTTCGTTTGGCAAAAAAACACATTTCCCGGTTAAAAACAACGATAGACGTGGTGTCTGGCGTGTACACGGATTAGCATTCCACGCCATTGAGGCCAAGTGCCCACAAACGACTCAGGAGTCGCGTAATGCCCAAGGGTTTTATCAGCAAGGATTACGTCGCTCTGGTGATCGCGGCGGCCGTGGTTGTCGTGCTTTTGCTGGGGGTTGGCCTGTTTCTGAAATCCGCGGACTGGGCGGGCTGGATCCAGGCGGTTGGTTTGGTCGTCGGCTTGATGCTGGCGGTGGCCATCCCGGCTATTCAAAGGAAGCAGGATGCAGCCAACCAGCACAAACACGTCCGCGAGCGGGAAATCTCTTACGCGCGACGCATGCAATACCTGTGTGGTGAGTTAAATGAGTTGCTGGCGAAAATCAACGTCAACCTGATCCACCTGCGCGCCACCGATCGTCATCGGTTGCAGCACACTCTGCAAGATTTCCTGCATCGGCTGTTTGAATCGCACAAACGCGACCTGAACGATGACCGCGTGGTGATCGCGCACGAAATGCGCCAGGTGGTGAACGAACTGGTCGATGAACTGGAAAGCGGTCGTTCGGATAGGGTGGTGTTGATGAGCCTGGAGAAGCGCCTGCAGAAACTGACCCACCGCACCCAGGTCAATGCGGCAATGGCCGAGCGTCTCTGACGGCATAAGTTTTTTGCGGGCAAAAAAAAGCCCGCATTAAACAATGCGGGCAAGGGGATGTGCGGAGCAACGCACGATATCAAGGTAAAACGTCAACACAGAAAACCGCGGACCAACAAATTCAGTTAAAAATCTTTAGCTGTACGCCTCAAGCGCTCAGCTGATGTGTCTCGAATGTCTCGGACAGGGCCTGGGCCGCTGGCAGCGAGGAGAAGGGGCCGCTGACGGCTTCACCGTTACGTACCAGGTACCAACAGGCCAACAGACCGAGCTCTCTCAGCTGGGCTGGAACTGCGCTACCGACTACCGACATGATTTGAACCTGGTTCATAAGTGCCTCCATCTGTCTATGGGGCTACTCTACGGCGCTATCGAAACGAGGGACAATCACGGCTCTCGATAGTCGACATTGACGGCAACGAGGTCTGAAATGTGACAGCGACAGGCTCCGTTCAGTCGACGACCTGATCCAGCATGCCCACCACTTCGTGTTCATTCAGCAAGCCCTTGTCGACCAGATTCTGTGTCAGTAGCGACAGGAACTTTGCGCAGCGATGGCCTTCCAGGCTCTTGAGTTCGGTCAGGGCGCAATACACCTTGCTCGATGTACACAGGCCAGTTACGCGATAGGGATGCTGAGTGGGCATAGGGGTATTCCTTGTTTTTTTATCGATCTGTTAATTATCTTTGTGAAGAAACCGCAAATAGAGTCCATCACGAATAGGCTGCGGATTGATGACGCCCTTGCTCATCATGCCGTACTCAAACAAAACGACTGTCTTGCGAGCGACCTCCAGCGCACTGATGTGGACGCAAAAAAATAGCCCCGCCTGTTGAGGGCGGGGCTACTGATGAACCTGTTACCAGCGGCCGGGGCCGTAACCATAATAATGTGGGTGGCCGTAATAGCCTTGACGGTAATAAACAGGGGCCGGGGCAACGACAACCGGTTGTTGGTAATAAACCGGAGGAGGTGGCGGAGCGTAGTAAACCGGTTGTGGAGCAACGTAAACCGGTTGCTGCTCTACATAAACCGGGCGCGGCGCGCTGTTGGCAACCACTGCACCACCCACGAGAGCACCTACTACCGCGCCTGTCACCAGACCAGGACCCCAGCCGTTACCACCATGGGCGGACGCTTGGCCTGCAAAGGCTAGGACACCTAATAACACGGCAACCTTGGGGATTTGACGAATCATGACTATTCCTCGGCTTTCAATCCCGTTGTCGCGAGCCTGCATTACTCTCAAGCATTGCCACGGGATACTTCTAAGACAGTGGTTTTGAAGAAATCTTCGAAACACGTAAGTAAAGATTGTGTAAGGTTTTCTGACACTTATTATCGCTTATCTGTTGACTTAAGCATAGAGCGCCCGATGACGTGTCTATTTCGCGGGACAGATACCTACTCAAGTTTCGCCAAACGCTCTTCCAGTGCGGCGACCCGCGCCTCAAGTTCTTCCCAGCGTTCTACGGAGATTGAGACCGTCCCGCCCGCCGCGCGTTCTGGCTGGTTTTGTCGTGCCGCCAAAATCGCTTCTATATCGTCGGCGTCGCCCAACGAATGGGTGTAGCGGTCTTCGCGTTGCCCGGCCTGACGCGGAATCAGCAAGGCCAGCCCGCGTGCGATCAGGCGTTCCAGTTGATGGACGACCTGTTCGGGGTCTTCAAAGTCGTGCATGCGGTTGCTGCGGGTGAGCAACTCGTTGACGGTTTGCGGGCCGCGCAGAAACAGCAGGCCACTCAAGATCACTTGGGCCGGCACCAGCTCCAGCGCTTTATCCAGGCGATGTTCCCAGCGATCGGCGCGGCTGCCCATGACCAATTTGGTCAGGCCGCGACCTTCGAGGGCGCGCAGGCTTTGCCCGACCAGCCCTTGGGTCAGGTTCATCACCGGTTCACGGCTGGTTTTCTGGTTGCAGGCGGTAACGAGGGCATTGAGCGTCAGCGGATAGGTTTCGGGGCTGACGGCCTTTTTTTCGATCAGGCAGCCGAGGATGCGAATTTCTGCGCTGGTCAGGTGCAGCTTCTCGGCGGAGTCAGTTGAGGCGGGCTCGGTAGTCATGGCGCTATCCCTATGCGTTAGGAGGCCAATAGCCTAGATGCGCGATCATATAAAAGACAAGCCGCTTTCGATGGCCGCCGAGGCTATAATCCCCGTCACCTTAAACTCAGGACCTGTCATGACCATTTCCCTGTACGCCACCTCTGTTCCGGTTTTCAAGCAAATGCTGTCTGCCTTGAGCGACGTGTTGACCAAGGCTGAAGCTCACGCCGCCGCTAAATCCATCGAGCCGGATGCGCTGTTGCAAGCCCGTCTGTTCCCGGACATGTTCCAACTGGTTCGTCAGGTGCAGATCGCGGTCGATTTCGCCAAAGGTGTTTCTTCCCGTCTGGCCGGCGTTGTTCCGCCAAGCTACGACGACTCGGAAAAGACCTTCGCCGACCTGCAAGCCCTGATCGCCAAGACCCTGGCCTACCTCGCGACCCTTCAGCCTGAGCAAATCGACGGCCAGGAAGCTCGCGAAATCATCACCCGTCCAGGCACGCCGAAAGAGAAGATTTTCAACGCTCAGACCTACCTGCTGGGTTATGGCCTGCCGCAGTTCTTCTTCCACATCACCACCACCTACGCAATCCTGCGTCACAACGGTGTTGAAGTCGGCAAGCGCGATTACATGGGTGCTTACTGATCGGTCTGACGACCTGATCGGTTGATATCCGGCCGCTGCATGGGCGTTCTCATGCAGCGGCTTTTTCATCTGGAGTGTTCATGCTGTTCCCTATTTTGCTGTTGTCGGCGGCCGGTTTCACGGTGCTGACCACAGAGTTCATTATCGTCGGGCTGCTGCCGGCGATCGCCCGTGATCTGGCAATCACCATCCCGCAAGCCGGGCTGCTGGTGACCTTGTTTGCCTTCACGGTGGCGGCGTTCGGTCCGTTCCTGACCGCGTACTTCTCGCGCTTCGAGCGTAAACGGCTGTTTGTCACCATCCTGATCATGTTTGGCGCCGCCAATGTGTTGGCCGCGCTGGCGCCGAATATTGCCGTGATGAGCATCGCCCGGTTGATTCCGGCCTTGGGGCTGCCGGTGTTTTGGGCCTTGGCCAGTGAGACGGCGGTGGACATCGTCGGGCCGGAATATGCCGGGCGCGCCATTTCCAAAATCGGTTTCGGCATCGTCTGCGCGACGGTGTTTGGCATTCCGGTGGGCACGCTGATTTCCGATGCGTTCGGCTGGCGCAGTGCGTTCGCCATTCTGGCCGTTGTGGCGTTTGCCAAGGCATTGCTGCTGTTTATCTACCTGCCGGCCACGCACAAGCATAAAGAACCGGTGTCGCTGCTGGCGCAATTGAAGATCTTGCGCAGCCCGCTGATGCTCGGCCACGTGCTGCTGTCGGTGCTGGTGTTCAGCGGTATGTTCACCGCCTATACCTACCTGGCGGACATGCTGGAGCGCCTGGCCGGGTTCAACGGCACCGTGGTCGGTTGGTGCCTGATGGGCTTTGGCGCGGTGGGCTTGCTCGGCAATTCGCTGGGCGGGCGCATGGTGGATCGTCATCCGCTGATTGCCAGCCTGTCGTTCTGCGTGTTCATGATCGTCGGCATGGTGGCCGTGGTGCCGAGCATGCACTCCACCGTCGGCCTGATCGTAGCCCTGGCGGTGTGGGGCGTCACCCAGGCGGCGCTGTTCCTGGTCAGCCACGTGCGGCTGATCAAGGCCGCGCCCCAGGCGCCGGCGTTTGCCGCGTCGTTGAATATTGCCGGAGCCAACCTGGGCATTGGCATTGGCGCGATCATTGGTGGTCGCGTTATCGATCATCTGGGCCTGAGCAACCTGGGTTTTGCCGCGGCCGGGATCATTCTGCTGTCGATCCTGCTGGCGCTGTGGTTGATGTCAGCCAAGCCGCAAGCGGTCTGTGCTTAATCGGCGCGGGTGAACAGCTCGCGTCGAGCGCTCTCGGTGATGGCGACAATGCCGGGGTGCTTGACCTTGCGTTCAACCGAAATTGCATAGAACGATTCACTCACGGCGTCGGTCTGGCCGATCAGCTGCACGCCGTATTGCGCCTGCACTTCCTCGGCAATCACGCTGGGGGCGATGAAAATGCCGCTACCGGATTGGCCGAAGGCCTTCATCAAGGCGCTGTCATCGAATTCGCCGACAATCCTTGGCTGAATTTTCAATTCGCTGAACCAGCGCGTCAGTCGGCTGCGAACCACGGTTTCCTGGCCGGGCACCAGCAGCGGCGCACCATTCATGCTGTAGGGGAAATCGTTGCCATAGCGCTGCGCCAATGCCTGGGTAGCAAAAAAACTGATGCCGCATTCCCCGAGTTTTTGACTGAAGCCTTTGATGTCCAGATGTGACGGCATCGGGCTGTCGGAAATCACCAGGTCCAGGCGCTGGATCGCCAGATCGGCCAGCAGCCGCTCCAGTTTGTCTTCACGGCAAGAGATGCGCACCGGTTCCGCCAGTTCCATAGTGGGTGCGATCAAGCGGTAAACAATCGATTTGGGCACTACGTCGGCGACACCGATGCGCAACAGCATCTGTTGCTCGTTGGGTTGCGCGCGCAGCAGGGCTTCCAGTTCGTCGCCGAGCTGAAACATTTGCTCGGCGTAGGGCAGCGCCAGGCGACCGGCCTCGGTCAATTCCAGTTGCCGGCCCACACGGCGAAACAAATCCATGCCATAGGTGTGTTCCAGCAGGGTAATCTGCCCGCTGATGGTCTGCGCCGTCAGGTTCAGTTGTTCGGACGCCCGCACGATGCTGCCGGTTTTCGCTACGACCCAGAAGTAATGCAGCTGTCTATAATTGAGCATGGCGTAGCCGATTCGTAAAAATCGAAGTATATACCGGGAAAATACGAATTTTTCTGAGGTATTGTTTTCCTTAGACTGCTGCTCAATTGCCGGGCACATGATGTGCGCCGGGCCGACTCAGGGTTTTCATTCATGGAATATCTTTTACAACTGGCTGCCAGCCCCGGCGCCTGGATTGCCTTGGCCACCTTGGTGGTGATGGAAATCGTGCTGGGCATCGATAACCTGATCTTCATTTCGATCCTGACCAACAAGCTGCCGGTGCAATACCAGACCAAGGCGCGGCGCATCGGCATTGGCATGGCGCTGATTCTGCGATTGGGCCTGCTCAGCCTGGCGGCGTATATCGTGCGCTTGACCGCGCCGGTGTTCGAGTTGTTCGGCCAGGTGTTTTCCTGGAAAGACATGATCCTGATCGCCGGTGGCCTGTTTCTGTTGTGGAAGGCGACGACCGAGATTCATCACAGCCTGGAAGCGAAAACGGAAGGCGAGAGCGCTTCCACGCCGGGTGTCAGCCTCGGTTTCGCGGCGGCCATCGGGCAGATTTTGCTGCTGGACATGGTGTTTTCCATCGACAGCATCATCACCGCCGTCGGCATGACCGAACACTTACCGATCATGGTCATTGCCGTGGTGGCTGCAGTGGTGGTGATGCTGGTGGCTGCGGACCCCCTGGCCAAGTTCATCAATGACAACCCGACCATCGTGATGCTGGCGCTGGGTTTCTTGATCATGATCGGCATGACACTGATCGCCGAAGGTTTTGGCGCCCATGTACCGAAGGGTTATGTGTACACGGCGATGGCGTTCTCGGCGACGATTGAAGGCTTGAACATGATGTCGCGCAAGGCCAAGCGCAGAAAGCTGGCCGTGCAGAGCCAGCTTGATTGATCAGTTTGTAGGTTCGTTCCTACAGAGTTCTGACTTACAAGCGAAGGCCATGGGGGGGTGAAGGATGAGTGTGTCGAGTCCCGACGTGTACCGGTTTTTCCACGGGTAGATGATGGCGCCGGGAAACTCGCAACACCCCCCACAACATGGCCCCGGCAACGGCCAGCCAGCCCACTATCAGCATTGCGATTGTCATACCCGGGCTCATACATCCCCCTGATGATCGGCTTTTACACCTGTGTCCATGGGACAGTCTAGATCAGCGAATGTGTCCGTCCGTTGACCAAAGGTCGTAGGTGCATGACTGATTTGATCTATGCAGGATTTGTCACTGTGCTAAATGACGCTATACCGCAGACTTGCGCCGTCCTATGATCGGGGTCCGAGCCGGGTCGCGGGTTGCCTGGTGTTAGTTGAAGTGAGTGAAGATGCTGCTGGAATTATCTCGATTGCGCGCCGCCCCCACCCGGCGTCTGGCCTTGGCTGTAGCGCTGCTGTTGACCCTTGGCGGCTGCGCCAACAATGTGACGCCGGCCATGCAGCGTTTACCGGACCGGGTCGAACTGAATTCGGTACCGTTCTTTCGCGGCAATATCTATCAAAGCGGGCCGGGCACCTTGGCCAGCATGTTGTCGCAGCAGGGCGTGATCATCACCCCCGGGCTGTTGGAAAAGCCGCTGAAGTTACCTGGTGGCGAAGGCGGGCTTGAGCAGAACATACAAACCCTGGCGCGTGAGTACGGCTTCGTGGTGTACCCGCTTGACGGGCAGTTGGATGCGCTGTTGACCCAAGTGGCGGCAGGTTATCCGGTGATGGTGCGCTTCACCGATGGCCATGCCTGGTGGGGAGAGCCGCGTTATGGCGTGTTGACGGGGTACAACCGGACCAAGCAGACCGTGGTGTTGCATGCCGGCATGAATGGCCATCTGGTTACAAGCTTCAGTAACTTTGCCTCGGCCTGGAAAGACGCCGGCAGCTGGGCGGTGCTGGTGCAAGGGCCGCGTCAGTTGCCAGCGCAAGTTGACCCGCAGCGCTGGTTGAACGCCGCTAATGCCTTGGGTCAAGCAGGGCAGGAGCAAGCGGCGGGCGAAGCGACCAAAGCGTTGAAGGCCCGCTAACGATCAAATGCCGAACTTGTCGCGCAGGGTGTAGTACCAGGCGCCCAAGGCTGTCAGTGGCGTGCGCAACAGTTGGCCGCCGGGGAACGGATAGTGCGGCAGGTCGGCAAAGGCATCAAAACGCTCCGCTTGCCCGCGCAGTGCCTCGGCCAGCACCTTGCCCGCCAGATGGGTATAGGTCACGCCATGACCGCTGCAGCCCTGAGAGTAATAGATGTTGTCACCCAGTCGCCCAACCTGTGGCAAACGCGACAGCGTCAGCAGGAAGTTGCCGGTCCAGGCGTAATCGATCTTCACGTCCTTGAGTTGCGGGAAAGCCTTGAGCATTTTCGGTCGGATGATGGCTTCGATGTTGGCCGGATCACGGGCGCCATAAACCACGCCGCCGCCGAAGATCAAACGTTTGTCGGCCGAGAGGCGGTAGTAGTCCAGCAGGTAGTTGCAGTCTTCGACGCAATAATCCTGTGGCAACAGGCTGTGAGCCAACTCGTCGCTCAACGGCTCGGTGGTGATCACCTGCGTGCCGCACGGCATCGACTTCGACGCCAGTTCCGGCACCAGATTGCCCAGGTAAGCGTTGCCGGCAACGATCACAAAGCGCGCTCGCACTTTGCCATGCTCGGTATGCACCACAGGGTTGGCGCCGCGCTCGATGCGCACCGCAGCCGATTGTTCGTAAATCACACCACCCAGTGATTCCGCCGCCGCCGCTTCGCCCAGCGCCAGGTTCAGCGGATGAATGTGGCCGCCGCTCATGTCGAGCATGCCGCCGATGTATTCGTCGGTGCCGACCACCTCACGGATTCGGCGCTTGTCCATTAACTCCAGTTGCGTGTGGCCATAACGCTCCCAGAGCTTTTGCTGCGCTTCCAGATGGCCCATCTGCTTGTTGGTGATCGCGGCAAACACACCGCCGTCCTTCAGGTCGCATTGAATCTGATACTTGGCCACGCGCTCACGGATGATCGCGCCGCCTTCGAACGCCATCTGCCCGAGCAACTGCGCCTGCTTCGGTCCGACGGTGCGCTCGATGACGTCGATGTCGCGGCTGTAGCTGTTGACGATCTGCCCACCGTTGCGCCCGGACGCGCCGAAACCGACCTTGGCTGCTTCCAGCACCGTCACCCGGAACCCGTGTTCCAGCAGAAATAAGGCACTGGAAAGCCCGGTATAGCCGGCGCCAATCACGCAGACATCAGTTTCCACCTCACCCTCCAGACGAGGGCGCTCAGGGACGGCGTTCGCGGACGCAGCGTAATAAGACTGTGGGTAAGGTGTGTTCGCCATCCTGCAACCTCTGTTTAATATTCTTTACGGATGCCCAGATGCTACCTGAGAAAAAATGCCACTACCAGCGAGGTGTAAAAACAGTTGCTGGCCGTCATTTTAAAATAATTTGCATATTCAGGGAGTTAGCTCAAAAAAATGAGTTGACACCCCTTCGAAAATCCGTAGAATGCCGACCCACAGCAGGCACGTAGCTCAGTTGGTTAGAGCACCACCTTGACATGGTGGGGGTCGTTGGTTCGAGTCCAATCGCGCCTACCAAACAAAATCCGCTCTGCTGGGCGGTGAAAAAAAGGGTCAACCGAGAGGTTGACCCTTTTTTGTGCTTTCAATTAATTGCCGTCACTATCAGTGCTGTCCGCGGGCGGATGTGTCATTGGCAGGATGGGAATCAGGAGAGGTTTATATGGGCCAGAAAAAATCATCGCTGGAGCTCAAGCGCGACCTGACCGGCGTTGCGTCCAATCTTGAACGCACGGCAGGCGAGATCAGTCGCCTGGCGGAGCGCATCAAGGACGTCAATGTCGTCGAGATCCTGCACCTGATGAACCAGCTGTATAAGGACGCGGATAAGTTGAAGGCGTACGTGGACGAGGTGAAGACGGGGCGTATTGTTCGGGGCAAGGCTGAATAGCCTAAACACTACTTCGGCATAAAATCCAGCTGCCAGCGCCGCGGGATGCCCAACGAAATCATCCCCAGCAGCAACGCCAGCAGTCCACTGACCATTAGCGCTTTCAGTCCCCATTGATGTTCAGCGGTGGCGCCGATGATCGCGCCGACCAGCATGCCGGACCACGGCACCAACTGGACTTTCCAGCCATCGCGTCGTTCGCCGAGCAATCGTCGGCCCAGTCCGCGGCCAAAACGCGACAGGGCGCCGGTGACGTAGGTCAGGCCAATGGGCAAGCCGTTGACCTGTTCGACGGCCGCGTTGAGCATGCCCATGGCGATGATCGCCAGCATCAATGCCGGAGCGGTTGAATCGAACGGCAAGATTGCCGCCAGGCAGAGCAGGCCGGCAATACACAGCATCAGGGGCAGGGCGCGGTGTTTGCCTAGCCGTCCAACGATGACACCCAGGGCGTTGCCGATAATGAATGTGCCTACGGCCAGTAATAGTCGCAGTACCAGTCCGGTGTCATGATCACTGATTGCGACGGCCAGTCGCGTGGTGTTGCCGCTCATGAACGAGACGAAGTCGCCGGTCGCCATGAATCCGATGGCGTCGGTCATTCCCGCCAATACCGACAGACTGGCGACCAGCGTGAGGCCGACTCTACCGCGCAAACGGTGAATGTGCTCGCGTCGCGGGTTGCCCCGGTTTTTCTCGAGGTAGGGCAGCATTAGGTGAGTCCGCGGCTTCAAGAGGTGTTCATTAAACAGTGTTTGGCCCGTGACGGCCTATATTCCGAGTTGGACGAGGTGAACCACCGCTCTCCGGCGCAGGTCTAGTCTGAAGCACGCCCTCCGAGGGCATTACTCTGGAGACCCTCTGATGAATATTTTTGAAGCGCTGCGCGAAAGCCACGAACGGCAGCGGAGCTACGCCAAGGCTCTGGTGCAAACCAGCGGCGATAGCCCTGAGCGAGTCGAAACCTATCAGCAACTCAAGTCTGAACTCCACGCCCATGCCATAGCGGAGGAACGCTTCTTCTATATGCCGTTGATGGAACACGATGAGGGCATTGATCTGAGTCGGCATGCGATTGCCGAGCATCATGAAATGGATGAAATGATGGAGGAACTGGACGACACCGAGCTGTCCAGTCCGGGTTGGCTGGCGACCGCGAAAAGGCTGTCTGAAAAAGTGCACCACCATCTGAAAGAGGAGGAACAGAAATTCTTTCAGATGGCAGGCAAGATTCTCAGCGAAAAGCAGAAAGCGGCGTTGGCCCGAGGCTATATCAAAGAGTTCGACGAGCAGCTCATGTCAAACAAGAAATAAACCATCGACTTTGAAAACGCTGTCTCTGTGGGGTGTTTGCAGCGCGACCGCCGGGCTCAGGCGATCATGTCGACTTTGCCGGTTGCCAGACGGTAGACGCCGCCGACTATTTTCAGTTTTCCCTTGCTCATGGCGTCTGTCAGCAGGGGCGAGGCGTGGTTGAGTTTGTCGACCGTGTCCTTGACGTTTTGCGCCGTGGCATTAGCCAGCAGGTTGCCCGGTTGCCCCATGACCTTGTCGACCGCAGGTTGCAAGGCAATGGCCAGTTTTTGAATCTGGCCCGGAAATACCGTCTTATCCTTTACCGCTTTAATGCTGGCCGACATGGCACCGCAGTCTTCGTGGCCTAGCACCAGGATCAACGGCGCGCCGAGCACGACGACGGCGTATTCAAGGCTGGCCAGGCCTTCGTCGGTGACGAAGTTTCCGGCAACACGAACGGCGAAAAGATCACCCCTGGCGGTGTCGAACGCGTACTCGGGGCCGATCCTCGAGTCGGAGCAACTGAGTATCGCGACAAAGGGGTTCTGGCCCGTGACCAACGCTTCGCGCTCGGCTTTGAAGTCGTGAGTCTTTGAGGTGCCCTTCACGTAGCGGTGGTTTCCTTCCATCAGCCGGTGCAACGCGCTGTCAGGGCCGATCGCGTTCTGTGGTTTGGGCGGCGTTGCTGTTTCTGCTGCCCGGGCAATGTTGCCCGGCAGAGCACCGGCAAGCAGTAGGGCGCCGGCGCCCAGTCCGGCAAGGTGAAGAAAATGACGACGACCATTGGTGATAGAAGGATGGCTTGAATCAGATGATTCGCTCATAGCCTTGTGTTCTCAGGTCATAGCGGTGGATACGGCTCGCTAGGGTGGGGAGGGGCAGTACGCTCGTGATGGCGATACTGGTGGTTGCAGTCTAGGTGCTTTGTAAGGACATGTTTCTTCAATGGGGGGAGCACTCAGGGAAAATCGAGTGAACATTCTGTTTTGTCTCGGGATTTTCATTTCTTCTGGTCATTGAGCGCTGAATCCTTACCGCCAACGGTTCGTCGCCGATCGGTTGACGCGCCGTTAATGAGGGCGTGAACTGTTCCCGGTGATCAACACAGGGAGGACTGCACATGGCTAAGATCAATGTTTTGGCGGGTGATTTTCTTCAAGGTGAAGGGCATTACGAATCAGGTGTCATTACCATCGAAACAGCGTTGTACCCGTGGCCGGGGCTGACGATTCCAGTGTCCGAGATTCGAACGATGCAGGTCGCGTCCGAAACGGCGCGTAAACATCCGGAAAGTGCGTTGGGTCTCAGCCTCGCCGGGGCCATGTTCCTGGGGCCGGTGGGCGCGGTGGCGGGATTGGTACTGGCGAAGGACACCGTCGAGGTGACGTTCTGGGCCGAGCTGAAGGACGGTAGAAAGCTGCTCGGTGCCACCGACCCGATGACGTACCACACGATGGAAAGTTGCACGCGAAGGCCCGGCTTTCTCAGTGCGCACGGTGAATAGCTCGCTCGCGGGCAGTGGCGTAACTGTTGTGGTCTGGCCGTTTCTCTCTGTCAGAAACAGCCAGGCCCGATCACGCCGATCAGACTTTCTTGACGAATTCCGACTTCAGCTTCATTGCGCCGATGCCATCGATTTTGCAATCAATGTCATGGTCGCCGTCGACCAGGCGAATGCCTTTGACCTTGGTTCCGACCTTCACCACCAGTGATGAGCCTTTAACTTTCAGGTCCTTGATCACGCTGACGGTGTCGCCGTCCTGCAAGACATTGCCCACCGCGTCCTTGATCACTTTGGTGTCGCTGGCGCTTGCATCCGGACCGCTGGCAGACCATTCGTGGGCGCACTCCGGGCAGACCAGTTGGGTGCCATCTTCGTAGGTGAATTCGGAATTGCATTTAGGACAGGACGGCAGGCTCACGGCGATTCTCGCATCGGACGATAAAAGCCGCAGATTATAAAGGGTTTTTACGCCAAGGGTGTTCTCTGGGCCGATCATTGCACTAAATGTGTTCCGCCAGTGCAATCGCCCCACGCGCAAGCGGGAGGCACCCGGGAACTAGTGCGGTGAGTCGTGCAGGTCAGTCCTCACGCACTAGGATCTTTGCTCAGTGGGTTCTCCGCCTTTTCCTTTTTATAGTTTTTCAGGTCGCGATGTGCGCCCCAGGCAATAACGGCGGCGCCAAAAATAAATAGTAGGACAATTTGCGTAGTGGTCATTGTGTTACCCCAAGTAAAAAAACCATAAGTCTCATGACTAAGGAAAGCTGACAAGTTCAACTTATTGCAGTATGTTTCTGCCGCTTGGAAACTTAGCTTCGAGATGTTTCATTTCCCATGGAAAAGGATTTTCCACATGACCCCCGCCGAAAAACTGATTGACTGGACTGCTCGCTGGACGCTATTGGGTAATCACCTTCTGTGCACCGAGTGCATGGCCGCGCAACCGGCGCGCGATGCCGATCAGCCATTTGCCCATGGCCAGTGCCGTCTCGCGCCCGCAGGCATTCAATATCCCTGGTCCGATCTATGGAAAACGCTCAACGAGCTGCCTGTTCCCTTGAATGACTAAGGGGAAATAGTTATCGGCTTTGACAACTAAGTCCGACGGGGTGGCCTGGGCACGTCTCTTTTTTAACCTTGGCTCGGGGATCAGCTACAGTTGAATATTCATTCACATGGAGGTTTGATAATGACCTGCTTAATCTGCAAGTCTGAGACTAAGGCTGTTCAGGCGCATGGAGACTGTTCAGAGGTTAACTGTTTGGCGGGGTGCGGGCACTTCAGAGTTTCCGCGAAGCTGATGGCAAAAATGACCGTCAAAAAAGAGTCCTTCGACGTCGAGCGCACACGGCAGTGGCTTGAAATGTCTCGCAGAACCGATCCGGTCCCGCGTATCTCCAGTTACGACTACAACGTCGCCTTGTTGCATCGCGATTGATCAAAACCTACGCCCGATCCGCCGACGGTGGGTCGGGCACAGGGCTGATGTGGCGATCGCCTCAACTGCACGTGTCCGAGTGAAAAATGAGTGTCTCAGACAGCAAAAAGCCCACACGCGGCGGGCTTTTTGTTGATGGGGTACCAATCCTTTGGTTGAGCTCAATCTGCGCCTTATTTCGTGAAGGGCTTGTGAAAACAATGTCGCAGGATCGGAAAGGAACGATGTGGCGATAAGTGGTCTGATAGCAGGGATGATGTCACTCATTTAGATGAATGGCAGCGACCAGACCAACGATGGCAGCACCTGTGACCTCGTCTGTGCCACGATGGAGTCGATGGGCGAATGAGGGCAAGCACGTGAGCAAGTTCCAGCATTTCGAGCGAAACACGACAGGTCGTGATTTTGCCGTTGGTGACATTCACGGCCATTTCACCCGACTGCGCGCCACACTGGAAGAGGTTGACTTCGATCGAAAGGTCGATCGCCTGTTCAGTGTCGGCGATCTGGTCGATCGCGGCCCGGAAAGCCGGCGCTCGCTGGATTGGTTGTCTCGTCCGTGGTTTTTTGCGGTGCAGGGCAATCACGAGGCGTTGGCGATCCAGCATGTGCAACACCAGAACCTCGACTATCAGATGTACAAGGCCAGCGGCGGCAGCTGGTTCCTGAAATTGGGGCCTAACGAACAGCAGCGCTTTGCCGCGCGGTTTGCCCGGATGCCCATCGCCATGGAAGTCGATACCGCTGGCGGGCTGGTCGGCCTGGTGCACGCGGACTGCCCGGCCCCCGGCTGGGAACACCTGCGCGAAACCCTGCGCGGGCACTTGCCGGGCCTGGAAGCACTGGAGGAAACCTGCCAATGGTCGCGTGAGCGGCTACAGACGAAAGACAGCAGCGGGATTGCGGACTTGCGCGCCCTGATTGTCGGCCACAGCCCATTGCGCAGCCCGGCGCAGCTGGGTAATGTTTTCCACATCGATACCGGTGGCTGGCGTTCGGACGGCACCGGGCATTTCACTCTGGTGAACCTGAGCACACTGGAGGTGCTCGCACCTGGAGTGCCGGCGCCGGGCGAGGTAGAACGGTGAATTTCCGTCCTCCCCTCAAGTAATTGCAGACTACAGTTTAGAAGTCACCAACGAAGGGCTGGGGTATGAACTGCTTGATTTGTAACGCCGAAGCGCAGCGCATTAAAACCATGGGTGATTGGGTCGAGTTGCAGTGTCCGGATTGTGGCCATTACCGGGTCAGTGGTGGCCTGTTCGCGGATATGAAACCCAAGGGGCAGTCATTTGATATCGCCAAGGCCCGGGCCTGGCTGGCGATGCAGCGACAGAAGGCCGGCTTTGAAGAGGCACCGCTGATTGGCTGCCCTGACAGTGGCCTGATCGGCTCCTGAAATCCCCTGTTTCAGGTAGGCAGGAGTTCTGCGCATGCCTGATGTCATGAACACGATGACGTCGCTGTTTCCGCTAACGGCGACCATCGCGATTTGCATTTTCATCGCCAAAGAGCTGATCGAATTCGGCAAGCGCCGCAATGAAAAGCTGCGCAAGATCGCCGCCTATAAAGTGTTGGTGGCCGAAGAACTGCTGAAGAACGCCTGGTCGATCCGTTCAATGCGCGAAGTGCTGGCCGCGCTGCAGGACCGGTTCGACAAGGTGTTGCTGGAAAAGACCTTCAGTGGTTCAAGTTACATCGTGGTGGAGCGCATGAACGGCAAGCAAAGTGCGCCGTTGTGGCCTTTTCATTTCTCGATTTTCGATCGCGCGGTGATTGATCTGGCCGTGCTCGATAAAGACTTCTTCGAGTCGGTGAAAGCCACCTACCTGGCCTTGGCCACCGTCAAACATGCTCGCACGGTGCTGATGGACATGTGCAACGACGACCACTCGCTGTCCGATCACCTGCACAGCTTTGTCGACTATGCGGTGAGCCAGATGGATGTGGCCGAGGCACGCATCAAGGTGACCTATAAGGATTGTACCGGCATGGAGCTGGATCGGCAGAAGCTGGTTTCATTCATGTAAGGCCGCGTGTTCCCCTCCCTGACTTCCTATGCTCCAAGGCTCAGCCTTGTCAGAAGCATCTGCCTTGCGCGTCGGCGGATTAACGAAAAATTGTCCGAAGTGTCCGGCGTCCTGCCCCGTTTTTCTTTCATTTCGAATCGATTCTACTAGCCACCTAGGCCGTTGAGACGCAGCTCGCAACCCGCCGACCCCTTTTGAATCCTTTACGCATTACCACTTTGAATATTACTTACGAGGCTTTAATCATGTCCAAGCTCATGTCCGCAGTAAACGTTGGTCCTTACCAGTTTTCGCACCGCGTTGTGCTCGCACCGTTGACCCGGATGCGTGCTGAAGAAGGCGCAATCCCAGGTCAACTGATGGCTGAATATTACAGCCAGCGTACGTCCGAAGGCGGCTTCCTGATCGGCGAAGCCACCATCGCTGCCCCCAACGGTAACGGCTATCTGGGTGCCCCTGGACTGTACGATGACAACCAGATCGCCGGCTGGAAAAAAGTGACCGATGCCGTTCACGCAAAGGGCGGTCGCATCTTCTTGCAGCTGTACCACGCCGGTCGCCAATCCCACTCCGATGTACAACCCAATGGCGCACAGCCGGTCGGTCCATCGGCCGTCCCGCACGGTGGCGTCGCTTACACCACCACCGGTTGGGTTGAAAACACGCCGAACCGTGCACTGGAAATCAGTGAAATCGCCGACCTGGTCGAAAGTTTCCGTAGCGCTGCCCAGCGTGGCATAGCAGCGGGCTTCGACGGTGTGGAAATCCATGCGGCCAACGGCTACCTGTTTGACCAGTTTCTGCAGGACAACAGCAACAAGCGCAGCGACATCTACGGCGGTTCTTTCGAAAACCGCACCCGTTTCCTGCTGGAAGTGACCCGCGCAGTGATTAGCGTCTGGGGCAGCGAGCGTGTGGCCGTCCGCGTCGGTCCGAGCGGCACCTGGGGTGATATGGGTGACAGCAACCCGGAAGCGCTGTTCACCTACGTCGCGCAACAACTGGCGCCGTTGAACCTGGCCTACTTGCACCTGATCGAACCTCGCGTGCTGGGTAACGTCGACGACGACACCAAGGACCAGAACCCGGTGGCGGCGCAACTGATCCGCAAACACTACAAGGGCGTCATCATCGCTGCTGGCGGCTTCAAGGGGGACTCGGCGGAAGCGATCATCAAGGCCGGTGACGCCGACCTCGTGGCCTTCGGTCGCGACTTCATTGCCAACCCGGACCTGCCAGAGCGTCTGCGCAGCCAGCAACCGTTGAATGACTACGACCGTCCCAGCTTCTTTGGCGGCACCGACGTCGGCTACACCGACTACCCGTTCCTGCGTGCAGAACAACCGGCAATGGCGTAACCCGTCATTGAGGTGAAAAAGCCGAGGCCTTGTGCCTCGGCTTTTTTCATAAATAAATCACTCCGTAGCAGTCCGGCTTGCCGGCGTCGGCGTCTGTAAGATCGCCATCGCCGATAAGCCGGACTGCTACGGGCGGTGTGTCGAGATCTTGATCTTTACTATTCAACTGACGAAACACACTATCGCCCCGTTCCCAGTAGGCCGAACCACAGCGAGGACCCGTATAGCGGGGCAGAAGATTTTTTGCAGTCACTTCTCGGCGGGCCTCACGTACGCACGCCAAACAGTCTAGCGGCGGTCGTTGATTATCCAACGAGCGCCGGAAATCAAGCGTATGTTGTAAGTAATGTCCCTTGCAGGTAAGCCCACATGGATCATCTTGGCGCACGGTTGAAGGAGGAGCGGAAAACCTTAGGGCTTTCTCAGCATGATTTCGCCGCCATTGGTGGCGTGGAGGCGAACGCGCAGGGCAAATACGAAAGCGGCGAGCGCACCCCGCGTTCGGATTACCTGGCGGCGCTGAGCGGTAAAGGGGTTGATGTGCTGTACCTGCTTTCCGGACAGCGGACCCCCTTGCGCCTGGAAAGTCTCAGCGATGCCGAAAGATCGGTCATTGTGCATTACCGTAGCCTGACGGTGATGGACCAGGATGCGCTCAGCCAATTGGCGTTGTCGTTGTCGGAATGCATTGCCGTTTAACCCTTCGGTCACACAATCCGTGTTGCTGTCCCTCCCTTGAAGTGTGTAACGTCGACTCATCGTTCGCCCCTGCCGGGCGAAGCGCAGGAGACGCTGGATGAGTGCGGGTATCAGTATCAAGACAGAAGCGGATTTGGTTCACCTGCGGATTGCCGGCCGCCTGGCTGCGGGTGTGCTGGCCATGATTACCCCGTATGTCAAGGCTGGCATCAGCACCGAAGCGCTGGATGACCTGTGTAACGACTATATCGTCAACACGCTAAAGGTCATTCCGGCAAACGTCGGTTACCACGGCTTCACCAAAACCACCTGCACCTCACCGAACAACGTGGTGTGTCACGGGATCCCGTCAGCGACCGACGTGCTCAAGGACGGCGACATCGTCAATATCGACGTCGCGGTGATCAAGGATGGCTGGTTCGGCGATACCAGCCGGATGTACCTGGTTGGCGATGTCAGCCCGGTGGCCAAGCGTCTGGTTGACGCCACTTACGAAGCGACCGTTGCCGGCATTCATGCGGTTCGACCCGGTGCGACGCTGGGTGACATTGGCCACGCCATTCAGACGGTCGCCCATCGCGAGGGCTTCAGCGTCGTGCGCGACTACTGCGGGCATGGTATCGGCCGCAATTACCATGAAGAACCGCAGGTGTTGCACTACGGCACTAAAGGTCAGGGCATGAAGCTCAAGGAAGGCATGGTGTTCACCATTGAGCCGATGATTAATGTCGGCAAACCAGGGACCAAGGTGTTGGCCGATGGCTGGACAGTGCTGACCCGCGATCAATCGCTTTCCGCACAGTGGGAGCACATGGTGGCGGTGACGGCCACGGGTTTTGAATTGCTGACGCCATGGCCAGAGGGCACCGGGGAATACCCGCCGATCTGATCGGTTGCCGTACCCAGGCTTGCCAGCGCCCAGCCTGAAAAATTCGGTCATCATTGCTGGCGTGCGAAAATTCGGCAGGCTCGGTAGTCTGCCATCCGTTCGCCCTGAAGCGATGCCATCCTGACCGGCTCAAGGATGATCAGGATCGCATCGCCCAGGGTGAACACTGGCTAATGCGCTTTTTTCCAGCGAACGTCGGTGATGCCAAAACCTTCAGCGTTTTGCATCGCCAGCCGAACCGGAACAGTCGCTATGTTTTCGCTGATGCTGCCTACGCCAGCGTGCAGCGTGGCGATGTGCATGGCTTCGCTGTCGCACAGGTGCAGCGCTTGATGGAAAAAGTGCCGAATCTCTCCGTTGAAGCGGTAGTAAATCTCAAACCCTTTCAGCTCATTCATCAGTGCGCCTCCGCTCCCAGGACGTTGCTACGTCCTTATAGAAATTGCGACTGTTTGCTTGCAACGACCCGATTGGGTGTCGATGCAGACACACAACTCACTTCAAGCGGCGACGGCGCAGCTGCCCTTGCGTGATGGACGTCTTTTCCCGACGTCCTGACTACGACTTGCGACCGGCAAAAGAATTGCATCGATTTAAGCCCGTTAGAACTGCTCTCCGATGAGTGGCATTTTGCCTTCGACGAACCAAGCGGGTGGAACCTGCCAAGCGGTTCCACGGTCAACCATGACGTACGGGTGCTACAGTGCCATTTCAATTCATACGAGGAAGTACGCATGTCATTGCTTGATGATGAACAAGACATTTGGGATATGTTTGCCGCTTCCGCGCTGACCGGCCTGATCACTCGCGGGCCTGTCGAGCCGGCTGAGGCCGCCAGGCTGGCGGCTGATTACGCCGCTGAACTGATGGTTCAGCGGGCACGGCGCATTCAGGCCGAAGAAGCGGCGTCTGACATCCAATAAGGCGTTGTCCGACGCCCACTAAAAAGCCCGCGACTGGCGACAGTGGCGGGCTTTTTTGCGCGTACGCGGTCAGGAACAGGCTTTCAGGTTCACCGCACCGACAAAGTCGTTGCCCCGGCCCATGACGCAGGCTACTCGCTGATTGCGTTGGCGCTCCCAGGACTCCACCGGGTAGGTCTTGTTCCAGGCTTCATAGAGCTGCCGATCCTGTTTCGACAAGGGCAGGCCGTATTGCTTGCTCATGTAGAAATAGGTGCGGGCAATCATTCCGCGAATCGACGGGCGTGGCATGACCTTCCTGGCCTTGAAGTCGACCTGGGTCTGGCAGGCACCGTATTGCCCGTGTTGCACCGGCAGCCAGCCGAAGCTGAAGTTATTACGGTCGCCGTTGACCTCACCAATGCTCGGCACCAGGTTGTGCAGGTCGGCTTCGGCTCGCTGGTAGGTCGGGTCGTTCTTCGTGCAGTTCTTGCGCCCACCGTTCTGCCAGCATTGACGCGAATGGCCAATCTGCCAGGCCGGAACAATGTGTTCCCACTCGATCCGCTGGGCGCGGTTGGCGTTTTTACGCGGCACATAGCCACAGCCCGCGAGGTCGACACGGTTGCCGTTGTATTTGCAGCCGCAATAAAACTCGGTGGATTGCGGTGCGTACAGGCCCCAGGCGACTTTCTTGGCTTCGCTGAAGGTGCGTGGCGCATCGGCATACGCGTTCAGCGCCACGCTCAACAGTAACAGGGTCATTATTCGGACAAGCATGCCGTCAATCTTCCTTCGGCACGGTCCAGAAAATCTGCACGCCACCGTCGTCGCGGTAGGCGAGGGTGACGTTATCGTTTTCGGCGATTTCTTCGAGCAGTTGCGCCCAGTCATCGTCCAGTTCGTCGACCTGGCGTAACAGCAGTGCGGTTCTGGCTTTTTGCGCCGTGGGGGAATTGATGATTTTCTGAACCCGTACGCCGAGTCGTTCGTAGGAGCCAGGAACTGAAGAAGCTGCTGATGGATTTGCCACGATGAAGTCCTTGATTAGCTGTACGTGCATACAGTATTTCACCGTAAGATTTTTCGCAACTGTCTGTTTGAAGGCTCTAAATCCGATGGCACTGTTGCGCTGATCCGAACCTTCGCCAAACTTATTGCTTTGCGACAGCTGCTCGTCGCGCGATTTCCCTCGTATGATGGGCGCACGTGCCAGTTGACAAATGTCGCTGGCATTCGCATAGTTCACTCACGCAAACGTTTGCGCCTCCCGCACGCGTTGCCGAAAATAATCATAAGATCGGAGTGAACTCATGAAGCTGCCATTCGCTGCTCGTCTTCTCGCTGTCGCCATGCTTTCTGCCGCTTCCGCGGTCCTCCCGCTGTCTGCTGCCCACGCTGCTGATAAACCCAAAGTCGCCTTGGTCATGAAATCCCTGGCCAACGAATTCTTCCTGACCATGGAAGACGGCGCCAAGGATTATCAGAAAGCGCATTCCGCTGATTTCGACCTGATCTCCAATGGCATCAAGGATGAGACGGATACTGCCGCCCAGATTGCCATCGTCAACCAGATGATCGTGCAAAAGGTTGACGCATTGGTCATCGCACCGGCTGACTCCAAAGCCATGGTGGCGGTGATCGATAAAGCCATGAAAGCCGGGATCAAGGTGGTCAACATCGATAACCAGCTCGACGCTGGCGTGCTGAAAACCAAAGGCATCGAAGTACCCTTCGTGGGCCCGGACAACCGCAAAGGCGCGAAGCTGGTAGGCGACTACCTGGCCAAGCAACTGAAAGCGGGTGACGAGGTGGGTGTGATTGAAGGTGTTTCCACCACGACCAACGCCCAGCAACGCAGCGCCGGCTTCAAGGATGCAATGGATGCGGCGGGCATGAAAATCGTTTCCACACAGTCCGGTGATTGGGAAATCGACAAAGGCAACAAGGTTGCCGCTGCGATGCTGACTCAATACCCGAACATCAAGGCGCTGCTGGCCGGTAACGACAGCATGGCCGTGGGCGCAGTGTCGGCCGTTCGTGCCGCAGGCAAGGCCGGTAAAGTCCAGGTGGTGGGCTACGACAACATCAACGCGATCAAGCCAATGCTCAAGGATGGCCGTGTGTTGGCTACCGCTGACCAGTACGCCGCCAAACAAGCGGTATTTGGCATCGAAGCCGCGTTGAAGATGGTCAAAGGTGAAGACACCGGCGCAGTCAATGGTGTGATCCAGACGCCGGTCGAATTGGTCACCAAGCAGTAAGTATTCCCGCTTAACAGCGCCCGTCCTCAGCGGCGGGCGCCTGGAGATTTCTATGTCAGCGTCTGCTCAGGCGGCTGTTCTATCTGTCAGCGGCATCGGCAAAACCTACGCTCAACCGGTTCTCGGCAACATCGACCTGACGCTGATGCGCGGCGAAGTCTTGGCCCTGACGGGGGAGAACGGTGCCGGTAAAAGCACGCTGTCAAAAATTATTGGCGGCCTGGTGACTCCCACCACCGGGCACATGCAGTACCAGGGCCAGGCCTACGCACCCGCCAGCAGAGCCCAGGCCGAGCAGCTTGGTGTGCGCATGGTGATGCAGGAGCTCAACCTGCTGCCGACACTGTCGGTGGCGGAAAACCTGTTCCTCGACAACCTGCCCAGTCGTGCCGGTTTCATCAATCGCAAACAACTGCGCAGCGACGCGATCAAGGCCATGGCCCAGGTTGGTCTGGATGCCATCGACCCAGACACCCTGGTCAGTGAACTGGGGATTGGCCACCAGCAGATGGTGGAGATTGCGCGTAACCTGATTGGCGACTGCCATGTGCTGATCCTCGATGAACCCACGGCGATGTTGACCTCCCGTGAAGTCGAGATGCTGTTTGAGCAAATCACCCGCCTGCAGTCCCGGGGCGTGTCGATTATCTATATCTCCCATCGCCTGGAAGAACTGGCACGGGTCGCCCAGCGCATTGCCGTGCTGCGTGACGGGCAGTTGGTCTGTGTCGAGCCGATGGCAAACTACAACAGTGAGCAGTTGGTCACCTTGATGGTTGGCCGTGAGCTGGGCGAGAAAATCGACCTCGGCCCGCGTCAGATCGGCGAGGTTGCCTTGTCAGTCAAAGGCCTGGGGCGCTCGGACAAAGTCCGCGATGTGTCGTTTGAAGTACGGGCGGGCGAGATCTTCGGTATTTCCGGATTGATCGGCGCGGGTCGTACCGAATTGCTGCGCCTGATCTACGGCGCCGACCTCGCCGACAGCGGCAGCGTCGAGGTAGGCAAGCCGCTGCGTGCAGCGAGCATTCGTTCACCCGTCGATGCGGTCAAGCACGGCATTGCGCTGATTACCGAAGACCGCAAGGGCGAAGGCCTGCTGTTGACCCAATCGATCAGCGCCAATATTGCGCTGGGCAACATGTCAGCCATTTCCAGTGGCGGTGTGGTCAATGGTCGCGATGAAACACAGCTGGCTCAGCGCCAGGTCGAAGCCATGCGCATTCGCAGTTCGAGCACCACGCAGTTGGTCTCCGAACTGTCGGGCGGTAACCAGCAGAAAGTCGTGATCGGCCGTTGGCTGGAGCGCGATTGCAGCGTGATGCTGTTCGATGAGCCGACCCGAGGCATCGACGTCGGGGCCAAATTCGATATCTACGCGTTGCTCGGCGAGTTGACGCGTCAGGGCAGGGCGCTGGTGGTGGTCTCCAGCGATCTGCGTGAACTGATGTTGATCTGCGACCGGATCGGTGTGTTGTCCGCCGGGCGCTTGATCGACACTTTCGAGCGCGACACCTGGACCCAGGATGAATTGCTTGCCGCCGCTTTCGCCGGCTACCAAAAACGTGATGCGCTGCTGAATGAAGCAGCGCCCAGGAACGACTCATGAAAACCTCCACTACCACGAGCAACAGCGAAAAATCCGTGGCTTCGCCGGGCAAGCGCAGCGCTAATTACTATGGCCTGGGCACTTACCTGGGGCTGGCGGGGGCGTTGCTGGCAATGATTGTGCTGTTTTCCTTGCTCAACGATCACTTCCTGTCATACGAAACCTTCAGCACCTTGGCCAACCAGATTCCGGACTTGATGGTGCTGGCGGTCGGCATGACCTTCGTCCTGATCATTGGCGGTATCGACCTGTCGGTGGGTTCAGTGCTGGCTTTGGCGGCATCGACCGTCAGTGTCGCGACCCTTAGTTGGGGCTGGGACATCATCCCGGCGGCGCTGCTCGGCATGTTCTGTGCGGCCATTGCGGGCACGGTGACCGGCTCGATTACCGTGGCCTGGCGCATTCCATCGTTCATCGTCTCCCTCGGTGTGCTGGAGATGGCGCGCGGCCTGGCGTATCAAATGACCGGTTCGCGCACCGCCTACATCGGTGACGCTTATGCATGGTTGTCGAACCCGGTGGCGTTCGGCATCTCGCCCTCGTTCATCATTGCCCTGCTGATCATCGTCGTCGCCCAGGCAGTGCTGACCCGCACGGTGTTTGGCCGCTACCTGATCGGCATTGGTACCAACGAAGAAGCCGTGCGTCTGGCCGGTATCAATCCAAAGCCCTACAAGATCCTGGTGTTTTCGTTGATGGGCCTGCTGGCGGGCGTCGCTTCGCTGTTCCAGATTTCCCGTCTGGAAGCGGCTGATCCGAACGCTGGCTCGGGCCTGGAACTGCAAGTGATTGCCGCGGTGGTCATCGGCGGTACCAGCCTGATGGGTGGCCGCGGCTCGGTGGTCAGCACCTTCTTCGGTGTGCTGATCATCTCGGTGCTGGCTGCTGGCCTGGCGCAGATCGGCGCCAACGAACCCACCAAGCGCATCATCACCGGCGCCGTCATCGTCGTCGCCGTGGTGCTTGATACTTACCGCAGCAACCGCGCACGTCGGCAGGCCTGATATGTCTACGATCAAGGATGTAGCCGCAATGGCGGGGATTTCCTACACAACGGTATCCCATGTCTTGAACAAAACCCGTCCGGTCAGTGATGAGGTGCGGTTGAAGGTCGAGGCGGCCATCGTCGCTCTCGACTACGTGCCCAGCGCCGTGGCCCGCTCATTGAAAGCCAAGTCGACGCTGACCATAGGCCTGTTGATCCCCAACGGGATCAACCCGTATTTCGCCGAGCTGGCGCGGGGCATCGAGGACTACTGCGAGCGCAATGGCTTTTGCGTAATCCTGTGCAACTCCGACGACAACCCCGACAAGCAGCGCAGCTACTTGCGGGTGTTGTTGGAGAAACGCGTCGACGGGCTGATCGTCTCCTCCGTGGGCGGTGATGCCGAGGCCGGCGGGCTGGCCAATGTGCGCACGCCGATGGTGGTAGTCGACCGTGATCTGGACGGCGTTACCGCAGATCTGGTGCGTATCGATCACGAAGAAGGTGCGTACCTGGCCACGTGTCATTTGATTGGTCAGGGGCATCAACACATCGCTTGCATCTGCGGGCCGGCGTCGACCAGTGTCACGCAAATGCGCCTGGCCGGTTATCGCCGGGCCATGCAAGAAGCGCAGTTGGCCATGCCGGAGCACTGGGTGGTCGAAAGCGATTTCACCAGCCCGGGCGGTTATCAGGCGGCGGTCGGCTTGCTGGACCACAACCCGCCGACGGCGATCTTCGCTGGCAACGACATGATCGGCATCGGCGTGTTGCGCGCCGCCGCCGAACGCAATATTCGCGTGCCCGCCGACCTGTCGGTGATCGGTTTCGATGACATCCAGATGAGCCGTTACGTGTACCCGGCGCTGACCACCGTTGGCCAGTCGATCCTGCAGCTGGGCGAGATGGCCGCCGAGGTGTTACTGCGGCGCATTGCGGCACCGACTACCACTGCGGTCGAGCAACGGATCGTCGCGCCGAAGATTGTCCTGCGCGAATCCACCGCGCCACCGACCACCGTCTTCAACGAGTTTCGCTGAACCGAATTAAAGAGTGCTGAAGTATGCAAGCGAAAGTAGTGGTAATTGGCAGTTTGAATATGGACCTGGTGACCCGTGCCGAGCGCCTGCCGCGCGCCGGGGAAACCCTGGCCGGTGAGTCATTCATCACAGTGCCGGGCGGTAAGGGCGCCAATCAGGCGGTGGCCGCCGCTCGCCTGGGCGCCCAAGTGTCGATGGTGGGGTGTGTGGGCGACGACGCGTATGGCGAGCAACTGCGTGCCGCGTTATTGGTTGAGCAAATCGATTGTGATGCGGTAACGGCGGTGCCCGGGATTTCCAGTGGCGTGGCCCTGATCGTGGTCGATGCCAGCAGCCAGAACGCGATCGTCATCGTTGCCGGTGGTAATGGTCGTCTGACCCCCGAGGTGGTTGCACGCTTCGACAGCAAGCTGGCCGAGGCCGATGTGATCATCTGCCAGCTGGAAGTGCCGATGGATACCGTCGAGCACGCCCTGCAACGCGCACGCGAGCTGGGCAAGATCGTCATCCTCAACCCGGCACCGGCCAGCGGCCCGTTGCCGGCGAGCTGGTTCTCGATGCTCGATTACCTGATTCCCAACGAAAGCGAAGCGGCGGCCCTGACCGGGATCACCGTGGATTCGCTGGCCTCCGCCGAAGCAGCGGCAAGCCAACTGCTGAAGGCGGGTGCGGCCAAAGTCATCATCACCCTGGGCGCATTGGGCTCGCTGTTTGCCGACGGCCAGCGCATCACCCACTTCCCGGCGCCGAAGGTTCAGCCGGTTGATACCACGGCTGCGGGCGACACCTTCGTCGGTGGTTTCGCCGCCGCATTGGCACAGGGCAAGAGCGAAGCTGAGGCGATTGCCTTTGGCCAGATTGCCGCCGCGCTGTCGGTTACCCGCGCCGGTGCCCAGCCATCCATTCCACGTCTTAGCGATGTCCAAGGTTTTCGTCCGTCATGAAAAAAACACCTCTGCTCAATATCGCCTTGTCGCGGGTCATTGCCTCGCTAGGCCACGGCGACATCCTGATGATCGTCGACGCCGGCATGCCGGTTCCCCCGGGTGTCGAGCTGATCGATCTGGCGCTGACCCAGGGCACGCCGGATTTCGTCAGCGTGTTGCGCGCGGTCCTGACTGAAATGCAGGTCGAGAGTCATGTGCTGGCCGAGGAGATGCTGGTGAAACAACCGCCAGCGCTGCGCATTGTCGAGGGCCTGCATCTGGAAGGGGCGATGGGGGCGCAGCGTCAGGTCAGTCATGAGGAGCTGAAAAACCTCAGCCGCAAGGCGCGTGCCATCGTGCGCACCGGTGAGTGCCAGCCGTACACCAATATCGCGTTGGTTGCCGGTGTGACGTTTTAAGCGGTCAAGCAGTGGCTACGGAGGGGATGCATGGAACGTCGTGATCTGATCATCGACACCGACCCGGGTGCCGACGACGTCGTCGCCCTGTTGTTGGCCCTGGCGTCGCCTGAAGAGCTGAATGTGCTCGCCATCACCACCGTGGCGGGCAACGTGCGTCTGGACAAGACCTCGCGCAATGCCCGGTTGGCGCTGGAGTGGGCAGGGCGCGAGGAGGTGCCGGTTTACGCCGGGGCGGCGAAACCCTTGGTGCGCTCGCCCATCTATGCCGAAGATATTCATGGCGAAGAAGGCCTGCCAGGCGTCACCGTGCATGAACCCAGACAAGCTCTGGCCCACGGCAATGCGGTGGATTACCTGATCGCGACCCTGCGCAACGCCGCCCCGCACAGCATCACCCTGGCCTTGCTCGGGCCACAGACCAACCTGGCGCTGGCACTGACTCAGGCACCGGACATCAGCCGTGGCATCAACGAAGTGGTGATCATGGGCGGTGCGCATTTCAATGGCGGCAATATCACCCCGGTGGCCGAGTTCAATCTGTTCGCCGACCCGCATGCAGCGCAGGTGGTGCTCGCCAGTGGCGTCCCGCTGACCTACCTGCCGCTGGACGTGACCCACAAACTGCTCACCAGCGAGTCGCGACTCAGGCAAATCGGAGCCTTGAATAATCGAGCGGGCCAGTTGGTGGGGGACATTCTCAACGCCTACATCAAGGCGGACATGGTCCAATACGGATTGCCGGGCGGCCCGGTGCATGACGCCAGCGTAGTCGCCTACCTGCTGCAACCCGAATTGTTCAGCGGCCGGCGGGTCAACGTCGCCATCGACAGCCGCGAAGGCCTGACCTTTGGCCAGTCCGTGGTGGATTGGTACGACGCGCTCAAGGAGGAGAAAAATGCCCTGTGGATCGGCGACGGCGATGCCCAGGGCTTTTTCGATCTGTTGACCGAGCGGCTGGGCCGACTGAAGTAGGTTCTATTCATATGACTGGTTAATGCGGTTTTACGCCGGTCAAATGAGTGTCACTTGCCGAAATGAACGCCCTGATAATCTGACGGGTATTTCTCGAGCACCTGTTGGATGAATGCTGTTGCGCCTGCTGTGCCGAGCTCTTTGAGCAGCAGGTCTATCCCTATGATCGCCAGCTCTTCCGGGCTACCCGGGCTGTAAGAGCATTGTCCCTGAGACCACTTGGCCTTGATGTCAGCATCGATGGATACGGTTGCCATTTATGTCTCGTCTTTTCCGAATAAAAGCTGATGCGCCGACGTGACCGTCATCGAGCGGGGTCGTCAGCGCTGGCAAGTAAACCATTTTGGCCATCATTTGGCACTCATACTTATAGCGATGCGCTCTAGCTGTGAAGCGGTTCGCAGCGCCACGGTCCGTGCGTACCGGGCTACGCTGAGATGAAGGGTTCTACTGAAAACGTTTTGACACGATTTGCCAGCGCACAGTTTGCCGTGCTGGGGCAGACTCCCGCCGTTGGGGCCGATCACTGCCGAGGTGGCTGGCTAACGTCTTATTTCTTGAAGGAGGTTGTATATGCGTTGGAATTTCGCGGCATCAGGTCTGCTGGTTGCGGTCACGCTGGTGGCGGGTTGCAGTACCGACAAACCTTCCGCCAGTTCGGCGACGCCAACCGCCGAGGCGGGGGGAGTGGTTGCAATGCGGCGGCGGCAGGATTCGCCATGGGCCAGAAGGCCTCGCCAGAGTTGGTGGAGCAAGCCCGAATCAAGGCTGGCGCGCGAAATGTGCGTTTGCTCAAGCCCAATGACATGGTCACCCTCGAATACCGCTCGGACCGGCTGAACCTGAACGCGGATGACAACAGCGTCATCACCCGGATCAACTGCGGTTAAGCCGTCGCCGGTTTTTTCTCGCCCATAAAAAACCCCGTCACGTGGACGGGGTTTTTTAAGTTCGGGGAGATTTACTCCGGACGAACCTGAGCAGCTTGCATGCCCTTCTGGCCTTTCTCAGCCACGAACGAAACAGTTTGGCCTTCTTTCAGGCTTTTGAAACCGTCGCTTTCGATAGCTTTGAAGTGTACGAACAGGTCGTCACCGCCACCCTGTGGGGTGATAAAGCCGAAGCCTTTTTCATCGTTGAACCATTTTACGGTGCCGGTTTGGCGATTAGACATGGTGTATCTCCAAGAACATAATTTTTTCAGTAGTACTGTGCTGCTCAGGCCAACTGGGCACACCGGGCTATCATAGTCGAAATGTTTGGATGTAGAGCGCTTTCGCAGCACAGTTTACAAAAGCAATACACCATCCATCGCTTTCCATTCGTCTGAGAGCCCCGATCTACAAGGCTTTCAGGTGGTTTTCGCTGCCGTTAAAAAAATCCACTTTTGCTCATAATTTTGTGGGAAAAAACCAGAAAACCACGTGGTAATTCGAATTTTCCACCTGTTTTCGGGGTCATTTCCTCGGGCAGGCTCGGTCGATGGCTGGCAACAGCTTGGCTCGGGCCGCACGGCCCGCATCGCTGTCGGCATCGATTACTTTCAATTCGGCACTGGTCAGCGTTTTCTCGACGGTGTCGGCTCCGCAGGTGCAGTGACTCTGCGCCTCGGGTCGGGTGAGTTTGTTCGAATTGCTCGGATTAGAGGCTGCGTTGACGCAATCATTGACGAACTGAGCCCTGCCGGCTCCTGGCCAGGCGACCGACTCGGCCTGTGCACCCAACGGCAACAGCAGTGCCAGAGAGGCTGCGAGCGTGAGTAAGCGATTAAAACGCATGCTTGAGTACTCCTTGTGATGAGTGCGGGGTCACAACGTTCACTCTTCATCTGAGCGGCGCTGGATCGTGCAAGTTCACTGTAGAAGCTGATTTCGCCTGCCGCCGTCGATTTGACACAAGTCTGGGCTTTGTTCTCGAACATCTGTGATAGGATGCGCGGCTGAATAAGTGGGTGACCGAGCGATTCTCCGTCATTCGTGCTTGTAGAGTTTGTTTTACTCCAGTCACTTAGGTTCGGTTTAAAGGGTTAGCTTTCGAGCATCTGCCACTGTGAGGCAGGAACACCCCCGGATCTTGTACTGGCTCATCCCAACCCACGTGACCTTTGGTAGGGGTCACCACTAGGAGAGGAGGCGCCATGCCCACCATTACTCTTCCCGACGGCAGTCAACGTTCATTCGATCAGGCAGTTTCCGTAGCCGATGTCGCGCTATCCATTGGCGCAGGTCTGGCCAAGGCCACCGTGGCCGGCAAGGTCAATGGCCAGCTGGTCGACGCCAGCGATCTGATCGAAGGCGATGCAACGCTGCAGATCATTACGTCCAAGGATCAAGAGGGGCTGGAGATCATCCGTCACTCCTGCGCTCACCTGGTCGGCCACGCGGTCAAGCAACTGTACCCGACCGCAAAAATGGTCATCGGGCCGGTGATTGACGATGGCTTCTATTACGATATCGCCTACGAGCGTCCGTTCACGCCGGATGATTTGCTGGCGATCGAGCAGCGCATGCAGCAGCTGATCGAAAAAGATTACGACGTCATCAAGAAAGTCACCCCGCGTGCCGAAGTGATCGAAGTGTTCACTGCGCGCCAGGAAGACTACAAGCTGCGTCTGGTCGAAGACATGCCCGAGCAACAGACCATGGGCCTGTACTACCACGAAGAATACGTCGACATGTGCCGCGGTCCGCACGTGCCGAACACTCGTTTCCTCAAGTCGTTCAAGCTGACCAAGCTGTCAGGCGCCTACTGGCGTGGCGATGCGAAAAACGAACAGTTGCAGCGTGTCTACGGCACGGCCTGGGCTGACAAGAAGCAGCTGGCTGGCTACATCCAGCGCATCGAAGAAGCTGAAAAGCGCGATCACCGCAAGCTGGGCAAGCGTCTGGGGCTGTTCCATACCCAGGAAGAAGCTCCGGGCATGGTGTTCTGGCACCCGAACGGCTGGACGTTGTACCAGGCGCTCGAGCAATACATGCGCAAAATTCAGCGCGAGAACGGTTATCTGGAGATCAAAACTCCACAAGTGGTCGATCGTTCCCTGTGGGAAAAGTCTGGTCACTGGGCTAACTACGCCGAGAACATGTTCACCACTCAGTCTGAAAGCCGCGACTATGCGATCAAGCCGATGAACTGCCCGTGCCACGTGCAGGTGTTCAACCAAGGCCTGAAGAGCTACCGCGAGTTGCCGATGCGTCTGGCCGAATTCGGTGCCTGCCACCGTAACGAGCCGTCCGGTGCGCTGCACGGGATCATGCGCGTACGTGCCTTCACCCAGGACGATGCCCACATCTTCTGTACCGAAGAGCAGATGCAGGCCGAGTCGGCAGCGTTCATTAAATTGACCCTGGATGTGTACGCTGACTTCGGCTTCAAGGACATCGAGCTGAAACTGTCGACTCGTCCGGAAAAGCGCGTTGGCTCCGACGATCTGTGGGATCGCGCCGAAAGCGCGTTGGCCGCCGCCCTCGACAGCGCCGGTTTGCCGTATGATCTGCAGCCGGGCGAAGGGGCATTCTACGGTCCGAAAATCGAATTTTCGCTGAAAGATTGCCTCGGTCGTGTCTGGCAGTGCGGTACACTGCAGCTCGATTTCAACCTGCCGATCCGTTTGGGCGCCGAGTACGTCTCGGAAGATAACAGCCGCAAGCACCCGGTCATGTTGCACCGTGCAATTCTCGGATCCTTCGAGCGTTTCATCGGAATTTTGATCGAGCACTACGAAGGTGCATTCCCGGCCTGGCTGGCGCCAACGCAGGCAGTGATCCTCAATATCACTGATAAACAGGCAGATTTTGCCCTTGAAGTCGAAAAAACTCTGGCTGAAAGCGGATTTCGTGCCAAGTCTGACTTGAGAAATGAAAAGATCGGCTTTAAAATCCGCGAGCATACTTTGCTCAAGGTTCCCTATCTCTTGGTTATCGGAGATCGGGAAGTCGAAATGCAAACTGTCGCTGTGCGGACACGTGAAGGTGAAGACCTCGGCTCGATGCCGGTCGCACAATTCGCTGAATTCCTCGCACAAGCGGTTTCCCGGCGTGGTCGCCATGATTCGGAGTAATTATTATTAAGCGTGAAATGAGACAAGATAAACGAGCTGCACCGAAGGCCCCGATCAACGAGAATATCTCGGCCCGCGAGGTTCGGTTAATTGGCGCTGACGGCGAGCAGATTGGCATCGTCTCGATTGATGAAGCGCTTCGTATTGCTGAAGAAGCCAAGCTCGATCTGGTAGAAATTTCTGCCGACGCAGTACCTCCGGTCTGCCGTGTCATGGACTACGGCAAGTCGATCTTCGAGAAGAAGAAGCAGGTCGCTGCGGCGAAGAAGAACCAGAAACAGGTTCAGGTTAAAGAAATCAAGTTTCGTCCAGGGACGGAGGAAGGGGATTACCAGGTAAAACTGCGCAACCTGGTACGTTTCCTGAGTGATGGGGACAGGGCCAAGGTATCGTTAAGATTCCGCGGTCGTGAGATGGCCCACCAGGAGCTGGGGATGGAACTGTTGAAGCGGGTTGAAGGTGACCTGCTCGAATACGGTTCGGTCGAACAGCATCCTAAGATGGAAGGACGCCAACTTATTATGGTCATCGCCCCGAAAAAGAAGAAGTAACCTCCAGGGCACGGCAGGCCTAGTGGTTATGTTTATCAACTGAATGCGGAGTATCCGAACATGCCAAAGATGAAGACTAAAAGTGGTGCTGCTAAGCGGTTTTTGAAAACCGCTAACGGTATCAAGCACAAGCACGCTTTCAAGAGCCACATTCTGACCAAAATGTCGACCAAGCGTAAGCGTCAACTACGCGGTAGCAGCTTGCTGCATCCGTCTGACGTGGCAAAAGTGAAGCGCATGCTGCGCCTTTGCTAATTTCGGTCAAGAATAGAGGAAGTAACTCATGGCTCGTGTAAAGCGTGGCGTCATTGCCCGTAAGCGTCACAAAAAAATTCTGAAACTTGCTAAAGGCTACTACGGCGCGCGTTCACGCGTATTCCGTGTTGCCAAACAAGCGGTAATCAAGGCAGGCCAATACGCCTACCGTGACCGTCGTCAGAAAAAACGTCAGTTCCGCGCTCTGTGGATCGCTCGTATCAACGCTGGTGCTCGTATCAACGGTCTGTCCTACAGCCGTTTCATCGCCGGCCTGAAGAAAGCGTCCATCGAGATCGACCGTAAGGTTCTGGCTGATCTGGCAGTGAACGAAAAAGCGGCGTTTGCTGCGATTGTCGAGAAAGCTAAAGCCACTTTGGCCTAAGTCCCCCGACAATCACCGGGCCCGGTTTCCGGGTCTGGTGTTAAACGTCATAAATAGGGGAAGAGCCTTCAAGCTCTTCCCCTATTTCGTATCTGGAGTCTGTAAATGGAAAACCTGGATGCGCTGGTCTCTCAAGCGCTTGAGGCTGTGCAACACGCTGAAGACATCAATGCCCTGGAGCAAATCCGGGTTCACTTCCTTGGCAAGAAGGGCGAATTGACTCAGGTGATGAAGACCCTGGGGAATTTGCCGGCTGAAGAGCGTCCGCACGTCGGTGCTCTGATCAACGTCGCCAAGGAGCGTGTCACAGAGGTTCTCAATGCGCGTAAAGCGTCGTTGGAGCAAGCGGAACTGACCGCCAAGCTCGCGGCCGAGTCCATTGATGTCACCTTGCCGGGCCGTGGCCAGACCTCGGGTGGTCTGCACCCGATTACCCGGACTCTGGAACGGATCGAGCAATTCTTCACCCACATTGGCTACGGCATCGCCGAAGGCCCTGAGGTCGAAGACGATCATCACAATTTCGAGGCGCTTAACATCCCAGGCCACCACCCGGCCCGCGCGATGCATGACACCTTCTATTTCAATGCGAACATGCTGTTGCGCACCCACACCTCGCCGGTGCAAGTGCGGACCATGGAAACGCAGCAACCGCCGATCCGCATCGTCTGCCCGGGTCGGGTATACCGTTGCGATTCGGATATCACCCACTCGCCGATGTTCCACCAGATCGAAGGCCTGCTGGTCGACCGCGACATCAACTTCGCGGATCTGAAGGGCACCATCGAAGAGTTCCTGCGCGTGTTCTTCGAAAAAGAGCTGGCGGTGCGATTCCGTCCATCGTTCTTCCCGTTCACCGAGCCATCGGCTGAAGTCGACATCCAGTGCGTGATGTGCAGCGGCAAAGGCTGCCGTGTGTGCAAGCAGACCGGCTGGCTGGAAGTGCTGGGCTGCGGCATGGTCCACCCGAACGTGCTGCGCATGTCCGGCATCGACCCGGAAGAGTTCCAGGGCTTTGCCTTCGGCATGGGCGTTGAGCGTCTGGCCATGCTGCGTTACGGCGTGAATGACTTGCGTCTGTTCTTCGACAACGACTTGCGGTTCCTTGCGCAATTTCGCTAGGTCGTAACGTATTAATTAGGAGAGCAGGATGAAATTCAGTGAAAAGTGGCTGCGTGGCTGGGTAAGCCCGCAAGTCTCCCGCGACGAGCTGGTTGCTCGTCTGTCGATGGCCGGTCTTGAGGTCGATAGCGTGACCCCCGCCGCTGGCGAGTTCTCCGGCGTCGTTGTAGGCGAGGTGCTGAGCACCGAACAACACCCGGACGCCGACAAGCTGCGGGTATGCCAGGTCAGCAATGGCGTGGAAACCTTTCAGGTCGTCTGCGGCGCACCCAATGTGCGCCCTGGCCTGAAAATTCCGTTCGCCATGATTGGGGCTGAACTGCCCGGCGACTTCAAAATCAAGAAAGCCAAGCTGCGTGGCGTTGAATCCAACGGCATGCTCTGCTCCCAGGCCGAGCTGCAAGTAGGCGAGGGCAACGACGGTCTGATGGAACTGGCGGCTGATGCGCCAGTGGGTCAGGATATCCGCGTTTACCTGGAATTGGACGACGCGAGCATTGAGGTCGATCTGACCCCGAACCGTGGCGACTGCCTGTCGGTGGCCGGTCTGGCTCGTGAAGTCGGCGCGCTGTACGACGCGCCCGTCACGCGTCCTGCGGTCGTTGCAGTACCTGCGGTACACGACGAAGTGCGTCCGGTTGAAGTGCTGGCGCCGGCGGCCTGCCCGCGTTACCTGGGTCGGGTCATTCGTAACGTCGATCTGTCGCGTCCTACGCCACTGTGGATGGTCGAGCGCCTGCGTCGTTCCGACGTGCGCAGCATCGACGCCGCAGTCGACATCACCAACTACGTGATGCTTGAGCTGGGTCAACCGCTGCACGCCTTCGACCTCGCCGAAATCAATGGCGGCATTCGTGTGCGCATGGCGGAAGAGGGCGAGAAGCTGGTATTGCTCGACGGTCAGGAAGTCAGCCTGCGCGCCGACACCCTGGTCATCGCCGACCACCAACGCGCGCTGGCGATTGCCGGCGTCATGGGTGGCGAACACAGCGGTGTCAGCGACACCACCCGCGACCTGTTCCTCGAAAGCGCTTTCTTCGACAACATTGCTGTCGCCGGCAAGGCCCGTTCCTACGGCCTGCACACCGACGCCTCGCACCGCTATGAGCGTGGCGTGGACTGGCGCCTGGCCCGTGAAGCCATGGAGCGCGCGACCCGCCTGCTGCTGGAGATCACCGGTGGCGAAGCCGGACCGATTATCGAAACCGTCAGCGAAGCGCATCTGCCTTCGGTTGCGCCGGTCATTCTTCGTGCTGAGCGTATCTCCCAGATGCTCGGCATGGAAATGGACCCGGTCGAAGTCGAGCGCCTGCTGACCGGCCTGGACCTGAAGATTTCTTCGGAAGTCGCCGGCCAATGGCGCGTTGAAGTGCCAAGTCACCGTTTCGACATCAGCATCGAAGTCGACCTGATCGAAGAGTTGGCTCGTCTGTACGGCTACAACCGCCTGCCGGTTCGTTACCCGCAAGCGCGTCTGGCGCCGCAAGCCAAGACCGAAGCGCAAGGCGACCTGCCTGCACTGCGTCGCCTGCTGGTGGCCCGTGGTTATCAGGAAGCGATCACCTACAGCTTCATCGATCCGAAGTGGTTCGAGCTGTTCAACCCTGGCGTCGAACCGCTGCTGTTGGCCAACCCGATCTCGGTCGACATGGCCGCCATGCGTTCGTCGCTGTGGCCAGGGCTGGTCAAGGCGCTGCAACACAACCTCAATCGCCAGCAAGACCGCGTGCGCATGTTCGAAAGCGGCCTGCGCTTCGTGGGTCAGTTGGAAGGTTTGAAACAAGAGCCGATGCTCGCCGGCGTAATCTGCGGCAGCCGCCTGCCGGAAGGCTGGGCGCAGGGTCGTGACGCGGTCGACTTCTTCGACATCAAGGCTGATGTTGAAGCGGTACTGGGCTTCTCCGGCGCACTGGCTGAGTTCACCTTCGAGTCGGGCCAACACCCGGCGCTGCACCCAGGCCAGACCGCGCGGATCATGCGCGACGGTCGTGAAGTCGGTTTCGTCGGTGCCCTGCACCCGGAACTGGTGAAAACCCTGGGCCTGGATCGTCCGGTGTTCGTTTTCGAGCTGGTATTGGGTGAAGTGTCCAAGGGCCGTCTGCCGAAATTCCACGAGCTTTCCCGCTTCCCGGAAGTGCGTCGCGACCTCGCCTTGATCGCTGATGAAGGCGTCGCAGCCACCGCAGTACTGGACGTTATTCGTGAAAATGCAGGCGAATGGCTCACAGACCTCAGGCTATTTGACGTATATCAGGGTAAAGGTATTGATCCGCATAGAAAAAGCCTTGCAGTTGGCTTGACCTGGCAGCATCCATCGCGCACTCTTAATGACGATGAGATCAATGCGACGACGCATGTGATCCTCACCTCGCTCGAGGAAAGGTTAAACGCCACGTTAAGGAAGTAGCGTATGGGGGCTCTGACGAAAGCTGAGATGGCCGAACGTCTGTATGAAGAGCTGGGCCTGAATAAACGAGAAGCCAAGGAACTGGTAGAGCTTTTCTTTGAGGAAATCAGGCACGCTCTGGAAGATAACGAGCAGGTCAAATTGTCCGGTTTCGGCAATTTTGACCTGCGAGATAAACGCCAGCGACCTGGTCGTAATCCAAAGACGGGAGAAGAAATCCCGATTACAGCTCGCCGTGTGGTCACCTTTCGTCCAGGGCAGAAGTTGAAGGCCCGAGTTGAGGCTTATGCTGGAACCAAGTCATAACGACGAGCTGCCGCCCATTCCAGGCAAACGCTACTTCACCATCGGTGAAGTCAGCGAGCTCTGCGCGGTAAAACCGCACGTTTTGCGCTATTGGGAACAAGAGTTTCCTCAGCTCAATCCGGTCAAACGACGCGGAAATCGCCGGTATTATCAGCGCCAGGACGTGCTGATGATCCGGCAGATTCGCGCCTTGCTGTACGACCAGGGCTTCACCATCGGCGGCGCGCGACTGCGCATGTCCAGTGACGAAGCCAAGGACGACACAACCCAGTACAAACAAATGATCCGCCAGATGATTTCCGAGCTGGAGGATGTATTGGTGGTACTGCGCAAGGCGTAGGCCAATCCGGATACTTCCAAAATTCAAAGGCTTAGGGTATATTCCTAATTGTTTGTCGCAGGTGCGAGATCAGTTTCACGCCTAGTCGGGGCGTAGCGCAGTCCGGTAGCGCACTAGCATGGGGTGCTAGGGGTCGAGTGTTCGAATCACTCCGTCCCGACCATATAAATCAAAGGGTTGCGAGATTTTATTTCGCGACCCTTTTTATTTGTGAACGATTTTACCCCCACAAAATCGCTGGCTCTGGGTGGAATTCTCACGGCTTTCACGTGGGTAGACGCAGGCGTTAGCGCTCACGCGTGGTCTCTTTATTGAATCGGCTGAAATCTTGTTCTCGACGATTAGGAAAAAGTCGTGGCCGCGTCCGATAAGTTCTGTACGTGTGAGCTAAATCCATAAATGGACATGTCAAATCTATACAAATCAGTAGCTTATTTTTTTGTCCATTGTCCATTTTTCTCAAATCGATGAACATGTCGGCTACCCCCACCCCCCACACAAAGCCCGCAATTCCATAACCCTCAGTCCCCAAGTGCCCCGCACGACTCCTCCAGTTAGCACTCCAGGCGCCCCGTCGGGTTCCCCAGCACGGCGCATTAAAGATAGTATTGTGCCATTACCTATGGACACTTAGATGCCCAGCCACCCCCGCCTAAGGGGAGAGTAGGGCGGTAGGAATTCGGCATGGATCAGCTACGCCACAGAAACGCAGACAGACGACCATCATATCCCGAGGCGGCTACTTGGGAGTCTTAGTCGTGCATGCGATTAGAAGAGCACCCGCTTGAAAGCCTGAAAGCCCAATAACTCAAGAACCCAGACGAATCCCCAGACGAACAATATGCCGACAACTAAGGAACTCATGCATGAGTGAGCAGGAGCAGGAAAAGGGCCAGGAACAGAAGCAGGAATATGCTTTTCATCCTGCCGATCTAGTCGAATACGCGATGGACAAACCCATCGGCGCAGCCCGCGCGGCGCTGGCAATTGGACTGGAAGAAGCTGACGTTGACCCTGAAATCATTATTGCCGAACTGATGGGGGATATGGAGTTGAATCAGCGTTTCCTGAAGAAGCTCACGGGCGCCTTGCGGAAGAATCCAAATAAAATCCTTGGTGAGATGCCAGATCGTATCCAGACCCTACAGGTGGAGCGCGACCTCGGATTATGATATGGGCTAATTACAACTCAGCAAGCAAAGCACGTTGTCGCAGAGGAGTAGCTAATGTCTTTTGGTGAAAATGCCATTAAGCTCCCTCCACCCCCGGAATTCGAGCTCACAGCACTGGATGTAGAAAAAGGTGAAACAGTTCATCCCCTGGATCGCCTGCAGATCATGTCTCCGGATACTTGGGAAATTTTTACGCTGGAGTTCGTCTCTTACTTAGGTAAAGACTACGAATCGGTCACTCGCTGTGCTGGTGCGGGAGACAAGGGGCGCGATGTCATCGCGCGGCATGCGACGGGGTGGGACAATTACCAATGCAAGCACTACAAAGATAAACTGAGCGTAGCAAACGTAGTTGGGGAGCTGGGTAAGCTGGTTTACTACACGTGGAGGGAGGATTACACCCTGCCGCGTGAGTACCGCTTTGTTTCCCCGAAAGGCTGCAGCTCTGATTGCATCGATATGCTGTCCAAGAAGTCTCGCATCAAGGCTGAGATCATTAAGCGTTGGGATAAGGTATGTAAGGATAAGATTACGAAGACGGAGTCCATTCCTCTTGAGGGTGGTCTGTTGGATTATATAAATACCCTTGATTTTTCATTTGTTGATGAAATGTCTTCACAGGAGTTAATTGATAGGCACGCCCTGACGCCATATCACACGACGCGGTTTGGAAGCTATCATCTTAAGCGACCGCAGGTTCGGAAGCCTGAGCCCAGCGCTGTTGGTGATAATGAGAAAATTTATATTGATGCGCTTTTAGATGCGTTCTCTGATGCCGATGGTGCAGAGTATTCATTCAGTAGCGTCATGGACTCTGAGTATAAGGAAGATCTTGAGCGAGCGCGGATTAACTTTTTCAGCGCTGAGTCACTGGAGATATTTTCGCGCGATGCTTTTCCTACAGGATGCTATGAAAGCCTCAAAGGTGAGTGCCACGAAGGCTTGCACAGCGTGGTGCGTAAGAAATTCGATGATGGGTATCAACGTTTTCTCGAAGTAAGCACGCAGTCCGTTAATATTCCATATGACTCTCATCCACTTCGGCATTTCTTGCAGACCTCCGATCGAAAGGGGCTATGTCATCAACTGGTGAATGACCTAAAGTTTAAATGGATTAAGAAATAGATGACGAGCTCAAAGGATTTGTACAACAGCCCTGTGGAAGTTGGTGCACGCATTGTTCTGTTGCTTGCAGGCTTAGCCCGGCAGCTTGATCTCGATGAACTTATCTTCTTTGACTATGCCTCTATTTATAGTAGTGACTTTCAAGGGGATGCAAGCCTGCATCCAGTCCTTTTGAATCGACTTGCCGAACTGGTGCGTAGGCGAGAAATTTTCCCAGGCGCAATAAAACTATTTACCGCTAAAGGTTTGATTACTTCCAAAGTTGATGAGAAAGGTGTTCGATACTCTATTACCAGTGCGGGTAGTGTGTTTGCCGCCAAGTTGAGTACTGAATACCATGTGGATTTCAGAAGACGTGTTTCTTGGGTCGAGGCTAATGTTGATTTTCTCGCTGCTCAACGCCGCACTATTTATAAAATTGACAGGGTGGTCTGATGTATATTGAAAGCGTTGTCGTGAGTGGCCCTGACCGTGCAGACGCCGCTGTTTATTTTGAGAAGGGTGCGAACGTTGTTCAAGGCGGCTCCAACACTGGTAAGTCCTACATTGTTCAGTGCCTGAAGTTTGCCCTTGGTGCAAATACGCCTCCAAAGCCTATCAACGAGTCGCAGGGCTACACCACTCTCAAGGTTAAGTTTGTGCACGATGATGGCCGCTCCTTCACCATTGAGAGGCACCTTTCAGAAAGCTCTAAGCCTACTTTTTACGATGAAGAGGGGAAGGTTCAAACCCTGGGGGTGAAACATAACCCTACAAAGATGAATTCGATCTCCAATCAATTCCTGGATAGGTTGGGGTTGAATGGAAAGCTGTTGTTGAAAGGTACAGCCTCTCTCAATAACGCTTCGTTCTCTCTTCGTGATTTCGAAAAAGCATTTTTGATGGATGAAACGCGAATCGTGGCTGAGTACTCTCCACTGGGTACGGGTCAGAAAGACGAGCGCACTATGGAGACATCCATTCTGAAGCTGTTGCTGACGGGGAAAGACGACACCGGGGTTAAACAGGCTAAAAAGGAGTTGGCGTCAAAAGGGGCATTGAGGCACAGGGCAGCTGCTGTCGAAGACATTATCAAGCAATTCTATCCAGGTGACGACGCGGTTGAGGCGCTTGAACTCCAGAAGCTCAGTTCTTTTACGACCCAAGTTAAGCTTCGGCTCAAGGTGGCTGAAACTGAGCTGGAAGGCGCTTTTCATTCGAGTGAAGGGCTATTCACCCAAAAGGCCAGCCATATCTCCGAACTGGAAGTGGTCGAAGGAAAAATTGCTGAAGATAGGGCCCTACTGGGGCGATTTGGCATGCTTGGCCAGAAATATGAATCAGACCGCCAGCGTCTACAGGGAATTGAGCAAGCGGCAGTCTTACTCGACGAGTCAGACGCGGTGCTTTGTCCAACCTGTGGCAATCATTTCGACTCCGAATCATGCACAACCGATGTCGATGACATCAAGAAGGGGGTTTCCTTCGAGCTGGAGCGAATTTCGAAAAACCTCCATGAGCTTGGGGAGGCACAGGGATCCCTGGCAGCAGCGATTGAACGGAATACTTCCACCGCTGAGACTACCAAAACGTCCATCGCAGCACTGGAGAAGTTGATCTCCACAGAGATTCAGAGCTCAGTGCAGCTGGTAAGCGATCTGAAGGAGCTAGCCTCATGCCTCAACCAGGATCACTCGGCGCTGGATAAGTACGTTACGAATAAGGCCAAGCTAAGAGGGGAGCTGAAAAAGCTGGGTGTATTGCTGCTTGAGGAGCAAAACAAATACACCCCTGAAAGCTTTGAGGAGTCTGCCAAGCCTTTGGTTAAAGAGATTCAGGATATCTTGCAGCGCTGGAGTTTCCCGAATCACGCCCCGGTGGAATTCAACTTCAAAGCCCGGGACATCACCATTGGTGGGAGTGCGAGAGGCAATTTTGGCAAGGGGTATCGAGCCATCGCGTCTTCTGCATTTGCTCTAGGGCTGATGAATCTACTAAAACTCTCTGGGCGCCACCCTGGCTTTGTGGTGCTTGATTCGCCACTGACGACATACAAAGAAGGGGATCCGGAGCCTGAGGAAGATGATGAGGAAGTGGCAGCGGACGTGATTTATGCGTTCTATCAGGATATTGCCGACAACTTCAAAGATTCTCAAGTGATTGTATTTGAGAACAAGGAGCCTGATATGGCGCTCATCCCTCATTTGAATTATCAGCACTTCACGAAAAGCAGAAAGAGTGGGAGATACGGCTTCTTCCCACTACGAGGCTGATCCGACTGTATAGTTTGTCGGTCACCCTTACATGGCGCGGTGATCGACTTACTAGCTTTCGGCTCTCTGTAAACACGAATGATTGGTTTGGGTGAAGGTACAGGCCAAAGCTTAAACCTTCCCGATCAGCGTCATGGGAGCCCTGAGTCTTGAGTCCCGAGTCATGGAGTCGTGGAGAGCTAATAACGCCCAAATATTAACTCGTGGGCTTAACTTGGGCTATCCCCGTGCAGGTCAGCTAAAAAGTCTGTTTGCATGGCGGGCTGTTGAGGTCTTCTCCACAGCCCTGAGCGCATGAAATGATCAGTCGAGAAATTCTACGGTTGCATGCACGAATTGCTGGCCGTCCTCATTCCTCCAGAAGGTATGACTGCATTGCTTACACTGATGCTGAGTCATCGGTGGGTCAATTCTTTGCTGCTTGGTTTCGAGGTCATGACCATGGCATATGCTACAGAACAATTCCCAATCTAACCTGGCTGTTGCCCACTGAGATAAATTGATTTTGACGAGAGGGAGGGAGGCCTCGATGAGTGAGGCAAAGACCTGCGCCCATGCCTCGAACCGCGCCTGTTGGAATGTATGACCTTCCCACTCGCCTCGATCCAGGCCGGTGTTGTTCAGTTTCTCTTCGCTACCATGGATATACCCATTGAGCAGGCTGTAGGCATCGGAGATGGTAGTTTCCAGCTCTGTCGAAATGATCCCATCTTTTTTCAGGCGCGATAGAACTCCGTCCTTGCCACGTATCGAAGGCGCTTGGTACTCGTTAGATTTCCATTTCTTGAACAGCTCGGGCCGTCTGCAAAAATGGATTGGTAAAATGACGCTTTCGATGAATCCGCGCAGCACTTGCATGGACTGACGGTAGTACAGCGCGCCCGCCAGCTGTACAGAGCACATCAGATCAGACCGGGTTTCAAGCATGTGTGAAAGAGAAAAATATCCTGCTTCGGACAAGACGTTGCCGATGGTCTCTTGCCAAGCTATCAATGTCTTGGCTAACCGTCCGAACACAGGGTCATGCTCAAAGTCGACCATCACGGGTGCTTGGGTTCGTGCACCAGGCGCCGGCATTGAATGACTTGCGGTCTCTGCAAAGTGGTCTGCCAAAGCCAGGGCTTGGTTGATCGCTCCCTCCAGCCTTTCATCTGCCTGATCTTCATAACCCGTACCTTCAAGTAGTTTGTGAATGAAGGTATGCAGGTCGTTTCCTGACGCCCAGGCTGATATGGCCTCCGGAACGAATGGCAATATTGAGAGCGCGTTTTGCGGGAAGATTTTCTCTGGGCTCGCGTCAGTAGGGAAGGTACCTTCAAAAACACTGTCCATGAATTTCGATTTCCTTGGTAGATTTTGAAAATGTGAGCCTTCGGGGGGCGAGGGTGAGCATCCCAGCGTCTCGCTGAAATTCTATCGTGATGATTAGGTCTTCCACATGGTGCCATCTGTGGATTTGGAGGAGCAATGTGAATCCAGGAAGAGGCCGCAAGCATCGGCGTTGATCAATTACTTCGCGGAAAGTTTTTCAGCGCTCAGGCTAAGCGATCTTCGGCTTATGGGATCAGTGAATCACGGTGCCGGCAGCAATGAGTAACGTTCAAACAGCGAGCGATAGAATATTGTCAGCACCTCCTCGGCATTAGGCTGCTGAAGCTCGTGAACACCGAAGCGATAGACCTCATACCCCACCAGCCTTAGAGCCCTGTCAGCTGCCATCATCTCGGCGTAGAGGCGGGGACTTGAGCGTCCGGTTGCATCGCAATAGTGGTGTTTGCCATCAATCTCGATGACAACCCGCACCCCGCCCGGCAATAGTAGAAGGAAGTCCATGCGCGACCTGAGCAATGCCTCCTTGCCGCGCCGTGAGACCGTCAGGGGATCCCAGTGAAACCAGACCTCGGGCAGTAAGACTGGAAGTTCAGGAATGTGTGTCGTGAAGGCCTTGAAAAAGCTGCTGAAGGCTAGCGCTTGAGGGGGCGATGATTTAGGCAGGCAGGCCTCCAGGCGCCGATATAGGCGATTTTTGGCCTGGCCTTCCTCGATGTCATAGGTTTGGGCATACCAAGCCTGTAGGTCGCGCCACAAGAGGCCGGTGCTTCCGATAGGTCGGTCATAGATCAGGATATCCGTTGGGTCGGACATCACCTCGATATCGTTGTCCAGGGCGTTGCCGAGTCGCAGATCTGGCTTCGTGGTGGAGGCGAAGATCAGGTTCTTGGGGGAGGACTGCTTGGCTGATCCTACGTAAGCCAAGGAGGCCGTCAGGAAGGCATCGTCCCCCACCCCGACGACAATGTGGACTCCACACGTTTTGAGGGTATCGTTGACGATCTCAATGAATTTTCGCTGAGCGGGTTCGCTGGGCAATACCCGCGAGGAAGCCAAGGCTTCGACGAATCGGCCAAATCGGGCATGCGAGGACTGAAACGCTCCGAGCTTGTCGGAGATCGTCACCGCATCCCAATCGGGATTTTCGATGTAGTGGCGGACAATTTCTTGGCGAAGTGTCGGGGTCGGTCGCAGCAAATTCACAAACGACATCGTGTCGATTTGCCAGAACTCACCGAGCACGTGTTCAAAAGCAGCCCTGTCTATGAATAGCTCGATGGGGTTGAGCCTTTCTGCCAGCTCTCTTCGGTAACGACCGGGGATGACAGGCGCTGTTCCATCGTCCCACACCAGCTCTTGAAGCTGGTCTCGCTCATGAGCCGCAAAGCCAATCAGTTCCAAGGCCGTCTGAGCGGCAGCCAACATTTGAGCATCACTCGAAGCTTCTACTGCTTTCTCAAGGTGTTGCCTTTTGGAGCTGTACTCAGTGCAATCATCCAGCCCTAGCCTGAAAAGCAATTCAGGGATCCGTGTATCCGTGTAGTGGTCTTTCTGGTTGCCCAAGATCTGACTGAAGGTATCTCGCAGGCTGGTGAGGTTTTGCTGGGTTCGAGGCATGCGCAGAGGGGCTCCGATGTCGTTGAACGGATCGTGGTCACCCTAGTTCGATATTCGGCCCGTAGGTCAGAATATCTACCAGGCGCAGCGCTTTTCGAGCATCCGTCTTTAGGTTGGCGAATTCAGGGTCTCGCAGGGCAGTGATGAGCATTGAGCGGTCGCTGGCATCGGTCGCTGCTATGAGCAACTGGCGAGTCCAGTATTTCTTAGAATCTGGATTCTCGGACGCATACACCGCAGGAAAAGCCTGGCCGGCAGTGAATTCGCCGGCATATAACGCGGCTAGTGGCGGCATTGCTTCCAAAGAGGCTTCACGAACAGTGCCTTCGTTGCGCTCCATCGAGTCGGGGATGCTTTCTCGTGCGGTTTCAGCCGCAGCAGATTGTGTGACGGTAAAGGTCGCAATTTCAGTAGCTGGCGGAAGTGTGCGCTCCTGTCTTTTGGCCTCAAGGGCTCTGATGGCTGCGGTACAGCGTTCTTTGAACTGTCCCTGAGCCGATACCGCCGAAGCCCTGCGAAGCTGGCCGATTAGCTGACCGATGTCGTCGACCATCGATACCAAGAACCAGTATGGGCGCTCTGTTCCTTGCTGGCTCAATGCAGTAGCCACGAAAGGCCACACCTCTTGACCGGTGAGCGTTTGCCGATCCAGAGTCTCGCGTAGCTGCTCAGGGCCTTGGAGGCACAAATCGAGCAAGAAGGACTCTGGGGGCAGATCCAGAATACCTTGATCGAGCCGTCCATTTGCATTTCCCACGTCTGCGCCAAACTGCTCACGCGCGTGGCCAAAGGCTTGGCGCATGTCCTGCAAGGCGATAGGTAACGCATTTGGGTCGTTTGGCCGGACAACTACTGGTAGTGCTTGGCCCCCTGCATTCATGCGACGGAACCTCATTGGTGCCGCGCGCTCAAGTGTTTCCAAAAGCAAAGTGATGTCAGCAGGGCGTGGCGAGACTACGGAGCGGTCAAACGCTTCAAGCCACTCCGGTGCTTCTGGGGGGACTTCGGGGAGGATCAGGAACAAAGATCGTAAGGCGTTGACCCGCTCGGTAATTGCATCGGTGCTTTGGAATTTTTGAATGAGGTCATCAATCAATACAGTCTGGTCGATGACTTCATCTGGTGGTATCGGCAACCGATCCATATAGGCGCGGATACGAGTTGACCTGGCTAGGAGCTCAAGGAAACTGTGAACCTTCACGGCTTGTTTCAGTGTCACTGTGCGAGACAAACCAAGGCCAGCATGGAGCCCGGTCGCCCGGTAGGTGAAAAGCACAGAAAATCCTTCTGACGCCTGCAGGATCGACTCGCGGTGTTGAGCGGGGTCGGCTACGCCTGCGGTCAGGAAAGAGCTGGCAGGAATGGGCGCGCGGAGTAAATCCCTCATGTCCGACAAAATCTGTCGCGCGCTTTTGTACTGGGTGGGGGACGCAGCCAGAGCCTCATCGCCCCGAACCTGAACGATAATTGCAGCCAAAGCCTGCTCAGCGGCGGCTCCGATCAATCCAATCGCGGGGGAGTATCGAGCTACCTCAACTCTCAGGCTTCCCCGATTTGGAGTGCCCAGGCAATGCAGCGCCAAGGCCAAAGATTCTTGGCTCGCTTCCAAAAGACGTATTGCGCTGTTACTGAGGTATCTGGGCATCGCGAATCCTTGCACTGCTCAATTGGTGGCTCAGCGGAGGATGGTCTGGAGAGGTCACCGTCTCTGGCTAGATCAACGCGATCGTCACTGCTTACGACGAATCAGCTCCGATGGCATGCATGACGTCCACTGTACAGTGTGGACGCCATCGCTCAGACCGAAAAATTGCCGTGGTGCACTGTCGAATCGATGTTGCCGGGGCACTATCAGGTAACCCCCCACACGGGTGAATTTATAGAGACCAAAGGGGGAAATCACAAAGGTCTGAAGGCCTGGAAAGTACAGTATGGTGCGGAAACTGTTGAGTCGTGGCTCAATTGATCCATCAGCCGCGCTAGGAGTTTTCAGCCTAACGAGACCAGGCAGCTCATGCTGCCTGTCCCAACGGACGCCACCGTCTGGCTCGCAGATCCGTAGCCCAGCAAGATTAGTGAGCCGTTGATTGGGCCCATCGAATTTGCCACTTCATTGCCTGAACTACTGCTTGGTCTCTCTGTATTCGACATGCCATGGCCGGCAAGCCGACTTTCAGCGGGTCATTCTAGTGATTAGCTTGCTTGGCCAGCACAAGCATCCCGAGCAATTCGGACTTATTGCCAGCGTGCTGCTTCAGCGCATCGTCCAGCAGAGTCTCCATATCCGTTTTCGCCAGCCGAAGCGAGCCTACGGCGATGGCAGCAGCGAACTCAAGGGCTGCGTCGCCGAAGTCCTTGTCCGAACGTGCAAACACCTTCACTAACAGCTCTTTCATCACCTTGCTGAGCTCAGGGCTGGATGAGTAGTCCAACTCCGCTGGGTGGCATGCCCTCAGCATGCACGCTTGCAGGATGGCCTCGTTGAATCTGAGGAAGCACTCTGGGGCCAATACGACCGACTCGTAGCCGTTGGGGCAGAGACGCCTTTCGTGATCTTTGTGTTCCCGGGCGTTTTGGAGCACGGCTGCAATGGTGAGGTGCACCATGCTGGGCTCAACGTCAGCGTAGCGCCTGGCAATCTCGGTTTTGTTTCCGAAAAAGAGAAAACCTTCTGAGAGCCGCAGCGGGTTGCCTCGTGGCGAAAGCAAAAATCCTCGAAACGCACTTAAGGCTGCCTTTCCAGCTAGATCGAGGGACGGCAGGATGTTGGAGGTGTTGGGCAGGTGCTCAAGGCCTAGGTCATGGATGTTTTGTTCCGAATGAGCCTTGTGAGTTTCGATCAAGCGATGCCAAGAGTTGTCATTGGAGTCTTCAGACTCGGGCAAGGACTGGAGCGAAGTCAAAGAGTACCTCATGAGTAATGCGTTCAAAGCTGTTGCCCATCCATCAAGGGATAACAAAGCGATGTGTATCGGGGATCGCCCCATCTAGGTGATCCCAACCCCTCACCCTGTCAGGCCTCTCTCCGGCGTAGCACGAGCTTGGAAGAGGCAGCAGATTGTGACTTGCTCAACCGTCCTGGCGCCTCGCCAGTTTCGCCAAGCTCTCGTTGGCGTGCTTCTGTCGTGTCTGCTCGCCTGCGTAGGGATGGTATTGAGTAACCGTCTGGCGAAGTCACCTACAGATAACGGTGATGGTCTTGGTACGCTGCTGGTCCAGCAGGGGTTGAAGCGCCTGCTCTGCATATTGCCGGGCGAGTTTGGCGACGCGAGGGCAGTCTTTCTCACGACTTAATTCGTTCAGGCGTGAACCCAGAGCAGGGGCCGCCCACCAACTTGAAAGAGGGTTGCGAGTCGGATGAAGACGGCATTTGCCAGTGTTGTAATGCGCTGGCCCGCCAAGTCGCCGATCGTGGGGTTTATGCCTGAGTCCATGCCAAGCAGGATGCCCCGCGTGAGAACGGGGCTCTATTACAGGGAGGTTTAAGCTGGGCGAGCTATGTACATTACGTGGTTCGCTCGGTCTAGCCTAATTGAGGCTCGTAGCTCATGTTTACCTAGGCGGAGTGCAATATCAGAAAGGTCGCCAATGTTTATGATTCGGCTTTCGCTCCCTGTAGATCCATCAGAAGCATAGACACGATATTCACGCTGATGGTTGTAGCATAAGTGTTTGCTAAGAATGCTTTTATCCCCCTCAAACACAACGCTAGCTGTGTCCGGGTCGTAGTATTCCACCAGATTGTGGCCGCTTTTTGTGCCAGCCTTCGAGAGATCCGCGAGTGCTTTGTCCATCCGCATAACAAAAGATTTTGAGGGTACCACTGCGCAGTATTCTCCTAGATCTCCTTTGTCAACAAACGGCAGAAGCTTTTGGTACAGCGCCTCTTCACTGTCAAAATTGTCCTTGTCATTGAGGTACAAAGCGCTCATGCAGTACACATGATAGTGAAAATAGCTTTGCTTGAAGATAGCCATTCCTAACATATCGGTGATGTGGTGCTCTTCCCCTGGTGCATCGCCAGCCACAGTAATGGACGCTCCTTCTCCCTGGAACCATGCGTATGGTGCCTCGTACATGTCTGCGATATTTGCACCTGTACTCTCCTCATATTCCCTAAAGTACTGCAGGCGATTCATATAGAGATCGCCGCGGATGAAGCTTTCCCTGTGTGCCTCTTCCTTGAAGAATCGTACAAAAGCATAGATGTTATTTGACATTAACTACTCAGATATTGGTGGTCGAGAGAGTGGGGTATTAGGCTATCATCGGAAGTTGGCAAATTAATATCAAGGCTTTACTGATGAGTGCTAGGCAGCGCGCTAGGTGCGTGAATACTCGTTGTATAGATCCCTATCCCCTTGCATGCTCCGGGTATGGTCTTCGATTTCTCCACCTGCCTGGATGTTCGAATAGACCTTAAAATCGCCGCTCACATCAACAATCGGCATTTCGAATAGCGCCTTGCTTGCGGATTCCACGACACTTGGACACCCAGTCCACCATCATTTGGACACTCGTTCCACGCTCACTTGGACACCTAATCCGTGTCCACTTGGACAGGCAGTCGGAGCGCAGCGACGCAGGTTCGCATTGTTAGTCTGAAGTCCCTGTTGCCGTCAATTTCGTCGCGCGCCTGCGCAGCGATTCGCCCTTGAGTTCGATGCGGTAAGCGTTGTGCACCAGACGGTCGAGGATCGCATCGCCCAAGGTCGGATCGCCGATCAGCGCATGCCATTTATCCACCGGCATCTGGCTGGTTACCAGCGTTGAGCGGTACCCGTAACGGTCGTCCAGCAGTTCCAACATGTCTCGCCGTTGCGGCGCAGTAAACGGCGCCAGGCCCCAGTCGTCGAGGATCAGCAGATCGGTCTTCGCGTAACCGGCCATCAGTTTGGCGAAGCGCCCGTCGCCGTGGGCCAGCCCCAATTCCTCCATCAAGCGCGGCAGGCGCAGGTACCGCACGCTGTAGCCGTCCCGGCAGGCCTTGTGCGCCAAGGCGCAGGCCAGCCAGGTTTTGCCCACGCCGGTGGGGCCGCCGATGATCAGGTTGAGACCATCGCGCAGCCATTGTCCGCTGCCCAGTTGCAGGATCAGGGACTTGTCCAGACCGCGCGGGCTGCGGTAGTCGATGTCTTCCAGGCAGGCGTTGTGGCGCAGTCGGGCTGCTTTCAAGCGAGTCGTCAGGCGTGCGTCTTCGCGCTCGGTCAGCTCGCGGTCGACCATCAGCCCCAGGCGTTCCTCGAAGCTGAGGCTGTTGATGTCCGGTGTTGCGTGCTGCTCGCTCAAGGCTTTGATCATGCCGTGCAGGCGCAGGGTTTGCAGCTTGTCCAGAGTCGGATTGGGTAGCATTTGGGTGCTCCTTTTTTAGGTCAGTGGTAGTAGCCGGGGCCACGCAGGTTGATGTGTTCGTCAGGCAGCAGCGGCAGGCTTTGTTGGCCCAGCGGTAGGCGTTCCAGGCCTTGGCGAAGGATCGATTCGAGGCTCTTGTAGCTGCATGCGCCCAGCGCCAAGGCGCGCTGGCAAGCGGCTTCCAGCCGCTCTTCGCCGTGGTGCTTGCCCAGCCGCAGGATGCCCAGGCAGGCGCGAAAGCCGTGCTGCGGATGGATTCGGCGTTCGAGGATGTAGGCGATGACGCCGGCAGTGTTCGGCCCGGTCTGCTCTGCCCAGCGGATCAGCCGTTGCGGCGTCCACTCAGCGTGTTCGCGGTGGCTTTTGGGCATGTGCTCGGTCTGGGTAGTGTGACGGCCTTTGTGTGGCGAGCGCAGGTGGCTGGCCACACGCTGGTTGGCGTGGAAGCACTCCACCGTCTGCGCGGTGAGGCGCACTTCCAGTTGGTGCTTCACCAGTTGGTACGGCACCGAGTAGTAGTGGCCGTCGACTTCGACGTGGTAGTCGATATGCACCCGTACTTTTTTCCATTCGGCGTAGACGTAAGGATGTTCCGGCAGCGCTTGCAGCGCGGGTTGGTCGATGGCCTCGAAGGCCGAGCGACGCGAGCCAGGCAGCTTTTTGAAGGGTCGCTGATTGAGGCGTTCGAGCAGCACGCCGATAGCCGCATTGAGTTCGCCCAACGAGAAAAACTGGCGGTTGCGCAGCGCCGCGAGGATCCAGCGCTCGACCACCTGCGCGCCGACTTCGACCTTGGCTTTATCCTTGGGTTTTCGGGCGCGAGCTGGCAACACGGCGACCCCGTAATGCTCAGCCAGATCACGGTAGCTGGGGTTGATGTCCGGTTCATAGCGATGCGCCTTGGTGACGCCGCTGCGCAGGTTGTCCGGCACCAGGATCTCCGGTGTCCCACCGAGAAAAGCGAAGCACCGAGCATGCGAGCCGAGCCAGTCAGGCAGTTGCTGCGACCAGGTCGCCTCGGCAAAGGTGTAGCTGGACGCGCCCAGCACGGCAACGAAGATCTGGGCCTGACAGATTTCACCGGTCTGCCGGTCGATGATCGGCGCGGTCTGGCCTGCGTAGTCGACAAACAGCTTTTCGCCGGCTCGGTGCTCCTGACGCATGACCACATCGATCTTGGCAGCCCAGAGGCGGTAGTGCTCGCAGAACCAGCTGTATTGGAAACCTTGCGGTTGGCTGAGCCGGTATTCCTGCCAAAGCAGGGCCAGAGTTACGCCGGGGCGGCGTAGTTCAGCGTGGGCCCATGCCCAGTCAGGCATCGGACGTTGATCACTGGGGACTGTCGGTGCTGGTGGAAACAGGCATCGCTCCAGTTCAGCGTCCGACAACGTCGTCGGCCACGTCAGCCCGCAAGCGTTGAAGCGGTGCAGGTAATTGCCGGCACTACCGCTGCTGATGCGAAGGCTAATGGCAATCTTACGCACGGACAGGCCGGCGTCGAACTTTAGGCGTAGTACCTCTCGGATTTTACGCATGGATAAACGCTCCACGACGACCTCTTCGCTTCGAAAAAAGAGGTCGATGGTAGTGAATAATCCTGCGTCGCTGCCTGCCTGAGCATGGGGTGGATCAGTGGGAAGTCACTGTCCAAGTGCTCGTGGAATGAGTGTCCAAGTGCGCGTGGAATCCGCACCTTGCTATTGGCCTTGACTATGAGGGTGTCGGTCATTATCTCAATCACTCGTCCGCGCGTCATATGGACGTAATCGCCTTCGTCGGTGTAGAGCGATACTTCCTCGTCCTGCAGGGTGACGCGATAGCGGCCGTCCTCGCTGGCAACGACTACGGTGTGTTTGCTGTTGCCTCCGACCGGGATGGCGTATTCAGCACCGGGCAAGGGGCGGAGGTGAAGCCGTAGTGCTGGAAGAGCTCGCCCGCGACCGAGTCTCCGGCCAGGCCTTGCATGTCGACGCCGATGAGCGTGCCGTGGGTATTGCGTGCCGCTGTGGCGCGGAAGGCCTGGCAGACGTTGATCATGGCTGTGCTGATTTGCTCGCACATCAGGGGCGCCATGTTGTTCATTAAAAGCCCTTGATCATTTCGATAAACGCCGCTTCGTCGTCGCCTTTTTTTGCTGGGGTGGCGTCGATGATCCACATTTTGTTTTCGCGCAGTCGCAGTTCGGTGATGGGGCCTTCACCGCTGATCCTGTTGCCGGTCAAGCTTGAGCGTAAAAGTGCGTTGTCAGGGGTTACCCTTAGCATGCTCGACGAAGAGCCTCGTTTCAACCTGACGCTTCTCGATTTGTAGCGGCCGAGCACATGAGTGATATCGTGGCTTTCAGTAAGCTCGATGATGAACTTGCGAGGCTCACGGTCCGCTACATTCGAGCAAAATTGTGCAGTCTGATTCCCTCGAAGAACGAAGTTTCCAAAAGCAGTGGTTTCGCGATCCTCAAACACGAACTGCAGAAATCCCGGCGGCACAAACCGGTCCGTCAGCTCACGATTGAATTGGGTTATGCACTGAATTGATTGGCGCCGTGCATGCTCATGAGCCCACTGTCGATCGCACAATTTCTGCCAGCGGATCAGTTGCCATTTGATCTGGTGATTTTCGACGAAGCCTCACAAATTGCACCGTGGGACGCCATTGGCTCCATCGCACGGGGTAAGCAGGTTGTGATAGCTGGTGATCCGCGGCAGATGCCTCCTACCAATTTCTTCAACCGCGGAGCGAATGTCTCTGACGATGACACTGCTGAAGACATGGAAAGTATTCTTGACGAATGCTTGGGTGCCGGCGTTCCAAACTACAGTCTCGGATGGCACTATCGCAGCCGCCATGAAAGACTGATTGCGTTTTCCAACCATCGTTACTACGACAGTAACCTGATCACCTTCCCTGCGGCTGAAACCCGTGCAGTGCGGTTGAATGGCATCGCGTCCAAGGTGACTACGCGAAGGACAAGGGACGTTACAATCAGGCTGAAGCCGAAGCCATCGCCAAAGAGACGATCAAACGGCTTTACCGATCCAGCCATCATTGCTGCCGGCCACACGATCGGCATTGGCGCGCGCACCGAAACGCTGGCTTCATCAGCGGGTTTGGTCCAATGGGGCGGATCAGCCCTGCTCACTATCACTTTGCGCTTTTCGTGCCTCAGACTCGGTAAGGCGGAAAAAGACCCTTCACGCTCATTCAACCGCCTAAACACCTCCCATTTGATACATGCACGAGCGCCAGCTATCGTCTACTCAGCTCTCTGACGGTGCTATACGTAGTCCTGCACCAGCCTTTCGCTCTTGAGTCGAAATCCGGGTGTAGGTGCAATTCATGAAGGCGTGCTCGCTGCTCGCAATGATCAAGTACCAGATTGAGAAAGCGGTCCGACCAGCGCGCCTGGGCATTGGCTTTGTCATGCTGCTCGGCCTGTTCGCTGCCGGCCACAGCGCCGGGGCTGCGCCTTTGATTAAGCACGGCGAAATTCAGGATGAAGTCACCAAGGCTGTTAGCTCGGCCGCGGCCCCCCTGAAACTTGGCATCGACCCCCGAATCACTGCCGAGATTGCTTCTGATGCTTCGCTCTTTGTCGATAACTTCTGCCTTGAAGAGCAAGCTCCCTGCGAGCAAACAATTTTCGACCCGGACACTCTGCAATCAATTGTGGGCGAATACCTCAAGGCAGCTTTGAACCGCCCAAGCTCGATCGAAACCGTCGCCTCGCGATTAGCCACCCGGGTCGGGAAGAGCATGTCGGACGCGGGCTGGCCAAGCTCAAGAGACAACTCAATAGGCCTCGTTGAAGTTCCTGAGGCAGCCCGCGATGTCAATATCTTCATTCAAACTGCTACCGAGCAATTGTCGGTGGGCGCGTCTATCGACTCGATCCTGCTTTCTCCCGGGAAGCAGGTCCTTGTGGCCAAGCTTGAAGGTGGCGAGTCGCTGACTGGAACTGTTGATGTGGCTCCCCGGGGATGGGTCACCTGGAAAATATCTAGGCAGGCTCTGCAGCCATCTATAGGCCGCATTGAAGCTGACCTCAAGCAGTACTGTGAGCATGGTGAGCCTACAAAGCGCGCACCTGTAAAAAACGCCCCTCCGGGCCAGGAGTGGCCGCTGGATGCATTCAACTGGGGGCGGGTAAGTTTCGGTGAAAGTGCCGAAATTTCGAAGCAGCATACTGTTGCGGCTGCCCGACAGGCCGCCCTGGACATCACCGTAAACGATGAGACCAACACCTGTGCCGACAACTGCCGAGAAGGATTGGGGCTGGCGTTCGCCAAAGCAGTCGCGATTTGGCGATCAGGTTGCTTACGCTGCACTGAGAGCGCCCTGGCCGTGATACGCCTAGGGAGCAATGTTTGGCTGGACATGCGGGCAGTTGACCGGTTGCGAACCTTGGAGCTGAAGCCGGAGGCAACACGGGAGTTGGATCTCGCAAAACCTGCGATTGGTGAAGTGGGCCGGTACTTCACCGCACCCGGCTTACTCGTGGATAAGCGCAGCATCGTTGGATACGAACAGATTGACCAGGATAAAGCTCTCATCGACACACTCTGCGCCATCCCTAGAGCGGAAAGCCCAGATTGGGCAGTCAGCGCTCAGGGCTTCCTATGTGCAGGAGCCACTGCGCCAACGATGGACCTCCGACCAGTACTTACCGTCAAGGGGGGGTGGACTGATTGCGGTGTGGGCGCTATCGCTTGTGGCCTTCCGGGAGGGGAGGTACAGATCACTGTATTTAAGTACGTGTTTTCAATTCCTACGCCGACAGGGACCATCAACTTGGGCGACAAATCGGTTGAAACAGTGAGCCCCATTGACCGGGTGGTCCTACATGAGGTGGGACATTGGTTTGGGATTCCTCATCCCAATCAGATTGGTCTGCCTACCGAGGACATCATGCTTTCAGTTTTTAACCCCCAGCATGTGTGCGTGACGGCTGAAAGCCTGACCCTGTTGAACAATGCAACTGACGATCGCTGGTACTATCGCGCTAAGGAAAAGGAAGGCCTGATGATGCCTGCCAACTACAGCGAAAGCGAAATGCCCCCACCGCAGCCTCCGCCGCCACCACCACCAAGTGATGACGACTACATAGCAATACCTCCACCTCCTCCAAGCATCTTCGACGACATCCCAGTACCGCCACCAAGCCGCTAGCCACCAGAGGTGAATCATGCGACATCAATCAGCCCCAGTACTTCTCCTGACTATCGGTCTCTTGTCGACTCCTGTTTTCGCTGAACAGGACCTTAACAAGGAGATCCTGGAAACCGTCAGCTGGCTTGCAAAAAACAAGTCGGGCCTGGGCTACGACCTGGGGGCTCGATACAGCGAGAACTTGATATACGGCGATCACGTTTTTCGCGCGACCAAAGGTTCAAAAACTATGTGTGTAGCAGCCGTTTTCGAAACGATCATCAGAACACTGCAAACAGCTAAGGATGTTGAGGGCAACCCCGTTAGCTCGAAATTGCTGCCTGGCAGTGCCATTGATGGTAAGGGCGCGCTGAACATCCTCCCTTACGTGTTTCAGTACGGATCGACAGCCAACTTCCCCGAGTACGGTAGAAAATTTTCCGCCGGCGTGGGTGATGCCTTTGTACTTTTTGGGATCGGTCGTTACGTGACCTTTGACACGGCCAAGCCTGGCGACTTCATCTACTTGAACCGGGTTAGTGGTTCTGGTCATGCAGTGGTGTTCTACAATTACCTGGGCTCTTCAGGGAAGGCAGTGCCTGATAGTAAGGACGCGAGCGGGTTTCGGTATTTCTCAGCACAGGGCGTCGGGACAAACGGTTTCGGATTCAGGGACGCATTTTTTGGAAACTGCCCGGCCGTCAAGCATGAGTTCAAAGAAGATTGCGGCGTAATCAAAAGCAGCAAGCGGGGAACGTTCTCTGTGAGCAGGCTGTATGCGCCGAGTGAGTGGTTTACTTCCTACAGCGCGATTCGTGTCGAGCGCTTCTTCAAAGGCGCCACGATTGACACCATATTTGCGGACGAGCCGAATTTTAGAAAACGTGCGAAATCGGAATTAGCCGAAGCTGATGCAAAGGCTCGGGACTATGCCAAAAAGGGTCTATTCCCACTCATAGTGCCGGCGATTGGCGCTGAGGCCGAAATGGCCATGCAAAACCTGCAAACCGTCGGCTTCAAGGAAGGGGAGTTCGGGCCAAACTTTGCCGAGTGATTCAACCCCGGGGGCCGGCGGTGACCCCTTGAGTTGGTGGAACCTAAGGGTTCGCAACCTTCAAACCCAGTCGGCCCGCCAAATCTTTCGCTTCGGCCATAGTGGCGCAGCACCCGATCCAGTAGTCCTAGCGCTCCTGAACAGCAATCGCGAATGGGAGTGCTTCGGGGACCTCGTCCTGGACATGAATAAGCATCGGCACTCCACGGCTTAATAGCGTCGACATGGAAAGCCTAAGGCCACGGGGGACCTTGCGCAGGTGCCGTTGCTGATCGGGTGTCAGGTCTGCCAGGAGCTCGATGAGCACTGCATGATCTTCTTGAGGCGCACCCACGGGCCGAGACCCATACTTGTCTTCCCATTGCACCCATGCCTCGCGCTGCGTCTTCATCGGATGGGAATTGATCTTCTCAACCACATGCTGAGTCGCACAGGTTGCTCGCCAGGCAGGAGACGCCATTCTGTCTCCCTGTATGGGGTGTACTGTGGCTACAGGTTTTGTATCGGGAGGAGGGCGATGGAATGATCACCAGCGTGCCGTGGGTTGGTTCAAGATCTAGGCTCAAGTGTTTTAAATGTTTAGCGTCCTGAGGTTGGTCGCTTTTATCACTATTTGGAACAGCGCAAGTGAGTAGGCTTCGGGGCCAAGGGTGCATGGATTAACTGCATTTAATTTTTAAGCGGAAAGAACTCCAGGGCTATAGATCAATACCCGTAGACAAGATTTAATTTTGAGCGCTCAGGAAGTGTCGGGTATTACGAGGAGAAAGAGTAGAATAATTAGATAGCCAAACGTGTGCAAAGCAGAATTCATAACCACGCCCAAGGGAGATTGATGAGGCAACGATTAGTGATCGCCACTGCAAATTCCGTCACATATCTATGGTCTCCTAGCAGGTGAGCCCAACCACATCCATTATTGATCTTGGAGACAAACTTCAAATTCGGCGACTGCATCTCTACGGAGCCACGGATGGATATCTGCATCCCTTATAGGGCCGTGGTGGTTTACTGTGAATCTGAGCAATCTGGCGCAATATTCGATGGCGAATGCGTGATTGGATTTAGATTCTGTTCTGAACGTTTCGCAGTCGGTCTTGCCGGCCGTCTGCAGGAGCAATTTCTTCAACGAGGGATCGAATTGCATCGAGTCCCCTGAACATTGAAAAATTCCTGCTTCTTCCGTGCAAGGAGTGTTGGATTTCGAATTGGTAGTATCCCGCCCCTCGTCCCATTTCCAAGAGCTTTCAAACCCGCCTAAAACACGAAGAACTTCAAGCATTACTGCTTTGCGATGCAGGAGCCCATCCCAAGGTCCAAGCTCGGCAAGGACGCTGGAGTAAATATCGGTCCGCTGGTTTGGCAAAAAGATTTCATCTGGGGCCCCCTTCGCCCAAGCAACGATTTCCAACAAAAATGGCTCCGGGGCCGGCCCTCGATTGAGTACGGCTTCTTTACACGCCACGAAATAAGTTGGCATCGCTTTACTCCCACGGCTCTTGAGATTTGAACGACAACTTCAGACGACTCCACTCCATTTAAGCACAACTTTTCCCAATCGTTGGTGGGTAGGATGGAGTAGGTAAAAATTTCGAACTCAATTTAAAGCTCGCTGGGAAGCTGTCAACCAGCAGGGTTGAAAAGTGCTCTCTATACTCCTTTCGACGTACGTATAACTAGCCGCTAGGGGAAACGCGGATGATCAGAAATCTTACATTGATGGCGGCTATTTTTTCATTGTCTGGGTGTTCGACTCCCGACACGCTGTATGTTGGAACGTACACGCGCGTCGGCATCGACGCATCGCACAGCAGTATGGGTGGTGGCATTGGATTCAGAAACGTCGCGCTGACAGTTGCACCGACAAATGCGAAAGGCGATGCGTATGACGTGTTAGGCACTACAGATGTCGATCTCGCGCTCCGCAACCTTGTTCTGGTAGAAACAGTCGCCACCGGCGAAGCGGCGGTGTGCGCTAGCGGAAATAGCAAGGTTAGCGATCTCGTTGCCGATATCAAGAACGCCCCCCAGAAGGAACCAGGGCCCCTAATATTTGTGGCTGACACTTCTTGGTCTCTTCTTGAAGTCAGTGTGGGGGATGCCGTCGGCCCCGGCATTTCGTTTGGGTATCGCCGAATTGTGGGCATTCGAATGCCTGTTAAGAATGAGCACATTGGCAGTGCTTATGGCTCCGTATCGATCAGCACCTTAGAGACAGCTCACACCAATAAGGCAGAGCCGACTGAAATTGGTGGAACGCGGAGTGTGTACACCTTCGCGACCGGGAAAGCATCCGTGAATATGGCTCAGAAGTACGCGAACAAGGTCGTTGGCAACATCCAGCAGCAAGGATGCCAGGATTGAAGCTTTTGCCATTACTTTTCTGTATTGCGCTGTTCATGAGTGGGTGCGCTATCACCTATATAGATGCCGACGGTGACACTCGGAGGATTGGGCTTCTGTCGATCACCGAAAAGGCTGGCCGTTGTTCGTTAGTGAGGACGGTCACTACGGCGGGTGTTAGCCTGGATACTTCAGCCTCTACTGCAGGGTTCATCCTAGGCTACAGGACAGTTACGACTGTTTTGCCCCCGGACCAGGGTGCCGTATCGTTCGAGATAGAAAAGGATGGCCAACTTACGTCCTACGAACGAATAGGCCCCGGCACGCCTAGTGAACACATTGTCTGCAGGTAAGTCGAGTCTGGATCGTCTAGCCAATGCAGGAAGCGGCGAATTGAAATGAGTACCGAGCTTTCAGGGTTGCTCCCTCAGTGACAAGGCAGGATTGCAAGGGCGGCAGTTTGTTCTGTGTTCGTTTGGCAAACTGTGGATCCTAGGCTTTTTTGCTCATTTCCAAGATGGAGCGACAACCAGTGTCGCGACATTCAAGCGTCACCTGTTGATGATGAGAAACTCATCGAGGCGGGTTCTGAGAGTTTCATGACGGCTCTCCTCTCGGCGCTCAAGCGAATGGGCGCGGCACTCGGGGCAACTGATGCATGTGTCTCGGCTGAGCGCTGCCAAATGGCTATGAGGCAGGATAGTTTTCCTTCCAAGAGCAGCAAGCACAGACGAGGGTGAACGGACGCGGAGAGACTGGCATAGCGTTATCTTGCAGTGAGCAATAGCGCTAGGTTGCCGAGTGGGTGAGTCAAAGAGTGTCGCTTGGATTGACCTTCGGTGGGTAGATTGTGGGGGCCGACGCCAATTTGGTTTGGTTGCCGAGATTCACTGACCCAACCTAATTCCTCGCACCTTTGCCTGTTCTAGATTAGTGCTGATTTTGAGGTGGGTTCGTCTTACATCGGCACGTGGGTCGATTCGGCATCGGCGTCAACAGGCCGGGATCGATCTGAAGAAAGCGCTCGGTAATGTCCACGAAACTATGAGGGCTCAGCACTAAAGACGCCGACTTATGAAGGCGGTAGGGAACCAGTCGCGGTATACGCTGGAAAAGACATCATCGACTCGGTTGATGGATGTTCGTAGGTTGAGGACAAAACGGCACTGAGTTGTTCGCCCAACAGATTCCAGGCGCGTTTCTTCTCTTCGGCATAATCGTGATGCAGGTAGTGGCGTCTCACCCGAGAGCCGGCCAGTACATGATTTTGGCAGCGATCGATGACATCCAGGCTGACACCCAAGGCCTGCATCATGGTTGCGCCCGTGCGGCGTAGGTCATGCGGCGTCCAATCGCCGTTCTGGCCGTCGGCAAGGACCAGGGTATCGTCGTGACACCGTCTCGAGAGTGCCTTGCGGTTTTTGAATCGGGCCTGGCGGTCACCCACCTGCTTGCTCACCACTTTCAGGTCAACATGCTGATCATCCTGTTTGTTCGGAAAGCACCACTGAGAGTCTCCCGTCAGGGACTTGAGTTCCTGAAAGAAATGCAGGGTGAAGGGGGAGAGGAAGACATGGTGGTCCTGTTTCTTGCCCCGAGTGCCTTTGACGTTTTCACTGGGGAGGAGCCAGGTTTGCTGGACCAGATCGACATTTTTCCATTCGGCCTGCAGCAACTCGCCAATCCGGCACAAGGTTCCTAGGCTGATCCAGAGCGCGAGCTGGGTTTCCTTCTTTAACGGTCGAATGCCCTCGTACCTTTGACCCGCGGGGAGGGCGCTGTAATCGACGGTCATTTGCTGGAAGCGGTTATGCAGTTCCAACAGTTCTGCCGGTGAAAGGATCCGACTTCTTTCTGCCTCGTAGTCGGCAGGGATCAGGGGGGTGATGTCGACCAGCTCCGTCGGATCCCCTTCGACCAATAAGGCCCGCCAGGGTTGACGCTTTTTTGCCCAGCCGAACATCTGGGAGAGATCGGCGAAGAAACTGATGGCTTGTCGGTGAGCACCGCGACTAACAACCACCCGGATCAGCGCCCGAATATCGTGCTCAGACACACTGCTCACCGACGTCTTACCGAGTGCCGGGTAAAGGTCCTTGTTAAAACGGCGCTGCAATTCCGCATTGCCGTCTTTTCGTGCAACGCCATCCAACAGCCAGGCCTTGGCCAGATCTTGGACGGTCAGCATTTGGACCTTCGTCGTCTTTTCCTGCTCCGCCTCTACATTTGCTGCGGCGTGCGCCTGGGCCTTGGCGGTCTTTTTTGGCTCGTTGGGATTGATCTGCTCATCGATAAGTGCACGGGCCTGGTTGCGTGCCTTGCGGATGTCCGTCAGGGATTTGCGCGGCCAGGAGCCGCAGGAGTACTCTTTGTTTTGGTCGCCCCACCGATACCGATAGAAAAAGCTGACCGACACACCGTCCTTTCGGGCAGAGATTCGACCGGCCAGATTGCCATCCTCCCTGAGGATTCGGCCGGCATCGTTGGCGGTCAGCGACTCGAGTTCTTTGATGGTGATTTTGGCCATGAAACGGACTCCCCCTACTTTTACCCCTACAAAAACGTCGGCTCTTGATGGACGTTACTGGACTCTCGTAGAGCAGAACACCGCTGGAGCTCAAGTAAATACTAGCTTAGAGAAATCCAGAGTAAAATTTTGGGATCTTTCAAGAAGTATGAAAAAGGAGATAGGGTGCTAGGGGTCGAGTGTTCGAATCACTCCGTCCCGACCATATAATTCAAAGGGTTGCGAGATTTTATCTCGCGACCCTTTTTTATTTTTAAGTGTTTTTACCCCTACAAAACGACTGGCTCTGGGTGGAATTTTCAACTGATACCAAGGCCTTAGTTCGTACCGGAAGGCACAAGCAGCACGTCAATGCGTCCGGCCAGACCTTCAGGCTGTGGGGGCAGGCGTTGCTTGTTCAAGCATATGAGCGATGTTCATCAGTTCTTGCTTTGAAGCGCAGCGTCTGCCGTTCTGAGCGAGTTTCTCGGCCAGCTCCTGCAAGGCTTTCGGTTTTTCGATCAAGTATTCAACCCGCTCTAAAGGAGTCATCCTTTGTGAGTTACGCTGCCAGGCAAGCTGGGGAGCCAACTGCAGCAGGCGCTTGACGGCGTGTGAATTGGCAGTCCAGCTCGCCGTGTGTAGTGGGGACTGCCCGTCGTTGGTAAGGTTGTCTAGGCTGCATGGATGGTCGAGCAATGCGTCCACGCAGCTATCCATGCGTGATTTGATTGCTGAGTGCAGGGCGGTCATTCCTTGCCAGTCACGCATTTCCGAATCGGCGCCGGCCTGCAGCATGATTCTGATCAACTCGGTATCCCCGGCCTCGGCCATCAGCATAAGCGGTGTTTGGCTCTTGAAGTCGGCGATGTTCAGCTGTTTCGGCGCCTTCTGCGCCAGCAGGCCGATCGCCTGGTGCCAATGCCCCAGCATGATTTCTAAGCGGTGCATCTCGCCCTGCAGTTCGGTCGGTGCCATCTGCCGCATCAGGAGAAGTTGTTGCAGAAAATGGTTGTGCCCCTTGATCCAGTGCATCAGCAGTGAGTCGCCTGTTACTATAGGCAACTGGGAGTTGAGTTTGTTGCGATTGCGCTCCATCCAGCAAAGTAGCCCTTCGTGGTCGCTGGCCATCAGAAACTTCAGTGAATCCTCGACCTTCTCACGCGCCAACGGTGCTACACGCTCTGTTCCCGGATAAGGCTTGTACAGAGTCTTCCAGAAGTAATCGGCTGCCCAGCGTGCCGTATCTTCGATGCCAGGAATATCGCTGCCCTCGGCCATCCCGCCGGCCAACATCTCCCGGTAGTACTTTTCGTGGTTGTTTTCGATCAGTTTCTGGTTGGCCACCTCCACAGCGAGACAATCCCGTGCGATTTCTCCGCGCAGTGGCCCGCAGTTGCGCTCAAGTCCAGCCTCCAGAGCGTCTCTGAAGTATTTTCCCGCGCCCTTGAAGTCGTTGCAGGCCAGCAGATGCTTCGCCTTATATTGTAGGATGGCGGCCTTCCACAGTCCGTATCCCTCGCTGGCCTCGGCCTCGTCGAGTAATCCCTGGACCCGAGCACGTGTGTCTTTCGGCTGTTGCTTGCGCTCACCGTTCAGATAACCATCGAGTTCGAAAAGAATTGTCTGGACAGTTTGAGTCGACGTTGCTGCCAGCTCGCGCAAGCGTTGGATACTGGCTTCCTTGGTGCGAGGGCTGAGGTCAGCATGTTGAGCTACTTGGCTGATCACCCAGTAACGGTTTTCACTTTGCAGGACTCGCCAGGAGGAAGAGCTCTTCATGCGCGCGACCAGATGCAATTCAGCGTTCAACTCTTCGGCAATGGTTGATGCCCACTCTGCATTCCGCTTTATGATTGGCATCGCTGATTGCGCATCGAACCTCACGTGATCCTCAAGCCCGGCACCTGTCGGCACATCGCAGAAGTAGCGGGTCAGCAAGTGTGCCAGCTCGTGAGTTGCGCTTTCCCTGCGTGAAGGCAGGACGGAGAGAAACAATCTATATTTATCAGCAGAAGGTAGGCGCTCCTCGAACCAGGCGTTCTCCGCTAGCTCGCCCTGATCCCGGCAGTTGCGCCAAGCACCGATGGTCAGGTTGTAGGTGAGTTTATAGATTGCGAACAGTTGCAGCAGCTTGTTTTGCTGGGTATCTGCACACAGTCGATCCACTCCAGGACAGAGGAAGTCGAGCAATCGGCCATAGCCATCCTGCACCATGCGCGCGAACAGTAGGCGCTGGCGGATGGTGTGCGGGGAAGGGGCAGCGTAACGCTCGGTCAGGCATGCGATGAAGGTGGCGTGTTCATCCTCATCTGCGCTGCCATTCAGAATCGCCTCCAGACGTCCTGCTTGGGTCATCGGGATTTCCAGGCGCAGTCTGTCGGCAGTCAGCTTCTTGCGCGCCACGAAGTCCAGGGCGTCTGCATACTGCTCAGCAGTCGAGTGGCTGCTGTCCAGTGAGAAAGCGCCCTTGAACTCCACCTGCAGTTTGTTGGGGAAGTATTTTTTGAAGGAGCCTGGATCGGGCGTGGTTTCATTGCGCCAGTTGTACAATGAGCGCATCAGGGCTTCCGAGGATGTGTCATCCAAGTCTCCAACAGATTGACTTCGCTGATCGACAAACTCCTCAAGCGGCATCCCCAACAGGTCCAGTAGCCAGTTCACCACCTGCGCTATCGGCAGATGCAGGCTAGGTTTTCCATCCACCTCGCGAGGCTCGGGCAGATACCAGAAACGCCCACCCGGCATGCCCTTGTCCAGAGGGCTGGCGACGCTCCAGAAGGCCGCCCGACGTGCCAATGCAGGCATGTAGAAGTAACCCAACAGCATCCAGAGTATCTGACGCTGGTCGGCGGCGAAGGTCCAAGTGCTTAATTCGAGTGATTTGTAGGCATTCCCGAACTCTATGAGGTTGTTGATGGCATCCGCACGCGCCTGCGGATCCATGTCTAGGGCATCGAAGATGGCATGTAGGATTTCCTCGCCCATGGCCTTGTGCGCTGCAAGACTGTCCTGCCCAGTCGCGAATTTGTTCTTCTTGGTGGTCGGATACCCCTGGCAGCCGAGACTCTGGTGAATCTCCAACAGGATGGCTTCGGTCAGTGGTAGGGTGCTCATTGCGGCTGTCCTTGGTGTTGTTGAAGTTGCGGTAATCCTTGCAAGCCCTGGCGACCGTATCACTGAAAAGTCCCGTATCCCCCTCGCCGCCTGGTGAGAGGGAGGGTCGCGCGGTGCTTCAGATCATGCACGTTGGCTCACTAATACCTCGCGCGGCCCCTTATCCATGGAGCCCACGTCATGCGCAACCCCATTCCGCTGATTCTCAACGAGCACCTCTACCGTTGCCAGTGCTGCTACGTCACCTGGAGCGGGCCCGTCTGCGCGCGTGAGCTGATCCACGACCCTGATTCTGGTGATGCCGAAGGCGATGCTCTGCAAGACATCTAGCCATGGTGTGTAGCTAAAAAGTGGGGACCTCTACCAAGACACCGACACCCTTGAGAGCGTAGGCGAATGGGGTAGATAGATCGGGTACGATGAGGAAATCGTCAGTGAAATCCTAAAATCATTGCGCCCATGGACGAGTTCTACATCAAACAGAGCGGTGATCGCTGCCTGCATCAGCAGCACTAACCACGGCGTTGCCGTCCTGACGATCAAACTTAAGTGCTAGGTTTTTGCGCCTCGGCATCGATCGATTTTTTAGCCTGCGCCGTCTCTTCAGACTTTCGTGGCATGTGGGTCGCCTTGCTGTTTTTAGCGACAACGCAGTAGGCCGATTCTGCTGGCCAATTCTTGAGCTCGGTTTTGATCAGCTTAACCGGGCAAAGCAGCAGCACATCCCCAAAAGAAAAGAGCGGAAACGCTGAAATCAATGGCTGACTGCGTGCAGTTTCTACCGAACCCCATACCTCTGCATCGAAGTCTTCCTTTGCGTAACCTTCAGTTAGCAGAAATTTGGCTTCGGTTTGGTCGCGGACTTTCATGATGGACGCTGCGGAGTACACGATGGTCAAAGAGCCTCCAGGTGAAACGCCGATGATGATCACCAAGGCTACGAAAGCCGCTGCTGCGCACTGCGCTATCCGTTTAAAGATATCGGCTTTGCTGACGTAGAAAACCACCACAGGGATCAGTGTCATACCTGCGGAAAAAATCGATATGACCATGAGCTTGGTTAACGCTTCTGGCGTGTCTTCACCAGAGTAGGCTTTCAGGATAAGGCTGACGGGAAGCACGGCTGATACGACAGTGCCTATAAGGAGGAATGCCAGCATTACCAAAAGCCAGATTCGGGCTGCTTTGCCCTGTGCATTTCTAGGTGCTGCCGCAGTTGCGCAAATATCGACGGCCAGTCTGAATTTCGGGCTCTTGTGCAGCGCTAGAGTTGTTACAACGGCAAACAGCGCTATGCATGCAAGTTTTTTATTGTCGCTCAGCGCTGGTGTTTGAAAAATCACGGCCATTAGTGCGGCTATTCCGAGCAGTACTGGCCAGACAAGCACCTTCACAATCTCGGGTTGGAGAGTAGGGCTGTCGTTGAAGATCGACACGGAAAGCCCAAACAAAATGCTCGTCGTCATGAGGATCAAGAAATAGGCGGCCACCACTAGAGCGATGATTGCCAGCCAAAGCACCAGCGCCGATTTCGCGTTAACGGCGGCGGCCATCAAGTCAGGACGGCCAATGGCAGTCGTGTAAGTCGAGATCGTATAAAACCCCAAAAGCGTACCAAGTCCACCCAAGATCACAGTGAGTTGGGCCCAATAGGTCAAGATGCGTTTGATGTTTTTTTTCAATGCCTGTTTAAACGTGGGGTGGTTCAGTTCGGTCACGTACTGCTTCCTGAAAAAGGGTTGAAAAGCGATAGGGTCAGCCTGATGTTTCCATTCGTGAGACATGGAGCGGCGAGGCCGCGAGCTCAACCAGCGCTATATCGCCCTGCGTCTCCTTTGCTTGAAGAAAAATTCATTTTTCAGCCTTTGAAAAATTCGTTGTGCGACGGATTGACCGATCGAGCGGCTTGAGAGCCGTGGCGATGTGACCTATTTATCAAGCAGCGCGCGGGCGACTATTCCATTCAACAGTTTTGCCTGACGCTGAAAGTCCATCCCAGTGGTTATTACGCTTGGTTGTCTGAGCCGCAATCTGCACGTGCTAAAGACGACCAGCGATTGCTGGGTTTGATCAAGCATTCGTGGCTGGCGAGCGGCGGAGTTTATGGCTATCGCAAAATTTATGACGATCTGCGTGAGGTCGGTGAAGATTGTGGTCGGCATCGTGTGGCGAGTCTGATGCGTCTTGAAGGTCTGCGCTCTCAGACAGGGTATCGACGACGCCCTGGAAAGTACGAAGGTAAGCCAACAGTCGCCTCACCCAATTTACTGAGGCGCCAGTTTGATGTCGCAGAACCCAACAAAGTTTGGGTCACCGACATCACCTACATTCGCACGTATGAAGGCTGGCTGTATTTGGCGGTGGTGCTAGATCTGTTTTCTCGTCAGGTCGTTGGCTGGTCAATGAAGTCACAGATGACCAGTGATTTGGCCATTGATGTATTATTGATGGCGGTTTGGAGGCGAAAACCGAAACAGGAGGTGATGGTTCACTCCGACCAAGGCAGCCAGTACAGCAGCACCGACTGGCGCAGCTTTTTGAAGGAGGACAGTTTAGTTGCCAGCATGAGTCGCCGAGGCAACTGTCATGACAACGCCGTAGCCGAGAGCTTTTTCCAGCTTCTAAAGCGGGAACGGATCAAGCGGAAAATCTACACCACGCGGGAAGATGCTCGTAGTGATGTGTTCGATTACATCGAGATATTCTACAACGCAAAACGCCGGCATGGTTTCAACAATCAGCTGTCACCGGTAGAGTTTGAAAAGCGTTACGCAATGAGCTTGCAAGGTGTCTAGAGAATCCGGGGCGATTCAAACGTCGGCTCTTGATGGACGTTCCTGGACTCTCGTAGAGCAGAACACCTTGGCGAGTGCGCTGCATGGTGGCCAACCGCTTTCTATGAGTCATCAAGTCGGATCTTCCTGGAGCCCATCTTCTCTGCATCGTGGGCGAAGAAATCGCCAGTCAGGCCCCACAAAGCAAAGAGGCTGCACTGGATACGTTGAAACGCTTAGCCGCGACGAGCGATATATGCTATAGCCAAGAAACCTTATGATTTCACTTGTTTCGCAGAGCGCAAGGGATGCAATGTCGAGGATCTACACCTATCTGAACTCAATCAGCTCTGGTCAGCCGATCAATTTTGAGGCTTTTGCTAAGGAGTTGAAGAAGCATGGCAAGGGTGCTGGCTATCTGTTCGATACGTTTTCAACGTCGAAAATTGGAAAGAGCAGCTATCAGGTGGCTGTCTTACGTGAGGATCGCTTTGCGGAGCTGATTCGTGAACACGTTCCATCAGAAATTACGGGCCGTATTGGTGCTGCTTTCGACGGAAGTAGCCACGCAGCAGCAGTAAGCGGCTCGCTTTTGATAACACGAAGCGTGGTCCATCCTCATCCAAGCGTGGTTCTTCTGAGCAAGCATGGATGGGAAGCACCTAACACTCTCCGACCAGCGGCGTTGCTGGTGGAAAATCTCGAGAACTTCCTAGCTCTCAAACAGACCGTCGACATCCTGGCCGACTGTGGCGTAGCTGAGCAAAGTGAAAGTTTCGACGTCATTTTCAGCGCCGGTAATCAGATCACCAACAGACTGAACATGCCATTTCTCAGCCAATACCAGAGGCTGTACTGCCTTTTTGATGTCGACTTAGGTGGGCTGACAATGTATCGAACTCTTCTCAGAGGGTTGCCAGACGGGCACCGGGTAGTGTTTGTGTACCCTGATGATATCGCCGACCGGTTAAGCGCTTCCAAATACTCACTAAATGAGCAAACGAGACAGGATCTCCTTGAGTTTGTTGGTCTATCCAAGGAAACCAATGAACTGATCGGACTTATGCGAGACAGCCAAAAAGCGCTAGAGCAGGAAACCTATTTGATGTCGACAACGACAAGGGACTGATGATGTTGAGCGACTCCTACGCGTTCCAGGACGTATACAAATTCCACAGGCTGATTTTTGTTAACAGTGCTGCCTATGCCTACACCGTAATCCGCGTGGACAAGCACACCGCTTTGTGTGGCCAGAACAACCTCGGAAAGACCTCGATGCTGAATGCATTGAAGCTTTTTTTGCTGCCACACGAGAACTTCAAGAGCTGCGCTAAGAAATTCGCCTTCAAGGGACCGGCCGGGACCTACTACTCGACTGAGGCTAGCTTTAGCTACTACTTCCCGGAAAACCACTCCTTTATCATCCTCGAAGCGGAGAACATGCACGGCCCGTTCTGCCTGGTCCTGCACCGCGGGAATCGACCATTCTCATACGGCCGAATGGCAGTACCTTGCATATATGCCGATATCCAGCACATGTTTTGGGACCTTGAGTCGCCCATCAATGGAGGCATGGGGGCTCCGATAGACGGCATCTCACTTTCTGGTGTGCTTTCGGATCTCCGAGCTCGTAGAGGAGAGGCAATGAACGACGGTACTGTCATTCGCCAGCGGCTCTTCGGTCAACAGGCTCTTAATCGTGAGGAGGGCCGATTCTGCTTGCTGCCTCTCAGAAATGGCGGTACGGCACGAGAGATCGACGCGTGGAAGATGCTAATCCACCTGGCCTTCGACATTGGGGCGAAGGACAACCGCACTCTGCCGGATACTATCGCCACGATCATCGAAGGGGATAAGGACCGGAAGAATGCAGAGCTGAGTGTCAGCCTGAGCGAGATCCTCGATGACTATGAGAACCTGAAAAAAGAAGGCGATCGCCTGGCGGACATAGAAAGCGCACGGAGGTCTTGGGAGAGCTTTGATAGCCAGTTCCATCTGTTTGAGACGAAATCCGAACTGATCGTTCAGAGTATCGTCGATGTTGAGCATGCCTTGGCTGAAAGGCAGTCCAGCATTCTTGATGATGTTAAGGCAGCATCTGAGAGATATCAGGCTCTTGATGTGGCTCACTCAGCTAAGAGACAGCACCACGGTCTGGTCAAGGCTGAGTATCTGAAGCTGGCTGGAGCACTGAGTCTCCGGCATAAGGATTTGGAAGGTGTCCAAAAGCAGCTATTCAAGGTCAGCGAGATTCTTCGGCGTTACCCTGGCACAACAGAGCGTGAGGTCCGCGAGCTCTTATCCGATCTCTCCGCAGAGTTGACCGCAGAGATCGAGACTCTGACAAACAAGGTTCAGAGCGCTGAGCAACTAGCCCAGGCGATCAGGAATAAGAACAGTCTTTCCCATCAGCGCGACCAACTCCGAAAAATTCTTGATGAACATGTGGAAACTGTTCTCGAGCAGGTCGATCGTCACAGTGCGTCGGTGCTGAGTAGCTTGAACTCGACGCTGTTCACCAAGCTGGCTCCTCGACTCAACTCTGACCAGAAGCAAGCCATCAAAGAGTTTGGCTGCCTATTCCAGGAGCGAGGTTCTTTCATCAGCTTCCTGAGCCAGGAGACCTCATTTGGTTTCATGTCTTTCGACCCGACCAGAGCAAGGAAGCAGCACGAGCAAGACCTGATCAAACTGGATGACGATATCAAGGACTGTGATGACCTCATTCAGCGCCTAAACGATGACAGCAAGTTGACTGCTGAGCAGGCCAAGGATAAAGCCAAGAAGCTGACCCGCGAGCGGATTGAAACTGATGAAGAGGTTCAACTACTCAGTCGGCATGGCTACATGCGCGAGCAGCAGAAAGCATTGGAACTTGAGGTGGGGGAACAGACGGTAGAGTTGGCCAAGCTACATGAGAGTGTGGCGGATGCCGCCGGCGAGCTGGAGGACCTAGCGGTACAGGTTGAGCGCGCAAAAGAAGTGCTCGCCAGGGTCAGGAAGGAAAACGAAGATCTGCGCAATTACCTTGAGCATATCCGGAACGTAGCTGAGATCACTTTAGGATTCCTTTCGATCCGCGAAATGAAGCTGAAAGCTCGCGATACTTTCTTTCACCCTAGCCAGATCAAGGAGATTTCCCAGTTCGCTTCTGAGGTAGCCAAGAGCAGAGAAGCTCTGCAAGTGGCCTTGGATGAACTGCTGAAACGTAACTTGCTGGGCGAAGAGGGCAGAGACTTTGGCTACCATGCTTTCCATGACTTGAGTCGGATGCGTAGCTGTCGGAGAGCTTTCGCGGCGATGTTTGGCACCTTGGAAGGTGAGCAGCAGACCTACCAGGCCAAGGTCACCGCGCATAACTCGAATACCTCTATTCAAATCGACGAAATCAAACACGCCAGAAGGATGATCAAGGAGTTCGAGAAAGAGGTAGATGACCAGCTCTCGGAGTTCAGTGTGTCTGACCTCGAGGCGATCGAGATTTACTGCGTATTGAATCCCCATTTCGAAGAGCTGTTGGTCGATATTGACGCCATAAACCTCATGACAACCGGGCTCCACGAGAAGCGCTTGTATGAACGGTTACGAGCTTTCTGTACCGAGTTCTTTGTTAACGGTGGCCGTCGGGGGACCACCCTGGATATGAGCCTACTGATTGATCGTGTTGGATATCGGTACCGCAAGCGTGGGCATGACAAGTACACCGAAGAGGATCAATCCAACGGTACTACGGCAATGATTAACTGCCGCCTGCTATCGATTCTTCTGCGTAGGCTGCTGGTTGCGAATACACAGATCTGTTTGCCATTGGTAATGGATGAGCTGTCGAATCTGAGCCACTTGAATCTGAAGGCTGCGCGTGGCATCGCTGAGTCAGAAGGGTTCGTGCTGTTCGGGGCAACGCCGGAGCCGACGTCTACTATCGCGAAAGTAATCGAAAACTACATCGACCTTTCGCATTTTCTCGCCACCGACAGGGCATACAGCCACTTACGTCGAGTGATCTACACAGGTGAAAGCGAGTCGCTGAGAACAAAGAAAGATCCCGCCGATGCTGTTGCGGAGATCACTGCCGGATGATCGTTGCAGCAGACAAAACGGTCATGCTCATGATCGAGCATAAGCACATTTTTCTTGATCTTATCGACATCATGGATGAAGGCTCGGCTGGCGAAGAAGTGTCAACTCGCCTGTACGAGTCCAAAGTGATGAAGCTACTTGATTCGCTGGGAGACAGTAAGTCCGATCGGCAAAAAATTGAAGCGGCCTTCGACGTGCGTAACCTCGTCCGAGCAAGCCTGATATTGCACCATGACACCAAGCGAGGAGTCATTGCCTTCGCCCCGTTTTTGATCGAGTTATTTCGCCACTTTGATAGATCGCGTCTTCGGCAGCTGAGTAGCGCCGATCTTGAGGCGCTGTGCGACAGCTTCAATGATAGTCTTGAAAAGCTTCGCGATTTGACAGTGATTGAGCAGGGGAACGACACGTTCGAGGATGAGCTTAAGCTACTTCGGGAACGCATCCGCTACGCTCAAGGGAAGATCAAGGAGAACGTGGACAGTCTTCAGGGGCAGACTCTTCGCCTGGCGGAGATCGTCGAAGTGATGAGCCTTGAGAACCTCGACGAGGTGAAGCAGGCTCGCGGTGCTTTGCAGGCGATCACCCGAATCTACGGTAGGCATGTTCTCCCCACATTGCAGTTCCTCAACGAGAGGGAACCTCTGAAGAAAGGCCTGCCGGCACTCACTGCCTTGCTGCGGATATCCGAGATGTTCCGCGATGCCAAGTTGCCAAAATTGGGTCAGCAGGTTCTCTATGCAGTGGCATCCATTCGCTCCTATCGCTACGACGTGGAAGTCATCAGCAAGTCTCTGCAGCGCTACGTGCATCAGAATGAACGTCAGCGTCGTGAGTACGACCAGGTTGAGAGTGTTTTCAACGATCTACTAGTTGCCTGTCGGGAGCTCCATGACGGGAAACTAAGGGGCAACCTCATCCCTAAAGATCATGAGGTACTGGAGCGTTTCTCTACCTTCAAAGGCATGAAGAGGCAGAGAGCCGATAGCAAGATTGAATGGCACAACGTAGATCATTGGCTTCACCTTCAGGAGCATCTGCGAAGTAGCCTGGATTCACTCAAAAATACCCGAGTAACAACAACGTCTGTTGAGCCGGTTGGAGAGGACGTGCTCAAAGCCAGGCGTGCTTCAGACGTGCGCCGAAAACTAATTGGAAGGCTGATAGATGAGTGGCCTGTTCAGGTCGGGCCTGACGCCCATGCGTCGCTTCACGCACATCTGGCCCAGCAGATCAGCGACTACGAAATTGCTGACCTAGTGGAAGGCGTGTCTTGGCTAAAGCACCGAGAGGACATTGTGCTAACCCCTCGATTCCAGTTAGGGGTGATTGAGGACGACAGGCAGAAGTTGACCTATTACAAATTGAGGATCGAGGAGCAGGGCAGTGAGACAACAGCTTAGCCAAGCCATCTACAAAGAGTTGATGTCGGGGAAGGTGATCAACAAAGACACCTACGAGAATGGTGAAATAAAACCCAACCCGCTCTTCGAAGAGATGCTCAATAACTACGATCAGAGCTACAAGCCCTTGTACTTGAACATCGGGTTTGAGTTGGTGATGCGGAATGGCTTTATCTACATTCGTTCAGTCGAGCGCGATGAGGAGTACAGCGAGGTGGTCAGGAAAATACAGGTTCTGCTGCTGATCCTTGCTCGCGGACTGCATGAACAGGGGTACCAGCTTGATATTCTGCGCGACGGGGAAGCTGGTGTGTCTGATGGGATCATGGAGGAGATCGGGAAGGGAGAAGACAAACAAGATGTCATGTCTGCCAGCAACATGAAAGGGGAGGCTCTTGCATCTGCAGTTAGGAAAAATCTCGAGCAGCGTGGGATCGCCTACAGGAATGCAAAAGGCAATCTGGTACTGACTCATGCTGGATTAGCGTTCTTTGACGACGTATTTAAGTACAGTAATGCTGAACCAGGTGCAGTTATGGTGGCTTGAGTTTCCGGCTTTATCAATTGGTAGATGGTTTCTTTACCCTCCATCACATCCTCGACATAGATTGTTGGCGCCTACGCCGAATTGCCCCAGTTGCTGAGATTTCACTGACCCAGTCTGACTCCTCGCGAATCCTTGTCTGTGCTGGATTTTTGAAGGTTTGGAGATGGGGCAGTCTTGCCTCGGCACGTGGGTCAATTCAGCGTCGGCGTGAACAATCAGAGCGTGAATCCAGCCGCTTGATCGTACGTAAATGCCGGATGTAGCTGACAAGGACAGTTCGCGCGTCCGTCTGCCGGTTTCGCAGGTAACGCCCGTAACTTTCAGTTTTCGACGTATTGAGCGCGTTTCACACAGCCTGGACTCATTGCGGAGGTTATGAGTTCCAAGCTCATCTGCGCATCGATGGCAATTGGCCCTATCATGCATTCATTGTGTGACTGCCCGATTGAATGTGGCTAAGTGGTTTGGATAGGACAAGGAGAGCGGAAGGTGTCTGGCAAGAGTCAATTGGGATGGGTGGACTTTTCGAGCGAAGACCGGGACCGCGTCAAACACGCTCTCAAGCAGCTGTCGGAGCCGGGGACGCTGGATGAGCTGGGCATAGGAGGGTTGCGCGATGGGTTTGCGGATCTGATGTTTCCAGGCTTTTCCACGCTGCAGACTCGAGCCAAGTATTTCGTCACTGTGCCGCGGATCATCCGCGATTATCTGCACTTGAGCCCGTCGCAGCAGCGTAAGCAGCCGGCTGCAGATTACTTGGAGGAACAGGAAGCACGGTTGTCAGAGGTGCTCAGAGAAAAGCATCAGGACGGAACCCAGACCGGCATTTCTGGATCTTCTTTGAGCAAAGGTGAGCGTGTCGCTCGACAGCCTTCGTCGATCTATTGGGTAGGCCTGAGGACCTGGAAGCTTGTCGATACTGGGGGCTCGCTCCGGCAATTTCTGCAGGCAATCGGATCGTCAGAAGCGTTTCATGGAAGCATCTATGGCGATGAAGGGGACGACAGTGATGCACACAACGTTGTCCGCAGTGTGTACCTAGATCGCTTTGTGCCTGATTGGCTGGACAAGGTCAAAATCGCGCTGACAGCTTCCGAGGCACGTTTTTTAAGTGAAAAGTTCAAAGCCGGCCCCGAACTGAGCCTGCCTTGCCTGCTGGAAATACAGGGGTTGCGCGAGCAGGCCCTCACCAAGACTGAGTTCCCAGCGCTGGCGGCTTGGGCCGCCGATCAGCCGTCGCTGCCTGGCCGGACCCGCGAATACGTGGCGATGGCGCAAGCGTTCAGTGAGCTGATCTACGGTGCTCACTTGCGATTCAACATAATCCTTGTCCGTAACGACTATCGCGAACATGACGCTCTGCTGGAGGACTTTGCCGAGCTTTGGGATGCATGGCGCACGCAGACTCACGCGACGCCCGCCGACATCTTCCGCTGGCTTGAACAGACTCAAGTTACGCTGGCCAGTCACACGACTCTGTTTCTAACCCGATGGGCTGAAGGTTTAATCCAGGGGGCATCGGATGTCGAACTGGATAAGCTGGTGGAACATCAGGCGCGGGCAAACAAGAAGGAGCGGAGTGTGCTGAATAAACAGCTGCCCGAAGGGTTCGCTTGGCTAGGGATGGCGCGGCTGGATTATCGCTGGAGGCAGGTTCGAACCGTGCTGAAAGATATTCAGGAGGGCGTGGCATGCTGAATCCGCACGCTGATCGCCTGGACTATGGCGACAAACTCAAAGCCCCGGAAGGGTTCACGTTAAGCCATGCCATCGCGACGACCTACACCCTAGATCTTGAGACGCTCTTGTGTCTGCCGTTGGCGCTGTCGTTCAACTGCCCGCCGGAGGGCGATTTACAGACCGATAAGCTGGCGCTGCTGGAAGCGATCAGCCAGTTGAAGGGCAAGGTGAAGGTTTTCTTTCAGCAGGGCTGCATCAAACTTCCGCGCCACTTCAACCTGCTGTTTTCGTTGCTCGAACCGTTATTGGCGCCCCAGGTTCCCGGCGATGCGTTCAGCTCGTTCCACCCCAAGTTCTGGCTGTTGCGATTCACCAGTCCGACGAAGGCGGTGCGGTACCGGTTGTTGGTGCTGTCGCGGAATCTGACGTTCGACCGCAGTTGGGACCTTGCAGTCGCTCTGGAAGGGGAACCCACGAGCGCACGCAGTGAAGACAACGATGGACTTGTGGCACTGCTGAAGGCGCTGGCCGCCGGTGCGGAGGACCTGCGTGCCGGACTGGAGCTTTTTGTCAAGGAGCTGCCTCGGGTGGCCTGGGACAAGCCTGCCGGATTCAACGCGCTGAAGACCTTGCCTGAAAAGCCAGGGAAGTTGCCGCTGTCATTGGGTACCGCTGCCAGCACGGTAATGGTGATGTCACCGTTTCTCCATCACGAAGCGCTCGACCTGGTCAAGCAGGCTGGTGCGCGGCACTGGCTGTTCAGCCGCGCAGAAGAGCTCGACCGTATGGGTGAATGCCAGCTGCAGGATTGGGAGTGCTTCGCGCTCAATCCTTGCCTGATCGAGGGCGAGGATGAGCTCACCGCAGCCCGTCCCCAGAATCTGCATGCCAAGCTGGTGCTGCTGCAGGAGGGCGCCGTCAGTCATTGGCATATCGGTTCGGCGAATGTCACCAAGGCAGCCCTTGGCGCTTTGGGGGCGGCGCCGCGCAATACCGAGTTCATGCTGCGACTGTCGAGCAAAAGTGGCCAGCAGTCCGTCGACCAGCTCCGCGCAGAACTGGTAGGACGTGAGCAAGAGCCGACAGGTATTTTCATCCCTCATCGTTTCAGCCCAGCGTCGATCACGGATGATCATCAGACGGAAGCGTGGATGCGCAGACTCCAGCACAACCTGATCCAGGCAGACTGGTGTCTGCAGGCCCGTGCCGAGGCCAACGGGACTTACACCTGTGTCATTGAATGCCCGCCGCCACTCCTGGAGCAACATTGCGATTGGGTGATCGAGGTGCAGCCGCTGGTCAGAGGCAAGCCGCTGAGTCTGGCTTCTCGTATGGTTTGGGAAGACCTGAATCTGACCCAGGTCAGTGCATTCGTTATTCTCAGAGTGATACCGGTGTCATCACCTCCCGTCGAACTGATGATCAAGGTCCGTCTTGAAATCGATGGTGGCGATACGCGAGAGCAGAAAATCACGACGACGCTGATTGATAGCCCGCACAAGCTGCTGGCTTATATTCAGATGCTGTTGCATCCAGGCCACGCGTATACGGCGGATACCGGCATGACGAGGGAGGGCGGTCCCGGGGCGGACGCTGATACCGACTTCAGCCAGATGTTCGGCGGGCCGCTGCACGAGGCTCTCTTGCGTTGTGCTGCCCGACAGCCTGAAAAGCTGCAGCGCATCGACGCCATTCTGGCCCGGCTCAGCGAGACTGAACATCTGGTCCCTTCTGAGCTGTCTGTCTTATGGGCGCAGTACCAGCAGCTTGCATGGAAGAAGAAAGCATGACTCGATTTGTATCGGATCGCGACAACGTCGATCTAGCCCTGCAGATGACTTGGAGCAGGCTCAAGGATTTCCAGCGTGCGACAGTCGAGCGTATTGCCGAACAGTTCAAAGACCCGCAGCACAGCCGTCGGGTGCTGGTTGCCGACGAAGTCGGGTTAGGAAAGACCGTCGTAGCGAAAGGACTGATCGTGTCGATGCTGCGCGACTGGCATCGACGCGAACCGCTGCGTGTCACCTATATCTGTTCCAACTTGAGTCTGGCCGCTGAGAACCTGGCCAAGCTTGCCGTGTTTCCAGCAGGCAGCGGCTGGATTCGACAGCCGTCTTACGCACGCCTCGCACAAGTCGCGGTGTGCCAGCCCGAGCAGCACGGTGCATTGCTGGAAATTTGCACCCTGACGCCAGCCACATCGTTTTCGCTGACCCAGGGAACAGGAAACCAGCAGGAGAGGGGCATTATCCTTGCGGCGTTGCTTCAGCACCCGCAGCTTCGAGGTTTTCGCCACAGTTTGACGGCGCTGTTCCAGGACCGAGTGCAATGTGCTGACAGCTGGCAGGCGGAGCGGGATCAGATAGAACAGCAAGGACTGGTGAAGGAGATCGTTGCCAGCTTTCACGCAGCGATCACTTTCGTGTCGAACGACGCGACGCCCTCATTGCTGGAACGACTGCGCAGCACTGCCTGTCTGCGTGCGGAACGTCACCGTGGCGTCAAACGCGAGCTGATGCGCGATTTGCGCGTGACGTTCGCCCGATGCTGCGCTACGCATCTCCGGGCGGATCTGTTCATTCTCGACGAGTTTCAGCGCTTCGAAAGCCTGCTCGATCTGCAGGAAAACGAACAGTCCCTGATCGCGCGGGAGATATTCAGTCGCGAGCGCGAGAGCAATGTCTTGATGCTCTCGGCCACTCCGTTCAAAGCCATGAGCACCGTGGATGACGATGAGAACGATGACGGCCATCTGGAGAAACTCAAGCAGATCCTCGCGTTTTTGAATCTGTCGCCACTCGATGCTTACGAACCTGCACGCAAGAAACTGCAGGCTGCGCTGCTGTGTCTGCGACGCGACTGCATCGATGGCGAAGCGCTGGACGATGCGCCTCGCCGAGAAGTGGAGCGATTGCTTCGCCCACTGATTTGCCGCACGGAGCGAAGCCAGATCGCTCGGGATGTGGACAGCCTGGTCGACGGGATACCCCCGCAAGACTTGCCACAATTGCGCGCCGATGATATCCGCACTTATATCGAGCTGGACCGGCTGGCGCTCGTTCTGGAAGCTGACAGCTCACTGCGCGTCTCCAGTCAGATCATGAGTTTTTTCAAGTCGGCAGCCTGGCCGCTGTCGTTCAGTACCGGTTACAAAGTGCAAGAAGTGCTGCAACGCCGCTTCGAGCGATCTCCGGCGCTGTTCAAGCAGTTGACCGCCAACAAAAACCTCTGGTTATCGCGCGAGCGGATCCGCAAGTTCACGCTGGATGTCGCCCGCGAGGCACCCAATCCGCAGGTTCGCTGGTTAGCCAGTCACTTGTTTGGAGACGGGCGTAAAGCCGGTCCGGAAATGCTGCTTTGGCTACCGCCTAGTTGGCCGCACTATAGACTCAGAGGCTTTTTTGCCGGTCACGAGCAACTCAGCAAGACGTTACTGTTTTCCTCCTGGACGATGGTGCCGAGGATGGTGGGCGGGCTGATGAGCTACGAGGCGGAACGGCGAGTCCAGCAGCATCTCACGGACAAATCGGAGTACTTCAACAAGCGCCGTGCCGGTGTCAGCGAAGACGACCAGAACCGTCATCTGCAACAACGTCGCGCGGTGATCAAACTCGACAGCGGGGACGTTGCCAACTGGTCGCTGATTTATCCTGCCCGCTGCCTGACTGACATTCCGATAGCGCGTACTTCAGTCCCACTGGAGAGCCGCCTTGACGAACTCATCCGGCACTTCACAAGGAGTCTAGCGTCATTGCGCGTCCGCAATCAGGGCGCTCAGAACAGCCACTACTGGTATCTGTTTGCCCCGATGCTGCTGGATCAGGCGCACGAGGGATGGACCGCCACATGGTTCGAAGCCATGTCGGACGTCGGCAATCTCTCCGACGGAGCGCGGTTGCGCGTTCGCGAAATATCCCGTCGTTTCAACCAACTGGATGAACTGGGCGCAATGCCTGAAGACCTTCCTCAGTACCTTGCCAGGCTGGCTGTGGGATCGCCGGCGGTGAGCGCCTACCGCGTGCTGCGGCAGCTGTATCCCGGTCCTTGCCTGATAGGAGCCGCCAGTCGGGTCGCTCTGGGATTTGTCAGTCTATTCAACAGCGTCACGGGCAGTGCGATCGCCCGGCGGCTCGACCCGCTGCATCCTTGGCGAGGCATCGTGAGGTACTGCGCCGATGGCGGCATTCAGGCGATGCTTGAGGAGTACTGTTACCTACTTGCACCCGACAAGTTGCTGGATGATGTGGTGACTACGCTCGAAAGCGTTCTTCGCACGACACCGTCGAATGTGAAAGTCTGGAAGGTTGACAGGGAAAAAGACGACACTCACCTGAGATGTCATTATGCCGTGCAACTGGGCGCTCAGAAAACCACGGATGAAGCGGGCCAGACACGAATCATCAATATACGTGAAAGCTTTAATTCGCCGTTTCGGCCGTTCGTTCTCGCATCAACTTCCATTGGTCAGGAAGGCCTGGATTTTCATTGGTACTGCAGCGAAGTCGTGCATTGGAATTTGCCGAATAACCCGATAGATCTGGAACAGCGGGAAGGGCGGGTCAATCGCTACCAGTCGCTGGTGGTCCGGCGTCGAGTGGTGCAAGCGGTGGCGGAGTACGACAGCGCGCCCGAAAACTGGAAGGCGTTGTTTACATCTGTCGAAAGCCCCACCTGGGGAACTGATCTGGTGCCCTATTGGCATTATCCCGAAGGTGACGCGAAGATCCGCCGCTTGATTCCGAGACTTGCCTTCAGCGAAGAAGCACGCCGCTATCCGAACATGCAAAAAGTCCTATCGCTTTACCGTCTAGCATTCGGTCAACCAGGGCAAAGCGAGCTGCTAGAGCACTTGAAGAACTTGAATCTGGATGACGAAGCGCTTGAGCACATAAAAAGTCAGTTGTTGATCCGGTTAGCGCCCGTTCTGTACCGGAGGGAGCGGTCACGTACTTGATGCCTGGGCTGTGGCAGGAGGGACTGGGCGTGCCGCGAAACACTGATACAAACACTAGTTCCCTGCGCAGTACATCGACAAAAACAGCCCGACCGGAGGATTGTTGCTTCACGTAACGGCGGCGAAGTTCGCCGACCTTTTGGCGCTGTACCGGCTAGAGAATATTTTCGGTGGAGCCGGGCTGCCGATGGCACGCCCTACACTGGCACAGTGAGTTGGACAACGGTTCCACTTCTCACGGGGTCGTCAATCGCTGATGACGACGCAACACTAAAGACGCCAACTTAAGACGGCGGTAAATAACTATTCACGGTATATGCAGGAAACGACAACATCGACTCGGTCGGTGTGTGCTCGTAGGTTGCGGACAAGACTTCACTGAGACGATCGCCCAACAGATTCCAGGCACGTTTCTTCTCTTCGGCATAGTCGTGATGCAGGTAGTGTCGTCTCACCCGCGAACCGGCCAGTACATGGTTTTGGCAGCGGTCGATGACGTCCAGGCTGACCCCCAAGGCCTGCATCATGGTCGCGCCCGTGCGGCGCAGGTCATGCGGCGTCCAGTCGCCGTTTTGGCCGTCGGCCAGGACCAGGGTATCGTCGTGACGCCGTCGTGAGAGGGCCTTGCGGTTTTTGAACCGGGCCTGGCGATCGCCGACCTGTTTACTCGCCACCTTTACGTCCACATGCCCATCATCGTGCTTGTTCGGAAAGCACCACTGTGAATCTCCCGTTAGGGTTTTGAGTTCCTGAAAGAAATGCAGGGCGAAGGGGGAGAGGAAGACATGGTGGTCTTGTCTCTTGCCGCGGGTGCCTTTGACGTTTTCACTGGGAAGGAACCAGGTCTGCCGGTCCAGATCGACATTTTTCCACTCGGCCTGGAGCAACTCGCCAATCCGGCATAGCGTGCCCAGGCTGATCCAGAGCGCGAGTTGGGTTTCCTTCTTTAGCGGTCGAATGCCGTCGTATTTTTGGCCCGCGGGGAGGGCGTCGTAATCGGCAGTCATTTGCTGGAAGCGATTGTGCAGTTCCAACAGCTCAGTCGGGGAAAGGATTCGGCTTCTTTCCGCTTCGTAGTCGGCAGGGATCAGGGGGGAGATGTCGACCAGCTCAGTCGGATCACCCTCAACCAGTAACGCCCGCCAAGGTTGGCGCTTTCTAGCCCAGCTGAACATCTGGGTGAGGTCGGCGAAGAAGCTGATGGCTTGACGGTGAGCGCCGCGGTTGACCACGGTGCGGATCAGCGCCCGAATATCGTGTTCGGAAACATTGTTCACCGCGGTCTTGCCGAGTGCTGGGTAAAGGTCCTTACTAAAGCGCCGTTGCAACTCGGCATTGCCATCTTTGCGCGCCACGCCGTCCAACAGCCAGGCTTTGGCCAGATCCTGGACGGTCAGCGTTTGCACCTTCGCCGTTTTTACCTGCTCGGCCTCTGCGTTCGTTGCGGCATGCGCCTGTGCCTTGGCGGTTTTCTTGTGTTCGTTGGGATTGATCTGCTCATCGATGAGCGCACGTGCCTGGTTGCGGGCCTTGCGGATGTCCGTCAGGGATTTGCGCGGCCAGGTTCCGCAGGCGTACTCTTTGTTCTGGTCGCCCCAGCGATACCGATAGAAAAAGCTGACCGACACACCGTCCTTACGCACGGAAATTCGACCGGCGAGATTGCCATCCTCCCTGAGGATGCGGCCGGCATCATTGGCGGTCAGCGACTCGAGTTCTTTGATGGTAATTTTGGCCATGAAACGGACTCCCCCTACTTTTACCCCCACAAAAACGTCGGCTCTTGATGGACGTTACTGGACTCTCGTAGAGCAGAACACCGCTGGAGCTCAAGTAAATACTAGCTTATAAAAATCCAGAGTGAAATTTTGGAATCTTTCAAGAAGTATGAAAAAGGAGATGGGGTGCTAGGGGTCGAGTGTTCGAATCACTCCGTCCCGACCATATTTTTCAATGACTTAGGCCGATATTTACCGTATCGGCCTTTTTCATGCACGTGAGTTTTGCGTGACTCGTCGATTTTTCATGCCTGCCTCCGCTTCAGAATCGTCAGCACCGGGCCGCGCGAATCGGTTGCTGATCCCCTGTTCGCAGCTTCAATCAGATGCCCGAGCTCAGCGCCCGAGTAGTGACTGGTGATGCTGCCGTTCTTGTGCCCGAGCAAGGCCTTGCGGTCTTCCTCTGTGACACCCGCCGCTCGAAGGCGACGGCCAAACGTGGGTTTCAAGTCGTGAATCCTGATCGACAGATAGCCAGGGTGAGCGGGGCGAAGGTTTTCCTCCTGCCAGAGTTTCGCCGCGCGGATCCTTGCTTTTCTTCCAGGCTGAATCGTTCATCAGGTGCATTGCGTTGCCCTTGTAGGGGGAAACCCATTCCGTGCTCAGGCCAGCGCTGCTGGTCAACGATCGATTTGGCCACGCTGCTCAGTACTACCAAGCGCTCATCGCCGTTCTTCACTCCAGACTTTTCATGTCTCCCGCCAGAATCAGGAACACACTCGGGCCAAGCTCCGGAACTGAAATCTCCCAATCCCACCTCAGCTTGCAGACCTCTTGTTCGCGACACCCAGTGTTCACCTTGAACAGGGCCATCGTTTGCAGGTGGGCCGGCAACGCTCCGATAAGAATCGACTGCTCTTCCCACGACATCGGGTAGGGCTTGCGACTTCTTCTCTTCCAGCTTCGTCAGCATCGCCTTTACTGCGGCCGTGATGGATTCCATGAATTTGCTCATGACTTTCTCCATTCGTTATTTACCAAACCCTTTCCACCACACCATCGCGCACAGACAGTTGCCTGAGGGCGCCGTGGGATGGGGTGGTGGGGAGAGTTCGGAGCGTGGTACGTCACGCAGGATTGAGCGCTGCGTTTTGTTGGGAACGACTAGAGTTGTTGAGTGCTGAACCTCTAATTCAGCGAATCACGGGAGGCCCCACGGCCATGGTCGACAGTCGCCGTAGATTGCTCTGGCATGGCATGCTTTTGTTCTTCCTGGGACTCTGTACGGGCCTCATCGAACAGCAGTTCAGCAATCCACGTATGGGTCTTGCGGCTCACCTTGAAGGGGTGATGAATGGAATCCTGCTTCTGGCGATAGGTGCTGTTTGGATGGAGGTACATCTCTCCGCACGCAACAAGGCAATCGCATACTGGACCGTGCTTTACGGCACCTATGCAAACTTAGGGGTTACAGCACTCGCTGCCGTTCTGGGAACGGCTGCCATGTCTCCGTTCACTGGCGCAGGACGCGCAGCTGAACATTGGCAGGAGAGCTTAGTGACGGTGGGTTTTGCGAGTGTCGGAGTTGCCATGATTGTTGCTGCGCTGCTCATTCTCTGGGGCTTGCGCCAAACGTCCACTCAGTAAATGACCCGAGCTGAGCCTTTTTATGTGGTTCCCAGGCCCGCTACTGGCGACGGCCTGGGTTTGCTGCATCAGCAGTGTATTGTCGCGAGGGTTGGGCCTATCGGTATTCCAGTTGATGCGCGGTGACATCGACGACCCTGCTGTCTGCTGTCTGCTGTCTGCTGCCTGCCAGGTGACGGATGCATTCGAGCGGGAAGAGGCGGGCTCATCTATTTATGGGTGCGTATCAGGTGGAAGGGAAAACGAAAAGCCCGGCGCCGAGGAAGTGAGCCGGCGACACTGACTATTCAGTCGTTAGGGCTTATTTCCCTGCTGAGTTGAAGCACCGTCCTTCTTGCCACTGGAGGTGTCCATATCCTTTTCCATCATCTCCGCATCAGCGCCGGAGTTGCTGCCCGATGCTTCCTCTCCCTTCTTGGATGCCTTGTCCTCTTTGGATTCGGCTCCACGTGCCTGATTACTCCCTGGTGCCGAGGTTGTCGGGGCGGGAGATCCTGCCGCTGTCTTCTCGGCGGCGAGCGCGACGAACGAACACGATGAGAGCAGACCCGTGAGGACGATCGCAGTAATTTTTCTGTTCATGGTTTGAATCTTCCGCGCAGGGGTGTGCTGCATTGGAAGATCGGGAAAGGGTAAGGTGCTAGCCGCCGGACGAGTGGCGGATACGAAAAGCCCGGCGCTGGACCGGGCTCAAACGTTGGGCTATGGGTTAATTTTATCCCAGCCGGTTTCGAAATCTAGTGCGCACATCATACTGAAGACATCGCAACACTGTGCGCCCAATGCCTTACGTACATCAGGAACTTTTCTATTCTGTCTTTGTGCAGAAGGTTTAGAGGTTTCAAGAGACACAACGCATCGATCTACAGAGCTGGATAGAGCGTACGATATCAAGAATGGATCTCGTAGAGTCTCAACATTTCAGCGCCAGGTGGTGAGCCCCACGATAACCTCCTAAAAAGCCTTAATGGAGAACCCTGCGACTTTCGCCGATCCTGATCCGATCCAGCGCCCGGTTTAACGAATCCAAGGCATCGAGTAGGGCTTTCGCCTCGGCCTCGCGGCCATCCCCCCAAAGGCGTTCAGCCATTTTATTCAGCGCCTGGATGGATCTTTCGATCTCGGTAGCGGTTGCTGTCGTGGTGTCTGTCGGCTGCTTCTTTGGCATTTTTAGATCTTCTGCAACGCTTGGCTTGCTCGCTTGGGTCAAGGCCGTGCTGATTGGCGAAGTTTTTTTGTGACGCTCCACCATTACGGCCTTGAGTGCGTCAACCCTGATTTTGTTGATATCCATCCCCGAATGATCCCTTTCTATTAGCAAACAGTAAATTACTGTTTGCTAATACTTGCCTCATTAGCGAACGCTAATCTGTGAGCTGACAAAGGAGGTGTATGTGAGCCCAATGGTTTACGGCACCGTGCGCAAAATAACCACCCGATGCGGCATGGCCCCTGCGTGACAAGTGGCAGCATCTAAGTGGCGCCGAGGTTTTTTTGTCAATGCTGTGGTATTTCTCTGCCCATTTTGGACTTTCGCATGAAAATGTTGCCTATGCGGGTCGCCGATAGTCATCAGTGAATGGACTTCACTGATGATCTTGGCAGCAACTTCGTAACACTCGGTACGCGTTAAAAGTTCACTATCTCTCTTTAGGTAGCCGGCCTTTGCGGTGGACAGCGCCAATGCTGAGAAGATGCTTCGGATGGCAGCCGTCTGGCATAACATAGGCGAAAAATAATTTCCCGACTCTAGAACAGATGCACTTCGCGCTGCTTTATTGCGGGTGATTCAGTACTGAGCACATGACGCTACATAGCCGAGCCCTCGCCCCACCCGGGCGCGCGGATATCCCTCCCTATTCTGAATACCACCTCTCTCAAGAGGGTCCTGCCGAGATGGATGAGTACTTCCATCGGGTGAGCTACCTCAGCAAGGCGGCAACCTTGGATTACGGCAGTCAATGCCGTGCGTTTGGTTGCAACATAGGTGAACCACAGCGGGTCCACCAGATGTCCTGAAAGGGACGATTGCTTACCAACGCCCATTCAAAAAATGCTGGCGTCAGAGGCCACGCCAGCGGATGGTTATCTTTGGTCTGGAGCCAACCGGGTCGAGAGGGCGGAGTGCCAGATCAGTCGGCTTCAATGAAGCGGATGAATGATTGTTTGTCGTCTACGGTTTTCAGTAGCTTGTACGGTTAAGTCGTTAGCTCAAATCCGGATGCTAGAAGCCCATGCCCAAGGCGCAGTGACAAGTCATAGCCCGCTATGGCGAGGAACAGCAACACAGGATATGGCTTCTGGCGCCGAAGTTGACCAACAGAACTAACCACACAGGCCACTAGCGATTGTATGAAGACGGCGCGCTCAGTAATGAATCAATACACGGCCACCACCCCGTCCTTCCTCGGATCGGTGCCGCCGACATACCCGTGGGCCGTGCGCTGGATGATCTGTGCACCACCAAAGGCAAATACGCCACTCGGTTCTTCCACTACGATGTCATGCCCTTTGGCGCGCAGTTCTTCAACCACCTGTCGATCAAATGAACGCTCCACAGCCACCTTCAGCCCGGATTCGATCCGCCAGCGCGGCGCATCGGCGGCGGCTTGTGGATTCTGTTTGTAGCGCAGGATGCGCATCATCATCTGCAAATGCCCCTGGGCCTGCATCGGGCCGCCCATCAGGCCGAAGGACATCAATGGCGTGCCGTCGGCGTTCATCACGAAGCCCGGAATGATGGTCTGGAAGGGCCGCTTGCCCGGTAATACGCAGTTGACGTGCTCTGGGTCTAGGGTGAAGCCCGCGCCGCGGTTTTGTAGGCTGATGCCAGTGCCTGGCACTACCACGCCAGAACCGAAGCCCATGTAGTTTGACTGGATGAACGAAACCATCATGCCGTTCTCGTCTGCCGTCGACAGGTACACCGTGCCGCCTGCCTTGGGCGAGCCATGCTGCGGGTCAGCGGCCTGTTCATTGACTTGAGCCGCACGCTTCATTAGATACGTCGGGTTCAGAAGATCTTTGGACGTGACACGCATGTGATCGTGGTCGGCAACGTGCTGATTGAGGTCGGCCAGCGCCAGTTTCATCGCCTCCAACACCGGATGCACAGTTTCGACGCAGTCCACCGGATGCTCGCCGACGCCCAGCGCTTCGAGCAGGGTCAGCCCGGCCAGGGTCGCGATGCCTTGGCCGTTAGGCGGCAGCTCATGGACCACCGCGCCGGCGTATGGCACCGACAGGGTGTCGATCCAGTCGACGCGGTGTGTGGCCAGATCGTCGAGGCTCATCACACTGCCATTGGCGTTGGCATGGGCGACGATGGCCTGCGCCAGTTCGCCGCGATAGAACGACTCGCCCTTGGTTTCGGCGATCAGTTCCAGGGTCTTGGCGTGATCCTTGAGCGTGATCTTTTGTCCGGCGGCCGGTGCTTTGCCGTCGGGTAAAAAGCATTCGGCAAAGCCCGGTTGATCCTTCAACAGCTCGGCGCCACGCCGCCACAGCTCGGCAATGATCGGCGTGACCTGATAACCATCCCGGGCATAACCAATGGCAGGACCTGCGAGCGTGGCGAAAGGCAGTTTGCCGTAACGCTCGGACAGCGCGACCCAGGCCGACACTGCCCCCGGCACGGTCACCGAATCCCAGCCACGCTGGGGCATTTCTTTCTGACCTGCGAAATACTCTGGCGTCCAGCCCTGAGGCGAGCGGCCAGATGCATTCAGGCCCTGCAGTGCTTTGCCGTCCCAAACGATGGCAAATGCGTCGCTGCCAATGCCGCAGCCGGTGGGCTCGACCACGGTCAGGACCATGGCCGCGGCAATGGCGGCGTCCACCGCGTTGCCGCCCTGGCGCAGCATGGCCAGGCCGGCCTGGGCTGCCAATGGTTGCGAGCAGGCGACCATGTTGTTGCCCATCACCGGCGAGCGGGCGGACGCATAAGGTTGGCTGTAATCCAGATCATCGAACATGAATTCGTCTCTTCTTGGCTGTTGATTAGCTTTTTGGGTCGAGGGCGTCACGCAGGCCGTCGCCCAACAGGTTGAAGCAGAGCACGGTGATGTAGATCGCTACGCCCGGCGCGATGGACATCCACGGCGCCTGCTCCATGAAGTTTTTTGCGGTGTTGAGCATCGAGCCCCAGGACGGCGAAGGCGGTTGCTGGCCCAGGCCGAGGAATGACAGGCTTGCCTCGGCCAGAATCGCCGAAGCGATGGTCAGCGTCGCTTGCACCACGAGCGGCGATAGCACGTTGGGCAACACGTAACGCACGATGATCCAGCGGTCCGGCAGACCGATGGCGCGAGCGCCTTCCAGGTAATCTTCGTGACGAATCGCCAGCACCTGACCGCGAGTCAGACGCGAGAAGATCGGCATCGCCGACAGGCCGATGGCGATCATCGCGTTGCTCAGACTCGGGCCGAGAAACGCCCCCAGGGCAATCGCCAACACCAGAAATGGACAGGACAGCAGCGCTTCCATAATGCGTGAAATCACGGCGTCCAGCTTGCCGCCGAAATAGCCGGCCAGCAGGCCCAGCGGCACGCCGATCATCATCGCGATGGCCACCGATACACCACCGGCCAGCAACGAACTGCGCGCCCCCCACAACAAGCGCGAGAAAAGGTCGCGGCCCAGCTCATCAGTACCCAGCCAGTGCAACATCGATGGCGCTTTGCGCACGGCGAGGAAGTTCGCTTTCAGCGGGTCGTAGGGCGCGATCCACGGCGCCAGCAGCGCGGTGAGGATGAACACAATCAAGACTGCGGCGCCGAGCACCGCGCCTCTGTTGGCGAGGAACTTCTTCACGAACGGAGAGCGGGTGCGCGGCTTCAGCACCGGCAGAGGCGTCACGGCAATCGAGGTCATCAGGCAGTCCTCAGGCGCGGGTTGATCAGGCGGTAGAGCACGTCGGCGAGCAGGTTCAGCAGCACGAAACCAATCGCTACGCAAAGCACCACGCCTTGCACCACGGCGTAGTCACGATTGAACACGGCGTCGACGATCATCTTGCCGAAACCGGGAATGCTGAACACTTGCTCGGTCAGCACCGCACCGCCCAACAGTTCGCCAAACAGCAACGTGGTCAGGGTGACGATGGGCATCAGGGCATTGCGCAGGGCATGCTTGAGAATCACCGTACGCGGGAACAGCCCCTTGGCCCGTGCGGTGCGCACATAGTCAGCGCGCAGCACTTCAAGCATGGCGCTACGGGTGTGGCGCATCAGCACGCCGGACAGCCCGGCGCCGAGCACGAATGCTGGCAGGATCAGGGTCTTGAGGTTTTGCCCAAGATTTTCATCCATGGGCACAAAGCCGGAGGCAGGCAGCCATTGCAGCTTCACGGCGAAGATCATGATCAACACGATCCCCAGCCAAAAGTGCGGAATGGAAATGCCCGACAGGGCGAATACGTTGGCCCCGTAGTCAACGGCGGTGCCTTTGCGCACCGCTGAAATCACCCCGGTAGGAATACCGATCAGCAAGGCAATGATCAACGCCAGCACTGCCAGCTCGATGGTCACTGGCAGCTTTGAAGCCAGTAGCGTGGTCACCGGTTGTTCGGTGCGCAACGAAGTGCCGAAGTCACCCTGCAACACGTTGCCGACCCAGTGCACATACTGCAGGGGGAGTGGATCGTTGAGCCGGTATTTCTCGCGCAGGTATTCCATCACCGCCGGGTCGCGCTCTTCGCCGGCCATGGCTTGCACTGGGTCACCCGGCAACAGTTTCTGCAGGGTGAAGACAAACAGCGAGACCAGGATCAGTGTCGGGATCGCACTGAGCAACCGGCGCAAAATGAACATCAGCATGGCGAATCCTCGCGGCCGAATTGGTTATGCGAAGGAGCCGTGATCATTTGAAGGCGACGTTGGTCAGGCGAATCAAACCGTCGGGACTCGGCACGAAACCGCTGATGTTGTTGCGCATGGCGATGATCCGTGGGTCGAAATACAGATAGCTGCCCGGTACATCGTCGGCGAGCTGGCGCAGCGCCTGGGAGTACAGCGCCTGACGCTGGGCCTGGTCATTGGTCACGCGGGCCTTGTTCAACAATTCGTCGAGTTTAGGGTCGCAGAAGTGGCTGTCGTTCTGCCCACCCTTGCAGGTCACGAATGGGTGAATATTGCCGTCCGGATCAGGACGGCCTGACCAGGCAATCATGCCGATCTGAAAGTTGCCGGCCTGTTGTTCGCTGAGCAGCGTGGCATATTCAGTGGCAACCAGATTGACCTTGAACCCGGCTTCCTCGGCCATGGACTGGATGATCTGACCGACCTGTTGGGCGATAGGATTGTTGGCCACTTTCAGTTCGACGTTGACCGGCAATTTCACCCCGGCTTCAGCCAGCAGCTTTTTGCTCGCATCAACATCGCGGACCGGAACCGGCAAACTCTTGTCGTAGTAAGGGCTGCTTTTCGGAAACGGCTGGGCGCTCGGTGCATACAGGCCTTCGAACACCACTTGGTTGATCGCATCGCGGTCGATGGCCAGCTCGAATGCCTGGCGCACGCGTTTGTCCTTGCCCACTGGGTTGTTGGCTTTTTCACCATTATTGGTGTTGTACATCAGCTGCATATAACCCAGCCCTGGCGTGCTGAACACCTGCACCTTGCTGTCGGCCTTGGCGGTTTTCACATCGGTGGGCGCCACCCGCTCGATGATGTCCAGGTCACCCGAGCGCAGGTTGGCCAAGCGCACCGAGGTATCGGGAATCGGCAGGTAAATTACCTTGTCGAAGTGGTAAGCCTGCTTGTTCCAGTAGTTGTCGAAACGCTCCAGGACGATGCGGTCCTGCTGCACGCGCTGGACGAACTTGTACGGCCCTGAGCAGACCGGTTTCAAGGTGACATCGCCTGTTGAGGCCTTGGGTGCGAGCATCATCCCGGCGCGGTCGGACAATTGCGAGATCAGTGTGGCGTCCGGTTGCTTGACCTTGATTGCCACGGTCTTGGCATCGATCACATCGACGCTTTCCACTGACGCCAGTTCGCTCTTGCGCAGTGAGTCGGGCAGGGTGCGGGCGCGGTCGAGGTTGAATTTCACGGCGGCAGCATCGAACACTTCACCGTCGTGGAAGGTTACGCCGTCGCGCAGGGTCATGGTCAGGGTCTTGCCGTCTTCGCTCCAGCTCCAGGCGGTGGCCAGTTGCGGCACGTAGGTCAGGTCCGGACTGACATCCACCAGCTTGTCGCACAGTGCGGTGTAAACCAGGCGGCCTGAGTAGGTGCGCGAGCGATGCGGGTCGAGCATGTCCGGGTCATCCTGGATGCCGATGCGCAGGGTGGTTTCGGCGAAGGCAGCATTCGCGGCCAGCAGTAACAGCGTGGTCGTCATCAGGTGGGCGAACTTCATGGCTGACTCTCCAGAGAAAGGGCTTGATGGCTTTTGAACAGACTCAGGCGCTGCGTGTAGGCCGCGCTGGGTGTCGGGACGATCAGTGAACCCGCGCCGGCATTGGCGATTTCGCGCCAGTAATGGCAGGCCACCTGACGCTGCGGTGCGACGGTTTCGAACACCGGTTTAATCTCGCGACACACGGATTTGGCGTGGGGGCAGCGGGTGTGGAAACGGCAACCCGATGGCGGTTTGCTCGGGCTTGGCATGTCGCCGCCCAGCAGCGGGCGCGGGCGACGCAGGTCCGGGTGGCTGACCGGCACCGCGGCCATCAGCGCCTGGGTGTAGGGATGAAACGGCGTCTCGAACAGCGCATTGACCGGCGCCAGCTCGACGATCTCGCCGAGGTACATCACCGCTACGCGATCACTCATGTGGCGGATCACTGCCAGGCCGTGGGCGACGATGACCAGGGTCAGACCGAATTGACGCTTGAGGTCTTCCAGCAGATTGACCACTTGTGCCTGCACCGACACATCCAGCGCCGAGACCGGCTCATCGCCGAGGATCAAACGCGGCTCAGAGGCCAGGGCGCGAGCGATGCCGATGCGCTGGCGTTGACCGCCGGAAAATTCATGGGGAAAACGGCTGCCATGTTCTGGCGCGAGGCCTACGGTGCGCAGCAGTTCGGCGACCTTGTCCTGCCGCGCACTACGACTGTCGTCGCGGTGCAGCCAGATCGGCTCGCCAATGATCGACTCGACGCTCATCCGTGGATTCAGCGACGCGAAGGGGTCCTGAAAGATGATCTGCAGATCGCGGCGAACCCGGCGTAGTTTTTCCGGTGGAAGGTTGCCGAGGTTGCGGCCTTCGTAGATCACGTCACCGGCGGTGGGTTTGAGCAGGTTGAGCAGTACTCGGCCGAGGGTCGATTTACCCGAGCCGGACTCGCCCACCAGCGCCAGGGTTTCGCCCCGACGCACTGCAAGCGACACCTCGTTGACCGCCTGCACGGGTGGTTTCTTGCGTTGGAAAAGACCGGTTTCACTGCTGAAATGTTTGCTCACTGCGATGCTTTCAAGAATCGTCGTGGAGGTCTCAGGCTGCGGTGGCGTGTTGCTGTGCGGCAGGCTCATGCACTGACTCCCAGATGCTGTTCCAGTGGCGCGCGGATGCAGGCGGCGAAGTGGCCGCTGGAGATCTCCAGCAGGGCTGGGCGTTCTTCGCGACAGGCCGCGATGACGAACGGGCAACGGCTGGCAAAGCGGCAGCCCGAAGGCATTTCTGCGGGTGTCGGCACGCGTCCGTTGATAGTGGCCAGGCGTCCTTCGCGCGGGCCGACCGAAGGCATCGAACCCATCAGACCTATGGTGTAGGGGTGCTGTGGATCATCGAACAGGGTCTTCACCGAGCCGCTTTCCACCACGCGACCGGCGTACATCACCATCACCTCGTCGGCGACTTCAGCGACCACAGCCAGATCGTGGGTAATGAGGATCATCGAGGTGCCGGTCTCGGCCTGCAAATTGCCCACCAGCGAAAGGATCTGTGCCTGAATGGTCACGTCCAGCGCGGTGGTCGGCTCGTCGGCGATGATCAGCGCCGGGGCGTTGGCCAAGGCCATGGCGATCATCACGCGCTGGCGCATGCCGCCGGAGAGTTCGTGGGGGTAGGCATCCAGGCGTTGTGTGGCGTCGGGTACGCGCACCTTTTCCAACATCTCCAGGGCCCGTTGCCGCGCAGCGTTGGAAGACAGGCCCTGATGACGGATCACGCTTTCGGCGATCTGCTCGCCGATGGTGAACACCGGGTTGAGCGAGGTCATGGGTTCTTGAAAGATCATCGCCATGCGGTTGCCGCGCATCTCTAGCAAACGCGTATCAGACATGCCCACTATCGGCTCGCCGAGCAGGCTGGAAGCACTGGCGCTGACCGTGGCCGTCTCGGGCAACAGCCCCATCAAGGCCATGGACGTTACGCTTTTGCCACAGCCAGATTCGCCGACGATGGCCAGGGTCTTGCCCGGCTGCACCGAAAATGACACGCCATCGACCACGTTGGCCGGGGCGTCCTTGAAACGCACGATGAGGTCGCGGACGCTCAATACCGGGCGTTGAATGTCTGGCGTCTGCTGACTCATAAACTGGCCTCAAGGTCTTGGTATATAACGTGATCAAGGGCTTGCTGCAGTGCGCGCAGATGTCCGCGCATGGCGGTGGCTGCCTTGACCGGGTCACGGGCTTGAATGGCGCTGACGATGTCGTCGTGGTCGTGGCTGTAGGTGCTCAGGCGATCAGTGCTACGCGCCCGTTGCCGCAGGTCGCGCCAGATCGGATCGAGGCGAATGGCGTCTAGCATTTCGAAAATGTCCAGCATCAGGCGGTTGCCGGCGGCTTCGGCGATGCCACGGTGCAGCGCGCTGTCCCACAGCTCCAGCGCCTCGGCGTCGACCTCACAAGCGTCCTGCTGGTGAGTGGTGCGTTCTGCCAGCCGGCGCAGAATCGCCATCTGTTCGCCGCTGGCGTGGAGGGCCGCCAGGGCCGCCAGAGCTGGTTCCAGATGTAGCCGCGCTTCCATCACCTCGCTGAAATTGGTTCGGCCTGACAATTTGGCAAAACTCATCAACGCGCTGGGCGGGCTAGGGCCGACAAAAGTACCTTTGCCTTGTCGCCGCCAAACATGCCCTTCGGCTTCGAGCACCGCCAGGGCACGGCGAATGGCCCGTCGACCGACGCCAAAATCCACCGCCAGTTCACGCTCGGTAGGCAAGGCCCGCTGGGGGAACGCCGCATACTGGGCAACCATCTGACGCAGGGCGTCCAGGGCCAGCTTCGACGCGTTGTCGTGGGGCGCATCAGTCTCGAACCTTTCCATGATGGTCTCCCGTGACAGGCTGAGAACAGGGGGCAATTTGCAGGGCATACCCGCACTCTGCGAAACAGAAAGGTTTGCAACGGTAGTGCCAATAAACATTGGTTCGATGATGAAATCGCCTGATCAGGCGAGGGGAAGGCTGGGATAACGCTGGGTTGGGCTAAACACCAAAGGTTTAGCCGACGGGTTCACGGTGCAGGAGTACATTGGTTTGGCGATAGGTGAACCAATTTTTATCAGGTGGTGCGCAGATGCCTGATTATGGTTCGGCTGACCTATTAAAGGGCAGAGATTTGTGGGTATTGGACGGTCTGAATCGCCCCGGATTTCGTAGTGTCCCACGTCGACAACCGAGCGCAGACAACCTGACCCGCCCAGGGTCTGCTGGTGGCCTGGTCCAACGGGGTGATGTGGTTCTACGACCCGTCCGCGATTCGAGGCTCTCCACCGCTATGTCCACCCCGACACGCCATTGCCATTGCAGATTAGGCTCTATCCGAAATACGCCTTCACCGTCGGGTTCGCGATGGCTCTTCAGCATGGTCAGAGATTCGTGATTAGCGGCGAACCCGGCTCTTACACAGTGGTCAACACAAGTGATGGCATCGCGACTGCTCAGTGGCCATGGCCCTGCTTCATTCAAGCGAAGCTTGCGATTCACACACTTTAGGGCGCACTCGATAACTGTCAGTAGGTTCGGTTCCTGTCTAGCGCAGGCACGGACTGCTGCTAACATTCAGTTCTCCCTTATCGGAGTACACAAATGACTCAATCAATGCGGTTCTTTCTATCGATCCTCCTTGCGATAGCATCATTGGCATCGACGAGCGTCCTGAATAATGCAGGCGCGGCCACCGCCGAGGACTTGAATGCCGATTCTCGGCAAGCATTGCAAATTCTCTATAAATCCTCCCCACTTGCCGAATCAATCTCGCACAAAGCCAAAGCGGTGCTTATCTTCCCCAAAATCATCAAGGCAGGCCTTGTGTTCGGCGGCAGCTATGGCGAAGGTGAGTTATTGGAGGGCAAGAAAGTAGAGAATTATTACAACTCAGTCACCGGGTCATGGGGGCTGCAGGCGGGGGCCCAATCGTATGGCTATGTGGTTTTTCTGATGAGCGACAAAGCCTTGAAATATGTACGTGAAACCAAGGGCTGGGAAATCGGTGTAGGACCTACTGTTGTCGTGGTTGATGAAGGGATTGCGAAGAACCTGTCCAGCTCGACGCTGAAAGACGACGCGTACGCGTTCATCTTCGACCAGGAAGGGTTAATGGCTGGGGTCAGCATCGAAGGATCGAAAATTTCTCTGATCAAGCGCTAGACTTGCTGAGTGAGCTGAGTGAGCTGAGTGAGCTGAGTGAGCTGAGTGAGCTGTGTGAGATGGATCTTGACCCGGAAATGGCCGAGCGTCTGTCTCGGGCCACGCGGGCTGTAGATCGCTTCGACTTCGATCTAGCCCTGGAATTACTGAACGGCTAAAGCAAGGGGGGCGTTTGGGTTGGAAAGTTCGCCAGGCGAGTGAGCGCCTAAACGCCCACCCATCAACTACTCCGCACTGTTCTCAATGTAATACGAAATATCCTCCCCCAGCTGCGCGTAGCTCTCAACATCATTTTCGAACGTCTTGGCATCTTTCTCCCGATATTCGCCAAGGCCCAGAACGATGGCCTCACGAAAGTTCTCGAAGGATATCGGCGTGCCCAGTTTGTCGAATGCCGACTTAAGTGCTTTGTGAAAGCGTTGTTCATCCAGCGCATGGCCGGTGTGCCAGGTGTCGGTGGCGAGCCACGGCTTCAGCGATGCTGTCAGTTGCTCAATATCCATCGTATCTCCCTGTAAACCCGCCGTGGGTGGCGGGTTGTCCTAAAGTGCCTGCTTGAGCGGCTTCTGACAAGTTCGGCCGCGAGGTTGGGTCGTACGCCCCAATTTACGCCGAATAACTCCCAACCTGCCCCAGGTGACCGTCCTGCACCCCGACAATAATGTGCAGTGGCATTTCCTGCTCTTGCATGGTGGTCACTTCAAAACCGCCCACGATGTGGGGTTGTAGTTCATTCAAACCGGTAGATGCTTCTGCCCGTGCCTGGGCCATTCTGGCGTGGTTTGCTGCGATTTCGTGGAGGGTTGACACGGTACATCTCCCGGTGACTGGCCTAGCGTTTCGCTGGAGTCCTTAAGCGTTGATTGAATGGCTGCCGCGTCAGAATTATGTCGTTCTGGGGCTGCTACTGGCGTGCTGTGCAATCCTTAAGCCATGCGGGGACCTGTCATTGGCACTGCCTTTTCCGATGCGACGAGTGGTTGAGGAAGCACCTGTTTAGAGGGGTTTCCCACCCTTTCAGGGGGGCGTCGAAACGCTGGGGGGACGTTACTGTATCGAGTCTAAAAAGGCGTGCGGCGTGTCGTCGCCTGGTTTCAAGAGGTTATAACGGTGAGCCGTAGACTTTCTGTAGTGTCCCCCAGCCCGCGCAAGCTGGATGGCGGCATGATGTTCGGTGGTACTCCGCGCCAGATTTGGCGGGAGTGGATCAAGCCTGATGAGAATAATCTGATCGATCTCGCGTCCCGCGGTTTGCTGGTGCAAGAGGAGGGCCTGAATGTGTTGGTGCTTGCCGGCTGCGATGGCCTGCTGGCGCCCGCGCCGCGCACCTGCCGTTGCCAGCAGCACCACAAAGGCTTGCTCGATAGCCTTGCGCGGCTCGGCCTGGGCGAGAACGATATCCATGCGGTGGTGCTGACCCACCTTCATGCCATGCTCGGCGCGGAGCTTATCGAGACCTTGAAGGACGGCGATGCTCCGCGCCTGCTGTTTCCGAATGCGCGTTACATAACCAGTGCCCGCCAGTGGTCGCGGGCCCGGCGTCCGCATCCGCTGGACCGCGAGTTGTTCGTCCCGCAGATCCTCTGGCAACTGGAAGACAGCGGGCGCATGGAGTTGCTGGAGACGCCGCAGTGCGAGTCGTTGGGCAGCGGTTGGAGTTTTCATGTGTGTGATGGCTTTACACCGGGGCAATTGCTGCCGGAGATTGCCATGCCGGGTGGCCCGGTGCTGTTCGCCGGCGACCTGGTGCCGGGCGTGCACTGGCTCAAGTTGGACGTGACGTCGGGCTATGATCGCAACGCGGAGTGCCTGATCGGCGAGAAGGAGCGCTTGCTGGATGACCTGGTGGCCAACCGTGGCCGTCTGTTTTTGACCCGCGATCCGGAGCATGCCTTGATCAAGGTGATGCGTGATCGGCAGTCGTGTTATCGGCCTTACGACCATCGGGCGTCGCTCAATCGATTGGACTGCTGAGTGAGTGCAGCCACCGCAATGCCGGTGGCCGCACTCGGGTCAGGCTTTGGCGATGCGTGTTTGGCCAGTCGCGACCAGGCGTTCAAGCAAGGGCGCCGGCTGGAACCACATCTCGCCATAGCTGCCCAGGGCCTGGCGGTAATCTTGGATGCCCGCCAGCAATTTTTCCAGGCCGATCTGTTCGGCGTAGTGCAGGGGGCCGCCGCGCCAGGCCGGGAAGCCATAGCCGTTGATCCACACCAGGTCGATATCGCTGCTGCGTTCGGCGATGCCTTCGTCGAGCAACTGGATGCCTTCGTTGATCAGCATGAACAGGCACCGGTCGTGGATTTCCTGATCGCTGATCGGGCGTCGATTGATGTTCAGTTCCGCCGCCAGGCGTTCGGCGAGTGCCACGACTTCGTAATCGTCTTTGCGCAGGCGACCTTCGTAGCGATAGAAGCCACGCGCGGTTTTCTGGCCATAGTGACCGAGGGCGTAGATTTCGTCGGCGATTTTGCAGTAACTCGGGTCGTGAGCAATTGCATCACGACGCGACTCTCGCACCAGGAAACTGACATCGATACCCGCCAGGTCGTGCATCGCCATCACCCCCATGGCCAGCCCGAGGTCGGTCAATACCTTGTCGATCTGTGCCGGGGTCGCGCCTTCCAGCAACAGGCGATGCGCTTCGCGGGAGTAGGGTTCGAGCATGCGGTTGCCAATAAAGCCGAAGCACACGCCTGATACCACGGCAATCTTGCCGATGCGTTTGGCGATGCTCAGGGTGGTGGCCAATACATCAGCGGCCGTGGCTTTGCCGCGTACCACTTCGAGCAAGCGCATCACGTTGGCCGGACTGAAAAAGTGCAGGCCGATCACATCCTGTGGCCGACGGGTCGCCGCAGCAATGGCGTCGACGTTCAAGGTCGAGGTATTGCTGGCGAGGATCGCGCCGGGTTTGCAGACCTCGTCGAGGGTGCGGAACACCTGCTGCTTGATCGGCAGGCTTTCAAACACCGCTTCGATGACCAGATCGCAGTCGGCGATATCGGCGTAGTCGAGGGTGCCGGTGAGCAACGCCATGCGCTGTTGCAGCTGGGCCTGGGTCAGTTTGCCGCGCTGGAGGCCGGTCTGGTATTGGCTGTGAATCTGCGTCAGGCCGCGCTCGAGTGCATCGGCCTTGAGCTCCAGCAACATGACCGGAATACCGGCATTGGCGAAGTTCATGGCGATGCCGCCACCCATGGTGCCGGCGCCGATCACGGCAACCCGGTTGATTGGACGCACAGCGGTGGTCGCGTCGACACCACGCACTTTACCGGCCTCGCGCTCGGCGAAAAATACATGACGCAGTGCCCTGGATTCGCTGGACGCTTCGGCCGCTTTGAACAGCGCTTGCTCCTCGGCGAGGCCGTCGTTGAGCGACAACGCACAGCTCGCTTCGATGGCCGCCAGCACCCGCGCAGGCGCCTGCTGACCCTTCCAGCGTGGCGCGTTGTGGGCGCGATAGTCAGTAAAAAAATCTGCGGCGAGTTCATGGCCCGGATCAGGTTTCGGCCATGCAGGAAGGGCTGGTGCGGCACTGTGGATCAGCTCGCGGGCGTACTCGCAGGCATCGCCCAACAGGCTGTCATCGGTATTTGTCAGACGATCAATGGCGCCGAGTTCCAGCGCACGAGCGGCGCTGAAAGGTTGCCCACCGGCAATGATCGCCAGCGCGGCTTCAGCGCCGATCAAGCGCGGCAGACGCTGGGTGCCACCGGCACCGGGCAGCAAGCCAAGCTTGATTTCCGGCAGGCCGAGGCGTGCGCCTGGCGCGGCGATGCGATAACCGCAGGCGAGCGCCAGTTCCAGGCCGCCGCCCAAGGCGAATCTGCCGAGGGCGGCAATCACCGGCTTGTCCAGCTGTGACAGGTAGCGCAATAAATCAGGCAGCGAAGGGCTGGCGTGGGAAGCCTCGGTGCCGAATTCGCTGATGTCGGCGCCGGCGCAGAACAGGCCATGCTCGCCGTGGATGATCACTGCCTTCACTGCAGGATCGGCGGCAGCGCGTTCACAGGCGTCGAGGATGGCGGCGCGCAGTCCCTGGCCGAGGGCATTGACCGGTGGCCGGGCCAGACCGATCAGCGCCAGGTTGTCTTCGGTGCGGTAGTTAACCAGTGTGTTCATGGTGATTCCTTGCTGCTTTGATGTAAACGATGAGGTCGGCGACGCGATCAAAACCAGCGGTCGTGCATGTCGAGGCAGACGCGATTGGCGTTCTTCAATAGCCGCGCCTGGCTTCCCAGCGAGGCCAATTCCCAATCCATGAAGTAGCGCGCCGCTTGCAATTTGCCCTGGTAAAAATCGGCTTCGCTGCCCGTGGCGCCGGCCCGTAGTGCTCGGCTGGCGACCAACGCCTGACGCAGCCACAGCCAGCCGACGACCACGCGACCGAAGATATCCAGGTAAGGGGTGGCATTGGCCAGGCCCAGATCGACGTCGGCCGCGACCTGTGCCTGTAGCTCAACAGTCAGTGGTTTGAGCGTGTTCAACGCATTGCCCAGCGCGGCGGCCAGCGGCAGACAGTGGGTATCGACGCTTGCCAGTTGCAAGGTGCCTTGCACGGCGTCGAGGAACAGGCGATAGCCGTCGCCGCCGCGCGGGCCGAGTTTGCGCCCCAGCAGGTCTATCGCCTGAATGCCTTCAGTGCCCTCGTGAATCGGGTTGAGGCGGTTGTCACGGTAGAGTTGTTCCAGCGGATACTCACGGGTGTAGCCCGCACCGCCCAGCACCTGGACGCCGATTTCCGAAGCCAGCAAGCCGTAGCGTGAGGGCCAGGATTTTACCGTCGGCGTCAGCAGGTCGAGCAGTTCGGCGGCGTCGTGGCGCTGCGCTTCGGTCGGTGCCGTGTGGGCGTCCTCGACCAGGCTGCTGGCATACAGACACAGCGCCAGGCTGCCCTCGGCATAGACCTTTTGCTGCAACAGCATGCGCCGGACATCGGCGTGCTGGATGATCTGCACCTGTGGCGCCAGCGGGTCCTTGTTGCTAGCCAGACGTCCTTGCGGCCGCTCGCGGGCATAGTTCAGTGCGTGCAGGTAGCTTTGATAGGCGAGGCTGGCAGCGCCGAGACCGACACCGATGCGCGCTTCGTTCATCATCTGGAACATGTAACCCAGACCTTTGTTCGCTTCGCCCACCAGGTAACCGACGGCACCGCCATGTTCGCCGAAACTGAGCACGGTGGAGGTGGTGTTGCGGTAGCCCATCTTGTGCAGCAAACCGGCCAGCGCTACATCATTGCGCGCGCCAATACTGCCGTCGGCCTCAAGCAAAAACTTCGGCACCAGGAACAGCGAAATGCCTTTGACCCCGGCCGGTGCACCCTCGATCCGCGCCAGTACCATGTGCACGATGTTCTCGGTCAGTGCGTGATCGCCGCCGGAGATAAACATCTTCTGACCAAACACCCGGTAGCTGCCGTCGGCCATGGCGCGGGCGCTGGTGCGCAGGTCGCCGAGTGCGGAACCTTGGCCGGCTTCAGTCAACGCCATGGTGCCGCTGAAACGACCGTCCAGCATCGGCGTGAGGAATTGCTTCTGCAGCGCGGCGCTGGCGAAGCTTTTCACCAGATTGGTCGCGCCGATACTGAGGAAGGAGTAGGCAACGGTGCTGATATTGGCGGCGTTGAAATACGCCATGCAGGCGCGCAGCACCACTTCGGGCAACTGCAGGCCGCCGTCGGCGTAGTCGTGGTGAGCGGCAAGGAAACCGGCCTGGGCAAAGGCATCCCAGGCTGCCTTGGTCTCGGGGATCAGGTGCACGCGCTCGCCATCGAAGGTCGGCTCGTGGCTGTCACCCTTGTGGTTATGCGGGGCAAAAAAGTCGGTGGCGATCTGGCGTGCAGTGTCGAGGGTGGCATCGAACACCGCGCGGTCGTGCTCGGCATAGCGCTCGCGGGTGAGCAGGGCCTGGGTATCCAGCAACTCGTAGAGCTGGAAACTCAGCTCGCGTTCGTTGAGCAGGAGGTCTGTCATGGGACATCTCTTGGGGCGGTAGTCGTGGGGATGGGCCGTTGGCCAGGACTTTTGGCCCAGCCAGGTACAAACCCTCTGTAGGCGCTGCCGCAGGCTGCGATTACTCTAAATCGCGAAGGTCGTTCCGACCTTTTCGCAGCCTTCGGCAGTTCCTACAGCGGGGAGCGCGCAGGAGCCAACGGGGGAGGGCTCGCCGATCAGCGAATGCCGTCAGCGCGTAACGCCGCCGGGGTGAAGTCGCTCATCTTGGCTTGCGCGCCGAAGCTCGTTGCGAGCTTCGATTCGTTGGTCATCGCCAGCACGTTGTAGCGCCCGGCGATCAGGTCGTAGATGCCCATCATCGCGTAGTACGGCGAGCGACTGTGGTAGTCGTTCAGCGCGTAGCCTTCGCCGACCCGCCACAGTTGGCCGCGGCCGTCGTAGTGATCAACCTCGGCCAACTGCCAGGTGTCTTCATCGAAGTACATATCGCGCTTGGCGTAGACATGCCGTTCGCCCGGCCTCAGGGTCGCGACCACGTGCCAGACCCGGTGCAGCTCGTAGCGGGTCAGGTCCTGGTTGATGTGACCAGGCTTGATGATTTCGTCGTACTTGTGTTTCGGCGATTGCAGCTCGTAGTTGTTGTACGGGATGTACAGCTCCTGCTTGCCCACCAGCTTCCAGTCGTAGCGATCCGGCGAGCCGTTCATCAAGTCGGTGTTGTCGGCGGTGCGCATGCCGTCGGAGCCCGAGCCTGGCCCGTCGTAGGAAATCTGCGGCGCACGACGAACGCGGCGTTGACCGGCGTTGTAGACCCAGGCCATGCGCGGGTCCTTGAGCTGGTCGATGGTTTCGTACACCAGCACCACGTTGCCGGCCAGGCGCGAGGGGGCGGTGATTTCCTGCTTATAGAAGTACAGCACGTTCTGGGTTTGTGCCGGGTCGGCGCCATCGGTCTTCTGCGGGAACGCCAGCGAGTCGTTGTACTCGACAATCGCGTAGGAGCCATTGGTTTGCGGCGCAGCCTGAGCGGCCTGACGCACCATGTTGCCGCCGCGATAACGGTTGGTGTGGTTCCAGTAAACCTCGACCCCGCTTTTCGGAATCGGGAACGGGTAGTAACGGGTGTCGGTGAAATTCGCCAGGCCGGTGCCGTCATTGATCAACTGCGTGGTCACCGCACTTTTCTTGGCGATGTCGTAGATATCCGAGGGCAAGGCAGCGGTGCGTTGGCTTTTGTACACCGGGATTTTATAGCTGTCCGGGTAACGCTGGAACATCGCCAATTGGCCGGGCGTCAGCTTGTCTTTGTACTTGTCTACAGTGGCCGCCGTAATCACGAACAGCGGTTTTTCACTGGCGAAGGGGTTGCCGAGAAAACCATTGGCATCCAGCGGCGCCGCGTCGGGCTTGAGGCCGCCGGTCCAGGCCGGGATGCTGCCATCGGCGTTGCCTTCTTTCTGCGCACCCAATGGCGTGAGGGTGGTGCCCAGTTGTGCCGCTTCCTGTGGCGAGACCGCGGCGATCACGCTGGTCGCCAGCAGCGACAGGGCCAGTGCGCTGGTGCGCAGCATTGTTATTGTTTTCATGGGTATTTCCTCTGCCGGTGTGGCTTAGAAGTTCACGCCAACACTGAGGGCGACGTAGTCGCGATCAGTCATGGTGTTGAAGTGCCCGCCGAAGTAGTCCGTGTAACTCAGGCTGGCGGTGTAGGTGTTCTGGTAATCGGCGTTGAGGCCGATGCTGACGGCCTTGTCGCCTTCCTCGAATGTCGGACCGAAGCCGTTGACGTCGTGGGAGAAGGCCATGTTTGGCGACAGGTTGATGCCGGCAATCACGTTGGGATAGTCCAGCTGGCCGCGCAGGCGGTAGCCCCACGAGTTGCTGGTGTAGTAGCCGTGGCTGTTGCATTCCTGCTGCGGGTTGCTGGCGGCCGGGGTGCCCGCGCCAGTGCCGATACACGAAGCATTCGCCGCGCCCGGCAGTTCGCCGGAACCAAACACCGGATTACGCCCGAATCGCAGGTCGGTGCCGTCGGCGCTGCCGATCCCGCTGATGTGGTCGTAGCCCACTTCGCCGATAACGGTCAGGCGATCAGCCCCCAGCACCTGGTTAAACAGCTTGGTCACGGTGACCTGGGCCTGGGTAAACGGCATGCGCTTGTAGCCGTTGATCACCGAACCTGGATTGACACTGTCTTCGCCACTGACGAACACCGGCGAGGTGCGGCTGCCGGCGGCGGCCGAAGTCAGGTCGGAGGTGGTGATCTGCATCGGCATGTTCGGCCGGAAGCTGATCTCACCGCCCACTGACATGTCGGCCAGGGTGGTGGTGAAGCTCAGGCCGTAGAGGCGGATGTCTTCCGGGTAGTCGACGAAATAGTTGGCGGCACGGATCGCCGCGAACTGTCCCAGCGCCGCATTGGCCGCAGCGGGCAGTGCCGGGTTCGGGGCGAAGGTCGAGGTGGTCTGGGTTTCACTGACGAACGGGTTGCGGCTGTGATAATTCAGCGCATAGGCGCCCAGCTCAGTGTCATTCAGCGAAGGCAGCAGCCAGTGCAGCGCCAGGCCGAACTGGCCGCCGTCGCGCGCGTCATGGTCTTTGCCGCGCGGCAGGTAGACGTCGTCGGTACCCGCTGCGATGGCCGCCAGGCCGCCGGTGTTTTTCGCGACACCCGGCGCCAGATCCGCGCCAGCCACTACGTTGCGGTCGTTGCAGCCTTTGGCTATACCATCGATGCCGAAGAAGGTGCCGCAGTTATCGACCACGGTCGGTTTCCACTGCAACTGATAGAAGCCTTCGGCAGTGAGGTTCTCGGTGATGCCTTGGGACAGGTAGAACATCTGCACCGGAACCAGCGCTTCCTTGACCTCGGCGCCTGGGCTGCGCAGAGCGCTGACGTCGACCGGGTTGATCGAGTTGATGCCGTTGGGGATGAAGGTGCTCTCACCCCAGCTCACCACCTGCTTGCCCAAACGCACGTTGCCCGGCAAGTCGGCGATGCTGTAGCGGTGGTAGACAAACGCATCCAGGATCTCAGCGCCTCGGGCACTGGCAGCCTGGTCGCGGCCCTTGTCAGAGATGTTGTAGAAGTGCTGATCGCCGTCTTCTTGCTCGAAGTCGTACCAGTATTTGCCACGCACAAACGCACCGCTGTCGCCGTACTTCAGCTCCAGTTCATGCACGCCCTTGATCACCGTAGAAAAGTTCTCACCGGCCTTGAAATTCTCGCGCCCGTCATCGATCACCCGCGCCGAGCCTTTGCCGTTGAAGCCCTGGGTATTGTTGTTGGAGATGAATTTCGAGTTCGGGCTGGTGGTCGACCAGCTGCCGCCGAAGGTCAGCGAGGAATCGAACTTGCCTGTGACCTCGCCAAGGGTGAAATCGACAGCGTAGGCCGGGGAGCTTGCTGCAACAGCGACGGCTAGCGCCATAAGACTGGGCGGGAATGCCTTGCACAGTGGTGTTCTTGTCATGCGTCGCTCCAAATGCTGGTGCAATGCCAGCAGGGTTTTTTGTAATTGTTATTGCCGGGACAGCGACGCAATCCTAGGGCGGTGCTCGCCGGTTGTTCCCACTCAAGAGGGGTGGAAGGGGGGTGGGGGTGGTTGGGTGAAGGGTGGGCCGGTGGGCGACCCACTCCACAGGAGTAGGTGGGTGGCGCGGCCTGAATGCCTAGAGTGGCGTGGCAACTACCTAATAAGAGAGCACGAGTGATGGGCCCACTAGCCGGTATCAAGGTCATTGAAATGAATGCGATCGGCCCTGCGCCGTTCGCCACGATGTTGCTGGCGGACATGGGGGCCGAGGTGATCCGCATCGACCGGCAGGTGTCGGGATTTTTGAACGGCGACGGCAGCGTCATAGGTCGTGGCCGACGCAGCCTGGGCATTGATCCGCGCAAGCCGGGCGCCACCGACGTGCTGTTGCAACTGATCGACAGCGCCGACGTGTTGGTCGAAGGCTTTCGTCCGGGTGTCATGGAGCGCCTGGGGCTCGGTCCTGACGTGTGCCTGCAACGTAATCCGCGACTGGTGTACGGGCGAATGACCGGCTGGGGCCAGACCGGACCGCTGGCGCAGGTGGCGGGGCACGATTTGAACTACCTGGCCCTGACCGGCGCGTTGCACGCCATGGGCCACGCTGATCGGGAGCCGACACCGCCGCTGCACCTGGCCGGCGACATGGGTGGCGGTGCGATGTTCCTGGCCTTCGGCATCGTCAGTGCGCTGGTGGAAGCGCAGCGCTCCGGCAAGGGCCAAGTGGTGGATGCGGCGATCAGCGACGGCGCGGCTTTGCTGAGCACCCTGTACTACGAAATGAAACAGAGCGGCGAATGGCGCGAACGCGGCAGCAATATCTTCGATGGTGGCGCGCCGTTTTATGGCTGCTACACCTGCGCCGACGGCGGTTTCATCTCGTTGGGAGCGATTGAGCCGCAGTTCTACGCGCTGTTCCTGCAAGTGTGCGAAATCGATGACCCTGCGTTCGAGCGGCAGTGGCAGCGTCAGGAATGGCCGGCACTGCGCGGCAAACTCGAAGCGATGTTCCTGACCCGCAGCCGTGAGCAGTGGTGCCGGTTGCTCGAAGGCACTGACGTGTGCTTCGCCCCGGTGCTGGATTTCAACGAAGCCGCTGACCACCCGCACCACCAGGCGCGTGGCACCTTCATGCACAGCGACGGTGTGCTGCATCCCGCCCCGGCACCGCGCTTGAGCCGGACCCCGGCCGTCGCTGGCAAGGTTGGGAAAAACGGCGAGCAGAGCCTGGAGATCCTGCGCGAGCTGGGCCTGACCCCGGCGCAGATCGCTGAGCTGCGCGCGGTTGGCGCCATCGGCTAAACGCCTTTTCTACCCCACCCCCCACCCCATTTCCACCCGGTGCGGGCGGGGGACAGGTGCAGGTGGTTGCGTGACCATGAACCCTCGAAATTGCTCGCCACGCGGCGACGACCCAAGCCCCGTTAACGCTCGTTGGAGAAAATGATGTCTCAGAAAACTTACGTCGCCGGCGTCGGCATGATTCAGTTCGCCAAGCCAGGTGCCAGCGGGTCTTACATCGAGATGGGCGCCGAGGCCGTGCGTCTGGCGCTCAAGGATGCCGGTCTGGACTTCGGCCTGGTACAACAGGCTTATGCCGGCTACGTCTACGGCGACTCCACCTGCGGCCAGTCGGCACTCTACGAAGTCGGCATGACCGGTATCCCGGTGATCAACGTCAACAACAACTGCGCCAGTGGTTCGACCGCACTGTTCCTCGCGCGTCAGGCAGTCGAGAGCGGTGCGGTGGACTGCGCGCTGGCATTCGGCTTCGAGCAGATGCAACCCGGTGCGTTGAAGAACTTCTGGACCGATCGTCCGTTGACCATGGGCAAAGGCTTCGACGCTGCCGCTGAAGTGTTCCCGGAAGGCGTCGGCATGCCCGGCGCGCTGATGTTCTTCGGCGGTGCCGGTAAAGAGCACATGCAGAAATACGGCACCAAAATGGAAACCTTCGCCGCCATTCGCGCCAAGGCCAGCCGTCACGCGGCCAACAACCCGCTAGCGGTGTTCCGCAAAGTCCTGACCACCGAAGAAGTCATGGCAGATCAGGTGATTTGGGAAGGCGTCATGACCCGTCTGATGGCCTGCCCACCGACCTGCGGTGGCGCAGCAGCGATTATCGTGTCCGAGCGTTTTGCCAAGAAACACGGCTTGCGCACCGACGTGACCATCCTCGCCCAGGCGCTGACCACTGACACGCCAGAAGCCTTCGATCCACCGTCGATGATCAGTATCGTCGGTGTTGGCATGACCGCATCGGCCGCGCACCAGGTCTACGAGAAAGCCGGTGTCGGCCCGGAAGATATCCGCGTCTGCGAACTGCACGACTGCTTCGCCCACAACGAATTGCTGACCTACGAAGGCCTGGGTTTCTGCCCGGTGGGCGGCGCCGAGAAGTTCGTCATGGACGGCGACAACACCTACGGCGGCCAGGTGGTGGTCAACCCGTCGGGCGGCCTGCTGTCCAAGGGGCATCCATTGGGCGCTACCGGTCTGGCGCAGTGCTACGAGCTGACCAACCAATTGCGTGGCAACGCCGACGCGCGTCAGGTCGATGGGCTGCAGCATGCCTTGGCGCACAACCTGGGTCTGGGCGGCGCGGGCGTGGTCACGCTCTACGGTCGCGGCTAAAAGGAGCGCACGGACATGGCAGATAAAAGTCTGATCGGCCGCTCCATCGGCGTCACCACCGCTGAAGTGGAAAAGGGTCGGCTGCGTTTTTTCGCCAAGGCCATTGGCGAAACCGACCCGGTCTACGTTGACGAAGCAGTGGCCCAGGCGGCGGGGTACAGATCCCTGCCGGTGCCGCCGACTTTCCTGATGTGCCTGGAGGGTGAGGGCCGCGATGCGTTGCAGATCGTCGAGGGAGTGCTGGGCTTCGACATCGCGCGGATTCTTCACGCTGAACAGGAGTTCATCTATCACGCGATGGCCTTTGCCGGTGATGTGCTGACCTTCGACACGCGGGTGGCCGACGTTTATGAAAAGAAGAACGGCACCCTGACCTTCGTCGTTCAGGAAACCCGCGTGACCAACCAGGATGGCGAACACATCGCCGATATCCGCTCGTCGCTCGTGCAGCGCTAAGGAGACACGGATGAACATCCCGCTATTCAGTGATGTGCAAGTCGGCGACGCGTTGCCACTGATCAAACTGCGCCCGGTCAACCGCACGATGCTGGCGCTGTACGCCGGCGCCTCCGGTGATCACAACCAGATCCACATCGACATCGATTTTGCCCGCAAGGCGCGGGTGCCCGATGTGTTTGCCCACGGCATGCTCTCGGCGGCCTACCTGGGGCGCCTGCTGACCAGTTGGGTGCCACAGCAGCAGATCCGGCGCTTGGCCATGCGTTTTACCGGCATCACCCAAATCGGCCACATCCCGCACCTCACGGGGCACGTGGCGGAAAAGTTCGAGGTCGACGGCGAAAAGCGCGTCCGCCTGCACATCAAATGCAGCAACCAATATGGCGAAGACAAGCTGGTCGGTGAAGCCGTCGTGGCATTGGCCTGAGCCGCTGTACGCCAACACAATAAGAACTCAAAGGTACTGAATGATGAAAAAGCTTGAAGGCAAAGTCGCGCTGATCACGGGCTCCGGTCGGGGGATCGGTCGCAGCGTGGCATTGAAACTGGCCGCTGACGGCGCGCGCGTGGTGGTCAACGACCTGGACGCCGGCCCGGCCGAAGAAGTGGTCGCGGAAATCCGTAACGCCGGTGGCGAGGCCGTGGCGTGCGTGGGCAGTGTGACGGCGGTGGATTTCGCCGAGCGCTTCGTCAAGACTGCTGTCGATGCGTTTGGCGGCATCGACATCATCGTCAACAACGCCGGCTACACCTGGGACAACGTTATTCAGAAAATGTCGGATGAGCAGTGGTACGCCATCATCGACTGCCACCTGACCGCGCCGTTTCGCATCCTGCGTGCCGCTTACCCGGTGATCAGCGCGGCCGCCAAGGCTGAAGCCGCCGTCGGCAAAGTGGTGCACCGCAAGGTGGTCAACATCTCCTCGATCGCTGCTGCCGGCAATGCCGGGCAGGCGAACTATTCCACGGCCAAGGCCGGCATTCTTGGCATGACCAAGACCATGTCCAAGGAGTGGGGCCGCCATAAAGTCAACGTCAACGCGGTGGCCTACGGTCATATCGAAACGCGCATGACCCAGGCCCTGGCCGGCGACGCGAGCAAGACCGTGAACATCGAAGGCCGCGAGATCAAAGTCGGCATCCAGGCGGCTGCCATTGAGGCCAGCAAGCAGATGTGTCCGCTGGGCCGTCCGGGCACGCCGGACGAAGCCGCTGGCGCCGTCTACCTGTTCTGCATCCCTGAATCCGACTATGTCTCCGGCCAGGTTCTGGTGTGCGGCGGCGGTCTGGGCACAGTCTGACTTCTCGAGGAATACAGCATGCAACTTGAACATTACCGCTCGCCGTGGATGGACGAAGACCTCTCTACGTTCCGTGACAACCTCCGTCGTTTCATCCGCGAGCAATTGGTGCCCCACGAAGACAAGTGGCGTGAGCAGAAGCGCTCCGATCGCTCGGCCTGGCTGGCCTGTGGCGAGATGTGCATGATCCTGCCGGACATGCCCTCCGAGTACGGCGGCGCTGATGGCACCCCGGCGCACTACGCCGTGGCCATGGAAGAGCTGACCTATTCCGGTGTGATGAGTATCGCGCTGAGCATTAACCACATCGTCGGTCACTACATTCTGGCCAGCGGCACCGAAGCGCAGAAGCAGCAGTGGCTGCCGAAAATCGCCTCGGGCGAGTGCATCACCTCGATCGCCATGACCGAACCCGGCACCGGCTCGGACTTGCAGGGCGTGCGCACCCGCGCGGTGAAGAAGGGCGACCACTACGTCATCAGTGGCTCGAAGACCTTTATCAGCAATGGTCAGAATAGCGACATGGTGGTGGTGATCGCCAAGACCGACCTGGAAGCCAAGGGCTCCAAGGGGATCTCGCTGTTCATCGTCGACACCAAGACTCCGGGCTTCATCCGTGGCCAATGCCTGGACAAAATCGGCCTGCCGGGCCAGGACACCTCGGAGATGTTTTTCGACGAGTGTGAAGTGCCGGCGGATTGCCTGATCGGCGAGGTCGAAGGTCAGGGCTTCATTCAATTGATGCAACAACTGCCCTACGAGCGCGCGGAAATCGCCATCCAGGCAGTCGCCGCCATGGAGCGCGCCCTGGCGCTGACCGTGGACTACACCCGCGAGCGCAAGGCGTTCGGCAAGGCGATTCTCGACTTCCAGAACACCCGTTTCACCCTGGCCAACGTCAAAGCCACGGTGACCGCCTCTCGGACCTTCGCCGACCTGATCATCCAGCGCTGGATCGACGGCACACTGGATTCCGCCACGGCTTCGATGGGCAAGTTCTGGCTGACGGACCGTCAATGTGAAGTGATGGACACCTGCCTGCAGTTCTTCGGCGGTTTCGGTTATATGAACGAGTACCCGATCGCCCGTATGTTCGCCGACTCACGTGTCGCGCGGATCTACGGCGGGGCCAACGAAATCCAGCGTGAGCTGGTCGGACGTTCGCTGTAATAGCGAAGGGCTGCGGGCGCCGCTCATCCACGAGAGTGTCGCCCGTGTCGCCAGGGATGGCTTTATTATTGAGTTTTAGGGGTGCGAGGTGTGAGCCAGAGGACGAAAATCCTCAAACTCCGCCGCGAACCGCCGCCCGGTCGGGTGGTTGCCTATGCTTAGGCTTGCAACCGCAGACCCTTTGTATGTGATGTGTCGGCCATGACGCCGCCGTGATCCGCCGCCCGAAACACAGCTAATAAAAACAAGATTGGAGATTCAGATGTATATCACTCAAGGGCTACACCGCCATATGCAGCAGCGTCCCCAGGCGACTGCCATACGTTACCAGGGCCGCAGTGTGACGTTTGCCGAGCTGGGCGCGCGGGTTGCCCGGCTGGCCGGTGCGCTCAAGGCGTTGGGGCTGGCCAGCGGTGATTGCATTGCCATGCTGTCGCGCAATTCGCAGCGCTACATCGAATACAGCCTCGGTGTGCCGTGGGCGGACGGTGTACTGAACCCGGTCAATACCCGTTGGAGCGTGGCTGAGATTGTCTACTCGCTGGACGATTCGCAATCGACCCTGCTGATCGTCGATGACACGTTCAAGGCCATGGGGGAGACGATCGCGGCCCAGTCCAAGAGCATTCGCCAGGTGATTTATGCCGGTGACGGCGAGACGCCGCCGGGGATGCTTTCCTATGAAGCGCTGCTGGCGCACGCCGAGCCCGTCGAAGATGCGCGTCGCAGTGGCGATGCGTTGCTCGGGTTGTTCTATACCGGGGGCACCACCGGTTTCCCGAAAGGGGTGATGATCAGTCAGAACAACCTGGCATTCGCCTCGCTGGCTTCGCTGTCCAGAGGCTTTTTTGGCAAAGACGCGATCTTCTTGCATGCGATGCCGATGTTCCACCTGGCCGACTTTTCTGCCATGTACGGCCTGCTGGTCACCGGTGGCGTTCACGTGGTGCTGCCGGCGTTCAGCGGTGAGGCGGCGATGCAGGCCATCGTCGAAGAAGGTGTCGGCGAATTGATGCTGGCGCCGACCATGATTCAAATGCTGCTCGATGCCCGCGAAGCCAACCCGGTGTTGTCCGATGCCGACCTGTCCTCAATCACCCGCATTGTTTACGGCGCTTCGCCGATTTCCAAGGCGCTGCTGGATCGCGCCTGCGAGGCGTTCCCGGCTGCGCAGTTTATCCAGGGTTACGGCATGACCGAGCTGACCACGGGCGGCACCATGCTCGACGCCGAATATCACTGCGTCGAGCATCAGCTCAGTGGCAAGATGTACTCCGCCGGTCGCCCGATCACCTGCGTGGAACTGAAAATCATCGACGCAGAAGGCCGTGAAGTGCCCCACGGCACAGTGGGCGAAATCATCGTGCGCGGGCCGAATGTGATGCTGGGCTACTGGAACAATCCGCAGGCCACGGCGCAAGCCCTGAAAGAAGGCTGGATGCACACTGGTGATGGCGCGTACATGGACGACGACGGTTTCGTCTATATCGTTGATCGGCTCAAGGACATGATCGTCAGCGGCGGCGAGAACATCTATTGTGCGGAAGTCGAGAACGCTATCGCCAGTCATCCAGCGGTCGCGCAATGCGCGGCTATTGGTATTCCGTCCGACAAGTGGGGCGAGACGGTGCATGCGATTGTTGTGCTCAAGCCGAACAGCCATGCCACTCAGGACGAAATCGTTGAACTCTGCCGCTCACGGATCGCCGGTTATAAGTGTCCACGAAGTGTAGAGTTTCGCGAGGCGATGCCGCTGTCCAGCGTCGGCAAGATCTTGAAGCATGAACTGCGCAAGCCGTTCTGGGCCCACCACGGCCGTAATATTGCGTAATTGGACGCTAACCACGAAGTGACTCACCCGCATGAACTTACCCTCGTTGCTGCTCTCCACCAAATTTGTCCCGCCGCGGATTGGCAGTCAGGCGATCAGCCGCGAGCATTTGCTTGAGAAGCTGCACCTGGGGCAGGACAACCGGCTGCTGTTGATCACCGGCAGCGCCGGCTTTGGCAAAACCACCTTGCTTGCCCAGTGGCGGCAGATGTTGATCAAGGACGGCGCGCTGGTCACCTGGCTGTCGTTATCCAGCGACGACGCCGGGTTCGAGAGTTTTTGCAGCAACCTGTTCGGCTCATTGAACCAGGCGGGGCTGCCGTTCGAGGAAAACCTGTTGTTGCTGAGCGGGTCGCAGGCGATTGCTTCGCTGTTGATCAATGCCTTTGCCAAAGTGGACGGCGAGCTGTTCCTGATTATTGACGATTTCCATCACGCGACTGATGCGCGCATCGCCCAGTTGCTGCAAGCCGTGGTGGAGGGCGCACCCCACAACCTGCATGTGACGTTGTCCTCGCGAACTACCCCGCCGTTGCTGTTGGGGCGGTTACGCGCCATGGGTGCCTTGTGCGAGATAGAAAGCGCCGAATTGGCGTTCGATTTTCAGGAATCGCTGGCCTTTCTCAAGGCCCACCTGAGCGAGGGCCTTGATCTGGATGGCGCACACGCCATTCATGAACGGACCGATGGCTGGCCCATCGGCTTGCAGCTGATTTCCATCGCGCTGAAGGGCAATTCGAAGAAGCTGGCCAAGGGCATGGGGCTGCTGCCCAGTCGCTCCGAGCTGTCGGCGTATCTCTCCGAAGACGTGGTGGCGGGATTGCCGGTGGAGCTTTTCGAGTTCTTGCAGAAAATCTCGATCCTGCGCCGCTTCAACTCTGGGGTGGCCGCCTATATCACTGAAACGCCACAGGCGGCGGCGCTGATCGCTTCCATTGAAGAGCGCAACCTGTTTATCCAGCCGGTCGATCTGCCAGGCAATTGCCAGTGGTATCGCCTGCATCCTCTGTTCATCGACTTTCTCCAGCAGCGTTTATTGGCCTCCGATACGGATGTCGCCAGCCTGCACCGACGGGCCACCGAATGGTTCGAGCGAGCGGGGCTGGTCCAGGAATCCTTGCGCCATGCGCTGCTGTGTGAAGACCTCGACGGGGTCGTGCAGATACTCGGCCGGGTACAACCTTCCCATCGCAGCATCAGTCACCTGAGCCAGTTCATGCGCTGGCTTGACCAAGTGCCGCTGAACCTGTTGGTCGAGCAGCCGTCGTTGTTGCTCATGGGCATCTGGGCGGCCGTGCTGACGTTGTTGAGCGACAAGGCGCGCGCCTGGATCGCGGCCTTTGAAAGCGTGCCGCAGGCGCCACTGTGGACCCCGCAATTACTGCTGATCAAAGCCTCGATGGCCCTGCAGCGCGATGACATCACCGGATGCCTGGACGGGCTCGGGCAAGTCGATGCGTCGGTGCTGGGGCATCCGTTTCTCGAGCAAATACACGCCGGGTTGTCCATTACCTGCCTGAGTTTGATGGGGCAGCACGCCCAGGCGCGTCATGTGTTTAACGCCCGCACTGCGCGCTGCCTGCGTTCGAGTAACGATGAGCTGGCGCTGATGGGCATCGTCACCGTGGCCAACGCCGCGCTGCTGGAAGGTAAGGTGCTGGAAGCCGAGCGCATCGGCACGCCGGTGCTGGCCCAGGCCGAGAAGAGCCACGGCCGCCGCTCGGTCAGCGCCAGCAGCAGTGCCGCGATCATGGCCGAGGTCTATTACGAACTGGACCGGGTCGACGATGCCCGGCAAGCGCTGGCCAATCGGCTGGACATTCTGCGCTTTTCCGCGCCGAGCTACATGATCGGTGCCGCCCTCTGTTACGCGCGTTTGCAGGGCTTGCAAGACTCACCGCGTGCGGCGCTGGATTATCTGGAGCAAAAGGTCGAGCACTTCCGCGGCCTGGAACTGGATCGCGGGGTGGCCACCATGTTGGCCGAGCAACTGCGCATCGTGTTGGCTTGCGGTGATTGGCGCCATGCCGAGACATTACAGGTTGCCTTGGACGAACTGGTCCGCAAGCACCGCGATGCGACGCCTTGCGATGCCGAAATCATGACCCTTGCGGCTTTTTCCCAAGTCCGTCTGGCGCTGGCCCGACAGCAGCCCGAGGCGGCGTTGCAGGCGCTGGACATTGCCGACCACCGAGCCAGTGAATTTGCCAGAGGCCAGTGGCGGGTCAAGGTCGATGTGCTGCGGGCGATGGCCCTGGACGCGTTGGGACGAGACAGCGAGGCCATGGAAAGCCTGAGCGCGGCGGTTGCCTGTGGTTATCGGTTTGGGCTGGTGCGGACTTTGCTCGACGAGGGCGAACCGGTGCTGAGGCTGCTGCGACGCCTGGACCTGGAAGAGGGCGCAGCGGTGAGTGACTATTGCCGCAGCTTGTTGGCCGAGGTTTCTCCACTGCCCGCTGTCGCTCTTGCGCCGGCCAGCAGCGGTATTCACTACGAGCAGCTGTTGACCCGGCGCGAGCAAGAGATCCTCGAACTGCTGGAGCAGTCGATGTCGAACAAACGCATCGCCCTGACGCTGAACCTCAGCCTGCAAACGGTGAAATGGAACCTAAAGAATATCTTCGTCAAATTGGCGGTTTCCAGCCGTTATGACGCAATTATCGCCGCGCGAAAACTGAAGGCGCTGGACGCTTGAGCTGATCTGAAAAAGCCCGCTGATCGCGGCGCTGTGCAGCGAATCAGAGGGCTTGAGCGGGGCGCTTCAGTTTATCGGCCGGGCCTCGGGAAAGTTCCAGCTTGCATTCAATAACTCAGCCCGTGGGCGATACAACCGCACCATGTAATTCCAGCCCTGGGCGATCGGCAGACAGTTGCTGCTGTGCGCGTCGCAGCCACCGAACTGCACGGCCACCGCGCCCGTCGAATCGCGCTGGGCGGACAGACTGTTCAGGGTATAGGCGTTGAACGCATTGGGCTCGAAGTAACCCTTGGCGTTGTAGACGCTGATCGACCAGAACGCATCCACCGGCACGTCTTTCACCGTGAGGCGGTACGGGGTCTTGCCGTCGTCGTCTTTCGGGGTGACGGTCAGGTACATCGCGTCTTTCTGCGGATTGCCGCCCCAGGCCGTGGCCGTGCCAATCAGGTGCCGCACAGGGGAGACCTGCTCGCGACTGCCGAACATGTCTTTGGTATCCGGCAGCGTCGACCCGAGTACCCACAGCGCCTCACGCACGGTTTTTTGACTGACCGGGTCCCACGATGGCACCTCGAAGCTGCCGGTGGCCGCCTGATTAACGGTTATCGCGTCCTGCAAGGCATGGACCTGATCGATGTCTCCTGGCGTGCTCGGGTCCAGCAGCAAGCGCACGCCAATGATCACGTAACGCGTGCCAACCTGTTCGCGAGTAAACCTGTGGCTCCCGGCGCCATACGCCACCGAGCTGACGTAGTGGTCTTCGTCGATGGCCTGCAATGACATGAACCGCTTACCCGCATCTGGCAAGGTAACGGTCACCGGTCCGGCCTCCAGGTCGAAGACGCCTGACGAATAAAGCGTGTCGCGATTAGGGCGCACCACGGTTTGTTTGTCGATGGACATCGGTTCGCGGTGATGAGTGAGCTTGCCGAAGCCACCTTGCTTAACCGCAACGCTGAAATACCGGTCGGTTTCGGCGCGGGTGAAGTTATCGGCGGTGACCTGTATCGGCCCGGTAACAGGCTCGCCCTGCGACAGTGCCGGCAGCGCGAGCAGAAGGGTGGCAGCCCATGGGAGACTGTGTTTCATGGCGATTTCCGTTTGTCGAAGAGTGCTGGCGGGTTAATCAAGGCGTTGCAGTGCGGGGCGTTTCCATTGGCCGTTGATCACGTCCGGTTTTGGCCAATACAGGCGTAGCGCCAGGAAGAACGGGCCTTTGGGGGCGGGCAACCAGTTGCTTTCCAGGTTTTTGCCGGGGGAATCGTGTTGCACATACAGGGTCAATCCTCCGTCCGCGTCGCGCTTGAGATCGGGCAGCATTGGCGAATTGATCAAGTAACGATTTAGCGGGTTGGCGCTTAGCATTCGCGAGGGCAGTTCATAGAGGGTCAGCGACCAGAACGCATTGACCGGCGGCAACTGCCCTGCATCGAAGTGCAGCTGATAACGGTGGTCTGCGGCCTCCAGTTTCTGCCCTTGGCCATCGACGAAATAGGACGGGTACAGCGCCTCTTCTTTGGAGTTGCCATAGATGCCGCGCACCGCCGCAACCATGCGATAGCCATAGTTGTTCTGCAGGAATTCACGGGTGCCGAACACATTGCTGCTGACCAGTTTGCCGGCGTTGGCTTGCTGTTCCAGATCGGCCTCCACCTGCCAACCGTCGGCCATGCCTTGTTCCACAGCCTTACGCAGTTCAGGGGTCAAGGATTGCGCGCTGAAGCTGCCGTGTGGACCGATGCCCAGCTTGGCGAAGCGCGCCATCAAGGCCTGCTCGGAGGGATGCGTCGGGCTCAGGCTCAGCAGGAAATTCAGTTCATGGAAAAACTCCAGTGAGCTGCGTTCCTGATCCGCGCTGAGTGGCACGGGAAAATCGAGTGCGGGCGCGGCGGCGGGTGCAGGCTGCCCGAGAAACGCGGACAGCGGTTGCACGCGATAACCGGCCTGGATCTGTTTGACCTGATCGATATCGGCGGGGTCGCGCAATTGCGTGCGATAGAACACGAAGGCCAGTTCGGTTTCCGAGTGAATCACCGCCTTGATCCCCGCTGGCGTTTCACCTTTCCAGTCGGGACCGGCGAGGAGGAAGTTGCCGGCTTCGTTACCCGTGGCACGACTGCCGACATACGCGAAGTTATGGGTATAGGCATCGACGAACTGCGCCGCGTAGTAACGACCGTTCTCCACGGCGGGCATGCTCAGCACCAACGGTTCGGCGCGTAAGTCCGCGCCCAGTTGCGAGTAGGGGGTGTCCGAATTGGGGGTCTGGATCGCCTTGTCGTCGGGGCTGTAGACCCGTGCGGTGTTATTCAACTGGTTCCACGGACCCTTGTATTCCGGGTTGTTGCGGTCGACGAAGTAGGCGTACTGGATGCGGTAATGGTCAACCATGGGATAACCGTAGACATAAGCGTCGCGCGCAATGCCTCGCGCCTCTTCGGAGGACAGTGCCTGGGCCTGTGCCATTTGGGCCAGTGCCGTGTGGGTCAATGCGCCCAGCAAGCCGAGGGAAAGTACCGTGGTAATGCCAAATACAATGCGCTTCGTCACGCGGTGAGCTCCTGATGAGAGTCGCCGAATCGCTGCCCGTCGACAGCCGGCGATAAGTGTAGATAGCTTCAACGCGCAGCCAACTGAAGGGCGTTGATTCGCGCAGAGTAGGCCAGACAACGCCTGTGCCGATCACCACTCGAAAAGGGTGGTCGGGCGTGCTGTCAGTCGTGGCCTTAGAGCTCGCAAATTGACGGTCCAGGCGGGCGCTTTAAGAGTGGGCGTTGCCCCCTGCTACAGGAGTGGGTGTTCTGCGTGCGGCGAGCGGTAGGCTGCTGGCAGGAGATCAACCAGCGGGAGGTGTGTGGGATGAAGGAGGCAAAAGGCCGTTTGGCCGACGATCAACAGAAACGCGGTAGCCCGTCGGATATCGGCATGCCGCATGTACGGCGGGCGCTTCAGCCGGACCGTGATGCGCGTGTGTTTCTACGTGTGCTGAATCTGGCCACCGGGATACGTCCGGTTGAGAACTACTCGCTACGCCAACTGCGCCAGGTCTGGCGTCTGACCGCCTTCGCGCTGGGCAGCAAACCCTTGGTCGGCACGGTGACAAATCTGGAGATCGAAGGCCCCGGTGGGCCGCTGGCGTTACGACTGTTCAACCCCAGGCCCGCAGGCGAGCCATTGCCGGCTTTTGTCTGGTGCCATGGCGGTGGGTTCATGGTCGGTGGTCTGGATACGGCCGAACCAATTTGTCGCAGCATTGCTCATCAGGCCGGTTGCATCACCATCGCCGTGCGCTATCGGTTGGCGCCCGAGCACAATTTGCTCGCCGGACGAGAGGACTTTCTCGCGGCGCTCGAATGGATCGCCGAACACGGCGCGTCGCTGGGCATCGATACCTCACGGCTAGCGATTGGCGGTGACTCGGCGGGCGGCAATATCAGCGCAGCGGTGGCTCAGGAAGCGTTGCGGCGCGGCGGGCCTGCGTTGTGTCTGCAAGTATTGGCCTACCCGGCGACCGACTTGCTGCAGCAGTTCCCGTCCTATGCCGAGAATGCCAGCGGCTACCTGGTGACCGACACCCTGCTGGAGCGCATTCAGCAATCGGTGGCCGGTTCACTGGAGACCCTCGACCCGACAACACCCTGGCTGTCGCCACGGCGTAATCCGGACTTGCGCGGCCTACCACCGGCCCTGGTGATCAGCGCCGGCTTCGACCCGATTCGTGACGACGGCCTGGACTACAGCGCCCGCTTGCGCGCGGCCGGTGTCAGCGTGGAACTGCTGCATTTCGCCGGGCAGTTTCATGGCTTTCTCAACTTCGACATGGTGCTCGGCGCGGGGCGCGAGGCATTGCAACAGATCAGCGCCGCGCTGGCCGCTGTGTTTCGCAACCAGCCAGCGCCGGACCGCACCCTCGAAATCGCCGAGCAACAAGCCGCCACCGCTTCAGCAATGTGCGTCGCGATGGGCGAGCTGGCGACCGCGTGCCTGGTCACCTCGATGGCCACGGCGGGTTGGAGCGACACCTTGCTGCGCCAGCTGTCACCCAAGGCTGCCCGTGTTTCGCGCCTGCTGCTCGCACCGTGGCTGAGCCCGGCCCGTTTGATGCGGCGCGTCCTGACCGCGCACCTCAACCCGCTGACAGCCGAGCAAACCTATCCGCACCTGATCGATTGCCAAGGAGTTCGACCATGATTTTCTCCAATCCTTTTCAGAGAGTGCGTGAAGCCGTGACCCTGCTCGAAGACGGGATCAATGCACTGGCTGCGCGAAAAATGGAGTCGAAACAGTTCGCCCAGGCGGCCAGTCAGATCGCCAGGGTTTCCCTCGGTGTGCGGCATGTTTTCGAGAAGACCCTGGCCTGTTCTTTCAAGCGCCTGGACATCCCCAGCCGCCGTGATCTTTTCGAGCTGAATTCCTTAGTGCGGCGGGTCGAAGACAAGCTGGACCATCTGCTGCCGCCACACGCCGTGCCGTCACTCGCCCCACGTCCGGCGCGTACCCGACGTCCGCCAGAGCCGCCAGCGAAAGTGGCACTCAAACCGGCCACCAAACGCAAGGTCAAGGAGGTGAAAGATGACGCTCTCCCGTCCTAAGCAGAACAGCGACCCCTCGCTGGCCGACCAACTGTGGACCGAAGTGGAGCGCATGATCCAGCGCAGCCTCAAGGGGCTGAGCTACATCGGTTCGCCGGGTCCAGCGGTGGGCATTACGGCGAAGACGCTGTTGCATCGACGCGGCACGCTGAGCCTGTACCGTTATCACGCCTCCACCGACGAGGTGTATCGGGTGCCGTTGTTGTTCGTGATGGCCACCACCAACAAGGCCTACATCTTCGACCTGGCCAAGCGTCAGAGCCTGATCGAGTTTCTGTTGGCTCGTGGTTACGACGTCTATGTGATGGACTGGAACGCGCCGACCCACGAAGAGCGCCAATTGAAGATCGAGAATTATGTGCTCGATTTCATTCCCGATTGCATTCGCCGGGTGCTGGCCGAGTCGGGCGTGGATCAGGTGACGTTGGTGGGGTATTGCATGGGCGGGGTGCTGTCGAGCATTTACGCGGCACTGAACCCCGATGGCCCGCTGAAAAACCTGGTGTGTTTCACCACGCCGATTGACTGGAAACAGATGGACTGGTCGCGCCGGCTGGCCGATCAGCGATATTTCGAAGTGGATCGGCTGGTGGATGCGGTGGGCATCATTCCCGGGCAGATGATCATCCGCGCCATCGATATGTTGCGGCCCGCCGGGCGCATCGCCGGGCAAATCCGCCTCTGGGACAACATGTGGAACGATGACTACGTCAAAGGCCACCGGATGATGACCCGCTGGGGCGCTGAGACCTTGCCGCTGGCGGGCGAGTATTACCGGCAGATCATCAAGGAACTGGTGTGGCGAAACGGGCTCTGCGACGGCGGCCTGTGCATCGGTGGGCAAGCGGTGGAGCTGGCCAACATCAAGGTGCCGCTGCTGCATGTCATCGCCGAGCACGACACGTTGGTGCCCCCTGCGTGCGCGCAGCCGTTGATAGACATGGTCGGCTCGCAGGACAAACAACAAATGGTCCTGCCGGGTGGCCACGTCAGCTTGGTGGCCGGACCCGCCGCCGTGAAACGCATGTGGCCGGAGCTGGATCAATGGCTGGCGAGCCGATCGGTATGAGCCATTCAGTGTTGCGCGGTCATGGCGATCACTTTCCATTCACAACGATTGATAACAACAACGGAGACACGGCATGAACATCGGGGCACTGCTCAACGGACAACGAATTCTGATCACTGGCGCGTCGTCGGGCCTGGGCAATCACTTCGCCCGGCTGGCGGCGCGCTGCGGTGCCGAGGTGGTGATCGCCGCACGGCGCAAAGAGCGGCTTGAATCACTGGCGGGCGAGTTGCAGGCACTGGGCGCGCAACAGGTCACGGTGATCGAACTGGACGTCGCGCAGGCGGCTTCAGTAACGAACGCCATCGGTACCATCACCGAGACCGGCAAGCCTCTGGATATCCTGGTCAACAATGCCGGTGTCGGGCGAGAAGGCTTTGCCATGAGCCAGAGCATCAAAGAGTTCGACGAGGTGATGGCGACCAATCTGCGCGGTGTATGGCTGATGTCGACCGAGGTCGCACGGGTGTGGAAAGCCGCGGGGCGCGGCGGGGTGATCGTCAACATTGCCTCGATTCAGGCCGAGCGCGTGATGCCCGGCGTCGCCGCGTATTCCGCGTCAAAGGCAGCGGTGGTGCACCTGACCAAGAGCCTGGCGCTGGAGTGGGCGCGTCACGGTATTCGGGTCAACGCGATTGCGCCGGGCTACATCAACACCGAAATGACCCAAGAGACTTGGGACACGCCGCACGGCGCCGCGCTAATCCAGCGCATTCCGATGCGACGGCTCGGCAATCCCGAGGAACTGGACGGTGCGTTGCTGTTGTTGGCGACGCAGGCGTCATCGTGGATGACGGGGTCGGTGGTGACGGTCGATGGCGGGCATGTGGTGTCCGGGCTCTGACCTCAACGCCGAAGCGCGCTGGCTGCAGACACCTTGGGTGGGTCATGCCTTTCCCAGGGTGTGGCTCACCTTTTCAGCCTTGCTCGCGGCGTTTGGCTGGCAGCGGATACACCGGCTCGGTGCGCTTGCCCAATTCTGATCGAATCCGTGAAATCTCCGCGCGGATTTTATCGCGGACTTCTTCCTGGCTGGTGGCCGGTAAAGAGTCATACCAACGTCGTTGGTATTCCCGATCGTTCGCGCGCTGATCCTGTGCGCCCGCGGTCAAAATCATCTCTGCCGTGAAATCGGGAAGCTGCTCCTCCGCGTCGTCGGATAGAGGTCCCTCTGGAAGCAGATCCATTGTTGTTATTGCTCCTGCTCAGGAAGTTTTTTTGTGTGGGTCTGGCGGTACTGACATGGGGGCAAACTTTACCGCAAATGAAAACGATTTGTCGTTTGTAATAGATCTTTTGAGGGTGGTCTGAGCGATTACTCATGCGTAATCGCGATAAATGTTAGCTCAATTCGATTTATCCCGGATCTTTCGTAAAAAAGCCCGTGTTTGAGCCATTGTCGACGAATCAGTTGTCATTACTGCGGCTGCACTAGACCTGAGCAGATTTTGAGAGGGTGACGGTGTCCATGAAAATTTAATCTATTTATTTCATGAAAACTCTCGCATAATAATTCACCAAACGCATCTGCCATCAACCTGATGTAACCGATTTGAGGAAGTGTGAATGAACATGGGCGAGGAGCTTGAAAGCCTGTCGATTCTGATCCGCGACCTGCGTGAGCACAAAAACGTGACGCTGGGTGTATTGTCGGAAAAAATCGGTCGCTCGGTGGGTTTTCTATCGCAAGTGGAGCGCGGGATTTCTCGTCCCACGGTGGCCGACCTGACCGCGATCAGTGAGGCGTTGGGCGTGCCGACCACCTATTTTTACAGCCTGTCCAAACCGCGCGCGGTGTCCTGGGTCACTCGACCGGACGAGCGCCGGACCTTGTATTACGCCGAAGGCATCACCGACGTGCTGGTGTCGCCGAAGATGTCGGCCGGCTTCTCCATGCTTGAAAGCCATCTGGCGCCCGGTGCAACCAGTGGCAAGGGGCATTTGGACGACAGTTCCGAACAGGGCGGCTTTGTGTTGGAGGGCGAGTTGACGGTTTGGCTGGATGAGCAGGCGCCGGTCACGCTGTACCCCAACGACAGCTTCCAATTGCCGGCCCATGCGCCGTTCAAGTACGCGAACCTGTCAGACAAACCTGCGCGGGTGCTGTGGGTGTTTACCTGATTGCGGCTGTGCATCGGCGCAGTGTTCAAGCCTTCTTTTAATGATCTGTTGCTGCTTTTTCGAGGTGACTCTGATGAATTTAAAACCAGTGGTCGGCGTTTCTGCGTGCGTCAAAAACATCGGCCAGTTTGCTTACCATGTCACGGGTGACAAGTACCTGCGCGCGGTGACGCTGGCCGCCAACGGGCTGCCGATGATTCTGCCATCGCTGGCGGAGTTGACGGACATTGAAGCGCTGTTGGCGAACCTGGATGGCCTGCTGCTGACCGGTTCGCCGTCCAACGTCGAGCCCGCGCATTATCAGGGGCCGGACAGCGAAGCCGGCACTGCCCACGATCCGGCCCGGGACGGCACCACGCTGCCGCTGATTCGCGCGGCGGTGGCGGCCGGTGTTCCGCTGCTGGGCATCTGTCGGGGCTTTCAGGAGTTGAACGTTGCCTTCGGTGGCAGTCTGCATCAGAAGGTGCATGAAACCGGTGCGTACATGGACCATCGCGAGGCGGATGATTCGAGCCCTGCGCTGCAGTTTGCCCCGGCTCACGCAATGCATATCCAACCGGGTGGGGTATTTGCCGCCCTTGGTTTGCCAGCGGTTATTCAGGTGAACTCGATCCACTCGCAAGGCATCGACCGCTTGGCGTCGTGCCTGCGGGTCGAGGCTGTGGCACCGGATGGGTTGATCGAAGCGGTCTCGGTACAGGACAGTCTGGCGTTTGCCGTCGGTGTGCAATGGCATCCGGAATGGGAGGTGCTGTCCAACCCGCCGTACCTGAGCATTTTCCAGGCCTTCGGCGATGCCTGTCGCCAGAGGGCTGCGTTGCGTTTGGGTAGGGCTGCCTAAGTTATGTGAAGTGATGTCCCTTGTTCGCGTCTTCACTGTGCTCGTCAATTATTTAAAACGTTTTCATTCATAAATCTGAATATGAGCCAAATCTGTTTGAAAATATTGACGATGTGAAATTTATCAGCTATTTTTTCATGAAATTATCTTAAGAATTATTCATGAGATGGCCTGTCGTCTGACTCGCCGCTCGCCCAAGACTGAAGGATCATTACGATGAACGCCGATTTGTTGGCTGAAGTTCAGGCCTTTCGCCAACGCTATCCCGAGGTGCGCTACGTCGACCTCATTGCCCTCGACATTCCCGGGCACTTTTATGGCAAGCGCTACCCGGTGGAGATGCTTGAGAAAGTCGCGGCGGGCAGTGCGTTGAAGTTGCCGCAGAACTGCGTGTTGCTGGGCGTGCAGGGTGGCTTGTTCAAGATTGGCGATTATTGTTTCCATGATGGCGACCCGGATGTCCTGCGGCGCCTGGTGCCGGGAACGCTGAAGCCGGTGAGCTGGGAAACCCAGCCCATGGGGCAAATGCTGATCACCTCGGACGGCACGGCGGCACCGATTGAGTTCGAGCCGCGTGAAGTGCTGGCCAGTGTGCTGAAGCGCCTACGCGATAAAGGCATTTACCCGGTGGTGGCGTTCGAACTGGAGTTCTACCTGTTCGATAAAAAGTTGAACGACGGCCTGCCGCAATTCCCCCGTGATCAACTGTCCGATGACAGCGACGATCAGCCCAACATGCACATCGAACGCTTGTCTCGCTTCTCGCCGGTGCTCGACGACATGGTCGAGACCGCACGCGAGCAAGGCGTCGACACCACGGTGGTCACCGCCGAAATCGGCCCGGGGCAATTCGAGATCAATTTCAGCCACCTCGACGATGGCCTGAAAGCCGCCGACTGGGCCGCCTTGTTCTGTCGCAGCACCCGCGGCGTGGCGTTGAAACATGGCTACCGGGCCAGCTTTATGGCCAAGCCTTACCTGCAGCATCCGGGCAGTGGCATGCACGTTCACGTAAGCCTGTATGACGAAGCGCGCAACAACCTGCTGACCGCCAACGATCAGCAAGCCTTGCGTCACGCCGTGGCCGGGTGCCTGGATCTACTGCCGCACTGCATGCCGATCTTTGCGCCGAACCAGAATTCCTACCGCCGCCTGGGCGGCACGGTGAACGCGGCCACGCGCGCCAGTTGGGGGTATGAAGATCGCGACGCCTGCATCCGCATTCCGGAATCGGACGCGAAAAATCTGCGCATCGAATATCGCCTGCCGGGCGCCGATGCCAACCCATACCTGGTGCTGGCGGCGATCCTCGTTGGTCTCGAACACGGCCTGGAGCAGCGGCGTGAACCGATCGCGCCGCTGAACGAGGATCGCAACAGCGGCATTGATTTTCCGCTGGACGTGCTGGACGCCGTGCGCGCCATGCACCAGCACCCACAGGTATGCGCCGGCCTGGGCGCCGAGTTCGTCGATGTCTATTGCGCCAACAAGCGCCAGGACCATCAGGCGTTCCTGCAAGACATCAGCACCCGCGAATACCGCTGGTTCCTTTAATTCCGCGTCCCGGTGACAACCAGTCGCCTTCCCAGACAGCGCGCTATACGACGTTACGGAGTCCATCATGAGCAACTCGCAGACCCTGAAATGGCAGTCCCTGAGCAATGACCATCACCTGGCGCCGTTCAGCGATTTCAAGCAGTTGAAGGCCCAAGGCCCGCGGATCATCACCCATGGCAAAGGCGTCTACATCTGGGACAGCGAGGGCAACAAGATTCTCGACGGGATGGCCGGGCTGTGGTGTGTCGCGATCGGTTACGGGCGTGACGAACTGGCCGATGCAGCCAGCAAACAGATGAAGGAACTGGCGTTCTACAACACCTTTTTCATGACCGCTCACCCACCGGTATTGGAGTTGGCCAAGGCCATCGCCGATCTGGCGCCGGCGCACATGAACCACGTGTTCTTCACTGGCTCCGGTTCCGAAGGCAACGACACCGTACTGCGCATGGTGCGTCACTACTGGGCGCTCAAAGGCAAGAAGGACAAGAAAGTCATCATTGGCCGCGTCAACGGTTACCACGGCTCGACGGTGGCCGGTGCCAGCCTGGGCGGCATGTCGGGTATGCATGAGCAGGGCGATCTGCCGATTCCCGGTATCGTGCACATCGCGCAGCCTTACTGGTTCGGCGAGGGCGGCGACATGACCCCCGAGGCATTCGGCATCTGGGCCGCCGAGCAACTGGAGTTGAAAATCCTCGAAGTCGGCGAAGACAATGTCGCGGCCTTCATCGCCGAGCCGATCCAGGGCGCGGGTGGGGTGATCATTCCGCCGGCCAGCTACTGGCCGAAGATCAAAGAAGTCCTCGCCAGGTACGACATCCTGTTCGTCGCTGACGAGGTCATCTGTGGCTTCGGACGCACAGGCGAATGGTTCGGCTCCGACTACTACGACCTCAAGCCAGACCTGATGACCATCGCCAAAGGGCTGACCTCCGGTTACATCCCGATGGGCGGGGTCATCGTCAGCGACAAGGTGGTCGAGGTGCTCAACGAAGGCGGCGACTTCAACCACGGCTTCACTTATTCAGGCCACCCGGTGGCGGCCGCGGTCGCCCTGGAAAACCTGCGGATCCTGCGTGAAGAGGAAATCCTCGAAAAAGTACGTGCGCAGACAGGGCCGTATTTGCAGCAGCGCTTGAGCGAACTGAGCGATCACCCGTTGGTTGGCGAGGTCCGTGGCGTGGGCATGCTCGGCGCCATCGAACTGGTCAAGGACAAGCAGACGCGCGAGCGCTTCAAGGACAAAGGCGTCGGCATGATCTGCCGTGGCCATTGCTTCAACAACGGCCTGATCATGCGCGCGGTGGGCGACACCATGATCATTTCCCCGCCGCTGGTGATCAGCAAGGAAGAGATCGATGAGCTGGTGAGCAAGGCGCGGTTGTGCCTGGATCTGACGTTGGCCGAGCTTGAGGCGAACGTCGCCTGATACGACACAAGACCCCTGTAGGAGCTGCCGAAGGCTGCGATCGGTTTGGGCCGCTCCAATAATTGCTGAAGGTTCTACGAACCTTTTTGCAGCCTTCGGCAGCTCCTACAGGATTGCGGTATCACAATCGCGCAACCGCTAAACCCGCACCACCCCAATCTCCACCGAATCCCCATTCAAGCGCACCGGCCACACCTTGAGTGGCTGCTCCGGGTACTCCACGCACGAGCCGTCGTGCAGACGGAAGTGCTGTTTGAACATCGGCGAAGCCACCACCAACTCGCCACCCATTTCGCCGATCAACCCGCGACCAATCACATTGGCCCCGGATTTCGGGTCGCGGTTGGCCACGGCGTAGAGCTGTTCGCCGTCTGCGGTGTGCGGCAGGTGGAACAGGGCGATTTGCGCGTCATCGAGCAGGGCGACCACGCCGGAATTGGCGATCAGGTCCCAACGGCTGCACAGTGAGCGCCAGTGCGTGTGCGGCTCAATGGCCTGACGTGGCTCGGCAATTGCGCTAGTGGACTGGCCCATCAGAGCACCTCTTCGAAGAGTGGAATAAGGGAAAGTTCGGACGCCTTGACCGGGCGCCGCTGTTCTCGTTCACGGACGAAATGGATATCCGGGTCGGCGCCTTTGTCGTTGACGAAAGTGCGGAAGCGTTTGAGTTTTTCCGGGTCGTTGAGGGTGTTGGCCCATTCGCATTCATAACGGTCGACCACCAGTTGCATCTGCGCTTCCAGTTCATCGGCAAGGTCGAGGCTGTCATCGATGATCACTGCCTTGAGGTAATTCAGGCCGCCTTCCAGGGTTTCGCGCCATACCGAAGTGCGCTGCAATTTGTCGGCGGTGCGGATGTAGAGCATCAGGAATCGATCGATGTAGCGGATCAGCGTTTCATCGTCGAGGTCGGTGGCGAACAGTTCGGCATGGCGCGGACGCATGCCGCCGTTGCCGCACAGATACAGGTTCCAGCCTTTCTCGGTGGCGATGATGCCGACGTCCTTGCTCTGCGCTTCGGCGCACTCGCGGGTGCAACCGGACACCGCGAATTTCAGCTTGTGCGGCGAACGCAGGCCCTTGTAGCGATCCTCGATCCGCAGCGCCATCTTCACGCTGTCTTGCACGCCATAACGGCACCAGGTGCTGCCGACGCAGGACTTCACGGTGCGCGTGGACTTACCGTAGGCGTGGCCGGTTTCGAACCCGGCGGCGATCAGCTCGGCCCAGATGTCCGGCAGTTCGTGCAGTTGCGCGCCGAACAGGTCGATGCGCTGGCCGCCGGTGATCTTGGTGTAGAGGTCATATTTTTTCGCTACGGCACCGATGGCGATCAGGCCGTCCGGGGTCACTTCGCCGCCCGGAATCCGTGGCACCACCGAATAGGTGCCGTTCTTCTGCATGTTGGCCATGAAGGTGTCGTTGGTGTCCTGCAACGGCACCAGCCATGGCTCCTGGATCGGCCGGTTCCAGCATGAGGCGAGGATCGAACCCACCACCGGCTTGCACAGATCGCAGCCGTGTTCACCGCGACCATGGCGCGCGAGCAGGGCGTCGAAGGTTTCGATGCCTTCGATGCGCACCATCGAATACAGCTCCTGACGGGTATAGGAAAAGTGCTCGCAAAGGCTCTTGTCCACCACCACGCCGCGTGCGCTCAACTCATGCTCGAAGACTTGCTTGAGCAGCGCCGAGCAGCCGCCACAACCAGTGCCGGCCTTGGTCTGGCCCTTGAGGCTGGCGAGGTCGCCGCAGCCGCTGTCGATCGCCGAGCAGATCGCGCCTTTGCTGACGTTATGGCACGAGCACACAGTGGCGGCCGCAGGCAGTGCATCGACGCCCAGGGTCGGCGCGCCTTCGCCACGGGGCAGGATCAGGCTGGATGGATCGGCGGGCAGGGCGATGCCGTTCTGCGCATATTGCAGCAGCGTGTCGTAGTAACTGTTGTCGCCCACCAGTACTGCGCCGAGCACGGTTTTGCCGTCGGCGGAGACCACCAGACGCCGGTAGCTGGAGGTGGCTTCGTCGATAAAGCGGTAGCTGCGCGAGCCTGGCAAGGCGCCATGGGCATCGCCGATGGAGCCGACATCGACCCCGAGCAGTTTGAGTTTGGTCGACATGTCGGCGCCGAAGAACGGCTCGGCATCCTGCTCGCACAGTTGTGCGGCGACGTTACGCGCCATCTGATACCCAGGCGCGACCAGGCCGAAGACGCTGCCGTTCCACGCCGCGCATTCGCCGATGGCAAAGATGTCGGCGTCGCTGGTGCGGCAATGCTCGTCGATGGCGATGCCGCCGCGTGGGCCGAGTTCCAGCTTGCACTGGCGGGCCAGCGCGTCCTGCGGACGAATGCCGGCCGAGAACACAATCAAGTCGGTTTCGAGAAACTCGTCGTTGGCGAAATTCATCCGGTAGCGATAGTCCTCGCCGGCGCTGATCGATTGAGTGGCGCGGGATAGGTGCACGCCGACGCCCAGGGTTTCGATGCGCGCCTTCAGCGCCGCGCCGCCAAAATCGTCCAGTTGCACTGGCATCAGGCGTGGGGCGAACTCCACCACGTGGGCTTCGAGACCCAGCGATTTCAGCGCATTGGCCGCTTCCAGACCCAGCAGGCCACCACCGACCACCACGCCACGGCGCGCCTGGTTGGCCGCGGCGCGGATGGTGTCGAGGTCGTCGAGGGTGCGATAGACCAGCCGCGAATTGCCCTCGGCGCCTTCAATCGGTGGCACGAAGGGGTACGAGCCGGTGGCCAGCACCAGGGTGTCGTAGGCGAAGCAGCCGTGGGCGGTGATCACCTCGCGGCGCACGCGGTCGATCTCCAGCACCGGCACGCCGAGGTGCAGCGTCAGGCCGTTTTGCTGATACAGCGAAGCGTCACTCATGGCCAGCGACTCGGCGTCGCGACCGCCGAAGTATTCGGACAGGTGCACGCGGTCGTAGGCGCGCTGGGGTTCCTCACCGAACACATGAATCTGATAGCGATTCAGCGCACCGGCAGCGATCAACTGTTCGACGCAATGGTGACCGACCATGCCGTTGCCAATCACGATCAGGGTCTGCAGCGGGTTAACAGAAGCGGGGTCGAAAGCAGCGACGATGGAATTCATAAGACGTCCCGGCCAAAGCCAATCAGGTTTTTCGAAAGCAAAAAAAAAGCGCCCGGAACCTTTCGGTCCCAGGCGCCTTTGCCTGTTGATTCATGGGTGTCACCGGGCCACGCTGCCGGGTGCACCTGATTAGCCCGTGGCCCTTATTCAGGGCTGGCGATCTTCGTTGATCGACCGGGCGCTCCTGCCAGATGTTCATGGTGGGGCTGGTGAAGCTTATGCAGAGCTTGTGCCAGTTATGCGTGAGTCCCCTGTAGGAGCCGCCGAAGCCTGCGATAACCTCAGGATATTCACCGCTTTTTAGTACCTGTCTCAGCCTTCGGCAGCGCCTACGAAATCTATGCTTGCATCAGGTTTTTGCGTTGGCTTGGTGCGCCGACAGGGGGCGTCGCTTTAAATCCGTGCATCCGCCGTGCTGTTTGATTCGCGGTTTTCAACCGCCACCCCGCTAAAAATCGCCCTATGGCCACTCTGGCGTGTGCTTTGCAAAGCACCTCGCACAGGTAGTCAACGCCGATTGCCATCTTCACGACAAAGGCGCCGTGCAGTCCCCGTTTCGACGGAGGGCTGCAGGGCGCTTTTTTTTGTTCTCGATTAGGGGTGATCCATGGCGAATAAAACAGTGCGCAGCGTGTGTCCTTACTGTGGTGTGGGGTGCGGCATTGTCATGCAGGTCGCCGATAACCGAGTGGTCAAGGTCACCGGCGACACGACCCATCCGAGCAACTTCGGGCGCCTGTGCACCAAGGGCACCACCAGTGGCCAGGCCATCGCCGACTCGGGCCGGATGGAGTACGCGTACCTGCGTCATGAGCGCAGCCGCGACCCGGTGCGCACGCCAATCGACCAGGCGATCAGCGAAACCGCCCGGCGCCTGCGCGGCATCCTCGACCAACATGGCCCGGACGCGCTGGCGTTTTATGTGTCGGGGCAAATGTCGCTGGAGGCGCAATACCTGGCCAACAAATTGGCCAAGGGTTTCGTGCGCACCCCGCACATCGAGTCCAACTCACGGCTGTGCATGGCCAGCGCCGGCAGTGGTTATAAGTTGTCGCTGGGCGCCGATGGGCCGCCGGGCTCTTATGAAGACTTCGACCATGCCGAGCTGTTCTTCGTCATCGGCGCCAACATGGCGGACTGTCACCCGATCCTGTTCCTGCGCATGATGGATCGGGTCAAGGCCGGGGCGAAGTTGATCGTGGTCGATCCGCGCCGCAGTGCGACGGCGGACAAGGCTGGGCTGTTTTTGCAGATCAAGCCGGGCACCGATCTGGCGCTGCTCAATGGCCTGTTGCATCTGCTGTTGAAGAACGGCCATACCGATCCGGCGTTCATTGCCTCGTTTACCGAAGGCTGGGAGGCGATGTCCGAGTTCCTCGATGATTACTCGCCGGAGAAAGTCGCCGCGATCACCGGCATTCCCGAGCACGACATTCGTCAGGCCGCGCAGTGGATCGGCGAAGCGGCCGAGTGGATGAGCTGCTGGACCATGGGCCTCAACCAAAGCACCCACGGCACCTGGAACACCAATGCCCTGTGCAATCTGCACCTGGCCACCGGCGCGATCTGCCGGCCGGGCAGTGGGCCGTTTTCCCTGACCGGCCAACCCAACGCCATGGGTGGGCGCGAGATGGGCTACATGGGCCCCGGCCTGCCGGGACAACGCTCGGTGTTGGTCGACGCTGACCGCGATTTCATCGAAGACCTGTGGGCAATCCCCCACGGCAGCCTGCGCCAGGACGCCGGTGGCGGCACCATCGAGATGTTCGAACAGATGCGCGCCGGCACGATCAAGGCCTGCTGGATCATCTGCACCAACCCAGTGGCCTCGGTGGCCAATCGGCAGGCGGTGATCGAAGCGCTGCAACGGGCCGAGCTGGTGATCGCTCAGGACGCCTATCTGGATACCGAGACCAATCGTTACGCCGACATCCTACTGCCTGGCGCGCTGTGGGCCGAGGCGGAAGGGGTGATGATCAATTCAGAACGCAACCTGACCCTGATGCAGAAAGCCGTGGACGCCCCTGGCGACACGCTGCCCGACTGGCAGATCATCGCGCGGGTGGCCTGTGAAATGGGCTTCGAACAGCACTTCAACTATGCCGACGCCGAGGCGGTGTTCGAGGAAATCAAGCGCGCCTGGAACCCCGCCACCGGCTATGACATCCGCGGTGCCAGCTATCCGCAACTGCGGGAGAAATCGCGCCAATGGCCCTGTGGCGAGGGCGCCGGGGACCGCAATCCGATCCGTTACCTCACGCCCGATAACACTGCGCCGATTGTGTTCCCCACACCGAGTGGCAAGGGCGTGTTCCTCCCGCGCCCGCACATGCCGCCCGCCGAAATGCCCGATCAGGCGTTTCCCTTCGTCCTCAATAGCGGGCGGTTGCAGCATCAGTGGCACACCCTGACCAAGACCGGAAAAGTACCGACGCTGAACAAACTGAACCCCGGACCCTTTATCGAAATTCATCCCGAGGACGCGGCCAGCCTTGGTATTCGTGACAAGGATCAGGTGGAAATACGCTCCCCGCGCGGGCGCGCGGTGCTGCCAGCGGTGGTCAGTGATCGGGTGCGTCAGGGCAATTGTTTTGCGCCGTTTCATTGGAACGATGTGTTCGGTGAGCAACTGGCGATCAACGCGGTGACCAACGACGCCGTTGACCCGATTTCCCGGCAACCGGAACTCAAGTTCTGCGCGGTGGCGTTGCAGCGTGTCGAACTGATCCCCCATCGGACCTTTGCGATTCCGGCGCCGATAGCGATCAGCGATTCTTTGGCAGCCTCTGAGGAACCGGGACTGACCTTGCTCTGGGCCTCGCAAACCGGCAACGCCGAGGCCCTGGCCGAAGCCTATGCCGCGCGTTTGCGCGATGCCGGGCTGGTGGTGGCGCTGAGTGCCATGGCGGATTACCCGGCGAGCCGCTTGAGCCGAGGCGGTAACGTCGCGCTGATCAGCAGTACCTTTGGTGACGGCGATGCTCCAGACAACGGCCAGGCCTTCTGGCAAGCGTTGAGCGATGACAGCTTGCGTCTTGAATCACTGCGTTATGCCGTGCTGGCGCTGGGTGACCCTAATTACGATCAGTTCTGCCAACACGGCAAGCAGCTGGATCAACGCTTGCAGGCGTTGGGCGCGACGCCGTTGCTGGCCCGGGTCGATTGCGATAGCGACTACCAGGCGCCTGCCGATGCCTGGTTGGCCGTTTTGCAGCAGACGCTGGGCGTCGCGCCGTCAGCCACCGAGGCGAGGGCCAACGCTTGGTTGGCCAATGCGGTGGAAACGCCGAGCAAGGCGCGTCCGCACGCGTCACGGTTGCTGACCAATCGTCGACTCAACAGCCGCAGCGCGAACAAGGACACACGCATGTTCGCCCTGGACCTGGCCGATTCCGGCCTGCATTACGAGGCGGGCGATGCCTTGGGCGTGTGGCCGCGCAATTGCCCGGAATTGGTCGGCGAGGTGCTCGGGCTCACCGGGCTGGGCGTCGATACCCCGGTGCGCGTCGGTTCGCTGGGCGAGCTCGCGCTGGGTCAGGCGCTGAGCGAGCACTTTGAAATTGCGCGGCCTAGCCACGAGACGTTGGCCTTTATCGCCGAACGCAGTGCCAATCCGGGCCTCAAACGCCTGCTTGCCAGCGAAAACAAAGCTGAACTGAAAGACTGGTTGTGGGGGCGGCAACTGGCGGATGTGTTACAGGCGTATCCGCTGGTGTGTGACGCCGACGAACTGCTGACCACGCTCAAACGCTTGCAACCCAGGGTGTACTCGATCTCGTCCAGCCCCAAGGCACACCCGCAGGAAGTGCACCTCACGGTTGCTACCGTCCGTTATGGCCAGCGCAAGGGAGTGTCCTCGACCTTCCTCGCCGACCGCGCGCACAGTGCTCAGGTGCCGGTGTTCGTGCAGCCGTCGAAGCACTTTCGACCTCCGGTCGATGGCAACCTGCCGACCATCATGATCGGCCCCGGCACCGGGGTGGCACCGTTTCGTGCCTTTCTGCAAGAGCGACGGATGCGCGGTGATCAGGGCAAGAACTGGTTGTTTTTTGGCGAGCAGCACGCGGTGACTGATTTTTACTACCGTGAAGAGCTGGAAGGCATGCGCGACGATGGGCTGCTGACGCACCTCAGCGTGGCGTTCTCTCGGGATCAGGCGCACAAGATCTATGTCCAGGACCGCATTCGCGAGCAGGGCGCCGAGCTGTGGCGCTGGTTGCAGGACGGGGCGCGTCTGTATGTCTGCGGCGATGCCAGCCAGATGGCCAAGGATGTCGACCAGGCACTGCGCGACGTCGCACGTCAGCAAGGCGGATTGAGTGAGGAGCAGGCCGGCGAACATATCCGCGAGTTAGTCGAGCAAAAACGCTACTTGAGAGATGTTTACTGAGCCATTTGCGACATCCCCGGGATTTTCCGCGCCAATAGTTTGCCGGGTATCGACCTTTGATCCAGACTGCCAGATCAATAATCGATTCTCATCTCGGGAACGCATACGTGGCACAACGGTTTTCGCTGACCTTCCGAATGACGTTGTTCATTTCCATCATGTGCACGTTACTGGTGGGGACCGATATTTGGCGCAGCGTGGCCTCGCGCAAGGTGCAGCTGGCCGAGATGACCACCGCCACGGCAAACCTGGCGCGGGCCATGGCGCAGCACGCCGACGACACCTTCAAGGAAGTCGACACCGTGCTCGGCGGCATCGTCGAACGGGTCGAGCACGACGGTGTATCCCCGACGGCTCTAGAGCGATTGCATCAGCGATTCATTTCACGCCTGGGAGAACTTGAGCAAGTCAGTGGCCTGTTTTTATTCAACAGCGATGGCGACCTGGTCATCAATGCATTGCCAGGGCCTTTAAACAGCCATAACAACGCTGACCGCGAGTATTTTGCCTACCATCGCGATCATACCGATCGCGGCGCGCACCTCTCGCCTCCGGTGCTGAGCCGGACCTCGGGCAAGTGGGTGATCCCGGTGTCACGGCGAATCGACGCCGAGGATGGCAGCTTTGCCGGCGTGGCGTTGGCAGCCATCGATGTTGATTTCTTCCTGCAGTTCTACAACCACCTCGATATCGGCCACGAAGGCGCGGTGGTGCTGGCGTTCAACAATGGTGTGATGGCCGTGCGCAGGCCTTACGAAGAGCGCTTTGTCGGCGCCGGCATGCTCAACACCATGCTGTTCCGCGAACACGTGGCCCAAGGGACGTCCGGGACCTTCTCCACCCAGTCGTCGCAGGACGGTGTGCTGCGCCTCAACAGTTTTCGCAGTTTGCATAACTACCCGTTGTTCGTCGCCGCAGCCCTGTCGCAGGATGAAATCCTCGCCACCTGGTGGACCGATACGCTGTGGCATGCCGGCGGCATCGGTCTGCTGGTGTGCGTGTTAGCGATCTTTGGCTGGCGGCTGATTCGGCAGGTCAACCTGCAAGGCAAAACGGAAAAGGAACTGGCGGCCAGCCTGGAAACCACCCGAGCGATCCTCGACACCGCCGTCAACCCGATCATCACGGTGGACAGCGAAGGGCGGGTGCGCTCGGTCAACCGCGCCGGGCAACGGGAGTTCGGTTACGAGCCACAGGACATCATCGGGCTCAGTGTCCGTGATCTGGTGCCGGATTCGCATCTGCAGGCGTATCAGGAGTACAGCGTGCAGTTCGCCGAGAACGGTTTCACTGACGCGGGCAGCGGCGTGGAATTGGCCGGAATGCGCAAGGATGGGTCGGTGTTTGCCGCGCACGTGTCCACCGGCGCGATGCGCGGAGCGGGCGAGCGGCGCTTTGTCTGCGTGATCACGGATATCTCGGAGCAAAAAAAGCAACGCCAGCGATCTGGCGGCCACCCGCGATCACATGTTGTTGGCCGCCGACATCGCCGAGCTGGGCATCTGGTCATGGAACCTGAGCGACGGCACGGTGCAGTGGAATGACCAAATGTTCGAGATCTATGGTTATTCGCCGGCTGAGGTCGGCACAGCGCTGACCTTCGAGCTGTGGAGCTCGCGGGTTCACCCGGAAGATGTCGACAACGTGAAAAAGGCGATCGATGCGGTGCTGGACGACCGACAAAACTTTCTACCATCCTTTCGCGTAGTACTGCCCGATGGCCGCGTGCGGCATGTGGAGACCGGCGTTCGGGTCCAGCGTGACAGCTGGGGCACCCCGGTGCTGATGACCGGGATCAACCACGACGTCACCGCGCAACACGAACTGCAAGTCAATCTGCGCCGGGCCAAGGAACACGCGGATGCCGCAAGCGCGGCCAAATCCTCGTTTCTGGCCAACATGAGCCACGAGATCCGCACGCCGATGAACGCGGTGCTGGGCATGCTGCACCTGGTATTGTTGACGCCGCTGAACTTGCGCCAGCGCGACTATGTGAACAAGGCGCAGACCGCGGCCAAATCACTGCTCGGCCTGCTCAATGACATCCTCGACTACTCGAAGATCGAGGCCGGCAAACTGCAGCTCGACCCCCATCCCTTCGACCTCGAATCCTTGATGCAGGACCTGAGCGTGGTGTTGGCCGGCAATCAGGGCCAGAAAGAAATCGAAGTGTTGTTCGACCTTGATCCGGCGTTGCCCAGCGCGTTGATCGGCGACAGCCTGCGATTGCAGCAGGTGTTAATCAACCTGGCCGGCAACGCGTTGAAATTCACCTTGAAAGGCCAGGTGATCGTCAGCCTGGAGCGCTTGAGCTACACGGGGTCGACGGTGTGTATCCGGGTGGCGGTGACGGACAGCGGGATCGGTATCAGCCCCGAGCAGCAGGCGCGGATCTTTGACGGGTTCAGTCAGGCCGAAGCCTCGACGTCGCGGCGCTTTGGTGGCTCGGGCCTCGGGCTGGTGATCTGCAAGCGTCTGGTGGGTTTGATGGGCGGCGAGCTGCAGGTGCAAAGCCGACCGGATGTCGGCAGCCGCTTCTGGTTCGACCTGTGGCTGGATATTGATTCGTCGGTGCCGGTGGCCGTCGCTGATGGGCGTCTCGCCGCCGAACCGCCCATGCGCCTGCTGGTGGTCGACGACAACCCGATCGCTGCCGAACTGCTGGTGCGCACGGTGACCGCGCTGGGTTGGCAGGCCGATCTGGTGAGCAGCGGCATCGACGCGGTCACCCGCATCAGTGAAACAGTCAACGAAGGCGAGCGCTATGACGCGGTGTTGATGGACTGGCGTATGCCGGACCTGAGCGGGATGAACGCGGCGAAGCTGATTCGCGAGGTAAAAGGCCGAACCCCGCCGCCGGTGGTGGTGATGATCACCGCCTATGGCCGCGAAATTCTTGCCGAAACCTACGAGCGGGGCGATGCGCCGTTCGCCGGTTTCATCACCAAGCCGGTGACGCCACGGCAACTGACCGAGGTGGTGCTGCGCGCCTTGCACGGTTACGTGGGGCCGACCGAAGGCAAGGTGTTGCCGCGCAAACCCGCGGCACGTCTCAAGGGGCTGCGGCTGTTGGTGGTCGAGGACAACGCGCTGAACCGCCAGGTCATCGAAGAATTGCTCAGGACCGAGGGCGCCCAGGTGCAACTGGCCGATGGCGGGCTGGAAGGGGTGAGGTGCGTGACCCTGGCGCCGCACGCCTTCGACGCGGTGCTGATGGACGTGCAGATGCCAGACATCGACGGCTACGAGGCGACCCGGCGGATTCGGGCCAACCCGCGCTTCGCCACGTTGCCAATCATCGCGATCACCGCCAATGCCTCCGCCATCGACCGCCAAGCCTGCCTGCAGGCGGGCATGAATGGCCATGTCGGCAAACCCATCGATCTGGCGTCGCTGGTCTCGGTGATCCGCACCCAGGTCGACAGCCAGCGGCCACCGATGTTGGCCCACGGCGATTCATCGATGATCACTGAGTCGTTGATCGAAGCGCGTGCCTCCATCGTTGAGCGGCTGGACGGTAATCTGGATTTGATTCGCAGTGTGCTGAGAATTTTTGGTCCCGAAACCGAGAAGCAGCTGTCGAGCCTTGAAGAACAGATCACCAGCCATAATGGGGTGGCGGCGGTGAGCGTGTTGCATGCGATCAAGGGCAGTGCCGGAACCGTGGGTGCCAAGGCGCTTTCCAGCAAAGCCGGGGACCTTGAGCAGGCATTGAACGAAGGCGAGGCGTCGGCGATCACCGAGCGGTTGGCCGCTGGCACCGTCGCAGAGTTGAGGCAACTGCTCAATGCCAGCGTGCAACAACTGATGAGTGCGTTTGCCGAACCGGATGAACAGGACGCATGGGTCGAAGACGAGCTACCGTTGGCCGAGTGGCGCGTTCAGTTGAGCAGCATCCTGACCTTGCTCGATGCGTCCAACCTGCGCGCCATCGCGGCAGCCGAAGCGCTGGCGGCGCGGACACAGCAACAGCGCTCTGCACGATTTGAGCTGTTCCTCAAACAGGTGAGGGCATTGGATTTCACCACGGCGGCACTCAGTGCTCGCGATATGTTGGAGCAACCGTAGCCATGGAACGCATTCTCGAGAGTTGGCTGCTACACGCCAATCGGCGCCCGAAAATCCTGATCGCCGATGACCAACCGACCACCATTCGGGTGCTGCACGAACTGTTTTCCGCGCAGTGTGACGTGTTCATGGCCACCAGCGGCGCACAGGCGCTCAAGGTGTGTCAGGCCGAGTTGCCGGACCTGATCCTGCTGGACGTGGTGATGGATGACATCGACGGGCATGAGGTGTGCCGCCAGCTCAAGGCCGATCCTGCGACCAGCACCATTCCGATCATTTTTATCACGGCGCAGAACCAGGAAGCCGACGAAGTGGTCGCCCTCGGTTTGGGCGCGGTTGACTTCATCACCAAGCCAATCAACTCGGTGATCGTCCGGGCTCGGGTCGGTACTCAACTGACAGTTAAGCTGCAAGGTGATCTGCTGCGCGCCAGTGCGCTGCTGGATGGCCTGACGGGCGTCGGCAACCGGCGCAAGTTCGACGACGACCTGCTGACCAACTGGCGCCAGTGCCTGCGGGAAAAAAACCCGATCTCGCTGGTGTTGCTCGATATCGATTATTTCAAGCGCTACAACGACCATTATGGGCACCAGCGCGGCGATGCTTGCCTGAAGCGAGTGGCGAAAGCCCTGTCCGAAACCCTGCGACGCCCCTATGACAGCGTGGCTCGCTATGGTGGCGAAGAGTTCGCCTGCATCCTGCCCAGGACCGGGCTGGAAGGTGCGCTCGGCATGGCTGAAACGATGCTGGCCAATATCCGTGAACTGGAGATTGAGCATAAGGGCTCGGACATCGATCGGGTAATCACCGCATCGCTGGGCGTCGCCACCCTGACACCCACCACCGGTTCCGGTCCCGAAGCGCTGCTGGCGGCGGCGGATATCCAACTGTACCAGGCCAAACGCAGCGGCCGCGGACGGGTTTGCCCAAAATTGTAGATACCGTCTTGACCCTCTGTGGCAGGTTTGCCTGGCGGCGGCACTGAGACACCGCTTTCGCGAACCTACTTGCTGAATGTCCGCAGCGTGCTGTAATCCCCAATGAAAAACTTGAATCCACCGCTCATTTCATTGGAACGCTGCCATGGCCCGACAGTTAGTGGTTTGCCTCGACGGTACAGGGAATCGGTTCAGTCACTGTCCGACCAACATCATCAGATTGTTGCGCTCGCTGTCGAGCAACCCGGATCAAGTGCTGGCTTACTATGATCAGGGGGTCGGCACCTTTGGCATGAAGGAAACCCTGTTCGACTGGCAGAAAGTGCCGTCGCGGGTGCTCGGCCTGGCGTTCGGCTGGGGCTTTCAGCGCACCATCGAAGGGGCGTATCGCTTCATTGCCGAAAATCTCGCTGCCGGCGATGAACTCTATATTTTCGGGTTTTCCCGGGGTGCCTACGCCGCCAGGGCACTGGCCGCCTTGATTCGCGCGGTCGGGGTGGTGCCGGCGCACCAGGCGCATTTGTTCGACTACGCCTGGGCGATGCTGTTGGCACGAGAGGGGCCGAAAAAAGCGCCGGACTTCGAACTGCAAGCACGCTTTAAAACCACCTTTGGCAAACCGGTGAATGTCCGCTTTCTCGGGCTGTTCGATACCGTCAAGTCAGTGGGTTGGGTCTACGATCCCCTGATCATTCCCTACACCGCCAGTAACGCTATCGTCGAAGTGGTGCGCCATGCGGTGGCGATTGACGAGCGCCGTTGTTTCTTTCGCACTAACTTGTGGGGGGTCAACTCAACCGTCACAACCGACATCAAGGAAGTCTGGTTCCCCGGTGTGCATTCGGACATTGGCGGTGGCTACGCGCCGGAAGAAGCGCAACTGGCCCTGGGCGCGCAGCGCTGGATGCTGGGGGAAGCCATGGCCGCCGGCTTGCACGTTGACTTTGACCAGGCCAAAGAGCAATTGAAAGCCACCCAAAATGTGGTCGGGGATGCCATGGGCCCGATGCACGATTCGATGACCCAGCCCTGGAAAATTGCCGAGTGGGTGCCGCGATTGGTGTGGAACGGTGACGACGCCAAGCGCGAGTGGCGCATCGGACGAATGCCGCCGATTGGAGAGCCCGAACCACGGCATATCGAACCCGGCATCCAGGTGCATCGCTCGGTCCAGCAACGGCTGGATGGCTTGCTGACCTATCGCCCGCCTAACTTGCCGGAGCACTATTCGGTGGTGGATGACGACCCGAGTGTGGCGCAGTTGTAATCGCTGTCGTCACCCTGTGCAGGGCGATGTCCTCTCATCGGGGCAGTGCGCAAACCAAGGTCTTTCGTAGGACGTTTTTGTAAAAAAGTATTACCATCAATCAACGCCTGAAACAGCTCTGTCAAGTCAGTCTGCCGCAGCATTTCCTATGGTTCCTTGCGATCCTTGGAGAGTCTCATGACAACACCAGTGAAGGCCTTGTTCGGTGATGAAAGTGGCCGGCTGAAGCAGAAAATTTCGGCGATCTATGCGCTGCTGATTATCTGCAATGCGGTGGCATGGATATGGGCTTTCACTGCGTTCCATGATTACCCGCTTTTCATGGGCACCAGCCTGCTCGCTTACAGCCTCGGGCTTCGACACGCGGTGGATGCAGACCACATTGCCGCGATCGACAATGTGACCCGAAAACTGATGCAGGCCGGTAAGCGTCCCGTCACCGTAGGGCTGATGTTCTCGCTTGGGCACTCCACCATCGTGGTCCTGGCCTCGGTGGTGATTGCGGCGACGGCCATGGCGATGCAAGACAAGGTGGCCGGGTTCAAGGACGTCGGCGGGTTGATCGGTACCCTGGTGTCCACATCTTTTCTGTTTGCGATTGCTGTGATGAACCTGGTCATCCTGCGCTCGGTGATCCAGACCTTCCGCCGAGTGAAGCGCGGCGAACGTTACGTCGAAGAAGACCTGAACCTGCTGCTGGCCGGCGGCGGCCTGCTGGCGCGCCTGTTCCGTCCGCTGTTTGGGCTGATCACAAAAAGCTGGCACCTGTATTTTCTCGGCTTGCTGTTCGGCCTGGGCTTCGACACCGCGACCGAAGTCGGGCTGCTGGGTATCTCCGCCGCCAGCGCCGCGCAAGGCATGCCGATCTGGTCGATCCTGGTGTTCCCGGTGCTGTTCATGGCGGGCATGACGCTGATCGATACGACGGACAGCATCCTGATGCTCGGCGCCTACGGCTGGGCCTTCGTCAAACCGATCCGCAAGCTGTATTACAACATCACGATCACCTCGGTTTCAGTGCTGATCGCATTGTTGGTCGGGACCATCGAGGGGCTGGGCCTGTTGGTCGAGAGGCTCGAACTGAGGGGTGGATTCTGGGACCTGGTGGGCGCACTGAACGACCACTTCGGCATCATCGGTTACCTGATCATCGGCGTGTTCATCCTGAGCTGGCTGGTGTCGGCGGCGATTTATCGATGGCAGCACATTGAAGACATCAAGGTCGAGAAATCACTTTGATGAGTGTGCTTCGTTCGGCCTTTGCCTGCGCAACCAGGCGTACCAGTCGACCAGCCCCTCGCCGTGGGTGGCGGAGAGCTGCAACACCTCGATGTCGGGGTTGATCCGGCGCGCGTAAGCAATGCAGGCGGCCATGTCAAAATCCACATAGGGCAACAGGTCGATCTTGCTGACGATCATCAGGCTTGAAGCCCTGAACATATGCGGGTATTTGAGCGGTTTGTCGCTGCCTTCGGTGACCGAGAGGATGACCACCTTGGCGCGTTCGCCCAGATCGAACAGGGCAGGGCAGACCAGATTGCCCACATTTTCCACCATGACCAGCGAATGGGCGGCGGGGGCGAGTTGCTCAAGCGCAGCGGCCAGCATCGCGGCTTCCAGGTGGCAGCCGGTGCCGGTATTGATCTGTACCGCGCGACATCCCGTGGCGCGGATACGCTCGGCGTCGAACAGGGTTTCCTGATCACCTTCAACCACACTGATCGACATCTCAGCGGCAAGGTCGCGCAGGGTGTGTTCCAGCAACGTCGTCTTGCCCGCACCCGGGGAACTCACCAGGTTCAGCGCCAGAATGTCGCGTGCGCTCAGCCATTGGCGATTACGCTCGGCCAGGCGGTTGTTCTTGGCCAGTACGGCCTGTTCCAGCTTGACCTGCTTGAGACTGACCGTCTGGCTGTGAGCCTGTGCATGCAGCTGCGCGGCGTCGGCGTCATGGCGGGGCGCTGGATGGGGTTGCTGCATACGGATGTAGGCGCCGTGCAGGTCTTGCTCGGCAACCGGTTGCAGGGTCGCGGTGGTCAGGTCGGTGATTCTCGCTTTGACGCCATTGGAGCAACCACAGGTGGCACACATCAGGCCGCCTCCTCTATTTCTATCGATTTGATCAGAAGCTGGTCGCCGCCTTGGGGGCGTTCCAGGTTAACCGACCCGCAGCTGCAACGTGAAAGCAGGTCGAGCATTTGCACGGGCGCACCGCAATCGCGGCAACGGCTGAGGCCGGGCAGGGTAATAATCTCAAGCGTCGAGCCCTGCAACGGCGTGCCCTCGGTGACCACGTCGAAGCAAAAGCGCAGAGCGTCCGGCATGACGCACGACAAGCGGCCGACCTCCAGCGTGACGCGCAGCACCCGGGCGCCCCCCGCGCGCTCGTTACAGGCCTCGACGATGCTCTGGGTGATGGACAGTTCATGCATCAGCAGATCCTCGGCAGTTGTTCGCCGATCAGCATGTCGACAATGCGTTCGCCGCCGAAGGCCGTGTGCATGATCACGCAACCCACCGGGCCGTCACTGATTTCACCGATGATCGCCGCGTCGATGCCTGCCGGGTGCGCGCGCATCGCGGCCAGTGCAACCTCGGCGTGCGCGGCGGGAATCACTGCCACCAGCTTGCCCTCGTTGGCGAAGTACAGGGGATCAAGGCCGAGAATTTCCGACACCCCCCTGACCGCCTCGCGCACCGGCAGAGTCGGTTCATCGAGGTTGACGCACACATTGGCCGCCTGGGCGAACTCGTTCAACACCGTGGCGATGCCACCGCGCGTGGCATCGCGCAGGCAGTGCACGTCAGGGCAGGCCTTGAGCAGCGCAGCGATCAGGCCGTTCAAGGGCTGGCAGTCGCTCTCGATCGGCACTTCCAGCGCAAGGTCGTCCCGCGCCGAGAGGATGGCCACGCCATGGTCGCCGATGTAGCCATTGACCAGTACCTTGTCGCCGGGCCGGGCACGGGTGGCGGCGATGTTGACGCCGCGCGGAATAACACCAATGCCACTGGTGTTGATAAACAGCTTGTCGACCGCGCCGCGCTCCACCACCTTGGTGTCGCCGGTGACGATCGTTACCCCGGCGACCTCGGCCGCCTTTTGCATGGAGGCGACGATGCGCCGCAAGTCGGCCACGGCAAAACCCTCTTCGAGAATCACTGCACAGGACAGGTACAGGGGCAGGGCGCCAGAAACGGCAAGGTCGTTGACCGTACCGTTGACCGCCAGATCACCGATATTGCCCCCGGCAAAAAACAGCGGATCGACCACGTAAGAATCCGTGGTGAACGCCAGGCGGTCGCCGTTGCTGGCCAGGTCGCTGAGTGCGAAGCGGGCCTGGTCCTCCAGCGGCGCCAGCAGCGGGTTGTTGAAGGTCGCGACGAACACATCATCCACCAGGTCGCGCATGGCCTTGCCACCACTGCCGTGGGCCAGGGTGATGGTGTCGCCGCGCACCTTGCCGCTGCGCTGGCGGATGCGCGGCGGCGAAGGATCGATGGCCAGATCGACGGGTCCCGGTAGGGTCATGTCTGTTGCTCCCTGTGCGGTTGCGTTTCGGCGGCTTCGCGTTTTTTCAGGATGTCGACCAAATCGATGCGGCCGTAGTTGTACACGGCGGCACAGGCGCCTTCGCTGGAAACCATCAATGACCCCAGGGGCATCTCCGGGGTGCAGGCAGTACCGAACACCTTGCATTGCCAGGGCTTGATCACACCCTTGAGGACTTCGCCGCACTGGCAGGCCTTGGGGTCGGCGATTTTCAGGTTGGGGACCGGGTACTTGCGCTCGGCATCGAAGCGGGCATACGCCTCGCGCAGCTTGACGCCCGAATGGTCGATCGAGCCCAGACCGCGCCATTCGAAGAATTCGCGCAACTGGAAGACGGTGTGCACTGCGTCCAGGGCCGGGTTGTTGCCGCCTTCGGGGACCACGCGGCGGTACTGGTTTTCAACCTCGCAGCGGCCCTCGGCCAGTTGCTTGACCACCATCCACAGCGACTGGAGGATATCCAGCGGTTCGAAGCCGCTGATGACCACCGGCTTGTTGTAGTGCCGGGCAATGAATTCATAGGGCTCGCTGCCGATCACCATGCTGACGTGGCCGGGACCGAGGAAGCCGTCCAGGGTCAGCTCCGGTGAGTCGAGGATTGCCTTGATCGTCGGGATGATGGTGATGTGATTGCAGAACACCGAGAAATTGTCGAGGTTCTCGGCGTCGGCGCGCAGGACAGTCAGGGCTGTGGACGGCATCGTGGTTTCGAAGCCCAGGGCGAAGAACACCACCTCGCGGGTCGGGTTGTCGCGGGCGATCTTCAGCGCGTCCATCGGCGAGTAGACCAGACGTACATCGGCGCCCTCTGCCTTGGCCTGCAGCAGGCTCTTTTTCGAGCCGGGCACACGCAGGGCGTCGCCGAAGGTGGCGAAGATGATATTCGGGTGTTGCGCCAAAGCCACGCAATCGTCCACCCGGCCCATTGGCAGGACGCACACTGGGCAGCCGGGGCCGTGTATCAGCTCGATGGCCTCGGGCAGCATCTGTTCGATGCCGTATTTGAAGATCGAGTGGGTGTGCCCGCCGCAGACTTCCATCAGTTGTAGCGGGCGTTGACGGCACGCCGGAATCTGCAGCACCAGTTCCTGGATCTTGGTCAACAGCACTCGAGCCTTGGCCGGGTCGCGGAACTCGTCGACGAATTTCATGAGGAGACCTCCAGGCCGCCGCGCTCATCGGCGAGCAGGGTGTGCACCAGGTCCCAGAGGATGTGGTAGGTGGCGACATGCACTTCCTGGATCCGATGGATGCTGTCGGTGGGCACCACCAGGCAGTGATCGAGGTTGGCCGAACGCGCCATTTCACCGCCATCGCCACCCGCCAGGCCAAGGGTGGTCATGCCCATCTCCCGGGCTTTGGCGTAGGCCTTGAGCAAGTTGCCCGAGTTTCCACTAGTGGAAAACCCGACCAAGCCATCCTCGGGCCTACCCAGCGCGATCAGTTGACGAACGAAGATATGGTCGAAGCCGACATCATTGCCTACGGCGGTCATCATGGCCGGGTCGGCTGTCAGGTTAGTGGCGGTCAAGGCTGGTCTGCCAGCCGTGATTGGGTGTAGGAACTCGACGGTAAAATGCGCGGCGTCACAGGAGGAACCACCGTTACCCATTGCCAGCATTCGTCCTCCGCGCCGGTACACCTCGGCAATGGCGCGGGCGGTCGCCACCACGGCCTGTGCGTTCTCGGCGAAAAAACGTTGTTTCACCTCAACGCTGTGCGCGGCTTTTTGTTGCAGCGATTCGAGCAGGGCCGCATCGACGGCGTCGGCCGCTTGCTTGTCGCCGTGCAAGAAGGGGTACAACCCACGCAGTGGGCTATCAGCTTGGGACATACGTGCCTCGCTATCGCGTGTCTTGCATCAGTTGCAGTTCTTCACTCATTTCACCCAGCGCCTGCAGCAGTTCGAGGGTCTTGAGCGCTTCATCCTCATCGATTCGGCTCATGGCGAAGCCGACGTGGACCAACACCCATTCGCCGACGCAATCGGCGTGGGTGCGACCGTCTCCCACCACGCAGGCGATGTTGATGGCCCGGCGGATGCCGCCAATTTCCACCGTCGCGGTGTCGGTTGCGGCATCGACGATGTCGACGATTTGTCCAGGGATACCTACACACATGGCGGTCGATCCTCCTGTGCAGCAAGGGTTCGCGCCGCGGCGATCGCGGCTTGACCCAGGCTCAGCCCTCCGTCGTTGGCCGGCACGCTTACATGGCGCAGCACCTGTAAACCCAGGGCTTCGAGGCGTGGGACCAGCTCGGCATTCAGCACCGCGTTCTGCAACACGCCGCCCGACAGTGCGATGCGCCCGGCCCAGCAATCGCCGTGTTGCTGCGTCAAGTGTTCGACCATCTGCACCAGTGCCTGCGCCAGTCCGACATGAAAACGCGCGGCGATCACCCCAGGCGTTGTACCGGCGCGCAGATCATTCAGCAGGGCGAGCCACATCGGTGCCGGTTCCAGGTGCAGCAAACCGTCGTTGGTCACGATGGCAAAGGCATAGCCCTGGTTGTCGCGTAACGCCGAGGTGTCGCTGGCGGCCTCCAGCTCGATGGCCGCTTGGCCTTCATAGGTGATTTCCTGACAAACACCGATGGCAGCCGCCACCGCATCGAACAACCGCCCGCAAGAGCTGCTCACAGGGCTGTTGAATCCCGAACCGAGCATGCCGTCCAGAGTGGCCAGCGGTTTGTCCGCCAGCGCCCGGAAATAAGGCAACTCGCCAAATTCGGCCTCCAGCGTTTGCCAGTCCGAGAGACGCCGGAGGTGGGCGAAGGCCATGCGCCAGGGTTGCTGGATGGCCCGTTCGCCGCCGGGCAACGCAACCGGTGACAGGCTGGCGAGGCGCCGATAGCCGCGGTAGTCGGCCAGCAGGAATTCGCCGCCCCACAGCGTACCGTCATCGCCATAGCCGGTGCCGTCGAGGGCGATGCCAAGCACCGGTGGGCTGTCCAGGTCGATGCCATTGTCGGCCAGGCAGGCCGCGATATGCGCGTGGTGATGCTGTACCTCGATCAACGCAAGGTGTTGCGTTGTAGCCCATTCAGCCCCGATCTTGCTCGTCAGGTACTCGGGATGGCAGTCAATTGCCAGCACCTGCGGGTGATGCTCGAACAGGCGCTGGTACAGGGCCAGGGTTTGCCGGTAGGCGATGTTGGCCGTGGCATGGGCCAAATCTCCCAGGTGCGGGGAGAGAAGCGCCTGGCCATCCTTGATCAAACAGAAGCTGTTCTTGAGTTCGCCGCCCAGGGCCAAAATCGCCGGCGCGGCGCGAAAACCTGCGGGCAGCTTCAGCGGCGTGGGCGCATAGCCCCGAGCTCGACGCAACAGCACCGGGGCGTCGAGCATCAGCCTGCTCACTGAGTCATCGAGGCGGTTGACGATTTCCCGGTCGTGCAACAGCAGTGCGTCGGCGATTTCACCCAGGCGTTCACGCGCCTCATCGTTGCCAATACACTGCGGCTCTTCGCTGCGGTTGCCACTGGTCAGCACGATGGGTGCGTCCAGGCCATCCATCAGCAGATGGTGCAGGGGCGAATAGGGCAGCATGAAGCCGTAGCAGGATTGTCTGGGCGCCACGCCGTCGGCCAGTCGCTCGGGCCCTTCGATGGTCAGCAGGACAATGGGCGCAGCCGGCTGCTGAAGCAGGGCTGTTTCTGCCGGGTTCGGGTTGCAGTAACGGCGGATCATCAGCGTATCGCGCGCCATCAGGGCGAAGGGCTTGTGCGCGCGCCGTTTGCGTTGACGAAGGCGATCGACCGCGCCGGCATTGGACGCATCGCAGGCCAGGTGCACGCCACCGATGCCTTTGATGGCTACGATATACCCGGCTTGCAGCAAGCGTCGGGTCGCTGTGATCGGGTCACCGCTGCAATCGACCGACTCTCCGGGGGCAGCCTCCAGCCATAGGTGCGGCCCGCAGTCAGGGCAGGCATTGGGTTGTGCGTGGAAGCGCCGGTCGGCCGGGTCCTGATACTCGGCCAGACAGGCCGGACACATGACGAATGCACCCATACTGGTCGTGTCGCGATCATAGGGAATGGCGCGAATGATCGACATGCGTGGCCCGCAATGGGTGCAGTTGGTAAAGGCATAGCCGTGGCGGCGATTGGCAGGATTACGCACGTCGCTCAAACAGGCTGCACAGGTCGCCGCGTCGGCCACGACGGCGGTATGCACGCTACCGGTCGAACTGTTGACGATACGAAAATCGCTTATCGGCGATTGACCGGGTAACGCGGTGGTCTCGACCGCATCAATTCGCGAAAGCGGTGGGGCTTCTTCAAGCAGGCGCGCGAGGAACCGCGCGCTGGCCGAGGGCTCGCCCCAGATATGGATCAAGACTCCCTCAGCGTCGTTGCGCACGTCTCCACGCAGGCCGCAATCACGCGCAATACGCCAGACGGTAGGGCGGAAACCCACGCCTTGCACCAGCCCTCTGACGCGGATCGCTTTACCACCCCAGGCGGCGGTGTGCGACACAGGGTCATGCTGTTCGCCTGCGATTGACATGGTTGTCTCCCAGTCCCGAACCTTGCGACCGAGATCACATGTTGCGAATTTTGATATAGCGTTTTAGGTCGTGCAGGTTCACCCACACCAACGCGACGATCGCCACTATCACCAGAAGCCAGAAAATCGTCCATCCACTCATATCAACCCTCCCGGAGCTGTCGCACTCCTGGTTTTGTCTTGCAAAAAAGAGGGGCTGCCTGCCACTAGATCGCTTAGCAGCGCGAGCACTTCGGCGACCGCTTTTTCGATGGCCTGTGCAACCGCATCACTCAACCCCATGTGCCCCTGTTCGCCCCCCAGGTACTGCGGCTGGCAACCGACTATCCATACACGCGGGTGCCGCTGTCCCAGCGATGCAATGAACCGCAGGACGCTGGCCGGGTCCATGCCATGGGGCGTCATCAGCGGCTCATCAGACGTCCGGGCGGAGACTTCCTCTACGTCAGGCTCGATCAGATAAAGCGTGCCCGGCGCTTCACCACGGTCCACCGTGTCGATCAAGATCAACACATCGAAAACGTCGTCCATCAGGGTATAACTCAGGTCCAGGCCACGGATGCCGAAGTCCACTACGTCGACCCCAGCGGGGAAGGTTTTCTGGCTCAGTCGTTGGGCCACTTCACAGCCAAAGGCGTCATCGCCCATGAAGACATTGCCGATACCGGCCACCAGTATTTTCATCGCGGCGTCCTCGTGGGTGGCTCGGGTTCCAGTGCTTGAATTTCTTCGGGCGAGAAGAAGAAGCGGTGCCCGGGCATCCGTTGCAGGCCCCACTCACGGCCGGGATCATCATCCACCGTGACCGCCACATGCACCCGATCCTCGAAGTCCCGCTCAATGGCTTCGATCACCGCAGTTTTACCCGCGAGCACCAGGTCCATGGTGTCGCCGCCACCCTTGGGTTGCAGACGTACCCGATCACCGACCCGTAGCGGCGTGCCGCTGTTGCGGTCATACACCAGGCGCGGGGCAATGGGCTGGGCCTCACGCAAGACCCCGTGCAGACGCATGAAGCTGTCGCCGTCCAGCGCCTCGGTGCGTGCCAGCAATGCCGCCGTGCGTGGGTCAAGGGCCGCCATTTCGCGTTTTTCCGCATCGGACATGGCCAGAATCCGCAAGCTGAGAATTTCGTCGATTTCGGTGGAATCGAAAAACTCACCGGGACTTTCCGGGGCGACTTGTGGGTAGTCGTAAAGAATGATTGGCGATGAGAGCAGGGTGTCGTGGTCGCCTGGCTCCCCTATCAACACCGGGTAGGTACCCTGATTGTCGCAACTGGCGGCGGCGTCCTGAAGTGTCGCTGGCGGGTCCATCAGGCTGACAAAGCTGCCGTCCTGCACTGCGAGGAGGGTGTGGGTGGACGCGAAGCTATAGAGGCTCGCGTGCTCACGGTCAGTCACGCTGGCAGGGTCCATCTGCGTATGGTTTTCGATGCCCACTGTCAGTCGGTAGGTCTGCTCGCCCAGGGGTTCGAGTATGAGTGCTACACAGCCCTCGACCGCGCACTGATTGCGCCAAAGCACACCCTGCAATACGCCCTCGTTGTGCAGCGGCGCCCGCTCATGCTGCCCTTCGAAAGCGAACGGGAAACGGCGTTCGGCGACCAGCAGTTCGCTCAATAGACAGTCGGCGACCCGAAGGTCGCGCTCCACCGCTTCCTGCCAGCAATGAAACTCTCGGTCACCCAGGCTCAGCGAGGGCACAGGGTTGAAGTGGGCGTCGTCGAGCCCTTGCCCGTCGATAGGTTCAGCCGTTGACCCCGGTTGCAATTGGCCGACTTCGCGTGCCAGAGGGTGCAAAAAGCGTACGCGCACCTCCAGTCGGGTACCGAGGTGGCCCTGCACCAGGCACTGGGTCTGCATGTGCCAGGGTTCGGCACCTTCGGTGGCATCGTAATAGACCTTTGGGTAGATGCCGCCGAAGGTCCAGCGCTGGCGGTTTTTCGCCGAGGTGGAACGGTAGGGGTAGAGGACATAGCCCTCATAGAGGACTGCATCAACCACAGGCTGCAACTGTGTCATGTTCATGAGGCGGCCCTCTTGACGTCGGCCAACAGGCTGAGCAGCGCCTCGTCGAACCCTGGATGTCCACACTGGCGCTTGTAGTCGTACAGGGCTTCGAACACCTGGCGGTTCACGCGCAACCAGCTCTGGTTGGGATAGTAGAGGTCCATCATGTCCTTCCAGACCTGCACCGGCAGGGCGTAGCGGGCTTCTTCATTCCAGGAGATCAGGTCCATCTCCAGCGCACCTTCGTCGTTGCGATAGAACACCGTCCCCGAATACAACAACAGCAGCGGCACTACGCCCTGATCCAGGCCGTGGAAGTATTTGGTTGCGGCGAGGTTGAAATCAAAGCTGCACGGCACCGGCAGGTTGATCTGGCTGCACTCGCCGGAAAACGCCGGGACCACAACGCTCGCGTGGGTCCAGAGCAGGCTGCGCAAGGTCTGGCTCCAGCGCGACGGCTCGCCGAACAGATCGCTCAGTCGGGCCTGCTCGGCCGGGTCGTAATGCCGTCGGGTGGTCTCGATGCGGATCTGGCACTGCAGCGAAATGCTCTGGATCGGCACGGGGCATCCACGCTGTTGGATGGCTATCGCCAGTTGCAGGGTAGGGGCGGCGGCATACTTGTCGGGTGTGGCGCCCTGGACGGTGAAATTCAACTCAGGCATCGACATGGCCTCCTGAGCCTGTTTCACGGCGCAGGCGCTCAAAAAAACGCAGCTGCATCGCCTGGACTTCCTGGCCTCCGGCCAAACCGTGCCAATGAGTGCGAATCAAACCGACCAACTCATAGCAGCGGTCAATCGGAACGCGGTAGTACTCGCGCGCGCCTTGCATGCGGTTGGCGAGCAAGGCTTCGACGTCTTGTTGCAGTTCGTTGAGGACGGGGTTGGCGTCGGCCAGTTGGCCCCAGCTCTGAAGGGAAAGTGTTGATTCGGTGGCGCCGGCGGGCCCAGGGTAAAGGGCCAGCACTCTCGACTGGGTTGAGCTGCGCACGAAGAAGGCCAGGTTGATCGGAATCAGCAAGGCGTCCCATTGGCCATCGGTGATGTCGAAACGCTGCAGACGCGTCACTCTCCGAGGCACTCGGCGGTAGCGGCGTGCGTCGGGGCTGTCGAACAACAGTGCGCAACCCTGGCAGGCGCAGAGCAGTCGGCGGGTGTCCGGCTCGATGAGATGATCATGGTCACTCGCAATCTCGGCGTAGCACAACTCGCAGTGCTCCACCGGCTTGCGCTCGATGCCGAGGAAGCCCTTGAGCGAGGTCACCCAGTCATCTGGTTGCTGTACGCTGACCACTGTCATCGTTTGGCCCTCGATAGGCGTGCGTTCCTACTGTAAAGCGCTCACTCGCCGGCCACCTCTGGCTGGTTGACCCAGATCAGTGGGACAAAGCCGGCATGGGCGCTCAGGGTGTCCAGCCCCTCGATCACTAACTCGTCGGCATCGGGAACCATCTCCAGCAGCACCTCTTCGATTTCCTGGCGCAGAACCGCAGCCGTTGGCAATACACCGTTCGGGTCAGTGGCACTGACCCTGATCCGCACCACCTTGCCCTCCACCCCTATGAGGTCGGCGCGCACATTCTTCACGCCTAGGTGCGGATGCAGGCGCTCGACCGCTTTGCGCGCACGGGTCTCCAAGTCCTCGGGGTGCAGATCGTGCAGCAGTAGCAATCCGCGCACGCGTGGGTTGGCCGTGAAGCGTGGCAGCAACGTATCGGCCGGCTGGCTACCGGTGTCGCGAACGATGTCCAGCAAGTCAGCCAGGCCCAGGCTGTGCAGCCGGATCACCACCCGCAGCAGCTCCTGGGCGGCGTTCCGCGCGGCGGGGTCTGCAAGCTGGTCCAGTGCGCTCAGCAGCGTTTGCAGACGCGCCACTTGCTCATCGAGCTCCTGCTGTCGGAAGTCGTTCACGGTGTCGATTCCTGGTCATCGGTCTCCAGTGGCTGACCGAAACCGCCGTTGAAGGGCGCGTGAATCATCTTCAGGGTTTTGCCGTTACCCAGGTACATATGGACGCCGCAAGGCAAGCACGGATCGAAACTGCGCACGGCGCGCATGATGTCAATGCCCTTGAAATTGTCAGGGCCGTTTTCTTCGAATATCGGCGTGTTCTGTACAGCGTCCTCATAGGGGCCGGGTGTGCCGTAGATATCCCGGGGGCTGGCATTCCAGGGGGTCGGCGGGTAGGGATGGTAATTGGCGATCTTGCCGTTTCTGATCACCAAGTGATGGGAAAGCACCCCGCGAACGGCTTCGTGGAACCCGCAGCCGATGGCTGAGTCAGGGACCGTGAATTCGGTCCAGGTTTTGGTGTGACCGGCCTGCAGCTCGCCCAGCGCCTTCTCGACAAAATGCAGGGCGCAGCACGCGGCATAGACCTGGAAGTAAGTCCGGGCGCGATCGCGCTCAATGGCGTTACTCCACTTGGGCACGTGCCACTCGAACTCCACTTCGGGCTTGAGCGCGGTTTGTGGCAGGTACATTTTGACGCTCTTGCCGGTCGACTTGATGTAGCCGATGTCGACCAGCCCGGCCAGTGCCGTGGCCCATAACCGGGCCAGCGCTCCACCGCCAGTGTCCAGCGCCAAGTGTTCGCCGGTGCGTTTGTCCAGCCAGCGCGGCGACATGACCCAGGAATACTTGTCATCGAAATTGCGCTTTTGCGGGCGCGGCACGGTGGTCTGGTTCCAGGGGTGGTTGATGTCCACTACATTGCCCAACGGGTCGCGCTCGACCAGCCGCGTGCGGTTTTCCCAGCTTTCGTAGTAGGAACTGCCGAGCAGGATGCGCATCTGCAAGTTGATTTCCACGAGATCAGTCGTCACCAGCTCGCCGTCGACCACGACACCCGGCGTGACGAACATGGCCCGTCCCCAACTGGTCATGTGCCGGTACTGATAGTCGCAGTGGTCGGGGTCGTTAAACGATCCCCAGCAGCCAAGCAGGATGCGTCGCCGGCCGACTTCCTCGTAACCGGGCAGGGCTTCGTAGAAGAAATCGAAAATGTCGTCATGCAACGGCAAGCAGCGCTTCATGAACTCGCAGTACTTCATCAGCCGTGTCAGGTAGTCGGTGAACAGCTGTACCGTCGGCACGGTGCCGACACCGCCGGGGTAGATGGTGGAGGGGTGAACGTGGCGCCCCTCCATCAGGCAGATCATTTCGCGGGTGTAGCGCGAGACCATCAGCGTTTCGCGATAGAACTCGCCTTCGAACGGGTTGAGCGCGGTCATGATGTCGGCGATGGTCGCGTAGCCGTGTTTGTCGGCATTCGGTGCCGGGGTGTGCAGTGCTTGCTGCCAGACGCCGGGGTTGGTTTCCTGGACCATCTTCGCGCAGAAATCGACCATCAACAGATTGTCCTGGAAGATGTTGTGGTCGAACATGTATTCGGCCGCTTCACCCAGGTTGATGATCCACTCGGCGATGGCCGGAGGCCTGATGCCATACGCCATGTTCTGCGCATAGACCGAACACACGCAGTGGTTGTCCCCGCAGATGCCGCAGATACGGCTGGTGATGAAGTGCGCGTCGCGCGGGTCCTTGCCCTTCATGAACACCGAATAACCGCGAAAAATCGATGAGGTGCTGTGGCACTCGGCGACCTCGCGGTTCTCGAAGTCGATTTTGGTGTAGATGCCCAGGCTGCCGACAATCCGGGTAATCGGGTCCCAATTCATCGATATCAAGGTGCCGGGTTTCTTTTCGGTCGTACCGGTGGGCTGCGTGGCAATGCCATTCTCGGTGATCGCCATGGGATATTCCTCCTGGCTCAGTGCTTTGGCCTAGCGACGAATTTCTGGGGGTGGGTCGGTGGTCAATTCCGGCCGGTTATGGCGCCATTTCGGTTCTTTGTTGAGGGTGTCGGTGGTGAAACCGCGCAACCACTTGACCAACTTGCCGTAGGGCCTGACCAGATTGGACGAGAACACCGCACCCGGCGGCTCGTCCATGAACGGCATGAACTTGTCGGGAAAGCCCGGCATGGTGCAGCCGATGCAAATACCGCCGACATTTGGGCAACCGCCAATGCCATCCATCCAGCCGCGTTTGGGGACATTGCATTGCACCACCGGCCCCCAGCAGCCCAGCTTGACAAGGCACTCCGGCTGGCCGTACTCCTTGGCGAAAGTGGCCTGCTCGTAGTAGCCCGCACGGTCGCAACCTTCGTGCACCGTCTTGCCGAACAACCAGGTCGGCCGGCCCGCATCGTCCAGCGGAATCATCGGCGCGACGCCGGCGAGTTGGCGAAGCAGATACAGCAGCGTTTCCATGAAATTGTCCGGCTGCACCGGGCACCCCGGGACATTCACCACCGGCAAGCCGGCCTTGGATTTCCACTTCCAGCCCAGGTAATCGTTGACACCCATGCAGCCGGTGACATTGCCCTGCATGGCGTGGATGCCGCCATAGGTTGCGCAGGTGCCGCAGGCCACCACCGCCAATGCCTTGGGTGACAAGCGATCCAGCCATTCGGGAATGGTGATCGGCTCACCGGTCTGCGGGTCGTTGCCCATATAGGCCCAGTAACCGTCACCACTGAGGTTTTCGTTGGGGATGGAACCCTCCATCACCAGCACGAAATCGATCTCGCCACGCGCGGCCTGGTGCCAGTATTGCATCAACTCCTCGCCCACCTCGTAACACAGGTCGGGGTTGTGCAGGTGTACCTTGGGCAAGCCCGGAATTGCCCCCAGCACCACGTCTTCGATGCTGGGCAGGGTGGCGGCGGTGATCGAGATCGAATCGCCATCACAGCTCATGCCATCGTTGATCCAGATGATGTGGACTTCTTTGAGGTCGGGTTTGCGTTGCGTCTTGCGTCCGTAGGGGACGCTGCTCATCTCAGCCATGATTGGCCTCCTGATTGCACGCATTCATGCCTTGCAGGATTCGGTCGATCGCAAAGCAGGGGGCGCGATCTGACCGGGCTACAATCTTGGGACTGTAATCCAGAGACCAGGGTGTGGCTAAGCGTGCGGCTACCTAGGGAATGCTACCCAGGGAGAGGGGGCGGGCACAGGTGCAGTTCGTGAATGCCGCACAGCACCGCCATGGTGATGAGTTCCGCCGTCGAGTGCGCATGCATTTTTAGCATGAGGTGCTCGCGGTGATGTTCGACGGTGCGCGGGCTGATCATCAGGTCCCGGGCAATTTTCTTGTTCGGAAGGTCCGATACCACCAGGGCGAAGACTTGCTGTTCACGCGGCGACAGGTTGCTGAAACGCTGCTGCACCAGGGCCTGTTCACGGGCTAGCCTGCGGTCGTTGAGGTCTTTTTCCAGGGCAAGCTGGACGCTGGCCATCAGGTCTTTTTCGCTGAAAGGTTTTTCCAGAAAATCGATGGCACCGCACTTGAGCGCGGTCACTGCGGTGCTGGCGTTGCCATGGCCGGTAATGAAAATGATCGGCAGGCGCACCTGCATTTCTTTCAATCGCCTCTGCAACTCCAGGCCACCCATGCCCGGCATGCGCAGATCGGTGATCAGGCAACCGGGCTGCTGGGGGTCGAAGCTGTCAAGAAAGGCATTGGCGCCCGTATACATGCGCACCTCAAGTCCGGCGACGCTGAGGGTGCGCTTCAGTGCGGCGAGAAACAGTCGATCGTCATCGACCACATGGATGACCTGATCAGTCGTCATGGTCATCACCTTGAAGGACCGGCAGGGTGAAGTGCAGCGTAGCTCCGACGGTGGTAGTGGCATCCGCCCACAGCGTGCCGCCATGGGCCTCGATGATGGTGCGACTGATAGACAGGCCCAAGCCCATGCCAGTGCATTTGGAAGTATAAAACGGAGTGAAAATACGTTCGATTTGTTTATGGTCGATGCCTGGGCCCGTGTCTGCCACGCTGACCTGAATCTGTCCCGTGGGTTGCTCACGTGCTTTGATCATCAAACGGTGGCCAATGCCGCCCTGTTCGCGCATTGCTTCAATACTGTTATGCGCGAGGTTCACTAACACCTGACCGATCTGAACCGGTTCGACTCTCACGTAGTGCATGCCTCGCTGGATATCCAATTGCAGATCTATTTCACTGTCTCTGGCGTCGACTTCTATCAGCGTCGACACCTCTTGGAGCAGGGACAGGAACGTGCAATCGGTGTAGATATCACTGTCGTTTTGCAAAAAGCCGCGCAGGTGACGAACCACGCCACTGGCAAAAACGGCAGCCTCCTTGGCTTGAATCACCGCGGCCATGAACTCCGGTGTCTGGGCGTCGTTGGCGATCAACAGTCGCAATGCAACTTCGCAGTTGAGCACCACGGTTCCCAGGGGCTGATTCAGCTCGTGCGCGAGGCTCGAAGCCAGCTCACCCGCGGTGTTCAGCCGTGCCAGTCGGGTCAGTTGCGATTGCAGGCTGCGCAGCTTACGTGCCGACTCCTGCTCACCGGATACATCGATCATGGCGGTGCGAAAACACTGGGTGTGGTGCGAGGGATCAGCCACGTTGTCGCTTTTGAGCCACAACGTCGCAATCCGTCCCTGGCGGTTTTTCACCCTTAATTTGTGACTGATGCAGCTGTCGGTAGTTCCCAGCTTGCTGAGGTGAGCATGAAACTCATACTTGTCGGCGCTCAACACCCAGCGCGCGAACGGTTTTCCCGCCAGCCAGTGTGCGTCCCAACCCAGTAACGTGGCGCCCGTCTGGTTGATCGTGCGAATGCAGCCGGCGGTGTCCAGCAACACGTAGCCAATCGGCGCATGTTCGAACAAATCCTGGTAGTCAAACGTCGGTGGCAGCAGTGGGTTCGACATAGGGTGTACGCTTTAGGGGCGCCGAGATACGGTATCCGTCGCTGTTTGGCTAACCTTACAATTGTAGACGCCTGGCAGCGCCAAGCGTGCAGCCGTCCCGACAGGGCTAAACTGCCCCGGCGCTGGTCTGGAATGAGGGTTCACCATGCGTTGGCCGCGACACGTTCTGGGTCTTCCTCTGCACCCGATGCTGGTGCATTTCCCACTGGTGCTGTGGCTTGGCGTTCCATTCTTCGACGGGCTTGCGCTATGGCGAGGCGCATCAACCTGGTGGGGGATTGCGCTGGGCGCCACGGCGGTCGGTGCAGCGTTTGGCCTGTTTGCCCTGATTACCGGCCTGATGGAATACATTCACCTGTCCGAAACTGGTAACAATGACGTCCGTCTCGCGGCCCGCCATGGTGTGCGCACGACCTTGGTATGGTGTGTGATGAGCCTGAAACTGTTGGTCGTCAGCCTGTCAGAGAGCGGCTCCGGGCTGATTCTGATGTGTCTGGTGATTGACGTTTCGGCATGCGGGTTGTTACTGCAAGGGGCTTTCTTAGGCACCGAAATAACCTACGGCAGGTACAAGCCCTGAGTGACCGAACAGGGCCGATGAATCTCCATCCCCGATTTCAAACCGCATTAACAAAACCGATACCTCCATAAAACCTTCGCGCCCTGCCTGTTACGCTTGATGGATAGGATGAGCCCAAAGAATTCCTCCTATAAAAACAACAGGTGATTTATGCGACTTGGCTGGTATTCCGATTTGTCTGTGGGTGAACGGCGCACCTACTGGGCCTGTTTTGGCGGGTTCACCCTTGATTCGATGGATTCGACCATTTACGCGCTGGTAATGCCGGTGCTGCTGACCATCCTCGGCCTCAGTAAGTCCGACGCCGGAATACTCGGTTCCGTGGCGTTGATTGGCAGCGCCGTTGGCGGTTGGGGCGCCGGGATGCTGGCTGACCGTTATGGCCGAATCAAAGTCATGCAACTGACGGTCGTCTGGGTTGCCACCTTCACGTTTATGGCCGCTTTTTGCAGCAGCTTCTGGGCCTTTCTGCCGATCCGCTTTCTGCAAGGCATCGGCTACGGCGGCGAAGCGGTGGTGGGCGCGGTGTTGATCAGTGAAGCGATCAAACCTGCCTTGCGCGGTCGAGTGGCGGCGTCGGTGCAAAGCGGTTATGCCGTGGGTTACGCTATTTCCCTGGCGGCCATGCCGATCGTGTTTTACCTGTTGCCTGAGCAAGTCGCCTGGCGTGCGTTCTTCGCCATTGGCTTACTGCCGGCGCTGTTGGTCTGGTTCATCCGCCGTTTGGTCCCGGAGTCGGACCTGTTCAACAAGGCCAGCAGCCGTTCGAAGAAGATCGACGTGCGGCGGATCTTCAGCGCCGAGCACCGTCGCATTACTGTGATAAGTACCATTCTGGCCACCGGGATCTTCGGCGGCGCCTACATCATGATCACCTGGCTGCCGACCTACATGCGCCTGGAGCTTGGCCTGCCGGTGGCTTCGACTTCAGGTTACCTGGCAGTAAACATTCTCGGTTCGCTGGTAGGGCCGTTCGTCTATGGCCTGATCAGCGACAAGATCGGCCGCGGCAAGACGTTCATGCTGTTCCTCTGCTGCCAGGCGGTGGTGGTGTCGGTGTACATGTTCGCCCACATCGACCTGAACATTCTGTTGTTGCTGGGCTTTTTCCTCGGCGCATTCCAGGGTGGTTTGGCGTCAGGTTTGCCGCTGGCATTTTCCGAACTGTATCCGACGCATATTCGCGCCAACGGTGCCGGTTTCTGCACCAGCTTCGGCCGTGGTCTGGGCTCGATCATGCCGGCCACCGTCGGTTTCGCCTCCGGGCATATCGGCCTGGGCGCGGCGATGGGCAGCATTGCCATCGGTTCGTACCTGATCGGCTTTATCGCCGCGTTGTGCCTGCCTGACGCCACCGGTATTGACTTGGCTGAGGTCGATGCGCAGTCCGCCGAGTCGTACACCAAGGACGTCGAGCAGGCGCCAGCCCATTCAGCCGTTGGCTTGCACTGATCGATCGTTGATGACCTGGCGGATCTCGGCCATCAGCGCCTTGGCCGCCGGGGAGTGCAAGCCACCCACTCGATACGTCAAACCGATCGGGCGGTGGGTCCGGGGCAGTTGCACCTGCAATTGCTGCAGCTCGCCGGAGGTGATTTCGTGCAGCAGTTGATGGGCCGACACCGCCGCGATCATCTCCGAGTCCAGCAGCAAGCCCCTGATCATCGCCAGGTCGCCGGTTTCCACCACCGGCTCCGGGGCGGCGATGCCCAATTGCGCAAACAGCTCGTCGAGCAAACGCCTGGCCGGCGACCCGGCACGCGGCAGCACCCAACGCGCGCGCTCCAGATCGGCAATGTCCAGCGCGCGCCCTGACAACGGGTGACCCTTGCGCGCCAGGACCACCATGTCTTCGGTCAACAACTCCTCACCCTGCAAGTCACTGGCGAATTCGTGGGGGCGTAGCGCACCGAAAATAAAGTCCACATCACCGGCGCGCAGCTCGGTGGCGAGCAAATCGAACGGGCTTTCGTTGGTGGCGATGCGGATATTCGGATGCGCCGCCGTCAGCCGGATAATCGCCTTCGGCAAAATGCTGCTGCGGCCCAGGGGCAGGGCGCCGATGGTCACTGCGCCCAACAACGAGCCGCGCAAGGCCGCGACGTCGCCATCGATATGCCGCAGCTCGTTCAACGCCCGGCGGATGGGCAACAGGATGTCGCTGCTGGCGCGGGTCGGTTGCAAGCCACGCGACGAGCGCTCGAACAACACGCAGCCGCTGCCACTCTCCAACACCTTCAATGCGGTGCTCACCGCCGGTTGGGTCAGGCCGAAGGTGGTGGCCACGGTCTGCATGTGCCGGGTTTCGCAGAGTTTGATAAACAGCGCCAGCCGTCGCGCGTTCAACAGGTACAAGGGTTCCGCCGCATGCCCGGCGACATTGCCCAGCAGCCGTGGCACCTGCGCCAGTTCCTCCAGCGCCCGCCGAGCCCGGGGCAGCACGTGTTTGCCGTATTCGGTGAGCAACATGCCGCCGGCGTGACGCTCGAACAGCGGCACTTCCAGCCGTTGTTCCAGATCACGAATCGAGCGGGTCACCACCGACTGCGCGCGGTACAGCGCCTCCGACGCGCGGGACACACTGCCATGCTCGGCCACGCGCACAAACGCACGGATGTGCAGCAGGTTGGGGAGTTCGTCGATGATCATCGGGGCGGCGGCTCACGCAGTGATAAGTAAAAAGTATACCTGCCTTAGCTGAATGAATTACCGCGAAAAAAGCCCGCATGACAGCATCGTCGAAACAATGACAACCAGAGGGTTTCTTCATGACGGGTTCCAGCAAATCGGCATTGATCGTCAGCGCACATTCTGCGGATTTCGTCTGGCGCGCAGGTGGCGCGATTGCCCTGCACACCAAACAGGGCTACGCGGTACACATCGTCTGCCTGTCGTTCGGTGAGCGCGGTGAGTCGGCCAAGCTGTGGCGCAAGGGCGAAATGACCGAACAACGGGTCAAGGACGCACGCCGCGAAGAAGCCCAGGCCGCCGCCGACATTCTCGGCGCCACTGTGGAATTCTTCGACATCGGCGACTACCCGATGCGCGCCGACAAAGACACGATTTTCCGACTCGCCGATGTCTACCGTCGCGTGCAACCGGAATTCGTCCTCAGCCATTCGCTGAAAGACCCGTACAACTACGACCACCCGCTGGCCACCCACATGGCCCAGGAAGCGCGGATCATCGCCCAGGCCGAAGGCTACAAGCCCGGCGAAAAAATTATCGGCGCGCCACCGGTGTACTGCTTCGAGCCACACCAGCCGGAACAGTGCGACTGGCGCCCCGACGTGCTGCTGGATATCACCGAGGTGTGGGACACCAAGTATCAGGCGATCCAGTGCATGGCCGGCCAGGAACACCTGTGGGAGTACTACACCCGCGTGGCCCAGCAGCGTGGCGTGCAGGCCAAGCGCAACGTCGGCATTACCTCGAGCAAAAACATCCAGTACGCCGAGGGCTACCAGAGCATCTTCCCGCGTGTGACGGAGAACCTGGCATGAGCTACGTCATCGGCCAGACCGGCATCTGCGTGCGCAGCATCCAGCGCGCCAATCCCGACGTGATCGACGAACTGGCGCGCTACGGCGTCGCCACCGTCCACGAGTCCCAAGGCCGCAAAGGCCTGCTCGGCCCCGACCTGCGTCCGATTCAGCAAGACCACGGCATCAGCGGCTCGGCGGTCACGGTATTGGTGTCCCCCGGCGACAACTGGATGTTCCACGTTGCGGTCGAACAATGCCAACCCGGTGACATCCTGGTGGTCACCCCCAGCTCACCGTGCATCGACGGCTACTTCGGCGACCTGCTGGCCACCTCGCTGCAATCACGCGGTGTGCGCGGGCTGATCATCGACGCCGGGGTGCGCGACACCCGCACCCTGCGCGAAATGGGCTTTTCGGTCTGGTCCCGCGCGGTCTACGCCCAAGGCACCGTCAAGGAAACCCTCGGCTCGGTCAACGTGCCGATCATCTGCGGCGGCCAACTGATCAACCCCGGCGACGTGGTCGTGGCCGACGACGACGGCGTGGTCATCGTCCGCCGCAACGACGCACAGCAGGTGGTCGAAGCCAGCCGCAAACGCGCCGCGCTGGAAGAAGAAAAACGCCTGCGCATGGCCAACGGCGAACTCGGCCTGGATATCTACAAGATGCGTGAACGACTGGCCGAAAAAGGGTTACGGTATGTCGATACATTGGAGTCATTAGAGGACTGATACGTGCGTCAGACGCAGATTCGTTGCATGCAGATCCGGGGCGGCACTTCCAAAGGCGTGTACTTCCTCGCCGCCGACCTGCCCACCGATTCGCACCTGCGCGACCGCGTCCTCCTCGCCGCCCTGGGCTCCCCCGACGATCGCCAGATCGACGGCCTCGGCGGCGGCAACACCCTCACCAGCAAAGTCGCCATCGTCCAGCCGTCAACCCGCGAAGACGCCGATGTCGACTACCTGTTCGCCCAGGTGCTGCTCAACGAAGCCCGCGTCGACTACGGCCAACCCTGCGGCAACCTCCTCGCTGGCGTCGGCCCCTTCGCCCTCGAATGCGGCCTGGTGCCCATCACCGACGACCTGACGTCGGTCCGCATCCACATGACCAACACCGGCCAAATCGCCATCGCCACCGTGCAAACGCCTGAAGGCGAAGTGCGCTACGACGGCGACACGCGGGTCGATGGCGTGCCGGGCAGCCATGCCCCGATCCTCATCGAATTCAAAGACATTGCCGGGTCCAGTTGTGGCGCTCTTCTGCCGACAGGAACTGCTCGCAATGTCATCGATGGCGTGGAGGTGACCTGCATCGACAACGGCATGCCAGTGGTGCTGATGCGCGCTACGGACGTTGGATGCACTGGCTATGAAAGCCCGGCTGAGCTGGAGGCGGATGAGGTTTTGAAGGGGAGGGTGGAGGCGATTCGGCTGCAGGCTGGAGTGATGATGAACCTCGGCGATGTGAGGGAACGGAGCGTGCCGAAGATGTGTTTGGTGGCGCCGCCCCGGGATGGCGGGGCGGTGTCGACGCGGACGTTTATACCGCATCGGTGCCATAGCTCGATTGGGGTGTTTGGGGCGGTCAGTGTGGCTACGGCGTGTTTGGTTGAAGGGTCGGTTCTGAATGGTCTGGCGGTTTTGCCAGAGGGTGATTGCAAGACGTTGTTTGTAGAGCATCCGACGGGGGCGTTGACAGTGCAGATGCAACTCGACAAGGGCGTAGTGGTTCGTTCTGGCTTGGTTAGGACGGCGCGGGTTTTGGCGTATGGGCAGGTATGTATTCCGAGGAGCATTTGGGTAGGGGTACAGGAACAGTGTCAATCAGTTAGAACGAGCGCTCCCTCGTAGGAGCTGACGAAGGCTGCGATAAAGCCAGAACACACACCGTTTTTTCGCCAATCCAGCCGGGATACGCGAAAAAATACGAGGGCCTAGGTTTAGCGGATTAAAAAATCTATAATCAGGTTGATAATTCTTCAGATGTTGGGTAGATTTTTCAGGATATATTAGATTAATTAATCCACAAAGAGAATCTAACCCATGTCCATCATCCCAACCCGTTTCGCAAACAAAATAGCCCTCGTCACTGGCGGTTCACGCGGTATCGGTGCCGCTATCGTCCGGCGCCTGGCTCAAGAGGGCGCGGCTGTGGCGTTCACCTATGCAGCGTCGACGACCAAGGCCGATGCGTTGGTCGCCAGTATTCAGGCAGAAGGTGGCAGGGCGTTGGCGATCAAGGCCGACAGCAAAAGCGCGTCGGACATCGAACGCGCGGTGGCGACCACCGTCGAGCAGTTCGGCGCGCTGAATATTCTGGTCAACAACGCCGGCATCCTGGGCCTGGGCTCCGTGGATGATTTCAGTCTCGAAGCCTTTGACGAAATGTACGCCGTCAACGTGCGCGCTGCGTTTGTCGCGGCCAAGGCCTGCTCTCGGGTGATGACCCGCGGCGACCGAATCATTGCCATCGGCAGTGTCACGGCAGAGCGCTCCGGGTTCCCGGGTTCCAGTGCTTATTCGATGACGAAGGCGGCGATGGTCGGTATGATTCGCGGCCTCGCGCTGGATTTCGCGTCGCGTGGGATCACGGTCAACAACATCCAGCCTGGCCCCGTCGCCACCGACATGAACCCCGAGGATTCACCGTACATGGATAAGATTCTCGGCCTTCTACCGGTTGGCCGCCTGGGCATGCCAGAGGAGATCGCGTCCATGGCGGCCTATTTAGCGAGTGACGAGGCGAGTTTCGTCACCGGGTCGAGCCTGACCATCGACGGTGGTTATCTGGCCTGACTGCGCGGACGGCCAAGCACCCGGCTGCTCAACCCCGACAGCTTCACTTTGAATCGCCCCGAGGCACGCAATGGCAAGACCGAGACAATTCGACCGTGACCAAGCGTTGCTGCAGGCGATCAAGGTGTTCTGTGACAAAGGCTTCGCGGCCGCGTCCACCGAAGAACTGATGAACGCCATGGGTTTGAGTCGGCAAAGCATGTACAACGCGTTTGGCGACAAACGCCAGTTGTACCTGCACGCCATGCAGCAGTATCAGGCCAACAGTGTCAGTGATCTTATCTGGCGATTGAGCAAGGACGCGACGCCGCTGGAGTCCTTGCGCAACACACTCTTGTCGTTCGCTTCGCGGGCGGAAAGGGAAGGCACGGCAGGCTGCATGGGCGTCAATGCCGTCTGCGAATTCGGCCTCTCCGACGACGAGGTCAACCAACTCACCGACAGCAGCGCCAGAACCCTGCGCTCAGCGCTCGAACGCACCTTGCGCGACGCGGTGGAGCAACAGCAGATCGCCGCACACACCGACATCCCGGGCGCCTGCATTTTTTTGCTGTCGACCCTCAGCGGCATGAAAGTCAGCGCCAAGGCAGGCGCCAGCGTCGAGCAGTTGCAGGCGATAGCCGGTTTTGCAATTCAGGGACTGACGCCAGTTGAATGGGTCGATTGAGCGCGGGTTACATCTTGCCTATGCCAGTCATTTGAGCCGGCGGCCCGAAAATCCGAAATCCCCCAGCCTTTCTGCACTACAGTTCACATACGCAAGCGCAACGCAGCCCCTCCAGGAATCAACCACAGCACCCCCTCACACCGCGCGCCCTGCGCCCTGCGCCGACTATGGCCGCCGATGCCTGATGAAATCGGGTTGCCATTCATTGGTAACCTGGCGTCTTCGCCACTCGGAGTCTGTATGTCAAATAACCACCCACCCGAATCGCCGTCTCGCCGTCTTTTCGTGGGCATGGCCGCAACGACGCTTGCCGCTGGCTCGTTGAGTCGGCTGGCATTTGCAGAGTCCAATCAAGCGATCACTTCGGTTGCCCAGGCGAAGGGCGGCGACAAGACGGCGGTGCGCCCATTGCGGGTGCATGTGCCGGAGTCACAGTTGGTCGATTTGCGCCGGCGGATCAAGGCGACGAGGTGGCCGGAGCAGGAGACGATTGCTGATGATTCGCAGGGCGTGCCGTTGGCGATGGTTCAGGCGCTCGCGCGGCAGTGGGCGACGGGGTATGACTGGCGCAAGTGCGAGGCCAGGCTGAATGCGTTGCCGCAGTTCGTGACCGAGATCGATGGGTTGGACATTCATTTCATCCACGTTCGTTCAAAGCATGCAGACGCGATGCCGCTGATCGTCACCCACGGTTGGCCCGGTTCGGTGATCGAGATGTTCAAGATCATCGATCCGCTAAGCAATCCCACGGCCCATGGCGCCAGTGCGGCGGATGCTTTCCATCTGGTGATTCCGTCGTTGCCCGGCTATGGCTTTTCCGGCAAACCCACCACCACGGGTTGGGGGCCGGAGCGTACGGCGCGGGCCTGGGTCGAGCTGATGAAGCGCCTTGGCTACACCCGATTTGCCGCGCAGGGTGGTGATTTGGGTGGGGTGGTGACCAATGTGATGGGTAAGCAGGCCGCGCCGGAGTTGTTGGGCATTCACGTGAACTTTCCGGCGACGATTCCTGCCGAGATTGCCAAGGCGCTGCAAGCCGGAGATCCCACACCGGCCGGTCTAGGGGAAGAGGAAAAGCACGCCTACGAGCAACTGAGCAGCGCCGCCAAAAAGCGCCGCGCCTATGCATTGGAAATGGGTACACGCCCGCAAACGCTCGTCGGACTGACGGATTCACCTGTTGGGTTGGCGAGTTGGTTGCTGGATCACGGCGACGGTTATGTCCAGCCGGCGGCGGCACTGACTTCAGCGGTGTTCGGCAAAGTGGTGAATGGAGAATCCGCGGGCGAGTTGACCCTCAATGACCTGCTCGACGACTTCACGCTTTACTGGTTGACCAACACCGGAGTGTCCTCGGCGCGCTTTTACTGGGAGTCGCATTTCAACTTCCTGGCCGCCGCCGACGTGTCGATCCCGGCAGCGGTGAGTGTCTTTCCGCGCGAGAATTACCAGGCGCCGCGCAGTTGGACGGAGCAGGCGTATCACAACCTGATTTATTACAACCGGACCGATAAAGGTGGGCACTTTGCAGCCTGGGAGCAGCCGCAGTTGTTTGCGCAGGAGGTGCGCGCTGGGTTGAGGTCGTTGCGTAAGTAGCGGACGCCATCGTTATGATGTTCCTATCACCGGCCCTCAAGTAGCGCCAGAAACTCGTGCTTTTGCATCCCGCGTTCAACCAGCTCATCCGCCCGCGCCAGAAATCGCTTGAGCAGTGCCGAGGTATTCGATTTGTTGTAGCCCATCATCAGGTCGATGGTTGGCACTTCTCCCTCCAGCGGTCGCGCAACAACCGACGGAATCAGCATGTTTTGCACATACAGCGGAAGCAGGGTAATCCCGCCGGTGGAGGCCACCAGTGACATGCCGCCGGATACGTTTTCCGCGTCGTAGGCAGGCCTCAGCGTGATCCCCGCTTTGGCTGCGTAGTCGTCGATGACAGCCTTCAGCACCGGTGCGATTCGCGCCGGGCTGATGAAGGTTTCGCGGGCCAGGTCCTGGGGGATATGGCCTTGCGCGCCGCGAGGGGGTGGTCGCTGGGCAGGATTGCGATCAGCGGTTCCTTGATCAGAAAGTTATAGGCGAGGCCGGTGGTCTGTGGTTCGTGCCGAAGCAGGGCGACGTCGACTTTGCCCTGCATCAACGCATCGGCGAGTTCGGGTGAGGATTTGGTCGAGAGGGTGATTTCGACGTCGGGCGCTTCTTCGCGCAGGATGCGCAGCGTCTCTGACAACCAGACGACTTCTTGTCCGGCGAGAAAGCCTACGACAAATCCCGGCTTTTCCGGCTGCTCGGCACGACGTGCTGCTTCGCAGGCGATTTCGATTTGCATCAATGCCATGCGTGCATGATCGAGGAACACCCGGCCGGCCGGGGTGAGGGCGATCCCACGCGCCTTGCGCTCCAGCAGCTTGACCCCGACTTCCAGTTCGAGGTCGCGGATTTGTCGGCTGAGCGAAGGCTGTGCGGTGTAGAGTCGTTTCTCGGCAGCAGTGGTCAGGCTGCCTTCTTCGGCGACGGCAATGAAGTAGCGTAAATGCCGTAGTTCCATGTTCGCTCACCTATACTTTTAAAGCATGCCTCGAGCATACAAAGTCTTGGTTGTGGTCTCAAGGGAAGAGCAACGTATGTCTCGAGGACAACACTCATGTTGTCCCTTACAAGGTGCACTTTATATGTCTACGCAACGCAAACCGAGCATCGTGTTCGTTCACGGCATCTGGGCCGATGGCTCGTCCTTCAGCAAACTGATTCCGGCGCTGCAGGCCGAAGGCTACGAGGTGATCGCGGCTCAGTATGGCCTCGACACCCTCGCCGCCGATGTCGCGGGTGTCATCAGCACGTTGGCCCGGGTCAGCAGCCCGGCGATTCTGGTCGGTCATTCCTACGGCGGTACGCTGATCACCGCCGCCGGGGCAGATCCGCGGGTGGCCGGGTTGGTCTACATCGCAGCACTGGCGCCGGACGCTGACGAAACGTCGCAGAGCCTGCAAGCCAAGTTCCCGGTTACCGAGGTGTTTTCCCACATCGAGGTCACCGACGGTCGCGTTTGGGTGAAACCAGAAGGCGTCGCGTGTTTTGCCGGGGATTTGTCTGAGGCGGAGCAAAAGCTGGTCTGGGCTACCCACGCCGCGCCCGCCGCAGATTTGTTCGGGCAACAGGCTGAAGGCACGGCCTGGCGCTCAAAACCAAGTTGGTACATCGTGGCCAACGACGACCAGACTGTTCACCCCGAGCTGCAACGCTTTGTTGCCAAACGCATGGGTGCTACCACGGTCGAGACCAACAGCAGCCACGTGCCAATGCTGTCCCAGCCTGAGTTTGTGCTGGAGGTGATTCGTAAAGCTGCACAGTCGGTTCAGGAGGCCATGACCGCGTAAAAAGTAGCGAAAAGCGGGACAGGTTTATTCCAGGAGCTGTGCAGTAGCCCTTATCAATAAACCTGTCCCCATCGATTTGCCTCGCAATGCCTTACTTCGCCTGAAATGTCTGCAGATAAGCCAACAGATTGGCGATTTTTTCCGGATCGCTGAGCCCCCAGAAACTCATGCGAGTCCCGGGTACCACGGCACTGGGGTCCTGGACGTAGGCGGTCAGCGTTTCTCGGTTCCAGACAATGGATGAGGCTTTCATGGCGTCTGAGTATTGGTAGTCTGTGGTGCTACCGGCCTGGCGCCCGAAAATACCATTGAGCTGCGGGCCGAAAGAGCTCCGCGCGTTCCGGCCGATGTAATGGCAACTGCTGCACAGTTTTTTGAACAGCATCGCTCCCGCTTCGGCATCACCCTCCGCGTGTGCCTGAACGCTGAGTAATCCTGCGCTCAACACCAGGGCGGCGGTCAGTACGGCAATTTTGATCATGGTGGGTTTCCGTCAGACGCTGCCTTCGCTTTCCACCACCAATATCCGCGCCTGGCCTATCGGGTGGGCGACGTGCGCGGTGCCCACGGAGGCATAAAAAATGTCGCCGGTTTCCAGCACGGTTGAGCGCTCGACGCCGTTTTCCTTGTAGTGCATTTCCACACGGCCATCGAGCACGGCGAACACCTCTTGTCCGTCATTCACATGCCACTTGTAGGGCTGGTCGGTCCAGTGCAGGCGGGTGGTGATCCCGTTCATGTTGGCGATATCAAGCGCGGCCCAGGCACGGTCGCCGGTGAAGGCCTTGCTGCGGATGATGTTCATGAGGGCCGTTTGGGTGAGGGAATGAGGCAGGTAGATTACTGGATGAGACCGAATGATCATACTGCGATAGCAGGGTATGTTTGATGATGTGCCGGGGCAGGCGCCGAGTGAGGTGTTCAGGTTTCATCGGCGGTGATTTTGGCAATGGGTTTTGCGGCGTCTGATGGTCAGTCTTCGCCAACGTGTTGGCGAAGGCTATCTGACAGGCGAACCAAAAAAAGCGCCCGAAGGCGCTATAAAAATCCCACCCGTACCGAGGAAGGCCAGGCAGGCCCGTTCTTTCCCCCGTGGCGTTGGTAAGTCGCCACAAGAACGGATTTCCGAATCGCGTCCTATATGAGCGCGATATAAATCATTTACCCAACTTGACCCGCGTCCACCCCCGCGTCATCAAGCGTTGGGTGGCAATCGGCATGTCCGGTATCGCGTACAAGGTCGCCATCACTTCCTGCTGCGGATATAAGCCTGGATCGTTGCGGATCGACTCGTCCACCAACGGTGTAGCCGCCGAGTTGGCGTTGCTGTAGCCGACGCTGTTGGTGATTTCGGCCATGACGTCCGGGCGCATCAGGAAGTTCATGAACTTGTACGCACCTTCGACGTTGCCGGCGTCGCGTGGGATGGCGACCATGTCGTAGAAGCTGCCGGCGCCTTCTTTGGGGATGCTGTAGCTGACGTTGACCTTATCACCGGCTTCGACAGCGCGAGCCTTGGCCTGGTAGATGTCACCCGAATAACCGACCGCGACGCAGAGGTTGCCGTTGGCCAGGTCGGAGATGTACTTGGACGAATGGAAGTACGCCACCGAGGGGCGGATTTTCATGAACAGCGCTTCGGCTTCGGCGATCTGTTGCGGGTTTTGCGAGTTCACCGGGTAGCCGAGGTAGTGCAGCGCCAGTGGCAGCATTTCCGTCGGTGAGTCGAGGAAGCTGATGCCACACGACTTCAGTTTCTCTGCGTTTTCCGGTTTGAACAGCAGGTCCCAGGAGTTGATCGGTGCATCCTTGCCCAGTACTTGTTTGACCTTTTCCGGGTTGTAGCCGATGCCGATCGAGCCCCACATATAAGGGAAGGCGTAACCGTTGTCGGGGTCGCTGGCGGCGGCGTTTTTCAACAGCACCGGGTTGAGGTTTTTCCAGTTGGGCATTTTTGACTTGTCCAGTGGCTGGTAGACCCCGGCCTTGATTTGCTTGGCCAGAAAGCTGTTGGAGGGCACGACAATGTCGTACCCGGACTTGCCTGCGAGCAACCTGGCTTCAAGGGTTTCATTGCTGTCGAACACGTCGTAGACGACGGTGATCCCGGTTTCGTCTTCGAACTGCTTGACCGTGTTCGGGGCAATGTAATCGGACCAGTTGTAGACCCGCAGGACCTTGTCATTGGCCAAGGCGCAGTTATTGATTGCGCTGAACAAGGACACGCCCAGTACAGAGACGGCAAGGACGGTCCTGCCAAACATTTTCATGCGTACCACTCCATTTCTTTTAACGTCCAGCTACAGGCTGTGTGAAAACTGCTGCGCTCGGCATAACTGCGTTAAAAACAGGCTCGGAATGCTCATTTAGGTCCCTAAACTCCGCTTCCTCGCCTATTTTTGCCTTGTCCTGCCTTCGCTCGCTACGTTCTCACACAGCCTGTACAAGGGTGAAGCACAGCCGCTTATGCGGCTGCACCTACCAATTGCGGTTTGACGACTTTCTTCTCAGGCTGCGAATACGCTTCGTTGGCCATCGATTCCATGGCGTCCTGAATCGCACGTTTGCGGGCGGCTTCTGCGCGGCGGCCGAAGTACCAGATCATGAAAGTCACCAGCGACACGGTCAGCAGGATCAGGCTGGCGATGGCGTTGATTTCTGGTTTCACGCCCAGTCGCACGGCGGAGAACACTTCCATCGGCAACGTAGTCGAGCCAGGGCCGGAAACGAAGCTGGCGAGTACCAGGTCGTCGAGCGACAAAGCGAAGGACATCATGCCGCCGGCCGCCAGTGACGGCGCGATCATCGGTACGGTGATCAGGGCGAAGACTTTCCACGGGCGGGCGCCGAGGTCCATCGCCGCTTCTTCGATCGACATGTCCAGTTCACGCAAGCGTGACGACACCACCACCGCGACATAGGCCGAACAGAAGGTGGTGTGGGCAATCCAGATGGTCAGCAGGCCACGCTCTTGCGGCCAGCCGATGATCTGCGCCATGGCGATGAACAACAGCAGCAACGACAGACCGGTGATCACTTCCGGCATCACCAGCGGCGCGGTGACCAGGCCACCGAACAGCGTGCGGCCCTTGAAGCGGGTAACGCGGGTCAGCACGAACGCCGCCAGCGTACCCAGTGCCACGGCGGAGATGGCGGTGTAGAACGCCACTTCCAGCGAGCGCACCACGGAGCCCATCAGTTGTTTGTTGTCCAGCAGGCCGGCGTACCAATGCACCGACCAGCCACCCCAGACCGTCACCAGTTTCGAGGCGTTGAACGAGTAGATCACCAGGATCAGCATCGGCAGGTAGATAAACAGCAGGCCGAGGATCAGCATCATTCTTGAAAATCCGAAACGCTTCATGCCCGTCCCTCCATCTCTTTGGCTTGGCTGCGACTGAAGAGCAAGATCGGTACGATCAGGATCGCCAGCATGATCACCGCCAGGGCCGAGGCCACCGGCCAGTCACGGTTGTTGAAGAACTCTTGCCACAGCACGCGGCCGATCATCAGGGTTTCCGGGCCGCCCAGCAGTTCAGGAATCACGAACTCACCGACCACCGGAATGAACACCAGCATGCAGCCGGCGATGATGCCGTTGCGCGCCATCGGCACGGTGATTTTCCAGAAGCTGTTGAAGGTACTGGAACCGAGGTCCGATGCCGCTTCCAACAGGCTTGGATCGTGCTTGACCAGGTTGGCGTACAGCGGCAACACCATGAACGGCAGGTAGGCGTAGACCACACCGATATAAACAGCGGTGTTGGTATTGAGGATTTCAATCGGGCTGGACGTCAGCCCCGTCCACATCAGGAATGCGTTGAGCAGACCGTTGTTGCTGAGGATGCCCATCCACGCATAGACGCGGATCAGGATCGCGGTCCAGGTCGGCATCATGATCAACAGCAGCAGCACGGTTTGCGCTTCCTTGCGCGATTTGGAGATGGCGTAGGCCATTGGGAAACCGATCACCAGGCACATCAACGTGCTGAAAAACGCCACTTTCAATGAGCCGAAGTAAGCCGAGATATACAGCTCATCTTCGCCCAGCATCCCGTAGTTGCTCAGGTTCAGCAGCAGCTGGAATTTCTGCTCGACGAAGCTGTAGATCTCGGTATACGGCGGGATCGCCAGCGCAGCTTCGGCGAAGCTGATCTTGATCACGATAAAGAATGGCAGCATGAAGAACAGGCACAGCCACAGGAAGGGTACGCCGATAACCACTTGCCGGCCGCTTGGAAGCAGGCGCATGAAACGCTGATTGAGAGTACTCATGAGCGCAGTACCACGCCGCTGTCATCCTCCCACCAGACGTACACGCTGTCGTCCCAGGTAGGGCGCGTGCCACGGCGTTCGGCGTTGGCCATGAACGACTGGACGATCTTGCCGCTCGGCAATTGCACGTAGAACACCGAGTGACCGCCGAGGTAGGCGATGTCGTGGACGATCCCTTGCGACCAGTTGTAGCGGCTCTCGGGTTTGAGGGTCGAGACCAGCATTTTTTCCGGGCGGATGGCGAAGGTTACGGCCTTGTCTTCCACCGAAGTGCTGACGCCGTGGCCGACATAAATGCACTGCGCCAGGTCCGGGCTCTGAATGATCGCGTGACCTTCTTCGTCTTCGGTGACTACACCTTCGAAGGCGTTGACGTTGCCGATGAACTCGCACACCAGGCGGCTGACCGGGGCTTCATAGATGTCGACCGGGCTGCCGGTCTGGGCAATCCAACCCAGGTGCATGATCGAGATGCGCTGGGCCATGGTCATGGCCTCTTCCTGGTCGTGGGTCACCATCACGCAGGTCACGCCGACGCGTTCGATGATTTCCACCAGTTCCAGCTGCATCTGTTGGCGCAGCTTTTTGTCCAGCGCACCCATCGGCTCGTCGAGCAGCAACAGTTTCGGCCGCTTGGCCAACGAACGGGCCAGGGCTACGCGCTGACGCTGGCCACCAGACAGTTGATGCGGTTTGCGTTTGGCGTACTGGCTCATGTGTACCAGCTTGAGCATTTCTTCAACGCGGGCTGCTATCTCGGCGGCCGGCAAACGGTCCTGCTTGAGGCCGAAGGCAATGTTCTGCGCCACGGTCATGTGTGGGAACAAGGCGTAGGACTGGAACATCATGTTGATCGGCCGCTCGTAGGGCGGTAGGTCGGTGATGTCGACACCGTCCAGAAGGATGCGGCCTTCGGTCGGACGTTCGAAGCCGGCGAGCATGCGCAACAGCGTCGATTTGCCCGAACCGGAACCGCCGAGCAGGGCGAAGATTTCACCCTGGCGGATTTCCAGGGACACATCGTCCACGGCGACGGTCTCGTCGAACTTCTTGGTCACGCGATCGATTTTAACCAGCACCTTTTTCGGGTGCGGGTTGCCTTCAAGGGCCTTCCTGTAAATGCTGGAGGCGTTAGCCATGGGAAACTCCGCTTCTTGTTTTCATATGCTTTTGATTACGAGCTGACCGCACACCATGAATCAGGGCGCGCATTGATGCGTGGCTCACTGAGGCGTGGCTTGGCATTGCTGAGTGTTGTCGTGCGTGATGAATAGAGCGCCTTCGCGTCACGCAGGAGGGGTGATCTCAAACTGGGAGTCGTGGGCAGCGAACGGGGTTCGCCTGTACAGAGTTTCGCTTACGGAGCAGGGATCCAGCGCAGGGGCCGATACACACGCTTTGACGTCGACGAATGGCTTGGTTGCCATTTTTATCACCTCGAAGAACAGACTGAACGAGTTTTTCCGGAGCTTAGCGTTGTTGATTTTGTTTAACAACCTCCATGTAAAAAATTCCACACGAAAACGTTTAACCGTTCAGGGAAAGCCACAAATTAGCGTTTACAAACCGACTATTGCACCTTGTTGGTGCGTTAATGCTGCTATTGACTTCCTCTGACGGTTCGGATTGACTGAACTAGTGAAAGGGCGGTGCATATTATTTTTAACATCAAAGGTGTTCCAACATGTCGGTACCTCTGCGTGCCGTTCAGCTCAACGAAGCGAACGCATTCCTTAAGAAACATCCTGAGGTTTTGTACGTCGACCTTCTGATTGCAGACATGAACGGTGTAGTGCGTGGCAAACGTATCGATCGCACCAGCCTGCATAAGGTGTACGAGCAAGGCATCAACCTGCCTGCCTCACTGTTTGCCCTGGATATCAACGGCGCAACAGTAGAAAGCACCGGCCTGGGACTGGACATCGGTGATGCTGACCGAATCTGTTACCCGATTCCCAATACCCTGAGTGTCGAACCCTGGCAAAAGCGCCCGACCGCGCAACTGCTGATGACCATGCACGAGATCGAAGGTCAGCCGTTTTTCGCCGATCCTCGTGAAGTTTTGCGTCAGGTAGTCAGCAAGTTTGACGAACTGGGCCTGACCATTTGCGCGGCGTTCGAACTGGAGTTCTACCTGATCGATCAGGACAACCTCAATGGTCGTCCGCAGTCGCCACGCTCGCCGACTTCCGGCAAGCGTCCGAGCTCGACCCAGGTGTACTTGATCGACGACCTGGACGAATACGTCGACTGTCTGCAGGACATTCTCGAAGGCGCGAAAGAGCAGGGCATTCCTGCCGACGCCATCGTCAAGGAAAGTGCGCCGGCGCAGTTCGAAGTCAACCTGCACCACGTCTCCGACCCGATCAAAGCCTGTGATTACGCAGTGCTGCTCAAGCGCCTGATCAAGAACATCGCCTACGACCATGAGATGGACACCACCTTCATGGCCAAGCCTTACCCGGGCCAGGCGGGCAACGGTTTGCACGTGCACATTTCGATTCTCGACAAGGAAGGTCGCAACATCTTCGCCAGCGAAGATCCTGTGCACAGTGCGCCATTGCGTCATGCGATTGGGGGTGTGCTGGAAACCCTGCCGGCGCAGATGGCGTTCCTGTGTCCGAACGTCAACTCGTACCGTCGTTTCGGTGCGCAGTTCTACGTGCCGAACTCGCCGTGCTGGGGCATCGACAACCGTACCGTGGCGATCCGCGTGCCGACCGGTTCGCCGGAGAACGTGCGCATCGAGCACCGGGTCGCCGGGGCGGATGCCAACCCGTATCTGCTGATGGCCTCGGTGCTGGCCGGTATCCACCACGGGCTGACCAACAAGATCGAGCCAGGCGCGCCGGTTGAAGGCAACTCCTACGAGCAAAACGAACAAAGCCTGCCGAACAACTTGCGTGATGCGCTGCGCGAGCTGGACGACAACGAAGTCATGGCGCGTTACATCGACCCGCTCTACATCGATGTGTTTGTCGCCTGCAAAGAAAGCGAGCTGGCGGAGTTTGAAAACTCCATCTCTGACCTTGAGTACAACTGGTACTTGCACACGGTCTAAAGCTTGCCCATAACCCCTGTGTCGAGTTTATAAAAATGAACAAAAATCGCAGCGACTGGGAGCAGTACTTCCTGTCCCTCACCCTTGAAGGTCGGGCATTCATTGACGGCGAATACTGCTGGGCCGCCAGCGGTGAAACCTTCGACAGTCACAGCCCGGTGGATGGTCGTTTCCTTGCAGCCATTGCCAGCACCGACGCCGCCGATGCCGACCTCGCAGTTCTGGTCGCCCGCCGCACTTTTGAGTCGGGTGTCTGGTCACGCCTGGCGCCAGCGGAGCGCAAGCGCACGCTGATTCGCTTCGCCGATTTGATCCTCGCCCACAAGGACGAGCTGGCGTTGCTGGAAACCCTGGACATGGGCAAACCAATCAGCGACTCGTGCGCCATCGACATCCCGGCGACCGCCAACGCGATCCGCTGGAGCGCCGAGGCCATCGACAAGATCTACGACGAAGTCGCGCCGACTGCGCATGACCAATTGGGCCTGATCACGCGTGAGCCTATCGGTGTCGTCGCGGCCATCGTGCCGTGGAACTTCCCGTTGATCATGGCCAGCTGGAAATTTGCGCCTGCATTGGCGGCGGGTAACTCGTTCATTTTGAAACCGTCGGAAAAGTCGCCACTGACGGCGATTCGTATCGCCCAGTTAGCGCTGGAAGCCGGCATTCCAAAAGGCGTGTTCAACGTCCTGCCGGGTTTCGGCCATACCGTGGGCAAGGCGCTGGCGCTGCACATGGACGTCGACACCCTGGCGTTTACGGGCTCCACCGCCGTGGCCAAGCAACTGCTGGTTTATGCCGGGCAAAGCAACCTGAAAAGGGTGTGGCTGGAAGCCGGCGGCAAGAGCCCGAACGTGGTATTTGCCGATGCTGATTTACCCGTCGCGGCCGAGGCTGCTGCGGCGGCTATTGCGTTCAATCAAGGCGAAATGTGCACCGCCGGTTCGCGGCTGTTGGTCGAGCGTTCGATCAAGGATCAATTCCTGCCAATGGTGATTGAAGCGCTGAAAGCCTGGAAGCCCGGGCATGCGCTGGATCCGGCGACAACCGTGGGTGCGTTGGTCGATTCACGTCAGCTGGAAAACGTACTGCGCTATATCGGTATCGCGCAGGAGGAGGGTGCGCAACTGCTGGTCGGTGGCCAGCGCACGTTGGAAGACACCGGTGGCCAGTACCTTGAGCCGACAGTCTTCGACGGCGTGACCAATGCCATGACCATCGCCCAGGAAGAAATCTTCGGCCCGGTGCTGGCGGTGATCACCTTCGACACCGTGCAAGAGGCGCTGGCCATCGCCAACGACAGCATTTTCGGCCTCGCCGCCGGTGTCTGGACCCGTGACTTGAGCAAGGCGCACACCTTCGCCCGTGGCCTGCGCGCCGGCAGCGTGTGGGTCAATCAGTACGACGCCGGCGACATGACCGCGCCGTTTGGTGGGTTCAAACAGTCTGGCAACGGGCGCGACAAATCCCTGCATGCGTTCGACAAGTACACCGAACTCAAAGCGACCTGGATCAAGCTTTAACTTTTATTGAAGAGTCGGGTGCGTGCCTGCGCGCGTAACCCACCAAGGAATACAACGATGCAAGCTTATGTAAACAGCTACTACGCCGCGACCCGTAACAAAGGTGCCGATTACCCGATGCTGGAAGAGGTGATCGACTGCGACGTGTGCGTGATCGGCGCCGGTTACACCGGTCTGTCTTCGGCACTGTTCCTCGCCGAAGCCGGTTACAGCGTCACCGTGCTGGAAGCCGCCAAAGTCGGTTTCGGTGCCAGCGGGCGCAACGGCGGGCAGTTGGTCAACTCCTACAGCCGTGACGTCGATGTGATTGAACAGCGTTATGGCGACAAGTCGGCGCAGATGCTGGGCAGCATGATTTTTGAAGGCGCCAACATCATCCGTCAGCGCATCAAGCAGTACGACATCCAGTGCGACTACCGTCCGGGCGGGATTTTTGCTGCGCTGAACAAGAAGCAACTGAATGGTCTGGCTGAGCAGAAGAGCAGCTGGGAGCGGCATGGCAACGATCAACTGCGCATGCTGGACGCCGCCGAGATCGGTCAGGAAATCGGCTCGAAGCGCTACGTCGGCGGCTTGCTCGATATGTCGGGTGGGCACATTCAGCCACTGAACCTGGCCTTGGGCGAAGCGGCGGCGATCACTCGTCTGGGCGGGCGTATTTTCGAACAGTCGGCAGCGACCAACATCGCTTATGGCGAACCGAACGTGATCAGCACCGCGCGCGGTCGAGTGCGCGCCAAATACCTGCTGATCGCCGGTAACGCGTACCTGAGTCAGGACCTCGATCCACGGGTGACCCGCAAGAGCATGCCCTGCGGTTCGCAGATCGTGGTCACCGAGCCGTTGTCGGACAAGGTGGTCAAACAGCTGATCACCAACAACTACTGCGTCGAAGACAGCAACTACCTGCTCGACTACTACCGCATCACCGGCGACAACCGCCTGCTGTACGGCGGTGGTGTGGTGTATGGCGCGCGTGAACCGGACGATATCGAAAAAATGATCGTGCCGAAGATTCTCAAGACCTTCCCGCAACTCAAAGGCGTGAAGATCGATTACCGCTGGACCGGCAACTTCCTGCTGACCATGTCGCGCATGCCGCAATTCGGTCGCGTGGAGAAGAACGCCTACTACATGCAGGGCTACAGCGGCCACGGCGTGACCTGTTCGCACCTGGCGGGCAAGTTGATCTCGGAAATGATCCGTGGCGACGCCGAGCGTTTCGACGCCTTTGCCTCGCTGCCGCACATGCCGATGCTCGGCGGTCGCACGTTCCAGGTGCCGCTGACGGCGATGGGTGCCGCGTATTACTCGATGCGCGACCGTTTCGGCATCTGATAAACCCTTGCTCAAGGCGGGCACAGCGCAATGCTGTGCCTGCCTTTTTTGCGGTCATTTGTGCAATCGGCTGAGCTGCGAGCATAAACATGATTTAATACTCGACGCCCAATCCTTTGGGGCAAGAAACTGGCGACTGTTATCTAATATTGCCAACCTTGCTCCCGCGATACCCTTGAGTATTTTTCATATAAGGCTGCTATGGACACGGGGACACGACTCAAACTAGTGCGCGAAAGCTACAAGATGTCTCAGCGCGAGCTGGCCAGGCGCAGCGGCGTCACCAATGCCACGATCTCCTTGATTGAGCAGAATCGTGTAAGCCCCTCAGTGAGCTCGTTGAAAAAGCTGCTGGAAGGCATACCGATGTCGTTGGCCGATTTCTTCACCTTCGATCAACCGCCACGGGAAGACCGTTATGTCTTCCGCGCCAACGAACAACCCGACCTCGGCCGCGATGGTTTGCGTCTGCTGTTGATCGGTGCAACGGTGCCCAGCCGGCAGATGCGCTTCCTGCGTGAGCAATACGCGCCTGGGGCGAGCTCCGGTGAAGAACCGATCGTGCACGCCGAAGGCGAGGAATGCGGGCTGGTAACGCGCGGTACTGTCGAACTGACGGTGGATGGCCAGGTCAGCACGCTCAATGCCGGCGATGGCTACTACTTCTCGACCACCTTGCCCCATCGCTTCCAGAACATCGGGCAGGACGAGGCAGAGATCATCAGCGCCAACACCCCGGCGAATTTCTGATTGCCGGGTGTCAGGCCGTTGTTCGGTGCCTGATGCTCTGTCTTCGCAGCGGTGCGGCGATCCGACAAGCCTGCTCACAGACCCTGTGCCAGGCACAAATTTACTGTAGGAGCTGCCGAAGGCTGCGATAAATCGACATCGCGAAGGCCGTTCCGGCCTTATCGCAGCCTTCGGCAGCTCCTACGGGGTCAAGTGTGTTGTCTGAGAACTCCCACAGGAAACCGCATTCTTTGCGGGAGCAGCCTTGCGTCATCAGTCCTCGATGAACACCTTCAGTGGCGGCTCATGCATCAGGAAGTTCTGGTGCGAGATATTCCAGGCATAAGCGCCGGCCAGGGTGAACACCAGCAGGTCGCCAATGGCCAATTCTGCCACCGGCTGCTGCTTCGCGAGTACGTCTTTGGGCGTACACAGTTGCCCCACCAGCGTGACGGGTTGATCGTTGAGTTGAGCAGGCTGATTGCCCCGGATCACGCTGAACGGGTGGTCATGCCCTTGGGCTGCGGGTGTGCGGAAATGATGAGTGCCGCCGCGCCCAATGGCGAAGAACTGCCCGTGGCTGCTTTTGATGTCCAGCACTTGCATAACGTAGTAGCCACACGCGGCACTGATGAAACGACCGATCTCGAAGCGCACGCAAGTAGCGCCCATCTCGTGCTCGTCGATCAACACCTTCAAGCCCTGACAAAACCTTGGCCAATCGAAAGACTGAGCGGCGTTCTGATAATTAATGCCCATCCCGCCGCCGACATTCAACACCGGCAGTTGTAGGTCGTGATCGGCGCACAATTGGCGGAACGTCAAGAAGTAGCTGCGAATCAGTTCAAGGTGCGCATCGACATCCAGTTGGTGCGACAACAGATGAAAATGCAGGCCTTTAAGCTCCAATGAGGGTTCTTCGCGGACCAATTGCAACGCGGCTGCCAGGCCTTCGTCGTCCAGACCGAAAGGCGTCGGTATGCCGCCCATGACCAGCCGACTTTGCGGTGCCTGCGCCAGTTTCAGATTGAGCCGCAGCATCACCGGAGCGCGCACGCTGCGCTGCCGTGCGATGCGGGCAAGGCTGCGCAACTCGGTCACGCTCTCCACATGGAACGCCGAAATCCGGTATTCCATGGCAATTTCCAGTTCGTGGTCTAGCTTGCCGGGGCCACCGAATATCAGCGGTTGGCCGGGGCATTGTTCATGCAGCCAACTTAGCTCTCCGCCGGAGGCTGCTTCGAAACCGTCCACCCAGTGCGCCAATGTTTTCAGTACAGGCGCTTCCGGATTGGCCTTGGCGGCATAGAACAGTTCGCAGTTTGACGGCAGTATCTGGCGCAGGGCTTTTACGTGCTTTTCCAGCGCTGGCAGATCATAGACATAGGCGCATAGTGGCGCGTTATGGTCAGCCTTGAGCTGGCTGATGCGACGACTGACGGATGCAGGAAGGCTCATGCGCAGTGCCTCTTTTCGCTAGGGGCCAGAGGGCTGGGCAGGCAGGTGTAACCGGCTTCTCGGTCGGCTCGCATCATCAAGCGGGTCATGAAGTTTTCCTTGCTCGGTAAGGGCGCGCCGGCACACAGCTCAATCAACTCTGCCGGACTGCCCAAACGTGTGGCCTGCGCCTGCAGTAAGCTACTGATCTGTGCCCAGAGTTGCTGCTCCAGCAACTCACTGCCATTGGCCAGATGGAAGATCGCTTCGCCGAGGTTGTTCACCAGTGCGCAATAGCCAACCCGTTTCCATGCTTCTTGCGCGCTGTAAAAGACCGAGCGACGGGTTCGCTCATTCAAATCGCTCAGGCGCTCGACTGGCCAGATTTCCGGAACCAGCTTGGTGCCTTCAAGATCGCGTATCCAGATGTGGGTAGGCAGCCCGTCCTCAGCAAATCCGACGATCGTGTTCTGCAAATGCGGCTCCAACGCGATGCCCTGACGGAACAGGCAATAGAGCACGCCGCCGAGCATCTGCCCGGCATAGGCGTCCAGCCAGCGCACAGTGGCTTGCTCAATATTCAGCCCAGTGTTGTCGGCGTAACGTTGAACCTGGTGTTGGCAGACGCTGCGGCCTTGGTGATCCCAGGTGAACAGGGCCATCGCCACTTTCGGTTGATAGCGGTCGCGGTCAGCAGCGGGCAGGTTTTCCCGGTAGACGATGCCGAAGCACTCCGTGACCTCGCGCGCCTCTTCCAGTGTGCCCAGCGCGCTGAGGTCCAGGCTGGTAGCGCTGGGTTCCGGCATTAACATAAAACCCGGTTGGTGTGTTTTCAGCTCGGTCATGATCGGGCCTAGCAAGCGGGTAAGGGCAACCGCGCTGTCGAGTTCGTACCAGGCGTTCTTGCGCACGCAGTTGGTCAGGCGCACGTGCACCGAGAACTTCATGAAGTACGCCAGTTGCGGATGGTAAAGCGTGCGCACTGAAGATGTCGGGTACATGGCCTGACCCAGCGGCCCGAGGTATTCGATCAGCCCGTGTTGTTGAGCGCGGCGCACCAACGGGTCGGCCAGTATGCGGGCGACTTCCCAGGGGTGACAGGGATAGGCATCGTCGCGTTGCGACAGTTGGTGCAATGTGCTGCGTGGGTCGTCGCCTTGATGACGAATCAAGGCCGGGTCGACTTTGAACCAGTGCAACTGGAATCGTGCGCCGATCTCCGGCGAGCAGGCCAGCAGGTCGTCGTGAGAAATGCCCTCACGACTTTTCGGCGTCGGGTGCAGGGCATGGCCCCACAGTTGGTGCTGTTCGGAGGCTAGCAGGCTGTCGGCAGCGTCACTGGCCGGGCGTGAATGATGCAGAAAGGTACGGGTGATCTGCAGGCTGTTGGCGACCTGTTGCACCATTTCTGTAACCCGCTCCGCCTTGCTCAGTGGCGTGCACAGCAGGCGCGCAAGTTCGATGGCATCCAGCGGTCGCCAGCTGTGGTTGTCACTTTTGAAATAGGGTGCGCTGCTGAAATGACAGCGGCCCAACAGACTGGCGCGGTCAATACGTATCGCCAGACAACCATTGAGCAGGCGAATCCTGATGCAACGACCACTGGCCTGGCGCAGGCTCATCGGTAGATCCTGTTCTTGGTCGTTCAGGTTGGCTTCGTCGCGTGGCAAGGCGTATTCGCGCAAGTAGCAGTTGAGCAAGCATTCGATGGCGTGACGTTGCGCCTCGCCATCGAGGGCATGGTCTTGGAGGGATTCGATGTTCAAGGCCTGATTCATGCTGGAATTTCCCGGGAAGTCATCAAAAGAGGGCGCGCCAGCACCAGGGCCGCGATTGCCGCCAGGCAGGCCGCAAGAAAGGGTGAGGCGATGCCAAAGGTCTGGGTGACAAAGCCTGCGGTGACACCGGCAGCGGTGCCGGCCCATTTGGCGCTGGCGTCGAACCAGCCAAACAGGCGCCCGGCGGCGCCTTTGCGGCTGCGTTGGCTCAGGCATCGATGCAAGCCAACGAAACTGAGCAACATCCCGGCGCCACTGAGCAGGCGCAGAACAAACAGCGGTTCGACCTGAACGTTCCAGAATTGCAGCCCATTACTGAGTGCCAACAGGGCAAGTCCGGGCAGCAACAGATTGCCTGGGTGCCGTTGGGCCCAAGGCAAGACGAGCAAGTAAACCAAGTGCGGGAGGCTGTAGAGCAAACCGATCAATGCGTCATTGCCGATGCCAAGTTTTTCACCGAAGGGCACGAAGTAAGGAAAGGTAACAACCATTGCAAAGCTGAACAGAAACTGCACCGACAGCAGACGCGATATGTCTTCAGGCAACTCGCCGAGCGCCTGGGTTTTCTGACTGCCTGACGCGTGCCTGGGGGCATCGCTGGGCAGCGGCAGAATGAGCACGAAGGCCAGCAGCGGCAGCCACATCAGGTAGCGATACAGGCTCAGCCCCAGGCCTTGCGAGGTCAGCAGCCCCAGCAGAATCGGTCCGCTAATCATCGCAAGGCGCGCTGAATACTGTGTCCAGTTCAGGGCACGAGACAGGCCGCCGTCCTTGAACTGGGTCGACAGGTAAGCGTTGGACGCCGCCATCGCGCCGCCGAAGGTGCCTTGAATGATCAAAGCCAGCACGAACACCGGCAGGTTGGGACTGAAGCCTGCCAGCAGGAAACCCGCGAACAGGCCGGCATGAGCACGCAGCAACGACGGTCGACAGCCATTGCGATCAGCCCAGCGTCCCCACAACGGCGCCACCATCGCGGTGCAGAGGGTTGGCAGTACGAAGAGCACGCCGATGGCCCAGCCAGGGGTGTCAGGAGCCAAATCAGCGAGAATACGTGGCAGGTACAGCGGAATGCCCAGTGCGGTGAAGGCCGACAGATAGTGCCCCAGCAAGACGCTGGTGATCAGGCGACGTTGCATCAGCGATCCTCCCGCAGAAAATTTGATGCGCTGTATCCGTAAAACTTGTTGATGTCGCTGGCACCCGAATGCGCCTTGCTGAACAAGCTTCCCGCACTGAGCAGGTATTTCACCGGCAGCTTCGGGCTTTCCAGTAGCCAGTGGTGCGCGTCGTGGCAATCGATGCCTTGTGCTTCAAGTTGTTCAAGGCAGGTCATGAGTCGCAGATGCAGGGTTTCATACAGGCGTGTACGTGAAGCCAGACCCGCTGCTGCGATGGCTTCCAGAATCGCTACGATGTTCAACTGCAGGGTGATGGTGCAGAACATCTCGGCCAATGGTGTGCCGCTGTCGACGCGAATGCGTTCGTCCTGCAAGGCGACCGGAAGATCCGCGAGGTCGGGACAGGCTTCACTGAAGCGCTGAGGCCACAGGCGGGCGGCGTCGTTGTCTTTCATCAGCAGGCGCAAGGGTTGCGCCTGGATGAACATCAACACGGCGTTTTGCTGATTGGCCTCCAGAGCAATGCCGTAACGCAGCCACAGGCGCAGATGGACCTGCAGTAACACGTCCAGGTAATCCTCCAGCCAGTGTTGCAGCGAACCGGCGTAGAAGCGCTCGACCAGTTGTTCGAGAAACAGACGACCGTCGGCGAGCGGGCTGGCCAGGGCCGCAACCGGCACCAGCGTGGTGTCGTCCAGGCCATCGGGATAGCGGCGTACGATATACGTCAGGTGTCGGTTCTCGTCGGCGTGGCCGCCGTGTTTTTCATCGACGTGCACATAGCGTGATGCCAGTGCGGGGTCGCGTTCAGCCAATGCCAACAGCGTGGTTTGAAACCAATACCCGTCGTAGAGCGTGCTGGGCTTGATCAAGCGCAAATTGCGTGCGCCGAGTGTGCTGACCAACAGCGGAAGTTTGATATGCCACTGAGGCTGATCTACGCAACCCACCGTGCGCACCGACAGCGTGGGTTCGACTTGCATGGCTGTCCTGGGCGCTTTAAATGTGCCTTCGGGCAAGCCGTGATGCTCAAGGTCTGGCCAGGTTAGCGGATGAACCGGCAGCAGTACGTGGCTATGTTGCAGCGTTGGCGACAACCCGACCTCTTGAAAGTCGGGCCAGTGTGCGGGTTGCGGACTGGTCAGGGTGATGACGCTACGGGGTATCGCCAGCCAGTTGAGTTCAAAGCGTGGCGAGAACTCTGGTGCATAACCTTTCAATGCAGCGGCGTCGAAACCGCTTTTGGCTCGGGCCGTTGGGTAGAACGGATGATCAAGATAGCTCGCCAGTTGGTCGATTCTGATCAGTCGTTGCGACCAATGCTTCAAGCTCAGTACATCAATCAAGGCTGGCGCTTGCCGGGCGTAGGCTTGATTGCATAGCGTTCGGTGCTCGGTCGCGCAATCGGCCTCTTTTTGATACGCCGCGAACAGCGCCAGGCTTTCTTCGTCGAGACCGTGGCTCAGGTGTTCCAGCCAACGTGTATAACCGCGTTGAACCACGGCGTTGTGTGGTTTTGCTACCTTGATCCAGGCATCTTGCGCGCTGATCCAGTCTTGCAACGGATGCCCCTTGGTCACCGGCAGCCAGAGTTCGTCAGGGCCCAGATGAGTGATTTGCAACCAGCAAGCATCCGCCGGGCTGGGCAAGTGTCGGGTCAACGCCTCGGGGGGCGGGCAAATGCGACCCAGACTCACCAGACCGCGGATATCTTCGCGCAGGCAGCAATCGATAATGCGTCGGGTAATGATGGCCTGATCGGTGGTGTCGAGGCTCATGCCATCACCCATTTCAGGTCGTTCAGGGTTGAGGTGAGTTGCGACTCAAGGCTGGTGTTGTCGGGCGCGATCAACCGCAGCACACCCAGATAATCCTTATTGGAATGGCTGATGGTCAACGTGTCACCCTGGGTGTACAGCGCCCGATAGTCACACCAATGACCATCGCGTTCATGGTTGAAGCTGGCGCTGGCCTGATCCAGACGCCCGGAGCGATCAGCCACCAGATAATGGACCGCCGCTTGAGCGTCAGCCGGCTGGGCGTCGAGCAATGTTTCCCCCAGGTGCAGGGCAACGATGCGATCGAACCAGCCCTGTGGCAGCAGGCGATCAAGCAGGAATTCACGGCCATCGCCGATACTGCGGTAGTTGATCTCAACCAGCACAGGGCCTTGCACTGTGAGGATGAACTCACTGTGGCAAACTCCGAAATTGATGCCGAATGCGGCCACTTGAGCCAGCGCAGCGTCACGGTAGGTGCGGCTGATTTCGCCATTCCAGCGAGCAGCCAACTCAACGAAATGGGGCGGTTGCGACAAGGTCACGTCAAAGCCACCGATGGCTTGCAGGTTACGGCCGTCACCCAGAGTCTCGAGCGTAAACAGCGAACCCTCCAAGTACGCCTCTAGCAAAAGTGCACGGTTGGGATGCCGCTCCCAGAACTGTTCGCAGTAACCGGCCAGATCGTTGGCGTTTTGACAGAGCCTGACGTCTAAGCTGGCAACACCTTCCCGTGGTTTGGCGACCACAGGCCATGGCGCATCGGTCGGCAGTGTCGAGTCTCTGGTGAGAATCTGAAACCAAGGCCCGGTGAGCCCCAGACGTTGCATGCGTTCACGCATGGCCGCCTTGTTTTTGGCCGCATAACAGAGGCGCCAGTCTTTGCCTGCACATTCGAATGCTTCAGCCACAATCGCGGTTGCGGTCTGAAGGTGATCACTGTTGGAGAACACGGCTGCAGGTCGCACCCCGTAACCGGTGAGCGTCTCTATAACCGCCAGCGGGTTGAACACATCACATTCGACAACCTTTAGGTGTTGCGGCGAAATGTCGGAGCGGGCGAGCAATCTCCTGTGCTCTTGAGCGTGATCGGTAATTAGCAAAACCGGCACGCCGCGTGTGTGCAGGGACGGCAGGAAACCCTCGAGAACGGCAGGGTGGGGGACATGGGCAAGTAGCACAAATGGACGTTGCATGGCAGGTTCCTGAGGACAGCAGTTGCCCGTCCCTGACGAAAGGGCAACGCGTGTGTTAGCGCAGTTGCGCGGTTTAGAAGCGGTAATTGACGCCTAGGGTGAGCGAGCGCTCTGGCGCTGGCTGTCGACCCCAAGGGCTGGTGTCGATGCCGCGGAAGTAGTACTCGCGGTTGAACAGGTTGCTGATACCCGCCGAGGCGGTCAGAACACTTTCATTTGCGAGCTTGAACTCTCGCTCCAGAGCGGTGTTCCAGACCCAGTAGGCGGGCAATTTGCCGACGCTGGCCGTGGCGTCTTCGCTGCCGGAATTTGCGGCATCGGTATAAGCACTGCTGACATACAGGCCGTCCAGGTTGTAGGTCCAATGCTCGGCAAAGCGATAACGACCGTCGACGGTGAACTGGTTGCGCGAGGAGTACGGTACTTCATTGTCCTTGAACGTGCCGTTGCGTTGCCGGGCGTCCAGGTAAGCGAAGCTCGCGTGCAGATCCAGGTTGTGCATGGCTTGCGGCGTCCAGAAGATCTCAGTTTCGAAACCTTGATGACGCGTACTGCCGATGTTGTCGAATCGGTCAGTGGTCGCGTTGTAGATGATCTGATTATCGAAATCAATGCGGTACAGATCGAAGTCCATGCGCAGGCCTTCCCAAGGCGTATAGCGCACACCAGCCTCGTAATTCCACGCCAGTTCAGCGCCGACATCGCCTTCCTTGACGATCTGGGTGACCTGCGGCGGACGCAGGGATTTCTGGGCGTTGGTGTAGACGAACCACTTGTCGGTAGCTTGATAGCCAACGGTCAGGCCCGGCAGCCACTCCTCGGACTTGTTTTCCTGAGAGACGCCCGTGATGCCGTCGCTGTAGTCCATGCGAGCGTTTTCGTAACGTACACCGGGAGTTATTGTCAGGCGATGGTCAAGCAGGCTGATGGCATTACTGAGGTAAAACGCGCGAGCGTCGTCATCGAACTTCCAGTCACGGAACGGCGTGGTACGGCCGGTTGCGAGGCTTTCGCGGTTGACCTTGTAGTCGATGTCTTCGCTGACGTAGCGGGCACCCAGCAGCCAGGTCTGGCCGACCGTGTCGCCGTCGATGGTCGCACTGATACGTGGTTCGGAGCCCCATACTTTGAAGTCACGTGGGCCGTCCTGCTTGGTCGCGGCAGTGCCATCCGGGGTAAACGGCAGGCCGACCACGAAGTTGCGGTAGCTGTCGTGGGCGAAGTTGGTCCAGCTGTATTCAACCGAATCGAACGGCCCCATGGCGCCCAGGCGCTGGGTGTAGGTGCCCCAGACACGGTTGGTGTCGCCCTCGAAACGGTCGAGTGGACGGGTCGATTGTCGTGGGTCGTCCTTGTAATCCTTGACACTAAGGGCGCCGGCGAGATCCATGTCGGCCTTGTAGCGTTGGATGCCGAAGCTCAGATCGCGATCATCGTCGATGTTCCACTGGCCACGAAGGCGGTAGTTCTGCACATCGGTGTCGGAGTGTTCGCGGCCGTATTCGCCGCTCAGGGTATTGAGGTCCAGTTGCAGGCCGAAGGTATCGGTCAGGTAGCCACCGGTGCCCATGTAGGTGTCCCACAGCTGGCGGCCGCCCGCGTTGAACGTGGTCTTTTCCTGTAGCGTGGTTTCCCATTTGTGCGGGATCGGCTTGCTGATGAAGTTGATCACCCCGCCGACGTTGTTCGGACCGTATTGCACCGCGGCGCCCCCCCGCACGATATCAACCCGGTCGACCGTGGCCATGGTCATCGGAAACAGTGACAGACCTGTCTGGCCATAAGGCGCCAGCGCCAACGGAATACCGTCCGACAGGGCCTGTATTCGACCGCTGCGACTTTCGTACAGGCCTCGCACCGAAATCTGCGGCAGGGCCCCCGTACCGGTTTCGTCGAAAATCTTGACCCCCGGCACTCGTTGCAGCGCATCGTCGAGACCCCGAGCGCTGGCCTTCTGCAAGTCGGAGGAGTCGATCACGCTGCGGCTGCCCGCATAGGTGCGTACGTCCTGATCGCTGGCGGCTCCAAGAACGTCTCCTTGAATCACTATGGGTGCCAGCGACATTTCGCCGGGCACTGCGGCTTGTTGATCGGCGGCCATGGCACTGTGGCAGATGCCCAGCGTGACAAGGCTGAGTGAAAAGTAGTGGGGTGTTGTTATTTTCATCTGGACTTCATTTGCTCAGTATTGCTGTTGGAGAGAGTGCAGGCGGGCTTTCAGGGCGTTGTGCAGCAGGCCCCGGTCTTCACCGGCCAGAAAGCTTCGAATCCCGCGAGCGCGCCACAAGGTGTTCTGTTCAGCGGTACGGGGATTGGCGCAGAAGGGAACCCCTGCGCTCAGGCAGGCATCTGCCATGTATTGCAGTGCCTGCCAGACCTGAGGGTTGAGGGGGTCGGGACCCAGGTTCAGATCGAGGGACAAGTCCAGTGCGCCTTCCATGACCATGCCGATACCCGGCAACTGAAGAATTTCAGCGAGGGCCTCGACCCCGGCGACACTCTCGATCATCGGGATTATCGGTGTCTGGCGATTGGCCAAGTCGATATATTCAGGCAATGAGATACGCCCGAAACCGGTCATTCGCCCGCCAGATATGCCGCGTTTGCCGAGCGGCGGAAAGAAGGCCGCGTCAATGGCGCATTGAACCTGTTCGGCATTTTCAGTGCGTGACAGGACGATGGCTTCGATACCCGCATCCAGTGCGCGACCTATCAGCTTCGGGTCCACCTGCGGTATGCGCAGCCAGGGAGAAATACCTGCCGCTTCACAAGCGCGAATGCAATGCATGATGTCTTCTTCGGAGCGCAGCGAGTGTTCAAGGTCGAGAATCAGGAAGTCGTAGCCCGCAGACGCGAGCATTTCGCAAAGCAGAGGGGAGGGCAGAGAGTTGAGCAGTCCGTAGACATTTTCTCCCTGTTGCAAACGGGAAAAAACAGAAGAATTTTTTATCACTGACGCAGATCCATTCGGTCAAAGCGAATCGCAATGATAATCATTCTTGAAAATTCGTAAAGTTGTTTTTTATTCCTGTGTAGGGCACTCATGCTGGCATCTGAGCGAAAAGCGCCAGCAATCCGCGCCTGGAGCGAATTCCCATCGCTTCCAGAACATCGGGCAGGACGAGGCAAAGATCATCGGTTCCAACACCCCGGCGAATTTCTGATTCGCGCAGGAACCCTGTAGGAGCTGCCGAAGGCTGGGCCTCCCGGCCGTATGGATCGCAGCCTGCGGCAGCTCCTACAGGTGATTTGTGATCAGCCCGCCCATAAAAAAACCCGGCATTTCGCCGGGTTTTTTATTCATGCTTCAGTGCATCAAGCAGCGGTATCGAATTTCTCTTTTACCGACGTCTTCATCACTTGCCTACGGCACGCGTCACCGAACGCCTGAAAGATCTTCACCGAATCAGGGTTCTGCGCCGCTTGCCATTCCGGGTGCCATTGCACTGCGAACAGGAACGGCGAAAGGCTTGGTGCATGCACCGCCTCGACCAGCCCGTCTTCCGCATGGGCCAAAGGCTCAAGGCCTTTGCCCAGGGTTTTCAGGCCCTGGCCATGCAGCGAGTTGACGCGGATTTCATCGGTCTGCAGCAACTTGCGCAGCCAGCTGTCAGCGGCCAGACGAACACCATGCGCCGCAGCGTATTGCACTGGCACCGGATCTTCAGGGTTTTCCCGATGATCGTTGAAGCCAGGCTCGGCATACAGCTTCTGGTAAATGTCGCCGCCCAGCGCCACGTTGATTTCCTGCATCCCTCGGCACACGCCGAAGATCGGAATGCCACGGGCGATGGCAGCGTGGATCAGCGGAAGGTCGAACAGATCGCGATCCTGGTCCTGCGCTTTGCCGGGCGTTTGGTTTTCCTGGCCATACAGCGCCGGGTCGATGTTGCTGCCTGCGCCGGTGAGGTACACACCGTCGACCATATCCAGGTACTGCTCGATATCGTCAGGCCCGCAGCAGGTCGGCGCCAGCACCGGTACACACCCGGCCAGCTCAACCAACGGAACGATGTATTTGTGGGTCATCACTTGATAGTCATGGCCTTTGCGCTCTTGAGCGCCCATGGACATCAGGACAACGGGTTTGCGGAGTTTTTGATTCTTATTGCCAATGTTGCTGTTGGACATATGTCACCTTGGGACAGGCGCGGCGGCCTATCATTTTTGTGCAGGCGCGTCCGTGAAAACCGACGCTACCTGAGGTCTCGAGCACTGCCGGAAATTCGAAGCGAATGCTGATTTCCGGTCGAGAACCTGTCGCCTAGACTGCCAGATCCGTTGGTTATGTCAAACGAAATGGGTGGCTTTCGTAAAACATAATGATCATTTGTGGTGAATTTTTAGTGCTCAATACCTTGATAGGTAAGGGGTATTCACGATTTTACTGATTTGATTGGTTAATTATATTTATCGGCTGCGGGTGATCCGGAAAATCCGCCTTTTCAATGAATACTCGACGCCAACTCAAAAATCGGCATGTACATCAGGATCACGATCAACCCGATCAACAAACCGATGAAGGTCATCAACAGCGGTTCGAACAGGCGCACGAACCATTCGATCCAGCGGCTGATTTCTTCGTCATAGAAGTCGGCGCTGTGTTCCATCATCTGTCCGAGGTTGCCGGATTGTTCGCCGGCGCGCAGCAAGCGCAGGGACACCGGGGTGACCAGGTGGTTGGCTTCCAGCGCGGCCGATAACGATTGGCCTTCGCGCACCCGTTCGCAGGCCTGGTCCAGGCGCGTGCGTGAAGACACCGTGAGCAGGGCGCGGACCATGCTCATGGCGGTGAGGATCGGGATGCCGCCTTGCAGCAGGATGCCGAGGGAGCGATAGAAGCGCGCCAGTTCGTACATGAAGATCCGTTGATGCACCGCCGGGACTTTTTCGATCAGGCGATCCAGCCCGCGGCGAAAGCCCGGTTGGCGCTGGACGATGCCGAGGGTGACGATGGCCGCCGCGATGCCGCCGAAAAACTCCAACTGATGGGTATGCAGGAACATGCCGATGTTCATCAGCATCTGCGACAACCACGGCAGGTCTGAGCCCAGGCCTTCGAACACCAGGCTGAAACGCGGCACCACGTAGCCCATCAGGAACAGCACCACGCCGCCACCGACGATCAACAGCAGTACCGGGTAGATTGAAGCACTGACGATTTTTTGCCGCACTTCGTCCATGCGTTGGCGGTAGGAGACGTAACGCGACAGGGCATCGCCGACTGCCCCGGTTTTTTCACTGGATTGCACCAGCGCCACGTACAGCGGCGGAAATACCGATGACAGCTGATTGAGGGCCTGGGAGAAGGACTTGCCTTCATACAGCAGGCGGATCAGCTCGTTCAGGGTCTTGCGGGCGTGGGGCGCGCCTTCTTTTTCCGCGAGGCTTTCCAGCGCATCGATCAACGGCAGGCCGGCGTTGAGCAGGGTGGTCAGCTCCTGGCTGAACAACACCAGCGGGAACTGCTCCTTGCTACGCAATTTGAGGCTCGACCAATGCCGTTCGGCACGCACGCTGACCACCCGCAGGCCTTGATCCTCGGCGATGCGCAAGGCTTCGCTCTGGCCCTGTGCCTCGACGGTCAACGACACCACCGCGCCGTTGCCCACGGCCTTGAGATGAAAGCGCATGGCGGTGCTCCTCGCTGGCTACCAGTTGGTGATTTCGGCGTTCTCACCCTCGCCGCCGGGCTGACCGTCCTTGCCCATCGACGTCAGGTCGTACTCGCTGTTTTCCCCTGGGTAGCGGTAGATATAGTTGCGACCCCAAGGGTCTTGCGGCAGTTTTTTCTGCAAGTACGGGCCGGTCCATTTGGTTTCGTCGGCCGGGGCGGTGACCAGGGCCTGCAAGCCCTGCTCGGTGCTCGGGTAGTGCCCGACTTCCAGCCGGTACAGGTCCAGTGCCTTGCCCAGGCCTTCGATCTGCGCCTTGGCGACTTTGACTTCGGAACGGCCTAACTGAGCAAAGTACTTCGGCGCGACGATGCCGGCCAACAGGCCGAGCACCACCAGCACCACCAGCAGTTCGAGCAGGGTGAACCCGCGTTGCGGGCGTGGGGTAGCGCAGATGAGGTGACGATTCATGATGACCTCTCGGAGTTGGCAGCAGGGACACTCATCAGGCTTATGCAATAGCCATGCTCAGCCCCGGGCATTGCCCGCAAGCCCCCGTAGTAGTGGCGTGTGAGCGTTCGGCACAGTGCTTGCGTAAGGCTGTTTTGCCCTTGGCGACTGGGGCATAGCCCCCACTTTCAGGGGACAGCGAGGGGAGGGTCGAGCATGCACCTAGTGACGGCAGGACTACTGGCAGGGTTGGCGCTGTCGAGCGTTGCTCAGGCCGATGTGTATATCTCGACGGATGCCAACGGCGGCTACGTGCTGTCCAATGTGCATCGCCCCGGACGGCACTATGCGCGGGTGATTCACGAGCCAGCCTATGCCGCGGCCCGCGCTGAAGACATGCCGCAGATGATTGCCGACCGGCCTTACGCAGAGATCGTCTCGGCGGCCGCGGCGGCCAATAAATTACCGGCGGCGCTGTTGCATGCGGTGATCCAGATCGAGTCGCATTACAACCCGTCCGCGCTGTCGGCTAATGGGGCGGCGGGGCTGATGCAATTGATGCCCGAGACCGCTCGCGACATGGGCGTGAGCAACGTCTACGACCCTCAGGCCAACATCCAGGGCGGCGCCCGTTACATGAAGCATTTGATGACCCTGTTCAACAACGACATCACCCTCGCCGTGGCCGCCTACAACGCGGGGCCGGACGCGGTGATCAGCCGGGGCCGGGTGATTCCGCCGTTCGCCGAAACCCAGCGCTACGTGCCCAACGTGCTGCGTCAATACCGCCGGTTGCAGGGGCTCGCAGTTGACGCTCCGTTGTAGGGGGCGTGTAAAGCACTGGGGAATCTCCCCCCGACAATGGGGAAAGTCACCACCGCCGGGAAAGTGGGGAGGAAGTGGGGCAAGTCCCCCATTAGCTTCGTGGGTTAACCGATTGAAAGTAAACACAATGGTATTTGGCTCAGGAATTGCTGTTACCTGAATATCGAGAACTGTTCCCAAGAGGTGTCCGATATGACTCGATTCGATACCAGCTGTGCGCTGACGTTTTGTTTGTTGGCCGGATGCACCGGCCAGACCACAGCCCACTCGGTCGATGAAAACGGACAGGCCGACGCACTCGCCACGCACCTGGAAACCGCGCAGGTGAAAATCGTCGATGTGCCGCTGGTGGATCAGGACGGTAAACCGGTGCGCCTTGAGAAGGACCTGGTGAGCAACAAGATTGTAGTCATGAGTTTCATCTACACCCATTGCACAGAGGTATGCCCGCTGGTGTCCTCGATCATGGGCAAGGTGCAGACGCAGTTGGGTGCGCGGGTCGGCGGTGAGGTGCAGTTGGTGTCAATCAGCATCGATCCGCTACATGACGACCCGCAACGGCTTGCCGATTATTCGCGAGATTTTCAGCACGGCCCCGGCTGGAGCTGGTTGACCGGCTCTGAACAGTCGGTCAACGATACGCTGAAGGGGCTGGGCGGCTGGACTCAGGATATCAAGGACCATCAACCCTTGATTCTGGTGGGTAATGGCAACAGCACCCGCTGGACCCGTTTCTATGGTTTGACCGATCCGGGCATCCTGGTCAGTGAGGTCGAGAAGCTCAGTGGCGAACGCATCCATGCCAGACACACGGCGATCGCGCTGGAAAGCCAGCCGTGAATGGCCAGGCGCAACGGGCCGTGGCCGAGGTATTTTTGCTCGCAGGCGAACCAGTTACCGGTGTGTGGGGTCGTAATTTTACGGGGCCTTGCTATGGTCAGGGGATTACTCGGAAAAAAGAGCAAGCTAATCATAAGCACGCTCACTCCCCAACAGTGGGGAATGCCTCAGGGGAAACGCGAAGGCTCCCCCCGCATGTGGGCAGTGCTGGTTCGGGAAGAACATTATTTTTCATAAAAATCAAATAGATGGCACCTTTAATCATCCGCCGATGAGCATGGCATGAAGTGTGCGTAAGCCTAAGTAGGGTACGCACTCCCAGGTTCGAACAACGGATCTGTCAGTTTCAAGGAGTCCACCTTGTTAAACAAAGTACTGGTTGTCGAAGACGAACAGATCCTGGCGCAGAACCTCGAGGTTTACCTCGAAGCGCAAGGCCTGGATGTCAGGGTTGCCCATGACGGTGCCAAAGCCATCTCGATTGCCGAGGGTTTTGCACCCGAAGTAGTGGTGCTTGATTACCGTTTACCCGATATGGAAGGTTTTCAGGTGCTCGATGCCGTTCGCCAGAACAGGGACTGTCATTTCGTGTTGATTACCGCGCATCCGACCAGTGAGGTCTGTGATCGCGCTGTACAACTGGGTGTCAGCCACATCTTGTTCAAACCCTTTCCGTTGGCGGAATTGGCACGTGCAGTCTGCGATCTGCTAGGGATGAAACGGGAACCGAAATCCGGGGTGATCATGTCCGAGGGGTTTTTCGAACGACGCCATAGCAGGACCGATAAGTTCCCGCTGCAGTTGTACGATGGCAGTTGGGTGTTGGCAGATCGCCGGCGCATAGCCGCGGCCCTCCTGGCACCAGACGACGGACAATTGCTCACCGGGGAGTAGTGGCGCGATCAGACGTTCCGGCACCTGCCGTGATGGCCTGCCGCGCCGTCAGGGCCCCGGGCCCCGGGCGTTGGAGAGCAAGCCATGGAACGTCTGTCCCTTGCCGTCGAGCCGACGTTGTCGGTACGTACCCCCACTCGATTTGCCAGTGAGCAACTGTCACAGGCCAGAACTCAGGCCGCCAGCTCAGGCGAGCGGATGCTGGCGTCGCTCCAGGTACTCAGTGGCCTGGAACCCATGGACTTCATTCAGTGCCTGGGCACCACCCTGCATTACCCGGTGCTGACCACCGATGCCTTGTTCGAGTCTACCCCCGTGTTTGATCGGGTCACCCTGGCCCAGTGCATCAAGCGCGAATTCATTCTGCTGCGCCACGCCGACACCGTCATCGGTGTATTCGCCGACCCCTTCGACAGCGGCCGCCTGGCCTGGATCGACGACTGCCTGCACGGCGCGCCGCTGTACCTGGTGCACGCTGACGACCTGAAGGCCTACCTGGCCCGCCACGAAGAAAGCTTCCACGCGGTGGAATCGCTGAACGCCCAGGCCGACACCTGCGTCGAGTCCGACAAGCTGCAAAGCTTGTCCCTGACCAGCATCAGCGAAGACGCCAGCGTGGTGGTCAAACTGGTCAACTCGACCCTGTACGACGCGCTGAAAATGCACGCCAGCGACATCCATCTGGGCACCACCGGCAATGGTCTGGTGATCAAGTACCGGATCGATGGGGTGCTGAACAACATCAGCAAAATCCAGGGCGCGGAATTCGCTGAACAGGTGATTTCCCGGGTCAAGGTGATTGCCGAGCTGGACATCGGCGAGAAGCGCGTTCCCCAGGACGGTCGTTTCAAGATCGGCATCAATGGCCGGCAGATCGACTTTCGGGTGTCGATCATGCCCAGTATTTTTGGCGAAGACGCAGTGCTGCGGGTACTCGACAAACAGGACCTGGCCGACAAGGTCAGCGGCGTGCAATTGCAGGCGCTGGGCTTCGAAGATGAGACCCTGCGCTGCCTGCGTCGCCTGGCTGCCGAACCCTATGGCATGGTGCTGGTGACCGGCCCCACTGGCAGCGGCAAGACCACCACGCTGTACGCGATGATCACCGAGATCAACCACGGCGTGGACAAGATCATCACCATCGAAGACCCGGTGGAGTACCAATTGCCGGGCGTGCTGCAAATTCCGGTCAACGAGAAAAAGGGCCTGACCTTCGCCCGTGGTCTGCGTTCGATCCTGCGTCACGACCCGGACAAGATCATGGTCGGTGAAATCCGTGACCCAGACACCGCGCAAATCGCTGTGCAATCGGCACTCACCGGGCACCTGGTGTTCACCACTATCCACGCCAACAACGTGTTCGACGTGATCAGTCGTTTCACCCAAATGGACATCGACCCCTACAGCCTGGTCTCGGCGTTGAACGCGGTGTTGGCCCAGCGCTTGATTCGTCTGGTGTGCAGCAGTTGCAGCACGCCGGTCACGCCCAGCGATGAAGACTTGCAGGTCTCGGGACTCGATCCGAAACAAGTCGGCCACTACCACTTCGTGCATGGCAAGGGCTGCGGAAATTGCCGGGGCACCGGTTATCGCGGGCGCACCGCCATCGCCGAACTGCTGCACCTGGACGACGAGCTGCGGCAAATGATCGTCGAGCGCCAACCGATTTCCAAGATCAAGGCCCTGGCCTGCAGCCGTGGCTTGCGCCTGTTGCGCGAGTCGGCGCTAGAGCTGGTGCGTGATGGCCGGACCACGCTGGAGGAGATCAATCGTGTCACTTTTATCGCGTGATCGGTATATCGCCGTGCTCGGCGCCAGCGGTGTTGGCCTCGGGCAGCGGCGGGGCAGCGAAACCCGTTGGCTGGGCAGCGTCGGCTTTATCGACGAAGGCTTTCTGGCCTGGAGCGTGGCGCTGGAAACCCTCGATCGGCTGTTGGCGGAATATGCCAGCAAGCGTGCCGACGTCTGCGTGCTGGTCTCCGGACACTTCAGCCGTTATTGCCTGGTGCCCTGGAGCGAACAGATCGGCAGCCCCGACGAGTTGCTGGGCTTTGCGCAGCTGTGTTTTGAAGACCTCTACGGCGTACCGTCACAGCCCTGGAAAATCGTGCTGTCGGCGGAAGCCGGCGGGCTCGACCGGATTGCCACGGCCTTGCCGGAAGACTTGCTGGTGCGCCTTACCAGCCTGATCAGTGCCCGTGGCCTGCGCCTGAGTTCGGTGCAACCGTACTTGATGGCCGCCTACAACCGCTTCGAGCGGAGCCTGGGCAATAACGATTTTCTGTTCGTGGTGGCCGAGCCAGTGCGCAGTGTCCTGCTGCTGGCCCGTGAAGGTCGCTGGTCCTCGATTCGATCGGTGGGCGGCAGCGACAGCGATGCGGCATTGACCGCGTTGATCGGCCGTGAGCGCGAACTGCAAGCTTCCTCCAGCGAACGCCCGCTGAATGTCTATCTGCATGCCCCCGCGCGGATGGAACCGATGCCGGACGTTCCCGGTGTGCACCTGCGCACCCTGGAGGAAGACCCGGCGCCGGTGCGCGACGGGCTGTACGTCATGTCGCGGGCGGTGGCTTAAATGCGCCCGCTGACGCTCGACTTCCAGCCTCACCGGCGTTCCGGTCTCCTGAGTGGGTGTCTGCTGTTGCTCGGTGTGACGCTGGCGGCGGTGTGCCTGGTGGCGCAACAGCACCTGGACCAGCAGGCCGAACAACAGCAAGGCAGCTTGCAACACGCCAAGCATGTCCTGACCGGCGACAACGGCGGCAAGCTCGAGCTGACCCCTGCCGAAACTCGTGAGCAGGCGCAAAACCTGGCGGAAATGCGCAAGGTCTCGCAGCAACTGCGTCGCCCGTGGGAACGCCTGTTCGCCATGCTCGAAGGGCTGCCGCACAACGACGTGGCGCTGCTGATCCTGACCCCGGACGCGCGTAAAGGCCAACTGCGGATCAGCGCCGAAGCCCGCAACCTGGAAGCCATGCTGGCGTTCCACCGCCAGTTGGAAGCCAGCGGCGAACTGGCCGACGTCTCGTTGCTCAACCACGAAATCGACGCGCAATCGCCGGAGCATCCGGTGCAGTTCAACCTGTCGGCTACCTGGGAGATTGGCGATGCGAATCCCTAAATTGATCGTCCACGAATACCTGCAAGGGTTGGGCGTAACCGGCCTGGCCGGCTTGGCGCTACTGGTGCTGGCGTTGGGTTATGCGGCAGTGGGTTTGTTGCCCGGCTGGCGCGCGCTGGAAAACCTCAGCCAGCAAACCCGCGACGCCAGTGCCTACCTGGCCAAGGTCGAGGATGGCACGGTCGCCGCGCCGGTGGTGCCGCAGCGGCAGCTGGACGATTTCCGCAACAAGCTGCCGTCGCAACCACAAGCCACCCTGGCCATCGACAAGATCTATGCGATGGCGGCCCAAGAGCAAATCACTCTGGCCCGTGGCGAATACGCGCTGGGCGTCGATCCCAAGACGCATCTGGCTCGTTATCAAATTCTGCTCCCGGTGCGCGGCAGCTACCCGCAGTTGCGGCGCTTCCTGCACGCGTTGCTCAGCCAGTTGCCGGCTGTGGTGCTGGAAGATGTCGAGTTCCAGCGCAAGCACATCGCCGATACCGAGCTGACCGGGCGGATTCGTCTGACTCTTTATCTGTCGAGGTCATGATGAACAAAAAGCGCGTAACGGGGTGGGTAGCATTTCTGGGCGTGGCGGCAACGCTGGCCTGGTACCCCGAGCTGTTCATCAAACAAGACGACGGCCAGTCGCCCGACGGTGCGCCCAAGGTCGCGGCCAAGGCCAGGAATCATGGCGGCATGGCGGCCACCGGCGCTGGCCAGGCCTCCGGCGAAGTCAAAGACCTGAGCCCCTCCGGCGACCTGTTCGCCGCCCAGAGTTGGACCCCGGCACCGGTTGTCGTCAGCCTCAGTGCCGAAGATGTCGCCCGCCTGGCCGCCGCTGCGGCCGCGCAGCCGGTGGGTGCGCCGGCGATGCCGTTTCAGTTCATCGGCAGGCTCAATGACCAAAGTGACCTGCAAGTGTTTTTACAGAATGGCGAAAAAATATACGTCGTACGCAAGGGAGATGTAATTGACAAAACCTGGCGGATCGAGGGGATTTCCGATGTGGAACTGCGCCTCGTCTACTTGCCTCTGCATTTATCCCAGACCTTGTCTGTGGGGAGCGCTCAATGAAAAGCCCTCGTTTGCTGTTGTCCCTGATAAGCCTGTGTATCGGGCTGGCCGCCTGCAGTTCGGCCCAGGTTGCGAATAAAGAGAGTTCTGCCTTGATGGAGCAGGGGCAGTACGAGGCGGCCATAGCGCGTGTCGAACAAGGATTGCGAGAGAACCCCCGGGACACCGATTTGCACCTGGCTTTGATCGGTGACCGCACCCGTGCGGTCAAGACCTTGATGGCCCAGGCCGACCAGGACCGCGCTGCGCGTGAGTTCGGCAAGGCGCGTCAGGGCTACAACCGGGTGCTTTATTTCGAACCGGAAAACCGCCGCGCCCAGGACTCCCTGCGGCAATTGGACTACCTGCGCAGCATGGATGAGAAGCTTGAACTGGCCAAAGGCGATTTGCGCCGTGGCGATATCTTCGGCGCCGACCGGCAGGTCCAGCAGATCCTCGAACTGGACCCGAAAAACGATGGCGCCCTTGAGCTGCAAGGCAGCATTCAGATGGTCAAAAGCCGCAACGTGGTGCCGTACCCACAACTGCGTACCCGACTCGATCGCCCGGTGACTCTGGAGTTTCGCGACGCCAACCTCAAGGTGATTTTCGAAGTGCTGTCGCAGGTCGCCGGCCTGAATTTCATCTTCGACAAAGACCTGCGCCCGGACATGAAAGCGACGATCTTTGTGCGGGAAGTGCGCATCGAAGACGCGGTGGCGCTGTTGCTGCAACAGAACCAGTTGCACCAGAAAGTGGTGAACGAAAACACCATCCTGATCTACCCCGACTCGCCGCAGAAGGTGAAGGATTATCAAGAACTGGTGATGCGCACCTTCTACCTGACCAACATTGATGCCAACACCGCGCTGAACATGATCAAGACCATGCTCAAGACCCGTGATGTGTTTGTCGATGAGCGCCTCAACACCCTGACCATGCGCGACACCGAAGACGCAGTGCGCATGGCGGAAAAACTGCTGCAGGCGCAGGACCAGTCCAACCCTGAAGTGGTGCTGGAAGTGGAAGTGATGGAAGTCTCCCGGCAACGGATTCTCGACCTTGGCCTGCAATGGCCAAACACCTTCGGCGTGATCAACTCGGATGGCACCGCGGTCAGCGTGCTCGATCAACTGCGCGGCATCAATTCCAGCCGGATCACGATCTCGCCGTCGCCGCAGGCGAAAATCAACGCCCAGGACAACGACATCAACACCCTGGCCAGCCCGGTAATCCGCGTCAGCAACCGTGAGCAGGCGCGGATCCACATCGGACAGCGCGTGCCGATCATCAGCGCCACCTCGGTGCCGTCGACCCAAGGCCCGGTAATCACTGAAAGCGTCACCTACCTCGACGTCGGTCTCAAGCTGGAAGTGCAACCCATCGTCCATCTGAACAATGAAGTGGCAATCAAAATCGCGCTTGAGGTGAGTAACGCGACCCCGCTGCCACCGACCCAGAACGGCACCATTCCGGTACAGGTCGACACCCGCAACGCGCAAACCACCTTGCGTTTGCATGATGGCGAAACCCAGGTGCTGGCCGGTCTGGTGCGCGACGACCATGGCGCCAGCGGTAACAAGATCCCTGGCCTGGGTGATATTCCCGGCCTTGGGCGGTTGTTCGGCAGCAACAAGGACACCATCGCTAAATCGGAACTGGTGCTGTCGATCACCCCTCACATCGTGCGCAACCTGCCGTACCAGAGCCCATCGGACATGGAGTTCCAGACCGGCACCGAGACCAGCATGCATATGCAGGCCCCGGACCGTGGGTTTGAGTCGGCCCAGCAGGCCAAACCCTTGGCCACTACGCCGATTGCCGCCCACGTTGTCGTCGAGAAGCCTTGAATCATGAAACGCCCGGCCCGTGGTTTCACCTTGATCGAAGTGGTGGTGACGCTGGCGCTGATTGGTCTGCTGGCGGGCATGGCCGCGCCGCTCACTGAAACCATAGTGCGCCGGGGCAAGGAGCAGGATCTGCGCACTGCGCTGTATCAGATCCGCGACGCCATCGACGCCTACAAGCGGGCGTTCGATGCCGGCTACATCGAGAAGACCCTGAACAGCAGCGGCTACCCACCCAACCTGCAGGTGCTGGTCGAAGGCGTGCGCGATATGCGCAACGCCAAGGGCGCCAAGTTCTACTTCCTGCGACGCCTGCCCCGCGACCCGTTCTCCACGGCTAAACGTGACGACGCCGGTGGCTGGGGCCTGCGCGCCTATGACAGTTCGGCTCAAAACCCGCGCGAAGGCGAGGACGTGTTCGACGTTTACTCGCGCACCCGGGGCAAGGGCCTCAATGGAATCGCCTACCGCGAGTGGTGAGCTTATGCGCCGGAACAACGGGTTTACCTTGCTGGAACTGATGGTGGTGATGGCGATCATCGCCACCTTGATGACCATCGCCTTGCCGCGCTATTTCAACAGCCTGGAGATCTCCAGGGAGACCACCTTGCACCAGAGCCTGTCGGCCATGCGCGAGGCCCTCGATCACTACTACGGCGACACCGGTCACTACCCCGAATCGCTGGAACAGTTGGTGGAACAACGCTACCTGCGCAACCCGCCGATGGACCCGATCACCGAGCACACCGATCAATGGGTGCTGGTGCCACCGCCGGACGGTGTGGCGGGCGGGGTGGCCGACATCAAGAGCGGTGCCAGCGGGAGGGCGCGCGATGGCAGCCTGTACGCCGACTGGTAAGCCGCGTGCCGAGGGTGGTTTCACCTACCTCGGCGTGTTGCTGATGATCGTGCTGATGGGCATGGCCATGGCCAGCGCCGGCGAGCTGTGGTCGACCGTTTCCCGGCGCGATCGCGAGCGCCAGTTGCTGTGGGCCGGTACCCAGTATGCGCAGGCGTTGCACAGTTACTACCGCAGTTCGCCGGGGGTGGCGCAATACCCGAAAGACCTGGATGAGCTGCTCAAGGATGATCGCTTTCCCGCACCGAAACACCACCTGCGCCAGCTCTATCCCGACCCGATGGGCAGCAGCGGCGTGTGGGGCTTGTTGCGCGGTTTCGACGGACGCATCACCGGCGTGTACAGCCAGTCGCAGGTGCTGCCGCTGAAGCAGACCGACTTCCCCAGCCAATGGTCGGACTTCAACGGCATGGTGCATTACTCGGACTGGCAATTCGTCGCCGAGAAAGTCACTGCCGACGGGCCGGCGGCGCCACTCAACCCGGCGAATCCGCAGGCGCCGTCAGCGGCGGTCGGAGAGCAGGCGCAATGAACCGTCTGAGCGAGAGCCGTGAACGCCAGCGCGGACTCGGTTTTAGACAATAAAGGGTGCATGAGTTATCCCTCTCCAAGGCCCAGCAGCGTGGCGACTGGCTGCGCGGCGTCGGTTTTAACCTCCGCGGGCAGCTGTCCCCGGTAGTGGGGATGGATGGGGAGCTGCGAGTGATGGCTGCGCTAATGGCATTAGGCCAAGCAAACCCTGTGCAGTCGGCTATAACCCTATAGCAAGGCTCCGGGAATAAACGCATGACCAGCCCTGAACGCACGCTCCGCCAAGACAGCGAAAACCCCCGTTCGGTTGCCCCGATACGGGGGTTTAACCTGTTGCGCTGGTTTTCGATCATCAGTCTGGGGATCATCGCCTCGGTGGCCATCGGCCTGGGTGCGGTGTCGACGCGGTTTGTGATTGTCGAGAGTGTGGAGCGCGATGCGCTGCTGACGGCCCAGTTCATTCAGTCGATTGCCATCACCGAAGTGCTGCACGCGGCGTTGCCCAAAGAGCGAACCATGGGCGAGCTACTCGATGCCCGCGATGACCTGGATTACCCCGAAGTCGACCCCCACGAACGGGTCACGGTGCGTTTCGAATTCCTTGACCACGTCGCCCACCTTCCGGATGTGCTGCTGGCCAACGTCTATGCCCCCGACCGCACGGTGATCTGGTCAACCAACCCGGCGTTGATCGGCACCAAGGTGCAGTCCGATGACGATCTGGATCGCGCCTTCGACCTGAGGATTCCGGTGTCCGCCAGTTATCATCATGTCGACCCGATGCGCATGGAGCAGAAGTTCCTGACCCCGCCGCATCTGCTGTTTATTGAGAACTACGTGCCGTTGTTCGACGCCAGTGGCAACACGGTGGTGGCCATGGTCGAGATCTACAAGGAGCCCAAGGACTTGATTGGCCGCATCGAGCGCGGCTTGTGGACGATCTGGGTCGCGACTGCGGCGGGCGGCAGCCTGATCTACTTCGGTCTGTACTGGATCGTGCGCCGGGCGGCGAACCTGCTGAAGGTGCAGCAACAGCAATTGGTCATGAGCGAAACCTACGTGGTGCTGGGCGAGATGTCGTCGGCGGTGGCCCACAGTCTGCGCAATCCACTGGCGACCATTCGCTCCAGCGCGGAGCTGGCCATCGAGTTCGACGACGGCGCGGCCCATCGCAATATCAACGACATCATCAACCAGGTCGATCGCATGTCAAAGTGGGTCCGCGAGCTGTTGCAATCATTGCGCCCGCTGACCGATGACCCCGAGCCGGTGAATCTGGTGGCGGCGGTGCATGACAGCCTGATGGTCTTCGAGCATCAGATCGCCAGGGCCGGGATCCGGGTGGTGTTCCAGCCGCAGCAGACGCCGATGGTGTTGAGCCAGCAGATGCACCTGGCGCAAATCCTCAACAGTCTGTTGGCCAATGCTCTGGAGGCGATGGAATACGGCGGCACCCTGACCCTGGCCCTGGAGTCCATGGACGGGCAGCGGGTCTGCCTGATCGTCTGTGATACGGGCAAAGGCATGAATGATGAACAACTCACAATGGCGTTTCGGCCGTTCTTCACCACCAAGCAGGGCGGGCTCGGTGTGGGCCTGGTGCTGGTCAAGCGCATCATGGAGCGTTTTGGTGGCAGCGTGGCCCTGAAGGGGCGTGAAGGTGAGGGCACTTTTGTGTACCTGTCGTTCAAGTTGGCCCCCACTAATCTGGTGTGAACTTTCCCCGGTAGCGGGTGTCATTCCCCAGTCGATTTTGCAAAAAATAGAAAACACGTAATTTAAAATGTTGTTTTAATTCATGTTTTATTTTTGACACTCAAGTAGTCAGGTCTGGCGAGCTAATTGCTAAATAGCTAATACCTCCTCTATACCATCGAGGCGTATGGCAATGAAAAGCAAAGCTCGACACATATTGACAGGCCGGTTGGCGCCGCTCAGCGTCGTGTTGGCCATGATGATGGGATCAACAGGGCTGCAAGCCAGTCCGGTTGATGACGAAAGCCCACCCCCTGCCTCCGACCCTTCGGCGTATCAGAATGAGCCGGCGAATGAACCCGCGGCACTGAATGACCTTCTCGTGGAACCCGAGGCTAACGAAGGTGCCCTTGATCTGCCCAACGGGGTGGCGGGGACCAAAGCCGAGACACGGGTCGAGAACGTTCTGCCGCCCAAGGCCCAGACCAGTTTCAACTACCCCACCAATGGCAAGCCCAGCCCGTTGTTCGGCGCGCTTCCATTCACTCAGCAGATACTGCTGTTTGAAGAATTCGGCCCGGTCAAACTGGACCCTGCCACGCCTTCGGCGCCATTGCCGTTCCCGGCGCCGACCATTGGCCCGGCGCCGGGGCAAGACCCCACCAGCGTCGCTCGCAGTTCACCGCCCAGCGCGGCACTGGATGCATTCCTGCGCCAACCGGGGCTGACACCGTTTCCCAGCCAGTTCTCCAATACGGTTGATCGCAACCCGTGGCAGGCGCAGATCGAATACTTCCTCAACCGCCACATCGGTTCGTCGGCCGAAGGCCGGCCGCCAGGAAAAGGCTGGTCGCACCAGCGCTGGAACGAATTCTACCCGCAGATCGCCTACAAGACGGTGCAGACCGGTGTCAGGACCAACAACGGCTTGCGCGACACCGTACAGGGGCACGGCTACAACAAGGGCGAATTCGGCTCGGGCGGCCTGTACTACAACACGGCCGGGGAACCGGTGACCAACGGCACCGCCAAAGGCGTGCAGCCGCGCTTCCACCCCAACATGCCGGTGCAGAACCACAACTCGGTGTGGACCTTCGACGGCACCTTGCCGCCGAAACTGCTGATGGTGCGTTACGGCCAACCGGTGCTGATGCGCCATTACAACGGCTTGCCGATCGACCCGTCGGCGAACAAGGGCTTTGGCATCCACACCATCACCACCCACGAACACAACGGTCACTCGCCCGCAGAAAGCGACGGCTTCGCCAACGCATTTTTCTTCCCAGGGCAGTATTACGATTATCGCTGGCCGATGCAGTTGGCCGGCTACGACACCATTAACACCAAGGCCGAGGACCCTCGCGCTGCCTTTCCTTGCGCACCGGGCGAAACCTTGTGGGTCAACGATTCGACCCCGGGGCTGAAGACCTGCGACCACGGCACCATCAAGATTCGTGGCGACTGGCGTGAAACCATGAGTACTCACTGGTTCCACGATCACATGCTCGATTTCACCGCGCAGAACGTCTACAAGGGCAACGCGGCGATGATGAACTACTACAGCGCCCTGGACCGTGGCAACGAAGCCATCGACGATGGGGTCAACCTGCGCTTTCCCAGCGGCAGTGCGCTGGCCTGGGGTAACCGCGATTACGACGTCAATCTGGTGGTGGCCGACAAGGCCTGGGATCAAGACGGCCAGCTGTGGTTCAACCCGTTCAACACCGATGGCTTCCTCGGTGACCAGATCCTGGTCAACTGGCAGTACAAGCCCTACATGAACGTACGGGCGCGCAGTTACCGCTTCCGGATCCTCAATGGCTCGGTGTCGCGTTACGTGAAACTGGCCATGGTCCGGGAAATCAAGGGCACCAGCGGCGAGTTCCAGGGGCCGAAGAATTCCGGCCTGTCGTATAGCCGCGTGCCGTTCCACATGATCGCCAATGACGGCAACATCATGGAGCACAGCGTGCCATTCGACGGCAGCATGGACCTCGACGCCGACGGCGATAAACAGAACCACAACGCGATCCTGCCGACCCAGGGCATCGCCGAACGTTTCGACATCGTCGTCAACTTTGCGAAGAACGGTATCAAACCGGGCGACAAGATCTACCTGTTGAACGTCAAGTCCTCCGACGACGGCAAAGGGCCGAAGGAAGACATCGCGCTGGCGGACATCCTGTCAGAGAAATACCTGGCGGTGATCAAGCAGACCAGCAAAGGACCGCAATGGGACAAGGGTGACCCGGCGGTGGGCAAGATCCTGCAGTTCGTCGTGATGCCTTACAGCGGTCAGGACCTGGCGATGGACCCGGCGCTCTACGAACCGGCCAAACCAGGCAAGGCTGAAGGCAAGGTGATGGTGCCGCTGAAGATCCACCGCGACAATCCGGCTGATATGGCGCTGCTGGCCAAGGCCCGTCACCGTACCTTCATCTTCGGTCGCGCCGACGGCACCGACAAGGCGCCCTGGACCATCAAGACCGACGGTGGTTTCGGCTACAACATGGACCCACGGCGCTTGAACGCAGCCACCCAACTGGCCAATGGCCCGACCGACGCAGGTGCAACCGGTTTCGGCACCCTGGAAGTGTGGAACATTCGGCTGGGCGGTAAGGGTTGGAGCCATCCGGTCCATGTGCATTTCGAAGAAGGGATTATTCTTAGTCGTGGCGGCAAGGCGCCACCAGAGTGGGAAAAATGGGCGAGGAAGGACGTCTACCGGATCGGCTCGGAAGCCGACGGCCTGGACAACGTCGAAATGGCGATCAACTTCCGCGAATTTGCCGGGACCTACATGGAGCACTGTCACAACACTCAGCATGAAGACAACTCGATGCTGCTGCGCTGGGACATTGAACATCCGGGGCAATTCCAGTTGATGCCAACGCCACTGCCAAGTTGGGATGGTGTGCGCTACGTGAACTCCGCCGCATTGCCAACCTTCCGTACCGGCGATGCCATGGGTCCACAAGTCAAAGTCAGTAAATGAGGTGATGACATGAAGTTGCAGCCACCACGTTCAAGCGCGCTGAGCCTACATCTGGTGATGGTCATGATGGTTTGCCTGTTGGCCAGCGAACTGTTGGTGGCGCAACCGGCGAAACCTGCCGCTAAACCTGCCGCTGAGGAATCGGCGACACCCTGGGGGAGTGATTACTTCCCCAACACCCTGCTGATCAACCAGGACGGGCACCAGGTGCGCTTTTTCGATGACCTGATCAAGGACAAGGTGGTGGTGATCAATTTCATCTTTACCTCGTGCACGGATTCTTGCCCGCTGGAGACCGCACGCTTGCGTCAGGTGCAGAAACTGCTGGGGGATCGGGTCGGCAAGGACGTGTTCTTCTACTCCATCACCATCGACCCGGAGACGGACACTCCGGCGGTGCTCAAACACTATGGCGACAAGTTCAAGATCGGCCCGGGCTGGCAGTTCCTCACCGGCAACAAAGAGGAAGTGACGGAGTTGCGGCAGAAACTCGGGTTGTTCATCGAAGGGGTGGATAACGGTCGCAGCAAGGACCACAACCTGAGCCTGATCGTCGGTAACCAGGCCACCGGCCGCTGGATGAAGGCGTCACCCTTCGAAAATCCGTGGGTCCTGGCCGATCAACTGGCCAACACCCTGCAGAACTGGAAGCATGCCAGCGCCGAACAAAGCTATGCCGACGCCCCGGTCATCCGGCCGCCGAGCAACGGCGAAGAGTTGTTTCGCACCCGCTGCGCCTCCTGCCACAGCCTCGGCCCGATGGATGGCCAGGGCCTGGGCATGCGCAGTCTGGGCCCGGACCTGATCGGCGTGACCCGTCAGCGCGACCCGACCTGGCTGCGGCGCTGGATCAAGGAGCCTGACCGCATGTTGGCGGAAAAGGACCCGGTGGCCCTGCAGTTATACGAAACCTTCAACAACATTGCGATGCCCAACCTGCGCCTGGACGACGCCTCGGCAGTGGCCATCCTGCGCTTCCTCGAAGATGAGACCGAGCGCCAACAACCCGTCAACGCGCCGTTGGCGGACGGTTCCATGGAGCCTATGCATCATCAGGGTGCCAATGATGGCGATTGAGTATTCGGTTGGCCTAAGTGTCGACTAAGGTTAGATAAAAAGCATCCAGGAGTTCCTCCGATGCAGGTGCTGAAAAAACTACACATGTCCGAGCGTGAGCCGCAGACCATCGAACGCCGAAACTGGCGTGGGCCGTTCAATCTGTTGCGCTGGTTTTCCCTGGCCAGTTTTTTCATCATCGGCGCGGTGGCGCTGGGGCTGGGTTATATCTCGACGCGCTTCGTGGTGACGGAGAGCGTCGAGCGTGACGCGTTGCTGACCGCGCAGTTCATTCAGGCCATTGGTGCCGCTGAGCTGCGCCATGTATCGATTAGCGATCTGCGGACCATGGGTGATCTGCTCGATCCTCGGCAGGACGGCACGTTTCCCGATATCGACCCGTTGGCACGCTCGGCGGCGCGCAATGAATTTCTCGATCATGTGCAGCACTTGCCGGACATCTTGCTGGCCACCGTCTATGCACTGGACCGCACGGTGGTCTGGTCGACCAACCCGGACCTGATCGGCGTGCGCTTCGCCGATGATGATGAACTCAACGAATCCTTTGAAATGAAGGTGCCGGTTTCCTCCAGTTATCACGAGATCGACGAGGAGCGTCCCGAGCAGAAGCTACTGCGCGAACCCAAGTTCCTGTTCATCGAGAATTACATTCCGATGTTCAACGCTGACCAAAGCAAAGTGGTGGCGATGGTCGAGATCTACAAGGAACCCGAGGACCTGGTGGAACGCATGCAGCGTGGCTTCACCTCGATCTGGATAGCGACCATCATCGGCGGGGTGCTGATCTACCTCGGCTTGTTCTGGATCGTGCGCCGGGCTGCGCTGTTGTTGCAGACGCAACAGCGGCAATTGGTCACCAACGAAACCTTTGTCGCCCTGGGCGAAATGTCCTCGGCGGTGGCCCACAGCCTGCGCAATCCGCTGGCGACCATCCGCAGCAGCGCCGAACTGGCCCAGGAAGTGGCCAGCTCGACGGCACAGAAGAACATCGGCGACATCATCAGTCAGGTGGATCGTATGTCGCGCTGGGTGCGCGAGTTGCTGGTGTCGTTGCGGCCGATGAGCGATGACTTCGAAGCCGTGGACCTGGTGTTGGCCATCGACGACACCCTGAGTGCCTATGAACCATTGATCAGGCGCTCGAACGTCGAGGTGCGTTTCATCGCGCAAAGTCATCCACCGGTGGTCAGCCAACAGGTGCTGTTGACGCAAATTCTCAATAGCCTGTTTGCCAATGCGCTGGAGGCCATGCCCAAGGGCGGGGTGCTCAGCATCGACATCGCGCCGCCACAAAACGGGCGGCTGCAGATGACCTTGAGCGACACCGGCAAAGGCATGAGCAAGCAACAGGAACAAATGGTATTTAAACCGTTTTTCACCACCAAACAGGGTGGCCTCGGAGTGGGTCTGGCATTGGTCAAACGGATTATGGATCGCTTCGACGGCGCCATCGTATTGACCAGTCAGGAACAGGAAGGAACCCGTGTCAGTCTCAACTTCAAAGTGGCAACGGGAGGGGGCTATGGAGCACAGCATACTGCTGGTCGAGGATGATGAAATGCTCGCCGGGAACATCCAGACCTATCTGGAGCGCAAGGGCTTTGACGTCACAGTCTGCCATTCGGCCGAGGACGCGTTGAGCCAACTGCGGATCTTCGAGCCTGACGTGGTGCTCACCGACAACTCGCTGCCGGGCATGAGTGGTCACGACCTGATCCAGAAGCTGCGCGTGAGCGCGCCGGAACTGAAAGTGATCATGATGACCGGCTACGGCAACGTCGAAGACGCCGTCACGGCGATGAAGGAGGGCGCCTTTCACTACGTGACCAAACCGGTGGCGTTGCCGGAACTCAAGTTGTTGCTGGACAAGGCCCTGGCCACGGAAAAGCTCGAGCGCACCTTGTCGTTTTATCAGGAGCGTGAAGCGCAGAAATCCGGGGTGCAGGCGTTGATCGGCGAATCCAGGCCGATGCTTGACCTCAAGAGCACCATCGGCCAATTGCTGGATGCCGAGCGGCGCATGGCCAACACCGATCTGCCGCCGGTGTTGGTGGAAGGCGATACCGGCACCGGCAAGGAACTGGTCGCCCGCGCACTGCACTTCGATGGCCCGCGCAGCAAAGGGCCGTTCATTGAATTCAACTGCGCCTCGATTCCGTCGAACCTGCTGGAGTCCGAGCTGTTCGGTCATGAGAAAGGCGCCTTCACCGACGCCAAGGACCGTCGCGTCGGCCTGGTGGAAGCGGCCGATGGCGGGACGCTGTTTCTCGATGAAGTCGGCGAGATGGACCTGCTGTTGCAAGCCAAACTGCTCAAGCTGCTGGAGGATCGGACGATTCGCCGGGTGGGGTCGGTGAAAGAGCGCAAAGTCGATTTGCGGATCATCAGCGCCACCAACTGCAACCTGGAACAGATGGTTCAGCAAGGCAAATTCCGCCGCGATCTGTTCTTCCGCCTGCGCATCATTTCGATCAAGGTGCCGCGCCTGTATTTACGGGGTGAGGACATCCTGTTGTTGGCCCGGCACTTCCTCGCCAACCACGGCAAACGCTATGGCAAGCCGAATCTGCACTTCAGCAACCAGGCAGAAGAATTGATGCTGGCTTACAGCTGGCCAGGCAATGTCCGTGAGTTGCGCAACATGCTGGAGCAGACGGTGTTGTTGGCGCAGAGCGACACCATCGGCGCCAGCCAACTGAATGTGTGCCAGGGGCTGGTCGACGAGAATCTGCCGCCACGTGAACCGATGATGAGCGAGCCGCGTGCTTTGTACAGTGGCATGGAAAACATGAACCTGCCGGAAGTCGAAAGAGACATGGTGCGCAAGATGCTCGACAAGACCGACTGGAACGTGACCAAATCGGCGCGTTTGCTGGGCCTGAGTCGCGACATGCTGCGCTATCGGATCGAGAAATTGGGCCTGGAACGGCCGGACAAACGACAGTGGTAGGGCGTCGTGTATAGCCGCTACGGACTTCTATGCGGCCTATTGCCGTGACCCGGAAGGCAACAAGTTGTGCTTTGTTCACACGCTGGACTTCGATTGCTGAGCAGCCTGCCTCAATAGCCGCCGGACTCGGCGGCGTCCTGATCGCCCTCTTTCGGTGGCTCCGTTCCATAAGCGCCCGCGCCTTGCGGTGTGCCTTGGCTGGCATTAATCCCCGGTTGACTGTCCATTCCGCTGACGGGGGTTTTGTCGAGGAATTTGCCATCGGCATCGCCACCGTTTCCACCCGCCTGACTGCTCGTGTCGGGATTTACGGGAGACCCGATGCTGACCGCACCGCCGGTTTCAGAGGTGGCGGGGGCGGTTTCGCCTATGGGGGTGATCGGCGTTGCGGCGTAACTGGCGAGGCTCAACACCAGCAGTCCAGTGACGGCCAGCAGTGACTTGATCATGACGGTCTCCTTGTTCAGACACGTACCTGATAGTGATTAGCGTAGGCGATGTTTGGTGCCCAAGGCGGTGACCAGAGGTGGGAAATTCTATGTTCCCGGGCAACACACAGCCTGTGTAGGAGCTGCCGTAGGCTGCGATCAATAGTCATCGCGAAGGTCGTTCCGACCTTATCGCAGCCTCCGGCAGCTCCTACAAAATGGGGCCAACCGTAAATTTTTGTCCAACAGCAAATCCCTGTGCGAGCCAACGTGTTGGTGAATGGCGAAAACTTTTTTATCTAAAAATAGATAAAAAGTAAATATCGAGATATTTTGTAAATTAGACCGGAACAGGCTACGGCCGTAGCAGGGACCGCGAATCATAGGTTTGAGAGCATTGTCATGAAAAAAAGAACACTCGAAAATCAAAACCTGTTGGAGCAACTGAAACAGGTTGCCCAAGGCTTGGGTGAGACCTTCGCGCCATTTTGCGAGGTGGTGGTGCATGACCTGCAAGACACCGAGCATGCCATTTACGCGATTCACAACAGTATTTCAGGTCGTCAGGTCGGCGACCCGGCGACCGAACTGGGGCTGGCGCGAATCGCTGATCCGCAGTACCCGGAAATCATCAGCAACTATGCCAATCACTTTCCTGACGGGCGCCAGGCGAAAAGCACCTCGATTGGTATCAAGGACTCTGAGGGGCGATATGTCGCGGCCCTGTGCATGAACGTCGACCTGACACTGTTCCAGAGTCTGCAAACGGCCATGGGCCAGTTCACCAGCGTGGAGGCACGGGTCAGCGAGAATCTCGATACTGGCAACGCCGAAACCATCAGGGCGCGTATTGATCAGTTTGCGGCGCGGGTCGCCAGTACCCCGCGTTCGCTCAAGCCAGAAGAGAAGCGCGCGCTGTTTCGCGAACTGAAAGAGTCCGGGTGTCTTGAAATTCGTAAGTCAATGGAGATCATTGCCCAACACATCGGCGTATCGCGCGCCGCTGCGTACAACTACGTCAAGTGAGCTGACAGGGCGCATCGTTGCGGTGGGCAGTTTTACGTTCTACAGCGTTGAAATTTCTCTCATGGACGCCGAGGCGACCTGCGCCTGAGCTGATTCCGAATCCGGGTTTTGAGCCCCAACATTGCTCTGTTTTCTCAACACATTGAAGGTACCTATGGAAACGTTAGTGCTCCCGACTTATGCCGATGTTGCTGCTGCCGCCGAACGCATCAAAGGCCACGCCCATCACACCCCGGTCCTGACCTCACGCACAGCCAATCGCACCCTCGGTGCCGAGGTGTTTTTCAAATGCGAGAACCTGCAGCGCATGGGCGCGTTCAAGTTTCGCGGCGCCTTCAATGCCTTGGCGAAGTTCGATGAGCGTCAGCGCAAGGCCGGGGTGATTGCCTTCTCTTCGGGCAACCACGCGCAAGGCATCGCGCTGTCGGCCGCCCTGTTGGGGATTCCTGCGACCATCATCATGCCCCACGACGCACCGGCGGCGAAAAAGGCCGCGACCGCTGAGTACGGCGGCAATGTGGTGATCTACGACCGTTACAGCGAAGACCGCGAAGCGATCGGGCGCAAGCTGGCCGAGCAACACGGTTACACCCTGATTCCGCCGTATGACCATCCCGACGTGATTGCGGGGCAGGGCACGGCGGCCAAGGAGTTGTTCGAAGAAGTCGGTCCGTTGGATGCGCTGTTCGTCTGCCTCGGTGGCGGCGGGTTATTGGCCGGTACCGCGTTGTCGACCCGTGCCCTGGCCCCGGACTGCAAGTTGTACGGGGTCGAACCTGAAGCGGGTAACGATGGCCAGCGCTCGTTTCGTTCCGGCAGCATCGTGCATATCGATACCCCGGACACCATCGCTGATGGCGCGCAGACGCAACATCTGGGCAGCTACACCTTTCCGATCATCCGGCGCGACGTGAACGACATCCATACCGCCACCGATGCGGAGTTGGTGGACTGCATGCGTTTCTATGCCGAGCGCATGAAGATGGTGGTCGAGCCTACCGGCTGCCTCAGTTTTGCGGCGGTTCGCGCGTTGAAAGAACAGTTGAAAGGGCAGCGGGTTGGGGTGATTGTCACGGGTGGCAATATTGATCTGGCGCGCTATGCGGCGTTGTTGGCGGGGTGATCAGTGGCGGCGTGATGCAGGGTGCACGTGCCGCGCTCTTGATCCTTACGATCTCCCTGACGGAATACATATATCGCCCCGTTCCCAGTAGGCCGAACGCAGGTCCTGTTCCGGGGGATGCTCGACATGGATGTCGAGCAAGCCGCGACCCCCGCCAGGGATGGCGGGTCGCGGCGTGCCCCCGGAACAGGACCGGAGTGAGGGCAGTCCGAGCCTAAGCGAGGACCCGTATGGCGGGGCAAGGACCTTTTGCTTACTTTTGGGGCTGTTTGCCAAAAGTGAGCCGCCGTAAGGGCGGAACCATAATCCCAGCTAAACGCAAATAACGGATATTCACACCCAAAATCAGCAAAACCCAACCAAAGCCTTCGCCAACAAGTTGGCTTGGAATGTACACAGAGGTCTGCCTCAATGTTGCAAACCGACAGCGCGGCGTCTGAACGGGAAATCTCCTAAAGCGAAGGCGGCGTTTCGGTCAGGCGCTGATTACCAAATCGCCGCCGCCACCAGCCCGCTGATAATCCCCACCAGCGCAGTCAATACCCCGACCACCACCAACACCTTGGCGTCGAAGGATTTGCGCAGCATCAGCAACGACGGCAGGCTCACGCTTGGCAGGGTCATCAGCAGCGCCACACCCGGGCCAACACCCAGACCCAACGCCAGCATGGTTTGCACGATCGGGATTTCCGCAGCGGTCGGGATCACGAACAGCGTACCGATCACCGCAAAGGCCACCAGCCATACCAAACTGTTGCCCATTGACGCATCGACATGCGGGAACAGCCAGACTCGCGCCGCGCCAAGGATCAACACCGCGACCACGTAGATCGGGATGGTGCTCCAGAACAGCTGCCACAGGGTCTTGCCCCAGCGCAGGAAGAAGTTCGACTGATCCGTGGTACTGGCGTCCGCCACCGCTTCCAGTGCCGGTTCAGGCACTTGTTCCGGGCTGGCGATACGTTGCGCGATCAGTGACACGCCCAGCACCAACACCAGACCGGCCACCAGCCTCAGCGCGGTGAACTGCCAACCCAGGACGAAGCCCATGAACACCAGCGTCGCCGGGTTCAACATCGGGTTGGCGATCCAGAACGCCAGCGCAGCACCCACCGACACTTGCTGTCGACGCATGCCGGCTGCCACCGGCGCGGCGCAGCAACTGCACATCATCCCCGGCAAGGCAAATAAGCCACCGCGCAGGGTCGAGCCAAAACCGGCGCGGCCGAACAGGTTGAGCAACCAGTCCCGTGGAATCAACACCTGCAGTAGCGAACCAAGGATCACCGCCAATACCGCGGCTTTCCAGATCGCCAGGAAGTACACCTGGGCGTAAGCCAAAGCAGCGCTGAGCGGTGTGCTTTGGTCCGCACCGAGGATCGAGCCGCCGATGCTGTGGCTGTCAGCGGCAACGAAGGACTTGAGGTAGTAGGGCGACCACTTGACGTAATACAGGCCGACGGCCGCTAGGATCAGGAACAGGAGAGGCTTCCACCAGAGTGACAGCCCCCGTTGTGGGATAGCACTGGGCATCGTGGACATACAGAGATTTCCGAACAAGAGAATATGGGCGTAATGATAGCCCAGCTTGTTCTGTGAACATTGAGCTATTCATCACGCCATGCCCTTGTTCAGAGATCCAGTTCCAGCGCCAGCAGGTCGGACAACGGTTGTGCGCGACGAATCAATTTCGCCTGGCCGTTGTCGATCAGCACTTCAGGCAGCAAGGTACGGCTGTTGAAGTTGGACGACATCGCGGCACCGTAAGCGCCGGCGCCGTGAATCACCAACAGATCGCCCACCTGCGCTTCAGGCAGCAGGCGCGGGGCCAGGCCGTGTTCGTCCTGGGTGAAAATGTCGCCGGATTCGCACAGCGGGCCACCGACCACGCATTCCTGTTGTGGACGATTCACCGCCGCGCCCTGGGCGTCGAGCACTGTCATGTGGTGATAGGCGCCGTACATGCTCGGGCGCATCAAATCGTTGAAGCCGGCATTGACCAGCACGTAATGACGGCTGCCGGCCGTTTTCACCGCGCGGACTTCGGTCACCAAATAACCCGACTCGGCCACCAGGAAGCGCCCCGGCTCGATTTCCATGCGCACTGCATGGCCCAAAAAGGCTTCGATCTGCTGCCTAGGCTGACGCCAGGCTTGCGCGTAACGCGCCAGGTCTACGGGCTCATCGCCCGGACGGTACGGCGTCGACAGCCCGCCGCCAATGGAGAAGGCTTCGATGTCATGGTCCAGCGCCTTGACCGCGTCGACCATCGCTCCACCGACCTGCTCCAGGTGCGCGTAATCGACGCCGGAACCGATGTGCATGTGCAGCCCCACCAGTTTCAGACCGTACTGACGCACCACGCCCAGCGCGTCCTGAATCTGCTCGTACCAGATCCCGTGCTTGCTGTTTTCGCCACCGGTATTGGTCTTGCGGCTGTGGCCGTGGCCAAATCCAGGGTTGATGCGCAGCCACACGCGGTGGCCGGGGCTTTTTTCACCCAACTGACGCAGCATGTCGATGGAGCCGGTGTTGACCTCGATGCCCAACTCGACCACGCGCTTCAGCGTTGGCACGTCGAACAGGTCGCAGGTCAGCACCACACCGGCGGGCTCACCTTGCGGGCTGTAACCGGCCAACAGTGCACGCTCGACTTCGCCCACCGACACCGCATCGACCTTCACCCCGTGCTCGCGCATCAACCGCAGCACGTGCAGGTTGGAGTTGGCTTTCTGGGCAAAGCGCACGACGTCGAAGTCTTTCAATTGCGCGATGCGCTCGCGAATGGTCTGCGCGTTGTAGACCCACAGTGGCGTACCAAATTGTTTGGCGGCATCGGTCACAGATTGGAAGGCAGTGGTGTTCGGCATGGGGAGTCAATTCAGGTCAAAGAGAAGACCCTATGATGGCGGATTGTACGGCATTCAATAAAATACCTATTCTTTGCCTGGCTATTCAGTTTTGATATGTCTATTCCAGCTGGCAACCGAGGTAATCGTGACCATCTCCATTCGGCACATCGAAGTGTTTCGCGCGGTCATGCAGGCCGGCAGCGTGACCGGCGCCGCGCGTTTGCTGTTTACCTCGCAGCCCACTGTCAGCCGCGAACTGGCAAGGCTGGAGAGTTTGTCCGGACTGCGTCTGTTTGATCGAGAAGGCGGGCGGTTGCTGCCAACGGCGCAAGCGATGATGTTGCTGGAAGAGGTCGAGCGCTCGTATGTCGGCCTTGAAAGGATCAACAGCGTGGCGCAATCGATTCGCCGTTTCGAGCATGGTCAGTTGAGCATCACCTGCCTGCCGCTGTTTTCCCAGGCGTTGCTGCCCAGAGTCTGTAAGCATTTCCAGCAACAGCACGGCGGGATCGGCCTGAGCATCGCGGCGCAGGAGTCGCCGTCCCTCGAAGAGTCGCTCAGCGCCCAGCGTTATGACGTGGGCCTGACCGAAAGCGAGCAGGCACCGCGCGGCACCCACGGCGAGTTGTTGTTCAGCGCCGACATGGTGTGCATCCTGCCCGAGGGGCATCCACTGTTGGCAAAGGCACGCTTGCAGCTGGAGGATTTTCGCGACATCGATTTCATCAACCTTTCGGGTCTGGACTTCTACCGCCAGACCCTCGACGAGCACTTCCGTCAGGCCGGAGTCGATCGCCGCACCGTGATCGAAACCACCAACGCCGCCTCGGTGTGCGCCATGGTTCGACAGCGACTGGGCGTGGCCATCATCAACCCGTTGAGCGCCATGGATGAATCGGGTCGCGGCTTGGCGATTCGACCGATTAACGTGTCGATCCCTTATAAGGTCAGCATGATCCGCCCTGATTATCGACCGTCCTCGACCTTCATCGACGCTTTCCAGGAATCCTTGCGGGAAGAGGGCGCGCGGCTTGCGCAGGCTGTCCGGCAAAACTAAGTGGCGCGATTAGCTACGCTTCTCCGTGGATTGACCGTGCGCCCCCTGCATAGCAGGGCAAACAGCCGATATTAGGCGTTAACGATGGTGTTACGTGATGTGACCCTGGCGCGGCACAGCTTACCAGAGGAATTCAGCCAATTTGACGTAGAAACCATCGACCTTGATTTGGGCATTAAGCTTCATTGAATCGTCCCGCCGCCGACACGCCTCCTCATCTTCATTAGCTCCGGCTTGGCCGACCGCGCGCGATGCATCCTGTACAAACTTGCACATCAGGTAACGCTGAGTGCCGAATTCTGTCAAAGTTTCCTCAAGTGGTGCAGTTGATGTCAACATGCGGGCCAATATGACGGCATCCATGACAGCCATGGCTCCTCCTTGTCCCATAAATGGTGTTGATGCATGAGCGGCATCGCCAATGAGCAATATCCGACCGCTATGCCATGGGAGAGGCAATATTATCTCTTCTACTGCGGTATAGAGCACTTCCGATTCTGCGTTGAGTTCATCTAGGAACTGCCGCGCGGGGCCGTTGAATTCCTTAAATTCTTCGCGCATGAGCGCCGGCCACTGATCTTTGTCGTGCCAGGGTTTGTCAGGTGCAGCGATGGTCCCAAAGACGTACAATTTGCATTCACTGATTGGCAGTATACCGAGCCGCTTACCAATACCCATTTGCATGATTTTCTTTGTAAGTGACGATGGGCGGCGGTGGACACTGCGCCATACTCCGAATCCGGAGTACTGCGGCTCCATCTCTCCTTTTATCAGTGTCCTCACCCGCGAACGCAAACCATCAGCGCCAATTACCAAATCAAAACTTTCCCATTTTCCATCGGTGAGAAGTACTTGCACCGACGAACCTGAGGTGTCGCTGATAACTTGCTCAACAGAGGTGGACAGGTGCACAGTGGCGCCGAGGGTATCCATTCGAGCCTTCAACACCCGATGCATCTCTGCACGCTTGATTCCAAAGATTGCGGGAATGGTCGGGGCTGGACGCGGATACTGGACGTTGACAATCTCTTCGCCTTGATGCGTAAAGTAGAGGTTTTCGTCGTCCTCAATCGCAAACCCGCTTTCGAGCATTCCCGGCAACACGCCGAGGTCATCGAATAATTTTAGCCCATTGCCGTAAACGAAAATGCCGGAGCTGGCAAACTCCCAACGAGCTGCCTTTTCAACGACCTTTACGTTGATGCCGTTTTGACGCAAGGCTATGGCTGCGCTGCAGCCGGCGATTCCGGCACCAACGATTAGTACATTCTGAACCTTGGACATAGAGCCTCCCAGAAAATTTATCGATATGAGCTAGAGCGCTTGGCCATCTGCCAAGCCAGCGCTCTATGTTTTTGATGATCTCACTGCTGGATGGTGAATAAAGAAATATCAGTTTAACCTGTGGTTAAATCGTCAAGGGTAAATGCCATGGACCAAGACCAAATCACAGCCCGTCATCTCGAAGTTTTTTTTGCTTTAATCACCAGCACGGGCCTGAAGGAGGCAGCTGAAAAGCTCAATTGCTCAATACCTGCCGTAAGTAAGACTATCCGTTTCTTGGAACGGTGCTCTCAAGCCCCACTTTTTATTAAGGTTGGAGGACGGCTACAGGCGACCGCTGAAGCAGAAGCGTTAATGCCCTCTATTCGAACGGCTCTTGAGCATATGGAGTTTGCCAAGCGCGAATTGCTTAATGCATCTAAGACCGAAGTGCCTAGATTAAGAGTGGGGGTGGGCGGTGGAGCTTTGCCTTACCTTGTGCCAGAAACGATAAGGCGCTGCAGAGAAGAAATGCCCAATTTAGTAGTGGAAATGATCACTAACCCTACCCAAAGGTTATTGTATTTAATTTCGAACCACCAAATTGATTTGGCCGTGACAACTCCGCCACCACAAAATACTGATATTAACTTGCTATCTCTGTGCGATTTTACAGAAATAACTGAGACTCCATTGGTGGTCGTCGTTCCCAGATCACATGCCTTAACCAAGCGCAGCGTGGTAAGACCGCACGACCTCATCGGAAATCCTCTGATTACTCTTTATGAAAAGTCGCCGACAGTGAGTTTGGTAAGTGCTGCGTTTAGAGACGCTGGTGAAAAGCTTGAAGTTTCGATCCAAGCAAATAACAGTATCTCGGTATGCTACTTGGTAAACACAGGGGCCGGGGTTGGCCTGATTCATCCCGAAGCTCTCGGAAGAGGGGCGTTTCCGAATTTGGTAAAGATAGACTTTCTGCCAAGAATATCTATGAAGACTTTTTTGTATTTGCCAAAAAATCAAGTGAGGACAGAACTTACAAGTTTTTTTACGTCCATACTGAGGGGTGTCTGCGCAAATCAATAGTCCAGAAATCCTTGGATATAGCGACTGAAGCATCTGCGCTGGTTTCTCATTCTGCTGCTGAAACACCACTCCAACGCCACGATCGGCTTGTGTAGGTCGGCTGCCGTCGGTAGCGACGGGCCGCTATGGGTCGATTCTGCTGAAAAAGTCGATTTTTCAGGATACGTGTACCTCGGTCTGTTGCCGCTGACCACAAACTGACCCAGTAACGACTGTTCTACCGATTCAAATCCTCCCCATTTATTCAACCACTCCTCCCTTGTTTCCGAGTGGGAGGACACGGGCCGGCAGGCGCAGGTTAAGCAATCCGATCTGGGTCACGTTTTAATCGGCAGGGCCAGCTTTTGATCAGCGGCAACAGGCAGGTAACTGCCATTCCTACAGAGACCGAAGATTCCGCCTCTACAATTCGCATGCCCGACCCTTGCTGATCAGATTCAGATGCCCTGCCAGCGGAGTCGAGCCCGAAAGCGCTGTCACTATGTGGTGTTTGCGATATTACTTTTTCTCTGGCGCTCAGCGAGGTTGTAGTACTGCTTTTACTGCTTCCACCGAGCGTTCGACATCCCCTGTTGTCATGGCATTGAACATCGGCAGCGAAACGATCCGGCGGCCAACCCGTTCTGCAATCGGGAACATACCTTCCTTGAAGCCGCGCGCGCGGTACAAGCTCAGTAAGTGGATCGAGGGGTAGTGACAGCCTATGCCGACACCGAGCTTTTGCATCTGCTCCATAAACGTTGCGCGTGCCGGCTTACCGTCCTGACGCGCTGGCAGCACTAGCTGAAACATGTGCCAGTTGCTGTTATCGAAATCGGCGATAGGTAATTGAGCACCGTATTTCGCTTCGAAATCACTGCCGAAGCACTCGAAATAGTGTTTAGCCAACTCTCGACGATGGGCAGTGATCGCGTCGATATGCGCGAACTGGCCCAGACCAATGGTGGCAGCAATGTCGGTCATATTGAATTTGCCGCCCAGGACATCAACATCCAAACCGTCGAAACCGCTGCGAGTGACACCTTGCAACCGGTATTTCTCGGCAAGACGTGCCTCTTCAGCATTATTCAGAACCAGGCAACCGCCTTCGGATGAAGTGATGTTTTTGTTGGCTTGAAAGCTGAAGGACACAAAATCACCAAATGCCCCAATGCGCTCGCCTTTCCAGGATGAGCCCAACGCTTGTGCAGCGTCCTCCACCACTCGCAGGTTGTGTTTTTTCGCCAGCAAATACAAACGATCCATATCCAGCGGGAGACCCGACAGATAGACCGGAATGATCGCCTTGGTCCGCGGCGTGATCGCAGCTTCGAGTTGGGCCAGATCGATATTGCGCGTGACTGGATCAATGTCGACAAAAACAGGGGTCGCGCCCACTTCAATGATTACGTTGGCCGTTGCAACCCACGAGATTGGAGTGGTGATGACTTCGTCACCTGCACCGATACCCGCAATGCGCAAGGCGATCTCCATGGTGCAGGTTCCGGAATTGAACGTCCGTACCGGGCGTCCGCCAAAATACTCCGAGAGCTGCGCTTCGAATAACTGGACCTTGGGCCCACTGGTAATCCAGCCAGAGCGCAAGACGTCGCCGACGGCTGCGATCGTGGCTTCGTCGATCGTGGGTTTGGTAAACGGCAGGAAGTCTGGGTGGTTCATGATGGTCGTGAAATCCTATATTTGTCGGAGTAATCGACAGTCTGTAAATAAAGAGCTGGCGATACTGCGTGAATCGCTCCGGGTGTCGTAGATACCCATTACACATGGCGATGCTACGTAAATGGGCGGTACCAGGTACAGGGTATTTGCCACCAGTTTACTCGGCGGAGTGTGAAGGTGCTTCACCTCATCACGCCCCGAGCCCTGGACGAGAGCATCGCTGGTGAGGTAAACGTCACGCCTGCGTGATCTGGACTTGTCCCTCGAGGATCTTGCCGATGGAGGTGTACTGCGCGGTACGTCCGGGGGTCAAACCCGAAAATGCCCGATCCGCTCCTTTAGCTCATGTCCTAGCCGCGCAAGATCGCTGCTCGAGTCGGCTATCTGCTTACTGGCTATGGTGTTTTGCTCGGCGTCGATGCAGACGCTGGTTACCCCACGATTGATCTCTTCGACTGCCGCGCTCTGCTGCTCGGTTGCTGCGGCAATTTGCAGATTCATGGCCTGGATCGAGCCGATGGCCTGGCTGATTCCGGCCAATGCACCGCCGGCATTACGAGCCAGATCGACACTGTGATGAGTACGGTCATGACTCTGCTGCAAGCTGTCAGCAGCAGTTCGAGCCTTGCTCTGAAGGTTGGCAATCAGGCCTTCGATGTCGCTGGTAGAGTTCTGTGTGCGTTGTGCCAGCGCCCGAACTTCATCGGCGACCACGGCGAAACCACGTCCGGCCTCACCGGCTCGCGCGGCTTCGATGGCGGCGTTGAGTGCCAGCAGATTGGTCTGCTGGGCAATCGATTTGATCACATCGAGCATGCTGCCGATCTGTTCGCTCTCGTGTTGCAGGTCGGACATGATTTGCGCGGTGTTGGCCGTCTCGCGGGCCATCGACTCGATGCTGGTGACGGCCTCATCCACTACCCGGCTACCCTGATTCGATTCGCGGTCGGCGATTTGTGCGGCTTCGGCAGCCTGTTCGGCGTTCTGCGCGACTTCGTGGACGGTGCTGCTCATCTGCTGGATCGCCGTGGCCACCTGAGCAGTTTCCTGTTGCTGGTTGAAGGCGCGGATGCGGGTCTGTTCGGTCACCGCCGAGAGTTGTCCGGCAGCACTTGCGATCTGCTCGACGCCTTGACCTATACGCCCCACCAGTTGGCGCAGGCTGCTGCTCATCAGTTGCATGGCCTGCTGCATCTGGCCGATTTCGTCACGGCGCTGGCTGTGCAGGTCCTGGCTCAGGTCGCCTTTGGCAATGCGTTGGGCCACGCTTAGCGCCTCGAGTAACGGCTGCACGATGGCGGCGGTGATGCGCCAAGCCACCAACAGTGCGCAAAATACCGCCAGAGCGGTGATCAGCATCAGTTGCTGACGGGTGCCTGTAGCTGCGGCGTTGCGCGAGACGAGGTGGGCTTCGTTCAGTTGTTCGTTGAGCTCCTGCATGTGTTCGGCGCTGCTGGCCAGAGTTTGCTGGGCAGCGCCCATCTTCTGGCTGGTCAGATGAATGTTTTGCAAGGCGCTCTCGAATGTTCCGAGGGCCAGCAGGGTTTCATCAAGAGTCTTGCCGCTTTGCTCGGGCAGTTGACCCTGCAGTTTCTGCGTATTGCTGCGTACTTGTTTGAGGCTGGTGAACACTGCGTCGGCTGCGGCTTCGGTCTCTAGGCGGGTGTAGTTCAATGCCAGCAGGCGCAGTTGCATGAATTGGGTGTGCAGCGCAGCGACGTCACCAATTTGGTCGAGTAGCGCATGCAGCTCGTAGGTCTGCTCGAGTTCGTCGAAGTACTGCTTGTTTAGACGATCGAAACTGCCCAGGCCGAGCTCGCCGGCCTTGACCCCTTGCGATCGCGCCTCGTCCCGGGCCAGGCGCGCCTTGACCAATTGATCAAAGGTGCGCCGATAGTCGTCGGTCGCCTGTTCGATCGCCGCCAGCTGCTTTTGGCTGGAAGGGTCGTCCAGGCGCTGTTTCAGCTCGTCAGCCTGCTGCAGGATGGCGTTTATGCCTTGCTCCACACCTTGGCTGGCTTTTGAATCAGTGGCGTTGTTGTAGCTTTGCAATTCGACCCGGCTGCGAGTGAACAGCTCCTTGAGCTGTGCACTGGCAAGGATCTCATTACTGCGCTGGATCATCGAATCGACACTGCGCAGCCCCGCCTCGGCGATCAACAAGGTCAGCGCCAGGACCAGGCCGAAGCCCAACAGCATTTTCTTGCTTAGGGATAAGTCGCCCAGTCGACGGGCACACCACGCATACATAGGGCAGGATCCTTGCCGGGTCGGTTGATCAGAAGTAGTAACCAATGTTCACATTGGTCCGGTAGACCCACTGGTTGCTGAGGCTGGAACTGGTGCTGGTGAAACCGGTGCCGTTTTCCGCGCCGCCGTAGGGGTTGGCGTTCTTGCCCCAGGTACAGTCGACCCACGCCATAATCGGCATCGCAATAAACTGTGCGCCGACGGTATACATCTGCGAGTCGTCCCAACCGCTCTTGTCTTTCATCATGCGGCTGTAGTCGTTGTAGATTTTGATCTTTTTCAATTGTCCCAGGCGTGGTGTGTAAATGTCATAACCGATGTTAAGCGACGCCAACGTGGCCTTGGCGGCGATCAGATACGCGGGTGTCAAACCATTGCTACCCATGAGTACCGAGTCATTACTGACACCTGTGGGGTTTTTCGGGTCGTACTCGTAGCGAATACCTTCCGCGGTAGCAGTCCATGGTCCGTTACTGATGATGGTATGCACACCGGCCGCCCAATAGGAGCCGTTGTCGTCGGTGGTTGCGTTGTAAAGCTGCGAGGCCGCCAATGAAGCGCCAACTTCGGTCTTCCAGTCACCGTTAACAAAGTTGCGTGCAACTCGAGCGTTGACCTGATTGCGCTTCTCGTTGTCCTCGCGCGACTGTGTGAACGCGATAGCATTATCCTTCAGGTCTGCGTAGCGACCGACTTCAGGTGAGTAGCGGATGTCGCTGGGCAGCATGCGCGGGAAATAACCGAGTTGCAGATCCCAATCCTTGTCTTTATAGGCGTACTTCAACCCAACTCCGGCGCTGACTCCATACCCCATGAAGAATGGAATGTGGTAACTCCAACCGAACTGTGGATAAGGCTCAAGGCCGAACGGTTTGAAGGGGGCACCCAACTGCAGGTTTGAGGCGTTATCGAATTTGTAACCGGCGAACCCATGATCAACGGAGTGTTTGCCATCATCCTGGAACCAGTAGCCCACATCGGCGTAGGTTTTTTTATACTTTGCCTGCACATCCAACCGAAACGTATCGAACAACCAGCGATCGTGGTTTTCCGACGTGTCCCAATGCTCATCACGAAAGTTAGTTCGCAGTGCGCCACCGACGTCGAGACTGGCATCGCCGTCGTCACTGACCCAGGAAATATGAGGGAAGGGTTTTTTCACCACTGGGGTTACATCTGGTGTAGCGGGGCCGGGCTCCGCCAGGATCAACCCACTGCATGCCATTAGTCCTACACCCAGAATCAATTTGTTCATTTCAATTTCACCCGGTAGTTCGCGATGTTGTTAGGTGATACGCAACAGTTTTCCACCCACCCGGTGTCGATATTGGAAGGGCGGTACCGCTGTTGACATCCATTAATGTGCGTTTCGTAGGTGAAACATTGCTTTATCTGCGAATCGCAATAAGTATAAGCAGAAACTGTGCCAGCGCATTGGGGTTTCACTTTAAAATATAAAAGCTATATAAAACAATGTATTAAATGTGAAACGAGCGGGTGCGTGTTGCAGGTAAAACCGTTTTTAGTTCTGGTTACTTATGTGCACGTTTATCTTGCAGAAACGAGTCACAATGAAGCGCAAGCGGGTTCCTATTTGTTTTGCAGGTGAACAGCTAGCTGGATAGGCAGGTTTTTTCAGGCAAAAAAAAGCCGACGGGCGTCGGCTAAAATTCACGTTGAAACCTTTTAGATATTCAGTACTAACCGTCGGCTTTTGCAGCCTGAGACGCAGACCATCATTGAGGTGTTGGCCGCACGCTCCGCTTTGGTCAAAACACCGTCACGGTGGTCAATATCGCCCTCCAGCACCTTCGTCTCGCAGGAGCCGCATACCCCTTCACGGCAGCTAAAGTCGATATCGCAACCAGCCTCGAGCAATACGTCGAGGAGGTTGAGCCCCGGCTCCACCGTCAGGGTCTTGCCAGTTTTCTTCAGTTCGACGCTATAGCTGGCCTGGGCATCCTCGGCGGGTGGCAGTTCGGCAGCGGCGAACCGTTCGATGTGCGCGTGCGGGTAGCCTAGGGCTTCGCATGTGCTCTCGAAGGCATCGAGCATCGGCGTTGGGCCGCAGCAATAGAAATGCGTATCCGTGGGTTGACCGGCCAGGTAGGTCGTCAGGTTTGGGAATGTGTCTTTCTCATCGTTGAAGTGGAAGCGGACCTTGGCGCCCAAGCCGCTGATTTGTTCAACCAGTGCCGCTTCCTTGCGAGTGCGTGCGCAGTAGATAAGCTCGGCGGATTTTCCCAGCGCCAGCAACTGCCGAAACATGCAATAGATAGGTGTGATGCCAATGCCGCCGGCTACCAGAACGCTATGGCGGGCATTCTCATCAAGGCTGAAGTTGTTGCGTGGCTGCGAGATTGTCAGCGTTGTTCCGACCCGCAGTTGGGTGTGGATAAACTCCGAGCCGCCTCGGCTCTTGCGATCACGCAAAATACCGACCACATACCGGCCTTGGTCCGTTGGCGAGTTGAGCAGCGAATAGCTGCGGATCAGGCCGTTTTGCAGGTGCAGGTCGATGTGCGAGCCGGCCTCGAACGGAGCGAAGACAGTGTCGCCCCAAGGTCGTAACTCCACACTCATGATGCCTTCGGCTTCATGGCGCAGTGTGTGAACCAGTGCGGTCATGGTGGATGAGTTCGACATCATTGATTCTCCGGTGCAGTGCGCAGGTCGATGTCCAGGCGGGCGCCGGCTTCGATTTCTACCAGTACCTCGGCAAACACCAAGGCACTGACTTCGACCAGGGTCGACGTTGGATAGATGGCGAAGCCTTCGAAGAAGTCGCGCCGGGCGCGACCCACTTCGTTCTTGTCGGCAATGTCGGTGACGTACACCGTCAGACGATAGATATTGCCGATGTGGCCGCCTGCGGCCTCGACCACAGCACGAATCTTGTTCAGGACCAGCAGCGTCTGTTCATAGGCATAGAGTGGGCTACCGGCTTCTTCGGCTTTGCGAGTGTCGGGATGTCCGGTCATGCCGGACATCACCACTTCATTACCCAGTACCAGGGAACTGGACCAAGTGGCGTTGGCCAACGCAGGTATTGCACTGGTCTGGACACGGAGCGCGGTTGCGTTCATCAGACGTGCTTCGCCTCGATCAGTGCCAGTTGTTCCTTGGCTTTGCTCTTGAGATAGCGCCGGATGCGTACCACGCCCAAGTCATGCTGGTAGAGGTTTTCACGTTGGTTCGCGTCAGGTTCCATGAACTCTAATAGCACCCGATCCTGTTCCAGCACGGCCCAGTGACGCGCTTCCAAGCGGTTTTTGTAGAGGAAGCGCCAGGTGTCGCGCTGCCATCCGGTCAGCGGGCGCGCGCGCCAATGAAACACTGCGCTCATGCCATTGGGGCCGGGGGTGTAACTACCGATGATGGTGAAGTTGCCACCCGGGCCGCCGGTTTTCGGATAGGGGATTTCAAGACGCAGCCAGTGGCAGCCGTTGTCGAGGAATTCCGTCCAGTCGAAGTTGACGCCGCGCTGCCCTTCCTTCTCGAAGAAGAAACCTTGGTCGGTGTCACGGGTCATGAATTTGGCGGTAGCTTCACCCTCGCTCATGGAGTGCGACATCTTGTGCAGATAGGTGCCGTGCATCGGGTCCATGACGTTGTCGATGACGTAGCGGTAGTCGCCTTGCCATTCGGTGTAGCAGAGGAAGCTGCTCCACTCTGGGGAGGTCAGTTGTTCAGGCAGCACCAGCGTCGGCGGCTCGGGCAGGTGCGGGTCAGTGGCATTGAACAGGAAGATGGCACCGGCCACTTCACGGACGTGGAACATTCGTGTCGGGCGGCTGCCTTCGAGCTTGCAGCCGGGGCTGCCAGGGACGCGGGTAACGGTGCCGTCGTGGCGTACTTCGACGCCGTGGTAAGGGCACTGGAGGCGATCGCCCAGTACCGGACCTTGTGACAGCGGAGCACCACGGTGCGGGCAGTGGTCTTCCAGCGCGTGGACGCTGCCATCGTTGTCGCGCCACAAGGCTATCTTGTAGCCCAGTCGGCGAATGGAGACTGGCTTGTCGCCCAACATGTGGCCGGGCAAAACAGGAAACCAGAGGTCTTTCAGGCCATTGGTGAGTGCGTGTTCAACAGGATCGGAGTTCAATTGGATAGTCACGGTCTTTCTCCTCTGACGTTCAGGCGCCAAGTTTGGCCATCAGGGTGCTGTAGGTTTCAGCGGTCCATTCACCCGTATTAAGGGGGCAGGGTGGGCCGGCCAGGTTCAGGTGCTCCAGCAGGCTTGGCAGGTCATATTTTCCTGCGCCGAATGCTCGCTCGATGGAGTCGCCGAGCAGGTCTTCGAACGGCGTGTTCGGCCGTTGGCGGGTCTGATGGGTTTCGTTGTAAAGAGTGCTCATGTCATTGATCTCCATTACGCACCCGTTCGCGAATTCGTTCGCGCACCGGGACAAAGTCATATGTGGGGTAACACTCGGTGCTGAACACGCTCCAGGCGGAACGCTCCAGCTCGACATTCAGTTTGGGCAGCAGAGCGGGCGGCAGGTGCAGCGTCACGATTTGGCCCAGGCCCATGGCGACAGTCCAGGAGACCACCTCCACGCCCTCCACAGGAAAACGCTCCCACCAATCCATTTTTTTCATGTGCGCCTGGATATCCTCCAGGTTCTTGGATTGGTCGTGCTTGAGCAGCACGGTCAGAAGCATCTTCTCGCTCATCACTTGGTCTCGGGCTTGGGTTTGTCGGTGAGGAACTTGCCTTGCGGGGCTTCGACGTCCTTCTGCCGGCGGGTGTTGCCGTCAATGCCACCGGCGATTGCCCATTCTGCGAACACTGTGGGGCCCGGCTCGAATTCCCGTGGTTCCCATTCGGCAGTCAGTTGGTCTTCATCGGCGTAGTACTCCACCAGCGCCCCGGCGGGGTTCTTGAAGTACCAGAAGAATGCCGAAGACACCGGGTGCCGGCCGGGGCCGATCTCGGTGGTCCAACCGCTACGGGAGATGTGCATCCCGCCGCCGAACACTTCATGCACGTCGCGCACGGTGAAGGCCACGTGATTCAGGCCGGCGCGTGGAGCGGGCAGTTGCAGCATGAAAATATCGTGGTGGCCGCCTTCGTCGGCGGTGCGCATAAACGCCGCGCGGTTGGGGTAACGGTCCGAGGCACGGAATCCGAAACGGTCGGCGTAGAAGGCTTCGCAGGTGACCACGTCTTTGACGAAGAACACAACGTGGCCGACTTCCACCGGAGTCGCGCGCTCATAGATCGGCGCCGCCTTGTTGATCCGACCCTTGGTCTGCCAGGTATTGTGCCCGCTGCATTCCAGCTCGATTGCACGCTTGCGGGTGACCTGCAGACGAATCGCCAGGCCGTTAGGATCGGTGCAGCCTACTCGCTGACCGGCTTCGATGAAGCCCGGGTCATTGGCGATGCGGGTGCTGTAGTGAGCCAGGTCAGCTTCGCTTTCGACGCCCCAAACCACCTCGCGCACGGTCGAACCGCTCTCGATGGCCGGTGGCAGACCGGCCTTGTTGATGTCGGCAACGATAACCCGGCAGCCGTTGAGTGTTTCGAATACCACCTCATCAGGTTGCTCACTGACTACCGCCAGGCCCCAGTCCTGGAAAAAGCGCACGCAAGTGGGCAAGTCTTCCACACCGTAGGTGATTTCATCGATACCCAAGACACTCATGACACCACCTCATCGTGCTCACGGGCCCAAGCCAGTGGCTGTTCGTTCATGCCCCAATAGAGGCTTTTTTGTTCCATGTACTGCAGGATGCCTAGGCGACCTTTTTCCCGGCCCAGGCCGCTGTCGCGCCAGCCTCCGAAGGGGGTGGAAATGGAAAACTGCTTGTAGGTGTTGATCCAGACTGTGCCGGCCTGGATCTTCCTGCCCAAAGCCCAAGCACGCTTGTAGTCACGGGTCCAGATACCGGCAGCGAGGGCGTAAAGACTGTCGTTGGCCTGTTCGATCAGGTCGGCTTCGTTATCGAAAGGCATGGCTACCAGCACCGGGCCGAAAATCTCTTCCTGGCAAGTCTGCTGGTTGTTGGTCAAGCCTTCGAGGATCGTCGGCGGGAAGAAGAAGCCCTTGTCATACAAACCACCCGTGGGGCGCTGCCCGCCCAGGCGCAGGCGGCCGCCTTCGGCCAGGCCGAGGGCCACGTAGCGCTCTACGGACTCACGGTGCGCGGCGCTGATCAGTGGTCCCATTTGGGTATTTTCGTCGGCCGGGTCACCGAGGCGAATATTGGCGGCCGCCGCAGTCAGGCGCTGCATGAAGGGTTCATACAGCGATCTCGCGACGAACAACCGTGAGCCTGCGATGCAGGCTTCGCCCGAGGAGCTGAAGATACCGTAGAGCACGCCGGCTACGGCGTGGTCGAGGTCAGCGTCATCGAGGACGATGGTCGGCGACTTGCCGCCCAGTTCCAGCGACACCGGCATCATCTTGTCGGCGGCAATGTGAGCAATGTGTTTGCCGGTTTTGGTGCCGCCGGTGAAGGACACGCGTTTGATTAGCGGGTGCTGGGTCAATGCATCACCCAGTACCGAGCCCTTGCCGGGCAGCACGCTGATCAGGCCTTTTGGCAAGCCGGCGGCTTCGCAGATGCGGGCCAGTTCAAGTGCCAGCAGCGGAGTGATTTCAGCTGGCTTGACCACCACCGCATTGCCGCCTGCCAAGGCCGGCGCAATTTTTTGCGCTTCGCTGGCGATGGGCGAATTCCATGGAGTGATGGCCGCTACAACGCCCATGGGTTCGTACACGCTCATGGTGATAAAATCGCCACGGGATGGGGTGATGGTTTCTTCCAGGGTTTCACAGGCAGCGGCAAAGAACTGGAAAGTGCCAGCGGCGCTGGCCACCAAGGCGCGAGTTTCACCGATCGGTTTGCCGTTGTCCTGACGCTGCAGTTGCGCCAACTCTTCGGCTTGCTCGCGGATCAGTTGGGCGATGCGGTACAGCACACCGGCACGTTCGTGTGGTTTGCGTTGGGCCCAGCCACTGTGCAGGAACGCCTGTTGCGCGCCTTGCACGGCGTCTTCGACATCCTCCAGGCTAGCCGCGTTGAGCCAGGCCACCGGCTCCCCGGTGGCAGGGTAGCGGGTCGCGTAACGCTCCCCGCGGCCAAGGCGCCATTGGCCGGCGATGCAGATGGGTAAAGTTTGTTCGATTGTCATCATGGTTTCCTAGATGGAAATCGCGTGAGCGTGGTTGCCAAGGGCTCGCACGACGCTGTAAACGGTTAGCGCAGAGGTCTTCGGGTTGGCCACCAGCGGCTTGCCGCGCAGGTTCATGTCGAAGCCGCCAAAGGCACCGCGAGCTTCGTAGTGATGCACGTTGTCGTTGCTGTTTGGGTCAGCGATAAGCGTGACTTGAGTGCGATCCAGACCCAGGCCAGCCAATGAAAGCGTTGCGGCGACGTTGGCGTTCTTGGGGTAGAGCCGAGCAGCCTCGCGAGCGGAACCCTGGAAGATCACCGTGGCTTCGGTGATGGTGTCCAGATTGCAAACCAGTTCGCCTGGCGTGTTTTTCCAGGCGCGTGCCGGCTTGCTGCCGGTGTAGCAGACCGAATCGAGGCCGCCGACCTTCGCGGCCGACAGCGCGTCAATGCCTCCGATGGCGCCGGGTAGCAGTTCGATACGAGTGTTGCCGCGCTCCGCGGCCATTTCCAGGCGCTCCACCAGACCCACTTCGGAAAGCGCACCGACAGACACGATCAAACAGGCGATACCGCGCTCGAGGGCTGGCAGCACATGTTCCTCAATGGCACGGTGACCGGCGCACTCGACGAGCAGATCGGGGCGCGCGTCAGCCGGCAGCGCCGTAAGCACCTGCGGTGGGCGTTTGAAACTGGCCAGGCGCTGACGCACGAGGTCTTCGGAGCCAGCCGAGGCAATGACGTAGTCGACGCAAAGCTGGGGGTCGCTTTCCAACAGTTCGAGCACGCCGACGCCAATAGCGCCGCAGCCGATCATGGTGATATGCAGCATGGTGCGTACCTCAGGCCGTCGCCTTTTGCGCTTTGGTTTCGCTGTTGGGAGGGCCCGCGAATTGGGTGGCGAAGCCGCCAACGGCGAGCATGTCGACTTCCAGCAGGAACGGGCCGGGCTGGTTCAAGGCGCTTTCGAGCACAGTGCTGAAGTCCTTGAGGTCACTGACCAGGCCATGGCGGATACCCATGGATTCGGCCAGTTGTGTGTAGTCCGGGGTATGCAGTTCGACGTAGGCGTGGCGGGCACCGTAGATGGCGTCCTGGATGTTGCGGATCACGCCGTAGCGCTGGTCGTTCATCAGGAAGATCACGACGTTGGCTTTTTCCTGCACCAGCGTCGCCAACTCACCGAGGTTTAGGATGAAGCCGCCGTCGCCAGCCAAGGTGAAGACTTTGCGGGTCGGATCGTTTTCGGCGGCGGCGATACCGGCACCAATACCCATGGCCAGGCCCTGGCCGATACCGCCACCGAGGGCGTGTACACCGGCTCGCGGGTGGTAGAGGTTGAGCAGGCGGTTGCCCCAGATGCTGTTGGACAGGGTGACGTCGCGGACCCAGGAGAAGTTGCGCCCGGTCAGTGTCTGCAGTTGCTCGACCATGGCCGAGTACGGGCCCAAATCGGCAAGCAGTTGAAGACGGGATTTGGCCCGCACGTCTTTGAGTTCGATGAGGAACTGCGGGTCAGTATTCAGGCGCCCCTGGAGACGATCGGCGAGTCCGCTCAGAGCCAGCGCTGAATCACCGCAGACGAACATGTCGCTGGAGTAGCTGCGACCTTCGATGGCCGGGTTAGCGTCAATGCGCAGTGTATTGGCCGGCAATTTCAGGGCGTACTTGAAGGTTTCATTACTGCGAAGACGCGACCCAGCGATCAGCAGGGCATCGCAGGTCTGCATGAAGCTTTCGACTAAACGGTTTTGCGAGAATGCGCCGAGGCAGCGTTCGTCGTCTTCATTGACCACCCCGCGGCCCTGGGTGGAGGTGATCACCCCTAAGCCCATGTTCAACAGGCGATTGACCGCTGCTCCAGCATGGCGCGCACCGCCACCGAGCCACAGCAGTGGGCGTTTGGCGTTGAGGATACGCTCGGCGAGTGCGTCCAAAGCCTCTTCGGCAGGGACGGCTACCGCGATGGGCAGTGGCGACAGGTCGGCCGGCATGCTGATGAAGGTGGACTGAATGTCGATCGGGATTTCTACGCTAACCGGACCGGTGGGCGCAGTCAGCGCGGTCTGAACGGCCAGCTTCATGGTGCTCAGCGCGGTCTCTACGCTGCGCACGCGGAACGCTGCCTTGGACACGGCTTTGAGCATGGTCAACTGGTCACGGGCTTCGTGAATATAGGCGAAGTCCTGATCCAGATACGGGGTTTCGATCTGCCCGGTGATGTGCAGCAGAGGGGTGCCAGCGGTAAGCGCTTCAACCATTGCCCCGGCGGCATTGCCAGCAGCGGTACCGGTGGAGGTCAGGCACACGCCCAAACCGCCAGTGGTGCGGGCATAGGCATCAGCCATGTTAGTGGCGCCGGCCTCACCGCGCGCCATCACGAAGCGGATGTTGCCGCGTACGGCAAAGGCATCGAGAATGGGCATGTTGTGAATCGAAATCACGCCGAAAGCGGCCTTGACGTCGCATTGCTCAAGAAACGCGGTAATGGCCGCGCCAACAGTGACTTGGTTATCGTTAAGCATAACGGGACAGACCTCCAGAAACATCTATATGGCTGCCTGTGGTGTAAGCCGACAGTGGCGAAGCCAGGAAAAGAATCGCTTGTGCCGCTTCTGAGGGCAGGCCAAGTCGACCCAGGGGGATTTGTTTGCGCAGGGCTAACTGTGCGGTCCATTGCGACCAGTTCAGTTCACGTTCTTCTCGGCCATCGAAGCGTCTGCGCCATTGGCCTGATTCGACCAGGCCAATGAGGATGCCGTTGACGCGGATGTCCTTGGGCGCGAACTCCACGGCCATCGATCGCACCAGGTTTTTCAGTCCGGCACGTGCGGCGGAGGTCGCTACCATGTGCGGTTCTGGCTGATTGGCCAGAAGCGAGTTGACGCACACGATGGCGGCACCTGGTTGGCTTTCGAGCTGAGCCATGAAGGCGCGCACTGGATTGATGACTGAAAAAAATTTCAGGTTCAGCTCCTCGCTCCACGCCTCATCGCTGGTGTCGGAAAATGTCGAGACGCGACCTTGCCCTGCGTTATTGATCAAGACCCGGGCCGGGCCCAGCACTGCGGAACTGGCCAGGGCAAAGGCTTTCACGGAGTCTGCATCGAGCACATCGCACACCTGAGCAAGCATGCGAGCCTGCGGGAAACGGCTGCGCAAGCTCGCTTCAGCGCTGTACAAGCGTTCGGCGTTCCGACCACAAAAGGCGACGTAAGCTCCGCATTCGAGCAACTGCTCTACGCACGCCAGGCCAATGCCGGATGAGCCACCCGTGACAATGACGGTGTTGCCCGTCAGTTGATAAAGGCTCATATCAGTCCCTCATCAGCGCGGTCACCCGGCTGGTCCCAAAACCAGGGGTGTAATTGAGCAGGCGCGACAGTTCGTCGGCGTTGCGGCGAACCTGGTTAACCAGCTCCTCGAAATTGACGTGGCCGATCTGGGTTGTCGGAATAGTGACACCCAGGGCTGCGACAACTCCGCCACTGTGGTCCCGCACCGGGGCCGCGATGGTTGAAATGGTTGATTCGAAGAAGCCCTCTCCGCTGACGTAGCCACGCTGATGGTCTTGTTGAACCAGGTTGAACAAATCCAGGACTGTGCGAGGGGTGCTGGATGAGTGCTGTTCCAGATGGTCTTCCGGATACAGCTCGCGCAGCTCTGCCAAAGACATATCTTCGAGTAAGACACGTCCCAGTACTGTTGCGTGTGCAGGCAGCCGGGTGCCGACGTTGACCGCACTAGAAAACACTGAAGGTGGTGAGACTTTGGCAACGTAAACAATCGAGCGACCGTCGCGCACCACAAGATTGGTCGGGTAGTTGAGCCTGTCGCACAAGCGTGCGAGCAGTGGCTGGCCCAGTTCAGTCAGTTCGAGCGAGGCAAGGTATTCGAAGCCCAGACGCAATACCGACATGCCCAGTCGATATTCTTTGCCGCTGCGGGTGACGAATCCCATGGTTTCCAGGGTTGTAAGCAGCCGGAAAATAGTTGAGCGCGGCAGTTGCAGGCGGCGTGCAAGTTCCGGTGCCGTCAGCGTGCGATTATGTCGGCTGAACTCGCACAGCAGCAGCATGCCGCGCTCCAGTCCTGGAACAATATATCTGTCCAGCGCGTCTTTACTCTGGTCGGAGTCATTCATTGGGCGTCACCTTTCATTGATTCCATGAGGGCATGGGCCAGTCGGCCCGCCACCAAGAGAGGTTGTTCTATTGGGCTTGCGTGCCCGGCATCCGGTATCAGGTTGAAGTTGGCATTGAGTGCCTTGGCCAACGTCAGGCAGTCCTGAGGTGCCGTGATCGTGTCGGCTTCACCGCAATGCACTTCGCAGGGCATGGACAGTGGTGAGTAGCGCAGCAGGTCATCGCCGCACAGCAGCTCTACTGCCTGACGGTAACCCCCGGTGTTGAGCCTTGACATGTTCCAGCGCACCCACTCCAGAGCCTTGGGGCTGGGGCGGGGCGAGAGCATGTGAGCGCTGCGTTGCGCTGCCATTTGCTCAATGCCCAGTTGCTCCAGGGCGTCGAGGCGCTTTTTGCGTACCTGAGCGCGCTGCAAGTCCCGTGTCGGCGCACCGTAACCGCGCGCCGGGCTGATCAGTACCAGGCGGCTGACCCGCGCCGGATGAGTCTGAGCAAATGCGGTAGCGGTCAATGCGCCGAGTGAGTGGCCGACCAACACGCATTGCTCGATGCCCAGTGCATCCAGAACTTGGCACAGGCGCTCGGCGTAGTCCTGAGCTGTCGGCCGGATTTGCGCCAACGGTATCGAGTCGCCATAGCCTGGTGCGTCCCATGCCACCACCCGGGCGTGCTGGCTCAGTTGTAACGCCACTTCCAGCCAGGACGCGGCACCCGAACCGATGCCGTGCAACAGCACAATGGCTGCACCTTTACCGCACTCGCGCACGGCCTGGGGGCCGTCAGGCAATGCCAGCGTGAGCTGAGGCAAGCGATTTGCGAGCTGCTGTTCCAGCTCTGCGGTTGGGTGTACGGCGGTAATGTCAGTGGCGTGCAACATAGGGTTTATCCGCGCTTGATCGAGGCCAGAGGGTGTTCTGGCGGGTAAGTCGGGGTGATCGGCTTCTTGGCTCCGAGCATCACGCACATCAAGGCGTCTTCATCGCCAATGTTGATTTCTTCGCGGTATACGCCTGGTGGCACCGAGATCACGTCGCGGTCGGTGAGGATGGTTTCATAACGCTCACCGTCCTTTTCGATCACCACCTTGAGCTTGCCGCGCAGCACGAAGAACACTTCTTCGACATCGGTGTGCAGGTGTGGTGGGCCTTCGTGGCCAGCCGGGATCACCATGGTGGAAAAGGTGAAGTTCTCCGACGGGATGGTGTTCATGTCGGTGCTGACGCCAGTGCCGCCGGTGCCGATGTAGCGCATTTGCGCGCGGCGGAACTTGGGGTCGTAGTCAGCCTGGAATTTCAGTGCGTCCCAGTCGTATTTACGGGTTTCGTAGCGGGCGACACGGGCTTGCATCCAGTCTGCGAGGCTGGCGCCTTCTGGGCGCTCCCAGCTTTTCGGGGAATCTTGTTGGGCGGCTAAATCAGTCATGGCTGTCTCCGGTTTCCTTTGACACAAGGCTTAGGGCATAACAAACCCGCCGTTGACCGGCAGGGTTTGTCCAGTGATGAAGCGGGCGAGGTCGCTGAGGGCAAATACCACTGCGCCACAGACATCCTCGGGAAGTTGCGGGCGCTGAATAGCGCGCTGTTCGGTGTACAGACGGTGGCGCGCCTCAGGCACATAGGCGGTTGCTTCCACCAGTACCAGTCCTGGGGCGATGGCATTGACCGTGATGTTGTCGGTGCCGAGTTCGCGAGCCAGACTGCGGGTCATGGCGATGATCGCGCCCTTGCTGGCGACATAGGCGAGCAGATTCGGCGCACCCCACAGCGGGGTGTCGGAAGCCAGGTTGACCACCGCGCCGTTGCCGCTGGTGCGCAGAGCCGGCAGGCAGGCCATGGTCATCAGCCAAGTGCCGCGCACATTGACCTGCATCACCTGGTCCCATGTTTCTATGCTCAGCTCTTCACAGGTCTTGCCGCCGGAGTTGGTGACCGAGGCGTTGTTGACCAGGCAATCCAAACCACCCAGTACTTCACCGGCGGCCTTGGCGCAGGCGGTGATGGACTCGGGGTTGCCCAGGTCCACTGTCAGGCCGGTGACGTCCAGGCCGAGCGCGCTCAGCTCACCGGCGGCCTGCTGGACGCGGTCGGCCAGAATATCGGCGATCACTACCCGGGCACCGGCCTGGCCAATGGCCTGAGCAAAGGCAAAACCCAGGCCGCGAGCACCACCGGTGACCAGCACACGGCGGCCCTGAAGCAAATGTTTGGCTACGTTCATTATTGGGTACTCAACATGGCTTTGGGCATGTAGTGCAGCACGCGCTTCTCAGCCCAGACCACGGCGCCGTAGGCCAGCACACCGATCACGGTCAGCATGACGATCGCGACGAATACCCCGGCGGTGTTGCCCTGGCCTTCGGCATCCACCAGCAGGAAGCCCAGGCCCTGGTTACCGCCAACCAACTCACCAACGGTGACGCCGATCACTGCCAGGGTCGAGGCGATGCGCAGGCCGGAGAACAGCGCAGCCATGGCCGAGGGGAACTCCACCAGACGGAAGATCTGGAAGCGGGTGGCATTCATGGTGCGCACGAGGTTGATCATGTCCGGGTCGACCGTGCGGATGGCCGACAGAACGTTAATCATCACCGGGAAAAACACGATCAGGATGGCGATCAGGATCTTGGGGTAGATGGTGTAGCCCAACCACATTACGAACAGCGGGGCGAAAGCCACTTTCGGGGCAATCTGCAGCGCCAGAATGTACGGCGACAGCATGGCTTCGGCCGAAGGCGAAAGCCCCAGCGACGTGCCAATCACAACGCCAAGCAGGGCTCCCAGGCCGAAGCCGACAATAATTTCGAACCCTGTGATCAGGGTGTGCTCCAGCAGGTTGCTGGAGTGCCACATCACCAGGCTTTCCTGGGCCACGCGGCTCAGGTTGGGCATGACGAATTCGGGCATGCCGAGGGCGGCAGGCCCCCATTGCCACGCGGCCAGGAACAGCATCAGCAACGCGAGGCTGCCGAGCATGGAAGGATTAAGGTTTTTCATCAGGTCAGTACCTTGTTGTTACCCGCGACTTACTGGGTGGCCGTCGTGGTTTCGATGAACTGGTTGGTGTACAGGTCGTCAAGTTTCGATTCTCTGCTAACGATGCCTTCGTTCACGTAGAACTGACGCACGTTATCTAGGCGAACGGGGTCGATCTTGCCGAGGACTGCCTGGTTGGCGTAGACGTGTTCGACGTACAACTTGAACGTCTTCTCCACCATGGCCTCCTTGCCTGCGTAGGCCGGGACAGCCTTGACGAAGGTGGCAGCAGCGGCTTTCGGATCGGCGATGATGTCGCGCATGCCTTTCAAGGTGGCTTGCACCACGCCACGGACCACATCAGGGTGATTCTTGATGGCGTCATCGGAAGCCATGATCGACTGGGCCATGCTTTCGAAAATCTGATCCTGAGGGATCAATTGCACGTTCACACCGGACTCTTCGGCGTTCACCACAAAGTCCGGCACACCGGCCATAGCGTCGGATTTTTTCGCCGAGAACAATTGCCATACACCCGCGGGACCGGCGGCCTGGATGTTGACGTCGGTTATATCCAGGCCAGCCTTGCGCAACGACGCCAGCAGAGCGTAATAAGTGGTGTCGGAGTAAGACATCACGGTCAGGGTCTTGCCCTTGAGGTCTTTGATGGAGTTGATTTTTTTGTCGCCATCGGTGGCGATCATGGTGACGCCGCCCGCGCCAAGTACGGCTACGTCACGTACCGGGATACCGTTGGCACGGACAATGATAGGCGTGTCGCCAATGGCTCCGCCGACCATGGCATTACCTGCGCCGATCTGCTTGGCGACGTCGACTCCGCCCTTGGCAGCGATGAACGTTACGTTCAGGTTCTGCTGCCCGTAATAGCCCTTTTCCTTGGCGATGATCCACGGCGCGAACGCTGGCGAGTTCGGCGGCGCAGGCAGCAGGTAGGTCACGTCGGTAGCGGCCTGGGCACCCAAGGCAAAGCCCAGGCCCAGGGCCACTAGCGAGGTTTTGAACACAGACTTGAACATGGTTAACTCCTGAATCCGTTGATAGGGCGGTGGACAGAGATCAATGCAGTTCGGTGTCTTCGCCAACTTTAAGCAGTTGCATCAGGCGCCCGGCCAAGGGACCGATTTCCGGCAGCTTGCGACGTTCCAGCGGATTTTCGCGATGCGGCAGGTCGACTACGATTTCCTCGACTATCGTGCCGGGGCGAGCACTCATCACTAGTATTCGGTCGGACATCGCAATCGCCTCGACTAGGTCGTGGGTGATGAACAGAGCTGTTTTCTTTTCGTCGTACAGCATCTTCGCCATGTCTTGCTGCAGGATCATCTTGGTCTGTGCGTCCAGGGCAGAAAACGGTTCGTCCAGAAACAGAACCTGCGGGTCCATTGCCAGCGTGCGGGCAAGCGCCGCGCGTTGGCGCATACCGCCGGAAAGCTGAAATGGGTAGTGCTCAGCGAAACCATTCAGGTGGCAGCGATTGAGTAGGTCCTCGGCGATGGCGGACCTTTCAGCGGCTGGCATTCCCTGTATTTCCAGACCCAACTCGACATTGCGGCGGATGCTGCGCCATGGCATCAGCAAGTCTTTTTGCAGCATGAATGCGACTTTGCGCACTGGGCTGGTCACGGCCTCGCCGCCTACAAAAACCTCGCCTTCGCTTGGCCGATACAGCCCCGATCCCATATTAAGGATCGTGCTTTTGCCGCATCCGGAAGGTCCGATGATGGATACAACTTCACCTCGACGAATTTTGAAACTCACATCGCGGATGGCAAAGGGCGCATCACTCTTTCCTTTGGCAGGAAAGCATTTGCCGACGTTCCGAAATTCAATTTCGATGGGAGCCGATGCTGCCAGTTGGGTCGGGTCGACCCACGTTGGGTCCATTGCGTAAATCTTTTTCACAGCCATTGGGGAAGCTCTCTGGTCTGTTTTGCTGGTGAGACAGTGTTTAGAGCATGAACAATGCCAATTCCCGCATTGAAAAGTATTTTGATAAAAGTACATATTATTCAACGGCTTATTTACTTAAGTATAAAAATTTGGCGTTTCATAGGTAAAACATTGGTTTGTATATGATACGAATAGGCTCAAAAAAGTGCACGCTTGTTGTTTTTTGTATTCCCAAGGTGCATTTAGGTAACAGCTGGAGAATTAATGAAGGTGGGCAGGGGAAACGGTTTGCAGATCGGTCGGTTATTCCATTTGCCTTGCTTATCTGGGCGCCTGGATGCTGAATGCTGAATGCTGAATGCTGAATGCTGAATGCTGAATGCTGAATGCTGAGCAATGGCGTGGTCGAGAAAAGCTGCTGCGGCGCGCCGAAAGGCGCTTGGCTGTCGTCTTTGAACACCGAACAGTTGCACGCTTTGGTGTTGGCGTTCAGGGGGGGCGGATGTGCGTGGAATGGGTGGCCGGATGGCTGCGGAATTCGCAACTTCATCCTCCAGGCTCAACCGGCAGAACCAGCGATACGGCAGGTTCAAATGGGCCTCTTCGCACAGCCGCCGCTCGGAGCGAATGCCATAGCAGTAGCCCACGATCAGCATGCGGATCATCAACTCAGGATCAATCGAAGACCCCCAATCGGGCTGTAGGAATCGACGAGGTACTGAACACTCCCACCCGAGTTGTAAGCACAAATCTAAAATTTTTAAGGTAGAAGCCGCGCGTAGATTGGATACGACGACGCACTTATGGTCCTCATTGAGATGAGGCCAGCATGAACAGCTAGTATATCTAGCTGTTCAGCGAGGATTGTCAGAGACAAGCTTGTCTTCCGTAACTGACTGCGTCTCAATGGTAATCAATTCCCCACCATTCGCTTTACGCTGACGCGTTACGGTCATCCCTGCATCGTCTGGGTACAGAAAAGTCTCACCTTCAGTGGTGCGTATCCCGAGCATTGGTGGGCGACCCAAGATTGCTTGATCGGTAGGAAAAATTAAATTTTCTATTTTCGCGGAGCGTATTTTTCGACGAGCCGTATTTTGTACTCTGGTGATGACTCTCTCATCGTCGGGGCTGCCAAAGGCAGATGCGCAGCATCGACCATGCTTCAAGTTTTTGTCTTTGTTGACGGAGCAAGTCGAGTGCTTTTCCGCTGCGGATAACTCGACTTTCGAGCAACCGGTCACGCATCAAGTTAAGCAGCGGCTGGAAGTGCTCACCGCACTGGATGACCCAACACGCCAGCGTTTGACGCGGGATATCGATGCCGTGACGACCCAGTACTTTCTCGAAGCGATGAAGGATTAAACCGCCCACGTACTTGGTGGTCAGCAACATCGCCAGGACACTCGGGCTGGCCATGCTTTTTTCGATCAGTTGCGCGAGCTTGTCCGCAGTGACCGGTGCGCTTTGGCAATCGCGACACGCATAGACCTTGCGTACATGTTTGATCACGCGGATCTGCATCGGCACGATGTCGAGCTGCTCGCTAACTTCTTCGCCGATGCGGTGCTTGCGGCAACCGCAAGCACAAGTCAACTCATGCTCGGGCAGTTCGTGGATGACTTCGATGCGCGGCAGATCGGCGGGCAGAGGTTTGCGTTTGCCACGGCGCTTGGTCGGCGCAGCGACTTCTTCTTGCTCGTCATCGGCAACGGGATCGGCAACGCTTTCTGCTTCGTTGAACAGGGCCAGTTGCGGCGTCGCCGGATCAACTGTTTGTTCAGACTTACGGCCGAAGTGGCGCTGACGCAGCAGCGCATTTTCTTCTTGCGGATGGACGATCTTGCCCTTGCCCGACTCGCGCTAACTGAGCATCTGCGCAAGCAATTGCTTGAGCAAAACAGGATCATCAGGAAGGTCTTTGGACATGGAAATCATGCCCTGGATTATACCGAATCAGGCATCAAATCGCGGTGTTAAAACTTGATGAGGGCGATTACGCCAGAGGTCGAAACCGTCGAGCAACCAGTTCAATTCCTGCACTGTGAGTACAATTGCTTCGTCGGTGACTTCGGGCGATGTTTAAACCGTTCCGACTCAAGGAGCTTGAGCCACAGGCAAAAGCCGTTGCGCTCCCAATAAAGGATTTTCACTCGGTTGCGGGGTTTGTTGAGAAAGACAAAAAGCACGGGGTCGAACACCGCGACCTTGATATCCAGTTCGACCAAGGCAGCCAAGCCGTCGATGGATTTTCTGAAGTCCACAGGCTTGGGGTAGAGATAGACTTTTTCGATTTTAGCATCGGGTCGCATCATGAGGTGCTGGCTCCAGAAGAGATAGGGAGCACAGCATGGGGGATCATCTAAGCGCTTTGAATGTGGGGTTCATGGAGCGCTTACTCCGAAAACGACTGGAAGTCCAGGAATCGTGTCCTTGTACGACTCGAAGTCCACGATTTCTGTCATTTGACTGCGTTTACCCCGTCAAGATGGGGTAATAGTCCAGGACTTGCGTCGGTGCGGGGCGCCTCCACAAGTCGCCTGTTGTGCTCAGTATTTTTATAAGTCGTCAGCATGGATGTACGATCTGCGTCCGCCGCGGGTCACTGCAATTGCTTCGGATCAGCGGGATCAACGTTGGCGTTTTGGTCCATGTGCGTACGCTTACACTCGACAACACGATAAAGCGGGAAAGTATTGACCGTCACAGAATTGGAGCTCGAGTGGGATAGCGTTTGGTGTCTGCTCGTGAGTTGTTTCGATGGTGTATATGTTTTCTGAGCATACGAGGCATAAGTTTGGTATGTCCTAGTAAACTAGATTGCGGCTCCAGGCACAGTGGAAAGCTCGGCATAACTTGAAAATCACTCTATACATTTCAGGGTGTCCACCAAGAATCCGAATCGCTTGGCCATCGCGAGCTGAAATCCGAAATTATTGCTAAGAACGCACAGGTCGCCAACGGCGAGTGGAAGTCCAGGGATTATGTTTGGGGACGACATCAAGTTCACGCATTGCGTCTGCGACCGACTGCTCCTCCCTTAAAAAAAGGGTATCAATTCAGAAATTGTGCCGATAGGGGGGGTGTTAAATTTATTTATCGTATAGCCTGTATCAGTCCTTATAGTTTCGGTTGGCCCCATCTTGGTGCGAAAATTTCAGGTTGTTTTGACATTCTGTCAGAGCTTCGTGACAAATGGGGATTGTCATTAATCTGTTGCACCTTCCTGTCCTGGGTCCTGCCACACATGCCTGTCGTCGGTCGTTTCGTTGCCTTTTTCGATCAAGCGAAACGCGCCCAGAGTTTGGTGTGGAGCACCTCGCGCGGACTGTCTCTCGGGCTGGTGCTGGCAACGCTGGCAGCGGGTGTTCTGCCGGCCTTGGCCGCCTGGCTCGGGCAACGCATCGTCGACGCGGTGGTGGCGGCCATGCAATTGCACGCCAGCCAGGGCAGCGCGCCGCTGTGGCCGGTGTTGCGTTATGTGCTGTTTGAAGCCGGTGTTCTGGCGTTATTGGCAGCGGCGCAACGCGGGTTGTCGGTGCAACAGTCGCTGTTGCGGGTGCAGTTGGGGCAGAAGGTCAACACCATGATTCTGCAGAAGGCCCAGACCCTGTCTCTGGAGCAATTCGAGAATTCGGAGTTCTACGACAAGCTGGTGCGGGTGCGCCGCGAAGCCTCAACTCGGCCCTTGGCATTGGTCACCAAATCCCTGGGGTTGACCCAAAACCTGATTTCCCTGATCAGCTTCGGCGTACTGCTGGTGCATTTTTCGCCGTGGGCGCTGGTGATCCTGGTGCTGGGAGCGTTGCCGGTGTTTTTTGCCGAAGCGCATTTTTCCGGCAACGCGTTTCGCTTGTTCACCCGTCGCGCCCCGGAAACCCGGCGCCAGACTTACATCGAAACCTTGCTGTCCCACGAGGGCTACATCAAGGAGGTCAAGCTGTTCGGCTTCGCGCCGCTGCTGCTGCAGCGTTATCGCGAGACCTTCGAGCGGTTGTATGCCGAGGACCGGCGCCTGACCCTGCGTCGCGACGGCTGGGGTTTTCTCCTCGGCCTGCTCGGCACCGGCGCGTTTTACCTGGCCTATGCTTGGGTGGTGGTCGATACCGTGAGCGGCTTTATTACCCTGGGCCAGATGACCATGTACCTGGTGCTGTTCAAGCAGGGGCAGGCAGCGGTCAGCAGCAGCTTGAGCGCGATCAGTGGGCTGTACGAAGACGGGTTGTACCTGTCCGATCTCTACGAGTACCTGGCACAGCCGGTGATCGCCGAGGCCAGAGGCCTGACCCAAGGTGTGTTGCCGGGCGATGGTTTGCGCTTTGAAGGCGTCGGCTTTCGCTACCCGGATTCCAGCCACGCAACCCTGGAAAACATCGACCTGCATCTGCGGCCGGGGCACAGCGTGGCCTTGGTGGGCGAGAACGGTTCGGGCAAGACCACGCTGATCAAGTTGTTGACCCGCCTGTACCGGCCTGATCAGGGACGCATCCTGCTCGATGGCAGTGACCTCAACGACTGGGACGAAGACGCTCTACGGCGGCGGATCGGGGTGATTTTTCAGGACTACATTCGCTACCAGTTGATCGCCGGCGAAAACCTCGGCGTCGGCGACACTGATGCGTTCAACGACGAAAGCCGTTGGCGTGAAGCGGCGACCCAGGGCATGGCTGCCGAATTTATCGAAGGTCTTGATCAGGGTTATGCGACTCAACTGGGGCGATGGTTTGCTGGCGGGCAGGAATTGTCGGGCGGTCAATGGCAGAAAATCGCCCTGTCACGCGCCTACATGCGGCGCAATGCTGACATCCTGATCCTCGACGAACCCACCGCAGCATTGGACGCAGCGGCTGAGGCGACGGTATTCGAACACTTTCGCGAACATGCCAGGGAGCGCATGACATTGCTGATCTCTCATCGATTCTCCAGCGTGCGCAGTGCCGATCATATTGTGGTGCTGGATCAGGGGCGGGTGCTGGAACGCGGCGATCACGAAAGCCTGGTGGCGGCGGGTGGGCGTTATGCGCAGTTGTTTGATTTGCAGGCGCGTGGATATCGGTAGCATCGAGGAAGTGTAGGAGCGGGCTTGCCCGCGATGGCGATAGACCTGACACTCCGTGCCGAATCGATCGCGGGCAAGCCCGCTCCTACACGCTGCGACAACCCATCAACGCAACCGATTGATTGCCTCTCTCACGCCCGCGCCATACGCCGGATCGGCCTTGGTGCAGTTGGAGATGTGGCGCTCGACGATCATCTGTTCAACACCCTGAATCGCACGCGCGGTGTTATCGAACAGCGCCTGTTTTTGCTCGGTGGTCATCAAACGGAACAGCGCACCTGGTTGCGAGTAATAGTCCTCGTCCACGCGATGATTCCAGTGCGCGGCAGCACCTTCGATGCTCAGCGGCGGCTCGGCATATTCCAGCTGATCCGGCCATTCCCCGTAGCTGTTCGGCTCGTAAGAGGTGGTGCCGCCGAGGTTGCCATCCACGCGCATGGCGCCGTCGCGGTGGTAGCTGTGCACCGGGCATTTCGGGCTGTTGACCGGAATGAACGAGTGGTTCACGCCCAGACGATAGCGCTGTGCATCGCCGTAGGAGAACAGCCGACCCTGAAGCATTTTGTCCGGCGAGAAGCTGATGCCTGGCGGCACGTTGGCCGGGTTGAAGGCCGCTTGCTCGATTTCGGCAAAGTAGTTCTCGGCGTTGCGGTTGAGTTCCATCACCCCGACTTCGATCAGCGGATAGTCCTTGTGCGGCCAGACTTTGGTCAGGTCGAACGGATTGATGTGGTAACTGCCGGCTTCGTTCTCCGGCATGATCTGGATGAACAGCGTCCAGCGCGGAAAGTCACCGTCTTCGATGCTTTCGTACAGGTCGCGCAGGTGAGTCTCGCGGTCGCCGCCGATGGCTTGACCCGATTCGGCATCCGTCAGGTTCTTGATGCCCTGTTGGGTTTTCAGGGTGAACTTGACCCAAAAACGCTCGTTGGCCGCATTGATGAAACTGAAGGTGTGGCTACCAAAACCGTGCATATGACGGAAAGTGGCCGGTATCCCACGGTCGCTCATGACGATGGTGACCTGGTGCAAGGCTTCCGGCAGCAGGGTCCAGTAGTCCCAGTTACTGTTCGGGCTACGCAGGCCAGTGCGTGGGTCGCGCTTGACCACGTGGTTCAGGTCAGGAAATTTCAGCGGGTCGCGAATGAAGAACACCGGGGTGTTGTTGCCCACCAGGTCCCAGTTGCCTTCTTCGGTGTAGAACTTCATGGCAAAGCCACGGATATCACGCTCGGCATCCGCCGCACCGCGCTCGCCGGCCACGGTGGAGAAACGCGAGAACATCGGCGTCTGCTTACCGATTTCCGAGAAGATCCTGGCCTTGGTGTAGCGGGTGATGTCATGGGTGACAGTGAACGTACCGTAAGCGCCAGCGCCCTTGGCGTGCATGCGGCGTTCCGGGATCACTTCACGGTCGAAGTGCGCCATCTTTTCCAGGAACCAGACGTCTTGCAATAGCGCCGGGCCACGAGGGCCGGCGGTTTGAATATTATTATTATCTGCAACGGGAGCGCCAAACGCGGTGGTGAACTTTTTCATGCGGCCATCCTATCAATCAGTGTGTTTTGCAAGCAGAAGCGACGAGCATGGATAGTGGCGAGTACACGCCACCTTCTCAATGACCGAGAACGACTGAATTCGGACAAACAACAGTGAAATCCTGCCAGGCATCCAATTACCTCATCAGGGCAGCAGAACGGGGCTCGCAGCCTGAGCTGCAAACGCCGGTCTAGAGCCGGTACTGACTGTAGATGAGATTGCGGACGCAGGGATTATACGCTTGGGATTTTGACGTTTGGACGTGAGTGTTCGGCGCGTCAGGAGGGCTCGACTAGCGTACTTTTTCTTGCAAAATCCGCCGCGCCGAATCGGCAATCATCGCCACCCCACCGGCCAGCATCAGCGTGTCTTTCAACACCAGGCGACCACCGCCGGAGAGGTAGGGGAAACCAAACTCGGTGTCGCCGCCGTGGCCGACCCAGGCTTCGGGTGTGGTCACCAGAAACGACAGGGTGACGATGGGGGTGGCGAACGCCAGCAGTGAGCCAACCATGCCCAGGCGTCGGGAAAAGAAGTGCGACAGGATGAACAGGCCGATCAGGATTTCAACGGTGCCCAGGCCGTTGGAGAAGGCGTAGGTGTTATTGGCGGTCTGCCATTCGCGCTTGACCGGGTTGAGTTCGCCTTCGTGGGTCAGGTGTTCTTTGTATTCGGTGGGGTGGGCATAGAAGAACGACATCACCGGGCTGTTGGCCACGAACGGGGTGATGCTGTCGGCTTCATACGGCACGAACTTGAGCAAGCCGATCCACAGGAAAACAATGGCGCAGGCGATGCGAATCAAACTGACACCCAGCGTGTCCAGTTTGCTCAGGCGATGAAGGGTGGCGTGTAAGTTTGGCATGGCGGAAAACCGTTTTGAAATGAGGTGGCCCATATTAGGGGGATGGGTTTTTTCACTCTTGTCGGTTGCGCTCAACCTTTTGTTGCATCGGATCAAGTGGGAAGGTGTGGTGATTAATACCCGGCAGGCTCGACAGGCGCGCAGCGAATCCCTTTAATGGCGGACTGTGCGGACACTGTCCCTGAATCGAGTCGGACGAAAATTTAATCCCATGACACCCTCCATAAAGATCACGAGCGCAACGGATAACGCGCTGATTACGGCGACCGGACTCATGCGCCTGGATGCGAAAACCGGCGCCCAGCTACTCAAGCCAACCGATTTCATCCTCGACGCGGGTGACCGGGTGGCGCTGACCGGGCCGTCGGGTTCCGGCAAAAGCGTGTTCCTGCGCGCCTTGGCCTTGCTCGACGGCCTGGAAGGCGGGCAACTGCTGTGGCATAACGGGCCGGTGGCGGACGTGGGCATCCCGAGGTACCGGCGCCACGTCAGCTACATCGCTCAGCGTCCGGCCATGCTCGAAGGGACGGTGGAGGACAACCTGCGGTATCCCTTCAGCCTCAAGGTCTACCAGGACCGGCGTTTCGACCGAGTGGAAGCCCTGCGGCTGGCTGGGCTGGCGGGGCGGGGTGATGGTTTTCTCGATAAACAGTCCAGCGAGCTTTCAGGCGGCGAAGCGCAGATCGCAGCGTTGATTCGCGTGCTGCAATTGAATCCCGACGTGCTATTGCTCGACGAGCCGACAGCCGCGCTGGACCCCGAATCTTCCCGGGAAATCGAGTCGCTGGTGTCTGCCTGGTTCGAGACCGAGATGCCGCAGACCCGCGCCTATATGTGGATTTCCCACAATCAAGAGCAGGCTCTGCGCATGAGCAAACGGCGCCTGACCATGAACGCCGGAACCTTGAGTGAGCAATCGTGATGGATTACCAAAACCTGTCATTGCTGGACATCGCTATTGCCTCGTCGCTGATCTTGATCAACGGTGTGCTGTCGTTGCTACTGAAGCTCGATCTGGAACGCAAGCTGGCATTGGCGGCGGTGCGCACGGTGGTGCAACTGCTCGCCATCGGCTACGTGTTGGGTTGGGTGTTCCAGTTTGGTCAGTGGTACGTGGTGCTGCCGCTGATGGCGGCCATGACTCTGATTGCCGGTATTTCAGCCTCCGGGCGTGGCAAGCGCACCTATGCCGGGCAACAGGTCGACAGCATTGTCTCGATCTGGATCAGCTCGTGGCTGGTGGCGGCGGTGGGCTTGTTCGCGATCATCCGCATCCATCCGTGGTACGAGCCGCAATACGCTATCCCTATTCTCGGCATGATCCTCGGCAACACCTTGACCGGTGTGTCGCTGGGCATCGAGCGCATGACTCAGGAGCTGACCGCCGGCCGCAACGTCGTGGAAATGAGCCTGGCCCTCGGTGCCTCGCGCTGGGAAGCGGCACAAGGCCCGGCACGCCAAGCGGTGCGCGCGGGGATGATCCCGACCTTGAACCAGATGACTGTGGTCGGTCTGGTCAGCCTGCCCGGCATGATGACCGGACAGGTGCTCGCGGGGCAGTCGCCGATTCAGGCGGTGCGTTATCAGATCATCATCATGTTCTTGATTGCCGCAGGGTCGGGGCTCGGGACCGTATTTGCGGTGCTGCTGACCTATCGCCGGCTGTTCTCGGCGGATCACCGGTTTCTGGCGGGGAAGTTGCTGGTGCGTGGGGCGAAGTAGACGGATTGATTGTCAAGCCGCGTTCTCGCAGGTTCGGTATGTAGGAGCCAACTTGTTGGCGAGAGGCTGGATGTGGTGTATCAGGCACACCGCCTCGCTAACAAGTTAGCTCCTACAGTGGATTGCGTAATCGGTAGCGGGCGACAGCGGTATTAGCTCAACCGCTGAAATCCGTCGAGCAGGTCAGGTCCTGCCACTGCTCGATCTCATCCGCCAACGACGCCAGCTTGTCGCGCACCAGCCCCAGCGCATCACTGCCCAACAACACGTGCTGCGGTGGATTATCGGCCTCCACCAGCGCCAACAATACCTGAGCAGCCTTGGTCGGATCGCCGGCTTGCTTGCCGCTCTTCTGCTCGCGGGCCTGGCGGATCGGTTCGAACAATTCGTCGTAATCGCTGATGCTGCGATCACTGCGGACCATCGAGCGACCCGCCCAGTCAGTGCGAAACGAACCCGGCGCCACCGCCGTGACCCGCACGCCGAAGTCCTTGACCTCTTTGGCCAGCGCCTCGGAAATACCCTCCAGCGCAAACTTGCTGCCACAGTAAAAACTGATGCCGGGCATCGTGATAAACCCGCCCATCGAGGTGATGTTGAAAATATGCCCCGAGCGGCGCGTGCGCATGCTCGGTAGCACGGCTTTGATCATCGCCACGGCGCCGAACACATTGACCTCGAATTGATGGCGCAATTCGTCCATCGACGATTCTTCCAGAGTCCCTTCATGGCCATAACCGGCGTTGTTGACCAAGACGTCCACCGGGCCGATGTCCCGGGTAATACGCTCGATAGCCGGGTTGATCGCGTTGAAGTCAGTGATGTCCAGCACAATGGCCTGCGCCCGCCCTGGCGCTGATTGTTCAAAGGCCTGCTGCGCGGCAGTCGTGCGTACAGTTCCGACGACCCGATGTCCGGCCTGCAACGCCGCCTCGGCGAAGGCCTGGCCGAAGCCGGAGCTGACGCCGGTGATCAGAAAAAGCCTGGATGAAAGGTTGCTCATGTCGGTGTCCTCGTTGACGTAGGGGATGACCGCCATGCTCGCCGGATAACCTGCAAGTGCGAAGGCCGGGAAATCTGTGTCTCTAGCCTGATCCTATAAATCGATGGCATCGAACGGCAGAATCGCGGAAAGTCCTGCAAGGCACGCCTCACCGACCAGGGCCCCGACCATGAACCTGCCGCAACCAATGGCAAGCGATGTTGAACAACGCATGATTGCTCGACTGAGCGCCCTGGCGCCCGTCGAAGGCTATAACCTCAGTGCGCTGCCGGATGTGCGGTTTCTTCGCTCCAACCGGCCGTTGAGTCGAACACCGGTGCTGTATGAACCTGGAATCGTCATCGTTTGTCAGGGCCGCAAGCGTGGTTTTCTCGGTGATGATATTTACGTCTACGATGCGCAACATTACCTGGCCGTTGCCGTGCCGGTGCCATTCACCATGGAGACCGACGCCAGCGCCGAACAGCCCATGCTCGCGATCTACCTGCGTCTGGATTTTCAGGTGGTCGCCGACCTGTTGTTACAGCTGGAAGAGATGCACTGTGTAGTCGACGCCGCGCCTAAAGGCCTGTTTTCCACGGCGATGGATGCACGAATGGGCGAGTCGGTCGTGCGCTTCCTTGAAGCCATGAGCTCGCCACTGGAAGCCTGTTTGCTGGGGCCGGCGTTGATCCGCGAGATCTACTTTCGGGTGCTGACCGGTGAGCAGGGCGCTTCGATGCGGGCGGCACTGACCAACAAGGGGCAATTTGGCAAAGTCGCTACGGCATTGCGCCGGATCCATCGCTGTTACAGCGAGGACTTGAGTGTGGAGCTGTTGGCGAGGGAGGCCAACATGAGCATCCCGTCCTTCCATGCTCACTTCAAATCCGTCACCAACACTTCACCGATGCAATACCTCAAATCCACCCGGCTGCATCAGGCCCGGTTGCTGATGGTGCGCAATGATATGCCTGCCGCCACCGCCAGCAATCGCGTGGGCTACGAAAGTCCGTCGCATTTTGGCCGGGAGTTCAAGCGTTTGTTCGGACGTACGCCGGTGCAAGAGGTCCAGTGGATGAAGCGCACCTTTGCCTATCCGGACCCGGGGCCCTCGGAGTTGTATGTGTCGTCTCACTGAAATGTGAAAACGTTCTTCACATACATGTCAAAAAGTTCATGCTGCGGGGAACCGGCTGCAATGCGCGGGGCTTCAGGATAAGCGTAAGCCTACCCAAACCCGCGAGCCCAACCCCATGAGCGCCCCGTACAGCATTGCATTGGTCAACTATAAAACCCTGGAACTTACCAAAGCCTGTCTGGAACTGTTGCGCGAAGGATTGCAAGGAACCCACGTCCCGGTCGTTGTGGTGGACAACTATTCCAACGACGAAAGCACCGAATACTTGCGTTCCCTGGACTGGATCACCTTGATCGAGCGGGAAAGGGGCGAAGCCGAAAGCGGCAGTGCTGCCCATGGCCGGGCGCTGGATCTGGCGCTGGCAAAGGTCGACACCGATTATTTGTTTGTGCTGCACACCGATACGTTCATCTATGATTTCGATGTGTTCCGCATGATGATGGAACAATGCCGCGGGTCAAACGACGTGGCGGCGGTGGGCTGCCGGGAGCAACTGGATCGCGGCATCGTGCGCGCCACCTGGCGTCTGGTCAGTCGCTTGTGCAAGCACTACAGCCGGCGCAGCGTGCGAGCCATGGGAATGCACGGCAAAGACCCGAAACCGTTTCGTGAAACACACCTGAAAAGCTTTTGTGCGCTGTGGAATGTGCGCTTGATGAAAAAACTGGGATTGCGCTTCTCAATGGACAAACGCAACCCCGGTTACGAGGCGCAGGAGCGGATGCAGGCGCTGGGGTACAAGGTCCGGTTTTTATCGCCGAGGAAGGTATTCAGCTACCTGGATCATATTCAGAGTGGCACGGTGTCGGCGATGGGCGGCTATTCGACGAATCACCGACGGGTTCATATGTATAAGCAGTTGATGGGTGGTTTGTAGGTGGGGTTAGGCACGCAGTTCCATGTAATTACAGGGAGATGTGAATCCACCAGTTGTCACCACCCCGCCACTAATGAGCGGGGTAGTACCCTCTCTCTTACAAAAACTTGAATACCGTCGTCTGCGTATAGACCTTGCCCGGATCGAGTCGCGTGCTGAGGAATTTCGGCTGGTTCGGCGCATCCGGGTAGTGCTGGGTCTCCAGGGTGAAGGCGCCCCAGTGCGGATAGACCTTGCCAGCCTTGCCGACCACCGTGCCGTCGAGGAAGTTGCCCGTATACAGCTGCACCCCAGGTTCGGTGGTGAACAGTTGCAGATGGCGACCGGATTCAGGATCACGCACGTCCGCCGCGAGTTTGCCGACGTTGCCCTTGGTATCGAGCACCCAGTTGAAGTCGTAGCCACCTTGTTTCGCTTCGGCGAATTTCAACTGCGGATGGACGGCCTTGATGTTCTTGCCGAAAGCGGTGGGCTTGAGGAAGTCCATCGGAGTGCCGACGACCGGGGCAATTTCGCCGGTCGGAATCAGCGTGGCATTAACCGGGGTGTAGTGCGAGGCGTGCAGGGTGGCCACTTGTTTGAGGATGTCGCCGTTGCCCGCGCCCGCCAGGTTGAAGTAGCTGTGGTTGGTCAGGTTCAGCACCGTCGGTTTGTCGGTGGTGGCGCTGTACTTGATGCGCAGCTCGTTCTTCTCGTTGAGGCTGTAGGTGACGTGGGTTTCCAGTTTGCCCGGGAAGCCCATTTCGCCGTCCGCCGAGACGTAGGTCAGGGTCACGCCCACCCAGTCTTTTTCCTTGCTCGGTTCGGCTTTCCATACGCGCTTGTCAAAACCCTGTGACCCGCCATGCAGCGAGTTCGGGCCATCGTTGAGCGGGATCTGGTAACTCTTGCCGTCCAGCTTGAAGGTGCCGCCGGCGATCCGGTTACCGAAGCGACCGATGGTGGCGCCGAAGTACACGGTGCCGTTCTTCTGATAACCCGCCACATCGTCGAAGCCCAGGACCACGTCATCGGCCTTGCCGTTTTTGTCCGGCACGATCAGCGATTGCAGGACGCCGCCGTAGGTGATGATGCTGGCGTGGACGCCGTGGCTATTGCTTAAGGTGTATTTGTCGATGGCGGTGCCGTCGGCGGTGGTACCGAAGGCGCTGTGCTCGCTGGACAGACCGGCTGCGTGGGCAGAGAGGGTGGCGATCATTAAGGACAGTCCAAGGCTGCTGAGGATAAACCGGGGTTGCATCATCTCTATCATTCCCTTTTTTTATTGTTTGAAAAAGCGATGGTTTGCAAAGCACTGATTGCGCGGCGGTGGGCGTTCGGGCTTTCTCCTATTGGTAAGACTATATAGAGCAATTTAAACGCTGGAATGACGTTTATAGTCCAAAAAAGCCCACTTGAAAAATGAATTGTAATACTATTTAGTAGTGGTCATGGCGAAGGCGGCATAAACCGGCCTTCGGCAGCATAGCGTAGCCGTTTGACAGTCAATCATATGATGATTAGCCTCGAATTGCGGAAATAGCCGCAGACAGGGGCGCAACAGGATGAGCAGTAATTTCCATGCGTCGACGGTGGATTGGCTGGGCACGTGGATTGCTGCGGGCACGGTCGAACCCGGGCAGACGTTGAAGGTCGAGGCAGCGCTGTGTGAAGAGCTGGGCGTCAGCCGCACGGTGATTCGCGAGGCGATCAAGACCCTGGTGGCCAAGGGCATGCTGGAAGTCGGGCCGAAAGTCGGCACCCGGGTATTGCCAGTGCGCAGCTGGAATTTGTTTGACCCGCAGGTGGTGGGGTGGCTGGCGAAGAAAGGGTTGCCGGAAAAGTTCGTGATGGACTTGCTGGACCTGCGCCGGACCATCGAGCCGATGGCGGTACGTTGGGCGTGTGAGCGGGCCAGTCCGGAGCAGATCACCGAAATCCTGGCAGCGTACGTTGAGCTGGAGGCGTCGTTGGGCGACAAGGGCGATTACAACCAGGCTGACCAGCGTTTCCATGAAGCGGTGTTGGCGGCCAGCCATAACCAGTTCATCGAGCAGATGTTGCCGGCGCTGGGCACCTTACTGGCAGTGTCGTTCGAGGTGTCCTCGGCGGCGCCGCAGGAGTTGGGCAAGACCCTGCCACTGCACAAGGAATTGGCAGACGCTATCGCCACTCGCGATGCCGCGCGTGGGGTGTGGGCCTGCATGAGTTTGATCGAACAGGCGACCGTGACCATTTCGCATTATTACGCCATGCGAACGCTGTCGCCCGTCACGCAGTTAGCGCTGGAACCCGCGTAAACGCAGGTGGCCGGTGTGAAATGAATAGCAGTAAACAATAAGAATAAGGACATGTTATGCAATGGCAGCCTGTATCTGAACGCCGCTTCAAGCTGGCCGAAGGCCCGTTTTGGGACCGCGAAGAAGGGGCCCTGTACTGGGTCGATATCGCCGGTTTCCTGGCCTGTCGCATGAGCCACGGGCGTTACCACCAATGGCGTTTTGCCGAGCCGGTGTCCGCGTTCATCCCTTGCGATCAGGGCGATGCGCTGGTGACCCTGGCCAGTGGCGTGTACCGCCTGGACCTCTCCTCACCTGCCGAGCAACCACGCCTGACCTTGTTCTGCGTGGCCGATCCGATTTCTGGCAATCGCGCCAATGAAGCGCGTTGCGACGCCCAAGGCCGACTGTGGCTGGGCAGCATGCAAAACAACCTCGATGAACAGGGCGGCGACCTGCCGTTGCTGCGTCGCTCGGGTGGTTTGTTTCGCGTCGATCATGACGCCTCGGTCACGCCGTTGCTCAGCGGGCAGGGCATCGTCAACACCCTGCTCTGGAACGCCGAAGGCAGTGTTGTGTATTGCGCCGACAGCCTCGACGGGGTGATTTACCAGCATCCACTCAAACCCGATGGCAGTCTCGGCAGCCGCAGCATCTGGGCCGCCGAACAGCCGCGTGGCGTGCCGGACGGTTCGGCGATGGATGCCGAAGGCTACGTCTGGAATGCCCGTTGGGACGGCGACTGCCTGATTCGATTCGCCCCGGACGGAAGTGTTGATCGCGTCGTCGAGTTACCGGTCAGCCATCCCACCAGTTGCGTGTTTGGCGGCCCCGATTTGACCACGTTGTACGTTACCAGCGCGGCGCCGGCTTCGGCTCGGCAAGCCCTGGATGGCGCGTTGTTGATGGCTGAAGTCGGGGTCAAGGGAGTTGCATGTCACCGCTTTGCGGGCTAGGGGTGACACTACGTTACGTTCAGTCTAATCATAATATGATATGACTGATTTCTGAGTTTCTGACTGTGCGGTTGGTTGGAAATCTTAAATGCTGGACGCTGTAGCTATTCAATAAAAATAAGGAGTTAGCTATGTTGAGTCGCCACGGGATTCGTTCCCTGTGCTGTGTTGCTGTTGCCACTGCCATCATGGGATTCGGCACCACCGCATCCGCTGAGACGGTAAAAATCGGTTTTCTGGTCAAGCAGGCTGAAGAGCCGTGGTTCCAGACCGAATGGCAATTCGCCGAAAAAGCTGCGAAGGACAAAGGTTTTGAACTGATCAAAATCGCTGTTCCGGACGGTGAAAAAACCCTGACCGCTATCGATAGCCTGGCCGCCAACGGCGCCAAAGGCTTCGTCATTTGCCCGCCAGATGTGTCCCTCGGTCCTGCCATCGTCGCCAAAGCCAAGGCCAACGGTCTGAAAGTCATGGCCGTGGACGACCGTTTCGTCGACGCCAAAGGCAAGTTCATGGAAGACGTCCCGTACCTGGGCATGGCCGCGTTCGAAGTCGGCCAGCAGCAAGGTGCGGCCATGGCTGCCGAAGCGAAAAACCGCAGCTGGGACTGGAAAGACACCTACGCGGTGATCAACACCTATAACGAGCTGGACACTGGCAAGAAGCGCACCGACGGTTCGGTGGACTCGCTGGAAAAAGCCGGCCTGCCGAAAGACCACATCCTTTATGCGCCACAGAAAACCCTGGATGTGCCTGGCAGCATGGACTCCACCAGCGCAGCGTTGCCCAAGCTGCCAAGTAATGTGAAAAACCTGATCATCGGTGGCATGAACGACAACACCGTACTGGGTGGCGTGCGCGCGACCGCCGGTGCCGGCTTCACCGCCGACAACGTGATCGGCATTGGCATCAACGGCACCGACGCCATCGATGAACTGAAGAAAGGCCACAGTGGCTTCTTCGGCTCGATGCTGCCAAGCCCGAACCTTGAAGGCTACAACACCGCCGCCATGATGTACGAGTGGGTCACCACCGATAAAGAACCTCCGAAATACACGGCGATGAAAGACGTGACGCTGATCACCCGGAAGAACTTCCAGCAAGAACTGACCGCTATCGGTCTGTGGAAGTAAATCCCGATCGGTTCCGGCACGCCTGAGCAACGCTCGGGCTGACATCTGCAAGACCTCGCTCCGCACGTCGGAGCGAGGGGAGAGGTGGTTTCATGGTTGAGCAACAAGTGACGGGCGCGAGCCTGCGTTTCAATGGCATCAGCAAGAACTTTCCCGGCGTACGCGCGCTGTCGGACATCAGTTTTGCCGCTCACCCCGGCACGGTTCACGCGCTGATGGGCGAGAACGGCGCAGGTAAATCGACGCTGCTGAAGATTTTGGGCGGTGCCTACCAACCGAGCAGCGGCGACCTGCAGGTCGGTGACCGGACAATGGCCTTCAAGTCGGCCGCCGACAGCATCTCCAGCGGCATCGCGGTGATTCACCAGGAATTGCATCTGGTCCCGGAAATGACCGTGGCCGAGAACCTGTTGCTCGGGCATATGCCGGCGCGCTTCGGCCTGGTCAATCGCCGGGCCATGGTGCGCACGGCCCGTGAGTTGCTCAAAGGCCTGGCCGACGAAATCGACCCGAATATGCGCCTTGGCGATCTGTCGCTGGGGCAACGGCAATTGGTGGAAATCGCCAAGGCCATGTCGCGCAACGCTCACGTCATTGCTTTCGACGAACCGACCAGCAGCCTGTCGGCGCGCGAGATTGACCGCTTGATGGCGATCATCAGTAAGCTGCGTGATGAAGGCCGAGTGATTTTGTACGTGTCGCACCGCATGGAAGAAATCTTCCGCATGTGCGACGCGGTGACGGTGTTCAAGGACGGCCGCTACGTGCGTACCTTCGAAACCATGGCCGAACTGACCCACGATCAGTTGGTGACCTGCATGGTCGGCCGCGATATTCAGGACATCTACGACTATCGCCCCCGCGATCACCTGGGGACGGCGTTGTGTGTCAAAGGTTTGCTCGGGCATGGCCTGCAGGAACCGGTAAGTTTTGAAGTCAGCAAGGGCGAAGTGCTGGGCTTTTTCGGCCTGGTGGGTGCCGGTCGTACCGAACTGTTGCGCCTGCTCTCCGGGCTGGCCCGCAGCAAGGCCGGTACGCTGACCCTGGATGGCAAGCCGTTGACGCTGAGGTCGCCGCGCGACGCGATTGCCGCCGGGGTGTTGCTGTGCCCTGAAGACCGCAAGAAAGAAGGCATCGTGCCGCTGGCCAGTGTCGCCGAGAACATCAACATCGGCGCGCGCGCGCACCATGCGCATTTCGGTTGCCTGATCGAGGGCAAGTGGGAGAGCGAGAACGCCAAGAAACAAATTCGCGCGCTGAACGTTAAAACCCCGTCGCCGGAACAGCCGATCAAATTCCTCTCGGGCGGTAATCAGCAGAAGGTGATCCTGGGCCGCTGGCTATCGATGTCGATGAAAGTGCTGCTGCTCGACGAGCCGACGCGCGGTATCGACGTCGGCGCCAAGGCCGAGATTTACCAGATCATCCATCGACTGGCGGCGGACGGCATCGCCGTGATCGTGGTCTCCAGTGACCTGATGGAAGTCATCGGTATTTCGGACCGCATCCTGGTCATGAGTGAAGGCGCCATCACTGGCGAACTCATGCGTCACGAAGCCAATGAATCGAAACTCTTGCAACTGGCGCTGCCGCGTTCGCGCGGTTAAATCGCCATGAATCACGAACAGAAATCAGCTGCTAATAAAAAGAACGAGGTCAACACCATGGCACACGAAACTAGCCTGCAGGCTCCACGGCAGAAGCTGAACCTGCGTCGGTTTGTCGACGACTGGGTCATGCTGCTGGCAGCCCTGAGCATCTTCGTGCTCTGTACGCTGTTCATCGATAACTTCATGTCGCCGCTGAACATGCGTGGCCTGGGCCTGGCGATCTCCACCACCGGTATCGCTGCGTGCACCATGCTGTATTGCCTGGCGTCCGGGCACTTCGACCTGTCGGTAGGCTCGGTACTGGCTTGCGCCGGGGTGATCGCGGGGATTGTCATTCGTGATACCGACAGCGTGTTCCTCGGCGTGTCGGCGGCGTTGGCCTTGGGGCTGGTGGTCGGTTTGATCAACGGCATCGTGATCGCCAAGCTACGGATCAACGCGCTGATCGCGACCCTGGCGACGATGCAGATCGTGCGCGGTCTGGCTTACATCTTCTCCAGCGGCAAAGCGGTCGGCGTTTCGGACGAAGGCTTCTTCATCTTTGGCAACGGCCAGCTGTTCGGCGTGCCGGTGCCGATCCTGATAACCATCGCCTGCTTCATCTTCTTCGGCTGGCTGCTCAATTACACCACCTACGGTCGCAACACCATGGCCATCGGCGGTAACGAAGAGGCTGCGCTGCTGGCAGGGGTTCACGTTGATCGCACCAAGATCATCATCTTCGCCGTGCATGGTTTGGTGGGTGCGTTGGCCGGCGTGGTGCTGGCGTCGCGCATGACCTCGGGGCAGCCGATGATCGGCCAGGGCTTCGAACTGACGGTGATCTCGGCCTGTGTACTCGGTGGCGTGTCGCTCAGTGGCGGTATTGGCATGATCCGCCACGTGATCGCCGGGGTGCTGATCCTGGCGATCATCGAAAACGCGATGAACCTGAAGAACATCGACACCTTCTACCAGTACGTGATCCGCGGCACGATCCTGTTGATTGCGGTAATCATCGACCGTTTGAAGCGGCGTTAAGCGACCTGCGATTATCGCAAATCTGTGATCGCGGCGAATCTGACATACCGAGTCAAGCCATTCGCCAACAAGTTGGCCCCCACAGGGTTCCTGGCTGACCACAGATTTTGCGGCAGGCTGAGATTTCTGTGGGAGATTCTATGTTCGCAGGCAACACACAATCCCTGTAGGAGCTGCCGCAGGCTGCGAACAATAGCCATCGCGAAGGTCGTTCCGACCTTATCGCAGCCTGCGGCAGCTCCTACACAATTGGGGCCAACCGTGGATTTTTGTCCAACCACACATCACTGTTTAAATCAGGCCATCGCCGGGTAGTCGATGTAGCCACCCGCGCCGCCACCGAAGAAGGTGTTGCCGTCGCCGCTGTTAAGCGCCTGATCACCTTGCAAGCGCGCAGGCAGATCCGGGTTGGCGATGAAGGGTCGGCCAAACGCGATAATGTCGGCCCGACCGCTGGCCAATGCCTGTTCGGCAGTTTCGCGGGTATAACCACCGGCCAGCATCAACACGCCCGGATAGTCGGCGCGCAGTTGATGGATGATGGCGTCCCAACGTGGGTTGTAGTTGTCGTCGACCACGGTGCCGACCATCGCCGGCTCCACCAGGTGTAAATACGCCAGGTCCAGCGGGGCCAACTGGCGGACGATATAACCGAAGGTCGCCTCCGGGGTGTCATCGCCCATGCCCATGAAGCGCCCCATTGGCGTCAGTCGCACCGAGACGCGTTGAGCGCCCACTTCAGCGACCACCGCGTCGACCACTTCCAGTAAAAAACGCGCACGATTTTCGCTGTTGCCACCGTAGCTGTCAGTGCGATGGTTGCTCTCGCTGTTAATGAACTGGTCCAGCAGGTAACCGTTGCCCGCGTGAATTTCCACACCATCCATCCCGGCCAGCATCGCGTTGCGCGCAGCGGCTCGGTAGTCCTCGATGATCGCGTGGATGCCGTCGATGCTCAGTGCCTGTGGCACCGGCACATCGCCCCACACGCCGTTGCCATCGGCGTCGATGATGAACGTTTTGCCAGGTACGGGCAGAGCGCTGGGCGCGACCGGCAGGCCGCCGTTCGGTTGGAAGATCGGGTGCGAAACACGCCCCACATGCCATAACTGCAGGAACATCTTGCCGCCTTCGGCGTGTACCGCGTCGCTGACCGCTTTCCAGCCGCGAACCTGCTCTGAGCTGTGGATGCCCGGGGTCCAGGCATAACCTTGGCCTTGCTGCGAAATCTGCGTGGCTTCGCTGATGATCAACGCCGCACTGGCGCGCTGACGGTAGTACTCAACGTTCATCGGCGATGGCACGTTGCCCGGTTGCGCGGCCCGCGAGCGGGTCAGCGGCGCCATGGCCACGCGATGGTTCAGGGACAGTTGACCGAGTTGGATCGCGCTGAAGAGGTGCTGAGTCATGGTGGCGGTTCTCGTAAGGGATGAGTTGTTCGACACCCCCAAGGTAAGTGTCAGGGCTCATTCGGAGAATCCACCGGCTGCGCAACGTAGCGTTGCGCAGAAGGCAACGCCGCGGGTTATTGGACTTGCAAGGCCATGATGTCGGACACGAACTCGATGAACGCATTGATCCGCCGCGAACCGCGATGGTTGGGCAGGTACAGTGCTGAAATCGCCGCGCTGGCGCTGTTGGGATTGACCACAAAGGATTCGAACAGCGACGTCAGGCGTCCACTGTTGATGTCCTGGTCCACCAGCCAGTTGGGCAGCAGTGCGAGGCCGACATCCGCCAGTGCCGCTTCGCGCAATACGTCGGAGTTGTTGCTTTTCATCCGGCCTTTGACCGGCACCCGGGTTTCTTCGCCGTCGCGGACAAAGGTCCAGACCTGTTGTGGTGGGCCGTAGCTGAAACGCAGGCACTGGTGATCGAGCAGCTCCAATGGCTCGCCTGGAATTCCGTGAAGGGCCAGGTAACCGGGGCTGGCCACCACCCGACGGCTGAACTGGCCGAGGGAGCGGCTGATCACGCCGTCCATCGGCGCCGCGCTACCGAGGCGAATCGACAGGTCCACGCGTTCGCCGATCAGGTCGACGATGTCATCGGACAGCGTCATGTCCAGTTCCAGCTTGGGGTAGCGCGCCAACAGCGTACCCAGGTGCGGCGCAATGCAACGCCGACCCAGTTCAACCGGCACCGATATGCGCAAAACACCCGCCGGCTCTTCACCCCGGTCAGTAATCTCGGCGTCGGCGTCAGCCACGTCTTCGAGAATCTGCCGGGCCTTGAGGTAATACGCGGCGCCGGCTTCGGACAATGTCACCTGACGGGTCGAGCGATTGAGCAGCACCGCGCCCAGTTCCGCCTCGAGGTTGTCGATCATCCGCGTCACCGACGAAGTGGCCAGCCCCAAGTGCCGGGCCGCAGCGGAGAAGCCCTTGGCGTCGACCGCTTCGACGAACATTTTCAGGGCCAGCAGTTTGTCCATGGGACGCTCCGTCCAATAAAGCTGAAACCGTTCATTAATAGCCCAGTGATATCAGACCTCCGGGCGAATAGACGGTTTTTTTCTGTGGGAATTGCGTAAAATTCGCCCCGAAATATTGCAACGGCAGGGCCGCCGTTGATCAGAGGTGCGATATCCTGCGGCACTTCTTGGTATCGTGCGTCACAATTTGCAACATCTAGCCTATTTTTCAATGAGAAGCTGTAGAAATGCCTGATCCAATTCCGTTAAAGGACCACGAAAAAGAAACGCGGATGGTCAACAAGAGACTGTTGGCCTGCGGCATCGTTGTGGCCGTGCTGAGCTGCATCCTGGTCGGCCGGATGTATTTTCTGCAAGTCACCGAATACACGTACCACTCGACCATTTCCGAGAACAACCGGGTCCACGTGCTGCCGATCCCTCCGGAGCGCGGCATTATTTATGACCGTAATGGCGTGGTCCTGGCCGACAACCGCCCCAGCTTCAACCTGATCATGACCCGTGAGCGTTCCGGGGACTGGAGCGAGGTGCTGGACTCTCTGATCAGCATCCTCAACTTGCCAGTCGAAGACCGGATCCTGTTCGACAAGTCGCTGAAGCAGGCGCGCCATCGCTTTGACCCGGTGACGTTGCTGTACGAACTGAGTGAAGAGCAGATCGCCCTGATCGCGGTCAACCAGTTCCGCTTGCCGGGGATCGACGTCGAGCCGCAGTTCGTCCGGCATTACCCGCTGGGTGCACATTTTGCCCACTCGATTGGCTACGTCGGACGGATCAACGAAAAAGAATCCAAGCAACTGGATTCGGTGGACTATCGCGGCACTCAATCCATCGGCAAGACCGGGATCGAGAAATTCTACGAGTCCGAGCTGCACGGGCGCGTGGGTTATGAAGAAGTTGAAACCAATGCCCAGGGCCGCGTGTTGCGCGTGCTCAAGCACACCGACCCGATTCCTGGCAAAAGCATTGTCCTGAGCCTCGACGTGCACCTGCAGGAAGCCGCCGAAGACGCGCTGGGCGATCGTCGTGGCTCGGTGGTGGCATTGGACCCGGAAACCGGCGAAGTGCTGGCGATGGTCAGCAAACCGAGCTTCGATCCCAACCAGTTTGTGACCGGCATCAGCTTCAAGGAATACGCCGCGCTGCGTGACTCGGTGGACCGACCGCTGTTCAACCGTGTACTGCGTGGTTTGTATGCGCCGGGTTCGACGATCAAGCCCGAGGTGGCGATTGCCGGCCTCGACAGCGGTGTGGTCACGCCGCAGGCGCGGGTGTTCGACCCCGGTTACTTCCAGCTCCCGGATTACGACCACAAATACCGCAACTGGAACCACAGCGGCGACGGCTGGGTGGACATGGACACTGCGATCATGCGTTCCAATGACACCTACTTCTACACCCTCGCGCATAAGCTGGGCATCGACCGCATGCACGACTACATGACCATGTTCGGCCTCGGGCAGAAGGTCTCGCTGGACATGTTCGAAGAAGCGCCGGGCCTGATGCCGTCCCGCGAATGGAAGCGCGCGACCCGGCGTCAGGTGTGGTTCCCCGGCGAGACGGTGATTCTCGGCATCGGTCAGGGCTACATGCAGGTCACCCCGTTGCAACTGGCCCAGGCCACGGCGCTGATTGCCAACAAAGGTGTATGGAACCGCCCACGGCTGGCGAAAACCGTGGACGGCGTAGCGCCGGTGGACGAACACCCGATGCCAAATATCGTGCTGCATAACAGCGCCGATTGGGATCAGGTCAACCGTGGCATGCAGATGGTGATGCACGACCCGCGCGGTATCGCCCGGGCGGCGGCCGTCGGTGTGCAATACCGGATTGCTGGCAAGAGTGGTACCGCGCAGGTGGTGGCGATCAAGCAGGGCGAGCGTTACGACCGTTTGAAAACCGCCGAGCGTAACCGCGATAACGCCTTGTTCGTTGGCTTCGCCCCGGCTGGCAAGCCGAAAATCGCCGTCTCGGTGATGATCGAGAACGGCGAGGCGGGCGGTCGGGTTGCCGGCCCGGTGGTGCGCCAGATCATGGACGCCTGGCTGCTGGACAGCGAAGGCCACCTGAAGCCGCAATACGCGGTGCCGGCCAAGGCACCGGGCGATCCGCACGTTTAATGGACGTCGCGCGGTACATGTAGGAGCTGCCGAAGGCTGCGATAAGGTCTGAAAGACCTTCAGCGATCTTGCTAATGATTGCAGCCTTCGGCAACTCCTACACGATCAGCGTCTTTAAAGCTCTAAATTGTCTTTATCCCCCTTCGATTAAAGAACAGTCGCGCCTGGCCGAGACGGTTGTCATAAGGCCAGTTTGTAAACTCGGGCCTGTAAGAAACTTGCTTCATAATGCCACTTGCACAATAACTAATATCAAAGTGACATTGTTCGAGGCGCGCCTGACATTCTGGCGCTAAGCCGCCTGCCATAGGCCTTTTGGCTGATGGGCGGTACGCAAAACTTCAATTAAACCGGTGACTTCCCTTTTACGGGAGAAGTCCATAAAACGCTGCATCGCCATTTCCAATGTCCGCCCTAGTTGCGGTCACGCCGTTGTCATTTTTACGCGGGATGTATTCGCATGATTAAAAGTATGGGCTTTAGCAAAAAGATCTTGCTGGCTGCCACGGTTATTATTGTTGTTGCCTTCACCTGTTTCATTCTGGTGAACGACTACCGGGAGCGCGCAACGTTGAAGGCCAATGTCTTCACTGAACTGAAACAGTCCGGCAGTTTGACCACGCGCAACATTCAGACCTGGCTGGAAAGCCGCACCCAATTGCTGCAATCGATGGCCCAGCAAATCGCGGTCAACGGCAAGGCGCCGGACGATCTGAAGCGCGCCATCGGCCTCGGGGCGTATCAGGACAACTTCCAGTTGAGCTACTTCGGTGCCAATGATGGCGTGATGTTCTCGATCCCGACCGGCAACCGTCCTGCGGATTACGATCCACGCCAGCGTGGTTGGTACAAGGCAGCGGACAGCGCTCAGACCACTATCGTCACCGAACCCTACATCGCCGCGTCGTCGGGCAAGATGGTGGTGACCCTGGCCACCCCGGTGCGGCATGACAATCAGTTCATCGGCGTCGCCGGGGCTGACATCGCGCTGGACGCCATCAGTGACACCATCAATTCGCTGAACTTCGGTGGCCACGGCTACGCGTTCATCGTCAGCAGCGACGGCAAGATCCTGGTGCACCCCAACAGCAAGCTGGTGCTGAAAAACATCAGTGAGGCCTACCCGCAAGGCACGCCGAAAATCGCGCCGGGCGTCACCGAGGTCACCACCGACGGCAAGACCGAAATCGTGTCCTTCACCCACGTCGATGGCCTGTCCTCGGCCAACTGGTACGTGGCGCTGGTGCTGGATCAGGACGCGGCCTACGCGATGCTCAGTGAATTCCGCACCTCGGCATTTACCGCGATGATCGTGGTGGTGCTGTTCGTGGTGCTGTTGCTGGGCCTGTTGATCCGCATGCTGATGCAACCACTGCACCTGATGAGCCGTGCGATGCAGGACATCGCCGCGGGCGAGGGCGACCTGACCAAGCGGTTGTCGATCCACTCCGAAGATGAGTTCGGCGCACTGGCGCATGCCTTCAACCGCTTCGTCGAGCGTATTCATGGTTCGATTCGCGAAGTGTCGGGTACGGCGGCGCAATTGAGTGAAGTGGCGGCGCGGGTGGTGTGTGCGTCCAACTCATCGATGGTCAACTCCGACGAACAAGCCAACCGCACCAGCAGCGTTGCGGCGGCGATCAATCAACTGGGCGCCGCCGCGCAGGAAATCGCGCAAAACGCCGCGCTGGCCTCGCAGCATTCCAGCGATGCCAGCCAACTGGCCGGCGACGGACAAAAGGTGGTGCAGCAGACGATTCAGGCGATGAATCAGCTGTCGGAAAACATCAGCGGTTCGTGCGTCAATATCGAGAGCCTGAACAGTAAGACGGTGAACATCGGGCAGATTCTCGAGGTAATCACCAGCATTTCGCAGCAGACCAACCTGTTGGCGCTCAACGCCGCCATCGAAGCGGCCAGGGCAGGGGAGGCCGGGCGCGGGTTTGCCGTGGTGGCGGACGAAGTGCGCAACCTGGCGCACCGCACTCAGGATTCGGCGCAGCAAGTGCAGGGCATGATTGAAGAGTTGCAGGTCGGCGCGCGGGAAGCGGTGGTGAACATGACCGAAAGTCAGCGTCAGAGCGAAAGCAGCGTGATCATTGCCAACCAGGCGGGTGATCGCTTGAGCAGTGTGACTGGGCGCATCAGCGAAATCGATGGCATGAACCAGTCAGTGGCCACGGCGACCGAGGAACAGACGGCGGTGGTGGAGTCGATTAATGTCGATATTACTCAGATCAATTCGCTGAACCAGGAAGGCGTGGAAAACCTGAAGTCGACGCTGGAGGCGTGTGCTGATCTGGAGCGGCAGGCGACGACGTTGCAGCAGTTGGTGGGAACGTTTCGGATTTGATTTGGACTTGGTTTAACTGGGGTTTGGGGTACATATCCGTTTTTGGCGTTTAGCTTCGATAGTGGTTCCGCCCTTACGTTGTGTCCCTTTTTCAAGAGCCAAAAAGGAACCAAAAGGTCCATCCCCGCCATCCGGGTCCTCGCTTAGGCTCGGACTGCTGGGAACGGGGCGATAGTGGGTTTCGTCAGTTGCATCGCGAAGATCAAGATCAAAATCAGAAGCTGTTTTTGTAGGAGCTGCCGAAGGCTGCGATCGATCTGGGCCACATTCGGTGGCACCGGTCGCCGCGTTTTAATGCCCTCGTCCGAGTGCGGACCAATCCACACCGCGTCAAGCGGCTCGCGGGCAATCAAGGCGCTTCCTGCAACCCCGCGGCGATCCGCAATGCCGGGTGCAGCGCCGCGTCGAACACTTCGCCATGGGTCAGCCCCGGGTATTCCTGATAACTGACCCGCATCCCCGGCACCGAGGCCAAGTGCTGGGCCAGTCGCCGGTTGGCGTCAGGCGGCACGCTGAGCATGGCGTTTCTGCGCTCAACTGAACCGCCATCGAATTGGTCGATCGGCGGTTTGCCTTCCTTTGAGCCGCGCACGATCAATACCCGGCGCGCCGGGCTTTGTTGGGTGCCCTGAAAGTGATTGCCTTTGGTGAAGGTCTCCGGCTGAAACCACAGCGACGGGCTGGCCGCGACCCAGGTCTGGAACGCGCCGGGATTTTCCAGCAGTGCATACAGCACGAACAGTCCGCCGAACGAGTGGCCCCAGAGCATCTGCTGCGTCGGGTCGACGGGGTATTGCGTCTCCACCAGGCGCTTGATTCGCGTCTGAATCAATTGCAGGAAGTTTGCCGAACCGGGCCCGGTGTAGTCCTCGGTGCGTTGGTCCATGTCATAGCGTTCGGTGGTGTCGTAGCCAATCATCACCAGCACTGGTGGGTGGCCGGCGTCCAGTTCGGCCAGCCACGTCTCCTTGAGTTCGGCCAGCGCGTTGTTACCGTCCAGCAGGTACACCACTGGGTAACCGGTGGCCGGCGCAGTGCGCCGGGGTATGGCGATGTCGAGGCGGTAGTAGCGGTGGCGGTCATTGCCGGCGACAAACAAGCGTTCAAAGCGGTAATACGCCGAGCCGCGTTCGGCCACGCTCAATTCGGCGCCGGGTTGCAGCACTGGTGGGGTAAACAGGTCGGCCTGGGCGAACAGCGGCAGACTGCTCAGGAGCAGGATCGATAGCAGCTTCAAGCGGTACAACCGGTTCATGTGCTGCCACCTGCGGTCAGATATTCGCTAGTTATGGGTATAGCAAAACAACTTGTATAGCACTGCATAGTCATGCCTGACGGGCGCCACGCCGGACCGGCATCAAACCGTCATCCACGCGCTGCTGAACTGTAATAAACGATTCATGGACCTGAAATACACCCTCTCTACTGTCGGCATCACTAAACGCAGCCGGCGCAGGCTGTTCAACCAGCCAGACAGAGAAGCCCATGAACGCAGCTATCCATGTCGACCGTCTGAACAAGACTTTTGCCCGCAAGACCGCCTTGATCGACTTGGCGTTGTCTATACAACCCGGCGAAATGGTAGCCCTGATTGGTGCTTCCGGGTCCGGCAAATCTACGCTGTTGCGGCATATGGCGGGCCTGGCGCGTTGTGACAAAAACAACGGCGGCAGCGTTCAGGTGCTGGGTCGTGAAGTGCAGAACTCGGGTCGCCTGAATGGCAAAGTCCGGCAGTTGCGTGCCGACATCGGCTATATCTTCCAGCAATTCAACCTGGTCAATCGCCTTAGCGTGATGGACAACGTCTTGCTCGGTTGCCTGGGCCGCATGCCCAGCTGGCGCGGCAACCTGGGTTTGTTCAATGCCGAAGAAAAGCGTCGGGCGATGGAGTCGCTGGACCGCGTCGGCCTGGCTGACCTGGCCGCTCAACGAGCGTCGACCTTGTCCGGTGGTCAACAGCAGCGCGTGGCGATTGCCCGTGCCTTGACCCAGCGGGCCGAGGTGATTCTGGCCGACGAACCGATTGCTTCGCTGGACCCGGAGTCCGCGCGCAAGGTCATGGAAATCCTCGCTGATATCAACCGGCGCGACGGCAAGACCGTGGTCGTGACCCTGCATCAAGTGGATTACGCCGTGCGTTATTGCCAGCGCGCCGTGGCCCTCAAAGGCGGCCGCATTCATTTCGACGGCAGCGCTGAAGCCCTCAGCACCCAGTTCCTCAACGACCTGTACGGCGCGGACCTGGACACCAGTCTGTTGTTCTCCGACAAGGCACGCAACGTCGACCAGCCGATCCAGCTGGCCTTGGCGCGCGCCTGATCACGCCCTTGCTTTAAACCACCCACACGCCACTCAACTCTCGGGAATCCTTACATGTTGAATCGTATCGGTCGCGTTTTTGCGTCTGCCGCTTTGCTGGCTAGCTGCGCCATGGGCACCGCCCACGCAGAAGAGAAAGTCATTAATTTCGGCCTGATGTCCACTGAGTCCTCGACCAACCTCAAGAGCATCTGGCAACCGTTCCTCGACGACATGACGAAGAAAACCGGGCTCAAGGTCAACGCCACCTTCGCCTCTGACTACGCCGGCCTGATCCAGGGCATGCGCTTCAACAAGGTCGATATCGCCTGGTTGGGCAACAAGGGTGCGATGGAGGCGGTGGACCGTTCCAACGGTGAAATCTTCGCCCAGACCTCCGCGCCAAACGGCGACGCCGGTTACTGGAGCCTATTGATCGTGCGCAACGACAGCCCGATCAACTCGGTTGACGACATGCTGAAAAACGCCAAGAACCTGACCTTCGGTAACGGCGATCCAAACTCCACCTCGGGCTACCTGATTCCGGGCTACTACGTGTTCGCCAAGAACCACGTCGATGCGTCGACCGCGTTCAAGCGCACGCTGAACTCCAGCCATGAAGTGAACGCCCTGAGCGTGGCCAAGGGTCAAATCGACGTCGCCACCTTCAACACCGAAAGCATGGACCGCCTGAAGGTCACCCAGCCTGCCGAGGCCGCCAAGCTCAAGGTGATCTGGAAATCGCCAATCATCCCGGCCGACCCAATGGTCTGGAGCAAGAGCTTGTCGGACGCCGACAAAACCAAGATTCGTGAGTTCTTCGCCACCTATGGCGACACCGACCACGAGAAGGCTGTGCTGAAAGAGATGCAACTGGGCCGGTTCAGTATGTCTTCCGACGACCAGTTGCTGCCGATTCGTCAGATCGAGTTGTTCAAGCAGCGTAACGAAGTGGTCGGCAGCACCACCCTGGACGCCAAGGAAAAAGAAACCCGCCTGAAAGAAATCGACGCGGGCCTGGCCAAGCTGCAAGACCGTATCTCCGAGCTTGAGAAGAAGAACACCGCCAGCGCCGGCTAACCCCGGTCGACGTGGCGCGCACGGACGCGCGCCTCGTCAGCGCTGCCTTTGAACGCTGATTTTTTCGAGAGCTGTTTATGACTTCCCATGCTGCACACGCCGAAGCCGTCGGCAAACGCACCTGGCCACAGTACGTCGGTTGGGGCCTGGTCCTCGCCGTGCTGGTCTGGTCCTGGCACGGCGCCGAAATGAACCCGCTGCAGCTGTATCGCGACTCCGGGAACATGGCCACCTTCGCTGCTGACTTCTTCCCGCCTGACTTCCACGAATGGCGTTCGTACCTCAAGGAAATGATCGTCACGGTACAGATCGCTGTGTGGGGCACTGTGCTGGCGATTGTTTGTTCCGTCCCGCTGGGCATCCTGTGCGCCGACAACATCACCCCGTGGTGGATTCACCAGCCGCTGCGTCGGGTGATGGACGCCTGCCGCTCGATCAACGAAATGGTGTTCGCGATGTTGTTCGTGGTCGCGGTCGGCCTTGGTCCTTTCGCTGGTGTCCTGGCGTTGTGGATCAGCACCACCGGCGTGCTTGCCAAGTTGTTTGCCGAAGCCGTTGAAGCCATCGACCCAGGTCCGGTCGAGGGTGTGCGGGCTACCGGTGCCAGCGCGTTGCAAGAAGTGATCTACGGGGTCATCCCGCAAGTCATGCCGCTGTGGATTTCCTATGCTCTGTATCGCTTCGAATCCAACGTTCGTTCGGCGACGGTGGTGGGCATGGTCGGTGCTGGCGGGATCGGCGTGATCCTCTGGGAGAACATCCGCTCGTTCGCGTTCGTTCAGACCTGCGCCGTGCTGCTGGTGATCATCTGCGTGGTGAGCCTGATCGACATTTTCTCGCAACGCTTGCGTAAACAGTTCATCTGACGCGGAGGGTGCCTGTCGGCATTTTTTTTAACCATGCAGTTGTCTAGACAAATCGAACCTGTATACCGCGAACTGGCCGACACCTTGCGCCAGGAACTGAGCGAATACCGCCCAGGCGATTACCTGCCAGCGGAAATGCGCCTGGCCGCGCGCTTTGCGGTCAACCGCCACACCGTGCGCCGCGCCATCGATGAGCTGGTGGCCGAAGGCAGCGTGCTACGTCGCCAGGGCAAGGGCACGCAAGTGCTGGAGCGCCCGTTAATCTACCCGATGGCAGCGGAAAGCGCGTACAGCCAGTCGGTATCGGCCATGGGCCACGGCGTCGAAGCGCGTTTGTTGCAGCGTCGCCTGTGTGTCGCCAGCCGCGAAGAGGCCGAGCACCTGGGCCTCGCCGAAGAAGCACCGCTGATCGAACTGCAAACCTTGCGTTTGGTCGATGGCCAACCCGTGAGCCTGATCCGACACCGCTATTGCGCCAGCCGCAGCGACTTGCTGGCGGCCTACACCGGCGGTTCGCTACGACGTTTTTTCGCCGAGCACGATCAGCCGCTGATTCGCACTTTCAGCCTGATCGGTGCGCGTTTGCCGAGCCGTGAAGAGGCCAACCTGTTGCTGATGCCCCGGCACTTGCCCGCGCTCAGCGTCCTCACGCTTTCCCGCGACCGCAGCGGCCAACCGGTGGAGCTTGCACAGTCCACCAGCCGCTCGGACCGCTTCCAATACCAGGTCATCACATGATGGAGATGTCGACGATGAACCCCGCTCCTGACGCCAGCCACGCCGCCCGCCAACAGTGGATCGGCACATTGGCCAAAGCCCGCAGCACCGAATTGAGCCCGCACGAAGCCGCCTTGCGCGACACCGACTACCAACTGATCCGCGCCCCGGAAATCGGCATGACCCTGGTGCGTGGCCGAATGGGCGGCACGGGCGCGCCGTTCAACGTCGGCGAAATGAGCGTCACCCGCTGTGTGGTGCGCCTGGCTGACGGCCGCACCGGTTACAGCTACCTCGCCGGTCGCGACAAGCTCCACGCCGAACTCGCCGCCCTGGCCGACGCGCACCTGCAAGGCACGCAACAGGCGCACTGGCTGAGCCAACTGATCGAGCCCCTGGCCCGTGCGCAAGCTGAGCGCCGCGCCGCCAAAGAGGCTGATACCGCAGCGACCAAGGTGGAGTTTTTCACCCTGGTCAGAGGAGAAAACTGATGAGCACAACCCTTCTGCAACCGGCTTTTGCCGACCCGGTGCTGGATTCCGTGCGCAGTTTCCGCGCCGCCCTTAAAGCCCTTGCCGGTCCGGGCGTGGTGCAACCGCTGGAACAGGCTACTGCACTGGATGGCCTGGCGCCGGCCACCTATGCGCTGTGCCTGGCGCTGTTGGACATCGACACCCCGCTGTGGCTGGCCTCGGCGTTCGACACCCCGGTGATTCGCGCCAACCTGGCGTTCCATTGCGGCTGCGCCATCGTCAGCAGCCGCGAACAAGCGCGCTTTGCCTTGCTCGACGACAGCGAACTGAGCGACCTGCGCGGCTTCGACCTGGGTAACGACCGTTACCCCGATCAGTCCTGCACCTTGCTGGTCCAGTTGCCTGATCTGGACGGCGGCCCGACGCACGTCTGGCGTGGCCCCGGCATTCAGAGCGAAAACCGCGTCACGTTACCGGTGAACAAAGCGTTCTGGAACGAGCGTGATTCCCGCAACGATTTCCCCCGTGGTCTGGACGTGTTTTTCCTGTCCGGTCACAGCGTGATCGGCCTGCCGCGCAGCACCCGCGTCAGCCCGGCCGCATCCCTTGTTTTGGCCGAGGAGCTTGCCTGATGTACGTTGCCGTCAAAGGTGGCGAACAGGCCATCGACAATGCCCACCGTCTGCTGGCGAAAAAACGCCGGGGCGACACCTCGATCACTGAACTGAGCGTCGAACAGATCCGTCAGCAACTGCCGTTGGCGGTCGCGCGAGTGATGACCGAAGGCTCGCTGTACGACGAACAACTGGCCGCGCTGGCGATCAAGCAGGCCGCTGGCGATCTGGTGGAAGCGATCTTCCTTCTGCGCGCCTACCGCACCACCTTGCCGCGCTTCACCGGCAGCCTGCCGATCGATACCTCGGTGATGCAATTGAATCGTCGTCTGTCGGCGACCTTCAAAGACGTCCCCGGCGGCCAATTGCTGGGTCCGACCTTCGACTATACCCACCGTCTGCTGGACTTCGCCTTGTTGGCTGAAGGCGAGTATCCGGGCCCGCAAGTAGAGCAGGGCGCAAGCCTTGAACCTTGCCCGCGGGTGTTGGGTTTGCTGGCCAAAGAAGGCTTGATCAAAAACGAAGCCGCCAGCAACGCCAGCGTGCCGGACATCACTCGCGATCCGCTGGAGTTCCCGTCCAATCGTGCCCAGCGCCTGCAAGCCCTGGCCCGTGGCGATGAAGGTTTCCTGTTGGCATTGGGGTACTCGACGCAGCGTGGCTACGGTCGCAACCACCCGTTCGCCGGGGAAATTCGCATCGGTGCAGTCGAAGTCTGGATCGAGCCGGAAGAGCTGGGTTTCCCGATTGCCATTGGCTCGATCGAAGTCACTGAGTGCGAGATGGTCAACCAGTTCGTCGGCTCCGGCACCGAGCTGCCGCAGTTCACTCGCGGCTACGGTCTGGCCTTCGGTCATGCCGAGCGCAAGGCGATGGGCATGGCGCTGGTTGATCGTTCGCTGCGCGCTGCAGAGTTCAACGAAGAAATCGAGTCGCCGGCACAGCGCGAAGAGTTCGTCCTCAGCCACTGCGACAACGTCGAGGCCGCCGGGTTTGTCTCGCACCTCAAGTTGCCGCACTACGTCGACTTCCAGTCCGAACTGGAACTGATCCGCAAGCTGCGCAAACCCGCCGCCGCTGAAGCCAGCGCGCAGGAGAATCAGCAATGAGCCAAACCACCCAAGCTCGCCCGGCACGGGACGAAGCCTACAATTTCGCTTACCTCGACGAACAGACCAAGCGCATGATCCGTCGCGGCCTGCTCAAGGCGGTGGCGATTCCCGGTTATCAGGTGCCGTTCGGTGGCCGTGAAATGCCGCTGCCGTATGGCTGGGGCACGGGCGGCATGCAGATGACGGCTGCGATTCTCGATGCCGACGACGTGCTCAAGGTCATCGACCAGGGCGCCGACGACACCACCAACGCGGTGTCGATTCGCCGTTTCTTCGCCCGCACCGCCGGCGTTGCCACCACTGAGCGCACCCCGGAAGCCACGGTGATCCAGACCCGTCACCGAATCCCGGAAACCCCGCTGCACGCCGATCAGATCATGGTTTACCAAGTGCCGATCCCGGAGCCGTTGCGCTTTATCGAGCCGTCGGAAACCGAAACCCGGACCATGCACGCGCTCAACGACTATGGCGTGATGCACGTTAAGCTCTACGAAGATATCGCCACCTTCGGCCACATCGCTACCAGCTACGCCTACCCGGTGATGGTTGATGAGCGCTACGTGATGGACCCGTCGCCGATCCCGAAATTCGACAACCCGAAACTCGACATGAGCCCGGCGTTGATGTTGTTCGGCGCTGGTCGCGAAAAGCGTCTATACGCGGTGCCGCCGTACACCCAAGTGGTCAGCCTCGACTTCGAAGATCACCCGTTTGAAATCCAGAAGTGGGAAGAGTGCTGTGCGATCTGCGGCAGTCGCGAGTCGTACCTCGACGAACTGATCCTCGACGACGCCGGCACCCAAAGCTTCGTCTGCTCGGACACCGACTATTGCGCCCAGCGCGTCATTGAACAGGGAGCGGGCCAATGAACAGCGCCGTGAAATTGCAGGCCCGTCAGGCCGATCGCGCCGAGCCGTTGCTCAAAGTCCGTGGCCTGTCGCGTTTGTACGGCCCGGAGAAGGGCTGCGATGACGTCAGCTTCGATCTGTATCCGGGCGAGGTGTTGGGCATCGTTGGCGAGTCGGGCTCGGGCAAGTCGACCTTGCTCTCGCTACTCAGCGGCCGCTGCCCGCCGGACAACGGCAACATCGCCTATCGCGGCAAGGACGGCGAATGGCTCGATCTGTACAGCGCCAGCGAAGCCGAACGTCGCACCTTGCTGCGCACCGAGTGGGGCTTCGTTGAACAAAGCCCGCGTGACGGTTTGCGCATGGGCGTCTCGGCCGGCGCCAACATCGGCGAGCGGTTGATGGCTCAGGGCGTGCGCAATTATTCGCAATTGCGTGCGGCGGGCATCGACTGGTTGAGCCAGGTGGAAATCGACCCGCTGCGCATCGATGACCTGCCGCGCACCTTTTCTGGCGGCATGCAGCAGCGTCTGCAGATCGCTCGCAATCTGGTGTCTGGCCCGCGTCTGGTGTTCATGGACGAGCCGACCGGTGGCCTTGATGTGTCGGTGCAGGCACGTTTGCTCGACCTGCTGCGCGGCCTGGTGCGGGAGCTGGATCTGGCGGTGGTGATCGTTACCCACGACCTCGCCGTGGCGCGTCTGCTGGCGGATCGTTTGATGGTGATGCGCCGTTCGCGGGTGGTGGAAGCGGGGCTGACTGATCAGATCCTCGATGACCCTCAACATCCTTATTCGCAGCTGCTGGTGTCGTCGGTGCTGCAACCGTGATTCAACCGGCGACCGGGCGGTCCCCGGTCGCCGCCGTCTTTTTGGGGTGTGCTTGATGAATACGCTGATCGAGGTCCGCGACCTCTCGAAAACTTTCACCCTGCACCAGCAAAACGGTGTGGTACTTAACGTGCTGGACGACCTGAGTTTCAGCGTCAGCGCCGGCGAATGCCTGGTGCTGCACGGGCAATCCGGCGCCGGTAAAAGCACCTTGCTGCGCACGCTGTATGGCAACTATCTGCCAGCCGGCGGCAGCATCCGTGTGCGCCATGAAGGCGAGTGGCTGGAACTGGTCGGCGCGCAACCGCGCGAAGTGTTGTCAGTACGGCAGCAGACGCTGGGTTACGTCAGCCAATTTCTGCGCGTGATTCCACGGGTCTCGACCCTGGACGTGGTAATGGAACCGGCCCTGGCGCGTGGCTGGTCGAAAGAACAGGCCAAGGATCGTGCCGAGCACCTGCTGGCTCGCTTGAACATTCCGCAACGCCTGTGGCAACTGGCGCCGGGCACTTTCTCGGGTGGCGAACAGCAGCGGGTCAACATCGCTCGCGGGTTTATGGTCGCCTGGCCAGTGATGCTGCTCGACGAACCGACCGCCTCGCTGGACGACACCAACCGCCAGGTGGTGCTGGAGCTGATGCACGAAGCCAAAGCGGCTGGTGCCGCGCTGATTGGCATCTTCCACGACCGTTTGGCGCGCGAAGCCGTTGCAGACCGTCACCTCGACATGACCCCCAACGCCCCGATTGCCAAGGAAACCTCGCCATGCTGAACGAACTTATCCTCAGCAACGCTCAAATCGTCACCGCTGACCGCGTGTTCCACGGCACCGTGGTGCTGCGCGACGGCCTGATCGCCGAAGTCGACGACGGCATCAGCTACCTGCCGCAAGCGCAAGACTTGCAGGGCGACTACCTGTTGCCGGGCCTGATCGAGCTGCACACCGACAACCTTGAACGGCACATGACCCCGCGCCCCGGCGTTGACTGGCCGTCGACCTCGGCGGTGATGAGCCATGACGCACAGATCATCGCGGCGGGTATCACCACCGTGTTCGACGCGCTGTCCATCGGCGACGTCAACCCCAAGGGCAACCGCATGCAGAAACTGCCGGCGATGCTCGAAGCCATCGCCGCGGCCAACGCTTCTGGCTTGACCCGTGCAGAGCACCGTCTGCACCTGCGTTGCGAACTGTGCCACCCGGACACCCTCAGCGTGTTCCGCGATCTGGTGCAGCATCCGCTGGTGCAACTGGTGTCGGTGATGGACCACTCGCCGGGCCAGCGTCAATTTGCCCTTGAATCCAAGTACCGCGAGTACTACATGGGTAAGTACCACCTGACCACCACGCAAATGGACGAATTCATCGTCCTGCAAGTGGCCAACTCCAAGCTGTACAGCGACCGTTACCGTCGGGCGATTGTCGAAGATTGTCTGGCCCGTGGTTTGTCGGTGGCCAGCCACGACGACGCAACCCTGGCCCACGTCGAAGAATCGGCAGGCTTCGGCATGAGCATCGCCGAGTTCCCGACCACCCTGGAGGCTGCGCGGGGTTGCCATCGTATGGGCATGAGCGTGTTGATGGGCGCGCCGAATATCGTGCGGGGCGGTTCGCACTCGGGCAACGTCGCGGCGGCGGACCTTGCTAAAGAAGGGCTACTGGATATTCTGTCCAGCGATTATTATCCGGCCAGTCTGCTGCAAGCGGCGTTCATGCTGGCGGCGCAGGATAATGACTGCACGCTGCCACAGGCGGTGGCGATGGTCAGTCGCACGCCGGCGCACTCTGCCGGATTGAAGGACCGTGGTGAAATCGCTGTCGGCTTGCGCGCCGACCTGATCCACGCGAAAAACCTGAACGGTCTGCCGGTGATCCAGCAGGTCTGGCGAGAAGCGAAGAGGGTGTTCTGATGGCGGGCAGGTTGATCTATCTCATCGGGCCTTCGGGTTCGGGCAAGGACAGCCTGCTTGACGCTGCACGCGATCCGTTGGCCGCACACGGCTGCCGGATCGTGCGGCGGGTCATCACCCGCTCGGCGGAAGCGGTGGGTGAGGCGGCGCAGGCGGTCAGCGTCGAGGAGTTTGCGACGTTGCAGGCCCAGGGCGCGTTTGCCTTGAACTGGCAGGCCAATGGGTTGTTCTACGGCATTCCCAAGCAAATCGATGAGTGGCTGGCGGCCGGGCTGGACGTGCTGGTCAACGGTTCGCGGGGCTATTTGCCGCAAGCGCGCGAACGCTATCCTGATCTGCTGGCGCTGTTATTGACGGTTGACCAGGACGTGTTGCGCCAACGCTTGTTGGCCCGTGGTCGTGAGTCGTTGCCGGAGATCGAGGCACGACTGGCGCGTAATGCCGACTTCGCCGCGAGCTTGATGGCGAGTGAGCATAAGGGCCTGTGGCTGCTGGATAACTCCGGCCCCCTCTCACAGACCCTTGAGCGCCTGTTGCAACTGATCGGCAAGGAGTCAGCATGCGTCTGACGCTACTCGGCACCGCCGATGCGCGTCAGGTTCCGGTCTACGGTTGCGAGTGTTCTGCGTGTGCTGCGGCGCACGCGGATCCACGTTTGCGCCGACGACCGTGCAGCGCGTTGATCGAATGCGGCGACCAGCGATGGCTGATCGACTCCGGCCTCACCGACCTCACCGAGCGTTTCCCTCCGCGCAGCTTCAACGGCATTCTGCAAACTCACTACCACGCGGATCATGCGCAGGGCCTGTTGCACCTGCGTTGGGGGCAGGGGCTGGTGATTCCGGTGCATGGCCCGGTGGATGCAGAGGGTTTGTCCGATCTGTACAAACACCCGGGGATTCTCGATTTCAGCCAGCCGTTTGCCGCGTTTGAAACACGGCAGTGGGGCGCGCTGAGCGTCACGGCGTTACCCTTGCTGCACTCGAAACCGACCCTCGGCTATTTGCTGGAAGGCGACGGACGACGGATCGCCTATCTCACCGACACTGTCGGTTTGCCGGACCATACGCGGATATTTCTTCAACGCCAGACGTTGGATGCAGTGGTGCTGGATTGCTCGATGCCACCACAGCCGCAGGCGCCGCGTAATCACAACGACCTGAATCTGGCACTGGCCTGCATCGCCGAGTTGCAGCCTGATTTGGCGGTGTTGACCCATATTGGGCATACGCTGGATGTGTGGTTGCAGGACAACCCGTTGCCCGCCCATGTGATCGTGGCGCGGGATGGGATGGTGGTCTGAAAGACTGCGTTCACGTGTAGGAGCCGGGCTTGCCCGCGATTGGGGCTTGCCTGACACACCGCCATCGCGGGCAAGTCCGCTCCTACAGGGCCTGTGGCTGCACATTACGCCAGGCCGCCAACCCGCCCTTGAGCGCAAAAGTCCGCGCCGCACCGTTGATGCAGAGCCGCTCCGCTACCAGTGCCGCCGAAATTTCCCGAGGGCAGGAGCAGTAAACCACGATGACCCGTTGCGCCGCGTCTTGCGGCAGGGCGTCCAGGGTGACGTCATAGTTGACCATCACCGAGTCAGGAATCGGATCGCTGAGGCGTTCTTCGGGGCTGCGCACATCCAGGATCAACGGCGGCTGTTCCCAATTCAATAGTTCTTCGGCGGAGACCCGTGGCACGCGCAGCATGCGTTGCAGCAGACGGCGGCGGTTGTACAGGCGCCAGCCGAGGAACAGCGCAAACACCAACACCACGCCTGCAATGCCATACGGCAGGTAAGCGCCCAGCAGGTCCAGCCCGCGCTGCACTGAGTTGCGAAAAATGATACCGAGGAACAACGCCGAACCGGCCCAGATCGCCGAGCCCGCCAGATCGTAGGCGATGAAGCGTCGATACGGGGTGCCCATCATCCCGGCCAGCAAGGTAGAGAGCGCGCCTGCGCCGGGCAGGAATTTACCGACCAGCAGCAGGCGCGGACCGACTTGCAGGTACAGGTGCTTGTTCTTGCGCACGCAACTGTCAGGCGACAGCGAAATCTTGCACGCCGTGCCCATCAACCAGCCGCCGTAACGCCGTCCGGCCCAATACCAGGCGCTGTCCGCCAGCAGGCAGGCCAGCACTGCCAGCCCCCAAACGCCGCCGAGCATCGCCCCGGAGTCATTGAAGGTCAGGGCTCCCGCTACCACCAGTGCCGGATAGGCCGGGATCGGCAGCCCCGCCTGTTCACAGAGCACGTTGAGGAACAGCAAGACCCAAGCGTGGCTTTCCAGCAATGCAGTCATTGAAGCTCCCTTGAGATAAATGGTTACGGCGCTCGTCGGGAATTAGCTTTACTGATTTACGCGGCCTACGACAAGTCGTATGTATCAATGTCGACCTGTGCACCCCATGTAGAGGATTTCGTTATGAAGATTCTGATGGTTGTCACGTCCCACGATAAGCTCGGCAACACCGGGGAAAAGACCGGTTTTTGGCTTGAAGAGTTTGCAGCACCGTACTACGCATTTCTCGACGCTGGCGCCACGATCACCGTCGCCTCGCCCAAGGGCGGGCAGCCACCCCTTGATCCGAAAAGCGACACCCCCGACGGGCAGACGGACATGACCGAACGCTTCAAGAAGGACCCGGCCGCGCAGAACGTACTGGCGACCACGGTCAAGCTGGCGGACGTGCAGTCCGGCGGATTTGATGGCGTGTTCTATCCCGGTGGACACGGGCCGTTGTGGGACCTGGCGGAAGATCGCAAGTCGATTGCCTTGATCGAAGAGTTCTACAAAGCGGGAAAACCGGTGGCAGCAGTCTGCCATGCGCCCGGTGTGCTGCGGCATGTCATGATCGATGGCAAACCGCTGGTCCAGGGCAAGCGTGTGTCAGGCTTCACCAACTCGGAAGAAGAGGCGGTGGGCCTGACCAAAGTCGTGCCGTTCCTGGTGGAAGACGAACTAAAGCGGCTCGGCGGCAAGTTTGAAAAAGTTGAGGACTGGGCGGTGTTGGCGATTACCGATGGCCTGTTGGTGACCGGACAAAACCCGGCATCTTCGACGGCGGCGGCGAAGGAGTTGCTCAAACTTCTGGCCTAAGCTTTGCGCCACGAACCCCGTAGCAGTCCGGCTTGTCGGCGATGGCGGATTTTACAGACGCCGACGCCGGCAAGCCGGAAGTTACTAGTCGTTTTACTCTAGGGTTTATTTCCAATAAGTATCGCCGGAAGGAGGATGTTGCTGTCTTACCTATGGCGACGTCGAAACGCCTGTCCTACGCTCAGTAAGTCGATTCGATTCAACGATTCATCAAGGGAGTGTGAACATGGACACGGAATCAGAAACGAATAAAGAGTCATCAGCCAGCACACCGACTCTTTCTGCAAGACTCAGCGCAATCTACGCTGATCAGCAATTAAGCCCAACCGAGTATCAGGCACTGCGTGATGATGCTGACGTCGTCATGAGCGCCCTCATCAAGCAATTTCCGAATGTTGGTTACTTAGGCATATTTCAGACGTTGGCCGATCTGATTGCGCAATCCATGCAGTTAGGCATCATTGAAATTAGAAAGACCAAGCCTTCACCCGAAGTAAAAGTACAGGTCAAGGAAAGCTACGCCTATCAGGTTGCTTACATAAAAGCCTGTCTGGATATTTTTACGCAGCGGTTATGAATGTAGCGGAGCGTCTGTCTGTAAAACAAACGGGCGCCCCTGGTTCTGCTGAAACTCATCCATGTAGTATTTCAACCGTTGACGGTTAAGTGCTGCGAGGCGGGTGATAGAAAAGTCTCGGGCAAAGGTTGCTCCTCGTGGTCAAAACGACAGCCGGGGTCAATTAGACCTCAACTTTCCCGTGTCAAAAAGACTTCATGTTTTTAACCTACTGAAATATAAGTATATTTTTTGAGGCATGAAACTTGTATGGGATAACGAAATTGTCCAAAACCTGATACGGGTTATCCAACATATGATTTTCGTGAGTGCCAGCAAATATCAGTCGCTTCAGTCACAGAACGCGCAACTTCAGGCTGATCTGGACGCCGCCCGCCAGCGCATCGCGCAGCTCGAAATTGAAGCCAGTGCCACGTCGGTCAAGCAGTCAGCAGAGTCGGACTTCAAGTTCTACAAGGGCCTGGCCGGCAATATGCTGAAGTTCGGGCGTTCGATTGCGCCGGTAGGGGATTCGTTCAGTTACCTGAATTCGCGCCTGGAAGAGAACAATCATCGGGCGCAAAGCGTGGCCACGGCGGCGATTCAGAACAAGCAGAAATTTGCGGTGCTGCAAGAGCAAACTCATGCGATGGAGAGTGGCTTGGCCTCGCTCAACGAGCAAATCTCCCAGTTGGTGATCAGAGCCAGTGAGATCGACCGCATCGTCGGCATCATCAGTTCGATTGCCAAGCTGACCAACCTGCTGGCGCTCAACGCAGCCATTGAAGCTGCACGGGCAGGGGAGTCGGGGCGCGGTTTTGCCGTGGTCGCCAGTGAGATTCGCGATTTGGCGGAAAAAACCGCCAGCGCCACCACCGATATCGTCCGCGAAACCGCCGACATCAAGAACATGATCCAGGTGGCGCAAACCAGCATCCAGCAACAAGCTGCCACCGCCAGCGAATTCCACGGCAGGACCAACGAGGCGGGCAGTTCGATGTATGAGGTGTTCAACCTGGCGCAACGGATGCAGGTCGAGATGAGTCAATCGTGCTTCCGTGCCGGTATTGAACTGGCAAACCTGGCCGAGCTGGGGTTGAAGGTAGCGGTGTACGAAGGCGTGCTCAGCACCGATGGGCATCCGGACCTGGCACTGATCGGCGACCACGATTGCCCGTTCGGCCAGTGGTACTACGGCGAAGGCAATCAGCGCCTGAAAAGCTACAAGGCCTTCAGCCGAATCGAGCGCCCGCACGCGTTGGTCCACCAGTCAGGCGTCGATGCGCTGGCCGCTCACGATCAAGGGCTGCTCGACGAAACCCTTGCGCACCTGGACATGATGGAACGTTCCAACCTGGAAGTGATGGATATCATCAAACACGTGCTGATCGAGCATGAGCGGACGTTGAATACCGAGCCGTTGGAAACGGCTCAGGGCTGATCATGGCCGCAACACCTGAGCTGCCGCAGGCTGCGATAAGGTTCGCAGGACCTTCAGCAAGGTCAAGAACACGACCGATTCTCGGTCGATCGCAGGCTTCGGTAGCTCCTACAGCCCTGCCCAAAAGTCCTCGGCGAAATCGCTCAAGGCGGCTGTCGGCCGAAACAGGCGGATTTCCACCGGGATGTCCCAGTGCTCGTCCAGCGCCCGCACCAGCTTGCCATTGGCGAGGTCTTGCTCGGCGAGGATTCGCGGCAGCCAGGCGATGCCTTTGCCTTCCAGCGCCATGGACAACAGCACCGCTGACAGGTGGGAGCTGAACACCGTGTTCAACGCCGGCGGTTGTTGTTCGCCCTTCAACCTCGCTGCGACGATCCGACCCAGGCCGGATTCAGCGGTGTAGGCCAGGTGCTCATACACGCCATTTTCGCCGATGACCCCTTGCGCACTCGCTGCTCGCAACGGCATCAGCACGTCACTGCCCACGGTCTTGGACTGAAATTGGTCAGCGGTCAGTCGCGGCGGGACGTCCGGGTGTTGATGGCAGAGCATGAACTGCGCCTCGCCATGCAACAGCATTTGCTCGCAGACCATCATGCTGTCCGACAGCAAACGAATCGCCTCGATGGGCGCATCGCCGCCGATGCTTCTGATCCAACCGGGAAAGAAGGTAAACGATAACGAATGAGTCGCGGCGAAGTGCAGGGTGCGCACTTGTTTGCCGGCCACTTCGCGGGCGTCGAGGCGCATCTGATACAGGCGTCGGGTCATCTCCTGCGCGCTGGCCAGCATGTGTCGCCCGGCCTCGGTCAAGGTCGCGCCCTGGGTGGTGCGTTCAAACAGGTCGACCCCGACCCAATTCTCCAGCGCGCGTATCCGCCGGCTGAACGCCGGTTGTGTCACGTGTCGCAGCTCGGCGGCACGGGAGAAATTCCCGCTGTCCGCGAGCGCGTTGAAATCTTCCAGCCAGACCAGTTCCATCGCAATGCCGTTAATGCATGAAGTGCGGTGTTTTTAGCATTGGCCGCGGCGCAACGTCCAGTTCTAAGGTGGCGCTAGTTCAAACATGACAACTAACAAGATCACTCAAGAGGCCTCACCCCATGCGCATCGTGGACATTCGCGAGAAGACGGTTTCCATCGCATCCCCTATTGCCAACGCCTATATCGATTTCTCGAAAATGACCTGCTCGGTCGTCGCCGTGATCACTGACGTGATCCGAGATGGCAAGCCAGTGATCGGTTACGGTTTCAACTCCAACGGTCGCTACGGTCAAGGCGCTCTGATGCGCGACCGCTTCCTCGCCCGCGTGCTGGAAGCCGACCCGGAAAGCCTGATCGACAAGGAACACGACAACCTCGACCCGTTCGCCATCTGGAAAGCCTTGATGACCAACGAAAAACCAGGCGGCCACGGTGAGCGCTCGGTGGCGGTCGGCACCATCGACATGGCGGTCTGGGATGCCGTGGCGAAGATCGAAGGCAAACCGCTGTACCGCGTGCTGGCCGACCGTTATCGCGGTGGCGTGGCCGACGACAAGGTCTGGGTGTATGCCGCTGGCGGTTACTACTACCCGGGCAAGGACCAGACCAAGCTGCAGGCAGAAATGCGCAGCTACCTGGATCGCGGCTACGACGTGGTGAAAATGAAAATCGGCGCGGTGCCGCTGGACGAAGACCTGCGCCGTATCGAAGCGGTACTGGAAGTGGTCGGTGATGGCCAGCGTCTGGCCGTCGACGCCAATGGCCGTTTTGACCTCAAGACCTCCATTGCCTACGCCGAAGCCATCAAGCCCTACAACCTGTTTTGGTACGAAGAGGCGGGCGATCCGCTGGATTACGCGTTGCAAGCCGAACTGGCCAATCACTACGACCTGCCGATGGCCACGGGTGAAAACCTGTTCTCCCATCAAGACGCGCGCAACCTGCTGCGCCACGGTGGCATGCGTCCGGATCGCGATTTCTTGCAGTTCGACTGCGCATTGTCATACGGCCTGGTGGAGTACCTGCGTACCCTCGATGTGATGAAGGAACTCGGTTGGTCGTCGCGTCGCGTGGTGCCCCATGGTGGTCACCAGATGTCGCTGAACATCGCTGCCGGCCTGCACCTGGGCGGTAACGAGTCGTACCCGGACGTGTTCCAGCCGTTTGGTGGTTTCGCCGATGGCATCCGAGTCGAGAACAGCTACGTCGGTCTGCCGGATATTCCGGGCGTCGGTTTCGAAGCCAAGTCCGCGTTGTATGCGGTCATGCGCGAACTGGGCGAGGGCGTCTGATCCGTCGTCCCCGCTGACTTTCGCGGTTCGGCCCCTGCCATAAGGGCCGAGCCGCGATCTCGCGTCGCACGCTCTACCGCTTCCTCATAAAACTACAATAGTGAGGTACTCCCGTGGACAAGGCACCGGCCCGTTGGTATGGCCAACTGTATATTCAAGTGCTGATCGGCATCGTCATTGGCGGCGCCATCGGCTTCTTCATTCCTGACCTCGGCGCCAAGCTGCAACCGCTGGCCGACGGCTTTATCAAACTGATCAAGATGCTGCTGGCGCCAATCATCTTCGGCACCGTGGTGGTCGGCATCGCCAAAATGGGTAGCGTTAAAGAAGTCGGACGGATCGGTGCCAAGGCGCTGATCTATTTCGAAGTGTTGTCGACCATTGCGCTGGTGATCGGCCTGGTGGTGGTCAATATCCTCAAGCCGGGTGTCGGGATGAACGTGGACATCACGACCATCAACGGCGCGGCGATCAGCAACTACACCCAGGCTGCGGCTGCTCAAGGTGGCATTGTTCAGTTCTTCCTCGACATTATTCCCAACACCCTTTTCGATGCCTTCGCCAAGGGCGCGATGCTTCAAGTGATTCTGGTCTCGGTGTTGATGGGGATCGCCCTGGTGCAGCTGGGCGAAACCGGCAAGCCGCTGGTGTCGGTGATCGACATGCTGTTGCAAAGCCTGTTCCGTATCGTTGCGATGGTCATGCGTCTGGCGCCGCTGGGGGCGGGTGCCGGCATGGCGTTCACCATCGGTAAATACGGGATCGGCACGCTGCTGTCGCTGGGGCAGTTGTTGGTGGCGCTGTATGTCACCACGCTGATTTTCATCGTGGTGGTGCTGGGCACCGTGGCGCGATGGTCGGGGCTGCCGCTGTTGCAGTTCTTGCGCTATTTCAAGGACGAGATCCTGGTCACGCTGGGCACCTGCTCCACTGAAGCGGTGCTGCCACGGATGATGGTCAAGCTGGAAGCCTTGGGCTGCGAGAAGTCGGTGGTCGGGCTGGTGTTGCCTACCGGCTATACCTTCAACTCCGATGGCACCTGCATTTACCTGACCATGGCGGCGATCTTCGTGGCCCAGGCGACCAACACGCCGTTGACCCTGATGGACCAACTGGTGGTACTCGGTGTGCTGTTGCTGACCTCCAAAGGCTCAGCGGGCGTGGCCGGAGCCGGGTTTGTCACGCTGGCGGCGACCTTGTCGGTGATTCACGCGATACCGTTGGTGGGCCTGGTGCTGCTGTTGGGTGTCGACCGCTTCCTCAACGAAGCGCGGGCGGTGACCAACCTCATCGGTAACGGCATCGGCACCATCGCCATCGCCAAATGGGACGGTTCATTCGACCAGGCCAAGGCTGCAAGGGCTTTGCAGGCAATGAACGAACCACAGGGCGACTCCGCATTGGCAACGCCATTGGTCAAGGCTCACGCCGATAAAACCGCGTGAATACGCCGCTGCCCCGTGCGTCTGCTGCAGACACCGGGGCAGGTTGACTTGCAGCCGGCTCAGGAGTGTTAAACTCTGCGCACTTCACACGCGAGGAAATGATTGTGCGCGGATTGCTCTTGATGGTTGCAGTATTGGCATTGGCGGGATGTGGTGCAGGCGAGGATAAACCGGCGAAAGTGCAGGCCGCGGCCGCGGCGGTCAGCCAGGCGGCTGCGCCCCAGTGGGATCTGCTGATCAACGACCCGAAAGCGGTCAGCGACCTGACCGATCGCCTGATGGAGCACGGATTCGCCGCGTTCGTCTCGGTGCGTGATGGCAAGGAGCGCGTACTGCTCGGGCCGTTTAGCTCCAAAGCGGCCGCCGAAGAGAAGCGCGCGCAGCTGGCACTGAAGATGAGCTACGAGTCGGAAATCGTCGACCATAAGCTGTAACTGAGTCAGGCGCTGTTGGTCATGGAGCTGAGGGTGTGTTATCACCTTCGGTTCGATGTACGAACGACCGAGGATGCACAGATGGACGAAGTACAGCGGTTAGGCGAGCTACTGGACGCCAACAAACGCAACGAAGAACGCAAGCATCAACAGTTTCAGGACGATTTGGTCCATTGGGAATCGAGCATTTCCAGCTTATACGAGCAGATTGAAGGCTGGTTGGCCCCACTGAAAAGCAGCGGCCAACTGCAGTTCGAATATGAGCCGCACCTTGCGCAAAGCAAGGGCTATCCGGATGAACACTCACCGTTTCGCACCCAACGCATGACCCTGAGCTTTGCCGCACGGCAAGTGGTGTTCGTGCCCGACGCGATGGGGGCCAAGGGGGTGGTGTCGATCGGTGTCACGGGGCTGAGCCTGCACGCACAAGAACAGATTTCCCTGAGCCTCGCGCCACAGGCCCACGACTGGGAACTGACCAAACGCATCGGTCTGAAAGAGTCCAGCAGCCACGCGTTTACCCTGGATTATTTTGCCAAGCAATTGCAGACGCTGGTGCCACCGAGTTTGGTGTAGGCCACTCGTTGTAGGAGCCAACTTGTTGGCGAGGGATAGAACTCGGTGTATCAAATGCATCGCCTCGCGAACAAGTTCGCTCCTACAGGGAAGTCTGTGAAAGCTTAACGACGCCCCAACAACAACCCCACCACCAAGCCAAACCCGGCAGAAATCGCCACGGTCTGCCATGGATGGCCGCCAATGTAGTTCTCGGTGGCCTCGACCGCAGGTTGGGTGCGTTCGCGAACGCTGGTGACCGATTCCAGGGCTTGTTTCAGCTTCAGGCTTAGTTGAGCACGCAGGGTTTCGGCGTCTTCGCCGACCAGTGCCGCGCTGTCCTTGAGCAGCTTTTCAGAATCTTCGATCAATGACTGCAGCTCGCTGAAAGCCTGGTCCTTGATTTGGTCGGCGACGTTTTGAGCGGCGGTTTTACGGGCCATGGTGTCTTCCTTTCATTTGTTGACGACAGTGAGCAATGGAGTCCGTGGTGGACGAAAAAGTTGCAGTCTTTTTCTGTTCGTCGGTCCGGTCGGATCACAATATCAGCTAAGAAACTTCCGACAGCAGTGTAAGATGCAAGCGTTTTTTAGCCACAGGTGATCCCGTATGAGCTTCAACCTGGCCAACCGGCCCATCGCTGAGCGTGCAGCGCTTGAAGATGAAAAATCCCGACTGTTCGACCTTTGGCAGAGCAACCTGGGCAAAGCCAAGGGCGACGGCGCGCGCCTGTTCGGCGAACGCGCCAAGCGCAAAGGCAAATGGGCCGAGTGGGTGCGTTCCGAGCTGGACGCCATGTCGCCCCCGGAATACGCGAACATGGTCCGCAGTGAAGTCAATCGCTTGATGGCGGCCAACAAGTAAGCCTAGAACAGCTCGGCAATAGCCTCGCGCACCTTGATCACCGCCGGGTCGATCAGCGCGCTGGTGCGCCAGCCGAGTTCGATCGGATAGCGCGGCATGGGCAGCGGGCAGGGTAGCAGGCTCAGCCCGGTCAAGGCGGCAATCGCTTCGGCGGCGTGAGCGGGAATGGTCGCTAGCGCCTGGGTGCCCTTGAGCAAATACGGCAGTGCCGCGAAATGCGTGGTCGAGGCGCAGACCTGACGGGTCATGCCCAAAGTGGCGAGTCCCTCGTCGACAATCCCGATAAACCCGCCCGACGACACCAGAATCTGCTGGCGAGCGACGAACTCTTCCAGCGTCAGTTGGTTTTGCCCGGCGCGCAGGCTGGCCGGGTCCGCCAGGCACAGATAGCCGCCTTCGCCTAACACCCGGCGACTCAGCAGGCGATCGGCAAATCCACCCGAGGTGATCGCCAGGTCGATGCTGCGCTCCAGCAATGCTTCGGCGACGATCTGGCTGTGGCTCTGACGGAAGATCAAGCGCAGTTTCGGTGCGCGGGTTTGCATCAACTGCATCAAGCGTCGACCAATGGCAATTTCGAAGTCATCGGACAGGCCGATGGCCACGGAGCGGCCTTCATAATGGCCTTGGTTCGGGTCGACCATCGCCAGACTCTGCCGACACTTGTTCAGCGCATCGCTGACCACCGGTTTCAGCTGATTGGCGCGCAGCGTCGGGGCCAGCCCTCGTCCGGTGCGAACAAACAGCTGATCGCCATACAGCTCCCGCAACCTTCGCAGCGCCGCACTGACGGCGGATTGGGTGACCCCGAGGCGCAACGCCGCGCGGCTGGCGCTGGCTTCGTCATGCAGCGCTTCAAACACCTTCAGCAGGTTCAGGTCGACATTGGCGATATTCATTTGGCTCATATCATTCAGCACTGAAGTGGGCTTTATTCATGATCGGCTGTGGTTCCACAATGCGCAACACCCCCACATCAGGAGACGCTGAAATGCCTAAGTCCATAGTTGCCGCGCTGCAGATCGGCTCATCGCCCGAGGGCAAGGCCGAGACGCTGGCACAGATTCTGAGTTACGAAGACGCGATCATCGAATCCGGCGCCAGTGTGGTGGTGATGCCGGAAGCCTTGCTGGGTGGTTATCCCAAAGGGGAAAGCTTCGGCACGCAACTGGGTTACCGCCTGCCGGAAGGGCGTGAAGCCTTCGCCCGGTATTTCGCCAATGCCATTGACGTGCCTGGCGTTGAAACCGAGGCATTGGCCGGGTTGTCGGCGCGCACGGGCGCCAGTCTGGTGCTGGGCGTGATCGAGCGCTCAGGCAATACCTTGTACTGCACGGTGTTGTTCTTCGAACCGGATGGCGGCCTGGTGGCCAAGCACCGCAAGTTGATGCCGACGGGCACCGAGCGCTTGATCTGGGGCAAGGGCGATGGTTCGACCCTGCCAGTGATCGACGCCCGGGCCGGGCGCCTTGGCAGCGCCGTGTGCTGGGAAAACCACATGCCTTTGCTGCGTACCGCGATGTATGCCAAGGGCGTGGAGATCTGGTGTGCGCCGACCGTCGATGAGCGCGAGATCTGGCAGTGCTCGATGCGCCACATCGCCCATGAAGGTCGTTGCTTTGTGATCAGTGCCTGTCAGGTGCAACCGTCGCCCCAGGCCCTGGGCATCGAGGTCAAGAACTGGCCGTCCGAGCGGCCGCTGATCAATGGCGGCAGCGTGATTGTCGGACCGTTGGGTGAGGTGCTGGCCGGGCCGCTGGTGGGTGAGTCCGGGTTGCTCACCGCCGAAATCGACACCGACGAGCTGGTGCGTGCACGGTATGATTTCGACGTGGTCGGCCACTATTCGCGGCCGGATGTGTTTGAACTGGTGGTGGACCAACGGGCCAAGCCCGGCGTGCGCTTCATTCAAGACTGAGGCGGGTGCTTACCAACCGCCGTTCAGCGACTTCGGCATGCTCAAGGTGCCGCTGTCGCTGAAACGCATGGTGCCAAACAATCCGCCCGCCAACTTGCCGTGCAGCACATACGGCAGGTTGTTGATCACGTCCTGGTTGTCCGCCAACCCCACAGCCTGGCGCAAGGCGCTGAACGCTGAAACGGTGATCGGCACCACCAGTACCGCCTCGGAGAAGCGGCCGATGGTGCCTTGCTGATCGCTCACGCCAGACGCCAGCAGCCGGCCGTTGACGTCCAGATCGAGGGCCACGCCGGTGTATTCAATCGGTGTTTCGTTGGGGTTCTGCAAGCGCAGTTTGACGGCAAAGCGCACTTCGAACCCCTGGCTTTCGAGCGGTTCGATACCCACCACGTTGATAGTCAGCGGATCGCGGTTGGGCAGCAGCGCACAAGCGCTCAGGGCCAGCAGCAACAGGCAGGTGAGCAGAGTGCGGATAGGGTGTTGCGGCATCGGTGAACTCCCGTGAGCCAGGCAAAGGCTGTCTGAATAGACTAGCGGTACTACCCTGCGACCGCCTGGCCGTAGGGAGGTTCGTTTTTACCGGGTGATCATGTGTGTCGGATTGCGTCGCGGGCCAAGCAGTGTAAAGTCGGCGGTTGAGGGGGCAATGGCGAAATTATCGGCTTATCCGGCGTTTCGGATGACTGAGGGTTTTGACACTATGCTTCGTTCACCGGCCGTCAGCGAAGAGAACACACCATGAACAACGCTATCACTGTCACGCTGCAGATGAAGGTAAAGCCATCGTTGAAAGACGCATTTCTCGATGAACTCACTGTGCGGGTCGCCGAAACGCTGGCTTTTTCAGGGTCGCTGTCGATGCAGGTGGTACGCCAGCACGATGACCCGTGCACCGTGCTGTTCATCGAAAAATGGGAAAGCACTGATGCCTTTAACCTTTATCTCGCCTGGCGCAGCCAGCGGAATGATATGTGGCGCCTGGGCGAAATGTTGTCCGAGACGCCGCTGATGAATGTCTGGTCCGAGGTGGAGGTGGCTTAGACGGTTGACCGTTAAAGCCCGTGTTTAGCTGGCGTTTTGCAATACGTTGCCTAAGATGGCCGGCAATCATGCCTCTCGCTATCACGGACCCGCGGTACTCATGTCAGAAAAAGACACCATCTCCATGCACATGGTGCGCGAAGCACTGTTGCAGTGTTGTGCGCCGGGAGCAGCCACTGACGAGGTATTGACCAAGGTCGGCATTGCGCCGGCGTTGTTTGCTCAAGCGGATGCGCGGGTGCCGGCGACAGCCTATGCGAGGCTATGGCGACTGCTGGCGCGACGCCGGGATGACGAGTTTTTCGGCATGGACCCACGGCGGCTAAGGTCGGGCAGCCTGGGGTTTTTGTGTCGTTCGTCCATGGCGCAACCCACGCTGGCGGCCGGGCTGGAGTCGGGGTTGAGCTTTCTGTCACTGATGCTCGAAGGCTTTCAGGCCGGGTTGGTGCGTCAACAGAGCCTGGCGGAAATCGTTCTCGATGAAGGTGACACAGCAGCGCGACGGCCGTTCACCTATTTCACGTTCTGGATGATCGTGCATGGCGTCGCCTGTTGGCTGGCGGGGCGGCGAATACCGATCCTGGCCATCGAGCTGCGCTGCGCCGCACCGGATTTTTGCGAAGACTATAAGGTGATGTTCTCCGAAAACCTGCGTTTCGATCGACCGCGCACCCGGATGATCTTCGCCGCCGACTGCCTCGACCTGCCGATCAAGCGCAGCGATGAAGAACTGACACGCTTTCTGGCGCGGGCGCCGGCCAATATCCTGGTGAAATACCGCGATCCGGAAAGCTTCGCCAGCCGCATCAAAAATGAACTGCGCACCCTGCCCGCCGAGCAATGGCCTGAGACTGAAATGCTGGCGCAGACTTTATGCATGTCGGCCTCCACTTTGCGCCGTCGCCTGGCGGAAGAGGGGCAAACGTATCAGGCGCTCAAGGACAGCGTGCGCAAGGAGTTGGCGATTGTCTGGCTGGCCGAGCCAGACCTCAGCTTTGCCGACATTGCCGCACGGCTAGGCTTTGCCGATACCAGCTCGTTCTACAAAGCCTTTCGCAAATGGTCCGGGTCCAATCCCGGGCATTACCGGAGCCTGATCCTCGGGCTCTGAGGTTGCCGGTAGAGCGCTCTTTGTGGTGCATAGTCCTGAAATGACTACATTTTTCGCACTATCAATTCCAGCGATATCGGCTAGCACTCCGATTGACTTCTTAATAACGGGGCTCCGCGTAGAATCCACCCCATACCCACTAACAACTTCTAAACCATTGCGGAGCACCAAACATGAACACTTCTAAATTCATCTTCGGTCTGGCTTTTACGGTACTGGCTGGCGCAACTTTCGCAGTACCAGCCTTCGCAGAAAACGGCTCGGCACATATCCACTCGGCACATGTAGCCGCTGATGGTGCAGATCATGTTGGCGCGAACCGTGTAGCGGCTGATGGTGCAGATCATGTCGGCGCGAACCGTGTTGCTGCCGATGGCGCTGACCATGTGGGTGCAAACCGCATCAGCTAAGACAGCCCGCTTCACACCCAGCCCGGCATTAGCCGGGCTTAATTTTGGGTGCTACAAAAGTAAAGTGGTGCTCTTGCTGGCCTCTTCGCCACAAGGATTTATGGTTGGACAAAAATCTACGGTTGACCCCAGTTTTGTAGGAGCTGCCGCAGGCTGCGATAAGGTCGGAACGACCTTCGCGATGGCTTTGTTCACAGCCTGCGGAAGCTCCTACGCAGGATCGCAATCCTGTTTGCGGGCCGACATGCGGGTGCATGGTTTGATGCCCCCATCCATAGCCTTGACCTAAGTGTCATCATTCCTGGCCGTTACAGTCATTGCCGTGCCGTAGGCGGATGCGCACAATTGCCACTGGTTTTGTTTTGGACGCGCTCGCATGTCGCAACAGGTGTTTTTCGCTCACGCCAATGGCTTTCCATCCGCCACCTACAGCAAGTTGTTCAATGCGCTGGGGCCGAACTATGCCGTGGCGCATCTCGAGCAGCATGCCCATGATCCGCGGTTTCCGGTCAACGATAACTGGCTGAGTCTGGTCGACGAGTTGATCCATCACCTGCGCCTGCAGCCAGAGCCGGTATGGGGCGTAGGGCATTCACTTGGCGGGGTGTTGCATTTTCATGCAGCGCTGCGTTGTCCTGAGTTGTATCGCGGGGTGGTGATGCTCGATTCGCCGGTGCTGACACTGGCCGATCAGTTGATGATTCGTGCCGCCAAGCGCTTTGGTTTCATCGACCGCATCACCCCGGCCGGCCGCACGCTGGGGCGTCGTGAGCTGTTCACTGATCTGGACGCCGCGCGCCAGTATTTTGCGGGCAAAACGCTGTTTCGCCGTTTCGACCCCGAATGCTTTGATGCGTATCTGGAACACGGCCTGCAGCAGGACGGCGATCAATTGCGCCTGCGCTTTGACCCTGCCACTGAAATCAGTATTTATCGCAGCGTGCCGCACACCAGTCCGGGTCGCACGCAGCAGTTGCAAGTGCCGCTGGCCGTGGTGCGTGGGCGTCATAGCCGGGTGGTCATGCGCCATCACGCCAGTTCGGTGAAGCGCCTGCCGTTGGGCGAGTCCTTGTCCATGCCTGGAGGTCATATGTTTCCGTTGGAGCGTCCGCAAGCCACCGCCGATCTGCTCAAGTCGCTGTTCATTCGCTGGGATGCGCGCAACGCTGAGCGAGAGTGCGCATGAGCCGGCCCGTCGAGGAAGTTCGCCTGAGGCTGCCGCATATCGAATTGGCGGCCCATTTGTTTGGCCCGGAAGACGGTCAACCGGTGATCGCCCTGCATGGCTGGCTGGATAACGCCAACAGCTTTGCGCGCCTGGCCCCCAAATTAAACGGTTTGCGCATTGTCGCGCTGGACATGGCCGGCCATGGTCATTCCGATCACCGTCCGATCGGCGCCGGTTATTCGCTGTGGGATTATGTGCATGACGTGCTGCAAGTCGCCGAGCAGTTGGGCTGGCAGCGCTTTTCGCTGATGGGCCATTCTCTGGGGGCGATTGTTTCGGTGGCGTTGGCCGGGGCGTTGCCCGAGCGAGTGACGCGTCTGGCGCTGATCGATGGCGTGGTGCCGCCCACGGGCGAAGCCAGCGGCGCCGCCGAGCGTCTGGGCATGGCCTTGCAGGCACAGCTGAACCTGTCGGACAAACGCAAACCGATCTACAGCGATATCGATCGCGCCGTGGAGGCACGAATGAAAGGCGTGGTCGCAGTCAGTCGGGAAGCGGCGGAACTGCTCGCACAGCGCGGTCTGATGCCGGTTCCGGGTGGCTACACCTGGCGCAGCGACAGCCGTTTGACCTTGCACTCACCGCAACGTCTGACCCACGAACAGGCGATGTCTTTCGTCAAACGCATCAGTTGTCCCACCCAACTGGTGGTGGCGCAAGACGGCATGTTGGCGCAACACCCGGAACTGTTGTCGCAGTTGCCCTTCACCGTTACACCCTTGCCAGGCGGGCATCATTTGCACTTGAACGACGAGGAGGGGGCAAGCGCTGTTGCAGACTGTTTCAATCGCTTTTATGCCGTTCCTTGACTTGCAGCGGTCAACTGTCGAGGCTGGGCGGATTGAAACAGGAGATGACCTTGATGGACCACTGTATCGCCAGCCCTTGCCACGCGCTTGAATGCACTTTCCCCCGGTCGACCCGATGAGCACACCTATGCGTTTATTCGGTGTTTTTATCGGTTTGTCGTTCAGTACCTTGTTGCATGCCGCCGATGTCCCGGACAGCCATGATCTGGCGGTTGTGCCACGCTTGCTGGATGCCGAAATCATCGACTACCGGCCGACCACCGCCCAGGAGCGCATCTACCCGCTGGGTTCGATTCGCAAGATCAGCGGCCAGTTGCGCTTCGATGGGCAGATCAACGCCAAGGGCAATGTCACTTCGGTGACCTATGAGTTGCCCACCGAGCACACCTCCGATGAAGCCTTTACCGCTGCGCGCGAGGCCTTGCAGCAGCAGGGCGCCGAGTTGTTATTCTGGTGTCAGGCTCGGGATTGCGGCGAAAGCAGCCTGTGGGCCAACGAAGTCTTCGGTAACGCCAAGTTGTACGGTGCCGATGATCAGCAGGCCTATCTGCTGTTGCGCCTGGCCGCGCCGAAGCACGACACTCTGATCGCGCTGTACAGCATCACTCGGGGCAATCGTCGGGGCTACCTGCACGTCGAACAATTCGACGCCGCTGCACCGTTGGGTGACCTGCTGCCGACCTCCGCGACCTTGCTGCGCCAGCTGAAAAGCACCGGCAAACTGGACTTTCCGGCGCTGACCGGTGACCCGCAGGATGTCTGGACGACCTTACTGTCGCGCGGGCTCAATCTCGACAGCTCCCTGCGTGTCACGCTTTCCGGGGCCAACGCCGAAGCCTGGCGTGAGGCGTTGATCGCCAAGGGGGTGCGTGCCGCGCGCCTGGAGGCGGGCAGCCCGGCCACGCCGGAACTGGCGCTGGAAGTGATTCGCTGAGTAGCGTTTGCCAACGGTCGAGCACTAATGCGGTTAGAGTTCGCCGTTATGCTCAGTCCATTCGTTTGTCTTTTACGGGGTAACCCATGCTCAATAATGATCGCCTGTTGGTGCAGATTCTGCTCCTGGCGCTACTGGGCGCTGTGCTGTGGGTGATGGCGCCGTTCTGGTCGGCGTTGTTCTGGGGCGCGGTGCTGGCATTTGCCAGTTGGCCGTTGATGCGCCTGATGACCCGCTGGCTGCACGGTCGCGAAACGTTGGCCGCCGGCGTGCTGACGCTGGTCTGGATGGCGGTGATGGCTGCACCTTTGGTCTGGTTGGGGTTCAACCTCGCGGATCACATTCGCGACGCACTGAGTTTCATCAAGGACGTGCAGGTCGATGGTTTACCTGCGCCGCCCACCTGGTTGGCGGGCGTGCCGTTTGTGGGCGGGCGACTGATCGGCTACTGGAACACCATTGATCAGCAGGGCGCGGCGGTGCTGGTGGCGGTCAAACCGTACCTTGGGCAGGTCGGTAACTGGTTGATCGCGCGCAGTGCGCAGGTGGGCGCCGGGATTCTCGACCTGACCTTGAGTCTGGTATTTGTGTTTTTCTTCTACCGCGACGGGCCGAGGCTGGCGGCCTTTGTGCTCGGCTTGCTGGAGCGGCTGATCGGCGATCGCGCCGGGTATTACCTTGAACTGGTGGCGGGTACCGTGCAACGGGTGGTCAACGGGGTGATCGGCACCGCCGCAGCGCAGGCGGTGCTGGCGTTGATCGGGTTCCTGATCGCCGGTGTGCCGGGCGCCCTGGTGCTGGGGATCGCCACGTTCCTGCTTAGCCTGGTGCCGATGGGCCCGCCGCTGATCTGGATCCCGGCCACGGCCTGGCTGGCGTGGAAGGGTGAGTACGGCATGGCGGTGTTTCTGGGCATTTGGGGGACGTTCATCATCAGCGGCGTCGACAACGTGCTCAAACCCTACCTGATCAGCCGTGGCGGTGATTTGCCGCTGGTGATCGTGTTGCTCGGGGTATTCGGCGGCTTGCTGGCGTTTGGGTTTATCGGCCTGTTTATCGGCCCGACCTTGCTGGCCGTGGCCTACAGCCTGTTGATCGATTGGACCTCGCCCAAGGTTCAGGGACAGGGGCCTGCGGATAAACGTTGATCCGCCGCGCTGCTGTCGTAGCGCTGGCTGAGGGCAGCCACCCTTTAGGGTCGCGGCAGGTCGAAGAGTACGGTCAGGCCGCCGCCGGGCGTGTCTTCCAGCTTCAGGTCGCCGCCCATGCGCCGCGCGGCGTCGCGGGCGATGGTCAAACCCATGCCGACGCCGCCGGAATTGCGGTTGCGTGAGCCTTCGACGCGGTAGAAGGGTTCGAACACCACCTCGCGTTGGTCGGCAGGGATGCCGGGGCCATGGTCGATGACGCGCAATTGCACGCGGTTCGAGCAGTCCTGTATCTCGATGTGAGTGTGCCCGGCATAGCGCAAGGCGTTGTCGATCAGGTTGCTCAGACACGAACGCACGGCCATTGGCTGCACCATCAGTGGCCGACAATGACCGCTGCTGTGGGCATCGTGGCCGTGGTCCTGAGCGTTTTCGGTGAGCGATTCGATCAGCGCCTGCACATCGAACAGTTGCAGTGCTTCACTGGTGCGCTGGTCATGCAGGTAGGTCAGGGTGGCATCGAGCATGCCGATCATGTCGTCCAGGTCCTGGGTCATCTGCCCGTGCAGCTTGCTATCGTCGATCTGCTCGACCCGCAACTTCAGGCGGGACAGCGGCGTGCGCAGGTCATGGGACATAGCGGCGAGCATGCGCCCGCGTTGTTGCACCTGTTCGCGGATGCGTTGTTGCATCAGGTTGAAGGTCTGCGCGGCCTGCCGCGCCTCACGGGGGCCGGTGATCTCCAGGGGCGGACTGTCGAGGTTCTCGCTGATGCGCTCGGCGGCTTCGCCCAATCGCCGGATCGGCCGGCTCAAGGCTTTGGCGCCATACCACGCGGCAACCACCAGGGTGATCAGCTGGAATACCAATGGCACGAGCGGCCCGCCGAACAGCGGCGGCCGTCCCGGAGGATGCTTGTGCGGATGTTCGGTGTCGAAGCCCGGCGCCTGAAGTGCGAAGCGCTCCTCCATCTGCGGCGGGGGCGGCGGATGCGGAAAACCGTAATGGGTGAACCAGATGAACGCCAACAGGTGCGCAAGCAGAATGGCCAGCAGCGCGCCGCCGAACAGCCGGGCGAACAGCGTGTCGGCCGAGCGGATCAACCGATGTCCCTGGCGTCGAACAGATAACCTTCGCCGCGTACGGTTTTGATCAGTTGCGGTGATTTTGGATCGTCGCCGAGTTTTTGCCGCAAGCGCGAGACCAGCAAATCGATGCTGCGGTCGAAGGCTTCGATACTGCGTCCGCGCGCGGCGTCCAGCAGCTGCTCGCGGTTCAGCACGCGACGTGGGCGTTCGAGGAATACCCGCAGCAGGCGGAATTCGGCGTTGGACAGTGGCACCACCAAACCATTAGGCGCGGTCAACTGACGCATCACACTGTTCAGGCGCCAGGCGTCGAAGCGGATATTGGTGCGTTGTTCGCTGCGGTCGTCACGCACCCGGCGCAGTATGGTTTGAATTCGCGCAACCAATTCCCGAGGCTCAAAGGGCTTGGCCATGTAATCGTCGGCGCCCAGTTCGAGGCCGATGATGCGGTCGGTGGGTTCGCCAGCGGGCCGTGAGCATCAGAATCGGAATGTCCGACGTGCCACGCAGCCAGCGACACAGTGACAAGCCGTCTTCGCCGGGCAGCATCAGGTCCAGGACTACAACGTCGAAGGTTTCTTCCGACAGCACCTGACGCATGGCCATGCCGTCGGTGACCCCCACGCACTGGATGTTGAAGCGTGCCAGATAATCGCAGAGCAATTCGCGAATCGGTACATCGTCATCGACGATCAGCGCGCGTACGTTCCAGCGACGATCTTCGGCCGAGGCGTTGTCGAGACTCATAGGGGTAACTTCTTGCATGGTGCGATTGCCGCCTGAAGATTGCCGCCATTGCTGGCCGGTAGTGAAACAACGCTGCCCGTCATGCTACTTCGCGGACAGGCGGGGCGGAAGGCTGTTCTATCCGAGTGTCGGGCGGTTGTCGGAAATGTATCGGGGTTGGTACAAATGATCGCTGCACCACATCCGATGCAACCCCTGTAGGAGCTGCCGAAGGTTGCGATCGGCAGCGGGGCAGTCGCGGCGTTTCCGGCCGTCTCGCGGCCTTCGGCAGCTCAGAGGATTTGTGCCATGGCTTGAGACGTGCCCCCGCAACTTCGCCCTACCTGCTATGCACCCCACGCCCTTCGGCCCGCAGCGGCTTGCTCACATACTCGGTTCTGTCTTCTGACCTATAAAACTAACAAGCGCAGTCGCGCAATGGAGAGAGTCTATGCAGTCCTGGTACCACAGCATGGCGCCTAATCAGCGGCGAACCTTCTGGGCGTGTTTCCTCGGATGGGCGCTGGACGCGATGGACGTCCAACTGTTTGCCTTCGTCATCCCCACACTGCTGACCGTCTGGGGCATGACCAAAGGTGAAGCCGGTGTCATCAGTACGTCGGCCTTGATTTCTTCGGCCATCGGCGGGGTGCTCGCCGGTGTGCTTGCTGACCGTATCGGCCGGGTCAAAGTGTTGAAGCTGGCGATCCTTTGGTTTTCCCTGTTCACCGGACTGTCGGCGTTCACCGATTCCTTCCATCAACTGTTGCTGACCCGCAGTCTGCAAGGACTGGGCTTTGGCGGTGAGTGGGCGGCCGGTGCGGTGCTGATCGGCGAAGTGGTCGACAAACGCATTCGCGGTCGCGCCGTGGGCTCGGTTCAAGCCGGGTGGCCAGTGGGTTATGCCTTGGCGGCGTTGGCGTACTGGATCATCTTCAACCTGATGCCGGAGGCCGATGCCTGGCGCGTACTGTTCCTGTTAGGGGTGTTGCCGGGCCTGCTGGTGGTGTGGATGCGCCGCAATATCAGCGAATCCGAGGCGTTCGAAGCCGCCTCCCAATACCGGGAAAAGACCAGCCCGTTGAAGACCTTCGCGCTGATTTTTTCGCCGACGATTCTGCCAAGCACAGTCATGGCGTCACTAATGGCGGCGGGTGCCCTGGGTGGTAACTACACCATCCTGACCTGGCTGGTGACTTACCTGCGGGAAACTCAGGGCCTGACGGTGAGCATGACCTCGCTGTACCTGGCGGTGAATATCTTCGGTTCGTTTTGCGGCTATGTCGGTATGGCCTACCTCAGCGATGGCATCGGCCGACGCAAGACCTTCGCGCTGTCTGCCGCCGGTGCAACCCTGACCGTCCTGGCCTATACCCAATTCCACCTGCCGATGAGTGCATTGCTGCTGCTCGGTTTTCCCTTGGGTTTGTTCCAGTCGGGGATCGTCTCCGGGATGGGCGCCTGTTTTACCGAACTGTTCCCGGCGCAGATTCGCGGCACTGCCGGTGGTTTTTCCTACAATTTTGGTCGGGGCATTGGCGCTCTGGTACCGGCGGGCGTGGGCATGACCAGCGCCTCGATGGGGTTGGCGGTGTCCATCGGGGTATGGGCCGCCTGTTCCTATTTACTGGTATTCGCCGTCGCGTTGTTCCTGCCTGAAACCCGTAACAAGGAGCTTGAAGTTTATGTCTGAAGTTACCCAACCCCGTAATGGCGGGCAAATCCTGGTCCAGGCGCTGCTGCAAAACGCGGTCGACACCGTGTTTTGCGTGCCCGGCGAAAGTTATCTGCCGGTGCTTGATGCGCTGCACGACGCTCAGCCGATTCGCACCATCGTCACCCGCCACGAAGGCGCCGCCTCGAACATGGCCGATGCCTACGGCAAATTGACCGGTCGGCCGGGGATCTGCTTTGTGACCCGAGGCCCCGGCGCGACCCATGCCAGCAATGGCGTGCACACCGCCAAGCAGGACTCGACCCCGATGATCCTGTTCATCGGCCAGGTCGAAGGCGGCTTCATGGGGCGTGAAGCGTTTCAGGAAGTGGATTACCGGCAGATGTTCGGCGGTCTGGCCAAGTGGGTGACCGAAATCGACAGCCTCGAGCGAATTCCGGAAATCGTCGCCAAGGCCTTCAGCATTGCGATGTCGGGGCGTCCAGGGCCGGTGGTGATCGGTTTGCCGGAAGAAGTGCTGTTTGGCTCCGGTCTGTGTGCCGATGCGCTGCCCGTTCGAATTGCCCACGCGATGCCCGATCCGACGGCACTGGACGAGCTGCACGCGATGCTCAGCACCGCGCGCCAGCCGTTGGTGGTACTCGGTGGCACGGCCTGGGATGAGGCGTCGTGCCAGGCGATCAAGCGCTTCGTCACAGCGAATAACCTGCCGGTCGCCGCGTCGTTCCGCCGTCAGGACCTGTTCGATAACCGTGACCCGCATTACGTCGGCATGCTCGGTCTGGGGGTTTCGCCGAAGCTCGCAGAGCGCCTGAAAACAACTGACCTGTTGCTGGTCATCGGTTCGCGGCTCAGCGAAACCGTGTCCGGCGGCTATTCGCTGATTAAAAGCCCGTTGCCGACGCAGCCGCTGGTGCATGTGCACCCCGACCCGCAGGAGCTGGGCCGCGTGTATCAGGCGCGCTTGCCGATTCTGTCGTCGCTGCGCGGTTTCGCCCATGCGCTGGAACGGATGCCGGCGCTGAAGGCGCAACCGTGGAGGGACTGGACCGAAGCTGCGCGCGCCGACTACGTGCAGCATTCGACGCCGCCCCAGCCGCACCCGCAGCTGGTCGGGGTCGATCTGGCGCAAGTGGTCGCGCATTTGAATGACGTGCTGCCCGACGACGCGGTGATCAGCAACGGCGCCGGCAACTACACCGTCTGGGTACATCGCTTCTATCGCTACCGCCATCCGGGCACTGAACTGGCACCGACCAATGGCGCCATGGGCTACGGATTTCCGGCAGCGATCGCCGCCAAACTGCAACGTCCTGAGCGTAGCGTGGTGTGCTTCGCCGGCGACGGTTGTTTCATGATGTACCCGCAAGAGTTGGCCACCGCCGTGCAATTTGGCGCGCCGCTGGTGGTGATTGTGGTCAACAACGGTATGCTGGGCACCATTCGTATGCATCAGGAACGCGAATACCCCGGTCGAGTCTCGGCGACTGAGTTGGTCAACCCGGATTTTGTAAGCTTCGCCCGGTCGTTTGGCGCCCATGGTGAGTTGGTCGAGCGCACCGAAGATTTTCCGGCGGCCTTGCAGCGTGCCCAACAGGCCGGGGTGCCCGCGTTGATTGAATTGCGTACGGACTCTCGACAGATTTCTCCCCAGGCACGCCTGGACTGAGCCGCTTTTTTCGATTGAGGACCACTATGCAGATTTCAGGTGAAATGATCATCGGCCACCGCGCCGTCAAAGGGCAGGGCGGCGACGTCTTTGCCATCGCTGCGGTGTCCGGTGAGGCGCTTGAGCCGGCGTTCGGCGCTGCGTCGGCCCACGACATTGACCAGGCCTGCGAGCTGGCGGAGTCGGCATTCGATACCTATCGGCAGTTGCCGGACGAGCGCCGTGCCAGTTTTCTCGACGCTATTGCCCAAGGGTTACTCGATTTAGGCGACAACCTGACCGAACGCGCGCATCTGGAAAGCGGCTTGCCCAAGCCGCGTCTGGAAGGCGAGCGCATGCGTACAGTCACCCAATTGCGCTTGTTCGCTACGCTGTTGCGTGACGGTCGTTGGCACGGCGCGGTGTTGGACAGCGCGCTGCCTGAGCGCGCGCCGTTGCCTCGCGCCGATCTGCGTCAGCGCCGCATTTCCGTCGGCCCGGTCGCGGTGTTCGGTTCCAGTAACTTCCCGCTGGCGTTCTCGGTGGCCGGTGGTGATACCGCCTCGGCGCTGGCCGCTGGCAGCCCGGTGGTGGTCAAGGCGCACAACGCGCACCTGGGCACTTCCGAGCTGGTGGCGCGCGTGATTCAGCAAGCGGCCAAAGACACTGGCATGCCTGAAGGCGTGTTCTCGCTGGTACTGGGTACGGGTAATGACATCGGCCAGGCGCTGGTCAGTCATCCGGCGATCCAGGCCGTGGGCTTCACTGGCTCGCGTCAAGGCGGTCTGGCCTTGCTGCGCGCCGCTCAGGCACGTGCGGTGCCGATCCCGGTGTATGCCGAGATGAGCAGCGTCAACCCGGTGTTCCTGATGCCGTCGGCGTTGCAGGCCCGTGGTCCGGCCATCGCCAAAAGCTTCGTCGATTCGTTGGTGTTGGGCGCGGGGCAGTTCTGCACCAACCCGGGCCTGCTGATCGCAATAGAAGGCGAGGCGCTGGAAGTGTTCGTCAAAACCGCGGCCAACGAACTGGCCGCGCGTGCGCCGACCACCATGCTTACGCCCGGCATCCATGGTGCTTACTGCCAAGGCCTGAAGCGTTTGCGTGACAGCGCGGACGTGCAGCCGGTGGCCGAGGGCCTGGCACCCAAAGGTTTGTTTGAAGCGCAGCCGGCGGTATTCCGCACTGACGCCAAGGCGTTCCTCGCCAACCCGACGCTTGAAGACGAAAACTTCGGCCCAAGCTCGCTGCTGATTGTGTGCCGCGATTTTGCCGAGATGCGCAAGGTGGCTTCGCGTCTGGCCGGGCAATTGACCGCGACCCTGCAACTGGATCAAGCCGATCATGCGCAAGCCGCTGAACTGCTGCCGACCCTGGAACGCAAGGCCGGGCGTATTCTGTTCAACGATTTCCCGACTGGCGTCGAAGTCAGTTACGCCATGGTCCACGGTGGTCCGTTCCCGGCCACCGCAGATAACCGCACCACCTCGGTGGGCGCGGCGGCCATTGAGCGGTTCTTGCGTCCGGTGTGCTACCAGAACGTCCCTGACAATCTGTTGCCACCGTCGCTGACCGACGCCAACCCACTGAACCTCTGGCGCTTGCGCGACGGCGAACTGGTCAAGGGTTAAGCCGGCTGTCGTCGCTGGCCGTTTGCAGGATTGCATCCGGCCAGTGACCTTGGTGCACCAGTTCTGCGGTGCGCTGACGGATGATCTGCGTCACTGCCCATAAGCCATTGGGGGTGACGCGGTTCTTGGGCCAGACAATCGCGACATTGCGGCGAATTTCCGGGTTCTCCAGGCGGAAGCTTTTCAAACGACCGGCCGCCACTTCTTCGATGACCGCTGCTGAAGGCAGCACCGTACAACCACAGTTGGCCAGCACCAGACGCTTGGTAATTGAAATCGAGCCGTCGCACTCCAGCGCAATGTTCGGCGAAAAACCGTAGCGCGCCGCCAGCGATTCGACCATCACCCGCAAACCATGATGGGTGCTGGGCAGGATCAATGGAATCTCCCCCAAATCACGCACTGACACCGCATCGCCGTGCAGCGGATAATCCGCCGGGGTGATCAGGTGGATTTCTTCGCTGAGCAATAAATCGAACTGCAAGGCGCCGGGATGCTCCGGAAGGTAGAGGATTGCAATGTCGACCTCGCCATCACTCAAACGCCCCAGTACCTGACTGGCCAGTCCTTCGACGAAGCGTACCTGGGTCAGTGGATAGCGCTCTTTCAGCGCATGGCCGAGGCTGCCAAACAAGATGCGCGCGATGGTCGGTTGCGCGGCGATACACAAGCGCGCTGGCCCTTGTTCGGCGCTGTCGCGCATGCCTTGCTCGGCCTCGCTGAGGGTTTGCGCCACGCTGTTGGCATAACCGAGCAACTGTTGGCCACGTTCGGTCAGGCTCACGCCGCGACCACTGCGGTGGAACAGGCGCACGCCGAGCTCCGCCTCCAGTAAGCCGATGCGCCGACTCACGGTGGATTGGTCCGCGCCCAACTCCATCGCGGCGCGAGAGATGCTGCCGCTGGCGGCCACTTGCGCGAACAGGCCGAGATCATCCGAATTCATTGAGGCTCCAGTGTGGGCAGGGTCGCGTCGAGCATAGCGATGGCGGGGTGATCCGTGAAGCCTGGAGCAGCGTCCAAGCGGCAGTTGAGTTGTGGGAGTTGGGCAGCCTGCCGTTGTCGTATCAGTTATTGCGCGCTGTTGCCATTTCGCCAACCAGTTGGCGAAATGGCAACAGCGCAGACGCTTCTAAACAAACGCCTGATCCTTGAACCCTCTTGGCAAGCGCTGCAGGCCAGGCAGATCGGTCAGGCGCTGTTGCCAGGCGCTGCGCCAATCCGTCGCCACGTGCGTGATGCGATTTTTACGTGATGCCCGACGCGCCGCATTTCGCGCGTCTTTACGTGCTTGTTTGAACACATCCGTGTTGCGGCAACTGCGGCATTTCACCCGTGCCAGTTCGCTGGTGGAGGTGAGGTTGCTGCCATGGTGTCCGCACGCCAGGTGCCCGGCAGTTTTGTAGTGAATAACCATGAATCAATCTCCTCGGGGGACGACCCCTGTAAGGATTTCGACCTCGGCAGAAGGCACTCGTTCGAGTGTGGGGGATAGACTGCAAACGGGGGGTAATGCTTGAAGTGAGCATCTTTAATGATTGGTTTGCGCAAGTAAGATGAATGTTCTACTCTGTTTTGACTGAATCGATCATTTATGTGCTCGTTTCAGTCATATTCAGGGTTCAGCGTCAGACCAAACAATTATAAGGAGAGCCACGTGGCCCAAATTCCTATCAAGCGCAGCATTGAACGCATTCCCGGCGGGATGATGATTGTCCCGCTGCTGATCGGTTCGCTCGTCGCGACATTCATGCCGGATATGCCGAAATTCTTCGGCTCGTTCACCAATGCCTTGTTTACCGGGGCGCTGCCGATCCTCGCCGTGTTCTATGTGTGCATGGGGGCGAGCATCGATGTCAAAGCCACGCCTTATCTACTGAAGAAAGGCGGCGCGCTGTTTGCCACCAAGGTTGGCGTCGCGGTGATCATGGGCGTGGTCTTTGGTCACTTCTTGGGTGAACAGCCGATCTCCTCCGGAATCTTTGCCGGGGTGTCCACATTGGCCATCGTCGCGGCGATGAACGATACCAACGGCGGCTTGTACATGGCGTTGATGGGCCAGTACGGGCGTTCGGAAGATGTCGGCGCCTACACCGTGATGTCGCTGGAGTCGGGCCCGTTCCTGACCATGGTCACCCTCGGTGTTGCCGGTCTGGCAGCGTTCCCGTGGCCGACGTTGCTGGGCAGTATCCTGCCGCTGTTGGTGGGCATGTTGCTGGGTAACCTTGATCGTGACATGCGCGATTTCCTGGCCAAGGCCGTACCGGTGATGATTCCGTTTTTTGCCTTGGCGCTGGGTGCCAGCCTTGACTTGCAGAATGTCTGGCGCGCCGGCCTGCTGGGTATCGGCATGGGCGTAGCGGTGGTGATCGTGACCGGTATTCCGCTGTACTTTGCTGACCGTTTCACGGGTGGTACCGGGGTCGCCGGGGTGGCGGCGGCCAACACCGCGGGCAATGCCGCTGCGGTGCCGGCGTTGATCGCCGCTGCCAATCCGATCTATGCCGACGCCGCGAAAAGCGCGACGCTGCTGGTCGCCGCCTGCGTGGTGGTGACGGCGATTCTGTCGCCTATCCTCACCGCTGCCATCGCCAAGCGTTATCAGGAACGGCAGCAGGCCAGGGCTCAGGCGCGCGTGGTGCGAGAAGAGGTCACTCGATGAGTATGTTGATCATCGCCGACGATTTGTCGGGGGCAGCGGACTGTGCCATCGGTTTTGCCAGCTGCGGCTTGCACACCGTGGTCGCGCTGGACCCGATGTCCGCCAGCGCTGAAGCGCAGGTGACTGCCGCCGACACCGATACCCGGCGCTTGTCGCCGGCCGAGGCGGCGGCGCACACCCGCGCCGCGTTCGAGGCGCTGATCAAACCGGGTCAGCGCTTGTACAAGAAAATCGATTCGACATTGCGTGGTAACTGGGCGGCTGAAGTTGCGGCCCTGCAACCCTTGGCCGGTCTGGCGATTGTTGCGCCAGCGTTTCCGGCCACCGGTCGCACCCTGCAAGGCGGGCGGGTGTTCGTCAACGGCGAGCCGCTGGAAAGCACCGAGACCTGGAAACTGGAAAATGCCGATCGCCCGGCGGATGTTGCCGCGATGCTGGTGGCTGCCGGGTTGCAGAGCCAGTTGCTGGATATCGAGACGCTGCGCAGTGATCCCGAAGCGTTGGCCGCGCGTATTGTGGCTAGCGCCAACAGTGGCGCCCAGGCATTGATCGTCGATGCCCACACGGCGGACGATCTGCTGCACCTGGCTCAGGTGACGGCGCACATGGACCTGCCGTTGTTCTGGGTCGGCTCGGGCGGCCTGGCGCGGGAAATTGCCAAACTGCCGGATTTCTTTCGCGCCGCGCCTCAGGGCCATGCTGCGGTTGAACGCGCCGTTGTGGCAGATCGGCGCGCGCCGATTCTGATCATGGTCGGCAGCTTGTCCGCGGTATCGGTCCGTCAATGCGATTTGCTCAAGCAACGCAGCGAGGTGATCGAGTTGATCGTACCGCCTGCCGTTCTGCGTCCAGGCTCCAGTCATGGCGACTGGGCGAGCTGGCGGTCACGGATCGGCGCAACCCTCGATGCGGGGCACGATTTGCTGCTGCGCATTGGTCGCGACGAAGCGTTTGACCCGCAGGAAGGCGCGCACCTGTCCAACGTGCTGGCCGCGTTGGTCGAACCTCACTTTGCCAAAGTCGGTGGGCTGATTGCCACTGGCGGCGAGACGGCGCGCGCGATGCTGACCACGGTCGGCATCGGCAGCCTGCAATTGCTTTGCGAAATCGAAGCGGGTGTCGCCTACGGCAGGCCCATCGCCAGCCGCCACGGCCATTGCCCCGGCGTCATCACCAAGGCCGGCGCCTTCGGTACCGAGCACGCGCTGTATGCCGCGTGGTTGCACCTGAGTGCCACCGTTGAAGCGCATTAACGTTCACGAACCCAAGGCTCGAGCACCTATTATGAGTAACTACCTTCCTGTCATCGGTATCACCATGGGCGACGCCACCGGCGTCGGTCCGGAAATCATCGTCAAAAGCCTGACCCACGACATCGTTTACCAGCAATGTCGTCCGTTGGTGGTTGGCGATGCCCGTCGCCTGGAGCAAGCCAACACGATCGTCGGTGGCAGTGCCAAGGTGCGTCGCATCAAAGAGGCCTCGGAGGCGTTGTATGAGGCCGGCACCATCGACTGCATCGACCTGGATTTGATCCCGGACGATCTGCCGTTCGGCGTGCTGTCGCCGGTGGCAGGCGATGCGGCGTATCAATACATCGCCCGTGCGGTGGAACTGGCTCAGGCCAACCAGATCGACGCAATCTGCACCGCGCCGCTGAACAAAGAAGCGCTGCACGCCGGTGGCCACAAGTACCCGGGCCACACCGAAATGCTGGCGCACCTGACCAACATCGATGAAGTGTCGATGATGCTGGTGGCGCCGCAATTGCGCGTGATCCACGTCACCACCCACATCGGTATCATCGACGCGATCCGCAAGATCGAGCCGGGTCTGGTTCAGCGCACCATCGAACGCGGCAACGCGACGTTGATCAAGGCCGGCATCGCCAGGCCGCGTATCGGCGTGTGCGGCATCAACCCGCATGCCGGTGAAAACGGCCTGTTCGGTTATGGGGAAGAAGAAGAGAAGATCATCCCGGCGGTGAAGCTGCTGCAAGAGCGTGGCCTGGATGTCACCGGCCCGTTGCCGGCCGACACCTTGTTCTTCCGCGCCGGACGTGGCGACTTCGACCTGGTGGTGGCGATGTATCACGACCAAGGCCATGGCCCGGTCAAGGTGTTGGGCCTGGAAGCCGGGGTCAATGTCACCGTGGGGCTCGACGTGATTCGCACCTCGGTCGACCACGGCACCGCGTTCGACATCGCCGGCAAGGGCATCGCCGATGAGCGCAGCTTGCTGGAAGCCTTGCGCCAGGGCGCGGAATTGGCGACACGTCGCTGATTGACTGCAGTGGTAGACAGTTGGTCTGTAGGAGCCAACTTGTTGGCGAGAGGCTTGATGCGGTGTTTCAGGTATACCGCCTCGCGAACACGTTCGCTCCTACAGGGGCTCACCTTGTTGGCGAAGGCGTCACACCGCCTGCGCTCGTGTAAGATCGGCAACCGTCCCTGACCACGAGACCTGTTTATGAAAGCTTCCGAACGCCATCGCGCCATCCTCGAACTGGTTCGCACCCGCGACACCAACGTCGAGCAGTTGAGCGCCGCGCTCGGGGTTTCTGAGGCGACGGTACGCCGCGATCTGACCATGCTCGCCAAACAGCGGCATCTGGTACGGACTTACGGCGGCGCCACCGCGTTGGTCGGCTCCCATGAGCCGGAAGCCTCATTGGATGAGCGCAAGACCACCCAGCGCGATCAAAAAGAGTTGATTGCCCAGGCCGCAGCCGCCCATGTGCACGACGGCGACACCGTGTTGCTGGACGGCGGCACTACGTGCGCCGCCTTGGCCCAGCACCTGTTTTCGCGGCAAGACGTGCATGTCGTGACCAATAACCTGCTGGCCGTCATGACCCTGGCCAACGCGCCGGGTGTGCGCCTGACTTTGATCGGCGGTGATCTACGTGGTTCCAGCATGAGCACCCTCGGCCCATTGGCCGAACTGACCCTCAGTCGCCTGAGCGTCGACAAGGCATTCCTCGGTGCCGACGGCGTAGTGGCCGAGTTCGGTTTGTGCGAGGCCAGCGCGCAACAGGCCTATCTTAAAGAGTGCATCATCAAACGCGCGGCCGAAGTTATTGTATTGGCCGATTCGGATAAATTGGGACGTGCGCGGCAGCAACATTGGACGCCCATCGAACGGGAGTGGCGCCTGATCACCTGTTTGACCAATAATGAGGCCGATTTAGCGCCTTTCCGGATGATCAAGCACATCACCGTCGAAACAGTTAGTTTCTGTTAGTTTGTGACGCAGGACTCATCATCCGACCGCTGACTGTACTAAAGCGCATAAAACATTTGAAAAAATGAGCTATAAGCTTTAAACGGAAGCATGTTGGCACATTGCTAGCAGTCAGCAAGATGAGTACCGCCAGTTTCTGGCTCAGGGAGCAGTGATGAGTGTTCGTCCATTGACCGACGCCCCGCGGCAATCGAACGATTGCGACTCTGTCGCATCTCAACCTTCAGGGAACCCGGATGTTTCCAGGATGATACCGGCCGCCAGTGAAAACACCCTCGAATCCTTGCTGGACACAGCGCGTGGCTGGGCTCACACCACGGCGTGGGTGGTCTACCGCGCCGGTGAGCAAATGCATCTGGTGGGGCAGGGCGACCCCCGCGTGCAGTGGCCGGCCAGCATTGCCAACGAAGAGTTCGATGCGTTTTGCCTGACCTGGCGCCTGCACCGATGGCCGACCGGAGCCGGAGAGAGCGTGCTGGGCTGGTTATTGGCGCCCGTTAGCGATGCATCCGAACCCGCCCTTGCTGAATTTGCCCTGTGCCTGGGCATTCAGGTGCAGACCGACACCCTGGCGCGGGCGCAAAGTACGCAGCGGGTGCTCTACGACATTACTTACCTGGCCAGTTCGACGCGCGATCGATCGAAGTTTCTGGTGGGGGTGCACCAGTTACTCGCCAGCCTGATCGACGCTGAAAACTTCTACCTTGCGTTGTATAACCCGCAAACCCGCAAGATTGATTACCCGTACTACGTCGACATTATCGATGTCGATGCACTGGAAGCCGAGAACTACGAGTACCTCGATCCCGATCACCTCTCGCTGACCGGGCAAGTGTTGACCAGTGGTCAGCCATTATTGATCGATTCGGCGGGGATTCTCGCCGCGCAAGCCGAAGGCCGATTTTATTGCGTGGGTGATCGTCCGGAGTTCTGGATGGGCGCACCGCTGAAAAATGCCTCCGACGAAGTGTTCGGCATGCTGGCGATGCAGGTGTACGAGCTGTCGCGAGCCTACAGCGCTGAAGACAAAGCACTGTTTCTGGTGGTGGTGCGTCACGTGGCCATGGCCTTCGACCGAATCCTGCATCGGGAAGACCTGGAACAAACTGTACTGCGGCGCACATTGGAGTTGTCCGAACTCAACGCTGCACTGCGTCAGGAAGTTGCCGAGCGTGAGCGCGCCGAGCATCTGCAGAGCGCACTGTTCCAGATTGCCGAGCTGTCGAGCCAATCGGGCGACATGGCCGAGTTGTTTCATGGCCTGCACCTGATCGTCGGCGAGCTGCTGTTTGCGCGTAACTTCTATATCGCCCTGTTTGACGACGCTATCGGCGAGGTGACCTTTCCGTATTATGTCGACGAACGTTTAACCACCCGTCCCAAGGCGCGGCGCGGCCGGCGCGGGTTGACCGAGTACGTCATCCGCCAGCGCCGACCTTGCCTGATCAGCCCGGTAGACGCCGAGCGATTGGCCACGGCCGGTGAGATCGAAGTGGCCCATGAGTCAGTGCGTTCGCATTCGTGGCTGGGCATTCCGCTGTTTGAGGGCAATGTGGTGCGCGGGGTGCTGGCGGTTCAGAGCTACACCACCGAGGTCAGCTATACCCAGCGCGATCAGGAGTTGCTGACGTTTGTTTCGCGGCACATCGACACCGCGTTGTCGCGACGTAGCGCGGCGGAAGCGATCCATGCGGCCAACGTCAAACTGGAGGCGCGGGTTCAGGACCGTACACGTGAACTGGATTACGCCAACGCCAAGCTTCAACACGAAAACTTCCATGACGCGCTGACCGGGCTGCCGAACCGCACCTGTTTGCAGCAGCGATTGAATCGCGCCTGGTCACAATTTCGCGAGGAAGGGCGGCAGTTGGCGGTGATGTTCATCGACCTCGATCGTTTCAAAATGGTCAATGACAGCCTGGGTCACCACTTTGGCG
>NZ_CP172305.1:1930000-4050000 GCF_044336365.1 Pseudomonas sp. NA-150 | reverse complement strand
AAAAACACCCACGCCGAAAGACCAAGGTTTCCTGCGCAACGTTAATCGACGCAGGGTTAGTCGGTCCCTAAGGCGAGGCTGAAAAGCGTAGTCGATGGAAAACAGGTTAATATTCCTGTACTTCTGGTTATTGCGATGGAGGGACGGAGAAGGCTAGGCCAGCTTGGCGTTGGTTGTCCAAGTTTAAGGTGGTAGGCTGGACTCTTAGGTAAATCCGGGGGTCTAAGGCCGAGAGCTGATGACGAGTTGCCATTAGGCGACGAAGTGGTTGATGCCATGCTTCCAAGAAAAGCTTCTAAGCTTCAGGTAACCAGGAACCGTACCCCAAACCGACACAGGTGGTTGGGTAGAGAATACCAAGGCGCTTGAGAGAACTCGGGTGAAGGAACTAGGCAAAATGGCACCGTAACTTCGGGAGAAGGTGCGCCGGTGAGGGTGAAGCATTTACTGCGTAAGCCCATGCCGGTCGAAGATACCAGGCCGCTGCGACTGTTTATTAAAAACACAGCACTCTGCAAACACGAAAGTGGACGTATAGGGTGTGACGCCTGCCCGGTGCCGGAAGGTTAATTGATGGGGTTAGCTAACGCGAAGCTCTTGATCGAAGCCCCGGTAAACGGCGGCCGTAACTATAACGGTCCTAAGGTAGCGAAATTCCTTGTCGGGTAAGTTCCGACCTGCACGAATGGCGTAACGATGGCGGCGCTGTCTCCACCCGAGACTCAGTGAAATTGAAATCGCTGTGAAGATGCAGTGTATCCGCGGCTAGACGGAAAGACCCCGTGAACCTTTACTATAGCTTTGCACTGGACTTTGAATTTGCTTGTGTAGGATAGGTGGGAGGCTTTGAAGTGTGGACGCCAGTCTGCATGGAGCCAACCTTGAAATACCACCCTGGCAACTTTGAGGTTCTAACTCAGGTCCGTTATCCGGATCGAGGACAGTGTATGGTGGGTAGTTTGACTGGGGCGGTCTCCTCCTAAAGAGTAACGGAGGAGTACGAAGGTGCGCTCAGACCGGTCGGAAATCGGTCGTAGAGTATAAAGGCAAAAGCGCGCTTGACTGCGAGACAGACACGTCGAGCAGGTACGAAAGTAGGTCTTAGTGATCCGGTGGTTCTGTATGGAAGGGCCATCGCTCAACGGATAAAAGGTACTCCGGGGATAACAGGCTGATACCGCCCAAGAGTTCATATCGACGGCGGTGTTTGGCACCTCGATGTCGGCTCATCACATCCTGGGGCTGAAGCCGGTCCCAAGGGTATGGCTGTTCGCCATTTAAAGTGGTACGCGAGCTGGGTTTAGAACGTCGTGAGACAGTTCGGTCCCTATCTGCCGTGGACGTTTGAGATTTGAGAGGGGCTGCTCCTAGTACGAGAGGACCGGAGTGGACGAACCTCTGGTGTTCCGGTTGTCACGCCAGTGGCATTGCCGGGTAGCTATGTTCGGAATAGATAACCGCTGAAAGCATCTAAGCGGGAAACTAGCCTCAAGATGAGATCTCACTGGGACCTTGAGTCCCCTGAAGGGCCGTCGAAGACTACGACGTTGATAGGTGGGGTGTGTAAGTGCTGTGAGGCATTGAGCTAACCCATACTAATTGCCCGTGAGGCTTGACCATATAACACCCAAGCAATTTGCTTAGAGACAAGCAAATGCAGGTGTGAAGACGCAAACGACGAAAATTTGCAGCACACAGATTGCTATCACATACCCGATTTGCTGAAACGTTGAAAGACGCGTCAGTACCCGAATTTCTTGACGACCATAGAGCATTGGAACCACCTGATCCCATCCCGAACTCAGCAGTGAAACGATGCATCGCCGATGGTAGTGTGGGGTTTCCCCATGTGAGAGTAGGTCATCGTCAAGATTAAATTCCGAAACCCCTGTTTGCTAACGCGAACAGGGGTTTTGTTTTTGTGCGCGGAAAACATCCAACCCCCGCCGACGTCAGGTTGTCAGCGTTGATCTGACTGCCGTTACACCACGACCCGAGCTGGCGACTGCTTATCCATCAATTTGTCGAGCGTAATCGGCAAGTCACGGATGCGTTTGCCGGTGGCGTGGTACACCGCATTGGCAATCGCTGCCGCCAACCCGGTGATGCCGATCTCGCCAATACCCCGGGCACCGAACTCGTTGAGTTTGTAGTCCGGAAAGTTCAGCAGGATGACGTCGATCTCCGGCTGATCCGCATGCACCGGCACCACGTATTCGGCGTAGTTATTGTTCACCGGCATCGCGTTGCGTTCGTCGTATTCGCTCGCCTCGAACAGCGCCATGCCGATGGCCATGACAATTGCGCCTTCAACCTGATTGCTTGCGGTTTTCTGGTTGATCACCTGTCCGACATCAATCGCGCTGACGACGCGGGCGATCCGCAACCGCGAGATGCCCGGATCCCAGCGCACTTCGACAAAATGTGCACCAAACGAGCGGAATGAATACTTGTCCGTCTCTGCCATGCCGGTGTGCGCCTGGCCATCCGCGCTGGCCAGTTTCTGTGCCGTTAGCACCTCGGCAAAACTCAGGGTTTTATCGGGGCCTTTAAGGTTGCCGTCTTCGACACTCAACTGTTCGGCCTTGGTCCCGGCGAAGGCTCCCTTGGGGCTGCCGGCAAAGGTTTTCAGTTGCTCAAGGGCCTGACGTGTGGCCTCTGCCACGGCCGGCAACACGCTGGCGGTAGCCCAAGAGCCGCCCGAGACTGGTGCCGGAGGAAACGACGAGTTACCCAGTTCGACTTCGATTTTCTCAAGCGGCAAACCGGTCAGGCTGCTGACCGCCTGGGCAACCACGGTGTAGGTCCCGGTGCCGATATCCTGCACACCGCAGATGGCATACGCCGTGCCGTCAGCTCGCCAGCGATACCCGAGCCTCTGCCGGCGTCCGATAGGCATCCCAGTTACACGCGGCCATGCCGTAACCGATCGTTTCGTGGCCCTCTTGCATCGCACCATTGTGTGGATCGCGGTTGTGCCAACCGAACCGCTCAGCCGCTTGATCGATGGCCTCTTGCAGGTGATTGCTCGACCACGGCAGGTTCTCGCTTTCATCGCGCTCAGCAACATTGAGTTTACGAAATGCCAGCGGGTCCATGCCGAGCACTTCGGCCATTTCGTCCATTGCCGACTCGAGGGCAAACAGACCGGGTGCGGCTCCCGGCGCCCGCATCGAAGTCGGTGTCCCGTGATTGACCTGTACGGTTTTATGGCTGACCAGTACATTTGGGCAGCTATAGAGACTGCGGGTCGAGGTGCCACAATTCTCCACGTACTGGTCGGTGAACGAAGTCGAGTTGATCGACTCATGACGTATCGACACCAGCTTGCCCTGCTCATCGGTGGCCAGTCGTACGTGCTGGTGGGTGGCCGGTCGATGCCCGGTGGTGGTGAACATCTGCTGGCGTGGCACCACCACTTGCACTGGCCTGCCAATGACTTTCGCCGCACCGCAGGCGGCAATTGCATGGGGCCAGATCCACAGCTTGCTGCCGAACCCCGAGCCAATGAAGGGGGCTCTGACTTCAACGCGATCCGGGGTCAGCCCGAACACCCGTACCAGCGCATTGCGTTGCGCGACAACGCCCTGGCTGGCCTCGTAGGCATACAGCCGACCATCCTCCCAATACGCCACCGTGGCGTGCATCTCCATCGGGTTATGGGTTTCGACGGGCGTGGTGTAGACCGCGTCCATCGAATGCGCGGCCTGGTCAAACGCCGGGCCAGGATCACCCCGGGCATGCCCGCGTCCGCCGTCCTTGGGTTCGCCAGACTTCAGCGCCTGTTGCAAATTGGCGACCGTCGCTGAGGGGCTGTAGCTGACCTTGACCTTATACGCCGCGGCCCGCGCATGCTCGAAGGTGTCGGCCACCACCAGCGCGACGAATTGCCCGGCGTAATGGATCGTGTCGTCTTCGAATGGCAGGCGGGTTTCGTCGGCCTTGCTGCCCGTCAGAATAGTCGCGGGGGAGTTGGGGATCGGCGAGGTGTGGTAGACCTCGGTGAAGTGCCCCGAGTGAAAGATATCGATCACCCCCGGCGATGTACGCGCCTCGTCGAGGTCCAGGCGCGTGACCTTGCCACTGGCGATGGTACTGAACACACCGTAGCCGTAGGTCATGTCGTGCAAATGATGATCGGCTGCATACATCGCCTTGCCGGTCACTTTCAGGCGTCCGTCGACTCGACGTGGGGCGGCGCCAATGATGTTTTCAGCCATGGTCATTCCTCCACTCAAGCCATCAAGATGTCGACATTGCGTATGATCGCCTGCTGCGCCAGCGGAATCTTGAAGGCGTTATGGCGGTAGGGCACCGCACCCTGCAGGGCAATGGCGGCGGCGTTGTCGAGGGTTTCCCGAGTCAGCGTGGTGTTCTTCAAAGCCTGCTCGGCAGCCAGGGCGCGCCAGGGTTTGGTGCCCACCCCACCCATGGCGATGCGCACATCCTTGACCGTATCGCCCTCGACCACGAGGATCACTGCGCTAGACGCCAAGGCAAACTGATACGACGCACGGTCGCGTAGTTTCAGGTAGCCGGAACGGCTGCTGGTCAAGGGCGCATCGAGCACCACGTAAGTGATCATTTCATCAGGCTGCAACGCATGCTCCCGGGAGGGCGTAGCCCCGGGCAACAGATGAAAGTCGAGAAAGTCGATCTGTCTCGCGCCTTTGGGGCCTTGCACTTCGACCTGCGCGCCAATGGCGGCCATGGCGACACACATGTCCGAGGGATGGCTGGCGATGCACTGGTCGCTGGTGCCCAACACCGCATGTACGCTGCGGTTGTAGCCCTCAAGTGCGGCACAACCCGAGCCGGGGTCGCGTTTGTTGCAAGGTGACACACCGTCACGAAAGTAATCGCAACGCGCCCGCTGCATCAGGTTGCCGGCGGTGGTGGCCTTGTTGCGCAGCTGGGTGGTGGCCCCGGACAACAGCGCCTGGGACAACACCGGGTAATGTGCACGGATGTAGTCATGGCGCGCCAGGGCAGTGTTGCTGACCAACGCGCCGATGCGTACACGCCCGTCCTTTAATACGTCGATTTGCTTGAGCGGGAGATGATTGACGTCGATGACCTGCACCGGCCGCATGACGTCCAGTTTGACCAGATCCAGCAATGTGGTGCCGCCCGCCAGAAAGAACGCGGCGTCGGATTGCGCATGATGATGGACCGCCTGTTCGACAGTCTCGGCCCGAACATAATCAAAGGTTCTCATCAGCCGATCTCCTTCACTTTGCCCCGTGCTGATTGCACGGCCGCGAGGATGTTCTTGTAGGCGCCGCAGCGACAAATATTGCCGCTCATGGCTTCACGCACACTGGCGTCGTCGCTACCGATGCGGCTGTCATTCAGGATCGCCACCGCGCTCATGATCTGACCCGAGGTGCAGTAACCACACTGATAGGCGTCGTGTTCCCAGAACGCTTCTTGCATCGGGTGCAGTTGGTCGCCTTGGGCCAGGCCCTCAATGGTGGTGATCTCGTCACCTTCGTGCATGGCCGCCAGCGACAGGCACGAATTGATCGCCTGGCCGTTGACGTGCACCGTGCAGGCGCCGCATTGGCCGTGGTCACAGCCTTTCTTGGTGCCGGTCAGGTGCAGGCGGTCGCGGAGCACGTCCAGCAACGCCGCATTGGCCGGCAGGTTCAGGGCGTGGGAGGCGCCGTTGACCTTGAGTACCATTCGTCGCTCGCCTGGGGCCGGCGCTGCCGCAGGCTCATCGAGGCTGGCGGACTGGGCCTGGGCCATCGCCTGCATCCACAAAGGCGAGGTGGCGGCGGCCAGGCTGGAAACACCCACCGATTTCAGGAAGTTTCGTCGCGAGGGCACCGCCAGGGCGCTCAGATCGGGTAATGGGTGCAACGTGTCAGGCTTATCGCGTGGATCTGTCATTGAGGCGGTCTCCTCATAACGGGGCGTCGGGAAGCGTTTTGGGTAGACCACGGTTGTTTCGGGATGTCTCAACTAAAATAAACGGTAATGGTCGACAAGCAGGACTTGGGAGGCCCGGTGGACAGATGCGGGTGGCGCTACATGCTGGTGTTGATGTTGCTGCTCTTTGCGGCAGCGAGGGCGACTGCGGCAGACGGTTTGGTCAAGGTGCTGACCCTTGACGATGCCATTGGCCCGGCCAGCGCCGAATATGTCGCGTCTGGCTTGAGCCGCGCGGCCGACGAGCAGGCACAGTTAGTGGTGCTCGCCATCGATACCCCCGGCGGCCTGGAAAGCTCGATGCGGTTGATCGTGCAGGCGATTCTGGTCAGTCCGGTGCCGGTGGCCGCCTACGTTTCACCGAGCGGAGCGCGCGCCGCGAGTGCCGGCACTTACATCCTCTATGCCAGCCACATCGCCGCCATGGCACCCGGCTCGCACCTGGGCGCGGCGACACCGATACAACTGGGTGCGCAGTCACCGCCGCCAGAAACCGACACCCTGACCCGCAAGCAAATCAGCGACGCCGCAGCCTTTGTGCGCGGGCTTGCGCAATTGCGTGGACGCAACGCGGAATGGGCCGAGCAGGCGGTCCGGGACGCGGTCAGCCTGACCGACAGCGAAGCGCTGAAGATGAAGGTCATCGAGTATCAGGCCAAGGACCTGAATGACCTGCTGGCGCAACTGGACGGCAAGGAGTTCAGCGTCGACGGCCGAGAGGCGCTGCTGCACACCGTCGGCGCGAGGGTGGTGCGAGACGACCCGAACTGGCGTATCCGTTTGCTGACGGTCATCACCAATCCCAATGTCGCCTTGCTGCTGATGATGGCCGGAGTCCTGGGCCTGATGTTCGAGTTGTTCAATCCGGGCTCGACGGCGGGCGGGGTGGTCGGCGGCATCTGTCTGATCGTGGGGCTGTATGCCCTGCAATTGTTGCCGGTGAGTTATGCCGGTGTCGGTTTGATCGTGCTGGGCATGGGGCTGATGGTGGCGGAAGCCTTTTTACCAACATTTGGCGTCATCGGTTTTGGTGGCGTCATCGCCTTCATTGCCGGCGCGACGATGTTGATGGACACCCGCGCGCCGGGATTCGAGATTGCCTTGCCGATGATCATTGCGTTGGCGGTTGTCTTCGCCCTGTGTTTGATCGGGCTGGTGAGCATGGCGCTCAAGTCCCGACGACGGCAACCGGTCAGCGGCGACGCCGGGCTGGTGGGCAGCGTAGCGACGATCACCGCGTTGCAGGTCGATGACCCCATGGGCGGCTGGGTGCAATTGCAGGGAGAACAATGGCAGGTGTTGAGTCAGGCACCGTTACGACCCGGTCAACGGGTCCAGGTTGTGGCTCGTCATGGTCTGCGGTTGGACGTGATGGCGGTGCCGGAGACACCTCTACAAGGAGATTGATCATGTTCGTGCAAGTGGGTTTTGGCACTCTGGTGTTGCTGCTGATCCTGGTGGCGTTGTCGACGTTCCGCATCCTGCGCGAGTACGAGCGCGGGGTGGTGTTCCAACTCGGGCGCTTTTGGCAGGTCAAGGGGCCGGGATTGATTTTGCTGATCCCCGCCGTGCAGCAAATGGTCCGTGTCGATTTGCGCACGGTGGTGCTGGACGTCCCGCCGCAAGACGTGATCACCCGCGATAACGTGTCGGTCAAAGTCAACGCGGTGTTGTACTTCCGGGTGCTGGATCCGCAACGGGCGATTATTCAAGTGGAAGACTTTCTCATGGCCACCAGCCAACTGGCACAAACCACTTTGCGCGCGGTGTTAGGCAAGCACGAGCTGGATGAGTTGCTGGCCGAACGTGAGCGGCTGAATGTCGATATCCAGAAAGTGCTGGATGCGCAGACTGATGCCTGGGGGATCAAAGTGGCCAACGTCGAGATCAAGCACGTCGACCTCAACGAGTCGATGATCCGCGCTATCGCCCGCCAGGCGGAAGCCGAGCGTGAGCGGCGGGCCAAGGTGATCCACGCCGAAGGTGAGTTGCAAGCCTCGCAGAAACTGGCAGAGGCGGCCCAGGTGCTGGGTCGACAGCCGGGGGCGATGCAACTGCGCTATATGCAGACCCTGGGCTCGTTGGCCAATGACCGAACGACGACGGTGGTGTTCCCGATGCCGATTGAATTGCTCAAGGGCATGGCGGATTTATCCCAGAAATAGGTCGTCAGGTAAGCCGCTCATTCCCTGTAGGGGCGAACTTGTTCACGAGGCGCTGTGTCAGGTTGGCCGCGTCAAACAGCTCGCCAACAAGTTGGCTCCTACAACGAGGCCGGTGTGTCAGGAAAACCGCCTCGCTAACACGTTAGCTCCTACACAGCCTGTGCAGGTGATTGTCAGTTCTTGGCGGCCACAGCCCCCTGCGACCAACCCCCACCCAACGCCCGGAACGTTGCCACTGCCGCCCGTGCATCATTGGCCCTGAGCTGCGCCAGCTGATCCCGCGCCGTCAGCAGCAACCGGTCCTGATCCAGCACTTCCTCCAGGCTCACGGCCCCACCTTTGTAGGCATCCTGAGCAGCCTGGCGAGCGATGGTGCTGGCGGCGACTTCCTGATCCACCTCGGTACGCTGCTGTTCAAGCTGCGTCAGGGTGACGATCGCATTCTCCACATCCTCGGTGGCTTTCAACATCGACTGCCGATACTGCGCCAGCGCTTCGGCATTCGCGCCTTTGGCCTGGGCCACTTCGGCATCGACCCGGCCGAAGTCAAACAAACGCCAGTGCAGACCAATCGCTGCCTGGGGTTGAAAGGCGTTGGAGGTAAACAACTCACCGCTCTTCAAGCTTTCAAATCCGAGCAAACCCGACAGCGACACCTTGGGGTAGTACTCGGAAATCGCCGCGCCGATGCGCTCGTTGGACGCCGCCAGACGGCGTTCGGCCGCAATCACGTCAGGGCGACGGCGCAACAGGCTTGCCGGGCCGTCGGTGTCGGTAATGGTCGGCACGCTGTAGGTTTGCGCGCTGGTCAGCAGTTCCTTGGCGTAGGTCCCCGGTTGCGCGCCCATCAACACGTCCAGGCGATTGAGCTGGGTTGCCAATTCGATGCGCAGCGGCGGCACCGTGGCGCGGGCTTGCAGCACCAGCGCCTGGGCCTGGGCGTGTTCGCGATTGGTCGACAGGCCACTGCTCATGCGGTCTTGCACCAGCCGCAACAGGTTCTCTTCGGTATGCACCTGGTCTTCGGCGATGACGATCCGTTGTTGCGCGCCACGAATGCGGAAATAGGCATCGGCCGCTTCGGCAGCGACGGAAATCCGTACCCCGGCGTGGGTCGCATCGGCAGCTTGCGCCTCCGCGAGGGCCGCTTGTTCACCACGTTTCAGACCACCCGCGAGGTCGGTCTCCCAACTGGCGCCAGCGCCAATGTTTTCCAGGGTCTGGTTGCGATCATAGCCCGGGAAGGTATTGCCGATTGTGCCCAGCGGACTGTTCAGCGATTGATGTTGACGTACCGCCTGGGCATCGAGACTGCCCTGTGGCAAGCGCACGGCACCGGCTTCACGGGCGGCGGCGCGAGCCTGCTCGACACGCGCCAATGACACCGCGAGGTCAAGGTTCTGCTGCAACACGCGGTGCATGAGGGTGGTCAGTTCCGGGTCGGCAAAACCGGTCCACCAGGTGTCGAGGGACGGCGCGGCGGTTTCGCCCACCCGTTGCTGCAACAGGGTCTGATTGGCGAACTCGGCGGTCAGGTCGTTCTTCGGTTGTTGGTAATCAGGCCCGACGGCACAGCCCGCGAGGGCGACGAACAGCGTCGTCAACGCAAACAGTTTCGAGCCTTTAAAACGAGTCGCCAGGAGGTTCATTGTGCGGTCCTCAACATGCAAAAAGGGGTGAGCAGGCCATGACCGACTCAATGGGCGTCGGCTGACGGCGCGGCAGGCGGAGCGACCTTGCGCATCAGCGGCACCATGGCAGTGGCGATAAGAAAACAGACCATGATCGCCAGAAACGCGTCGGAATAGGTTTGCGTCTGGGCCTCGCGGTAGGTCAGCAACCACAGTTGGTGCAGGGCCGTGTTAGTGCCTTCGGCAGCGCTCTGGCCCAGGGTCGCGAAGTTGCCGCCCACTTGTTCCAACCAGTTATTCAAGGCTTCGTTGCTGTAGTTCAGGTGGTCAGCCATGCGCGCGAAGTGCAGGTTGGTGCGGTCGTTCAGAATGGTTGCGCAGGCCGCGATGCCGATGGCGCCGCCGAGGTTTCGCATCAGGTTGAACAGCCCCGAGGCTTGTTTGAGCCGCGACATGGCCAGCCCGCCGAGGGTCAGGGTCACGGTCGGTGGCACCGCCATTTGTTGGGCAAAACCGCGGATCGCCTGTGGCAGCAGCAACTCGTGGCCGCCCCAGTCGTGGGTGATCGGCGAGAAGTCCCACATCGACAACGCAAACAGTGACAGGCCGAACATCATGATCCAGCGCAGGTCGAAGCGGTTGGCGAGAAAACCGTACACCGGAATCGCCGACAGCTGAAACAAGCCGGTGGAGAAAATCGCTTCGCCAATCTCCAGCGCGCTGTAGCCCCGGACCCGCCCGAGAAACAAGGGTGTCAGGTAAATAGTGCCGAACAGGCCGATACCGGTGACGAAGGAGAAGAAGCAACCGAGGGCGAAGTTACGATCGCTGAGGGCGCGCAAGTCGACGATCGGGTTTTTCACCAGCAGACTTCGGCTGATAAAGGCGATGGCGGCAATCCCCGAAATCCACGCGGTGGTGAGGATGGTTTGATCGCTGAACCAGTTCCAGCGCGGGCCTTCTTCGAGGGTGTATTCCAGGCAGCCAAGGAACAGCGCCATGAACACCATGCTCAGGTAGTCCGCGCCCTTGAGCAACTTCAGGTCCATCGAGTCGATGTTGACCAGCATCGGCACCGCCACGGCGACGAAAATACCCGGCAGCAAGTTGATATAAAACAGCCAGTGCCAGGACGAAACGTCGGTGATCCAGCCGCCGATCACCGGGCCCAGAGTCGGTGCCAGCGAGGCGATAGCGCCAATGGTCGACGCCGCAATGACCCGTTGTTTGCCCCCGAAGAACATGAACGCCGAGGTGAACACCATCGGGATCATCGAGCCGCCAAGGAAGCCTTGCAGGGCACGAAAGGCGATCATGCTCTGGATGTTCCAGGCCAGCCCACACAGCAGACTGGCGATGGTGAAACCTACCGCCGATACGCAGAACAACCAGCGCGTGGAAAACACCCGCGACAACCAGCCCGACAACGGGATCACGACAATCTCGGCGATCAAATAACTGGTCTGGACCCAGGCGGTCTCATCCTGTCCGGCGGACAAGCCGCCGCCGATATCCCGCAGTGAAGCGGATACGATCTGAATGTCCAGCAGCGCGATAAACATGCCGACGCACATACTGGCGAAGGCGAACACTTTGACCAGGGTGGGCAGCGACGCAGCGTCGACATGCCCTTTGGGTTTTGCACCGGGAATGGCTGGGCTGGTGGCTGTTGTGCTCATGGCGCAGTCGATCCCTTGGCAGCAACGGCAACGGCAACGGCAGGGGCCTTGGACTCGGTGGCGTGGTCACGTTGGGTATCAACTTCAGCGATCACCGACAGACCTGGGCGCAAATCACCCAACGAGCTGTCCGCTGGGTCGAGGTGGACGCGAACCGGCACCCGCTGCACGACTTTGGTGAAGTTGCCGGTGGCGTTTTCCGGTGGCAACACGCTGAACTGCGAACCGGTGGCCGGCGCCAGGCTGTCCAGATGACCATGAAATTCACGACCCGGCAGCACGTCAGCTTTGATGCTTACCGCTTGACCTGGCCGCATGTGCTGCAACTGATCTTCCTTGAAGTTGGCATCGACCCACAAACCAGTCGCCGGCACCACCGCCAACAGTTGCGAGCCAGCGGACGCATAGGCGCCGACCCGTGCCCGACGGTTGCCGATCACGCCATCCACCGGCGCGCGCAGTTCGGTATAACCCACGTTCAATTTCGCCAGGTCGCGCTCGGCCTTGGCCTGTTGCAGGGCGGCGCGGGCTTGCAGTTTCTGGGTGTCGATCACCGCGATTTGCCGTTGGGTGGCGAGCATCGATGCTTGGGCCTTGGCGCCGTTGGCCTGGGCGGTCTTGAAGGTGGCATCGGCGCGTTGAGCGCTTTCCACCGACACCGCTTGCTGGCCCACCAGCTTCTGATAACGCGCCTGATCATCACGGGAGCGCACGGTTTCGGCGCTGGTCGCGTCGATGGCCGCCTTGGCCTGGCCGATCACCGCGTATTGCAGTTGCTCGGTGGCGTCGAGGTTGGCCAGCAAGGCTTCCTGCGCGGCAACCGAACCTTCGGCTTTATTCAGGGCGGCCACGTAATCCCGATCATCGATCTTCACCAGCAGATCGCCGGCATGCACCACCTGGTTGTCGGTGACGTTCAGTTGGGTAATATAGCCCGCCACTTTCGGCCCGATCACCGTGACATCGCCGCCCACATAGGCATCGTCAGTGGATTCAATGAAGCGCCGGACGGTCCACCAATGCATGGCGAACATCGCGGCCAACACCAGGGCTACGGCAATGACCACCAGCAGCAACAAACGCTTCAGTCCACTTTTCTTCTGGGCGACGGCGGTGTTGGTTTCGCCGATGTCGATTGAGCTATTCATTGCTGGAGTACCCGTTGCATACAGTGGAAGTGGAGGTCGATTCGCGCTCGACCAAAAGGCGCTGGCGGCCTTGTTCCAGGCGCCGACGCATGTTTTCAGTGGCCGCTTCACCGGCCTGGACCGCGTGTTCTTCGCGATTGATGAACTTGCCGGTGTTGGCGTCCACTAACCGCAGGTCCACCGCCTCACCGGTGTTCTCGTCGGCGAGAAAAACCTGAGTGCCTTCGGGGGAGAAGTGCTTGTTGCCCCAGTTCATCAAGGTCAGCAACACGGGGCGGAAATCGCGACCGCGCTGGGTCAGCACGTAGTCGTAACGCGGTGGTTTTTCGCTGTAGAGCCGACGTTCGAACAAACCACCGTCTACCAGATCGTTCAGGCGGCGGGTCAGTGTGGTCGGGGTAATGCCCAGGCTTTTCTGGAACTCATCGAAGCGGGTCAGGCCGTAATAGGCGTCACGCAGGATCAGGATGTTCCACCACTCGCCGACATGCTCAAGGCTGCGAGCAATCGGGCACGGCATGGTTTCAAAGCTTTTTCTCTTCATGACCGTCGCCTCCACAAGGCAGGGCTCATTAAATGATGATCACAATATAAAGGAGTGACTTGCATGATGCAAGTCACTCGAACAGCCATCGGTCAGCGAGGAAAAAAGGGCGCAGGGCCGAGCGAGAGGACTTGAAAGCCAGCGCTGGCAGCGAGGATGATGCGAAGGCGTTTACGGCGTCGATGATCGGCGCACCACCCTGCGAGGAAAGTGACATGAGCATGACCACGGAGTACGCCACCAGCGAACCGACGCGTGAGGCGGTGGATGCACTGCAAGGTCCGGTGTTGATCGAGTTCGGCACCTCGTGGTGCGGGCACTGCGCGGCGGCGCAACCGCTGTTGGCGAAAATCATGGCGGACTACCCTCAGGTCCAGCACCTGAAAATCGAAGACGCGGCGGGGCGCAGGCTGGGTCGCTCGTTTCAGGTCAAGCTGTGGCCGACCCTGATCTTCTCCCGTGATGGCAAAACCTTATCGCGCCTGGTACGGCCAACCAGCATCAGTGAACTGGAAGAGGCGTTTGAGCAATTGACCGGCGAGTGCTGATCTGCCCGGCTTTGCGCTGCCTCCTCCAGCCGGGCCTGCCCCGGCTTTTTTCCGCCCGCACCGATTGTTATCAAAAAAGCAGACAGTCTTTGTCGCAGTTGGGTCTGTAACCGGCGACGGGGTCGGCTTATTATTCTTCCGTCAACCAAGTTAACCCCGGCAAACAACTGATCTTTCCGTACCTGCACACGACTGTGCGACGGACTCGGCTGCTTATTAAATCTTAAGTAAGAGGAATATCAAAATGAAAGTTTCATTGTTAGTGTTGTTGATGGGCATGGGCGTATCGTCACTGAGCATGGCCGGTGAGATGCAACAACAAGGCGCGGAACAAAGTGCTGCTGCAGAACAAAGTGCAGCCACTGCCAATGTCGAACATTACAGCTACGGCGCGCCGATGGACGTGTCCAAAGTTATCTCGGTCACTGACGTTAGCGCTGTCTGTGGTACTACCCCGGTTAAAATGAATTACCTGGACTCGGCCGGTCAATCGCACACGGTTGAATACCTTGTAGTCGGCGGTGGCTGTGCTCAAGGTTAAAACTGAATGAGAAGAGAGGTTTTAATTGCGAGCAATTAAAATAATACCGATCAAAGGCCCTGTCATGCAGGGCCTTTTTTTATGCCTGTGATTTACGCAGACAATTCGCTTGAACGCTGGCTGCACGCGTCGTCAAAGGCCACGTACAAACGTTCGGCGATCTGGCTCTTGATGGTCTTGCCACTTTCCAGCCCCAGCACAAACCCTTCGGCCTTGCCGCCGGCGCGGTTCAATTCATCGGCGGTACCCGCCTGGGTGATGGCGTCCAGCAGTTTCTCGGCGTCCGGGCCGACGCCCTTGGGCAGCACGATTCCGTCGAGGCTCATTGTGCAACCCCTGTGAGTGAAGGCATGCGGTGTTGATGGGTCATGGTCAGTTCCTATAAACGGCTCGGCACTGCGTTAAGCCACAGACCGGGGGGCGATGGTAGGCCAGGTGGTAGCGTCCTGTCTTGAAAAACAGGGTCTCATTTTACCAGCACCTATGACTGTGAGGCGGCGTTGCTGCGCCTTGCCATTGCGCAGAAAAGCCTTGGATCGATTGTTACCAAAAAAGCAGACAGTCTTTGTCCGAACAGTGGCTGTTTGTAGAGACGGTCGTCTCTTAATATTCATTTCACCCACTCAAACAACGCCGACCCACAGATAAACAGTCAAGCGTGCAAGAAACTTGCGATGAATTCGGCTGCTTATTAAGTCTCTCGAAACAGGAATACTGAAATGAAAACATCACTGCTGTTAATCCTCTTAGGCGTGTCTGCCGTCAGCATGGCCAGTGAACGTCCAGAACACACTTCGGCGCTTGAGCAATACAGTTATTCAATGAAACTGGATATCGCTAAAGTCACCTCGATGACGGATACCTCGGCGGTGTGCGGTGTCACTCCGGTGAGAATGGACTATCTCGATTCAGCGGGTAAACCGCATTCGCTTGAGTACCTGGTTGTCGGTGGCGGTTGTTCCAACGGATAAGGCAGGAGGTTTTATTGCGAGCCATAAACTGGATACCTTGAAAAGACCCTCAATGAAAGAGGGTCTTTTTTTTGCTGTACGAATCCTGGATCTCGGGAGTGTTTTCTCCACCGCCTTCGCCAACAAATTGGCCCACAGGACCGCGCCAGACTCAAATTTGTAGGAGCTGCCGAAGGCTGCGATCAATTGATTTCGCGAAGGCCGTTCCGGCCTTATCGCAGCCTGCGGCAGCTCCTACAGTGGTTATGTGGATTGCTTGAAGACATAGAATCTTCCACAGGTTCCAGGTGGGCCATAGATGATGAATTCACCAAAACGCGCGCAGATAATTAATCGGCGAATGATCCGCCCATTCCCGCAAAAACACGTTGCGCTCATCCACGGCATAGCGGGTCAGGTAATCAAACCGGGCCTTCTGCTGATCCTGATGTATCGAATGCGCCGAAAAAGCTTCCTGGCGATTGCCATAACGATCGATGTAGCCCAAGCCGTGAACATGCTCGAAACCCAGATTGGCCGGCACCAATTCCGTGACCACGTCACAGCAATCCACCAGCCGCATCACCCGCAGGTGCTGGTTGGCGCGCAAGTGCTCGCTGAAGTCCGGATCACCGACCCGGGGTGAACCCACTGCCACCAGAAAGTCAGCGTTGGCCGGCTCTGCCAACAAGGTGGCGATGGCCGCGCCGAGGCTGTGCCCGGTGATGGTCAGCGAAGTGCGCCGGTGGGCGGTGCTATTCAGCCAATGTTCAATCGACGGCCACAATCCCAGCGCCGCCTTGGCAAAGCCGCAGTGGACCTTGCCGTGGCCCAGTGGCCAGCGCATGCGCACCACTTGGGTTTCGCTAATCACGTCCTTGATATGGTTGATCTGCGACCCGCGCAAGGCCAGCAGCGCACTGCCATCCTGACGCAAGGTGCCAAAGCCGGCGCTGTCGGTAGGCGCATGGCGAAACAAGGTCGGCGCAGCAAATCCCTGGACCGCCAGTAATGAGGCCAGGGTCGGCTTGCCAGGTTGCAGATCATCGAAACGCAGGTAGGCCAGCCGGGCCGCCTCGACGGCCAACGTCAGCTCATCATGGGTTGGTACGGCACCAAACAGCGAAGGTTGTGTTTCCGGGTGGAAGAGGGCAGCTTGCGAGGGATCATAATCGAGGGCCATGGCAGGCACTCCTGGCTGAACTCAGGCAGGTCTGCCAGGTTCAACTTCTTGTACAGCGGGTACTTCGGGTGAGGCGCGACAGCAAAACGGGCCAACTCTTGGGCGTTCGAGGCTGAGGTCACACGAACGCCTACTCAAATTAGCCTCAATTGAAAAAAAAGCTACCGGCACGGTGGAAAATGTCATCGATTGGAGGGGTTAAAAACACCGCTGTTTCACGCAGTGAACACATTGCGCACTCACTGCGTGGTTTTCCGCGGACTAACCGCCATCAGTGTTGATATCCGAGTCGGTTTCAATGCCTTGTTCACGACGTTGACGCGCGCGTTCCTCCTCGCTGTCGGCGGCCGGAATGGCATCCGGGGAGAACGGGTTCTCGGCCGCTGCGTGCAATTTATCGAGTTCCAGCTGGGCCTTGTCGGCTGCCAGTGGGGCGTCTTCATTGAATTTCGCGCCGTCATCCAGATCCTCGTCGACACCATCGGGATCAATGGCCGGGTCGTTTCGATTCAGGGTTTTTTGATCAATAGCCATAGGCACCTCTCAACAGGTTCTTGGGATCACCCTGTTTCGAGGACGGGCCATTGGCGACGTTCGATCAATCTGCCGACCGGCTGTCCGTCAGCTGTCGCGGTGCGCACCATTGACCGGCAGGCGGCTGCCCAGGCGGTAGCGCGAAGAAGGGTGGATCAGGCGCACGTAGGTGACGATCTTGCTGTCGCTCCAGGTGCGGCGCATCAACACCAGGCAGGGTTCGTTGCTGTCGATCTGCATGTGCCGGCTTTCATCGATGCTGGGGTGGCTGGCTTCGACGATGTGTTCCATTTCGTCGGGGCGGATCACGTCGAGCAGGTATTTGGCCGGTTGCAGCTGTTCGCCGAACGGCTGCTGGAGGAACTCGGGCACCAGTTCGGGATTGACGTAGCGGTCTTCCAGTTGCACCGGCACGCCTTCTTCACAATGCACACACAGCAGATGAAACACCGAGGTGCCGGTGGGCAAGGCCAGCGCGGAGGCGACCGCCATCGAGGCCGCTTCCCGACCCATGTGCAACACCTCGCAGGAATAGCGATGGCCACGGGCGATGATCTCGTCGGAGATCGCCGTGATGCGCAGCAGGTTGGATTGCGGCTTACTCTCGGCGACAAAGGTGCCGACCCCCGACACCCGCACCAGATGACCTTCCTCGGTGAGCTCGCGCAAGGCCCGGTTGACGGTCATGCGCGACATGCTCAGCTCCTGCACCAAGCGGTTTTCCGAGGGGATCAAGTCGCCGGGCTTCCATTCGCCGGAACGCAGCTTGCCTTGCACAAAGTCCTTCGCTCGCCGGTACAGGGCTTGCGGTGCGGGTGTGATCATCAGGCGCTCCGCGTCTGTTGCGTGGCGAGGGCGTTCGCCAGCGCTTCGAGGAACAGGTCATTGTCTGAGGCGCTGCCCACCGACACCCGCAAATAATCGGTGTAGCCAGCTTCGCGCCAGGGCTTGAGGATTACTCCCTGACGCAACAATGCCTGGTTGATCGCCTCGGCATTGAATGGCGTCGAGAAGAACAGGAAGTTGGCCATCGACGGCACGCAGTGGATGTCCATCGCCTGCAATGCCGCAGCCATGCGTTGTCGTTCGCCGGCGACGTGTTCGAGGGTCGCGTGCAGGTGCGCCTCGTCGGCCAGCGCGGCGACAGCGGCGGCCTGGGCCACTCGGTTGACGTTGAACGGTGTGCGCAGGCGGTCGATCAGGTCGGCCAGCAGCGGGTCGCTGACGATGCCATAACCGATGCGCAGACCGGCCAGCGAATAAGCCTTGGAAAAGGTCCGCAACAAAATGAATGGCCGGCCGCTGGCCTGGATCAGGCTCAGGCAGTCCGGGTAGCCGGCTTCGAACTGGGCGTACTCGTAATAGGCTTCGTCGAACACCATCAAGCAGTGCGCGGGCAAGGCGTCGAGCAGTTGCTGCAAGCCCTCGGCGCCGAGGGTGGTGCCCACTGGGTTGGACGGCGAGGAGAACATCAACAGCCGGGTGCGCGGTGTCAGGGCGGCGATCATCGCCGGGACATCGAACTCGCCGGCGGCGGTCATGGGCACGCCAATCACCTGCGCGCCAGCGGCCAGCGGGTAGATGAAGTGCAGGCCAAAGGACGGCACCACGGTGACCACCTGATCGTCGTGGTCGAGAAACACCCGGCTGATGATGCTCAGCAAATCTTCCGAGCCGTTGCCGAACACCAGGTGCTCAGCCGGCACGCCCAGTTTGGCCGACAGCGCCGCGCGCAGGGTTTGGCAGCTGGCATCCGGGTACAGCGCGATTTCGCTGCACGCTTGAGCCATGGCCGCGGCTACTGCGGGGGCCGGGCCCAGCGGGTTTTCGTTGCTGCCGAGCTTGGCGATGCGGGTCAGGCCAAAACGCTTGCGCACGGCTTCAGAACTGAGGCCGGCATTGTAGCTGGCGAGGTCGCGCACTTCGGCGCGCGCCAGCAGTTGCAGATCGGACGTCTTCATGCCGGGCTGACCTCTTGTTTGTTGTCTTGCCAGAACGCATTGCGGTCCAGGTAGTTCTGCAGAAACTGCTGCAGGCGCGGGTGCTGGGCGTTGTGGAAAATCTCGTGAGGCGTGCCTTGGGCGACGACTTGCCCCTGATCGAGGAACACCACCGAATTCGCCACCTGCGCGGCGAAACCCATTTCGTGGGTGACCACCACCATGGTCATGCCTTCTTTGGCCAGGGTCTTCATCACCTGCAATACCTCGCCGACCAGCTCCGGGTCGAGGGCTGAGGTGGGTTCGTCGAACAGCATGATGTGCGGTTCCATGGCCAATGCGCGGGCGATTGCCACCCGCTGTTGCTGACCACCGGACAGCTGCGCCGGGTAAGAATCACCTTTATGCGCCAGGCCGACTTTATCGAGCATCGCCATCGCCCGTTTGCGCGCTTCGTCGCCGGACAGCTTGCGCACCCGCAGCAGCGCTTCGCAGACGTTGCCCAATGCCGTCATGTGTGGCCACAGGTTGAATTGCTGGAACACCATGCCGACGTTGCTGCGCACTTTGTTGATCTGCGATTGCGCTGCGCGTTTGCGGCCTTTGCCATTGTCCGGCATGAAACCCAGCAACTGGCCTTCGATATAGACCTCGCCTTCGTCGTACTCCTCGAGGAACGCCATGCTCCGCAACAGGGTACTTTTACCGGAGCCGGACGGGCCGATCAGGCACACCACTTCGGAGTGATTGACCTGCAAGTCGATGCCTTTGAGCACGCGCAGGGTGCCGAAGCTTTTGCCGACGCTTTTCAGTTTGAGCATCGGTTCGAGGTTGTTGGAAAGTGCCTCGGGCGTCTTCATCGGTTCACCTGTTTCTTGTGATGCGTGTAAGGGCTGAGCGGAGTGTGGCGCGACCATTGGCGTCCGTACGGCGGGCCTGGAGCGTGGGTCTACATCGGGAAGCAGGAAATTATTCATCGTGGTTGCTTCTGCATGAAACGGCCGACACGCACTTCAAGCAGCATACCCAGACGCGAGCTGGCTTCCACCAGGATCAGGTAACCGATGCACAGCATCGACAGGGTCTCGACGAAGGCGAAGGTTTCCGAGCCGATGCCGGTCACCACCATGGTCAGTTCGGGGATGGTAATGATCGACAGCACGGCGGTTTCCTTGCACAGCACGCTGACCAGATTGACCAGCGCCGGCAGGATGATCACCAGCATTTGCGGGATCTGGATACGCAGGATGCATTGCAGACGGGTGATGCCCAGGCAATCGGCGGCTTCCAGTTGGCCACGACTGACCGATTCGAAACCGCTGCGGAAGATCTCGGCGAAGTACACGCTGCCATAAATGCCCAGTCCGAGAATCCCGGCCGGGATCGGATCGAGACTGAGGCCGAACGACGGGCCGCCGTAATACACCAGGAACAGCTGCACCAGAAACGGCGTACTGCGGATGATTTCGATGAACACCCGCAGGGGCGCGCGCAGCAGGTTATTGCCGAACAATTGCGCGACGGCAATCAACAGGCCGAGAAACAGCCCGAGTACCACGCCGGAGGACCAGGTGCCCAGGGTGACCAAGAAGCCAGAGCCGATATCACCCAGGTGGTCGGTGATGATCTTGGGATCGAAAATCATGCCGCGCGCTCCTTCAGATGGCGTTCCAGCAGGCCGCCGAGGAACGCCAGCGGAATGTTGATCAGGCAGTAGAAACCGGCCAGCATCAGGTAGTCCTGAACGAACATGTAGTCACTGGCGGCGATGTTCTGCGCAGTGCGGGTCAGGTCGGCGAGACCGACCACCGACACCAGCGACGAGGCCTTGATCAACAGGATCATTTCGTTGACCAGCCCCGGCAGGGTCAGGCGCACGGCTTGCGGCACGCGGATGCGCACCAGCATGTGCGTCGAACTCAAGCCGAGCATGCTGCCGGCTTCCAGTTGGCCGCCGGGAATCGCGAGGAAGCCACCGCGCATGATTTCCGCGATGTACGCGCCGGCCGCCAACGACAGCCCGGTGATCGCCGCCGCCGTGGGCGAAACGTTAGGCAGGCCGATACGCGGCAGGAAGTAATAGATGAACAGCAATTGCACCAGCAGCGGAATGCCGCGGAACACAAAAATATAGGCGCCCCCCAGGCGCTTGAGCGCGGGGATGGGCGACAGCCGACAGCTGCCGATGATCACGCCGATGACAAAGCCGATGCACAGCGAGGCAGTGGACACTTCGAGGGTGACCAGCAGGCTGTCGAGCAACAGCGGCAGGTTTTGCAGCAATAGGGGCCAATCGAACATCGTGTCACTCCACCTTGATAGTCGCCGGCTCCGGGGAGCCGGCGATTGTCACAACCAACGGCTTACCAGGTAGGGTCGAAGTCAGCCTGTGGCACGTCCATTTCGGCACCCAGCCATTTTTTCTGCAGGGCAGCGAGTCGGCCGTCCTGGTGCATTTTCAGCATGGCGGCGTCGAGGGCGGCGATCAGGCTGTCAGCGTCGGCATCCTTACGACCCAAGAAGGCGAAGTAGGACTTTTTGCCGAACGGAGGCATGACCACTTTGTAGAGGTTCTTTTTCTCTGCGGCGACATACGAGATGTTCGGCAGGGAGTTGGCCACGGCGACAATACGTTTGGCCGCCAGGTCGGCGTAGGCCTGGTTGTTGTCGACGTATTCGCGGATGGTGACTTTTTCCGGCAGGGTCGCGGCGAAGGTTTTCAGTTCTTCGAGCTGTGCCGAGCCTTTGCCAGCGCCGACAGTTTTGCCGGAGATGTCTTCAGGCTTTTTGATGGTGTCGTCTTTGGCGCCGATCATCAATGCAACGGTCGCTTCGGCAATCGGCATCACGAAGTGATAACGCTCTTTACGCGCCTTGGTGACGATGATCGGGCCGGCAACCATGTCGAACTTCTTCGCTTCCAGCCCTGGCAATACCGACGGCCATGGCAGGTCGAGGAACTTGACCTTCACCCCCAGTTCTTTACCCAGTTGCTCGAACAGCTCGGAGTTCATGCCCTTCTGCTTACCGTTGTCGGTGAAGTCGAAAGGAGCGAACTGCAGTTCGGTGCCCACAACCAGTTCACCGGCTTTCTTCACATCGGCCAGTTGGTCGGCATGGGCCGCCATTGGGACGATGGCCAGAGCGATCGCAGCGCAGAGGCCGCTAAATGTCTTACTGAACAGAGAATCGAGTTGCATGGGGTAACTCCTTCATCAGATGCAGTGAACGCTGGTGGTTTGTTGTGTTGGTTCTTTTTATCCTGGGATGTCGCAAAAGCTACACCCTGTGGCGCCTTTTAGACTGCAGTTAGCGTGCCATACTCGTATATACAACCCTTTATCACTTGCCTCAGAGAATCTTGCCCGGATTGAGAATACCTTTGGGGTCAAAGCTGTTCTTGAGTTGCTGCATCGCCAGACGCGCTTCGGCGCTCACTGAATGGTGCAGAAACTCGCGCTTGAGCAGGCCGATACCATGCTCGGCCGACACCGATCCGCCCAGTTCCCCTACTGCGGTATAGACCAGTTCTTCGATCTCAAGGATTGGCGCCGGCTGAGGCAACGAATTGCAATCCACCGTCAGGTGCAGATTGCTGTCACCGATGTGGCCGAAATACACGCTGTGGTTACCGGGCCAGCGTTGATCGAGGCGCTGACGACACAATTCGGCGAACTCGCCGATCTGACCGATGGGCAAACTGACGTCGAAATTCAGTGGGCTCAAGCGCAGCGGGAACTCGCCGGTGGCCTCGCGAATCTTCCACAGCGCGCGGGCCTGAGTGTGCGAGCTGGCCATGATTGCATCGAGCACTTCACCGGCTTCAATGGCCGCCTCCAGGGTCTGCTCCAGCAGCTCGCGAGGGCCGGCGGACTCGAACAACACATACAGCGGATGCTCGTCCGACATCGGCGCCACCGGGTTCTCCAGCCAGGACACTCCGAGGCGAAAGAAGTCCTGCCACATCAACTCGTAGGCTTGTGGCGTGCCAGCGCTGCGCTGCACCCGACGCAGCAAATTGACCGCGCTGCTGTAGTCGGGCAAGGCGCAGAGCAGGGTGGTGGTTTCACCAGGCTGAGGTGCGAGCTTCAAAATGGCGCGGGTGATCACGCCAAGGGTGCCTTCGCTGCCGATGAAGCACTGTTTTAGGTCATAACCGCAGTTGTTCTTGATCATCTTGTTCAGCAGATCGAGCACCCGGCCGTCGGCCAACACCACTTCGAGGCCGAGCACCAGATCGCGGGTCATGCCGTAACGAATCACCGCATTGCCGCCGGCGTTGGTCGCGATATTGCCGCCGATCTGGCACGAGCCACGCGCGCCCAGATCCAGTGGAAACAGAAACCCGGCGTCGAGCGCGGCCTGCTGAATGTCCTGCAACGTCGTGCCGGCCCAGACGCTGATCGTCGCCGCCGCCGCGTCGATTTCCTCGATGCCGCGCATGCGCTCCAGCGACAAGGCAATGTCAGTGGTGCGCGGCACGGCACCACCGGCCAGACCGGTCATGCCGCCTTGAGGCACCACGGATTGCCCTGCGTCATTGCAGATGCGCAACGCATCGGCCACCTGTTCGGTGGTGCGCGGCAACAGCACCGCTGGCGGGGCAGGCCGGAGCGTGGCCGGTCCAGTCGCTGTAGTGGCGCTGGTTGATCGCGGCGCCGGTAATCACGGCACTGTCACCCAAAGCGGCGCGCAGTTGGTCGAGGGTCTGTTGCAGATCGTTCATCGTTCAGCTCACGGTCAAAGGTGAAGAGGTGGTCAGGAGCACGCCATGACGGTCGAGTTGGCTCAAGTCGGGTTGTCCGAGCAAGGACAGGGCCAGACGCAGCTCCTGAGCGAGAAGATCCAGCGCGTGCCCGGCGCCTTGCTGGCCGCCGACCGCGACGCCATACAAGGTCGCGCGGCCGAGCAGCACCGTATCGGCGCCCAGCGCGCAGGCCTTGAGAATATCGGTGCCATGGCGCACGCCGCTGTCGAGCAGGATCGACAGCTTACCCTTGGCCACGGCGGCAATCGCCGGCAGGCAATCGATGCTGGCGGGCACGCCGTCGAGTTGGCGTCCGCCGTGGTTGCTGACGACGATGCCGTCCAGCCCGAAGGCGATGGCTTTCTCCGCGTCGGCCGGGTGCAGTACACCTTTGAGGATCAGTTGGTGCGGCCATTTTTCGCGCAAACGGGCCAGGGCCTGCCAGTCGAGGCCAGTGTCCATTTGTGAACCAATAAAGTGCGCGGCGCCGGCAATGGTGCGCTGTCCTTCGGGCAAATAGCGCTCGACGTTGCCAAGAATCGGCAGGCCATTGGGCCACAGTGCTTGTTGCATCCAGCGCGGATGGCGCAGGACGTCGAGTTTGTTGCGCAGGCTCAGTTGTCTGGGGCGGACGAAATTGCGTTTGTCCCATTCGCGATTGCCCAACAACACGGCATCACTGGTCAACAACAGGGTTTTGCAGCCGACGGCCTTGGCCCGTTGCAGCAGATCGTGCTGCACCGCCGGGTCGCGCAGGCAATACAACTGGAACCACAGATTGACCTCGGGCACGGCGGCGACCACCTGCTCAAGCGAGCTGGTGGACACGGTGCTGAGGGTGAACGGCAGGCCGCGCTCGGTGGCAGCCTTGGCCAGATGAAGGTCGGCATCGCGGTAGAGCATGCCGTTATAGCCGGTGGGGCCGATGGCGATCGGCAACGGTAACTCGGTGCCGAACAGTGAGCGCTGGGTATGGGTTTTCAGGCAAGACACCAGCGTCCGCGGTAACAGGCCGATATCGGAAAATCCCTGGCGATTGCGCGCGAGGGTCAATTCCTCTTCGGCGCCACCTTCCAGGTACTCCCAGGCGAAGTGCGGCAAGCGTCGACGGGCCATTGCAGCCAGTTCAGCAATGCTGTGGGCGCGACGAAAATCAGTGCCGGAGTGATAGCGACGCATAGGATTCCTAGAGTTGCAAAAAAACGTGAAGCAACCATAGGCGTTCGCCGGGCGAAATGCCCAGCGAACGCGACACGCTTAGCCGTGCAGGCGTTGGAACGGCAACCACTGGCCAAACACACCGTCTTCAACCCAGGCGCGGGCGGCAGCGATGTCGGGGGCAAAGTAACGGTCTTCGTCGTAGTGCGGCACTTCTTCACGCACCATCGCCATCACTTCGGTGAGTTTTTCCGAGGTCTTCAGCGGGGTCAGCAAATCGATGCCCTGAGCGGCGGCCAGTACTTCAATGGCGACCACGGCGCTGCTGTTGCCGGCCATGTCCAGCAGACGGCGCGCGGCGAAAGTGGCCATCGACACGTGGTCTTCCTGGTTGGCGGACGTCGGCAGGCTGTCGACCGAGGCCGGGTGCGCCAACGTTTTGTTTTCCGAGGCGAGGGCTGCGGCGGTGACCTGGGCGATCATAAAGCCGGAGTTCAGGCCGCCTTCGAGTACCAGGAACGCTGGCAGACCGGATAGGGCAGGGTCGACCAGTTGTGCAATGCGACGCTCGGACAGCGCGCCGATTTCCGAGATTGCCAAGGCCAGTACGTCAGAGGCCATCGCCACCGGTTCGGCGTGGAAGTTGCCACCGGACAGCACGTCGCCGTCTGCGCTGAACACCAGCGGGTTGTCGGAGACCGCGTTGGCTTCGCGCAGGAATACGTTGGCGGCGAAGCGCATGTGATCGAGGCAGGCGCCCATCACCTGTGGCTGGCAGCGCAGCGAGTACGGGTCCTGGACGCGGGCGCAATCGCGATGGGATTCGCGGATTTCACTGTGCGCCAGCAGCTCGCGGTAGAACACGGCGACGTCGATTTGTCCCGGTTGGCCGCGTACTGCCTGGATGCGCGCATCGAAGGGAACGTCGGAGCCTTTCAGCGCTTCAACGCTCAGGCTACCGGCGACGACGGCGGCGCTGAACAGTTTTTCGGTGGCGAACAAACCGCGCAAGGCGAGGGCGGTCGACACCTGGGTGCCGTTGATCAATGCCAGGCCTTCTTTCGGGCCAAGTACCATCGGCTCCAGGCCGGCCAGGGCCAGGCCTTCGACCGCGTCCATTTCGCGGCCTTGATGACGCACACGACCGATACCGATCAGCACCGCCGACATGTGCGCCAACGGCGCGAGGTCACCGGACGCGCCCACCGAACCTTGCGACGGAATGCACGGGTAAACCTTGGCGGCGTAGAGTTTGCTCAGCGCCTGAATCACTTCCCAGCGAATCCCGGAGAAACCACGGGCCAGCGAACCGACCTTGAGCGCCATGATCAGGCCGACGCTGGCGTCGTCCAGCAGCGGGCCAGTGCCGGTGCAGTGCGACAGCAGCAAGTTGCGTTGCAGCTTGGCCAGCGACTCAGTCGGAATCGAGGTGCGCGCCAGCAAGCCGAAACCGGTGTTGATGCCATACACGGTGCGTTCGTTGGCGATGATTTCATTGACTGTACGGGTGCTGGCGTCCACTGCCTCACGCGCGGCAGGGTCGAGTTCAAACGGCGCCTGTTGTTGATAAACCACGCGCAATTGTTCGAGGGTGAATTGGCCGGGGGTGAGTTGCAGAGTCGCTTGCATGGGATCGGTCCTGGTGTAGTGATCGTGGATTCGTCGAAAACAGGTAGGCATATAAGCCTGTATATACAGGTAAGGCAAGATGCAGGCCAATTAATCGACGAGAGGCGGTAAACAGCGGGATTGAGCCTGTCTGTCAGGTTCGCCGGGGTCGGGCGGTCGACACTGCTACCGATGCCTGTCACCGAAAGTTGCACCGATTGGGGTCGTGCTGCCCACTGCTGGGGCAAAGGGAAACCCCGTGACAGCGGGGGTGAAGGCTCGGTACAAGGTCGCCAATCCTCCCGACAGGCTTTGGCCCAAAGCTTTTCAGCAGGTGCCGGGCTCGGCGGCACAGTAAATGCTAATGCCTGTATATACCGGTTCGTCAGCCTGTCGCCCGAACCTTCATTTCGCCCGCTGTAATGACCGCAAACAGGAGTGAGCATGACCGCTAGCGCCAATCTCCCCTTGATCGATATGTCCGGTGTTCGTGAAGGTGACCCGGCGAGCATTCGTCGCGCCGGTGAAGCGATTCGCCAAGCCTGCGTCGATATCGGCTTCTTCTATATCGTCAATCACGGTGTGCCCCAGCCGGTAATCGACCGCGCCATGGCCGCTGCCGCGCAGTTCTTTGCCTATCCGGCCGAGACCAAGCGCCAGGTGGCGGTCAACAAACGTCACCGTGGCTGGCACGCCTTGGGTGGCGCGACCATGTATGAGGCGACCAAGCCGGATTTCAAAGAGTTCTTCAGCATGGGCCTGGAACTGCCGGAAGACGATCCCTCAGTGCTGGCCGGTGAAGCCCTGCGCGGGCCGAATCAGTGGCCAGACTTCATGCCGGAAATGCGCGAAGCGCTGGCGGAGTACTACACGGAAATCGGCAAGGCGGGTGCGGACCTGCTCAAAGCGGTGGCAGTCGGGTTGGGGATCGACGTCGATTTCTTCAGCAGCAAATACCAGAAAACCCTGCAGCGCACGCAGATGGTCTATTACCCACCGCACCCGCCGATGGCCGAGGCTGATCAATTCGGCGTAGCGCCGCACACCGATTACGGCTGCATCACCTTGCTCTATCAGGACAACAGCGGTGGTTTACAGGTGCGGGAATTGAGCAGCAATAGCTGGATCGATGCGACGCCGATTGCCGGCAGTCTGGTGGTCAATGTCGGGGATTTGCTGGCGCACTGGTCCAACAACCGTTTCCGCTCGACCTTGCACCGGGTGATCAATAAATCAGGGCACGAACGCTATTCCATCGCGACCTTTTTTGATCCGACCTACAGCGCGGTGGTGGACCCGTGTGATCTGGGGATCGATGCAGCGACCAGTCGGTATCAACCGGTGGCGGCGGGGGATTACATCTTGAAGCGGATCGATGATTCGATGGCGTATCGCAAGAAGGCGCAATAACAGACAGACACAACACTTGTAGGAGCTGCCGAAGGCTGCGAAAACTTTAAATCGCGAAGGTCGTTCCGACCTTATCGCAGCCTCCGGCAGCTCCTACAGGGATGTATGAATAACCGATCAGATCACCTGAACAATCGCCTTGGTCACCACATCGATGTTGCTGTTATTCAACGCAGCCACACAGATACGGCCAGTGTCGAGGGCATAGATGCCGAACTCGCTGCGCAGACGCACGGCTTGCTCTTTGGTCAGGCCCGAGTAGGAGAACATGCCGACCTGACGCCCGACGAAGCTGAAGTCCTGGGTAGTCAGCGCCGCCAGTTTTTCAACCATGGCCACGCGCATGCCACGAATCCGCAGGCGCATTTCCGCCAGTTCCTGCTCCCACACCGCGCGCAGTTCCGGGCTGTTCAGCACCGCAGCGACGATGGTTGCGCCGTGGGTTGGCGGGTTGGAGTAGTTGGTGCGGATTACGCGTTTGACTTGCGACAGTACGCGGGAGGTTTCTTCTTTCGATTCGGTGACGATCGACAGTGCGCCCACGCGTTCGCCGTACAGCGAGAACGACTTGGAGAACGAGCTGGAAGCGAAGAAGTTCAGGCCCGACTCGGCGAACAGGCGCACAGCGGCCGCGTCTTCGTCGATACCGTCGCCGAAACCCTGGTACGCCATGTCGAGGAACGGCACGTGACCTTTGGCTTTCAGGACTTCGAGGACTTTTTTCCAGTCGTCTAGGGTCAGATCAACGCCGGTCGGGTTGTGGCAGCAGGCGTGCAGGACGATGATCGAGCCGTCCGGCAGGTTTTGCAGGTCTTCCAGCATGCCCACGCGGTTCACGTCATGGGTGGCGGCGTCGTAGTAGCGGTAGTTTTGCACCGGGAAGCCGGCGGTTTCGAACAGCGCGCGGTGGTTTTCCCAGCTCGGGTCGCTGATGGCAACCACGGCGCCTGGCTTGAGTTGCTTGAGGAAGTCGGCACCCAGTTTCAGCGCGCCCGTACCGCCCACGGCTTGTACGGTCAGTACGCGACCGGCAGCGATCAGCGGCGACTCGGCGCCGAACAGCAGTTTTTGCACGGCCAGGTCATAAGCGGCGATCCCGTCGATGGGCAGGTAGCCACGCGCGGCATGTTGAGCGACGCGAATGGTCTCGGCTTCGACAACGGCACGCAGGAGTGGAATTCGCCCCTCTTCGTTGCAGTAAACCCCTACACCCAGGTTAACTTTGTCAGTTCGGGTATCGGCATTGAATGCTTCGTTGAGGCCCAGGATAGGATCGCGTGGTGCCATTTCGACAGCGGAGAACAGGCTCATTTTTGCGGGGGCTCTGATAGGGAGGACTGATGGGGTACAACGCTCCGGCCGAATGCACTAGAGCGGTGCACAAACGGGGAGTTAGTATAGAGAGCATCGTTCAGAGCTGCGATAGGTTGTTACGGGTTTTTACAGGATTTCTGTATATTTTTTCGAACACCCTTAAAAAATATCGATCAGTGCCTCCTGACTTGTAGGATTGAGCGCTTGAAAGGTGGCGTTCGCGACTCCATCTGTAGTCTTTCGTCGACTGTTTCGGTCGTTCGTGGTTTTCTCGTGACGGCAGCGTCCTGCATGTCGGAACGAACCCAGAGGTAGCTTATGTCCGAGTTTCAGCTCGTCACCCGTTTCCAGCCTGCCGGCGACCAGCCGGAAGCCATTCGCCTGATGGTCGAGGGGATTGAAGCCGGGTTGGCGCATCAGACATTGCTAGGCGTGACCGGTTCGGGCAAGACCTTCAGCATCGCCAACGTGATCGCGCAAGTGCAGCGCCCGACCCTGGTGCTGGCGCCAAACAAGACCCTGGCGGCGCAGTTGTACGGCGAGTTCAAGGCCTTCTTCCCGAACAACGCTGTGGAATATTTCGTCTCGTATTACGACTACTACCAGCCGGAAGCCTACGTGCCGTCGTCGGACACCTTCATCGAGAAGGACGCCTCGATCAACGACCACATCGAACAGATGCGGTTGTCGGCGACCAAGGCCCTGCTGGAGCGCAAGGACGCGATCATCGTCACCACCGTGTCGTGCATCTACGGTCTGGGCAGCCCCGAGACGTACCTGAAAATGGTGCTGCATGTCGACCGTGGCGACAAGCTGGACCAGCGCGCACTGCTGCGTCGTCTGGCCGACCTGCAATACACCCGCAACGACATGGATTTCGCCCGCGCCACCTTCCGTGTGCGCGGCGACGTGATCGATATCTACCCGGCGGAATCCGATCTGGAAGCGATCCGCATCGAGCTGTTCGACGATGAAGTGGAAAGCCTGTCGGCGTTCGATCCGTTGACCGGCGAAGTGATTCGCAAGCTGCCGCGTTTCACCTTTTACCCCAAGAGCCACTACGTCACCCCGCGTGAAACCCTGCTGGATGCCATCGAGCACATCAAGGTCGAGTTGCAGGAACGCCTGGAATACCTGCGCAGCAACAACAAGCTGGTGGAGGCGCAACGACTGGAACAGCGCACCCGTTTCGACCTGGAGATGATCCTCGAACTGGGTTACTGCAACGGCATCGAAAACTACTCGCGCTACTTGTCGGGGCGACCTGCCGGGGCGGCACCACCGACTTTGTACGACTACCTGCCGGCCGATGCGCTGCTGGTGATCGACGAATCCCACGTCAGCGTGCCGCAAGTGGGCGCGATGTATAAGGGCGACCGTTCGCGTAAAGAGACCCTGGTTGAATACGGTTTCCGTCTGCCATCGGCGCTGGACAATCGGCCGATGCGTTTCGATGAGTGGGAAGGCGTCAGCCCGCAAACCATTTTTGTCTCGGCCACGCCGGGCAACTACGAAGCTGAACATGCCGGGCGAGTGATTGAGCAATTGGTTCGCCCGACCGGCCTGGTGGACCCACAGATTGAGATTCGTCCGGCACTGACCCAGGTCGACGACCTGCTGTCCGAGATCGGCAAGCGCGCGGCGTTGGGTGAGCGGGTGTTGGTGACCACCCTGACCAAGCGCATGTCTGAAGACTTGACCGACTACCTGGCCGACCACGGTGTGCGCGTGCGTTATTTGCACTCGGACATCGATACCGTGGAGCGGGTCGAAATCATCCGCGACCTGCGTCTGGGCGTGTTCGATGTGCTGGTCGGGATCAACCTGCTGCGCGAAGGCCTGGACATGCCCGAGGTGTCGCTGGTGGCGATTCTCGATGCCGACAAGGAAGGCTTCCTGCGCTCCGAGCGCTCGCTGATCCAGACCATCGGCCGTGCGGCACGTAACCTCAACGGTCGGGCGATTCTGTATGCGGATCGCATCACCGGCTCCATGGAACGGGCGATTGGCGAAACCGAACGCCGTCGCGACAAGCAGATCGCGCACAACCTGGCGAACGGGATTACCCCCAGGGGGGTGGTCAAGGACGTCGCCGACATCATGGAAGGCGCCACCGTGCCAGGTTCGCGCAGCAAAAAGCGCAAGGGCATGGCCAAGGCCGCCGAAGAGAACGCCAAGTACGAAGCCGAACTGCGCTCACCGAGCGAGATCACCAAGCGCATTCGTCAGTTGGAAGAGAAGATGTACCAACTGGCCCGCGACCTGGAGTTCGAAGCCGCGGCGCAGATGCGCGACGAGATTGGCAAGCTGCGGGAGCGGTTGTTGGCGTTGTGAATGACGGCATGAATCCTTGTAGGTGACGGGGCAGACAACCAATCAATGCGCAGCCCCGGCCTTCGCCCCCATCGGCAAGGCCTTGGTCAGCAACACCGCAATCATGCTCACCCCCAGCGCAATTCCGACAAAATGGAACGCATCGTTGTAGGCCATGATGATCGCCTGCTGATGGGCGATTTCACTGAGCTTGCCCAGCGCCGCCGTTTCATTGCCCAGCTTGTCGGTGAGCAGCGCCATGCGCTCGGCCACTTGCGGATTGCTCGGCACAATCGACTCGCGCAGGTAATCGAAATAGACCTTGGTCCGCGCATCCAGCAGGGTCGAGAGCAGGGCGATGCCGATCGCACCGCCTAGGTTGCGCAGGATGTTAAACAGGCTCGACGCCGAACCGGCGTCCTTGGGCTGGATATACACCGTGGCAATCAACGAAATGGTGACCATGATCATCGGCTGCCCCAGCGCGCGGACGATCTGGATCTGATTGAACTGCGGTCCGGCAAAGTCGAGGTTGAGCACGCCGGAGGCAAAGCTGGCGAAACCAAACAGCCCGAAGCCCAGCGCGCACAACAGCTTGGGCGGCATCACCTTCATCAACTGCGGCACCAGCGGAATCAGGAACAGCTGCGGGATGCCCATCCACATGATCACTTCGCCAATTTGCTGCGAGTTGTAACCCTGAATCTGCGCCAGATACAGCGGCAGCAGGTAGATCGAGCCGTACAAACCCACGCCCATGCCGACGCTGGAAATACTCGACAGGCCGAAATTGCGTTCGCCAAGGATTCGCAGGTTGATCAGCGGCTCGGGCTTGGAGAGCTGGATGATGACAAAGGTCAGCAGACTGACCAGAGCAATGCTGCCCAGGCTGACAATCAGCGACGATTCAAGCCAGTCTTCGCGATGACCCTCCTCAAGGAACACCTGCAAACAGCCCAGCCCGACCGCCAGGGTGACGATGCCGGCGTAGTCGGTGCTTTTCAGCAATTCCCAATGCGAGTCCTTTTTCTCCAGCCCATACAGCAGCCCGGCGATCATGATCAGGCCCGGCGGGATGTTGATGTAGAAAATGTATTCCCAGCCGTAGTTCTCGGTCAGCCAACCGCCGAGGGTCGGGCCGATGGAAGGGGCGAAGGTGGCGGTCATGGCGAACAAGGCCATGCCCTTGGCGCGATGGTGGTCGGGCAGCTTGATCAGGGTCAAGGTGAACGCCAGTGGGATCAGCGCGCCGCCGGTGAAGCCTTGCAGGGCGCGGAACACGATCATGCTGTTCAGGCTCCAGGCCATCGAACAGAGCATCGAGGCAATCAAAAAGCCGCACGACACCCACACCGCCAGACGCCGCGCCGAGAGCAATTGCACCAGCCACGCGGTAAGCGGAATCATGATGATTTCCGCGACCAGATACGAGGTGGAAATCCACGAGCCTTCTTCCAGCGTCGCCGACAGCGCGCCTTGAATGTCCTTGAGCGACGAGTTGGTGATCTGGATATCCAGCACCGCCATGAACGCGCCGAGCATCACGCTCATGACCGCGATCCAGTCCCGTCGGCTGGGCTCGCCGACGGGGCGGATCAGTTGATCACCGGCCACTGCTGTCGCCGTCGGCTTTGATGTGGACTTTCACGGTCACCGACATCCCGGGGCGGATCTTGCCGTGCAGCGGGTTGTCGGCAGCGAAGGTCAGCTTGACCGGAATCCGTTGCACCACTTTGGTGAAGTTGCCGGTGGCGTTGTCTGGCGGTAGCAGGCTGAACTGCGCGCCAGACGCGGCGAACAGGCTCTCGACCCTGGCGTTGATCGGTGTGTCGGCAAAGCTGTCGAAGGTCAGCTCGGCGTTTTGTCCCGGCTGCATATGGCCAATCTGGGTTTCTTTAAAGTTGGCCTGGACCCAGATGTCTTCATCCGGCACCACCGACAATAAGTAGGCACCGACCTGCACGTACTGACCATTGCGCGCGCCACGCAGGCCGATGGTGCCGCTGATCGGTGCGTGGATCTCGCTGCGTTGCAGGTTGAGTTCGGCTTGCGCGAGGTCGGTGCGAGCGTTGGCGATCTGCGCGTCAAGGCGTTTGGTTTCCGCCACCAGTGCGACCACTTGTTGCTTCTGCGCCTGGGCGTCGGCTTGCGCCTTGGTCACCTGCGAGCGGGCGATGTGGCTGTCGGCGGAGAGGGTGGTCACCCGTTCTTCGGAGATGAACCCGGGTTTGCGCAGAGTTTCGGCGCGGGTCAGGTCGATCTGGGTGCGACCCAGCGTGGCTTGGGTGGACGCCACTTGTGCTTCGGCCGAAGCGATCATGCTGCCTTGCTGAGTCAACTTGCTCTGGGCCTGCACCCGTTCGGCTTCGTGGGTGGCGAGCATCGCTTTGGCGCGGTCAACAGCCATCTGGAAGTCGGCCGCGTCGAGCTTGATCAGCAACTGGCCTTTTTCCACGTGCTGGTTGTCCTGCACCAACACTTCTTCAACCCGCGCGCCCAATTGGCTGGAGAGGCGGGTAATTTCGCCCTGCACATAGGCGTTGTCGGTGGTCTCGTAAAAACGCCCCTTGAAATACCACTGCGCAAAGAAGGCGAGGGCGATCAGCAGGACGATCGCGAAGAACACAAACAGGCGGCGTTTAAGTTGGGCGGGCATGGGTAGTCTGAATGAGTAGAGATGTCCGCAAATTTAACAGGTGATGGACTCTGGCAACTAGCCAGCGTCGGAATAATGACCGCAGTTGATGTTTGGGTATTCATTTAGTCCGTTATGCCCTGTATCTGGCGACGGCGTGTTGTTTGTCCCCGCGCTGGAGCCGCAGGGGGTGCGCCTGTTAAGATTCGCCGCTTGTTCGACCTATTCGAGATCTTCCATGACCACCGTTCGCACCCGAATCGCGCCATCGCCGACTGGCGACCCTCACGTTGGCACGGCGTACATCGCTTTGTTCAACTACTGCTTTGCCAAGCAACACGGCGGCGAGTTCATCTTGCGTATCGAAGACACCGATCAACTGCGTTCGACCCGTGAGTCGGAACAGCAGATTTTCGATTCTCTGCGCTGGCTGGGTATCGAGTGGAGCGAAGGCCCGGATGTTGGCGGCCCGCATGGCCCGTACCGGCAGAGCGAGCGGGGCGAGATCTACCAGCAATACGTCAAGCAACTGGTGGACATGGGCCACGCCTTCCCGTGCTTCTGCACTGCCGAAGAGCTGGACCAGATGCGCGCCGAGCAAATGGCCAACGGCGAAACCCCGCGCTACGATGGCCGCGCGCTATTGCTGTCGAAAGAAGAAGTCGCGCGTCGCCTGGCTGCCGGCGAGCCCCACGTGATCCGCATGAAAGTGCCAAGCGAAGGCGTCTGCGTGGTGCCAGACATGCTGCGTGGCGAGGTCGAGATCCCGTGGGATCGCATGGACATGCAAGTGTTGATGAAGACCGACGGCCTGCCGACCTACTTCCTGGCCAACGTGGTCGATGACCACCTGATGGGCATCACCCACGTGCTGCGCGGCGAAGAGTGGCTACCCTCGGCACCGAAACTGATCCTGCTCTACGAATACTTCGGCTGGGAAAAACCGGCGCTGTGCTACATGCCGCTGCTGCGTAACCCGGACAAGAGCAAGCTGTCCAAGCGCAAGAACCCGACGTCGGTGACCTTCTACGAGCGCATGGGCTTCATGCCGGAAGCCATGCTCAACTACCTGGGGCGCATGGGCTGGTCGATGCCGGACGAGCGCGAGAAGTTCTCGCTGCAGGAAATGGTCGACAACTTCGACCTTTCCCGCGTCTCTCTCGGTGGGCCGATTTTCGACATCGAGAAACTGTCGTGGCTCAACGGCCAATGGCTGCGTGAGCTGCCGGTGAACGAGTTCGCCAGCCGCCTGCAGACCTGGGCACTGAACCCTGAGTACATGATGAAGATCGCGCCCCACGTTCAAGGGCGTGTCGAAACCTTCAGCCAGGTCGCACCGCTGGCCAGCTTCTTCTTCGCCGGTGGGGTGAACCCGGACGTCAAACTGTTCGAAAGCAAAAAGCTGTCGCCGGATCAAGTGCGGCAGGTAATGCAATTGATCCTGTGGAAGCTCGAAGGCCTGCGTCAGTGGGAGAAAGACACCATCACCGCCAGCATCCAGGCCGTGGTGGAACACCTGGAACTGAAGCTGCGTGATGCCATGCCGCTGATGTTCGCCTCGATCACCGGGCACGCCAGCTCGGTGTCAGTGACCGATGCGATGGAAATCCTCGGCCCGGACCTGACCCGCTTCCGCCTGCGCCAGGCCCTCGACCTGCTCGGTGGCGTGTCGAAGAAAGAAAACAAGGAATGGGAAAAGCTGCTGGGCGCGATTGGCTGAAACGGAAGGTAGATGGATTGATGGCCATTGTGTGTCCTCATTAGAGGGCGCACAGTAGCCATCCAACCCCCGAATTTACGGGGGTTGGACGGTAAGTGATTGTTATGCCGACGAAAAAGTTTAAAAAAAGTCGAAAATAAATTTGACAGCTTAGTCACTCGGCCTTAACATGCGCCCCGTCCACTGATGTGGGGCTATAGCTCAGCTGGGAGAGCGCTTGCATGGCATGCAAGAGGTCAACGGTTCGATCCCGTTTAGCTCCACCAAATTGTAGAGTTCAAGGTCTGGCCACACTGGCCTTGAATTGATCAGGTTAAGCCCGATCACGTTGTCTAGAAGGTTTGTGTCCCCTTCGTCTAGTGGCCTAGGACACCGCCCTTTCACGGCGGTAACAGGGGTTCGAGTCCCCTAGGGGACGCCAGTTTCAAGAAGTAACGCTTTAACAGGTTGCTCCGCCGCGAGGCGATAAATCTGGGGCTATAGCTCAGCTGGGAGAGCGCTTGCATGGCATGCAAGAGGTCAACGGTTCGATCCCGTTTAGCTCCACCAATTTAGTACAGTTCAAAGTCTGGCCACACAGACCTGAACCGATCAGACTCAGCCTGATCACGTTGTACAGAAGGTTTGCGTCCCCTTCGTCTAGTGGCCTAGGACACCGCCCTTTCACGGCGGTAACAGGGGTTCGAGTCCCCTAGGGGACGCCACGATTACCCGTTCTACGGGACCAAGGGTCATTCAATTATTGAATGGCCCTTTTGTTTTTTTGGCGTACTGATTTTTCCTTCCTGTCTCATACCCTTCTGATCAAACCCCCAACTACCTTGCTGCCTCCGCAGCCCGGCTTGCCGGCGTCAGCGATTTCACCAGCGCCATCTCCGGCAAGCCGGACTGGGGGATGTGTGCAGCGTTCTTGATCTTGATCTTGATCTTTACGATCCAGCTGACGAAACCCACTATCGCCCCGTTCCCAGCAGGCCGAACGCCGGTCCTGTTCCGGGGGATGCTCGACATGGATGTCGAGCAAGCCGCGACCCCCGCCAGGGATGGCGGGTCGCGGCGCGCCCCCGGAACAGGACCGGAGTGAGGACAGTCCGAGCCTAAGCGAGGACCCGTATGGCGGGGCAAGGACCTTTTGCTTACTTTTGGGTGGTCCGGCATTCCGGCTGTTTGCAAAAAGTGAGCCGCCGTAAGGGCGGAACCATACTAAAAGGCCCACACAAACAATGGATATAAACACCAACCCAAGCTCCCGAAGAAACAGCGTCAGCCAATCGTACAGCCGCCATCGCCGGCAAGCCGAACTGCTACGGATCTAAGTCCTGACTAGCGGCGCAAACTTTCGCTTGCGTATCCTTATTGTGAGGATAATATTATTCCCATAATATTGGGAGACTGTCATGAACGACAAAAAAGCGTTAACCCGCGAACGGATTCTCCAGGCCGCCAGTTCCGCATTAATCGCCCGTGGGCCAGTCGAACCCAGCGTCAATGACGTGATGGGCGCTGCCGGGCTGACTGTCGGCGGCTTCTACGCACACTTCGACAGCAAAGACGCCTTAATGCTCGAAGCCTTCAAGGCGCTGCTGACGCGCCGTCGTCAGGCGTTGGAGGACCTCGGCACCGAGCTGCCGGGCCAGGAGCGCCGCGCCCTACTGGCAGCGTTCTACCTGTCACGCAAGCACCGCGACGTTGAAATCCAGGCCTGCCCGATACCGTCCACGGTGGGCGAGTTGTCGCGCCTGCCAGAACCGTTTCGTGAGGCATTGGCCGAACACATCGAACTGATGACCGCACAGTTGTCCGCCAGCCCGGAGGAGGCCGATATCGCCCTGGCTGATCTGGCGCTAATGCTCGGCGGCCTGGCGCTGGCGAGAGCCTTGGGCCCGAGCGATTTGTCCGACCGTGTGTTGCGTGCCGCAAAAAGAGCGGTGCGTTGACTGAATACACCCTTTGCACCCGGCCATTCAGGCTGGCAGGAGATAAGCGATGAGCAGTTTAGGCTGGGTTCGCGGTGTCAATGGCACGCTGGGTCGGATAGCACCCAGCACCGTGGCGGCAAAAATGCGTCTGGTGTTCACCACGCCGCGTACTCTGCCACCCCGTGAGTGGGAATTGCCGCTGCTGGGGCGTGCTGAGCGCGTTACCTTGCGTTTCGGTTTGTCGGCGCTGCGCTGGGGCTCGGGCCCGACCGTGCTGTTGATGCACGGCTGGGAAGGGCGGCCGACGCAATTCGCCAGCCTGATCGACGCGTTGGTGGCGGCCGGCTACAGCGTTGTGGCGCTGGATGGCCCCGGCCACGGTCGTTCGCCGGGCCATGAAGCGCACGTGGTGCTGTTTGCCAGAGCGCTGCTGGAAGCCTCAGCCGAGCTGCCGCCGCTGCGGGCGGTTATCGGTCATTCCATGGGCGGCGCCAGCGCACTGCTGGCGACGCAAATGGGTCTGCGGTGCGAGACCCTGGTCAGTATTGCCGCGCCCAGCCGGATCATCGGCGTGCTACGGGGCTTTGCCCGGATGGTGGGGTTACCGCCGCTGGCGCGCTCTTCGTTTATTCGTCAGTTCGAGGAAAAAGTCGGCATGGCCGCCTCGGCGCTGGACGTCAGTCGTTACGAGTTGAACATGCCAGGGCTGATCGTCCACGCCGAAGACGACACCATGGTGCCGTTCAGCGAGTCGGAGCTGATTCACGAGGCGTGGTTCGACAGTCGTCTGCTGCGCCTCAAAGAGGGCGGCCATCAGCGCGTGCTGGCCGATCCGAAGCTGATCGACGGGGTGTTGGCGTTGCTCGCCGGGAGTGAGCACGCGCGGCGCCAATCAGCCTGATATTTGGTTACACTGCTCGCGAAACGACTTCCATGAAGGAGCGAGCATGAGCTGGGATCTGGCAACGCCATTTGTGATGGACCTGATCGTCACGGCGGACGATATCGATGGACTGGGGCACGCCAACAACGCGGTCTATGTTACCTGGCTCGAGCGCTGCGCCTGGCGGCATTCGCAGCAGCTCGGCCTGGACCTGACCGAATATCGGCGCATCGACCGCGCCATGGCGGTGGTGCGCAACGAGATCGATTACCTGGCCAGCGCCTGAAGATGACGCGCCGCTTTCAAATCAAACGCCCCAGCGACGGCCTGACCCTGCTGCGCGCGCAGACCACTTTCTGCTGCATCGAACTGTCCACCGGCAAGCCCAAGCGCATGCCCGTCGAGTTCATCGAAGGCTATGGCCCGGCGCTGCACAGCCAGCCGGCGTGATGCCAAACAGCGCATAAGCGTTCCCAATCCGGCAGTACCCCAGTAAACTGCCGGACTTTTTTTCGAGTGTGACCCATGCAAATTGCCTTGGCGCCCATGGAGGGGTTGGTCGACGACATCCTGCGCGATGTGCTGACTCAGGTTGGCGGCATCGACTGGTGTGTGACCGAATTCATCCGGGTGTCCGAGCGGTTGATTCCGGCGCACTATTTCTACAAGTACGCCTCGGAACTGCACCAGGGCGCGAAAACCGACGCCGGCGTGCCGTTGCGCGTGCAACTGCTGGGTTCCGACCCGGTGTGCCTGGCCGAGAATGCGGCGTTCGCCTGCGAACTGGGTGCGCCGGTGATGGACCTGAACTTTGGCTGCCCGGCCAAGACTGTCAACCGCTCGCGAGGCGGTGCGATCCTGCTCAAAGAGCCTGAACTGCTGCATCGGATTGTCGAGCAGGTGCGGCGTGGCGTTCCGGCGCACATTCCGGTGACGGCGAAGATGCGCCTGGGCTACGAAAGCCCGGAGGGCGCGCTCGATTGCGCACGTGCGCTGGCTGACGGCGGGGCCGAGCAGATTGTGGTGCACGCGCGGACCAAGGTCGACGGCTACAAGCCGCCAGCCCATTGGGAATGGATTGCGCGAATTCAGGAAGTGGTCAAGGTGCCGGTGGTGGCCAACGGCGAGATCTGGACCGTCGACGACTGGCGCCGCTGCAAGGAAATCTGCGGCGCGCGCGACATCATGATCGGCCGTGGCCTGGTGGCCCGTCCCGACCTGGCGCGACAAATCGCGGCGGCCGAGGCGGGGGAAGAAGTCGTGGAAATGACCTGGGCCGAACTGCAACCGATGCTGCAGGTGTTCTGGCAGATGGCGCTGGACAAAATGACCCTGGTCCAGGCACCGGGTCGCTTGAAGCAATGGTTGGCATTGCTGACCAAGAGCTATCCGGAAGCGACCTTGCTGTTCAATGAATTGCGTCGTGAGACAGATTGCGACCGCATCGGTCACTTGCTGGGCCTGCGTCAGAGCGAAGCGGCGTAGGCCAATTACGGTAGGTCGGCGTCTGGCGCAGGGTGGCGGATTACACAAATCCTGTGGGAGCAGGCTTGCCTGCGAATGGAACGACGCGGTGTGGCAGGCAGGACGCCATCGCGGGCAAGCCCGCTCCTACAGTTTTGATCTTGGGATACCCTTTTTGCTCTGCCTCAATCCTCTTTCTCCTGCCTCAACAACTGCACAAACGCCTCCAACGGCAATGGCTCGCTGAACAAATACCCCTGATACAAATGGCAGTCCAACTGTTGAAGAAAACGCAGTTGCTCAGGTTTTTCCACGCCTTCGGCCAGTACCGAGAGGTTCAGGCTGTAGGCCATGGCCACGATGGCGCGGATGATTTCGGCGTCGTTGGGGTCGGTGGTGGCGTCGCGGACGAAGGATTGGTCGATCTTCAGCGCGTCCACCGGCAGTCTTTTCAGGTAGGTCAGCGACGAATAGCCGGTGCCGAAATCGTCCATGGCAAAGCTGATGCCCATTTTTTTCAGGCGACGCATCTTGGCGATGGTGTCGTCGAGGTTCTGGATCACGATGCCTTCGGTGATTTCCAGCTTCAACAGGCGCGCCGGCAGGTGGTGCGTGTGCAGGCTGCGTTCGACACGCTCGACGAAGTCGTTCTGGCGAAATTGCCGGGGGCTGATGTTGACGCACATGTTGAAGTCGTCGGGGTCGATCAAGCCGTCATGCAGTAACTGGCCGCCGACTTTGCAGGCTTCGTCGAGAATCCAGCTGCCGACCTCCAGAATCATTCCGCTTTCTTCCAGAATCTGGATGAACTGACTCGGTGCCAGCGCGCCAACTTGCGGGTGTTGCCAGCGCAGCAGTGCCTCGGCACCGACAATACGATCATCCCGTGCGTCCACCTGTGGCTGGTAATGCAGGCTGAATTCGCCACGGACCAGGGCCAGGCGCAGATCGTTTTCCAGGCGTAGGCGTTCGCTGGCAGCCTTTTGCATGGTGTTGTGAAATAACTGGGTGGTATTGCGTCCGGAATCCTTGGCTCGGTAGAGGGCGATGTCGGCGCGCTTGAGCAAGTCGGTCGGGGTCGAGCCGTGGTCGGGAATCAGCGCCACGCCGATACTCGGGGTTACTTGCAGGCGTTGACCGTCGAGGAACATCGGCTCGGCCAGCAGTTCGCGCAGGGTGTCGGCCAGGCTGCGGACCTGATGCGTGACCTCGGCGCGCGAGCCTTCCAGGCCGCTGATCAATACGACGAACTCATCGCCGCCGAGACGGGCCACGGTGTCTTCCATGCGCACGCTGGCTTCGAGGCGGGCAGTGATGATCTTCAGCACGCTGTCGCCCACCGGATGACCGAGGGAGTCGTTGATGTGTTTGAAGTGGTCGAGGTCGAGAAACAGTAACGCGCCGCGCAAGTTGTGCCGCTTGAGCAGGGCGATCTGTTGACTCAGGCGATCCATCAGCAGGGCGCGGTTGGGCAGGTCGGTCAGTGGGTCGTGATACGCCAGGTGCTGGATCTGCGCCTGGGCGTTTTTCAACTGGCTGACATCCCGCGCGGTCAACAGCAGGCAGTCGGTCTCATTGAGGGTGATGGGCTCGACCGAGACATCCACTGTGATGATTTTTCCGTCCTTGTGCCGCCCCAGCAGCTCTCGGTGGTGGACCCGACCGTTTTCCTGCAGGTCACTGATGATCACGTCGCGCTGTTTGGTGTCGGCCCAGATGCCGATTTCGTAGACCGTCTTGCCCAATACCTCGTCGCTGGTATAACCGGTCAGGCGGCAGAAGCCGTCGTTGACCTCCAGGTAGCGACCCGAATCGCGCTCGGTGATGGTGATGGCGTCGGGGCTGGAGTGAAAGGCCTTGGCAAACTTTTCCTCGCTGGCCTTGAGCGCGGCTTCGGCGCGTTGTTGCTGGGTGATGTCGCGCAGGGTGCTGACCAGGCAAGGTTGCTCGTCGACCACGATCAGGCGGCTGGAGATGACGCAGGTCAGTTGTTCGCCGGCCTTGTTCTGCAAATAGACCTCGTGGCCGTCGAAGCCTTTCTCGGCGGTGATCTTTTCTTCGCGCTCATCCCGTTGTTGGGTGTCGGCCCAGAAGTGAATGTCATCGGCGTTGCAACCGATGATGTCCTCGGCCAGCCAGCCGAAGGTCTGGGTGAAGCTGGGGTTGATCTCGATAAACTGACCGGTTTCGAAGTGGGTCACGCACACGGGGTCGGGGCTGGCCTGGAACAGGCTGGCGAATTTCTCCTCGGAGCTGATCAGGCGTTGTTCGCGCTCGACCTGCTCGGTGATGTCGAGCAAGGTGCCGGCCATGCGCAGCGGCTCGCCGTTGGCGTCGCGGTAGAGGCGGGCGCGGCTTTCGAGGAAGCGCGAGGTGCCGTTTTCCAGCTGGATGCGGTAGGTGACCTGGTAATTGCCTTCGGGGCCTTCGCGCAGGCTGCGGTAAGCCTGGCGCATGTTGTCGCGTTCTTCGCCCAGTACACCCTCGAAAAAAGCGTCGAAAGATTCATGGAAGGGTTCCGGTTGCATGCCGTGCAGTTGTGCGGCCCGGGCCGAGCCGTAGAGCATGCCGGAAGGAATGTGCCAGTCCCAGGTGCCAAGTTGCGCCGAGTCCAGTGCCAGATCGAGCCGCTCCTGGCTTTCCTTGAGCGCCTGCTCGGCGCGTTTGTGTTCGGTGTTGTCGAGAAAGGTGCTGAGGATGTAGGCGCAGCCTTCCAGCTCGATTTTTTGCGCGCAGAGAATGCCGTCGTGGGCGCGGCCGCAGTTGGCGTTCAACTGGACTTCGAGGCTGACCGGCTTGGGATCGCCCTTGATCAGGTCCAGCACTTGCTCGCGCTGCGTCGGGTCGGTCCACAGGCCGATTTCCACCGTAGTACGCCCGAGCACTTCCTCTATCGGCCAGCCCAACAGGCTTTCGAAATAGCGGTTGGCTTCGCAGATCAGACCGTCTTCCAGCCGGGTCAGCAGCACAACGTTGGGGCACAGGTTGTACAGCGTCGCAAAGCGCTGCTCAGATCCGCTCAAATCGGCGGCCGGTCGCAGGGCAAGTAACGGCGGTCTGTCAGCGGTTTTCTGCATCGCTCCACAAGCCTCGAATGAATGGGTGCTCAGGGAACCTTTTTAGCACTTCCGAGGACAGTCAGTGCTGAATTATCTGTGCATCGAGCAAGCTCATGAAAGCGCGGGCGGCGTTGGACAGGGTGCGTTCGGTGTGCACGATGTAACCTAGCTGGCGTGTCAGCTGAATGCCCGGCAATGGGATGCGGGTGACTTGCTCATCGAGCATGGTGCGCGGCAGTACGCTCCAGGCAAGGCCAATGGACACCATCATTTTGATGGTTTCCATATAGTTAGTGCTCATGGCGATGTTTGGCTTGAGGCCCTGGGCTTCGCACAGGCGGCTGACAATGTGGTGGGTAAAGGTGTTTTCGCCGGGAAATACCGCCGGATAACGCGCAATATCGGTGAGATTGACGGCGCCGCTATTGACCAGCGGATGTTCCGGGGCCGCGACGAAATCCAGTGGGTCATCCCAGACCAGCACGGCCTTGACCAGCGTGTGAGGCTGCGGGGCGAGGGTGATCACCGCCAGTTCGGCGCGGCCGTGGAGAATTTCGTCGTAGGCCACTTCCGAATCGAGGAACTGAATATCCAGCGCAACCTGTGGGTAGCGTCGCGTGTACTCCCTTAATAGCGGGGGCAGGCGGTGCAGGCCAATGTGGTGACTGGTGGCCAGCGTCAGCCGTCCACTGACCTCGCCGGTGAGGTTGACCAGCGCGCGCCGGGTGTCATCCAGCACGCTGAGAATCTGGTAAGCCCTGGGCAGCAAGGCCCGGCCAGCCTCGGTCAGGCTGACTTCACGGCCCAAACGGTCGAATAATCTGACCGCCAGTTGCTGCTCCAGCCCGGCGATTCGTTTGCTGACTGCGGGTTGGGTCAAGTGCAGCCGTTCGGCGGCCGCAGAGAAGCTACCGGTCTCGGCAATCGCGATAAATGCGTTGAGGTTGGCCAAATCCATTGTGGTATTCCAGTCGGTTATCCAAAGCATAAAAATTATGAATTTGAGTTATTTAATCATAACTCATAGGATTCACCTCACAAGCCGAGAGGTTATCGAGCTAACCGGGTGCAAAACCGGGGCATCGCTAACCGGCATAGAAACACGCTGATGAGGAAACGTCTGATGGCCGGCAAAACGCTCTACGACAAGCTTTGGGATTCGCACGTGGTGAAACAGCGCGACGATGGGTCGGCGCTGATCTACATCGACCGTCACATCATTCACGAAGTGACCTCGCCACAAGCCTTTGAAGGCCTGCGTCTGGCCAAGCGCAAGCCATGGCGGATCGATGCCAATATCGCGACCCCAGACCATAACGTACCGACCACCCCGGAGCGCAAGGGCGGCATCGAAGCCATTGTCGATCAGGTCTCGCGTCTGCAAGTGCAGACCCTGGATGACAACTGCGACGAATACGGCATCACCGAATTCAAGATGAATGACCCGCGTCAGGGCATCGTTCACGTGATCGGCCCCGAGCAGGGCGCGACCTTGCCCGGCATGAGCGTGGTCTGCGGCGATTCGCACACCTCGACCCACGGTGCCTTCGGTGCGTTGGCCCATGGCATTGGTACGTCGGAAGTCGAGCACGTGCTCGCTACCCAGTGCCTGGTCGCCAAGAAAATGAAGAACATGCTGGTGTCGGTCGAAGGCAAACTGCCGTTCGGCGTCACCGCGAAAGACATCGTGCTCGCGGTGATTGGCAAGATCGGCACCGCTGGCGGTAACGGTCACGCCATTGAATTCGCTGGCAGCGCGATTCGCGATCTGTCGGTCGAAGGCCGCATGACCATCTGCAACATGTCCATCGAAGCGGGCGCGCGCGTCGGCATGGTGGCCACCGATGAGAAGACCGTTGCCTACGTCAAGGGTCGTCCATTCGCACCGAAGGGCGCGGAATGGGAGTTGGCGGTCGAAGCCTGGAAAGACCTGGTGTCCGATGCCGACGCGGTGTTCGATACCGTGGTCAAGCTCGACGCTACCCAGATCAAGCCGCAAGTCAGCTGGGGCACATCCCCGGAAATGGTGTTGGCGGTTGATCAAAATGTGCCGGACCCGGCTAAGGAAGCTGATCTGGTCAAGCGTGGCTCGATTGAGCGCGCGCTCAAGTACATGGGCTTGAAAGCCAATCAGGCAATCACCGATATCCAGTTGGACCGCGTGTTCATCGGTTCCTGCACCAACTCGCGTATCGAAGATTTGCGTGCGGCGGCGGATATCGCCAAGGGCCGTAAAGTCGCCTCGACGATCAAGCAGGCGATCGTGGTGCCGGGCTCGGGTCTGGTGAAGGCGCAGGCGGAAAAAGAAGGGTTGGACAAAATCTTCATCGAAGCCGGTTTTGAATGGCGCGAACCAGGCTGCTCCATGTGCCTGGCGATGAACCCGGACCGTTTGGAGAGTGGCGAGCATTGCGCGTCCACCTCCAACCGTAACTTCGAAGGTCGTCAAGGTGCCGGTGGTCGTACGCACCTGGTCAGCCCGGCGATGGCGGCTGCGGCAGCGGTCAACGGTCGATTCGTTGACGTCCGTGACATGATCCAACACTAAGGAGCCCAGCATGAAAGCATTTACCCAGCACACCGGCCTTGTCGCTCCTTTGGATCGTGCCAACGTTGACACCGATCAGATCATTCCCAAGCAATTTTTGAAGTCGATTAAGCGCACCGGTTTCGGCCCGAACCTGTTCGACGAGTGGCGTTACCTGGACGTGGGTCAGCCGTACCAGGACAACTCCAAGCGTCCGCTGAACAAGGACTTCGTGCTCAACCACGAGCGTTATCAAGGCGCCAGTGTGTTGCTGGCCCGTGAGAACTTCGGTTGTGGTTCCAGCCGTGAACACGCCCCATGGGCGCTGGAAGAGTACGGTTTCTGCGCGGTGATCGCGCCGAGCTACGCCGACATCTTCTTCAACAACAGCTTCAAGAACGGCCTGTTGCCGATTATCCTCAGCGACGCTGAAGTCGATGAGTTGTTCAAGCAAACCGAGGCCAACCCTGGCTATCAGTTGAGTGTCGATCTGGCGGCGCAGACCGTGACCCGTCCCGACGGCAAGGTGCTGTCGTTCGACGTCGACGAGTTCCGCAAACACTGCCTGCTCAACGGTCTCGACGACATCGGCCTGACCTTAATGGACCGCGATGCGATTGGCAGCTTCGAAGCCAAACACCGCGCCAGCCAGCCGTGGTTGTTTCGCGACGCGTAACACGATTTACCCTGTAGGAGCTGCCGGAGGCTGCGATTGCGGTGTGTCATATAAACCGCATCGCAGCCTACGGCAGCTCCTGCAAGTAACCGCATAAACAGAAACGAGGGTGTTATGAGCAAGCAGATCCTGATTCTCCCAGGTGACGGTATCGGTCCGGAAATCATGGCCGAAGCGGTCAAGGTGCTGGAACTGGCCAACGAGAAGTACCACCTGGACTTCGAACTGAGCCACGACCTGATCGGCGGCGCGGCCATCGACAAGCATGGCGTACCGCTGGCTGATGAGACGCTGGAGCGCGCCCGTGCCGCTGACGCCGTGCTGCTCGGCGCGGTGGGCGGCCCGAAATGGGACGCCATCGAGCGTGACATCCGTCCTGAGCGCGGTCTGCTGAAAATTCGTTCGCAGCTGGGTCTTTTTGGCAACTTGCGTCCGGCGATTCTCTACCCGCAGCTGGCCGAGGCGTCGAGCCTGAAGCCCGAGATCGTTTCCGGTCTGGACATCCTGATCGTGCGCGAACTGACCGGCGGCATTTACTTCGGTGCGCCACGCGGTACTCGGGTGTTGGATAATGGCGAACGCCAGGCCTACGACACACTGCCGTACAGCGAAAGCGAAATTCGCCGTATTGCCCGTGTCGGTTTCGACATGGCGCGCGTGCGTGGCAAGAAGCTGTGCTCGGTGGACAAGGCCAACGTGCTGGCCTCCAGCCAACTGTGGCGTGAAGTGGTCATCGAAGTGTCCAAGGATTACCCGGACGTCGAACTGAGCCACATGTACGTCGACAACGCCGCCATGCAACTGGTGCGGACACCGAAGCAGTTCGACGTGATCGTTACCGACAACATGTTCGGCGACATCCTGTCTGACCAGGCGTCGATGCTCACCGGCTCCATTGGCATGCTGCCGTCGGCGTCGCTGGATACCGCGAACAAGGGCATGTACGAGCCTTGCCACGGTTCGGCCCCGGACATCGCCGGTCAAGGCATTGCCAACCCGTTGGCGACTATTCTGTCGGTGTCGATGATGCTGCGTTACAGCTTCAACCTGACCGTTGCCGCAGACGCCATTGAACAGGCCGTGAGCCTGGTGCTGGATCAAGGTTTGCGTACCGGCGACATCTGGTCGGCAGGTCATGCCAAAGTCGGTACACAAGAAATGGGCGACGCAGTAGTCGCAGCGCTGCGGAATCTGTAATCTCTCGGGCCCGTTGTCTCATTCCTTTTGGAGATAACGGTCCCACTTTTTGTATAGGGTGTAGTTGCGATGAAACGTGTAGGTCTGATCGGTTGGCGCGGTATGGTCGGTTCCGTGCTCATGCAGCGGATGCTGGAAGAGCAGGATTTTGATCTTATCGAGCCGGTATTCTTCACCACGTCCAACGTGGGTGGCCAGGGTCCGGCTATCGGTAAGGACACCGCGCCCCTGAAGGATGCATACAACATTGAGGATCTCAAGACCCTCGATGTGGTGCTGACCTGCCAGGGTGGCGACTACACCAACGAGGTGTTCCCGAAACTGCGTGAAGCCGGTTGGCAGGGTTACTGGATCGACGCCGCTTCGTCCCTGCGCATGCAGGATGACGCAGTGATCGTGCTGGACCCGGTGAACCGCAAGGTCATCGACCAGCAGCTCGATGCCGGGACCAAGAACTACATCGGTGGCAACTGCACCGTCAGCCTGATGCTGATGGGCCTGGGCGGCTTGTTCGAAGCCGGTCTGGTGGAGTGGATGAACGTCATGACGTATCAGGCCGCTTCCGGTGCTGGCGCGCAGAACATGCGTGAGCTGATCAAGCAAATGGGCGCTACCCACGCCGCTGTCGCGGAAGAACTGGCCAACCCGGCCAGCGCGATCCTCGACATCGACCGCAAGGTCGCTGAGGCCATGCGCAGCGAAAGCTACCCGACCGAGAACTTCGGTGTGCCATTGGCCGGCAGCCTGATCCCGTGGATCGACAAGGAATTGCCCAACGGCCAAAGCCGCGAGGAGTGGAAAGGCCAGGCCGAGACCAACAAGATTCTCGGTCGCTTCAAGAGCGCAATTCCGGTGGATGGCATTTGCGTGCGCATCGGCGCCATGCGTTGCCACAGCCAGGCGCTGACCATCAAGCTGAACAAAGACGTACCGATTGCCGATATCGAAGGCATGATCAGCCAGCACAACCCTTGGGTGAAACTGGTGCCGAACCATCGTGAAGCCAGCATGCACGAGCTGAGCCCAACCTCGGTGACCGGCACGCTGAACATTCCTGTCGGTCGTCTGCGCAAGCTGAACATGGGTTCGCAATACCTGGGCGCCTTCACCGTCGGCGACCAACTGCTGTGGGGCGCGGCCGAACCGCTGCGTCGCATGCTGCGGATACTGCTAGAGCGTTAATTCGCTGGTCGTACTCGAAAGCCCGCTTCTCCTTCCGAGACGCGGGCTTTTTTATGCCCGGAATGCGGTCCTTCGGCAGCGCCTACAGGGAGGTTGTTTCAGGCATGAATGAGTTCCACCTCCTGCCCAGCGCAACCCCCGGCCGTTCGACATAACGGTATGTGAACATTGAAACAGCTAAAACCACGACTATCTCAGCGGCGACCAACAGGTTATCGAACAGCGCACTGCCCAGGCTGATCGTGCGAACGCCGGAAACATCCACCATCAGCGGCAGCCCGGTCGCCTTGCCCACGATCATCACGCCAATCATCGTCACGAACAGCACCGCGGCGTGGGTCATATAGATCGAGAACCAGCGCTTGCCCAGCCAGACAAACGCACGCTTGCGCAGCAGCCGCGACACCACGCCGGCCTCGAAGGCAAATATCCCGATAGCCACGCAGAACAGCACACTCAATAGGGCGTCCTGTGCGCTATAGCGCATAACGCCATACACCAGTGCCAGCACCAGCACCTCCAGCACGCTGCCGAGCCAGAAGCCTAGGCGCAGGCCTTGCAGGCGCTCATAGAGCCGATAGGTCACACCACCGGCAAAGAAACAGCCCACGCCGCGCAAAACGTTATCGCTCAATGGCGAGCCGCCCAGAGCCAGCGCCAGCAGGGCACACACGGCGATGACGATGAACACTTTGTTGGCCTGGGCGGGCAAGGCGAGGGCGATCAGGCCGAACAGCAGGTAGACGTAATACTCGACGCTGACATACCACGACGGGTAGTTGAACGACAGCGGGTTGGCGCCGGGCCACCAGGCCTGAATCAACAGCAGGTTGGGCAGGATCTCGCCCGGCGCCCGATCGCCGCTGAAGCTGGCGTTATTCAGCATGATCCCGCGACGTTCGAGGATCAGCTTCACGGCCTCGAAGCCGACAAACACCAGCAGCATCAACAGGTGCAACGGGTACACCCGGCAGGTACGGCTGATCATGAACTGTCGCAGCTGTTGAGTGCAGGTCAGGGCGTTGGCGTAGCGCGGGCACAGCACGAAGCCACTGTAGGCGAAGAACAGCAGCACCAGATAATGCACGCTCTTGAAAAACGCCAGTTCGGTCACGCTGTGCAAAACATGCGAGTGGTGAACCACAAACGCCAAGGCAAACAGCCCCCGAACACTGTAGAGCACTTGAAATGATCTCATCGCTGTCGTCCATGCCGGTGGGTGAGGCCTGGGCCAAATCATGCCAGCGGCGGGCGGGCTATCGGTTTATATATCCCACTATATGGGATAGTAATTTACATATTGAGATATCCCTGATTTCGGGTTTATAGTCAACGCCTGTTCAACCTCTTATAAAAAGAACCTGGGTGAAACGATGCAAGCGCAATTGATCGCGCTCGATTGGGGGACCACCTCTCTTCGTGCCTACCGACTTGGCGAAAACGGCCAGGTGCTGCAACAACGCTCACTCAGCAGCGGGATCATGCAGTTGCCCACCACGCCACGGCTGATTGCCGGGGTGATGTGCAGCGATGGCTTCGAACTGGCGTTCGACGAGGCTTGCGGTGACTGGCTCGACGCACAGCCAGGGCTGCCGGTGATCGCCTGTGGCATGGTCGGCAGCGCGCAGGGCTGGTGCGAGGCGGTGTACCGCGAGACACCGGCTGACGTCGCCGGGCTCAGCGCCGCGCTGCAAGTGGTGCGCAGTCTGCGTGGGGTCGACGTGCACATCGTGCCGGGCGTGCTCCAGCGTTCAGTGCTGCCGAATGTGATGCGTGGCGAAGAAACCCAGGTGCTGGGCATTCTGGCCACCCTTGGCGCTGAAACACCGCAGCAATCGCTGTTGATCGGCCTGCCGGGCAGCCATTCGAAATGGGTGCAGGTGGCCGAGGGCTGCATCGTCCATTTCGATACGTTCATGACCGGCGAGGTGTACGCCGCGCTCAGTGCCCACACCATCCTCGGCCGCACCCTGCAGTTCAGCGAAACCTTTGATGCCGAGGCGTTTGATCGTGGCGTCGCTGTCGCGTTGTCTGCCGACGGCGCGGCTGGGCCGTTGTCGACTATTTTCAGTTGCCGAACCCTCGGCCTGACCGGGCAGCTTGGCCCTCGGGCACAATCTGATTACCTGTCCGGTCTATTGATCGGTCACGAATTGGCGGCACTGACGGCCTTGCAACGGCAACGTCAGCCCGCCGGCGAACAGCTTCCTCCTATCATCCTGATTGGCAACGCGCACCTGTGCGCTCGCTATTGCCGTGCGCTAGCGGCCTGTGGCTTTGCCCAGGTCAGCGTCGCCGAACAGGCCACCGAACGCGGTTTGTGGCAATTGGCGGTACAGGCCAATTTGCTCAACTCGACTTTTGCAGAGGTTTGACATGCTTAAACAAGCACTGGCTAAAAACGGCTTGATCGCCATTCTTCGCGGCCTGCGCCCGGAAGAAGCTGCGGCTATCGGCGAGGTGTTGTATCAGGCGGGTTTTCGGGTCATCGAAGTACCGCTCAATTCGCCCCAGCCATACGACAGCATCCGCATCCTGCGCGAGACGCTGCCGGCCGACTGTTTGATCGGCGCCGGGACGGTGCTGACCCCGGAGCAAGTCAATCTGGTGAAAGAGGCGGGCGGTCAGGTGATCGTCATGCCGCATAGCGATCCCAAGGTCCTGCGCGCTGCCAAGGCGGCCGGGATGTTCCTGTCACCGGGTGTGGCGACGCCGACTGAAGCCTTCGCTGCGCTGGCGGAAGGTGCTGACGTGCTCAAGCTGTTCCCGGCCGAGCAAATCGGCCCGGCGGTGGTCAAGGCGTTCCTCGCAGTCTTGCCGGCGGGCACGCTGTTGCTCCCGGTGGGCGGGATTACGCCGGACAACATGCAGGTATTTTTCGACGCCGGCGTCTCCGGTTTCGGTCTCGGCTCTGGCTTGTTCAAACCGGGCATGAGCGCGGCAGACGTGGCCGAACGGGCCAAGGCCTACGTCTCGGCGTGGAACGCCCTGAATTGATCTGATCGATGCCTGCGGGCATCGCACCCAATAAGAGAATGCACAGATGAAAATCACCAAACTCACGACCTTTATCGTCCCGCCACGCTGGTGTTTCCTCAAGGTCGAAACCGACCAGGGCGTGACTGGCTGGGGCGAACCGGTGGTCGAAGGTCGCGCGCATACCGTGGCGGCTGCCGTCGAAGAACTCTCCGACTACTTGATCGGTAAAGACCCACGCAACATCGAAGACATCTGGACCGTGCTCTACCGGGGCGGTTTCTATCGCGGCGGGGCGATCCACATGAGCGCCCTGGCCGGTATCGACCAGGCGCTGTGGGACATCAAGGGCAAGCACCTCGGTGTGTCGGTCAGCGATTTACTCGGTGGTCAGGTGCGCGACAAGATTCGCGTTTACTCGTGGATCGGTGGCGACCGTCCGGCGGACACTGCGCGCGCGGCCAAGGAAGCGGTGGAGCGTGGTTTCACTGCGGTGAAAATGAACGGCACCGAAGAGCTGCAATTCCTCGACACCTTCGACAAGGTCGAGCTGGCGCTGGCCAACGTCGCAGCCGTGCGTGATGCGGTGGGGCCGAACGTCGGCATCGGCGTCGACTTCCACGGCCGGGTGCACAAGCCGATGGCCAAGGTGCTGATGAAGGAGCTGGATCAATTCAAGCTGATGTTCATCGAAGAGCCGGTGCTCAGCGAGAACTACGAAGCGCTGAAGGAGCTGGCGCCGCTGACCAGCACGCCGATTGCCCTGGGTGAGCGGTTGTTCTCGCGCTGGGACTTCAAGCGTGTGCTGAGCGAAGGCTACGTCGACATCATCCAGCCGGATGCGTCGCACGCCGGTGGCATCACCGAAACCCGCAAAATCGCCAACATGGCCGAGGCCTACGACGTGGCGCTGGCGCTGCATTGCCCGCTGGGACCGATCGCCCTGGCGGCGTGCCTGCAACTGGATGCGGTGTGCTACAACGCGTTCATCCAGGAGCAAAGCCTGGGCATCCACTACAACGAAAGCAACGACCTGCTGGACTACATCAAGAACCCGAACGTGTTCGATTACGACAAGGGCATGGTGAAGATCCCTAACGGTCCGGGCCTGGGCATCGAGATCAACGAGGAATACGTCAAGGAGCGCGCCGCCATCGGCCACCGCTGGCGCAACCCGATCTGGCGCCACGCCGACGGCAGTTTTGCCGAGTGGTAAGTTGGACAGTTAATTCGTAGGAGCGGGCTTGCCCGCGATAGCGGTTTACCAGGCAGACCACCGCATCAGACCCAATCGCGGGCAAGCCCGCTCCTACAGTTCATCCGCTCACTCAAATACGTCCTCAATAACCATAAAAACGAGGCACCCCCCATGCAGCCGCAATCCTTCACTGGAAAAGCATCGCTGGTGACGCCCAGTCGCAAGCGTTTTTTCATCATGGTGCTGTTGTTCATCACCGTGGTCATCAACTACCTCGATCGCAGCAACCTGTCGATCGCCGCACCGGCACTGACCACCGAGCTGGGCATTGATCCGATCCACGTCGGGCTGATTTTCTCGGCCTTTGGCTGGACCTATGCTGCGATGCAAATCCCTGGTGGCTGGCTGGTGGACCGGGTGCCGCCACGCATTCTGTATACCGTCGCACTGCTGCTGTGGTCACTGGCGACCGTCTGCCTGGGCTTCGCCGGCAGCTTCGTTGCCTTGTTCGTTTTGCGCATGGCCGTGGGCGCGCTGGAAGCGCCGGCGTACCCGATCAACAGCCGAGTGGTGACCAGTTGGTTTCCCGAGCGTGAACGGGCGACGGCGATCGGTTTCTACACCTCGGGGCAGTTCGTTGGTCTGGCGTTTCTGACCCCGGTGCTGGCCTGGTTGCAGGTGAGCTTCGGCTGGCACATGGTGTTTGTCTGCACCGGCGCCGTAGGGGTGATCTGGGCGCTGATCTGGTTTTGTGTGTATCGCGAGCCGCGTGACTTCAAGGGGGTGAATCAGGCGGAAATCGACTTGATTCAAGCAGGCGGCGGGCTGGTGGATATCCAGGCCAACAACGAGAAGTCAACGCGCGGTTTCAGCTGGCCGGACCTTGGCATCGTGCTCAGCAAACGCAAGCTGTGGGGGATCTATCTGGGCCAGTTTTGCCTGAACTCTACGTTGTGGTTCTTCCTCACCTGGTTCCCGACCTACTTGGTGAAGTACCGCGGCATGGACTTCATTAAGTCCGGCTTGCTGGCATCGCTACCTTTTCTGGCGGCCTTCGTCGGGGTGTTGTGCTCGGGTTTTTTCTCCGACTGGCTGATCCGTCGCGGGCATAGCGTGGGCTTTGCGCGCAAGTTGCCGATCATTGGCGGGCTGTTGATTTCCACCTCGATCATCGGCGCCAACTTTGTTGAATCGACGCCGCTGGTAATCGCGTTTCTAGCCCTGGCGTTCTTCGGCAACGGCCTGGCCTCGATCACCTGGTCCTTGGTCTCGACCCTGGCCCCGGCACGTCTACTGGGCCTGACCGGCGGCACCTTTAACTTCATCGGCAACCTGGCGGCGATTGCTACACCGATGGTGATTGGTTATCTGGTGTCAGGCGATTCCTTCGCCCCGGCCATTACCTACATCGCCGTGCTGGCGTTGCTGGGGGCGCTGTCCTACATCTTGCTGGTGGGCAAGGTGGAACGCATCGAGTTGTAACCGCACTTCGCTGGCGACGATAATGCCGCCAGCTTTTTGATGGAATAAGGCGTGCCATGCACCACGATATAAACGAACCGGCGAACACCGTCAGCAAAGATGCGCCACCGACAGGTACGCAGACGCTTCTGCGCGGTCTGGGCGTGGTGCAGGCGGTGGCCAGTGGCGCGCGCGATCTGAAGGAGATTGCGCGGATCATCGGCACCACCCGCAGCACCACCCACCGGCTGGTCAGTTGCCTGGTGGAGGAGCGTTACCTGCGGGTGCTGCCACAGGTCGGTTATCTATTGGGGCCGAAGCTGATCGAACTGGGCTTTCAGGCCCGCGAGGAAGTGCCGCTGGCGATGCTGGCGCGCCCGTACCTTGACGAGCTGTCGGTGCTGACCGGTGACACCGTGCATCTGGCGATTCGTGAAGGTGATGAGGTGTTGTACCTGCATAAAAATCCGGGGCGCAACGGCCCGGAAATGCGCTCGCGAGTTGGCCATCGGATGCCCTTGGCGCGCACCGGGATCGGCAAGGCGCTGATCATCGATTGCACGCAGGAAGAGTGGTTGCGTCTGTATGAAGTAAGCCGACCCGTGGACGGCAAATCGGCGTTGTGGCCGCAGCATCCCGAACAGTCATGGGAGCAATTTCTGCAACGGATGCGTGATTATCTGGCGGGTGGTTACGCGTTCGATCTGGAGGACAACGAACCGTCGATTCGTTGCGTGGCCGCGCCGGTACGGGATGCCGGCAACGCTATCGTCGCCGGCATCAGCATTGCCAGTACCGTGCCGTATATGCCTTTGGGGAAGATGGCCGAGTTGATCCCGCTGATCAAACAGGCTGCAGCGCGACTCTCGGCCGAGTTGGGTTCGAAAGCCTGATCAGGCCTTCAAGGTCGCCATATCGATCACGAAACGGTACTTCACGTCGCCTTTGACCACGCGTTCAAAGGCTTCGTTGATGTTGCGGATGTCGAGCATTTCGATGTCGCAGGTGATGCTGTGCTCGGCACAGAAATCCAGCACTTCCTGGGTTTCCACCAGACCGCCAATCATCGAGCCGGCGATCACCCGACGCTTGGCCACCAGGTTGAACGCATGCACCGGTGGTTCCATGTGTTCGATCAGACCTACCAGAATATGCACGCCATCAAAGGTCAGGGTTTGCAGGTAGGGGTTGAGGTCGTGCTGCACCGGAATGGTGTCCAGCAGGAAGTTGAAACGGCCTGCCGCAGCCTTCATTTGCTTGGCGTCGGTGGACACGATCACGTGGTCCGCGCCTTGACGACGGGCTTCTTCGGCCTTGGCTTCGGAACGGGTGAACAAGGTCACTTCTGCGCCCATGGCTTTGGCGAACTTGATGCCCATGTGGCCCAAACCGCCCATGCCGAGTACACCGACTTTATCGCCTTTTTTCACCCCGAAATGCTTCAGCGGCGAGTAGGTGGTGATCCCGGCGCAAAGGATCGGCGCAGCGCTGGCAAGATCCAGTGTTGCCGGAATGCTCAGCACGAAGCGTTCGCTGACCACGATGCTGCTGGAGTATCCGCCCATGGTCAGGGTGCCGTCGATGCGGTCTTTCGAGGCGTAGGTTTGGGTCGGGCCTTCAACGCAGTATTGCTCGAGGTTGGATTCGCAGGCTTCGCAATGACGGCAGGAGTCCACCAGACAGCCGACGCCGACCATATCGCCGACCTTGTAGCGGTTGACGTCAGCACCGACTGAGGTGACCTTGCCGACGATTTCATGGCCGGGCATCAGTGGATAGGAGGCAAAACCCCATTCGTTGCGGGCCTGGTGGATATCGGAGTGACAGACGCCACAAAACAGCACTTCGATGGCGACGTCGTCGGCTCGTGGGGTGCGGCGTTCGAAGTTCATGGGCGCAAGGGGAGCGGTTGACGTTTGGGCGGCGTAACCGATGGCTTTGATCATGTTGAACCTCGCAAGAGACGGGTGGGATACAGCGGACCATTTTCGCTGGGCAGGGCGCAGTCGACCATGACTATTCCTCTGAGTGATATGCCTAATCCTGCAAGGCGGGCACAAAAAAGGCTCCCGAAGGAGCCTTTTTATACCTGACTGTCTCGTCCTGAATAAGGTTTACACCTTCTGACCTATCTTCAGGAGGATGTAATGGAATCAGGCAAAAGGCGGAGCCAGCGTGACTACACGCTAGCCTTTAAATTATCGGTCGTAGACCAAGTCGAAAAAGGCGAGTTGGGTTATAAAGAAGCCCAACGGCGCTATGGCATCCAAGGCCGGTCCACGGTGCTGGTCTGGTTACGCAAGCATGGTCGGCAGGACTGGAGCCTAGGCGCATCAATTCGAGAGCCGAGGAACAGGTCCATGACCGAACCAAACCTCCCGTTGACGCCCGAGCAACGGATCAAAGAGCTTGAAGAACAGTTGGCGCTAAGCAACCAGAAAGCGCAGTTCTTTGAAGCTGTCGTGAACGTTCTGAAAAACGACTACGGTGTTTGCGTCGTAAAAAAGCGATCCGGCAAGTCCTCACCCAAGGGCAAATCAAAGACCTGAGCATTTCCAGGGCTTGCCAGTTCATGGGCATTTCCCGACAGGCATATTACAAACGTAACCGAGCGTTTGACGCGCGCGCGAAGAGCGCCCAAACCGTAATGGGCTTCGTTCTTGAGACGCGCCTTCAGTTGCCTCGGTTAGGTACTCGCAAGCTGCATAGTCTGATGCACTCAGAGCCCGACGAGGCCCTGAAGGTCGGTCGAGACCGGCTGTTTGATATCTTGCGTGACCGCCGTCAGCTGGTTCAGCGCAAGCGTGCCTATCACAAGACAACTGACAGCCATCATCGCTTTCGCCGACACCCCAACCTGCTCAAACCTGGCCCTAATCAGGCTGTGGCTACAGGTCCCGAGCAGGTTTGGGTCGCAGATATCACCTACTTGCCTACGCAGCAAAGTGTCGTTTATCTGAGCTTGGTGACGGACGCTTACTCTCGCAAGATTGTCGGCTATCACGTGCATGAAAGCCTGCACACGGCATCAGTCATCCAGGCAATGAGTAAAGCGCTGCGACAAAGGAAAACCGATCAGCTACTGGTTCATCACTCGGATAGAGGTGCCCAGTATTGCTCTGATCTTTACCAAAGGCTGCACGCCAAGCATGGCGTCAGGTGTTCGATGACCGATGGCTATGACTGCTATCAGAACGCGCTCGCAGAGCGTGTGAACGGCATTTTGAAAACAGAATTCTTGCTGCACCGCCCCAAGGACTTGGCTGATGCGACCCACATGGTTGGAGAGTCTGTAAGGATCTACAACGAGAAGCGGCCCCACCTAGCCTTGAAATACAAAACGCCCGATGCGGTGCATCGGGCGTTTTTGAAGTGAAACAGGTGTAAACCTATTTCAGGACTAGACAGACCACACAGGGATCGCATTTTCCGTGCGACCGGCGATCCGCGCTTACATGTTCGGGTAAGTCGGACCACCTGCACCTTCTGGGGCGACCCAGGTGATGTTCTGCGACGGATCCTTGATGTCGCACGTCTTGCAGTGCACGCAGTTCTGCGCGTTGATCTGGAAGCGCTTCTCGCCGTCTTCCTTGGTGATCACTTCATACACGCCGGCCGGGCAGTAGCGCTGCGCCGGTTCGTCATACAACGGCAGGTTGGTGCCGATCGGGATGCTCGGGTCGGTCAACTTCAAGTGGCACGGTTGTTCTTCTTCATGGTTGGTGCTGGAGAGGAACACCGAGCTGAGCTTGTCGAAGCTGAGTTTTCCGTCTGGCTTCGGGTAGTTGATCTTCGTCGAGTCGGCGGCCAGCTTCATGCAAGCGTAGTCCGGCTTGGTGTCGTGCAGAGTGAACGGGATCTTGCCGCCGAACAGGTTCTGGTCAACGAAGTTGAACGCGCCGCCGAGGATCGGGCCGAACTTGTGCAGGGCAGGGCCGAAGTTACGGCTGGCGAACAGTTCTTCGTACAGCCAGCTGCCTTTAAATGCGTCGACGTAGGTGGTCAGCTCATCACCACCTTCCTTGCCGGCGAACAGCGCATCGGCCACGGCGTCGGCGGCGAGCATGCCGGACTTCATCGCGGTATGGCTGCCTTTGATCTTGGCGAAGTTCAGGGTGCCGAGGTCGCACCCGATCAGTGCGCCGCCCGGGAAGACCATTTTCGGCAGGGAGTTCAGGCCGCCTTTGCAGATCGCCCGCGCGCCGTAGCTGATGCGCTTGCCGCCTTCCAGGTACTGGCTGATCACCGGGTGGTGCTTGAGGCGCTGGAACTCATCGAACGGCGACAGGAAGGCGTTGCCGTAGGACAGGTCGACGATCAGGCCGACCACCACCTGGTTGTTTTCCAGGTGATACAGGAAGGAGCCACCGGTGTTCTCGGTGCCCATCACGTCCAGCGGCCAGCCAGCGGTGTGGACCACCAGGCCTTGTTCGTGTTTGGCCGGATCGACTTCCCAGATTTCTTTCAGGCCGATGCCGTAGTGCTGGGCGTCGGCTTCGCTGTCGAGGTTGAAGCGCTTGAGCAGTTGCTTGCCAATGTGGCCACGGCAACCTTCGGCGAACAGCGTGTACTTGCCGCGCAGTTCCATGCCGGGGGTATACAGGCCTTCTTTAGGGTGGCCTTCGCGGTCGACGCCCAGATCACCAGTGATGATCCCGCGGACCACGCCGTTTTCGTCGAACAGCGCTTCCTGGGCGGCGAAGCCAGGGTAGATCTCGACGCCCAGGTTCTCGGCCTGCTGCGCCAGCCAGCGGCACAGGTTGCCCAGCGAGATAATATAGTTGCCTTCGTTGTGCATGGTCTTGGGCACGAACATACCCGGCACTTTGCTGGCGCTGTCGGCACTCTTGAGTACGAAGATGTCGTCGCGTTTGACTGGGGTGTTCAGCGGGGCGCCGAGCTCTTTCCAGTCAGGGAACAGCTCATTCAGGGCGCGCGGTTCGAACACGGCACCGGACAGAATGTGGGCGCCGACTTCGGAACCTTTTTCCACCACGCAGACGCTGATTTCCTTACCGGCTTCGGCGGCCTTTTGCTTCAGGCGGCATGCGGCGGACAGCCCGGCAGGGCCTGCACCGACGATGACTACGTCGAATTCCATGTATTCGCGTTCCACAGGCTATCTCCTACTCAAGGCTCAACAGTATTTTTTTATATGCATCAGGTGCAGCGCCGCGCAGGGGATATTGGTTACCATGTCGCGTCGTAATCGCGCGCATTATATCTACACCACCGCGCAGGTCCAATACAAACGTTTGTTTGAATTTGTAGCGCGTTCTAGAATTGGCTACATGTTCGTCTTGTGACTGGCCATTTTGCCGTATTGACCAGAAATGACGTTCCGGTCAAGATACGGTCGGTTTTGCGCTCGTCGTAGGCTAAGCGTTGGTTTCAAGGGCACCTCTAAAAGCGTTGCTACAGTTTTTTTAGAGGTGCCCTTCTTGCCGCCGCGTATCAATCGCCAGGTTCCACCCGGCGACTTTCTTTTCATCGGAGAGTAACGAGGAATCCATGAAGGTTCTTGTAGCTGTCAAACGAGTGGTCGACTACAACGTCAAGGTTCGCGTCAAAGCGGACAACTCTGGCGTCGATCTCGCCAACGTCAAAATGTCGATGAACCCCTTCTGCGAAATTGCCGTGGAAGAAGCCGTGCGCCTGAAGGAAAAAGGTGTTGCGACCGAGATCGTCGTGGTGTCCGTTGGCCCGAGCACTGCTCAGGAACAACTGCGTACCGCGCTGGCTCTGGGGGCTGACCGCGCTATCCTCGTCGAATGCGCTGACGACCTGAATTCCCTGGCTGTGGCCAAGTTGCTCAAGGCCGTGGTCGACAAAGAACAACCGCAGTTGGTGATCCTGGGCAAACAGGCCATCGACAGCGACAACAACCAGACTGGCCAGATGCTGGCGGCGTTGAGCGGTTACGCTCAAGGCACCTTCGCATCCAAGGTCGAAGTGTCTGGCGACAAAGTCAGCGTCACTCGTGAAGTCGACGCCGGCCTGCAGACTGTTTCCCTGAGCCTGCCTGCGATCGTGACCACAGACCTGCGTCTGAACGAGCCACGTTACGCCTCCCTGCCGAACATCATGAAAGCCAAGAAGAAGCCGCTTGAAGTGGTGACTCCGGATGCTTTGGGCGTTTCCACCGCCTCCACCAACAAAACCCTGAAAGTCGAAGCGCCTGCTACCCGCAGTGCTGGCATCAAGGTCAAGTCGGTGGCTGAACTGGTCGAGAAACTGAAAAACGAAGCGAAGGTAATCTAAATGACTATCTTGGTTATTGCTGAATACGAAAATGGCCACGTTGCACCGGCCACTCTGAATACTGTGGCTGCTGCTGTAAAAATCGGCGGCGACATCCACGTTTTGGTTGCTGGCGCCGGTGTTGGCGCGGTGGCTGAAGCCGCAGCGAAAATCGCTGGCGTGGCGAAAGTGCTGGTCGCGGACAACGCTGCCTACGCTCACCAGTTGCCAGAAAACGTTGCGCCACTGGTCGTAGAACTGAGCACGTCCTACAGCCACATTCTGGCTGCAGCCACGTCCAACGGTAAAAATATCCTGCCGCGCGTTGCCGCGCAGCTGGACGTTGATCAGATCTCCGAGATCATTACCGTAGAGAGCGCTGACACCTTCAAGCGTCCGATCTATGCCGGTAACGCGATTGCCACCGTGCAGTCGTCGGCTGCGATCAAAGTGATCACCGTGCGTGCCACCGGTTTTGACCCGGTTGCTGCTGAAGGTGGTTCGGCGTCGGTTGAAGCTGTCTCGGCTGCTCACGACGCGGGCAAATCGTCCTTCGTTGGCGAAGAACTGGCCAAGTCCGATCGTCCAGAACTGACCGCTGCCAAAATCGTCGTTTCGGGCGGTCGTGGCATGCAGAACGGTGATAACTTCAAACACCTGTACGCGCTGGCTGACAAGCTGGGCGCTGCGGTGGGTGCTTCGCGTGCTGCGGTCGATGCCGGTTTCGTACCGAACGACATGCAGGTCGGTCAGACCGGCAAAATCGTCGCGCCACAGCTGTACATTGCGGTCGGTATCTCCGGCGCGATCCAGCATTTGGCGGGTATGAAGGACTCCAAAGTGATCGTGGCGATCAACAAGGACGAAGACGCTCCAATCTTCCAGGTGGCTGATTACGGCCTGGTGGCGGACTTGTTCGAAGCAATTCCCGAGTTTGAGAAGCTGGTTTAATCCAGCGTCTTAACTTATAAAGAGACCCGTTCATTTCGGGCAGTAAAGTTCGCCATCGTGTGCAGACTTTTACTGTTTGGAATGAACGGGTTTTTTATTGCCTGGCGTTTTTCTCGCGTTGAAAAAGGGATTTATTCATGAGCGCCCTCCGGCTGCTGTTGCCATTGATCTTGTCCGGGCTGTTCGTGTTGCCGTTGTCTGCCTTTGCCGCGGGCAGATGTGAGCGACTGATTGTGACCGGCAGTCCCGATACGCCGCCTTACTTATGGCGTGATCCGCAGGACCCAGGCCATTTGATCGGTGCCAACGCTGATCTGTTCAAGCAGGCAGTGCACGCCATCGGTTTGAAAGTCGAGGTGCTGTACGCCGGTAAACGCAGCCAGGCGATGGACGAAGTGCATGCCGGGCGCATGGACATGCTGATCGACGCACCACTGAGCCTGTCTGAACTGGATTCGGTGGATTACGTTTATCCGGCGTTGATCCCCGGTGAACTCATGACCCGAATTCCGTCTCTCGACGCCGCCGGACAATCAGCCGCGCCGGATAAAAGCGGGCTGTTCCTCGCGCTGTCGTTCAATTCCGTCTGTAATGACCCGTGGTTGCGCGGACAGTTGGCGAAAAAAATGACAGAATTCGCCACCTCTGGCCTGGCCAGTGATGCATTGCAACGCAATCTAGAGCGGTGGAAGGCACATTCGTCACTGCCGGCCAGCGTCCCAAATCAGTAGGAATGTTTTTGTGAGTATTCGACCTTTATTCGTTGTTGCGACCTTTGCTGCATTGGTCGGCTGTGCCAGCGACCCGGCACCGATCGAACAGTTGCGGTTGACTGACCGGGCCGTCGAACAAGCCAAGGCCGTGGGGGCCACTGATGACGTGGCGGAAATGGCCTTGGCGCAAAGCAAGCTGGTAGAGGCCCACGCCGACATGGCTAACAGCGCCTTCAAGCAGGCGCGGATGCAGGCCGAACAGGCAGAGTTGGACGCGCGTCTCGCTGAAGCGAAGGTGCTGACGGAAAAAAGCCAGGAGCAATTGAGTCAGGTCGACATCCGGGTCACTCGTCTGCGCAAGCAAGTGAGGGATGCGCAATGAACCGCCTTCCTCGTGTGATCAGTGTGGTGATGTTGCTCGGTTCGGCGGGACTGTACGGTTGTGCCGGGCATCAAGACAGTGAGCGGGCGCTGCAACAGGCCGGCAGCGACTTTCAAAAAGTCAAAGAAGACCCCAATGTGCTGCGCGGTGCGCCCAAGGATGTGATTCGCGCCGGGGAATCGTTGGCGCGAGCTGACCGGTTATCCAATTATTGGGGCAGTGGCGCGGACGTGATTCATTACGCCTACCTCAGTCGTCGCTACAGTGAAATCGCCCGCGAACATACGCAATTGATGCTCAATCAGGAGCAATTGGCCAAGGCCGAAATGGAGCGTCAGCGCCTGCAGTTGGCGTTGCGCGAGGCCAAGTTGTCCAGCGTTCAGCAGCAGGGCAAGTACCTGGAAGAACAGATGGTCGCTCTGGCGACGCAGACTGATCGCGGGCTGGTCATGACCCTGGGCGATGTGTTGTTCGACACCGGCGAAGCAGAGCTGAATAACTCGGCGAATCGTGCGGTGCTGAAACTGGTGCAGTTTCTGCAGTTCAACCCCAAGCGCACGATCCGTGTCGAGGGCTACACCGATAACACCGGCGACAAGCAGGAAAACCTGAAGCTGTCACACGCCCGCGCACAATCGGTGGCGGATGTGTTGGCGGATCTGGGAATCGACGAATCGCGCGTTCAGGTGGAAGGCTACGGCGATGAATTTCCCATTGAAGCCAACGCATCGGAGCGGGGCAGGGCGAAGAATCGTCGGGTTGAAATCGTGTTTTCTGATGAGAAAGGTCAGTTAGGCGCTACCCGCTAAGAAAAAAGATGAAAAAAACCTGGCGGCCGAAAGGTGCCGGGTTTTTTATTGTCCATTAAATGCTGATCATTGGCTGTTATGCCGTGTTAAATCTTTATTCAGCGCAGAGAAGTACTATCCTTAGGGGAAACTGTCCCAGTACACTTCACAACTGTTACGGTAGGCGTCCGTCTTAAAAGCCATATAAAAACGAGATGTCAGCAGTATCCGAGGGCCGTGTCATGACCAATCTTTTGCTTTATCAACGTATCGCTCAGCAACTGGCTGAGGATATTCGTCGTGGCGTTTATCAGCCGGGTGAGCGCGTACCTTCGGTACGCAAGATGAGTTCGCAGCTCAATGTCAGTCATGCGACTGTCTTGCAGGCGTATGCGAACCTCGAAGATCAGGGCTTGATCCGGGCACGGCCGCAATCCGGTTACTACGTCCACCAGACGCCTGCGCTGACCGCGCAGACCCCGGATATCGCCCGGGTTGAGCGTCCAGGGCTGGTCACGCGCAGCAGCATCATCCAGCAGGTATTGGTTGAGTCCCGCCGTGAAGGGGTGTTTCCGCTGGGGGCAGCAGTGCCTTCGGTTGATTACTTGCCGGTGCGCGCGCTGCATCAACAGATCGCCAAAGTGACGCGTTTTCAAAGCCCGCGGGCGTTCAGCTATATGTTCAGCCCTGGTTTTGAGCCGTTGCGGCGCCAAGTGGCGATTCGGATGCGCGACGCCGGGGTGGTGGTCGACCAATCCGAAGTGGTAATTACCCACGGTTGTGTCGATGCGCTGCAAATGTCATTGCGCGTATTGACCCGCCCGGGCGATCTGATTGCAGCCGAGTCGCCGACGTATTACGGCCTGTTGCAGCTGGCGGACTTGTTGGGCCTCAAGGTCATCGAGATTCCCAGCGATCCCGCCACCGGGATCAGCCTCGAAGCCTTGCAGTTGGCGGCCAACCAATGGTCGATCAAGGCGTTGGTGATGACCTCGCGGCTGAGCAATCCCTTGGGCGGTACGGTGCCCGAAGAGCGGCAGAAGCAGTTGCTGCGCCTGGCCACCGACTTCGATATCCAGATTGTCGAAGACGACATTTATGGCGAGCTGATGTTCGAACTGGGTCGAACCAAGGCCTTGAAAGCCTTCGATCGGCTGGGGCATGTGATTTATTGCTCAAGCTTCTCCAAGACCTTGTCGCCCGGCGTGCGCATCGGTTGGATGATTGCGGGGAAATACCAGGCAGAAATTCAGCGTTTGCAGACCTTCAGCACCCATTCCGCCTGCAGTGTGACGCAGATGGGAGTTGCCGCTTATCTGGAAAATGGCGGTTACGACCGACATTTGCGCTTTATTCGCCAGGAATACCGCAAGAACCTCAGCGCGTTTCAGTTGGCGGTGCAGCAATATTTTCCCGAAGGCACGCAAATGAGTCGCCCCACCGGCGGATTTATCCTGTGGGTGAGCTTGCCGGGGCGGGTTAATACGCAGGAATTGCATGTGCGGGCGCTGGAGCAGGGGATCAGCATCGCGCCAGGGCTGATTTTCAGCAATACAGAGCAGTTCAATCACTGCATTCGACTGAACTGTGGGATTCCGTGGAATCGCGAGGCGGATCGTGCGCTCATGACCCTTGGCATGCTGGCCAAACAGCTGTGTCTGGAAGCTGCCCCCGCTTATTAGCGGCATTCGGCGGAGGAAAACACCTCCGTCGAGGGTAATATCAAGGTAAATTTCCTTCCATTTGCTTGTCATGTCGGGTGCAACAGGCGAGCATATGGCTTATTGATCATCTTCTGCCTGTGTCTATGAACTCCTTTCGTTATGTCGGGTTGTTACTGGTTGTGCTGCTAAGCGCCTGTGACGCTCAAAATACTGCTGCGCCTGCACCTAAAGTAACCGCCGTACCCCCAACTGTTGTGCCTGCTGAGGCAACTGCGAAACCTGCCGCAGAGGCTGTGCTGGCGCCTATCGTTGAGCCTGCACCCTTTAAGGAGCTGGCGCGTGAGCCGGTGCATGAGCTCGCCCCGAGTGTGCCGGTGGTGCCCGTGGTGGTGACAACGACGTCCTTCCTGGAGAAAAGATCGACAGTAGGCAAAGCCGACAAGCCGGCCCGCGAGAAAGGTAAGTCCGAAGTGGCACCGACGCCCGTCAAAGACCGAGCGTCAGTGGCCAGTAAATCGAAGCCGGCGGCGCAGATGGTCCAGCAAACTCATCTTCCTCGGGTGCCTCTGGATTTGAGCCTGCCCAGCAGCATGGCCGAGGGCGTACAGCCTGTCGGTAAAGTCGAACCCATCGTGCGCAAATCAGTGTTGCCGCAACTGCTGGGCGAGAAAAAAACCACCAAAGACAGCCCGTTTCAGCTCAATGGCCGCCTGTTGAGCAATGAAATGCAGCTGCAACTGCGTAACGAAGCACGTCAGAGCCAGATTGACGGCGCCGCCCTCGAGTTTGAGTTCAAACAGTAACGCCCTCTCTTGTCCGTCAATGACCGGATTTCAAACGGTCGTTTAAGCGGGTACTATCTCGGTTGATCAAGCTCGGTTAATCAACCGCCGCCTTTTGCAAGGATATTCGTCATGGACTGCCGTCCGGATTGTGGGGCCTGCTGCATTGCGCCCTCCATCAGTTCGCCCATTCCAGGTATGCCCAACGGTAAACCTGCTGGAGAACGCTGCCTGCATCTGTCTGTCGAACTGCTGTGTGATTTGTTCGGTCAGCCGGAGCGTCCTTCGGTGTGCAGTGCTTTTGCGCCCAATGAAGACAGTTGTGGCTCCAGTCAGGCCGAGGCCATTCGGTTGATTGGCTGGTGGGAGCAGGCGACGGCGGTGGCGTAAACACAGTTGGCTGATAGTTGCCGACTGGCCGGAATTGATTGACCGTAAACCGATAGACCGGAACTTTGAAAATAAGGAATACAACAATGGGTTCGTTGCATCGGATGGCTGCTGTAGGGGGTTTGGTTGTATTGATGGCGGGCGTTGCGCACGCGGATGACTGGCAGGTGGCCAAAGATGAGGCGGGGATCAAAGTCTCCCTGAGCGAAGTCGCTGGCTCGCAGTACAAGGCTTATCGCGGCGTGACCACGATCAAGGCCAGTGTGGCCAAGTTGCGCGGTCTTCTGGAAGATGCGCCGGGCTCCTGTGCCTGGATTCATGAATGCAAATCGCAGAAAGTGCTCAAGCTTGAGGGTGCCAAGAGCTGGACCTATAGCCAATTCAACACGCCGTGGCCCGTGACTCCGCGTGACTCGGTGATGCTGGTGACGACCGAGGAGGGCGCTGACGGCAGCCTGACCCGCAAGTTGCAGGGGCAGCCGACCTACATCCCTGAAGAGAAGGGTTTTGTACGGGTCGCGCAAGTCGAGGGTTTCTGGAAGTTCGTGCCCAAGGGCGCCAACCAGACCGAGGTGACCTATCAGGTGCACACTGAGCCGGGCGGTAGCGTGCCGTCGTGGCTGGCCAACAAGTTCGTGGTAGAAGCGCCGTTCAATACCTTGAAGGGGTTGAAGGACAGGGCTGAGCAGAACTGACACTTCACTCTGTAGGAGCGAACTTGTTCGCGAGACGGTAGGGCTGGCACACCGAGTCGAGCCTCTCGCCAACAAGTTGGCTCCTACAAAAAGCATTCTGCGTCAGGAATAAAAAAGGGCTGCCAATCGGCAGCCCTTTTTTGTGTCCGACGCTAAGGTCGACGCTTACTTGCGGTCTTCCAGTGGAACGATGTCGCGCGGCGTATAGCCGGTGTACAGCTGGCGTGGACGGCCAATCTTGTACGGGCTGGAGAGCATTTCTTTCCAGTGCGAGATCCAGCCGACAGTCCGCGCCAGGGCGAAGATTACGGTGAACATGCTGGTCGGAATGCCGATCGCCTTGAGGATGATGCCCGAATAGAAGTCTACGTTCGGGTACAGCGAGCGCTCGATGAAGTACGGATCGGTCAGCGCGATCTCTTCGAGACGCATGGCCAGCTCCAGTTGCGGGTCGTTGGTGATACCCAACTCGCGCAGCACTTCGTCGCAGGTCTGCTTCATCACAGTGGCGCGCGGGTCGCGGTTTTTGTAGACGCGGTGACCGAAGCCCATCAACTTGAATGGATCGTTCTTGTCTTTGGCCTTGGCGATGAACTTGTCGATGTTGGACACATCTCCGATTTCATCGAGCATCGACAGTACCGCTTCGTTGGCGCCGCCGTGTGCCGGGCCCCAAAGAGCCGCGATGCCGGCTGCGATACAGGCGAACGGGTTGGCACCCGAGGAGCCTGCCATGCGCACGGTGGACGTCGAAGCGTTCTGCTCGTGATCGGCGTGCAGGATAAAGATCTTGTCCATCGCCTTGGCCAACACCGGGCTGATCGGTTTGATCTCGCACGGGGTGTTGAACATCATGTGCAGGAAGTTTTCGGCGTAGTTCAGGTCGTTACGCGGGTACATCATGGGTTGGCCCATGGAGTACTTGTAAACCATCGCCGCCAGGGTTGGCATCTTGGCAACCAGGCGGACCGCGGAAATTTCGCGGTGCTGCGGGTTATTGATGTCCAGGGAGTCGTGATAGAACGCCGACAGGGCGCCAACCACGCCGCACATGACGGCCATCGGGTGAGCGTCGCGACGGAAGCCGTTGAAGAAGGTCTTCAACTGCTCGTGAACCATGGTGTGATTTTTCACGATGGCCACGAATTGCGCCTTTTGCTCGATGGTCGGCAGTTCGCCGTTGAGCAGCAGGTAGCAGGTTTCCAGGTAGTCCGATTGCTCGGCCAGTTGTTCGATCGGGTAGCCGCGGTGCAGCAGGATCCCGTTATCACCGTCGATGTAGGTGATCTTCGACTCGCAAGAGGCGGTCGACATGAAACCAGGGTCAAATGTGAAGCGGCCGGTGGCGGTGAGACCGCGGACGTCGATTACATCGGGACCAACGGTGCCGGTCAGAATGGGCAGCTCGACGGGGGCTGCGCCCTCGATGATCAACTGCGCTTTTTTGTCAGCCATGTGGCCTCCTATTTATGCTTCAAATCATCAGACAGACCCCCCACGCAGGGCCCGCACCACTATAGTGAGATATATTCTAAAGTCAATTTGCGTAAAGTCATGTGACAGAAGGCTTTTGGCGAAGGTTTTCATAGAATATCTCTGCCGTTTACGCCTTTTATTTCATAGACGCAATTGCCTATTAGGGTGAGGTCTGTGCGTTGTCATTAGTGACCTAACTGTCTATACTCTGCGTCCGACCGCCGGGGGCTTTTGGCCTTGTTTTCATGGGGTCGTCACTCCCTGGGTGGTGGGTACCTGACCAGTGCACTTCCCAACAACTTTGCCCTGATTGTTAGGGGCTCTTCAGTGTGAAAAAAAGCCGTGAATAGCCAACGACCTGTAAACCTCGACCTAAGGACCATCAAACTCCCAGTCACTGCTTACACGTCCATTCTTCACCGTGCCTCCGGAATCATTCTCTTTGTCGGCATTGCCATCATGCTTTACGCATTGGGCAAATCGCTGGGCTCCGAGGAAGGTTTCGGCGAAGTGAAGGCGTGTATGACCAGTGCACTAGCCAAGCTAGTGATCTGGGGCCTCCTGTCCGCCTTGCTGTATCACTTGGTGGCCGGTGTGCGCCACTTGATCATGGACATGGGCATCGGCGAGTCGCTTGAAGGCGGCAAACTGGGCTCGAAAATCGTCATCGCCGTTTCTGTGGTGTTGATCGTTCTGGCAGGAGTATGGATATGGTAACCAACGTCACTAACCTCTCGCGTTCGGGTCTCTATGACTGGATGGCGCAACGCGTATCTGCGGTCGTGCTCGCGGCTTATTTCATATTCCTGATCGGATACCTCCTTGTGAACCCGGGCATGGGTTATGCCCAATGGCACCAGCTGTTCACAAATAACGGGATGCGCATCTTCACGCTGCTGGCCCTCGTCGCACTGAGCGCTCACGCCTGGGTCGGCATGTGGACCATCGCGACTGACTACCTGACGACAATGGCGTTGGGCAAGTCCGCGACAGCAATTCGCTTCCTTTTCCAGGCTGTATGCGGCATCGCCATGTTCGCTTACTTCGTCTGGGGTGTGCAGATTCTTTGGGGTATCTGATTCATGGCTAACATTAATACGCTTTCTTTCGACGCCATCATCATTGGTGGCGGCGGTGCCGGCATGCGCGCGGCATTGCAGCTGGCACAAGGTGGTCACAAGACCGCTGTAGTCACCAAGGTTTTCCCGACGCGTTCCCACACCGTTTCGGCCCAGGGTGGTATCACCTGCGCGATCGCTTCTGCGGATCCGAACGATGACTGGCGCTGGCACATGTACGATACCGTCAAGGGTTCCGACTACATCGGTGACCAGGACGCTATCGAATACATGTGTTCCGTAGGCCCGGAAGCGGTGTTCGAACTCGAGCACATGGGTCTGCCGTTCTCCCGTACCGAACAGGGTCGTATTTATCAGCGTCCATTCGGCGGTCAGTCGAAAGACTTCGGTAAAGGCGGCCAGGCTGCCCGTACCTGCGCTGCTGCCGACCGTACCGGTCACGCACTGCTGCACACCCTTTATCAGGCCAACCTGAAAGCCGGTACCGTATTCCTCAACGAATACTACGGTGTGGACCTGGTGAAGAACCAGGATGGCGCCTTTGTCGGCATCATCGCTATCTGCATCGAAACCGGTGAAACCTCGTACATCCGCGCTAACGCGACTGTACTGGCAACCGGCGGTGCTGGCCGTATCTACTCGTCTACCACCAACGCCCTGATCAACACCGGTGACGGTATCGGCATGGCGCTGCGTGCCGGCGTGCCGGTCCAGGACATCGAGATGTGGCAGTTCCACCCGACCGGTATCGCCGGCGCAGGTGTACTGGTGACTGAAGGCTGCCGTGGTGAAGGCGGTTACCTGATCAACAAGCACGGCGAGCGTTTCATGGAGCGTTATGCTCCGAACGCCAAAGACCTGGCTGGCCGTGACGTGGTAGCACGTTCCATGGTTAAAGAGATCATCGCCGGTAACGGCTGTGGTCCAGATGGCGATCACGTAATGCTGAAGCTCGATCACCTGGGCGAAGAAGTGCTGCACAGCCGTCTGCCAGGGATCATGGAACTGTCCAAGACCTTCGCACACGTTGACCCTGCAGTCGCTCCGATCCCGGTTGTTCCGACTTGCCACTATATGATGGGCGGCGTTGCCACCAACATTCATGGCCAGGCGATCACCCAGGACGCCAACGGCGTTGACCAGATCATTCCAGGTCTGTTCGCGGTAGGCGAAGTGGCGTGCGTATCGGTTCACGGTGCCAACCGTCTGGGCGGCAACTCGTTGCTCGACCTGGTGGTGTTCGGTCGTGCGGCCGGTATCCACCTGGAGCAAAGCCTGCGTGAAGGCGTTGACTACCGTCGCGCTACCGAATCCGACGTCGATTTCGCCCTTGAGCGTGTGGCTGGCCTCAACGCCCGCACCACCGGTGAAGATGTCGCTTCGCTGCGTAAAGAACTGCAAAGCTGCATGCAGAACTACTTCGGTGTATTCCGTACTGGCGAATACATGCAGAAGGGTATTGTTCAGCTGGCCGGTCTGCGTGACCGCATCGCCAACGTCAAAATCAACGATAAGAGCCAGGCGTTCAACACCGCTCGTATCGAAGCGCTGGAATTGCAAAACCTGCTGGAAGTTGCCGAAGCAACGGCAATCGCCGCAGAACATCGTACAGAGTCCCGCGGCGCTCACGCCCGTGAAGACTTTGAAGATCGCGACGACGTGAACTGGTTGTGCCACACCCTGTACTTCCCGGGTGACAAACGCGTGACCAAGCGTGCCGTGAACTTCTCGCCGAAAACTGTCCCGACTTTTGAGCCTAAGATCCGGACTTATTAAGGGTGACCGATATGTTGCAAGTCAGTGTTTATCGCTACAACCCTGATCAGGACGCCGCGCCGTTCATGCAGGAATTCCAGGTCAATACCGACGGTAAAGACCTGATGGTGCTGGATGTGCTGGCCCTGATCAAAGAGCAGGACGAAGGTTTCTCCTATCGTCGCTCGTGCCGTGAAGGCGTTTGCGGTTCAGATGGCATGAACATCAACGGTAAAAACGGCCTGGCGTGCATCACGCCGCTGTCGGCGGTGGTCAAGAAAAACAAGCTGGTGGTTCGCCCACTGCCTGGTTTGCCGGTTATCCGTGACCTGGTCGTCGATATGGGCATCTTCTATAAGCAGTACGAGAAGGTGAAGCCGTACCTGATGAACGACACCCCGGCGCCTGCGATCGAGCGTCTGCAGTCGCCTGAAGAACGTGAAAAGCTGGACGGTCTGTACGAGTGCATCCTGTGCGCTTGCTGCTCGACTTCCTGCCCGTCGTTCTGGTGGAACCCTGACAAGTTCCTGGGCCCGGCTGCACTGCTGCAAGCCTATCGTTTCCTGGCTGACAGCCGTGACAACCACACTCAGCAACGCCTGGCTTCGCTGGATGACCCGTTCAGCGTATTCCGCTGCCGCGGGATCATGAATTGCGTGAGCGTATGTCCGAAGGGCCTCAACCCTACCAAGGCTATCGGTCACGTTCGCAACATGCTGCTGCAAAGCGGTGTTTGATTTGTAACGCTGTACCGTTATTGCTTTACCTGTAGTAGCTGCGGCGCAGGCTTCAACCGGCGCCGTAGTTTTAACCTGAGCAGTAGCTCACGAAGCTGCGGCTCTTATTTTGAAGAAATGAGACCAGCAGGGGCATCCGGGCTGGTACCCGGACTATCAGCGTTGATCGTGGTGGCTTGACTTAGTCGCTGTACATGGACTTTTTCAGGCGTGCCGTAGTGTCTTCGCCGGTGGTGTCCCCTTACCGAGGGTGACCAAGCATGCAAGAAAGCGTGATGCAGCGCATGTGGAACAGTGCCCACCTTTCCGGTGGTAACGCTGCCTATGTGGAAGAGCTCTACGAGCTTTACCTGCACGACCCTAACGCTGTGCCAGAAGAGTGGCGCACCTACTTTCAGAAGTTGCCCGCTGACGGCAGCTCTGCCACCGATGTTTCGCACTCGACAATCCGCGATCATTTCGTCTTGCTGGCTAAAAACCAGCGCCGCGCACAACCGGTTTCTGCCGGCAGCGTGAGCAGCGAGCACGAGAAGAAGCAGGTTGAAGTACTGCGGATGATCCAGGCCTACCGTATGCGCGGCCATCAGGCAGCCCAGCTCGATCCGCTGGGACTGTGGCAGCGATCTTCGCCAGCCGACCTGTCGATCAATCATTACGGTCTGACCAACGCTGATCTTGATACAACGTTCCGCGCCGGTGACTTATACATCGGCAAAGAAGAAGCGAGCCTACGCGAAATCGTCGAAGCGTTGCAGCAGACATATTGCCGCACCATCGGCGCCGAGTTCACTCACATCGTGGACTCCGAGCAGCGTAACTGGTTCATGCAGCGCCTCGAAAGCGTGCGTGGGCGTCCGGCGTTCTCCGCTGACATCCAGAGCCACCTGCTCGAGCGTGTGACCGCGGGCGAAGGCCTGGAAAAGTACCTGGGCACCAAATACCCGGGCACCAAGCGTTTCGGTCTGGAAGGCGGCGAAAGCCTGATTCCGATGCTGGACGAACTGATCCAGCGCTCCGGCTCCTACGGCACCAAAGAAGTCGTGATCGGCATGGCCCACCGTGGCCGTCTGAACGTCCTGATCAACACCTTCGGTAAAAGCCCGCGCGACTTGTTCGACGAGTTCGAAGGCAAGAAGAAGGTCGAACTGGGTTCCGGCGACGTCAAATATCACCAGGGCTTCTCGTCCAACGTAATGACCTCTGGCGGTGAAGTTCACTTGGCCATGGCTTTCAACCCGTCCCACCTGGAGATCGTTGGTCCGGTAGTGGAAGGGTCGGTGCGTGCGCGTCAGGATCGTCGTAACGATCCGACCGGTGAGAAGGTTCTGCCGATTTCCATCCACGGTGACGCTGCAATCGCAGGTCAGGGCGTGGTCATGGAAACCTTCCAGATGTCGCAGACTCGCGGCTTCAAGACGGGCGGCACGGTCCACATCGTCATCAACAACCAGGTTGGTTTCACCATCAGCAACGCGGCAGACGCGCGCTCCACCGAGTACGCGACCGACGTGGCCAAGATGATTCAGGCGCCGATTCTCCATGTGAATGGTGATGACCCTGAAGCCGTGGTGTTCGTGACTCAGCTGGCAATCGATTACCGCATGCAGTTCAAGCGTGACGTGGTCATCGACATGTTCTGCTACCGTCGTCGCGGTCACAACGAAGCGGACGAACCAAGCGGCACCCAGCCGTTGATGTACCAGCAGATCGCCAAGCAGCGCACCACGCGTGAACTGTACGCTGATAGCCTGATCAAGGCCGGCGTGCTTGATGATGCCAGCGTTCAGGCAAAAATCGATGACTATCGCGATGCGCTGGACAACGGTCTGCACGTGGTAAAAAGCCTGGTCAAAGAGCCGAACAAAGAGTTGTTCGTCGACTGGCGTCCGTACCTGGGCCACGCCTGGACTGCGCGTCACGACACAAGTTTCGACCTGAAGACCCTGCAGGAACTGTCGTCCAAACTGATGGAGCTGCCAGAAGGCTTCGTGGTTCAGCGTCAGGTGCAGAAGATCTACGAAGACCGTCAGAAAATGCAAGTCGGCGGCCTGCCGATCAACTGGGGTTACGCCGAAACCATGGCGTACGCGACCCTGGCGTTCGAAGGTCACCCGATCCGCATGACCGGTCAGGACATTGGTCGTGGCACGTTCTCACACCGTCACGCGGTGCTGCACAACCAGAAAGACGCCACTAGCTACATTCCGCTGCAGAATCTGTACAAAGGTCAGCCGCGTTTTGACCTGTACGACTCGTTCCTGTCGGAAGAAGCGGTACTGGCGTTCGAATACGGTTACTCGACCACCGAGCCTAACGCTCTGGTTCTCTGGGAAGCTCAGTTCGGCGACTTCGCCAACGGTGCCCAGGTGGTTATCGACCAGTTCATCACCAGTGGCGAGCACAAGTGGGGCCGTCTGTGCGGTCTGACCATGTTGCTGCCACACGGTTATGAAGGTCAGGGTCCGGAGCACTCGTCTGCACGTCTTGAGCGTTACCTGCAACTGTGCGCCGAGCACAATATTCAGGTGTGCTTGCCGACTACGCCGGCTCAGATCTACCACCTGCTGCGTCGTCAGGTCATCCGTCCGCTGCGCAAGCCGCTGATCGTGTTGACTCCGAAGTCGCTGCTGCGTCACAAGCTGGCGGTTTCAACGCTGGAAGATTTGGCTGACGGTTCGTTCCAGACCGCTATCCCGGAAATCGACGCACTGGATCCGTCCAAGGTCGAGCGCCTGGTGCTGTGCAGCGGCAAGGTCTACTACGACCTGCTGGAAAAACGTCGTGCCGAAGGTCGTGAAGACATCGCCATCGTGCGTATCGAGCAACTGTATCCGTTCCCGGAAGACGACCTGGTCGAAATCCTGGCGCCGTACACGAACCTCAAGCACGCCGTCTGGTGTCAGGAAGAGCCAATGAACCAGGGCGCCTGGTACTGCAGCCAGCATCACATGCGTCGCATCATCGCCGGCCACAACAAGGCATTGGTCCTTGAATACGCTGGTCGTGACGCATCCGCAGCCCCGGCTTGCGGATACGCTTCGATGCACGCTGAGCAGCAGGAAAAACTGCTGCAAGATGCCTTTACTGTTTAACGCCTTCGCGCATCAGAATCCGAATTTAAGGAACCATAGATAATGGCTATCGAAATCAAGGCCCCAACTTTTCCGGAATCGGTTGCCGACGGCACCGTTGCCACCTGGCACAAAAAGCCGGGCGAAGCTGTCAAGCGTGACGACCTGATCGTCGACATCGAAACCGACAAGGTTGTACTTGAAGTTCTGGCTACTGCTGATGGCGTGCTGGGCGCTATCGTCAAGAACGAAGGCGACACCGTTCTGTCCGACGAACTGCTGGGCACCATCGAAGAAGGTGGCGCTGCTGCCGCTGCTCCGGCCGCTGCTGCTTCGGCGCCTGCCGCTGCCGCCGCGCCGGTTGCTGCTGACGAAGACGCCATCGCTGCTCCGGCCGCTCGCAAGCTGGCTGAAGAAAACGGCATCAACCTGGCCAACGTGAAAGGCACCGGCAAAGACGGTCGCATCACCAAGGAAGACCTGGTTGCAGCCATCGAAGCGAAGAAATCCGCTCCTGTCGCTGCGCCTAAGGCTGCTGCCGCTGCTGCTCCGGTAGTCGCTGCTGGCGACCGCGTTGAAAAACGCGTTCCGATGACCCGTGTACGTGCCACCGTGGCCAAGCGCCTGGTTGAAGCTCAGTCGAACATGGCGATGCTGACCACGTTCAACGAAGTCGACATGACCGAAGTCATGGCCCTGCGTTCGAAGTACAAGGACCTGTTCGAGAAGTCGCACAACGGCGTACGCCTGGGCTTCATGTCGTTCTTCGTGAAAGCAGCTACCGAAGCGCTGAAACGCTTCCCGGCTGTCAACGCGTCGATCGATGGTGCTGACATCGTTTACCACGGCTATGCCGACGTCGGTGTTGCTGTTTCCAGCGACCGTGGTCTGGTTGTGCCGGTTCTGCGTAACGCGGAATTGATGAGCCTGGCTGAAATCGAAGGCGGTATTGCTGCCTACGGCAAGAAAGCCCGTGACGGCAAACTGTCCATCGACGAAATGACCGGTGGCACGTTCACCATCACCAACGGTGGTACATTCGGTTCGATGATGTCGACCCCGATCGTCAACCCGCCACAAGCGGCGATCCTGGGCATGCACAACATCCTTCAGCGCCCGATGGCTATCAACGGTCAGGTTGTCATTCGTCCGATGATGTACCTGGCGCTGTCCTACGATCACCGTTTGATCGACGGTAAAGAAGCAGTGACCTTCCTGGTGACCATCAAGAACCTGCTGGAAGACCCGGCTCGTCTGTTGCTGGATATCTAATAAGCAGCGGCAAGCATCAAGCGTCAAGCTGCGAGTTAAAGCAGCTTGGCGCTCCGCTTGCGGCGTGTTCATGGCATCAATGAATCAGTTGCGAGCCATATCTGCCAGTCAACGCAGATCAGCTTGCGGCTTATAGCTTGAAGCTTGCAGCTAAAGAGGAACTCTTTTCTATGTCCCAAAAATTCGACGTGGTAGTGATTGGCGCGGGCCCTGGCGGTTACGTAGCTGCGATCAAGGCTGCACAACTGGGTCTTACGACTGCTTGCATCGAGAAGTACCAGGACAAGGAGGGCAAACTGGCCCTCGGCGGTACTTGCCTGAACGTAGGCTGCATTCCATCCAAGGCGCTGCTGGACAGCTCCTGGAAGTTCCATGAAGCCCAGGACGGCTTCAAGATCCATGGTATCAACCACGCTGGCGTGACCATGGACGTGCCTGCGATGGTCGCGCGCAAGTCGACCATCGTTAAAGGCCTGACTGGCGGTGTTGCCAGCCTGTTCAAAGCCAACGGCGTTACGTCTATTGAAGGCCACGGCAAGCTGCTGGCCGGCAAGAAAGTCGAAGTGACCAAGCCTGATGGTTCGAAAGAAATCATCGAAGCCGAGCACGTGATCCTGGCACCAGGCTCGCGTCCGATCGACATTCCACCGGCTCCGGTTGATCAGAACGTGATCGTCGATTCGACGGGCGCTCTGGAATTCCAATCCGTACCAAAACGTCTGGGCGTGATCGGCGCTGGCGTGATTGGTCTGGAACTGGGTTCTGTCTGGTCGCGTCTGGGTGCTCAAGTGACCGTTCTGGAAGCGCTCGACACCTTCCTGATGGCTGCTGACGCCGCTGTTTCCAAAGAAGCACTGAAAACCCTGACCAAGCAAGGTCTGGACATCAAGCTGGGCGCTCGCGTAACCGGTTCCAAAGTCAACGGCGAAGAAGTGGTCGTGACTTACACCGACGCCAACGGCGAACAGACCATTACTTTCGACAAGCTGATCGTAGCCGTTGGTCGCCGTCCCGTGACCACCGACCTGCTGGCTGCCGATTGCGGCGTGGTCCTCGACGAGCGCGGTTTCGTGCACGTTGACGATCATTGCGCCACCGCCGTACCGGGCGTTTACGCCATCGGTGACGTGGTTCGCGGCATGATGCTGGCGCACAAGGCGTCGGAAGAGGGCATCATGGTTGTCGAACGCATCAAGGGTCACAAGACTCAGATGAATTACGATCTGGTCCCATCGGTTATTTACACTCACCCGGAAATCGCGTGGGTCGGTAAAACCGAGCAAACCTTGAAGGCTGAAGGCGTTGAGGTTAATGTCGGCACCTTCCCGTTCGCCGCTTCTGGCCGTGCCATGGCAGCGAACGACACCGGCGGTTTCGTCAAGGTCATCGCAGATGCCAAGACCGACCGCGTTCTGGGTGTGCACGTGATTGGTCCGGGCGCTGCCGAGCTGGTACAGCAAGGCGCGATCGGTATGGAATTCGGCACCAGCGCTGAAGATATCGGGATGATGGTTTTCTCTCACCCGACGCTGTCCGAAGCCCTGCACGAAGCAGCTCTGGCAGTGAATGGCCATGCCATCCACATCCAGAACAAGAAAAAACGCTGAGACAACAAGAAACCACGGTAGGCAAACCGTCGTGAGCCTTGCCTGCAAGGCTCACCGCGGAATGTAATCCGGACTCGCCCTTGCGGGCGCCTTGAGGAACGTACAGAGCCTTGGTGTTCGGCACGTTCCTGAGGTCACCCGAAAGTAGCAGTCACAGGTGGTGCGGCACCCCCCCAGGTGCAGCACCGAATGCGCAGTACCTAACGAAGACGGTAATAAGCATGAATCTTCACGAGTATCAGGGTAAGCAGCTGTTCGCTGAATACGGCCTGCCAGTATCCAAAGGCTACGCAGTAGACACCCCGGAAGCTGCAGCAGAAGCTTGCGAAAAAATTGGCGGCACCGAGTGGGTCGTCAAAGCCCAGGTTCACGCTGGTGGTCGCGGTAAAGCGGGCGGCGTCAAGCTGGTTCGCAGCAAAGAAGACGCCGCTGCGTTCGCTCAACAGTGGTTGGGCAAGCGTCTGGTCACTTACCAGACTGATGCCAATGGTCAGCCAGTTACCAAGATTCTGGTTGAATCGTGCACTGACATCGCTAAAGAGCTGTATCTCGGCGCTGTAGTAGATCGTGCGAGCCGTCGTATCGTGTTCATGGCTTCCACCGAAGGTGGCGTGGACATCGAGAAAATCGCTCACGACACTCCTGAGAAGATTCTCAAAGCCACTATCGATCCACTGGTTGGCGCTCAGCCATTCCAGGGTCGTGACCTGGCATTCCAACTGGGTCTGGAAGGCAAGCAAGTTACTCAGTTTGCCAAGATCTTCGTTGGCCTGGCTAACCTGTTCAAGGACCACGACCTGGCCCTGCTGGAAGTCAACCCGCTGGTGATCAAGGCTGACGGCGATCTGCATTGCCTCGATGCCAAGATCAACATCGACGCCAACGCCATGTACCGTCAGCCTAAGCTGAAGACTTTCCACGATCCGTCGCAAGACGATCCGCGCGAAGCGCACGCTGCCAAGTTCGAACTGAACTACGTGGCGCTGGAAGGCAACATCGGTTGCATGGTCAACGGTGCTGGCCTGGCCATGGGTACCATGGACATCGTCAACCTGCATGGCGGCAAGCCAGCCAACTTCCTCGACGTGGGCGGCGGTGCTACCAAAGAACGCGTTACCGAAGCATTCAAAATCATCCTGTCCGACACTAACGTCGCTGCAGTATTGGTTAACATCTTCGGCGGCATCGTTCGTTGCGACATGATTGCCGAAGGCATCATCGGCGCAGTGAAAGAAGTTGGCGTGAAGATCCCGGTTGTTGTTCGCCTTGAAGGCAACAACGCTGAGCTGGGCGCTAAAGTACTGGCAGAAAGCGGTTTGAACATCATCGCTGCTACCAGCCTGACCGACGCTGCTCAACAAGTCGTTAAAGCTGCGGAGGGCAAATAATGAGCGTCCTGATCAATAAAGACACCAAAGTTATCTGCCAGGGCTTCACCGGCTCCCAGGGTACTTTCCACTCCGAACAAGCCATTGCCTACGGCACCAAAATGGTTGGCGGCGTGACCCCAGGCAAAGGCGGCACTGTCCACCTGGGCCTGCCAGTGTTCAACACTGTTCGCGAAGCAGTAGAAACCACTGGCGCTACCGCCAGCGTGATCTACGTTCCTGCTCCGTTCTGCAAGGACTCCATCCTTGAAGCAGCGTTCAGCGGTATCAAACTGATCGTCTGCATCACCGAAGGTATTCCTACCCTCGACATGCTGGATGCCAAGGTCAAGTGCGACGAGCTGGGTGTAATCCTGATCGGCCCTAACTGCCCAGGCGTTATCACCCCAGGCGAGTCGAAGATCGGCATCATGCCTGGTCACATTCACTTGCCAGGTAAAGTCGGTATCGTGTCGCGTTCCGGCACCCTGACTTACGAAGCTGTGAAGCAGACCACTGACGCTGGTTTCGGCCAGTCGACTTGCGTCGGCATCGGCGGTGACCCGATCCCAGGTTCGAGCTTCATCGACATCCTGAAATTGTTCCAGGAAGACCCGAAGACTGAAGCGATCGTGATGATCGGTGAAATCGGCGGTTCGGCTGAAGAAGAAGCGGCTGCCTACATCAAGGCACACGTGACCAAGCCGGTTGTTTCCTACATCGCTGGTGTGACTGCCCCTGCTGGCAAGCGCATGGGCCATGCTGGCGCAATCATCTCTGGCGGCAAAGGCACTGCAGACGAGAAATTCGCTGCGCTGCAAGACGCAGGCGTTAAAACCGTGCGTTCGCTGGCAGACATCGGCAAGGCTTTGGCTGAGCTGACCGGTTGGGCTGTTAAGTAAGCTTCTGCTTAACTGACATCGCGATCTGCAAAGGCCACCTTCGGGTGGCCTTTGTGCTTTCTGGGGCTTGTGTTTTCTGATGTTTGAGCGCGGCGATCCGACAAGCCTGCCTCACACAGTGCATCTGCGGCACGTACAAATCTCCTACAGGAGATGTTTTTCGACCATGTCCCGGTAGGCTAAACGCAAGTCCCCTGCAGTCACCGGATAGACCTTTTCCGGCCAGCTAACCTCCATCGTGTCCTGATTGCGACACCCTCTGTCGCTCATGAGACGCTATCGCCCTATAACAGTGCGGAGCCACCCGAAAATTCGTTAGGATGCTCGCCATTTTGTGCCCATGACTCCCACAAGGAGCCATCGTGCACTGCGGGCCGGTCTTACAAGGAGCGGCAGCATTTCCCCAATTCCACGGGAGATCCTCTCCAATTCCGCTTTAGCAGTGTGGTAATTCCGTAATGAAAGTGTTGAAAGGCCAGGACATTCTGGCACTGGGTTTCATGACATTCGCCCTGTTCGTCGGGGCCGGCAACATCATCTTCCCGCCTATCGTCGGCCTGCAAGCCGGCCCCCACGTCTGGATGGCAGCCCTCGGCTTCCTGGTGACCGCCGTCGGCCTGCCAGTGGTCACGGTCATCGCCCTGGCCAAGGTCGGTGGCGCGATGGACGCCCTGAGCAGCCCCATCGGCAAGGTAGCAGGTGGCATCCTCGCGGCGGTCTGCTACCTCGCGGTCGGGCCGCTGTTTGCGACGCCACGCACCGCCACAGTGTCCTTCGAAGTGGGTTTGGCGCCATTGACCGGCGATGGGCCTTTGGCGTTGTTCCTCTACAGCCTGGTGTACTTTCTGGTGGTGTTCTGGGTATCGCTGTACCCCGGTCGCCTGCTCGACACCGTCGGCCGTTTCCTTGCGCCGTTGAAGATTATTGCCCTCGCGGTATTGGGCATCGCTGCGTTCACCTTGCCAGCCGGGGACATCGGCGTGGCCGAGCCGGCTTACGTCGCCGCGCCTTTCTCCCAAGGGTTCATCAATGGCTACTTGACCATGGATACCCTGGGCGCGCTGGTGTTCGGCATTGTCATCGTCAACGCCATTCGTTCACGCGGTGTCCAGTCGCCACAGCTGATCACCCGCTACGCGATCATCGCGGGGCTGATTGCCGGCCTCGGTCTGGCGCTGGTTTACATCAGCCTGTTCCGCCTCGGCGCCGGAAGCCATGCGGTGGCAGCGGGAGCGACTAACGGGGCGATGGTGCTGCACGCTTACGTTCAGCACACCTTCGGTTCGCTGGGCAGCGGCTTCCTGGCAGTGCTGATCTCGTTGGCCTGTCTGGTAACGGCGGTGGGCCTGACCTGCGCCTGTGCCGAGTATTTCAGTCGCGTCGTGCCGCTGTCGTACAAAACCCTGGTGATTCTGCTGGCGGCGTTTTCGCTGCTGGTGTCGAACCTGGGGCTGACCAAGCTGATTCAGTTCTCGATCCCGGTGCTGACCGCCATTTACCCGCCGTGCATCGCTCTGGTGGCCCTGAGCTTCTGCAAGGACTTCTGGCATTCGCAAGGGCGCATCGTGGCGCCGGTGATGCTGGTGTCGCTGCTGTTCGGCATGGTCGACGCCTTGAAGGGCGCAGGTTTCGCCGAATGGTTGCCCGCACAGCTATCGCACCTGCCGTTGAGCGATCAAGGTCTCGCCTGGCTGGTGCCGTCGCTGATGACCCTGGTGGCAGCGGTGGTCTTCGACCGCTTGTTGGGCAAGCGCAGCGAAGCGCTGGCCTGATTCATTACGCTTGGGCAATACACAAAAACCCTGCCTTTCACGAGGCGGGGTTTTTATCGCCTGCGTTATTTCATTTCATCATCCGGCGGGTAATGATCTATACCCAATCAAGGTACCCAGCAGGGTGTCGATCAAGGAAAAAGGCGCTTTATGAGTATTCCCTTCTGGTGTTTGTTTATCAGCGCGGTATTGATTTATGTTGCCCGCGTTCCGGTGGGCAAGGCGATGAAAGAGCAGGGCGGTTACAACAACCATTTGCCCCGCGCGCAACAAGCGCAGTTGACCGGGTATGGCGCTCGCGCGATAGCGGCGCATCAGAACAGTTTCGAGGCTTTTGTATTGTTTGCGGCAGGGGTATTTGTTGCGCACACCACTCAGACCCAAGGCTTTTTGATTGATGGTATTGCGATTCTGTTTGTGATAGCGCGGTTGATCTATCTCGCCGCTTACTTGGGCGATGTTCCGCAGGTGCGCAGCCTGGCCTGGTTTGTCGGCTTGGTCTGTTCATTGGTGCTGATGCTCAGCCCATTATTGCGCGGGATTTAACGAGGGGGCTGGAACAGGCGAAGTCGCATAAGTTCCTGCAACTAATAAAGCCCGCACGGTGGCGGGCTTTATCTGTGGAAAGCGCGGAGGCTTACTTGGTGGTCGTAGGCGCCGGCGCCTGCGAGTTTTCTTCTTTGGCGCGCTGTTGAGCGGCTTCCGCGTTTTTCTGGGCGGCTTCCTGACTCTCTTTGGCGGCGTCGTTGACTTTATCCTGGGCTTTGCTCATGGAGTCCTGGGAAGCCTGAGCGGCTTTGTCCGCTTGTTTCTGGGTATTCTCGCTGGACTTGTCGCAGGCAGCCAGACCCAGAGTGGCAGAGAGCATCAAGGCAAAAGCTAAAGATTTACGCATGGGTGTTTCTCCTAATTAAAACTATCTACTGGCCTTTCGAGCGTCGCCGGACAAATTAAGTTCAACCTTTCTCGCAGATAGTTAAAGGTTGCTGTTTCAGTGGCTTTACGCCGGGGTTATGCTGGCGGCCATCAAGAATAAGAACAGGGCGATGGGCCATGAGCGATAACTCCATCTTGCAGCGCGCAGAGCGCTTTATTTCGGCGATCAAACACTGTCAGGTGTTGGGGATGCGCATACATCATGCCGACGCTAAAGGTATGACGCTGGTCTTGCCTTATAGCGAACAGATCGTTGGCAATCCTGAAACCGGGGTCATTCATGGTGGTGCATTGACGTCGCTGATGGACAGTACCTGCGGGATTTCCACCCTTTGTGTATTGCCAGAGTTCGAAGTGTGCCCGACCCTCGACCTGCGCATTGATTACATGCGCCCGGCCACGCCGTTCAGGGAAGTCTATGGTTTCGCCGAGTGCTATCGAGTGACCCCCGACATCATTTTCACCCGCGGCTACGCCTACCAGGATGACCCGCAGCAACCCATTGCCCATGTGGTGGGCACCTTCATGCGCCTGGGCAAAGGCATCAAAGGCAGCCAGGGTTTCGCCGGCTCGATCAAAGGCGCTTCGGCATGAGCCTTGATTTCAAGGCGCAGGTGCGCCAGGCCCGGCAGCAAGGCGACTACCAGGCACTGTTCGAACTGATTCCCTATGCCCGGCTGATCGGCATCCAATGCACCCTGACTGACGGTGAGTGGTTGTTCTGTCTGCCCGCCAACCCGGATAACATCGGCAATCCGCTGTTGCCGGCGCTGCACGGCGGGGTGATCGCCGGCTTCATGGAGCTGGCGGCAGCCATGCACCTGTTGATTGCCACTGATTCGGGGACGGTGCCGAAGATCATCGATTTCTCTCTGGATTACCTGCGTGCCGGTCTGTTTCGTGACACCTATGCCCAGTGTCAGGTCTGGCGTCAGGGCCGACGGGTGGCGAATGTCGCGGTGACGGCCTGGCAGAGCAGCCCCGACGAGCCGATTGCCACGGCGCGGGCGCATTTCAAAATCGAAGAATCGTAGATCGCCTTTCTCAAGCCCTTGAAATCCCTGACCCAGCCCCCATTTTGATGACAACCCGCCGCTAAGCATGCGGCTTGTACCATCTGATTGGAGTTTGATGACAATGAGTGTGGAAACTCAAAAGGAAACCCTGGGCTTCCAGACCGAGGTGAAGCAACTGCTGCACCTCATGATCCATTCGCTGTATTCCAACAAGGAAATCTTCCTTCGCGAATTGATCTCTAACGCCTCTGACGCCGTTGATAAACTGCGCTTCGAAGCCTTGTCCAAGCCGGAGCTGCTGGAAGGCGGCGCCGAGTTGAAAATCCGTGTGAGCTTCGACAAGGACGCGAAAACCGTCACCCTCGAAGACAACGGCATCGGCATGAGCCGTGAAGACGCCATCACCCACTTGGGCACCATCGCCAAGTCGGGCACTGCGGACTTCATGAAGCACCTGTCCGGCGATCAGAAAAAAGATTCGCACCTCATCGGTCAATTCGGTGTGGGCTTCTACTCGGCGTTCATCGTCGCCGACAAAGTCGACGTGTTCAGCCGTCGCGCTGGCGTGGCAGTGGGCGAGGGCGTGCACTGGTCTTCCAAAGGCGAAGGCGACTTTGAAATCGCCACCGTCGAAAAAGCCGATCGCGGCACTCGCATCGTGCTGCACCTGAAAGCCGATGAAAGCGAATTTGCCGACGGCTACCGTCTGCGCAATATCGTCAAGAAGTACTCTGACCACATCGCTTTGCCGATCGAGCTGCCGAAAGAACAGGCCGCTGCCGAAGGTGAAGCCGCGCCTGAGCTGGAATGGGAAACCGTCAACCGCGCCAGCGCGCTGTGGACCCGTCCTCGCACCGAGGTGAAGGACGAGGAATACCAGGAGTTCTACAAGCACATCGCCCACGACTTCGAGAACCCGCTGAGCTGGAGCCATAACAAGGTCGAAGGCAAGCTGGAATACAACTCGCTGTTGTATGTGCCGGCCCGTGCGCCGTTCGACCTGTACCAGCGCGAAGCGCCACGCGGCCTGAAGCTGTACGTGCAGCGTGTGTTCGTCATGGACCAGGCCGAGTCGTTCCTGCCGCTGTACCTGCGTTTCATCAAGGGCGTGGTCGATTCCAACGACCTGTCGCTGAACGTTTCCCGTGAAATCCTGCAGAAAGACCCGATCATCGATTCGATGAAATCGGCGCTGACCAAGCGCGTGCTGGACATGCTGGAAAAACTGGCGAAGAACGAGCCTGAGCAATACAAGGGCTTCTGGAAAAACTTCGGTCAGGTCATGAAAGAAGGCCCGGCAGAAGATTTCGCCAACAAGGAAAAAATCGCTGGCCTGCTGCGTTTCGCATCGACCCACGAAGACGGCGGCGAACAGGTTGTAGCCCTGAGCGAGTACCTGGCTCGTGCCAAGGAAGGTCAGGACAAGATCTACTACCTGACTGGCGAAACTTACGCTCAAGTGAAAAACAGCCCGCACCTGGAAGTCTTCCGCAAGAAAGGCATCGAAGTGCTGCTGCTGACCGATCGTATCGACGAGTGGCTGATGAGCTACCTCAGCGATTTCGAAGGCAAGGGTTTTGTCGATGTGGCCCGTGGTGACCTGGATCTGGGCAAACTTGATTCCGAAGAGGACAAGAAGGCTCAGGAAGAAGTCGCCAAGGACAAAGAAGGTCTGATCGAGCGCCTGAAAGTGGCACTGGGCGAAGCCGTCAGCGAAGTGCGGGTTTCCCACCGTCTGACTGATTCCCCAGCGATTCTGGCCATCGGCGAGCAAGACCTCGGTCTGCAAATGCGCCAGATCCTCGAGGCCAGCGGTCAGAAGGTTCCGGACTCCAAGCCGATCTTTGAATTCAACCCGGCCCACCCGCTGATCGCCAAGCTGGATGCCGAGCAGAGCGAAGAGCGCTTCGGCGACCTGTCGCACATCCTGTTCGACCAGGCGGCACTGGCAGCGGGCGACAGCCTCAAAGATCCGGCGGCGTATGTTCGCCGTCTGAACAAGCTATTGGTAGAGTTGTCGGTTTAATGCTTGGGTAACACCAAAACCCGCTTCGGCGGGTTTTGTTATTTCTGTGACATTTCTTTGATCAGGAGTCAGCAATGAGCAACGTTACTGTGCGTTCTGTGGTGTATCAGATTGACGGCCAGCCGTATGAAAGCCGCCTGGTATTTGATTCCAGCGACACCTCGTCGCGTCCAGGGCTGCTGATGGCACCGAACTGGATGGGCATCAGCGCTGGCGCGGAAAAAATCGCCCAAGCCGTGGCGGAGCAGGGCTACGTGGTGTTGGTGGCCGACCTCTATGGTCAGAACACGCGCCCGTCGAATAACGACGAAGCGGGCGCGGCGATGACACCGTTGAAAAATGATCGCGTGTTGTTGACCAAGCGCATGCAGAGTGCACTGGACCAACTATTGGCACAGAAAGATGCGCCAGTGGCGGCCGATAAAGTGGCAACCTTTGGCTTCTGCTTCGGTGGTTGCTGCTCGCTGGAACTGGCCCGTACCGGCGCCAACCTGAAGGCCGCCGTGTCCTTCCACGGCACGCTGGACACCGCCAACCCGGCGGGCGCGAAGAACATCAAAGGCAAGGTTCTGGTGCTGCACGGCGCTTCCGACCCACTGGTGCCAAAAGAGTCATTGCCAGCGTTCGAAGACGAAATGAATGCAGCCGGCGTGGACTGGCAGTTGCTGAGCTACGGCGGGGCATTCCACTCGTTCACCGACCCGCACGCCAATGTTCCGGGCATGATGATGTACAACGCCAAAGTCGCCAAACGCGCGTTCACGTCGATGCATAATCTGCTGGATGAAGTGTTCAAAGGCTAATGGCCTCATCGCGGGCTAGTCCGCTCCTACAGTGCGCGTCGACGTAGGAGCGGGCTTGCCCGCGATGGCAATATCTCAGACACCACCCATCACCTCGGTAACTCAATCCTCTCGACTTCCCCCGGCACCGTTGGCCAATCCCCGGCCGCCCAGCGTGCGCGGGCCTGATCGATCAGCGCCGGATCACTGGCAACGAAGTTCCAGTTCATCCGCCGTGGCCCATCCAGCGCCGCGCCGCCGAATATCACCGCATGACATTCGCTTTCCGCACTTAGCGTCACCTCGACTCCGGGTTCCAGCACCATCAGGCTGCGTGGCTCCACCGGCTCGTCATCCAGCAGCGCCTCACCCGACAGTACATACAGCGCCCGTTCCTGGTATTCGGTGGGAATCAACAGCGTGGTCGCCGTCTGCAGGTTCACTTCGGCATACAGCGTCGGCGACAGCACCGGCACCGGCGAGGTCAGGCAAAAGCCACTGCCGGCGATCATGCGAATGCGGATGCCGAGGTTGTCGCTGACCGGCAGCGTCTCGGCCGGGTGATGGCTGTAATGCCCCGGGCCTTGTTCGTGTTCCTTGGGTGAGGCGAGCCAGACTTGCAAGCCATGCATGCGCGAGCCGCTGGCCCGCAGATCCTCAGGCGTGCGCTCGATGTGCGCCACGGCGCTGCCGGCGGTCATCCAGCTGACTTCACCGGGGCGCACGCGCTGATCGCTGCCCAGGCTGTCCTTGTGGATCAGTTGTCCTTCGAACAGGTAAGTGAGGGTCGACAGACCGATATGCGGATGCTGGCGTATGTTCATGCCGTTGCCCGCCGCGTAGTCGGTTTCCAGCATATGGTCGAAAAACACGAAAGGACCAACGCTGCGGCATTTGGCCGAAGGCAGCGGACGCAGAATCGGTTGTCCTTCGACATCTTCGGCGCGGGGCTTGATGATGATCATGAGCGGTCTCGTGCAAGGCTGGACGGGTCGATGCACAGCATAACCCGGCACTATGGGGGACGGTTACTGGCTGGCTTCAGCGTCGGCGAGGTGCGTGGCGATGGTCACTTCGGTACTGGTCATCAGCTTGTGCACCGGGCAGCGATCGGCGATGCGGTGCAGCAGGGTGCGTTGTTCGTCGCTCAACGGGCCTTTGAGGGTAAGGGTTACGTTCAGGCCGTATTTGCCGGCGCGCTCCTGGCTGCCGTCGCGCTCGATGGCGACCGTGATGCCGGTCAGCGGGATCTCATGTTGGCGAGCGTAGAGGGTAACGGTCAGTGCCTTGCAGGCGCCCAGCGCACTGTCGAAATAATCGTGTGGGTCAGGCGCGGACCCTTCGCCGCCAAGTTTTACCGGCAGGTCCGTGAACAGCGAATGCTTGCCGTCGATTTCTATCGTGTGGCGAAAAGGGCTGTTGGGCAAAGTGTTGACGGTTACGCTCATGGAAAACCTCGTGGGTTATTGAGAGAGGGGCTTGGGTCCTTCATTTGAAAAGTGCCAGGCAAAAAAAACGGCACCCGAAGGTGCCGTTCTGGTGCAGGGCGTATTACTTGCCCTGCCAGCGTTTCAGGACCAGGGTGGCGTTAGTGCCACCGAAGCCGAAGCTGTTGCTCATCACGGTGTTGATAGTGGCGTTTTCGCGAGTCTTGGTCAGGATTGGCAGATCGGCCACTTCCGGGTCCAGCTCGTCGATGTTGGCCGAACCGGCCATGAAATTGCCTTCCATCATCAGCATGCAGTAGATCGCTTCGTGAACGCCGGCGGCGCCCAGGGAGTGACCCGACAGGCTCTTGGTGGAGCTGATGGCCGGAGCCTTGTCGCCGAACACGGCGCGCACACCCTTCATTTCCGCGACGTCGCCGACCGGGGTCGAGGTGCCGTGGGTGTTCAGGTAGTCGATCGGTGCGTCGACGGTGGCCATGGCCATTTCCATGCAGCGGATAGCGCCTTCGCCGCTTGGAGCGACCATGTCGTAGCCGTCGGAAGTGGCGCCGTAGCCCACCAGTTCTGCGTAGATCTTGGCGCCGCGAGCCAGCGCGTGCTCCAGCTCTTCAACCACCACCATGCCGCCACCGCCGGCGATGACGAAACCGTCACGCTTGGCATCGTAGGCACGGGAGGCCTTTTCAGGGGTTTCGTTGTACTGGGTAGACAATGCACCCATGGCGTCGAACAGGAACGACTGGCTCCAATGTTCTTCTTCACCGCCGCCAGCGAACACGATGTCCTGCTTGCCCATCTGGATCTGTTCCATGGCGGTACCGATGCAGTGAGCACTGGTGGCGCAGGCAGACGCGATGGAGTAGTTCAGGCCTTTGATCTTGAACGGCGTGGCCAGGCAGGCGGAAACGGTGCTGCTCATGGTCCGCGTGACGCGGTATGGGCCGACGCGCTTGACGCCTTTTTCGCGCAGGATGTCCAGCGCTTCCATCTGGTTCAGGGTCGACGCGCCGCCGCTGCCAGCCACCAGGCCAGTGCGCGGGTTGGACACTTGTTCTTCGGTCAGGCCGGAGTCAGTGATGGCGTCCTTCATGGCCAGGTAGGCGTAAGCCGCTGCGTGGCCGACGAAGCGATAGATCTTGCGATCGATCAGTTCTTCGAGATTGAGGTCGATAGAGCCGGAAACCTGGCTGCGCAGACCCATTTCGGCATATTCCGGATTGAAACGGATGCCAGGGCGGCTTGCACGCAAGTTGGCGGAAACGGTGTCTTTGTCATTGCCCAAGCAGGAAACAATGCCCAGACCAGTGATAACGACGCGGCGCATGCGAATACCCTTAGAAATTTTCAGTGGAAGTGAACAGGCCGACCCGAAGGCCTTCGGCGCTGTAGATTTCGCGGCCATCAACGCTCACGGTGCCGTCGGCGATTGCCAGGACCAGTTTGCCTTTCATGGTGCGTTTGATATGGATGTTGTAGGTGATCTTCTTGGCGGTCGGCAGCACCTGACCGTAGAACTTCACCTCGCCCGAACCCAGGGCGCGGCCACGGCCAGGGTTACCCTGCCAGCCGAGGTAGAAGCCCACCAGTTGCCACATGGCGTCGAGGCCCAGGCAGCCTGGCATCACCGGGTCACCTTCGAAGTGACAGGCGAAAAACCACAGGTCGGGATTGATATCCAGCTCGGCGACCAATTCACCTTTGCCGTACTTGCCGCCTTCGGCGCTGATCAGGGTGATGCGATCCACCATCAGCATGTTCGGGGCGGGCAGTTGTGCGTTACCTGGGCCGAACAGCTCGCCACGACTGCAGCGCAGCAGGTCTTCCCGGGTATAGGCGTTTTGTTGGGTCATGCGAGCTCCTCAATAATCTTGTGCGGCAGGTGGGGCGTCACGTGCCCCATAACCAGTCCTGGCCGACTGACGTGCCAGGTGAATGCTGTCAGCCTACTCATAGACTATTGCGTTGTAGTGAAAGTCACAGCACAAGACAAATGAAAGCACACTTGTGCACTGAAATCATTATTCATCGACTTTGAATCGTCAATCGGGCACCCAAGACTGCCGCAATTTAGCATTTATCGCCAGTCACAGGTGCCTGAAAGGGCAGCCAGTGCTGAAGAACGCGCTGTAAATCGGCGTGTTTGAAAGGTTTCGCCAGATAATCGTTCATCCCGGCCTGAAGGCACGCTTCGCGGTCGCCCTGCAGCGCATTGGCGGTCAAGGCGATGATCGGTACCTCGGCGCGTCCCGGTAATTGCCGAATTTGCCGGGTGGCCTCGTAGCCATCGATCACTGGCAGGCGGCAGTCCATGAGAATCGCGGCGAACTCTTCGGCCTGGGTCGCGCTCACCGCCTGAGCGCCATCGCCGACCACATTGACCTGGAAACCGAGGCTGCGCAGCATGGCTTCGATCACTGTCTGGTTCACCGGGTTGTCTTCTACCAATAGCACCTGGCGATGCGTGCCGTCGTGGAGGCGGACCGGCGTCGCGGCTGTCTTTTCCGGGTGTTTTTGCCGACGCAGGTTGAGCGGAATCTCAAGGGTGAACACCGAACCGATGCCTTCGTGACTCCTGGCCCTCAAGGTACCGCCCATGCGTTCGGCCAGCGTCCGGGCAATGGGCAGCCCCAGGCCGGTGCCACCGTAGCGGCGGGAGATCGAGCTGTCGGCCTGCTGGAAGGCGTTGAACATCAGTTCCAGGCGCTCGGCGGAGATGCCGATGCCGCTGTCTCGCACCGCGCAGGTGAACCAGATCAGCTCATGCTCCATCGGTTGCCAGGACGATTCCACCTGCACGTTGCCCAGCTCGGTGAACTTCAAGGCATTGCCGATCAGGTTGACCAGAATCTGCCGAATCCGCGTCGGATCGCCTTCCACCTCCAGCAGATCGAGCCCCGGCGGCGCCTTGACTTCCAGGCTCAGGCCGCGTTGCCGGGCGCTGTGGTGGAAGGCCTGGGCCGAGGTTGCGATCAGATCGGCCAGATTGAACGGAATACGCTCCAGTTCGAGGGCATCGCGCTCGATGCGCGAGAAGTCGAGGATGTCGTTGATCACCCGCAGCAGGTGTTCGGTGGATTCGGTGGCCAGCGCCGAGTACTCAGCCTGCTCCTCGGTCATCCGCGTGGTTTCCATCAGTTGCAGCATCCCCAGCACGCCATTCATCGGGGTGCGCAGCTCGTGGCTCATCATGGCCAGGAAGTCCGACTTGGCGCTGTTGGCGCGTTCGGCCTCTTCGCGAGTCTGGATCAACTGATCGATGGTCTGCTGTTGCGCGCGGCTGGCCTGTTCGAGACCGAAAGCGAGGCTGTTGATGTGACGCGCCAGATCGCCCAGCTCACCCTCGTCGGCCACCGGCAGCGGTGTGCTGTAGTCACCTTGCTGGATGGCCTTGACCGCTTCCACCATGTCACTGATCGGCTGCGACAGGCTCAACGCCAGGCGTCGTGCCAGCAGGTAAGTGAACAGCAGCGCAAACAACGCCAGGATCGCTGCCTTGAGCAGGATTTCCTGCTGGCGCTCACTGAAGCCGTCGTTGGACATGCCGACGATCACGCGGCCCAGGTATTCAGGGTTTTGCGCAGTGGCCGCCAAGGTTGCATCCTGCAGGCGGTCGGGGTCGGATTTGAAGCGTTGCAGGCGAATCACCGCCTGATAGACCTCGACCTGTGTCGGCCGTGCCTCGCTGTCATGGGTTTGTTCAACGTGCACCAACACCTTGTTGGCGTTGTCCTGGACTTCGAGAAAGTGCACGTGGGGCGTGGCCAGCGTTGCCCGCATCAAACTTTCGAGCACTTCATGGTTGCCCACGATGACCCCGTATTCCGAGGCCGGGGCCAATTGGTTGGCAATCAGCTGGCCGGTATGGTTCATCTCCTGGCGCAAATCCTGAATGCGTACGAAGGTGAAGAAGCTGATCAGCAGCAACGTCAGCAACAAGGCCGGACCCAGGCTGATGATTTGTGTGCGGGTATTGATACCCCAGCAGCGCCGAGGCTTGATCAAGACCGCTTCTCCAGCGCGGGGAAGCCGGGCACGGTCTGGCACCGCAGGCAAAACCTGAGGCCTGGAGGGAAGACGAGGGTGGTGGGGACACAATGCACAGCGTGGCCTTGATCAAAAGTGTCAGCAACGCATGTTAGCCGACGCCGCTGTAATGTCCATGAGTCAAACAAGGAGTTAGCCAGCTTTAAGGATTGAGCGCAATTGCCCTGCGTCAAGACTGGTCGCGACAGCGCGGCTCCGTATAATGCCGCCATCGCCAGAGAGATGGCACTTGCATGGATTGGATATGACTCAACAGCGACCTATCGCGGTTCTTGGAGGCGGCAGCTTCGGTACTGCAGTGGCGAACCTGCTGGCAGAGAACGGTTACCCGGTCAGGCAATGGATGCGCGATCCGGCTCAGGCCGAGGCGATCCGGGTCAATCGGGAGAACCCGCGTTATCTCAAAGGCATCAAGGTTCACCCGACCGTGGAGCCCTTGACCGACCTGCTGATCACGCTGACCGACAGCGATTTGATCTTTGTGGCGCTACCGTCCAGTGCCTTGCGCGCGGTGCTCGCCGAGCATGCCGGGCGCTTGACTGGCAAGATGCTGGTGAGCCTGACCAAGGGCATCGAGGCCCACACCTTCAAATTGATGAGCGAAATCCTCGAAGATATTGCACCGGATGCGCGCATCGGTGTGTTGTCCGGCCCCAACCTGGCCCGTGAAATCGCCGAGCACGCGCTGACCGCGACGGTGGTGGCGAGTGAAGATGAAGAACTCTGTCAACGGGTGCAGGAAGTGCTGCATGGCCGCACCTTCCGCGTGTACGCCAGTGCCGACCGTTATGGCGTCGAGCTGGGCGGAGCCTTGAAAAATGTGTATGCGATTATTGCTGGCATGGCGGTGGCGATGGGCATGGGTGAAAACACCAAGAGCATGCTGATCACCCGGGCACTGGCGGAAATGACCCGCTTTGCCGTCAGCCAGGGCGCCAACCCGATGACCTTTCTTGGTTTGGCCGGGGTCGGCGACTTGATCGTGACTTGCTCCTCGCCGAAAAGCCGCAACTACCAGGTCGGTTTTGCCCTCGGTCAGGGCTTGAGCCTCGATGATGCCGTGACCCGCCTCGGTGAAGTCGCCGAAGGGGTGAACACTCTCAAGGTCCTGAAGGTCAAAGCCGATGAACTGCAGGTCTACATGCCACTGGTCGCAGGCTTGCATGCGATTCTTTTCGAAGGACGTACGCTCAATCAAGTGATCGAGCTGTTGATGCGTGCCGAGCCGAAAACCGACGTTGATTTCATTTCCACCAGCGGTTTCTGATTGCCCTATTTCTATTTAAAAAGCAGAGCAGGTGAACGCCTTGAACGAATCAAAACTCAAGCAGAATGAATCGATCCTGCTGCGCATTTTATGGATGTTTGTCTTCGTCGTGATCTGGCAACTGGCGGAAATGGTCCTCGGTTGCGTGGTGTTGGTGCAGGTGGTCTATCGGCTGTTTTACGGCGCGCCGAGTGGCAGCCTGATGAATTTTGGCGACAGCGTCAGCCAATACCTGGCGCAAATTGGTCGTTTCGGTACCTTCCACAGTGATCAGAAGCCCTGGCCATTCGCCGATTGGCCGACACCTCGTGCGCCTGAAGGTGAAGCGCCTCATAGCGTCGCGCCGGCGCCGCACCCGGTGCGCGACGAGGAGCCGAAGCTATGAAACTCTGGGTCTTGCGCCACGGCGAGGCGCAGCCTCAGTCGCGCAGCGACGCCGAGCGGGAACTGACGGCCCATGGCCGCGAGGAAGTGCTGAAGAGCGCTGCGCAGTTATTGGGCAAGCCGTTGAAGCGGATCATCGCCAGCCCTTATGTGCGAGCGCAACAGACTGCGGAACTGGTGCATCAGGTGCTGGGCTTCAGCGAACCGGTATTGACCGTGCCCTGGCTAACCCCCGACAACGACCCGCGCAAAGTGCTGAGCGAGTTGGATAGTTACTCCACTGACGATGTGTTGTTGGTCAGTCATCAACCGTTGGTGGGCAGTCTGGTCGGGGTGTTGGTGCATGGGCACTACCATTTGCCGCAGCCGATGAGCACGGCGAGTCTGGTTGAGCTGGAAGGGGATTTTCCGTTGGCGGGGTTGATGGAATTGCGTGGTGTTTGGCACGTTTAACTCTGAATCTGATCTCAGGCAGCACACCTAACCCTGTAGGAGCTGCCACAGGCTGTGCGATAAGGCCGGTACGGCCTTCGCGGCGTAGATTGATCGTAGCCTGCGGCAGCGCCTACAGAGGATGTGTGCCTGGCACGGATCTTCTGACATCCACTGAATAAATTTTCGCCCCAAGCAAGTGCTCGGTCGACTACGCTTGCCCCACATAAAATCAAGGAGCGAGTTGCATGTCAGGCGCCATTCGTTTGCCCCTCCAGGTCTTCTATGAACGAGAAGCCCGCCACCCCGACAAGCGCTACATGGTCCAGCCTCTGACCGGCGGGCAGGTTCAGGAACTGAGCTGGGCCGACGTCGGCGAGCAGGCGAGGCGTGCCGCGCATTGGTTGCGTCAGCAGGAATTGCCTCAGGGCAGCCCCATCGCGATCATCTCGAAAAACTGCGCGCACTGGATCATTGCCGACCTGGCAATCTGGATGGCCGGGCATGTCTCGGTGCCGCTTTACCCCAACCTGACCGCCGAATCCGTCGCTCAGGTGCTGGAGCATTCCGAATCGGTGCTGGCCTTTATCGGCAAGCTCGACGACTGGCCCTCCATGGCCCAGGGCGTCAAACCCGATTTGCCCACCATCGCCTTGCCTATCTGCCCGACGGCTGAATTCGATTTCCAGTGGTCCGACCTGCAAGCCTGCTCGCCGATCCAGGACAGCCCGAGCCCGGCGCCGGAACGACTGGCGACGATCATCTACACCTCCGGAACCACCGGCATGCCCAAAGGCGTGATGCACAGCTTCGCCGGCCTGGCGTTCGCCGCGACCCATGGCACCCGCCTGTTTGGTCTTGGCGAGCAGGACCGCCTGCTGTCGTACCTGCCGCTGTGTCACGTGGCCGAGCGCATGTTTGTCGAGATGAACTCGCTGTATACCGGGCAAACCATATTCTTCGCCGAAAGCCTGGACACCTTCCTCCACGACCTCAAGCGTGCCCGGCCGACCGCGCTGTTTGGCGTGCCACGGATCTGGACCAAGTTCCAAATGGGCGTCTACAGCCAGATGTCGGCCTCACGCCTGGACTTTCTGCTGGGCCTGCCGATCATCGGTAAGCTCGTCGGGCGCAAGGTGCGTGCCGGGCTGGGCCTGGATGCAGTGCGTGTGGCGTTGTCCGGCGCGGCGCCAGTGCCTGAAACGCTGCTCAATTGGTATCGTCGCCTGGGGCTCGATGTGCTGGAGGTCTACGGCATGACCGAAAGCTGCGGCTACTCGCACATCAGTCTGCCGGGTAAGCAGAAGCTTGGCTGGATCGGCCAACCCTGCCCTGAGGTCGAAGTGCGGATCGACGTTAGCGGCGAGGTCCAGGTGCGCAGTGGCGCAACCATGCTCGGTTATTTCAAGGAACCGGGAAAAACCGCTGAAACCATTACCGAAGACGGTTTTTTACGCACCGGCGACAAAGGCGAGCAGGACGCCGAGGGCTACCTGCGCCTGACCGGTCGCCTGAAAGAAATCTTCAAGACCAGCAAAGGCAAATACGTCGCCCCAGCGCCCATCGAAAACCGCCTGGCGGTACACTCGCAGATCGAGCAAGTCTGCGTGGTGGGCGATGGCCTGAATGCGCCGCTGGGCTTGTGTGTGTTGTCGGCCAGCGGCCTGCACGATGCGTCAGGCACGGCGCGCCCGAGCCTGCACAAAAGCCTGGAAGCGCTGTTGGAGGAGGTCAACGCCGCCCTCGACAAACATGAGCGCTTGCGTCGACTGATCGTGGTGAAAGATAGTTGGGCGGTTGAAAATGGTTTTCTGACACCGACCCTGAAGATCAAGCGGGCGGTGATCGAGACCACCTACGGCGCGCGTTTCGAGCACTGGAGCAACCAGCCGGACGCCGTGCTCTGGCAGGAATAACTATTCATTTTTTTGCAAGGACTTCACATGAGTGTGTGGCTGAGAATCCCTGACATCGAACACCTGAACGCGGCACAGAAAAACACCATCGGCGAACTACTCGACATCCGCTTCGAAGCCATCGATGACGATTCGCTGACCGCCAGCATGGTGGTTGATGCGCGCACCCACCAGCCCTACGGCCTGCTGCATGGCGGGGCGTCGGTGGTGCTGGCGGAAACCGTGGGTTCGACCGCCAGCTACCTGTGCATCGACGCCAGCAAATTTTACTGCGTCGGCCTGGAAGTCAACGCCAACCACCTGCGCGGTTTGCGCAGCGGCCGCGTGACAGCGGTGGCGCGGCCAGTGCACCTCGGGCGTACCACCCACGTCTGGGACATCCGCCTGAGTGGCGAGGACGGCAAGCCGAGCTGTATTTCTCGCCTGACCATGGCCATTGTGCCGTTGGGTGAGAACCCACCTTCGCCTTAATCCTGCTGAACATGGGGCGTGCCTGACGCGTCCCATTGGCCAAACCAGTCATCCAGATTGATAGCTTTGACCATTGCCCGCATCGGCCTGCAGGACGACTATTTCCGTTATTCGAAAAACAATAGCGGAAGGCATGGTTATGCAGATCGAAGGCAAGGTTTTTCTGGTCAGCGGCGGGGCGTCGGGCCTCGGTGCGGCCACCGCGCAGATGCTGGTGGCCGCGGGCGCCAAGGTGATGCTGGTCGACATCAATGCCGAAGCGCTGGCGGCTCAGGTCGAACGGCTGGGCAGCCAGGCCCGCAGCGCGGTGGCCGATGTAACTCAAGAAGCCGCAGCGCAAGCGGCAGTCAATGCGGCGGTCGACACCTTTGGCGGCTTGCACGGGCTGGTCAACTGCGCCGGCGTGGTTGGCGCGGAAAAAATTCTCGGCAAGAACGGCCCGCACCTGCTGGACAGCTTCAGCCGGGTGATCAATATCAACCTGATCGGCAGTTTCAACCTGCTGCGTCTGGCGGCTGCGGCCATCGCCGAAGGCGAAGCGGGCGAGGGCGGCGAACGCGGGGTGATCATCAACACCGCTTCGGCGGCAGCCTATGACGGCCAGATCGGCCAGGCCGCATACGCCGCGTCCAAGGGCGCGATTGTCAGCCTGACCCTGCCGGCCGCCCGTGAACTGGCGCGCTTTGGCATCCGCGTGATGACCATCGCCCCCGGCATTTTCGAAACCCCGATGATGGCCGGCATGACCGAACAAGTACGCGAGTCGCTGGCCGCTGGCGTACCGTTCCCGCCACGCTTGGGCAAGCCGGAGGAATACGCCGCGCTGGTCAAACACATCATTGAAAACAGCATGCTTAACGGCGAGGTGATCCGTCTCGACGGCGCCTTGCGTATGGCCGCGAAATAAGAGGGAGTCTCGCCATGTCCAATCAAGATCCGATTGTTATCGTCAGTGCCGTGCGTACGCCGATGGGCGGTTTTCAGGGCGATCTGAAAAGCCTGACCGCGCCACAGCTGGGTTCGGCGGCGATTCGCGCCGCCGTGGAACGCGCCGGGTTGGCGCCAGAGGATATTGAGGACGTGCTGTTCGGTTGCGTGCTCTCCGCCGGTCAAGGTCAGGCGCCGGCCCGGCAGGCAGCGCTGGGTGCCGGTTTAAGCAAGTCCACCACCTGCACCACCCTCAACAAGATGTGTGGTTCGGGCATTCAGGCGGCGATTCTGGCCCACGATCAACTGCTGGCGGGCAGTGCCAAGGTGATGATTGCCGGCGGCATGGAAAGCATGTCCAACGCCCCGTATCTGCTGGATCGGGCGCGCAGCGGTTACCGCATGGGTCACGGTCGGGTGCTGGATCACATGTTCCTCGACGGCCTCGAAGACGCCTATGACAAGGGCCGCCTGATGGGCACCTATGCCGAAGACTGTGCCGAGGCCCATGGCTTCACCCGCGAAGCCCAGGATGCGTTTGCCGTCGACTCGCTGACCCGTGCGCAACAAGCCATCGCCAATGGCAGTTTCAAGGATGAAATCGTGCCGGTGCAGGTGATGGTCGGCAAGGAACAACGCTTGATCAGCGACGACGAGCAGCCGCCGAAAGCGCGTCTGGACAAGATCCCGACCCTGAAACCGGCGTTCCGCGAAGGCGGCACGGTGACGGCGGCCAACTCCAGTTCGATCTCCGACGGCGCGGCGGCGCTGGTGCTGATGCGTCGCAGCGAAGCGGAAAAACGCGGCCTGAAACCGTTGGCGGTGATCCATGGTCACGCGGCCTTTGCCGACGAGCCAGGGCTGTTCCCGACTGCGCCGATCGGGGCGATCAATAAGCTGATGAGCAAGACCGGCTGGTCGTTGGCTGAGGTCGATCTGGTGGAGATCAACGAAGCCTTTGCCGTGGTCGCGCTGGCGGCCATGCGCGCGTTGGGGCTGCCTCACAGCAAACTCAACGTCCACGGCGGCGCCTGTGCGCTGGGGCACCCGATTGGCGCCTCGGGGGCGCGGATTCTGGTGACCTTGCTTTCGGCTCTGCGCCAAAAAGGCCTGCGTCGCGGTGTGGCGGCGGTGTGCATCGGTGGTGGTGAAGCCACGGCCGTGGCGGTCGAATGCCTGTATTGAAACGCTGAGCCACTGAATCAGGAATGAACGACCATGCTACCCACAGAAGAACAACAACAGATCAGTGAAGCCGCTCGCCAGTTCGCCCAGGAGCGGCTCAGGCCGTTCGCTGCGCAATGGGATCGGGACCACGCGTTTCCGCGCCAGGCCATCGGCGAAATGGCCGAGCTGGGCTTTTTCGGCATGCTGGTGCCCGAGCAATGGGGCGGCTGCGACACCGGTTACCTGGCGTACGCCATGGCCCTGGAGGAAGTCGCCGCTGGCGATGGTGCCTGCTCGACCATCATGAGCGTGCACAACTCGGTGGGTTGCGTGCCGATTCTCAACTTCGGCAACGAGCAACAGAAAGCCCAATTCCTTCAACCGCTGGCCAGTGGCGCGATGATCGGCGCCTTTGCTCTGACCGAAGCCCAGGCCGGCTCCGATGCCAGCAACCTGCGCACCCGCGCGCGGTTGGAAGGCGATCATTACCTGCTCAACGGCAGCAAGCAGTTCATCACTTCCGGGCAAAACGCCGGGGTGGTGATTGTGTTTACGGTCACTGACCCGAGCGCCGGCAAGCGCGGCATCAGCGCTTTTATCGTGCCCACGGACTCGCCCGGTTACAGCGTCGCCCGGGTCGAGGACAAGCTCGGTCAGCATGCGTCCGACACCTGTCATATCGTCTTTGAAAACGTCAAAGTGCCGGTGGAAAACCGCCTCGGCGCCGAGGGCGAGGGCTATAAAATTGCCTTGGCCAACCTCGAAGGCGGACGGGTCGGGATTGCCGCGCAGGCGGTGGGCATGGCGCGTGCTGCGTTTGAAGTGGCGCGTGATTACGCCAAGGAACGCGAGAGCTTCGGCAAGCGCTTGATGGAGCATCAGGCAGTAGCCTTTCGCCTGGCAGACATGGCAACCTCCATCGCCGTCGCCCGGCAGATGGTGCATTACGCGGCGGCGCTGCGCGACAGCGGCAAGCCGGCGCTGGTGGAGGCGTCGATGGCCAAGCTGTTCGCCTCGGAGATGGCGGAGAAGGTCTGTTCCAGTGCTCTGCAAACGCTGGGCGGTTATGGTTACCTGAATGATTTCCCGTTGGAGCGTATCTACCGCGACGTACGCGTCTGCCAGATTTACGAAGGCACCAGCGATATCCAGAAAATGGTCATAGCCAGAAGTTTTTAGTGTTATTTATCAGCGGCTTAAGGTTTATTGTTCATGTGATGTATATCTTAATCTACGTTAAGTCTTAAAAATAATTAAATGGATAAAATACAATGAGTTACGAAAATATATTGATGGAAATTCGAGGTAAGGTCGGTTTGATCACCTTGAACCGTCCGCAGGCGTTGAACGCGCTTAACGCGCATTTGATTCGCGAATTGAATCAGGCGTTGGACGTGCTGGAAGCCAATCGCGACATCGGCTGCATCGTCCTCACCGGATCGAAAAAAGCCTTCGCCGCCGGCGCCGACATCAAGGAAATGTCCGAACTGAGCTACCCGCAAATCTATCTCGATGACCTGTTCTCCGACAGCGACCGAGTGGCCAATCGACGTAAGCCGATGATTGCCGCGGTGTCCGGGTTTGCCTTGGGTGGCGGCTGCGAACTGGCGCTGATGTGCGACTTTATCCTGGCCGGCGACAACGCCAAATTCGGTCAGCCGGAAATCAAGCTGGGCGTGCTGCCGGGCATGGGCGGCACCCAGCGTCTGACCCTCGCGGTGGGCAAGGCCAAGGCCATGGAAATGTGCCTCACCGGGCGCCTGATCGATGCCGTCGAAGCCGAACGCGCCGGTCTGGTGGCACGGGTGGTGCCGGCCGATGAACTGCTCGACGAAGCGCTCAAGGTCGCCGCCGACATCGCCGCCAAGTCGCTGCCGGTGGCGATGATGGTCAAGGAAAGCGTCAACCGCGCCTTCGAAGTCAGCTTGTCCGAGGGCGTGCGTTTCGAGCGCCGGGTGTTCCACTCGTTGTTCGCGACCCATGACCAGAAAGAAGGCATGACAGCGTTTATTGAAAAACGCGAGGCGGATTTCAAGGGTTACTAAAAGGCCGCTCCAGCCACTGAAACAGCGCGCTTAAATCCGCTGCAGCTGGCCGGGGTTTATCACACGGCGGATTCAGCGCGCTGGCCAGACTTTGCGGGCCGCTGATGCGAACGCCATCGGCATGCAGTTCGATAGCCGTGTGCGGGCCCTCAAGCCTCAGCCGTTCGGCGGCGCGGACATGCAGCGTCTGCCCCTTGCTTAAATGAATATGCTCGGCCACCGGCTCAAGCAGCAGCCCGTCAATACGCACCTGCGGCCGTGGCGTCTGCGCCTCGCTCGACTCGATCACCTCGCAGATCACCGGGCGGTCCGGGTCGTTATCAAAGAAATTCACCAACACCTGAGTCCCGGCGATCAAGGCCTTGGCCCCCGGCGTGCGCGGAATCGCCAGTGGCAGCCAGTGAGTGCTACCGTTCTCGGTGGCGTGGGGTGGCCAATGAAACCTGGCCTGCACTCGACCTTGCGCATCGCGCTTCACCGCGTGTTGCCGGGGGCCAAGCAGGGTGGCGGTCTGATAACCGTGTACCTGTGGCTTGCGCTGGGTCAGCGACGGGCGATAGGGCATGGACCACGGGATGGCGCGGAACTGATTGCGGTATCCACGGGTAAGCGCAGGCCACTCGGGTGACGCTGGATCGTGGTCGAAAATCGTCGCAAGGTCGACGGCATCAAAGGCTTCCAGGACGTCTGGCTGTTTGCCGGCGTGACGGATATCGACCATCAGCCACTGATCGTTGAACACCGATTCCGGATGACCGAACACCCGCAGAATCTGCCCGCTGACCAGCGTCGCTAGATGACTGCGTCCCAGCACGTGACGACGCTCGCAGCGCAAGCGCTCCAGGCGACGTTCGCTGACTTGTTGGCGGTGCGTATCCTCGGGGCGTCGGTGTGGCAGGCTCAGGTTGCCGACAGGGGCTTGGTTGGCGGCGGCACCGGGGACGGGCGTACGGTTGTAATTGTTCAGCGCCTGCTGGCGAATACGCTCCAGCGCAACCCCATCATGACTGCTGTAGCTGGTGCCGGGGGTGAAGCGCTCGGCCAGGTGGCTGATGGTCGGCGTCAGGCTGGCGCGGCCGTCGTCCATGTAAAACCGCGCAGGCAAGGGCTGTTCGGGGAAACAGCCCGGATCATCGGCGAAAATCAGCCAATGCTGGCTGCGACTGTGCTCAAAGCGGTAGGTAATGCCTTCTTCCTCGCACAGGCGCTGCAACAGTTGCAGGTCGCTTTCGTCGTATTGGGTGCAACTGGCGCGAGGCGGGTAGACCCCCACCGCCTGTTCGAACAGGTAATGACCGTGGTCGATACCGTGTTCTTCCAGCAACTGGACAATGATCTGCGGCGCGCTCAGTGCCTGAAAGATCCTGCGCTGGCGACGGTTCTGCAAGGCGCTGAGGCGGGGCACCAGACTGATCCGGAAATAACCGAGGTCGGTACCCGCGTAAAGCCGTTGCGGGTGACTGATCAGCCCGTGGATGCCCGACGCCTGCTCACCGAACGAGAGAAACGCGCTTTGCAAGGCCAGCGCCTCAATGTCCAGGTACGGGTCCAGGCCGATCAAGTCGACATCGAAACGATAGGGTTGATTCAGGGCTTCATGGCCGCTGAACCTGACCACATGCAGTTGCAGCCGACTGTCAGCGATGGTCAGGCTGATCAGGGTTTCCGTGTGGCCCATCGGTCCATCCTCTGTCCGGGAAAATCCTAGGGGGCAGAGGGTACGGAATGCCGACGAGGAAAGTGATGGTTAGGGTTTTTTTCGGAAAAGGACTACAACTCAAGTCCTGTTTTTCCCGCGCGATGCCGCCTTTGCGTGCACAGATCGGCCTCGTTCGATCAATGGCTTCAAAGCGGGGGTTTCATCTGGCGCCAGCGCGTATAAAATGTCTGCCATTTTCAGCGTTTGCCTAGGTGCTTTGCAGCTATCCGGCTGCATGGCTCGGGGCAGTCACCCGTCACGGATCAAGAGAACACGCATGGGCGCACAGTGGAAGGTCAAACACAAAGAAGCAGCATCCAACGCCAAAGGGCGGATTTTTGGCAAGCTGTCCAAAGAAATCATGATCGCTGCTCGCGCCGGTGCCGACCCGGATATGAACCCGCGTCTGCGTCTGGTGGTTGAACAGGCGAAAAAGGCCTCGATGCCGCGCGAAACCCTCGAGCGTGCGATCAAGAAGGGCGCTGGCCTGTTGGGCGAAAACGTACATTTCGAGCGCCTGACCTACGAAGGCTTTGCCCCGCACAAGGTGCCGGTGATCGTCGAATGCCTGACCGATAACATCAACCGCACCGTCTCGGAAATCCGCGTGTTGTTCCGCAAGGGCCAATTGGGCGCCAGCGGTTCTGTGTCCTGGGATTTCTACCATCAGGGCATGATCGAAGCCGCCCCGAGCAGCCCGGACGCCGACGCCGAATTGGCGGCCATCGAAGCCGGCGCCCAGGATTTCGAAGCCGGTGAAGACGGCGCCTCCTTGTTCTTTACTGAACTGACCGACATGGATGCCGTGTGCAAGGCCTTGCCGGAGTTCGGTTTCACCGTGTTGTCGGCGCAGTTGGGCTACCGCCCGAAGAGCACCGTGGACGGTCTGAGCGATGAGCAAATGGCTGAAGTCGAAGCGTTTCTCGAAGCCATCGACGGCAACGATGACGTGCAGAATGTCTATGTAGGGCTGGCCGGCTAACAGCCAACCCCCGACGGGATGCGGTTTTTTAGTGGGACCGCATCGCGCTCAACTGCTGGCTGACCTGGGTAAACGACGGTCGTGCCATGACCTCGGCCTGGGTGCAATGCCCTTGCAGTGCGGTTAATTCTGCCGGTACCGTCGCCTCGCAACGCGCCAGCAACTCCCCCAGCAGAATCCCGAACGCCCTGACTTCAATGCGCTCCAGCGCTGGCGCTTGATCGGTATGGAACGACGCCGCGCCGAAATCGCCGAGCAGGCATGTGCCTTGTGCATCCCACAGAATATTGTGGCCGTACAGGTCGCCATGGCTGATGCCACAGGCGTGCAGGTGCTCGGCAACCGAGGCAATGCCTTGCGCCACGCGCAGTGCCACGTCCAGCGAAAATCGGGCCGTGGCGGAGTAGATATCGCGGGTACAGGAATCGAGGCTCGGCGGCCCGGCAAGGTTGACGAAACGCGGAGCGATCAGTTGCATCACCAATCCGCTCGATGACAGCGGATGCTCAATGATCTGCCCCTGAACCTCAATCAACTGCGGATGCACCCCAGCGGCGATGCAGGCGGCCATTTCGTTCAGCGGCGAGCCGTCGCTGGTGATGCTGCCCTTGTACAGTTTGACCGCCACGGGCATCGGCGGCTGCTCAGGCGCCTGCCACAGGGCCTGCTGGATCACCCCCGAGGCACCTTCACCGAGTTGCTGCTGAAGCTGTAACTGGGCCCAGGGAATTTCACGTATCGCAACCCCAACGTGGTGGGTCGCCAGCGGGTTACCCGCATAAGCCAGCCAGGCCAGGGCCGGCAGGTGCAGCAACCAGTCGGGCAGTTCCTGCAACTGATTGGCGGCAATGCGGATCAGTTCCAGTTGGTGGCAACGGGCCAGGGAAGCCGGCAACTGGCGCAAGCGATTGCCGGCCAGCATCAGCTTCTGCAACGCCGGGCAATCGCCGAGGGCGTCGGGCAGGACGTCGATGCAGTTGTCGGTGAGAATCAACCAGCGCAGCCGTGGCGGCAAAGCGGCGGCCGGAACCTGTTGAATCTGGTTGGCCTTGAAGCCGACGATCTGCAACTGACTGCACTGGCCGAGGCACGCTGGTAGCTCGGTAAAGCGGTTTTCCGAACAGAACAGCACGCGTAAATGCGTCAGCCGATGCAGGTCATCCGGCAGGTGACTCAAGGCGTTGCCGGTCAGGTTAAGCACTTCCAACGAGTCGGCGAGGTCGAAAATCTCTGTGGGAAATTCGCTCAGCCCGCAAGACAGGTCGAGGCGTTGGATGCCTTTCAGTTCGCCGGCCCGCAGGCGAGCGAGGGTATGTGGACGGTTGTCGGCCGCCATGCTCAGCGATGCCGGGCCAGGCAGATGTCGATCAACTCGTACATTCGCTCTAGGGTCGGCGGCGTTTCAGAGTAGAAAATCCGATAAATCATCGGCCCGACGACTGCATCCAACAGTTCCTCGGCCGGCGGTGCGGTTTCGCCGCGAGCCAGGGCGCGATCGACTATGGTTTGCAGTTGATCGCGGACGATGGTGAAGCATTTGCTGCCACAACCGACCGCGCTGGCGATCACGTCACGCATCATTTCCCGCCCGGCCACGGAACTCATTTCGTCCAGGTATTGCTCGGTCCAGCTTTGCAGGTCGCCGCGCAGACTGCCGCAGTCGGCGGGGGTGTCCGGGCGCAGGCGTTCGACCGCCGCATCGGCCAGCAGACTGGTCAAGTCGCCCCAGCGGCGGTAGATGGTGGAGGGTGTGACGCCGGCGCGGGTGGCGATCATCGGCACGCTGAGCGCCGCGCGATCTACCTCCAGCAGCAGATTGGCAATCGCCGCGTGAATCGACTGTTGAATACGGGCGCTACGGCCACCCGTACGAATTCCTTCTTTAATAGCCATGCGGCAGACCCTAACACAAAATATTTGCTTTAAGCGAAATCGCGTTGCACACTCGCAAAAGCTAAATATTTGCTTTTGCTGTTTGCTTTATTGGAGAGTGTACGCATGTCCCAACCATTGCAGAACCCATCCCCGACAGGTCGTCGTCGCGGTAGTCTGGGGTTTTTGGCCATCACCATGCTGTGTTTCTTCGCGGCATCGAGCGCGCCGACGCCGTTGTATCACTTGTATCAACAGCGCTGGGGCTTTTCGTCGACAATGTTGACGCTGATTTTCGCCGTGTATGCCCTGAGTCTGTTGCTGTCCTTGCTGGTGGTGGGACGTTTGTCTGACTATCTGGGGCGACGGCCGGTCATTTTTGCCGCGCTGCTATTGGAAGTGTTGTCGATGGTGTTGTTCATCGGTGCCGCCGATGCCAACTGGTTGATCTTCGCGCGGGTGCTGCAGGGGTTCGCCACCGGCATGGCCACCAGTGCACTGGGTGCGGCATTGCTGGATTGCGATCAAGTCAAAGGGCCGTTGGTCAATAGCGTGGCACCGATGGTCGGCATGGCGCTGGGTGCGTTGGGCACCAGTGTGTTGGTGGAGTTCGCGCCGTTGCCGTTGCTGCTGGCCTACATCGTGATGTTCGTCGCCTTCGTCTTGCAGGCGGTGTATGTGTGGCGCCTGCCGGAATCCGTCAGCCCGCAAGCCGGGGCCTGGGCGTCATTGAAGCCCTCAATCAGCGTGCCGCCACAGGCACGTCGCACACTGTTGCTGATCTTGCCGGTGGACGTTGCCGCTTGGGCGCTGGGCGGGTTTTACCTGTCGCTGACCCCGTCATTGCTGGCGGCGGCAACCGGTTCGACCTCGGTGCTCAATGGCGGGCTGGCCGTGGCGGCCCTGACCCTCAGCGGGGTCGCTGCGATTTTGTACGTGCGCACACGGGCGGCCAGCGTGGCGTTGTTGGTCGGGGCGAGCTTTCTGTCGGTCGGCGTTGCGGTGATGCTGGCCGGGATCAACGCCGGCTGGCTATGGTTGTTCTTCGTCGGCACCGTGATTGCCGGCTGCGGCTTTGGCTCATCGTTTACCGGCTCATTGCGTTTGCTGCTGCCGCTGGCCCACGCCCATGAGCGCGCCGGGCTGATGGCGTCGTTCCTGGTCTTGAGCTACCTGGCGTTTTGCGTTCCCGCGCTGGTGGCCGGGGCCGCGGTGCACAGCAGCGGCTTGATCGCCACCACCAATGTCTACGGCGGGGTGGTGATTGTCCTCGCGTTGCTGGCGTTGCTGGGGCTGTTGATCCAGCGCGCCGGCGCCGCCCGTCGCGCCCTGCAGCAGGGCTGAAATGGACGACCAAAGTTGTAGCTGAATTTCCCTGTGTATCTGCTAGGTTCATCTGTGTAAGGCCTTTTTCGCACGCCCCAACAAGAACAATCACAGGGATACCGATGAGCCAGCACTCCAAGCATTATGCGCAGAACCATGCGCACTCGATCGCCGATCCCGAGGCTTATTGGGCCGAACAGGCGCGTCAGGTGGCCTGGTACCAAGCGCCGCAACAGATACTCGACACCCGCGCGGACGGCACCCATGGCTGGTTTGCCGACGGGCAGTTGAACAGCAGCTACCTGGCCCTCGACTATCAAATCGAACAGGGACGCGGCGAACAGACGGCACTGATCTACGACTCACCGGTCGGCCACAGCAAACTGCGTTACAGCTATCGCGAATTGCGCGATGAAGTGGCGCACCTCGCCGGCTTGCTGCGCGAACTGGGCGTGGGCAAGGGCGACGGGGTGATCATCTACATGCCGATGGTGCCACAGGCCGCCATGGCCATGCTGGCGTGCGCGCGATTGGGCGCCATTCACTCGGTGGTGTTCGGTGGCTTTGCCCCCCATGAGTTGGCAGTACGCATCGACGATGCCAAGCCCAAACTGCTGCTGACCGCCTCCTGCGGCCTGGAGTTCGACCGGGTCATTGAGTACAAGCCACTGGTGGATAAGGCGCTGGAATTGGCGGTCCATCAGCCGAGTCATGTGCTGGTGCTGCAACGCCCGCAAGTCCAGGCGAGCCTGCGGGCCGGGCGTGATCTGGACTGGTTCGACGCGGTGAACAGCGCGCCTGTGGCCGACCCGGTCGCGGTGGCCGGCAGCGATCCGCTGTACATCATGTACACCTCCGGCACCACCGGCCGACCCAAAGGCATCGTGCGGGAAAACGGCGGGCATGCCGTAGCGATGATCTACACCCTGCGTCAGATCTATGGCATGCAACCGGGCGACGTCTGGTGGGGTATTTCCGACGTGGGTTGGGTGGTCGGCCACACCTTGATTGTCTACGGGCCGTTGATGGCCGGTTGCACTACGGTGCTATACGAGGGCAAGCCGGTACGCACCCCGGACGCCGGCACCTACTGGCGGATGATCGAGGAGTACCGGATCAATGCCTTGTTCTGCGCACCCACTGCGATACGTGCCATCCGTAAAGAAGACCCTGACGGCACGTTGATCAAAAACCGTGACCTGAGTTCGATTCGGCAGTTCTTCCTCGCTGGCGAAAAGCTCGATTCCAGCACCCATCAGTGGCTGGAGCAATTGACCGGCAAGCCAGTGCTGGACCACTGGTGGCAGACCGAAACCGGCTGGCCCGTGACCGCGCCGTGCCTGGGCCTTGAAGGCCATCTGCCTGGTCCCGGTTCTAGCAACCGTCCGGTCCCGGGTTACGACGTGCGGGTCATGGACGAAGAAGGGCAGTTGCTGGAACCGGGGCAGCAGGGCGCGATCGTGATCGCCTTGCCATTGCCGCCCGGTTGCAGCCAGACCTTGTGGAACGATCATTCGCGCTACCTGGAAGCCTATTTGCATACGTTTCCCGGCTATTACCTCACGGGGGATGGTGGCTATATCGACGAGCAGGGTTTCGTTTACATCATGGGCCGTATCGATGATGTGATTAACGTTTCGGGGCATCGGCTGTCCACCGGGGAGATGGAAGACCTGGTCGGCCAGCACCCAGCGGTGGCCGAATGTGCGGTGGTCGGCGTGCATGACGACATCAAGGGTCAGGTGCCGTTGGGCATGGTCGTACTCAAAGACGGAGTGACTGAAACGGCCGAGGCCTTGCGCGGTGAACTGGTGGCGCTGGTGCGTGAGCGGATTGGTGCGCTGGCGTGCTTGCAACGGGTAGTGGTGGTCAAGCGACTGCCCAAGACGCGCTCGGGCAAGATCCTGCGTGGGGTATTGCGCAAGATCGCCGATGGCGAGCAGTTCCCGCCACCAGCGACCATCGATGACCCAGCGATATTGGCGGAGATTGCACAGGCGTTGGTCAAGTCCTGATGCACATGCTTTAAACATGTCACCGATCAACAGGTTCTGGGTATGGCACCGATCTCATTCCAGGCACAGAACCACTGTGGCAGGCTTGAACTCAGATCGGCTGCCGAATCGCCTGCCGCGCCAGTTGCGCCGCTGGATCGTCGGCCTTGCTGACCACCGCGTAGTTATAACCGGCCCCCGACCAATAATCCGCCTGCAACTCACCATCGCGGCGACTGCCGGCTGGCAGCAGGTGGTTTTGCGGTCCTGGTGGACGGATGTAGAAGGTCAGCTTGCGCCCGGTGCCGTCTTCGTACACCACCATCGCGGCGGCGCCTTGTTCGGTGCTGGTCAAACGTCCGCTGACCGGCTTGAAGCCCGCAGATCCCAGGTCGGGCAGGCGGTTGGCCTGGGCGAAATTCTGGTCCAGCCAGCCTTGCACGTTGCTGGTTTTCTCCGCCGTCCAGTCCGACGCCAGGCCGTCTTTGGTGGCGAACATCCGGTAGGCCTGCACCGCGTCGGCCATCGGCAGGACGTTGTTGGTGAAGGTCATTTGCCTGGCCTGCCAGCCACTCAAACCCCCGACGCTGACCGCCACCAACAGCACCGCGGCGGTGGCGTATTGCCGATAGGAAGAGCGGCGCATGCGCTGGCGAATAAAGGCCGGATCAAGGGCGGCATTGGTCGGCATGTGCAGGCCGCCACTGATCGCCGCGCGCAGGTGTTGCGCATCCAGTTGCCAGGCGGCGACCTGCTCGGCTTGTTCCGGGTGCGCTGCCAGCCAGGTTTCCAGGGTCAGGCGGTCCTCGTCACTGAGCTTATGATCGACGTAGGCGTGCAAATCTCGTTCGCTGGGGGGCAGGGTGATCATTTCATTATCCTCAGTGAAGGTAAGGTGATTTCGCCATCGCTCATCTGGCGCAAGGCCTGACGCGCACGGGACAGACGGGACATGACGGTGCCCACCGGAACATCGAGAATCTCGGCCACTTCTTTATAACTCAGGCCTTCCACGGACACCCACAGCAGCAACGCGCGCTGTTCGGTGTTCAACTGACCGAAGGCTTCGAGGGTCGATTGCGCCACCACCGTGCGCTCTACCGACGGCTCGTATTCGTCGTCGCCACGCCCGCCGGTAAACAGCTCCAGCATGCGGCTGTACCGTCGCGAGCGGCGGTGTGCATCGACAAACTGGCGATACAGGATAGAGAACAGCCAGGCCCGCAGGTCACCTTCCGGGCGTTTGTCGGCCCAGCGCGAGAGGGCTTTCTCCAGGCTGTTTTGCACTAGGTCATCCGCTGTGCTCGGATCACGGGTCAGCCATATCGCGAAGCGACGCATTCGCGGCAATAACTCCCGTAGTTGATCGTCAATATCGTTCATGGGGCCGTGGTTTCCAGGTCAGCAACTATGATCTATGCAGATCGTGTGACTAGAGAGACGTCTGTCCCCGAAGGTTATTCCATGCACCGAAAAATAAAACGTATTTGATGGAATAAACCCTCGTGGGGTGCGTCCCACCCGGTACTACACCCTTGAGGCCAGTTGCCCCGGAGTTTTTTATGGTTGACCGTTCACCGCCGCCATCTCGGCAAAAACCACCCCTGAGCGCCGCGAGCATCGTTTTGCGTCTGGCCGGGATTGGTGCCGTGGTGGTTGCCGCCACCGGTATTTTTGCCTACGTCGGTGGTTATCTCGATCCACAGCGCCTCACGCCGCAGACCTTCGTCAACACCTTGGAACATAACAACGGCGAGCATCCGGGCTACCGGCGCAACCATCCGAAGGGTGTCTGTGTTGCAGGCTACTTCGAGAGCAACGGGGCGGCCGCGCAGTATTCCAGCGCCCCGTTGTTCGATGCGGTGCGCACGCCGGTGGTCGGACGTTTCGCTTTGCCCACCGGCAATCCGTATTCGCCTGACAGCGGTGCGCCGCTGCGCAGCATGGCGTTGCGATTCACCCAGGGCAACGGTCAGCAATGGCGCACCGGGATGAACAGCATGCCGGTGTTCCCGGTGGGCACGCCGGAAGCGTTTTACGGCCTGATGCAAGCCACCGCGCCCGATCCGGCCACTGGCAAACCCGACCCGAGCAAACCGCCGGCGTTCTTCGCTGCGCACCCTGAGGCAGGGCCGTTCCTGGCGTGGGCCAAGAGCCACAAACCGTCGGCCAGCTACACCACGGAAAACTACAACAGCGTCAATGCGTTCTATCTGGTGAGCGCCGATGGCAAGCGTCAGGCCGTACGCTGGAACATGGTGCCCGTGGCGCAGGACGCCCCCGGTGACCAAGCGCCCGAGGCCAAGGACTATCTGGAACAGGACCTGACTCAACATCTGGCCAAAGGCCCGTTGCGCTGGAACCTGGTGTTTACCCTGGCCAACGCCGGTGATCCGACCAACGACGCGAGCAAGGCCTGGAGTGGCGATCACAAGACCGTCAATGCCGGCACCCTGGTGCTGGAGAGCACCACGCCGCAACTCAGCGGTGACTGCCGCGACGTCAACTACGACCCGTTGGTGCTGCCGAGCGGTATCGAAGGTTCCGACGACCCACTGTTGGCGGCCCGTTCAGCGGTTTACGCCGTTTCCTACCACCGCCGGACCCGTGAAGTGGACCAGTTGCCGAAGACCGCTCAGGAGTCCAAACAATGAACGCCCAACCGACCCATTTCGCGCCCTTGGCGCGGCTACTGCACTGGCTGATGGCGTTGATGATCCTGGCGATGTTGTTTATCGGCGTGGGCATGGTGGCATCGGTGTCCGAGCGGCATGAATGGCTGATCCATTTGCACAAGCCGCTGGGCATCGCGATTCTGCTGTTGGTGATCGTGCGTCTGGTGGTGCGTTTCTCAACGCAACAACCACCGATGCCGGCCGACATGCCGGCGTTGCAAGTGCTGGTGGCCAAACTGTCGCACTGGCTGTTGTACGCGCTGATGCTGCTGATGCCGTTGATCGGCTGGGCAATGATCTCGGCGTCAGGTGAGCCGGTAATGCTCAGCAGTGGCCTGCGCCTGCCGTCGATAATCGCAGCCAACGCCCACAGCTTCGCCTTCCTGCGTTCGGCCCACACCTACCTGGCGTATCTGTTGTTCGTGACGGTGCTGCTGCACCTGGCGGCGGCGCTGTTCCATGGCTTCATCCGTCGTGATGAAGTGCTGGACAGCATGTTGCGGGGCAAGGATTGAGAACGGTGTAACGCCTCCCTGTAGGAGCTGCCGAAGGCTGCGATAAGGTCTGAAAGACCTTCAGCAATCTTACGATTGATCGCAGCCTGAGGCAGCTCCTACAGAGGAGGTGTGATCAGCGCAGTACTGAAACCATTTCCGACAGGGTGGTCAGCACGTCTTTCGCCAGTTGCTTCGAGCGCTGGCCCGACCAACCGGTCAGCTCGTTCGGCGCATCGTCGTTGTCCTTGAACGGCATTTCCAGGGTCAGTGACAGGCACTTGTAACGTTCACCGACGCTGTTGCACGCCAGGTTCATGTTGGCCTGGCCAGGCTGGGCGCGCATGTAGCCGTACTTGCTCTGGAAGTCACGGGTGATGCTGCTCAGGTGGCTGCGGAAGTGCGCTTCCAGCTCCTGCTGCTTCGGCGTGTAACCCGGATTGCCTTCACAGGCGGCGGTGAACACGTAAGGAATTTCTTCGTCGCCGTGTACGTCGAGGAACATGTCGACGCCGTACTTTTCCATCTGCTGCTGGACGAAGAACACTTCCGGGCTCAATTCCTCGGTGGAATCCTGCCATGCGCGGTTCAGGTCTTTGCCTTTGGCGTTGGTGCGCAGGTGACCGTGGAACGAGCCGTCCGGGTTCATGTGCGGCACCAGGTACAGGTCGGCAGCGGCCAGCAATGAGTCCATCACTGGATCGTTTTTCTCTTGCAGGCGCTCGATCAGGCCCTCCATGAACCATTCGGCCATGTGCTCGCCGGGGTGCTGTTGGGCGATGATCCAGATCTTGCGTTTGCCTTCGGCGCCGTCGCCTTTACGCAACAGTTGAATTTCACGGCCTTCGACGCTTTCGCCCGTGGCGATCAGATCGATGTCAGCCTGATTGATGGCCTGCTCGATCAGCCAGTCGTGGCGAGCGCGGCTGTAGGGTTCGAAGTAGGCAAAGTACACCTGCGACTCGGTGGGCGTCAGGCTGAAATTCAGCGCGGTGCCGTCGAACGAGGAGGGCACGCGGAACCAGTTCTGATGGTCGTACGAGGCCACGGCGTTGTAGCCGGTCCAGGCGCGGTTGTAGCTGGACTGGCCAGCGTTGTTCAGGCTGAAGGCATGGTTCTGGCCCACTTGCAGGTTCTCGACCTTGAAGTGAAACCACTGGAAATGCGGGCTTTGCGTGTCGGGGCGGATGGCCAGGGTGGTCAGCGATGGATTGCTGGCGTCGATTACGACGATGTTGCCGCTGTCGAAATCGGCGCTGATTTTGAGAGGGGTCTGAGTCACGTTTACTTCCTGAGTACGGTAGTGCCAATTAAGGGCGCTACTGTACACCCATCAGAAAGAAAGCAAAAAAAAGACCCGGCAAATTGCCGGGTCAAAACCGTGATTAGCCTGATGAGGAGATAATCCGAGAGACGACCTAAGACTCTTGGGTTATCAGGCTGGCCTTGCGGCCAGTGGTTGTAATAATAATCGTTATCATTTACATGTCAAACTCTTTCGCATCAATCCCTGAATTTATTTTGGTCGTTTCGCCCTGTAGGAGGGGGCTTGCCCGCGATGGCGGCGTACCTGACACACCGCGTTAACCGGATCGCGGGCAAGCCCGCTCCTACAGAGGGTGTTTCAGCCGGTTAAACCTCTTCCAACTCCACCAACACAGCCCCTTCACCGACCATCTCGCCTTCAACGCAATACAACGCCTTGACCACCCCGGCATGGGGCGCGCGGATGCTGTGCTCCATCTTCATCGCTTCCAGCACCACCAACTGCGTGCCGGCCTCCACCGATTGCCCGGCCTCCACCAGCACGCGCACGATGCTGCCGTTCATCGGCGCAGTCAGGCCGCCTTGGTGGCTGTGACTGGCGTCGACCTCGGCAATCGGGTCGAGGCGCTTGATCGTCTGCAACTCGCCGTCCCATTTCAGGTACAACGCATCGCCGCGCCGAATGGCCAAGTGTTGACGGCGCACGCCATCCTGCTCGATCAGCAGTTGCTCACCCCGCAACGCTGACGATGTTTTGTTGCGCAATTGAATCACCCGTTTCTGCCCATTGCAGCTCAGGTGCAGGTCAGTTTCGGCAGGCAATCCAACACGCAAGCCGTGGGTACCGGCCCATGGCGAATGCACATCATCCTGGCGAACATGCTCGGACTGGCTTTGGCTAAAGGCTGCGGCCGCCGCTTGCCAGAATTCGGCCGACAACTCGCCGACGGGCGGCAGCAGTTGCTCCTGATAACGCGGGATAAAACCGGTATCCAGTTCGGCGGCGGCAAACGCCGGATGGCCGATGATCCGGCGCAAAAACGCCAGGTTGGTTTTCAGCCCGCCGATGGCGAACTCGTCCAGCATCGCCAGCAAACGCAGGCGCGCCTGTTCGCGGTCTTCACCCCAGGCGATCAACTTGCCGAGCATCGGGTCGTAAAACGGCGACACGCTGTCACCTTCGGCCACGCCGCTGTCCACGCGACGGCCGGGGCCCGCAGCGGACTCCCGGTAAATCTCCAGAGTGCCAGTGGCCGGCAGGAAATCGTTGCTCGGGTCTTCGGCGTACAGCCGCACTTCAATCGCATGGCCGATCAACGGCACCTGCTCCTGGGTGATCGGCAGCGCCTCGCCTTGCGCCACACGAATCTGCCAGGCCACCAGATCAAGGCCGGTAATCGCTTCAGTCACCGGGTGCTCGACCTGCAGGCGGGTGTTCATCTCCATGAAGAAGAACTCGCCACGCGAATCGAGCAAAAACTCCACGGTGCCGGCGCCGACATAACCAATGGCCTGCGCGGCGCGAACGGCTGCTTCGCCCATCGCACGACGCAATTCCGGGCTGAGACCGGGGGCCGGGGCTTCTTCGACCACTTTCTGGTGTCGACGCTGAATCGAACAGTCGCGTTCGTTGAGGTACAAGCAGTGCCCGTGCTGATCGGCGAACACCTGGATTTCCACGTGACGCGGTTTGAGCAGGTACTTCTCCACCAGCATCCGCGAATCGCCGAACGACGACTGCGCCTCTCGCTGCGCCGAGGCCAGGGCTTCAGCCAGTTCGCCGACCTGTTCCACCACCTTCATGCCTTTGCCGCCACCGCCGGCCGTGGCCTTGAGCAATACCGGGTAACCGATGCGCTCAGCGGCGGTGCGGAAGGTTTCAACGTCCTGCGCTTCGCCGTGATAGCCCGGCACCAACGGCACGCCGGCGTCTTCCATCAAGGCTTTGGCCGCCGATTTGCTGCCCATGGCGTCGATGGCCGAGGCGGGCGGGCCGAGGAAAATCAGCCCGGCGGCGTCGATGGCGCGGGCAAAGCTGGCGTTCTCCGAGAGGAAGCCATAACCGGGGTGAATCGCCTGAGCACCGCTGGCCTTGGCCGCCGCGATCAGCTTATCGATCAACAGGTAACTGTCGGCTGCTTTGCTGCCACCCAGATCGACGCTGATATCCGCCTCGCGCACATGGCGGGCAGCGCGGTCGGTGGCGCTGTGCACGGCGACCGTACTCAGGCCCAGCGCCTTGGCGGTGCGCATCACCCGGCAGGCGATCTCGCCGCGGTTGGCCACCAGAATCCGGGTTAACAGTGGGGTAGCTGAGGCGCTCATGGGCGCGGCTCCTTGTCATTCTCGACCGTGGCCTGCCAGCCCGGTGCGCGTTTTTCCAGAAAGGCGCGCAAGCCTTCCTGACCTTCGGCGCTGACGCGGATGCGGGCGATGGCATTTTCGCAATACCGGCGCAGCGACGGGGTCAGCTCGCCATTGCCGACTTCACGCAGCAGGTCCTTGCTGGCGCGCATGGCTTGCGGGCTGTTGAGCAGCAGGTTGTTGACCCAGGCCTCGACCTGTTGTTCGAGTTCCTGCGGCGGATAGCATTCGGCAAGCAGGCCGATTTCCTGGGCACGACGGCCGCTGAAACGCTCGGCGGTCAGGGCGTAGCGGCGGGCTGCACGCTCGCCGATGGCCTGCACCACGAACGGACTGATCACCGCCGGCGCCAGACCAATGCGCACTTCGGACAAACAGAACTGCGCGTCTTCGCTGCCGATGGCCATGTCGCAACAACTGATCAGGCCCAGCGCGCCGCCGTAGGCCGCGCCTTGCACCACCGCCAGGCTCGGAATTTTCAGCTTGGCCAGGTTGTACATCAGCTCGGCCAATTCGCGTGCGTCGTCGAGGTTGGTGTTGTAGTCCAGATTGGCCGATTGCTGCATCCAGGCCAGATCGGCTCCGGCGCTGAAGTGTTTGCCACGGCCACGGATCAGCAGGAAACGCAGGCTGGCATTGGCTTGCACGGTATCGAGGGCGATGATCAGTTCGCGGATCATCTGCGCGTTAAAGGCGTTGTTCTTCTCGGCACGGTTCAGCCATAGGGTGACAAAACCCCGTGGGTCAGTGTGCAGTTCGAGGGTATGGAAATCGCTCATGTTCACTCCGTGGGCGCGGCCCGGTTACATGCGGAACACACCAAATGTGCTGGGCTCGATGGGGGCGTTCAGCGACGCAGACAGGGCCAGGGCGAGGATCTCGCGGGTTTGCGCGGGATCGATCACGCCGTCGTCCCACAAGCGGGCGCTGGAGTAATAAGGGTGACCTTGATGTTCGTACTGATCGAGAATCGGCTGCTTGATCTCGGCTTCCTGCTCGGCGCTGAACGCCTGACAACTGCGTTCGGCCTGCTCGCGCTTGACCTGCACCAACACGCCCGCCGCCTGTTCGCCACCCATCACCGCGATCCGCGCGTTGGGCCACATCCACAGGAAACGCGGGTCGTAGGCGCGCCCGCACATGCCGTAGTTACCGGCACCGAAGCTGCCACCGATGATCACCGTGAACTTCGGCACCTTGGCGCAGGCCACCGCCGTGACCAGCTTGGCGCCGTGTTTGGCGATGCCACCGGCTTCGTATTTCTGGCCGACCATGAAGCCGGTGATGTTTTGCAGAAACAGCAGCGGAATACCACGTTGACAGGCCAGTTCGATAAAGTGCGCGCCTTTCTGCGCCGATTCGGCGAACAAAATCCCGTTATTGGCGAGGATCGCGATCGGGTAGCCGTGCAGGCGGGCAAAACCGCAGACCAGCGTGCTGCCGAACAGTGCCTTGAACTCATCGAACACCGAGCCGTCCACCAGCCGCGCAATCACTTCGCGCACGTCGAACGGCTGCTTGGCGTCCGCGGGAATCACCCCGTACAGCTCGTCGGCGCCGTACAGCGGGGCAATCGGCGTCTGCACGTTGAGTTGGCCTTGTTTGCGCCAGTTGAGGTTGGCGATGCTGCGCCGCGCCAGGGCCAGCGCGTGCTCATCGCTGTCGGCGTAATGGTCGGCGACCCCGGAAATCTTGCAGTGCACATCGGCACCGCCCAGCTCTTCGGCGCTGACCACTTCGCCGGTCGCGGCCTTCACCAGCGGCGGGCCGGCGAGGAAAATCGTCGCCTGCTGGCGGACCATGATCGCCTCGTCGGCCATCGCCGGCACGTAGGCGCCGCCTGCAGTGCAAGAGCCCATCACCACCGCGATTTGCGGGATGCCCACGGCGCTCATGTTGGCCTGATTGAAGAAGATCCGGCCGAAGTGCTCGCGGTCAGGGAACACTTCGTCCTGACGCGGCAGGTTGGCGCCGCCGGAGTCCACCAGGTAAATGCACGGCAGGCGGTTCTGTTGGGCGATGGTTTGCGCGCGAAGGTGTTTCTTCACGGTCAGCGGGTAGTACGAGCCACCTTTAACCGTGGCGTCGTTGGCGACGATCATGCATTCGACGCCTTCGACCCGGCCGATGCCGACGATCAGGCCAGCTGCCGGCACGTCTTCGCCGTACACCTCATAGGCCGTCAGTTGGCCGATTTCGAGAAACGGCGAGCCAATGTCCAGCAGGCGATTGATCCGTTCACGGGGCAGCAATTTGCCCCGCGACGTGTGGCGTTCCTGGGCTTTTGCGCCGCCACCTTGCTGCACTTGCGCCAGCAGTTGGCGCAGGCCATTAACGTGTTCAAGCATTGCCGCGCTGTTGATCGTGAATTCCGGCGAGCGGGTATTGAGTAGGGTGTGCAGGATAGCCATGGGGCACTCCAGAAGATCGAAGAAGTTCAGCGGGTTTCGTTGAACAGTTCGCGACCGATCAGCATGCGGCGAATCTCACTGGTGCCTGCACCGATTTCGTACAGCTTGGCGTCGCGCAGCAGGCGACCGGCGGGGAATTCATTGATGTAGCCGTTGCCGCCGAGAATCTGGATCGTGTCCAGGGCCATTTGTGTGGCGCGTTCGGCGCTGTAGAGGATCACCCCGGCGGCGTCCTTGCGCGTGGTTTCCCCGCGTTCGCAAGCCTGGGCCACCGCATACAGGTAGGCGCGGCTGGCGTTGAGTTGGGTGTACATGTCGGCGACTTTGCCCTGGATCAACTGAAACTCGCCGATGCTTTGGCCAAACTGTTTGCGGTCGTGGATGTAGGGCACCACCACGTCCATGCAGGCTTGCATGATCCCGGTCGGGCCGCCGGAGAGCACCACGCGCTCGTAGTCGAGGCCGCTCATCAACACGCGCACGCCGCCATTCAATACGCCGAGGATGTTTTCTTCCGGCACTTCCACGTCATCGAAAAACAGTTCACAGGTGTTGGAGCCGCGCATGCCGAGCTTGTCGAATTTGTTGCTGCGGGAGAAACCTTTCGAATCGCGTTCGACGATGAACGCGGTGATGCCATGCGCGCCTTTCTCCAGATCGGTCTTGGCATAGATCACGTAGGTGTTGGCGTCCGGGCCGTTGGTGATCCAGGTTTTGCTGCCGTTGAGCACGTAGTGATCACCGCGCTTGTCGGCGCGCAGTTTCATCGACACCACGTCGGAGCCGGCATTCGGCTCGCTCATCGCCAGCGCGCCGACATGCTCGCCGCTGACCAGCTTCGGCAGGTACTTGGCTTTCTGCGCCGCGTTGCCGTTGCGATGAATCTGGTTGACGCAGAGGTTGGAGTGGGCGCCGTAGGACAGCGCAACCGAGGCCGAACCGCGACTGATTTCTTCCATGATCACCACATGCGCCAGGTAGCCCAGGCCAGCACCCCCGTATGCCTCGTCCACCGTCACCCCGAGCAAACCCATGTCACCGAACTTGCGCCACAGGTCAGCGGGGAACAGGTTGTCTTTGTCGATCTGCGCGGCACGCGGGGCGATTTCAGCGGCGACGAAGGCTTGCACCTGGTCGCGCAGCATGTCGATGGTTTCGCCGTGGGCGAAGTTCAGGCTCGGGTAGCGCATGGGTTTACCTTTCTTATAAGTGTGTAGGTAGACGTTATTGACCTTTACGTTAACGTAAACGTGTAGGGCTTTTCCTGTCAACCATTGCCGGTCGGGATAGTAGGACTGTTCTGACGATTTATTTCGGCTAAGGTCTTAACCAGTCGTGTGACGCCCACAGTGGACGGTGGGTGAGGCGTTGATTTGCGTCAGAACGATCATCCAATGGAGGTTTTATCGTGAGCCCTATGAAAATAGCCGCTGGCCTGGCGGCTCGCAGCAGTTTCCAGACATCGCGTTCCGTAGTGGACTTTTCCCAAACCGACCTGACTGATATCGCCGCTGCGGTGATTACCGCAGACGATGTCCGTGATGGGCGTCTGGATCAACTCAGTGATTCCGGGTTCGATATCCCGGTGTTCCTCGCGATCCTGCAACAAGACCCCCTGTCCCGCGAAGCGCTGCAGGGCATCAACAAGGTACTGTTGCAGATCAGCGGGGTGTTCGATCTGGGGCTGGATAACGCCGAGTTCTACGGCAACAAACTGGAAACGGCGGCGAGCCAGTATGAGGACGGCCTGCTGCCGCCGTTCTTTGGCGCGCTGAAGCGTTATGTGGAGCGCGGCAACTCGACCTTTGCCTGCCCGGGCCATCAAGGCGGGCGGTTTTTCCGCAAGCATCCGGCCGGTCGGCAGTTTTTCGAGTTCTTTGGCGAGACGCTGTTTCGCGCCGACCGCTGCAATGCCGACGTGGAAATGGGCGATCTGCTGATTCATGAAGGCCCGCCGTTGGTGGCGCAAAAGCGTGCGGCCAAGGTCTACAACGCCGACAAAACCTATTTTGTGCTCAATGGCACTTCGACCTCGAACAAAGTGGTGATCAGCGCGCTGCTGACCCCCGGCGACGTGGTGCTGTTTGACCGCAACAACCATAAATCGGTGCACCACGCCGCCTTGTTCCAGGCCGGGGCGACGCCGGTCTATCTGGAAACCGCGCGCAACCCCTACGGCTTGATCGGCGGGATTGACGCCCACTGTTTTGAAGAACCTTACCTGCGCGAGCAATTGCGCGCTGTGGCACCGAAAAAAGCCGAGGCTGCGCGTCCATTCCGCCTGGCGGTGATTCAGTTGGGCACCTACGACGGCACCGTGTACAACGCGCGGCAGGTGGTGGATCGCATCGGTCACCTGTGTGACTACATCCTGTTCGACTCAGCGTGGGTAGGCTATGAGCAGTTCATACCAATGATGAAAGACTGCTCGCCGATGCTGCTGGAACTGGGGCCGGAGGATCCGGGGATTTTCGTCACCCAGTCGATTCACAAACAACAGGCGGGGTTCTCCCAGGCCTCGCAGATTCACAAGAAAGACCGCCATATCAAGGGCCAGGCGCGTTATTGCGATCACCTGCGGCTGAACAATGCGTTTATGGCCCAGGCCTCGACCAGTCCGTTCTACCCGTTATTCGCCTCGCTGGATGTCAACGCGCGCATGCACAGCGGGCGCAGCGGCCATCGCCTGTGGGCTGAATGTGTCGAGGCCGGGATCGAGGCACGCAAGCTGGTGCTGGACCATTGCACGCTGATCAAGCCCTTCGTGCCGCCGACCATCGACGGCCGTTATTGGCAGGACTATCCGACCGCCGAGATCGCTAACGACCTGCGATTTTTCCGCTTTCATCCCAATGAACGCTGGCATGCCTTCGAGGGGTACGCCGACAACCAGTACTTCATCGACCCGTGCAAACTGCTGTTCACCACGCCCGGTATCGACGCCGCGACCGGCCAGTACATGGACTTCGGGATTCCTGCGGGGATCCTGGCGACGTTCTTGCGTCAGTACGGGATCGTGCCGGAGAAGAGCGACCTGAACACCATTCTGTTCCTGCTCACGCCTGCTGAAGGCCGTGCGAAGATGGATTTTCTGGTGGCGCAGATTGGCCGCTTCGAACGTTTCATCAAGGACGACGCCGCGCTGTCCGAGGTGCTGCCGAGCGTGTATGGCGCCCACGAGGCGCGTTATCGCGACTACAGCCTGCGTCAGCTGTGCCTGGAGATGCACCAGCTTTACGCCCGGCATGACGTCAAGCAATTGCAGAAAGACATGTTCCGCAAAGCCGGGATGCCGACGATTGCCCTGGACCCTCGCGAGGCCAACCTCGAGTTTGTGCGCGGCAAGGTCGAGCTGGTGGCACTGGAAGAGGCGCGCGGGCGCATCGCCGCCGAAGGTGCGCTGCCGTACCCGCCGGGAGTGTTGTGCGTGGTGCCGGGAGAAGTCTGGGACGGCGCGGCGCTGGATTACTTCCTCGCGCTGCAAGAGGCGATCAATCGCTTCCCGGGGTTCAATCCCGAGCTGCAAGGGGTCTACCTGCGGACCGAGCCGGATGGGCGGATTCGCGCGTATGGGCATGTGATCAAGTAGGGGCCCAGAGTGCCTGAGCCAGACACACATCTCTTGTAGGAACTGCCGCAGGCTGCGATAAGGCCGGAACGGCCTTCGCGGTTAAAATTGATCGCAGCCTTCGGCAGCTCCTACAGGAAAAGGTCGTGTCTGTTACACATGCAGCACAGTGCGCTGCACCAGTGCGTCGATCAGTTCCACATCAGCTTTGGGGCTGAGGTCGTTGGCGCTGCCATTACCGCCAGTAGCCTGCAGTTCCAGGGTGTTGGTCGGACCTTGGTGCAGCAAATAATCGGCTCCGCAATTCCCGCAAAACACATGATCGCCCGCGCGATGGGCGCGGCGCAGGACCACCGTCGGCCCGCACATGCCGCAATGGCGCAGCGGGATGCCGTGGTCGGTGTGGCCGATGATCGGGGTCAAGACCCCGGCGTCGCCCAACTGGATAAACAACTCGCCCAGCACCGCGTCGAATTGCGTCCCCAGGTTTTCGCGGATGATCCCCAGTGCCTTTTCCTGCGGCATGCCGGCGCGATAGGGGCGGGTGCTGGTCATGGCGTCGAAGGCATCGCAAATGCCGACGATACTGGCCAGGCGCGGAATCTCGCCGTGCTTGAGCCCCAGCGGATAACCACGGCCATCGGGCGTCTCATGGTGCAAGCGCACCGCGTCCGCCACCAGCGACGCCAGCGGGTGGGCATGCAGCATCCGATAGCCGATCTCGGGATGGGTCTTGATCACCGCGTATTCGTCATCGCTGAGCGGCCCGGCCTTGCGCAACACCGCATCGGGAATCCCGACCTTGCCCAGGTCGTGGACAAAGCCTCCCAGAGTAATCCGCGCCACCTCGGCGTCATCCAGACCGGCCTTCTGCGCCAGCAACTGGCAAAACTGCGCGACGCGCCACAGATGGCCACCGGTGTACGGGTCGCGCGCTTCAACCACCCAGGCCATCACCAACAGGCTCGACAACATCGCTTCGCCTTGACGCGACGGGGTCGGCTCGACACGGGTGGGCAACAGATTACGAATGATCTGAGTCAGGTTCATGGGACGTTATTCTCGGCGCACTACGCGACTGGAAAATTAAAGGTCAGTGACTCGCTGGAGCGGCCACCTGTTATTCGTGACGCGTAATTCGTTAGAAACCTGATCGCGGTTACACCCTGTTGAAAAAATATAGTTTTCAAGTTTTCGCCAATCGGCAAGACAACCCGGAGAGCCCTTGTGTTTTAGATCGGTCGATTTAGAATGCGCGAAAATCATAAACCAGGCCCTGCACGCCTGACAGGAGAAACCGCTATGTACGCCCTCGCTGATTGGCTGATAGGCGCTTCGGTAAGACGCAAGCTGACGCTGGGTTTCGGCATCGTCCTGCTGCTCACCGGCTTGGTGACTGTCATCGCGCTGCATAGCCTAGGACAACTGACCGACCGCAGTGAATCGCTGGTGGACAGTGTCTCGCTGGACTCGCAGATCGCCGCTGTACGCCTTCAGGAAAACGAATACGACCGCGCCGGCAAGACCTCGGCGGTGGAGGCCTATGCCAAGGAAATGAGCGCGCTGTCGGCCCGCGTCGACAAGTTGCAGATGAGCCTGGATGGCGATGCCCAAGGCACACTGGCGCGCATCCGTGAAGTGGCTCAGGGCTACCAGCAAACCTTCGCCGGCTTCGTCACCGCGCGCAACCAGGCTCGGGCAGCGCAAGACGCCATGTCGCCGGTGATCGAAGAAATTGCCGGCAAACTCACCCAACTTCGCAAAACGTTGTTCGAGCAACTGCGCAACGACCCGAGCGTCAAGGTCGACCAGGCGCAGGCGGCGGTCGAGCTGCAAATGCTGATGGCGCAATTGCGCGAGCAGGTGCATGTGTACATCGCCGACCCGCAGTCGGCGGCCGAACTGCAGGTGTCGCAGACCGCTGACAAGATCCGCGTATTGGGCAACGATCTGTACGAGCAACTGCCCAACGACAGCTTGCAGTCCTCGTTGCTGGAAGCCTTGCAAGCGGTGGTGACCTATCAGGACCGGGTGGCGGACTTCCGCACCAGCGAAAGCAAAAGCCAGCAAGCCAAGCAGGCCATGCTCACCCAGGCGACTGAATTGCAGCGGCTGAGCGCGGCGGTGTACCAGCAACAACTGGAAGGCCGTGGCAGCGATGTGCGGTTGGCGCGCAGTGAACTCTGGGGCGCCGAGTTGCTTGCCTTGGTCCTGGGGCTGGTGGCGGCCTGGGCCATGACCCGGCAAATCGTGCCGCCGCTCAAGCGCACCCTGGCGTTGGCGCGGCAGATTGCGTCCGGAGACCTCACCGGTAACCTCGACAGCCGCTTGCGTGACGAACTGGGGCAGATGATGGGCGCCATGCGGGAAATGTCCGGGCACCTGCGGCAGTTGATCAGCCGTATCGGTGACGGTACGCGGCAACTGACGTCGGCCGCCGAGGGCTTGTCCACGGTCACCGCCGCCAGCAGCGCCGGTGTTGCACAACAGCGCGAACAGACCGAAGAAGTCGCCACCGCGATGAATCAAATGGTCGCCAGCGCACAGCATGTGGCGCATAACGCGCGGCAGGCTTCGCAAGCAGCGATTGCCGCCGAGCAGCGCACGGTGGAGGGCAATCGCGTGGTCACCCTGGCGGTCGAGCATTTCGAGGCGCTGGTGGTCAACGTCGAGCGCTCGGGTCAGGCCATGGCCCGCCTGCGGGAAGACGGCGAGCGCATCGGCGGGGTCTTGAGCGTGATTCGTGCAGTGGCCGACCAGACCAATCTGTTGGCGCTCAACGCGGCCATCGAAGCGGCCCGCGCGGGCGAGGCAGGGCGCGGTTTTGCGGTGGTCGCCGACGAAGTGCGCGGCCTGGCACAACGCACCCAACGCTCCACCGAAGAGATCGAAGGGCTGATCGCCGCCCTGCACAGCGGCACCCAGCACGCCACGCAGTTGATGCAGGACAGCGAGACCATGAGCCTCTCCAGCGTGACCCTGGCCCGTGAAGCGGGTGACGTGCTCGGCGAGATTCGTCAGTCGGTGTCGCTGATCCAATCGATGAACTCACAAATCGCCACAGCGGCCGATCAACAGACTCAGGTCTCGGAGCACATCAGCCGCAGCTTGACGCGGGTGCGCGGCATTGCCGACGAATCCGCCGAATCCAGCGCGCGTACGGCGGCGGCCAGCCTCGAGTTGTCGCGCCTCGGGGGCGATCTGAACCTGTTGGTGCAGCGCTTCCGGGTGTAGCCGCGGGCGAAATAAAAACACCTGGGCGCGGTGGAAACAGGCGACCTGTCATCCTCCGTGTGAGAACCTTTGCGCACCCCACAGACAGGAATCCTCCGCGATGCAGGAATACTACGCAGCCCGAGCCTCCGAATACGATCGCATCTACGCCAAGCCCGAGCGCCAGAGCGATCTGCGCATGATCGAGCAGTGGTTGCCAGGGGTGTATCAAGGGGCCAACGTCCTCGAAATCGCGTGCGGAACCGGTTATTGGACGCAGTTCTTCGCGCCGTTGGCCAAGCGGGTCATGGCCATCGACAGCTCGCCGGAAACCATGGAAATCGCTGCCTCGCGGGTACCGCAAGACAAGGTCGAATTCGTTGTCGGTGATGCCTACGCGTTGCCACAGGTCGAGCCGAAATTCGACGCGGCGTTCGCCGGCTTCTGGTTTTCCCATGTGCCGAAAAGTCGCGTGCCCGAATTTCTCGGCGGGCTCAACGCGCGCCTGAAACCGGGTGCCCGTGTGGTGTTGCTGGACAACCGTTATGTCGAAGGCAGCAGCACCCGGGTGTCGGCCGCAGATGCCAATGGCGACACCTGGCAGAGCCGTCCGCTGGACGATGGCAGCAGCCATCAGGTGCTGAAAAACTTCCCCACCGAGCGCGAACTGCACGACGCTGTTGAGGGCCTGGCAAGCCATGTGACCTATCACCAGTGGCAGTATTTCTGGGGCCTTGAGTATGTGGTAGCAGGTTGAGCTACAGTGGCTGAAGCATCTTTGCTGACAGCCCCTTAAGGACGACTCAATGCGCTTGATCTGTTTGGCAATTCCGTTGTTGGCGCTGGCTGGCTGCTCGTCGATTCAGGCAGACTCGGAGAACGTCAAACCGGTCCCGGCGGACCGGCTGCTGGCGTTTCAGGAACCGCTGCAGGGCGGTGGTGAGATTGTGGTCAACCGCGACATCGGCATGTTGGGTGGCGGGTGCTACCTGGCGTTCTCCATCGATCGCCAGGTAGCGGCGCGGATCGGTATCGGTGAAGAGGCGCATTTCAAGGTGCCGGCGGGCGCCCGGATCGTCGGCATCGGCATCGACACCAAGGATGACACGCTGTGCGGCAAAGGCCGTCTGCACCGTGAGTTGGCGGTGCAACTGGACAGCGGCGCGAGCCAGCACTTCCGGATTGTCAGCGAGGCGAAAACCGGTTTCGGGATCGTCGCCGAAACCCACTAGCGCTGATTGACCGCCTGGCTCAGGGCAACCTGCCAGGCCGTACTTCAGCGTCGCGATTCACGCTGGAACGACAACATTCGGCCAAACAGGGCGGGCCGCAGGCCAGGGTGCCTGCGACCCGCCTGAGCGATCAGGCGACTGCGTTGATGGGCGTGGAGCAGTGGGCGCAGGTTTCAGGGTGCTCGGCCAGCGACACGAACTGGTTGGTGGCGCCGTTCAGTGCTTCGACCGAACCGGTTTCGATGTCGTAGACCCAGCCGTGCAGGTTCAGTTGGCCTTGTTGCTGGGCCAAGCGCACGCTGGGGTGGGTTTGCAGGTTCGACAACTGGGCGATGACGTTTTCCCGCACCATCGAGCTCAGGCGGTCGGCATCCGAGGCGTGTTTGCGGCTCTGGTTGATGACCTTGGCCGACTCGGCATGTTGCAACCAGCCAGCGACGGCGGGTAGGTGGTCCATGCATTTGCAGCTGGAAATGGCCGTCATCGCGCCGCAATCGGAGTGGCCGCAGATCACGATATCGGTGACGCCCAGCACGGCGACTGCGTACTCGACAGTGGCGGACACACCACCCGGCGCCGGGCCGTAGGAAGGCACGATGTTGCCGGCGTTACGGATCACGAACAGTTCACCGGGTTCTTGCTGGGTCAACAGCTCGGGTATCACTCGGCTGTCAGAACAGGTGATGAACAGCGTGCCTGGGTGTTGGGTGGTCGACAGGTGCTTGAACAGGTCGGTGCGTTGTGGAAATGCTTCTTTCTGGAACTTGAGGATGCCTTCGATCAGCGCTTTCATGATGAGTACCTGGTGGTTGTTGTCGGGTTAGTTGCTGTGGGACCTATAGTGATCGGGCACAGGTATAACGTCCAAGACTCATAAACAATGCTGACTATAAGGGTGGCCTATAGTTGTTGGGCTGGGGTGAAGGTCCTTCGGACCTTATCGGCCGGCCTTCAAAATTCGAAGAAACCGCCTACGCGTTCTCGTCGCCCACTTGCGTAAACGAGTAGCGATCGATGTCTGTACGCAAGGTCCAGCCCTGGCGTTGCCAGTAACGGGCACCCAGCGCATTGGTTTTCAGTACATCCACATGGGATTTGCGGATGCCCAGACCTTCAAGCCCCGCGAGACAATGCTCGACCAGGCTGCTGGCGACGCCCAGGCGGCGGGATTCGGGGAGCACCACCAAGTGTTGCAGATAGCCGCGCCGGCCATCGTGACCGGACATGATGCAGCCGCAGAGCGTGTCGCCGACCCGCGCGATAAAACTCAGGTCGGGGTTGCGCAGCAGGTAGCGCAAGGTCGACTCCCGTGAGTCGGCATCCCGAAACGAGACGCCCGGCGTCTGCTTCATCAGTTCGATCACCGCCTCGTAATCGTCGATGGTCATGACCCGCACGTTAAAGGTGGATGGCGAGCTCATAGAAGGATAAACACCACTAGCAGGCTGGCGGCGTCCGCCCATTTTTCCAGGTAATAGCGCGTGCGATTGCGCTTCTTCAGCGCCTTGCCGCGTACCCGGATCTTGTGCAGTTTGATGAACGCCGCATTGATTCCGCCGGTCTTGTCCTGCGAGTCGTTGGGTGAGCTGGCCGCCGCCATGACGTGCTTGCCGAACCAACGGTTGAACGCACTGACCCAGCCATATTTCAGCGGACGCTCGATGTCGCAAAACCAAATGATCCGCTTCTGATCGGTCTTGTTTTCGGCATAGTGAATAAAGGTCTCATCGAAAATCACCGACTCACCGTCCTTCCAATGGTAGTTTTGCCCGTCGACCGAGATATAGCAGGCCGGGTCATTCGGCCAGGCCGAGGTGATAACAGTAGGAGCCGGCGTAAGGGTCGCGGTGACGAACCAGGCGCGCCCCCGGCGGCAGCTCGGCGAACATCGCCGCCCTGACCGTGCCGATGCTTTCCAGCAGCTCAGTGCTGCGCGGGCACAACAGGGTCGCCGACGGGTGATTCTCGCCATACCACTTCAAGTAAAAACGCTTCCAGCCGGTCTTGAAGAACGAATTGAACCCAACGTCATCGGCTTTTTCCGAGCGCTTGATTTTGCCCTCGTTGAGCAAATTGACCGCTTCTTCGCGGATCACCTGCCAGTTGTCTTGCAGCACGGCCAATTCCGGGAACTCCGTGGGTTGCAGATAGGGCGTGCCCGGCTTTTTTGAGAACAGTTAGAGAAGGACGTTGATCGGCGCGAGGAAAAAAGAGTGGTCACTCAGTTTCCGCCCCAGTGTGTGACGTACTTTGCCGCGATAATGAACGTAGGCGATGGAAATTACAAAAATCGCAACAATGATGAATTTCATAGCGGCTCGGGTCTGGTTAATTGAATGACAGTCGCTGCCTGTCGAACACGAGTAAGGCCGAGGTGTGTAGCGTGGTTTGCCAGAGATTTGGAGCGCAATATATCAAAATGATAGCTATTCATCATGTTGCGATGAAATGTTTTGTATCAATTTTATGAGTGTCATCCGCCGGAAAATTCTGGGGCCATAAAAAATGGCCCGTTGATTGTTCAACGGGCCATCTGTGCAAGCAGAGGTGCTTCGGTGCTCAGAATGGCCGGCTGGGGCTGTGCACCTTGAGCGCACTAGCGTGATTGATGCTGTCGCCAAGCACTTGCGACATCGAGTCCAGCACCGGCGCCAGGCGTTGGTAGACCTCGCGGGCAATCGCGGTCGGGCGCATCAAGCGGCCGGCGCGGATAAACAGCGGATCATTAAAGAAGGCGCGCAGGCGCACCAGGGCGGCGCTGATGGCGGGCTGGCCGAGGTAGAGCTTTGCAGCCGCGCGCGACAAATTGCCTTCGATCATCACCGTTTCGAAGATAATCAAGAGACCGAGATCAACTCTTCTCAAATCGTTTCTGTTCATCAATCGTTACCTCCGAATGCGTCTGCCACGACCTGAGCCGTTCTGTCCAGACCGCGAATGAGCGAATGCTAGCCCCTTGGTTTTGCGGCGATAATGGCTGTAATGGTTAATGGCTCATTAACCACAGCTTCATAATCCGAGAGGCGTGTATGCAGGCACCGCTGAATAACCGAATCCAGCCGATCATCGACTTGCCCGGCCTGGTGGCGTTTGAATCCGTAGCCCGACACCTGAACTTCTCCCGCGCCGCATCGGAATTCAGCGTCTCGCCGACCGCGATTTCGAAAACCATCAAACAGCTGGAACAGCAGATGGGCGTGCGCTTGTTCAACCGCACCACCCGTAGCGTGCGGCTCACTGAAGCCGGCCTGCAACTGATGGAAACCCTGGCCCCGGCGCTGGAAACCATTCGCAACTCCGTGCTGCACATCGCCGAAACCTCCAGCCAGCCCGCAGGATTGCTGCGCATCAACAGCCTGCACGTTGCCTACGCCATGCTCATCGAACCGCACCTGCAAGGCTTTCTAGAGCAATACCCGAAAATCGTGGTCGAGATATCGGTCGACAACGCCATCAGCGACATCGTCGAGTCCGGATTCGACGCCGGCATCCGCCTCGGGCGCCTATTGCAAAATGACATGGTCGCCGTGCCACTGGGCAGCCCACAGCAATTCGTCGTCGTCGGCGCCCCCGACTACTTCAGCCGCCACGGCATGCCACACACCCCGCAAGACCTGCTGCAACTCAACTGCATCCGCCACCGGCTGTTCAACCGCTCGAGCTTCCTCGACTGGCGATTCGACATCGACGGCCAGGAAACCCGAATCGAAGTCAAAGGCAACCTGATCGTCGACGAAATGCGCTCAACCGTGGCAGCGGCACGCAATGGCAGTGGTTTGGCGTATGCGTTCAAGCAGTATGCGCAAGAGTCATTGGCCAATGGCTCGTTGGCGCTGGCGCTGGCGGGGTATTCGCCGGTGAGTGAGGCGTTTTATATTTACTACCCGAGCCGGACGCAGTTGCCTGGGAAGTTGAGGGCGTTTATTGATTATTTTCAGGGGGGGAATAGGTAGGGGCGATTTAACCTTGGGGGTGACCCCTGTTGCCGCTGGCTGCGAGCAATCGCCATCGCGAAGGTCGTTCCGACCTTATCGCAGCCTGCGGCAGCTCCTACAAAATGGGGTCAACCGTAGATTTTTGTCCAACCACAAATCAATGTGGGAGCCCCGCAATTTGCTTCTGCCAGGGATGATGCCTTCGCAGGATCCGGGTGAATACCTTGAGCTCAGGCCCCACCGAGACCGCCATGTTCGATAGCGATAACGATGAGATCCGTGAAACGTTGACCCGCCGAATACCCCTCCAGCGTTTGGGGCAACCCGACGACATAAAGGGCTAAGACTCGAAAGGGGTTGGGGTTGGTAAAAATCCGAGTGGGCTTACATCAGCCGAAGTTCCCGTTCATGCCAAACGCAGGCCGGTGGCTATCTGAAACAGCATGACGGCCACCAACAACGGCTCGATCGCCGCCGCTCGATAGACCTTGCGACCGATGTCCATGACAGCGCCGTGAGCTTCGGGGCTGATGAGACCGAACAGGTGGTTGAAGATATGAAACAACACATAAACCGCTACGACTGAACCACTGATGCCATGTGCCACACGCAGGTGTGCAGATGGCGAAGATCGGTGCGTGGTGGTGGAGGCTGATTCCCGGGAAGCCAATGTGGCGAGTCAGGAGCAGGCAATGATATTTACCGAGCGTTTGGCCGAGGTGTTTCGCGTGGAGTGCTCAAAGGAACCCTGCTTTTCAGGGGGCACAGTCACTCGGCCGGCAAGTATTGACTGAACATATCAATCAGCCCCTGCGGTGCGTTGTCGTTGAAAAACAGCTTGAGGTTCTGATCTGTTTCCTCCGCGGTCTGTGCACTACGAGGGAAGAGTTCCCTTTCATAGGCGACCAGCGCGGCTTCTACGTTTCCGGGGTTGGAGGCGATCGCTTGCCCGAGTTCGGCACCGTCGTACAGGGCGAGGTTGGCGCCTTCGCCCGCGAATGGCGACATGAGGTGCGCGGCATCGCCGAGCAGTGTCACGCCGGGTACGCGATCCCAGCTGTGCCCGACCGGGAGTGCGTAGATGGGGCGAAGCATTGGCTCGGTTTCACAGTCGGTGATGAGCGCTGTCAGCGCCGGCGCCCAGCCATCGAATTCCTGAGCGAGACGGGCCAGGGCTGCCGCCGGGTCGGACAGGTCGATGCCGGTGATCCAGTCTTCGGGCTTGTTCAAGGCGACGTACGATTGCAGCGTTCCGTTCGCATGGCGGTGAGCAAAAATACCTTTGTTCGGCATTACGGCCATCAGGGTGCCGTTGCCCACCACTTCTGCGCTGGCGGGGTGGCGAGTGTCGGCGTCAAACAGGAAGGTCTCGATAAACGACAGGCCGACGTAGGCAGGCTTCACGTCGCATAGCAGTGGACGAACGCGTGACCACGCACCGTCGGCCCCCACCAACAGGTCGGTCGTCACCGTTGAGCCGTTGGCGAAGGCCAACTGGTGTCGCCCGCCGCCGAGCGGGGAAGCCGCTGTGAGCTTGTGCCCCCAGCGGATCGTGTCAACAGGCAGTGAGTCGAGCAAAATCCGGCGAAGTTCGCCGCGCTCTACCTCAGGTCGGCCGCCGTTGCCGGTGCTGGGCCAATCCAGCAGGACGTTGCCATCCTTGTCGCCAATGCGCTTTGCATCCGCGCCCGGCAGGATGATGTCGAGAAATTTGTCGAACAGGCCCGCCGCCTTGAGTGCGGGCTGCCCGTTGTATTCGTGAATATCGAGCAGGCCGCCTTGGGTGCGGGCGCTTGCCGACACTTCGGCCTCGTAGATCGTCGCCGCGATGCCGTGGACATGCAGCACTCGGGCAAGGGTCAATCCTCCGAGCCCGGCACCGATGATCGCGATGGGGGTATTCATCCAGCTTCCTTCGTGGCGGGTGTGGGTGATCAGTATTGGTAACCAGGCTTTACTGCAGCAACGAGACCAGGCGCGGCTCTATCGAAGCTGGCAACACCTCAAGCAGCGCCAGCGTCACCGGCAGTTTAAAGCGACGCGGACCGGCGCTGCCCGGATTCAGGTACAGCTGTTCGCCACGCCATTCGATGCGCGGTTTGTGCGAGTGCCCGGTCATCACTACTTGTATCGCGTCATCGAGTAAGGCCGGCACATCGGCAATATCATGGACCAGCAGGACAGTCCACCCGTTGAGGTCGAAACGTAGATGGTCAGCGATGTTTTCTGCCCAAGAGAGGTTCAGGTCGTTGTTGCCTCGCACCACGTGCAATGGGGCGATGGAGCTCAGTTGCTCGAGGATTTCGGGCTTGCCGATGTCGCCCGCATGAATGATCCGTTCGCAGCCCTTCAGGGCCGCAAGGGCTTCAGGGCGCAGAAGGCCGTGGGTATCGGAAATCACGCCAACTTTCATACAGGGCACCAGAGCAGGCTGGAGGAGGGGGCCAGTGTACCCGCAAGTCTATTGCAGTCTGAACCAGGACCATTCAGTACGATGCGCGCCCCTCGTATTCAAGCCGCACGCTCGCTTGCTTTGCCACGCGCGCTCATTGCCAGAACGATGCCGCTCGCGGAAACAAGCACCGCGCCGATGATGATGTGTGGGGTCGGGATGTCTGAAAAGATCAGGTATCCAAGAAGGCACGACCAGCCGACGCTGGTGTATTCCAGCGGCCCGACAAGCGACGCCGGGGCAAAGCGACAGGCTTCGAAGAAAAAGTACTGCGCCAAGTAAATCTGTAGGCCGAGGGCAACCATCAGACCCCACTGGAGCAGCGTCGAAGGCGTCTCCCACGTCATGAGTGCACCGCTGAGGACGATAAAGACCACACCTGTTACTAACAGCTGAACGGGGGTGCTGTCCGTTGCACTGTTCTTTCGGGTGAAGATGACTGCCAGTGCCCAAAAGAACGCCGAGCTGAGTGCAAGCAGCGCCGGGGCTGGATTGATTGCCCCGCCTGGGTTTGCCGCGATGACGCTACCCGAGACACCCACCATCACCGCGAGCCAGCGATAGCCATGGACTGACTCGCCCAATATGAAAATTGACAGGACAACAATGATCAGCGGGGCGGTGCAGTAAAGCGTCATCACCGCCGAAAGCGACATATCGCGGGCCGCCAGAAAAAAACACGCCATGGCGACGAATTGCAGAACACCTCTGAACAGCGTCGACAATCGGTAAGGACTGTTGATGGCTGCAGAGACTGTTCCTCGACCACTGACCGCCAGGGTGATGAGGCACATCACCACGCTGCGCATGAACACCAGCTGCCATAGCGAATGTTCTGCAGTCAGCCACTTCACGGTGGCGAAGTGAAGCGAGTAAATGCCATAGCTGGCGCAGGCAAAAAAAATTCCGAAGTACTTGCGATCTGCGAAATGGCTCATCTAAAGCCCTCATGTCGGGTAGTGCGACGCGGCAGCCCCAGCGACGTTGCCTTCCGCGTATGACGGGTCTAGGATTAACAGATAGTTAACTGGTCTACTACCATGAGCAAAGAAAATCACGGCACGCGCGCGAAGCTGGTCGCAGAAGGGCTGAAATCCATGCTCATCAATGGTTATGACGGGATAGGTCTGAACGCAATTCTTGAGGCGGCTGGCGTCCCCAAGGGATCGTTTTACTACTTCTTTAAAAGCAAAGAAGAGTTCGCGATAGCGGTGTTGGAGGCGTACGAGGATCACTACTGCGAAATGCGCAGCGCCCTGTTTAACAACTCGTTGGCGAGCCCATTGCAACGGCTGAAAAATTACTTTTATGAGGCCGAGCGAATCCACCTGGCAGAAGAACCGCTGGGCGGATGTTTGTATGGCGTGTTTGGGCAAACAGCACGAGCGCGCAGCCCCGAGTTCAGGCACAAGCTTTCCGCCGTGTTCATGCGCTGGGAAACACAGATTCAGGAGGTGCTGAAAGAGGCCCAACTTGTAGGAGAAGTTGATCCGAGCATCAATCCCGGGGATGCGGCAGCGTTCCTGATCGAGGCTTATGAAGGGGTGCTGATTCGCATGAAGGTTGATGGCGATAACAAAGCATTTGGCCGATTCATGAGCTTTGCTTTTGGGGCACTGTCGGTACGCTCAAAATAGATGAGCCGGAATGCGAAATCGACATTCAGACCCTCGTGCCAGATCGCAAGCAATCCTGCTCACACTGTGGGTTTGTAGCTGGAACACGGTCTATATTCACGCACAAATCACCGTAGGAGCTGCCGAAGGCTGCGATAAGGTCCGAAGGACCTTCAGCTGAGATTACGGCTGCAAACCGATCCCAGCCTTCGGCAGCACCTACAGGGCTATGTTTTTGCCCTTTTTAAGTCGGAAGGAAATCATCCTGCTTTCTGGGTATTCAAACTTGCGTCAGAGGTTGAACGTCTTCAGCGCTTGAACCACTAACGAGACCGCTTGGGATGCTTGCCGACGGCTCGGGTAAAAAAGATGGTAGCCCACGTAGGTCGGAAACCAGTCCTCAAGTACACAGGTCAGCCTGCCGGCGTCGAGATGTGGTTGTGCCAGGTCCAGGGGTATATAGGCGAGGCCAAAGCCCTCAAGTGCGGCATCAAGCATTTGATACGTGCTGTTGAACACGAGCTGCCCATCGACCCTGACGTGCAGCTCACGACCCCCTTTACTCAATTCCCACGGCATCAGCGAATCTCGCGTCGGCAAACGCAGGTTGATGCAGTTGTGATGGATCAGGTCTTGGGGTGTCTGACAGGGGCCGTTTTCGGCCAGGTAGCCTGGCGTGCAGACGATGGCCATGGTCAGGTCCGGGCTGATGCGCGCGGCAATCATGTCCTTCTCAACCTGATCGCCCAGACGAATGCCGATGTCGTATCTTTTCTCCACGATGTTTGAAAGACCGTAATCGTTGATCAATTCAACCCGGATATCCGGAAACGCTCGTAACAGTGGCTTGAGTCGGGGCCAGACATACACCTGGGTCGGGTAATCAGTCGTCGTAATACGCACGGTGCCCGTGGGTCGATCCCGCAGGTCGCTTAGCGCCTCCAACTCTGCGTCGATTTCCTCGAAACGAGGTGCGATGGCTGCCAGCACTCTGCGCCCGGCCTCGGTAGGTGAAACGCTACGCGTGGTGCGGGTCAGCAGCAGCAAGCCCATTCGCTTCTCCAGCGCACTGATGGTTCGGCTCAATGCTGACTGGGACACACCTAATTGCGCGGCTGCGCGAGTGAAGTTTCGCTCACGTGCCACCATCATGAACGCCAACAAATCGTTCAGGCTCTCTTTGATCATTGATGCTCCGCTGCATAAGTGCATGCCGATTTTGCCATCTAATCATAGGTGCGAGCACAGGATAAAGTAAGCGTATGGCGAAAGTATGCAGGCGTTGAACGGCCTGCCAATTGGCCATAGCGCACTGTTTTCTCAACTCAACTTCATTAAGGAATACGACCATGGAACTCAAGCGTGTCGGCTCGCAGCCGTCTGTCAAAGGCCCTGAAGCCTGTTTCACTGGGGCTGTTCGTATCGATCCCTTTAACGTTCCCCCTGAGCCCGCGCGCGCGTCGGTGGTCAGCGTCACCTTCGAACCGGGCGCACGCTCTGCTTGGCATACCCATCCACTGGGCCAGACTCTCATCGTTACCGCTGGCTGTGGCTGGACCCAATGCGAGGGCGAACCGATTGTTGAAATTCGCGCAGGCGACGTCATCTGGTGCCCACCCGGCCATAAGCATTGGCACGGTGCTTCGGCGACCACCTCGATGACGCATCTTGCGGTGCAGGAAGCCTTGGACGGGGTGAGCGTTGTGTGGATGGAAAAGGTGACCGACGAGGAATATTCGATAGGGCCGACCTCTGCAACTCATGCGCACAGGCACTGAGTGTTTAGCTTGGTGACGGTCAGTGCTTTGGTGGCCGCAGGGCAGGTGGCACAGGTGCTCTATCACCTCAACCGCGCAATGGACAATGGGCTGACTCAAGCACAAGCATCTGAAGTGCTGACGCAGTTGGCGTTCCACGCAGGCTGGCCAAATGTGTTTTCCGCAATGCCGGTGTTCAAGGATGTGTTTGCGAGCCGAACCTGATGCCAGAAAAATTGGCTCCCGCAGGGATTTGTGGCTGGATAAAAGCCTGAGGTTGACCTCAATCTGTAGGCGCTGCCGAAGGCTGCGATAAGGTCGGAACGACCTTCGCGATGGCAATTGATCGTCCGAGTGCGGCCCAAACCTTCGGCAGCTCCAACATATAACCTCCCACCAAAAAAAGGGTTGAAGGTTTCTACGAAAACAGGAGGCGACTCAACTCAGTAGCCCATTAATGTTTATTTTTGTGATGGTGGTTGTGATGTTTACCACTTGAGCCATGACTATGACCGTCGTCGGCCATATTGTTCCCGACGGCGCCACCCGCGGCACCGCCAAGACCGGCGCCAATGGTCGAACCTGTCTTGCCACCCAGTGAATTGCCGATTACCGAGCCACCTGCAGACCCGAGTCCGCCGCCAATCGCCGCTTCGTTTTTCTTGCCTTTGGGTGCCGCGACGGCGCCGCCTGCAGCGCCCCCGACACCCGCTCCAATCGCCGCGCCCGTGCTGCCGCCGACATGACCACCGACGACGTTACCCAACGCCCCGCCTATCCCGCCGCCAACCGCAGCGGAGCCATCTCCACCGGCCATTGCACCCTGTGAAATCAGAATTCCTAGAACCAGAGAGGGCAGTGATAAGCGCATAGGATTCAACCTCAGGAGAGACGTCATATCGTTCTGGGATCTATGAATATGGATAGTGTCAGCCGGGTAAAGTTCGATCCGTGCCCTTGAGCACGCAACCCACCTCATCCCGTTCCTTGGCACCTGTGGCGGCTTTCAGCACGCTTTGTTGGAGTACGCGCAGAACGTCCTGGGTTGGAAAGACGTCGCAGGACCCAATCAGAAAGGTCCCCATTTAATCTCCACTCCAATGACCAAGGTGATAATGCAGATTGCTGCCCAAACCGCAATCAACGGTGCAACGAACTTAAGCCAGCGACCAAATGGAATACCCCCCACCGCCAGTACACCCATCAGAATGCCCGAAGTCGGGTTAATGCAATTGACGATGCCCTCGCCCAGTAACACGGCCTGAACGGTCACCTGTCGGGTGAGGCCTACCATGTCACCGATGGGCACATAGATCGGGATCAGCAACGCGGACTCGCCGGAGCCCGACGAGATAGCAAAATGCATGAGTGCCGCACTGAGGTGCATGCCTATCGCGGCCATGGCCGGATGCAGCGGAGCGATAAGCTCTGATAGGTAACCCACAATCGGGTCGAGGATATTGCCGTGTTCCAACACAATGGAGATCGCCCTGGCCATGCCGACGATCAACGCGCCATGCAGGATGCCGGAACAACCACCGATGAAACTGTTGGCGATGGCTGATGCGCCAAGACGCCCGAGGAGGCCGCTGCCCACGGCCATGAACAGAAACATCGCGGTCATCTCGACTTCGCCCCATTGGGCGGTAATTGCGCCATAGATGAACGAGATCAAGGTTACGGAGGCAAAGCCCAGGATGATCCAGTGACGCGCAGTAGCTGGCGCGTCAGTGGCATGTTCCTCGGGGTTGACCGGCCGTTGCTCGCCATTTCGCCTGCACCGACGCGCGTACAGCGTCAGAAAGACAATACAGACCACGATGAACAGGGCTGACGTTATCGCCCTGAAACCAATCCCCGAGAACAACGGAAGCTGCGCCAAGCGCTGGGTCAAACCGGTGGTCGCAGGGTTGGTGATTGCCGTGTTGAACCCGGCGGCGCAGGTCAGGTAGACCAAGGAGACGCCAAACATCGGGTTCAGGCCAAGGGACCTAGCCACCAGCATGCCAATCGGAACGAAAGCAATCACCGCATTCACCACGACACCCGTGGTGCCGAGCACGCCAAACACCAACGCAAAAATCAGGATGATCGAAAAATCGTTGAGTCTTGAGCTGCGCGCGATGCCTTTAAGCACCTGGTGAATGGCGCCCGTACTTTCAAGAACCGCGAGGGCGCCACCGGTAAACAAGATAAGAAAGATAATGGGCGCCGACGTTTGCAGGCCTTTGGCAACCGCAATAAAGATATCCAGCGGACGAGCGCCACTTTGCTCGACAGCATGCAAACTGCCGGATACCGCAAAGGTAATCCCATCCCGCGTTTCCTTGTCGAAGACACCCGCAGGAATGACCCATGTGCCAATAGCTGCCACGATCAAAATGATAAACAGCAGCACGTAAGGGCTTTTGCTTTCTTGCCTGGGCTTCGCAGTGGGTGCTGCTTCCTGATGAACGTCAGTCATTTCAAGCCATCCTTATTGTTATCGTGGCCGATGCCTTAGAGTTTCTTGATCAGTTCAGCAAGCAACGCTGCACGAACGGGAAGATCGGCAATGATGATGTGCTCATGGATTGCGTGCGGGCCGACACCGGTTGCGCCCAGGCCATCCAGCGTCGGGATGCCGATGGCCGAGGTGAAATTGCCGTCGCTTCCGCCGCCCACAGAGGCCTGAAGCAGCTCAAATGACAACTCACTGGCCGCCTCTTTGGCGAGTGCAAACAGCCTGCGATTGCCTTGCGTGTTTTCCAGCGGAGGACGCACCAACCCACCCGTTACAGTAATTTCCGCCCCTTTCAAGCGTGGCTGAAGACCGTTGACGGCGGACTCGATACGCTGGGCTTCGGCGAGTGATGTCACGCGTAGATCAACGCTTAAACACGCACGCGCAGCAACGACGTTGGTACGATCACCACCCTGTGCAATCCCCACGTTGATCGTCGTCCCGCGCTCAGGTGCATTCAACGCGTGCAGGAACAGAATCTGCTCGGCCATTTCGTGCACGGCACTGATCCCATCCTCAGGGTTGTTGCCCGCATGGGCCGCACGGCCTTTGATGCTGATCTCAAATCGGCCTGTGCCTTTGCGCTCGGTTTTCAATGCATGGCTATGCGCCGTTGCGGGCTCTACCACCAGCACTTGCTGGCACAGGCGCGCCTCTTGTTCGATCCAGTCGCGGGATGTTGGACTGCCCAACTCCTCATCACTCGAACACAGGAACCTGATCTCGTGATCGCCCAGAAGATCCAGTTTCACCAACGCCCGTACCGCCCAGATCGCCTGAATAAGCCCGCCTTTCATGTCCAGAACCCCAGGGCCATAGAGCTTGCCGTCTTCCTCGCGCAAGGTCAGCTGGCCAACACCCCAGACCGTATCAAAATGCCCCAGTATCGCCGTCCGCCGGGAACCTTGACCGACGCTAAATGCAAGGTGGTCGCCATAGAGTTCGCGAGGTGTCACCTCGGCAGATGACCCCAGGCGCTCGCGGATGATGTCTTGCAAGACCCGGCCGCAGGCATCCACGGCCTGTTTGTCGGTGGAGGGCGATTCGGCGCTGACCAGTCGTTTCACATCATTCAGAATCTGTGGGGCATGGAGATGAAGGTACTGTTGCACGCTGCTCATGGAAGGATCGCTCAAGGCTGGGTATAGGCTGAAGTATGCCCAGACCCCGAGCATTGAAGAATGCGAGGACTGCTCTTATATTGTTGCTCTGTGGTCAACAGTTTAGTGAATCAAGGCAGTGGCGATGGACGACGATTTTCAAGAAAAAAGACTGAGCTATCTCCATGAAGTGGGGGTGCAGGGGGGGATTCGCAAAGCGGCCGATGCCCTGAGCGTCAACCCATCGGTCATCAGCCGGCAGGTCGCATTGCTGGAGCGCAGCCTGCACCTGGCGCTTTTGGAGCGCAACGGCAGAAACGTCATCCTGACCCAGGCAGGAAAACTGCTCGCCGAGCACTTCGCCGAGACACGATCACGACGAGAAGTCCTCACCAAACACCTCACTGACCTGCGCTACATGCGCGGCGGCACAGTCAGCTTGCGTATCGGCCAAGGCATGATTGACAGCTTTGTGAACGGTGTTCTACGGGAGTTTTCCAACGACTACCCTGATGTTTTCGTCGATATCAGCACCGGAGACCTAGGCACCACGTTGATGATGCTGGTTCGTGGCGAGCTGGACATGGCCTTCTCCTTTGGTGCAGTCGGCAACATGTCCCTGCACCGCCGTAGTTTTTATCGGGGCCCGGTGTGTGCCATCGTGCCGCAAGCGCATCCCCTGGCCAAACAGACAGACGTCACGCTGAGCGAACTGGTTGAGTACAGGCTGATTGCTCTGACTGACGCTTTCGGCATACAGCGTTACGTCAATAAAATGTTCGAATCCGAAGGACTGATATTCAGCCCGGCGTACCGATGCAACCTGCTTTCCTCGGCCCAGTCGCTCTGTCAGGCAGGCTTGGGGATTGCCTTCATGACCGCTCAATCTCTGGATCAAAGCGTCGTTGCAAATCCCCTCATCGCGATCCCGATCAACCATCCCATCGCGCGAACCTCTGAGTGTCATGTACTGCGCAGCTCCGACCGACGACTCTCGCCGGCTGCCGATCACCTGTGGCGGTTGTTGATCAACAGTCTGACCTAGAGATTCGTCACTAGAGATCAGCCGTGCTGATAGAATCGGACTGGTTATACATACCCCCTCTCTGAGAAATGGCATGAACGCAGAATTGACGGAAGAAGAGATGCGCCGGGCGCTGTTTGGTGCTGCTGAGCCCCTTGAACAGGTTAGTGCCCCACCTGTGCAAGAACCCCCCCCGGATGTCGTGATCGTGCAGCCGGTAAAGGCTGCGGTGAAAAAGAAGGTCGCGAAAGCGTTCACGCCCAGGCTGAGAGTCACGCTGCGTGTGGGCAATGAATTTGAAGGTGAGACGCACGAGATCGTCCATGAGGCCGATACGCTGAGTACGCTCCTGGCAGAGCAAGAAGCGACTAAGGCAGCCAGGAAGAAATTCAGGTTTGTGGAAGTCGTTTCGGTCAAATCGATGTAAGCAGAGACTTCACCATGCTCGCGGGCCAAGCGCGTTGTTGCGCTCCGCATGCAGTGGCCGACATCCTATGCGGCGCTCCTTAGCGAAGTGCAGCCGCCACCGCCTCGTCAATCTGCAACGCAAAGCGCGCTTCAACATCGGGCACGCTGTAGCCAATGGTCAGTTCCAGATACGCGTCGCCTAGCACCAACTGAACGAAGGTCGCTGCCCGCATTGCGGCAGTCGATTCGTCAAAGCGCTTGCGCAGAATTTTTGCGGCAAAGGCACGCACGACCTTGGCACCGTTTTCGTAGAACACCTGACCGAGTTCCGGAAGACGCACGGCCTCTGCAACGATGGCCCGGTAAAGCATCAGGTTATCCGGCGCGATAAGGTTTTGTGCCAGCAACCAGCCCAACTCGCGCAATTCGACTTCGGGTGAGTCATCGGATTGCTCGCCCTGAGCGCTGGCAAGACCCAAGCCCACCTGAGCGCACATCGAGATCACCAGACCAACGAAGAGCGCCTCCTTCGACCCGAAGTGGCGGTAGACCGTCTGTTTCCCCACGCCGGCGGCCGAGGCGACATCGTCCATTGTTGCCAAACCGAAACCCAGGCTTAAAAAAACGGTTTTCGCGCCGTCCAGGATCGCAGACCGCTTGCGGCGTTGCAGCGGGCTAAGCAGTGGGGGAGAGGAAGCATTCATGCGAGATAAATAACAGATCGTCGAGCGGTTGACAAGACTGGCCGGTCTCGTTTACGTTTATCGCAACGAGACTGGCTAGTCTCGTTTATATGGCTATTTAACCTCGCAGGTAAACGTTGGGGAGAACGCTTTGAAACTGTTCATTACGGGTGGTACTGGCTACATCGGGCAAGCGGTCGCGCAAAAGGCAATCAGCCTCGGCCATCAGGTAACGGTGCTGGTGCGCCAGGACACGTCGGCGGCCGCCAGTGCGCTGGCACGTCTGGGTGTGAAACTGCATGTCGGCGACCTGCGTGAGCCACTGTCTTTCGCTGCGACTGCCGGTGCCGCTGATGGCGTGGTGCACACCGCGTCGACCAACGATGCTGGCGCCGCGGCTGCTGATGAGGCTGCGGTTGTAGCGATGCTTGCGCATTTGCGTCCGGGCGCAGCGTTTGTTTATACGTCGGGCACCTGGGTGTATGGCAATACGGACGGGGAACCCGCGACTGAAGCATCGGCGCTGAACCCGACAACACTCATCGCCTGGCGGCCCGCAGTAGAGCAGCATGTGCTCGCGTTAGCCGCCCGCCGTTCGATTGCCGCAGTGATTCTCAGGCCGGCGATGGTGCATGGCTACGGCGGCGGCGTCTTCGGCATGCTTGCCGGTATGGCCCTTCAGACCGGCAGCGTGAGGGTCGTCGGCGATGGTCACAATCACTGGCCTGCCGTTCACGTCGATGATCTCGCCACAGCGTACCTGAGCTCGGTAGAGCAGGCGGCAAGCGGGGACGGTCGAGTCGCGGGACAGATCTTCAATGTGGTCGCGGAACACGCCGTTGCCGTTGCCGAAATGGGCGAAGCGATTAGGGCGGCGCTCGGCGTTGACCGTGTCGAACCGTGGCCGCTCGACGATGCCCGCAAATCGCTTGGACCGTTCGCCGACGCACTGGCGCTCGACCAAACAGTAAGCGGCCAACACGCCCGGCACGTCCTTGCCTGGCGACCCCATGGCCCCGGCCTGATTGCGGACCTCTCGGTACAAAAGCGCTTTCAGCCAATCAACGGAGCATGACGATGGCGTGGACCAGTGCATCTTTGGAGTCGATTCTCGCGACGATCCTGGCGGTTCTGTTCGCGATTGCTGGGGTGGTCAATCTCGCAGGACGCGGCGCGGTGAAGAGCGACTTCGCACGCTGGGGTTACCCGGCATGGTTTCGTTTGCTCTGTGGCGCTCTTGAGCTGGTCAGTGCGGCACTTCTTCTTGGACAACAAACCAGAGTCTTAGGCCTGACGCTGACCGCTGGCGATCATGATCGCAGTGCTCTTCACGCTGCTACGAAACCGGGAGCCATTCCGGCATCTCGCCCCGGCGCTGGTCTTTTCGGCTCTGATTGTGGTCACTTTGGCTGCCCACGGTTGAAGGTTCCTCGCCCCTAGCCGGGGCAGCCGGGACGCTAACAGGCCGCGCGGGCAATCCGTGCGGCAGTTACTTGAAAGACGCACACGGATACCCAAACCGCTTCAGGACCGATGAGTCACCCCAACGGTCAGTCGTGACAGGCCGCAATCGCCTACAGGCGCCCATCGCTAGAAATTTTTCTCTTCGCAACCTTTGTCATGAAATGAAAGGTCTTTGTCGTTTAATGAAAAGCGACTCATCAGGCCCTCGTCATAAAGTCCATTCAGCAAAAATTTTTACGCTGCCATCGCAAGATGGAACGCGCCTCCATCATTGGCAGCAAGTATTTCTGACGTTCCGCTCATCAATAATAATTACTGTAGAGATCCCTATGAACTTCCTTGACGGTCACCTCTTTACCGAAAACCAGCAGCCCCTGATCATCACGGCAGCGCCCTATGCACCGTCGTGGCAGCCTTCCGACTTTCCCGAGGACATCCCGGTGACCATGGAAGAGCAGGTACAGAAGGCGGTGGATTGTTACAACGCCGGGGCTACCGTGTTGCACTTGCACGTGCGTGAACTGGACGGCAAGGGCTCCAAGCGCCTGTCCAAGTTCAACGAGCTGATCGCCGGCGTGCGCAAGGCCGTGCCAGAGATGATCATTCAAGTGGGCGGCTCGATCAGCTTCGCACCGGAATCGGAAGGCGCCGCTGCCAAGTGGCTGAGCGACGATACGCGCCACATGCTGGCCGAACTCGATCCCAAGCCTGACCAAGTCACGGTAACGGTGAACACCTCACAGATGAACGTCGTCGAGCACTGGGATGACAACGACATCAAGGGCACTTCGATGGAAGACCCTGCCGTTTACAATGCCTACAAGGAAATGACGGTGCCGGCGCAGCCGGGCTGGGTGGAAGAGCACGTGCGGCGCCTGTCGGCCGCGGGCATCCAGAGCGCCTTCCAGTGCTACAACATCAACAGCTTCGATTCGGTCGAGCGGCTGATGCGCCGCGGCATCTACAAGGGCCCGCTGGTCATGAACTGGGTGGCGATCGGCGGCGGCATGGATGTGCCTAACATCTACAGCCTGGCCAACATCGTGCGTGCCGTGCCGGACGGCGCAGTGCTCACGGTGGAAAGTTCGACGCGCAACGTGCTACCAGTCAACATGATGGGCATTGCGATGGGCCTGCACGTGCGTTGCGGCATCGAGGACAATCTCTGGAACCAGGCGCAAACGGGAAAAATGTCCACCGTTGAACAGATCGAGCAACTGGTGCGCATCTCGCTCGAATTCGGTCGCCCGATCGCCACCGCCCAGCAGGCGCGTGAGATCAGCAAGATCGGTGTGTTTTACGAGACAGTGGAAGAAAGCTTGCAGGCCAACGGCTTCGCGCCGAACCGCAACGGTGCCCAGCAGGGCTTCTTGCGCCGGATGGCCTGAAGCCGTGTAGCACTACACGAGTTCAACTATTCTGCCTGATTTCGCTTCAGGCGGTCACTCGCCCGCTCCATCAACGACCGGTCGCGCCAGGCGACCCGGTCTTCCCAATTGTCTAGCGGCACCAAGACCCGACGTTGCCCCTCGACCAGCGACACCAGATCAGCGGTCCACGGATCATGCTGTCCCCGTTCTGCGCCCATGCGAGCGTAGGCCGGGCCCATTTTAAGTGCGTGCGAGCCAATGCCACCGCGGGTGTTTGCAACGCCTCAACGCTTCCACGGCTTGAACCAAACCCCCAATCCCAGCAACGCCAACACGCCAGCCGCACAACTCAAACCCAATTGCAGCCAGAGGTCTTGCAGAGGATGAAGCAGGGCTGCCGCCAGGCCCAACAGCACCACAATGGCCAGCCACTGCACGGGCCACGCCAGCCTGGGCAGCAGTTGCTGGCGTTGCATCAACAGCAGGTTGGTGAGGATCACGCCGCCCAGCGAGGCCAGCGGTATACCGGGTAGGCCGAGGGTGAAGGGCAACACGGCGAGTAAAACAGCGTTGAGCAGGCTGCCGAGCAGTTCGCAGTGCAGCGGCATTCGGGTGTCGCCTGCCGCATAGGCATAGCGCGCCAACATGGCATTCCAGGCGCCGAACACCAGCGGCGTGGCAAACCAGCCGAGCAACGTCGGCAGCGGGCTGTTGGCGCTTTGTGCAGGCAAGAGTAAATAGATCAGCGCCGGGCTGGCACCGACCAGACCCACCGCCGCCGGCAGGCTCAGCAAGGTCGAGGCGTCGAGGCCTCGGCGTAACAGGACCAGGCGTTGTTCGCCTTTTTCCCCGCTCATCAATCCCAGCAGCACCTGGTTCAAGCTCATTAATGCGATCAGCGGCAAGTTGATCAGCTTGCGCGCCAGGTTGACCCAGGTCACCGCACCGTCGCCCAGGTAGCTGGCGATCAGTCGCTCGACCAACGCCAGGCCCTGACTGGCGACGTTGCTGGCCAGCAGCGGACCGATGCGCCCCAGCAGTTCGCGCCCGGCCTGCGGATCACCGCGCACGCCCCATGGACGCCAACCGGATTGCCAGATCGGTGGCAGCAATGGCAAACACATCAACAGACTGCCAGCAAAGAACGCCATCGACAGTTCGCTGCTGACGCTGGCGTGCCCTCGGGTGAACAGATAGAGCACTGGCGGCAGGTTGAACAGCAACGAACCCAGTCCCGGCAGCACGAATCGCTGGCGGGCCTGCAAGGGAATACTGAACAGCGCGTGGATGAGAAACCCAGGGGCGCAGGCCGCCAGCCAGTGCAGGTTGGCCTGCGCCTGCGCCTGCGACTCGGCATCCAGCCCAGGGCCGATCAAGCGCACCCACAGCGGCGCGCCGATGGCCAGCAGCGCATACAGCACCAGGCCGCAACCCAGCAGCCGCGGGGTTAAGCCCGACAACCAGGTGCGGCGCTGAGCTTCGTCGCGTTGTTGATACAGCGGCAGTGCGGCGGCCGCCAGCAGACCGGCAGCCAGCGTCATGCGCAGCGCTTCCGGCAGGAATACCGCGACCAGAAACGCGTCGCTGCGACTGCCCGCGCCCCACGCCGCAACCAGCAGCCACTCGCGGGCAAAGCCGGCCACCAGCCCCGCGAGTGTGGCGAGGGTCAGCCACAGCGTGCTGCCAAACATCAGTGCAGCAGGGTGAACAGGCCTTTGCCACCCACCTTGTAATTCAATTCGTGGGGGCGCTCGCCCATGGGCTTGGCGCCGCTGCCGCCAACGATTTTATAAGGCGCGACGCTTTTGGCGACGAGGGTGTTGGCCGTTACCACCGCGCCACGGCCGATATGTGAGCCGTGGCCGATCAGCGCTCGGCTGGCGATCCAGGCGTAATCGTCGATGTAGATCGGTCCGGACACCGACCAGAACTCCGGGGCGGTCAGGTCATGGGTGCCGGCAATGATCAGCACATGGGAAGCGATCGCCACATGGTCGCCAATCACCAGACCGGCCCGCGCATCGACCTGGCAGTGCCAGGCGATCACGCTGTCTTCGCCCATCACCAGGTTCTCGACGCCGAGGATTTCGGTGGTGCGCCAGATGCTCGATCCCTTGCCGATCTTCGCGCCACCCAGGCGCAGCCACGCCAGACGAACATGGTGGCTGGGGATTTTGTTGATCAAGATGTTGTAAACCTGCTCCCAGGCCCGCAGCCAGCGGTCTTTGAGGGTGATCCAGTTTTTACCGTACAGCGGCACCAGCTTTGATGGAATGTCTTGCTTCAAGCGGTGATAGAGGCGCCTGGCGAGCGGGTGCTCAATGCGCACTTCAATATCCACCGACGAAATGCTGTAGCGCTTTTGCTCGCCGCCGTCGCTTTCCTCGAACAGCACCTCGTTGGCGATGGCCCAATCGTAGGCTGCTTGTAGGTCTTGCAGACTGACGCCCAGTTCCGCGGCGAGCGCAGGCAGGCGTTGTTGCAGGTCGGTGGAGTGAAGAATGCGATGCCTCATGGCTGGAGCTCCTTGCGCACTGACACGGGACCAAGAATAACCGGGTGTAGCCGGACCTGTTGCAGACTCAATCCCATCAGCAACCAGAACAGCCCGATGAGCACGAACGTGAAGCTGAAATAGTGGTCGAACAAACCCGTCAGCAACGCGGCCAAAACGCCCGCGATGCAGCCGAGCCACAGCGAGTTTTGCTGAGTGATTTGCGGGATCGCCCCCACGGGCCGAACTTCGCGCCACCACAAAACAGTGACGCTGATGAACAGCAGCAGGCCGGGGATGCCGATCTTGTAGATGTAGTTCAGCCACAGGTTGGAGATACCTACCAGGCCACTGTCGGGAACCGGTGGATCGACCTTGAAACCAATCCCCAACGGATAGCGCGCCATCGCTTCGGGGAATTTCGAGTACTCGCTGAAGCGCACTTCGGTACTGGCGTTGCTGGCGGAGAAAATTGTCAGCAAGCGCTCTTGCAGCGGCGGATAGAACATCACCAGCGCCACCGCGAAGATCACCCCCAGGCCGAGAATCCGGCCGGTGTAGGGCACGCGCTTGTAGGTCAACCAGAGCAGCACCAGCACCAGCGAGACAATCGCCCCGCGGGAAATACTCAACAGCAAACCGGCGCAACCGAGTATCGCCACCGCCAGCCCCAGCGCGCGCCGCACACCGGCTTGGGTCCAGCCGTACAACAGCGCCATCGGAATGAACAACACCAGCACACCACCGGTGAGGTTAGGGTGCACCCACGGCGAGGCCATGCGCTGATAGTTGGCAGAGAAGATGTCTTGAACGGCTTCCGGGTGGGCGTACTTGAGGGCGGTGAGGATCGGAATCATCGACATCGCGTTGCGCGACTTGAGGAACATGAACACCGACAGCAACAGCATCGCCAGATTGCCCAGCAACAAGGCGACGACCAATTGGTCGCGGTCGCGGTCGCTACGCAGCAGCAGCGGCACCAGGAACAGCAGCGATAGGTTCATCAGCCAGCGCACCCAGTTCACCGGGCCGTTGCCCTCGGCGTGGATGGTGATCATGCCCACCACGAACGGTACCGCGCTGAACAGCATCAGCCACACCAGCGCCCGCTCGGTCGGTCGCCACTGCAAAAAGCCACGGGTATTGCCGATGAACGATTGCCAGATCACGCCAGCCCAGGTCACGCCGAGTACCGCTTCACTGACGGTGGTGCGAATCCCGAGTTCCAGGGTGGTGTAGGGAATGCTGGTGGCCAGAAAAGCAAACACCAGCAAGCCCCACAGCGGTCTGCGTATCAACGTCAGCGCAGCCGCCAAGCCCACCACCAGCAAGATGAATTGCAGCGGCGTGAGTACCCACAGCAGTGCGCCGAACATCAGGCCCAGGATCAGTGGCAGAGATTTGCCGGCCAGCATCAGTGGCCCAACTCTTTAAGCAACGTATCCAGTCGCTGCCGATACGCGGGTTCGGTGAACTGCTGGGCCCACTCGATCAGCGATTGCGAATCGGCGGAGGGCGGCGTTTGCGCCACATCGACGATGGCCGCGCGGATCTGTACGCCGTCGCGGGGGTTGAAGCGTCTGGCGGACGGCGGGGCGACTTCATCCAGTGCTGAACCCTGAGCGACCACCACGTGGGTGCCAACGCGCAGCGCCTCCACCACCGGCAGGCCAAAGCCTTCGGCAATCGACGGTTGCCAGAGGTAATCAGCGTTTACATACAGGGCGTGCAGTTGAGCTTCACTCAAACCGCTCAGCCAATGCAGGCCGGGCAGGGTGGCCAGTTCGGGGGCAATGTCGGAGGGGTGACCGAGTAACACCAGGTCGGGAACCTGATGATTCTCTAGTCGTGACAGCTGCCAGTTCTTGATGAAGAAGGCGATGTTCTTGCGCGGTTCGCGGGTGCCGACCAGCAGCCAATAACGGTCTGGCAGGCCCGCCGGCAGTTCGCCCGGTGGGTCGGTGAACGCCGGTACCAGGTTGTGCAATACGCGCAGTTTTGACTTGGCCCACGGAAAAATCCGCGCCGCTTCGTTGCAGGAAAATTGTGACGGGCACCAGATCTGATCGGCGATCCACACCGACCAGGCAATCGACAAGGTGTTGATGAAACGGTAAGCCACGGCGGTCAATATCGACCGATGGAAGTTGCGGTGGGTCAACTGAAACAGGTCATGCAGCACCAGCACATAGCGGGTGCCCGACGGTTTTCTGCCAATGGGCAAACCCATGTTGGCAGTGGCGATGAACAGGTCGATATGCTCCTGACGCAGGGTGGCGGGCAGGAATCGACGTTCGAAACGAAAGCGCACCTGCGGCCGTTGCAGGTGTTCCAGCGAGCTGGGCCACGCCGGGCAAAGCGCCGTCTCGCGCTGTGGATGGCCCAGTGGCGCTTCGCTCATCAGCACCAGCTCGGTGTCGTCCCGTTGCACCAGCGCGTTTTCCAGCGCCAGCACCTGACGCCCGATGCCGGACATCGGAGCGATCGTTGCGGGGCGATAATCCAGGCCTACGCGCATGGGTGATTCTCCTCGTCTTTGCTCACTACCACACCACTATCTGCAACGTCGGTTTGACGCTGGGTTGAATACCGTTGTCGCTCTGCAGACTGAGCTGCGTGCCAGTGAGCGGGTCAAACAGGGTGGCCTGTTTGATGTCCGGCAAGGTCAACGAGGTGCCTTCGGCGCTCCAGTACAGCCACAGGTGTTTGCCGTCTTCTCGGGTCCAGGCCACGCTGTAAAGCGAGTCAGGGGCGTTGACGATGGTGGGCAGCGTGCCCGGCTTCAAGGTCGAACCTGTGATTTTCAAGAAGCGCGCCAGTGCGTTGTAGACCGGCTTCGGCTGGCCATTCAGGTCGAGCAGGCCGTAGCCGCGATCACGCGCGGAGGCCCGGTTGTCGAGGTCGGAGAGCGCAAACAGAAAGGTGCGCTGGTAGTCGAGGGTGCTCATCAACGCCAGGCGCCGCAGGGTGTAATCGGCCTGACCATCGAGGCCGATGATGGCCTGCATTTCCTTGGGGCCGGCATAGCTCGACCAGCCCCACTCGGTGGCCCAGATGTTGGTGATCCCGGCGCCGTGGAGCATATCGTTGAGTTGATGACCGCGCAGCAGCACTTCGTTTTTCCCTGGGGTGTCGGTTTCCGGCGTCGCCGAGTACGGGTGATAGGCCGCGACTGCGCCGAGTTTTTGCACACCATATTGACCGAGTGCCTGAAGCATCAGGCCGCCGCCCTGGTCGGGCATCTGGCTGTAATAGGCCATGCCGCCGATCACCAGGGTCTTGCCTGGTGCCGCAGCGGTTAAGGCTTGAGTGGTCGCCAGCAATAGCCGCGCATACCCGGCCGGGTCGACCTTGGGGCGCCAGTTGTTCGGCAGGTTTTGCTCATTCCACACTTGCCACGCATCGACGTCGGGGTAGCGCTTGGCGAGCAGTGCCATGCGCTGCGCATACACCTGCGGGTCACGGGGTGGGTACTGATCCTGGTAGGGCGCGCCCACCGGCGCGGTGGTGGCAAACGGTGCCGAGCCCACCATGTAGAACAGCGATTTGAGGTGGCTGCTGATCAGGGTCTGATTCAGTTGATCGAGGCTGTCGAGGGTGTAGTGGCCTTCGCTGGGCTCCAGCCGATCCCAATGCAGGTCGACCCGCACCCACTCCAGCCCGAGCTTTTGGTACTGGGCGATTTGTTGCTGATATTGCTGCGGCGTGAACCACAGGAAATGGGCGTTGACCCCCAGAAAGTCTTTCCAGACCAGGGTGCGATCGGGGGCGAGATTGATTGGCGTCGCCTTGACGGGCTGGCTCAACAGCAGAGCACCGCCGAACCCTATCGCCGCGATCACGGGAAGGTAGCGCAGTACCGCTGATCGACGGCCGCGCAATGGATGGCTGTTCATTGTGGTCGTGCTCTATGGGCGGCATCAAACAGCTCGGAGAAACGTTTGGCGGTTTCCGACCATTGTCGTTGCCGACCGATTTCGCTGGCCTTGTCGGCCCACTGACGAGCCCGTTGGGGGTCGAGAAACAGCTGGCTCAAACAGTCGCTCAACGCGTCGACGTTGCCCTGCGTATAGGTGATGCCGTTGCCGGCGGACACCTCTTCAGCGAACGCCCGGGCATTAGAGGTGATCACCCCGCGACCACAGGCATTGGCCCACGACAGCGCGCCGCTGGTGCCACGCATTGCGCCCAGCCAGCTGAGTTTTTTCGATTCGCGATAGGGCAACACCATCAAATGGTGGGCTTGAATGGTGCTGGCGATGTCGCTGGATGGCAGGTCCAGTTTCCAATCCACCGAGCCCTCCAGGTTCAGTTCGCGGATACGCTGGCGCAGTCCGTCCAGGTAATTGCCGGCCGGGTCAAAGGTCATCTCTGGCGCGGTGCCGCCCGCCAGCGTCAGGCGCACCCGATCGCGATGCTCAGGGTGGGCGGCGAGGGTGCGGGACAGCGCTTCAAGCAAATCCTCAATGCCTTTGCCGCGATAGATAAACCCGAAATACAGCAGGCGCAACGGCTCCAGCGGCGGCAACGGCACGGCCGGGATCGGCAGGTTGCCGTGGGCGATGACCGCGACCTGCTCGCTGCGCAGGCCCATGCGCACGCGCAGGCAGTCGCCGCCCAGCTGGGTGAGGGTGATCAGTCGGCTCATGCGTCGGGCCAGTTGCCGTTCTTCGCGCAAGGTCAGGGGATCGGCCAGCAACGCAGCGGCTTGCGGCATCGGATGCGGCAGCCGCTCCAGCCAGGTCAATGGCCAGAACATTTTCGCCCGGCGCCAGATCAGGCGTTCCGGATCGTGCACGGTGGCGGTCAGTGGCATCTGTGGCTGCACCTGACTGAGGTAAGTCAGTGCCTGGAATTCGCCGAAGCGACCGCCGCCCAGTTCCGCGTGCACAACGTCGACACTGGACCAGTCGAAGGCGTGCAGGCGCGCTTGCTGTTCGCTGGGGTCGTGGCAGCCGGCCAGGGGCGTCAGCACTTCAATGCCCAGCGCGCGCAGGGCTCGGCTGAAGTGTGCCGCGTAATCGGCGATGCCGGTCTGGTCCGGCGGCAGCGGCGCCAGCAAGGCAATGCGCATCAGGCCGCGCCTCGCCAGCGGTTCATCCGCGCCAATACCGACGCCGGCACTTCGAAGTGCCGACGATTGATGATCATGCCATCGACCTTGCCAAACGCGGTGCTGAGGATCGACAGCGCGTGCTGGACCACCGGCACGGTGCTGGTCTGCGCTTCCACCACCAGCGCGATCAGGTCCGCGTGGCGCAGGCTGACAAAGGCTGCGCGGCTGTCCAGCAGCGCCGAGGCATCGAGCAACACCACTTGGCCTGGCTGGTTGGGCTCGGTGCCGCCGATGCGCACTTTGAACAGGTGTTCCTCAAGCAGCCGGCGCAGCTGTTCGATGATAAAACTCACCCCTTCACCGTGGCGCGACGAGGTCAGGCCCAGGGTCAGGCCCTGTTGCTCGATACGATCAAGGGGCAGCAGGCCGTACAGCCGATAAATACTGGCGGTGAACGCGTTGCTGCCGTCCACCGTGCTGGTGCTGAGCTCCGGCAGGGTGGTCCACAGCGGCACGCCGAATTTGCTCTCCGCCAGTCCACCGTCGTGAATCCGCTGATCCAGCAGGTAGCACAGGTACACGACCAACAGGCCAACCACCACACTCAAGGGCAACGCCAGCAGCAACATCATCAAGGTTTTCGGGAAGATCCGCCCCGGGTTGAGGGTCGCTTCCTCGATCACCGCGATGTTGCTGATCTGGCTCTTGTCCAGTTCGCGGTCGATCCGCGATTTTTCCAGACTGCTCACATACAGCGCGTAATTAGCCTCGGCGACGCTCAGTTCACGGGCCAGACGGGTCAGCTCCGGTTCGGCTTCCAGCGCTTTACGACGCTGGTCTTCCAGGTCAGCCAGCTGTTTGTCTTGCTCTTGCAACTGGGTTTGCAGGGAGGCGTTGTTGCTGTCCTCGTCGAACAACACGCCTTGCAGGTGCACGGACAAACCGTTGGGTGCGCGGTCTTCGGAGCTCTGCACGGTCGCACCTTCGTCCTTCACCGCTTTTTCCAGGTTGCGGATAGAGTCCGACAAGGCTTTGACCGGCGGCGCATCGTCCTTGTAGGTGCGCAACATGTCCGCGCGCTCCAGGCGCTTCTGGTTGAGCAGGCGACGCAGGTCCTGTTGCGCAGGGTTAAGCGCAATCTGGCGGACGGTGACGATTTCCGCCGGCGTCTCCTGCAGTTGTTTGCGGGTGACATCCAGCGAGCTGTTCGACGATGCGATGCGGCGGATCGAGGCCAGACGATCGCCCCGCAATACGTTGATGCGCTTGGACAGGTCTTGCAATTGCTCCTCGATGCTGGCCGCGCCGAGGTCATTCAGCTGTTTGAGAATCTGCGCCTTGTAGCTCTTGATCTGCGCTGCGCTGGTGGTGGTTTGTTCCTGGTAGAAGGCATACAGGCTCTTGCGGCCCAGCGCCCGGGTACGTTCCTCCATGTACGTCTCGACCCACAGCTTGACCACCGCCTGTGCCACCTCCGGATCGGACCAGGTGAAACTGATGTCCATCACCGATGAACCGGTCGCATGCGTGACGTCGAACTTGGCTTCCAGGTCCTTGGCCAGACGCTCGATGGCGGTGGTCTTCTCGACGATACCGGCCGTTTCAAGCAGTAACCGCAGTCCGTCGAATACCGAACTGATGCCTTTCTTCAGGTAAAACTTCACTTGCTTGAGCAGGCCTTCCGGTGCGGGTTTGTTGGCCGAAAGGGTCAGGTATTTCTCGGCGACCTGACGCACGATCGGGCGCCCGGTGAGCAGCCGTTCCTCATCGACGATCGGGTCGCGCTGGGTGCTGGGCATGACCAGCGCCTGACGGTCGGCGATTTCGATCGGCAGGGTCGAGTCCCGGCCCGGTTTGACCAGCAGGCGTGCACTGGATTCGTACTTGGCCGGCAACAAAAACGCACCGAGCACAATCACCGTGGAGGCTGCCAGCGCGGCGAGTTTGAACTCGTGCTTGAAGATGAAAAACAGGCGCAACACATCACGGAAGGAACGTATCTCGATCATGGGATAATGGCTCCTTAGTGGTTGCTGGTGAAGGAGTAACCGACACCGATCGACTTGGTGAACGGTATGAGTTGGTTCATGTACACATCGACGCCCTGGATGCGGTCGCCCACTGTGGACCGCGGCACGAAGATGATGTCGCCACGCTGCATGGCCACCGGCATGCGCCCCTCACTGCCGGTTTGCATCAGTTGGGTGAAGTCGAGGAAGTAGGCGTGGTAGCGGCCTTTTTCATCCTCGCGCAGCAACGCGACCTTGCTCGCGTCGCCCACTTGCAGGATGCCGCCCGCGCCAAGAATCGCCTGATCCATGTTGTTCGCTGCGGCAATCGGCACAGCGGACGGGTTGCCTACGGCACCGCCGACAAACACGCTATTACCCGGCGCCTGATTGATGTTGACCGTCACCCGCGGTTCTTTGTAGATCGGCGTCAGGCGTTTGGTCAGCTCTTCGGCAATGTCCGACGGCGAGCGGTGTGCGACGATGATCCGGCCGATGAAGGGGTAAAAAATCGCCCCGTCGTTTTGCACGGTGTACAGGGTCAGTTCGTAAATTGTGCTGACGTTGAACGCGGACAGGGTCGGCATTTCACCCGCATCGCGGACGATGCGCAGGGTGTCCCCGACGCGGACCCGTTCCATCGCGGGTGGCAGCTGTGCCAACTGATCCAGCGCCTGCTTGCCGGACTCGACGGTCTTGTCGTCCGGCGCCGGAATTCTCGCCGGTGTGTTACACGCAGCCAGCGCAAGCATGGCCAATACGAGGAGGGTGCGTTTCATGGATAGACACTTCCTGTTGGTCATAATGCTCAATGCCAGTCACCGTAAACCAGGCTGGCAGGCCGCTTGGTGGCAAGGCACCGCTGACATTCCGGGGGGCTGGACGAGAAATCGGGCAATTTCAAAGCGCCGCGCAGCAGCACTGCGGATGCGTGATAGGTGCGGGGGATGATCGGAGCGGCCGCCATCAACGAGCGTTCTCGCGCCGGTGTGGCGGTTCGACAATGAGCAGGGTCGCTGCATTGCGATGGAATGCTATCCAAACGGGCACGGATAAACCGCAATGTGCGAGCTTTACGCAGACCATAAAAAACTCCTGGGCGCCGGTTCTTGTCGTGAACGGGCTGTCTTCCGCTAAGCACACGCACAATCCAAGCGAAGCCAGGTTATTCCCGGTAATTCGCCGATCCTTAAAACAGCATAGGCCGGTTTTTACATTTCATTGCGAAGCTAATTATTTTTATCAGGAGGGCGCCCACCACCTTTTTTCTGGTGGTTTCGGTGATTTATGGACGCATGTTGATTCCAAACCGAGATAGTCGTCAAGTGTTTGACTGTATCGACTTGGTTTTCGCGATAGAGGGTGTCTTGCGACGGTTTATTGACTGTTGATTACAAAGGATTTTTAGACTGGGCTGTAAATCCGTGGGGCATTGCGGTGAGGAACGTGGATCAGGTTCAAGCGGTGTTTGCGTGCCCACTGCACGGTCAGCGCAGTCGGTGCCGAGAGACTGACCAGCGTGCCGAACCCGGCGCGCACGGCCTTGTGAATCAACTCCAGGCTGCAACGGCTGGTGACTACGGTGAAGCCCTGGCGAGCATCGATGCCAGTGGATTTCATCGCACCGATCAGCTTGTCCAGGGCGTTGTGCCGGCCAATGTCTTCGCGGCACAGGCGCACGACGCCGTCCGCATCGACATACAGCGCGGCGTGCAATGCGCCACTCTGCCGGGCCAATTGCTGTGCGTCTTCGATTTTGCCGCGCAGGCCCTCCAGATGTTCGGCGGGGGGCAGCGGGGCAGGTTCGAGGATCTGCAGTTGCGGCAACGCCTGCTCCAGCGCCTCGACGCCACACAGGCCGCAGCCACTGGTCCCGGCCATTTGCCGACGATGATCCTTGAGTTCCCAGAACGCGCGGCTGCTGATCTGCACATCGGCTTGGCAGGCCTGGTCGAAGTGGGTCAGGCGCACGTCGTAGATCTCGTCGAGGTCGTTGACGATGGCGTTGCTCAGGCTGAAACCGCGCACGAAGTCTTCGATGTTGCCCGGTGAAACCATCATTACCGCCTGGCTCAGGCCGTTGAAACTGATCGCCAACGCGGTTTCGGCGGCCAGCGCCGCTTCGGTGGGCACGCTGTCGGCCGAGTATTCGCGGTAGGTGAATGACGACGGTTGCGCCGCCGGTGCATTGGCGTCGCCGTGTTCAGCCGGTTGTTCAATCGGGCACTGCATGACTCAATCCTCTTCGCTTCACACGCCAAACAGGCGCTTGGCTTCTTCAAAACATTTCTCGGCAATCGCCGACCGCGGTTCGGTCTTGCGCATCACCAACCCCAGCGGGGCCAGCACACTGGCGTCTGGCAAGTTGATGAAGGCCAGGTTTTCAATCGGTGCTTCCAGACCACTGTCCAGCGGCATTATGGCGCAGCAAAAGCCAGCGTGAATCGCTTGCAGCAACTGATAGGTGGAGTCGCTTTCCAGGATCGGCTGCGGGCTTAGCCCCCGGCTGCGAAAGCTCAAATCCACCGATTTGCGGTAGTGCATGCCGTTGGTGATCATCCCCAGCGGCAGTTCAGCGGCGTCTTCCCAACTCATTTCCGTGCCATCGAAGTGGTAGTGACGCTTGTCATACAGCAGGCCGACCCGAGTCGCGCCAATCTCGAAAAAATCGAAGTAGTTCTGGTTGACATGATCGAGGTAGCACACGCCCAGGTCCAGTTGGTTATTGCTCAGGTTTTCGATGATCTGGTCGGAACTCAGGGAACTGAGGTTGAACGTCAGTTCGGGGAAGCTTTTCGCCAGGCCCTGGATGTAGTTGACCGGGTTGAAACTGCTGAGCGGCACCAGGCCCATGCGCAACTGGCCGACCAATTGCCCGCGACAGGCGGCGGCTTCGGCGAACAAGCCGTCGTGGGCGGCCAGCAGGGTCTTGGCCCAGGCCAGCACCCGTTCGCCGGCCTGGGTGAAACCTTCGAAGCGCTGACCGCGTTTGACCAACACCAGGTCCAGTTCGTCCTCCAGGTTGCGCAGGCGCATCGACAGGGTCGGTTGGGTGATGTAGCACAGCGCTGCGGCTTGGCCGAAATGGCGGGTCTGCTCCAGGGCGATGAGAAATTTAAGCTGTTTGATATCCACGAGGGTTCCTGCGGGTCGGGTAGGGGCGTTGGCCGGGACGGACATGAAAAACACACGCTCCGTTTGCGGGGCACCAGCCGCGGGTAGGACTCCATGCTGAGGATAAGGCTAGTCCTGAAAGAACCATCCCACACTGGGTGGTGCAGGTCCAATTGATAGGAGTTAACAGCCGATCAATCGGCTCAATGAGCGGGGTTTCACCCGCGTGAACTTAATGATATTGCACCGCGTTAGTGCATGATAGAAAGCCTCGATAGGCCGGTCAGTACAAGTGATTAGACGGCGCCATGCTGGCCACTTTACCCTGTGTAATTGTTTGAATAACTGCCCATTGGAGGAAGTCGTGAGCGTAAAATCGGATGCGTTATTTGTGCCGTTAAATATTGCCGTATTGACCGTCAGTGATACCCGTGAATATGCAAATGATACGTCAGGTCAATTATTGGTCAGCCGGCTATTGGAAACCGGTCATCAATTGGCAGAACGTAATTTGCTAAAAGATGATTTATATAAAATTCGTGCCCAGGTCGCGACCTGGATTGCCGACGACTCGGTGCAAGTGGTGTTAATTACTGGCGGCACCGGGTTTACCGGTCGCGACAGCACGCCTGAGGCCGTGAGCTGTTTGCTGGACAAACAGATTGATGGTTTCGGCGAATTGTTTCGGGCGATCTCGATTCTTGATATCGGCACCTCGACGGTGCAATCGCGAGCGCTGGCCGGGTTGGCCAACGGTACGCTGGTGGTGTGCTTGCCAGGCTCCACCGGTGCCTGCCGCACGGCCTGGGAAGGCATTCTGGTCGAACAGCTGGACGCCCGTCACCGTCCCTGCAATTTTGTCCCGCACCTCAAAGCTGCGCCGGCCTGCGGTCCTCGCGGATGAACCCGCCAGCGCTGATGCCGACGTGATTCGCGAACGGGAAGTGCTGCCGTGACGTTAATTCCTTTCTGAGTTGATGTAGCCAGACGCTCCAAACAGCAACTGTAGGAGTTGCCAAAGGCTGCGATCCGGTGGCCGGAAGGCCGTTCCGGCCTTATCGCAGCCTGCGCCAGCGCCTACAATGTTTTGGGCCATCCATCGATATATAAACCCCTTCTTGATAATCATAAACAATGGAGCGATTGATTCGCTCGATCACTCATTATTCAGTTGTTTCCCCCGTGATAGAAAAGCTCGATGACCCAGTCATAAATAGCGATTGGACGGGCCCCTTACAGACTTATAAGCTGGCTCCATAAACCAGAAATGACGTGATTGAAATAACTTAAGTCCGCCAATAACGCCTATTTAATGACGTGCAATAAGACCTAAGTCTGGCACTTCGCCGTGGAGTTTTATCATGATTAAAGTTGACCGTTATAAGCCTTATAAAGGTGCCGCCGCCGGTTGGGGTGCGTTGATTGCCGTGACCAAAAACTGGCTCGGCAGCGAAAACGCGTTGAAGAACATCCGCACCATGCTCAAGACCAATCAGAACGGCGGTTTCGACTGCCCTGGCTGTGCCTGGGGCGAATCGCCGGAAAACGGCATGGTCAAGTTCTGCGAAAACGGCGCCAAGGCGGTCAACTGGGAAGCCACCGGGCGCTTGGTCAACCCGGCGTTCTTCAACAAGTACACAGTGTCGTCCCTCACCGCGCAGAGCGATTATTGGCTGGAGTATCAAGGCCGCTTGACCCACCCAATGCGCTACGACGCCGTCACCGATCGCTACCAGGAAATCAGTTGGGACGACGCGTTCGCCCTGATCGCCAAACACCTCAATGGCCTGGACTCGCCTGATCAGGCCGAGTTCTACACCTCGGGTCGCGCCAGCAACGAAGCGGCCTATTTGTACCAGCTGTTCGTTCGGGCGTTCGGTACCAACAATTTTCCAGACTGTTCGAACATGTGCCACGAGGCCAGCGCGGTGGCCATGGTAGAAAGCGTCGGGGTCGGTAAAGGCACGGTGGTGTTTCATGATCTGGAACTGGCCGACGCCATTTTCGTCATCGGGCAAAACCCTGGCACCAACCACCCACGGATGCTGGAACCCTTGCGTGAAGCGGTACAACGCGGCGCTCAGGTGATTTGTTTCAATCCGCTGAAAGAGCGCGGTCTGGAACGTTTCCAGCACCCACAACACCCGCTGGAAATGCTCACCAACGGCTCGGAACCGACCACCTCGGCCTACTTCCGTCCGGCACTGGGTGGCGACATGGCAGCCATGCGCGGCGTGGCCAAGTTCTTGTTGCAGTGGGAGCGCGAAGCCTTGGCGACGGGCGCCGAAGAGGTGTTCGACCGGGCGTTCATCGCCGAACACACGTCGGGTCTGGACAGCTATCTGCAGCAGGTCGATGCCACTTCCTGGGAGCACATCGTCGAACAGTCGGGCCTGAGTCTGGTGGACATCGAACTGGCGGCGCGGATGTACGCCAAAGCCAAGCGCGTGATCATGTGCTGGGCAATGGGCTTGACCCAACACACGCATTCGGTGGCGATCATTCAGGAAGTGATCAACGTGCAACTGTTGCGCGGCAACATCGGCCGTCCGGGCGCCGGGCTGTCGCCAGTGCGCGGCCACAGTAACGTGCAGGGCGACCGCACCATGGGCATCAACGAGCTGGCGCCCACCGACTTCATGGATGCGCTGGAAAAGCGTTTCTCGTTCAAGGTCCCGCGCAAGCATGGCCACAACACGGTCATGGCGATTGGCGCGATGGAGCAAGGGCGGGCCAAGGTGTTCATCGGTCTGGGCGGCAACTTCGCCCAGGCCACGCCCGACACCCCGCGCACCCATGCCGCGTTGCGCAACTGCGACCTCACCGTGCACATCGCCACCAAGCTCAATCGCAGCCATCTGGTCATGGGTCGCGACGCCTTGATTCTGCCGTGCCTGGGCCGTACCGATATCGACATGCAGGCTGAGGGGCCGCAAGGCATCACCGTGGAAGACACCTTCAGCATGGTGCACATTTCCCACGGCCAGTTGAAACCCAAGTCGCCGTTGCTGCGTTCGGAACCGGCGATCATTGCCGGCATCGCCAACGCCACCCTCGGCAAATTCCCCATCGACTGGAACTGGGTGGTAGAGGACTACAGCCGGATTCGTGACCTGATCGCCGACACCATTCCCGGCTTCAAAGATTTCAACCAGAAGCTGCAGCATCCCGGCGGTTTTCACTTGAGCAACGACGCCACCAAGCGCATCTGGAACACCGGGACCGGCAAGGCGCGCTTCGTTTCCAATACCTTGCCTGAAGACCTGGTCAGCAAATGCGTGCGCGCCACCGGAGAAAAACCCGACCTGATCTTGCAAACCATGCGCTCCCATGATCAGTACAACACCACGTTGTATGGCCTGGACGACCGTTATCGCGGGGTCTACGGCATGCGTGAAGTGCTGTTTGCCAACGAACAGGACATTCGCAAGCTGGGCTTCGAGCCGGGAGAAAAGGTCGACCTGGTGTCGCTATGGGATGACGGTCGCGAGCGTCGGGTGAGCGGTTTTACCCTGATCGCCTACGACGTTCCTGCGGGACAGGCGGCGGCCTACTACCCAGAGACCAACCCGTTGGTGCCGCTGGAAAGCTACGGCGATCGCACCTTCACCCCGACTTCGAAGTTCATCGCCATCCGCCTTGAAAAGGCCAAGGTCAGCAATCTGATTCAGTCGTCGGCTGCCTGATTTCAACCGGGGCGGCCAGCGCGCCGCCTCACCTGTTCCGCCTATTTATTCGCTGCGAGTCACAAGGCTCGACACGGCCGGGTTTCGTTTGCCCACCGCTGGAGTCGCCATGGGGGTTTCATCATGTTCAATCTGCAGGCGCTGGACCTGGCGCGTATTCAATTTGCGTTCACGGTCTCGTTTCACATCCTGTTCCCGGCCATCACCATCGGGCTCGCCAGCTTCCTGGCCGTGCTCGAAGGCCTGTATTTGAAAACCGACAATACGGTCTACAAAGACCTGTATCACTTCTGGTCGAAAATCTTCGCCGTCAACTTCGGCATGGGCGTGGTCTCGGGGCTGGTCATGGCCTATGAGTTCGGTACCAACTGGAGCCGCTTTTCAGCGTTCGCCGGCAGCATCACCGGGCCGTTGCTGACTTATGAAGTGCTCACCGCCTTCTTCCTCGAAGCCGGTTTCCTCGGGGTCATGTTGTTTGGCTGGAACCGGGTAGGACGTGGGCTGCATTACTTCTCCACAGTGATGGTGGCCATCGGCACGCTGATCTCGACCTTCTGGATCCTCGCCTCCAACAGCTGGATGCAGACCCCGCAGGGCTTCTCCATCGTCAACGGTAAAGTGATTCCACTGGACTGGTTGGCGATCGTCTTCAACCCGTCATTCCCGTTCCGTCTGGCGCACATGGCGATTGCCGCGTTCGTCGCCACGGCGTTCTTTGTCGGCTCCTCGGCGGCCTGGCATTTACTGCGCGGCAACGATACGCCGCAGGTGCGCAAGATGCTGTCCATGGCGTTGTGGATGGCGCTGATCGTCGCGCCGATTCAAGCGGTGGTCGGCGACGCCCACGGCTTGAACACCCTGGAACATCAACCGGCGAAAATCGCCGCCATCGAGGGCCACTGGGAAAACGTCGGAAACGGGCCGACGCCACTGGTGCTGTTCGGCATCCCGGACATGCAGGCGGAAAAGACCAAATACGCGATTGAAGTGCCGTACCTGGGCAGCCTGATCCTGACCCACAGCCTCGACAAACAGATCCCCGCGCTGAAGAGCTTCCCCAAAGAAGACCGGCCCAACGCGACCATCATCTTCTTCAGCTTCCGGATCATGGCCGGCCTGGGAATGTTGATGATTCTCACTGGTGTGTTGGGCGCCTTCCTGCGGCGTAACCAGGCGTTGTACCGCAACCGGCTGTTCCTGCGCCTGGTGCTGGTGATGGGGCCTTCCGGCCTGATCGCGATGCTCGCCGGCTGGATCACCACTGAAGTCGGGCGTCAGCCATGGGTGGTCTACGGACTGCTGCGGACCTCCGATGCCGCCTCGCCGCATAGCGTGGTGCAGATGAGTATCTCGCTGGCGTTGTTCGTCGCTATCTACTTCTCGGTGTTCGGGGTTGGCATCGGCTACATGATGAAACTGGTGCGCAAAGGTCCGCAGCCGCATCACGAACATCCGGTGCAGGGTGGTCCAGGTCAAGACCGCACGCCACGTCGGCCACTGTCGGCAGTCGCCGAGCCGCTGACGTCTGAGCCACATTTGAATGAGGAGGTTTGAGTCATGGGCATTCAAGGCATAGATCTGTCGTTGATCTGGGGCGTGATCATCGCCTTCGGGGTGATGATGTACGTGATCATGGACGGTTTTGATCTGGGGTTGGGGATACTGTTTCCGCTGATCCCGGACGCGCAGGAGCGCGATGTGATGATGAACACCGTGGCACCGGTGTGGGATGGCAACGAAACCTGGCTGGTCCTCGGCGGCGCGGCATTGTACGGCGCCTTTCCGCTGGCGTATTCGGTGATCCTCGAGGCGCTGTACCTGCCACTGATTTTTATGCTGTGCGGGTTGATTTTCCGCGGCGTGGCCTTCGAGTTCCGCTTCAAGGCCAGTCCGGAAAAGCGTCATATCTGGGACATGGCCTTTATCGGCGGCTCGTTCCTGGCAACCTTCAGCCAGGGCATCGTGATCGGCACCTACGTGGCCGGCATTCCGGTGGTCAACCAGCAATTTGCCGGTGGCGATTGGGACTGGCTGGCACCGTTCCCGCTGTTCTGCGGCCTGGGCCTGATCGTTGCCTACGCACTGCTGGGCAGCACCTGGTTACTGGTCAAGACCGAAGGCATGCTCGAGTCCTCCATGCGCTTGTTCACCCGGCCGCTGGCCTGGCTACTGATGGCAATGATCGGGGTGATCTGCGTCTGGACGCCAATGCTCCACCCGGAAATCGCCACTCGCTGGTTCTCCCATGCGCACATCGTGGTGTTCGGTGTGTTGGCGGCTCTGGCGTTGCTCGCACTGACCGGACTGCTGAGCACCTTGCGTCGGCGGCACACGCACTGGCCGTTCATCTTCACCCTGATCCTGGTATTCCTTGGCTACATCGGCCTGGCGTTCAGCGTCTGGCCCAACATCATCCCGCCTTCGGTCAGCATCTGGGACGCTGCGTCACCGCCGTCGAGCCAACTGTTCATCCTGATCGGTGCCTTGTTCATCCTGCCGATCATCCTGATGTACACCTGCTGGAGCTACTACGTGTTTCGCGGCAAAGTGAGGATTGGCGATGGCTACCATTAAACGAGCGGGCCGCTGGTACACACAACTGATGTGGCTGGTGGCGATCTGGGTTGGCAGCGTGGTTGCACTGGGTGTGGTAGCGGGGGCGTTCAGGTTATTGATGCATTGGGCGGGGATGCGGGGGTAGGGTTCAGACAGTGCATACATCACCTGTAGGAAATCAGTTTTGACTCTGATTTTAGTGACACCTAAAGCCCAGACAGCACGAAGGGGAGCCTGGGCTCCCCTTCAAAGTTTTCTGTATGCTCTTTTTATTTTTCTAGGGTGGCCTATTGTTGTTTTTGGCGACCGTTCCCTTGTACCGCTTCTTAAGCGACCCCCATCCGGGGTCAAGAGCAAACGTATTTTTTTGAGCGCTGATGCAGCCTTTATCATCACTGATCCAACCCGACCTGACGCTACCTTGAGGTAGTTTTATTGTTCTTTGTCCGGTTGCGAGACCGAAGTCCCTGAAAAGCCATCCACTCCAAAAAAATCTGTTAGCTGCGTCTCTGTTCGTGTTGTTCTTGTTAGGTCAGAGCCGATACGTATTGTTTTTATTGGGTACTGCGTTGTTTTTTTATTTTTGTTGTACAGGAGTAATAGCAGAACCCGTGCCAACTTTTGTAAACCCTTTGAAAACGGGGCTTTCAGGAAACTGACCTGGGTGCCGTCAGAAAAAATAACCAAAAATTGTTTCCGTGTTACCCGTTTCCGTCGACCGTTCATCGAGACGGTAACACTCAGCCCGCCAATCTGGCCTTCGCCACCCGCGATCCGGTGGGGCGCCCAAGGACGTCGCAGATTCGTCGCCCGGCAGCAATCAGCAGATCCATGTCGATCCCGGTCTCGATCCCCAACCCATTGAGCATATACAGCACGTCCTCGGTGGCGACATTACCGCTGGCACCTTTGGCGTAGGGACAGCCGCCGAGGCCGGCGATGGAGCTGTCGAACACATGGATGCCTTCGAGCAGGCTGGCGTAGATATTGGCCAGCGCCTGACCATAGGTGTCATGAAAGTGCCCGGCCAATTTGCCGTGCGGGATTTTGCCGGCCACGGTGTCGAACAGCACGCCAGTCGCCCCCGGTGTGCCCGTGCCAATGGTGTCGCCCAGGGAAATCTCATAACAGCCCATGGCGTACAACTCGTTGGCCACCGAGGCCACCTGTTGCGGAGCAACCTCGCCCTCGTAGGGGCAGCCCAGCACGCAGGACACGTAACCGCGAACCTTGATCCCGTACAGGCGCGCCGCTTCCATGATCGGCTCGAATCGCTCCAGGCTTTCACTGATCGAACAGTTGATATTGCGCTGAGAGAAGGTTTCCGACGCGGCGGCAAACACAGCCACTTCGGTCACCCCCGAGGCGAGGGCGTCTTCAAAGCCTCTCAGGTTTGGCGCGAGGGCGGCGTAGGTCACTGCCTCTTTACGCTGAATCTGCGCGAAGACCGCAGCCGAGCCGGCCATCTGCGGCACCCATTTGGGCGAGACAAAACTGCCGACCTCTATATAGCTCAACCCGGCGGCGCTCAGGTCATCGACCAATTGCACTTTGGCCGCGACGCTGACCGGTTGGGCTTCGTTCTGCAGGCCGTCACGCGGGCCGACTTCTACCAGACGTACAGAGAGGGGCAGGGCCACGGCATCACCTTCTAATTATTTTAGGTTTATTCGTTAATCGTTTGATTTTCGACTGTTTTTTCCAGCGCAAGCAGGCAACGCTCTTCGGCGGTGTCGAGTTCCAATTGCATTTGCTGGATGTCGAGAAGCTGTTGCTCAAGCTGCAGACGGCGTTCGCCGATCTTGCCGAGCATGGTGTTCAGCTGCTTTTGATTGTCGCCGCGCGGGTCGTACAGCTCGATCAGGTCACGGCATTCAGCCAGGGAAAAACCAATGCGCTTGCCACGCAGGATCAGCTTCAGGGTGACCTTGTCCCGTGCCGAATAGACGCGCTCAAGGCCACGCCGTTCGGGGGCGAGCATGCCTTGTTCTTCGTAGAAGCGAATGGCGCGGGTGGTGATGTCGAGCTCTCGGGCGAGGTCGGAAATGCTGTAGGTCTGGCTGCTCATGAAAGCGCTCAAGGTTAGGCGTCTGGCTAACCTACGGCGTAGTTGACGTATACGTCAAGCAGTCTGGCTTGACGTAATGCCTGTGGATTGGGACGCGGTCCCTGTAGGCGCTGCCGAAGGTTGCGATGAAGCCAGCAAACTCAGTGGGTCTGAAGGCCAATCGCAGCCTTCGGCAACTCCTACGGAAGGTGCTAATCCCGAAAAGATTACTTAGCCGCCAGTTCCATTGCTTTATCGAGTTTCTTTTCCTGCGCCGTCACCAACTGGCACAGCTCGATCATCTGCTCGCGCATCCAGCGATTGGCCGGGTCCTGGTCGGTACTTTCATGCCAATACAGGTGGGTTTCCACCGATGGCACATCGTTCACCGGCAGCGCCACATAGTGCAGTTCGTTACGCCGGGCGAAGCGTTCCGGCACGGTCATGACCATGTCGGTCTGCTGCAACACCTGGGACGCCATCAGGTAATGCTGGGAGCGCAGGGCGATTTTGCGTTGGATGCCCATTTTGCCCAGTGCCAGGTCGACATGGCCCAGACCACTGCGACGGCTGGAGATATGGATGTGGGTTTGCGACAGGTAGTCGTCCAGGCTGTACTTTTCCTTGGTCGCCAGCGGATGGCCCTTGCGCATGGCGCAGACGTATTTGTCTTCCATCAGCTTGACGTGGCGCACCTGAGGGTCGGTGTTCAGCGGCGCATCCACTGCAAAGTCGAGGCGACCGGCCGCCAGTTCCTTGGTGGTTTCGCGACGTTTGGAGAGGAAGCTTTCAATGATCACGGTCGGCGCCAGACGCCGCAAACGCTGGAACAGCGGCGGCAGGATCACCGCCTCGGTGAGGTCGGTCATGCTGATGCGGTAGGTCTTGCTCGCTTGTTGCGGGTTGAAGATCCGGCTTTCTTGCACCGAGACCCGCAGCAATGACAGCGCGTTGCGCACCGGGCCGATGATGTTCTGCGCCATCGGGGTGGGCACCATGCCTTGCGCGGTACGCACGAACAGCGGGTCGTTGAAGGTCTCGCGCAAGCGGGCCAGAGCGTTGGAAACCGCCGGCTGGGTGATCCCGACGATTTGTCCGGCGCGGGTCAGGTTGGCTTCGGTGTAGATGGCATCGAAGACAATAAAGAGGTTGAGGTCGACCTTGCTCAGATTCATTCCGTTGCGCTCTCTAGCTGTTTTTGTTGTGTGTTGCATAGGCCGATCATATATCGGTTATGAATGTTTATACACGCCGAGAATAGGTTAGGTAAATTTTCGTCGCTGATCTAGCATCCAATTCATGACCTCACCCCCTCATTCCAGAAGGTAGCTGCTCATGGATTTCGCTTATTCGCCAAAGGTTCAGGAACTGCGTGAGCGCGTTACCGCGTTCATGGACACCTATGTCTACCCGGCTGAAGCCGTATTCGAACGCCAGGTCGCCGAGGGTGATCGCTGGCAGCCCACCGCCATCATGGAAGAGCTGAAAGCCAAGGCCAAAGCCGAAGGCTTGTGGAACCTGTTCTTGCCTGAGTCGGAACTGGGTGCCGGCCTGACCAACCTTGAGTACGCGCCATTGGCGGAAATCATGGGCCGTTCGCTGCTGGGGCCGGAGCCGTTCAACTGCTCGGCACCGGACACCGGCAACATGGAAGTGTTGGTGCGTTACGCCAATGACGAGCAGAAAGAGCGCTGGCTGCAGCCGCTGTTGCGCGGTGAGATTCGTTCCGCATTCGCCATGACCGAGCCCGACGTTGCTTCGTCCGACGCCACCAACATGGCCGCCCGCGCTGAACGTCAGGGCGACGAGTGGGTGATCAACGGCCGCAAATGGTGGACCTCGGGTGCGTGCGACCCGCGCTGCAAGATTCTGATCTTCATGGGCCTGAGCAACCCGGACGGTCCGCGTCACCAGCAGCACTCGATGATTCTGGTGCCGGTGGATGCCCCCGGCGTGAAAATCGTGCGCCCGCTGCCGGTGTTCGGTTATGACGATGCGCCACATGGCCACGCCGAAGTGCTGTTCGAAAACGTGCGTGTGCCGTATGAAAACGTACTGCTGGGCGAGGGCCGTGGTTTCGAAATCGCTCAAGGTCGCCTTGGCCCAGGCCGGATTCACCACTGCATGCGTTCTATCGGCATGGCCGAGCGCGCGCTGGAATTGATGTGCAAGCGTGCGATCAGCCGCACCGCATTTGGTAAGCCATTGGCCCGTCTGGGTGGCAACATCGACATCATCGCTGACTCGCGGATGGAGATCGACATGGCCCGCCTGTTGACCCTGAAAGCGGCGTACATGATGGACACCGCAGGCAACAAAGTGGCGAAAAGCGAAATCGCCCAGATCAAAGTGGTGGCACCGAACGTGGCGCTGCGCGTTATCGATCGGGCGATCCAGATGCACGGCGGTGCCGGCGTTTCCAACGACTTCCCGTTGGCTTACATGTACGCCATGCAACGCACCCTGCGCCTGGCCGACGGCCCGGACGAAGTACACCGCGCGGCGATTGGCAAGTTTGAGCTGGGCAAGTATGTGCCAAAGGACATGCTGCGTAGCGAGCGTCACTGATAACGCCAATGACCCCTGTAGGAGCTGCCGAAGGCTGCGATAAGGACAGAATGGCCTTCGCCATTTAAATCCTTTCGCAGCCTTCGGCAGCTTCTACAGAAATCGTGCTTCATCCAGAACGCTTAAGACGGGTGTTGTCTGACACACCACTCAATAAACCCACACCTCAACCCGACGATTCTTGATCCTGCCTTCATCGACGTTATTTGCCGCTACCGGCATTTCGTCACCAAATCCGCGAATATCGCGAAAGCTCACCCCGTTTTTCACCAGTTCCCGTCGCACGGCCATGGCCCGCAGCTTGGACAATAGCGTCGCGCGCGCCGGGTCGCTCTTCGAATCGCCGAAGCCCACCAGGGTGACTTCACGGTTCAACTTGTCATGGTTTTTCAAGTAGGCCAATACCCGTTTCAGATCGCGCTGGGCCTTGTTGTCGAGGGTGGCGCTACCCTGGGCAAAACGAAAGTTTACCGACAGACGCTGGGCCTGTTTGACGATGGCCTGGTAATCCGCCGGCATTTCGGGCGAGGTGGAGACTTTGACCGCCTGCACGGTCTGGGCAATGAAGCCGTTGTTGGCGACGATGGCCTGGCCCTTGGTGCTTTGCGCAAATTGCACCAGCGCCTCGGCCCAAGGTTGATGGGCTTGTGGTGGCAGGTAGAAATACAGGCGCCGCGACAGCGGGTAGTCTTCGGTGGCAATCAGGCCGACGCTGGGCAGCATGGCTTTCGAGTCGCCGTCGACAATCGCCACCGCTTGCGCGTGGCGGACGGAGGGCAGGCCGATGAAGCCGATGCCGCCACGGTCCTGGCTGACTTTGTCCGACAGCTGTTCACTGGACTCGAAGCGCCGGGCGTCAGCGGTCAGGGTCTTGCCGCGCTTGCTCAGCACCAATTCCTTGAAGGTGTCGTAGGTGCCGGACTGATCATCGCGGGCGTAGACATGAATAGCGCCGCCGGTGCCGCCGAGTTCTTCCCAGGTCCGCACTTCGCCGGAAAATATCTGCGCCAGTTGTTCGGTGTTCAACTGATGCAGCGGGTTGTCCGGATGCAGGATCACCGCCACGCCGTCAATGGCGATGACTTGTTCGGCTTTGGCGCTTCTGAAGTCACCCAGGCTAAGCAGGTTGCTCTGTTCGCTGTCTTTGATTGGGCGTGACGAGGCAGCCAGTTCCGCTTTGCCAGCTTTCAAGGCCGTGAAGCCGGTGCTGGAACCATGGGCGGCAACTTCGATCACTACGCTGCGGCCGTCGAGGCTCTGGCCGACGATGCGTTGTTCGTTGTCGCTGGCACCGGGTTCGACGTGCACATTTTGCAGGCCTTGTACCTGCATCAGGCCTTCCACCAGCGCCGGGCCGAGGCTGGCGCCAATGGTATTCGAGCCCTGAATGCGCAGCGCGGGAACGCCGTCGGCGGGCAGTGGCAAGGTCGCGAAAGCAACAGCGGGCAGGGCGCTACAGATCAGCCCCAGCAAAACAGCGCGCAGCATGTGCGGCACCTTAATAAAGACAAGAAAGTGCCGGGAGAATAAGTCAGGTTGATTGCTGAAATATGACAGCGATGTTTTGGTCTTCGTTGTAGGCACGGGCTTGCCCGCGATCTGCTTGATGCGGTGTGCCAGATAAACCGCTATCGAGGGCAAGCCCGCTCCTACAAAGGAGGGGTTAGTTCAACTCAAGCCAGATCGGCGCATGGTCCGATGGTTTTTCCATGGCGCGCAGGTCGTAATCCACACCCGCTGCCTTGATTCGCGGCTGTAAGCCGTGGGAAGCCATGATCAGGTCGATGCGCAGACCCCGTTTTGGCTCGTCTTCAAAACCCCGGCTGCGGTAGTCGAACCAGCTGAAACGATCGACCACTTCCGGGTACAGGTGTCGGAAGCTGTCCACCAGCCCCCAGTTTTTCAGGCGCGCCAACCATTCGCGTTCTTCCGGGAGGAAGCTGCATTTGCCGGTTTTCAGCCAGCGCTTGGCGTTGTCCGGGCCGATGCCGATGTCGCAGTCTTCAGGGGAAATATTGATGTCGCCCATTACCACCAGCGGCTGGTCATTCTTGAACTGGGTTTCCAGCAGGGCCTGCAGGTCGCTGTAGAAGCGCTCTTTGGCCGGGAACTTGGTCGGGTGGTCGCGGCTTTCACCCTGGGGGAAGTAACCGTTCATGATGGTGATCGGCTGGCCGTTGGCGTCGGCGAATGTGCCCCAGATAAAACGCTTCTGCGCCTCTTCGTCATCGGTGTGAAAGCCTTTGTGCAAGGTTAGCGGTGCCTGGCGCGAGAGCAGGGCGACACCGTAGTGGCCTTTCTGCCCGTGGAAGTGCACGTGATAACCCAACGCTTCAATTTCAGCGTGGGGGAATTGATCGTCGGAAACCTTGGTTTCCTGCAAACCGATGACATCCGGCTGATGTTTTTCAATCAGTGCCGCCAACTGATGAGGTCTGGCGCGCAGGCCGTTGATGTTGAACGAAACGATTTTCATGGACGGCATCCTGGCGAAAGCAAAAAAACGATGCTAGCTGACCTGTCGGCTCTCGGCCAGCGTGGCGGACTCGACGTTCGACTGCTAGGGTCGGTAACAGGAGTGCAAGGTTGTAGGAACCGTGGCATCTGGCGGTCAGTCAAACCTGCATACGATCAACGCGACCGTTCGAGTCGCGGCGCAGCGGTGAGGTCCAGCCCATGCTTGATATGTCCACAGCGGTCGCCGAGGTTCGTTTGCTTGACGGCGGTTATTCCCGTGAAGCCCGTTCGCTGCTTTACCACGCCTACCGTCATGAGCCGAGTTTCGCCTACCTGTTCGAATCGGAACGCGCCGGCTACGAACAGCGCGTGCGGGCCACGGTGCGCGAGTTGGTCAAGCAGCATTTTTTCCAGGAGCTACCGGCGTTGGGGCTGTTCGTCGATGACCGGCTGGTAGGGATTGCCCTGATCACGCCGCCCCAACGGCGTTTGGGCATCACTGAAAGCTGGGCCTGGCGGCTGCGCATGGTGCTCAGCACCGGTCTGCGCTGCACCCAGCGTTATTTGGAGTACTACCAGGCGGTGCTGGCGTGTCTGCCGTCTGATTCGGTGCATGTCCTGCCACTGTTGGGCATACACCCGCAATTCCAGGGCAGGCACTTTGGCGAGCAGCTGCTGGAAGCGTTGCATCAATGGTGCGCAGTGGACGAAAACTCAAAAGGCGTGGTGCTGGATACCGGAAATCCCCGCTATTTGGCCTTCTATAAACGACAGGGATATGAGGAAATCGGAGAAGTTGCTGTAGGACCAATCCGTGAGCATGTGTTCTTTCACCCGAATCCCCAGGTTTTACTGGGGGCTCACGCGTAAAGGCACGAAACTTCTGGGTAAAGGCACGTTTTAGTGCCATCCGCAGCTCGTGATAGCATCCGCGCCTATGAAGTTTTCCGGTCGACTCACTCGCGGTTTTTTCCTGTTCGTTTCGGTTCAGATGGTCAGTTCTGCGCTGCTGGCACAGACCCAGCTGGACGTCAGAATCAAACCCGCCAATGCAGAACTCAAAGCCAACGTCGAAGGGTATGTGGGCAATCTCGGCGAGCGCGATCTCGAGGCGCTGCGCCGCTTTAGCGTGGGCGTTGAAGAACAGGCGAGGAAAGCCGCTCAGGCGCTGGGCTATTACCAGGCGCAGATTGGCAGCGAAGTCATCCCCGGGAAGGACAAGGACCTGACGCTGGTGGTGAATATCGTGCCGGGCGAACCAGTGCATTTGCGCAACGTCACGGTGCGGGTCAACGGCCCGGCGGCTTCGATGAAGCGCTTCAAGGTTCCCGTCAGCGACGCGCTGAAACCCGGCGCGGTGCTCAATCACGGTCACTATGAAGACGCCAAGCACCTGATCGAAAATCAGGCGTCGCGCTTCGGCTTTTTCAGCGGGCATTTCACCCGTCAGCGCTTGAGCATCGATCCAAAGGCCGGCGTGGCGGACATCGAACTGATCTACGACAGCGGTCCGCGCTATAGCCTGGGCAAAGTCAGTTTCAGCGGCGACACGCCCTTTGATGACGATCTGTTGCAGCGCATGGTGCCCTTCAAGGGCAATACCCCATACGATTCGGCGTTGATTGCCGATCTAAATCAAGCCCTGCAATCCAGCGGTTATTTCGAAGGCGTGCGGGTTGATGCGGCGCCGACCTCGGCGGTCGATCAGGTGATTCCGGTGGCGGTGCAGTTGCAAACCCGCAAGCCACGCACGGTAGGCCTGGGCATTGGTTTTTCCACCGACGTCGGCGTTCGCGGCAAGGCCAATTGGGAGCGGCATTGGGTCAACTCCCATGGCGACAGCTACGGGGCTGAAATGGAACTGTCACAGCCCAAGCAGAACATCGGTTTGTGGTATGACGTACCGCTGGACCCGCCGCTGACCGACAAATTTCGCTTTGCCGGCGGTTATCAATATGAAGAGATTGCTGACAGCGACAGCTTGAGCAAACTGCTGACGGTGGGCCCTGAATGGCACAGCAAACTGCCGAGCGGCTGGGAGCGGGTGATTTCCTTGAAATTCCAGCGTGAGGAATACCGGCTGGGTGATGACTCCGGGTTGAGCACGTTGCTGATGCCCGGGATCAGCTACTCCTACTTGCGCAGCGATAACAAGATCGACCCGCGCAATGGCTATCGTTTGCAGTTCGACACCGAAGTCGCCAAGGAAGGGCTGGTGTCCGACAGCAACCTGATCCACGCCAATGTGTTGCTCAAAGGTCTGACCACCGTCTGGGATAATCATCGTCTGCTCGGGCGGGTTCAATTCGGCGGCAGCGCCACCAACGGATTCAGCTCGATACCGCCATCGCTGCGTTACTTCGCCGGTGGCGACCAAAGCGTGCGGGGTTATGACTATCAAACCCTGTCGCCGAAGAACTCCGAGGGTGACCGGATCGGTGGCCGCTACATGGCCACCGGCAGTCTCGAATATCAGTACTCGATTGCCGAAAAATGGCGTATCGCGACCTTCATCGATCAGGGCAATTCGTTTAACACGCTGCAACTGCCAAGTTTGAAAACCGGGGTTGGTTTCGGTGTGCGCTGGGTGTCGCCGGTGGGGCCGATCCGCCTTGACCTGGCCCATGCGCTGGATGATCCAGGAGGCATTCGTTTGCACTTTTCAATGGGGCCAGAGCTGTGAAGCGGGCGGCGAAAATCACCAGCCTGAGCCTGGTGGCGCTACTGGTGCTGTTGCTGCTGGTGCCAATCGTCGGTTCGAGCCTGGTACTCGGCACTCAGGCAGGCAGCCGTTGGGTGTTGAGTCTGGTACCGGGCTTGCAGGTACAGAATTTCGAAGGGCGTCTGGGCGGTGAATGGCGCGCCGATCACCTGCTCTGGCAACAAGGCGACGACCGCGTCGAAGTGGACGCCCCGCTGTGGGGTTGGTCACCGTCGTGCCTGATGCAAATGACCCTGTGCATCGATCAACTGCACGCTGAGCGGGTCAGCCTGCAGTTCCCGCCGGATAACGAGCAGAGCAGCGGGCCAGTGAAGCTACCGGAGCTCAAACTGCCACTGGGGATTCACTTGGGCGACGTGAATGTCGGCAGTGTCGTATTCAACGGCAGCGAGGTGGCGCGGGATGCGCAACTGGAGGCCAAATGGACGGTGCGCGGCATGCAGATCAGCGCACTGCATGTGCAAAGTGGCGATCTGGTGGTGGACCTTTCGGGGCTGTTGCAACCCACGGGCGACTGGCCGCTGAGCGCACAAGGCCAACTCAAATTGCCCGCACCGGGCAATGCACCGTGGAGCCTGGCGCTGGATATTCAGGGTGATCTGCTCAAGACCCTGCGGCTAAAGGCCGACAGCAGTGGTTACCTGCAAGGCCAGTTGCTCGGGCAACTGCAACCGTTGGCGGAGAACTTGCCAGCGCAGGTGAACATCACCACGGACAGCTTCAAGGCCAGCGCCGATCTGCCGGACACTCTGCAACTCAATCAAGTGCAACTGAGCGCTCAAGGCGACTTGAAGGCGGGTTATCAGATCGTGGGTAACGCCACGCTGCCCGCGGAAAAGGGGCCGATCGCCTTGGCATTGCAAGGTCGGGTCGACGCCGGCGGCGCCGACATCGCGGCCCTTGACCTGACGGCCAGCGCAGAGCAAACGCTGAAGCTCAGCGGCAAACTGGATTGGCAAAAAGGCTTTAGCGCCGACGCGAAAATCAACTGGCTGAATTTCCCCTGGCACCGACTGTATCCGGCGATCGAAGAGCCGCAAGTCACTGCGCGCACCTTTCAGGGCGAGGTTTCTTACAGCGACGGCAAGTACCTGGGTAATTTCAGCGCAGACCTCGACGGTCCTGCTGGCGCCTTCAGCCTGAGCAGCCCGTTCAGCGGCGACCTCAAGCAGGTGTTTCTGCCGCAGCTGGAGGTGGCAGCCGGGCAGGGCAAGGCCAGCGGTCATCTGAACCTGCAATTCGCCGACGGGATCGGCTGGGACACCGCGCTGGAACTGAGTGCGATCAACCCGGCGTATTGGCTGGCGGAGCTGCCGGGCAATCTCGGTGGCACGCTGCGCAGCAAGGGCGCGTTCAAAAACGAGCGCTTGAGTCTGAATGCCGACCTCGATCTCAAAGGACGCTTGCGTGGGCAGCCGGCAGTACTGCAAACCAAAGCCGACGGGGCTGGCGATAAATGGACCGTCAGCGCGCTGGACATTCACCTCGGTGACAACCGGATTCAAGGCAGCGGCAGCCTGCAACAACGCCTGCTGGGGCAACTCGATATCAACTTGCCGCGTCTCGCTCAGTTGTGGCCAACCCTGCAAGGCCAACTCAAGGGGCGCGTGGACCTGGCAGGCACCCTGCAAGCACCACAAGGCCAACTGGCGTTGCAGGGCGGGCAGTTGTCGATGGCCGACAATCGCCTGCAAAGCCTGACGGTGGCGGCGAAGCTGGACAGCAGCCAACGCGCGGTAGTCGATGTTAAAAGCAACGGTATTCAGGTTGGCACCACAGCATTGGGCACGCTGAATCTCAACGGCCAGGGCGATATCAAACGCCAGGCGTTGACCCTCGACCTGCAAGGTCCGTTGTTGAAGCTGGCGCTGGGCGTCGATGGCAATCTCGACAAAGGCAACTGGCGCGGCCGGCTGGCCAGCGGCGATATCCAGACCGGCGGCCAGGACTGGCGCTTGCAACAGCCAGCGAAGCTGGAGCGGCTGGCGGATGGCAAAATCAACTTCGGCGCCCATTGCTGGCTGTCCGGTCAGGCCAGTTTGTGTGGCGAGGATCAACGGCTGATGCCGGATCCACGCTTGCGTTATCACCTCAAACAATTTCCGCTCGAAAGTCTGGCCCAGTGGTTCCCCGGCGACTTCGGCTGGAAGGGCTCGCTCAACGCCGACGTGCAGCTTGACCTACCAGCGTCCGGTCCAACCGGGCAGGTCACGGTGGATGCCAGCGGCGGTACGCTGCGGATTCTTGAAAAAAACCAGTGGCTGGATTTCCCTTATGAAGGCCTCAAACTCACCAGCAACTTGAGCCCGAAGCGCATTGATTCACGTCTGGACTTTCAGGGCGGAAAACTCGGCACCTTGACGGTGACGGCGCAAATCAATCCCGTGGCAAAAAACAAGCCGCTGAGCGGGGCGTTCAACCTCAGCGGGGTGGATATTTCCATCGCCCGGCCCTTCATTCCCTTGGTGGAAAAACTCAATGGGCGTTTGAATGGCAGCGGGCAATTGTCCGGTGGTTTACTGGCACCGCAGGTTACCGGCAGCGTGGTGCTCAGTGATGGCGAAGCGTCGGGGCCGGAAATGCCGATCAGCCTGCGTGATCTGAAAGTCCAGGCGCTGATCGCCGGTGACAGCGTCCGTCTGGACGGTAGTTGGCGCAGCGGTACAGCCGGGCAGGGGACCTTGAACGGGCAGATCGCCTGGGCCCAGGCGCTGGCGGTCGATCTCAACCTCAACGGCTCGCAACTGCCGGTGACGGTTGCACCGTACGCTGTGCTGGACGTGGCGCCAGACCTGAAGATCGCCATGAAGGGCGACAAGCTGGCGATTTCCGGGAAGGTGTTGATTCCCAAGGGAGCGATCACCATTCGCGAACTGCCGCCGTCGACGGTCAAGCTGTCAAACGATGCGGTAATCGTCGGCGCTCAGGCGCAAGACACTCCGCCGCCGCTGGTAATGGCCATGGACATTGACGTGGTGGTCGGTCCGGAAGCGTCCAGCAACGATAAACTCAGCTTTGCCGGCTTTGGCCTGACAGCGAACCTGGCCGGGCACGTTCACATCGGCGACAACCTGGATACCCGTGGTGAGCTTAACCTCAACGACGGGCGTTACCAGGCTTACGGACAACGCCTGACCATCCGCAAGGCACGGCTGTTGTTTGCCGGGCCGATCGCTCAGCCTTACCTCGATATCGAAGCGATTCGTCAGGTGGACGACGTGGTTGCCGGGATTCGCCTGACCGGTAACGCCGAACAACCGACCACGGTGGTGTTTTCCGAACCGGCGATGAGTCAGGAACAGGCGCTGTCCTACCTGGTGCTGGGGCGTGCGCCGACGACCACCGGCGAAGACAGCAATGTCATGGCGCAGGCGGCATTGGCCTTGGGGCTGGCGGGGAGTTCGTCGGTCACCGGGACGCTGGCCAAAGACCTTGGGATAGAGGATTTCCAGTTGGATACCGCCGGCAGCGGCGCGACCACCAGTGTGGTCGCCAGCGGCAAAATTACCGATAAATTGAGCCTGCGTTACGGGGTCGGGGTGTTCGACCCAGCCAACACCATTGCCTTGCGCTACAAGTTGAGCCAGAAAGTGTACCTGGAAGTGGCCAGCGGCATCGCCAGCTCGCTGGATATCTTCTATAAGCGCGATTTCTGACCGGTTTTAAACGTACCTGATGTACCGCATCAAGCCATTCGCCAACAAGCTGGCTCCCACATAATCGGGCCAAACTCAGTTACTGAGTCAGGCACAAACCCTAATGTGGGACCCAACTTGGCGAAAGCGGCCAGACAGGCGCTAGAGAGTTCTTAAGCTCAAGAGAGTCTCACAACCGCGCAAGGTTTACTGATTCACCAACTTCAACGACGCCTCACCATAACGCTGCCCGGCAATCGCTTCGACCGGAAACAAATCCTTCAGCGCCTGCAGTTCACCTGTGCTCAATTTGATCTCCAGCGCCGCGACATTTTCTTCCAGGTATTTGCGTTGCTTGGTCCCTGGAATCGGCACGATGTCGTTGCCTTGCGCCAACACCCAGGCCAACGCCAGCTGCCCGGCACTGACGCCTTTTTCCGCAGCCATTCGCTGCACTTTCTCGACCAACAACAGATTCTTGGCAAAGTTTTCGCCCTGGAAACGCGGACTGATGCGGCGGTAGTCGTCGGCGGCGAAGTCGTCCGGGCTTTTGAGGGTGCCAGTGAGGAATCCGCGACCCAGCGGGCTGTAAGGCACGAAGGCGATGCCCAGACGACGGCAGGCCTCTAGGGTGCCGTTTTCTTCCGGGTCGCGGCTCCACAGGGAGTATTCGGTTTGTAGCGCGCTGATCGGATGCACTTTGTGCGCCCGCTCCAGGGTGCTGGCCGAAGCTTCGCTCAAGCCGAGGTAACGCACCTTGCCGGCCTTGACCAATTCGGCCATGGCACCTACGGATTCCTCAACCTGAATCTGCGGGTCGATGCGGTGTTGGTAATACAAGTCCAGGGTCTCGACGCCCAGCCGTTTCAGCGTGCCATCGATGGCGCTGCGAATGTATTCAGGGCTGCCGTTGATGCCACGGGCAGTGGGGTCGTTCGGGTCGCGGACGAAGCCGAATTTACTGGCGAGAAACACCTGATCGCGTTTGCCACGCAGCGCTTTGCCAATCAGTTCTTCATTGGTGAACGGGCCGTACATGTCAGCGGTGTCCAACAGGTTGATCCCCAGTTCCAGCGCACGGTGCAAGGTGGCGATGGCTTCTTGGGTGTCGGTGCCGTTGGGCGAGGGGTAGAAATCGGTCATGCCCATGCAGCCAAGACCAATGGCGGACACCAGTGGGCCGTTTGTTCCGAGTTGACGAGTGTGCATTGCCCAGCTCCTGCTGTTTGAAAGAGGGACCCATTGTTGCGCTCGACAGTCGCGGGATAAACCGGCTAAAAGTGCTTTCACTGTTTAGAAATTCTAAATAGTCATCGTTCAATCCTTTGTCAGGTCAGCACCAATGGACCGATTCAACGCCATGCGCGTGTTCACCCGTATCGTCGAACTGGGCGGCTTCGCCAAAGCCGCCGACAGCCTGCATTTACCGAGGGCATCGGCGACGATTCTGATCAAGCAACTGGAAGCCCACCTGGGTGTGCAGTTGCTGCAACGCACCACCCGCCAAGTCACGCCAACCCCCGACGGTCAGGCCTATTACCAGCGCTGCGTCAGTCTGCTGGCGGATCTGGACGATACCGAAGCGGTGTTTTCCTCGGCGCGGGTCGAGCCGCGAGGTGTGTTGCGGATTGATATTCCGGTGGGTTTCGGCCGGGTGATCGTGATCCCGGCCTTGCCCGAGTTCAGCGCGCGTTACCCGCACATCGAGTTGGAAATCGGCATGAGTGACCGCTCGGTGCAGTTGATTCGCGAGGGCGTCGATTGCGTGGTGCGACTGTGGCCGTCACTGGATGAATCACTGGTTGCCCGGCCATTGTTAAAGATGCCGCAATTAACGTGCGCCAGCCGTGAGTACTTGCAGCGCTACGGTACGCCGAACACCCTGGAGGAACTGGAGGCGCATCGGGTCATCGAATACGTGTCCGCCAGCTCAGGCAAGCGTTACGGCCTGGAATTTCAGCGCGGCGATGAGGTCATAGAAATGGAGTTGCCCAGATCACTGTCCATCAACAGTGCCGACGGTTACCTCGCCGCCTGTGAAGCCGGGTATGGTCTGGTGCAGACCCCGTATTACCACGTCGTCGAACAACTGCGCAGTGGCAAACTGGTGGAAGTGCTGAGCGAATTTCGCCCGCCGCCCATGGCCCTGATGGCACTGTACCCGCCGCACCGGCAGATGTCGCGGCGCGTCAGGGTGTTTGTCGACTGGTTGGTGGAATTGTGTAACCGGAATATTCTGTTAGACAAAATAAGGCCCAGCCCATAGGTCCCTACGGACTTTCATGGTTAACTCTGCCTCTTCCAAAAACACATCAAAAAGGACTCAGCTCATGGCTACAGTGACTCGCAGAGGCGAACCCGTGCAAATCAACGGTGAACTGCCGAAAGTCGGCAGCGCTGCACCGGCTTTCAAACTGGTCGGTGGTGACCTGTCCGACGTGACCCTGGCGACCTTCGCCGGCAAACGCAAAGTGCTGAACATTTTCCCTAGCGTCGACACACCGACCTGCGCCACCTCCGTGCGCAAGTTCAACGCGCAGGCCGACAAGCTGAACAACGCCGTCGTGCTGTGCATTTCCGCTGACCTGCCGTTCGCCCAGGCCCGCTTCTGTGGCGCCGAAGGTCTGGAAAACGTGAAAAACCTGTCCACCATGCGTGGCAGCGAGTTCATGGAAAACTACGGCGTGGCCATTGCAGCCGGTCCTATGGTTGGCCTGACCACCCGTGCCGTCGTGGTACTGGACGAAAACGACAAAGTCTTGCACAGCGAACTGGTTGCCGAGATCGGTCAAGAACCGAACTACGAGGCGGCTTTGGCTGTTCTAAAGTAATACTTTGTAAAAGAATAACGGCCTGGCCTTGTCCGGGCCGTTTTCATTTGTGCTTCAGGAATTTATCGAAAGTAAGCGCTCAGTAAATTGCCGGTAAAGGCCCTTTGCTTCTCATCTAACAGTGCTTATTGTTCAGCCTTCCGAAGAAGCCCACGCGCACAATGGTTGATTTATTCATGCAATCGTCTGGTCCCCGTAGTTCCCGTCGCTGGCTGATTAGCCTGTTAGTCCTGTTGGTCATCATTGGCCTGTGCTGGAAGTTCTGGCCGTCTACCGGTTTCCACCGCGGCGCGGGTGAAAAGGGTGTGGCCGAAGCCGGTAAGCACCGGGGTGGCGGCAGCGGTGGCTTGGCCCGTGGCGGAGCGCCAAGACCGGGCTTCGGCGGCGCGGCCGGGCCGGTTCCGGTGCGTGTGGCACCAGCGACCGTGGGCGACTTCCCGATTATTTATAAAGCGCTGGGCACCGTGACGGCGCTCAATACGATCAACGTGCGCAGCCGTGTGGCCGGTGAGTTGGTCAAGGTCAACTTCCAGGAAGGGCAATTGGTCAAGGCCGGTGATTTGCTGGCTGAAATCGATCCGCGCAGTTATCAAGTGGCGCTGGACCAGGCCGAAGGTACGTTGCTCACCAATCAGGCGTTGCTGAAGAACGCGCAACTCGATCTTGAGCGTTATCGCAGCCTGTACGCCGAAGACAGTATCGCCAAGCAAACTCTGGATACCGCCGCTTCGCTGGTCAATCAATACATCGGCACGGTCAAGACCAACATGGGCGCTGTCGGCGACGCCAAACTCAATCTGGAATTCACCAAAATCCGCGCGCCGATTGCCGGGCGGGTCGGCTTGCGCCAGCTCGACGTTGGCAACCTGGTGGCGGCGAACGACACCACGGCGTTGGTGATCATCACCCAGACCAAACCGATCAATGTGGTGTTCACCCTGCCGGAAAAAGACCTGTCGGCGGTCATCACACGTTTCCACAGTGGCGACAAGCTGCCCGTGGAAGCCTGGGACCGTGGCGATGTGAAGCTGCAAACCAACGGCGTGTTGGCCAGTCTGGATAACCAGATCGACGTCACCACCGGCACCTTGAAGTTCAAGGCGCGCTTCGAGAATCAGGACGAAGTGCTGTTCCCCAACCAGTTCGTCAACGTGCACCTGCGTGCCGACATGTTGAAAAGTGCGGTGCTGGTGCCGTCGGCAGCGGTGCAGTTCGGGACCAATGGCACGTTTGCCTACGTGATGGATGGCGACGATAAGGTCAAGGTTCGTCAATTGCAGACCGGGCCCAGCGACGAAACCTCCACGGTCATCACCAGCGGCATGGCCCAGGGTGAGCGTGTGGTGCTTGAAGGCACCGACCGTCTGCGCGAGGGCAGTGAGGTCGAGGTGGTCAACGACGACAAGAACGCGCCGGCCACGGCAGACAAAGACGTGCACGACAAACATACGAAGAAAGCCGACGGTTCGGGCACGACCGACAAGGCGGATAAAGGTCGCGTATGAACATCTCTCGGCTGTTCATCCTGCGTCCGGTCGCCACCACGCTGAGCATGTTGGCCATCGTCCTGTCCGGTCTGATTGCCTACACCCTGTTGCCGGTTTCCGCCTTGCCTCAGGTGGATTACCCGACCATCCGCGTGTTGACGCTGTACCCAGGTGCCAGTCCGGAAGTCATGACCAGTGCGGTGACCGCGCCGCTTGAGCGGCAGTTCGGGCAGATGCCGGGCTTGACGCAAATGGCTTCCACCAGTTCCGGTGGCGCGTCAGTGATCACCCTGCGCTTCGGCCTCGACCTGAACATGGACGTCGCCGAACAGGAAGTGCAGGCCGCGATCAATGGCGCGACCAACCTGCTGCCCACCGATTTGCCTGCGCCGCCGGTGTACAACAAGGTCAACCCGGCGGATACCCCGGTGCTGACCCTGGCCATCACCTCGAAAACCATGCTGCTGCCGAAACTCAATGATCTGGTCGATACGCGCATGGCGCAGAAGATCTCGCAGATCAGCGGCGTCGGGCTGGTGAGTATTGCCGGTGGCCAGCGTCAGGCGGTGCGGATCAAGGTCCACCCCGAAGCACTGGCCGCCAACGGCCTGAACCTGGCGGACGTGCGCACGCTGATTGGCGCGTCCAACGTCAACCAGCCCAAAGGCAACTTCGACGGTCCGACGCGGGTGTCGATGCTGGATGCCAACGACCAGTTGAAGTCACCGCAGGAATACGCCGACCTGATTCTGGCGTACAAAAACGGTGCACCGCTGCGCCTGAAAGACGTGGCCGAGATCGTCGACGGCGCCGAGAATGAGCGTCTGGCAGCCTGGGCCAATCAAAATCAGGCGGTGTTGCTGAACATCCAGCGTCAGCCCGGCGCCAACGTGATTGAGGTGGTCGACCGGATCAAGGCCCTGTTGCCGAGCATTACCGATAACCTGCCGGCCGGGCTGGACGTCGCGGTACTGACTGACCGTACCCAGACCATTCGCGCCTCGGTCACCGATGTGCAGCACGAGCTGTTGATCGCCATCGTGCTGGTGGTGTTGGTGACGTTCCTGTTCCTGCGTCGCTTCAGCGCCACCATCATTCCCTCAGTGGCCGTGCCGTTGTCGCTGGTGGGCACTTTTGGCGTTATGTACCTCGCCGGCTTCTCGGTGAATAACCTGACCTTGATGGCCATGACCATCGCCACCGGCTTCGTGGTGGACGACGCTATCGTGATGCTGGAGAACATCTCCCGCCATTTGGAGGAGGGTGACACGCCATTGCAGGCCGCGCTCAAGGGCGCTCGGCAGATTGGCTTCACCCTGGTGTCGCTGACCGTTTCGTTGATCGCGGTGCTGATTCCGCTGTTGTTCATGGCCGACGTCGTCGGTCGGTTGTTCCGCGAGTTCGCCATCACCCTGGCGGTGGCAATCCTGATTTCTCTGGTGGTTTCGCTGACCCTGACGCCGATGATGTGCGCGCGGCTGCTCAAGCGTGAACCCAAGGCGGAAGAGCAAGGCCGTTTCTACCGCGCCAGTGGCGCCTGGATCGACTGGTTGATCGTCGGATACGGACGTCGGTTGCGCTGGGTACTCAAGCATCAGCCGCTGACGCTGATGGTGGCCATCGCCACGCTGGGCCTGACCGTATTCCTGTACATGATCGTGCCCAAGGGCTTTTTCCCCGTGCAGGACACCGGGGTGATTCAGGGTATTTCCGAAGCGCCGCAGTCGGTGTCCTTCGCCGCCATGAGCACGCGCCAGCAGGCATTGGCCAAAATCGTGCTGCAGGATCCGGCGGTAGAAAGCCTGTCGTCCTACATCGGTGTCGATGGCGATAATGCCACGCTCAACAGCGGGCGCATGCTGATCAACCTCAAGCCGCACAACCAGCGCGACCTGACTGCCACGCAAATCATTCAACGGCTGCAACCGCAGCTGGATCAACTGTCGGACATCCGCCTGTTCCTGCAGCCGGTGCAGGACCTCACCGTTGAGGACCGTGTCAGCCGCACCCAGTACCAATTCAGCATGTCCTCGCCGGACGCCGCGCTGTTGGCGCTGTGGAGCGGCAAGCTGGTCGACGCGCTGAAGCAGCGTGCAGAATTGACCGACGTCGCCAGCGATCTGCAAGACAAGGGATTGCAAGTCTATCTGGACATCGACCGTGATGCGGCGAGCCGCCTGGGCGTGAGCATGTCCAACGTCACAGACGCCTTGTATGACGCGTTCGGCCAGCGGCAGATTTCCACCATCTACACCCAGGCCAGCCAATACCGCGTGGTGTTGCAAGCGGTGGCAAATAGCGAGCTCGGGCCCAAGGCGCTGGAGCAGATCCACGTCAAGACCACCGCCGGAACCCAAGTCAAGCTGTCGAGTCTGGCGCGGGTCGAGCAGCGGGATGCGCAATTGGCCATCGCTCACATCGGCCAGTTCCCGGCGGTGATGATGTCGTTCAACCTGGCGCCGGGGGTGGCGCTGGGCAAAGCGGTGGAGGTCATTAATCAGGTGCAGAAAGACATCGGCATGCCGATCGGCGTGCAGTCGCAATTCCAGGGCGCGGCCCAGGCATTCGAGGCATCGTTGTCGAGCACCTTGCTGCTGATTCTGGCGGCCGTGGTGACCATGTACATCGTGCTGGGGGTGCTGTACGAAAGTTACATCCACCCGATCACCATTCTCTCGACCTTGCCGTCGGCGGCGGTGGGCGCGTTGCTGGCGCTGCTGCTCAGCGGCAATGATCTGGGGATGATCGCGATCATCGGCATCATCCTGTTGATCGGCATCGTCAAGAAGAACGCGATCATGATGATCGACTTCGCCCTGGACGCCGAGCGTAACCGTGGCATCGACCCGGAAACCGCGATCTACGAGGCCGCGCTGCTGCGCTTTCGACCGATTCTGATGACCACTCTGGCGGCGTTGTTCGGCGCCGTGCCATTGATGCTGGCCACCGGCTCGGGCGCTGAGTTGCGTCAGCCGCTGGGTCTGGTGATGGTCGGCGGGCTGATGCTCAGTCAGGTCCTGACCCTGTTCACCACCCCGGTGATTTACCTGTATTTCGACCGCCTTGGGCGGCGTTGGGGACCGAAACCGGCAGCGGCGCTGGAGCAGGCTGAGGTATGAACCTGTCCGGACCCTTCATCCGCCGGCCGGTAGCGACCATGCTGCTGAGTCTGGCAATCATTTTGCTGGGCTGGGTCAGCTTTAATTTGCTGCCGGTGTCGCCGCTGCCGAACATGGACTTCCCGGTGATCGTGGTCTCGGCCAGCCTGCCGGGCGCCAGCCCTGAGGTCATGGCCTCCAGTGTGGCCACACCGCTGGAACGCTCGCTGGGGACCATCGCCGGGGTCAACACCATGAGCAGTCGCTCCAGCCAGGGCTCGACCCGGATCATCCTGCAGTTCGACCTGGATCGCGACATCAACGGCGCCGCGCGGGAAGTCCAGGCGGCGATCAACGCCTCGCGGGACCTGCTGCCCAGCGGTATGCGCAGCATGCCGACCTACAAGAAGGTCAACCCGTCCCAGGCGCCGGTGATGGTCTTGTCGCTGACCTCGGACGTACTGGAAAAAGGTCAGCTGTACGACCTGGCCTCGACCATCCTCGCGCAAAGCCTGTCGCAGGTGAGCGGCGTCGGTGAAGTGCAGATTGGCGGTAGCTCGCTGCCGGCGGTGCGGATCGAGTTGCAGCCGCAATTGCTCGAGCAATACGGTGTGGCGCTGGATGACGTGCGCACCACGATTGCCGCCGCCAACGTGCGCAAACCCAAGGGTTCGCTGGAAGATGCCGAGCACAACTGGCAGATCCAGGCCAACGATCAGTTGCAGAAAGCCAAGGATTACGGCCCGCTGATCATTCGCTATCAAAACGGCGCGGCGCTGCGCCTGAGCCACGTGGCGAAAGTCAGCGACGCCGTGGAAGACCGTTACAACGCCGGCTTCTTCAACGACGACAAGGCCGTGCTGTTGGTGATCAACCGTCAGGCCGGCGCCAACATCATCGAGACCGTGGCGCAGATCAAGGCGCAACTGCCGGCCTTGCAAGCGGTGCTGCCGGCCAGCGTCAAACTGAGCCTGGCGATGGACCGCTCGCCGGTGATCAAGGCCACCCTGCATGAAGCCGAGATGACCCTGATCATCGCCGTGGCGCTGGTGATCCTGGTGGTGTTCTTCTTCCTCGGCAACTTCCGTGCGTCATTGATTCCGACCCTGGCGGTGCCGGTGTCGCTGGTGGGCACCTTCGCCGTCATGTACCTCTGGGGCTTCTCGCTGAACAACCTGTCGCTGATGGCGCTGATTCTCGCTACCGGCCTGGTGGTGGACGACGCCATCGTGGTGCTGGAGAACATCTCCCGGCACATCGACAAGGGCGTGCCACCGATGAAGGCGGCGTACCTGGGGGCTCAGGAAGTGGGTTTCACCCTGTTGTCGATGAACGTGTCGCTGGTGGCAGTGTTCCTCTCGATCCTGTTCATGGGCGGTATCATTTCCAGCCTGTTTCGTGAGTTTTCCATCACCCTCGCGGCGTCGATCGTGGTCTCGCTGGTGGTCTCGCTGACCTTGACCCCGATGCTCTGCGCGCGTTGGCTCAAGCCTCATGATCCGGCGAAGGAAAGCGCCTTGCAGCGTTGGAGCCGCACGCTCAACGATCGCATGGTCGCCGGCTATGACCGCAGCCTGGGCTTTATCCTGCGCCATCGCGGCCTGACCCTGTTGAGCCTGCTACTGACCATCGGCGTCAATATCGCGCTGTACGTGGTGGTGCCGAAAACCTTCATGCCGCAACAGGACACCGGGCAGTTGCTCGGTTTCGTTCGCGGCGACGACGGCCTGTCGTTCTCGGTCATGCAGCCGAAGATGGAAACCTTCCGCCGTGCAGTGCTGGCGGACCCTGCGGTGGACAGTGTCGCCGGCTTTATCGGTGGCTCCAACGGCACCAATAACGCCACCATCATCGTGCGCCTGAAACCGATCAGCGAGCGCAATCTGGCGGCCGATAAAGTCATCGAGCGCCTGCGCAAGAACATGCCGCAAGTCGCCGGCGCCCGGCTGTTCTTGATGGCCGACCAGGATTTGCAGTTTGGCGGTGGTCGCGAACAGACCACTTCGCAGTACCAGTACATTCTGGAAAGCGGCGACTTGGGCGCGTTGCGTCTGTGGTACCCGAAAGTACTCGAAGCGCTGAAAGCGTTGCCGGAATTGACGGCCATCGACGGCCGTGAAGGGCGGGGCGCGCAGCAGGTCACGCTGCAGGTGGACCGCGACATGGCCAAACGTCTGGGCGTCGACATGAACATGGTGACGGCGGTGTTGAACAACGCCTACAGCCAGCGGCAGATCTCCACCATTTATGCGCCGCTCAACCAGTACGAAGTGGTGATGGAGGTGGATCCCAAGTACGCCCAGGACCCAGTGACGCTGAATCAGGTCCAGATCATCACCTCAACCGGGGCGCGGATTCCGCTGTCGAGCATTGCCCGCTATGACCGCAGCCTGCAGGACGACCGGGTGACCCATGACGGGCAATTTGCCTCCGAGACTATCTCATTCGACCTGGCCGACGGTTACACCCTCGAGCAGGCGACGGCAGCAGTGGAACACGCGGTGGCCAAGGTCGGTCTGCCTTCTGACGTCATCGCCAAAATGGCCGGTACTGCCGACGCATTTGCCGCAGCACAAAAGACGCAGCCGCTGATGATCCTTGGCGCGCTGGTGGTGGTGTATTTGGTGCTGGGCATCCTCTATGAGAGCTACATCCATCCGCTGACCATTCTCTCCACCTTGCCCTCTGCCGGGGTCGGGGCGTTGCTGACCATCTACCTGCTGGGCGGGCAATTCAGCCTGATTTCGCTGCTCGGTCTGTTCCTGTTGATCGGCGTGGTGAAGAAGAACGCGATTCTGATGATCGACCTTGCGCTGCAACTGGAGCGTGAGTTGGGCATGAGCCCGCTGGAGTCGATTCGCAGCGCCTGCCTGCAACGGCTACGGCCGATCCTGATGACCACCCTCGCAGCGATCCTCGGCGCATTGCCGTTGTTGCTGAGCAACGCCGAAGGGGCAGAGATGCGCCATCCGTTGGGCCAGACCATCATTGGCGGCCTGGTCTTCAGCCAGATCCTGACCCTTTACACCACTCCGGTGGTCTACCTCTATCTCGACGGCCTGCGTCACCGCTTCAATAAGTGGCGTGGCGTGCGCACCGATGCCGCTCTGGAAACTCCGTTATGACCGATCACCTGCACCTCAATCCCGTTTTTCGCCGCCCCGCGCGCTGGCTTGGCATGGGGCTTTGTGCTGTGTTGCTCAGTGCCTGCGCGGTGGGTCCCGATTACAAAAAGCCCGACGTCACCACCCCGGCGCAGTTCAAGCAAGCCGCCGGCTGGCGTCAGGCCGCGCCCAACGATGCGCTGGCGCGCGGCGCGTGGTGGGAGCTGTATGGCGATCCGCAGTTGAATGCGTTGGTCGAGACGCTCAACACTTCGAACCAGACTGTCGCCCAGTTCGAAGCGCAATATCGTCAGGCCCAGGCGTTGGTCAGCAGTGCACGGGGCGCGTTCTTCCCGACGGTGGGTCTGAGTGCCAGTAAAACTCGCTCCAGTCAGGGGACCGGCAGTAGCAGCTCGAGTTCGACCAACTTCAACGCCGGGATCCGCGATACGTTGAACACGCAATTGAATGTCAGTTGGGAAGCGGATATCTGGGGTAAATTGCGCCGTGGGCTGGAAGCCGACCAAGGTAGTGCGCAGGCCAGCTTTGCCGACCTGGCGAACATTCGCCTGAGCCAGCAATCGTTGTTGGTGCAGAACTACCTGCAATTGCGGGTGATCGACGAGCAGAAACGCTTGCTGGAAGCCACGGTCGAGGCCTATCAGCGCTCGTTGACTATGACCCAGAACCAGTACAAACACGGGGTCTCGGGCAAAGATGCCGTGGCCCAGGCACAGACTCAACTGAAAACCACGCAGGGCGACCTGATCGACTTGATCTGGCAGCGTGCACAGTTTGAAAACGCGATTGCCGTGCTGATGGGCAAGGCCCCGGCGGACTTCAATCTGGCGGCCACCACGACTATTCCTGCGTTGCCGCAGATCCCCGTGCAAGTGCCGTCGCAACTGTTGGAGCGACGTCCGGATATCGCGGCGGCAGAGCGTTCGGTGATGGCCGCCAACGCCAATATCGGCGTGGCCAAAGCCGCGTACTATCCGGACCTGACCCTGAGCATGAGCGGCGGTTACAGCAGTTCCACGTTCAGTAACTGGATCAGCCTGCCAAACCGCTTTTGGTCAGTGGGGCCACAATTGGCGACCACCCTGTTCGACGGTGGCCAGCGCTCGGCTGAAGTCGACCGCACAGAGGCGGTGTATGACCAGACTGTCGCGCAATACCGGCAGACCGTGCTCAACGGCTTTCAGGAGGTGGAAAACTTTCTGGTTCAGTTGAAAGTCTACGAAGACGAAGCGGTCGTTCGCGCCCAGGCACTGGACTCGGCCCGTGAGTCCCTGCGCTTGACCAACAACCAGTACAAGGCCGGGTTGATCGCCTACCTGGACGTCGTCACCACCCAGACCACGGCGCTGAGCAACGAACGAAGCGTGCTGACCTTGTTGCAGAGCCGGCTGGTGGCCAGTGTGCAATTGATCGCGGCCATGGGCGGTGGCTGGGATGCACAAACGGCGTTGAATGCACAGAACTAAGGGGGAGAAAATAAAACAGCTGTTTTAAGTTAATCCCCCTGAGACATTCTGTATAACTTGGGTACAATCTGCGTCTTTTGCCTTGGCAAGAATGTTTATGATCCGCCAAGGTCACGAGACGTCGTATGCTAATTGGCAGTTACACCCCTTCACTGGTTCTGATTTCCATTTTCGTCGCGATCCTGGCGTCGTATACCGCCCTTGATTTGACCGGGCGTATAGCGACGGCGGTCGGGCGTGCGGTGTATGTGTGGATCGGCGGCGGGGCGCTGGCGATGGGTGTTGGCATCTGGTCCATGCACTTCATCGGCATGCTGGCGTTCCACCTGCCCATCGAACTGGGCTACGACATACCGATCACCTTGTTGTCGCTGTTGATCGCGATGCTGTCCTCCGGGTTTGCCCTGTGGCTGGTCAGTCAGCCCAAACTTCCCGTCCTGCAATTGGTCTTCGGCGCCTTGATCATGGGTGCCGGCATCAGCGCCATGCATTACTGCGGCATGGCCGCGCTGCGGATGCAACCGGCCATTGAATACGACCCGATCCTGCTCATCTGTTCGCTGGTCATCGCGGTGAGTGCTTCGGCCGCTGCGTTGTTGATCGCGTTTCGTCTGCGTCGACAAACGCCTTATGTGCGGTTGGTCCGGGCCGGGGCGGCGGTGATCATGGGGATGGCGATTGTCGGCATGCACTACACCGGCATGGCGGCGGCCAACTTTGCCGATGGCAGCTTTTGCGGCGCGGCGGGCAACGGTTTGAAGGTCGATGGCCTGGATAAACTGGTACTGGTCACCAGCCTTGCGGTGCTGACCATTGCCTTGTTGACCTCGATTCTCGACGCGCGCCTGGAAGCGCGCACCGCCGAGCTGTCCAACTCCTTGAGCGTGGCCAACCGCGAGCTGACCCAACTGGCCCTGCACGACACCCTGACCAGCTTGCCGAATCGTGTGCTACTGGCTGATCGAATTGAGCAGGCGATGCGCAAGGTCGACCAGCAAGGTGGCTGTTTCGCCCTGTTGTTCATGGACCTCGATGGCTTCAAGCCGGTCAATGACGCCTTTGGCCATCATATGGGCGATCAGTTGCTGCGTCAGGTGGCGGTGCGCCTGCGCGAAGATCTCGACAGTCATAGCACCCTGGCGAGAATCGGCGGCGATGAGTTCGTGTTATTGGTCGAACTCGACAGCCTGGACGATGCCCCCCCGCTGGCGGCACGTCAGGTGGCGTTGGTCGCCCAGCCGTTCACCGTTGCCGACCACGGACTGCAAGTCTCCGCGAGTATCGGCATCGCCTTGTACCCCGGCAACGGTCAGACCCAGCACGAGCTATTGATGAACGCTGACGCGGCGATGTACCACGCCAAGGGTGCGGGCAAGAATGGCTACAGCTTCTTCGATGCGTCGATGAACACCAACGCGCGCAATCAATTGCAACTGCTGCAGGACCTGCGCCTGGCCCTCAAGAACAATCAGTTCTGCCTGTTCTACCAGCCGAAATTCGACGCGGGCACCGGCTTGCCAATCGGCGCCGAAGCCTTGCTGCGCTGGCACCATCCGGAGCAGGGGTTGTTGCTGCCCGACAAGTTCATCGGCCTGGCGGAAAAAACCGGGCTGATCATCGCCATCGGTGACTGGGTGCTCAATGAAGCCTGCCGGCAGATGCACCTCTGGTACGAACAGGGCTACACCCATTGGCGCATTGCGGTGAACCTGTCGGCATTGCAGTTCTGTCATGCCGGACTGGTCAGCAGCGTGGCAGAGGCCCTGGAAACACATAACCTGCCGGCCAATAGCCTGACCCTGGAAATCACCGAAACCACGGCCATGAGCGATGCCGACGCGAGCATGACCGTGCTGCAACAACTCTCGGAAATGGGCGTCGACCTGTCCATCGACGACTTCGGCACCGGCTACTCCAGCCTGATGTATCTCAAGCGCCTGCCCGCTAACGAGCTGAAGATCGACCGCGGCTTCGTCCGCGACCTGGAGCACGACAGCGACGACGCCGCGATCGTCTCCGCCATCGTCGCCCTCGGCCAGGCCTTGGGTCTACGCATCGTTGCCGAAGGCGTCGAAACCAACACCCAGCAGAACTTCCTGACCAAGCTCGGCTGTAACTCGTTGCAGGGCTTCCTGCTGGGGCATCCGTTGCCGGCAGAGCGCTTCATGGCGGATATCACCGCGGCTGAACGGCAGGTTGGCGAAGAGAAAAGTTACAGCTGAATGGGGGGATGGGTTTGTCTTGTGACGTGATGCGCGTTAATATCTCCCAAATTGGGAGATTTAGGTGATCCAGTGAGGATAATAGCAAAAGGGACGTTGCGCGCTTTCTGGGAAAGCAGTCCGGCATACACCGACGCGACTACCCCACTGAGCGAGTGGTTCAGGCATATGGAAAAGTCTGTTTACCGTACTCCTCAAGAAATCAAACATGAACTGAGAACAGCCAGCGTCCTGAAAAGTGGGAGGGTGGTGTTCAATATCGCCGGAAATAAGTAACGGGTGATTCTGGCGATCGACTACGAACGACAATTAGGTTTTGTGCGATTCGTCGGCACGCACAGCCAATACGACCTGATTAACGCGGAGACCATTTAATGGACATTAAACCGATCAGGAATGATGAAGATCTGGCGCAAGCATTGGTGCGGCTGGACGCAATTTGGGGGGCCGAGGTGGGATCTCCTGAAGGTGACGAGCTAGAAATTCTCGCAATGCTGATCGAGAAATACGAAGACGAGCATTACCCCATGCCATTGTCTGATCCCATTGAAGCGATCAAGTTTCGCATGGATCAACAAGGCCTGACGCCTCGGGACCTGGAACCTTTCATCGGCCCCAGTGGACGTGTTTCCGAAGTATTGAATCACAAACGCCCGCTAAGCCTGCGCATGATCAAACGGTTGCACGAGGGCCTGCACATTCCCTACAAAAGTCTATTGGCAGATATCCTGTGATTCCGGGGTTTTCTCCCACCCCGACCCTGCGCTAGGCTAACCTTCTCAGATACGGGTCGGAAGTTTATCCATGGAAAAAGTCCTTCTTATCACTGGCAGTTCTCGGGGCATTGGTGCGGCGACGGCGTTGCTGGCAGCCCGTGAGGGTTATCGGATTTGCATCAACTACCAGTCCGACCATGAAGCGGCGGAGCGGATCTGCGACCAGATTCGCGAACTGGGCGCGCAGGTGATCGCAGTGCAGGCCGATGCCAGCGATGAGGATCAGGTGATTGCGCTGTTTGCCCGGATTGATGCCGAGCTGGGGCCGGTGACGGCGCTGGTCAACAACGCCGGGACCGTCGCGCAGGCATCGCGGCTCGAGGAGATGTCCGAGATTCGTTTGCTGCGGATGATGAAAACCAATGTCGTCGGGCCGATGTTGTGCGCCAAGCACGCGCTGTTGCGCATGTCGCCACGCCACGGTGGCAAGGGTGGCAGCATCGTCAATGTGTCGTCGGTGGCGGCTCGCCTCGGTTCTCCGGGCGAATACGTCGACTACGCGGCGTCCAAGGGCGCCCTGGACACCTTCACCATCGGCCTGGCGCGGGAAGTGGCAGGCGAGGGGATTCGGGTCAATGCGGTTCGCCCGGGTTATATCTTTACCGATTTTCACGTGTTGAGCGGCGATCCGCAGCGGGTCAACAAGCTGGAACCAGGCATTCCCATGGGCCGTGGCGGTGTCGCTGAAGAGGTGGCGGAGGCCATCGTCTGGTTGCTCTCGGACAAAGCCAGCTATGCCACCGGGACTTTCATCGATCTCGGCGGCGGCCGTTGATTCAGAACGAGCGAATAATCTTGCCCAAGGTCTCCATGGCCTTTTCTGAAGCCTCGCTCCACGGGCTGCCGTAGTTGAGGCGGATGCAGTTGCGAAAGCGCTGAGTCGGGGAAAAGATCGGTCCGGGGGCGATGCTGATGCCTTGAGCCAGGGCCATCTGGAACAGCTTCAACGAGTCCATCTGCTCGGGCAATTCCAGCCACAGGAAATAACCGCCGGCCGGCTGGCTGACCCGGGTCTGCGCCGGGAAGTAGCGGGCGATGGCGCTGAGCATGGCGCTTTGCTGTTCTTCCAGCGCATAGCGCAAGCGGCGCAGGTGGCGATCGTAGCCGCCGTGTTGCAGGTAATCGGCAATCGCCGCCTGCGCGGGCATCGAGGCACAGAGCGATGTCATCAGCTTCAGTCGCTCTACCTTCTGCGCAAAGCGGCCGGCCGCGACCCAGCCGATGCGATAACCCGGCGCCAGGCTCTTGGCAAACGAACCGCAGTGCATCACCAGCCCTTCGCTGTCGAACGCCTTGGCCGGTTTCGGCGCTTGCGGGCTGTAGTACAACTCGGCGTAGACGTCGTCCTCGATCAGCGGCACCTGGTGCTCGCGCAACAGCTCCACCAACTGACGTTTTCTCGCCTCGGGCATGGTTGCGCCCATCGGGTTCTGAAAGTTGGTCATGCACCAGACGGCCTTGATCGGATGCTTTTCCAGGGTCTGCGCCAGTACCTCGAGATCGATGCCGTCACGCGGGTGCACGGGTATTTCGATAGCCTTGAGCTTGAGCCGCTCCAGGACTTGCAAGCTGGCGTAGAACGCCGGTGCCTCGATCGCCACGAGGTCACCGGGCTCGGTCACGGCTTGCAGGCACAGGTTCAGTGCTTCCAGAGCGCCGTTGGTGATGAGTAACTCTTCCATGGGCAACATCAAGCCGCCGACCATATAGCGCAGGGCGATCTGCCGCCGCAATTGCGGGTTACCCGGCGACAAATCGGTGACTACCATTCGCGGGTCCATGTCCCGGGTGGCGCTGGCCAGCGAGCGCGCGAGGCGTTGCAGCGGGAACAATTCCGGGCTGGGGAACGCCGAACCAAACGGCACGGTGTTGGGGTCTTTGATCGAGTCGAGGACCGAGAACACCAGGGCGCTGACATCGACTTCGGTCGACTCGTTGACCTGACGGCTGATCTCCGGTTCGGAAAACTGCCGTTGCGCATTGTTGTTGACGAAGTAGCCCGAGCGCGGCCGGGCGCGAATCAGCCCTCGGCGCTCCAACAGGTAATAGGCCTGAAACACCGTGGACGGGCTGACGCCGTAGGTCTGGCTGGCATAACGCACCGACGGCACGCGCTGGCCGGGGCCGAGCACCCCGGAGCGGATCAGTTCAGCGATATCGTCGGCAAACTTCTCGTAACGTTTCATCGGTTTTCGCTGACTCTCTCGGCTGCAGGCAAGGTGTAGGGCAGGGTAAACGGTTCAGCGATTGAGTGGGGCGACGAAACGACTTTTCGCCACACTGCGTACCTCGGGATGAGCAATGTCCAGCACTTCGAACGCGATACTTTGCGAACTGCTGTCCGGGTGTTCGGCGAGCATGGCCACGGAAACTGGCAGGTCGATGATTTCCCCGGCGGCGAGGCTGACCTCGGTTTTACCCTGCAACTGGAAGCTGGCACCGTCCACCAGCGCCAGGTGATACCGCTGGCGCTGCTGGGTTTTGTTGATGATTTTCAGACTGTAGATGTTCTCGATCTGGCCCACGCTGTTTTCCCGAAACAGGCCGCGATCTTTGCTCACGTCCAGCGACACCATCGGACGTTCTACCAACGCCAGCACCAGTGCGCCGATCATCACCGCCAAGACGGCGGTGTAGCCGATCAGACGCGGGCGCAGCAGATGGGTCTTGCCCCCTTGTAGCTGGCGTTCCGAGGTATAGCCGACCAGGCCGCGCTCGTAGCCCATTTTGTCCATGATCGAGTCGCAGGCGTCGATGCAGGCCGCGCAACCGATGCACTCCATCTGCAGGCCATCACGAATGTCGATCCCGGTCGGGCAGACCTGCACGCACATCTGGCAATCGATGCAGTCGCCCAGGCCCACGGCAGCCGGTGCCACATCGCGTTTGCGCGGGCCACGGTTTTCGCCACGGGCGGCGTCGTAGGAGACGGTGAGGGTGTCCTTGTCGAACATCACGCTCTGAAACCGTGCATACGGACACATGTGCATGCACACGGCTTCGCGCAGCCAGCCGGCGTTGATGTAGGTCGCGCCAGCAAAAAACAGCACCCAAAACAGACTGACGCCGCCCATTTGCAAGGTCAGCAATTCGACCGCCAGCGGACGGATCGGCGTGAAGTAGCCGACAAACGTCAGGCTGGTGATCAGGCTGATGGCCAGCCACAAGGTGTGCTTGGCCGAACGCCGCGCCAGCTTGTTCAGGCCCCAGGGCGCGGCGTCCAGTTTGATCCGCTGATTGCGCTCGCCCTCGGTGATTTTCTCGACCCACATGAAGATCCAGGTCCATGAGCTTTGCGGGCAGGTGTAACCGCACCACACGCGACCGGCAAACACGGTGATCGCAAACAGGCCGAAGGCGCAGATGATCAGGATCGCAGACAGCAGAATGAAATCCTGCGGCCAGAACGTCGCGCCAAAAACATGGAATTTACTGTCGGCCAAATCCCATAACACCGCCTGACGGTCGCCCCAGTCCAGCCACACCGTGCCGAAGAACAACAAAAACAATACGCCCGCGCCACTGATCCTCAGGTTACGGAACAGCCCGGTGAAACTGCGGGTAAACACCATGTTGTCGCTGGACTTGACCTTCACCTTGGCTGTGAAAGGCGCGACGGGTTCAATGATCTGGACAGGGATACGTTCGCTCATGGTCGGATCTCATCAGCCTCTATCAGGCCAATGCACTATGGGCGCGCAACTGTTTGCATAACAGGCTCAGGTCTTTCAATAAAAAGCGGATCAGATGCGCTTTTGTCCCAGTGAAGTGCTGGGTTTTCGCGGGCTATCCGAACGAGAGGATTCGAATAGGTAGGGCTGGTACACGCGGTGTGTTGGCCGTTAAAAAGGGATTGGCCGACAGGAGTGCCCGATGAAAAACTTGATTGAAGTGACGCTGTTTCTGACGTCGATGCTGGCCCAGGCCGAGACGGGTGTGGCGGATCGGTATGTCAGGGCGGTGATCGAGCGCGATGGCGCGGTGGTGGAAGAACAGGGGGATTGGCTGTTGGACCTGGAGGTCGAAGCCAAGGCGCTGACGTTGGTGATCAAACCCGATGTATTCCAGGCGCAGCCTCGTTGCGTGCTGGGTCGGCAGCGACCGGAAGCGTTAATCGTCGACTATTTTCTGCGCACGACTGCAGCAATGGATGGCATCAGCACACCGGGGAAAATCGTGATCAGAAGGCGTGCGCTAGATGACCTGCTGTGGTTTCCGATCACGGTGACGTGTTATTAGGCCAGTTCCCATTGGTCCCTGTAGGAGCTGCCGAAGGCTGCGATGGGTTCTAAGTCGTGGCAACTGCTTCGCAGTCGATCGCAGCCTTCGGCAGCTCCTACAGGTGATGTGGTCATCAATCCATCTATTCAGACAAATCCTCACACAGCACCGCGGGCGGCTCCTGGCTGGGTGGATCGCCCTTGGGTGGCTCGATCACTGGCGGCATGGTGTCCGGTGGTTCTTTCTCCGGCTTTGGCACGGGCAGTGCAGGATCGTCGATCATTGGGTCAGGCGTTTCAGCGGGGATAGGGATGTTCATCACGTCACCTCCAGGTCCATCGGCTTCGGGTTACTTTCTTACGATGTCTGCCACGTTGGACAGTGGTACTCGGCAAATGACTCCGGCGTTTGACCGACCCCGGTCTAAGCTGATTCACGCAACCAAATCCTTTTGAACTTTCCCCACCGGCCCGTGCTCGGAAACTCTAGGCACCTGAGGGGGAGGGACGGTGCAGGACCGGGTTCGCCCGTTTTCAAATTGAATCGTCCCACCACGGAATTTTTGCTGACGTGCGTCTTTTATAGGGGCGTGAGGAGTAAAGCTCGATGAATGTGACCGCTGATCAGCCATACGGCCCGGATTCCCTGGCCAGTGATGTCCCGCACCAGACGCAGCCTTTAACCCTGACCCACGCCCTGCAATTGCCGCGCATCGTGATTGAAAACACCATGCCGGTGATCGAGGGTGGCTTGTTCGCGGCCAAGGCCATCGTTGGCCAGCCGGTCGAAGTCACCAGCAAGGTGTTCGCCGATGGCCATGACCAGCTCGCGGTGGTGATTAGCTGGCGTGCGGTGGATGAAGAGGATTGGCACAGCGTGCCGATGCAGGCGTTGGTAAACGACAGTTGGCGCGGCGAGTTCACTCCGGCGTCGGTCAGTCGTTATCTGTTCCGGCTGGAAGCCTGGATCGATCAGTTCGCCAGTTATGGTTACGAACTGCGCAAAAAGTATGAAGCGGGTGTGCCCATCGGCCTGGAGTTGGAGGAGGGTCGCATTCACCTGGCGCAGGCGGCGGAGCGTCATCAGGGCGCCATCAAAGATCAGCTCAACAGTGTGCTGGCGCAATTCGGCCAGCGTGATACCGAAGGTCAGGTGGCGCTGTTGCTCAGCGCTGAAACCGTGGCGCTGATGGCCAGGGCGGAGAATCGCGCCTACCTGAGTCGCAGTATCGATTTCCCCTTGGACGTCGAGCGCCAACGCGCGCAGTTCGCCAGTTGGTATGAGTTGTTCCCGCGCTCGGTCACTAACGACCCTGCCCGCCACGGCACCTTCAATGATGTGTTGGGCCGGTTGCCGATGATCCATGACATGGGCTTCGACGTGCTGTACTTCCCGCCGATTCACCCCATCGGTCGTGCCTTCCGCAAAGGGCCTAACAACTCGCTGGAAGCCGGCCCCGATGATCCGGGCAGCCCGTATGCCATCGGCAGCGCTGAAGGCGGCCATGACGCGATTCACCCGCAGTTGGGCTCGCGTGAGGAGTTCCGCAATCTGGTGAAAGCGGCGGCGATTCACGGGCTGGAAATCGCCCTGGACTTTGCCATCCAGTGCTCGCAAGACCACCCATGGCTCAAGGAACATCCGGGCTGGTTCTCCTGGCGCCCGGACGGCACGATCCGTTATGCGGAAAACCCGCCGAAGAAGTATCAGGACATCGTCAACGTCGACTTCTACGCCGGCGATGCGATTCCCAGCTTGTGGCTGGAGTTGCGCGACGTGGTGCTGGGCTGGGTGCACGAGGGGGTGAAAATCTTCCGCGTCGACAACCCACACACCAAGCCGCTGCCGTTCTGGCAATGGATGATTGCCGATATCCGCAGTCAGCACCCCGATGTGATGTTCCTCGCCGAGGCCTTTACCAAACCGGCGATGATGGCGCGTTTGGGCAAGGTCGGTTATTCGCAGAGCTACACCTACTTCACCTGGCGCAACACCAAGGCCGAGCTGGCGGAATACTTTTCACAGCTGAATCAGCCACCGTGGCGCGATTGCTACCGGCCGAATTTTTTCGTCAATACGCCGGACATCAACCCGTTCTTTCTGCACGAATCGGGACGCGCCGGGTTTCTGATCCGCGCAGTGCTGGCGACCATGGGCTCGGGCTTGTGGGGCATGTATTCCGGTTTCGAGTTATGCGAAGCGGCACCGATTCCGGGCAAGGAAGAGTACCTGGATTCAGAGAAGTACGAGATTCGTCCGCGAGACTACAGCGCGCCGGGCAATATCATCGCCGAGATCGCTCAACTGAACCGCATTCGTCGGCAGAACCCGGCGTTGCAGACTCACCTTGGCCTGAGCATTTACACGGCGTGGAACGACAACATCCTGTACTTCGGCAAACGCAGTGCCGATGGCAGCAACTTTATTTTGGTCGCGGTCAGCCTCGACCCGTTTAACGCTCAGGAAGCGCATTTCGAACTGCCGCTGTGGGAAATGGGCCTGCCGGACGACGCCGCGACGTCGGGTGAAGACCTGATGACCGGCCATCGTTGGACCTGGTATGGCAAGCAGCAGTGGATGCGCATCGAACCTTGGCATCAACCCTTTGGCATTTGGCGTATCCAGGCCTCGAATTAAAAGGATTGTATGACGATGGCGAAGAAACCCAAGCAAGCAGCCTTTATTGAAGACCCGCTCTGGTACAAGGACGCGGTCATCTATCAGGTTCACGTTAAGTCTTTTTTTGATTCAAATAACGATGGGATCGGTGATTTTACCGGCTTGATCACCAAGCTGGATTACATTGCCGAGCTGGGCGTCAACACCATCTGGCTGCTGCCGTTCTACCCCTCGCCGCGTCGTGATGATGGCTATGACATCGCCGATTATCGTGGCGTGCACAGCGACTACGGGACGATGGCCGACGCGAAAAAATTCATCGCCGAAGCGCATGCTCGTGGCCTGCGGGTGATCACTGAGTTGGTCATCAACCACACCTCCGACCAGCACCCCTGGTTCCAGAAAGCCCGCACCTCCAAGCGCGGTTCCAAGGCGCGGGACTTCTATGTGTGGTCCGACAGTGACCAAAAATACGACGGCACCCGGATCATTTTTCTCGACACCGAGAAGTCCAACTGGACCTGGGACCCGGTGGCCGGTCAGTACTTCTGGCACCGTTTTTACTCGCACCAGCCAGACCTGAATTTCGATAACCCGGCCGTGCTGGAGGCGGTGCTTGAAGTCATGCGTTATTGGCTGGACATGGGTATCGACGGCCTGCGGCTGGATGCTATTCCCTACCTGATCGAGCGCGACGGCACCAATAACGAAAACCTCGCCGAGACTCACCAGGTCTTGAAGAAGATTCGCGCCGAGATCGATGCTCATTACCCGGATCGCATGTTGCTGGCCGAGGCCAATCAGTGGCCGGAAGACACGCAGCTGTATTTCGGCGACACCAAGGGCCAGGACGGCGATGAATGCCATATGGCGTTCCACTTCCCGCTGATGCCGCGGATGTACATGGCCGTGGCGCAGGAAGACCGTTTCCCGATTACCGATATCCTGCGCCAGACCCCGGAAATTCCGGCGAATTGCCAGTGGGCGATTTTCCTGCGCAACCACGATGAACTGACCCTGGAAATGGTCACCGACCGTGAGCGCGATTACCTGTGGAATTATTACGCCGCCGATCGCCGCGCCAGAATCAATCTGGGCATCCGTCGCCGCCTGGCGCCGTTGCTGCAGCGGGATCGGCGCCGCGTCGAATTATTGAACAGCATGCTGCTGTCGATGCCGGGCACGCCGACCCTGTATTACGGCGATGAAATCGGCATGGGCGACAACATTTATCTCGGTGATCGCGATGGCGTGCGCACGCCAATGCAGTGGTCCATCGACCGCAACGGTGGTTTCTCGCGGGCAGATCCGGCGAGCCTGGTGCTGCCGCCGATCATGGACCCGTTGTACGGCTACCTGTCGGTCAACGTCGAAACCCAACACAACGACCCGCATTCATTGCTGAACTGGACGCGGCGAATGTTGGGCGTGCGCAGGCAGCAAAAAGCCTTCGGGCGCGGCACCTTGAAAATGCTTTCGCCGAGCAATCGGCGGATCCTGGCCTACACCCGTGAATACAGCGGCGCAGACGGCAAGACAGAGATCATCTTGTGCGTGGCCAACGTCTCCAGCGCGGCACAAGCGGCGGAGCTGGAGCTGTCGGCGTATGTCGGCATGGTGCCGGTGGAAATGCTCGGCGGCAGCGCGTTTCCGCCCATCGGTCAGTTGACGTATTTGCTAACGTTGCCGCCTTATGGCTTTTATTGGTTCCTGCTGGCGGCGGAAAACCAGATGCCGAGCTGGCACGTCGAGCCGGCGCAAAGCATGCCGGACTTTCCGACAATGGTCCTGAAAAAACGTCTCGAGGAGCTGCTGGACGAGCCGCTGCGCAGCACCATGGAAGACACCTCGTTGGCGGTGTACCTGCCGAAGCGGCGTTGGTTCGCCGGTAAGGACCAGGCCATCGATGAGGTCAAAATCGCCTACGCTGTTCGCTTCGGTGATGCACAACATCCGGTGCTGCTGACTGAAATCGAGGTCAAGGCCGGTGAGCATCAGGGCCGTTATCAATTGCCGTTCGGCATACTGGCCGAAGGTGACATGAGCAGTGCCTTACCGCAGCAATTGGCCCTGGCTCGGGTGCGCCGCGCGCATCAGGTCGGGCTGATCACGGACGCCTTTACCCTGGAAACCTTTATCCGTGCGGTGGTGCAAGGGATGCTCGCCGACACCCTTTTGCCGTGCAGCGAAGGCGAGGTGCGTTTCGAGCACACGCCGGAGATTCTCCCGCTGGGCCTGAACAACGACTCTAATGTGCGTTACCTGTCAGCCGAGCAATCCAACAGTTCGGTGGTGGTCGGTGGCAGTCTGGTGCTGAAAATGATTCGCCGGGTCAGCGCCGGCATTCACCCGGAACTGGAAATGGGCGCCTACCTGACCGCGGCCGGCTTCAAGTACATCTCGCCCTTGCTCGGCTCGGTGGTACGGGTCGACACCGCCGGCGAACCGAGTCTGTTGATGATCGCCCAAGGCTACCTGAGCAATCAGGGCGACGCCTGGGAGTGGACACAGAACAACCTGGAACGCGCGGTGCGAGACGAACTGTCCCACGGTCGTTCGGACATCGATCAGCACTTCAACGCCTTGCTCGAGCTGTCGGATTTTTCGGCGCTGTTGGGGCAGCGGCTGGGCGAGATGCACCAAATACTGGCAGCGCCGACCGACAACCTGGAGTTCGCTGTGGAGCACACCACGGTCACGGACAGTCAACACTCCGCCAAAAGCGTCGTGGCGCAAATGGAGCAGGCGCTGGAGTTGCTGGAACAGAACAAGGCCAGCCTGGAGCCTGTTGATCAGCAGTTGGTCAGTGAGCTGCTGAAACAGCGTAAGCAGGTGATGGCACACATTCAGGCGCTGGCGAAACGCTCGGTGGGCGGCCTGCGTCTGCGGGTGCATGGCGATCTACACTTGGGTCAGGTGCTGGTGGTCAAGGGCGATGCCTATTTGATCGACTTTGAAGGCGAACCGGCACGGCCATTGATCGAGCGACGGGCCAAGCACAGTCCGTTCAAGGACGTCAGCGGCGTGCTGCGCTCTTTTGACTATGCGGCGGCCATGGCAGTGCGCAATGCCCAGAGCGTGGACGTTTCCGTGGAGGCGGTGAACGCGCGGCATCAGGTGGCAGAGACGTATCTGACTCAGGCCCGCGAGGCCTTTATCAACGGCTATCGCACTGCGGCCAAGGACTTGGCCCATGCCTGGAAAGACGATGCAGGTGAAAGTGCCGCACTCGAATTATTCACCTTGGAAAAAACCGCTTATGAAGTAGTCTACGAAGCAAGGAACCGCCCCAACTGGTTGGCCGTACCTTTGCAAGGCTTGCGTGGACTGCTGACTTTATCTGACGGAGAAACAAAATGAATGCACCCAAGGAATACGGCAGGGGCGACACAGGATTGCTGCCCGGTGCGGCTGATATGGACGCGTTGATCCGCGCAGAACACCACGACCCGTTCTCGATGTTGGGCCCTCACGGCGATGGTGCCGGCGGCCAGATCATTCGCGCTTACCTGCCTGACGCGCTGAGCGTTAAGGTGTTGTCGCGCGAAGACGAACAGGAACTCGGCACGCTGGAGATGAGTGATGTGCCGGGCTTTTTCGCCGGGCATTTTTCCACCGAGCAGCCCTATTTGCTCAAAGTCAGTTGGGCGGGTGGCGAGCAAATCACCGAAGACCCTTACAGTTTTGGCCAGTTGCTGGGCGAGATGGATTTATACCTGTTTGCCGAAGGTAACCATCGAGACCTGAGCAGCGCGTTGGGCGCACAGCTGGTCAACGTCGACGGCATCGACGGCGTGCGTTTTGCGGTGTGGGCACCCAATGCGCGGCGGGTGTCGGTGGTCGGTGGTTTCAACAACTGGGATGGCCGTCGGCACCCGATGCGCGCGCGTTATCCGTCCGGCGTGTGGGAAGTGTTCGTGCCGCGCCTGACGCCCGGCGAAGCCTACAAATATGAAATTCTCGGCAAGGACGGCATCTTGCCGCTCAAGGCCGACCCGGTGGCGCTGGCCACGCAGATGCCGCCGGAAACTGCGTCGGTGGTGGCCAAACCTTTGCAGTTCGACTGGCAGGACGGCGACTGGATGACCCATCGCGGCGGCCGGCATGCGATGACCGCACCGCTGTCGATTTATGAACTGCACGCTGGCTCCTGGCAGTACGTGGTCAGCGACGATCCTGACGTTCCACCTCGCCAGTGCACCTGGCACGAACTGGCGGAACGGCTGATTCCGTATATCAAGGAAACGGGCTTCACCCATATCGAGTTGATGCCGATCATGGAGCACCCGTTCGGTGGTTCGTGGGGCTATCAGCCGTTGTCCCAATTCGCGCCCACCGCGCGCTATGGCTCGCCGGAAGATTTTGCGGCCTTCATCAACGCCTGCCACCAGGCTGAAATTGGCGTGATTCTCGATTGGGTGCCGGCGCATTTCCCGACAGACACCCATGGTCTGGCGCAATTCGACGGCACCGCGCTTTACGAATACGGCAACCCGCAGGAAGGCTTTCACCAGGATTGGGACACCCTGATCTATAACCTCGGCCGAACTGAAGTACACGGCTTCATGCTGGCGTCGGCGCTGCACTGGCTCAAGCATTTCCACGTCGACGGCCTGCGGGTGGATGCGGTGGCCTCGATGTTGTATCGCGATTATTCGCGCAAGGCCGGGGAGTGGGTGCCCAACCGTCACGGTGGACGCGAGAACCTTGAGGCCATCGACTTTTTGCGTCACCTGAGTGACGTGGTCAATCTGGAGTCGCCGGGGGCAATGATCATTGCCGAAGAGTCCACGGCCTGGCCAGGCGTAACCCAAGGCACACAGCAAGGCGGGCTCGGCTTCAACTTCAAGTGGAACATGGGTTGGATGCACGACACCTTGCACTATATCGAGCAAGACCCGATTCATCGTGCCCATCACCACAACGAGCTGAGCTTCGGCCTGGTCTATGCCTGGTCCGAACGCTTCATCTTGCCGATCTCCCACGATGAAGTGGTGCACGGCAAGCATTCGCTGATCGACAAAATGCCCGGCGACCGCTGGCAGAAGTTTGCCAACTTGCGGGCTTACCTGTCGTTCATGTGGACCCATCCTGGCAAGAAGTTGCTGTTCATGGGCTGTGAGTTCGGCCAGTGGCGCGAGTGGAACCACGACGAGCAGCTGGACTGGTACCTGCTGCAATACGCCGAGCACATCGGCGTGAAGAAGCTGGTCAGCGACCTGAACCGGATCTACCGCGAAGAACCGGCGCTGCACGAGCAGGATTGCGTGCCGCAAGGCTTCCAGTGGGTGATTGGCGATGATGCAGCCAACAGCGTGTTTGCCTACCTGCGCTGGAGCAAGGAAGGCGAGCCGTTGCTGATCGTGGCCAACCTGACACCCGTGCCGCGTGAGGCCTACCGCATCGGCGTGCCGTTTCCCGGGCAGTGGACTGAATTGTTGAATAGCGATGCGGCAATGTATGCCGGTTCCAATCTGGGCAACGGCGGGGAAGTCAACGCCGAAGCGATCAAGAGCCACGGCATGCCGGCTTCGGTGTCGCTGGTATTGCCGCCGTTGGCGCTGTTGATTCTCAAGCCTGAGCCGGAGAAGTAATCCCTTCAGCTTTCTTGTTGGCTGACAAAGGACTTCGCCAGCAAGTTGGCTCCCACAGTGATTTGTGGTTGGACAAAAAAATCTACGGTTCGCCCTCAATTTTGTAGGAGCTGCCGCAGGCTGCGATAAGGTCGAAACGACCTTCGCGATGGCGATTGTTCGCAGCCTGCGGCAGCTCCTACAGGGATTGAGTGTTGCCTGACGCGGTCTGGCAGGCCAGCCCGCTTAACCTCACCAACTCAGTCTGATCCCCACATTCCCCGCCACGCCCCGCAGCTGATTGCTGTCCAGGTTACTGCTGTAGTCGGTACTCAGGTAAACACTGACCCCTTTGCTCACCGTGGCCACGACACCGATGCCCAGGTCGGCGCTGGTGGCGCTGTGCTCGGTCTTGATCGAGTCGGCATGGGCAAAAATCACGCTGTCGGAACCGCCGAAGTTGCGCCACAGGTTACTGCGCACATAGGGTTCGATCGGCAGGCCGGCGACGATGTAATGGCCTGCGAGGCGCACCCCGAGGCGTCCGCTGTTGGAAGCCTGCGAATGAAATGACACCTCGGAGATCCCGTCGTTCTGGCTGTCGAGGTGCACCCGTTGATTGATCAGCTGTGCTTGCGGTTCGACCGTCCAGTGGGGCGAAACCGGCAGCGGATAACCCGCTTCCAGGGACAGGCTGACGACATGACCGTTGGTGTCGATCTTGATGCCTCGGTCTGAACGGCTATAGCCATCCAGACGGGTGCCCATCGCCACCGCGTCGAGGTACCAGCCGGTGGGATCGGTCAACGTCCAGTAGGCGCCCAGGCTGTCACCTTCGATGTTCAGCGTGCCGCTGCGGCGATCGTGGAAACCTTCGGCAAAGCCCTGCACATCGCCGCGCAACTGACTGTGACCGATGAACACCCCGACGCGCTGCAGGCGGCCGCCGCGGGTGGGCGAGGCGTACAGATCATTGCCCACCTGAAACCCCTTCAGCGTCGCATCGAGGCTTGGGTCGACCGTGCCGGACCAACTCTGCTTGAAGTCATTGCCATACAGTCGACCCCAGCCCGCAGGCGCCAGACCCGATTCATTGAGCAAGCTTTGCGCGCCCTGACGATCATGGAATGTGCCCAGCGCCGCCAGTGAAAGAACCGCAGCGGAGGGCGCCACCACGGCGTAGTTGGGCACCTCCAGTCGATACAAGGGAATCGGCGCGGTCCCCGGTACGGCGACCGGCAGCGGCGGGGTACCGATGGCTGCAACCGGCGGGGTGGCGGCGGGTTGCACCAGAACCGCCGCTTGGGCATTGGTGGTTGGCGTTTGCGGCGTTACCGCGGGTGTCGCTGGCGGCGTTGCGGGCGGCGGCGTTTGCGCGGGTGTCGCTGGCGGTGTTGCGGGCGGCGGCGTGACCGGGGGTGTCGCTGGTGGCGTCGTGACCGGTGGTGTGGCAGGCGGTGAAGCGGGCGGTTCGGCAGTGACCACCGGCTCCGCCAGGGCTAAGAGTGGCACCGCAGCCACGGGCACCGCGACCACGGCAGAGCGCAGGTACCAACTGTTCTCCGAGCCTGCCGTTACCCCGCCTTTGAACAGGTAGTACTGATAAGCACCGGCGGACACCGAGTGCTTCAACGAGAAGGCTGCATTATCACTGGTCGCACCATTGCTGGCCTGCACCACTTGGATACCGTTCTGTTGCGTCAGACCGCCGGCGCCGCCCAGATTGCTGACGTCGATTTGGGTGGTGCCGCCCAGGGTGCCACGGTCCACCACCAGTCTGTCACTCGGCGCGGTGTCGTTGCCCACCACCGATTGCACCCGCAATTGGCCGTTATTGCCCTGGTAATTACCATGCAGGGTCAGGGTGTCGGTCGCGACCGCACTGGCCGAGGTCAGGTCAATGGTGCCAGCGTTGTTCAGGGTGGCCAGTCGGGTGCTGGTAAACGGGCTGATGCTGCCTTGGGTGGAGGTCAGTGCACTGCTGCCATCGACGTTGAACACCCCGGTAGCGGTTACGCTGTCGCCGAGGACGAAGTTGCCGGCGGCCAGGTCGAAGCGCGAACCGTTGCTCAGGTTGACCGTTTCCCAATTGACGTAGCGCCCCGGCGTGGCTGAACTGGAGGCGTCGAACGTCAGGCTATCAATGCCGGGGCCGCCGTCGAGGCTTGGGGTGGTGCTGATAATGCTTTCGTTGAGATTGCGCAGGATGGCGGTGTCGTTATCGTCGGCCATCAAAATCGCCGATTTGATAATGCCGCCGTTCACCCAGAGAAAGGTGTCATTGCCGGAGCCCATGCGTACTTCCCCGTCCACTTCGCCACCGCTGATCGTGACGCTGTCATCCCCTCCACTGACGCTGATATTGCCGCCGATGATGCCGCCAGAGACGGTGATGGTGTCCTTGGCGAAGCCCGTCACCAGATTGCCGATAATCCGCCCGCCGGACATGTTGAAGATGTTGTTGTCGAGCTTCATGTCCACTCGACCAATGGTGCCGCCGGTCACGGTGGCCACATCGCCATCTTCGAAAGCCCCGATGATGGTGCCGCCGGTCATGAGGAAGTTATCCCGGCCATCGCCTTGGGACAGGGATTGGATCGTTCCGCCGGTCATGATGAAGTTGTCGATGCCGCTACCTTGCAGGACGGCGCCGGTGACCGTGCCCGCATTGATTTCAAAGGTGTTGGCGCCATCGCCCATGTTCACCGCACCAACGAAGCGCCCGGAGTTCATCACTATGTGGTCGGCACCGGGGCCGAAGGTCACCGCGCCGTTTATGGTGCCGGTACCTTGGGCGGGAAAGGTCAGGGTGTTATTGCCCTGCAAGTCGGTGAACGGCCCACTGCTGCCACTGTCGCAGGTCAGTGAGTCGTTTCCGGGCGTGGCAATTAACGAACATGCCGCGTGCACTTGAGGCGTCAACGACATTAACAACAAAGCACAGAGGGCGTAATAACACGCTAGAGGGCAGTTCTTTTTACAAACGTCCGTGCTGGCCCATGACAATGTCATGATCGCTCTCCCTGAGCGTGTGACTCAGGGGGCAGGTTAACGACGAGATATTTGCCAGCGGGCCACGTATGGAGATAGTCAGAGGCCGTTGATTAATACTGAACCTGGCTTCTAACCGCACTGAGATATTGCCTCTCAGTTACTCATTAGCTAAGTCCGGATAGTCTGTACCGTCAAGTAAATGGCCGGTTGGTTGGGTTTTCAGCCTGGACGCATCAACGCCTGGCCCGCCGAGCCAGCCAAAGTGTCAACGACAACCCGGCCAGTGACAGCAGCGCCGCATAGAAGAAAATCCACGCATAGCCCAGCCCCAGTGCGATGCTGCCCATTACCGGTCCGGCAATCGCCAGCGCCAAATCAAAGAACACGGCATAAGCACTCAACCCGGCGCCGCGACTGCTGTTCGGTACCTGTTTGATCGCCTCGACCCCCAGCGCCGGGTACACCAGCGACAGGCCGAAACCGGTCAGGCCCGCGCCGATCAGGGCGATTTCGGTGGTGGGCGAGAGCCACAACAACACCAGCCCCAGGGTTTCAATCGCCATGCAGCTGATGGCCGAGGTAAAGCCGCCAAAACGGCTGATCGCATTGATAAAGATCAACCGCGACAGGATAAAGCAGACGCCGAACACCGTCAGGCAATACGCCGCGCCATGCCAGCCGCGGCTCAGGTAGAACAGGGTGATGAAGGTGGTCAGGGTGCCGTAACCGATGGAGGCCAGGGTCAGGCTCAAACCATAGGGTGCGACTGTGCCGAACACCGACCAGAACGGCAGGCGTTCGCCACGAATCACTGGTACCGAGGGCTTGTTGCGAATCAGCAGCAGCGCCAGCGACGCGGTGATGGCCAGGGTAATCCCCAGGCTGTCGAAGCCCAGCTGATCGATCATCACCACACCGACTGGCGCGCCAATCGCAATCGCGCCGTAGGAGGCAATGCCATTCCAGGAAATCGCCCGCGCCGTATGCTCCGTACCGACCTGGCCGATGCACCAACTGATGGTGCCGACGCCAATCAGTCCTTGGGCCACGCCAAGAAAGATCCGGGCAATGATCAGGATCACCAGGCTCGTCACGGGCAGGCTGACCAGGAGCGTCGCCAGCAACGTCAGCACGCCACTGAGCGCAATGCCGGACAACCCGTAGATGATCGCGCGCTTGGTGCCAATCCCGTCCGCCATGCGCCCGGCCAGTGGGCGACTGAGCAGAGTGGCCAGGTACTGCGAGCCGATGGTCACACCGGCGACCACCGCGCTGAAACCCAACTGATCGTGGACATACCCCGGAATCACCGCAATCGGCAGACCGATGCAGAGAAAGGCGATGAAGGTATAAAACACGATAGAGACGATTTGCAGGGTGACAGCCAGGGAGCTGGCGGGCGGGGCGGGAAGCGGGGGCGTTTGGGCGGCAGACATGGGCTCGTTCGCTGGCGGGCGGTTAGAGTGCGTCATGATGGCCTGAGCAGCGGATAAAAGAAAGCAGGCTAACGATTGCGTTAAGCCAGGCGCCGATAATTTGTGGGAGCGGGCTTGCCCGCGATTGGTCTGTTGCGGTTTGTCTGGTACACCGTCATCGCGGCGATCCGACGAGCCCGCTCTTTCAAAAACTATGGAAAAAGCCCCGTCACTGGGACAGGGCTTTTTGTATTGCAGACAGCAACCGCTAAATCAGAACACCACGCCCTGGCTACGCAGGTAGTCGTCGTAGGTGCCGCTGAAGTCGACCACACCGCTCGGGCTCAGCTCGATGATGCGGGTGGCCAGCGACGATACGAACTCACGGTCGTGGCTGACGAAGATCAGCGTGCCAGGGTAGTTCTCCAGTGCGAGGTTCAATGCCTCGATGGATTCCATGTCCAAGTGGTTGGTCGGTTCGTCCATGATCAGCACGTTTGGCTTTTGCAGGATCAGCTTGCCGAACAGCATGCGACCTTGTTCACCACCGGAGATCACCTTCACCGACTTCAGAATCTCGTCGTTGGAGAACAGCATGCGGCCCAGGGTGCCACGCACCATTTGCTCGCCACCTTGGGTCCAGCGACCCATCCACTCGAACAGGTTGGCTTCTTCTTCGAAGTCCGACGCGTGATCTTGGGCGTAGTAGCCCAGCTCGGCAGCGTCGGTCCATTTGACGGTCCCGGCGTCCGGCGTCAGTTCGTTGACCAGCGTACGCAGCAGGGTGGTTTTGCCGATACCGTTCGGGCCGATGATCGCCACGCGCTCGCCAGCTTCAACCACGAAACTGAAGTCCTTGAACAGCGGTTTGCCGTCGAAGCCTTTGGCCATGCGCTCGACGATGACCGCCTGACGGTGCAGCTTTTTGGTTTGCTCGAAGCGGATGAACGGGCTGACGCGGCTCGAAGGCTTGACCTCGGCCAGCTGGATCTTGTCGATCTGCTTGGCACGGGAAGTGGCCTGCTTGGCTTTCGAGGCGTTGGCCGAGAAGCGGCTGACGAACGACTGCAGCTCGTTGATCTGTGCTTTCTTCTTGGCGTTGTCCGACAGCAGTTGCTCGCGGGACTGGGTCGCCACGGTCATGTACTCGTCGTAGTTGCCCGGGAACAGACGCAGCTCGCCGTAATCCAGGTCGGCCATGTGTGTACAGACACTGTTCAGGAAGTGTCTATCGTGGGAGATGATGATCATCAGGCTGTTGCGCTGGGTCAGGATGTTTTCCAGCCAGCGGATGGTGTTGATGTCCAGGTGGTTGGTCGGTTCGTCGAGCAACAGCACTTCTGGATCGGAGAACAGTGCCTGCGCCAGCAACACGCGCAGTTTCCAGCCTGGCGACACTTCGCTCATCGGGCCGAAATGCTGTTCGATGCCGATACCCAGGCCCAGCAGCAGCTCACCGGCGCGGGATTCGGCGGTGTAGCCGTCCATTTCAGCGAACTCGGTTTCCAGCTCGGCCACGGCCATGCCGTCGGCTTCGGTCATTTCTGGCAGCGAATAGATACGATCGCGCTCGGCCTTGACCTTCCACAGCTCTTCGTGACCCATGATCACGGTGTCGATCACGGTGAATTCTTCGTAGGCGAACTGGTCCTGGCGCAATTTACCCAGACGCACGTTCGGCTCCAGCATCACCTGGCCACCCGACGACTCAAGATCGCCACCGAGAATCTTCATAAAGGTGGACTTGCCGCAACCGTTGGCGCCGATCAGGCCGTAACGGTTACCGCCGGCAAACTTGACCGAGACATTCTCGAACAGGGGTTTGGCGCCAAATTGCATGGTGATGTTAGCTGTGGAGATCAATTACCTTACCTTTCAATAGCTTAGGATTGACTGGATTCCGCGGGTGCCCTGTTGGGTACCCAAAATAGAGCAGAGTTCTGCTCGTGCCAGTCAGAGCTTGAGTTGACCCAGCGCGCATAGGTTGACAGCAACATGTGGACGCTGGGGCCAAGCTGCTGAGAGAAGAATGCGGGATTCATGCCGGACATTGCGCGCATTGTCGCATAGGTGCGACGACAGTTGTATGGCAGGCGACAGCGGATTTGTCGGCCAGCCAACGGCAACTCGGGGGCAGGGGCGCGCATTAGCGTAGCTATTCATACTGAATGGTTGGGTGGCTACGGCTTTTTATCCAACGTCGACTGCCAGTCCGCAGCATTAAGGTAGCCCATCGCCTCGGGTTTGCCGGTGTGGCCGAGGTTGATGAACAGCGAACTGGCGTACTCGCTCGTCCCCGCATGGGGATAGCCCAAGGCTTTTTCCATTCGGTCGATACAGTCGCCGTGGGTGATCAGCACCAGATTACGGTGCGGGGCCTTGTGCGTGATGACATCCTGCAGCATGGAGTGGTCGCAATACATCAACCAGTCTCGCTGGGGAATGGCTTTGCCGAACATGGCGTAGGCGGTTTGCGCAGTGCGTTGCAACGGGCTGGTCAGCAGGTCGGTTTTGGTCAAGCCAAGGGTGGTTAGCGCTTTGCCGGTCTCGATCGCCGTTTCGCTGCCGATGCGAGTGATGCCGTCGCTCGGGCCCAGGCACGGATGGGTGGAGTGGCTGCAGGTTTCCGCATGTCGCACGAGCACCACGACATTGCCGATGTCCCACTGGGTATAGACCCCGGCGGTGGTCATGTTGTCGCCTTTGGCCAGGTCCGGCAGTGACCCCGGCCATCCGTTCAGACTCAGGGCCAAGATCAACAGTGCGGCGACTGTGGCGATCAGCAGGAGGGTGCTCAACCCGGGACTGTCGTGCTTCCCTGAAGACCCGTATGCAGCAGCGAGGTCGGTCATGGTATTTACCGTGTTGGCCTGTCGAAATGACCACCTATCGCCCAGCAACGGAGCCATTTGAGCACACAGGCTAAAGTGGACTGGGTCAAGGCGTCGTCAAAAGGAGGTGAAAAAATCAGTATTGACTGACAATGGCGGTGAACAGGCGCGGGTACTCATCGATATTGCAAATTGGATCCAAAAAATCACAGTGTAAGGGACGTGTAAACAGTGGGAACTACCGAGCAAAGCGGAAGGTCTTCAGTCTATCTTATGGAGGAGTAGGGCGCGGTTGTTGCACCCACCTTACACATTTCATGTCATCAGGCTTACCAGCAGTCGCTCGATGGGTACAGGGTTATTAAGAGGCTTTTTAAATGCCATTCTTCCCATGTTTCCTGTCTGTTGTATGTGTGATCAGAAATCAATCGGCCCGGCTTGAAAGCATTGTGGCGGATGCAACATTCGTCATTGCCGAGTTGGTCAGTGATTATGAGTTTATCGTGGTTGACAACGCCTCGAGTGACGACAGTATTGCCGTGCTTAAACGCCTGACCGATGAACAAGGGTTTGCCAATTTACAAGTGTATGCCTTGACCAAGGAAGTCGACGTCGACACCGCCTCTTGGGTGGGTTTGGAAAGTGCCTTGGGTGACGTGGTCGCAGTGATTGATCCGTTACGCGATGATATTCGCTTTCTGCCGAAGATGCTCGGTCAGGCCATGGGTGGCGCGGACGTGGTGTTTGTCTGTAATAAGACCCAGCCGGTACAGCCCCGTATATACCACATGGCGTTTCTTATCTTTCATCGGCTGTACCAATGGTTCAATGGCATTCATCTGGTTAAACAGGCGCCACCTTATCGCGTAGTGAACAAGAAGGTGATTAATTTCATTCTTCAACATCCTCGACCGGCGATGGCCTATCGGCACTTGCCGGCGACCGGTGGTTTCATCCGCGCTTACCTGAGTTACTACTATACGCCGCCGCCGCTGATAGGGGCTTCTACCGGCCTGTGGGAAAGTATTGATCGTGGGGTGCGCTTATTGATCTCCACCACCCCTGCACCGATGCGACTGGTCACCGCGCTCTCGTTATTCGGTGCCGGAATAAACCTGTTGTATTGCGTGTATGTGGTCGCTATCGGTATCTTCAAAACAGATGTAGCGCCCGGTTGGATCAGCCTTTCATTGCAACAGTCGGGTATGTTTTTTCTGATCTCCCTGGTACTGCTGGTACTGGGTGAATACATATCAAACATGGTCAGTTTGTCCAGTGAGGGCCCTCTGTATCATGTGGCCCAAGAGTTCACCAGCGTGCGCATGACACGCCTGGACAAGTTGAATGTAGAGGAGGTGTCGTCGACCGCAGCGCCAGAGAGCGTTTCGGTCAACGGAGACGCCTCGTGACGGCGTCGCCGGCGCCGGATTACGACGCCGTGATTATCGGCGGCGGATTTTACGGTTGCGCCATCGCTATTCATCTGGCCCGACAGCGACAGTTGAAACGCGTGGTGCTGATCGAACGCGAGCCGGGGTTATTGATGCGCGCCTCGTATAACAATCAGGCGCGGGTGCATAACGGTTATCACTACCCGCGCAGCTTTACCACGGCTTATCGCAGTCGGGTCAATGTCCCCAGGTTCCTGCAGGATTGGCCTGAAGCGATCAGGCGAGACTTCACCAAGCTGTACGCGATTGCCCGCCATAACTCAAAAGTCACCGCTAAACAGTTCGAGCGTTTTTGCCGTGACATCGGTGCGGCGGTGCAGAGTGCGCCCGCCGGGCTGCGGCTGTTGTTTGAGCCGAAGTTGATCGAGGGCGTATTTGTCGTCGACGAGTACGCGTTCGACAGTACCCAACTGGCGAGCTGGGCGGAGCGCGAACTGACGGCGAGCGGGGTGCAGATTCGCTATCAGACCCTGGCCTGCGCCATCGACAGAGCGCCGCAGGCCGGGTTGCAAGTGGTGACCCGCCGTGCGGGGCGAGACGATGAGCGGGTTGGCTGCCGCTACGTCTTCAACTGCACCTACAGTGGCACCAATCAGTTCAAGGGTGATTTTCCCGGTGTCGGCACCGGGTTGAAGCAGGAAATCGCCGAGATGGCGCTGATGCAGATGCCGCCAGCGCTGGAAGACTTGGGCATCACGGTCATGGACGGCCCGTTCTTTTCGATGATGCCATTCCCGGCTCGCGGGCTGCACACCTTGTCCCATGTTCGCTTCACCCCGCATGTGCATTGGCAGGACCAGCCAGGGATCGATCCTTACGAGCGGCTCAGGCTGCACCCCCGAGAAAGTCGTGCAGAACGTATGGTTCGGGACGTCGCGCGATATATTCCAGCCATTGCCCAGGCCAGGCACATCGAGTCGATATACGAAGTCAAAACCGTACTGCAAAAGAACGAAAGCGATGACGGCCGACCGATCTTGTTTGAAAAGCACGCCACCTTACCCGGCTGTTACTCCGTGCTGGGCGGGAAAATAGACAATATTTACGACGTGCTGGAGAAAGTAGACGATGAAATACGTTGACCTTCCCAAGCTGGGCACTGCACTCGCGCTGGTCGTTCTGCTGAGCATTTTTATCACCTTGACCTCGCGTTCAGTCTGGATGGATGAAGCCATGCTGCTGAAGAACATCATCGCGATCAAGGCGCCGGCAGAGTTCATAGCGCCGTTGCCGTACTACGATCAGGCGGAACCGGTGGTGGCGTCTTTGTTTTTAAAGATGATCATGACGGTGTTTCATTACGACATTCGGTCGCTGCGGTTTTCGGTATTGACGGCATCGGTGGTGATGTTTCTGCCCATGTGCCTGCTATACAAAAAATACCGTTGGGGGCTGTTTGTATTACTGATTGCGCTGATCGGGAACTCATTTTCGATGGGTTTTCAAGTAACGGAGTTGAAGCACTATTTCCTTGAAGTGTCGGCCAGCTTCCTCGCCATACTGGCGATCTGGAAGGCGGAAGAAACCCGGCATATGGCCTGGCTAATCGTCGGCGCTGCCGTGGTCAGTGTGCTGGGCTTTTCGACGTTATTAGTGTCCGGTGGCTTGTTGGGTTATGCCGTGTGGTGGTTTTTAACGCGCAGGGACGATCCTCAGTGGCGGATAAATGGTCTGCTGTTTGTGTGTGCACTGCTGATCGTCGGGTTTTCCTATGGGGACATGAAACACTTGACGGTCTATCAACTCGGCAACTATTCACAGTATAAAAACAGCTCGTTCAGCCAAGCTTTGGCTGTGTTATCCGATGCGCTACTGGGCGCGTATGGCAAAGCCTTGTTGGTGATTTCGATAGTCTCCAGTGCTGCCTTGTGGGTGTTTAACGACAGAGGCTTTATTTTCAAATTGAATGTGTTTTTTTGTGCCTTGCTGCTGGTCGTGGTGGCGGGCAAAGTGCTGGGGTTCTACCCGGTGACTTATCCTCGGCATGTGATCTGGCTGGTGCCCTTTAGTTTGGTCATTTCCAGTTTGGCGACGCTCGAATTTACCGCAAGTCCATCAAAAACGTTCAAGGTGCTGGGCTGGTTGCTCTTTACGCTCCTGTCACTGCAAGCAATGAAGGCCTGCTACAAAAATGCCCAAGGCGACAACTATGAGTTCACCGACAACGCGGCGCTGTACGGCTACATCGCACAGATGCCGACAGAGACGATTCTGGTGCATCCGAATGCGCAACCGTCTCTGGAGTTTTATCGCCTGCGCGACCCGCAACTGAGCCATCAGCATTTTATCGTCGCCAGGGATGAGCAAACCAAAGTCAGGGCGCCGGCCATGGAAGGCGAAGAGTTGCGCGGCTGGATCGACGATCTGTTCAGGCAGCGGCCGGCCGGCCCGTTTTATTTCCTGACCTCCCATCTGAACCTGCAAGCGGGAGAAACCGGGCAAGGGGTTGTGCTTGAGTCGGAAATCCGCAGGTTCAACTGTACCTACAGCGCCGCGTTTGCCGTGAATGATGCGCAGTTGCTGCTCATGAATTGCGGAGCCGCTCATGAACAATGACCAAAACGGCCTGATCGGGTTTACCGGGTTTGTCGGCTCGACGCTGGCCAGGCAGACCTCGTTCACCGCCCTTTATCGCTCGACCAGCATCGCTGAGATCGACCACCGCTCGTTCGATACCCTGGTGTGCGCCGGCGCTCCCGCGCAAAAATGGATCGCCAACCGCGAACCCGAAGCGGACTGGCAGAACATCGATGGCCTGATCACCCACTTGCGCACCCTGACCTGCAAAACCTTCATCCTGATCAGCACCGTCGATGTGTTCAAGACGGCGGTTGAGGTCGACGAAGACAGCACGGTGGTGGAGGCAGGCCTGCACCCCTATGGCTTGCACCGCCGGCGTCTGGAACAGTTTGTCGAGGCGCACTTTCCCCGGCACCTGATCGTTCGACTGCCGGGATTGGTGGGGCCGGGCCTGCGCAAGAATGTGATTTTCGACCTGTTGCACCACAACAACCTGCAGGCCATCGACAGCCGTGGCGTGTTCCAGTTTTATCCGATGGTCAATCTGTGGTTCGACCTGCAAATCGCGCTCAACGCCGGTTTGCAGCGGATCCACCTGACGGCGGCACCGATCAGCGTGGCGGCATTGGCGCAACAAGGTTTTGGCCTGGCCTTCGAAAACCGCTTGTCCACGCCACCGGCGATCTATGATTTTCGTACGCGACACGCTGATCTGTTCTCGAGCACGGGGCCCTATCAATACAGCGTCCGGGAAACCCTGCAAGCGATTCGCGCCTACGCGCAGTCGGAACCCTCTACGATTCATCCCGATTCGAGGACTGGCCCATGAGACTGGCGATTTCCAACATTGCCTGGGATCCGGCGGAAGATGCGGCCGTCGCGCAGTTGCTTCAGCGTCACGGCGTCGATGCGATCGATGTCGCCCCCGGCAAGTATTTTCCCGATCTCAACCAGGCCAGCGACACTGACATCGCCCGGGTACGACGCGGGTGGCACGAGCGCGGTATTGAAATCACCGGCATGCAGGCGCTGCTGTTCGGCACCACCGGCTTGAATGTCTTTGGCTCTGAACTGAGCCAGGCGGCGTTGCTGCTGCACCTGGCGAATATCTGCCGCATAGGCGCGGGCCTTGGCGCCACTCGGTTGGTGTTCGGCTCTCCGAAAAATCGCGACCGCAGTGGACTGGATGACCAGCAGGCGTTCGACGTGGCGGTAGAGTTCTTCCACCGGGTGGGAAATTTCGCTGGCGCTTACGGCGTGCTGATGTGTCTGGAACCCAACCCGCCGTGCTACGGCGCCAACTTCATGACCACTAGCGCCGAAACGGCCCGGGTGGTACAGGCGATTGATCACCCGGACATCAAGATGCAACTGGACACCGGCGCGCTGACGATCACTGGCGAAACCCCCGACACGGTTCTGCGAGAGCATGCCTCGCTGATTGGCCACGTGCACGCCAGCGAGCCCAATTTGGTGCCGTTGGGCGATGGTTGCACCGACCATGCACAGGTGCATTGCGCGCTGAAACAGCACCTACCCAAGCACCTGGTGACCATCGAAATGCTCGCCACCGTCCATGAACCGCACCTCACGTCTATCGAGCGGGCCTTGGTCGCCGCCAACGGTTTTTACCGCAGTGGCAACGGGGAGGGGCGGGCATGAAATGGCTGATCCTGTTGCTCGGCATTTTCTCCAATACCTCGGCCAGCGTGCTGGTGAAGATGGCCATGATGCCGCCGCGCAAGTTCCCCTCGTTCAATGACCCGCTGAACGCCTTCAGCAATTGGCCTTTCTGGCTGGGCCTCGGGCTGTATGGTCTGGCCTTTCTGCTGTATGCCGCCGCGCTGGCCCGCTTGCCGCTGAATGTGGCGCATCCGGTGCTGACCACCGGGGCTGTGGCCTGTGTGGCATTGTCGTCGGTGTTGATCTTTCGCGAACCCTTCCACTGGACCACCGGCGCTGGAATTGTGCTGGTGATTGCCGGCGTTGCGCTGATCACCGCCCGGGTCGCCTGAGGAGACTGCGATGACCTCTTCACAGGCGTGCGACAACCGTCAGGTACCGTCCTGCACCCGGCCGCTGTGGCAGGGGCGCCAACACCGCTGGTGCGTGGTGATTCCGGTGATCAACGAAGGGTTGCGGATTCACAATCTGCTGGGCCGTATGGCCGCGCTGAAGATCGCCGACAGTGCCGATATCATCGTGGTCGACGGCGGCAGTACCGATGGTTCGCTGGCCCTGGACGACTTGTTGCGGCTGGGCGTACGCGGGCTGTTGGTGAAAACCGGCGCTGGTAAACTCAGCGCCCAGTTGCGCTGCGCCTATGCCTTCGCCCTCGATCAAGGCTACGTCGGCGTCATCACCATCGACGGTAACGACAAGGACGATCCGCAGGCCATTGCCAGCTTCATAGCGGCGCTGGAGCAGGGGGTGGACTTTGTTCAGGCTTCGCGTTTCATCGATGGCGGCATCGCCGAGAACACCCCCGCAGCGCGAGATTTTGCCATCCGTTTCATTCACGCGCCGATGCTGAGTTTGTTTTCCGGCTTCAAATGGACCGACACCACCCAGGGCTATCGCGCCTACAGCCGGAAACTGCTGCTGGACCCCGATCTGGCTTTGTTTCGTGATGTGTTCGTGACGTACGAACTATTGGCCTATCTGTCTTATCGCGCCCCGAAACTGGGCTATCGCTGTGTTGAACTGCCCACGGTCAGGCGTTATCCCAAAGGCGAGGTACCCACCAAAATCAGCAGTGTCAGGGGCAATCTGGCGGTGCTGAGGGTGTTGTTTCGAGCCTGCCTCGGGTTCTATAACCCCTGATCATCCGCGTCTTCACAGTGAAAAAGTTGTGAAAAAATCGGCGCGGCTTGAAAACAAAACTATGACACTTAACCCTCGATAATGCTGGCTGCGTCCCTCCTTGGCCTGATATACAGCACCATGCGCATTCTTATCGTAGAAGACCACAAAGATATCCTCGACAGTGTTTCCGAATACCTGGTGTTGAAGGGTTGTACCGTCGTTGGGGCCGCGGACGGCTTGACCGGCTTGCATCTGGCCGTCACCTCCGCCTTCGATGCGATCATTCTCGACGTCATGCTGCCAGGCATGGACGGCGCGCAGTTATGTAAAAGCCTGCGGGAAAATGCCCGGCTGGATACGCCTATCGTGATGTTGACCGCCCGGGATGACTTGCACGATCGTTTGCGCGGGTTTGAAGTCGGCGCTGATGACTACGTGGTCAAACCCTTTGCCGTGTCTGAACTGTTGGCCCGGATCGAAGCCATCGTTCGGCGCAAGAAGGGCGTCAATCAGCGCACGCTGAAAGTGCATGATCTGGTGTATGACCTGGACACCTATGAAGTCACCCGCGCCGGTATACCGCTGAAGTTGAATCCAACCAACCTCACACTGCTGGCCCTGCTGATGCGCAAAAGCCCCTCGGTGGTGCGTCGGCAGGAACTGGAAGAAGCGGTGTGGGGCACTAACGTCCCGGACAGCGACAGCCTGCGCAGCAATATCTACCTGTTACGCAAAGCGATTGATCGCTCGTTCGATGTGCCGCTGTTGCAGAACTACCACGGCGTGGGTTATCGGATTCACGGGCCGGGGTAGCCAGCCCCAACACGTTAGCTCCCACAAAGATCCTGGCTGACCACAGACTCTGGGTCAGGCCGAGATTAATGTGGGAGATTCTATGTTCCCAGGCAACACACAATCCCTGTAGGAGCTGCCGCAGGCTGCGAACAATAGCCATCGCGAAGGCCGTTCCGGCCTTATCGCAGCCTGTGGCAGCTCCTACTCAATTGGGGCCAACCGTGGATTTTTGTCCAACCACAAATCACTGTGGGAGCCAACGTGTTGGCGAATGGTTTGACGCGGTGTGTCACCCATTCGCCGGCCTTGCGCAAGACTCAAACCATCAAAGCGCCAGGAAGTAGTAACTCCGGTTGCCGACCACGATCTTGTTCAGCACTTTGTAGGACGGGTCGGGTTCAGACTGGCGTTCCATGACGGCGACATGTTCAGGCGATTCATTCAGGAACGCCTTCAACTGTTCCTCGGTCGACAGCGCCTGCAGCAGGCTCTGGCTGTAAAACACCCCGGCGCCGGCCAGGCGTTCGCTGGGAGTCATCAAAACCACTGTTTTACCACTGCCTTGCAGGCTGTGGATCTGCTGGGTCAGAGGCAGGAACGACTGCGACTGACTCTCTCCTTTGCCCCAGGTGGCTACACTCAGGTAGCTAATCACCAACAGACCTATCACGCCGAATGCCAGTTTCTGCCCGTGCTTAACCAGCATAGCGGCCAGGCTTGAGGTGTCGGTATGCTGGCGCGCACGCTGATACAACACGGCCCCGTATTCCGCAGCTATTACTGCCGCGGCAGGCGTCATCGACATCAGGTACACCATGCGTTTGCTGGAAGCGAAGGTCAGCAGGGTCAGCTGTGCCAGCAGCCACAGGCTGAAAAACAGCAGGTACCGATTGGCCTTCAACTGCTTGCGGAAGTGCCACAAGCCCAAGTACACCAGCAGGTTCCATGGCAGGAACGCCTGTGGGAGTTTTACGAAGTAATAGTGGAAAGGCTCCATATGCCCGGCTTCTTCAAACGAGCCGCTGAATCGCCCGATGCTATTGGCCCACAGCACTTCGCTCACGGCAGACAAACCGCCCGCCTGATACAGAAAACTCAGCCAGACCAGCAACGGCAGAAGACCCAGCAGGGTAATCGATGCTGGCCACAGCCAGTCGGCCAGTACGAAACGTTTGCTCAGCAGGCTCTCACTGACCAGCCAAGCGAAGATCACCGCCCCCGGCAGTGCCAGTCCGAGTACGCCTTTGCTCAACGTGGCGATGGCGATACCCAGGGCAAACAGCAGCCAATAGCCCAGGGGGTGGCCGGTCTGCGAGGCGCGTAAGCGACTGACCTGAAAATACGCCAGTAACGCCAGCGTCACGCCGAGGCTCAAGAGCGAGTCTTCGCCGACCTGACGCGCATTGCTCCAGTAACTGGCCATGGTCGCCAGCAAAACTGCAGCAGCTACGGCAATAGTCACCGGGCGACCGAAGCGGCGCAACATCCCATACAGCGTCAGCATGCTCAGCAATCCGGCCACCGCCGACGCCAGCCTTACGGCCCAGATATTGGCGCCGAATAAACCGATGGCGCCCGCGTCGAGCCACAGGCTCAGTGGTGGTTTCTCGAGGAAGGGCTGACCATTCAGCTTCGGCGTGACCCAGTCTTGATCCAGGTGCATTTCCATGGCGATCCCCGCCACGCGGGGTTCGGTCGAGCCTTGTAATTGATGATTGCCAAGGGCAACAAAAAACAACAGGCAACCTAATACAAGTAGCAAAAAGGAGGGGCGAGTCAACAACGCATTTACTCAACAATCAGAGGGGTACAGTATGGGAACCTACGGCTGTTTATTCAGCGTGGCGGGCCAATCCTGAACATTGATCAACCCGAGGATTTTCGGTTGCTTGTCGGTGCCCAGGCTGATGAACAGCGAGCTGGTATATTCGGCGGTGTCGGCGTGCGGGTAGCCCAACTGCTTTTCCAGCCCACCGATGCAGCCGCTGTGAGTGACCAGCACCAAGTTCCGATGATCAACCTTGTGGGCCACGATGTCGGTGAGCATGTTGCCAGACTCGCAGCTCACTAGCCAATCTTGTTCGGGGACGGCCTTGCCGAAGATCGCCGTTGCTGTTTGCGCGGTGCGGTGCAAAGGACTGGCCAGGATATCGGTGTTGCTCAAGCCGAGATTTTTGAAGCCCACTCCGGCTTCGATACCGCTGTCGTTGCCCACGCGGGTGATGCCATCAGCCGGGCCGAGGCAGGGATTGCTGGAGCGATCACAGCGTTCGGCATGTCGCACCAAGACTACAACGTTGCCGGCTTGCCATTGGCTGTACACGCCGAGCGTGGCCATTTGGTTGTTTTTGCCCAGGTTTGCAATTGATTTCGGCCACAGGGTAAAGCCAACAACCACGGCGACCACAATGAGGAACGCCACTCCCAACAATAGATTCGTCGGTGAGTTCCATTTTTTTGCAGTGGCTGTTTTATTTGAACGAACAGGATCAGTGACGCTTTTCACCAGCATGTTGCTCCGCAGCGATGAGTATCGAATACCCTTGGCAAAAAATGCCGATGAGTATTCTGAGGACTTGCTATATACCGGCATCTTAAAAAAACGTTGGTAGCCTTGTAGTTAAAAAAGTGTGAAAAAATACTGACAAACGCCCACTCATGCTGCAGGTCTGGCGATTCGGCTTGAATGCAGGCAAAAAAAAGCCCCGCATCGTTCGATGTGGGGCATTTTCTACGCGGATTATTTAACCCCAGGGTCAATTGAGGTTCGATCTAGTCCATGGCCAAGACTATTTGTTCTGCCGCCACACCTTGACGTAATCGACGCTGAACGTAGACGGCAGGTCAGCGTCGTTGACCACGCCGAACCAATCCCACATCGCCTCGCTGTCGAACACGATTTGCATCGGAAAGAACATGTGAGTGTTCTTCGTTTCCCTGACCAATACTCCGTCGACGTACCAGCGCAGCGTGTCAGGCCGCCAGTCAAAACCGTAGACATGAAAGCTATCCGCGAAGCGCCAGGGGGCGGTCCAGGTGCTGCCGTTGCTGAGGTGCTCGCTACTGGTTGGCGTAGCCCACACGTGGGCGTTCATGTTGTAGAGCCGGTCGAAGGCACCGTTGCGGGTCTTGCCGCCGATCTCAAAGATGTCGACTTCGGTGGCATTGTCGGCAATCCCGGTCCAGGCCAGCCAGAACGCACTGGAGCCTGCCGAATTCATCGGTTTGGCACGCGACTCGTAATAGCCGTAGAACCCGCGCGCGATGGTACGCACCATGGCTGAGCTGTAACCCTTGTAGCCGAGGCGAAGGTACTTCTCGGGCACGACTTGCTGGCGAAACACAATATTGAGGTTGCCGTTAGCGAGGCTGGCATTGTCGGGCAGGAACAGCGAGGGTTTGCGCCCGAGCGAGTCGGTGCCCGTGGCGTCGTTGACGTGCCAGCGGCTGGCGTCGAGGGTTGTACCGTTGAAGTCGTCGGACAGTTGCGTATTCAGCACCCAGTGTCCCGCATTGGCCTGATCGGACAGCGGCAGGTCGGCGTTGTGCTGTGTTGGTAGCGTACCGAGTGGGCCGGTCCGGGTCCAGCTATTGGCCTCCTTCGGAATGGCGACCGACCATTTGCTGGCCAGGTACTCAAACACGGCCTGGCGCTGCGCCTGCGTGGTCAACGGGCGGTCGTAGACCAGCACTTCGGCAATGTCGCCCTGGAGGGTTTCCGAGGTGCCGGCTACGTTACGGGCCACCGCATACGGACCGATAGGCACGTCGCTGGTCTCGAGAAAGGCCAGGGTTGGCTCGTAGGCCGTGGTCTGTTGCACGCTGATGCCGAAGTTCGGTGCGACGTTGTCGTTGTCGGCGAGCTGCGGGCGTGAGCTGAACAGGCGTTGCCAAGGCTTGCCACCGGCCTGTTCAGGCAATCGACGTGAGACTACAAACACACTGACCGGGCCTTTTGTCGTGCGGATCGCCTTGCCGATAAACGCCGCCGCGCCATTGAAACGCACCACGGAGTGGCCATTCAGGGCGTTGTCCACGCGTAACGGCAACGAGGTGGCGGCGGGATTGTCGACGCTCAGGTTGTTGGAGTGGCCGGATTTATCTTGCCAGCCCTGCAGCTGGTTCTGCCCATTGAAGGTCATCTTCGACGAATCGGCGCCGTCGAGCCAGAGCACCAAGCCATCGCTGGGAGGGCGCTCGGGTGCGGCCTGTAGGGTGGCGCTGATCAAGGCCAGCAGAATTATCAGTAAACGTAGGCTGGACATGGGGTTTCCCGTACTGACATAGGGGCGTCATTGCGGTTTCGCTCTGGGGACGTGCTGCGGTCCCCAAGGTGTTTAGTCAACGCGCAGTAAACACCACCTTAAACTCCCGCACCCAGCGCGGGTGCAGCACGCTATAGGCCAGGGCATAGGTCAGCGCACCAATCACGATGTCACAGGCCAGGTGCAGATAGCCGGAGAGACCCGATCGCCCGGAGATGAAGGTCACGACAGCGGCCATGACCAGCGCGGCGAGCACACTGCGGTAACCGGATTCGAAGAAGCTTCGCCAGCCGTAGCCGATGGCGGTGTTGAGTCCGCGAATCTGCAAGGGGGTGATGATCAGCATCCGTACCAGCAAGGCCAGGGCAGCGGCCATGCCGCCGTAAACGGAACCCAGCAGGTACACCAGCGCCAGTGCCAGCAGTGTGGTGGTCACTTCGGCCTTGAGGGTCAGGTAGGTACGGTTGACCGCCACCAGCGCGGTGGTCGCATACAGGGCGAGGTTGCCCAGCGCGGCGGTGCAGGCCAGCACCTGCAGCAACGCGATGCTGTCGGCCCATTTGGCGCCGAAGATCAACAGGATGATGTCGTTGGCGGTCAGCGCGATTCCGACGAACAGTGGCGTGAGCAGGAAACCGCTGATGGCCGTCGAGTCGCCAATCAAGCCGATCAAGCGCGCCGGATCGGCACTGCGTCGAGCGAACGCCGGCAATGCATAGCTCATCAAGCCGTTGTAGATCGCGCTGCGCGGCAGGTCGATGATTCGCATGGCCAGGTTGAAGATGCCCACCGCCTGCGCGCCGGAGGTGATACCCAGCACCACGGTGACGCCGCGTTGCAGGGTTTGCGAACTCAGCACGTTGATCGCCACGGGCGTCCCGGCGTGTAACAGTTCGCGCAGCACTGTCCGGTCAATAAGAAAGGGAATGCGCCGCCGATCCCCGCGCATCAAGACCAGGATCGACACGAACTCCATGATCAATGCCTGCGCGATCACCGCCCACGGGCCAAACCCCCAGAGGGCGACCAGCACGCCGCCGATGCCGCCGGCCACTTTGCCGAGCAAGGTGCGAGAGGCCAGCAACTTGAAGTTGCTGGTGCGGCGCATCTGCACAACGTAGATCCGCGCCATCATGGTGAACAGAATCTTCACCGAGGCCACGGCCGTCATCCAGCGCAGCGCGGTGTCGGTCGTATAGAGCATGGCACCCAGCGAGATGACCACAACCGACGCGAGGCTGATCAGCACGGCAAACCAGAACCCGGTACTGATGTGCTTGTTTTCCAGGCGCTCCAGCCGTACCAGCGGGTCTTCCAGCACCGACGAGTAAAGGATGCCGACCATCTCGACGATGGCGATGATCACCGTTCCGACACCCAACTCGGTCGGTGTCAGCAAGTGGGCGTAAACCACAAACGTGATCATCGACAGGAAAATCAGGCCGAATTTTTCGGTGAAGATCCAGATCAATGTCACCAGACGATGATTGGCCATGGCAAGGACCGCGAAATGAAGGGCTGTGGGTTCAGGAGGCCTTGCCCAGGGTTTTTGCCCGTGCGTAGAGATAACGCAGGGTCAGTTTGCCGTGGAACAAAATCAACGTTCGCCAAGAGTGCGCCAGCATGTTGCGAAACACCTCGATGACGTCTTTATGTTCACCGCGCCGGGAAAACGCATTGAGGAACTCGGCGTGGTTGGCCAGCACAAAATGGGTGCGTTGCTGCTTGTTCAGTCTGGCACCGTAACGGGCAAGGTACAGCTCGATGAAGCGGATTTTGTGTGGGTAGTACTTTTGCGGTTGCGCAGTGATATTGCCGCTGTTGACCCCCCGTCGGTGCAGGACCCGCGGCACGGTGTGGATTTCCCAATACTCGGCGATACGCGTCCACAGCAACCGGTCTTCGGCAAACCTCAGGGTTTGGTCGAAGCCGCCGAGGGCCACGATCACTTCGCGCAGGACCAGCACGCCGGACGTGCCGTTGATCACGTTTTCGTGGATGAAGTCGGTGAAATGATTGCCGCTCTTGCAGCGGTCCTCCAACTGTCGAGTGCCGTCGCTGAACTCGCTCATCTGGTAGCAATCGATCATCCCGACCTTATGCCCGTTGTCGGTCAGCTCGGCATACAGTGCCAACTGCTTTTCGAGTTTCTGCGGTTCCCATTGATCGTCCGCATCGAGGAAGGCAATGAAGGTTTCGACGGCGCTGAAGACACCCTGGTTGCGCGCGGTGGCGGGGCCCTGGTTGGCCTGTTGCAAGAGGATCAGGGGAAACGGCGCCGCATAGTCCCTGACAATCTGCGGCCCCTGATCGCTGGAACCATCGTCGATGACGATCACCTTATCCGGCCGTCGGGTTTGCTGGCTGAGGGAATCCAGTGTCTGTTGAATGCACTCGGCGGCGTTGTACATCGGTATCACGACGCAGACCGAAGGGGGGCCTGTAAGGCTATCGTTCAACATGGGCGTTGCTCCTTGAACGCGGCGCTGGATCTGCTATTACCCCGGGCATTGGCAAGCGGTGCCGGGTAACGGCGTTTAACCAGGTGATGACGGAACGACAGGGTCAGGGTGCAAAACACCAGGAATTCGGCGGAGCGGTAGTTGGGAATCACGTAGGCCACATAGTTGGTGACCACGATCAGGCCGATGATCACCAGGGCACAGGCGTGATACCGGGCCGATTGATCGGCGGTAATCGCCCGGTATTGTTTGATCAGGGCTTCAGCGAACAGCAGGATCAGCGCAATCAATTGAATCAAACCACCGTTGAGCAGGGTTTCCACGTAGCCGCTATGGGCGTTACCGATATAGCCCCAGCGGTTGATGAACACGTCGGCATCGGGGCTGGACCAGAAGGCGCCGAAGCCGTAGCCCTTGATGAATCGGTCATCGATCAGCGGCGACAGCAGCTCCCAAATCAACGTGCGGTCGGTGAGTGACGGGTCACGGCCGACCATATCCAGCAGCAGTGTGTAATTGCCGTACAGAAACAGGCAGATCAGCAGGTATACCAAGGTGGCGGCGAAGAACACCGCCAACGAACGGTTCAGGCGCAAGCGGATCAGCATCAGGAAATACCCGTAGCTGGCGGTGCCGGCCACGACCAGTGCGACCCCGGTAGCGGACTGCGCGAGCGCAATGGCGAGCAGCGGGAATAGTGCGTAGAGGATGGCCATCGGGTTGCGCTGGTGGATCATCGGCAACAGCAACAGGATGGCGACCGCATTGATCCGGGCACCGGCATTCTTTTCCGAAAAGATCCCCTTGAACGCACCATCACGAATGCCGCCGGCGATGAACGCGAGGTCCGGGCGGATCACCGCGAAAATCAGACCCAGCAGCGCGGCGGCGCCGATCACGCAGCCAAACATGAAGGCGATTTTTTCAAGGCTGTAGTGGTAGGCGATGAACCCGGCAAAGGACACCACGCTGATCATCGCCACGAAGCGTTTGATACTCAGCATCGGGTCGCTGGACCAACTGATTGACACGGCCACGCTGATCAGGAACACCAGCAGGAAAAAATTGCTGCGATAAAAGCTTTTGCTGAGGAACACCTTGTTGCGAATGAAGAAGAACAGTGGCACCAACAGGGTCACCATCCCGCAAACCTGATTGGCAATGTTGCCTTCCAGGTCCTTTTCCGCATCGTCCAGACTCGCCACGGTGCCCATGCCGAGAAAAAACGAGATCACCTGTGTGTAAAACAGCACGCCAAACAGCGTGAACCCATCGCACAGCGTGGAATACCTGACTTCCAGCCTGTTCATGACGCTGGCCTCCCGAGTAACGCGGCAAGGTAGGTGTTGACCGCTCGACCACTGATGAATCGCGCCGCAGCATCGAGGCGACGTTGGCGGTGCAGGGCCCTGGGCAATGCCAGTTCCAGGGTGATGGCCTGTGCCAGGGCGGCGGGGTCTTCGATGTCGACCAGGGGCGCGACCGCACCGTCGTCGAGAATGTCTTGCGGACCATAAGGGCAGCGGGTCGACACCACCGGGGTGCCGGTGGACAACGCTTCGACCAGTGCATTGGGGCTGCCTTCGAAGCGTGAAGACAACACAAAACAATCAGCGGCGGCTATTTGCGCCAGGGGATCGCTGGCATACCCCGGCAGGTCACAACGCTCGGCCACACCGAGGGCGGTGGCGTGCTCGAGCAATTCGGCCCGCAGCGAACCTTCACCGAAGATGATCAGCCGGGTGCTGCGATCGGCCAGGCGGGCGAAAGCGTCGATCAAGGTGTCGAAGCCTTTTTGCCGGGCCAGGCGCCCCACGGCGACAATCACCGGTGAGGTTTTTTCCAGCAGCCAGGGGTGGCTCGGAGGTCCCGGTGGCGTGTCGCGAAAGTCGCTGTCGAGCACCGGGTTGTCGGCGACCGTGACGTCCCGTGGACGGGCAAGGGTGGTGTCGACCAGGTCCTGGGCCACGCCGCGCGAAACGCAGATTACCGGGTTGGGAATCAGGCGGTACAGCAGCGGTGCCAACAGGTACGCCAGTCGCACCGGCAAGGCCGGGTTGACGTGTTTGTCCCGGGAAAACGCGTTGCGCTCGCTGACGTGCATCCGTGCAAGCGTGCCCGAGAGCAGGGCGGCGGCGATGGCGATCACGTTGACATGGGTGAGGGCGGCCAGGTGCGCGTCAAAGTGATTGCGGCGCAGAAAACCGGCCAACGGCAGCACGGCGGCGGCGCTGCGAGGGCTGTGCAATGCCACCTGTTTGACCCGCGGATCGAGTTGCGCCGCGTACACGCCACCACCGGTGAGCATGAGCAAGGTCACGTCGTTGCCGGCCTCTACCAGCGCACCGGCCAGCCGCATCATCATTTTTTCGGCGCCGCCTGCGCCGAGGTCGTGCAGGATGATCAGCAGTTTTTTCATTGGTTCCAGACCTGATAGTAAGCCTGTGCGGCGTGCTCACTGGTGTATTGGCGGACCGTCTCGGCGAGCGCTGGTTTGCCGGGCGCGGCGTTGCCATCGGCCGCCAGGCTTTGCAGCAGTGCATGCGTCAGCGCCGGTGCATCGTTGACTTTCACCAGCGGCCCGAGGCGTCCGTTATCGAGCAGCTCCCTGGGCCCACTGCCGCAGTCGGTGGACAGCACCGGCGTGCCGAGCGCCAGTGCTTCAATCAATACGGTGGGCAACCCTTCATGGAGAGAACTCAGGATCAGCAGGCGTGCATGACGGATCAACGGGTAGGGATTGCGCAGATGCCCGGTGAAATGCACCCGCTGCGCGATGCCCAGGCGCTGTGCCAAGGTCACCAGGTCGGCACGTTGCGGGCCATCACCGGCGATCACCAGATCGGGCAGCGTGCGTTGTTCCGCCGCCATGGCGTAGGCCTCAAGCAGCAGATGGAAGCCCTTGGGCACGACCAGTCGGCCAACGCCCAGCCAGTAGTGAGTGGGCGTACCGGTTGGTAGGGGGGCCTGCGCGGCGCTCAGCAGTTGTTCGGTGACCACGGCATTGGGGCAATAGCGAATCCGCGGATGGCCCCAGGGCATCAGTCTCGCCAGGGACTGGCGCAGTCCCTGGGACACCGTCACCACCTTGCCGCTGCCGCACAGGTACAACGCGTACAGCAGGCGCAGGCTACCGACGCCGGTTTTCTGTTCGGCACAATCCAGCGCCGCGTGACGGCTGTAGATCACTTTGCAGGAACTGCCGAGGGTGGCGAACCAGGTGCAAAGATTGGCCTGTTCCTTAGCACCGATCAGGTGCGTCACGCCTTCACGATGAATAAAGAGGCGCAGCAGCACAATCGACTTGAGCAGGCCGGCGATACCGCTGCCGCCGCCTTCGACGATTTGCGCCCCTTCGATGTCCGGCGTGTCACCGTTCATGACGAATAGACTGACGCGTCGGCCGTCCTTGAGAAACTGCTCCGCCAGGCGTTTCTGCACACACTCGACACCGCCGCCGGGGGTGAAGTCCTTCAGAGCGAACAGGATATGCATGGTCTTTCCCCGGCGCTTTGGGCGCAGTGATATCGATCGCGACTTTGTGCCGAAGAATCATTCCCGCGAGCTGGAGAAAGTTGCTCGGGTAGTCGACCAGGTAGCGCTTGATGGTGCGCGGCTCGCGGTACATCCGATAAAACGCACGCAAATGCAGGCGGTCGATCGCTTCGGGGTAGTAACAACCGGTGGTCGTGGCCTCCTGGCGAATGAACCCGCCGCAGGTAAACGCGACGCCGTCGAAGCCTTCCCTCACCGCATCGAGGACGAAGCGTTCTTGCAACCCGGCACCCAGTCCCACCAGCAATATGTTCACCCGGCTGCGGCGAATATCTGCCTGAACGGCTCGCGCTTGTGACGCATTAAAGTAACCGTGGTGAGCGCCGGCAATCGTCAGGTGTGGGTAGCGCTCTTGCAGCTTTGCGATGAACAGCTCCAGCTCGGCATGCCTGGCACCCACCACATACATACGCTTGCCCTTCAGTTCGGCGTCACGGAATACCGGGTCGGCGATGGAGGTGAAGTCGAAGCTGACCCGCTGCACGGGAATTCCGGTGACATACGACATGAAGCCCGACATCAACATGCCGTCGCAGAAACAGGCGAGGGAGTGGGGTTGCTGGAGAAAGCTGCCGATCGACGCAAAGTTGATGAAGGAAAACGCGCGATTGGATTCAAGCAATGTCGGCGAGTAACGCTCGACCACTTTTAGACGGATCATGGCGGACCTCCTTGCGCAAGCGCTTGTAGGGTCTGACGGCCCACGGAGATGTAGGTAAAACCGCGTTTGCTCAAACGCTGCGGGTCGAACAGATTGCGCCCGTCAAAAATCAGCGGCTGCTTGAGTTGTCGGGCGAGCAATTCAAAATCGGGGGCGCGAAACGGCTGCCATTCGGTGACGATGACCAGCGCATCTGCATTTTTCAGCGCGGCTTCCTTGGTACCTGCCAGGACCAGGTCATCGCGGTCGCCATACAGACGCTGGGTTTCCTCCATGGCTTTAGGGTCAAACGCCTGGACGCGGGCGCCAGCTCGCCACAACGCTTCCATCAGCACGCGGCTGGGGGCCTCACGGATGTCATCGGTGTTGGGCTTGAAGCTCAAGCCCCACAGGGCAAAGGTCTTGCCCTGAAGGGCACCATTGAAGTGGTTGAAGATCTTGTGGAACAGGGTGGTTTTCTGATCGTTATTGCGTGACTCGACCGCCTTTAACACCCGGACATCGAGGTCGAGGCTATTGGCGACGTGAATCAGCGCCTTCAAATCCTTGGGAAAGCACGAGCCGCCGTAGCCGACACCGGGGTAAATGAATTGGTAACCGATGCGCGGATCCGAGCCGATACCGAGGCGCACCATTTCGATGTCGGCGCCGAGGTTCTCGGCCAGGTTGGCCATCTCGTTCATGAAGCTGATCTTGGTCGCCAGCATGCAGTTGGCGGCGTATTTGGTCAGTTCGGCGCTGCGCAGGTCCATCACGATGATTTTTTCGTGATTGCGGTTGAACGGCTCGTACAGCTCGCGCATGACGGCTTCAGCGCGCTGACTGTCGGTGCCGATGATGATGCGATCCGGGCGCATGCAGTCGTCGACCGCACAGCCTTCCTTGAGAAATTCGGGGTTGGAGACCACGTCGAACGTCAGGTCGCTGCGATGGGATTCCAGCAGGACCTGGGCAATGCGCTCGCGCACCAGGTCAGCGGTGCCAACGGGGACGGTGGATTTGTCGACGATGGTTTGATGCCGTTGCATGTGCTGGCCGATCGTCTGCGCCACGCTCAGTACATGTTTGAGGTCCGCCGAACCGTCCTCATCCGGCGGCGTGCCGACGGCGATCAACAGCACATCGCCATGATGCACTGCACTGGCGAGGTCGGTGCCGAATTGCAGCCGGCCGTTTTTATAATTCTCGCGAACCAGGCTTTCCAGGCCCGGTTCGTAGAGTGGAAGGGTGCCGTCCTTCAGGGCTTGAACCTTGCCCTCGTCAACATCAACACACAGCACGTTGTGGCCCACCTCGGCCAGCGCGGCACCTTGTACCAGCCCCACATAACCAATGCCAAATACACTTACATTCATAAGGAAACCTCGGTGGATCGTGGCGTAAACCAACGACCGGTCACACAGTCAGTAGATGTTTTTCGAGAACAGGCTGAAGGGGGTCTTGAGCAGGATTTTGATGTCCAGCCACATCGACCAGTGGTTGATGTACGTCAGGTCCTGGGCGACCCGCAGCTGCATTTCTTCCACGGTTTCAGTCTCGCCCCGGTGCCCGGTGATCTGCGCCAGGCCGGTAATGCCTGGCTTGAGGCGATGGCGGGCCATGTAGGCGCTGACTTTGCCGGTGTAGTAAATGTTGTGGGTAACGGCGTGGGGCCGAGGGCCGACCAGGGCCATATGCCCTAGCAGCACATTGAACAGTTGCGGCAATTCATCGATGGAGCTACGGCGCAAAAATCGCCCGAGCGGGGTGACACGCTTATCATCCCGCGTGGCCTGGCGCACCTGCTGATCGTCGTGGACCGACATCGAGCGAAACTTCCAGACCTTGAACACCTCACCGTCGCAGCCATGGCGGTTTTGCTTGAACAGCACAGGCCCGGGCGAGGACAGCTTGATGGCCACCGCCACCCCCAGCAAAAGCGGACTGAGCAGGATGATCGCCACGGCGGCCACGCTGCGTTCGAATAACTCTTTGCAGAACAGGCTGCCGGGGTGTGAGGTGATCAGGCTTTCATTCAGATAGATCGCCGGCATGCGCTCGATTTCCGAGATCGAGTGATTGAGCAAGACCATGCCGCCGAAATCCGGGATCCACACCACGTCGACGTTGATGTCCAGCAAATCGATGTACAGCGCCTCGATGGTGGCGGCTTCCGCCATCGGCAACACGATGTAGACGCGGCGAATCCCCAGGCGGTTGATGATCTCGCGGATGTCGTCGACATGGCCGAGCAGCGGCAGAATGCTCGGGGCCGGGCCGGAGTGTTGCTTCGCGGCGATGAACCCGAGTAACAGGGCACGGTTGGGGGTGGTCAGCTTTTTGGCCAGCTCATGGGCGGTCGGGCAGGTGCCGATAATCACTGAGCGGCGTTCGTTGCGGATCATTCGCGAATACAGGCGAACGACAAAGTGGAGGGGCAGGAAACTGGTGGCCTGGGCCAGGAAGCCTACGACGGCCCAAACGATAATTGCCTGCCGCGAGAACAAAATGCTGGTCTGGGTCACGAACGCAATGCTGATCAGCACGGCCAGCAGGATCAGCCAGCCGGCCAGTAACCGGGCGAGCCCGACCAGCAGGCCATGACGTTTGTGGTAGACCTGCATCAGGCTGTAAATCGGCACCGAACCGACCACTGTCAGGATCATCAGCACGCGGTATTCGCTGGGCAGATTGCCGACGCGCCATTGCACAAGCCCGATCAATAGCAGGTTGACCAGCGTCATTGCGCACAGCCATTGCCCCCAGAATGTCAGGCCGCGCCGGTGTGCCATTTGGGCGGTAAATTGCGGTGTCATCGACTCAATCTCCAGACTTCGATTCCGCAGGCCGGTGTTGAGGTTACGGGGGTGTAGCGGCGCTATCGGGGGGCGAAGTCGTAGTCATAGAACGATCTAGAGTGGCTGTAGCCGTATTTACGCGCCTTGCGTAAATCGACTTGATTGAGCACCACCCCGACAACCGGCACCTGATTTTGCTGCAGCATGGCGAGGCACTTCTGCACCTGGCTGATCGGCGTGCTCTCGGCCTTGACCACATAGATCACGGCGTCCGAATGCTTGGCCAGCAACAGCGCGTCGCTGACCATTTCGGCCGGCGGCGAATCGATGATGATGTGCCGGTAGCGTGTCTTCAGCGCCTGCAACATCAGGCCCATGCGCGGCGAACTGAGCAGATCCTGTGCGGGTGTCTGAGGCGTTACGCGACGCGAATGCTGTACCGGAGACAAGCGCGGAGGGTTGAACTGCTCGAGTGCAGCCATCGACAGCGTTCCGGCCGGCAGCATGTCGAGATTGCCCACGGTGCGGATGCAGTCCTCAAGCCGTGCGGTGCCAGCAATCACATTGGCCAGACCGGGATTTTCCGCAGGAAAGTCGAAGTTCAACGAGAGCGTCGGCTGGCGCATGTCGGCGTCGATCAACAGCACGCGTTCCAGCGAAGTAAGGGAGCAGGCCAGGTTGTTGGCGATGGTACTTTTGCCCTCACCGGCAACCGATGACGTGACCAGCACCACCTGCGAAGGCCCTTCGGCGCTTTGCAACATCAACCAGGTGCGCAGGTTGCGGATGGTCTCGGAGAAGCGCGGATGGTCGTTGTCTTCGAACAGGCGGGCCAGTTGCCGGCGGCTTTTCTTCACCACCAGCGGCACCACACTGAGCAGCGGCACATTGAGCTTGCTCTCGATGGTTTCATCGGTCTTGAACGTATTGCTCAGGGTTTCCAGCAAAAAGGCCAGCGCGATACCCATCACCATAGCGGCCACCGCGACGATCGCGACGATCAAGGTTTTGCGTGGTTTGCTGGGCTTCACGGGCACGATTGCCGAATCGACGATACGCGCCTTGGCGGAGTCCATGTCGGAGGTTGCGGTGGTTTCCTTCAAGCGGGTGACAAAGGTTTCGTACAGATCGCGGGTGCTGTCGACCTCGCGCTGGTATTCGCGCAATTGGAACTCTTTACGTGAAATATCCTGAATTTGCGCCTTGTTGCTGTTGAAGGATCTATTCATCGCGTCTTCGCTGGCCACCGCCAACTGGTACTGCCGCTCAATGCCGGCCACCACCTGTTGAACCTGTAGACGCAGGCTGTTGGTGGCGGCGCGCAATTCGGATTGGGCGGAAATCAGCGCCGGATGTTTCGGGCCATAACGCCCCGACAGGTCCTCGACCTTGGACTTCGCCTTGGCCAGATCAGCCTGGAATTGCTGGATCACCGGGTTGCTCATCACCGCCGGGACGCTGGACAGCCGACTGATGTCGCCATTGCTCAGCGCCTGTGCCTGGCGGTATTGGCTCTCCGCTTCGGCGCGGTTACGACGGGCATCGATCATCCGGTTGCCGGTCATCTGCAGTTCATTGGCGCTGATGGTGGCGACACCGTCGACATCCACCAAGCCTTGCGCTTCGCGATAGCCTTGAAGCGTGTTTTCGGCGGTGCGCAGATTGTTGCGCAACTCAACCAGGCGCACGTTCATCCAACTGGTGTTGTTTTGCGAAGACTTGAGGCTGATGTCCTGCTGACTGTCGATGAAACCTTGTGCCAACGCGTTGGCGGCCGCTGCGGCGAGGACCGGATCCGGCAGTTCCACGTCGACGTCGATGAGTTGACTCTTGCCGACGAATTTGACGTTGGTTGCCAGCATGAAGTTTTGCGTGACTTCATTGAATATATCGGATTCGGTGGGCGGCGGATTCGCCGCAAAGATACCGTCCATCCAGGGCAACCATTGACCAAGATTAAGCTCTGCCAGCCATTTGAGTGGCGTGAACCATGACTGCGGTTGCTGACGCGGATCGGTCAGCGGGTTGGTGCTGAGGGCAAGCTTTTTCACGACACGCTCGGCCAAATCCCGCGATTGCAGGAGCGCCTGTTGAGTTTGCAAATAGTCGGCAGTGGTCGATACCCCGGAATCCGTGCCCTGCTGAAAGGTCAATACGGGGGGTGTTTTTTCCTTGATCAGCAGGGTGGTGCTGCCGGTGTATTGGGGCGTAATGAAGCACAGCGCCACGACCGCCAGCACGCAACTGACCACTATCAGGCAGGTGATGTTCCACTTGGCGGCCCAGATGATCCGCCAGAGATGGAGCAAATCCAGGGTGTCCGACTCCTCACTGAGCTGCGGATGCAGGTGCGCCTGAAGCGGACGTTCGAAGCGGGTGCTGGGGCTATTGTCCATCATCAGAAAAAGCCTTGTGCAATGGAGATGGTGTCACCAGGGCGAATCACCGTGGTACCGGTAATGTCATCAGTCACGGGAGGGCCGCCAGCGCCGGGCAGGATGGTCACGCGCTTCATCGACGCGCGCTCGGTCAGACCGCCTCCCAGGGCAACGGCTTTTTCCAGGGTCAAGCCGGGCTCGAACGGATAGCTGCCGGGCCTTTGCACCTCGCCGTTGATGTAAAACGGACGGTATTCGATCTGGCTGAGGCTGACCTTGGGGTCAATCAGGTAGCCTTGCTTGAGGCCGTCGACAATTTTCTTCTCGACCTGATTCGGGGTCAGTCCCTTGGCGGAAATTTCACCGAGAAACGGATAAGAAAAGGTGCCGGCATCGTTGAGGCGGATCTTGTTGAAACTCAGGTCCGGTTCGCCGAACACGGTGATGCGCAATACGTCGCCGGCGGCGAGTCTGTAGTCGGTACCGGGCTCGGCGGCTTCAACGGTGGGAAGCAGCGACAGCAAGCACAACAGGCAAACAATGCGCGCGTTCATGGGTCAATCCTCTTACAGATGGACGTCGAAACTGACCTGGAGCACATGGCGGTTGAAGCCTTGGTTGTCGGCGTCGGAATCGTTGGTGCGGAATTGATAGCCAAGTCCGAGATCCAGCCAGCGACGCATCTCATACACCACCGCCAGGCTGTAGTCTTGAAGGTTGTCAGTGCGATTTTCACCTTCGTAGACATAGCGTCCTACGCCGACCTGGGCCACCGTGGTAATCCGCTCGGTCCAGCCATGACGCCAGCCAAATTGAGTAAAGGTTTCCTTCACGGCGTCGGACCCATCGTCACCTTCGGCCATGGCCTGACGGGCGAGAAAGGAGAAGGTCGAATACGTCCGCGGTTTCCACTGCAGATCCACTTGCCAAGTGGGGTTGTTCAAGTCTTTGGATTCGCTCTTGTCGAAGTTTTTGTGCTCAAAGCCGAGCCGCACTTTGCCGGTGGTGCGGGCGGTCATGTCCCATTCGGCACCTGCCAGCAGGGCATCGGATTTGCTGCTGCGCAGGCTATTGGATTGCAGGTAGTCAAAGCGGGTGTGGTTGTACTCCAGCAAACTACGGGTCTTGCTGCCGATACGGTGATACCAGGTCGTGGAAATACCGTCGGTATTGCGTTCTTTGTCGTCATTGATGCCATCGCTGTTGTCGTAGCGAAGTTGCTCATAATGGGCGCCGAAATCCAGTTGGTTGGCCGCGCTTCGGGCGCCGTAGGTATAAACGCCATTGACCCGTTTGCTGTCTACTTTGTCATTGATGCCCTTGACGGCGGTCGACGTGGTGTCTTCCCACTTGCGCGCCTGCAGTTCGAGTTTCAACCGTTGGCGGTCGGTGAACTCCATGATGCTGTCAGCGCGTAAATCCTGTGCGGTGTTCGAAGCGTCTGTGTGATCGTGATAAATGTAGCGCGTGGGTTCCCAGATAACGCGGGTCGCGCTATTGCGATCTTCGGCCTTGAGTTCGAAGGAGGGTGCCAGTTTGGTCACCCAAGAGGCCTGCACGTCGTGTTCGAGTTCGCGAAAGTTGTCATCGTAACTTTCTGCGAGCACAAACGCTGGAGTGAAGTCGAAGCCATAGACATCGATGGCTTGCCGATCCTGGCTCCAGGCCAATTCAGGATATAAAAAAACCATGATCAGGGTAACGGGGTAGCGAGACTGCAAGGGCATAGTCCTTGCTCCTGAATTAGTGTCTGTGCCAGGCCAGGGGAGTCAAACTCGGTTTTGAGCGGTTAGTTCGATAACTTACTGCCTATCGCCCACCGCTTTATGGACTGAGCTGAAGAGTGGCTCAGGCGTCTGGATCCAATGCGAGGGTTTGGCTGATAGGACATTGTCTACCTCAAGAAGTTGGCGAATGGACGCTTTCAGCTCGGCCACACTGCTGAAAACACCTTGATACTGTGCACGCCGTTCCAACTGCGCGAGCCAATCTTCCACGGCGTTCAGCCAAGAAGCACTGGTGGGGGCGACGTACAGTTTGAAACGCGAGTGCTGCTCCAGCCATTGTTTGATCGCCGGCGTTTTGTGCGCCGAGCTGTTGTCCAGAATCACATGGAGATTAAGCTCGGGGGACACAGCGCTGTCGATATGTTGAAAGAACGCCAACAGCGCTTGGGTCCGTCGACGTTGAGTGAGTTGACCGATGGCCTGACAGGTCAGGGTGTCAAAAGCGGTATACACGTTAGCGGGGAACGGCAACTTCGATTGGGTCCGATCCCTTGGCTGGACCGGTGTGTGTTCATTAATCGATAGCACGATAGCGTTATCGGGCGGCTTCAGATAAAGCCCAACGACGTCCACCAGCTTATCGGCAAAATGCGGATCGTTGCTGATCTTCAATGTCTTGCAATGGTGGGGCTTAAAGTCGGAAGCAGCCCAGGCTTGCCGCACTTGCCAAGCAGTAACGGCGGCATATTTGGCCATCAGGCGCACGCTCCAATGCGTTGCCTCACGCGGTACGCGTTGGGTGGTCAACGTCAGGATTTCCTTGACCTTCTGGCTACTCAGCTTGCGAGGCTGGCCACTTCGAGGCCGATCGTTCAAGCCCTCAAGACCCGCTTCCAAAAAACGTTTTCGCCATTTGAACACCACCGGCGGCGAGATATGAAGCTGATCGCAGACCTCTTTGGGCGTGAATCCATCCGCTAGCGTCAGCAGAATTCTGGCCCGCGGCCCAAGCCGTTTTGCCAGCGACTCCTGCTGGGTCCAGTCTTGCAGTGTGGCGTGATCAGAGGGCGTTAAAACAAATGGAGTGGCGGGCTTGGCCATACGCGTTCGTTCTCGCTGAGGTTGAAATCGAAGGGGGGCAATGGATCCGTCCGTCGACCTCAATCGGTGGTTAGATAAACTAACTACACGCACATAGTTCGCGTAAATACACGTCAGTTCAAAGCTGAAAATGGCAAAGCTAAACGCTTGAATGTCTGGGCGGACAGGGGGTAGGTGTTTCAGTTATGACTCACTCAATGTTGCGCACTGAGCAGGATCAAGATTGCCGTCGGCGGGCGGGAGCGGGCATAGCTACCGCACGGTATGCACTCGCAACCTTAGATGAACTTGTTACTTGTCGGCGCAAAAGCGGGGCGGCCGACAGATATCGGATTTCATTTTTTTGCACGACGAGAATAAGTTATCGACCACTATGGCTAAGCTGTCAAACGATAGTAGTCAAAAAAAATGCCTTTGATCAAATCGTGGAGTGCCATAGTGTCAATACGCTGTTTTGCGGGGAATTTTTTGTTTTGTCGGAGGCATGAAACTTTTTTTGATATATATGTTCAGGTGCTGCCTGGTTGAGCTCAATGTGATACCAGACTAACTCAAGTCCGTGATTGATGGGCGCCGTTGGGAATTAAAGGGCGACGCGCAGATCATTGTTGCTTCTCCACCTCTTCACGCTTTGCAGACGGTTTAGGTTAAGTAGTGGCACTTGAGTAGTTGCCAGACGACGTAGGTACTTGCTGCTGAGCGCACGCCGGGTCGATAAATGCCGGGGCCAAGTGAGCCAATGAATTCCTCGCGGAACCCACCGACTGTCCAACATCGAATAGCGCTTATGACCCTTATCGAGTGTCTTGAGACGGCGTTGGGCACCAAGGCCCAACGCAATTTTCTGCCCATGCAGGAGGGTGACGTGGTCAAGACCTGGGCGGATATCTCATCGCTTTCAGAGTGGATCGGCGTCAGCCCTCACGTGTCGGTCGAAGACGGCGTGAGGGCGTTCGTCAGTGGGTACCTGGATGTCTATCAAGCGTGAGGGCCGGCGTCGTCAACCAAAAAACCACCGGCCATTGTTCCTGCAACGCCTACTCTGCGGAGGCGCGGGGCATCCAGTTCAACAGGTGTTGTTTGTAATCGTAACTGGCGCCCTGGTAATAACTGATTGCACGAATCACCAGCGGATCGCTGTCAGTCACCCGACTCTCATGGCTGGCGCCCAGTGCCTGATCATGGCGGCGCAACAGTTTTTGCGGGCTGAGAATCGCCAGGTCAGTGCCGTCGAACAGGCCCAGGTGCTGGTAGTTACCAATCAACACCCGAGGCGGCAGGTTGTTCTCTTGCAACAGGTTGCGGCCAAAGAACGTCGATTGATAGCTCAGGTTCAACAGGCCGAGCAGGGTGGGTGCCAGATCGATCTGGCTGGCCAGTTGTGACGACTCCCGCGGTTCGATCATGCTCGGTGCATAGATGAACAAGGGGATCTGGTAGTTGGACACTGGCAGGTCTTCACGACCGGCGCTGCCTGCCGTATGGTCGGCGACGAACACGAAAATCGTGTTGTTGAACCAAGGCTTGCCACGGGCGTCATCGAGGAATTTGCCGATGGCAAAGTCGGTGTACTTCACCGCCCCGGTACGACCGGTGCCGGATTTGATGTCGATGCGACCATCCGGATAAGTGTAGGGACGGTGATTGGAAGTGGTCATGACTTGCAAGAAGAACGGCTTCTTGCTGGAAAAGTCAGTGTCGGCCAGGTTTAGGACCTGTTTGAACAAATCCTCGTCGGCCATGCCCCAAGCGTTTTTGAAGTGAATATCGGTTTCGGGGACGCTGCTTTGGTCGACGATCCGGTAGCCGTTGCCACTGAAGAACGCGTTCATGTTGTCGAAGTAGCCGCGACCGCCATAGGCAAACACGCTGTCATAACCCACGGCGTTCAATTGCTGGCCAAGGCTGCCGTAGCCGCTTTCACGACCAATGCGTTTGACGATCGAGCGCCCCGGCGTCGGCGGAATCGACAGGGTGATGGCTTCCAGACCACGGTCGGTACGGGTACCGGTGGCGTAGAAGTTGTTGAAGTACAGGCTTTGCTTGCGCAATACATCAAGATTGGGCGTCAGGTTCTTGGTGTTGCCGTTGCTGCCCAGGTACTCGGCGCTGAGACTTTCGATGGTGACGACAATGATATTCGGCGTACGCGGCGTGCCAGGGTTGGCTATGGTCCGGCGAATGTCCTGTGGGTCGGTGCCAACGAAGGTGGCGTTGGGTTCCTTCACGTCGGCGCGCAATTGAGTGGCGACTTCGGCGGCAGGCAGCGAGGCGTAAAACTGGGTGTAGTCCAGCTCGTTATTGCGGAAGGCCGCGAAAAACTGAAAAGGTCCGTTGCTCGCCAGTTCGTGTTGGTAGGCGTTGCCGCCTTCGCCGCGAGGGTAGTCCTGATCGATGAACTGCATGTTCAGCCCGGCGAGCACCAGCAGCACCAGCATCCCGGTCATGCGCTGCCGTGCGCGGGGCAACGGCGCGTTCAGCGCGGCCTTGGTCGGTTTGTACAGCGCCAGGCTCAGGACGATGGCGATCACTGCGAGAATGCTCAGCAGGGTGCCAATCGGGTACGACTCGAGAATGTTGTTCAGGACCTCCTTGGAGTACACCAGGTAGTCCACGGCGATAAAGTTGAAACGTACACCGAACTCATCCCAGAACAGCCACTCGGCAACGGCCACGAACAGCATCACGAAAATGCTGACCGTCATCACCCCTTGCAAAAACCACTTATGGCCGCGCGTGCGCCACAGAGCGGGCGGGCAGAACAGCAGGTAAAGGCTGATCGGTAACGCGGCATACACCAGGAACGCCAGGTCATAGACCATACCGATGCCGAACACGGTGGCGAAGCCGCCACCGGCTTCGTGCAAATGGCTGACCAGCAATACGCAGCGAGTGATCAGGAAAATCCCGAACCAGGTAGCGGTCAATAACAGCAAAAAGCGCATGGGCGCGAAGCGAGCGGCACGCATTATCAATTCCTTTACACAGCGACACCGATTCGTTCGATGTCAGAAAGGTCTCAAATAAAATATTTGAGGGCGAAGTGGGGCGAAGCGGTATTTAACAACGAAGAGGTCCGGTAACACACCACTGAACCGCCGAATTTGATGACATAAATGGTTACAGTTGTGTGCGCGAGAGGGTGTGCCAGTAACAGTTCATCGGGTGAAAATTACATCGCTCTGAGGACAATGCTTCTAACAGGGCCGTGCCTGTTAGCGTTTTGCGCAAGAGCATATCCACCTAGTATCCCCTTTTTTGTGTCAAAAAGATGTTGCGAGGGGGTAAAAACTTCTGGGCTGCCCAGTAACGGGTCAGTGCCTGACCCGTGTGTCGTGATGCATCAGTGCGGGGCGCTCATCAACTGGATCTGACACCCTGGCTGCGCGTCGTGCACCTGTAAGGTCATGTCATGCAGGCGTGCCACGGCGGCGACCATGCTCAAACCCAGGCCATTGCCGGGCGTTTGGCGGCTGGATTCGGAGCGATACAGGCGGCGAAACACCGCTTCGCGTTCGGGTTCCGGAATCCCGGGGCCGTTGTCACGCACACTCAGGCCGGGGCCATGGGCGGTCGCGATAACCGACAGCTGAATCTGTGCGTTGTCGGGAGAAAATTTGATCGCGTTATCCAGCAGGTTACACAGCGCATCGAACAGCATTTGCGCATCGCCTCGTAGCAGCGCCGGGGTGGATGTAGGGGTAAAGGTCAGGCTCATGCCGCGCTCTTCGGCCAGTGGTTCGAAAAACTCGGCGGCGTCGGCACCGATCAGATTCAGATCAATCTCGGAAAAGTTGCTGCGCCGGGCGCTGTCTTCGATTTCAGAAATGCGCAGCAGGGCGCGAAAGGTCTGTAGCAAGCCACGGGCTTCGATCAGTGCGGCGTCGATGGTCGAAGCGTAATCCTCTTCGCGTCGTTGCGCGCGCTCGAGCCCGGCAATCATGCGCGTCAGCGGGGTGCGCAAATCATGGGCGATGTCGTCGCAGACACCCTTGACCTCGCTCATCAGCCGTTCCAGTTCGTCGAGCATGGTGTTGACCACATTCGCCACCCGATCGATATCGTCTCGGTTGCCACGGGTGGGCAGACGCCCGCTGAGGTCGCCTTCGATGATTTTTTTGATCGAGGTGGTAAGGGTAGCCAGACGTCGTCGTGCCGATTGGCCAAGGATCACGGCACCGATCAGCCCGACAATCAGCAGCAGGCAGCCACCGGAAATCAGTGCGTTGACCAGCAGTTCGTCAAACTCACGAATGTCGCGCATGTCCTGCGCCACCAGCAGGGTCGTGCCGTCATCGTAGCGATGCACCATGAAGCGCACTGGGCGGCGGCGGCCTTCGGCCCGTTCCCAGCGGAACTCATCGGGCTTGTCGTAGGCCTTGAAGGGCGGCAAATCATGAATGGCCCCGGTAATGTAAGTGCCATTGGCATCGAACAATGCGTGGGGGAATCGGGCGTCGGCGTCCTGCAATTCGTGTTTGCGGATCTCCCGTTCCCGCACCTCTGGCGTCTGCTGGCTGCGGTTCTCTACCTGCCGGCCCAGGGCGGTGTCGGCCTCGGCGGTGAGATAGACTGCGGTTTGCCAGTAGATGTAGCCGAATAGCGCGAGAAACGAAAAACCGAACAGGCCGAGAAACATCAGGCCCGTGCGAAAACTGATGGTGCGCGGGATTTCACTCAGGTGCACGGAGAACATAGCCGGCTCCACGAATGGTGTGAATCATTTGCTCTTCGCCGTCGCTATCGATCTTGCGCCGCAGGCGACCGATATGCACTTCGATGACGTTGGTTCGCTCGTCGTAACTGTAGCTCCACACCGCTTCGAAAAGCATGGTCCGGGTCACCACCTGCCCGGCGTTGCGCATCAAGTGTTCGAGCAGCGCATACTCACGGGGCAACAAATCGACCACTCGATCGCCTCGGCGCACCGAGCGGTTCAACAGGTCAATGTCGAGATTGCCGACCTTCAGGCGGTTTTCTCGCTCCTGGGTGACCGGCGCAGTGCGGCGGCGGATCAACGCATCCAGCCGCGCGGTGAGCTCGATGAACTCGAAGGGTTTGGTCAAGTAATCGTCGCCGCCAGCACGCAATCCGCGAACGCGTTCATCCAGGGCGCTGAGGGCGCTGAGGATCAGCACCGGGGTGGCGATGCCCGCAGCGCGCATGGCAGTCAGCACGCCCAGACCGTCCACCGAACCGGGTAACATCCGGTCCAGCACGACGAGGTCGAAGCGGTCGCTGAAAGCGTGCAGCAAGCCTTCGCGGCCGTTGTCGACGGAGGTGACGTCGAAGCCGTGATCGTGCAACGCTGCCTTGATTTCTTTGGCTGTGGACGTATCGTCTTCGACAATGAGTACATGGGTCATGGACGTAAGGCCGTTCTCTGGAGAAGGGGGCAGGGTGTGCATACATACCCTGTCATGCTAGGCATAGTGTGCCAATGTGCAGTGAACGGGAAGGTCGCGCCAACATGAAAAAAAGTTTAACTGATCTGCCGTGGAGGCTGATGTGCGGATCCTGGTAATTGAAGACGATGCCCGCGCGGCAGCGTATCTGGTGCGAGGTTTGAATGAAAGCGGGCACGTCACCGATGCGGCGCAGGAAGGGCATTCAGGGCTGGCCATGGCGCTGGAGGGCATTTACGACGCATTGATCGTCGACCGCCGCCTGCCGGGCATCGATGGCCTGACGCTGGTGCGCAGCCTGCGTGAACACGGGTTGCGCACGCCGGTGTTGATGCTCAGCGCCCTGGCGTCCACTGAGCACCGGGTCGAAGGCTTGCGCGCGGGCTGCGACGATTACCTGGCCAAGCCGTATGCGTTCGTTGAGGTGCTGGCCCGTCTCGATGCCTTGCTGCGCACGGCGGATCGCCCGGCGGATTCGGCGCAGAGTTTAAAAGCCGGTGAGCTGCTGCTCGATTGCGCCTCGCGCACGGTAACGCGTCAGGGCAAAAGCATTGTGCTGCAACATCGGGAGTCGTTGATCCTGGCCAAACTCATGCGCCACGCCGGGCAGGTGGTGACCCGTGACATGTTGCTGGAGAGCGCCTGGGATTATGAATTCGACCCCAACGACAACGTGATTGATAAACACATCTATCGCTTGCGGCGCAAACTGGACGAGGGCTTCGAGCGGTCGTTGATTCGGACCGTGGCGGGGGCGGGGTATTTGCTGGAGACCGGTTTTTAAGTCCGGGTTCAGCAGTGAATTGAAAGCCGATTCGCAGGCAAGCCTGCACCCACAGGTTTGGAGTCGCTCATAAAATTGAGCCGGACATCAATTCATTGTGCAGGCTGTGTGGGAACCAACGTGTTGGCGAAGGCGTCCTGCAGATACCCCGATTCGCTATCTAAACAAATGTTTATCTTCAGAGGAACGCAGTGACAGTCGCTGCTGGTTATCGTCAGGCCATTCGTGGGATATCCCACCGGGTTACGGGAAAATCAGCAGATGTCAGTCGCGACGATACCTTGGACTTTTTTGCAGCGCCTGACGTTTGCCAGCGGCTTGCTGCTTGGCGGATGTTCGTTGGTGCCTGCTTACCATCAGCCGCAAACACCGCTGGCGCCGGCCTGGGACAACGCCCAGGGTCAAGCAACGGCAGCCTCCGGTGGGCCGTGGTGGGAAGAGTTTCACAGTCCGGAACTCAATGCGCTGGTGACCCAGGGCCTGACCCGCAATTACAGCCTGCAGGCCGCAAAAAGCCGCATCGATGAGGCCCAGGCCCAGGCACAAGTGGTCGGCGCCGCGCAGTACCCCTTGCTGTCGATTGGCGGCAACTTCCAGCGCGAGAACAACTACGGCACCACAGAAAAACGCAGTGTGTTCGCCGACGCCAGTTACGAGGTGGATTTCTGGGGCAAACAACGCGCAGCGGGCGACGCTTCCACGGCCTTGGCCCATGCCACGGCTTTCGACGCCCAGACCCTGCGCATGACCCTTGGCGCCACCATCGCCACCTCGTACTTCCAGGTACTGTCGCTGAACGACCGGCTGCGTCTGGCGCAGTCGATTGTCGATGACGCGCAGCAAGTGCTGGACCTGGTGCAGGTCCAGGCGGCGCAAGGGGCGGTCTCCAGCCTGGAAGTGGAACAGCAGCGCAACGCCCTGCAAACCTTCCAGGCCGCCATGCCGCCGTTGCGTCAACAGCGTGATGCTGCGCTGTATCAACTGGCGGTGCTGGTCGGCGTCTCGCCGCAAGGGTTTCACATTACTCAGACCGGGCTTGGCGATCTCGCCGTGCCAGCGCCGAGTACCGGTTTACCCATCGGCCTGCTGCGCCAGCGGCCGGACATCGAGGCCGCCGAAGCACGCCTGAAATCAGCCAATTTCGACGTCGGCGTGGCACGCGCGGCGTTTCTGCCCAACCTGTCACTGGACCTGCAAAGCGGTATCGACACCTTGGCCGGCGGCGGTATCTGGAGCCTGATCGGCAACCTCAGCCAGCCGGTATTTGCCGGCGGACAGCTCAAGGGGCAATTGCATTTCGATCAGGCCCAGGTGCAGGAACTCACCGCCAACTACCGCGAGTCGGTGATCGAAGCGGTGCAGGACGTGCAAACCCAACTCAGCGCCGGCCATGAACTGGACCAGGCCTACAGCCTGAATCAGGCCGCCGTCACCTCGGCCCGCGAGTCTGCCCGGTTGGCGCAGGTGCGCTACCGCTTGGGTTCCACCGATTTCCAGACCTTGCTGATCGTTGAGCGCACCCAGTATCAGGCCGAAGACAGCCTGCTCCAGGTGCGTCTGCAACACCTGCAAGCTGCCGTCGGCCTGTTCCGCGCCTTGGGCGGGGACTTCACCCCGGCCAACATCGCCGCCAACGCCGCGCCATCCAATTCTTCCACTGTTCAGGCCACCCACTCATGACTCAGGTGCACTCTGTTTCTTCTCGTCGTCGCTTGCGGATTGCCGCACTGGTCGGTGTATTGGCCGTGGCAGTGGTCGCTCGCCAGTTCTGGCCCAATCGGGCGCAGGCAGCGCCCAGTGCACCGACTGATGCCGCGGTGCCGGTAACCATGCAACAGGTCAAACAACAGGACCTGCCGATCTGGCTCGACCAGATTGGTAACGTGCAGCCGCTGAACACCGTCAACGTCCGGGTGCGGGTCGACGGTGAATTGCAGAAAGTGCTGTTCACCGAAGGGCAGATGGTCACCGCAGGCAGCCAATTGGCGCAGATCGACCCACGGGTTTATCAGGCCCAGGTGGCGCAGGCGCAAGCCATGGTGGCCAAGGATCAAGCGCAGTTGGCCAACCTGAAAATCAATCTGGAGCGGGCCACTAAACTCGCTGACGCCAAGGCCGGACCGACTCAAGACGTCGACACTTTCCGCGCGCAACTGGCGGCCGAGCAAGCCACGGTGCAGGCAGATCAGGCGGCGCTGGACAATGCGCGCCTGCAATTGAGCTTCACCAACGTCACCGCGCCGCTGACCGGGCGCACCGGCCAGCGTCTGCTGGATGTCGGCTCCATTGCCCACGGCGCAGAAGCCACCGGGTTGGTGACCATCACCCAGATGAACCCGATTACCGTGGCGTTTGCGGTCTCGCAGGACAACCTGGCGGAAATCCTTCGGGAAAACGCCAACCAACCGTTGCAGGTGATGGCCATGAGTCGCGACGGTCAACAACAGATCGCCAGCGGTAAGCTCAGCTTTATTGATAGCCAGGTGTCCGCCGCCAGCGGCGAGATTCAGCTCAAGGCGCAATTCACTAACGACAATGGGCAACTGTGGCCGGGTGAACTGGTCAGTGCCCGGTTGCTGTTGCACACCCAACACAATGCCGCAGTGATTCCAGCGACGGCGGTGCAAGAAGGGCAAAAGGGGGCGTACGTGTACGTGGTCAAGGCCGACCAGACGGTCGAGCCGCGTCAAGTCGATGCCGCATCGGTGGTCGCCGGCCAGCAGTGGATTCGTGACGGCCTGGTGCCAGGCGAAACCGTGGTGGTGCAGGGGCAGTCGCGAATCGCGCCGGGCATGCGGGTATCTGCGGTCAACACTGAGGTGGCCACTGTCCAGGCCGCCAGCAACCCACAGGTGAGCCGATGAACGCCTTAGCAGGTCTGATTCAACGCCGTGTCGGCCTGTGCCTGTTGGCGCTGGGCGTCATGCTGGTCGGCACGTTCGCCTATTTTCATCTGCCGGTAGCGTCCCTGCCGACGGTGGACTTCCCTACGATTCAGGTCACGGCCGTACTGTCTGGCGCCAGCGCCGATACCATGGCCAGTTCGGTGGCGACGCCCCTGGAGCGGGCCTTTGCCGCCGTGCCGCAAGTCACCCAGATGACCTCCAGCAGTGCTGCCGGTAAAACCCAGATCGTGTTGCAGTTCGACCTCAATCGCAACATCGACGGTGCGGCGGAGGACGTACAGACCGCGATCAACGCCGCCAGCGCCAACCTGCCGAAAACCATGACCAGCACGCCGACCTTCAACAAGGTCAACCCGGCGGAGTTCACGGTATTGTCGTTGGCCCTGACCTCACCCACCCGCACCCTGCACGAATTGAACGTGTATGCCGACAACTACCTGGGGCAGCAGCTCTCGCAAATGTCCGGTGTCGGTCTGGTGGACTTCCATGGCCAGCAAAAACCGGCGGTGCGGGTGCAGATCGACCCGGATGCACTGGCGGCGCGCGGCCTGACGCTGGAAGAGGTGCGCAGCGTGATTGCCTCTAGCACCCTCGACCAACCGAAAGGCAGCCTCGACGGTCAATACCGCACCATCACCTTGGGCGCGACTGATCAGTTGCTCGACCCCAAGGGCTATCGCGACCAAGTGGTGGCGTACAAAAACGGCGTGCCGATCAAACTGGGTGACCTGGGCAAGGTGATCGACGGCGCCGAAGACACCGAGCAAGCCGCTGCCATTCAGGGTGAGCCAGGGATCATCGTCGACATTCACAAGCAACCCGGCTTCAACGTGCTGGCGACCATCGCCAACATCAAGGCCAAGCTGCCGGTGCTGACGGCGTCGTTGCCGCGTGACGTTAATGTGCAAGTGGCGGGCGACCGCACGCAAACCATCGAAGCCTCGGTGAATGACGTGCAGTTCACCCTGCTGCTGTCCATCGGCCTGGTGGTCATCGTGATTTTCGTGTTCTTGCGCAAAGCCACCGCGACCTTGATCCCGGCCATGACCATCCCGCTGTCACTGGTGGGCACCTTCGCCGTGATGTACCTGCTGGGCTACAGCCTCGATAACCTGTCGATCATGGGCCTGGCGATTGCCGTGGGCTTCGTGGTCGATGACGCCATCGTGGTCATGGAAAACATCGTGCGCCACCTGGAGATGGGCAAGTCGAAATTGCAGGCGGCGGTGGACGGCCTGCGCGAAGTCGGCTTTACCATCGTCTCGATGACCATTTCGCTGATCGCCGTATTTTTGCCGATCCTGTTGATGGGCGGCATTGTCGGACGCTTGATGCGTGAGTTCGCGGTGACCGTCAGCGTGGCGATTCTGATGTCGTGCCTGGTGTCGCTGACGGTCACGCCGATGCTCTGCGCTTGGCTACTCAAGCATGAGGGTGAAGCCAAAACCGAGGAGGGGCGTTTCGCGCAGCTGTGTGAAAAGGGCTTCGACGGCATTCTCAACGGCTATCGTCGCAGCCTGGATTGGGTGCTCGGCCATCAACGCCTGACCCTCGCCGTCGCGATGGCGACCTTTGTTGCCACGGCCGCGCTGTATGTCGACATCCCAAAGGGGTTCTTTCCGCAGCAGGACAACGGCTTGATTCAAGGCGTGGCCGAAGCCGCGTCGGACATTTCGCCGAAAGCCATGCGTGATCAAGTGGCGCAACTGGCGAATATCCTGCAGCAGGACCCGGCGGTGGGCAAGGTGTACTACTGGATCGGCGCGAACCCGACCGTCAGTCAAGCCAAAGTGATGATCAACCTGAAGCCGTTTGCCGAGCGTACCGCCTCGGCCCAGCAAGTGATTGCGCGTTTGATGCCACAGCTGGACAAGGTGCCCGCGATCAAGATGTTCATGCAGGCGAACCAGGACGTCCAGATCGGCGGCCGGGCCAGCAAGACTCAATACCAATACACGTTGCAAGACCCGAATGGCCTCGAATTGGACCATTGGAGCGGGGTGCTGCTGGACAAGCTCAAACACCTGCCGCAGTTGCAACACGTGACCTCTGACCAGCAGCACGCCACGCCTCAGGTGACACTGGAGATCGATCGAGCCACCGCGGCGCGCCTGGGGGTCAGTGTGCAAGTCATTGACGACGTGCTGTACGACGCCTTTGGTCAGCGGCAAGTCGCGACCATGTTTACCGCGCTGGACCAGAATCACGTCATCTTGGAGGTGGACCCGCGCTGGCAGTTGTCGATCGAAACCCTCGGCCACTTATATGCGCGGTCCACGTCCGGGGCGATGGTGCCCTTGAACCTGTTGGCGAGCCTGAAGACCGAGCAGGTGCCAATCGTCATCAACCACCAGGGGATTTTCCCGGCGATTACCCTGTCGTTCGACCTCGCTCCTGGGCATGCCTTGAGCGAAGCAGTGAACGCGGTGCAAAAAACGTCGTTGGCAATCGGCCTGCCGGACAGCGTGCAAGGCAGCTTCCAGGGCACCGCGCAGGCGTTCCAGGACTCGCTGAAATCCCAGCCGTGGCTGATCCTCGCGGCGATTATCACGGTGTATATCGTGCTCGGCGTGTTGTATGAAAATGCCATCCACCCGTTGACCATCATCTCGACCTTGCCCTCGGCTGGATTCGGTGCGCTGCTGGCACTGATCCTCTGCGGACAAGACCTGTCGGTGCTGGGCATGATCGGCATCATCCTGCTGATCGGCATCGTCAAGAAGAACGCGATCATGATCGTCGACTTCACCCTGGTGGCGGAACAGCAGGGGATGTCTCCCCGCGATGCGGTGCGAGAAGCCTGCCTGCTGCGCCTGCGACCGATCCTGATGACTTCGCTGGCGGCCTTGCTCGGTGCCGTACCATTGGCCTTCGGGCATGGCGCGGGCTCCGAATTGCGCCAGCCATTGGGCATCGCCATCGTCGGTGGCTTGCTGGTGTCGCAAATCTTGACGCTGTACACCACGCCGGTGGTTTATCTGTGGTTTAACCGGTTGCGTGGGAAGAAGCGGGTTGCGGCAGTGCCGGTTCACGCTTGAGGCTGGGAGCGCGTCAAGCAACTCTCCCTGTAGGAGCGAACTTGTTCGCGAGGCGGTATGCCTGACACACCGCATTAAGCCCCCTCGCTAACAAGTTAGCTCCTACAGAATTGAGGCATCCTCATATTCTGATAAAGCCACAAACGCCCCGCTGTGAAGCAAGGCCGCACCCGTTTGGGGCCTTGTTACCCAGCCCTGTGGCAAACGGTAGCGCAATGCTGCCACTGTGATCGGTTCCAGCACAATTTCCCTCTTGCACTAGGCTATTGATCTAAATCAGGTTTTTCCGCGTCCGTTTCCGGCCTGGGGTCTGTGGCACACTTTCTGCTCTCTATTCCGTTGTTACATACCTTGTTCCGCTATAGCGGAATTTAAAATCACGGCGGAGTTCATGTCATGCATCGCGGACCTTCCTTTTTGAAAGCTTGTGCGTTTGTTCTTGCGGCTACGGCCACGCTGGTTAACTCGGTGCAGGCTGCCGACAGCAAGCTCGATAGCGTGTTGCAGCGCGGTCACCTGGTGGTTGGTACCGGCAGCACCAACGCGCCTTGGCACTTCCAGGGTGCCGACGGCAAGTTGCAGGGCTTCGATATCGATATCGGAAAGATGATCGCCAAAGGTCTGTTCAACGACCCGACCAAAGTTGAGTTCGTGGTGCAGTCGTCCGATGCGCGGATTCCCAACCTGCTGACCGACAAAGTCGACATCAGTTGCCAGTTCATCACCGTCACCGCCAGCCGTGCGCAGCAAGTGGCGTTCACCCTGCCGTACTACCGCGAAGGCGTGGCGCTGTTGTTGCCAGCCAACAGCAAGTACAAGGAAATCGACGACCTGAAAGCCGCCGGCAGCGGCGTGACCGTGGCCGTGCTGCAGAACGTTTACGCCGAAGAACTGGTGCACCAGGCGTTGCCTAAAGCCAAGGTCGATCAGTACGACAGCGTTGATCTGATGTACCAGGCGATCAACTCCGGTCGTGCCGATGCGGGTGCCACCGATCAGTCCTCTGTGAAATACCTGATGGTGCAGAACCCAGGCCGCTACCGCTCGCCGAACTTCGCCTGGAGTCCGCAGACCTACGCGTGCGCTGTCAAACGTGGCGATCAGGACTGGCTGAACTTCGTCAACACCGTGCTGCATGAAGCCATGACCGGCGTTGAGTTCCCGACCTATGCCGCGTCGTTCAAGCAATGGTTCGGTGTTGATCTGCCGACCCCGGAAATTGGTTTCCCTGTCGAATTCAAATGACTCGGTGAGAGCGGGGCAGTGAAACGCTGCCCTGTTCCAGGTACTGCTGAACATGAACTATCAGTTGAATTTTGCAGCGGTGTGGCGGGACTTTCCTGCGTTGCTTTCGGGCCTGGGTCTAGGCCTTGAGCTGGCGCTGATCTCGATTGCGATTGGCTGCGTGATCGGGCTGATGACGGCGTTTGCGCTGTTGTCGAAATACCCGGTTCTGCGTGTGGTCGCGTCGGTCTACGTGACGGTGATCCGCAACACGCCGATTCTGGTGTTGATCCTGTTGATTTACTTTGCGTTGCCGAGCCTCGGCATTCGCATGGACAAGCTGCCGTCGTTCATCGTCACCCTGTCGTTGTACGCCGGTGCTTACCTGACCGAAGTGTTCCGCGCCGGCCTGTTGAGCATTCACAAGGGCCAGCGTGAAGCCGGTCTGGCGATTGGTTTGGGCGAATGGCAAGTGCGCGCGTACATCATCGTGCCGGTGATGATCCGCAACGTGCTGCCGGCGCTCTCCAACAATTTCATCTCGCTGTTCAAGGACACCTCGCTGGCGGCGGCGATTGCCGTGCCGGAGCTGACCTATTACGCGCGCAAGATCAACGTCGAAAGCTACCGGGTGATCGAAACCTGGCTGGTGACCACGGCGCTGTACGTTGCGGCCTGTTATCTCATTGCCATGCTCTTGCGCTACCTCGAGCAGCGCTTGGCCATTCGCCGCTAGGAGCCTTTACATGTACGAAGCCCATAGCTGGCTGCAAGAGTTGTGGATTGCCCGCGAAACCTTGCTCTCAGGCTTTTTGACCAGCATCGAGTGTTCGGCGCTGGCAATCATCTGCGGCACGGTGATCGGCATGTTTGCCGGTCTGGTGCTGACCTACGGCAATGTCTGGAGTCGTCTGCCGTTTCGGTTTTACGTCGACCTGATCCGCGGTACCCCGGTGTTTGTGCTGGTGTTGGCGGTGTTTTACATGGCGCCGGCATTGGGCTGGCAGATCAGCGCATTCCAGGCCGGTGCGCTGGGCCTGACGCTGTTCTGCGGTTCCCACGTGGCGGAGATTGTGCGTGGCTCGTTGCAGGCGATTCCCCGTGGCCAACTGGAAGCGGGCAAGGCCATCGGCCTGACGTTCGGCCAATCGCTGAGTTACGTGCTGTTGCCTCAGGCGTTGCGGCAAATCCTGCCGACCTGGGTCAATTCGTCGACCGAGATCGTCAAGGCCTCGACCCTGCTGTCGGTGATCGGCGTCGCCGAGTTGCTGCTGAGCACGCAGCAGATCATCGCCCGTAACTTCATGACCCTGCAGTTTTACCTGTTCGCCGGTTTTCTCTTTTTCATCATCAACTACGCCATCGAGCTTCTCGGACGGCACATCGAAAAACGGGTGGCCTTGCCATGACACCGACTCAAACCGCTACCACCCCTGCGTTGCTGAGCATCGAAGGGCTGCATAAATCCTACGGCGACGTAGAAGTGCTCAAGGGCGTCGACCTGCGCATGCAGCGCGGCAACGTCGTGACGCTGATCGGCTCCAGTGGCTCGGGCAAGACCACCTTGTTGCGTTGCGTCAACTTGCTGGAAGAGTTCCAGGGCGGGCACATCCGTCTAGACGGCCAGGACATCGGCTACAGCGACATCAATGGCAAACGCGTGCGTCACCCGGAAAAAGTCATTGCCCAGCATCGTTCGATGACCGGCATGGCGTTCCAGCAGTTCAACCTGTTTCCGCACCTCAGCGCCTTGCAGAATGTCACCCTCGGCCTGCTGAAAGTGAAAAAACTGCCCAAGGATCAGGCCGTGGCGCTGGCCGAGAAATGGCTGGAGCGGGTCGGTTTGTACGATCGGCGCAATCACTTTCCGGGGCAGTTGTCCGGTGGTCAGCAACAGCGGGTGGCGATTGCTCGGGCCATTGCGATGAACCCAAGCCTGATGCTGTTCGACGAAGTGACCTCGGCACTCGACCCGGAACTGGTCGGCGAAGTGTTGGCCGTGATCAAGGGCCTGGCGGAAGAGGGGATGACCATGTTGCTGGTGACCCACGAAATGCGCTTCGCCTATGAAGTGTCGGATCAGATTGTGTTCATGAACCAAGGTCGAATCGAAGAACAAGGCCCACCCAAGGCATTGTTCGAACAGCCAAAGTCGGCGCGTTTGGCGGAATTCCTGAAGAATATTCGTTTCTAGTCGTTCATTCATTTTTGCCTAATTATTTGTAGGAGACACCCCATGAGCATCACTCGATATGGCACCGGAAGTACCGCCGGCGGTGGCCAGCCCCGTCCTTTCGCCCGTGCAGTCGAAGCCGATGGCTGGCTGTACGTGTCCGGCCAGGTGCCTGCGGAAAACGGCGAGATCATCATTGGCGGGATCGTCGAGCAAACCCATCAGACCATGAAAAACCTGATCGCGATCCTCGCTGAAGCCGGTTATGGCCTGGAAGACGTGGTGCGCACTGGCGTATGGCTGGAAGACCCACGGGATTTCTGGAGCTTCAACAAGGTGTTTTCCGAATACTTCGCCAGCGAACACGCCCCGGCCCGCGCTTGTGTGCAGGCGATGATGATGGTGGATTGCAAGGTCGAGATCGATTGCGTGGCCTACAAGAAACCCAAGGCGTAACACTGACTTGTAGGAGCTGCCGCAGGCTGCGATCGGCGGCGCAGCGGCCGCATGGTTTGCGCATTGAAAGCCGTTCCGGCTTTATCGCAGCCTTCGGCAGCTCCTACAAAAAGCGGCATCAGGGGTAGAATGCGCGGCATTTGTTCAAGACAGTTTATTGAGTAATGCGACCATGACCGAAGACACCATCAAGCGCCGGGCCAAAGGGCTGGATCGGGCGTTCGATATTCTCGATTTTCTCAAGGAGAAAGGCGCGCCGCTACGCCCGAACGAAATCGCTACCGGCATCGGCAGCCCGAAGTCGACGGTTTACGAGTTGGTCAGTTCGCTGCTGGAACGGCGGATTCTGGAGACCGTGGGCAAGGACGGGCATGTGTTCCTTGGTCGGCAGTTGTACTTCCTCGGCCAGGCGCACTTGCGGCATTTCGATTTCACCCGTGAAGCCGAAGTCTCGTTGTCCGAGATCGTCAGCCAGACCCGGGAAACCGCGCAGATGTGCCTGCTCAATGGGCGCAAATACACCGTGGCGTTGATGAAGGAAGGCGAGCGGCATTTCCGCATTTCGTCCGATATCGGCGAGGACGCGCCGATCCCGTGGACAGCGTCCGGGCGCTTGCTGCTCGGGCACATGAGCGATCAGCAAATCATCGACCTGATCGACACCGAGGACTACATCCTGCCCGGTGGCGAACGTCTGCCGGTGGAGACCTTTCTCGGCCAGATTCGCAAGGCCAGTGAAGAAGGCTTCTTTTCCTTCGACAGCGTGGCCGACACCTTCACCCATTGCTTCGCCGCACCGGTCAACGACGAGCGCGGCATTTGCATTGCCACCCTGTGCATCGTCGCGCCGCGTGCCGATGCGAAAAACAATTACAGCGACTACCGGCGGGTGCTGATCGACAGCGCCAACGGTCTTGCGCGTAGAGTCAACGAATAGCGCGGCGGATGTCGCGCTGATCAAGGAGAACATCATGACCTTTGCAGCAGTAGAAAAGGGCGCCGCCAACCCCGGCGACAGTCTGGTTCGCGATGTCAGCCTGCCGGCGCTGGTGATTCATCAGCAGGCGTTGGAGCACAACATTCGCTGGATGCAGACCTTTGTCAGCAACAGCGGCGCGGAACTGGCGCCCCACGGCAAGACCAGCATGGTCCCGGCACTGTTTCAGCGTCAGTTGGAACAAGGCGCCTGGGCGATCACCCTGGCCACCGCCGTGCAAACCCGTGCAGCTTATGCCCATGGGGTACGCCGGGTGCTGATGGCCAACCAGTTGGTCGGCACGCCGAACATGGCGCTGATCGCCGACCTGCTGCAAGACACCATGTTTGATTTCCACTGCATGGTCGATCACCCGGACAACGTCGCGGCGTTGGGCGAGTACTTCGCCAGCCGCGGCCTGCGCCTGAACGTGATGATCGAATACGGCGTGCCGGGCGGTCGTTGCGGCTGCCGCACCGAGCAGGAAGTGCTGGCCCTGGCCGATGCCATCGCCGCCCAGCCAGCGCTGGCCCTGACCGGCATCGAAGGTTACGAAGGCGTGATCCATGGCGACCAGGCCGTGGCCGGGATCAAGGCGTTTGCCGCGTCGCTGGTGCGTCTGGCGGTGGAACTGCAAGACAAAGGCGCATTTGCCCTGGATCGGCCGATTGTCACGGCCTCCGGTTCTGCGTGGTACGACCTGATCGCCGAAGCCTTCGATGCCCAGGCGGTACGCGAGCGCTTCCTCAGCGTGCTGCGCCCCGGCAGTTACGTGGTGCACGACCACGGCATCTATAAGGACGCGCAATGCTGCGTGCTCGACCGGCGTGCCGAGTTGACCGAAGGTCTGCGCCCGGCGCTGGAAGTGTGGGCCCACGTGCAGTCGATGCCGGAACCGGGTTTTGCCGTGATTGCCTTGGGCAAGCGCGACGTGGCGTTCGATGCCGGGATGCCGAATCCACTGTTGCGTTTCCGCGCGGGTGTGTTGCCGGCCAAGGGCGAAGACGTCAGCGCCTGCAAGGTCACGGCGGTAATGGACCAGCACGCGTTCATGACGATTGCGCCGGGCTGCGAGCTGAAAGTCGGCGACATCATTTCCTTCGGCACTTCGCACCCTTGCCTGACGTTCGACAAGTGGCGTGAAGGCTGTCTGGTGGACGACAACCTGCAGGTCATCGAAAGCTTCGACACCTGTTTCTAAGCCAAGGATCTTGACCGCTGATGAGCCAATTGATCAGTCACCCCAACCCCCGCGTCGCCCTGATCGGCGAATGCATGATCGAGTTGCAGCAGCACGCCAATGGCACGCTGCAGCAGAGTTTTGGCGGCGACACGCTGAACGCGGCGGTGTACCTGGTGCGCACGCTGGGTACCACGGCGCGGGTGGATTACGTCACCGCGCTGGGCGACGACAGTTTCAGCGACGCCATGTGCAAGAGCTGGGCAGACGAAGGCCTCGGCCTGAGCCGGGTCCAGCGTTTGCCGGGGCGGCTGCCGGGGCTGTATTGCATCCAGACCGACGCCAAGGGCGAGCGGCGTTTCCTCTACTGGCGCAACGAAGCCGCAGTGCGCGATTGCTTCACCACTCCGGCGGCGGCGCCGATTCTGGCGGCGCTGCCGACCTACGATGTGCTGTATTTCAGTGGCATCACCCTCGCGGTACTGGGCGGACAAGGCCGGGCGCGCTTGTTGGCGGTGCTGATCGAGGCCCGAGCGCGCGGCGCGCGGGTGGCGTTCGACAACAACTACCGGCCGCGGCTGTGGGCCAGTGCGGAACAGGCTCGGGAGGTGTATCGGGCGTTCTTTGCGCATATCGACCTGGCGCTGGTGACTGAGGACGATGAGCAGGCGCTGTTTGGCTACAGCGATTCCGAACAGTTGCTGGCGGCGTATCGGCAGTTGGGCATCAGTGAAGTGGTGGTCAAGCGTGGTGCGGAGAGTTGTCTGGTGGAGTCGTCGGGCGACCGATTCGAGATTGCGGCGCAGGTGGTTCAGCGGGTGGTCGACACCACGGCAGCGGGAGATTCGTTCAGCGCGGCGTATCTGGCCAGTCGGCTGAAAGGCCTGAGCCCGGTGCAAGCGGCCGAGGCGGGGCATCGGTTGGCAAGTACCGTCATCCAGCATCCCGGCGCGCTGATCCCGAAAAGTGTGATGCCATAGATCGCGCTCCCTGTAGGAGCGAACTTGTTCGCGAGGCAGTTTATCTGGCACACCGCGTTAAGCCTCTCGCTAACAAGTTAGCTCCTACAGTGAATGGTGATACGGCCTTCAATCCCGATAAAACACCTGAACCAGGTGATAGCCGAACTTGCTCTTGATCGGCCCATGCACCACGCGCACCGGTTTTTTGAAGATAATCTGATCGATCGCACCGACCATCTGCCCCGGTCGCACTTCACCCAGGTCGCCGCCGCGTTTGCCGGAGGGGCAGGTGGAGTACTTTTTGGCCAACACATCGAACGCTTCGCCCTTGGCGATACGCTGTTTGAGTTGTTCGGCCTCTTCGGCGGTTTTCACCAGAATGTGGCGGGCGAGTGCTTTCATGTCACGGGGCGGTCCTGAAAAATCGGTGGCTATTATGCCTGTCCCTGATCATTTACACCCAAGTTGTGCGCCAGAAGGCATTATCGGTTTGCACCAGAACCCTTATCACGCCAAGCTGTAACCTTTTTCTAGGGATGCTGTTCATGGATTTCCCAGCGCTGTTGAAGATTCTGGCCAGCCAGGACGGATCGGACCTTTACCTGTCGACCGGCGCGCCGCCCTGCGCCAAATTCAACGGCGTACTCAAGCCGCTCAGCAGTGAAGCCTTGAAGCCCGGCGATGTCGCTGCCGTTGCCGAGGGCATCATGGATGCCGAGCAGCGTCTGGAATTCGAGCGCGAGCTGGAGATGAACCTGGCGGTCTCGCTGCCGGGCATCGGGCGCTTCCGGATCAATATCTTCAAGCAGCGCAACGAAGTGTCCCTCGTCGCCCGTAACATCAAGCTGGATATTCCGCGTTTCGAAGACTTGAAACTGCCGGAAATCCTGCTCGACGTGATCATGGAAAAACGCGGCCTGGTGCTGTTCGTCGGTGCCACCGGCTCAGGCAAGTCCACCTCGTTGGCGGCCTTGATCGACTACCGCAACCGCCACGCCAGCGGGCACATCATCACCATCGAAGACCCGGTGGAGTTCATCCACAAACACAAGAAATCGATCATCAACCAGCGCGAAGTCGGGGTCGACACTCGCAGCTTCCACGCCAGCGCTGAAGAACACCCTGCGCCAGGCGCCGGACGTGATCCTGATCGGCGAGATCCGTGACCGCGAAACCATGGAGCATGCGCTGGCCTTTGCCGATACCGGACATTTGGCGATTTCCACGTTGCACGCCAACAACGCCAACCAGGCGCTGGACCGGATCATCAACTTCTTCCCCGAAGACCGGCGTCCACAGCTGCTGCATGACTTGGGCAACAACCTTAAGGCCTTCGTTTCCCAGCGTCTGGTCAAGACCCCGGACGGCAAACGCCGCGCGGCGGTGGAGGTGATGCTCGGCACGCCGACCGTTCGCGACTTCATCCAGCGCAACGAGCTGACCGAGCTCAAGGGCATCATGGAGAAGTCGGCCAACCTTGGCATGCAGACCTTCGACAGTGCGCTGTACGAGCTGGCCGTGGAAGGCGCGATCAGCGAAGAGGAAGCGCTGAAGAACGCTGACTCGACCAACAACGTGCGTCTGCGCTTGAAGCTGCACAAGGAAAACGGTCACGCCGGCAAGATCACCTCTGCGCCCGCCGCCCCGGAGCCTGCCGCCGAGCTGGACATGAGCAAATGGGGCCTGCTGGACGAACGCGAAGGCGGCTGACAGCGGTTAGCGGCTGAGCTCGTCCAGATCGCGAAACTGCGCCAGCACTTCGGGGTTGGCCAGGGCATCGGTGTTTTTCACCGGTTGCCCGTGGACCACATTGCGCACCGCCAGCTCCACCACCTTGCCGCTGAGGGTGCGCGGAATGTCGGTCACCGCGATGATCTTCGCCGGTACGTGGCGCGGGGTGGTGTTGTCGCGGATCATCTCGCGGATTTTAAGCTCGAGCGCCTTGTCCAGTTGCAGATCGTCATGCAACTGCACGAACAGCACCACCCGCACATCGTCTTTCCACTGCTGACCGATAACCACGCAGTCGCGCACTTCAGCGACTTTCTCCACCTGCCGGTAAATCTCGGCGGTGCCGATGCGCACGCCGCCGGGGTTGAGCACCGAGTCTGAGCGACCGTGAATGATCAGGCTGCCATTGGCCGTTTCTTCGGCGTAATCGCCGTGGGCCCATACGCCGGGAAACTGCGCGAAATAGGTGGCACGCAAGCGTTCTTGCAGCGGGTCGTTCCACAGGCCGATCGGCATCGCCGGGAAGTGTTGGGTGCAGACCAGTTCGCCTTTCTGGCCGATCACCGGCTGGCCGTCGTCGTTCCAGATTTGCACGGCCATGCCCAGCCCTTTGCACTGCATTTCGCCGCGATAAACCGGCAGCACCGGGTTGCCGACGACGAAGCAGGAAACGATGTCGGTGCCGCCGGAAATCGATGACAGGCACAGCTCGCTCTTGATCTCGCGGTACACGTATTCATAGCAGTGCGCCGAGAGCGGTGAGCCGGTGGAGAGAATGGTCTTGAGGCTGTCGAAGTGGTGATTCAGGCGTGGCTTGATCTCATGGCTTTCCAGTTCGCCAAGGTATTTGGCGCTGGTGCCGAACACGGTGATGCCTTCGGCGTCGATCATGTCCATCAGGCGTTGCGAGCGCGGGTAAAACGGCGAGCCGTCGTACAGCACCACGGTGGCGCCCAACGCCAGGCCGGAGACCAGCCAGTTCCACATCATCCAGCCGCAGGTGGTGTAGTAAAACAGACAGTCGTCGCGACCGAGGTCGGTGTGCAGGCCAAGCTCCTTGATGTGTTGCAGCAACACGCCGCCGGTGCTGTGGATGATGCATTTCGGCACGCCGGTGGTGCCGCTGGAATAGAGGATGTACAGCGGGTGAGCGAACGGCACCGGCACGAAGAACGGCTCGCCAGAGGCGCTGTAGAAATCGTCCCACAGCGTGACCGTGGCGGCGGTCTGGAACTCGTCGACACGGGTTTGCGGGCGAGCGAAGGGCACGACGATCAGCTGTTGCAGGTCGGGCAGGCGCTGCAGAATGTCGTTGACCTTGGCGATCTGCTCGATGGATTTGCCGCCATAACGATAACCGGCGCAGACCAGCAGCACTTTCGGTTCGATCTGGCCGAAACGGTCGATCACGCCTTGGGTGCCAAAGTCCGGCGACGAACTGGACCAGATCGCGCCAAGGCTGGTGGTGGCCAGCATCGCCACCAAGGTTTGCCAGGCGTTGGGCATGCACGCCGCGACTCGATCACCGACCGTCACCCCGACCTCGCGCAGGCGCTGTTGCAGGCCGGCGACATGGGTCGCCAGTTCGGCGTAGCTGAGTTCGGTGCGTTGACGGTCTTCGGTGATCGAGATGATCGCGGGATGATCATCGCGGCGGCGCAGCAGGTGTTCGGCAAAGTTCAGCGTTGCGCCCGGAAACCACTGAGCGTCGGGCATCACCGCGCCTTCGATGAGCACATCGGTGGGCGGCTCATGAAACAAAATGCCGAAGCCCTCGGCCAGGGTTTGCCAGAAATCTTCGCGATGCTCGACGCTCCACTGGTGCAGCGCCGAGTAATCGCTTAACGACAGGTCATGCAGTTCGTTGACGTAATGCCGGAAGGCGTCCATGCGCGTCGCACTGATTCTCTCCTCGCTGGGGGTCCAAAGTGCTTCAGTCATGAGTCGCTCCATCCGGTTTTTTATTGTGCCAGCCAACCGCCATCGATGTTCCAGGCGGCGCCACGTACCTGGCTGCCAGCTTCGCTGCAGAGGAACAATACCAGTTCGCCCAGTTGCGGTGGAGTGACGAACTCCAGCGACGGTTGTTTTTCCGCCAGCAGATCATGCTTGGCCTTTTCCAGATCGCCGTCGGCGGCGGCCGCGCGGGTATCGATCTGCTGTTGTACCAACGGGGTCAGCACCCAGCCTGGGCAGATGGCGTTGCAGGTGATGTTGGTCGTAGCGGTTTCCAGTCCCACCACTTTAGTCAAACCAATCACACCGTGCTTGGCCGCGACATAGGCGGCTTTGCCCGTGGAGCCCACCAGGCCGTGGGTCGAGGCAATGTTGACGATCCGCCCCCAACCCTTGCTGCGCATGCCTGGCAGGCACAGGCGGGTGCTGTGGAACACCGACGACAGGTTGATCGAGATGATCGAGTCCCAGCGCTCCACTGGGAACTCTTCCACCGGCGACACGTACTGAATGCCGGCGTTGTTCACCAGAATGTCGATGCCGCCGAACTCGCGTTCGGCGTAGGCCACCATGTCGGCGATCTGTTCCACCTTGCTTACGTCGGCCGGGTGATGGCCGACTTTGCCGCCATCCTTGCCGGCCACGGCGGCGACTTCAGCCACGACGGCAGACGCGTCGCCGAAGCCGTTGAGAATCACGTTGGCGCCGGATTTGGCCAGGCTCAGCGCGATGCCGAGACCGATACCGCTGGTGGAGCCGGTGACCAATGCAGTTTTGCCTTGCAGACTCATGTTCTGTTCCTCAAACGATGCCAGTGGCGTAGAAGGTCCCGATCACAACGAAGACCGCGAGTGTTTTGATGATGGTGATGCTGAAAATATTGCGATAGGCCTCACGGTGGGTCAGGCCGGTGACCGCGAGCAAGGTGATTACTGCGCCGTTGTGCGGCAGGGTGTCCATGCCGCCGCTGGCCATGGCGGCGACCCGGTGCAGCACTTCCATGGGAATGTTGGCAGCGTGGGCGGCCGAGATGAAGCTGTCGGACATCGCCGCCAACGCGATGCTCATGCCACCTGATGCTGAGCCGGTAATGCCCGCGAGCAGGGTCACGGTCACCGCTTCATTGACCAGGGGGTTGGGAATGCTTTTCAGCCAGTCGGCCAGCACCAGAAAGCCTGGCAGTGAGGCGATCACTGCACCAAAGCCGTATTCCGACGCGGTGTTCATCGCCGCCAGCAGCGCACCGCCGACCGCGCTTTTGCTGCCTTCGGCCAGTTTGCCGCGCACGGTAGTGAAGCCAAACACCAGCACCACCAGAATGCCGACCAACAGCGCCGCTTCCACGGCCCAGATGGCGGTGATCTTGCCAATTTCGGTGGTGACCGGCGTAGCCATGCCCGGCAAGCTCAGGGTATGGGTTTTTCCGTACCACTGCGGAATCCACTGGGTGAACAGCAGGTTCATGATCCCCACCAGCAACAGCGGTGACAAGGCGATCCATGCGTTGGGCAGCTTGATGTCTTCAGCGGTTTCCGGCTCGTTGCGCAGGATGTTGCCGTAGCCTTCACCCGCGCGTTGCGCCTTGTTGCGCTGGCGTTGCAGGTAGAGCATGCCGGCGCAGAACACGAACAAGGTGCCGATCAGGCCTAGCCACGGTGCGGCCCAGGCGTTGGTGTTGAAGAAGGTGCTGGGGATGATGTTCTGGATCTGCGGGGTGCCGGGCAGGGCGTCCATGGTGAAGGAGAATGCACCCAGGGCGATGGTCGCCGGCAGCAGGCGCTTGGGGATATCACTCTGGCGAAACATCTCGGCGCCAAACGGGTACACCGCGAACACCACCACGAACAACGACACGCCGCCATAGGTGAGCAGGGCGCAGACCAGTACGATCACCAGCATCGCTTGTTTGGTGCCCAACAGGCGAATCGCGGCGGCGACGATCGAACGCGAGAAGCCCGACAGTTCAATTAGCTTGCCGAACACCGCGCCGAGCAGAAATACCGGGAAGTAGAGTTTGACGAAACCGACCATTTTCTCCATAAACACCCCGCTGAACGCAGGGGCGACGGCCGAAGGGTCGGTCAGCAACACCGCGCCGAGGGCGGCAATGGGGGCAAAGAGGATAACGCTGTAGCCGCGGTATGCAGCAAGCATCAGCAGCCCAAGGGCGGCCAAGGCGATGATTACACTCATTGAGTGTCTCCTGTTGTTATTGTTTTTTCTCTGCGGCGGGACCGCGCCTCAGACATAGCGAGTTTCGTGCCATTTCTGCAACTCTTTGAATTTATTGAATATTTAGCTAGTAAGTGGAATGAAGATTTGTGGTTTGTCTCTTGTCAGAGACATCGCGGGCAAGCCCGCTCCTACATGAGGACGATTATCCCTGTAGGAGCGGGCTCGCCCGCGATGACGTCCGTTCATCCGACCGAATTCTATAAAAAGAGATCAAGTCTCTTTAGTGAGACTCGACTATCCCCAGCGCTGCCATCTTTTTGTACAGCGTAGAGCGTCCCAGCCCGAGTTGCCGGGCGGTTTCGATGACATTTCCCTGACAGCGCGCCAGCGCCGCTTCGATCAACTGTCGATCAAAGTGTTCACGGGCGGCGCTGAAGGTTTCGACGGCGGCGGGGGCCGCAGGGAGGGGAGGTGTGCTGGGGGCAATCAACGTGCCGATGGCGGCGCGAATCTCGCCGGCATCCAGCACGCGGTCGTCACTCAGCAGTGCCGCGCGTTCGAGGACGTTGCGCAGTTCACGGATGTTGCCGGGCCAGGCGTGTTGGCTGAGGAGCGCGAGGGCGGCATGATCCAGTTCGTGCTGACTGTCCAGCTCTTCGAGGATCGCATCGCTGAGCGCGGGCAGGTCATCCAGCCGGTCGCGCAGTGGCGGCACCTGGATCGGCAACACATTGAGGCGGTAATACAGGTCGGCGCGGAATTCACCACGTTTGATCGCGGCTTCGAGGTCGGTTGAGGTGGCGGCGATCAGGCGCACGTCGCTTTGAATCACCTCGTTGGAGCCCACCGGTTCGTATTCCTTTTCCTGCAGCACGCGCAGCAACTTGCTTTGCAACGGCAGCGGCATGTCGCCGATCTCATCGAGAAACAGCGTGCCGCCCTGGGCAATTTTCAGTTTGCCGGGGCGACCTTTGCGATCAGCGCCGGTAAAGGCTCCGGGCGCGGTACCGAAAAACTCGGCTTCCAACAGCGCCTCAGGAATCGCCGCACTGTTAATGCTGACAAATGCTTTGTGCGCGCGCGGCGAGGCGCTGTGAATGGCGTGGGCCAGCAGTTCCTTGCCGGTGCCGGTCTCACCCAGCAGCAGCACTGGCGACTCGGCACTGGCGCTACGCCGGGCACGACGTTTGACCTCCAGGCTGGCGACGCTGGTGCCAATGAAGTGGGCAAAGCTGTACTTGGCCTGACGCGCACGCAGCAGAGAGCGGGTCGAGGCCAGTTCTTCCTGCATGCTCAGGTAGCGTTTCAGTAGGGGCGACAGCGCGTGCAGTTCGTCGAACAGGGCGAAGCCAATGGCACCGATAACGTGGCCGGCGTCGTCGTTGATCGGCAAACGCATCACCACCAACGGGTCTTTGGCGGTGTCCATCATGTCCAGCAGAATCGGCCGGCCGTTGCTGACCACGTCGCGTAGCAGACTGCCGGGGATCACCGCTTCGCAGGGTTGACCAATGGCCGCGCGAGCGTCCAGCAGGCCGAAACGCCGGGCGTAACGCTCGTTGATCCAGACGATGCGCGCCTCTTTGTCGACGATCACCGTGCCTTCGCTGGACTGCTCGATGATCTCGAACAGCGAGCGAATCGCCAACCGGCGTACGCGGCGGTAGTCCTTGAGGCTGTCGCTGTCTTTCATGAGAGTCTCGTGAACATCAAGATTTTCCTGTAGGAGCGAACTTGTTCGCGAGGCGGTGTGTCAGGTAAAACGCCTCGCGAACAAGTTCGCTCCTACAAGGAGGGTGGTGTGTCAGGAAAAACCTGGATGCGCCGCCGCCAGCAGTTCCTTGGTGTACGGATGCTGCGGCGCGTCGAACACGTCATGGCTGGCGCCGCGCTCGACCACTTTGCCGTCCTTGACCACGATCAGGTCGTGGGCTAATGCCTTGACCACCGCCAGATCATGGCTGATGAACAAATAGGTCAGCCCGTGCTTTTCCTGCAACTGACGCAGCAAGGCCACCACTTGTTTTTGCACCGTGCGGTCCAGCGCCGAAGTGGGTTCGTCGAGCAGGATCAGCGCCGGTTTCAGCACCAGCGCGCGAGCGATGGCGATCCGTTGGCGTTGGCCGCCGGAAAATTCGTGGGGGTAGCGATGGCGGCTTTGCGGGTCGAGGCCCACTTCCTCCAGCACCCGAATCACCTCGGCTTCGCATTGTTGCGCGCTGAGGTCGCTGTGCACTTCAAGGCCTTCGCTGATGATTTGTTGAACGGACATCCGCGGGCTGAGGCTGCCGTAGGGATCCTGGAACACCACCTGCATCTGTTTGCGCCACGGCTGCATCTGCTTTTGGCTGAGCTGATCCAGCGGCTGACCCTGGAAGCGAATGCTGCCACGCGATTCCACCAGGCGCAGGATCGCCTGGCCCAACGTCGACTTGCCGGAGCCGGATTCGCCAACAATGCCCAGGGTTTTGCCGCGTTCGATGCTCAGGCTGATGTCGTCCACCGCCTTGAGGTATTCCTGATGCCGGCGAAAAATCCCGCCACCCAATGAAAACCAGACGCGCAGATTATCCACCTGCAACACCTTCTCGCGGCCATCCCGAGGCAAGGGTTCGCCAGCCGGTTCTGCATCCAGCAGCAGGCGGCTATAGGGATGCTGCGGGTGCTTGAACAGCAAGTGGCAGTTGGATTGCTCGACGATTTCGCCGGCGCGCATCACGCACACTCGCTGGGCGATGCTGTGCACCAGGTTCAGGTCGTGGCTGATCAGCAACAGCGACATGTTCAGGCGTTGTTGCAGTTCCTTGAGCAGCAGCAGGATCTTGCGTTGTACCGTGACGTCGAGGGCGGTGGTTGGCTCGTCGGCGATCAGCAGCTCCGGCTCGCAAGCCAGCGCCATGGCGATCATCACCCGTTGCCGCTGGCCGCCGGACAGTTGGTGCGGATAGGCCTTGAGGCGCTTTTCCGGCTGCTTGATGTCGACCAACTCCAGCAGTTCGATAATCCGTCGTTGCGCTGCCTTGCCACTGATGCCCCGGTGCACCAACAAGGTCTCGCCGATCTGCTTGGCCACAGTGTGCAAGGGATTGAGCGAGGTCATCGGTTCCTGGAAGATCATGGCGATGCGGTTGCCACGAATCTCGCGCATGGTTTTGCCGTCGGCACCCAGCAGTTGCTGGCCGCGATAGCGAATGCTGCCCGACGACAGCGTGCCGGCCTGGGGCAACAGTTGCAGGATCGAATGCGCGGTCACCGATTTCCCGGAGCCAGATTCACCCACCAGTGCCAGGCATTCGCCGGCCGGGATGTCCAGGCTCAGATTGTTGACCACTATTTGCCCGTTGAAGGCGACCGTCAGGTCGCGAATTTCAATCAGGTTTTCCGACGAATCAGGACCTTGGGTCGAAAGCATCGCGCAGCGCCTCTCCGATAAAAACCAATAGGGACAGGATCAGTGCCAGGGTAAAGAACGCTGTCAGACCGAGCCACGGCGCTTGCAGGTTTTGCTTGCCTTGACCAATCAACTCACCCAGTGACGCACTGCCGGCCGGCATGCCGAAGCCGAGGAAGTCCAGGGCGGTGAGGGTGGAAATCGCGCCGGTCAAGATGAACGGCAAGTAGCTTAACGTTGCGTTCATCGCATTGGGCAGAATATGCCGCAGGATCACTTTGCGGTCATTCAGCCCCAGCGCGCGCGCGGCTTTGACGTATTCCAGATTGCGACCACGCAAGAACTCGGCGCGTACCACGTCCACCAGTGCCAGCCAGGAGAACAACGCCATGATTCCCAGCAGCCACCAGAAGTTCGGTTCGACGAAGCCCGACAGAATGATCAATAGGTACAGCACCGGCAATCCGGACCAGACTTCCAGCAACCGCTGCCCCAGCAGATCGACCCAGCCGCCGTAATAACCTTGCAGGGCGCCGGCAGCGATGCCGATCAGCGCGCTGATAAAAGTCAGGGCCAGGGCAAACAGAATCGACACCCGCGAACCGAAAATCACTCGGGCCAATACGTCGCGTGCTTCGTCATCGGTGCCCAGCCAGTTGGTGGTGGAGGGCGGGGTCGGCGACGGTTTATTGAGGTCGTAGTTGGGCGTGTCGTCGCTGAACGGGATCGGCGGAAACAGCATCCAGCCACCCTGATCAGCAATCAATTTGCGCACGTAATCGCTGCGGTAATCCGGCTGAAACGGCAGTTGACCGCCAAACGCCTGCTCGGTGTAGCGCTTGAGCGCCGGGAAATACAGCGAATGCTGGTAGCTGAGGATCAGCGGTTTGTCGTTGGCGATCAGCTCGCCACCCAGGCTGAGGATGAACAGCCCACAAAACAGCCACAGCGACCACCAGCCTCGACGGTTGTTGCGAAAGCGTTCAAAGCGTCGGCGCGCCAACGGGGACAGTCTGAACATCAGGCGTTCCTCGCGCTGAAATCAATACGGGGATCGACCAGGGTGTAACAGATATCGCCCACCAGTTTTATCAGCAGGCCGAACAGGGTGAAGATAAACAGCGAGCCGAACACCACCGGATAGTCTCGCGACACTGCAGCTTCGTAGCTCATGCGCCCGAGGCCATCGAGGGAGAAAATCACCTCGATCAGCAGCGAACCGGCGAAGAACACGCTGATGAACGCCTGGGGAATCCCGGCCACCACCAGCAGCATGGCGTTGCGGAACACATGACCGTAAAGCACCCGTTGCTCGCTGACGCCTTTGGCGCGGGCGGTGACCACGTATTGGCGGGTGACTTCATTGAGGAAGGAGTTCTTGGTGAGGATGGTCAGGGTGGCGAAACCACCGATCACCAGCGACGACACCGGCAATATCAAATGCCAGAAGTAATCGGCGACCTTGCCGAGGGTCGACATCTGCTCGAAGTTCTCCGAGACCAGGCCGCGCACCGGGAACCAGTTCAACGAGGTGCCACCGGCAAACACCACCACCAGCAACATGGCGAACAAGAAGGCCGGCATCGCGTAACCGATGATGATCGCGGTGCTGGTCCAGATGTCGAAATGACTGCCGTGTTTGACGGCCTTGCGGATCCCCAGCGGGATCGACACCAGGTAAGTGATCAGGGTCGCCCATAAGCCGAGTGAGATTGAGACCGGCATCTTTTGCAGGATCAGGTCGGTGACCTTGGCGCCGCGAAAGAAGCTGTTGCCGAAGTCGAGCCGGGCGTAGTTTTTCAGCATCAACCACATGCGCTCCAGCAGGGGTTTATCGAAACCGTACTGGCGTTCAATGTCTTTGATCAGCTTCGGATCGAGGCCACGGCTGGCGCGCGATACCGTGCTGCCGCTGTGGGATTCTGCGGGCACGCCGCCCACGGCGTTGGCCGAGCCAATGCCTTGCAGGCGGGCAATGGCCTGTTCTACCGGACCGCCAGGCGCGGCCTGGACGATAAAGAAGTTGACCAGCAGTATGGCGAACAAGGTCGGGATGATCAGCAGCAAGCGCCGCAACAGATAACCGAGCATTTAATGCACCTCCGCGGGGTTGGCAGAGTCGCCGCGTTTTTCCGCGAACTGCTCGGTGGTCAGTGGGGTCGGGCTGATTTCCCACCAGCTATCAATCGCTTCGCCGTTGGCTGCTTGAACCTTCGGAATGCCGAAGCGGTTCCACCAGACCGTGGACGAGCCCGGCGGGTAATAGTTGGGGATCCAGTAGTAGCCCCATTGCAGCACTCGGTCGAGTGCGTGGGCGTAGGTGATCATCGACGGTTTGTTCTCGGCCTTGACCAGTCCGGTGATCAGGCTGTCGACGGCCGGGTCCTGCAACACCATGTAGTTGTTCGAGCCGGGGTCCTTGGCGCCTTTGGAGCCGAAGCAGTTGTACAGCTCCAGGCCTGGCGACGAGGAGACCGGGTAGCCGGTGACGATCATGTCGTAGTCCCGTGCCATCACCCGGTTCAGGTACTGCGCGGCGTCGATCCGGCGGATGTCAAAGGTGATGCCGATCTGCGCCAGATTGCGTTTGTACGGCAGCAGCAAACGTTCAAATCCGGCCTGGCCGTTGAGGAAGGTGAAGGTGAACGGCTGGCCCTCGGCATTCACCAGGTGGTCGCCCTTGGGCATCCAGCCGGCTTCTTCCATCAGCTTCAGGGCTTCCAGCTGCTTGTCGCGGATAAACCCGGTGCCATCGGTTTTCGGCGTATGGAACACCGTGGTGAACACTTCTTCCGGGACTTGCCCACGCAGCGGTTCAAGGATTTTCAATTCATCGGCGTTGATCGGCTCATCAGCCGCCAGCGAGCTGTTGGAGAAGTAGCTGTTCTGGCGCACATAGACGTTGTGCATCATCTGCCGGTTGCTCCACTCGAAATCCCAGAGCATGGCCAGCGCCTGGCGCACACGGCGGTCCTTGAACATGGGGCGATCGAGGTTGAACACGAAACCTTGCGAGCTCTGGATTGCGCCGCGCGCCAAGTGAGCCTTTTGCAGGCGGCCTTCGCTCAGTGCCGGGCTGTCGTAACCAATGGAATAGCTGGTCGCCGAGTATTCGCGGTTGTAGTCGTAGGCACCGCCGCGCAGCACTTGGCGCGCGACGTCGGTGTCGCCGAAGTACTCGACACTGAATTGATCGAAGTTATAAAAGCCGCGACTGACCGGCAGGTCCTTGCCCCACCAGTCCTTGTCACGCTCGAAAGTGACGCTGCGCCCAGCGTCGATTTTGCTCACTTTATAAGGGCCACTGCCCAACGGCGCCTCGAAACCGCCGCCGCTGGCGAAGTCGCGGGTTTTCCACCAGTGCTCCGGAAACACCGGCAGCGAGGCCAGGTCCAGCGGCAGGGTGCGGTTTTCATTGTTCTTGAAGTCGAAACGAATCTGCGTCGGCGATTCCACTTCAACGCCTTTGACGTCTTCGAATTGCGTGCGGTATTGCAGGCTGCCCTGGGTCATCAGCAGGTCGTAGGTGTAGCGCACGTCTTCGGCGGTGATCGGCGTGCCGTCGGCGAAACGGGCCTTGGGGTTGAGCACGAAACGCAGGGACATGCCGTCCTTGCCGCGCTCCATGGTCTGTGCGACCAGTCCGTAGACGGTGTAGGGCTCGTCCAGCGAGCGCACGGCCAGCGGTGAGTAGATCAAGCCGCTGATTTGCGCGACGCCGGTGCCTTTGTCGATGTACGGCAGAATATGGTCGAACTGGCCGATTTCCTGCGCCGAACGACGCATGCTGCCGCCTTTGGGCGCGTCGGGGTTTGCGTAGTCAAAATGATTGAAGGCTGCGGGGTATTTGGGCGCTTCTCCGTACACGGTCAGGGCGTGTTCGGGGGCGGCGGCCACGGATTGCAATCCAGAAAGAACGGCTAGCGTTGCGACAATTAAAGAGGAAAAAACCAAACGCATTGCTCGAATCCTGACTGACATCCGCGAGCGAATCTCAGGGTTAAGGGTAAAAAAACCAAAACGGTCGAAAACCAGCTGGATTGTGGGCCGTCTTATGTCGAAGTGCTTATTTTGGGCGGCGGCTCGCTCACGATGCATCGACACATGAAGTTGCACAATGGGTTTTTCAACAAACAGGCACGAATGTCCTGAATGACACAGGTTTGGGGCCTGAAATCGGCTTTTGACGGGCAAATAAAAACGGCCCGTCAGATAGACGGGCCGTTCGGCAGTCGGGGAGAACGATCAGTCCTGACGGCTGGTGACTTCCAGCAGGTGATAACCGAACTGGGTTTTTACCGGGCCTTGAACAACGTTCACGGGTGCGCTGAACACCACGGTGTCGAATTCCTTGACCATTTGGCCTGGTCCGAACGAACCCAAATCGCCACCTTGACGGCTCGACGGGCAGCTGGAGTTGGCTTTGGCAACGTCAGCGAAATCAGCGCCGGCTTCGATTTGCGCTTTCAATTCGTTGCACTTTTCTTCGCTGGAAACCAGGATGTGGCGGGCAGTGGCTTTAGCCATGAAATGTTACTCCTGTCAAAAAAGGGAAAGCCTACCCGATTAGGGACTGCATTTCCCCCGAAAGTTCCCGGTTTACCTGTAGCGCAGCTTGTTCACCGCGTCGCGCAACAGCTGTTCGGTACCTTCCCAGCCCAGACAGCCGTCGGTCACCGAGACGCCGTAGCGCAGTTCGTTATTCAGCGGTTGGCAGCCTTCGAACAGGTGGCTTTCGAGCATCATGCCCACCAGCGACGTATCGCCCTGCAGACGCTGGGCCAGCACGTCGTTGAACACGGCCGGTTGGCGTGTTGGGTCTTTGCCACTGTTGGCGTGGCTGCAATCGACCATGATCCGTGGCGCAATCCCGACTTTTTCCAGGCCGGCGCGTACTGCTGCGACGCTCTGGCTGTCGAAGTTAGGCCCGCGATGGCCGCCGCGCAGCACGATATGGGTGTCCGGATTGCCCTGGGTTTCGATGATCGCCGGGTGGCCGTGGCGATCGATGCCGAAGTGCCGGTGCGCATGAGCCGCCGAGCGCATCGCGTCTGTGGCCACGCCGACACCGCCGTCGGTGCCGTTCTTGAAACCCACTGGCATCGGCAGGCCGCTGGCCATTTCCCGGTGGATCTGCGACTCAGTGGTGCGCGCGCCTATCGCCACCCAGCTCAGCAGGTCGTCGAAGTAGCCGGCGGCCATCGGTTGCAGGATCTCAGTGGCAATCGGCAAACCGAGGCGGACCATTTCCAGCATCAACTCGCGGGACAGCGTCAGGCCACGGGCCATGTCATCACGGCCATCGAGATCGGGATCGTAGGCCAGGCCTTTCCAGCCCACCGTGGTCCGTGGTTTTTCCACGTAGGCACGCATCACCAGCAGCACTTGGTCGCTGACTTCGGCGGCGAGTTTGGCCAGCTTTTCGGCGTATTCGAGGGCGGAGCGTGGGTCGTGGATCGAGCAGGGGCCAACAATCAGCAATAAACGGGAGTCTTCACCGTTGAGTATGGCGCGCACGGCCTTGCGGTGGGCGGCGACCTGTTGGCTGAGGGCGGCATCGAGCGGCAGTTGATGCTTGAGCTGCAAGGTGCTCGGCAGACGTTGTGGGCCAGGGACGCTGTCGATCAGGGTCACGCTGTGGGGCAGCAGGTCGTTCAGGGGTTTTACGGCAACGGACGAATTCATGGTCTGGCTTCCTGGGCGGGCGCGGGGATCTACCGCGCTCGACGCCCTATTGGGGTGTTCGACAATTGGCCGTGTCGGCCGTCAATGCTGGCTTGCCACCTGAAAGTGACCGTTCGGAGGCGGCAGGCTGTCCCGAGCGGAGGCTGCTAAATCGCCAGGCGGAGTCGATGTCGTTGCGGTAATAAGTGGCGTAATTCATGTCTTTTTTCCTTGATTCGATTCAGTTCAATACGTTTTTTGGGGGCCTGAAAAAACAAAACCCCCGATCGGGGTTGCCGACCGGGGGTAGAGAATTCTCTGGTTGGCGTCCCCTTGAGTCTGGGCGCCGGATGGGTATCAGGCGCGCCAGTGGCTAAACCAATACCCATAATAAAAGTCGACTGGAGCCACCATCGCGTCCAGGGCAATCTGCGCAGGCATGAGCACCGCCGAGCGTTGCACGCTGGCAGAGGCTGGGGCCTGGGATTGAATGAACTGCGACATGGTGTGTCTCCGGTTGATGGAAGCGAGCTTACTGTAGGCGTGGGTGGCTGTTCAATTAGTAATTTTCATTACGCCTATTGAAGGAGTGGATGCCTTATTGCGCGGGGCAGGCTGGCCATGGTGTTATTTACTCGGGTGGGTCTGTATTCGATTCTGCTGCCTGGCTTGGGCAGAGACACTATGACGAGAGCGAAGCAATGGATGTACAACTTCGTCAGGCAACAGCGGCTGACCTGGATTTCGCCCGCGAGCTGACCCGGGTCAACATGCGTCCTTATTACGCACAGTACGCGCGTATCTGGCAGGCGCAGTCATTCGACGATGAGTGGGGCGTGCGTCAGAGTTTCATCATCAACAAGGTCGACAAGCCGATCGGCTTCCTCAGCATCAGTCTGGAGGCGCGCTATCTCTATCTGCGCGATGTGCAGCTGTGCGAACCCTATCGAGGTGAAGGTGTCGGTGGCTGGGTCATGCAGCAAATCATGACGATGGCGCAGGCTCGAGGTGCTCGCCGGATTCGGCTGAAAGTGTTCAAAAGCAACCCCGCCATGCAGCTGTATCAGCGACAAGGTTTTACGGTGGTGCGCGAGGAGCGGGCGTCGTACTGGATGGAGCGTCAAGTGCTCGCCTGAAACGCCGGGCTTCAGGTGGTCACGGCGTCCACTCAGGATTCAGGGGCTTGAGCGCCAGGGGTTTTGTCACCCGGGATCGTGCCGATCTTCATTCCCAACAGCACCGCCACTTTGTGCGATTCGCCGCGACGTCCTTTCTTGCGGCCCGCCAGGATCTGATAGGTCGTGGCGGGATCGACGCTGTTTTCCCGCGCAAAATCCTGCACGGACTTACCCTGTTGCTCCAGCCAAGCCTTGGCTTGTGCAGCGGTACGTATTCCGGGCATAGTTCAAAACCGTTCAAATCAGTTTAATTTGCCCAATTCTACCCCTCATAAGGATTGGGTCAACAGGATTATGCATTCAAATGAATGGAATAGGTTCCCGGTTACTCAAAGAGAGAGAGCGCTTAGGGCTTTCGCAGCGAGCTTTTGGCGAAATTGGTGGTGTGCAGGCAAATGCTCAAGGCAAGTATGAAAGCGGTGACCGTGCACCCAAGGCTGATTATCTGGCTGCCGTCGCTGCCGTGGGGGTGGATGTATTGTTTGTATTGACCGGAACCCCGACGCCTGCTCCTTTCGATAACCTCAGCGCGAACGAAGAAAGGATCCTCAGCAATTTCAGAATTTTGCACCACGAAGACCAGGACGCTATCCGCCGCCTGACCACCACCATGGCAGAGCTGTCGGCATCCAATGGTATGAACAACAAACGCGTCTGAGCAGGTCTCCCGCCGCCGATCATGGCTCCGCCTTGGCACAAAAGAAAATCCTGATATATGAACAAGTTAGTGGTAGCTTGTCAGCACCGTTGTTCGCTCATTGGCTTTGCACCGTTTTCGAGCATCGAGTCAGGTCAGGCTCGTGGTTTTTTGCTAAGGTGATGAGCATTCGTCATGACTGTTTTATGAGGTGTCTGCTTGATTAAGGTGCTAGTAGTCGATGACCATGATCTTGTTCGAACAGGCATTACACGGATGTTGGCCGATATCGATGGTCTACAAGTGGTGGGACAGGCTGATTCAGGTGAAGAGTCCCTGAAGAAGGCGCGCGAGCTTAAGCCCGATGTGGTGTTGATGGACGTCAAGATGCCTGGCATTGGCGGCCTGGAGGCTACGCGCAAGCTTTTGCGCAGTCATCCGGACATCAAAGTGGTTGCGGTGACGGTCTGCGAAGAAGACCCGTTTCCCACTCGTCTGTTGCAGGCCGGTGCGGCGGGTTACATGACCAAGGGCGCGGGCCTGGCGGAAATGGTTCAAGCGATCCGTCAGGTGTTTGCCGGGCAGCGTTACATCAGCCCGCAAATCGCCCAGCAACTGGCGCTCAAATCCTTCCAGCCGCAAACCAGCAATTCGCCCTTTGATTTGTTGTCGGAGCGCGAGATTCAAATCGCGCTGATGATCGTTGGCTGCCAGAAGGTGCAGAGCATCTCCGACAAGCTGTGCCTGTCGCCGAAAACCGTGAACACCTACCGTTATCGTATCTTTGAAAAACTCTCGATCAGCAGCGATGTCGAGTTAGCGCTGTTGGCCGTTCGCCACGGCATGGTGGATGCCAGTCTCTGAAATGACCCAAACGTTCGATCCAAGTGCCTTTCTTGAAACCTGCAGTGGCCGTCCCGGTGTCTACCGGATGTTCGATACCGAGGCGCGGCTGCTGTATGTCGGCAAAGCCAAGAACCTGAAAAAGCGGTTGGCCAGCTATTTCCGCAAGACCGGCCACGCGCCCAAGACCAGCGCCCTGGTGGCGCGCATCGCGCAGATCGAAACCACCATCACCGCCAACGAGACCGAGGCACTGCTGCTTGAGCAGACCCTGATCAAAGAGTGGCGACCGCCTTACAACATTCTGCTGCGCGATGACAAGTCCTACCCCTACGTGTACCTGTCCGATGGCGATTTCCCACGGCTGAGCATTCATCGGGGGGCGAAGAAACCCAAGGGACGTTATTTCGGGCCTTATCCCAGCGCCGGGGCCATTCGTGAAAGCCTGAGCCTGTTGCAAAAGACGTTTCTGGTTCGCCAGTGCGAAGACAGCTACTACAAGAATCGCACCCGTCCGTGCCTGCAATACCAGATCAAACGCTGCAAAGGGCCATGCGTGGGCCTGGTCGAGCCCGAGGTGTACGCCGAAGATGTGCGGCACTCGATCATGTTCCTTGAAGGCCGCAGCAATGCGCTGACAGACGAGTTGAATGCGTCGATGGAAAAAGCCGCCATGAGCCTGGAGTTCGAGCGCGCGGCGGAGTTGCGCGATCAGATCTCGTTGTTGCGTCGGGTCCAGGACCAGCAAAGCATGGATGGCGGCACTGGCGATGTGGACGTGGTCGCGGCGTTCGTCAACCCCGGCGGAGCCTGCGTGCATTTGATCAGCGTGCGCGGCGGCCGGGTGTTGGGCAGCAAGAGCTTCTTTCCGCAGGTGGGCATTGAGGAGGAGGTAGGGGAGGTGATGTCGGCCTTCCTGGCGCAATATTTCCTCAGCGATCACGACCGTGAATTGCCCGGTGAAGTGATCGTCAACGTGGTTCACGATGACTTCCCGACCCTTATCGACGCCATTGCGGCCTTGCGCGGCCACGACATGGCGATCAGTCACCGCGTGCGCGGTACCCGTGCGCGTTGGCAGCAACTGGCGGTGACCAACGCCGAGCAGGCATTGACCGCGCGCCTGGCCAATCGTCAACACACCACCGCGCGTTTCGAAGCACTGGCCAAAGTGCTGAACCTCGACGAGCCGCCGCAACGCCTGGAGTGCTATGACATCAGTCATTCCAGCGGTGAAGCGACCGTCGCATCCTGTGTGGTGTTTGGCCCGGAAGGGCCGATCAAGGCCGATTACCGGCGCTATAACATCGAAGGCATCACCGGCGGCGACGACTATGCGGCGATGCACCAGGCCTTGACCCGACGCTTCAGTCGACTCAAAGACGGCGAGGGCAAATTGCCCGACATCCTGCTGGTGGACGGCGGCAAGGGCCAGTTGTCGATGGCGCGAGACGTGTTGAACGAACTGGCGGTGCCAGATTTGATTCTGCTCGGCGTGGCCAAGGGTGCGACCCGCAAAGCCGGCTTCGAAACCCTGTACCTGAACGACGCCGCCCATGAGTTCACCCTCAAGGGTGACGATCCGGCCTTGCACCTGATTCAGCAAATCCGCGACGAAGCTCACCGCTTCGCCATTACCGGTCACCGGGCACGGCGCGGCAAGACGCGTCGCACCTCGACCCTGGAAGGTGTGGCCGGCGTTGGCCCGACCCGGCGTCGGGATCTGCTCAAACACTTCGGTGGATTGCAGGAATTGTCCCGCGCCAGCATCGAAGAAATCGCTAAAGCACCCGGAATCAGTAAAAAGCTCGCAGAGTCGATTTATGCAAACCTGCACAGCGAGTAGAATGCCCGCTCACCTCGTAGCCAGTTGTGCCGATGAATATCCCTAATCTGATCACCGTATTACGTGTCCTGCTGATTCCGATCTTCATTCTGCTGTTTTATTTGCCTTACCCGTGGAGCTACAGCGCCGCCAGCTCTGTCTTCGCCGTGGCGGCGGCAACGGATTGGCTCGACGGCTACCTGGCTCGCCGCCTGGAGCAAAGCACCCCGTTCGGTGCCTTCCTCGACCCGGTGGCCGACAAGCTGATGGTCGCGGTGGCACTGGTGCTGCTGGTCCAGGCCCATGCCAACCTATGGCTGACGCTGCCGGCCGCGGTCATCATCGGCCGTGAAATCGTCATCTCCGCCTTGCGCGAATGGATGGCCGAAATCGGCGCCCGTGCGCACGTCGCCGTGTCCAGCCTGGGCAAATGGAAAACCGCCGCGCAAATGCTGGCGCTGGTCATCCTGCTGGCCAATCCGCCGGCAGTAACCTTCTGGGTTGTGCTGGGTTATGTACTGTTAATGGTGGCGGCAGGGCTGACCTTATGGTCGATGGTGCAATACTTGCGCGCTGCCTGGCCGCACCTTAAGACCACTACTGAAAAAAAATAAGTTTTTGAATCAAGGGGTTGACGTATCTATTTGAATCTATAGAATGCAGCCCACCAAGACGCGGGAATAGCTCAGTTGGTAGAGCACGACCTTGCCAAGGTCGGGGTCGCGAGTTCGAGTCTCGTTTCCCGCTCCAAGTTTAAAGCGTTGGGTGTCAGTAGTATCGACACCGGGCGTCTGGGGCCGAGTAGCAAAATGGTTATGCCGCGGATTGCAAATCCGCTTACGCCGGTTCGATTCCGACCTCGGCCTCCACTCTTAAGCCTTCAAGATTAACGTCTTGAAGGCTTTTTTGTTTGCGCGAGAAAGTATGCGCTCGCGATTTAAACAGCTCCCAGACCCAGAACTTCCAGTTATTGTGCTAATGGATCGAGCGAAAGCAAACATTCATCAAACATAAATAATATCAAAACGCCATCGACGCATACACCGCTCCTCAGTAACATTCCCCGCTTTACCTCCCGCGTACACCAAGGATGACCCATGCCGTTCCCGCTTTTCCGTCCGCTGCGTGCGGTAACCGCTATTGCAGTGTTGTCTTCGTTGCTCAGTGGTTGCAGTTTTCATGGTTCTTATCCCGACGCTACCGAGTCTGATGCGGCCAAACTGAGGTTTATTTCGAACACACAAAACTCCACGCTCGATGTATATGACGCGCAACACTGTGAGGGCCAGACCACTGGAATGCTCAACAACATGTTTGTCGTCGATACGCGTCGACGTGCGGCGATGAGCGTGGCGCCGCCGGCGGATGCGCGGGGTTATTTGGAGGTCAAACTCAAGCCGGGGAAGGATACTTTCGTGCTGCTCAACACCAACGGTGGTTATTACGTGTGTGGCAATGCGTTTAACTTCACGCCGCAGCCGGGTGAGGAGTATGAGGTGACGCTTAATGCAGGGCCGGGTCAGTGCATGACGCAGTTGCAGCTTCTCAAGCACGTCAACGGCAAGGATGTGCGCAGACCGATACCGATGTTTTCTACGGGGTTAACGGCGTGTGCCGGTCGTGCGCCGCTTTTCCCAAAATCATTGGCGGATACTCCCCAGCGCATTGATCTGATTAATCGCATCGTCGAGGCCAGTAGCCAGACCACCCTCTTGCTGTACTCCAAGGACCTTGAAGGCCAGAGCGCATCGCCCGAAAAGCTGGACACATTGATTGCTGAACGCAAGGTGTTAATGGGCGAGGTCAAGTTGCCGGACGATTACTGGGCTCAGTACCGACAGAATCTGATAGCGTTTTTTGACGAAGAAAGCGGTATCCAGGCGCGCACCCTTAAGTTTTACAAAGATATTTATCGCAAGCGCCTGGAGCGTACCGAGGATGAAGTGCTGGAGCACTGGTTGCAGCCAACAGACGAAGCGCTCAGAGCGCGCGTTCTGGCAAACAACAAGCTGATGGTTGCGTACTACGAAAACACCGGCAAGAGTGTGAAACTGGAGACCATCAATCATCATTTGCAGCGTATGAGCCAACTGGATGAGCGCTATGGCGTCTGCGCGCGCTTTGAAAAGTGCTGGCAGTAGCAGGGCGTTGGCCGAGGCTGGTTCGGCTTCTTCGGCTAAAGGAAGTGGCGCTATAACCTCCTGCATTGAGCGCAAGAAAGGTTATCGCTTTAACTCATAACGACGTCGCCTTTAGGTCAAAACATTACTGGACCGGGCGCATGGGCTTTGATAGAAAAGAGGTTGCCTGGCCCCCACCTTGATGGAGACAGAACGGGGTAGGAGCGGGCCGCACCACCTCCATTTTTAGAATGGAAACCGCCCAACATTGAGTTGGGAATGATCAATGAGCCTGATCGCCAACCTTCGGGATTACGCTGCGCCACTCGCCAACTGCTCGCGCACCTGCGCGTTAGGGCTTGTTGATCGCTTTCACCGGAGATTCGTCCAGCGAGATGCTGATGAATCGTGGAATTTACATTTCAAACGGATGAAACGACAAAGGCTTGCATGAGAACCTCATGCAAGCCTTTGTTCTATGTGGTGCCCGAAGCCGGGGACGAAAATCGGCTCGTCCTTACAAGCGATTTTTCTGAATGGAAATGCTGATTTCTCCGTAGATACAGTTGTGCATGCAACTGCTTGATGATTTAATGGTTGCGCCTGCAACTAATTTTGTCCTGTGGTGGTTCTTGGGGGCTTGATCCTTGTGGTCTTCGTACCGCTAGCCAGTCTGAAAAGGAGATTCAGCAATGCCTATATAGGTGGTCACTGGCTCTATGCAGTAAATCTCCTAAGAGGCGGTCGTCAGGTTGCGCAAAATTAAACTGATCACGAGACGGGTTGAATCAGTTGCACTCGAGGCTTCTCTGCCTGTGCACTGCGTGTGGGTTTATATAACTGAATGACTCTCCAGCCAACTGGCGGAGTTTGGCCCTCTATTGCCAGTGTCGGGTGAAGAATAAGCCTGGTTCAAAACTCGTTCCGACGAAGACCGCTGTTTCCTTGATGATTTAGATAGCTGATCACCCTTGTTCGCTCGGTGCCATCAGTGCGTTGCCTAAGTATCAAAGCACACGGCCAAGTATACGGTGTACGAGTTGCTTCGATAAGTTGTCCATTCACCTACAGGTACTTGAACATGTTACGTGCTCTTAAACTTGCCCCGCGCAGTATTTTGTGTTTTGGGTTTTTTGCTGTACTGATCGTGCTGCAAGGCATCTTTTCGCTTAATCAAGCAGCCGCAATGAATGATGCCGAGAAAATGGTAGAGGCCAACGTCTTGCCGAATTTGGCACTGGTAGATAGCATCGATAATTCACTGATTCGGATACGTTTGGCGAATGCCAGACTCACCAATCCCAGTAGTTCGCAAGAAAAACAACATGATGCGCAGCAAGATATTCAGCATTCAAAAGCTCTTCTTCTGGAGGCAACAGAAAAGTTGGACAGCTTGATTATTTTGCCGGCGGGTCGGCAGGCGTTTATGCAAATGAAGGGGGGCATCGCCGAGTACCTTCCTAACAGTGAGAGGTTTTTAGCGCTGCTGGCGTCCGGGAAGTCGAATGAGGCGGCTGAGTTATCCAATGGCGAAATGTACAAAATGTCAGAATCGATTAGTGGCAACCTGGAAACACTAAAAAGGTTAAACGGTGTCAAAGCTGAAAATGCAGGGCTAAAGGCCGCGGCTGTTTACAGCGACACACTTAAGGCTAACGTGGCGATCATTATTATCGCGCTGTTCGCCACAGTGCTTCTAGCGTGGTTCTTTACGAGAAGCCTGGTTGATCCGATCAAGCAATCACTCCGAGCCGCCGAACGTATAGCGTCCAACGATTTTAGCCAAAGCATCATTGTTCAAGGCCAGGATGAACCGGGGCAATTGCTGATGGCCCTGGCTACAATGCAGAACAATCTTCGGGCAACGTTGACTGAAATTAGCGACTCGTCCACGCAGTTGGCAACGACCTCTGCGGAAATGAACGCAGTCACCGAGGATTCTGCACGCGGATTACAACGCCAAAACAACGAAATTGAGATGGCTGCTACCGCCGTCACCGAAATGAGTGCCGCGGTGGATGAAGTTGCCCGGAATGCGGTTGCCGCATCGGATGCCACGATTCGTTCGAATTCTTCATCGACATTGGGTCAGACCCGGGTCGACGAAACGGTCAGCGCGATTCACCAAATGGTCACCAATATAGGTGCCGCATCAGAGCAAATTCGCAGCCTTGCGCAGAGTGCTGAAGCGATCACTAAGGTACTGGATGTAATCCGATCGATTGCCGAACAAACTAATCTGTTGGCATTGAACGCGGCCATTGAGGCTGCTCGTGCGGGGGATGCCGGTCGCGGATTTGCAGTCGTCGCAGATGAAGTGCGCGCGCTAGCACATCGAACGCAGTCGTCTACCCGTGAAATTGAGCAAATGATTGATTCTATTCAAGGGGGAACGCAAAGCGCAGTTTTATCGATGTCTCACACCAATGACCATGCCCATAGCACCCTGAATATCGCAGAGGCCGCAGGAAAGGCCCTTGTGGAAATTAGCCGTGCGGTTTCAGAAATCAATGAGCGAAATTTGACGATTGCCTCGGCAGCGGAACAGCAGGCTAATGTGGCAAGAGAGGTCGATAAGAGTTTGGTCAGTATTCGAGATTTATCTGTACAGTCGGCTGCGGGTTCGCATCAAACGTCCGTTGCCAGTGGTGAGTTGTCTCAACTCGCGGTTGCGCTGAACCATCTGACTCAACGCTTCAAGTTTTAAGCTGCGCAGAATGGGTGGGCCGCTATTATGAAATCTTTGTGACTTTCATCTGTACAGTCAACGAATACACCTTGCAGGCCCTAAAAGCCTGCAAGGTATATTTCATATTTAAATTTCAGTAGCTTTAAGGTTCTTCGAGAATATCACCTTCTAGCACACGATTGCCCAACCAGCGACGATCATTGCTGTTAGGCAGTGATTACCCCTCGGCCCTTACCTTGTTCCAATATTGGTCAATGGTGGGAGACTCATTGGTCATGAATGATTTCATGGTTGTATCATCACTCATATAGCTCAATGCCAGACTCTGAAAGCTAGAGTTAGTATTGGTGGCATTATCGGCGATCACCCCATCAACAAACTCATCCATAGACACCGTTCCGTCCTTCGATTTGTCAAAGCTATCAAACAGTTTTTTTGCTTCGTCGGCGTCAACGCCTACGCGGCCTAACTCGGTAGCAAACTCCGAGATGTTTAACCCGTTGCTTTTATCGGTATCTGCAGCGTCAAACATTCCTGGGGCCCACACGACACCAAAAGACCGCACGCCGTATGCCGACTGTGCTTTGCTGCTCAAGGTCACGGATGTCGCTGGGCCAGACCCTGACGCCGGCGAATCAGATGGAGGCGCAGGTACCTTTGTTATGCGCGGGACGCCATAGATGGGTGTCGGTACGCTGGTAGAAATCTGCATGGTTAAGCCCTTCCTGAAGTTATAAGCATACGATTAAGCTTTAAAAATTAAAGCCAATATAGTATCGGCCTCTACATAAAAATCTTTACAAGAAAGACCCCAAAAGTCTGTTGAATTTGATGGCAATACACGAAACGGAAGGTTGGATGGCAACAGCTTCTCTCTTGAACGGGAGAGAAGCTGTCCGGAGCATTGATGGCATCCACGCCTTACTTTTATTGAAGCTGAATGCCTAAAGCGCTGGCGATGCCTTCCCCATAAGCTAAGTCGGCTTTGAAAAAGTGTTGCAGCTGCCGTTCAACTATGTCGCTCGATACGCCTCTCATTGCGTTGGCAATATTGCCTGTCAGCAAGGCTTGTTGGGCCGGCGACATCAGTCGGAACAGGGTGCCCGCCTGGCTATAATAATCATCGTCCAAGCGATGATCATGCCGATCAGCGACACCCTGCAGAGTCAAACCAGGCTCGGCATATCCAGGTGCTTGTTTCGGAGCATCGGAAAAGCTGTTGGGCTCATAGTGTGGTGTTGCACCACCGTTTGTCCCGGATGCCATGGCACCGTCACGCTGATACGTAAGTACGGGGTTGATCGGCGCGTTCACGGGCAATTGTTGGTAATTAGTACCTACGCGATAGCGCTGGGCATCGGCGTATGCGAAAACACGTCCTTGTAACATCCGATCAGGCGACAAACCCACGCCCGGTACCATGTTGCTCGGAGCGAACGCCACCTGTTCGACCTCTGCAAAGTAATTGTCCGGGTTGCGATTAAGCGCACACTCGCCGACTTTAATCAGAGGGTACGCTTTTTGCGACCATGTCTTGGTCACATCGAAAGGATTTTCGTGATGGGAGGAGGCTTGCTCTTCGGTCATTACCTGAATAAAGACATCCCATTTAGGAAAATCTCCGCGCTCGATAGCGTCGAAGAGATCACGTTGGGCGTAGTCAGGATCAACCCCTGCCAGTCGCGCAGCTTCGGCAGGTAACAGCGTTTTGATCCCTTGCTTGGTCTTGTAGTGCCATTTCACCCAATACCGCACACCGCTCGCATTGATAAGGCTGTAGGTATGACTGCCGAAACCGTGCATGTGGCGATAACCATCCGGGATTCCACGATCAGAGAATAGGATGGTGATCTGATGCAGTGATTCTGGGGAGTGCGACCAGAAGTCCCACATCATTTGCGCGCTTTTCAGGTTGCTTTGCGGCAGACGCTTTTGGGTATGAATGAAGTCAGGGAACTTCAAGGGGTCGCGTATGAAAAAGACCGGGGTATTATTGCCTACGATGTCCCAATTGCCTTCCTCCGTATAGAACTTCAACGCAAAACCACGCGGGTCGCGCTCGGTATCTGCCGAGCCTCGTTCGCCACCGACCGTTGAAAAACGCAAAAATATCGGCGTCATTTTACCAATTGACTCAAAGAGCTTGGCACTTGTATAGCAAGTGATATCGTTACTGACGATAAATAAACCATGCGCAGCCGAACCTTTGGCATGCACACGACGTTCGGGGATGTTTTCTCGATTGAAATGCGCCAGCTTTTCAATCAAATGGAAATCGTCAAGCAGCAGTGGTCCTCGTGCTCCGGCGGAACGTGAATTCTGGTTGTCGGCGACGGGCGCGCCACTGGCGGTTGTCAGTGTTATGTTCTTGCTCATGAATAATCTACTCTTTGTAGTGATGACTCGCGGGGAATATTTGACTCTATTAGTTTGTTGATATTTCTTGAGTGTGACAGTAAACCAGTGAGCATCTCGCGAGTGGCGTAGTCGTTATGTTCACTTGCACGATCGATGAATACTTTGAAGCGCTGGGGCGCCAAGGCGATGGTTTCGGTGCACGCGTAAATTTCTATCAGGCAGGCTTTGAACCCATCGGGGATTTCCGACGTTTTCGGTGGTCTGTCTTTAGTTCGTGAACATTCGAACGGAGCGCCTTGGTTGGAAAAAGCGATGCACGCGTCGAGTTGATCAACATAACGTGTCGCCGTAATCGTCATGTCTTGGAATAGGTGTTGCAGGGGGAAGAAGCTAAGGTTTCGGAGTTGCCATTGCATGACATCCAAACACGCCAGAAGTGCGGAGGCCGCAGCAAGTTGTGGCACTAGTTGAGCGATGAGTTTGAGGCGGGTTTCGTCTATCAAACCAGAGGTGTATGGGGGGATAATTATTTTACCTGGAATGCTCTGCGTCATGCAGACCTCCTCGCCAATTCAGACTGTCAAGTAACTCCGGATTATGGGTGAGAGTATTCTGGCTTGAAGAAGTACACGCGGCGAGTTAAAAGTTGCAAAGCGTTGTTAGCTGCCCTCATGGATAGCGCAATTTTTTGCTACACATGAGGGCGGGAGGGTGAGGGGATCAAATCTTTATTGAAATTCTTGCCGGCTTACTAATTGCCATGGCCAGTAATGCAGCGATGATACAGAGTAATCCCGCAATGAAAAACGAAGGTAAGTAAGAAGCAAGCTCTGTGCGCATGACCCCGGCACCATAGGCAGCAAATGCTGAACCCAGTTGGTGCCCCGCAAATATCCAGCCGAATACAATGTTGGCACGTTCCGGGCCGAAGCGTGCGGCGACCAATCTGACGGTAGGTGGAACCGTGGCGATCCAGTCCAGCCCATATAAAACAGCAAAAATCGACAAGCCAAACACCGTAAAATCAGTGAATGGCAGAATGACTAGCGCGATTCCACGCAGTCCGTAATACCAGAAAAGCAGCCAGCGGTTGTCATAGCGATCAGACAACCATCCGGAACCAACGGTACCAATAAAGTCGAAAATCCCCATCACAGCCAACATTCCGGCGGCGGCGGTAGGCAACAATCCGAAATCTCCGCACATGGAGATGAAGTGGGTTTGAATGAGCCCCGAAGTACTGGCTCCGCAAATGAAGAAGGTTAAAAATAAAATCCAAAACGTTAAAGAGGTCGACGCCTCACGCAGCACCTGAAGGGGCGTGAGTAGTAGAACCAAAAAGTTGCGCGACTTCTCGGGGTGAGCGGTGACGTTTTCGTCCCCATACAGCGGAAGACCCAGATCGGCGGGGCGGTCACGCATCAGTGCAATCACTGCAATGACTGCAAGTGCCAGCATTATGCAGATGAATCCCAAGGCTGTTCTCCAGCCGTACTGTTCGGTTAAATGCGCCAGCAATGGCAGAAACACCAGTTGCCCGGTAGCAGAGCTCGCGGACAATAGACCGATGATCAATCCGCGTCGGGTAGAGAACCAGCGCGTGGCGACGGTGGCGCCCAACACCATCGCGGTAAGGCCCGTACCCAATCCGACGACCACTCCCCACAACATGACCAGTTGCCAGAATTGCTGCATGAACATGGATGCGCCAATACCACTCATAACCACAATCAAGGCAATGATCACCACCTTGCGCATACCAAAATGGTTCATGAATGCAGCGGCAAAGGGCCCCATCAATCCATACAAGGCAAATCGGATTGCCAGCGCTGAAGAGATGTCTGCGGTTTGCCAGCCGAACTCATGTTGCAACGGAACGATAAATACACCAGGCGCTCCGACGGCTCCCGCCATGACCAACATAGTCAGAAAGGTTACGGCTGCGACCACCCAGCTGTAATGGATATCTCGACGGGCAAGCGTTGCCGCCAGGAACGGGGAGAGCATCGCAATATCCTCATTTGAAAGGGTGCAGCACCGTTTTGAGCAGTAGATCAAATGCACGGATAGGGGACGCGTACATTATTTTCCGGAAATTTGCGGGAACGGATGACTCTGCAGGGATTTGGTAGTGAGGGTACCGCAATTACTTTAATAATTGAAGCGTAATTAGGCAGACTTACCGAACGTTATGTCGCTCGTTCGCGGTCGGACAGAGCCGTTAAATGGTGTTAAGGCGCCCCTGAAATAAATAACACCATTTGACTTTTCCGAGGTGCCTAGCAGCTTCATTATCTAAAGCCAATTTGGCCGAAAGCGCTCGCTCTGATGCGGGTCCCGGTCCCACCCCCAGTCATAGGGCTCCGACATGAGTGATTTAAAAGGCAAGGTAGCTATCGTTACCGGCGCGTCAAAAGGAATCGGCGCTGGAATAGCCAAGGCACTCGCTAAGGCAGGCGCATCGGTGGTGGTCAACTATGCATCCAGTCAAGACGGCGCGGATCGCGTCGTTGCCGAAATAACTAACGCCGGTGGTCGAGCGGTTTCCGTGCAAGGTGACGTATCACGCCAGGCCGATGTGGTGCGTTTGTTCGATGAGACGATTAAAGCGTTTGGCGCTCCTGCCATTTTGGTAAACAACGCAGGAGTGTTTGCCTTTCAGCCCATTGAGGACGTGACGGAAGAGATTTTTCACCATCACTACAACAGTAATGTCCTTGGCACGCTCCTGACCATTCAGCAGGCGATCAAGCATTTTCCGGCAGAGGGCGGCAGCATCATAAACGTCAGTTCGGTGGCCGGGCTGAATCCAGCAGTCAATTCGGCTGTGTATTCCTCAACCAAAGCAGCGGTTGATTGCATTACGGTTGCGTTATCGCGAGAGCTGGGATCGCGCAACATTAGGGTGAACGCCGTTTTGCCGGGCCACACTATTACCGAGGGCACTACAGCGCTCGGAATCGAGCAGACGCGCTTCGCCAGCGAAACACCCATTGGTGCTCGATTCGGCCGGCCGGAGGACATTGCCAAGACAGTGCTTTTCCTGGCATCGGATGATTCATCGTGGCTCACCGGCGAACGCATTTGTTCTTCCGGCGGATGGCGTTGAATGCAGTGAGCCGACGCTCTTTCATAGCCTGATGAGCGCCATAAACCGAAGATGGAAGCTAATGCCCATTTCTCTTTGAGGCGCGAAAGGCTTGTCGTTTTGCACTGCGCTCGGACTGAAAGGCTTCATTCAGTGTGCAGTCACAATCATCGTAAGTGAGTGGCTTTTCACTGGATGTGTGGAGCCAGTGCTCACTGACAGTTTCTCCTGTTGGTTTGTACACCAGCTTCGTGGCTGTTTCGTCCTCAGGGCCGTAGCCACACCATTTCATTCCCCAGAAGCAGAGCATCATCAAAAGGGGATCGAGCTCTTTACCCTTGGGGGTGGGGTGATAATCGAAACGTGTTGCTCGTTCGCTATAAGGACATCGGGTGATCAGGCCATCTTTTTCCAGTCGTTTGAGCCGGCTTGACAGCAAATAAGATGACATTCCGGTCTGCGCCTGGATTTCGTCAAACCTGTGCATGCCCATCGCGAGCTCGAACATGATTAGAAGTGTCCAGCGATCACCGAATATTGCCAGCGATCTGGCAATGGGGTTAACGCTGTCGCTGACATCGTTCCAGCTCATGGGGTCATCCTTGTTTTTAAATTCAGCATTAGTGCTTCCTTGGCTCCTGCTGGCCGAGCTCAAGAATCAAGGTATTGCGATACTTTTGTAGACCCTAGTCTATAAGCTTTCTATTTTAAAGCTAGTTCGTTAGGGTTCTCCCGGTTTCTCTGGGGCGACGCCTCCTGAAGTTCCGTCACATGCCAAGGACCTAGCGGCTTCGTACTGCCGGTCCGATAAGCCTTGTGAGCCTGGATAAAGCCTGTTTATGGTCTTGCCTGACGGGCTGGATCTCAGAGGAAATACCTATGACTGTCTCCGATTCTCGCCATCACCAGATGTTTCCTGTTCTTAATGTGAAGCAAATAGAAAGTGCGATTCGATTCGCCAGTGCCGAGTCTCAGCGATTTGCGCCTGGCGAGGTGATGTATCAGGTCGGTACGCGTGGCATCGCCATTTGGTTGGTCATTCAAGGTTCGATCAATGTCGTTCGACGTGACGGTTTGGGGCGTGAAGCGGCGATTGGCACTGCGGGGCCGGGGGAGTTCACCGGTGAGGTTGGGCTGATGGGGAATCGGGCGTCATTGGCAGAGGGGCGGGCCGGAGCAGAAGGTTGTCTTGCGGTGCCATTCGACGTGCCGCATATCCGTGCGTTGGTGATCGGTTCGGCAGAGTTGGGTGAAATTGTCATGCGCGCTTTCATTCTGCGGCGCGTTCGGATGATTGAATCTGACCGAGTCGGGTCCGTGTTGGTCGGGCGCTTGGGCGAGCTCAACATGGTCAGGCTGCAAGGCTTCCTTACCCGCAATGGTTACCCACATTCTGTTCTTGATGTGGGGGCCGGCGACGCAGAGGCGTGTTCTCTGATTGAGCAGTTGGGCATTCAGAACGATGAATTGCCGCTCATGGTTTGTCCAAGTGGCACGGTATTGAAGCGTCCCAGCAATGCTGAAGCAGGCATCTGTCTAGGCATAACGCCTGATCTGGATCCGAGTGAGGTCTTTGATATTGCGGTCGTAGGGGCGGGTCCCGCCGGGTTGGCCACAGCAGTGTATGCAGCATCGGAAGGATTATCGGTTTTAGTATTGGATCAACGATCTTTTGGCGGGCAGGCTGGGGCTTCGGCGCGGATTGAAAACTACCTTGGGTTTCCAACAGGCATTTCGGGGCAAGCGCTCACCGCTCGTGCTTTTGTCCAGGCCCAAAAGTTTGGAGCAAGAATGGCAATCCCTCTTGAGGTGGCGCGACTTGACTGCCACGAGCCAGGTATTTTGACGCTTGAGTTGACAACAGGGCAGATGATTAGGGCCAAGTCTGTCGTCATTGCTTCCGGGGTTCGCTATCGCCAGCTTCCTGTGGCCAACATCGAACGGTTTGAAGGCGCCGGCGTTTCCTATTGGGCATCGACGATTGAGGCGAAGATTTGCAAGGACGAGGAAGTCGCTCTTGTCGGTGCCGGTAACTCTGCGGGCCAGGCGACGGTGTTTCTGGCGCCTCAGGTCAAACGTCTGCACTTGATCGTCCGAGGGCCAGGGTTGGAAGCTTCGATGTCCAGCTATTTGATCGAGCGCATCGCCGCTTTGCCGAACGTGGTCATTCATACGTTGACCGAAATATCGGAGCTTCTAGGCGACTCTGCAACAGGCTTGCAAGGGGCGGTATTTCACAACCGCGCCAGTGGTGAGACACAGCGCCTTGATCTGCATCATGTATTTTTATTCATTGGTGCTGATCCCAACACCCACTGGCTGGGTGATTGTGTCGAAACAGATGCCAAGGGTTTTGTGCTGACTGGTGCCGGGCTTGCTGCAGAGACACTGGAAAACTGGGCACCCCTTCCGCTGGAAACCAATCGAAAAGGTGTGTTTGCCATCGGTGATGTTCGTGCACATTCAACCAAGCGTGTGGCTGCGGCGGTAGGAGAGGGTGCGGCGGTGGTTGCGCAAATCTTCGAGTCCATGAAGAGAGGGTGACAGTCCTTTGAACCCCTGGTGCGCGTACCCGAAGCGCGCATTGGGGGTTGGCTGAGCCAGATCACCGCCCGTCTGAAATCAAAACAAAACCTCTGAAAATCACGCTTTAAAATATAAAGCAACAAATTTCGCCTGCTACCTACCTTTAATACCTGAAGCCAATCCTCTAAACTGAATGTCGTAGTCCGCGCGTTGCATCATTTTGTGGTCCGATTGAGGCAGTCTTACGTCGCGAGATGTTATTAGGATCGACATTCTATGAGGGATGGTTATGGGTTGGGATGAGGTTGGATCCACCGTGTGCCCGGTTGCGAGGTCGCTTTCGATCGTAGGGGACCGCTGGACTCTTCTGATCATGCGCGAGCTGAGCATGGGCGTTTGCCGTTTTGATGACATTCAAGCTCAAACAGGGGCATCGTCTTACCTGCTCTCCACGCGACTCAAGCGATTGGAGAAGGATGGTGTGATTGAGCGGCGTCGCTACAATGACAAGCCACCCAGGTTTGAGTATGTGGCCACTGCTAAAGGGCGGGCGCTGGATCCGATTCTGCTTTTGTTGCGCTCATGGGGCATGACCTATGGCGGCTTCGAGCCAGGTGCCGCACCTGCTGTAAAATTGGTTTACAAAGCTACCGGCGAAGAAGTAGGTGCAGATTGGCATATACCGGGTTGTGAATGGCCTTTCTCTCTTGATTGTCTGGAGGGGACGATTGGAGCTGCTTTCGAAGCAGAGCGCGAGGAAAGGAAATCATCGTTCCGTAAGGGAGGAAAATCCGATTCTGAATAGTCAGGACTCCGCGTTTTCTCTCGATTCATTCAGATCCCGATTGATTAGCTGGTAGGGCAGACCTGTGTCGACAGTATTCGGCTCTATCCTGCGCCTGCCGATGGGAGTTGCTTGTACGGGCAATGGTAGTCTGTTTGAACTACGCGTCATCGGCGAAGAGGATGCGGTGTACACGCCGGGGATTGTCCATGCAGCGCCCACATTCAATGCGTGTCTCAATATCTCAGGCGCCGCTAATCTCTCACAGTGACGATCACAATAATACCCACAAAAAATCGACACTAACTGCCAGATTATTAGATAAGGCCGCCACGCTAACCTTGTCGTGCAAACTGCTCAATGAGCCAGCTGCTTGCCGGGCCTGGAGGGCTGTCTGTACGGTAAATGGCATCGAAGCCGTAGAGGCTGGCCTTGTGATCTGGCAAGTCCAGGCGGATTAATTTTCCCGATGTAATGTCCTGCTCTACCATCGGCATTGGCATATTGCCCCAACCGACGCCGGCTTTAAGTAACATATACTTGGCGTTTAGGTCCGCTAGCCTCCATGTTCTACTGCTGGACAGCGAATACTCATTCGTTAAGTTGAGTGCAGAGCGATCCGATAAAATCAGTTGTACATGCTCGCGAGAGGCTCCATGCGCAACCGGGCCTCCTGACGCTAGAGGGTGTCCCGGCGCTGCGACCGGCACGAGTTCTACACTGCCCACGGAAACTCGTTCGATACCCTCGGTGTCGGGCGGCAGTGGACCGCTAATCCCTATTGTGGCCTCTCGTTTTAGTACTCGCTGGGTCACCGCTCCGATACTGTCCACATGCAAATGCAATGAGACTGTCGGGAATTGATCGTGAAAAAGCCCCAGAACCTCGATCAACTGACAAGAAGGCAGCATCGAGTCGAGGGTCAGGTATATTTCTGTTTCCAGGCCGCCCTGTAAACCCTTTACCTTCGCACGTAGACCGCTGATCCCGTTTGCGATAATTCGGGCTTCGGCAAGCACCATTCGTCCTGCTTCGGTTAACTGCGGTTTTCGGGTGGTTTGCCGGTCAAATAGCGAAACCCCCAATTGCATTTCCAGGTTAGCGATCGAGTAGCTGACGACGGAAGTGGCGCGACTTAGTTTCCGAGCAGCAGCCGAGAAGCTTCCTGCCTCTACCGCGGTGAGGAATACTCGCAGTTGGTCGAGCGTTGGTGTGCCGGGCTCAGAGATCATAAGTTCTTCTTGGAACAGGAAAACGGCGCCGAAGCTGGGCCAGCTCTCTGTTGACGATTTTCTGCTTGATTGACAGACCGGCTTTTCCGGGATTTCAGGTGCCTACGGGAGGGTAGAGCGGTACTGGGTGGCGCAAGCGCAAGCACCTAAATCTGCCTGTGCTGTGTCTCAATTTCCGATCGATCCCTGGTTCAGGATTGCGTCATGCCCAGACTCTGGACGACATTCTATGTAGGTTCAGTATTTGAAGCAATATTTATCGGACTGGCTTTTGTAGGAGGCTATTCCCAAGGGCTTTATTGAGAACATTGGGCTTACCTGCTTCAAACCGCTTCTATGAATACAGGGAGGTGAAGGCACTGCGTTTCATAGAGTAATACTGACAGCGACGCCGTGTTGAGTACTAAGATAAAGTACTTAGGTATAAGTTTCGTGGGGTGTGGCTGAGTGGTGCACCACCCTTAATAAACATATGCTTTTCTGACGGTAAGGGGCATATATGGCACAACAGTTAACAAGATTTAGCGGCGCTTAACTCGCGCAGGGTCGTGGGTCGCGTTAAAGTAATGTGCAGTATCGATTAAGGTGCGAGGTGCAACGATATTGTTGAGGTCAGAGGGTCGAAGGTCGCGGATTTTATATGAGCAGTTGGCAGTTCGTGTGCTGCTCGGGTGCCTTTGGTAAATACCTTATCAGCGCCGTGTGAAGTGCTTGTACATCCACCTGGGCGCCAGGGTGGCCTATTGAGTAGAGACGAATTAATGAATGTGCCCATTGTGCTGCACCCTGAGTGCGCTGATCTTAATTTTAATCCTGCCACCAGTAGAGTGACATTTGGCATCAGTCTTTCGGAGGATATTGAATTCGGTCTGTTAAACAAGCTCGTCCACTCTGTTCAGGGCACGGCGCCTCACATGGTACTGTTATTACATCAGTATAATTGGGCAACCCTGCCAGACCGTCTGAACACTGGCGAGATTTCGCTGGTGGTGGGGTACGATCTGCCAACACATGCCCACCTGAGGCAGCACGATCTTCGCTCTTTTGATTTTCACGTCTTGAGAGCTGACTGTGTGCCGGGGCCTATTGGTATTCGTGCGTTTTGCATGCGCTCGCACATTGTGACTCCAGGCTCTGAACAGGTGAGTCGTCACATTGATTGTGAACTCATGAAACTAGGTCATACGCGTCATATAGCATTGGCGGTGCCTAACTACAGCTGTCTTCGTTCGGTCCTTGCCGGCACTGATCGCATTGCGATTGTTCCGAAGCATGTTGCTGACATCCTGGTGTCCCAAGGCGGCGTGAGATCAGAGCCTTTGCCTATATCCCCTTACACCACAACTCTTACGCTGACATGGCCTGTTTCGTTGGATCGAGCCCGCGCGAACCAGTGGTTTCGATCACGCATCGGTGTGTTGGTGGACGGTACTTGCGACCAGTAATAGTCGTTGCCTTTTGACGCGTCCGCGAAACGACTGATGTCATGAGTAAGCGTTCTCCAGCGCGCCAGGCGTCGGTTGAACTTTCACCATAAAAAGCGAGTTTCAATTCATGAAGCCCCCCCGCAAAATCGTCGATGATTGCCCGGAGCTGATTGCTCCTGCCTCTGCTCACCCTATTCTCGACCAGGAAACACAGGCCTTTCTCGATCGATTTGCGGAGACAGATGATCCCCCCTTGCACTTGCTTGATCGCGGGCTGGCTCAGGCTAAATGGGCAGGCCTGCAATCAGGTGCTCAGGGCACACCAGCGGTTGAGGTTCAGTCGTTTATCGTAAGCGGTGCCGCCGCCGATGATGTAACCGTTCATATCATTCGCAAATTCGGAGAGACCGAGCGGCTGCCTATTGTGGTGTATCTCCACGGTGGTGGATGGATCATGGGGGATTTGGCCAGCCATGATCGATTAACCTCTCAACTTGCAGTCGGAGCAGGCGTTGCTGTGGTGTTCGTGGATTATGCAACGTCGACTGCCGCGCGTTTCCCGGTTCAAAACGAGCAGGCGTACGCCGCCATGTGTCATGTTGTAAAGCATGCGGCGCAACTGAGGTTGATAGGGGACCGTCTCGCGGTGGCGGGGGATGGTGCAGGCGGTAACATGGCCGCAGTCATGGCATTACTTAGCAAGCGTCGTAACGGACCGACCATCCTGTTTCAACTGTTGTTGTATCCGGTACTGGCGGCGCCGGGTGAAACGCCGTCTTATCACGAGTTTGCGTGTGGGCCATGGCTTACGGCAAGGGCCATGCACCATTACGTGGATATGCAATTTCCAACCGAGTCGCTGTTCGATGCCGAGGCTTTACCAGGTAACGCATCAGTCATTGCTCTACAGGGGTTACCGGCAGCGCTGATCATTACGGCGGAAAACGACATATTGCGCGATGAAGGCGAGGCCTATGCCCGCAAACTGATCCGGGCTGGGGTTGCGGTAACCGCGACGCGTTACGTCGGGTGTATTCACGACTTTATGCTGCTCGATAATCTGGCTGACACCGCCCCCGCCAGCGCTGCGTTGCGACAGGCGTGTTCAGCATTGAGATCGGCGCTCTTCGAATGAATGGTGCAATAAGCAAAGGGTTAAACGCTTTCTGACAGTGCGACGAACCGTTGCGCAGCTTGCACGTCGGCGTTATCGCCGGCGGTGCTGAAATGCTGCAAGGTATCAACCAGGTAGTCCCGAGCTGCTTCGCCGTTACCCAACGTCTTGTGTGCTTCTGCCAGGCTCAGCGCAATTCTCAATTGCCAGATGCGTGCCGATTGGCGCTCTGCGATATCCAGTGCAGACTCAAGCTGAGTAATCGCAGCAGGACTCACGGGTGTACTGGAACGCAAGACATGTCGACGCAGCAGTTCTGGTTGCGCCCAACTCTGCGTTAAATGGTGTTCGCGGGCGTCAAGAATGTCGAGTGCCGCGTCGAGCCCCATGGTTGCGAAGGTCTCGATCTGCATCAGCGTCGCATTCCGTAGATCGACAGCGTTGCCTTTCAAAACAGATTCGAACCCTTCACCCCAGCGATCCCAGTAACGCATGCCGTGTCGCTGTGCTCGTTCGCGCAGCAGTGCTGTCATGGTGGTTGCGAAGGAGAAATCACCCGACCAGATGGCCACTGGAATAGCGCCTGTCGTCAGGACTGCGCACAGTGTCAGGTCGTGGTCCAGAACAATCGATTCCCTGGCGACGGTCCGGGCAATATTCAATGCCCGACTGACGTCTCCGTGAAGCCATGTAAACAACATCAGGTGCGTTTGCGCAGACAAGTAGCCATCGACCTGCGCGGCGTTTGCGTGGGTTATCCGAGAAGGAACTGCGTCATCGGCGAGCACGAGTTCAATCAGCTCGATTGCACGAACAACATCCCCGTGGAAATGCAGTGACAGTGCGATCATGTTGTTCCCGGTTGAAATGTTTCCCTGGGATCCGGATTGCAATGCCATTGCGTAGAACGCATGAGCGTGGTCAAGGCTTTCGACGTATCGCCCGGTTAGTAATCGCTGCATCCATAGTCCCCAGATGGCGCGCATTTCCAAGGCATTGTTTTTTAATGTGCTCGCAAGTTTCAGGGCATCTTCGAAGGCATCGGACATTGCTTGTTCCGGGCCGAAAGTATGCCAGCGTGACTGTCCATAAACGGTCAGCAGGTCGACATGCAATGACGTGCCAGAAAGCGCGGTCTGGTCGATCAGTGTGAGCGCCCGTTTAGCGACAGCAAAAAACTCGTTAGCGATGGATAAATGAAACCACAGGAACGACGAGGCCACGACCAGGCCAATGCCCAGTTCGATATCGCCATCTTCCGAGAACGCCCAATCGAGTGCTGCGCGAATGTCATCGATGCGTCGGCTGTGCAGGTCACGCCATTCGAGTCGCGCATTACCGTCCCAGGCTTTTTGCGTTTCCACAAATAAGTCCCGACAGTACTGCGCGTGCTTACGTTTGGCGAAGTGGTCCTCGCCGCTGCGTGAAAGCCTCTCAAGTCCGTAATGACGGGTGGTGTCCAGATAGCGGTACTGGGTTTCACCCTTCGAGAGATCGCAGGTCAGCAATGATTTGGCAACCAAATCGCTGGCTGTGTTGAACACCGCGGACTCGTCGAAAACGTGACAGGTCCCCACCGCAATCATTGCGCTGGTATTGAATGAGGTTTTGAACAGTGAGGTTCGTCGCAGGACCGCTTTGGCACACAGGGTCAATTGGTCGAAGCTCCAGTCAAGCGTGGCTTCGAGTGTTTGATGGCGAGGAAGGGCGGTGCGTCGTCCTTTGGTCAAAATCTTGAAGCGTGAATCCAGGTGGTCGGCAATGGCTTGTGCACTCAACCAATCAACTCGTGCCGCTGCAAACTCGATGGCCAGGGGGATGCCGTCAAGTTGACGACAGATGTCGCACACCGCGTCGCGATTCTCATGGCTCAATACAAAGTCATCGCGTACAGCTGTTGCACGATCAATAAAGAGACGCACGGCTGGAAAGTCGGCGGTCTCTTCGAGCGTCATCGTGGCCTTGGCGGCTGGCATCGCGAGCGTGGCCAAGCGATGTATCCATTCGCCTTCGGCCCTTAGCGGCTCTCTGCTGGTAATCAATAATTGAACGGAGCGGGTATCTTGCAGAAGGCGTTCTGTCAGCGGTGCGACCTGCTCGATGAGATGCTCGCAGTTATCGAGTAACAGTAAACGTGGGCCTTCTGCTATTTCGGCGATGATGGTGTTCATGGCATCACGACCGGCAATGGGTATCCTCAACGACGCAGCCAATGCGTCGACCACAGAGCTGGTGTCTGACAGGGGTGCCAGATCCACAAAACAAACAGGCCCGATATTCTGTTCCAGAAAGAGGTGGGCAATAGCAATGGCGACTGTTGTCTTCCCGATTCCACCGGGGCCCGCAATGGTAAGGCAGCGTCGTTCGCTGAGCTGTGCTGCGAGTTTTTGGACGATGTCAGTACGGCCGAGGACTTGTGAAATCTGGCCTGGCAGGTTGTGTTCCGGGAGCGCATGGCTGGAAGCGTTACTTGGCGCCAACATCGCCCCTGTGACTCTGGCAATAAATCGGTATCCGCGACCGGGCTCGTTAGTGATGTACTGAGCCCCATCGACGCCGTCTCCCAAAACCTTTCGGGCTGAGGATACGTGAACCCTCAGTGCGCCCTCGTCGACAACAGTGTCGGGCCACACGCGAGCGATCAAAGCATCTCGGCTGACCAGTTCGCCTTTGGCTTCGATCAGGGCCAACAAGATATCGGTGGCTCGACTGCCCAGGCGCAGCGTCTGGCCTTCCCGGGAGAGTGTGCGCTGGGGAAGTTCCAGTGAAAACGGTCCAAAAGATAAGGAAAATGAGTCGCCTTTCAAACGTGACCCCCTTGTGGCCGTCTAGGTGCCTACTGCATACGCATACACCGCTCTAGCAGAGCATGCGTTGTTGTACGTTCGCCCTTGTTCAGTCCATCGATTATCGAAAACTTCAGTTGTATTCGTTCGGGGGCTTTCTGCGCCCTTGTGCAAACGAAATGTCCTAGGCGCTAATTGGGAGATTACGGCATAGGCTTTTAATTTTAAAGCATATTTATCACAGGCGGTTATCTGGTTTCCCTCCTATAAGGATTTCGTCGGGTCGACCTGCCGGCTATACCCATTTCTCATAGTGAACTGATGTGTGTTTCGCTTAGATCAAGTTCACGCTCAAGGCGCCGAAGCACCGTGTCGTTGATTCGCCCGTCTCGACGCAATTCAAGCGCGGTACTTCGTTCTATCTTCAATAAATTGCGGGAAACTTCCTTATAAGCGGCGTAACCCTGTACATCCGAGTAGCGATCTTCTTGATAAAGCAAACCTTCCAGGCGAGAGCGGTGAAATGAGCGCAGGTCGTCATACATTTGTGCGACGCCTGGGGGGTGATTGATCAGCGCTTTGCTGTGTGCTGTGTCGAGGTGTTCCAAGGCTGCGCTGATCATCAAATGTCGTGCTGTGTGCTCCTCGCAGTTGATCCCGCTACGACTGCCTAGCCCTAGTAAACGGATCAATGGCGGCAAGGTAAGTCCCTGCAGCACCAAGGTGACCAGGATGACGCTGAAGGTCAGGAAAATGATCAGATTGCGACCATTGAAGGGGGCTCCGTCAGCCATGTACTCCGGAATCGAGAGCGCTGCCGCCAGCGAGACAACACCTCGCATTCCAGTCCAACCTACAACAAACAGCGACTTGACCGATGGAAGGGCTTCGTTCTGGCCCTGAAAGCGTCTGCGGATGACATACGCGAGATACGCACCGGGGTAGACCCAAATGAGTCGGAGGGCGATGATGAAAACACTGAATCCGGCAGCATAGGCAAGCAGCAACCAAGGGCCGTAGTCGTGCAGGCCGGCAAGTACCAGCGGCAACTGCAATCCAATCAGGACAAACACCAACCCGTTCAGAATGAAGTCCAGTGCATCTGACATTGCGTAGGCCTGTAGCCGACTGCCAGGGGAAAAGAACTCGGAACTGTGACGACCCAGGTAAAGACCGCACGCCACTACGGCGAGCACACCTGACGCATGCGCTTCCTCGGCCGCTATATACGCAATGTAGGGAGTAATCAGTACCAGTGTTATTTCAATCGGGCCATCGTCAATAAAGTGCTCAATGCGCCGCACGATCCAGGCGATAGTCAACCCGATACCCGCGCCTGCTGTGATCAGCCAAAAAAGGCGAACGCCCTCATCGGCAACGCTGGGCGTATGGTTACCCACCACCAGGGCTATACCGAATTCCAGTGCGAGCAATCCTGTGGCATCGTTCACCAGGCTTTCACCCTCAAGCACATCAACGACGCGCTCGGGCAATCCCAGGCGACGAGCGATCGAGGTGGCGGCGATGGCATCAGTCGGTGCCACAATCGCCCCGAGAATAATTCCCGTACGCCAGTCCAAAAACGGAAAAAGCGTACCACCGGCCAATGCAACACCGACCACGGTAAACGCGACCAGCCCAAAGGCGAGCATCAAGATACTGGCAAGGTTGTATCGAAATTCACGCCACGATGTGACCCAGGCTGCGTGGAAAAGCAGGGGAGGCAGGATCGCAAGAAACACCACATCAGGGTTCAGGCTCACGACTGGCAAGCCAGGGACAAAGCTGACAATCAAACCGGCTAATACCAACACGATTGGGTAGGCGATTTTCAATCGACGGGCCAAGGCACCAAAAGCAATGACGAAAAAAAGGAGTAGGAAGAAGACGGTTTCTACCTGTCGCACACTATCGTGCATGGTTGCTCTCTTGTTGTGTTTCTTGAGCGAGCAGGGGCCGCTCAGTGAATGAGAATCTGCAGGCTGGTGTTTGTGTTTAGGGAGGCAGAAGCCGCAAACCTCACTCGATAAGCGGCTGGGAGAGCACACAGCGGGACGTTGCAGCCTCTACCATTGATGCGCAAGCGGTGGTTACTCTGGGCGTTTGGTACCGATGGCTCCAAAACGCTTCTGGAAGCTGGCTACGCGTCCCTCGGAAGTGGTTTGTCGTTGCTGACCGGTATAGATGGGATGGGACTCGCTCGATACATCAAGGGCAATGTAAGGATAGGATTTCCCGTCGGTATGGGTGTAAGTCCTGTCGGTTTCGGCGGTCGAACCAATAAGAAAAAATACGTTCGCCGAGGTGTCATGAAACAGAACGTTGCGGTAGAGCGGATGAATATCAGGGCGCATGATGATCTCCTGGGGAGTCGTTTATTTCGTTTCAATACCGCTTGGGATTACAGGCCTGCGGCCGGTAATTTTTTGATCAGAGCGTCCGTTTTCAGGATTGCATGAGCGAAGGTCGGGCCATTTACCTCGAACGCTCCGTGCATGCCTTCGGGGCTAAACGCGGCAGCGGCATCAGGAACCAGTGTCACGTGGTATCCCAGCTCGACACCAAACCGAGCGGTCGACTCAATGCAGCTATTGGCAATTACGCCGACCAGAATGATTTTTTGAATGCCATGCTGTTTTAGCTGAAGGTCCAGGTCTGTATTCGCGAAGCTGCTCTGAGCCCAATGCTCATGCACCACCACATCGCCTTGTTGCGGGCCGAACTCCGGGTTGAACTCACCACCCCAGGTTCCTCTGGCAAACGCTTGAAGAGGCACCCCTTGTTTTTGAAAGGGGGTCATATGCTGCCAGTTATCAAAGTCGCCACTGTGGGAGCGGTGGTGCGGGAGAATGAAAATCTGGATGCCGGCCGCGCGCACCGCGGGAATGATCTTGCGCAAGTTGTCATACATACCTGACGCATCCGCAGTGGGTTTGATGGCGTCGAAAAGTTTCCCGCCCTCAGTCATGAAATCATTGTACGGGTCGACAATCAGAAGGGCGGTCTGATCGGAGCTGTAGTTATCGGTCGTCATGATAGTGGAATTCTCAAAAGGGTTGAGATCTGACCGGACTGGCTCTGTCTGGAGATCAGAAGGTCTTTGTCTTCACGATAAAAGCGGGCTTAAGGGCAGTCGTTGTACGCAATGGCCGAAGAAGGGAGCTGAGCGAGCAGTTCGGCTGTGGTCAATATTGCGTGGGCAAAAAACGGCGCGTTCACCTCATGCGATATGTGCATGGCTTCGGCGCTGAATGCTGAAGTGGCATCTTTTACCAGGGTCACGTGGTAACCCAGTTCCATTCCATAACGGGCAGTGGATTCAATGCAGGCATTGGCAATCATGCCGACGCAAATGATGTTCTGAATACCGCGTTGCTTTAGCTGTTCATCCAGGTCCGTGTTGGCGAAACCACTGAATGACCAATGCTCCTGGATGATGACATCGCCTGCTTTGGGACCGAATTCCTCGCTCCACTCGCCACCCCAGGTGTCAGCCGCGAACGCTTGTATTTCGTGTGAATGTTTCTGTGACGGGTTGGCGTTTTTCCAGCCCTTGTAATCGCCTTCATGCGCACGGTGATGGGGCAGGATAAAGACTTGGATGCCCGCCGCCCGGCTCGCGTCGAGGATCTGGCGCAGGTGGGCAAACATGTTGTTCGCAGTGGCCACGTCCTTGATTGCGTCGTACAGCTTGCCGCCCGGCGTCATAAAGTCGTTGTAGGGATCAGTCAGAAGAATGGCTGTCTGCTTGGCAGGGTAGGTGTGCGTAGTCAAGAGATTCTCCAAGGGGCGCGCAGGTCAAGGAAATGGCCTGGAAGCGTCACTGGATTATAGCTTTAAAAATAGAAGCAACAAGCGTTTCATACTAAGTCTACGTTTGGGCTTTTAGAGGCCGCGCGTCGATGGTTGGCGATTTTTTATTGTTATTTTCGAACGGCTTGGGTGGTTAGCTTTATTTATTAAAGCGTGTAGATTATTGGGGCGGCTTCAGGGCACGGTGACAAACCCGCGCCCTGAGCCATTAACCTTAAGCACGTGGAGCAGGTAATGAAGATCTTATGTATCGTCAGCAGTTCGTCGCTCGGATTCTGGCTCGCCGAGCTCACCCATCCCTACTGGCATTTCTCCGAACGCGGGCATGAGGTGGATTTTGCAAGCCCCGCGGGTGGAAAGCTCAAGTGGGACGCTACCAGCGACCCCTTCGCTGAAGGTTCCTGGGAAGCGGATGACCTCGTCTCCAAGGGTTTTCTTTCTGACACGAAACTCACCGCCCGACTTGATGCCACGCTAGCGCTCAAGGATGTAGTGCCCGAAAACTATGATGCGATCCATGTCGTCGGCGGTGGCGGTGCGGCGGTGGACTTGTACCCCAATGATGAGCTCGCAGAAATCCTCGAACACTTCTGGGCGCAAGGCAAAGTAATCGGTGGGATTTGTCATGGGGCGATTGCGTTGGCGAATAATCCGGCTCGCGTCGCCGGGAAGCGTGCCACTGGTTTTTCCCGCAAGGAGGATGCCTTGGTGGAGGATCTCTACGGCGCCAATTTTATTCCCAACTTCCCACAACCGGTTATGGAAGCTGCGGGTATCAACTTCGTACACGCAGAGCCATGGCAAATACGGGTGGTGATCGACGGCAAGCTTGTGACAGGACAGAACCAGCAATCCGCATCTGAATATGCCATTGCGTTCAATCACGTATTGGCAGGTGAGAGTCCTGTCCTGAAAGGCTAAATACCGATACTGACCATCAGCGCAACCACGCAGAAAAACCTGTACCTCTGATCCTCAACCTTCGGAAAGAAATTTCATGAATGCTCCCCTTTATGCCTTGGAACACACCGCGCTACTGCTGGTAGATCCTTACAATGACTTCATGAGTGAGGGTGGCAAGCTCTACGGCGCCATCAAGGCAACCGCCGACAGCGTCGGCATGTTCGATAACCTGCGAGCCATTCTGGCCAAGGTACGCGGCGCCGGCATGCAGGTGTTCATCTTGCCCCATCACCGCTCCCATCCAGGTGACTTCGATCACTGGAAGCACATGAACCCGGTACAAATTGCCGCAAGGGACTCTCAGATGTTTGCGGTCGGTAGTTGGGGAGGAGAGTGGAATCCCGAGTTTGGCCCCAAGGAAGGTGACGTGATCGTTCACGAGCACTGGGCTCAGAGCTCGTTCGCCAACACTGACCTTGACATGCAACTCAAGCAGCGCGGCATTCAGAAAATCATTCTGGTTGGCTTTGTTGCTAATACCTGCATCGAATCCACCGGGCGTTTCGGCATGGAAATGGGCTACCACGTAACCCTGGTACGCGACGCTACCGCGGCCTTCAGCGCCGAAGCCATGCACGCCGCCCATGAAATCAACGGCCCTAGCTTCGCCCACGCCATCGTCACCACCGAAACCTTGCTGACGCAGTTACCGGGCTGACTAGCCCAACTACCGCGAAGGGAGTCAGAGCCTTGATGAAAAACACATCGGCACTGATGACCAGCAGCAACCGCGATATCGGATCAGACGCTGCACGTTGGCCTAAAGCCTGAGCGCCCGAGCGTTGTAGCTTGACGGGATTCGATTGCTGCTTTAATAATTAAAGTGATATAGGTTCAGTGTCCAGATTGATAGCCCGATATTTCTCGTGGCTGGATTGCCGTATTCATTGCGGCAATCGCTAGAAAACGTTTGGAAGCGACACTTTGCCTTACCGTTAACGTGTGGCGAATTTAGGAAGGAACGTCATGAAATATAAGAGCTTTCCCGGGCTGATCCTCGCAGTGGCTGCAATTTATCCCTTTGGACTGCAGCCGGCATTCAGTGCGCAGGCGAGTAGTTTTTTAGTCGAGGCTGATGGCGCTCCCGCAGCGTCACTGACGTCCGATGGTTCTGATCATGTCGGCGCAGCGAAAGTTGCTTCTGACGGTTCTGATCATGTGGGTGCGGCGAAGGTGGCGTCAGATGGTTCCGATCATGTGGGTGCTGCGAAGGTGGCGTCAGATGGTTCCGATCATGTACATGCGGCACGTGTAGCGTCGGATGGTTCTGATCATGTGCGTGCAGCGCGTGTAGCGTCGGACGGTTCAGATCATTTACATGCAGCGCGTGTAGCGTCGGACGGTTCCGATCATTTACATGCAGCACGCGTAGCATCAGATGGTTCCGATCATGTGGGTGCAGCGCGCGTAGCATCAGATGGTTCTGACCATGTGGGCGCCGCACGCGTAGCATCAGATGGTTCTGACCATGTGGGCGCAGCACGCGTAGCATCAGATGGTTCTGACCATGTGGGTGCAGCGCGCGTAGCGTCAGATGGTTCTGACCATGTGGGCGCCGCACGCGTAGCGTCGGATGGTTCGGACCATCTTGGCGCCTCGCGAGTAGCTTCCTACCGCCCGATGAGAAAGGGGGGAATCGGTTCTGATTCGGTGGCGTCACTGTCGCAATTTGACGGATATGTTAATCAGGTAAATCACGATATCGATAACCAGTAACAGATTCATGTTGCTGTGTGATCGAGTGAGATAGTTGATATGACTCTTGATAAGCCTACCCGCCGGGCGGGCTTATCACATAAGTCATGCTTTTTGACGTTAACCAGGAGGAAGCGGCATTACGCTTTTACGTATCCAGTGTAATAGTCCCTTCGGCGTTGCAGCGGCCGGCCTGTGTTGCAGGGCCACTTCGCGGACGTGCCCCCGAAAGCTGGCCAACCCCTCCAACGCTTCAGCCAACTGATTGCCCTCATGTAGCCATGGCTCCAGGTCAGCACGATCGATGCGATAAACCACGCAATCCGTCAGGGCAGTGCAGCGTACTGGCAGTGGTAGCTGTTCGATAATTCCACTTTCACCCATCAGGTCGCCTGGACCCAGGCGCCCCAACTCGTGCCAACCGTCTGACCGTTCGATCGCTACCGTTACCACGCCTGACTCTATGATCAATAGCGCGTCGGATACCGTGCCTTGAGGCAGAATGACACCCCCTACAGGGTATGAACTCAGACGCATCAGGCGCTCCAGCGCAGTGCGCTCAGTCTCGTCTAAGGTACGCAGCATCGGCACGCTATTGAGTGCCGCCGACTCGCGAGTCGCCGGCGTCAGTTGTTCCCTGTGTTGGCGAAGGCTGTCGGAAGCGGCGAGTTGGCGATAGATCAGGTCGTAGAGCTGATTGCGCACTGCGCCGCGCCGATCACGAGACTTGATGAAACCGGTGATCTCGTATTCAACGCTACGCAAGCCGGATTTTCTAATCACTGCGCCCGCTTTGGGCTGTGCCAATAGGTCTCGACTTCCCTGCAGTGCTTTTTCAAGTGAGTCCAGAACCAGGCTGGGGCGCAAGCGCACCGGCAATTCAATCGTCAACACAACTGAATGAAAACGGTTCGGGCGGCTGAGGTTTATGATCCGTGTCTTTGCAGCCATCGCATTGGGGATGACGACCATGCTGCCGGAGCCCGTCAGTAAGTAAGTCGAGCGCCAATCGATTTCGATAACCTTGCCCTCAATGTCGTCAATCGAGATCACGTCGTCGACGCGGAAAGGTTTGGTCGCGTTGAGCACTATCCCGGAAAATACGTCACCCAGTGTGCTCTGAACTGCCAGCCCCAGGATAATGGCTACGGCGCCTGACGTGGCGAGCAATCCTTTAACCGGTAGATCAAGGACGTAGCCCGCCGCTGCGACCGTCGCCACCAGAAAAATGATCGCGCCCATCAGGTCCTGCAACAGATGCCCCTTTCCTCCAATGCGAGGTTCCAGCATGACCACCGCCAAGGCGGTCAGCGCCCTCGCGCCGTATAGCCACCAAATGAATGCCAACACGGTCGCCAAGGTATGTCGTGCGGGGGTGAAGCCGTCCTGGACCGGAGACAACGGGCTCAAATCACCATCCAGCAACGCCAGGCTAAACAACAGAAACAAGCACAGCCGGATCACCATCTTCCAACGTAAATGCCGTGGGTCGACGTATTGCCAGACGACCAGATCGATTATCAAGACCAGCGCCGCGCTAGCCAGAGGATAAGCAAACCTTAAGGACTCCATCGACATGCTCCTGACGTAACAGCAAAGGGGTGTGAGCCCACCCATTCCTCCGTGAATGTGGCCTGGGACCCGCTTGGACAGGTGCTCTATTCGATAAAAACGAGGACCTGTTTACGGCTTTAATTATTGAACCTATATTCGTTTTCGACTGTAACAGACGATGATGTGGATGTCCCCGGGCCGCTGAGTTTTTGTGTGTGACGGGTTGCCCGATAGTCGTAAACACGACCCCATAGGAGGCCACCTCCCTCGGATCCAAATCGCCCTCAACACACAAGCTGATCAGGCGGGCTAGCGCCTTTGCTGGATGATAAGCACTCAATAACAGGAGGGGTGCCAAGCCATATTGTTGTGCTAATTAAAAGATTAAAACATTACGCCTAAAGGGACGGTTCCCTGCAAAGGAAAAATAATGCAGTCATTCTTTCCAGTCGACGGCGAACCTGCGGCCCCTGACTCCTGCAACGTAAAACAACGACCTTTTGCCGACGATCTATATGCGGCAGGAGATGCGGCATTGTGTTCGGTTCGTGAACAGGCATTGGCTGATGAAGGGCGACGACTTGCAGCCATTATCAAGGGTATGCAGATAGGTACCTGGGAGCTAAATGTTTCAGTTGATAGTGTGCGCGTCAATGACGCCTGGACCCGTTTATTAGGCGGCACGCCGTGCGACGCTACTACCGTGCCGTTGTTGGAGTTGCTGGATCGCTTCCACCCGAACGACCACTTGGTTTGCAGCAAATCCTTTGCGCGAATACTCACGGGGCAGGCCGAGATTATGCAGGTGAGCGATGTTGCAACCCTGAAACGAATCCCCGTAGAAGCATGACTTTTACAGGGAGTGAGAAGCGAGAGCCGTACGCATCTTCGGCAGGTGCAGACGAACCTCAGTTACCGCGGTTGTTTGCTCCAATAGGAAATTGCCGCATTTGCTCCCTCTGATGTCGTCCGGGTCTTCAAAAGCTTTAGGCAGATTCGCCGTTTTTTATAACCTGTCGACGATTTTACGCACTGGCCACAACACTTTCCTGGGCTCAAGGGGAGTGCTCGCTTGGGGGTTAAGTCGTTTAAATGATCGTCGTCATGGGGGAGGGGAAGGCCCATCAGTACTCGACAACCGAAGGGCTTCAGCAACGGCCGTATAAAAGACCGACTAAGGGAAGTAAAGGGTTAAGTTAGAAGTGTTCATTACTTGAGCGTAAATCCATTTCTTGCGTCCAGGCAGAGCGAGGCTGCTGGTGAATTTGCCAGTACGTTTCAGCAATGGCATCGAAATCCATGAGGTTTTCGTCAATCCTGTTTCGGTTATTCAGCTTGGGGGCAGCAATGCTGTGTTCGCGCATAATTCTTCCATCCAGTATGACATGCGCAACATGTATTCCGAGTGGGGAGAGTTCGCGCGCCATGGTTTGCGAAACCATCCGAAGTCCCGCCTTGGCGGAGGCAAAGTGAGCGAAATCGGCTTTCCCGCGAAGGCTGGCAGTCGCACCGCTGAACAGTATTGTGCCGCCGCCATTCACAGTGAGGCACTTGGCTGCCTCACGCCCTACTAAAAAACCCGCGAGGCAGCTGACGCGCCAAAAGTCTTCAAATTGAGCGGCTGAGATTTCTCTAAAAGACGTTCGTGCGAAATTGCTTGCATTGAATACCACTAGGCTAGGTGGCATTCGATCGCTGCTGTTTTTCTGGGCCACTTCGAAAAGCTTCAAAACCTGCTGTTCATCCGTGGCATCGGTGACAACCGCCTCCGCAGACCCTCCGATTGTTGCTATCTGATCCACGACCGCGTGGAGCTTCTCTGCTGTTCTGCCCGCAGCCAGCACGTGAAATCCTTTAAATGCAAAGAGCTTGCATAACGTTGCGCCCAACCCATTGAAGGCGCCAACCCCTACGACAACCGCGGTAGGTTTTTTCATTGTTCAAGCCTCGTTGAAATTACGCATTCATGCTTTAAAAAATGAAGTATATTCCGGCCGGCGTCAAGCAATCACCCTCTCCCCACAGGAAATTTTATGCTGCGCAACCTACCGCTGGCTTTGGCCGTGCTCTGTGCTTCTACGGCTCCTTGCTGGGCGACCCCGGCCCCGCTTGCAAGCAAGATAGATCTCGTCAGTGTTTACGAGGATGCGGTGAGCAATAACGCGGACTTGGCTGCTGCCCGTGCCGATTACACCGCAAGACGTGAAATCGTGCCGCAAGCCCGGGCTGGATTGCTGCCCAATCTGTCGGCAGGCGCGACAGTGAACAACACCAGGACTGAAATCGATCAGCCATCGGTGATTGCCAGCCGCAGTGGGAATTCGTACCAGGCAACATTGAGCCAGCCGATTGTTCACGCTGATCGGTGGTTCCAGCTCAGTGCCGCAAAGGCTATTAGCGAGCAGGCGGCTCTGCAACTTTCTGCTATCGAGCAAAACTTGATAATGCAAAGTGCCGATGACTACTTTGGAGTACTCCGTGCTCAGGACAATCTTGCGACAGCAAACGCCGAGGAAGCGGCTTTCAAACGTCAGTTGGATCAGTCAAATGAGCGCTTCGCAACGGGGCTGGCGGACAAAACAGATACCCTGCAATCGCAGGCAAGTTACGACACTTCAAGGGCTAACCGCATCATCGCCGAGCGCCAGGTCGATGACGCTTTTCAGGCATTGAGCACCTTAACCAATCGGGAATACAACGCTGTTCAGGGGATCGTTCACACGTTACCTATTTTGCCTCCCTCACCGGCTAATGCGTCTGCCTGGGTCGACACGGCGGCCCAGCAAAATTTAAACCTGCAGGCCAGCAATTACGCCGTTGAGTCGGCAGAGGAAACGTTGCGGCAACGCAAAGCAGGGCATGCGCCCACCGTTGACCTGGTGGCGCGCGTCCAGAAAGGTGATAACGACAGCCTTGGCTTTTCGAACCCTAATGGCCTGGGTGTCACCTACAGCGGCAATGTCGAGCAGAGAACGATAGCCCTGCAGTTGAACATTCCGTTGTACAGCGGAGGGCTAACAAACTCTCAGGTGGTAGAGGCCGATGCACGACTGGATCAGAGTGAACAACAGAGAGAGGGATTGCGGCGTCAAGTGGTCGAGCAAACACGCAATTCATTTCGGGCCGTGAGTACCGATGTCGAGCAAGTTCAGGCGCGCAAGCAGTCGATCATCTCGAATCAGAGTGCGGTTCAGGCAACTGAAGTTGGATACAAGGTGGGCACCCGAAACATCGTCGACGTGCTGAATGCCGAGCAGCAATTATTCTCGGCAGTCCGCGATTACAACAACACTCGCTACAACTACATATTGGACAACCTGCGACTCAAACAGGCCGTGGGGACGTTGTCCGCGCAGGACCTTCAGGCGCTGAAAGGCTATCTCAAGGCTGACTACAACCCTGACAAAGACTTTCTACCTCCCGACCTGGCCGCCGCACCGCAGATGGACATTCAAGGTGTGAGCAAGCGCGCTCCATAATCCGATCGATGCCGCTACCAGGAGAGCGGTGTGAGACAGGATGTAAAGGCAGCGTGTGGCACGTTTAAAAAACCGGAAGCGATAGGGCTTTCTCATTCAGCTGCAGAGGGTGGTTCATTATGAAATCCGTCGGATACGCTACATGGGTTGGCACCTGGAAAGAGGGCGCAGGGACTCTATCTACGAAAAGCGAGACCTTAAAAAACAGTGCGTACAGTTTTTCAAGTCGTTTTGAGGGTACTCCTGGGGCGAGTCCAGAAGAGCTTCTTGGCGCCGCGCATGCCGGTTGTTTTAACCAGGCGCTTGCCAATAATTTTGGCATGATCGGTGTCGTGGCAGAGAGCATTACTACGTCGGTTACTGTGGACCTCGGTTACGGTGATGACGGGCATCCTGCAATAAAGAATGTACATGTCATCACGCAAGCAAAGGTGCCTGGTCTTGGCGAGGAAAAATTTCAGTACTGTGCTGAACGCGCGCGGGCGAATTGCACGTTATCGAAAATTTTCAAATGCGAAATTACAATGGATGCAACCTTGTCGGTGATGTAAGTCCGATGCCACTGAACAGTCCTTCTGAGTGTTCGGTGGCATGCTTGACGTATTTAAGTCCACTCTCGTATCCGGTGATCACAGCGGATACGTCATTACGCCAATCTGCAGCGTCAGGACGTTACTCGGTCTTCAATTGTTCTGATGGTGGGTGCCGTGCGCGCGCAAAAAGCCGCAAGTTGGGAGCGCAGCCATAACCTGGCAGGATGGCTGTGGGTGCTGTCGTGCCAAACCATTGCAATCCTGAAGCCCGCCACCGGCACAGGGGGGGTGAATATATCGACGCGGTCTGAGTAGCGGGCGGCCAATCGCTCTGGCGCCATGGCGATCAGTTCGCAGCGCGAGACAGCTTCAATCAGCGAGACGAACGACGAAACAGCGAAGGCTACCCGCCGTGAACGTCCGATGGCGGACAGTGCATCGTCGGTTGCTCCCCTGAATCCGTCCGCACGGGGAGAAACGATGATGTGGGTTGCCTCAACGAAGCGATCCAATGACATCGGAAGGCCACTGAGGGAGTGCTTGCGAGCAATGCCGATGTATCGCTCAAACAGCACGTCCTCATAACGCAGGTCACTCCCTTCAACGTCTTCCGACTGCAAAAAGGCAACGTCTATGACGCCTCGCTCAAGGTCCGCCCGCACCACCTGGCTATCGTGCATTAATCGGAGCATGACTCTGACATTCGGCGCGACCAGATACAGCTCAAGAAGGAATGGCAAAAGCACGGCCACTTGCATGTAGTCGCTAGACGCAATGGCAAGCGTGATGCTCGCGTTCGCAGGATCGAAAATGTGCGCGCCACTGATGATCCCACGCATCTGATCCAACGCGTGCCGAAGCGGTGTCTGCAGTTCGCTTGCCATCGCCGTGGGCAAAACGCCTCGCGACGTAGGAATAAAAAGCTCGTCTGCGAAGACCGCACGCAACCGCGACAGCTGCGCGCTAAGCGCCGGCTGGCTCAGGTTCAGTCGCCGCGCAGCCCGGGTCACATTGAGTTCAGCGAGCAATGCCTCAAGAGCCAGCAGCAGGTTCAAATCTAATTTTTTGTCATCCATGGCGTGGATGACAGCACCATTATCTTTGGATTTCAACTAATACCCACCTCAGGGTGAGAATGGCCGGATGGCCGTTTTACCGCTTTACGGCCACCTTGCCCATAACAGGAGAACAGATGGCCAGCATTGCGATCGTTTACTCATCGGGACACGGGCACACAAGAACAGTGGCAGAACATATCAAGATTGGCGTGGACGCTTTTCCGGGTGCGAAAAGTGACCTCATTGAGATTGTGCCGGCTCATATCACTGAAAATGGTCGCTGGGAAAACGAGGACATCATGACGCGTTTGGCCACAGCAGACGCAATCGTTTTCGGTGCTCCAACCTACATGGGATCGGCTCACGGTCTGTTTAAGCTTTTTCTCGAGACCGGGTTTACGCCGTGGCTGGGGCAAGAGTGGAAAGACAAAATCGCCGCAGGTTTTACCAACTCTGCCTCTCGGTCGGGCGACAAGCTGATTGCGTTGGAGCAAATGGCAGTCTTCGCCGCACAGATGAGTATGGTCTGGGTCGGCGTGGGGGATCAGCCGGGTGGCAACTACTCTGATAGTCGCTTTTCGGATGTGAACGTAAACGGTTCCTGGTTGGGGCTGATTACTCAGAGTGTTGCAGACGGCACAGCGGAAACCGCTCCCCACCCTGGCGACAGGCTGACTGCAGAAAGATTTGGTCGGCGCATTGCCCGGACAACGGCACGCTGGATGATGGGCGCGCAAACATACCCTGTGCAGTATGTGAGTGAAGACGAGGCCCGTCGCCGAAACATTGCCGGGATTGAAGAATGGCGTCGATTTGACGATTAGTAAGTTTAAGTTTTAGCCGGGTTTTTTACACAGAGCACAATTGGAGTATTCGAAATGACGCACAGCTACTCAACCGCTGACACTGCGCTTCTGCTTGTCGACGTTCTCAATGATTTCCTCGATGACAACGGGAAAATGGCTAGCGCAATTGGTCCGATGGTTGAAAAGACCAATCTCAAACCTAATCTCCACCGTTTGTTGGAAGGCGCGCGTGCCGCCGGCGTTAAAGTGTTTTTTGTTCCACACGGTTTTCACGAACACAGTTTTGACGGCGTGAAGCATGTCCTGCCACGTTGGCAGGGCGCACTGGATAATAAAGTTTTTTGGATCGGCGAATGGGGCTCGGATTTCTACGAACCCCTGCGTCCAATTGAGGGTGAGACCATCATCAGTCGTCACCGCAGCTTCAATGCGTTTGAGGGCACTGACCTGCATGAGCATCTCAAGGCTGCAAAAATCGAAAATGTGGTATTGGCCGGCCTGACCTCTAACACCTGTATCCAGGTGACCGGCACCCAGGCCCTTGAGTCTGGATACCATGTGACGTATCTCGCCGACGCCGTCGCCGAGTTTACGGAGGAAGTTCACAAGGTTGCGCTGGAGGTTTCCTATCCTGCCTTTGGCCACGAAGTGACCACGGTCGACGAATTCCTCAAGGCAGTCGTCCAGCCTTAAGGAGGGTTGAGGTAGGGGCGGAGTGTTTTCGGCTCCTACCTTGGTCAACCGGGAATCAACAGAATTGGTAATAACGAACATCGCGTTGGCGAGCTGGGAAGCCTGTCGTGATCACCTTAACTTGCCGTGCTGTGCAAGTTGTTGTGCGACGAATATATCAATTGACGGAGCGCTGAGTGATTTATTTATCCGCATCACTGCGGAGTGAGGAATGTCGATGAGATTGTCACAGCAAGTTATAGTTAATCGCTTTGGTGGTCCTGATGTTCTGACGCTGGTCGATGTCCCTGTTCCCGTGCCCATCGCGGGACAATTGTTGCTTAAAGTGGAAACGGCGGGCGTTCTTTATGGCGACGTGATGCGTCGTACGGATCGTTATCTGATTCCGACGATATTGCCTTATGAGCCGGGTACTGAAGTCGCCGGCACGGTGATAGAGGCTGGCCAGTCTGTCGGCGATTTTGAAGTGGGGGATCGTGTGTTATGCCGTGTTGCGTCCAAGGGCTATGCGCACTATGCGGTGGTCGATGCAACAAGGGCGATCCATCTGCCTGACGACATTGAGTTTGGCGCCGCAACCGCACTGCTGGCCCAAGGCATTACCGCTTATCTTTTGACTCATCAACTCGTCCCCCTGAAGGGAAAAACGGTCTTTATAGAAGGGGCGGCAGGTGGCGTTGGAACCCTGATGGTTCAACTCGCCCGTTTGTTTGGCGCCTCGCTGATCGTGGGCTCAGCCAGTTCAGAAACCAAACGCACTTTTGCGCGTAATAATGGCGTTGATTGTGCCATCGATACGTCCTCGGATAATTGGAGTCAGCAGATTCTAGACGTCACCAAGGGCAAAGGTATTGATGTTGGATATGATTCTTCTGGTGCAACGGTCAATGGTCTATTGGACTGTTTGTCCGAGTTTGGAACATTGGTCAAGTTTGGTCGCGGCGTGAATGAAAACCAAGTGATCGAACCCTCCAGGCTGGTTGAGAAAAATTTGAAGTTAGTGGGATTTTATCTGCCTGCCTACTTTAGCGTGGCTCACGCCCCAGTCCTGAGCGCGGCGACGGATACCCTGATCAAGCTTGCGGTGTCAGGTCAGTTAAAAATTCGAGTGGAGGGTCGTTACCCGTTATCAGAAGCGGCCGCTGCTCACAGGGAGTTAGAGGGCCGAAGGAGTATGGGTAAATTAGTGATCGAACCGTGGCGCTAACGTTCGTCTGTTCTGTGCGCCAGTGATTATTTTAGGTGGAGGTTGTGATGTCTCAAAGTGCTCTTATAACAGGTGCGTCATCCGGTATCGGTAAGGTCTACGCCGAGCATTTGGCACGCGCTGGCTATGATTTGGTTATCGTCGCTCGGCGCAAACCGCTGTTGGATAGCCTGGCGCTTCGTCTTACACAGGACTACGGCATCAAGGTTGAAGTGATTGAGGCCGATTTGGCGTCCTCGCAAGGGGTGACGGATGTTTGTAAGCGTATTGAAGAGGGCGCAAGGATAAACCTGTTCATCAACAATGCCGGGTACGCCGCCCGAGGGACAGTGGCAAGCCTGGACCCGGATGTGCTTGAAACGATGTTACAGGTCAACATTATCGCGATGAGCCGATTGTCCCACAGTGCGATGAAAAGAATGACCAAGGAGAAGAGCGGCAAAATAATCAATATTGCTTCAGCCACCGCCTTCATTCTTCTGCCTGGTAACGCAGGGTACGGCGCTTCTAAAACATACGTTCTGTCGTTCACTCGACACATGCAATTGGAAGCGCTAGGGACTGGAGTACACATCCAGGCGTTGATCCCGGGCGTGGTGGCGACAGACTTCCATCAACTGGCAGGTGCAGACCTCGCAAACTTCCCCCCGGAGCGGGTCATGTCGGCTGATGACCTGGTGTCGGCTTCGCTCAGCGCGTTGGAAATGGAAGAACTGGTTTGTATCCCATCGTTGCCTGAGGTCAAGGATTGGGAGGCTTACCAAGCGGCGGAAAAGGCAGTCGCGGCCAATGTATCGCGCAATCAGCCTGCCGCGCGTTACAGCCTGTAAAACCTGTTTTCGATGATTCTGACGCGCCATCAGCTCGTCATCGCTTGCGAATCTCATAGGTGTACGTAATGAAGTATTTCATTGTATTTGCTCATCCTGAGCCCGCTTCTCTTTCAGGCCATCTAAAAAAAAGTGCGGTCGTTGCTTTGGAGGCGGCAGGTCATGAGGTCGTTGTCTCTGATCTGTACGCAGTGAAGTGGAAGGCGTCATGACTGAGGCTCAGAATTTACTCGCTCCCGCCGCCACCGAAGTAAGGGCACCGTCCTCGACGTGGGGGCTGCTGGCTCGTTTAAGTGTGCTGATCCTAGCGCTTGGATGTATCTGGGTGTTTGCCGATAAATGGAGTTTTTGGACCGGTGTTTCTACGACTCAAACCACCGATGATGCTTACCTGGAAAGCGATGTAATCCCCTTGTCGGCAAGGGTTCCCGGTCTCGTCAGCGCGGTGCTGGTGAACGATTACCAGGTCGTGCACAAGAATGATGTGCTGGTACAGATTTTCGATGAAGACTATCAGGCACAGGTTGCACAGGCCAAGGCAGGTCTGGACAAGAGTCTTGCTCAGGTCGCCGTTTTTGAAAAGCAACGTGTCCAGCAGGAAGCGACGATTAATGCTTCGGCTGCGGGAGTCACAGCGGCCGCAGCCGGCGCTCAATTAAGCAGACAGGAAGCTGGCCGCCAGCACGACTTGCTTGCTCGTGGGAATTTTGCGTCCCAGCAAGCGGTGGACCAGGCGGATGCCAGCAACAAACAGGCTACTGCCGGTCAAGCTCAGCAACAGGCGCAGTTGATGGCGGTAAGGCGTGTATTGGACACCATCGCCTCTCAAGTCGTGGTGGCGCAGGCCGACGTGGCGAGTCAACGTGCAGCGTTGACGCTCAGTCAGATCAACCTTGGGTATACGCAAATCCGTGCGCCGAGAGACGGTGTGGTGGGTACTCGTCAAGTTCGAGCCGGGCAATACCTGGGGGTAGGCGCACAGGTCATTACGGTGGTTGGGTTGCCGGATATTTGGGTGATCGCCAATTACAAGGAAACCCAGATGACGAATGTGCGTCGGGGGCAAAAGGTCTCGGTTGAAATCGATGCGTTTCCGGGTACCGTTTTTCACGGACACGTCGATAGCTGGGCACCGGGTTCCGGGTCACGCTTCGCGTTGCTTCCGCCGGATAACGCAACGGGTAATTTCACCAAGGTGATTCAGAGGGTGGCAGTCAAGCTGGTGCTTGATGACTTGCCTGCGGAGAGCGTCGCTTCGTTATTGCGGCCTGGGCTTTCCGTGTCCGCGTCCATCGACACTTCCACCACGGAAAAACATTAGCATGGTGAGGAGTAACCGCGGGGTATCGCACCTCTTGCACTTGGTCGAAGTGGGGCGGGTGGAGTCAACCCACCCTTGGGTCGGCATTCTTGCGGTGATGCTTGCGGCTTTTGTGTCGACGCTTTCCAGTCGCTTGACCAATTTCGGCATTGCCGACATCGGTGCCGCACTGGGCGCGAGTGTCGATGAGCGCGCCTGGATCCCTACGTCGTTCAGCGTCGCGCAAATGCTGATGGGGCCTATAGCTGTGTGGCTGGGCCTGGTTTATGGCCCTCGAAGAGTCTTGATTGTCGGCGCGATTGTTTTCGGATTCGCTGAGCTTTTCCTGCCGATGTCGACAAGTCTTAACTCTTTTCTGGTTTTGCATTTTATTGCGGGGTTGGGTTCGGGGACGTTTGTCCCGCTGGCCATTGGCGTGGTGGTTCGCAATCTGCCAAAAGCAATGTTGCCGCTGGGTATCAGCGTCTACGCAATGAATCTTGAGTTGTCGCTGAACATAGCCGCCACGCTCGAGGGTTGGCACATTGACCATGGCGGTTGGCAATGGATCTTTTGGCAGAACCTGCCGCTGGTCCTCGGGCTGATCGTCTGCGTTTATTTTGGAATACCACGAGAGCCCACGAAGCTTGAGGTAAAGGGGAAGGGTGATTTCTGGGGTATGGCCTTTGCCGGGCTAGGGTTCTCTGTCATTTACGCTGCACTTGATCAAGGTAATCGCCTGGACTGGCTGTCGTCGGGGTTGATTGTTGGACTGTTGGTGTCTGGAGCAATACTGCTACTGGCCTTCATTGTTCATGGTTACCGCAATCCCAATGCGTTCATCGATTTCAAATTTCTGACTCAGCGCAACATTATTCAACTCGTTGTGTTGTTAACGATCGGCCGCCTGCTTGTACTGAGCAGCAACTTCATCGTTCCTCAGTTCCTGACTCAGGTAGCAGGCTTTCGACCGCAACAAGTGGGCGAAATCCTGCTCTGGGTCGCCCTGCCTCAGTTCATAATCGGGCCACTGGTTGGGGTAATGCTTCGCTACGTGGATGCTCGAGTTACGCTCGTCATAGGAATGAGCCTGGTTATTGTGGCTTGCCTGGCGGCTAGCCAATTGACGTCTCAGTGGTCAGAAACAGAGTTCGTACCCTCCATGTTGATGCAGGCCGTGGGGCAAACGATGTTTCTAACCTCCCTCATTTATTTCATGGTTCGCCATCTGAACCCCATCCAGGTCATTACATTCGGCGCGGTTGTCCAGATTGCACGACTGATGGGAGGGGAGTTGGCGAGTGCTCTGATTCAAACGTACACACGAGTTTCGGCGCAGATCCACTCGAACCTTCTGGGCATTCATGTCATGTCTGGCGATAGCATGGTCAGTGGCCGCATCGCTGGCTTCAGCCAAGGGGCTTTGACCCGCTTCGGCATATTAGATCCGGCCAACACCCCTAAAGCGATCGCGCTTTTGTCCGGCCAAGTTGGCAATCAAGCTGCAACGTTGGCGTATTCGGACTCCTTCCTGCTGGCGGCTGCGACTGCAGCTTTAGGGCTCGTGGTAATCATGTCGCTGCGATCGCCGCCGACTTGAAACTGAAATACAACCCGCCACGTCCCCTTTATTTGATTCATGCGCAACCTTCCGGCAAAGGGTCGCAGGTTCAGTCATTACCGGATATGACTTTACGCTTTAAAAAATGAAGCGTAATGTGGATGGCATAGTTTTCATAACAGGGTGTGGAGAGTTGAGATGGAAATAATCATAAACGAGCGCACTGACGACCACATGTCGCATGACGCAATCAATGCCAGTGTCACGATGTGGGACGTGTTGCAAGGCGGCGTGTTGGTCGGTGTTTACCATCGCGAATCCGACGCCCTGGCGTATAAGCAGCTACTGGAAAGCGGTGAGCTGGAGACGTTGACCCATGCCAAGGCAGCGCTGCTTTAGTACAGGGTATTGCGCATCGGCTGCAACGGCTGATGCTCTCCGGCAAAGGTTCCGGCCTTTATGGGAGGTTTTTTACACGCCCGCGAAAGTGGGCAAATGGCAAAACCCAAGCCCAGCGTTGAGCGTTTTCTGCTCCGTGGCGAGTTGCAAGACGCCTATCTTTAGCCCTAGGGCTGATTGTGCGCTGGATATTCCCGGCCCAAATGAACGCTATTCATACCTATCGACTGCCCACTGGGCAGACGAGACGGATGAATGCTGCGACAACGTCAGGTATGATATGTAGTTGTATGTGCATCTACTGTCATTTCTGTCGCCTTGTCCGAGCGGTCAGCGGCCAAAGGGAGTCATCCATGTTTACCGATTGCTATTGCACACAATTTCGTCGCGCGGCCAATTCGCTGACCAGTATTTACGATCGTGCGTTAAAACCTGTTGGGCTGAAAATTACTCAGTTCTCAATGCTGCGCGCGTTGGAGCGACTGGGATCGGCCACTTTTACCGAAATGGCGAAAGAGGCTGCGCTCGATAAAACCACCATCTCGCGCTCCTTGAAACTGTTGATCGACGCGGGCTGGGTGAGCATCAGTAATGAGCAAGACGCTCGATTCAAGGTCGCAAGCCTCAGCCCGGAAGGCACCAAAATGCTCAGGCAGGCAGAAGATTACTGGCGTCTTGCTCAGCGTCAGGTTGAAAAAGAATTTCAGAGTTTTCTGGTAGGACCCGTGGACACGGGCCTGCTCAAGGCGCTGGAAACTATTCAGCATGCAGGTAGCGAGGCTATTGGCGAGGATTGCGGTGCCTGATCGGCGTCCTGCGGTCTAATTCAAATAGTGATGGGTAGCACCCGCTACCCATCGAGCGGAAAGTTACTGGCTATCGGGGGTAGGCGCATTCGGGGAAATGAAACCCCGATCCCTCATCGCCTGCCAAAAACCTGTTGGGATTACCTTCTTCATTGCTTGAGTGTCTTCTGCTATCCGTGAAGGCCGACTGGCCCCCGGGATTACTGCCGCAATCAGGGGGTTGGCCAGCGGAAACTGCAATGCAGCTGCCTTGATATCCACGTCGTATTGTCGAGCAATCTCGTGGATGGTCTTCACCTTCTCAAGCATTGCTGCAGAAGCTTCCTGATACTCGAAGTGCTTGCCACCGACCAGCACGCCAGAGCTGTAAGGCCCGCCTGCGACAAACTCGGCATCTTTAGCCTTCGCCTTGGCGAACAGCCGTTGCAGGGGCTGCTCATGATCGAGCAGGGTATAACGGCCAGCCAACAGGAAACCGTCTGGACGGACGTCATCAAGATCAAGCGTCAATTCACAAGGTTCAACACGGTTCACTCCCAGACCCCATGCCTTGATGACGCCTTCTCCCTTCAGGCGCGTGAGCGCTTTGAATGCTCCCTTCCGGGCAATATTAAAGTGCTCGATCCATTCATTGCCATGGGCATCTTGCGCGACGTCGTGGACGAATACGATGTCCAGTCGGTCGGTTCCGAGGCGTGCCAGGCTACTTTCGATCGAGCGCAGGGTCGCATCAGCGGAATAGTCACTAAGCATCTTATTCAGGTTGCCCTGGCCGAACGGACCCGAGTGCGCAGATGTATGCAGTTCGTCAGAGATCAGGCGCCCCACTTTGGTGGCCAAGGTGTATTCGTCACGGTGGTGTTTTGCCAGGGCTTTACCCAAACGAGTTTCTGATAGACCTGCGCCGTAAACGGGTGCGGTATCAAAAAAACGGATGCCTTGGTCCCAGGCTGCTTCAACAGTGGCAATGGCTTCTTCTTCGTCAATCGCCCGGAACATATTGCCCAGGGGAGCGGCGCCGAAACCGAGTTGACCAATAATTTTATCTCTTAAGCTCATTTTTTACTCACGTCGTTATGTCGGTGGTCAGAGGTTTGCAACTTGCAGTGGGATAAGCGCCTTATGATCGATCACAGACTCAGGGGTTTTGGTAAAAATGACGGGAAATTCCGGCGCGATTTCGCCCTCTTTGACACTGTGATCAAAGCCAAATTTACTGAACTCAGCAGCGTGCTCGTGATAGTTCTTACCGACTCAGAAGATATTCCGTGACGGAGAAAGCGGGGGGAGAATTGTCGTTCCTTCGAGCGGAACTTCCTCTCCTCGCGCACCAAAGGCCGAATGAGACTTCTTACTCAAGTTAGATCGTTTTTATAGGTTTCAGGCAAGAAAATAAGCCCGACGACAAAGGACACCGCAGCGACCGTCACGGGGTACCAGATGCCGGAGTAAATGTTCCCGGTTGCTGCAACCATCGCGAACGCGGTCGTTGGCAGAAAACCACCAAACCAGCCGTTACCGATGTGATAGGGCAACGACATTGCGGTGTACCGGACTCGAGTGGGGAACAGTTCGACGAGAATAGCCGCAATAGGGCCGTACACCATGGCAACCATCAACACCAACGCGATTAAAAGCAGCATCACCGCCACGTAGTTGATCGCTGACACATCGGCTGTCGCAGGATAACCAACAGACCGGATGACACCCGTCAGTTGCGTGTTGAACGCAACCGTTTTCTCCGCGATTTCCGGTTTGCTCAGGGTGCCTGCTTCGAAGCTGGTAATGACGCTGTTACCCACTCTAACGAATGCAACGCTCCCCTTGGGCGCGTCTTCATTTACGTAGTTAACCGATGCCTTGGCCAGAAACGACTTGGCAATGTCGCACGACTTCACGAACTCCGATGTGCCCACAGGGTTGAATTGAAATGAGCAGGCTGTTGGGTCTGCCACGACGGTTACCGGAGCGCTGGCTTGTGCTGCTGCGAGCGCGGGGTTGGCGTAGCGTGTGAGCCCATGGAAGATGGGAAAGTAGGTCAGCGTTGCCAGGAGAAAACCAGCCAGGATGATGGGCTTTCTGCCGATTCTGTCCGAGAGTGTTCCGAAGAATACAATCATCGGCGTGCCTATCAACAAGGCGCCCGAGACCATAAGGTTCGCCGTCACCGTCTCGACTTTTAGCGTCTGCGTCAGGAAAAACAGCGCGTAGAATTGGCCGGCGTACCAGATAACAGCTTGGCCGGCGACCAGACCAAACAGGGCAATCAGCACCAACCGAATGTTTTTCCAGTTGCCGAAAGCCTCTTTGATCGGCGCTGAGGAGGTTTTTTTCTCTTCCTTCATTTTCAGAAAAACGGGCGACTCGTGCAGCGACATCCGTATCCATGCGGACACGCCAACCAAAAGTGCGGAGAAGAGGAATGGAATCCTCCAACCCCATTCGGAAAAGTGAGCCTCACCCATTGCCAGCCGTGTGCCCAGAATGATCAGCAGTGACAAGAACAACCCTAGTGTTGCGGTGGTTTGAATCCAGGAGGTAAATCGTCCTCGATTACCCTTTGGCGCGTGCTCGGCAACGTAGGTGGCGGCGCCACCATATTCGCCTCCCAGCGCGAGCCCTTGAATCAGCCGAAGCGCGATCAGTAATGCGGGAGCGGCGACGCCGATGGAGGCGTAGCTGGGCAGAATACCTACTAAAAAAGTAGAAGCTCCCATCAGCACGATGGTGATGAGGAAGGTGTATTTACGTCCGACAATGTCCCCTAAGCGCCCAAACACGAGGGCGCCCAATGGGCGAATGGCAAAACCCGCCGCAAACGCGAGCAGCGCGAAAATGAAGGAAGCGGTTTCGTTTACGCCGGAGAAAAACTGTTTGCCGATGATGGCCGCTAATGAGCCATACAAGTAAAAGTCATACCACTCAAAAACGGCGCCGAGAGAGGAGGCGAACACTATTTTTCGTTCTTCTTTCGTCATCCCGTGGGCAGCTAGTGGTTTCGCGGATGCAATGGGTGCCGTATTGGCCATGGTGACGTCCCCTATTGTGTTTGTTGTGGTCTGGGCAAATCGTCGAAATAAATGGGCGCTGATGATCTAGCTGTCGAGGTCAGCCAGGAAACGGCGGTCGTCTTCTGGAAGCCCTTGCAGCCAGGCTGCTTCCTCTCCAGGAGCAGGAAGGACATGACCAAATTCAACCATCGAGGTCGCTGGAATATCGGTGATATAGATCCAGACGCAACGCGCCGGAACTGAGGCGGCGTCAGTGACGGCCGACAGAATTTGCGCCATCAGTTCCTGTTTCTGCTCAGCAGATCGCCCAGCCCGAATGTGGCCGTGGATGTAAATGCTGTCGCCTTTGAGCGGCTTGCCACCAATGAAGAAATCGCCCGGATCGACTTCGCGAAAGATGACCTCGGCGAAGAAGCGTTGTGCACCGGTCGCACCGTGGTGTGCGTGAGTGATCCCGCTGGCGATTCGTTGTTTTTTGTCTGAGGTCAGACCTTTAACGGACAACGTGACGGTATAAGTTGGCATGGCGGATCTCCGGATTTTCTTGGTGATTGCGGGTATTCAAAACAGCTGCACACGAGATGGTTGTGCCTGCAACTATTATTAAAGCATCTAGCGGTTGTGTATACAACTATCTGTTTTTGATTTTTTTACCGCGAACTAACGTATTGAATTATAAGAATAAATATATTCTGACTTCACTCAGGCCGTGGTTATCGCGTGCTCGCCATCGCTGCCAATGCCACACACGTCGCGGCAGTCCGGGTTTCGACGCCGAGCTTGATGTAGATATGTTCAGGTGCTTGTTAACCGTTCGCGGACTCAACTGCAGAATATCGGCTATATCCTTGTTGGTCTTGCCGCAGCTTACCCAGCGCAGCACCTGAATTTCACGCTCGGTGAGCTGGAATCGGTTCGACAGTTTCTGATACGTTGGGCCGTCCTCAAATCCCACAGGCTGAGAAGCATTACGTGCCGACTGAAGTATTCGCGAGGTACGAAGATGAGATGCGACCCTCGCCAACACCTCATTGCACTGGATGGGTTTGGTCACGTAATCAATAGCGCCAGCCTCAAAGCCCTTAACGACATGCTCGCTGTCGGTCAGGGCGCTGTTGCCATCTAGGCTACGCGTTGCTCGGTTCGGCGCCAGTGCAGGTCCACATCAGCGGCGCAAACGAATGAGCGCAGCTCCAACGCCCCCAAAACCGTCACTGAATATCAGGACAGTCGCCGCCACCCCAGTGGGTGCGGTTGTTGCGGTCCTAGCAAGAAGCTAGAACCGACGAAAGCCAACCCTCATGCACTTAAAGGAAAGGCGGCGGGCCGACCCTGGATGATCAGCCATTAGCAGTTTGCAGATGATCGTCGGCGCCGAGATATTTGCTGCCGCTGCCTTACCTGATCGATACCGTCAGCGCGGGAACATCAACGGGTATCAGGTCGACGATACGGCACTGCCGCGAGCCCTTTCTGCGCCTCCATCGCACAATCCGTGAACAGGGGATTGGCGACTGCGAAGATCGCTTTTGCTTAACCGGATAAACGGTAAGCAACGATTTCAATCTTCACCTATTCTAAAAAACTGTGGAGTATAAAGAGTACTTAATGTTCAACAAAGTAATGATGATTTCGCTATGAAATAATCGCCACCCCCCAGTGGTTAGATGTCATAAGCTCTGAGAAATTACTCCGATTTTAATTGGCATATGTGCAGCATTTGACCCACCGCTTAATAGGATTAAAGTCTCATTTCCTGTGAGCAGCGACGCAATAAAGGTAAACCCCGTCAGTCGTTGGTCCGCAACGACTGTCGTCACGCAGGTTCCCCAGCGGCCAGTGCAGAAAACGGAGTATTCCTCATGATCAAATACCTTCGAATGATGGCAATGATTTCAATCGTCGCAATCACTGCGGGCTGCCAAATGGATCATTCAACTTCCGCCTCTGGTGCGATGGCTGTGGACACTGAGATGGACCAGGAGGCGAACGCGGCGTTAAAGAGTTTGTATACCAATACGCCGCAGGCGCGCATCCTCGCGCAGAAAGCCAAGGGTATCCTCGTTTTCCCTGATGTGGTGAAAGCAGGCTTCATCGCTGGCGCACACCATGGCGAAGGTGAATTGATCGAGAACGGCAAAGTCACGGGATACTACTCGACCACAGCAGCCTCATACGGCCTTCAGGCAGGCGTGCAGAGGTTTGGGTACGTGATGTTCTTCATGAGCGATTCCGCGCTGCGCGAGCTGAAAACTGGCAATGGGTTTGAGGTCGGCGTGGGCCCAAGCATCGTGGTCGAAGATGCTGGCACGGCCAAGTCGCTGACGACTTCAACGATTCAGTCCGATATCTATGCGTTCATCTTTGATCAAAAGGGCTTAATGGCCGGGCTGGGATTGCAGGGTTCAAAGATCACCAAGCTCAGTCGCTGAGCGCGTCGCCCGGTCGCTTTAGGTGGATACGGTGTGGCTGCGGTAATGCTGGTGCTAAACAGGTGGTTACTTTTTGGTTCGATGCACGCCGCCACGGTCCACAGATTAAAGCCAGCGGTCAGAACTGTTGATTCCTCGTATAGCCAACCCGGATTGACGAGAGGGTGTTCGCAGAATGTCCACTCACGCTCGTATCGTTCAATGCTTAATCGGCGTTTAGTTGAAGTATTCAGGATTATTGCTTGATGCCCGCTCTTATCAGTTCAGGCTCCTGATTCCGCGCATTCCCCACCGCTAGCCCAACCTTGAACCACTCAAACACCTCTGACGGTTCACCCTGGTGCAATGCCATCTGCGCGATGGCGGGCCCTTTTTGGATTCTGAATGCATTGTGAGTGCAAGTCTGCCGACGTCAGGGCAGGTAAAGGCTGCTGGCCCGGATATTCAGTACCGCAGGAAAACGATGGGACTGCACCGGCTCGCCTGCGATCCGCTTGAGCAGGCTTTCAACGGCACGTATACCTTGGGCGTGCATGCTGGTGCTGACGCTGGTCAATTGCAGGTGGGCCGCCAAGGGTGTGTCGTTATAACCGACCACCGCAATATCTCGCCCGGCCACCAGACCCCGGTTGCGCATGGCGCCAAACAGACCGATCGCCAGGAAATCGTTAACCGCGAAGATCGCGGTGGGCGGCAGGGGATGAGCCAACAGACGCTCTCCAATGCTAAAACCGGTTTCGGTGTCGAAATGACCGGGGATGATGCGCTCAGCGTCGATCTCGATACCTCGCTCCCGGTAATACTCGATAAAGCTGGACGTGCGCTCCCGTGCGTTGCTGCTATAGGGTTCACCGGCGATTACAGCCACTCGGGTATGCCCTTGGGCAAAAAGGTGCTCAGCGACCAAGCGGCCGCCCATTTCATCGTCAGAAGTTATCGAACAATGCTGGCCGCGCCGCCGACTGACCAGCACAAAGGGTACCTGTCGGTCTTCCAGCTCTTCGAGAAACCCCACCCCTGGGGTGCAATGCACATCGCTGATGATCAGCCCTTCGACGTTTCGCGCCAGCGCGCGTTCGGCGCGCTCACGCTGGCGCTCCGGACGGTCAAGGGTATTGGCGACGAATGACGTATACCGCGAGGCGCTGGCCGCTTCGTCGATGCCTTCGTAGATGGTTGCCAGCACGATGTCGGACAGTCTCGGGACCAGTACCGCAATCTCGTGGCTATGGCGAGTTTTGAGCGTTCGGGCATGGGTGTTGGGCTGGTAATCCAGGCTGGCCGCGAGGGCGCGAATGCGTTCGACGGTTTCCTTGGATGCCGCGCGACCCGCGTGGTCCAGTGTGCCATTGAGGACCCGGGAAACCGTTGAAACATGAACGTTGAGTTGCTGGGCGATACCGCGAAGCGTGGCCGGACGTCTGTTCATGAGGTATGCCTGAGCGCGCAGGTGAGCAAGGCGCGAAGCTCACGTTGGATCGAATGGCTGCGGGGCTCGCCTCGGCAAAGCCACGATGTACAGCCGTTGCGCCACGATGGAGCAGGGCGTACCAAAAGATTGCACGAAGCATTGCGCAACGCCACCCAAACGTTTGGGTAAAATCATTCGGTATTTTTTGATCGCGGATAGGCAGTTGATTAATAAAAAGATTTTTATGGCAATGGGGCTCGACCGAAAAGGGGCATGAAAAGTTGGTATACGCATTGCGTTGGTCCCGTCAGCTCTCCTTACCTGACTGATGGGAAATTCGCCATGACGCACGCTTCAGCAATCCGCGCACGCAGTTTTACCCGGCTGGCACTGGCCTGCTCAATCGGGGTCGGAGCCTTGTCGCCATTGGCCGCCATGGCCGAAACCACCCTGCGTATTGCCATGACCGCCGCGGATATCCCTCTGACTCTCGGTCAGCCGGATCAAGGCTATGAAGGCAACCGCTTTACCGGAATCACGATGTTCGATTCGCTGGTGGAGTGGGACCTGTCGCAAAGCGAGAGACCCAGCACTCTGGTACCCGGTCTGGCAACGGAGTGGGCAGTCAACCCGGACGACCACACCAAATGGACTTTCAAGCTGCGTCCGGGCGTCAAGTTTCACGATGGCTCTGCGTTCAACGCCGATGCCGTGGTGTGGAACGTCAACAAGGTGCTCGACAAGCAGGCACCGCAATTTGCACCCGGGCAGATCGGCGTGACCCTGTCGCGCATGCCAACGTTGAGGGGCGCGCGCAAGATCGACGACCTGACCGTCGAGATGACCACCAGCGAACCTGATGCCGTGCTGCCGTACAACCTGACCAACCTGTTCATGGCGTCGCCGACTGCCTGGCAGAAAGATTTCGCGGCAGTGCCGGCCACCACCACTGACCCGGCCGAGCGCTCGAAGCTGGCCTGGACCGCCTTCGCCAGCCACGCGGTGGGCACCGGCCCGTTCAAGATGGACCGCATGGTGCCGCGTCAGGAACTGGTGCTGGACAAGAACCCCGGCTACTGGGATCCCAAGCGAGTCCCCAAGGTCGATCATGTGGTCCTGCTGCCATTGCCTGAGGCCAACGCCCGAACCGCTGCGTTATTGTCCGGCCAGGTGGACTGGATCGAAGCTCCGGCGCCTGACGCCATCGATCAGCTCAAAAAGAAGGAGTTCAAGATCTACGCCAATGGTCAGCCGCACCTGTGGCCGTGGCAGTTCTCGTTCGCTCCCGGCTCGCCGTGGCTCGACAAACGGGTGCGCCAGGCGGCCAACCTGTGCCTGGACCGCAGCGAGCTGAAGGTGTACCTGGGCGGCTACATGCAGGAAGCCACGGGCACTTACGAGAAAGATTCACCGTGGTATGGCAACCCGGATTTCAAGATCAGGTACGACCAGGCGGCCGCGCAAAAACTCATGTCTGACGCAGGCTTCAGCAAGGAACACCCGATCAAGGTCAAGGTGCTGACCTCGGCCTCAGGTTCCGGGCAGATGCAGCCACTGCCGATGAACGAATATATCCAACAGAGCCTCAAGAGCTGCTACTTCGACGTGGATATCGCGGTCACCGAGTGGAACACCCTGTTCAGCAGTTGGCGTCTGGGGGCCAAGGACCCAGCGGCCCAGGGCGCCAATGCGATTAACGTCAGCGCGGCGGTCATGGACCCGTACTTTGGCATGGTGCGTTTCTCCAGTGAGAAAGCGTTCCCGCCAGTCTCCAACAACTGGGGCTACTTCAGCTCGCCCGAGGTGGAGAAACTGATCACCACGGTGCGCACGTCGTTCGATCCCAAGGCGCTGGACGAAGCTGCCGGCAAACTTCACGCCGCGATCCTCGATGAGGTGCCGTTTCTCTACGTTGCCCATGACGTCGGCCCACGGGCCATCTCGCCGAAAGTCACTGGCGTGGTGCAACCGCAAAGCTGGTTTATCGACCTGACACTGGTTTCCAAGCAGGACTAAGAAGCCTGCACGAACCTGTGTGGTGACCGCCGAACCGTGATTTACCCCGAGAGAGGAAGCCTATGCTTGCCTATATCTTTCGCCGCTTGCTGTTGGCGACCCCGATTCTGCTAGGCGTGGCGCTGGTGTGTTTCATGCTCGTGCACATGGCGCCCGGTGATCCGCTGGTGTCAGTGATGCCGCCGGATGCCTCTGAAGCGCTGCGCCAACAACTGGTCAACGCGTATGGTTTTGATAAGCCATTACCCGTGCAGTTTGGCCTTTGGATCTGGCACGCGGCGCATGGCGACCTCGGCATGTCTATCGCCAGCGGTCGTCCAGTGAGCAGCGAAGTACTCAATGCCGTGAGCTATTCGTTGCGCCTGGCGGTGTTGGCGACGCTGATCGGCTTCCTCCTGGGCAGCCTGTTCGGTTTTGTCGGCGGTTACTTTCAGGACAGTTGGCTGGACAAGATCGCTTCGGCGTGTTCTGCCATTGGTGTCAGCGTGCCGCACTACTGGCTGGGCATGCTGATGGTGATCGTCTTTTCCTCTCAACTGGGCTGGTTACCGGCAACGGGAGGCGGTCCCATGGGCCAGTCGGCCTGGGCGTGGGACTGGGCGCACTTTCAATTCATGATCCTGCCAGCCATCACCTTGTCGGTGATCCCAACGGGAATCATCGCGCGAACCGTGCGGGCTCAGGTGGCGGAAATACTATCCCAAGAGTTCATCATTGGCCTGCGCGCCAAAGGGTTGGGGGAGTGGGGCCTGTTCCTGCACGTGGTAAAGAATGCCGCACCCACTGCCATGGCAGTCATGGGATTGCAAATCGGTTATCTCATGGGCGGTTCGATTCTGGTGGAAACCGTGTTCGCCTGGCCCGGCACCGGGTTGTTGCTCAACTCAGCGATTTTCCAGCGTGACCTGCCGTTGCTGCAGGGCACGATTTGGGTACTGGCCTTGTTCTTCGTCGCGCTCAATCTGCTGGTGGATATCCTGCAGACCCTGTTCGATCCACGTATCAAAAGGGGCTGAGCATGAACCTGTCGATTTTGCGGCCGGCTACGCGGGTCATCGCACCGGTCGATAGCTCTCCGGGTTACTGGAGCGAGGTGTTCGGTCGGGTTCGTCGCGATCCCGTAGCCCTCTTGGTGGCAGTGGTGATTCTGCTGTTGTTGGTCCTGGCCGTTTTCGGGCCGTGGATCGTGCCGGGCGATCCATTCACCACCTCAATGTTTAAACGCCTCAAGCCGATCGGCACCCAGGGTTTCCCGTTGGGCTCCGACGAACTCGGTCGCGACATGCTGTCACGGCTGATGCTGGGCGCGCGCCTGTCGCTGTTCATGGGCATCACCCCGGTGATTTTCGCGTTCTTCATCGGTGGTGCCATCGGGGTGATCGCCGGTTATTTTGGCGGCTGGTTGAACAGCTTGATCATGCGCACCGTGGACGTGTTCTACGCGTTCCCGTCGGTATTGCTGGCGATTGCGTTTTCCGGGGCCTTGGGCGCCGGGGTGAACAATGCGCTGATCTCGCTGACCCTGGTGTTCGTGCCCCAAGTGGCGCGAATCGCCGAAAGCGTTACCACCCAGGTGCGCAATCGCGACTACATCGAAGCAGCGAGAGCCTCAGGCGCGGGGGCGTTTACCATCATCCGGACCCAAGTGCTGGGCAATGTGCTGGGGCCGATCTTTGTCTTCACCACCGGTTTGATTTCGGTGTCGATGATCCTTGCGTCGGGCCTGTCGTTCCTCGGCTTGGGGGTTACGCCGCCGGAGCCGGAGTGGGGCCTGATGCTCAACACCCTGCGTACCGCCATTTATACCCAACCGCTGGTGTCAGCACTGCCGGGGGCAATGATTTTCATCACCTCGATCTCTTTCAACGTGCTCGCCGACCGCTTGCGAGCGGCCATGGCGATTCGGAGCTGACGATGACCAAGCGTGATATTGGCGGTCCGGCGCAATCACTGTTGAAGGTGGATAAGCTGGTCAAACACTTCCCGGTCAAGGGAGGGCTGGGTAACCGCAGCGTGGTTCGCGCGGTGGATGGCATCGATTTCGTGGTGTTCAAGGGCGAGACACTCGGGGTTGTCGGGGAGTCGGGCTGTGGCAAATCCACCACCGCCCGGCTGCTGATGCAGTTGATCGAACAGGACAGCGGGGAGCTGATCTTCGACGCCATGAGCGTGGGCGGTCATCAACTGCCGTTGCGCGATTACCGACGCCAGGTGCAGATGGTGTTCCAGGACAGCTACTCGTCGCTTAATCCGCGCCTGACCATGGAGCAATCGGTGGCCTTCGGGCCATCGGTGCATGGCGTTAGCCGCCGTGAATCATTGCAGCGTGCCCGGGATCTGCTGGGGCGCGTTGGCCTTGAGCCGAGCCGTTTCGCCGGGCGTTATGCCCATGAGCTTTCTGGCGGACAGCGTCAGCGGGTCAATATCGCGCGCGCCCTGGCTGTGGACCCGCGTCTGGTGATCCTCGATGAAGCGGTGTCGGCCCTGGACAAGTCCGTGGAAGCCCAGGTGTTGAACCTGTTGCTCGACCTCAAGGACAGCCTGCAACTGACGTACGTGTTCATCAGCCATGACTTGCACGTGGTGCGCTATCTGTCTGACCGGATCATGGTCATGTACCTGGGGGAAATCGTCGAAGTCGGTCCTGCCGAGGCCCTGTTTTGCGACGCGCAACACCCTTACACCCAGGCGCTGTTGACCTCGATGCCGTCCATGGACCCGGCCAACCGAACCCTGATTTCGCCGCTGTCCGGTGACCCCCCCAGCCCGATCGATCCGCCGTCGGGTTGTCGCTTCCATACTCGCTGTCCCCACGCTGAAGCGGTGTGTGCGCAAACGTCACCGCAACTGACGCTGACCGGCACCGACCACTTTGCCTCGTGCCTGATGGTGCAGCCGGGGGCAGCGCATAGCCAAAGCCCGGCGGCCGAGTTGATCTACACAGGAGCCTTGGCATGAGCGAACAACCCATGGTTACCGTGCGCGACCTCAAGGTCCGTTTCAAGCGAGGCGGGCAGACGTTGTCGGCTGTCAATGGCGTCAGCCTGTCGGTCGCGCGGGGCGAGGTATTGGCGCTGATTGGCGAGTCCGGTTCCGGAAAAAGTGTGACGCTGCGCGCCTTGATGCGCCTGCATTCCGAGCGCACCACACGCATCGAAGGCCACATCGAGATTGCTGGGCAGGACCTCATGGCCTTGTCCCGAGACCAGTTGCAAGCACTGCGCGGGCCGGTGGCGGCGATGATTTTCCAGGAGCCGTTGTTGGCCCTTGATCCGGTGTACACCATTGGTCAACAGATCGTCGAAGCCCTGCGCCGCCATCGGCCGATGTCCAAAGCCCAGGCCCGTGTGGCGGCGTTGGAGGCCCTGCGCAGCGTGCGCATTCCGAGCCCGGAACAACGCCTGGATGCTTACCCCCATGAGATGTCCGGCGGCATGCGCCAGCGCGCGATGATCGCGCTGGCCTTGGCCTGCCAGCCAAAAATACTGCTGGCCGACGAACCGACCACGGCGCTGGACGCCACGGTGCAGATCCAGATTCTGATCCTGTTGCGCGAGTTGCAGCGAGCCCTTGGGCTATCGATCATTTTCGTCACCCACGACATTGGCGCTGCTGTGGAGGTGGCTGACCGGGTGGCGGTGATGTACGGCGGACGCATCGTCGAGCAGGCGCCGTTGGCCGAACTGCTCAACAACCCACAGCATCCTTACACCCGTGTACTGCTGGCAACGCGCCCCAAAGACGGCCTGCGCAAGGGCGAGCGACTGATCAGTATTCCAGGCGCACCACCGGATTTGGCTAACCTGCCCTCCGGCTGTGCGTTTGCCCTGCGTTGCCCACGGGCCAGCGATCTCTGCCGCAGCGCGGTGCCCGCTATAGAAGACGTTATTGCCGACCATTCAGTGAGCTGTCATCACTGGAATCAGGTTCCTGTTCAACCCGTTTGCGAGTCTCTGTCATGACTGATTCTGCTTTTGCCTTCATGCCTTATCCGGCTGTCGATGTACCCCATGCAGCCGGCGGCCCGCTGGCCGGTTATACCTTTGCCGCCAAGGACCTGTTCGACGTGGCAGGTTACCCCACCGGCGGTGGCAATCCTCATGTGTTGGCCATGTCCGGAATCAAACGCAAAACCGCGCCGACTATTCAACGCTTGCTGGATGCGGGCGCCGAACTGATCGGCAAGACCCACACCAACGAGATGGCGTTTTCCATGAGCGGCAAGAACGCTCACTACGGTACGCCGCGTAACGGTGCGGCATATGATCGTATCCCTGGTGGCTCGTCTTCGGGGTCTGCTTCGGCGGTATCCAATGGCCTGTGCGACTTTGCCATGGGCAGCGACACCGGTGGTTCGGTGCGTACACCCGCCAGCTATTGCGGGCTGTTTGGCCTGCGCCCGAGCCACGGGCGGGTGTCACTTGAGAACACCCAGGCGCTGTGCGAAAGCATGGACACCGCCGGGTACTTCACGCGCGATGCCGAGCTGTTCGGGCGGGTGGGTGAGTGCCTGCTGGGCGAAGACTCGGCACCCTTGCCGGACCAGCCACAACTGGTCATCAGTGATGAGCTGTTTGCGCTGATTCCCACGGCATCCCTCGACGCATTGGCCCCGGCCTTCGCGCAAATCAACGCGTGTTGCCCAGACCTGCAGACGTTGGTGGGCGAACTGCCCTCGCTGAACGAGGCGTATTGGGCGTTCCGTTATATTCAGGGCCGCGAGGCGTGGCTGGCTCAGGGCGACTTCATCGAGCGTAACGGTTTGACCCTTGGCCCCGACGTCGCCGCACGCTTTGCCTGGTCCAAAGCTGTGACCGATGAGCAATACAACGATGCCTGCGCGCTACGCGAGGTATTCGCCGCACGTTGGGAGCACCTGCTGGGCAATCGCGTTCTGGTGATGCCGACCGTACCGGACATCGCGCCGCTGCTCAGCGCCAAGGACGAAGAGATCGAGGAAACACGAAAGATTTCCCATCACTTGCTGGCTATTTCGGTGCTGTGCCGGACGCCGCAATTGAGCATGCCTCTGGTCAAAAAAGACGGCGCACCACTGGGAATCTCGCTGATGGGGCCAAGGGGTAGTGATTTGAGCCTGGTCAAACTGGCCGTGCGGATCGCAGAGCAGGGCGCGGCCTGACCGATAAAATTTAGTACCTATTCGCAGTATTGCCGAGCGCAGTAGTTTTCACACAGCCTGGACTGGAGACACCTGATGAACACGCCTTTTATTCCCCTGAGCCCCTTCGACACCCGCGCACCCCTGATCAATAGCCAACGCCTCTGGCAATCGCTGATGGACCTCGCGCAACTGGGCGCAACGGTCAAAGGTGGCGTCTGCCGCCTGGCCTTGACTGACCTGGACCGTCAGGCCCGTGACCTGTTCGTCAAGTGGTGCGAAGAAGCCGGCTGCGTCGTGACGGTCGATGCGATCGGCAACATTTTTGCTCGCAGGGCCGGTCGAAATTCGACGCGGGCACCGGTGATGACCGGCAGCCACATCGACACCCAACCCACCGGCGGCAAGTTCGACGGTTGCTTTGGGGTCATGGCTGGCCTGGAAGTCATCCGCACCCTGAATGACCTTGACCTGGAAACCGACGCGCCCATCGAAGTGGTCGTGTGGACCAACGAAGAAGGCTCGCGCTTCCCGCCGTGCATGATGGGTTCGGGGGTATTCGCCGGGAAACTCGACCTTGCCGAAACCCTCGCCAAATGCGACGAGCAGGGGCTTGTGGTGGGTGAAGAGCTGCAACGTATTGGCTATGCCGGGAGTCGCCCGGTACTGGGTCATCCTGTGGGCGCTTATTTTGAAGCGCATATCGAGCAGGGGCCGATTCTCGAAGACCAGCGCAAGACCATTGGTGTGGTCATGGGTTGCCTGGGCCAGAAATGGTTCGACCTGACGTTGAGCGGCGTTGAGGCCCATGCCGGCCCTACGCCGATGTCACTGCGCAAGGACGCCCTTGTCGGCGCGGCGGATGTGGTGACGGCTGTCAATCGGATCGCCAAAGCCAGCCAGCCTCATGCCTGCGGGACGGTAGGGTGCCTGAACCTTCATCCCGGATCGCGTAATGTGATCCCCGGCGAAGTGAAGATGACCATCGATTTCCGTCATCTGCACAGCGACAAACTGCAAGCGATGGTCGATGACCTGCAACGGGTGATAGACCAGACGTGCGCAGACAACGGGTTGACCTATGAACTCACTCCGACTGCTGACTTCCCACCATTGGACTTCGCCAGCAGCTGTGTTGACGCCGTGCGCCAAGGCGCAGAGCAACTGGGCCTAAGCCACATGGACATCGTCAGCGGTGCTGGCCACGACGCTATCTTCATCGCTGAACTGGGCCCCGCAGGGATGATCTTCGTACCCTGCGAAGGAGGGATCAGCCATAACGAAATAGAAAACGCCACGCCTGAGGATCTGGCTGCTGGTTGTGCCGTACTGCTCCGGGCGATGGTTCTTGCCGCTCAGGGCTAGGGCAGGTCATCCCTTCCTCATAAGCCTCCGATGTTGATAGACCTTATTCAGCATTGATTGCAAAAGTGCCCATGGGGACAATATCGTGGGCACAAAAAAAGGCCTCCGTAGAGACCCTCTCAAGTACCTGATTTTACAGGTGTATATGGTGCCCGAAGCCGGGGTCGAACCGGCACGTCCTTACGAACGAGGGATTTTAAGTCCCTGTTCGGCACCAGTAAAACCGTGGCTTTCAGGCAGTTTTTCGGTCCGCAAATTACTCAAATTACAAGCAATTTTCATCAACGCTTTCAATAGGTTGGAAAACGTTGCGGACCGGAATTTAGGCTGTTAGTCACCTTGTCGGAGTGACTTTTTTCCCCTTTCTGTCGCGCACATACTTCTCCGTCATCACTACACTCGTATGCCCCAGCTGATCCCTCGCCATGACGATATCGCCGCTTGATTCGGCTTTGTCTGTACCCGCTTTAGCCCGCAGATCACGGAACTGAAACGCTGCTTTATCGATGCCAGCAGCAGTCCGCGCATCATCGAATCGGTTCCGAAGCATCGAGTAGGTCATTCCTCTACCACTCTCATCGACGATCAACTGGGTTGAGCGAACCTTGAAGACGGCCTTTCTCAGTTTAATGCGCTCTATAAGCGTTGCCAGCTCACCGATAATTTGAATCCTTCGCTTTGCTTTCGTTTTCCCTTGGGTAATCCATATCTCGCCGCTTCTGATATCGCGCTCATCCAACAGCCTGGTGTCTGTCACTCGCTGACCGGTCAGGTACGCCAAATCCATTGCATCCTTGAGCCCAGCCTCAGCCTTTTCGTAAACCAGTTTGAACAGCTCGTCCTCGACGTAGACGTTACGCCCAGTCTCCTTGTTACCCTTGATTCCCTGGCATGGGTTAGCGAGAGCCGTGTAGCCAACATCCCTTGCGTAATTCCAGATATGACTCAGCAACGCCTTTTCCCGGTTTGCGCGAACAGGGGCGCTTTTTCGCCAGGTGAGGTACTGCCGGACGTGCTGAGGCTGGATTGAGTCGAGCGGGGCAGGCGGGTCATCAAAAAAGGCCATCAGATTTTTCAGCTCGCGCTTATTGTCCTTCTGCGTCGAAGACGCCTTGCTGGGTACGACATTAACCACATACTTCTCGGCGACGTACCGGAACGTGATCACGCTTGCCACCAACGAACTCGATGTGCGATCCCGCTCAAACTCTGCGTACTTCATTATCGCCAGCCCATAGTCGGAGCCTAGAGGAATCTCTTTGCGCGGACTGCCTCCTGCGTCGTAGTAGTAATAGGTGGTTCCGCTCGTCTTCTTCCTTTCCCGGAGGCGAGCGATTGAGCCCGGATTGCTCGGACGTCTGCCCATATCATCCCGCCTTACGTGGTTGCCATTTTTCTTTATCAGGAACAACGCCGACGGCTGTCAGTGCTGCCGTGGTGACGCTCGGCCAGCCGTTCACCTTGATAGTGTGACGGATGCCGTTTCTCTTCAGATTTGCAATTTGTCTGTCTTTGGTCCGCGCGCCAGTCAACTCGCAGACTTCGTCGTGGCTGAGAAACTCGATAATACTCATTTGATACCTCTTCCCCCGTCTGGGGCTTACGCGGGGTTGAGTGGTTTCAGCGTCGCCAGATCCAACAAGGTGAAATACCCGTCGTCCTTCCAACCGCCAGTGTCGATATGGTGCACGTTGCCCAGCACCAGCGGTTCGCGCAGAGGCGTATGACCGACGACCACCGCGCGCACATCAGTGACCCCTGCGGCATTACCGTTGATGATTCGATCCCTCGACCATTGGCAGCCTTCAATGACGTATTGAAGACCAGGCGCTCGGCCTTCAAGGCATTCCCTCAGCATGTTCCAGCTCTGCGCCGGGCAATCAGCATGGGCAATGGCGACCAGGCCTTTGGCGGTTTCCACCTCAATGGCTATTGGCAGATCCCTGAGGACGACAACGATTTCCTGCTGCCTGTCCCAGTCGAGCGCCAGAAACCACGCTCCACCGTTCTGCCTGTAGTTGGTCGTGTCTCTGCGGCCGGCTTGCGTCTGTCGAATAGCCATATCCTCGTGGTCACCCTGTACGGCGTGAAACCAAGGCTTGGCCAGCCAATCAATGACCGCCTCACTCTCAGGCCCACGGTCAATGAGGTCGCCGACGCTGAATAACCGGTCAACTGCTGGGTCGAAGCCGGCGGCGTCGAGTGCGGCCTGTAACCGGGTAAAAAATCCATGAATGTCCCCGACCGCGAAATCCTTTCCAGCCGTGTTTGCGGCGAAGCGCTTGATGCGCGACACCTCGCTTGTTTCGAACATGACTGTTCCTTCGTCTGCCGTACGGCAGGCTCTTTTATGAGGTAGGAGTATTTAATTTGTTACGAGGGCGACGCGCTAAAAAACTAGAACTAACGTTTTAATGTCTGCTCCGCCAGTTGCAGCCTAATCAGCTCGTCCCTGAGCAACTGGCGGGGTGGACACTTCTCTCGGATCACTTCGGTCCCCTGTAGCAGTACACGTAGGCGAACCAGGCGAGGGCGATCATGGGGTTGTCACCCGTCTAGCCCACCAGCAAACGGGACCATCGTCGGTGTCGTGAATCGCCAAGCAGTACCAGCCCTCACCATCTGGCCGGTCAGGCTCCCAATAGCTGCAATCTGGGTCGTTTGATTCGAAGTAGCGATCGGCAATTTCCGGACTGGCGTACTCCAGGCTGTCCATCATCACCTCCAGACCCTGCTCGGCGAACCACGCCTTGCACTTGTCGCCGTCACCTTCGTCGAAGTCAGGCATGTCCGGGTGCTGCCACATACCATTTTCGTCGCGAACGACTTCGGCGGATTGGATCAGTGTTATTTCAGACACAGCAATACTCCTCTCGCCACATAGGCAGGGGTGATAGAGGGAAGGGGTCAAATCAGAGGTTATTTGTCGATGCAGGCGCCGTTGTTGCAGGTTATGCATGGCTTGCAGATCGGCAGGCCCCGTTCCTCGCGGATTTGATTGCACGTCAATCCGAGTTCCGAGGGCTTGCCTGGCCCTGCGCCTGCCGGGTGTGTAGCGTTCCACTGCTCGAAAGCTTCTTGCGTGGTGGCAGCCGTGATCTTCTCGTCGCATTGGTAGCAGTGGGCGATGCCCATGGCGGCGCCGACATCGCGATGCCCCAGCTTGCAAGGGTTCATGTGCCAGTCGCTGTCCTTGGTTGGCTCTGTGCTGGCGGATGCCTCATCACAAAGACCTAAGACCCAATCAATCCATTCTTTGCGCTGCCTGTACTGCGGCTCATCGTCGCCAGGCGCTTTGATCTGATGTGCTCGACCGTAATTGATTGATCTGACGGCGCTGACTAACTCGGCCATCTGCGTTTCCAGATCATCGATGCGCTGGTCTGCCGTGGTCAGGCGCTCCTGCAGGGCTGTTTCGCGCGCCATAGCGGCGTCGTAGTCGATGACTTGGATATAATCTCCGGTAGCAGATTCGACCATTTCATCCATGTACCAATGGGCGAACCAGCGCTTCACGCTACTCATGATCGCTACCCTCTTCAGGAGGCTGACGCTCTTCTGCTCCACAATGCGCGCACACAAGCGTGAACATCCCGTCATCAATCCATTCGTGTCGGCAGTTTTGCGGTGCTTCAGCGAGCTGGTCGGAATTCCGCTTGCGAGTTGCATCCATCATTTCGGGAGTTTTACGCATCGTCGCCACCCTTCGCAGCATGATCACGGTCGTAATGCTCATCACCACGCTCTACGCAGACGCCAAGGCAGTAGGGCTGATCGCATTCGATGCAGACTTTCTGCTTGATTGGCTCACGGACTGCATTGCCGCATTTTTTACATGGAAATTCGAAATTCCCGATAGCCTGAAGGGTCTTGCATCGTGAACATTCGGTCTTTTCTGGCGCGTTCATCACTCCAGCCTCGACAGCCCGTTCAATCACGCTCGGCCCGCACTCAGGACAGTCATGGGCATTGTCTTCGGTTTCGATGTGGCCCCAGTCGCCGCAGGATTCGCATTTGGTTCGCTCTGCGTTGGCGGATAGGGCTGCGTCGATAACTTTCTTCGCGTGCTCGCGCATTGATTGCCTGCCCTGCTCAGGCATGTGTGCCCATGGGTAATCCAGACATTCCGCCATCACCTTGGCAGCAGCATCAAGGTCGATAGCGGGTGTAGTCGCCTGCACATCCCCCTGCACAGCATTGGTTGGCTGTCCATCACATTCAGGGCATGTCGCCATCTCACACTCAGGTGGCTGCCACTCACCGAAGTAGTTCATTCGTCCAGTGGGCACTTCGCCCTGACCGTGGCAGGTTTTGCAGGAGGGATGCTGCGCGCTATGGTCGGGTTGCGGCGGGGCACGGTGTGCCTGCCCATCCTTCCAAGCCGATCCAAGCGACATCGTTGCGAAACTGTCCAGTTCGTTCGGGAACTGCTTTTTCATGAAGTCCGCGAACGCTGCTTGTTCTTCTGGCGTCCAAATTTCCTGATTCATACCGCTCTCCAGATATCAGGGTTACGCAACTCTTCATCACTCACAAACCGGCTAGGCCCACTGAATGGCCTGAGTTCGTTGCCGGGGAATAGGGAGTAGAGGCGATTGAGGTTTAGGTGTAGGTAGGTCATGCGGCCTCCGAGACTTGCTGGCGGAAGACAGGAATGACGCCAGCTTGTTCGCGCACATCTTTCATACCTGCCTCGTCGTAACCCCAAATGTTGCTGTCATCGAACCGCTCAGGTCCGAGATAGCCAGGGTGCAGGGGCTCACCCGTGCGGATGTAATCCCGGAACGCCTTGATCAAATCTCGCAGCGTGCCGCCATGAGTGAATCCCTTCCAGCGACCACCCCAGACCGTTTCGTGCGTGAATATCCGCTTTCCGCTGTAGTCGTCGATAAACCAGACCTTTCCGCGTAGATCGACTTCCATACTGGCGTAGCGGTTGCTCGCCTGGCTGTAGAAGAACCGGCGCCCGTGATCAGCGATGATCCGGATCACCTGATTGACGTGCTCGGTGCGCTGCTGCTTGAGCACCAGTTTGTTTTCTGTGGGCATTGGTGATACCTCGCCGAGGGCGGAAAAGTTATTCCAGAAAAGGGTAATTTGTTGCCGGCAGCCGCCCGCGATAGCCGGACTGGCGTGATTTGTTTGATTGGACTATTCGTTATGACCCGACATGAAGCCGCAGGGAGAAACGATATGAGTGGCGAATACCGTGCAGAATCCAAGCGCCTGGAGCAGAAGCTGGCTGATGCGTACGGTGCATTCAGGAAGCACCTTGAATCGACGCCATATCCGTCTAGTAGTGAGGACTGGGCCGAACATGACCGCTACCGAGATGCATTGATCAATGCGAGCAGGGAGTGGGGCGATTACACGTCCGGCAACAAGCATTTGCGGTGATTTGTTGTCTGATCACTGCTTTGCGCTCCCTCGGGCTGGCGAGACTAATGGTTCTGGGCTATTGCTTATCGCTCGGTAAAGCACTGTGAAATTGGAGAGCGTGATGGATAAAAAACCAACGCATAAAGAAATCGCAGTGGCCGCAAAGATCACGGAAAGCGAGGTCGGCATTTACAAGACAGAATCAGAAAAACGGCCTGATGGTAGTTGGCGCATTTATTTCTCACACCTAACCCCTATTCGGCTCCGTAGTCGTCTTGCTGGCGACCTGACATTGGTAATTTGTCCTAAGAGTTCAGCGCAGTAGGTGAGGATTGGCTAAGCGGCGAGTCTCCGATATAGGTCGATTAGTTCGGCAGCGTTGGCAGCGACAAGCGCGGCAGCTTCATCCGGACAGACGCTATTTCCGATCAGCTTCACCTGGTCCGTCTTGTTGACAGGTCGCCACTCTTCGGCGCCGGTCACCGGATCGACGAACAGCCCGCGGTCGATGATGTAACTGTCGGGGAAGCCCTGGGCTTTCTTCAGTTCTGGCGGCTGCAACATGCGCAGCGTGATATCCACCAGCACATAGCCGCCGACCAGCACCATTTCGGCTGGGTCTTTGAAGTGCTCCGGCAGGAACTCATGCATGAAGGCAGCGCAGCGGCGTGCGCCTTCCATCTGCTCCGGCGTGAGGGTGTCCGGCACTTGCACGGTTTCGATCAAAGCAACCCGGTCCTTTGTCGGCAGGGTATGCATCGGCTCAGTCAGCGGAATGCCGTCCTTCTCGTTGCCGTAGTACTTCACCAGGTAGGCGTTCACCAGTCGCTGGTTGGCACCTGACTGGCAGATGGTTGATAGCGGTGTTTCTGCGGCGCGGCCGTCGCCGGTGTAGAAGCCACCGTTCGCTTGTTCGAAGAAGGCGGAAACGACGCCGTGTCGCGCAGCACCTGCCAGAACAGTTTGCAGCGGATCGCTCGGCGTGCCACCGATGGCGTTCTGACCGAACGCTGTCAGATGTGCGGCCACCAGTGCCTGTTCCCCACGGTTGGCGCCGGTCACGGTGCGCACTGACTCGTCCAGCGAGTAACCGCTCCGGTCGCCGTGATGAGTAAGGTGGGTGAGGTGGCCGGCGACTACTGCGAAGTGGCCGCCTTTCACCTGAGCAACCTGAGTGCGTAGCGGCTCCTTGACGTCGAAGTTGCGCTGCGACGAGCCGTTGGCGCATTCAGTGAGGAATGGCGTTGTCACCGGCTGTACCAGCGCGTGGTGCGTGCCGCCCGCGCTGATAGTTGATAACGCTTCGTCTGCCCCGTGAGTGCTGGTGTGCGCCTGGGACGTCCCGCGCATCGGCACAATGAACGGCTTAGAGCTGTTAAGAACGTGGCGCCAAAGCCCTTTGGCAACCCGGCGCATGGTATTCGCGGCCATCGGCTTGTCGCGGAAGATCGTCTTTCCGAGATTGCTCCAGTCGATGCATTCTGCCGCAGTTCGCCAAGGCAATTGCTTGCCTGTTGGCGCCTTATGTCGGGCTGGCGCTGGCCAGACGATGGGCTGACCATCACTGCGCGCTACCAGGTAAAGACGTTTGCGAATCGTTGGTGCGCCGGCGTTGGCGGCGATACGCTCCTGCCATTCGACGTTGTACCCCAGCCCACGAACCAATGCGGCCGTCGGCACGAACTCGCCAATGGCTGCCTGAATCTCTGGCATGTCCGGGTGATCGGCAACCAGGCCGGTGCTCAGCGCGGCAATGAACGACTTGAATGTGCGACCGCGTTCCGACTTTATCGGCTGGCCATCGTCATCGATCGGACCCCAGTCGCAGAACTCTTCGACGTTCTCAAGGAACAGAAGCCGTGGGCGAGTAACGAACACCCAGCGAATCACGACCCATGCCAGGCCGCGTACGCCACGATCACGCGGAGCACCGCCCTTGGCCTTGCTGAAGTGCTTGCAGTCCGGCGAGGCCCACAAGATGCCGACGGGCTGGCCACCAGTTGCCAGTGCCGGATCAACCTCGAAGACATCGGCGACGTAATGATCCGTGGTCGGGTGATTGGCTCTGTGTACAGCCAAGGCGATCTGGTTATGGTTTACGGCGACATCGGGGTCGCGGTACGCACGGGCAATGCCGGTGCTGGCGCCGCCGCCACCGGCGAACAGGTCTACGACCAGCTCTTTCTGAAAGGGCAGGCCGAGGCTCAACGGCTGACTGGTCAGCGATTGCTTTTTGAATGAGGTCATATTTTCTTCCAGGCAGCCGCCCGCGATAGCCGGACTGGCGTGATGTGTTGAAGTGGACTATTGATTAGGACCCAGCACGGAGCCGGAAAGGAGACCGACATGACCCTGACGGACAAACCATGGCGAGTTCATCACAGGTATCGAGACGTAGAGGCTACGATCACTTTCACCTGTGAGGACTTTGAGGATCAAATCTCAGTCGAGCTTCGGATAGTGGTCGACCATCCAAAGAACCCAGTTGATGCGGTATTCGTGCGCGAGATATGCGCTTCGTTTGATGCTGCTGTTGAGGGCGGGAAGAGGGTTGCCGAGAAGCTCATCGACCATCTGCTTGCAGCAAAGCCGTAATGGCTGGACGGCGTTCAGCGCAATAGGTGAGGGAAGGTCAGGCTCGCTCGCCGAGATCCAAGCCGATCTGACTTACCCGATCGACACAGGCAGGGTTGATCCAGATGCATTCAGTTCGGTTGGCGGTGCCGCGCCCGGCGGATATCCGGGCCGATGTGCTGTAGCAAGTCCAATCAGGCAGCAGCTCGCTGTAAAGCTCGCTTGGGTATCCGGACAACACCACCATTCCTTCTAGCTCGAGCAAAACATTCAGCAGCGCCCTGTGCTCACCGTCGTTCATTTCGTGCCGGTAGTACCGCCCGCTAGATGCTCCCTTATATCGAGTGTCATGCACATAGGGCGGATCTACATAGTGAAGTGTCGCCGCCTCGTCGTGCGCCTTGATGACCTCGATCGCGGGCCGATTCTCGATAAGAACACCGGTGAGGCGTTGGCCCACTTCCGCGATGGAGTCGGGATATTCAGCCCAGAGTGACTGGGCGGTGCCGTACTGGCGCTTGGTGTCGATGCGAAACCCGGTAACGCCCTTGGTCGCGCCGGCTGAGCCGAAACCCATCTGGGCCCGGATGATAGTGCGCCTGGCTCGTTCGATCGGATCGGTGCTCGGCTCCCACGATAATTCGAACTCCTCTCGGGAGTAGGGCGTAAACACCAGTCGCTCCGTAAGTCCCGATCGCGTCGCAGGATCCTGCAGGACGCGGAAAAGGTTCACGATGTCGCCATCGAGGTCGTTGTACACCTCCGCGTAGGATCTTGCTTTCTGCATCAGCACACCCGCTGCTCCACCGAACGACTCGACGTAGCAGGTGTGCGGTGGGAAGTGTTGCAGCACCCACGGCGCAAGTCTGAACTTGGCACCGTGGTAGCGGATAACCGGTGCGGTGATCGTCATGAAATCCTCGCCTAGGTGGCGTTATCGTTTGAATTGGGGTATTTGTCCGACTTCCCGGAGGAGAGGGATGGGTTAAAAACGCCATTTGATCGATTGGAGTAGGTGCACGGTGAGAATGATCAAGCAACCGTCGGATGCCACAGGGTGTGGTGTTGCTGTAATCGCGATGCTGCGACGAGAAAAAGATTTCAGGTCGGCGATGGATTTGGTTGAGCCGAATCGTGATAGATGGCTCAGGCGAGGAACAGACAACATGACTATTCCTCAAATGAAAGCGGCACTGGAAGAGCTGATGCCGGGCTTTCATGTCGTCAGCGGAAGGAAGATGCCAAGCAGAGTGGGTCTGGCAGCTATATACGTCGAAACTAAAAATCTTTTTAAGCATTGGATTGCGTTTGATGGAACACGCTATTTTGATCCGCTATCTGCGGCCAAGGGTTCTACATTGAGAATCAACAGGCGGGTGGCAGGATATGTTGCGTTATATGCATGCTGTAGCGAGGATCCAGCGACCTGTGAGGGGTGTTCCTAGCTATTTCGTTTGGCGCAACAGATAAGGGTGAGTTAGGCGATGATCCGTTCGCCGATCACCTTCGTCGTGAAGGAAGCTGAGTATTCGGTGGTCAGTTCGAACTGGCCGCCGCAGGTGTCGCATTCCATGTTCTTGTCGCCGTAATCCTCGGCTTCAATGTGAATCACCGTGGCACAGTGCGGGCACTTGCATTCGTCCTGGTTACGGTAATCCCACTCGTCGTAGTCGCTCTCCGCAACCTTGGCCAGCGCTGCAGCTTTGTCCTTTGCGTCTTCAGCATCCTGACAGGGCTTGCAGGTGAAGCCGTCAGGGTGGCCCCATGGGGTCTCCGTCAGCTTTGATCGGTGGGTACTGCACAATCGGCAAGCGTTGTGCTTATCGCAAACCGAATAGCTGTATTTCTCGCCGCTTTTGTTGCACTTGGCGCAGCCCGAGACCCAGTACCAGACGGCGTCGATGCGCTCAGCGTAAAGCCCAACCTCAGGGGGATCAAGCCGCACTTCGGGCAGCCCGTTGCGATGCGGCCTGTCGTGGCTGCAAGCGTTCCAGATGTTCGTTTTCCCCGAGCGCAGGCGTTCAGTCCATCCCCCGGAGATTTCCGGGATCAAGATCTTCGTGTTTTTGTCCATGGTGTTCTCGAGTGAAGGCTCGACCACGCGATGCTGGGTGGCGTGATTGATGGTTGTGGGCTATTGGTTAAGGCCCGGCATGGAGCCGGATCAAGGAGAGTGAGATGAGCAATCAGGCACAAGTAGACGCACTGGAACACCTATTGATCGCCGTTCTGAACAGCACATCAGGGGCTCCAAAAAGCTATCTGATCGAAAAGGCCCAAGGGTCACTGCTGGGAAGTGATGGCCCTGGAGGCCCAGAGCAAAAGTCTGAGGCAGTCAACTATCTCAACCACATTGCTTCCCGCATCGGGTAGTCGCTGCACAGCCAGCGCACCATCATCAAAGGGCATGGCGGTCGCGGGGAGTCAGCCGACGGCTCGTTTAAGCTGCTCGGTGAGCTGAGTTGGCAGGCCACGCAGAGTCAACGTGCCGCCAGCTTCGTCAAACTCGATCTTCGAGCCGAGTAGGTGCTGCTCGAAGCTGATCGACAGACCCTCGGCGCGGCCGGTGAAGCGCCGGAATTTGTTCAGGGTCTTTTTGTCCGGCGGCAAAGTGTCGGAAAGCCCGTAGTCGGCAGCCTTGATGAAGTCAGTGAACGCTTTGGGCTGGTCTCCATTGATCAGCTCCGATAGCTCGTCCAGGGTGATCGGCTCACCTAACTTGGCCTGGGCCATCGAATAGCTGACAAGGGTGTGGGTTTTCTCGCGGGCAGACTCTTCACCAAGGTCTTCGCTTTCAACGAAATCGCTGAATGCCTTGAGCAACGTCCGGGTTTCGCCCGGGCCGTCGATCCCTTCTTGGCAGCCGATGAAGTCGCGGAAGTACTCGTTGATTTTTCGACCCTGTTTGCCTTTGATGTATGAGATGTACTGGCGCGACTTGGGGTTGTTCTTCCACTCGCTCAGGTTGATGCGTGCCGCCAGACGGATGTGATCCAGATCCAAGCGCCTGACTGTCATCAGGCTGAGCTCTTCCGTCATGGTCACCGCTTCCGTTTCCTGCACCAGGGCAATAACCAAGTATTCGGTCAGACCCTGCTGGTAGTGGCAGAAGAGGGCGTGCCCGCCGGTTGTCAGGTTGGATTCTTCCATCAGCCTGGTTAGGTGCTCGACTGTGACTGTGCTGAACTCAATGAAGTCCGTGGAGCTGGCCAGGTATTTGCTGAGCCAACCGCTGAGAGGATGTGCACCAGATTCGGCATGGAAGAAACCCCAGCCTTTGCCGGCGGTGGCGTTGTAGCTTTCGTTGAATTGGCTCATCAGGTCGTCACGCGCCTGGCTCTCTACCTGCTCCGAGCCGTTGAGGAAAAGAACGGCCGGGCTGCCATCAGGCTTCTTGTCGATCTTGTGGATTATGCTGTGGACTACTGGCATTGCGAGAACCTCAGGTAGGCGCCACCCTCCGTATCCGGTGGTGGCAATTGGGGTGGAAGTGGGGTATTTGCTTTCAGGATGTCTTACAATTCGGGATCAGACCTCCCGAGGTGTTTAGGCTGATGGCTTCCTAGCCACGCAAGCCGAATTGGGGCGCGTTTTTTGAGGTCGGCTGCCTAAAATGGAGATGCCTGTGAGCGGATTTGGCACAATAAAAAACCCACTTACAATCATTGCGATATTTGCAGGAATTGTAGAGGTTAGTTCCACTACTGTGCTTCCTTTTATAAATGAGGCAGTACAATCAATTTATATTTGGTTCTTGATGTTATTTCCAAGCTTGCTGGTGTTGACTTTTTTTATAACGCTGAATTGGAATAGCAGCGTACTTTATGCACCAAGTGATTTTCAATCAGATGATGGTTATCACAAGGCGAACAAGATGTCTGTTTCTCTTCGTAATCAGATAAATAGTGAAGTTAAAGTTCGAGGGTTTTTTGATGAATAAATTTGCTAGGTGCACTTTTTCAGGGCAAGTCATCAGAATCGATCATGGAATTTACGAAGATTGTACTTTTAACTCTTGTGCTATCGAGTATGGAGGCGAGGGGCCTATTTCTTTAGTTGGGTGCACTTTTAATACGTGCGATTGGCGTCTGGTTGGAGCGGCAATTAATACAATCTTATTTCTTCGTACGATGTATTCTAGTATGGGAGAGTTCGGCGAAAAAATGGTCGAGCAAACTTTTAACTCGATAAAGGCCACGCCGAAATCTGATTGATCATTCATCCTCATCGCTGAGTGCTAACTCAGCGCAATAAGTGGGGATGGATTAGCGCGCGAAGTCTGACATTTCGGCGATAGCGGTTTCGATTGCTTCGAAGGCTTCGCCCTGGTCCATGCCTTCGTAGCTTTTCTGAAGATCAAACACCCGCTGGATGCATTATTGCATGTCGTCCGCAGCAGAGCTTTCGCTTTCGGCGTCTTCGATCTGCGCCTCGAGGTCTTCAATTTCACCCTTGAGCACGTTGATCTCGTCCAGGTATGTACCTCGATGCTCAATCGAGCGCCGCGCCATTTCCTGCCGGGCATCCTCGTCAATGCCCGCATAGTGGATTAGCTCCTCATCACTGAGGGCGTTCGCAGGAATTCCCATGGTGTTCTCCAATGCAGGCGCCGCCCTCCGTGACCGGATGCAGCGAAATAGGTAGGGGTTATTCGTCGTGGCAGATGCGCAGCGATTCGCGCTGATAGGCGAGATCTAATTTGCGCGCCACGTTTTCGTTAATCATTATTTCGTGGCGCAATCTAAGCGCCTCGCGGGCGCCTTCACGGCCCAGTGAATGGACATGCCGTAGGCAGCCGGCCATTACTGATGCTTGCTCCTTGTCTTCGGTCCACTCCATCAACTCCAGCAGCCAGGCTTTCTCACCAGGCATGACTCGGTGCCGCAACTCTTCCTCGCCGCGAGTCTTTCGCCTCGCCGCAGTCTTCGCTGATCGGTCTTTCTGCTCGACTGCCATCTCACACCTCGATCACTTTCAAATAATTCTCAACCCATACCAGCACCGCGCCGCAGCGGATGATCCGCGTGAACGTCGGCCGGCATTCGATCCGCACCAGGTCACGCGCCCGGTACGCAGCAGCAATCACCCCAGTCTCAGTGCCGTGAATGCGATACGCCAGAATCAGGCAGAGGATCGCGTCCTCTACTGTCATCCGGTAGCTGGTAGGTTGAATCAGCATGTTGTTTCACTCCGCTGGGCGGGAGATCGATGTGGGCGCGCTTGCGGCGGCGGACGGTGGTGTTTACGCGGCGCATGGCTTGCTGATTCCGAACTCTTTCTTCACGGTCGCGACCATCGTTGCGTTGATCCCGACTGCTGCGGCCGTGTCGGTCACGGTCATGCCCTGCACCTCGATGCAGTAGCGCACCGACTGAGCCAGCAGTTCGCGCTTTCGCTTGAGGTCTGCTGACTGGTTGTCGCGGCCTTTCTTCGAACCTTTGCGCTGAGCGAAGGACTCTTGCTTGGTCAGCGCACTGGAATTGCCCTGGCCGACGCCGGTGGCGATCAGCAGAATCGATCCGCCAGACAAAAGAAAGGCAGCTTTCGCCGCCTCCAGTTCTGATTGGCGCTGAGCGCCTTCTTGAATGAGAGGGTCCATTTAGGCTCCTTTGGAGCGACTGTTGATGTCGATGCAGTGGGTTTCGGCGATCTCGCGCAGAACTGCCCGGGTGATTCCGAGCTGGGCGCAGATCTCGCGCTGACTGTGCGCGCCGGCCAGCGCTGCGACCTGTGCCGCCATCCGGTCGCGCGATTCACGGCGTGCCCGCATCGTCTCCGGTGTCTGGGTCGAGAACTGAATGCCGTGCTCGGCGGCGATGCGGTTGATGGATCGGGTTGAGCGATGCAGGGCTTTGGCTGCGGCAAATACGCCGGTATCGACGTACTGCCGTAGGGATTCAGCGACGGCGGGCTCAGCGGCCCGGTGGGCGTCCCATCTCATGCTGACTGCCTCGCTTTGCTCAGTTGTGCCTTTCGAATTTCCTTGGCGGCGACCAAGCTTGGCTTGAGGCTATCGAAGCCAGCTACGATGGCGCGCCCGGCGTTGTAGGCAGACTCAAGGGCTGCCATATCAGGTGCTCTGGCAATGTCGGCAATGGCGTCCACCAGCAACTCCTTGGCGCGCTCTTCCGGACTCACGCCAGAATTCAGCCAAGCCAGCAGGCGCTTGCCGGTGTCTTCACCGATTAACTCAGGCTGGTCAAACAGCTTTGTTCGGTCCTTGCTGGCCGTGGCGGTGTGGCCGTCGTGAGTGAGATCCAGCACCACGGTAAACTCGTAATCGGTGCCGTCGCGCTGCTCGGACTTCATGCCCAATTTGAGGATCTTTTTGCCTTCACCCTGGACCGTCTCAGTCTTGCTGCGCATGGTGCAAATGATGTGCAGTGAGCTGGTGAGAATCTTATCTGTCAGCTTCCGATGGCGCGGCGTGGTCTCGTTCCAGGCCGCCCATGTGTTGCCCCGAAACTTCTGGTGGGCGACAGTTTCGTTCTGCTCCAGGCATCCCCCTGAGCCAGTCCACTCATGCGAGTAGCTGTCGATGATCAGGGTTTCATAACCGGACTGCTCTGCGGCGATGATCGCCTCAATGTAGCGCTCGGGCGAGTAGGGGGCATGCAACTCCATCGCATCAAAGTCGGCGATGTCTGCGTACAGGGATGCGCTCCCGTGCTCGGTGTCGATCACTGCTATACGGCCACCAAGGCCCGTGGCCAGAAGCAAAGCGGAGTAGGTTTTTCCTGAACCAGACGGCCCGGCAAGTGCCAGCCGTAGCTTGGCCTGCTTGCGTTCGGCTTTCTTGAACATGGTGCTTACCTCAATTCGGTTGGTTGTCCCACTGCCGTTCAATGCGGCGGGCTTCGTCTTCGTACTCTTTGCGCTCATCGCCATCGAACTGCTCGGGCATGAATGCGCCGACCGTCATCCAGTCGAACTGAGCGGCCAATTGTGGAGTTGCGTTCATGGCTGCCTCAGTAGGTGATCGCTACCGCTGGGATGGCGTGAGTGGCGATGAGGATGACGGCCTGTTTTGCGCAAGCCTCGGGCATTCCGCCTTTGACGAACGCTTCCAGTGCGGCGCGGTTGATCTTGGCTTTGTGCGCCTTGTCGGCTTCGCGCAGGTTCTGCTGCCGGATAACCTCGTCGGCGGCGGCGCTTTGTTTGGCGATCTCGTCCAAGCGAGCCCGCTCGACTGCCTGCGCCTGGCGCTCAACAGCTGCCTTGCGGTCTTGCTCAGCACGCTGCTCGGACTCAACCTGTTCACGCCGGGCCTGTTCAGCCTTGCGCTCAGATTCGGCGGCGGCCAGCTTCAGATCGCTTTCACGCTTTAAGGCGGCGGCTTGATCGTCGCGGATGCGCTGGGCGTCAGCCTCACGTTGAAGGCGAGCCCGTTCCTCTGCGTCGCGAGTGGCTTTCTCAGCGGCCTGCTTTGCAATCAAGTCGTCGCGCTCTTTCTGCTCGCGCTGGGCCTTCTCAGCGTTGAACTGGGCGATCTGTGCCAGTTCTGCTTCATGCTTTTGGCGTGCTGTGTGAGCGGCGCGGAGAGTGATCAGCACGGCATCCTTGGCGCTGGCAGCGTCGGCGGCGAATTCTTGCCATCGCTCACCCATCGGAACTGCTTCGACCTTCACGATACGGTCCGCCAGGTCTTCGGCAATCAAGCCATCCAGATTCTCGGCATGAGCCTTCATGCGGTCGATAGCGTCGATGTGGTCGTCTTTGCGCTTTGTTTCGGCGGCCTCCCAGTCGGTCAGCGGCTTGCGAGTGGTGTCGCGCAGGGCATCCATCTTCTTGACCCAGGCTGCCAACTCGACTTCGATCGTCTTCGGCATTTCCTTGAGGCGCTTCAAGTACTCCCGGCCCGGCTTCTCAACTGCGACCTTGGAGTTGCTGACCTTCGCCGCCAAGGATGCGATCCGAGCCCGACCCTTGACCGTGGAGAGGTCTGGCACCTCGCCAGTTACTTCCGCCTTGACTGCGGTAAAGAACTTGTCCAGGCCGCCGGAGACGTAAATGATGGGAGCGTTTTCGCTGCTGATGTCGTCGATGGTGATGATTTTCTGTTCTGCGGACATGATTCATCCTTGCCACGTCGGTACGCAGCTTTGAAATTCTGGATTTATTGAGGGTTTTCGGAAGAGACTTGTTTATCTGCTCGCGCCTTGATTGCGCATTCGGCATGCTGAGTTCGCCATTTTCCTTCGTGGCGCTCGAAGTGCCCTGCGCCTACAGCGACGTGTCCGTGACACCGATAGCAGATGCCGGGGTGGCGATTACGCATTGCGTGACGCCTTCTGACTTACCCGAAATCGCAGGACTTGCAGGACGCGACCGCGATAGATTGGCTCGGCGTACTGCTCAACCGGCGGCCCAAAGTAACCTCGACGCTCGGCCAGGCTGTAGGCGTCCCGCATGTTGTGAGCGCTGATGTCTTCGAGCTGCTCATCAATGAGCGATTTAACCGGCGCGGTCGTCATGCTGAATCTCCCTGAGCTGGCGGGCAGACCAACTCCATCTGCGCGATAGTTGCCTGAATGCGAAGCGACAAGCCTTTGCGGTAGGCAGCTTCGCGCTCGGCGACCGCCTTCTTGTCATATGGGTGGAACACGTCGAACTCGTTGACGACTGGTTTAGGGTTTCCCCATTCATCCATCCGCCGGTCAAGCTCGATGCCCTGGGATCTGTCCGCATAGCTGGTGCTCATGACACAAACCGCTGTGCGTGTGCGGCGTAGTGCCGGTCAACCATGCGCTTGCGGCGCCGTGTGTAATCGGTGTGTTCGTCGTCGCTGATATCACCCTGGGCGTATGCCAGTTCCACACCCATCTGCACAGCTGCGGCTGTCATATCGGGATAGGGCGACGTTGCGTATTCGCCCAGCGCTCTCTCAATGAAGCGCACGGCTGTGTCGTGGCGGCACATGGGGATGACCTCAAGACGAAGATTTAGTCGACGCAGGAATAACGCTGCGGACAGGAATATTTACCTTTGCACTTTCCCGGCGAGTAGCAAAACGATGGGCAAGCACCCCACTTCGGATCGACGTGCTTGTTGATGCGGGGATTGGCCGGGTATGGAAGGCCTTCACAGCTAAGCGCTGGAGTGCCGCGATCAGCCTCGCCAATTACGCGAGCTTCTTCCTCGGTTGGCGCTTCGACGCAGCCAGCCGACTTACCTTGAAACGTGAGCCAGAACGTTTTCATGACTTGCTCCCTTCGTTAATGTCCAAACCCTTTCCGCCACACCATCGCGCACAGACAGTTGCCGTTGGGCTCTGGGGATGGGGTGGTGGGGAGAGTTCGGAGGGTGGTGCAGATGGTCGGCACTTCCCGACACGTATCAGGTCTGGCTTCGATAGCCCCTCGATTCATCTGCGATGGCCCGGTTACGCTGTCCGGCTCCTGCGCTCAGTGGGGCAACTGCCCATTCGAACAGGACGATTACGATCTTCGGTAGGGTGGGCCTGCCTTTCGGCCAATGCGCGGTGACATCGACGACCCTGGTGTCCGCTGCCTGTAGGGATGTTGGTCGCAGGCTTCAGGCTTTCTGCGACACACGGGATTCTTGGCGGGACGTTTATCGCCAGAGCGATATTGCCCCGTTGGTACATCGCCAGCGCTCACGCTTGTAGCGCAAGGGATCGGCTGTCACCGACTCATCACGATCCGGCTCTGGCCGTGATTCGCTGAGCGTGGTGCCGATCAGGAAGATTTGGAGCATGGTGTTCTCCAGTTGATTTGATACAGGTGGCCGCAAAGCGGTAGTGGTCTTCCGCATCCGTCTGCCCATTCTTGGAATGGACAGAGGTGATGCTTCAGTCGTCGCTTTCTCCAACCATGAGCTTTTCAATCTGCTCAGCCGTCGGCTTCTTCCAGTTTTTGATCTGGCCCGTCTCAAGGTCGATGTTCAGGATCAGGTAGTCGCCGTAGTGATCGCCGGGGAAGAAGCCAGGTATATAGCCTTCGTACGCACCGACCTTTTCACCATCAGCGTCAATGAAGTCTCCTTCGAAGCGGTCGCAAACCTTGATGTGCAGCCGTAGCTCGGTGATGTCCACCTGCACGGTTTTCTGTTGGTTGATTTTCATCTGTGACTCCCGGTTGTTTTCCCGCTCCACCCGTCACCAGGTGCAGAAGTGAAAAGGCCCGTCATGCAGTCAGCGCATTCAGCTTCTGGCGGCAGTCGCGCATCTCAGCAAGGCAGCGTTTGCCGTCAACCCGATCGCCTTTGCGGAACGCTTCAAGCGCCCAGCGCTTCCAGTCAGGAATGAAGGATTTCAGGTCTGCGATGAGATCTGCTTTGACGTTGATCTCGGATTGGTGAGTGCCGCGGACCGCATCCCAAGTGTGGGTAGTTGCCGGGATCATCGAGCCGTTTTCGCACTCGAAGGTCACCTCGGAAAAGCTCACAGCATAAAACGGCGCATCATTCCAAGCATTGATGCCATGCATTTGAGCCTGGGTGACTACTTGGTTGAACTGGATGTAGTACATGTCGCTGCCCTCCAGGGCGATTGATTTTCCGGATGCGCCTGTTGCCAAGCGCATCGAGGAAATCTGTCTTGTCACTACTGCGCCCATTCGGGTCATTCACACGGTTCGGTAACCCTCGTCAGCCCTCAGCCCCTCAACGGCTTTAGGCAGATCGCCGGTCGCCGGATAGGCGCAGCGTTTTGTCTCATCGGTTTACTGACCTCCCACCGGTGATGCCGGGAGTGACCTAAGGCCGGAGCCGTAGTCGTTCATGGCGTACGTTGTTAAAGAGCGGCGGGGCTGAGCCCCTTCGCTGCCGGTCCCTGAATCGGTACTCCGTTGCGATGGAGTGAATATGTACTAACGGTTCACAGTGGTCAAGTACCAAAAGTACATAAATCTTAAAAGTACAGAAATTCGTAGACTCGAAAAAATGGATGTACCGGGGATTTACCGCTAAGTGATGGTCGGTTATGCTCGACAAATAACTGTATATATATACAGCTTACATGGAGCGCAGTATGGGTAAGCAGCAGAGAGTGCCAAAGCAGCAGGAGAGGGTGGAGCTGTCCGGGATAGAGCGGCTAAATCTGCGTGTTTCGGGAATGATCAACCACCCGATCGCTCAGCTTCAACGATGGGTGACGATCCATCGCCTGGATACGGATGGCGACCGCGAGTGGGATGAGGTGATGGGGCTGCTAGCCGAAACGGACGGCCTGGAAACGTCGTTCAACGACGACGAATCGGTGACCGTCAGGTGGGAGAAGCTTGAGGATGATGATCGCGTGACAGAGGCAGCGGACGCGTTCGAGCGGGAAGAAGAGGAGGCGCCTTTCTGACAGGCACAAAAAAGCCCGCTCAGTGGCGGGCCCTTAGCTTGATGCAATCAGGCTGCCGGAGGTGGCATCCAGTAAGGGTCACCTTCTATACCTAGAGTGTCACGTATCCTTCCCGAGACATCTACCGCCGCCCTTTCGTTAGCGAAAGGTCCTGTGATCACGGTGTCCTTTTCCATCCCAATAATCGGCATTCCTAGCGTCACAAGCTGCTGCCGTATTTCGGCAAGCGCTTGAACGCCGGTAGATACGCGTACGGTCCAGCCGTGCCCAAGGGTCTGATCGATGGCTTCGTAGGTCGCAGGCGTGAAAACGACTGGCTCAACATCAGCGCCGCAGTGCCTGCACTTTATGGCTGCGTTTTTTATGATCTCGGCGCAGATGGGGCAGGGGCGCGAATCTCGAACTGGTTGATCGACAGCGGAGCTTTGCGCTTTCCCGCCGAAGATCACCATCAGCAGGCCGGCTATAACCGCCATGCCTGCGACCATAGTGAAGTTCTGTCGTTCTGACATCAGCCCGAGATTATTTACTCGGCCCACTCCAGTTGAAACCGATACATCCATGCTCAGCGCGCCGACTACTGCGATCAGCCCGATAACAAGTACGAAAATTCCAAATCCACGCACGCGTATCCCCTCCATAGTTGAGCGCTGATTCTACCTTGCCATCATTCTGGCGCCCAACAAAAAGCCCGCACATGGCGAGGGACATGGCGGGCGTTCTGCATTTCAGGTGTAGCTGATCCTTCAGCCCGGCCGATAGTAGGGCAGTTGATGCTGGTGCGATAGCGCAAAACCGCAGCGTGTCGGTACTAGCTACGGGGTACTCACCAGCGACAGTTAAGGTGGGTGAGGGTGTGACAAACAAAAGCCCGCCGAAGCGGGCTGGTGCCAAACCGAAGGGGAGCGGTTCGACCGGGTGAGCATAGACCAGATACGAAAAGCCCGGCGCTGGGCCGGGCTGATGCCGAACCTTTGGGGGGGCGATCCGACCAGATGAGCATAGACCAGATACATAAAGACCTGCTAACTGGCTCAATGGGATCAGCCTGGGAGCTTAACGCCAGCAAACGCGCCCACAATCGCTTTTGTAGCTGGGCTTGAATCCATATCACGAAACCTTTTACAGGGCCGCCACGTGCAAGCAGCGATTTCATTTGCAGGCAACGGCTTTCCGCGATCAGGAACAGAGGTGATGAACACGAAATGCGTCGTGTCACCCATCTCGAAACGAGCGAGGAAAATGAGGTCGTCCGCGAGCAGTCCGGTTTCCTCCTCGAGTTCCCGTACAGCGGCCTCGAATGGCGTTTCGCCTATTTCAATTTTACCGCCGGGCAACGTCCATTTTGACTTTGGTTTGCGCACGTAAAGGATTCGATCGTCCTTTCGGCATATCACTGTGGCCCTGGCCTTCATGCTGACCTCCGCTGCCCAGTAGTTCAAAATATGGCGATCTCAACAGGAGCCGCATACCTGTGAGACTTCTGTACCGACAAAACGTCACAATTAATGACCTGGCGAAGTACCCATCAGAATAGAGGGCGGGCGTGGCGGGGAAGGATGAGCCAGATACGAAAAGCCCGGCGCTGGGCCGGGCTCTAGTACGCAGGCGTTCTAATGTGCTCGCGCGTCATTTCTGACGTGAGTCGCAACTGTCGCCACATCACTGTAAAGCGAAGACGCGCTCGGGATAGACTTTAATCTGTTGGACACAATGCCAATGATTGTTAGTACCGCTACCAGCACCACGCAGATTGGCATGCATAGCAAAGACGTGATCGGGTTTTTTGCCACATACATCCTGACGGCAGACTCAATGATTTCGGAATGCCGAGCGGAAGCTTTTTTAGGAACGTACCCCGAACCTCGGAGGACGATACTCACAGCCAGCCAAATCGGCACCAGAATCGTCATGATTGGCATGAAGAACCAGGACCTAGCAAAACGATAGGTCCAATACGCTCCGTCCTTATCTTCTTCGGATACGCTTGAGTCAAGGAAGTAGGCTTCTAAGAGCTCAGACACCTTAATCTGATGTCTCAGTGCAGCGCGCCTGCAAATCACCCAATACAGGACGAGGGCGCCCGCAGCAAAAATTGATAGAGCGGTAGAAATCATCGCTTTTTACCTCCAGGGTTGCCCTTTATCCGCTTCTTAGCTGCTTTTCTTGAGCCTTGGATCCTTTTATCAATAGCTCTTTCGGGCTTATTGGCAATCATCCAGGTAAAAGCGATCCAGAAAGGTAGCAGCATCCCCATAACAATAACAAAAGATCCAAGGAACGGCGATTTGTCCCAAACAACCAGAAACAAATTTGATAAAGAGTCGAGGACCTTTTCGATACCCTCGAGCGATATAAATTTTCCTTCCTGTGATGCCATACTACTCCAATTCCTAGATTTTTCGATTCAATCAGACCCGTGGCTCTCGGGTGACAACCTAGGCTGGGATCGGCCAAAACATCAACCAACCATCCCCCGCACAATCCGCCCATCCTTCACTTCATCCGCCAGGGCCGCTATTCGATCCGCATCGTCGTAGAGCTTCGCAATCAGCTTTAGGACGGCTGCTACCTCGACACCTCGGCAGTCCTTTGTGATGTTGAGCACCTCGCTTGCGGCTTGCTCCAGGCCAAGCGATAAATCTGTGAGTTCGCGCCTCAGGTCTTGATTCGGTTTGGTGAGCCCCACGATAACCTCCTGACAGTCCGCGTTACGCCAGATGCCGCTACGGCACGCTCACTCAGACCTTAGTCGAATGATCTGCCCGGTATCCACCTCTGCGGCATACGCTGTCAGCCGATCCTCTGCCGAATGGAATACGACGCACATCTTCAGTACGGCCTGGGCGTCCGCCTCATTCCCGGCAAGACTCAACCGCTCAGCGACCCGCATCAGCTCGACGGCTGACCATTTGAAGTCGGAGGCGATGCCCTGAAGGTCGCGCTTGAGGTCTTGCTCGGGTTTATTCAGGCCCATAATCTCTCCAGTCACTGTCGCGTTAATCACTGCCCCATGATCGACTTGTACTGACGTTGATACTCGTCGTAGGGCAGATTTTTCTGCATCAACTGGCGGACCTGCTCATTTTTGTAGGCTTGCTCGCCAAGAGGCTGAGACGGCGCCGAAGTACTCGCAGGCGCCGGGGTGGGCAACGCATGGGTAATGGGCTCTTCATTCACATTATCAGCCAGGCTGTATCTCTCCACCCTGCCGGACTGATCGAATAGGACGGCAAGGTTCTGTTGTTTCATGCCCGCGCCGAATGGGCCGACTTGCACGTAGAACCAGACCGCCGAGAGCTTGCCCTCAGTGCCATAGGCCTGAGATAGAGGATTTCCGAACATCTGGATCATTTGTTCTTTAGTGGTGGAGCCAGGAACGATCAGACTTAGCGTTTCAGCATCCATGCGTTTTCCGCTATGGGCGCAGCCGGTGATGACCAGGGCAAAAAGTAGGGCGAAGACAGTACGCATTGAAAATCCTTTTCGTGAGTAGATGAATACAGCTTCCTTCTAGACTCGATGATTCAGCCAGGGGAGGTCGGCTTCAGACCAAGTGAGCATTCCACACCAGCAGCACGCGCGCCTGGATGTAGGTCTCATCTGCCCGGATATCCTCGGGCGGATGATTGGTGTTGTCCGAGATCATCTTGAAATGATCGCGGCCTTTCTTCTGGAGGCGCTTGATGTAGAGCAGATCGCCGTGGGAGAACAAATAAATTCCATCCCCCGAAAAGTCCCGGATGCTCACATCAACCAGCAGCGGATCACGGTGCTTGATCGTGGGCGCCATCGATTGGCCCCAGCCGGTTACCATCTTCAGGTGGAAGTGCTCTGTGAACTCGACGCCCATCTCGCGCAGGTGCTTTGGGCTGACCCGGATGTCCTGCAGCATTTCTGGGTAGTCGTGAGGCACCTGGCCGCCGCCCATTGCTGCGCGCACATCGTAGTGGGCAATCCATACCTCGTCGCCAACCTGCCCTGGGCGTGAGAAGTCGACGGTGATGACGTTTCCGCTTTTCACTCCTTCTGCCGTCTCCTGAACAGCATCCGCAATTTTCTGCCTAGCTTCCTCAGAAAGGTTTTTACCGTGCTTCATAAGCATTTGTTGAACGATATTGGCCGCTGAAGAAGTAACCGATGGATCGCTTTCGTCAGCAGTAGATAGCCGAGAAAAACCAGGTTCCTCGCCAGATCCGTGCTGGAGCCATTCAATCTTTACGCCAAGGTAGTCCGCGATTGCTCGCATCTTTACGGGGCCAGGCAATGACTCGCCATTCAGCCACTTACTGGACGCTTTTGGAGTGACCTTGGTTATTTCCGCGAGTCGAGCGCCCGCGCCCCACTGGTCAACACCGTGGGCAGCCAAGGATTTTTTAAGACGAGCCACGAAAGCTGCGCGTATTTCTTCGATTTGAACCATAGGTTCAATATCGCATGCGCTTGCATGTACTTTCAGTTCCGACATAATATGTACTGCAAGTTCGTATTTCACTCGGAGGCCTTATGCGGCCGCTAAAGAAATCGATTGATGATGCCGGTGGTGTACCAGTCGTTGCGCTGGCTTGCGGCAAGTCTCCGCGAGCCGTTTACAAGTGGCTCACCGCAGATTGCCTGCCACGCACCGAGTACACCGGCGAGACCCGTTATGCGGAACGTATCGCTGCCTTGGCTGCGGCGAAAGGAAAGCCTTTTGAGCCTTCCTGGCTGCTCGCGGAAGCGCACCCGAAGAAGTCTGCCGCCTAACCATCCCGCTCAAGACCGGAAGAACGCCCATGGGCTACGGAAAAAAAGAACACCGCCATGCACGCCAGGTAAAGGTTCTGCTCAACGACGAGGAGTTCATCCGGCTTCGGGAATACGCACACAGCGTCGGCACACAACACAGCCCGCTCAGCCGGGCAATTCTCAAGGCCGTTATCGAAGTCATCGAGCAGACAGGCGAATTGCCTGACTGGATCAAAGACAAGCTGGCTTAACGAACAACCCTCGCGTGAGGAAAGGCAATGAAGTTTCAAGAACCGGCAGTTCTCGTGGATCAGGAACAGATGGAAGTGCTTGAGCGGGTAGCAAACAACGCCGGCTACACAGGCGACGACCTCGTCAGGGAAGTCCTGAGGCGCGTTATGGATTCGCTTGAGCAGGCTCAGAAGGCCGGTGAGCTGGCCCATAAAAAGGCCTCGCACCTGCGAGTAGTCCGCAGCGACCTTGGCTGTAACAACGTAGTTCGTCTGCCTTTGAAGCGGTAGTACGAGTCCTTTATTGAGGACCGCAAGGTTTTCTGGGGCGAGTAGTAGGGGTCCTTTATTAGGGACCAAAACAGAAAAGTTCATGGATTCGTCCGTGATCAGTTGATGAACGAATGATCGCGGATGTGCTGGCACGGTGCCACGCGAGAAGAAGAGAGGTTTTCGCAATGGAAGAATTTGAAAGAACCCTGCACCGCGAAGTCAAGGCTGGCGGCGGGACCGCACTCGCTAAGCGCATCGGTGTGAACGAAACCCGATTGCTGGATTGCGCCAACCCAAATCGCGAAGCGCACCGCATGAATCTAGAGATGTTCGGCCAAGTCCTGACGCATCTTTCCGAAGAAGGTCGCCGCGCCGTTCTGTCCGCTCTTGCCAAAGAATTCGGCTATGACGTGATCGCTAAGGAGCGCCCAGCCCCGAAAGCCCTGACGGCTTCGATGATCAACGTCGGCAAAGAAGTCGCTGACCTGACCATCGCCGTTCATGAGGCACTGGAAGACAACCACGTATCCCAATTCGAGAAGTCGGCCATTGGCCGTGAGATCGGTCACGTCCGTGAAAGCCTGGACGTGATGGAAGCATCGGTACACGCAGCCTAAATCCCAGACACAAAAAAGCCAGGTTCGTGGCCTGGCTCATTGCTGCATCAAGTGAGGCAACTGTAATGCACCAGACAACCCAAGGCAATACCCCGCAACTCGCGCCACGTTTTGATAATTCGGAAAACGTGGCGCGCACAATTTCAATGAGCAGCATTGAGATCTCTGAACTGACCGGCAAGCAGCACAAGGATGTCATTCGCGACATTCGCGTCATGGTCTCCGCACTGAAAAATGATGGCGCAGATTTGCGCCATGTCCGCGAGGAGTACGACGGCAGGGGTTACACCTCGGTTTTTCATCTGAACAAGGAACTGACCGAGACGCTTCTCACCGGGTACAGCATACCTTTGCGTCATCGGGTTATCCGTCGCCTGGCAGAGCTTGAGCAAGCTGTAGCAATACCAGCGTTCGATATCAGCAGCCTAAACGACCCCAAGGTCCTGCTGGCCCTGCTGACCGACAACGTCCGCAAGGTCGTTGCTCTGGAGGCCGACAATACCGAGCTCAATCAGGAAAACCTGATGCTTGAACAGAAGGTTGCTGCCGACGCCCCAAAAGTCGGCTTCTTCGACGCCGTAACCGTCACCCACGAAACCTACTCGGTGGCCGAGGCAGTCAAGTTGATTGGTACCGGCCAGAACCGCTTGATGGCGTTCCTGCGCCAGCGCCGCTGGGTAACTGTCCGCAAAAACGAACCCATGCAATGCCTGATTGAGTCCGGCCACCTAACCGCGAAACTCGGCATCTTTGAGCATCCCGAGAACGGCAGGACGACTGTGTCCACGCCGCGAGTAACAGGGAAGGGGCTTACCAAGCTCCAGGCTTTGTGGGCGTGCCGGGATGCGGATCTCTTGAGGAATCAGTAATGGCCGGAGACTGGATCAAAATGCGCATCGAACTCGGCACACATCCGAAAGTTTTCCGCATGGTGTCCGCATTGAAAGCGGACAGACTTCGGATCATTGGCGGACTGCACATCGCCTGGAGCATCTTCGACACCCATTGTGATGACGGTGTGCTTGTCGGCTACACCACTGATGCGATGGATGCTGTCATTGGCTGGCCAGGCTTCACCCAGGCCATGATCGACGTTGAGTGGGCTGACCTTGATGAGTCGGGAAGCCTTGTAATGCCCCGTTTTGACGAACATAACGGGAAAAGTGCCAAGCGCCGCGCGAACGATAACGAGAGAAAGCGCACCTCTCGCACCTCTGGAAATGATGCAAAAATGTCCGCTAGTGATGCGGACAAAAAGCGGACTAGAGAAGAGAAGAGAAGAGAAGAGAAGATAAAGATCAAGAGCTTTACGGTGACGACGAGATCGATGTCGATTCTGCATTCGCAAGCTTTTGGAAACTTTACCCGCGCAAGGTCAGCAAGGACGCCGCACTCCGTGCCTGGGCAAAGCTCAAGCTGACCGCCGACCTGCTCAACACGATGCGCGCCGCGCTCGCCAAGCAATCCCTGACGACTGACTGGACCAAAGATGGCGGCCAATTCATCCCCCACGCCTCGACGTGGCTCAACGGCAAGCGATGGGAAGACGAGGTGTCTGAGCCTGTGGCGCCGGGTAGCAACGTTCACCAGTTCCCGCAGCGTCGCCAAGCCAACGGCCCCGATTTCAACGACACCACCTGGTCTGAAGACCTGGGGCCGATGTAATGACCGCCAAGGCGCCGATGAGCGCAAACAAACTCATGGCCACCATGGGCAACTTGCCGCCCGTAGTGCCGTCCATTCCCAAGCAGCTCCCGCCGGGCACCACCGACGTCGTCAACGCCTTGTTCAAGGAGCTGCAGGCGATCTTCCCTGCTTGGAGACAGGCATGGCCGGATGACGACGCCTTGCGCGCCGCCAAGCGCAGCTGGATCAAGGCCTTCATCGTCGCCGAGATCAACACTCTAGAGCAGATCCGCTACGGCCTGCAAAACTGCCGCCAGCACGGTAACGACTTTGCGCCGAGCGTCGGCAAGTTCATCAAGTGGTGTCTGCCAACGCCGGAGACGATGGGCATCCCGTCGCACGACAAGGCATTCCGCGAGGCGCTGCTCAACCTGCATCCGGCTCGCAGGACTTCGCGTGAGTGGTCGCACCCGGCTGTTCGCCACGCCGCGCTGCAATGCGAGATGCACAACCTTGCCGACCTGAAGTCAGACCAAGCCAGCAAGGTGTTCGACCGCGCCTACGACATCACCATCCGCAGACTGGTGAACGGATTGCCACTGGAAGACATCGCCATGGGCATCGGTCATGACGGCCAGAAAACCGAACTGGAGAGGGCAGAGGAATACGCCGCTCTGCGCCAGGCAAAGCTGTTGGAGATTCAGGGTATCCCATCCGCCGGCGGCGCTGCACGGGCGCAACTACTGGCCAAGTTTGGCAAAAAAACTTCGGAGCAGCGGCCATGAAACTCGCTATCGCAATACTCCTCAGCGGTTGGCTCTACACCATCATCGCCTTCAACGCTGCCGAGCGCCGCGCTGATCAGTGCCATGTGGCTGTGCAGGGTGAGGTGTTTCCATGACTGACTCCAGCGAAATCAAGCGGCTGGCTGAGGCGGCTGGCGGTGTGTCGTGGGAATGGTGGACGAGCAATTCCGTACTTCGGCTCACCACGGAGAAGATGGGTCGACACGGGCCTGACGGTGATGCGCTCAGTGCGCACGGGGATAACGTCGCTTGCCCTGAGGTATACCGCGACTTCATCGCCGCCGCCAACCCTGCCGCCGTGCTGGGGATGATCGCCGATCTGGAACGGAACCAGCGCATGTTGCTGGCTGCATGCCTGGACATGGGAGCGATTGGCAGTGCGCTTGGTGCTGACATGAACAGCGATGGTGAAGAGCTGTTGTCGCTGGTCGTGGACGTCAAGGCAGAGAACAAGCGGATGCGGTCGTTCCTCTCAGACATCAGCAAGACGTCCGGCGATAAGGGTGCGGTCATGGGTGCGCGCCAAGTGCTGAAGGAGTTTGGCTGTGACCGATAAAATCAGCATCAACTGCCAATCCAAGCTCACCGAAGCCATCACCAAGATGACCGCCATGTACCGCGACAAGAAATTCGTGGTGGTCAGCCTTCGTCCGGGCAAAGACCGCACGCTCGATCAGAACGCACTGTGGTTTGCGTTCTACAAGCGCATCGCAGAGATGACCCAAATTGGCGATGCGAGCGAGGCGCGCAAGTACTGCAAGCTTCACCACGGCGTTCAAATCCTCGTCAACGAGGACGAGGATTACCGTTCCGCATGGCACCGCACCACCAAGCACCTGTCGTACGAGGAAAAGTTTGACCTGATGGGTGACTGCAAGCTGCTTGGTCCTGACGGCTTTCCCGTAACCAGCCTGTTCAATCGCGCCCAGGGCATCCAGTACACCGACCGCATCCTGGCTGACTTCACGGCGAAGGGTGTGTTCTTCAGCGATTTGCTTGGGGAGAAGGCTGCTTGATGATTTCAGCATCCGCCAAACAGAAGTCGCCGCCGGCACGCAAGAAAAAGACCTGCGCCAACACCGCATGCGGTACTGCTTTCATTCCGGCTCAGCTCGGCCAGAAAGTTTGTGGTTGGGCATGCGGCCTGGCCATCAAAGACGTGAATCAGGAGCGGGCGCGCAAGTCGCTGGCACTGGTAGAGCGTAAGGCGATCCGCGCGGCAAAAGAGAAGGTCAAGACTCGCGCCGGGTACATGAAAGAGACGCAGACCGCGTTCAATACCTGGGTCAGGCACCGCGATGTAGATCTGCCATGTGTGAGTTGTGGCCGGCACCACAATGGCCAGTGGCATGCCGGGCATTACCGCACGGTCGGCGGCAATCCAGAGTTGCGGTTCGAGCCTCTCAACTGTCACCGCCAGTGCGCCCCCTGCAATAACCATAAGTCTGGCGACATCGTTAATTACCGCATCGAGCTGGTGAAGCGAATCGGCACGGACAAGGTTGAATGGTTGGAGGGGCCACATAAGCCGCAGCGCTACACGATTGAAGAATTGAAAACGATCAAAGCCAACTACCGGGCAATGACCAAAGAGCTGAAGGGGAGAGCGGCATGACTTATCGCAATGTGGTTGCAGCAGTAGTCCGGGCCTTGGCCGCCGAGACCATCAACAGCGCGGGTGGCTGCGATTTCGAACCGAAGGTGCAATGCGCCAAGCAAAAGGGCGAGATCGTCGGTAAGGAAGCGGCGCTTCTCACCGATTGCTGGGTATTTGGCCGGCTGCACAAGCAACTCGCCCCGCAGCTCTGGCGTGCACTGGTCGCCAAGTACTCGACGCATGATGAGCGCAAGCACTCAGCGATTCTCCAGCTGATCAATACCGTTCAATCGCCTGCGACGAAGCGCTTCCGTGAGTGCGCGGTGCTGACTTGGGCAATCCCACAGGTAGCTGGCATTCAAGGTAAGCGCTCAGCGGCCGTCTTGCCTGCAGGCTGGTACGACATTACAAATTGGGACAACGACGGCAAGCCAGAGTCGACGCGCTACCGGTGGCGTTCGAGCATTCGCAAAGCGCTGGATAACCAGGTAAACGAGGCGCTTGCTGCCGCTCATGAAATCCTTGAGGCGGAAGGCCTGATGGAAAGTTGCGCGGCGTAGCAAATACTCATTGCCAATAGTGAGAGAATGAGAGATTATTTACCCATCCTGTCGTACTTGCGCGTGTAGGTGCTCAAGACGACAAAAAGAACCCAGCCATCGAGCTGGGTTTTTTGTGCGCTTTCCAGCTGCGGGGATCAATGCGATAGTACCTTTTTGGGACCATTGGATTGTCAAATGGACTTTGCGTTTGCGTATCATGTTGCTGAGTCGTTGTCCTCTCAGTTTGGTACAGCGTACATCGCTGCAGGCATAACATATTTTTGCCTTTGGAGGCGTCATCAAACGCTCAAAAATCAGGCGGCATGGGCTGTCGCGATGATGATTGCTTTGGTGCTTGTAGCGGTCATTCCTAACGGTTTCCATGCAGCGTTCCCTACTACTGTGGCTCAGCCCGCTTTTCTTGAGGGCGCACCCCAAACGACAGATTATTCAGTGGTGTTTTTGGCTGATGTGATGTTGACGATTGGCGGCTCGATTGCAGCCAAGCTTCTTTGGGCGATCAACAATTGATCATTGATTAGCTCCGCCTAGGTGGAGATTTCAAATTTTTCAGGCCTCGCCATAGTGCGGGGTTTTTTATTGCCTACGATTTGAAGTGGACCATTGCCAGGGTGGCCTTCGGGATTCCTGGACACGGATCGACCGGTAGTGCCGCGTTTCGAAAGAGTGCCTGCAGCTGATGCGTCCGACTCCATGTGCAGCACGGGCGGCTTCGGCGATCTGGTGGAAACACATCCTTCATGGGGTGTCGAATCGGCGCGTGCGTGGACACAGGTTCCACCTGACCTTTGATACACCTTGGCTTTCAGCGGCGGTGATGATGACCGTGCGGAAATGCACAGTAGGAAGCGCGGAAAGTGGAACTCCGACCTCAACTGCCGCAATAACCCACGCATCGCAGTCGGTCATGCACTTGGCCCTATGCAGCATGACCTTCTTGGCCCCATGGAAAACGTAGTGGATCTCGTAGGTGTTGAGCTCATCCATTGCTCGCCACTCAAAAACGACTTCGGCATCTTTCGACATAGCACGCTCCATGAGCTGTTCGCTTTTTGTCCTTGAGCAAGCATATGTAGACGCCGTTTTCTAGGTAGTCAATCTGGCAACTTGCATGATGGGATTTTGAATGCCTTCGCCCGCAACACTCATTGCTCCGAGCTGGGAGTGCTGCTTGGGCCGTCTTAGTTCAACCAACGCCATCGATCTACCGGAGATTCAACCATGATGCGATTTTTCAAATACTGCGCGTTCGCGCTGTGTGCCTGTTTCGACTCCTCGGCCTTCGCTGGCGTGTTCGATCGGCCAGCTCAGGCCTTCACCAGCGTCTTCCAGCGCATCGGTGATCTGGCTGATGTCAGCTACACCCGCATGGAGCTGACGCTGGCCCAGTGGCGAACGGGTAGTGAACCCACCGATGAAGCCCTGAAGTCGAACCTGCGCGCATCCAGCAACCACTTTGAAATGGCATCGGCCAAGCCGTTGCCCGACAGCTACGGCCTGACTCCCTGCTGAATACACCTGGTTGCAATGGAAAAAGCCCGGACACGTTTCGGGCTTTTTTGTACCGCCGAGGAAAGCCGCTACCCCAGTGGATGCTTTCCCGGATGTACCGATTTCCCCAAGACCTCCAAGCCTCTGACTTGTCATGCGCAAATGGGAGGCGCCTAACTCCTTTGGCCGCTCACGGCGGTCCTTTTTATTCGATGAGGCCACCATGGCAGAACCCGCGAGCGCCGCCGCTGGCCTGATTCTGGCGAAGTACGGCGTTGCAATCGCCGGTTTTGCTGGGGCCATTCTCTCGCTGACATTCCTGCGCGGACTGACTCGGGGCCAGGCGGCCTCGGCATTCTTCACGGGCTTTGCATCAGCAATCTTCACTACTCCACTTGCCGTCAGCTTCTTCCACATCACCCCAGACGGTGAGACTCAATACGGAGTGGCGTTTCTGATAGGCCTACTGGCAATGAACATTATCCCCGGCCTCAAGGCTATGGCGGCTAAGTTCGGCGCCCAAGGAAGTGTCTGATGAACACCTTTCTCCAGATGATGGACACGGCGCTGTGCGTGCTGGTCGTATTCGCAGCTGTGGACTACCTGCGCAGGGTGCGGCCGATTGAACAGCCACTGCTGAGCATCTCGTTCTACTTGGTCGCCATCGCAGCATTCGGCGGCTTCGTGACCGCATTGCAAGGCGCTTCAGTGAGTCCATTTACCGTAACGATGCACATGGGCCTTGTGCTGTACGCCTGGGCACGTCGCGGTCATCTATTTGAGGCTTCGGCCTGATCCGCGCCACGATTTCAGATGCGCCTTTTCGTGGCGCGCGATTAAGGAGAGACCCATGACTCAAGAATATATCGGCACCAAGCAAGTAACTGCGTGGCCAGAGTTGAAAGACGCCATCGAAGGTTTCGCGGTCAAGTACGAAGACGGCTACACCAGCTGGAGCCCGAAGGATGTGTTCGAGAAGGCTTATATCGGCATCGGCCAGGTTAAGCAGCATCCGCCACACGTCCAGCGGATGATTGGCGAGAAGGCGCAGAACGATGACCGCCTGGTCAAGCTGAAGGAATTTATCGAAACTCCCGGCTTCCGCGAGCTGAGCTCCAAGTCGCAAGAGCTGCTGACGACTCAGGTCGGCGCTATGGGCGAACTGTCCGGGATCCTGGCTGAGCGTATCGCTCTCTGATTGGAGGCTCCAATGGATAACGACTGGACAGGCGCATTCGTCGTCTTCGGCATCATCTGCGCCTTAAGTGGCTGGGTCGTGATCGAAGCGGGTGTATGGATCTTCTCGCACATCAGCTTTGGCTGGATCGCATGAAGAAGAACTGGGCCGTCACAACACCAGGTCACGCACCATTCCCGATGATCTTGCTGCATGAAGCGCTCGACCATGCCGGCGCGCTGGCGTTTGCCCGCTGCATCTGGCCGAACTGCACAATTGAATAACCGAGGGGAACGCATGACGACCATTGCCTACAAAGACGGCGTGATCGCCTACGACTCTCGGGTTACTCGCGGCACGATCATTGATTACGACGACTACGAGAAATGCATCGAGGTCAAAGGCGTAAAATTCATCCTGACTGGTTCCTCTGCTGATTTTCCTGCGCTGGTTGATGCCTACTTCGGCGGTCCAATCGCACCTGTGTCGCTTGAGGCTGAAGCGCTCACTATCGACGCCGGGCAGATTTATTTCGTAGGGCACAACAAGGTTGAAGGCGCGTGGAAGTCTCTGGTACTTCCAGACAGAGCCTACGCCATTGGCTCTGGAACGTGCCACGCGCTGACCGCAATGGATATGGGTGCAACCGCCGCTGAAGCTGTCGAGATGGCGAAGAAGCGGGATAGCAGCACTGGCGGGCAGGTACGGACGTTGGTGGTGAGGGTCGCAGCTGAAGGGTAGGTGTGCCGCAGGTGAGTGCGGCACGGACGAGCATTTGTTTTTTATACTTCCCGGCGGACATAGATATTTTTGTTTTGCGGGGTTTTACGCTTTGTATGTACCACGCTACCTACGAAGCCTTCGCGAACGTTTTTGCTAAAGCTGCGGCCTACAGATTTGCGTGTTGCCGGGGATACTCGCAACCACTCAGCGGGTTCGGCAAGGTCGCGTGTAGTGAATTCAACATTGACTGCCTTCTTCTTCGCCCGCGCAACGATTGCGGCGAGCAAGACGTCGCCCATTGCGGCGTCCTCCGCATCGGCGGAAAGGGAGCTTGCACCAAGCGAGAGGAGGGCCAAGGCGGCCTCCTCAAATTTCTTGCCAGTAAGCTGAGCCTTGTTGCTGATGGTGGAAAAAAGGTCTTCTGGGATATCAATAACTACTTGGGTCATGGTAAGCCTCTGTGAATGGGTGGAAATCAAGAACTGTAAGAACATTATAAGAAATGCGTTCTTATGTAAAAAGAACTTTGGAGTTCTCGATGGGAAGGCCACATCCTCCAGCATCACTGCTCGAGCTATCCGAGATTTCCGACTCTGGTATCCGCCTTACTCCAGCCCCAGAGGTGTGGGAGTGGCTGAGCGCCGAGATCCTCGCCGACACCGGAAGCATCCACAACGAAGACCATGCTCATCTACTGGATGCAGACATCCATGTCATGTGGGCGTCATCGCACTTCGAGAAGCAGGGGCGCACGGTTCTCGGTCAAGCCGAACAGGTCGCGTTCCGCGCGGGAGGTTGGCAGAAAGCTCGGATGGAGCAACAGATGCGTGATTGGTTCGGCGATGTGCCGGCCTTCATCATCACCTTGGCCGCTGACTACTGCGCCGAGTGCAGCGACACCAACTTCTGCGCCCTGGTCGAACATGAGCTTTATCACCTGGCACACGCCAAGGATAAATATGGTCAACCAGCCTTCACCAAGGAAGGCGCACCCAAGATTGAGATGCGTGGACACGACGTCGAAGAGTTCGTTGGAGTGGTTCGCCGCTACGGTGCGAGCCCTGACGTTCAAGCGTTGGTCGACGCTGCAAACAAACCTGCCGAGGTGGGGAAATTGAATATTTCGAGGGCCTGCGGAACCTGTCTGCTCAAGTCGGCCTGAACTTCTGACAGGTTTTGACGGATGACAACCATATGGCAGCACTACGAAGCGAGGTCAAAGCCTTCATCGTTCAGGCTTTGGCCTGCTTTGATACGCCTTCCCAGGTGGTCGAGTCGGTCAAGAAAGAGTTTGGGATTGAATTGAGCCGGCAGCAGTGCGAATCCCATGACCCGACGAAGTTCGCCGGCCGAGCCCTTGGGGCCAAGTGGGTTGAGCTGTTTCATGCTGCTCGCAAGCGATTTCGTGAAGAGACCGAAGACATCCCGATCGCCAACAGAGCGTATCGACTCAGGGCACTTGGTCGCATGGCCGAGAAGGCTGAGAACTCAAAGAACATGGCGTTGACCGCCCAGTTGCTGGAGCAGGCCGCCAAAGAGGTTGGCGATATATACGTCAATCGCCAGCGTAAGGCTGATACCGAAGATGAGGTGATCACTCCGAGCCGTATTCAGGTCGATGTGGTCGATGCGAGGAAGCCGAATGCCGAGCCTTAATGTTCCGCAGGCTCAGTTTCTCCAGCTACCTCACAAGTTCCGCGCTTTCGTTGCTGGCTTCGGCTCTGGTAAGACGTGGGTCGGCTGTTCGGCGCTGTGCAAGCACTTCGCGGAGTGGCCAGGCGTCAACGCGGGTTACTTCGCGCCGACATACCCGCAGATCCGCGACATCTTCTACCCGACCATTGATGAAGTGGCTTATGACTGGGGTCTAAAGACCAAGATCAACCAGGCGAACCACGAAGTTCACATTTATAGCGGTCGACAGTATCGCGGGACGACGATTTGTCGGTCCATGGAAAAGCCGCAGACAATCGTAGGCTTCAAGATTGGCCATGCGTTGGTCGACGAATTGGATGTTCTGACGTCGATCAAGGCGCAGCAGGCTTGGCGCAAGATCATCGCGCGGATGCGTTACAACCTGCCCGGGCTGAAGAACGGCGTCGACGTAACCACAACGCCGGAAGGCTTCAAGTTCGTCTTCCTGCAGTTCGTGAAGCAATTGCGTGACAAGCCCGCGCTGAACGAGATGTATGGCTTAGTCCAGGCCAGCACCTTCGACAATGAATTGAACCTGCCGGACGACTACATCCCATCGCTGATGGAGTCGTACCCCGAACAACTGATCCGCGCGTACCTCAATGGCCAGTTCGTCAACCTGACTTCTGGATCGATCTATCACGCGTATGACCGCAAGCTGAACCAGTGCTTCGACACCGTGCAGCCGAACGAACCTCTGTTCATCGGCATGGACTTCAACGTCGGCAAGATGGCTGCGATCACTCACGTCAAACGCGAGGGATTGCCCAGGGCTGTGGATGAGTTGATGGATGGCTACGACACGCCGGACATGATTCGCCGAATTAAGGAACGGTATTGGCGGCACAACGGCAACGATTACGTGAAAGATCGTGAGATTCGCATCTACCCGGATGCCTCCGGTGATTCGCGCAAGTCAGTGAATGCCAGCTTGACCGACATCGCCATGCTCAAGCAGGCCGGGTTCGCAGTGATCGCTCCGGCGGCAAACCCACCCGTAAAAGACCGCATCAACGCAATGAACGCCATGTTCTGCAACGCGCAGCGTGAGCGCCGCTACCTGGTCAACCCGTTTACCTGTCCGACCTATGCCGATGGCCTGGAGCAGCAGGTGTGGGCAGCCAATGGCGAGCCGGACAAGTCGCAGGGCAACGATCACGCGAACGACGCCGGCGGTTACTTCATCCACAAAGAGTTTCCGATCATTAAGCCGGTTACTTCACTCAGCATGGGATTCGCACGCTAATGGCAAACGATGTCACTTTCACCCGTCCGGAATACGACGCGGCGCAGTCCCGTTGGCGGCTGGTGCGTGACGTCTGCAAGGGTTCTGAGACCGTTAAGGCAGCTGGCGAACTGTATTTGCCCCGCCCAAATGCTCACGACACCAGCAAAGAGAATAAGGAGCGGTACAGTTCTTACAAAGAGCGCGCCGTCTTCTACAACGCCACAGGGTTCACGAAACGCAGCCTGGTCGGAGCCGTCTTTCGCACCTGGCCAACACTTACTGTTCCCCCCGGCCTCGACTATGTGTCGAAGGACGTCGACGGGCAGGGCGTGAGCATCTACCAGCAGTCGCAGTCAGTCATTGGGCATGTGCTTGAGCTCGGCCGACATGGTTTGCTGGTCGATTACGCAGCCGTCCCGGGTGGCAGCGTCAGCAAGGCCGATGAACAAGCAGGTCGAGCGCGCGCCAACGTAAGCAGCTATCCGGCTGAGTCCATTATCAACTGGAAGACACGGCAGATCGGCGGCCAGCACCTGCTCAGTCTGGTCATTCTGAGAGAGACAGTTGACGTCGACACCGACGATGGTTTCGGTAGCGAGCAGGTCACTCAGTTCCGCGCCCTGCGATTGGATGCTGCCGGCGTTTACACTCAGGAGGTATGGGAAGAGGGAAGCAGCGCTACCAGCATGGTCACTGCACCTTTTGCTCCGCTGGATGGCAGCGGCCAACCTTGGCGTGTCATCCCGTTCCAGTTCGTTGGTAGTGAAAACAACGACACCAGCATTGATGAATCACCGCTGTACGACATGGCCGAGGTTAACCGTGGTCATTACCGCAACAGCGCTGACTATGAAGAAGCAGCCTACCTAGTCGGCCAGCCCCAGCCGTGGATGTCGGGCCTTGATGAGCAGTGGCGCGACCATCTTGAAAAGACAGGGATATTTTTGGGTTCGCGCGCTCCTTGGCTGCTCCCTGTTAATGGTGCATGCGGGGTGTGGCAAGCGCAGCCAAACACGCAGGCCAAAGAGGCGATGGATGCCAAAGAGGCGCAGATGGTTGCTCTTGGCGCTCGCCTGATCGAGCGTGGCAGCGCAGTGAAGACAGCCACCCAGGCCGACAACGACAGCGCCGCCGAACACAGCGTCCTTTCACTGGTCGTCAGCAACGTCAGCGAGGCCTATGTGCAGTGCCTGACATGGATGGCACTGTTCGTGGGCGCCATAGGTACGCCGGTCTACAAGCTCAATCAGGACTTCAGCCAGATCAGTCTGGACGCGAACATCATGGCCGGCCTGTTCAATGCGGTGCAGGGCGGCAAGCTGCCTGAGTCTGATTTCTGGCAGTACCTGCGAGACCGTGGCGTGATCGATCCGGAGAAGACCGACGACGAGATCCGCGGGGAAATTGAGACGCAGAGCCTGGGTCCTGGATTCGATAACATTGAGGTAATCCCGAATGGCAGCAAACCAAGCAATCCTTGATGCCACCATTCGGCATGCGGTTTTTCTCGAAAAGCTGAAGTCGGGCGAGGTGCAGAAGTTCGCGCCTTTCCTCAAGGAGATCGACCGCACGCTTCGGGAACGATTGACCCGAACCGATCTGACGGACTTCACGACCAAGCGGCTTGAAGCGTTGCTGAGCGACGTAGATAGCCTGCTGCTGGGCATCTTCAACCGGTATTCGGACAAGCTGAATCTCGACCTGATCGACATTGCGAACTACGAGGCGCAGTTCGAGGCGACCAATCTGACCAATGCGGCGCCGACAAGCGTTACGTTCGACGCCGCGTTGCCAAGCATCACAGCAATCAGGGCTGCCATCCTCACCAACCCGCTCAGCGTGCGCGGTGCGGACGGCGGTAAGTTGCTCGAAACCTTCATCGAGGGATTCACCTCGACCGAGCGTCAGCGGCTCACCGGAGCGATTCGCCAAGGCTTCTTCGAAGGCCAGACGAACTTCCAGATCATCAAGAGCATCCGTGGCACCAAGTCGCTCAACTACAACGACGGCATCTTGGCTACCACCAACCGTAACGCTGGTGCAGTCGTTCGAACAGCGGTCCAGCACGTCGCCACTCAGGCGCGCATGGAGACGTTGAAAGAGAACTCCGACGTCGTGCAGTCGGTCGAGTGGGTCAGCACCCTTGATTCAAAGACCACCGCACAGTGCCGGACGCTCGATAAGCGTCGCTTCAAGCTTACCGAAGGGCCTCGGCCGCCGATCCACATCAACTGTCGCTCGACAGTGGTGGCGGTGACCGACTTCAGCGCTTTGTTCGCCAAGGACGCCACACGCGCATCCGTTGGCGCGTTGGGCGGCCAGCAGGTGAGGGCAGACCTCTCGTATTACGACTGGCTCAAGCAGCAACCCGCAGCATTTCAGGACCAAGCCATCGGCCCAGTCCGCGCGAAGCTGTTCCGCGAAGGCGGGCTCAGCGTCGAACGATTCTCCGAGCTACAGCTCGACCGTAATTTTTCACCTCTGACTCTGGACCAGATGAAGGTTCTCGAACCTCTGGCGTTCCAGCGCGCAGGCATCAACTAGCCGACCGGGTCGGCACTACGTCTCTGGGAGACAACAATGGGCTTGAAATACCAGCTGGACACCCTTGAAGGGGTGGATGACGCCGTGCGCGCGCTCTACACCGAAGTGGACGGAAAGTTTGTCCTCGGTATTGAGGGGCTGCCGGAAGTTGAAGATGTATCAGGGCTCAAAACGCAGCTTCAAACCCTGCTCGACGAGACCAAAGAAGCCAAGCGCTTGAAGCGCGAAGCTGAAGAACAGGCACAACGTGACCGAGAAGAGATCGCCCGCAAATCCGGCAACGTCGAAGAGATTGAAAAGTCGTGGTCCGAGAAATTCAATCGCCGCGAAGCTGAGCTGAACGGTTTGCTTGAGCAGGAGCGTGGCAGTTTGAGCGGGCAGATCCGGGATCTGACTGTTGGCCGCACCGCTACCGACATCGCGTCTGCCCTGGCAATCCCAGGCAGCGCAAAGGCCCTGTTGCCGCACATCGAACGCCGTCTGAGCGTCGAGCAGCGGGACGGCAAGCCGGTCGTGGTCGTGCTCGACCAGTTCGGCAAGCTCTCGGCGGCAACGCTGGAAGAGCTGAAAGCAGAAATCGCTGGCGACTCGGCGTTCGCGCCGTTGATCGCAGGCAGCAAGGCATCTGGCGGCGGGGCTGCGGGGCTGCGGGTGCTGGGAATGGCGGCGGGGCCGCAAAAGGCAACATCGGCGGCACCAAATCAGAACGTACGGCCGCAATTGGCTCGCGCTTTCCCGATCTCCCCCTTAAGTAAGGAATTGATTCATGTCCTTGTCCCAAATGCAGGTTTTTAACGATTACATCATGCCGGCGACTCTCGAGACGCTGGATCAAATGACTCAAGCGTTTAACGAAGCCAGCAATGGCGCGATTGTTCTGTCTCCAGACGGTTTCACTGGCGACTTTTTGCAAGAGTCGTTCTTCCAGAACCTGGGCGCCGCTCAGCGCCGCGTTGACCGCTACGGCACTAACGCCGTGGTTACTCCAGTGGATCTGACCGAGTTGCAGAACAACACCGTCAAGGTTGCTGGTGGTTTCGGCCCGCTGCGTTACGAGCCGTCTCAGATGACCTGGTTGCAGCGTCCAACTCAGCAAGGGGTTGAAGTTGCGAGCCGCGCATTCGCCGAGGTCCTTCTGAAGGATCAGTTGAACACCGCCATTGCAGCTCTGGTTGCCGCGATCACCGCTCAGGCCGCGGCCACCAATGACGTATCAGCGACTGCCGGCATCACCCAGGCCGCGCTGAACAACACTCATGCGAAATTTGGTGATGCGAGCCAGAACTTGGTTGCCCAGGTAATGCAGGGCAGCACCTGGCACAAGTTGGTAGGGCAGGGCTTGGTTAACAGCAACAACCTTTTCCTGGCTGGCAACGTTCGTGTCGTCGACATTCTCGGCAAGACCTCGATCGTCACCGATGCGCCGGCGCTCGCGCAAACCGGCACGCCAAACAAGGAAATCATCCTTGCTCTGGCTACAGGCTCTGCACTGGTGCACGACAACCGCGACATCATTTCGAACGTGTCTACCGACAACGGTAAGGCTCGAATCGAGACGACCATCCAGGTTGACTACACCTTCGGTGTCGGCCTGAAGGGTTACACCTGGGACATCATCAACGGCGGCAAATCGCCAACCAGTGCCGCGCTTGCAACGGGCACCAACTGGGACAAAACCGCCGCCAGCATCAAGAACACCGCCGGTGTTGCTCTGATCGGTGACGCTGCCAAGTAACCCAATGACTGCGCCGTGAAACACCGGCGCAGCGGAGATGATCATGGAAAAGAACACCTGGTACTTGGCCGGTCCATTCCATCGCTACGAAGACGACATCAAGGCGATCGCAAAGAAGAACGGCCTGCGCATCGTCGACGCGAACGCGACTGACTTCCGCGAGGATGAAACCGAAAACCCACCCGAGGTGACGCTGCGGCAATTGCTGGAAGCTCACTCAGGTGTTGCCGGCGAGGTTTCCGGTAGTCCTCAGGTTGGCTTCGATGTTCTTGTGGCGGATAACAACGCTGTTCAAGTGCTTGTCGCAGGATTGGAAGCTGGCACCATCGAACTTCCCGACTCTGGTGAGCTGGCATTGCGTCTTTACGGCGCCTTGGCCAACATTCGCGACGGCATGGTTGAGCTTACGCGCAAACACGATGATCTCGCCGCCGAGAATCAAAGGCTCACTGACCAGATTGCAGCATTCAATCAAGCCGAGGCGCTGCGTGTTGCTGAAGCCACCGAAAGCGAAGGCCTGAAGGCTAAACTCGACGCAGCGGGCGTATCCTATCGCTCCAACGCCTCGAAAGAGTCGCTGGAAAAGCTCGTTGCTGAGCTGCCCAAGCCGTAACGCCAACCCCACACCTGCGAGTTGATTCATGACCTTGATCATCGAGGACGGCACCGGCAAGCCAGATGCCGAAAGCTACGCGAGCGCCGACGACCTGACCCTGTACGCCGTGAAGTTCGGCATGGTCATTCCGGCGGACGCGGCTGCGCAGGAAGCGCTGCTGCGCCGGGCCACCTTGGCGATGGATGGCATGAAATGGAAAGGTCGCAAGATGGACAGCGATCAGGCTTTGGCTTGGCCGCGCCGAGGGGTTGAGATAGATTGCGAGATCAAGCCTGACAACTATCTTCCTGCGCGCATCGAGTACGGCCAGATGGCGTTGGCCGGCGAGATTTACGCTGACGACATCGATCCTGTCGACCAGCGCAAAGGCGCGGTGATCCTTGATCGAGTTGAAGGCGCAGTAACGCGCGAGTACGCCCAGATAAGCAACACCAGCGGCCGACTGTTGCCGGCGGCGCCGGATCGGCCGAGCGCAACGCAGTTTGCCGATTACCTGCTCAAACGAGGGCTGTTCGCCGTCCGCGCATAATGCTAGGTTCGTCGTTTCAGCACAGATGGATATCGATATGACAGGGATTGAAGACCACGAAGACGGTGATAATGAGTGGGCCAAAGAGGAGCGGAATGCCTGGGACCGCTACGCGGCTGCCTTTGCCGCCGGCACAGCTCGCGACTGGAGTGGCGAAAGGAAGTCAGAGTTCGTCGCGCGGTTTTCGGCGGACTTTGCGGATAAAATGATTGAAGAGAGGCGGAAGCGCTTCGAATAATTAAGAGCCCAGCCATCGCGCTGGGCTTTTCACATATGGAGCCACCATGGCCTTCTACGACGATATGGCCGTGATGGCTCTGGAGCTGATCACAGAGTTTGGCCAGCCTGTAACCCTGCAAGACACAACCAAAGGCGAATACGATCCTGACACCGGATCGACACCGACAGACACGGTGACCGAGCGAATCGCCCAAGGCATCCTGCTCGACTTCACCGGTCAAGAATTTCAAACGAACACGCTGATCAAGGTTGGCGACAAGAAGCTCAAGATCGCCGCGCAGGGGCTTGATGCTCCGCCTTCGCTGCTGAGCAAAGTCGTTGTCCAAGGTCGCACCTGGTCTATCGTTCCGCCCCTGAAGGAGATCAGCCCCGCCGGCACGCCTCTGCTCTATGAACTTCAGGTGAGATCGTGAGCCGGGCCGGCGCCGGTCAGTCCGGTAGCTTCGCGCTGAGCCTTGCCAAATTTGCCGAGCAGGCTACACAGGCCATCGACGCCAGTGTGCGCGAGATCATCATCGAGATCGGCAACAGCGTGATTCGCATGTCGCCCGTGGGTAACCCTGAAATATGGGCAGCCAACGTGGCACACCGATCGGCCAACAAAGCATCTGCTGATGCCTATGACTTCAATGTGGCAATCCGCAACACGGTCATCAACCTTACAGACAGCAACTTCACTAAATCGGGCAAGCTGAAAGCTGGCGTGAAATACGCCAAGCCGTTGACCAAGGCCGAGCGTGTCCAGAACTTTAATGTGAACGGCCTTGTTTCCGGCAACGGTTACGTCGGCGGCCGTTTTCGCGGCAATTGGATGTTCAGCATCGGTGCGCCGGACGAAACCACGACAGATGAGGTCGACAAGTCAGGTTCAAAGTCGATGGCGCGCATCCGCGATGGAGCCATTGAGTTCAGCGCCGGCGATATCGCCTACATCACCAACTCGCTGCCGTATGCCATCCCGCTGGAGTTCGGCCATTCGACCCAGGCACCCAGCGGTATGGTCCGCGTGACCGTGGTCCGCTTTCAGCAGATCGTGCTGGAGGCCATCAGGAACAACCAGATATGAGCCACAAGATCATCAGGTCGCTGTTTGAGGCCCGTCTCGCGACTTGGGCCAAGACCAGATCACCAGTGCTGCGCATCGCCTATCAGAACGTGGCATTCACTCCGGCAGCGAACGAGACCTACCTTCAGGCGTTCACCATCCCGGCCGGTACCGACAGCAGCACGCTGGCCGGTGACCATCGGCTATACACCGGCCTGTTTCAGGTGAGCATTGTCACGCCTTCTGGCGCTGGTCCGGGCGCGGCGGATGGTCTGGTGGACGAGCTTGCCGCTGTGTTCCCCCTCAACGACAGACTGATCAAGGCGCCGCTGGCTGTGCTGATCATGACGCCGGTTGAGCCGGGGCCGCCTGTTCCGGACGATTCAACCTACACCGTCGCAGCGAGCTTCCAGTACCGCGCTGACACCACCTAATTCGCCCATTGGGCAACCCTGAACCCGCCATCGTGCGGGTTTTGTCATTTCTGCAAAGAGGAAACACCAATGGGATATAAATTGCCGAATGGCGGCACCATCCAGCACGCCGCGACTTATGCCGCAGCGCTCGCGTTCACCGCGCTGTCCAACGCCTCGGAAGCAATCGCGACTGTGGCTGCCAGTACGCTGGCCGCCGGCGACATCGTGCTGCTGACCTGCGGCTGGAGCAGCCTGAACAACAAGGTGGTACGGGTAAAGCTCGCGACCGCCACGGCCATCACCCTGGAAGCGATCGATACCACTGACCCATTGATTTTCCCGGTAGGCGGTGGCGTCGGCACCATGAAGAAGGTGCTGACCTGGGTGCAGATCCCGCAAGTGACCGACGTGTCGTTCTCCGGCGGAACGCAGAACTACACCGACGTGAACTTCCTCGAAAACGCCCAGGGCTTCCAGATTCCGACCGACAAGTCTGCCGCGAGCATGGTCCTGACCATCGCCGACGACCCGACCCAGGCGTTCAATCCGATTCTGCAGGCCGCTGATGCTGGTAAGCAGATTCAGGCTGCACGTATGAACCTGCCGGGCGCCGATACGATCCTCTACGGTACCTATACCTCGTTCTCTACCCAGCCGACGGTCTCGCGCAACAACCTGCTGACTCGCACCGTCAACCTTGCGTTGCAGTCCCTGCCAACCCGCTACCTGTCGTAAGGGAAACCCATGCCTAAGACATTCAAGATTGCCCAGGCCGCGACGTTCGCGGCTGAGGTGGGCATCCCTCGCGCGGGCGGCTCTGTGATCTCCGTTCCCTTCGAGTTCAAGTATCGCGACCGCAAAGAGCTGGCGGCGCTGTTCTTAGGTTGGCAGGAACGCATCAAGGCTGATCAGGAGGCGTTCGCTGCAAAAGGTGAAGAGCTGACGCTGGTCGAGGTGACTGACGCCGATATAGAGCGCCAGATTGAGCAAGTGCAGGCACTGGTCGCTGGCTGGGGCTTTGACGACAAGCTTACCGACGAGAGCATTCGCGCCCTGGTCGAAACCTCCTCCGGCGCCGGTCAGGCCATCGTCGATGCCTATCAGAAGGCCTTCGCCCCGGCCCGACTGGGAAACTGATAGCCGCGGCGCGCGGACTGTACGAGCCCAGCGCGTCTGCCGAGCAGGTTTCTCTGTTCGGCCTGTCTCTTGCTGAACTTGATGAAGACGTGGAGATCTGGCCGGACAACTGGCCAGCCTTCCGTCTATTCAACGCGCTATCGACTCAATGGCGTACAGGGGCTTTCGGCGCAACTGGGCTCGATTACACCGCTATTCGCGACGTAGCGGCCTTCCTCGGCATCAAGAAAAAACAGATTCAAGAAGTCTTTCCGGACCTTCAGGTCATGGAGGCCGAAGCCATGCTCGTCATGAGCGAATCGAAGTAAAGGAACACTCATGTCGGGAACAATCGCGCAGTTAGGCATTGCCGTAGATTCGGGTGATGCCGTCCAGGCCGCAACCGATCTGGATAAACTGGCACAGGCAGGCGTCAAGGCTGAGGCTGCTGCAGATGGAGTTGCCACCGGCTTTACCAAGGCAGAGGCCGCTGCCGCTGCATTGGCTGCTACTGAGGCCAAGCTGGCTCAGGCAACCGAGGACGCCAAAGCCCGGCTGTTGGATATGGCGAAAACCTCGCTCGATGCCAGTCAGTACGTGCAAAAGCTGAAAGAGAGCACGACCAGCAGCGCGACCGCCATGGATGTTAGTGGGGCATCTGCCGCAAGCCTTGCTGCTTTGCAGAAGCGCCTACAAGCTGAATCTGATGCACTGGCGGGCACTACTGAGCGTACCGTTCAGGCCACAAAGCAGGCGGCGGCAGCAACGGGCGTCCAGGCTGAAGGTCTCCAGGCGCTGCTGGCCAAGATCAATCCAACAGTCGCCGCGCTTCAAAAGCTGGACGATCAACAGGCACAGCTTCAGAAGTACAAAAAGGCCGGACTGGTTGACGCCGGCACCTTCGCTGACTTTTCTGCACAGATCGAAGCGTCTCGGCAAAAGCTGTCCGGCTTCAGCGATGACACCCAGAAGACCAAGACCGGGCTGTCCGGTTTGGCGCTCGGATCGAAGCAGGCCCGTGAAAACGTCCTGCAACTCGGAAACGCCCTGGCCGAAGGCAACATCCGCATTGCCGCGCACAATATCCTGGAGATTGGCACCAACGCAGGGGCTTCCGCTTTGCGCTTGGCTGCTATCGCCGCGCCTATCGCGTTGGTAGCTGGCGGGCTGCTGGCCTTGGGTCTGGCTTACAGCAAAGGCAGCGCGGAAGCCGACGAATACAACAAGTCTCTGATCCTGACCGGCAATTATGCAGGCGTGAGCTCAGGTCAGCTTGGTGAAATGGCCAAGCAGGTAAGCGCAACCGTCGGCACCACCGGAGCCGCCGCCGCCGCGCTGGCGACCCTGGCCGGCAATGGCAAAATCGCTGGCGGAGCATTCGTAGAGGTCACGCAGGCGGCAGTCTCCATGCAGGAGGCTACCGGCAAGGCAATCAGCGATACGATTGCTGAGTTTGTGAAGATCGCCGATGACCCAGTCAAAGCATCGATTGCGCTAAATGAGCAGTATCACTATCTGACTCAGTCGGTCTATTCGCAGATTGCCGCGCTTGAGCTGCAGGGCGATCACGCTGGCGCGGTGAAGCTGGCCACTGACCAGTATGCTGACGCGATCAACCAGCGTACTCCGAAGATTCTTGAAAACCTGAGCCTCTGGGAAAAGGCATACAACGCTGTGGCCAGGGCCGCCGACGGCATCAAGAATGTCGGCCGCACCAATATTGACGATGAAATCGAGACTGCAAAAAATAATCTCGTCGAGGCTCAGAACACAGACGGCTTATTTCAAAGCAAAAAATCCAAGGATGCTTTGGTTGAGTTCAGGCGCGACCAGCTGACATTTTTGCAGGACAAAAAAGCCGCTCAAATTGAAAGCGCCAAGCTGGATGGCGATGAGCTTCTCGCACGGGATAAGGCAACTGCTGCCTCCGTGAAGATCGATGCTGCTGATCAGGCTAATCTTTCTACCGCCAATAAGCGCAACAAGCTGCTCGATGACTACCAGAAGCAATTAGCCGATATCCGAGCTGTAAACCCTTCTGACAAACGATTGGCTCCTGATGCGGTGACTGCACACATCCAGGACATCAACGACAAGAATAAAGACCCTAAAGCCGCTGCTGGCCAGGTCGATCTGACCGGCTTCAATGATGCGCAGAACGCACTGAAGACCCTTCAGGATACTTATTCGAATACCGAAAAACAGCTTGAGGCCAGCCAGAAGGCCGGCTTGATCTCTGCAGGTTCGTACGCAACTCAGCGAGCAGTGCTGATCAGGGCTGAAAAGGAAGAGGTCACGGCCGGCTACGAGGCTGAGATTGCCGCGCTGGAAGCCATCAAGGCAAAGTCCAGCACCACTGCCGAGCAGCGCATCTCGCTCGACCAGAAGATCGCTGACTCGCGCACCAGCATGGTCAAGGCTCAGAAAGACGCCGACACCCAGCTTGAGGTGATCGCAACCAACGAAACTGGGCGCCTGAAGAAGCAGGCTGAGGCCGTGAAGGTCTACACGGATGCGCTGCAGCAGCAAGTTATCACCCTGCGCAATCAGGGCCAGCGGGCAGCCAATGGATTGGGGCAGGGCGACCGTGAGCGCGGGCTGACGGATCAGCAGAACTCCGTTGACGACCGCTTCAACCAGCAGAAGCTGGAACTGGCGAACCAATACGGCGATGGCTCGCGCGGCATGAGCATCGACGAGTACAACGCCAAGCTGAAGGCGCTGACTGCGACACAGGATGACCTGCACAAGACGGTTCAGTCGAACTTCGACGACATGACCAAGGCCCAGGGCGATTGGAGTGCCGGGGCTTCCTCGGCCTACCAAAACTACCTTGATTCGGCGAAGGACGTTGCCGGACAGACCAAAAGCCTGTTCACGGATGCGTTCGACTCAATGGATGACGCGCTCGCCAATTTTGCCCTGACCGGGAAGCTGTCGTTTTCAGACTTCGCCAAATCCATCATCGCGGACCTGGCCAAGATCGCAGCCAAGCAAGCCAGCTCCGCTGTGCTCAGTTCTATCTTTGGGCTGGCCACTTCTGCCGCAAGCTCCTATTTCGGTGGAGGCTCAAGCAGCGGAGGGTCGGCTTCGGATTACAGTTCTGGCCAGCTTTCCGGTTGGGCCGGGGTGCATCAGGCCACGGGTGGCGCCTGGGACTCGGGCGTGCAGATGTTCGCCAATGGGGGTGCCTTCTCCGACTCAGTAGTCAGCACTCCGACAGCGTTTGGCATGGCCGGCGGCCGCACAGGTGTGATGGGTGAGGCTGGGCCGGAGGCAATTATGCCGTTGACGCGAGGCTCGAACGGGAAATTGGGCGTGCAGGCGGTAGGTGGTGGCGCGGGACAAGGAACTACCACGCAAGTCAGTGTAGTGGTCAACGTCGCGAGCGACGGTTCGGCCCAATCCACGACAGACACTGCAGGATATGAGCAGTTCGGAAAGGACCTAGGTCAGTTCATCGAGCAGAAATATCAAGAACTTATGAAGAGGGATCTTGGGAACGGCGGTCGCATCAGGATGCTGGCGGCAGGAGGGCGATGAGCTATGGCGATTGAGCGTTTCACTTGGCCGACGCAGAGCGGCGACTCCCCGGATATCAGCTATCGGGTTCGAACCTCCCAGTTTGGCGACGGTTACAAGCAGGATGTCGGGGACGGACCAAACAACAAGGTCCAGAGTTATCCGATTACATTCACCGGGACCAAGCAACAGGTCCTTGAGGTGATGGGCTTTTTCGACAGGCATGCCGGGTCGAAAGCGTTCTTATGGGCCACACCGCTTGGCGATGTGTGTCTGTTCACCTGCAAGAAGCCTATCCCCACTCCCATGGGCGGAGGCGTATTCAAGATAACGGCGACGCTTGAGCAAGCATTTCAGCCATAGAGAGCAGCCCAATGGCATTTATTACTGACATCCAGAAACTTGAGCCTGGGGCTGAGGTGCGCCTGTTTGAAATAGACGGGACCGAGTTTGGCGCGGACATCATTCGCTTTCACGGGCACGCAATTCCACACACCTCAGAAGAGCTTTTATCTGCTGAAGTGGCGGTCGCCGACTTGCCGGCAAAGTCCATCATTTGGCAAGGCAGCGAGTACGCAGCGTGGCCTGTGCAGATTGATGGTGTTGGCGCAAATGGGGACGGCACATCTACTAATCCTAAGTTTACTGCTGGCAATGTAAACGGGCGCATCACCGCTTTGTGCTTGGCCTTTGAAGACTTGGCGATGTTCAAGCTGACAATTCACGACACAACAGCGACATACCTTGATGCAGTGAATTTCCCTGGAGGAAACCCTACGGCAGATCCTTCTCAGGAAGGTGTTGACGTCTGGTATTTCGGCCAGAAGACCGGCGAGGACAGCGAACGCGTTGAGTGGGATATGGCGTCGCCGGGCGAGGTTGATCCTAACGAGGGGTTGCCGGGCCGCCAAATGACAGCTCTTTGTCACTGGGCGCTTACGAACGGTTATCGAGGCCCTGATTGCGGCTATACAGGGCCATACGTGGATATCGACGGCAATCCTACTGATAACCCGGAGCTTGATGATTGCAGTGGACTGGTGAATACAGGCTGCAAGGCTCACTTTGGCGCGAACAATGAATTGTCCCACGGCGGATTTCCTGCTGCATCCCTGATTGCCCGGAGTTGATCATGCTGAACCATATCCTGCTGTCTGTGCAGGCGCACGCCGCGGCTGAATATCCTCGCGAGTGTTGCGGCCTGATCGTTACCGTCGGCAAGGACGAGAAATACATGCCTTGTCGGAACGTCGCATCGAACCCGGGCGATGAGTTTCAGCTTGAACCAGAGGATTACGCTGCAGCGGAAGACCTAGGCGAGATAATCGGCATTGTGCACTCGCACCCCGACGCCAGCAGCCGGCCGTCACCGCGCGACCTGGCGATGTGCGAAGCGACCGAATTGCCGTGGCACATCTTGAGTTGGCCTGAAGGCGATCTGCGAACGATTGTCCCGACGGGCAACACGCCACTGCTGAAGCGTCCCTTTGTGCACGGCGCGTGGGATTGCTGGCAGGTCTGCGCGGACTGGTACAGGCGCGAGTGGGGGCTGGGGTTCGAAACCTTCAAGCGCGCCGACGGTTGGTGGGAAGACCCCAGCGGTCCGAGTCTGTACGAGCAAGAGTTCCAGGTGGCAGGATTTGTGCTGGTCGACCAGCCTCGCCGTGGAGACCTGGTGGTCATGGCGATCGGTAAGACCGCCCACCCGAATCACGCAGGCGTATTTCTTGGGACTGATCCAGAGCTGCCTGAAGAGGAGGCTGGTGTGTTCGGCCCTGGACCGTTTCTACTGCATCACCTATATGGGCGACCGTCGGAGATCATCGTCTTCGGCGGCCCATGGCATGCGCGCACGCGCTTAATCCTGCGTCACCGTGACGCAAAATAACCACATGATGCGGCTTGGCCGCGGAAGATAATTATGAATCAGCCCTTTGAAGTTACTGAAGATGGAAAAGTACGCATTGTCGGAGTTGTAATTCGCGACAATGCGCCTCACGGGATTAGCGCTGAGTAGCGCCTACGCCGCTTTTAATTGCGTCTTGAACGTTGCTCAAGTCACCTCCAACGGCATCAAGAGCAAGATTGAACGCTCCCGCATCTGCTCCAGGTTGGCGAGTGTTTTTGAAGAAGTTCACGTACTTCTGCAGTTCAGCCGCGTCATAGTCTGGACGCGAGCGCAGATACAGGGAAATAGCCCCGAGAGCAGCAATTACGCCGGCTTCAGTCGAGCTTACAGGGGTAGCGCTTACATTGACCTCCTAGGTCATAAATCGCGCCGAAATTGGCGCACCCCAGTCCTTGGGCTTGCAGGCAAAGGACTGAGGATCCATTGCATGGAGGCAAGAAGCTACTACGGTGGAAGAGCAGTGCGTTACTGAGGATTTGTACAGGCGATATGCCACACCAGAACGAGCGCACTAGCATCTCTTGGATGGGCGTATGGTGGTCTTACGCTCACCAAAAGAGGATTTCCTCATGGACGATAAATTGGGCGCTCGGCTAAAAGCGGAGCGCAGGAGATTAAAGCTTTCACAGCAAGAATTCGGAGCCAGTGGGGGCGTCGCCGCTAATGCCCAAGGGAACTATGAGAAGGGATGTAGGATGCCTACATCGAAGTACTTAATTGGTATTCGAACCAAAGGCGTAGACGTTTTATATGTATTAACCGGCGAACGCACCGCGATGAGTCCAGAGGCTTTTAGCGCTGAGGACACGGTGATTTTTCATCACTACCGAACGCTGGATGTACTAGATCAAAAGGCGATTGCTCAGATTGCTTTTTCTTTGTCGAAATCTGAGATCTAGTACACGGCAGACTCGCAATGAGCCCAGCCCCGCGCTGGGCTTTTTTGCATCTGGATGCGTGAAAATCAGGTTGGCTGGGCATGGGCTGAGTCGCTTACGATTTAGGAAGGCCCAGTAATACCCCAACCATTGGGCGATCGCCCCAGCCTCCGGTAAGTTTGGCTTTGGTCTGGAATCGCCAGATTCCAGTGACGCCCATGTCGGTGATTTGCTGGAAAAAATCGGCGGCTGCACTGCGGGGCAGATATCCGACCTTCGAGCCCTCGATATAAACGGCGCATGCGTTTTGGTCGAAAGGGTTGTCTGGTTCGGCGACAATGTCTGCGACGAAATCATTGTCGGTAGCCATGTGGCGACCGTTTCGTAGTTTTCGAAGGGCTGGCTGATAGTGCGATTCTCCGACAACGTCGAATTCACACGCATGCCCCCCAGTAATGTTGCCGGTAAGTGGTGGAAGATTTACTTTGGCTGGAGCCGCTTTCTTGAGGCGCTTCTTTTTTGGCTCCTGCACCAGAGGCTCAGCTGCCATTTTTAGAGGCGCTGCATCAGGCTGTCGACTTCCGGTATCGGAAATAGGAGCTTTCGTAGCTTGAGGACGCTGGGCGTTCGTGGCTTCGGCCAGTCTAGCGGCCGTTGTATGACGAATCCTCAGGAGTCGAGAAAGTTCGTAAGGCGTTTTGGGGCCGGATATAGCTACGAGGCTCCTAACTTTTACGAGTAAGTCGTCCTCCAGATCATCAGCGGGGGCGAGGGTTATAGGGGAAGGCTGAAGAACTGCCACTGTCGGCTGCTCTCTAGGGTGCTGCGAGAAAATACATTTCCACCACGACATTCAACGCTCCTTGATAGACAGCCCAGGCTGTCTGGGCTTTGGAGTTATTTTCTCTCGTAACTTTTTACAATATTTCCATGTTCGTCGGCGGTTATTGTGTGCTCGCCAGTTTTTTCATCGTACAGACGCTCCACCTTCCTAATCCCATCCTCGGCACTGGCTAGTAGAAATCTGAGCTGGCTCAGGGCGAGCACGATGCTTTGGTCTGCCGACTCGACCGAATTTTCTTTCGCCCAGAGCTCGTACGCTTCTTGGTTAATAATCGCTTGATCGTGGGAATAAGACTCCTCAAGCCGAGCAATTATTTCAGCGTTGAGGCTCCGCTTTGCGTGTTTCGAGGATGACTCAAGCATTTCACGAAGTGATGGCGGCATCCGCAGCGGGTAAGCGGTTGGCTGGGTCTTCTCGCTCATCTTTGTCCTAGGGGTAAAGGTGTATGTCCAGTATGCGAAAAGAATCTGTTTGAGATCAATGAATCTATTTGGCATCTATTTTTTAGTGGCATCTAATAGATTCACAAGCGCGGAGGTGTGTATGCAAAAAAAACAGAAGCAGTCTTATCCATTGCGATTAGAGAGCGATACCAGAGGCAAGGCAGAGAGTGAGGCGCGCAGTCACCACCGGAGCCTCAATGTTGAATTAGGCCTGCTGATCGAGGATGGCTTGAAATGGCGGAAAATGCAGAGCAAGCAGGCAGTAGCCTAAAACGAAGAAACCCCGGCTTGCAGGCCAGGGCTTCAGATGTGAAAACTTTCGACGGAGTTCACGAGATGAATACTAACACAGTGGTTGACATGCGCAAATTCGTGGAGGCTCGCAATGGCGAAGCTTTCACTAACACTCAAAATGTCGCAGAGGCTTTCGGGAAGCTGCACAAAGACGTGCTGCGGAAGGTCGACGGGCTTGAATGCTCGACGGAATTCACTGAGCGCAATTTTACGCTCAGTTCATATATTGATGGATCGGGCCGCAGTCTGCCGCAGTGGACTATGACGAAGGACGGTTTCATGTTCCTGGTCATGGGCTTCACTGGCAAGAAAGCTGCCGCGATCAAAGAGGGCTACATCGCGGCGTTCAACTGGATGGCTGATCAGCTTGGTCTGTCAAGCAAGACCCTGGTTGCGAAAGCTGTTGAGGCAGCGCTTGGTTCTGATGGCGCACAAATTATCAGCAATATCCTTCGTTGCCGTGTAGCGAAGCTGGATGCGGAGCATCAGCGAAGTGCGGTGATGAAAATGTCATCCGCTTTGCATGCCCGTTTTGGTGTTCCCCGCATTGAGTTGATCCCGGCGAGTCAGATGGATGCAGCCTGTAATTTCGTCGCAAGCTATGCGATTGAAGGCGAATACCTGCCAAAGCAGGAAGAGGGCGGCCTACACTTCAGCCGGTCCGAGGTTGGCGCTATTTACTCGATGATGTCGCATGTCTCCTACCTGCTTAGGTTCGGGGCAAGCATTCATAGCGCAGCCAGCACGCTGAATTCTCGCCCGATGATGGATGTCGCCGACCATATCGACGGCTCTCGCATCCCCTTTGTTGCCCTGGATAAGCGCCGCAAAGAGATTTACCGCATGTACAGCTCCGGTGGTTGCGAGGGTGGTTACGCGATGGCGGGCTCGAAGGCGGTGGCGGCATGAATTCAGCGATCATCCCTTTTCATTACGAAGGCCAAGCCGTCCGCTTCAACAGTGACGGCTGGATCAATGCTACTGACGTGGCAAAGCGGTTTGGCAAGAAGCCAGCGGAATGGCTACGGCTGCCAGACACATCAAAATATATGGACGCGCTTGCGAGGCATTTAAATGTGGGGGAATCCCACCTTTTAACTCAAAGCTCAAAAGGCAGGTCTGGCGGGACGTGGTTACACCCAAAGCTGGCGGTGTCATTCGCCCGATGGCTGGATGTAGATTTCGCCGTTTGGTGTGACCTTCATATCGATGCACTGCTTCACGGAGAGCTAAACGAAAAGCAGCAATTCGAGCGCGCGTGTCGCGTGCTTGAGGATGCGCAGCAGGTTGCTAGTCTTGGAGGTAGCGCGCTCTCCAAGTTTCGCTGGAAGAAGCCTCGCCTTGTTCACGATGTAGATCACTGGCGTGAGCAATTACAAATGACGCTCGGCCTCGACGCAGCCTAAACGACCCACCCCACGAAGAGCCCCGCCATATGCGGGGCGTTCGTGTTTCCATTTTTCATGACTCTCGTTGATGCTAAAGTCCCGCGAAATCTCAACGAGGGAACACCATGAGAGTTTTCGTAGGGGCTCTGACACTACTGCTTCTGTCTGGATGTATGGCGCCAACCATGAACGAGGCGAGATCGGAAGGTCCGCTTAAGATCCTATATTCAAAAAAAGCAGATAAGGACATTGCACAGTGCACTCAGTATGAGTGGCAGAACCAGTCTCTTTTTGGTGTGGTGCCTGAGGCGTCGCTCCAGCCTGGACGAAGTGGCGGGTATACCGTGTTCACTCCGGGTCCTGATTATTTCGTTGATATCCAAACCGGGGCATCCGGTTCGGTGGCGAAGTATTACGCGGTGGTGGATAACTGGATCTCAAAGCGAAGACTTGAGGCTTTAACGAGCTGTCTTTAACCGTAAATCCCAATGAAACCCGCCATGAGCGGGTTTTTTTATGACGCGAGGAACGTATGGCGGCAAGTGCAATCGAGTACATCCCCATGACCACTATCAAACTTTACGGGCTACTGCGTCGTTTTGGTCGGGAGTTCAGGCTTTCTGTTCGCTCGCCGGCGGAAGCGATTCGCGCTCTCTGCGTTCAGATTCCCGGTTTCGAGAAGTTCCTTTCGTCCAGCAAAGAGGCTGGGCTTGAGTACGCCGTGTTTCGCGGGAAACAGAATCTTGCCGAGGGCGAACTCGGCTTCCAGGGCCAAGGTGAAATCCGTATTGCGCCCGTAATGGCCGGTAGTAAGCGCGGAGGGGCATTGCAAACAATTATCGGGGCCGTTTTGATTGTCGTCGGCCTTGTCATCACCGGAGGCACGTTCGGTGCGGGCGCCCCATTCGGATCTGCTCTGATTGCAATGGGCGCATCGATGGCGCTAGGTGGCGTTATCCAGATGCTGAGCCCGCAAGCCAAGGGTTTGAAGACTAGTGCTGCGCCAGAGAACACACCTGGCTATGCCTTCGGCAGCGCCCAGAACACAACCGCGTCAGGCAACCCGGTGGCGCTTGCGTGCGGCAATCGGCGCTGGGGCGGAGCAATCATTAGTGCATCCATCTACGCAGAAGACCAGGCCTAATCAAGGCCCGCTGATCACCGCCGCCTTGAGGCGGTTTTTTATTGCCTGGAGAAAAGCATGGGTGCAGTTCAGAAGATCGATATTCATGGCGCCAAGAGTGGAGAGTCAAACCCCAAAACCCCAATCGAGGCACCGGATAGTCTGCGCTCGGTGGCGATTGCCAAGATTTTGATTGCCGTGGGGGAAGGCGAGTTCGCCGGAGTACCTTCGGCGCAGGACATCTATCTCGACAATACCCCACTCGCTGATGCCGAGGGAAATATCAACTTCCCAAACGTGACATGGGAGTGGCGTAGCGGCGCGGTCGACCAATCTTACATCCCAGGAATTCCGTCGATTGAAAGCGAAACTAGCGTTGGCGTCGAACTGCGCGGCGGCACTCCATGGGTAAAAGCCGTCACCAATATTCAACTGTCTGCGGTGCGTCTTCGATTCTCCTGGCCCGCACTTCAGTCGGTAGATGATGAAGGCAACATCAACGGGTATCGCATCGAGTATGCGGTCGACATCGCCACGGATGGCGGGGCATATCAGGAAGTGCTTAGCACTGCGGTCGACGGCAAGACCACTACCGTCTACGAGCGCACCCATCGCCTTAATCTGCCTCCAGCTACAAGCGGCTGGTTGGTTCGCGTCCGGCGCATTACGGCAAATCAGAACAACAACAAAATCGCAGACACAATGCAGGTCGCCGGCTACACCGAAGTGATAGACGCAAAGCTTCGCTATCCGAACACCGCTCTGCTTTACATAGAATTTTCAGCCGAGCAATTCAGCAGCATCCCTGCGGTGACAGTGCAATGCAAGGGTCGAAAATGGCCAGTTCCAAGCAATTACGACCCCGAACAGCGGACGTATACCGGGATATGGGATGGCACTTTCAAGGACGCCTGGACTGACAACCCGACCTGGATGACATACGGAATCTCGGTGAATGATCGCTTCGGGCTAGGCAAGCGCATCAAGGCGTTCATGCTCGACAAGTGGGAGCTTTACCGAATCTCGCAGTACTGCGATCAGCTTGTTCCGGACGGCAAGGGCGGTACCGAGCCGCGTTTCAAGTGCGATCTATACCTTCAGTCAAAAGCTGATGCGTGGAGCCTGCTGCGCGACATCTCGGCCATTTATCGGGGGATCACTTACTGGGCTCAAGGTCAAGTCTTCACGCTTGCTGATATGCCGCGCGAGCAGGACTTTGACTTTGCTTACACACGAGCCAACGTGATCGATGGCAAGTTCGAAACCACCGGCGCCGAGCCTCGCACGATTTACAGTCGTGCACTGGTCAGCTACGACAATCCAGGCAACAACTACGACACGGATGTCACTGCCGTAACTGACTTGGCGTTGCAGAGACGATTCAGGGATAACCCGGTCGAAATCGCTGCTATTGGCTGCACCCGTGAATCTGAGGCGCAGCGCCGAGGTAAATGGGCTTTGCTGACCAACTCGAAAAACAGGGGCATCACTTTTCGCGTCGGGATGGATGGCCGTATTCCGCTACCTGGTTACGTCATTCCGGTAGCCGACTCACTGGTTGCTGGTCGCGAGATTGGAGGGCGCATCTCTGCTGTGTCCGGGCGCACGATTACTCTTGACCGTGATACTGCTGCGAAGGCCGGGGACTTGTTGATCCTGAACTTGCCAGCCGGTACTTGTGAAGGCAGGACCGTGCAGTCTGTGAGCGGACGCGACGTTACGGTCACCACTGAGTATTCGGTAGTGCCAGAGTCTGAGTTGGTCTGGTGCCTGGATGCCGACGATTTGGCCGTTCCGCTTTACCGCGTCACAAGCGTGTCGCGTCCGGAGCCTGGAATCTTTGAAATCACCGCGATCCAGTACGATCCGAGCAAGTTCGCTCACATCGATACTGGCGCCAAACTCGAAGATCGCCCGATCAGCGTTATCCCGATCAGCGTCGTTCCGCCGCCGGCCAGCGTCTCGCTGAGCTCAAGCACTGCCATCGCCCAAGGCCTGGCCGTCACCACCATGACGATTGCCTGGCCAGCGGTGACTGGCGCCGTTGCGTACGACGTCCAGTGGCGCAAGGACAGCGGCAACTGGATCAGTGTGCAGCGCACGGGTACCGCGAGTGTCGATATCGTCGGCATATACGCTGGCGCCTATCTCGCTCGAGTACGCGCGGTGAGTGCCTTCGATATCTCTTCGATCTGGGCTAATTCAATACTGACTCAGTTGAAGGGCAAGGAAGGCCTGCCTCCAGCGGTCACCAGCCTGACGACCACCAGCCTGCTGTTCGGCATCGGTCAGAAATGGACTTTCCCAGCTGGTGCGGAAGACACCCAGCGCACCGAGATCTGGTACGGGCCAACCGACGACCTGACGGCGGCTACCAAGCTCAGCGACTTGGCCTACCCGCAGAACGACTACGTGATGCAAGGCCTGCTGGCGGGTGTTCGTTTCTTCTTCTGGGCGCGCCTGATCGATCGGACTGGCAACATCGGTCCGTGGTATCCAGCCGTGCACGGCGTGCAGGGTTCGTCCAGCGCAGATGCCGGTCCGATCCTCACCATGATCGCCGGACAAATCGGAAAAACTGAACTCGGGCAGGATCTCAACGACCAGATCGATAAAATCCCTGGTCTACAGAATCAGATCGACGCACTTGATGGGCTGAAGGGTTACGACCCGGACCAGACCTATACCAAGGGTCAGATGATCGTCGTTGATGGCCGTATTTTCCAGGCGGAGCAGGCCGTTCCAACCAACACGCCACCGCCCAACGCTTTGTACTGGGATGACGTTGGCGATTTGCTCGAGACGGCCAATGCGCTGGCTGAGCAGGTGGCAACCAACACGACGGACATCACTGAACTCGACGGCGTCGTGACAGCGCAGGCCTCGAGCCTTCAGGCGTTGCGTGCTTCATTCCGTAGTGACGACGGCTCTGGCGATATGGCCGATGCCCTCAAAGGGTGGAACAACACGGCTAGCATTGCGCAGGAGACCAGCGTCAGGGCGTCACAGGATCTGGCGACCGCGCAGCAGCTCACCGTTGTTACGGCTTCGGTAAACGACAACAGCGCGACGGTCACCAACCTGGTGCAGTCGGTAGCCACGGACAAGGCAGCCACTGCCACCCAGATCACCCAGCTCAACGCGACGGTAGGGAAGAACACCGCTGACATCCAAACCACCGCCACGGCCTACGCGGATACCTCGGGCAAGCTGACCACCATGTGGTCGGTGAAAATGCAGGTAAATGCGAATGGGCAATACATCGCGGCAGGTATCGGGCTTGGCATTGAAAACACGGATGCCGGGCTGCAAAGCCAGTTCCTGGTGTCGGCAGATCGGTTCGCAATCGTGAATACCCTGGCCGGCGGCACCACCTTCGTTCCGTTCGCGGTGCAGGGTGGGCAGGTGTTCATCAACCAGGCGTTCATTCAGGACGCCAGCATCAGCATGGCCAAGATCACCACGGTGTTGCAGTCGGACAACTACGTTGCAGGGCAAACCGGCTGGGCAATCACCCGAGCGGGCAACGTTGAGTTCAACAGCACGGTTTCTGGTGGTGGGCGCCTGACGATGAACAACCGGGCAATCAAGGTCTTCGACGCAAATGGCGTGCTCCGCGTTCAGTTGGGAGACCTATCAGCATGAGTTTTGGCTTGAGGATGTGGGGGGCTGATGGCTCCCTCCAACTTGATGAAACCTCGTTCACCATGAGGGTGGTGCTGTCGACAACGGTCAACTTTCCCGCTTCTGGCGCGAAAGCCGTTCAGTCGTTTTCAGTGCCTGGCTGTAACGCTTCCAACTCGGTGGCCATCGTTGTCCCGAACGGGAGCTACACAACCAACTTGTCTACCCAGTATGAAACGGAAATGGTCAATGACGTGGCCAATGTCTACAACTACAACCGGGGGTTCGATGCGAGCCTGACTTCGAATGTCACCTCCATGCGCCTCTACGTTATAAGGTTTGCCTGATGACCTTCGGCCTGCAATTCACCAACAACAGCAATGTGGTAACGCTTGATTCTGAGTTCGCCCGACTGAGCCTTATTTGTAGTGGGAGATACGCACCGACAGAGGAATCGGGGCTGGGGTCAACAACCAACTTTCCAGTGGTGCTCACTTCGCAGGAGCCGCCACTGATATTTGTCAGGCCCGATACCGTGAATGCGCAGGCAGGCCTGTCACTTGCGCGGGTCAATGGCAGTCCCGGGGCATGGACTGGGTTTTATGTGCGGGCCTTCAACGTGAACACGGCTCAGCCGAATGGTCGCTACTTCGCCGCTGCATTCAAGGCTCAGCCGGTTGCGACATTTGGAATGCGGCTGTGGGATGCGGCGGGGTCGCTGATCTTTGACTCAGGGACAAACGCCGCGCTATTCACCAGGGCTTTCCAGAATTGGACGTATAGCAACACCGTTTTTATATCGCCAAACTACTTCAACTATTACACGGTGGATTTCAACTTTCCCGTGAACGAATACATGATGGTTAATAACTTCGGCATGAGCCTGACTGCCGGTGGAGCTTCGGGGAGGCTTGTGTCCTGCTTATGGGATTTTCCTGCTGGTAAGCTGTGGGCGGTAACAGTCGCGGCATCCAATCCATATGCTTTCTATCTTCCGGCGCTATTTGCAAAAATGGCTGTGTAGATAAACGAATCAATCATAACCCGCCGAGTGCGGGTTTTTTATTGCCCAAGATAAGGGATAAACCATGGCGTGGTATCGCACCGGCACGATTGGCGTGACCATCAATTCAAATGCGGTGATCGGCACTGGAACGGCTTTCATTGCGAACAGCCGGGTAGGGGATGGCTTCCTCGGTCCTGATGGGCGCTGGTACGAAGTTACCAACATCGCCAGCGACACGGCGTTGTCGATTGCGCCGAACTTTCTTGGGGCGACCGGTACCACGGGGACGTTTGCAATTGCCCCGCTTCAGGGTTACCCAAAGGCCTTGGCAGATGGATTCAACGCGCTCAATAACCAGTTTGGTGCGACCTTCGCGGCGCTGGGATCGAGCGGTACCGCAGCAGGCATCAAAGTCGCGCTCGGTCTGAACACTACAGATGGCATCGCTGAAGGTTCGATAAACCTCTACTTCACCGGCGCGCGTGCCATAGGAGCGGTACTCCTGGGGCTGGATGTCACGCTGATCACGCCAATCACAGCGGCAGATTCTTTGCTGGTTGCCGCGGGCAAGCTTCAGGGGCAAGTGAGCGCCCGACTGAAATTAGCGGGCGGCTCCATGGCTGGCCCAATCAATGAGGCGACGGCACCTACAATCGCTTCGGCTGCCACGACTGATATCGGTGCTGCGACCTCGAATGTGATCGATATCAGCGGTACAACGACGATCACTTCGCTGGGGACTATTGCGGCGGGCGCTCGACGCAGCGTCCGTTTTACTGGCGCGCTGACGCTGACCTATAACCCGGCCACCATATTGTTGCCTGGCGCAGCTAGTATCGTGACCGCTGCAGGTGACACTGCCGACTTTCGGAGTTTGGGCGCAGGCGCGTGGGTTTGCTTGAACTTCACGCGCTTCAGCGGCAAACCGGTGGCGTATGTGTTTGATCGTTCGAACATCGTGGGTACTGTTAGCCAAGTAAGTGGTGTGCCGACGGGGTCAGTTGTGGAAACTGGATCCAACGCGAGCGGCCAATACGTAAAGCTTGCAGATGGCACTCTTATCTGCACTTCTCTGACGAACTACCCCGCGCTCTCGACTCCAACCGCGTACGGCACGGCATTCACTGGCCCTCAAGCCCCTGCTCTTACATATCCTTATCCGTTCATCGCCATTCCCAAATCTACACAGAACTTCGAGTTTGCGGGATTCAATGTTTGGTCATCCACGGTGATGGCGGGTAACCCTTTAATTGGGTGGGGACCTGTTTATCCAATGAGCCCTGTGACGTCGGGTTCATCAACCTTTAACGCCTTGATTTATAGAACAGCGATCGGGAGATGGTATTGATGAGAATTAGACTTGCCCCGCAGCGGCGCGATGACTCGCTCGAAGTGGTTCGCGCCGGAGACACGCTTTTGATCAATGGCGAGACATTCGATTTTTCCCAGATGCGTGATAGCGACACCCTGCCTCAAGGGGCAATTCAGTCCCGGTGGTTTGTCAGTGACATCGACAAGGCGGATGGTGAGTTGACGCTAACCCTACTATTCCCTAATCCATGGAACTACAGCCCAGAGCAGGCATTTCCTGCTGACTTGGTCGATGTGCCTGATGGTCCTGTCGTGTTTCCTCAGCCGCTGCCAACGCCGGCGCCGGACACCGATCCTATCGGGGAGAACGCCCAATGAGTAATATCGACTGGAGTCAACTCGTCACAAAAGCCATGAAAGATTCCGCCGCTGCCGCGCAGTTACTAGCGGCCATGAAAGCTGATATGGCTTCACGCAATACAGCCGCTGCCACGCAGATAGCCCGCATTCAGGATCGAGTCGACACGCTGGGGTATGGCGTCGACAGCGGCGAAGCGACAGCCGAGGATGAATCGGAGTTGGCCGCGCTTACCGTCAACCTCAAAGCCTGGAAGGCCTACAAGTTCGCGCTGGGCAAGGTGGCCGCGCAAACGACCTGGCCGACGGCGCCGGTGTGGCCCGTCATCCCGGCAAACCCGCTCATTGCAGCAGATCCTGAGTCGGTATCGCCAGAAACCGCGTAGCGAACTCGCGATCACCGATACCCGCCTTGAGCGGGTTTTTTATTGCCAGGAGAAACCCATGCCCATCACCACGCAGCAATTGCTACAGATCCTCCCGAACGCCGGCGCCAAAACCGGTATTTTTGCACCTGTACTGAACACGGCCATGGGCCGTTACCAGATCATTGGCCCCCGGCGCGCGGCTGCGTTCATTGCCCAGATCGGCCATGAGTCCGGTCAACTGGTTTACGTTCGAGAGTTGTGGGGACCAACCCCGGCGCAGGCCCGGTACGAGGGTCGTGCAGACTTGGGCAATACCGTAGCTGGGGATGGCAGTAAGTACCGCGGGCGCGGCCTGATCCAGATCACTGGCCGAGCCAACTATGCGGCGTGCGGCGAAGCGCTGGGCCTGGACCTGATCAATCAACCCGAGCTGCTGGAGCAGCCGCAGTACGCGTGCTTGTCGGCCGCTTGGTTTTGGTCGACCCGAGGGCTGAATACCCTGGCTGACTCCGGCAGCTTCGACAAGATCACTCAGCGAATCAACGGTGGCCAGAACGGCGCTGCGGACCGGCTGGCCCTCTATAACACCGCGCTGAAGGTGCTGGCATGACGTTCGCTCTCGACCTACTAAAGCGCTTCTGGCCGGTGCTCGTGATCATAGCCCTGCTGCTCGGAGCGGCTTACGGCCTGAACAGCCTCTATGACCACATCTATGACCAGGGGCAGGCGGCGGCCAATCTGGCTTGGCAGGACAAATGGGATAAGCGCGACAACTATGATAAGGCCGCAGCTCGGGCAAACGAAAACACCGAGCGGGCCAAAGAACAGGAACGTCAACTCTCAATCAACAAGGTGGTGGAAAGTGGTCAACAACTTCTCGATGCAGCGCAAGCTGCTGCTACTGCCTCTCGTGCTTCTGATGACAGCCTGCGCGCAACAGCAGATGACCTTGCCAATCGCCTCGCAGCCAGTCAAGCCAGCGGTAATTCCTGCACTGCCGCCTCAAGCAAGGCAGCTGCCCACGCCGCCAGAGTGTTGGCCGACGTGTTCAAGCTGGCTGACCAAGCAGCGGGAACAATGGCAAATGCTGCTGACCAAGCCCGAGTAAGGGGTGCGACGTGTGAGCAGGCCTATTACTCTATAGGGCAATAAAGGGAGCCCGTGCTCTTAATCCGGGTCGCGATCAATGCCGACCAAGGTCCGACAAGGCTACAGGCCCACCAAAAATTCGCCAGGAAGATCATAAGCTTAGGCGTTTGTACATACCACTAAGGAAGAGGGTTCGCACTCGATTGCAATGTACAGGTTAAGCAATCATAATGGCCCCCGGAAATTTACCGCCTTCAGTTGTGAAGGTGCTGCTTAAAGGGATTTAAAGTGTATTTTTATCTTATTATAGGTCTTCTCCTATGGGTCGCATCAATTCCAGGTTTGTTTTTAAAACAAGTATCTGATAGCAGGATTTTAAAGCTGCTACTTATTTCGGTATTAATTTTTTGGGGTGTTTGTTCATTTCGTTTTGAAACCGGCTTTGACTGGGTGGTCTATGAGCAATATTTTGATGATGTTGGCAAGGCGCCATTTATGCGGTTGCCGGCTGGCGTTGTTTCAATGGAGCCGCTTTTTTACTTGCTAAACTATGTAGTTGCTCTGGTTGGCGGATTTCAACTTCTATTGTTCGTGGTCGGGACGTTCAATACATATTGTGTTGCTAAGTTTTTTTCGGAATTTGAAGTTGACGGATCTTTTGGGCTTGCATTTTGTTTCTGCTGGATATTCCTGCCGCTTCAGATGGGCACTATAAGGCAGTCAATTGCAATTTCCTTTGTTCTACTAGCTATGTGTTATGCATTAAGCAAGGAAAGCAAAAAATCAATCGCATTTTTTGTAGTGGCGGTAGGGTTTCAGTATTCAGCCTTGTTGTATGCGTTTGTGTTTTTTGAGCGAGTGATTAAGTTTTTATTAGAAAAAATATGGTGGTTTACTTCAATTTGTGTCGTGTTTTATCTTTCAGGGGTTGGGTTGGGCCAGGTAGTTCCTTTGCTTAGTAAAGTCATACACATTCCATTCCTATCTGAAAAACTGGCAGTTTATGTTGATTTTGGGTTATCAAAAAGGACTCTGCTAGGGGCGGGATTTCTGTTTCTAAATTGTTTTATCTTGATTGCCGCAAAAAAATACATAACCGAAGTTGGCCGTCGAGAGTTGATGGTGATAGGTGCTTTAATTTGTTTGGTTGCCGCCCAGGCGCTATTTTTTGATTTTGCGATTATATGGAATAGGATTCAATATCTCGCCTGTTTTTCTCAGGCGGCAATCATATATTGGATCATGATGGGGTTTAGTGAAAAGCATCGAGTAGCTATCGCAATGGGGGTAATCCCGATAAGCTCATTAGCCTTATTCCTTTTCGTGTCATCCCCGTCGGCGTCTATTTTTATTCCCTATCAGTCATATATACAACATGCGATAACAGGCGAGCCCGGAGATGGTCGGTCTAGGACATTTCAATATTACAAACGCTTTCTTGAACAAAACGGGAAATCATTTTAATTACTTGCCGTCGATGTAGAGATAACGTCCGCATGCGTGTGCCAGAGCGGCACGACAGTTGACGATTTTTCGGGTGTCTGCGCCTTTATCACCGTCGACCAGGATCCTATGAGATGAATGCGTGTCGATAGCGGCTTATCTCAGCGTCGCCATCTTCTTATCAGTTGCCTGGCTGAAAAGGATTTCGAGCTCATCGATGTCCTTGGCGCGCATAGCCTCCAGGCAGATGATCGCAAGGACAAAGCCCTCGGCGATCCCTCCGGCCATTGTCGCATCAATGACTCCAGTTGCCTGCTCAATCCGTTTGATGATATCTGCGGCTTCAGTCTTGATCGCTTGTGGAATGATCATTTCTTCAAGGGTCATATCGTTCGCTCGTATGATCTAAAGCTCGACCGGCTGAATCAATTCTACCCCCTGATTCCGCACATTCCCCACCGCCAGGCTGACCTTGAACCACTCGAACACCTCTGATGGCTCACCCTGGTGGAGCGCCATCTGCTCGGCGCGTTCTTTGGGCGTGGCCGGGTCAAGCCATTCCCGGGCGAGTTCTGGCGTCAGCACAACCGGCCGCCGATCGTGAATGTCGACCATGCCGCCGGCGCTGTCTGCGGTGATGATCACGAAACCGTCGTTGCTTTTCTCTTCTCGGCCGTCGGCGGGATATTGGCCGATGGATGCGCAGAGGATCGGAGCCTGGTCTCGCCGGCGGATCAGGTAGGGCTGCTTCCTCGGACCGCCTTCATCAACCCATTCAAACCAGTTGTCGATGGGCGCGATGGCGCGGTGTGGCCAGATTGGCCGGTAGTACGGGTTGTGGGCGACCTTCTCAACTCGACCGTTCGGATGTGGCTGGCGATCAGTCCACTCTGGCCGCCAACCCCAGCGCACCGGATCAACCCGCAGAACCTCTCCATCCAAGTGGAGCAGGGCAACCCTGGTTGTCGGCGCGACGTTGTACCGCGCGAGGCGCAAATCGGTGGCCGCATCTACGACGGCGTTGGGCATGCTCAGCGCCTCGACAAAGTCGTGAATGCCTCGGTACTGCGAAAGTCTTCCGCACATGGTGTCACCCGTCGAATTTGCCGTATCCGTGATTGACCGCAAGTCTAGACGAAAGTTAACTGTATGCATGTACAGTTAAAGGTCACTTCCATGATGTATTTGATCGTTCAGCGCCGGCGCCTCGGCGTTGCACTGGATAAGAGGGCGCTCCATCGAGCGGATCCAGTTCGCGGTGATATTCAGATCGCCGAGAACCATAGCGCCCAACTCGGCAGGGTCACGGTTGAAGCCTGGATATTTACCAGCGCGCCGGGCGCTATAGATGTGTTGCCGAGGCTGCACGACGTTAGGGTGACCAACATGGGCTCGATTGGCATGAACCTGACGGGTATCGAACGGATCGGCGACGCCTTCTATTCGCAGTCGTGGTGGTGTCGGTTGGAGTGATGCATTCAGGGGATTTTGTTTGTTCGGCAGGACGCCGGGGGAGGGGTAAGAAAACCGAATTGCGGACCATGATTGTTTTTGCGGACCGGAAAACAACAAAGGCTTGAATGAGAGCCTCATGCAAGCCTTTGTATTATATGGTGCCCGAAGCCGGGGTCGAACCGGCACGTCCTTACGAACGAGGGATTTTAAGTCCCTTGCGTCTACCAATTTCGCCATTCGGGCGGCAGCGCCAAGAGCAGGGAGGATATACATCCCGACTCAGTGAAGCAAGGTCGCTGGACCAGTTTATGCGACAAAATTTTTCTTGAGGCGCCGAAAAAAAGCTCGGTAAATCATGGGCCTGTCGTCGCGTTTCGGTAAGTGTCATGCCTGAAGGCGACGCCGTGATGAACCGGTGGTAGCCCTATGATATCGTAGGCCTCACGTTCACTTGGCATCTATGTCAGAGAAAATAGAAACCCCGGCAGGGCCAACCGCCGGGGTTTTGCTTTTCCTGGGCTCAGTCCGCAGCGAGATGCATCTGCGCTAACCTGACGATTAGCGAGGTCATGGCCTGGTGCGTATCAAGCGGGATTAACTGCAAGTGATGCAACAGGGCGTATTCACTATCGTGAAGGTCGCACTTGCGGATGAGGGTCGGTTTGCCCGTGACCACGTATACGACATCGACACCGACCTCGGCAGCCCGCACCAGATAGAGTGCGTTGGGAGAACGTCGATCGTTTTCATAGTTCATCTGTGCATTGGCTTCTACGCCACAGCGCAACCCCAGTTCGCGTTGCGAAAAATTCAGGCGGATTCTCTCTTGTCTTAAACGACAACCGATGGTGTTCATGGGCCTACCTCCAGCGGCATCAGGGCCAGCAGCCAGCTTCTAAGATGGGACGTTTTCCACTTTCAAGGGTTCCACGCTATTGGGGCTGATTTCACGGTTCGATGCGAGTTTGCGGCGGCAAAATTGCTGTATCGATACAGCCGTTTCTACGCTGGCAACCCCAAAAAAAATCGCGGTGATTCTTGACCTTGCCGCGCAACGAGGTTGAACTAAGTTGTATGGTATTGAACCAAAGGATTAGGCGCGGTTGGTCTCCCATCAGTTGGCGAATACGAACATGAATACCAAAACGTTTGTTGCTGTGCTGTTTGCAATGGGTGCGGTATGGATCGCTGTCGTTTGGGGCGCGATGAGGTATATGGAGCTCCAGGAACCCCTGGCTATGCCTCCGTCGTTAATGAGCAGTGAGTCAAGTGGTCACTGACGATCGCCGGGGTGCTACCGCTGATGCGGCATGCGCCAGAAACCAGTGACGGAGTGAGAAATGAAGGATCTGCATACACCTTATGGCGTTCTCCGACCGTCCAATGCCGCTGAAATTATCAGCCAACCCTTGGATCATCGGATTTTGAAGCATGCACGCCGATGGCATCTAGTCGGGGTCTTTCTGCGCTGTTCGATCTGCGGCGAAGCACAGCGAGCCAGCCAAAGCGCTATAGCATTTTCCCACTTCGCGGGCTGTGAAGCGGCTCTTGACGGGGATGTTTATCCTTGGCGCGAGCTCGCCGACATTTTGCTGGATTTGCCGACAGCGGATGCAGGCAACAGCTCCTCCCCAGAGGTCGAAGGATGACCCCTAAGGGAAACGGGCCATCTATCGGGTATGGCTGAACGGCCCAGGCCTGCTCGCGTCAAATCCAGATAGAGGATTGCCGAATTACCGTTGGCAATGTGCAGGCGCAGGATTTGGCAATCGATGGTTCGATAAGAACCAAGGAGTGCCTATCATGTTTACCCTTCGCCCCCTGGCGGTCTTGATCGCCTCACTGACCCTTATGATCAGCAGTGTTCCGGCGTTGGCCGTGCAATCGCCGGCGGACCCTATTGATCCGTCTGCGGTGCAACTCAATCCTGGGGAACAGAACGGTGTCACCTATCTGTCGGGTGGTATCGGTCAGGATGAAGCCCAGGCGATCCGTCAAACCCGAGGCTATAACCTTCATCTCGAGTTTTTCGCCGGGCCGACCGATGAGTTCACCTCGGACGTTGATGTGTCGATTCAATCCCCGAATGGCAAGCAGTGGCTGATGCTCAATCAGACGGGTCCGATTGTGTTGGTAAAGCTGCCGCAAGGGCAGTACCAAGTCACCTTAAGTCGCAACGGGAACGTGAAGAAGGAGAATGTCACGATCAGCGCCAGCGGCGCCAAAACCGTCAATGTGCACTGGAACAGCTTGAACTAACGGCTGTTACGTCAGCGAAGGTCGGCGCGCAGTTCGCGCACGCCACGTCCCAGACGACGGCGCAACAAGGTGCGTAAGGTTGCGCCGTCGACATAACCGACTTCCGCGGCAATGGCCTCAATATCCAGCTTGCTGGTGCGTACCAAATGTTGCGCACGCTCGACGCGCAAGTCCTGGAAAAACTCCAGCGGCGACTTGCCCAGCACCGCCTCGGTGCGACGCTGCAACGTGCGTGAGCTGGTGGCCAACGCCTGTGCCGCTTTCTGCAAGGAAAACCCTGCTTTGAGCTGACCGCGGGCCCAGCGCTCGAAGCGTTCCATCAGCGGATCGGCGTGGGCCATGTGTTCCGGAATGATGTAGGGCGCTTGCGACGAGTGAATGTCGGCGAGCATGTAGCGCGCGACCAGGGTCGCCAGTTCGGGGCTGGATTTACGGATCAGCCACAGCGCGAGATCAAGATGCCCCATGGCCGCACCGGCCGTGACCAGCGTGCCGGCCGGCACCAGCATGCGCGACTCGTCGAGTCGAATGGCCGGGTAACGCTGACGAAACAACGGCCCCAGCCACCAACTGCAGGTGGCTTCCTGGCCATCGAGCAGTCCGGTTTCCGCCAGCAAAAAAGTGCCGATGCACGAGGCCGCGATCTGCGCGCCAGCGGCATGCCACGCCAGTAATTGCGCTTTGGCCTCCAGCATGTCCGCGCGGCTGAGTGATTGCACCAACGGCTCGGGCATCTTGGTGTTGAGTGCGGGGATGATCACCCAGTCGGGGACCGAGTCGGTACTGACTGCCTGAACGGGCACTTCCAGGCCGAGACCGGTATGCACGGTCTGCCGCACGCCAACCACACTGATCTCGAAACTCGGCGCGCCATCCAGCAACATCGCGCCCAGCTCGTTGGCGGTGGTGAAGGCGTCCAGCAACACGGTGAGTCCGGTGTCGAAGACGCCCTCAACGGCCAGAATGGTGAGTCGCATGGTTAGGGCCTTAAAGTCGAGTCGCGGGTCAACAACTTAGCAAACTTGTCGGGGGAGATATATGAGCGTCGTCATAAGAAGTAAGTGATTTCCTGACACACCGCGTCAAGCCATTCGCTAGCACGTTGGCACCACACAGTCTACACAAAGATCTAGTACAGCCTCACCTCAGCCTACCGCTCCTGCTTATCCTCAACAGCCACATTCACAGCGTTTTTGGCCTCGAACTGCTTGAGTTCCGACAAACGCAATTCTTCCGGCAACGTCGGACGATGTTTGCTGCGACCCACGCGCTGGGCGTGATAGATACCGGTATGGCCAGATACCAGGTAACTGGCGATACAGGCGATAGCCGCCAATGGGCCAATCTCCGGGCCAAACAGTTCCATGGCCATGACGATGGTGGCGAGGGGCGTATTGGCTGCGCCGGCGAACACCGCGACAAATCCGATACCGGCCAACATCGCGAACGGCAGGTGCAGCAGCGGGGCGAGGGCGTTGCCCAGGGTGGCGCCAATGTAGAACAGTGGAGTGACTTCGCCGCCCTTGAAGCCGGTGCCCAGCGACACCACGGTGAACGCCATCTTGCCCAGCCAGTCCCACGACGCCATGGGCATTTCGAATGACTGAACAATGCTTGGAATTCCCAGCCCGATGTATTGATACGTACCCAGGGTCCAGACGGCAATGGCAATCACGATGCCGCCAATAAAGGGTCGCAGCGGCGGGTAGACGATCAACCTTTTTACCCAAGCGCCGAGGGTGTGGGTCGCCGTGGCGAAGATCAGCCCGACCAGCCCGAAAATCACCCCGGCCACCACCACCGACAGCACGCTCCAGAACTGCACCGGGACGATTTCGCCCATCGGGTAGTGGGTGTGAATCACCCCCCAGGCCAGCCCCACTTGATCGGCGACGATGGCCGCGACCATGCATGGGAACAAGGCGTCGTAGCGCATGCGCCCGATCGCCAACACTTCAAGACCGAACAACGCACCGGCCAGCGGCGTGCCAAACACCGAGGCAAAGCCGGCGCTGATGCCCGCCATCAACAGGATCCGCCGGTCTTCACGGCGCAGGCGGAAAACGTGGGTGAGCTGGTCTGCCAGCGCGCCGCCCATTTGCACGGCGGTGCCTTCACGGCCCACCGATGCGCCGAACAGGTGCGAAATCAACGTACCGCCGAGCACCAGCGGCACCATGCGCAGCGGGATAACCTTCTTCGGGTCGTGAATTTCATCGATGAGCAGGTTATTGCCGGCATCCACCGGTTTGCCGATCAGGTGATACACCCACCCGACCGCGAAGCCGGCCAGCGGCAGCAAGGCAATCATCCAGCGATGGCTTTCTCGCCACTGGGTGGCGTGGTCGAGGGCGAACAGGAAGAACGCGGACGCACAACCGGCCAGACTTCCGACCACGCACGCGATGATCAACCACTTGCCCATGTAGGGCAGCAGGTCGAGTTGCTCGGGACGACGAAATTTAAACATGTGATCAGCCACGAAAAGGACAAGGTGGGTCTGACCAAAAAGGGGGTTCTGAGGGCAAGCACCTACAGACCTGTTTTGATCAGGTGTCTGTAGGCATCATCAGTTGCGGCCAGCGCAGCGGTTAATGGAGGAATGCCATCTCCAGTGCGTCGATCATAGCCAGCCGCCACGGGGATGTAAAACTTTGTGACACCCCCGGGCAAGCTTCAGCACTATTCGGTGACGTCAGTGCTCAAGGTCAAGGCTTTCCACTGTTCGATCTCCGCCTGCAACTGCTCGAGTTTGGCCGAGACAAACTGCAGCGCATCGGAACCCAGCAGTAAATGTGCCGGCGGCTCTTTCGCCGCGACCACCGCGATCATCGCCGCAGCCGCCTTGACCGGATCACCGGTTTGATGCCCGCTACGTTTGGTCCGAGTTTCCCGGACCACGTTAAAGGTGTCGTCGTAATCGGCGATGCTGCGGGGCGCGCGAACCATCGAGCGGCCGGCCCAGTCGGTACGAAAACCACCCGGCTCGATGGCGGTGACGAAGATCCCCAGAGGTTTGACCTCTTTGCCCAATGCTTCGGAAATGCCTTCCAGGGCAAACTTGCTGCCATGGTAATACCCCAATCCCGGGAAGGTGGTGATGCCGCCCATGGAGGTGATGTTGAGGATGTTGCCGCGTCGGCGTTGGCGCATGTACGGCAGCACCGCTTTGGTCACCGCCACGGCGCCGAACACGTTGACGTCGAACTGCTGGCGCAGCTCCTCGAGGGAGGACTCTTCCACCAGCCCTTCATGGCCATACCCGGCGTTGTTGACCAGCACATCAATCGCGCCGACCTGCTGCTCAACATCAGCCACCACCGCGTCGATGGCGGCGAAGTCCGTGACATCCAGGAGGCGCCCGAACGAAAACCCTGGCTTGAGTTGATCGAAGTCGGCCCGGGCCGCTTCATTGCGCAAGGTGCCGACCACGCGTTGTCCGCCTTCCAGCAGGGCATCCGCGAGGGCCTTGCCAAAACCGGAGCTGACACCGGTGATGAACCAGGTTTTTTGCGTGGTTTGGGTCATGGCGTGTTCCTCGAAAGTCAGTGGCATCGTTTTTACGTGGGCTGTCACTGTTCAGACAATCCACATAATGGTTAAAAGGCTTTGAAGCCCATCTTCACAATGTTGAGTGCTATAAATGAGGCACTTTGAGTGCATCACCGTGAAGGACATCCCATGCGCCAGGATCAACTCGACGGTCTCGTGACCTTTGTCTGCGTCGCCCAATTGTCCAGCTTCACCGCGGCGGCCACGCGCCTGGGCGTCAGTCCCTCGGCGGTCAGCCAGGTCATTCGTGGTCTGGAGCAGCGCCTGGGCACGCCGTTGTTCAACCGCACTACTCGCAGCGTCGCCCTGAGCGAGGCGGGTGCGCGATTTCTGCAACGGGTGGAACCCGCCGTGCTGGAACTGACCACGGCCGCCGAAGAGTTGAACGATAGCACCGGCGAACCCTCCGGGTTGCTGCGTCTTAATGTGCCCCGGGCGGCGTACATGACGGTCCTGCAACCGGTATTGGCAGATTTCCTCACGGCGTATCCAAAGATAGACCTGGAACTGACCCTCGACGGGTCGCTGGTCGATATCGTGCGCCTGGGTTACGACGGCGGCATTCGTTTTGGTGAGTTCGTCGAACGCGACATGGTGGCGATTAAACTCGGCCCGGCCTTGTTCGCCCATGTCGTGGCGTCTCCCGACTACCTGGCGCGCCACGGCACCCCCTCGCACCCGCGAGAACTGGTGGAGCACAACTGCATCGGCTTTCGCCATTCCAGCAGTGGCGTGGTCGAGCGCTGGGAGTTCGACAAAGGCGAGGAGCACCTGCAACTGGCGTTGAGTGGCCGCTTGATCCTCAACGACTCTGCGGCGCTGGTGCAGTCGGCCCTCGATGGACTGGGCATTGCCTACATGATCAATGGCTACATCGAACACTTCATCGCGCAAGGCCGGCTGGTCCGGCTGCTGGAAGACTGGAGTCCGGCCTTGCCCGGCTACACCCTGTATTACCCGGATCGCCGCCGCGTGACTCGCAAGTTACGCGCGCTCATCGATTTTCTGCGTGACGTCGAGTGGTCGCAACCGGCGGATGCCGGCGCGCTGTTCGTGCTGCCGACTCAACACGATTAGCGAGATTTCAGACTGAGAGAATGTCCTGCCCCGTGCGGTCCATCACACTGAGGGCCGACGAGATTCAGTCGATGAAGGCCCCGTGCTATCGTGTGTCACCCATAGAGTCTCAGGCTCGATGTTTTCCCCCAAAACAAATCCGGACCAGGTCCGGAAAAGAGCGCATTACCGTGACGAATTCGTCCCATGCGATGCGCGTAGGCGCGATCACCCTGGCGTTGGTGATTTTCATCATCGACGCCGTGACACCGATGGATATCGCCATTGCTGTGCTGTACGTGCTGGTGGTGCTGATGGCCGCCAACGCGTTCTCGCGCATCGGTCTGATCACCGTGACCCTGAGCTGTATGGGGCTGACGCTGCTGGCGTTTTTCATCGACCACGACGTGTACATGGTGCCGCCGCTGGGGCGCTGCCTGATCAGCATCGCGGCGATCAGCATCAGTGGCGCGCTGGCGCTGCGAAACAACACGATCAACAGCCAGTTGCAGGAGCAGGTCAAACTGCTGGCGCAAACCCACGATGGAGTGATCGTGCGCGATATGCAGCACCGGATTCTCAGTTGGAACGCCGGTGCCGAAGTCCTGTATGGGTGGTCTGCAAAAGAAGTGCTCGGTAAAAAAATCACCGACCTGCTGCAATCGAAAATCAGCACCTCTTTCGATGAAATCATGCAAATCATGCTGGCCGAAGGTGCATGGGAAGGCGAGATTTCCAGCACTTGCAAGGATGGCAGGCGCGTCACCGTGACCTCGCGCTGGTCGTTATCGCGCGACCGTGATGGCAACCCCCAGACAGTGCTGGTCACCAACAACGACATCACTGCAGCCCGGCAGGCCGAGGAGGCGCTGCATCGGTCGCAGGTCGAGCTGGCGCACATCACCCGGGTCACGACCCTGGGCGAACTGGCGGCGTCAATTGCCCATGAAGTCAATCAACCGCTGGCAGCGGTCACCACCAACGCGGAGGCCGGGCTACGCTGGCTGAACCGCGACGTGCCGGACCTGGGCGAAGTGCGCAGTGCGATCGGCCGCATCGCAGGCGAGGCCCAGCGCGCCAGTGAAGTCATCAAGCGGATTCGCGAGTTGTCGCGAAAATCCGAGCCGCAGCATCTGCCCCTTGATCTGGGCGAGGTCGTCGAGGAATCGCTGGGGTTGCTCAAGCGCGAGCTGGCGCAACAGAACGTTGCCCTGCGCCTGGACCTGGGCAGCGATTTACCGGCGGTGCAGGGCGATCGTGTGCAATTGCAGCAGGTGATCATCAACTTGGTGATGAACGGCATTCAGGCCATGGCCAGGGTCAACGAGACGCAACGGTTGATGGCGATCACCCTGGCGCAGAACGCCGATCAGCTGATTCTGCAGGTACAGGACAGCGGTCCCGGGATTCGTGAAGAGGACATTGCTAAACTTTTCACGGCATTTTTCACCACCAAAACAGAAGGACTGGGCATGGGTTTGTCGATTTGTCGCTCCATCGTCGAAGCCCATGGCGGGCAGATCGGCGCGCACAACCTGCCAGACGCCGGCGCGGTGCTGAAAATAGCGCTGCCGCTGCCTGAGGAGCAGTGCGCATGAGCCTGTCTGACGACAAACCGGGTGAAGGCCGGCAGGTGTTCATCGTTGATGACGATGGGGCGTTGCGAGAAGCCTTGAGCAGCCTGTTTCGTTCCGTCGGCATGAACATCGAAACCTTCGCCTCGGCCGATGAGTTTCTCGCTCATGCGTTGCCGGCGGTACCGTCGTGCCTGGTGCTCGATGTACGCCTGCAATACACCAGCGGCCTGGAATTCCAGACCCAGCTGGCAGCCTCTGGCATTGAGATGCCGATTATCTTCATCACTGGCCACGGCGACATCGCCATGACCGTCAAGGCGATGAAAGCTGGCGCGGTGGATTTCCTCGCCAAACCGTTCCGCGATCAGGATCTGCTCGACGCGGTGTCGGTGGCGCTGGAGAAAGACCGCAAGCGCCGTGAAGGTCAAAAGCAAACGGTGCAACTGCAGCAGATCTACGCCACGTTGACCGCTCGCGAACAAGAGGTCATGGGTTATGCGGTGAGTGGGCTGATGAACAAGCAAATAGCCGGTGAAATGAACCTGAGTGAAATCACGGTGAAAATACATCGGGGGCATGCCATGAAGAAAATGCAGGCCAAGTCATTTGCCGAATTGGTACGCATGGCTGAACTGTTGGGCGTTCGCAGATAAGGATGAAGAAACATACTTGGGTATTATTTATTTAACGGTCGACGTTTTTTATAGTGGGGCATGCCTAAGAAATACCTGCCAACCGGGCGGTGTGCTGACGTTGAAGGTAGATAACCCGTGTCGTTGAATCCCGTGATATCCATTGTTGATGACGAAGAGTCGGTTCGCGTCGCCATCGACAGCCTGGTGCGGTCGTTGGGTTATGAGTCCTGCATCTTTTCCAGCGCGGAGGCTTTTCTTGCCTCCGAGCAACTATCGACCAGTGCCTGTTTGATCACCGACGTGCAAATGCCCGGTATGAACGGCCTGGAGCTACAGCGAGTGATCGTCAAGAGTGGGCGCAAGTTACCGATCATTTTCATGACCGCTTTTCCAGAAGCCGGCATCAAGGCCCGCGCTGAACAAGAGGGCGCCAGCGGTTTCCTGAGCAAACCGTTCGATGGCCAGACCATGATCAACTGCATTGAGCAGGCCCTCGACAGCCATCATTGATCGCTGCCGGAGGTGAGTGTCAATCTCGTCTTTTTTAAGTTCACCGGCGATGGTTAGTCTTCGATTGATCGTCATCGGGCAGTGCTCTGCGCGGCTGTTTCTGACGGAGCGACCATACAAAGGTTTATCGCCGCGACGCCCAGGTATTAATCCACTACACCGATGTACAGCTGTTGGTCGATACCGCGCTGAATTAAGGTATTTCTCAGACGCGAAGTTGTTCAATCATACACTTCATAAGAAGGATTACTGATCATGGCGCTGGCCAAACGCACTGTTTCTGGTTTCACCCAAGAAGCTCAAGGCAGTGTGTTCGAGCCGCGCACGGTGCCGTTCAATCCGGGGCAGTGCCGGACCGAGTTTCGCATTGGCCTGTGTGGCGACGTCGAGTACGCCTTGCTGCCACAACTGTTGCGTCGACTGCGGTTGGACACGCCGGGCGCCACCCTCAAGGTGCAACGGCTCGACGGTGAGCAACTGACTGGCTTGCTGAACAGTGGCGAGATTGGTGTCGGCCTTGGTTACCATCAGCCATCGGACGGCGGCGTGCACAGCCAGGCGCTGTGCACGTTGAAGCTGAACGTGTTGCGCAGTGACCGTGCGCCCGGAACCATCGATCTCGACCAATATTGCGCCCGACCCCACGCACAGGTGAGCTACTCCAGCGACGTCACCGCGCACATCGACAACACGTTGAAAGCCCAAGGGCGCCAGCGCCGGGTGGAAGTGTCGGTGCCGCAGTTCAGCACCTTGCCGATATTGATGGCCAACTCAGATTTGATCGCCACGGTGCCGGATTATGTGGCCAAGGCGATGATCGCCCTGGGCGGCCTGCGCAGCGAACCCATGCCGCTTGACGCACCGGACCTGCTGCTCTCCATGACCTGGGGGGCCGGCAGCCAGGCTGACCCCGCGCAGCAGTGGCTGCGGTCGCGGATCAGGATGTTGTTGCAGGATCAGGCTGATGACTAAACCGATCTCACCGTACTTAACCAAGGATTGACCCTGTATATCGTGAACCTGTCTTCGTGCATGGCATTGCCAGCTACTCCATCACCGAGTTCACGCCGCTCAAATTCCATCCGGCGTTAGCCGAGATTGTGTAGGCGCGGGGCGTTTCTCTGAAGTCTGGCCCGTCATTAGTCCGGCGCAGATGCCCTGTAGGAGCTGCCGAAGGCTGCGAAAATGCCAGAGCACTCACCGCGCTCGAGTGCCAATCGCAGCCTTCGGCAGCACCTACAGGTCTGGCGTCGTACGCTGAATCTGTGGGAGGCAGGTGTCGAGGTCGGCATGCTGGGTCTCTGTCGCCAGAACGTCTGCGTACAGGATGACGAGGGCAGGGCCATCAGGGCCAAGACCGGTTTATGATGCGAGTCATAGGCAATGCTTATGGCTTATCCGATGGATGAAGCCCGATCGAGTTTGAAAGCAAGACCCGGAGTGTGACGGCGCGTGCTGTTTGCCAAGGTAACCACTGGCATACTCACGCACTGCATGGAGTGATCAGCATGAACCTGGCGCACAACCCTCAGAACAGTCACGTTACGACCACCACGGAAAACGATCCCCGTTGGGCGCGCATCGTGGCGCGCGATCCCGAGTCCGATGGACAGTTTTGGTATTCGGTGAGCACCACCGGTATTTACTGCCGCCCGTCGTGCCCGTCTCGGGCAGCCCATCCGCACAATGTCCGCCTGCACGACAGCCTGGAACAAGCCCAGGCCACTGGATTTCGCGCCTGTAAACGCTGTAACCCAGACGGCATTTCCCCAGGTACGGCCAATTCAATTCTGGTGGCCAAGGCCTGCCGCCTGATCGAGCAACAGGACGCGCTGCCATCGCTGAGCAACCTGGCGCAAGCGGTGGGTCTCAGCGCCAGCCACTTTCACCGGCTGTTCAAACGGGAAACCGGTTTGACCCCTAAAGGTTACGCTGCCGCACATCAGGCCGGGCGGGTGCGCGAGGAGTTGCTCAGCAGCCAGTCCATCACTGAGGCGATGTACGACGCCGGGTTCAATTCCAGTGGGCGCTTCTACGAAAAATCCACCGGCATGCTGGGCATGACCCCGAGCCAATACCGGGACGGCGGGGCGGATGAGGTGATTCGCTTTGCCATCGGCCAGTCGTCCCTCGGCGCGATTCTGGTGGCCTCCAGCGCCAAAGGCGTGGTCTCAATTTTGCTGGGCGATGATCCCGCCGAGCTGTTGTGTTCGTTGCAGGACCGCTTCAGCAAGGCACGGCTGATGGGCGGCGACGCCGAGTACGAATCGCTGGTGGCGCAGGTGGTGGGCTGTGTCGAAGCGCCAACGCAGGGGCTGGATTTGCCGCTGGATGTCAGGGGCACCGCCTTTCAACAACGGGTATGGCAAGCGCTGCGGGACATCCCGGCGGGGACGACGGTGACCTATTCGGACATCGCCCGCGCCATCGGAGCGCCGACCTCCATGCGCGCCGTCGCCGGAGCCTGTGCTGCGAACAACATCGCGGTGGCGATTCCTTGCCACCGGGTGGTGCGTCACGACGGTTCACTGTCGGGTTATCGCTGGGGCGTCGAACGCAAACGTGCCTTGATCGAGCGCGAGGCGGTGGTCAGTTGAAACGCCGTTCCTTGCTGTTGAATTCAGGTCAAGCGCTAAAGTCAGCGTACTCGGCGCCCATCCGACCGTTGCGTTTGACCTGATACAGCAACTTGTCGACCTTCTCGACAAACTGCAGGGCCGTCATTTCGGCTGTCGGGATGAGGGTGCCAACGCCGAGGCTCAGGGTCAGTAGCGGCGAAATTTCCGACTTCTCATGGGGAATTTGCTGTTGACGGACCAGTTGCAAACATTTTTCCGCCACGCGCTGTGCCTTGTAGGCGTCCGTCTCGGGCAGTAGCCAGACGAATTCTTCGCCACCGATACGGGCAATGAAATCCTGGGGCTGGTTCGCCGCCTGGGACAGTGTTCGCGCCACCTGGCGCAAGGCTTCATCGCCTTTCATGTGCCCGTAGTGGTCGTTGTACTGCTTGAAAAAGTCGATATCGAGGATGATCAGCGACAGCGCCGTCTGACCAGCCTGGGCGGCGGCCCATTCGCGCTCCAGCACGGTGTCGAACATGCGGCGATTGGCGACCCCGGTCAGCCCGTCCTGGAACGAAAAGGCTTCCAGTTGTTTTTGCAGGCGAATCAAATGCTCTTCGGTTTTCTTGCGTTCGCTGATGTCGAACATGAAACCGACCAGCGCCTCGACTTCGCCATCCTTGCGCACTACATGGACCACATCGCGGATCCACACGTAGTCGCCTTCCTTGGTCAGCGCCCGATAATCCGCCTCATGATCGACCCCGGCCTGGGATTGCGCGACGCAAAAGTTGACCACGTAATCGCGATCATCCGGGTGCATGCGCTCGACCCAGTCATTGATCCCGCCCCAACTGTCCTGCTGCCAGCCCAGCAGCTGTTCAATCTGTGGCCCGATGTAGCTGAAGGTCATGGTTTTCCAGTCGATCCGCCAAGGGATCGCCTTGGTCGACTCCAGCAGGGTTTTATAGACAGTGTTGTCGGACTCAGCAGGCAGGTTAGCGTCGTGCATGGTTCAACCCGGTGTCGATGGCGAAGGTGCGCGGTAGCATGTTGCCAGTTACGGCGCAGCGCAAGATCAAATATGCAACCACGCCATCGTGCCCAACACCACGCTGACGCTGGCCGCGCCGTAGGCCAGTTTTTTCATCCATTCGCGACGCGTGAGCAGGGTAATCGCTGCCAGCGAGATGGCGATCTGAATCACGGTCATCGCTTGCGCCCAGCGATGGTGCCGGTGCAGGGCCACTTCCGATTTTTCATCCCATTCCTTGGCTTCGGTTTCCAGGCCTTCGGCGACTTTGCGTACGTCTTCTTTCTGAGCCTTGTAGCGCTCGGCTTCGGCGACGTAATGCGCAGCGTCAACACCGGGAATGTGGGTCGCCAATTCGGCCAGGTTTTGTCGGCTGGACTTGGCCTGGTAGTAGTTCCACTGGTTGGAGGCTTCGGTTTTCTTGATCGCGGCGTTGTTTTTGTCCATTGCCGCTTCGCTTTCCGTGGACCCTGCCTGGTAACTGAGCAAGGCACCGACGGTGGCCATGATTGCGGTCATCACCGCGATTCGGCCGGCGAAATTGTCGCGGCTACCGTGGGCGTGATGGGTAGCGTGTTCGACGTGTTCTTCGTGAGGACTGGGGACTTCAAAGTCTTCAGACATGGACGCTTCATCTGTGGGGGGAAATAAGCGGCGGAGTGTAATGGGCGCGCGGTGTAAAGGCTCTAGTTGTATCAAAGGTTTTCATGAATTTTCTGCGCTGGCGTGGTGAGGTGCCCAATCCGCCCGTCCTGTCGAGCGAACCCGCCGGTCTTAGTCCACTCTATAGTGTGGGTCCGCTCCGGTGCGTGGCCCGTAACGAGGTGCTTATGACCACCGATCGAAGATTCCCCGGCAGCAGCCAACAATCCCCGGACCCCGCCAGCCCGGCACCCGTCGAGGACATGCCCGGCGAAGACCTGGGGCCACCGACCGAAGATGACACTCCGCCACCACAAGACTGGAAACATCCGGATGACGGCAAGAGTCTGTCGGAGCGGGATATCGAAATCCCACTCAAGCCATAAATCGTTACTTCTTCGCGGCAGTGGCTTCTGCCGCCAGGCACTCAAGGGCGAACTGCTCGGTGTAGGTCATCTGGATCGGGGTGGTTTCGCCCTTGACCGTGCGTTCGCCGTCAAGGATGTAGCGGATGCGCTTGTCGGTGACGCCGATGCGCTTGGCGATCCACGTCGGGGTTTGCCCGATGCGTGTGATCAGCTTGTCGGCGTAATCGGTTGAAGGGTTGTAGCGTTCTGCGTTAGGGGTCATGTGACGTCCGGAGAAAAAAGTGACGCGGGGATCTCAGTCCCGGCGGTACATGATGAACCTATGCCGTGAACTGTAACAGTGCGGTGTATCCGGGATCGTTATTTCCCGCTTAACACCTGCCGTAAAAACGGTGCGGTACGGCTGGCCTTGACCTTGATCACCTCCTCTGGCGTGCCGCAAGCCACCAGCGTTCCGCCTTGATCGCCGGCTCCCGGCCCAATATCGATCACCCAGTCACTTTGTGCCACCACGCGCATTTCATGTTCGACCACGATCACGCTGTGGCCGGCATCCACCAGGCTGTTGAGTTGTTTCAAGAGTCGGTCGACATCGCATGGGTGCAAGCCGGTGGTGGGTTCGTCGAGCACATACAAGGTGGCGCCGCGTTGGGTACGTTGCAGTTCGGTGGCGAGTTTGATGCGTTGCGCTTCGCCGCCCGACAGCTCGGTGGCCGGTTGCCCCAGGCGCAGATAGCCCAGGCCGATGTCGCGCAGCACGGTCAAGGAACGCAACACGCCGGGTTGTTGGGCAAACACGCTGACAGCGTCGTCGACGGTCAGTTGCAGCACTTGGGCAATGTTCAGACCCTGCCAGATGACAGCAAGGGTGTCCTGGTTATAGCGCGCTCCATGGCAGGTCGGGCAGGGCGCATAGACGCTGGGCATGAACAGCAATTCGACGCTGACAAAGCCTTCGCCTTCGCAGGTCGGGCAGCGACCTTTGGCCACGTTGAACGAGAACTGACCGGCGTCGTATTGTTTGTCTCGCGCCTCGGGCGTCGCGGCGAACAGCTTGCGCACGTTATCGAACAGCCCGGTGTAGGTCGCCAGGTTCGAGCGCGGGGTGCGGCCGATGGGTTTCTGGTCGACCTGCACCAGACGCTTGATCGACGCCAGTCCGGCCGCGACCTGGCCACCGCTGGTCTGCGGCGCGTCGTCTTCCAGGCTCGGTGCTTCGCTCTCCGTTTCGGTAACGGTGCGACCCAAATGTGCGCCGACCAACTCCAGCAGCGCCTGACTGACCAGGCTCGACTTGCCAGAACCGGAGATCCCGGTGACTGACGTAAAGCATCCCAAGGGAAACGCGGCGGACAGGTCGTTCAGGTTATTGCGGGTCACACCTTCCAGCTTCAGCCAGTCTTTGGCTGTGCGGCGGGTGTGCGCTTGAACGGTGTGTCTGGCAAACAGATGCGCGCGGGTTTGCGACGCTTCAACGTCCGCAAGCCCGGCCGGAGGCCCGCTGTACAACACCCGACCGCCATGCTCGCCAGCCGCTGGTCCGACGTCGACCAGCCAATCGGCGCGGCGCATGGTTTCCAGATCATGCTCGACCACGAACAACGAATTGCCGGCCGCTTTCAGCCGCTGCAACGCGCCGAACAACGCTTCGCCGTCAGCGGGATGCAGGCCGGCCGAGGGTTCGTCCAGCACATAAATCACCCCGAACAGTTGTGAGCCCAATTGCGTGGCCAGGCGCAAGCGCTGTAATTCGCCGGAGGACAGGGTCGGCGTGCTGCGGTCCAGGGCCAGGTAACCGAGGCCCAGATCGGTCAGGGTGCTGACCCGGCCCAGCAGGTCCTGAGCAATACGTTGCGCCGCCAGGCGTTTTTCCACGGACAGGTTGGGTGTGTGTCGAACATCGGTTGATCCTTCATGGGCGGCACCGCCCTGGGCGATACGCTGCTCACGCGCTGCGGCGATCTGCTGTTTGCTGAGGATGTCGTCGCCTTCGTGCTGGCCTTCGACATACTCATGGGCCGCCACCGGGCGCAACACTTCGGCCAGACGCAGCAAGGGCATTTGCGACAGCTCGCCAATGTCGAAACCGGCGAAGGTCACTGACAGCGCTTCGTGCTTCAGACGATTGCCAGCACACAGCGGGCATTGGCTGCCGATCATGAATTGCGCCACACGTTTCTTCATCAGCGCACTTTGCGAGTGGGTGAAGGTGTGCAGCACGTAGCGTCGGGCGCCGGTAAAAGTGCCCTGGTAACTCGGTTCGAGCTTGCGTTTCAGCGCGTCGCGGGTTTGCGTTGGGGTCATGCCGGCGTACACCGGCGCGGTCGGGGTTTCTTCGGTGAACAGAATCCAGTTGCGTTGTTTTTTCGGCAGATCACGCCACGGGATGTCGACGTCATAACCGAGGGTCACCAGAATGTCGCGCTGATTCTGGCCTTGCCAGGCGGTCGGCCACGACGCCACCGCGCGCTGGCGGATGGTCAGCGAATCGTCGGGCACCATGGTCTTTTCGGTGACTTCATACACCCGACCCAGGCCATGACACTCCGGGCAGGCGCCTTGCGGGGTGTTCGGCGAAAAGTCTTCGGCGTACAGCATCGGTTGCCCGACCGGGTAACTGCCGGCCCGGGAATAAAGCATGCGGATCAGGCTCGACAAGGTGGTCACGCTGCCCACCGAAGAGCGGGTACTTGGCGTACCGCGTTGTTGCTGCAAGGCCACGGCGGGTGGCAAGCCTTCGATGGAGTCCACGTCCGGTACGCCCACCTGGTCGATCAAACGCCGCGCATAGGGCGCCACTGATTCGAAATAACGGCGTTGCGCTTCGGCGTACAGCGTCGAAAACGCCAGCGAAGATTTGCCCGAGCCCGACACCCCGGTGAACACCACCAGCGCGTCGCGGGGGATGTCGACGTCGACATTCTTCAGATTGTGCTCCCGAGCGCCGCGCACGCTGACAAAGCCTGAGCGAGTGGTCTGTGGGTCGTTGCGCTGTGAAGTCATGATCAAACCTTGAAAGAGTGCCGGGGTATCGTGCAGCGGGAGAATCTAAGGGGTAATGGGGCGAAAGCCAACCATGGTTCCCCTGTAGGCGTTATCGCAGCCTGCGGCAGCGCCTACAGAGATCGCATTTCATCCCACAGAAATTTCGGATTTCTCCGCCAAAACTTGCAGAAAACTCGCCAACGCCACTTCCTCCACCCGCAGCCCTTTACGTTGCCGGGCTCTCGGCAGTTTCGCCAGTTCGCCCAATAGAAACGCCTCCAGCACCGCCGGGTGGATGTAGCAGCGTCGGCACACAGCGGGCGTGTTGCCCAGTATTCGGGCGACGTGTTTGACCATGTCGACGATGTGCTTTTTAGCCTCGGCTTCTTGCTCCCATTGCAATTTACGCAAGGTCGCCAAGGCCAGGGCGCTGCCGGCCCAGGTGCGGTAATCCTTGGCGGTGAAGTCGGCGCCGGTGAGGTCCTGCAGGTAGGCGTTGATATCGGAAGAGCTGACGGTGTGGCGTTCGCCATCGTCGTCGAGGTACTGGAACAGGTTCTGGCCGGGTAATTCCATGCAGCGTTTGATGATCCGCGCCAGACGCCGGTCCTTGATGCTGACCTGGTGCTCGACGCCGCTTTTGCCGCGAAACTGAAAGAGGATGGCGCTGCCTTTGATTTCCACGTGTTTGTTGCGCAGGGTGGTCAGACCGTAGGAGCGGTTGTCCCGTGCATACTGGCTGTTGCCGATCCGAATCAGCGTGGCGTCGAGCAGCGAGACCACGGCGGCCATGACCTTGTCGCGGCCCATGCCCGGCGCAGCCAGTTGTGCTTCCAGCTGTTTACGGACCTTGGGCAGGGCGAGGCCGAATTGCAGCATGCGCGCGTATTTGTTCTCGTCGCGAATCTCCCGCCAGCGCGGGTGATAACGGTACTGTTTGCGCCCGCGCGCGTCGAATCCGGTAGCTTGCAGGTGCCCGCGCGGGTCGGCACAGATCCACACCTCGGTGTAGGCCGGCGGGATCACCAGTGCGTTGATGCGCTTGATTTCGGCCTCATCGCGAATGCGTTGGCCCTGGGTGTCGAAGTAGGCAAATTTGCCGCGCAAGATCCGGCGCCGGAACCCGGGCTGAGTATCGTCGACGTAGTGCAGGTCGGACGGCAGGTCGGCGATGAGCATTGAGTCGGGCATGGCTGAAGATCCTCAGTCGGTATCTTCATTGACCACTGCAATCGGCAGTCGTGCCGAGCTTGATCTCAGGCGAGTACCGCCACGGCTTTGATCTGCGCCCACAACGGTTGGCCGGGATGCAGGCCCAGTTGATCGCGGGAGTACCGGGTGATCCGTGCCAGCAACGGCGTGCCGGCGACATCAAGGCGCACCAGCACATGGGCGGTGTTATCGGCGCTGATTTCTTCAGTCACGGTGACCTGCAGGCGATTGAGGATGCTGCTGTGCTCGTCGGGTTGCAGGTTCAGGCTGACGTCCCGGGCCTGAACCTTGAAACGCAATGTCCTGCCATTGGCCATGGGGGCGTGGGCGACGCGAACCTTGAGGTCGCTGCCGGGAAGATTCAACGTCAGCAACTGATAGTGGGCGTCATAACCACTGACCACACCCTCGATCACCACTCCCGCGTCGTCGCCAGTGGCCATCGGCAGGTCGAGGCGGGCCAGGGTCTCGCCGATCGGACCGCTGGCCAACGCTTTGCCCTCGCTGAGCAACACAATGTGATCGGCCAGCCGTGCGACTTCATCCTGCGAGTGACTGACGTACAGCATCGGGATCTCCAGCTCGTCGTGCAGGCGTTCCAGATAGGGCAGGATTTCGCTTTTGCGTTTGGCATCCAGCGCCGCCAGTGGTTCGTCAAGCAACAGCAGGCGCGGGCTGGTCAGCAAGGCGCGAGCAATGCCGACCCGTTGCCGTTCGCCGCCAGAGAGTTTGTCCGGAGGGCGTTGCAGCAGATGATCGATGCCCAGCAGCTCAGTGGCATGCTCCAGCTGCACCTTGCGCTGCGAACGGGGGATGCGTTTCAGGCCGAACTCCAGATTGCCGCGCACCGACAGGTGCGGGAACAGACTGGCTTCCTGAAACACGTAACCAAGGGCGCGTTTGTGCGGGGCGAGGAAAACCCCTTGGCGACTGTCCTGCCAAACCTCGCCATTGATCTGGACAAAGCCTTCGCTGGCTTGTTCCAGACCTGCAATGCAACGCAGGCAGGTGGTCTTGCCGGAACCGGAATGGCCGTAGAGCGCCGTCACCCCGCGCCCGGGCAGCGTCAGGTCGACGTCCACGGCAAAGTTCGGGTAAGTCATCTGCAGGCGAACCTGAATCTGCGAGGTCATCCGTTCAGCTCCAGCCAGCTTTGTTTTTACCGCTGGTGTACAGCGCCAGCAACACGAGGAACGAAAACACCAGCATCGCGCCGGCCAGCCAATGAGCCTGGGCGTACTCCATGGCCTCGACGTGATCGTAGATCTGTACCGAGACCACGCGGGTCTTGCCGGGGATATTGCCGCCAATCATCAGCACCACGCCAAACTCGCCCACGGTATGGGCAAACCCCAGAATCGCGCCGGTGATAAAGCCAGGCCGAGCCAGCGGCACGACCACGCTGAAGAAGGTGTCCCACGGGTTGGCACGCAAGGTCGCCGCGACTTCCAGCGGCCGGGTGCCAATCGCGGCGAAGGCATTTTGCAGCGGCTGTACGACAAACGGCATCGAGTAGATCACCGAACCGATGACCAGACCGGGGAAGCTGAAGGTCAGGGTGCCGAGGCCGATCTGTTGCGTGAAATGACCGAAGAAGCCGTTAGGCCCCATGCTCAGCAGCAGGTAAAACCCGATCACTGTCGGCGGCAGCACCAGGGGCAGGGCGACCACCGCACCCACCGGGCCTTTGAGCCAGGAGCGGGTGCGGGCCAGCCATAACGCGATGGGGGTGCCGATCAGCAGCAGGATGACGGTGGTCAATGACGCCAGTTTCAGCGTCAGCCAGATCGCCGCCAGGTCGTCACTGCTCAGCGGCATTTACAGCTCGTAGCCGTAGGATTTGATCACCGCAGCGGCTTTCGGTCCTTTCAGGTACTCCACCAGCGCCTTGGCGGCGGCGTTGTTCTTGCCTTTGTTGAGGATCACCGCGTCTTGCTTGATCGGGTCATGCAGGTTGGCCGGCACCAGCCAGGCGGAACCGCTGGTGACTTTGCCGTCCTTGTAGATCTGCGACAGGGCGACGAAGCCCAGTTCGGCGTTGCCGGTGGAGACGAACTGATAGGCCTGGGTGATGTTCTGCCCGGTGACGATCTTGTCTTTGGTGGCTTCGGTCAGTTTGAGTTTTTCCAGTACCTGGGTCGCGGCCAGGCCATACGGTGCGGCTTTCGGATCAGCGATCGACAGGTGTTGGAACTGATTGGCCTTGAGCACTGCGCCTTGGTCGTCGACGTAACCCTCTTTGGCCGACCACAAGGCCAACTTGCCGGTGGCGTAGGTGAAGCGCGAGCCAGGAACGATGTCGCCTTCTTTTTCCAGCTTGGCCGGGGTGGTGTCATCGGCCGCGAGGAATACCTCGAACGGCGCGCCATTCTTGATCTGGGTATAGAACTGGCCTGTGGCGCCATAAGCCGCCACCAGCTTGTGTCCGGTGTCTTTTTCGAAGTCTTTGGCAATCGCCTGGATCGGTGCGGTGAAGTTGGCAGCGACCGCAACCTGAACTTCATCAGCGAGGGCCGAGCCCATGGCCAAGGTGGAAACCACGGCGGCGAGGGAGGAAAGAGTGACGCGGAGTAGACCCTTCTGCATAAAGGCTTCCATTGTTTTGAGAGGGAAACGGGAGGGTGGCCAGTGGGGTAAAGGCCAATCGCTATGTAGTGGAATATATAGCGGGTCACCCGGACGGGGAAGCGTCGCCCTCAACAAAAGTCATCGTAGCCCTGTGACTGGTTGTTTCAATTGCTTACACAAGGTATCAACTGAATTGATAAAAGCGGTATTTATCGAATGAAAGAACACGAATAAAGTTCGTTCCAGCAGAGCAACTTCGCTCGAACAGACGGGCCCTCGCTGGCTTGATCATGACTCTCTTTACAGGTGAACGACATGAGCAACAAAGGCAGCAAGACCGTAGTGATTACCGGCGCCTCCAGCGGCATTGGCTTTGCGTTGGCCGAAGCGTTTTTGGCCCGTGGTTACAACGTGGTCGGCAACGCCCGCACTCTGGAGCGTCTGCAAGCCGCTGCCGAGCACTTCACCAATTCGCAAAACTTTCTCGCCGTCGCCGGTGACATCTCCAAGCCAGCGACCGCCACCGCCTTGTTCGAACGTGCGATTGCAGCCTTCGGCAAAGTCGACGTGCTGATCAACAACGCAGGTATCTTCAGCTCCAAGGCCTTTATCGACTACACCCCTGAAGATCTGGAGTCGCAACTGGACACCAACCTGCGTGGTTTTGTGTTTCCGAGCCAGGCTGCTGCGAAACACATGAGCGAGCGCAAACAGGGGCATATCATCAGCATTTCCGCCGCCGTGGCTCTGCAGCCAAACCGCAATACTCCGGCGACGTTGCCAGTGCTGATCAAAGGCGGTATCAACCAGGCAGTACGCGCCCTGGCGCTTGAGCTGTCGCCGCATAACGTCAAGGTGACTGCCGTGGCACCGGGGATTATCGATACCCCGCTGCACGATCCGCAGCACGCTGAGTTCCTGAAATCGCTGCAACCGGTCGGCCATGTCGGCCAGGTGCGGGATATTGTCGACGCGGTGCTGTACCTGGCCGACGCCGAGTTCACCACCGGGGTTGTGCTGGCCGTCGATGGCGGCATGAGTTCCGGTACCTGGTAAGTTGTAACACCGCGCAAACAACACTAATCAATGTGAGGAATAAAACATGCCTTTCGTCAGCGTACGCATTACCCGTGATGGCGTGACCCGCGATCAGAAAGCCCAGGTCATCAAGGAAATCACCGAGACGCTGGAGCGTGTCCTGGGTAAAGACCCGGAACTGACGCACATCGTCATCGAAGAAGTGGACACCGATAACTGGGGGTACAAGGGCATCACCACCACCGAGTATCGACAGAATCTGAAGAAGTAATGCGCACAATCCTGTAGGAGCACCGAAGGCTGCGATAAAACCGGACCACTCACCGCGTTTGAGTGCCAATCGCAGCCTTCGGCAGCTCCTACAGGTTTTTCACTTGCCGGTCAGCTTTGCCAGCGCTTGCGCAGCCAACTGCCGCGTCAATTCTTCAGCCGCCAATTCATGTTTCAAGCCCACCGCCTGACCTGCCCACAGGTTCATGAAGTCGCCATTGCCTTGTGGCTCAGCCTTGGCACGTAAGGGCAGCAGCGCACCGCCAGCCAGTGGAAACGCGGGGGCGATGGCGCTGATGGGGCCTTGTTCGCGCATCACCCGATTGACGATGCCTCGCGCCGGCCGGCCGGTAAACAGGTTGGTCAAGGCGGTGTCGCTGGCCTGCGCACTGCGCAAGGCTTGGTGGTGCGGCGCACTGACGTTGGCTTCGGCGCAGAACAAATAGGCCGTACCGATTTGCACGGCCGAGGCTCCCAGCACAAAGGCCGCGGCAACCCCGCGTGCATCACCAATACCCCCGGCAGCAATCACCGGCACCCGGACCGCGTCGGCGATCTGCGGCACCAGCGCCAGGGTGCCGATCTGGGTATCCAGCGATTCACCGAGAAAAATCCCGCGATGGCCGCCGGCCTCATAGCCCATGGCGATGATTGCGTCGCAACCGTGCTGTTCCAGCCAGACCGCCTCTTGCACTGTAGTAGCGGAAGAAATGACTTTCGCGCCGGTGGCTTTGACCCGATCCAGCAAGCCTTGCGCGGGCAAGCCGAAGTGAAAGCTGACGACTTCCGGTTTGAGCTCTTCGACCAATGCGCAGTTGGCCTCATCGAACGGCGCGCGGACCGACACCGGTGTCGGTGCATCGAAGTCGGCGCCGAGTTCGAGGTAGTAATGCTCGAGGCTTTGTTTCCAGCGCGCTTCTCGCTCGGGATCGGCCGCGGGTGTCTGGTGGCAGAAGAAATTCAGGTTCAACGGGGCCTTGCTCTGTTGGCGGATCAACGCGACTTCGGCGCGAATCTGTTCCAGGCTCAACATGGCGCAGGGCAGGGAGGCGAGGCCGCCGGCCTTGGCGACTGCAATGGCCATCGCCGAGCCGCTGGCGCCCGCCATGGGGCTTTGCAAGATAGGCAGGGCTATATTGAACAGGTCAAGGATACGGCGGTCGGGCCAGGTGCTCATGCTTGTTATTCTCCGTTCGTTGCGGGGTTCAGGTGCTGAAACGTTGACTCACTTTGCCCTATAACCGCTGAGCCAGGCGTATATCCAAAAGTCTTATGATATTTAAATACGATCGGTCTATTATTGCCGAGCGAGGTTTTCGTGGCCACTGGCCCGGGCAGTAACCGCAAACGGCTGTGCATTGATTCTAGGGTCTAAATCGGAGGCGAACATGTTCAAGGGCATTTTGATCGAGAAAGACGACAACGGTTATCGGGCCACGCTGAGTGAGATCAGCGAAGAACAACTGCCGGCCGGCACGGTCACGCTGGATGTTGCTTACAGTACGTTGAACTACAAGGACGGTCTGGCCATTACCGGCGCCGGCCCGGTTGTGCGCAAGTTTCCGATGGTGCCGGGCGTCGACCTGGTCGGTACGGTCAGCGACAGCAGCGACCCGCAGTTTCAAGTCGGCGATCAGGTGTTGCTCAATGGCTGGGGTGTCGGCGAAGGGCATTGGGGTGGCCTGGCGCAAAAGGCGCGCCTTGAAGGCAAATGGCTGATCCCGCTGCCCAAGGCATTTACCCCGGCGCAGGCCATGGCGATTGGCACCGCGGGCTACACCGCGATGCTCGCAGTGATCGCGCTGGAAGAACATGGCTTGACCCCCGACAAGGGCGAAGTGCTGGTCACCGGCGCCAACGGCGGCGTCGGCAGTTTCGCCATCGCGATTCTGGCTAAGCTGGGGTATCGCGTGGTCGCCTCCACCGGTCGCGTCGCTGAAAGCGCTTACCTTGAACAACTGGGCGCTGCCGAGATTATCGACCGCGCCACGCTGTCCGAGCCGGGCCGTCCGTTGGCCAAGGAGCGTTGGGCGGCGGCGATTGACTCAGTGGGCAGCCATACGCTGGCCAACGTCTGCGCTGCCACCCGCTATCGCGGCACCGTGGCCGCCTGCGGGTTGGCGCAAGGCATGGAGTTTCCGGGATCGGTGGCCCCGTTCATTCTACGCGGCGTGACCCTGGCCGGTATCGACAGCGTGAACCGCCCGCGCGCTGACCGGATACAGGCTTGGGAGCGTCTGGCGACTGATTTGGACCTGTCGCTGTTGCCACTGATCAGCCGCGAAATCGGTCTGAGCGAGGTGATTGAAGTGGGTGCTCAACTGATCGCCGGTAAAGTACGGGGACGGGTGGTGGTTGACGTCAACCGTTGACGGTTGACGTGACAGGTTTCAACGATCAGTTACGCTGGGCGAACATCCGGCTGTCGTAGGCGAAGTCGCAGACGCTGAGGATCTTGATCTGGCTGGCCGCCGGGTGATCGGGATTGATCATGACCGTGCGCTCGTAGACCATGACCGATGACGGCAGGATCAAGCCCAGTTGTTGCCGTTGCTCCAGCCAGCGAGAACCGAAATCCATGCTCGGGCTGTCGGCAGGTTTGGCATCCCAGCCATCAGGCAATTGCGCGAGCGAGGGCTCCCGGTATAACTCGGGATCATCCGGCAGGCTCAAGCGGATGATCTTGAGCGGGAAGCGCGGAACCTCGGTGGCATGAATGAAGGTTTCGAGCGCGCAAATGGCCGGTGTCAGACCGAAGTACATCGCTCGTTGTTCGATATGATTCCAGCGCCCACCGAACAAGGCCGCACCTTGTCCCGACAAATCGCTGGCGAATCGCGCCTTGGCGATTCTCCAGACCTGCATCAGACAACCCCGCCGTATTCCATGGCCGCCAATACACGACGCACTTGCCGTGCTCCGATTTCGCTCTCGCACAGGTGCAGGGGCGTGGCGTCGCCCAGCGCGGCATTGGCGGTGACCATCCAGCGACTGGCTTTGTCCGGCGCTTCGAAAACCTCTGCGGCCTGGGTCGCGATGATGGCGACGCGATCGAGGCGCTCGGAGGCTACCGAGTCCAGTGGTTGCTGCTGCTTTTGCCGACGCTCGAGGGTTGAGATCGAGGCGTTGAACAAGGATTCCAGCAGTTCATTGCTGAGCTTGAAGGCTTCGCGAGTCGCGCGCACCCAGGTGGCCGGAAAGCCCGTCTGGATGTGTTTGAGGCGCTCGCTCTCGGAGCGGTCGCGCAGCTCGTGGGCGATCAGCCAGAAGGTTGGCAAGGGGGTGGCCAGCGCAGAGTAAGAGGTAGTCACTGCTTCCATGACGCTTGAATCTCCGGGTTTAGAGGGGCTGTTCAGGGGCACGACTTTTTTCGTGGGTTTACCTGAAGCAGGGGGTTTGTCGGAATCACCTGGTTTTTTGATGATGGACATAACGGCTCCCATGTCATCTTTTGACGTTAAATACTGATCAAAAGAGGCTACTCTAAATCCCGATCTCATCAAGCACCAAGTTGTTACGGTGCATTGCAAAGCGGTGGTCGCCGGCTCAGGCAAGGGCCATCGGCGGCAGGGTGCCCAGCAGCGACACCGCTGCCACCGCCGCCATGCCAAACAGGCACTCGAGGGTGACGCTGGTGCGTAACAGATGAAGGCGGCCGGCGTTGCGGTTGAGCATTATCCGATTGAACAGCGCCAGCCCCAGCATGCATAACACCAGGCATACCTTGATCAGCAGGATCAGACCGAACCCGGACAGCGCCGGAACCGGCCATATCGAACCGCTGAGGACCCTGACATTGATTAGGCCGGTGATGATGATCGTCGCCACCAGCAGGTAACCGATGCCGCTGAAGCGCAACAGGATCCGCTCGGTATTGCCGGAGGCCGGAGGCATCAGCAGCAACACCAGCATCAATAAACCACCGAGCCAGGCGCCAATGCCGCACAGGTGTACCAGTTGATTGAGCATCATCAGGTCGCCCAGCAGGCCGTCGAACATCGCGCCATGGCCGACCGGCGCCAGGCTGCCCAGTAACAACGCGGCCAGCGTCAGCCGCCGCCACGGCGACGATAGGCCCGGTAACCATAGACCGAGCATCAGCAGCCCGCTGAACAGCAAATGCGTGCTCCACACCTGACCGAAGAAGGTGCTGCCCAGCACCATCAACAAGGTCGGCGGATCCAGCCCGTCTTGCCATGAGTCGGCCATGGAGCCCGTGGTCAGCACCAGCCATGCCAGGGCACTGAACAACGCCACGGGAATCAGCAGGCGCGTCAGCCACGTGAGCTTCTGGTCCAGTGTCCGCAGGTCTTCACTGTTCAGTAGAGGCCGGAACAGCCAGGTGCGGAACAGGCAGGTACCGAACAGCAACAGCACGGCGGCAAAGTGGATGAAGCGACACAGGATCAACGCGCTCTGCATGGCGTTACGGGCTTACCTTGAAGGAGTAAGAACCGTTGCTCTTGTGGGTGTCGACCGACACGGCATGCCAGACCACCTTGTATTGCCCGGCAGCCAGCGGTGTGGCGGGGATTATGATCAGGATTTTTTTGTCGCCCGTTGCCGTGGCCATGCTTTTCACCGAGACCAGCGCACCACTTTCGGTGGTGACGTCGACCTTGGTGAATTTCACTTCGACACCCTCGGAGAAGTTCAGGCGCAGCTCTTTGGGGGCGGTCACGGTGCTGCCGGATGCCGGGGTTTCGCTTTGCAGGTGCGCGTGGGCAAACACCGAGGTGACAGTGGCCAGTGAGGCAAGCAGGGCAAACGAGGTCAGGACGTTCTTCAAAGGGTTCGCAGACATTCGAATTTATCTTCCTATGGGCAGTGGCGTCTGAGGACGCACGCTAATAGACCAGAAAGCCGCGAGGGACTCCAGTCACAAACATCGCTCAGCCTGCGGATAAATGTCGCAGCCAGCTAGATCACACCGAAAGCCGGCTGCGGACCAGTTGCGCCATGGCGCCCAGTTCATCAGGCGGGTTGTGCCCGATCAACATGTACGCGTGAGTCGCATCCGCCCAGAACACCACATTCATGCTCAGCCGCTGCTCTACGGCTGGTGCCGTTTCGCCACTGTCCGAGCGAGTGATACATAGCGCCAGAGGACCGTGCTCGGGGTCGAGGTACGTGATCTGGGCGATGGGCACGCCGTCGTATTCGAGAATTTGCGCGCGCTTGAGTTCGGGGCGCGGCAGCGCTACCAGCGAGGCAGTCAGCGACAGCCCCAGACGCTCATTCACCGCCTCGAGCTGCGCGTCTTGCAGGCTTGAATCATTGCCTAGGTTGTCCAGCGTTTGCCGGGTGTACAGCGCCATGTATTCAGCCACCAGCGCGCGCCAGCCGTGGGTCGTGGTCGGCGTACGCCAATCGAGGTAAACCCGGTCGGCGATGACCCCGGCGATCATGAAGCTGGCGGCTGCGGCGACAAAGCCCCGGCGACTGAGGTTGCGTTGGCGGACTTGGGTCGGGGTGGGCAAGGCGGCCAGCATCGCCTGCAGTTTCTCGGTTGGCGCCTGTTCGAGCAGGGTGCCAAAGGCACTCTGAAACGGCAGATTGCTGCGGCAAAATATCTCGAAACGCTCGGCCAGCGCCGAGTCTTCCTGCAGGGCGATTTCGATCTGGATGCGTTGTTTTTCGTCCAGACGTCCATCGAGGTAGGCGACCAGGTTTTCGTCTGACGGCACCGGCTGCCGATTGTGGTCGTTCATCGCCTGTCTCCTGTCGATGCGCTCGACGCGGCGTGGGGTGTGGCGGTTTCGGCGAGTTTGAGGCGGGCGGCGGCCAGGCGGCTCATGACGGTACCGATGGGCACCTCGAGCAGATCGGCCACTTCGCGGTACGACAGTCCCTCGACGTATGCCAGGAACACCGTTTCGCGCTGCGCTTCAGGCAAGGCGTTGACCCGCTTGATGACCTGTCCGGCCAGCACGTGGTTCAGTGCCTGATGCTCGCCGTCGAACGACAACGTGCTCTCGGCGTCGACGAAGCCCTGGCCCTGACGCACACGCCGGGAGCGGATCTCGTTAAGCCAGATCGAATGCATGATCGACAGCAGCCAGCGATCGAGCCGGGTACCGGGCACGAACTGCCCGGCACGCTCCAACGCGCGGACACAGGTGGCCTGCACCAGGTCTTCGGCGACATGCTTCTGATGGGACAGCACCAAACCATAGCGCCACAAGCGCGCCAGATGCTGGCCAAGTTCGGCCCTGATGTCGATATCGCTCGCGATGACAGCCTCCGCAATGAAGAGGGCAAGACTAGCCCGGTTTGACCTGGGCCAGAGGTGCCCGTGGTCAGTTACGTACCCGAAGAGTGATTGATCGCATGGGCCAGATCACGATATTCCTCGCAGGACGTGCCGCACAGGGTTTTGATGGTTTCCAGTTGCTCTTTTGCCAGGTCTACCTGGCCTTTGATCACATACGCTTCGCCCAGGTATTCGCGCACCTGCGCGTATTTGGGGTCCAGTTGTACAGACTTCAGGTAGTAGCTGATGCCTTCATCGGTGCGCCCCAGTTTGCGTGTGGCATAACCACGATAGTTGAGCGCGCGGGCAGTGTTCGGCTCCTGGAGGGTGTCGAGCAATGTCAGCGCTTCATCATAGCGACCGGCCTTGGCCAGACGGTAAGCGTAATCAGTGCGGTCGGCATCGGGGGTAATGCTGCTTTGCTGGTCGGTGCAGGTTCGGGTCCGCGAGTCGTAGACCTGGCCTTTCGGGCAATTGGGTTTCGACGGCGCGCTGCTTCCGCCGCCACCGCCGGAGGCCAGTGCCGAGCCGCTCAACAGGGTGGCCGCCAGACAGCCGGCCAGGGCCCAGGCGGAAGAGTGACGAATCAGAGGTGTGGCGTTGCGGGTCTTCATCTGCATTGCTCCTGAATTAAGGCACGGGACAGTGACAACCAGAGAACACCTGAAAGCGTAGATTTATTCATCGAACCTGAAAAAAAATTTTGCCTGGTCGGGCCCTTTCGCCAACGTGTTGGCGAAGGCGGTTAACCAGGCAAAAGAAATTTCCATGGATGCTTACACCTTAAAGAAACTCACCTTCTCGGTCAGCACATCGGCCAGGCCCGCCAGTTCCTTGCTGGAGCGTGCCACCTGGTTCGAGCCAACGGCGGTTTCCAACGCGGATTCATGGATACGGTTGATATTCTGGCTGACGTCCTCGGCGGCAACCCGTTGCTGGGCGGAAGCACTGGCGATCTGCGCGTTCATGTCATTGATCGCGCCCACTTCATGACGAATCTTCACCAGGGCCGCTTCTGCCAGGTGCGTCTGCTCCACCGTGCGCTGGGCCCGTTCTCGGCTGTCGCGCATCAGGTCGGCGGTCACGCCGGCGCCGGTCTGCAATTGCCCGACCATGGTGCGAATTTCCTGGGTCGATTCCTGGGTCCGGGTGGCCAGCGAGCGCACCTCGTCGGCCACCACGGCGAAGCCCCGGCCGAATTCGCCGGCACGGGCGGCTTCGATGGCGGCGTTGAGCGCCAGCAGGTTGGTGCGTTCGGCGATGGCGTTGATCACCGTGACGATCGCCTCAATCGCTTTGCTGTCCTGTGCCACCTGGCCCACGGAGCGCGCGGCGTTCTCCAGCACATCCGCCAGTTCGTGCATGGCGACGGCCGTGGTTTCCACCACCTGCTTGCCTTTCTCCACTTCCAGGTCGGCGGTTTGCGTGGCTTTCGCGGCGGTGGCGGCATAACCGGCCACTTCATTGACGGTCGCCGCCATTTGCGAGATCGCCGAAGCCATGCGTTCGGTTTCACCGGTTTGTACGCGCATTTGCTCGCTGTTGCTGTCCGAACTGGCGAGTAGTTGTGAGGACGAGCCCATCAGTTCGACGGCCACCGCACGCACCTGGGTCATGGTGTCGGCCAGGTGCACATTGGTGGTTTTCAAGGCGCCCATCACGCTGTTCGGGTAATGGGTCTCGATGGTGTCACTTAAATTGCCGCTGGCCATGTGGCGAATCAGTCGTGCCACTTCGTGGGGTTCGGCGCCCAGCGTCGACTTGACACTGCGAATGATCAGCAGCGACGCCACCACGCCCAACAACACGGCAATGGCGGTGGCCAACAGCATCAGCCAGGAGAAGTTGCTCGCTGTGACGCGGACGAAGTTGATGTCTTTGCCGATCGCCACTTCTTCCCAGTCGATCATACCGTTGACCTGTTTCAGCCATTCTTTGTAGGCCGGCGAGACCTGGGTCAGCAGCAGGGTTTGTGCCTGTTCGATATCGCCTTGCTGGCGCAGGCGCAACAAGCGGTCGGTCAGGGCGAGGGTGGTGCGCTCGCTGGCCTTGATGCCCTCCAGCATGGTTTTTTCTTCGCTGCTGGCGCCCTTGTCCTGATAGAGCTTGTCCATCGGTTGCGCCGAGGCCTGGTACAACGCATTGAGGCGCGAAATATCACTCAGAATGCTCGCCAGCCCCTGTTCATCACGCACTAGCACCGCGTCGCGAATGGTGATGGCACGGTCATGCACACTGCCGCGGAAGTTGATCGCATAGCGCTGTTTGATTGCGGCGTCTTCGCTGACGCTGGTAAGGCGCGCTTCGATCATGCCTACGCGCTGTACGCCGATCAGGGTGATCAGCATCATCAGCGCCAGCACCAGGCCGAAACCAAGGCCGAGCCGTTTGGCAATCGTGAGGTCTTTAAACATTGTGGTACCTGAACCTTAGGTCGGAAGCCGGCGTTGATGCCATTGAGCTATTACGTGGGGGCTTTTTAACACCCTCGGCAGGTGCGGCAGAATCATATTTATGTATAGGTTTCATAAAGAAAAAGCGGTTCCCGCCCGGCTGGGCAATGGATTAGTCGTTCCACGGCTATAATTTTGCCGCTGGCAATTCAGTTATGGACAGTCGTGAGGTCATGCTATGAACATCGGGATTCTGGGCGCTGCAACCGTCGGTGAAACGCTGGCGGCGGAATTCATCCGTGCCGGGCACGAGGTGCTGCTGAGCAATCGTCGCGGTCCTGGAAGCCTGTCGTTGGTGATTCATCGATTGGGCTCGCAGGCGAGGGCGGTGACGCTGGAACAGGCGGCGGCCTGCCCGATCGTGGTGTTGGCGATTCCTTGGGTCAGCGTCAAAGAGGCGCTGGCCAAGTTGCCCAAATGGGAAGGGCGGATTCTGATCGACGCGACCAATACCTTTCTCAACTACGTGGACTTCACGGTCGACCATTTGGGTGACGACAGCGGCAGCGAAATCATTGCACGCCTCGCTGCCGATGCCAGGGTGGTCAAGGCCTTCAATACCTTGCCCATTGCCGGATTCTTTAACGCGGCTCCCGAGGGTCATAAACGTGTGGCGTTCATCGCGGGCGACGATGCGCAGGCCAAGGCGTCGGTGGCGGAACTGATCAGGTCCCTGAACCTGGTGCCCATGGACCTGGGTACCCTCGGCAGTGGCGGGCGATTTATGCAATTGGGAGGGGTGTTCAGTGGCGCCGAACTGCTGAAGACCAATGATCTTTAGTGGCAATAAAATGTCTGTGGGTTCAATTGGTTAGCCGCTGACGATGTGGTGTAGAGTGGCTGTTTTTATCACTCTGGGCAGGTCGTTCATGTCGCTGCGCGAGGTGCAGAATCCGTTGGCGCTGTATCTGGCGCGCCTGGCGCCGTCGAGCCGCTTGACGATGAAGTACGTGCTGCAGGACGCAGCGGATCGTCTGGGGTTTGTCGACATGGCTATCGGCGAAATTCCCTGGCACCAATTGCAGCCCGGCGACGTGATCGCGCTGGTCGCCACGTTGCGTGAAGACGGTTATGCGCCGAACACCTCGTCGTTGTACGTCAACGCGATTCGCGGTGTGACCAACGAGGCCTGGCGCCAAAGCCTGATCAGCCACGAACAGTTGTTGAAAATGCGTTCGGTAAAGCCAATCGCTGGCACGCGCCTGGGCAGAGGCAAGAATATTCGCCGCACGCTGATCAAGGAGTTGATGGACGTCTGCGCCGCTGACCCGCGCCCCCAGGGGCGTCGTGATGCGGCGATCATTGCGATTCTGTACGGCTCCGGCATGCGCAAATCGGAATCGGTGAACCTCGACCTGGCGCAGGTAGATTTTGCCGAACGTAGCTTGCAGGTCACCGGCAAGGGCAACAAACAACTGATCAAATATGCCCCGACCTGGGCATTCAGTGTGCTTAACGACTGGCTGGAATTGCGTCGCTCCTGCCTGCCCGAGGGGCAGGGTGACGATCCCTTTCTGTTCAATCGCATCCGCCGCGGCAGCCATATCACCCGTGAGCGCATCACCAAACACGCCATCTACTTTATCGCCAAACAGCGCGGGCGGCAGATCGGCATGGACATCATGCCCCACGATTTTCGTCGTTCATTCATCACGCGGGTCATCGAAGAACATGACCTGTCGATTGCGCAAAAGCTGGCGCACCACACCAACATCGCCACCACCGCCAGCTACGACATGCGCGACGACAACGAACGCCGCCGGGCGATTGACCGGTTTGATCTGTAGACCACCGATCACCTTTAGGAGCTGCCGAAGGTTTGGGCCGCACTCGGACGATAAAGGCGGTACGACTTTGCCGTGATTTGAAATTCACTCCCTTGCCAGTGCTTTGCACTGGATCGCAGCCTTCGGCAGCTCCTACAAAAAAGTGGCCACATCACACCCCCATGAATAATTTTCGCCAGCGTTGAAAATCGCTATTGAGCGACTGTTCAGTTTCGCTTATGGTGGTCCTCACCGAAACATCATGGGAGGTCCTGGCATGCGCTTTTCCCCTTTCGTTGAACGAATAACCGGCCATGGCGTGGCGGCCTGGGACATTCACCATGCGGCCTTCGACGCCCAGCGCAACGGCGAGGACGTGATCATTCTCAGTGTCGGTGACCCGGACTTCCCCACCCCTGACTTCATCACCGATGTTGCCGTCGACGCCCTGCGCGGCGGCGACACCCACTACACCGACATCGCCGGCCGGCCGTCGTTGCGCGAGGCAATCGCTCAGCGCTATGCCACCTGTCTGGGGCGTCCGGTTCAAGCAGAAAACGTGATCACCGTCGCCGGGGCGCAGAACGCGCTGTTCGTCACCTCGATGTGCCTGTTGCAGGCCGGTGACGAAGTGATCGTACTGGACCCGATGTACGTCACCTACGAAGCCACGCTGAAAGCCTCCGGCGCGAGTTTGGTGCGGGTGACCTGCGACGCCGGGGCTGGTTTCCGCCCGGATGCGGCGCGTCTGGCCGCCGCCATTACCCCGCGCACTCGGGCGATTTTCCTCTCCAACCCGAACAATCCCACTGGCGTGATGCTCAACGTCGAAGAGCTGCAAGCGATTGCCGACCTGGCGATTGCCCACGACCTGTGGGTGGTGGTGGACGAGGTGTACGAAAGCCTCTGTTATGAACGCGAACACGTCAGCCTCGCCAGCTTGCCGGGCATGGAAAAACGCTGCGTGGTGGTCGGCAGCTTGTCGAAATCCCACGCCATGACCGGCTGGCGCATCGGCTGGATTATCGCTGAGCCGACCTTGATCGGCCACGCGGAAACCCTGCTGTTGAGCATGCTCTATGGGTTGCCTGGTTTTGTGATGGAAGCGGCGCTGACGGCGGTGTTGGCTCACGATCAAGTGACGGCCGGCATGCGCGACATCTATTGCCGTCGCCGCGACCTGGTAGTGGGCGCATTGGGCGATTGTCCGGGGCTCACGGTACTCAAGCCGGAGGCGGGCATGTTCGTGCTGGTGGATGTGCGCGCCACCGGGCTCAGCTCGCTGGACTTCGCCTGGCGCCTGTTTCGTGAAGCCGGCGTATCGGTGCTCGACGCCGCCGCGTTTGGTGAGCCGGCGCAAGGGTTTGTGCGTTTGTCGTTTACGCTCGGCGAAGAACAACTGGCCAAGGCCTGCCAACGCATCAAGGCGTTCGTCCAGGGGTTGCAGCCGCAAGCGCCACGCAGCCTGTCCGCCGCTGCGGTCAGCCCGATCAAGGTCGAAGCCAGGCCGGTAAAAAAGATGATTGAGGTCGAGGGCGTCCACAAGGCCTTCGGCGCGGTGAAAGTGCTCAAGGGCGTGTCATTGACTGCCCGCGAAGGTGATGTGATTTCGCTGATCGGCGCCAGCGGCTCCGGCAAGAGTACGCTGCTGCGCTGCATCAATATGCTGGAGGTGCCGGACCAGGGCCGGGTGTGCGTCGACGGTGAATGCATTGACCTCGGGCGCGACCGTTATGACCAGCCGCATGTGGTCGATCCGAAACAGCTGATCCGCATACGCTCAAGCCTGGGCATGGTGTTCCAGAGCTTCAACCTGTGGCCCCATCGCACCGTGCTGGAAAACCTGATCGAGGCGCCGATTCAGGTGCTGCGCGAGAGTCGCGCGGAAACTATCGAGCGGGCCGAAGCTTTGCTGCATCGGGTCGGGATGTTCGAGAAGTGCCATGAATACCCTGCGTTCTTGTCCGGCGGTCAACAGCAGCGCGTGGCGATTGCCCGGGCCCTGGCCATGCGGCCCAAAGTCATGCTGTTCGACGAACCGACCTCGGCCCTCGACCCGGAGTTAGTGGGTGAAGTGCTGAAGGTCATTCGCTCGCTGGCCGAAGAAGGCCGGACGATGATTCTGGTCACCCACGAAATGGCCTTCGCCCGCGATGTCTCGTCGCAAGTGGCGTTCCTGCACCAAGGGCTGATCGAGGAAACCGGCAGCCCCAACGATGTCTTCGTACACCCGGACAGCGAGCGCTGCCGGCAGTTCGTCAACGCGCAACACACTCGTTAATGCTACACACCCGTTAATGCTTGCCTCGATTCACACTGGGTCACAACGACCACGGGTATATGAAAAACAACAACAAAAATAGCGACAACAACCAAGGGGATCGGCATGAGCAATCGAACACTCGCACAATGGCTGGGTAGCGCAACGTTGTTATTCCTGGCTGGCACCGGCATGGCGCAGGCACAAACCCTTCACTTCGGCGTGGCAGCCGAACCTTATCCGCCCTTCGCGGAAAAGCGACCGGATGGGCAATGGCAGGGCTTTGAAATCGATCTGATCAAAAAGCTCTGTGAAGAAATGAAGAGCCAATGCGAGATCGATGAAATCGCCTGGGATGGGATCATCCCATCGTTGTTGGCGAAAAAGATCGACGTCATTTTCGCTTCGATGTCAGTCACCGATGAACGTAAAAAACAGATTGCCTTCAGTGTTCCTTACTACGACTCGGCGATCGGGATTGTCGGCCGCGAGGGCACTAAAGTCGAGGTCACTCCAGAAGGTCTGAAAGGCAAAACCGTTGGCGTACAGATCTCCACGGTCAGTGCCAATTTCATGAAAGCGAAATATGAACATATTGCCGATGTAAAATATTACGACACTCAGGATTCGGCGAACGCCGATCTGCTGGCGGGCCGGATCGATCTGGTCATGGCTGACGGCACGGCGGTCGATGCGTTTGTCAAAACGCCTGATGCCAAACAAGCAAAACTCGCCAACCTGGCGACCGCTCCGCATGACCCGATATTCGGCGAAGGCGTTGGTGCGGGCATGCGCCAAGGCGACACCGCGCTCAAGGCTCAGCTCGACACGGCGATTACCACACTGTTGAAAAGCCCCGATTACGACAAGATTTCCGGCAAGTACTTCGATATCAGCGTCAAGCCGAATTTCTAACGTCGTAGCACCGCTCCGCAAGGGGCGGTCACCAGGGGGACGTGCCTATGGCATCGGCATTTGAGTTGATCGGTCTCGGCTCCCAAGGCTGGGGTCACGCATTGCTTCAAGGGTTAGGGGTCACGCTGCAGATATCGGCGGGCTCGTTTGTGGTCGGTATCGTGCTCGGGCTGTTGCTCGCCTGCGGCAAACTCAGTGGCTCACGGGCGCTGGCCGTGCCGATGAGGATCTACACCACGCTGTTTCGCGCAGTGCCTGAATTGTTGATGATTCTGATCCTGTATTACGTGGGTTCCATGGGGCTGAACGCGGCCCTGGACTGGGCTGGATTCGCCCCGATCAATGTCAACGGTGCATGGGTTGCCATCGTGGTGTTGGGCATGGTGCAGGGCGCCTACGCCTCAGAGATCTTTCGTGCGGCGATCCTGGCGATTCCCCATGGGCAGATCGAAGCCGCCCGTGCGTTTGGTCTGTCGGGGATCGGTTTGTTTCGTCGGGTCACGTTGCCGATGATGGCGCCGTTCGCCCTGGCCGGCATGGCCAATCTGTGGATCAACCTGATCAAGGACAGCGCGCTGATCAGCGTGGTCGGCACCAACGAACTGCTGTACACCGCCAAGCAAGCCGCCGGTTCCACGCGTCAGTATTTGCTGTTTTACCTGTCGGCGGCTGCGCTGTATTACCTGGTGACGCTGTTTTCCAACCATATGTCGGGGCGGCTGGAACGGCGCATCCGGCGCTGGATGCCTTTGGTCTGAGTGAATGTCGATGATGCCAACCTGGATGCTCGAATACGTCGGCCTGTTGCTCAACGGGCTGAAGACTACAATCTCGATCCTGCTGATTGCCAGTGTGTTCGGCTTTGCCCTGGCGATCCTCACGGCGTTGGCGCGGCTGTCGCGCAATCGCCTGCTGGCCCATGCCAGTCTGGGCTACACCAGCGTGATCCGTGGCACGCCGCTGCTGATCCAGATCTACATTTTCTATTACGGGCTGGGCAGCCTGTTCGCGCAGTTTCCGTGGGTGCGCGGCAGTATTTTCTGGCCGTACCTGCGTGACGGTTACTGGTACATCGTCTTTGCCCTGGTGCTGTCGGTAGGCGCCTATGTCGGTGAGGTGGTGCGTGGCGGGCTGATGGCGGTGCCCAAGGGCGAGATGGAAGCCGCGTCGGCCTTTGGCATGACGCCGCGTCAGACGCTGCTGCGGGTGCGCTTGCCACGGGCGTTGCGTCTGTTGCTGCCGACGCTGGCCGGCGAGAGCGTAATGCTGCTCAAGTCCACCGCGCTGGCCTCGACCATTGCCGTGATCGACCTGCTGGGCGCGGCCAATGTGGTGCGGGCGCAGACCTTCCAGATCTATCAGCCGCTGCTGTTGGTGGCGCTGATCTACGTGTGCCTGACGTTTATCATCGAGGGCCTGTTTGCCCTGGGTGAGCGACGCGGCACACCGCTGCGCCGGTCGTTGAAGTGAATCGGCGGGGCATCGATCGTTCGTTGCAAGGCGTTCTGTTTTGCTTGCTGGCCTATGGTTTTCTGGCGTTACAGGATGCCGCGTTCAAACGGGCGATGGTGTTTGGTCGAAGGACTTCAAGGGTTGTCGTTGCCGCCGAAGGCGCCGCGCCGTAGACCGTTGACCCAGCGCCGGCAAATGTCGAGCGCGTCGTCGGCGCCAAAGGTGGTGGGGTTCAGACACCACTCCAGCCACAGGCCGTCGAGCATCGCCGAGAGGCCGATGGCGGCCAGCGAGGCGTTGTTGATCTGGAAGTTTTCTTCGTCGGCCAGTTCATTGAGCAGGCGTTCCAGCAAGTTGCGATAAGCACCGTAGCCTTGTTCATGGGCATTGCTGACGTGCGGGGAATGACGAACCAGGCTCCAGAACACCACCCAGACGCTGAGCAGGCTGGGGTCGAGCACTCGGGGTGAAAACGAGCCGACCAGAAACGCGTCCATGCGCTCGGCAGCGTTGCCGGCTTGATCGACTTCCAATTGCAGGGCATTGGTCATGCCCAGCGAGAGCTTCTGATAGGCATCGGCAATCAACACATCGATGCTGCCGAAGTGATGATTGACCAGGCCGACAGAGACCCCGGCTTCCTTGGCAATACGGCGGACGGAAATGCCGGCATGGCCTTCTTCGGCCAGGCACTTGAGTGCGGCGCTGATCAACAGCTCGCGGCGTTCATCCGGTTCGGCGCGGCGAAATTTACGGCCATCGAGTTCCACAGTAGTTCCTTTAGGAGTGGGCCCCGTAGGCAGGGCTTAGGAGTGGCGTAGATGTCGAGAGTAATTGAGCGTTCGTTCAATTTCCACTAGTGGTTCGATGATTCACCGGGAGTAGGGTATGGCTGACGATATTTCTGTGAAAGTGCCCGGCGATTCCGGCGAGCCTGTGGCGGTCGCCGCCTGGCGTTTTCAGGGGCAGGGCAGTGCACCGTCGGTGTACCTGCAAGCCGGCCTGCACGCCGATGAAATTGCCGGGATGCTGGTCTTGCACCTGTTGTTGGAGCGGCTGCATCAGGCTGAATACGAAGGGCGCATCAACGGCACGATCACCGTGGTGCCCCAGGCCAATCCGCTGGGCATCGGACAGTTCCGTTGGGGCCGTGGGGTGGGTCGTTTTCATGAGTCGAGCGGGCAGAACTTCAACCGGCATTTCGATCATTCGCTGTCGCTGACCCGGCCGACCGGCAACTTTGCCCTGTGGCAGCGGGCGCTGGTGGGGCTGGCGGCGGAGGCCGATTATGTCCTCGACCTGCACACCGATGACGAGGCCTTGCCTTATCTGTATATGCATCGCAGTTGCTGGCCGGCAGGCGCGGATTTGGCGGCGGCGTTGCACGCTGATGTAGCGATTATCTGGGACGATGGTGGCGACGGTTCATTCGAGGAAGTGATCATCGCGCCGTGGCTGGCACAGAACAGCGTGGGCAAACTCGCGGCGACCATCGAGCTGCGCGGGCAAGGGGATGTCAGCGATGCACTGGCCGAACAGGACGCCCAGGGCTTATACGATTGGCTGTGCCACCGTGGGGTGGTCGCGGCAGATTCGACCACGCAGCAACTGTCGCCGTGGCAGGGGGTGGCGGTGGAAATGGGGCACATGGAGTCGATCTTCGCGCCAGTGCCGGGAGTGTTGATTTTCGAGAAAGAGTTGGGCTGTTACGTCGAGGAAGGTGAGCGCTTCGCGCGGATTATCAAGCGTCCGGGCGACCCGACGTCAGAGGTGGTGTTGCGAGCGCCGCAGGCCGGGCGTTTCGTCACGCGCTATCGCGATCGGCTGGTGCCACAAGGCGCGGTGGTGGCCAAGTTTACCGGAAGCAAACCGTCGGAGAGCTGGAGTGGCGGGGTGCTCGATCCTTGAGCACACGCTGGTCCCCGGTAGGAGCTGCCGGAGGCTGCGATAAGGTTCGAAGAACCTCGGCGAGGCATAGGCAATCGCCCGCGCTGATGTTGATGAAATACCCGCTGTTCTGCTGCTGAAACACTGGCAAGGCAGCGGCGACGCCATACATCAGGCCTTTAATATATGACGGATTGGTTGTGGGTTTGAGCACGCCCGAGGGTATTCCGGCGCAACTCTGAATAGCTGAATTTCAGGCAGAAAAAAGCCACCGCACATGAGAAGTGTGGTGGCAAAAAAAACGTTACCAAAGGAATGATGAAGTAGAGCAGCCAATCGGAACCCTCTGATGCGGAGTCAGAAGGCGGTCGAGGCGTGATCAATCATCGGGAGTTACCTTAACATCGGATTAATCGGAGCGACTATTATGAAGGTCGATAGTGACTATCATGATAATCGACGTAACCGTTTGATCCCGAAGTGTTAAAAGTTTCCGACGTGAGGGAACAACCCACGCTTGAAGATATAAAAAGACAGGGCGCCAAAGCCCTTAATATCACCGTGGCTAATAACGCGGTTTCAATGTTTTAAGACCATCTGCCAAAACTCATCTATTGTTAATTATTCGCCTGAACTCAGGGGGACTCTCTGTAGCTCATGTGTTTATTGGCGATGGCTAATTAGAATCAGGGGAGTCAAAAAATGATACCTGTTAAGTGGAATCTCGTGACCCTTGCAGTTTCTCTCGGTGTTTGCCAAATGGCATCGGCAGGGGTTGTCTCGGATCAAGCGGATGCAAAAGGCTTTGTCGAGGACAGCAGTCTCACTGTCCACCTCAAAAACTACTACTTCAACCGGAACGTTAAAGATGGCAAGAACGATCGCATCGACTGGACGCAAGGTGTGTTGGCCAGCTACAGCTCGGGGTTCACTCAGGGCACCGTGGGTTTTGGTGTAGAAGCCTTCGGTGACTGGGCGTTCAAACTGGACGGTGGCAAAGGCACTGCGGGCACGGGCAACCTGCCGGTAAAGGGCAATGGCGAGACGGAAGACGAATACGGTCGTGCGGGCGGCGCGTTGAAAGTGCGTGTGTCCAAGACCGAATTGCTGTGGGGTGACTTGCAGCCGACGGCCCCGGTATTTGCTGCCGGTGGTACGCGTTTATTCCCGCAAACGGCCACGGGCTTCAACCTGCTCAGCAGCGACATCAAGGACCTCGAACTGGATGCCGGTCACTTCACGGGCGGTGACGGTCCCGTGACCACCAACCACGAGCATGATCTGTTTGCTTCATACGCCAATGTGACAGCCAACAGCATCAGCTACGTGGGTGGTAAATACGCGATCAGCGACAGTCTGTCGTTCAGCCTGTACGGCTCCGAACTTGAAGATGTCTGGCATCAGTACTACACCAACGCCAACTACACCTTGCCGATCTCGGACAAGCAATCGCTGAACTTTGACCTCAACCTTTACCGCACCCTCGATGAAGGGTCGGCCAAAGCCGGTGCCATTAACAACACCGCTTACTCCATGGCTGTTGCGTACAGCTTCCTGACGGCGCACACCGTGACCATCGCGTACCAGAAGGTGCATGGCGATACGCCGTTCGACTACGTGGCATTCGGCAAGAACGGCCCGGGCGATACCGCTGACTCGATCAACCTGGCCAACTCGATCCAGTACTCGGACTTTAACGGTCCTGGCGAGAAATCCTGGCAGGCGCGTTACGACATCAACCTGGCCAGCTACGGCGTTCCGGGCCTGAGCTTCATGGCGCGGTATGCCCACGGTGATGACATCGACGGCTCGCATATCGCGATCGACAACCCGTATCACAACTATGGTTACGGCGAGGACGGCAAGCACCACGAAACCAACGTCGAAGCCAAATACGTGGTCCAGACCGGCCCGGCGAAGGACTTGTCGTTACGCATGCGTCAGGCGTGGCATCGGGGCAACGCCGATCAGGCTGAAGGCAACATCGACGAATTCCGTCTGATCGCCGACTACCCGATCTCGATCTTCTAAGCAGGCGTTTTTGCAATTAAACAGTCCGACGAGGCGATGAGCCGAGTCGGACTTTTTGTTTGTGTGGTCTAGGACTTGCAATTTCGCTTCTGCCCGGAGGGCGTAGGAGCAAGCTTGCTCGCGATCTGCTGCGAAGCGGCAGTAAAACCAGACGACGCGCAGTGTCAGTCACACCCGAAAACTCGTATTTACGACCGCTACGCGCTCGATCGCAGGCAAGCCAGTTCCTACGCCCTCCGGGCAGAATCAAAAACACGATCCGAGCCCTCAATGCTTGCTGGACAGTCGTTCATTAGTGCCTTGCTGTCGTGCTGAACAGTCGTTTAGTATGGCCATCAATCGTTTCCTTGACTCACGACAACAACCGTTCGAGGACTTGTATGGCTATCGAAACGTCTCTGCTCAGCCCCGTTGCAGTCACGCCCTTGACCGGCGGCCAGGCGTTGGTGCGTCTGTTGGCCAATTACGGGGTCGACACCGTCTTCGGCATTCCGGGTGTGCATACGCTCGAGCTGTACCGTGGTTTGCCCGGCAGCGGTATTCGTCATGTCCTGACCCGCCATGAGCAGGGCGCCGGCTTCATGGCCGACGGTTATGCGCGGGTCAGCGGCAAGCCGGGGGTGTGTTTTGTGATTACCGGCCCCGGCGTGACCAACGCCGCCACGGCCATCGGCCAGGCGTATGCCGATTCGATTCCGCTGCTGGTGATTTCCAGCGTCAACCACAGCGCCAGTCTCGGCAAAGGCTGGGGCTGCTTGCATGAAACCCAGGACCAGCGCGCCATGACGGCGCCGATCACGGCCTTTTCTGCCGTGGCCTTGAGCGCAGAAGACCTGCCGGAATTGATAGCCCGCGCCTACGCGGTGTTCGACAGCGAGCGCCCACGCCCGGTGCATATCTCAGTGCCGCTGGACGTGCTCTCGGCAACGGTGGCTCGCGACTGGAGCCACGAAGTCGTGCGCCGTCCCGGACGTGGCCTGCCGTCGGCGGAGGCCTTGCAGCAAGCCGCCAGCACGCTGCAAGCGGCTAAGCGGCCGATGATCATTGCCGGCGGTGGTGCGTTGGACGCCGCTGCCGGGCTGCACGCCCTCAGTACACGACTGGCCGCGCCGTTGTTCACCAGCGTCGCCGGTAAGGGGTTGTTACCCGCCGATGCACCGCTGAATGCCGGGTCGACCTTGTGTATCGAGCCCGGTTGGAAGCTGATCGCAGAAGCCGACGTGGTGTTGGCGGTCGGCACCGAAATGGCTGACACCGATTACTGGCGCGAGCGTCTGCCGCTGAATGCCAGGCTGCTGCGTGTCGACATTGACGCACGCAAGTTCAACGATTTTTACCCGTGTGCCGTAGCACTCCAGGGCGATGCACGGCAGACCGTCGACGCTTTGCTCGCGTTGTTGCCCACGCAACCGCGAGACGCCAGCGCGGCGACTCAGGCGGTGAGCAAACTGCTGGAAGCGGTCAGGTCCGGCCACGGCCCGTTGCAGTTAATCCACCAAGCGATTCTCGACCGGATCTCGGCCGTGCTGCCGGACAACACCGTGATCAGCAGCGACATGACGCAACTGGCCTACACCGGCAACTACGCCTTTATCAGCCATGCCCCGCGCAGTTGGCTGCACCCCACCGGCTACGGGACCTTGGGTTATGGCTTGCCGGCGGGGATCGGCGCCAAGTTCGGTGCACCGCAGCGGCCGGGCCTGGTGCTGGTCGGCGATGGCGGTTTTCTCTACACCGCGCAGGAATTGGCCACGGCGGTGGAGGAGCTGGACAGTCCGTTGGTGGTGTTGCTGTGGAACAACGATGCGCTGGGCCAGATCCGCGACGACATGCTCAGCCTCGATATCGAACCCATCGGCGTGCTGCCGCGTAACCCGGATTTCGCCGCACTCGGTCGTGCCTTTGGTTGCACGGTCAAGCAGCCGCGTTCCCTTGAGGCCTTACAGGAAGACCTGCGCATCGGCTTCGGGCATGCTGGCGTGACCCTGATCGAACTCAAGCAGGCCTTTGCCCATTAAGGAAATATTGATGAATGTATTGATCATCCACGCTCATCCGGAGCCGAAATCGTTCACCGCCGCCTTGCGCGACCAGGCGCTGGAAACACTGCAAGCGCAAGGGCACACGGTGCAGGTCTCAGACCTTTATGCAATGAACTGGAACCCGGTGGCCGGCGCTGATGATTTCTCCTCGAGGGAAGATCCGGAGTATCTGGTCTACGCCCTGGAACAACGCCTCGGGGTGAAGAAACAGTCGATTGCCGCGGACATCCAGCAGGAATTGGACAAGCTGTTGTGGGCCGATTTGTTGATTCTGAACTTCCCGATTTTCTGGTTCTCGGCACCGGCCATGCTCAAGGGCTGGATCGACCGGGTGCTGGTGTCCGGCGTCTGCTATGGCGGCAAGCGCTTCTACGACCAAGGCGGCCTGAGGGGCAAGAAAGCCCTGGTCAGCGTCACCCTCGGCGGGCGCGAACACATGTTCGGTGAGGGCGCGATTCACGGTCCGCTGGAAGACATGCTGCGCCCGATCCTGCGCGGGACTCTGGCGTATGTCGGACTCGACGTGCTGCCACCTTTCGTGGCCTGGCACGTGCCTTACATTACCCAAGAGGCGCGGCAAGATTTCCTGCGTGACTATGAACAGCGACTGATCCACCTGGCAGACGATCAGCCGCTGGTATTCCCACGGCTGAACCAGTTCGACGACGCGCTCTATCCGTTGGCGTGACTTCAGGCGGTCTGGGTCTGGCTGCGCAACCAGTCCCGCGGGCTGGTGCCGGTCTTGCGGCGGAAGGCGCGGGCGAGGGCAGACGGGCTTTCGTAGCCGACTTCATCGGCGATCAGTGCGATGGGTTTGCCGTCGCGCAGACGCTTCTGCGCCAGGCTGATGCGCCAGCTCATCAAATAATCTGCCGGCGGCTGCCCTAGCACGGCATGAAAGTGTGCGGCGAAACTGGCGCGGGACATGTTGGCGGTGGTGGCGAGGTCGGCCACGGTCCAGGCTTGCTGCGGGTTCTCGTGCATCTGGTTCAAGGCGCGCGACAGGCGCGGATCGGCCAACCCGGCCATCATGCCGCTGGCCATGTTATGGGTGGCCAGCAAGTAGCGCAGCAGTTGAATCACCAATAACTCGAACAGCCGGTCCATGGTCGCGTCGCGCCCGCATTCATCGGCGCTGGCTTCGCTGAACAGCCACTCCAGGGTGGTGCCCAGCATCGGCATGTCCTTGAGTGGCAGCAGCAGGTAATCAGGCAACGCCGCCGAGAGTGGATTATTCACCCCGCCATTGAAATTCAGCGTGGCGCAGACCAGTTGCGTGAAGTCGGTTTCGATGGCGCTTAAGCGGTGGTGGTACGGGCGAGGGAAAAAGATCAGGGTCGGCTCGCTGATCAGGTGTTCGCTGTTATCCGCCAGGCGAATCTGCACCTGACCGCTTTGCAGCAAATGAATGTGGCCGCAGGGTTCGTCGAACGCGGTCACCCCGCAGTAATCACCGCTGAAAAACGTCCCGGCACGCACGCCAAAGTGGGTGAGCAGGGCAGACAGGCGATCCATGGGTAAACCTCCAAAAAAAACAGCGTTTTAGACGTTTGAGGGATAAGTATCAAAAACCCTACGACTATTACGAAGCCAACATATGATCAAACAACAACCGCGCCGTAATCGACAACGCCTCCCGCGAACGCACGCACAAGGTCAATTCCCGTAAAGCCCATGGCTCATCAAGTGTCAGGGTTTTCGCATGCTGAATGTTGTAAATATCCACACTGCCCTGAGGCAGAATCCCAATCCCGATACCGGCCTGAACCATCAGACACAGCGCGTCATAGCTGGACACTTCCATACGCAACTTGAGCGAACGCCCAACGTCGCTGGCGGCTTTGATCATCTGGAAATTTAAATGCGTGCCGCTGCGCAGGGCGACGTACTCATGGTCGAGGGTTTCGGCAAAGGTCACGCTGTCACGACCGGCCAACGGGTGGCCGTCGGGCACCAACAACACCAGCTTGTCAGTACGAAATGGATAGACCTCAACGTCGGAACCATGAGGCAGTCGGGTGAAGATCCCGATGTCCGCGCGGTTCTCCGCCACGCCTTTGGTAATGGCGACGCTTTCTTTTTCTTCCAGGGTGATTTTGATCTGCGGGTACAAGTCCATGAAGGACTTGAGCAGCGGCGGCATGAATTGGGTGATGGCCGAGATATTCGCCAACACATGAATGGAGCCACGCCGCCCGTGGGAGAAATCGTGCATCTGCACCACGATTTCATTCAGGTTGTTGAGCACGCTGCGGGCCATGTACAACAGGGAAATACCTGCTGCCGTCGGCGTGATGCCTTTGTTGGTGCGCACCAGTAATTGCGAGTCGAGCAGCTCTTCCAGCTCACTCAGGCGTTTGCTGACCGCTGCCGCAGCGATGTGTTCGCGTTTGGCTGCGGCCGCAATCGTGCCTTCTTCAATGACACTGACGAACAGGCGCAGGGATACAGGATCGAGTTTCATAAGGGGCATCATCAATCGAGACTCCGCCGATAGTACCCCTTAACTCAAGGTGTCAGAACTTACCGGAGAGCAGATGGCCAGCATTTGGCACCTGCGCTTTCAGGCCCAAGGTTTTGAGGATCTGATACACGGTGCTGACCGAGGCCGACAGCACGGGCATGTCGAGGCGATCCTGAACCACTTGAATCGCTGGCAGCGACGGCATTTGCACGCAGGCAGAGAGCACCACGCCATCGGCCTGACCGATGTTCAGGCGATCAGCGTGACCGACCAGGTTCATCGGGTCGAGGCGACCGACTGCCAGGTTATCCGACACTTCCAGGCTGATGGAATCGGTGACTTCGATACCGGCGGCTTCGATGTAGTCGATCACTTGCTGAGTAAGCGGCTTCATGTACGGGGTGATCAGCGCGACTTTTTTGTAGCCCAGCACGTTCAGGCTGTCGATCAGCGCACCGGCCGAGCTCAACACCGGCGTCGGTGCGTTGTTGCTTTCGACGGTCTTGCTCAGGCGCGCCTGGGATACTTTGTGGTAACCCGCGCCTTGGCACATGATCGCCACCAGACAGGCGTAGGCCATGACGTCGACGCGGGCGTCACTCAGTTCCAGCGCGCAACGGTCGCTGTCCACGTCCATGCGTTTCAGCTCTTCGGAGCTGACGTTCATCATGCGCATGCGCGCCGAGTGGAAGGTGAAGCGTTCTTCCGGGAACAGCTCGTAACGCGAGGTCAACATCGCCGGAATTTCGGTTTCCATGGTGGTGTTGGAGCTAGGAACGATTTGCCCGATACGGAAATTTTTCATGAGTCAGTCCTTACTGGTAGAGGTCAGTTGCCGCTGGTCAGTTGAACGCCTTTGGTTTCCTGCAGCGTGAACACCATGACGGCGGCAATCGCATAAGAAACAGAGGCCAGGGAAATGGTCGCGGTGAAGCCCACCAAGGGGATCAGGACCGGCACCAGCTTGATCCCGGCAATCGCCCCGACACGACCGAAGTTGAAGCAGAAACCCGACGCGGTGGAGCGGATGCTGGTCGGGAACAATTCCGAGTACCAGGCACCGAAGCCGCTGAAATAACCGGTGAAGAAGCCCAGCAATGCCGCCAGCGAACCGAGGGTGATGATGTTCTGTGTGGTGAACAGCAGCTTGCCGTCAGTCAATGGCATCAGGGTGGCCGAGTAGGCAAACACCGGCACCATGATCGCCATGCCGGCGAAGAAGATCGCGAACGACAGCCGACGCCCGATGGCTTCTGCCAGGTAACCGTAAGCCAGGTAACCGATGGTGGCGCCGATGCCGATCCAGATCACGAACACCGGGGCCTGATCGATGCGCACATTGAGGATGCTTTGCAGATAAGCCGGCATAAAGGTGGTGATGATCCAGTAGCCGTACATGCCCAGCACCGAGATGCTCAGGCCCAGCAGGGTCATCTTCAGGTACTGCGGACGGAAGATTTCCATCATCTGACCTTTGTTGCTGTTCTGGCGCATGAACTCGCGGTTGGCCAGCCATACCGGCGATTCCTTGACGAACAGCATGATGAACACCAGGGTGAAATACGCCGGGATCGAGGCGTAGATGAACAGCGAGCGCCAGGATTCAGGGTCATCGGTCTTGAGGAAGGTCCAGGCAAACACCGCCGCCAGCAAACCACCGCCCGACCAGCCGGTCTGCATCACGGCGAAGGCTTTGGCGCGACCGGCCGGTGGCCAGATTTCCGAGACCAACGCAGCCGCCGCGGACCACAATCCGCCGACGGCGATACCGACGCAGAAACGGAAAATATTGAGTTGCAACACGCTGTCGGCGTAGCCGCAGAGCAGGGTGCCGGTGCCGTAGACAAACACCGAAATCATCATGGTTTTCTTGCGGCCGATCTTGTCGGAGATATTGCCGAGGAAGAAGCCGCCAATGCCGGTGGCCAGCAGGAACCAGGCGACGGTGGAGACCACGTCGCCCATGCCGACGTTGAAGGTTTTGGCGATGGCCAGCAGCACGAAGCCGAAGACCGTGGCGTCCAGCGCATCGAACAGCCAGGCTGCCCAGGAGCCGCCGAGGGTCAGGTAGCGCTGGCCCGACGTCAGGCTGTTGTCGCTGGTCGTGGAAGAAGGTCCCGTCGTGGGGCTAGCCGTTATGGTCTTCATCGCATTCTCTCGTCGTGTTCGACTTATTGTTGTACGGACCCAATCGACACCGGACAGCGGCGTGAGCGAGTAGTCATTGGCAGGAATACTAGGAGCGCCGGTTGGCGGACGTAAATCAGGCATTGACGAGCTTGCCATCGCGAACGGCGATGGCTGGGGGAGGCTGGGTCGAGACAGCACATGGCAAGCCCTTGCCGACGACGGCAAGCCACTGCCCTTTTTTTGTAAGCTTTTGTGTCGTTTTTGGGTTGCAGGCCAGACGATACGTGGCTCTTGGCGCCATTCGATGAGCTGGCACGCGCCTTGCTGCGAAGGCTTCAGCTGTGTTCCCACAATGCGCTATCTATTGGAGTAACTGAATATGAGCTTCGTCAGTGGGCTGGGTAGGCCCGACTATACGATTCCGGTACAACGCACTACGGCAACCGCTGCACCTGCTCCGGCCGCTGATTTCCTGAGCCTCAACGACTCGACAGTACAGGGCAGCCCGGCGAACCTCGCTGCCGTGGCCAATCAGTCGAGTGGCACCAGCCAGCAATCGGAACAGGAACGCGAAGAAGCGTTCGCCAGGCTGATGGTTAACCTGCAAAGCCAGAACGTGGCCCAGCAGACCCCGGCAAGCAGCACTGCTGGCACCAGCAGTAGTGCGTTGACCGCTGTTGCCGGTGCAGCTCCCGCTGCCGCTGCGTCGTCTTCTTCGACCACCGCGAGTGATCCGCTGCAGGATTTCCAGGATTACATGAAGCTGTCGCCGGCCGAGAGAATGCGCGCCAATATCCTGAAAGGCATGGGTCTGACGGACGCTGACGTAAAAGCCATGTCGCCTGCCGACCAGGACAAGATCAACGCCAAGGTGGCGGACATCATCAAGAAGCAGACCGAGCTGCAGGCTAACGCCAGTGGTACGGCTGCACCGTCCGGCTCCGCAGACAGCTCGGGCACCGGTTCCAGTGCTGACAACAAAGCTCCATCGTTCCTGAACAAGGCGTTGTCGGCGCTGACCCAGTCAGCCAACGACGCAACGGCCAATCTCAACGTTGCTTGATTGACCACCCCTGTAAGAGCTACCGAAGGCTGCGATTAATCGCTATCACGAAGGTCGCTCCGACCTTATCGCAGCCTTCGGCAGCTCCTACAGGGGATTTGTGCACTTTTCCACTGATCCATTTCCATTTGCTGCCCCGGCCCAGACCTGCTATCTGTACGCCCATCCAGTACTCACAGCCTACAACGCCCCGTGACCCAGACTTCCCCCAGCGATCCGACCTACACCGTGGCCGTGCGCGCCTTGTGCGAGTTTACGGCCAAGGCGGGTGATCTCGACTTGCGTTTCACCCCGTCGCCCACGGCGCTGGAAGGGATTGCCGGGCATCGCACAGTCGCCGCCCGACGCGGCGAGGGCTATCAAACCGAGGTGGCGCTGAGCGGCGAGTACCAACAACTCAAGGTCCGGGGCAGGGCCGACGGTTATGACCCGGCGCTCAATCAACTCGAAGAAGTGAAGACCTACCGTGGCGACCTCAACGCGATCCCGGCCAACCACCGTCAGTTGCATTGGGCGCAGGCGAAAATCTACGGCTGGTTGCTCTGCCAACACTTGCGGTTGACCGACGTCAGCCTGGCGCTGGTGTATTTCAATGTCGTCAATGAACAGGAAACCCTGTTTCGCGAGCAACACCGCGCGGACTCGCTGAAACAGTTCTTCGATCACCACTGCGCACTGTTCCTCGACTGGGCCCGCCAGGAAATGGCCCACAATCGTGAGCGAAATCAGGCGCTGACGAGACTGGCATTTCCGCACGTTAGTTTCCGCGTCGGCCAGCGCACCCTGGCGGAGTCAGTCTACAAAGCGGTCAGCACCGGCCGTTGCCTGATGGCACAGGCGCCGACCGGCATCGGTAAAACCGTGGGCACCTTGTTTCCGATGCTCAAGGCGGCGCCGACCCAGCAACTGGACAAGGTGTTTTTTCTCACCGCCAAGACCCCAGGCCGCAAGTTGGCTTTGGATGCGCTGCAGGTGATCCGCCACAGCGCGCCGCACCTTCGCCTGCGTGTGCTGGAAATGGTGGCCCGGGACAAGGCGTGCGAGTACCCGGACAAAGCCTGCAACGGCGACTCCTGTCCATTGGCCAAGGGTTTTTATGATCGACTGCCCGCCGCTCGCCATGCGGCATTGCTTAGCCCTCGACTGGATCAGGCCGGGCTGCGTGAGGTCGCGTTGCAGCATCAGGTCTGCCCCTATTACCTGAGCCAGGAACTGGCCCGTTGGGCGGACGTGGTGATCGCCGATTACAACTATTATTTCGACCTCAGCGCCTTGCTCTTCGGCCTGTGTCAGCTCAACCAATGGCGGGTCGCGGTGTTGGTGGACGAGGCGCATAACATGGTCGATCGCACGCGGCAGATGTACAGCGCCAGTCTCGACCAACAAGGCATGAACACCGTGCGCCACAGCGCGCCGGAAACGCTGAACAAGCCGCTGCAACGGCTCAATCGTGACTGGAACGCGCTGCACAAAGAGCAAGTCGGTGACTATCAGGCCTACAACAGCCTGCCGGCGCGGTTTTTACAGAGCCTGAACCTGTGCATTGCGGCGATGGGTGATTACTTCAACGACCATCCCCATGCGGTGGACGGCGATTTACAACGCTTTTATTTCGACGCCATTCAGTTCGGCCGCATCGCTGAACTGTTCGATGAACATTTCGTTTTCGACATCAATAAGCGCGAGTGGGGCGGTAAGCGCGCGTTGTCGCGCCTGAGCTTGCGCAATGTGGTGCCTGCCAGGTTTGTCCGTCCGCGTCTGACCGCCGCGCGCAGCACGGTGCTGTTTTCCGCGACGCTCAACCCTCGGCATTACTACCGTGACTTGCTGGGGCTGCCGGACACCACGGCCTGGGTCGACGTCGAGTCGCCGTTCTCCCGCGAACAACTGGACGTGCGCATCGTCAGCCAGATCTCCACCCGTTATACCCATCGTCAGGCGTCATTGGCGCCCATTGTCGAGCTGATGGCAGAACAGTTTCAGACGGCGCCGGGCAACTACCTGGCGTTTTTCAGCAGCTTCGATTACCTGCAACAAGTCGCCGAATTGATGCGGCAGCGTTACCCGCAGATCCCGTTATGGTCGCAAACCCGCGGCATGGCCGAAGGTGAGCGTCAGGCGTTTCTTGATCAATTCACCTTGAGCAGCCAGGGCATCGGCTTCGCGGTGCTCGGCGGTGCGTTTGGCGAGGGCATCGATCTGCCGGGGGCGCGCTTGATCGGGGCCTTTATCGCGACCCTGGGGCTGGCGCAGCTGAACCCGGTCAATGAACAGCTCAAGCAACGCATGAGTGCCTTGTTTGGCGCCGGCTACGATTACACCTATCTTTACCCGGGCCTGCAGAAAGTCGTGCAAGCCGCCGGGCGAGTGATTCGGGGTCAGGATGATCGCGGCGTGGTGATGCTGATCGACGACCGTTTCGCCGAGCGCAAGGTGCAAAATTTGCTACCCGGCTGGTGGCAGCTATAAATAGCGTCAATGCGTTAGGGATAGATAGCTTAGCGTTGCGGTCAAACTGCCAGTAAACTGCCGCGCCATGGCCTGCCTTACCCTTAAGTCGGCAATGTTGTGTTCATTTCTTCTTTCCTCCATGGAGGTTTTCGTATGAGTCTCAATCCATTAGCGGGCAAACCAGCGCCTCTTGAATTGTTGGTCGATCTTCCGCGATTGGTGACGGCCTATTACACCGGCCGGCCTGATGCCTCCGTCGCCACCCAGCGCGTGGCCTTCGGCACCTCCGGCCACCGGGGCAGTTCATTTGATTTGAGCTTCAACGAATGGCACGTGCTGGCCATCAGCCAGGCGATTTGTCTGTATCGGCAAGCCAACGGTTTCGACGGCCCGCTGTTCCTCGGCGTCGACACTCACGCACTGTCGACCCCGGCTGCGGCGAGCGCGCTGGAAGTGCTGGCGGCCAACGGCGTCAACGTGATGATCGCCGAGCACGACGAATACACCCCGACCCCGGCGGTGTCGCATGCGATTCTCTGCTACAACCGTGGCCGCACCACCGGGTTGGCCGACGGCATCGTCATCACCCCGTCGCACAACCCGCCGGAAAGCGGTGGCTTCAAATACAATCCGCCGAACGGCGGCCCGGCCGACTCGCACATCACCAAATGGATCGAAGCCAAGGCCAACGAATTGCTGGCGGAAAACATCGCTGGCGTCAGTCGTATCAGCTACGAAAGCGCTCTGCGTGCTGACACTACGCATCGCCATGACTACATCAACACCTACGTCGCCGACTTGAAAAACGTCATCGACATGGACGCCATCCGTGGCGCCAACCTGCGTCTGGGCGTTGATCCGCTGGGCGGTGCCGGGGTGCGTTACTGGTCGGCGATCGCTGATCACTACGGCCTGAACCTGGACGTGGTGAATAAGCACGTCGACCCGACGTTCCGCTTCATGACCCTGGATTGGGACGGCCGCATCCGCATGGACCCGTCGTCCACCTACGCGATGCAAAGCCTGATCGGACTCAAGGATCGCTTCCAGGTGGCCTTCGCCTGCGACCCGGACCACGACCGCCACGGCATCGTCACCCCGAGCGGCGGCCTGTTGGCGCCGAATAACTACCTGGCGGTGTCCATCGATTACCTGTTCCAGAACCGTCCGCTGTGGCGTGCCGATGCGGCCGTGGGTAAAACCGTGGTCAGCAGCGGCATGATCGACCGCGTGGCCAAGCGCCTGGGTCGTCGTCTGTACGAAGTACCGGTGGGCTTTAAGTTCTTCGTGGAAGGCCTGTGCGACGGCTCGCTCGGCTTCGGCGGCGAAGAGAGCGCCGGTGCCTCGTTCCTGCGCAAGGATGGCAGCGCCTGGAGCACGGACAAGGACGGATTGATCCCGGGTCTGCTGGCTGCCGAAATCACCGCCCGCAAAGGTCGTGACCCAAGCGAGCTGTATCAGACCATGACCGAAGAACTGGGCAAACCTTACGCGACCCGCGTCGACGCCAAGGCCAACCCGGCTCAGAAAGCGTTGCTGGGCAAACTGTCGCCGGATCAGGTCAAGTCCACGGAACTGGCGGGTGAAAAAATCCAGGGCATCCTCAGCCACGCGCCGGGTAACGATCAGGCCATTGGTGGCTTGAAAGTCATGACCGAAAACGGCTGGTTCGCCGCGCGCCCATCGGGCACGGAAGACATCTACAAGATTTACGCCGAAAGCTTCATTGGCGAGGAGCACCTCAAGCGTTTGGTGTCTGAAGCGCAGGTGTTGGTGGATTCGGCCATTTCGCCGCGTTGATCGACTAGAGCACCGCAGAAACAAAAAAGGGACGGCCAATGCCGTCCCTTTCTGTTTTCTACAACCAGCGTTTAGATCAAGCCACGTCAACCAAAACGATCTCGCTGTCCTCGATAGCTGTCACACGCAACACCAGCTCACCCTCGACCGCCACGCCGTCACGCGCCGATGCACGCAGGCCGTTGACTTCGATCACGCCGGTGGCCGGCACCAGATAAGCACGACGTCCGGCGTCCATCACGTACTCGGCGGTTTCGCCGGCTTTCAGGTTGGCCGCCACCAGACGCGCATCAGCACGTATCCGCAGGCTTTGGTCGTCGCCGTCCTTGCCGCTGGCCAAGGTGACGAAACCTTCACGCTGGCCTTTCGGGAACGGCTTGGCGCCCCACGAAGGTGCCGAGCCGGTTTCGTTTGGCATGATCCAGATCTGGAAGATCCTGGTTTCTGTCGATTCCATGTTGTATTCGCTGTGGGCGATCCCGGTGCCAGCGCTCATGACCTGAACGTCACCGGCTTCGGTGCGGCCTTTGTTGCCCAGGTTGTCTTCGTGGCTGATTGCGCCTTCACGGACGTAGGTGATGATTTCCATGTCGCGGTGCGGGTGTTTCGGAAAACCGGTACCGGCAGCGATCACGTCATCGTTCCACACCCGCAGTTGACCCCAGTTCATGCGTTTCGGGTCGTAGTACTCGGCGAAGGAAAAGTGGTGATGGGCGTTCAGCCAGCCGTGGTTCGCGCCGCCCAAGGTGTTGAAAGGTCTTAATTCAAGCATTTGTGGCCTCCAGAGCAGGACCGGATAGGTGACACCCGAACTGCTGAACGTTGATAGGTGGTTGATGGCAAGCATCATCTATCAACAACAGATCAGTAAAAAGCGTAAAAATCGCGCCAAAACAATCGATTTTGTAGATTGGTTTTTCCGGGCATCTGCGAGGGGTATTTAGATTGCACATGCAATTGATCGGCTAACGCGCTGACGGCAAAGCATTTCACTAGAACTCTGCGGTAAATCCGGCGACCATAGCGGCTTCTTCGCTCACAACTGACACCTGGAGCCTGCGTGCCGCATCAACTGCCTGACGATCTGTACCCGCCCGAACGCTTGCCGTGGATCAAGCGCCTGTTGGCCCGCCTGGTGGGCCGTGGCCTGACAGGGTTGGGTGCCCAGCACGTGCCTTCTTTTTCCCAGGGCTATTCCGACGGCTACCTGAACGGACACGGCGAGGGCATGAACGAGGGCTACGCGGAAGGGCGCTTCGACGGTATCGAGGAAAGCCGACAAGTGCTGTTGATCCGCGATACACGGCCCACGGAACACCGAGGCCCGCGCATTGATGATCATCTGTTCGATGACTGGCGCCTGGCCCTGACTCCGGAATTGAAGAAGCGCATCAAGGCTGATGTGGCCCTCAAGCTGCCAGTGCATGCCCAGCCCAGTGCGGCGCAGTGGAAGATGATTTTCAGCGATACGCCGTCGACCTATGTGGTGGCCGGGGCCGGGGCGGGTAAATCCACCTCACTGGTGCTGCGTATCCTGATGCTGACGCATTACCTGGGCTTTGAACTCAACTCGTTGACCGTGGTGACGTTCACCCGCGAGTCGCGCAAAGACTTCATCAACAAACTGATCGCAATCATGGCGCTGTGGGGCCACAGCATGAGCCTGAAAGAAGGCCGTGAACTGGTGCGCACCTTCCATTCGCGCATCTTGCCACTGGTGCGCAGCCTGCCCGGTTTCAGCGAACTGCGCGCATTCGAGAACCTCAGCAACCAGGCGGCGACGACCACGCTGGAAGAGGGCGCGGACAGCAACCCGTTCGATTTGCGTATCAACGATGCGCAGCGTCAGCAACTGAACCGCTGCTATCACGACCTGTATACGAGCAACCAGCGCTTTCGCGAAGTCATGGCGCCGTTGTATCGCCATTCCTTGCAACTCAAAGAACTGGACCGCGATCACCCTGACGTACAAAAGCGCATCACCGTGATGGGACTGTCGTCCACCCGTGACGAAGAACTGTGCGACACCATTGAGGACCTGTGGATTCGGGCACAGGCGTGGCCGATAAAAGGCATTGAGCCTATGCGGCAAACCGTTGAAATCAATGGGCTTGCCTTCCACTTTCACGGCTATATCGCTGAACTGGATGCCTGGGTGGTGCTGGGGTTCGATCCATCGGAAAACCAGCAAATGAAGCGTCCGGGAGCCAAGTTGCCGGTCTGGGCGGAATGGGTGATCAAGCGCACCCTGTTTCAAGCTTTCTGCCGTAAGCCTGTGATTTGGCTGGAAAACTATGATTCAGCCAGTCGCGTTTTGCAATCGCTTGCCGGGTCAGCCGTGGCCGGACCAGGGTTTGATTACAAGGTGAAGGGTGAGCTTGGCGCGGCACCCTTGCTCGATGCCTTCGTCACGGCCGCCAGTTTCATCGAGAACCTGGGCCTTGATGTGTCGGCGGCGGTAGCGCAGATGAGTTTTGCCGCCAATGATCCCGACCGCTATTTCTTCGAAGCCCTGAGCCTGTTCTGGAAAGCCTTCGAAGCGCATTTGCTCGCGCAATCACCGCCGGTGATGACCTACAACCGCATGTTCGCGTTATTCGGTGAAACCTCGCCGGAAAACCTCAAGTTTGTCAGCGATGAACTGCTGCGACCCTTGTCACACCTGATGATCGACGAATTTCAGGACGTCTCGCCGCAAATTGTCTCGTGGATTCGCGCCAGCCTGCGGGAGATCCGCAGCCGTGGCCCGGCCATGCACATCGGGCGGGTGGCGCAGCGTTCATCCTTGTTGTGCGTCGGCGACGATTGGCAGTCGATCTATGGCTGGCGTGGCAGTTCGCCGAAATTCTTTATGGAGTTCGCCAAAGAGTTCTCCTCGCCGGCCACCACCAAAGTGATGCTCAGCGACAACTTCCGCAGCCACCAGCACATCATCGATGCCGCCGAGCATATCGTGCGTGCCGCCCCGGCGATTGCCGGCAAGAAGGCCAAGGCCGGTGGCGTGGCGCAGGAACTGTTGCCGGTGACCATACTCGACCGCAACGATGACGAGCTGACCGTGCGCTTGATCCAGCACTATAACGACGGTGACTCGGTGTTGCTGCTGTACCGCAAGAGCAGTGAAAAAGCTAATTTTTCCGAGGACTTACAGCGACTTGTTAATTACGATTATGGGTTGCCCGCTGAGTCGCGTCGCTTCAAGCAACTGACCTATCACAGCGCCAAAGGCTTGCAGGCGGATGCGGTGTTTTTGCTGGGTGACTGTCAGCACCTCACGCAATCGCCTTATAAAAACCAGGTGTACCGCATGGCCGGGTTGGGCAAGGATGGCGATGCGGACCCGTTCGACAGTGCGCAAAAGGATGAAATCCTGCGCCTGGCGTATGTGGCGATCACCCGGGCGGTGCGGCACTGTTATTGGTACATCGACGCTAACGGCGTCGGCGCCGCCAATGGCAGCGACAAGGCCGCGATGCCTAAGGCCTCCGACCGGATTGCCGGAGACAAACCGTTTTTCGAAGACCTGCGTGGGCAGGGAATCAAGCAATAGGGGTAGACAGGAAGCAGGTCAGCCTGCTTCCCGGCTCAGGAAACCTTGAGCGTCAGCGACGGGACAAACGACTCGAGTTCGTCCTCGATCGCTTCGATGATCCGCTCCACATCGGTGGCGTTCATCACCGTTGCACACGGGATCGCCGCAATAGCGATCAGCGTCTCGCCACTGGCGCGATCAAACAGCCGCGCCACCATGCTACTGGGCGCGTCCATCGAGGCTTCAAAACCGACCGGGTGAAAATGCCAGCGCATCAGCTGACAGGCATTGGGGAACGTGACTTTATTCATGGGCTCACCTTGTTCAATCGAGCACCGCGAGTAGCTCCAATGGGAAGGGGACGGATCAACTGCATGGATCCTTCACGACAGTAAAAGTAGCACTCCAATCGGTCGGTTTGAATGATTTTTTGTGACCAGGCGATAACTTTTACAGTTCTTTGACGTAGGTCATGTCCGAGTACTGGTTAAGCGATTTCCTACAACGACGAATGGTACGAAAGCAGGGTCTCTCGCCTGAAAAAATGCTGGCATTTAAATGTTAAGAAATATTTCGTAATCGTCCTGAATAAAAGCGCAGGCCCTGCCGATACAGGCTTAGTGAGTGGTACGACAACCTTTGTCGGCCGCGTAATTATCGATTGAGCACCTGTGTGTTAAGTGCTTGCTGCATGGACGCTCCGGTTTCTTTTATTTTTGAGAGCAACTCCATGTCATTACGAAACATGAACATTGCCCCGCGCGCTTTTTTTGGATTCGCGTTCATTGCCCTGCTGGTTATCGTGCTGGGCGTTTTCGCCCTGAATCGCATGTCGGTGATTCGTCAGGCTACCGTCGAAATTCAAACCAACATGCTGCCCAGCGTGAGCTATCTGGGTGACGTCAACGAAGGTCTCCTGCGTCTGCGCCTGCTGGCTTTTCGCGTGTTGTTCAGCCGCGAACCCGCCGACCTGAAAGATGCGTCCGTAAAGATCTCCGAGTGGGTAGACAAGCTGCAGAAAGCCAAAAAAAGCTATGCCAACCTGCCCGCTGATGGAGGCGAGCGTGCGCTCTATAGCGAGCTTTCCACCACCTTCGACCGCTACCTGACCGAACAAAGCCGGATGCTGGACCTGTCGCAACAAGACAAGGTTGACGATATTCGCACGCTGGTGAATATCCAGATGAAGGCTGAGTTTGAGTTGATGACCAAACAGGTCCAGGGGCTGGTGGACATCAACGAGAAGGCCGCGACAGAAGCTTCGGGGGTATCGAGCAGTCAATACGACGCGGCTAACGTGGCCATCGTGAGCATGTCGCTCCTCGCCGCCGCGTTGACCGTGCTGCTGGCCTGGCTGTTGACCCGCAGTATTGTTACGCCGCTGGCCACCGCGTTGCGCGCCGCGGAAGAGATCGCGGGCGGCAACCTGACCAAGCACATCGAAGTCGAGGGCAAGGACGAACCGGCCCGTCTGTTGGGTGCGTTGCGGGTCATGCAGCAAAACCTGCGCAAGACCATCGAGCAAATCTCCGGCTCGGCGACCCAGTTGGCCTCGGCGGCCGAAGAGTTGAGCGTGGTGACCGATGAATCCTCTCGCGGGCTGCAACAACAGAACAACGAAATCGACCAGGCGGCCACCGCCGTCAACGAAATGACCGCCGCCGTGGAAGAAGTCGCGCGCAACGCGGTATCGACCTCCGAAGCCTCGCAACAGTCCAACCACACCGCCCGCGAAGGCCGTGATCGGGTGGTTGAAACCGTGACCGCAATCCAGGCGATGTCCCACGATGCGCAGGCTACTTCCAAACTGGTGGAAGGCCTGGCCGAACAAGGCCGTGACATCGGCAAGGTGCTGGACGTGATTCGCTCTATTGCCGAGCAAACCAATTTGCTGGCATTGAACGCAGCCATTGAAGCCGCGCGTGCCGGCGAAGCCGGTCGTGGCTTTGCGGTGGTGGCCGACGAAGTGCGGGCATTGGCTCATCGCACGGCGCAGTCCACCAGCGAAATTGAACAGATGGTCGCCGGGATTCAGACCGGTACGGGGCAGGCGGTGCAATCGATGCAGCTCAACACCAACCGCACTCAGTCCACCCTCGAACTGGCGCAGGCCGCCGGGGTAGCGCTGGAACAGATCACCGGGGCTATCTCGCAGATTAACGAGCGTAACCTGGTCATCGCCAGTGCCTCTGAAGAACAGGCGCAAGTGTCGCGAGAAGTGGATCGCAACCTGATGAACATCCGAGACCTGGCGACTCAGTCCGCCGCCGGGGCCAACCAGACCAGCGCCGCCAGCAATGAGCTGTCGCGTTTGGCGGTGGACCTCAACGGCATGGTTTCAAAGTTCGTGATTTAACCGCTGCACGCTGTAGGAGCTGCCGAAGGCTGCGATTGCGTTGTGTCATAAGAATCGTTTCGCAGCCTTCGGCAGCTCCTACAAAGTTTCAATGTTAGCTAGTCGTTCTGTCCCTTCCTGGAGTACAAAAACATGTCGCTAAGAAACATGAATATTGCCCCGCGTGCCTTTCTCGGATTCGCCTTCATCGCGGTGCTGGTCATCGGGTTGGGGATCTTTGCCCTGAACCGCATGGCCGTCATTCGCCAGGCCGCCACCGATATGGAGGTGACTGTGGTGCCGGGCATCAGTTACCTGGGAGACATCACCGAGAACGTGTTGCGCTTGCGCGTGACGTCGTTCCGCGTATTGGTCAACCGCGAGCCTGCGATGCTGCAGGAAAGTACCGGGCGCGTTGATGACCTGGCCAACAAACTGCAAAAAGCCAAGGCTAATTACGCGGCATTGCCTGCAACGCCCGAAGAGGTCGCCTTGTATAAGACCTTCAGCGCCACGCTGGAGAGTTACCTGTCTGCGCAAAGCCGCATGCTGGAATTGTCGCGGGATAACCAGCTGGAAGAGATGCGCAACGTGCTCAACACCCGCATGAAGTCCGATTCCGACTTGATGGGTGAGCAACTTAAACAACTGGTCGCCATGAATCGTGACGGCGCGAAGAAGGCCTCGGGATTCGCCGGCGAGCAATACACCAGCGCCAATCTCATGGTCATCATCGTGGCGGTGAGCGCGGTGCTGCTGACGGTGATCCTGGCGTTGTTGCTGACCCGCAGCATCGTCACACCGTTGAATCGTGCCCTGCGCGCCGCCGATGAAATTGCCGGTGGCGACTTGACTAAAGCCATCGAGGTCGACGGCAAAGACGAGCCGGCACGTCTGTTGGCGGCATTGCGCAGCATGCAGCAGAACCTGCGCAAGACCATCGAGCAAATCGCCGGCTCGGCCACCCAGCTGGCGTCTGCAGCCGAAGAGCTGAACGTGGTGACCGAAGAAGCCTCGCGCGGTCTGCAACAGCAGAACAACGAGATCGAACAAGCGGCGACGGCGGTCAACGAGATGACCGCAGCCGTGGAAGAGGTCGCGCGTAACGCAGTCTCGACTTCCGAAGCGTCGCAGCAATCCAATCACACCGCCCGCGCGGGCCGTGACCGGGTGGTTGAAACGGTGTCGGCGATTCAGGCCATGACCCACGACGTGCAGACCACTTCAAAACTGGTGGAAGGCCTGGCGACCCAAGGCCGTGATATCGGCAAGGTACTGGACGTGATTCGTTCGATTGCCGAACAAACCAACCTGCTGGCGTTGAATGCCGCCATCGAGGCGGCGCGCGCCGGTGAAGCAGGGCGCGGCTTTGCGGTGGTCGCCGACGAGGTGCGGGCACTGGCCCATCGCACCGCGCAGTCAACCAGTGAAATCGAACAGATGGTCGCCGGCATTCAAAAAGGCACTGGCGACGCGGTGCAATCGATGCAGCTCAATACCGATCGTACCCAATCCACACTGGACCTCGCCCGGGCAGCCGGTGAAGCGCTGGAACAGATCACCGGCGCGATTTCGCAGATCAACGAACGCAACCTGGTGATCGCCAGCGCCTCCGAGGAACAGGCGCAGGTGTCGCGAGAAGTGGATCGCAACCTGGTGAATATTCGTGACTTGGCGACGCAATCGGCGGCGGGGGCTAACCAGACCAGCGCGGCGAGTCATGAGCTGTCGCGTTTGGCGGTGGACTTGAGCGGGATGGTGTCGAGATTTGTGATTTAACCCTTGTAGGAGCGGGCTTGCCCGCGATGGCGCAGTGACTGACTGACTCACCGCGCCAAGCCGATCGCGGGCAAGCCCGCTCCTACAGTGTGTGTTACCTGGCAGCCCACGCCTTGGGATTCACCAGATTCACCGGCCGCTCACCGGCCAACGCGCTGATCAGGTTCTCCACCGCACAGCGTGCCATGGCTTCGCGGGTTTCATGGGTCGCCGAGCCGATATGCGGCGTTGCCACGACGTTGCTCAGTTGCAACAGCGGCGAGTCATGATTCAACGGCTCGCGCTCGAACACATCCAGCCCCGCGCCGCGAATCTGTCCCTGTTGCAGCGCGCTGATCAATGCCGCCTCATCCACCACCTTGCCCCGCGAGATGTTGATCAAGATGCTCTGCGGGCGCATCAGCGCAAACTCACGGGCGCCGATCAAACCCTCGGTGTCGGCAGTCAGCGGCAACGTCAGGCAGATGAAATCGGCTTCCTGCAACAGCGCTTCGAGGCTGCGATAACCGGCATTGAAACGCGCTTCGACCGCCGGCTTGGGTGAGTGGCTGTGGTAAATCACCGGCATGCCGAAACCGAAATGCCCGCGCTGGGCCAATGCCTCGCCAATCCGTCCCATGCCGATAATGCCCAACGTCTTGCCATGGACGTCGCTGCCAAAATGCAGTGGACCGATGTTGCGTTTCCACTGGCCGGCGCGCACCAGATTCGCCAGTTCCACCACCCGCCGTGCCGTGGCAAGGATCAGCGCAAAGCCGGTATCGGCGGTGGTTTCGGTCAACACGTCCGGGGTATTACTGAGCAGGATCCCGCGCCGGTCCAGATAGTCCAGATCGTAGTTATCGATGCCCACCGAAACACTGGAAACAGCCTCCAGTTTTGGCGCCAAGTCCAGCAGCGCGGCATCGAGCTTGATGCTGGCTCCGAGCAGGCCATGGGCGTCGGGCAGCGCTGCACGCAGGCGGGCCAGGTCATCGCGCTTCGGTTCGTCGATCAAGGTGACGTCGGCATGCGCCTGCAAGCGGCTCATCAGCGTAGGCGACAGCTTTTTATACAGCACGACCTGTTTCTTCATTTTCTTCATTCCAAATCAAGGGTGCACGGCGGCGCGGCGCAGCGTGCGGCTGGAGGGCGCCGGCTTTGAGTCGTTGTGGGGATTGAGCAGCAGGGTCAGCACCACCGAAACCAGCAGCGCACCGCTCATCAACAGGTAAGACGCGCCGGGGTTTCCAGTGACCCCGTTCAGATAACCGACCAGGTACGAACCGGCGAACGAACCGAGGGCGCCCATGCTGTTGATCAAGGCCATGGCGCCACCCGCGACATTGGACGGCAGGATTTCCGGAACGATGGCAAAAAACGGTCCGTAAGGCGCGTACATACTGGCGCCGGCCAGCACCAGCAGCGAATACGACCACCAGAAATGCTCGCTGCCAAGCAGGTAGGAGCCGTAAAAAGCGAAGGCGGCGATCAGTAGCGGCGGCCAGACGAAGCGCTTGCGTCGCTGAATTCGGTCCGAAGCCCAGGACACCGCGAGCATGGCGATGATCGCGGCCAGGTACGGCAATGCCGACAGCCAGCCGGCCTGGATCATGTCCAGATGCGCGCCTTGCTTGAGAATCGACGGTAGCCACAGTACGAAACCGTAGACGCCGATGCTCCAGCAGAAAAACTGCAGCGCGAGAAGGATCACCTTCGGCGAGCGAAACGCTTCGGCGTAGTTTTTCACCGGTTTGATCCCGGCTTGCTCGGCGTCCAGTTTGCTTTGCAACTCTGCTTTTTCCGCCTCGCCCAACCAGGTGGCTTGAGCCGGTTTTTCATCGGCCAGACGCCACCAGATAAACGCCCAGATGATCGCTGGCAGGCCTTCAATGATGAACATCCAGCGCCAGCTGAAATGCGCCACCAGGTAGCCCGATACCACCGACATCCAAAGCATGGTCACCGGATTGCCGAGGATCAGCACGGTGTTGGCCCGCGAACGTTCGGCCTTGGTGAACCAATGGCACAGGTACACCAGCATCGCCGGCATCACCGCCGCCTCGACCACGCCGAGCATGAAACGAATGCCGACCAGCATATAAGCGTTGGACACGATGCCCGTCAGGGTCGCCAGACCGCCCCAGAGGATCAGGCTGACGAAGATCAGCTTCTTCACGCTGTTCTTTTGCGCGTAAATCGCGCCCGGCACCTGGAAGAAAAAGTAACCGAGGAAAAACAGCGCGCCGAGCAACGACGATAGGCCGGGGGTGATGTGCAGGTCTTCGGCCATGCCCGAGGCGGTGGCGAAGCCGTAGTTGGCGCGGTCGAGGTAGGCCAGACTGTAGGTGATGAACACAATGGGCATGATGTACAGCCAACGCCGGTTGATGCGCCGCTTGGCCATGTCGAGTATCTGTTGCATGTCGAGGCTCCTGAGCTTGTTGTTTTTGTTGCAGCAGGTCATTGAAGTAAAAACGCGGTCTGTGTAGGAGCAAGCTTGCTCGCGATCGGCTGCGCAGCAGTCGTAAATTCGGCTTGTCAGTTGTGCCTGACACTCCACATTGACTGGTTCTACTGCCGCTTTGCGGCAGATCGCGAGCAAGCTCACTCCTACAGGTATTAGGTCAAACCTGTAATTCTGTGCGCAACGGCAAGCCCTCCATGTCGCCGCGACTTTGTACCGCGCGGCTGCCGATCCAGTTGCCCCGCGCGACAGCGGCAGGAAAACCCTGATTCTCCAGCAAGGCGCTGATCACCCCGACGGCAAAGCCATCGCCGGCACCCACGGTGTCGATGACCTTGGCCACCGGCACGCCGGCGATAAAGCCTTGGTCTTGATGGGTGCGGAAATACGCGCCCTTGGCCCCCAGCTTGATCACCACGGCTTCGACGCCTCGATCCAGATAGAACCCGGCAATGTCATCCGGGTCTTCATGGCCGGTGAGCAAGGCACCTTCTGCCAGCCCTGGCATCACCCAGTGGGCAAGCACCGCCAGGCGATTGACCTCGGTGATCATCTGCGCTTGGCTGGACCACAGCGCCGGGCGCAAATTCGGGTCGAACGACACACTGCGACCGGCGTCATGCATGGTGCTCATCAGGTATCCGGACAACTCGCGGGCACTGGCCGACAGCGCGGCGGGAATCCCGGTGGCGTGCAGGTGACGGGCATTCAGCAGGTCGGCGCTGACGTCTGCCACCGACAGGCGACTGGCCGCCGAACCGCGGCGGAAATATTCGACCTTGGGATCATTGCCAGTCAGCTCGCGGGACTTGAGCTGAAATCCGGTCGGGTGCTCGGCATCGACGCTGACATGGCGGCAATCGACGCCTTCGCGTTGCAAGCTGTCGACCACGAAACGCCCCAGCGAATCAGCGCCGACCCGGCTCAGCCAGGACACCTTGAAACCCAGGCGCGACAAACCGATGGCGACATTGCTGTCAGCCCCGGCAATACGTTTTTCGAAATGCTCGACCCGGGCCAGATCGCCCGGTTGTTCGGCGACGAACATGGCCATGGTTTCGCCAAACGAAAGGATATCGATCTCAGGCATGACGCGCACACTCCTGTTCCAGTCCGAGGTGGGCGAGGGTGTTGATGTGCTGGCGGCTGAGCTCCAGCAGATCATCGCCTTGCAACGGGTACTCAATGGCGCGCGGCACACCGTAGGTAAACTGCTGCAACAGTTGCTCCCAAACCTGCAGATCGCTGGCCTGGGGCGGGATCGCAATCAATTTGCCCTGGGCATTGCGGGTCACCGCCTTGCAGTGCACGTACTCGACATAACGCCCCAATTGCTTGGCGGCGCTGGTCGCCGACTGCTCCTGCCATTGCCAGTTACCGATATCGAACGTCAGGCCCAGCGGCAGGTTCAATTCTTCGACGGCGGTCATGAAACGGCAAAAGGGTTCGATGCGCCCGCCCTGGACCGTTTGATCGTTCTCCACCAGCAGCCGTATGGTGTGGCGCGCGAGGCAGTCGGCCAGCGCGGTGAGATCGCTGCTGTCGCTGAAATGGCCGAGGGATACTTTCAGCCAGCGTGCGCCACAGGCTTTGGCGCGCAGCAAGGTGGCATCCAGTTCCGGGTTTGGCAGGTTGTGGCCTGTTAGCCATAGCTCCAGTGGCGACGAGTACAGGCACTCCAGACGGTGCGCGGCAATCGCCGGTGCCAATGCGGCGTGGTTGGCTTCGGTGAACAGTTCTTCGCGCAATTCGATACGCGTGGCGTCGGCCTCGGCCAACAGCGAAATAAAACTGGCCTGGCCAAGCTCACGGACGCAATCGGCGCCGTAGCTGGAAAGACTGATGGAGACGGGGTGCAGGCTCATTGTTGTGGTCCTTTGAAACCGGTTTCAATTCGGAGCAAAAATAACGGCCGTGAAGGCCGTGGTAAAGCCGAGGGGCAGCGGGTCAGGGTCGCTTTCGGGTGGAGCCGCGCACGATCAACTGTGCCGGGAAATCGTACAGCCGAGGTGGTTGTTGTTCGCCACGCAGGCGATCGAGCAGGCACTCGAAGGCGGTCACGCCGATCTGTTCAGTGGGCTGGGCCAGAGAGGTGATGCCGGTGCCGACCAGTGGATACCAATCCAGCTCGTCGAGGGCGATCAGGCCGAGGTCGTCGAACAACGGGCAACCCAATTCGCGCAACAGCCGAGTGCAGGTCAGGGTGGCGACGCCGTTGCCAGTGAACAGGGCTTTCGGACCCGGGCCGGGGGCATTGAGGAAGGCTTGCAGCTGCGCGGCCAACTGATCGCTGGTTTCCAGTACTTGCCCGCGCAGGTTGCCGCGCTCGGCGATCAGTTGGTTGAACGCCGCGACGCGCTCCAATCGGGAGCTGGTGCCGTCCTGCTGCTCGCTGACCAGCAGGATGTCGCGATAGCCTTGTTGTTCCAGGTGGTCGATGGCCTGGCGCACGGCGTCGGCGTTATTCAAGCCGACCAGATCGCTGGGCAATTGCTCGACCTTGCGATCGATCAGCACCATGGGCAGTTCTTCGTGCACCTGGCGCAGCTCATCGACGTGATGCCCGAGGGTGTTCACGATCAGGCCCTCGACGTTGTAGGAGCGCCAGCGCCGCCAGATGCAGGCGTTCCTGCTCATCATCGCGAGCGGTGTTACACACCACCAAGCTGTAGCCATGCCGCCGGCACGCGGTTTCAACACCGTGCATCACGGCTACGGAATAGGGATTGCGAATATCGGCGACCAGCATGCCGATCAGGCGGGTACGGCCGCGTTTGAGGCCACGGGCCATTTGGTTGGGGCGATAACCGAGGGTGTCGATGGCCTGTTCGATGCGCAACGCGATGGCGTCAGAGAGCAATTGCCGGTCTTCGCCGATAAAGCGCGAGACGCTGGCTTTGGACACGCCAGCCAGTTCGGCGACGTCATTCATCGTCACGCGCGGACGGCCGGGAGCAGAGAGACTATTCACACATCGGACCCTGATTGTATTTATTGGGCTCTGAAAACGGTTTCAGGAAACACCAAAGTGAGAAGGGCGTCAACTCCCTTTGGTGTGAGTGGTACATATTTTTACTGCTGTAACGGACTTGTAGGCGCTGCCGAAGGCTGCGATAAGGCCAGTACGGCCTGAGATCGTTATTTTTAATGGGTTATTAACCTGATGGGGGCTGCCGAAATGCATAAACCTGATTTTGTCGGTGCTAGATGATATGCGCCTGATGCAACTCGGTCAGCGCCTCGATCTTCAAGCGTGCCAACTGCGGATCACGCCGGTCTCGTGGGTGGTCGAGTTCAACCTGCAAGGTCTGGCGAATGCTGCTCGGGCGGTTGTCCATCACCAGCACCCGATCACTGAGGTACAGCGCTTCGTCCACGTCGTGGGTCACCAACAACAGTGCAATCGCGTGATGCTCGGCCAGTTGCAGCAGTAAGTCCTGCAGCTTCATACGGGTGAACGCATCGACGGCACTGAAGGGTTCGTCCAGCAGCAGGGTTTGTGGCCGCGAATACAGTCCCCGGGCGATGGCCACCCGTTGCGCCATGCCACCGGACAGGGCTTTAGGCAAGGCCTGGGCAAAACCGCTGAGGCCGACTTCGTCGATCAACTGCGCCACCCAGGCTTTGTCGTAATGGCGGTCATCGCTGAAGCCGATGTTTTGTTCGACCGTCAGCCACGGCATCAAGCGCGGCTCCTGAAACACGAAGGCGACATCCCCGGCCGCTCGGTGCAGGGTGCCTTCGAAATCTTTTTCAAGACCAGCGACGATGCGCAACAGCGTGCTTTTACCGCAGCCGCTGGGGCCGAGCAGGCTGACCACTTCGCGTGGGTGCAACTGCAAATGGACGTTTTGCAGCACCGTGGTGTCGCCGAAGGTTTTGCGCTCGAGGTGAATCTCCAGCAGCGGTTCAGCCATGTGTCATTGCTCCCGGCCTTGGCCGTTGAAGGTGTCGCGCCAGGCGAGGAAGCGTTTCTCCAGCGCCGCCAGCACGCCGTCGCTGAGTTTGCCCAAGGTGGCCAGCACGATAATCGCGGCGAACACAATGTCCGGGCGCGAGGTTTCCCGGCCGTCGCTGAGCAGATACCCGAGGCCTTTGGTGGCGGCGATCAACTCGGCGGCCACCAAAAACATCCAGGCCAGGCTCATGCCGCTGCGCAAGCCGGTGAACAACCCCGGCAGGGCCGCGGGCAACAAAATGCGCAGCACCAGACGCCGCCGGCTAAAGCCGTACATCTGTCCGACTTCCACCAGCTTGCGGTCGATATCACGGATCGCCGCGACGCCGTTGAGGTACACCGGAAAGAACGCGCCAATCGCGATCAGGACGATTTTCGAGGTTTCGTCGATGCCCAGCCACAGCAGCAACAGCGGCACCCAGGCCAGGCTAGGAATCGAGCGCAAGGCGGCGAAGGTCGGTTCCAGATAGGCCTCGGCTTCACGGCTCAGCCCGACCCAGGCAGCAAACAGCAACGCCAGACTGCTGCCGATAGCAAAGCCCAGCAGCACCCGCAGCAGGCTGGCGCTGATGTGTTTCCACAACGCGCCCTCGGCCAGATCCCGCAGGGTCAGGACAATCTCGCTCGGTGCCGGCATTTGATAGGCCGGCACCCATCCCAGACGCACCACGATCTCCAGTACAGCGATGATCAGTAGCGGTAAGGCGAAACCCTTGAGCGACTGACGGCTCACTGCTTGGCGATCACGACGTGACTGAAGCTCGGGTCGATCAGTTGATCTACCACCGCATTCACGTCCACGCCCTTACGCACCAGGTCTTCGGAGACCAGGATCGGCGCGGCGGCTTTCAACGCTGCGATGTGTTCAGCGCCCGGCTGTGAGTTGCTGAAGTCGGTGCGGGACAGTTGCAGCTTGGCGACTTCCAGCGGCAGGCCGGATTCGGTGGACAGCAGTTGTGCCAGTTCCTCGGGGTTATGGCGGGCCCAGTCGCGGGCTTTTTCATAGGCGCCGAGTACCGTCTCGATCGCCTGCGGGTGCTGTTTGGCGTACTGCTCGGTAACGTTGATCACCCCGTAACTGTTGAACTCGACATTGCGGTAGAGCAGGCGCGAACCGGCCTGGATCTGACTGGCCGCGAGATGCGGATCAAGCCCGGCCCAGGCGTCGACATCACCTTTTTCCAGGGCGATGCGACCATCCGCGTGCTGCAAATGCACCAACTCCACATCGTCCTTGGTCAAGCCGGCCTGTTGCAGGCTGCGCAGGGTAAACAGGTACGGGTCGGTGCCTTTGGTGGCGGCGATTTTCTTGCCCTTGAGGTCGGCCACGGTCTTGATCGGTGAATCCTTGCGCACCGCCAGTGCGGTCCATTCCGGGCGGCTGGCGATGTACACGGTCTTGATCGGACTGCCATTGGCCCGACTTAACACCGCCGCCAAACCGGCGGTGGAGGCGAAATCAATACTGCCGGCGTTGAGGTATTCCAGCGAACGGTTGCTGCCTTGGCTTTGCACCCAGGTGACTTTGGTCTGCGGCAAGGCTTTTTCCAGCCAGCCGAAGTGGCGCAGCACCAGGCTGGTCGGTGAGTAGTAGGCGTAGTCCAGATGCAGCTCGGTCGGCGGGGTTTCAGCGGCCTGAGCCGAGGGTTGCACGCTGAAGGCGAGGGCGCAGGCGCTGGCAAACAGCGTGAAGGCGCGGTGCAGTGAGGTTTTCATCGGCAGCTTTCCAAGAGGGATTTGGAAAGGCAGGATTGCAGGCTTTGTGCCAGCGGCTTGACGCGGTCCCTGTAGGAGCTGCCGAAGGTTTGGGCTGCACTCGGACGATCCAGTGCGCAGCGCTGGTAAATGGTGGAAATTCAACATTCATGAAGGCCGTACCGGCCTTATCGCAGCCTGCGGCAGCGCCTACGAGAATTGTGTGGCAGCCCACACATTGCTGATTCACTGTTGCGCCACCAACAGCCGCCACAATGATTTTTCGGGAAAAAGTTGTCAGCAGATGTGTCTGCCCTGCATGCTGCACCGCCTTTTTATGTATTGGGATTTTGCCAGTCATGTCTGCCGACGCGTCACGCACTGCCGATGTATCCTCCCGCCGCGCCGCGATTGTGTTGGCGCTGTGTTTGCCTTGCGACGCGCTGTTGTATTTGTTGCTGCCCATGCAGGCACAGGCGTTCGGTGTCACCCTGGCCCAGGCCGGCATCCTGCTGGCCGCCAACCGAATCGTGCGAATCTTCGGCTATAGCTACGTGATGCGCTTCTACGCGCGCCACGGTGACCGGCCAACGCTGATGCTGGCGGCTGGCACGGCGGCGGTGTGTGGCGTGGGCAACGCGCTGGTGTCCGGGTTTTGGTGGCTGCTGATTCTGCGCTTCGGCTGGGGCCTGTGTTACGGCGCGATGAACCTGTCGACGCAAGTGCTGGCCACCTCGGAAGCTGGCGGTGCTGCACATCGAGCCGGGCGCTCGCGCGCTTATATTGCCGCCGGGCCGATGATCGCGCTGCCACTGGGCGCCTTGGCAAGCCTGTATTTCGGACCACGGCTGATCTTCCTGCTGACCGTCGTCAGCGCACTGGTCGGGCTGTGGGTCGCTCGCGGTCTGCCGAGCGCCGCGCATGCGTTGTCGGCACCGACCGGTCGGCGTTTCAAATTGCCGGACGGCGTCGCGATCTGGTCATTCGTCGAGGGCGTTGCCCTGGATGGCTTGTTCATTTTTGGCCTGTCGTTGCAGGCCCAGGCCATGCTCGGCGGTAATGCGGTGATCATTGCCGGGGTGTTGCTGGCGCTGCGTTACGTCTCGGAAATGCTGCTGGCGCCGCTGGGTGGTCGGGCTGCAGCCAACTTCGGCGCGTTGCGCATGTTGGTGGTGTTCTCGACCCTGAGCGCCCTGGCGCTCAGTGCATTTGGCAGCCACTGGCTGATCGCCGGCGCTGCTGCCGTGTTGATCTTGCGTGCGCTGCAGCTACCCTTGGTGGTCACCATTATTGCGCAACGCAACCCCAATGAAGGCCGGGTCCAGGCCATCGCCGCCAACGCTGTGTGGCGTGACATCGGTGCCGGTGTCGGTCCGTTGCTGGCCGGGGTGTTGTTGCCGGTGGCGTCGGCGCCCTGGGTGTATTCGTTGGCCGGGTTGGCCATCGTCCTCAGCGCTGTCGGCTGTGCCTGGAAAAAATAATCGTAACAGACAGCTAGCTGACAAGTTTTCTTACAAACAAGCGGTCGAAAGTTCAACGGTGATTCTGCACCCTGCGCAACCTTTCGCAGTCGTTTGAGCCAGAAGGCTCCCCAACGCGTGTTAAACGCCAAGAGACACATGAATACATTTATTCGTTATGCCGGCTTGAAGCGTTTTCGCCCGTTGCTGCTGTCCGCGCTAGTGGTCAGCGCCGTGGTGCTGGGGTTTTCCCTGAGCACGCAGGCTGAAACGGCAGACGGAACGCAAACCCTGGTGTTCATGCGTCACGCGGAAAAACCCGAGGACGGTCTGGGGCAGCTCAATTGTCAGGGCCTTAATCGATCCATTGCCTTGTCTGGCTTGCTCCCCAAGCTGTTTGGCGACGCCAACTACATCTTCGCCGCCAATCCGACACGCCATGTCGAGGAGGGGCCCAACGACGCTTCGTTCGCCTATCTGCGGCCGTTGCTGACCATTTCTCCCAGCGCGATCAAGCTCGGGCTGCCGGTCAACATCGATTTCTCAGCCAACGACGTCAGTGACCTGGCCAGTGAGCTGTTGCGCGACAAATACCACAGCGCCATCGTCTATACCGCCTGGTCCAACGGCTACCTACCGAAGTTGATCAACGAAGTGGTCAGCGATGCGACGGGGAAGAAGCACAAAATCGTCGATGACTGGGCCTCGGATGACTTCGACTCGCTGGTGGTGGTGTCCCTGGTCTGGCACGACGGCAAGGCCACGGTCACCCACAAAGTGGTCCCGCAGCAGTTGAACGGTGGTTCGCTGGTGTGCCCAGGCATGATGCCGACACCGCTCTAAGCGTATTCCCAAGCGGTACGCGGATCATGTGCAACTGATCGACCACGCACAGCTACGACGCCACTGCCCGTGCTCGCAATGCCAGGCGTTTCGACTGCAAAGCTTGAACCCGGTGGTGTCGCCGACCATTCGGTTGCTGGAGATCAATCCGCAGGGATATGGCCTGCAACTGATGCTCAGCGACGGCCATGAGCGAGGGATTTACCCGCGGACGTATTTGGCGGGGATCAGTGTCGACTGTAGGAGCTGCCGAAGGCTGCGATAAATTGACATCGCGAAGGTCGTTCCGACCTTATCGCAGCCTTCGGCAGCTCCTACAGATTGAGACCAACCTCAAGTTTGTATCCGGCCACAAATCCCTGTAGGAGCCAACTAGTTGGCGAATGGCTTGACGCGGTGTTTCAGGAGATCACGCGAGCGGGTTTACTTGAAAGCTTTGTCGAACGATGTATCGATCACGGTGCTGGTATCAAACGCCTTCGGCAACGCCCCGGTCTGCACCAGGAAGTCTGCGGTGCCCTGGTAATCCTTCGCCGCACCCGTGTCCACAGGGCCAACGGTCATGTCAGCCTGGCCAATCCAGTGACGCGACACGGTTTGATCGAGGCCGGATTTCTTGGCCCAGATATCGGCGTAGGCATCCTTGTTCGCTTGCACCCAGGCCCGGGCTTTTTGCAGGCGGCCGAGGAAGTCGGCGATAGCGGCGCGTTTGGGTTCGATGGCGTTGGCATTGGCGGCGATGCTCGACAGGCCGGGCATCAAATCGCGGGCAGTCAGGATCGCACGGGCGCCGGAAAACACTTCCTGCTGCGAGATGTAGGGTTCCCACACCGGAAAGGCGTCGATGCTGCCTTGGGGCAGGGCGGCCGCAGCATCAAGCGGCATCAGTTTGACGAACTCGACGTAATCTTTCGGCAGGCCGGCTTTCTCCAGCGCACGCAAGGTCAATTGCTGGCTCCAGGCGCCCGGCCAGTAGGCGACCTTTTTGCCTTTAAGATCCTGGATAGTTTTGGCGGGCGAGTCTTTCGGCACCAGCAATGCGATGGTGTCGGGGTTCTGCCGCGAGACACCAATCAACTTCACTGACGCGCCTTTTGCGGCGAGAAAGATAAACCCGGAATCGCCAAGAAAGCCCAGGTCCAGTGCCCCGGCTTCCAGACCTTCTGCCACCGGCGCCGCAGACTGGAAGTGCTTCCAGTCGACGGTGTACGGCGCGCCTTGCAACACGCCAGAAGCTTCGACCGAGGCCTGCACGTTGTAGTAATTCTGATCGCCGACCACCAGGGTCAGTGGCTCGGCGGCCTGGGTCAGCGGTGTCGCCAGTACCAGGGTGGCAAGGCTGTTGCGAATGAAGCGGGAGAGGGTCATTGCGGTTTCTCGAAAGGAGGTTCGAGAAGCGAAATTGCACGGCGCATGCCAACTGGAAATTAACCCAATGCTGCTACTTCTCGCGGGTTTTTGTGCTGGTTGGTGTGGCCTGTCGGGCAAAGTGTTCAGGCAGTGTTGCTCAGTCAACACATATCCGTAGCAGCCCGGCTTGCCGGCGACGGCGATTTTGGGTAGGCCGATGCCGGCAAGCCGGACTGTTACGGGCCATATCCAGTTGAAACAAAAAAGCCCCGCCACCTCTATATAAGGTGGCGGGGCTCAGTCAACGCTTAGCGACTCAGGCCTGTGGCTGCCAGCCACCACCCAAGGCTTTGTAGATCGCCACGATCCCGCGGTACATGTCGATCTCGGCCTGGGCCTGGGAGTCCTCTGCCGCCAGACGCTCACGTTCGGCATCAAGCAACACCAGGAAGTCGACGGTGCCTTCGCGGTACTGGATCGAGGCCAGGTCGGCGGCCTTGCGGCTCGCTTCACTTTGACGAATCAGCGAGACCAGGCGTTCCTGACGCTTGCTGTAGTCACTGAAAGCGTTTTCCGACTCTTCCAGCGCCAGCAACACGTGCTGTTCGTAGTTGGCGAGTGCGCCTTCTGCGTCGGCGTTGGCGCCACGAATCCGCGCTCTTACGCTGGCCAGGTCAAAGGCGGCCCAAGTAATGCTTGGGCCCAGGGACCAGGCTTTTGCCGCTTGCGAACCGATCTGCGAACCACGACCCGCGGTGAAACCCAGGAAGCCGCTGAGGCTGACCCGTGGGAACAGGTCGGCGGTTTCTACGCCGATGTCGGCGGTGGCCGAGGCCAGTTGGCGTTCGGCAGCGCGTACATCGGGACGGTGTTCCAGCAGCTCGGTCGGATCACCGATTGGCAAGGCCTTGGCGATCGCCGGCAGCTTCGCCGGACTCAAGTCCACGCTCAGGTTTTCCGGACGCTCACCCAGCAAGGTCGCAATGCGGTTGCGCTGACGCACTTGCTCGGCTTGCAGTTGAGGCACGGTGGCCTCGACGGCTGCCAAACGGGCATCGGCACGCACCACGTCCAGTTCGTTACCGACACCGGCTTCACGCAGGTTGACGGTGACGGTCCGCGAGTCCTGCTGGTTTTTCAGGTTGTCCCGAGCAATGCCTTCACGCAGTTGCGCGCCGCGCAGTTGACCGTAAGCATCCACCAGCTCGGCGGTCATGGTGACCTGGAGCTGGAACAGGTTGGCTTCGGCAACGTCCTGATCGGCGGTGCTGGCTTCCACTTGGCGCTGGATGCGACCAAACAGGTCGACTTCCCAGGCCATGTCCAGGCCCACATCGTAGCGCTCGGTGTTGACGCGCTTGGTGGTCTGGCCAGGGATTTGACCCTTGCCCAGATCGGCCGTGGCGCTGCTGGTGATAACCGGCATCTGTGCGATGGACACTTCATCACGCACGGCACGGGCGGCTTTCAGACGGGCGAAGGACACGCGCAAATCGCGGTTGTCCTGCAAAGCCTTGGTCACCAGTTGATTAAGGATCGGGTCGTCGAACTGCCCCCACCAGACGGTTTCAACGTGGCTGCGGTCATAGTTGCCTTGAACCGACGACTGGACCTTGGCCGGAGCCTGCACCGGCTTCTTGTAGTCAGGGCCGACGGTGCAAGCCGCCAGCGCGATGACCAACAGGCTCGGCAGGAAAAATTTCACACTCATTGTTGCGTCTCCAGCTTCAGGGCTTTGTCGGCTTTGCGAGCTTGCTTGCGTCCCACATAGTTACGGATCAGCACATAGAACACGGGGGTCAGCAACAGACCGAAGAAGGTCACACCCAACATCCCGGAGAACACGGCAACACCCATGGCGTGACGCATTTCAGCACCGGCACCGCTGGACAGAACCAGAGGAACAACACCCATGATGAAGGCGAACGAGGTCATCAGAATCGGACGCAGACGCAGACGGCAGGCTTCCAGAACCGCTTCCAGCGGCGTCTTGCCTTTCTCTTGTTCGTCTTTGGCGAACTCGACGATGAGGATCGCGTTCTTACACGCCAGGCCCACCAGTACGATCAAACCGATCTGGGTGAAGATGTTGTTGTCACTGTGGGCAATGATCACACCGGCGATGGCCGACAGCAGGGTCATCGGTACGATCAGGATCACTGCCAGTGGCAGGCTCCAGCTTTCATACAAGGCAGCCAGTACCAGGAATGCCAGCAGTACGCAGAGCGGGAACACCAACAGGGCGGTGTTGCCGGACAGGATTTGCTGATACGTCAGGTCGGTCCACTCGTAGGTCATGCCGTTTGGCAGTTCATCTTTGAGCAGTTTTTCAATGGCAACCTGAGCTTGACCCGAGCTGTAGCCCGGAGCGGCTGCGCCGTTGATTTCAGCAGTGATGAAGCCGTTGTAGTGCGAAACGCGATCCGGCCCCGAGGTGTCGCTGACCTTGATGAAGGTCGCCAGCGGGATCATCTCGCCCAGGTTATTGCGCACTTTCAACTGGCCGATCTGCTCGGACTCCAGACGGAACTGTTGTTCAGCCTGCACGTTGACCTGATAGGTCCGGCCAAAGCGGTTGAAATCGTTGGCATACAGCGAACCCAGGTAAATCTGCAGGGTGTCGAAAATGTCCGAAATCGCCACGCCGTGAGTCTTGGCTTTTTCCCGGTCGATAGCGGCATCGACCTGCGGCACATTCACGGTGTAGCTGGTGAACAAACCGGCCAGACCTGGGGTGGTACGGCTCTTGGTGATGATGTTCTGGGTTTCTTTATACAGCGCGTCGTAGCCCAGGTTGCCACGGTCTTCGATTTGCAGGCGGAAACCACCGATCGTGCCCAGGCCCTGTACCGGCGGCGGTGGGAAGATCGCCATGTAGGCTTCCTGGATTGCACCAAACTTGCCGTTCAACGCACCGGCAATCGCACCGGCGGACTCGCTTGGGTCTTTGCGCTCTTCGAAAGGCTTCAGCGTTACGAACACAATGCCAGCGTTAGGACTGTTGGTGAACCCGTTGATCGACAGACCCGGGAAGGCCACCGAGCTTTCCACGCCGGGCTGTTTCAGCGCGATCTCGGACATGCGCTTGATCACGTCTTCGGTACGGTCCAGGCTCGCCGCGTCAGGCAATTGGGCGAAGGCCACCAGGTATTGTTTGTCCTGGGTCGGTACGAAACCGGTCGGCGTGGTGGTAAAGCCCATCCAGGTCAACACGATCAAACCGGCGTATAGGAACAGCGCTATACCACTGCTGCGAATCACCCGGCCAACCGTTCCGACATAGCCATGGCTGGCCTTTTCGAAGAAGCGGTTGAACGGACGGAACAGCCAGCCACCCAACAGTTTGTCGAGGAACTTGGAGAAACCGTCTTTCGGGGCATCGTGACCTTTAAGCAGTACCGCCGACAGGGCCGGTGACAAGGTCAGCGAGTTGAACGCCGAGATCACCGTGGAGATCGCAATGGTCAAGGCAAACTGTTTGTAGAACTGACCCGTCAGGCCGGAGATGAAGGCCGCCGGTACGAACACCGCACACAGCACCAACGCCGTCGCGATAATCGGGCCGGTCACCTCTTTCATGGCCTTTTTGGTGGCTTCGATCGGGGTCAATCCAAGCTCGATGTTCCGCTCGACGTTCTCCACCACCACGATGGCGTCGTCCACCACGATACCGATCGCCAACACCAGGCCGAACAACGACAGGGCGTTAAGCGAGAAGCCAAACAGGTGCATAACGGCGAAGGTACCGATCAACGACACCGGTACAGCGACCAGCGGGATGATCGAGGCACGCCAGGTTTGCAGGAACAGGATAACTACCAATACCACCAGAATCAGTGCTTCGAACAGCGTATGGATCACCGCTTCGATGGAACCACGCACGAAAATGGTCGGGTCGTAAACGATCGAGTAGTCCATGCCTTGCGGGAAGTTCTGCTTCAGCTCGGCCATTTTGGCGCGAACTTCGTTAGAAATTTCGATGGCGTTGGAACCAGGGCGCTGGAAGATCGGGATCGCCACCGCAGGTTGGTTGTTCAGCAACGAGCGCAAAGCGTACTGACTGGAGCCGAGTTCAATCCGAGCGATGTCTTTGAGGCGAGTGATTTCACCATTGGCGCCGGAGCGGACGATGATGTTTTCGAACTCTTCCTCACTGACCAGACGGCCTTGGGTGTTGATCGACATCTGGAAACTGGTGGCATTGGGTGCCGGCGGTGAACCCAACTGGCCGGCGGCCACTTGACGGTTTTGCTCGCGAATGGCGTTGACCACGTCAGTGGCGGTCAGGTTGCGCTCTGCGACTTTATTTGGATCGAGCCACACACGCAGCGAGTAGTCACCCATGCCGAACAGTTGCACGTCACCCACGCCACCGAGTCGAGCCAGCTCATCCTTGATGTTGAGGATGGCGTAGTTCGACAGGTAGAGCATGTCGTAGCGTTTGTCCGGCGAGGTCAAGTGCACCACCATGGTCAGGTCCGGAGAGGCCTTGTCCACGGTGATGCCGATGCGCGTCACTTCTTCTGGAAGTTTCGGCTCGGTCCGGGTCACGCGGTTCTGCACCTGCACCTGGGCGTTGTCCAGGTCAGTGCCCAGCGCGAAGGTGATGGTCAGTGTCAGCTTGCCGTCCGCGGTAGATTGCGAGGACATATACAGCATGTTCTCGACACCGGTGATGGCTTGTTCCAATGGCGCGGCGACGGTTTCACCGATGACTTTGGGGTTGGCGCCCGGGAAGTTGGCACGCACCACCACGGTGGGTGGCACGACTTCCGGGTATTCACTGATCGGTAGCTGGAACAGTGAGATCGCGCCGGCGATCAGGATCATCAGCGATAGCACCGCTGCGAAGATCGGCCGCGAAATAAAGAATTGAGAAAAATTCATTCGGAGTTATTCCTTAACCGCGTGGTGTAGCGTTGCTTGCCAGTTTAGGTGCTGCCGTTTGTTGCACGTTGCTGGCCTCCAGCGCCTCGCGTTGCTTAGCCAGGGCGGCGATGGTTTCCGGGCTGGCCATCTGGGTGACTTCCGGATCGACAGGCGAACCCGGACGAACCCGTTGCAGACCCTTGACCACGATGGTGTCGTCTTTGGTCAGACCGCTACGCACGATGCGCAGGCCTTCCAGTTTCGGACCCAGCTCGACGCTGCGATATTCAGGCTTGTTGTCTTTGCCCATGACCAGCACGAATTTCTTGCCCAGATCGGTACCGACCGCTTCGTCGTTGATCAACACGGCGGAGTAGGTGCCGCTGCCGACCAGCTTCAGTCGTGCATAAAGGCCTGGGGTGAATTCGCCTTTGCTGTTGTCGAACACGGCGCGACCACGGATGGTGCCGGTTTTCGGGTTGACCTGGTTGTCGACGAAGTTCATCTGACCCTGGTGCGGGTTGTCACTTTCATTGGACAGCCCAAGGAACACAGGGGTGGTCTGACCACGTTTGCCTTTGCGCGCCAGGTCGCCGTACTTAAGGAATACGCGTTCATCCGCATCGAAGTAGGCGTAGACCTTGTCGGTGGAGACAACGCTGGTCAGCGGGGTGACGTCGGCGGTGACGATGTTGCCGGCGGTGATTTCCGCACGGCTGACGCGGCCACTGATAGGCGAAGTAACGTGGGTGAAGCTCAGGTTCAGTCGGGCCAGGTCCAGTTGCGCCTGAATCGCGTCAACGCCGGCTTTGGCCTCTTCGGCGGAGGTGGTGCGGTTGTCGGCCAGTTCTGCGGAGATCGCGTTGCTGCTCAACAGGCGCTGACCACGGCCGGCTTCGTTACTGCTGCGTACCGCAGTGGCCTTGGATTGTTGCAGTTGAGCTTCGAGGCGGTGGACTTCAGCCTGGTAAGGGCGTGGGTCGATCTGGAACAGCAGGTCGCCTTTCTTGACCAGCGCGCCTTCGGTGAACGCTACCTGATCGATCTGGCCGGAAACCCGTGGGCGGATTTCAACGGTTTCCGGAGCTTCCAGGCGGCCGGTAACTTCGTCCCATTCGTTGACCGGTTGCTCCAGCACCTTGGCAACCGTGACTTTTGCGGCGGCTGGCGCGGCCGTCGCTGCGGGCCCGCTCTGGCCACAAGCGCTGATGACGATCAGGGCCAGTGCCGTAAGGGGGTAGCGCAAATGATTGAATGACTGTGCCATGAAAAATCCGCCAAATATTATTGAGTTAACGGATTCTGGTCTCGCGAGGTTGTATTGCACGAATCGAATAAACCGAAGATGAATATCATTCGGAATGATAGGTGGCCTTCGGGAAGGCTCTAGAGTGCGGTTCCCGAAGTTTGTTCGATTTTTGACCAGCGCTTAGTTCAGGCTATCAGGATCGCCGAAGAACATTTGAATGCGGGAGCGCAACCAGCGTTCGCCCGGATCGTTGTCCTGCGACCCGCGCCAGGCCATGTGCAGCTCGAAGGTGCGGGTTTCAATCGGCACTTCTTCCGAGCGTACGCCGCCTGCGGCCGTCAGCACTGCCGCCGCGTAATCAGGCACCGAAGCAATGATGTCGGTACCGGCCAGTAGCGTCGCCAAGCCATTGAATTGCGGCACCGCCAATACGACATGGCGTTTACGGCCGATCTGCTCCAGGTATTCGTCGACAAAGCCGCTCAAGTCACCGGCGAACGAGACCAGTGCGTGGGGCCGCGAACAGAAGTCGTCGATGCTGAGCTTGCCGGGCATGGTGTCGGCGCGCAACAACACGGCCTTACTGCGGCGCAATACCTTGCGCTTGGCGTTGGCGGGCAAGTCGGTGGTGTAGCTGACGCCGATGGAGATTTCGCCGGAGGCCAGCAACGCCGGCATCAGGATGTAATTCACCCGCCGCACCACCAGCACGATGCCGGGGGCTTCGGAGCGCAGGCGCTTGAGCAACGACGGCAGCAAGGCGAATTCGACGTCGTCGGACAGGCCGATGCGGAACACGGCGGTGCTGGTGGCCGGGTCGAACTCCGAAGCGCGGCTGACCGCCGTGGAGATCGAGTCCAGGGCCGGCGACAGCAGGGCGAAGATTTCCACGGCGCGCGCGGTCGGCTCCATGCTGCGGCCGGTGCGCACAAACAACGGGTCGTCGAACAGGCCGCGCAGGCGTGAAAGCGCCGCACTGATGGCGGGTTGACCGAGAAAAAGCTTCTCGGCGGCGCGCGTCACGCTACGCTCATGCATCAGGGTTTCGAAGACGATTAGCAGGTTGAGGTCGACGCGACGAAGGTCGTTACGATTCATAGACGGATGATCTCGGGCCGTTTGTCGATGCGATGGTCCATGCCAGCACGGGGCGTGCGATCAATCGACTCAGGCACACATCGCCTCGAATGAGAAATCGCCGTGGTGATAGTACGAGGAATCAGGGGTAGTGCGCATCGATAAATTCAACGTTGGACGTCGAATTATCACCGTTGATGATGATTGCAGAAAAAAAACAGCACCGCCCGCGCGCGCCAATGGAACGACGGCCGCCGGGCATGACCCAACCAGAAAGGGATCCAGACGAGCGACTTGCTTCGATGGGTTGCAATATCGCGGCGACATGCTATTCAATGGCGGCCCTGAATAGCCAAAAATCCGGCGGTTTTCTCCGACAGGGTTTGGTCCAATAAAAACCGCAGAATCAATGACAGGCATGTCGACTATTAATAGCCACTGATAGTGTTCGAGCAAAAGCCCGGATAGAGTTCATGGTATTAAGGTTCAATAGGCGAGGTTCGAAATGTCCCGCACGATCCGTTTTCATCAGTTTGGTCCAGCCGAGGTCCTCAAGGTCGAGGAATTTACAGCTGCGCAACCGGCCCCCGGTGAGGTGCAGGTGCGCGTCGAAGCGATCGGCATCAGCTGGTATGACGTTCTCTGGCGGCAGAATCTTGCGTCGTCGCAGGCTCGCTTGCCGGCCGGCCTCGGTTCCGAAATAGCCGGCGTGGTGTCTGCCGTCGGTGAAGGCGTGCACGACCTGGCTGTCGGCGACAAAGTCGCCAGCTTCCCGGCGGCCTCGCCAAACGAGCACCCGGCCTACGGCGAAGTGGTGGTGTTGCCACGCATCGCGTTGACCCGTTATCCGGACATCCTGACCCCAATCGAAGCCGCGGTGCATTACACGCCGTTATTGATCGCGTATTTCGCCTATGTCGACCTGGCGCGCATCAAGCCTGGCCAGACCGCATTGGTCACCGACGCCAGCCATTGTGCCGGCCCGGCGTTCCTGCAATTGGGTAAAGCCTTGGGCGTGAAAGTGATAGCCGCGACCAAGAGCCCCGAAGAGCGTGAAAAATTGTTGGCCCTGGGTGCCGACAAGGTGATCGTTACCGAAGAGCAAGACCTGCTGATGTCAGTCAACAAATACACCGATAATCGCGGCGTCGACGTGGTTTTCGATGGTTTGGGTGGCCCGCAGATGTCGATTCTCGGTGATGTACTGGCGCCACGCGGCAGCCTGGTGCTCTACGGTCTGCAAGGCGGGAACCAGACGCCGTTCCCGGCCTGTGCAGCGTTCCAGAAAAACATTCAATTCTACGTGCACTGCATCGGTAACTTCACCGGCAAGCCAGAACTGGGCATTACCCCGGACGAAGTGGCGCTGCAACGTGCGCTGCGCGACATTAATCAGCTGACGGCTGATCGAGTGCTGGCGCCGCAAAACACCAAAGTTTTCGCCTTTGACGATGTGGTTCAGGCTCACCGCTATATGGACGGTTGCCCTACGGGTGGTCGTGCCGTGCTGGAAGTCACCCCGGCATAAGTTTTAATCTTTTCTTCGGCGCCATCGTCACGGCGCCCGCGCAATACCTTCCTCTCTCGCTAAAGTCTTCCGGTTGTTCAGGAGGGCTTTTTGCTGCACGTCTGTTTTTCGATTCTGCAAACAGCGCATTCAACATCAGCGGTGTATTCCCTGTTTGATACGGCGATATGTTTAGTTGCTGAATGATCATTGTTTAAATGTTAATAGTGAAACGCGCCCTTATGTGTTTGTATCACCCCGCGCCATGAAGGCTTTGCCTTGCTGTCAACGGTGTCGCGACCCTTCAAGTGCGCGGCTTTCAGGCTGACGTTCGCAATAAACATTTATGAATCATTCCATAACGTGTTGTTTATTGTCTGATGTCTGTCGTGCTGCTGAACTGCTTTTTGCAGACTATCTGTATCTTGTAATTAATTCTCTGGCACTAATAATGCCCCCGATAATTATTGCTCAAGGAACGAGTCATGATCCAGCAACCGTATGTCATTCCTGTTTTATCCTTTCCGCCGCTCACTGTGTCAGGCCCCATAGGTGCTGTCCTATGAGTTCTATCCATGAGCAGGCGATGAATTATGTGTACCAACAAGTACTGCAACGGTTGTTGAGTTATTTCAGCCGTGCTGAACGAACCGCGTTGCAATTGCTGATCCAGCGCCTGATCGTCGCCGCCGGCGGCATCGAGCGCATTGGCAGCTACAAGGTGATGGTGGCGTTCAGTGGTGGCAAGGACAGTGCCTACACCGTGGCCTTCTTGCGTGCAGCGCAGTTGAGCATCGCCGGCCGCTCACCGGCCACGTTCAACCTGCGGATTGCCAACCTGCGTCACGCCGGCATGACGTCGGCGGTGATGGGTAATATCCACCGCACCTATTCGGCGTTGTTCCTATACGACGACCCTCGGGTCGAAGTATTGATGCTCGATCAGCAACAGGTCAGGCCGTTTCGGGTCGACTTGCCGTTCTCGGTGGCAGGGCGCGAGCGCAATCGTTCGGACATGCTGTTGGCCGGGCACCTGACGGCGGGTGATGGCCGCGCGACGTTCTGCAACAGTTGTTACCTGGGGCTGGCCGATTTCTTTGGTCGTGCCGCCTGCTGGGGCACCGGGATCGATGCGGTAGTCAGTGGTGATTCGCGCAAGGAACAGAAGCAATACGCCGCGTGGATGATGCGTCTGGCGCAGGATCAGGACGTGCCGGAGTCCGTGTGGCGCAATCAGAGTTTCAATGGCGTGCTCAAGACCCTGAGCGGAGTGGGGCGCAGCTATTACCGTGAACTGTACGAGGAGGGTATTGAACCCACGTTTCGGTCATCGGCGTATCCGAACAAAGCCATCGTGCCGGCGTTTATCACCGTTTTCGATCTGGTGAGTTGCAAGGCCGATGATCACTGGACGTTGCTGACTGAGTTTCTCGGCTTTGAGTTCAGCGATTTGTCGTTCAATTTCAGCGAATCCGACTGCGCCAACCCGTTGTTGATGGCGCATATGCGTGGCCTGCAGGCGCAATTCGTGCGCGGGCGCAGTTACGAGGAAGGCATTGCCGAATACCTGGAACTGGCCCAGGCGCTGATGCGTAACAAACAGATGCCGGAGCGTCTGGTTGACCAGGCCATGGCCGCCTATGACAACCCGCTGAAAATCGAAGAGCGTCGCGCGTTGGCCAGCGCTTATGCCCACGAGGCCTTTAGTTTGACCGACGCGCAATTGGTCTGCTTGTTGTTTAGCCCGTTCGTGGATGCGGGGCAAGGTCTTGAAGACTTCTTACGTCGCTGTCACCCCGGCATGCTGGTGGCACTCCCGGATTTGCACAAGGCGCTGATGGGGTTGCAGGTGCCGGAGCAGATTATTCAATGGCTGATCGATACCAGCGGCTTGAGCAAGGTCGGGCTGCAGAATCTGTATGGCAAAAACAAGGTCGACTTCAACGACCAGACTTCGCTGATCGCCAGGGTTCGTGCCGGCGATCCGGACAAACGTCGGGTCATGAGCGTCGACCCGGTCACCGGCGACGCCAAGGCAGAAATGGTGTCCGGGCGCTAAGTCCGGTTCGAACGCCAGGGTGACTGAAGGCCAGGGACGGCAAGGGCCCTGAGGTGCAGGTGTTTTCTTGGTCTGGCGGAACAGTAAATGAAAGACAACACGCATTTCGCGTATCAGGCGGTGTACAGCTATCTCAGCCGTTTGATCGATGAAGTACAGACCGGTGCCGACACCCGACTGCCCTCGCTGCGTCACTTGTCCCGGCGCCTGAAAGTGTCGATCTCCACCGTGCAGTACGCGTATTGCTTGCTGGAGAAAGAAGGGCGGATTTGCTCGATACCCAAATCCGGCTATTTTGCCCTGCCCACGGTGCACGGGCAGGTGACCTGCGACAGCGCGGACCTGCTGCAAACGCTGTTCGTCAATGCGCGTCGTCCCGGGATGTTCGTGCTCAGCCATGATGACCCGACGCTACTCCTGTCGCTGGAAAATCCGCTGTTGATGCTGGAGCGGGAGCTGCTACGCCACTATCCGCGGCAGCCTAATTCGCCTTTTCAACCTTTTGGTGACATGGAACTGCGCAAGGTGCTGGCCGCTCGTTACACCCGCAGTGCCGAACAGCATTGGCATCCTGGCAATGTCTATATCGGTGCCGATTTGCATGGGGTGTTGCGCATCATCCTCGAAGCGCTCGGGCTGCGGGGCGGCACGGTGCTGGTCGAGTCGCCATGTTCCTGGACGATATTGCGCTTGCTGCAGTCCTTCGATATTCGCGTGATCGAGATGCCACTGGACCGTCATGGCTATGTCGACCTGGAGTGGCTCGAACGAACCCTTGGCGAACAGCGCATTGGCCTGGCGGTGTTGCCGTCGATTTTGAGTACCGCCCACGGCAGCCTGAAACCCCCGGATAATCTTCGCGGGCTGGCGGAGCGCTTGAATCAACAGGGGATCTGGGTATTGGAAAACGACCGGCACGGCGAGTTGTGTTTTGAGCCCGCTGGCTATCACCTGCGTGACTGGATCAATCCGGAACGCTTGCTGGTATTTTCCGCATTCGACAAGGTCATCGGCCCGGAAGCGCCGTATGGCTATCTGTTGTGCAAGCACTTTGTCAGTGAATTGCAGCGGCACTTTCTGACGCGCTCCTTTTGTTTGCCGCCGATCCGGCAGAAAGCCATCGCCCGGCTCTACAGTTCGGGGCGCATCGACCAACACATCGGCGGCCTGCGACGTTTACTGGAGGAGCGCATGGTGCAGCTGTCCGGCTTACTCCACGAACACACGGCGCACAGCCTGCAATTCAAACGGCCGGCCGGTGGCACGGCGATTTGGGTTGAATGCCTGCGGCCGGTGGACATGCGGCGGGTGTTCGAGCGGTTGATCAAGCAGCAGATATTCATCGTGCCTGGCGAGATGTTCAGCCTGCAGGGACTGCATCGGCAGAACCTGCGGATCAGCTTCACCCTGGACTGGAACCGTGACATTGGCCAGGCGCTAGTGGCGCTGGATGACGCGTTGCGCCAGGAGCGGTTGTAGGAGGTGTCACAAACCTGTAGGAGCTGCCGCAGGCTGCGAACAATCGCCATCGCGAAGGTCGTTCCGACCTTATCGCAGCCTTCGGCAGCTCCTACAAAATGGGGGGCAACCGTAAGTTTTTGTCCAACCACAAATCCCTGTGCGAGCCAACCTGTTGGCGAAGGTGGCAAGCCTGCTAAAACTCAACCCGCCAAAAATCGCCACGCTCGACACACTGCTTTTATCGGGGGCTAATCTGACAATGGCGGGGCACATGCATTGGCTGCAAGCCAGTGGCGCGGTGGATGTGTCAATTCAGGCGATGGCCGCCGAGGCCGCGATGGAAGAGCGCACCTTCCTGCGCCGTTTGCGCGCCGCCACCGGGCTGTCGCCCCAGCGATTATCGCAACCGCTATGGGCTTGGCGTGGTGGCATGTAATCAACCCGAAGTGCCAACACTCACGGTGTTGTACTCGAGGACGTGTTGCACACCCTGGGAGTCCCTATAAGTCAGCTGTACCGGAGTGATGCCATTCACGTCCTGGGATTCGGTTTGACTGACCACTTGGGCGATGTCCAGTTTCATGCCGTATTGATAGTGAGTGAGGGCTTCGGTTTTTACCGAGTCATCCGCTTGTGCGGTGAAAGCTGCGAAAGACAATGCGCCAATCAGGAGAAATTTAAACATGATGGAATCCTCTAGTTTCGTATGTGGCAACCAGGTGGGCTGCTGTGGGACCCATGATGAGTGTCTGTAGCTATAACGTCCAAGACCGGTTAATAATGTTATCTATTGGTATTAATTATAGTTTATCTGGTCGTCCCCGCTGAACCCCGCGCATAACTGAAAGCGCAGATGTCGCCCGCGTATACTGCCGTTCCGCACCCGCCCGCCCAGGAATCCCGCGTGGATCGACTTCAGGAAATGAGTATTTTCGCCGCCGTCGCCGAGGACGTGAGCTTTGCTGCGGTAGCGCGGCGTCTGGGCTTGTCGAGCGCGACGGTGACCCGTGCTGTGGCGCAGCTGGAGAACCGGCTGGGCACTTTGCTGGTGGTGCGCACCACCCGACAACTGCGCCTGACTGAAGCCGGGCTGCGCTTTGCCGAGGACTGTCGGCGGCTGTTGCAGGAGCTTCAGGACGCCGAGGATTCGGCGGCCGGTATTCACGCCAGTCCCAGTGGTTCGTTGACCATCACCGCACCGCAGGTGTTCGGCGACCTGCATGTGACCCCGATTTTAATGGAGTACCTGCATCGCCATCCGCAGGTGGACATCCGGGCACTGTTGGTGGACCGCATGGTGCCGCTGCTGGAGGAGGGTATTGATGTGGCGATCCGCATTGGTCCGTTGCCCGACTCATCGCTGACGGCGATTGCTGTCGGCCAGGTGCGGCGGATGGTCTGCGCGTCCCCGGCGTATCTGGCCGCTCATGGTTACCCCGCGCACCCTGAGGAGTTGCTGCGACGCTCGACCATTTCTGCGGTCTTCGCCGAAGGTACGACGGACTGGCGGTTTCAAGTGGCGGGGGAAGTCCTCAGCCTTAAACCGCCGTCACGGTTGTCGGTGACCTCGTTTCCTGCCGCCATCCATGCTGCGCTGGATGGGTGGGGGCTGACTCAGGTGGCGTCCTATCAGGTGCGCGCACATCTCGCCGCCGGGCGTTTGTGCAGTGTACTGGACGCCTTCGAAATGCCGCCGCTGACCGTGCAGGTGGTGTATGTGGAAGGGCGGCGCGGCTCGAGTAAAGTGCGATCGTTTGTCGATTTCTGCGTCGAACGATTGCGAGAGGATTTCGCGCATAGCTGAAAACGGTCGCAGCATTGCAGAACCTGCAATGCTGCATTGAGCCGGCTGGTTGTTTTTTGCTCGGTCGGAATGGAGGATCATCAGCCGATCAATCCTCTGCCAGGACCACGCCATGTCTCGCCAACCGATCAAACTGTACCGCCACCTCCTGTCCGGCCACTGCCACCGCGTGCAGTTGTTGCTCAACATGCTGGGGCTTGAGCACGAAATGGTCGAAGTCGATCTCGGCGCCGGCGAACACAAGCAAGCGCCGTTCATTAAACTCAATACCTTCAGCCAAGTGCCGGTGATGGACGATAACGGCGTGGTCATTGCTGACTCCAACGCGATCCTGGTCTATCTGGCCAAGCGCTACGGCGGCCAGCAGTGGTTGCCGGAAGACCCGGAAGCGGGCGCACAGGTGCAGCGCTGGTTGTCTGCGGCGGCCGGGCCGGTGGCCTACGGTCTGTGTCGCGCACGCTTGGTCACGGTATTTGGTGCCCCGTTTACGCCGGAAGAAGTGATCGAGCACAGCCATGTGTTCCTCAAGGTGCTTGAACAGGAACTGGCGCATCGTCCGTTTCTCGTGGGCCAGACCGCGACCCTCGCCGACCTGGCCAACTACGCCTACGTCGCACACTCGCCGGAAGGCAATGTGTCGCTGGAGGCCTACCCGAATGTACGGGCGTGGCTGAAACGCATTGAGGCATTACCGGGTTTTGTGGCCATGCCGCAATCGGCTTTTGGATTGTTGAGCGGGCAGTAACCACAGACCGCGGCGTGTCAGTTCTCCTACAGAGTTCAGGCAACACACAATCCCTGCAGGCGCTGCCGCAGGCTGCGAACAATAGCTATCGCCAGGGTCGTTCCGACCTTATCGCAGCCTGCGGCAGCTCCTACAAAATGGGGGCCAACCGTAAAGTTTGTCCAACCACAAATCCCTGTGAGCCAACGTGTGGCGAAGACTGACAGGCACTGCACATTCATCTCGGTGTAGGGTACGCAGGGCGCTTTTTGCGCCATGAAGTATTTCGTTATTCAACTGCGGACATGCCCGATGAACGATCAGTGGAAAAACCGATTGGCCGAATTGTCACTGCAACTCCCTGAGCCGCTGGCGGCGCTGGGTTCGTACAGTGTGGTGACTATCGACGACGACAGGGTGTATGTCTCGGGGCTTGGGCCTTTCGAGAACGGCAAGCCCGTGCAAGGTGTCGTTGGCGGCAATTTATCGGTGGAGCAAGGCCAGCACGCGGCCCGGTTGACGATGTTGATGATCCTCAGTTGCCTCGATCAGGCCTGCGGTCTGGAGAACATTGAGCGTTGTCTGCGGATGACGGTGTATGTGCGTGCCGGGGCGGATTTTCAACAGCACCCCAAAGTTGCCGATGGCGCCAGCGAGCTGATCAAGGCGCTGTTCGGTTCGGACAAGATGCCCGCCCGCAGTGCGCTGGGCGTGCACAGTTTGCCGATGGGCATTGCGGTTGAGATCGATACGATCTTCAAATTGCGTCGCTGATAGTCGTCAGAGGCTGCGCTCAGCGTTTCTGCACGCGCAGTTCAAACACCAGCACCTCGGCATCGATTCCGCTGCCGAGGGTCAACACGTTTTCGCCACGCACTTTCAGGCCATCACCCTCGTTCAGGCGTTGACCATTGACGCTGAGCTTGCCTCGCGCCACATGCACATAAACACAGCGGTTGCCGGCCAGCGGCAGGGTGGCGTTTTCCGAGCCCTGAAACAGCCCTGAGTAAATCCGTGTGTCCTGTTGGATCTGCAGCGAACCGTCCTGTGCGTTCGGCGAGGCGATCAGGCACAGGCGGCCGCGCTTGTCCGCCGGTGCGAAGCGTTTTTGCTGATAGCGTGGTTTGCCGCGCGTGACTTTCGGGCTGATCCACACTTGCAGCAAATGCAGCGGCTGGCTACGGGAGTGATTGAACTCACTGTGGGCGACGCCGCTGCCAGCGCTCATCAACTGCACGTCGCCAGGCTGGATCAACGAGCCATTGCCCAAGGTGTCCTTGTGCGTCAGGGCACCCTGCAGCACATAAGTCAGAATTTCCATGTCCCGATGCGGATGCTGGCCAAATCCCCGACCACCGGCGATGCGGTCGTCGTTGATCACCTTAAGGTCTGAGAAGTCGCGTTCGTCAGGGTCTTGATAGGTGTCGAAAGAAAAGCTGTGGCGGGATTTCAACCAGCCCAGGGAGGTGGTTCCTCGCTGGCCGGCCTTGCGTATTTCCAGCATGGGTTCTTCAGTAATGAGGGCATTGATAGGTGTCAATAATTGTTCATCAAGATCGATTATAAAAGCGCAAATAATAGTGAGTTGTTATCTAGTAATTTGATTTAACGGGATGTTTTTTTTGCTACTAATCTATTTTATAGATGCGTTTGTCCCGATTTTTGGTTTCTCAATTGTTCTCGTTCGATAGATTATAGGTGCCATCGGAGGGTGCTTGATCGCCACCTCGAACCTGAACAGCGGAGTATCGAAACGTGGGATGGATCAGCAACCTGATCGCACAGATGACTGGCAAGCCAACTGCAACAATCACAGCTCAAGAGGAATTAAAAATGGTTAAGGTGCTCGTTCTTTATCATTCGATGTATGGCCATATCGAAACCATGGCTCAGAGCGTTGCCGAAGGCGCACGCAGCGTCGCCGGGGTTGAAGTGACCATCAAACGCGTGCCGGAAACCATGGACGCTGCGGCATTCAAGGCGGCTTACGGTAAAGAAGGGCAAGTCGCTGACGTCGCCACTCCCGCTGAACTGGCCGACTACGACGCCATCATCGTCGGCACCCCGACCCGCTTCGGCAACATGTCGGGCCAGATGCGTAACTTCCTCGATCAGACCGGTGGGCTGTGGGCCAAAGGCGCGCTGGTAGGCAAAGTCGCCAGCGTCTTCACCTCGACCGGTACCGGTGGCGGCCAGGAAATGACTATTGCGTCGACCTGGACCACCCTGGCGCACCACGGCATGATCATCGTGCCAATCGGCTACAGCACCGGCGCTCTGTTCGACATCTCGAATGTCGGCGGCGGCACTCCTTACGGCGCTTCCACCATTGCCGGTGGCGATGGTTCGCGTCAGCCTGACGAGCGTGAACTGGGCATCGCCCGCCACCAGGGCGAACACGTGGCCAAGATCGCGGCGAAACTGGTTCGCTAAGATCCGGTAGTGTTCAGATGAAAAAGACGGCGCCCTTTCGGTTCGAAAGGGCGCCTTTTTTTTGCCGCAAGATCGGGTGCCGGACAGTCTGTCTTCGTCAACAGGTTGCTCCTGGGCTTGTGCCACGCACAAATCCACTGGAGCTGCCGCAGGCTGCGATCACTCTAAATTGCCAAGGTCGTTCCGATCTTATCGCAGCCTGCGGCAGCTCCTGCAAAACCGAGGTCAACCTCAGGCTTTTATCTGGCCACAAATCGTTGTAAAGCATGCGCGGTAAGGCCTGCAGCAGGTCGGCATGTACCAGAACGCATACACAATCGCTACACGATATCGCTCAATGTCATCCATAAAACGCCGATGAGAAGTTCACCACTTCTCTATCTGGATGGAACGCAATGATCAGTATCAGCAACGCCACGCTCAGCATCGCCACCACCGCTAAAACCTCGACCACCGACAGCAGCACGACCACCGACGCCAGCACCACGGCAACCGCCGCCAACGGAACCAGCGCCACCACCAGCACCCAGGCGGGCGGTGCCGGTGGTGCAGGTGGCGCCGGCGGTGGCAGCAGCAGTGATAGCAGCAGCACCGATTCGGACACCGTCAAAGAGCTGAAAAAAGAAGTAGAGCAACTGCAGAAGCAATTGCAGGAGCAAGAGAAGGAGCTGGCTGCCGCGCAGAAAGCCAACCAAAGCGCTGACGCCAAGGCCGCGGCCGTGGCTCAGGCACAATCCCAGGTCAGCAGCATCACCGGGCAGCTGTCGTCGGCGACCGCAGCGCTGACCCAGGCATTGCAGGATGAAAGCAGCAGCACGTCGGGTTCGATGATCAGTACGACCGCGTAAATCGGTGCAACAACGGGCCAATGCGTGGAGACCACGCATTGGCCCCCGCGTTTTACCACCAGGGTCAGGATCTCGTAGCTGGCGTTCTATCGTCGTTTTGGTGGCTTACAGGAAGGCTGATCGCGCTTGCGGTCAGTCGATACCATTGGAATGGCAACCATCACCGATGACCGAGTACTCCAGATCATGGTGCAAGCCTTTCGAGTCCTGATAAATCATGTGCGTACGAATCGGACCGCAGATCTTCGGGATCACTGAGGTATGCAGGACTTTGGCAATGTCGAGTTTCTTGCCATATTCGTAGTGCTCGACCGGCAACGTCTCGTCCGAACGGGGTTCTGATGCCGCCTCCGTTGCGTAGCTGGTGCCAGCGTAAAGCGACACCAGCGACAGTCCGATAACCAGTAATTTTTTCACGACACGACTACCCGACGTTCTGCAGGAGTTGCCCGTAGAGCTGCTCCTTGCGCGAGATTTCATCGGACGTCAGCGAGGTTTGCAGCGGGTTGATCAGCAGGCGCTGCATACCAATCGGCAAGCCACTGTCGCGGCAGAAGCCATAGGTGCCGTTGTCGATGCTGCCCAGAGCGCTTTTCACGCTGGCCAAATAGTCTGTTTCACGTTGAATCAGTCGGGTCATCCACACCTGTTGCAGTGCGCGCTCTTCACGATTGCGAATACTCGCCAACGCACCCAGTTGACGGCGATAAACCTCAAGGCGCACACCAGCCTGCTCGTGCTTGGAGAGCAACAAACTTCTGAAAAAAATCAGTTGGACGGCATTCATGCGCTTTCCTCAAACCTGGCGTTCAGTGCATCGGTGCAGCGGGGTGTGTGCTGGCCGATGTGCGTTGGTGCAACGTGAGGCACATCGTAGGGGAGGGGGCTGCACAGTAGAAATGAACTTCCTCAATTGCAGCTATCACTTAAATTGTTGATTGGCGGGGGGGTGTCTGGAAGATATCTGACCTGCACAACCGCCGTGGCGCAATCGAGCCTAAAGTTGTCATTTCCCGCAATAGAGGACTTGCGCCCCTGGTCCCATACTTCTCCTCGCCGCCAGACCCCTGGCAACCCTTATCCAGCGAAGAGAGACCTCTTTATGAACGTCATTGAAAGCTTGACCCAACGTAACGACGCATTCGCCAATAGCAGCGACTTTAATGCTGACATCAAGATCCTGCCGTCGATGAAGACCATGATCATCGGCTGCATCGACCCCCGTGTTGACCCGGTCGATGTCTTTGGTCTCAAACCCGGTGAAGCGGCGGTGATTCGCAACGTCGGCGGGCGCATCGATCCGGCCACCCTGCAAACCATGGCTATTTTGCGTGGCGTGGCCAAGGCCAACGGCAAAGAAGTCGGCCCCGGCTGGAACCTGATCGTGCTGCACCATACCGACTGCGGCGTCACCCCGTGCCTGCACCACGCGCCGGAGTTGCTGGCCAAGCATTTCGCCCCGGTAGCCCTGGACGACATGGCCATCACCGACCCGTATGCCGCCGTAGCCCTGGACGTGGCTGCCCTGAAAGCCAATCCGAAACTGCCGGGTGGTTTCCTGGTCACGGGCATGGTTTACGACGTCGCCACCGGCAAGGTTGAGACCGTGGTTCCAACTGCGTTGTTGCGCGAAGAACCGACGACCTGAAAAGTGGTGCATATGGCCTGCTCTCGCAGCATGATAGTCGACATACTAATGGCGTAAGTGACTGCTGCCACGACGGGGTTGTGTGCTGCTTTTTTGATCCGTGCTCCCGACACAACCGGGAGCCTTACCGAGGAACGTACCGTGACTGAACAGACCAAAGCCGTGCTCCAGCACTATGAAGGCGAGGCCCGCGAGCATGACCTGTTGGCGCAGGTCACACTGATTCTCGACGGCATGCAGGGCGAACCGATTACCGCCAAGCGGCTGGCCGGTCTAGATCAGTTTCATGTTCGCGGCTTGCAAGCTACCGCTGATTTCGCCGCATTGTTGGGTATTGAGCCAGGAATGCAAGTGCTGGATGCCGGTTCAGGTCTGGGTGGGCCGTCGCGTTATGTGGCGGAGAACTTCGATTGCCAGGTCACTGGCGTCGACCTCACTCGCGCCTTCGTCACGGTGGCGCAGCTGTTGGCCGACCGTGCCGGGATGAGCGAGCAGGTCAGCTACCAGCCGGGCAATCTGTTGGCGCTGGACTTTCCCGATGAGCATTTCGACGTGGTCTACACCCAGCATGTGGTGATGAATATTCATGACCGGGAGCAGGTGTATCGGGAGATCCGTCGTGTGCTGAAGCCGGACGGCCGTTTTGGTTTTTATGATGTGCTCGCCGCCGACGGCAAGCCCGCGCCACTGTACCCTTTGATGTGGGCTGAACACAGCGAACACAGTGTGCTGCTGACCGAAGCCGAAACCCGTGCCGCGCTGCAACAGGCTGGCCTGGTGCCGGAGATCTGGAATGACGTCACCGAACTGACCGTCGATTGGCTGGCCGATCAGCCTTCGCCGCCCTTGCCGCAAGGCCCGAATCTGATGTTGGTCATGGGCCCGCGCTTCGCCCAAATGAGCGCGAACTTCGCGCGTAACCTGCGGGAAAACAAGCTGCGTCTGGTGATGGCCGTGAGCGTGCGCAATCATGAATGAGTCGATCGAACTGTACGGCGCCATGACTGGCAACAGCCTGCGGGTGGCCATCGCGTTGGAAGAGGCGGCGCTGGCCTACCGGGTCAAGGTGGTGGACATGCGTCACGGCGAGCATCTGCAACCCGAGTTCTTGCGGTTGAACCCGTTGGGCAAGGTGCCGGTGATCATCGAGCGGACCGAGTCCGGCGCCGAATGTGTCCTGACGCAGTCCAACGCGATTATTTTTTACCTCGCCGATAAAGCGCCCGGAACACTGCTGCCAATACATGACTTGCGCCTGCGCGCGGTCGCGCTGGAACGGTTCTTCTACTTCCTGACCGATGTCATCGCACCCAGTCACAGTGGTTTTTTCCTGCGCAAGCAGGGCGAGGAGGCGGGCGCCGCTGCGTTGAACCAGCAAGCGTTGTTGATGCTGGTCAGTGCCGAGCGTTTTCTCACGGCATCGACCTTTATCGCCGGGGACACCTTTACCGTGGCCGACATTGCCGCGTTCACCATCGCCTTGTCCTATGAACGGCAGATCGACTGGTCGGCATTGCCCTTGCTCAAGGCCTGGTACGAGCGTGTGCGCACTCGACCCGCCGTGATCCGCGGGATTGTTTCGCTGGAGGCCTAGGCCTCCGGTTCCACCTGCCGAAACGCTCCTCCTTCAGTTACCGCAACGATGTCCTAAAAGGAGGGAGCTATGGCATGGCGGCCAAATATTATGTGCGTAATATAAATCCTGTTGAACAGCTGAATGTTCAGACGCTGCGGGCCATTGGCCCAACGCACACCCTCATTTTTTGAATTGGAGAATCAACATGCCACGTATCAATGCTCTGACCCACGAACAAGCCCCTGAAGGTTCCCGCCCATGGCTCGACGGCGTGAAGCAAGCTTTCGGCGTGGTGTTGAATGTGTTCAAGGTGCTGGCCCATTCGCCCGCCGTGATCACCGGTTACGTACAGTTCTATCAGGCCATGGAAACCAGCTCATTGACCGCGCTGGAGCGTGAAGCCATCGCCCTGGCAACTGCCGAAGTCAACGGTTGCGGATACTGCCTGTCGGTCCATGAAATGCTCGGCAGCAAATATGGCTTGTCCGCCGAGGCTATCCGTAGCGCCCGTGATGGTGAACTGAACGCCTACACCGTGCTGGCCAAGCGCATCACCGAAACCCGTGGTCATGTCTTGGATGAAGACCTGGCAGTTGCCCGTGCCGCGGGTATCACCGACGCCAAAATCGTCGAGGTGATTGCCCAGGTCACGCTGCTGACCTTCACCAACCTGCTGAACAACGTGGCCCAGACCGACGTGGAGTTGCCGCGCGCCAAGGTCTGATCACTCAGCACTCTCCTGATCGACACCTTGAGTCGACAACCCTTTAACGACCTGATCGTGATGATCAGGGGAGGTACTTATGATTTCTGTGGTGTATGCATGGCTGGCCATTTTGACGGTGGCCTGCGTTTTGGTAATGAACGGTTGGCTGGCGTTGACCCTGCAACGGTTGTCCGTGCCAGCCGATAAAACCCGGCGCATGGTTGCCACGTCGGTGCTCGGTCTTTTCGGCTGGTTGTTGATCAGTGGCGCGCTGGCGTACAGCGGTTTTCTTGCGCAATGGGATGCGCGGCCACCGCACCTGGCGGTTATTCCGTTGGTGGCGTTGATCGCGGTGGTACTGATTCATCGGGCGTCGGGGTTTCGCCGCTTGATCGAGATCACTCCACGGCATTGGCCGGTGGCGATGGAGTCCTTTCGGATCGGGGTCGAACTGGCGTTCTGGGGTTTGTTCCTGGCCGGAGGCGCGCCGACGCAAGTGACCTTCGAAGGGCGTAACTTTGATGTACTGGTTGGCCTGTCCGCACCGCTGATTGCCTTGGCGATAATGCGCTTCAAGCTCAGCCCGCGCTGGGTCATTGTGTGGAACGTGGCGGGGCTGGGCATTCTGTTCAACACCATTATCACCACCTTTACCTCGACGCCGGGGCCGCTGCACCTGAACTGGCCAGGCGAACCCTTTACCGCCTTTGCGACCTGGCCCTTCGTCTGGATTCCGGGATTGCTTGCACCGTTGGCGATCTTCCTGCACCTCTTTTCAATCCGGCAAAACGCAGCGCTGATTCGCCAGAACAAAGCGCCTGAAGGCCTCCACACGAAACCTTGATCATTTGCAGTTTAGGTACCTCGACCCGCTCAACCACTGCGGGTCGGGGTAGTAGGCCAGCACCAGCTGGCCGTCTTTCAGGGCGTCGATCAACGGCCTGGCGATTTCCGGGCGCACGGCGGGGCACCCCCAACTGCGACCGATCCGGCCATTGCTGCGCGCCAGATCGGCACTCACATACGGTGCGCCGTGAATGACGATGTCGCGGGCGAGGGCGTTGTCATTGAAGCCGGGTTCCAGGCCTTGCATACGCAGGGAATAACCGTTGTGACCGTCGTAGGCGGCCTGGGTCCGGTACAGGCCGAGGCTGGTGGATTTGCTGTCATCGTCGTTGGAAAAACTGGTTGCCAGGTTCTCGCCGCTGCTGCGGCCATGGGCGACCAACTCCTGGAACAGCAACGTGCGCCGGGCAAGGTCGAAGACCCAGAGTCGTTGTTCGGTGGAAGGTCGCGAATAGTCGATCACCGCCAGGCGTTGCGCCGGTGCGGGATCGTTGAGTGCCTTGCATTGCGAGGCATGGACCGCCAGGGCAATCACCTTGGGATTGGCGCTGGGCGCAGCCTTGGCCAGCGCGGCTTCCAGTGACTCGGCGAGGGCGGAGTTCATGCAGCCGACTAGTAGCAGGGACGTCAGTAATGCAGTGCAGTGTCGGGTCATGGCAGTGTTGTCTCCTGTCAGTTCGCCATTGCAGCGGTGCGACGATCCGACAAGCCTCCCACAGCCCCTGTGCCAGCCACAAATCCCCGTGGAAGCAGGCTTGCGAAAGCGGTCCCAAGCGATTCCTTAACCACGTAAAACGATACTCACCGGCGATTCCTGGTAATCCAGCAATGCCAGGCGTCGTCGCACTGCAGCTTCGATTCCGTCCGCGTCGAGTCCACATTCGGCGAGCATTTCCGCAGGTTTAGCCGGTTCGACATAACGATCCGGCAAGCCCAGGTTGAGCAGCGGTTTGAGCAGGTTTTGCTCGGCGAGAAACACCGCTACGGCACTGCCGGCACCACCCATGACGCTGTTTTCCTCGATGGTCACTAGCAGCTCGTGACGCTCAGCCAAGTCGCGGATCAACGCCGCGTCCAGCGGTTTGACGAAGCGCATGTCGGCCAGCGTCGCGTCTAGCGCTTCGGCGACTTTCAGCGCTTGCGCCACCTGTGGGCCGAACACCAGTAAGGCGACTTCCTTGCCCCGACGGCGAATGATCCCTTTGCCGATTTCCAGCGGTTCCAGACCGGGTTCGATGTTGGCGTTCGGCCCGTTGCCACGGGGGTAACGCACCGCCGCCGGCCCCCGGTGGTGGAAGCCGGTGCACAGCAGGCGGCGCAGCTCGTTTTCATCGCTAGGGGTCATGATGATCATGCCGGGAATGCAGCGCAGGTAGGCGAGGTCAAAGCTGCCGGCGTGGGTCGGGCCGTCTTCGCCCACCAGCCCGGCACGGTCGATGGCGAACAGCACGTCGAGATTCTGCACCGCGACATCGTGGATCAGTTGATCGTAGGCCCGTTGCAGAAAGGTCGAATAAATCGCCACCACCGGCTTTAATCCGGCGCAGGCCATACCAGCGGCGAGGGTGACCGCGTGTTGTTCGGCAATCGCCACGTCGAAATAGCGTTGCGGGTAGCGCTGGCTGAACTCAATCAGGTCCGAGCCTTCCTTCATGGCCGGTGTGATTCCGGTCAGGCGCGGGTCGGCGGCGGCCATGTCGCACAACCACTGGCCGAAGACATTGGCGTACTTCGGCCCACTGACCTTCTTTGCTTGAACCACCGGCTGCACCGGTTCCTGTCGGGTGATGGCGTGGTAGCCAATGGGATCGGCCTCGGCCGGGGAGAAGCCCTTGCCCTTTTTAGTGACCACATGCAGAAATTGCAGGCCATCGAGACAACTGACTCGCCGCAGGGTTTCTATCAGGGTCGGCAAGTCGTGGCCGTCGATGGGGCCGCTGTAGTTCCAGCCCAATTCTTCGAACAAGGTTCCGGGCACCAACAGGCCCTTGGCATATTCCTCGGTGCGGCGCGCCAACTGCCAGGCGCCCGGCAGGTGCGAGAGGATGTGTTTACTGCTTCCGCGCACGCTGGAATAGGTGCGACTGGAGAGAATGCGCGTCAGGTAGTTGGACAGGCCGCCGACGTTGTTGGAGATCGACATCTCGTTGTCGTTGAGAATCACCAGCATGTTGGCCTGGACATCGGCGGCATGGTTCAGCGCTTCGAAGGCCATGCCGGCGGTCATCGCGCCGTCGCCGATCACCGCGACGGTTTTACGCTGTTCGCCCTTGAGGCGCGCGGCAATGGCCATGCCCAGCGCGGCGCTGATCGAGGTGCTGGAGTGGCCGACGCCAAAGGTGTCGTATTGGCTTTCCGTGCGACGGGGGAAGGCCGCGATGCCGTTTTTTTGTCGCATTGAAAGCATGTGTTCGCGGCGGCCGGTGAGGATCTTGTGCGGGTAGGCCTGGTGCCCAACGTCCCACACCAGCAGATCGGCCGGCGTGTCGAACACGTAATGCAGCGCGAGGGTGAGTTCGATCACCCCCAGCCCGGCACCAAAATGACCACCGGTTTGACCGACCAGATACAACAGTTCCTGACGGAGCTCATCGGCCAGGGGTACCAACTCTTCCTCGCTGAGTTGACGCAATCTGTTCGGTGTCGCCGCCCGGTCCAGCAGTGGCGTGGCGGGGCGCACGCGGGGAATTTCATGGTACGTCGTGGGCATCGGAACATCCTTCAACGGACTTTGCCAATGATCGCCAGTGACCCTATTACAGACAGTGTGAAATCTATGTGTTCGGGTCAGGTTTTCCGCTGTCGATCAGTGTCGTCGTTCGACGATAAAACGGGCGAGGGCGCGCAAAGGTTCGGCGCCTTGATCAAATCCGTGTAACGCGGACAGCGCCTGATCATGCAGGACCCGCGCGTAATGCTTGGCCGCCTCCAGACCGATCAGGGACGGGTAGGTCGGTTTGTCATGGGCAATGTCGGCGCCCTGGCGCTTGCCAAGGGTCGCGGTGTCACTCTCCACATCGAGGATGTCGTCCTGCACCTGGAACGCCAGGCCGACGGCGCGCGCATATTCACGCAGGGCGCGCAACGAGCTGTCTTGGGCATTGCCACTGGCCAGGGCGCCGAGTTGCACGCTGGCCTCGATCAAGGCGCCGGTCTTGTGCCGGTGCATCACTTCCAGGGCGCTCTGGTCCAACTGATGACCCACGGCCTCAAGGTCGATGGCCTGACCGCCGACCAGCCCGGCGGGGCCGACGGCGCGCGCCAGGACGGCAAACATCTGCAGCCGCAGTTCGGCCTGGCTGGGGTTAAAGCGATTATCGGACAGGGCTTCGAATGCCAGCGCCTGCAAACCGTCGCCGACCAGGATCGCGCAGGCTTCGTCAAAGGCTATGTGGGTGGTCGGTCGACCGCGCCGCAGGTCGTCATCGTCCATCGCCGGCAGGTCATCGTGAACCAGCGAATAGGCGTGAATCAGTTCCACTGCGCAGGCAGCGCCCTGGGCGCGTTCGGTTTCACCATCGAGGGCTTCGCAGGCGGCGTAGACCAGCATCGGTCGTACTCGCTTGCCGCCGTTAACGACGCTGTAGTGCATCGCTTGATACAGCCGCTGCAATTCACTGCGTGGCGTTTGCAGAAAAAGCTCAAGGGCGGCATCCACGCGCACCTGGCATTGCTTCTGATAGGTCGAGAAATCAACCGGTGCTTTGTTGTAGGTCATGAGCGGAGACCATTGTCGGCAGCAGTTCTGAAAACGGCTCTGCATTGACACTAGCAGAGGGTTTGCACAGCAGCAAAGTACACACAGTAATAAAGCGGGTATTGCCGCAACCCTTGCCGGCGTTATCTTTCAGCGCATCGGTGGGTTACAGCTCACCTGACAACCTCCGCGCTTCACCAGCCATTCATCTGGGTGTGTAGACGCGTCCTTTCCAGCGTGAACGCACCCCTCGCCAATAGCGAATCGCCGAGCTCCAGGTCATGCCCAGGTAGAACGCGGCACTCAGGGGCAACAGCAACGCCCAGGCCAGCGGCATGCGGTAGTAGCGCAATATCGGCAGGTAGCACAGGGTCATGGCCAGCCAGGCGGCCAACGCCCAGGGTCTGGAATCGGCTGAATTCAGCAACACGAAAGGGCCGGCGTACGCCAGCAAAAACAGCAAGGTCACCGCCAGCAGCAGGCCGGTGGAATAGCGCAGTTGGGTGAACGCCGAGCGCGCGACCATCTCGTGAATCGACCCCAGCGAGCCATACGGGCGCAAGCTGATGACGTCACGACTCAAGCCCAGCCAGGTTCGATAGCCCGCGTTTTTCACTTGGCGGGCCAGCGCGCAATCATCGATAAGGGCTTCGCGCAGGCAGCCGAACGCGCCGATACGCCGCAATACCTCGGTGTCCAGCAACACACAGCCACCGGCGGCGGCCGCCACGTAACGATGACGGGAATTGGACAGGGCGAAGGGGTACAGCAGTTTGAAGTAGTAAACGAAGGCCGGCAGTAACAGGCAATCCCAGAAACTGCGACGGCGCAGGTCGGCCATCAGCGAGACAAAGGGCGTGCCTTCGCGCTGCTTGAAGCGCAACAACGCTGCGAGCAAACCCGGCTGCAACTGGATGTCGGCGTCCAGCAGCAGGGTCATCGAGGTTCGCACCTGAGACTGACCTTGTTCCAGCGCCCAGAGTTTTCCCGCCCAGCCGGGTGGCAACGGCTGGCCGTGGATCACTCGGGTGTGGGCAAAGCTCGCTGCAATCTGCGCAGTGGCATCGCTGGACTGATCGTCGATGAGCAACACCTGCAAGCCGTTGCCCTGTTGTCGCAAGGCGTGGAGGGTGGTGCCAATCACCTCGGCTTCGTTGCGCGCCGGAATCAAAACAGTGATGTCGCTCAGGTCGACCCCCTCAATCGAAGGGGACTCAACGTCGAGCCGTTCGCGGGTGCTCCAGGGTCGCCAGGGCGCCAGCAGTACCGCGCCCCACATCAGCAAGGGCAGGTAGGAGAAGGGCGTCGGCATTCGCTCAGCGCTCGCCCAGGTCCTGAGCCTGCGACTGCAGGGTGTGCACGGCGATACGTTGTGGGTCGGTGCGCGGTGGGTACAGCACCGGCAACTCGGGGGCCATCGCGCCGTCGGTGCGCGGACCGAACAAGGCCACGCCCATGGCTTTCAGCGGATGCGCGAAAGTGTCATTAACTGCACTGCCTTCAAACCCACAGTGGGCCATGCAGTTATCGCATTTCGGGTTGACCCCGACGCCGTAGTTGTCCCACGCGGTTTCTTCCATCAGCGCCTTGTAGGTCGGCGCGTAACCTTCGTCCACCAGCAGGTAGCAGGGCTTCTGCCAGCCGAAAATGTTGTAGGTCGGGTTGGACCACGGCGTGCATTGGTAGCGCTGGTTGCCGGCAAGGAAGTCGAGGAACATTGACGACTGATTGAACACCCATTTGCTGTGGCGTTGCTTGCCGCGTTTGAACACCTCGCGAAACAGCGTCTTGCTTTCGGTACGGCCGAGAAACACGTCCTGACGCGGTGCATGCTGGTAGCTGTAGCCGGGGGAAACGGTGATGCCTTCGATGCCCAGCGCGGTGGCGTAGTCAAAAAAATCGGCGACTTCGTCGGGCGGCTCCTGGTTGAACAGGGTGCAATTGATGGTCACCCGATAACCGCGCGACAACGCCAGTTTGATCGCCTCGACGGCTTTGTCGAAGATGCCTTCCATGCACACCGACTCATCATGGCGCTTTTGCAAGCCATCCAGATGAATGGACCAGGTGAAGTAGGGCGACGGCTGGTATTCGTCGATGTGCTTGGGCAGCAGAATGGCATTGGTGCACAAGTAGACGAATTTCTTGCGGGCGATGATGCCTTGCACGATTTGCGGCAGCTCTTTATGGATCAGCGGCTCGCCACCGGGAATCGACACCACGGGCGCGTCGCATTCGTCCACGGCGCGCAACGCCGCTTCGACACTCATGCGGGTTTTGAGGATGTGTTTCGGGTGATCGATCTTGCCGCAGCCGGCACAGGCCAGATTGCACTGGAACAACGGCTCGAGCATCATCGCCAGCGGGTAACGATGCTCACCTTTCAGCTTCTTGCCGATGATATAGCTAGCAATCTTTGCTTGCTGAATAAGAGGAACGCCCAAGGGGTTCTCCACACTATCAGTTCATCAATTCAGAAGCTTAAGGGGAGCCGAATAACTCGGCATGATCCCGGCGCAGACGTTCCCACTCGATCTTGAACCATGGCGTGAACTGCTGCGGGTGCTCGACCAGCTCCAGATCCAGCGCCACTGGAGAAATGTAGCGCAATGCCGAGACTTCGTTAAGGTTAAGCGTCGGCACGTCGTCGCTGCGCCCGGCGTAGACCCAGCACAATTCGTGCTCGGCGCCTTCTGCGTCGAATTGCGCCTGGTATTCGAATTTGAACAGAAACTGCGTAGTGCAACGCATGCCCAGTTCTTCAGCGAGGCGCCGTTCGATGGCGACATCCAGGGTTTCGCCACGGCGTGGGTGGCTGCAGCAGGTGTTGGACCAGAAGCCCGGCCACAGGCGCTTGCCTTCGGCCCGTTGCTGCAACAGCAGTTCGCCCCGGCTGTTGAACACCAGCAAGGAAAACGCCCGGTGCAACAGACCCTGGCCCTGATGCGCGGATTGCTTGTCGAGAAAGCCGATCTCGCGATCCTGTTGATCGACCAGAACCAGTGGCTCGTCGTTGAAGGAAACCACGTCTCTCGATTGGCGCCACACATGATCCTGGTTAGCCAAAATCAACCTCCTTAGCCGAGCCATTTTTGCAGTGTAGCGCAGTAGCATAGCGCACAAAATGTCAGCCGCAGGATTTCTCCTGCGGCGGTGGCAACGCCTCCACGCTGACTATACTGCTGTGCCCATGTGGACCGATATTTTCTTCGACAGCTGCGCTTTTTGGCTGGGCAGCGCGCTGGTGTGCGCGGCGCTCGGCTATGCCGTGGTGGCCTTGGGCGCAGCGGGTAAAAGCCTTGGTGCAACCCCGCCGGTGACTGGCGCTGGCGCGCAGTCGTGTGCGATCAGCGTGCTCAAACCCTTGTACGGCACCGAACCGCGGCTGTATGAAAACCTGCGCGGGTTCTGCCTGCAAAACGCTGTGCAGTACCAATTGGTGTGCGGCGTGCGCGAAGCCGATGACCCGGCGATTGCGCTGGTGCAGAGGCTGCGCGATGAGTTTCCGCAACTTGATATCGAGCTGGTGGTGGATCCAACCGTGCACGGCGCCAACCTGAAAGTCAGCAACCTGTTGAACATGCTGCCACGCGCACGTCACCCGTGGCTGGTGCTGGCCGACAGCGACATCAGCGTGCCGGCGGATTATCTGGCGCGCGTCACGGCGCCGCTGGCGGATCTCCAAGTGGGCATCGTCACCTGCCTTTATTTCGGTGTTCCGTACCACGGGTTCTGGTCGCGCCTGGGTTGCTTGTTCATCGATGACTGGTTCGCGCCCTCGGTGCGGCTGGCCCATGCCTTTGGTTCACGTCGGTTTGCCTTCGGTTCGACGATTGCCTTGCGCCGGGAAACCTTGCAGGCGATTGGCGGGTTCGACATTCTGAGTGATACCTTGGCCGATGATTTCTGGCTCGGTGAACTGACTCGGCAGGCCGGTTTGCGTACGGTGCTGTCGACGTTAATGGTCGGTACCGATGTCAGCGAAACCCGCCTGGCGGCGTTGTGGGCCCACGAGCTGCGCTGGTTGCGCACCATTCGTGCGGTGGCGCCGGGCGGTTTTGCCTTGAGTTTCGTCTGCTTCACCTGGCCGGTGGTGTTGCTGGGGCTCGCCCTGGCGCCGACGACCCTCAATCTGTGCCTGGCGCTGGTTGCGGGTATGTCGCGGGTGGTGCGGTTTTTCCTCGCTCGCAACGGCCGATCGACGCCGTGGTTCGACGTATTATTAACCCCGTTGCGCGATGGCCTGTTACTGCTGGAGTGGGCGGTGGCGTTGACCGGCTGGCGGGTGAATTGGCGCGGTCGGGTGATGCATGCACGCAAGGGCGGATCGATACGCTATCCTTGATGGGCGTGTGCGTTGGCTGAGTATGGTTCAGGTGATCCTGGGAGCTGAAAATTCCTATGAAGACGCTTTTTCTGCAAGCCCCGTCGTTCGACGGTTTCGATGGCGGTGCCGGTTCGCGGTATCAGGCCAAACGCGAGATCAAGAGTTTCTGGTACCCGACCTGGCTGGCCCAGCCCGCGGCGCTGGTCCCCGGTTCACGGCTGCTGGACGCCCCGGTGGAAGAACTCAGCGTCGAACAATCGCTGGATATCGCCGCCGACTACGAGTTGGTGATCATTCACACCAGCACCCCCTCATTTCCCACCGACGCCAAGTTCGCCGAGCTACTGAAAGCGCGTCGTCCGCAGATCATGATTGGCATGATTGGCGCCAAGGTCGCGGTGGATCCCAGCGGATCGCTGAGCGCATCGACAGCCATTGATTTTGTCGCGCGGGAGGAGTTCGACTTTACCTGCAAGGAAATCGCCGAAGGCCGACCGTTGAGTGAGGTCAACGGCATCAGCTACACACTCGCTGACGGCAAGGTGCAGCACAACCCGGCGCGGGCGACGATCGAAGACATGGACGAGCTGCCGTTCGTGGCTCCGGTCTATCAGCGCGATTTAAAGATCGAGCGCTATTTCATCGGCTACCTCAAACACCCGTATGTCTCGATCTACACCGGTCGCGGTTGCCGTTCCAAGTGCACCTTCTGCCTGTGGCCGCAAACCGTCGGTGGCCATCGTTATCGGGTGCGCTCGGCGGCCAACGTGATTGCCGAGGCAAAGTGGATCAAGGACAACATGCCCGAAGTGAAGGAGTTGATGTTCGATGACGACACCTTCACCGACAGCTCGCAAATGGAGCGCGTGCATGACATCGCCCGAGGCCTGCACGCCCTGGGCTGGACCTGGAGCTGCAACGCCAAGGCCAACGTACCGTTCGAGTCGCTGAAAATCATGAAGGACAACGGCCTGCGCCTGTTGTTGGTGGGTTACGAATCCGGCGACGACCAGATCCTGCACAACATCAAAAAAGGCCTGCGCACCGACATTGCCCGCACGTTCACCGAGCATTGCCGCAAGTTGGGCATTCAGGTCCACGGCACCTTCATCCTCGGGCTGCCCGGCGAGACCAAGGAAACCATCGCCAAGACCATCGCCTTCGCCAAGGAAATCAACCCGCACACGGTTCAGGTGTCGTTGGCCGCGCCGTACCCCGGCACTCGCATGTATAAAGAAGCGGTGGAAAACGGTTGGCTGGAGCCGAACCGCGACGTCAATCTGGTCAACGACAAAGGCGTGCAACTGGCGTTGATTACCTACCCGCACTTGTCGCGGGAAGACATTTTTCATGGTGTCGAGACCTTCTACCGCAGTTTCTATTTCCGCCCCTCGAAGATCTGGGAGATCGTCCGGGAGATGCTCGGCAGTTGGGAGATGACCAAGCGCCGCCTGCGTGAAGGCGTGGAGTTCATGCGCTTTCTGCGCGCCCACGAGGCGTGAGTGGAGCGGGTGGATCAGGCTCGTCCGCGGCTGATCGTCACCGCTGACGACTTCGGCTTGCACCCGGCGGTCAATCAGGCGGTGGAGCAGGCGTACCGCGAAGGCGTGTTGCGCGCCGCCAGCTTGATGGTGGCCGCGCCGGCCGCTCTCGACGCGATTGCTCGCGCTCGACGCCTGCCCGGGTTGGCGGTTGGCTTGCACCTGGTATTGGCCGACGGCAACGCCATGCTGCCGGCACAACAGATTCCCGATCTTGTGGACGAGCGAGGCGAGTTCAACAGCGCTATGGTGCGCAATGGCTTTCGTTTTTTTTTCCTGCCTCGGGTCCGCCGGCAACTGGCGGCCGAGATTCGCGCCCAATTTGAAGCCTTCGCCGCCAGCGGGTTATCCCTCGATCACGTCAACGCCCACAAGCATTTCCACCTGCACCCAACGGTACTCTCACTGGTGTTGTCCATCGGCCGAGAGTTCGGCGTGCGCGCCGTGCGGTTACCTGCGGAACCGGGCATGGGACCGTGGTTGCGGCCGTGGCTGGCGCTGATGCGCTGGCGCCTCGACCGCGCGGGGGTTGTCTATAACGATCATGTGTTTGGTCTGCAACACAGCGGCGGTATGGACGAGGCGGCGGTATTGAGCCTGCTGCAACGCTTGCCCAATGGCCTGTCCGAGTTGTACTTGCACCCGGCGACTCACGGCGGCTTGACCCCCGGCATGGCCGATTACCGACATGTCGATGAGTTGGCGGCGTTGCTCTCGCCGCGGGTGCGCAGCGCAATTGTCGGGCGCTATCAGCTGTGCAACGGTTTTGCCGATTCGGCGGTGATGCCATGAAAGTCGTCAGCTACCTGGCCGGGGTGCTCGGGCTGATCGCGGTGGTGGTGCTGGTGCTGCATGAGGACACCTCGGCGATCCTCGGCGCCCTCGACCATGCGGGCTGGGCGTTGTTGTGGCTGCTGCCGTTTCACGCATTGCCGTTGCTGCTGGACGTGTTGGGCTGGCGGATGTTGTTGGCGCCCCGCGACCCGCAGCGCAACGCCGGGGTGGTCTATCTGTTCTGGGTCGCCGCCGTGCGTGAAGCCTGCAATCGGTTGTTGCCGGTGGCCAATATCGGTGGCGAGATCGTCGGCATTCGTCTGGTCAAATGGCGCGGCATCGAGGGCGCGGCGGCCACCGCCAGCGTGATTATCGAAGTGCTGTTGACCCTGCTCAATCAATACCTGTTCACCGCACTGGGCATCGTCCTGTTGATTGCCCTGAGTCAGCACGTGGGGGTTTTTGATTCGCTGCTGGTGGCGTTGATTGCCAGCCTACCGTTGCCGTTGGGTTTATTCATGCTGCTGCGTTACGGCCAGGTGTTTTCGCGTCTGGAAGGCGTGGCCGAGAAAATGCTCGGCGGGCGCACGCGTTTGAGTGAGTTGATCGATGGCAATCACCTGGATCACTCCATTCGCGCGTTGTGCGCCTATCCATGGCGATTGGTCGGTGCTGGCGCCTGGCAGTTGGCGGGGTTTGTGCTGGGCAGCTTCGAATGCTGGCTGGCGCTGCACATGCTCGGCTACCCGATCAGCCTGTGGGAGGCCATCGCCATCGAAGCGGTGACCCAGGCGTTGCGTCATCTGATTTTTATCGTACCGGCCGGGCTCGGCGTACAGGAGGGCGGGCTGGTGCTGTTCGGCGGCATGATCGGTGTGCCGCCGGATATCAGCATCGCCTTGTCGCTGGTCAAACGCCTGCGTGAGGTCGGCTTCGGTGTTCCGGCGCTGATCTCCTGGCAGTGGATGGAAATACGTCGCTTGCAAGCTCGCCATGCCGTGCGCTGAATACTGGTAACAAACTCAGGCTGAACAGGAGAATCCGTGATGAGCAGTGATATAGCGGCCGCCGACCATGCCATGCGCCACTGGAACAGCGAAGAGCCCGGACGCATCAAGATTGGCTCCGACGCCCATAAACGGCTGTTTTGCCGCATGCTGCTGGACACCCATAACCCTTACAAACCGGCAGTGATGGAATGGCCGCAGCTGAGTCCCGAGGTGTTGCAGCGGATCACCTCGTTGCCGATCTGGGACATCGCCGTGCAGACCGAGGGCCGCGCGCAGCTGCGGGTGCAGACCTATTCCGAACGCATCAGCGATCCCTTGTTGCGGGAGGCGCTGATCATGGACGGCGGAGAAGAGGCGCGGCACAAGGTGGTGTTGAGCAAGCTGGTGCAAGCCTATGGCATCGAGCTGGAACCGGAGCCCGCGTACCTGGTGCCCAAGGACCCGGAGTGGGGGTGGCTGGTCACCGGCTACAGCGAATGCATCGACAGTTTTTTTGCCTTTGGCCTGTTCGCCTCGGCCAAGCAGGCCGGCTTTTTTCCGGAAGAACTGGTGGACACCTTCGAGCCGGTGATTCAGGAAGAAGCGCGGCACATTCTGTTTTTCGCCAACTGGGTCGGCTGGTACCGTCGCCAGTTGTCCTGGTGGCAGCGCGTGGCGTTTGAGTTCAAGGTCACCCGGGTGTGGCTGTTTTTGATCTGGGAGCGCATCGGCATTGCTCGAGGTCTGGACAGCAACGAGGGAATGCAGGACGCCAACTTCACCCTCACCGGGCATCAACAGATCGGTCTCGACCTGAAACTGCCCGCGCTGTTGGACCTGTGTCTGGCCGAGGATCAACGACGCATGGCCGGCTACGATCAGCGTCTGCTGCGCCCGAGTTTCATCCCCCGGTTGGCACGTCTGGCGCGGCGTTTCCTGCGCTGAGTCAACCCTGTTGGCGAAACCAGCGCACCGCATCTTCCAGTGCCTGACGCGCGGGGCCGGGGGCATAGCCCAATTCGCGTTCGGCCTTGGCACTGGAGAAATACATCAATTTCTTCGACATCCGCACCTCCTCGACGGTGGCAATCGGCTGGGTCCCGGTCAGCCGCGCCCAGCCTTCGGCGACATGGGCGATCGGCATGACTACCGAATGCGGCAGGCGCCAGCGCGGTGGCGAACGTCCGGCAATCTCGGCGATTTCGATGAGTAATTGGCGCAGGCTGAGGTTATGCCCGCCGAGGATATACCGCTCGCCGGGCAGGCCGTGCTGGAACGCCAGCCAATGACCCTCGGCCACGTCGTCGACATGCACCACGTTAAGACCGGTATCGACGTAGGCGGGCAGGTGCCCGGCGATCGCATCACGGACGATACGCCCGGTGGGCGTCGGCTTGATATCGCGTGGTCCGATCGGCGTTGATGGGTTGACGATCACCACCGGCAGGCCTTTGGCGGCCAGCTCCCTGACCAGTTCTTCGGCGAGAAATTTGGAGCGTTTGTAATGGCCGATCATGTCCTCCAGCGACACAGGCGTGAGTTCGTCGCCCGAGCTGCCATCCCTGGGAATACCGAGGGTGGCGACGCTGCTGGTGTAGACGATACGCGACACGCCAGCCTGGCGGGCGGCCTCGAACAGCGCACGGGTGCCTTCGACGTTGGTGTGATACAACTCCTCGGGTCGCGGCGCCCACAAGCGATAATCGGCGGCCACGTGGAACAGCGCCTCGCAGCCGTCGCAGGCCCGTTGCAACGAGGCCGGGCGGGTCAGATCGGCTTCGATGACCTGCACGTCCAGGCCTTGCACATTGCGTCGGTCCGAACCCGGGCGCGCCAGGACGATCAGTTGATGACCTTCACGCAGCACGCGTCGCGCCACGGCCGAACCGACAAACCCGGTGGCACCGGTGACAAGTATTTTCACGAAAATTTCACCTTGAGATGATCCTTTGGCGACGCCGGTAATGTTGATATCCCCGAGCCCAAGGTTATCCAGCATGGACTACATTTTTCTACTACATTAGTGCCAGAGGAACATTTGAAAGGATCTCTGCCCAGCAGCATTTTCAGACTATCTCGACTCGGTGAAGAGGAGGGCGATGCATGACCCTATTCAATCCCCCGCCGGCAACTGAGGCGGCTGAGAGCATTGCCGATGCTTATCAAGACGTAACCCTGCCGAAAGTCTCCAGAACCTTTGCCCTGACCATTCCTCAATTGCCGCCCCCCCTGCGCCGTGCCGTGACCAACGCCTATTTGCTGTGCCGCGTGGCGGACACCATCGAAGACGAACCGGTTTTTTCCGCCGAGGATAAACGCCGCTACGAAGTCGGTTTCATCGACGCCGTCACCGGGCGCATCGATGCCCATCTGTTCGCCGCCGAAGTGGCGCCGTTGTTTTCCCAGGAAACCTCACCCGCCGAACGCGAGCTGGTGCATCAATTACCCCTGGTGTTGCAGGTCACGCGAAGCCTGGAACCCTCGCAACGTCAGGCGATCGTCAATTGCCTGCAGACCATGTCCCAAGGCATGCACGATTTTCAACGTAACGTCGGCGTGCAAGGCCTGGACACCCTGCGTGACATGGACCGCTATTGCTACTGCGTTGCCGGGGTGGTGGGCGAAATGCTCACCGAATTGCTCCTCGATTTCGATCCGGCACTGACCGATCAGCGCCAGACCCTGATGCGTCAAGCGGTGTCGTTCGGCCAGGGTCTGCAAATGACCAATATTCTCAAGGACCAGTGGGAAGACTACCGACATGGCGTGTGCTGGTTGCCGCAGGATGTCTTTACGCGCTATGGGGTGCGCCTCGATGGGCTTGAAGCCTGTCGTCTGGAGGCCAGCTACGCGGGCGCGATGAACGAACTGATCGGTGTCGCCCACGCCCACCTGCGCAATGCACTGGATTACACGCTGATGATTCCAATGAGGCATGGGGGGTTCCGGCGTTTCTGCCTGTGGAGCATTGGCATGGCCGTGTTGACGTTACGCAAGCTGCATAAACACCTGGATTTCTCCGCGGGCGAACAGGTCAAGATCTCCCACGGCGCCGTGGCATCGACCATTTTCCTCACCCGTTTGAGTGGACAGAGCAATACCGGTTTGCGTTGGCTGTTTGCCGCTGCCGCCGCCCGGCTCCCGTTGACACCGCTGTCTGCGGAATGGCGCGCATCGGCGCATCCGCATCTGGTTTAGCTATCGCCCGCCTGGCCAACTGGCCAGGTACACCGCTAACGACTGACGTGATGCGCCGCCATGATGGAACGATCTTCCCTTGTCGCCCCAGGCATTGCCGATAATCTTGCTCGATCGCCCGCCAGCGGGCTTTTTGCAGTCTGCCATCGCGCGGGCGCGGACCGCGTTGCTGGCGCGTCAAGCGGCCGATGGTCACTGGTGTTTCGAGTTGGAGTCCGATTGCACGATCACCGCCGAATACATCTTGATGATGCATTTCACCGACGAGATCGATGAGGTGTTGCAGGAAAAAATGGCGCGTTATCTGCGCAGCACCCAGGTGCTGGACGGTCACGGTGGCTGGGCGCAATACGTCGGTGGTGCGATCGACCTCAGTTGTACGGTCAAGGCCTATTACGCGCTGAAGGCGGCGGGTGATACCGCCGAAGCCCCGCACATGCGTCGCGCTCGCGAGGCGGTGCTGGCCCTGGGCGGCGCCGCGAGAACCAATGTGTTCACGCGGATTCTGTTGGCAATGTTCGAGCAAGTGCCCTGGCGCGCTGTGCCTTACTTGCCGGTGGAAATCATCCTGTTTCCACGTTGGGCGCCGATCCACATCGAGAAGATGTCGTATTGGGCACGCACCACCACCGTGCCGCTGACCATCCTCTGCACCCTGAAAGCCAAGGCGATCAACCCGAAAGGCATCGACATCCGCGAGCTGTTCACTGTGGCGCCGGAGCAGGAGCATCACTATTTCCGCACGGGCGGTTTGCTGAATCGAGTGTTTCTTGGCGTCGATCAATTGGGGCGCGCGCTCGACCGCTGGATGCCCGGGTCGCTGCGTCGCCGGGCGCTGCGCAAGGCGCAGAACTGGTTTCTGCCGCGCATGAACGGCGAAGATGGCCTCGGCGCGATTTTTCCGCCGATGGTCAACAGCTACGAAGCGATGCTGCTGCTCGGTTACCCCAAGGATCACCCGGCGCGACAGACTTGCTTGCGTTCGATCCAGAAACTGGTGGTGCACCGTCAGGATGGATCGGCCTACTGCCAGCCCTGTGTGTCACCGATCTGGGACACCGGCTGGAGCGCCATGGCCTTGCTGCACAGCGGTGATGATTCGACCACCGAGGACGGCATCACGCGCGCCTGCGACTGGCTGGTGGCGCAACAGGAACTGGAATGCAAGGGTGACTGGGCCGTGCATGCCCCCGAAGCGACACCGGGCGGCTGGGCCTTTCAGTATGCCAACGGCTACTACCCGGACATCGATGACACAGCGTTGGTCGCAGCGTTGTTGCACGTAGTGGATCGCCGTCGCGGGCGTCCCGGCGAGCACCGTTTCAACATCGAGCGGGCCACGGACTGGATGCTGGCCCTGCAATCGAAAAACGGCGGGTTTGCCGCGTTCGATGCCGACAACACCCACTACTACCTGAACGCCATTCCCTTTGCCGATCACGGCGCGCTGCTCGATCCGCCCACCGAGGACGTGTCCGGTCGCGTCGCCGCCTGCCTCGGGATCTTGGCGCGATCCGGAGATCACGCGGCCTTGCGCCGTTGCGTCGATTATTTGCGTGGCAGCCAGCGCAGCGATGGCAGTTGGTGGGGGCGGTGGGGCGGTAACTATATCTACGGCACCTGGAGCGCGGTATCTGGTCTGGTGCTGGCCGGCGAAGATCCGCGTCAGGCCTATTTGCGCACAGCGATCCACTGGCTGCGGGGGCGGCAACACGCCGATGGCGGCTGGGGCGAGAGCAACGACAGTTACCTCGACCCCGCGTTGGCCGGCACCAACAACGGTGTCAGCACCCCGCATTCGACCGCCTGGGCGGTGTTGGCGCAACTGGCGCTGGGCGAGCTGGAGTCCGATTCGGTGCGGCGCGGCATCGAATGCCTGCTGGCGTGTCAGCAGCCCGACGGGCTGTGGTCGCATCCATCGCACAACGCTCCCGGTTTTCCACGGGTGTATTACCTGAAATACCATGGTTACGCCGCGTATTTTCCATTGTACGCGCTGGCGCGTTATCGCCACTTGCTAGCGCAGGCGAGGGCGCAAGGGTGAGGTTGTACTCGGTGGGCATCGTGGTCGCCTTGCACAGCGAGGCGTCGGCGTTGACCTCGGCGTTGGTGCCTCGGGAAACACTGGTGTCACTGGCCGATGGCTGTGGGCTGTGGCTCAGCGGCATGGGCCCGGACGCCGCGCAACGGGCGGCACTGGCACTGGCCGATGCCGGGGCGTTGGCGCTGGCGACCTTTGGCGTGGCCGGGGCATTGGACGCCGGTTTGCGCAGCGGCACCTTGATCTGCCCGCAGCGCGTGCTGGACGACAAGGGCCACGTCTACGTCACCGACCGCGACTGGCGTGACCGGCTCTATCAACGGCTGTTCAGCACCTCATTGGCGTCGGCGTTCGACCTCGATCTGTTGAGTGTTTCCAGGCCGGTGTTCAGCGTGGCCGAGAAAATAGCCGTGCGCGAGCGTTATCAAGCGGCGGCCGTGGACATGGAAAGCGCGGCGGTGGCCCAGGTGGCTGCCGAGCGCAGATTGCCGTTCATTGCGCTGCGGGCGATTGTCGACGAACGCGATGACGCGATTCCCGAAGCATTGCAGCTTGCCGTCGATCCGTGGGGCCGGCCGCGTATCCCGGCGATGGTTGCTGCCTTGTGTCGGCACCCGCCGTTATTGCTGCGCTTGCCAGGATTGGCGTTGCGCATGGACAAAGCCCTTCGCGCGCTGGCGGCTGCTGCCAGCGCGGCGCCCGGCCTGCAACCCGCGCCGACCGCCCATGCCGTGGTTCGCCTGTCATGAGCGGCATTGTCCAGCGCTGCCTGGTCGGGCTGGTGGACGCCAGCGGCCGACAGCCATTCGCGGTCTTGTTGCTGGCGTTGGCACTGGCCGCAGCCAGTCTGTTCGGGGCTGACCGCTGGCTGAGTATCGATACGGATTCCGATCACTTGTTTTCCCCGGACCTGGCATGGCGTCAACAGAGCCAGGCATTTGCCGGACAGTTTCCGCAGTTCAGCGACACCTTGACCGCAGTGGTTCGCGCGCCGACGCCTGAGGAAGCGCGGGAAAGTGCCCTGATCCTGGCCCGAGCACTGGCGGCCGATAGCCAACACTTCCGTTCAGTGTCGACGCCGGGCATCAGCGCTTTTTTCGATCGCCAGGGCCTGTTGCTGCTGCCGTCCACCGAGCTGTTCGGGGTCATCGACAGTATGTTGCAGAACAGCCAGTTGCTCGATCCGCTGGTGGTCGACCCCTCGGCGCGTGGCGTGTTCAAAGCACTGGGGCGCCTGGTAGAGGTGGTGCAATTTGGTGCGACCGATTACCTGACGGGGTTTAATGCGCCGCTGACCAGCATTGGCAAAATCCTAGATGACAGCCTGGCCGGGCAGAGTGCGCCGTTGTCCTGGCAAACCTTGCTGATCCCTCAAGCTGCCAGCCCCGACGGTGGCATGGAGTTGCTGCTGATCCATCCGTTGCTTGACCACGACGCCCTCGAACCAGGCGGGGCCGCGACCCAGGCCATGCTGGCTATCGTCGCCGAGTTGCCCGACGTCAAGGCTGGACGGGTGCAGGTGCATTACACCGGGTCGGTGCCGTTGTCCGACGAAGAGTTTCGTTCGCTGACCGATCGCGCCGCGCCAATTGCGCTTGGCGCCGCGACGTTGGTGATTGTGTTTCTGGTGTTGGCCTTGCGCTCATGGCGGCTGGTACTGCCGGTGGTCCTGACGGTGTTGTTCGGGCTGATCTATACCTTGGGTTTCGCGGCGTTGGCGGTAGGTCGGTTGAATCTGGTGTCGGTGGCCTTTGCCGTGCTGTTCGTTGGCCTCGCGGTGGATTTCGGTATCCAGTTCGGTGTGCGCCTGCAGGCGTTGCAACGCCTGGATCACGGTTTCGCCGAGACGCTGCACCGCACTGCCGCGCAAGTAGCCGGGCAGATTGGTCTGGCCGCCCTGGCCACCGCCTGCGGGTTCCTGGCCTTCGCGCCGACCTCGTTCAGCGGCATGGCGGAATTGGGCATTATCGCCGGCGTCGGCATGCTGCTGGCGTTGCTCTGTACCTTGACCGTATTGCCGGCGCTGTTGCGGCTATTGCTTAAGGGCAACAGCCTTGTAGAGGTGACCTTGCCCGGCGGCGTAGCGGCGGATAGTTGGCTGGCCAGACGCCGCAATCGGGTGCTGGCGGTGTTTGTGCTGCTGGCTGCGGCTGGCGTGTGGAGCGCGATCAGTTTGCCGTTCGACGCCAACCCATTGCACACCAAGCGCGCAGACACCGAGGCGATGCAGACCTTGAGTGCGTTGATGAACGATCCCAACACCAACCCCTTCACCCTGAACGTGCTGGTGCCCGATCTGGCGACCGCGCGCAGCTTGAGCGCACGCCTGGCGGCATTGCCGGAGGTCGAGCAAGTGGTGTCCGCCGCTGATTTTGTGCCGGACGATCAGGCCGACAAACTGGAGCAGATCAAGCAGGCGCTGGACCTGATGTATTCGGTGGTCGCGCCGCATGAGGCGAAGCCGATGCCCACGGCGGACGAATTGCGCGAGGTAGCGCGCACCACCAGCAAAGCGATTGCCAGCGTCGCCAGTGGCTTGCCAGTCAACTCGCCGCTGCGTCATCTCGGCGAGTCGCTGGGTCGCCTGGCGCAGGCACCGGACAGCAGCCTGATCGCGGCCAACCACGCGCTATCGCGCTTCCTGCCCGAGACCTTCAAACGCTTGGGCGACTCGCTGTCCGCGCAACGCATCACCGTGCAGAACCTGCCGGACGACCTGCGTCGCGACTGGTTCACCCATGACGGTCAGGTGCGGATTCAGGTAACACCCGGCGATCAGGCGCAAAACACCGCCGGTCTGCGCCGTTTTGTCTACGCTGTGCAGGCGTTGGCGCCTCATGCAGTGGGATCGGCGCTTGATACGATCAAGTCGGCCGATACCATTTTGCAGGCCTTCGAACAGGCGGCGCTTTATGCGACGCTGGCCATCGCCGTGGTGTTGATACTGGTGCTGAGGCGGATTCGTGACACGCTGCTGGTACTGCTAACGTTATTGATGTCGGCTTTGCTGACCGCGCTGCTGGCGAGGGTGCTGGGCATTGCCATCAACTTCGCCAACATCATCGCCTTACCGTTGCTGCTGGGGGTTGGCGTGTCGTTCAACGTGTATTTCGTGATGAACTGGCGCAGCGGTGTGCGTCAGTTTCTCGGCTCGCCGACCGCCCATGCGATCCTGTTTTCCGCGCTGACCACCGGCACGGCGTTCGGCAGCCTGGCCATCGCTCGGCATCCCGGCACGGCAAGCATGGGATTGCTATTGTTGTTGAGTTTGTGTGCTGTGTTGTTGTCGACGTTTGTGTTCCTGCCGGCCTTGTTGTACCGCCTGTCCCGGCGCGAATTGATCGGCGAAGTCGCCTGTCAGCCTGCTGCGTAATTAGGAAACCGCTTCATACTGGCCAGCGCCCCCCCTTCTGGGCATAGCCTTTTCCATGACTCAGGAGTTCTGCTATGTCCGTGACCCGTGCAGGTTTCAGTTGTCGTTTGGCCCAGCTGTGTATTGTCGCCGGAGCCCTGGCTCCTATGGCCGCGCAAGCGGCAGACGATGATCCGTGGGAAGGCGTCAATCGCGCGATCTACCGTTTTAACGACGTGTTGGACACCTACACACTGAAACCCTTGGCGAAAGGTTACCAGTTCATCACCCCGCAATTTCTGCAAGACGGCATCCACCACATGTACAACAACATCGGCGACGTGGGGAACTTCGCCAATGATGTTCTACAAGGCAAGGCCCACGCCGCCGGAGTGGATACCGCGCGGTTGCTGTTGAACACCACGTTGGGTGTCGGTGGTTTCTTCGACGTCGGGACCAAGATGGGGCTGCCACGCAACGATGAAGACTTTGGTTTAACCCTGGGACATTGGGGTGTACCGACCGGGCCGTACGTGATGTTGCCGTTCTTCGGGCCGAGTACGGTGCGTGATGGTTTTGCCTTATACCCTGATTCTTATGCGCAACCCTATCGCTACATGAACGATATCTCTGCGCGTAATACGATTTATGGCGTTGGCATTGTTGACACTCGTGCCAGCCTGTTGTCAGCGGAGAAAGTGATTACCGGCGACAAGTACACCTTTATCCGTAACGCCTACTTGCAAAGCCGGGAATACAAGGTCAAGAACGGTAAGGTCGAGGACGATTTCTAAGTCGCGTCGCAACCACCTGTGGCAGTCCGGCTTGCCAAATCGCCATCGCCGGCGAACCGGACTGCTACGCAATGAGTGTTTGGCTCGACATCTGGACGTGCCCCCGATTCTGCACAGGCTGCATAAAAATACGTTCCCAGCGGTCTTCTCACCTCCCATAACTAATCATCAAAAGCACAGGCGTAGCCGCTGATTCAGGGTTTTGCGCACGTCTCATTCTGGATATTGCATCCTTACTGAACAATTGTTTAGTATTGGGGTGTGGACCATCCCTAAAACAATAAGACGAGGGTTTTGCATGTCATCCCAATCGCCATTGATCAATCAGGTTGAAGCGGGCGTCGCTTGGGTCACGTTGAATCGGCCTGCGCAGCGCAATGCGTTGGATATTCCAGCCCTGGAGGCGCTCAAGGTTTTGCTCGATGAGCATGAGCGGGATCCGGCAGTGCGGGTGTTGGTGTTGACGGGCACGGGGCGCAGTTTTTGTGCCGGTGCTGACCTGGATGAGTGGGCGGATGCGGACCGTCGGGGAATCCTTGAAACCTACGGTTGGACCGAAGCCGCGCACCGGTTGATGAGTCGGCTGCACAGTTTTTCCAAACCTTCGATTGCTGCGATCAACGGCACGGCGGTCGGCGCGGGGATGGATCTCACGCTGTGTTGCGATTTTCGCATCGCGGCGCAATCCGCCTGCTTCAAAGCTGGTTACACCGGCATGGCGTATTCGCCGGACGCCGGTGCCAGCTGGCATTTGCCGCGTTTGATCGGCGCCGAACAGGCCAAGCGCTTTCTGTTTCTCGACGAATTGTGGGGCGCCGAGCAGGCACTGGCGGTGGGCATGGTCGGCCAACTGTGTACCGACGATCAATTGCTCAGCGAAGCACAGACCCTGGCCGCGCGCCTGGCGTGCGGGCCGACGTTCGCCTTTGCCCACACCAAGACCCTGATCCGCGACGGTGAACGGCGTTCGCTGGTCGAGCAACTGAGCGCTGAACAAGCCGCTGGCCTGCTCTGTGGTCGCAGCGCCGACGGGGTGGAAGCCTTGCGCGCGGCCATGGAAAAACGCGTTCCGCACTTCATCGGCAAATAACTGAACGGCAGGTAGTGAGATGAATTTTCAACTGACTCAAGAACAAAACATGTTGGTCGCTTCGGTGCGCAGTTTTGTCGAAAAAGAACTGCTGCCGTATGAGGATGAAGTGGACCTTGCCGATGCGGTCTCGCCCGAGTTGGCCGCGCAGATTCGCGACAAGGCCCTGACGGCCGGTTTTTATGCGTTCAACATGCCGGAAGAGGTCGGTGGTGGCGGGCTGGATTATCTGTCGCAGGCGCTGATCGAACGTGAACTGGCCAAGTGTTCCTGGGCGCTGCACGTATTTGTCGCGCGGCCGTCGAAGATCCTCATGGCCTGCCGCGATCAGCAAATCGACGACTATCTGCTGCCCTGCGTGCGGGGCGAGAAGGTTGATTGCTTCGCCTTGACTGAACCGGGCGCCGGTTCTGATGCCAATGCCATCACCACCCGCGCGGTACGTGATGGCAACGATTTTGTGATCAATGGCAGCAAGCATTTCATCAGCCATGCCGGGCATGCCGATTTTGCGATTGTGTTCGCGGTCACCGATACCTATGAACACAACGGCCGCAAACGCAATGCGGTGACGTCGTTTCTGGTGGATCGCGATACGCCGGGCATGTCGATCCGCCGTGGCCCGCGCTGCGTGAGCAACCGTGGTTATCACACCAGCGAAATCTTCTTTGATGACTGCCGTGTGCCGGCGTCCAAGGTGTTGGGCGAGGTGGGTAAAGGCTGGGAAGTGGCCAATGCCTGGCTGACAGCGGGGCGGGTGATGGTGGCCGCCAACTGCGTCGGTCAAGCACAGCGGGCACTGGATGTCGCCTTGCAGTGGGCGGCGGATCGCAAGCAGTTCGGTCAGGCCATCGGCAATTATCAGGGTATCTCGTTCAAGCTCGCGGACATGGCCACGGAGATTCGTGCTGCTGAGTTATTGACCCTGAACACCGCGTGGAACATGGACCAAGGCACGATGACTGATGGCGAGGCCGGCATGGCCAAGCTGTTCGCCAGCGAAGTGCTGGGCCGCGCCGCCGATGACGCGGTGCAGATTTTCGGTGGCATGGGGTTGATGGAGGAGGGGCCGGTGGCGCGGATCTGGCGCAATGCGCGGATCGAACGGATCTGGGAAGGCACTTCGGAAATCCAGCGTCACATCATTTCCCGTGAACTGCTTCGCCCGTTGTCTCGCTGACAGGAGCCTCACTATGTCCCAGGACGCTGCACTGATCAGAGACAACCTTAAACGACTGCTCGCACCGCGCCATCTGGCGTTTATCGGTGGGCGCAGCATGGCTCGGGCTTACAAGCGCTGCGTCGAAGACGGGTTTGACGGCCAGTTGTGGCTGGTCAATCCGCAGCATGACAGCCTCGACGGCATCCCTTGCGTAGCTTCAGTCGCCGATCTGCCTTGCGGGCCGGACGCAGTGTTTATCGCCACCAACCGCGAGCTGACATTGACCTGCGTCGCCCTACTGTCCGCCAAAGGCGCAGGCGGCGCGGTCTGTTATGCCTCCGGCTTCGCGGAAACCGATGAGCAGGGCCAAGCGCTGCAAGTGCAGTTGCTGCAAGCGGCCGGCGACATGGCGTTGCTCGGCCCCAATTGCTACGGCGTGCTCGACTACCTGCACAGCGTCGCCCTGTGGCCGGTGGCCCACGGCGGTCAGCGAGTGGAGAAGGGCGTTGCGGTGCTGACCCAGAGCGGCAATTTCGCCTACAACCTGTCGATGAGTGATCGCTCGCTGCCGTTGGCCTACATGGTTTCGGTGGGCAACCAGGCGCAGTTGGGGGTCGCGGAGTTGATGGACGTGCTGCTCGATGAGCCAAGGGTCACCGCCATCGGCTTGCACCTCGAGGGTCTGAAGAACGTGCCCGGGTTTGCCCGCGCCGCGCAGAAGGCGCTGGAAAAGGGCGTTCCAATCATCGCGCTGAAGACCGGCGTATCGCAGATCGGCGCCGAGCTGGCCTTGAGTCACACCAGTTCACTGGCCGGTTCCGACGCGCTGTACGACAGCCTGTTCGCCCGCCTGGGGATCATTCGCGTCACGGGCCCGGTGAGTTTCGTCGAAACCTTGAAAGCCGCCGCGTGCGGCAACTTGCCCGCGGGGCCGCGCCTGATCGCGCTGGCCTGTTCCGGAGGCGATGCGGGGCTGATTGCCGACTATGCCGAGCGCAATGGTCTGAGCTTGCCGGCGCTGGATCAGAGCCAGCGGCAGGAACTGGCGCAGGTGTTGCCCAGCTACGCCAACCTGGTCAATCCCTTGGATTTCACCACCGCGATCTGGGGCGCGCGGGACGCCTTGAACAGTATGCTCGACACCGCGCTGCGCACCGACGCGGATGCGGCGTTGCTGGTGCTGGATTATCCATCGGAGTCTACCGGCGAGCGTAAGGAGTGCGATTTGCTGCTGGAGTTGTACTGCGATGCGCTGGCGCGCCACGGCAAGGTCGGTTTAGTCACCTCGGCGTTTCCCGAGCTGCTGCCGGCGTCGGCCCGCGAGCGGCTGCATGCGCGCGGCGTGGCAGCTTTGCAAGGCGTGGAAGATGGGTTGACGGCGTGGGGCAACATCGCTCACTACCATCATCGGCGTGAGGTGCTGCTGGCCAGGCACGAGTTGCTACCGATTGCTCCGCAGGCAATCGACGGCGTCGGTTATTGGTTGGATGAGTGGCACTCCAAACAGGCATTGCGCGCCTTTGGTCTGAGCGTTCCCGAAGCGCAACGCTGTCATCCACACGGGGCGGTGCTCGCCGCGCGCGAGCTGGGCTATCCGCTGGTACTCAAAGTGCTCAGCGCCGACCTGCCGCACAAGACTGAAGCCGGTGGCGTGGCGTTGAATCTAAAGGATGAGGCCGCGTTGAGCGCAGCGCTGGAGACCATGCGTGCTGATCTGAAACGCCACGCACCGGCGTTGCCCTTCGATCAGGTCCTGCTGGAACGCATGGCCACGGCGCCGCTGGCCGAGCTGATAATCGGAGTCAAGCGTGAGGCCGGTTTTGCCCTGGCGTTGGTGATCGGCGCGGGCGGGATTCTGGTGGAATTGCTCAAGGACAGCCGCAGCCTGCTGTTGCCCGCTAGCGACGAGGCGATTCGCGAGGCGTTGTTGAGCCTGCGCTGCGCGCCGTTGCTGACCGGTTTTCGTGGACGCCAGGCGGTGGACCTGGCGGCGTTGGTCCGGGCGATTCGCGCTGTGGCCGACTATGCCTGTGAGAACGCCGAGCGACTGCTGGAACTGGACGTCAATCCGTTGCTGGTCGGTGCCGAAGGCGCGGTGGCGGTGGATGCCTTGATTCGATTAAGTGGCGATTCAAAGCAGGTGCCTATGCCATCCGCAGACGTGACGTTGTAAAGTCGCCTGCGATCACCCGCCCTTGATGATGGAAGGAACAACACGATGGCCGAGGAAACCCGTTTCCTGCGCATGGACCCTGAACTACGCAAAGCCAATCTGGTGGAAGCGACGCTGCGCTGTCTTAAAAAATATGGCTTCGTCGGCACCTCGATTCGCAAGATCTGTGCAGAGGCCAAGGTCTCGGTGGGCTTGATCAGTCATCACTACGCTGGCAAGGACGAGTTGGTGGCTGATGCCTACCTGCACGTCACCGGGCAAGTGATGAGCTTGTTGCGCCATGCCGTGGCGAACTCGGGCGAGGGTGCCAGGGTGCACCTGTCGGCGTTTTTCGAGGCGTCGTTTTCGCCGGGCATGCTCGATCCTGAGTTGCTGGAAGCCTGGCTGGCGTTCTGGGGCGCGGTAAAAACCGCTGAAGCGATCAACAAGGCCCACGATCATTCTTACGGCGAGTACCGCACCATCCTCGGCCACGCCCTGGAAGAACTGGCACTCGAACAGGGGTGGCAAAGCTTCGACTGGGGCCTGGCCGCCATTGGCCTGAGCGCGCTGCTCGATGGCTTGTGGCTGGAATGCGGGCTCAACCCCAACACCTTTACCCCCGCGCAGGGCATACAGATTTGCGAGGCGTGGGTGGATGGCTTGCAGGCGGGCGGGTATAAGCGGTTTTTGCGTGGTTGATCGATGCTCAATAGTCGCTAGAGTGAGCAGCGCAACCTTGTAGGAGCTGCCGAAGGCTGCGAACCCAACGGCCGGAAGGCCGTTCCGACCTTATCGCAGCCTTCGGCAGCTCCTACAGTGGATCTCGGCAAGACCCATCAAACCTGTGAGAGCAGCGATGCGGCGATCCGACTTGCCTGCGAAAGGGCCACAACATCACACCCATTTGGAGTATGGCGATTGTCGGCCAACGGCTAAATAGTAAGCCCTCATTGTGAAGCATCACTTCTGCAATAAGGGAACGTTTTATGCCGACTTTAACCCCCGCATTTTTTTCGCAGTTTGAACCGGCCGATCTGGTCAGGGCTGACAAAGCGCATTACATGCACGGTTATCACGTGTTCGATGACCACCGAGAGCAAGGCGCCTTGAACATTGCGGCCGGTGAAGGTGCTTATATCTACGATATCGCAGGCAACCGTTTCCTCGATGCAGTGGGCGGCATGTGGTGCACCAACATCGGCCTTGGGCGCGAAGAAATGGCCGAGGCGATTGCCGATCAGGTGCGGCAACTGGCGTACTCCAACCCGTTCTCGGACATGGCCAACACCGTGGCGATCCGCCTGTGCGAAAAGCTCGCCAGCCTGGCGCCCGGCGACCTTGATCACGTGTTTCTCACCACCGGCGGTTCCACTGCGGTCGACACCGCCTACCGGCTGATTCAGTTCTATCAGAACAGCCGTGGCAAGCCGGAGAAAAAGCACGTCATCGCGCGACACAGCGCCTATCACGGCTCGACTCACCTGACGATGTCGATCGGCAACAAGCCCGCCGACCGTGTGCCTGAATTCGACTACGCCAACGACAAGATCCACCACGTCTCCAGCCCCAACCCATACCGCGCGCCGGGCGGCATGGACGAGGCGCAATTCCTCGAGTTTCTGGTCAATGAGTTCGAAGACAAGATCCTGACCCTGGGCGCCGACAAGGTTGCCGCGTTTTTCGCCGAGCCGATCATGGGCTCCGGCGGGGTGATCATTCCGCCAGAAGGCTATCTGTTGCGCATGTGGCAGGTGTGTCAACGTTACGACATCTTGTTCGTCGCCGATGAAGTCGTCACCTCGTTTGGCCGCTTGGGCAAGTTCTTCTCGTCCTGGGATGTGTTCGGCGTGCAACCCGACATCATCACCACCGCCAAGGGCCTGACCTCGGCGTACTTGCCGCTGGGTGCGTGCATCTTTTCCCAGCGGATCTGGGACGTCATCAGCGAGCCGGGCAAGGGCCGTTGCTTCACCCATGGCTTCACCTACAGCGGCCACCCGGTGTGCTGCACGGCGGCGCTGAAGAACATCGAGATTATCGAGCGCGAGAACTTGCTGGCCCATGTCGATGACGTTGGCGAATACCTCGAGCAGCGTTTGAACACCCTGGTCGGCCTGCCTTTGGTGGGCGATGTGCGCTGCAAGAAACTCATGGCCTGCGTCGAATTCGTGGCCGATAAAGCCAGCAAGACGCTATTCCCGGAAGCCTTGAACATTGGAGAGAAAATTCACCTCAAGGCGCAAGAACGGGGCTTGCTGGTACGGCCCATCGTGCACCTCAATGTGATGTCACCCCCACTGACCATCAGTCGCGCACAGGTCGATGAAATTGTCGAAACCCTGCGCATCTGCATCCTCGAAGTGGCTGACGAACTGCAGCGAAGCGGGCAATACGCCGGTCGATGAGTGCCACCATGCAGCCTTTGCGCGCCAGTAGCCCAGTCGCTAGACTGGCGCGCATGAATTCAACAGACCCCAGCGTTCCCCTCCAGGCTCTGCATGATTGGCATGTAGGCATGGCCAGCGCGCTCGCGCACATCGAGCAGCCGGATGCCCTCGGTCTTCTGGCGCAAGCATTGGGCACGTTGGCACCGATTGATTCGGTAATGATCAGCCTGGAGCGCAAGGACCGGCCGCCGCAGTTGCTGTATCAACACGGCATTCCCGAGGCTTACCAAGACGCGGTGCTTAACCGCTATTTCACCGTGGGTTACTTACTCGACCCGTTCTGCCTCGCGGTTGAAAGTGGCCTGGCGGAAGGCTTTTACACACTGGCCGACATCGCCCCCGACAACTTCTTCGACAGCGACTATTACAAGACCTACTACTTGAAAGTCGGCTGCAGCGAAGACAGTTATTACATCGTCAACCTGGACGACTACAGCAAAATCTCCGTCAGCCTTTTTCAGGGTATGGGCGCCGACAGCTTGTGCAGCGAACAATTAAGCGTGCTGCGCGCCGTAGAGCCGTTAGTGCGGCTGTTCGTCAGTCAATTCGGACGCATTGAACTGCAACGCCAACCGGCCCTCACCGAGCCCGAAACCTTCGCGGAAAACACCACCACCGACGTCAATCAACGAATCCAGGCCGCGTTTGCCCAATTCGGCTGCGACGTGCTGACAGAACGCGAGCGCGAAGTCGCGCACATGGTCCTGCGCGGGCACTCGATAAAGTCCACGGCGCGAGAAATGGGCATCTCCCCGGAAACCGTGCGCATGCACCGGAAGAATCTGTATGTGAAGCGTGGTATTAACTCGCAGTCAGAGTTGTTTGCGCAGTTTATTGAGTGGTTGCAGCAGGGGTAGGGCGCGACGTTTTTTACCTTGAAAGCGCACCCACCCATTTGGAGTATGGTGTCGGTATCCGATTGGCTAAATAGTGAGGCAGACGCCACGTCAGATAAACCCGCCCAGAGGTGAACTCAACATGCGCAATGCGTTAGCCATCGTTTCCGGTCTCATACTTCTCCCGTTTGCGGCACTGACCCACGCGGCGGTCGACGCCGATGACAGTCATACGCTGAGGATCTACAACTGGGCGGACTACATCGGCGAGCACACGCTGGCGGACTTCGAGAAGGCCACCGGGATCAAAGTGGTCTACGACACCTTTGACGGTTATGAAGCGGTGCAGGCCAAGTTGCTCACCGGGCACTCCGGTTATGACCTGGTAATGCTTAATGCCTCGCTGGTGCCACCGTTGATTCAGGCCAAGGTGTTCCAGCCACTGGACAAGAAACAACTGCCGAGCTGGAAAAACCTTGACCCGGAAATTCTGCAAAAACTGCAGGCCTACGATCCGGGTATCGTCTATTCGGCGCCCTATACCTGGGGCAGTAACGGCGTGACTTATAACGTCGATCAGATCAAGGCGCGGATGCCCGATGCGCCGCTGGGTTCGCTGGCGATGGTATTCGATCCGAAGGTGGTTTCGCGGTTTGCCGACTGTGGCGTGACCCTGGTGGATGCGCCGACCGAGGTCATTCCGTTGGCCCTGAAGTACCTCGGTCGTGACCCGCGCAGTGCGGCGCCGGAGGACCTCAAGGCGGCGGAGAATCTGTTGCTGTCGGTCAGGCCTTACATCAAGAAGTTCGACTCGGTGAACTACCTCAACAGCTTGCCCAATGGCGATACCTGCATGGCCATGACCTGGTCCGGCGACGCCGCCACTGCTCAGGCGCGAGCCGAAGAGGCCGGGCTGAAGACCAAACTTTCGTACTTCATTCCCAAGGAAGGTTCGCTGATTTGGTTCGATGACATGTACATCCCCAGCGATGCACCGCACGCAGCCAACGCGCACAAGTTCATCGAATACATGCTGCAACCGCAGCAGATGGCCAACGTCACCAACTTCATCCATTACGCCAACAGCAACAAATCGTCGACGGCGCTGATCAATGCCGATGTATTGGCCAATCAGGGGATTTATCCCGACGATGCGACCCGTAGCCGATTGTTTGCGCAGAAGACCCACGACGCCAAGGATATGCGGGCGATTACGCGGGTGTGGAATACGGTTAAAACCGGGATGTGATTCCACGTTATCCAGACGCCGCGCTGTTGCGTTTCAAAAAACGTTGGTGATGGCGTTGTATGGACAACCGATGCTGTTACGCGAAGCTTGGATTGGTGTGTATATCCGTTTTTTGCGTTTAGCTGGCGTTATGGTTCCGCCCTGACGGCGGGTCACTTTTGGCAAAATCGCCCCAAAAGTAACCAAAAACGCTTTGCCCCGCCATACGGGTCCTCGCTTAGGCTCGGACTGCCCTCACTCCGGTCCTGTTCCTGGGGCACGCCGCGACCCGCCATCCCTGGCGGGGGTCGCGGCTTGCTCGACATCCATGTCGAGCATCCCCCGGAACAGGACCTGCGTTCGGCCTGCTGGGAACGGGGCGATAGTGGGTTTCGTCAGGGGGATCGCCAAGATCAAGATCAGGATCAGGATCAGGATCAGGATCAGGATCAGGATCAGGATCAGGATCAGGATCAGGATCAGGATCAGGATCAGGATCAGGATCAGGATCAGGATCAGGATCAGGATCAAAATCAAGAGCGCGGCCCCCCATAGCAGTCCGGCTTGCCGGTGATGGCGATCTCAAAGGTGTCATCGCCGACAAGTCGGACTGCTATGGAATCAGCCTTTGCCCGCTAAGGCTTTCAGTCCCAAATCGTGACCGATCCAGCGGTAGTTCAAGCTCGCAGCGCCCTGTGCGATTTTGTCGCACCTCGCCGCAACCCAGTGTGGACGCACCTTGTAGGACTTATCGTCCTTTAGTCCAATACATCGGCAGATGTCCTACGCAGCGCAACGATGTTAAATTCCGCGCATGAAATCCCCTCGAATTTTCCGCACGCTCACGGCCTGGACGCTGTACCACAGGACCGCCGCGCATGAATAGCTTACTCACACGCCGCCAAATGATCGCAGGCATGGGGCTGCTGAGCCTCGGCCTGCTCGCGGGTTGCGATGATTCCAAGACTTTGTCGTACAAATATGGCAAGGACCTGAGCAACCAGATCCTCGGGCGAACCTTCAAGCTGAAAGACACTCAGGGTCACGAACGCTTCCTCTCGAGCTTTCGCGGCAAGATGCCGATGGTGTTCTTCGGCTTCACCCAATGCCCGGCCGTGTGCCCGACAGCATTGGCCCGCGCGGTGAAAATCAAAAAACTGCTGGGCGCGGACGGCGATATCTTCCAGCCGGTGTTCATCACCCTGGACCCGGAGCGCGATACGCCTGAAGTGCTCGACGCTTATGTCAAAGCCTTCGACCCGAGTTTCATCGCGCTATACGGCTCGCTGGAAGACACCGCGAAAACCGCCAAGGAATTTGGCGTGTTCTACGAAAAAATACCCAGCGGCGACACCTATACCTTGTCCCATTCGGCCACCAGCTTTGTGTTCGACACCAGTGGCCGTCTGCGCCTTGGTTTGTCGCCGTCTCTGTCCGCCAAGCAATGTGCCGAAGACCTGGCCACTGTGATGGAGGTCTGCTAATGAACCTGCGAATCGGTAAATCCATGACCTTGCAATCGGTTAAGCGCTCTGTGTTGTTGCTGTCTCTTCTGGGCTTGAGCCTGCAGGCCTCGGCGCAAACCCTGGTGGAGGATGCCTGGGTTCGCGCTACTGTGCCGGGGCAGCCTTCGACGGGCGCGTTTATGCGCATTACCGCGAGCAGCGACAGCATGCTGGTGGATGCCACGTCCACTGCGGCCAAGACCGTACAAATCCATCAGTCGACCATGAAAAACGACATCATGAGCATGACGCCCGTGGCCTCGGTGCCATTGCCGGCCGGCAAGGTGGTTGCCATCCAGCCCAGCGGCTACCACGTGATGTTGATCGACCTGAAGAAGCAAGTGAAAGCGGGCGACGAGGTGCCGATTACCCTGACCGTGGAAAATGCCCAGGGTGAGCAGGAGACCATCGATGTGGTTGCCAAGGGCCGGGCGCTGAACGCCGGGGATGACGACGGGATGTAATCAAAGGGCAGGGCGCAGGTCATTCGACGATGACCTGCGCTTGAACGCAGGGAAGGGGCTTTCTCTGTCTTCAATCGCCGCTGAACACCACCGGTTTCATTGCGGCGGTGTTGACGCTGAGCGTGAACACTTCCGGTCGCGAGTAATGCCCGGTCACGTCGAAGTCCAGGTTGCCGGCGCGCGCCACGGCAAGATCGATGTCGGCGTACAGGATGGTTTCCATGTCGAACACCGGGCCTGCGAGGACTTGCCCTGTCGGGCTGACGATCATGCTGCCGCCACGCATGATGTAATCGCTCTCCTGCGCATCAAGTCCGAAGTCTTCGCGGTATTGCGGCGGGTACTCTGACAGGGTGATGGCCTGGCATGCCGATAACACAAAGACGCGACCTTCCAACGCAATGTGGACCATCGACGACGCCCAGGTCGGGCGATCGTCTGCGGTCGGCGTGCAGTAAATTTCGGTGCCTTGCGCGTACATCGCCTGGCGCAGCGCCGGCATGTAGTTTTCCCAGCAGATGACACTGCCCACTCGCCCGAAAGGGGTGTCGACCGGTGCGATCGTCGACCCGTCACCAAAGCCCCAGATAATCCGTTCCTGCCCGGTTGGCATCAGTTTGCGGTGATACCCGGCAATGCCTTGGCCAGGTGCCAGCGTCACGGAGGTGCAGTACAGGGTCCGGCCCAACAACTCGATGATGCCAATCACCACGTAGACGCCGGTTTCGTTGACCACCTCACTCAAGTAGGCCAGTTCCGGCCCCTGCAACGTTACGGCGCCGTCCATATAGCGTTGAAAGTGCGTCCGACCGGTGGTGTTGCGGCTACCCACAACAGTGCCGAAGGCCGCGCCTTTGGGGTAGCCCCCCAGGAATGCTTCGGGGAATACCGCCAGTTGGGCGCCTTGCGTTGCTGCGGTGCGGATCAGGCCAGCGGCCTTTTCCGCGCTGAGTTGTGGTTCAAAAGGAATTGACGATGCCTGAATAACAGCTGCTTTGGTCATGTTGATGCTCTTGTAGGCGTTGACAGACGATTGGCTTAACCGTGAGTGATATCCCGATCTTTGGTTTCAGGAAGCATGAACCAGAGAACGATGAGGCAAATCAGCGAGACGCCCGACAGATACCAGGCGGGAATGTTTGGGTTATGGGTGGCCTGGATCAGTGCTGCAGCGATAAACGGCCCCGGACCGGCCAGCAATGCCAAGGCCACGTTGTGCCCAATAGCGGCACCGGTTGAGCGGATCGAGGCTGGAAACACCTCGACCAGCAGGACCACGTCCATCACGGCGGTGACGGCAACCAACGCCGCCATGATGATTAACCCCAGCACGATGGCCACGTAGTTGCCGGTGTTCAGCAACACGAATATCGGATAAGCCAGAACCGTCAATGCCAGCGCCGAGGCCAGTACGAATTTACGTCGTCCGAAACGGTCGCTGAGGCGTCCGACGATGGGATGGAAAATCGTGTAGAACACCAACGCAATGCTGCACAGCCACAACGCGGTGGGTTTACTCAAGCCGACGGTTTGCACCAGATGGTTGTTTGCGTAGGTAATGAAGTAATACAGCGAGACGCCGAACAACGCCGAGAACGCGAAGGAAATGACAAACGCGCGGAATTTTTCCCGTGCCGAAACGGGGGCAAGGCTATGGGTTGCGCGCTTGCGCTCCAGTTCGGTGTAGACCGGGGTATCCCCCAGTTTGCGGCGGATGTACATGGCGACCCCAGCCATGACGATCGACGCCAGAAACGGCAAGCGCCAGCCCCAACTTGCGACCGCATCCTCGGGCAGTAACACGGAAATGATGGCGGCAGTGGCTGTGCCACAGAGAAACGCGGCGCCTGCGGTGCCGGTTATGACGCTGGCGGCCGTAGCCCGGCGGTTGGCCGGCGCGCTTTCCACAATATAGATGCCGGCGCTGGACCACTCGCCACCCACCATCATCCCTTGCAGAAAGCGCAGTATCACCAGCAGGATGGGCGCAGCGATACCGATGGTGGCGTAATCGGGCAGCAGACCAATCAAGGTGGTCGCCAGACCCATACCGAACACGGTAATGATCAGCACCGCACGTCTGCCCAGCTTGTCACCGATGGGTCCGAGGATCATCGCGCCGACTGGCCGGGCCAGAAAGCCCACTGCGAATACGGCCAGTGATGACAGCAGCGAAGTGCCGGGCGCGGCGGAGGGGAAGAACGCATGGCCAATAATGGCCGCGAAGTAGCCATAGATGGCAAAATCAAACCATTCCATAAAGTTGCCAATGCCCACAGCAAAGGCACGCTTTCGCAGGTCCGCGTGGCGAGTGGGTAGTGCGGTGTCAGTGTGTGTTGCACTCAGCGAACGTTGCATCCGAAGCTCTCCGTTGTTCTTGTTCAGTGAACCGAGAGTAGGGATTTCTCGCCATATCAATCAAACGAATAGTAGAGATGGCCATGATTAGCATTGCTAATATCAGTCGCTTGGACCTCAACCTGTTGGTCACTTTCCAGTGCCTGATGAGTGAGCGCAGCGTGACCCGGGCAGCGGCCGTATTGCATGTCACTCAAGGCGCGGTGAGCTCTTCGCTCAAGCGCTTGCGCGAGCATTTCAATGACGAGCTTTTCTTGCGTAGCAGCGCTGGAATGGTACCTACACGACGTGCGCTGGAACTGGCGCCGAAGGTGATGGAGGCATTGACTGCAGTGTCTGCCATTGTGACCCGGGGGCCACACTTTTCCGTTGAGACCTCTACTCGGGTGTTTAATATTGCGCTGTCCGACGATATCGAGAGTTACCTGTCGGCACGTCTGGTCAACGAAGCGAAAGTTCGAGGGTTGTCGGTAAAGTTCGCGTTTCACCAAACCAACAGCTTATTGTGGAAAGCGGCACTGGCAGACCCGGACATGGACTTGGTCCTGTGTTCGGAACCCAAGGAATTCAGTTCGCATTACTCTTCACAGGTGTTGTTTTCATCATCTTACTCGTGTCTGTACGACGGTCCTCGACTGAACATCAGCAGTCCGATTACCCGGGACGAATACCTCTTGCATGATCATGTACGCGTTTCCTTCGATGGCCGTCGTGGATTCGTCGATGACTTACTGGAAAAAGAAGGCATCGTGCGTCGCGTCTCGGCTTCCTTCACGCATTTTGCCGGGGCCCTGGCGACGTTGGTACACGGTGATGTCATTGCAACCTGGCCCACGTTCGCGGCGCTGTCCTTTGCCCGTATCGCGAGGCTGACGGTGAGCCCGGTGCCCATCTGCGTCCCGGCATTTCGGGTGTTCCTGATTTGGGAGGTAGAGCGCAATGCGGATGAGCAAAACCAGTGGTTGCGTAACTTCATTATCGACGTCACCCAGGCGTTACAGCATGGGTCAATGACGCCGCCTTAGTCTGGGCATTCAAGTTCCCACTACTTCAGCCGTTACTTAACTAACTATTGCCTTTAACTCGGGATTCAGAGCACGTCATGACAGGGATATTGCCCGTAAGCTCAACCTCTTCGGCCGTCATGACGACTGCGTCGAACGTGGCCTCCAACCAAACTAACAGTGACTCGGTGAGTTCCGCCGCATCGCCGGCTTCGGTGGTCACGTTGGGCCAGGACACTTCTGTGGTAAACGCAGAGGTGTATACGCCACGCGGCACCTTGCCCGATGCAGCGACGCCCGCCTGGGAGTATGTGCAGCAGGATAAAGTGACGTTAGCCATGATGGGTAACTTCAACTCGCATTCTGTTGCTGGCCGATTCCAGGGGTTGGGCGCGACGCTAATGTCGCAATTGACTTCGGGCGGCACCAATATCTCGCAGTCGGTCATCCGTCCCTCGGCTGCCGGCAAGATGAACGCCACGCAGTTGACCGCCGCGCAGGATAAGTTGCATACCAAGGCTGACAACTCGGTCACCCTGACCATCAAGACCGCCAGCGGTAAAACCATTCAGCTCAGCCTGTCGAGCAACGAAGACGGGTTGGCGGTTCAGGCACAGGTGAGCGGCGGCGAACTCAGCGATGACGAACGCACGGCGCTGGCCGGCATGGCCGATGCTTTTCAGTCGGCCATCGATGGCTTCAGCGCCACGCCGCCGAAACTCAATCTGGACAAGCTGGCGCAGTTCAACTCGACGGTATTTTCCTCGGTTGACCTCAGCGGCAAGCTCAAGCTGGGTGAAAATCGGAGCCAAACCCTGAGTTTCCATGCCGACGCTCAGCAGCGCAGCGTGCAAATGAGTGGGCCGGCCGGGGATGTAAAACTGGCGGTCAATGTGAAGAACGGCAACACCCTGGGCAGCGCCGATCAGCAAGCCAAGGCGCTGGCGAGTTACCTGAAGCAATTTGAGTCGGCGAAGCAGCGGGGCAGCGGCGATCCGGCGCTGATGAGCCTGTTTGAAGATGCGTTTTCGGCATTGCAGAGCAACAAGAGTTTGAGCCAGGCCGCTGCTGCACCCACCACGGCCAACTCGGTGGCCTTGAGCGATGAGGATCATGGGATGTTGACCGGGCTGGCCGATTTCTCCGGCTCGGTGACCCAGGCCACTAAGGCGATCAACCCGATGCGTCCGAGTGAACTGGACACATTTGCCTATCAGGTCTCGCAATCCACTCAGACCAAAGGCAGCACGTTGGATCGCTCTATCGATCAAAACCAGCAATCGCAGTTGACCGCCAGTTACCACAAGAGCTCGATCCCGGGATCGCCTCTGGACTTGCGCAATACTGCGGCCTCGCAGAACTACGATTTTTATCAGGTCGACGACAGCGCCAGCAGTTCAGCCCATTTGGGGTATGACAAGGGCAACCTGGTCAGTGCGACGCTGACGCAGTCGGCCTCGCAACACACCACGGTGTCCAAGTATTTGCTGGGCCACCTGCAAAGCACCACCGTCACCCCGCAACAGGCCACTAAAACCCGGAACCTGTTGGGGCTGTTGCAAAAGGCAATGCAGGATGACGACAAGGCCAAGGCGTATGGCGGGATTTCGACGCTGAAGGATACGTTGTCGGGGTTGCAGGACAGCGTGATGTTGCAGACTAATCCAGCGAAGCTGAGTTGATTTTGCTTCTGCCGAAGGTGTAGGAGATTCTACGCCCTCAGACAACACACTTGACCCAGTAGGAGCTGCCGAAGGCTGCGATAAGGCCGGAACGGCCTTCGCGATATCAATTGATCGCAGCCGTCGGCAGCTCCTACGCCCTTCGGGCAGAGTCTTTTGGCATTTACGGCCTCAGGACTCCAATTGCCGGCCACGGGTCTCCGGCAGGCTCAGCGCCGCCAGTATCACCACTCCATACGCGCCGGCGGCAAACACCCCGATACCGGTGCCGATGGGCAGCGTTTCGCTCAGTGCGCCGATCAGGAACGGGAACAGTGCAGCGATGGAGCGTCCGGCGTTGTAGCAAAAACCCTGGCCCGACCCACGCATGCGGGTGGGAAACAGCTCGGTGAGAAATGCGCCCATCCCGGCGAAGATCCCCGAAGCAAAGAAGCCTAGCGGGAAACCGAGCCAGAGCATCCAGGTGTTGCTGATCGGCAGTTGGGTGTAGGCCAGCACAATGGTCATTGAGCCGATGGCAAACAGGATGAAGTTCTTTTTGCGGCCGATGGCATCGGTAAGCAACGCGCTGCTGACGTAGCCGACGTATGACCCCAGAATCACCATCGCCAAGTAGCCGCCGGTGCCTAGCACACTCAGGCCACGCTCGGTTTTCAGAAAGGTCGGCAGCCAGGTGGTGATCGCGTAGTAGCCGCCCAGGGCTCCGGTGGTCAGTAACGAAGCGCGCAGTGTCGTGCTGAGCATGCGTGGGGCAAAGATCTCGAAGAACGCAAAGCGGGTCTCTGAGCTGGGTTTGGCTTTGCGCTCACGTTGAGACTGCTCGAAGGTGTCCGATTCTTTGACCACGCGGCGGATCACCAGCACGAACAACGCCGGTATCAGGCCGATCATGAACATCGCTCGCCAGGCCTGTTCCGGTGGCAGGATGCTGAACAGCCCGGCATAGAGCAATGCTGTCAGCCCCCAGCCCAACGCCCAGCCAGACTGCACCATGCCCACCGCTTTGCCGCGATCCTGAGCGCGGATCACCTCGCCAATCAATACTGCGCCAGCGGTCCACTCGCCACCGAAGCCAAAGCCCATCAGGGTCCGTGCTGCCAGCAATTGCTCGTAGTTCTGCGCCAGTCCGCAAAGAAAGGTGAAGAAAGCGAACCACAGCACCGTCAGTTGCAGGGTGCGTACGCGGCCGATGCGGTCGGAGAGTATCCCGGCGATCCAGCCGCCGGCTGCCGAGGCCAGCAGGGTGCAGGTGCCAATCAGCCCAGCGTCGCCTTTGGACACGCCCCAGGTAGCGATCAGCGTCGGGATCACAAAGCTCAGCATCTGGGTGTCCATGCCGTCCAATGCATAACCGACCTTGCAGCTCCAGAAGGTGCGTTTTTCATTTTTCGACAAGGGGCCGTACCACTTGAACGGGTTGGCGCGACCCGTGCTTTCAGGCACGTGATCAGTCATGGTCTTTTCCATGGGATGTTCCTGCGGCAGCAAACGAAGATGACGGACACGCCTCATTGTTTTTGGTTAAGGCGTTGTCGTGGGGATTGGGCGCAGCGAGCTGTACCCTGGTATCGATTCTTCGCGGTGGGGTGCAGCAGCGTCAAACGGGAAAAAGAGCAGGTAATACATAAGAAAACTTGATGCCTCGCTCGCAGGGCCGAGGGGCTGGGTACTGACTGGTTTCATGCATAACTTTTAGTTGTTGTGGGTCGCACATTTTCTTGTTGGACAGCGCCGTCATGGTTTCCTAAAAAGAACGATTGTCGCTGTCCCGACCCCGTGGAGATGTCCTGATGACCCCGCTAATGTCCTTCGAGCAACTGCTGCCCTGCGATCCGCCGACCCTGCGCCAACACATCGCCGCCGGGCAATACCAGGGGCACACCAGCGGTCTCGGTCAGGGGCGAGTGCAAGCCAATATCGTGATGCTGCCCCAGGATTGGGCCAATGAGTTTCTGCGATTTTGCACGCTCAATCGCCAGGCCTGTCCGCTGCTCGACGTCACTGAACCGGGCGACCCGTTTTTTCGCCACTTGGGCAGCGCCATCGATATTCGCCATGACGTGCCGCGCTACAAGGTTTATCGCGATGGCGAACTGTGCGAAGAGCCACAGGACATCGCGCACCTGTGGCAGGACGACATGGTCGCCTTCGCCATTGGCTGCTCGTTCTCGTTTGAACAGCCACTGCTGGACGCCGGCATCAGGCTGCGGCATATCGAGCAGGGGCTGAATGTCGCGATGTACCAGACCAACATCGACACCCGACCTACTGCACGCCTGCGGGGCAAGCTGGTGGTGAGCATGCGGCCGATGAAAGCGGCGGCGGCCATTCAGGCGATTCAGATCACCGCACGCATGCCGAACGTGCACGGCGCGCCGGTGCACATCGGTGATCCGGCATTGATTGGGATTGCCTCGCTGAACGCCCCGGATTATGGCGACGCGGTCAGCATCGAAGCGGATGAAATTCCAGTGTTCTGGGCCTGCGGCGTGACCCCGCAATCCGTAGTGCAAGCCTCTCGGCCACCGCTGTGCATCACCCACGCGCCGGGTTGCATGCTGGTGACGGATGTGTACAACCGTGATTTGTAAGTCCGTAACAGTCGGTAATGATGCTTCCCTGTAGGAGCCGCCGAAGGCTGCGATTGGCCCGTATTGGCAAAGCAGGTCCTGCGGACCTATCGCAGCCTGTGGCAGCTCCTACAGGTTGAAAGCGTGCCTGTCACTCAACCCGCCAGGGCAAGCCTTGCCACGTCGGGGCTGGCCCATTGTTGCAACAGGCGCAGGTGGCTTTCACGAGCAGTGCATTCAACCGTGGCCCTTAACCTCAGCGTATCCCCCGGCAAACATTGCGCCAGCCGCGCGAGGCTGGCGGGGGTCAACGCACCGAGGCGTGGATAACCACCGATGGTTTGCCGGTCGTTGCCTAGTACAATCGGCTGTCCATCCGGGGGCACTTGGATGCCACCCAGCGGAATGCCTTCGGAAATCATCGCCGGGCCTTGGTATTCCAGCACCGGACCGAGCAGGCGGATGCCCATGCGGTCGGCTCGGGCGTCAACGGTCCAGTCGCTGTTGAAGGCATCAAACAGGCTACGCCCGGCAAAATCTGCCATCTGTGCACCGATGACGACGTCCAGCGGTTGCCGAGAAAACAGATCGGGGATTTGCGTCGGGCTCATGCGCCTGCTGGAGAGCGGCTGGCTTGAGCGGCCATCGCGTGCGGACAGTACGTCACCCATCGCCAAGGGCAAGCCCAATCCGTTCAAGCCACCCAGGCAATCGCGTAATACGGTCGAGCAACTGCCCAGTACCGCCTTGGCGTCGAAACCGCCGGGGGCAGCGAGGTAGGTGCGGGCGCCAACGCTGGAGCCGGAAAATTGCAGACGCTCGCCCTGACGCAGCACAAAGCTTTGCCAAGGCTCGATCAGACGCCCGTCGATGTGCGCGCCAAGGTTTGCCCCGGCCAGCGCCAGCAGGCAATCGCTCTGGGCGCGGACACTGAAACCGCCGAGGGTGATTTCGACCACGGCGGCGTCCAGTTCATTGCCCAACAGCCAATTGGCCCAAGACATCGACAGCCAGTCCGCTGCGCCGCCCTGGGTCACGCCGAGATGGCGGACGCCGAAGCGCCCGGCGTCCTGCAGCAGGCACAGGGGCGAGCTTTGTTCGATCAATAGACGGTTCATGGCTGTGCTTCCAGCGGCGTGTCGTCGCCACCCAGGTGGATGAATTCGCTGTGGCTGATGGCGCTGAACTGCACGCTGTCGCCAGGGCGCAACAGGCTGAAGCCGTCCTGGGTGGTGTCGAACAGCCGGCTGGGTGTGCGGCCAATCAGGTTCCAGCCGCCCGGTGATACCGATGGGTAGGCCGCGGTCTGGCGTTCGGCGATGCCGACACTGCCGGCGGCGACCCGCTTACGCGGTGTTCTCAGGCGCGGGGCAGCCAGGGTTTCCTCGACCAGGCCCATGAAGGCAAAGCCGGGGGTGAAGCCAAGGGCAAACACCTGATACGGCTTTTCGCAGTGGCGACGAATGACGTCTTTGGTCGACAACCCGCTGCGCCGAGCGAGGCTGCCTAGCTCCGGGCCGACGCGCGGGTCGTACCACACCGGCAGTACATGCGCGCGGCCAGCCGCGCTCAAGGTCGGGGTCAGGTCGCGCAGCGCCTCGGCGACCAGCGCCCGCGCCTGACGGTTGTCCAGGTGCAGCAAATCGTAGTGCACCAGCAAGGTGGTGTAGGAGGGCACCAGGTCGATTAACTGCTCGCCGAACAGACTGCGCAGGCGCGCTCCGGCGGCCAGCAACCAGGGCACATTGTCTTCATGGATGACCTTGAACAGGTTGATCATCAGGCTGTCGATGCCGACGGTGTGGACCGTGGCTGTTGTTGTGATTTCGCTCGTGCTCATGCCGCAATCAGCTCCAGTGCCTGACGGATGTGTTTGACCGCCGCGATGGAGCCAGCATTGTCGCCGTGTACGCACAGGGTGTCGGTCTTCAGCAGCAGCGGGCTGCCATCGTTGGCTGTCAGCGGACGCTGGTCGGCGAGGGTTTGCGCCTGAGCGACGATGGTGTTGAGTTCGTGGTGGACCGCCCCCGGTTGCTTGCGGGAAACCAGGCGCCCGGCGTTGTCATAGGCACGGTCGGCAAAGGTCTCGAACCACAGTGGCAGGCCGACCCGGCGAGCCATGGCCGTTGCTTCTCTGTTGTCCAGCGTCGACATCAGCATCAGCGGCAATGTCGGGTCAAAACGGGCCACGGCAGTGATCACGGCGAGCAACACACGCGGGCTGCTCATCATGTCGTTGTACAACGCGCCGTGGGGTTTGACGTACTCGACCCGGCCGCCCTGTGCCTGGCAGATGCCTTGCAGCGCGCCGATCTGGTAGTGCATCAGGTCCGCGATCTCGGCGCTGGAGCACTCCATCGAACGGCGACCAAAACCCACCAGGTCCGGATAGCCCGGGTGCGCGCCAATGCGCACCTCGTGCTCCAGGGCGAGGGCCACTGTCTTGCGCATGCTGCCAGGGTCACCGGCATGGAAACCACAGGCGATGTTGGCGCAATCGATCAGCGGCATGACCTCGGCATCGAGGCCCAGGGTCCAGGCGCCGAAGCTTTCTCCGATATCGCAATTCAATAAAATTCGGCTCATGTGTGCTCCTCGGAACGAACCCCTTGAGGGGTGGCAGCGGCTATGGGCGGAAGTTTTCGCCGAATGGCGGGGAGGGTCAATGAACAAAAAAGCAGGGGGGACGATAAGAAAATATTGTGTCGTTCAGCGGCAACGGAGGCCGCCTCCGGCGCCACGGTCATTCTGCTTGAGCAGGGGCCTTGTAGCAGCTGCCGAAGGCTGCGATAGCGCCAGAGCAATCACCGTGATTGAAGGCCATTCGCAGCCTTCGGCAGCGCCTACAACATGCACATGTGTTGCTCGACCAAGTGGCAATCAGATTGCCGGCGGAAACTCGCCCTGGCTGGAATAGGTTTGCGTTACCTCTTGGGCCATGGCGATGACCTCTTCAACCAGTTCGATGCCCGAACCGGTGCGCCAGCTGGCGACAATGTCCATGGGCGGAGGGTTGGGCACGCCCTGGAGAATGGTCAGGGTGCCGTTGGCAATCTCACTGCGCACCAGGGTCGGCGGCATCGCGCCGATGCCAAAGCCGTCGCGCACCAGGCGGGTAATCGCCGATGCCGAGTTGACGCAGTTGATCCGGGTGGCCAGCACATCCGCGCTGTGCAGCATGTTGAGCAGGTCCTGATGCGGGCGCGAATTGCGTGAAAAGGTCACGATGCGCTCTTGGGCCAGTTCGTTCAGCGACTCGTATTTGCGGTCGAACACCGAGCCGCGCGCCACCACCCATTGAATCGGGTAACGGTCCAGCAGAAGGTTGCGCACGGTGTCGAGGCGGGTCATGTCGGTTTGGAACACGATGTCCTGATAGCCCTTTTCCAACTGGTCAGAAAGATTTCTCGCGGTATCGGCGTTGATCTCGATCTCCAGTTGCGGATAGCTGGCGGTCAGGCGTGTTACCAGAGCACTCAGCCAGGTGTGTATCACGGTATCCATGGCACCGATGCGGATGCGCCCACGGGTCTGCCGTGGGTCCTTGATCGCTGACTTGAGGTTTTGCAGGGTGTCGATCATGTGTTCGGCGTACTCGAGCACCCGCTGCCCTTCGGGTGTCAGGGCCACGCCCTTGGAGTCGCGCACGAACAGCCGAGCGCCCAGTTCATCCTCGAGCGCGGCAACCCTGCTGGAGATGGACGCTTGAGTGGTGAACAGCTTTTCGGCGGTCAACCGAAAGCTTTTCAAGCGGGCGATCCAGACGAAAGTTTCAAGGAATTTAATGTTCATTCAGGTGTTTCCTACCGATTGAAAAGTGACCGCTGAACGTCAACTGCACTGTATCACTGCGCCAACGAAGCGGCGGGAAAGTGCAGTTTGTATGCCACCACCCTTCAAAAAAAATTGATCGCACTGCGCGATATTTTCTCGTTGGACGCCAGCCCGAGCGCATCCAAACAATGCCGCCGAAGCAGAAAGGTCGCTGCCCGTGGATCACCTCACAGGCAGCTCAAGCCTTCAGGCCGCCTGCGTGGCCATAAAAAAAATAATCGCGCACTGCCAACTGTCGACCCCGGTCGACGGGCGCTCTAACGGGACGTGTACATGAACATTTGCAAAAAAATCGGATGGGTGTTTGTTGGTGGAACAACGCTGGCTGCGGCCACGGGAGCCCAGGCTGATTTCTTCGCCGACAGCAGCGGCAACCTTGACCTGCGCAATTTTTACTTCGGCCGGGATTTCCGCCAAAGCAACTCCAGAGACAGCGCTGACGAGTGGGCCCAGGGCTTTATTTTGCGCCTGCAGTCGGGCTACACCGCCGGGCCGGTGGGCTTTGGCGTGGATGCGTTGGGCATGGTCGGCTACAAACTCGATTCTGGCGGCGGCAGTGGCGGCACCGGTCTGTTGCCGGCGGACCTGACGTCCAAGGGTTCCCAGGATGAATACGGCAAGCTGGGCCTGACCGCCAAGGCGAAGATCTCCAAGACTGAGTTGAAGGCCGGCACCTTGTTCTTCCGCGACCCGGTGGTGTCGTCCAACGATACCCGCCTGTTGCCGCAGAACTTTCGCGGTGAGCTGCTGAACTCCGCGGACTTGAATAACTTCAAGTTGATCGGCGGTCACATTGATCAGATCAAGGCCAACAACTCGACGGACTTCGAGGACATGAGCGCCAACCGGTTTGGTGGGGTGAGCAATTCCTTCAACTTCGGCGGTGGCGACTATCAAGTGACACCACAGCTGAGCTTGAGCGCCCGTTATGCGGTGCTGGAAGATGTCTACCAACAGTATTACGGCGGCTTGAACCACACCTTCGATCTGGGTGGCGGACACAGTATCAAGAGCGACCTGCGGTTTTCCAGCAGCAAGGAAGATGGCAGCTTTCGCTCAATTGATAACCGCGCCCTGGGCGGCATGTTCACCTACAAAATAGGCGCCAGTTCGTTCGGTGCTGCGTTGCAACGCATGAACGGCCGTGACCCGTTCCCGTATATCACCGGCAGCGACCCCTACCTGGTCAACTTCGTGCAGATCAACGACTTCGCCAACATCCATGAACACTCCTGGCAAGTCCGTTACGACTATGACTTCGCGGCGCTGGGCGTACCGGGCCTGACCTTCATGACCCGTTACGTGAACGGCGACAACGTCGAACGCGCTGGCGGTGGCGAGGGCAAGGAGTGGGAGCGCAACATGGACATCGGCTACGTGATCCAGAGTGGTGCGCTGAAGAACGTCGGGCTGAAATGGCGCAACGCTACGGTGCGCTCCAACTTCGGCAACGACCTGGATGAGAACCGGGTGATCCTCAGCTACACGGTCGGGCTGTGGTAGGTCGAACAGACTGACACAGCACATTCCCTGTAGAAGATTCCCCGTCGTCCGGACGCCGCGCTGTCGCGCGCAGCAAACGCGGTCCCTGTAGGAGCCAGCTTGCTCGTGATCGGCTGCGCAGCAGTCGTAAAGTCAGGTTGTCGGGTTTAACTGACACTCCGCGTGCTCAGGTTTTACTGCCGCTTCGCACCAGATCGCGAGCAAGCTGGCTCCTACGCCTTTGGCAGAAGCAGATTGCGGAGTCTTTGAAATCAACCGGTTATCTTTGGTTGAGGAGAGATGCCGAAGGCTGCGAAACGGTTTCCATGACACACCGCTATCGCAGCCTTCGGCAGCTCCTACAGGGTGGAACCTTTACCCCGTCAGCCCCGCAAGCATCAGATTCAGATTCTGCACCGCCGCGCCGGCCGCGCCTTTGCCCAGGTTGTCGAACACCGCCGCCAACAACACCTGACCCTCACCCTCGAACACCATCAATTGCATGTCGTCCGTGCCGTTGAGTTGCTGCGGATCAAGGTGCGTCAGGGCCTGCGCCGACTGCAGTGGCATGACCTGCACAGACTCCATCTCGGCGTAATGCCGCTCCAGGCACGCCTGCAAGGTGGCAGCGTCGGTACCGGGCGCCAATAAGCGAGTTTGCAGCGGGATGGTCAGCACAATCCCTTGGCGAAACGCGCCGTAGGCCGGCACAAACAGTGGCCGCTCAGATAGACCGCTGTGTTGTTGAATCTCTGGAACATGCTTGTGCTTCAGCCCCAGCCCGTAAACCTGAAACGGTGAAGCCTGGGCGGCGTGCTTACCCTCATAGGCCTCGACGGCGGCGCGTCCTCCTCCGGAATAGCCCGACACCGCATGGACGCTGATCGGGTAGTCGGAGGGCAGCAAGCCGGCGTTCAGCAGCGGACGCAACAAGCCAATCGCGCCAGTGGGATAGCAACCGGGATTGCTCACCCGATGCGCGCTGGCAATGCGTTGCGCTTGCTCCGGGCTCATTTGCGCAAAACCGTAGGTCCAGTCGCGGTGGGTACGGTACGCCGAACTGGCATCAATCACCCGCACCGCCGGGTTGTGGATACTGGCCACCGCTTCGCGCGCGGCGTCGTCGGGCAGGCACAGCACGGCGATGTCGCAGCTGTTGATCGCCTCGGCGCGACGCTGCGGGTCCTTGCGCTGCTCGGCGGGCAGGGTCAGCAGTTGCAGATCGTTGCGCCCGCGCAAGCGTTGATGGATTTGCAACCCGGTGGTGCCCTGGTCGCCGTCGATGAATACAAGGGGAGTGCGCATGGCGTGGTCTCGAAGGAGGGATTCAACAGGTCTGATCTTCAACGCCGAGGTAAGATAGTGAAAGTTGAATTTGGTAATGATTGAGTTCAGATTTTCTGAATGAGGAATAACCCATGCGTGAAATCAGCCTCGACCGCTTGCGTACCCTGGTGGCGATCGCCGACCTTGGCTCGTTTGCCGAAGCGGCCCGGGTCCTGAACCTGGCGCCACCGACGGTGAGCTTGCACATTGCCGATCTGGAAGCGCGCATTGGCGGCAGTCTGCTGTCGCGCACTCGGGGCCGGGTTCAGCCGTCGGCAATTGGCGAAACCCTGGTGGCGCGGGCGCGGAAATTGTTGGCCGACGCCGAACAGGCGCTGGAGGATGTACAGCGCCAGGTGCAGGGCCTGGCCGGGCGCGTGCGGTTGGGGGCATCCACCGGCGCGATTGCGCAACTGCTGCCCCAGGCGCTGGAAACCCTGGCGCAGCACCATCCCTCGATCGACGTGCAGGTGGCCGTGCTGACCTCGCAGGATACGTTGCGCAAGCTCACCGAGGGCGCGTTGGACATCGGTTTGGTGGCGTTGCCGCAATCACCGGTCAAAAGTCTGCGCATCGATGCCTGGCGACGCGACCCGGTGATGGCCTTCTTGCCGGCGCGCTGGGAATGTCCGCTGGTGGTGACCCCCGGCTGGCTGGCCGCGCAACCACTGATCCTGAATGACAACAGCACCCGGCTGTCGCGCCTGACGTCCGACTGGTTTGCCAGCGCCGGGCCACAGCCGGCGCCACGCATTCAGCTCAATTACAACGACGCGATCAAGAGTCTGGTGGCAGCCGGTTATGGCGCGACGCTGCTGCCCCATGAAGCGTCGACGCCCCTGACCGATCCGCGGATCGTCATGCGCCCATTGCAGCCATTGTTGTGGCGGCAACTGGGCATCGCTCATCGTGCCGGTGAGGTGGAAATGCCGACGCAACATGTGCTGGATGTGTTGTGGGACTTGAGCGCGAATTAAGTGGATTTTCTCTGCAAAGCAGGCGATTTGCTGGCCCCTGAAGTTTCATGACGTAGGCAAAATCACTTTTCTATCAGGGAATTAAGTGATTAACCTCATGCGAATTGTCTTTTGTACGCTGGCTTCACTGGTGCTGTTCGGTGCGGCGTTTTCGGCGCAGGCGAGGAATCTGACGGAAGGCGAGCTGTACATGTGCAGTTGGGGTTCCGGCATCGCCGGCGGTGCCCAGGCCTCCAAGCTCTCAGGCATCACGCGCTACAGCGCTCGCACACGACTGCAGGCGCACAAGTTTCCCAAGCAGTGGATGAGAGTCATGGCCCTGAGAATTTCGGAGCAGACCTACGACAGTGAATCGCGACTCAAGCCTGAAGGGGTCAAGCAGGTTTACTACGACGGTTGCATCAAGCACGAACTGGCGCGTCGCTAAAATTCGTCAACTGTCCGGAGATTTCCCCGTCAGCAATGAGGTGCCAGAGGCGAGGGCGTCTGCTGGCGGGTGTTGGCGGGCAGGTTCGGATCGCGGCTCACGCTGCTGCTTGTTGCGCCAGATCCGGTAGGTGCGAATGCCTCCCCGCACTGACGCGAACAAGCGTTCCTTGCCTATCTCCCGGGCCAGGCCGGAGCGCACCAGCATCCGCAGAAAGCTGCCGTGCGGCCGTGCGATACCGAACACAATCCCGCGGGCGGTCAGGGTTTCGCGCACTTCCCTGAGGGAAGCAATGCCACTGACATCAATCGAGGTGATCGCCTCGGCAACCAGCAACACGGCGCGAGTGCTGGGCTCACGCTCGACGATCTCCAGCAGGCGGCTTTTGAAGTAGTCGGCATTGAAAAACAGGATCGCATCGTCGAAGCGATAGACCACCAGCCCCGGCAGCGTGCGGGCTTGCGGGTATCGGCTGATGTCGACCTGGCCGTCGACCCCGCGCATCCAGCCGAGCACGGCATCGGTAGGTTGATAGATACTTCTGAGCAGGCGCAGGATCGCCAGCGTGACCGCGATAATGATCCCCGGCAGCACCCCGACGCTCAGCACGCCGACGGTGGTCAATATGCACAGCCAGAACTCGAACCGGCTGAGCGTGCGGATATCGCGCATACCGCGAATGTCGATCAGGCCCCAACCGGCCATCAACAGCACCGCGCCCAGCGCTGGCTGGGGAATCCAGGCCATGGGCGCGGTGAAGAACATCAGGATCAAGGCAATCACCACCGCGGCGACCACGCCGACCAACTGGCTTTTGCCGCCGACCATGTCGTTGACCGCAGTCCGCGAGTCGGCGCCGCTGATGGCGAAGCCTTGAGAGACCCCCGCGGCGATATTCGACACGCCCAAGGCAATGAACTCGTGGTTGGCGTTGACGGTGTAGCCGTTTCGCGCGGCAAAACTGCGCGCGGTCAGCATGGCACTGCAAAAGCTCACCGTGGCAATCCCCAACGCATCGCGCAGCAGGCTTTTCATTTCCGGCAGATTGGTCTGCGGCCAGGCCAGGCGGGGGATGCCGGAGGGCACCGGGCCCAGTATCGAAATCCCGTAGCGGTCGAGACTGAACACCCCGACCACCAGCGTGGCGATGGCCACCGCGACCAGGGAGGCGGGTAACCTGGCGAAGCGCCGTGGCAGCCAGATCAACAGCGCCAGGGCGCACACCCCTATCGCCAGGGTCGGTAAATGCGTTTCGCCGAGGCGTTGCAGCATGTTCAGCAGGCTGGGGATGAAACCATCGCCGTGGATGCTGTAGCCCAACACCTTGCCTAGTTGCCCGACCAGCAGGCTCAAGCCAATCCCGTTCAGGTAGCCGACCAGAATCGGCCGCGAGAAAAAGCTCGCGATAAACCCCAACCGCGCGACGCCGGCAACGATCAGCAGCAAGCCGACCAATACCGTGATAATCACCGCCAGTTGCGCCAGGTGTTCGGGATCACCCAGCGCCAGAGGGGCAATTGCGCCGCCAACCATGGCGCAGGTGGCGGCATCCGGTCCGACCATCAACTGCCGCGAACTGCCCACCAGTGCGTAAATCAGCATCGGCAGAATGCAGGCGTACAAACCGTATTGCGGCGGCAGTCCGACGATTTGCGCATAGGCAATGGCGATCGGGATCTGAATGGCTGCCACCGACAGCCCGGCCAGCAGGTCGGGGGTGAACCATTCGCGGCGGTACCGCAAAAGGTTGGCCAGGCCTGGCAGCCAGCGCGTCAGCGACATAGTGGTTTACTCAAAGTCTTTGATGTCGATCGGATCTCCGGATTTGATCGCGAGTTTCTCGCGGATGTCTTCGAACACCTTGTCGTAGATTTTATTGTTGGCGTGGATCTGGATCTGCTGTTCCTTGGGTACGCCATGCTTGGCAAACACCTTGGACAGGTCTCGGGCGAAATTGAAGGCCTCCTCCTTGGGCAGAAAAAACTCTTCCAGCGCCTCTTTGCCTTGAATTTGCCCTTTGACGGTGAAGCGCACACCTTTGCCGAGCGACGGGTCCTGATCGACCTTGTATTCAATGATCAGGTCATAGCTGTGGTCGCTTTTTTGCAGCGCGGTACGTTCTACATGCAGATGTCCGGGAGTGAACTGGGCCATGTCATTTCTCCTTGGTAGCGATCAATAAATCGGGCGCCGGGGTTAACACGTTGCGTCAATAGCGCTCGGTCACCATCTTGAACGGATAGTCTTTGGACTTATAAACGCCGATTTTTCCGCGTTTGGGCAGCTTGATCTTGGTTTCTCCGGTCAGGTCCTCGTAGGGGATCTGCTTGAGCAGGTGGCTGATGATGTTGAGTCGCACCCGTCGCTTGTCTTCGGAACGCGCCATGAACCACGGCGCCCAGGACGTATCGGTGGCGGCGAACATATCGTCACGGGCCTTGGTGTAGGCGTCCCAGCGGCTGAAAGACTTCAGGTCCATGGGTGACAACTTCCACAGTTTACGCCCGTCCTGCGCCAGCGATCCTCCAGTCGGCGCTCCTGTTCTTGCGGGCTGACTTCCAGCCAGTACTTGATCACAATGATGCCCGATTCGATCATCAACTTTTCGAACAGCGGCGCCACCTTGAGAAAACCATTGGTCTGCTCTTCGGTGCAAAAGCCCATCACCCGCTCGACGCCGGCGCGGTTGTACCAACTGCGGTCAAACAGGGCGATTTCACCGGCCGCGGGCATGTGGATGAGGTAGCGTTGCGCGTACATCTGGGTTTTTTCGCGCTCAGTGGGCGCGGGCAGGGCGACCACGCGAAACACGCGCGGGCTGACTCGCTCGGTGATGGCTTTGATGGTCCCGCCCTTGCCGGCACCGTCGCGCCCCTCAAAGATGATGCACACCTTCAAGCTTTGTTTGACGACCCACTCTTGCAGTTTGACCAATTCGATATGCAGCAGCCGGAGTTCTTTCTCGTAGGTTTTCTTGTCCAACCGCTCGCTGCTTTGCGCTGTTACCGGTTTTTCGGGCTTTTTCGAATGTTTAGCCATTGTTTTTTTCCTGGTTGAAAGCACCTGTTGGAAACGCCAACGCGGGTCGACGCGTTTGTCTCAGTTCCAGCGTAGTTGCCTCTGGAGAAGGCAGGTCAGAACTTCGATGAGACGCAACAGGCTTTGTACGATATTGCGGTTGGCGAGCATCTGTCCGGCGGTGCCCGCAGCGACTATCAGGTCATCAGGCGCGCAGCCGAGGCTGACACCCTCTTATCGAACAAAAGATAAGCCGATGCGGCTCGACAGGGCGGCGTCTGGACGACTGTATCTCCCATTATTCAAGCGCTCCACGAGCCGTCTGGCGTCCATGCCTGACCGCGTGTCATGAAATGAAAAGCCATTGTCGTCTGATGAGAAGCGGCTCAGCAGCCTGCGGCCTACAGTCCAATCAACGAATATAAATACAGCACGCCAACAATGCAGATTGGAGAATAAAAGGCATGGCCAAAGCCATACGCTTCTACGAAACCGGTGGTCCCGAAGTCCTTCGCTATGAAGAGGTGGAGGTCGGCGATCCCGGCCCTGGCCAGGTGCGCTTGCGCCATGTGGCGGTCGGCCTGAACTATGCCGACACCTACTTTCGCAATGGCACGTACCCGATCCCGATGCCGAACGGCATGGGTGTCGAAGCCTCCGGCGTGGTGCAGGCGGTGGGCGAGGGCGTGACCAACGTCGCGGTCGGTGATCGCGTCACCTACACCGGCTTTCTCAACACCCTGGGCGCCTACAGCACCGAACGTCTGATCTCGGCAGCGCCGCTGATCAAGCTGCCGGAAACCATCAGTTTCGAGACCGCCGCGGCCATGACCATGCGCGGCTTGACGTCATCGTATCTGATGCGTCGAATTTACAATTTCAAGGCCGGCGACAGCATTCTGTTGCATGCCGCCGCGGGTGGTGTTGGCCTGATCGTCTCGCAGTGGGCCAAGCTGCTCGGCCTGACGGTGATTGGCACCGTGTCCACCGAGGCCAAAGGCGCCATCGCGTTGGCCCATGGCTGCGATCACGTCATCAACTACAGCCACGAGGATGTCGCCAAGCGCGTTCGCGAAATGACCGATGGTGTCGGGGTCAATGTGGTGTTCGACAGTGTCGGCAAAAACACCTTCGCCGGTTCGTTGGATTCGCTCAAGCGCCGAGGCCTGATGGTCTGCGTGGGCACTGCATCAGGGCCGATTCCACCGTTCGACCCGGTATTGCTGGCGATGAAAGGCTCGCTGTACCTGACCCGTCCAGCGTTGGCGGATTACATCGCCGACCCTGCGGAGAAAGCCGCCCTGGCCGGCGAGTTGTTCGATCACGTCGGTAACGGCCGGATCAAGATCGAGATCAACCAGCACTACGCATTGGAAGATGCCGTGCAGGCCCATCGTGACCTGGAGTCACGCAAGACCACCGGCTCGTCGATTTTCGTCATTTAAGGGGAGTTGCCTGCCGTGAAAGTCGAACAATTGACCTGCCACATCGGCGCCGAACTGATCGGCGTCAATCTGGCGGATGCCATTCATGATGATGGCCTGTTTGCTGAGATTCGTGCCCAGTTGCTGACGCACCGGGTGGTGTTCCTGCGTGATCAGGACATCAGCCGTGCCGAGCACGTGGCCTTCGCCCGCCGATTCGGCGAGCTGGAAGATCACCCGGTGGCCGGCAGTGATCCGGATCATCCGGGGCTGGTGCAGATTTACAAGAATCCGAGCCAGCCGATGGACCGCTACGAGAATGCATGGCACTCCGATACCTCGTGGCGTGAAAACCCTTCGATGGGTGCTGTGTTGCGTTGCGTGGAGTGCCCGCCAGTGGGTGGCGACACCATGTGGGTCAACATGGTCGAGGCCTACGCGAATTTGCCCGATGAGGTGAAGCTGAAGATCGCCAACCTGCGCGCCCGTCACAGCATCGAGGCCAGCTTCGGCGCGGCCATGCCGATCGAAAAGCGTTTGGCACTCAAGGCCATGTACCCGGACGCCGAGCACCCGGTGGTTCGCACGCACCCGGAAACCGGTGAAAAGGTGCTGTTCGTCAATGCCTTCACCACCCACTTCAGTAATTTCCATACACCAGAGCGGGTGCGCTTCGGTCAGGACGCCAACCCGGGTGCCGGGGAGCTGCTGCGCTATCTGATCAGCCAGGCGTACATCCCCGAGTACCAGGTGCGCTGGCGCTGGAAGCCCAACAGCATCGCCATTTGGGACAACCGCAGTACCCAGCATTACGCGGTGATGGATTACCCGGCCTGCCATCGCAAGATGGAACGCGCAGGGATCGTTGGCGACAAGACCTACTAGTCAACTGCTTTTGCACCCGCCTAAGTCCGTCCCCATCGTCCGGGGGACGGCTGACAAAAATAAAAGGTGTCATTGATGCAATTTTTCGACGATTCGCTGCACCCGGAAAACATGGAAAAGGTGGTGATCACCGTCGCTCCGTACGGCCCTGAATGGATGCCGGAAGACTTCCCGGAAGACATCCCGCACCGCAAGGCTGGTCAGAAAGGCGTTCCACAACGCGGTTGATCGGTCGCGGGGTGGGCAACACGCTCGCCCCTGCATCGAACAGCGCACAGACACCCGACAACAATAATAAGTAGCAACTCAGCTCCGAGGAGGCAACATGGCCTTTCACCCCAGCGCACTAAACGATGACGAGCCAGGCTCAGTCGGTATTGCGCGCAAATACGCCTGGATCGTCTTCGCGCTGACATTCGGCCTGTTGATTTCCGATTACATGTCGCGGCAGGTACTTAATGCCGTATTCCCGCTGCTCAAGAGTGAGTGGGCATTGAGCGATGGCCAGCTTGGCCTGCTCAGTGGCGTCGTCGCCTTGATGGTGGGCCTTTTGACGTTCCCCCTGTCACTGATGGCTGACCGCTTCGGCCGGGTCAAAAGCCTGGCGCTGATGGCGTTGATGTGGAGCCTGGCGACCCTGGGTTGCGCACTGGCCCAGGACTATCAGCAAATGTTCATTGCCCGCTTTATGGTGGGCGTCGGCGAGGCCGCTTATGGCAGCGTCGGCATTGCGGTGGTGATCTCGGTATTTCCCAAGCACATGCGGGCCACGCTTTCCAGCGCCTTCATGGCCGGCGGCATGTTTGGTTCAGTATTGGGCATGGCCTTCGGCGGACTGATCGCGACCAAGTTGGGCTGGCGTTGGTCCTTCGCCGGCATGGCGTTGTTCGGCATGCTGCTGGCGCTGCTTTACCCGATCATCGTCAAGGAAGCACGCATTGCGCCACAGCGCGCCACGGCGGCGTTGAACAAGGCCGAAGCTGCGGTCAAGCGTCCATTGCGCACCCTGTTTTCCAGCCGTTCGGTGATCGGTGCCTACATTGGCAGCGGCTTGCAGCTGTTTGTCGGTGGCACGGTGATCGTGTGGATGCCGAGCTATCTCAATCGTTACTACGACATGGGCGCGGACAAAGCCGGTGGCGTGGCGGCGATTATCGTCCTGTGCAGCGGCGCGGGGATGATTCTGTGCGGCATGCTCAGCGATCGCCTGTGCCGAAATTCGCCGGAGCGCAAAATCGCCTTAGCCATCGCCTACTGCCTGGGCAGTTGCCTGTTGTTATCACTGGCGTTCGCCGTGCCACCGGGGCTGGCGCAACTGGCATTGATTTGCCTGGGAATGTTGATTGCCGCCGGCACCACCGGGCCTGCGGGGGCGATGGTTGCCAACCTGACGCATTACTCGGTTCACGGTACGGCGTTCGCCACCCTGACCCTGGCCAACAATATGCTGGGGCTGGCCCCGGTCCATTCATCACCGGCAAGGTCTCTGATTTGATTGGGCTGCATGCCGCCTTTCAGTTGGTGCCGCTGGTGAGTATTGCCGCCGCCGCGGTGTTCTTTTATGCCAAGTGCCATTACCACAACGACATTGCGCGGCTTAAGGGCGAGCGTGTCGAGGGTCGGCAGGGCAACGATGTGATGTTAGAGGTGAAGTCGTGAGTCGTAGTGTGCGTGTCGATGTGTATTTCGACTTTATCTGCCCATGGTGTCTGATTGGCAAGCATCAACTGGAGCAAGCGTTGAGCCTGTTTCACGCGATCCATCCGCAGGTTGCGGTGGACGTGATCTGGCAGGGTGCGCAGTTGCTGCCGCACTTGCCGGCGGAGGGCAAGCCGTTCAAAGAGTTCTATCTGAATCGTCTGGGCAGCGTGGAGGCAATGCGCATGCGTCAGGCGCAGGTGCAGCAGGCCGCCGCCGCCGTCGGCCTGAACATCGACTTGATGCTGATCGACAACATGCCCAATACCGCCGATGCCCATCGGTTGCTGGAGCGCGCGGCGCTGCTGGGCAGTCAGGAACAGTACGACCGTTTGCTCAATCGGCTGTTCGCTGCTTATTTCCATCTCGGCGAGGACCTCGGTTGCCGTGCCACCTTGCTGCACATCGCCGAGTCGTGTGGCTTCAACCGCGTTGCCATCGCTGACTGCCTGCAGGGCGACGGCACGCCTTATGTAGGCTTCGCCATGGCGGCCAACAGCGTGCCCTGTTTTCGCTTCGGCCAGGGCTTGACGATTGCGGGGGCACAGCCTGCCGAGGTGCTGTTCGAGGCCCTCAGTGAAGCACTGCGCCAGAGTGATTTCGAGCATCAGCCGTCATGAGCCTGCGCATACCCGTGCCTGCCGGCAAGTTCCCGCAGGCGGGTGGCCGTGCATTGTTCGAATTCGATGGCAAAAGCCTGGCGTTGTTCAACGTCGAAGGGCAGCTGTATGCCATCGACGACAGTTGCCCGCATCAGGGCGCCTCATTGTGTGGCGGGCAGCTTGAAGGGCGAGTGATTCAGTGCCGTGCCCACGGCTTGCGCTTCGATCTGAGCAGCGGCTACTTGCTCAATACCACCCAACTCAAGGTCGCGACTTACCCGGTTGAGGTAATCGACGGCCACGCCTTTATCGTTATTGTTTCCGAGGAGTCTGCGCTATGAGCGCCATTGCTCTCACCAGCATCAACACGCGAGTGCGCGAACTGGCGCCGGGTTTTGTCGTCAGCCTGACCGTTGCCGCGGCTGCGACCTTTCTTTCAGAGCACTACCATGCGCCGGTCATGTTGTTCGCCTTGCTGCTTGGCCTGGCGCTGAACTTTCTCGCTGGCGCAGGCCCTTGCAAGGCCGGCATCGAGTTCACCGCGCGCACGGTGCTGCGCATCGGTGTGGCCCTATTGGGCATGCGCATTACGCTCGAACAGATCGCGGCGCTGGGCTGGAAGCCTTTTGCGCTGGTGGTGATCCTGGTTGTGGTGACGATCAGTCTCTCGGTGGTGGCGGCCAAGGCGCTGGGCTTCTCGCGCTTGTTTGGCATGCTCACCGGGGGCGCAACCGCTATCTGTGGTGCCTCTGCGGCACTGGCGTTGGCGGCGGCGCTGCCTAGCCACCCGCAAAAAGAGCGGGCCACGCTGTTTACCGTGATTGGCGTCTCGGCGTTGTCGACCACGGCAATGATTCTCTATCCGATGATTGCCAACTGGTTGTCGTTGTCACCCCAGGTCTCAGGTGTGTTCCTTGGCGCCTCCATCCATGATGTCGCCCAGGTGGTCGGTGCCGGTTACGGCATGTCGCCTGAAACTGGCGATATCGCCACAGTGGTCAAGTTGATGCGCGTCGCCATGCTGCTGCCGGTGATCGTCACTGCGGCAATGATCACGCGGATGCAGGGTGCCGACCCGACGGGCAAGCGACCGCCGTTATTGCCCTGGTTTGCCGTCGGTTTTCTGATGCTTGCCTGCATCAACAGTACCGGGTGGGTTGTTCCGGCCGTGCAGGGTTTCGTCAACCAGCTGGCGAGCTGGAGTCTGGTGGTTTCCATCAGTGCCTTGGGCATGAAAACTCAGCTCAGGGAGCTGGCCGCAGTCGGTATCAAGCCCATCTTGCTGATGGTAGGGGAGACGGTGTTCCTCGCGGTGTTGGTGTTGTTGTTGCTGCACTGGGGGCTCTAAGTCCGGCTACACCTCTAACGCCTTTACGCGAATAGCCTCGCATTGTGTTTCCTGTGCGCAATGCGACACTCGACCGGAGTCCCAAGCGACGGTCACTTTACGGCGACTGTAGACAGCAGTCGCCGTTTTTTTTCGTTGAATTTCCCTCCCCATTTCCGAGGAGCACGGCAGTGCAACGACGACGGCGTCCGGCAGGATTATTCGCGGTCGGGAAGGGGTGTTGTCGGCGCAACAGCCATCGACGGCGCGTTTTTCTGCCCGCTGCGCCACGATGCCGGCGGCATGCCAAATTGCTTGATGAACCAGCGGGTGAAGGAACTGGCCATGGAGTAGCCGAGCATGTCGGCGATACGTCCCAGCGAGTAGTTCGGGTTGTCCAGGTAGCGCAGCACCAGATCGCGGCGGACGTCGTTGATCAGGTCGTTGAAGGCGCAGTCCTCCTCTTTCAGGCGACGCTGCAAGGTGCGTACGTTCATGCCCTGGGTCTGGGCAATCTGTTCGATGGTGGCGCGTCCCATGGGCAGCAGCACGTAGATCGCCTTGCGCACCTCGAACAGTATCGACGGCCCTTCCTCATTCAGCAGTGAGTCAAGGTAGCTCTGGGCGTAACGGGCCATGGCCGGGTCGGCATGTGGGTTGGTCACGTTCAGGTTGGCGTCGGGGCAAACAATGCCATTGAATTCGCTGCCGAATTCCAGCTTGCAGCCGAACAGACGGCGATGCAGTTGCAGGTTGTCCGGGGCCTGGTGGGTGAAGTTGACACTGTAGGGCTGCCAGTGCGCGCCGAGCAGCGCCGCGCACAAACGGAACATCACACCGATGGCCAATTCATTGGCCTGTCGACAAGGCATTGGAGACTCGGTGACCACTTCCTCACGAATGATCACCATTTTGCCGGCCTCCTCAATGAAGATTGCCAGCGAATCGTTCATCAAGTGGCGGTAATGCACGAGCACCTGTAGCGCATCGCGCAGCGTCCTTTGGTGAGTGAGCAGCAGGCTGACAACGCCGAAGTCCGAGAGCTGGCGCGACTCGGCCATGCTCAGGCCGAAGCTTTGGCATCCGCTGGCGATGGCTGACTCCTCCAGCAGACGCACCGCCGCATCGATCGGAATGCGGTGCTCTGGCGTCAACAGGATGGTTTTTGTCAGACCCACACGCGCCAACAAGTCTTGCGGATTGAGCCTGAGGTATTGGCTCACCTCGATGTAGTTGGTCAAAACAGCCGCTCGAACAAGCTTGGTCATGCAGAGGTCCTTTCCTGACGGGGTCCCGAGGGACATGAGCGCGTTTGACTATATCCGCGCTGTCATGAAATGAAAAGTTTTTGACGCGAACTGCAAGGCTCACTCCTTTCAATCTCCAGTAATTTCAGCGGCCTTGACCCCTGTTGGTCAGGCGCCGCGCAAGCATCAACGGTGTACAGGGCGAACAACAAAATAAAAATAAGGGGCGTGCATGCCAGTCAATACCTCTATCAACGATAGCGAACGTGTCTTTCCCGCCGAACAGCGACTGATCTCAGCCACCGACACGCAGGGTCGCATTACTTACTGCAACGACGAATTCGTCGCCGTCAGTGGGTTCACCCGCGAGCAGTTGATGGGCGCTGCGCACAATATCGTCCGCCATCCCGACATGCCTGCGGCGATCTACGAGCACATGTGGAGTCACCTCAAAGCCGGCAAGCCGTGGATGGGCATCATCAAGAACCGCTGCAGCAATGGCGACTTCTGCTGGGTCAGCACCTACGTCACGGCGATTCGACAGGAGGGGCAGGTGATTGGCTACGAATCGGTACGGGTCAAGCCCGATGCCGAGCAGATAAATCGTGCGATCGCATTGTATGCCCGCCTTCGCCAGGGGCGCTCGGCGACCAGCCTGGGGCGACGTTTGGGGATATTCTCCCGATTCCTCCTGGTGCCGGTGTTGGGTGGGCTGCTGGGGACGTTCCTGTTCATGCAGGGGATGCCGCAAGGGGCGCTTGCGGCTGTGATCACTTTGTCGTTCGTGCAGACCGGGATATCACTGGCGTTCGTGCGCCGCGCGCTGACGAAGATCCAGGAGGCTGCGCCACAGGCGTTCGACAGTGAGCTGGTAGCGCTCACCTACAGCAGCGAATCGGGCGCTGTCGCACGCCTGCAAATGGCCTTGATCAGCGAGGGTGCGCGCATTCGCACCGCGCTCAGTCGTCTGGGTGATTACGCCGACCAGACGGCCAGCCTGGCGACCCGCAACGGTCAGTTGGTCAATCAGTCTGAAGCAGCGCTGAAAGTGCAGTGTGTCGAAGCGGACATGGCGGCGGCCGCGATGCATGAGATGGCGGCCTCGATCACGCAGGTGTCGGCGCATGTGCACCAGACGGCGCAGAGCGCGCTTGAGGTAAATCAGTTGTCCACCGGCGGTGCGCAGCAAGTCGTGCAGACGCGCCGGGTGATCGAAAAACTCGCCGATACGGTCGATGACATCAGCCATTCGGTCGACAGCCTGGCCAAGCAAACGGAATCGATCCAGCAGGCCGCCAGCATGATTCAAGCCATCGCCGAGCAGACCAATTTGCTGGCACTGAACGCCGCGATTGAAGCCGCGCGTGCAGGCGATCAGGGGCGTGGCTTTGCCGTGGTCGCTGACGAGGTGCGGGCACTGGCTTCTAAAACCCGCGACTCGACAAAGTTTATCCAACAGATCATCGGCACCTTGCAGGGCGAGGCCCAGCAGGCGGTGGACATTGCCAGTAAAGGCAGTGAGGAAGCGCGCGCCGGGGTCAGGCATGTGGTCGATACCGAGCGTGCGCTGGATGGCATTACGCTCGCGGTCAGCGGTATCCATCAGCGGGTCGAGCAGATGGCCACGGCGACTGAACAGCAGAGCCAGGTCGCGGGCAGCATTTCTCGGCAGATCACCATTATTTCTCAGGCTGCGCAGAACAACTCCGAACTCACCGGCCGCTCCCTGTTGCTCGGTCGCGATCTGGAAGCCACGGCGCATTCATTACACCTGTTGGTTGAACGTTTCAATGCATAAGCGAATCAGCGACAAAATGTAACTTGTCACCGAAAGAAAAGTGGCTGACGCCAAATGAAAAGCATACAGGTCGGCCGCTGTTTAATGTCAGCACTACAAAAGCTTCTGGCCATCGAGCCAGGCGAGTTATCGAGAGCGAAGGTGTTCAAGTGGACAAACTACAAACTGCGGCAACTGTTCTGATTGTGCCTGGCCTGCGTGAGCATGTAACCGAGCATTGGCAAACTTTGCTCGAGGCCAGGTTAAACAAAGTTCGTAGTGTGCCACCGCTGGAAACCGACAAGCTCGACTGTGCCGCTCGGGTGCGCGCCATTCAGCAGCAGTTGGAGCAGATCGAAGGTCCGGTGATTCTGGTGGCGCACAGTGCCGGCGTGCTGATGGTGGCGCACTGGGCTGCGCGCCACAGTCGTCCGATCAAGGGCGCTCTGCTGGCTGCACCACCGGATCTCAATGCTGACTGGCCGCAAGGCTATCCGCATCCCGACACCCTGCGTGCCAATGGCTGGGACCCTCTGCCCACAGGCGCGTTACCGTTTCGCAGCATAGTCGCCGCCAGCACCAACGACTATCTCGCCAGCCTGGACGCCAGCACTCGCCTGGCCGAAGGCTGGGGCAGCGAATTGCTCAATCTGGGTGAAGTCGGCCACCTCAATCCTGCTGCGGGTTACGGCCCATGGCAGCAGGCTGAAGCGCTCATTTTGGAGCTTGATCGTTAATTAAACAGGAGCCGGTCGGTCACAAGCCACCGGCCATTGCCCTCACTCCTGGAGGCACTGACTTTTCACCGATAGTCAGTGCGAGGGCCACTACGCTTTAAATAAATACAAAAAGGGCGGAGCCAACTTAATGCATAACAATAAGAGTCACTGTCACACCCCGTTGCGTCTAAGTCTGTTGACCTCGGCTATCCTGGCCGCTTCGATGCCGACGGCCCACGCCTTCGAGCTGGACACCGGTAATCCCGATTGGTCTGTGCGTTTCGATAACACCATTAAGTACAACTATGGCGTGCGGACCGAAAACGCTGACAAGCGCATGTTGGGGACGCCGAATAATAACGACGGCGACTACAACTTCCGCCGGGCCGGTACCAATATCACCAATCGCGTTGACCTGTTGACCGAGCTGGATGTGGTTAACCAGGGCAAACAGGGGTTTCGTATCAGTACCGCCAGTTGGTACGACCAGGCCTATGACGATATCGGCAACAGCTCCAATCCCTTCATCAATGGTAATAAGGGCACCTCGGGGCTGGTCGCCAATGACACACGCCTTGGTTTTGCTGGCGTCACCAACGATAACGTCGGCAATGGCAGCGCCCACCTGAGCAACTATGCCCAGCGCTACTACAGTGGCCCGTCCGGTGAAGTTCTGGATGCCTTTGTGTTCTGGAACCATGAAGTGGGCGATCAGTCGCAGATCAGCGTAAAGGCTGGTCAGCACAACGTGTTCTGGGGTGAGACCATCCTGAACCCGGTGCATTCGATCAGTTACGGTCAATCAGGTCTGGATCTTGCCAAGCTGGCAGCTTCGCCCGGTACCGAGGCCAAAGAGCTGTTCGTTCCGCGCAATCAAGTCTCGATGTCCTTCACCGTTAATCCCGAGCTGACCGTGGGTGCGCAGTACTTCCTGCACTGGGATGCCGCCCGCCTGCCGGAGGCCGGTACCTACTATGGCGGCTCCGATCTGGTGGGTTTCGGCGCACAGTCTTTCCTGCTGGGCAACACCAATACGCCGTCTGGCAATCCGGCACTGGGTTGTGGTCTGGCGCCGTGCAACGGTCTGACCAACGTGCGTCGTGGTCATGATCTCACGCCGGATAACAGCGGGGATTGGGGCGTGATGGCCAAATGGTCGCCGGCCTGGCTGGACGGGACATTGGGCGTCTACTACCGCCAGACTTCGGATATTTTGCCTCAGGCGTGGTTGAACGCCACCGGTATCAGTTCGGCCAACGCCAACGGGACCAGACCCGCATCCCTTGGGGGAGCAGTGGTCAATACGCTTAACTCGCTCAATACCGCCACGTACCAAATGGCCTATGCCGACAATATCCATATCTTCGGTTTGAGTCTGTCGAAGGATGTCGGCGGTGTGAGCGTTGGTTCGGACCTGAACATCCGAGACAACATGCCACTGGCCAGTATCCCGGCCATCGTGAGCTCCACCAGCCCGTTAGGTCTGGGGCAGGGTCTGGGTCTGTTGCCAGCTCGCACGGCTGAAACCGGCATCGTCTATGACACCCCGAGCAAGGGCGACAGCATGAGCGCCACCGGTGAGACGTTGCACTGGACGCTCAACGGCCTGATGACCTTGCCCAAAACGGCTGTGTTCGATCAGGCAACCCTGCTCGCCGAACTGTATTACAGCAACTTGCTTCACCTCGATAGCAAGAATGCAGCGCTGTACAAGGGCAACGGCAGCTACCAGGGTATCGACGCTCCAACTCGCGACAACTGGGGTATTGCCGTCAACTTCACGCCGACCTGGTACCAGGTATTCCCAGGTGTCGACATGAACCTGCCAATGTCCGTCAACGCGGGCCTTGCTGGTGTGTCACCAGTGAGCGGTGGCGGTGCGAAAGACACCGGCAACTACGCGTTTGGCGTCGGCGCGATCATTTACAACAAATACTTTGTCGATCTGAAGTATGTGGACTCCTTCGGCAAGACCGACAAGTGCAATGTCAGTGGCGTGAGTACCGGTTCCACAGGTGGCGACGGCTCTACGCCGAACGCTTTCAGCGGCAACCAAAACTATGCGTGTTATGCCGGTGGCTACTCGGCCTTCTCCGGCGGCGGCGCGACCACAGCAGACCGTGGCGCCGTTTACCTGACCATGAAAACCACCTTCTGATTCACGAATCGCTTACTCGGTAAGCAGGAGAATAACAAGATGAAATTCGTGCACACGTTGCTGGCTGCGTCTCTGGCCATGGCGTTCGCCGCGCATGCGCAGGCAGCGGTATCGACTCAGGAAGCGGCTAAACTCGGCACCAGCCTGACCCTGGTAGGGGCCGAAAAGGCCGCTAATGCCGACGGTTCGATTCCGGCGTATACCGGTGGTTTGACCACCGCTCCGGCCAACTTCAAGTCGGGCGACAGTATGCGTCCGGACCCTTTTGCCAGTGAAAAACCGTTGCTGGTGATTGATGGCAAGAATGTCGATCAGTACAAAGGCTTGCTGACAGCCACCACTGCGGAGCTGGCCAAGCGCTTTCCTACCTACCACATTGACGTGTACCCGACCCACCGTACTGCGGCGCTGCCTCAAGCGGTGCTGGACAACGGCGTGAAAAATGCCACGGGTGCCAAGTCACTTGAGGGCGGGTTGGCCATCGACAACGTCCTGCCCGGCGTGCCATTCCCGATCCCGCAATCGGGTGCCGAGGCGATGTGGAACTTCCTGCTGCGCTACCAGGGCGTCAGCATCAACTCCAAATATGACTCCTGGAACGTCGACTCGGCTGGCGTCCCGAGCCTGTCGATCACCGGCAACGCGTTCATCGCTTATCCGATTTACGAAGACCTGGCGAAGCCCATCAGTAGCGCCGACACCTACTACCAGATGAAGCTGTACTACACCGGTCCCGCGCGCCGGGCCGGCGAGTCGATCATGCTTAAAGACGCCGCCAACCCGCTGCAGCAGCCGCGCCGCGCCTGGCAGTACTTGCCTGGCCAACGTCGAGTAAAACTGGCACCGGACCTGGCCTATGACACGCCTAACCCAGGTACTTCAGGCGCGGGCACCTATGACGATGTCTTCGTGTTCAACGGTGCACTGGATCGCTACGACTGGAAGCTGGTCGGCAAGCAAGAAATGATCGTGCCTTACAACACCTATAAGCTGACGTACGCCCCTGATCCGAAGTCGCTGACCACCGCCAATCACGTTGCATCCGACTTCGTGCGTTGGGAAAAACACCGCGTATGGGTCGTAGAGGGCACGCTCAAGGCGGGTGCTCGGCACGTCTACCAGAAGCGTCGCATCTACCTGGATGAAGACTCCTGGACCGCTCTGGCCTCCGACGAGTACGACGCCCGTGGTCAGCTCTACCGTGGCTCTTTTGCTTTCCTCAGCCAGAGCTATGACAAGAAAATCCCGGACGCCACGCCCTTCATGATCTACGACCTGATCGGTGGCTCCTACAACATCAACGGTGTGGTAGGCCCGTACGGTGGCATCAAGTACATCGATCCTCTGTCTAAGGCGCAATGGTCGCCGGAGTCCTTGGCGGGCGCGGGTATTCGCTAAGCACAGCGTGAGCCTGTTCGGTCCACTGCCTCCCCGGCCGTGGGTCCGGACAACTTTCGGTGTAGAGCCGAGGGTTCAGGGTGCCTGATTTCAGCGCTGGGCTGCACGTGCGTGCCCCCAGCGCAGTTCCCACAAGAGGACGCCGTATGTGTTCGTACAAAAAGTGCGTGTTGCTGGCGCTGGGCGCCACGCTGGCACTGTTGCAGGGAGTCGCTCAGGCGACCGGCTATGTCGATGTGTTGGATCTGCCGGCCAAGACCAGTGCCTTGGCCGTGCGCAGCCCGTTGCTGGATGTGGCCCGCGCAGGAACGCGCCTGGTGGCTGTCGGGCAGCGTGGTCATATTCTCTATTCCGATGATGCGGGCAACCGCTGGCAGCAGGCGGCTGTACCGGTCAGCTCCGATCTGACAGCAGTGAATTTTCCGTCCGCAACGCAGGGTTGGGCGGTCGGCAATGACGGTGTGGTCCTGCACAGCAGCGATGCCGGCGCGACCTGGAGCAAACAGCTCGATGGCCGTCAAATTGGCGACTTGCTGGTCAAGCATTACGGTGAATTGGCCAGTGCCGATCCGGCCAACGAACAATGGGCGCAGCTTGTCAGTGACGGCCAGCGCCTGGTGGAAGAGGGCGCCGACAAGCCACTGTTGGGCGTCTGGTTCGCCAACGACAAGCTGGGGTATGTGGTCGGTGTGTTCAACCTGATCCTGCGTACCGAAGACGGTGGTCAGCACTGGACACCATTCGAGGACCGCACAGAAAACCCGCAGGGCTTGCACCTGGAAGCCATCGCTTCCACCGGTGACGCGCTGTATATCGCCGGAGAACAGGGCCTGCTGCTTAAGTGGGATGAGTCCAGCCAGCATTTCATGGCTGTGCAGACGCCTTATCAAGGCACCTTTTTCGGGATCATCGGCAAGCCTGGCGAAGTGCTGGCTTACGGCCTGCGCGGGCATGTGTTCCGCAGCGTCGATGGCGGCAAGAACTGGAGCGCGTTGAACGCCGGGCTGCCGGTCAGTATCACCGCCGCCACGCTGGACGCGAAGGGCAACTACCGCTTGTTCACGCAGGCCGGTCATATGTTGCTTGAGCAGGAAGGCAGTACACAGTTGCAGTTGGTGCCGCAGCAAGGCCAATCGCCCGTGGCAGCTGCCGCGCTGGCCGCCGATGGCTCGCTGGTGTTGGTGGGTAGCCGTGGTGCGCGTGCACTTCGCGTCGAATAAGAACTGGATCAATTAGAGCGAGTACCCTGACATGGGCAACATCAAGCAAGACACCATGCCGGTGATCCGCCACTTGCGTGACTTCGATCGACTGTCCGGCAACCGCCTGGAACGCTGGGTGTTCAACTACCGTCCGTTGTTCATGCTGTTCATGGTGATATTCACCCTGTTGCTGGGTTACATGGCGGTGACGCGCCTGGAGCTGCGTCCCAGCTTCGAGAAGATGATCCCGCAGAGCCAGCCTTACATCAAAAATTACCTGGAGAACCGCAAATCGCTGCGGGGGCTGGGTAACTCGGTGCGGGTGGTGGTAGAAAATACCCAGGGCGACATTTTCGACCCTGAGTACCTGAGTGTGCTTAAACAGGTCAACGATGAGTTGTTCCTCACCGAAGGCGTCGATCGCGCCTGGATGAAGTCGCTGTGGAGCCCGTCGGTACGCTGGACTGAAGTCACCGAGCAAGGTTTTCAGGGTGGCCCGGTAATGCCCAATGACTACAAGGGCTCGCCGTCGGACATTGAGCAACTGCGCCAGAATATCAACCGCGCAGGTCTCGTCGGCAGTTTGGTTGCCAGCGACTTTAAGTCGAGCATGTTGGTCGTGCCGCTGCTGGACACCGCCTCGGCCACCGGCAAAAGCATCAACTACTACCAATTCGCCCAGACCCTCGAGCAGCAGCTGCGCGACAAAATTGAGTTCGCCGGTGATAGCGCCGCGCGCAAGGCCGGGAAAGAAGGCACCGGTAAGTACAAGGTGCATGTGATTGGTTTCGCCAAGTTGATCGGCGATCTGATCGACGGCCTGATTCAAGTGATGATGTTCTTCGGCCTGGCCGTGGCCACCTCGTTTGTGATCATTTATCTGTACACCCGTTGCCTGCGCAGCACCGTGCTGGTGATCTTCTGTTCACTGACCGCAGTGGTCTGGCAACTGGGCATCGTCGCCTGGCTGGGTTATGCCATCGATCCTTACTCCATCCTGGTGCCTTTCCTGATCTTCGCCATCGGGGTCTCCCACGCGGCGCAGAAGATGAACGGCATCATGCAGGACATCGCCCGCGGCACGCATAAATTGGTGGCGGCGCGCTACACCTTCCGCCGCTTGTTTATCGCCGGTGTCACCGCGCTGCTGGCCGATGCGGTCGGTTTTGCGGTATTGATGCTGATCGATATCCCGGTGATCCAGGACCTGGCCATTACCGCCAGTATTGGCGTGGCCGTGCTGATCTTTACCTCGCTGTTGATGATGCCGGTGACACTGTCCTATATCGGCGTCGGCGCCAAGGCCGCCGAGCGCGCACTGAAGATCGACACACGGGCCGAGCAGAATCGGGGCTTCGGCAAGTTATGGAGCATGCTCGACCGCTTCACCACGCCCAAGTGGGCCATTGGCACCGTACTGGTCGCGGTGTTGCTGGGTATCGGCGGCTTCGTGGTCAGCCAACAGTTGAAGATCGGCGATCTCGACAGTGGCGCCCCGGAGCTTCGCGCGGACTCGCGTTACAACCGTGACAACGGCTACATCACCAGCCACTACGCGCTGTCCAGCGACCTGTTCGCGGTGATGATCAAGACCGCACCCGAAGGCTGCCTGAACTACAAGACCCTGGTCCTGGCCGACCGTCTGGCCTGGGAGCTGCAGCAAAACCCGGGCGTGCAAGCGACGTCATCGCTGGTCAACGCGGTGCGCCAGATCACCGTCGGTTCCTACGAGGGCAACCCCAAGCTGAACAGCATCCAGCGCAACCAGAACGTGCTGAACTACGCCGCGCAGCAGGCCTCGGTCAATGCGCCGGAGTTGTTCAATACCGACTGTTCGGTGATGCCGGTAATCGCCTACCTCAAGGACCACAAGGCGGAAACGCTGGATGCGGTGGTGGCCATCGCCGACAAGTTCGCCAAGGAAAACAGCTCTGACGATCGTCAGTTCCTGTTGGCCGCCGGCACTGCCGGCATCGAGGCCGCGACCAATATCGTGGTGCGCGACGCTAACCACACCATGCTGCTTTACGTGTATGCAGCGGTGACGTTGTTCTGCCTGATCACCTTCCGCAGCTGGCGCGCGACGCTGGTGGCGCTGCTGCCGCTGGTGCTCACCTCAATCCTCTGCGAGGCGTTGATGGTGGTCATGGGCATCGGCGTGAAAGTGGCGACCTTGCCGGTGATCGCTCTGGGCGTGGGGATTGGTGTGGACTACGCGCTCTACCTGCTCAGCGTCCAGCTGCACTACCAGCGCCAGGGCATGCCGCTGTCCGAGGCCTATCGCAATGCGGTGGCGTTTACCGGACGCGTGGTGGGCCTGGTCGGCATCACCCTGGCGGCCGGCGTGGTGTGTTGGGCCTGGTCGCCGATCAAGTTCCAGGCCGACATGGGCATCCTCCTGACCTTCATGTTCATCTGGAACATGCTCGGCGCATTGATCCTGATCCCGGCGCTGTCGCACTTCCTGCTGCGCAACGTCGGCACCGAGTCAATCAAGAAGCACTCATTAGAGAAAGCCCACGCCTGACACCTGTCGACTTTTACGCGCACCCGAGAGGGTGCCATTTTTACTGACCAGGGCATGTTCAATGCCCTGACATTGCCTGAGTATTTCAATCATGTCTGATTACAAAGCCCCCCTGCGTGACATTCGTTTCGTACTCAACGAAGTGTTCGAAGTCTCCAAACTGTGGGCGTCGATGCCGGCCCTCGCCGAGGTGGTGGATGAAGAGACTGCCAATGCCGTCCTCGAGGAGGCCGGCAAGATCGCCGCAGAGCTCATCGCACCGCTCAATCGCAGTGGCGACGAGCAGGGCTGTTCCTGGACTGACGGCGTGGTGAGTACCCCGGCCGGCTTCCCGGAGGCCTACCGGGCGTTTGCCGAAGGTGGCTGGGGCGGCGTTGGCGGAGATTCGGCGTATGGGGGCATGGGCATGCCCAAGGTGATCGGTGCCCAGGTCGAGGAAATGGTCAACGGGGCCAACCTGTCTTTCGGCCTGTACCCGATGTTGACCGCCGGTGCTTGCCTGGCGATCAACGCTCACGCCAGCGAAGCGTTGAAATCCGCGTACCTGCCAAACATGTATGCCGGCGTCTGGACCGGCTCCATGTGCTTGACCGAACCGCATGCCGGTACCGATCTTGGCATCATTCGGACCAAGGCCGAGCCGCAGGCTGACGGCTCTTACACAGTCAGCGGTACCAAGATTTTCATCACCGGCGGCGAGCAAGACCTGACCGAGAACATCATTCACCTGGTACTGGCCAGACTGCCCGATGCACCGGCAGGCCCGAAAGGCATTTCGCTGTTCCTGGTACCGAAAGTCATGGTCAACGCCGATGGCAGTCTGGGCGAGAAGAACGCAGTGTCCTGCGGTTCAATCGAGCACAAGATGGGCATCAAGGGATCGGCCACCTGCGTGATGAACTTCGACGGTGCCACCGGCTGGATCGTCGATGCGCCGAACCGCGGCCTGGCGGCGATGTTCACGATGATGAACTACGAGCGTCTGGGCGTCGGCATTCAGGGCCTGGGCTGCGCCGAGCGCTCCTATCAAAGCGCCGTCGAGTACGCCCGCGATCGTCTGCAAAGCCGCTCACCCAGCGGCCCGCAAGCCACCGACAAGGTCGCTGATCCGATCATCGTCCACCCGGACGTGCGTCGTATGTTGCTGACGATGAAAGCCACCAATGAAGGCGGGCGGGCGTTTTCCACCTACGTGGCCATGCAGCTCGACATCGCCAAATTTGCTGAAGACGCTGCTACGCGCAAACGCGCCGAAGCACTGGTGTCGTTGTTAACTCCGGTGGCCAAGGCGTTCCTCACCGATCTGGGTCTGGAGTCCACCGTGCATGGCCAGCAAGTGCTGGGCGGCCACGGCTATATTCGCGAGTGGGGCCAGGAACAACTGGTGCGTGATGTGCGGATCACTCAGATCTACGAAGGCACCAACGGCATTCAGGCACTGGACCTGGTCGGGCGCAAGGTAGTCGGTTCAGGCGGCGCGTTGTACACGCTGTTCGCCGACGAGATCCGCCATTTCATCGCGACCGCCGGTGCCGATCTGGCCGAGTTCAGCAAACCGCTGAGCAGTGCGCTGGACAACCTCGACGAACTCACCGTTTGGGTACTGGATCGGGCGAGCAACAACCCCAATGAAATTGGCGCGGCGTCGGTCGAGTACCTGCATGCCTTCGGTTACACCGCCTATGCCTACATGTGGGCGTTGATGGCCAAGGCCGCTATGGGCAAGCAGGCGCAGGACGACTTCTACGCCAGCAAGCTGGGCACCGCACGCTTCTATTTCGCCCGCCTGCTGCCGCGTATCCATTCGTTGGCGGCGTCGGTCAAGGCCGGTAGCGAATCGCTGTACCTGCTCGACGCAGCGCAGTTCTGATCCGTCGAACCGGCGATGATTTCCACACCACAGACTCAGGAAGTACCCCAGGTGACAATAAAAATTATTCCGCCCGCAGAGGGCGCGTACACCTATCCCTTGTTGATCAAAAGCTTGTTGCTCTCTGGCGTGCGCTACGCACCCGAGCAGGAAATCGTCTATGCGGACAAGCTGCGCTACAGCTACCAAACGTTGAACCAGCGCATCAAACAGTTGGCAAACGCGTTGACCAAAGCCGGGATCAAAGCCGGAGACACCGTGGCGCTGCTGGATTGGGACAGCCATCGCTATCTGGAGTGCTTCTTTGCCGTACCCATGATTGGTGCGGTGTTGCATACCGTGAATATCCGACTCTCTCCGGAGCAGATTCTGTACACCATGAACCACGCCGAAGATCATTTGGTGTTGGTGCACGATGACTTCCTGCCCTTGATCGAGCCGATTCGGGATCAACTGACCACGGTCAAAGGCTATATCCAGCTCAGTGATGTCGGCGCGGCTGCGACCGAGCTGCCGGTGCTGGGGGAGTATGAAAGTCTGCTGGAACAGGCGGACCATCACTTCAGCTTTCCGGACTTCGACGAGAACGCAGTCGCGACGGTGTTCTACACCACCGGCACCACTGGCAATCCCAAGGGCGTTTACTTCAGCCATCGCCAGTTGGTGCTGCACACGCTGAATGCGGTGGGCACGCTGGGCGTGTATCAGGGCGTGCCGTTGTTACGCTCGGACGATGTGTACATGCCCATCACCCCGATGTTTCATGTGCATGCCTGGGGCGTGCCGTATGTCGCGACCATGATGGGCATCAAGCAGGTGTACCCGGGGCGCTACGAAGCCAATAGCCTGGTCAGGTTGTATCGCGAAGAGAAGGTCAGCTTTTCCCATTGCGTGCCGACCATTTTGCAGATGCTCCTGAGTTGTGAAGAAGCCACCCGGACTGACTTCAGCGGCTGGAAGATGCTGTTGGGTGGCAGTGCATTGACCCATGGCATCGCTTCCCAGGCGACGGCACGGGGTATGCGCATCCATAGCGGCTATGGGATGTCCGAGACGTGTCCGTTGATCTGTCTGACCCACCTGAGTGACGCCGAACTTGAACTGCCGGCGGATGAGCAAGTGGCTGCGCGGATCAAGACCGGCATCGCGGTGCCGATGGTGGATTTTCGCATCATCGACGCCAACGGCAACGATGTGCCGCACGATGGTGTGGCGCAGGGCGAGCTCGTGTTGCGAGCACCCTGGTTGACCCAGGGTTACCTGAACGAACCGGAGCAGGGCGCGCAGCTGTGGGCGCAGGGCTGGATGCACACCGGTGACATTGCGTCCGTCGACGCTTCGGGCGTGGTGGAGATCAAGGATCGGATCAAGGACGTGATCAAAACCGGCGGCGAGTGGGTCAGTTCGCTGGAACTGGAGAGCCTGATCAGCGAACACCCGGCGGTCGCCTCGGTGGCGGTGGTGGGCATTCCCGATCCGCAGTGGGGCGAGCGGCCGGTGGCGCTGGTGGTGTGCGTACCCGGGGAAAAGATTGATTCCAAAGTGCTTGAGGTTCATCTACACCAGTATGTTGAAAGCGGTCGAATCAATAAGTGGGCAATTCCCAAACAGTTCCGATTCGTTGCCGATATTCCGAAAACCAGTGTTGGCAAGATCAACAAAAAGCTGATTCGGGAGAATGAATTGGCTCGGTAAGCGTTAGCCGTCCAGCGTTTCAAGCAAAAGGCCCTGCTATTAAGCGGGGCCTTTTCATTTGCGTGTGTTTTTGCCGGGAACAGGGCCGTTTGGTCGGAGAAGGGCACCGCCAACCCGCATAGAGTCGACATTGTCACCAATAGCGAAACGACTGTCGTCAAATGAAAGGCGTACGCGCTGTGAGGGCTTTACTGTCAGTACTGCCTACAAAGCGGGAAAATAACAAAAATGAAATTCGTGAAAAGTCTACTGATGGCTTCGCTGACGATGGCCCTGGCTATCAATGTCCAAGCGTCTGTGTCGAACCAGGAAGCCGCCAAATTGGGCACCAGCCTGACCCTGGTGGGTGCTGAAAAAGCCGGTAATGCCGACGGCTCCATCCCGGCCTATACCGGTGGTCTGACGACCGCTCCGGCCGGCTTCAAGACCGGCGACAGCATGCGCCCGGACCCCTATGCGGGGGATAAACCGCTGCTGGTGATCACCGGCAAGAACGTCGATCAGTACAAAGACATGCTCACTGCCACCACGGTGGCGCTGGCCAAGCGGTATCCGGGCTTTCGCATCGACGTTTATCCAACGCACCGCAGCGCGGCATTGCCCCCGGCGGTGCTGAGCAACGGGGTGAAAAACGCTACGGGTGCCAGGGCACTGCAGGGCGGGATGGCCCTCGACAACGTGCTGCCCGGTGTACCGTTCCCGATCCCGCAGTCGGGCGTCGAGGCGATGTGGAACTTCCTGTTGCGCTACCAGGGCGTCAACATCAACGCCAAGTACGATTCCTGGAGCGTTGACTCGGCTGGTGTGGCAAGCCTGGCGGTGACTGGCGAGGCGTTTGTCTCTTTCCCGATTTATCAGGATTTGTCCAAGCCTTTCACCAATGCCGACATCTACTATCAGATGAAATTGTCGTACACCGGCCCGGCACGTCGCGCCGGCGAGTCGATCATGCTCAAAGACGCCGCCAACCCGCTGGCGCAGCCGGGGCGTGCCTGGCAGTACCTGCCTGCTCAGCGCCGGGTCAAACAGGTCTCGATCCTCGCTTACGACACGCCCAACCCCGGTACGGCGCGTGCCCTGGAGCTTTACGACTGGACGCTGATCGGCAAGCAGGAAATGATCGTGCCCTACAACACCTACAAGCTGACCTACGCCCATGACCCCAAGTCGCTGACCGCCGCCAACCACTTGGCCCCGGACTTCGTGCGTTGGGAAAAACACCGGGTGTGGGTGGTGGAGGGCAACCTCAAGCCCGGCGCCAAGCACATCTACCAGAAACGTCGCTTCTACCTGGATGAAGACAGCTGGGCGGCGTTGGCCTCCGATCAATACGACACCAGCGGCCGGCTGTATCGTGGCTCCTTCGCCTTCCTCAGCCAGAGCTATGACCAGCAGGTGCCGGATGCCACGCCCTTCATGACGTACGACCTGTCGCGCGGCACCTACAACATCAATGGCGTGGTCGGTCCTCACGGTGGCATCAAGTACACCGAAGCGCTGTCGAAAGCGCAGTGGTGTCCTGAGACGATGGCGGGTGCTGGCATTCGTTAAGGTCGCCACACCTTTACCTACTGCTGTAAAAACGCCCATCATGCGCCGCAAACTGTTGCTTCGAGGGCGTCATGCGAATCCACGTTACCTTCCACGACCGTGTCGGCATCACCCAGGAAGTCCTGGCGTTGCTCGGTGCGCGTAACCTCAACCTGGACGCGGTGGAGATGATTCCACCGAACGTGTACATCGACGCGCCGGACCTCAGTCAGGCGGTGCTGGATGAGTTGAACTACGCGCTGCTGCGGGTCGAAGGGGTCAAGGCGGTGGAGCTGGTGGACATGCTGCCCGGTCAGCGCCGTCGCATGCAGTTGGATGCGTTGCTGGCTGCCATGAGTGATCCAGTGTTGGCCGTCGACCCCAGCGGCTATGTGCTGTTGGCCAACCCCAAACTGGTGGAACTCTGCGGCCGCGAGCCTGCGGGTGAGCCGCTGTCGAGCCTGTTCGCCGAGCCGGGCCTGGCGCGAACACTGGTGGAGAAGGGCTTCCGTGTGCCGATGTGCGAGGTGAATTTCAACGGCAAGGACTTGCTACTGGACGCCACGCCGATCACCGGCGGCGCGGAGCCTGCGCGCTTTTTCGCCGGTGGCTTGCTGACCCTGTATCCACCGAGTCGTATGGGTGAGCGGCTGGCGTCGCTGCACCATGATCATGCCGAAGGCTTGCACGCATTGCTTGGCAAGTCGCCGGCACTGGAACTGCTGAAAGCCCGTGTGCACAAGGTCGCCGGGCTGGATGCTCCGTTGCTGATTCAGGGCGAAACCGGCACGGGCAAGGAGTTGGTGGCGCGCGCCTGCCATGCCATGAGCGCGCGGCGAGATGCGCCGTTTCTGGCGCTGAACTGTGCGGCACTGCCGGAGAGCCTGGCCGAGAGTGAGTTGTTCGGCTATTCGGCCGGGGCGTTTACCGGCGCGCAACGCGGGGGCAAGCCGGGGCTGCTGGAGCTGTCGGATCGCGGCACGGTGTTCCTCGATGAGGTCGGCGAGATGTCGCCCTATCTGCAAGCCAAGTTGCTGCGTTTCCTCAGTGATGGTTGCTTCCGCCGGGTGGGTGGCGACCGCGAGGTGCATGTCAATGTGCGGGTGCTGTGCGCGACCCACCGCAACCTGGAACGGATGGTGGTGGACGGCGGCTTCCGCGAGGACCTTTACTATCGGCTCAATGTCCTCAACCTGATGGTGCCGGCGCTGCGCGAGCGCGGGCACGACATCATCCTGCTGGCCGAACACTTTCTGCGCCAGGCCTGCACACAGATCCAGCGCCCACTGTGCCGCCTGGCCCCGGCGACGCATCCATTGCTGCTGGGCAATCGCTGGTCGGGCAACGTGCGCCAATTGCAGAACGTGATTTTCCGCGCGGCGGCGATCAGCGAAGGCGATGTGATCGATTGCGATGGCCTGGAGTTGGCCGGTACGGCGTTGGTCAATCAACAAGCCGATAGCGTGGAAGTGACCAGCCTGGAGGCGGCGATGCAGGAGTATGAGCGGTCGCTGCTGGAGCGGTTCTATGCTGATTATCCGTCGACCCGGCAGATGGCCCAGCGCCTGCAAACTTCGCACACGGCCATCGGTCAGCGGCTGCGCAAGTACGGAATTTCTTCGCGGTCTGAGGGGTAGCGCGCGAATGTGGTTCGATTGCGTTCCAGTGGAGTGATATCGCTCCACTTGCGTGTGAGCCATGTAGTTCGATGCTTTCAGCGTACTGTGCCCGGTCAGTGGGCCTTGGTATGTGGAGTGATATCGCTCCATAAAATCATGTTATTTATTCAATAAATCTAGTAAGTAATTGATTAATATAAATATATATTGATTGGCATCGCCTTTGCTCTTGTTCACTCAGCTGAACCGTTTCTACGGTCGCACTGACTGAATAACAAGAGAGGAAGGGTCCATGAGCACGCTGCGTTTTACGTCTGAGCATGAATGGTTGCGCCTGGAAACCTCCGGCGAGCTGACCGTGGGCATCACCACGTTCGCGCAGGAAGCGCTGGGCGATGTGGTGTTTGTGCAATTGCCGGAGCTGGGTTCGTTTGCCGCGGGCAGCGAAGTGGCGGTGCTGGAGTCGGTCAAGGCCGCCAGCAACATCAGCATGCCGCTGACCGGTGAGGTGGTGGCAGCCAACCAGGCACTCGCCGACGATCCCGAGTTGGTCAACGCGTCACCGATGGACGCGGGCTGGTTCTTTCGGATTCGCATCGCCAATCTCGAGGTGTTCCACAACCTGTTGGATCAGGACGGTTACGACCGTTTCCTGGCCGACAACGCCTGAGCGGGGTGTCGAGATGAGCAACGCAGCCTTTTCGCCCAGCACCCATAACGACCGCAACCTGATCTGCACCTGCCCGTCTATCGAGAGCTAACAGGACGCTTGATCAGGCTACTCCCAACTTTGTAGGCGCTGCCGCAGGCTGCGATAAGGTCGGAACGACCTTCAAGCGCTGGCGCTTCGCACCAGATTCGCAGCCTTCGGCAGCTCCTACAGAACGGGTGCAATTACAGATTTCTGTCTAACCACAAACCCATTGTTCGAACCAAAGGAATCCCCCGCATGTTCCATAAAAGCCTGACCCTGTCCGATTTCGACCCTGCTCTCGCCGAAGCCATCCACCGTGAAACGCAACGCCAGGAAGACCATATCGAGCTGATCGCCTCGGAGAACTACACCAGCCCGCAGGTGATGCAGGCGCAGGGCACCGAACTGACCAACAAGTACGCCGAAGGCTACCCGGGCAAGCGCTATTACGGGGGCTGTGAGCACGTCGATGTGGTCGAGCAGTTGGCTATCGACCGCGCCAAACAGTTGTTCGGCGCCGGTTATGCCAACGTCCAGCCGCACTCCGGGTCACAGGCCAACGCAGCGGTTTACCTGGCGTTGCTGCAGGCCGGCGATACCTTGCTCGGCATGAGCCTGGCCCACGGCGGTCACCTGACCCACGGGGCCAAGGTCAGCTCTTCGGGCAAGCTGTACAACGCGGTGCAGTACGGTATTGATGGCAACGGGCTGATCGACTATGACGAGGTGGAGCGCCTTGCACTCGAGCACAAGCCGAAGATGATCGTGGCTGGCTTCTCTGCCTATTCGAAGACCCTGGATTTCCCGCGTTTCCGCGCCATTGCCGACAAGGTCGGTGCGTACCTGTTCGTCGACATGGCCCATGTCGCCGGGCTGGTTGCGGCAGGCCTGTACCCGAACCCGCTGCCGTACGCTGATGTGGTGACGACCACCACCCACAAAACCCTGCGCGGCCCGCGTGGCGGCCTGATTCTGGCCAAGGCCGATCCGGAGCTGGAAAAGAAACTCAACTCAGCGGTGTTTCCGGGTGGGCAGGGCGGGCCGCTGATGCACGTGATCGCAGCCAAGGCGGTGTGCTTCAAAGAGGCGCTGGAGCCGGGCTTCAAGGAGTACCAGTTCCAGGTGATCAAGAATGCCCAGGCCATGGCGCACGTGTTCATTCAGCGCGGTTACGACGTGGTCTCGGGCGGTACCGACAACCACCTGTTCCTGGTCAGCCTGATCCGTCAGGGCATCACTGGCAAGGACGCCGACGCCGCGCTGGGCCGTGCCCACATCACCGTCAACAAGAACGCGGTGCCCAACGATCCGCAGTCGCCGTTTGTGACTTCAGGCCTGCGCATCGGCACCCCGGCGGTGACCACCCGTGGTTTCCAGGTGCCTGAGTGCCGTGCGCTGGCAGGCTGGATCTGCGACATCCTCGACCACCTCGGCGATGCCGATGTCGAGGCTCGAGTGGCCAAACAAGTGGCCGCGATCTGCGCGCTGTTCCCGGTCTACACGGCCTGATCTCCGTGGTTTAACACGAGCGCGGTCCAGAGCGGACCGCGACTTTCTGGAGCAAAGCCATGACTGAAAGCCAGCTGAGTGCGTCCCGGCCACCGCCGTTGCAGCCGGGAGTAAAACTGCGCGGCGCCGAGAAGGTGGCGCGGATTCCGGTAAAGATCATTCCCACCGACGAGTTGCCGCGTAAACCCGACTGGATCCGCGTCGGCATCCCCGCATCGCCGGAGGTGGCGCGCATCAAGCAGCTGCTGCGCAAACACAAGTTGCACAGCGTCTGCGAAGAAGCGTCCTGCCCGAACCTGAGCGAGTGTTTCTCTGGCGGCACTGCAACCTTCATGATCATGGGTGACATCTGCACCCGGCGCTGCCCGTTCTGCGATGTCGGCCATGGCCGGCCGAAACCGCTGGACACCGATGAGCCGCGCAACCTCGCCGTTGCCATTGCCGAGCTGCGCCTGAAGTACGTGGTGATCACCTCGGTAGATCGTGACGATTTGCGTGATGGCGGCGCCCAGCATTTTGTCGACTGCCTGCGCGAAATCCGCCGGCTGTCACCGGGTATCCAGCTGGAAACCCTGGTGCCGGATTATCGCGGGCGAATGGACGTGGCGCTGGCGATCACCGAGCAAGAACCGCCGGATGTGTTCAATCACAATCTGGAGACAGTGCCGCGCCTGTACAAAGCCGCGCGGCCGGGCTCGGATTTCGAGTGGTCGCTGGACCTGTTGCAACGCTTCAAACAGCGGGTGCCGCAGGTGCCGACCAAGTCCGGGTTGATGCTCGGCTTGGGCGAAACCGACGACGAGGTGATCGAGGTCATGCAGCGCATGCGCGAGCATCAGGTCGACATGTTGACCCTCGGCCAGTATTTGCAGCCGTCGCGCAGCCATCTGCCAGTGCAGCGCTTCGTGCACCCGGACACCTTTGCCAGGTTGGCCGAGGAGGCGCGCAAGCTGGGTTTCAGCAACGTCGCTTCCGGGCCGTTGGTGCGCTCCTCGTACCATGCAGATCAGCAGTTACAGGGTACGAAGAACGTCTGATTCAAGCCCGCAACGGATTACGCGAGCAAGCCGCCAGATCTTCCAGGAACGTCTGCAAGATCGGCGGCGGGGCGCTGCTGCGGCGGGTGATCACGTCGAACGGCGACGTCAGCCGCATGCTCACCGGCGCCAATTGCTGCATCTCGCCGAGGGTGACCCACTGCGACGCAAAGTGCATCGGTAGAAAGCCCAGGTAAGCCCCGGAAATAATCAAGATCGCCAACGCCTCGATGTTGTCGACGGTGGCTGCCGCTTTGCTGACGCCGAGGTTATCCAGGTCGTATTGCTGCATGTAGCCACGGGCGACCACCCGGTAATTGCCAATGGTTTCCAGTAGTTCGGGCCGCTCGACCTTGCTGCCGAACAGCGGGTGGCGACGACCGCAGTACAACCCCAGTGCCTCCTGATACAGCGGCGTATGCAGCAGCCCTGGCACCCGAATCGGGAAGTGCCCGATGGCCAGGTGCAAACGACCGTCGAGCACGCGCTCTTCCAGCTCCGCCGGACTGCCGACATACACGTTGAGATGCACATCGTGCCCGCGCGAGACGAAGCGCTGGGTGGTGCGCGGGATCGGCGAGTCCGGGTCGGTGATGGTGGTGTCGATGATGCCCAGGTTGAGCTGGCCGCTGATGTGCTGCTTGAGCACGTCGGCATCGAGGCAAAAATGCTCGACCGCCGACAGCAGGCGTTGGGTTGCCTCATGGATGGCGATGCCTTGTTCGGTCAGGCGAAAGCCACTGCGACCGCGCACGCAGAGCTTGACCCCGAGACGGGTTTCCAGATGGGTCATCTGCTCGCTGATGGTCGACTGACCAACGTTCAAGGCCGCCTGGGCCGCAGAAAAACCACCGCATTTCACAATGGAGGCAAACACCCTGAGCAATTTCAGGTCGACGTCATGCAGTTGAATCACAGCCACTCTCCCGCGGGTTATTACATCGCCAAGGCCGATATGAATATCTGATATTTAGCATTTTCTCCATGAATACCTGCGGCCATAGTCACTGCAACGGCGGTTGATTCCCGGTTGACCGCTCACTGAAAACAATAATCGGAGTTGCACTAGCATGTCGAAGCACGGTTATGAATCCGGTCGTTTGAACCTCCCGTTCGTGGGCCACTGCACGTTCGCCAAATCCCCGATCTGCACCGATTGGGACACGCTCAAGGCCGACGTGGCGGTGCTTGGCGCGCCGAATGACATGGGCACCCAATGGCGCTCCGGCGCACGCTTCGGGCCGCGCGGTATCCGTGAGGCATCGACCTTGTTCTCCTTCGGTCATGCTGGCGCGTACGACCATGAAGACGACGTGATGTACCTGACGACGGACGACGTCAGCATGGTCGATGTGGGTGATGCCGATATCGTTCACACCGACATGAATGCCAGCAACGACAACATCGAATTCGCCGTGCGCAAGATCCTCGAAGCGGGTGCCATGCCGGTGGTGCTCGGCGGCGATCACTCGGTGCATGCGCCGGTGATCAAGGCGTTTGAGGGCAAGGGCCCGATTCACATCATCCACTTCGACGCGCACCTGGATTTCGTCGATGAACGCCATGGCGTGCGTTATGGCCACGGCAACCCGCTGCGCCGCGCGTCAGAGATGAATCACATTGTTGGCATGACCCAAATGGGCATCCGCAACGTCTCGTCCTCCAACCGCGACGACTACGAAGCAGCGCATGCCGCCGGCTCGAAAATTCTCTCGGTGCGCGATGTTCGCCGCCTGGGCACAGACGGCGTGCTGGAGTTGATTCCGCGCGGCGTGAAGTACTACATCACCATCGACATCGATGGCTTCGACCCGTCCATTGCGCCCGGCACCGGCACCCCCAGCCACGGTGGCTTCCTGTACTACGAGGTGTTGGAAATCATCCAGGCACTGGTCAAACGCTGCCATGGCGACATTGTCGGCATCGACCTGGTGGAAGTGGCGCCAGTCTACGACCCGTCCGGCTCGACCTCGATCCTGGCCGCCCAGCTGTTGCTCAATAGCATCGGTTTCATTTTTCACGAGCGCGCTCAGGCACGTTTGCGCTAACGACCCGTCGCCCGGAGATAATGAAAATGGACATGATTGTTAAGCAGTATCTGCAGAAATTCGGCGTCTCGGAGGCCACCCAGCGCTTCCTTTCGAAAACCCAGACGATGTTTATCGGTGGCCAATGGGTCGAGGCCAGCGATGGCCAGACGTCGGACGTGATCGAGCCGTCGACCGAAGGCTTCATTACCCGTATCCCGATGGGCACCACCGACGATCTGGATCGTGCGGTACAGGCCGCTCGAGCCCAGTTCGATGGCGGCGCCTGGCGTCAGCTGAAACCCCTCGAACGCGAGCGCTTGCTGCATCGCCTGGCCGATTTGATCGAGGCCAACGCCGTGGAACTGGCTGAGATCGAATCCATCGACATGGGCAAATCCGTGGCCTGTGCGCGGGATGTCGATATTCAGGGCACGGTCGATACCTTCCGTTATTTTGCCGGTTGGGCCACCAAGATTCACGGGCGCACGGTTGAGCCTTCGTTGCCGGGCAACTACCTGGCGTATACCCGCAAGGAACCGGTGGGTGTGGTCGGCGCCATCGTGCCGTGGAATTTCCCGCTGCAAACCATGGCCTGGAAGTTGGGCGCAGCCTTGGCCACCGGGTGCACCGTGGTGGTCAAACCAGCCGAGTTGACCTCACTGTCAGCGCTGCGTTTTGCCGAACTGGTGCAGGAAGCCGGAATTCCGGACGGGGTGATCAACATCGTCACCGGTCGCGGCAGTGTGGTTGGTGCGGCGATGGCCACCCACCCAGGTATCGACAAGCTGACCTTCACCGGTTCCACGCCGGTCGGGCGCACGGTCGGCAAAGCTGCCGTGGATGAAATGAAACGCCTGACCCTTGAGCTGGGCGGCAAATCGCCGGTCATCGTGTTTGCCGACGCTGACCTGCCGGCGGCGGCCAGAGCGGTGGCCAACGGCGTGTTCTTCAACTCGGGCCAGGTGTGTGATGCCGGTACGCGGGCGTATATCCACCGCAGCATCTACGACGAATTCCTCCGTGAGCTGGCGGCGTACACGCAAACACTGACAATCGCGCCCGGCATGGACCCCGACTGCTTCATCAGCCCGCTGGTGTCGGCGCTGCAGAAGAAGAGGGTGGAGGACTACATCGAGATCGGTAAGCGTGAAGGAGCCGAGGTTTATTATGGTGGCAAGCCCATCGAAGGGCCTGGCTACTTCGTCGAACCGACCATCTTCGCCCATTGCCGCAACGACATGCGCATCGTCCAGGAAGAGATCTTCGGCCCGGTACTCGTCACTGCACCGTTCGATAACGAAGAGGAAGCCCTGGCACTGGCCAACGATTCACCGTTCGGCCTGGCCGCAGCGCTCTATTCCAACGACCTGGGTCGCGTGCACAGCCTGATACCACGCCTGCGCGCCGGTTCGGTGTATGTCAACGCCCACAGCACCATCGACCCATCGATGCCGTTCGGCGGCTACAAGCAATCAGGATTCGGCAAGGATCTTGGATCGGAGCAACTGGAGTTTTTGCTGGAGACCAAGGCGGTCTGGATAACGTTGCCATGAGCCGGGGCTGAGTCCCTTCACGTGCCGCGACATTAGTTTTTACACGCATGGTTTTACAACAATAAGAGACCTCATCATGCAAACCCAATCCAAGTCCGCCAGCAGTGCCGCACTCCGAGACGACCCGTTGGCCGTCGAAGGGCATTCGATCGATTTCATCCCTGAAAACGAGCGCACCGACAAACTATCGAGCCAGGGACCGTTCTGGTTCCTGGGTAACTTCACCTTCTTCACCATGACCATCGGCTTCGTCGGTCCCAGCGTCGGCTTGACCGCGCTTTGGACCACCCTGGCCGGCACCTTGGGCATCATGTTCGGCACCTTGTTCATGGCCTTCCACGGTTCGCAAGGTCCGCATCTGGGCTTGCCGCAGATGATCCAGTCGCGGGCGCAATTCGGCTATCGCGGCGTGGTGCTGGTGTTGTTGGCGACACTGTTTGTGTTCGCCGGGTTCAACATCGTCAACCTGGTGTTGATGATGCAGGGGCTGCATACGCTCTTCGGCTTTAACCCGATTGCGGTGGCGGTGGCGGTCACCGTGCCGGCGGCGGTGCTGGCGATTCTCGGCCACGACTGGATGCACCGCAGCTTCAAGTGGGCGCTGTTTCTGTCGCTGCCGTTGTATGGGCTGGTGACCCTGGCGGTGCTGATGCATTGGGTACCCGATGCGCCGATGCCGGAACTGGCAGCCGGCGCGGTGGCCCCGGCGCCGCTGGGCTTCAACTGGACCGGTTTCATTGCCCAATTTGCTGCCGCAGCGAGCTACAACATCGCCTACGCGCCTTACGTGTCTGACTACTCGCGTTATCTGCCGAAAAACACGCCGGGCGGCAAGCTGATTGCGGTGGTGTTCCTTGGCGCCTCGCTGTCCGGCGCGTGGATGATTGCCGTAGGTGGCTGGTTGGCCGATCACCTGCATTCCACTGACGTGCTGGTCGCCCTCGGCCAAGTGGGCAACACCGTGTCGTCGACCGTCGGCACTGCGGTGGTGGTGATCACCATCCTGGCGTTCCTGCCAGTGATCGCGATGAACATCTACAGCGCCAAGCTCACCGTACTGACCTGCGTCGACTCGATCAAACACATCGAACCGACCCGCAAGGCGCGGGTGCTGGCGATTGTGTTCGTGATTCTGCTGCAACTGGGCGTGGCCCTGAGCATCCAGGGTTCGGACAAGGGCCTGTCGGTGCTCGGTATCTACCTGGTGGTGATGCTGTATTTCCTGGTGCCCTGGACCTCGGTCAACCTCACGGACTACTTCTTCGTGCGCAAAGGCCGCTACGCGATTCCGCACTTCTTTCAGCCCCACGGCAGCATCTACGGCAACTGGGGCCTGCGCGGGATTGCCTCGTATGCCATTGGTTTTGTCTCGATGATCCCGTTTTTCTACATCTACGATGGCGTCGAGCAGCGCGAGGTCTACGTCGGCCCGCTGGCCAAGGCCCTCGGCAACATCGACGTAGCCTGGCTGGTTGGCCTGATCGTCTCGGGCCTCGTCTACTACTGGTTCAGCCGCTCGATCGACCTGAAGCGCGAAGAAAGCGTGATTCAGCACATCGAAGCCACCAGCCCGCACTACACCACCGGTGACAAGCAAGCCAAGCCTTCGCTGCCATCACTCGGCAACAAGGCGTTTGGGAGATAATCATGGCTATTCAACAATACGATTACATCATCATCGGTGCGGGTTCGGCCGGCTGTGTGCTGGCCAACCGCTTGAGCGAGGACCCCGCGACCAGCGTGTTGGTCCTGGAGTTCGGCGGCAGTGACCGTAGCGTGGTGATCCAGATGCCCAGTGCGTTCTCGATCCCGATGAACACCAAGAAGTACAACTGGCGGTATGAAACCGATCCAGAACCCTACCTCAACGGACGCCGTATTCACTGCCCGAGGGGCAAGGTGCTCGGCGGCTCTTCATCGATCAACGGTCTGGTGTACATCCGTGGCCATGCCTATGACTTTGACGAGTGGGAACAACTTGGTGCCAAGGGCTGGGGCTATCGCAACTGCCTGCCCTATTTCAAGCGTGCCGAGCACTATGAAGAGGGTGGCAACGACTACCGAGGCGGCAGCGGCCCGTTGCACACCACCAATGGCAATCACATGAAAAACCCGCTGTACGGAGCGTGGGTCGAGGCGGGGGCTGAGGCGGGCTATATCAAGACCGACGACTGCAACGGTTTTATGCAGGAAGGTTTCGGCGCAATGCACATGACCGTGAAGAACGGCGTGCGCTGCTCGACGGCCAATGCCTATTTGCGCCCGGCGATGGACCGACCCAACCTGACGGTGGTGACCCAGGCCATGACCCGTCACATCATTCTCGACGGCAAGCGCGCAGTGGGCATCGCCTACGACTGCGACGGCGACACCCATGAGGTGTACTGCAAACATGAAATACTGGTGTCGGCCGGCCCCATCGGCTCGCCGCACCTGCTGCAACGTTCCGGCATCGGCCCTGCCGAGGTGCTGAACAAGGCCGGGGTCAAGGTCATCCATGACCTGCCCGGTGTCGGCGAAAACCTGCAAGACCACGCCGAGATCTACATTCAATTTGGCTGCAAGGAGCCGGTGACGCTCAACAGCAAAATGGACCCGCTGAGCAAATTGATGATTGGCCTGCGCTGGTTGCTGTTCAAGGATGGCCTGGGCGCGACCAACCATTTTGAGGCCGGTGGCTTCATCCGTTCCGAAGAGGGGCTGCGCTGGCCTGACATCCAGTTTCACTTCCTGCCGGCGGCCATGCGTTACGACGGTAACAAGCCAATCAAGGGCCATGGTTTCATGGTCCTCACCGGACCAAACAAACCCAAGAGCCGGGGCTATGTGCGGATTCGTTCGGCCGACCCCTACGAGCACCCGCAAATTCAGTTCAATTACCTGCAACGTGAAGAGGATCGCGAAGGCTTCCGTCGCTGCGTGCGCCTGACCCGGGAAATCATTGGACAGCCGGCGATGGACCGCTTCCGCGACGGCGAAATTGCGCCGGGGCCCAACGTGAACAGCGATGCGGAAATCGATGCCTTCGTGCGCGACAACCTGGAGAGCACTTACCACCCTTGTGGCTCATGCCGGATGGGCGAAGACGAGATGGCGGTGGTGGATTCCGAGTTGCGCGTGCGGGGCATCGCAGGCTTGCGCGTCATCGATTCGTCGGTGTTCCCGAGCGAGCCCAACGGCAACCTCAATGCGCCGACCATCATGCTGGCCGAGCGCGCGTCCGATCTGGTGCGAGGGCGCAAGATGCTGCCCGAGGCCGAGGTGCCGGTCGGGCTCGCCCAAGGCTGGGATACCCGTCAGCGCACCAGGAAGCCGGTTCGAAACGTCGCGGTATAAGGGGCAACGCTGATGATCGGTAAAGCCTGACGTGGGCGGGCTTTACCGCCTTGCCGCTTAAGCCTCCAGCGCCTTGAGCAGGGTCTTGCTGGTATTGAGCAGCTCGGCGATCAGCTCCTCGTCGTTTACCGCACGAGCCAGGCCGATGGCGCCGACCAGAGTACACATGGTCATCAGCGCCTGGGCACGTTTTTTCGAAGGCTGTTTACTGCGGGTCAGGGACGTGAGTACCGCCAGTTCGCTTTGCACTTCCCGGGTGTACAACGCGCGAATCGGGTCGCTTGCGCGGGACATGTCATTCATCAGGGCGGAGATCGCGCACCCGGTGCCGGGATCAAGCCGATGGTCTTCACTCAGGTAGCTTTCCACCAGATCGGCAAGGGTCAACGTCGAATCGGCCTGTGTGTATTGTTCCAGCGCCTGGGAGCGCTCTTCGAAGACGCATTCCAGCGCTTCTTCAACCAGTTTTTCCCGCGACTCGAAATGCTTGTAAAAGCCACCGCCCGTCCTGCCGGCTTCCTTCATCAGGTCAGCCACGCCAATCCCGTTAATCCCGACTTCGCGAAAACGCTCGGCAGCCAGGTTGACGATCTTTTCGTGAATGGCGGCTTTATCAGCCTGAGAGCGCGACATGGGGTCCTCCGATTGCGTTGGTTCGATGAAATATGGTGACTGATCATACGCCAAAATGATCGCGCGAAGAACCTGATCAGGAGGATGGGTGAAATCCTGAATAAGCGTAGCGCCGCCCGTTGTTACATCGATGATTGGTTGACCTGTGGCGGCGCTCTTGATCTTGATCTTTACGATCAAACTGACGAAACCCACTATCGCCCCGTTCCCTGAACAGGACCGGAGTGGGGGCAGTCCGAGCCTAAGCGAGGGCCCGTATGGCGGGGCGCGTTCAATCGATTACCAGCGCCTCATCCTGCACCGGCTTCGCCGGCGCCTTGATGATCAGTATCAACGGCATCACGCTCAGTGACAGCAGCATCAGCAATTTGAAGTCGTCCAGGTACGCCACCCAACTGGCCTGCACATTGATCATCGCGTCCAGCGCCGCGCGGCCGCTGGCGGTGACCGGATCGAGCATGCTTTTCACCGTCCAGGCGTCGAAGGCATGGTTGAACGGCGTGACATAGGCGGCGATCTGTTCGTGGTTGATCTGAATATTTTGCGCCAACAGCACGCTGACGATGGAGATGCCGACGCTGGAACCGACGTTGCGCGACAGGCTATAGAGGCCGGTACCGTCGGCGCGCAGTGCGGTGGGCAGGGTGGCGAAGGCGACCGTGGTCAAAGGCACGAACAAAAAGCCCAGGCTGGAGCCCTGGATAAACCCGACGTAGACGATGGTCTGGATCGAGACGTCGGGTGTCCAACCGGTCATCAGGTACATCGACAGCGCCGACAGGCACAATCCCCAAAACAGCAACCAGCGGGTGTCGACTTTACCGATCAGGCGCCCGGCGAGGAACATCGTGCACATGGTGCCCAGCCCACGAGGTCCCATGACCATGCCCGCGGTCAGCACCGGGTAACCCATGAGGTTTTGCAGGTAGGGCGTCATCAACGCCAGCGAGGCGAGGTAGGTAATGCCAATGATGAAAATGAAAACAACGCTGATGGAAAAGTTGCGATCCTTGAACAGCTTCGGGCTGATGAATGGCGTGTCGGCGGTGAAGGTGTGGACCAGGAATACATAGGTCGCGGCGAACGCCACCATCGCTTCGATAATGATTTCGCCGGAGGAGAACCAGTCCAGTTGTTCGCCCCGATCCAGAAACAGCTGAATCGCCATGATCGCCACGCTCAGTGAACCAAAGCCCAGCCAGTCCAGGCGCGTGGCTTTGTCGGTGGGCGTCTCGTGCACGTAATAGATGATCCCGGCCAGCGCCAGCATGCCAATCGGCACGTTGATGAAAAACACCCAGCGCCAACTGTAATTCTCTGTCAGCCAGCCCCCCAGCATCGGACCCAATACCGGCCCGACCATCACCGAGACCCCGAACAGCGCCATGGCCGAACCGCGTTCTTCCAGGGTGTAGATATCCAGCAGAATGCCCTGCGACAACGGCACCAGCGCCGCACCGGCCAGGCCTTGCATCAGGCGAAAGAGGATTATTTCGCCAAGGGATTGCGCGATGCCGCACAGCACCGACGACACCACGAAGCCGACGATCGCCCACAGCAATACCCGCTTGCGCCCGAAGCGTCGGGCGAGAAATGCCGAGGGCGGGGTCATGATCGCAGCGGCGACGATGTAGGAGGTCAGCACCCAGTTGATCTGGTCGGAACTGGCCGAGACGCTGCCCTGGATGTAGGGCAGCGCGACGTTGGCGATGGTGGTGTCCAGCGCCTGCATGATCACCGCCAGAATCACGCACAAAGTGACCATCGCGCGATTGGCTGAGGGGGCGCTGGCGGTCGCGGTATTACTCACGGGGCGCGCTCGAATGAGCAAACAGCCCGCTGAACATCGTCGGCAAGCCACGCGCGTGGCCGGTGTCGATCTCGGCTTCGACACTCATGCCGTTGCGCAGTACGGGTTTGCCGGCAGCGTCGTCAATGCGCACCCGCAGGGGAATCCGTTGCACCACCTTAACCCAGTTACCGGTGGTGTTCTGCGCGGGCAGCAGCGAAAAACTGGAGCCCGAGGCCGGGCTGATGCTTTCCACCGTGCCATGCCAGGTCACGCCGGGATAGCTGTCGACGCTGATCTGCACCGATTGCCCCGGCACTACATAGGTGAGTTCGGTTTCCTTGGGCGACGCGTCGACCCACAGTTTATCTGACGACACCAGACTGAATCCGGACTGCGGCGGTTGCAGGTAAGCACCGGCCTTCAATGAATCGACGTTGGTGACCACGCCATCGAAAGGCGCGCGGACCACCGCGTTGTTTAGGTTGCGCCGGGCTTCGTCGACAGCGGCCTGCGCTTGCAGGTACGACGGCTGTTGCTCGAGCGGCGTCTCGATGTGCCCACCCAGTTGCGCGAGCACGGTCTGTGCCTGCGCCTTGGCCACCGCGACTTTTTGCCGGGTGCTGTCCAACGCGTGTTTGGCATCGTCGTAGTTGGTTTTCGACACCGCCGAGACCGCGATCAGCTTCACCTGGCGGTCGAAGCTGGCCTGGTAATACGGGATATCGGTCTGCGCCTGTTCGATTTCGGCCAAGGCCTGGCCGTAGCTGGCCCTGAGGTTGAGGATCTGGTTGCGCACGGCGCCCAACTGGGCGTTGGCGCTGGCCAGAGCAATCTGGAACGGCTCGGGTTTCAGCCGAAACAGCACCTGACCTTGGCTCACGGCCTGGTTATCGGTGACCTCAACCGACGCTACGATCCCGGCGACATCGGTGGAGACGCCCACCCGATCAGCCTGGATATAAGCGTTGTCGGTGGCAATGATCTGTCCGCCGGTGACGTACAGGTAACCCGCCGTCAGGGCCAACACTGGCAGCAACAGAAACAACCCGCTGCGCAGGCGTTGACGCCCCGAAGGTGCCACTTTGTTGGCCTGTGCGGCTGGCGGTGCGCTGGCGGATGCGGGGGCCTCCCGCCGATTGGTTGCAGGCGCTTCGACAGGCCGGACGGTATCGCGTTCGTTTTTTACCGGGGCTTCAGACTCAGACATGGCTGCGCTGCTCCTCATCTGTCGCTTGGGCTTCAACGGGTTGGGCACAGGCGTCCAGCAAGTTGGTACGCATTCGCGTCAGTAGCTGCAGCAGTTGTTCGTTCTCGGCCGGGGAAAATCCGGTGGTGGATTCGCTGCGTGTCGCCGCGCCAAGGCCGCGCATGACGTCGAGCAACGGATGGGCAGCGGCCGTGAGGAACAGCAGCGACATGCGGCGGTCGGTGGGATGTTTGCGGCGTTCGATCAGGCCGTTGGCTTCCATTTTGTCCAGCAGGCGCACCAGGGTGATCGACTCGATCTCCAGCAGGTCGGCCAGGGCTTTCTGGTGAATCCCTTCATTCATCGACAAAATCGCCAGCACGTGCCACTGCGAGCGGGTCAACCCGGTATGACGCGCGCGCTGTTCAAAACGCTTGCGCATCAAGCGCGCCACGTCATGCAGCACGAATCCCATCGTCGGTTGAGTTGCCATGGTATGTCCCTGAAAAGATAGTAAGCATGCTTATCATAATCATGCTTGTGGAGAGCTGGCTATCTTTTACTTCGGGGATTTTGCGAGGCGTGTGATTTGCCTTGTGGGCCTCTTTGCCAACAAGGTCTGTGACAGGAACAAATCCACTGTAGGAGCTGCCGCAGGCTGCGATCACTCTAAATCGCGAAGGCCGTTCCGGTCTTATCGTCGGAGTGCGGCACAAACCTGCGGCAGCTCCTACACGGGGGAGCAGTTCAGACGCCGGGTTTTATCAGAATGTCCCCGAATAGGCACCGCCATCCAGCAACAGGTTTTGCCCGGTCAGGTAGCCGGCGTGGGTGCTGCAAATAAAGGCGCAAAACGCGCCGAATTCATCGGCCTCGCCAAAGCGCCGAGCGGGAATCAGCTGACGTTGGGAATCGATCACACTGTCGACGCTGCTTGCGGAAGATTGCGCGATGGTGTGCAGGTTCTTCTGCAAGCGCTCGGTGTCGAAGCTGCCAGGCAACAGATTGTTGATTGTCACGTTGTGCCCGGCCAGTTGCGGCTGTCGTGCCAGCCCGGCGATGAATCCGGTCAGCCCGCTGCGCGCACCGTTGGACAAGCCGAGGATGTCGATCGGCGCCTTGACCGCGCCCGAGGTGATGTTGATCACGCGACCAAATCCGCGCGCCGCCATGCCATCGACCGTGGCTTTGATCAACTCGATCGGGGTCAGCATGTTGGCGTCCATCGCTTTGAGCCAATCCTCGCGCTGCCAGTCACGGAAGTCGCCAGGCGGCGGGCCACCGGCGTTGTTTACCAGGATATCGACCTGCGGGCAGGCGGCGAGCAAGGCTTCACGCACGCTGGGTTGGGCGACATCACCGACCACGGTAAGCACTTCGATCGCCGGATGCAGGGCGCGCAACTGCTGTGCCGCCTGCTCCAGAGCTTCGCTGCCACGGGCGTTGATCACCAGGTTCACACCTTCCTTTGCCAGCGCCCGTGCGCAGCCCAGCCCCAGCCCTTTGCTGGCGGCGCACACCACGGCCCAGCGTCCTGAGATACCTAGGTCCATAACATTGCTCCTATTGGTTGAACGATGGGTTTTCGGGTTCGATCAGGTCGGTACTGTAGCGGTCTTGGTCGAGGAGGGGATGAATAATAGATCGCCTGTGTAGGAGGGCATATGTATTGCCTGCGAAGGGGGCGGTGCGGTCAGGTTATTGCTTTAGCGTCAGCGTCTGCATCATGAGCATGAGTGTCGCGTATTCAGCCTGGCTGGCCGGGACGATACCGGAGGCATCTTGAGAAGCCAGGAATGAGGAAAGCCCCTTCGGATCGTTGAGCATTGCGCTCCGGATCTTTTCCTTCAGGGACGGGCAGAGGCTGCCGCTGAAGACGAACTGGTCATAGTAGATGGCGTTCGAGCGCCACAGCACGTTGAAGGTCTCGCGATTGATTCGTCCATCGTTCAGATAAGCATCAGCTCGCACGCTGGAGACAAAGGCTGCGTCCACCCGGTGTTCCAGCAGCGCATCCATGGATTTGTCGTGGGAGCCGGCGTAGACCAACGAGCTGAAAAATTGCGACAAGGGCAGGCCGACCTGCGCCGGGAACTCGGCATTCGGCACCATGTTGCCTGAGGTACTGGCCGGGTCGCTCAAAGCCACACGCGCGCCGCGCAGGGCCTTGAGGTCGGTGGCAAATTCGCGACGCACCAGCAGCAGTGACTGATAGTGGTGGCCGGCAGGGGTGAAGTAGCCTGGGTTGATGGTCAGGCTGGCGAACGGTTCGATACGCGAATCGCGTTGATGGGCCAGGACGTAGGATGCGGGGCCCAACCACGCGATATCGACGCCGCCAGACACGATGGCATCGATAACGCTTTCGTAGGATGAGGCCGGAATAATTTCCACCGGCATGCCCAGCGCGGCGCTGAGTCGTTCAAGCAAGGGTTGATATTCACGCTGCAAGTCTTCCAGGGTGCGTTTGGTCCTGGGGATGACCGCGATGCTCACGCTCTGCCGGGAACACTCAGCCTGGGCCAAGGTCGACAGCAGCGAAACCAACAGAAAGACCGAGAGAAACTTCAATGCACGCATGCTTTTTCCATTGCGTTGATAAAGGGGGCGTATTCGTACAGTTGGGTCGAAGCCAACGGTCGGCTGAAGTGATAACCCTGCGCCATGTCGCAACCGGCCAGCTTCAGGCAGATGACTTGCTGCAGGGTCTCGACGCCTTCGGCGACCACCTCCAGTCCCAGGCGTTTAGCCAGAATGATCGTGGAAGAAACAATGGGGCTGTCATCCGGGCTATTGGATAATGGGGCAATCACCGAGCGATCGATTTTCAGCTTGGTCAGGGGCAGTGATTGCAGATGAGCAAAGCCCGCGTAACCCTGACCAAAGTCATCCAGGCTAATGTTCAGCCCAGCAGTGCGCAGGGTTCGCAGGTGTTCGATAGCCGGGCCGTCGTGGTCCAGCACCGTGGTTTCGGTGATTTCCAGTTCCAGGTTGTGTGGTGCGATCTTGTAGTGCTTCAGCTCACGCAGCACACGCTCGCTGAAGTCAGCTTGCCGCAGCTGGATCACCGAGACGTTAATCGCCAGCCGAGAGAGATTGCCTTTTGACTGCCAATACGCCAGCTCTTCACACGCCAGACGCAGGACTTCCCAGCCGAGCGCGATGATGAATCCACTGCGTTCGGCCAGTGAAATGAAGCGATCCGGATAGAGCAATCCGAATTCAGGATGCTGCCAGCGCACCAAGGCTTCATAACTTTCCACCTGCATGGAGTCCAGACGGATTTGTGGCTGGTAATGCAGGGTGAACTGACGATCGCTGAGTGCCCCGCCAAACGCCTGCTCCAGCATGAATTCGTTGGCGTCCGTGACGTTCAGCGACGGATCAAAGAATCGATACTGCCCACGCCCGGCGTTCTTGGCGGAGTACATGGCCGCATCGGCACAGCGGATCATGTCCTCGATATTTTGCCCGTCGCGAGGGCAGATGCTGACGCCGACGCTGGGGCTGGTAGTCAGCTCTTGTCCGTCCAGCGAATAAATCGTCGATAACTTTGCCACCAGTTTGCACACCCAGCTATCGATTTGCTCCTCACTGCGTTCGCCGGCCAGCAGTACGACAAACTCGTCGCCGCCGAAGCGTGCGGCTTCATCGGCGGGCTCCAGTAAACGGGTGATCCGTCCCGCCACCGCCTGCAACAACAGGTCGCCTATTCGATGCCCCAGCGAGTCGTTGATCGATTTGAAACGGTCCATGTCGATGAACAGAATCGCCAGCAGCCGGCGCTTGCCTCGCTGTCGTGTCAAAGCCTTGGCCGCAACTTCGAGGAATCGTCGTCGGTTGTGAAGACCGCTCAGATGGTCAGTCGCCGCCGCATGGCTGCTGAGCTGATGTTCGTCCTCCAGACGCCGGATCAGGCCCTGGTTGACCCGTTGCGCCTGCTCCAGGGCGTCGAACGCTTCCTGACGCCGGTTCAATACACGCAGGGTCCAGATCAGGCCGCCCAGAATGAACAGCGTCATGCCAACGTTCAGCCAAAGTTGGCGCCGGTAGGTGAGTTCTGATGAGGCGAGGATCTCATCCTGCGGTTGGCTGACGATCACGCTGAAGCCGCGCGGTGACATTCGCCGGTACAGGCTTTGATATTCAGTGGTTAACGCAGTGGTGGCCACGAGGGTGGTCGCGTACTGATTGATCTCGCCGAATTCATCGCCGTTGTCCGCGAATTCGGGACTCAACGGCTGGCCGGAGACGACGACACCGCTGGTGTTGATGCGCAGGCGCTCGTGACCCTCGCTGTCGATCAGACGCATCATGCCACTGCGACCCAGATCGATATGCTCGAACAGCGCCGCCAGGTAGCCGACATCCAGCTGAACCACCAGAATACTGTCCAGTTGACGCATCGACGAATCGGACAAGGGGAGCAGGAAGGGCAGGCGCCAGTTCGGTAATGCCGCTGCGTTTTGCGTTGGCAGTGAGCCGGCCATGAACGGTTTTAAACCAAAGTGTTCAATGTGGCTGTGTAACTGGGTCATCCAGCTTGCGGGCAGTTCCTGCGGCGCATCACCATGGCTGGCGGATAACAGACGGCCGTCTTTGCTGTAGAGGCTCATGCGTTTGAACACCGGGTCTTCGGCGAGCATGCGCACCAGCCCCAGGTGACGATCTTGCATTTGCTCCAGATCGCCACCCGCAACCTTGCCAATCGCCTGAGCACGATCGACCAGTTGCCGCAAGTTCTCCGCGGCGATGGTTGCCAGATTGAGGTGTTCCGCGGTCTTGGCGGCGAGTGCTCCGTGCCTGGAAGTGGCCTTCTGCTGGATGAACAGCCCCCACAGAAATATCAACATGGCGGTGCACAGCAAGACGAGCAGCCATCGTAAAAAGCGCAGCGAGGAAGTATACCGGCTGGTCACTACACATTCCTCCAATCGCAGGGTAGTGGCAAATTACTACTAGTTTGTGACGGAAGTGTGACGATGGTGTGTGAGCGGTGGGTCGTCAGCCGTCCGCGCTGCTTCCAAGGGCGGTAGCTAAAAAATCGGCAAACGCGCGCGCAGCCAGGCGCGTTGTCCGCCCCATCGGGAAGTACGCGTAGACGGGCAACTCTGCCATTGTCCAGTCCGGGAGTACCTGTACCAACGCACCGTTTTCCAGCTCCAGCCTGCACGCCCAAGACGTTGTCGACGTGAGGCCAAGACCTCCCGTAGCCGCTGCCAGCGCACCCGCAGTGTCATTGGTAGAAACCTGAGGGTTCAGGGTGATCGAGCAGACCTTGCCATCACGTTCAAATTGCCAGGATGAGACGTGTGAGCCTGACGGACCGCCGACCACTCGATGATGTTCGATGTCAGCCGGCACCAGCGGTGTACCGTGGCGTGCGAGGTAGGCCGGGGAGGCCACGATCACCCGGCGCATGGTGCCTATCTGCCTCGCTGTACCCGCCAGGTCTGGCAGGCTGCCCACGCGGATACCCACGTCTACCGCCTCCTTGACCATGTCCTGCCACTTGTCTTCGAGCAACAACTCAATGTGCAGTAATGGGTGGCGTTCGGTAAAGACGGACAGTGTGGGGATGACAACGCGCAGGCCCATGGTCGATGGCATGCCGATTCGCAGCAGGCCGCGCAGCTCGCCCGTTTCTCGCACGCTGTTCTCGGCGTCATCGACGGCGGCGAGGATCGGCTCGATACGCGCCAGAAACTCCATGCCGGCCTCGGTTGGAACCACCGCCCGGGTGGTACGTGAGAGCAGGCGCGCGCCTAAGCCGGCCTCCAGTTCCGCGATCATCCGCGAGACCTGCGACTGTGCCAGTCCGCTCTCGCGAGCGGCCGCCGAGAAGCTCCCGAGGCGCGCAACGCGGGTGTAGAGCCTCAATGCGTGAATATCTTTCAGGGCCATTGGATTACCTGTCTCTCTGCGACGTTCACTGATGCTGAATTGAGATAAATCATAGACCAATTCGACCGCTACCGGGCATGGATGGAAACCGACATAGTTGATCCATCGGAGCGAAGCACAGGCTTCCCCTGACAGATAACCATCCATCATTACTGTTGAGGAAATCACTATGAACATCGCTCACTCCATCGCTCTCGTCACTGGCGCCAATCGCGGTATCGGCCGTACCTTCGTTGAAGAACTGCTCAAGCGCGGTGTTGCCAAAATTTACGTTGCCGCACGTGACACCGCGTCGCTGGCTGACCTGCTCAAAAACGGCGATAGCCGCCTGGTGCCGCTGCCACTCGACGTGACGGATCCTGATCAGGTGGCTGCTGCGGCCAGCGTCGCCTCCGACGTCACACTGTTGATCAACAACGCCGGTTATGCCGCCTTCGATGGTGCGATTTCTGCGCCGAACATGGGCGATGCCCGTGCCGAAATGGAAGTTAACTACTTCGGTCCTTTGGCCCTGACGCGTGCTTTCGCGCCGATCCTGGCGAAGACCGGCGGTGCCGTGGTCAACATGCTGTCGATGTTGTCGCTGATCAGCCTGCCAATGGCCGCCACCTACTCGGCGTCCAAAGCGGCGGGGCTTTCCCTTACTCGCAGCCTGCGCGCCGAACTGGGCGCTCAGGGTACGCAAGTCATTGGTGTTCTCGCCGTGCAGACCGACACCGCCATGGGCGCCAAGCTGCCAGAACCACGCCTCAGCCCGGTTGAAGTGGTCACCGACGTACTGGATGCGATCGAAGCCGGTACCAACGACGAAGTGGTTGCAGGCGCCCAAACGCGCGGCATCCATCAGGCCTTCACTGCTGACCCGCAGAAAGTGCAGAGCATGATGCTGACCAAACTGCCTAAGCGTGCCTGACACCGTTAACGACGTGCCTGCTGGGAGCAAGCACTTTTTTAATCTCATTAACAATTATCGGAGACTGTGATGAACGTACTCGACACCCTTTTAGCGCGTAACGAAGCCTTCGCGACCACTGGATTTTCCGCAGACCTGAAGATTGTGCCGTCGCTTAAAACCATGATCATCGGCTGCGTCGACACGCGCGTCGACCCTGCCGATATCCTGGGCGTCAAGGCAGGCGAAGCTGTGGTTATTCGCAATGTAGGTGGCCGTATAGAGCCTGCGACGTTGCACAACATCGCGATCCTGAGTGCCGTGACCACCGCCAGTGGCGGCAAGATGGGGCAGGGGTGGAACCTCATCGTTCTGCACCATACCGACTGTGGTATCAAACCTTGCCTGGGTCATGCACCGGAGTTACTCGCCACGTACTTCGACGTTCCCGTTGCGGATCTCGACAAGCTGGCGATCAACGATCCCTATGCATCGGTTGCTGTAGACGTCGCCGCGTTGAAAGCCAACCCGAATCTGTCGGGCGATTTCATGGTTTCCGGCCTTGTTTATGACGTTAAAACCGGGCGAGTGGAGACGGTTGTTCCGCCTGCGTTGCTGCGTCCGACTGAATCCACAGGATGTTGAGCCGGGGTTTCTGAATTCTGATCAGGTTTAGGTCGAATCGACGCATCAATGCTGACAGGTAGACCAAACGAGCCGAAAAGGGCAGGCGCCAATTACATGAAAGCTCTGGGACAGTGCATACGCCGAGCCCATCGGCATTATGCGGCATACCCAGAGCCCCATCCCGGCAAGCCCTGACCGGATCCCTCTGCAAGTCCGGCGTTCACCAGCGTCGGGTTTCACCTTTAAATCTCAGTCAAAACACCAGGCTGAACATCTGCCTGCAGACCGCTTCTTCGATACTCAGGGCGGCCAGCCACGAGGTCCTGGGGTTTGCGGGAAGCGGGTTGTTGGCCAAGTGGATGCTGAGCTCACCGAATGGCCCACGAGCCTGTACTTCATGCACGTTACGCTCAGTATCCGGATCAGCCACCAACTCCACCTGAGTCTTGTCAAAGCCCACACCGGACAAGGCGACTGCTGCGGTGACATTGGCGTTCTTGGGAAACTGTATCGACGCTTGCGCAGCAGTGCCTCGGAAGATGGTGGTCGGCAAGTTGATACGTGCCAGATCGAAGGCTTGCTCGGCGGGCGAACCGGCCCAGGCCCGGGGTGGTTTGCGACCGACATACAGCACTTCGTCCAGACCCGCCAACCGTGCCGATCGCAATGCGTCCAGACCGCCGATAGCACCGGACACCAGAATCAACCGTGCATTGCCTTCCTGCGCCGCGTTGTGCAAATGACTGTGCAGGGGTTGGTCGGCCAATGCCCCGATCGAGGCGACAATGACGTCTATACCTGCCGCCAACAGCACTGGAACCGTACTGATGACGGCGGAGTGGCCCGCGCACTCGATGACGAGGTCAGGTCGCCAGGCGATCAACTCCTCGACATTGTTGCATGACTGAAAAGGGCGCAACGACGCGCAGGCGCTTGATGCCATGGCATGGTTGAGCACCGCATAAGCCGCCAGGGGCAAATGCGTGGTCTGTAAGGCCTTGAGCACTTGTGTGCCGATTGCGCCCAGGCCGATGATGCCCACCCGAGAGAGCGTTCTAGTGGTCATGCCGCCGACTCCCAAAAGGATTGCAGCAACGCGCAATAGACCGAGGTGCGGGTCACAGGCGCAAAGTGGCCGCCTGACAACTCGATCAATGCGGCACCGCGTATCAGACGCGCCAGTTCCTCAGAATGATAGAACGGCACGATGTAATCGTCCCGTGCGCCAATCACGGTGACCGGATGGCAAATGGTCCCGAGTTCGCCATGGCGGCTGTAGTTCAACAACATGTCCATGCGGGCCTGGTTCATCTCGATATCAACCGACGACGGCTCATCGAAGTTCAGCGCAGGCTCGACGGCAAAGTGCTCTTCGTAATAGCGCGACGGATAGGCGATGAGACGGGTCAGCACGTTGTAGGCCGTGCCGCCCAAGTGCGCCAGCAAGTATTTGCGGTAGGCGAAGAAATCCGCGAATCGTTTGTCGGGCTGCGCCCAGCCACTGCTCAGCACAATGCTGGTCACCTGTTTTGGATAGTCCAGCGCCATGGCCTGCGCCACCAGCGAACCGGTCGAATGCCCCACCAGATGCGCACGCTCCAGACCCTTGTTGTCCATTACCTGGAGCACGGTGTCGACAATGCCTGGGATGGTCGGCAAGCCCTCGATGCTGCTTCGCCCGACGCCGGGATGATCGAACGTGATGACTCGATAACTGCTGCTCAGCCGCTCGATGACTGGTTGCCAGAACGCGCCCAGACCGCCAAGGCCTGAGATGAGTATGACCGCTGGCCCCTGGCCGCAGTCCTGTGTGGAAATGGGTGTGGACATGGCAGGCCTCAACTTTTGGTGTAGGCGAACAGACCAGTACCTTCGATCTGTTCGATATTGGCCGGGCGCTCAAACGGCTCAGGTGCCGGTTCGCCGAACTGGCGTGGACGACCGATATCACGGAAGAACGTTTCCAGCCCGCTGGGCGTCATGAACCAGACCCAATGCAGATCTACATCACCCTCGTTGATGAAGGTGTGGGAATTGTGCTCACCGAGAAACAGCGTGACGCCAGGCTCAAGCGTGTAGGGCTTGCCATCGACCACCGCCGACCCAGTGCCGCTGACGAAATGCAGCACTTCTTCATTGGCCGAATGGGCGTGCTCACGGACCCGCCCGCCTGGCGGTAAGGTTTGAGTGCCGACCGCAAAGTCGCGGTTCATTTTAAACAGCTGGGGTGAAACGGCCACGGTCACATGACCGTTCGCCGGCTTGGGCTGCCAGTAGCTAATCTCGGTTTCCCGCGTGATGTATTTCAAGCTGCCTTTGGGCTCGTCGGTTTGAGTGTCTTTTGAGTCAGTCATGTGTACTTCCTCCAAAAAATGATGAGAAACGGCACCTTACTGGGATCCTGTCAGCAATCGTTTTCACTGATATCAAAACGGTTTAGATTCACGTTCATTGACAATAATTGCTTATCTTTTGCTTTTTTTGTAATCGGTTACAACGTGTGCCGCAATGACCGTCCATCTTTTGCCTTGCGCCCGGTCAGCAGGCGCAAGCCGGCCAGTCATTTTATGTCTCGCCAGATGTCGCTCAAGGTGTAGCCGGTCGGGAACGGATCGGACTCATCGAGTACGTACTGATGAAATCCGGTAATCCAGGCGCTGCCCTCGATAGTCGGACGAATGCCGGGCAACCCGCCCACGGTGAGAAGCTCGACAATTTCCGCGTTGAAGGTGGACCCGATAATCGATTCGTGGATGAAACGTTCGCCCGGTTTGATCTGCCCTTTGGCATGCATCACGGCCAGGCGAGCGCTGGTGCCGGTGCCGCAAGGCGAGCGGTCGAGTCGACCTGGAGAAACGATGACCCCGTTTTTCGAACGCTTGCCGCCGTCGATGTCGAATAACGGGCCGGTGAACAGCGTCTGATTGATGGTGTGGATGTCCGGGTACTCAGGATGAACCACTGGAATCTGCTCGGCAGCAGCGGCCTTGATGATCTCGCCCACTTCGGACAACTCCCCCGCCTCGGAGGGCGTAATGTCATAGCCCAGCGCCGCCGCATCGACCAGTACGTAGTTCATGCCGCCATAGGCCGCATCGACGGTCAGTGAACCGATACCGGGGACCTCGATAACCCTGTCCAGGGCGTGGACGAAGCACGGCACGTTGGCGAACTTGACGCTGACGCACTTGCCATCGCGACAGGTAGCCTCGACCCTGACGATGCCGCCGGGCGCTTCCAGAGTCATGTGTGTCACTGGCTCCTGCATCGCAATCATGCCTGTCTCCAGCAATGCTGTGACGGTACAGATGGTATTGCTGCCGGACATGGCGGCGTAGAACTCGGCCTCCATGATGATGAAGCCGACATCGGCCTCGGGGTGCGAGGACGGCAACACCAGATTGATGCACTGGGTTACGCTGCCTCGGGGCTCGTGTAACAGGAACCGCCTCAAGTCATCGCCTTCGTTCTGCAGGTACAGCATCTTGTCGAGCATGGTCTTGCCCGGCACGTCCAGCACACCACCGGTGATCACATCATTGCGCTCGCCGCCGACATGGACACCTACGACGTTGATCATACGTTTCATCTTCATACGCACCTTCCTGAAAACAGCGTCAGAAACCGGGCCACAGCCCTTGCGGTTCAGATCACCACGCGGTGTAGCCACCGTCGACGGTGAACATTGCGCCGGTGGCAAAATTGGAGTCATCACAGGCCAGGAACATTGCCATGCGCGCGATATCCATGGGCTGCCCCATTTTATTGAGCGGCGAACGGGCCTCCAGCCCACGCTTGAACGCGGCGGGATCCGGCACTTCCTGGAAAATCTTGTCGTAGTAACTGGAGGCAATGACCCCCGGAGCGATGCTGTTGACCCGAATACCTTCGGCGGCGTGGTCCAGCGCCATGGCCCGCGTCAGGGCGGCAACGCCGCCTTTGGCCGCAACGTACGCCGCGCGATCCTTGATGCCGACTACCGAGATGGTAGACGCCATATTGATGATGACCCCACCGCCGCGCTTGACGATCTGCGGGACCACGTACTTGGAGCACAGAAAAACACCCTTGAGGTTAGCGTCGATGACCTGGTCCCAGATCTCCTCCTCCAGCGTGACCACGGTTCCCAGCGTCCCGAAGCCCGCGTTATTGAACAGGATGTCGATGCCGCCGAAATGCTCCACCGCCTGCTCGACCATGTGTTGCACCTGGCTGGCGACCGCGACGTCGGCTTGCACCGCAAACGCTTGAGAGCCGATGGAGTCAGCCACGGCCTGGGCCTGTTCGATGTAACGATCGGCGACGACCACCCTGGCACCGTTCTCGGCAAACAACCTGGCGGTGGCTTCTCCGATACCGGCACCCGCACCTGTAATCAATACAACTTTATCTTTTAGTTTCATGAGTGTTCACCTGACTATCGATCGGGAGGCGTCATTGAGCGGCCAACAACGCTTGCTAGTGGATTCACAGACCGCTGAGTGAAGGGAGCGTTAAAGTTTCAAGCGATGCAGTATTCTGTCTTCCACCACTGAAACAGCACGGGTCAAAGGAAAGGCAATCATGAAGTAAATACCGGCAATCAACGTTAATACTTCAATAGGGTGCCCGGTTGCACTGGAGACATTACGGCCCACAAACATCATGTCCGCCATGCCCACCGCCGAGACGATGGCCGACTCTTTGAACACCGAAACAGCGTTCGACAATAACGTCGGTGCCGCCCGTAATAATGATTGTGGAAGAATCACATACAGCATCATGACTCGCCCTGGAACACCCAGTGCAACACTGGCATCCCATTGTTCTTTCTCGATGGTGGCAAACGCCGACCTGAACGACTCACTGCAAATGGCCGCCATATACATCATCAGGGCGAAGAAGGCAGAAAAGAATGGGCTGGTCTCGACGCCGAAGATGATCGGAAAGCAAAAGAACACCCAAAACAACTGAATCAACACCGGCACACCCCGCAGAAACTCAACGACGGTCGTCGCCACGGTGGCAGGAAGTAGGGAACTGTAGTTCCTTATATACGCCAGAAAAAAACCCACCACGGCGCCGACCGCAATGGCCGCCAGCGCAACGTGCAAGGTGATCAGCAATCCCGATCCAATGACCGGCAAAAACTTCCAGAGAATCGCAAAGTCGAAAGTGTACGTCACGGTCGTTTCTCCTTACCTGGCGTCGATCAATCGACTGGTGCGCTTGCTGACGAACTCAACGACGCGACTCAGGACCAGGGAAATCACAAAGTAGATACCCGCTGCTACCGTAAACACTTCTACCGGTCGGTACGTTAGTGAGGCCAGTGCTTTGGATTCGTACATCAAGTCGTTGACTGCCACCAGAGCGACCAACGCACTTTGCTGGATCATGCCGATGCTGTTGGTCAGCAAGACGGGAACCGCCAAACGCAGGGCCTGGGGGAACACCACGAAGCGATAGTACTGGGCGCGCTTGAGCCCCAGCGCCACGGCAGCATCGCCATGAGCACTGGGAACCGCCTGAATCGCGGCCCGATACGCTTCTGCGTTATACGCGGTCAAGTTCAGGGAAAACGCAATGACGCCCATGGTGAAGGGTTCCCAGAACACATTGAACAGCACCGGTACGCAATAAAAGAACCACACGATCTGCACCAGTGCAGGGGTGCAGCGGAATATTTCGATGTACGCCCGAATCGGCAAACGCACGATCCTGTAGGGACTGATCGATAGCAACGCAACAATGAAACCGGTGAAGGTGGAGGTCACAATCGTCAGGGCTGAGAGTTCGAGCGTGATTATCAGCCCGGACCCAAGTTGCCCGGCATTACTAAATACGGAATGAAAGTCCATTATCTAACCCTCACTCGAGTGCGCCGGATCTGATGGTTTTCAGAAACTCTCGGGTTCGCGGCATTTGTGGCGCGCCAAAGAACTCGTTGGGCGGAGCGGATTCGACGATTACGCCACCGGCACAAAAGACGATTTCGGTCGCAATGTTTTTCGCAAAGCACATGTCATGGGTCACGATCATCATCGGCATACCACCGTCGGCCAACTCCGACATCATGCCCTCGACCTCGAATACCAGCTCGGGGTCCAGAGCAGAGGTGACTTCATCGAACAGCATCAGCTTGGGGTCAAGCATCAATGCCCTGGCAATGGCCACGCGTTGTTTCTGTCCACCGGACAACTTGGACGGGTGCGCATCGAGCTTGGCGGCCAGGCCAAAACGCGTCAGCAAGATTTCGGCCTTTTCGTTCGCCTTGCTCGGCGCGACACCATGAGCACGGACCGGCGCCAACGTCAGGTTTTGTCGGACCGTCAGGTGTGGAAACAGTGTGTAATGCTGAAACACCATTCCTATTTGTTTTTGCAGCGCGCGGTTGATGACCGTCTTGCCATTTTGGCCGGTAGAAATATAACGTTCTCCGTGCATTTCAATGCTGCCCGAATCAATATCCTCCAGGCCCATGACACAACGCAGCAGGGTGCTTTTTCCGCCACCGCTAGGCCCGACGATGACCAGTCGGTCGTTTCGGGCAATGGTACGGTCCAGGCCATTGAGCACTTTTAGCGCGCCCAGGCCGTAACTTTTATGCAGGTTCGAAATCTTGATGAATGCTTCGGACATCTCGGTATCTCTCACAAGTACTGTGCTGGGAGCCGCCGCTTGGAGGCGGCTCCGGTCACTGCCATCGTTCGCGGAACGTTATTGGCCGGTTTCCTTGGCAGAGTACTTCTGGGTAAGGCGAGCCACGCTGCCGTCCGCGGTTTTCTGCTCAATGAAGATGTTGAACGCCTCAATGTCGTCCAGCGGTACCGAACGACGAAAACCATAGGCGATTCCCTGTTTGGCCAGCGCCGGTTCCGGCATGGCAGCGACCGCCCAACCCTCGTTGACATTGATGAACAACTGGTTGGTGACCGAGTCGGCAACTGAAACATCAGCGCGACGACTGGAAACCGCCAGACGCACATCACCAATGTTAGGCAATTTCAGAATCTTGGCCTTGTGGACCCGGGCTGACAGCGCTTGTTCTTCAGCGGTCCCGCCTACGACGGCGAACGTAATGTTTTCGTTATCGAAGTTTTTCGGAAAGTCGCTGATTGCCTTGATCTTCGGATTGTCCTTGTTGAAGACCAGTGACACTTCGAAGAATCGGGATGGCTGACTGAAATGGATCACCATCGCCCGCTGGGGCTTGCGATTGATCGCCATGGCCACGTCCCATTTGTTGCTGTTGAGGCCGGCAATCATGTTGTCCCAGTCCGTGTCTACAAACGCAACCTTGACCCCGCCCAGCTCCTTGTCGGCAAACTCACGCAGCAAATCCACGAAAATGCCGCTGTACTCCCCGGTCTGCGGGTCGCGAATGACATCTGGCGGAGCAAGGCCAGCGCCGGCTCGAAGCACACCAGCTTTTTGGACATTCGTCCAAAGCGGCTCCGAGGCAGGCTCGGCTGCGGCCGCAAGGTTTGAAAACACCAGGGCAGCAATGACTGCGACGGCGGCTGTTCGGGTGATGTGCAGCAAGTGCTTTTTCATGGAAATCGTTCCGGTTGTGTTGATCTGAAACCAGCATCTGGTTTGTCAAAGGGCAGGAATGCAACCAACTTTTTTATTCTGTAAACGTTTACAGAACACCATCTTTCCAGGGGGGTGTCAAGCGAGGTAACAAAATTTTGTTAAGTCGAAAATCTCAGCATTTGCTGGGCGAAAAGCGCACCGAAAGGTGTCATGGAGCGGAAGGGTGCTCGTTTTTGGCGCCATGATTTTCTGAAAATCGCGGCCTAGACGGGTTCGAGCATGGACAAGGGTTAGTAGTCGAGGAGGTGAACTGCCTTGCAATGGCTAATGGCGATCACTTCGTTCTGCCATCAGTAGGCGGCCCCGCATGCATTGCGCATGCGAGGTTTGAAACGCGTGTCAGGAATGCTGAATGGGTTTAGCGGGCGGGAGCCACACCCGTGGAACCACGCACAATCAACCGGCTCTGCAGGCGATGGGAGCGAATGGGTCGATTTTCCGTCAATGCACCGATCAACGCTTCAGCAGCAAACAGTCCCATCTCATTGGCGGAAACCGAAACAGTGGTCAGTGGAGGATCGACAATCGCCGCGTAATCCAGGTCATCGAAACCCGTTACCGACAGATCGGTGGGGACATTCAGCCCCTGGCGCCGCGCTTCAGCAACCACTGCCATGCCGTAGGCATCACTGTTGCAGACGATCGCGGTCACGCTGGGGTGTTCGACCAGGATTGTCTGCAGTGCCCTGAGTCCGAACTCGATGGAGTAACCTCGGGGATCCTCGAAAATCCTCGGCTCGCCGGTGATGTTCATGCGTTTCAAGGCGTCGGTGAAGGCTCGTACCCGGTCTTGCTGACGATCGTTGTGCCGGGTCGGGCCGGCCAGCATGGCGAACTCGCGGTGCCCCAGTTGCGACAGATACTCCATGACCTGCGAGGTGGCGGCGTAGTTGTCGATCCCTATCGAAGGGAAATCTTCGTCGGTCAGCGCCGAGTAACCGCAGATGACGGGGATGTTCATCTGTTGCAGATAATCGATGAGCTGCGGGTCTTCGATGCGCCCGACGACCATCAAGGCTTCGGCACCGCGCTCGATGAGCCTACGCACCGGCTCGTACAACTTGCTGTTATCGAAGTCGACAGTCAGCAAGAAAGACATATATCCCGCTTCTGTCATCCGTTTCTGAAATTGCCCCACCATCTGCGAGTAGATGCCGTGATAGGTGGTAGGAAAAACCGCACCCACGATATGGGTGCGCTGTAAGCGAAGCGCCTGGGCTGCGGGGTTTGGGCTGTAACCAAGCTTTCGCGCTGCTTCCAGAACCCCTTGACGGACCTTGTCACTGACCGTCTCTGGAGCATTGAAGCTTCGCGAAACCGTCGCTACGGATACGCCGGTCGCCAGTGCAACATCCTTCAAACCCGCACGCTTGCGCAGACGTGGATCTGATTTTTTGCGTTCACTCATAGACCTGGCCAATACATCGAAGGCTCGCACTGCCCTGGAATCCCTGTTCAGGTCACAGGTTGCAGAGCGAGCAAGTGGAGGAAATCGCATCGATGGCCTGATGCGCAAGGGGAGAGCGAATTCTGCGGAAAATCGAGCCGAGACCATGCTGCATGACGGAATGCTCAGTGCTCGTAAACCTTTACAGACCGGTGTTGATACTAGCAAACGTTTTTTTTTGCGTCCACTTTGGAGACCGCGCCACGTCAGGCGGCAAGTAATGCTTGCCTTTACGGCGGTAAACCCAAAGAGGCATTAGTCTGGAAGGGCATTTCAGCCAAGGAATTGAAAAGAAGTGGAGTAACCGACAGACAGATTTGGTATTTTCTGTGTAAACGTTTACAGTATTACGCAAGACTACCTGCTGCCGAGGCCGGAAACCGATGATTCACGAACTCAGAGAATACCGTTTCAGCAAATCGAAATGGCCTGCGTACCGCGAGCTCTTCAATAACCTCTGCCTGCCGTTGCGCGGCAGTAGTTTTGGCGAGTTTCTAGGTGGTTGGGTCTCCGGGCACGCTGATGACCCGTCTTTCCTTCACCTGTGGCAGTACCCGTCACTGGATGAGCGCGCACGGTTGCGCAGGGAACTGACAAAAATACCCGAGTGGACGGAGATTTTCCTGCCCAGATCCCGAGTGTTGATCCGGGATCAGACATTGTCGGTACTCAACCCGGTGTCAGGCGTGATTCTGCCGCCCAACGAAACGCAGTATCTGCACCGCTATCAATGCAGCACAGGGGGGGCCGCGGCGCTGGTTGACCATTTTCAGAAGTCGGTATCGCCAGGCCAGCTTTGCCTGTGGATTGCCGAGTTTCCCAATCCGAATGAAGTGCTGCAATTGCACCGTTCGTCAGTGCCCAGCGTGGTCAGCTCAGTCCGCACAGCGGACGGTTTGCGCTGTGTCGAGCACGTCCAGAGCCAGGCCCTGGAACCCTTAACTGATGGGTTGCACCGGCTTCAAAGAATGTGAGCGTGTGGTGGCGAACTTGCGGTAGTTTCCCCGCGACAAGCTCAGCACCGCGTTGGGCCCGACCATGACGCTGCCGTCGATCATGCGCGTGAGGTGAATGCCCAGAAACGGCAGTTCAGGATCGGGGATCGGGGATCGGGTAGATCAGGTGTTTGACGATATAGTTCATCGTCGGCGGAAGACGGAAGTATTCGCTGCGAAACGCTGCGATCTGATGGTCGATGTCCCGGCCAGAGAGATTACCTCCGGCCTCGTACAGTCTTTTTGAGGTTTATACGAATCAAGATCGATGTAAGTGCCAACAATAGGGTTGATGAGTCGGTACAGATTTACAACAGCAAACGCCCTGATCTGTCCTTGAAATACAAAACGCCCGATGCAGTGCATCAGGCGTTTTGAGTGTGAAACAGGTGTAAACCTATTTCAGGACTAGACACCATACGCCTCGATTAGAGGCCGAGTACGTTAGCACCTATGCAAGGATCGATTCCGCGTTCGAGATGCTGATCATGAACGATGACGGTGATCTCCATCGAGCCAGTGGTCACGTCAAAGTCCAGTATATGACCGCCATGTGCCTGAAAAGAGCTGTCGCCGGCCACGCCATGCAGATGAATAGACGGTTGATCGCCCTTCCAGGCAAGGGACCCTGTAAAGCTGGCCATTTCGACGTTTTGAAACGTCTGGGCATCGAAGTCCTTCTTGTCTTTATTCCAGAAGCCAAATTTAACGTTGCCGAATCCAATGCCTGTCAGCGACGCACTTGGAACTTTTTCGGCAAGCGCAAGCTTTGTCAGTTCTTGGAACGCGTTGTCGCCCTTGCGCAGGACCACGAGATACCCGGTTGGCGTTTTTGTGTAGCGCCGATGTGCGTCTTCTGAACATTGCAGCGGCGCTGTAGCCACTGGTGATTCGGTTGCCGCGATGGCTTCTTGAGAAATAATCGAGTTGACTAGAATTCCGAGTGTGGCGGCCGTAATCATACTTAACCATCCGTTTCGCGTGCACAGTTTAACGGTCATGTTTCTTCTCTCATTATTGTTTTGATGTTGTTAAGGTCTGTTGTTTTTTTGAAAGTTAGCGTCTGAGGGGGGCACCTCCTGAAGTTGAGTTGCACGTTGTGGCGGTTAAAACAGTGGAATGCTGTAACTCACATAGACCCGGTTCTGGTCTTGATTTCTGGACGCGTCGCTGTCGGATTTACCGTTGCGCCAGGCGAAGCCGACACCTTTAAGCGACCCGGACTGAATGACGTAGTCCAGGCTGATATCGCGCTCCCATTCCTTCTGGTTGTCGCCGGAGGTGGTCTTGATGTTGTCGCCGGTGAGGTAGATCACCGAGGCTTTCAATCCGGGAACGCCGAGGGCGGCGAAGTCGTAGGCGTACTGGCCGAAAGAAGTTTGCTCGCCGGCGCGGTTGAAGCTTTGGATCAGGCGGTCGGTGTACAGGTACAAGCTGACGCCGCCGGCGCCTTTGTCTACCAGGCCACCCTGATTGAGCTGGGTGAAGTAGCTGCCATCCGAAACACTTTGGTAGCCGGCAGTGATCGAATGACCACCGACGCTATAGATCAGCGCGGCACTCCAGGTGCGGTTGTCGATCACACCATCGCTGTTTTTGGTGTAGCCACTGATTCTGTAGCCAGGGGTGCCGGAGCTGTTTTCACCTGACGAATCGGTCTTGAAGTAGCGCAGGTCGGTTTTCAGGGATTGATTGTCGGAGAGGGCAAGCGTGTGGATCAGCCCAAAGAACTGCTGGGTGTAATAGTTTTCGAGGTTGGCGTAGTAATACTGAAGCATCAGGTCCTTGGTGACTTTCCAGTCGCCGCCGGCGAAGTAGAACTGATTGCTTTCCCGCGTACCGCCCATGGCGGCCAGGCCGGTCTGGTCGCTGGAACCACGGCCGGTGGCGTGGTCGATTCTGCCGCCGGTCAGTGTCAGGTCCTTGAACTCGCTGGAGGTGATTTGACCACCGTCGAAGGTTTGCGGAAGCAGGCGGCCATCGTTAGCGACCAGAATCGGCAGTTTGGGCTGCAGGGTTCCGTAACGCAGTTCGGTCTTCGAGACTTTGACTTTGCCGGTCAACCCCAGTCGGCCCCACTCATCGACGGCGCGGTCGTCACTGTCCGAAGGAATCATGCTGCCGCCGACGTGACGCCCTTTGCCACTGTCCAGGGTGATGCCCAGCAACCCCAGTGCATCGACGCCAAAACCAACCGTACCCTGGGTATAACCGGACTTGTAATCCAGCATGAACCCCTGCGCCCACTCTTCGGTTTTCGATGGCGTAGCGGTGCCATCACGGTTGTCATTGTTGAAGTAGAAACTTCTCATCCCCAGGTTGGCTTTACTGTCGCCGATAAAGTCTGCGTGTGCCTGCGAAGTCAGGGCCAGCGTAAAACTACTGAGTGCCAGCGTGACGGTAATATTTTTATTATTCATTCGAGTGTGCTCCAGCGTTTCTTGTTTTTATAAGTGTTTGTCGTGCGGTGTTTAGATCGCGGCGCGGCTGCTGGAGCCGTCTACCAGACGGGCAATACCCAGTGGGTTGGCGTTCTTCAACGCGTCAGGAAGTTGTGCATCCGGGCAGTTCTGGTAACACACCGGGCGCAAGAAACGATCAATGGCCAGGGTGCCCACGGAGGTGCCTCGGGCATCGGAGGTGGCCGGGTAAGGTCCGCCGTGGACCATCGCGTCGCAGACTTCCACGCCGGTCGGGTAACCGTTGAACAGGACACGGCCGACTTTTTCCTCAAGCAGGGTCAGCAGTTCGCCAGAGGTATCAAGGTCCGTCGTTTCGGCGATCAGGGTCGCGGTCAACTGCCCACGCAGGCCATGCAGGGCCTGGATCAGCTGTGCGTGGTCGGCCACTTCGACGACGATGGTGGCCGGGCCGAAGACTTCTTCCTGCAACAGATCGTCGCCGTCCAATAACAGGCTGATATCGGCTTTGAACACTTGTGGATGCGCCTGATTACCCTGTTGCGCGCCTCCCGCCAGATGGCTGACGCCGCTATGGGCGTGCAGATTTTGCAGGCCGTGGCAGTAACTCTTCAGGCCACCGGCGTTGAGTAGGGTCTGCGCGGGCTGTTCGCCCATCAGTTCGGCAAAGCGTTCAAGAAAAGCAGAAAACTCGGGTGAGCGGATACCGATTACCAGACCCGGGTTGGTACAGAACTGGCCGGCACCGAGCACCACGGAGGCGGCGAGTTCGGCGGCAATTTTCTCGCCGCGCGCCTTGAGCGCTGCGGGCAACACCAGTACTGGATTGATGCTGCTCATCTCGGCAAATACCGGGATCGGCTGTGGGCGGGCAGCGGCCATGTCGCACAACGCACGACCGCCACGCAGCGAACCGGTGAAACCGACTGCCTGGATCAATGGGTGTTTGACCAATGCTTCTCCGACGCTGCCGTAGACCATGCTGAACACGCCCTTGGGCATACCGGTCTTTTCGGCGGCGCGAGTGATGGCATTCGCCACGTGATCGGCCGTGGCCATGTGGCCGCTGTGGGCCTTGAAGATTATCGGGCAGCCTGCGGCCAGGGCGGAGGCGGTGTCGCCACCGGCGGTGGAGAAGGCCAGCGGGAAGTTGCTGGCACCGAACACCGCGACAGGGCCGACACCGATCCGGTACTGGCGCAGGTCTACCCGTGGCAATGGCAGGCGGTCGGGCAGGGCGCGGTCGATACGCGCCCCATAGAAATCACCTCGGCGCAGCATCTGTGCGAACAGGCGCATCTGGCCACTGGTTCGGCCACGCTCACCCTGGATACGACCGGCTGGCAATGCAGTTTCCAGGCAGACCACCGCGACGAAATCGTCACCCAGAGCGTCAAGCTCGTCGGCGATAGCGTCGAGAAAATCGGCACGCCTGGCCGCGGGCAGATTACGGAACGCGGGGTAAGCAGCCGCAGCGGCTTCGGCAGCGGTATTCACTTCGTCCGGTGTGGCCTGAGTGAAGCGATAAGGCAGGGCTTCGCCGGTACTGGCGTCAAAGCTTTGCAGGACTATCGAGCCGGCTGCGCTGCGAACGCCACCAATATAGTTTTGGCCAGAAATTTCAAACATAAAGACTCCAGTGGTTGGGGGTTTTAGTTATCTGTAATTGTCAAAAAAAGAGCGAGAAACGGTGTGATCCTCAAGTGTTAACTTGGGGGACTTATGAAAGAGCGCTGTTGGTATAACGACGGCTAGTTGTGAACGCTGTTGTGCTAGTCCAGTCGATATATTCGCCGTGCGTTGTCATAAAAAAGGGCGAGTCGATCAATCGGGGACATCGCGCTGACAATGGTTTTGAACCCGTCGAGGATGGCGCTCATGCTGTCCACCACACCGTCCACCGGATAATTGGTGGCGAATGCGCAACGGGTGATACCCATGATCGAAATCGCGTCGCGCACCATGCCGGCGTTGGCCTGCACCGACCACGGCTGTCCCGGAATGCAGATCCCGGAAATCTTCAGGGCAACGTTTGGCTCGCGTGCCAGCAAGGCCAGGGCGGCACGCCAACCGGCGAGGCCTTCAGGGGAACGGTCTGAAGGCAGGGCGGTGTGATTGACGACGATGGTCACCTCGGGGAAGTCCCGCGCCAGCTCGGCCGCTTCTGACAGATGCCACCAGGGCGCTTGCAGCTCGAAGTGCAGCCCGTGTTCCGCCAGTTTGGCGTAGCCCTCGCGCCAACGGGTGTCTCGCATGGAGCCTGCGGCGGCGAAATTCTCGGTCCAGGCTTCGCGACGGGTCACCGTGGGTTTGTGCCGGACACCGCGCACCAACGGTTGGGCGCCATAGCCTTGTAACAGCTCGAACGCATCTTCGCGGTCCAGCCACACTTGAGCGACCATCGCGGCGATAGTGGGCTCGCCTTTGGCCAGTGCCTCGACCCAGGTCACCTCGTCGACCGGTGTAGTGGGGTCCCATTCGCCCTCGATGACAACGGTCTGCACGATGCGATGGCTGCCCGCTTGACGACGATAGTCAGCCGGAAAAAAATCGCGACAGATCGACGAATAATCGCCGTAACGAAACGCCCGCAATGGGCGATCACGCAGCCACGGGTAATAGTTCGCGGCGACGTCGAAGTAGTGTTGATGAGCGTCGACGATCGGTAAGTCGGCATCGTCTTCGCTGGTCAGAAATCGCGCGCGCCAATCCACATCCGAATCTGCGGTCATAAGTTTCTCGTTAGTCATGGTTTTGCTCCAGGCGGTAGAAGCGCTGCGCATTGCCTGCGAACACCGCCTCTTGCGCTGCACGTCCCCAGGGCTCGAGCATGGCGGCAACGCCATTGGCAATGGTGTCGTACGAAGCACGCAAACCCGCGACGGGGAAATTGCTGGCGAACATGCAACGTTCGAAGCCAAAGATGTCGACCGCGGTGCGCACTACGATGCTGTTCTGTTCCAGGCTCCACGGTGAATCACGCAGCCCGAATTCGGAGAGTTTGATATGCACGTTGGGCTGGCGCGCGAGGGCTTCCAGGCCTTTGCGCCAGCGGTGCATCCCTTCGGGACTGCGATCCCAGGCAAAGCCTGTATGGTTCAGCGCGATCTGAATTTCTGGAAACAGCGCAGCCACCTGCGCAGCCTCAGCCAGGTGCCAGGGTGGCACGCGCAGGTCCCAGGACAGGCCATGGTGGGCAAGTCGGGAAAACCCATCGAGCCACGCAGGATCCTGCATAGTCCCCGGCGCCCCGACGACCGACACGTCGGGTGAAGCAGAGGTCACCGGTTTGGAGCGGATACCCTTGACCAACGGCCGGGCCGCTTGCGCCGCGAGCACCTCTTCGCTGTCTTCGCGATCAAACCAGGCATGCGCCACGATGGCGTTGGGGAAGCCATAACGCGCGTTCACCTGTTCCAGCCATTGGGTCTCAGCCACCTGTTCGTCCCGCGCACGCTCGGCTTCGACATGCACGCTGCCGACCAGACGTTGCCGGTTGGTGAGGGCGAGGAAAGTCTCCGGCAGAAAATCCCGGCACAGGGCACGATAGTCGCCAAGGAAAAAATCCTCGTGGTAGTCGTCCTGCAGCCACGGATAGCGACCGGCGTTCAAGTCCCAAAGATGATGGTGAGCGTCGACGATGGGCAGCGCATCCTCAGTGGAGAGGTTCGGCAAACCGTTGCGTTCGTGCAGCGTGATCATGATGGTTGCCCTGTGTTCTAGCGCGCTACGTCGTACTGAGAGATCAGGCTGTCGTCTTCAACCTCACCAGCCACTGCGGCGGCCTTGGCCTGGACGCGACTGCGCAACCTGGCCACATTCACCACGGTGCGGGTATGCGCCGCGGTGGCTACCAGTTCCACGTCGTCGCGGACTTCTACATTGAAGGTGACACTGCGTCCTTCGATGCGCGTGACCGTCGCGACAATAGAGACTGACATGCCCAATAGCGTGGCACCGACGTGGCGGATATCGACCGCCGTGCCGACGGTGTTCTCGCCCTCGCCGAGGTACGCGAGCGCGTAGTTGAGGCACACCTGTTCGATGTCGTCGACCAGTCGGGGCGTGGCATAGATGCGTAAATCTTCGCCCAGGAACGAGATGGTGCGCGCCAGGTCAACCGTCAGGCGCTGTTCGGTTGAAGCGCCGGTTTGCAGGGTAGAGAAGTTCATAGAAAGCCTCATGGTTCAGGTACAGGGAGTCGTCAATTTGGCAGGAAACCGATGGATATCCATGGCACTGCGATCAGCACGCCGAGGGCGATCACCAGGGCGCCGAGATACGGCCACACCTTGCGCATGGCACCGCCCGGATCAACTTTGGCGATCGCACAGGCGGCGTAAAAACCGACGCCAAATGGCGGGGCGAACAGGCCCAGGCCCATGGCAAAGATCGCAACCATCGCGTAATGAACGTCATTCACGCCCATGGTGCGCGCGATGGGAAACAGCAGCGGTCCGAACAGCACGATGGCCGGAATGCCTTCCAGAAAACTGCCGAGCACAATGAAGGCCGCCGCAGAAATGATCAGAAAGCCCAGCGCCCCACCCGGCGCGCCCGCCATCATCTGCGCAAGTTGGTGAGAAAAACCCGATTGCGTCAGCGCCCAGGCCATGGCCGTCGCGCTGCCGATGATGATCAAGATCGCGCCCGACAGCGAAGCAGTGCTGACCAGAATCGGATAGAGGCGACGCCAGTCGAAACAGCGGTAGTAGAGCAACCCCACCACGAAGGTGTAGGCGACGCCGATGGCTGCGACCTCAGTGGCGGTGGCGATGCCCTCGACGACGGCGGTACGGATCACGAACGGCAGGGCCAGCGCCGGCAGAGCGACGAGCAGGGAGTGGCCGATATCCCGGACGGAGGCCCGGGTGCCGGACGACGCGTCGCGCTTGCGGTTTTTCCACCAGACCACCGAGGCCATGGCAATCGCACCCACCACCGCCGGCATGAAACCACCAGTGAACAACGCCGAGATCGAGACGCCGGTCACGGAGCCGATGGTAATCAGGACCAGGCTAGGTGGAATGGTTTCGGACATTGCACCGGAGGCGTTGAGCATGGCCACCAGTTCGTTTTCGTCCTCGCCACGTTTTTTCATTTCCGGAAACAGTGCCGGGGCGATGGCTGCCATGTCGGCGGCCTTGGAGCCGGAAATGCCGGAAATCAGGTAAATCGCACCAATCAGCACATACGACAAGCCGCCACGCACATGACCAATCAGCGAGCACAGGAACTTGATCATGGCCCGTGCCATGCCCATCGCTTCAATCAGCGCACCGAGAAACACGAACAGCGGGATGGCCAGCAGGATCAGGCTCGCCATGCCCTCGTCCATCCGCCCGACCACCAGCGTCAACGGTGTGTCGGTCATGGTCGAGAGGTAGGCGACCGTCGCCAGACCGAACGCCACCATGATCGGCACGCCAATCACGATCATGGTCATCACGCCGATCACGAAGAAAATGATCAGGTTCCAGTTGCCGATCAGGCTCATGAAACCTTCACCGACCCACAGCAGCGCCGCCAGCGAAGCCAGCATGGCCACCGATACTGAAAAGTCGACCAACCTGGCCGTGGTCATCAGCCGCGCGACGCAGGTCATGAGCATCAGCGTCAGCCCGACTGCTATCGCCGACACGCGAAAGGCGTTGGGGATCTCCAGGGCGGCAGTGGTGATGATCCATTCATCGCTCACGTACTCCCAAGCCGGCGAGAACAACATCATGATGAACGCGATGACGATCACTGCACCGAGGGTGTCGACGAAGGCGCGCTTGCTGGCGGGCAGGTGAGCCACGAAGGACGTCAGGCGCATGTGCTCACCGCGACGCATGGCCACCACGGCACCCAGCATCGCCAGCCACAGGAACAGCAGCGACGCCAGTTCGTCGCCCCAGACGATGGGTTGATTGAGCACGTAACGGGAGAATACGTTGGTGAACAGCAGCGAGACTTCAATCACCACCAGCAAGGCTGCGCTGCCCTCGGTGAGCCAGCGCAAGGAAGTGTCGAGGCCGCGACCGAGTCGAACCATCGCCTGGCGTGCCCTGAGTCCGTCATTGGTTGAAACGTCCGTCATAGGGATCTCGTTTTTCATGACCATGTCTCCGGCTTACGACAATTGACCCGCGTACTGCTCGAGCAAGCTCCAGGCGGCGTCGCCGTACTTTTGTTTCCATTGTCCGTAAAAGGCTTTCTTTTGTAGTTCGCCGCGGAACTGCGCATGGTCCACGTTGTTGAAGATCACGCCCTTGGCGGTCAGCGAAGCCTCCAGGCTGGCATTGAGGTCGATCACTTGTTGGCGCTGGACCAATGCTGCAGCGTTGATCTGGCGGGAGACGATTTCCTGAATATCCTTGGGCAGTTTTGGCCAGGTCTTGCCGGACGCGAGCATCCAGAAGCCACCCCAGATGTGGTCGGTCATCGAGCAGTATTTTTGCACTTCGTAGAAGCGCGCTGACTCAACCACCACCAGTGGATTTTCCTGGCCGTCGACGACCTTGGTCTGCAGTGCCGAGTAGGTTTCATTGATGCTGATCCCGGTGGGCGCGGCACCCAGGGCACTGAACATCGAGGTCCAGAGTGGGCTGACCAGTACCCGTAATTTGAAACCGGCGAGGTCGGCTGGAACCTGGATCGGACGGGTCGAACTGGTGATCTGGCGAAATCCGTTGTTCCAGACTTTTTCCATGGGAATCAGGCCGACTTTCTCGGTCTGGGCGCGCACATGTTCCCCCAGTTTTCCATCCAGGGCGGACCAGACGCTGTCGTAGTCCTTGAACGCGAACGGCATGCTTTCGATGGACATCACCGGCACCAGGGTCGACAGAATCGCGCCCGGCAGGGGAATGAAATCCACAGCGCCAGCGCGTACCTGGGACAGCATGTCGGTGTCGCCACCCATCGCGGCGTTGGCGTACACCTGTAGGTCCACGGCGCCATTGGTTTCCACGCGGATGGCGTCGGAGGCGGCTTTCATTTGCTTGTTCAGCGGATGCGTGTCCGGCAGGCTGCTGGCGTAGCGCAACACGATGGGTTTGGTTTGGGCGAATGCGGAAGAAGGCAGGAGGCTGGCAGCGAACGCGCCACCGACGGTTAATCCGGCGGATGCGAGAAATGCGCGCCGACTGACAGCTTCGGACAGAAAACGACTCATTATGTTCACCTTGTTGTTTTTGTTTTGGTTGTTAAACGTCGATTTTTACCGCCTAGAGCGCCCGTGCGATCACGGCTTGGGTGCGAATCAGTTCGTTGACTTCGTCCTCGGCATAACCGGCTTCTTTCAGTACTTCGCGAGTGTGCTGACCCAGCAGCGGAGCAGGGCGGCTGACGGGGGCTGCGCGTTCGTCCATGTCGGAAAAATGAATCGGCAGGCCCAGGCCACGAACACGGCCCTCGGTGGGGTGCTCGGTTTCCACCACCATCCCGCGTGCCTCGGTTTGTGGGTGCGCCAAAGCGGCCGAGATATCCAGCACCGGTCCGGCAGGCAGACCGAGGTGGTCGAAGAGCACCATCCACTCATCGGTGCTGCGGGCGACCAGTACTTCGTTGAGGATTTCCACCAGTGCCAGGCGATGTTGCATGCGCAGGGCGTTGCTGGCGAAGCGTGGGTCGGCAGCCAGTTGCGGCACGGCGAGGGCTTCGACCAGGCGTTCGTAGTTGGCCTGGTTCGCGGCGCCGATGTTGATCCAGCCGTCGGCGGTGCGGAACACCTGATACGGAGCGCTGGTGGAGTTGGCGGAACCCATCTTCGGCAAAATCGTACCATCGGCGAAATACGCCGCCGCTGGCCAGTACATCTGCTGCAAACCGGCTTCAAACAATGAGGTGTCGACCATCTGTCCAAGGCCGGTACGCTGCTTGGCGGCATAGGCAGCAGAGATACCGAGCGCGGCGAGGATGCCAGAGTTGATGTCGGCGACGGGCGAACCGGCCTTGACCGGTTCACGTCCGGCTTCACCGGTCATGCTCATCATGCCGCTCATGCCTTGGGCGATCAGATCAAAGCCGCCTTTGTCACCAAACGGTCCGCTGCGTCCATAACCCGAAATCGCGCAGTAAATGAGGCCCGGGTTGAGGGTTTTCAGCGTGTCATAACCGAGGCCAAACTTCTCCATGGTGCCCGCACGGTAGTTCTCGGTGACCACGTCGGCGTCCAGCAGCAGGCGCCGCAACACATCACGACCACCGTCTGTTTTCAGGTTCAGGCCGATACCGCGTTTGTTGCGATTCACGACCATGAACGACGCGGACTCGCCACTCGCCATGATCGGAGAGAAGCGGCGCGAGTCGTCGCCGCCGGGGACTTTTTCCACTTTCACGACATCGGCACCCATGTCCGCCAGCATCATGCCGCATACCGGTCCAGACATAATGTGCGCGAGCTCTACCACGCGCATTCCACTTAACGGTCCCATCTCATTTCCCCTTGAACTGTGGCCGCGCTTTCTTGATGAAAGCGTTGAGGCCGATCTGAAAGTCTTCTGTGTCGTAGCAGAAGTAGCTGGCCTGCACCTGCTCGACGCTGGGCGCAGCGCCGGCTTCCAATTGCCGGGCCGCCTGGCGATGCCAACGCGCGACCAGGGGTGCGCCCGCACTGATCCGCCGTGCAGTGGCGAGGGTTTCCGCCTCGACCTCGGCATCAGCCACCACACGAGTGACCAGCTGTTTGACGTAGGCATCGGCGGCGTCGAGGATTCGACCTTCCAGCAAAATCTCGAGGGTGGTCGAACGTCCGGCCAGCGCGACCAGGCCTGCCATCTCGTCGTAAGACATCACCAGGCCGAGCTTGCCGACCGGAGCGCCAAAGCGGCTTGAGGTGCCGCAGATGCGCAGGTCGCACAGCGCCGCGATCTCCAGGCCACCGCCGACACAGACGCCATGGATCATGGCCACCACCGGGTGTGGGCACTCGCTGACCGCGCGCATGGCGGCCGAGGTGACGTCGGCATAGATCCGCGCCTGGCTGGCATCGGCGCGTACCGAAGGAAACTCACCGACGTCGGCGCCAGCGGCAAAAGCTTGCTCGCCGGCACCGCGCAATATCACGCAGCGCAGGCTGTCGTCGGCCGATAATTCGACCATTACGTCGCGCAGGTCCTGCCACATGGACAGGGTTAGCGCGTTCATTTTTTCCGGGTTGCTCAGGGTGACGATGGCAAGCGAATCTTGCCGCTCGATCAGGACACTGGGTTTCATGACGTGCTCCGATGGGCTGTTAAAGCGACTGCGCGAGCATGGCCTGGTAATCCTCGGGAGACGCCTCACGCGGATTGGTCTTGTGGCTGTGATCGTGCAGGGCGCCTTCCACGATGCGTGGAAATAGCGAGGCGTCGACACCGATCTCGCTCAACCGGGTTGGCAAGCCAAGACGCTTGGTCATGTCGATGATGGCGGTGCTGATGTCGGCATCGGCAGCGAGTCCCATCGCATGCTTGAGTCGCGCCAGTTTGCCTTCGTCGCGCACGGTGGCGGCGTCGGCATTGAAGGCCACGACCGCAGGCAGAAAAATGGCATTGAGGGTGCCGTGGTGAAGCGCTGGATTGATGCCGCCCAGAGAGTGAGACAGGCTGTGAACGCAGCCCAACCCCTTCTGGAATGCCAGTGCACCCTGCATCGAGGCGCTCATCATATTCAGGCGTGCTTCACGGTCACCGGGTTGTGCGGTGGCGCGTTCGATGTGCTGCCACGCGCGCCACAGACCATCGAGGGCGATGCCGTCGGCTGCGGGGTTGAACGCAGGGGCGAGGAAGGTCTCGATGCAATGCGCAACAGCATCCATGCCAGTGGCGGCGGTCAGCACGCGTGGCAAGCCGAGGGTGAGTTCGGGGTCGCAGATAGCCACCTTAGGGACGATGTGCGGTGAAATCACCCCCACCTTGCGCCCGTCATCCAGAATCAAGATGGCGCCGCGCCCGACTTCGCTACCGGTACCGGCGGTGGTCGGAATCGCGATCAATGGGGCAGTAGCGGCAGTAATGCGATCCAGCCCACCTTCGATCACCGCAAAATTTTGCAGCGTACCGTCGTGGGTGGCGCATACGGCGACGCCTTTGGCCAGGTCGATGGACGATCCACCGCCCACCGCGATGATCCCGTCACATTCGCCAGCCCGGTATTGTGCAACTGCATCACGTACGGCGTGCTCATTGGGATTGGGAGGGGTGGCGTCGTAGATCGTGGGGACGTGTTCAGCGCCGAGGGCTGCGATCACTTTATCGACGATGCCCGCGCGGACAACGCCGACATCGGTGACGATCAGGGGGCGAGTAATGCCAGCGCGCTGCGCTTCGGCGGCCAGATGCTCAAGGCTTCCATAGCCGAACTGGATCTTGGTAACGTAATTTATCAAGGACATAAAATGACCATCGGTTATACAGGATTATTATTGTCGTAATCGATTTGCCGGGAGATGTTTGCCAACCCTTGCTAAATCCATTGCCGTGCCTGACTCTTGGATGGACTATCGGTCATTGCGACGCGGCTCGATACTGACAACTTTCGATACCTCTATAACTTTTAGTTAATCCTGATGACCCCCTCACTGAATTCCATCATTTCTCGTTTGCACGTAAAACAGCTCCGCTTGCTGATCGCCCTGGACGAGCACGGCTCGTTGCTCGGCGCGGCCAAGCAGGTCGCACTCACTCAGCCTGGCGCGAGCAAGGCGCTGCACGAAATCGAAACCACCTTCGGTACGCCGTTGTTCATGCGCACTAACCGCGGGTTAGAGCCCAATGACGTGGGGCGCGTGGTGATCCGCTACGCACGGCTGATACAGACGGATCTTGCGCACCTGCGCGAAGAGATCATCGGCATCATGCGTGGCCAGGGTGGACGCGTGTCGGTGGGCACCATCATGGGTGCCGTCCCGCTGCTGACGTCAGCGATCAGCAGTGTGATTGCGGACAATCCCGAGATGTCAGTGGAAGTGGTTGAGGATACGAGCGCATCGCTACTGAGCCAGCTCGACGCAGGGAGGCTCGACATGGCGATCTGTCGCACAACGATCAGTCCAACCCCCTACCTGTATGAGAGCGTGGCATTCGTTGACGAGACCCTGGCGGTGATCGCTAGCACCAAGCATCCCTTCGCCTACGCCGGGCGACTGACCTTGAAAGACCTCGTCGATTATCGTTGGGTCGTCTATCGCGCCAACATGCCGATGCGTTTGCTGCTTGAGCGTGAATTCCTTGAGGCCGGCCTGCGCTTTCCCCTGCACCTACTGGAGACGACTTCAGCCTTCGCGACCTTGTCGTTGCTGCAGAAGAATCCGACCTTCGTGGCGCTGGTGTCGACCGACGTGGCGAACTTCTGTGCCGGGTACAGCTTCACCACGACCTTGCCGCTGGCCATCAACTCCCGAAGCGAACCTTATGAGCTGGTATCACGAAAGGGTGTACCCGATTCACCTGCCGCCAAGTTATTGCGCCAGGCGCTGGTCAACCCCCCATCGAATCAGAGTTGACTGCTGACATTATGGTTGCTTGGATTCTTGGAGGGATTGAGATCGTTAGTGTTGCTACTTCTTCTCGGAAGCATTTACCTGCGTAGTTCAGGTGTCGATGGCAAACCTGAACACGAGCCTGACAGTCAGAGACGAGGAGGGCTATGATGCCGGCGAAAACTGACATGTATAGCCTGGCCGGCCGTTGCACCGATGATTTGGCGTGAGGAGTTATTTATCTATGACGCAAAAACGTTGAACACTTTTGATGCTGAGTTGGAAGCAAAGAAAACCGCCCGAAAGAAAGGATATAAGTATTTCGAAGTCTCGTCCGTCAAGAGGGTGGAGTAGGCCGCCGCGATGACTAGATCACCGACCCAAACGGTTTAACATAACTCAACTAAATACCTCTTTAGTTGAGTTAAATAAAGTCTGAACCTATTTGATAGGTATTCCAATATTAGAGGGTGTTTTAATTGTCGGAACACTCATGGAGATATGTCTGCCTAGCATGGACAATAGCGGGTGTGTAGCGAATCAATTAAGCAATCAAGCCTCAGGCGTTGATTTCGCGGCCGTAATCGCGAATCTCCTGGCCGTGGCCGCGATTGGGTTGAGTCCCATGCAACGGGGTAAGATCTTGGGTAGGACCTGCATCAGGTGCTTGCGATTAAACGTTATGCCAAGACTGAGCAGGATTTGAAAACAACTCGCGACACCAAGCGCTTCCCGAAACTTCGATCCGAGCGACGGCCAGCACCTTGGGCAGCAAGTGGTGACAGTACGTGAAATCTGGGTATCAAGCCCCTAACAACGCACTTAGATTTCACGCAGCGACGTAGAGTGATCAGCTTCATGAAGTGCGCAACGTTAGTAAAGCCTTGAACGAATGGCAGACGGCCAAAATTACGTTACGCATCAGGCAGATCGCTAGACCAGATAGGTGTGCTGATGGTGCCCGCGGAGCCCTGACTGGTCCCCTTGATAGAGAACCAATGGTTCGCATAATGTATATTATGTTAAATAGTATATATCCATGCCAGTCCTTGCTCCTGTTGTCACCTGTAACTGAAAACCGGACTTTGCCACGAATTACCAGAATCCTTTGAAATCAACGACATCCCCTCCGACCCACTTCGCCTTTCGGCTTCCCAGCCAGGATTGTCATCGATTCTTCAGATTTGAAAACCAGAGTCCCCATCATGGTCTGAATCCTTCCTCGATACCTCAGCACTGTTCCAAGAAGACACCCACCTCATATCGACGCACCTTGGTCTGAGACATGAAGGTGACCTTTGCTGTCGTCGTCCCGACAGTCTACGCTTAAGTTTTAAAAACCGGCCGGCCGTCCGGCGCATTTGCCTTCTGCGATTCGATCTTTGCGACGCACTGCATCTCAGTCAACGGCACGTGTCCAAGTTGGCTTGCAAACAAACCAGCCGACAACCACATTGCCCCGATCCATGAAGCGGCTCTGATCAGACCCAAGGCTCAAGGCTCATCTCGTAGATCCTCGGTTGCGGTCAGGTCAGCCAAGTTCAATACGGTTTACAGATAAAAAGGACTCATCATCCATGCTTGAGCTCCCTGTTCCTTTTCCTCTGTTCCCACCCCTGGGGCTGCTCAAAGATCACGCCGAGGCTGAGGCGCCGCTAAATCGAGAAGTCCGTCAGCGTTTGGAGGAATTCCCCGAGCACCTGAATGCCATGGAAACCTGGCGTACGGGCATTCTGTTTCTCATGGAACAGACTCGCCGCCCAGAATTCCAGGAACGTCATTATAAGGTGCTATGCCCGATCATTGAGTCGATGATGCATTGGAGCTGGTTAACCCGGGACAAGACCCTCTACGACTGGGAAAGCAGTGATGGCAGAGCCTTCATGCATTTCATCATGCGCCCACCGTTTTATTGGGTAACGTCCCCAGGCTGCAGCCGATACTCGAGAAAGGCCCGCCTTAATTTCGAGGACAAGCCCCTTGATCCAGACTGGCGCCCGATCATCAGAAAAACACTGGCGGACGACGATCCTGGCCTTAGCTCAAAACACCACCGGGACTGGTTCATATCCCGCGGGCGTGATTACTTTACGTTTACCGGGGCTTTCACGAGCACCGGCAGCCTCGGAATTTCTAGCGCGACGGCTCACGCCTTTTCGACACAGGAGAACCCGTTTCGGGACATATCGAGAGGAGACTTTCAGGCTCGCACACAGACGTCTCGGGCAGTTTTTACCTCTGAACAGCTCCGCGAGTTGTTAGCGATTGGCGAATCGCTGACGAACTACAGCGCAAAATGGGAGCGGGTTCTATTCGTCTTTGCCGCGGCAATCCACTCAGACATTCCGATGCGCGCTCTTGCCGCGACGCAGACCATCAAGCCCGTATTTTCGTATTTCAAAGCTAAAACGACTCAAGCGTCCGCGAGCACCCTCACCCAACCCACGACCAATTTTGCGAACCTTTACCTGGCCTCACAGAAAATGCTCGCCTCAGGCCCAGGTCAATTTGAGACCCCGTTATATCCAGGGCGCCGGTGCGTGCTCGCAACTGAATTCCAGCGTTATTTCCGGCGGTATGCCCAATATCGACACCTGTGCGACCCGTCGTTGAACCCCAATAGCTTCCTCATCCCTCTGGGGAACGGTGCAGATACCTATGGATACGGCAGTCTGATTGAAGTGTTCAACGAGTTCACTGCGGCCATTTTGCAGAAGCTGCGAGCAAAGATAGGATGGGTGAGAATGCATTGGATCGAGACGGGTAAACTTGCCCCGTCTGCGTCGCTCACGTTTCTTGAGCTGAGACATTCGGCTAAGCGCGCCGGCTTGATTCCGAAAGCAATCGTTGCCCGAGATGGTGGTTCGGACGCAAATACCTGGCCGGACATCGGCGTGCGCCAGAGCATGTCGACCCGGCAGTGGTTTCAGTCGCACTGAGAGCGTAATTCGCGTTGGTCAACTGTGCATTTGGGTACGTGAAATTACGCTTTCGTGGGCTGATGAAAAAACACGGCCCAGCTGACCACGCTATTTGCCCTGTCGAACCTGTGGATGGCTCTAAAACGACTGAAGTGCCCGATGCATCGGGCTTCACTTGAAAAAATGGCGGGCAGTCTGGCTTCCTGGCTGTAAAAGCTGACGTCCGCAGCAAGCAGGGCTGCGAAGCACGGATCGGCTTGGATAAAGGCAAGGCTTTGATTGTCGAGCCACTGCCGACGACCCCCTTCATAAGCCAGCAACCAGTTGTTCCCTTTGAGCGCCTCCACCGTTACGGGCAGTCCAACCAAGGTCGTAAGATCCAGCATGCCGTCCACGAGGCCCGAATGCAGAAGATCCAGTGCGATGAGCGAGCATGCGGAGCTTTCCATCTGGAGCACCTGTAGAATCAGTTTCGAGTCGAGGTGAATACTGAGTTCCTTGCACAGCCACAGCAGCCAGGCGGTCTCACTGTGGTGATTCGCAGTAGCAGCTGATCCCAGCAGATTTCGACTGAAATCGCCCAGTGCTTTCGTATTCAATGGATATTGATAGCCATGGTAGGTCGCGAAGATCTGAGTGATGACCTGCAGAGTGTTCGGAAATCCATACCCGCATTTGAGAAGGTACGCCTCGGCGATCGCCCAGTTAGATTTCTTGATAATGGTCGATGACAACTGCTTCAAGCCGTATTTGACCAAACTCTCGTCTTTGAATCTGGACTCCAACGAGAACAGCATCTCGAAATAATGGTGGATGTCGTCCTTCTGTTGACGCTTCTTCGCTGAGACGGTCAGTTTCTTCAAGCTGTATTTCCAGGACTCCTGGACGATCTCTCGTACCTCAACAATTTTCGTCTTGGAGGCATTGATCTGCAGCTCGTAAGCACTGACGCACTTGATGATGACGGCCAGTGCCCTCTCGGCTTCCTCACGTGTGTTGAAGAAGAAAGTGAAATCGTCGACGTAGCGAAAGCCTTTCGGCGATGTACCCAATTCAGCGCGAATGGCTTCGTCAATCGATACCCCGATCATTTCCGCGATGATGTGAGAGGTGTCGGGGCCGATAGACAAGCCGATGGTTTGCCCATCCTGCGTCGCCATGCAGCGGTGATCCAGAATGTTTCCGTAAAACTGGTCGGATTTCCCCCTGTTTACCTTTGCGACGGCTTTAGTGTGCAATGCCCACGGAATGGTATGCGTGTACACCGTGGGGAAATAGCTCGATATATCAGTGACCAGTGCGTAGCGTGCCCCTGCTGATTGGCACCCGCGCTCTTCATACAGATCGCTGAATTTCGTCAATTCGATCGCTCTGAGGCTGCCCTTCGTTCCGGGAATACTGCGGGATATCTCGCTTTTGCCGAAATGCTCCTGGATCGTGGGCCAGTGCTGACATATATCCTTGGCCAATCCATAAAAAATTGACAGGGTTGAGGATCGAAGTGGTGCGCCTGCTATAGGACGATCTTGCGACCGAAAACCTCTCTGCCTGTGACACTCTGGGACTTTTCTTAGCCAGCGCTTCATCCCAAACAGCCTTGCGCTGCTCGATGCTGTCGGCCAGTCGCTTCGTACCGAATCCAATCGGGAGCTGGATCGGGAAATATCCTTTAGAAAGCAGGTCGCGTAACTGCATAACGTTCCTTTACCCTCGAATTGAGGGTAATTTGCTCTTGGCGCAGGCGAACCCTCAACCTCAACCGCCTATGCAACTGTCTCCCTACCCGGGGCATGTACACTCGGTGTGCTTACAGCCGCCAGACGCCGCGTTGCGTTGCGTTGCGTCAAGTATGGGCTTTTCCGGAAGGCAATTTCGGATTATCAATGTTTGTATATGTCCAAAAATTCTTTAAGGCGGTGCCCGAAATGGGTTAAAAATGATTTTTGATATTATGCCTATGTAGCTTTTCAGAGCCATTTTGCCGATTCCGTGCCGGTGCTTTAAACGATGAGTGGTTTACGAGTGAGTTGTGCACCGGCAGACTTGCAAGTCTTTTTCTGTTTACCGAGACCATCTCCTGGTCACCTGCCTTAAGCTGGTGATGGAAAAGTTGCGGTGCCCGTGCAAACAACGATGGCCATTGAGGAGTTTCTGTGACGTATTTTGAGCTACGTAGTGGGTAATCTTGTGCGTGCCCCCTCGGGGGCGGCTGTGCCCCGGCTCTTCGCGTGGGGCCTTGGCCCTTCGGGCTTCTATCCTCACGCCTGCGCGCTCCGCTTGCCGACTACAGTTCAACGCGTTTGATGTGCCAAGTACTGACCATGAGGGGGATTTCTGATTTGCCATCACCGGTGTTTAGCAATACGAATGCGCAGACAGGCTTCCTTGATTGTTATGGCCATACTCTCAAATCTAATCTAGATAAGGTTTGCTAGCCTGTATAACTTAGAAACTAAGAACGTCAACCCGATAGACCTTGCCTCATAGAATATTTAGTTGTTACGCTACACTCAATCAGGCGCGGGTCTTAAAGCTGAATTACGACGCGTGTCAAAATTTAGACCAGCCTCAACCAAGAATAATAAAAACAAGGCGATCAAAATGGATACCAACCCGATACAACTAATGCAGTACTCAATCCACGACACTCTCTTTGTCTCATCCCGTAATACCAGTGATAAAGCTGACTCCTCGTTCGAATGTGAACTCCAGAATATCGGCCGGGTGCTTTGCCGCATCGATGCCTATGCTAAATGGCACTCCCCAAGGACACTGACGCCTACAACGTACGCGCTCGCTGCGCTAAGAGAGGACATTGCCCTCAAAAAACGCGTACTGCAAAAGCTTGCAAATACATACGATTGGGATCAGCGCTTCCGGATCGCATGGGCAGCGCTAAGCACTCAACAGCGACGAAATGCGCTCAGCCTGAATTTTGGTAAGTTCATGAACTACTGGCCAAGGTCGTTACCCAATTTCATACACGTTGAACGATAGGCGATAAACGCACCTGCAGCGGTGTCGGTCTCTGATCAACGCTAATACCCTGTTGTAGGCCGTTATCTGGATACGTGGTCTACGAAGGTGTTGCGTCACCTACGATAGAAGCTTTTGGATAAGCCGGTCAGCTATACCACATCAGTGCACCTCTCTTGAATGACTGCGAGCCCCATTAACTATCGCTTGGTGGTTTGCAGAATGTTGTTGCGCCCTCCTTTGCTCCGTAGGCATTCTAAATAAAACAACAATAAAAAGGGTATGCCTCATGTCCGAGTTGAAATTCGAAATCTGTGAAGCACAATCACCCAACTGCACTGTCGTGAACGTCACGCACAGCATTGAGAAACGAGACAGTACAGAGTTGAGCCGATTTCAATTCATTGGGTATCTGCTTCGCAGGGCAGATGCTGTTTTTGCTGACAACTTATACTATACGCCTAGTATCATGCTGAGTTTCGGTGCTGAGCTGGATCAGCTCGGTTATGATTCGTACGCGCCTATCCATCTGCTCTCAGCTGCCAGCTTTAAAATTCGTATGTACGCTGCGTGGTGCATTATTGGTAGCGTTGAGCGAGGCGCTGCTATTCAGCTTGATTACAATGATGTTCACAACTACTGGCCAAGCACCGAATTCTGCGAGCCTGGCTGGGACGACGAGGTCAAGCGCTGGGTCTCAACTCCGTCGTCTTACCAGCCATCAGTCGAACTCAAAATAGCGGCTGCAGTAGGGCAGCCGCCCCGGTCGTTGATAATGTTCGCGGCATAAGAGTCCAGCGCTTGGATGGATTCAGGTTCCAGTGGGCCATTCAGGCGCATTGATCAATCCTGGAGCTAGTTCTGAAGTACCCCTTGGAGTCGAACAATCCGTATAAATCCCGAACTCATCTCAGCCTTCACCCTCAGATGAATAGGTAAGAGGAGCCGCTGGAGGCCGAGGATGCAGAACCTCAAGAATGCCACGTTTAACGTCAACGGTATCTCAAAGATGTGCTGACGCGACTGTCGACGCAGTGTGCCGGTGAGATCAATCAATTCATCAGTCGATGCCCGCCTAAGCCCCGCAAGGTGACTTGGGTGGACGCTTACAGATCATCTTGGAAAACGTCTTCAATACGTATTGGATCCGCCCCGCTTTCACGTACCAGCGTCTCAGACCACAAAATACTCGTCTCGTAAAAAGCCTCACAGACAATATCCCCGTTTTTCTCTAGCCAGTGCTGGGCCTCCGGTAGCACTTGCTTAGACATCGGATGCTTTGCAAACGGGTTATGGAAGACCTCCATCTCGGCTGACCACGGCTCGTACTGCTGAGGCCAAAGATCGCGGTATTCCTGGCTGTTCACATTGAGACAAAATTGCACCCCTTTAAGTACACCCGGATCACGATCAAACATCTCGCCACAGCGAGTTCGAGAAAAGCCACCGTCCTCTCTTGTCATTGAGGCCATGACACGGCTGAATTTAGCAATGCTGCACGCGTTGTTGAAAATAACCGCGGAGAGACCTTCGCTTTGTGACGAGCAAAAAAGCCCGGCAGGAATGCTCTGCTCACTGAGCAAATTCTCCACCCTCACTCCGACGGCCGTCGGCACGCCGTCTACGATTTGCTCGGTCGCGTAGTGACCGTAAAGATAGGTCATGAGGGCTCCCCTACTCCATCGCATTGAGCCTTGGGCATGAAAATCTGCAATGGCAATGGCGAAGGGTTGATCGTTGACATGATCTAGCTTGTCGTAATGGCGATCAGTTTTACTTTTGATGGTTTTGGCGAAGCGAACAGCCGCAGCGCCGAGACAGCGCTCCATTGGATCGGATGGAATCGATGCTAATGGAGCGCCCACATGTTCGTAGCGTTCATCGTCTGGGGGATTAGCTGTAACCGCTTCGATCCAAGCACCTATCCCACTTCGCCTTTGAATGTGAAAGTCGGGAGAGGGATGATCTTGCGATACAAAGCAGCCCTGCTCCCGAAAGCTTGCCAGTAGCAAAAGCTCCCACATCCGCGCGTGGAGATTTTCACCCTGAAATTGCTGCGTGAAGTTCTTGTCGGGTTTGGGAAGTGAAAGATAGAGATGCCCAAGTACCCAAGCAGCTTTATTCCGGGAAGGTGTCGCTAGCAACTGGAACAGCTTCGATGAACTGTGTGAAGCACCGGCAACCAGACTTGGCCGTGGAGACACCCCTTTGGGCATGGGTTCTCGGGGTTCGCCCTCGTTCAACCTGAGTCGCACTTGTTCTCTTGCATCAGAGAAGCTAGAGAATCCTGATTTCTTATAGGTCACAATCCATACCAGATCAACCCTACGACGCACGACCATGGCCGCATAGGTGTCCGCGGTGGGTGCATGTAACACTATCCCCCATGAGGCGCCGTCCTCAGTCACCCAACCCTCTTCAGTGGATCTTCCCTGGTAAGGGTAGTGGCCAACGAAACTATGACCCCACGGCAACGCTAGTGCGTAGAGGTCAAAGATTGCATCAGGCAGTGCCTTCATCTATCGATTACCAAAAGGGAAGCTGTTACGTGGAGGCTTTAGCCCATGCTCGAAATTCAGAAATTACAGGCTGGGTGGGAAAATAGAGTCTGTGCCCTCCACCGCCAAAGGCCTTTGTAACCAAACGCACTACGAGCAGCAACAACTCTATACGCGGTTGATGTACCTGGTGCCCATCAAGAAGGCACTCGCTGGTTTATGCGCCTCATATGTGATGAATTTGCCATCCGCTGGCGCTAAGCGACTCTAAACTACGTTCCCGACTCTGTGCCGGGCCAAGAGAACTGTTGCGGATGGCGAGACACAACAGGTGCGTAGGCCGTGTCATGGCAACGTACATTTCCATCAGCCGCTTTCGTTTTGCATCGTTATCGCAACGGGCACCGTTCTGGTTACGGCCTTGCAACCAGGGCATTAACGCCTGAAAAAAATGAGTACGATTGAAGGTTTCCAGTATGAGGGTCGCTGCATGAGTTTCTCCCTTTGCAATATGGATTGACCCGAGCTTGATGTCGACATGGGCCCCCTGGTGCTGGTACCGATAGTGGTTCAGCTTAGGCGCGGCCAGCCCCTCCTCTACGTACTGAGTTTCATCCGGCGGCGCTGTCCAGGCTAGGAACGCATTTGTGTCTGCTGCCTGTTGGTTCCCTCCTCCGATCACGGCGGCAATGTGTCTGATCCCCGCAGCAGAGGCTGTCCACGTGTTTTCGTCTTCAACGTCAGCCGAGAACAGCACCCGAGTAATCAATGCCCGATAGGCCGTTCGAGCCACAAGGTTTCCTTCAAGGATTTCTTCCAGATGCTGGTGCAGTCGCACCCTGCCTCTAAAGGGCACTGGAGGCGATAATAGGTTGGCCATCTGTGCCAAACCGGCAGCGATTAGCTCGATACCTCGCTTTGCTGTTGCCCCAATCGTTGCCTGTCTCCGGGCCGCATAGAAATATCCCAGCAAGGTATCTGGACGGTGGTTCACATTGTTGGCTGTCGGAACGTAGTCCTGCCAAAAGTGTGAAACTGTTTTGGGGTGGTGCGCTGCTCTCATCTGCGCCGGATCAATAGTTTTGTGAACCGCGCCCAACGCTGTGATCGGTGAAGTCGCGATTAGCTGCGGTGGTAAATGTTGAAGGACTAGCTGCCCGTACGCATCAAGTACGCCTGCGGTGTCATCGTCAGGAAATATAAAGATCGTATGTGGAATTTGCGCTTCGCCAGGGTTTATCTGGCGCGAGCCTACCAAGCCAACGGGAACAATGGCGGTGAAAGCAAAGCCGTTCGCAAGCGCCGCGATCGATGAGTCAAACCGAAAGCTGTCAGCGATCCCCTCACACCGTGCCAAGTCAGGAAAGCTATCGGTAGCCAACTCTGCTTCTTGTTCAAAAATCGCCTGGTTCGGATCGCCTACACGCATCACGCAGATGTCGGGATTATCTCTTGAGAAAATTGCACTCAGCATTGCGCTTTGCAATTCGGAGGTGTCCTGCATTTCGTCAATCAACACACACGGGAAACGATGCTGAAGTGTCTGCGAGACGCCGGGATGCTGGGCGAGGAGCTCCTTCCCGAGTACGAAAATCTCGTCGTAGCAAAAGTAACCAAGCTTGGCGGCTTGCCCTAAGGCATACGAAGCCTCCTGGTGCATCAGGGTGTGCACACCACTAGGAAAGTCCGAACCGGCGAGAGGCGTGTCAAAGTCGGCATGGGTGATTCGCAATGACTCCATGGAGATATGATGTCTCTCAAGAAAACCAGCCAATATAGCGTGCCTTCTACCGCCTAGAGCCCGCTTCCTGGCGCTGAAGGTGAGCTCGTTATCGATTGCGGTGAGGATATACCCCGATGAGGCCAACCACGGTTTCGCTAAAAACTTGCTTACAAAACCGTGGATCGTATCGATGAAATGCGGGTACCGAAGGAGCCGCTGTCCCACATCGGTGTTGCCAAGGCGGTGCTCGATCTCCTCACGGGCCACGTTGGTGTGGGACAGAATGCATAGCCCCTGAGTTGTGCTCTTCCACTTCCGGGCAAGGATCGCGAGTTTGGCAACCACCAGTGTAGTCTTACCGCTTCCCGGGCATGCTGAGATGTCCAGTGTTTCCATCGACCCCAGAAAATTCCGGCGTGACTCATCGAGCGGCCGCAACTTCATCAGGTTGCAGACCCAGTCAATATCGTCGTCATGAATGGGATCAACCATTTCATGGAACGGCCTCATAGTGGCGCCTCGTCTTCAACAACCGTATCGAGCATGGGCGTCGTGGCGTGGTTGATCGCGCTGACGATGTAAGGTGGCAACACAGCGATGAGCTGTTCAGGTGTCATCGCGCCAAGCTCGAACACCGTTTCTAAGTATTCAGCCAGGTATTGTGCGGCAATAGCCTTAGAAGCCCTTTTGCTTTTGAACATTTCATAGATGTGAGAGCAGAGTTCTTCCCTCGATTGAGAGACGTTCTCAAGCCCCTGAAACTCGGCGTGTGCTGCGGCCAGCACAACTTCCCGGTTGTTTCGCTGCTCATTGAGCGGGTCGTCGTTGGCAGCAAGTGTCGCAGCGGAATAGACCTCATATGCCAGACCGAAATAAGCAAGGTCGTACTCGAGCGTCCAGCGATCGGCAACAAATGTCGAAACATTTTGACCATCGCCCTCTGCAAGCCGAGTTCGCCGATCAGCCAGTCCAGCAACCTGATCTTCAGGGGTTGCTCCAAAATCTCTTAGTGCTTTCCAGCGGCGCCGAGGGCTTCTCCATTTCGCGTCATTTCCATCGACCACCAGACCTAAAATTTCTGGAGCGCAATCAGGCATCACATCCATATCCGTAACGCAGGCTGCAGGGATTTTAAGTGCCCCATTCTCCAGATTCGCACGTTGCAGTATTCGAGCATAACGGCGCAAACCCGTACCGCCAACGTTCACAACAGAGACCCCGTGCTGTGTAAGATCCCGCCCCATCAAGGACGCGATGGTGGGTAGCAGAATTGCCTCCCCATCCCCCTCAACGATGAGCAATCCTCGTGAGAAGAATAAATTTGCCTTCGTAACGTCGAGAAAGCGGTCAAGGAATCGATAGTCTCCAGTGCTGAGTTGAGTCTCGCCCTCAGTCAGCGAATAAGCACGCTGACGATGCATCAGTACCAGGTTTTTCAGGGGTATTTTGGAGCTTAAGTTTGGGCTGTGAGTGGAGAGAATGACCTGGACAGCGCGCTGTTCTGCACCTGCCGGAGGCCTGACGGCTGTCTCTAAAAATTGCATCAATCGAAGTTGGCGTTGTGGATGCAGGTGAGCTTCCGGTTCCTCAATCAGTAGCAAAGGGAGTCCTTCAGGTTCCTTACCCAGTAAAAGTAGCTCACATGCCATGAAGAGCAGGTTGTTTGAGCCCAGGCCATAGTTGCCACGCGCATTTCCCGTGGTACCCTCCAGCAATCCTAGCTCTAGCCGCTCGAGGATCTGCCTCAGTTTTGCTGCCTCGGTCGTGCCCTCTGAAAAATTGATTTGTCCGTGCAACTGCTCGCCAGAAAGGGAAAGTGGCTCGAGATATTGATCATTGATGGCTGTTTGAGCGCGGCTGATGCCAGGATGCCTGTCTACCAGGTGTCTGAGGTAATCTGACAGCCCCGCAAGGTTTAGCGCTGAGGCTTGCTCCAAGGTGGCCGGCAGATCTTCGGCATCGAAAACGTTGCCTAGGGCAATGTCGGGAAAGCTATTGAGTATCTGGGATAGCCGAGATCCCCTGCCCGGTGACATCTCCCGCTCTGCATCTCTTAGAGGACGCAGATAGGCTGTTGCGAGTAGCTGACGGGCATTTGAGTCTAAGGTGGGGCCACTTCCATCCCTACCGGTACGTACGCTTATATCCACCCAGCGCCGAGCTGCCGCTGACTCACTGATACGCCGTGCCGTCCAATAAACGTAAAGGGAAATATCGGCCTCTTCATAGGTCAGATATTCCGCGAAAGCGCCCCGCTCAAGCTGTGACAGCTTGGAGAACTTGCAGACCAGGGTGATCTCGCCCTTCTGTCTATGATCAGAGGTGATATGAAAGTCTTCAGGCTGCAGGCGCATGAAATCGGCATCACGGGTTTGTAGCACATGGCGAATGGCATCGATTACGGCCGTCTTGCCGGCATCGTTTTCCCCTACCAGAGCGGTCACACCTTCGTGAAACCGAATGGTAAATGTTGGAGGGGTATCTCCAAACTGCCGAAAGTTCTTGATAGACAGGGCAGACAGATACATCTAGCACTCCTTGCTGACGTAGGATTGGCGCCATCACCAAGCGGCGTATAGCGCCAGATGACACTCATACTTTATGGGTAAAGGTGAAAGCGTGCGAGGTAGTCTAGTATTGGCTGAATCTTGATTAGCCCAAAGCCTCTAAGGCTTTTCAATTGTTTTCGGCTATCCGCCAAGGATGCTTTTGTGCTGCCGGCGGACGCGGGTATACAACCAATTGACCTGATCCTTGGGCTTTTCGTTTTCAGCCTTGGCCAGCATGTCCTCCAAGCGTAGAAGCAGTACTGTGTAGATCTCAATCGCTTTGCTTGTAGGTATCGACATGAAGGTACCATCGGGCAAAGACTCCTTCTTAAGGTAGTCAGACTTCACATACTGAAGGGCGTATGGATCGACGAAAGTACCATGCTCGTCGTTGCCTAGCATTCCCTCGAGAAGCTGAAGGTTTGTGAGATCCGGGACGCCTTTATCAAGAATTATCCGGGGATATCGCCCCTTGGACTCGAGGTCATGAGCAGCATTCAGTGCTGGCCCAAATACGATATCTTGTTCATGGTGTATTTCACCAACCGTCACCCCGGCTCGTAGCAAAAATCCCGACAATGCTGCGCCTAAAAATACGCTAGAAAGCCCGTAGATAACATTCGCGAGAGTTGCCTGGTCAAATGGAACGCTGATCACGCAGCAGTCCGAGAATGACGTGATTCGTGCCTCTCCCGATGCAGCGGCTTGCAGAATATTTGAGCTCTTCAGCAGTCGTGGTAGTAAGGCCAGATGCCCCTCCTTCGCTGGGTCACTGCCCGCTGCCCACACGTGGGATTTCCAGCCCATGACGTCAAAAAATATGACGAGCTTTTTGCTGTAGGTAATAGGGCTAGCGATATCTAAAATGTCCAATGTAGGTATTCCTTGCACTGCTCATGGAGCTTGCTGTTTTGAAGCTATCGACCTGTACGGATGCTCGGCGCATTCGCCAGCGTACCAGGGCAGTCATCGTAAGCAGTCTTCGTTTCGATGACAAAGCAAAGCGGCTGATTCGGCGGCTTCAGATCGCTGCCCACCGTCAGCGCCCATGGCATTTTTTGTATTTCTGCCCCGACGAACACGGACACAGATCGTTACGACCAATATCCAATGACTTGTACTGTTCACGCTCAGCGCTGAGACCAGCCAACATCCTGACCCCCATCATTTGGAAGTGCTTCTGGAAAGTGTCGTCGACCACCAAATTAAGATATGCGGCAGCTCTCTTGATGCCCTGCTCTGCGGCTTCTGTCAGCAATAGGCGCGCCCGTGTCTTATCCTGATCGACCAGTTCTCCATCGTTAAGTACAACGCCGAGCTGGAACTTACAATCAGCATCATCTCGTGATACGCCCTGCTCTAGAATTCCCACAGCCCGCTCAGGCGAGTAGCAGGGAGACTCTGTCGCGCTGTAGAGAAAATAGAGACCGAGGTAGGCTTTCGATTGCTCTGACGTTGCGGCGAAGGTCAGCATTTGTTCGGCTTGGCCAAACTCACCGATCTGCCGCAGATGGTCTCCGCAGTAGACGCTCGCTTGTGGATGTTTACGAGTGGCGGCCTCTTTGAGCGCGGCCGTTGCAAGGCGCTCAATGTCGGTGGCTGGTTCTACGGTGTACGCCAGACTCCCGAAACGAAACAGCGCCTCTGTATCTGCACGTTGTAGCCACAAGGCCTCCGATCCACCATGCGTGTGTATGTACGCCAAGGACAATACGTCCAACCGCGCACTGATTTCACACGCGCACCGGTACATCTCAACAGCCATGGTTTTGAGCAATGTCGCGTGTATGGCACTAATACGGGTGGAAATTAGACCTCCACGGCCGCAAGCGCTCAGCCATTCTGCTTCGAGGACGAGCCCGGCTTGCATCTTTGCTTCGAAGGAATCTTCACTCGCAATGGCCTTCCCTACCGCCTGACCAGGTACAAGGTCTGGTACCTCTGCGGGGATGATAATCAGCTTCGGGGTTTTACCGAACAGCATGCTGTGAAATTCGCAGAGCACCGATGTGAAGAGCTTACGGGCCCTCCTCGCTTGATCTACATCACCGGACTGTGGTGAGACTTTGTCATTCTCATCCTTCGCAGTAAGCTCCTGAGGAGACGCATGTACGGCTTGGTTTCCCCACAAGCGAATGCTGTGGCAATCACTTTTGGTTGCATGGCTTAACAGCTGGCATTCATGCAGATGGTTGATACGCCAACAAAGGTCTTGATCACCAAAAGGAAGGTGTAGCTTGTCGCCCACCAGCGTAACCATTAGCTCGAGTAACTTACGAAACGTGGTCAACGCGTAGTCTGGGTAAATCGTCATAACTTCGAGCGAGGTGCGGTAGGTGTCACGGTTTTCCGCAGAAATCTGCGCCATCACTTCAAGGTCGGTGATGTGCTTTATTACATCCATGTCAAACTCCTTGGCAGCATGCGAGCAGCACTGGGCTGCTGCTTAATCAGTGGTCAGCAGCGGTATTAGTGCAGGGTTTCAAGCGGGTCAAAAGTACCGTTCTCGTGTTGCCGATGAGCATTTACGTAGACACCACCCATGGTAATCACCCACTCGTACTCCTCTACCCAAGCCCTATCCTCAACAGTAGGCGTATGGATCGCTACCCCGTCAGATAGACCTCGATCCTGATTACAGAACAGTAAGCCGGTCACGTCGATTCGCTGCTGCCGAGCACACAGCAAATACCCTGTGATTCCCTCTGGAGACACATCTGATCGCGCCCGCTCAATGGCTTTCGGAATTTTATAGATCTGCAACGGGCCCACTGCGTCAACCATCGAATTATTGTCCATTAACAGCGGTAAGCCGTACCCCCTGGTCGAGTAGTTCAGCTAGCACAGCATCACGCAATCGATCGGAATCGCGGTCCAGCCTCACCAGAGCTACAGCAGCCTTCGCTGCAATCCTTCTGGCTTGAACACGTTGAACGGTTGAGATCTTCTTTAGGCCTCCCCGGCCATGAATAAAAGCGCTTCTGTGTTCGAACAGGTCTTCATAGACAGTTGCTGCACCTGGATCATCCAAGGCCGCGGCCAGCCGTAGTGCGACCCTTTCCGTAGGCCCCTTCTCTACATGATTTCCACGCTCTCTGCGTCTGTAGTCGCCCTGAAGCCCCAGAGCCGCCTCCACGACGGTGAGGTGAGCTATGAACTCATCGATACCGTTCGATAAGAATGCCCGCACCAGGAAATGAATGACCGGCGTGTCGAACAAACTGGTGCTGAACGCGCTTTGGAACTCCGACCAGTACTCTTGGTTTCGGCCCAACAATAGCCGATTCGCCTCATCTGTCAGCCTCAACTCCACGGGGCATTCAGTCTCTTCGACCTCCCCAAATTCGTCGTGGAGAAATTTAGGTTCCCAAGAGAGAGAGTCCGGGCTACGTGGCAAAGAAGGCGCCACGAACAAGTCATCATCAAGTTGGTATATCCACGGTACCCGAAACCCCCGCCAGTCCACCTCGGTCATGGTTGACCAGTCTTCCCAAGGAGCCAAGAGCAAGAAGAAAAGAGCATTCTCGACCGCGGGTGGAAAACGGCTTTTATGAGGGTCGATTTCGCCTAAATCACGATTCATCATCATTGAGAAACTCGGGATCGAGCGGCCCTCTGCGCTGTCCGCCACTGGGACGTTTTCCTCCACCACCAGCCAGTAAAATTGTGAGAACCGGCTTGAGTCGAACGAAAGCTTAGGGTAGTACCTCGCGAGCCGTGGCTTATCGAACAGTTCATCCAACTGCGCGGCATTGAAGCGACTGACTTTCGCGTCACCAAAACTTAACGTCGGAATATCTTCGGCCAGATCAAGTGGGCATATGTACCTACGTCGCGTGGTGGTTCGGGTGAACGCCGCGTCCAGCAGCATGTAGGCTTGAGTCGGATTGATGGAGGTGGTTGGAGTGCCTTCTGAGGACAGACAAGGGAGCCCCAGAGATTTGAGCGCGTGATCCAGCGCGAATGTAACGCCAAAGGTGACCTTGCCCTGCTCGTACCTATCAGCGCAGGCTGTTTTCAACCGATCGAATTCAGCAGTTTTCCATAGTCCGCCCACAGGCTTCGTGCCTAGGGCCCAAATGGCGCTCACAGCTTCACGGACTCGAGTTTCCACATCCATGTCCAAATCGTTGTCCTCGTCTGTGTCAGGCTTCGACTCTACAGCTTGGCTTTCAAGTTGTTAGCTCACGAGCAACCACGGGGCCAATGCCGCACCGGAGCTCGGTCTGTACATGATAGTCAGTTGGAATCTTAACTCAACCGGAGATCGCTCTTGTCACGCGTACTGCAACCCTTGGCTCTGGTCGGCTTGTTCTAAAAACCTCGACCGCAGTAGACGCGGCGTGGGATGAAATGCGAGGTGATGAGCAAAAGCTACACCACCAGCACTCACCGCGAGTCGACGGTATGTCGAGTAGCACACACAAGAGCGGTGCCAAACTCAGGCAATAAGGCCGGGATGTGAGCGTTACACTGGACGGAGTACAAATGTACTCTTATATCGATCCGCCCGCTTTCAGTGAGGTCTTTCAGCACTGTCGCGGTTGAATACTGGTAAGCACCGTTCAAACTACGGCCAGCGTACTAAATCAAGTTCCTTAAGTCGTAACGCCATGGCCGAAGCGGATACCCCGAACTGTTCTGCAAGCGGGACAATGCGCAGGTTGTTGAAACGCTGACACCGCGCCAGCGCAAGCTCCCGTTCCAGGGAGTCTGCAGGGGCATACAACAAGCCTTCGATATTATTCGGATCAACGTGATACGCGACCGTATCGTCAAAGTGAAGCCGGTCTGCACAGAAGAACTGGCGCCTGAAACGATCAGCAACGAGCTTGGCAGGCATCAAGAAGCAAGCTGCAAAGAAATCTGCCTCGCGCTCTTCTCGGTTTCGCGACCCGCTGACCGGGCGGCCATCTAACGCCCGATCCCTATGCATTACCTCGCCTCTATGCAGGACAAGGTGTCCGATCTCATGGGCGCCAGTGAACAGTTTTACCGTGGGCGAGAATTCTTGGGAAATGGCGATGCGGCTCGCCTGCCGATCAATCAGCCCCGCTATTTTCGGGCCGGAACCGCTTTGGATGAACTTGGGATCACCTAGATTCGGGAGCTCTAAGAACTCAAAGCCGTAGGCTAGAGCTGCCTTCCTTGGATCTCGTGCCTGAAGCGGAGTGATTTCTCGATCTCCCCACAGGTGATATCGGTCGCGCCAAAGCATGCGTAGGAGCTCGGAAGCTTCTTTTTCAACATTTGTCATGTCCATGAAAACCACCGCATGTAGTGCCTATAATTTAATATAGGCCCAATATGTAGCTTTTCAAGCCTGCATACAGAAATCGCTTCGGTGAGGGTGACAGGAGCGCAGCGGCTAGTTTATGTGGTTCGAGTCAGTCGCTATGAGGTCGGGTTGATTTCGGCTTTTCAGCTGAGCTCGGCTGGCGAGCGGAGTGAACGCTGGCGGGAATTTGCCATTCGCCAGCATCAGGGTTAGTCGCCGATGAGCCCACTGCAGTGCGGAGCCGTCTTGATCAGGATCTTTCAGTCTGGACGCAGCTATGTTCATGATCACTTCCTCGGTGTCCTTGAATGTTTCGTCCGTGGAGTCTCAGAGGCAGGGGTGGCTGTTGTACTTCCACCGTTTTCAACGGGCTCAACCTCAATAGCTTGATCTCGTCGGAGCTGCTCATTTTCTGACTGGGCAGAGACGAGTTGCAGCCTTAACTCCAATTCACGCTCATTGCTCAGGGCTGCGGCCTCATTAAAAGCCCTGGCGTCCAGCCGAAGCGTACTGATCTGCTCCTGAAGTTGCTCTGTAACGCCAGCAAATTTCGCCTCTGCCAACTTCAAGCTCTGGATCTCTTCAGTCAGGGTCTGAATGCGCTTCTCATGGACATGGAGCGTTTTGACCTGCTGCCGTGACTCGCCCAGCAAGCGTTCGTTATCACGATTCAGTCGGGTTAAATCATCTTGTTTGAGCACCAAGGTTTCTTGCAGCTTGCGCTGCTCTACATGGGCCTGATGAAGCTGGGTTTCATGTCGACGCTGATCTTGATCGCGCTGCTCTTTTACTGACTCGCGGTAGTGTTCCAAGGCGCCACGTGCGTGCACATGCTTTTCTTCCAGCGACTGGATCTGCTTGTCCCTATCGCCCACCTGGGCTTCCAGGTCGCTGCAACGTTGGCTGAGGCCGGCATTACGTGTCAGTTCTGACTGGAGCGAGGATAGGTTTGTTTGGAGCTCGGCCGTCTGCACCTCAATTGCGGCTTGCTGTGCGTCCAACTGCCGCCGAGCCGAGGTCAATTCAGACTGCAAATTAGCAACCTGAGCCTCGAACCCTGAGCGCTGCAAATCAAACGCTGCACCAGCTTGCGCAATTGACTCGTCACCCTCCTCCATAAGTCGATCCAGAAGGCTTTCAACCATTGCTGCAAGCTCTTCACTCATGCGCTCGCGGGACGATAGCGGTCGCGGATCAAAGGACTCGATCTCCTTCAAATACCGAGAAATTGTCGTTTTCGACCCAGTGTTCCCCAGTTCCACGCGTACGGCATCGATGCTTGGGTGGAGACCCTTCGCGAGCAGTGCCTGCCGAGCTTTCTGCACTACCGCCTTGTTAATGCCGCCACGGGCCATGAGAACTCCTACGATTTCGTGTTGTGTTACATGTCATGTAATTACGTAATACACTAACACAAATTTTACCGCTTTAAAATTGTACATCTAGAAAGCCATAATAGGGCTTTATGGCTTCTTGAATTCTAAAAATGGGTTTCGTCCCTATCGAATGAGGCGGAATGCCGCAAGAGCCCAGATTTTGAAGGCAAAGTGAGATGGACAAGGCAGATCGGTACCTCAAAGCAGGTACGCGAGAGAACACGCGCAAAAGCTATCGAGCTGCCATCGAGCACTTCGAGGTGACGTGGGGTGGCTACCTCCCCACTACCGGTGACGGTATCGTTCGCTATCTGGCGGAATACGCCGACAAGCTCTCCATCAATACGTTGAAGCAGCGTCTAGCAGCCCTTGCGCAATGGCACATCACTCAGGGTTTCCCTGATCCGACCAAGACGCCTGACGTTCGCCAGATGATCAAGGGCATCAGGGTCGTGCATCCTGCAAAGGTCAAACAGGCCGCCCCACTGCTGCTGAAGCACCTGGAGAAAGCGGTCACATGGCTTGAAGGGGAAGCAGCAGCTGCGATTGAACGCGGAGATTACAAATCCCTGGTGCGTCATCGCCGCTCGATGGCGATTATCTTAATTGGGTTCTGGCGGGGCTTTCGAGGCGATGAGTTGGCCAGGCTAACGGTGGAGGACACCCAAGCCATAAGCGGTGAAGGCATTACCTTTTTCCTACCCTACACCAAGGGTGACCGCCAGCATGAAGGAACTACGTTTCAGACGCCGGCGCTCGCCATGCTTTGTCCAGTGGAGGCTTACATCAACTGGATAACAGTTGCCGGGATTGCGAAAGGCCCGGTGTTCCAGCGAATTGATCGTTGGGGCAATCTGTCAGGCCAAGGCCTGCAGCCGCACAGCCTGATCCCTGTGCTACGCCGCATTTTGAAGGAGGCAGGCTTGCCTGCAGAGCTATATAGCAGCCACTCGCTGCGGCGTGGCTTTGCGACCTGGGCGTCTGCGAACGGCTGGGACATTAAGGGATTGATGGGTTATGTAGGCTGGAAGGACATGAAGTCCGCGCTGCGTTACGTGGATGCCAGTGTTTCGTTCGGGGGAATTGCGTTGCGCGCGGCCCCGCAGACGCCAGCGCTGGTGGCTAAAGGGATTTCCGGTGGGCCTCCTGGCACTGATTGATGCTTACCCTGCAGGAGTAAATCGTTCTTTCAAGAAGCCGTGAAAACATCCATTCAGAATCGTAGAACGCTGAGAACTCCCCCCGCAACTTCGCAGATCTATTGAACAGTCCATGGTTGGCCTGCCCTGAATAGCTTCGCCATGCTATCGGCACGGTCATCATGAGAAAAAACTTTTTACTTAAGGTACAGAATGGAACGTTTAAAGAAATGCAACTATGCGGTGAGATGTATCTTATCGAGGGAGCGTAAAATCCTGGTGGAGGCACTGGGTCAATCCCCTATAAGCTTTTAGAAGAAATTGGCTTTGCAGCGGCAAGGAGAATCACACACTGCAAAGGACTCCTAAATTAACTAAAGCGCCTCTGAATCCGTGGTAAATAAGGTGTGTACCCCCTCTAGATGCGATTCCATTTGACTGCAAATAAATTCTTTGAGTTTACCTGCGATAGTCGAATGGAGGGCGATCTTACCGATGCACAGCGCGACGATGAATTCGAGTGCTGCCTCTCCGCGCGAGTTCCCGTAGCCCCGAACGATCCGTCTGATAATATCAGCCATTGCCAAGCTGTAGCCTTCGTGCTCTCTGTAATCCAATTCTGCCGGATGAGCTGCCCGAAGAAACGCAGCTTGAATAACCCCATCGTCGTATCGTGAGAAGACCTCTGGAGATAGCAAAACTTGCTGAAGCTCAATGGAGGCCAACTTTTTACCCTCCCCAACTTTAGCGGACTGCCTGGCATTCTGCAGCACCCAGTTGATTGTCAGAAATATCTCGACACTGGTGCTGGATTTCACATCAGTTTTGTCGTCAACAAATGCAAAACCTTTGGTGATCGTCATAGGCTTGTCCGTGTGACTGGAGCGCCAAAATGCAGACTGAATGAGGCCAGAATCGCCTGTGACCTTTAGCTCCTTGACCCGTTCGACCACAAAGGCCGGCGGCCGAGAACTTTGACTGATAATCCGCGATAATAGATTGTCCTCCTCTTCCCAATGGTTATTGCAGATTGGGTTGGAGACTGGAAATTCGAAGTAGCTCTTGACCGAATAACGCTTAGCCCCGCTGGGCGGCTGGGTTAAATTGGAAAAAAGCTCTGCGATCTGATCATATGATCGACCTAGGAGTGCCCCAACAAGATACACCCGTGTCCCACTTTCCTGGTTGCTTCTCAAGCGTCGGCTCACGCTCAGCAATCGAGATCCTCTCTCTGCAGCAGCTGCCAAGACCAGTGCTCCGCCAACGAACGTCTCCAAATCTTCAAGCTCATTAAAGCTTAGAAAGTAAACAATCGTGAGTCCATATCCCTCCAGTAATGACTTGGCATGAGTTGCCATTGCCAAACTAGCGGGGTCATCGTCATAGATAATGGTGTTCGTTGATAATGAAACCTCTTCAATCACACAATCGCTGAGCCACTTCTGAAATTGCTCGTCCGCAGCCAGCTTTGATCGGTCTACCCAAACTGTTCTTCGGTTGCCAGTTAGCCCCTGGCCATAGCACCCAAAGAATCCTTTGCCGACGTACTTTTCAAATCGTTCTTGCAACGTGTCGTGAGCATGTTTAACAGAAATGTTAAGGAGTTGTGTCTCCGAATGCTGAGCGACGAAGCGCTCACCCTGTATTCTTATCAACGGCCGGGAGTCTGAACCGTCGCTGGTGCTGAAATCATGGGGTTTTTCTAACGGCAGCACGATTGAGCAGTAAGGCGATTTTTTCAGAAATGACAGGATGGTGATTATTTTTGAGGCATCAAAACCATTCTCCTCGTACCATTTCTGGGCAAGGCCGCAGTTGGTCGATGCCGAGATTAGGCAGAGCGCTACGCTACCCGATGGAGCGCAACCAGCAACGCCTTCATACGACTTGAATGACCGGATGGAAAGAGGGCTTTTTTTTTCGAAGGTGTTCAGAAATAGCTTTATCGACAAGGCGACAGGGAGAAATGCAATCGTGTCCAGGTATATTACTTTTGGCGCATTAGAAAGCTCCGCAGGCGCTACATGCTTCAGACACGCCAGTGCGATGAAATGAGAGTTGGCAGCCTCTGCCAACAGGGACTCCGCCCTTATGAAGTAGTTAGCCGCGCGAGACGATGGCTTAGAAAATAAGAATCCGGATGGCGCTCTCTCTAATACATTGTATTTCTTTGCCAGGTGTTTGAGGCCTGCGCTCAAGATGTCATCGAAAGAATTAATTATACGTTTGCCGAGGTCTTTATCAGTACCATCATAGATTTCGTGGCTGGAAAGTCGCCCATCATGGCTGAAAAACCCGAACCCATACTTAACGTTAGATGATCGACCCTTTCGCTGCAATGCTATAGAAAAGTCTGAGCGGTCTTTCTTGAGCTCGTCTTTGATCTGCCCTCGAAAGACATCAGGAGTCAGAAACAAAACATGATCAGGGAGCACGTACTCCCGCAGCCGTATTTGCAGGGCATGGGTGAGTTGCTCAGCTGTAACTTGGTCAGGCCCGTTGAAAAACACCACAATATTCACAGCGGTAGGCAAACCTTCATTGAGGCAAACCTCAAAGTCGAAGAGATCTGTCATTTAGTTCACCGGGATGCATATAGTGAAGACAGTTCCTTCCACCGCTGACAGTGTTCCGTCTGCTTTCCATGGCTTAGGAGAGAATTTTGCAGTTTGAGGCTTTCCGCTGAAAGTTTGTTGAAGGGACAACCTTCCTGTGCGAAGTCTTACGTACGCCTTGAGATCATTCATGGCTTTTGTGGCTCGGTGAAGTCCCATGCCAGAAGCCTCATCATCTTTAGATGTCACATGTTTCTCAAAGCACTCCATGGTTGCTCCCAGCTCCTCCTCGATAGTGATGGCTGATAAATCTTCAATAACTCGCCCGTATTTATGCGATAACCATCTGCGCGCCATGCCAGGGCCGCTATCTATGACCGAAACTTCCAAAAGATCGAGCGTATCACCTTGAGTCATATTGTTAGCTATAAACCGTTCAAACGTTCCAGCCAATCCGGAGAACTTATCCTTGAGCTGATTTCTCTGAACCTTGATCGATTTTATAGTCAGACCGCGCAATCCCTTCTTATATTTATCGCCATGCAGATCTGTTGTTGCATGCTGGTCGGCATTTGATATGAGCTCATAGATCACATTCCCCAATGAGGCCAAGCCGTGCTTCATCAATGCACGTCTGTCCGCTTTGGTCTGCATTAGAGTGGAGGCCCTATCAATTATCCCTTCAAATGAGTCACTGGGATGTACCTTGGGCGGTACACCACCAGCGTAGAACGGTTTGATATATTCCCGTCGTGCGCTGCAGACGCTGAAAAGATTGATGACCGTGGGGCGTGCGCCCCTTGTGCTGCTAGTTTCCTTTAAGACTCCGTCATACATCGCCTGAATCATTGGCAACAGTGTCAACAAAGCATCGCCTTTCTCGATTTCGACATGACTGGTTGTATCGACCTTAGAGCACATCACCAAGGCCGCGAGGCCGGCGCTGGATCGACCCAGTGTGGCAACATGAGATGCCCAGTCATTTTCATCACAATGTAGGTGTAAAAGCTTTTCACCCTTTCCTTTCGCCCAGGTGATGATGAGCTGCGCCAACGCAGCTTCTATGCCGAATATCCCGCCGTAGCTGGTGTTAAGCGGAATGCGTACAGAATCATGCATTGACTCTGTGGTAAGCAGTTCTTCAATGCTATCTATGGTTACAGATTTTTGAATGATCACTTTGCGTCCTTGTGCAAAGACTTGATACGGTGACTCAGTTGCCGGAGTTCACTGAGACCTGAGGCACATAACCTCTGCTCAGCTTGCGGTGGCTCCAGTGCGATTTGCGTCCGAGGGCTTGTCTGCTGCTCAGCAAGAGCCCCCCTTCACGATAATGCCAAATCGCCTGCGGATGATCTATGGAACCGCCGGCTTGGGCTATAGAAAACTCACTACGAATGAATGTGATCGAGTACGCCGGGAAGCGTTGGTCGTGGTAGGGACGGCAGTTACCTGCCGCCCCCCGCACAATAGATCCGTACGTGCGGAACTACCGCATACGGTTCCTGCCTTGGGTATTGGCTTTGAGTCGCGCCAAAACTTTAAAAAATGCGTCGAAATCTTCATTTCCCCCAATCCGGGATTCCGAGGGCGACCTTAGCGTTAATTCATCCTCTTGAGGTCACTGGGAGCTACCCCTTACGCCCTTAGCACACAGCAGTGCTCGCACAGCTTCTGAGCGCCTTAGCCGCTGCTCGGTGGCCGTCCCTGTCTGGGTGGTGGTCGCAACTTCAACCCTCAAAGCGTACTGGCCTGCGTATTTACGCCTTTGAAAAACGACGTTCAGGTAATCCGCGAAGGCCTGTGCCAGCGCAAGGTCGTCCAGGTACAGCGTGTCATAGGTCAGCCGTCCGCTCGGGGATTCCGAAAGGCCTGCCACGAGATGGTCGTCGGCGTAGAGAGGATTTTGCAGGTTGCTGGGTAGAAGTCTGTGCGCAAGGTCAACCAAGACGGTGGCGTATTCAACGTCTCGCTTGTTTGGAAAATCACCTTGAGAGCGTAGTCTGGCCTGATCCTTCATCTACTGCCTCCTTAATCGGGTGTACACCCCGGGAAAAGCTCCATTTGGCGGAGCAACTTGCGTTATCGCCAATATTGAACCAGCCTCTATCGCGGCATTTTATCAGCAAAGTCCACAAGCACACGGGCCACTCGCTCGTGCGCGCGCATTTTCGGGGGGCCTCCAATGGTTCCAGTGGAAATCGACGCTCAGCGTTTGATGAGCGCCTTGGTCAAGGCAGCCAAACTCGACGCATCGATGGTCTCGGAGCGCCACGCCATACTGCGTCAGGTCAGCTCGATCCTCTGGTGGCTAAATCCCGGCCAGCCTGCGCTGAGCATTCCGGCACTGAACCGCTGTCTGAGTTTGCCCATTGAAAGGTGGATCGACGATCAGTATCGCCAAGGCTTTGAGGGCTGTCTTCAGGTCAACGATAAGCCTAGCGTCCTCTGCGATGAAATTGGCCTTGAATACGATCCCAGCACAGGCTGGGAGGGCGTCCAGGGCATGGTCAAGGACGTTCGTGACCGCTGCCAGCACCATCCCCGCGGCGATGACGAGTACCGTACCTTCCGCCTGTTTCTGTGTGAGCACCCCCACATCCATAGCGCCCATGCGGTGGATTTTCTCATTGAACTCGGCGTTCAATTCAAGTCGATTTTCGAGGAAATTCCAGATCACCTCACCAAGGCTGGTAGGTTCTATCCTTGTCCCTCCTGTGGCTGGCCGATGCAGATCCAGCGCATAGAAGTGTGCTGTGGATCACTGTGGTGTGAAAAAACCACTGGCGTTTGCCGTTGGTCAAACGAAGAATTGTTTCGGATGGACACTGGGCGCCAGGTGCCGGCGATCGATGCGGAAAATCGGTATAGGCTCAATACTGCCCTATGGAAATTCACCCTGATTCCGGGCCTTCTGGAGCGCCGGCTACATGATCGCCTCGCGAAGTTGGGCCTACACCCTACCCTGTGGCCCGACGTTGATCGAAGCGATGTGAAGATCGAGGTCGGTGATCAGGAAATCTGGCTGGACGCGAAGGTGTGGCGATCGATGCGCTTTTTGGCCCACCGCCTGACAAACACCGAAGCAACGGGCGTCTGGATAGTCATTCCTGATTATCAGAAAGGAGAGGTGCCCTCTCTGCGCGAGCAGTGTGACGGTCACCAGATCATGACCGAGTCGCAATGCATCACCCGGATTGCGCGCCTATGCCGACGCTAACTGAGAATGCGACCAGCCTGGCGCTCGCACTGGCGGTCAAGCACATCAGCAAGGAGCCGATGCTGGCTGATGCAGAAGCACTGCTGACAGGGCGTCCCCACCTGTGGATTGGTTGGGAAACCGCGTCGCAGCTTGTTCGTAAGCAAATCATGCAACTGATCAAGTACCGGCCGTACGACCTTAACTTCAGCGGTAACTTCATCGCCCAGGCCAGCAAGCTCCTATTGTCCTCCAAAGGCCCCTTTCGCCTGGTGGAGGCTGATGATGAGCTCTCAGTGGCAAAGCTCAGGGAAAGGGATTTTTATTATCTCAAGCCAGGCTTTGACCTCGACGGGCTCATTGACGAGCTGCTCAACGCCATCAGGCAGCTGTCTACCGCATCGGCCCCTGTTGTATTACCCGAATCAGGCGCGGTAAGACTGCGCGAGCACACGGCCGAGGGTTACCGAACCTTCGTCATTCCCGAAGAACTAAGAGTGCGGCTCGACCCGCCTGATGCCAAGCTTGAGATGGTTGAAGCGCCCTACGTGCCCTCACATCACTGGGCTTGGCAAACGCTCCATGACCTTGCTGCCCTGCTGGATGCGGCCGCGGTCGACACCCAGCTCAATCTGCATTCCAGCCACAGAGTATCGCTGTCGAACATTGTCCCCAAAAATGGCGGTGTGGAGGCTGCAGCCGGCTCCTTCTACCGCGTTAATGCGCCTACTGGCTCTGGTAAAAGCGTCGCTGTTAACCTTATGGCTTTGGCGAGTGCGATGGCGGGACACAGGGTTGTCATCGCTGTCCCTACGCTCACCGATGTCCGTAACACGGTTGAAACCCTCAAGCGGGAAGCGAACGTGGTGGCCAGTCAGGTACGCATCGCCCCTTTGCATTCGCAGCGGAAAATCGCCAGCACCAGCAGCTATTACGTTGCGTCGGGGCGTGATGATCATCCCTATGATTACCGCTGTTTATTGGATTATTGCGCAACCGATGGAAGCGTAAGCAAGCCGGACGACGAGCCTTGCTTTAACCTCAATCTGGTGGGTCACAGCGAGGGTCAAGAGGCTGTAAAGCGGCTGCGTAACTGCCCGCTGCTGGCACAATGCGGCAAAAGGACGATGCTTGAGCAAGCGCTCTCAGCGGATATTGTCGTTGTGAACCACCATGCCTTGATATCCAGCACCACACGGATTCCCATCGAGGGGGCTGGGGTGTCGACTCACAGTATCCTGGAGTTGTTGCTGCGCTCGGCACCGCTCTTTCTGATCGATGAAATCGACGGTTTACTACAAAGCGCCATCGATACCAGTAAATTCGAGCTGCCCTTAAGCAACCACCGCGAGCACAGCAGTCTTGCGGAGCTGTATCTAGAAATTTTTGGCAAGGACAGCATTCCGGATTTGGATGACAGCGTATTGTTCCGGGTACAGCGAGCCTGCCCTGCCGTCATTATGAATACCACTCGCTTGCTCAGCCTGGCACAAGGCAAGCTGCAGTGGCCCAACCGAGAAACGGTCTGGGAACGCGCTGACGACCTTTTTATCAGCGATAGCCTGGGACTGCCCGCTGAGGATTTGGACGCCGTATGTGGTTTCACTGAGGGGCCTATAGCCCCTCATTTCCTTGACCTACAAGCGTTGCTGCGCACGTTCTCCCGCAACAATGCACAACCAGCACCCGAGGAGGTTTACCTCAATATTGCTATCGCGCTTGACCATCTGGGTGAAGCCAAGCTCTTGGGCAGGCATTTAAACGACGACAAGGTGAAGCGGCTCATCGCGGCGCTGATATTGCGAGCCAGCTTGCATTACATCGAAGAGAGCCTGCGTACGCTTTACGCCGATATTCCAGCCATGGTTCGAGCCAAGGTTCCTTCTGCGGTCAAAGTTCAACAGGATCTTGCCGGTTCAGCGCCGTTCAGTCCAACACCATTGGGCCCACTGCAACGGGTCGTCTATGGGTTCAAACGCAAACGCACAGGCCGTAACTCCTGGTCATTGCAAGTGGTCGCCATGTGCGGAGACCCGCATCGCACGTTGCAATTTCTGCCTAACCTGACTTCACAGATCTACGCTGGCGTCGATCGAACCTTCATCGGCTTCAGTGCCACAGCCTACTTTCCGGGCGCCAGCAGCTTTGATTTGCGCGCCAAAACACTGGTGGACGTACCCGACGCCAAAGGCAATATCCGTTTCGAGAATGTGCACGGAAACTTCCATGTTTCCGGCTCGGACATGGAAAACCGTCTCGAAAATGTTCGCCATTTGGGCCAGGAACTATGGCCGTGGCTTAACGCGAAACTCGCCGCGCTCAAAGCGTGCGTCGAAACCACCAAGCGCGCACGCCTGCTGCTGGTCACCGGCAGTGATACTGAAGCAAAAGAACTAGCCTCCACGCTTTATGAGGTGAGCGGCGGCGCGAGAAAAGTCGGGTGGGTGCGTGGTGGCAAAAAAGAAGATCGACAAGATCGCTTGCCCCGCGCCCAGAGGATGACCTACGACCATCTGGTTAATTTCGCCGATGGCCCCTGCGCCGACGTGGATCTGCTCGTCAGCTCCATTTACCCAATGGCCCGGGGACACAACATCGTTACCCGAGAAGGAAAATCAGCGTTGGGGGGCGTCGTGGTCTGTGTACGCCCAATGCCCTCCTCTGATCAGCCTGGCAACAACCTTGCGCATCTCTGTTACATCGTTGGCGACCAGGTCTTGCCCAATGCCAGCCCAGGTCTTGCGCTTATCGAAGAAAGATTGCTGGCGAACAGGACGCTCAACGGTATCCGCACATCTCCACCCTACTTCAGCCGTCAGCCGAAAGCGATCAGGCACTTCACCATGATGAACGTCCTCGTAACGCTGACTCAGCTGGTGGGACGTGCTCGCCGTGGCGGGACGCCTGTCACCTGCTATCTGGCCGATGCGGCGTTTTACGACAACCGCACGACATGGGCGCAGTTGCTCGCAGCCACCATCAAAACGCTAGAGGACGCGGGTCACTGGGGAGAGTTTTCCCGACATCACGCCGGGCTCGTAGACGCCATGCACCAATACATTGATGAATCCACACCTGATCCGAGCATGAGGTATCACGATGACCCTCCAACTGAGGACTAACCTTTTCCAGTTCGACCCCGAAGAACTGCCTCCGGTGTACCAGTTTCGGGCAACGGATGAATACTGCCATGGGTGGAAGCGGCTCACACAGCTCTTCAAAAAACCCAGCCTCCCCACAGGGGGACTAGAGGAAATTCTCAGTGCCATTTCCGGCGGGCCGGTATGGGTGAACTACAAGCCGGATGCGAGGGGGGCGGCACCTGCCATAGCATCCATAAACCCTCTTTCGCATCATCAGGTGTGCGAAGCGATCAATTTCTGGGCTGAAGAAACAGCTGAGGGCGCACAGGAAGTGGCCTCTTTTTTGCGACCGGGTGAGCCATCGCCTCTGCATGCCTCAACGCTTTTCGCCGATCCCAAGCAGTCAACCACGATGTACAAGGTTGTGCCTTGGATGCTCGCTCAACGCATGACAGAGCAGCCGATGGCGTCTTCCAAACCTCTAAATCTGAGGCTCTGCAGCGATGCCACGCTGCTCGCTTGGGATGAACCGCTGACGTATGCGAATGAGGGGCGGCAAGCAATCGCAATGCACGCGATCACAACTCAGTTGGTTTTGGTTCATCGCCGGCTGCAGCCCTACGCAGCCGTGTGCGTTCATTTAAGCCATATATTGCCTCAGTGGCGGCACGCTACAAACAAGGTCTGGTTCGATACCGGGCACGGGATTTCTAAATTTGGCGTCTATATCCCGCCCAGAGCCGCTGACGGCAAATTCGAAACCCGCTACAGCACCGTTGCGCCCAAGGTGCTCAAACAGCTTGGCGCTACAGAGCTTCCCCTGCTCGGCCTGGGTGACCTTGAGCTGATAGGGAAGCTTCGCCCTATCCACACTCACACCCCACCGTTTTGGCCTGTGGGTAACGGTGCCGGCCCCCTTTTTCTCGATCAGGCGAGTTTTCACTTCCAGCGTTCAGTTACCAGCGCGAAACCCATGCTCACTCGCCACTTGGGCAACATGGTGTCTGTCCGCACACGCGATAAGGATGTTGATAATAAGCCGATCAAAATCGCGGTGATCACAGCGCACACAGACATCATGGCTCGCGTCGCAGACATCAAGGAGCGCCTAGATGACCTGACGCCCGTTTTCAAGCAAGGGGTTAGGCCGTCGGTAATTCTCCAGCAGATACAGCGCCCTGGGGCTTCACAAGCCCTGACTGAGCTGACGTCCCACGATCACGTCAAGCATTGGTTCGAAAGCGAGGTGCTCCCCCACGTTGTGGAGATGGGGGCAAAAGTAGCCATCGTCGAATCAGTGCCTGCCGTCGCCACCAAATCGGAGACTGACCCCAAGCATATCCTGCGAACGCTGTTTGCAAAGCATGGGATTGCTACCCAGTTTATATGGCACCTACCGCCAGCTGCCGGCCAGGGTAGCTCCGGCGAATCCGGCAGCTCTGCTCCTTCGTCTGCAGATAGAAAAATGGGTAAGCGGATATCCAAGCTGGTAGCCAAGCGCCAAGCAGCCAGCAAGGAGACTGATGAGGCGGTGGATTACCCTGCGCTCAACAGCTTGCTCGATGCCATAAGGAGTACAGGCTACGTCCCAGAGCCCCTGCGCCAGCTCAGAGGTATCGACAGCAGCACCACAGTCATCTCGATTTACCTTGAATCCATACGCCCACAGTTCACCGACATGTACCTGCCAGTGGTGACCAGGGCGAAAATTGGTTCTCGCGATTTAGAGGTGTATTGCCCGGCAGCCATCGGCATACCCAGCGCTTCGACGACGCCTCTCGTGGTGCCAGGTGATGGCTGGGTTGGCTATCAGGAGGGGTTGTGCCGGATTCATGCGACCGAGAAACTGATGGATGCAGATCAAGCGATCAGTTTCATCAGCCGGGCAATGCTGGCCCCGACCGCTGTAGCGGACGCACCGTTGATTGTGCTGATGAACGCAGGCCTTAAAAAACTCTATCCAGGTCTCAATGATGGTGCTGGGCACGGCTTACCCGCGTTCCCGCGAGGCGCCTGGGCGCTGCGGGTGCGCGCTGACAGCCAGACGGCGCAGATGACCGGGGTGCATAGCAAATCCCCGACAGTCCCCATGTACATCGGCAATAAACTCGGGGTGCACCAGGCGGAACATCAAGCGAATGTTTACTACTTCACCTCCTACACCAAGCACTACAACCGTATGCGATCGCAGCGTCATCAAACTCGCTACGACATCACGCAATCCCGGCTGCGTGATTCGTGGCAACAACTGGGCGTTACCGAGTTTGTGATGATCCAGCCAGGTGATTTCGCAAACCCCGACCGAATGGCCTTGCAGGTGGGGCTCTGGTGCAAATTCGCCCCCTTATGGGATGGATACCTTCGGTTTCCGTCTCCTTTGCATGCGGCGCATCAAATTGCCAAGGATCATCCATTGGTTGAACGACATCGGAAAAGCAGCTTTTGAACGGTGGGCTAGCGAGTTTTTGTAGGCCCTTTATGGATTGCACCGTTCCTTGAGCGGCCTATGATGGGTTAGCAGGCCCACCGTGGCCACTTTCAAGGAGCTTTGCTTTGTTTAACTCTATCGACACCAAACTTCGCATTAGTTACCCACCGCTGTCGACCAGAGCAGTCGTTGCTGCGGCCCTACCAGTGCTGGTTTATGCGGCTGGCACTCAGTCGACGCTGCCATTGGATCTGATCAATTCACTGGATATTCATGAGTTCACCGGCCAAGAGCTGTTCGGCTGGGTCATGGGTGCCTATGCGTTAGGATTGATGAACACCGGAAGATTCGACAGACGCTTGCGTCGCAAGCACGCTCACGATATCTCCCGGTTCGATTCAATGGTAGAAATCGAGCGCTTGGCAGGCGATCGTTATCCACTTGCCGCCCAGCACGCGCGTGAAGAACAGCGTCACCTTCGCAACTGCTACGGAAGCTTGCTCGACGCGCGCACTGAAAACGTGATGGCAGCGATTGGGGTAGCCATCAAATCGCTCATAAGATTCATATGAACCGATTGGGCAGCACAGAAGATGTCGTAGAACGACACCCTAGGCGGTGCCGGTCAATCGAACCGGCACTGCTAATCTATCTATAATGTGAGCGGATGTACTGATGAACTCAATCCACGAGCGTCGTAATGATGTCGTGTGGATAGGTGATAGCCGGAAGTGAACGCGCGTCATGTGCAGCTCTGGTTCGACAGAGCTTACAGCCCCAGATCCGTAGCGAAGTAATCGTCAATCATTGACTCAGTTGCGCGCGCGTCCTGAATGAGTGCGCGTTGCAAATGACGCTTCAAGAAACCATCGTAGCCCGTTTTGCAAATCTAGGTGTTCGCGGATGGCTCCCCTCTCCATCGCTGGTGTGTGCCCGGTGACGGGTCTTCAATCGAGATACTCCATGATCGCCAGGGACAAACCGAAGCTTGTGCATCGACACAAAGCGCGCTATGTTGTGCCTACGATTAACACGTACCACTACATGATGTGTTTTGGTGTGTCGATCGGCACCTAGGCAGTACCTGTGAAATACCCACTAAACGTAGGAGATTTTGCGATGACTGATCGACGCCCTATCAACAAAGACGTGAATGTCCCAAAACCAGGAGGCGGCGAACAGCCTCGCTCCCGGAACCAGGACGGCCAGATTCGAGACAAGCGCAGCGACGCAGGTAAGCCCCGCAAATAGGCTTCAGCCAATATGCGCCGCCTCGCTGCTTCGATCCAAGCGCCAGGCGGCGTATTTACTTCGCGGGTTATCTGCTGGCCGCACTGACCAACGCCTTTTCAAGACGAAGTCGACTTGAGGCTGTCAATTTTTGAAGGCCGAGTTCTCGGGCCATTGCATGGAGCAAGACTTCCCCTTCCTTGCCCAAGCCAGCTAGCTCATTTGCCAGCGCTTCCAATTCTGCAGAGCTGATCTCGTCCACCGAGCGGATATTGTTGTCATCGCCAGGTCGTCTGAACACTACCAGGTTTGAATCTGGTACATGATGCGGCCAGAAAAACGAGCCAACATCCTCTTCACTGATCCGGTAATTGTTCTGGGCAAATGACATCACTCGATCCCGGATTTTCGACCCCGTACGAACCCAGCCATGTGCACGAGCAACTTTGCGCGCTAGGTTGACGTCCAATATCGGCCCTTCCTCACTGATGATATGGGCGATAAGCGCTTCAAGGGTACTTATGTATGAAGCCTCAAAGAACGCGTCGGGGTCGATACCTAAGATGACCGCAGTTGGATCGCACTCGCGGTAGTAATTGATTTTTGACGGTTGCAACGGTGTCGGTCGCAGGTCAGTCGCTGCGGACGGAGCTGCCAGCCCCGCGTATTGCTGTTGCGCAAAATTACCATCGTTATCGTTGGCACTGATCTCCGGAGCCGCATCCAAAGTCGGCACCGCTGTTTCCTCTATAACCTCAATGACCTGCGCTACAGCTGCATCGGCCAACAAGCGTGCAGCCTCTTGCTCTGTCTCTTTTTGCGCCCGTTGGGCGCGACTTTGAACCAGAAGCTCTTTCAGGCCGTTATGGATTCGGTCAGCGGTGCCGACTGCATTGATCCACCAATCAGTCGACCAGATGCGAAGAATCTCCCACCCGAGGCCACGCAGCACGTGCTCCCGGAGCTTATCTCGATCACGCGCAGTCGCACTACGGTGATAGGTCGCGCCGTCGCATTCTACTCCGGCAAGGTACCGGCCCGGCGCATCTGGGTCGACCACCCCCAAGTCGATCCGGAATGCAGATACGCCAACTTGGGTATGCACTTGCCAGCCACGGCTAGCCAACGCCGTTGCCACAGCTTCTTCAAACGGGCTGTCGAATCCACCGACGCTACCAGTGACCGCCTCTGCCAATGCACGTGGCCCGCGTTGGGCGAACTCCAGGAAGTGTTTTAGATCACGAACCCCGACTGCTTGTGTCCGTGCTAAGTCAATTTGTTCTGGCTGCAGGCTAGCAAAGACGCAAAGCTCATGGCGAGCTCGCGTCACCGCAACGTTCAACCGACGCTCTCCACCGGGGCGGTTGATTGGGCCAAAATTCATACTCACTACACCGGCTGCGTCTCGGCCGTACGTGATCGAAAAATAGATGATGTCCCTCTCATCGCCTTGAACACTTTCGAGGTTTTTGACGAACAGAGGCTCAAGTTCGGTGTCGGCAAAATAGGCTTCGAGGGTCGGGTCTTTACGGCGCGCTTCGTCCAACAGGTCTTCGATCAACTTTTGCTGTTCGCCGTTGAAAGTCACCACACCAATGGTGAGTTTGCTCTCCTTAAACCCTGGTGCTCGTAAGCGATTAACTACGTGCTCGACCAATGAGCGAGCCTCGATCAGGTTGGTTCTTGATCCGCCCTTCGAGTAAACGCCAGGTGTTTCGTAGAGTTTCACTGCACGGTCATTGGTGACTGGTGCAGGGAACGTCACGAGCTTGGATTCGTAGTACCGCTGGTTCGAGAACGCAATCAAGCTTTCATGTCGGCTACGGTAGTGCCAGTTGAGACGGCGAGTAGGCAAGTTGGCGCTGATGCACTCATCCAGAATGCTTTCAAGGTCGGCTTCGACGTCTTCGTCGTCCTCTGTGGACTCAGCACGGTTAAAGAAAGACGTGGGTGGAAGTTGTTTAAGGTCGCCAACCATGACTACTTGACGGCCTCGGGCCATCGCACCAATCGCATCCCAAACAGGAATTTGCGACGCTTCGTCGAATATCACCAGATCAAATGCGCTCGCCCCGGGAGCAAGGTACTGAGCGATGGACAGTGGGCTCATGAGCAAGCAAGGGGTTAGTTTTGTCAGAGCCTCAGGGATTTTGGACATCAGCTCACGCAACGGAATGTGCCGCGTCTTCTTACTCATCTCATGTCGCAGCACCCCCCATTCTGAGGAACGGCTGATCGTCTCGGGATTCGGTAGGTCAGCGCAGAGACGTGCCCTCAGCCAGTCGCGCGTGAGCGCAGTAAAGCGATCATCCAGCGTTCTGAAATCGCGGATGCGCTGCTCGTGCTCGACACTGACGAAGCCGCGTATAACTGGCTCATCGTCGACCACCGTATTCAGCCACCAACGTGCGTAATTGGTCTCGAATGACTTGCGGACTTCGCCGCCGAGTACTTCACCTGCTTCGATGGCTGAAACGAGGTTTGACAAGTTTGCGGTCAGTGCCTCGCCTCGAACTTTGCGCCACGCACACCAGGCATGCAGGTCATGTTCCGACTTGATGATGGCCTCACATCGCGCGACCAACTGATCCAAGGAAAGCTTTTCGACGTCAGCCTGGCCTTCCTCCGTGAATCGACCGGCAGTGGCCAAGGCTGATAGGTGCAGGCTCAATGCATCGAACGCTTCTCGAAGTTTGGCTCCCGCGAGAGTCACCGCCCCTAGTGGCTCCAGCAACGCATTGGCGTGTCCCAGCAATGTTAAAGCGGGTGCCCGGTACGCAGCAATTAGTTCTGGAGTCGTTGCCAACTGCGCGATGGCGTTGGCCAACTGCGCCTGAAATTCCATGGCGCCCTGTGCTTTTTCAATTTTGGTCTTTAACCCACCCCAAAGCCCTGCGGTGAGGTCTCGCAGGTCGTCGAGCTCCGCAAGCGATCTTTCGATTTCTTGCCGCTGCATAAGGAGGGCAAAGTCGGCTTGCATGGCTTTACCGCATAGGCCGCTTCTGATCGCGTCATGATCCCCCTCAAAGGCGCCCTGCTCAGCGACGATGCGCTTTTGCGATTGAAACGCGATGACTGCATTGAGCGCAGGTACTGAGGTCGACAATCTTGACCAGAGTCCATCGGTTTGGGTGCCCAAATCAGCAAGGGTATCTAACTGTTCATCCAGAATGCGGATAGCACGCATGCGGGACAGATCCGCTTTTAAACGCTCGCCACAAAGCCCTTCTGAGATCGCCACGAATCCGTGATCCGTCCATTGCTCCCTGGCCTTCAGGCATGCAATTGCTTGCTGAAGGTGAATAGCGGACTGTAAATGAGCGGCAACGGAGTCAGCCCCCTTCCACACTTCCCCCGGTTGCTCATCAGGTTCCAAGGCATTAATTTTGTCACGTAAATGGCGAATCTCGATCCATATAAACAAGTCATTTGCCACGTCGGGATCAGTCTCCCCCGAGATCGCTTCAGAAAGAACGCCGGTTACCCGGCGTGCGCCGATCCAAGACTTCGGCCAGAATGAATCTTTGGCCTCCTTCCAATCATCTAATAGCTGCTGGACATCAAGCTTCTCTACGGCCTCGGTATACGTCGCTGACAACTGACCCGTTATCTTACTTATGCGGTTGAGCATCTCTATAGCTTGGCTTAGGTACTCGAATGCGTGATCAGGCCAAGTAGCGCTTAACTCATTCAACGTCGTTGCACGCTGAGCCAGCAAACCTATGCCTTTTTCTGCTGCATGGACGGTGGAGGATGCCCACGGGATCGACAGCTGAGCGTTTATCAAACGGTGCTTGCTAACGAGCTCACATCCCTCGCCGAGACGTTGCGCAATCGTCCGGCCATCTGGGCGCAAGGCAAATCGCCAATCGTTACCGGCAGCTTTGGGCAATGTGGTCGACAGAAGCGAAAGTCCGTCACAGACAGACGACGCCGATCCTAAAGACGGCAAACTCGCTGAACCCTGGAAGTGCTCGACGGCATTGATGGCTGCTTGAGCCACGGGAAGCAATTGCCGCGACGCCTGAATCAATCCTTGCTGCCAGGAAGGCGACCAGTCACCTTGCCCGATCGGGCTCAGCGGGTGATTTTTTAGTGCGTCATATCCGACTGCCTTGGCGTTGACTTCAAGTCTTTCGGACAGCTCACGGAAGGCCAGAAGATCATTTCGCGTATGCACACGCGCTGACGCCCACGACAGATTAATCGAGACAACAGACGCTCCCCCAACAACCACACCGATCGCGTCGTAGATACTGTATCCATTGGGATAGCGTTGATGTAGCCGATCAACATAGATGTTCAAACCGTCGCGAAGCAGTTGGAGCCTATCGGCCTCTGAATGCCATGTCGCTGCATCCACTGTGCCCTTGGCGTCCCATGCAGACTGTAGCTGCGCCAACACGTCGGTTTTACGCGCTTTGCTTGAGTGAACTTCGAGACAGAACTCTCCAAGTCCGATCTCACGAAGTCGACGATAAACAACATCGAGTGCGGCAATTTTTTCCGAAACGAATAATACCCGACGCCCCTGAGCAATCGACTGGGCGATCAGGTTGGCGATTGTCTGACTTTTGCCTGTGCCTGGAGGGCCAATCAAAACAAAGTCTTTGCCTTTCGACGCTGCCATTACGGCTGAAAGCTGTGAGGAGTCCGACGGCAGTGGACAAAATACCTCTCGCGGATTGAAGTCGATGTCCAGGCGGCGGTCTTCAGGAAACGCTATCTCTGAAGGGAATGAGTCGCGCGGCGTATCCAACAAATGCCGTACAACAGGGCTCTCGCGAAGCTTGTCGGCGTTTTCTGCCAGATCCTTCCACATCAGATACTTGGCAAAAGAGAACATCGACAGGACGACGTCTTCGACGACCTCCCAGCCTGCGATATCCTTTACCGCGTAGCTGACCATTTTCCAGATCGCATCGATATCTAACCCGGAGTCATCACGGGGTAGCTCGGATTCAAAAGCCCCAAGGTTTAATTCGAAATCTTGCCGAAGCATCTCGATCAGCGTCGGATTGAATCGGGGTTCATCATCATGCAGCACCACCGAAAATCCGGAGCGTGCACTTTTACGTTCCAAAGTGACCGGGATTAGAACAAGCGGCGCACGGTATTTTTGCCCAGCCTTATCATCACGCTCCCAACTCAGGAAGCCCAAGGCAAGATAAAGCGTGTTCGAACCACCTTCCTGCAAGGCGGTACGGGCGCCACGGTAGAGTTCGGTAAGGCGGGCATCCATCTCAGCACTCGATAGCCCGACGAACACCTCGCGGCGTTGCAGCGCGTCCATCGCATGAAGTTTGCGAACGTCCTCTCGCTCGCGCAACTCGTACAACGCCTGATCACGTGGATCGGCGCCATCCATCAAATCCGGACGTGTGAGAAGTCTAAGGTGCTGACCGCTCGCCAGAAGGTCTTCAAGAGCGGCAGGATCGGGTGCTTCCAGCTTCAGCGATTTCTTTCCTGCCTTGAAATTCAGCAGATTATTGCGCAGGGATAAATCCAGAAGCTTACGCTGCCATCTTCCTAAGCGATCCTTCGGATCTAACAGATGCGCGTCGATCTCAACCCGCTCGGCGGCATCGGGCAAGCTGGGTGCTTTACCTACCAGAAGTTCCGAATGGTCACTTTCAGATTCGTCTGCTGAGAGGGTTGTTACCTGAGCATCTGCACTGGCCAGTGGTTTGATGCGCTGCAAGCGAGCCCTTCGTATATCCAATAGCAGGTGAAAATTGTCTTCAAGCCCTTCCGCGACCAGTTGTTCTCCGCGGTCGGTGGCGTAGTGGAACGGTGGAGCAGGCTGCTGGGCGACGAAGGTGGTTTCGAACAGCATCAACTCCTTCAGCTTGATTCGCTTGCGAACGGCCGTGATGTCATCAACCACCACCGTTGAAAACACTTCCTCTCTGAGCCAGACCCCTGCAAACGCGTGTCCCTTGGTAAAGACCAATACAGGATTGAGTCCTGCCTGCTCGAAGGCCGAACAGAAAAAAAGTGCCAAGTCGAAGCAAGTGGCCAACCCGTGCTCAGTGATATGCGTCGCACTGCGAACTTTCTGTCCCGATTGCTCGAAGCTTGCCGGTGGCAATGCGTAATCGATCCCCATCCTGGCAACGGCCGACCAAATTGCGGCGGCCAGTTCCCAGGCGCGCGTAGCGCCGCCGGCATAACCGTCGAGCGCGGGATTCTTGTCGCTTTTGCGTAGTACTTCAGCGGCCTGTTTAAGCAGCCGTTCTATAGCTAAATCGTTCGGTTGAACAAACGCTGCAGTCATGTCTGGGAGATGTGACAAGCCACCCCACTGATTGCGAGGGAGCAATTCAAGATCCAGATCCAGCCTAGCGATCTCGGCAGGAGCGTCTTCCACATCTGCTGCGCCCGCCGGAGTCAACGTGAAACTGACTGTGGCATTCTCAGCTTCGGTAAGGCGACCCAGTAACACGCCGTCCAATGCCAAGTCATGCCCAGGGATCAACATAAAGGTTTCAGGCATGAGGGCGTCGATGCGCCACGACTTGGGTTTAAAAACTTCCGGGTAAACCGTGAGCGTCAACACCAAGTCGGAGTGCTTGGTGGTCGTATCATTCACGACCCGCAGCTCTCGGATTACCGGCACTGCGTTTTGATAATCTGCCAGATTAAGTTTGGCGACTACCGTGCTTTCGATGCGCACAGTCTTAACGTGTGTGATCTCAGTGGCGACTTCTGAAGCTTCGTCCATGTGCATACCCTTCCTGATGGCGGCGACAACAACGAGAGCACAGTTTTTTGCTCACTACGCAAAATATTCGCCGAAAGTGCTGGCGATCATAGACCGATTTCACAGAACGGTCGCTTAAACCTGACCGACGACAATCGTTTTGCCCTTACAAAACGCAAGGCATTCATATGCATTCAATGAGACGCTTATGGTGATGATCGGTATGCGTCCCAGCATCACGCCTTGGGTGATTAAACCGGTTGCGACTTATGCGGTAGTAATTGATTGATCACCTGGCTTTGCTGAGTCAACCGATTACGACCTGATCGTTGATGAACACCTCCAACTGCCACCTAAGGCGTATGCACCCGATCTCCGTCACGCTGAGTGCGAAGCTGGCCTTATAGCCACCAAAATCATCGCAGACCAACTTGCCTTTCCAGTCATGCAGGAAGTTGCGAGCATGCTCTCCGGCCCGGCTCGGGCTGAAGTCGTAAACAACAGTTGCTGTTTCGCAGAACTGGCTGGTGGCGTAGGCCCATACATAGGAATGGTGAGTTTTCTTTGTTCCGGGGATCAGCATTTGCACGGGTGTTTCATCGGCATGCATAACCTGCTGCCCTAGCACTACGTCGCGCAACGCATCGACCAAAGGCTGCAGCTGCACGCCCGTCACGCCAACCCATTGAGCCAGGGTTGAGCGTGGAATCGCCAAGCCTGCTTGACCGAAGATCGATTCCTGCCGGTAAAGCGGAAGATGGTCAGCAAACTTGGCAATCATAGCGTGGGCCAGCAGCCCGGCGGTCGGGATACCTTTATCGATGATCTGCGCCGGAATCAGTGGACGTGCCCCCTTCGGGTACAGCGGTCGTAAACCAAGCCACGTCGCGGGCGACGGTCTCGGCCCTTCGGGCTTCCATCCTCAAGCCTACAACCCCTGACCTGCGCACTCCGTTTGCCCTTTAACCCCACGAGGTGCTCGCCCATCGGCTTGGCTGCGGTCTCACAGGTCGTATCACATATCACGCCATGATGAGTTGGCAACTCAGATGTATCAGTGTCCAGGTTGTCCGGCTGGTAGAATTGGATTGGTTAGAAAGCACACCATCATTGAGAAACAAGCATGAATCCAGGATTGACAGAAGAAGAGATGCGCGAGGCACTCTTCGGCATCACCACGCCAGTGCAAGCGGATATTCCTCCTACTCAAGCTCCCATTCCGGATACCGTGATCGACGCGCCAGCAAAGCCAGCTCAGAAAAAGAAAGTCGCGAAAGCGTTCACACCCAGGCTTCGGGTAACGCTGCGTGTTGGGAATGAATTCGAGGGCGAGATGCAGGAGATGATCCATGAGGCAGATACGCTGAGTACCCTTTTGGCGGAGCAAGACGCTGTAAAAGCCGCCAGGAAAAAATACAGGTATGTGGATGTGGTTTCAGTTAAGTCGATATGAGGCACGATCTCGTTGCTAAGCCGTCGCCAGAAACACAGCCACATTCCTGACTCCATGCTGATTTAATTCATTACCCCAATCTCAATCAGTGCTCAAAAGCATCCAGCAGTCCCGATCGATAGGACAAAGCGCCAGCTTCCTTCGCCAAAGGAGCTGTTCGAGGGGATTGCCAAGTACGACGTCGCCAGCGTCGTAATTAAAGCGCCGAAGTTGTGGGTCAATGACCTCTGCTCGGGCTTTTTCATTTCTGTGTGAGGGATCCTGTTTGTGAACAAAACCGGCCACACCAACGTCCCGACAGCTCAGTTCATCAAAAGCATGCGAGAGGTCGCAAGCACTCTGAACAGTTCATCCACCTCGCTTCTCAGCGTGGCAGTGCGTATGGCTGAAATAGGTCATGACGACGAGGCTCAGCTGTTGATCGACCTGGTGAAAGGTCTACATCGAGCTGAGGAAGAAGTTCGCAGGCATTCGAAGGATGCTGGGGTCGGCAGAATTGTGAAGCTCAGTGAACACTAGACACGTACCTCGTGAACTCTTTGTAAGAACTCATCACTGCTCTCAGCCGGAAAGAAGATAAATCTTTGAATCCCTTAGCTGGCACATGGTCTGGTACTAGGACGGCCCAAAAGACGCCGAAGCGCAGGAGGCATGTATGAGCTTTGCAATGACCCTCTTCACCATGATCGGATCCTGGTTACTCGTAGCCATGGCAATGCTCTGGGGCGTGCTCCGAGTCGCACGTCGACACCACACCCACTTCTCCAGGAATGTCGATGGCCATCGTCTCACTCACTCCGGACAACCTCTTCTGAATGCGGCGTAGTTTTGTACCATGCCCCCAACCAGGCGCAATGCGAAGTGACCTTGAATTACGACGCAAGCGTGCGTTGGTGATGATAAACTCGACCACCCTACTCCAAGCTCTTTCGATTACGTGTGCGATGCACGCTGCAGGCTGCTCCTCTGCCCCTGGTGTTGAGTCTCCCATGGGAGCGAAGCTTCCAATCAGGGTGGGGATCTACGGCAACGTCTCTGAAAACTGCTCAGACCCCGCCAATGCCGGAATACTTAGCTTCAATGGCCAGGGCCTAAGCGACGTCCATACCCATGACTGCCATATGACGATCGAATCCCATCAGGGGAAGCTTTTTGCGTATTCACAGAAATGCGTGGTCACCGGAACCGGCGCGGGCCCGAGTTCTATCGGGCCTGGCCTGATGCGTATCGAAAGCGACAAGCGTTTCGCCCTGTATCGTAAAGGGGGCGAAACCATCTTTAATTACTGCGAGCCGGCGTCCTTGCCTCCCGGAATAGCTGTCCCGAAAAACAACTAGGTTGAGATTGCTCGCCCGCCAGCGATAGGAATCGCATGTTGGACGGGGAATGATTGCCTAAATCAACGTCGCCGCGACTTCCCACCTGCTCAGGTGATACTTCCACTATCTGTGTGGCCAAACGTAATTTCAAAGAGAGGCCTAGACTGAAGCTGTCACTCAAGTCCGCAGTGCCACCGCCAACGCCCGGGCAGATGGGCTGATTCAAATTGCCGACCAACTCCCTCGGCAGCATAAAGTAAGTCCAGAACTGATAAACCCCTTATCAGACGATAGAGCCGGCGTAATTCCGGCTTTTTAGTTTGTATGTCGATTTAGATTGCGCACAAAGATTCCGATGATCGCTTAGCTTTGCTTTCTACTTGGCTTATTACGCTGTGGGCTGAGCGACAGTTCCCCTAAATCGTGGCGCTTAGCAAACATCGAAGTTCGCGATTGGCCACAGCCCTATAAGCGGGCCGCCAACACGCCCGTTCGCTATCGGCAACTTAACCTCGTCAAATCAACGTAAGTCTTGGAAATACCAGGGTTAACTTAGATGAAAGCCCCTTCCTGAGGTGCTGAGGCGTTTGCCAACCGAAGTAGATCAGCCAAAGTCCATTGGGCATTAGCTCCGCGTCAGTTTTATAAGTCCCCACCTCGTTTTCGGTTATTCCGAGCAGGTCAGCAATCTGTTTATCCGTTGGCGGATTACTCATAGCGACTCCTGTCAATTGGAAACCAAGAATATTTAGATAGCCTAAAATCACCGTTCACACAAGCTCGAAGTCGCTGGAGCAATCCCGCACTGCCAGTCAGCTGATTTGACACAAGCCGGGCATTGCAACGGGGGCGCGGAACGTCGATGGAGCTGCCAGACTTCAATTACGGGTTTGCAGCTGACCTCCACACGATCCCACTTCGAGGGCTGGCCAAAAGACATAGCGGAAATGTAAGACCGACTTGAGTCGCTGAACATGGCGATGAGAAAGGCAGCTTCATGACCATGGTCAGTAGTGGATCAGGTTTTTCCTGGCACCCACCTAGCTCATGAGGGATGCGTTATTGATGCTGCTATTCCGTTACGCACGGGCTGAAGTCTTGACCAGCACCCGCTATTGGTACCAGTTCGGATGCAACCTATGCCTTTGCCAGGCGATATCAAGGTCTTCAGGTATACGTTCCGTTCTGTAGCAACATGGAGGGTGGATGGGCAAGGATTCCCCCCTGAATTCTGCGCAACGGATTAGCTTTTCAGTCACGCAACCGTCTAGGTTGACGGCATAGAATGCGATCAAGAACCAGGCGATTAAGCTGTTTTTCGAGCACATGCCGCATGACACTGGCATGGCCTACGTGTCGTTCTTCACTTGTCCCCTGATCATCAAAGCATCGCTGACCAGATCATCCAACAATCGACCAAGATGCCGGTGCTGCAAGTCACCCAGACCGTGCCTATAGAAAAAAATCATATCTATGTGATCTCGCCGGAACGGTCACGACTTGATGATTGCCTTACGCAAACTACCTCTGGCGAAAAACGTTCCGCCGATCGCTTTGACCGGATATGGAGCTCACAGTGACATTGAGAAATCAAAAGCTGCGGGATTCGATCGACACTTGGAAAGCCCGTGCCTTACGACGATCTTATTGAAACCATTGAAAGGCTTCATACCGTCCGCGAACCGGAATCAGACTCATAGAAGATAGGCGCGCTGGATGTACGCGCGCCTATCAATGGCTTGTTCTAGTCGCGTCTTCAGATCATCCCAAGCTTGGGCGTCGACTTGAGGTTGACGCATCAGTTGAAGCATAGAAGTCTTGGCTTCGAGGTATTCGTTCCAAGCGTCTTCCGCTTTCAACTTTAAACGCTCGCGTTTACTCATTTCCATTCGCCTCAGGGCCAGCACAAAGGCGTCCGTAATAACCGTGTTTAAAGCTACTTGCACTCTGTGTGGCGCAAGAAAAGCCTGATGACCAACAACAATTGCATGCGCCCGTTTAACTCCCCACTTCAGCGCATCGCAACAACTCTCATATTCAAGATCATGAAACTCCTCATTGATTATTAGCCCATCCGCAGCATATGCCCCAATAAATACCTGCGTGAATCCTTCGACTGTCAGCCGGGCCTGTACTTCAACCTGCCGACCATCGTGAAGTAAATCTTCAAACGTCTGTAGCGGCAACCGATTATCAACCCATAGCCAGTATTGTGCACTCCTGCGCCGCATAAGCTTTCCTCGCTATAGGTATCAAGACGTAGGGTCGAGGGCTTCGTCGAGTGCAATACCGAAACTCATTAGAACGCTAGCCATTATTTTCAAAGATGCAAATCCGCTCGTGACTGAAAGCTGCAGGTGATCTGAAAAGACATGACACAGGTGTTGATCGACTACTGCCGCTGAGGATTTGCCCAATCGCCCATAGCGGGCTTTCGACGCAAACGAAACGGGCTTCACAGTCTGCCCACATTCACATCCAATTATTGGGTAACAACTCGGTCTCACTTGCCCGCTGCGACGGCAGGCGCGTGAGAACGTGCTTCAGGTAAGAATACGGATCCCGTCCCGACTGGCCAAACTCATGACCGCCGCACCGTTCGCCACTGCGCAGTAATCGGTAAATAACCAATTCGAACGACCAAGAGCCCTAGGCCGTATTAACTCACGCAAAGTAGTTTGGGTAGACCCTTACAAAAAGGCGCTCCGAAGAGCGCCTCATTTACCGCTATTTAGTTGAGTTGTTTCAGATCAGCCTTCCCCGAGCCACCGATGGTGATGCGCTTGGGCTTGGCTTCCTCTGGCACAACCCTGAGCAGGTCAATGCTCAGCAGGCCATTGGAAAGCGATGCACCTTGAACCTCGATGTGATCCGCTAAGCGGAACGACAGCCGAAATGCACGTTGCGCGATTCCCTGGTGAAGGTAAGTCACCTCCTTATCGTTTTCTCGCTTACCGCCGGCGATGGTCAAAACGCCCTTCTCAACTTGAATGTCCATATCCTCCTCAGCCAGACCCGCCGCAGCGATGACGATTCGGTAATGATCGTCACCATGCTTCTCGACGTTGTGAGGGGGATAGGTAGTTGAGGCCGCCTCGCTGCGGAGCGCGGATTCAAACAGGTCGTTGAAACGGTCAAAGCCTACCGACTGACGGAACAGTGGGGCCAACGAAAAGGTTGTAGCCATAGCGAAATCTCCTGAGTTTTCTCCAAGTGATTTATGAAGCGACCCGGTTTCGGCATCGCGTAAAAAATATATAGCGACATCAGAAAACGATTCAAGAGGTCTCGAAGATTTTTTTGTTCGCGAAGCGTCAGGCCCGTAAACGAGATCATCCGGGTGTGCCCTCTTGAATGCCGTCCAAATATTTGGAACTAAGCTCTTCTGCCAGCAGTGTCTCGATTATCCAATGGCGTGCTGCCTGGATCCTCTCGACTCAAGAGATCAGTTACGTGTTGATGCACCGGGTATACCGTCTCGACAACCCACTCGGTTTTATCCTGCTGATGTAGGTGCCAGAACTGCTTACCGACTGCCATCGTGTCTGAACTGCCTGGATCAATCTTGATGACGACTGTAACCGTCGCCACGTGTACGCCCTGAACCTTGGCAGTACGGGTTCAATTCCGACATGTGTCTCTTCCTATGGCTTAATGTGGCTTGCTAAGGCCGCGCGCTGGCAGCGTGGGGAGCGGTAGTTTTTTAAGTTTGAACGCGGGTGTGCTACTCGCCTGTATGGCAGCAGTGAATCAGCGCATGACGAAGCCGCCATCCACCGAAATGGACTGACCGGTGACGTAACTGGAGGTACTGCTGCTCAACCAAAGAACAGCGTCCGCGATCTCTTCGGGCTTGCCATGGCGCCCCATCGGTACAGCCTTTGTCATTCCTTCAAGGGCATCGCCCTGCCCAGCAGCCACCATCTGGTCGGCCATCGGTGTCCAGATCAGCCCAGGACATACTGCATTGACGCGAATGTTCCGAGCGGCATATTCGAGCGCTGCGCTCTTGGTCAATCCGATCACACCGTGCTTTGCAGCGTGATAATTGGCGCGCTCGGCCCCTCCGATCAGCCCACCCAAGGACGAGCAATTGACGATGGTGCCGCTACCTTGGCGACGCATGTGCTGAAGCTGAAACTTCATGCAGCTCCAAACACTGCGCAGGTTGATCGACATCACTCGGTCGTAGTCTTCAACACTGGCATCGGCGATTTCGGCGAGGACGTTCTGGACACCCGCATTATTGAAGGCTGCGTCCAAGCGACCGAAAGTTGCAATGGTCTCTTTCACCATCGCTTCCACCTGATCGATGTCTGCGACGTCGCAACGAATACCGATCGCTCGATGACCCTCGCCCACAAGTGCCTCTGCGGCAGCGCGAGCCGCCTCGCCGTTAACGTCAACCAATGCGACAGATGCGCCTGCCTGTGCGAAGGCCTTGGCAGTTGCCAGACCAATCCCGGATGCAGCGCCAGTAACCAGCGCAACTTTGTTCTCAAACGAAAAGCTCATCGAATATTCCTCGATTTAAAGGTGATCAAATGTATGAGTTGTGCGCAGCGCACTGATGGCGCCCAGCGCACATCCAACACCGCAAATTGCCACCACCAGCCCCATCGGCCATGGGGTGCCATTGGCGAGAATGGCAATCAATGCGGAACCCAAAATTCCGGAGCCGTACTGCATAGCGCCTGCCAGCGCGGAAGCTGAACCTGAAAATTGTGGAAGGCAGTTCAGCGCGCCGGTGATGGCGTTGGCCAAGACGAAGCCAGTAGCGGATACGAATAGAAAACACCCGCTGATCAAGAGAGGTAGTCCTCCCCAATCTGACCAGGTGGTGGCCGCTATAACGATGCCGGCGACGCCCGACATGAGCCCACCCACAACCAGCATGGTGTCCGTATCGTAATGATCCAGCAGACGAGCGTTGATCTGATTGGTAGCCATTAGCCCAATGATGCCTGCGCCAAAAAGCACGCCATACCACTGGGGCTGAGGTGGTGGTAGTCGATGTAAGCGAAGGGCGAACCAGCGATGTAAGCAAAGGTGCCCGCGTAGAAAAAACCGCCAGTAGCGACGTAGGCCAGAAACTTGGGGGTATGCAGTAGCGTTCCGTAGCGCAGAATAATTGCCCGGGGCGATGTCGGAATCCGCCGTTCGGACGGCAATGTCTCAGGTAGCAGCAACAGGCTGAACAACGTCGCCAGCCCCAACACCACCAACGTCCAGAAGATGGCCTGCCACGATATCAGATTGAGAATCTGCCCCCCGGCAGTCGGCCCCACTAGAGGTGCGATTGCCATGACGGTCATCAAGGTAGACATTTTCTGTGCAGCTTGGCGCCCCTCATACAGATCCCGCACCATCGCCCGAGCAAGAACGACGTTGGCGCAAGCGCCTAACGCCTGTATCACCCGCCAGGCAATCATGGTGGTGCCATCATGAGCTAGGGCACAGCCACCCGAGCCTATGATGAACAACACGCAGCCAAGTGCGACCGGTAGCCGTCGACCATAGCGATCGCTGAACGGCCCCCAGAACAACTGTCCTGCGCTGAAGCCCGCCAGGTAACCGCTGATGGTCAGCGCCATGGTGCCGCTGTCGGCGTGCAAGGCAGCCGCCATCACGGGCATCGCTGGAAGATAAAGATCCGTCGAGATAGAAGCGAACGCGAGCAATGCACTCAGTATTAGCAAGATTCGCAGACCATGCTCTTGCTTATGATGGCGGCGTTTATCGTCGGCAAGGCGATGTTCAGGAGCAACCAATTCAATCTCGCTCACTGCGCATTACCCACAGGTAATATGCGCATGGTAGCGGCGCGTGAACGCTCACTGATCATAGGTGCTAGATAGCTGCTGGAGCTGTATTTGGCTCTGTATGCATCATCAATGCGATCGTTGATCGCTCCATTGGCGAGTTCGAAAGCCACATCAAATGTCTTGCCAGCCGCAATGATTCTCCCAGCCATCTGCTTCAGCGCTGCTAGATACCAACGCGACTGGACTCCGCTGTATGCACGCACATAGAGACTACCCTCCACCTCGACGCACCAGATAAATGTAGACGTGCCGTAACTCACTTTATCGTCGCGAAATACGGAGATGTGGAGATCGTCGGCATTAATGATCTTGGTAAGCTCTGGCTGTTGCCAATTCATGGGTTCCCCTTTCGTCACTTGTTCGCGCATGGCTGACTCAAGGCATAGGCCAGCAAGCAGCAGCTGAATTGCTGAGGTAATTCTTGCAGGAGGTCGCGTGATCATCTCTGGCCCTCGGTTGGCCGCCGAAGCTGGCGCTTAACTGGTGACTTCAAATTAATCAACCGCGAGGAGGATGAATACCGGTCAAACACGGGATGTTCTGATGAGGATTACTCAGCAATCCTTACAAATGCCGGGCTAGGCGGCTGGCAACGTTCAGAGCATTCAAAAGCCACATTGATGAGGCAGCCTCATCGCTTCATGCAGGTTTTGCCTTGTAGTCCCTGAATACCTCATGCAATAGCTTGTAAAGCTCCCCCACGAATGAGTAGGAGCTTGCCCTCATGAAAACAGTCGTCGCCTTCTCCGCATCGGTCGTCTTGTTACTGATGGCCGTCTCGGTACAAGCCGCTGATGTCATAAATAACCGCGCCACGACTATCGTCAGAAATGGTGAGCAACCTTCCATCATGGGTGCGCCAAGCAACTTTGTCGGGAACGCTCGAATCGACCCGCTTTTTACCGCGCAAGCCCCTTCTACCGTTTCAGCGGGCGCCGTGACATTCCAGCCTGGCGCGCGCTCGGCGTGGCATACCCATCCAAAAGGCCAAGCCTTGGTTGTAACTGCGGGCACGGGGTGGATCCAGCAGGAAGGCGGCGAGAAGACGGTCATCAAACCAGGGGATGTTATCTGGACTCCACCAGGCGTTAAGCATTGGCACGGTGCTACCGCGACTTCAGGCCTGACCCATGTCGCGATACAGGAAGCCGTGGACGGCAAGAACGTGGTGTGGATGGAACCTGTCAGCCAAATCCAGTATGAGGCATCACGATGAGACTTTTCAGAGCAGGAGTTGCATGCCTGACCGTATTTCTCGCTGCCTGCTCCACTCCAGTTCGCAACACTGCCATGACACGCCTACCAGCGGTGCCAACACTGGATGACATGAGAGCTGTTTCTCCCGCCTTGGCACACAACACTGAGTCGATTCTTTTTGGTGAGGTTTGGAAGCGGCCAGGTTTGTCGCCACGGGACAGAAGCTTGGTAACGCTTGCGGTGCTGATTTCAAAACAGCAAACCGTCGAGTTGGCTTATCACGTGAATCTTGCGCTGAACAATGGCGTCACGGCGGTAGAAATCTCGGAGGAGATAAACCACCTTGCTTTCTATACCGGGTGGGGTAACGCAACGGCCACGATCCTCATCACCAAAGACGTGTTTGCCCGGCACGGGATTACTGCTGATCAACTGCCACCCGTATCGCCGCCCCTTCTTCCCATCGACCAGGCCTCCGAAAAAGTGCGCACTGCCTTCGTCGACAAAACAGTCGGCCCGGTATCCCTCGGCGTCGTGCACTACACCGACGCTTCGTTGTTCCACGATCTGTGGTTACGCCCTGGGCTTGCTCCGCGAGATCGCAGTTTGATCACGGTGAGCGCGCTGATTGCTACCGGCCAAGTCGCGCAACTCGGCGCGCACCTAAACCGCGCAGTGGACAACGGACTCACACAGGCTGAGGCCTCGGAAATGCTGACTCAATTGGCGTTCTATGCGGGCTGGCCCAACGTATTTACAGCGGTACCAGTGGTCAGTGAAGTATTCGCTAAGCGCTTTACGGACTGAATAGCTGTGCGAGCCGCTGCAACTAGAGCGGAATATCATTCGCCCAATGGCTGAATTTCGCGGATCAGGTCAATGAGTAAGCGCAAACCTGTTGGCAACTGACGATGACTTGAGTAGTACATGTGAAAGCCGGACGCCACACTGGCCCAATCATCCAGCACCCTGACGACTTCACCCGTTTCGACCAGAGGCGCCATCGCTGGCTCGGGCGCGTACATCAGGCCCGCACCACGGCGCACCAGTGAAAGGCCGACCCGAGTCTCGTCGATGGTGATAATTCCGGGCACCGAAATCGAGAGCGATTCATCTCCCTTCTCGAACTCCCAGTCGTACATTGCGCCGTTACCCAGCCGAATGCGTAGACAGCGATGCTTAAGCAAGTCGCTCGGATGCTCCGGTACACCAAAGCGCTTGAGGTAGTCAGGAGTGCCAGCCACGACCCAGCGAATGTCTGGAGACAAGCGCTGAGCGATCATGTCCTCAGGAACCGTGCCACCGTAGCGAATTCCTGCATCATGGCCGCCGCCGATAACATCGACGATCAAATTGGTGACGGTCAGGTCGATTTGGATTTTCCGGGTAGCGATCATTGAAAACAGCTAAGACGGGGCCTAACAGGAGATCGGCAGCATCGCTGAGTATGTTTAAGCGGATGCGGCCAGTAGGCTTATCCCGGAAGCGGTTGAGCACCTCCATCGCTTGTCCCATCTCCTGCATGGGCTCACTAATCAAGGTGTGAAGCTCTTCACCCGCCGCAGTCAGCGTTACGCTGCGGGTGGTGCGGTTAAGTAAACGCACCCCAATTCGTGTTTCCAACCCCTTGATGGCATGACTCAACGCAGAGGCGCTGATCCCTACCTCTTGGCCTGCTTTACTGAAGCTCTGATGGCGAGCAATGGCCAAAAAGTAAACAAAGTCGGCGAGATTGGCGCGGCTCATGTTCATGAGGGGTCTCAGCTAAGAAATGCCTTTGGTAACCAGGAGCGCTGGCGGCGATGCTGGATTGTACGCAGTGGCCAGTGACTCCACTGCTGAGGGAGGCTCACTGATCCATTATACTCTGCTCAGTAATACTTACTGATGGGGTCTGAGCTATTCAGGTGATAATTCACACCCAACCGCCAGAACCACCCTATGCGCCAAGCGGTTGCATAACTTTCACCGGCAAAATCCATGCGCACGAGCTCGTGCTCAATCATTACGTGTTGTTACCTATTAATGTTTGAAGCCGTTCGTCAGTAGGGGCTCCAGTCCAACCGCGACTGTGAGCGATATTGGTGTTTCCTAACGTAATCAAGCCTAATTAGTATTCGACACCCTGTATGTTGTAAAAGTGGACAGTTGATGCCCGCCGTAGATGCCGGCATATCGCGCCGTGTGCAGACTGAACGTGTTAGAGAAGAAGGGCAGCAAACCGACCGTAAGACCAGCTTTGGGCGCCTAGGATTGTGCCTCCATACACCCTTGCTTTTCACGGTACGGTTGCTCGAAGCTGCACTTGGTTAGGCACGACATCCCAGGCCTGGCTGGCCTCCGCCGATGTTGACTAGCTGCCCTAGCTTGGATGTCGCCGGCCGTGGCGGGCGCCAATTGACCCATCCAGCCCTTCGCGTTCGGTGGCAGTTGCCTAAAAAGCGATCAACGAACGCCTACGAAACCAGCGACGAATTATCCTTTTTCAGCTGCTCCCAAGCGCTGCATGGAATATCCTTGCGTCACGCGAACAACCTCTAAGCAGTGGATTGAAAGATGGGTTTTGAACAACTAGCTGGACTACGTGACCGCCTGCAAGCCGAAAAAGAGCATGCAAAGGCCGATAGCGCGATACAACTCAAGCAGAAGTCCTCCCGGCAGGCTAAACCTCGTGACCAGGATCCAGCGGTCATAGCGATTTGGCCATTGCAGAAGCATTTTCCATTGGCCTTCCCTGTCAATCCAGCACCCAAGGTTCCGCTCAAAGAGGGCATTTTGAAGGATGCTGAGCAACACTTGGAGCTGCTGGGATTAACCCTCGAACAGCTCAAACTTGGCATCTCTACGTGGTGCAGGGGAACTCGATACTGGGTAAGCATGGTGGAGGATGCACCGCGCTTGGACTTGACCGGTCAGGAAGTTGGCACTGTCACCGCCGCTCAGGCGATACATGCGAAGCAGCAAGCTTCCCGGCAACGAGGCCAAGACCGACGAAATCGTGAGCAGTTAAAAGCGCGTGTACCGGCCCTCCCTGTCGATACGGGTGTGAAACAGACTGAAGACTGAATACGATCGCGCTCTGCATCGTGCACCCAACCATTCGGATCATTTGCATAGCGTGTGAGCTATTGCTTGCCCGCGAGCTCAATGGGTATGCAATCTGCGGGCATAGACATTCAAGCTCAATTTGGGTACCTCGGCGTGCTTGCTGAGGCACTGAGCACTCCCCATGGTTATCTTGATTGCTTGGCTTGCCGAGGAGCACCTGCGGAATGAATTTGAGGCTGAGAACTTAGCTGCCCCTTAAGCCCGCTGATCAGCGAGGCTATGGCCCTGCTTGTCCTTAACGTGGAAGTCGGGACGCCTGAAGCAATGAGATCGGCACGGCCACTCTGCGGTCAATGAGGTGGATGGACATCAGCCTAAATGAATCGACGATACATCGTAAGCGTCTGCCGAACACATCTTGCACCAGCCCGTTTGGGTGCGGAGTCAGCATACGAGCGAAGGTTAGTGCGCTGTGAACCAGCTGGGGTGTAGCACAGGAAAATGTTCCTTCAGCCAATCCACAAATGCGTCGACCTGCGGCGCAAGATGCGTTCTGCTTGGATAAAGCACGGAAACCAGGCGAGGCTTTGGACGAAATGCCCTGAGCACTTCAACCAGTTCTCCGCTTGCGAGGAATGTCTCAACGGTAATTCCAGGAGCTTGAACAATGCCGAAGCCTGCAACAGCGCATTGAACGTAGGCATTCGACTCATTCACGGTGATTCCACCATGAGGCGTATGTGGACGATCTTCGCCGTCTACCGAGAAGTGCCAAGGCAGCGGTCTGTTATTTTGACCGGAAAGGAAGCTGACACATCTGTGGTCTACTAGATCTAGTAGGGTTATGGGTGCCCCGCAGGCTTGGAGATAACCTGGAGACGCACAGGTCACCATGGTGGCGGTGCCAATTTTTCTAGCCACCATGCTTGAATCCGGGAGGTCACCAATTCGCAATACACAGTCGATGCCCTCGGCTACGAGATCTACCGTGCGGTCGGTCACGCCTAGCGCAAGCTCGATTTCGGGAAATGCCTCGTTAAATCTCCTAAGGCTTCCCATGAAGCTGGGCTGGGAAAATGCAGTGGGGATGTCAATTCGAAGCCGTCCTCGCAACGTCGATCCACTACGGTCGAACATGGAGGTGGTTTCTGCGATGGTTGCCAAAATCTCTTTGACGCGTTCGTAAAACCGCTCGCCCTCAGCAGTCAGTTTTACTTTACGCGTAGTGCGTTGGAACAGACGGACACCTAGCAAGGCTTCCAAATCCTGAATGGTGCGTGTGACGTGCGGGCGTCCGGCCGGCCTGCATTGCCTCAGCGACTTTGGTGAAGCTCCCCAACTCCGCTAGCTTGGCGAATACTTGCATCGACTGTAGAAGCTCCATAAGTCTCTTCTCGGAAAGCGTATTAACTGGATGATTGTTGCTGATCAGGATAACAATCCTGTTGGTTTCTGCACATTTATCTAGGGCCGCGAAACCTCAACAATGTCCTCAGCGTAAACAGAGGAGCTTTCCTCCCCTGCACATTCAAAATTGTTGGAGACAGAAAATGAAAGCGTGGCTTCTGAAAGATTTCGGCTTGGATAATCTGGTGCAGGGCGAAACGGAAACCCCCGTGCCCCAAGCTGGTGAACTGCTGGTTAAAGTAGGCGCTGTATCACTCAATTTCCGGGACAAGGCCATCGTTGACGGCATCTATGAACCTCACATGGTGCCCAAGCCGCTGATCCCCGTCAGCGATGCGGCGGGGACTGTCGTGGCAGTTGGAGATGGTGTTAGCCGCTTCGCTATCGGAGATCGGGTCAACTCACACCTCTACTCACGTTGGTTGGACGGCATGCCTGGGCCAGATGAACCCAACTACTGCTTCGGCTCGCCATTGCCTGGTGGTCTGGCGGAATACATGATCATCCATGAAGACAGCGCAGTACGTGCCCCCGATAACATGTCAGATGAGGAAGCGGCGACCCTTCCAATTGCTGCTCTGACGGCGTGGTATGCGCTCGTCGATTATGGCCAGATCGAGGCCGGCCAAACCGTTTTGGTTCAGGGATCTGGAGGTGTTTCTGTTTTTGCAGCACAAATTGCTACGGCTTTGGGAGCCAAGGTTATCGTCACCTCCAGCCGCGATGACAATCTGGAAGCTGTAAGAAAGCTGGGCGCTGTTGCTGGTGTGAATTATCGCACTACCCCTGAGTGGGCAGAGGAAGTTGTGAAGCTCACTGACGGCAAGGGAGTGGATCTCCTGCTGGATGTGGCAGGCGGTGACGGCATCAATCAATCGATTGCTGCAACAAAGGCTGGTGGACGTATCGCACAGATCGGCTTTCTCACAGGCCAAACCTCCGCTCTGAACCTGATGCCCATGATTTTCCGACAAACAACGATTCGCGGCATAGCCGTTGCTCCACGTTCGTCATTTGACCGAATGAACGAATTCTTGAATGAGCACAAGATTCGTCCGGTAATCGACCACGTGTATCCATTCGATCAAGCACGCGAAGCGTACGAACATTTGGCCAGAGGCGCCTTTGGTAAGGTAGTAATCAAAATTGCGTAGGATTAAGCCACTTGGAGTTACGCCGCAAATTCCGCATTGAAATATGCGCGGTCAGATGGCCACCCAATTATGTGGCAGCAGATCGGCAATCTCACTCGCCCGCTGCGACGGCAGGCGCGTGAGCACGTCCTTCAAATAAGCATACGGATCATGCCCGTTGAGCCGTGCAGACTGGATCAAACTCATGATCGCCGCCGCCCGTTTGCCACTGCGTAACGACCCTGCGAAGAGCCAGTTCTTGCGTCCCAGAGCCCGTGGTCGGATCTGGTTCTCTGCCCAATTATTATCAATGAGTACGGCCCCGTCATCGAGGTAGCGCGACAGCGCTGCCCAGCGTTTTAGGCTGTAATCAAGCGTTCTGCTGATGGCCGAGCCTTCGGGCATGAGATCTCGCTGGGCGATCATCCAGGTATTCAGCCTTTCCATCACCGGCAGGGCTTTTTCCTGCCGTATTTGGCGCCGTAAATCCGGCTCCAGGTCGCGGGCTTCGCGTTCGATTTCGTATAGTAACTGGATGTAGCGCAGGGCTTGTTCGGCGAGCATGCTCTTGATGGTGGCGTGCAGTTCAAAGAACTTGCGCCGGGCGTGGGCCATGCAGCCGATCTCGGTCACGCCGAGTTCAAAGCTGGCCTTGTAGCCACCAAAATCATCACAGACCAGCTTGCCTTTCCAGTCTTGCAGGAAGTTGCGTGCGTGTTCTCCTGCGCGACTGGGGCTGAGATCGTAAACAACCGCTGCTGTTTCGCAAAACTGGATGGTGGCGTAGGCCCAAACATAGGAACGATGGGTTTTCTTCGCGCCCAGGGTGAGCATCTGCACCGGCGTTTCATCGGCGTGGATGACCTTCTGTTCGAGCACTACGTCGCGCAACGCGTCGACCAGAGACTGCAACTGCACGCCAGTACGCCAGTACGCCAGTACGCCAGTTACGCCAACCCATTGGGCCAGAGTTGAACGTGGGATGGCCAAACCGGCTCGACCAAAAATCGACTCCTGACGGTAGAGAGGCAAATGGTCGGCATACTTCGCAATCATGACATGGGCCAGCATCCCGGCGGTCGGGATGCCCTTGTCGATGACCTGCGTCGGCACTGGCGCCTGGATCAGTATTTCGCAGTCATCACAGACCCATTTGCCACGGACATGGCGCTCGACAGTAAATACGCCAGGCATGTAGTCCAGTTTTTCGCTGACGTCTTCACCGATACGCTTGAGTGCGCACCCGCAAGGACAATGTATGTTATCCGGTTCGTGGTGGATTAGCGTGCGTGGGAACTCCGCCGGCAACGCCGTGCGCCTGGGCTTTTGCTTTTTATCGGTCGCAGGCGGAGCTGTTTGCAATGCCTGAAGCTCAGCCAATCGCCGCGATATCGGTATCGATCAAATTGTCCAGCAAGCTAGCCTGCTGCGGATTGAGCGGGCACCAGTTCTAGCCTTTTAAACGAGCGAGCTTATCTGCTGTACACCGTGCAAAGTTGATCCTTCCTTGTCGTGTAACTCTGACTCATCATCTCCCGTCGCATTCCCCAACCTGAATCGGTCGGCACACTCGCCACCCACATTGTTCCCCTACCCATCGGCCACCAATGGCGTCCAGGACACCCACCACCTTTTCCGAGGCGGCCGGCTGAGAGTTCGAAAATAGATCGTCGGCGTATTCTCCTTTCTGGCACAGGCCAAGCAGCAGAACTTCGGCTCTGCTGTATCTAAATCCTGCCCGGCACAGTCGGCCTACCGCATCTACGGCTTACTTTGTCATCAAACGTACTAAGCTCACTCCACTATCGAACGTAGAGGTAAATTTTATTTTGACTAAGTTCAAAATTTGGTGAACATTGCCAAGCAGAATGGAAGCAGAAACATGTACATGAGGTGCGAATGAGCAATGTACCACCGGTAAGTCTCGAGCATCCTGAATGCGTCGCACAAGCGATCACCGTACGTAAGCTAACCCGCTGGAGCTTCACGACACTCAGCAAGTGGCCACGCTATGGATTGATCTGCGTGCTAATGGCGATCAGCGGTTTCGCGGTGTGGTCTTCTGTTACCACCGGACATCTGGGCCAGGAGGCGATTGCTTCCAGCGTACTCTCCGATCAATACACAATGGCTGCGGCTGCAGTGGCAGCTGCCGAGTCGCTGGAGCGTAAATATCGACTGGAACCTAGCCCGGAAGTACGCCTTAGGTTCAATGAAGCTTTAACGCAACTGAGCACTGCCCTTGAGGGTGTTCACCACTCCGGATCGCCTGAAGACCGTATCCTCGTCACAGACGTTCATACGGCTCTGACTCCCTACCTGGAAAGTATCCACAAGATGTTCGATGCAGTCGATCGTGGAGATGACGCACTGGTTCGAAAGATCGACAATGATGAGGCTGACCCGAGATTCGAAGTCATTGAGAAAACCGTTCTAAAGGCCTCGGCCGATCACCACAACGAAGCGATTGAGGCGATGGGAAAGCTGCGCACACGGGAATCCTTTAACGCCAATTCCACCCCAATTGTTTTTATCGTCGGGCTGATCCTCGTCGGCCTGTTCGCCGGAGTTTTACGGCGCACTCGTATCGAGCTCGACAGTCAGCGCAAGGACGCTGTGTACGCATCGTTGCACGACAAACTAACCGGGCTTGCCAATCGGATTCTCCTGACCGACCGTTTAGAGCAGGCGCTACGCCTAGGACGCCGCCATGGGGGAATCACGGGGCTGTTGGTGATCGATCTCGACCGATTCAAGGAAGTCAACGACACCCTAGGACACCTCTACGGTGACGGCCTACTCAAACAGTTTGGCAAACGGCTGGTCAGTGAAGCACGGGAAATCGACACCGTCGCCCGGCTGGGTGGTGATGAGTTTGCGATTCTACTTCCCTCCGTCGAAGGCCTGGATGGGGCTTTGAAAGCCGCACAACGGCTGCGCAAGTCGATCACCGCTTCTTTTGAGGTCGAGGGAGTTGAGCTCGACGTCGAAGCCAGTTTCGGCATCGTGGTCTCGGGCATGCACGGTGATGACCCTTTGACGCTGTTGCAGCGCGCCAACATCGCCATGTATGAAGCGAAGAAACAGGGCAAAGGCATGCTCGCCTACAATCCAGGGGCGGATCAGCGCACTCCAGAACGCTTGGCAATGCTCGGCGAACTGCGGCGAGGCCTGGATCGCGGAGAATTGTTCTTGGAGTATCAACCCAAGGTCAGCCTGGGTTCAGGAGAAGTTACCGGAGTAGAGGCGTTGGTGCGTTGGCTGCACCCTGTGCGCGGCCTCGTGCGTCCAGACGAATTCATCCCCTTCGCTGAACTCACCGGAATAATCGGCCCTCTGACTTATTACGTGCTTAACATCGCTCTGTCTCAGGTGCGGGCTTGGGCCGATGCGGGGATACGCATACCGGTTGCCGTGAACATTTCTGCACGTAACCTGCTGGACGACAAATTGGTGTCTCAGATCCCTAATCTGCTTGAAAATCACAGATTGCCACCGGATATGCTCATGCTAGAAGTGACCGAGTCGGCCATCATGCTCGACTCCAACGCTGCTCGTACAATCCTGATGCAGTTACATGCGCTAGGCGTCCGTATTGCCATTGATGATTTCGGCGCTGGTTATACCAGCCTGGCTCAGTTGAAAGACCTACCAATAAGCGAGCTCAAGATCGACAAGTCCTTCGTACTGGCCATGCAAAGCGATCGGGCTAACGAGCTGATCGTAAGAAGCGTCGTCGACCTTGGCCACAATCTGGGGATGACAGTCATCGCCGAAGGCGTAGAAACAGCCGAAGTGCTCGATACGCTGGGCGGATACCATTGCGACATGGCCCAGGGTTTTCACATCTGCCGACCGGTGAGGGCCGAAGCGCTCATGGAATGGTACAAGGAACGAGATCGCAAGTAGCTAAAAGCCTCCTACCGATTCGGAGTTCTGGCCGATTACTGCCTATCGCGAGGGCGACTCACGAACCACATCGAGCGCGACTACCTGATTCTGAGTGCCGTGCAAAACCGGAGCTCGGCAAGCGTAAAGGAGGAAGGAGATGCAGGGGTCATTCATTTTCCGTTCGACTCGCGATAAAGCTTATCCCTTTCGCGCTCCCTCAGCCATTTCCCCTTCAGCACCTTTGTTGAGGATGACGATGACCGAACCATTGGGACTGCGGCCCAGGTGGCTATCAGGTCGGTAATTTTCCTCAGGGGAGGATGGAGCGGTACAACAAGTTCAGGGATATTTTCCACGCTTTCTAGAAAGGAGATGACGAGATGTTGCGCGATTTCGCCAAAATTTTCCTTGGTGCGCGTGATCAGTTCAATCGACGCGGCAGAAAGCCTACTTCATCCCTCAGCTTCATTATCGCGCATGATGATTTCACCTTAAATGTATCAAGGTTCATACAATTAAAAACATTGAGGCGAACGGGGAAGCAACGGTGATGGTCACTCCGATAACAGGTCATGGAACTGGGTGTGTGTGTAGGAGGCCAACAAAAGAACCTGCCATCTTCGAGTTGCACTGTTGGCAGATGCCCTATCTACTCGCCGCGCCTTTTTTTAAGGTACACCTTTGTTTCTTTGTCGCAACCACTTTCTTACTGGCGAGTATGACGAAACTTTAGGGGGCAAACACGTGAGCTGGTTGCTGCCCAACGGTGATGACATGGGTATGGAGCAGTGGAATGACGGTCAGAGCCCTTGGCCAGATCGTCGGCGAGTTGTCGACCGAAATCGCGATCAGCGCGCGGTTTAATGGATGATCCTCAACCAGGTGGTCATCAGTACGACAACTGCGAAAATGCAAAAAATTGGTTGTGAACACCCCGCGCGTACGCATTGGCAGAAGCCTCACCAGGTGTTATTCGCGCGCATTGATGCTGATTTTCACGGAAACTTTGGAGGCGCTATGGCCCCCGTCCATGTATGCCATTGCCCCCCAAATCACCACAATCCAGGTCAGCGCCAAGGCCACAATGCCTGCTATGAATCCTCTAGAAGTCATGATGTGTTCGCCTGCAGTTATAGGCTTATGACCCTTCACATTGAGAGAGTAAAATACCCTCAGATTAGTTCAGCAAAACTCAGTCTATGCGTTATTTTTTTGCTACCACACAAGGTTTTTGCGGCCAAGAATAGACGCTCGAGCTGAAACGTTTTTCTTTCAAAATGGCCTTCCTTTGCAAATCGGCACCCGCCAGAGTAGCGGCCAATGAAGTCATCCATTCGACTTCGAAACTTGGGAATATCCCCTCCGAATTTCAGCAAGCCTTTTGATCGACTATGCTTAGCGGACTGAGCCGCAATTATTGGGCCTTTCCCTCCCTCGCTAAATGCGTACCCGCCCCGCCTCTGCTGCGGCGTTGCATTTCGTGCGGTATGCTCCTCTGATAACGATATAAGCCCAGCGTGACCTTGATTGGCACAGCGGGCCTCAGTGAATGCGCGGCGTCAGGACGTCGCCTACAAGAAGACTTGCACCATGACCACGCCGACATACGAATCCGACACCGCGCCCAAGAAGCTCCCGTCCCACCTGGATTTTGGGGTGGTGGGCATAGGTGCCTCTGCCGGCGGTTTGCAGGCGATTAAGCTGTTTTTTGAAAATATGCCGCAGGACACCGGCATGGCGTTCGTGATTATTTTGCACCTGTCGCCAGATCATCAAAGTATTGCCGACAAGATCATCCAAGAATCGACCAAGATGCCGGTTCTGCAAGTCACACAGACCGTGCCGATTCAAAAGAACCACATCTATGTCATTTCGCCGGCCCAGCAGCTGGCGATGAACGACGGCTACCTCAATATCAGCCCTGCTGTTTCGACGCTTGCTCGGCACACTGCCATCGATTTGTTCTTTCGCGATCTCGCTGACGTTCACCGCGAACGCGCCTTTTGTGTGGTGCTTTCTGGAAGCGGCTCGGACGGCGCGGTGGGTTTATCTCGCATCAAAGAACAAGGCGGCATTACCCTCGTACAATCGCCGGAGGACGCCGAATTCGACGGTATGCCCCGCGCCGCCATTGAAACGCGAATGGTCGACCTGGTTCTGCCGGTGGTGGACATACCGCAGAAACTTCTGGAGCTATGGCGCAATTCCCAAAATATCACGCTGCCCAGCGCCAACGATTCGGAGCTGAAAACCTTGGCGCCCTCTTCCGAGGAGGAAGGGGCTATGGCCGAGCAGCGTCTACACGACATCTTGATTCATCTACGCACCCGTACTGGTCACGATTTCAAGCACTACAAACGCGCCACGGTACTGCGCCGAATTGAACGGCGCATGCAGGTCACTGCCCAGCCCGACCTGGCGAGGTATTACCTGCATTTGCAGGACACTCCCGAGGAAGCCAAGGCGCTTCTGGAGGATATGCTGATTGGGGTGACTAACTTCTTTCGCGATCGCGAAGCCTTTGAAGCGTTGGAGCGCGATGTGCTGCCGCATCTGGTGGATGCGGTGGCGGCGTCGCAGCCGGCGAAGGAAGAGCTGCGCATTTGGTCTGCGGGATGCTCCACCGGCGAAGAGGCCTATAGCCTGGCGATCCTGCTCGATGATCAGCTGCAAATTAAGGGCAGCAAAGTCAAACTGCAGTTGTTTGCCACTGACATCGATGAACGAGCCATAAGCGTAGGTCGCGCGGGCCTGTATCCTCAAGCCATCGTCACCGACGTGCCACCGACACGATTGCGCCACTATTTTATCAAAGAAGATGAGCACTACCGGATTAGAAAGGAAATCCGCGAGAAGGTGCTGTTCGCTAAGCACAGCTTGCTGTCAGATCCACCCTTCTCGCAGATCGATCTGATTGTCTGCCGCAATTTACTGATCTATCTGGATCGTGAAGTGCAGCGCGAAATTTTACAGATGTTCCACTTTGCCTTGCGGCACGGCGGCTTCCTGTTTCTCGGTTCTTCCGAGAGCGCCGACGCCTGTAGTGAGCTGTTCGCCCCGGTGGACAAACGCAATCGGATCTTCCGCGCCAAGAGCGGCACCGCCAGCAGCCGTCGCACCCCTACCATGCCGCGTGGTGGTTATGCGCGAAGTATCAGTAGCAGCGTATCGCACCCGGAAACGAAAGGCAGCGAGCAGCGCAAAACATCGTTCGCCGATCTTCATCGGCGCGCTATCGAGCGTTCAGCGCCGCCAAGCATGATTGTCGACGCTAGTGCAGACATCCTTCATATGAGCGAAAGAGCCGGACGCTTCCTGAGGCATGTCGGCGGTGAGCTGTCGCGAAACTTGCTGACATTGATCCTGCCGGAGCTGCGCCTGGAAATCCGCACCACGCTGTTCCAGGTACAGCAAAGCGGTTTGACGGTGAAGTCCCGCGAAGTGTCAATCAAGCGCGGAGACCAACTTCTGCGGGTCGACATGGTCGCGCAACCCTACAAGGACGAGCACTCCGACGGTGACTATGTCCTGGTGATTTTCGAAGAAAACGAAATCGACGCCGCCGAAGCGGCTATCACCCAGCTCCAAACTGAAAGCCAGGTGTTGTCAAATCTTGAACGCGAACTGCAACGCACCAAGCTGCACCTGCAAGACACTATCGAGCAGTCGGAAGTCTCCAGCGAAGAGCTCAAAGCCTCCAACGAAGAAATGCAGGCGATCAATGAAGAGCTGCGTTCGGCCACCGAAGAGCTCGAAACCAGTAAAGAAGAACTACAGTCGATCAATGAGGAACTGCTGACGGTTAATTTCGAACTCAAGACCAAGGTCGAAGAAACCGATAAGGTCAACGACTACCTCACCAACCTGATCGCTTCCACCGACATCGCCACGGTATTTGTCGACCGCAGCATGCGCATTCGCTGGTTCACCCCCCGAGCTACTGACATTTTCAACATGCTTCCAGTGGATACCGGCCGCTCACTGCTCGACATTACCCATCGTCTGGACTATGCCGATCTGGCGAGCGATGCGGCGCAGGTGTTTGATTCATTGAACATGATCGAGCGTGAAGTTAGCACCAACACCAATCGCTGGTACATCGCAAGGTTACTGCCGTATCGCTCCAGCGAAGACCACATCGATGGCACTGTGCTGACCTTCATCGACATTTCCAAGCGTCGCGCTGCCGAAGAGGAGCTTCGCCTAGGCGAGGAGCGCATGCGTTTGGTGGCCGAAAGCACCCACGACTACGCCATCATTACCCTTGATGAACAGGGTGTGATCACCAGTTGGAACAAGGGCGCTGAACTGATTTTCGGCTACAGCAAGGCCGAAGCCGAGGGTGCCCATTACGAATTCATTTTTTCACCCGAGGATCGTGCCAATGGAGCGCCGAACGTTGAACTGACGACTGCCCGGGCGCAAGGGCGCGCGGAAGACGAACGCTGGCATATGCGCAAGGATGGCAGCCTGTTTTACTGCAGTGGCGAAGTTACTCTGCTCAGCGGCGATCACCTGCAGGGTTACGTAAAAATTGCTCGCGACATGACCGGACATAAGCAAGAGCAGGAAAAACAAAGTCAGGAACTGAAGCAGACGCGCAATACGATTTCCTTGAAGGATGAGTTTTTTGCCGTCATGTCCCATGAGCTCAAACATCCGCTGAACCTGATCCAGCTCAATGCCGAAATGCTTCGCCGCCTGCCGATCACCCGGACGTCCAGTTCAGCGGCCAAAGCGGTGAGCACCATATGCGACGCGGTCAACAGCCAGGCACGGATTATCGACGATTTGCTGGACGTAGCTCGGGTACGAACCGGCAAGCTCAAGTTGCAACCGTCACGCGTCGACCTGTCTGGCGTGCTGCGCGATATCCACACGGTGGTGCTTAATGAACAACACCAGACCCAAGTTGATCTGCAACTGCCTGCTGAACCGCTAATCGTTTACGCTGATCCGACGCGTGTGGAACAGATCATTTGGAACCTAATGAACAATGCGCTGAAATTCACTCCGGCCAGTGGGCGCATTCAACTGATTGCCAGTAGGAATGGCCAGATGGCCCGGCTGGATATCAAGGATAACGGAGCAGGCATTGCTATTGAAAACCTTGAGAATGTTTTCGATATGTTCGGTCAAGCGGAAAAGCAGCACGTTCATCATCAACGCGAAGGCCTGGGCATTGGCCTGTCGCTCGTGCGGCAATTGACCGAGGCGCAGCACGGCTCCGTACAGGTAACTTCGCCAGGGCTCGGCGCAGGTTGTACCTTTAGCATCTGTCTGCCGCTCGCCAGCGGGGAGCACGAAGTCGCTCAGGAACCTGCCAGTAAGCCTCTGTCAGGAAAGCTGAGTGGCTTGAGTATCTTGTTGGTGGACGATTCGCCGGAAGTGCTCGAAACCATGAAATTGCTGCTGGAAATGGAAGACGCACAGGTCATGGCCTTCGCTAATCCGCTGGAGGCGCTCAAAGCTGCCGAGGATAACCGTTTCGACCTGATCATCTCCGACCTCGGGATGCCGATTATGAACGGCCACGACTTGATGATCGCGGTACGCAAATTGCCTTTGGCGAAAAACGTGCCAGCGATCGCTTTGACTGGCTATGGCGCCCACAGCGACATTGAGAAATCTAAAGCAGCTGGGTTCGACCAGCACATAGGCAAACCGGTGTCCTATGACGATCTAATCGAAACCATTGAAGAGTTGCACCGAACTTCGGAGCGTTAAGCTTTTTGCGAAGGTGAAGCCGTTGGCAGGTAACGCCGCAAAATTTTTTGTCTACAAAAACTCGACCAGCAACCCAGCCCCTTATCAATCGATGCGGGGCAGGATTATGGCTCAATCAGTTTTTCCAGTGCGGCAACAAGCTCTGCCTTCGTCATCGTTGACCGCCCGGGATATTTCGGCCACGCGCCTCTCTAAGGAGGCTCTCTTTACTTCGTTTGGAGAGCGATGTACCAGATTCGCGGGCGTGTCCTCTACCTTCCTAGCTGACGCAAGGTGTGTTGGGCGGACGCTTACTGTCTTGGCTTTGCGGGGGTGAGTAGATGACTTCGCCGGACGGATACGATTCACCAGACCGATCATATTCTGAATCTTTGAAGGCCTAAACGATCTGACCGTATAAGTGGATGACGAGTCATCACATTTAATCGAAGTATGCGTGAGGACTTCGTTACCGCGAGCGCTCAAACAGGAGCCAGTTAGCAGGTAACCAAGGGCTTGCAGCCAACCGCTGTAAGGCTCTCCAAACTAACGATCAAAGGTGAATTCTCGTGAAAAAATTATCTGTATTTGTATTGTCCATGTGCATGGGGTTGGGTGCTGTTGGCAGCGCCTTCGCGGCCGAGACCAACGGCGTCAATCCCATGGGCACAAGCACCATGTCCAAAGACATGATGAAGAAAAACAGCATCAGCCAAAACAGTGGGGCGCAAGACAATTTGCCTAACGATCCCGCGAAGGCAGCCGCCCCGACCAAAGACGACATGAACATGTCCAAAAAAGGTGCCATGAAGAAGAACGGCACCGTGAACAAAGACAATTTGACTAAAGGCACCGAGAAGAAAGGCACCATGAGCAAAGACCCAGCCAAGGCCCCGGTGTCGGAGTAGCTACTCGCTGCAGTCGCTTCTTAATTAACTCCTACGTAACCGGCCGGCGAAGTCACCTACCCGATCCCTGCAATAAGGGCGATGTTCTCCACTTAAAAATACGTGGACACCATCGCCCTTATCATCAGGATCGCCATGCGCCAAAGAACCTCTTATCCCAAACCTTTTAACGCCCAGATCGTCCAGGAATGCCTGCAACCTGGCGTATCGATGGCCAGCGTAGCCCTGCGCCACGGCATCAATGCCAATCTGGTTTGAAAGTGGATACCTGCTTATCGAGATCTTCAGGAGCCGGCGTTGCCCGCTTTTGTTCCGATGAAACTACCATCCCCGCCACAGCTCGATCAGCAAATGTCCGTCAGCGTCGAGGTTCCTTTCGGTCAGCAAAAACTCACTGTGAAGTGGCCACCTACAGACCCTGTCGGATGTGCCCGTTTTATCCGTGAGCTTACCCAGTGATCCGCGTCGATGCCATCTGGCTCGCCACCGAACCCATGGATATGCGCGCCGGTACCGAGACCGCATTGGCCAGAGTGATTGCGGTGTTCGGTGCGGCGAAGCCGCACTGCGCTTATGCGGATCTGACCTCCATCTTTATCGTGGAAAAATTCCGCCTGTGGAGCATGGGGACATCTTCGGTCATGAGTTTATGGGCATCGTCGAGGAAACAGGTTCAGCCGTCACAGCCGTTCAACCCGGTGACCGGGTGGTGATCCCATTCGTCATAGCATGCGGGAGTTGCTTCTTTTGCAAAATGGATTTGTTCGCTGCGTGTGAAACCACTAACACCGACCGTGGCGCAATCATGAACAAAAAAGCAATTCCGCCAGGCGCGGCGCTTTTCGGTTTCAGCCACATGTATGGCGGCATACCGGGCGGGCAAGCAGAGTACGTACGGGGTGCCCAAGGCCAACATCGGGCCTTTTAAAGTGCCGGGAACGCTTTCGGACGAGAAGGTATTGTTCCTCTCGGATATTCTGCCAACCGCGTATCAAGCGGTGACGAATACCGAAATTGGAAACGGCTCGAGCATCGCTATCTACGGCGCTGGGCCTGTGGGCTGAGTGCTGCTTGCGCAAGGATGCTTGGGGCAGACCAGATTTCATGGTCGACCACTATCCCTATCGCTTGGCTTATGCTGAGAAAACCTATGGCGTCATCCCGATTAATTTCGATAAAGACGATGATCCTGCAGACACGATCATTCGCCTAACCAAAGGCATGCGTGGCGTTGACGGTGTAGTAGATGCGGTCGGTTTTGAAGCAAAAGGCAGCACCACAGAGACGGTACTTGCCACGCTAAAACTTGAAGGCAGTAGCGGTAAAGCGTTACGCCAATGCATTGCGGCGGTAAGACGAGGTGGAGTGGTCAGTGTTCCAGGGGTGTACTCCGGTTTTATCCATGGCTTCCTGTTCGGCGACGCCTTCGATAAAGGGCTCACCTTCAAGATGGGACAGACGCATGTTCAACGTTATCTGCCCGAGCTACTCGAGCATATCGAGACCGGTCGCCTTTCACCCGAGGTCATCATTAGCCATAGGATGTCGCTGGAACAGGCCGCTGAGGGATACAAGGTCTTTGACAAGAAGGAAGAAGATTGCCGAAAAGTCATCCTGACGCCTGGCGGTAACTCGATTGAATTGCCAGAGAGCGATGATCGCGCCACAGCCTTGGCCACGTGAAGTGCTCTGGAGAGCGTGAGATGGGCGAGCAGATTGATCGGCAACTGACCCATGAATTCATGTCCAACTTTTTGATCAAGCCCCCTCTCTGGGGCTTGATGCGAAGCAACCGACATGGGGACTTACGCCCGCCACCGTGCCAATGCTCACTTCCGTTTCGTCCCGCTTCGGAGGCCTTTTCCCTGTCCTCGGCAACGTTACCACCGCTTCCACTGCCCTGCCCTCGCTGATCGACTGGTTAGCATCGCTAGCTTGTTGACCACCCGCAGCCTGGCCAACTTACTTCCCCATCTCAGGGGCATTTTCTTCATCTTTGGAAAAACCGTCTCCGCGCGCTGTTTTCCTTGACCGCCGCAAGACTTACGAGCAGCTTCGTTTGACTGCTGCCCGCCTGAACCTTGTCGCTGGAGCCCGACAGCGTAGTGTTTTATGCCTCAGGGCGCGCCTCTCTCGAAACCTCACTCATGTATCAGTTGTTCGCCAGGGCCTATGGCACCAACATTTTTGCCTGACCGTTCAAACTTGTGCCACGAAAGCACATCCCTGGGTCTGCAGAAGAGCATCGGCGTACCGGTCGGCACGGTTTCGCAACGACATCGTGCGATTGGGGTTCGAAGTCGGCGAGCGCGTGCTGCTGGCCACCGCCATTGAACGTGAGGTGAAGTGTCAGGTAGGGCCGTTCGGGAGATCCCTGAAGGCTGCGCCGCCCCTTACCACCCAGAATGCAATCCGCTCGTGCCGCTCTGGCACCATGCAAAACGTAGTAAGGTGCCAGCTTCAAAATCGGTGCCGGTGCGATTGAGCCTGGAGGGTTGACGATCGAGCGAGCCTAATTGCTGTATTACACCCGCAGGATTTGCATAGCCGAATATATTGACAGGATGCAAGACGGGAGATCAATGCCAGACCGCCCGTCTTTCATTAACCTTTACGAAGTACCTAAGCCCCCAGATAGATCCGCTGGCGAATCGGATGCTGTGCGGTGCTTCCCTTGCGGTGTCATATCCGAGTGATCCGTCGTTTTAGTCACCGTATCGCGTACCGTTTCAAATCCTTCCCGTGCATGCTGTTTTACCTTGTCGGCCAGACCTGCGCTGGACTTGCCCATGTAGCGTTGCTCGGTCGCAGTAGAGGGCAATGCCGCACCCAACATTGCCCCTAATGCAATACCCGCAGCCGCAACCATCAGCGGCTGCTCCTTGAGCAACTGGCTGATTTGATTACTCACAACTTGTGTACTGCGTACTAATCGGTCACTTGCACCGTGAACGGCATGACTGATATTTTCAGAAGCCGTTCCCAAATTGTCGCTCAAATCCGCAGCCTTGCCTTTGGCGGCCTGGTAGCCCTCTTTCAGCGTCTCCGCTGTTTTATGAAAGTGGTCACGCGCGTGGTCTATGCCGTCAGCTAGGTCATCAGCCCATTCCCCGACTTTGTCTTGAGCCGGATCGACGTGATAGGTAGGGCGGGGGGTTGGTGGACGATTCTGACTCATCATCAACCATAATATTCCAACCGACGTTACCACCGCAGGAACGGGGTTATTACGAACGCTGGTTCCTAGGTTGGTCAGAAACGTTGTGCCGTTGCTCTGCATGAAGGACAACGCCTGATCGAACACCTGACCCGGGGTGAATTTGCTTTCAAGTGCATCAACGATATTGCCAATGCTCGCGCGTTGCGCATCGATTTCACGCTCGATGACCTCGGGGCTTTTCTGCGACTCGGTTTCGAATTCATTATTCATGATACTTTCCTCCGCAGCGCTTCCTTATCTTTGTTCAAAGCTTCCAGCGTGCGATCAGGCTTAAGGTGGGACGGCTCGAATTGCTTTTTCCCGGACTGCAGCATGGCGAACCCTACGATCATAACTACGACACCAACAATTAGTGCGGCCAACCACGGGGCCATAACGATGCTCAAGCCATAGACGGCGGACATCAACAAGATTATGAACCCCGCGAGCAGCACAATCGCACCGCTCGCGACAGCAGCAATTCCCGCTTTGAGCGTCATGATGCTTACTTGAAGTTCAGCCTTGGCCAAAGCAAGTTCCTTAGTGAATAGGGCGGGAACTTCGCGGGATAGCTGACGTAGCAGCCCGACGACCGAAACCTCAGTGTCAGGTACGGGCATCGGTCTAACTCCAGGTAGATCTGGATCTTCTCTGTTCATCACAGTGCTCCTTTGGCGGATGTTGAACCGGGTGTCGAGTTCGTCGTGATGTCCGAAGGGAGGACTTGCGTATTTGGCGAGGCTGGAGTGACGTCACTGGCCAAACGTGAGCCTTGATCGGTACGTGATGGAACGGAAGTTTCATATGGCCTTTGAGCTCCAAAGCCACCTGATGGGGGCATTGAGTTGCCTGCTCCTGGGTCGTGCTCATCGGCGTATGTCGTTGCAGATGAATTCCCGGCTTTCAGGAAGCGCGACAGACCAAAGCCCAGCGCAATGCTGCCGGCAATGAACAATGTCGGATTGCTTCGTGCGAGGTCGGCTCCGTCATGAAATAATTGTTCCGCACTTTTTCCACGCAAATTTCCGGCCAGGCCGCTCATGGACTTCGCCATATCCGCGAGGTAGTCGGACATGCCAAGCGTGTCTTTGCTTTCTAATTCGGAAACAATTGATTTCGCCCCCTTGGCCAATGCCTCGATCTGATCTGCGGCCGTATCTCGATATTCACCAAACTGCACATCGGCCTGCTGCCTTGCGCCACTCAGCGCCTCAGTTACGTTTTCCTTTAAATCTTCAAGCTTTTCCTCACGCCCTCCGAGGTTGGGTTTATCTGGGTGACTACCAGTGATGCTGTCTGAAGTATTCATGTCGTCCCTCGCCTTCTGAATGAAAAAAGCGTCATCAGGGTTCGCACGATTACCCGCAGCCCCCCTCATTTCAGCTGACGGCGTACCGTTATGGGGAGTTCCAATGGAATGATGAACGACGCATCAGCCTGCGATTGAACCTAAGCGATCTAGCCTTAGGGGCAATTTGCAGCGCACCAGAAAAACGAATAGACGCTAGGTTGAAATCAGATGCGAGAGGTGAACACCACTGGAGTTCATGTGCAGCTTCGACTAATCGTCAATCTTGTTGCAAGAGACGCTTCAGGCCCATTTGTCCTGTTCCACCGCTTGGACGCTAGATCCAATCTGCATTCGACATGCCGATGGAACCTAACCGTCGTTGCTGCGTCGCTGATAGGTTCGCAGCGGCCCCAGCAACGGCGATAGGGTTTTGATGTTTCATACTCAGCAACATCTCGTTCATGCCAGCGCATATGCGCTCATCGCACTTCAAGTCTGAAGGAACGACAACTCGCTGGAAGAATCAAAGGTTTAAGAACGACTTGGCAACACTGGCAGAAGCATCAGGTGCTACGACTGGGAGAAAGATCATGCGATCCGCAATTTTGCTTCTTATGACGGGATGTATAAATTCTACCCTCGTGATGGCAGAGGCGTGCAACGTACAGACCCATACGAATAACTCCGCCGTTCCGGTGATTGCATCCCGAACCTGTTATGAATTTAGAGGGATGCCTGCAGGCTCGATTGACTGGTCGTGCAGCAATGACAGCAAAGGCACTTTGAGTACTCAGAAGACTAAAATAGCAGCTTGCGACAGTGGTTTTGCGGCTAGTTGTAAAGGCACATTAACCCAAGAGACCCTATCCAACCCGCAGTCCATGAGCAAAGACAAAAACAGTACTTCAGCCAACATCCCTGAAGGCTCACAGATCATTACGTATTATTACGGTATTGAAAACCTGGCCCAGGCAAGAATTGACTGTGAGACGAGCGGAGGCCAGTGGCAACTCCAATAGGCTCACACGTCATGAAAAACGTTTTTCGAAAAAGCACCGGCCGGCGCTCATTTTACGGCTGCCCTCGCCCCCCGGATGCGCCGAATACTTGTCCGGTGATGTAACTGGACTCGGTTGCGGCAAGTTGCACATAGATTGGCGCGATTTCCACCGGCTGGCCCGGACGCTTCATCGGCGTGTCGCTGCCGAAATCCCTGAGCTTCTCCATGGTTTGTCCGCCACTGACTTGTAGTGGTGTCCAAAATGGCCCCGGCGCTACGGCATTGACTCGAATACCGCGCTCGATCATTTGCTTGGATAAGCCTTTGCTGAAGTTGGCAATGCCCGCCTTGGTGATAGAGTAGTCGAGCAGATTGATTGAGGGGTCATAAGCGTTGACCGATGCCGTGTTAATGATGGCAGAACCGGCAGGCATATGAGGGATGGCCGCCTTGGTAATCCAGAACAAGCCGTAAAGGTTGGTTTTCAGCGTCCAGTCGAACTGCTCGGTGGTAATGTCAAGAATCGAATCATGGCTTTGCTGCCGTCCCGCGTTGTTCACCAGAATGTCCAGTCCGCCAAGACCGGTGACAGCTTTCTCAACCAGTTCGCGACAGAAGGATTCTTCCCGGATATCGCCAGGAATTGACACCGCCTTGCGACCGGCCTTTTGTATCAATTGCACAACTTCCTGAGCATCGGGCTCTTCAGCCGGAAGATAGCAAATGGCGACGTCCGCACCTTCACGGGCAAAGGCAATAGCCACGGCCCGACCGATGCCGGAATCGCCCCCAGTGATCAGGGCCTTGCGCCCGGCAAGTCGATTGTTTCCCTGATAACTGGTTTCCCCGTGGTCGGGCTTTGGTGTCATCTTGCTGGCGAGTCCAGGCCAAGGCTGGGATTGTTCGCTGAACGGCGGCGTTGGGTAGCCTTCTTTCGGATCACGCAAGGGAGCAGGCACGTTGTTACCCGCCTGCTCCGGGGTATTCTGCGCGAAGGCCGGGGTCATGATGGCGGCCGCTGGCGGTCAATGCTGCTCCCTGTAACACGTGACGCCGCGAAGGACGAAAGTCGTTAGGATTCATGATATATCCTCGTTGTCGAACATCTCGACATAAGCCGCGAAATGAGAGGGAAAGGCGCACTCGCCCCCGTTGGCATAACCATCAGTCACCACCGTGTGGTCGTCCTTGAACAGGTTGCAGAGACCTGCCCATGAACGTCGGCTAGTACGCGGCATTAGCCAGTGCCTCTTGCCGCGAGCCGAAGGAGGCCAGCTGGTCATCCTTGGTACAGACCTTCCAATCACTGCTGATAACGCTAACCACCTGATAGCCGTTATTGGTTATTTCGGTCTAAGCAGAATCGATCACAGTTATCTACAGATACAGTCGGTCTAACGGTTCACAGGGTCGTTTTGGGTTCTTGCGGGATGCAGAGGATCTACCTCCGGATCCTCTAGATCCGGAGACTCAGGATCAAAGCCCAGATCGTCTGCGCCGGATGGGTCTTTCCAATCATCGGGACGATCTTGCGTCCCCAGAGGGTCGGGCAAAACATCCGATTGTGGGAGCCCGTCGTCATCAAGGGCCGGCTCGTCAATAACGGGCGTAGTGATGGGTGACGGCGGGCTGCCAGGGAACTTCGGATCGATAGCCATGATGAATCTCCTTCTACCTTTTCTATGCCCAGGGATCTGAGTCATGAGATTTCGAGAGCTTCCATGACACATGGGTGCCAAGCATCAGATGAACGGCGGCCAACTTCAGGCATTCCCCCCTTTCGCCCGTCAAACTTTCTCCAGTGATACATTGGGGCCGACGACAGGGTCTACGGTTGGAAATGGAACAGCAGTAATACGCGTCACCTAAGCGCGATGGGCACCAGGGTATGTCAAGCAATGGTGTCCACTTCTTGGCCAACTTGGAGACTTTCAGGAGAGGAAGCTGGCCGGATGGCTACGTCCATTGAGCCATTTCGAACAAACATTCCTCATGTTCCTTTTTTTATCGTAAAACCAGCAAAAAGAAGTAAATCCTGATGACCAGCTCAGCGACTGAAATGAACGTGGATGAGCGTTATTCAGAAGGAAGCTCGCGGCACACTCGAGCATTTTCCGGGTCTCTTGGAAGGGAAGTATTTGGTCAGAATTATTGGCTTCCGACGGCGGATTGGTGTGTCAAGAGTTTCTGCCTAAGGGCCTTGATGAGACTGCGGACTCCCCGCCCACATTGGGTGGAGAGCCCACAAGCCTGGAGGTTCATGCTGCGGGCTTGAGGATTACCTTCGTCCAGCCTTCATCACGGGCATCAAAGTGCTTATAAGCCTCAGGCCCTTCCGACAACTTCAGTCGGTGAGAAATGATCTGTGATGGTGATGCGCGGCCATGATGAATGAGCTCTGCAAGGCGACGGTTGTAAGCCTTGACGTTAGCCTGCCCCGTACGGATTTGCTGGCCTTTGAACCAAAAAGCGCCGAAGTCGAAAGCCATTTTACCTTCCTTCGCCAAGTCGTTTTTGGCACCGGGATCCTGCGGCACAAAAACGCCGACAACGCCAATTCCACCGGTAGCCTTGGTCGAAGCCACTAGATTATTCATTGTCAGATGATTGGTCTCATGACCATGGCGGTCGCAGCATTGGTATCCCACGCATTCGCAGCCACGATCACTACCCCTGCCATCGGTCAGATGGAGAATCTGGTCAACGGCCTCCTTTTCAAGCGAATTGATTGGCGTCGCTCCCATCTGCTGAGCCAATTTCAAACGATCAGGATGGTTGTCGACCACAAATACCTGCGAAGCGCCCTTAATCATTGCCGAGTGCGCAGCCATCAGACCGACTGGGCCGGCACCGTAAATGGCAATGCTTTCACCGGGGAGCAAACCCGCTAATTCGGTGGCATGCCAGCCAGTAGGGAATATATCTGACAGCATCACGTAATCGTCTTCGCGCTCTTGAGCATCTTCGGGTAGCACTAGACAATTGAAGTCCGCGTACGGTACTCGAAGCATTTCGGCTTGCCCTCCTTTATAGGGGCCCATTTCGGCAAAACCGTAGGCGGCACCGGCATTGCCAGGGTTTGCAGTCAGACAGAATCCGGTTAGCCCCCTCTCGCAGTTTTCGCAAAACCCGCAACCGATGTTGAATGGCAGGCAAACGCGATCACCTACTTTGATGCGATCTACGCCCCTCCCCACTTCAATGACCTCACCAAGGTTTTCGTGTCCGAACACGCCCCCGGATTCAAACGAAGTTCGTCCCTCGTACATGTGTAAATCTGAACCACAAATGTTGGTGGTGGTAATACGAATAAGTGCATCAGTAGGCTTTTCTATCTTGGCATCTGGGACGTTCTGCAAACTGACATCGCGCGGGCCGTTATATACGATGGCTTTCATAATGCTCTCCGATTCACAACCAGGGAAAAATTACCTGGTCACCCCTATCTGTCCGAGTATAAGAAGCATACGTTCAAAGAATTTAGAGCTCGGCTGACAGGTGGCGTCTCCCTAAACATTTGCGCAGAAATGCAGAATTTTCCCCGACCATAGAAGTCTCACTCTCGAGTGCGCGCTGCCACTGAGGCGAGCACGGAAAGCTTTACAGGTCTTTGTACCGTTGACGATCACACTCGATGACGCCTTTGAATTCGACTCTCGCGTCAGACCGTCTGCAATACTTCCATCATCGCTAATGCGTTGCCCATGGCTGCTCCGCTAGCGGTGTTATCAAAAATGCACCAGGTGGGCACCCCAGCGCTTATTGCTTTCCTAACCTTCCTGCACATTCTTCGAGCCAAACCTGCTCATAGCCGCTGTGATAAATCCTGGGTGTATCGTGGAGACGCCAATAGCGCATCCCAAGCTAACCTCTCGGTTCATCATCGCCGCTGATTCGCGATGGATTGACACCGGCTTGGGCAATTCGACGGTCAACCATTATTTTTTCCGCCTGTACCCAACTCTCACCACGAGGTTCAATGATCACGTAACCGTCAAAACGATTTCTTAATGTCTGGAAAAAATGACCCGCAACGCTCGGTTCAGATATCAGTGATGGCGGCAATTGAATCAGTACGCAACCGAGTTTACTGCCCAACGAACTGCATCCAGTAAGAAAGGTATCCAGGAGCGGCGCGCAGTTTTGCAGGCGATACTCATGGGTTATCGACTTTGGCACTTTCACTGAAAAGCGAAAATCTGTGCTCACGGACGCGGCGGATCTGGCATTGGTTTGAGGCCGGTGAAAGCGATAGAATGAGCCGTTGATTTCTACCCCGGTAAGTCGCGACGCATAACGCTCAAGGTGTGTCCCGTCATTAGCAAAAACCGTCATGTATTCGCGCCCTATGCTCCAGCCGGTACAACCAACGTACAGCGATTTTTTGCAGTCAAAAGAGCACCTTCTCTGCGTCACGCATGAAGATCTCTACGGTTTTGGGGCCAATACCCTCAAACGCTTCCAAGCGTTTTTTAAAGTCGCTTTTATCCTCGCTAGCCCGGTGTATGTTCGATACCTTTCCCTTGTAGTCGGTCGTCAGTTTTTTGCACATCGCAGATAATCGAGAGGCCGTGGTTTCGTCATAACGGACATAGTGAGCCTCACCCAGCATGGCGACCAATTCATGGTGAGAACAGCTACCGAGTTTTTCTACGGTATCGCAGTTGTGCATTTCGAAGATGACTCGGTAGGCGTCAGCTGCAATGTCCGCTTGGATTCGTTTACCCATCAGGAAGCTGGCTATCCACCACCTAAACAGCCCGGATTCATTGCCTTTGCTGAGGTCAATCTTCAAATCTTTTGCGCTGATAGTCTTGGTCATTTTCGCTCCCGGGATAGGACTAGCTCCTCCGGACGCTGGATGCGATCACAGTGGCGTGAGCTTTATTAAATTCAGCAGCCTTCGCCTCGCTAGAGAATCGGCTTGCCACCCGTAACCGCATAACGTGCCCCTGAAATGTAACTCCCTTCATCCGAAGCGAGCAGAACATAAATCGGAGCAACCTCGACGGGTTGCCCCGGCCTACCCAGTGGCGTGTTGCCTCCGAATGTTTCTACCGCCTCTACCGGCATCGTAGACACGATCAACGGCGTCCAAATCGGCCCGGGTGCCACACTGTTAACCCGAATACCTCGCTCACCCAATATCTGCGCGAGTCCCGCCGTGAAGTTGGCGATAGCCCCTTTGGTGGTGGCATAGGCCAACAGCGTCGGGTTAGGCATGTCCGAATTTACCGAACTGGTGTTGATGATCGAACTGCCCTTGGCCATGTGTGGCAGAGCGGCCTTGCAGATTCGAAACATAGCGGTGACGTTGACCTCAAACGTCTTCACCCATTCTTCGTCCGGAATCGCCTCAAGTGTCTCGAAGGTCATCTGATGGGCGGCGTTATTGACCAGCACATCAATGCGTCCGAACTTTTCCACCGTCGCGCTCACAATCGTTGCGCAATGCGCCTTGTCCGACAAATCTCCTGGTAACAATAGGCATCGTCTTCCCGCCTCCTCAACCCAACGGGCCGTCTCTTCGGCATCTTCAAGGTCATTCAGATACGAAATAGCGACGTCAGCTCCTTCACGCGCAAAGGCAATGGCCACAGCGCGACCAATACCACTGTCACCCCCTGTAATCAGCGCGATCTTGCTGACCATTCGCCCCGAACCCTTGTAGCTACTCTCGCCACAGTCTGGACTCGGTTCCATCTTGCTCTGATTTCCGGGGACAGGTTGCTGCTGCGCCTTAAAGGGTGGCTTCGGGTAGTCAACCATGTCGCTCTCCTTGAATAGATGTGACGGGGCATCGCGTCTATAGAGTGGACTGTGCGTCGATCAATCGAGTTCGCACTTTTTGACCGGATAGCTTCGACGATCGAGATTTTGGGTAGTGGCTGCTGGCTGATCAGAAAGCCGGAATTTTCTTTGAACGAAACACTCATTGGCTCGAGAGCTGCCAAAAGAGAACGCCTGATGAAAAGCACGCACTATCGAATCGACTATCTGATGCACGGACACTACAAGACCTTCTACATACATTCGGCGTTAATGAATAAAGAGGAGGCTTGGCATTGGGCAACCGTCGACGCAGGTATAGGCCAGATCCCAAAATACAGATCTGACAAGGTACCTCGTCTCAGTCAATTGGAGGCGGAGCAACTGGGAATAACCCATGTTGAATGGAGGTCAGCGTGAGGTAGGATAATGCGAACTCTGAATCGAGTCTTCGCCCTGTCCAGGGCGACAGTTCGGCAATCTCGCTCGTACGTTGCATCGGCAACCGCATGAAGGCTTCCCCCGAATAAGCATCCGGATCATGCCCGACGTGCTGGGCCCACTCGATTAAATTCACGATCGCCGCCGCAGGTTTGCCGCTGCGTACGCTACGGCGACGCACTCGGCTGTAGCGTTGCACTAATCGCTCGCAATGCTGAAAATTAAGAATCAAAAAATGTAAACAAACCCGGCACAGATACCGGGTCTGTCAGGTGAGGCACGCTAGTGTCCTCTCGGGCTCTCGTCCGAGACTGAATCGTTTACTTCTACGTCCTCCATCTCCTCTTCCACAGGGGCCTCATCGTCAGCATTCAAAGGTATTTCGCCCTCCTTTGACGGAACGTCATCCACGTCAGGTGGCGGATTCGGCATTACGTCCGGCCGACCGGGCTCTAGAGGCTCGGTTGAGCCAGCTCCGCTTCCTGATCCACCTTGAAGCTCTGATTTACTATTCATGTGCACCTCACTTAGCCTCGAATGAGTCTCGGCCTACAGATTTTGAATCTGCATAAGTAGCGGGGTTCTGTGTATTTCTTGAGCGGTTGCATCATCGGTGAGAAATCTCGAACTCATCTCTTTGTAGAGCCTCAGATGAGAAGGACATCAAGAAATTGGGGCGCATTGGGAATGGAAAACCTGAAGATTGCGACGTTCAACGTCAACGGTATTAGTGCAAGGCTCGCGAATCTCTTACAGTGGCTTGAACGTGAGCGGCCGGATGTCGTTTGTCTACAGGAGCTCAAAGCGCAAGATAAGGTGTTCCCTGCCCGCGACCTTGAAGCAGCGGGCTATGGTTCTCTGCATCACGGCCAGGCATCGTGGAACGGGGTAGCCATTCTGGCGCGTGACTCCGAACCGCTACAGATCCACAAGGGCCTTCCTGGCGCAGAAGACGATAGCCAATCCCGCTATCTAGAGGCAGCAGTCCACGGCGTCATCGTTGCGTGCCTGTATTTGCCAAATGGAAATCCGCAGCCCGGCCCCAAGTTTGACTACAAACTCAGGTGGTTCGAACAGTTGATTGAGCACGCCAAAACATTGCAGTGCAGCGAACACCCCGTTGTCCTCGCGGGTGACTTCAACGTTGTACCAGCTGATATGGACATCTACAACACCCGCTCCTGGCTCAAGGATGCATTGCTCCAGCCCGAGAGTCGTGAGTGCTACCAACGACTATTGGCGCAAGGTTGGATCGACTCGATACGCCACCTCTACCCGGAAGAACGCGTTTACACGTTCTGGGATTACTTCCGTCAGCACTGGCAGAAAAATTCGGGCTTGCGTATCGATCACCTCCTGTTAAACCCGGTGTTGGCACCTCATCTCCAGGAGGCTGGCGTGGACGCCTGGGTACGCGGTGAAGCGCACGCCAGCGATCATGCGCCGACATGGATCCAGATTGGCCCTAGCCAGTCAAAGTCAAAGTCAAAGTCAAAGTCAAAAAAAACTTCCAGATCGGTTAAAAAGGCACCTGAAAAAACAGACTTTCACCCGCACCCTCTTCTCCAGGAGTACGACCGCAAGCGTGATTTCGATGCCACTCCGGAGCCGTCTGGCACACCCAACACCATGCCATCGGTAAAGAAAAAAACCGGCGCGCCAACCGCCCTCCGATTCTGCATCCAGAAGCATGACGCCACCCGCCTCCACTACGATTTCCGCCTGGAGCTTGATGGAACCTTGAAAAGCTGGGCGGTGCCCAAAGGCCCGTCGCTCGACCCGAAGGCAAAGCGCCTGGCGGTGCATGTCGAAGATCACCCAGTGGACTACGCCACCTTCGAAGGGAATATTCCTGAAGGTCACTACGGCGCGGGCGACGTCATCGTTTGGGATCGCGGCATCTGGAAGCCCCTGACTGACCCCGTTGAAGCCTATGCCAAAGGCCGACTTAAATTTGAATTACAAGGTGAGAAGCTGGGTGGAGTCTGGAATCTGGTCAAAACACACATCCCCGGCAAACAAGAACAGTGGTTCCTGATCAAACATCAAGATGAATTCGCGCGTCCTGAAAGCGACTACGACGTCGTCAAGTCTGAACCCCACAGCGTTTTGAGCGAGCGCACAATTGTTCCAAAAAAACGAGGAAAAGCGGTGGAGCCCAAGCCGGTAAAAAAAGCTCCAGCCCCGCGAAAAAAATCAGCCAAAGCACAACTGAAAAACGCTCAAGCGGCCAATCTACCGGACAGCATCAAGCCAGAATTGGCGACGTTGGTAGAGTCCGCCCCTGAGGGTGATTGGCGCTATGAAATCAAGTTTGATGGTTACCGAATGATGGCCAGGGTAGATAACGGAAAGGTGCAGTTGTTTACCCGCAATGGCCATGACTGGACGAATAAACTGCCCCGTCAGGCCGAGGCTATTGCCAGCCTCGCACTGGAGTCAGCGTGGCTTGATGGCGAGATGGTTGTCGCTAATGATCAAGGTGTACCCGACTTCCAGGCGTTGCAAAATGCATTCGAAGCAGGCCGCAGCGGCAACATCGTGTTCTACCTGTTCGACATGCCTTTCCTCAACGGAATGGATTTGCGAGAAGTGCCGGTAGAGCAGCGCCGTGCGGCTCTAGCCACCGTGCTGAAGCGCAGCGAAGATGAGGTGCTCAGGTTCTCGGAGGACTTTGGCGAAAATCCCGAGGCACTGCTCAACAGCGCTTGCCAGATGCAGATGGAAGGCCTTATCGGCAAGCGCGTGGGTAGCCCGTATGTATCGCGTCGTAGTGGCGACTGGATCAAGCTCAAATGCAAACGTCGGCAGGAGTTCGTCATCGTTGGCTATAGCGAACCAAAAGGCGCACGCAGCAAATTTGGCGCGCTGTTGTTGGGGCTGCATGACACCGACAGAGGCGACTTGAAATATGCAGGAAAGGTTGGCACAGGGTTTATCGAGGCGACGCTAAAAACTATCTACGATCAATTGGTGCCACTGGAGACCAAGAAGCCTGCGGTGATCAATCCGCCTACGGGTTTCGAAGCTAAAGGCATTCATTGGCTCAAACCTGTTCTGCTGGCCGAAGTAGCATTCGCCGAGATCACCAAAGAGGGTTCGGTCAGGCATGCGGTATTCCATGGTTTGCGCATGGACAAACCCGCACAATCGATTACCGAGGAGCTCCCCGCCTCGTCGCCCACGCCAGCGAAGACTACAGCAAGCAAAAAGGCCGGGGCCGTCGTAAAATCCGAAGCTAAAACAGACAGCCCCATCACCCCAGGCAAGATCAGGCTCACACATCCGGAGCGGGTTATTGACCCCAGCAGCGGTGCGACCAAGCGTGACCTGGCGGATTACTACATCAAAATTTCTGACTGGCTTATCCCGCAATTAGCCCATCGACCCGTTGCACTGGTGCGAGCGCCGGAAGGTATTGCCGGTGAACTATTCTTCCAGAAAAATGCCGACCGCCTAAACATCCCGGGCATTGAGACGATGGGCAAGGAGTACACCGGCCACCCTGTAATGTTGGTCAATAATATCGAAGCGCTTATCGGCGCGGTGCAGATGAGCACTATTGAATTGCATGCCTGGAATGCCGTTTCCAAGGATCTACAACGCCCCGACCGGTTCATTCTCGATCTCGATCCAGACCCCGCGCTGCCCTGGAAAAGCATGGTAGAAGCGACTCAACTAACGTTGGCAGTGCTGGATGAATTGGGGCTGACGTCATTCCTCAAAACCAGCGGGGGCAAAGGTATTCACCTCGTCGTACCGCTGTCGCCGAAGGCAGACTGGGATGCAGTCAAAGACTTCAGCCATGCGATTGTCAAACATATCGCAAAGCTCCTTCCAGATCGCTTTTCAGCGGTGTCAGGGCCCAAGAATCGCGTTGGACGTATCTTCATCGACTATCTGCGAAATGGCTTGGGTGCAACCACAATCAGTGCCTATTCAGCGCGCACCAGAGAAGGTTTACCGGTGTCAGTGCCGATCTTTCGCGAGGAATTGTTGGAGATCAAGGGTGCGAACGTCTGGAACATCCGAAACGTCCATGAGCGCTTGAGCGAACTGGATGCAGACCCATGGGCAGACCTGGCGAAAACCAAACAAACCATCACCGCGCAAATGCGCAAGCGCGTTGGCCTCAAATGACATTTATCGCAGGAGAAACGACCACCTCTCCAAGACAGACAGCGGTTGGGCCCTCACCAAACAAGGCGCTGAGCGTGCCTCGAAAGACCGCTGCTACCAAAGCAGAAATCACCGCGTTGGCCCGAGAGTTCTTTCAGGGGAAAACAGCCTCGCTGAAAATTCATAAAGAGGACGGCACAATTCAGGACGAGCGCACCTCCCCCCGGAGTGTCGATTCAACAAGATCCAAAGGCTAGTGGATAGATGACATACCTGATCTAAAGTTGACCGCTAAGCGGCATACGCGTCCGGGAACCCACCCTACCGAACGCGTCAAGAAAGACGAGACGAAGTTTGAATTTTGGAAGTTCCCCACACCAGCGACATCACCTAGAACGTAACGGATCACTAACCGACACGCTAAGGCTCAGAGGTAACGAATGCTCACAGATTGGGAAATGTGCCTGCGCTTGCTATTAGCCGCGTTGCTCGGCAGCTTAATTGGGCTTGAGCGCGAACGTTTGCTCTGGGCGGCGGGATTGCGCACCCATATGCTGGTATGCGTCGGCTCCGGCCTATTGATGCTTGTATCGTCATTTGGATTCCAGGATGCGTTAGCGATGCCGAACACTGTACTGGATCCTTCGCGGGTGGCTGCGCAGGTGGTCACCGGTATCGGGTTCTTGGGTGCCGGGTCGATTCTTCTGCGTGGCGAGGTGATCAGAGGCCTGACGACGGCGGCGAGCCTATGGACAGTTGCGGCCATCGGCTTATCTGTTGGCGGCGGACTTTACGTATTAAGTATTGCCGCCACCGCAATCATTCTCGTGATCCTGATTGCCATCAAGCCCATGGAACGCATGTATCGCAATAAGGTGCAAGTCCACGTATTGAAGCTGACAGCGCCCTCGCAGGCCATATCACTCAAGAACATCAACAAAATCATGGGTAACCGCTCCAGCAAGGTCAAACAGTTTATCGTCGAAAAGGGCAGTCGCGACGAGACTGATAGTGTGACCATTGTGCTTACACGAACATCCGGAGGACAGGCTAAGGAAATTCTTGAGCAGCTGTTGAAGATTGAAGGTGTTCATGACGACTCAGCAAGTTAGGGACACCTAACCTAGCGATAGGCTGGTGGTATCTGAGCTATCTGCAGGGCACTGCTGGCGAGTTCTGGAAGCGCCATCCATGAGTAACGCGATCTGTCGGCCAGGTGCGTACTACACCTCATAAGCGAAAGTTACTCAGTGCGCCGCGTCGGGATTCATAGTTACCAACCTGCAACGTGAGTCCCGACACATAGACCTGATATGAAGCACCGTTGGGCACTTTTGGGGAATTTCCAGTTGCCTCGAACGCCCAACGATTATCAGCGACACCCACGGGCTGGCCCCAATGAAGCTGACCTGAATTTTCGCATGCGGAGGGTATTATCATGTCGGCGCACTTTATTGAGCTGTTCACCAATCCATTTCACGCGTGGAGAAATATTCGCGAAGAAGAATCAATGCACCCTCGCCGCTACGCTCTGCATCTAATCCTACTAGCACTGATCCCGGTGATTGCGCTGTTTGTTGGGACAACGCAAGTAGGTGGAGTTTGGTGGGTGTTGAGCTAGTGAGGCTTACTCCAACGAGCGCAATTCAACTTTGTTTGCTTTTTTCCTGCAGCATCCTGATCGGCACGGTACTGATGGGCTCCTTCATCCGTTGGATGCCACGCTCCTTCGACGCACGGCCCGGTCTTAACCAATGCATAGGGTTTGCGGCTTACACAGCCACACCTTTTTTTATAGCCGGCTTGGGAGCTCTGTACTCCAGCCGTTGTTTAGCACTCATGGTCTTGCTGATAGCGTCCGCGTACTCAACCTTCCTGCTGTTTGTGGGCTTACCGACTTTCATGAAGCTAAAGGACGAAAAAAAGAGATATTTATATGCCACGGTTGTACTGGGGGTTGGGTTATTGCTACTGGTACGCTTCTCAGCGTGATTTTGTTTTGAATAAGCGGCGTTACGCCGGGCTATATCCGTTAGCCGTTGACTCTTTCCTTCAGTCCCCATAGCGCTGGGAGGTGGTTAACCCCGTTTGTTTTTCGTCTGAGTAAAGCCGTAGAGCGCGTCGAGTGGAGATAAGAAAAACCGTCTGACTTTTGCGTTTTTTACTCACCGAACGGTCAACCAGGCGTGGAGGGTTTCACCGTCCAGCATTCGTATCGAACCTTTGAAACATGCGCCCGTCGTACCTTTATCAATCTCTAAATGAAGCGTTTAGGAACTGCCAATGCTCATTCATCCAAAAGCGCATTTCCACCCATACTCGCATGCGAGCGGAGGCTGGGGTTCAGCCAAATCCGTGATGAAAATCCTGTGGCGAGAGCAGGCGCTTGCCAAGGCCCCAAGCGCACTGTTGAAACAGAACAAGCCTGACGGTTTTGCGTGTGTCAGTTGTGCCTGGGCGAAGCCTGGCCACCCTCATGCGCTAGAGTTTTGCGAGAACGGCGCCAAGGCCACAGCTTGGGAGTTGACGTCGATGAAGACCACTCCGGCATTCCTCGCCGAACATACGCTCAGTGAACTTCGACAATGGCCAGATTACGCATTGGAACAGCACGGTCGATTGACCCATCCTCTGCGTTACGAGCCAGCGAGTGATCGCTACCGGGAAACATCTTGGGACGAGGCTTACCGCGAGATTGGTGCGCAACTGAAAGCGCTGGAGCCCGATAGCGTAGTGTTTTACGCCTCAGGGCGAGCCTCACTCGAAACCTCATTCATGTATCAGTTATTCGCCAGGGCTTATGGCACCAACAATTTGCCTGACAGCTCAAACATGTGCCACGAAAGCACATCCGTGGGTTTGCAGGAGAGCATTGGTGTTCCGGTCGGCACGGTCACGCTGGACGACTTCAATCACACCGATTGCCTATTTTTCTTTGGCCAGAACGTCGGCAGCAACGCGCCAAGAATGCTTCATCAGTTGCAGGACGTGCGCAAACGCAACGTTCCTATCATCACCTTCAACCCTTTACGTGAACGGGGGCTGGAGCGTTTCGTTAATCCGCAATCTCCAACCGAAATGCTCACACCCAAGTCCACTATTATTAGTACCCAATACCATCAGGTTGCAATCGGCGGCGATACGGCCGCGCTCATAGGCCTCGCCAAGGCCCTGCTGGAAATGGATGATCACACGCAGCGTAAAGGGGGCGCTGCCATCATCGATTACGATTTTATTGATCAACACACCGAAGGGTTCGAAGCATTTGCTTCCATGGTTCGCGGTTGTCACTGGCAGCAAATCGAACGTCAATCCGGACTAACTCACGGCGCTCTTGAATCTGCGGCAACTGTTTACGCCCGTAACCGCCGGGTGATGATGGTCTATGGGATGGGCCTCACTCAGCATCGACAGGGCGTTCAGAATGTGCAGATGTTGGTGAATTTGTTACTGATGCGCGGCAACATCGGCAAACCTGGAGCGGGCATATGTCCGGTACGCGGCCATTCCAACGTTCAGGGACAGCGCACTGTTGGGATAACCGAAAACCCGAAAAAAGTCCCTTCAGAGTTGATCGAGCAGCGGTTCGGCTTCTCGGTGCCAAAACAGCGAGGACTGTGCACGGTGGACGCCTGTGAAGGCATTCTTGACGGGCGCGTCCGGGGTTTTATTGGTTTAGGCGGTAATTTTCTACGGGCTATTCCTGACACCTCGCGAATGGAACCGGCCTGGCGGAATTTAGAATTGAACGTGCAAATCGGGACGAAGCTCAACCGCACGCATTTGCTCCCTGTAAAAAACATGTGGCTATTGCCGTGTCTGGGGCGCATCGAAATTGACCGACAGAATGATGTCGCGCAAACCTGCTCCACTGAGGATAGCACCGGTTGCATCCATGGCTGGCGCGGCAGCGCAGAGCCAGTCAGCCCGCACGTACGCGCTGAAACCAGCATTGTCGCCGGTTTGGCCATGGCTACGCTGACCTTTAACCCTTCGATCGACTGGCAAGGCTGGTGCGAAGATTATTCTCAGATCAGAACAGCCATCAGCGCCATCTACCCGGAAATTTTCCATGATATGGAAATCCGCATGGCCGAACCCGGCGGCTTCCATCGTCCTATCGCAGCCGCCCAGCGAAAATGGCTAACCCCCAGCGGCAAGGCCCAGTTCATAACCCCTGGCACCCTCAGCGAAGATGATGATGTGTACCCCTGCGCCCTCTCTCGTGATGTGCTGCAGTTGATGACGTTGCGCAGCAACGATCAGTTCAACACCACCATTTATGGTTATGACGACCGTTTTCGTGGCATAAGCGGCACCCGGGAGGTCATATTCATGCACCGCAACGATATAACGCGATTGGGACTCAAAGTAGGCGAGCGCGTCCTACTCACCACTGCCATTGAGCCGGAGGTCAAGCGTCAGGTTGGGCCCTTCGAAATCATTGCCTACGATATTCCCGAAGGCTGTGCCGCCGCTTACTACCCCGAATGCAATCCACTCGTGCCGCTCTGGCACCACGCCAAACGCAGTAAAGTGCCGGCTTCAAAATCGGTGCCGGTGCGATTGACCCTGGAGGAGAGGTGAAGCATTCCAACCGGGCAACACTGGAACGATGGAAGATACCCACCCACCAGTTAGCCACGCAGTTGACCAGCCTGACGGCTGCAATACCAATTGATTAGCCAACCAGATGGAGGTCTTCGATGAGTGTCAATCGTACCGAAGTGCAACTCGAAGCCTGGTATGCCCTGTTCGATGATGAGCGTTACCGCCTTGAAGACCCTGATGGTCACCACGCCACGCTCCTTCATACCGCGCAAGCGCTTCTGCGAGATGGCGCGATCGAGTGGGATGACTGGCTTTCACTCAAAGAACTCGCTAACAACCTGTTTGCCAAAAACGGTGGCTTAAAATATTAGAGGTCGGAGGCGCACAAATTATGTCCTTATCGAAGATGGAGTTGCCCCTGATGAAAGCGACCACCTGCCTGGTACCCACCTGATATGACAACTCTTAAGAACAACCCTTACTGCCATATGGCTTAGCCGATTTTCCACACCCTCTGAGAATCCGGCGCCTCATTTAGCCTGGCACGCGTCAAGGCGAGAATCATTGTACTGACCATACACAGGCGGATTGACATTATGGACACCCCTACTGAAACACGCTTCGATGCCATCGTGATAGGTGCTTCGCTTGGTGGTGTACAGGCCATCAGTCAAATCCTATCGTCTCTTCCCCGGACTCTGAATGTTTCGATTTTGATTGTGCTTCACAGCGGCCCCTCAAGCCCTAGACTGCTAGATGCCATCTTCTCATCGCACACATCGATGAAGGTAGGTTATGCAGTTGAAGGCGAAGAAATCAAAAAAGAGCACATTTACATAGCTCCGCCGGATCGGCATTTGGAAGTTCGTTTTCCGGGTGTTATCCATTTGAGCGCTGAGCCCAAGGTCAAACACTCACGTCCCGCTGCTGATCGGTTATTTCAAACCACTGTGTCCGTCTATGGCTCACGGACTCTGGGTGTCGTGCTTACCGGTGGAGACGGCGATGGAACCAACGGGGCAAAAGCGATCAATGCAGCTGGTGGAGCAGTCATCGTGCAAGACCCGGGGGATGCGTTAGCCCCTGATATGCCACGCCACGTGCTGGGAGATGACCATCCAGATTATTGCGTTCCGCTGGAGAAAATCGGCCCGTTAATAGCCGACCTCGCAATGTAGTGAGGGAGTTCCACTCGCGAGTTTTTGGCGGGTTAGCGCTTCCAAAGCGACATGGCTGTCCAAGTAGGGTCACGGTATTGGGTTGACAGTCCGAAAGACGGTGCTCAGGGCTGAGGTGTAAAGTCTTGCGGTGAGGTTGTTGTTTCCTCGCTGATCGTCAACAAAAATGCTTTCTGCTGAACGTCCGCTCTGAGTCGGTTAGTACCAAGCGTGATCGTAAAAATCGCCAGGTGTTACGGTAATGTGCCTGTCTAATTGGCCAATGCGTCGAAGATGCATGAGCACAAGGTGTATCTGAACTCTAAGCTTCGTTTAACGATCTCAATCGCATGTTTCCGAATCGAAACATCCGAGGATCGATCGACACCGCTATGGGCTGGAGAAGACAATGAAAGAGAGGGCGACAGTGATTTGCCGGCGAGATGATCGCGTTCTCTACGTACGCAGGTCGAAGTCCAGTTGGGTTTTACCTGGCGGTAAGATCGAAGCGGGCGAGACACCAGCTCAAGCTGCCTTGCGCGAGCTATGCGAAGAGACCGGGCTGGTTGCCCAAGGCTTGGTCTACTTGGCTCGGTTTGAAAATGACAATACCGTTCACTACGTATTTGCAGCGGCGCTGCGCGAAACCGACAATCCCACTCCGTGCAATGAAATCGCGAACTGTAAATGGCTCCCCTTCAAAAAGGTTAGGAATTTGAATGTCACTCCTGCGGCCAAAACAATCGTACGATCATTCGCCCGCGAAGCAGTGTGAGCAGGATTACAGCTAGGGTTACGTTAGGGGAATGATGACGCTTGAGCATACGTGTTGTATCGGCGACACCATTCAGATCGGCAATGGCATTCGTGTCACGGTTCTAGTGATTCGCGGTCAGCAGATGAAGCTCGGCATCCTAGCCCCGAAGGACGTCGATGTGCATCGCCACGAGCTCTATCAACGCATACAGGCAGAAAAATCTGCAACACGTTCGGAGAAAAGCGATCCGCTTTCTATCTAGTGGTCATGCCTCATCGCCACAGCTCGTAGTGGCGTCAAGGGCGTGCGTAGGGTCGAGTCCCATTTGCTCAACCCGGCATAGGCAATATCTAGCAAACAATCTGCCCGATTTTTGGAAATCAAGTCATGATCCCTGGCCGTGCGAATGAAATGGCAAACACCCGAATACGTGCTTTTTGCCATCAAGCGATTGGATCGAATGAATGCAATCTCGCGATTTATGTAAAAGACATACTTTGCTCGCAAGCTTCCGTCATTGAGTGCCGCCATCGGTCTCTCTCCAGCGCACAAACCAGAAAACCATCTTTGTAAAATTATACGACTCCTTCAAACCCTTGCCACTGGCGAGCGTCGACTCGAGACCATATCTCTCTTTTTTTGGCGACTACACGACAGGCGGCTATCAGTTCCTGCTGATGGTAGAGAGACGCCTCGGTAAGGATGTGCATTTCTGGGTCTAAGTGTAGAGATCGGCAAGACGTCCGTAGCGTGACCAGTGAAGCCGGTTACGATGGCTGCGCTGTTTGAGGGCTTGCCGCCATAAACGGCAAACTGCCTGATGAAAACCACCAAGACGTACTAGATTCCCCGGCACCGCGTGGTAATTGAAGTCCCCTGTGACCACCCGGATAAGCCACTGACCCCGGCCGAAGCGTTGCCAAGATGAACAAGTGCCAACACGTGAGGTTGTTCATTGCCTAGCTCAACTTCAAAACCATGTCGCACGCCTGGCCAAAAGCACCGGCCGTGATGCAGCCGACGCGCCGCGAGCCACATCCCCATCACCTTCCCTTCGATGAACCCACTCACGGCGAAGTGAGGTTTAAAAACCCTTGGTTAGTGGAAGCGAGATCCTGACATGTAGCTCTCCTCGTCCGACGCGAGCAAGACCTATATCGGGGTAAACGAGCTCGCCTTTCTTCACCCATCCTAACCCGCCTGTAATGTCCTGCTAATGGCTTCATTGAACGCTGGCAAGTCGTTAGGATTGCGTGACGTAATCAACATCCAGCCATTGGCCGGACACTCCTTCACTTGGGCATCTACCCAACTGGCCGCTTTAGCGTTGAGCAGATCTATGCGCACGCTTGGGTACGAGGTCAGCGTTTTGCCTTCGATAACACCCGCATCAATCAGCAGCCAAGGGCCATGGCAGATCGCAGCGACGGTTTTACCAGCCTCCGCGAATTCCTTGACCAAACGTTGCGCATTGCCGTCCTGCCGCAGCGTGTCGGCATTAACCGTACCGCCAGGGATGACCAACACATCAAACTGAATGGCTGACAGTTCCGCTAATCGGGTATCTGAAGTGACGCTAGTGTCTTTCTCCGTATCGTGAAGAAAAGTTTGCGCTGCGCCACCCTTGATACTGGCATGGGTGACAGAGGCTCCCATGGCCTTAAGAGCCTGGAGTGGCTTGAGCAATTCGTCACGCTCAATTCCGGTATTGGCGGTAATGATAAGTACGTTTTTACCCTGTAATGAGGTGGTCATGGTTGGCTTTCCTTTTGCAGAATCTCACCAAAATGCCGGCGATACTGGGTTAGGAGATTTGCGCTTAAACGAAAGTTCAGCTCAATTGCCTTAACGGAGGTTTGCTCAAAAAAACCGGGGGCATCGACTTCTGCCAGCGATCCATTGCGACCACGTCACCTTCGAGTGGGTATGCCTCGTCTCCGATATGCATTATTCGCGTTTTAACTGTTCGGGGGTACCAGTGAGCTCAAAAAACATCGAAAACCCTTGGAACTCGTATAAAAACATTCCAGTCGAAACTTAATCTGGCATTCAATTGTTTGAAAAAAAATGGACAATACAGAGCTCACACACAAGCCTTCAATTTCTAGTCCTCGCGCCTGGATAAAAAAGCTAGGGCCCGGACTCATTACAGGCGCGGCGGACGATGATCCAAGCGGTATAGCAACTTACTCGCAAGCCGGCGCACAATTTGGCCTGAATACACTCTGGACTTTGTTTTTCACCTTCCCTCTGATGGTTGGCATTCAGATCATCAGTGCGAAAATAGGGCGAGTGAGCGGGCGTGGACTGGCGACCAACATTCGTCGTCATTACCCACTGCCTCTTTTGTATGGCATTGTCGCGCTATTAATGCTCGCAAATACTATCAATATCGCCGCAGACATTGCCGCAATGGGCTCAGCGATGAAGCTGTTGATTGGGGGGTCGTCTCACTTTTATGCGGTCGGCTTTGGCGTCATCTCTCTTTTACTACAGGTATTTATTCCGTACAAAAGATATGTGCGGGTGCTCAAGTGGCTGACCCTTGTCTTACTGGCTTATGTGGGAACTATGTTTGCCGTACACATTCCTTGGGGAGAGGTCGTCCAGAGGACGTTCTGGCCGCACATGTCTTGGAAATCGGAATACATCACAATGGTCGTTGCCATTTTTGGTACAACAATCAGCCCCTATCTCTTTTTCTGGCAGGCCTCGCAAGAGGTTGAAGATGTGGAAGCTGATCCAAAGGCGCAATCGCTAATTGACGCGCCAAACCAGGCTCGAGCCAGCTTCACGCGAATCAAAATCGATACGATTGTGGGCATGGGTATTTCTAATATCATCGCTTTTTTCATTATGTTGACTACAGCTTTCACGCTAAATATGCACGGAATCACAGAGATTCAGACCTCCGCGCAGGCCGCTAATGCATTGCGACCCATTGCGGGAGATTTTGCGTTTTGGCTATTCAGCTTGGGTATTATTGGCACAGGTATGTTAGCGGTTCCCGTGCTGGCAGGCTCCGCTGCTTATGCCATGGCCGGAACTTTTCGATGGCAGAACAGCTTAGCAGCCAAGCCTAAATCGAATAAAGAGTTCTATAGCATTATCTCTGCGGCAACATTACTAGGGGTATTAGTGTGCTTTGCTCCAATTGATCCTATAAAAGCGTTATTTTGGAGTGCAGTGGTCAATGGCGTGATAGCAGTGCCTATCATGTTCATCATGATGTTAATGGCATCGCACAAGGAAATAATGGGCTCTTTCACCATTCGCCCTGCGCTAAAGGCGTTGGGTTGGAGTTGTACTGTAGCAATGGCCATTGTAGTAGCCGGTATGTTCTGGGGCATGCTTTCAGCTTAGTGCTTGTTGTAGAGGCTTATTCTACTATTAGCTCGCCGTACGGCTCATCACCCATGCTCAATCGATGTTAAATAGCAGGTAAGCACCGTCGCCCACTAATAGATTAGCTCGGCGATTGAGTCTTACGGTGCCGTTAATCGATACAAAGGCTCAAAGTCATTTAGAAATGCATTGAACTCTAAAACCATGGCATCCTCTTAAAATTTAGAGCATACCGCCGTGAGTCGGGTTAACCGTAACTCTCCGCTGCTCGGAAGCATTTCATGTTGAGCATCCTTTGAGGGCGCTGACTTATCAGCAGCCCGGCCGCCTTCAGCAACCAGCTGCAACAATCAGCGAACCACCCGCCGAGGACGATCCCGACCTGAACAGCACACCGGTGTTGCCTGACCAGCATCCGTTGGCGCAACTCGCCGAACTTAAACCTGACGATCTGACCGAACAAGAGTGGATCGCCGTCGCACATCGGCAGAGCACCGGCAAACACGACCCTAACGTGACCACCCGGTACTAGCCATTGGCCGATTCCAGCCCTTGCACAGTTGACAGTTCCGGGTAAGGAAACGTTCTTGTCGCGGAACAAAGTTGGCGATGGATTGCGAAGTCATTTCACATCCTTTGGAAGCCTGAACGAATTTCGAAAGCGCACGTCAACAGCTAGAGGACGGATTTTCATTCAACAACAAAGGTAACAATCATGACTCACTCACTTCGAATTACAGCGCTTGCAGCGGTATTGACCCTGGGTTGCTCGGGAGCTTTTGCGGCGCAGGATGATGACTTCGTAGAGGACGCATCTGCTAAAGGCGTAGCAGAGGTCGAGGCAGGGAAGCTGGCACAGGAAAAGGATAGCTCAGCAGATGTAAAAGCCTTTGCTGACATGATGGTCAAGGATCATACCCAAGCCAACATCAAGCTTAAGTCGATAGCTGCCAGCAAAAAACTTAAGGTGTCCGATAGTGCTCAGCTGATGGATAAGGCAAAATCCATGATTCTTGAGTTGCGCAATTCAAAGCCCTTCGACAAGGCCTATGCAAATAACCAAGTCAAAGCGCATGAGGCCACCATCGACCTATTCGAAAAAGAGGTGGCTAACGGTAAGGATACGGATTTGACAGCCTTCGCGACGGCTACACTGCCGAAACTGAAGGAGCATTTAGCTCATGCTAAAGCTTTAGCCCAGGCGCACGGCGGTGATGCCGGAGAATAACGCATCCCGGGGAATTCAATGCGTCGTACGGTACGCTACCGTGCGACGCTAGTGAGCATCACAGATCCTAGTGACCACTACAATACGACCTGGCGTCGCTAACGCTTCCTCCCGGCGCGTTTTATCTTCAAAAGCCTTGATCAGTCTATCAATTCGAGAGGTTGACACCGGGGATTCTGCGCTAGTGCCGATTTGTTAAATATTTAATGGCTTAAGTGCCAGCTGTTCGGTGAAAAGTAGTTAATCAATCACGAGCGGCATGAACCTTTCCGCTAAAGACTCTAAAGCCGTAGGTGTTGTAAATGAGCGTGACAGGAATCAACACTGCGAAACCAATCAACATGAAAACCTGGCTGGTAGGACTGGAAGCGGCCGCTTGCAAGGTCACATGGGGCGGTACGATAAGGGGATATAGCGCAGCGATCATCAATGCGAACGCTAAAACGAAGACTCCCAACGCAGCGAACAGCGGGAGGTATTCCCGGCGGCTTCGAAAGCCCAAAACGAAGCCCCCTAGCATTGCAATGAGCAGCATTGAGGCGGGTAGCCAGATAAGAGGTTCTGTAAGCCGATCCGCATATTGATCGTCCAATGTCGCTGTCCAGGCAACCAACACAGCTAGCAGGAATACAGTCGCAATAGCCAGCCCCCTCGCCTGACGACCTGATCGCCGATGGAGGTCTTCTTCAGTACGCCAATATAGCCAGCAGGCGCCCAGCCACATGTAGCCCACCACAAGCACCGCGCCACAATACAGTGGAAACACGCCCAGCCACTCCCAGCCGCCACCACTGTACTGCCTGCCATTATTAGGTATGCCTTGAACCAGTGCACCCAAGACCAGCCCTTGCGATCCGCCGGCAATCAGGGAACCGACTAACAGCAAACCATCAACGCCACGCTTAATTCGTTCAAGGGGCGCGTAGTCACGAAATTCCAGCGCTACCGCTCGAAGAATCAAAGCCAACAACATCAAAATAAACGGCAGATAAAGCGCTGGCAGCAGGATGGCGTAGGCAAGCGGAAACAATGCCAACAGGCCTCCGCCCCCAAGCACGAGCCACGTCTCATTAGCAGCCCATATAGGCAAGATAGTCACTGCCATGGCACGGCGGTGCTTACCACAACGAGTTAGGCCCATCAGTATTCCAACTCCAAGGTCAGTGCCATCTAATAGCACATAGTTCAACACCGAAAACGCCAATGCTGCGGCGGACAGGAGTGTTGTCCAGTCAGTGTCCAACATGGATTCAGACCCTCAAGATTCACCTGTCTCGTCAGCCAAGGTCGGCTGCGGCCCGGGCTGGCCCCTGCGAGGGGGTTCGTGAAGTAGCCGAAGTAACACCCAGAGACCAATGCCGAAAATCAGCAGGTAATACCCCAGGATGAACCCCGTAGATCCGAGCACTTGTTGTCGAGACACCGACGACAGACTGTCGGCCGTGCGCAGCAACCCATAGACGGTGAAGGGTTGACGGCCAACCTCGGTCACCACCCAGCCACTCAGCATCGCGAGCAGTCCGGCCGGGGCCATCAGCACACATACCCGAAGCATCCAGAACGCTGCGTACAACCGCCCTTGCCACCGCAATATCAAACTGGTCAGGCCCTGCGCCAACATCAACAGGCCTAAACCAACCATTAAGCGAAACGCAAAGAAGACCGTTCCCACCGGAGGGATGTCTTGTTGGGGAAATTCATCCAGAGCGGCGATGGTGCCACTCAGGTCATGCTTTAAGTACAGCGAACCTATACGCGGAATCGCCACTTCCCAATGGTTGCGCCGCTCAGCCATGTCGGGAATGGCGAATAAGCGCAGTGGTTCGCCGTCACCTTCGGCCGGGCGAGTCCAGGAGCCTTCGATGGCGGCGACCTTCTGCGGCTGAACTTTAAGACTGTGCTGACCATGAAGGTCTCCAACCACGATTTGGACAGGTATGAGTATGACAATCGCCCACAACGCCATGGAGTAAGCAAGCTGTGCTCGAGGTTTCTCGGGCGCACTTAAGAGCTGCCACGCGCTGACCCCGGCAACCATCGTGGCGGTACCGAGCAACGCGGCCAATGTCATATGCACAAGCCTATAAGGGAACGACGGATTGAAGATGATCGCCCACCAATCTTCAGCAACGAAGCGGCCGTCCGTGCCAATAGAGAAACCGGCTGGAGTATGCATCCAGGAATTGGCCGACAAGATCCAAAATGCACTAATCAGCGACCCGACGGCAACCGCGCAGGAGGCGAAGAAATGCAGACGAGGGCCTACCTTCTTCAATCCGAATAACATTATGCCAAGGAAGCCGGACTCGAGAAAAAATGCGGCGAGCACTTCGTAGAACATCAATGGGCCGAGGATATCCCCCGCCCGAATTGAAAAGCGTGACCAATTGAGTCCGAATTGGTACTCCAGCATCAGACCCGAGGCAGTGCCCACCGCCACGTTGAGGGCAAACACTTTTAGCCAATAATTGTATACCTCCAAATAAATCTTTCGCCCTCGCCATAGTGCAAGCGCTTCAAGCACCATCAGAAAGTTCGCTAAACCAATGGTGAGCGCTGCAAGCACGATATGAAAACTTATGGTGATCGCAAACTGGGTACGAGCCCCCATCAGCACCGACTCAATCGTTTCCATGCCGTCCGCTCACCTTTAGATGGTGCATTCATGGATCACTGGCAAGAGACCTGCCTCAGTTTCCATTAGCAATTGGTTAACCACCTGTACCAGCGCTTCATGGGGCCTTACTCCGGTGTCGATTGCTTCTTGGTAGACATGCCGTTGTCTCTCTGCGCTGGTGCCATCGCGGATGATTCGGCGAAGCTGCGAAAAAACGTTCTCTACACCGAGCGCTCGGGATGTTTCTCCCAATCTTTGCTCTGTCATGAGAAGCCATTGTTCGATGGTTAATAACCGGTTGTAACCTTCAATGAGGAATGCGGCGTCGATGCCAAATCTCTTCGCTCTCCATCGATTTTCTATCAGAATCCATCTGGATTTTTGCGAATAAGACGATCCCGGACGAGGTTGGTCAATTGCGTGAGCGATCATCACTCGGAACAAAGAGGCAATACTTAGTGCGTCGTCCAGGCGTGGACAGGCATCTGTCATTCGCAATTCCAACGTAGGGTACTTGGCAGAAGGCCGTATTCCCCACCAGCAATCGGATGGCTGCTTTATTGAGCCAGTTGACATCAGAAAGACGATATAAGCCTCATAAGCGATCTGATCTTCAAAGAATTCTGGAATGCCCATACGGGGCCATTCATCACAGGCGGTCTGACGATAGCTCAGGAAGCCACTATCAAAGCCGTCCCAGAAGGGAGACGAACAACTCAAGGCCAATAGCAATGAAGTCCACGGCAACACCTCGTTCATCACTTGAATACGATCCAAGTGCTCCGGAACTTCCACATGCACGTGCAAACCTGACAACAGACTGCGTCGTGCCACGCTTTTATAGTTCTCGAATAGCTGAAGAAAGTGGTCTTGGTCGGTGGCGCCTTGAGTCCGCCAATCGCCTAAGGGATGGCTGCCGGCGCTGATAAATCCCAGGCCGAACGACTCGAGTGCGTACCTTAATGAACGGCGAGCGTGTGCTAAATAGTCTCCAGCTTGCGTGATACTGGTGAACACCGGAGAAGCGACTTCGATTTGGCCTTGAAACATTTCATAGGCGAAAAAAACACCCAGCGCCCTTCTACACCTTTCAATCGCTGGGCAGGGAACGTTGCCCGGCATCTGTCGGGTAGCGAGATCGGTGATGAAATATTCTTCTTCGATACCAAACCTCAGCTGGCAGTTCATTTCGCCTCCCCTAGTATCCACGCCACCCTCAAATCAATCGACGTAAAGACGCATCGTCATACTTGGCGCCGCTGGGTGATAATCCTCCCCCCGCGACTGCACACAGGTAAGCATGATCAGCCTCCATTCGTAGATCCCTCGACTCCTGCCAATCAACAATACCTTGGCGATCCATTTCATCTGTTTGCCGAAGCAGTTCATCATGATAAGCATCCGGGCAATCCATACGTAGAGGACAATTTCCCAATGCTTGATGCCAAGCGTCCAAGGCCGACAGTCTTCTCTCTTGAGCCAATGTCAGAACGCCTCTGAATGAGTTCATGGCTGCATATTCCCTGAGCTATTTATGAGTGGATCTAAAAATTCGGCACAGGTTCACGGGGGTCGACAAGGTGTGAATTTTTTCAAGTGAAGTTTTCCATCCCCCTTATAAAACCGAGCCAATTCAGATGGATACGAACGTCAGATGACATTTAGAATTTTTTTTGTTTTTTTAGTTTCTTCGTTATGAGCAAAACGATTGTTCCGCAAAAAATGCAGAGCACCTGATAGCAGAGTCGGGACTTTCGAAATCTAGCCGCGCTTCGGCACCCACCCCGTCGTGTTATGAGTACGGTGCGACACGACCGCGAACGATTGCTGTGCATGGGGGGCGATAAGCGACCAACAGCAAGGTCAAAATTTGCACGTCGGCTACCCTTAACTCTAAAGGCGATTGCAGGCGACGGGGGATAAACTCCCTGTTCTCTACGAAAGCTACTCAGTGAGGAATGGGAGGAATTTGAATATGGACGAGCAAAAAATCCGAGAAGCTGCGTATCAGCTCTGGGAAAAACAAGGGAAGCCTCAAGGGCAAGACCTGGAACACTGGTTCACTGCTGAAAAATCAGCCGGCGACGAGGATCCCGCGACGTCGACCTCCGAACCATCATCAAGCAGTGAACGGCCAGACCTGTCTGGGGAGGACTCTAATGCTGGGGCTGAAGATCAAAATAAAGATGGTCGTTAAAGCTGCAATTCTATATGAAGGCTAACAGCAGGGTAATACCAACAATAGCGCGCATATTCGAATGTGTGCTATTGAGGTGCATAAAATCTATCTACATCGCCTCTTCTCGCTTTTAATTATTCAGGCGATCATCTTGGCCACCTCGCAGAACATTTGACCTCATGTTCCCGCACCGATGCCTTCTACCGCCTCCGCATATCTATCGGTCGCCTCGGTCACCAGCAACCTTCGCTCTTCACGATCGATGAAACCCTGTTTTAGGTACACTTCGGCCAGTCGAAGCAATTCTTCATATTGCTCCTGAGCCGTCATTCTAATTTCAGGCTTTGCCAGTAATGAATTCCAAGTCTCTAGCGCTTGCGTTTTCCGATCTTCGTACATGACACCGACTCCCATGGATTGTTAAATATTTGAGCTATTTGGGTAACGCGAGGTTCACCATAAGCGACGTATGGCAAGCATCGGTTAGACGCCTTCGAAGAGTGGCGGTACAAACGCAGGGTAAAGCGGCGTCCGCCATCAGCGTTGAACTTTAGAATCGCATGTCTCATCTAACGAATATGTAGTGGTTTAAAACCGGACACCCATTTAGGCGAGAATGCTCGCCAGATAGTGGTGTCTGATGACCAAGGAACGTCGTTCCTTTTCCACTGAGTTCAATCGCGGAGCCGCAGCCCAGGTGCTTGACAAAGGCTACAGCCACATCGCAGCCAGCCGCGCCCTCGGTGTGGTCGAGTTTGCCTTGCGCCGGTGGGTGAAGCAGCTTGAGTTGGAGCGCGGTGGAGTGACTTCGCAGAGTAAAGCGCTGACCCCAGAGCAGCAGCAGATCCAGGAGCTGCAAGCCCGGATCGCTCGTCTTGAACGGAGAAATCCATTTCAAAAAAAGCTACCGCGCTCTTGATGTCGGAAGAGCCTGAGCGCACGCGTTGATCACGGTATCAGTAGCGCCTCATGTATCTCGATAGAAGGCGTAATGCCCCCCTTGCGTTTACTCTCTAGCCACCGCCTTGTTTTGTTGATATCGAAAATCTGACCCTGTTCCATCAAGGTGAGTAAAAGCTCATCCGAGACTCGGTAGCGTCCGCAGTCCGGACAGTCTCTTTCCTCCCAGGGGCCATGACACTGAATGCGCTCTGCGACACCGACACATATAAGACAATTCATCGTGATCACCGCTTTTATCGTTGTATCCGATCTGCCATGGGTCACTTGCGGTGCCGTGTACACAAACACGTCGTCGAGTGCACTGAAAGGCCTGGTGTTTGATCGACTGAAAAATTTATGCGAAAGTTCGGGGCGGTGACGCATTCCGTACAAAGAGGTCGTATTTGGCGTTTATAGGGTCGATTCCGGTCGGCTATCCGGAGCCTATGACGTAGCAGTACCACGGTGTAAATTCACTTTAACAGAGGGACGGAATCCGGTCTGATTGATCATCTGCAAGCCATGCACCGAGAGGACACAATCAGCTCGTGCTGAGAATTACTAATCACTGGTAGAGCTTAGTAACTTGCGTAAGGGCAACCTGATGTGACCACCCTGTCACACCAACCTCCCTACCTCCCAACCGCTCAGTTCATTCAAAGCCTGCGAGAGGTCTCAAGCACCCTGAACGGATTTAGGGACGAATTACGATCTAGGAAATTGCGCTCAAGGCTTGAGCCCAGTATCGGCTTACCGCACCGTGTAGACCCTGCACCGGGTCTTGGCCAGGAAAAGGCAGCAGGTCGATGTTCGCTAATTGATCCGGCGTCGGCGGCTCGAGACAGATATCGGGATGCTGTCCCGGCGGGTAAGCACCAACCACCAGAAAATCATCGCTGGATCCCACATTGCAATGTCCGGTACCGGCGGGTAACAGCAAGACGTCACCCGCGCTCACTTCAAACACCCGGCCATCCGGGCCGCCGAGCATCAAGCGTGCGAAACCGCTAGCAATGCCGAGCACTTCATGACCCTCGGTATGATAGTGGTGAAAATCATATATTCCGTAACGCCATTGCGGTATCCAGCCGTTGGCGCTGAATGTTTTCTCGAACAGCGCCGCAGGGTCGCTGCTTTGAACGGCAATAGCCTTGATGTAAATGAGCACCGGTAAGCGCGGGTTATTAGGCACCCAGCTGTTACTTTTAAGCAGTAGGATCTGCACGGGAGCATCCACAGCTTGCGACCTGACCATGAAACTTTCTCCGCAAATGAATAGTGCCTTGAGGAAAACCTTGTGCCTCTCTATTGACGGGAGACATTCACTGTCTGCCAGTTGTTCCAATAATAAGGTGATTTTTTACAACACGACTTGTGGTGCGGCGATTGCAGACGGTCACGCCAGGCCACCTGTGTCACCGTTCAGATCGACGATTGGCCGGAGCACGACGGTGTGTGCGGGAGCGTTACAACGCCAGCTATAACCGAGGTGCAGGACATCGCCATATTCATGGCGTAAACCTGGGCGTGTTTACGACGGCCTACCCCAAAGCAACCTGATTGCGTCGCTGCCTGTATGATGCGCAAGCTTAAGTTGCGGCCACGACATTTTTTCTCGGCGAGCACTCCTGCGATTTAAATCAGTTCACGGTAAGTCGTTATTCTCAGGCCCGAGGCCAATCGGCCAAGCTTCAGCGACCTCTTTATCAATGACTCGACCGGCGTCAACGTCCTCTAAGGCTCACGTGTCAGGCATTGGTCACGGAGATCCCAAGCTTCCGTTAACTCATCGATCCTATCTGGAATTTTGGGCGTCTTCGAGAGGACTAAGCAACGCGCAGTGCCAACGTAGTCCTCGATCAGGTAGAGCGAATCGCCGACATCTGCCCCCAGTTCCTGAAGCGCGACATCCGGGATTCGGACAGCGCCGTCACCATCCCAGTCTTCAATGATGATTCGTAGTGGTTGCATGTTTCTCTAGATCTCCAAAATTTTAAGCATGGCTCGGAAATGACCATAGCAAGAAGCTTATCCTCAGAAGTCATGCTCATCACCCACCACTGGTGATCGAAAGGCGCTTGTAGAGCTCAGCGAGTAGTCGCGCATCAAGCAGTGCGTGGTGCGGCAGTTCAGGCAATGCCACATCACCAATGTCATCCACTTCAAGATGTCTGAAAAACTGGATCAGGTTGGTCGGCCGGTTAGCAACATGGCTGGGCCAGCGGTGGTTCACGTTTGCGAGTTGGCAGAAAAAATCCCAGTCCCACTCTGGGGCATCTGAGCACACCTCCACAGAGCCGTCGATGTCATCGAGGAATGTTCGGAGTGAGGCTTACGCTTCGATCAGAGACTGACCATGCACCGGGAAATCAAGCTGCGGTAGCACGTGCTTGATCACGAACTCAGCGCTACCATGCAGCAGTCGCATGTCGTGGAGGAGATTAACCAGAGTGTCACTCAAGTGGCCGGGCTGTCGCAAAACACGGCGAATGCTGCCGAACGATCCAGTGCCGCCAGCGTTCATCTGCAGCGGTTGAGTGACCACCTAAACGGATTGCTGGGACAATTCCGAGTTTAGGATCTAACGAACACCATCACTTGAAACCAAGGCGGAGCTCGCTGATTCGTTTGCTACATCGCCCCCCGAGTGATGACTCCTTTCTTGCGATCACAAACCCAGATCAACACTGAGGTAGTCCTCCATCATTTCATTGGAGGCGTGACTGCTCTGCAGCAAATGCCACTGCAGATACCGTCTGATATGAGTTCTAAGCCGCGATCTGATCTCTACGTAGCCATCTCCGGAGGATGGCGTCGTTGGCCCTCTGGGGCGGCCAAGGACGCGACGCAATACCTCAAGCTCAAGAGCGCCGATATTCGAACTATAAAACCTCTCACGATCGTCCAACCCAGGCGGCCGTTTGAAGCTATCGATCGCCTCTTCCAGCAAGTGTTGCAGTGCGGTCAAACCGTATACCTGTGTTGCTGTTTTCCACACTTGATTTTCTAGGTCGATGTCCATGCCAGCCTCAGGTCGATCGGGTAGCGCGAGCATGAGGTAATTTCCTTCAGTCGCATACCTAGTCCCCCTTACTGGTGAGCGACTCGGTTATTCAGCATTTTTAAAAAAAAATTTGGACGGCGTGTATTTGTTTGCAAAGCGAAAGCAGCGGCCTGCCGGCCAACTGGCGATTCCTTTAGTGCAGCAGGTGCCGACACCAATCACCCTCCTTAGAGCACGCAAAAGCCGATCAAAAGCACCCGCTTAAAGGGGAGCGAAAAAATGGCTATGTACCCAAGGTCAGCGGGGAGACGTTGATCGTTGCTTTTCGTTTGTCCTCAAATATAAGAACTCCGTCGTTTAAAAAAAAATTAAGGGGCAAAATAGTAAAATGGCGCAATAGTCATACTGAATGGCGTATTTACCAGGCTATTTTCAGATTTATCAGAGAGGACTAACTGATGATCACGCTCGATCTCAACGTCAATGATGCAGAAGCGTTGCTGGGCATTGTGGGTTGTTCAAGCCAGAATCCGGCGGTCGACGAGAGGATCATCGATTGGAAAACGCGCTGGAGGCGCTCTCAGATGCCCTAAGGCATCATCTGCAATCGGAAAAAAACGACATGGATGTATAGCTGTCGACTGGGTGTTCAGCGCAAGAAAAACCAGAGGGGTACGTTTACGTCGGGAGTGATGTGCACACGATGCGACGTATGAGGATTTGCACTGGCTTAACCACGCGCTCGCAGGTACTCGAATGGTCATTTGCATCCGATGTTACCCGCACGTTTCGTGACTACGACTGACCGAAACCGGCCCGCAGCTGCCGCTCAAAACTGACAGAAAATCGGTCAGAAACGCCCACAGTGCGTCTAAAAAATCAGAGGCGCGCCCACTTTGACGACTGCGATATCGACGGCCCCGCCACGCGCTGACATACTTTAAGCAATGCACGGATATCCAGCCAGGCCTTAAAAGGAAGCGCTGCTATGTCGAACGCACCTGAAGTCGCTCAACTCCAACCTTCTGATCACCGCTCTTTGCAGCAGGCAAAGAATTTTCTTGAGAATCCTGGGCTAATAGCCCAACTGACTAACTTGGTCGGCGCCCCTCTCGAAGCAGGAATAAAGAGACTCCCTAAAGGTTTCAGCAAACGCCTTAGCTCTACTCTGCAGTCTGCATTAATGAAATCTGCACGATGGGCCCTGAAAACCATGGGTGACTCACAACAAGAATCTTGGAACAAATCACACATAGCCTCTGTTGCCATTACTGGCGGAGTCAGCGGTTTTTTTGGCCTTGGGGTGATGGCTATTGAAGTTCCGATCACCACAACAATCATTCTCAGATCGATTGCCGACATAGGCCGCAGCGAAGGTGAATCGCTCAAATCCGGGAATTTTATTCCGGAGTGCTTAAAGGTATTCGCCCTAGGCGGCCCGTCTAAAAATGATGACTCGACCGAGTCTGGTTATTATGCAGTTCGTACAGCTCTCGCCTATGAGGTGCACGCTAGCGCTCAGTATGTGGCCAAAGAGATGGAAAACGCTGTCGCAGGGAGTGCAGCAAACGCTGCCAAAACAGGCACAGAGAAAACCGCACCCCGACTAGTTCTACTGATCCAGAAGGTTGCCGAAAAATTAGGGATAACGTATAGCGAAAAGTTTGCCGCTCAGATCATTCCGATTTTCGGTGCCCTCGGAGGGGCGGGCATAAACGCTATTTTTATGAGTCACTTCCAGAACATGGCGAGAGGTCACTTCATAGTCAGACGCCTTGAGCGAAAATACGGCGTAGACCTGATCAAGATGGTTTACGACTCACTTCCATCATACGAAGAGCTCCTCTAACTACGGTATCTGAATAAGGCAGGCATGTAGTGGTAGCGCTTAATCGTCTTCAACGTGTCGTTATAAGCCTCTCATTTTTGTGGTCTGGTCTGTCAAGCCCGTATCAATTTTCGCTCCCTACAGCGGGCTTATATCTTCAGTTTCATCGCCTGCCGATGCCCGCATTAGAATCAACGCCTCAAAGCTGCTGGCTCACATGAGTTGCCATCGACGAAACGTGTCTCCCAGGAACCTCAACGGAATCAGTGGAGACCGCCAGGTTTCCTCCGGCAGCCTTAGATCGAGCAGCAGATCCGGCAACCCTAAAAGCAACCGAGCATCTGCTTGTAAGCAATTGAACAACCATTCAGGATCTGCCAAATGCACTAAGCGCGCGCACACAGCGAGCCAATCAACCGTGCCTAAACGCTCTATCTCCTTTGGCCATCGGGTACTGCGCACGATCCCTTCTCTGTCCATCACCATTGGCGCTATGTCGTACATCGGGGCGAATGCCACTCGTTCTTTAGTGCGAATAATGGAAAGATTCCGGCCGTGATTGTCGCTGTTCCCAAGTATGAGGTTGATCAACTCCCGACGCAGATATTCGCTAATCATGGACGGGATTTCTTTTTCCTGGCGGGCGGCAACCCATGCTTTTGCCAGCTGTTCCACGACTTCAACATGGTTCATTCTACTGCCCGGTTGCGTGACGCCACACAGCGAATACATTGACTCGACACCGATACGCTCCACTCCGTCAGGGGTGAATTTTCGATCGAATCTTTGCATCCAAAGGGAAGGCAAATTCTCCGGCTCGTAGGCCAATCCTTCGGACGATATCGTGTCGAAGCCAAACTCCCCCAATGCGCGGTAATAGCAATATTCACTGTGCAAAATGTTGCGGTCTGTCCTGCCGGCCCTATTACGCGGATATTTAACAAACCAGTGTCGGTGCACTTCTTCATCCGGTAACGCCTCATTTGGGTAAAAATCTCCAGAGGCATCTTCTGAAATCAGCATTTTTGGCGCCTCTCCGCTTGCACCGAGAGCGCCGTTTATCGCTAATCCTGATCCGCGAGCAAGATCGAGAAAGCCCATGCCTCTCTGCAGAACGTCTTCTCGGCTGAATCCAGTCACTTTCACTTGGGCGCACACCGCTTCTGCTGCGCTTTTTATCCGCATATGACCTATTGGCGCGGTAGCGAAACGCTGCAACAGCATGTGATCTATCGACATGCCTGGTGGCACTGCCTCCTGGGCCAAGATGTGCCGGCGAGCGGCGCCGGACGAGATAATGTCATGAAGGAACGCGGGAGCACTGCCCCGCTGAATATCCCAGCCAAGCGGTAAATTTACGCTTATCGCTGGTGATTTCACCGTACCCAGTTTATCGAACTGGTCGACAAGATAGCCAACTCTGTAATGCGTACTGCATCGACTGCGCAGACCGTTTTCCGGTGAGTCGAAGCTGACTTCCACAGCATCGTGCCATTGGCCGTCGGAGTGAATCTGGAGCGTAATTGCTGCCATAAATCATCGCCATATTGCCAAACACTACATGAGTGTTGACCGTGAAAAATTCAGGCTCTCTTTTGTGTGAGCTGGATCAAAAGGAAATTCCTCTATGGATGTATCACGTGCATTGGGCACCGCACGCTGAACCATCGCTCTCCAATCAAATCCCCTGGCAGGCCACAAACCTCGCATGTAATTAACGAGCGCTCGACCGCCGCATCGACCATAGCACGAGAAAAAGAATCACCTCCGTCATAGTAAAACCGTAGCCCTCCGTATTTTTCTTTAATCCGTAACACTCTGATCGGCGGCGCATCGTCATGAGCATCCATATAATTTTGGAGCGTCCGGCATAGCTCGTCGAGCAGTCCCACCCATCCCGGCAAACATTCGATTTCCCGCAAAATGGGGCTGCCCAAGAGCTTCGGGTACCGCTCACGCAGGAACGGCAATAGATCGTTGCTCATACCCATTCCAAAAATTCGAGCCACACTCGCGAGCTAGTGCGCAAACAGCAGGAACGCCGGCATGCTTGCGACAGCCACGCCCAGCGAGCACGTAAATCGCGTCTTGGGTTTCGAAAAGGAATCCATCGAAGCCCAGCTGAAAAGTTGACAGTACACCGTCGGAAATCACGCCAGCGGCATCTACTTCAGAAATGACCGTGGGCGCGTAAAGGAGGGTCGATGTCAGGCCGTCTTTGCTTATAGCTCGCTCATGCTCGTCAGACAGCATTACGTCGATTAGCATCCAATTTCTCACGATGCAAAACGACTGGTTTTCAAAAGCTTCGTTTGAGATTTTCAGTAGTTGCTCGTCGGATAGGTTTGAACCCTGCAACAAACGGGCTGGGCCGTACAAGAGATCAGCTAGTAATTCAATGTCCAAAACGTGACCTATTTATTCGTAAAAAATACAGGGGTTCCTGTATGGCTTGAGGTGATTAATTGGGCGGCCTACGTTTCTCGGGCTACGCCTGTCATTGGTCTCTTTCGCCCGACGCAAACACACAACGCAACTGGTTGATCGCTTGGTCGACAGTGAGCCCGTCGCGACGCGATTGCATAAGGCTATGAGCAAGTGCTTTCGAGAGCGACTCAATCGTTATTTGATCTACCGTTTTCCAACCAAGGCTCGCCGCATTGATCTTCTGTTGCCGCTCTCGCACCCATGCACCGGCACGTGCTCGATCTTCTTCGTAACCAGGCTGATCAAGCACCTCGCGCGGATCGATTGAGATACATCCGTTGATGACCCGTAGGGTCTTCAGAGCCTTGATCGAGCGTGAAAATTCGCGCTCAGCATCGCTCATTCGCTTACGCTTCCAGAACACAACAGCACCTCTCTATCCGGGACACTTTGATAGCGGAGTCACTTAATGAAGCGCTCCAGAAAACCTTGGACTGCCGCCCTCCCGTGCCCAATCGCAAACCACATACCGACTGCCGTTGATGGTCTCAAACAACGTGTAGTCCCCCTGCTCCGAACGACGACTAACAGTTGAAGTACGGATGGTCGCGCCATCTATAAAGCGACCGCGACTCTCTCGGAAAACAATCCCTACGAGGCAGGAGATATGCGTATCAAACATTGCGCAACACAGGTAGCCCGTAATTGGAACTCCGAAATTGGTTTTGATCGCGCGTTCCACGCTTCGTGGGACAGCGACTGCTTCGGCCTCGTTCGGCGATTGCTTGCTATCTAACGACTGGAAATTTTAGGCATTAATGCACCTTTTTAAATGGGCCAATAGAGCCGTTCTGATGCCACCAGTGAGCGATCACATAAATGCCTCCGCCCTCAACAACGACAACCAAGTAACCTTCACGGTGATAACGCCTTAAAACAGGTGGCGTACGAGCCGGGAGGCCTTCAGGGAACTCATGACGGTGATCACAAAACATCAGACCAGTCATGATCGGCGGCCTTTCGATCACACACGCCAAGAAACCAACAATCTCGGCATCTGGTATAGCGCCCTTGGCTTTCTGTATCACCGTTGGTAGTCGCGAAAATCGGCAATCAGAAAGGCGTGTTCCAAAGCTTTTGATCCAGTACCTGGAGTACTCAGGTGCGGTCGTGTCAGGCGCAGAACGGCTCATCAAATTTCGATCTCCACGCTCGCACTGAACCCCGTTTTCTCCCCCGGATAACCTCGCGGATTTGAGACTAACCGGCACCCATCAAGCACAACATCAACCGCGTGATGGGTATGACCAAAAATCCATGCATCCGCTTTTTCTAGAAGCGCGTGCCAGCGGTTCGCATAAGCAGCAGACAAGTGACCATCATGCCCATCATCCGTGACCTCAGGAATCGGAGCGTGGTGAGTGATGACAACGGTTTTGCCATCAAACGGTTTTTCAAGCTCAGCTGTAAGCCACTCGCCGGCAACACGATTCCGAGCTACGAGGTCATCCGGGCGCAGCCTGCGATAATTCGTATCGGCTCTGATGGCACTGAAATCACTCATCGCATTCCAGCAAATTCTTGCCGCAGCAACGGCGTCTCCGGTCGAACTGAAATCAGTCCAGGCAGTTGTGCAGAGGAAACGTGTTTGTTTCCAAATCCAAACTTCGTTTTCGAGAACGTGAACGTGAGGCGCCGCTGCCTCTTTCATTTTTTGCAGTGTGCGGTCGATATGTCCGCCGTAGAATTCATGGTTTCCGCAGACATACAAGGTCGGAACGTTGAACGTCTCGTTTGCCCACCTTACGCCACGTGCTTTGATGTCGATGTCCCCTGCGAGAACGACGAGATCAGCGTTTATTGGCGGTGGCTCGAACACCGAAAACTCATTGTGCAGGTCGGAGTAAACCTGGATTTTCATATCCCACTCAAACTCGATTTAGACCTATATTGATGTGAGCCTTTGATCGTTGTGATACCTCCAGACACGTCTTCAAGGGATAGCCGGGTGACGAGAGCTCCGGTGCATCATAAACCCATTTGATCCGTTATTGCTAGCTTTCGATATTTATCAGATCACTCCCGATATGGCCCTATCCTCGCTTTTGGACAGACATGTCACTCAAGAAAGAGATCGCTGCGACAATCAGGGTCATTCGCCGCCTAAGAGGCCTGGGGTATGAAGACCTCGCTGAGGCCAGCGCTCAAGCGAACATCGGCCTGCTCGAACAGGGTAAGACCAACATCACCCTCGACAAGCTCGTGAAGCTATCGAATGCACTCGATTTCGACCCCATCACGCTCTTGGCAATATGTATTGCGTTGGATAAAAACGAGACGCCAGATGAATCTCTCAAGCGCGCGCTGACTCAACTTGACGCCTTCCAGGCGGCCGGAGGGATGGAAGCCGTACACGAGCAATTCGATGGAGAGATTCTCTTAAAGAGATCTCGGGGAAAACCAGCCAACACCCAGAGCGCGGCCGCAGTCTTGGCATTGAAAGCCCAGGGCCTCAGCCAGGCAGAGGTTATCCGGGAACTGGGCTTACCTAAATCCACCGTTCAACGTTATTGGCAGAAGTGAAGCCTTGACTGCCGCCCCTTTTGGAGCATGTTTTGAAATCTTAATTCGCTGCATTTTTTAAAGCAGAGGCAGTTTGGCGCCTCCTGAATGACCTCATTTGAAGTCTACCTAAGCCTTTCTGAACATTCTCCCCGAAGTTGCTGCCAATGCTGTTGGGAGTTGGCGAGAGTAGATCATGCGGGATGAGTTCTTGTCGCTCTTCTGGGCTAAACCTGTAATGATCCCGATTGATGGGACACCGAGTCTAATGGTGCTACTGCCCGATTACGAGTAGTCGTATAGAGTTGCCGCGCTGTGGGTATGCGTATTTCTAATGCGATTCATCCACTCACCGCAGCACCCAATCGATCTGATCTCGGTCTGACTGACTTAATAAAACCTGTGCTTTCTCCCGGATACCCAGAAGGGTATCTGTAGTGAAAACCCCCTGGATCTCGAATCTGACCTCTCGAAGATTCACTGGGAAAACCATCGTAGCGGAATAAATCACTTCTCTTATATGGCCCGCTTCTTTTTCAGTGATGATTCCGTACGATAGGCGAGTGCTGCCTTCCTTGGATCACGCGCCTGAAGCGGGGTAATTTCCCGATCCCCCCACAGGTGAAATCGGTCTCGCCACAGCATGCGCAGCAGCTCGGAGGCTTCTTTTTCGATATTTGTCATGTCCATGCAAATTACCGCATGTAGTGTCTATGACTTAATAACAACCTAGCATGTGGTATTTTCGAGCCTATCCATCCCAACCATTTTGCAGGCGGCGCTGACCGCCGAGCAGCTAATGTTATTTATTCGAGGTGGGGTCGCGTTCGGATCGGCCTTGACCACCGACTCTGCGGCAACTGAGCGGTGCTAAGGCTGCCGGAACTCATGGTCAGTCGCTGATGAGCGTATTTGAGTGCGGAGCCATTGAAACATTCAGGATTGGACGCAGAAACATTCATGGTCATTTCCTCGGTGTCTTGGAAGGTTTGGCGATTGACTTCTCAGAGATAGTCGTAGGTACCGACGCCGATTCGGGGCAATTGACAACCTGCTGCTCATCCAATTTGAGCAGAATGGTAATGAACTTCAACGCCAGCTTTCGATTCTGAAGGTAAGAGACAGCGCTTATGACCTCTCTTTGCTTGAGGTTGCCATGGGAAGCTCTGGGATAGTCGTTAAGAAGGTTTGAGAAGTGAATTTGGCAACGAGGTAGCGGCGGGGTTCGTCGTATCCCACTGACGCTCCGAGGCATGCCAACGAATATGAGCAGAATATGACGACGGTTCTGATAATCGACGATGAGTATCTGATTGCTGAAATCCTTAGCTTCGCGTTAGAAGATGAGGGATTTCAGACGCTCACAACTGGCAGTGCGCGCAAAGCGCTCGATATTCTTGATAGAGAGCATCCTGACCTAATCATCACCGACTTCATGATGCCAGGAATGACCGGGCTGGAATTTGCCGAAGCGGTTAAGACACGACCGCTGAACGAGCCCCATGAAAGACAGGACACCGTTTCCCCCTTACGATAAGGGATAGGCAAACGGTTATGTTTATGACTAACAGCAACGATAAGAATGGGGAGCTTTTGGGCCAGGAGCGGCGGCGCCGCTGGAGCCCAGAGCAAAAGCTGGACATGGTTCGCGAGAGCCTTGAGTCAGGGCAAAGTGTGTCGGTCGTCGCTCGGCGCAACGGCATCAATGCCAACCAGTTATTCCTGTGACGCGAGCTGTATCAGGACGGCAGTCTGTCGGCGGTCAGCGCCGGTGAAGCCGTGGTGCCAGCCTCCGAGCTGAGCGATGCGCTCAAGCAGATCCGTGAACTGCAACGGATGTTGGGCAAGAAAACGATGGAAGCGGAGATCCTCAAAGAGGCCGTGGAGAACGCCCGGTCGCGAAAATGGATTGCGCACTCACCCTTATTGCCGGGGGACGACCAGTGAAGCTGGTCAGCGAATGTCTCGGTGTGGAGCGCTCGCAATTAACGGTTCGAATCAAGCAATCGGTATCGCCCAAGACACGGCGAAGCAGGCCTGTGAACGACGCTGAGTTGGTGGCCGAAATCCAGCAACAGGTCAGCGAACTGCCCAGCTATGGCTACCGTCGAGTCTGGGGATTGCTGCGTCGCGCCCGTGAAACCCAGTTGCTACCCGCGATCAACGTGAAGCGGGTTTACCGCACCTTTCTATGTCTGACACCGGCGCAAAAGGATAAAATGGTAGCAATGGGAGTTGCCTATGCATCACCCATTGCTGCATCTTTAAACGGATCTGAATTAGCGCTTGATCAACCCGATAATCGCATCGGTGATTTGGCGGGTGTTTGCTGTGCCGCCCAGATCCGGAGTATGCAGACCGCTTTCAGTCACAGCCTCAATAGCTGACATCAGTTGCTTGGCGGCAGCTGGCTCGCCTAGATGTTCAAGCATCATGGCGGCTGTCCAGAAGGTGGCAATCGGGTTGGCCACGCCTTTACCGGTGATTTCAAAAGCTGAACCGTGAATTGGCTCAAACATCGACGGGAATTTACGCGATGGGTTGAGGTTGGCAGTCGGCGCAATGCCCAGGCTGCCGGGCAACGCGGCGGCGAGGTCGGACAGGATGTCGGCGTGCAGGTTGGTGGCGACGATCACGTCCAGGGTCGAAGGCTTGAGCACCATGCGAGTGGTCACTGCGTCGACCAGTTCTTTGTCGATATTAACGTCCGGAAAGTCCTTGGCGACTTCGTAGAAGATCTCATCCCATAACACCATGCCATGCCATGCCATGCCATGCCATGACGCTGTGCATTGGATTTGGTGACCATGGTCAGGTGTTTGCGTGTACGGCTTTGAGCGAGCTCGAAAGCAAAGCGATGGATGGCCTAGCCAACGAGTGGAACGGTGTTTGAGATAGCTTAGAAATGCCTGTCCTGCCCCGAGTGAGCAGCAGCGACATTCTGATCTCGCAAAATAGCGGTATTACCTGCAAAGGTTCATCGGCGCCTGCAGGCATGTTCGCATGGCTCGGGCGTGACCTCCATCATGGACTATCAGGTTGGACGGTGAGGGGCTTACTGGTGGGATAGGTGGCTGAGGAGCTGAGGCGTTAAATTTCCTAAACTGTTTTGCCTTTGACACCCAAAGTATACAGATGTACTCCTTGGGGTCTTTACGCGTCATTCGGCCGTACGGCGCACGGCGTACGGCGCACAATGACGATGAGAAAACCTTAGCTGAGGCGCCGTATACCAGCGCCCAGGTGCGTTGATGATGAAATCGTGGACGGCAACGAAGCGAGATGCCTGACGGACAATTAGCGATCTCCCTGACAGTTGGAGCTTTCGCTTACGTTTAGAGCTCTCTCCAAGCAGGCAACACCTCTGCACCGTATTGATGTTTCCACTCTCGGAGCTTGCAGTGATTCGAGCCCCGGGTTTCTACCACTTCACCCGTATGAGGATTGCGATACCGCCGCAAAGGCTTGGTAATCGAAGTTGCAGCAGCCGCCAGCCGACCTTCCGATAGAATCACTTCGAACAGGTCATCGATTAGCGACGGCGCAGCAACCGAGTCACCAGGTCTCAACAGTCTAAGAACATCTGTGGCGGAAAAGTTATATTGCGCTTTCAAAGCCACGAACTCTTGATAGAACTTAGCATCCTTATCAAGAGAGGCGTCATTCTCCATTTTCTCCATCTTGCCCATGAGAGATAGATAATCCATGATTGCGGCCATTAGCTTTCTCCTTACACTAAACGATGGATACTTGGTCGCCCACCGACCGACCTGAGTGCTTAGTCGTCCTTAGAAAACCTAATGCCAGCACAATTGCACCCTCAAGATTAAAGCGCCTCACTTCTCTGCTCCAGAGTCTCTGCTCCAGAGTCGGAAGCATCGTTAGGAGAAATGCGCGACATGAGAATATTTATACCCTTGCTCCCCTGAGCCTCGTGCGCTTGAACGAGCTGGACAATATCCAGAACTTCCTGATCCGTGTAACCGTATCGATTGACCAACTCATCAAGCTTGGTGCTGAACTCCCGATCCAGTCGGAAATCGACATCGGTGCGTTCAAGTGCTTCCATCTCTCTGGTAGCTCTCGCCATCAAGCTCTGAAGCTGTAGGTATCGAACGTAATTGTGGGGTCGACTCATGGTTCATCACCCTTTGAAGGTCGATTTGAGTCTAGCGTAGGACAATTTTGGCTAAATGTCATCGGTGAGGTTAAGCATATAGTTTTCTAAATAAAATCAGCTTAATCAATACTTTACGTTCGGAGTCGCGATCTTAATCAATGAGGCTGTCGACGGATGGGAGTTGACCTGCGCCTCAGCGGAGGCCTTAAGCACACGACACATGCAAAGCGCGGTGTATTTATTCAATTAAAACAAACTGTTAGGTTGATTGCATGAGTAATCTGCAACAATGCATTTGGTCTAATACTAAGAAGCTATAACACCTATTTTGATCGCCTTGGGACGCTCATAGCCACATTTTCGGATGTGAACACCGGGCTGCACCGGCCTAGACAACCATGCCTAAAAGGAATTCGTCAATTTACGGCAAAAAGCTCATGAACCGATGGCGAATTCGTCCTTCATCGGAACGCTCGTTTGAGTCATTTTTCAAGGTCATCGGCACCTAACGCAAGCGTCTCGGAATTCGGCTCATCTATTTGGGAACGCTCTATCTTGGGGTTTTGAGGGGTTTCAGTAATTCAACCATTTCTTATATATTGACAAAATCTCCGGCCTTCATGCTGCTCTCTATTCTTCGAATTACACCCCAGCCCGTGGCGCCCCCGAGAGGATCACCATGGCAAGATTTTCAACCAGGTGGCGTCGAGCAGCATCGCTACGGGTCGGATGGCACCGTTACCAAATCCTAGTCTTGCTTTGATCGCTCGGCTGTTCCCCGGCTCCGTCCGCCCTACTAGCTGAGCAGTCCGCTCTGAGGCCAAGGGTTCATGCCTCTTCGATTGTTCCTGTGGTGTTTCACCTTGCCTGTCTTGGCCAAGTAATGACGGGTTAGGGTGAGACTCGAGCAAGGGAATATTCTACTTCACAGAAGAGTGTGGGCTTAAACTCGTTCATCCGTTCATCCGTTCATCCGCTCATCCGCTCAGTGCCCCCTCTCTCTCTACAAGCTGGTCACAACACTTCTAGCGACTCGAGCAGCCATGACTCACAGATGATCTTTCAGCAGCCATGCCAAATGTACAAGGTCATCAATGGGCAAAAGTTTCAGTGCACTACTCCAAATAGCGTCGCAGTGGTAAGCCTGAAAACAACGAGTTATTGTTTTAAGTTCTCCGCGAGATGTTGGAAAAGCGCTGGTTGTGAAAACGAGTGTTCGACGAAGAATCACCAAATCTTCTTCAGCGATCACATCAAACGCCAACCCCAGAAGCAGATAAGCAATAGCCAATGAGCGTGGCGATGCCGACTCAATGTTTTTGACCATTTGCGCAGCGCTGGGTTTTTCATATCCGCGCGTGTTTAACCTCGAGCCTCGCTCGCCTCTCAATAAAGCCCGGGCAGCTCCACCCTCGCTTACGAGATTCGCTTGGTACAGAAATACTCCGAGCAGAAAATACAATGCGTATTTGGAGGGTTTTCCGTCAGTCGGCTTCGCTGGCGCATGCTCCACCCAATCCTGTATTCGCCGCACTATTCGACAAATTCTTGTTTCGACTGATGCGACTTGATATCCCGAACTGCTACGTAGAACCAACCCCACCCCATGGTCAAAATGTCCTCGCGTTGTATGCTGCATGTAAGCCTGCCAGGCGCCTGAAAATTTACTCAGGTTCCCCTTTTCCAATTTCTGCAGCATGACTGGCTGCCGATGTGCCGTACACAAAACCGCGCCTCTGTAACGCCACGCTTGCCTCAATCCAGGAGCCCTCATTGCTGCCACATCATCTGCGAGGCACTGTGCGCAGAACCGACGGTTATTCTCCGGGCTCATCGCATTGATCGGCAGATGAAATTTTGCCGTTATGTGCTGACGCGTCAGGTCAGGGAACGCCTGGAGAAAGGTTTCTGAGATGTACAAGTCATCACACTCAAGGGGCTTGGCCTGCAAGGGATCTAGGGATTGAGGTTTGCCCAGTAGTCCCTCAGGATTCCATAATGCTTGCTCCTCGATGAAATCGGCCTGTGCGGGTACATTTTGAGTATTCCATAGCTGGCTGCGATCGAGAGCACCGGCCTCCAACGCTGGCGTAGCCATAGGCCGAAGCAGTCTGGTGCACCAATCAAGAAATCCAGTGTGTATTCCCGTCACCGAGCTCGACGTGGCATTACGGGATAACCACGATCCCAGCGTTTCGTCATGAATAGGCGTCAAGAAGCCTGAAAATGCTTTGCTCAGTTTGTGCCTGTCGTCCCGATGCGAATTTCTCAAAGCCAGATGAACTCTGAAGTCATGCACCAAATTGCTCGGTGCGCCGGTAACAACAGGCTTTTCGGCTGCAGCCGCTTGAACAGTGACGAGAGGTGCAGTTTCGCGAGGATCCGTTAGGTTAAGACCTAACTCCAACTGCCAATCTATCTGCCGATGCTCGCTCATCATGAAGGGAAGCAAAATTTGCGTTCCACTCGTAGCGTCGAATCGACCAAGCTCATACAGAAGGGATCCATCCGCTGCGGTCTTAGCGTCGCTGAATGCTTCGTCACTTGAGGAGATTGAGGGAACCGCGCTATGGGCGGCAACCTCCCCCTGTGCAACCTTCGGATCTTCCAAGGGCCGCGGACTGGAGAGTGCAGCACTGCGAGGCACGTCATTGTGCTGTGTTGAGTGGGTGCCAGGCGTTCCCGGGATGGAGTTCATCTTTAGCATTGAGACCGCCGACAGCCCCAGAACGACCGACACCGTATTGCCCACCAACCCCTTTGTGTGAGCATGCAAAATCGCTACATCGAGCTCACGGCCGGTCAAGGGGTCAGGATCAAGGTGCATACACGATGCGGCACCAAGTTGCGTTTGTTTCGGGCCGCCGTTGGTTTCATTGGGAGGTTGCATATGGGTGGGTTCAGAAACGGTCTGAGGTTCCGATGAAGCACGGTGCGCATCGGGTGCGCTCAGTATGGATTGCTGCACGTTCGGGTTGGCGAAGGGCAATCCCACCATCGAGCTGATCGGAGGCATGATTTGTCGCAGACGCTTGTCGCTATCGCCAATGCCGCGATCACCAACGAATGGGGCCGCCGCGGCGATATCGTTAACGAACTCCAGATACGATTGATCGCAGGGCATCGCTTCAAGATCGGCATACTCAACCTCAATTCCCATCTGTTTCGCTCGGTGCCCCACGATCGTCAACGGGTCACGAAGTCCGCATAAAATTATGCACTGCCCGTTTGGGGGTTGTATCAACAGCTGGAGGGAGTCATAGATGTTCTGTAGCTTGACGTTGAATCTAAAAAAGAAGTCGTGGGCATCTTCACAAATGACTGCCTGATAGCGCCGCAATTGTATCGCTGCTTCGTAATGCAACGTCACCTTCTGGCCGGCCTTGAGGTCAATTGACGAGTCGGGTAAGCCCAGAGATTTCAAGTAGTGAGAATAAAGCGCGAAGTCTGCACTGAAGGGGTGGCGGGGAACGAAAACACATCGGATTTTTCTACGCACCAGCGTTGAATGAAGGCGTGAAGCGAAAGCACTAGCTCCCGCTCCCGCCTCACCCTGAACGATAATCAGCTTGCCATGTGCATTTCCTCCGGGAGAACTCCCTCCGTGCAGGCAAATCGAGTCAAGTACACGCTCCAGCGGCTCCTGGTTTGCAGAGCTTTCAATCCAGCGCCGCCACATACTGAAGCCTAATCCCAAAAGCCTGGAAGCCGCGCCTCAAGGCAGGCCTCCAAAAGTGCTTCATCAATGCACTCATGCTCGGTTTCAATGGCCATTTTGGCGGCGGTGGTCATTACCCAGACGATATCGCGAGTGCTACCGTGGCAATGCACTACCAAGCGCTCCTGGATCTCCTTGGTATCCACAGTTGATGGTTTACGCAGTGGCATGAGTCGAACGACCGCCTTCAGGAACCGGGAAAAGTCCTCCCCCTCCGACTCCCATTCCGGCAGCTCCCAGACACCGAAGCGAGAGCGCAATTGAGGATCGATACCGAGGAAAACCTTTAGCTCCTCCGTACCAGCAACCACCAAGCTAACCCCAAAATCGCGGTTGGCCATCGCGCGCAGATATGCGTAATTTGGCTGGATGAGCATGTTTTTCACCCCGGCGAGTGCATTACCTTCATCGAAAATGCACACAGCCAACTGCATCTCCTTGATTCGCTCAGTGATGCGGTTAATGCCGACTGCCGTGCAAAGCGATTTAGCCGACTCCGTGAACCCCAGATGACTGAGGAATATCTGCTGCAAGTCGATATGCCGACCGTAGATTGACAGGTCAATGGTGAGAATCGGCGTAGCGTCTGGAGTATTGAGCCGTGATGCGACCTGCTCAATCATCTTGGTTTTTCCGATACCACTGATTCCAATCAGCCCCATGCACGTCCGGCTCCCGATCCGGGTCGCATTGATCATCCGCTCGATGTCCGTGATAAACGTCTGGCAGGTGTTGGTTTTGATCCAGATCGGTTTGTCGCAGTACATGATGCGCTCAGCGGCATCGAGCATTGCCACCTGTTGAACCTTCTGAGCGAGGTGTGGAAAGTCCATGCCTATTCCTCCTCAAAAGGATCGACATCCACTGCAAAGTTGCGCACGGCATGCTTGCGCTTTTTGCCAGGAAGCTTGTGATGTGGCAGGAGTGGACTTTCCTTGTCATCATCACTGATCTCACGCTGCTTACGAATGGCACGGATCTCCGCCATACAGGCCTCGCGAACCTGTTCAGTACGGGCCAGAAACGCCTTCACAGCGCGCTCCCCCAGCTTACCTGCACGCTTGAGGTACTTTTGCAGGATATTTTTAGCGGTCAGCGTACCGGTGGTTTGTTCGCAGGCGGGCACCTCGAGCCACTCACCCTCGAACCGCGCCAACACCATGGACAGGTTCGCGGGATCGTATTTGACCCGAATCCGTTTGCCGACCATGTGACGGAGGACGTTATTGGAATAGCGGAAGCCATTCACTTTCAGGCCAGTTTTGGACATCACCGGGTGCTTCTCAGGAAGAACCTCGATAACGAAGCTCTTCACGTCGTATACGCTCCGGGGCGGTACAGCGCGCCCCTGTTCATCCCGAAGCACTTCACGCCAGCGATCGCGTGGGGTTTTTCCGTCCTCTCCAGCGGTGTCGTGGTATTCACACACGGCCAATGTGAAATACCGCGTGAACTCCTCCAGCGTCATTACCGCATGTTTTTCCGGATTGAAATCACGATCCTTGCGCGGGCGAGACCCCGTCCCGCCAGGCAGCATATGGACATAACCAATGTTCAACGTCCCGAGCGCCCGCTCGCAGATCCCACCGTCTTGTTTCTGGTGGCGATGCCGCAGCTTGATCCCTTCCAGAGCGCAGGCGGCGATAAGGTTGCCCGAATGAAATTCACGAGCATTATCGGTCAGCAGTTCATCGAACACGCCGTAGAACTCGTACTCATGATCCGACAACCCTAGGCTCATCATGAACGCTTCCTTGCTCATGACAGCGTGCTTCAGGGTATGAGCGACGCTCGCAAGGCTTGGATAACGAAAGCTGATGTAATACCCGAGGATAACTTTCGTTTTGGCGCAGATAGCAAGTGTGACCCAAGGGCGTCCGACCGGATGTTTACGGTCATATCGGCTGGCCAACCAAACGTCCGCGATAGTGTGATCCATCTGCACTTGTTCAAGGGCCCGGCTGAGTTCACGGAATCCGTCACGGAGCTTGAAAGCGTCGTTGGCATGATTTTTCCCATGCACTTGTACGTCTTTGTCATACGCCGGCAGGTTGTTCATGCGATCGCATACAGTTTCGTACGAAGGAACGTCATTGATCGCCAGTTCAAAGCAAACTGCTTGAACGCCCTTCCAAACCGTCCGGTACGAAGCACCGTCACCCCGAAAGAGCCACGCTTGATCGCTGATGATCTTTTCAACCTCAGCGGAGAGTGCCTTGGTTCCTTTTTTCGTCCCCGTTTTTTGCCGAGCAGGCTAATTGGGCCTACTTCGAAGCTGAAGAGCTTACGAACTTCGTAATAACGCTGAATACTCAAGCCGCACTCCTTGGCAGCTTCATCGACTGTCAGTTGTCCGGCGAACTGCTTATCAATGATTTCGAAGCGATGCCGCGCTTGCTCCTTTTGTTCTGGCGTGAAACCCTCGCAGAGAATCAATGCACGCTTGGCGGACTTTTCTGCACTCTTAGCAGCAACGGCTTGATTGAGAGTATCGTGCTCAACCGGCTCCACTTGTGCAGCACTTGCAAGCCGCAGCGCGTCAGTTCGGATGTTCTTCAAGTGTAACTTGTGGGTGACCTCGTCGATGGCTTCGACTGTCCATACTTGCGCTTCAAAACTCACTAGTTGCTTGCTGCCATCGGGATTGGTGTATGTGCCCATGGCACACCTCCAAGTGACCAGCCAGCGCCGCGCTGGTCAGTAACCCTCGACGGCCCCATGATTCAGGCACCGTCGAGGGATTAGGTTGTAGGCTAGTCCGAAGGGTAGCCCGTTGGTTTTTCCTTGAATGCGTCGCGAGTCAATGGGTGAATACGCAACACCTCACGCGAAAACAGGCAGTCGATCCGCAGCGCAACCGCCCTGTAAGATGGGGGTTTGATGCCCACTGCCTGGCACTTGACCCGGACGTCTTCCCAAACAGCACGCTTGCCGATGTTCCGGTCGAGATATCCGACCCGAAATGCATCCTCGACGATTTGCTCCGTTCTCGGCGGGAACTCCGAGTCGTTTTCGGCCAATTCCGCGATGCCTCGCAACGACCGGGCATTAAGGCCTTGCAGGTCAAATCGGGCCTCGTGTGGCCAGTCCTGTTGCACCTGGAAGTGATCAGCATCGATCGTCTCCGCCACGGGCGTTGGCGCGATAACTACATTCGCCGAATCGCGAGTGAAAGAAATCGGTTTGAAGTCATGCCCCCCTGGACGCCGAATGCAGAGCATCGGGGAACCTTCAACCCTCATGAATCGGAGCTTTGGCAGCAACTCACATGACGTCGGGATGGCGGGAAAGAATTGGTTTCCCGGAATTTCCTTCTGCGTAGTGAGCTTGCGAACATGAACGCCAGTTTTGATCAGCCTCAGATTGGGTTTGATGTCATTAGCCATGACAAGCCTCTCTTAGTAAGTTCTGCTAAACGATAGAAGGAAGGTTTGCTTACAATCAGCACCCATCACTACTCTGCTTAAGCAACACTTCCGGAGTAGGCTATGTATATTTATCTACTAATGGCATTGCGCCATTTTTCAGTAGTTCTCATAGCCAGACTTTGAGTTCTAGCAGGCAATCTTAGACCGTCAAGCCTTGGCAAATTCTCCAATTCAATTAACATAGGAAATTCAGCCTGTTAGGCTGGAATAAAAGTTTTGTGTCATAGGATTGAACGAAGAAAAGACACTGGGTATCTTCTGCTTTATGAGTCTACGACGGGGATGGGCTAGAGAAACCGGGGCTTTCCGGGGGGTCGGTTTTCAACGGCAGGTCACACCTGTCCAATGTCACTAACCTCCGGTGACGTTTGCACGAAACTCCGTTTCCGGAAAAATCAGAAGTTTCAACGCCCATCCTCATCCTCATCCCCCTGCCCATCGCTCATTGATCTCGTCTAGTAAGCTCATGACCTTCTCGACAGCAATCGGCTGGGAACACGACAGCGCCGCCCAGCGATTTGATGATTGCCGAGCGACTGGCGGAAGCATGCGTTGCCGGACTCACCACAACGCCTTGGTGTACGTCAGCAGAATTCGTGTTTCATCAGCATCTCTTGTGAAAGATGACCGATAGGTCGCATTGCGCAAACGCAAAGCCAAATTCTTGAATGTGCCACTCTGAATGACATAGCGCACTTCGGTGTCGCGCTCCCATTCATTGGCTTTTCCTGAAACACCGGGCACTTCGGCGTTGTCGCCAGAGATATAGCGGCTCATGAGCGTCAGGCCCGGTATGCCCAGTCGTTCTAAATCAAAATCATAGCGGGCTTGCCAAGAACGTTCCTTGGCTTCTGCGAAGTCTCCGATCTGAGAGAAATTGACCAAATATGCATCACTACCCTCCACGTAAGGGAACGCACTTTCCCCCGACATTCTCTGATAGCCCGCACTGAATTTATGCCCGTTAATGGCGTAACCAACCATGCCATTGAGTGCGTGATTACTGATCTGCCCACCTCTCGCTTGACCCTCATCTTTGCTGGTAAAAAAGCGCAAGTCGCCGGTCAATGTGCCAGAACCCAGTGGTCGCGTCGCTACCAGTCCCAAAAAGTGCTGGCTATAGACATCACTCAAAGCAGCGTAGTGATAACTGAACTTGAGTTGCTCTGTAAGCGTTTGGTCGAAGCCGGCAAGGCTGAGATGATCGCCCGTTGCGTTGCGTGTAAATCGATTGTTCTTGTTGTTCAGCGCAATGTCCTCGCGGCTCGTATCGTTACGCGCAATGACCTTTTGCAACTGACCTGCCGTCACAGTCAGACCGGGCAATTCTTGTGAAGTAACCAAAGCCCCCTTGAATGATTGAGGCAAGATCATCCCATCGTTAGGGCGTAGCGTCGGCAGCGATGGAATCAGTGAACCGACCTTCAACTCCGTCGCCGAGACCTTCACCTTCGCGGTCAACCCCAGTTTGCTGTACTCCGACTCGGCGCGGCCATTGGAGCGAACCGGCAACAGACCACTACCCGCCCTGTCGGGGCTTGAGTCCAGCCGTATCCCCAGCATGCCGATCATGTCGAGGCCGAACCCCACCGTGCCGGGTGTATAGCCCGACTCGAATTTGAGAATAAAACCTTGGGCCCACTCTTCTCGCCTGGACTGCTGAGAACTCGGCCCGTTCCTGAAGTCGCGATTGAAATATACGTTACGGGTTTCGAATGAGGCGTGAGCGTCAGTTAAAAAATCGGCATGAGCCCAGGGACTAAAACCTGCCAGAAAGAACGAACAGCCCAGAGTAGACAAGGCTATGTGGGCGACGGCACGTATCCACGCGATCATGGCAACACCTTCATCTTTATTGAGGACGAGAGTGCCCAAAGCAGAAGACTTGGCCTTCGGCTCTCGCTCTATGGAATGGGGGATGAGGCCAGGCTGAACGCCTGGCCTCGAGTCAGAATGCGCGAGTGAGCAAGGCGATCATGCGTTCGCCGAATAGCGTCACTGAAACGCCTAACAGAACGATGCTGGCGCCGGCAATTTTTACTGCCGCTGCGGGCCTTACCACCATGCCCAGCAAGCCGAAGTGGTCGAGCGCCAACGACGACAGCAACTGCCCGGCGATAACTAGCACCAGCAGGTTCGCCAGGCCGATGCGCGGCGCTAGCCACACGGTACAGAAGATGGCCCCGGCACCGAGAATGCCGCCCACAAGTCGCCAGGCCGGTTGAGCTGGAACAATGCTGAGCGAATCAGCCAGCCCCCCTCGCAGGAAGGCCATCACACCCAGCACGATCATTCCGGTAAGGAACGAATAAAACGCCAGCGGCCATGGTATTACCCGACATCGCACCTGCTAACTGGCTGTTAACTGCTGCTTGGACTGCAATTGCGATACCAGCGATAAACGCCAGCGCAAAGGAAATCAGGATCATGACCGTTACTCCTTAGTGTGAATGCAGAGGCGAGAAATCTTCAGCGAACGGATCTGCTGTATAACCCGCCGCGTCAAACAGATACTCGCGGGACTCTTCAGTGGCGAGCTCCAACAGTTGACGGTTGACACCCAGAACCACACCGCCTTGTTTGCGAATCCGGCCAGCAATAATCACGGTATCGATATCACCGCGTTCAGCAGCGTGAACGATGGTTCCAAGGGCATTGTTGGAGGGATAGATGCTCAAGTTATCGGTACGGATCATGACAATGTCCGCTTGCTTGCCCACTGAGATGCTGCCGATCTTTGATTCAAGCCCGGCGCAGGCTGCGCCATCGACAGTGGCAGCTTTGAGCAGTTGGCGAGCGCTGACCAGATCAGGAGCCTCCGCCTTGCCGTGAAAACGAGCGCTGTGCGCCGCTGCGCGCTGCAGATAAAAGGCCACGCGCATTTCGGTAAACATGTCGCCGCTGTATGAGCTTTCGTTATCCACGCTCAATCCGGGATTCATGCCGTGATCGACTGCTTTCTGCCAAGCAAACACGCCGTCCTCAAGGCCGTAGTGGGCGTCCGAACGTGGGCAGACATTGACCTTGACACCGGCCTGACGCAGGATCGACCACCCCTGATCCGGCATGCAGGTACAGTGGTTGAAAATGTTGTCTGGCCCCAACAGCCCCTCTTCCTGCAAGGCGCCCAGTTCGGCGGCCATACCCGCGCCGAAAAACTCGGTGACTATATTCAGGCCCAGCTCTCGGGCAACGGCCCATTGCTCCCGGTCGATTTGCGACATCATCGCCAAGGTCACCAGCGAATTCGATTCGGTAGCGTATTTGCCTTTCAGACGACGCAGGTCTCCGGGCCACTGAGTGGAATCCCATTCGCCGGACAGAGGTGCACCTGGTGCGTGGATTGCGCGGATCCCAGCGTCTTGGAGCGCTTCGATGGCGGCATCAGAGTGGGCGCCGCTGCGAGCGTTATGGGAGTTATCGATGATGGTGGTGATGCCGGCGTTGATGCAGCCGAGTGCCGTCAGCATGTTGCCGACGTACATATCCTGTGGCCGATAGTACTTGGCAAACGAGAAGTGCGTGGCGTTGCAATAGTCTTCGAGCGTTGGTGAGTTAGGATTGATACGACGCAACTGCCCTTCCCATGCATGTCGATGAGTATCAACCAACCCTGGGATGACGATCATGCCCTTGGCATCAACGACCTCCGCCCCTTCGGTGGAGAGATCAGTCCCAACGGCAATAATTTCGGTGCCACGAATCAGCACATCACCACTGGCAAAATTGCCCAGGCTGTCATCCATGGTGACAACCATTCCACCCTTGAGCAGCAGCAATCGATCTTCACCTGGCAGTGCGCCGAGGGGCAAATTGATAGGATCTAACGGTGTCTGGACTGACATGTGAACTCCTTGAACGATGCGGGCAGAATTGCCTGTCAGTCGCATTGTTGGACTCAAGGGGTTTATTTAGAATACAGTATTATCTTCAAACATTATGAAGTAGCGAATACATAATGCGCAGCAGCGAATTTGCCAATCTCAAAGCATTTTTTGCGGTAGCCCAAGAATGCAATTTCTCACGTGCCGCCCAGTCTCTCAGCGTCTCTGCTTCAGCGCTTAGCCAAACCATTAAAGGCCTGGAAGAAGGACTCGGGGTTCGTTTACTCAATCGCACCACACGTAGCGTTTCGACGACCGCTGCGGGGCAGCAATTGTTCGAGCGACTGAAGGTGGTTTTTGCCGATCTAGACGCTGCCCTGGAGGAGCTGAACGATCACCGAGACACACCGTCAGGCACGTTGCGTATCAGTGCACCGCAAGTGGCCATGCTGCATTTTATCCAGCCCATCCTGCCGACCTTTCAGCTCGCTTATCCAAACATCAAGCTAGAGCTCACCACTGACGACAGCACCACCGACATTGTTGCCCAAGGCTTCGATGCCGCGATCCGACTGGGCGAGTTCATTGAGCAAGATATGATCGCGCTCAAGCTTAGCGAACCGTTGACTCAAATTGCCGTGGCCTCCCCCAAGTACCTGAAGCTTCGAGGTGCTCCGCAGCAACCCGTTGAACTGCTGCAACACAGCTGCGTGAACTGGCGCCGGTCGGGTGAAGCAGGCCTGTACAAGTGGCGGTTCCAGAATGGCGACACACCATTCGAATTGAGCGTGAAAGGCTCTTTGGTCGTCAGTGATTGTGCGGTGGCCTTGCAGTCCGCTGTCGATGGCCTTGGTATAACGGTATGGATTCGTGAATGGATCAAGGCTGAACTCGACAGCGGAAAATTGATTCCATTGCTGGAAAAATGGTCGACTCCATTTCCCAGTTTTTACCTGTACTACCCGAGTAACAAACAGATGTCGTCGGCATTACAGGTATTCATCGCAGCGTTGCGACCGCCGCATTGACACAGTTTGCCTTCGAGGCTGCACGTATTGGCAGCGACAACGCCACAACTGTTCCTAGACTGGTTTATTGAGGGAGAGATGCTCGCATAGAAAATCGATGAAAGACCTAAGCTTCGGCGCGAAATATTTTCCGGATGGCCACATGATCCGAAACGGTTCCTCTTTCGACGAACAGTCCGGTAGAACGTTGATTAATTGTCCAGATTCAAGGTGTTCGCTGATGGCGAAATCAGGAAGGTAGGCAATTCCAAGCCCTTTTAGGGCAAAAGAAATTCTAGCGTCGAGATTATTGCAAACGACTGCCGACGATAATTCAAACTCTGGCTCAAGCTGCTCATAGGGTAGTGGCCAAACTTGAAGCTTCCCTGTGTTCGGGTACCTGAAATGCAGACAGGAGTGGAGCTTCAAATCACTGAATGATTCAGGTTTAGGGCACTTGGAAAAGTAATCGGGTGAACCTACCAGCATCATTCGATAGGTGCCGAGACAGCGTGATGCCAGACGCGAATCCTGCACCTCGCCAGATCGAATCACTGCGTCGAAGCCCTCTTCGATCACATCTACCCGGCGATCCGTAAACTCCAAGTCTATGTCCACTTCCGAATAGGCTTTCTTGAACTCCGCAATAACCGATAAAAAAGGTTCGCCAACCAACGGCAAGCTTAATCGCAGGCGCCCTTTGGGAGTTTGATTCGTCTGTGAAAGCTCCTGCTCGGCAGCTTCTATCTCTTCAAGAATGCGCCTGCTTCGGCTTAAGAACATCACGCCCTCCGCCGTCAATGTCACGCTGCGGGTACTGCGATGGAACAACCGCACCCCTAAACGCTCCTCCAGGGCGTTGATACGCTTACCCACGGCAGAAGCAGTAACACCTAAAAGCCGGCCAGCTGCGACAAAACTACGGGTTTCTGCAACCTGTATGAACACATTGAATGAACTGACGCTATCCATGAATCCTCCAATCTCTGCGCTGGAACTCGGGTGGCATCGGGTACTTACAGGTTAGATTGAGTTCGCAGAATACAATTAGGCTGTTCAGCAGGAGCTTGGAGCTTGGACACTGTATTCGTTGACGTGCAGAGCGTCAGGCCTGCGCAATGCAAGCCCGACGCAATGTGATTGTCCTTAGGATCAATGCCCGCGAACCTTGACAACTACTTTGCCGAACGCGCCACGTTGAACATGCGCATAGGCTTCTCGCACTTGCGAGAATGGATACACCGCATCAACGACTGGCTTGATCCTGTGCAGATCGACCATGCGGACGAGATCCTCCAAGGCGCGCCGAGGCCCCACGGCAATCGCTACGATGGAGGCGCGAGTGCCGAGGAGAGGCATAATCGGTAGGGTTATTTCGTCAGATTCCAGAAGGCCAATGACGGAGATTCGACCGCCAGGCGCCACTGCTTGCAGAGACTTGAGCATATTGTCGCCACCGGCCATTTCCAGGATATGGTCTGCGCCCCGCCCGCCAGTCATTTCGCGCACAACAGTGTGCCAGTCCGGCGTGGTAGTCCGGTTGATACCGTGAGTCGCGCCCAACTCAATAGCTTGGGCAATCTTCGTGTCGCTGCTGCTGGTGACAATCACCTGAGCGCCGTTGGCTGCAGCGATCTGTACGGCAAATAGGGAAACACCGCCAGTCCCTTGAACCACCACAGTCTGACCTGCGTGCAGGTTACCTTGCTCGACCAGTGCCATCCAGGCCGTCAGCGCAGCAATCGGCAACGTGCTGGCTTCTTCCGGCGAGAGCGACTTCGGAGCATGCACGCACCAATCAGCCGGGGTTGAAACGTACTCTGAAAGCATGCCAGGAATAGGGCCACCCTGGGTAGGCGAGTCAGCCCAGGACAAAGGCGCTCCGTCGATCCAGTTGGTGATATAGGTCGAAATGACTTGATCACCTACTGCGAAACGAGTCACGCCCTCACCCACTGCAACGACGCGCCCGGTCATGTCTGAAGCGGGAGTGAACGGGAATTTAATGTTCGCGGTCATGCCATTTTCGGCGACCACTAAGTCCCGATAGTTGAGGGAAACGGCATGTACCTCAACCAGTATCTCACCCACTTTTGGGGTAGGAATCGGCGCGGATTGAAGTGCCAGTTTCTCGACACCGTACGAGGGGATTTCCCAGCGGTGCATGGTGGTGGTGTTCATATCAGCTGTACCTGAGGATGGATGATGACCTCATGGTAGGTAGGTCGACTCACAGGAGTAAGTAGGGTGCGCTTCCGCTGTCTGCGGAGGTTTTTCTCCGTAAAAGACCGCCACCAACCCTATCACTGCGGAGGGCTTCTTCCGCAAATAACGGAGCCGTCACCTACTTAATCCACGCCACCACGCCTCGTATCATTTCGCAGCCTCTCCACCGCCAGGAAACCCAATGACCCGTTCAATCAAGCCCATGAGCGTCATGCCGTACATCATTTTAGGTCTGTTCGGCCTCTATACCCTTGAACTTGGGATGGTTGGCATCTTGCCGATGATTGTCGAACGCTACGATGTAAGCGTTGCCCAGGCGGGACTGCTGATGAGCCTGTTCGCATTCATCGTCGCCATTTCCGGGCCGTTCCTGGTACTGCTGTCATCACGCTTCAATCGCAAGAAAATACTGGTCATCGCCCTGTTCTGCTTTTCCATTTGCAGCGTACTTTCCGCATTCGCACCCAACTATTCGACGCTGATGGCATTGCGTATCCTGCCAGCCATGTTGCACCCCGTTTTCTTCTCAGCAGCATTTGCTGCGGCGGTTTCGCTGTATCCAAAAGAACGCGCCACTCACGCTACTACGGTGGCGTTCATAGGAACCACTCTGGGGCTCGTGTTCGGCGTACCTATGACGAGCTGGGTCGCGGACACCTTCTCCTACGAAGCATCCATTCTCTTTTGCGCTGCTGCCACTTTGCTGGCGGGTCTCGGCCTGCTGCTCAAACTTCCGCGCCAGGTCAACTCTGCGGAGAGCTTCGGACACCAACTGTCCATTCTGCGCAAGCCTGCAGTCTGGCTGGCCATCATCGCTACGGTACTGGTGTTCACTACCAAATTCGCCGTCTACAGCTATGCCGCCGAATACTTGAAAAACCAGACAGGCATGGACGCACAAACGATCAGCATCATGCTGGTCATTTTCGGTGTGGGTGGTGTGCTGGGTAACTTATTTGCAGGACGCCTGCTCTCCAGTCATCTGGTGACAACTGCACTGTTGTTTCCGATCCTGCTGAGCGCGGCTTACCTGATCCTGTACTTCTTCGGAAGCTCATCGTTCGCCTCAATGATGTTGATCGTATTCGTATGGGGCGCCATTCATACCAGCGGTATGATCATTACTCAGATGTGGCTCACCAGCGCAGCCCCTGAAGCTCACTCGTTCGCTACGAGCCTGTACGTGTCTGCTGCTAATGCGGGTATCGCTATCGGCGCCTGGATGGGCGGAGTGTTCATCAATGGTTATGGTTTGAAGGGCACAATTTGGTGCGGTTTGCTGTTCGCAGTCTTGTCGTTCATCGCCATCGCCGCGAAAGCCGTCTGCTACGGATCTCATTCCGAAGCGATGCCCTCGGCAATCAAGGCTTACTGACCTTCGCCGATGAACAAGACCACGAGCAGCGGATACTGCTGGGTGCTCAAGTAGGCGACGAAGTCATCTGGAAACGCCCCGCAGGTGATCAGGTGATTGAGGTGGTGCTGATCGAGTTCGCATTTCCGCAGGAACCTCCTCCCCATAAAACCCTCATAGCAACCGTTCGATGGCAGAATCTCCTCAATTTAGATCGTTTCGGAGACCACTATGCTTCGCGTATTTGAACGTTGGCTCGACCCCTTCCCGCCCGATGAGGTACCACCGCCACCCGACGGCTTGGCACGGTTCCTTTGGGCCTGCACGCGGGGCGCTCGACGCTATATCCTCGCGCTTGCGCTTCTCAGTGCCGGTGTGTCGATTTACGAAGCCTGGTTGTTTTCTTTCCTTGGTCAGGTCGTAGACCTGCTCTCGACCTGGAAGGCAGGTGGGGAGGCAACCGGGCAGGAAAGTCGCGTGCTGTGGGGCATCGGCATCGTGCTGCTGACCAGCATCGGGTTGGTGGCATTGCGCACCATGGTGCAGCACCAGATATTGGCGATCAATTTGCCGTTGCGGCTGCGCTGGGATTTCCACCGCCTGATGCTGCGGCAAAGTCTTTCGTTCTTTTCCGATGAGTTCTCTGGCCGGGTCACCACCAAGGTGATGCAGACTGCACTCGCCGTGCGCGAAGTGCTGTTCACCGTTATCGAGATCGCACCCGGGATCGGGGTGTATTTCATCGCGATCATCGTACTGGCCGGTGGCTTCGACCTGAAACTGATGCTTCCCTTTATTGCCTGGCTTGCTTTGTTCGGGATGGCCCTGCGGTACTTTGTGCCGCGTTTGGGGCAAGTGGGACAGGAACAGGCCAACGCGCGGTCGTCGATGACTGGGCGGATTTCGGATGCCTACACCAACATCACCACGGTGAAATTGTTCTCACACTCAAAACGTGAAGCGCACTTTGCACGTGCGGCGATGGAAGATTTCAAGAACACCGGCTTTCGCCAGATGCGTCTCGTCAGCCAGTTTGAAATTGTCAATCAGGCGCTGGTGGTAGCGCTCATTCTAGGAGCAGGCGGCTACGCTCTGTGGCTGTGGCACCAGGGCGAAGTCGGTACGGGTGCCGTTGCGGCGATTACCGCCATGGCGCTGCGTATCAATGGGATGTCGCACTGGATCATGTGGCAAATGACTTCGCTGTTCGAAAACATCGGCACCGTGCAGGATGGTATGGCCACCTTGACCCGAGGCCCTAAGGTGCAGGATGCGCGGGACGCGGGAGAACTGGTGACCACCGGCGGCGCGGTGACCTTCGACAATGTGAGCTTCAACTACGGTGGCGAGCGCCAGGTACTCGATGGCCTGAGCTTGAACATCCGCGCGGGCGAAAAAATCGGTCTGGTGGGCCGTTCCGGTGCAGGTAAATCCACGTTGATCAATTTACTATTGCGCTTTTATGACGTGCAAAGCGGTGAGATTCGCATCGACGGGCAAGACATCGCAAAGGTCACGCAAGACAGCCTGCGCAGCGCCATAGGCATGGTCACCCAGGATACCTCCCTGCTGCACCGCTCCATTCGCGACAACATCGCCTATGGCCGTCCCGATGCAACCGAGGCTCAGATCCGCAGTGCTGCGGCGAATGCCCAGGCGGATGGTTTCATCAGCCAACTCAGCGACCGTCAAGGCCATTCGGGCTATGACACCCTCGTGGGTGAACGCGGGATCAAGCTGTCGGGCGGCCAGCGCCAACGGGTTGCCATCGCCCGCGTGATGCTCAAAAACGCCCCGATCCTTCTATTGGACGAGGCCACCAGCGCCCTGGATTCGGAAGTCGAAGTGGCCATCCAGGAAAGCCTCGATGAAATGATGGAGGGAAAGACCGTCATTGCCATCGCGCATCGACTCTCCACTATCGCGGCCATGGATCGGCTCATTGTCATGGATGATGGACGCATCATCGAACAAGGTACCCACAGCGAATTGCTCGGGAAGAACGGCATCTACGCGAAGCTGTGGCAGCACCAGAGTGGCGGGTTTCTGGGGGAAGATCAGGGGTTGGCTGAGGCTTTGGATCAGGCATGATCAAGGCGATATTGTATCTTTGCGCGAGCACTTTGGTCGTGCCCCCACTAGGTCAAGCAGGCAAATGCAAGTATCACACCTTAAGATTACACTCATCATCAAGAACGATTACACATCTCTCAGCAGATGCATGATGATTCAAATCAAGCGGTCGGTAGGCGCTATTGGTAGCAGCGTCTACAACAGCGTCCGCAACTGAACTGCAATCGTCATCTGAAAATGGAGAGCATCATGAAATCAAATACTCATCCGGATTACCGACAAGTGCTGTTCCACGATACCGCTGTTAATGCCTTTTTTCTTGTCGGCTCTACGGTTCACACCAAAAGCGTGCAAAAACACACCGATGGTAATACCTATCCCTATGTAGCCTTAGACGTATCGAGTGCTTCTCACCCGCTGTATACGGGGCAGCAACGCAAGTCTGTAAACGAAGGGCGCATCGCTGGCTTCAACAAACGTTTTGCTGGATTCAGCTCAATTTGACGCGATCTAGGAGCGGGATAGGGGCTTCTACGGACGCTTGGCCAAGGCCGGCTTCGAAGCGGATGCCGTCGCACTCAACGATGGCAGCCGATTACCGGCAGATTTGGAACCAATCACTGTGTCCCCCGCTCCAAGCTCCGCCCGCGTAAACTGCGGGTCAGTGAAGGATGAACGGGCGAAGGATTTTTGCCATTAGAAGTATTGCCAGTCACAGTCTGGCCCAAGGCAAAACATGAAACCGCTGTTCAAAGTATTCTGCACACTTGCCATCGCCGTCGGGCTGGCAGGCTGCATTGCTTCACCCATCGAACTGACCGCGCAGACTGAACAACGTCTACAGGCGCAGGCACCGATTCGTTTTCTGTTGACTTTCGACGATGGCCCCAGCGCTTCCAGCTTCTGGAACCCTACCGCCACCGTGCTCGACAGCCTGAAGGACAACCCTCTGCAGCCAAACATCAAAGCGGTGTTTTTCGTGCAGACCGGTGCGCCACGGGCCGGCGACAGTGACATCGGGCGCCAGCTCATGCATCGCGAGCATGAAGAAGGACAGGTACTGGGATTTCACACGGCCACTCATTGGCACACCAACCACCGTTCGCTGAGCCCGCAAGAGCTGGAGCAGTCGCTGAGCAAAGGCAGTGCTGACATCGCCGCCATCACCGGTGCGCCGCCGACGTTGGTACGTCCGCCGTTCTGGAACTACGACAAACGAGTCTTCGCCGCCTATCAACTGCACGGCATGCATGTGCTGTTGACCGATTTGAGCGCCAATGACGGCAAAATCTGGGGTTTCAACGCCAGCCTCCGGCGTCGTTCTCATATGCTGCGTTCGATGTCTGAAGTGCGTGAGCGTATCGCGCTGGGCGAATTCCCAGCCGTGGATGGGGTGATTCCGGTGGTAGTGACCTTCCACGACCTCAATCGTTACACCGCCCGGCACGCGCGCGAGTACCTGCAAATCCTGATCGACAGCGCCAACGCGACCGGCGTGCCACTGGCGCAAAAACCGTTTTATGACGATCACGATGCCCTGTTGCGCGCGGCCATGGCGCGAACCGTCAAAGACAGTTCGCAGCCAGTGGTGCTGCCAGGGATCTGGAACTGGATTTGGGACAAGAATGCCCATTAATTCTGGCCAGGATTGTCATCGTCACTTCGCCCAGTGCGGGTCGGTCGTGAAGGCTATCGTCAACCATCGATGCGGTCCTTCGTCGCCAAGGGTATCTCCGATTTTGTCACGTATTTCATCCCACGCCTCCAGCGTCCTGGCAGGCTCGCCAGAGGGCACGATGAAATACAACTCGATCTGCTGGGCTCGACCAATCTTTGCCACGTAGGCTTCGTAAGACAGGAAGCCGTACTCGTTGACGACAGCCTCGGCCACTTCGCCCACTCGCAGCTTCAGCCCAGGCGGTGTAACCAAAAGGATGTCCGAGAACGCACGCTGGATCGTACGCAATGGCATCGGAATGATGACCAGGCAAATGATCGCAAGCGCCGCGGGGTCTACATAGGGTGCCAACCACGCGTATGAAGTTTCGGTCACCATCACCCCGACAAAAAAAGCCACCAGCAATGCCAACGAAATACTGCCCGCCATGATCCAGGTCTTGGCGTCCAGGGCGACAAAGTCGGAGCGGATTGTTCGATTTGCGCGAAGCTGACAGGCCGCCATCGTGAAGCAAACAAGCAGGGTGATCCCTGCAAAAAGAGCGGCATAACCGAACTCAAGGGCCCGGCCACCGCCGAGCATGCTGCCCACGGCATTGATCAAGGCGTACAGGGAAACGCAGCTCAGAAGCGTACCGTTGAGCGCGAGAACGATGGGCTCCAGGTGCCAGAAGCCCATGTTGAATCGCTCTATCAATCGATGGCTCGCCGCGGTATCACCGGTGTATTGGCGAATCAAGGTCGCCACTGCCAGCGCCAAACCACTCATGCCGGCATCCACCAGGGAGTAGATGCCATCAAATACAATTGAGGAGGACCCGGCAAAAAGACCAAAAACGACACCCGATATTGCCACTAGCACTGTCATCACAATGGAGATGCGCAGCACAGCCTGCTCTGATTTCATCTATACACCGCTACTGTTACTCCGGCTTTTGCAGCGTAGCAGGCATCTAGAACGCGCGGTTAAACCTTGAACTTGCCTACAAGCCCTGCAAAGATTTCCCACCTCGTCAGTTCAGTGCTGGAGGCTGCGGTTTCCAGACGGGCAGCCAAAGGGTGTGATCCACCGCCTTCGTAGGTCTCAGGGCGACTTAGCGCCTTGTGATCATCACCTCCAGGTATTCACTCGGCACCACCAGCGACTTCTCCCCCGCCCTGTTCGAACGATTAAGCAGTTCGGTCAGGTCATTTTCCAGGGCCAGGGCGCCGTCGGGTGGCAACGCCGCAAATGCCTTGTGGACCGGCCCGTACCAAGTACGAAACGTGTCGATGAAATGCGCGGCCGAGCGATAGCGGAAGTTGAACGTCTGGCGCGTCACCTGGACCAGGAACTCGCGTTCGTCGAAGTGCGCGTGCAGCCAGGCTTCGGTGCCCCACTGCGACGGCGGTTGCGCGCCGGGTGGTGGCGGCATGTGCCGGCCCAGGGTCTTGAACATCTGGCCGACGAAACCTTCCGGCGTCCAGTTGGCGAGACCGATCCTGCCTCCCGGCCGACAGACCCGCGCCAGTTCCGCGGCGGCTTTGGGCTGGTCCGGTGCAAACATCACGCCGAAGGTCGATAGCACAGCGTCAAAACTGGCGTCTTCAAAGGGCAATGCTTCGGCGTCGGCCGCTTGAAAGACAATATTATTCAGTCGCTCTGCTCTGGCCCGGTCTTCACCGCGTTCAAGCAATGCGGCGACATAGTCGGTCGAGTGGACAATGCAGCCTCGACGCGCCGCCGCCAGCGTGGCGTTACCGTTGCCGGCGGCCACGTCGAGCACGATCTCATCGCACAGCAAGTCACAGGCTTCGGCCAGTTGCTCACCGACGATCTGCAGGGTGGTGCCGATCACGGCGTAGTCGCCACTGGCCCAAGCGGCCATTTGACGGTTTTTCAGGGCAACAAGATCAATGGGTGTACTCATGAATTCCGCTCCGCTGCGGTTTGGCACGCAGCCTGGCTTATTCCGCCGTGGTGGGGTCGATGATATTCATGACCTGGGAAATGCGATTGGCCGGGAAACCACTCTGCCTGGCGTGTTCCCTGATCTGCTCTTCATTGGGCGAGATGTACACGCAGTAGAGCTTGTCATCGGTGACATAACTCTGAAGCCACTGCACCTCTGGCAATTCGCGCAACGCCCTGCAGGACTTTTGCGAAGCGGCTTTCAAATCTCGTTGTGACAGTGCTCCAGCACCCTGAATCTCGCGTTCTATGACGAACTTCGGCATGGCAACCTCTCATTCTTGTTATTGATGGCAGGGCCGGCAGGTCCTGTCTGCCCACTATCGCGCCAGGCAACGGCAGCGTCCTGCCCGATCGTCGGCGAAGGCTGTCCGATCGTCCGGAGATTCCATGCTTCGTTGCGACAGGCTCACAATCGGCTCTTCACCCACAATCCCTGCACGGGAAAACCGCCATGGATGCCCTGTCACAGACCCTGCGCGTCGTCCGCCTGGTCGGCGCAATTTTCATCAACGCCCGTTTCACCGCCCCCTGGTGCTACCAGTCGCCGAGCGCGGACACCGCAGCCCCGTTTCTGGAACCGAACGCCGAACGGGTGGTGATCTTTCACTTGATCACCGAGGGCGAGTGTTACGTCGAACTGGGGGATGCCCCGCCGCTGCTGCTGACGGCCGGCGATGCGGTGGTGTTTCCCCAGGGTGACGCCCATCGCATGAGCTCGCAACCGGGTCTGAAACCGGCCAGCGGGGCGCGGCTGGACGTGGTCTTGTCGCGCCGGCCTCGCCAGTTGAGCTATGGCGGTGGCGGCGCGGTCACGCGTCTGGTTTGCGGTTATCTGGCGTGCGATACGCGGTTGGCGGGCATGCTGTTGACGGGCTTGCCGTCCGTGGTGCGGGTCAATGTACGCGGCTCGGCAGCCGGTATCTGGCTGGAATCTTCAGTCCGTTATGCCTTGGCCGAAGCCCGCTCACCAAGGCCTGGCGGCGAAGGCGTGCTGGCAAAACTGGCCGAGGTGTTGTTCATCGAGGTACTGCGCCTGTACATGCACGAACACGGTAAGGGCCGCACCGGTTGGCTGGCCGGCGTGAGCGACCGGATCGTCGGCGCCCCCCTTAACGCGTTGCACAACACACCTTGTCACTGCTGGACCCTGGATGAGTTGGCACGCACTGCGGGTACATCAAGATCGGTACTCGCGGAACGCTTTCAGCAACTGGTCGGGAATTCGCCGATGCAGTACCTGACGCAATGGCGGATGTTGCTGGCGGCCAACCTGTTGCGCAGCAGTAACAGTTCTTTGCTGCAAATAGCCGAAGAGGTGGGATACCAGACGGATACAGCGTTCAGCCGGGCCTTTCGCCGTGAGTTCGGGGCACCGCCAGCGGCGTGGCGACGCAGTCAGACCGCTTCGCGTAGCGCCGTGACCAAAACCGGAAATGTCCACATGGCAATTGGGAACAGCCCTGCAACCAGCACGTAGCAATCACCGGCGCATCCGGGATCTGAGCGCCATCAAAATAAAGGGACAGCACGTCGGCGGGTTGACTGCGTTCCAACGCCACCCTGATTTTATTGGCGTAATCAAAGGCCATTCGCCCGCTCTACCTATTCGACATATCCGGTCCACCCGCGCTTGCTCTATCCTTTATTCAGCCAACAACTCTGGACATCGAAATGCCCGCCCGCGAGTCCGCCCTCCTCCAAAGCTGGCACTACAACGCCCACTCCTGGATCGAAGCCATCCGCACCGGCACCCTCGACAGCCGCCTCAAGGTCACAGATCAGGCAATCCTGCTGGCGGTGCTGGGCCGCCAGCCCGAGCGTGTGCTTGATCTGGGCTGCGGTGAGGGCTGGTTGTTGCGTGCGCTAGCTGAACGAGCCATCGACGCGGTGGGTGTGGATGGCGATGCGACGCTGGTCGAGGCGGCGCGGGCGGCGGGCTCTTCGCAAGTGCATTTGGCGAGCTATGAAGCGCTAGTGGAAACGAAGGTGGACATCGGCAGCGACTACAACCTTATCTGCGCCAACTTTGCCCTGCTGCACCGGGACATCATCCCTCTGCTCGCCGCCATGAACGCCCTGCTCGCCCCTGGCGGCGTGCTGGTGATCCAGACGCTGCATCCGTGGACCGCAGCGGCAGGCGACTATCAGGATGGTTGGCGGGAAGAGACCTTCGCTGGGTTCAAGGGACAGTGGCAACCCATGCCGTGGTATTTTCGCACTGTGTCCAGTTGGTTCAATGCCCTGGACATGGCCGGTTTTCGGCTGGCGGGTCTCCAGGAGCCGCAGCACCCGCAACAGACTGCGCCGCAGTCGCTGCTGTTGGTAGCCGAACAGCGGAGGTGAGTTCAATCTGTGGAAGTGTGCGTGGTCGGTCCCTGAACCAGGGCGCCATCAACCGAGCCTCACAACGTTCTTTGGCTATTACCGATACCTTTCGCGATATCGATACCCCAGTCCAGCGCGGCTTCCATGTCCAGCAGGTGCGGCTTTGGATTGTGATCCTCAAAAATGACCGTGCCGTCCGGCCGGTAAACACCGATCAACATCTCCAGCGAGCCGTCCCTCAATATCTCGGCTTTGACCTGGATCTTGCATCCATTCGACAGCGTTTCCTTGTGGACCTCATGGCGCTCAGTCATTGCTGCATTCCTCCCGTGTTGATACCCGAGTAACGCAAATCCCTGGTTGTCATGGTAGCTCAGTGAGGCCCTGCAAACGCCTTCATTCACGCAAAATGAAGCCTGCCCTGACAGCGGCGTAATACCACTTGGCGCGATACCCAGGAGTATTCGTTCAATCCGCGCAACTTGCTTAAAGCAACAGTAGGCTACGCTTTGGGCAGCTTATTGCGCACGATGCTCGCGTCTGCAGGTTGTGGTTTGTTCTGGAGAGCGTCTGCAACAGCTATTTCAGAAAGGCCCAGACAACTCACGCAGGACTACGTGATGACAGAGCCCCTCCTCAGCTTTGACCAACTCAAGCGTGCCGCCGCCTCCGGCGAGATTGATACCGTTCTGGTCTGCATGGTCGACATGCAAGGACGACTGGTCGGCAAGCGATTTCAGGTCGAGTTTTTTATCGACAGCGGCCACGAAGAAACCCATTGCTGCAATTACCTGCTGGCCGACGACATCGACATGGAGCCGGTGCCGGGTTACGCCGCAGCCAGTTGGAGCAAAGGCTATGGCGACTTTGTGCTCAAACCCGACATGGCCACGTTGCGACGGGTGCCTTGGCTTGAGTGCACGGCGCTGGTGCTCTGCGATGTGCTGGATCATCACCATCGACGGGACCTGCCGCACAGCCCCCGGGCGATCTTGAAAAAGCAGATCGAGCGACTGCGCGAGCGCGGCTATACCGGTATGTTCGCCTCGGAACTTGAGTTCTATCTGTTCGACGAGAGCTACGAGGCCATCCACCAGCGCAACTACCAAAAGCCGAAGACGGCCGGCCACTACATCGAGGATTACAACATCTTGCAGACCACCCGCGAGGAGCCCGTGTTGCGGGCGATTCGCAAGCATCTGCAGGCCAGCGGCATTCCCGTGGAAAACTCCAAGGGTGAATGGGGGCCGGGCCAGGAAGAAATCAACATCCGCTACGCCGATGCCCTGACCATGGCCGACCACCACGTCATCATCAAGCACGCCTGCAAGGAGATCGCGGAACTGCAGGGCAAGGCGATTACCTTCATGGCCAAGTGGCGCTATGACGCTGCCGGTTCCAGCAGCCATATCCATAATTCGCTCTGGGACAAAAGCGCTAAAAAACCGCTGTTCTTCGACGCCAAGGCTGAGTTTGGCATGTCGAAGCTGATGCGATCCTGGGTGGCCGGGCAGCTCAAATACGCCAACGACATCACCTGTTTTCTCGCGCCCTACATCAATTCGTACAAGCGCTTTCAGGCCGGCACTTTTGCTCCGACGCGAGCGGTATGGAGCCGGGACAATCGCACCGCAGGCTTTCGTTTGTGTGCCGAAGGCAGCAAGTCGATCCGTATTGAATGTCGTATCGGCGGCGCCGACCTCAACCCTTATCTGGCCTTCGCTGCCTTGATCGCAGCAGGCCTGGCCGGTATCGACGAGAAGCTCAACCTCACGCCGCCCTTCGAGGGCGATGCCTACCTCGACGAGCACTTGCCAGAAGTGTCGAAGACTCTGCGCGATGCCAGCGCCGCACTTAAGGCCTCGACCATGTTGCGCGAGGCGTTCGGCGATGAAGTGATCGACCACTACGTGCACAGCGCCGAATGGGAGCAGAAAGAGTACGACCGGCGGATCACCGACTGGGAACTGCAGCGCGGCTTCGAGCGCTATTGAGGCACCATGACTTCGACGATTCAACTCATCTCACCGGTCGATGGCCGGGTGTATGCCGAACGCCGCTACGCCGATGCGGCACACATCGAGCAGGCGCTGGCGGCTGCCGCAGCCGCTCAGGCACAGTGGAAACGCCGGCCACTGAGCGAACGCGCCGTTTTGTGCAGTGCCGCGGTGGACGCGATGCTGGCGATGAAGGCTGACATCGTCCCGGAACTGGCCTGGCAGATGGGACGCCCGGTGCGTTTTGGGGCTGGCGAACTGCGCGGGTTCGAAGAGCGTGCCCGCCATATGATCGCCATTGCGCCGGAAGCCCTGGCAACGCTTGAACCTACGCCTGTCGCCGGTTTTCGACGGCATATCAAACGTGAGCCGCTGGGCACGGTGCTGGTGGTCGCACCCTGGAATTACCCCTACCTGACAGCGGTCAACACGATTATCCCGGCACTGATGGCCGGCAACAGCGTCATTCTCAAGCACGCGTCGCAAACGCTGCTGGTGGGTGAACGTTTCGCCGAGGCCATGGGCCGTGCCAGCTTACCCGAAGGGTTGTTCCAGAACCTGCTGCTCAATCATGGCCAGACTGCGGCGATCATTGCCGCTGGACGGGTGCAGCAGGTGAACTTCACCGGCTCGGTTGACGGCGGCAAGGCCATGCAAAGCGCCGCCATGGGGCAATTTCTCGGCATGGGCCTGGAACTCGGCGGCAAAGACCCGGCCTACGTGCGGGCGGACGCCAACCTCGAACACGCGGTGGAAAATCTGGTGGATGGCAGCTTCTTCAACTCCGGGCAGAGCTGCTGCGCCGTCGAACGCATTTATGTCGATAAAACACTCTACCCGGCTTTCGTCGAACGCTTCGTCGCACTGACCCGCCAATACGTGCTGGGTAACCCGCTGGACGAAGCCACCACGCTCGGTCCGCTGGTGACGCCGAAAGCCGCCGAATTCGTTCGGGGTCAGATCGCCGATGCGCTGTCCAAGGGCGCCAGGGCGCTGATCGATCCGAAGGCCTTTCTCGCTGACGCGCCGGGCAGTGCCTACCTCGCGCCGCAGGTGTTGGTCGACGTCACCCATCACATGGCGGTGATGCGTGAGGAAAGCTTTGGTCCGGTGGTTGGCATCATGCCGGTGGCCAGCGACGACGAAGCCATCGCCCTGATGAACGACAGCGAGTTCGGGCTCAGCGCGTCCATCTGGACGCAAGATCTCGCCGCCGCCGAACACCTGGGCAACCAGATCGACACCGGCACCATCTTCATGAACCGCTGCGATTACCTGGACCCGGCCCTGGCCTGGACCGGGGTCAAGAACAGCGGGCGCGGCGTGACGCTGTCGCGCCTGGGTTACGAGCACCTGACCCGCGCCAAATCCTTCCATTTGCGCCACGAGATCTGAGCCATGAGCCTGACTGGAAACTGGAACTACCCCACGAGCATTCGCTTCGGTGTCGGCCGCATCACCGAGCTGGCCGACGTCTGTCGCAGCCAAGGTATCCAGCGACCGTTGCTGGTCACCGACAGTGGCCTGGCGCGTGCCCCGATCACCACGGCAGCGCTGGACGCCTTGCGTGCCGCGGGCCTCGGCGTTGCGCTGTTTTGCGACCTCAAGCCCAATCCGGTCGAAGCCAACCTGGCGGGCGGACTCGACGCCTGGCGCGCCGGCAAACACGATGGTGTGGTCGCCTTCGGCGGTGGCAGCGGGCTGGACATGGGCAAGCTCATTGCGTTCATGAGTGGTCAGACCCGACCGGTCTGGGATTTCGAAGACATCGGTGACTACTGGACACGCGCCGACGAAAGCAGCATCGCCCCGGTCATTGCCGTGCCGACGACTGCGGGTACGGGGTCCGAAGTAGGCCGTGCGGCGGTAATCATTGACGAGCGGACCCACACAAAACGCATCATCTTCCACCCGAAAATGATGCCGCGCGTGGTCATCAGCGACCCTGCCCTCACCGTCGGCATGCCGGCCAAAGTCACCGCCGGCACGGGCATGGACGCTTTGGCGCACTGCCTGGAGTCTTACTGCGCCCCCGGTTTCCATCCTATGGCCGATGGTATCGCGGTAGAAGGTATACGCCTGGTGGCTAATGCGCTGGTGCGGGCCGTACACACACCGTCCGACCTCGATGCACGCGCGCAAATGCTCGCGGCGGCGGCAATGGGCGCCACGGCCTTTCAGAAGGGCCTGGGCGGGATGCACGCCCTCTCGCATCCAGTGGGCGCGCTGTACGACACCCACCACGGCATGACCAATGCCACCTTCATGCCATATGTCTTGACATTCAATCGCCCGGCCATCGAAGAACGCATCACCCGCCTGGCGGCCTATTTGCGTCTGCCCTCGCCGGGCTTTGACAGTTTTCTGGCCTTCATCCTCAAACTGCGCAAGGACATCGGCGTGCCGCACACGCTGGTTGAACTGGGCGTGGATGATCAGCAGGCCGACCTGATCGCCGACATGGCGATTGTCGACCCTTCTGCCAGCGGCAACCCGCTGCCTTTAACCCGAGCCGGCGCGGCAGACATTTTTGAAGCGGCCTATCACGGCCGTATGTAGAGCAGTGACTGTCCAGGGTCGAGCCTTGAACACACAACATGGACAGGTTGTATCGGTTGGAGAAGGGAGCAGTACGACCAGCGGTTGAAGGCCAGCCCATCCGGTAACGCAAACCCGGATGGATGCGTATCCAAACCTAAGGGGCAGACAACATGAATCCATCAACTCAACCCGGCGCCAGCGCGCCGCAGGACGATGACACCAAAGTGCTGCACAGCATGGGCTATGCCCAGCAGCTCTCGCGACGAATGGGCGTTTTCTCCAACTTTGCCATTTCCTTTTCGATCATCTGCATCCTCTCCGGTGGTATCAACTCACTCGCCCAGGGCACGTCGGGCGCGGGCGGCGCGTCCATCGGCATTGGCTGGCCGATCGGTTGCCTGATCTCCGGGGTGTTCGCCATGGCCATGGCGCAAATTTCCTCGGCGTACCCCACCGCTGGCGGTCTGTATCACTGGGGTTCGATACTCGGTAACCGTTTTACCGGATGGCTGACCGCATGGTTCAACCTGCTAGGGCTGGTCACTGTGCTCGGTGCAATCAACGTCGGCACCTATTACTTCTTTTTCGGCGCCTTCGGACCGGCTCTGGGCATGGAAGACACCACCACCGTCAGGGTGATTTTCCTGGCGGTGCTGACCGGCCTCCAGGCCTTGTGTAATCACCTGGGCATCGGCCTGACCGCGAAGCTCACCGATTTCTCGGGTTACCTGATCTTCGCCACGGCGCTCGCGCTGACCATCGTCTGCCTGATCTCTGCACCCAGCTATGAGTTCGCGCGGTTGTGGACCTTCAGCAACTACTCCGGCGATGCCGGTGGCGCCGTCTGGCCACAGGTGTCGAATGGCTGGATTTTCATGCTCGGTCTGCTGTTGCCGATCTACACCATCACTGGCTATGACGCGTCCGCGCACACCTCCGAGGAGACCCGCAATGCGGCCATGTCGGTGCCACGCGGGATGGTCATGTCGGTGGTCTGGTCGTTGCTGTTCGGCTGGGTCATGCTGTGCTCGTTCGTGCTCTTGCTGCCGAACATGGATGAGGCGGCCAAGCAAGGCTGGAACGTGTTTTTCTGGGCCATGAACACTCAGGTAAGCCCGACGATCAAGCTCGCGCTTTATGTGGCGATTTACATTTCCCAGATCCTCTGCGGGTTGGCGACGGTGACCTCGGTTTCACGCATGATCTTCGCGTTCTCCCGCGACGGTGGCCTGCCCTGTTCCAAGGCACTGGCCTCGGTCTCGCCGACCTTTCGCAGCCCGGTAGCGGCGATCTGGACGGGGGCGATCCTCGCCGTTTTGTTCGACTGGGGATCGTCGGTGATCTCGGTCGGGGCAACGCCGGTCTATACGATCGTCGTCTCCTGCACGGTGATTTTCCTGTTCTTCTCCTTCATCATTCCCATCGTACTGGGCCTGTTTGCTTACGGGACGTCGAAGTGGCCAACCATGGGACCCTGGAATATCGGGCGCTTCTGGTACACCGTGTTCACCCTCCTCTCGATTCTCTCGATGGTGATCATCTTCGTCATTGGTATCCAGCCACCGAACGATTGGGCGTTGTACATCACCCTTGGTTTTCTGGTGCTGACGGCCATCGTCTGGTTTGGCTTCGAGGCGCGACGCTTCCAGGGGCCACCGATCGGCGACATGATCATCAAGCGTCAGGCTGAAATTGCGGCGGCTGAAGCGGCGTTGAATACAAGCGCTGGAAGTTGATTGTCACTGGCAGTTGGCGGCAAATCGATTGCGATCAGGTTAACCGCCGCCAACTGTCTGAACCCTCGACAATAGCGTTGTGGACTGATGCCCAGGCACAGTTGAAAGCGTTCGCGAAAAGTCGTCGCCGAGCCAAAACCCGCTTTGCCGGCAATCTGCTCGATGGATAAAGTCAGCATCAGACTCATCCCCATCAGTGGAACCTCCCATGAAAGCATCTGCAACTGACACCCTCCCCCTGCTCACCCTTGCAGCGCAGCCATACTGATCAAACCTTCATTTTCCCTTTAGGTGTGGCAATGACAGGCGCGCATTTGCGAAGCCGGCAGCTGGGACGTTCAGCAGGCAAAAAAATAAACGGTTCTCAGTGCCATCCATGAGGGTGGTCGATTCAGCCTTGCTGTATATTCCGGCGACTAATAAATAACAACAGTGACGTCATGAGCCAACCTGAAAAGCGTACGACTGCTCTAGCACTCTATCCGGAGGACATTCACGAAGCGGCTTCCTTGCTGAAGCAGGCCGTGCCTTTGATGATGCGTCACAACATTGCGCCCAACCCGGTTCATTACGCCCTCTGGTACACCTACAGCAAAGGCCAGGAGCCAGAACTCAATCGTCACCTGGACAGGGCGGTCGAGGATTTCGACTGTTTCTCTGCCGAATCCGCGACCCGGTTGTTCCGCGAATACATCATTCAGGATGAGTTGGAGGAAGCGCGCGTTGGGCAGCAACAGGCGATCGATTTAGTTGACGGCATGGAACACACCGTTTCCAGTAACCTGGAGGGCAATCTCAACTTTCAGGCCAGTCTCGGGCACTGCATGGAGATGCTTGAAGCGCCAGTCGAAGAACGATTGCCGAGTTTGCTCAGCGAGCTGCAGCAGAGCACCCAGCTTATGCAGGAGCAGCAAGAGCTGTTTCTCTCCCAGTTGCATGCGGCGCAAGGGGAGATCAAAAATCTGCGCGACAAGCTGGAGCGTGCCCAGCTCGCGGCGACCCTGGATGGGCTGACTCAAGTCTTCAATCGAGACACCTTCACCCGTTTGCTGGAGCAAACCCTGATCAATGCCCCCGAGCGTGTGGCACTGGTCATGCTCGATATCGACCACTTCAAGCAATTCAATGACCGGTATGGCCATCCTCTGGGCGACCGCGTGCTTCAACATGTCGGTCAGTTGTTACGCAATGCGCTGCCGCCTCAAGCGATTGCAGCCCGTTATGGTGGCGAAGAGTTCTGCGTCGTCCTCAAAGACTGTTCTGATATCGACAGCGTCTATGCGTTTGCCGAGCAACTGCGTCTGAAGTTCCGCAGTTTACGGATCAAGGCACGCAACATGGATGAAGTGTTGGAAACGATAACCGCCTCGTTTGGCATCGCGCTGGTCGAACAGGGCGACAGCGTGGAAAGTCTGGTGACTCGCGCCGATGATGCGCTATACCAGGCCAAGCGCAATGGGCGTAATCAAGTCCAGTAAAGCGGCTCACTAACGGTCAAGACAGTCACGAAGCAGAACGCCGAATGATCTTGACCGAGTGTTTGAGATTCGGCTTGCGCGTTACGCTGATCGCCCCGCGGGTCACGGTATCAATGGTGATATTCCAAAACCCGCTGCTGGGGGCGACAATTTTCGCCGGGAATTTGTCGAATGCGCCGCCGTGGTAGATGTGGCGCCCGCCATTCTTGAAACTACGAAAGTTGGCGTCGGTCATCAGGCGGATATTGCAGGTGTTCGAGGACTCGATAAGCACGATGTCACCTTCATTCAGGTGCTCGCGCTGGTGAATGAATTTCACGGATATTCCAGACGGCGATGGCTAAGGCGCGACGATATCATGCCTGGCGGTGCATCGTCGCTGCGCCGGCCCCTGCGGGCTGGGCGGTGTGACAAGCTGTGAGCACTGACTTACACTGCGATACGCCTTTGCACGGCAATCCGGGCATCACGTAATGATCTGGGTGAAGCCAGCATGAAATTGATCACGCCCCTGTTCACCCGCCTGCTTGTCGCCAGCCTGTGCGTGGCAACGAGCACCGGGGCCAATGCTGCGCCCCCTTCGCCCATCTTGAGGACCAGTTTCGACTGCGCTCAGGCAAAGGCATCCGTCGAAAAGCTCGTCTGTCGCGATCCGCAACTGAAGCAGATGGACATCGAACTCACGCGTCTTTATCGCCTGGCGCTGACGGATGAGCATTCAGTACCCAACCCGGACAAAGTCATCATCGATCAGCAGTTTTGGGTCGCGGCGCGTAATCAGTGCGCCTCCGCGCCGGTCCCCAGGGAGTGCGCGATTCGCAATTATGCTGAACGCGCGCACCAGTTACGCCAAGGCTCGGCCATTGTAAGAACCAAGGACCCAGACAGCCTCACTGACGGCCCCCTGGCTTTTCGGTGTGCGGGACTTGACGCGTTGGTTGCCGCCACCTTTTTCAACACGCAGCCGGGTGTGCTGTACCTGAAATGGGCGAACACCGCGCTGACCCTGAGACAGGTGCAGAGTGAGTCGGGCGCTCATTACACGGGCAAGGATTACCAAGGGAACTACAGTTTCTGGCAAAACGGCGACGTGGTTGTTTTGCAGAAGCCAGGCTCGGGGGAAATGAGTTGTACGGCCGCACCGCTCAACTAATTGCTGTTTGCAGTAACTGCCACCTGATCCCGCAGTAATGACTATCCTCGACTGAACAAAAACGCTAACCCATTTTCGTTTAAAGAGGGACGATGCCATGCGTCCGATCGTGCGAGGCCTTATCGCGTCGTTACTCAGTAACAGCCTGGTCGCGCTGTTGCTGCTGATTGTCCTCATGGTATTCGTGCTCCCGTTCCTCTCCACGCAAAACAGTCTGGTCGGGCGAATCATTCAGGACCTGCTGTTCGCATTGGTGCTGCTGAACGGTTTGATCCTGCTTATGGATAGACACAAAGGGCTGATCTTGACCCCGGTTGCGCTGGTGGCCCTCCTCGCGATCGGTGTGCGTGGCATCGGATGGTTATTTCCGGATAGTTTCACCGTAGAAATACGTGAGGGAACAACCCTCCTTGCATTGGCGCTGATCAGCGTGGCGACCGCGATGAAAGTGTTTGCGTCAGGTGTTGTGACACTCGACCGAATCAGCGGCGCTGTCGCCCTATATGTATTGATGGGTACCGTTTGGGCTGAGGCGTATCAACTGGTGATCCTCAACCATCCAGGTGCGTTTTCCGGCAGTACACTCGCCGAAACCACGTCAGATCGCTCGATCTGGATCTACTTCAGCTTCGTCACGCTGACCACCGTAGGCTACGGCGACATAGTGCCCGTGGCGCCTGCCGCCAGATCGCTGGCGAATCTCGAAGCACTGATCGGCCAGTTGTATCCGGCGATCGTGCTCGCGCGACTGGTGTCATTGCAGGTTCCCAGAGCCAGTTCCGACCCGAACAAACCCTAGCCCTCCACCCGCGGCCGGCGCCGGAAGTCGAGCCAATAAAGCATCGCACAGGCGTACAACGACACCAGGATGAACAGCGCCATGCGCACCGCGAACGCGCGGTAGACATCCTGGCCGGCCGCGCTGTCCTGCACCGACTGGCCGAGCAGAATCAACATCGTCGACAGGCAGTTCAGCCAGAACCCCGGGCTCTGTTGTGTTGTCACCACCCGGTACAGCCGACGTGCGTGCAGCAGCGCAAACAACAACGTCCAGAGGAAGAACATCCACAGGTGCACGAACAGGCTCAACCCGCCCCACACAATGATGGCCAGCACCCCGGCGAGCAAGGTCGAGCCGATCAGTTCTTGGCCGGCTTGACGCACGCTGGTCTCGCAACTTTGTTGGCCCAGGCTGGCTGATTTCATCACCAGCGGCATGAAGCGGTCCGGCGCGATCAACGCCAGGAGAAAAGCAGGCAGTACGATGAGCGTGGCACGCAGGGCGATCCAGTTAACCTCCTGCGCATCTGCCAATGGCGGCGCGGGCAAGGTTGGCGCGTGCGCCGGTTCGGGGAACAGTTGATGCACCAGTGTGACACTCAGTGCTGCCAGCAACATACCTTTGGCCATGGCCTCGACCACCGACAACGCTAAAGTGAAATCGCTGGCGCCGGCCGCCGAGACCATGGTCAGGCCGATCACCAGGAAGTTCGCCAGCAGGCCGTTGCCGCCGCTCAGCGAGAAACGGAAACATAGAAACAGTCCCACGCCGACCAGCAGTACACCACTGACCGGTGCGTGGCGCAGCAGCGGGATCAGCAACAGGCCGCTGCCGGCGCTGATCAATACCATCAACGCCAAGGCCGGCGCCACCCGCAACGGCAGCGGCTGGCTGCGCAAGGCCAGCAGCAACAGGGCGAAGATCGGTGCCAGAATCGGTATCGGCAACCCCAGGCCGTAGCTGGCTGCCAGGCACAGCGCGGTGCCCCAGGCCAAGCGCAGCGCGCGCCGGCGACGCAGCTCAATAGGCATAAGACATCCAGCTCATGAAGCCCATGAACAGGCGCCCGAGCAGGTTCATCGGGTTGCCCTCGTTGGGCAGCGCCATGACTTCAGCCTGGCCGCCGACCCGCAGGTTGCTGCTGTTGGCCAACTCGTCGCGCTCAAGCTCGATGATCACCGGGAAACGTTGCGCCGGGCGCAGCCATTCCCGGCTGTTTTGGATGGTTGGCAGGCTGCCCGGCGGCGTGCTCTGACCGACGCTCACGCCGTAGCCGATGTTGCGTACTCGACCATGGAACAGCTCGCCGGGCCGAGCGTCGAGTACCACCAGTACCTGCACGCCGGGGTGCAGTTGGCCGAGGTTGTTCTCGGTCATGTCGGCGCTGATCCACAGGTCGTGAATCGCGATCAGGGTCATCACCGGGCTACCGGCCGCGACGTAGTGACCGATATCGGTGCGCAGGTCGGTGATCAGCCCGTCAGACTCGGCGCGCACCACCGTGCGTTGCAGGTCCAGCCGCGCCTTCTCCACCGTAGAGGCAGCGCTGCGCAGTTGGGCATTGTCCGCTTCGTGGCCACCCTGTTGCTCGCGGGCCCGCTCGACCTCGGCGCGGGCCGCAGCGACCTGACTGATGGCCTGATCGCGGGTCGCTTGCGCGGCTTCCAGGCGGCGCGCGGACACCGTGCCCGGGTCTTCAGTGTACAGCCGTTGCAGACGCTCGCTGTCCTGCCGCGCTTTGCGCTCGTTGGCCTGGGACGCAGCCAGCGAGGCCTGTGCGGCGCTGATCCCCGCGGTGTTGGCGCCGATCTGCCGACGCACCGTATCGACGTCCGCTTCGGCGCGCGCCAGGGCGATGCGGTACTGTTCCTGGTCCAGCTCGAACAGCACATCGCCCTTGCGCACCTCCTGGTTATTGCCCACCGCCACACGCGTGACCTGACCCGCGACTTCGGCGGTCGCGGGCACCACGTAAGCCTGCACGCGCGCCTGCTGAGTGTAGGGCGTGAACCGGTCGGCGAGCAGGTACCAGATCAGGCTCAGGGCGATCAGCGCCAGCACCCATCTGAGGCTACGGTCCGGCGCAGGAGCGGCCGATTTTGGCGCGGGCGGAGTGTCTGGCGCTGGGGTGTCGGTCATTTCGCTTCACCTGGTTGCTGGGACGTGGGCGCCGGCTCGTTCAGCAGGTCACCCCAATCGGTGCGGTTCTCCATCTGTCGACGGGTCGCCGGATCAACCGACGCCCGCGCGCTGTCCCAACCACCGCCGAGGGACTTGTACAACGCCACCAGGCTGCCGACCGCGTTGCCGCGACTGACCAGGTAGCCGTCCTGCTGTTGCAGCAAGATCAATTGCGCGTCCAACACCCGCTGGAAGTCGGCGAAGCCCTCGCGGTACTGCACGCTGGCCAGGTTCAGCGAGCGTTCGGCAGCCTGCGCCGCGTCGTGGTGGATGCTCGCACTTTCCAGCGCCCGCACCAGGCCACTGGCCGCGTCGTCCGCCTCGCGCGCGGCCTGACGCACGTCCTGCTGGAATACTTCGATCAGCTGTTGCAGGCGCGCATCCTCCACCCGCACCGCGTTTTTGCGTCGGCCATAATCGAACGGGTTCCACACCAGGCTCGGGCCGGCGGCCACGTTGAAGCTGTTGGGCAGGTTGTGCGCAGAGAGGAACGTCCAACCGATGCTGCCCAGCAAGCTCAGTGAAGGGTACAAGTCAGCCTCGACAACACCGACTTGCGCCGACTGCGCGGCCACGGCCTGCTCGGCGACACGGATGTCCGGGCGGCGCAACAGCAGGCTCGCCGGCACCTCTTGCAGCACCGCGCGATCAGGCAGCGGCAACTGCCCGTGGCGCGCGTCCAGCTCCGGCATCGGTCCGGGTGGACGTCCGATCAGCGCGCACAGGGTATTGCGCAAGGCGTTCACCTGATCCTCGAATTCGGGGATGGTGGCTTTGGTCGCCAGGTACTGGGTTCGCGCCTGTTGCCAGTCGAGTTCGTCGTTCTCACCGTGGCGAAACAACCGTTCGGTGATCTCCAGGCTGCGCGCCTGTCGCGCGGCGTTCTCCTGGGCGATGTCCAGGCGCGCCTCGACCGTGCGCAAGGCAAAGTAGGTGTCTGCCACCTGTGCGCGCAGCAGCACCTGGGCGTCAGCGTAATTGGCTTGCGAGGCGAAGTAGGCGGCATCGGCGGACTCGATGGCGCGGCTGAAGCGGCCCCAGAAATCGATCTCCCAGGCGATATCAAAACCAGGGCTGGACTGCCAGAACACCGAGTCGTGAGCCCCCGTGCCGGACTGATTGCTCTTGAGAAAAAGACTGTCGGCGTGCACCTGTTGCAACTGCGGATAGCGCCCGGTCTGGACGATGGACAACTGCGCGCGCGCCTCGGCCACGCGCAAACCGGCCACCCGCAGGTCGCTGTTATGCGCATCGGCTTCGCTGATCAGGGCTTCGAGTGTCGGGTCGGCAAACACGGTCCACCACTGGCGCAGGTCTGGACTGGACGCACGGCGGCTGCCCTGTTCCAGCGTCGGTGTGCTCCAGCCCGCCAGCCAGGGGCTCGGCGGTGTGCGGAAATCCGGCCCGACCTGAGTGCAACCGGCGAGCAGGCCGAACAGCAGCAGCCAGCGAGCTCTGGCGCGGATCGGGATGGGCTGGCCCTGCCGGCTCACGCCAATTGACTGGGGGTCGCAGGTCAAGGCGTCCAGTCCACTGAGTGCTCCTCGAGATAGGCATCTACCGCCGCGCCGATGGTGGCATGGAACGCATTGTCATCAAGGTGGGCCAGCACCTCGAGGCGCTTGAGCTTGTCCTTGACCGGGTCCTTCATCTCGGCAAAGCGCAGCTCGATGCTCGCGGCGCGCAGGGTCTGCGCCAATTCGGCCAGCATGTCCGCTGACGTCACGTCCACACTGGTCACCGGTTCAGCCGTGATCACTACCCGGCGAACGGGCGTCGGTGACTGGGCAGCCGATTCCAGCACACAATTTTGGAACAGCTCGGCGTTGGCGAAGAACAACGGGGCATCCCAACGAAACAACACCAGCCCGGGAACCCGGCGAGCCTGAGGATAGCGTGAGATGTCATGGAAACCACGGATGCCCTCGACCCGCCCGAGCACCGTGTAGTGCGGCCGCCAACCGTCCCAAAGGAACTCGACCACGGCGATGACCACGGCCAGACCGATGCCTGGCACGGCGCCCAGTACGGCAACCCCGACCAGGCAAACAATCGACAACCAGAACTCCCAGCGCTGAATCCGGTAAATCCGCCGCAAATCCTTGAACTCGAACAGGCCAATTGCAGCGGCGATGACCACGGCCGCCAGTGCGCTGTTCGGTAAGTGCTGGAGCAGATCAGGCGCGATCAGTAACAACAGTGCCACGGCCAAAGCCCCCACCACGCCGGTCAACTGCGTCCTGGAACCTGCAGCCTCGGCCACCGGCGTGCGTGAGGAGCTGCTGCTGATGGGGAAACCTTGAAACAGTCCGGCTGCGAGGTTGGCAACACCCAGGCCGATCATTTCCTGATTCGGATCGACCTGGGTACGGGTCTTGGCCGCATAGCTGCGCGACAGCACGCTGGTGTCGGCAAATGACACCAGCGCCACAGCTGCACCGCCCATCAACACCGTTACCAGCTCATTCAAACCGACCGAGGGCAAGGCGAAGCTCGGTAAGCCCTGCGGCAGTGAGCCCAACACCTTGATGCCATGACGGGTATCGAGGCCCAGCAGGCCTACTACCAGCGTCGCGGCCACCACCGCGATGAGCATGCCGGGCACGCGATCAAAGCGCTTCAACAAAAGGATCACGGCTAATGTGCTGGCGCCCACGGCGAAGGTCGGCCAGTCGGCCTTGCCGTCCAGCAGCGCCTGGCCCAGGTGCCAGGTATCGCGCAGTGGCCCCGCGCCGTCGATGGAGATGCCGAACAGCTTGGGCGTCTGACTGATCAGAACCGTCAGCGCTATGCCGTTCATATAGCCGTAACGAATCGGTTTGGACAGTAACTCGGTGATGAAGCCCAGACGCAGGAGGCCGGCGCCGATGCAGATAACGCCAGAGACCAGCGCCATTGCACTGGCCAGGGCGATGGCGCGCAGTGGGTCTCCTGCCGATAACGGAAGTACCACTGCCAGGATGATGGCTGCCAACGCGGAGTCAGGACCGAGTACCAGAATGCGGCTGGGGCCAAACAACGCATAGGCCAGCAACGGGAGGATGGTTGCGTATAAACCATAAATGCCGGGCACACCCGAGGCCTCGGCATAGGCAATGCCGACCGGCACCAACATGGTGGTCAGTACCAGGCCCGCCATCAGGTCTTTTGGCAGCCAGGCGATCGAGTACTCACGCAACACCCGCAGCCCCGGAAGCCAGCGCCGCCAGCCAGTTAAATGACGGGTTGAAGTGGCTTGCACACGGCCCGGTTCGAAGGGTTGATTGGACGGGGCGTCGGTCATGCGTCGCTCTCATCAGACAGGGGATGGTCAATGAGCGGTTCCGATCCGCACGGCGCTCGCCTCGCCCTCACCCGAGCTTTCTGCCCGCTGCGACGACTGTCCCACCAGCATGGATTGTGATTGGCACTTTGTCTAAATTCTCAACGATCACCCTCTCCGCACGCAGAGTGAATTAATTAGCAATCTCTAGATGTTTGCTACCATTGGTGAACGGGATCCAGGCTGAAGATCAGAAGCTTGGACAGCCGGCTTCACCGTTCCGACATCGATCCACTTTTATTCGAGCTGTCTGACCACATGGGGGGTGCAATGCGCATTCCATTACTTTACACCGTGTCGGCTGTACTGTTCTTGAGCGCTCTCCCCCCTCTGGCGCAAGCAGAGGATACAGCTACGGCCGCACCTGCGGTCGCCGTCGCGCCCTTACCCGCACCCGATCCACTGCCTGCCCCGCCGCCTGTCAAAGATGCGGTTTTCACCCTGGAACAACTCGATCAAATGCTGGCGCCGATTGCGCTTTACCCGGATCCGCTGCTGGCACAGGTACTGATGGCGAGCACCTATCCGGGTGAAATCGCCGAAGCCGTGACCTGGTCCAAAGCACACCCGGACGCTAAAGGCGATGATGCGGTCAAGCAGGTGGCGACCCAGCCTTGGGATCCGGCCGTGCAATCGCTGGTCGCCTTCCCCCAAGTCCTCGCAACGATGGGGCAAGATCCGGTCTGGGTACAACGCTTGGGTGATGCGTTCCTGGCACAACCAGATGACGTCATGAAGGGTGTGCAACGCTTGCGTCATAAGGCGCAGGAAGCAGGCAACCTGCAAAGCAACGAATATCAGAACGTGACAGCTCAGCCTGCTGCGGCTTCTGCCCCTTCCAGCAGTACCGTCATCGTTCAAAGCGCACCGGCCGCGCCCCCCGCCATCATCATCCAGCCCGCTGATCCGCAGGTGGTGTACGTACCCAGTTATAACCCGACAGTCGTCTACGGTACCTGGCCTTATCCCGCGTCACCTCCTGTGTACTACCCACCGCCGCCCGCCTATTACCCCGGTCAGGCATTGATGACCGGGCTGGCGTTTGGTGTCGGTGTGGCTGCCGTCGGGGCGTTGTGGGCTAATAGTGATTGGGGCAATAACGACATCGACGTAGACGTCAATCGTTCCAACAACATCAGTGGCAACAACTTCAATAGCAACAACACCAACAACCGGGCCGCCAATGCTCAGAACACCAAGTGGCAGCACAATTCCGCTCACCGGGATGGCGTTCCTTACCGCGACAACAGGAGCCGCGAGCAGTACGGCCGGCAACTGGACGGCGCCAGTCAGCGTTCTGCCTATCGTGGAGATAACGCTCAGCGTGCCCAGGATCGTGAAAAAGCACGTGGTTCAATGGACAGGGCTGGTATCGAACGACCTGCCACCAGCAACCGCCAAGCCCAGGATCGAGCACGCGCAGCCCAGAACGGAGGATCGGCTGGCAATAGAACGCAAGCGAATAACAACCGGCCGAAGACGACGGATCGGGGCCAGGGCACGGCCAAGAACACTCGGGACAACCAGCCTGCCAGGAAACAAACCGCTCAGACGAATCAGCGCGGACAGGGTGACGCGAAGGCACGTCAAACTGCACAGAACCGGCCGTCTGCCGGGGCTGGTCAAAATGCGCAAAAACGGCCATCCACCGGGGCCAGTCAAACGGCGCCAAAACGGTCGACCGCCAGTGCCGGCAGCGCCCGCAATAATGCATTTAGTGGCGCGCGCTCACCGTCACAGACCAGCGCACAAACCGACCGTGGCCGATCCAGTCAGGCATCCGCCCAGCGCCCCAGTGCTTCGCGATCGGCCGGAAGTCAGGTGAGTCGGCCATCCAGTCCACCGGCACGTTCAAGGGGGGGCCGCCGTTGAAAAACTATCTTCGGGTGAAGACACGCATGGGCTTGCTGCCACAGGCCTTGGTGATGGTTGCCGCCGTGGCGTGCTCGTGCATGGCGATGGCCCAGCAAGCGTTTCCTACGCCAGAAAAGGCCGCCCAGGCATTTGTCGAAGCGCTGGGTACAAAAAAAGCGGATCAGGCACGCCTGACGGAATTGCTTGGCAAGAACTGGCGCAGTTTCATCCCGCGCGAGGGCGTGGAGCGCAGTGATGTGGATGCGTTTGTGAAGCAATATGGCGAACACCACAGCATCGAAACGACGGGCGACAACAAAGCGGTGCTGTCGGTCGGCAGTGATCACTGGACATTGCCGATTCCCATGACCAAGGGCGCTAAAGGTTGGCGCTTCGACGTCAAGGCCGGCGGCGATGAAATCCGTGTGCGTCGTATTGGCCGCAATGAACTCGCTGCCATGCAGTCGGTGCTGACCTATCACGACGCCCAGATGGACTATGCGTCAAAGGATCGGGACGGCGACGGCGCACTCGAGTACGCGCAAAAGATCTTCAGCAGCCCCGGCAAGCACGACGGACTTTATTGGGCTGACGACGATACCGGTGAGATCAGCCCGTTGGGCCCCTTGTTCGGCAACGCCATTGGCGGCGACGACTGGCATGGCTACCACTTCCGTATCCTTGACGCCCAAGGCCCTTCAGCCCCTGGCGGCGCCTACAGCTACCTGATCGGTGACAAGATGAGTCGAGGCTTTGCACTGATCGCCTGGCCGGCAAAATACGATGACACCGGGGTGATGAGTTTCATGATCAGCCATGATGGACAGGTGTTCGAGAAGGATTTGGGACCCGAGAGTGAGAAGTTGGCGAAAGCGATGAAGCGCTTTGATCCCAATGACAGTTGGAAGGCGGTGACGATAGACAGCGCCCACTGACAGTTGGATTCAAGCAACTCCACACCCTGACGACGTCTGTTATGCACGTCGTCATCTAACACCTTAACGGTTGAGTGCAGCCCAATGAACACACCCCGTGTAATGATAGTCGGCGCTGTCTTAAGCAGCGTGCTGCTCAGTAGTTGTGTCTCCGAAGTAACAGAGAAAAACCAGTATTCCGGTTTCCTGCCCAGTTATGCCGGGCTTAAAGAAGCGAAGTCGCCCAGCGGCCATCCGGTGATGCGCTGGATCGATCCAGACTTCAAGCCTCGTTCCTACAGCACCGTCGTGTTCGACAAACTGCAGATGTACCCCGCGCCAAAACCGGACGAACGCGTCAACCGGAAAACCCTGCAAGACCTGCAGAACTATGCAAGCACTACTGCCAAGGAAACCATTGCGTTGCGCTATAAAGTAGTTCCTGACCTGCAATCGGTACCCACCGGTGAACGGGCCATGGTGCTGAAAGCGGCCATTACCGGCGTCAGTGCCTCCAATGAAGGCATGAAATGGTACGAAGTGCTTCCAATAACGGCGGTAGTCGGTGCTGCTTCAGCGGCCACGGGGCATCGTGATCAGAATACCGAGCTCTATATCGAAGGCAGTATTAACGACGCGACCACGGGTAGACCCTACGTTTACGTGGTGCGCAAGGTGTTCGGCCAAACCGTGGACAATGACAAGCAAGCGATCACCGCCAATGACTTCAAGGCGGCTATCAAAGAATTGAACAGTGACCTGAGTATTATGCTTAACAAGCAATAAGCCGTGTTCGACTACGCAAAAGCACTGTTAAACCTGATGTCCGGGCTCGCAAGGCTTGACGGTGGGCGGGATAAATATATTGCCCGGTCTAGATCGGTGTCCGTACTTATTATCGTTATCTGAAACTTTTCAGCGACTAATTACTTTTCGCGATATCGCCGACGACGGCCCCTCTCGTTGAATGTTGTTTTTACCATTCGTCCGCCTTCAACGGTGGATCGCAAAATTTATCGAAACGCTAAATATTTTGTACTAAACCTAGTTTCACATCTCACGGATTTGTTTCCTGACACTGCAATCAGTACCCGTGGTTCTCAATTTTGGGGGCGATGAAAATGGCTAACGAAAAAGTTAAATACGGCGTGCATTCCGAAGCCGGCAAGCTACGCAAAGTAATGGTGTGCTCCCCCGGCCTGGCGCACCAGCGCTTGACCCCGAGCAATTGCGATGAACTGCTGTTCGACGATGTGATTTGGGTCAACCAGGCCAAGCGCGACCACTTCGACTTCGTCACCAAGATGCGTGAACGAGGGGTCGACGTCGTCGAAATGCACAACTTGCTGGCGGATGTCGTCGCGCAACCCGAGGCACTGGACTGGATCCTGCAGCGCAAAATCACACCCAACCTGGTCGGGCTTGGTTTCGTCAATGAAACCACTGCATGGCTCAAAAGCCTGGAGCCCCGGCAGATTGCCGAGTTCCTGATTGGCGGCGTCTCGGCCGACGACCTGCCGGCCAGTTTTGGCGGTCCAGCCCTGAAGATGTTCCGGGACTTTCTCGGCAACACCAGCTTTATCCTGCCGCCGCTGCCCAACACTCAGTTCACCCGCGACACCACCTGCTGGATCTACGGTGGCGTCACTCTGAACCCCATGTACTGGCCGGCGCGTCGACAGGAAACCCTGCTGGCCAGCGCTATTTACAAGTTCCACCCGGATTTCACCAATGCTGACTTCCAGGTCTGGTACGGCGATCCCGATGCAGATCATGGCGCCGCGACCCTGGAAGGCGGCGACGTTATGCCTATCGGTAACGGCGTGGTCCTGATCGGCATGGGCGAACGCACGTCCCACAAAGCCATTGGCCAATTGGCGCAGAACCTGTTCAAGCACAAAGCCGTTGAGCGCGTCATCGTCGCTGGCTTGCCGAAATCCCGCGCCGCGATGCACCTGGACACCGTGTTCAGCTTCTGCGATCGCGACCTGGTGACCGTGTTCCCCGAAGTGGCCAACCAAATCGTCCCCTTCTCGCTGTACCCCAGTGAAAGCAGCCCCTACGGATTCGAGGTCCGCCGCGAAAAAACTAACTTCTTCGACACGGTCGCCGCCGCCCTCAAATTGAAAAAACTTCGTGTGGTCGAAACCGGCGGCAACAGCTTTGCCGCCGAACGCGAGCAATGGGACGACGGCAACAACGTGGTCGCGGTGGAACCCGGTGTGGTGATCGGCTACGACCGCAACACCTACACCAATACCCTCATGCGCAAGGCCGGTGTCGAGGTGATCACCATCAGCGCCGGCGAACTGGGTCGGGGCCGTGGCGGTGGTCACTGCATGACCTGCCCGATTGTCCGCGATCCGATTGATTACTGATCCATCCTTAAGGAGATCTATCATGGCGTTCAATATGCGTAACCGTAATCTGCTGAGCCTGGAGCACCACACCACGCGCGAATTACGCTACTTGCTCGACCTGTCCCGCGACCTCAAGCGTGCCAAGTACACCGGCACCGAACAGCAACATCTCAAGGGCAAGAACATTGCGCTGATTTTCGAAAAAACCTCGACGCGTACCCGTTGCGCGTTCGAAGTCGCCTCCTATGACCAAGGCGCCAACGTGACATATATCGATCCGGGTTCCTCGCAAATCGGCCATAAGGAAAGCATGAAAGACACTGCCCGGGTGCTGGGGCGCATGTATCACGCCATCGAATACCGTGGTTTCAAACAGGAAATCGTCGAAGAGCTGGCCAAATTTGCCGGCGTACCGGTGTTCAATGGCCTGACCGACGAATACCACCCGACACAAATGATCGCCGACGTGCTGACCATGCGTGAAAACAGCGATAAACCGCTACACGACATCAGCTACGCCTACCTCGGCGACGCCCGTAACAACATGGGCAACTCACTGCTGCTGATCGGTGCCAAGCTCGGCATGGACGTGCGCATCGCCGCGCCCAAAGCGCTGTGGCCGCTCGACGATCTGGTGGCCCGCTGCAAAAAATACGCTGAAGAAAGCGGCGCGCGGATCACCCTGACCGAAGACCCGAAAGCTGCGGTCAAGGGTGTGGACTTCATCCACACCGACGTCTGGGTTTCGATGGGCGAACCGGTTGAAGCCTGGGCCGAACGCATCACGCAATTGCTGCCCTATCAGGTCAACGCCGAGCTGATGAAAGCCAGCGGCAACCCACGGACCAAGTTCATGCACTGCCTCCCGGCATTTCATAACGCCGACACCAAGGTCGGCAAGCAGATAGCCGAACAGTATCCCAACCTGAAAAACGGCATCGAGGTGACCGACGACGTGTTCGAGTCCCCCGCCTGCATCGCCTTCGAGCAGGCGGAAAACCGCATGCACACCATCAAGGCGATCCTGGTGTCGACCCTGGCGGACTTGTAGTCCAGTGGATCACAAGTCTCCTGTAGGAGCTGCCGCAGGCTGCGATAAGGTCCGAAGGACCTTCAGCCATTTTGAGAACACGACTGCTTCGCAGTCGATCGCAGCCTTCGGCAGCGCCTACAGGGGTAATAGGGGCTGAAGCAGAATCCGTATCTTGAAAGGAGTGCACCATGCGTATCGTTGTAGCATTGGGCGGCAATGCCCTTCTGCGCCGGGGCGAACCCATGACCGCGGATAATCAGCGCGACAATATCCGCGTCGCCACCACACAGATCGCCAAAATTCACCCGGGCAATGAACTGGTCATCGCCCACGGCAACGGTCCTCAGGTGGGCCTGCTATCACTGCAGGCGGCGGCCTATACCTCGGTCACGCCCTACCCGCTGGACGTCCTCGGTGCCGAAACCGAAGGCATGATCGGCTACATGATCGAACAGGAACTGGGCAACCTGCTGCCGTTCGAAGTACCCTTCGCCACCCTGCTGACTCAAGTCGAAGTCGATGGCAACGATCCAGCCTTCCAAAAACCGTCCAAGCCCATCGGCCCGGTCTATTCCAAGGAAGACGCCGAGCGCCTGGCCAAGGAAAAAGGCTGGGCGATTGCGCCCGATGGCGACAAGTTCCGGCGTGTGGTGGCCAGTCCGCGACCCAAGCGGATTTTCGAGATTCGCCCCATTACCTGGCTGCTGGAAAAAGGCACGGTGGTGATTTGCGCCGGTGGCGGTGGCATCCCAACCCTGTATGACCCCAGCGGCACAGTGCTTAGCGGCGTGGAAGCCGTGATTGACAAGGACCTGTGCTCGGCGCTGCTGGCCGAGGAGCTCAAGTGCGATCTGCTGGTGATCGCCACCGACGTCGATGCGGCGTACATCGATTGGGGCAAGCCGACTCAGAAAGCCGTCGCCGAGGCCCACCCGGACGAACTGGATCGCCTCGGTTTCGCCGCCGGCTCCATGGGACCGAAAGTCCAGGCTGCCTGCGAGTTCGCGCGCAACACGGGCAAGGCGGCGGTGATCGGTTCACTGGCGGATATTGAGGCGATTGTCAAAGGCACCAAAGGCACGCGTGTGAGTACGGCCAGGTCGGGCATCAGTTACCGTTAAATCAGAGGGCCGGCGCACCCGCCTGCCCTTTGCCACTTGTTTCGTGGAGTCGTCAGGATGACTGTAGATGATCGATTTATTTAATGCTCTCGCGCTTGGATTGCTGGCATTACTGCCATTGATCAACCCGCCCACAACGGTGGCAGTGTTCCTCGCCTTCTCCGCCCAATTAAGTCGAGAAGAAAAGAACAAACAGGCGTTCCTCACGGCGCTCTACGTATTTATTATCATGACCATCACCTATTACCTGGGTGAAATTATTATGGGGGTCTTTAGTATTTCCATACCGGGCTTGCGCATGGCCGGCGGTGGGATTCTCATGATAATTGGCTTGAAAATGCTGTTCCCTCAGCCTCACCCGCCAGTCGCCTCGGGCACGAGTAAAGAGGAGTCGACCAACTTCGCCTTTATTCCATTGGCCATGCCGATGACCGCTGGCCCCGGGACGATCGCGATGATCATCAGTTCTGCCGCGACGATAAAAACCAATACAGTTTTTCCGAGTTGGGTATTACTTATCGCACCGCCCCTTATTTTTATTATAACGGGGCTCATCTTATGGGGGTGTTTGCGCAGCGCGGATTTCATCGTGAAAAAAACGGGAAAATCAGGCATTGACGCTATATCACGCTTAATGGGGTTTTTACTCATTTGCATGGGTGTTCAATTCGCCATTAATGGATCAGTAGAAATAGTACAAGGCATTATAAATACTAACGCGCACCTACTCCGCTCTCCGTAAGCTCCACCGTTGGCCAAGATACGGGGTGCTGCAGGCTTGATTTATGCCGTTCGTCAGACATCTCGGGAGTCATGGCATCGGCACAAATAGCGCTTCACAATATGATCTATACCTAGTAACTGACCACTAGGGCCACGGCTCATTCAGGGCAGCTCCCAAAGGGGGCGTACACCATGAGATAGCCAGAACCCTGCCAACTGGGAGGGCGTTTTATGCAAGTCTTGAAGATTGCCGCCAATATTTCGGTTCGTACCTGCTTTGATACCACTCGAGAAATTGTTCAATTAGATCAGACCGACTACACCGATGTCGCCGTGGCAGTTTTCTCACTGGACGATGTACTGGAAGGTGCCCTTGATATTATTAAGCGTACCGGCTTTGATATACCGATTTTCTTAGTTGTATCACCGGGCCGCGGCGACCATGCCCTGGACGTCTACAAGCGTATTCAAGACGTATTGCTGCAAGTCACTGGCGTCTTCGATCCATCCAGTCACAACGCCGAGTATTACGGGCACCAGTTGGAGACTGCGGCCAAAGGGTATGAAGCGAACCTCCTGCCGCCCTTCTTTAACTCGCTCAAGCAATACACTGAGTCAGCCAACGCAACATTTGCCTGCCCTGGCCATCAGGGCGGTCAGTTCTTTCGCAAACACCCGGCCGGTCGGCAGTTCTTCGACTTCTTTGGCGAAACGCTGTTTCGCGCCGACATGTGCAACGCTGACGTCAAGCTAGGCGATCTGCTGATCCATGAAGGCCCGGCGCTACTGGCACAAAAACATGCCGCCAAAGTGTTCAACGCCGACAAGACCTATTTCGTCCTCAATGGTACGTCGGCGTCTAATAAGGTCGTGACCAACGCTTTGGTCACACAGGGTGACTTGGTGCTGTTTGACCGCAACAACCACAAATCCAACTACCAGGGCGCGCTGCTGCAGGCCGGAGGCACCCCGGTTTACCTGGAAACCGCACGTAACCCTTATGGTTTCATCGGCGGCATCGATGCCCACTGTTTCGAGGAAGACTACCTGCGTGAACTGATCAAGGAGGTCGCTCCAGACAAGGCAGCATTGCCGCGTCCGTTCCGGCTAGCGATTATCCAACTCGGCACTTACGACGGCACCATCTACAACGCCCGCCAGGTGGTCGATCGCATCGGCAAACTGTGCGATTACATCCTCTTCGATTCAGCTTGGGTCGGTTACGAGCAATTCATCCCGATGATGAAGGATTGCTCGCCACTGCTGCTGGATCTCAACGAAAACGATCCAGGGATATTCGTCACCCAATCGGTACACAAACAGCAAGCCGGCTTTTCCCAGGCCTCGCAGATCCACAAGAAAGACCGGCATATCAAAGGGCAAGCACGCTATTGCAACCATGCCCGATTGAACAACGCGTTTATGGCCCAAGCCTCCACCAGCCCGTTCTATCCGCTGTTCGCGTCGCTGGACGTCAACGCACGGATTCATTCCGGTATCAGTGGCCTGCGGCTCTGGGACGACTGCATCAAATTCGGTATCAACGCACGCAAGTTGATCATGGAAGCGTGCACCATGATCCGTCCGTTCGTGCCCGCCACCATCGGTGGCCATCCGTGGCAGGACTTTCCGACTGACGAGATCGCCAATGACATTCGCTTTTTCGAGTTCCATCCAAAAGAGCGCTGGCACGCCTTCCCCGGATATGCCGACAAACAATATTTCATCGACCCCTGCAAACTGCTGTTTACCACACCCGGTATTGACCAAGTGGATGGCAGCTATGAAGACTTCGGCATCCACGCCGGCATACTGGCCAACTTCCTGCGCCAGAACGGTATCGTTCCGGAAAAATGCGACCTCAATTCGATTCTGTTTCTGCTGACCCCTGCCGAAGACTGGGCAAAGATGAGCCATCTTGCCGCGCAGATCGCCCGTTTCGAACGTTTCATCAACGATGACGCCCCCATGAGCCGGGTGCTGCCGGCTATCTACGAGCTGCATCAGGAACGCTATCACAACTACACGATCCGCCAGCTTTGCCAGGAAATGCACGACCTGTACCGCCACTACAACATTCAGCAATTGCAGAAGGATATGTTCCGCAAGGAGCACTTTCCGAAAAAAGCGATGAACCCTCAGGACGCGCAAACCCAGTTCATCCGCGGCAATGTCGAGTTGGTGCCGCTGGCAGACGCCGACGGACGCATTGCCGCCGAAGGCGCGTTGCCCTACCCGCCCGGCGTGCTTTGCGTAGTACCGGGAGAAATCTGGGGCGGTGCGGTGTTGAAATATTTCCTGGCCCTGGAAGAAGGCATCAATCGTTTGCCCGGCTTCACGCCGGAACTGCAGGGTGTCTATTTAAAACAGGAAGGTGGGCGCACCCGCGCTTACGGCTACGTGCTCAAGGCTTGACGCTGGTCCACAGCCACTAATCCTCCAGGAGCCTCTAATGAGTCGATCGCAAACGCGTTTCCCCAACGACATGGTGCCGCGCTTTCCCGTATTGATCGTGGTCAATGCCAAACTGCATGACGACAGCATTATCGTGCGCAACGCCAGGGCCATTGCTGCAGAGTTACACCAGCATGAGTTGGAAGTAGACATTGTGGGTTCGCTGGATGAGGCAGAGATAGCCGTCAGTGCCAACGCGGCCTACAGCTGCGTCATCATTGGCTGGGGGCTGTGCGAGAAAGCGCCTGAACAAGCGCTGCAACTTATCCAGTCGATCCGCCGGCGCGCCGCACAATTACCGATTTTGCTTGGCATGAACAGCGAGAACCAGAGCAAGGTTCCGTTGGCGTTCGTCGAGAACATCGACGGGGTCATTTGGCAACCCGAAGACAGTCCTCAATTCATTGCCGGGCGTATTGAAACGGCGGCCCGTCGCTACCTCGACACCGTCCTGCCGCCGTTCTTCGGCGCTCTGGTCAACTTTGCCGGTACACATGAGTATTCATGGCACACCCCGGGCCATACCGGCGGCACCGCCTTCATGAAGACAGCAGTCGGTCGCAGCTTTATCAACTTCTATGGCGAGCAAATGCTGCGCTCAGACCTCAGTGTCTCGGTGGGCGAACTGGGTTCGTTAAATGACCATTCAGGCCCGATGAATGAAGCGGAAAAATACGCCGCGCGGGTGTTCGGCGCCGACTTCACGTTCTTCTCGGTGGGCGGCAGTTCGGCGAGCAACGAGATCGTCCTGCATTCGGCAGTGACCGATGGCGATTCGGTATTGGTCGATCGCAATTGCCATAAATCCTTGAACTATGCGCTGAACATGTCCGGTGCGGTGCCGCTGTATTTGCGCCCGCGGCGCAACGCCCGAGGCCTGATCGGGCCAGTGCCGCGTACCGAGCTGACCCCGGCGGCCGTTGCACAGAAACTTGCCGAAAGCCCGCTGGCGACCAATAAGCAGGCGAACCCGGTACTGGCGGTGCTGACCAACTCGACATACGACGGCCTGTGTTACAACGTGCAGATCACTACCCGTGAGCTGAGCCAGAGTGTCGACCGCATCCACTACGATGAGGCCTGGTTCGCCTACGCGCGCTTCAACCCGCTGTATGAGGGCCGTTACGGCATGCACCGTGGCGAGCGACACGCCGACGATGCTACGGTGACCGTCACCCACTCGACCCACAAACTGCTGGCGGCGCTTTCACAGGCCTCCATGATCCACATTCGTTCGGGCAAGGTACCGATCAAGCCGGCTCTGTTCAACGAGTCGTTCATGATGCATACCTCGACGTCGCCGCAGTACAGCATCATCGCTTCTATCGATGTCTCGTCGAAGATGATGGACGACTCCGGCGGCTACCTCACCGACGAATCGATCGGCGAGGCCATCGCCTTTCGCCAGGCCATGGTCCGTCTGCGCAACGAGGTGCAGGAACGCGACGCCGCGGATTGGTGGTTTGGCGTCTGGCAGCCGGACGAAGTCGACGGTGTGCCCTTCGCCGAAGTCGACCCGCACGTACTGCACAAGGGCGATGCCTGGGTGCTCAAGCCGTCGGCCAGCTGGCACGGTTTCGGCGACCTGGGCGATGACTACTGCATGCTCGACCCGATCAAGGTCACGGTGCTGACTCCAGGTCAGACGCTCGAAGGCGAGATGGAGAACAGTGGTATTCCGGCCCCCTTGGTCTCGACCTTCCTCTCCAGTCGCGGAATCGTGGTCGAGAAGACCGAGCCCTACTCCATCCTGTTGTTATTCAGCCTCGGCATCACCAAGGGCAAGTGGGGCTCGTTGGTGGCCGGCCTTATGGAGTTCAAGAAGCATTACGACGCCAACTCGCCACTGGAACAGGTACTGCCCGAACTGGTCGCCAGCCATGGTGATCGTTATGGCGACATGGGACTCAAGGATCTGGCCGAGCACATGCACCAGGACATGCTCACCACGAAAATGCTCAAAAACATGGACGCCGCCTATACCCTGCTGCCGACCCAGGTGAGCTCCCCTCGGGCGACATTCGCCAAGCTGGTCAAAGGTGAAATAGAGCAGATTGCCGTGCGCGACATGCTTGACCGAACCGTCGCCGTACAGATTGTTCCTTATCCGCCAGGGATACCTCTGATGATGCCCGGGGAGAAAGCCGGTACAGACAAAAAGGCCATCATCGATTACTTGCTGGCAATGGAATTGTTCGATGGCCATTTTCCCGGTTTCGAGCATGACAACCATGGAGTCGAGATCGAGCGCGACGCCCAGGGGCGCCCAACCTACAAGGTGTATGTGGTCAAACAATAGTGTTTAGCCCCCTCCCCGGCGGTACGCAGTAAACCGCCGGACACAGGGTCAGTGCTTTCGACAGCGCAAGGAGTGTTCAGATGGCCGACTCAAGCAAGAAAATGAGCCTCATGGGGCTAACCACACTGGTAACGGTCAACATGATGGGATCGGGCATCATTATGCTGCCAACGAACATGGCCCAACTCGGTGCCATTTCGTTGCTGTCATGGATCGTGACCGCCATCGGGTCCATGGCCATCGCCTACTGTTTTTCCCAATGCGGCATCTTCTGTACAAAGTCTGGCGGGTTGTCCGCCTATACCGAAGAGGCGCACGCAAAGTCCGGGTTCTTCCTCTGTTCGTACCTGTACTTCATCTCGTTGGCCATCGCCAATGTGGCCGTTGCCATCTCCGCCGTGGGCTACATGTCATCGTTCGTGCCCTGGTTAAGCAGTGGCGCCATTCCGCTGTTCATCGGTACGGTCGGCTTGCTTTGGATCACCACCCTGGCCAACTTCGGCGGCCCCAGCATCACCGGCAAGATCGGATCGGTAACCGTCTGGGGCGTGATCATCCCGGTGGCCGGCTTGAGCATCATCGGGTGGTTCTGGTTCAAGGCCGATATCCTGGCTGCCGCCTGGGACCCGCACAACCTGCCGATCTCCGAGGCGGTCGGCAAGGCGATCCCCCTGACCCTCTGGGCGTTTCTCGGCATGGAGTCTGCGGCGCAAGCCACCGATGCGGTGGAAGATCCCAAGCGCAACGTTCCGCTGGCTTGCCTGTTCGGGACGCTGGGGGCCGCAGTGGTTTATGTGCTGTCGACCACGGTCATCCAAGGCATCATCCCCAATGATGAGCTTGCCAAATCGGCAGCCCCCTTCGCACTCGTCTATGCGCATATTTTCAACCCGATGATCGGCAACATCATCCTGGCGCTCGCGGTGATGGCGTGTGTCGGTTCTCTGTTGGGGTGGCAGTTCACCCTGGCGCAAACGGCCAAGATGACGGCCGACCAGGACCTGTTTCTGAAACTGTTCAGCAAGGTCAGCGCACGGGGAGCACCCATCGTGGGCATGATCGTGTGTGGCGTGTTGCAGACGCTAATGGCCGTGTCGACCATTTCGCCCAATGCCAGCGCCCAATTCAGCAAACTCGTCAACCTGGCAGCGGTGACCAACCTGATTCCCTACGTGACAGCACTGACGGGGCTGTTGGTGATGATGCACAAGGCCAAGGCCTCGCCAGCGATCTACACGCGCAACACGGCCGTGTTACTGATAGCCGTCGCCTATTCGTTGTACGCCCTTTATGCCTGCGGCAAAGACGCCGTATTCGGTGGCACCCTGGTCCTTGCATTCGGTTACCTGCTCTACGGCTTCCTCGCCAAGCGCTTTGTCAATGAGCCTCTAACGGTCCAGACCAGAGCCGGCAATCCTTAGACGTTGTTTTCAAGACTGAAAAGACATCTGAATAAGGGAAACAGGACATGAACGTACAGTTGATCAAACCCGCGAGCCTGCTGCTTACCTGCCTGCTCATGCTGGTGCCGGCGTTGGCCAGCGCCAATACGCTTGAGCGCGTTCGCACCAGCAACACCGTTAACCTGGGTTTTATCCCGGATTTCGCACCCTTCAGTAGCAACGAAGGAGACAAGGTCAGCGGCTATGCCATTGATCTGTGCCTGAAAGTGGCGGACAAGATCAAGGCCGAACTGGGCCTGCCCTCGCTTAAGGTGCACTACCAGCCCGTCAACATTACCGAGCAAACCAGTGCCGTCAGCTCGGGCAAGGTAGACATCCTCTGCACACCGACACCGGCCACACTGGAACGGAGCAAGACGGTGAGCTTTTCGGTGCCGGTCTACACGGCAGGCCTCTCGGTAGTGGTGCGTGACGATGCGCCTGAGGCGTTGCTCAATGTGCTCAATGGCAAGGTGGCCCACGATGGGCCGACCTGGCGCGCAACCGTCAATCGTGGCATCGCCAACGAGACCTTTGCTGTCACCGCTGGCGGCGTCACCGAGGCGTGGATCCACGAGCAAATACGCTTACTCGGCGTCATCGCCACCGTGGTCACAGTCAAGGATAACGATCAAGGGATCAAGCAGGTTGCCGAGGGCAAAGCGGATGCTTTCTTCTCGGAGCGGATGCTGCTCGATAACCACATCGTCAAAGATTACCCGCAGGGGAACCTGAGGCTTTTGGATCGTATTTTTGAGTACGCACCGGTCTCGATGATGATCAATCGAGACGACGATAACTTCCGTTTGTTGGTCGATACCACGTTGAGTGAGATGTACCGTTCCGGTGCGATCGAGCAGGCATACGACAAATACCTGAGGGGTGCCAGCGACTCGGACAAGAAACTGTTCAAGATCTATGCGTTGCCGTAGAACGGAGGCGGTTACCTGCCTGGATTGATTGTGAAGGCTCTGATTGCGTGGCAGCACGGTGGTCAGTATTAGCGGCGCAGTGAGTGAGATATTGCTGGATTCTTGGTAGGGTGTACGAAGTCTAGCGACGCGCAATACCCCAAAGCCCCGTCATCACTTGGCGGGGTTTTGCTTTTCACCCCACGGACAATGGAGTTGTCTTGATCATGAACACTACCTCTTCAATCACCCTCACCCGTCTTGACCTTCAACGTCTGGAGCGGCTGATCAAAAGCCTGGACCACGAAACACCGGGTCTCGACGCCTTGCAGGCCGAATTGGATCGAGCGGACGTGCTTGAATCAAATGAACTGCCGGCCGGCGTCGTCACCATGAATTCGCGTGTGCATTGCCGGGAGGACGTCAGCGGCAAGGATTACCACCTGACACTGGTCTACCCCAAGGATGCGGGCTCCGAAGGCACCGTGTCGATCCTCGCGCCGATCGGCAGCGCCTTGCTGGGCTTGCAGGTCGGCCAGCATATCGAGTGGCCGGCGCCCGGAGGAAAGACCCTGAAATTGCAGCTGCTGGCCGTGGAGTATCAGCCAGAAGCTGCGGGTGACGTGCATCTGTAAGCCACGGCACGGCTGAGCGGCCACGCCCTCCTCACACGGGCGGCTGGACGATTAACGTTTCAACGAAGGCGAAAAAACGCTGCCCGGAACCAGCGCCGCTCGTGAAGGAAGCCTTCGGCCCACGGTGCCGGCACCGATGATGATGGAGTCGAACGTTGGCTCACTCATTAGGAATTAATTAGACCGATCGTATATCAAAGGTGAAAAAAAGAGCCTAAGTCTTTAGGCTCATCAAAAACATGTCTGCGAATACCCGTAACGGTTCACCGTTGCGCTCAAGCTTGGCGCGCAGAACCGCACCTTCCCAGCCAATCCAGAAAAACGCTGCCCAGCGCGCGGAGTCCGCATCCCTAGCGATTTCACCGGCTGCCTTGGCTTCCTCCAGGCAGCGCTCGAAGCGGGCCTGCCAGTCCAGCAGTACATCGGTAAGCTGAGCGCGGAAGGATTCCGGCAGTGCCCCCATCTCCTGGCCCAGGTTGCCAACGAGGCAACCTCGGCGGAAATCGAAGCGGGCCATGCCGCGCTCGGCCTCCTCGCAAAAGGCTTCGATGCGTTTGAGCGGGGTCAGGCTTTCGTCGAGCAGAAACCGATCCAGCTTGCGCACGAAATAACGTGCGTACAGCGTGATCAGTTCACTGCCATACGCTTCCTTGCTGGCGAAGAAGTGATAGAAGGAGCCTTTTGGCACGCCGACAGACTTGAGGATTTCGTCAATGCCGGTGGCCGAAAAGCCCTTCTCCGTCAATGCGGCAACACCGGCACGGCACAGGGTTTCACGTGTCTCGCGGTAGTCGCCGACGGCTTTCGCCGGGCGACCACGCTTGCGAGGTATTGCGATAATGTTTGTCATGTGTCGATTATTAGACCTATCGTCTCGTTAAATCAACAGGATCTTTGCGCCGTGCTGACCTGCGGCAATCCGGCGCTTATTTCGCGGTCGGCATTGCGAACTCGGCACCCATCCCGATGCTTTCCGGCCAGCGCTGCATGATCGATTTCTGCTTGGTGTAGAAGCGCACGCCTTCTTCACCGTAGGCATGCATGTCGCCGAACAGACTCTTTTTCCAGCCACCAAAGCCCTGCCAGGCCATCGGTACCGGGATCGGTACGTTGATGCCGACCATGCCGACCTGGATGCGGCGGCTGAATTCGCGCGCCACGTTGCCGTCGCGGGTGAAACAGGCCACGCCGTTGCCGAATTCGTGGTCGTTGACCAGTTTCACTGCGGTGGCGAAATCAGGCACGCGCATGCAGGCCAACACTGGGCCAAAGATTTCTTCCTTGTAGATGCGCATCTCCGGGGTGACGTGGTCGAACAGTGTGCCGCCCATCCAGAAGCCTTCTTCACAGCCTTCGCCGGCATCGGCGCCGTTGAAATGACGACCATCCACTAACAGTTCCGCGCCTTCCTTGATGCCTAGCTCGATGTAGCCAGTGATGCGGGCATGGGCGGCCGGGGTGACGATCGGGCCCATTTCAGCGGCCAGGTTGCTGCCGTTGAGCACTTTGAGCGCTTTGGTACGCTCCAGCAGTTTTGGCATGACTTTGTCAGCCACATCGCCGACCAGCACCGCGACCGAGATCGCCATGCAGCGTTCGCCGGCCGAGCCGTAGCCCGCGCCGATCAATGCATCCACCACCTGGTCGATGTCGGCATCCGGCATCACCACCATGTGGTTCTTCGCGCCGCCCAAGGCTTGCACGCGCTTGCCGTGTCGGGCACCGGTTTCGTAGATGTAGTTGGCGATCGGCGTCGAACCGACGAAGGACACCGCTTTGACATCCGGGTGCACCAACAGCGCATCCACCGCTTCTTTGTCACCTTGTACGACGTTGAACACGCCATCCGGCAGGCCCGCTTGTTTCAGCAGATCGGCCATGAACAGGCTGGCGCTTGGATCGGTCGGGCTTGGCTTGAGGATAAAGGTGTTACCGGCGGCGATGGCCACGGGGAACATCCACATCGGTACCATCACCGGGAAGTTGAACGGCGTGATGCCGGCAACCACGCCCAGCGGCTGGCGCAGTGTCCAGTTGTCCATGTCGGTGGACACTTGATCGGAGAAGTCGCCCTTGAGCAACTGCGGAATGCCACAGGCGAACTCAACGATGTCGATACCACGGGCCACTTCGCCCTGGGCATCGGTGAAAACCTTGCCATGCTCGGCAACGATCAGGTGCGCCAGCGCGTCTTTGTTTTGGTTCAACAGTTCCAGAAACTTGAACAATACCCGGGCGCGGCGAATCGGCGGCGTGTTCGACCATTTAGGAAAGGCGGCTTCGGCCGAGGCCACTGCGGCGTCTACGTCTTGCTGGTTGCCCAGGCGCACATGGCGGGTTACGGCCCCGGTCGCGGGGTTGTAGATGGGCTGAGTGCGGGTGCCGCTGCCGGCGACATGCTCGCCGTGGATGTACTGGGCAATTTCTTTGTTGTCGCTGGTATTAGTCATGGCGTGTCTCACTTCGGGGAGGAATTTGAAGGACACCCCAAGAATAAGCAGCAGCTATCGCGCCGACTACGGCATAAATTTGAATTGATTGTTCGCTATGGCGAACAATCGGCACTGGTACCGCATTACGCCATTTCTCATCGATGTCAGTTTCTGAAACGTTTGCCACTGGCAGCAGCCACTGCCGCATCCAGATCGGCGCCGACGAGGAACTGGCTGTAATGCTCATGCAGCTCCGTTTCCCAACTGGCCACCTGATTCAGGGCCGCTTCGGCCTCTTCTCGGGTCAGGGCAAAATGCCGATGCTGGCTCAACAGATTGTCACGCGTGATGCGCGGGCCGTCCGTGCCCACGGCCATCGACAGCGCCTGGGCCGGTCCCTCACCCAAGATCGGTAATACGTCGTACAAAGGCGACAGGCGCCACGTGTCGCCTTTCCAGATAACCGCATGGTTGCGTGGGTGATCGTCGCCGTTACCGACAAGGGCGTTGTAAGCCATGCGCGTAAACAGTTCGCGCCGGTCCGCCTCCGGAGCACCTCGACGCAGCAACTCATCAGCCAGCGCCGCGTAGATCCAGTCAGGGTGTGTTTTTGCCTTCCATTCGGCGTCCAGCAGCGTGAGACCGCTCAACATCGGCACGCGTCGAAAATGCCCGGTGTCCTGATCCCACGTCCGATCGAAGCGTTCCACCAACAGGGTATTGACCTTCTCGCCCTTATGCAGCGCAGTGTTGGCGACACTCAAGCCTTTGCTGGCGGCAAACGTCATGCAGGCGTGCTCGATGGAAGGCAAGTCGTAGTCGTCGTATTTGTCCTTCGGCTTTGCCAGAATCATCTTGTTGTCAGTTCGGAATGAGCGCTTCGGTCGCGCACCGCCCATGGCTGAACGCTGATCCCGGACCTTGAACGCTTCGAGCTCCTTTTCGCCGAGCTGGCTGTCGTAGATGACCTCGCAAACATCGATAAACCGGTCGACCCGGCTGGCGCGCAGTTCCGTCACTGGCCGCTGGCCAATGCCTTCTCTCGGTGTCCTGTCGACCCCGGCCATCAGGTTGCCAGCCCGGTCATCGTTGGGCGATTTGAGCAGCAGATCGACCTTGCTCAAGTCACCTTTCTGCGTGCGGCGCAGCACGCGCTCACCCCAACCATCGGGCATCGCATCATCGATGAACCCAGGAACACCTTCGTTTTTCAGGATTTTCATCGGCTTATCGGTCAACGGAAACCGAATAGGGTCAGGTACCCAGAAGCTCCCTTCGACCGCTTCAGGCGAATAAACGAACGTGCCCTCCCCCTTGTTCAGGGTGAGTTTGCCGAGGGTGAGCACCTGTCGGGTCAGTGGGCACTCCATGTAGATGTAGGCACTGGACATCAGAAATTCTCGGGGCTGGATTTGGCCAGGCGGACGCGCCTCGAGGCGGTTTCCTGTTCCAGGCTTGTGCTGAACGAAGGGTCTTCTTTAAGGCTCTGGAAAATTCTGTCAGACAGGCCGAGATTCCATAGCACCAACATGAAATCACGCAGCGAAACGCCCGGCTCACCTTTCTCGATCAGCCGGTAGGCACGCAGCGAGACGCCCAATCGTTCGCTTATGTCTACCTGCCGAATGGCCTGCTGCAGGCGTGCCTGTTTGACCTGGAGCGCAATTCGACGAAGCGTATCAGCACATTGAACCGGAAAAAATTCATCCATAAGGGCGCACCAGACGATCTCTTAAGTTGCTTAAGAGGTTAATATAAAGCACCTTAAAATAACAGTAAGGTTTTTAATATCTAATATAACGACATCTTAATCCATATAAGGTGTCATTTTTTACACCCTTGTAGGAGCGGGCTTGCCCGCGATCAGCTTGATGCGGAATCTCAATTGAATCGCAATCGCGGGCAAGCCCGCTCCTACACGCCACGCTTTAAGGTGTCACTCGGCAACTCGTTGAACAACGCCCGGTAGCGGCTGGAAAACCGCCCCAGATGCCAGAACCCCCAGTTCATCGCCACTTCGGCCACCGTGGTGGTGTAGGCCGAGCGGCTAAGCAGTTCGCGGCGGGCGCTGTTCAGTCTTCGCAGGCGCAGCCACTGCGTGGGCGCCATGCCGGTGTAGGCTTTGAACGCGTGTTGCAGTTGCCGTAACGACACGTCGGCGACCTGGGCCAGTTGCAGCAGGTGGAGGTTGTCTTCCGGGGTGTCTGCTGCCCATTCGGCGACCCGTTTCATGATCGTCCGCTCCCCTGCCCTGCGCTGCAACGCGACAGGGTCAAGATGCACGCACGAGCTGTCGAGGATGTACAGGCAGTCATCCAGCAATTGCTGAGTCAGGGCTTCTTTGCTCGGCGGATTGAGGGTCTGCGACAGTCGGGTCAAGGTGCCGCTGAGCCAGCGGCTGAACAGCGCGTTCTGTCCCGAATTGAGCGGTGCCATGAACAAGCCGTCCAACCGCTCGACGCTCAGACCGTGGTGCTGCACGAACGCCGGGCCGAACACCACCGCCACTTCCTGATAGTTCTCGGGTGTGATCCAGATGTTGCAGCTTTCACCGTTGAGCACATACAACGCGTTGTCGCTGCGATCAAAACAGAACGCCAGCGATCCTTGGGGCGCGCTGAAATTCTGCTCCACCCGCGTGTTCATGCACTCCTCGTAAATCTCCACGCCTTCGAGGTCCAGGTAGCGGATCTGCCCGGCGAAATGGCCTGGCGACATCTGCTGGTAATGCTGGACCCAACCGGGGGTGACGCGGATCTGCTCGGCGACATCGGCGGTGTTGAAAGCCTGGACCTGCAAGGGGTTTGACGCTGTCATCGACTGACCTGTGCGCACCTTTTTAGTGCGTTCTGATTGTGCTGAAAGTGGATAGATGGAACAAAAAGCCTCGCCCAAGATAGTCGTCAATGCGTTGCAGGGGAAGTCTCCTACCGCTTTTGCGGAATAAGGTGACAGCTCCTGGCGCTGGATAAAACCAACGACGAGGTCTTTATGAATGCCCCTTTCGATCAGCTTTCTTCCTGGCTGAAAGAACACAAGATTACCGAAGTGGAGTGCGTGGTCAGTGACCTGACTGGCATTGCCCGCGGCAAGATATCGCCCACTAACAAGTTCCTGCATGAGCGAGGCATGCGCCTGCCGGAAAGTGTGCTGTTGCAAACGGTAACAGGGGATTTTGTCGACGACGACATCTACTACAACCTGCTCGACCCCGCCGACATCGACATGGTCTGCCGGCCAGACGTGTCCGCCTGTTACGTGGTGCCGTGGGCCATCGAGCCGACCGCCATCGTGATTCACGACACCTTCGACAAGGCCGGCAATCCGATCGAGCTGTCGCCGCGCAATGTGTTGAAGAAAGTCCTCCAACTGTACACCGAACGGGGCTGGCAACCCATCGTAGCGCCTGAAATGGAGTTCTACCTGACCCAGCGCTGTGACGATCCGGACTTGCCACTCAAGGCGCCACTGGGTCGCTCCGGGCGTGCGGAAAGCGGTCGACAGTCATTCTCGATCGACGCCGCCAATGAATTCGATCCGCTGTTCGAAGACGTCTACGACTGGTGCGAAATTCAGGGGCTGGACCTCGACACCTTGATCCACGAAGACGGCCCGGCGCAGATGGAAATCAATTTCCGTCACGGCGATGCGCTGGACCTGGCTGATCAGATCACCGTGTTTAAACGCACCCTGCGCGAAGCCGCGCTCAAGCACAACGTCACCGCGACGTTCATGGCCAAGCCCATCGCGGATGAGCCAGGCAGCGCGATGCACTTGCACCAGAGCGTGATCGACATTGCCACCGGCAAGCCGATCTTTGCCGACGACAACGGGCAGATGAGCGAGTTGTTCCTGCACCACATCGGCGGTCTGCAAAAGTACATTCCGAAACTGCTGCCGATGTTCGCACCCAACGTCAACTCGTTCCGCCGCTTTTTGCCGGACACCTCAGCCCCGGTCAACGTCGAATGGGGCGAAGAAAACCGTACCGTCGGCCTGCGCGTGCCGACCTCGGGCCCTGAATCGATGCGGGTGGAGAACCGTTTGCCAGGCGCCGATGCCAACCCGTACCTGGCCATCGCCGCGAGCCTGCTGTGTGGCTATCTGGGCATGGTCGAACGCATCGAACCCAGTGCTCCGGTACAAGGCCGCGCCTATGAACGGCGCAACCTGCGCCTGCCGATCACCATCGAGGACGCGCTGGCGCACATGGAAGACTGCCCGACCATCGAGCGTTACCTGGGCAGCAAGTTCGTGCGGGGTTACGTCGCGGTGAAACGCGCCGAACACGAAAACTTCAAGCGCGTCATCAGTTCCTGGGAGCGCGAGTTCCTGTTGCTGAGCGTCTGAGTTCGACCGATTAAAAAACTCAAAAAAAACCATTCAAAGGTGTCGACATGCGTCTATTGAAAGCTGTGGTTCCCGTTGCGTTTGCCCTGTTGTGCAGTGTCGGTGTTCAGGCCAAGCCTACCGTCAGCGTGTACAACTGGACCGATTACATCGGCACTACCACCCTCGCTGACTTCGAGGCCAAAACCGGTATCAAGGTGGTCTATGACGTGTTCGACTCCAATGAAACCCTGGAAGGCAAACTGCTCGCGGGCCGCACCGGCTACGACGTGGTGGTGCCGTCCAACCATTTTCTGGCGCGTCAGGTCAAAGCCGGTGCTTTCCTCAAAATGGACCGTTCGCAGTTGCCCAACTGGAAAAATCTCGACCCCAAACTGCTGACGCTGTTGGAGAAGAATGATCCGGGCAACGCGCACTCGGTGCCGTACCTGTGGGGCACCAACGGCATCGGTTACAACGTCGACAAGGTCAAGCAAGTGCTGGGCATCGACCACATCGATTCCTGGGCAGTGCTGTTCGAGCCGGAAAACCTGAAGAAGCTCACACAGTGTGGCGTATCGATGATGGACTCGGCCGACGAAGTGTTCCCGGCGATCCTCAACTACATGGGCATGGACCCGCGTAGCTCGAACCCCGAGGACTACAAAAAAGCCGAAGCCAAGCTGCTGACCCTGCGTCCGTACATCACCTACTTCCACTCTTCCAAGTACGTCTCGGACCTGGCCAACGGTGACATCTGCGTGGCCTTCGGTTACTCGGGCGACGTGTTCCAGGCGGCGAACCGGGCCAAGGAAGCGAAGAACGGGGTGAACATCGCCTATGCGATTCCCAAGGAAGGCAGCAACCTGTGGTTCGACCTGCTGGCGATTCCCGCCGATGCCGCCAACCCGAAACAAGCCTTTGCCTTCATCAACTACCTGCTGGACCCCGAGGTGATCGCCAAGGTCAGCGCCACGGTCGGTTACGCCAACCCCAACCCGGCAGCCAAAGCCTTCATGGAGGCGGATCTGGTGAATAACCCAGAGGTCTATCCTTCTCAGGAAGTGCTCGACAAGCTGTACATCTCCACCACCCCGACGCCGGACATCATGCGTTTGATGACCCGGTCCTGGAGCAAAGTGAAGTCCAACAAATGAACCAGCAACATGCTCAGTCGTATTACGCCGCGTCCGCCGGCGCCATGGTGCAGTACCCGCAACTGGCGTCGCACCTGGTCGCCGATGTCTGTGTGATTGGCGGCGGCTTCACCGGGGTAAACACCGCCATCGAGCTGGCGCAGCGCGGGCTGTCGGTGGTGCTGTTGGAGGGCCGGCGTATCGGCTGGGGCGCCAGCGGGCGCAATGGCGGGCAGTTGATTCGCGGCATCGGCCACGACGTCAGCGGCTTCGCCCGCTATGTCGGTGAGGACGGTGTGCGCTACCTGCAACGTGCGGGCATTGACTCGGTGGCGTTGGTCGGCCAGCGCATTGCAGAGCATGGGATCGACTGCGACCTGCGCTGGGGCTTTTGCGAGTTGGCCAATACCCCGGCGCAATTCGCCGCGTTCGGCGCCGAGCAGGAGGAGCTGCGGGCGCTGGACTATCAGCATCAAACGCGTCTGGTCGGGCCTGGGGATATGCAGCAGGTGGTGGCTTCCAGTGCGTATGCCGGTGGCTTGGTGGACATGGGTTCCGGCCATTTGCATCCGCTCAATCTGGTGCTTGGCGAAGCGCGGCTGGCGCAATCATTGGGGGTGCGGATTTTCGAGCAGAGCCCGGTGCTCGAGTTGATTCATGGCAGCACCGTGCAGGTACGTTGTGCCACAGGCACGGTACGCGCCGGCAGTCTGGTGCTGGCCTGCAATGCGTATCTGGATGAACTGGAGCCGCGCTTGAGTGGCAAGGTGCTGCCGGCGAGCAGTTATATCATCGCCACCGAGCCGTTGGCGGCTGACGTCGCGGCCCGGTTGATCCCGCAGAATCTGGCGTTGTGTGACCAGAAGGTCGGGCTGGATTACTACCGGCTTTCAGCGGATCGGCGGCTGTTGTTCGGCGGCGCCTGTCACTATTCCGGGCGTGATCCGGCGGATATCGCGGCCTATATGCGGCCGAAGATGCTCAAGGTGTTTCCGCAGTTGGCTGGGGTGGGGATTGATTTTCAATGGGGGGGCAAGATCGGGATCACGGCCAATCGCTTTCCTCAGGTCGGGCGTTTATCGCAGTACCCGAATGTGTTTTATGCCCAGGGGTATTCGGGGCATGGGCTGAATGTGACGCACTGGACCGCGCGGTTGTTGGCCGAGGCGATTGATGCGGGGCACAGCCAGGGGCTGGATGTGTTTAGCGCGGTGCCGTTGATGACGTTTCCGGGGGGTAAAGCGTTGCGCTCGCCGCTGCTGGCGTTGGGGATGTTGTGGTATCGCTTGCGCGAGGTGTTGGGTTAACGGATCGGGCGTTGCTCAATTCCTGTAGGCGCTGCCGAAGGCTGCGATCAACCTGCGGACCGGTCGCTGCGTTTGAATGCCAATCGCAGCCTTCGGCAGCTCCTACAAAACTGCGCCCATCACAAAATTATTGAAAAAATCCAAACGTCAAGGCTTGGCCTGGGCTGCCTCAGGCGGTGCTGCCTTGGCGGTCATGCGGTCGGCTTCCACCACCCAGCCTCCACCCATGGCTTTGTACAGGTTGACCAGCGAGGTATACACCGTGCCTTCTGTCTGGGCGTAGCTCAGTTCTGCGTTGAACAGGCTGCGTTCGGCGTCGAGGACTTCGATGTAGCTGGTGTAGCCACCGTCGAAGCGCAGTCGTGCAAGGTGGGCGTAGGTTCGCAGTGCCTCGACCTGGCGACCTTGGGTGACCAGTTGTTCGCGGTTTTTTTGCAGGCCGATCAGCGCGTCTTCGGTTTCTTGAAAGGCGACTTGAATGGACTTCTGATACTGGAGCAGCGCTTCTTGTTGTTGTGCTTCGGCCTGTTTGACCTGGCCGCCGATGCCGCCGGCGGTAAAGATCGGCAAACTAACATTTGCGGCATAGGACCAGACTTTCGCCGGTCCGGTGAACAGGTCCGCGGATTGCGCGCTGAGTGATCCGAGGAACCCGGTCAGCGAGATCGTCGGAAAGTACTGCGCCCGCGCCGCACCAATCAGCGCATTGGCTGCGATCAGGTTTTGTTCGGCTTCGGCGAGGTCCGGGCGTCGTATCAGTAAGTCGGATGGCAGTCCGCTGGGCACTGCCACTTGTTTCAGGTCGGACAATTCACGACCGCGCAGAATGGGCCCGGGATTGCGCCCGAGCAGCACCGACAGCGCGTTTTCCTGTTGCGCGATTTGTGCCTGGATCTGCGGTGCAATGGCCAGCGCCGCCTCGTATTCAGACTGACTTTGGGCCAGTTCCATTTGCGACACGACGCCGCCGGCGAAGCGTTGGGAAAACACCTTGACCGCTTCGGAACGGCTGGCAACCGTGGCGTTTGTGATCGCCAGTTGCCGATCCAGATCGCGCAGGTTGATGTACGACGAGGCCACCGAGGCCACCAACGACAGAATCGCCCCGCGCCGCCCTTCTTCGCTGGCCAGCAGGCTGGCGCGAGCGGCTTCGGTTTGGCGCCGCAGTTTGCCAAACAGGTCCAGCTCCCAGGCGACCGACAGATTGGCCTGGTACTGTTTGAACACCGGTCCGCTGCCGGCCAGCGGCGTTGGGCCGACTTCCGAGGCGCGCTCGCGTTCGGCGCTGGCGTTCGAGCCCACCTGCGGAAATAGCTGGGAGCGGGTGGTTTCGAACTGACCGCGGAAGGCATCGACGCGTGCAGCAGCGATTTGCACGTCTTTGTTTTCTTGCAGGGCGACGCTGATCAACTGGTTCAGCACCGGGTCCTGGAACTGTTCCCACCAGGCGCTATTGGCCAGGTCCACAGCCCCCGGCTGCGCGAAGCGAAATGACGACGGCGTATCCACCTTGGGCTGCACATAGTCGGGGCCGACTGTACAGCTGGTTGCACCAAGGGCCAGGGTCAGCACGAGTAAACCCGAATGAGTACGCACGTCATTCGCCCTCAGGTCGGGTGATCAGCGGCAACGCCCCGGCACTGGGTGCAGCCTCGTCAGGAACGGGTTCGCTTTTCGCGTCTTTGCCCCGCGTGGCCCAGGACTCGAGCACGTAATAGAACATCGGGATGAAGAATACGGCGATGACAGTCGCGCCGAGCATGCCGCCGATCACCCCGGTGCCGATGGAATGCCGGCTGTTGGCCGATGCGCCCACGGCGATGGCCAACGGTACGCAACCGAGAATGAAGGCCAGCGAGGTCATCACAATCGGTCGCAGACGTTCGGTGGCGGCGGTCACGGCGGCGTCGTACGGCGACATTCCTTGCTCGCGGTTGAGCACCGCAAATTCGAAGATCAGAATCGCGTTTTTCGCCGCCAGCGCGACCAGCATGGTCAAGCCGATCTGGAAGTACACATCGTTTTCCAGGCCGCGCAGGACGATCGCCAGCAGTGCACCAAACAGCGCAAAAGGCACTGCCATCAGTACGCCGAACGGCAGGCTCCATTTCTCATACTGTGCCGCCAGAATCAGGAACACCATGATGATGCCGAACACGAAGACCAGGCCTGAGGTGCTGCCTGACTGCTTGGCCTCGTAGGCCTCACCGCTCCAGCCGATGGCATAGCCTTGCGGCATATTCTGTTGAGCCACTTCTTCCAGAGCACTGAGGACCTGGCCCGAGCTGTACCCCGGCGCGGCGTCAGCGGTGATCTTGACCGCCGGGAAGTTATTGAAGCGGGTCACCAGATCGGGGCCGGTGGTGTATTGGTAAGTGGCGACGGCTTTGATCGGTACCATGCTGCCGGAGGCACTGCGGACGAATATCTGGTTCAGGTTCTCGGGCGTGAGGCGATACGAAGGCTCAGCCTGGACGATCACTTGCCACAGGCGGCTCGAACGGCTGAATTGCGAGATGTATTGCGAGCCGAACATCATCTGCATCGCGCTGTACACGTCCTCGACCGGGACGCCCAGCGCTTGCGCCTTGTCACGGTCGACATTGACCAACAACTGTTGCGACGATGCGTTGAAGGTCGAGGTGACGCCGGACAACTCCGGCCGTTGTTTGGCCTTGGCCACCACGTCTTTCACCACCTCGGCCAGTTGCGCGATGGTGCCGTCGCCACCGCTTTGAATCCACATCTCGGTGCCGCCGGTGGTGCCCAACCCCGGAATCGACGGCGGGTTGACCGGAATGATCACCCCTTCATTGACCTTCGAAAGCGTTTGAAAAGCGCCCACCAGCACCGCGCGCGCATTCTGCGTCTTGGCGTTGTCCGACGAATAACGCTCGTCAAAATCCTTGAAGCCGACGAAGAATGTCGCGGCGTTGTTCTTGTTCTGACTGTCGAGCAGGCTGTAGCCATCGATGATGGTAATACTGCTGACGGCGTCATTTTTCATGAAGTAATCGGTCACGTGCTCGGTGACTTTCCCGGTACGGTCCAGGCTCGCGGCGTCCGGCATGATCACCGCGCCCAGCAGGTAGCCTTGGTCTTCCGGCGGCAAGAACGAACTGGGCACCGAATTCATCATGAACACCGACAGAACGATCATGCCGACGAATAACAGCAAGGCAACCACGAAGCGCTTGATCGCCACTTTCACCAGCCGTGTATAGCCCGCCGTCATGCGTTCAAATGAATTGTCGAACCATTTGAAAAAGCCGTGCTTCTCATGGTGTCCGGGCTTGAGCAGCAACGCCGCCAGCGCCGGCGACAGGGTGAGCGCGACGAGCCCGGAAATCACCACCGAGATGGCGATGGTAATTGCGAACTGCTTATACAGCTGCCCGGTGATACCGCTGAGGAATGCCGCCGGTATGAACACCGCGCACAGCACCAATACAATCGCGATCACCGGCCCCGCCACTTCGTCCATGGCGCGAATCGCGGCGTCTTTGGGGTTGAGCTTGTGCACATTCATGTTGCGTTCGACGTTCTCGATCACCACGATCGCATCGTCCACCACGATACCGATGGCCAGCACCATGCCGAACAGGGTCAGCATGTTGATTGAAAAGCCCAAGGCGAGCATGCCCATGAAGGTACCGACAATCGACACCGGTACCGCCAGCACCGGAATCAGCGTGGCGCGCAGGCTTTGCAGGAACAGGAACACCACGATCACCACCAGCACCAGCGCTTCAAAAAAGGTGTGGACCACGTCGGAGATCGACGCACGGGTGAAGTCGGTGGTGTCCATCGCGATGCTGTAGTCGATGCCTTCCGGGAACGACTTCTTCATCTCGGCCAGGGTCGCGCGCACTTGCTTGGAAACATCGAGAGCGTTGGCCCCCGGCTGTTGGTAGACCGCCATGACCGTGGCCGGTTTACCCTGGAAGTAACTGCGAATCGAGTAGTCCTTCTGCCCAAGTTCCGCCCGGCCGATGTCCTTCAGGCGGACCGTCGCAGCTGCGCCGTTGGCCGCACGAATGATGATTTCATCGAACTCCGCCGGCGTGGTGAAACGCCCGGTGGTGGTCACGGCAAACGACTGCTCGACCGCCGGACCCGTGGGTGACTGGCCAATACGCCCGACCGCGAACTGCTGGTTCTGGTTGGACACGGCCCGTTGCACATCGGTCGCAGTCACACTCAACTGCGCCATTCGGTCGGGCCGCAACCAGATGCGCATGGCCGAGTCTGGCGAACCGAAAATGCTCGACTGGTTGGCGCCGGGGATGCGTTTCAGCGCGTCCAGCACGTAGACGTTGGCGTAGTTGGCGATGTAGGTCGGGTCATAACGGTTGGTCGGCGAGTAGATCGCCACCACCATCATGAACGCCGAAGACTTTTTCTGGACTTGGATACCCTGCGACTGCACCGAACTCGGCAACTGTGGCAACGCGAGGTTGACCCGGTTCTGCACGTCGACCTGAGCCAGTTCGGGGTCGGTGCCGATTTTGAAGTAGGCGTTGATCGTCAGGCTGCCCGTCGATGAACTCGACGAGCTCATGTAGATCATGTTGTCGGCGCCGTTGACCTGCTGCTCGATCGGCGCCGCCACGTTGTCCGCGACGACGTCGGCGCTGGCCCCGGGGTACGTCGCGGAGATGGTGATCTGCGGCGGCGTGATATCGGGGTATTGCGCAATGGGTGAATTGACCATTGCCACCGCACCACCGAGGGTGATGATGATCGAAATGACAGTGGCGAAAATGGGCCGTTCGATGCAGTACCGAGAAATACTCATTTAACTGACGCCACTGGTTTTGGGGCAGCGGGAGCGTCGATGATTTTCACCTCCGCATCAGGGGCAACACGGATAGCGCCGTCAACGATTACCCGTTCACCAGGCTGCAACCCTTCCAGGATGAACCAGTTATCGCCACTCCAGTCGCCGACTTCGACCACCCTCGGGTGCGCTTTCGAATCCTTATCGACCACCCACACGAAATGCCCTTTCGCCCCCTGCTGGACCGCCCGTTGCGGTACCAGAACCGCTTTCGGACGCATGGCACCCGCCACCTGTGCCCGCACGAATTGCCCCGGTCGCAACGCGCCTTTGGGGTTGGCGAATTCCGCACGCACGAGGAAGGTGCCGGTTTGTGAGCTGAAAGACGGGTTGGCGAAATTGATGTGACCGCGGGTAGGAAACAGGCTGCCGTCGGCGAGTATCAGCGACACCTCAAAATCCTGGTTGGTCGGAAAGCGCAACAGCCCTTTGGCAATCTGGTCGTGGTATTTGAGCATCTCGTTTTCAGACACGCTGAAATTGATCCAGATCGGATCAAGCTGGTACACGTAGGTCAGCGGTTCTTCCGAGGTCGCTCGCAAGTAACTGCCTTCCTGCATTCTGGCAAAGCTCGACAAGCCATTGATCGGCGACTTGATGGTGGTGTAACTGAGGTTCAGTTGCGCGGTCTGCACCTGCCCCTGGGCGGCGATCACTTCAGCCCTGGCCTGTTGCTCGACACCCGTGGCATCGTCCAGGTCTTTTTTGCTCAATGCGTTTTGTGCCGTGAGGGGAATCACCCGCGCCAGATTAGCCTTGGCCACGGTCAAGCGCGCCTGTTGCTGCGCCAGTTGCCCGGTGGCGGTCTGCAGCGCAGCTTCGAAAGGTTTGGGGTCCATCAGGAACAGCGTCTGCCCGGCCTGTACCGGTTGACCTTCGGTATAGGCGCGCTTATTCAGAAAACCATCGACCCGCGCACGGATTTCAACTTCGTGGCTGCTTTGGCTTTGCGCGGTAAATTCGAATTGGACCGGGGTATCTTGCTGAGCGACCGTGATCACGGTCACTTCGACATTGCCCTTCGGTGGCGGAGCCGGCGCCTTGCCGCAAGCCGTCAGGGCTGCAATTGCGGTAATGGCCAAAACAAGGGGCAATGCGTGTGCCCGGACGGATGATATGACCATATCGATTGCGAAGCCTCCATAGCAAGTCAGGACGACGATCCCGCGGACCAAAGTCGGTGCGTTACAGGAACGCTTTACAAGACTCTGAGACTATAGATGACTTTTTAAGCAATGCTGGCGATCAGCAGAACATCAGTTAGGGTGGCTGTAGACGGCTGAAAATCCGGACAAAACGGTGTGTCGTATCTCGCCGATTAGTGGCAGAGCTCCACTCTGCGCGCCGCTGACGGTAACTCGCCAAACAGCTAACTGCGCTTCGGCATGTTGCCTGGGAGTTATCGCAAGCAATACCTATAATGAAATTCGTTGGCAATAACACCGACTTGTAGCAGTCCGACTTGCCGGCGTCAGCGGACGGCCTGATCAACCACATTGGCATCAGCGTTTACCGGGTCATTGGTCGTGGCCAACTCCGGGCTGGGTTACGCGATTCACAAGGCGCAGCGCTAACCGGCATTCACCGCGCTGAAGAAGACCATCCTCGACCGGATTCGCGAAACGTCTGGCATAAGCAGCGATCTGGAGCTGCTGGAACAGCTCACCCGAACGGCCCATGCCTGACCATCAACAGTTATCAATATGGCGCGTTGATCACCACATAGGTCACGTCGCTGCCCACGTACTGCGGTTGATACCAGGTGGAGCCGCATTGCATGTAGGTCACACCGGACTGAATGACCTGCACGCAGCTGGTTGGCATTTGCGCCGGCCGCACGATGGCGCCCACCACTGCGGCTGTGACTGCAACCGTTGCGGTGACCGCCGCCGCCGTGGCAATCGGGTGATAGTCTTCGTCGTAGCCATAGCGGCCCCGACCATCGACATTGACGTTTACATCGCGGTTGACATTAACGTTGTTATTGACCGTGTTGTGGCTGTTATTAATGTTGGTTGTATTGCCCACCCGATTGTTGTTGCCGGCATTGACTTGGGTTGCGTTTTGGCTGTTGTTACTGACGTTCGGGTGACGAGCCGGTTGCGCATTGGGCGCCGATGGACGGTTCACCGAGGTACGTGCTGCGCCGCGCTCACGGGGGCCGGCCTGTACAGGACTGCTTAGGGCGACGGTCATCAAGGCAGCGCTCAGTAACGACACCAGCGCGATGTGCGGAGTGGTTCTGGCCATGATCATTGCGCCACCTCGCTGATTTTTTTCAGTGGAATGGCAACATCGCCTTTAGCCGGACTGAACGTGAACGCAGAAGGTTTGATCGTCGGTTGCAGATTCCAGGTGTAGGTGGCGCTGTACTCCGGAAAACTGCTGTCATCGGTGGTGGTGATCACCAGTTTGCACGGCAAGGGTTTGACTGATCGGGTGATCCATAGTTGCCAGTCCGCATGCTCCTGGCGGAAGGCCAGATGATCACAGAGCCGGCCATTAATGGTCGACGGACCTACGTAAGCCGCGCTTTTCAGTGCATCGATCTGTGCCTGATCGCTGCCGAACAAAAACAGGTCTTCCATGGGCACTTGCACGCCGTAGTATTGCTCGAACTCATGGATGGTTTCGGTCACTGTGGCCGGGGCCTTGACCGTTGTATAGAACTTTAAATAGGGGGAGTACTGGGTCAGGTTCTTGCCGTTATAAAACAGTTCTCGCGTGCGCGCATCGCCATCGGACTTGGCGTACATATGGGTTTTTCCCTCTACGAGCAAGGTATTGACCGACTGCATCTTGATCTTCTGCCCGGTGTCCAGAACGGTATCCCGGCTGACATCGGCTCTGACCTGGAAAACATGCAAGCTGCGTAAATACTCCCCCATATCGACCAACTTGCCGATGACTTGCTGATTCAGCACCGGCGCATCGGCGGGCGTATCTTCGGCGTGAGCTCCCAGCGCCAAGGGTGCCAATAATAGAATCAGGTACTTCGCGTTCGACGTCATCGATCAGCACTCCAGGGCCTGCTTGCGAACCAGTCCGGTTAGCAAAGAAGGCTTTCAGGGTTCCGTCAATCCGCGTGAAGCGAATGCCAGTGAAACTACGATCAACGAAGTAGCCTGTTGCGAGAGCCTGGGGCATTTCAATGATCAGTGCTCAGGGATTCACTCCGAGCAACTACGCTCATCACGTCAGTCGCCCCCTGTGTCCCGAAAGGAGATCGGCCCCATGTCAGACTTCGTTCTTCACGCCCTCCGCTCTTCGCCTGAAATCGCCGTATTCCTGTCTATTGCCCTTGGCGTGCTGCTCGGCCGCATCCAACTGGGCAGCTTTCACCTGGGTTCGGTCGCCGGCGCGTTGCTGATGGGGTTGCTGATCGGGCAGATCGGCATCGAGGTCTCGCCAGTGCTCAAGTCGGTGTTCTTTGTCCTGTTCATTTACGCCGTGGGCTTCAAGAGTGGCCCGGAGTTTTTCGGCAGCCTCAATCGAGGCACGCTCAAGCTGGTGATTCTGTCGGTGGTGTTGTGTGGCACCGCGTTGGGCTCGATTTTGGCGGTGAGCGCGCTGTTCCATTTCGACGCCGGCTTTTCCGCCGGGGTCGGTGCCGGGGCGATGACGGATACGGCGATCATGGGTACCGCCAGCAGCGCCCTCAACGAGTTGAAACTGGATAAAGCCGCCGTCGCGGTGCTCAACAGCAACATGGCGGTGGCCTACGCCATTACTTATGTGTTCGGCACTATCGGCCTGATCGTATTTGTCGGCAGCATCGCGCCGATGCTGCTGGGCGTCGACGTGCGCGCATCGGCCCGTGAGCTGGAACTGGAACTGGGTATCGCCAACGACGAAGATGCGATCTCGATCCCCTACACCCGCATCGTGGTGCGCGCGCATCAGGTGACCGCCCAAGGCCAGGCCGATGGCAAGACCGTCGCGGATATCGAGCAACTGCACCCGGCCATGAGTGTCGAGCGGGTGGTGCGTGGCCAGCAGATACTTGAGCGTGATGCCATTACCCAGTTGCAAGCGGGCGATATTGTCGCGATCTATTCCCTGCGCGAAGCCGTCGGCACGCTGGCAGAGTGGATTGGTCCGGAAGTCGACCACCCCGAATCGCTGTCCTTTCCAACCCGCACGGTCGACGTGGTGCTGACTTCCGCCGAATTCGCCGGCAAGACCATCAAGCAAGCCAAACAACGGCTGGTCAACGCCGGGCGCATGGGTTGTTTTCTGAATGGCATCACGCGCCAAGGTTATGACCTGCCGCTGTTGCCCAATACCGAACTGCATCGCGGCGACGTGATTTCCCTGACCGGGCGCACCTCCAGCATCGAAGCGCTGGCGCCACGCCTGGGGCGTATACGTGAAAACAGCTATAAAAGTGACATCGCCGTGCACGCGCTGGGGATGGTGTTCGGTGCGGTGCTGGGCATGTTATCGGCACACATCGGCATGATTCCGGTGGAACTCGGCGTCGGGGGCGGTGTGCTGGTGGTGGCCTTGGTGATCGGCTGGTTTAACTCGCGCCACCCGGAAATCGGTGCCCTGCCCCCTGCCGCGCAATGGGCTTTTTCTGAGTTCGGCCTGACCGCGTTCGGCGCGGTGGTCGGCCTGCTGGCCGGGCCGCAAGCGCTGGCGGCAATGCAGGAACACGGTCTGTCGTTGCTGCTGGCCGGGGTTATCGTGACCTTGCTGCCGCCACTGGTGGCGTTGTATTTCGGCCGTTACGTGCTGCGCCTGCACCCGATGATTTTGTTTGGCGCGCTGGCCGGGGCACAGACCGAAGCCGCGTCGATGAACAAGATTATCGAGGTGTCCGGCAGCAGCACGCCGGTGATTGGCTTTACCGTGTGCTACGCGATTTCCAACGTGCTGTTGGCGGTTTGCGGGCCGATTATCATCTTTGTGTCGGCGGGTTAAGTGTCGGCTGCAGGATGAGGAACACGGACACATTCAATACGCAGGATACGGGCCGCGATCGCAGGTTTGTCGCAGCCGCTCGATGTTAGATATAAGCCATCCGCGGGACGACGAATAGGTTAGCCAAACGTTCCGCGACGCAAAGAACGAACCATCTGGATAGAAAAGGCGAACCGACAGGTGTGCGACATCGCCACTACCGCCCTTGCTCTGCACGGTAAAATGCGTTCCGAGTTGTTCTTGCGCACCGGTGAGCGGGTCAGAATGAAGGGCAGGCACTCGTTCCTTGTGCGTTTTATCTTGGGATAACGCGCGTTGGTAGGTGCGACAAGACGCCAGCAGTTGCGGCGTGAGCCATTTTTCCAACCGGTTGAACTGATCGGGATAAATCGAACCGGTCGCCAATCGATGTTGAAAAACAGACTGCACAACGGGCAGCGGCGAGGGTTTAGCCAAGTCCGAGGCGAAGGCGTAGTCCTGCACCAAGGCGAAACATAAAGGGACAAGAATCGTCAGCGACTTCATCCGCACAGCCTCTACAGAAAATTGAGGGCGCGAACGATAAAGAATTTCAAACCTGTTGCAACCTAGTCTGTGTTTCAAGAAAAAACACAAGGCGAGTTCGTAGAGGTTTGCTGCCCGCGGAAGGTTGTTCGACCGGTGGCAGCAGATGGGCTCACATCCCTTAAAACGCTGGCAGATCCATCTCGGCAAAACTCAGGCCCAAGTGCTCACAAATGGCCCTGACCACCAACCGGTGATCTTCATATTGCGGTAGCCCGGAAACGGTGATGCTGCCGACCACCCCGGCGCCTTTGACCCGCAGCGGGAACGAGCCGCCATGCGCCGTGAACTCGCTGGCCGCTGTGCCGTAATGCCCTTCAAGCGTGCGCTGCCTGTGGGTCAACTCGACGCTCATTGAATAGCTGCTGCGATGGAAACGGGCGACAACGTTAGACTTACGGCGGATCCAGTCTGCGTTGTCCGGCGTAGTACCCGGTAGCGCCACAAAAAACAGCGGCTGAGCGAACAAGCGGATATCGATGGCTACCGGGGCCTGACGCTCAATCGCCAGGTCGCGGATTCGACTGCCCAACGTCCAGGCAGTGGTTTGATCGAAATGCTCGAATTGCAGCGCTTGCTCCTGTTCGCTCAGGCTGGCGAGATAATCCTTCAATTCCATGATGAGAAACGCCTTTTGAATGCTGGTCAAAGTGGCCAATATTCTCATGATCTGCGGGCTAGCGTCTAAGCGCCTATCGTGGAATACGCCCCGTTAACACATTTCGTAATACTTTGGTTGATCCAACGCCCATGACGCGGTCACTGTGACATCTCAGGTGCCGGGGCGACGCTGGCCAGCGGACGCACTCGGTACAAGCGTGTAGCGATCAACAGTGCAATCAATACCAGCGCGCCAGAGAACAGTGCCACCCCGCGCCAGGTGTCCATGCCCCAGGCAATCCCCCCGGCCGACCCGAGCACGCTGGAGCCACCGTAGTAGAACAACAGGTACAGCGCCGAAGCCTGGGCGCGATCGCGGGTGACGCGTTGTCCAACCCAACCGGACGCGGTTGAATGGGCGGCAAAAAAGGCACCGGTGATAATGCCGATGCCGACAATGACCAGCCACAGCGGTTGCAACGCCGTCAGCACAATACCGCAGAGCATCAGCACAATCGGTATCCAGAACACCTTGGCTCGGCCCAGCCGCCCGGCGATGCCGCCAAACCACGCCGAGCTATAGGAACCAATGATGTACATCAGAAAAATACTGCCCACCGCCGTCTGCGACAACGAATAAGGCGCCGCCAGTAAGCGAAAACCGACGTAGTTGTAGATCGTCACGAAAGCGCCCATCAGCAGGAAGTCTTCGGCATAAATCAGGCGTAACGCGCTGTCGCTGAGGACGCGTCCCAGTGCCGCAAACAGGCTGCGTGGGGTGTGGATTTGCGCCACGAAACCCTGCGATGCCGGGGCCAGGCGCCAAAAGCAGAAGGCTGCGATCAATCCTGACGCGCCCATCGCGCCCAATGCCCAACGCCAGCCAAAGTGTTCAGTCAACAACGTCACGCCCAGTCGCCCCGCCATCCCGCCAATCGCCGAACCACTGATGTACAGGCCCATGGCGGAACCGATCGAGGCGCTGTCGAGTTCTTCCGCAACATAAGCCATCGCCACGCTAGGAATCCCGGCCAGAGCAATCCCGGTTAACGCGCGCATCACCAGCAACGTGTGCCAGCCCGGCAGAAACGCCGACAGCACAGTCAATGAGGTGGCGGCAAACAAGGACGTCAGCATCACTGGCAAGCGACCAAAGCGATCCGAGAGCACTGCCGCCGGGAAGAACGCCAGGGCCATGGCGCCCGTGGCGAACGATACGGCGAGGCTGGATTGCGCGGCGCTGATCGCGTATTCGCTGGCAAACAACGGCAGCAGCGGCTGCGCGCCATACAGCAGCGCAAACGTAGCGAAACCGGCCATGAGCAAGGCCAGGGAGATGCGACGGTAAGCCGGCGTCCCTTTGGCGATTCGTTGAACGGACATGAGGAAGTCTCGCGGGAAGTAGACGTGAGAAAGCGGCTCGCCAACAGGTGACGAACCGCCTCTTCTTACTGCGTGGTGACCAGCCTAGTGCTTAGTGACCCGCGCTTTGGCCGCCATCAACGTGGAGGATTTCGCCGGTTACGAACGCAGCGTTGTCCAGGTACAGCACGCCATCGACGATGTCTTTGATATCGCCCATGTGGCCCATTGGGTGCAGGCTGCCCAGCGCTTCGTGGGTTTCAGGACCGTGCATCGGGGTACGGATGATGCCTGGGGAGATCGCGTTAACGCGGATGCCGCGCTTGGCGTATTCGATGGCCAGGGATTTGGTGGCTGCGTTGATGCCGCCCTTGGTCAGCGAAGCCAGTACAGACGGCACGCCGTCGATGGCGTGATCGGTCAGGCTGGTGGTGACGCTGACCACGTGGCCGCCGTTACCTTGTTTTTCCATCTGGGCGATGGCCAGCTGAGTGATGTTGAAAAAACCATCGAGGTTGGTCGAACGCTTGGAAATGTATTCTTCCTGGGTGTACTCGGTGAACGACTTGGCGATAAAGATCCCGGCGTTGTTGACCAGGCTGTCGATGCGGCCAAAACGGGCGACGCCTTCACGGACTACTTTCTCAGCGACAGCGCGGTCGCCAATGTCACCGGCGATCGCCAGTACATCGGGATCAGTCGACGGCTTGATCGAACGCGAGGTGGCGATGACTTTGTAGCCATGCTCACGGAAGGCCTGGACCAGACCTGCGCCGATACCTTGGGATGCGCCGGTAACGATGACAACTTTTTGCGAAGTGCTCATGGTGAAACCTCTTAGATAGACCAACAAGGGTGAGTGGACGTAAAACAAAACCGGATCAGGCAGTGACAGCGTCTCGTCGTGAGAGCACCGCAGCCAGCAAATCCAGGGTCAGGGACACGGTCATCGCTGCTGCTCCGAGCAGGAAGACCACGTGGTAGTTATCGCTGCCTCGGCTTAACAGCCAGGACATGCCGTAAGCCGACGATGCCTGCATGATGGCGAACGCAGTGGTCGCACTGCGCCAGGCGCCGCGTTGCAAGCTGGGGTGGTGCTCCAGTAGTTCATGGATGCGGCCCAGTACCAGCGGCACGATCCCAGGGGTAAAGGCACCGACGATCAGACTCGAGACCATCAGCGCTGCGGTGTTGTGTGTCACGGCTGGCAACGCCACCGCTGCTGCCCCGACAATAAAGGCTAGTCGCAATGCCGGACCGTAGCCGGAGCGATCCGCCAAGTGGCCGACCAACAACGGTCCCACTACTGCGCCCAGCCCCAACAGCACCCAATAGTGCGAGCCGGCATCAAGCCCCTGACCCAGACCGCGAGCCACGAAGTCGACGATAAATATCGTGTGTGGCACCAGGCCCAAAGCGTACAAGCCGTACTGCACATACAGCAGACGCAAGCGTTTGGTGGGCTGTGCGTGTTGTGTCTTGGTCTGCGATGCAGCACCCGGTGCATCAGCGGTCGGCCAACTCTGCCACGCCACCAGAGTGACGATCGCCGCCAACACGCCGAGGCCGATCCATGTTTGCATCAAGCCCTGGCGCAACAACAGTGGCACCAGGGTGCCGGAGGCAACGATGCCCAGCCCGACACCGACAAAGATCACGCCCCCGACCAGCCCCCGACGCGCCACTGGCACATGGGGCAGGATCGACGGTGCCGCGAGGACCATCAGCAAGCCACCGCAGATACCCGACAGTAGCCGCCAGCTGAAAAACCAGGCGAAATCCAGTGGCCAGGCACAGGCAAAGAAACTCAGGGTGGCGACCAGCATCGCCCCGCGCAGCACCGACGTGGCGCGAAAGCGTGCGGCCAATGGCACACCCAACAAAGCACCCAACAGGTACCCCACCAGATTGGCTGCCCCCAGGTAGGCGGCGTCGGACGCGGCAAACCAGTGCGCAGCAATCACCGCTGGCAACAGCGGCGTGTAAGCAAATCGCGCCAGGCCCATGCCCAGCAAAGTCGCACACAGTCCCGAGAGCGCCAGACGCCAGACGGCCGGCATGGGTTTGGAAGCATTCACAGCTGACCCCCTTGACCGGTAGTCACAGTGCCGCGGGGCATCCGCAGGTTGTCGAAATACATGAAATTTCTCCGGGTTATTGCTCGAGAAAAGTGCGTGGAAAGAACTTTAAGACTTACCGCGCCATTGATAAATAAGGCGTCAGGAACATGAGTGTTTACCTGAGGTAATCAGTCCGCCTACGGAAACGGTATCAAGACGGTTGCTGCTCAAAAAGCGATTAGATTAGATGGGGGCCATCTTGAAAAAGGATGGCTGGATCGCAGGCCTATTCGCAGCGGTGCGCGGCGGCTCCTACAGATGATCGCGCAGGCGACTGGAAGTCTGGGGTAATAAAAAAGGGCCACTCTTGCGAGTGGCCCTTTTTGTGCCGCGGTCGGACGGGTTACGAGGCGTCAGGTTTCACCACCGGAGGCCCGGACGTGTCCCCAGTGTGGGTGGCCGGATTGGTCACAGAACTGGCAGTGCCGCCAGGAGCGACAGCGGAGCTGGCCTTGGCGCCGAAAGGGTCGCTCTCAGACGACGACGCTGACCACTGCGCCATCAATTGCGCCAGGTTCATATGGGGTTGGGAACTGGTCTTCGGGTCAGCACTTGCGTTTTGCGGCGACGTAGCCAGTTGCAGCGCAGAGGTCAGCTGTTGGTGCTGCTTCAACCAATAAGGCGAGGCCTTTTCTTCAGTACTGACGTTTTCCAGAAAGCTCAAGCCTGCTTTGGCCCGGGATACCACGTCGGTGCCAAAAGGATCAACGAAGTTCTTTTGCTGATCCGGCGGCCCGGTATAAAAACCGGTGGCCAGGCTTTGCTGCTGATTCATCAAATAGGTGGCGGAAGCCTGTTCCTGTTTGGTGAAGAGGCCACCCTGGTTGCTGGCGATCGCATACAACGAGCGTCGGTCCAGGTTACCGAACAATGAGTTGTTGTCCGCAAAACTACTGCTGTTATAAGGCGTTCCACTGTCTTTCATCAGCCCATAGTTGGCGTCGAGACTTTTACGGGCATCGGTGGCGACATCCGCAAACGATTTGCCTTGGGAACTCGACACCGAGCCTGGATTGGACACGCCATTGATCAAAGCATCGGCACTCATGCCCGGACGCGTCGGGAAATACGGCGCATAGGACGAGATGTTCTGACTGATTTTGGACGCAGCGTTGGACAACCTGACGGTCGACGTCGCTGAGTTATTGGTCAGTATTGAATCTGAATTAGTGGTCTGATCATCCGTGGTAGTTGCCTCTTTATTGAGTGCACCCACCGCTGTATAGGAGGACGTCAGAATGTTCAGGGACGTGGTAACTGTACTCATTAGTTCGTCTCTTGAGCTTTTATTGAAGAGCAGGCGCTGATATTAACCCGCCTTTGTTACTAATAAGTATCTGTATATATCGAAATATTTCACGAGTGATACATCTGTGCGATGCCCCTGCCCGGCGTGACGGGAAATGGCGGAAGGCAGCGGGAGTCGAACCCGCCCGGGAACGGATGCCGTCCCCAACCGGGTTTGAAGCCCGGCCGCGCCACCGGGCGCGATTGCCTTCCTTGAACTCAGTGAGTGGCGTTCTGTGCCAGCGCGTTATCCGCGCGGATCAGCCGTTCGTTGCCGATGCGTCGAGTCAGGCCCAGGCGGTCAAAGAACTCGAGGATCTGGATGCTGCGCTTGCGACCGATGCCCACCGCGTCGCGAAAGGTCGCCGCCTGGATCACCGGGGTAACCGTCGCCAATTGCAACAGCATAGCCGCCAATTGGCGAATGGTTGCCTCCAGGTAGAACAGGTCGCGAACCACTTGATGGACCTGCCCCAAGCGTGCCTGCTTGCGCATTAGCAGGCGCACCGACGCTTCATCTCGCCCCGTTACGCTGGCCAGATCGCGAACCCAAGGGGCGTCGAAACTGGCCTGAGTGAGCAGCGGCTGCAACAGTTGCCACAGCGCTTCATCTTCGACACTCAGGCGCACTTGATGTTCAGGCAGGTGCAGCCAGGAACCGGTGGCGGTCAGCGTGCCGTCGGCCAGTAATTCGTCGATCAGGCTGATGAACGTCGGCCGATCCAGCGTCGTCGCGCTGAAGCGGCGCAGGCGATCTCGATCAGGGCCCAACTGGTCGGGTTCCTGCTGATGAAAGTCGGCCAGTTGCAGCAACAGGGTCGATTTCAGCGTCTGCCAGCGGTGCTCACTGAACAGACGCTGGCCCTGGCGGGTGGCAATGACGCGTACATCAGCCGGCAGTTTCCAGGTTTCATGCAGACGATTGAACTGACGTTCCAGCCGGTGCGGGTCGAGGCCGCTCTCGCTGTTGGCCAGCAATGACGGCAGTGCCTGCTCCAACGACTGGCTGGCGGACAATGCCTGCAACTGCGCCAGACGTTCCGGGCTGCGCCGCTGGCGGGTCGGGGCAAAGGGGTCGAGCACGCGCGCGCCGCCGAGTGTGCGTTGCGCACTGTGGTCGCGCAGCACCAGCCGATCGCCATGCACGGCGTGCGCCGGCACATTCAACACCAGCTGGGCGAACATCCGCTGGCCGGGCGCCAGGCTTTCACCCTCCAGCAGCGCCACCCGTGCGCTGACGTCCTGGGTGCCGAGGTGCACGTGCACCGGGCTGAAATGGGTAAAGCTGCGAGTTTCGCTGGCCAATAATTGCAGCTCAATGTCGAGGCGCTGGGTCGGCGCGTGCAGCCACTCACTGTGCAACCCGTCGCCACGATGAATCTGCTCCAGTGCCAGGCGCTCGGCGGCCAGGTTCAGGGCGATACGTTGCCCGGCCCAGCCCTCGACCGCCGCGTGGTTCTGTGCATGCAGGCCGCGCACCCGCACTGGTTTGCCGGTTGCGCCCAACAGCAACGTGTCGCCGACCACTACGTGCCCGGCCAAAGCAGTACCGGTGACCACGATACCTGTGCCCGGCACACTGAATGCACGGTCGATGGCCAGACGAAAACCACCTTCGCGGCTGCGTTGTCGAACCTCGCGCTGGGCGTCCAGCAAAGCCTGGCGCAGGGTTTCGACGCCGTCGCCGGTGATGCTCGACAGGGCAATCTGTGGCGCGTTGGCGTAAGGCCCGCTGGCCAGCAACGCTGTGACCTCAGCCTGCACCGCCCGTACCCGCAACGGATCGACCCGGTCGCACTTGCTGATCACCACCACGGCACGGGGAATGCCCAGCAACTCGACAATCGCCAGATGCTCGCGGGTCTGCGGCATCACCCCGTCATCCGCGGCGATGACCAGCAACACCAGGTCAATGCCGTGGGCGCCGGCGAGCATGTTGTGAATGAACCGTTCGTGGCCCGGCACGTCGATGAAGCCGGTCAGCGCGGCACCTGGCTCCAATGCCGCGTAGATAAACCCCAGGTCGATGGTGATCCCACGTTCACGCTCCTGCGGCCGACGGTCGCCGGATTGCCCGGTCAGCGCTTGCAGCAGCGCGGTTTTACCATGGTCGATGTGCCCCGCCGTACCGACGATCACCCTGCGTGGCCTCCGATAGCCAGTTGACTGAGCTGGGCCAGCCAGCCGACTTCATCGTCCAGTTGCCGCAGGTCCAGCCACAGCGCGTCATCGTCGATGCGGCCGAGCACCGGAATTGGCAGTTCGCGCAACGCTGCTTCCAGTGCATGCAATTGACGACCGCGCAGGCGTTTGGACACGTGTGGACGCACGCACAACGCCGCGCTGGGCAGGCGCGCCACCGGTTGGCTGCCGCTGCCGATCATGCCCAACGCTGGCAACACCACCACGCCCCAACCTTCGCCCAGCACGTGCGCCAACGACGGCCGCAGACGTTCGGCCTGGGCCAGAATCTCGGTCTGCGGTCGGGTCAACAGGCGCAAACTCGGCAGGCGCTCTGCCAGGCGGTCGGGGTCGCGGTACAAACCCAACACGGCTTCGAGGGCCGCGAGGGTCAGTTTGTCGACCCGTAGCGCGCGTTTCAGCGGGTTCTTTTTGATCCGTGCGATCAGTTCCTTGCGACCGACGATCAGCCCGGCTTGCGGCCCGCCCAGCAGTTTGTCGCCGCTGAAGGTGACGATATCGGCGCCATCGGCCAAGGCCTGGCGCACCGTCGGTTCGGCCGGCAAGCCCCAGCGGGTGAGGTCCAGCAGGCTACCGCTGCCGAGGTCTTCCAGCAGTGGCAAGCCATGTTGATGCGCCAACTGCGCCAGTTCGGCGGTCGGCACCTGGGTGGTGAAACCCTGAATGCTGTAGTTGCTGGTGTGCACGCGCATCAGCAAACCGCTGCGGGGACTGATAGCGGCCTCGTAGTCCTTGGCATGGGTGCGATTGGTGGTGCCCACTTCATGCAATTTGACCCCGGCCCGGGCCATGATGTCGGGGATACGAAAGGCGCCGCCGATCTCGATCAATTCACCTCGGGAGATGATGCCCTCCTTGCGTGCGCCGAGGCTGTTGAGGGCGAGTAAAACCGCTGCCGCATTGTTGTTGACCACCGTCACCGCTTCGGCGCCGGTCAATTCACGGATCAGGCCTTCGATCAAATCGTCGCGATCACCGCGCTTGCCGCTGCGCAGATCGAACTCCAGGTTCAGCGGATAACGGGCGGCCATCTGCACCGCTTCGATGGCTTCCTCGGGCAACAACGCACGCCCGAGGTTGGTGTGCAGCACGGTGCCGGTGAGGTTGAACACTCGGCGCACCCGGCTGCGGTGTTGCAGGCTCAGACGTTCGCCCGCCCTGCCGGCCAGCACTTCGGGGGTCAGTTCGATAGCCTCTAGCCCACCGGATCGCACGGACTCACGCAGGTCGTCGAGCAGTTGCCGCAGGGTCGAGAGCAAGGCGTCACGGCCGTAGCGCTCGGCCAGTGGTTGGCAGGCGGGGCTGCGCAACAGGCTGTCGATGGACGGCAAGCGTGCGGTGTTGGCAGGACTGGAGGGCATTTAGAAGCTCCTGTAACGGCGTGGTCGCAGTTCTCAGTAGGAGCCAACTTGTTGGCGAGAGGCTTGATGCGGTCTGTCAAACACACCGCCTCGCGAACACGTTCGCTCCTACAGTATGTGCGTGTGAGCGCAGGCTTGAGTCGGCAAAAACTCAGTGTAGACCCTGCCCTCACTCCCCTCCCGGTGCCAACAGCAGGTTCGGCGCCAGGCGCTGGTAGCCTTCCAGGTCCAGCCGCATGTCGAGCATCAGGCTGGTCAAATCGGCGGATAAGGCTTCGGCCTCGGCGTCGTCTTCCAGGTACAGCAGTTTGAGGTAGCTGTTGCAGTTGGGGCAGACTTCCGCGCGCAATGGCGCATGCTCGACGCGATGGCGATCATCATCAAGGCTGACGTATTTCAGGCCCTTGCTTTGTTCGCAGTAGATGCATTTGACCCGCACTGCGTGCCATTCACAGGCACACAACGAACACACCAGATAACGCAGACCGTTGTATTTACCCCGATGGCGGATCACCCCGGCCATCGCCGGCGAACCACAGGCCGGGCACTGGCTGAGGCTGTCACCGGGTTTCAAATCATGGCTGGGCAGGTTCAGCAGCCAGTGACTCCAGGCCGCCTGCAACGCCGCACCCAGAAACGGCACCAACGCCACCGGCACCGCAGTGAACTGGCCACTGAGCAAGGCAATCGCCCAGGCCTTGCGCTGCCCGGCGTTGGCGCTGTGCAGGGTGGCGATGGCTTTTTGCACTGGCGCTTGCGGCGGTGCCTGGTAACGCATCAGCAGTGCATCGAGGTACGCCTGCCAATCGTCATCACGCACCAGACTGTCGGCGGCCAGCGGCGGCAAACCGTGCTGCTGACAGAGTGCCAGGCGTTGCGGGTCCAGCAAACGCACCGACGGTGGTTGCTGCAACATATTGTGTTGCACATGGCACAGCCCCGCGATCAACAGCAGGTAATCCGCCAGTGGGTGCCCCTCGGCCAATTGTTCGAGTCGCGCGGCGCGCAGGCTGAACAGGTCGGGCGGCGGCAAGTGTAGAAATGGCAGGGCAATCGCCGACCCTTCAATCTGTTCCGGTTCAAGTAATGTGCTCAAGCGTTCATCCTTTTTTACTGACCGGTGTCTCAGGCCGTTCCTCGCGAGTCACCTCGCGGTACCAGAGTTCATGGTGTTTCTTCGCCCAGGCGCGACCGACCCAACCGTGCAACATTGCATCGATAGAACCCTTGATCCAGATACCGGCGTAGATGTGAATGATGATGCTCAGGATCAGCACGAACGCGGCCAGCGCATGCAGCAAGGCGCCCAGACGAATAATCGTGATGCCGAAGTACTCGCTGAAATACACCCGCCAGATCACTACGCCGCTGCACAACAGCACCAACATGCACGCCAACAGGGTCCAGAACAGCAACTTCTGCCCGGCGTTGTACTTGCCAACCGGCGGTACGTCCTCTTCATCGTTGACCAGCACCCGGTCGATGCGCCTTAGCCAGCGCCAGTCGTTAGGAATAAAGAAATTAGCCCACCAGAAGCGAATCACCAGGCCCATGAACAACAAGAACATCAACACGCCCATGAACGGATGCAGGATGCGCGTCCACGGCCCGCCGCCAAACAGGTTGCTCAGCCAGAACAGCGCCGGGTGAAACAGCGCCAGCCCCGACAAGCCAGCCATGAAGAACAGAATCGCCACCAGCCAGTGATTGGTGCGCTGATTGGCGTTGTAACGCAGGATCGGTTTGTCGTTCATGGCCGGGTCTCCCCTGGTTCGCCACGGGGTTTGCGCGGATCAACCACATGCACGCTGGGATCGACCTGGTGCACGCTGCTGTCGCCGGGTGTTGGGTGCTCATCTTCTTCCACACGATTAGGACCGATACGCACGTAATGGAAGAACCCGGCCAGCACTGCCGCGCCCATGGCCAGCAGCGCCAGCGGTTTGCTCACGCCCTTCCACAGGCCGACAAAGGGGCTGATCACCGGTTGATCCGGCAAGCCCGCGTACAGGCTCGGCGTGTCGGCATGGTGCAGCACGTACATCACATGGGTGCCCCCCACGCCGTCCGGGTCATACAGCCCGGCGTGCTCGAAGCCTCGCGATTTGAGGTCGACGATGCGTTCGGCGGCATGCACTTTCATGTCTTCTTTGCTGCCGAAGACGATGGCCCCGGTCGGGCAGGTCTTGACGCAGGCGGGCTCCAGCCCGACCGCGACCCGATCCGAACACAGCGAGCATTTGTAGGCCTTGTGATCCTTCTGCGAGATGCGCGGAATGTTGAACGGGCAACCGGTGATGCAATAGCCGCAGCCGATGCAATGGTCCTGGTTGAAGTCGACGATGCCATTGGCGTGCTTGATGATCGCCCCCGGACTCGGGCAAGCCTTCAGGCAACCGGGGTCCGAGCAGTGCATGCAGCCGTCCTTGCGGATCAGCCACTCCAGATTGCCGGCGTCGGTTTCGTGCTCGGTGAAGCGCATCAGGGTCCAGGTCTCGGCGCTGAGGTCTTGTGGGTTGTCGTAGGTCCCGTGGTTATGGCCGATCTCGTCGCGCAGCTCGTTCCATTCCGAACAGGCGACCTGGCAGGCCTTGCAACCGATGCATTTGGTGGTGTCGATCAGCTTGGCCACTTCCTCCAACTGACGCACCGATGACGGGACCGTGGTGGTGGCCGAACGCGCGATGATGTCTTGAATGGCCATTTAGATTTTCTCCACGTTGACCAGGAACGACTTGGATTCCGGGGTCTGCGAATTGCCATCGCCGAGGAACGGCACCAGGGTGTTGGTCAGGTAGCCATGCCGGGCAACACCGGTGAAACCCCAGTGCAGCGGGATGCCGATGTGGTGCACGGTCTGGTTATTGACCTGCAGCGGCCGGATGCGCTTCGTCACCACCGCCACCGCTTCGATATGCCCACGCTTGCAACTGACACGGACCCGGTCACCGGCAACGATGCCTTTCTCCTTGGCCAGCACTTCGCCGATCTCGACGAATTGCTCGGGTTGCGCAATCGAGTTGAGCCGGCAGTGCTTGGTCCAGAAGTGGAAGTGCTCGGTCAGCCGGTAACTGGTGGCGGCATACGGGAAGTCCTTGGCCTGGCCCAGGGTGTCCCACACCGAATCGAAGATCCGCGCCGCCGGGTTGCTAGTCGAGCCCTTGTGGTTGGGGTGCAGCGGGTTGATGCCGATGGGCGTCTCGAACGGTTCGTAGTGTTCCGGAAACGGTCCTTCGTTCATCTTGTCGACGGCGAAGAAGCGCGCCACCCCTTCGGGGTTCATGATGAACGGGTTCATCCCGGCTTCGGGCGGTACGTCGGCCTTGTAGTCCGGCACGTCGGTGCCGGTCCAGACCTTGCCGTTCCACCACACCAGGCGTTTTTTCGGGTCCCACGGATTGCCCTTGGTGTCCGCCGAGGCGCGGTTGTACAGAATCCGCCGATTGGCCGGCCAGGCCCAGGCCCAGCCCTGATGTTGCTTCATGTTGTACGGATCGCTGTTGTCGCGCCGAGCCATCTGGTTACCTTGCTCGGTCCAACTGCCCGCGAAAATCCAGCAGCCCGACGCGGTGCTGCCGTCGTCCTTGAGTTGAGCAAAACCCGCCAGTTGCTGCCCGCCCTTGACCGCCGCGCCGCTGGCATCGGTAAAGTCGGTGGTGGCGGCGCCGTTGATTTCCTTGGCCAGTTCTTCCGGTGACGGTTCGTCAGGGACCTTGTACGGCCAGCTGAGTTTAAGGATCGGATCAGCAAACTTGCCGCCGTCGGCCTGATAACGCTTGCGCAGGCGCAGGAACAGCTCGGCCATGATCCGCACATCGGTGGTCGCCTCGCCGGGCCCTTCGGCGCCTTTCCAGTGCCATTGCAACCAGCGGCTGCTGTTGACCAGCGAGCCATCTTCTTCGGCAAAACAGGTGGTCGGCAGGCGAATCACTTCAGTCTGGATGTTGGCGGTGTCGACATCGTTGTACGGCCCGGCATTGCGCCAGAACTCCGAGGTCTCGGTAGCCAGCGGGTCCATCACCACCATCCACTTGAGCTTGGCCAGTGCCGCCATCACCCGGTTTTTATCCGGCAGCGCGGCGATCGGGTTGAAGCCCTGGCACATGTAACCGTTGACCTGGCCCTGGCCCATCATGTCGATCATCTTCAGGATGTCGTAGCCGGGGATGTCGAGCTTCGGCAGCCAGTCGTAACCCCAATGGTTGTCCGCCGTGGCGTTGGCGCCGTACCAGGACTTCATCAGGCTGACATGGAACTTGCTGTAGTTCTGCCAGTAGGACAGCTGCCCTGGACGCAGCGGTTTTTGCGTGCGCGCGGCAATAAAAGCGTCGTAGTCCTGTTCTTTATCGTTGGCCAGTGTCAGGTAGCCCGGCAGTGAGTTCGACAACAGCCCGAGGTCGGTCAGCCCCTGGATATTCGAGTGACCGCGCAAGGCATTGACCCCGCCGCCGGGCATGCCGACGTTGCCCAGCAACAGTTGCACCATCGCCGCGCTGCGGATGATCTGCGAACCAATCGAATGCTGGGTCCAGCCCAGGGCATACAGAATGGTCATGGTCTTGCCGGGTTGCGCGCAGGTGGCGATCTCTTCCCAGATCTTCTGCATGCTGGCTTGCGGCATACCACAGATTTGGCTGGCCAGTTCCGGGGTGTAGCGGCTGTAGTGTTTCTTCATCAACTGATAGACGCAGTTGGGGTGTTGCAGGGTCGAATCGACTTTGGCAAAGCCGTCTTCACCGATCTCGTAGCCCCAACCGGATTTATCGGTGTAGGTACGTTTCGCCACGTCATAGCCGCTGAAGATCCCGTCCTCGAAGCCATAACCGGCCCTGACGATGAACGACACGTCGGTGTAGTTGCGCACGTACTCGTGCTGGATCTTGTCTTCGTTCAGCAGGTAGTTGATCAGGCCGCCCATGAAGGCGATGTCGGTACCGGTGCGAATCGGCGCGTAATAGTCCGCCACCGAGGCCGTGCGGGTGAACCGCGGGTCGACCACGATCAGGCGTGCTGCGTTATGCGCTTTGGCTTCCGTGACCCATTTGAAACCACAAGGGTGCGCTTCGGCGGCATTACCGCCCATGACCAGGATCAGATTCGCGTTGGCGATATCGGTCCAGGTGTTGGTCATGGCACCACGGCCATACGTCGGGGCAAGACTTGCCACCGTCGGACCGTGTCAGACACGCGCCTGGTTATCGAACCCCAGCATGCCCAGACTGCGAATCACCTTGTGGGTCAGGTAACCGGCTTCACTGGAAGCCGCCGAAGCCGCGAGAAATCCTACCGACAACCAGCGGTTGACCGTCTGGCCCTGGGCGTTTTTCTCGATGAAGTTAGCGTCACGGTCGGCCTTCATCAGGTCGGCAACGCGGTCCAGTGCATCATCCCAGGACACCCGGGTCCATTCCTTGCTGCCCGGCTTGCGCACCTCGGGGTACTTCAAGCGGTCAGGGCTGTGAATGAAGTCCAGCAGACCGGCGCCTTTCGGGCACAAGGTGCCACGGTTGACCGGGTGGTCGGCGTCGCCTTCGATGTGGATGATGTTCTGCGCAACGTTCTTCGCCGCGTCGCCCTGGCTGTACATGATCAAGCCGCAACCGACCGAGCAGTACGGGCAGGTGTTGCGGGTTTCATGGGTATGGGCAAGTTTGAAGTAGCGCACCTGCTCGGCGAAGGCTGGCGTCGGGGCCATGCCCAGCGCGGCCAGGCTCGAGCCTCCAAGACCAATAGCGGCGACCTTGAAGAACTGACGACGGTTGAGATCCATCGTGTACTCCTGATCAGATGAAGGGCGCCCGAAACGTTGCCGGGCATCTCTGGGACAATCACGATTGTGCCGACACTTTGGAGCGCCTGCCCTTGAAAGGCTAGACCAGATTATTCGCGGCAGGATGAAACCTGATCGTCGGTGATCGCGCTCTGCGAGCCAGGGCCGGCGCTGATGGATATTCCATTGGCGGTTGTTTCGGCGGGCCGGCTTCCGGGATACTTCTGCTCCCTGGATCGACTTATTCGGAGCCACCGGCCCATGTCCCCGCTCAACACCGCCAGCCTGCTGCTGACCCTCGCCTTGCCCGCCGTCGCCATGGCTGACGGCCCTGCCTATGGCCCGCAACTGCAAGGATTCAGTTACCCCTATCCGCTGCACATCTTTACCTTCGAGTCCCAGGGCCGATCGCTGGAGATGGGGTACATGGACGTCGCCGCCACCGGCACGGCCAACGGACATACCGCGGTGTTGATGCACGGCAAGAATTTTTGCGGCGCCACCTGGGAGGACAGCATCAAGGCCCTGAGCGGTGCCGGCTACCGCGTGGTAGTGCCGGATCAAGTCGGCTTCTGCACCTCCAGCAAACCCGAGCACTATCAATACAGCTTTCAACAACTGTCGCTGAACACCCACGCCTTGCTGGAAAAACTGGGGGTCGCCAACGCCGCGATCATTGGCCACTCCACCGGTGGCATGTTGGCCACCCGCTACGCGCTGCTCTACCCGCAACAGACCGAAAAACTGGTGCTGGTCAACCCGATCGGCCTGGAAGACTGGAAAGCCCTGGGCGTGCCTTATCGCACCGTCGATCAATGGTACGAGCGTGAACTGAAGCTCAGTGCCGACGGCACCCGTAAATACGAGCAAAGCACCTATTACGTGGGGCGCTGGCAGCCCGCGTTCGACAAATGGGTCGACATGCTCGCTGGATTGAACAAGGGCCCAGGGCACAAAGCGGTGGCGTGGAACTCGGCCCTGATCTACGACATGATTTTCACTCAGCCGGTGTTTTATGAATTCCCCAACCTGAAAGTGCCCACCCTGTTGATGATCGGTGACGCGGACACCACCGCCATCGGCAGCGACATCGCCCCGCCCGAGGTCAAGGCCAGGATCGGTCACTACAACGTGTTGGGCAAGCAAGTGGCGCGGATGATTCCCGGTGCGAAGCTGGTGGAGTTTGCCGGCCTGGGCCATGCACCGCAGATGGAGAAACCCGTCGAGTTCAACGCGGCATTGCTCAAGGGGCTCGAGAAATAGGCCAAATCAGGATTTTTCAAAAAGGCCAAACGTATTGAATGACGACATAATTGTATCAAGATGTCTCAGTTTTGATACACAGTGGTGTGCTGGGTGTTGGCGTGATGCATGATCGCCAGCATCTTGAGTGCACCAAATTAGGGAGCTACACCAGTGAGCACCAGCATCACGCCTCCAGCACCGCCTCTACAGGCCAATGGATTGACCGTCACCTCGACCGGCAGCTCCTTCGTTATTCGCCATCCCGATCAAAAAAACGCCCTGCATCCGATCAAAACCAGTAACGATGCGAAAACCATTTTCAAGATCACCAGTGATGTCGGCCTCAATCGGATCAAGGAATTTCTGAAAAAAGTCGACCTGACCGCAATCTCTACCCGCAGCCTGGCCGCGATCGGCAAGACCCTGAATGACAATAACCTGATCAGCGATGCCGTGTTGGCGCAGTTCAAAGCGGGCAGCATGGAGTACGACAACAAGGGCAAACAGATCAATCTGGATAAACCCTTCAACGCGCTGGCGTTGTTCGATCAGAAAATGGATGACCGCACCACGTATGCCAACGCCAACCCGAAGGAAGCACGCACCAGTGCGTTCCGCCGCGAGACCAGCGGCATCCAGGAAGCCAACCACGTGATCTCCGCCATGTCCTGGTTTGCGCACTCCGGCAGCGGCAGCCTGTCCGTCAGCGTTCATGCCTGAGCAACCCCGAGGCTTATTCATCTCGACAGCGGCGGGTTGACCCCGTAAAACAGGGGCTTTGATCCCACCTGTCAATGTGAGGAAGCCTGCATGATGCTCTTCCTGTTACCTCAGTCCGACTACGATCCCACCGAAAGCAGCGTGCCATGGCAGGCGTTGCGTCGGGCCGGGATCGAGGTGCGCTTTGCCACGCCCCACGGTTTGCCCGCCTACGCCGACTCGCGCTTGGTCGACATTGGCTTCGGTCTGTTGAACCCGATGTTGATGACCCGCGCTGCGGACCTGCAACACTACCGGACGATGATCGAAGACGAGGCTTTTCTCTCGCCGATGGCCTTCGCCGACGTCAACCCTGAGCACTTCGATGGGTTGGTGATTCCCGGTGGCCACGCGCGGGGCATGCGGACCTTGCTCGAGTCAGAACAGGCCCAGCACATCGCCCTGCACTTTTTTCAGGCAAACAAGCCGGTGGCTGCGGTGTGTCACGGACCTTTGCTGTTGGCGCGGACCCTTGATCCGCAAAACGGGCGCTCGGTGCTGCATGGGCGCAAGGTGACCGCGCTGTTGGCCAACACCATGGAATTGCCGGCGTGGATCGTCACCGCGCCGTGGCTGGGTCGTTATTACCGAACCTACCCGCAGACTGTGGAAGAGGAAGTCAAAGCGGCGCTGGCCAGTCCCAGCGACTTCCAGCCTGGCCCGCGGTTTTTCAAGCGTGATTCAGCGAGCAAGCCGGAGAATGGTTTTGTGGTGCGCGACGGCAACCTGCTGACAGCGCGCTGGCCGGGGGATTGTTATCGGTTTGCCGAGGCGTTGGTTGAGGTCTTGATGCAATTGCATCGATCAAAAACAGATCCCTTGTAGGAGCGGGCTTGCCCGCGAGGGCGGTGTATTCAATACACCGCCTCCATTCAGGGCGTCGTATACAACCGCAACACCGTATCCCCGACCTTCAGCTCTTTAGCCTTGTTCCACTCCCCCGGGATCGACTGGAAGTCATCCGGCGGATACACCCCGCTGACCAGCCACACCCGCCCTGGCCCTTTAGGCAGCACTTGCAAGTGATCAACGTAGATCTTGTCGGCGTTTTCATCCACCAAGGTGCCGAAACCGTAGGCATTCGGCCGTCCGGAGCTGCCGTCGGCCAATGGCGGCGTGTACAACAGCGGCTCAGCCTCGGTGCGGTTGTAATAGACGTAACTGAAGTACCAGAACAAATCGCTGACCACGATGCGATCACCCTTTTCGTAATGCTGGTTCACATAATCAACCAACACATCGAACTGCTCCGGATCGACGCTGTAGTCGGTTTTCAAACCGACCATTTCCACGCCCAGCACCAGCACCAGCAAGCCCATCGCCAGGAAGCGGAAACGCTTTTCCAACTGGTCGATGGCAATGGCCAGAATCAACGGCAAGCCAATCGCGGCGAACATCAGGTAGCGCTCGACCAACAACGGCGTGATGAACGACACCGCAAAAATCACCAGCAGCGGCAGGAAGGCATGGGTGACGATCAACACCTGAAACTTGTGCGGACTGCGATCACGCAACGCCACCACTGCAGCGATCAGCGCCATCACCACCGGCATCAGCACATACAACGCCAGCGGCACGGTACGCCCGTCTTCCAGAATCATGAACTGCCAGATCGCCGACGGCAGCGAGTAGATATCCACCGGCGGAATCCAACCCACGTCGCCGCCAACCCTCAATTGAGGAATGTGGGCCAGTTGATCGACCAGGCTCGGAATCCACGGCAGGTACATCACCACGATAGCGACGTTGGTCAACCACCAGGCCGGACGGGTAATCAGCTTCTGCGGGGCTTGGCGTTGCAGGCGCAGAACCAGCAAATAGAACCAGTGCGACAACACGCACAGGCCGGTGAAGTAGTGGGTGTAGAAACTGGCGGTCATCAACAGTGCGTAAATCACCAGATAACGCTGCCGTTCCGGGCGTTTGACCCAGTAGACCAGGGCGATGGTGGCGCCCATCAACCAGAAGCCCAACAGCGCATACATGCGCACTTCCTGGCTGTAGCGCACGGCGATCGGCAACATGGCCAACAGCACCCCGCCCAGCACCGCCGCGCGGCGGGTGCCCATCAGGCTCATCAACCAGACCGCGAGTCCAACCGTCGCCACGCCGGGCAGTGCACTCATGGCGCGGATCGAGAAAATGCTGTTGCCGAACAGATCCATCCAGCTGTGCAACAGCAGGTAATACAAAGGGGGGTGCACATCGTGGGCGCTGTGAAACCAGGTCATCGCAAAGGAATACTGGCTCAGCAACAGACTGGAACCTTCATCGCACCAGATCGCCGTCTGGGTCAAACCGTAAAACCGTGTCACCACGGCCAATGCCAGGATCGGCACCAGCCACAACGCGTGCAACCACAATCCCGCGCGCGAAACCTCTATAACAGGTTGCTGGTAGAGTGGCTTGTTCACTTCATATTCCCGTTGCAACTTCATCCGCCCTCCTACCTAAAGCCATCACAAGGGTACCGCCATACTCCCCACTGCGAGGGTTCAAGGTACAAGGCTACGCATTGATAATGCGAAGCACTCTGTTCCAGGTGACATTTGTACACAATTTGATAGAGATGTTACCTGTGCCGTTATCAAACTCCAACGGCGAAAAGGTCTGACAACATTTATTACGAAAAATGCCCCTGCATGGAGCGCCATGCAGAGGCATTAAAAATCACGTATGACCTGCAGGCGCTGCCGCAGGCGGCGATAAGGCCAGAATGGTCTTCGATTTAAATCCAATCGCAGCCTGCGGCAGCGCCTACACGTGTTGAGTGTGGATCAGCGGCGATCAATCCACACGGTTTGCGCGTTGCAGAACTCATGCAGGCCGAAGTGCGACAGTTCGCGACCAAAACCGCTCTTCTTCACGCCGCCAATCGGTACGCGGGCATCGGACGCGGTGTAGCCGTTGATGAACACGCCACCGGTTTCCAGGCGCGAAGCGATGTCTTTGGCCAACGCCACATCGGCGGTCCAGACACTGCCGGCCAGGCCGAAGTCGCTGTCGTTGGCCAATTCCACCGCGTGTTCGACGTCGCGGGCGGTGATCAACGAGGCCACTGGACCAAACAGTTCCTCGACGAACGAGGTCATGCCTGGGCGCACATCGGCCAAAACGGTCGGTTCGTAATAGTTGCCGGCACCGGCGACTTTATGACCACCAAGTATCAGCGTCGCACCTTCGCTCAAGGTTTTCTGAACCTGGGCATCCAATTCGTCACGCAGGTCATACCGGGCCATGGGGCCGATGTAGGTGTCTTCCGCCAGTGGATCGCCGACTTTCAGCGCTTTGACCGCCGCGAGGAATTTCGCGGTGAAGGCTTCCATGACGCTCTCTTCCACGATGATGCGCTTGGCCGCAACACACACCTGACCACTGTTTTGGAAACGTCCGACGGTAGCCGCCTTGGCCGCTTCGTCGAGGTCAGCATCGGCCAGCACGATAAACGGATCGGAACCGCCCAACTCGAGGATGCATTTCTTCAGCGCGGCACCGGCTTGCGAAGCAATCGCCGAACCGGCGCGCACGCTGCCAGTGACGGCGACGGCAGCGATGCGTGGGTCGGCGATGGCCACCGACACGCCTTCCGGGGTCACGTTGATCACTTCGAACACGCCTTCAGGCAAGCCGGCTTCAGCCCAGGCATCGCGCAGCAGGTAGGCGCAACCCATGATGTTCGGTGCGTGCTTGAGCACGTAGGTGTTGCCGGCGAGGATGATCGGAATCGCCCCGCGCAGCACTTGCCACATCGGGAAGTTCCACGGCATCACCGCCAACACCGCACCCAGTGGCAGGTAGGCAACGTAAGCCTTGTCGTTTTCGACCAGGGTCTTTTCTGGCTGCAGAATCGCCGGGCCGTGCTGGGCGTACCATTCGCACAGGCCTGCACATTTTTCGACTTCAGCGCGGCCCTGAGCAATTGGCTTGCCCATTTCCAGCGCGGCCATGCGCGCCATCGGTTCGAGGTTGGCGCGCAACGCAGCGGCCATCTTCAACAACACCGCGCCGCGATCGGCAATCGAGGTCGCACGCCAGCCCTTGAAGGCCTTGGCGGTTCTGGCCAGCGCTTGCTCCAGTTCGGCAGCCTGTTCAAAGGGATAATGCGCCAGGGTTTCGCCCGTGGTCGGGTTGAGCGAGATCGCGTGTTGCGGGAAGGCTGGAGCGTTCATCAGCGGGAACTCCTGGTGTTGTTTTGACGCCATCGACCGGCAGTCGTCGCAAGCGCGCGCTGCCGTTGATGGAAGATGACGCCTAAGGTAGGCTGAATTAACCCTATTGAATAATGAATAATAATCACAGATTCATTCCCTCAGAGAGAAAGTATGGACCTGACCCAACTCGAGCTGTTCAAGGCTGTCGCCGAAGAAGGCAGCATCAGCGCCGCCGCGCAGAAACTGCACCGCGTGCCGTCCAACCTCACCACGCGGATCAAGCAGCTTGAGCAGGAACTGGGGGTCGATCTGTTTATCCGGGAAAAACTGCGCCTGCGCCTGTCCGCCACTGGCTGGACCTTTCTCGACTACACCCGGCGCATTCTGGAGTTGGTCGAGGAAGCCAAACAGGCGGCGTCCGGCAGCGACCCGCAAGGCAGCTTTACCTTGGGCTCACTGGAAAGCACTGCGGCGGTGCGGATTCCCACGGTACTGGCGGCTTATCACCAGCGTTACCCCAAGGTCGAGCTGGACCTGTCCACCGGTCCGTCGGGCGATATGCTGGAAGGCGTGCTCTCGGGTCGTTTGAGTGCTGCCTTTATAGACGGGCCTTTGCGGCACCCGAGCCTGGAGGGCATTGAGGTCTTTGAAGAAGAAATGGCGGTGGTCACTGCCGTCGGTCATCCGCCGGTGAATCGCCCGCAGGACGTCAACGGCCGCACTATTTATGCGTTCCGGCCTAACTGTTCCTACCGCCGGCATTTTGAAGAGTGGTTCATGGCCGACCATGCCACCCCCGGCAAGATCTTCGAGATCGAGTCCTATCACGCGATGCTCGCCTGCGTCACCGCCGGTGCCGGGGTGGCGATGATTCCACGCAGCATGCTGGAGAGCATGCCCGGCAGTCGTAGCGTCAATGCCTACCCGATGGAGGAAAAGTTCAGGCACCTGACCACCTGGCTGGTCTGGCGCAGCGGCGTGCGATCACCGAACCTGAATGCATTTATTGATGTGGTTCAGCTAAGGTAATCCGGCATACACATTCCTTTGTAGGAGCTCCCGAAGGCTGCGATTGGCCAGTAATCGCGAAGGTCATTCTGACCTTATCACAGCCTTCGGCAGCTCCTACAAGGGGACCGTATTTTGATCCCAAGGAGCATCACGCAGTGGACACGCCAGAATCAGTCGGATTTTCATCGGAACGCCTGCAGCGCATCGAGACGCTTTTTCAAGAGAAATACATCGCCAGCGGCAAACTGCCCTGTGCCGTGACTCAGGTCTGGCGTCGTGGACAACTGGCCTATAGCTCGCTGCTCGGCCGCGCCGACATGGACCGCAACACGCCGCTGCGGCCGGACACGCTGTTTCGCATTTACTCGATGACCAAACCCATCACCTCCCTCGCCTTCATGATGCTGGTGGAAGAAGGCAAGGCGGCGCTGGACGACCCGGTGTCGCGCTACATTCCGGCGTGGGCCGGTCTGGGTATTTTCCAGGCGGGGGTGGTCGGCGCGTTTCAGACCCGCAAACCGGCGCAGCCGATGCGCATCATCGACCTGCTGCGGCATACCTCGGGCCTCACTTATGGCTTTCAACAGCGCAGTAATGTTGACTCGGCCTATCGCCAATTGAAGTTGGACGGCGTCAACAGCGAGGATGGTCTGGAGGCGTTCGTCGCCACCCTCGCCACGGTGCCGCTGGAGTTCGATCCCGGCACGGCCTGGAACTACTCGGTGTCCACCGACGTGCTGGGCTATCTGGTGCAGCTGATTTCCGGGATGCCGCTGGAGACCTTCCTGCGCACGCGGATCTTCGAACCGTTGAACATGGTCGACACCGGTTTCTACGTTCAACCGGGCGAACACCATCGATTGGCTGCGTGCTATGCCCTCGATCAGCATGGCAAGGTGGTTCTGCAAGATGACCCCGCCACCAGCGCGTTCCTCAGCGACCCGCCAACCAAATCCGGTGGCGGCGGCCTGATTTCCACGGCGGATGACTACATGCGCTTCTGCCGCATGCTGTTGAACAAGGGAGAACTGGACGGCGCCCGGCTGGTCAGCCCGAAAACCCTGAAGCTGATGACCCTCAACCACCTGCCAGGCGGCAAGGAACTGGGCGAGCTGTCCGACTCACCGTTCAGCGAAACCCTGGTGGACGGTCTGGGCTTCGGCCTGGGCTTTGCGGTGACCATCGATCAGGCGCGCACCCTGAATATCGGTTCGCTGGGCGAGTTTTTCTGGGGCGGCATGGCCTCCACCGGGTTCTGGATCGATCCCGTGGAAGACATCGCCGTGGTGTTCATGACCCAGTTGATGCCCTCCAGCGCCTACCCCATCCGCCGTGAGTTGCGCACGTTGGTGTATGCCGCACTCACCGAGTCCAACGATTAGTTCTTGCCCAGGTCCTTAAGCAAGTCGGCCTGCACGATCTCGACCCAGTACTGGTCGGGATCGCTGATAAAGGCCACGTGTTTCATACCTTTATCCAGACGTTTGACGAAGGGTATCTGCAGGGCATCGAAGCGTGCACACGCGGCTTCGATGTCCGGCACTGAAAAGCAGATATGGCCAAACCCGCGCGGATCGGAATTGCCGTTGTGGTACTGCGAGTCGTCATTTTCGCTGCCCCAGTTGTGCGTCAGTTCCAGCACCGATTGCCGCCCGAACACATAACCCTGGCGTTCGCTGGGGTCCTCCGGCACCTGCTCGCCCTGGGTCATCGCCAGAAAAAACAGCGAGAACTTCGCCTCCGGAAAGTCCACCTTGCGCAACAGGCGCATGCCCAGCACCCGGCTGTAGAAATCCAGTGAGCGCTGCGGATCCTTGACCCTCAACATGGTGTGGTTGAACACGTACTGCTGGGTGACCGGATCAGGGGTCAAGCAGATGCCAGGCTGGTTTTCGCTGACGAAGGACATGGCGGGACTCGTTTTTGGAGGGCTCGACTGCAGTTTAGTCAGTGGACCGCCGACCGGGTAATACCGGATTACTACGGACAGCCATTGCCACGACGCGTCTCATCCCCGTATTTCGCCCGTCTCTGAACACGAGGAACCGGAAGCAATGGATTGGCGCGCTGTCGGCAGGACCGCCGAATCAGGCCTTGCTCATTCAGTCAGAGCAGCAATATTTTTAAGCGCCAGCTTCAAATCCTTGATCTGACGTTTGGTCAAGGCGTCATCCTTTCGGATCTTCCAGCGAATGGCCAGCCATTGAACCTCGATAAACCACTTGGGATTCTTCTTTTGCTTTTCTTTGATATACGGAGATAGCACATTCCAAATGGTGATGAGAAAGCTTGCGTAGGTATTGAAAAGCATCTCCTCATCATAAACATCGTGCTTCACGGCAACGGCCACGCGCTCCCAGGAATTGAGCAGCTAGCTGCCCAAAATATCGCCCAAAGATAGGTCGAGTTGCGTCGAGCAAAGCTATAAAATTCCATTTTCTCTCCCAAAAAAAATGCCCCTTCATGAAGGGGCATTTTTAAATTTCGTTGGTGCGAGTGAGTTATACCCATTCTTCTTCGCGATGGATTACTGGCTTCATAGGTACTCCTTCGTTGATGGCCGGGGAACCGGATTTATACCTAAATCCCTTGGTTCTGTCAAAGCTGCAGGAACCACGCTTTGCTGCTTGAAACCAGATATAGACCCATCCTGACGGTTTATCAACCCTGTATGTGTGCAGGACCAGCACGCGCAAAAATACCGGCCCAACGAACCGAAGAACGACGGATGGTCGATGGTTTGGCGCCGATTCCTGGCAGGCGGTTATCCCAACGAAATCAGGCGCTGCTTATAGCCAAGTAGTAGCTGTCTATTACCTCTGTGGGAATAGGCCTACTAGTATCAATTCAGTGATTGGAGTCCTACAAAAAAAACAACAAGGAACAAAGCCATGAGTGAGCTGAAACTCGATCGCCGCCGTTTCCTCCAGGGAAGTGGTGGATTGCTGCTGGGCACCCTGCTGTTCACGTCCGGGCCCATCGCTTTGCTGGCCCCTAGCCGAAGCTGGGCGCTGCCGATGACCACCCTGGATACCGCCACTGGCGATCGTTTGCTGGTGATGATCCGCCGCATTTACCCCCACGACACCATGGAAGACGCGGTCTATGCGTTTTCGGTCAAAGCCCTCGACGAACGCGCGGCCAAGGACCCTGGCGTGGCCGACCAGTTGAAAAACGGTATCGCCGAGCTGAACAAGCAGGCCGGTGGCGACTGGCTGAAAATCGACGAGAAGCGCCAGGTCGCGATCCTCGAAAGCCTGCAGGACTCGCCGTTCTTTGGCTTGGTCCGCGGGGTGGCGGTAGCCTCGCTGTACGGCAACGAGTTGGCCTACGCGCATTTTGGCTATGAAGGCGCTTCCTTTGTGAAAGGCGGCTACATCCATCGCGGTTTCAACGACCTGACCTGGTTGCCGAACCCGCCTGCCGATGCCAGCCCGGCCCCCCTTTCCTGAGGAACACTGCCATGACGACTTATGCATTTGACGACGACAGCGTGGTGGTAATCATCGGTTCAGGCGCCGGTGGTGGCACGCTGGCCAATGAACTGTGCCAAAAAGGTGTACCGGTAGTGCTACTGGAGGCGGGACAACGGCAATCCCCCGGCACCTTTATCAACGACGAATGGCCTTCGTTCGAACAGCTTGCCTGGTTGGACAAGCGCACCACGTCCGGTTCGTGGCGGGTGGCCAAGGACTTCCCCAACCTGCCGGCGTGGATCTGCAAGACCGTGGGCGGCACCACCACCCACTGGGCCGGTGCCAGCCTGCGGATTCACGATTATGAGTTCAAGGCCCTGCAAACCTACGGCCCGATCAAAGATGCCAACTTGCTCGACTGGCCGCTGACCCTGGCAGAACTGGAGCCTTACTACGCCAAGGCCGAAGACAAGATGGGCGTGACCCGCACCAATAACGTGCCGGGCCTGCCGGGCAATAACAACTTCAAGGTGTTCTACAACGGCGCGCAAAAGCTTGGGTACAAGGAGTGCTCCACCGGGCACATGGCGATCAACAGCCAGCCTCGCGCCGGGCGCGCGGCGTGCCAGCAATTGGGCTTCTGCTTCCAGGGCTGCAAGATGGGCGCGAAGTGGTCGACGCTGTACACCGAAATCCCTGCCGCCGAAGCCACCGGCAAGCTGGAGTTGCGCACCCAGGCACACGTGCTGCACATCGAGCACGATGCCAAAGGCCTGGTGAATGCCGTGGTCTATGCCGACGCTGCGGGCAAGCTACAACGGCAGAGCGCGCGTGCGGTGTGCGTCGCGGGTAACGCCATCGAAACCCCGCGCCTGTTGCTCAACTCGTCCAGTTCGCGATTCCCGCAGGGCCTGGCCAACGGCGCAGGGATGGTCGGCAAGCATTACATGCGGCACATGACCGGCTCGGTGTTTGCCGAGTTCAACGACCCGATCCACTTTTATCGCGGCACGATCATGGCCGGCATCGTCACCGATGAGGCGCACAACAAGCCCGAACGTGGGTTTGTCGGCGGTTATGAAATGGAAACCATCTCCCTTGGGCCGGCGTTCATGGGTGCGTTTTTCAACCCTGGTGCCTGGGGCCGCGACTTCACTCGGGTGCTCGATCAGTACACCAAACTGGCTGGCATGTGGCTGGTGGGCGAAGACATGCCACGCGAGAGCAATCGGGTGACGCTCAACACTGAGGTCAAGGACGCCTACGGCATGCCGGTGCCTAACGTGCACTACGACGACCACCCCAACGACGTGGCGATGCGCGAGCATGCCTTTACCCAGGGCGAAGCACTGTACAAAGCAGTCGGTGCACTCAAGACCCACCGCGTGCCGCCCTACCCCTCGACCCACAACCTGGGCACGTGCCGCATGAGTGCCAAAGCCGAAGACGGCGTGTGCAACAGTCATGGGCAGTGCCATGAAGTGGCGAACCTGTTCATTTCCGACGGCAGCCAGTTCACTACCAGCGCGGCGGAAAACCCGACCCTGACCATCGTCACCCTGGCGATTCGACAGGCTGATTACATTGCCGACGCCTTGAAGGCAAAAAGCATCTAGGGAGCAGTTATCACGGGAACGTTAACACTGCGTGAGGACTTCGTTACCGCGTCGGCTGAAGAATGAAGGCCTGTCATATCGTCAGGTCATGGCGTGCAACATCGGTTGTACGCCGCTTCATCCCTCGTTGAGAAGGAACACTTCATGAACAAAATATCCGTTGTCGCCTTGTCCCTGTGCATGGCCGTGGGTGTGGCAGGCAGCGCCTTTGCTGCAGAGGCCACCGATGCCATGAGCAAAGACGCCATGTCCAAGGATTCGATGTCCAAAGACGCCATGATGAAAAAGGACACGATGAAGAAAGACACCATGATGAAAAAGGACAGCAGCGGCATGTCCAAAGACGCCATGAAGAAGAAAGACAGCATGACCAAGGACACAATGTCCAAGCAGCCGGCTGAGTAAAGGCATCTACAAAACCTGTAGGAGCTGCCGCAGGCTGCGAATTCACTGGCCGTTCCGGCCTTATCGCAGCCTGCGACAGCTCCTACAGTTATTTCTACACCGTTTTAAGCTGCTGTGAATCAATCGGCAATCGCCGCAAGCGTTTACCGGTCGCGGCAAATATTGCATTGAGCAACGCCGGTTGAATCACCGCCGTGCCAATCTCGCCGGTGCCACCTGGATCCTCGTGGTTGTCCACCAGGTGCACCTCCACCGATGGCGCCTGGTTCATGCGCAGTATTTGGTAGTCATGGAAGTTGCTCTGCTCGACCCGGCCGTTTTTCAGGGTGATGTTGCCGAACAACGCTGCCGTCAGGCCGAACATATGGCCGCCCATCATCTGCGCGACGATGCCGTCCGGGTTGATTTGCTGACCGCAATCGATCGCTGTGGTCACATGAGTGACCGTGACCTGGCCATTCTTGTCGACCTTGACGTCCACCACCGCTGCCGCATATGAATTCCACGACACCGAACCCACCACCGCGATCCCGCGACCAGTGCCGGGCTCGACGGCACCGCCCCATTTGGCTTTTTCCGCCGCCAGGTTCAACACCGCAAGGGCTCGCGGTTTGTCCTGCAACAGCGCTCGGCGATAGGCCACCGGGTCCTGTTTGGCCTCGACCGCCAACTCGTCGATGAAGGTTTCCAGCACAGCCATGTTGTGAGTCGGGCCGACACCACGCCAGAAGCCGCTGTTCATGCCTTTAGGCAGTTCGTGCGCGACGAATTCAACGTAATGATTGGCAAAGTCGTAAGTGCTCGGCGCACCATCTACGGCATCGGTGTCCAGCCCCTTCTGTAACCACATCGGGTTGTAGCGTGCCTCCACAGCTGACCCGGCGAAGCGATGTTTGAACGCCGTTGGCATACCGTTTTTGTCGACCACCGCCGACACTTCATCGTAGAAATACGGACGGTAGACATCGTGCTGGATGTCTTGCTCCCGGCTCCAGGTGGTCTTCACCGGCACCTTGAACTGCATGGCGATGCGCGTGGCGTTTTCCACGTAATCCACGTCCAGCCGACGACCGAAGCCGCCACCGAGGAAGTGGTTATGTACGTTGACCTTTTCCACCGGCAGTCCGGTTAACGCCATGGCGGCGGCCTGCGCCCGAACCGGCGCCTGAGTCCCGAGCCAGATATCGCAGTGGTCCTTGCTCACCTGGACCGTGCAGTTCATCGGTTCCATGGGTGCGTGGGACAGGTTCGGCGTATGGAACTGATAATCCACGCGCCGTGCGCCTTCCGCTTTCAGTGCATCATCGAAACTGCCTTTGTTCAGCGAGACAATGCCCTGGCCCTTGAGCGCTTCCACCACGCCGTCGGCGATGGTCTGGGTACTGACCTGAGCATTCTCGCCTTCGTCCCACTCGATCACCAACGCCGCCAGACCTTTGCGCGCCGCGCCGGTGTGTTCGGCAACCACCGCCACCGCGTCATCCAGACGAATGACTTTGCGTACACCTTTCACCGCCAGCGCCTTGCTGTCGTCGACATTTTTCAGCTTGCCGCCGAACACCGGGCAGTTGGCAATGGCTGCGTGCAGCATGCCCGGCAAGTGGGTGTCGATGCCGAACTTCGCTGTGCCGTTGACCTTGCCCGAGGTGTCGACCCGGTGAAAGCTTTTGCCGATCACAGTGAAGGTGGTGGGTGCTTTCAACGGTACGTCAGCGGGCACCGGCAGGCTGGCGGCAGCGGTGACCAATTGGCCGTAGGCCAGTTTCTTGCCAGTGGCGCTGATCACCTCGCCGTGTTCGGCCTTGCAGGTGTCGGGTGACACTTTCCACTGTTGGGCAGCCGCGGTAATCAACAGCACACGGGCGGTCGCCGCGGCTTTGCGCATCGATGGATAAGCCGCACGAATCGACGCTGATCCGCCAGTAATCTGGGTGCCGAAGATCGTGTGGGCGAAGCGTTTGTCGTCTGCAGGGGCCTGTTCGATGGTGATGTTCTTAAGATCGACCTCCAGCTCTTCGGCGACCAGCATGGCGATGGACGTGAAAATGCCTTGGCCCATCTCGGTGTACAGCGAGGTCACGGTCACATGGCCTTTTGTATCGATTGTGATATAGGCATTGGGGTGCAGGACTTTGCCCGAGTCCTTGGCGCTCTGGCCGAACGCCGGCAGGTGCACCGCCATCATCAAGCCACCGCCGACCGTCAGGCTGGTGGTCAGAAAGCTGCGACGGGACAGGCCCGCGCTCATCATCGTGTTATCGCTCATGATCAAACCTCAAATTGCGCAGGTGAGCCCAGGCCAGCGGCATCCTTGATCGCTTCGCGGATGCGCGGATAGGTGCCACATCGGCAAATATTGCCGGCCATGGCCGCGTCGATATCGGCATCGGTCGGTTGAGGCTTGCTGGTCAGCAGCGCACTGGCAGACATAATCTGCCCGGATTGGCAGTAACCACACTGCACCACTTCGACGGCCAGCCACGCCGCCTGGATTTTTTTGCCGGCGTCGGTCTGGCCGATGGCTTCAATGGTGGTCACCGGCTGGTCGCCGACAGCAGACACCGGGGTGACGCAGGACCGAATCGCAGCGCCATTCAAATGCACAGTGCAGGCTCCGCACAGGGCCATACCACAACCGAACTTAGTGCCGCTCATGCCCAGCACATCGCGAATCACCCACAGCAGCGGCGTATCCGCGTCGACATCCACGGCATGCGCCTTGCCATTGACCTTGATCGTATAGCTCATGGTGACCTCTTCATCTGGTGGACACAGCAAGTTGCGACAGCTGTCCATAATCTTCCCGGACCGCCCGTTTGCCTAGCCAGTCGGGGCTTAAAAAATGATTTGCATATTTGCAAGCCCGCTTGCACAAACACCTGCTTTAACGCATCAGTGTACGGCCGATAAGCCCGGGGCAAGGACGTTAATCCGTCCGAATCTGGTTATCGGAGTGTCATTGATGCAAAACCTGAAATTGCGCAGCAAAGTGATCTTGCTGGCCATCGTCCCGACCCTGCTATTGGCGATAGCACTCAGCGGCGTGGCGCTGGGGGTGTTGTACAAACTGGCCGTCGAAGAAGTCGATCAGGCCCGTGCGCTGCTGCTCAAGGAGCGCCAGGCGTCGCTGGAAAACCACGTCCAGTTGGCGATTTCATCGGTCAAGACCCTGTACGACAACTCCGCCAATGGCGACATGCAGGCGCGGGACAAGGCCGTGCAGATCCTGCGTAATCTGTCGTACGACAAACAAGGCTATTTCTTCGGCTACGACCGCAACGTCGTGCGCCTGTTCTGGGCCGACAAGGACGTCGACATCGGTGTCAGCTACAACGATGTGAAAGACGCCAATGGGGTCTATGCCATCCGCGAAATGAACAATCTGGCGCGCTCCGGCAAGCACGTGTTGCGCTATGACTGGCCGGTTCCCGGCAGCGACAAGCCGGTGCCGAAACTGGGCTACGCCGCGCTGCTGGAGAAGTGGGACATGATGATTGGCACCGCAGTCAATCTCGACGACATCGATGCCGAAGTCGAGCAGATCGCCAAGGTGCAGTACAGCCGGATCAACAGTTTTGCGGCGATGCTGGTGGTTGCCGACCTGGTGTTGCTGCTGGTGATCGGCTTCGTGGCGATGCTGTTGGGCAACTCGATTGTCAAACCAGTGCTGGTGATCCAGTCCAACCTTGATGACATCGCCGCCGGTGAAGGTGACCTGACCCGACGTCTGCCGGTGACCAGCAAAGACGAACTGGGCGCCCTCTCCCATTCCTTCAACCTGTTCGTGGAAAAGATCCACGGCCTGGTGCGACAGATCGTCGAGATGACCCAGCAACTGACCACCCTGTCACAGGAGATGTCCTCGCAAGCCGAACAGTCCGAAGCCGCCATGGAACGCCAGCGCAACGAGACCGATCAGGTGGCCACGGCGATTAACGAAATGTCCGCCGCCGCGCACGAAATTTCCAACAGTGCCCAGGGTGCGGCACAGGCTGCCAAACAGACTGATGATGTCGGGATCTCGGCCAAAACCGTGGTCAACGACAGCATCGGCAGCATTCATACGTTGATTGAAGACATTCGCATCAGCAGCGTTTCGCTGGACAGCTTGCAACAGGATGCGCAGTCGATCGTCGGGGTCCTGGATGTGATTCGCTCGATTGCCGAGCAAACCAACCTGTTGGCGCTCAACGCGGCCATCGAAGCCGCGCGTGCTGGCGAGGCCGGGCGTGGCTTTGCGGTGGTGGCCGATGAAGTGCGGGCGTTGGCCAGCCGCACGCAGAAAAGCACCCAGGAAATCCAGGAGATGATCAATCGTCTGCAACAGGGTACGCAAAATGCGGTGGTCGCCATGCGCCGCTCCAGCGACAACGGCAAGGTCTCGGGCGAACAAGCCAATCAGGCCGGCGGCTCCCTGGACACCATGGCTGAGCTGATCAGCTCGATCAACGGCATGAACGCACAGATCGCCAGCGCTGCTGAGGAACAGACCGCCGTGGCCGAGGAGATCAACCGCAGCATGACCCAGATTGCGCAGACTGTGGAGATCGTTGCCGACGACACCCAGCGCGGCGCCGCGACGGCCCGCAGCCTGGCGACCTTGGGCAATCGTATGGACGGGTTGGTGCGGCAGTTCCGCATCTAACCGCTTCGGCGAAAATGACTGTAGGAGCGAACTTGTTCGCGAGGCGGTGGACCTGACCCACCACATCAGGCCTCTCGCCAACAAGTTGGCTCCTACAGCGAACGCGGCACACCTGACACACTTAAACAGCCCGGCCCTACATTGGATCGTTACCGCACACAAAGCCCCATTTCGAGGCATTCTGGCCTCGTTATATACTCACGACCCCCGCCCGCCCTGTCCGTTTCCGTCCGTTAAAACCTATCCAGCCAGATAACCTGACCAATCGTGACAACAGCGTGTCCATCACAGACACGCCCACACAAACGGACCGCATTTCGCACTCTGTCCCATGAAGCAGCCACCCAGGCTGCACTCATTTCAAGACAGCGAGCGTTCGACGTCATGGCCATCAGCAAAATTCCAGTCACGGTTATCTCCGGCTTCCTCGGCGCCGGTAAAACCACCTTGGTCAACCATCTGCTCAGCCATAACGAGCAATTCCGGATTGGCGTGGTGGTCAACGAGTTCGGTGAAGTGGGCATCGACGGCCAGTTGATCGTCAGCGATCAGGAAGCGCTGATCGAGATCAACAATGGTTGCGTGTGCTGCACGGTACGCGCCGATCTGGTGGCCAGTGTCAAACAGATGTTGGACAAAGCCGGCAACCGACTCGACCGCCTGATTATCGAAACCTCTGGCCTGGCCGACCCGGCGCCGGTGTTGCAGACCTTCCTTGCTGACCCGGATCTACGTCTGCAGGTCGAGTTGGAGTCGGTGGTCACGGTGATCGATGCCCTACACCTGCGCCATCACCTGGACGACGAGATTGTTCGCGAGCAAATTGCCTTTGCCGACACCCTGATCCTGAACAAGACCGATCTGGTGGGCGCCGAAGAGCTGGCCAGCCTCGGTCGACAGATTCGCCTGATCAATCGCACCGCCGTGCTGGTGCCGGCCAACCACTCGCAGGTGCCAATCGACGCCCTGCTCGGCACCAAACGCTTTTCCTTGCCCAACCTGTTGATGCTCGAGCCGGACATCCTCGAAGAGGACGGCCACGACCATGAACACGACGCCTCGATTTCCTCGTGTTCCGTGGTGACTTCCGGCGCCCTCGATGCTGACCGTTTCAATCGCTGGATCAACCAACTGGTGCAGAGCCAGGGGCAGCAACTGATGCGCATGAAAGGCCTGCTGAATTTCGCCACTGAGGCCCGGCAATTCCATTTCCACAGCGTGCACATGTTGCTCGAAGCGATGCCCGGCCGCCGCTGGCAGGCGAACGAAAGCCGCGATAACCGGTTCGTGTTCATCGGTCGCAACCTGGACAGCGAACAGCTGCGCAACGGCTTTATGGCCTGCCTGAACTGACCCCTTTTTTAACTGCCGTTCTTCCGTTACTTCCAACCTCCATTACAGGAAAGTTCGCCATGAAAAAGCAAGAAGCCTACACCCTCAGCATCGGCCTGCTGGCTGTCGTCGACACCTACCTGACAGCCACGGTATTTCCGGTGCCGGTATGGGTGACCTTCATCGCCTGGGCCTCGTTTTTCATCGTTGGCGGCGGCAGCGCCGGCTTTGTGCGCAGCGTGGCCTCGAACCTGGTCGGGTTGGTGATCAGTTCATTGGTGCTGCTGGGGATCGCCACATTAAGTGAGGCGCCGCTGGTGATCGCGATACTGGTCGGTGCGGGCAGCGCGCTCATGGTCCAGGCCTCGAAAGTGCCGCTGTTGAGCATTTTGCCGGCGATTGTCTGGGGTTTTGCCTCGACGGTCGGCACCACTGCCGTGGGCGGGAAACCCATGACCACCTTGGGTTTGGCCAACCCGGCGTTGATTGCCGCCGCCGCGCTGATCACCGGGGCGTTGTTCGGCTACGTCTCCGAACGCCTGGGTGATGCCCTGACCTCAAAACCCACCGCTCAACTGGTCTGATCCGACCTTGCTCTGGAGTACTCGATGAAACTTCAACACTACCTCGGTGGCCTGGAAAACCTCGGCCCGGTGGATTTCGAAAAACAGGTATTCGTCCAGCAATGGGAGAAACGCATTTTCGGCATTCACACCACGATGATGGCCGAAAGCGCGCACCTGGCCAAAGCCCTGCCCAAGTACCCGATCAAGGACCTGGGCACCACCTTCAAGAACGACTGGACCTGGGCCTCGCTGCGCACCGGCGCTGAAGGCATGCAGCCCTTCGAATACTTCAAGTTCCGCTACTACGAGAAGTGGTTGATGGGTATTTCGCAATTCTTCGTCGATCAGGGCTACATCAGCGGCGAAGAATTGAAAACCAAGACCGAGCACTACCGTCATCAGCCCGACGCACCGCTGCCCGATCAGCCCAATGCGCCGATTCGCGAACAGATCGTGCGCTACCTGCAGTTGGGTGACTCGGGCCTGCGCCCGCTGACCGCTGCGCCGTTGTTCATCAGCGGGCAGGTGATCAAGGTCGGCGACCCAGAAGCCGTGGACCACACCCGGCTGCCCGGCTACCTGCGCAACAAACCCGGCACCATCGTCGAGGTCTACGAGGGCGCGTTTGCCTACTTCGTCAACACCGGCCGCGACGGGATTGGTGAGCCGATGCCGGTGTACCGCGTGGCCTTTGAAGCCACCAGCATCTGGGGTGCGCAAAAGAGCGAACCCAACACCACGATCTACGCCGACCTGTTCGAAGCCTATCTGCAAGCTGCCTATTAACCTGACGAGTGCGACGCCATGAGTGAACTCTTTGACTATGACAAACAGCGCGAGGCCGCCAGTGCGGCCACCGTCCGCGCACTGGAAGCCTTGCTGATCGAAAAAGGCGTGATTGGCAGTGATTCGGTGGACACCGTGCTCGGCCATTTCGAAACCGTGGCCGGCCCGTTCAACGGCGCGAAAATTGTCGCCCGGGCCTGGGTCGACGCCGAGTACAAGGCGCGGTTGCTAGCCGATACGCCAAAAGCCATCGCCGAACTGGACCTGGCTCAGGGCATGGACGGTGCCGAAGGTGAGCACATGCTCGCCGTGGCCAACAGTGCCGAAGTGCACAACTTGATCATCTGCACCCTGTGCTCCTGCTACCCGTGGCCGATCCTCGGTTTGCCACCCTATTGGTACAAAGACCCGGTGTTCCGCGCCCGTGGCGTACGCGAACCGCGTGCCGTGTTGCGCGAGTTCGGCGTGCCGATCAGCGAAGACATCGAGGTCGCGGTCTGGGACAGCAGCGCGCAAATCCGCTGGTTTGTGCTCCCAGAGCGTCCCGCCAATTCCGGGCACCTGAGCGAGGAACAACTGGCCGCGTTGGTGACACCCGAGTCGATGATGGGTGTGGCGCTGGTTCATCTTCCTGCCGCATGAGGGCTGCCTGATGTTTACCCGATTCGAGGAGTTTGCGGCATCGAGCATGCTCGGTAGCGAAGATTCACCGCCGCGCTCGCAAGGCCGCCTGCATTTCAGTCAGGACTGGCAGCGCAGCCTGTTCGGACTGGCGCTGGCCCTGTCCAAGGAAGGTCATTTCGAGTGGGAGGCCTTTCGCCAGAATCTGATCGCGTCCATCGCCCAGTGGGAACAAACCCCCTGTGGCGACCAGCCGCCGTGGGATTACTACGAGCGGTTCCTGCAAGCGTTGCTCAAGGTTTTGCAAGAGCATTCGTTGCTTGACGTTCATGAGTTGGAAACCCGCCTGAGCACGCTGAAACCTACTGTTCAATAACCACCGCATTGAGGAATACCGCATGTCCAGTACCACCCTCAGCCATTCGGCCAGCCGCACCCTCGGCAATCGCCTGATCGTCACCGCCGCTTCGATGTTCATGGGCGCAATGCTGGTGTATTTCGCCGGTTTCTCGCACATCGACACCCTTCATAACGCCGCCCACGACACCCGACACAGCTCGGGCTTCCCGTGCCATTGATGGTTGATCATTGAGGAACACGACCATGTTCAAACGCATCGTCACGACGGCCTGTTTCACCGGGGTGTTGGCCGCCCTGTTGCTGACCCTGATGCAGAGTTTGTGGATTTCACCGCTGATCCTGCAGGCGGAAGTCTTTGAAAAGGCCAGTGAGCAGGTCGCCGAACAAGCACCGCAGCCGTCCGTGGCCGGTGGGTCGCATGAACATCACCACGACGCCGAAGCCTGGTCACCAGAAGATGGCTGGCAGCGGACGCTGTCGACCTTCGGCGGCGATCTGGTGGTGGCCATCGGTTATGCGTTGATGCTTGCGGCGCTTTACAACCTGCGCACTCCAGTCAAGGCATGGCAAGGCGTATTGTGGGGGCTGGCAGGCTACGCCACCTTCAGCCTGGCACCGGCTGCAGGTCTGCCACCGGAGTTGCCAGGCACGCTGGCGGCCGATTTGTCCTGGCGTCAGCATTGGTGGGAAGGTACGGCACTGGCGACGGCGGTGGGCCTGGCACTGATAGTCTTCGGTCGGCACTGGAGCTGGCGGGTGCTGGCGGTGCTGTTGATCGCCTTGCCGCACGTCATTGGTGCACCGAAACCTGTCGAACACCACAGTTTGGCGCCGGAGGAGCTGCAAGCGCAGTTCCGTGTGGCCTCATTGCTGGTCAACGCGGTGTTCTGGATGGCGCTGGGCGGGCTGAGTGCCTTTATGTTCAACCGTCGCGACGATGCATCGATAAGCGGCGCAGCCGTGGGCCATTACGGCTAGCCTGAATCTTGCATCGCTCACTGCGCCAAACGTGAACGCCGGGGCAACTCCCCGGCGTTTCAATGCTGCTGTTTTGCTGGAAGGAAAATCGCTGATGCGCAAAATCACGGTGGGCATGGTGGTGTTCCCTGGGTTCCAGTTGCTCGACATCGCCGGCCCCAAGGACGCCTTCGCCCAGGTTAAAGTACTCAGCCAAGGCGAATGCGAGTACGAGATGATTACCATCGGTACCACCCGCAGCCCTTTGCTGTCCTCCAGTGGTTTGACCGTGGTCCCCGACCGCACGATTTTCGATCCCTGCCCGCATTTCGACACCATCATTCTGCCCGGCGGACTCGGTATCTTCGACGTCTACGACGATTCGACCCTGTGCGACTGGCTGAAACTGCAGGAGAAACGCTGCCGACGATTGGCAGCCATCTGCAACGGTGTGTTTGCCTTGGGGGCGGCGGGACTGATCGATCGCAAGTCAGTCACCACCCACTGGATGGACGCGTCGCGCCTGAGCGAAATGTTCCCGTTGACCTCGGTTGACCCCGACCACATCCACGTCAAGGACGGCACGATCTACACCACCGCGGGCGTCACCGCCGGCATCGACCTGTCGCTGCTGATGATCGAGGAAGACTTCGGCAAGAAGATGGCCATCGATGTCGCCAAGTACCTGGTGGTGTACTTGCGCCGGGCGGGCGGTCAGTCGCAATTCAGCCCGCTGCTGGAAATGCAGGGTGGCGTCGATTCGCAAGTCCTTGCCGTGCAGGAATTCATGCTGGAAAACCTGCACCTGAACCACAGCCTGGCGTCATTGGCCGAGCGCGTACACATGAGCCCGCGCAACCTGTCGCGGCTGTTTGCCAAGGACACCGGCATCCCGCCAATGGCCTTTCTCGCCGATGCACGGATCGATGCGGTGCGTCGTAATCTGGAAGCCACCGAGCAGTCGATCAAGGAAATTGCCCACCGTTGCGGTTTTGAAAACGCCGACAGCCTGCGCCGGGTGTTCGTCAAACGGCTATCGATCAGCCCCGTCGAATATCGGCAGCGTTTCCGTTCGGGCACTAATACGCCGTTGAGCGTGGTGCAGTCGTTGGCGAGCTGATCCGCGTCATTTGAAATCCCGGCTGCGCACATCCAGCCCGGTCAGCAAGGGCGTCAGGTCCTGCAGACGTCGGGCGATCAGATGCCGCACACCGTCCTTGGACTCCAGCCGACCAAACACCTGCAACAACCGCGAGCCCACCAGCACCCGACGTTGCCGCTCCGCCAGTTCGCTCCACACCACCACATTGACCATGCCGAATTCATCTTCCAGGGTGACGAAAATCACCCCGCTGGCGGTTTGCGGTCGCTGCCGCCCAGTGACCAGGCCGACGACGCTGATGCTGCTGCCGTGTTCGATCGCTGCCAGTTCCCGGGAACTGCGGCAACTGCGGGTGTTGAGTTGGCGTCGCAGCAACGACATCGGGTGCGGCCCCAGTGTGGTGCCAAGGGTGGCGTAATCGGCGTGCAGGTCTTCGCCCACGCTCGGCAGCGGCAACGCCACTTGTGGTTCTTCGATGGCTGAGTGCTCAGTAAACAAGGGCCGTTGCGCTTCGACCCCGGCCACTTCCCAGCGCGCGCGATGGCGATCCCCGAGCAAGCCGCGCAAGGCCCCGGAATCGGCCAGCAATTCCCGTGCGCGGGGGTCCAGTTGCGCGCGCAGGCTGAGGTCGCTGGCATCGCTGAAGGCCCGTTGCTGCCGCGCAGCTTCAATGCGCAGTGCATCCTCTTCGCGAAAACCACGGATCATCCGCAGCCCCATGCGAATCGCCAGGTCGTTGCTGCACGGTTCCAGCGAACAGTCCCAGTCGCTAAAGCGCACATCCACCGGGCGGATCTCGAGCTGATGGCGACGGGCGTCCTGCAGCAGTTGATCGGGGCTGTAGAAGCCCATCGGCCAACTGTTGATCAGCGCGCAGGTAAACGCCGCCGGCTCGTGGCATTTGAGCCAGCAACTGGCATAGGTCAGCAGCGCGAAACTGGCGGCGTGGGACTCGGGAAAGCCGTAGCTGCCAAAGCCCTTGATCTGCTCGAAGATATGCTCGGCGAACGCCAAGGTGTAGCCGTTCTTGAGCATGCCTTCGGTCAAGCGTTTCTGATGCGGTTCCAGCCCGCCATGCCGTTTCCAGGCCGCCATGGAGCGGCGCAACTGGTCAGCTTCACCGGGGGTGTAATCGGCGGCGACCACCGCCAGCTCCATCACCTGCTCCTGAAACAACGGCACGCCCAAGGTGCGTTCGAACACCGTTTTCAATGCCTCGGAGGGGTAAGTAACCGCCTCTTCACCGTTGCGCCGGCGCAGGTATGGGTGAACCATATCGCCCTGAATCGGCCCTGGGCGAACGATGGCGACCTCGATCACCAGGTCATAGAATTTTTTCGGTTTCAGGCGCGGCAGCATGGCCATCTGTGCCCGTGATTCGATCTGGAACACGCCCACGGTGTCGGCCCGGCTGATCATATTGTAGGTGGCCTCGTCCTCCTGAGGGATAGAGGCCAGGGTCCACTTTTGTTGTTGGCGGTGAAGCGCCACCAGATCGAACGTGCGCCGTAGCGCGCTGAGCATGCCCAGCGCAAGGATGTCGACTTTCAACAAGCCGACCATGTCCAGGTCGTCTTTGTCCCACTGAATGATGGTGCGGTCCTCCATGGCCGCATTCTCCACCGGCACCAGAGTGTCCAGCGGCTGTTCGGAAATCACGAAACCACCCGGATGCTGAGACAAATGCCGAGGGAAGCCGATCAACTCACCGGTCAGGGTCAGGACCCGACGCAGAATCGGGCTGTCGGGTTCGAAACCGCATTCGCGCAGGCGGTCAGGCGTCGGCAGGCGGTCGTTCCAACTGCCGAAACAGTCGGCCAGGGCGTTGATCTGGTCGGGTGGCAGGCCCAGCACCTTGGCCACATCCCGCACCGCGCCCGCGCCGTGGTAAGTGCTCGCTACGGCAGTGATCGCCGCCCTGCCCCGACCATAGCGCTGGAACACGTACTGCAACACTTCTTCGCGACGTTCGTGCTCGAAATCCACATCGATGTCTGGCGGCTCGTTGCGCTCTTTGGACATGAAGCGCTCGAACAGCATATTGCTGATCGCTGGATCGAGTTCGGTGATGCCCAGCGCGTAACACACCGCCGAGTTGGCTGCCGAACCGCGCCCCTGACACAGAATGTCGCGGCCACGGGCGAACTGGACGATGTCATGCACAGTGAGAAAGTAGCTCTCGTACCCCAGTTCGGCGATCAAACCCAATTCGCGCTCGATTTGCCCGCGCACCTTGTCGGGCGCGCCCTTGGGCCAGCGACGCACGACGCCTTCTTCGGTTTTACGACGCAACCACGAGGTGGCGGTCTGTCCTTTGGGCACCAGTTCGTGGGGATACTGGTAGCGCAACTGGCCCAGATCGAAGTGACACCGTCGGGCAATCCGGACTGACTCCGTCAACAGCGCGGGTGGATAGATGTCTTCCAGCATCGGCAACGGGCGCAAATGGCGTTCACCGTTGGCGAACAAGCGATGCCCGGCTTCAGCGACGGTGGTGTGATGTCGGATGGCGGTCATGGTGTCTTGCAAGGCTCGACGACCACGGGCGTGCATGTGCACATCGCCGCTGGCCACGGCCGGGATGTTCAGTGCGTCGGCCAACGCCAGCAAGGTGCTCAGACGTTGCGCGTCGTCGGGGCCGCGATGCAGTTCGACCGCTAGCCACAGATGCTCGGGAAAGGCCTCGCACAGCCAGCGACCTTGATCCTTATGGCTGGGATCTGACAGTTCCGGCAGCCATAGCGCGAGCAGCCCGGCCAAGGGCGCGTCGAAATCTTCGCGCAACAGTCGGTATTCGCCCTTCTTCGCTCGCCGGCGACCCGCCGTGATCAACTTGCACAGCGCCTGATAACCACTGAGGTTTTCCGCCAGCAGCACGATGTCTGGGCCATTTTCGATGTGCATTTCGCTGCCGACGATCATCGCCAGCCCGCTTTCCTTCGACGCCTGCCAGGCGCGAACGATGCCCGCCAGGGTGCATTCATCCGTGATGGCCAACGCCTGATAGCCATGACGTTTGGCGCGCGCGAACAACTCTGCGGCACTGGACGCACCGCGCTGGAAGCTGAAGTTGCTCAGGCAATGCAGCTCGGCATAGCCCATGGCGTTTTCGCTCATGCAAACCATCCTTGCAACAACAGCGTGCCGTCTTCGCCCACGCTCTGGAAGGCCCAGGCCCGCTGGCCCGAACGGGTTTCGATCAGGTAATAATCGCGTCGCACATCCGCGCCGTCCCACCAGCCGGACTCGATACGTTCGGGGCCAGCCAGAATCCGCACCCCGGACTCCGTCACGGGTTGCGGCTCGCGCAATAACCAGCCCGGACGCGGCGCGGCGAGCAGCGGCCCTGCCGATTTGGCCACGCTGCCCGGTTGCCAGGCGCACTCCGGCCGGTGATCGGCGTGGGCGTGCACGCCGCTCACCGCCTCATCGCCCAACCGCGCACGCAGACGCTCGCGCAACTGGTCCCAGGGCAACGCCTGCTGAGGGCGCTCATCGAACAGTTCGCGGTGGGTCGGCACGAAGCGCGGCAGATCACGCGCCAGCAGACGCACGGCTCGCACCGGGGCCGGCACCTGGATCTGCTCCAGTCGGCCGCGAGCCAGTTCGAATAACATCGTGGCCTCGCGTTCGGCACTCAGCAGTCCCACCTGGACCTGGGTGTCCGCGCCCTCGACGTGTTCCAGATGCAGGACGAAACGCTGTACACCACTGTCGCGCCCGGCGAGAAACACCGCCAGGTCGCAGATCAATCGCTTGAGGGGAAACAGCAACGCCTGATGCGATTCGACGTCAAAATTGAGCTCTATCCGCGTGTCGAAAAAATCCGGTGGCAGGTAACACTCAAGCGCCAGGGCTCGGTCGCCGAGCACGGTGTCCAGGTGTTGCAGCACCTGGGCCGGAAAGCGTCGCGCCAGGGTATTGCGTGGCAGGGCCAACACCTGTTGCAGCGTGTGCAGGCCCATGCGAGTAAACGCCGTCGCCACCTCGCGATTGAGGCCCACGCGGTCGATGGGCAGTTGCTTCAGGGCATCGCGCAGGGTTTCGCGCGTGGTGACGGCGAAACCGTCGTGAACATTGGCCAGCACCCGGGCGGCGGCCGGATTGGGCGCGACCACGATCCGGTGACTGAAACCCATGGCCGACAATTCATCGCGCAGGCGTTTTTCGAACACCGGCCAGGGACCGAAAAGGCCGAGGCTGGATTCGATTTCCATCATCAATACCCGTGGGTATTTCAGGCTGACCTGAGAACTGAAACGATAGGCCCAGGCCGCCAGCAACTGCTGCCAACGCTCGACCTCGTCCGGGTCATAGTCGACCATGGCGAAGTCGCGGGTCATGGCCTGCGCCGCACTCAGGGGTTGACCGGGATACAGGCCCAGGGCGCGCGCCGCCGGATTGACCGTTTGCAACACACGACGCTGTGCACTGCCGGTAATCAATGCCAAGGGCTCGTCAGGGTCGGCGCGACGACGCATGACGCCATCCAGCGCCAACTGTGGCAGCAAGACGCAGGCCCAGAGCATATAAGCCTCAGGCGTCCAGCGAAAACGGAATCGGCGACGACGGCGCCAGCCCGCCGCGACATTTCAGTACCCGCCATTGCCGGGGGCGCACGTCGACGGCAATGCGCAACGCTGCGGGCGACGGATTGGCAGCGGCCTGCGCCGGGCGACAGGCGAACGCCAACGTCTGGCCGGTTTCCGCCGCCACCTGCAAGCGACGCAAGGCGCGGTCATCGGCGTTTTGTGGCCAGCACAACACCGCGCCGCAACTGCCGGAGCGCAGGCATTGCTCGGTAGCCCAAAGTGCATCGCGGGACGTGGCGTCGACGATCATCAGCCAGCGCAGATCAATGCCGGCCGCCTGCCAGGCGTGTGGGTACGGCACATAGGGCGGGGCGACCAACACAATGCGTTCGCCGCTGCTCGCCAACCGCGCAAGGCTGGGCCACAACAGTTGCAACTCACCGCTGCCATCGGCGGGAATCAGGATTTCACTCAAGGCCGACGCTGGCCAGCCGCCCGTGGGCAATGCTGCATCCAGCGCGGCATGCCCCGTGGGTTGCGGACTGACGGGCTGCACATCGGGCCGTCCCTTCCAGACCCGACGTTCGTCCAGCAGTGCGTCGAGGCTGACCACCGCGCCCATCATTCGCGCCTGACCAGGCCGCAATACACCCCTTCGATGGCGAAGTCCTTGTCGGGGCTGACCACGATCGGTGCATAGGCTGGGTTGCGTGGCAGCAGACGGATTTCGCCGGCGCGGTGTTCCAGGCGCTTGATGGTGACTTCGCCGTCCAGCCGGGCGACGACGATCTGCCCGTCCCTGGCCTGCGCATCGCGCAACACGCCCACCAGATCGCCGTCGAGGATACCGTCTTCGATCATCGAATCGCCCTGCACCCGCAACAGGTAGTCCGGCACCTTGAAAAAAGTCCCGCGATCCAGAACCAGAGTGTCGTGCAAACCCACATCAGGCCCGATCGGCGCACCGGCGGCGACGCGGCCCAGTACCGGTATCTCCAGCAATTCGGGGCGCTGACGACTGCCGGAGTAATGCGTCACCAGCCGGATACCCCGCGCCTGATTCGGCGTGACCTCGATGAAACCGGCCTCGGTCAAGGCCAGAATGTGCTTGCGCGCCACGCTGCGCGAGGCAAAGCCGAAGGCCTCGGAGATTTCTGCGAGGCTCGGCGATTGACCCTGCTGCACGATGCGATCGCGAATAAAGGTCAGGATGGCGCTACGTTTGGGGCTTAATATGCTCATGGAGTACATTTGTACTCCTTTCGCGATTTTCTGGCTAGAGCCTCTGATCAGACTGTCACAGATGGCGCGGTGGTCTATAGGAGCCAACTTGTTGGCGAGCCGTTTGATGCGGTGTGCCAGGTACACTGTCTCGCGAACAAGTTCGCTCCTACAAAAAATGCAGTATGTACCTGACCTTGCCCGAGCCACGGAACTAGCCAAAGACGGCATTGAAACGATTGCGGTTTGACAGCCGCCCCTCGGTCCGTAAAGCTGCAAGCCGTTATGCACTGGAATCGGCTATGCCCAAACCGCCTTTACACGGCTCCGCCACCGAGCCCACTGTCCGTCGTCGATGGCGTCTTGGCGCTTCCATCGTGCTGGTAACCCTGACGCTGGCCGGCGCTTTTGTTTGGTGGCGTACGCCCTCTGCTCCCCCTGTCCCCGTCCACACCATCAGTTACGGCCGCGCGATTGAACAAGCGCACAACGGCAAACCGGGGGCCGCGCGAGTGCTGTATCAGCAATTCGCCCGTACCGACCTGACGGACACCCGTCGCGCCCGGCTGTTGCTCGAACTGTCCAACTACCCCAGTCCTCAGGCATTGAAGTTTGCCGGCGTGGCCCTGCACATCGATGGCCCGCTGACCCGTCAGGCGGCCATCGACGCCATCGTCAAACTGGTGTCCGGCAGTCAATGCAGCGTGCTGCTGGGGCCATTGCTCAGCGATTCAGAGCCAACCACTCGTTTCAGTGCCGCCAAAGCCATGCTGGGGCTTACGCCCGATGACGTGGGCTTGTATTTCAGTACGCTGGAGCAGGTGGTCGAAGAGTATAAAACCGTGCTCAGCACCCAATCGCCCACCACCAGCCAGGACCAGCTGCAGCTAGCAAAGCTTTACCTGCACACCGGCGACAAGGAAAAAGCTGCCGCCGCACTGGAGCAGGCACTGGCCCTGGAACCGAACAATCTGCAAGCGGCCCTGGCGCAGATCAACCTGCTCGACAAACAGGGGCAGATCGACAAATCTCGCCAACTGTTTGGCCAGCTGCTGGAGCGCAATCCGACCTCGGCGCTGCTGCAGCATGCACTCGGTATGTGGCTGCTCAGTCGTGGCCAGAGCGAATATGCCTTGCTCGGATTAGCCAAGTCGCTGGAGCTGGAGCCCGATAACAATGCCTACCGCTATGACCTGGCGGTCGCCTTGCACGGGCTTGAGCAACAAGAGGCAGCTCAGAAGCAACTCGAAGAAATCCTCCAGCGTCAGCCCGCCAATCGTGCAGCCCGCGTGCTGCTGATCCATTACTGGCAGGAAAGTGGTCAGTTGCAGAAGGTCCAGATCCTGCTCGCGGAACTGGAGCAACAAAACCCCGACGACCCCGCGCTGCAACAGGGGCTGTAAATCCTGCGTGCGGGAAGCCTGTTGCCGACACTTCAGGTTTCCCGACGCACGGCTAATATCGGAAATTACTTACAGCGCGCTTCATCTGGGATGACAGCGAATGAGCCGCTCGGACAAGTGTCAATTCCATCTTTACTATAGGCAATTCAATAAAGACTATTTTCTAACTCGAAAAAAAAGTGCATGATTTACCTGCAGCTGGTTAACAACTACCGCTTCACTTGAACGTGACTGACCGCTGACCGTTAGTTTCTTCATCATCAGAAAGCGCTCAGAGGTTGGGTAGTGAACTGAAGGATCGAATCGGCCAGTAGCTTTTCGTTTTATCGCTTTGTCAGGCTGTAAACAGCCAACTACACTGTCGGAGTAACATTATTTGTCCAGACTTGCCGAGTTTCGCGCAGCAGAAAAAGCCCTTCAAGAACAGCTGGCTCAGCTGGAGTCCTTGAAGAATGACGCCGGACTGAAAAAGGAGATCGAATTCGAACAGAAGCTCCAGGCCTTGATGGGCAGCTACGGCAAGAGCCTGCGCGACATCGTCGCCATCCTCGACCCGAGAAGCTCGCTGCCACAGGCCGCCCCTGCTGGTATCAAGCGTCGTCGTGCACGCGTGGTCAAGGTTTATCAAAACCCGCACACCGGCGAACTGATTGAAACCAAAGGTGGTAACCACCGCGGTCTGAAGTCCTGGAAAGAGCAATACGGCGTCGATACCGTAGACTCCTGGCTTCGCGCTTGAACCGAGCGGTGTAACTAAAAGCCCTGCCTTGCAGGGCTTTTTATTGCCTGGTTACTTTACCGTTTCACCAATGCACTCCTCGTTCAGCGATCAGACAGGAAAGGAGTGATATATAATGCCGGACATGCGAAAAAAATCTATAAGGTAATATTTCTTACAATTAATTCCGATTATTCCTTTGGTGTAGCCTCTTGTTACTCATCGCTGTTTCACCCACCCGGAAGGTGACTGGGCAGATGAGAAAACAACACCGGATTACGCCATGGCATCAAGTGGTTTAGTGTTGTTTCAATGGATTGCGCTCAAGGCGCTCAATGTTAAGCCTTTTGCCACTAGCGTGTTGATGCGGTGACGGAGACGATGCCACGCGCATCGAACTGTCGCGGCGCGCATGGAAATGACATATTTCTTCACACTTTTTTCACATGGACTCTTACAGGATGGAGGCTGCTAAAGGATTAGCGCCCCAATGCCCGCTTCGGCGGGCTTCTTTATGCCTGCGATTTGGCCCCGGCATGACCAGCGCCCTGCCCTTTACTGGCTCACCACTAGTTGCAGGCTGTCGCGAATGTGCTGCACTTCATCCTTCGTTGCTACATAGCCATCAGCAGAACCGGCGTAAGAAAGTGCCCACGCAGTGTCCTTGTTAGCCGCCGCCACCAGCGTCTGCGTCATCACATGCCCACCGTTCTGGGTGATGGTGCAGGTGGTCTCCACAGAGGGCAGCGTGCTCAGCGTCCCTTCATGCACTTTGGTGCATACGCTCTGGAAACCGCCACGGGCAAAATTGACCTGAATCGACTTGCGCATTTCCAGCAGCACGCCCTGTACGTTGACCTCATGACCTGGTTGAAGGCGCGTCTGCGTCAACTCCATGACCATCAGCGGATCACCGTTCTGATCATTTTTGACCGCCCGTTGTCTCATCTGGATTGAGGGCTGCCCTTCGACCGCGGCCAACGGCGGCAGCGGTTCGACTTCCCAGCCGGCAGGCCAGGTGATCATCGCGTCGTCGGCATGGGCGCTGCCCATGGCCAACAGCATGCACAGGCTCAGCAGCGACGATCTGTAGTGCGGGTAAATCATGATAGGTACCACGCGGAATGTGAACCGGAAAGTCTGAGCCTGTCGCGCCCCGGGGACAAGACGCTTGTGTCATTTATTGACACACAGGTTTGGCACTCGGCGCCCTGCCCCGTATCATTCACTCATTAAGCGAACACTGAACCGGAGATTTCCATGAGCTTGCACGAACTGAACACCTTTGCCGGCGTCACCGCCGAACCGGACGTTGCGACACACGGCTTTGTGTTCAACCACACCATGTTGCGGGTCAAGGACGCCACTGCCGCCCTGGACTTCTACACCCGCGTGCTGGGCTTCAGCCTGGTGGAGAAACGTGACTTCCAGGAAGCCGAATTCAGCCTGTACTTCCTCGCCCTGGTGGACAAGGCGCAGATTCCTGCGGACAAGGCCGAGCGCACCCTTTGGATGAAATCCATCCCCGGTATTCTTGAACTGACCCACAACCACGGCACCGAAAACGATCCGGCGTTCGCCTACCACAATGGCAACACCGACCCGCGCGGGTTTGGCCATATCTGCATCTCGGTGCCGGACGTGGTGGCGGCTTGCGAACGGTTCGAAAGCCTCGGCGTACCCTTCCAGAAGCGTCTGGCGGACGGCCGCATGAACAGCCTGGCGTTCGTCAAGGACCCGGATGGCTATTGGGTCGAGATCATTCAGCCTGCGCCACTCTGATCGCAACGGTTGAAAAATAGACACAAAAAAAATCCCTCTATGACAGAGGGATTTTTTTGTGCAGCGTCACGACTTACTCGGGAGCCGAGGTGCGGATCAGGTGATCAAAAGCACTCAGCGAGGCTTTGGCGCCTTCGCCCAGGGCAATCACGATCTGCTTGAACGGCACGGTGGTCACGTCGCCCGCGGCGAAGATCCCGGGAATCGAGGTCTCACCACGGGCATCGACAATGATCTCGCCGCGGGGTGACAGCTCGATGGTGCCTTTGAGGAAGTCAGTGTTCGGCAGCAGACCAATCTGCACGAAGATACCTTCCAGCTCGACGCCGAGTTCTTCATCGTTCAAGCGGTTTCTGTAGCGCAGGCCGTTGACCTTCTGCCCATCGCCCAGCACTTCGAGGGTGTGCGCATTGGTCAACACGGTGACGTTCGGCAGGCTCAACAGCTTGCGCTGCAACACCGCGTCGGCGCGCAGTTGCACGTCGAATTCCAGCAGCGTTACGTGGCTGACGATACCGGCCAGGTCGATGGCTGCTTCGACGCCCGAGTTACCGCCGCCGACCACGGCAACGCGCTTGCCTTTGAACAGCGGACCGTCGCAATGCGGGCAGTAGGCAACGCCCTTGTTGCGGTATTGCTGCTCGCCTGGGACGTTCATTTCACGCCATCTTGCACCGGTGGCGAGAATCACGGTCTTGGACTTGAGCGACGCGCCATTGGCGAAGATCACTTCATGCAGCTCGCCGTCCTTGCCCGGAACCAGCTTGTCTGCGCGCTGCAGGTTCATGATATCGACTTCGTACTGCTTGACGTGTTCTTCCAGTGCCACGGCCAGTTGTGGACCTTCGGTGTGCTTCACGGAGATGAAGTTCTCGATGGCCATGGTGTCCAGCACCTGACCGCCGAAACGCTCGGCCGCGACGCCGGTACGGATACCTTTACGCGCTGCGTAGATCGCTGCTGCCGAACCGGCTGGGCCGCCACCGACCACCAACACATCAAAGGCTTCTTTGGCGTTGAGCTTGTCGGCCTGGCGATCACCGGCACTGGTGTCGAGCTTGGCGAGGATTTCTTCGATACCCATGCGGCCCTGACCAAACAGCTCACCGTTCAGGTAGATGCTCGGCACCGACATGATCTGGCGGTCAGTGACTTCAGCCTGGAACAGCGCGCCGTCGATGGCAACGTGCTTGATATTCGGGTTCAGCACCGCCATCAGGTTCAGCGCCTGGACCACGTCCGGGCAGTTCTGGCAGGTCTGGGAGAAGTAGGTTTCAAACGTGAACGCGCCGGTCAACGACTTGGCGTGTTCGATAGCGTCTGCGCTGGCTTTGGACGGGTAACCGCCGACTTGCAGCAGCGCCAGTACCAGCGAGGTGAATTCGTGGCCCATCGGGATGCCGGCAAAACGCAGGCTGATGTCTTGTCCCGGGCTGTTCAACGAGAACGATGGAGTACGCGCATCGGTGCCGTCGTCTTTTAAGGTAATCAGCGCCGACTGACTGGTCACGTCTTTGAGCAGCGCCAGCATTTCCTGGGATTTCGCGCCGTCATCAAGGGACGCGATGATTTCGATTGGACGGGAGATCCGTTCCAGGTACGACTTCAACTGAGCTTTTAGATTAGCGTCCAACATGCGGGCGATTTCCTGTTCATACCGTAGAAAAAACAACGCCCAGGCGATGGTCGCCCGGGCGTTTATGAGGGCGATGCGGCTTACTTGCTAAGAGCTCAGCGCCCTCAGTTGCTTCATAGCGATTTAGATCTTGCCAACCAGGTCAAGCGACGGAGCCAAGGTAGCTTCGCCTTCCTGCCATTTAGCCGGGCACACTTCGCCTGGGTGAGCAGCGACGTACTGAGCAGCCTTGATTTTGCGCAGCAGTTCGGAAGCGTCACGGCCTACACCGCCATCGTTCAGTTCAACGATTTTGATCTGGCCTTCTGGGTTGATCACGAAGGTGCCACGGTCAGCCAGACCTGCTTCTTCGATCAGCACGTCGAAGTTGCGGGAGATTTGCAGGGTCGGGTCACCGATCATGGTGTACTGGATTTTGCTGATGGCTGGCGAGGTGTTGTGCCAGGCTGCGTGGGCGAAGTGGGTGTCGGTCGAAACGCTGTAGATTTCAACGCCCAGCTTCTGGAACGCAGCGTAGTTGTCAGCCAGGTCTTCCAGCTCGGTTGGGCAAACGAAGGTGAAGTCAGCCGGGTAGAAGAACACCACAGACCACTTGCCTTTCAAGTCAGCGTCGGAAACGCTGACGAAGTCGCCGTTACGGTAGGCAGTGGCTTTGAATGGTTTGACTTGGCTGTTGATGATAGGCATCGGGTGAAGCTCCTGACGGTTGGGGAATCTGATGGGAAGGATCTTACGTAAAACCAACGACATAGGCTCATTGGCAAAGCTCATGCTGCTGATACGTTTTTACTATAAGAGATCTCTATTAATAGAAGAAATCTGTGACAGCTCTGAGTCGTCGCGGTTCAGCCTGAACGGTGTCGCCTCCACGTAGCGCAGCGCCGACTTCATGTCCTTCCAGCCGACGTAGCTCATCAGGGACTTGAGGTCCCAGCCGCTTTGGTGGGCCCAGCTGGCAAAGCCTCGACGCAACGAGTGACTGGTGTACTGCTCGGCGGCAATTCCCGCGCGCTCCAGCGCCTGACGCAACAACGGAATGATGCTATTGGCGTGCAGGCCCTCCTCGCTCAAGTTGCCCCAGCGATCAATGGCGCGAAACACCGGCCCGCGCACCAAGGCAGCGCAATTGAGCCATTCGATGTAAGCCTGCACCGGACAGAGGCGCTGCAAGGCCGGGGTTTGATAGGTTTTGCCGAGGTTATCCCGGTCACTTTTGCTGCGCGGCAGGTACAGACTGATGCCCGCGCCGGCAATCGCCTGCACGTGCTCGATCTGTAGACGGCACAGCTCATCACTGCGAAAACCGCGCCAAAACCCCAGCAGGATCAGCGCGGCGTCGCGACGGCTTCTCAGCAGTGCGGGCTGATCCGCTTCGCTCAACGCCTGGACAGCCTCTTGCTCCAGCCGGCCAACGACCTGCTCCAGGTGTTGCAACTGCAGCGGTTCGGCTTGTTTTTCTTGCGCGGGGTGCAGCGCGCGAATGCCCTTGAACACTTTGCGCACCACCGGCGCCTTGGTGGGATCGGGAAAACCCTGACTGCTGTGCCACTGCGCCAGCGCTGACAGGCGCAGTTTCAAGGTGTTAATCGATAACACCCCGGCGTACGCCGCCAGGTAGCGCGCCACACTGTCACTGGTTGCCGGCAGAAACCCGCCCCACGTCACTTCGAAGTGCTCAATGGCCGCCTTGTAGCTCCGCCGCGTGTTATCGCGGGTGGCCGCCGCTAGATAGCGATCGATGTCATTCATGGCGGGGAGATTCCATTGGTGTACCGAAAAGCACGGCTAAAAACCGATTCATGCCTATGACACGGGATAATACCAGTATATCCCGCGTGTCTTTTCATAAATAAAGCGTGAGTTATTGTATTGATATAGTATGTAATTACAGGGTACATACCACAGTACGAAATCGTAGGAGCATGACATGGCGCGCGGCGGTGTAAACAAGGCAGTGGTGCAGACGGCACGCATGGCGCTGCTGGCGCGCGGTGACCACCCGAGCATTGATGCGGTACGTATCGAGATGGGAAATACCGGATCGAAAACCACCATCCATCGCTACCTGAAAGAGCTGGATGAGGCGGACAGTCGTCGGGCAACGCCGCCGATTGAGATCGGCGACGAATTGAGCGAGCTGGTCAGTCGCCTGTCCCAGCGACTTCAGGAACAGGCACAAGAAACCGTCGAGCAGGCGCGCGAGGTGTTTGACTCGCAGCAAGAAGAGCTGCGCCAGACCCTGGCTCTCTCTCAGTTGCATCTGGCAGACCTGCAGCAAAAATTCGCGGCGCAAAGTGAAGTACTGAACAGTCAGAACCAGGCGCTGGAGCACACGCGACAAACCTTGCACGCCGAGCAAACCCTCACCGCACGCCTGCTCCAGGCGCAACAGGACCTGGAACTGCGGGTGCAGGACAAGGACGGCCAGATTCGTTCGTTGGAAGAGAAACACCTGCACGCCCGCGACGCGCTGGAGCACTATCGCAATGCAATCAAGGAACAACGCGAGCAGGAACAACGTCGCCATGAAGGGCAATTGCAGCAGGTGCAGATGGAGCTGCGTCAGGCGCAGCAAAGCGCGATGGTGCGCCAGGATGAAATCACCCAGCTCAATCGCGACAACGAACGCTTGCTGAGCGAAACCCGTAGCACCCTGCGCGAGCTGCAGGCGCGGGAAGATCAGCTGAGCAAATCAGCACAGGAAACAACGCGCCTCAGCAAGCGATACCAGAGCGCGCAGGCGCACCTGGAAATTGCGCAACTTGAAAGCGAACGATTGCAGACCTCGCTGAGCCAACAGCAGCAGTCACATCAAGCACTGCACGTGGAACTGATCAAAACCCAATTGACCCTGGAACAGCAACGTGCGGCCGCAGTGACCACGCAGGAAGATAATACGCACGGTGAAGAAGCCAGCACAAACGATGCAAATCGCCGATGATTACCCCTCAATCATCTTGCGCACCTTCAGCGCCAGTTCATCAATGGTGAACGGCTTGATCAGCATGTCCATGCCAGTATCGAGAAAGTCTGAGCGCACCTGGGCCGTGCGGGCATAGCCGGTCATGAACAACACACGTAAATCCGGGCGAAACTGTCGGGCGATTTCCGCCAGTTGCCGACCGTTAAGCCCCGGCAACCCCACGTCACTCACCAACAGATCGATCCGCGCCGAACTCTGCAACAGTGGCAGCGCGGTCTTGCTGTCACTGGCTTCCAGGGTCGAGTAACCCAGCTCGCGCAAGACATCGGTGACCAGCATGCGCACCGCCACTTCATCTTCCACCACCAACACCTGCTCACCCTGCTCCGCCCGTGGCGTGCCCAGCGTGTCCGGCTCAGCCATGTGCCGCTCGCCCTGCTGCAAATGACAGGGCAAGTACAAGTGAATGCGCGTACCTTCTTGCTCGACGCTGTCGATCTGCACGTGGCCACCGGTTTGCTTCATGAACCCGTAGACCATCGACAATCCCAGCCCCGTGCCCTGGCCGATGGGTTTGGTGGTAAAGAACGGATCAAAGGCGCGGTCGAGCACATCGGTCGACATGCCAAAACCACTGTCTTCGACGGTCAGCAGCACATACTCGCCCGGCGCCAGCGTGTCTTGCTGCACTTCGATCCGGGCCACGCTGGTGCCGATCGCCAGCCGCCCACCGTCCGGCATCGCATCCCGCGCGTTGATCACCAGGTTCAGCAGTGCGTTTTCCAATTGGTGCTCGTCGGTATTGGCCTGCCACAGTTGTGGCTGCAGATCGATACGCAACTCGATACTTTCGCCGATGGTACGGCGCAGCAACTCCTCCATCGACATCACCATCCGGTTGACGTCCACCGCTTGCGGGTTCAATGACTGGCGCCGGGCGAACGCCAACAGGCGATGGGTCAATGACGCCGCGCGATTGGCCGAGGTCATGGCGGCGTTGATGTATCGGTCGATTTCCCCCACGCGCCCGGCCGCTACCCGGCGCTGAATCAGGTCCAGAGCACCGAGCACGCCGGTCAACATGTTGTTGAAGTCATGGGCAATACCACCGGTGAGCTGGCCGATAGCGTCCATTTTCTGCGCGTGACGCAAGGCCTCTTCGGCGCTCTCGCGCTCGCTCATTTCGACCTGCAGCAGCTCGTTGATCACCACCATTTCCCGAGTGCGCTCAGCCACCCGCCGCTCCAGACTCTCATTCAGCTCGCGCAGCGCCTCTTCGGCATTGACCTGCGCGGTAATGTCGGTGTGCGTGCCAAGCCAGTGGGTGACGTGGCCCTGAGCATCACGAATCGGCAAGGCGCGGGATAAAAACCAGCTATAGCGACCGTCTTTGCCACGCAACGGAAAAGTGTCTTCCCACACCGAACCGGTGGCGAAGCAATGTTTGACCCGCGCCGTGACCCGCTTGAAGTGATCTGGATGATGCACCGAGCGCCAGCCCAGCGCCTGCATTGCCTCCAGCGAGGTGCCGGTGTAGTCGTACCAGCGTTTGTTGTACCAATAAATGTGCCCCGAAGGTTGGGCGGTCCAGGCCAACTGGCTCATGTTGTCCGCCAGTGTGCGAAATTGCAGTTCGCTTTCCCGCAGCGCCCGCTCGGCCCGCGCCCGCTCAATGGCCGACCAACTGCGATCAGCGATCTCGCGGACAAAGCTGACTTCCTCGTCACTCCAGACCCGCGGCTCCGCGACATGCAACAGCAACACCGTGCTCAGTTCGCCATGCTCCAGCAGCGGCACATTGATCAGCGCCCTGACCCCTCGTGCCTGCGGTACGCAATCGCCTTGCGCGGTGCGTGAATCCAGTTGGGTGTCGTTGACCACCACTGTCTCGCCGCGTTGCAGCATGTCGAGCAACGCGCCAAACTCACTCAAGCGGTAAGTGCCGACAACGCTGGGTGTCGCGCCGAATAACCAGTCCCAGTGAATATCGATACTGTTGCGTTCGACATCGACCGACGCGAAAGCGACGCGCTCGATATTCAAGGTCATGCCGAGAATCCGCCCGGCGGCCTGACGAATGTCCGCGCCTTCGGTTTTGTCGCGCAGCATATCCCCGAGAATCAGCAGCGCCGCCTGCAAACGTTCACCACGCGAGCGCTCGATGATCGTGCTCTCCAGCACCGCGTTGATCCGCCGCAAGTTTTCCTCGTTGTTGCGCTCACCGGAAATATCCCGCGCGGTACCGATCAAGCGCAGGGTGCCGTCATTTTCGCGCATGCGCCGGCCACGCACGGTAATCCAGTTTGGCAAGCCACCGGCGGCGGGCTGCACGCGAAAGTCAAGGCTGATATCACCCGCGGAACGCGCATCCAGTGCTTCGGCGATGTCCTGCACCAGGGCGCTACGGTCGTCGGGGTGAACCCTGGCCAGAAAATCTTCGACCGTCGGTTTGAGCCGCTCGCTCGACAAGCCGGCGATGGCCCGGGCCTGCGCATCAAAGTGCAGAACGTTGCGGCTGATGTTGTACTCCCACACCCCCACCGCCGCGATGGAGTTGGCGAGGCTGACCCGCTGCTCGGCTTCCTGCAACGCATTCTGCGCGCGAGCACGCTCTTCGGCAGCGCGGGTGCGATCCGCGACTTCGCGAACCAGGGCGATGTCCTCGTTCGACCACTGCCTGGGTTGATCGGCGCTGATGTACAGCAGCGCGTTGAACGGCCCGTCATTGGCCAGCGGCGCCATCAACAGACTGCGGATCGCAAAGTCCGTGTAGCGCTGAGCCCCGCGGGCCGTGCGTGGGTCGTTCAATACGTCGTCGATCACCACTGACTCGCCGCGACTCAGAACCCGGTGCAACTCCTCGCCATAGTCGCTGAGTCGATGCAGGCCGCGACTGCTGAGCGCCCCGCCTTGCAGCCACTCACTTTCAATCGCCAGCAAACCCTGGCTGTCGAAGCGGCCGTAACCGATGCGCTGAATGCCCAGCGTGTCGCCCAGGCTTTCCCCCAGGTTCAACACCACGTCTTCGGCGCTGACCGTGTCATGCAGTCGATCACTCAACTGCAACAAAAACGCCTGCCGTTGGTTGGCGCGCTGGCGCTCGTCAATGTCGACCGCGACCTCGGACCAACGTTGCAACGCTCGGCGCAACGCCAGCTGACTCATCACTTGCCGGGCGAGCATGGCCAGCCCCGCCAACTGTTGTTCAGACAAATGCCGGGGTTGAAGGTCCAGTACGCACAGCGCGCCCAGCGGCAAACCCTCGTCACTGAGCAATAACGCACTGGCATAAAAACGCGCGCCCGGAGGCCCGGCCACAAAGGGGTGCGAAGCAAAGCGTGAGTCCAGGCGCAAATCATCGATCACCAACCCTGCGGGCGAGAGGATCGACTGCGCACAAAACGATAGATCACGGGGTTTATCGCCTTCGGCCAGGCCGAACTGTGCTTTGGAGAATTGCCGATCGGCGTCGATCAGGTTGATCTGCGCCATCGGCACGCCACACAACTGCGCGGCTAGCGCGGCAATCTCATCGAAGGCGGGCTCCGCTGGGGTGTCCAGAATGTTGAAGCGAGCAAGGGCAGCGAGCCGCTCTTGCTCACTCCAGGGCGTTGTCGCCAAAAACCGTTGGCTGCTCAAGAAAAGGGTCCACGTCCTGAAAATATCTTCTGCAAGGCTCAAGTCTCGTCCTGAGTCTTGAGTGAGGTCTCGCCGTTAAAACGCCATTAACTGGCAACCGGCGTGCGCAACGTCACGAACTCCTCGGCAGCGGTTGGGTGTACCCCAATCGTGTCATCGAAAATCTGTTTGGTCGCCCCGGCCTTCAAGGCAACGGCCAGGCCCTGGACGATTTCGCCGGCATCCGGGCCGACCATGTGACAACCGAGGACTCGATCCGTGTCGGCGTCGACCACCAGTTTCATCAGGGTGCGTTCCTGGTCGTCGGTCATCGACAGCTTCATCGGGCGGAAGCGACTTTCAAAAATCTTTAGCGTGTGACCGGCTTTTCTTGCGTCTTCTTCGGTCAAGCCCACAGTGCCAATGTTCGGCAAGCTGAACACCGCCGTCGCAATATGGTTGTAATCCACCGGACGATAGGCCTCCGGTTTGAACAGGCGCCGGGCGACCGCCATGCCTTCGGCCAGCGCCACAGGCGTCAACTGCACGCCACCAATGATATCGCCCAGGGCGAGAATCGACGGTTCGTTGGTCTGATAAAGCGAGTCGACTGCAATAAAGCCGTTTTTGTCGAGTTTGACCTGAGTGTTTTCCAGACCGAGGTCGTCGACCATGGGCCGGCGCCCGGTGGCATAGAACACGCAGTCGGTGTTCAGTTGACGGCCATCCTTGAGCGACAGCTGCAAGCTGCCATCGGCCTGCTTGTCGATGCGCTCGATGTCTGAGTTGAACTGCAAGTCGATGCCGTGCTTGATCAACTCTTCTTTCAGGTGCACACGCACCGAACCGTCGAAACCGCGCAGGAACAGTTCGCCGCGATACAACTGGGTAACGTCGGCACCGAGACCGTTGAAGATCGAAGCGAATTCGACCGCTATGTAACCGCCACCTACGACTACGATGCGCTTGGGCAGTGTGTCGAGGAAGAAGGCGTCTTGCGAGGTGATGGCGTGTTCGGAGCCAGGAAACTCCGGCACCTGCGGCCAACCGCCAGTGGCGATCAGGATGTGCTCGGCGCTGTAGACCTGACCGTTGATTTCTACCCGATGCGGATCCAGCAGCTTGGCGTGGCCTTCATGCAAGGTGACACCGCTGTTGGTCAGCAGGCTGCGATACACATCATTGAGGCGCTGAATTTCGTGGTTTTTATTGTTGATCAACGTCGACCAATCAAACTCGGCCTTGCCGGCTGACCAGCCAAAACTTTCCGCGTGAGCGAAGTCTTCTGCGTAATGCGCGCCGTACACCAGCAGCTTTTTGGGTACACAACCGACATTGACGCAGGTGCCGCCCAGATAACGGCTTTCGGCAATCGCCACCCGCGCGCCGAAACCGGCGGAGAAGCGTGCTGCGCGGACACCGCCGGAACCGGCACCAATTACATAGAGATCGAAATCGTAGGCCATTATTGTCTCCATTGGCAGAGCGACAGCATAACCGCTAAGTGGCGATTGGTCAGTAAAGCTGCCTACGGGGGGCGCGGCGTCTGCCCCCCCCAGAAACAACAAAACCACCCGAAGGTGGCTTTGTTTTACACACCGCAGCGGGTTACTGAATCAGTAAGCCTTGCCGGTTTTGTAGAAGTGCTCGAAGCAGAAGTTGGTCGCCTCGATGTAACCTTCGGCGCCGCCGCAGTCGAAACGCTGGCCTTTGAACTTGTAGGCAATGACGCGACCTTCTTGCGCCTGCTTCATCAAGGCGTCGGTAATCTGGATTTCGCCGCCTTTGCCTGGCGCGGTTTCTTCGATCAACTTGAAGATGTCCGGCGTCAGGATGTAACGACCGATGATCGCCAGGTTCGATGGCGCATCTTCCGGCTTCGGCTTTTCAACCATGTTGGTGACGCGGTACACGCCACGCTTTTCATCGATCAGGTCGCCGGCAATAACGCCGTACTTGTTGGTTTCCTGCGGGTCAACTTCCTGGATCGCCACGATCGAGCAACCGTAGTGGTTGTACAACTTGACCATTTGCGCCAGAACGCCGTCGCCTTCCAGGTTTACGCAAAGGTCATCCGCCAGCACCACGGCGAACGCTTCGTTGCCGATCAGTGGACGACCGGTGAGGATCGCGTGACCCAGACCTTTCATCGCGGTTTGACGGGTGTAAGAGAAGGTGCACTCGTCGAGCAGGCGACGAATACCGACCAGGTATTTTTCCTTATCGGTGTCTTTGATCTGGTGTTCCAGCTCGTAGCTGATGTCGAAGTGGTCTTCCAGTGCGCGTTTGCCACGACCAGTAACGATGGAGATTTGGCTCAAACCTGCATCAAGTGCTTCTTCCACGCCGTACTGGATCAGCGGTTTGTTGACCACTGGCAGCATTTCCTTGGGCATGGCTTTTGTGGCTGGCAAAAAGCGCGTGCCGTAACCGGCTGCTGGGAACAAGCATTTCTTGATCATATAAGTCCTTATTAAAAAAGGCTGTGGCTGTTTTCGGCGCAGTCTAATCAGGCGGCGGTCACCTTACAATGCCCCTGCTGGCCTTCCCATGCCTAGGTAGAGGAATTCGTACACGGATAGTTCCATAAAATCGTCAAGATTACGTCTCCCCGAGACCGGCGGCATTGTCGATTGATGGCCAGACCAAGCGTAGCCGAGCGCGTCTGATTGCGCAGGAATTATGTGCAAGTAGTACCCGCAGGCGCCCTCGCGGCTTATCATGCGCGACTTGAGTCATTCAACGAGACCGATAGATGTCAGAAGCAAAAAGCGTCAACGGGTACCTGATCAGCAAACTGAAGGATGGCCAGTGGTGGTTGTCGGACGCCAGCGGCGAAGCCGTTGCCGGTCCGTTTGCCTCGGAAGCCGCCGCCACCGACGTAGCGGCCGTGCTCCAGGATCAACCCAAAGCCCCTGCCCGCCGCCGCTCCGGCCCCAAATCCTGACTTATCCAGCGCGGCCGCCGTTGATCACGAGCCGGAGATGCAAACCGTCGCTGCGTTCTGTACATCTTTGGAACGCAGCGGATTGTTGTACGACTGCTCATAAAGTTTGATCGAACTGCCGTTGTTGCTGCGCTCTTCGATGATTACCACGGCCGCCGGACCGGAACTGAGTTTTTGCGCGACGATCATGCGCAGTCCGCCATGATGGGGCTCGATCACGGGCGGTTTACGACTGTTAGCGAGTCTAGCCACCATGCAATCGGCATAAGCTTGCGGGCTTTTGCCGGAAATCACGCTCAAGGTCGGCGGTGAATGCTCGATGTCTTGCAAGCTGGCACAGCCAGTCATCGCCAGGGCTAAAACTACAACCGCCAATTTCATACAATTCTCCATTAAAAAGAGCTACGACCCCCGGAGACCCGATTAGATCCCTATTGACGTATTTTTATCAGCTATAAATGCAATAAAACCGAGGATAGCGGCTAAATACCAGCGCGCCCATGCTATCGTTTTGATTTTGCAGAAAAAGCCTTTTCGGAGACACCATGAAATTTGTTCACCAGCGCGAGCACCTCAACGAAGACGACATCGTCGTCATCGAGTGCTCCCAGCTCTGCAACATCCGTTTAATGAACGATGCCAACTTTCGCAGCTTCAAAAATGGCGGCCGTCATACCTACCACGGCGGCGCGTTCGACCGTTTCCCGGCAAAGATCGTTGCGCCGAGCACCGGTTTCTGGAACATCACCATAGACACCGCAGGGCGTAAAGCCGACACGGGCGGTGGTCGCAAGCCCGCCTTCACTCATACGATCAAAATCGTTCGTCGTTCGGCTTCGCGCTTGAGCTGATACCGCGTCAGGAAAGGAACCGTTTTGTGAGCACACCGACTGCTACCACCAAATACGCCATCAGCTACAAGTTGAATGGCGAGCGCCGCTTTGAGTTCGCCCAGTTGCAATCGGCCTCGGCCGAAGAAGCTACAGCAACCCTGGAAAAAATGCACAGCGGCAGCGACGACAAGATCACTGACGTCAAAGTGAGCAAAGCGCTGTAATCCGCACGCGCAAATGCCGACCATGATCCGACGCCAAGGCTCAGACCCCGCCACCTTCGATCTGTTCGCCGATGACGCCCCGCAAGCGCCACGCACCGAACAGATCGGCCCGCGCTCGTTTGTCCTGCGCGGCTTTGCCCTGCCGCTGGTCGAGCAATTGCTGCCGGCCTTGCAACAGGTCCTGAGCCAATCGCCCTTCCGGCACATGATCACACCCGGTGGCTTTACCATGTCGGCTGCGTTGAGCAGTTGCGGTCGACTGGGCTGGGTCACCGATCGCAGCGGTTATCGCTACACCGAGACCGATCCGCAGACGGGCCAGGCGTGGCCAGACATGCCTGAAGTATTCAGACAACTGGCCGAGACAGCCGCTGCCGAAGCGGGATTTCCGGGCTTCATTCCCGACGCCTGCTTGATTAACCGGTACGTCCCCGGCGCAAAGATGTCGATGCACCAGGACAAAAACGAACACAGCTATGAATGGCCGGTGGTCTCGATATCGCTGGGCATCCCGGCCATGTTCCTGTTCGGCGGCGATCAACGCAGCGACCCCAGCCAACGCATCCCGCTGTTTCATGGCGACGTGGTGGTCTGGGGCGGCGAAGACCGCCTGCGCTATCACGGCATCCTGCCGTTGAAGCAGGCGGATCATTCGTTGCTGGGTGAGCAGCGGATTAATTTTACCTTTCGTAAGGCGGATTAAACCGAGCGCTCACTCTCCCCCTGCCCACCCGCCCGCGCCTTCGCCGGGCACTGCGCCCGGTGCAGATTCAGCGCGGTGTTGATAATGCCGATATGGCTGAACGCCTGGGGGAAGTTGCCGAGCATGCGTTTGGCTCGCGGATCGTATTGCTCGGCCAATAACCCGACGTCGTTGCACAGGCCGCACAACCGGTCGAACAATGCTCGTGCATCGTCATGGCGCCCTTGCAAGACGTACACGTCTGCCAACCAGAACGAGCACACCAGAAAGGTGCCTTCGCTGCCCGCGACGCCATCCGCCGTGCGATCGGCGTCGTAGCGCAGCAGCAAGCCGTCTTGCATCAGGTTATTTTCGATGGCGGTGACGGTGCCGATCACTCGTGGATCGTCGGCGGGTAAAAAGCCGGTCAAGGCAATCTGCAGCAGGCTGGCATCCAGCGCTTTGGCGCCATAGGTCTGGACGAAGCTGCCCAGCTCGGGATCAAAGCCATGACGGCAGACATCGGCGTGCACTTCGTCAGCCACCGCGCGGTAATGCGCAGCCCATTGGCGTTCTTCGTCGGTTTTTGCGCTCTCGAGGGCAAACTGCGCGTTGCGATCGAAAGCGACCCAGGCCATGACTTTGGAATGGGTGAAGTGCCGGGCGTCGGCGCGAATTTCCCAAATGCCCTTGTCCGGCTGGTGCCAGACTTTTTCCAGAAACGGCATGATCACCTTGATAATCGCCGCACTGCGCGCCGGCCGGGGCAGACCGCCTTTGGCCGCGTGATTCATCGCATCGGCGACTTCGCCGAACACGTCCAGTTGCACTTGCGTCGCGGCAGCGTTGCCGATCCGCACCGGCTGCGACTGTTCATAGCCGCTGAGCCAGGGCAATTCGTACTCCGGCAAACGACGCTCGCCACCCAGACCGTACATGATCTGAATCTGTTCTGGGTTACCCGCCACCGAGCGCAGCAACCAGGCGCGCCAGGCCTCGGCCTCTTCGTAGTAACCGAGGTTCATGAAGGCCAACAAGGTCATGGTGGCGTCGCGCAGCCAGCAGAAGCGGTAATCCCAATTGCGTTCGCCACCCAGTTGCTCAGGCAACGAGGTGGTCACGGCGGCGACGATGCCGCCGGTGGGTTCGTAGGTCAGTGCCTTGAGGGTGATGAGCGAACGTTTGACCGCTGCCGACCACTCACCGACCTCCGGACAGCGCTCGGAAAACGTCAGCCAGAATTGTTCGGTGTGTTTCAGCGCCTGCTCACCGTCGATGCCCGCATGCACGCCTTGGGTCGAAGGTTGATGGCTGAGCACGAAGACCTTGCGCTCGCCCGGTTCGACCGCAAAATGGGCGCCAGTGTGATGATCCAGCGCGTGCAGAGGTGTCGGTGTGTGCAGGATCAACATCTCGGGACCGGCGACGGCGGTCAGCGTGTGCGGGTCTTTCATCTCTACCCACGGCACACTGCTGCCGTAATCGAAGCGCATGGCCAGGTCCATGTCGAACTCAACGCGACCTTCGAGACCGACCACGATCCGTACCACGCTGCTGGCAGTCTCGACTGGCATGAAATCGATCAGCAATGCACGACCGTTGTCAGTCTCGAACAGCGTTTCCAGAATCAGCGTGCCCTCACGGTAGTGGCGCTCGCTGCGGTTGACCGGCGCGGACGGGCTGATTTTCCAGCGCCCGTTATCACTGTCGCCGAGTAAAGCGGCGAAGCAAGCCGGGGCATCAAAGCGGGGGAAACAGAGCCAATCCAGCGAGCCATCTTTTGCGACCAGCGCGGCAGTCTTGCAATTGCCGAGCACTGCGTAGTCTTCAATCAATGCAGCCATGGCACAGGTATCCGAAAGGTCAGTGAATGAGTGTTCGGAAAACGGGCCTGTCTGCGCCAGGCCCGTCAAAAGGATCAATCACCTGGGCAGCAGGTAGCGCCGAATGGCGTGCGCCAGCCCATCGTCGAGGTTGCTGTCGGTGATGTAATTCGCCTGACTGCGCACGCTCTCCTCGCCCTGCCCCATGGCGATCGACAGCCCTGCCTGACGGAACATGGATATGTCGTTACCGCCGTCGCCGATGGCAGCGCACTGCGCCAGTGGCAACCCAAGGTGCTCGGCCAACGTCACCAGCGCCGTGCCTTTATTGGCGTCCACCGCGTTGACGTCCAGATAGTACATCTGCGACCGCGACGCCAGGGCCTGACCCTCGATCTGCGGATTCAGCTGCGCTTCCAGGCGTTTCAGCAGCTCGTGATCGGCACTGGCGGCGACGATTTTGTCGATGCGATCCAGGTACGGTTCGAAGCTGAGCACCAGCACCGGGTCATAACCCAATGTGTGGTGCTCATGCTCGACGTAAGCGCCGTTGAGGTCGCGCAGCAACCACTGATCATCGGCGAACACCCAGACCGAACAGTCCTGCCCTTCGAACATCGCCAGGCTGGCCATCGCGGCCGCCTGGGGAATGCGATGCGCCGAGAGCAGGCTGCCGTCGGGATTGATGATGTTGCCGCCGTTGAACGCCACCGTCGGCAGATCGATGCCCAACGCCTCGATCTGCTGGCGCATGGCGCGCGGCGGTCGACTGCTGGCCAGGGTGAAATGAATACCAGCAGCGCGCAATTGCCTGATCGCCTCGATATTCGCTTCACTCAAGCTGTGGTCGGGACGCAACAACGTGCCGTCGATGTCGGACAACAGAAAGCGGATGAGGGACTGCGCGGGTTCGTTCATCCGAGACTGCGCCATTCGCGGCCGTCGCGGGCCAACAACTCATCCGCCGCCTCCGGACCTTCGCTGCCCGCCTGGTAGTGATCAAGGCTGCAACCCTTGGCCCAGGCATCGAGGAACGGCTGCACCGCACGCCAGCCGTTTTCAATGTTATCGGCGCGCTGGAACAGGGTTTGATCACCGGTCAGGCAGTCATAGATCAGCGTTTCGTAACCGGTAGACGGTTGCATTTCAAAGAAGTCTTTGTAGGCAAAGCCCAATTCAACGTTTTGCGTGTCCAGGGTCGGCCCCGGACGCTTGGCTTGCAGATCGAACCACATGCCTTCGTTCGGCTGGATCTGGATGTTCAAGTAGTTGGGTTTGAGGGCGTCGACTTCGGTGTCACGAAATTGCGCATAGGGCGCCGGTTTGAAGCAAATGGCGATCTCGGTGTCGCGTGCGCTCAGGCGTTTGCCAGTGCGCAGGTAGAACGGCACGCCGACCCAGCGCCAGTTGTCGATCATGACTTTGAGCGCGACGTAGGTCTCGGTGCAGCTCTCCGGTGAGACGTTGGGTTCTTGCCGATAGCCTGCGACGTCTTTGTCTGCGATGGTGTTTTCGGTGTACTGACCGCGCACCGAGTTGGCCAACGCTTCCTCTTCCGACCAAGGGCGAATGGCTCCGATCACCTTGGCCTTCTCGCCGCGAACCGCATCGGCACCAAAAGCCGCCGGCGGTTCCATCGCCACCATCGCCAGCAGTTGGAACAAATGGTTGGGCACCATGTCACGCAGCGCGCCGGTGTGTTCGTAGAAACTGCCACGGGTTTCAACCCCGACCGTTTCCGCAGCGGTGATTTGTACGTGGTCGATGTAGTGGTTATTCCAGAACGATTCGAACAGCCCGTTGGAGAAGCGGCTGACCAGAATGTTCTGCACCGTCTCTTTGCCCAGGTAATGGTCGATGCGGTAGATCTGCTTCTCCGACATCACCTTGAGCAAACAGGCGTTCAACGCAACGGCGCTGGGCAAATCCGAACCGAAGGGTTTTTCGATTACCACCCGACGGAACGCATCATCGGTTTCCACCAGTAATCCCGAAGAGCCCAGGCGTTTTGCGACTTCGCTGAAAAAGCGCGGTGCCGTGGCCAGGTAGAACACTGCGTTGCCGGTGCCGGTGGCCTGGATTTTTTTCTCGATGTCGCTGTAGGTGGAATCGTCGAGAAAATCACCCTGCACGTAGCTGATACGGCTGGCCAGTTGCGCCCAGAGTTCCGGGTCCAGCGGCTCCGCGCCACCTTCAGCCACTTTGCTAGCGGCTTCCTGGCGAATGAAGTCCTCGAGCTTCTTGGCGAAGTCGGCATCACTGATCGCATTATGGTCGACGCCCACGATGTGAATGCCGTCGCCCAGCAGGCCATCGCGGCTCAGGTTATACAACGCCGGCATCAGCAGGCGTTTGACCAGGTCACCATGGGCCCCGAACAGAAACAGGGTCGTGGCAGGTGCGACGGCTGGTTTTTGCTTGGAGTTGGTGCGCGTCAGGCCCATTATTTTGGTCCTTCTTTATGACCACCGAAGCCAAATCGCATGGCCGACAGCAATTTATCGCCGTAGGTGCTCTGTTGACGGGAACGGAAGCGGGCAAACAACGAACTGGACAGCACCGGCACCGGCACCGACTGCTCCATGGCCGCTTCGATGGTCCAGCGCCCTTCACCGCTATCCGCCACCGAACCGGAGTACGCGTTCAGCTGCGGATCGGTGGCCAGTGCGTCGGCGGTCAGGTCCAGCAACCAGGACGAGACCACGCTGCCGCGACGCCAGACTTCGGCGATGTCCGCCACGTTGAGGTCGAAACGCTGATCTGCCGGCAGGTTTTCCGAGCCCTTGGTCTTGAGGATGTCGAAACCTTCGGCGAAGGCCTGCATCATTCCGTATTCAATGCCGTTGTGGATCATCTTCACAAAATGCCCGGCACCGGCGGGACCGGCGTGAATGTAGCCGCGCTCGGCACGGTCGTCGGTAGCGGTACGGTCCTTGGTGCGCGGGATCGAACCCAGGCCCGGCGCCAGACTGTCGAACAGCGGGTCGAGACGCTTCACCACCTCGGCGTCGCCGCCGATCATCATGCAGTAACCACGCTCCAGGCCCCAGACACCGCCGGAAGTGCCCACATCTATATAGTGCAGTTGTTTTTGCGTGAGGCTTTGCGCGCGGCGGATATCGTCTTTATAGAAGGTGTTGCCACCGTCGATGATCACATCGCCCGGCTCCAGCAGTGTGCTGAGGGTCTCGATGGTTTCTTCAGTCGGGGCGCCAGCCGGCAGCATGACCCAGATAGCCCGAGGTTTATCCAGCGCGGCAACCATCGCCGGCAGATCGGCGACGGCGGTCGAGCCTTCTTTGGCGAGGGTCGCGCGGGACGCCTCGTCACGGTCGTAGACCACGGTCGTGTGATCGTTGAGCATCAACCGTCTTGCGATATTGCCGCCCATGCGGCCCAAACCAATAATCCCAAGTTGCATGTGGTGGTGCTCCTCAACACAAATAAAGGGGTGCCTCACCTTATAGCCCAGCAGCGCATAAAGGGTTAGCCCAGAGAGTCTGGACCCGTTTTGCCAACGGCAGGGGGCCTGGTGAGCCTGCCAATACCGCCTATTGTCGCGATCAAGAAAGCTTCGCGACACCAAAAAATGAAAAATCTGTCATCACGCCCTAAAAGGGGGCCTGGATTGAACGTCATCAGTCGAGGGCGTAGCCGTGTTACCCCGCCTTCGAACGCATCGAAGGAGTCCTGGCGAATGACTCGCCCCCCCCCAGGGTCCTGGTCCTGATAGGTCGGACCGGCCATGCGCCGCAACGTTCCACTGCGCACACTGAGTTAGCGTTACTTGGGTGGCAGCGTTTTCTTACACCCAGGAGTTGTCCCAAAGCGTCATCTTCGTCATGTTCGAGTCCAACGTCTCGGAAGCCGGCGAGTCCATGACTCAGTTGCTGATCGGCCTGATGCGGCAATTGAGGCATGCCACCGATCTCCTGTTGCCGCTGCCCAATGCCGGGCATTCCCTGCCCAAAAACAAGTCACCCACGCCCCCTGACCCACTCAACCTGCACCGAGAAATGGCGCCGCATTTCCTGCGTTCGTTTTCGAGGCATTCGAGATCACGGTACCTTTCTGTGCCAGCCACCGCCCAAACTGGCAAATTGTCGAACAATCCGACGAATGGCAAGGCAGTCCGTTTGCACGTTTGCGCGCAGCCGAAAATCACTATCTAAGTGGGAAATACCATCTAATCTGTCAATTGTTGAACAATCTTGAACCCTTGAACCGCACGCCAGACGTCTTCGCAAAAAAAACTCGAAACTTTAAGTTTCTCAAGTGGGTCATGATGAAAGAGAGCCTAAGCTATCCGCGTGACCCGAGTTCTGGCTCTGCCCCCTGTCCTGCGACAACGCAACCGGTAAATGGGTACTGATCTTGCGTAGTGCTTGTGTGCCTGGCCATAGGACATGGCCAACGACAAATCTTGTGCAGCACCAACACTGTATTGAATGGGAGAAAAAGATGATTAGCGCCGCTGTCAAAACCCAGAAGGGAGAGAGTTTTAACCAGCCGGCCAGCGAGCTGACCCATCTGCAGGGTTTCGCATCGACGAGCGCTCCACTGCTGCCATTACCGCCTACACAGCCAAGCATCTCGCCGACCAACAGAAGAAAAATCCTGTTTGTGACTTCGGAGATGGCTGATCTGGTGAAAACCGGAGGCCTGGGTGATGTTTCTGCCGCACTGCCGCGCGCCATGCGCCACCTTCACGATGTACGCGTGCTGATCCCCGGTTACCCACAAGTGATCAATAGCGGAAACCCGATCCATATCATCAGCGAACTGGGGGGCTTTGCTGCCCTGCCCCCGTGCAAAATCGGCAGGATGGACACCAAAGACGGTCTGGTCATTTACGTATTGATCTGCCCCGAATTGTACGAACGCGAAGGCACGCCATACGGCGACAATCACGGTCGCGACTGGTCCGATAACCACATCCGCTTCGCTCGCCTGGGCCTCGCCGCAGCAGATTTCGCCGCTGGCCTGGTCAAGACCCAATGGTGTCCTGAGCTGGTTCACGCCCATGACTGGCCTGCAGGCCTGGCACCGGCGTACATGAGCTGGCGCGGTCAGAGCACGCCCTCCATTTTCACCATTCACAACCTGGCGTATCAGGGCACTGTCAGCACCGGCTGCAACCGTGAACTGGGGATTCCCGATCAAGCACTGGGTGCCGAGGGCATGGAGTTCTACGGCAAGCTCTCGTTCATCAAGGCCGGCATGGCGTACGCCAGCCACATCACTACGGTGAGCGCGACCTACGCCAAGGAAATCACCACCGCCGAATTCGGCTGCGGGCTTGAAGGCTTCCTGCAAAGCAAAGCCGAACTGGGGCTGCTCAGTGGCATTCCAAACGGCATCGATGCCAGTTGGGATGCATCCACCGATGAACACCTGATCTGCCGCTTTGCACCCAACGAATGGCAACGCAAAGAGATCAACGCCGATCACGTTCGCGAGTTGTTCGAGCTCGAGCCTTCTACGGGCCCATTGTTCGCCGTGGTCTCGCGCCTGGTGTTCCAGAAAGGCCTGGACTTGACCATCGGCGTGGCTGAACAGATCGTCAACGAGGGCGGGCAAATCGCGATCATTGGTCGCGGCGAGCCTGAGGAAGAAGACGCCATGCGCGAACTGGCCCTGCGCTTTCCTGGCCAGATCAGTGTGCGCATTGGCTTCAACGAAACTGACGCGCGTCGCATGTTTGCCGGCAGTGACTTTTTGCTGATGCCATCGCGTTACGAGCCGTGCGGCTTGAGCCAGATGTATGCCCAGCGCTTTGGTTCGTTGCCAGTGGCGCGTAACACGGGCGGTTTGGCGGACACCATCGAAGATGGCCTGACCGGTTTTCTGTTTAATGAGTCGACCGTTGAAAGCTATTCCGAGGCGCTGACGCGGGCGTTCAAGGTCTTCGCCAACCCGGAGTTGCTCAATGCCATGCGTTGCCGCGCGATGGCAGCCCCGTTCAACTGGCATCAGGCCGTGGAGCCCTACGCCGAGCTGTATCAGGAGCTGCTGAAAACCAACGCAGGTGCTACCGCACATAATTAAGGGGTCAACGGATGCCTCTGCGCACGGATGAAGACTGGCGCCACGGCGCCGTATTGCTGGACTCCGAGCACACCCGGTTCGCCCTTTGGGCCCCGGATGCCTACTACGTCAGTGTCGAGCTCGAGGATGGGCCGTCACTGGCGATGCTGCCGCAGAACAACGGCTGGTTTGTACTGGAGCTGCGCTGTCCAGTCGGCAGCCGTTACCGTTTCAACATCGATGATGAACGGCAGGTTCCCGACCCCGCGTCCCGTGCGCAGGCCGGCGATGTGCACGCGCCCAGTGTCGTGGTCGACCAGGCCTATCACTGGGAGCACCCTGCCTGGCTCGGGCGGCCTTGGCATGAAGCGGTGATTTACGAGCTGCATGTGGGGCTGCTGGGCGGCTATGCCGAGGTGGAAAAACATCTGTCGCGACTCGCGCAGATAGGTATTACCGCGATTGAGCTGATGCCACTGGCGCAATTTCCCGGCGAACGCAACTGGGGCTATGACGGTGTGTATCCTTACGCGCCGCAGGCTTCTTATGGCTCTCCCGAACAACTCAAACACCTGATCGACACCGCCCACGGGCATGGCTTGATGGTGATTCTCGACGTGGTCTACAACCATTTCGGGCCGGACGGCAATTACCTGGGTGTCTATGCCAAGGACTTCTTCCGCGAAGACCTTCACACCCCGTGGGGCGCCGCCATCGACTTTCGCCGCCAGGAAGTCCGCGATTTCTTTATCGACAACGCCTTGATGTGGCTCTTGGAATACCGCTTCGACGGCTTGCGTCTGGACGCGGTCCACGCCATCAACGACCCCACCTTCCTTCAGGAGTTTGCCCATCGGGTTCGGCAACAGATCACCCCTTCTCGGCATGTCTGGCTGAACCTGGAAAACGAGCTGAACCAGGCCAGCCTGTTGCAACAAGGCTTCGACGCGCAGTGGAATGACGACGGGCATAACGCCTTGCACGTACTGCTGACCGGCGAGCACGACGCCTACTACGCAGATTTTGCCCACGAACCTACACACAAGCTGGCACGTTGCCTGAGTCAGGGCTTTGTGTATCAAGGCGAAAGCAATCGCCATGGTCACAGCCGTGGCCAACCCAGCGGTCATTTGCCGCCCAGCGCGTTCGTGCTGTTCCTGCAGAATCACGATCAAATCGGCAATCGCGCCTTTGGCGAGCGGCTGTCGCAGCTGTGCCCGGCGCCTGCACTGCGCGCCGCGACGACGCTGCTGTTGCTGTCGCCGATGATCCCCCTGCTGTTCATGGGCGATGAATGGGCTGCGAGCGAGCCCTTCTTGTTTTTCACCAGTCACCACGGCGAATTGGCCGATGCGGTACGTGAAGGCCGTCGTGGCGAGTTTGCCGATTTTCCGGCGTTCGCTGACGAAGCACAACGTCAACGCATTCCGGACCCCAACGCTCAGAGCACGTTCGACGCCTCCCGGCCTTCGTTCGCGGCGCTGTCGCTGGACACCGACAAAGGCCTTGATCACCAACAATGGCAAGCGCTGTATCAGCAACTACTGGACTTGCGTCACCAACACATCGTGCCGCGTCTACCCGATACGTGGGCGCTGGGCTCGCAGGTACTGGCCGAGGGCGCGGTCACCGCGCGCTGGCGCATGGGCGATGGCAGCATTTTGCGCATCGACCTCAATCTCGGCGCCCAGCCCGTGAACATCGACGCAGACCCTCTTCCCTCGGAACACATCATTTTCGCCTCACCGTCCGACGCAGCAGAACTTTCCCGGCGGGGAACTCTCAATCCCTATACGGCCATTGTCAGCCTGACAGCGACAGATGCATTGGAGGAACAGGATGATCAATGAGCAATTGCGCACATTGGCCGAACAAGCCGGCCTGGCGGTTGATTGGATCGACGCCAACGGACGCGCGCAAACCGTTACCCCTGAGGTGTTGCGCACAGTCCTCGATGGCCTGGGCTATCCCGCCCACAGTGCCGCCGAGATTGAAGCGAGCCTGCATCGCCTGAACGAGGCCAGCGAACACCACATTCCGCCCCCGCTGCTGACGGTTGATCAGGGGCACCTGTTGGACCTGTCGGCCTGGTTTGCCGCCGACAGCCCTTTCAGCCTCACGCTGGAGGATGGCAGCACGCTCGAGGGCACACTGACCGCAGCCGCTGAACTGCCAGCATTGGCCCCCGTGGGTTACCAACGCTTGAACATCGCCGGCCAACACCTGACCGTGGCGGTCGCGCCCAACAGTTGCTACAGCATGGGCATGGCCACCGGCTCGGCGGCCCCGCGTAGCTGGGGGCTGACGGTTCAGTTGTATGCATTGCGCCGCCCAGGCGATGGCGGTTTCGGCGATACCCTGGCGCTCGAAGCCTTGGCCAGTGCTGCGGGCGAACGGGGTGCCGACGCATTGGCGATCAGCCCGGTGCACGCCATGTTTGCCCACGACACCGACCGTTACAGCCCTTACTCGCCCTCCAGCCGGCTGTTTCTCAACGGTTTGTACGCGGCACCGGGGGCGATTCTCGGTGAGCCGGCGTTGCGCAAAGCGATTGCGGAAACTGAACTCGGCGCGGAGTTTGCGCGTCTTGAGGCGCTGCCGCTGATCGACTGGCCGAGCGCTGCCGCCGCCAAATGGACCCTGTTGCAAGCGCTCTATGACGATTTTTCCACCGAGGCCCACCCGTTACAGGAAGACTTCTCGCGCTTCCGTCACGCTGGCGGCGAGGCGCTGGAAAATCACTGCCGTTTCGAGGCGCTGCAAGCCGAATGCCCTCGGCTGGAGATGACTCAGGACTGGCGTGAATGGCCCGAAGATTTCAAGCAGCCGCAAAGCAAGGCAATTGCCGATTTCGCTGCCGGACACCAGCGGCAGATTGAATTTCACGCGTTCGTCCAATGGCTGATCGCCCGCGGCCTGGAGCGAGCCCAGCGCGCAGCACGGGTCAGTGGCATGCGGGTCGGTCTGATTGCCGACCTCGCCGTCGGCGCCGACGGTGGCGGCAGTCAGGCCTGGAGTCGGCAAGACGAACTGCTTTCCTCACTGACGGTCGGCGCGCCACCCGACATCCTCAACCGTGCCGGACAAAGCTGGGGGATTTCCGCGTTCTCGCCGGACGGTCTCAAGCGCCATGGTTTCCGGGCGTTCATCGAAATGCTGCGGGCCAACTTCTCCCATGCCGGCGGTTTGCGCATCGACCACATCATGGGCCTGCAACGGCTGTGGGTGGTGCCGATGGGTTCTTCGCCCGCCGACGGTGCTTACCTCAACTACCCCTTGGACGACATGCTGCGCCTGTTGGCGCTGGAGTCCTGGCGACATAAAGCAATTGTTCTCGGTGAAGACCTCGGCACCGTGCCACCTGGCCTGCACGATAAATTGTCGGCACGGGCCATTCTCGGCATGCGTGTGTTGCTGTTCGAACAACACAACGCGCACTTCAAACCGATCCTCGATTGGTCGGCGGATGCCCTCGCCACCACCAGCACCCACGACCTGCCGACCCTGGCCGGTTGGTGGGGTGGACTGGACATTGACCTCAGCAGCCGCCTGGGGCATATCGATGAATACGCCGAGCGTCAATGGCGCGAGGACCGCCAGCGCGAACGACAGGGCTTGCGCCATGCGCTGAGCCAGGACTGGGCCAATTTTCGCGGCGACCACAGCGAGAGCGCACACGTCATCGATGCGAGCATTCGCTACCTGGGCCATACCCGCGCGCCCCTGGTGCTACTGCCGATGGAGGATGCCCTGGGTATCGAAGAGCAAGCCAACCTGCCCGGAACCATCGACACCCATCCGAACTGGCGACGCCGGCTACCGGGTGCCAGCACCGCCCTGCTCGACGATGCCACTGCCGCCCGCCGTTTGGAACTGCTGTCGCAGTCGCGCCTGCAGGCTGAAGAGCGAGACCGATGACTGAGTCCTTCGTCCCCTTGCAGCCGCTGCGGGCCACCCAGCGCCTGCAATTCCACAAGGGTTTTACCCTCGATGATGCGGTGCCGTTGGTGCCGTATTTCGCCAGCCTCGGTGTCAGCCATGTGTATGCGTCGCCGTTGCTCAAGGCGCGGGCCGGGTCGATGCATGGTTATGACGTGGTCGATCCACGGATCATCAACCCGGAACTGGGTGGCGAGCCCGCGCTGCGCCGCCTGATTGGCGCCCTGCGCAAGGAGCGCATGGGCCTGATTCTCGACATCGTGTCCAATCACATGGCGGTCGGCGGCGCCGATAACCCTTGGTGGCTGGACCTGCTGGAATGGGGACGACGCAGCCCCTATGCCGATTTTTACGACATTCAGTGGCACTCCCCGGACCCACTGCTGGAAGGCCAGTTGCTGCTGCCGTTCCTCAGCACCGACTACGGCACCGTGCTGCAAGCCGGGGAGATTCCGTTGCGCTTCGATGCGGCGAATGGCGCGTTTTATATTGAACATTACCAGCATCAGTTTCCGATCAACCCTACGACTTACGCGCCGTTGCTGGCCGCTGCCGGTGAGCCAAAACTGGCTGAGATCGCCCAACGCTTTGCCGCCCTGGCGGACTATCCGCAAGCCTATGAGCGCGCGCGCCAGGCCAAGGCCGATTTGGCGCTGCTGGCGCGACAGCAAGAGATCCACCAGGCCATTGAACAGGGTGTGCAGCTCTACGACTCGCGCCACGCACCAGGCTTCGAACGCTTGCATCAATTGCTGGAACAGCAGCACTACCGATTGGCCAGCTGGCGCACCGCGGGCGATGACATCAACTGGCGTCGGTTTTTCGATATCAATGAACTGGGGGGCCTGCGGGTCGAGCGGCCCAACGTGTTCGAGGCGACCCACGGCAAGATCTTTGAGCTGATTGGCGAAGGGCTAATCGATGGCTTGCGCATTGACCATATCGACGGCCTGGCCGACCCCCGTGGTTACTGCCGCAAACTGCGGCGCCGGGTTGAGGGTCTGCTGCCCCGGCGCCCAGAACACACGCAACTGTTGCAGTTTCCGATCTTCGTGGAAAAGATCCTCGGCCCGGATGAGCCGTTGGCCGAGGACTGGGGCGTGGATGGCACCACCGGTTACGAATTCATGAACCAGGTGTCGCTGCTGCAACACGACCCTCGCGGGGAAATCCCCTTGGGCGAGTTGTGGAGTCGCCTCAGCGAGCGCCCTGCGGACTTCAATCAGGAAGTACTGGAAGCGCGCAACCTGGTGCTGCACGGGACCCTCGCCGGTGATTTTGAAAGCGTCGCTCAGGCGTTGTTGCAGGTGGCCCGCAGCGACCTGATGAGCCGCGACCTGACCCTCGGCGCGATTCGTCGGGCCTTGCTGGCACTGGTCACCCACTTTCCGATATACCGCACCTACATCAACGTCTGCGGGCGCACCGATGAAGACCAGCGTTTCTTTGCCCAAGCCCTCGCTGGCGCACGAACCACCCTCGGCGAGGCGGATTGGCCGGTGCTCGATTACCTCGATCGCTGGCTCGGTGGTCAAGCCTGGTGCACGCTAGCGCCGGGGCGCACCCGCAAGATTCATCGCCACGCCTGTGTGCGCTTTCAACAGCTGACTTCGCCAGTGGCGGCCAAGTCGGTGGAAGACACCGCGTTTTATCGCTCTGCCGTGCTGCTGTCGCGCAATGACGTCGGCTTTCATCCGCAACATTTCAGTGCGCCCGCCGCCGATTTTCATGCGGCGTGTCTGCAGCGGCTCGAGCGCTTTCCTGACAACCTGTTGGCGACCGCCACCCATGACCACAAACGGGGTGAAGACAGCCGTGCACGCCTGGCGGTCTTAAGCGAATGTGCCGAGTGGTATGGCGAACAAGTCGAGCGCTGGCGGCAATTGGGCATGGTGCTCAAGCTCGGCGCCGTCACCATTAGCGCTGGCGATGAACTGATGCTGTACCAGGCGTTGCTCGCCAGCTGGCCGCTGCTGCTGGAGGGCGAACAGGCGTTCAACGACTATGCCGAGCGCATGGTCAAGTGGCAGGAAAAAGCCCTGCGCGAAGCCAAGTTGCAGAGCAGTTGGAGTGCGCCGAACGAGGCGTATGAAAGCGCTTGCCGAGGCTTTCTCAAGGGGCTGTTGCTGGCACCGGAAGGCTTGGCGTTACGTCAGTCAGTCGGCGCGACGGCCAACCGGATTGCTGTCGCCGGGGCACTCAACAGCCTGGCACAAACCCTGCTGCACCTGACCGCGCCCGGCGTGCCGGACCTGTACCAGGGCAGCGAGTTCTGGGACTTCAGCCTGGTCGACCCGGATAACCGCCGCCCGGTCGACTACCCTGCCCGGCTCGCGGCACTCGAACACAACCTTGGCGCCGACGCGCTGCTGGCGACGTGGCAGGACGGCCGGATCAAGCAAGCGCTGATCGCCCGCACGCTACAGCAGCGCGCCGAGCACGCGGCTTTATTTAGTCACGGCACCTATATCCCATTGTCGGTACTGGGTTTGCATGCTGAACAGGTGCTTGCCTTCGCGCGCGAGATCGACGGTCATCACGCGATCATCATCGTGCCACGTTTGTGCAGTGAACTATTGGGCACTGCGCAAACTCCATTGATCAGTGCCGAGGGTTGGGGCGATACGCGGGTGATATTGCCCGTCGATGAGGCCGATTATCGATGGACGGGACTTTTTTCCGCGCCTGTAGTCACAACTGGCAAGGAGCTGTTGCTCAGCACAGCGCTCAAGGATTTTTCTGTAAACCTGATGATTCAAACTGCGTAATATCTGGGAGTGTCGAGATGAGTGCCGACGAAAAACGTATCCGCGATTTTGCTTATCAAATTTGGGAGTCGGAGGGGCAACCCCACGGTCAGGATGACCGCCATTGGGAAATGGCGCGAAAGCTTGCCGAAGCCGAGGCCCTGGCCCCTGACAAAAAAGAAGTGCGCAAGACCGCCAAGCCAAAATTGCCCAAGGTCGATGGCGCAGGCGATGCAAAACCGGTCGCCTCCAAATCCGCCGTAAAACCGGCCGCCAAGCCGGCAGCGTCCAAGGCTGCTGCGAAACCTGCCGACAGGCCGACTGCCCAATCAGCTGCCGCGCCTACAGACCCCGCCGTGAAAAAACCGCGAGCGCCACGCAAACCTTCAGCGACCTGACGGTTCAGCCAGCGCGAACCTTGACCGCAGCGATCGACTCAACACCGATCAACGCTGCGGTCGTTACCACCGATAACTAATCTGCATCGGAGCCGACAGGCTGCGATGTTGGCTTCGGCCGCTTCCAGAAAACATTCGACTCAGGGAACGTTTATGAGCACGCCACATGCCAGTACTGAAAAGAACCGCGCCCAGGACAAGCAAAGCGCGCCCACGTCTGCGCAGCCTGAGCAGTCTATGTCACGCATCCGCGAGGGACTGCCGTTTCCGCTGGGCGCCAGCTGGGACGGCCTGGGCGTCAACTTTGCGCTGTTTTCAGCCAACGCCACCAAAGTCGAGCTGTGCCTGTTCGACAAGTCGGGCGAGGTCGAAATCGAGCGTATCGAACTCCCCGAATACACCGATGAAATTTTTCACGGCTATTTGCCTGATGCACACCCCGGATTGATTTATGGCTACCGCGTTTACGGTCCGTATGACCCGAAAAATGGTCACCGTTTCAATCACCATAAACTGCTGATCGATCCCTATGCCAAGCAACTGGTGGGCAGCCTCAAATGGTCGGAATCACTGTTCGGCTACACCATCGGTCATCCCGACGGTGACCTGAGCTTCGATGAGCGTGACAGCGCGCCTTTCGTGCCCAAGAGTAAAGTCATCGACCCGGCCTACACCTGGGGCCGTGATCAGCGGGTCAACGTGCCGTGGGACAAAACCATCCTGTATGAAACCCACGTTCGCGGATTCACCATGTGCCACCCTGACGTCCCGGTAAAACTGCGCGGCACCTTCTCGGCAATGATGGTGGAAGGCGTCATCGACCATCTGCGCAAGCTTGGCGTGTCCTCGGTGGAGCTACTGCCGATCCACGGTTTCGTCAACGACCAGCATTTGTTGCAAAAAGGCATGACCAACTACTGGGGCTATAACAGCATCACCTTCTTTGCCCCGGACCCGCGTTACCTGGCCCATGGCAAGATCGCCGAGTTCAAGGAAATGGTCGCGCACATGCACCATGCCGGCCTCGAAGTGATTCTCGACGTGGTCTACAACCATACCGCCGAAGGCAATGAACTCGGCCCGACCCTGTCGATGCGCGGTATCGACAACGCCTCCTACTACCGGCTGAATGCCGACGACAAACGCTTCTATATCAACGACTCTGGCACCGGTAATACCCTGGACCTGAGCCACCCGTGCGTATTGCAAATGGTCACGGACTCCCTGCGCTACTGGGCGTCGGAAATGCATGTCGACGGTTTCCGCTTTGACCTGGCAACGATCCTCGGTCGTTACCGTGATGGGTTTGACGAGCGTCACAGCTTTCTGGTCGCCTGTCGCCAGGACCCGCTGCTGCGCCAGGTAAAACTGATCGCCGAGCCATGGGACATTGGCCCGGGCGGCTATCAAGTGGGCCACTTTCCGCCTGGCTGGATGGAATGGAATGACAAGTTCCGCGACACCATGCGCGCGTTCTGGAAAGGCGACGAAGGCCAACTGGGCGATTTTGCCGAACGCATGACCGGCTCCGGGCAAATGTTCAACCACCGTGGTCGAAAGTCGTGCTCTTCAGTGAACTTCATCACCGCCCACGACGGGTTCACCCTGCATGACCTGGTCTCCTACAACGACAAGCACAACGAAGCCAATGACGAAAACAATCAGGACGGCAGCAATAACAATCTGTCCTGGAACCATGGCGTCGAAGGTCCCACTGATGATCCTGAAATCAATGCGTTGCGCCTGAGGCAAATGCGCAATTTCTTTGCCACGCTACTCTTCGCGCAGGGCACGCCGATGATGGTCGCCGGTGATGAATTCGCCCGCACCCAGCACGGTAATAACAATGCCTACTGCCAGGACAGTGAGATAGGTTGGGTCAATTGGGAGTTGGATGAGGACGGCAAGTCGCTGCTCAAGTTCGTCAAACGCCTGATCAAACTGCGTCTGGCTTACCCGATGTTGCGTCGCGGACGCTTCCTGGTGGGCGAATACAACGAAGAAATCGGCGTCAAGGACGTGACGTGGTTAGCGCCGGACGGCGAAGACATGACCACTGAACAATGGGAGGACGGCAACAACCGTTGCCTGGGCATGTTGATGGACGGCCGTGCGCAAGCGACCGGTATTCGCCGGCGCGGCGATGATGCGACCCTGTTGCTGGTGGTGAACTCGCACCACGACGTGGTCAATTTCGCCTTGCCGGAAGTGCCGGAAGGGGTTTACTGGACCAGCTTGATCGATACCAATCAGCCTGACAATCGCGGCAAGGAACAACTGCCGTTCGGCACCCAGTTCACCATGACCGCGCGCTCCCTGGTGCTGTTTGAGCTGCACCGCGAGGAAGCGTCCTGAGTCGGGAATCGAATTGAGGAACGACGCTCGGCGAGCGAGGTCAACCATTGACCAATCACCGACATGGATGTGGGGTTTCTATGAACGCAAATCTGGGTATGGGCAAAGGAACACTGCTGCAGGCGTGGAAACAGTCGAAACGGCTGGCGCAGTTGCCCATCATTCCTGCCAGCGTACTGGTGCCGCCTGGCACTCGTGCCGTGGTGATTGCCCCACATCCGGGCGACGAGATCCTCGGCTGCGGTGGTTTGATGCAGGTATTGACCCGGCTGGGTCGTCCCTTGCAGCTGATATCCGTCACCGACGGCTGTGCCGCCTACCCCGGTTCACTGCTGTGGCCGGCGGAGCGCTTGAGCGTGATCCGTCCGCAGGAGAGCGCCGAAGCCCTGCGCCGACTCGACTTGCCGCTGCACCCGTTGAAATGGATTCGCGGTGGTTTTGCCGATCATGCGGTCGCGGGGCAAGAGAGCGCACTGGCCGATTTCCTCGAGCGCTACCTGCGCCCTACTGATGTGGTGTTTTCCAGTTGGGATCATGATGGCCACAGTGATCATGATGCCGTGGGTCGTGCCGCTGCCCGGGCCGCTGCGGCGGTGGGCGCGAGAATCCACGAAGTGCCGATCTGGGCATGGCGCTGGGCCAAGCCGGAGGATCAACTGATTCCGTGGCGACGGGCGCGCAAAGTGCTATTGGACCCCATTAGCGTGGCGCGTAAACGCCATGCCGCGCATGCCTTGGCCAGTCAGCTGTTGGGTGATCCTGACGCTGGATTGCCGGCGACGTTGCCACGGGAAGTGCTGGAGCGGTTGCTGCAGCCGTTTGAGGTGGTGTTTATGTGAGGGCCTCGGTGCCGTAAATATCGCCTTGGCTATGCGCATGCAACACTTACCGATGATAGCGTTGTTTAAGCGGCTGACGCTGTTGCATGATGCTTGAACTGGTGTGTATATCCGTTGTTTGTGTCGGCTGAAAGCAGGGTTCCGCCCTTACGGCGGCTCACTTTTGGCAAACAGCCGGAATGCCGGACCACCCAAAAGTAAGCAAAAGGTCCTTGCCCCGGAACAGGACCTCGTTCGGCCTGCTGGGAACGGGGCGACATTGGGTTTCGTCAGTTGGATCGCGAAGATCAAGAGCCGAAGCCGGAGCCGGACTGCTACGCGATCCTCTGTGTGAGCAGGCTTGCCGACAAAGGCAATTAATCAGTGTGCGCCGTCAGCAATCCAGCATGCCCTTCGCGACTCGACTGCACCAGCGTATCGCTGAAGAAGCGCACCGCATCGGCACTCAGGCTGCGGTGGATATTCACCCGATCAACCCCATCGGCATCCGTGCACAACCCCGGCATCAGTGCTTTTTGCTCGTCAGAACAGGGGGCGAGAAACACGAAGTGCCCGGCGCCAGGCAACAGTTTGAAATCCGGTGCCTCAGGCAGTTTGCGCGCCAGCGCTTGAGCGTTTTTGTCCAAGGCCAGCAGTTGATCGCCGTCGCCGCTATAGAGCAGCACCGGGACGTGCACGTCGGCCAGCGCCTGGCGTCCGAACATCAGGGTCAGCGGCGCCATCAGCATGATCGACCCCACCCGTGGGTCTGCCTCAGGGTGCAAGTCATCGCGATCGACCGTCAACTCGCCCTTGGTGGTGCAGGCGTCTTTATCCTGTGGACGCTCGGCGCAATATTTACGCAAACGCTTGAGGTCCGGCTGGGCGCCGGCGAGTATCAATGCGGTTTCGCCACCCGCCGAATAGCCAATCACCCCGACCTGCTTGGCGTCGACATAAGGCGACAACAGCGGATCGACCAACGCCGCGCTGATGGCTTCGGAAATTTGCAGCGGACGGCCGTACAGGTTGCTCAGACTGCCCAGGCGGCTGTGGTCAAGGTAGTTATCGCCAGGGTGAATCACTGCGACCACCACAAACCCTTTACGTGCCAGCGAGGTCGCCAGGTCATGCAGGGCCAGAGGTGTACCGGTGTTCCCGTGGGACAGCATCAGCAGAGGGAAACGACCCATTGCGATCGTTGCGTCTTCCCGAGCGTCAATTTTGTAGCCTTCAACCTTGCTGACGGTTTTTTCGTCGGTCGATGGATAAAAGGCGATGGCATGCATCGGCTGTAAATCCAGTGGATCAAGGAACGTCAGGCGATGATACCCAGCGCTCCAATGCTGCGCCGCCTCGGCTTGCACCGAAATCAGGCTCCCAAGCAGGCATATCAACATCACTGCACAAAGACGCACCATAGTCAGGCCCAACCTGTGTAGATCCATGAAAGCCACGTCAGCAGTCTGCCAAGCCCTGCCCCGCTCCGTGTACCGCGCGCCGCTAAGCAAAGATTAGCTGCCCAATGACCACTGCATAACTCGGGCCAAGCGTTAAAAATATTTCCGAAAGGCGATGCCCGCCCGAATTTCTGTCACATTTCGACAGGAAGAATTCTAACGCTAAAGCCCCAGAGTTTCCTGTCAATAAGCCGTCAAGAATGATGATTGGTCGCAATAAGCGCTTGAGATGACGCCCAAAGCAAAAAACTCCGTAACCCGGCGCGCGTCGTGACGCACGGGAGCTACGGAGTTTCGGGGTGAAGCGTTGCGTTCAACGGCTGAACGCAACGATTTTTTACGCGACGCTGAACAGTTGCTCGCTGATGTGCTTCTGCGCAGCAGTCATCGCGTTGGCGCGTGGTTCGTCGCCATAAGCCAGGCCGTGGGCGAAGACGAATTCCAGATCGGTCACACCGATGAAGCCGAACAACACCTTGAGCAGGTCTTCGTGTCCTGCAGCAGACGGTTGACCCTGATGCAGGCCGCCGGCGGTCGACACGATGATGACCTTCTTGCCGCCACACAGACCTACTGGCCCGGTTTCGTTGTACTTGAAGGTACGACCGGCCACCGAGATGCGGTCGATCCAGGCTTTCAATTGGCTTGGGATGGTGAAGTTGTAGACCGGTGCACCGATCACCACGACGTCAGCTGCAAGGAACTCTTGCAGAACGGCTTCGTTGTTGTCGACTTCAGCCTGCTGCGCCGCATCACGTGCTTCGCTTGGCGTGCCGGCAGCGGCCAGGGTCGACGGGGAGAAGTGGCCCAGGGCGTCGCCAGCCAGATCACGGTAGGTCACTTGGCTGCCAGTCTCGACGGCGGTAAACGCCTCAACGACGCTGCGGCTGAGCAGACGGGAAGCAGAGTGGTCACCCAGGATGCTGGAATCGATGTGCAGAAGTTTCATGAAACTCTCCAAGTAGTAATCGCCACCGGGCGACGAAGTTGGATAATCCTACAGCGTAAACCAATGACTGATTAGTCAGCGAAAATGCGATAGTTTGTCCTACCCATAGAACAATCGAGTGATTCCCACGTGCAAGACCTCAACGATCTCTATTACTTCGCCAAAGTGGTCGAGGCCGGCGGATTTGCTGCGGCCGGGCGGCAATTGGGCATTCCCAAATCGCGCCTGTCGCGCCGCATTGCCGAACTGGAAGCACGGCTCAATGCCAGCCTGTTGCAGCGCACCACGCGCAAACTGGCGCTGACCGCCGTCGGCGAACGTTACCTGCAGCATTGCCAGGCGATGTTGCTGGAGGCGGAAATGGCCGATGAGGCGGTGGCCTCGCTCTCGGCAGAACCCCGAGGGCGGTTGCGGGTCTCGTGCCCGGTGGGTTTGATCCATTGGAACCTGTCCGGCACCGTCACTGCCTTCATGGCGCACTATCCTCAGGTTCAACTGGAGATACTGATGGTCAACCGCCGGGTCGACTTGGTGAATGAAGGCATCGACGTTGCCTTGCGGGTGCGTGATGTCGGTGATGACGACCCGAACCTGATCGTCCGCCAGTTGGCCCCGGCCTACGCCGTGCTGGTCGCCTCTCCCGGGTTACTCAACGGTCAACTGATCGAAAAACCCCAGGACCTGGCGAATCTGCCAATGCTGGGGGCCACCGAGGCTGATCGTAAAGTTCACTTCTTACTGGTGCACGACAACGGCGAGCGCTGCGAGGTCGCCTTTGAAGCACGGTTGTCCATCGATGATTTCCCGATTCGCAAAACCGCCGCGCTGGCCGGGATGGGCATGACCATGCTGCCGCTGATGAATTGCCGCGAGGAGCTCGCGGACGGCCGATTGATTCGGCTATTACCGCAATGGTCGCTGCCCAGCGGACACCTGCAGGCGGCTTATACCCAACGTCGCGGCGTGCTCCCGGCCGTTCGCGCCTGGATTGATCACATCACTGAAGCGTTCACTGATGAATCATGGGCCCCGGTATTCAGATCAGATTAATGATGCACTGAACAAGGGACCCAGCCCAAGCGGTACCCTCATCAGGGCGCCGCGGCAATTCCCTCTGACATCGGCCCTACCCTACCGTCTTTTTGCCACCATCATTCCTGTCGATAACTATCATCGCCGCGAATTTCTTTTGCTTCGGCAGCAGGGGCGTACTATTCAACTACACACAACGCAAATAGAAAGAGGGTTTAAACATGTTCATTCATCTCCTCACCTGTTTAGCCCTGACTGCCGTGACGCTGACTGTGTTTTCACGCCTGCTGTTTGATGTCGTTGTTCCGGCGACTGTTGCCGCCAAACACTGATTGTTTGTCCGGGCCATTTAATACACCGGTCCGCCACGTTTAAAAAGTTGTCACCTCTTTTAATGCGGAGTCACGAACATGATTCGTCAGATCAGCTTGTCTGTCTCTTTTCCACAGTTCGGCAACAACTACTACTCGCAAAAGTTCATTTTTCGCCAACAAGTAAAACTGATTAATGACAGCAGTTTTGCTGCGTTTTTAATGCCGTCGGCAACCAATCACTTCAACAATGAAGTGGTCGGGCTGAATGATCAATTTCGTTTCCTCAGCGATGTGTTGTCTTCGCACCTGCTTGACCTCGAAACCGGCAATACTGCGCCAAAATCGCGCCCTTCGATGCAACGCCGCAGCGCTTGAGGTACTGTTGCGACGCTTGATCAGCGGCGACCACCGTCGCTGACAGTCAATCGTCCATCATCAGGGAAGCCAGCATGACTCCGGACCAGGTCGCAGCGTATTGTCTGCAACTGCCAGGCGCGCGTGAAGACTATAAATGGGGCGGCATCCGGGTGTTTTCGATCGCCGAGACGAAAATGTTTGCCGTGCTGGACCTGGCGGGCGCCGGATTGTCCTTTAAAGTCGCCGCTGATTTGTTTCTGGGTTACGTCGACCGTCCCGGCATTCGACCCGCACCCTACCTCGCACGAGCCCACTGGATCAGCATCGAACCGCCCTACCCGCTGAGTGGCGAAGAGTTGCAGGATCTGCTGACCCGCTCGCATCAGTTGGTCGTCGGCAAGTTACCGAAGATCCGCCAGATTGGCTTGAAGCTCTGACATTCAGTAAAGATGCCGCGACAGGAATCGACCACCCATCAGCAGTCGGTCGATCCAGAACACCTGGTGCAGCACAACGATCAGCCAGAACACCACTTGATAGGACACCTTGCGGGTTTTATGCCGCAAGCTTTGCTGTGCAAGCAAGGCACCTGGCCAGCCACCCAGCAGTTCGGCGCCGTGCAGGAGTTTTTCCGGCGTCCGCCAACCGGCCGTGAGTGCTTGACGTTTATCCCGCCAATAAAGGAAGAAGGTCAGCGCGCTCATGACGGCGTAAGCCTCGGCCGGCAGCGCCGACACCCCGCGAGCCAGCAGCGACAGTGCGCCGAACAACGGCAAGGCGCACACGACCACGAATACACACAGCTTCAATCGTAAATGTTGCACCGGCGACTGCCTGCGCCGTGGTTGTGCGCGCTGCTCCATCAATCCCGTCCTTACGCCGTCACCGCCGCCCAATTGATCCAGCCAAACTTCCAGGTTGCCAGAATCAGCAAACCGAAGACGATTCGATACCAGGCGAACAGCGCGTAACTGTGGCTGGCAATAAACTTGAGCAGCCCCCGGACCGCGATCATCGCGAAGATGAATGAGACGACAAAACCGATGGCAATCACCGGAAGGTCATCGTGCTGGAACATATGCCGGTATTTATATCCGGAATACAGTGCTGCCCCGACCATGGTCGGCATCGCCAGGAAAAACGAAAATTCGGTGGCGGCCTTGCGCGACATGCCAAATACCAGACCACTGATAATGGTGGCGCCGGATCGCGAAGTCCCCGGAATCATCGCCAGGCATTGCGCACAGCCGATTTTAAAGGCATCGACCCACGTCATCTCGTCCACAGTGTCGGCATGGACTGTGTGTTGACGGCGTTCCGCCCACAACATGATCAACCCGCCGATCACCAGGGCGGTGGCCACGGTAATCGGATTAAACAGATATTCGTGAATCAGGTCCGCGAACAACACCCCGAGTACCACGGCTGGTAATACGGCGATGATCAGATTGACAGTGAATTTTTGCGCGCTGGGTTGCGAAGGCAAGCCAACGACAACGTCGAGAATTTTGCGACGAAACTCCCAGACCACGGCCAGAATAGCGCCCAGCTGGATAATGATATTGAACACCATGGCCCGTTCGCCGCCAAAGCCGATCAAGTCCGCAACGATGATCTGATGCCCGGTGCTGGAGATGGGCAAAAACTCCGTCAATCCTTCCACTACCCCAAGTATCGCTGCCTGCGTGGCCGTCCAAAGATCCATCATTCCCCCATGAAGCGCTGCGCGTGACAGGCCCCTTTAATAATGTTTAAAGCGATTACGTGCGAGACGTCTGACAAGCGTCAGGCGAGAATTATCGACATGGACCAGTGAAAAAGCTGTTATCTGCTCACGTTTGCCGAAAAAGCGCCGAAAGCCTATCAGACAGAATGAGTTACCGCTCTAGCGCAAACATTCTGAAACATGTTGTGATGGGATCAGCTGACAAAACAAAAATAAAAGCAGAATGGAGTAGCGTTTATGAATAGCTTGCGCAGTGTGTCGATCAGCCGGCGTTTGTGGTTGATCCTGGTCGTTTCTGTGCTGATGCTGTTCACCTTGGGCATGCTGATGCTCAAGCAGATCCACAGCGACCTGTACATGGGTAAAACGGAAAAAACCCACCAGTTAGTGGACACCGCCAGCGGCATTCTGGGCTGGTTTCACGATCAGGAAACCGCCGGCAAGCTCACCCGCGAACAAGCGCAGCAGCAGGCTCTCGCCACTGTACGCGGCCTGCGCTATAACCAGACTGACTACTTCTGGATCAACGATTTGCGCCCGGTGATGATCATGCACCCGGCCAATCAAAAACTTGAAGGCCAGGACCTTTCGGCGATCAAAGACCCCGACGGCATTTTCGTGTTTAACGAAATGGTTGCCATCGCCAAAAGCAAGGGTGCTGGCCCGCTGAATTACCGTTGGCCAAAACCAGGCTCCAATGAGCCTGTCGAAAAAACCTCCTACGTGAAACTGTTTGAGCCCTGGGGCTGGGTACTGGGCTCTGGCGTCTACGTCGATGACGTGCAGAATGAGTTCTACGCCCAGGTCTGGAAAGCCTCGCTGGCCGGCGCCAGCATTGCTTTGATTCTGATGCTGCTGGTGATAATGATTTCCCGCAGCATCGTCCGCCCTTTGCAGGACACCGTCGACGCCATGGCCAATATCGCCAGTGGCGACAGCGATTTGACCCGGACCCTGAGCACCCAGGGTCGAGACGAAGTGACGTTGCTGGCTACCCACTTCAATGCCTTCACCCGCAAAATGCAGGACATGATTCGCCAATTGCTGGAAGCCGCCGCCGCACTGGGCCAAGCGTCCACTGACCTGGGCAATAACGCCACTCAGGCGCAGCGCCACAGCCAGCAACAGTCGCAGCAAATGGAATTGGTGGCCACCGCCATCAACGAAGTGACTTATGGCGTGCAAGACGTGGCGAAGAACGCCGAACAAGCCGCCAGCGAGATGCGCGACGCCGAAGACAAGGCGCGGCAGGGGCAAGTCAGCATCGACAGTAGTTTGCGGCAGATTGACCAGCTGTCCAGCACCATCAACCAGGCCGTGACCGTGATCCAGACCCTGTCCACGGAGAGCACTCAGATTGGCAGCGTGTTGGAGGTGATTCGCTCGATTGCCGACCAGACCAACCTGCTGGCCTTGAACGCGGCCATCGAAGCGGCCCGCGCTGGCGAACAGGGACGGGGTTTTGCCGTGGTGGCTGATGAGGTAAGGCTGCTGGCCCAGCGCACGCAACAATCCACGGCGGAAATCCAGAAGATGATCGAACGCCTGCAAGGCCACTCCGACGCGGCGGTCAAGGTCATTGGTGACAGCAGCAGCGCCTCGCAATTGACCATTACCCAGGCCACTCAGGCCGGTGACAGCCTGAATGCCATCGCCCAGGCCCTGCGCAACCTCAACGGGTTAAACGCTTCGATCGCCAGCGCCACCCTGCAACAGGCGCACGTGGTCGAAGACATCAACCAGAACGTGACCCACGCCGCCAGCCTTTCGCAAGACACCGCCCATGCCGCCGAACGCTCCAGCGAAGCCAGCGTGCATCTGCGTCAGCTCAGTGATCGTTTGAATGGGCTGCTGGGGCAATTTCGGGTCTAGCGCCATCCATTAAATCGCCTTCGCCAACAAGTTGACTCCCACACGGATCCAGGCCTGATGCAAAATCTGGTCAGCTGGAGCCCTGTGGGAGATTCTATGTTCTCGCGCAACACACAATCTCTGTAGGCGCTGCCGAAGGCTGCGATCAACGGTCATCGCGAAGGTCGTTCCGACCTTATCGCAGCCTTCGGCAGCTCCTACAAAATGGGGGCAACCCTAAGTTTTTGTCTAACCACAAATCCCTGTGGGACTAACTTGTTGGCGAATAGCCGTTACGCAATCGATCAGCCATCCACCCCATGCCCTCTCCCCGGAAAACGCTTACAATCGCCCCCCGTTTTTGTCGTCGCCAAGGAGTTTCAATGTCAGGGCTTGAGCTGTTCGCGGCTACGCTGGGCGTGATTGCCGTGTGGCTGACCGTCAAGCAGAACCCTTGGTGCTGGCCGATCGGCCTGGTCATGGTGTTGCTGTACACCTGGGTTTTTTACGGCGTGAAGCTGTATTCGGACATGTTGCTGCAAGGGGTCTACGCAGTGTTGCAAGTGTACGGCTGGTGGCAATGGACGCGGCGCGGCCAGGCGCAACACACCCGGGTGGTGACCTATCTGGCCACGGCGCCGTTGCTGCTCGGCCTGTTGGCAGGTGCGGCGCTTAGTCTGGCCTTGGGCGCCGCCATGGCCCACTTCACCGATGCGGCACAGCCCTGGCTGGACGCCGCCCTGACCGGCTTCAGCCTGGTGGCGCAAATGTGGATGGCGCAAAAGCGCGCGCAGTGCTGGCTGTTGTGGATCGTGCTGGACGTGATTTTCGTCAGCCTCTTCATCTATAAAGAGCTGTACCTGACCGCCACCCTTTACGCGCTGTTCGCCCTGATCGCCGTGCAGGGCTGGCGCGAGTGGCATCGCGAACTGGCTGCTTGCCGATGAAAGTGGTTGTGCTGACTGGCCCCGAATCCAGTGGCAAAAGCCGCTTGACTGCGCACTTGCTGGCGCATTTTGGCGGTGAGGCGGTGGGCGAATATGTTCGTCATTTCATCGATCAGCAGGCCCGCGATACCTGTTACGCCGACATCCCGCTGATCGCCGAAGGTCAGTTGCGCTGGGAAGATGCGGCTCGGGCGCGACAACCGCACCTGCTGATTCTCGACACTCATCTGCTGAGCAATAAAGTGTGGAGTCAGACCTTGTTTGGCGATTGCCCGGACTGGCTGGAACAACAACTCCTCGCTCGCCACTACGATTTGCATCTGCTGTTGGCGCCAGAGGGAATCCAATGGACGGCCGACGGACAGCGCTGCCAGCCCGAACTGCTTGATCGGCAAACATTTTTTGCGGCCAGCCAGCGCTGGCTGGAACACCATCGGCAGGCCTTCGAGATCATCCACGGTGACTGGAACACGCGCGCTGAGCAGGCGATTGCCAGCGTTGAACGCCTGCTGAACGAGCGTTGAATCGTCAGTAGTCCGCCGAGTGTGTCCAACGGTGTTACACCTTGGGCCCAGCAAACCCCCGTAGCAGACGGTTCGACGGTTTTATGACGGGTTCTGTTAATTTGGTGAGACACCGCCCAAATGACCGGATTGACGTCACCAAGACTCTGATACGCCCTTTCACTCATTTGGATCTGTAACAACGTCGTTACATGGCTGTTGCACGCGTGAGTCTATTAATTCCTAACTCATTGATTCATAAGAATTAACAGAAGTCGGCACAGCTTCTGCTGTCCTTCCTGCATCGCTGATTAGGGCCAGCGCGTCAAAGAAGGGCTTGCTGTCATGGAGATTAAACAAAATCGTCTTTTTGGACTCCTGCTGATTGGATGCGTTCTGGGATCGTGCTTAAGCCTGCCCACTCTGGCTGCAGACGGCATCATTGTCATTTTGCGTACCGTGCAACCGCGTAACGCGACCGTGCAACCCATGGTGCCCGACCCCAACCCCACCACCGCCAATGCCAACCCCTCCAAATACATACTCCCGCAGACCAACGAGCTGAGTGATGGTGACTTCGCCAACGTCAGCACCGGCATGAACGTCAGAAATTCGATGATCCCCGGCGGGACCGTGCTCAACAGCATCAACAACGGTCAAACGCAGACTCCTGGCATGGCAGCGGGTCACTCCGGCGGTGCCAATAACGGCATTGCCAACATGGTGAACCAAAACGTTCAGCAGGGTCTGGGCGCACTAAAAGTCATCACCGGGGGGCAGTAAAATGAAGCGTACGCTCCTCGCTCTCGCGATGCTTTGCAGCGCTTCGGCATTTGCTCAACCTCCTGTCATCAATAGTGCTCCCGTCATTAATAATGCCGAGATTGATAGCTCCGGCCAGCAGTACCAGGGCAACGCAGCGGTGAACCAGGCTGCCGGCGACCAACAACAACAGGCCAACGCCCGTGCCATCGCGATTGGCCCGAACGCCAGCGCCAACACCCAGATTCGTCAACGGTTGCACAACGCCGCCGACCCGACGATAGACGCAAAGGCAACCATCAGCGGCAACTCCTTCAGTAACGGCAGCGGCATTCTGGGTGTCAACCAGAGCGCCGGCGCCAGCAACCAGCAAGCCAACGCGGTGCACATCGCTATCAGTGCACAGCCGCAAAGTCTCGACGACAGCGTCCTCAAGCAACAGAACGTGACGCTGCTCAACAGCTCGGGTTCAACGAATCCAACCCCCGGCAGTCGCCAGATCGCTACCAGCGACCAGGCTTTCACCGGAAGTCGTGGGGTGATTCAGGTGAATCAGAGCGCCGGGGTGGGAAACCAGACGGCCAACATCCTGAGCGTACGGGTCTCGGATTGACCCAAACAGGTAATAACAACACTTAACTACCTAAAATATAAGAAACGGAGAAACACCATGAAACCATCAATGGCAATAAAGCCGCTGGTTTTCGCAATCGCTGCGGTCATGGCTGTTGCTGTACAGGCTGGACAAGGTGACGAGAACAACTCGTCAGACCATAACCGCCACCACCACGGAGGCCAACACACCCCCGCTCCACCACCTCAAGTAAAAGTGAGCATCACCGCAACAGCTAATGCGATGGACTCGCAGACCAGCACCGGCAATTCGATGGTCAACCAAGGCACTGTAAACAATGCCACGATGAACAATACGGGCACAGGCGACAGCGGCAACGTTGGTATCAACGTGGCGGCCGGCGACGGCAACCAACAAGACAACGCCGCCGCCATCGCAAACGCTAGCGCCAATGCGTCGGCGCAAGATAACGCCTTCGTGTTCGGCACCGCTAACTCCACTGCGAAAGTCACGCAAACGAGCAGCAAAAACAGCGTTTACAACGCTTCCAGCACTGCATCTGCAGTGGCGAACGGATCGGTCAATGGCGGCAGCGGCAACCTGGGTGTCAACCTTGCTGGTGGTGATCTGAACCAGCAGAAAAACACCATGGCGATCGCCAACTCCAACACCCCGATGGGTAACGCCACAGCCAGCGCCTCTGCAACTCAAAGTGGTCCTGGTCTGACCGTGGTGAACTCCGCCGATCGTCAATACAGAATGGACACACTGACCAACACCACCTCCAGCAGCGGTCATTCCTCTGCCAGTGGATCAGCCAGTGTGCACGCTGATAAAGCGACTGCTTCGGCCGGTTCCGCGAACGGTTCTTGGAATAGTTCTTCGAGCGGCTCCTCAAGTAGTTCTTCGAGCGGTTCGGCGAGCAACTCTTCGAACAGTGCAAGTAACAGTTCGTCGAGCGGTTCTTCGAGCGCTAACTTGAACGCTAGTTTAAGCGCTACTTTGAACGCGGCGGCGGCCGCCACTTCTACTCATGGCAGTCACACCAACAGCAACAGTGGTGCTTTAGCCGTATCACTCGACGCATCGCTAAACGCATCGATCGACCAATCGCACAATGCTGCGAACGCCGCAGCGCAAAACTCATCGCATAACTCTTCTTACAACAAAGCGCATGACTCTTCGTACGACAAATCGCACGCCTCTTCGTACAGCACTTCGTACGATAAAGCTCACGCGTCTACCTTCGACGCAAATAGCAATTACAGTGAAACCAGTGCATTTGATTTGAGCAACACGTACTCCTATCAAGTGCTGACCCCTGATGGCTGGAAAAACCCTGTGACCAACACCGCAACCCTGAATGGTTCGGTGCAAGGCAGCAGTGGCAACGTGGGTGTCAACGTGGCTGCAGGCGTAGGCAACCAACAAAGCAACTCGTTGGCAATCTCCAACTCCTCCCTGTAACAGTTGAGGTCTCGAGGCCCCCTTCGGGGGGCCTTGTTCAACACGCCAGGAAGGGACCGATCATGCGCACTTTAGCTCTTGTATTTCTGCTTTGCGTGGCCAGTCTCAGTGAGGCAGCTCAAATGCCGTTGGCCGTCTTGCCCGGCGGTGCTGTGGTCTACAAACCGATCCAAAGCTTGCGCGAGCGCAGGTTTTCCAATCTGGTCGAGCAGAAAACCGACTTCAGTTGTGGTGCAGCAGCCTTGGCGACCGTTCTGCGCCAGGCCTATTGGCTGGACGTCAGCGAAGAGGACATTATCAAAGGCATGCTGGGCCATTCGGACATCAACGAGGTTCGGGTCAAAGGTTTTTCCATGCTGGACATGAAGCGGTACGTAGAGAGCATCGGCATGCGTGCCCGTGGCTACCGCGTTTCGCCGGAAAGCCTGAGGGACGTTTCCATTCCCGTCGTGGTGCTGATGGACATTCGTGGCTACAAGCACTTCGTGGTCATGCAGCGTGCCGAGAAGGACTGGGTGTACATCGGTGACCCGGTACTGGGTCACAAGCGTTACAAGTTCGATGACTTCGTCAATGGCTGGAACGGCATCATTTTCGCCGTCATCGGCCAGGGCTACGACAAGGGTAACGCCCTACTCGCCCCGCCAATACCGCTTACCGCCAAGAACCACATCAATAACTTTAATCCCGTGCAAGACGCTGAGTTGCTCGACTTCGGATTCATCAAGAGCGACTTTTTCTAATGACACGGGAGCGCGGAGCTCCAGGGAGCATTCAATGAAGACTCCATTCTGGCTGGCCGTCCTATGCCTGACTGCCAGCCTGCCAACCCAGGCACAACCGTTCAAACCGATCGAACTCAAGGATGCAGAATTGGCCGCCCTGCGTGGCAGGTACGTCATGCCGGGAAGGATCATCAGCTTCGGGATTGTCATGAGCAGCACTTGGCAAAACGCCAACGGTGAGCTGATCGGGGCGACTTCGTTACTGCAAATTCAACAATCGACCGTCAAGCCGCAGTTCTATGTCTCGGTTGTCAATGAGAAAGGCAACAGCACGGCCACCCCACAACAAGGCTATGGCAGCGTCACCGGTGGCGCCGGTCTTGACACTACCCAGGGCGTAACCCAAGTGGTGCGTGCCGCCGGCGACAACAACAAGGCCAACAACAACGTCGATATCAACGTGCAAGGTGGTAACCAGGCACCGTCCCTCGTTACGTCGGGGCAAGTCCTGGCAACGGGTTCTACTATTACCAGCTCCAACGGTGCCGGTACCGTCAGCATCACCCAGGGAGCCTCTGGCATGCAGATGAACATCGTCGCCAACAACAACCAAGGCTCGGCCATGCAAAGTCTGTCCCAGGGCCGCCTGATGCAGGCCACGACCCTGCTCGGCGGCAGCAATCAGGTCAACAACCTGACATCGCTCAACGTGGTCCTGAATAACAGCGTTCCTTCGGCTGGCTCATTGAATTCGAGCCTCGACCAGCTCAAAGGTATGCGCGGTTTTGGATACTGATCTACGCTCAGTTTCATCAAAATGTAGTCACAAGGGACGGCTAACCCATGTACCGATCGCTCACATTGAAAGCTGTCGTATGTTTGAGCGCCCTGGCCCCGGCCACATTGCTGCAGGCAGCAACGGATCCCCAGGTTGAAGCCCTAGAACAAGAACTGAAGGAGTTGCGTCAGAACTACGAAGTACAACAAAAAGCATTGATGGTGCTTGAACAGCGCGTTCGCCAGACCGAAGAAGCTTCCGCCGCGCCGCCCCCCAAACGCTTGACCCGTTCCCCCGCCGAAACGCCCAAAAGTGGCCAGGCGGTGGCGACGGGCGCCCCCGGGACCAGCTCATATGGGCAATCGCTCAAGGACGACGCGGAACCCGCTCAAAGCGTCAACAATCTCTACAGCGAAGCCAGTGGCTTTTTCGGTAATGGCAAGTTCAGTTTCGAAACAGGTCTGACCTACACCCACTACGACACTAATGCACTCGTGCTGAACGGCTTCCTGGCACTGGACTCGATCTTCCTTGGCAACATCAATATCGACCGCATCAAGGCCGACGTTTGGACCCTCGACCTGACGGCGCGTTACAACGTCGCGCAGCGTTGGCAGTTCGACATTAACGCCCCGGTCATTTATCGCGAGTCGACGTACCAGTCTGGCGGCGCTGGTGGTGCCGCTTCGGTTACATCCGACGACACTGTCAAACGCGATCCGGAAATCGGCGATGTCAACGTCGGTGTGGCCTACAAATTCCTCGACGAATCGACCAATTGGCCCGACGCGGTGGTCAGCCTGCGGGTCAAGGCGCCTACCGGCAAAAACCCTTACGGAATCAAACTGATTCCCGTTGCAGGCAACGACAACCTGAACGTGCCTGAGTCACTCCCTACCGGCAACGGCGTTTGGTCAATCACCCCAGGGATCTCGCTGGTCAAAACCTTCGACCCTGCGGTGCTCTTCGGCTCACTGTCCTACACCTACAACATGGAGGACTCGTTCGGCGATATCAGCCCGACACTTAATAGCAAAGTGTCGGGGGACGTGAAACTGGGCGACTCCTACCAGTTGGGCGCGGGTATCGCGTTCGCCTTGAATGAGAAGATGAGCATGGCGTTCTCCTTCTCTGATCAATGGGCGCAAAAGAGCAAAGTCAAACCGAGCGGCGGCGAATGGAGTTCGGTCAGCAACAGCGACTACAACGCCGCCAACTTCAACATCGGCTTGACCATAGCGGCCAGCGACAAGCTGACCATTGTCCCGAACCTGGCCATTGGCCTGACCTCGGATGCACCCGCCTTTTCCTTCAGCCTGAAATTCCCGTACTACTTCTAATTCGAACCCACAAAAAAGCCCGCTTCGGCGGGCATTTTATTGACGACGCTCAGGTCTTGGCGAAGCGGTCGTAAACTATAGAAGACTTAGCGTATCTGATGCTTATGCAACAACCGATAGAACGTCGGCCGCGACACGCCCAGAACCTTGGCGGCGATGCTCAGGTTGTCGCTGTGACGGGTCAGCACATCGCACAATGCCTGGCGTTCGGCGCGGGATTTGTAGTCCTCCAGCGTGCCCATGGCACTGGCGATTTCATTCTGACCGACCAATCCCAGATCCACCGCTTCGATTTGCCGACCTTCGGCCAGCACCAATCCACGGCGCACCCGGTTGGCCAGTTCGCGCACGTTACCCGGCCAATCGTGCTTGCCCATGGACACCAAGGCGTCCTGGCTGAAGTTACGGGGGCGACGCCCGGTTTCCTGACTGTAGAAATGGGCAAAATGGTTGGCCAGCATCGCCAGGTCACCATGGCGCTCACGCAACGGCGCCGTGCCTACCTGCAAAACGTTCAGCCGATAGTACAAGTCTTCGCGAAAACGCCCTTGACCGATCGCGGCCTCGAGGTCGACGTGGGTCGCGGCCAATACCCGCACATCGACCGCGATCGGTTCACGACCGCCTACCCGCTCAATGTGCTTTTCCTGAAGGAAACGCAGCAGGTTGGCTTGCAACTCCAACGGCAAATCGCCGATTTCGTCGAGGAACAAAGTACCGCCGTTGGCGGCTTCGATACGTCCGATCTTGCGTTGATGAGCCCCGGTGAAGGCGCCTTTCTCATGGCCGAACAGCTCGGACTGAATCAGGTGTTCCGGAATCGCCCCACAATTGATTGCGACAAAGGGTTTGCCTCTGCGCTGCGACTGTTGATGCAGCGTGCGCGCCACCAATTCCTTACCGGTACCACTCTCACCTCGAATCAAAACCGGTGATTCGGTGGGCGCCAGCTTACTCAATAACTTTCTCAGCTCGCGGATCGGCCGGCTTTCGCCCAGCAACTCATGTTCAAGCTCGCGTACGTGGACCGTGCCTTGTGCGCGCAAACGCGCCATGCCGTATGCCCGCCCCAGGGTGACCTGCACCCGGGACACATCAAACGGCAAGGTATGGAAATCGAAGAACCACTCGCAGACAAAATCACCAAACTTCTGGCGACGCAGGTCGTCAGGGCTCAACACGGCAATCCACTCGGTATGGCTGCGGGTGATCAAATCCTTTACGGCTTCGGGGCGTTCAATGTGGTCAGGCATGAGTCGAAGCAAGCCGACGTCACACGACCGTTCAGCGGCCGACTCCAGGGTACAACTGTCGACATCCCATCCAGCTTCGCGCAGGACAGGAATCAATCGAAGGCAATCGTCGCAGGGATCGACAACCAACAAGCGACGCAGCGGAGCCGATTCATGCATAACAGGTTCCTTGACGCCAGAAGTTATAAATCGTTTTATAAACAGTGAGTTGGCGTTCTCGAGTGTAACGTTAGCAAAACTTTGACACCTGCTTGTACCGTTTAACGATAACGCTAAGATCAAAATGGACTGAAAAACCTGCCGGACAGTGCGGGTACTGCCTGCACATTTAAGTATGGACCCTGCTTCGAATTACAACGTGCCCGGAGATGTGCGGTGCCAAGCGTCCGCTGGCTTTACAAACAAATATTATTTTTTTTACACCGAGGCTGTGACTTACCCCTCGACTCGGAACATCAGTACTAGTAACCAGCCGAACGGTCAGCCCACCGACGGTGATTGAATGTATTCGGGCACAGAGAGGAATACCTATGAACGCCCCGCTGCGCTTTAACGAAGCACTCTTGATTGCCGGCCACGCCTTTGAACCCTTTCAATGCGTTGCCTGGGCCCCGCAAGACGGCAATGGCGAATTGAGCCTGACCGTCATCGACCGTACTAACACCCGCATTGGCCGTAAGCAGATACCCAGCAGTATGTATTGCGATCCGACCCAGTTGGAGCACGTACTGGAGCAGGTACGTGCGCAGATCAGCCAGGATGGTTACAGCCTCAAGCCGTGGGTTATGCCGGAATAAATCCGCAGTCCGGCTTGCCGGCGATGGCGCCTGTAAAATCGCTATCGCCGCCAAACCGGACTGGTACGAGACCCGTTGATATATCGGGGTGTCAGTTCACCTCTTGTGCGCCAGTTTCGTACACCGCGCTACGCTCCCGCTTACCCTCGGCAACTACTGAAATCACAATCCGCGCATCTTCGACTCTGTAAACCAGTCAATATCCAGATGCCTTTGAGCACGGCTACCGGCCCGCCATGCGCGCTACCAAAAACAGCAGAGGGATTTTTCTTCTGTTCCGAGACGCTGACTGCCATATCTGCCAAAACGCTTTGCATGACTTTGACTCCAATTAAGGTCGTTATTTAGACCAAAGATAACGTATGGCAGTTTTCCATCTCACAATGCATCAATATGCCGATATTCGGCCCCCAACGCCTCGGCCAATTGCACTGCCCTTCCCAGCCTGATCGGCCCCTGTTCGATATCAATCAACAGCCGTGGGCAATCGAACTCAGGCACATCTGAAAAATCCTTGATCCGGCCATCGGTCAACAACAGCATCCGCTGCTGTTCCGTTGGGTGTTGCCGTTGCCGTTTGCTGAGCCAGGTTGCCGCTTGTTGCAGCGCGTCCAGCATCGGCGTGCCACCGCCAGCGCCCAATGCGTTGAGCCAGGGTTGCAGGGCTGCAGATGCCTTGAGGCCTTGGTGTTGCCAGCGCGAGGACACCCCGCTGGCGGTCAGCAACGCCAACCGTGCGCGCTGGCGGTAGGCGTCGTCGAACAGTTGGCTCAACAGGCCTTTGGCCTGGCTCAAGGCTTGATGCCGACGCGTCGAGGCTGAAGCGTCGACGATCACCAGCCACAGTTCGTGTGGGCGATGGCTGCGTGGCGTGCGGATCAGATCCTTGCGGGTTTTAGGCCGACCACGCAGCAAGGTCGGCAGCCAACTAATTGCGCCCTTGGCACCGGCACGGGACGCTCCGGTTTTACCGCCACTGAGTGACCCTGGCCGAGGACTGGCATCCGCCCCCGGAGTCATACGAGGGCGAATGCCTAAGGCTTTTTTGGCCAGCTCGGCACTTCACGACGCGCGCCCACTGGCATTGCCTGAGCGGGCATTTCTCCCCAGTTACCTTGGCCGCCCGTTTGGTCGTCCTGCTGCTGCGGCGGCGGAGTACCATTGCTGGCCGGATTCTGTTGCGGCGCCGGTGGCGCGGGGTTGCGACGACGATGGCGCAGGGCAAACTCAGCCACGGCGTCAATGTCCTCAGTGATAATGCTGCCAGCGCCACGCCAGGCGGCGTGAGCCCGCGCCGCCCGTAGCCAGACCAGGTCCGCCCGCAAGCCATCGACCGCCGCCGCGAAGCAGCGCTCGGTAATCTGCGCCAGGGCCTGATCGTCCAACGGGATGCTCGGCAGCAGCAGGCGCGCCCGCTCACAACGCTGTTTCAAGGCTTCCTGTTGCGTGACCCATTGCGCGCAGAACGCCATGGGATCGGCATCGAAATCCAGCCGTCGACGAATGATCTGTCCACGCTCGGCCGGCGCAGTGTGCCCACTTAAGGCCACGTTCAAGCCAAAACGATCAAGCAATTGCGGGCGCAACTCGCCTTCTTCCGGGTTCATGGTGCCGATTAATACGAAACGCGATGCGTGACGATGGGAGATACCGTCGCGCTCGACCAGGTTGACCCCACTGGCGGCTACATCCAGCAGCAGATCGACCAAGTGATCGGCCAGCAGGTTCACCTCATCGACATACAGCACGCCGCCGTCGGCCTTGGCCAGTACGCCGGGAGAAAACTGCGCGCGGCCCTCGCCCAATGCGGCGTCCAGGTCGAGGGTGCCGACCAGCCGTTCTTCGGTAGCGCCCAACGGCAAGGTCACGAATTGCCCGCTGGCCAATAGATCGGCCAAACCACGGGCCAGTGTCGACTTGGCCATGCCCCGCGGCCCTTCAATCAGCACACCGCCTATTTTCGGGTCGATGGCGGTCAGGCACAGCGCCAACTTGAGGTCATCAGCGCCGACCACGGCCGCCAAGGGAAAATGCGGGATATCGCTCATGCTTGTCTCGGCCGTCATCAGTTTTCTTCTATATCCAGCAACAGGTTTTCCAGCGCCTGACGATACTCGCCCGGGTCCTGCCACAGCCCACGCTGCTGCGCTTCGAGCAGGCGTTCGGTCATGTCGCGCAGGGCGTCAGGGTTGTGCTGCTCGATGAACTCGCGGGTCGATGGATCGAGCAAATAGGCATCGGCCAACAGTGCATAGTGGTGATCGTCAATCAGTTGCGTGGTGGCGTCGAAGGCGAACAGGAAGTCCACCGTCGCCGCCATTTCAAAGGCGCCCTTGTAGCCGTGACGCTTGACGCCATCGATCCACTTCGGATTCGCCGCACGCGAGCGAATGACCCGGTTCAGCTCTTCCTTGAGGGTACGAATCTTCGGCAAGTCGGGTTGGCTGTGATCGCCATGATAGCTGGCGGCTGTCTTACCGCTGAGGCTTTCCACGGCCGCGAGCATGCCGCCCTGGAATTGGTAATAGTCATTGGAGTCGAGCAAGTCGTGCTCGCGATTGTCCTGGTTTTGCAGGACCGCCTGCAGTTGCGTCAACCGCTGGGCAAAGTGCTCACGCGCGGGCGTCCCTTCATCGACCCCGCCATAGGCGTACCCGCCCCAGTTCAGGTAGACCTCGGCCAGGTCATCGCGGGTTTGCCACAAGCGGCCATCGATCGCGTCCTGCACACCGGCGCCATAGGCACCCGGTTTCGCTCCAAAAATGCGCCAGCCGGCCTGGCGTGCGGCGTCATCGGCGCTCAAGCCGCTGCGTTCAAATTGTTGCCGTTCTTCGCGAACCTTGGCCGCCAACGGGTTCATGTCATCCGGCTCATCCAGCGCCGCGACTGCCTGCACCGCCGCATCGAACAGCTTGATCAGGTTGGCGAACGCATCGCGGAAAAACCCGGACACGCGCAGCGTTACGTCGACCCGTGGCCGGTCGAGCAAGCTCAACGGCAGGATTTCAAAATCATCGACCCGCTGACTGCCCGTGGCCCACACCGGACGTACGCCCATCAGCGCCATGGCCTGGGCGATATCGTCGCCGCCGGTGCGCATGGTCGCCGTGCCCCATACCGACAGGCCGAGCTGACGCAGGTGATCGCCGTGATCCTGCAAGTGCCGTTCGAGCAGCAGGTTTGCCGACTGAAAACCGATGCGCCAGGCCGTGGTGGTCGGCAGATTGCGCACGTCCACCGAGAAGAAGTTACGCCCGGTCGGCAACACATCCAAACGGCCACGGCTCGGCGCACCGCTCGGCCCAGCGGGGACAAACCGACCGCTCAAGGCGTCGAGCAAGCCCTGCATCTCCGCGGGACCACAGGCATCCAGACGCGGCGCCACTACTTCTCGCAAATGATGAAGAACAGAAGATAACTCATTGTTTTCAGTTAATAACTCAACTTCAGTACCGATCAGCACTTGCTCAATCAACCACGCAGCGTATAGCTCCAGCCGTTCCCGCGTATCGCCGGCCGTGCGCCAGGGCTCCGCGCTAAACTCCAGCAATCCGCCAGGCCTGGGCCCGCTCCACGGCGCGGACAATTCGCAGTCCAGTGGATCGAAATCCAGTTCGAAGGCTTTGCTCAACGCGCGCAATACACTGGAGTGCGCACCCCGGCCATCACCACGGGGAATGCGCAGCAAGGCCAACAGGGTGTCGATGCGCAACCGGCCACTGGGTGACTCACCGAAAATGTGCAAGCCGTCGCGGATCTGTGATTCCTTCAGGTCACACAGGTAGGTGTCCAGACGTGGCAGCCAAACCGCTGCGTCGGCCTGCTTATCGAGCGACTCGTCAAGTTGCAGCTCACGGTCGATATGGGTCTCGCGCACCAGCTTGAGAATGTCGCGCTGCAGCTCGTTGGCGCGGCGTGGATCAAGCAGTTGCGCCTCGTAGAACTCGTCGGCCAGCACTTCCAGATCGCGCAGCGGGCCGTAGGTTTCGGCGCGGGTCAGGGGCGGCATCAAGTGGTCGATGATCACCGCTTGAGTGCGACGTTTGGCCTGGGCACCCTCACCCGGATCATTGACGATGAACGGATAAATGTTCGGCATCGCACCGAGCACGGCGTCTGGCCAGCAGCTGTCGGACAGCCCGACGCCCTTGCCTGGCAGCCATTCAAGGTTGCCATGCTTGCCGACGTGGATCACGGCATGCGCGCCATAGGCCTTGCGCAACCAGAAATAAAACGCCAGATAACCGTGGGGCGGCACCAGGTCCGGGTCGTGATAGACCGCGCTGGCGTCTACTTGATAACCCCGCGCCGGCTGAATGCCGACGAAGGTCAGGCCAAACCGCAGCCCGGCCACCATCATCCGCCCGCCACGGAACATAGGGTCGGTGTGTGGTTCGCCCCAGCGCGCGGTGACGGCTGCGCGATTGGCTGGCGGCAATTGATTGAACGCCGCCAGATACTCGTCCAGCGCCAGACTTTGCCGGGCCGGGCGCAGATCGATGCTGTCCAGATCGTTGCTGACGCCGCCGAGCAATGCCTGGATCAACGCAGTCCCACTCGCGGGCAACAGCGCCAACGGATAACCCTCGACCTGCATCGCCCGCAGGATGTTCAGCGCCGCCGCCGGTGTGTCCAGGCCCACGCCGTTACCGATCCGGCCATCGCGGGTCGGGTAATTGGCGAGGATCAACGCCACGCGTTTTTCACCATTGGGCAGCCGCGCCAATTCGATCCAGCGCCGCGCCAGTTCGGCCACAAAATCCATGCGTTCGGGTTGTGCGCGATAGCACACCACATCCGATTGACTGCGTTCACTGCGCCACGCCAGATCCTTGAAGCTGATCGGCCGGCTGATAATCCGCCCATCCAGCTCCGGCAAGGCGATATGCATTGCCAGGTCCCGCGAACCAAGGCCTTGCTCGCTGTCACGCCAGGCCGTTTCGTTGTCCTGAGCACAAATGGCTTGAATCACCGGAATATTGCGGCGAAACGGACGCAAATGTGGCGCTTCCGGGCTCGACTGGGCAAAGCCGGTGGTATTCAGGATCACTTCGGCACCGGTTAGATCCAGCAAGTCCTCCACCACCGTCAGGCAACCGGGTTCTTTCAGGCTGGCAACGGCGATGGGTAAAGGATTGAGACCCTGGGCCTGCAAACGTGCGCAAAACACGTCGATAAAACCGGTGTTGGCCGCTTGCAGGTGGGAGCGGTAAAACAGTACCGCGACCACTGGCCACTCAGCGCGCCAGTCGGCTTGCCAGTGGCCCAATTGAGCATTGGCAATGTGTGGATGGTAAATCGCGGTGCGCGGCAAGGTCTGCGGTTCGGCCCACGGGTAATCCCGCTCCAGCCAGCAACTGGCCAGACAGCGATACAGCTCCAGCGCATTGTGCAGGCCGCCCTGGCGCAAAAAATGCCAAAGCCGCTCGCCCTCTGCCGCTGATACCGTGCTTAAACCGCTGAGTTCCGGGTCTGGGCGATCATCACCCGGCACCAGAATCAACTGCACGCCCTGCTCCGCCAGCTCCACCAGCCGCTCGACGCCGTAACGCCAATAGCCAATACCGCCATGCAGCGAAATCAGAATAACTTTGGCGTGGCGCAGCACCTGGTCGACGTACAAATCCACCGAGGCGTGATTTTGCACCTGCATCGGGTTAGCCAAACGCAGGCTGGGGTAATCGTCCGGCAACTGCTGCGCCGCTTCGGCCAGCAATGCCAGGTGTGAATCGCCGCTGCAGAGAATCACCAGCTCGGCCGGGGTTTGTCCCAGGTCAGCAATGCTGTCGTCAGGGACAAATCCGCCGGGCTGGGTTCTCAGTAGGTGCATGGCTTAGCCAGCAACCGCAGCACGCAGTTGCGCTTCCAGCAGTGCCGCGTCCAGCTCCTGGCCGATCAGCACCAGATGCGTCGCGCGCTCTTCATCGGCCCGCCATGCGCGGTCGAAGTGCTTGTCGAAACGCGTGCCCACGCCCTGAATCAGCAAACGCATGGGCTTGCCCGGAATCGCCGCGAAACCCTTTACCCGCAAAATGCCATGCTGCACCACCAACTGCGTCAGCGCGTCGAGCAACAGGCTCTCATCGGCTTGCGGCAGGCTGATGGAGATCGAATCAAACGCGTCGTGATCGTGGTCATCATGATCATCCCCTTCGTGGTGATCATGGTGGGTCTTGCGGCTGTCGATGTGCAGCTCGGACTCAGCACCCAGGCCCAACAGCACGCTGATCGGCAGACGACCGCTGCTGGCTTCGATGACTTTCACCGCCGGCGGCAGCTCTTCCGAGACTTCGGCACGCACGGCCGCCAGACCGGCTGCGTCCATCCTGTCGGCTTTGTTGAGGATCACCAGGTCGGCGCTGGCCAACTGGTCGGCAAACAGCTCGTGCAGTGGCGATTCGTGGTCCAGGTTCGGGTCCAGTTTGCGCTGGGCGTCGACTTGATCCGGAAACGCAGCAAAGGTGCCAGCCAGCACGGCCGGGCTGTCGACCACGGTGATTACCGCATCGACCGTGCAGGCGTTGCGGATTTCCGGCCACTGGAAGGCTTGCACCAATGGTTTTGGCAACGCCAGGCCTGAGGTTTCGATCAGGATGTGGTCCAGATCGCCACGACGGGCCACCAATTCCTGCATCACCGGGAAAAACTCTTCCTGCACGGTGCAGCACAGGCAGCCGTTGGCCAGCTCGTAGACGCGGCCGTTGGCTTCTTCTTCAGTGCAACCGATGGTGCATTGCTTGAGGATATCGCCGTCAATGCCCAGTTCGCCGAATTCATTGACGATCACCGCGATGCGACGACCTTCGGCGTTGTCCAGCATGTGGCGCAGCAGCGTGGTTTTACCCGAACCGAGGAACCCGGTGACGATAGTGACGGGAAGTTTAGCCAGTGTTTTCATCGGATGCCCTTTGGCAAAGCGGCGGGCAAAGCGGGACGAGAGCCGCACAAGAACTGCATGCGGATCAATTCGCCACCGGATCACCCCGCCCGGTTCTAGAGAAAATTCGTTGCGAGGCAGGTCTCCTGGCTCACGGTGGCCTGTCATGCGACAGGCATTCATCGCGCCTTCCCGCGGACCCGCAGTGGCAGTGCAATGAACATGACCGTTTACAGTTGCGGGGGCAGCCGCGGCTTGGACCGCGTTCCCGTCTTAGCTCCGACCGCAGCCGGAGAACCTCGAACGCACAAGGCTACGCAGTGGCTATGCAGAGGTCAATCAGAAAGCGCCTGCAGGCTTGGGCACATATTGCGGAAAAAAAACGGTGGTTTCAGAACTATCACGTCGTGAATCACGCACGCACGGCGCTCGGCGATTGACCACAGCCATTGCGACATGCTTTTCTGCGCGCCTTATATCGAGCGCACCCGAGCATGCCCAGCCCTGCTGATCCACCGTTGAAACAACCCACGCGCGTGGTCGGTATCGGCTGCCAGCGCGGTTGTTGCGTCGACGAACTACGGCAGTTGATCGAGCAAGGGCTGCACGCCCACGGCCTGCACATCGGCGCCCTCACTGCCCTGGCTTCGATCAATCAAAAAAGCACGGAACCGGGCCTGCTGGCGCTGGCCGCGCAACTGCAACTGCCGCTGGTGTTTTTCAGCGCCACTGAACTGGCGGTGTTTGAAACACGGCTCAGCCATCGCTCGGACATCGCCTTTGCCCACACCGGCTGCTACGGCGTCGCCGAAAGCACGGCGTTGGCCTTGGCACAGCAACTGTCCGGTGCAGTGGGCGATCTGCTGATCACTCGGCAAAAAAGCCGCCGCGCGACATTTGCCTTGGCCGGCGAGCCGACAAATCGTCGATAATCCGCACCTGCTTGTTTTTTACTGTCTAGATTCTGGAGTACCCATGACCGTTTTTTTCATCGGCGCAGGCCCCGGCGACCCGGAGCTGATCACGGTCAAAGGCCAGCGTTTAATCCGCAGTTGCCCGGTGATCATCTACGCCGGCTCACTGGTCCCGGCCGCCGTGCTGCAAGGCCATCAGGCCGATCAGGTAGTCAACAGCGCCGAACTGCACCTGGAACAGATCATCGCGCTGATGAAAGCCGCTCATGAGCGCGGCCAGGACGTAGCCCGCGTGCACTCCGGCGACCCGAGTCTGTATGGCGCGATTGGCGAGCAGATTCGTTACCTGCGCGAGATGCAGATCCCCTTCGAAATCATCCCCGGCGTCACCGCCACTGCCGCGTGCGCAGCGCTGCTGGGCACCGAGCTGACACTGCCGGACATTTCCCAAAGCGTGATCCTGACCCGGTACGCCGATAAAACCTCAATGCCCGAGGGCGAGGAATTGGCCAGCCTGGCGCAGCACAAGGCAACGATGGCGATTCATTTGGGGGTGAATAACCTGCATAAGATCGTCGCTGAACTGATACCGCATTACGGCCATGATTGCCCGATTGCCGTGGTGCATCGCGCCAGTTGGCCGGATCAAGACTGGGTGGTCGGCACGTTGGCGGATATCCAGATCAAAGTCGAGGCCAAGGGCTTCCGGCGCACGGCGTTGATTCTGGTGGGTCGAGTGCTGGCCAACGACCAGTTTTCCGAATCGTCCCTGTACCGTGCCGGGCATGCGCACCTGTTCCGTCCGTGAAGCCGCCTAAAAACCGTAGGAGCGGGCTTGCCCGCGATCGGCTGCGAAGCAGTCGCGAAACCGATATCCCAGGTTTTTCTGCAAAACCGTGTGCTGGTATTTTGCGACCGCTACGCGCTCGATCGCGGGCAAGCCCGCTCCTACAGGTACGGTGACAGGCAAAAAAAAGCCCCGAACCAGTCGGGGCATTTTTTGTTTGCTTGAAAGCGCCCGACTTAGTAGTAGGCGTTTTCTTTTTGCGAGTGGTCCGTCACGTCGCGGACGCCTTTGAGCTCAGGGATCCGTTCGAGCAAGGTGCGCTCGATCCCTTCCTTCAAGGTCAGGTCCGCCTGGCCGCAGCCCTGGCAACCGCCGCCGAACTGCAACACTGCGATGTTTTCGTCGTTTTCTTCGACCACATCGATCAGCGTGACCTGGCCGCCATGGCTGGCCAGACCCGGGTTGATTTCGGTTTGCAGGTAGTAGTTGATGCGCTCGTTGATCGGGCTGTCGGCATTGACCATCGGAACTTTGGCGTTTGGCGCCTTGATAGTCAGTTGGCCGCCCATGCGATCGGTGGCGTAATCGACCACGGCATCGTCCAGAAAGGCTTCGCTGAATGCATCGATCCAGGCGGTGAAGCTTTTCAGGCCAATGGCCTTGTCTTCGGATTTCTCTTCGCCCGGCTTGCAATAAGCAATGCAGGTTTCAGCATATTGGGTGCCAGGCTGGGTAATAAACACGCGGATGCCGATGCCTGGGGTGTTCTGCTTTTCAAGCAGATCGGCCAGGTAGTCGTGGGCGGCATCGGTAATAGTAATAGCGGTCATGAAAATTCCTCGCAGACGTGGCGGCAGTTTACGCCAATCATGGGCGCCACACAAAGTCCTAGTATTCTTGTCGGGAAAGAGCCTTTAGCTCGCCATCATTCCTGCGTTTGTCCAGCCAGTCTTTAAGACGAAGGTAGAGGCCCTTCTCGATCCACTGGTAACTGCACCAGCCACCCAGAGCGATCAACGGCACACACACCGCAAATACCGCGTAGGGATTAAGGCCATAGCGCGTGGCCGCCAACCAGCCACCGTAAAGCACCAGGACATGCAGCAGGTACACCGAGTATGAGCAATCGCCCAGCACTTTGAGTAAGCGATTGCCCTGGAAATACGGTTCCAGCGACACACAGGCCAGCACGATCACCGCGCTGGGCAGGCCCCAGTGCAGCAGCCGGTCAGACGGCGCCAGATGGTAAATAGTCAGCAAGCCTCCGACAATTGCCAGCAGCGGCAGCCACAAGCCATTGGCGATCCAGCCACGACGGTGGAACACACCGATGGCGATGCCCAATAGAAATTCATAAACGATGTCATTGCGATAAAAGTGGCTGATCACTCCCAAACGGGTCAGCACTTCACTGACTGCAAACAACGCGGCGGCGACGATCAGTGGGCGATGGCGCTGCTCGAACAGAAACACCAGCGAGAATAGTAGATAGAACAGCATCTCGTAATTCAGCGTCCACCCCACATTCAAGGTCGGGTACATACCATAGCCGCCGGGGTTTTCTGAAGGGATGAACAATAACGACAGGATGAAATGCGTCCAGTCGATGGCCGCGTGGGGCATCAGTGGTTGGGCGACCAAGATCAACAAACCCATCGCGGCGGTGTACAGCCAATAGGCCGGCACGATGCGGATAATCCGGTTGACCATGAAACGACCCGCTGGCATGTCTTTATTCTGGGTCGACAGGTAAATCACCAACCCGCTGATAACAAAAAAGATATCGACCCCGACCGCCCCCTTGTCAGTGAAGAACTGCCCGATCGGGCCGGTGGCATGAAAATCAAAGAAAATCTGCATGAAGTGGTGACAAACAACGACCCACGCCGCCAACGCGCGCAGGGCTTGAACCGAAATCAACATCCGCAACCCATCCTTTTTTCCAATCACAATCAGGACCCCGAAGACACAGCGGTTTCAGGATGTCTCGAGGGTTCCGACTGTGTTTTTGGGAAAAAGGTTGCGATTAATCGAGGAACGGTAGATGGCCGCGGGCCATGTCCGGCGAGGGTTGCAGCGGGCAGCACACCTACAAATTCTCATACCGATTCATGTCCAGCACCCCCGCCTCCACCGGTTCGGTCTCCTGGATATAGCGCGTCAGGTCGTGAAAATACTCCCAGAATTGCGGATGACTGCGTCGAATCCCCCAACGCGCGACGATCTTCTCAAACGCCGTCGCATCTTTCGCCTGTTCCATGGCATCCACAAACTCAGGCACTTCGGCCGCCGCAATGTTGAACATGAAATTCGGATAACTGCTCATCACCCCCGGATAGATCGTCAACGTATCCAGCCCCGGCTGATAGCGCGAATCCTCGCCCAGCAGGAACGCCACGTTACTGTGTGCGCGATTGCGCAGCATGCTGTATTGCTCGCGTTTACCGTCGCGGGCCTGAACGCGAATCATGCTGGCTTCGGGCAATTGATCAATGACCCGCAGACCGGCAGCCGGACGCGATGTCAGGCGACTCAGGGCCTGCTCGGCATCCTGTAACTCCGGCTCTAGCGATTGCCGGGCGCAGTAGGCGCCGGTGCAGCGATTGATCGGGTCCGGCCGCGCATTCAGGTAGCCATAACGGCTGAGCAACTGCCGGGCGAAATCGTTTTTCGGGTCTTTCGGATCGAGCGCCAGTCCGGTCGGGGTGTCATCGTCGATGCTCTGATAATCGAGCCAGACCTTGAGTTTGCCGCTGTCCTGGTACCAATCGTCGAGAAAACCGTCGCGAGAATCCGCAGGCATCAAACGCAGGAAATTGACTTCGGCACCGGTGCGGATCACATCGAAATACAAACGGGTCTGCGCCTGATGCGCAACATTGCCAAATACATCGAAGTTCACTGCCAACTGGTAATAAGTGCGCTCCAGCAACGGGAAGTCGAACAGCCACATGGTTTGCGGCACTTCACCCACCAGGCCCTTGTTGACCGATGCGCTGTCGAAATGGCGAAAAATCGACAACATCGCGTTGTCATTGCCGACCCACAGCGTTGACCAACCGGGAATCGGCGCCGCAGCATAAGTGTCTTTGCGCAGCGCTTCATACTCATTGCGCTTGTCGCGGTAGGCCAGCCACACCGACAACACACTGCTCACATCACCGATCTGCCCAGGCATCGCCAGCAACGGTATGGCTTTACTGCGATAAACCGGATCCGTCACGTACAGGTCATGGGCCGCGTCCTGGAAAAATGTCCAGAAGTTATCGCGAATCACATCGGTCGCGATCTGCCCCCGGCACACCGGGCCCCGAATAATAGTGCGAAGGAAGTACTCGGCATTGTCGAGCATGAACTGATAGCGCGCCTTGACCGGAATTTGTTCAAAGGTCTCAAACGGATTAGCCCGATGCAGCGGTCCGTAGCCTGGCAGCTCGGTGACATTCCAGTCGCCGCTGTAAAACAGCTCCTTGACCCGCGCCATTTTTGTCGGGCTCATCGGGTAGGTGATATGGGTCTTGTGCACGATCACCCCTTGTACCGGCCACAGACGGTAATAAAAGGTTGTGCCGGGATCATCATTTGGCCGTCGGCTGTCGATCACGTCGATGGGTTGACCGCTGGGCGTGCGCGAACGCACCCACTGAAAGAAATCCCCAGGCTTGCCGCCTTCAAAGTAGATGTGCGCGAGAAACAAGTGCTCATACAGCCAGCGTGCGACTAACCCTTCCCGCGCGCCGGGCGCATTGAACAAGGCTTCCCATTGCGTAATCTGTTGCGCCTCGACGGCACTGGGCACCAAAGCCTGCTCATCCACTGGAGCGCCAGCCGCCAGCCAACGCTGTAGTGTTTGATATTGCCTGTCGCTCAGCCCGGTGACAGCCAGCGGCATGCCTTCTTTCGGGTGCTTCTGGGCATACGTGGAAAACTCACCGGGCACCGGGCACATGTTTTCGCGACTGATACCCAGCATGATGTCGTCCGGCACCCTGGCATTAGGCGTGATCGGAGTGTTGTGGCCCAGCTCAAGCATTCGCGCCATCAGCGCCGCCTGGCTGCCCTGGGCATCCAGCACCGAATAAAAGCCCTTGTGCCGCCAATCGGCAACGCTGTGGCCATCGATGTAAAGGCGGGTCGGCTTCATCGCCTTGGTACGGGTGCCGTCGTACACCGGCAGCTTGCTCGCGCCGCGCAGTGCACCCTCGGCGCTTTCCAGTTTGAGCTGGCAGGCGGCGTCATAGCAGGCATGGCAGGCCACGCACTTCTCGGTGAAAATTGGCTGCACGTCACGTGTATAGGAAATGCTGGGGGCCGGATCCTCCGCGCGCACGCCGCTGCACATCAGCAGCAACAGCAGGCCAGCGAGTACGCGATAGAGCATCTGCGGTGTCTCAACGAAATTAAAAGACGCCAATTCTACAAAAGCCGACCATTCATCAACATGAGCAATATTCATGCAAAACCGCGAACCTCACTAAAAGCGTGCAGGTTTGCTATTATCTCGGACCTTCCGTATCAGCCTATTTCTGGTAGTCCTATGTCCGATCGCAGCGTTCGTCTCCACGCTCTCCAAAAAGCCCTTAAAGAACGCATTCTGATTCTCGACGGTGGCATGGGCACCATGATCCAGAGCTATCGCCTGGAAGAGCAGGACTACCGTGGCAAGCGCTTCGCCGATTGGCCAAGCGACGTCAAAGGCAACAACGACCTGTTGATCCTGACCCGCCCCGATGTGATCGGCGGCATCGAAAAAGCTTACCTCGACGCCGGCGCCGACATTCTCGAAACCAACACCTTTAACGCCACCCAGGTGTCCCAGGCCGACTACGGCATGGAAGCGATCGTCTACGAATTGAACGTAGAAGGCGCGCGTCTGGCCCGCAAAGTGGCCGACGCAAAAACCCTGGAAACCCCGGACAAGCCGCGTTTCGTCGCCGGCGTGCTCGGCCCGACCAGCCGCACCTGCTCGCTGTCGCCGGACGTGAACAACCCCGGCTACCGCAACGTGACTTTCGACGAACTGGTGGAAAACTACACCGAAGCCACGCGCGGGCTGATCGAAGGTGGCGCCGACCTGATCCTGATCGAAACCATCTTCGACACCCTCAACGCCAAGGCCGCGATTTTTGCCGTGCAAGGTGTGTTCGAAGAGGTCGGCTTTGAACTGCCGATCATGATTTCCGGGACCATCACCGACGCCTCTGGCCGTACCCTGTCGGGCCAGACCACTGAAGCGTTCTGGAACTCGGTCAGCCACGCCAAGCCGATCTCGGTCGGGTTGAACTGCGCACTGGGTGCAGCCGATCTGCGTCCGTACCTGGAAGAGCTGTCCGGCAAGGCTGGCACCCACGTCTCGGCGCACCCCAACGCCGGCCTGCCCAACGCCTTCGGTGAATACGACGAAGAGCCGCTGCAAACCGCAGCGATCATCGAAGAATTCGCGCAGAGCGGGTTCCTTAATATCGTCGGCGGCTGCTGCGGCACCACCCCGGCGCACATCAAGGCCATCGCCGAAGCGGTCAGCAAATACCCACCGCGCGCGATCCCGGACATCCCGAAAGCCTGTCGCCTGTCGGGTCTTGAGCCGTTCACCATCGACCGCAGCTCGCTGTTCATCAACGTCGGCGAACGCACCAACATCACCGGTTCCGCCCGTTTTGCGCGTTTGATCCGCGAAGACAACTACACCGAAGCTCTGGAAGTCGCCCTGCAGCAGGTCGAAGCCGGCGCCCAGGTGATCGACATCAACATGGACGAGGGCATGCTCGATTCGAAGAAGGCCATGGTGACCTTCCTCAATCTGATTGCCGGCGAGCCGGACATCTCCCGGGTGCCGATCATGATCGACTCCTCGAAATGGGAAGTGATCGAAGCCGGCCTGAAGTGCATTCAGGGCAAGGGCATCGTCAACTCGATTTCCATGAAGGAAGGCGTCGAGCAGTTCATTCACCACGCCAAGCTGTGCAAGCGCTACGGCGCCGCCGTGGTGGTGATGGCGTTCGACGAACACGGTCAGGCCGACACCGAACAGCGCAAAAAAGAGATCTGCAAACGCTCCTACGACATTCTGGTCAACGAAGTGGGCTTCCCGCCCGAAGACATCATCTTCGACCCGAACATCTTCGCCATCGCCACCGGCATCGAAGAGCACAATAACTACGCGGTCGACTTCATCAACGCCTGCGCCTACATCCGCGACGAACTGCCCTACGCCCTGACCTCCGGTGGCGTGTCCAACGTGTCGTTCTCGTTCCGTGGCAACAACCCGGTGCGCGAGGCGATTCACTCGGTGTTCCTGTTGTATGCGATCCGCAACGGCTTGAGCATGGGTATCGTCAACGCTGGCCAACTGGAGATCTACGACCAGATCCCGGCCGAACTGCGCGACGCGGTGGAAGATGTGGTGCTCAACCGCACGCCGCACGGCACCGACGCGCTGCTGGCCATCGCCGACAAATACAAAGGTGACGGCAGCGTCAAAGAAGCGGAAACCGAAGAGTGGCGCGGCTGGCCAGTCAACCAGCGGCTGGAACACGCGCTGGTTAAAGGCATCACCACCCACATTGTCGAAGACACCGAAGAATCGCGTCAGTCGTTCAAGCGTCCGATCGAAGTGATCGAAGGCCCGCTGATGTCCGGCATGAACATCGTCGGCGACCTGTTCGGCTCGGGCAAAATGTTCCTGCCGCAAGTGGTGAAATCCGCCCGCGTGATGAAGCAGGCCGTGGCGCATTTGATCCCGTTCATCGAACTGGAAAAGGGCGACAAGCCGGAAGCCAAGGGCAAGATCCTGATGGCCACGGTGAAAGGCGACGTACACGACATCGGTAAAAACATCGTCGGCGTGGTCCTGGGTTGCAACGGCTACGACATCGTCGATCTCGGCGTGATGGTCCCGGCCGAGAAGATCCTGCAGGTCGCTAAAGAGCAGAAATGCGACATCATCGGGCTGTCTGGCCTGATCACCCCGTCGCTGGACGAAATGGTGCACGTCGCCCGCGAAATGCAGCGGCAGAACTTCTTCCTGCCGTTGATGATCGGCGGCGCCACCACGTCCAAGGCCCACACCGCCGTCAAGATTGAACCGCGCTACAGCAACGATGCGGTGATCTATGTCACCGACGCCTCGCGCGCCGTGGGTGTCGCCACGCAATTGTTGTCCAAGGAATTGAAGCCGGCCTTCATCGAGAAAACCCGCCTCGAATACGTCGAAGTCCGCGAACGCACCGCCGCCCGCAGCTCGCGCACCGAACGCCTGAGCTACGCGGCCGCCGTGGCGAAAAAGCCAGTATTCGACTGGGACGAGTACCAGCCGGTAAAACCGACCTTCACCGGCACCCGAGTGCTGGAGAACATCGACCTCAACGTGCTGGCCGAGTACATCGACTGGACGCCGTTCTTTATCTCTTGGGACCTGGCCGGCAAGTACCCGCGCATCCTCACCGACGAAGTGGTCGGCGAAGCCGCGACCTCATTGTTTGCCGATGCCCAGGACATCCTGCGCAAACTGATCGACGAGAAGCTGATCAGCGCGCGTGCGGTGTTCGGCTTCTGGCCGGCCAATCAGGTGCATGACGACGACCTCGAACTGTACGGCGACGACGGCAAGCCACGCGCCAGGCTGCATCACCTGCGCCAGCAAATTATCAAGACCGACGGCAAGCCGAACTTCTCCCTGGCCGACTTCGTCGCGCCCAAGGACAGCGGCAAAACCGACTACGTCGGCGGCTTCATCACCACTGCCGGCATCGGCGCCGAAGAGGTGTCCAAGGCGTATCAGGACAAAGGCGACGACTACAACGCAATCATGGTCAAGGCCCTGGCCGACCGTCTGGCCGAAGCCTGCGCCGAGTGGCTGCACCAACAAGTGCGCAAAGAGCACTGGGGCTACGCCAAGGACGAAGCGCTGGCCAACGAAGACCTGATCAAAGAACAGTACGTCGGCATCCGCCCTGCCCCGGGCTACCCGGCCTGCCCGGACCACACCGAAAAAGGCACCCTGTTCGACCTGCTGGATCGCCAGCGAAGACGGCCAGACCGGCCGCAGCGGCGTATTCCTCACCGAAAGCTACGCCATGTTCCCCGCTGCCTCCGTCAGCGGCTGGTACTTCGCCCACCCACAAGCGCAATACTTCGCCGTGGGCAAAGTGGATAAGGATCAAGTCGCGAGCTACACCGGGCGTAAAGGTCAGGACTTGAGCGTGACTGAGCGCTGGTTGGCGCCGAATTTGGGGTATGACGAGTAAGCCGAGACGCAAATCTCCGTAGCAGACCGGCTTGTCGGCGTTAGCGATTTCATGGTCGCTGGCGCCGGCAACGCTCCTTAGGGCAGCAACTGCTCGCCTATCCGGGCATCCGCAGGCAGCGATAAGTCAGCAGCGAAAACAACACAACAGCGCCAGTCACTAGCCCGCAGGTCATCGATACAGCCTCCTGAAAAGCCGAGTTGCCCGTTTCCAGCAATTCCACGGCCACTTCCACAGGCTGAGTTCGACTGATCGCATGGACGCCACCCAGCGTTTCGGCGGCTTTCTCAACCTCTTCGGACACGCCTTCCGGCAACATCAGCGACAACCGATACAACGCCGTCACCGCCCCTCCGATCAATGTCGTGCCCAGCATCACCCCGATCTCATAAGCCGTTTCGCTGACAGACGAAGCGCTCCCGGCACTCTCGACAGGTACCGAACACAACACCAGATCGTTGGACACGCTGGTGATGGCTGCCGCGCTGGCATTGAGCAAAATGAACGCCACACACACGGCCCACAGAGTGGCCGAAAACAGTGCCATCAGCGCAAAGGCCAGTGCCGCAACCAGCATACATCCAGAGATGACGCTGTTCGGCGCCACTTTTTGTGCAACCGGCACGATGGCCATCCCGGCGACAATCGCCAGCACCTGTCCGGGCACAAGGATCAAGCTGGCGACCAAAAGGGAAAGTCCAAATACCAGTTGCAGTAATTGGGTAGCGAAGAAAATGAAGCCGATCAATAACCCCAGACTGACCAGGTTGACCGCGATCGATACGCTGAACACGGGTGAAGCGAAGAGCTTGAGGTCCAGTAGCGGTTGTTCCAGCCCCCTCTGCCGTCGGATGAAAATCACACCCAGCACCACCCCGGTCAGCACCCAGAATACCGACTGGCTGTCGAAACCGACCGTCGCAACATGTTTGAGGCCGAGCATCACGCCTGTCATAGCGCCAAGGCTCAGCAAAATGCTTGGATAATCGGTCGATGTGCCCGGCTGTTTTGGCGATTCGGTAATTGACCGCGCAAGCAACAAAACGGGCAGCAAAAAGGGTAACGCCACCAGGAACACCGACTGCCAGTCGAAGAACTGCAACAGCACGCCGCCCAGCAACGGCCCTAGCGCCGCACCGATCGTCAGGCAAGTCGCCCAGACGGCGATGGCCAAGCGACGCTCTTCGCGGTCCTCGAATGCCATCCGAATGAGCGCCAGGGTCGCCGGCAGAATCATCGCGCCAAAAAAGCCCAACAGCGCACGGCCAGCAATCAGCTGCCAGGCCTCCTGTGAAAACACCACCAGGACCGAAACGGCGACAAAGCCGACGCAGCCCACGCAGAGCATCCGCCGATGTCCGAAACGGTCCCCGGAATGACCCATGGTCACCAGCAAACCCGCGAGCACCAGGGAATAGGCATCGATCATCCATAACTGCTCGGCGGCCGACGAACTCAACGCCATCACAATGCGCGGCAGGGCAAAGTTGAGAATGGTGTTATCGATAGTCACTAGCAGCACGGGGAGCATGATAACGAGTAATGCCGCCCCCTTTGAGCGATCCTTGATGATTGAAACGAGGGGGCGTTCTGATCCTTGCATGCTCATCGGCATCACCGCTTTTCCTTTTGCGGTTAAACCTACAGAACGGCAAATCAAGCGGCAACGATCCGATCGGATAGGTGTTGCGGCGTTTTAACAATGCGCTACTGCAGCCTTCGGCACACCAGCAGCGGAGCGGGTTGTTGACTATCCTAGGTTCAGTTTCCCTTCACGGACCCGGAAGCCCCCCTATGGACGACTCACCCAACAACAATAAGCCCCCCACCTTCTGGCAAATGATGCAAAGCGTCATGGCCGCCGCTTTCGGTGTGCAAAGCGGCAAGAACCGCGAGCGGGATTTCACCCACGGCAAACCCAGTCACTTCATCTTTCTCGGGCTGCTGTTCACTATCATCTTTGGCCTGACCCTGTTCGGCATCGTGCAACTGGTGCTGCACTTTGCCGTGGGCTGAGTTACGGCAGGATGCTTTTCAGAGAGAACCGGTAATGCGCGGGGCCGGGTTTGCCGGCCTGGCTGAGTTGTCGGAAGTCGATGCCGAAGCTGGCGTCGCGCCCCGCCTTGAGTAGACGCTTCGCGTCATTGGGCGTGATCAATTGAATTAAATCCAGTTGGCGATCGCCAGGCGGCTGACGGTCCTGCTCCTTGGCCACGTCGTAGTCGTGCAGTAACACCATGCTCCAGCCGCCCAGCGTGAAATGTCCGCTAACCAGCACGGTCAAGGTGCCATTCAGTCGTGCCTCGAGTGCCGGCATGGAGCCGTTGAGTGTGCCGAACATTACGTCCTTGCCTGGTACACGACCGCTTTCACGCAAGGCCGCCATGGCGCCGAAGGCCATCTCGTCATTGGCCGTCCACACCAGGTTGACCTGCGGGTAGCGCTTGAACAGTTGACGGCCCTGCTCTTCGGCACGCTGACGTTGCCAACCACCGTGCACCAGCTGCAACAGGCGAACTTCCGGGTGTTCGGCCAAGGCGCGGTACAAGCCCACTTCACGACGATGGGCGGCCGGCGTGGTGGTGGAGCCGGAGAACGCCAAGAGCTCGATACTCTGCCCTTCAGCCGGTTTCGGTTGCAGGCGGATCAGCTCCTCGGCGATCAGGTAGCCCGCATCCTCATCGTTGGCCACCAGGCTGCCAATGAAATTCGGATAGCGGCCGCGCACGTCGCCCAGCAGTTTCTCTTGATCCTCGGTCAAGGTGTTATTGACCGCGAACAGCTTGACCCCACTGCCTTCCGACAGGCGCAGGATTTCCGGGGCGATGTAGAGTTCGTTGACGAACACCAGGTAGTCAGGCCGCTGCGGACCCAGCAGAGCCTCGCGGGCCTGGCTTAACGAGAGGCGCGGATCGCGGTCGCCGTAGCGCACCTGCAGGGTCATCCCCAGATTGCTCGCTGCCGCCTGCATGAACGCGGTGTAGCTGACCCAGAAGGTTTCTGTCGACGTGCCGGGATTGAGGAAAACCACGGTAGACGCATGCGCCGGGGCCAGCCAGAAGCAGCTGAGTGCCAACAGCCATGCACGTAAAGGGGAGGACATCTTGAGCGCAAGCCTGAAAAAAGTCAGGCAGTATACCTGCCTTGGTACTGGCTATTTGATACCTTTTTTGCACCTGTCCGACGATCAGCCGAACAGGTGCGGTTGGCTTGAGTTATTGGTGGCTCACCCAGAATACGGCCGTGGAAACGACCAGGATGATAATGAAAAGAATGGCCCAGGCATCGACACTACTGTCCGCTTTTGCTGGTTTTACAGGATTGCTCATTGCATCGCCTCTTTTCGGTTTTATCGGAGAGTGCACATGAAGCGTGACCAGCATTCTGCCCATCAGACTGCGGGGCCACGCCCACAGTAAAGTCGAGCATTGCCCTTCCCTCAAGTAGGGATATCAAACGGCTTTAGTCCCGTTAGTTCTTTTGGTTCTTTGCATATACTCAAACTTCACTTTTGCGCATAACTGCAAACTGGTATCTTTCGTCGGCTCCGTTGGGAGTGCGCGGCCGTGCGCGCGGATTTGCTGCAAGCAGCCTGAGAACAGGACCTATATGTACGTATACGACGATTACGATCAGCGAATCATCGAGGACCGCGTCAAGCAGTTCCGTGATCAGACCCGACGCTACCTGGCGGGAGAGCTGAGCGAAGAAGAATTTCGCCCGCTGCGCCTGCAGAATGGCCTTTATGTTCAACGTTTTGCGCCGATGTTGCGCGTCGCTGTGCCGTATGGCCAGCTGACCTCGCGCCAGATACGCATGATGGCAAAAATCGCTCGTGACTATGACAAGGGTTATGCCCACGTCAGCACCCGCCAGAACATTCAGTTCAACTGGCCGGCGCTGGAAGACATCCCGGACATCCTGGCGGAACTCGCCACGGTGCAGATGCATGCCATCCAGACCAGCGGTAACTGCCTGCGCAACGTGACCACCGACCAATTCGCCGGCGTTGCCGCCGACGAGCATGTCGACCCACGTCCGTGGTGCGAAATCATTCGGCAATGGACCACCTTCCATCCGGAATTCGCCTACCTGCCACGTAAATTCAAAATCGCCGTCAATGGTTCGACCAGCGACCGCGTGGCCATCGAAGTGCACGACATCGGCCTCGAGCCGGTGCGTAATGCGGCTGGCGAACTGGGTTTCCGCGTGCTGGTGGGTGGCGGTCTGGGCCGTACCCCGGTGGTGGGTGCCTTTATCAACGAGTTCCTGCCGTGGCAAGACTTGTTGACCTACCTCGACGCCATCCTGCGGGTCTACAACCGCTATGGTCGTCGCGACAACAAATACAAGGCGCGGATCAAGATTCTGGTCAAGGCCCTGACCCCGGAAGTGTTTGCTCAGCGTGTCGACGCCGAGATGGAGCACCTGCGTGGCGGCCAGACCACCCTGACCGAAGCCGAAGTCGAGCGCGTTGCCAAGCACTTCATCGATCCGGCCTACAAGGCGCTGAGCGATCAAGCGGCGGAACTGGCTGCACTGGACAACGAACACCCTGGTTTTGCTCGCTGGCGTTCGCGTAACGTGCTGGCGCACAAGAAGCCAGGCTACGTGGCCGTGACCCTGTCGACCAAACCGACCGGCGTGGCGCCTGGCGATATCACCGACAAGCAATTGGACGGGATTGCCGATCTGGCGGACCGCTACAGCTTCGGCGAACTGCGCACCTCCCACGAGCAGAACATCATTCTGGCCGATGTCGAACAAAGCCAGCTGTTCGCCTTGTGGGGCGAGTTGCGCGAGCACGGTTTTGCGACGCCCAACGTCGGCTTGCTGACCGACATCATCTGCTGCCCGGGTGGTGATTTCTGCTCGCTGGCCAACGCCAAGTCGATCCCGATCGCCGAATCGATCCAGCGTCGCTTTGACAACCTGGATTACCTGTTCGACATCGGCGAGCTTGACCTGAACATTTCCGGCTGCATGAACGCCTGTGGTCACCACCACGTCGGCCACATCGGCATTCTGGGCGTGGACAAGAAAGGCGAAGAGTTCTATCAGGTATCTCTGGGCGGCAGCGGTGCCCGTGACGCCAGCCTGGGCAAGATTCTTGGCCCATCCTTCGCACAGGATGTAATGCCTGACGTGATCGAAAAACTGATTAACGTCTACATTGAGCAACGTACCGAAGAAGAACGTTTCATCGATACTTATCAGCGTATCGGCATTGACCCTTTCAAGGAGCGCGTCTATGCAGCGAATCATTAAGAACAACGAAGTCATCGACGAGTCCTGGCACTTGCTGCCCAAGGAAACGACGCTGGACGGTTTGTCCAATTGCGACGACCTGGTCGTGCCGTTGCACCTGTGGGTGGATCATGGTCACGCGCTGAAAGCCCGTGACGGTGGCCTTGGGGTGTGGCTGGACAGCGATGAAGAAGCCGAGCAGATTGGCGACGACGTGCACCACTTCAAGGTGATCGCCTTGAACTTCCCGGCGTTCACCGATGGCCGCAGCTTCTCCAACGCTCGCCTGTTGCGTGATCGTTATGGCTTCAAAGGCGAATTGCGGGCAATTGGCGACGTGTTGCGCGACCAGTTGTTCTACATGCGCCGCTGCGGTTTTGACGCGTTTGCGATTCGTCCCGACAAAGACCCATACGAAGCCCTCAAAGGCCTCAAGGATTTCTCAGTGACGTACCAGGCTGCGACTGACGAGCCATTGCCGTTGTTTCGCCGGCGCTGATTGGCGTGCTTTTGTAGGAGCTGCCGCAGGCTGCGATCGAGCGGGAACCGGTCGCTGCGATTGAATGCCAATCGCAGCCTTCGGCAGCTCCTACAGGTTAAGTGTCGAGCACCAAAGCCTGCGAAAGCGAGACAACAGCAACAAAAAAGCCCGGATCTCGTGAGAGATCCGGGCTTTTTCATGGCTGGTTTATTACCAGAAACGCTGCTGCGTCAGCCGGCTCCACCAGCTCAACAACAGCCGATCCACCGAACCGCTGGCCGCCAACCCCACACGCTCCTGCAAGCTCTTGCGCTCGGAATAGTGCAGGTGGAACACCTCGGCCACCTTGGCCCGGTCCGCCAGGTATTCATCGCTGGTCTTCAGTTCGTCCACCAGTTGCTTGTCCAGCGCCGCCATCCCCAGCCAGACTTCGCCGGTAGCGACTTCATCGATGGCCAGTTGCGGGCGATAGCGGGCAACGAAGTTCTTGAACAACTCGTGGGTGATGTCCAGATCTTCCTGGAACTTCTCCCGACCCTTCTCGGTGTTTTCGCCAAACACGGTCAGCGTGCGCTTGTACTCGCCGGCGGTCAGCACTTCAAAATCGATGTCGTGTTTTTTCAGCAGACGGTTGACGTTGGGCAACTGTGCCACCACGCCAATCGAGCCGAGGATGGCAAAGGGGGCGCTGATGATCTTGTTGCCGATGCAGGCCATCATGTAACCGCCACTGGCCGCCACTTTGTCGATGCAGATGGTCAGCGGAATGCCGGCCTGACGGATGCGCGCCAGTTGCGACGAGGCCAATCCGTAGCTGTGGACCATGCCACCGCCGCTTTCCAGGCGCAGCACCACTTCATCCTTGGGCGTGGCCAGGGTCAGCAGCGCGGTGATCTCATGGCGCATGCTTTCGGTGGCAGAGGCCTTGATGTCACCGTCGAAGTCCAGCACGTACACCCGTGACTTGGCGTCGGCCGGTTTCTTCTTCTCTTTCTTCAAGGCTTTGCCCTGCTCTTTGCGCAAGGCCTTGAGCCGGTCTTTATCCAGCAGCGATTGCTCCAGACGCTCACGCAATGCCTTATAGAAGTCGTTGAGTTTGCTGACCTGCAATTGGCCGGCGTTTTTGCGCCGACCTTTGCTGCGCAGCGACGCGGCCGCCGCCAGCACAATCAGGATCGCGACCACCAGGGTGACCGTCTTGGCCAAAAAGCTTGTGTACTCGAACACAAAATCCACAGTGACTCCTTACTGATGTTGCGCCCCTCGCACCGAGGAGGCATGAATTATCCAAGCATACCGGCGTGCCTTGCCGACGACCAGTCTGGCGCAAGGCTATACTCAACGCGGTGAATGCCATTCAAACAAGCGTATGTTTTTTTATTGACAGGCCTTGAGCATCCTCATAACCTCGCGAAACCTTCAATGCACCAGGATGACGTGGACGTGGGCAGCATCTACTTGATTCGACATGGCCAAGCCTCCTTTGGTGCAGACGATTACGACATTTTGTCGCCCACCGGTGTCCGTCAGGCTGAAATACTCGGCGCGCACCTGGCACAGATGGGTGTCAGCTTCGACCGCGTGGTGTCCGGTGACCTGCGTCGCCAACAGCATACCGCGCAAGCGACGCTAGCCCAGTTTGCCGACAACACGGCCACAATTGAAATCGACCCGGCGTTCAACGAATTCGATGCTGAGGCAGTGATTCGCGCGCTGCTCCCGGACATGCTGGCCGATGAGCCCGAAGCCTTGCACGTGCTGCGTAACGCGGCGCAAAACCGTGCAGAATTTCAGCGCCTGTTTGCCTTGATCATCGGTCGCTGGCTGAGCGGCAACTACGACACCCCAGGCCTGCAAAGCTGGCTCGGCTTTGTCGAACAGGTACAGTCCGGTCTGCACCGGGTGCTTGAAGCCGCTGGCAACAAAGACCGTATCGCCATTTTCACCTCGGGTGGCACTATTACCGCCCTGCTCCACTTGATTACCGACATGCCTGCGCGTCAGGCGTTCGAACTCAACTGGCAAATCGTCAATACCTCGCTCAACCAGCTTAAATTCCGTGGTCGCGAGGTAGCCCTGGCTTCCTTCAACAGTCATACCCACTTGCAACTGATGAAGGCGCCGGAGCTCATCACTTACCGTTGAGCCCGGCCCATTGCGACCGCAAGGTCGCCAGAAACCAACCACCAGACCCACCGAAAAGGATCAACACATGACTTCAGTAGCCGACGCCGTTCAAGCCATGAAAGCCAAATTCAACCCAAGCGCCGCTGCCGGCCTGGACCTGGTATTTGGTTTCCGTATCGATGACACCCAAAACTACTCGCTGACCGTCAAAGACAGCACCTGCGACCTCAAAGAAGGCGAGAACCCAGACGCTCAGGTCACCCTGGTGATGGACAGCGAAACCCTGAAAGGCATCGTCAGTGGCGACACCGACGGCATGCAGGCGTTCATGGCCGGCAAGCTGCGCGCCGAAGGCGACATGATGCTGGCGATGAAGCTGAGCGAGCTGTTCCCGGCTTAAGCGTTGCAGTAGTCATCAATGCCCACACCCTTATGGCTGTGGGCATTTTTTTGTCCGTACTCAGCCCCCACAATCCACCACCAAAATCCCGTCGCTATTTTTTTGGCGTTTCCCCTCATTTAATTATAAAGTCTGCCGATATAGCCATGTGCCACTAAATCCATTGTGGATAGCACGGTTTTTACAGCGGCTCTTATAAGAACAACGTCCGGGGCGACCTTGAAAAACACTGAACCGCGTAACGGGATTCTTCCTCCGGTGTCCCGCAACCGTTTGCTGGCACTGGAGCAGCGCATGCTGTTCGAGGCCGCCCCGGTGATTGCCGACAGCGCCACCGCGCCGCGCAGTGGCAGTGAAGACACCCATATTGCGGTCAGTGGCATTACCGTCAGCGACGCCGAGGGCGATGCGCAACACGTCACCCTGAACGCCAGCCACGGCACCTTGAACCTGGGCACCCTGACCGGCCTCACTGGCGTCAGCGGCAATGGCACGGCCAGTGTCAGCTTCAGCGGTTCGCTGGCTGACATCAACGCCGCGCTGAACAGCCTGGGCTTTACCGGCGACAAGGATTACAACGGCAACGCCTCGTTCACCGTCAGCAGTAACGACAGCACGCTGACCAGCAACAAGACGGTCAATATCAACATCACCCCGGTCAACGACGCCCCGGTGATCAGCGGCAGTGGCGCCGCGCTGCAAGTCAACGAAGGCGGTTCGGCGAATTTTTCCGGCGCGGTCAACACCGCCGATGGCAAGGGCTTCACCCAGTCCAACCTGGGCCTAACTGACGTCGACAACAGCCAGCAACAAGTCATTATCAAGATCACCTCGCTGGCCAGCGACGGCACCTTGTGGCTTAACGGCCAGCAGATGGGGATTGGCTCGAGTTTCTCCGCCGACCAGATTGCCAACCTCAGTTATCGCCACAACGGCGCACAGGTCACCAACCCATCGGGGATGACGGACACCTTCGGCATCACAGTCGATGACGGCGCGGGCGGCGTGCTGCTCAATCAGAGCGTGAACGTCCACGTCAATCCTGTGGATCAGGCGCCGGTGGTCAGCGGCAATATCACGGTGATTGAAGGCGAACAGAATGTCAGCCTGACCGCCAACGGTAATTTGGTCAGCCCGATCGGCACCCCGCGCGGGGCGATCCAGATCAACGATCCGGATCAGGCCGCCGGCGTCGACTACAGCTACTCCCTGAGTTCGCTGCCGACCCATGGCACGCTGTTCTATGACGGCATCGCAATCAGCAGCACCTCGTTCGTGATCCATGACCTGAGCAAACTGACCTACAGCCACGACGGCAGCGAACCCGGCGCCAGCGGCACCACCGACAGCTTCAAGCTGAACATCACCGACGACGGCGGCGGCACCGGGGTGCCGAAAACCAGCACGGCGGTGATCAACCTGACGATTCTGCCCAGCGACAATGACCCGGTGCTGGATCACAGCATCACCCAAACCCTGGGCGTCGGACAGGCCGCACTCACGGTCACCACCGCGATGTTGCAGGTCAAGGACAGCGATTCGGCGGATGCCAGCCTGACTTACACCCTCAACGGCGTGCCTGACCCGAACCTCGGTTACTTCACCCTCAACGGCGCCCTGCTGGTGGGCGGATCGAGCTTTACCCAGGCCGACGTCAACGCCGGGAAAGTGGTTTACCACATGCGCACCGCACCCACCGCAACGCGCGTCGACACCATCAGCTTCACGGTCAAGGACGGTGGCATCCGTCTGTACCCCAGCACTCGCGATGGCGGTATTTACGACACCGATGCCGCCAACAGCGCGCTGACCACTAACACCTTCAGCGTGATCATCCCGATTCAGCCACCGATTGTTCTCGTCCCGCTGCCGCCCGGACCACCGGCCAACACCGAGCCAGTGGTCGGTGGCGATCACAGCGCGACACTCAATGAGTCAGCCACTTACGTGCTGACCAGCACTGACCTGCACTCCACCGACGACGCCACACCCGCCGCCAGCCTGACCTACCGCCTGCTGGGCGTGCCCACCAGTGGCAGCCTGTTGCTCAACGGCGTGGCGCTCGGCCTCTTTGGCACCTTCACCCAGGACGATGTGGACAATGGCCGGGTAACGTTCAAACACAACGGCAACGAACAGTTCGTCGACAACTTCCAGTTCTCGGTGTCCGACGGCACGCTGGAAACCGCGCAACAGAATTTCAGCCTCAACATCGTCCCGCAGAACGACACCCCGACCGCCAACACGGGCACGCAGGTGAAGACCGACGAAGGCGGCACGGTGGTGATCAACAACGGCAATATTATCCTCGCTGACGCCGACAGTCAGGGCGATGCCAGCGCCGGTACGCCGTATGCGGTGACCAACGACCTGGTGTTCAAGATCACCTCGCTGCCGCAATACGGCACCCTGACCCTCAACGGCGTGGCCCTCGGCCTCAACGACACCGTCACCGCCGCGCAATTGGCCAGTGGCGCGTTCAAGTACACCCACAACGGCACCGAACACTTCACCGACAGTTTCACCCTGGTGCCGGTGGACGACCAGAACGTCGCGGCCACCGTCGGCACTAACCAAAGCAGCACCGGGACACCGCTGGTGGTGTCGATCAACATTACCCCGGTCAACGACGCACCGGTGTTCGACTCCAAATCACAACTGGTCAGCGGTGAAGCCGGGGCCATTCACGAAGGGCAATCGGTGGTCATCGGTGGCGCCAGCAGTTATGCCAACGCCGACGGTTCCGGCGCGGTCACGGGCGTTCAGTCGGGCGCGCATCTGGTCTATGGCGATGACGACAACTCGAGCATTCAGCGCCAGTACCGGCTGACGGCAATTCCCATCAACGGCAGCCTGTTGCTTAACGGCGTGGTCATGGGCCTCGGTTCAGTGTTCACCCAGGCCGACCTGGACGCTGGTCGCGTGACTTACCAGCACGATGGCAGCGAGACCCGCAGCGACTCGTTTTCCTACGTGGTCAGCGACGGCGACTACAGCGCCAACGACAACGGCGCTTTCGCGCAAGGCACCACCGCCACCGCCTCGACCTTCAACATCGAAATCCTGCCGACCAACGACAAACCCACGGTCAGCGGCCCAGGCGCGCCGGTCAACGTCGACAGCACCTCGGCGGCGAACAACCCGGTGGGTGGTTTCGTGATTGGCGACCCGGATGACCTCGGCAACAGCCCCGATACCCCGGACGTGGTGCAGGTCATCATTCGCCTGACGCAAACCGACGGCACTGCGTTCAGCGCCGCCAATTACGCTGGCGTGACCCTGTCGGTGAGCCTTGCAGGCGGCGCGACCCGCGATGGCGACAAAGACGGCAATGGCGATTATCTGGTGCTGCGCGGCACCCGGGCGCAGGTCAACGCGGCCCTCGCCACCTTGAGTGCAAGCCTCAATGACCCGAGCAACGAGAACCATCAATACCGGATTCAAGTGGTGGTCGATGACCGCTTGCGCGATGCCAGCGGCAACCTGAGCGGCGGCGCCAACGGCGGCCCGGAAAACCAGGCTGCTACCTTGGGCGGGCCCGGGCAACCGGTGTCCAACGTTGAATTCAATGCCTACAGCGACAGTGTGTCGGCCACCGACCTGAACATTGCCGAGAGCAGCGTGTTGATTCGCGTCTCGACCGTTAACGAAGCCCCGGTCCTGAGCACTGGCGGCACCAAGACCGTGATCGAAGACGTCAACACCCCGATCACTGGCATCGTGGTCTCGGACGCCGAATCCACCGGACTCGACCTGCCGATCTCCGTCACCCTGAGCATCCCAGCGGGCCAGGGCGTACTGGGGATTGGCGGCGCCGGCATACAGACCACCATCACCCTGCCCTCCGGGCGCACGGTGACCATCAGCGGCGACAATAGCAGCAGCATCGTGCTGACCGGTCGCGCCGACGATATCCAGAGCCTGATCAATGATCCGACCAATGGCCTGACCTACAAAACACCCGCCAACGGCAACCACGATTACAACGGCGCGGCGCCAGGCAATGTCACCCTCAGCCTGCAACTCAATGAAGGCAGCGCGGCAGTGGGCGGCGACACCGGCAGTGGCAGCATCACCAATCCAACCGCCACCGCGACGCTGGCGATTTCCCTGACGGCCTCCAACGACGCGCCTACGGTGGCTGCCGGCGGTGGCAATTTGACGATCACCCAAGGCGGGACGCCCCTCGGCGTGCCGGGGTTCTCGGTGTCCGATCCGGATTACACCGACGGCGGCGGCATCACTTCGCAGGAAAAGGATTTCATCCAGGTCACCATCCGCCTGACCGACGCCAGCGGTGTACCACTGAGCGCGGCGGCCTATGCCAATATCATCATCGATTCCAGCAGTTCGCCGACTGAAGACCACACCAGCTTCGAGATCGACAACAGCAACACCGGCAACGGCGCGGCGCTGGTGATTCGTGGCACCCTGGCCAACATCAATGCCTACCTCGCCGGCTTGCGCGTGACCCTCAGTGGCAGCCTGGCCAACACCGACACCAGTTATAAGGTGCAAGTGATCGCCGACGACCGCCTGCGCGATGTCGCCAGCGGCGTGCTGGACCCGTCGAACGCCGCCAACGGTGGGCTAAACCCCAATGGCAGTGGCTTGTCAGCGGTGCCGACCACGGTCATCGACCCCTATGCCGCGCTGCCGTCGTTGCCGCTCAACGTCAGCAGCAACACCCGCACCCTGTTCGTCTCCAGCATCAACGACCCGGCGCAGATCAGCGCCAGCAACGTCACAGTATCGGAAGGCTCGAGCACCCTGAACCTGACTGCCGGCGTCGGCGGTTTTGTCGTCGCCGACCCCGATGCAAACGGTTCCAACACTTACTCCGCGACCATTCATGTCAGTCAGGGGGTGATTTCCGCCGTGGGCGGCAGCGGCGGCACCATCAGTGGCCTCAATACCTCGACCATTACCATCACCGGCGCGACCCAGGCCGAAGTCACCGCACGCCTGCAAGCCCTGACCATTACCTACCCGACCCTGGCGGGTGCTCCGGCCGGCGCGCATTACAACGGCCAGTTCACGGTGACGGTCTCGGTCAACGACGGCGGCAGCACCGGGCAACGTCCCGGCAGCCTGGCTGGCGACACCAATGACGCCACGTCAAACCCTGGTGACTACGACTACGCCGACGGCATCAGCGCTGCCCTGGTGACCACCCGCACCATCACGGTCACCGTAACCCCCGTGGACGACGCCCCGGTGTCGTCGGGCTTGAGCGGCACGCCCACGGTGACCAAGGGCGGCTCGGCTGTGCAACTGGACAGCGATGGCAACGTCAGCGTGGGCGATATCGAACTGGATATCAGCGCCACGCATTGGGCCGGCGTGACCCTGACCATCGGCCGCCATAACGGCGCCAACGCCAACGATGTGTTCGGCCTCTTTGACAGCAACCCCGGCAACAACGCGATTGGCGTGCAGATCAGTGGCAGTAGCCTGATCGTCGACGGCGTGGTGGTCGGCACCGTCAGCAACGCCTCGGGCAGCCTGCAAGTGACCTTCAACAGCGCCGCCGATGCGGCCGTGGTCGGCAAAGTCATGGGCGCCGTGACCTATCGCAGCACCGACAATTCGCCGACCGCCAGTGCCGACGTGCAGGTCGATTTTGTGCTCAACGACCAAAACCCCAACACCATCGGCGGCGGTACGGCCGGCAGTGGTCAGGACCAGGGCGCGGGCGGCCAAAAGAGCGTCACCAGCTCGATCAGCGTGCACTTGAATACCTCACCCGTGGCCAACGACGACCTGCAGACCGCGCAGACCGGTGTCCCGGCCAGCGGCAATCTGCTGGCCAACGACAGCGATCCCGACGGCAACCCATTAGCGATCACCGGCTTCAGCATCAGTGGCGTGGCCGGCACCTTCAACCCCGGCGACACCGCAACCCTCGCTGGCATCGGCACCCTGCGAATCAACGCCGACGGCAGCTACCTGTTCACCCCGAACGCGACCTACCACGGCGCCGTTCCGGTCGCGACCTACACCGTCAGCGACGGTCAAGGCGGCAGCGACACCGCGCAACTGACGCTCAAGGTCAACGCGCCGCCCGTCGCTGTCGATGATGGCCTGCAAACCGTGCAGCAGGGCCAGACCGCATCGGGTAACGTACTCGGCAACGACAGCGACCCCGACGGCAATCCCCTCAACGTCAGCGGTTTTTCCGTCAACGGTGTCGCCGGTAACTTCCCGGCCGGCAACACAGCCACCATCGCTGGCGTCGGCAGCCTGACCGTCAACGCCGACGGCAGCTACCTGTTCACCCCGTTGGCGACTTACCACGGCGACGTGCCGGTGGTGACCTACACCTTGGCCGACGGCAATGGCGGCAGTGCCACGGCGCATTTGCAGATTCGCGTTAACGGCACCCCGTTGGCGGCGGACGATGGACTGAACACCGTCCAGCAAGGTCAAGCGGCCAGCGGCAATGTGTTGAGCAACGACAGCGACCCCGATGGCAACCCGCTGACTGTCACCGGCTTTAGTGTCAACGGCATCGCCGGCAGCTTTACCCCTGGCAGCACTGCGACCATCGCCGGGGTCGGCAGCCTGACCGTCAACGCCGATGGCAGTTACCTGTTCACCCCGCTGTCGAGCTACCACGGCGATGTACCGCTGGTGACCTACAGCGTGGCTGATGGTGTTGGCGGCAGCGACACGGCGCACCTGAGCATCCGGGTCAACGCCGCGCCGCAGGCCGGCAACGACGGCCTGCAGACCGTACAACAAGGCCAGCCTGCCAGTGGCAACGTGCTGGGCAACGACTCCGATCCTGACGGCAACAGCCTCAACGTCAGTGGTTTTACCGTCAACGGCGTCGCCGGGAACTTCACTGCCGGCAGCACCGCGACCATCGCTGGTATCGGCAACCTCACCGTCAACGCGGACGGCAGCTACCTGTTCACCCCGCTGTCCAGCTATCACGGCGACGTGCCAGTGGTGACTTACAGCGTGACTGACGGCAACGGCGGCAGTGCCTCTGCGCAATTGAGCATTCGGGTCAACGGCAGGCCCGTGACGGTCGACGATGGCCAGCAGCTCGTGCAAAAAGGCCAGACCGCCAGCGGCAATGTGCTGACTAACGACAGCGATCCGGAAGGCAATCCGCTGAGCGTCAGCGGCTTTACCATCAACGGCGTCGCTGGCAACTTTGCCCCAGGCAGCACCGCGACCATCGCCGGGGTCGGCAGCCTGACTATCAACGCTGACGGCAGCTACCTGTTCACCCCGCTCTCGACCTACACCGGCACGCTGCCGCAAGTGACCTACAGCGTCGTCGACAGCCTCGGCGGCAGTGCCAGCGCGCACCTGGATATCCGCGTCAACACCGCCCCACTGGGCAGCAACGACGGTTTGCAAACCGTGCAACAAGGCCAAAGCGCCAGCGGCAATGTACTGGGCAATGACAGCGATGCGGACGGCGACACCCTCAACGTCAGTGGCTATACCGTGCAAGGCGTCGCCGGCAGTTTCCTCCCCGGCAGCACCGCGACCATTGCCGGCGTCGGCAGCCTGACCGTCAATGCCGATGGCAGCTATCTGTTTACCCCGACGTCCAGCTACCACGGCGACGTACCGCTGGTGACCTACAGCCTGAGCGATGGTCACGGCGCCACAGCCAGCGCCACCTTGAGTATCCGGGTCAACGGCACGCCCATCGCAGACAATGACGGCCTGCAAACCGTGCAACAGGGCCACAGCGCCAGCGGCAACGTACTGAGCAACGACAGCGACCCCGACGGCAACCCGTTGAGCGTCAGCGGCTTCACCATCAATGGCGTCGCCGGCAGTTTCAATCCCGGCGACACGGCCACCATCGCTGGCGTCGGCAGCCTGACCGTCAACGCTGACGGCAGCTACCTGTTCACCCCGTTGGCGACTTACCACGGCGACGTGCCGGTGGTGACCTACACCTTGGCCGACGGCAATGGCGGCAGTGCCACGGCGCAGTTGCAGATACGGGTCAATGGCACCCCGTTGGCGGCGGACGATGGGCTGAACACGGTCCAGCAAGGCCAGGCGGCCAGCGGCAATGTATTGAGCAACGACAGCGATCCCGACGGCAACCCGCTGGGCGTTAGCGGTTTCACCGTCAACGGTGTCGCCGGTAACTTCACGGCCGGCAGTACCGCCACCATCGCCGGGGTCGGCAGCCTGACCGTCAACGCCGATGGCAGTTACCTGTTCACCCCGCTGTCGAGCTACCACGGCGACGTGCCCGTGGTGACCTACAGCGTGGCCGATGGCGTGGGTGGCACTGACACGGCGCAGTTGACGATCCGGGTCAACGGCGCGCCGCTGGCCACCGACGACGGCCTACAAACGGTGCAGCAAGGCCAGACTGCCAGTGGCAACGTGCTGGGCAACGACAGCGATCCCGACGGTAATCCGCTGACCGTCACTGGCTTTAGCGTCAACGGCGTTGCCGGCAACTTTACCCCTGGCAGTACCGCGACCATCAGCGGGGTCGGCAGCCTGACTGTCAACGCCGATGGCAGTTACCTGTTCACTCCCTTGTCGAGCTACCACGGCGACGTGCCCGTGATCACCTACAGCGTGGCCGATGGCGTGGGTGGCACTGACACGGCGCAGTTGAGTATCCGGGTCAACGGCCGCCCCGTGGCCGTCGACGATGGCCAGCAGCTCGTGCAAAAAGGCCAGTCTGCCAGCGGCAACGTGCTGAGCAACGACAGCGACCCGGAAGGCAATCCGCTGAGTGTCAGCGGCTTTACCGTCAACGGCGTCGCTGGCAACTTTGCCCCAGGCAGCACCGCGACCATCGCCGGGGTCGGCAGCCTGACTATCAACGCTGACGGCAGCTACCTGTTCACCCCGCTCTCGACCTACACCGGCACGCTGCCGCAGGTGACCTACAGCGTTGCCGACAGCCTAGGCGGCAGTGCCAGCGCGCACCTGGATATCCGCGTCAACGCCGCCCCACTGGGCAGCAACGACGGTTTGCAAACCGTGCAACAAGGCCAAAGCGCCAGCGGCAATGTTCTGGGCAATGACAGCGATGCGGACGGCGACACCCTCAACGTCAGTGGCTATACCGTGCAGGGCGTCGCCGGCAGTTTCCTCCCCGGCAGCACCGCGACCATTGCCGGCGTTGGCAGCCTGACGGTCAACGCCGATGGCAGTTATCTGATTATCCCGGCGTCGACTTTTCACGGCGATGTGCCGGTGGTCACCTACAGCCTGAGCGATGGTCACGGCGCGACGGCCAGCGCCACCTTGAGCATCCGGGTCAATGGCACACCTGTCGCCAGCAATGACGGCCTGCAAACCGTGCAGCAAGGCCAGACGGCCAGCGGCAATGTCTTGAGCAACGACAGCGACCCCGACGGTAATCCGCTGAGCGTCAGCAGTTTCACTGTCAACGGCGTCGCCGGTAGCTTCCTGCCTGGCAACACCGCGACCATCGCCGGGGTCGGCACCCTGCAATTGAATGCCGACGGCAGCTACCTGTTCACCCCGACCTCGAGCTACCACGGCAACGTGCCGGTGCTGACCTACACCGTCAGCGATGGTGTCGGCGCCAGCGCCAGCGCGACTTTGCACCTGGCGGTCAACGCGCCGCCGACGGCGATCAACGATGGCCTGCAAGCGATCCAGCAAGGCCATACCGCCAGCGGCAACGTGCTGAGCAACGACAGCGACCCCGACGGCAATCCGCTGAGCATCAGCGGTTTCACCGTCAACGGCGTGCCCGGCAGCTTCAATGCCGGCGATACGGTCAACATCAGTGGCGTCGGCACCCTGAGCCTGCACGCCGATGGCAGTTACTTGTTCATCCCGACGGCCACCTACTTCGGCAGCGTGCCGGTGATCACCTACAGCGTCAGCGACGGCCAGGGCGGCAGCGCCAGCGCCCAGTTGCACATCGCGGTCAATCCGCAACCGACGGCGAATGACGACACCGGCCTGAAAACCGACCGCGACACGCCGCTGCAGTCAATCAACGTGCTGGGCAACGACAGCGATCCCAACGGCTTCACCCTGACCGTGACCCACGCCAGCAGCAGCGACGGCAGTGTCTCGATCAACCCCGACGGCACGCTGAATTTCACCCCGGCAGCCGGCTTCACTGGCAACGCGACCATCACCTACGTGATCATCGATGGCCACGGCGGCTCCGACAGTGCCCAGGTACTGATTCACGTCAATCAGTCGCCGGTGGCGGTCAACGACGGCGTGGTCCACGGGCCCCAAGACACACCACTCAGCGGCAACGTGCTGAACAACGACCACGATCCGGAAAGCGATGCCTTGCACGTGGTGGACTTCACCATCAACGGTGTGTCCGGCACCTTCGCCGCCGGCAGCAGCGTGACGCTGGCGGGTATCGGCACCTTGACACTCGGGCGCGACGGCAGTTATAGCTTTGTTCCGCTGCGCGGCTACCTCGGCGCCGTGCCGACTCTTAGCTACCGGATCAGCGACGATCACGGCGGTTTCGCCAGCGCCAACCTGAGCCTGTTCATGGACTCCACGGTGCTGCCATTGCCGCCGGACGCCGACAAGCCAACCGTTGTCAGCCATCACGACAGCGGCGGCGTCGATCATTACGACGAACCCCGGCGCGACCTGAATTTGACCGGCATCCAGCAAGCCATGACCCCAGGCCTGTTCGTCACCTTTCCGGTGATGAACTCCCAGGCCGAAGCCATGGATCGCATCGACCCGCGCCTAACCAGCTACATCGAAGCCAGCAGCGGTGAGATCCGTTCGGACTCCATCGGCCTGGGCCTTGGCTTTGTCCCGGACCTGCACGTCACCCTCGCCGTGCAGGACTCACAGAAAACCGTCGACCACCAGCAAGGCGCGCTCAAATTCAAGGACAGTCCGTACTTCACCGGCGGCAAGAGCCTGTTCGACGATTTCGACCGGTTCGGCTCAGGCGCTTTCGACCTGCCGATGCCCACGACGCCGGAAAAAACCACCAGCGCCGATGCCTTTAGCGTGCAAATGCAAAAGGCCGCGGCGCAGCGACACCCCCATTTATTCAGTGAAACGCCTCCAGCGCCTGCGACGGAGCGCACGCAATGAGCCCTTTCACTACGCAAACCAAAACGGATAAAAAATGCGTTTGATGGACAAACACCGCGCGCCCACAGGCACACGACTGCTAACCGCAGCCCTGCTGCTTGGCCTGGCCGGCTGTTCAGTAGCCCCGCACCCGCTGAACGACGAAGAAGTGCGACAACGAGTCAATGCTGACCAATTGCAGCTGTACGCCGATCAGGAGCCCATCACCGGCCCACTGACGTTTTCCGACGCGCTGGCCCGCGCGCTGAAGTACAACCTCGATTACAAGCTCAAGCAGATGGAGTCTGCCCTGGCCTCGGGTCTGCACGACGTCTCGAGCTACGACATGTTGCCGAAGATGCTGATCTCCGCTGGCTACGCCTCGCGCAGCAACGAATCCGGCGGCACCAGTGTCGGCATCGAAACCCACACGGTGTCGCTGATTCCGTCGTCATCGGTGGAGCGCAACCGCAGCCTGGCCAACGCCGCCTTCTCGTGGAACTTGCTGGACTTTGGCGTCAGCTACTACCGCGCCAAACAAAGCGCCGACCAGTACCTGATTGCCGAAGAACGCCGCCGTCGGGTGATGCAGACCGTGTTGCAGGACTTGCGCACCTCGTACTGGCGGGCGCTGGGCGCCCAGCGTCTGGAAAAGCAAGCTGACGATCTGCTGGTCCGGGTGCACAGCGCGCTGGGTAAATCCCGTGAAGCCGAAGTCCAGGGTTTGCTGCCACCGGCGCAGGCCCTGGCTTACCAAAGCGCATTGCTGGACGCGACCACCTTGCTCAATGCCCGACGTCAGGACTTGCAGTTCGCCAAGCGTGAGCTGAGCGCACTGATGAGCGTGCCGCCGGGCACCCGATTCACCCTCGCCGAAGAGCCGGAACCGTCGTTGCCGGGCATGCCGACCGACATTCGCAAGCTGGAAGAGATCGCCCTGCAAGCGCGTCCGGAATTGCGCGAAGAGGATTACCGCAAACGCATCTCCGCCGACGAAGCTCGGCGCCAATTGTTGGCCTTGCTGCCCAGCGTCGGCCTGGATTTCAACGCGCAGTACGACTCCAACGCCTACCTGTACAACAGCAGCTGGGTCGACAGCGGGGTTCAGGTCAGCGCCAACCTGTTCAAGCTGGCGGCGATTCCGGCCACGCAAAAGGCCAGCGAATCCCAGGCAAAAACCGATAACGCGCGGCGCCTGGCGTTGTCGATGGCCGTCTTGACCCAAGTACGAATTGCCGTCGAGCGCTACAACCTGGCGCTGGTGGATTACGACCTGGCGGATCAGTCCAGTGAAGTCGATCAGCGCATGGCCAAGTTCGCTCGCGCATCGCTGACCTCGCGCACCGATTCCGAACTGGAAGTGATCCGCACCGAAACCCGCGCCCTGCTTGCTCAGTTCCAGCGCTACTCGGCCTACGCCACCGCGCAAACCGCGTTCGGCCGTATTTACAACTCCCTGGGCCTGGATGTGTTGCCTGAAGACGTCGCCGGCAACAGCAACCTCAAGCACTTGTCGCAAGAACTGGACAAGAGCCTCGGCGGCGCTGAACGCCAGGCGTTCGACAGCGCCGTGGGCGAGCGCAATACCTTGCAACCACTGGCCGTGCGCCTCGAATACACCGCCGACAGCCAGCTGGCCTCCGGCATGCGCGACGTGGTACGCCAGGCACTGAAACGCAACCTGTTTGCCCTGGCCGAGCAGGATCAGCAGGGACCGACGCTGGTCATGCAGTTACGCGTCGGCGCCGTGCAAGACGGCATTCGTCGCGGCCAATGGAGCATTGACCTGCTGCGCGCCGACGGCAGTCTGGTTGGCCACAGCGATTACCAAAGCACCCTGCGCGCCCAGCCAGACAAAAACTCCTTGAACGCGTTCAGCGAAGCCGCCGCCATGGCCGAAGTGCCCAACGTACGTGAATGGCTCAAATCCGCCTCGACACAGGTAGCCGCGAAATGACTCTCTTTAAACTCAGTCTGCCTTACCTGCTACTGACCAGCTTGACCCTGTTTTGGCATCCAGCGCTGGCCATGAGCGAATCCGACCCGGCGGTCCGCGTGCTGCTGGTGGCCGATCAGGAGACCACCCTCGCCAGCCAGTTGGTCGGCCGCGTGCACGCGGTCAACGCCTCGTTAGGCTCGACCTTCAACAAGGGCGATGTGCTGGTCAGCTTTGACTGTGACGAACAGAACGCCCGGCTGAAAATGGCCCAGGCCGACTTGAGCTCCGCCCGCGAAACCCATGATGCCAAGCTGCGTCTGCAAGGCTTGCAGTCCGCCGGCGAAGTCGAGGTTTCGCTGGCCGCCAGTTCAGCGGAAAAGGCGTCTGCACAAGTCGCCGAATACCGAGCGCAGCAACAGCAATGCAACGTCCTGGCGCCGTTCGACGGTCGGGTGATCAAGCTTCAGGTCAAAGCCTTTCAGGGGGTCAATCAAGGCCAACCGCTGCTGGACATTATCAGCAACGGACCACTGAAAATGCGCGTCAATGTGCCGTCGAAATGGCTGGTATGGCTCAAGCCGGGGCAGGCCTTCGAAGTCGATCTGGGCGAGACCGGCAAGCGTTATCCGGCCAAGGTCAAGGCGATTAACGCGCAAGTGGATGCCGTGAGTCAGAGCATCGAACTGGAAGGCGTGGTGGTCGGTGCGGCGGGTGACTTGCTGGCGGGCATGAGCGGCACCGCGCTGTTTGCCGACGTTCAACCCCCTGCGCTCGCGCTGGATCCTGCACAACCGGCGACCACTCAGGTCGCCAGCCCGCAATGAACGCCCCAGCCACGCCCGCCAACCCGGTAGCGGTGCTGCTGCACCTTGAGCAACGCGCCCAGCAAGCCCGCAGCAGCAGCGAGCTGGGTTTCGTGATGGTCAACGAAACCTGGCAACTGCTCAAGTATCGGCAGGCCTGTCTGTTCGTCAGCAATGCCTTGGGCAAACCGACGCTGAGCAACGTGTCGAGCCTGGCGGTGTTGCCCGAAGAGTCGCCGTTCACGGTCTGGCTCAAGGACCTGGCCGGGCACCTGTGGCCACAAACGGCCGAGTCCGAACAGACCCTGCAATTGATCACGGTCGCGGCGCTGCCTGAACGCTTCGCCGAAGGCTGGGCCGAGTGGATGCCCGCCTGTTTGTTATGCCTGCCGCTGCCCCAACGCGATCATTCGCGACGCGGCCTGTTGCTGCTGGCCTGTGAAAGCGAACCGGATCAGCACAGCCTGGCGCTGCTGGCCCGCACCGGACAGACCTATGCCTATTGCCTGGCGACGCTGACCGACAAACGCCCGACCTTCGGCGCCCACTGGCAAATCTGGCGCAAACGCCCATTGCGCTTGCTGGCACTGACCGCGGCCATCGGCGCCGGGCTGCTGTTTCCAGTACGCCTCAGCGCGCTGGCCCCGGCGGAAATCGAAGCGCACAACGCGATAACCATTGCCGCGCCGCAGGAAGGCGTGGTGCACGAAGTGCTGGTGCAGCCAAATCAACTGGTGCACAAGGACCAACCGCTGTTCAACCTCGACGACACCACCCTGCGCAACCGCCGGGCGGTGGCCAGGCAGTCGCTGCAAGTGGCGCATTCCGAAGCGTTGTTGGCGGCGCAAAAAGCCTTCGACAATGCCCAAAGCAAAGGCGATCTGGCGGCGCTCAACGGCCAGGTACAAGAGAAACAGGCCGAGGTCAGCTGGCTTGACGAAATGCTCGAACGCAACGTGGTCCGCGCCCCGCGCGACGGCATTGCAATCTTCGGCGACAGCAACGACTGGATCGGCAAACCGGTGGTCACCGGTGAGCGCATCATGCAACTGGCTGATCCGCAGGACGTCGGGGTTCTGGTCTGGCTGCCGGTGGCCAACGCGATCAACCTCGACCTCGGCTCGGAGATCCGCCTGTTCCTGCACGTCGCGCCGCTGTCACCGCTGAGCGCCCGGCTGACGCAAACCAGTTACCAAGCCACCCTGTCACCGGAAAACATCCCGGCCTACCGCATTCGCGGGCAATTCACCGGCGATGTCAGCCAACTGGCGCGCATCGGTCTCAAAGGCACCGCCAAGCTCTACGGCGAAAGCGTGCCGCTGGTGTATTACCTGCTGCGCCGGCCGTTGGCGGCGTTGCGTGAATGGAGCGGTCTGTGACGGCGGTCAGATTGAGCCAGCCGTTACCCCGGACGCCGACGACCGACGACAGCGTGCAACTGCCTGATCACCTGCCGGCGATGCGCGAGGACCTGCGCCTGGTCCCGGCCGCGACCCAACGTGACGGCTCGCCGGCGTGGATGATTCAGGACCCGGTGGGTAATCGCTTTTTCAACATCGGCTGGCTGGAATTCGAACTGCTTTCACGTTGGTCGCTGGATAGTCCCGACGCATTGCTGCAAGCGCTGAACAGTGAAACGCCGTTGCGCGTCAGCCGCGAAGAACTGGCCAGCCTGCTGGGCTTTCTTGCTCGCCATCAACTGCTGCGGGTCAGTGATGTCCACGGCAGCCATCGCCTGCAAGACATCGCCGAGCAACGCAAACATTCCGGCTGGCAATGGCTGTTGCACAACTACCTGTTTTTCCGTCTGCCGCTGTGGCGCCCGCAGCGTGTGCTGCAACGTACCCTGCCCTGGGTGGCGCCGCTGTTCAGCCGCGGCGCGCTGATTGCTATTGGCCTGTGCATGCTGTTCGGGCTGTTTCTGGTGGAACAGCAATGGGACGGCTTCGTTGCCAGTTTCCAGCAAAGCCTGTCGCCGGAAGGTGTGGTCGGCTACCTGATAGCCATGCTGCTGATCAAATGCCTGCATGAGCTGGGGCATGCCTACACCGCCACGCGCTACGGCGTGCGGGTCGCGCACATGGGTGTGGCGTTTCTGGTGATGTGGCCGGTGCTGTACACCGACACCAGCGAATCCTGGAAATTGGTGGACCGCCGGCAGCGCTTCCACATCGCCGGCGCCGGGATGCTCACCGAACTGATGATCGCCGGCGTCTCGACCCTGGCCTGGGGCCTGTGCGAAAGCCCGGCGTTCAAGGGCGCGCTGTTCTTTCTGGCGACCACCAGCTGGATGATTACCCTGGCCCTCAACGCCAGTCCGTTCATGCGTTTCGACGGCTATTTTTTGCTCTGCGACTGGCTTGACCTGCCCAACCTGCATGAGCGATCCGGCGCCTTGGCCCAAGCCTGGATGCGCCGCCGATTGCTGGCGTGGAATGAACCGGACCCGGAAGTGTTGCCTGCAGCCCTGCGGCGCTTTTTGATTAGCTTTGCGGTCATCACCCGGGTCTACCGGCTGGTGGTGTTTCTCGGCATCGCAGTGGCGGTGTACTACATGTTCTTCAAGGCCCTGGGAATTTGTCTGTTTATGGTGGAAATCGCCTGGTTTGTGGTCCTGCCGATTCAGCGCGAGCTTAAGGTCTGGTGGCAGCGGCGCAGCGAAATTCCGCGCCGACGCGGGTCTCTGTTAATCGTCGGAGTAGGCGCTTTGCTGCTGTTGCTCGCCCTGCCCTGGAACCGTCAGGTGCAAGCGCCGGCCTGGCTGCATGCCGATGTGCAATACACGCTGTACAGCCCGTTCGCGGCGCGCCTGGTCGAGGCGCCAACCGGCGAATTGAGGGTCGCCGCCAACAGCGTGCTGTTTGTCCTCGACTCTGCGGAAATTCGTGACCGGGTCCAGCGCTCGACCAGGGCCACGCAAGCCCTGCGACTGCAACTGGCCGGGCTGGCGGGCAGTGCCGACGGCGGTGAAAAACACGCCTCGGTCGCCGGTCAGCTCAGCCGGCAACAGGCCGAATCCAGCGCGCAAAACGCCGAACTGCAGCGCCTCACACTGCGTGCACCTGTGGCCGGTTTACTCACCGATATCGATGCCAGCGTGCAGCCTGGTGTCTGGGTCAAACCCAATCAGCCGCTGGCGGTGCTGATCGATCCGACGCACTGGACCGTCGAAGCCTTCGTTCGCCAACAAGACCTGTCGCGGCTGAAGGTTGGCGACCTCGCCCATTTCCATGCCGACGGCGATGCCTTGCACCGGCTGGACGGGCGGGTGATCAGCCTGGATGACACTCGCACGCAAAATCTGCCGCACCCGATGCTCAGCGCCACTTATGGCGGCCCCATCGCGGTTTCGGCGAAACCGGAAAATGGCCTGCAGGTGCTGGATGCCCTGTACCGGGTCAGGATTCGCCTCGACGCGCCGCCCACGCAGATGGTCATGCGCAAGGGCAAAGTCACCCTCGACGGTGAGCGCAGCAGCCCGCTGGCGCAGTTGCTCACCGACGCCCTGTCAGTGATTGTGCGCGAAGGCGGTTTCTGAGATTTTGTTTCGCGTGTGACCGCAACGGTGATCAAAGCCACTGATTGACCAGCAACACCCGCACCTATTAAGCGGGTGGTTGCTTGTGGGCGAACCTTAGCCGCATTAGATTAGTCAATAATCTCTGCCCCTCATAATAAGCAGAAGGGATACGCATGGCGCTTACTGACCAGTCCACCAAGATCCGCTCTGGCGAAGAACTCGACGCCAGTCTCATCGATCCATACCTCAAGGACCATATTCCCGGCCTTGTCGGCTCGCCCGAGATCAGCCAGTTCCCCGGCGGCGCCTCGAACCTGACGTACCTGATCAAGTATCCGGAACAGGAGTTCGTCCTGCGTCGTCCGCCGTTCGGTCGCAAAGCCAAATCCGCCCATGACATGGGCCGCGAATTCCGCATCTTGACGCAGCTCAGCGAAGGCTTCCCGTATTGCCCCAAGGCCTATGTGCACTGCACCGATGAGTCAGTGCTCGGTGCCGAGTTCTATGTCATGGAACGGGTCAACGGCATCATCCTGCGCTCCGAACTGCCGACTGAGCTGAATTTCGACACCGCCCAGACCGAAGCCCTGTGCAAAAGCTTTATCGACAAGTTCGTCGAACTGCACAAGGTCGACTATGCCGCCTGTGGCCTGGCCGACCTGGGCAAGCCCGAAGGATACGTCGAGCGGCAAATCGGCGGCTGGAGCGACCGATACGAAAAAGCCCTGACCCCCGACGCCCCGAGCTGGGACGCGGTTAAGGTCTGGCTCAACGACAAGATGCCGGCCGACCACCCGACCTCCAGCATCGTGCACAACGACTATCGCTTCGATAACGTGATCCTCGACCCGAACAACCCGATGCAAATCATCGGCGTGCTGGACTGGGAACTGACCACCATTGGCGATCCATTGATGGACCTGGGCAACACCCTCGCCTACTGGATCGAAGCCGGCGACCCGGCACCGGTGCAATTGATGCGCCGCCAACCGAGCCATGCCCCCGGCATGCTGACCCGCCGCGAGTTCGTCGACTATTACGCCGAGCGTTCCGGAATCCAGATCGACAATTTCGACTTCTACTACACCTACGGCCTGTTTCGCCTGGCCGGCATCGTGCAGCAGATCTACTACCGCTTTTTCCATGGCCAGACCCAGGACAAACGCTTCGCACAGTTCATTCACATGAACAAGATGCTTGAGCAGATGAGCCTGAAAGTGATTGATAAATCCAGCCTTTGATTGCGACACCATAAGGAAGAGAAACCATGTCCAAGACTCAACTGTTCGACCTCGACGGCAAAATCGCTTTCGTTTCCGGCGCCAGCCGCGGTATCGGTGAAGCCATCGCCAAACTGCTGGCCCAGCAAGGCGCGCACGTCATCGTTTCGAGCCGCAAAATCGACGACTGCCAAGTGGTTGCCAACGCCATCATCGCCGACGGCGGCAAAGCCACTGCCATGGCCTGCCACATCGGTGAAATGGACCAGATCCACGGCGTGTTCGCGCAAATTCGCGAGCAATTCGGTCGTTTGGACATTCTGGTCAACAACGCCGCCACCAACCCGCAGTTCTGCAACGTGCTGGACACCGACCTCAGCGCCTTCCAGAAAACCGTTGATGTAAACATTCGTGGTTACTTCTTCATGTCCGTGGAAGCCGGCAAGTTGATGCGCGAAAACGGCGGTGGCAGCATCATCAACGTCGCCTCGATCAACGGTGTCTCGCCAGGCGTGTTCCAGGGCATCTACTCGGTGACCAAGGCCGCCGTGATCAACATGACCAAAGTCTTCGCCAAGGAGTGCGCCGAGTTCGGCATCCGCTGCAACGCCTTGCTCCCGGGCCTGACCGACACCAAATTCGCCTCGGCGTTGGTGAAGAACGACGCGATCCTCAACATGGCCCTGGCGCAGATCCCGCTCAAGCGTGTCGCCGCTCCAAGCGAAATGGCCGGGACCGTGCTGTACCTGGCCAGCGATGCGTCCAGCTACACCACTGGCGTGGCGCTGAATGTGGATGGTGGGTTCTTGTCCTGATTTTGGGATGTTGGCTCTGAAAAGGCAGCCTTCTGGCTGCTTTTTTGTTGGTTGATTACTGGATTTTTTGCGTACATATCCGTTTGTGCGTTTAACTGGGATTACGGTTACGCTCTTACAGCGTGTCCCTTTTTCAAACGCCTTGTGCCGGCCCAGCAAAAACGAACCACAACGCTTGCCCCATCATCCGGCACCTCGCTAATGCCCGGCGTTTCTTCACTCCGGCGCTGTTCAGCCTTCTGAAAACGGGGCCTCTCCCGACCTCGGGGTTCAATTCACTCACATCTTTCGGTGGACTCGGTTTTGTAGGAGCTGCCGAAGGCTGCGATTGGCATTAAAACGCGGCGACCGGTTCCCGGTCGTTCGCAGCCTTCGGCAGCTCCTACAGGATTTGGGCAACGCCTGATTGCAGCTTTTGCTTTCGCTTTCGCTTTCGCTTTTGCTTTTGCTTTCGCTTTTGCTTTCGCTTTCGCTTTCGCCTTTGATCTTGATCTTGGCGATCCACCTGACGAAACACACATATCGCCCCGTTCCCAGCAGGCCGAACGCAGGTTCTGTTCCGGGGGATGCTCGACATGGATGCCGAGCAAGCCGCGACCCCCGCCAGGGATGGCGGGTCGCGGCGTGCCCCCGGAACAGGACCGGAGAGAGAGCAGTCCGAGCCACAGCGAGGACCCGTATGGCGGGGCAGAAGATTTTTGCTTACTTTTCATCGAATGGAAAAGTGAGCCGCCGTAAGGGCGGAACCCTACTCTAACCTAAACACAAATAACGGATATGTACCCAAACCCCACCAAAGCATGGGTGCCCGCCACTCACCGTTATGGGTAAAATGCGCCCCTTCCGGGCAGCCATTCTGCCCGACCCCGCCTAAGTCGACTCGTCCATGCCTCTTGAATTCTCCACCGACCCAACCACCCTGCTGATCCTCGCCGCCGTTGCCTTCGTCGCCGGTTTCATCGACGCCATTGCCGGTGGCGGTGGGCTGTTGACCACCCCTGCCCTGATGACCGCCGGCCTGCCGCCGCACCTGGTGCTGGGCACCAACAAACTCAGCTCGACCTTTGGCTCGGCCATGGCCAGCTATACCTTCTTCCGCCGCAAATTGTTCCACCCTAAGCAATGGATACGCGCACTGGTCGGCACCGCCGTCGGTGCATTGATCGGTGCCGGCGTCGCGCATTACCTGCCAGCAGAATGGATCAACCAGATGCTGCCAGTGATCGTGTTCGGCTGCGGCGTGTATCTGCTGTTCGGCGGCACGCCCAAGGCGCCGCTGGACAGCGATGCACCGATCAAGAAGAAATGGCAGTTGCCACAAGGCCTGGGCCTGGGGTTTTACGATGGCGTAGCCGGACCAGGTACCGGGGCGTTCTGGACCGTCAGCACCCTGCTGCTGTACCCACTGGATCTGGTCAAGGCCAGCGGTGTGGCGCGCAGCATGAACTTCGTCAGCAATGCCGCCGCGCTGTCGGTGTTCATTTTCTCGGGGCAGGTAAACTGGCTGATCGGCCTGAGCATGGGCTCGTCGTTGATGGTAGGGGCCTTCTTCGGCGCACGCACGGCAATCACCGGCGGCGCCAAGTTTATCCGCCCGGTGTTCATTACCGTGGTGCTGGGGCTGACTGTGCGCCTAGCCTGGCAGCACTGGTTCCACTGATCCGCTACGACGGGCCAGGTACAGGTCAATCAGGTAACGCGCGATGGAGCGGCTGGCCGGCAACGGCGGCAAATCGTTGAGGTGAAACCATTGCGCGTCCTCGATTTCGTCGGCCTGCGGCACGATCTCACCGCTGTCATATTCGGCATGGAAACCGAGCATCATCGAGTGCGGGAACGGCCAGCACTGGCTGCCCATGTACTGAATGTTCTTGACCTTGACCTGCACCTCTTCCATCACCTCGCGGCGCACGCAATCCTCCACTGACTCTCCCGGCTCGGCAAACCCGGCCAGGGTGCTGTAGACACCCGTGACAAAGCGCGGCGAACGGGCCAGCAGAATCTCGTCACCACGGGTGACCAGCACGATCATGCTCGGCGAAATGCGCGGGTAATGGCGCACATCGCAATCCTTGCAGTACATCGCCCGTTCGCCCGGCACCTGCTGCGTCGGCTGGCCACAGCTGCCGCAGAACCGGTGCTCGCGCGCCCAGGTGCTGATTTGCGCCGCATAGCCCAGTTTCTTGTAGACGTCGAAGTCTCCGTCGAGCATGAACTGGCGCAAGCCTTGCCAGCTACAGCCATCAATGGCGTCCGAACGTTTCAGCACCAACAGGTACACCGGCTCGCCGTCGAAATGGCCAATGCCATGCTCACTGATGATCATCAGGTCCTGGCGCTTGAGCCATTCGCGGGGAAACATCGCGCCATTGTCGTCACGCAGAAAACCTTCCGGGCTATGAACCACGGCCCAACCACCGGTGTTTTCGGGGTCGAGAACGGCTGTTGTCCAACGGGTCATGAAAATCTCCAGGCGTTACATTAGTTATCGAACAGCGCTTTCTGTTTGCTCATGTGGGCCGCCACGGCCACCCGCAGATCGGTGGACTGCAGCATCGCTGCGTTCCAGGTCGCGATGTACTCCAGACCGTCATCGATTCGATGATCGCGCATGTAGCTGATCATTTCCTTGGTGCCGGCGATGGCAATAGGTGATTTTGCGGCAATTTCATGGGCAATGGCCAGCACACCTTCCATCAGGCTTGGCGTATCGGCAAACACCCGGTTGACCAGGCCCATGCTGCGCGCTTCGTCAGCATCCACCATACGCCCGGTGTACGCCAGTTCGCGCATCATGCCGTCGCCGATGATCCGTGGCAGGCGTTGCAAGGTGCCGACGTCCGCGGCCATGCCCATGTCGATTTCCTTGATCGAGAACTGTGCGTCCGCAGCGGCGTAACGCATGTCACAGGCCGAGATCAAATCGATCGCGCCACCGATGCAATAACCCTGAATCGCTGCCAACACCGGTTTGCGGCACTTGTCCACGGCGGTGAACGAGGCCTGCATTTGCAGGATTTTGCGCCGCAGCAGGCGCGCGTTGCGGCCGACGTCCTTGCCCAGTTCGTTGGCCAGCGAGGCCAGCATCATCAGGTCGATGCCCGAGGAGAAGTGTTTGCCCGCGCCGCTGACCACCACCACGCGCACGTCGTCGGTGTCGTCGATCCACTGGAAAATCTCGACGATTTCGCTCCAGAACGCAGCGTTCATGGCGTTGATTTTTTCCGGCCGATTGATCTGCACGTGGGCGATATGGTCGGTCAATTCGACTTTGAAGGCTTGGTAATCGGACACGGTCATCATCCTTAAAAACGTTCACGAAGGGGTTGGCATCATCGCCTGACTATACCAAGCCAGCCGGGCCGCCCGTAAGGTTACGGTTGTGCCATTTGCCGGACCCCGGGCAACACCCGCCGGACTACCTTGCTTGCGCTTTCCCACCAATAAAGGGTGAACGCTGGCGCGCGCCCGCGGTCCAGAGATAAGGCAGCCAATAATGCAGCATTACCCGTGTTTTGCGAGCAGCAGGCTGACCCGTGGGCCAGCAATATGGCAGGCCTCCCACTCCCCAAGATCGCAAGAGGGCGATACGTGATGATATCCAAAGCGGCAACCGGCATCGTTGGCCTGGACGACATCCTCTCGGGAGGGCTTTCTCGTCGCCATGTGTTTCTCCTCGAAGGTCAACCCGGGACCGGCAAAACCACTGTAGCGCTACAATTTCTGATGGCCGGCGCCAGTGCTGGTGAGCGCTCGCTGTACATCACCCTGTCAGAAACCGAAGATGAATTGCGCGAAGGCGCTCGCTCCCACGGCTGGGAACTGGGCGATAACATCGATATTTATGAGCTGACGCCCCCTGAAAGCTTGCTCAACGCCGAACATCAGCAAAGCCTGCTGTATTCGTCCGACCTGGAACTGGGCGAAGCGACTCGGCAGATTTTCGAAACGGTCGAGCGCATCAAGCCGGTGCGGGTGGTGATCGACAGCCTCTCGGAGATTCGCTTGCTGGCGCAAAGCTCCTTGCGCTATCGCCGACAGATATTGGCGATCAAGCATTATTTCGCCCGCTATGAGGCCACTGTGGTCTTGCTCGATGACCTGACCACTGAGGCGCTGGACAAAACCGTCCACAGCGTCGCCCACGGGGTTATCCGACTCGAAGAGCTGGCCCCCGACTACGGCGCAGAACGCCGTCGTTTGCGCGTGGTGAAGTATCGCGGCCAGAAATATCGCGGCGGCTTCCATGACTTCATTATTCACCCTGATGGGGTGCACGTGTTCCCGCGCCTGGTCGCCGCCGAACACCGCAGCCGCTATCAGCGCACGCAACTGAGCAGTGGCATCAGTGGATTGGACGACTTGCTCGGTGGTGGTGTCGACGGCGGCTCCAGCACCTTGATTCTCGGCCCGGCCGGGACCGGTAAATCGTTGATCTCCCTGGTTTTCGCCGCGGCCGCTGTGGCACGCGGTGAGAAAGTCGGGTTGTTTATTTTCGACGAAGAAATGGGCCTGTTGTTCGACCGCATGAAGAACCTCGGCATTGATCTGGAGGCCTTGCAGCACACGGGCAATCTGATGGTCGACCAAGTGGATGCCGCCGAATTGTCGCCGGGCGAGTTCTCGCACCGGGTGCGGCGTTACGTCGACGAGAAAAAGGTCAAGACGGTGATCATTGACAGTATCAATGGCTATCAGGCGGCCATGCCCGGCGAAAATGCGCTGATCCTGCACATGCACGAGCTGTTGCTCTACCTCAACCGCCAAGGCGCCTCGACCTTCATGACGGTGGCGCAACACGGCCTGGTGGGAGACATGAAGGCCCCGGTCGACATCACTTACCTGGCCGACACCGTGATCTTGTTGCGCTACTTCGAAGCACTGGGTCAGGTCCGGCGGGCGATTTCCATTATCAAGAAACGCACCGGCACCCACGAGTCTACGATCCGCGAATACCGCATCGGCAGCCAAGGCTTGACCATTGGTGCACCGCTGGATGCGTTCCAGGGAGTACTGCGTGGGGTTCCACATTATTTCGGCGAAAGCAAGCCACTGATGCAGGATGATCCCGAGTGAGTATTCCGGGTCCATTGTCCGAGCGGGCGATTATCTTCGCCCCGCGGGGGCGCGACAGTCAGATTGCACGGAGGTTGTTGGAAGAAGCTGGCTTTGCCACGCTGATTACCCGCGACCTGCTGCAGTTGTGCGCAGAATTGAGGGCCGGCGCGGGACTGGCGATCGTCGCTGACGAAGCCTTGCTCGGCACCGACCTGAGTCCGCTACTGGACTTTATCGCACAGCAACCCGATTGGTCAGACATGCCCATCGTCTTGCTGACCCACCACGGTGGCCCCGAACATAACCCCTCGGTACGGCTAGGCGCTCATCTGGGTAATGTCACGTTCCTTGAGCGGCCGTTTCATCCCGTGACCCTGGTCAGCCAGGTGACCACCGCACTGCGCGGTCGCCGCCGGCAATATGAAGCCCGCGCGCGTGTGGACGATATTCTGGAAAGCGAGCAACGCCTGCAAAACGCCCTGAAAGCCGGTCGACTGGGCTCATGGCAATTAGCGGCGCTGGATTTGAGCCTGACCTGCTCGGCGATCAGCAAGTCCCATTACGGGCTGCATGAAAACGATCGATTCACCTATGACGATTGGCTGCAGGCCGTGGTGGAAGAAGATCGCCCCGGCATGCAGTCTGCGCTGCACCACAGCCTGCACAGCGGTGACGACTACATTATCGAGTACCGCAACCGTTGGCCCGACGGCTCGATGAACTGGGTGGACGTGCGGGCGCGGGCGATTCGCGGGGCGGATGGTGCTGTCAGTTCACTGGTGGGCGTGACCTCGGACATCAGCGAGCGAAAACAGGGCGAAGAACAACTGCGCCGCCTCAACGAGACCCTGGAACAGCAGGTGGAGGAACGCACTTCGCAATTACGTCACAACGAAGAAGTGCTGCGCCAATCGCAGAAAATGGAAGCGGTGGGCCAACTCACCGGCGGTATCGCCCATGACTTCAACAACATGCTGACCGGGATTATCGGCAGCCTGGAGTTGTTACGGCGACGCCTGGCCCGGGGACGCACCGAAGACCTGGACAGCCTGATTGATCTCGGCGTGACCTCGGCCAATCGTGCCGCCGCCCTGACCCACCGCCTGCTGGCGTTCTCGCGTCGGCAATCGCTGGATTCGAAACCGGTGCAGATGAACGACCTGGTCAACGCCATGGGCGAGCTGATTCACCGCAGCCTCAATGAAAGCACGCAGTTGAACATGCAGTTGGAGCAACAGCTGTGGACCGCCGAGGCAGACCCCAATCAACTGGAAAGCGCCCTGCTCAACCTGGTGCTGAACGCCCGTGACGCCATGCCGGAAGGCGGCCAACTGACGATCAGCACCCTCAATCAGCGCCTGGACAAAACCTTCACCAGCGCCCAGGAGGGTTTGCAGCCGGGGGATTATGTGGTGTTGGCCGTCAGCGACACCGGTTGCGGCATGCCGCAAAGCGTGATCGGCCGGGCGTTCGACCCCTTCTTCACCACCAAACCGATCGGCCAGGGCACCGGCCTTGGTTTGTCGATGATTTATGGGTTCAGCAAGCAATCACGGGGGCATGTGTCGATTCAAAGTGAAGTGGGCCAAGGCACCACGGTGAGCCTGTACCTGCCACGCTTTCAGGGTGAGGAAAATCACGACACGTTCAATTACCAAAGTAACGCGATTTACGCCAAGGCCGGTGAAACGGTGTTGATTGTCGAGGACGACCCGGCGGTGCGAATTCTGGTCAGCGAGGTGCTCAGTGAGTTGGGTTATGCCTTTGTCGAAGCGGGAGATGCGGCCAGCGCGGTGCCGATTCTCGAATCCGCGCAACGCATCGACCTGATGATCAGTGACGTGGGATTGCCGGGCATGAATGGCCGACAACTGGCGGAAATCGGCCGGCAACTGCGGCCGGACCTGAAAGTTTTGTTCATCACCGGCTATGCCGAACACGCCGCCGTACGCGCGGGCTTCCTCGATGCCGGCATGCAAATGATCACCAAACCGTTCGCCTTCGATCACTTGACGGCGAAGGTGCGGGAAATGATTGAGGCCTAGCCAAGGTGCGTGGTGCGGCGAAAGGCTGGATCAGGCACCACCACTCACCTCAGCAAACTGCGGATCTGCTGATGCAAACTGTCCATGGTGAACGGTTTGGCCAGGATCGGCGCCTTGAGGGCAATGGGGCTGCCGGATTCGAGGATTTCCGCAGGGTAACCACTGATGAAAATCACTTTCAGCTCCGGGCGCAGCTTGATTGCCGGCTCGGCGATCATCACCCCGGAAATCCCCCCCGGCAGGCGGTAATCGGTGATCATCAGGTCCAGATTCGGCTTGGTCGCCAGAATCTCGAACGCCTGCTCGCCATTCTCGGCTTGTAGCACCCGGTAGCCCTCGCCCGATAGATAATCGGCGAGCAACATCAGGATCATGGGTTCGTCCTCGACGATCAGGACGACATCTTCTGCATCAGAACTCATGGGTATGCCTTAAATCTTTTTGTAATAGCTGCCATTACGACCGTGGCAGACAGCGGAGGTTGCGCTGTCCGTCGGATAAATACCCATTGTCCTACCAAAGGTTAGCTAAAGCGGCAGGCTCACCGTAAACAAGGCGCCTTTACCCTCTTCGCTGTCGACGCTGATCGTCCCGCCGTGCGCCGTGACGATCTGCTCGGAAATAAACAGCCCCAGACCCAGCCCGGCAATCACATGCTTGGCCGATACCCGCTCGAACTGCTGAAAAATACGTTTCTGGTTCTGCTCGCTGATGCCGATCCCCTGATCACGAATCGCCACCCGCGCCTGCCCGTCCTCGCTGTACACCCGCACCTCGATGGGCCCCCGGGCGCCGTAGCGCAGGGCGTTGGTCAACAAGTTGGCGATCACCTGCTCGATGCGAAATTCATCCCAGGTGCCGACCACCGGCTGCTGCGCATGGATGGAAACCGTGGACCGCGCGGCGCTGATCTGCGCCGAGAAATTCTCCACTAGATTTGTGACCAATTGTGCGAGGTCGAAATGCGTTGGACTGATGGACAGTTTGCCGGTGCGAATACGCGAGACATCCAGCATGTCTTCGATCAGGCGAATAAGGCTTTGGATCTGCCGCTCATCGCGGTCGACCATGGCCCGCAGCTTTTCCAGGGTAAAGGCGTCGGTGTTGTCCTTGGCCAGGTGCAATTTGCGCAACTGGGTTTCCAGAATCAGGCCATTGAGCGGCGTGCGCACTTCATGGGAGACGATCGACATAAAGTCATCGCGCATGCGCACCGCGTGTTCCAGTTCATTCTGGGTGGCCTGCAATTGCTTGAGCAGCGCTTCCTGTTCGTGCCGGCTGCGCTCCAAGGCTTCGACTTGATGCTTCATGGCCTTGCGCTGGCGGTACAGGTCGACGAACACGCTGACCTTGCTCTTGACCGCGTGGATATCCAGTGGCTTGTGCAAAAAGTCCACGGCACCGCTTTCGTAGCCTTTGAACGCGTAGTTCATTTCACGCCCGGCGGCGCTGACAAACACGATGGGGATGCTTTTGGTTTTCTCCGTGCCGCGCATCAATTCGGCCAGCTCGAAGCCGTTCATCCCCGGCATCTGCACATCGAGAATCGCCAGGGCGAACTCGTTTTCCAATAACAGCGACAACGCTTCATCTGCCGACAAGGCTTTATAGACGATGCGGTCTTCGCGCTTGATTAGCGCTTCAAGGGCCAGCAGATTTTCCGGCAGATCGTCGACGATCAGCAGTTTCGCCTGAATTTCACTAAGCATGTGTTCGTTCCAGCTCGACGAGCAGTTGGCCAATGTCGCTCAAGGGCAAAATAAGGTCCGGAGCACGCAAGGTCCGCGCAGCTTCGGGCATGATCGGCACGTGTGCCTCGTTGGGGTCCTGAATCACGCTCAGGCCGCCATGCTGCTTGATCGCCGCCAGCCCGCGGGCGCCGTCTTCATTGGCCCCGGTCAGCAATATACCCGCCAGGCGCGACCCATAGGCATCGGCCGCCGACTCAAACAGAATATCGATGCTGGGACGCGAATAGTGCACCCGGTCTTCCAGACTCAGGGACAGGCTGAAATCCTTCTCCACCGACAAATGATAAGAAGGCGCCGCGAAATACAGGGTGCCGGCAACGATACTTTCCTTGTCGTCCGCCTCTTTCACCGGAATCGGCAAGCGTTGCTGGAACACCTGGGCCAGGCGACTGCGGCGCTCATCCGGGAGATGCAGCACGGCAATGATCGGCAGCCTGAATCCCGCCCCGAGCAACGAGAAAATCTTGATCAACGCTTCCACGCCGCCTGCCGACGCACCGATGACAATCGCATCGACGCCAGGCAAAGGCCCAAAATCCACATGGCCGCGCTGTTCAGTGATGTTCATGACTTGCGGTAGATCCGCTCCTGCTTGACCAGTGCATCAAAGTCACCGCTATGGGCAGAGAAATCGATGGTTTCTTTACTCCCAAGCGCCAGGAACCCCCGGTGCGAGAGCGATTCATGAAACAAGCCGAAGGCTCTATCCTGAAGTTTTTTATTGAAATAAATCAAAACATTACGACACGTAATTAATTGAGTTTCTGAGAAGACACTGTCCGTCGCCAGGCTGTGATCGGCGAAGGTCACATTCTCGCGCAGGGTCTTGTCAAAAATCGCGTTGCCGTAGGCTGCCGTGTAGTAATCGGAAAACGCCCGCTGCCCACCGGCTTGCTGGTAGTTCTGGGTATAGGCGCGCACGCTGTCCAGCGAATAGATGCCTTGCTTGGCTTTTTCCAGCGAGCTGGGGTTGATATCGGTGGCGTAAATGATGGTTCGTTCCAGCAAGCCTTCCTCGCGCAACAGAATCGCGATGGAATAGACCTCCTCCCCGGTGCTGCACCCGGCCACCCAAACCTTGATCGAGGGATAGGTTCTGAGCAGCGGCACCACTTCTTCGCGGATCGCCAGGAAGTGGCTGGGGTCACGAAACATCTCGCTCACGGGAATCGTCAGGTACTGCAGCAACTGCAGGAACGCCGAAGGGTCGTGCAACACCCGCTCCTGCAAGGCCGAAATAGTGGTGCAGTCGAATTGGCGCAAGGCGTGATTGACCCGGCGCTTGATCGACGCCCCGGAATAATCGCGAAAATCGTAGCTGTACCGAAGGTAGATCGCCTCGATCAGTAAGCGCAATTCAATGTCGGCGTTGGATTCAAGCAGCATGGGTACATCCGGATACGCGACTCTCAGAGTCAATTAGTGGCTTCAAAACCGGATACGTTCCATTGATCAAATACGCTCCATTTTCGGCAACCATACCCGGATCAATGAAAACAGTCGGTCAAGGTCGATAGGCTTGGCCAGATAATCGTTGGAGCCGGCCAGCAGACAGCGTTCCTGATCGTCTTTCATGGCCTTGGCGGTCACGGCAATGATCGGCAGTTTACGCCAGCGCGGGTCCTTGCGAATTTCAATGGTTGCCTCGTATCCGTCCATCTCCGGCATCATCACGTCCATCAACACCAGATCGACGTCTTCCACCTCATTCAGCTTGCTGATCGCTTCCAGACCGTTGCGCGCAATCTCTACCACTGCGCCTTTGTGTTCCAGGGCGCTGGTCAGGGCGAAGATATTGCGCACGTCATCGTCGACCACCAGGATCTTGCGGCCCTCGAACACCTTGTCGCGACTGCGAGCGGTCTTGAGCATCTTCTGCCGTTCGTTGGACAGTTTCGATTCGACCTTGTGCAGGAACAACGTCACTTCATCCAGTAAACGCTCGGGCGAACGAGCACCCTTGATGATGATCGAGCGCGAGTACTTGAGCAGCTCGGCTTCTTCGTCGCGGGTCAGGTTGCGCCCCGTATACACAATCACCGGCGGGAACGAGACGATGTCTTCGGTTGACATGAGTTTGAGCAAATCATTGCCCAGCATGTCCGGCAACTTCAGATCGATGATCATGCAGTCATACACATTGGCGCGCAGCAAGCCCAGCGCGTCCTGGGCGAAGCCAACGGCGGTGATCTCGATGTCATCGTCACCGATGAGTCGCGCAATGCTGTCGCGTTGCAGCGCGTCGTCCTCGACCAACAGGATGCGCTTGACCTTCTGCGTCAACTTCGCTTCGAGCTTGGCAAACACGTCCTTGAGTTCTTCGCGGGTGGTCGGCTTGACCGCGTAACCGACGGCGCCCATATGCATGGCGGTTTCCTGGCGATCTTCGACGGAAATCACGTGCACCGGAATATGGCGGATCTGCGGCTGTTCCTTCAAGCGCTGCAGCACGGTCAGCCCGGAGTGATCCGGCAGGCGCATGTCCAACAGAATCGCATCGGGAACAAACAGGCTGGCCAGTTCGAAGCCCTCATCCGCAGCATGGGCCACCAGGCACTGATAACCCAGCTCGTGGGCCAGGTCGTAGAGGATCTGCGCAAAACTGACCTCGTCCTCGATCACCAGAATGCAGCGGGTATTGAACGGCGCCTTATTGCGGTCATCATCGAAGGTCGGCGTGGGCACCTTGGCCGGAGCCTGAGCGGTAGATACTTCGGCTGCGACCAGCGGTGTCAAGACCGCCGCCGGCAGCTCACCGTATTCCAGCTGTACCTGTTCAACGTACTGCTCAGGCAGCACCAAGGTAAAAATACTGCCCTGATCGGGTTCGCTGGTCACGCTGATGGACCCGCCAAGCAACTTCGCCAGGTCCCGGGATATCGACAAACCAAGGCCCGTGCCGCCATAACGCCGGTTGGTGGTGCCATCGGCCTGACGGAAAGCCTCGAAGATGCTTTCCTGCTGTTCGGCGGCAATTCCGATCCCGGAATCGCGCACGGTGAAGGCAATGCCCTCGCCCGGCTGACGCGACACGGTCAGGCTGACGCTGCCCCGCTCGGTAAACTTGATCGCGTTGGACAGCATGTTTTTCAGAATCTGTTCCAGTCGCTGCCGATCGGTGAACAGCAGCGACGGTGCGCCGGCCTGCAACTCGACCTGGAAGTTCAGGTGTTTGTCGCTGGCCAGCGGTTCGAACATCCCGCGCAAGCCTTCGACCAACCGTGCGACGTGGGTGTTTTCCGGACGCACATCGAGCTTGCCGGCTTCTACCTTGGAGATGTCGAGGATGTCGTTGATCAGGTTCAACAGGTCGTTGCCCGCCGAATAAATCGACTCAGCGAACTTCACCTGTTCTGCCGTGAGGTTCTCTGTCGGGTTGTCCGCCAGCAATTTAGCGAGAATCAGCGAGCTGTTGAGTGGCGTACGCAACTCATGGGACATGTTGGCGAGGAATTCGGACTTGTACTTGCTCGAGCGTTGTAATTCATCTGCCCGCGCTTCCAGTTCGATCTGCGCCAGGCTCAACTCTTCGTTATTGCGATCCAGCGCATCGCGCTGGGCCTCCATGGCTTCGCCTTGTTCGGCCAATTGCACGTTGGTCTGTTCCAGCTCCGCTTGCTGGGTTTCCAAGTGAACCTGCGACTCCTTGAGTATCCGCGACTGCTCCTCCAGCTCTTCGTTGGCGGTCTTCAGTTCTTCCTGCTGAACCTGCAGCTCTTCGTTGAGCTGCTGGGTTTGCGCCAGCACTTCCTGCAAACGCTGACGATAGCGCGCCGATTCGATCGAGGTGCCGATATTGTCGGAAATCACCTTGAGGAACTCCACGTCACGGTCGGTCAAAGGGCGCAGAAACCCCAACTCGACCACGCCATTGACTTGATCCTCATTGCTGGTCGGCACCACCAGCACGCTGCACGGTGCGCCTTCCCCGAGCCCGGAGCTGACCTTGAAATAATCTTGCGGCAGTTCGTCCAGGCGAATAACGCTGTCCTGCTGGGCGGCCTGGCCGATGATGCCTTCGTCGTTGTAAATCAGTTGTTCCCGTTGTTCCTGCTCGCGGGAGAAGCCATACGACGCCACGCGCTTGAACCCACCGTGCTCCTGACGCACGTAAAGCGCCGCCACCACGCTGCCCAGGTAGTGCGCGAGAAATTGCAGCACGTTGCGGCCCAGCAGGTTGAGGGTCAGTTGGCCCAAGACCTGTTCGGCCAGTTCACTTTGTCCGTTGCGCAGCCAGGCCACGTGTTTCAGGCGTTGGGCGTTGTTATCCTGAAGCTTTAAGTTTTCAGCATAACTCTTTGATAATGTAAGCATATCCCTGCGACCGACATAGGCCAGCAGCCCACTTAGCGCCAGTGCAAAAATCAGATACAGGGTAATGGTCAGGATCGTGGTTCGTGTGGCTTCTTCATTGCGGGTGATGCGTAACTGCTGTTCCAGCGCCACGGCATCGTCGTACTCGCCGCGAATGGCATCGGACAGCCGCTTGCCTTCCCGGGACTGAACCAACGCCAGATAATCACCGTTCTGCCGACGCAGGGCGATCACGTTTTGCGAAAAATCGATCCAGTCATTTTGCAACGCCGACAGGCGCTTGAAACGCTCGACCTGGGGCGGATTGTCGGCGACCAACTCCTCCAGACTTTTGAGTTCGGTGCGGATGTTCGGTTTGGCGACTTCGTAGGGATCGAGAAAACGCTCGTCGCCGGTCAGCAGAAAGCCACGCATGCCGGTTTCCATATCCACCGACAACTTGAACGCGCGGTTGGCGTTGTTGATCACACTGTCGGTGTGCTCCACCCAGTGAATCACTGACATCAAATACGCGATCAGCCCAATAAAAAATACCGCGCCTAGCACGCCTACCCCCAGCGGCAGGCTGATGTTGCGGAACAACATGCTGCGAAAGCGTTGCTCGTCAATCGAAGACTGATCGTTCATCAGGAGACCCAAGCGATGTCATCTAAACAAAGGAGTGTGCCGTATAGATCAGCATTAAAGTTGAATACCGGCGCTGAAAGCAAAAAAATAAAGGCATTAGGCCACACCCTCTCTAGGGAAGGTTTGCGTTTGACCCGTTGCCGGTAAAAACGATCCCGGTCTAAGGTTTTTCTCCGATGCGGGAACTTGTCGCCATCTTTTACTCACTCATGAAGGGAAAACCAGAGACAATCCTTTACGACCTACCACTGTTTCCAGGAGCACATCATGTCCACAACCAGCAGCATCCTCGTGGTCGAAGACGACAATATAGTGCGAATGTTGATCGTCGATGTGCTTGAAGAACTGGAGTACACCGTGTTTGAGGCCGCCGATGCCGAAGCGGCGCTCAGCCAACTGCGTGACGGCAATAACGTGATCGATCTGCTGATGACGGACCAGGGTTTGCCCGACATGAAGGGTATCGAACTGGCCAATGCCGCCCGCGTATTGCGCCCGACGCTGACCGTATTGTTTGCCAGCGGTTACGCAGAAACCATCGAAGTCCCGGCGGGTATGCACCTGATCGGCAAGCCGTTCTCTATCGACCAGTTGCGCGACAAGGTCAAAGGGATATTGCCGAACAAGGACTGATGACGTCGGGTGAGCGCACACAGGCCGCTGTGGTTTAATTGCGCCCCCACGCCTCCAGGACCCTTGAATCATGCACCAGACTGAAACCCGCACCGCTACCCACGTGCTCATCATCGGTTACGTCTGGCCAGAACCTCGCTCATCGGCGGCCGGTGGGCACATGATGCAAATCATCCAGTGCTTCCAGGAACAGGGCTGGCACATCACCTTCAGCAGCCCGGCCGCGCTGGGCGAGCACAAGGCTGATCTGGCGTCTTTGGGGATCGCCGAAGTCAATATCGAGCTCAATAACAGCAGCTTCGACCGTTTCATCTCCGAACTGCAACCGGACATCGTGCTGTTCGACCGCTTCATGATGGAAGAGCAATTTGGCTGGCGCGTGGAGAAATGCTGCCCGAATGCGCTGCGAATTCTTGAGTCTTCAGACGTCCAAAGCTTGCGTGACGCACGTCAGCAACTCTTGAAAAATCACCTTAAGATTGATCCAGAAGCCGATGATTTAAAAGCGCTTTTCAACGATCAACTTAATGCCATTTATCAGCCCATGGCGGACAGCGATGTGGCCCAACGGGAAATTGCCGCGTTCTACCGCTCTGACCTCAACCTGATCATTTCCGAGGTGGAAATCGATCTACTGACCGAGCACTTCAAAGTCCCGCGTGCCTTGCTACACCACTGCCCACTGATGCTCAACGGCATGCCTGACCGCGCACGCCCTTTCGAGGACCGCGCGCATTTTCTCAGCATCGGCAACTTCCGCCACGCGCCGAACTGGGACGCAGTGCTGTGGATGAAAAACGCGATCTGGCCGCTGATTCGTCAACAACTGCCTTCGGCACAGCTGCACATTTACGGCGCCTACACCCCGCCCAAGGCCACCGCCTTGCACAACGCCGGGCAAGGGTTTCACGTGATGAACTGGGCCGAGGATGCGCTGGAAGTGATGGCTGGCGCGCGGGTCTGCCTGGCGCCCTTGCGCTTTGGTGCTGGCATCAAAGGCAAATTGCTCGACGCCATGATCTGCGGCACCCCAAGCGTCACCACGCCGATTGGCGCGGAAGGCATGCATGGCGAAATGGCCTGGCCGGGCGTCGTTGCCGCCAGTGTTGGCGAGATTGCTGCAGCGGCCGTTGAACTGTATCGCAATGAAGTGCTCTGGAACGAAGCCCAGGTGCAGGGGCATGCCTTGTTGGCTGCGCGCTACCAACATCGAACACATTGCGCGAGCCTGATTGAACGCATAGAACAATGCCGGGGAAATCTGCAGCAACACCGCACCAACAACTTCACCGGTGCGATGCTGCGCCACCATCACCACAAGAGCACCCAGTACATGGCGCAGTGGATTGAGGCGAAGAATCGGGTTTAATTAGCATCAGCAATCTATTGTTTTTAAAGAGATTTAGTTAACAATAAAATTGCTTTTCGTAGGCAAGCCTGCTCCCACATACCCTGTGCCAAGCACAATTTCACTGTAGGAGCTGCCGAAGGCTGCGATCAATCGACATCGCGAAGGCCGTTCCGGCCTTATCGCAGCCTGCGGCAGCTCCTACAGTGGTGTTGTGGCTGCCGCAGAACCGCTGCGAAGGCGTCAGTACGGCCGACGCAGGAGGTAGGTGTCCATGATCCAGCCCTTCTTGCGCCGCGCCCCCTCGCGGACGCGCATGATCTCGGCGCTGACATCCCGGAGCCGCCCAGAGATCAATATCTCATCCGGCGTGCCCAGGTAGGCGCCCCAATAGATATGCAAATCCGAGTCTGCCAGCGCATCAAATCGACAATGTGCATCCAGCAGCACCACCACATTCTGGATCTCGTCAGCGGCCTGTTGTGCCAGGCGTCTGCCGGTGGTGATCTGGATCGGTTCACCGATGCGATTCAAGGGAATCCGATGTTGCGCCACCAGCGCCTGGACACTGGTAATGCCTGGAATCACCTGATAGTCGAACACCTGAGCCCCCCGCTCCAACACCCGGTCCAGAATGCGCAATGTGCTGTCGTACAGTGTCGGATCGCCCCACACCAGAAAGGCGCCGACTTCACCGTCCGCCACTTCATCGCCAATCAATTGCTCAAACAGCGCGGCTCGCTGTTGGTGCCAGTCGTGAATGCCGGCCTCGTAGGACTGCGTGTTCTCCTCACGTTGCGGATCCTGAACCTGCACCACGCGGTAGTCGCCGCTGATGTAGCGCTCGCACATCTCCCTGCGCAGGCGCAGCAGATCGTCGTTGGCATAGCCCTTGTCGAGGATGAAAAACACATCTGTCTGGTTCAGCGCGTTAATCGCCTGAACGGTGATGTGCTCCGGATTGCCCGCCCCCATGCCGATCAGCAGGATCCTTTTCATTTAGCGATAACTCCCATCAACGAGGCAATCTGCTTCTGCCGAAGGCGTAGGAGCAAGCTTGCTCCTACACCGACCGTGTTTGCTGCTTTTAAGGTGTACGAATCGAAATGATTTTTTACCAACGGTAGTGGTCAATGTAATTTCGCGGGATTAGCGAGTCAAAAATGATCGATTGTCTTGCTCGCTTGGGCCGAGACGTGCAGATTGTGGTCAAGGCCGCACCGCGATCCCGACCTGAAGGGCGCGTCGAAATCGTATTTGCCTGATCGACATGCTTGTCCCGGACCTTTTCAGACGGCTCACCGATGACCAAAACAACAAGAATCACCGACCCTTCCTACGAACTGATGGACGACCACAACGGTCTGTCGATCATCTATCGCGAACACGGCTTCCCCTGCCCGTTGGTGCGTTGGCACTTTCACAAGGAATACGAGCTGCACCTGATCGTTGCCAGTTCCGGCAAGGTGTTCGTCGGCGATTACATTGGTAACTTCTATCCCGAGAGCCTGTTCCTCACCGGCCCGAACCTGCCGCATAACTGGATCAGCCAGGTTGCCGAAGACGAAGTGGTGCCCAAGCGCGACATGTTGGTCAACTTCACCGATGAATTGTTTGAAAGCGGCAATCAGGTGTTCGCCGAGCTGAAAACCCTGGCGCCGCTGCTGGAGCGCGCGCAGTACGGCATCGAATTTCGCTGCAAGCATACGATTCGTCAGGCGATGAAGTTGATGCAGAAAATCGCTGACAGCAAAGGCATCAGCCGGCTGGGACATTTTCTTATTCTGCTGGAGCTGTTGGCCGCCTGCGACGATGTTCAGTTGCTGTCGGGCACCACCGCGCCGCAGGTGGCCGATGAACACAGCGTTGATCGCACCAACCGTGCCGTTGATTACATCTTCACCCACTACGCCCGGGAATTGCCGCTGGAAGAAGTGGCCGAGCACATGGGCATGAAGCCGACCTACTTCTCGCGGGTGTTCAAACAAGCCACCGGCCGCTGTTTTGTCGAGTTCGTCAATCGCCTGCGGGTCAGCAAGTCCTGCGAACTGTTGGCGGATGGCGATAAACCGGTGACCGATGTGTGCTTCGAGTCCGGATTCAATAACATTTCCAACTTCAACCGGCGCTTCCAACAGCTCAAGGGCATGACGCCGTCACATTATCGGCGCCTGGCCGTGCAACGTATGACTGAGCAAAACCTGTACTGATTCACCCCGCCTCCTGTCTCTTCAACTAAGCTGAAACCGCCCCACGCCATGCCGGGGCGTCGTTTCATTGCTTCCCCTCGCCCACACCAAGTGCAAAATAGTATCGGTTTCAGTGCAGCGCAGGATTTGTCATCCCGCGCCTGGAAGGCTGTAATCAGCACATAGTCTTCCTTGCCTCCGGAAGATACAAAAACAATAACTGACCTTCTGTAGCTCACCGGGCGCAGGAGAGGAGTGATAAATGAAGACCCCTGCAAAGATCCTGCTTGCAAGTACCTGCCTGGCCCTCAGCGGCATTGCCTCCGCTGGCACCGTGACCATTGCCACGGTTAACAACAGTGACATGATCCGCATGCAGCGGCTGTCGAAAACCTTCGAAGCCGAACATCCGGACATCAAGCTCAATTGGGTGGTACTGGAAGAAAACGTGCTGCGCCAACGCTTGACCACCGACATCGCCACCAAGGGCGGGCAATTCGACGTGCTGACCATCGGCATGTACGAAGCATCGCTGTGGGGCCAGAAAGGCTGGTTGCAGGAAATGAAAGACCTGCCGCCCTCCTACGCACTGGACGACGTTTTCCCATCGGTACGTGACGGCCTGTCCGTCGACGGCAAGCTCTTCGCCCTGCCGTTCTACGCCGAAAGCTCGATGACCTACTACCGCACCGACCTGTTCAAGGCGGCGGGCCTGACCATGCCTGAGCGTCCGACCTGGACCCAGATTGCCGAATTCGCCGGCAAGCTCACCGACAAAACCAAAGAACAGTACGGCATCTGCCTGCGCGGCAAGGCCGGCTGGGGCGAGAACATGGCGCTGATCAGCACCGTGGCCAACGCCTACGGCGCGCGTTGGTTCGACGAACAGTGGAAACCGCAGTTCGATCAGCCTGAATGGAAAAACGCGCTGAATTTCTACGTCGAAACCATGAAGAAATCCGGCCCACCGGGTGCTTCCAGCAACGGTTTCAACGAAAACCTCGCACTGTTCAACAGCGGCAAATGTGCGATCTGGGTCGACGCCACCGTTGCTGGCTCGTTCGTCACCGACAAAACCCAAAGCAAAGTCGCCGACAACGTAGGCTTCACCTTCGCGCCGCATGAAGTCACGGACAAAGGTTCGGCCTGGCTCTACTCCTGGGCGCTGGCGATTCCGACCAGCGCGAAAAACCAGGCCGACGCAAGAACCTTCAGCACTTGGGCAACTTCCCAGGAATACGCAGCATTGGTAGCCAAGACCGACGGCGTGGCCAACGTCCCACCAGGTACCCGGGCCTCGACCTACAACGACGAGTACATGAAGGCGGCACCGTTTGCCAAAATCACCCTCGAATCGTTGAAGGCCGTGACACCGAAAACACCGACCCTCAAGCCTGTGCCGTATGTCGGTATCCAGTTGGTCACCATTCCTGAGTTCCAGGCCATTGGCACCTCCGTTGGCCAGCAATTCTCCGCAGCGCTGGTGGGCTCGTCCACCGTCGACGCGGCACTGGCTGCAGCGCAAACCTCTATTGAACGCGACATGAAGCGAGCGGGTTACCCGAAGAAATAGTCACGATTGACTGTTGATTGTGCTGGAAGGCGTTTTGCCTTCCGGCACCTTGTTCAAGCTTGTCGGAGTCACCATGAATACCTCTGCCGTTAATCCCCGACTGGACGCATCCAGCCAAAAACCTCAGGCCAAGCGCTCACTGACCAAACCCGGCTGGTTCCTGGTCAGCCCTTCAGTGTTGATGTTGTTGGTGTGGATGGTCGTGCCACTGGGCATGACCATTTATTTCTCGCTGATTCGCTACAACCTGCTGTCGCCTGGCGACAACGAATTCGTCGGTCTGGAGAACTTTACTTACTTCGTCACTGACAGCGGCTTTTTACCCGGAGCCATGAACACCTTGCTATTGGTCGGCAGCGTGCTGGCGATCAGCGTAATCCTTGGCGTGTTGATTTCCGCCCTGCTGGAAGCCAGCGAGTTTTTCGGTCGCGGTATCATCCGTGTGCTGTTGATTTCGCCGTTCTTCATCATGCCGACGGTCAGCGCGCTGATCTGGAAAAACCTGATTTTCCACCCGGTGTCCGGGATTCTCGCGGCCCTCTGGCGGTTCTTCGGCGCGCAGCCGGTGGATTGGCTGGCGCACTTCCCGATGCTGTCGATCATCATCATCGTGTCGTGGCAATGGCTGCCCTTCGCCATCCTGATTCTGATGACCGCCATGCAGTCGCTGGATCAGGAACAAAAAGAAGCCGCGCGGCTGGATGGCGCGGGCCCTATCGCGATTTTCTGGCACCTGACCTTGCCGCACCTGGCGCGTCCGATCGCCGTGGTGGTGATGATCGAGACGATTTTCCTGCTGTCGGTGTTCGCCGAAATCTTCACCACCACCAACGGAGGCCCGGGCTACGCCTCGACCAACCTGGCGTACCTGATCTACAACCAGGCGTTGTTGCAGTTCGACGTCGGTATGGCTTCGGCGGGCGGGCTGATTGCCGTGGTCATTGCCAACATTGCCGCGATTATCCTGATTCGGATGATCGGCAAAAACCTCACCGACAAGTCATGAGGGCCTTGCCATGATGACGCTCAAACAATCCCGCAGCCTGCAAAGCCTATTGCTCGGAGCCCTGTCCTGGGCCATCGCGGCGCTGGTGTTTTTCCCGATCTTCTGGATGGTCCTGACCAGCTTCAAGACCGAGATCGATGCTTTCGCCACGCCGCCACAGTTCTTCTTTACGCCCACCCTGGAAAACTACCTGCACATTCAGGAGCGCAGTGATTACTTCCACTTCGCCGGCAACTCGGTAGTGATTTCCTTCAGCGCCACGATCCTGTGCCTGTTGATTGCGGTGCCCGCGGCCTACTCCATGGCCTTCTTCGAGACCAAACGCACCAAGCGCACCTTGCTGTGGATGCTCTCGACCAAGATGCTGCCGCCAGTGGGCGTGTTGATGCCAATCTACCTGCTGGCCAAGACCTTTGGCCTGCTGGACTCGCGCATTGCCTTGATCGCGATCTACACCCTGATCAACCTGCCGATTGTGGTCTGGATGATTTACACCTACTTCAAGGACATCCCGCCGGACATCCTCGAAGCCGCGCGCCTGGACGGTGCAACCACCGGCCAGGAGATATTCCGCGTGCTGGTGCCGATCTGCAAAGGCGGCCTGGCCTCCACCGCGCTGTTGTCGCTGATCCTGTGCTGGAACGAAGCGTTCTGGTCATTGAACCTGACCTCCTCCAACGCCGCGCCACTGACTGCATTGATCGCTTCGTACTCCAGCCCGGAAGGATTGTTCTGGGCCAAGCTGTCCGCCGTCTCGACGCTGGCCTGTGCGCCCATCCTGATCTTCGGCTGGATCAGCCAAAAACAACTGGTTCGCGGCCTGTCGTTCGGCGCCGTCAAATAGATTCAGTCTCTTGAATGCAAGAGCAGCACGGAGGCCATCATGGCTAACCTGAGTATCAGAAATCTGCAAAAAGGCTTCGACGGTCACGCGATTATCAAAGGCATCGACCTCGACGTGGGTGATCGTGAGTTCGTGGTGTTCGTCGGCCCGTCGGGCTGTGGCAAATCAACCCTGCTGCGCTTGATCGCCGGGCTCGAAGACGTCACCTCGGGCACCATCGAACTGGATGGTCGCGACATCACCGAAGTCACCCCGGCCAAGCGCGACCTGGCGATGGTATTCCAGACCTACGCCCTCTATCCGCACATGACCGTGCGCAAGAACATGTCGTTCGCCCTCGACCTGGCGGGCGGCGACAAGGCCGAGATTGATCGCAAGGTCAGTGAAGCCTCGCGCATCCTGCAACTGGACCCGCTGCTGGAGCGTAAGCCCAAGCAACTGTCCGGTGGCCAGCGCCAGCGCGTGGCGATTGGTCGGGCGATTGTGCGTAATCCGAAAATCTTCCTGTTCGATGAACCACTGTCCAACCTCGACGCCGCCCTGCGTGTGCAAACCCGCCTGGAACTGTCGCGCCTGCACAAAGAGTTGAAAGCGACGATGATTTACGTGACCCACGATCAGGTCGAAGCCATGACCCTGGCCGACAAAGTCGTGGTGCTCAACGGCGGCAAGGTCGAGCAAGTCGGTTCGCCGCTGGAGCTGTACCACCACCCGGCCAACCTGTTCGTCGCCGGCTTCCTCGGCACGCCGAAGATGGGCTTCCTCAAGGGCACCATCAGCTCTGTCAGCAGCAGCGGCTGCGAGGTCAGGCTGGACGCCGGCGCCACCGTCAACCTGCCACTGGCCGGTGCCAACGTCAGCGTCGGCAGTTCGGTGACCCTGGGTATTCGCCCGGAACACCTGGACCTTGCCCAACCTGGCGACTGCCAGATGCAAGTGACAGCCGACGTCAGCGAGCGCCTGGGCAGCGACACGTATTGCCACGTGCGTACTGCTTCGGGCGAAGCCCTGACCATGCGTATTCGCGGCGATCTGGCGAGCCAATACGGCGAGACCTTGAACCTGCGCCTGGATAGCGCCCATTGCCATCTGTTCGACGCCCAAGGCCTGGTGATCACCAAAGCCTTGCAGGTCGCCGCCTGAAAATTCGAGACCGTTGCCATGAAACTGAACAAACAGAATCTGACCCAACTGGGCAGCAACATCGCTCTCCCGGCGTACTCGCCAAGCGCAACCCGTCAGGGCATCGCACACATCGGTGTCGGTGGTTTCCATCGCGCGCATCAGGCGTTTTACACCGATGCGCTGATGAACACTGGCGAAGGCCACGACTGGAGCATCTGCGGCATCGGCCTGCGCCCGGAAGACCTCGGCGTGCGTGACGCGCTCCAGGGACAGGATTATCTCTATACCCTGTACGAACTGGGCGACACCGACGACACCGAAACCCGCATCATCGGCTCCATCAGTGGCATGCTGCTGGCGGACGACGGGATTCAGGCGCTGATCGACAAGCTGGCCAGCCCAGACATCCGCATCGTCTCGCTGACCATCACCGAAGGCGGCTATTGCATCGATGACAGCACCGGCGAGTTCATGGCGCACTTGCCACAGATTCAGCACGACCTGGCGCACCCGAACGCACCAAAGACCGTATTCGGCTTGCTCTGCGCTGCGCTGAGTAAACGCCGCGCCGCCGGCACCCCGGCGTTCACCCTGATGTCCTGCGATAACCTGCCGCACAACGGCGCCGTCGCCCGCAAAGCCTTGCAAGCCTTCGCCGCGCTGCTCGACGCTGATCTGCACGACTGGATCGGCGCCAATGTCAGCTTCCCGAATGCCATGGTCGACCGCATCACGCCGATGACCAGCACTGCCCACCGTCTGCAATTGCACGACGAACAAGGCATCGACGATGCCTGGCCGGTGGTGTGTGAACCTTTCGTGCAGTGGGTGCTGGAGGACAAGTTCGTCAGCGGGCGTCCGGCGTGGGAAAAAGTCGGTGTGCAGTTCACCGACGACGTCACGCCCTATGAAGACATGAAAATCAAGCTGCTCAACGGCAGCCACCTGGCGTTGACGTATCTGGGCGCGCTGGTCGGCTATCGCTTCGTCCACGAGACCATGAACGATCCGTTGTTCGTGCGTTATATCCGCGCCTACATGGACCTTGACGTCACGCCGCAACTGGCGCCGGTGCCGGGCATCGACCTGACCACCTACAAAGACACCCTGATCGAGCGCTTCTCGAACCAGGCCATCGCCGACCAACTGGAGCGCGTGTGCTCCGATGGCTCGTCGAAGTTCCCGAAATTCACCGTGCCGACCATCAACCGCCTGATTCTCGATGGCGGCAATATGGACCGCGCGTCGCTGGTGGTCGCGGCCTGGGCGCTGTACCTGCAGGGCAGCCAAGGCGAGAACGGCGTCGAGTACACAATCGTCGACCCGCGTGCCGACTTCTGCAAGGCGCTGGTGGCTGACGACGTGTTGATCACGCAACGGCTGCTGGACGTCGAAGAAATATTCGGCATCGCGATTCCGCAATCTGCAGAGTTTGTCGCCGCGTTCGAGCACAATCTCAACAGCCTGCGTGAATTGGGCGTGCACAAAACCCTGGAAAATCTACTGACCAAAACCCATTGAGGTGAGCATGTTTCTCGGTATCGATTGCGGCACACAAGGCACTAAAGCGATTGTTCTCGATGCCGAGAGCGGCCAGGTCCTCGGCGAAGGCTCGGCCGCCCATAGCATGGTCATTGGTGCAAATGGACGGCGCGAACAGGACGTCGAGCAATGGCTGACGGCCTTTGAACACGCTACCCATAGCGCGCTGAACCAAGCGGGCATCAGCGGACTGGAGATCAACGCGATTGGCGTTTCCGGGCAGCAGCACGGGTTGGTTCTGCTCGATCAGGGCGCAGAAGTGCTGCGCCCCGCCAAGCTGTGGTGCGACACCGAATCAGCGCCGGAGAACGACCGCTTGCTGGCCTGGCTCGGGGGCGAAGCCGGCTCGCTGGAGCGCCTGGGCGTAGCCATTGCCCCGGGTTACACGGTGTCCAAGTTGCTGTGGACCAAAGAGCAACATCCCGAACTGTTCAAACGTATCGATAAGATTCTGCTGCCCCACGACTACCTCAACTTCTGGCTGACCGGGCGTTGCTGCACCGAGTTCGGCGACGCCTCCGGCACCGGTTACTTCAACGTGCGCACACGTACCTGGGACCTGGAAATACTCGAGCACATCGACCCTACGGGTCGCCTTGGCCGCGCCTTGCCGCAATTGCTCGACGCCCAGCAATCGGTGGGCAAGATTCGCCCGCACATCGCACAGTTGCTTGGCTTGAACCCCGAAGCCATTGTTTCCAGCGGCGGCGGCGACAATATGATGGGCGCCATTGGCACCGGCAACATCCAGCCCGGCGCGATCACCATGAGCCTCGGCTCGTCGGGCACGGTCTACGCCTATGCCGATCAACCCCAGGTCAGCGATCAACCCTCGGTAGCGACCTTCTGTTCGTCATCCGGTGGCTGGCTGCCGTTGATCTGCACCATGAACCTGACCAACGCCACCAGCGCCATTCGTGAGCTGTTCACCCTGGATATCGAAGGCTTCAACCGCGCGATCATCGACGCACCCATTGGCGCTCAGGGCGTACTGATGCTGCCGTTCCTCAACGGCGAACGGGTGCCCGCCCTGCCCCACGCCACCGGCAGCATCCTCGGACTCGACAGCACCAACCTGAACCAGGCCAACCTTTGCCGTGCGGTGGTCGAGGGCACCACCTTCGGCCTGCGCTATGGCCTTGATCTGCTGCGCGCCAGCGGGATCAAGAGCGAGGCGATCCGCCTGATCGGTGGCGGTGCGAAAAGCGCGGTCTGGCGGCAGATCGTCGCCGACATCATGGACGCCCCGGTGATCTGCACCGAGCACAGCGAAGCTGCAGCACTCGGTGCGGCGATTCAGGCGGCATGGTGCTGGTCGCAGCAAATGGGGCAGAATCGCAGCCTGCAAACACTGTGCGAACGCTGCGTCAGCCTGGATGCCGAGAGCCAGACCCAGCCGATTGCCGAACATGTGGTCGCCTACCAGCAGGTTTACCAGCGCTACCGCACCGCGCTAACGGCACTTTGAGCACCGTGGTACATCACTTATTTTTGGAGCATGTATGTTTTTAGTCTGTGGCGAAGCGCTGTTTGATTTTTTCACTCAGCCGGACAGCAGCGGGCACGCCAATAAAGTCGGATTCAAGGCCATCGCCGGCGGCTCGCCGTTCAACGTGGCCATCGGCTTGCGCCGGCTGGGCATCGAGGCGGCGTTGTTTGCCGGGATCTCCAACGATTACCTCGGCCGACGCCTGCGCACAGTGCTGGATGAAGAAGGCGTCAGCCCTGACTACCTGATTGATTTCGACGCCCCGACCACCCTGGCGATGGTCGCCGTGGGTGCCGACGGTTCACCACAGTACAGCTTCCGTGGCGAAGGCTGCGCCGATCGACAACTGCAGTTGCAACACCTGCCGCTGCTGAATGAGCAGGTGCGTGGGGTTCACGTAGGCTCGTTCTCACTGGTCGTGCAGCCGGTGGCTGACACCTTGCTGGCGCTGGTCAAACGCGAAAGCAATCAGCGTCTGATCACCCTCGACCCGAACATCCGCCTCAACCCGGAGCCGAACATCGAACGCTGGCGCGAACAGGTCGCCGCCTTTGCCGAACACGCACACATGATCAAGGTCAGCGACGAAGACCTGTCCCTGCTTTACCCGGATCGTGACCCGCAACAGGTCGCCGAAGGCTGGCTGAACCAGCGTTGCCAACTGGTGTTCCTGACCCGCGGCCGCGAGGGCGTCAGCGTGTTTACCCGGCAGCACGGCACCTGGTCGGTGCCTGCCCGCGAAGTCGTCACGGCGGATACCGTCGGCGCTGGCGACACCTTCCAGGCGGCACTGATTACCTACCTCAGCGAACATCAACTGGATTCGCCTGAAGGACTGGAGTCACTGACGCGGGAACAGATCGAAGGGATGGTGCAGTTTGCCGTGAGCGCGGCGGCGTTGACCTGCACCAAAGTCGGGCCTGATTTGCCGTATCGGCACCAGTTGGTTTGAGCTGCTGACAACTCCCACAATTAATAAGGTGGGAGTTGCTGGTTTGAACTACAGCCCTTGAGAAGCGAGACGCACTTCCGTTTTATATCGGAGGATAGTGACTCTGGCGCAGGTTAAATAGACCTGCGCATTATCTTTTGCCGTCGCTGGTATATTCTTCAAGCAAGATTTTTCAAGTTGAGAAAAATGTGGGAAATGTCCGACATTTACGAAGGACACGTCTAAAACCTATGTTTTGATGCAAGCACCGTTACTGCAGAGGACTTTTTTTGTTTACGATGGTGATACATCTCAGAGTCGTCAGGAAATACCATGCACTATCCAATCGCCATCGAATGGGGTGACGAAAACACTGCCATTGGGATTCATATCCCTGACATTCCTGAATAGCCGCACGAGGTCGCTATGTAACTCAGGCCGCCCAATTCAAGAAAACTATCGACCAAGTAAAGGCGCCGCAACGAGTCGAACAGGTGATCGAGAAGGTAACTTTACTATCTCTGGAACTTGGCGCGAATCCAGTGGTGACTGAACAGGTCTATCGGGCGATGATCCACGCCTTTATCAATCAAGAACTGACAGAACACGCAAACCTGAAACAGTCCAGCAGGCCCTGAAACGGCCAGCTCTCCATAACACATCGCGTCAGGCCATTCGCATAAAAGCCTGAAGTTGAGCTTGTCTGAAGGAGCTGCCGAAGGCTGCGACAAGGTCGGAACGACCTTCGCGATGTCAATTTACCGCAGCCTTCGGCAGCTCCTACAGGGTTCTCGGCCAGGCACACAGATCCTGCGTCATGCTCAAATAGAGGTGGGAGCTAACGTGTTGGCGAAGCCTGCGGGACAGACGCCAGAGACATCCCAGACGCCATGGAAGGAGATCTGCTTAGCGCTCAAGAGCCACTGACACCCTGAGCCGAAAAACACTCACTCACCCAATCCACAAACACCCGCACCCGTGGCGACATATGGCGGTTATGCGGGTACAACACCGAGACCGGCATCGGCGGTGGCGGGCAGTCCGGGAGCACTTCGCGCAGCAGGTCTTGCGCCAGTTGTTGCGCCACCCGATAGCGCGGCACCTGGATGATGCCCATACCGGCAATGGCCGAGGCGGCGTAGATTTCGGCACCGAACACCGCAAGCCGCCCTTGCAGTTCGACCTCGTGCAACTGCCCCTCCTGCATAAACTCGAAAGGAAGGGCTTTACCGGTGGTTCTGGAGAGGTAATTCACGCCGTGGTGGGTAGCGAGGTCTTCCAGTCTTTCTGGCACGCCGTATTTGCGCAGGTAGGCCGGGCTGGCGCAGGTGACTTGAGGCAGGTTTGCGATCCGCCGTCCGATCAGCGATGAATCACTTAACTGGCCGGCGCGCACCACGCAATCGACTCCCTCCTGCACCAAGTCCACCAATCGGTCGGCCTCGCTGAGGGTCAACTGGATCTGCGGGTAGCGCGCCATGAACGTCGGCAGCGCCGGCACCACGAAGTATTTGGCCAGGGTGCCGTGCAGGTTGACCCGCAACATGCCCTTGGGCGCCACGCTGCGAAACGAGTGCTCGGCATCGTCCAGCTCAGCCAACAGATGTATGCAACGTGCGTAATAGGCATCACCGTCGAGGGTGGCCTTGACCCGCCGCGTGCTGCGCTCCAGCAAGCGCGTGCCAAGCCAGGCTTCCAACTGGTTGAGGCTATGGGTCAGGGTCGCGCGTGGCAGGCTAAGGTCGTCGGCGGCCTGGGTGAAGCTGCTGCGCTCATAGATGCGCACGAAGATTTTCATCGCCTTGACCTGGTCCATGCCATTCCTTGCCATTGTTGGACGTTGTTGAACAGTGACGGCCAATATCGAAGATTCGTTGCGCTGAGTAAACAGCTGAATGTGCCGCCAGCAACCCTGCCGGCGCTTTTCATCCTTGCCAAATGCTCACTATGGAACGACGATTGGCCTGTGTTTCTTCCTCTGATCGAATGTTCCAGGAGTGTGCATGAGCCTGTCTTATTACCAACTGTCTGTTCCGGTGTTTCTGCGCGGCCTCGATATTCTGTCGAAGCTGTTGGACAAGGCGGTAGAGCATTGCGATGCCCAAGGCATTGAGTTCGATGAACTGCTGCAAACCCGCCTGGCGCCGGACATGTACCCGCTGCTACGGCAGATCCAAATGGTCAGCGACGCGTCGAAATATGGCGCCGCGCGTCTGGCCGGAATCATTCCACCCAGCTTTGCCGACAACGAAGTCACCCTGGCAGATGTGCGTGAGCGGATCGCCAACACCCATGCCTTCATCAGCAGCGTGACGGCCGAGCAATACGAAGCGAACGAAGGCAGTACCGTGGTGCTCAAACTGCCGACCCAGGAAATGACCTTCACCCAGCAGGACTACCTGCTGCATTTCGCGATGCCAAACTTCTATTTCCACCTGACCACCGCCTACGACATCTTGCGTCACAAAGGCGTGCCCATCGGCAAAATGAACTTCCTCGGAGCGATCTAAGCCAAACAGCGCGAACAGGATCAGGCAAACACCGGGCAGAATCCGCATAACGACGGATTGGCTTTGGACTTAATCTGAACCTCTGCCAAGGGCGTGAATAACGCGCTTGGCAGACGGGTTCCTCAGTGCCGCCGTAACGGTTTCAGCTTCAACACCCTCGCCCTGACCGACCCGGACCTTCCTCCTTGAATGTCACCGGAGTCACTTTGATGAAAAGCGTTATCGCCCTGTTCCTCATGCTATTGCTGACCGCCGTCAGTGCAACGGCACTGGCCATGCCTTGCGCCAACGGCCAACGCGTGACCGATGACACCCACGACAGCCCACATCTGATGCGCTTGTTCGTCGCTCAGGTTGATGCGGGTCAGGCGCAAGACTGCTGACTTAACTGATAACCGCCGATAGATTCAGGCGCTTCTGGAAGAAAATTCGCTGATGCCCCGGCGGGAAATCGTTGAGCTGGGCAAACTCGGTGAATCCATGTTTGCGGTAAAACTCCGGTGCCTGAAAGCTGAAGGTGTCGAGCCAGATGCCGACACAACCCTTCTTCCGTGCGTGCTCCTCGGCCATGCGCAGCAGCCGCGAGCCCATGCCTTGACCCCGGGTCTGTTCGGGCACCGCCAGCAACTCGACAAACAACCAGCTGTACAGCGTGCGGCCGTATAAGCCGCCGATGATTTCGTCGCTGTGTTCATCACGGACCAGCAGCGCAAAGCGCTCCGGCATTGCATCGCCGGCCTGGGACACGTTGAACGCGCGCAAAGGCTTGAGGATCGCCAGGTACTCTTGTTCACCGGGGTTTTGCGAAACGTCGATCCGGACACTCATGGGCCACTCCTGTTGATCACCTGGGTGACCCAGCCTAGGGTGCCGCGCGAATCAGGTAAAGGGGCTGACGCGATAAAGCGCAGCAGCGCAGGGGGCCCGGAGCTGCTGCCGATCGATCAAGGCTTGACCTTGCGCCGCATGAAGCCGTTGATGATCACCACCAGCACTGCCACCGACACGGCGATGTACTGGAAGGTCTTCTCGGTAATCACACCGGTGTTCTGCAAGTGCGACAAGCCGAGCATGATTCCCAACACCACCAGGGCGATCAGAATCGAATAGCTCAAACGCTGTTTGTTGGTCATTACGGTTTCCTGAATGCTCGTAGACATCATTTGCGCTGCGCAAATGCCGCACTATGGTACCGCCGATCCGCTCGCGGCCGAAGCAGGTTTTTGCTCACCCGCCCGAGTCACGCACTCAATCCCATCGCAAACTCCAGAAACGCACGGACCTTGGCCGGTGGCAAATGACGCGATGGGTACAACGCGTACAAGGGAAAATGCTCGTCCGGCCAGTCGGGAAACAACTCGATCAAGCGCCCCTCTTTCAGCGCCTGCCCTACTCCCAGCGCCAACGCCTGAGCGATGCCATGCCCGCCCTCGCAAACGCTGTGCACGGTGTTGACGTCATTCAGCACCAGTCGTGCATGGGTGTCGATGATGATGCGCTCGCCCTTGCGATGAAATTCCCACGGAAAAGGACGCCCCGTCACTGAGTCGCGGTAATCAATACACACATGCCCGGGCGCTTCCAGGTCGGTGGGTGTCAGTGGCCGGCCATGGCGTTTCAGGTAGTCGGGTGAGGCGACCGTCAACACCCGGGTTTGCAACAACTGGCGACCGATCAGCGAGGAAGACGGCTGATGACCAAAGCGCACGGCCAGGTCCATGCCGTCGGCCACCAGATCGCCCAGTTGATCGCGGGTCACCACGTCCAGCTCCAACTGGGGATAACGGTTCATGAACTCGCCCAGCGCCGGCGCCAGGATAAACCGCGAAAAGAATGGATCGACATTGACCCGCAGGCGTCCACGCACCGCATTGGCACTGCCGGAGGCCGACGTCGCCGCATCCTCCAGCCCCGCCAGCAAGGGCGTGATCTCTTCGTACAGACGCCGGCCTTCGTCGGTGAGTTTGACCGAGCGCGTGGTGCGATCGAACAAGCGAATGCCCAACCGCGTCTCCAGGCGGGCAATGGCGCGACTGACACCCGATTGGGTCATGTCCAGGGCATCGGCAGCCTTGACGAAACTGCCGCAGTCGACCACCGCCGACAACACGCCCATGCCGCTGGCCAATCGTCCGTCGAAGCTCATTAATGAATTCCTGTCATGTTTTCGATGACATCCATGCTATCGGAGAATCAAGGCGATGTACCCATACTTCTCCCCAACGCGACATCGGGTCGTCTTATCGGAGAATTGTTTATGTACACCATTACCGGCGTGACAGGTCAGGTGGGCGGCGCAGTCGCCCGTACGTTATTGGCCGCTGGCAAAGCGGTGCGTGCCGTGGTTCGCGACGCGGCCAAAGGCGAGGCCTGGGCACAACAGGGCTGCGACATTGCCCTGGCTGAGGTAGGCAACGTCGAGGCCATGAGCGCCGTATTCAAGGGCTCTGCAGGCGTGTTCATCATGATGCCGTCGAACTTCGACCCCACGGTCGGCTTTCCTGAAGCACGGCGTGTTGCCATCGGCCTGCGCGAGGCACTGGCAGCCGCTAACCCGGCCAAGGTGGTCTGCCTGTCGACCATCGGCGCGCAAGCTACTCAACCTAACTTGCTCAACCAATTGCAGATCCTCGAAGAAGAGTTGAGCAAACTGCAAATGCCCATCACTTTTCTGCGGCCAGGCTGGTTCATGGAGAACTGCCAATGGGATGTCGAAGCGGCGAAGGCCGGCGTGATTCCGAGCTTCCTGCAACCGCTGGATCAGGCGTTTCCGATGATCGCCACCGCCGATGTCGGTCGCACCGCCGCTGAACTGCTTCAGGAACAGTGGCAAGGCCTGCGGGTGGTTGAATTGGTGGGTAGCGAGTACGTCAGCCCGAATCAGATCGCGGCGACTTTTTCCGAGTTACTGGATAAACCGGTGAAGATGGAAGTGGTAGCGCGCGACACTTGGCACGAACTGTTTAGCGCCCAAGGTATGAACAACCCGATGCCACGGATCCAGATGATCGATGGGTTCAACCAAGGCTGGATCAAGTTCGCTGGCGAACCGCGTCAGGGTCGGGTGTCATTAAGGACGGTGCTGGAAACTTTACTAGCGCGCAATTAATACTCTGCAACGACTGGCAATAAACTACAGAGCATTAACCTTAAACATTACTTGCACACCCACTTAAAGTAACTATAGTCATGCCCAGCCATCTTGTTTGGAGATGGCACCACAATAAACCATGGAGGGTTTATGAACACTGATGAAACTCAAAGCACGACTACAGGGTCTATCGGCACTGAAATAGTATACAACCCAGATGCGACACAATCACGGTGGATGACCAGAATTCGTACCAGCCTGGAAAAATTAAAGATCGGTGAAATGACGCTGATCTCGTCTCACAATGCCGGCATGGATAATAAAGCTTACAATACAGTCACCAAAAACTGGACGGCTTGTCAGAGCGATGGGTTCCAATGGCAACTGGACAAAGGCATCCGCGTGTTTGATCTCAGGCTTAGACAAAGGGGTGGTTGGACTGGCGACCAAGGATGGGACACGCTACCTGGGATGCCTCGCAGGTATTCTACCTATGGATTTACTTGCATCCACGGACCCGACTATGGCCGAAAGTTAACTGACCTGTTAGATACACTTATACCCTTTGTGAAAAACAACCCGGATGAACTGGTAATCCTGGATATTCACAAAGTTGAAGCGGAAGATCCGGGCACCTGTGCATCAGAGCTACGCCGACGTCTACTTCAAAAGGTGCTAGGAGGTCGGGATGGCTTGGCTCCGTTCATCATCCCCCCTGAAGCCTGGTCCCTGACCTGGGGTGAAATCAAACAAAAATACCCTGGCCGCTCTGTGGTTGTCGGCTGGAATCATGGCAATAAGTACAGCGAATTCTGGAGCCAAATTCCACACAAATGGATAGGTAAAGACACCAACAACGAAGCTGAAGTCCACCAATTCATCGGCCCGGTCATAGCCGCTGCGCCCACCAATGGTCAAGTGTGGTCGTTATCGGCAACTGTATTCAAGATCCCGAACGGCCCGAAAAAAATCGGCAAAACATTGGACAGCTGGTTCCCGGCTGGAAGTGTTTGGGCCAGCAAATGCAATATCATCAATGTAGATTTTTTTGAAACTTCAAATTTGATCGAACATGCCATTCAGACCAACATAAAGAAAGCACAACAGAAATAAATCTCACCCGTGTGCACTGCCCACTGCAGTCCAACTTTCCCACGGTGTGTCAGATGACACGTTTTCGCAAGCAAGCTTGCTCCCACAGGGTACATATCTAACTGTGGGGGCGACCTGCAAAGGCCTTTAACGACTACGCATGAGGACTGTCCCAATATCGGCGGTACATGCCCAGGCGCTTCTTGAGCACCTTGGGCAGGTATTTCTCGAAGGTGCTGAGTTTATAAGCCGTCAATTTGACGGCATTGCGCAGGAACGCTACCGGCCACAACAACCATCGGCGCGAGCCCAGGTATCTGAGCTCCGACTTGACGAACCGCAGCCCCTCGTCCCCGGCGCCACCGAAGGCGTCCCTGATCCACCGCTCACGGGTCTGGAACACACCGATATCGAAGTAGCGACGAAACTCTTCCTTGGCGCTGTAATTATGCGAATGACGGCAGCAGGCCTTGCCTTCGTAGGCAACCTTCCAGCCGTCCAGCAACATCTTGGCGGTGACGTACATGTCTTCCGAGAGGATCACATGTGTGGGAAAGCCACCAATCGCCACCAATGCGTCGCGCCGGTAGGCCGCAAAGGAATTGGACATGAAGGCGGTCTTGATCCCGAGGGTTTCGGCATCGGCCAGGGTCTTGACCTTCGACTCGGCCGGGTAATTGAACAGGCGAGCGTGGGCGGCCAATTCCGAAGCGTCTTTGTGCGGCAACTGACGACCGCACACCGCACCGACTTTTTCATCGGTAAATGGCTTGAGGATGTGAGTCAGCGCAGCGCAATCTTCAAGGTACGCATCCTGGGTCATGAACACGTAGACATCATAGTCAGGGTGCAACTCGACCATCAGTTGGCGGGTGCCACCGTGGTTGAAGTCTTTGCTCTCGATACGTCTAACGATCGCGCAACGGGACTGCGCGAACTCGAACGTGCCATCGGTGGAACTTGAGTCGATGATCAGTGTGTCAAAAGTTGCGTCTTGCGCGACCAGTGAATCGAGTAATCGCTCAAGATCCTGACGGCCGTTGTACGTGGGAATGACACAAGCCACCCTCAAATTCGTCATTACACTTCTCCTCGTCTGGCCTTAAAGCGCAAAGTCGAAAATTTCGAAATATTAAGGCAGTTCAAAGCAGTGCAGTGCACAAATGCTGGAGCGTAGCTCATGTCAAAAAACCGTCCATCGGTTCCGACTGACGGTAGGTCTAACCCAATACCTCACTCAGCGGAATGAAATCCAGCCAGTCTCCCAACGCAACGGTGCTACCTTCACGGACCTCAATCAGACCTTCAGCCCAGGCGGCGCTTCGCAGCACGCCGGAACTCTGATTGCTGTAGTAGACCGCCTTGCCTTGCTCCAGTCGCCCGCGCAAATATTCACGGCGATCCCCCGGTTTACCCCAGGTAAAGCCTGCTGGCACTTTGAATCTCAGGGGTGCTACGTCCTGTACGCCTTGGCGACGCAACAAATAGGGACGGGCGAGCAGCGCGAAAGTTACCAGTGTCGACGCAGGATTACCCGGTAACCCGATCACCGGTACGCCCCGAAAATGGCCAAACGTCAGCGGTTTGCCCGGTTTGATGGCAAGCTTCCACAGCGAAAGCTCGCCGTCCTCACGCAAGGCATGCCCGAGGAAATCGGCCTCGCCGACTGAAACACCGCCAGTGGACAGGATCAAATCGACATGCCCCAGCCCGCCCAGGGTGCTGCGGGTCTTCTGCAGATCGTCCGGTAAAATGCCGGCGTCCACTACCTCACAGCCCAATCGTTCGAGCCAGCTGCAGAGCAATATGCGATTGCTGTTGTAGATCTGCCCAGGGCCCAGCGGCAGGCCAGGCTCGATCAGTTCGTCGCCGGTCGACAGCACCGCCACTCGCACGCGACGCACCACATCCAGCTCGGCGCATCCCAATGAAGCGGCCAGCCCCAGCTCGACAGGTCCCATCCGCGTCCCGGCGTCGAGCACGTGATCACCGACCGTGGTTTCCTGCCCTTGAGGGCGGATATTTTGTCCCGCCACCATGGGTTCGGTGAACCCCACGCGCTGATCATCGCCGATGAGCGCATTTTCCTGCATTTCCACGCAGTCGGCGCCCGCTGGAACCGGCGCCCCGGTAAAGATCCGCGCACAGGTGCCGGGCGCCAGGGGTTCCGGGGCCTGGCCGGCAAAAATCCGTTGGCTGACCACCAACGGCTCATCCTGCCAGTCCGCCAAGCGCAAGGCATAGCCGTCCATGGCGCTGTTGGGCCAAGGCGGCAAGTCCAGCGTAGAAATCAAATCCTCAGCCAGCACCCGGCCCTGCGCGGCGGCCAACGGCACCCGCTCGCGTTCGCGGATCGGCGCGGCCTCGGCCATTTCCATCAAGCGCGCCATGGCCTCTTCAACCGACATCATCCCCTGCACGTGTGTACCCTTCATCGTCGGTTATCCGCGTGTTTCGCAGGGTTCGGCCTGCTTGAGGTGAGGGACGAAATTGCACGGGCGATGACGATTATCCAGTTGCTCGGCGAGGATCCCGTCCCAACCAGTGCGCACCGCGTTGGTCGACCCCGGCAGGCAGCACACCAGGGTGCCATTGGACAGCCCGGCCAAGGCACGGGACTGGACGGTGGAGGTGCCAATATCGGCCACGGATATCTGCCGGAACAACTCACCAAAACCATCGACGGTTTTGTCCAGCAGGCAGCTCACGGCTTCAGGCGTGCTGTCGCGTCCGGTAAAACCGGTACCGCCGGTGGTCAGCACCACCTGCACGTCGTCATCGGCAATCCAGGTCGCGACCTGCGCGCGGATCTTGTAAAGGTCGTCCTTGAGCAACACGCGCTCGATCAGGCGGTGGCCGGCGGCGGTCAACCGGTCAACGAACATCTGCCCAGAAGTATCGGTTTCACGGGTGCGGGTATCACTGACGGTCAATACAGCGATGTTCAAAGGAACAAAAGGGGCATCAGCCTTGGCGCTCATCGGCTCAATCCAGAAAGTGGCAGGAACAGGCGGTTGTTATATCACAGCGACGGATTTCACCGCCTGCGCACATGATCCAGTTCAGTGATTGAAGCGCATGACCACTATTCACGGAACTTGCCAGTGAGGTATACGTCTGACGCTGTGTAACCTTTGGCATTCCTTGATGGAGAAATACCATGATTCAACGGACCCTACCCGCCGCCTTCCTGCTCGCTGTGAGCCTTGCCAGCCTCGCCGGCTGCTCCTCACCCTCGGTGATCACGCTGAACGATGGTCGCGAAATCCAGGCTGTTGACACACCCAAGTTTGATAAAGACACAGGCTTCTATGAGTTCAAACAACTGGATGGCAAGGAAACTCGCGTTAATAAAGACCAGGTGCGTACCGTTAAAGAACTGTGATGACTCTTCTCCCGCTTGCGACCTTGCGTCGTGAGCGGGTGGAGCCGTTTCAACAGTCAGGCTATAAAAAAGGACAGATGTCGGGGTGTAGCGCAGCCCGGTAGCGCGTCTCGTTCGGGACGAGAAGGCCGCAGGTTCGAATCCTGTCTCCCCGACCACTTACCCCTGTGCAACAGATCACCACGTCAGTTGGATTTGTGTCTTGAACCGCCTCTGCTCCCCAGACAACGGGTCCACAAAGCGCAAACCCTGAGCCAATAACTTCAATGGCTGACTGAAGTCGTCCTCGGTGATTTTCACCACGTCGGGGTAAAACGGATCATTACAGATCGCCGCCCCCAGCGCCGCCATGTGTACGCGCAACTGGTGCTTTTTGCCGGTCACCGGGTACAACGCGTAACGCCAGAATTCGCCATCGCGCTCACTGACCTCGATGCGAGTTTCCGTATTGCTGACCCCGGCCGCCTCCTGCATGCGAAAGAACGGTTCGCCCGCGACCAGACGGCTTTTGTGTAGCCGTGGGAATTCCACCTCGGGCAACGCCCGGGCGATGGCCTCGTAGCGTTTGTCGATCTGGCGGGTCGGAAACAGCGACTGGTACGCCGAACGACTGCCCTTGTTGGCCGAGAACAACACCAGGCCTGCGGTGTGCCGATCAATGCGGTGCAAGGGCACCAGGTCCGGGTTGTCCAGGCGTCGAATCAACCGACGAAGCAAGGTTTGTTCGACGTATTCACCGGCCGGTGTTACGGGCAGGAAATGCGGTTTGTCGGCCACCACCAAATGTTCGTCTGCATAGAGAATGGTCTCCAGCACCGGGATCGGCGTTTCGTTCGGCACTTCGCGAAAATAATAAACGCACAGACCTTCCCGATACGGCCGTTGTGCGGAAATCGGCTGGCCGTCCACGTCCAGCACCCGGCCACGGGCCATGCGATCCAGCCACTGCTCGCGGCCAATCGCGGCAAAATGCGCGCACAGGCAATCGAGCACCGTTGTCCACGATCCGGCAGGGAGATACAGCGTACTGGCCTGATTCTGTGCCGGGGAAAAAGCGGACTCGGACATGGGTGCACTCAAACGTTCAACAGGCCCTGATTGGCCGGTCGCGCATTATCGCGCAAGGACCGGCCAGAATCTAATCAGTCGAACGCGCTGCGGTAAGCGAACAACCCTGGAATGCCACCTGTCATGAGGAACAGCAGGTTGTCGCCCGGTTGGTAGCAACCTTGTTCAATATCGTGCAACACCCCGGCCAGCGCCTTGCCGCCATACACCGGATCCAGCAACCAGCCTTCGCTACGGGCCACGCGGCGCACGGTGCTGAGCATGCCTGCCGTGGGCACGCCGTAGCCCTCGCCCAGATGATTGCCATCGATCACGATGTCACTGGCCTGCACCGATTTGTCCGGGGCTATCAGCGCCAGGGTGTCTTGTGCCTTGCCCAGGGTGATAGCGTGGGCACGGCTTTTTTCCGCCAGCACCGTGTAGCCACGCACCCGCGTCGGGTCAAGGCCCATGGCTACCTGCCCGGCGACCAGCCCGGCGTGACTGCCGCCACTGCCGTTGGGCAACAGAATCGCGGCGAAATCCAGGCCTGTGAGCGCTGACTGCTGCTGAATCTCCACGGCCGCCGAGACATAGCCCAGGCAACCCAGAGCACTCGATCCGGCCAGGGGTGCCACGTAGGCTTTACGTCCCTGCCGGGCCAGGCTGCGTGCCAGCTCATCGACAAACGCCTGCGGGTCCTGCCCCATCGCGAGCAAATGCACGTTGGCGCCAAAGATACCGTCGAGCAATACATTGCCGTTGTGTTGAAAATCCGCATCATTGCGCGCGGCTGACGGTGTCAACACCACTTCACAGCGCAGACCAGCGCGTGCGGCAGCAGCGGCGGACAAACGCGCGTAATTGGATTGCCGGCCACCAAAGCTGATCAACGTGTCACAGCCCTGAGCCAGTGCGTCGCCAAGCAAAAACTCGAGCTTGCGTAACTTATTGCCACCGCCGCCGACGCCCATCAGGTCATCGCGTTTAGCGAACAGGTTTACCCCGTCAAATGACCCTGCCGCCATCAGGCGACTGAGCGCATGAATCGGTGTTTCGCTGTCCAGCAATGGGTAGCGTTCGAAAGAGGACAATCGGTTACTGAGCGCGTCATGGATCATGGGAAGTCTCCGGGGGGGGCGCAGCGAACCTTGGGCTCACCGAGGCAAGAAGCATAAGCCGCCGCTTGCCATTGATTAATGCGCTCCGGGACATTTCAGTTGATACACGCCGTCACAAACCCCCCTCCTACCCTCGCGCCAGATTCGACGTCTGCGTCGCCGCCGCGTCGGTGAACTCCTTCAACCAGCGCAACACATCCACGGCTTCCCAGCGCGCCGGGTCATACAGCGCGTAAAGCAACCCTTGATAACCCACCACATCCAACTGACGGTGGTAACCCGCACGTTGAAACAAGGCTTCGATTTCCGCGAAGCAGGTATTGAAATGCAACTTGGTAAAGGGTGTCTTGCCTTCCGTGACCAGACCGTCCATGCGCAGCTCCAGCACGGCTTCGCGGACCACGTCGGTAGACATGCGGTTCACGCTGTATTTCAGTTGTTCGACATTGACCATGGCTGTTGTCCTCAGTGTGTTCTTTCAGTTCGTTCAATCGGGATACGACCATCCTGTCAATTACCGAACTGTTTCAAAGCGTCGCAAATGTTGGTTCAAAAGCGCTCAAGCAAAGGGTTGCAGGCCCGTCGGCAAAGGCCGCAGGCGAATAAAATGGCAAAGGAAATTGAGCCGCTCGCATAGCTGTATGCATATACAGTAAACGAAACGAGGCGCGCTGGCTAACGGATTAACGCTAGCCGCGACGAGAGGGAGGGTTTGGCGCTATTTGAGGAAGACCACCACTTGTTCGGCATCGAAAGGCCAATCCAGTTCGGCCCCGGTGTCGACACGCCGCAGCACCGGGATACGCAAGCCGTAATCCTCGACCAGCGTTTCGTTTTCACCGATGTCGATCAACTCGACCAACAAACCGTGCTCAATCAGTGGCATCAACTCGACTTCGGCGACTTCACAGAGGTGGCACCCAAGGGTGCCGAACAGTTGGCATTCAGGAGGCATGCAAGGACCTTCGGCAAAAGCTGGCGGAAACGGCTATGACAGTAGTTTAGGCTCGCCGGACAAACCCCGTCGAGCCTGCTGCGCATCAGTCCTGGCTGACGGCGCCGATCTTGTGGATCGACAAGTCTGCGCCGTAATACTCCTGCTCCTGAGTCAGACGCAGGCCAGTCACTGACTTGATCACCCCATACACCAGCAAGCCGCCGCACAGCGCCACCAGCACGCCGAAAGCGCTGCCCAGCAACTGACTGATCAAGCTGACCCCACCCAGGCCACCCAACGCCGATTGGCCGAAAATACCACAGGCGATACCGCCCCAGACGCCGCACAAACCATGCAACGGCCAGACACCCAGCACGTCATCGATTTTCCAGCGCACCTGAGCGGCGGTAAAACACCAGACGAACAAGGCGCCGGCAATCACCCCGGTAACCAGCGCACCCACCGGGTGCATCAGGTCCGAACCAGCACACACCGCCACCAGCCCGGCCAGCGGTCCGTTGTGCAGGAAACCGGGGTCGTTGCGGCCGACGATCAACGCCGCGACCGTACCGCCGACCATGGCCATCAACGAATTGACCGCCACCAGGCCGCTGACCCCTTCCAGGGTCTGGGCACTCATGACGTTGAAGCCGAACCAGCCAACAATCAGAATCCACGAGCCCAACGCCAGAAACGGGATACTCGACGGCGGGTAAGCAATCAGCCGTCCATCACGATAACGGCCGTTACGTGGCCCCAGCAGCAAAACCGCCGCCAATGCCAGCCATCCGCCCATGGCATGCACCACCACCGAGCCGGCGAAGTCGTGGAAGCTGGCGCCGAAATGCGAGAGCAGCCAGGTTTGCGCGCCAAAATTGCCGTTCCACACAATGCCCTCGAAGAAGGGATAGACAAACGCCACAATCAACAACGTCGCGCATAGTTGCGGGGCAAACCGCGCACGCTCGGCAATCCCGCCCGAAATGATCGCCGGAATCGCCGCAGCAAAGGTCAACAGAAAGAAAAACTTCACCAGGCCATAACCATGATTGGCGCTGATCACAGCGGCTGGCTGCAAAAAATTCACGCCATAGGAAATCCAGTAACCTATAAAGAAGTAGGCCAGCGTGGACACGGCAAAGTCACTGAGGATTTTCGACAGGGCGTTGACCTGATTCTTGTGGCGGACAGTGCCGACTTCAAGAAAGGCAAAACCGGCGTGCATGGCCAGGACCATGACCGCGCCCGCCAGGATGAACACGGTATTTGAACTCTGGACCAATTGGTCCACAGCGCTTTGAAGATTTTCCATGGAACGGCAGACCTGCAATTCACAAAAAAGCACCAAAGCGGGTCAATACCCTTACGCACGCACCGAACTGGCGCTCTGCCCTTAGCCAAAAGCTGATGAGCATGACCCGGTTTGATGCAGAGGCTGTCAGGGGCAAAATCACCGCTTAAGCGTTTTCTCGAGTGTTCAAGGGTGAGCGCGAGATCAGCGGCGCATGGCGCGACTGTCTCCGCCCTTATTAAGCGCATCCGCCCTCCATGGCGCACCAGCGAGAAGCAAAAGCTGTACCAGCCGCCGATATGAACAGGGCGGCGAATGAAATGAACCTTCGGCAATCCCTTAGACTCGAACCCCCATAAGCCAGCAAACGGAGATAACCATGGCCCGCAAAACAGCGCAGAGCGCACAGGACATTTTGATGGCGGATTTTCAGGCATTGGTCAGCGACACTGAAAAACTGCTTGAGCACACCGCAACCCTGGCCGGTGATCAGGCCGACGAGCTACGCGGCCAGATCCATGAAAGCCTGATCAAAGCGCGGGAGACTTTGCAGCTCACCGAAGAATCGCTGCAAGAGCGCGGTAAAGCAGCCGTGCTGGCCACCGAAGACTACGTGCAGAGCAATCCCTGGCAGTCGGTGGGTATCGCGGCAGGCATCGGCTTCGTCCTCGGCCTTTTGGCTACGAGGCGCTGACGCTATGGCCCTGGGCACAGAATCCGGTCCGCCACTGGCGGGCCTCGACTCCTCCTCGCGGCGCCTGGGTGCCGCGTTTCTCGGGCTGCTGCACAGTCATGTCGAGCTATTCGGCATTGAACTGCAAGAGCAGAAATCGCGCACGGTCAGCCTGCTGCTGTTCGCTGGCCTGGCGCTGGTGTTCGCCCTGCTGTTGTTGATCGGGCTGTCGGTGCTGGTACTGATTCTGGTGTGGGACACCTACCGCATGAGCGGCATCATTGGTTTGTGCGTGTTCTACAGCCTGGCTGCGGTGTTTTGCGGCGTGCGTTTGAAAGCCGCCATTTTCGACGAGTCGTCGCCCTTCCATGCCACCCTTGAAGAGTTGGCCAATGATCGCGAGCGACTGATGCCATGAACCTGCCTGAATTGCCGCAAACCAATTCCCGCCGCGAACTGCGCAAAGCCTTGATCCGCCTGCGCATGGAAATGCACCGTCAGGAAATTCGCCACGAGACCGCCTCGATGCTCCAACCGATTCGCCAGGTGCGAGGCATGGCTCGCGACTGGCAAGGCACCCTCGGGATCAAACATGCGCCCCTTTGGGGAATTGGCATCGTGACCCTGCTGGGTTTTCTTGGCGGCAAGAGCACCAAGGCTGACGGCATCAACAGCGTGACCCGCCTGGTCAAATTGGGCACCAGCCTTATGCCGTTGATAAAACTGGTGTTACAGGGTTCCTCAGCTAAGCGCTGAGCGGCCCTAACTGGCTGCATTCTTGCAAAGCTTTAAACCTGCTTTCACACCCAGGGCTGCCTGGGTGTGAAGGCGGCTGCCTGCCCGGCAGAATAATTCCAAGATCCACTAAGGAGGCTCCGTGATCGATGGGCAACCGCTAGCCTGCTTTCAGCCGTTCATCGATACCGCTACTGGCCGCATTGCGGGTATTGAAGCTTTGGGTCGACTGCGTCAACACGACGGTCAACTGTTGTCGGTTGGCCCGCTGTTCGCCGACCCGAAAGTATCACCGGCAACCTTGCGCCGACTCGATCGAGCGATTCGTGACAATGCCCTCAGCCGTTTGCATGAAGCGCCGGCCGACTGGTTTCTGAGCCTCAACATTTCGCCGCGCTGGATCAACCGGCTGCGTCCAGGCCAGGCACTGCCCAGCCTTAAACAATTGCAACATCGAGGTGTTGCCGCACAACGCATCGTCTTTGAAATCACCGAGCTCGGTGGCGATCTTCAGCGCCTGGCCGACGTCGTGGCACGCTATCGCGAAGCCGGAGCGCGCATCGCCATCGACGATTTCGGCGCCGGCTATTCGCAATTGGATCGGGTGCTGGCCCTGCAACCGGACATTCTCAAGCTGGACATGCGCCTGTTTCAGGCCGCAGCCCGGGGTGGCCCCAGCAGTGACGTGGTAAAAGCGCTGGCGCAGATGGCGGAAAAAACCGGTTGCTGGATCATTGCCGAAGGTGTGGAAACCGAAGCCGAGCTGGACTTCGCCCTGGAGTGCGGGTCGCGATACGTGCAGGGCTTCCTGTTCGCCAAGGGTGAGCTGGAGTTTTTCGCCGCCGACGCTTTCGTCCAGCGCTTCGGCCAACTGCGCGACCAATACGTGTTGAGAAAGGTTGCAGAGCGCGAGCGTTTGATGAGTCTGCGCCAGAAACTGGGCAAGCTGATGGGCTTGTTGCAACAGTGGGCCGAGGGCGAGGCGCCGCTGAGCCAGTTACCGCCGCTGCATGATTACCCGTGGCTGTTGCGGTTCTACCAGTGCGACCGGCACGGCACGCAACTGACGCCAAACCTGGAATGGCGCAATGGCGCATGGCAGTCCGACGCCAGTTACCTGGGACACAACTGGTCGTGGCGGCCGTACTTCTATCACCTGCTGGCCGAAGGCTGGGACGAGCGACGCCTGACCCTGTCCAACACCTACCGCGATGCCACCAGCAACCAGTACTGCCTCACGGCCGGGCAGTTTTTCGACAATGGCCAGCGTTTACTGTTGGTGGATATCGACGCTGCGGGGCTGTGATGCTGACGTGCTTGCAGACAGAGGGCTGAACCGGGAAGCTAGGCGTTATTACTTGATGGAGTAAACGCCTTGGATTGGCAAACCCTGCTCACCCGCGAACGACTTGGCAAAACGCTGCACAGCCCAGAAGAACTCGGCCGTAGCCCTTTTCACAAAGATCATGACCGGATCATTTTTTCCGGCGCGTTTCGCCGCCTTGGACGCAAGACCCAGGTGCATCCGGTCACCAGCAACGATCACATCCACACCCGCTTGACCCACTCGCTGGAGGTCAGTTGCGTCGGCCGTTCGCTGGGCATGCGTGTGGGTGAGACTTTACGCGACGCCCTGCCCGACTGGTGTGAGCCCAGCGATCTGGGGATGGTGGTGCAATCGGCCTGCCTGGCCCATGACATCGGCAACCCACCGTTCGGCCATTCCGGCGAAGACGCCATCCGCCACTGGTTTCTGCAAGCCGCCGGGCGCGGTTGGCTGGACGCCATGAGCGACGCGGAACGCAACGACTTCCTCAATTTCGAAGGTAACGCCCAGGGTTTTCGGGTCCTGACGCAATTGGAGTACCACCAGTTCGAAGGCGGCACCCGACTGACCTACGCCACCCTCGGCACCTACCTGAAATACCCCTGGACCGCGCGGCATGCGGACTCGCTGGGTTACAAAAAACACAAGTTCGGTTGCTACCAGAGCGAACTGCCGATCCTTGAGCAGATCGCCCACAAACTCGGTTTGCCGCAACTGGAAGAGCAACGCTGGGCCCGCCATCCGCTGGTGTACCTGATGGAGGCGGCCGACGATATCTGCTATGCGCTGATCGACCTCGAAGACGGCCTGGAGATGGAACTGCTGGAATACGCCGAGGTTGAGTCACTGTTGCTGGGGTTGGTGGGGGATGACCTGCCGGAAACCTATCGCCAGTTGGGCCCCGCCGATTCGCGTCGGCGCAAGTTGGCGATCTTGCGCGGCAAGGCCATCGAACACCTGACCAACGCGGCCGCGCGCGCCTTCGTCGAGCAGCAGGATGCGCTGCTGGCCGGCACCCTCAGTGGTGACCTGGTGGAACACATGCACGGCCCCGCCAAGCGCTGCGTGTTGGATGCCAAAGATATGGCGCGCAAGAAAATCTTCCAGGACAAACGCAAGACCCTGCACGAGATCGGCGCCTACACCACCCTGGAAGTGTTGCTCAACGCATTCTGCGGCGCCGCGCTGGAGCAGTTCGGCGGACGCACGCCGTCCTTCAAAAACCAGCGCATTCTCGATCTGCTGGGCAACAATGCACCCGATCCCCATTGGCCGCTGCACACCTCGTTCCTGCGCATGATCGACTTCATCGCCGGCATGACCGATAGCTACGCCAGCGAGATGGCCGGACAGATGACTGGCCGTTTAAGCCCGGTTTAACAATTGAGTGGCCGCGCACCAACAGTGCCCGCCCCTTTGGGCACTGTTCGGCAAAATCACTGCGATGATTGCCCTGTGCAGCGCAATTAGGGACAGAGCCTACACCCAGAACAGAAATGCCCTATCGATCAGGATACCGGACTGCCGAATAATTCAGCCTGTGCTTCGCCGTCGTTGGCGGGTCTAGATCAACCTGACGCCTTCACCACCGAGGATTCACATTCAAGCAGCTTGTCTGACAATTGCTTGAATGAACGTGATGACTGTCGCAAGGGTTGGGTTCGCGCACGCTGCGCTATCGCTTTTGCCCGGAAGGTCCTGATGTCAAAAAACAACCTGCGCATCTTGTTGGTGGAAGACCATCCTTTCCAGCTCATCGCTACCCAAATCCTCCTGAATAACCAGGGCTACTACCGGTTGACACCAGCGCTGAGCGCCGCCGAAGCGATGGTCGCCATGGAGAACGCCAAAGACCCCTTCGACGTCCTGCTGTGCGATCAATGCCTGCCTGATCTGCCCGGGCTGGAGTTGATCGGTCTAGCCAGCCAGTACGGGCTTATCGGCCAGGCCGTGGTGCTCAGCGGGCTAAGCCAGGAACAGCTGGATACGCTAGAGCGCATCGCCCTCGAACGCCAACTGCCCCTGCTGGGATGCCTGAGCAAACCGCTCCAGGTGCAAGCCTTCACTGACCTGCTGGAAATCTCTGCGCAATCGGATGCCGGCGATCCTGTTCCACTGCTCACCCATAAATCGTTAAACACTGATTAAACGAAATGCCGTACAGACTTGGATCAAAGCGCTGTGTTACGTCGTCATTAAACTCTTAACACCTTGTAGGATAATTCCAAATCGCTATAAATGGCTGATCTGTTAATCGTAAACTCGCACACTAAAACCGGACACTTTTTTAAACATCCGCCGGGTCCTCCCCAGCATATTTGTGAGGCGATACGTTATTTATTGTAGGAAATTTCCTATATCTACTGTTCGGGCCCGTCGGTTCATGTGCCTATTGGAACATCTGGGCTAAGGTGCCCGCTTTCTTCGCTGCTTGTATGGAATTGAATTATGAACTCGGTTTTTATCATCGACGACCATCCGGTCATTCGTCTCGCGGTCCGCATGCTGTTGGAAAACGAAAATTATGACGTGGTGGGTGAAACGGACAATGGCGTGGACGCCATGCAAATGGTCCGTGAATGCAACCCCGACCTGATCATCCTCGACATCAGCATCCCCAAGCTGGATGGCCTGGAAGTGCTGGCCCGCTTCAACGCCATGAACCTGGACTCGAAAATCCTGGTACTGACCGCCCAGACCCCCAGCCTGTTCGCCATCCGCTGCATGCAGTCGGGTGCAGCCGGTTATGTGTGCAAACAAGAAGACCTGAGCGAACTCCTCAGTTCGGTAAGAGCGGTATTATCGGGCTACAATTACTTTCCGAGCCAGGCGTTAAGCCCGGCAAGTCGCGAAGAGGGCATTCCTTCCGAACTCGAATTATTCAAGTTGGTCAATGATCGCGAATTGATGGTATTGCAGCTTTTTGCCCAAGGCCGTACCAATAAGGAAATTGCCAAGGGCATGTTCCTCAGCAACAAAACAGTCAGCACCTACAAAACTCGACTCATGCAGAAGCTCAGGGTGAAAACCCTGGTTGAACTTATAGAGATGGCGAAGCGCCACGAGCTAGTGTGAGAGACCGGATGTCGAAGCGCTTAATGGATTATCTGAAGCTGGTCGCGGGCCTGTGCATGGCCATGAGTGTTCAGGCGGCAGAACTTGCACCGCAGAACTATAGCTTGCTCAGCCGGTCCAGCCCGAGCCACATGGAAACCCGGCTTGACCGCGGGCAATGGCAATGGCTGCAGAACAAGCGTGAGCTGCGCCTGGGCACTTCGGCACCGGATTACCCGCCGTTTGACATGACCCTCACCGGCCGCGATTACGAAGGGTTCACCGCCGACTACGCCGGAATCCTCGCCCATGCCCTGGACACCCCAATCAGGGTGCTGCGCTTCGATTCCAGAGAAGCTGCCATCGAAGCCCTCAGCGAGGGCCAGATCGATCTGCTGGGCAGCGCCAATGGCTTCGAGGCGCAAGGCAAGAACATCACCCTGTCCTTGCCTTATGCGGTGGACCAGCCAGTACTGGTGACCCGCGTCGGTGAAACCCGTCCGCTCACCGAGGGCCTGGCCGGCCTGCGCTTGAGCATGGTTTACCACTACCTGCCGGCCGAGGAAGTCCAGGCCCAGTACCCCAACGCACTGCTGCAGACCTACCCGTCGTTCCAGAGCGCGATCAACGCGGTGGCCTTCAACCAGGCCGATGTCTTCCTCGGCGACACCATCTCCACTCACTACCTGATCAACAAGGGTTATCTGAACAACGTGCAGATGGCCAATTTCAGCAAGCACGAGGCCAATGGATTCAGCTTCGCCGTGCGCAGCGATGATGTCTTGTTGCTGGACGTCATCAACAAGACACTGAAAGCCATTCCCATCGATGAACGGGTCAGCATTTCCAAACGCTGGAGCGCTGGCAGTGATCTGTTGCTCACCGACCAGAAACTGCAATTGACCCAACGCGAAGAGCGCTGGATTGCCCAGCACCCGGTGGTACGCGTGGTGATCAACGAGGCCTTTTCGCCCCTGACATTTCTCGACGCCGGCGGTAACTTCCGTGGCATTACCGCTGACGTGCTGGACCTGGTGCGTTTGCGTACGGGCCTGCACTTCGACGTCAAGCGCACACCGAGCCTGAGCGAGATGATGAAGCAAGTCAGCGACGGGCAAGCCGACCTGATCGGCACGATGATCCCCAGCGACGAGCTGGAAAGCCGTTTCAGCTTCAGCCGCCCTTACCTCGACGCCTCGTTCGTGCTGGTCACCGCCAAGGTGCCGGGCGCCCCGCTTCATCTGGATCAGTTGGCGGGCAAGCGCCTGAGTGTCACCCAGGGCAGTCCGACCCAGCCCTTTCTGCAACGCGAATACCCGCAGGTCAATCTGCTGGAAACCGACAATCCTTTCCAGGCCCTCGACCTGCTCGCACAAGGCCAGGTGCAAGGTGCGGTGATCTCGCTGGTGAGCGCCAACTACTTTTTGTCCTCACCGCTGTTCGAAGACAAATTGCAGATGACCGCCACCGTGGGCGATGACCAGGCGCGGTTCTCCATGGCCACCGCGCGTAACGCGACAGAACTGAGTTCGATCCTCGACAAGGCGCTGACCAGCATCGCACCGGAAGACCTGGCCGTGATCAACAATCGCTGGCGGGCCTACGCTCCGCCCAGCGGTGGCTACTGGCGCAATTACCACGTACTGATTTACCAGATCATTCTTGGCACCGGCTTGCTACTGCTGGGTTCGCTGCTGTGGAACGCTTACATGCGGCGTCAGATCAAGCAACGGGAAGCCGCCAAGCGCGCCCTCAACGATCAGTTCGAATTCATGCGCACGCTGCTCAACGGCACCCCCCACCCTATCTATGTCCGCGACCGCGATGGCCTGTTGCAGACCTGCAATGACAGCTATCTGGCAGCCTTTTCCAGCCGCCTCGAAGACGTCATTGGCAAGAGCGTCATGGATGGGGTGTTGAGTAATGTTTTCGAAGCCCAGGGTTTCGCCGCTGATTATCAGCGAGTCATGGCTGAAGGCACCCCGCTGATCCTCGACCGGCCGCTGCAGATCGGTGAACGCCAGCTCACCATCTATCACTGGATTCTGCCGTTTCGCGACTCGCTGGGTGAAGTGCAAGGCATCATCGGCGGCTGGATCGACATCAGCGAACGGCGACAACTGTTCGAGGACCTGCACGCAGCCAAGGACCAGGCCGATGCCGCCAACCGCGCCAAAAGCACCTTCCTGGCGACCATGAGCCATGAAATCCGCACCCCCATGAACGCCGTTATCGGCATGCTGGAACTGGCGCTCAAGCGCGCGGACCAGGGGCATCTGGACCGCCCGGCCATTGAAGTGGCCTACAACTCGGCCCGCGACCTGCTGGAGCTGATCGGCGACATCCTCGACATCGCGAGAATCGAGTCCGGGCGCCTGAGCCTAAGTCCCGAGCGCGCCAACCTGCGGGAGTTGGTAGAGTCACTGGTACGCGTATTCGACGGTCTGGCCCGGCAAAAAAGCCTGAACCTGTTGCTGGATTTCGACCCACGGATCAACGTCGATGTCTTGCTCGACCCGCTGCGCTTCAAGCAGATTCTGTCGAACCTGATCAGCAATGCGATCAAGTTCACCGACCAGGGCCAGGTCAAGATCAGCCTGAGCATCGAAGACCGTACGGACGCGCAGCACCTGCGCGTGCAAGTGGTGGTGCAAGACAGCGGGATCGGCATCAGCGACGAGGACCAGCAACGCCTGTTCGCCCCGTTCGCCCAGGCCGACAACGCCGGGCAACAGGCCAGGAGCGGCGCTGGACTGGGTCTGGTCATCAGTCGCAACCTGTGTGAAATGATGGGCGGTGAACTGACGCTGAGCAGCCAGCCCGGCCAAGGTACGCGGGTGCAGATGGTGCTGAGCCTGACCACCCTTGAACCGCTCAACGTCGTCGCCCCGCCTCGCGACCCACAGGCCAGTGTCGGTGCGTCGTTGAATATCCTGATTGTCGACGACCATCCGGCCAATCGGCTGCTGCTGTGCCAGCAACTGGGGTATCTGGGCCATCAGTTCCAGGCGGCAGAGCACGGCGCCGAAGGATTGCAGATCTGGCTCGCCGGTCATTTCGACCTGGTGCTGGCCGACTGCAACATGCCGGTGATGAACGGCTACGACCTGGCTCGGGCGATTCGCGCCTACGAACAGCAGCATTCAACTGCCCATTGCACGATTCTCGGTTTCACCGCCAATGCGCAACCGGAGGAATACCAACGGTGCCGAGACGCCGGGATGGACAGCTGCCTGTTCAAACCCATCAGCCTGACCGCGCTCAACGAACAGCTGGCCCGAATCGTCCCGCTGCCCCTCGAGACCGAACCGCCGGCAGCGCCCACCGCAAACCCCGTGTTCAGCATCGACGGCATCAACACTCTCACCGGTGGGCGCCCGGAGATGATTCAGCGTCTGCTCGTACAATTGCTGCGCAGCAGCCAGGACGACCGCCAGGAGCTGGCGGCGGGCTCAGCCAAGGGTGATCGCCAGCACCTGCGCGACATGGCCCACAAAATCAAGGGCGCCGCGCGGATCATTCAGGCCAGGGCGGTGATCGAGCAGTGCGAGGCACTGGAGATTGCCTGCGAAGCCGAAGCCGCCGAAAAAGTAATAGCCACATGCCTGCAGGCCATCGACACTGCGATGCTCGCACTCGAACAGGCATTGCGCGCACAGCAAGCCCAGAGCGGTTGACACCAAGGGGTTAACTATTTGGGCTATGCTGGCGCATTAACGCCTCTCGCACCGCACGACTATGGAGAGATTTGCGATGCCTAGCTCCCCTTGGCCCGAACAACGACGCTTTCCACTGCATATCCATATCAGTGTCATGTTCACTATCCTGTTGCTGTTCACAGGCGTCGTGCTGGGCATTTTCAACTACGTGCAGACCTCGGAGATCATCCTGTCGAGCAGCGAGAAGCTGTTCGACAACATCTCGCAAGACGTGGAAGTGGATCTGCAGCGCACCTATCAGCCGATCCGCAAGCTGCTCAGCCTGCTGGCAATCGACGACGACAACCAGGCCAGTACCCTGCAGCAACGCATGTCCCTGCTCAAGCCCTTCGCCCAGGCCTTGCGCGATGACCCGAATCTGGCGGCTCTGTACCTTGGCTACAGCAATGGCGATTTCTTCATGGTGCGGCCGTTGCGCACCGAGTCGCTCAAGCAATCGGTCAACGCCCCGTCCGATGCGGCCTTCCAGGTCTGGAGCATCGAACACCCGGACGGTACGCAAACCGCCCTCTCGCAATCGCTGTTCTATGACAACGCCCTGCACCTGCTCAGCCGTCTCGACAATGCCCACGAGACCTACGATCCACGCGACCGGGAGTGGTTCAAGCACGCCCGGGCCGGCGTCGATCAGATCACCACCAAACCCTATGTGTTCTTCACCACCCATGCAGTGGGCACTACCCTCGCACGCCGCAGTGGCGCCGACAGTGTGATCGCCGCCGACCTGACCCTTGACGCGCTGTCGTCGACTCTGGCCAAACACAAAGTCACTGAAAACACCGAAGTCGTGCTGTTCGACAGCGACGGCAACACCATCGCCTATCCCGACAGCGCCAAAGTCATCGTTGAAAGCGGCACGGCGCATTTGGCCAAGGCGCGAGACTTAAGCCCGGTACTGGCGACCCTGTTCGACCATGGCCTGGATGCCACTGGCCGCCTGCGTGGTGAACACCGAACCTGGGTGGTGGCCCGCAGCACCCTGAAAGAAGGTGGCCCGCAGGGATTGCAATTGGCGATGCTGGTGCCCGAGGACGAACTGCTGGCCGAAGCCGTACGCCTGCGATGGCAAGGTGCGCTGGTGACCCTGACCACCTTGCTGATGTGCCTGCCGCTGGGCTGGCTGATGTCTCGGATCATGGTCAAACCCTTGCACGCGTTGGTCAGTGAGGCGGAGGCCATCCGCAGCTTCGACTTCAGTCACCCCGCCACCCATCGTTCGCTGGTACTGGAAGTGGATCAGTTAGCGCTGTCCATGGCCCGCATGAAGTCCACGCTGGCGAGTTTTCTGCGTATCACCGCAAGCCTGTCAGCCGAGAGGCGCTTCGATATGCTGCTGCAACGCGTCCTGTCGGAAACCGTCGACATCAACCAAGCCCAGGCCGGGCTGATTTACCTGCTCGACATCGATACTCGCCGCCTCGAACCCCAGGGCGTGATTATCCAAGGCGTCCGGCACAGCCCGCAACAGTACGGCATTGGCACCTACGACCTGAACGACACCCGTCTCCCCAATTGGCTGCAACGCCTGACCAGCACCACCAACAACGTGGTGGTTGACCTTGGCTTCGAACAGGCCGGCGATCTGCAAGGTCTGCTGCATGCTCTGAATACGCCTCGCGTCCACTTGTTGGGTATTCGCCTGAGCAACCAACGCGGCGAAACCATCGGCGTGCTCCAGCTGATTCATCAAGACACCGGCACCCACACCGATCAGGAGCACCTCAGCCCGGATCGCATTGCCTTTATCCAGGCCGTCTCCGGGGCCGCCGCGCTGTGCATCGAGAGCCAGCGCCTGCAGGCCAGGCAGAAAATGCTGCTGGACGCTTTTATCCAGATCATTGCCGGCGCCATTGACGCCAAAAGCCCCTACACCGGCGGCCATTGTCAGCGCGTGCCCGTACTGATGATGATGCTTGCACGGGCCGCTGCGGCCAGCGACCAGCCCGCCTTTCGCGACTACCAGCCGACCGAAGATGACTGGGAAACCTTGCACATCGCCGCTTGGCTGCATGACTGTGGCAAGGTCACCACACCCGAATACGTGGTCGACAAAGCCACCAAGCTGGAAACCCTGTACGACCGTATTCATGAAGTCCGCACCCGCTTCGAAGTGCTTAAACGTGACGTCTGGATCGAGTACTGGAAAGCCATGGCGCAAGGCGGTGATGACGCAACGCTGGCCCGTTCCAGAGAGGCACAACTGCATGCGCTGGATGACGACTTCGCCTTCATTGCCAACAGCAACCTGGGTGGCGAAGCAATGGCCGACGCCGACTTGCAACGTTTGCAGACGATCGCCGCGCGCAGCTGGATGCGCACGCTGGACGACCGCCTCGGTGTTTCATGGGAAGAGAACAAACGCCAGGCCTTATACCCCGCACCTGAGCTGCCGACACGTGAACCCTTGCTGGCCGACCGCCCTGAACACCTGTTCGAACGCACCGCCAGCGAGGGCATTCCCGCTGACAATCCCTGGGGCTTCGACCTCGAGGTGCCGCGATACAAATTCAATCGCGGCGAGCTGTACAACCTGAGCATCACTCGCGGCACGCTGACCCGCGAAGAACGCTACATCATCAATCATCACATGGTGCAAACCATACGCATGCTCAGCCAGTTACCCTTCCCTCCCCACTTGCAAGGCGTGGCCGAAGTGGCCGGTGGTCACCATGAAAAAATGGACGGCACCGGTTATCCAAAACGCCTGAAGCGCGAACAGATGAGCCTGCCGGCACGGATGATGGCCATCGCGGATATTTTCGAGGCGCTCACGGCCGCGGATCGCCCTTACAAGAAAGGCAAAAGCCTGAGCGAAGCGCTGACGATCATGGCCTTCATGTGCCGTGATGCGCATATCGATCCCGAGTTGTTCCAGCTGTTCATCGACGCCGAAATCTATCGTCAGTACGCCGCTGATTTTTTGGCACCGCAACAGATCGACGAGGTCGATAAAGACCGGGTACTGGAAAAGGCGGGGTTGATTACACGGGTGTAAAAACGGAATCATCGCTGCAGCATTGCGCGCAACGAAAAAGGGCAGACTCCGGCGGAGCCTGCCCTTTCTTGTATCAGACTACCGACTTGATCGGTGTTTCTGGATGCCAGGCATCCATCAGCGGGCTGACTTCAACCGAGGTCAATTCGCTGCGGCCTTTCAGCCAGCCTTCAACGATCGCACGCTGTTCTTCGTTGACCGAACCACGTTTGGCCAGGCACACCAGACCGAAGTCTTCGCCGCCAACGTAATCCAGGCCATGGGCGTCCATTGCATCAACCAGGAACGCATCGAGGAAAGCGTCGATAGCTTCATCGCTCAGGTCTTCCTTGAAGCCCAGGTTCAGTTCAAAACCCAGCTCCTGGAATTCATCCACGCAGAGTTTTTTGCGCAGACGACGGGAACGGTTAGTAGCCATGGGACAATCCTCACTAAGAAATAACGGCCGGCACTTTACCAGCTTGGGTGGTGAATTGCCCGCCCACGTAACAATGTTTGCTGATTGGCGAGCCTGACAGCGAAATATTACCGCTCATCGATAAAAAACGCCGATCCGGCGGTCTCGGCACGGCACAAGTCACTCGCGCTTGGGGCATAATGCCGCACACTTCGATTGCTGCTGCACACCCATTGCCGATCCGCAGTGCTCGAATCGCCGTTTTCATACCGGCCAGCGTCACGATGACCGAGGGAATCCATCCATGCCCTCTATTTTTTCCCCCTTCTCAGCAGTAGGGTTTTATTTCAGATGATCAAATCTTTGCGCCCATTGTTCTTCGCCAGCCTGCTTTTGCCGCTGGCCATGTCTGTCGCTGCCGCCCCGATCAACACCGCGTTGCCGCCCAAGGTTCAACAAGCACTCAAGGCTGCCAAGCTGCCCAACAACGCACTGTCACTGGTGATGCTGCCGCTGACAGGCCCCGGCACCCCGACCGTGTATAACGCTGACGTGTCGGTCAACCCGGCGTCGACCATGAAACTGATAACCACCTACGCTTCGCTGGAAATGCTCGGCCCGAATCACGTCTGGAAAACCGAATTTTTCACCGACGGCACCCTGAGCAACGGCGTGCTGCACGGCAACCTCTACCTCAAGGGTGGCGGCGATCCCAAACTCAATATGGAAAAGCTCTGGTTGCTGATGCGCGACCTGCGCGCCAATGGCGTGCAGCAAGTGACCGGCGACCTGGTGCTCGATCGCAGCCATTTCGTCCAGCCGCAACTGCCTGAGTTCAATGACGACGGCAACGACGAAAACGCGACGTTCCTGGTCAAGCCGGACGCGCTGATGGTCAACCTCAAGGCTTTGCGTTTCGTCACGCGTAACGACTCCGGGCGGATTCTGGTGTCTGTCGAGCCGCCGATTGCCAGCATCCATATCGACAATCAGGTCAAGGCCCTGCCTTCGGACAAGTGCACCGGTGATGTTCGCTACAGCCCGGTACCGCAAGCCGACGGCAGCATCAACGTCACCGTCGCCGGCGAGCTGGGTCAGGGCTGCAATTCCCAGACCTATCTCTCGCTGCTGGATCACCCGACCTACACCGCCGGCGCGGTACGCGCGATCTGGCAGGAACTGGGCGGCACCATCCAGGGCAAGGACCGTCAGGACTCGGTGCCCGCCAACGCCAAGCTGCTGGCCAAGGCGTTCTCCCCGGACCTGGCTGAAATCATTCGTGACATCAACAAATTCAGCAACAACACCATGGCCCAACAGCTATTCCTCAGTCTGGGCTCGAAATTCCGTAACGAAACTGACGCTGATGACGCCAAGGCTGCGCAACGCGTGGTGCGTCAATGGCTGGCGAAGAAAGGCATTATCGCCACCCACCTGGTGATGGAGAACGGTTCCGGCCTGTCCCGCGCCGAACGCGTCAGCGCCCGTGAAATGGCGCAGATGCTCCAGTCGGCCTGGCAGAGCCCGTATGCGGCCGAGTACATGAGTTCGCTGCCGCTGGTAGGCGTTGACGGCACCATGCGCAAGCGCTTGAAGAACACCCCGATGCGCGGCGAAGCACACATCAAGACCGGCACGCTGAATACCGTGCGGGCGATTGCCGGTTTCAGCCGCGACAGCAACGGCAACACATGGGCGGTGGTGGCGATCCTCAACGGCTCCGGGGTTGGCGGTACCGCTTCCGTGCTCGACGAGGCACTGCTGGATCTGTATCGCCAGCCGAAACTGGCCAGTACCGCGATCTCGCTGCAACAGCCTTGACCTGAAGCCAGACACACCGCACAACTGTAGGAGCTGTCGAAGGTTTGGGCCGCACTCGAACGATAAGGTCCGAAGGACCTTCATGGGACGCACGAAGGCGACTGCTTCGCCGCCGATCACAGCCTTCGGAAGCTCTTACAGGTGCGGTGCCAGTCTTTTACGGCAGCTCCGGCTCAACCCGATCGCGTCCGGCCTGCTTGGCCGCATACACCCCTGAGTCCGCCCGCAGCAACAGCGCATCGCCGCCTTCGGCAGAGCGCCAGCTGGCGATGCCGAAGCTCGCGGTGACCGTGCCCACCCCATCGATCGGCTCGCTGCGCAACACCTGCCACAGGTCCGTCGCCAGCGCGTGAGCGTGCTCTCGGGTGGTATCCGGGCACAGCACCATGAACTCTTCACCACCCAAGCGGCAGAACACATCATCACGGCGCAGGCGCAGGCCGATCCGTTGACACAAGCCCTGCAGCACATGGTCACCCATGGCATGCCCGAATTGATCGTTGATGCGCTTGAAGTGATCCACGTCGAGCATGATCACTGACAGCGCGCCACCGTGGCGATGCACCCTGGACAACTCGGCCTTGAGCCGCTCCTGGAAGTAGCGACGGTTGTACACGCCCGTCAGCACGTCCGTCACCGACAACGCACGAAGCTCGTCTTCAACACGCTTCAAATCGGTGATATCGGACACAAACCCGTGCCACAGCACGCCCCCTTCCGGCAGTCGCTCCGGCTTGGCTTCGCCACGCAACCAACGCAAGCCCTGCTTGGGCAATTCGACCCGGTACTCCTCACACCATGGCGTCAGGTGCTCGGAAGACAGGCTGATCGACTGCATGATGCGTTCGATATCTTGCGGGTGGATTCGACCGAACACGGCGCTGGCATCATTGTGCAGGTCATTGGGCGGTAACTCGTAAATCTGCAGCATGCCTTTATTGGTGTAATTGAAACGCGCGCTACCGTCGGCATTCTGCTGGAACTGATAAATGCCACCGGGGACTTGTGCACTGAGCTTCTCCCAGGCCACCAACACCCGACTCAACTCGCTGGTGCGCTGTTCCACCAATGACAGCGCACGTTGCCGCTGGCTACCCAAGATGAAGAACAGCGCACTCAACAGCACACTGAGGAGTGCGCCCAATACCGCGACACTGGTGGAAGACGATTGGTTGTCGGCCATGAAGGCGGCGGAGGGACGAATGTCCAGCCGATAATCACGGTCGGCCATGCTCAACAGGGTGGTCATTTTCAGGTCACTGTCGACCACGCCATTGCTCGACTGATAAAGCACATCAGGCTGATCCGATAACCACAGGTCATACAGTTGCAACGTCAGGTTATCGCGGGTCTGCGCAGGCAAGCCTTCGGAGAGCAATTTGCGCAAGCTGATCACAGCCACCACATAACCGGCCAGCGTTTGCTTTGCCGCGCTGCCCGCCATGACCGGCGTCACCAGTAATACGCCGCTGCTGTTGGCCGGCTCCAGGCCTACCAGGTTCATGCGTGGCGAAACCGCCGCACCCACCAACACCCGCGCACGGCCGAGGGTGGCACGTCGGGTATCATCGGAGCCAACATCGAAGCCCAAAGGTATGGGCAAGGTAGTACGCGATTGGCTAAACAACACCGGAAAATACTCCGCTCGCTGCGCGGCCGGCACCAGCTCGCCATTGACGTCCCGCTCGCGAATGGCGAAATCGCTCAAACCCGAGTCTCGCGCCCGCTGTTCAAACCCAGGACGCTCGGCTGCTGAAACCCGGGGTGCCCACGAATAGGCCTGGGTCCACATCAGCAAAGGCCCGGCGAAACCGTCGAATTCTTTACGCGTGACGTCCTCCGAATAAACGAAGAAACGCCGCAGGCCATCGAGACGCTGAATTTGATCGTCGAAGCGCTCCTGAATCCGGCTGACCCGCTCGCTGGCCAACAGATTGAAACGCTGCAACACCTGGCGATGGTGGCGGTCGTTATTCGAGGAGACCAGCAACGTGGTGAGCGCGCCGCCAGCGATCAACGCCAAAACGGCCGCCACCCAAGGGCTGGCAGCCTCGCTGATCAAACCTAAAACCTTCGGTCGGACGGGGTTTGGCGACATAAGCAAACTCAAAACGCCACTGGCGTCAGCTGACGATGGCTTCGTTATAGCCATTCGCCACTAATTTGCCTAGTGATAGTCGCATTCCATACCCGACTAATTCGTAGACGGGCATGGAAGGCTATCGACTTAGCGGGCGGTGATCCGCCACGCGCGGTGGATTTTGCTGTTGCGCGCGAAATCCGGGTCGACCGTCTGCGCGGTAATTTCCTCGACGGCGTAGCGCTCGCCCAGGTGTTCGTCAAGCTGGAACTTGCGGAAGTTGTTGGAGAAATACAACACACCGCCCGGCGCCAGGCGTGCCATGGCCAAATCGAGCAACTGCACCTGATCGCGCTGCACGTCGAAGATTCCTTCCATGCGCTTGGAGTTGGAAAAGGTTGGCGGGTCGATGAAGATCAGGTCGTATTCGTCGCGGCTCGCCTCTAGCCAGGCCATGACATCGCCCTGCTCCAGACGGTTCTTGTCGGAAAAACCATTGAGCGACAGGTTACGCCGTGCCCAGTCCAGATAGGTCTTGGACAGGTCAACGCTGGTGGTGGTGCGCGCACCGCCCTTGGCCGCATGCACACTGGCGGTCGCGGTGTAGCAATACAGGTTGAGGAAACGCTTGCCGGCCGCTTCACGCTGGATACGCATGCGCATCGGCCGGTGATCGAGGAACAGCCCGGTGTCCAGGTAATCGGTGAGGTTGACCAGCAGCTTGACCCCGCCTTCGCTGACTTCCTTGAACTGCCCCTGCGCACTCTGCCGCTCGTATTGCTTGGTGCCACTCTGACGCTCACGGCGCTTGATCACCACGCGGCTCTTGTCGATGTTCAGCGCCTGAGGAATCGCTGCCAGGGCATCGAACAGACGCGCCGAGGCCTTTTCCGGGTCGATGGTCTTCGGTGCGGCGTATTCCTGAACGTGCACCCAGTCGTGGTACAGGTCGATGGCCAGCGAATACTCAGGCATGTCGGCGTCGTACACGCGGTAGCAGTCGATGCCTTCACGACGCACCCACTTGCCCATCAACTTCAGGTTTTTTTGCAGACGGTTGGCAAACATCTGCCCGCCTTCGCTCAGGCGTGCCTGCTCGACCACCACCGGTGCCGGTTTGATCGGGTTGCCGTTCTTGTTGAATTTCTCGTACTTGCCTGGCGCTTCCACCGGTGCCGAATCGGCTTCCAGCTGTTCACGTTCGACTTGACGCTGCTCCGGTGTACGGCGTTCGCCGGTCACGAACTGATCCGGTAGCACCTTGATCAGCAGCAACTTGCACGGCAACGCGCCGTTCCAGAACGCATATTGCTTGTGGCTGCGAATGCCCATGCGCTTGCCCAGGTCCGGGGCGCCGGTGAACACTGCCGCTTCCCAGTTCAGGCATGCCTGACGCAGGCGTTCGCCGAGGTTCTGGTAGAGATAGAGCAAGCTCGCCTCGTCGCCCAGGCGCTCGCCGTACGGAGGGTTGCAGATCACCAGGCCCTTTTGGTTCTGGTCGGGACGCGGTTCAAAGGTCGCGACTTCACCCTGGTAAACCTTGATCCACTCACTCAAGCCGGCGCGTTCGATGTTGTTGCGCGCAGGCTGAATCAGACGCGGGTCGGCTTCGTAGCCACGGATCCACAGCGGCGGCTTGGACAGACCGATGTCCGCGCGAGCCTGGGCTTCCTCATGAAGCTTCTTCCACAACGCCGGCACATGGCCCAGCCAGGCCGAGAAACCCCAGCGCTCGCGCTTGAGGTTAGGCGCGATGTCGGCGGCGATCATCGCCCCTTCCACCAGGAAAGTACCGACACCACACATCGGGTCGGTCAGCGCGCCGCCTTCCGCCGCGATGCGCGGCCAGCCGGAACGGACCAGAATCGCCGCCGCGAGGTTTTCTTTCAACGGCGCGGCACCCTGCTGCAAACGGTAGCCACGCTGGTGCAGGCTGTGTCCGGAGAGGTCCAGCGACAGAATCGCTTCGCCACGGTCCAGGCGCAGGTGAACCCGCAGGTCCGGGTTCAGTTTGTCGACGGCTGGACGCAGGCCGGTCGGGGTGCGCAGCTTGTCGACGATCGCATCCTTGACCTTCAGCGCACCAAAGTGGGTGTTGTCGATGCCCGATCCGTGACCGCTGAACTCCACCGCCAGACTGCCTTCTGCATCCAGGTGGTCTTCCCATTCGATGTCGAGAACACCGTGATACAGGTCTTCAGCGTCCTTCATCGGGAAGCGCTTGAGCACCAGCAACACACGGTTGGCCAGACGCGACCAAAGACACAGCCGGTAGGCGGTCTCCATGTCGCCGACGCCACGGATGGCGGAGGTGTGTTCGCGGGTTTCCTCGAGGCCAAGGCCAGTGGCCTCTTCAGCGAGCAAGCCTTCGAGGCCTTTGGGGCAAGTAAGGAAGAGTTCGAAACGGTCCGACATGGATAATCCAACGCCTTAAGCGATAAGCGGCGGGGCAACGCATTGCCCGGCCAGATTTTAAACAGACGCCTTTCTTGGAGAACGCCTGCGTGGCACACGGTAGGTGCCGGTCCACCGTCATCAACAACGGGTGTCAATGCAGCGGTCAAACCATCAGCCTAGCGGCAAAATGGCAGATATTTGTTCGAGCTAAGAACCTTTACCGCAAAAATCGTTGCAACAAAAAGTCACATCCCGCGACCCTTCGTCGATTAACGGCAGTGCGCAAAAAGCCATCTATTGCAGCGGGATAAAAATCCATTCTCCCGGCAAAGCCCCGGCTCAGCGCGCTCGTCTTGCAAAAACCGACACAAGCGAGCAAAACGCTTATGGCCTTTACACCCGAACCGTTACGCCCTTATGACAAAACGATCATTCACAGCGCCCAAAGCATTGGTTAGAAATCAACACAGGTTGTCATCGCAACGATGACGACACCAAGCCCGCGACGCCGGCAGCGGGTACCAACGGCAGAAGATTCTGCCCGACCTCGACACGAGGTCCTCAGGGACATAACAGTCAACAGAAGAGGGCAACACCCTATGAGAAGACTTAAGCGTGATCCGTTGGAAAGAGCATTTTTACGCGGATATCAATTTGGTGTTCATGGTAAATCCCGTGAGCTTTGCCCTTTTACTCTACCGTCAGTACGCCAAGCCTGGATCAATGGCTGGCGAGAAGGACGCGGCGACAACTGGGACGGTATGACCGGCACTGCGGGCATCCACAGACTCAACGAACTTCACGCGGTCGGCTAACCAGGTACCTTCCGATCAAGAATTTCTAAATTGTCGATATTTTTAAAAAACCATGCACGCCCCATCCGGGCGGCGGGCTAGCGCCCAAAAGGGGTTCCTTCAGGGAGCCCCTTTTTATGGGTGACTGCGATTAAACCCGGCCCATGGCCGCAATCGCATCCACCGACTCACGGATCAACGCCGGGCCTTTATAGATAAAGCCCGAGTAGATCTGCACCAGGCTCGCGCCGGCAGCGATTTTTTCGGCCGCATGCTTGCCTTCGGTAATCCCGCCCGCTGCAATGATCGGCAACCGCCCCGCCAACTCGCTCGCCAATACCTTGACCGTGTGCGTGCTCTTCTCGCGCACAGGTGCGCCCGACAGGCCACCGGCTTCATCGCCGTGGGGCAAGCCTTCGACGCCGACCCGGCTCAAGGTGGTGTTGGTGGCAATGACCGCATCCATACCCGACTCGACCAGCGCCGCCGCGACCTGCACGGTTTCTTCGTCGGTCATGTCCGGCGCAATCTTGATCGCCAATGGCACGCGACGACCGTACCGCTGCGCGAGGTCTTCCTGACGCAGACGCAGCGCTTCGAGCAATTGCTTGAGCGAGTCACCGAACTGCAGGCTGCGCAAGCCCGGAGTGTTCGGTGAACTGACGTTGACCGTGACGTAGCTGGCGTGGGCGTACACCTTGTCGAGGCAGATCAGGTAATCGTCCACCGCGCGCTCGACCGGCGTATCGAAGTTCTTGCCGATGTTGATCCCCAGCACGCCCTTGAATTTGGCTGCCTGTACTCGGCTGATCAGGTTATCGACGCCCAGGTTGTTGAAGCCCATGCGATTGATGATCGCCTCGGCCTGGGGCAAACGGAAAATGCGTGGCTTGGGGTTGCCTGGCTGTGGACGCGGGGTCACGGTGCCTATTTCGACAAAGCCGAAACCCAGTTGCGCGAAACCATCGATGGCCGCGCCATTCTTGTCCAGACCCGCGGCCAAGCCGACCGGGTTGGGAAACTCCAGGCCCATGACCTTGACCGGCACCTGCGCAGGCGCCTTGCTCAGCAAGCCATTGAGCCCCAGACGGCCGCCTGCGCCGATCAGATCCAGCGACAGGTCGTGGGAGGTTTCCGGGGAGAGTTTGAACAATAACTGGCGGGCCAGGTTATACATGGGCGGGCGTGGCTCGTGAGCGGCTGAATTCAGGGCGGCGATTATAGACGCAGCGAGGGCTCCCAGGCGAGTCATGCGTGAACTTTACCCCCTCCGTCCCCTCGCTGGCATATGCCTTGCACAAACCTCTGTTATCTACACTCGATCCAACGGCGGAGCGAGTCAGCGGACAATGGCGTCGTCACCGTCTTTGCGTGAGCAAAGGACGGTGCGACGCCTTTTTTATGGATGGCCCCCTGCATGAACGATCACGTATGAACACCCCATCGAACGATGCACTGGCCTGGGTCGCGGGCAGCGACGCACCTGAGAAAAACGTCCTCGACGTGGGCTTCATGGCCCTCACCGACTGCGCCTCGCTGGTGGTGGCGGCAACTCAGGGATTCGCGCAACCCTATGGCCTGACCCTGAACCTGAAACGCCAGTCGTCCTGGGCCAATCTGCGTGACAAGCTGGTCAGCGGCGAACTGGATGCCGCCCACAGCCTGTATGGCCTGATCTATGCCGTGCAACTGGGCATCAGCGGCAACACGGCCACCGACATGGCGGTGTTGATGGGTATGAACCAGAACGGGCAAAGCATCAATTTGTCCCGCGCCCTGCAGGACGCCAATGTGACCACTCCTGAGGCGCTCGAACGTCACGCGCACCAAAGCCGCACACAACTGACCTTCGCCCAGACGTTTCCCACCGGCACCCATGCCATGTGGTTGTATTACTGGCTCGCCAGCCAAGGCGTTCACCCGCTCAACGACGTCAACAGCGTGGTGGTGCCGCCTTCGCAAATGGTCGCGCACTTGCAGGCCGGGCGTATCGACGGCTTTTGCGTCGGTGAACCCTGGTGCGCCAGCGCCGTCCATCAGGGCCTGGGCTTTACCGTGGCGACGACCCAGGCGATCTGGCCGGACCACCCTGAGAAGGTGCTCGGCTGCACCCGCGAATTTGTCGAACAGAATCCCAACACCGCCAGGGCACTGGTGATGGCCGTGCTCGAAGCCAGCCGCTTTATCGAACAGAATCAGGAAAACCGGCGCAGCACCGCGCAGTTGCTCAGTGGTCGCGATTACCTCGACACGCCGGCCGCCTGCATCGAACCACGCTTACTGGGTGAGTATGAAGATGGCCTCGGCAATCAATGGCATGACCACCATGCCGTGCGCTTTCATCATGGCGGCGAGGTCAATTGGCCGTGGCTGTCCGACGGCATGTGGTTCATGACCCAATTTCGCCGCTGGGGCCTGTTGCGCGAAGACCCTGATTACCTGGCCGTCGCCCGCCACGTGCAGCAACTCGAGCTGTACACACAGGCAGCCAACGCTTTAGGCATCGCAGTACCCGCCTCGGCCATGCGCAGCAGCCAGTTGATCGATGGCAAAATCTGGGATGGTAGCGATCCGGCGGGCTACGCACGCAGCTTCTCCCTGCACGCGCGGGCTGACAGCACGCCTCTGCATGCCAGTCGTTGAGGGAGGTCGCCCGTATGTTGCGTATCCTGCTGATCAATGACACAGCAAAAAAAGTCGGACGACTCAAGGCGGCGCTCTGCGAGGCGGGTTTCGACGTGGTCGATGAATCAGGATTGACCATCGACCTGCCCGCGCGCGTCGAAGCGGTGCGTCCTGATGTGATCCTGATCGACACCGAATCCCCCGGCCGCGACGTCATGGAGCAAGTGGTACTGGTCAGTCGCGACCAGCCACGGCCGATCGTGATGTTTACCGACGAGCACGACCCGAGCGTGATGCGCCAGGCGATCAAATCCGGGGTCAGCGCCTATATCGTCGAGGGCATTCATGCGCAGCGCCTGCAGCCGATCCTGGACGTGGCCATGGCACGATTTGAGAGCGACCAGGAACTTCGTGCCCAATTACAGGCACGCGACCAACAATTGGCCGAGCGCAAACGCATCGAACAGGCCAAAGGTCTGCTGATGAAAATGAAGAATTGCAAAGAAGACGAGGCCTACACCCTGATGCGCCGCCAGGCCATGAGCCGGCAGCAGAAGTTGATCCAGGTGGCCGAGCAGATCATCGCCATGAATGAAATGTTGGGCTAACAAAGCCCGCTCCTACAATTCAGGGGCAATCCGGTTCATGGCCCAGCTCTTGCTAGTACCCATTCACAGGTAGCCAACGGCGGTTGCCTCACTTACGACAAAGACGTCGCACATCCCTCTCGCTCAGGCGATTCGGATTGCGGCGTTTTTTGCTTTTTGGCCTCCGGCCACGACTCTACTTTGCAGGTGAGGTGTTTGATGAATACAAGCTTTTGGAACGCTGGCCATAAACCGACGCTGTTTGCAGCCTTTCTATACTTCGACCTGAGTTTCATGGTCTGGTACCTGTTGGGGCCATTGGCCGTGCAAATCGCCGCCGACCTGCACCTGAGCACGCAACAGCGCGGGCTGATGGTCGCTACACCCATTCTGGCCGGCGCATTCCTGCGCGTATTGATGGGCTTGCTGGCCGACAAGTTGTCACCGAAAACTGCCGGCATCATCGGCCAGATTATCGTTATCAGTGCTTTGCTGGCCGCCTGGCAACTGGGCATTCACAGCTACAGCCAAGCATTGATTCTGGGTTGCTTCCTGGGCATGGCTGGCGCTTCGTTTGCGGTCGCCCTGCCCCTGGCCTCGCAATGGTACCCACCGCAGCACCAGGGTAAAGCCATGGGCATTGCCGGTGCAGGAAATTCGGGCACGGTGTTCGCTGCACTGCTTGCCCCGGCACTGGCCATGGCCTTCGGCTGGACCAATGTTTTCGGCTTCGCCCTGATCCCGCTGATCCTGACGCTACTGGCGTTCTCGCTGATGGCGCGCAATTCGCCACAACGGGCCAAGCCCAAAGCCATGGCTGACTACATGAAGGCCCTGGGTGATCGCGACACCTGGTGGTTCATGTTCTTCTACAGCGTGACCTTCGGTGGCTTCATCGGCCTGGCCAGCGCCCTGCCCGGCTACTTCAACGACCAATACGGCCTGAGCCCGGTCACGGCGGGTTACTACACCGCCGCCTGTGTGTTTGGCGGCAGCATGATGCGCCCATTGGGCGGCGCACTGGCCGATCGTTTTGGCGGGATTCGCACCTTGTCCGGGATGTACGCGGTCGCCGCCATTTGCATCGCCGCCGTCGGGTTCAACTTGCCGAGTTCATGGGCCGCTTTGGCGCTGTTCGTCTCGGCGATGCTCGGTTTGGGCGCTGGCAACGGCGCAGTGTTCCAGTTGGTGCCGCAGCGCTTTCGCCAGGAAATCGGGGTCATGACCGGCTTGATCGGCATGGCCGGCGGCGTCGGTGGTTTCCTGCTGGCCGCTGGTCTGGGTGCGATCAAACAAAACACCGGTGATTACCAGATGGGCTTGTGGTTGTTCGCCAGCCTGGGCGTATTGGCCTGGTTCGGCTTGTACAACGTCAAATTGCGCTGGAGAACCACCTGGGGTTCGGCAGCCGTCACCGCTGCGCGGGTGTAAGCGGCCACGATGAGCCTGCAATTGAGCTTCGCCCATTTCAGTGCCAGCGGCCCGCGCCCGGAAAATCAGGACGCGAGCCGGCTGGTTACACCCATGCCGGCACTGGCGGCGAGTAAAGGTTATCTGTTCGCACTCGCCGACGGGGTCAGCCACTGCGTCGACGGCGGATTGGCAGCGCGCTCGACCCTGCAAGCACTGGCACTGGACTACTACGCCACACCTGAAACCTGGGGCATCGCGCAATCACTCGACCGCTTGCTGTTGGCGCAAAATCGCTGGTTGCAGGCCAATGGTTTGCTGACCACTCTCAGCGCGCTGGTGCTGCGCGGACGCCGCTTCACCCTGGCCCATATCGGGGATTGCCGGGTTTACCGCTGGCATGCCGGGCATCTGCTGCGCGTCAGTGAAGACCATGTCTGGGAACAACCGGACATGCAGCACGTACTCAAGCGCGCACTGGGGCTGGATCAATACGTGGTCATGGATTACCTCGACGGTGAACTGCGCGAAGGTGAGCGCTGGCTGATCCTCAGCGACGGGGTGTGGGCCACCTTGAGCGATGCCAACATCGCCTCGATCCTGCGCGAGCAGGCGGATCTTGATTTAGCCGTCAAGACCCTGGTAAGCGCTGCACACCTCGCCGGCAGCCAGGACAACGCCAGCGCGCTAGTGGTGCAGGTCGATGAATTGGGTCAAGACACCCTCGGCGATACCCTCCTTCAGTTACAACAATGGCCAGTGCCACCGCTGCTGAAGACAGGGCAAGCGTTCGAAGGTTGGCGGGTGGAGGCGTTGCTGGGCCAGTCTCGGCAATCCCAACTGTATCGGGTACGCGACCAACACTCACAGCCCTGGCTTCTGAAGACTTTGCCCACCAGCCGTCATAGCGAACCACTGGCCGCGCAGGGCCTGCTACTGGAAGAATGGTTTCTGCGGCGTGTGGCCGGGCGCTATTTCCCGGAGGTTCACTCAGCGCCTGAGCGACAGCATCTGTATTACCTGATGCGCGAGTACCCAGGCCAGACGTTGGCCGAACTATTCAACGAAGGCGGTCCGCTACCGTTGCCCCTCTGGCAATCGCTGGCGGCTCATTTGTTGCGAGCATTGGGTCTGCTGCATCGGCGCAATATCCTGCACCGCGACATCAAGCCAGAAAACCTGTTGATGGATGACCATAATGACTTACGCGTGCTGGATTTTGGCCTGGCTTACTGCCCCGGACTGTCCAGCGACACCGCCAATGAACTGCCCGGCACGCCCAGCTACATCGCTCCCGAAGCCTTTGCCGGCGCGGCGCCCAGTAGCCAACAGGATCTGTACAGCGCCGGCGTGACCCTGTACTACCTCCTCACGGGCCACTACCCCTATGGTGAAATCGAAGCCTTTCAGCACCCACGCTTCGGCCTCCCGGTTCCAGCCAATCGCTATCGACCCGATGTTCCGGATTGGCTGGCACGTATGCTGGGGCGAGCGCTGGAAGCCGACCCGGCCAAGCGCTACGAGACCTCCGAGGAGTGGCTGTTGCAGCTGGAGCAGGCCGAATTGAGCCCCCTCGAAAACCGCCCTCGACCCTTGTTGGAGCGTGAGCCGCTTAAGGTGTGGCGCACCATGGCGCTGATGTCACTGCTGGCGAACCTGGCGTTGATTGTATGGGTGCTGCACCGGTAGCGGCCGAATTTCGCTCTCTGTAAGAGCCAACTTGTTGGCGAGTTGCTTAACGCGTTTTGCGCTAAACACCGCCTCGCGAACAAGTTCGCTCCTGCACAGGTCCGAGTTCCGCCACCCTCAAATCGCAGGCAAAGAAAAGCCCGGCCAGAGCCGGGCTTTCCTTGTAGAGGCTTAACTCAGATTACTGAGCTTTTGCTTCTACTTCAGCTTCTACGCGACGGTTGATCGCGCGGCCAGCTTCAGTTTTGTTGTCTGCGACTGGACGGGATTTACCGTAACCAACCGAGCTCACACGACCAGCGCCAACACCGTACTGGTTAACCAGAACAGTTTTAACGGCGGTTGCACGACGCTCAGACAACTTCTGGTTGTAAGCGTCAGGACCGACGTTGTCGGTGTGACCTTCAACAGTAGTGGTGGTCTGTGGGTACTGCTTCATGAAGTCAGCGAGGTTCTTGATGTCAGCGTAGCTGTTAGGCTTGACCACGGACTTGTTGAAGTCGAACTTCACGTCCAGCTGAACACGTACAACCTGTGGAGCTGCTTCTACTGGAGCTTCAGCAACTGGCTCTGGAGCCGGTGCTGGAGCCGGTGCTGGAGCTGGCTTGGAGCCGCCACCGAAGTTCACGCCCAGACCAATGGTAGGAGCGTAGTCCCAACGGCCATTGTCCAGTTTGTAGTCAGCTTCAACGCCTGCACGAGCGTACAGGTTGTCGGTGATGTACCACTTGGCACCTGCACCGATCTGCGCGAAGGTAGAGCTGTCACGACCAGAATGGCCATCAGCTTCAACGTTGGTCATGCTCTGGTGAGCAAAGCCGCCGGAAACGTATGGACGGATAGCGTCGCCAACAGTACCGAAGTGGTACATACCAGTCAGCGTAGCTTTATCGCCGTTGATTTTCTGCCAGTCGGCGTTGTCCGAGCGAGTGTAATCGTGCTTCTGGTAGCCCAGGATCACTTCTACATCGTCAGTAATGAAGTAGCCGGCGGAGATGCCAGGTGTGCGACCGTCTTCAACGTGTTTGACGCTGTCGTTGTACGTCTTCCCGTAGAAGACTTCACCCTCGACCGCGCCTTGGCCTTGCGCCAGAACGCCGAACGAAGTTGCGGCAACAACAGTACCAATGGCAAAGCCCAAGGTGTTTTTCAGTTTCATCCGTTAAATCCCCATCTGGTGATTGTTAAGAAGCCCCTCGTACCGAAGGACAACTCGTCGGCAAGTCTAACAGAACTTGCCTGCACGTTAGAGATATTTACTCCGAGTTAAGTTTCGGTAATGCCCGTAAATTTCTCACGTAATTTATCAAGAGCCCTTTTGTACCGCATTTTCGTGGCACTCAGGCCCATATGCATGATGTCTGCGATCTCCTGAAACTCCAGCTCTGCGACAAATCGTAGCACCAGAATTTCCCGATCAATCGGGTTCACATGTACAAGCCAGCGATCAAGTCCACCCCGCTCTTCCGGTTTTGGCGTCTTTTCTTCAGACGCCTCCTCAAGTGGGTCGAGACTCAACGCGTCCATCAAGCGACGCTTTCGCCGCTCCTTGCGATACTGCGTAATACATTCGTTGTACGTGATGCTGTACAGCCAGGTTTTGAACTTCGATTTACCCTCGAAATTCTTCAATCCGTACAACACCTTAAGCATCACCTCCTGACAGACATCGTCAGCATCACGATCGTTCCCTAAATAACGTGCACAGACGTTAAAAAGTGTTCGTTGATAGCGACGCATCAACTCTTCATAGGCGCGTGTCACATGAAACAGCTCGACGTGCGCCCGCGCCACCAACTCCTCATCGGAGAGCTCGCGGGGGTCGTAGCGCATGGATAGCGATTGAGTTTTATTCAAAACAAGTCGTGCCGACAGTGGTCAATGTCCGCCACTGCCCGGGTTCCCGGTCATTTTGTGGCGGCATACTTTAGCAGGATTTGCCGGGTTAGCGGCTGCTCACTCGCTGCTCGAGGAGGATTCGGTTGGATAATGACACCAACTCACCCTCGTCGGTCAGCAGGGTGGTCTTCACCGTGCCAATTTCTTCGATCTGCCCTTCGACCTCGCCAACCCGCACTTGTTGCCCCACTTGGTACAACTCGCGCACATAAATTCCTGCCAGGATTTGCCCGGCGATTTCCCGGCTGCCCAGCCCCATTGCCAACGCAACGGCCAGACCAACGGTGATCAAACCAATTACGATCACGTGGTTGAGCAGGTCGGTTTTGACCTCCAACTGACTGATCGCGACCGAAATACTGATGATAATCACCAGCCCCTGGGCAATACGCCCCAGACCAGCCGAATAATCCAGCCCCACGCCTTCGGCTGCGCCGCGCACCAGGCCGTTGGCCAATTGCGCCAGCAACACGCCGACCAGCAGCACCAGCGCCGCGCCAAACACCTTGGGCACGTACAAGGCCAGCATGTCCAGCGTCGAGGAGACCCGCTCCAGGCCCAACGACTCGGCCGCCGAGACCAGGAAAATCAACAATACGAACCAGTAGACGATCTTGCCGACCAGCGTCGAAATCGGCACCTGGACCCCGGCACGGGCGATCAGCTTGGTCAGGCCGGTACCGCCCATCAACCGATCGAGCCCCAGTTTGGCCAGCAGCTTCGACAACAGCGTGTCGATCAGCTTGGCCACGACGAACCCCAGCAACACCACGATCAGTGCGCCGAACAGGTTCGGGATGAAGTTAGCGACTTTGGTCCATAACACCGTCATGGCGGTGACCAGGCTCTGCGTCCAGAGGTTGAGTTCCATGTTCAATCAGCCTTATCAGCAGGGCGAGCAGAAGAAAGGGTACGACGCGAGACAGGGGAAACGTGGGGCGAACCGTTGTTCAGCCCGATCATCAGCGCCTGCGACCAGCGGCCAAGCAGCTTGAACAGGTCCCCGGCACCGACCTGGCGGTTCGCGGTTTTCAGCACCCGCCCCAGGCAGGCATCGTCATCCCGGCTGGAGGACGACGAATTAAGCATGTCGCGCAGCGATTCTTCGAACGGATCGTGCATAGGTACCTCACGCAATATCACTGAAAGACGCCTCGGAAAATGTTCAGGTCACAAATCAATTGTTCGGTAGCGAAAAAAATTCAACACACCTGGAACATCAGACCCAGCGCAAACGGCGGAAAAGCCACCACTGCCCTACCCCGACGGCGCCCATGATCGCGCAGGCGATCAGAAAACCGTACGGGCTGCCAGAGCCGGGAATGCCGCCAACGTTGACCCCTAACAAGCCCGTGATAAAGCTCATGGGCAGAAAAATGCCCGTAATGATACCAAAACGGTACATCACCCGGTTCATACGTTCGTTTAGTCGTCGATCTTCGGTTTCCAGCACCAGGCCCACCCGCTCGCGGGTCAACTCAAGCTCCTCCAGGTAGCGAGTCAAGCTGTTGTGCACTTCATTCCAGTAATTGCCATCGTCTTCGACGAACCACTGAACCTTGTGCCGGGTGAGTTGCGCGTAGACCTCGCGTTGTGGCGCCAGAAAGCGCCGCAGACCGGCCGCGCGACGGCGAATATGCAGCATATCGCCATGATCGCAAGCGTACCGTTCGTCGGCGTCGATTTTTTCCTCTTCGTCGTCGACGAGTTCCGACAGCTCGCTGACCAACGCCTGGACCTTATCGGTCAGGAATTGCGCAAGATACAGGATCAATTCAGAGGACGTTTTGGGACCGGTGCCGGCGTTGAGGTGTTCGATCAACTCGTCCGTGGCACGCAGGGAGCGTAAGCGCAGGGAGATCACCTGTTGCGCCGAGGCAAAAATCCGCACCGAGACCATGTCTTCCGGCTCGGCTCCCGGATTCAGGTTGACCCCACGCAGAAACAGCAACAACTCGGCGTTGGGCAAAGGCACCAGACGCGGCCGGGTATTTTCTTCCAGTAGCAGGTCGCAACTGAACTCGCTCAGCCCGCTGGACTGGCGCAACCAGGTCTGAGTTTGCGGATGACTGCGATCCCAATGCAGCCAGACACTTTCGTGCGGCTGCAATTGGAGGTCTTCCAGTTCGGTTCGAGCGATGAAACGCGCCCCGCCTTGACCATCCAGTACCAGGGCATGAACCAGCCCCCACTGCGCGTTTGTTTCGTCGAACATTCGGTATCCTGTGAGGTGTGCGGTGCCCGGATCAGTCCGGCATTTTCAACGCAGTAGGGGAAACAATCACCCCGTTGTTGTCCGCATAGACGAACTCCCCCGGGCGGAAGGTTACGCCGGCAAAGGTCACGACCACATTGAGGTCGCCGATGCCGCGCTTGTCGGTTTTCAGCGGATGACTGGCCAGCGCCTGCACGCCGAGATCGGTTTGCGCGATCACATCGACATCGCGGATGCAGCCGTAGATCACCAGCCCTTCCCAACCATTTTTTGCCGCTTTTTCCGCCAGCATGTCACCCAGCAGCGCCCGACGCAGCGATCCACCGCCGTCGACCACCAGCACTTTGCCCTTGCCGTTGAGCTCGACTTGATCCTTGACCAGCGAGTTGTCCTCGAAACATTTAATGGTGACGATCTCACCACCAAACGAATCGCGACCACCAAAATTGCTGAACATCGGATCGACGACCTGCACCAGTTCCGGGTACGCGTCGCACAAATCGGGAGTGACGTAGTGCATGGGTGAACTCCTTGTGAAAAAGAACGACCCTGTCATGGGAAAATTCCCACGGGGCATGAAGAACCGCCTACAGCGAATCAACAGACGTACACACAGACCGCCATTAAGTGCCAATGTTCCTTTTTGCCACGCTAAAACACCTGAGTCTAGGCCTTTACTAGCCTACCGCCAGACGCTGCACCTGTGACTCACTGGTCAACGGCGCCGACTGATCCTGCAGCCAACGCTCCACCAAGGGCCAAACCTGAGCCTGCGCTCCCTTACTGACCAGCATTTCGACATGGCCAAAATCATCGCTGAATCCGTGCGCGCGCCCAAGGCAGACAAACTGACGCTGCTCTGAACCAAATTGGTCGCAGAGTTTGCGACACGCCCAGGCCGGGTCCTGCTCATCAGCCGCCGCGGCCACCGCCAATACCGGCACCCGGACTTCACTCAAGCCGGCCCACCAGTCACGGTCCTTGTCGCCGAAGCGATTGAACAGCCCGTACCAGCGCATGCTTTCCAGTGCCAGACCGATGGGTTCGTCTTCGGGTCCACGCTTGAGTCGCGAACCGGATATATGTGCGAAGCGCTTGAGCAACAAGCGACCGCCCCACTCCACCATCGGAATTTTCAACGGCCAATAGCTGCGACTGATCTGGCTGCCGAATAACGCCACAGAGGCCACGCCAGGCTCGCCAAGGTACTGACCGCCCAACGCCGCCGCCAACGTGATGCCGCCCAGCGAATGGCCTATCCAGTGCGGAATCTGCCCGCTTTGCTCACGGACAAACGCAGCAATCGCCGGCAGGTCATAACGGGCGTAATCGGCAACTCGGTTGTGACGATAAGCCTGGTTGCGCGCCGACAGGCCATGCCCGCGCATTTCCGGAATCCATACGTCGTAACCGGCGCGCGCCAGATGAGCCCCCAGGCCGATGCCTTTGGGCGAATACCAGAACCGTCGATTGGAGAAGCTGCCATGCAACAGCACCACCGGCACGCCACGGGTATTGGGCTGCGCGACCAGGCCAAGCCGGGTCACGGCCAGCTCGACACTGATGTCCGGGCTGTTGGCGGGTTTCAATCGGTATACGTCCTCGATCAGATCGCCACACCGCTCGGCGCTGATCAAGGCCACAGGAAATAGATCGCTACTGCTTTGCATTATTGCTCTTGCATAAAAAAGGCGGCTTTCGAAAAAACCGCCCTGAAAAAATGACCGACCCAACAACTTAATGCTGGGCCGGCGTTTCACACTATCCGTTCAGATCAAACCGGCGCTTGCGCTTCGGCCAGGAAGAACCAGGTTTCCAGCACGGAGTCGGGGTTCAACGAAACGCTTTCGATCCCTTGATCCATCAACCAGCGGGCCAGATCCGGGTGATCGGAAGGGCCTTGACCACAGATGCCGATGTACTTGCCCGCCTTGTTGCACGCCTGAATCGCGTTCGACAGCAGCTTTTTAACGGCTGGATTACGTTCGTCGAACAGGTGCGCAATGATTCCGGAGTCACGGTCCAGCCCCAGGGTCAACTGAGTCAGGTCGTTGGAACCAATGGAGAAGCCGTCGAAGAACTCGAGGAACTCTTCGGCCAGGATCGCGTTGGACGGCAGTTCGCACATCATGATGATGCGCAAGCCATTCTCGCCACGGGCCAGGCCGTTGGCGGCAAGCAGATCGATCACCTGACTGGCTTCGCCCAGGGTACGCACGAACGGCACCATGATTTCAACGTTGGTCAGGCCCATCTCGTTACGCACACGCTTGAGCGCGCGGCATTCGAGTTCGAAGCAGTCGCGGAAGCTTTCGCTGATATAACGCGATGCACCACGGAAGCCCAGCATCGGGTTTTCTTCTTCCGGCTCGTACAGCTTGCCGCCGATCAGGTTGGCGTATTCGTTGGACTTGAAGTCCGACAGGCGCACGATGACTTTCTTCGGCGCGAACGCGGCCGCCAGGGTGCTGATGCCTTCCACCAGTTTTTCGACGTAGAAGCCGACCGGATCGTCGTAGCCGGCGATGCGTTTGTCGACGCTTTCCTTGATGTCGTGCGGCAGGTTGGCGTAGTTCAGCAGCGCCTTGGGGTGCACACCGATCATGCGGTTGATGATGAATTCCAGACGCGCCAGGCCGACACCGGCGTTGGGCAACTGGGCAAAATCGAACGCACGGTCCGGGTTACCAACGTTCATCATGATTTTGAACGGCAGATCCGGCATGGCATCAACCGAGTTCTTCTTGATATCGAAGCCCAGCTCGCCTTCGAAGATGTAACCGGTGTCGCCTTCAGCGCAGGACACAGTCACGCCCTGGCCTTCTTTCAACAGTTCGGTGGCGTTGCCGCAACCGACCACCGCTGGAATACCCAGTTCGCGCGCAATGATCGCCGCGTGGCAGGTACGGCCGCCACGGTTGGTGACGATGGCGCTGGCGCGCTTCATCACCGGTTCCCAATCCGGGTCGGTCATGTCGGAGACCAGTACGTCGCCGGGCTGGACCTTGTCCATCTCGGAGACGTCTTTGATGATGCGTACTTTGCCGGCGCCGATGCGCTGGCCGATGGCGCGACCTTCCGCCAGCACAGTGCCGGTTTCCTTGAGCAGGTAGCGCTCCATGACGTTGGCCTGGGTGCGGCTCTTCACCGTTTCAGGACGCGCCTGAACGATGTACAGCTTGCCGTCGTCACCGTCTTTGGCCCACTCGATGTCCATCGGGCACTTGTAGTGTTTCTCGATGATCATCGCTTGCTTGGCCAGTTCGCTGACTTCAGCGTCGCTCAGGCAGAAACGCGCGCGATCAGCAGGCTCGACATCGATCACCTTGACCGATTTGCCGGCCTTGGCTTCGTCGCCGTAGATCATCTTGATCGCCTTGCTGCCCAGGTTGCGACGCAGGATCGCCGGGCGGCCAGCGGCCAGGGTGTTCTTGTGAACGTAGAATTCGTCCGGGTTGACCGCACCCTGCACCACGGTTTCGCCCAGGCCGTAGGCGCCGGTGATGAATACCACGTCGCGGAAGCCGGATTCGGTGTCGAGGGTGAACATCACGCCCGCAGTGCCGGTTTCGGAGCGGACCATGCGTTGTACGCCGGCAGACAGGGCGACCAGCTTGTGGTCAAAGCCCTGGTGCACACGGTAGGAAATCGCGCGATCGTTGAACAACGAAGCGAACACTTCCTTGGCCGCACGAATGACGTTTTCCACACCACGGATGTTGAGGAAGGTTTCTTGCTGGCCGGCGAACGAAGCGTCCGGCAAGTCTTCGGCAGTCGCGGATGAACGCACGGCTACCGCCAGATTAGGGTTACCGGCCGACAGCGCGGCGAACGCGGTGCGGATTTCGGCGTTGAGTTTCTCGGGGAACTCGGCTTCCATGATCCAGGCGCGAATCTGCGCACCGGTTTTGGCCAGGGCATTGACGTCATCGACGTCCAGCGCATCGAGGGCCGCATGGATCTGATCGTTCAAACCGCTCAACTCAAGGAAATCACGATACGCTTGAGCCGTAGTGGCAAAGCCACCGGGGACCGAAACACCGGCACCCGCGAGGTTACTGATCATCTCGCCGAGGGATGCGTTCTTGCCCCCCACATGCTCCACATCATGGACGCCGAGCTTATCGAGGGAAACTACGTACTCTACCAAGGTGATCTCTCCACTAACTGTGTTGGACTGTTGTTGGGAAAAGCTCAGGGCGCTGAAACTGCCAATAAAGCGGTTCCGGGCGTGTATGGCCTGGACCTGGAAAATAAGTGAGAATGCTGGCCATCCAGGCCGTAAGCCGGCCTATCATATCCAAGATTCGTCACTAGCTTAAGGCCCCGGCGCAAATGAAACGATCTGCTTTCTTCATCTCCGACGGCACAGGCATCACCGCCGAGACTTTGGGCCAAAGCCTGCTGGCACAATTTGAAACCATCACCTTCAGCAAGTTCACGCGACCGTACATCGACAGCGTGGAAAAAGCGCGCGCAATGGTACAACAAATCAACAGGGCCGCCGATAAGGACGAAGTTCGCCCGATCATCTTCGACACCATCGTCAACCAGGAAATCCGTGAGATTCTCGCGACTTCCAACGGTTTCATGATCGATATCTTCTCGACCTTCCTTGCCCCGCTGGAGCAAGAGCTTAGTTCACACTCGTCCTACTCGGTGGGCAAGTCGCACTCCATCGGTCACAACTCCAATTACATGGAGCGCATCGAAGCGGTGAACTTCGCCCTCGATAACGACGACGGCGCCCGTACCCATTACTACGACAAGGCCGACCTGATTCTGGTGGGTGTCTCGCGTTGCGGCAAGACCCCCACTTGTCTGTACATGGCCATGCAATTCGGCATTCGCGCCGCCAATTATCCACTGACCGAAGACGATATGGAGCGTTTGCAGTTACCGGCAGCGCTCAAACAACACCGCAGTAAACTATTTGGTCTGACTATTGATCCGGACCGCTTGACCGCCATTCGTCACGAACGCAAACCCAACAGCCGTTATTCCAGCTTCGCCCAATGTGAATTCGAAGTGCGCGAGGTGGAAAACCTGTTCCGCCGCGAGAATATTCCGCACATCAACTCCACGCATTTTTCGGTCGAAGAAATTTCCGCGAAAATTCTTGTGGAGAAAGGGGTGGAGCGGCGCTTCAAGTAACTCGTCGCCCTCTGTAGGAGCGGGCTTGCCCGCGATCGGTCGAGAAACGACCGCAAAATTGAGACAGGCTCCAAATTATCACTTGCCGTCCACATCTTTGAAGGTCGTTCCGACCTTATCGCGGGCAATCCCGCTCCTACAAGGCACGGCCGAATCAGACATATATCAGAACGAATCACCCGGCACGCGCACCCAACCTTCCATCAACACCCGCGCACTACGGCTCATGATCGCTTTGACCACAGTCCACTCGCCGTCAACCTGATTCGCCTCGGCACCCACACGCAACGTGCCCGATGGATGTCCAAAACGTACAGAGGTCCGCGGCCCACCACCGGCCGCCAGATTGACCAGCGTGCCCGGGATCGCCGCCGCAGTACCAATAGCCACCGCCGCAGTGCCCATCATCGCGTGGTGCAATTTGCCCATGGACATCGCCCGCACCAGCAGGTCGGTATCAGCAACCGTAACTGTCTTGCCACTGGACGACACGTACGCCGCAGGTTTGGCGACAATCGCGACCTTGGGTGTATGTTGACGCTTGCTTGCTTCGTCGACGTTCTGGATCAAACCCATCCGCACCGCACCATAGGCACGAATGGTTTCGAACAGCAGCAACGCTTTCGGGTCGCCATTGATCGCGCCCTGCAACTCGGTACCGGTGTAGCCGATGTCTTCGGCGTTGACAAAAATGGTCGGGATCCCGGCGTTGATCATGGTTGCCTTCAGGGTGCCGACACCCGGCACTTCCAGGTCGTCCACCAGGTTGCCGGTGGGGAACATCGAGCCGCCTGCGCCCTCTTCTTCTGCCGCTGGGCTCATGAACTCAAGCTGCACTTCCGCCGCCGGAAAGGTCACGCCATCCAGTTCAAAATCACCGGTTTCCTGTACTGCGCCGTCAGTGATCGGCACATGAGCGATGATGGTTTTGCCGATATTAGCCTGCCAGATACGCACCACGGCCACGCCGTTAAGTGGAATGCGACTGGCGTCGACCAAGCCATTGCTGACCGCAAACGAACCGACCGCCGCCGACAGGTTGCCGCAGTTGCCGCTCCAGTCGATGAACGGCTTGTCGATCGCCACCTGACCGAACAGGTAATCGACGTCGTGAGCGGCCTGGCTGCTTTTCGACAGGATCACCGTCTTGCTGGTACTGGAGGTCGCGCCGCCCATGCCGTCGGTCTGTTTCTCGTAAGGATCGGGGCTGCCGATCACCCGCAGCAACAAGGCATCACGCGCCGCGCCAGCAACCTGGGCGGCCGCTGGCAGGTCGTTCAGGCTGAAGAACACGCCTTTACTGGTGCCGCCACGCATATAGGTGGCGGGGATTCTAATTTGAGGAGCATGAGTCATGGGAATTTTGTCCTGAATAAGGTGAAAGCGGGACGTGATCGTCCCGCCTCGACACAGGGTTTAAACCGCTACAGCTGACTCAAGGAAGTCCTGAGCGAAACGTTGCAACACACCGCCCGCCTCGTAGATCGACACTTCTTCAGCGGTGTCCAGACGGCAGATGACCGGCACCTCCAGGCGCTCACCGTTTTTCCGGGTGATCACCAGGGTCAGCGTGGCACGCGGCTTGCGCTCACCGATCACGTCATACGTTTCGGTCCCGTCGATGCCCAGGGTGTGGCGATTGACCCCCGCTTGGAACTCCAGCGGCAACACACCCATGCCCACCAGGTTGGTGCGGTGGATACGCTCGAAACCTTCCGCGGCGATGGCTTCGACTCCTGCCAGACGCACGCCCTTGGCCGCCCAGTCGCGGGACGAACCCTGGCCATAGTCAGCGCCGGCGATGATGATCAGCGGCTGTTTGCGCTCCATGTAAGTCTCGATGGCTTCCCACATGCGGGTGACCTTGCCTTCCGGCTCAACGCGAGCCAGCGAGCCCTGCTTGACCTTGCCGTTTTCCAGCACCATTTCGTTGAACAGTTTCGGGTTGGCAAACGTTGCGCGCTGCGCGGTCAGGTGGTCGCCGCGGTGAGTCGCATAGGAGTTGAAGTCTTCCTCGGGCAGGCCCATTTTCGCCAGGTACTCACCGGCCGCGCTGTCGAGCATGATCGCGTTGGACGGCGACAGGTGGTCGGTGGTGATGTTGTCTGGCAGCACCGCCAGCGGACGCATGCCGGTCAGGCTGCGCTCACCCGCCAAGGCGCCTTCCCAATACGGCGGACGGCGGATGTAGGTGCTCATCTCGCGCCAGTCGTACAGCGGGCTGACCTTGGGACCGGTGTCTTCCTGAATGGCGAACATCGGAATGTAGACCTTGCGGAACTGCTCCGGCTTGACCGAGGCTTTGACCACCGCGTCGATTTCTTCGTCGCTCGGCCAGATGTCCTTGAGGCGAATTTCCTTGCCCTCGGCGTCGAGACCCAACACATCTTTCTCGATGTCGAAACGGATGGTGCCGGCAATCGCATAGGCCACCACCAACGGCGGCGAGGCAAGGAACGCTTGCTTGGCGTACGGGTGTATACGGCCGTCGAAGTTGCGGTTACCCGAGAGCACGGCGGTGGCGTACAAATCGCGGTCGATGATTTCTTTCTGGATCACCGGGTCCAGCGCGCCGGACATGCCATTGCAGGTGGTGCAGGCAAAGCCGACGATGCCAAAACCCAACTGCTCCAGTTCGTTGGTCAGACCCGCTTCGTCCAGGTACATGGCAACGGTCTTGGAACCGGGTGCCAACGACGACTTGACCCAAGGCTTGCGCGCCAGCCCCAGCTTGTTGGCGTTGCGCGCCAGCAGGCCCGCGGCGATCACGTTGCGTGGGTTGCTGGTGTTGGTGCAACTGGTGATCGCGGCAATGATCACCGCGCCGTCCGGCATTTGCCCCGGCACGTCATCCCAGTGCCCGGAAATGCCCTTGGCCGCCAGCTCGCTGGTCGCCAAACGTGCGTGCGGGTTGCTCGGGCCGGCCATGTTGCGTACCACCGAGGACAGGTCGAATTGCAGCCCGCGCTCGTATTGCGCAGCGCTCAAGCTGTCCGCCCACAGGCCGGTGAGCTTGGCGTAGTTCTCGACCAGTTGCACCTGCTCGTCTTCACGGCCGGTGAGCTTGAGGTAATCGATGGTTTGTTGGTCGATGTAGAACATGGCCGCCGTGGCGCCGTATTCCGGGGCCATGTTGGAAATGGTCGCGCGATCGCCCAGGGTCAGGGCCGCAGCGCCTTCACCGAAGAACTCCAGCCACGCCCCGACCACCTTCTGCTTGCGCAGGTACTCGGTCAGTGCCAGCACCATGTCGGTGGCGGTGATACCGGGTTGCAGCTTGCCGGTCAGTTCCACACCGACGCTTTCCGGCAGGCGCATCCACGACGCGCGGCCGAGCATCACGCTTTCGGCTTCCAGGCCGCCAACGCCGATGGCGATCACACCCAGTGCATCGACGTGCGGGGTATGGCTATCGGTGCCGACACAGGTATCCGGAAAGGCCACGCCGTCACGCGCCTGAATCACCGGCGACATTTTCTCCAGGTTGATCTGGTGCATGATGCCGTTGCCAGGCGGGATCACGTCGACGTTCTTGAACGCCTTCTTGGTCCAGTTAATGAAGTGGAAACGGTCTTCGTTACGACGGTCTTCGATGGCGCGGTTCTTGGCGAACGCGTCCGGATCGAAGCCGCCGCGCTCAACGGCCAGCGAGTGGTCGACGATGAGTTGGGTCGGCACCACCGGGTTGACCTTGGCCGGATCACCGCCTTGATCGGCGATGGCATCCCGCAGGCCGGCGAGGTCCACCAGCGCGGTCTGGCCGAGGATGTCGTGGCACACCACGCGGGCCGGGAACCACGGAAAGTCGAGGTCGCGCTTGCGGTCGATCAGCTGGCTCAGGGACGCATTCAGCGTCGCAGGGTCGCAGCGGCGTACCAGGTTTTCCGCAAGGACGCGGGAGGTATAAGGCAGGGTGGCATAAGCCCCAGGCGTGATCGCCTCGACTGCCGCGCGGGCGTCGAAGTAATCCAGTCGGGTGCCGGGCAACGGCTTGCGGTTTTCAGTGTTCATGCGCTGGGACTCAATCACGGAATATTCAAATAAGGCGAGATGGGGATCGCTAGGATGCCCGGCGAATCCCCACTCCCGGTCAGCGCTGTTCGATTGGCACGAACTTGCGCTGCTCGACGCCGGTGTATTCGGCGCTCGGGCGGATGATGCGGTTGTTGGCCCGTTGTTCGAACACGTGTGCAGCCCAGCCGGTCAGGCGCGAGCAGACGAAAATCGGGGTGAACAGCTTGGTCGGGATGCCCATGAAGTGGTACGCCGAGGCATGGTAGAAGTCCGCGTTCGGGAACAATTTCTTTTGTTCCCACATGGTCTTGTCGATCGCCACAGACACCGGGTACAGCACGGTATCGCCCACTTCGTCGGCGAGTTTTTTCGACCAACCCTTGATCACTTCGTTACGCGGATCGTTGTCCTTATAGATCGCGTGACCGAAGCCCATGATCTTGTCCTTGCGCTCCAGCATTGCCAGAGTGCCCTTGACCGCTTCTTCGGCCGAACCGAAACGCTCGATCATTTCCATCGCCGCTTCGTTGGCGCCGCCGTGCAGCGGGCCACGCAGGGTGCCGATGGCCGCCGTGACGCAGGAGAACAGGTCCGACAGGGTCGAAGCACACACCCGCGCAGTGAAGGTCGAGGCGTTGAACTCGTGCTCTGCGTAGAGGATCAACGACACATCCATCACCTTGCGGTGCAGGTCGCTCGGCGGCGTATCCAGCAACAGGTGCAGGAAATGCCCGCCGATCGAGGCTTCATCGGTCACGCAGCTGATACGCACGCCGTCGTGGCTGAAGCGATACCAGTAGCACATGATCGCCGGGAACGCGGCCAACAGGCGGTCGGTCGATTCGCGCTGGTGATCGAAGCTGGCTTCCGGTTCCAGGTTGCCGAGCATCGAGCAGCCGGTGCGCATGACGTCCATCGGGTGGGTATCGGCCGGAATGCGTTCCAGCACTTCCTTCAGGGTTTGCGGCAGGTCACGCAGGCCCTGAAGTTTCTTCATATAAGCAGACAGCTGGCTCTGGGTTGGCAGCTCGCCGTACAGCAGCAGGTAAGCCACTTCTTCGAAACGCGCCTCGGCCGCCAGTTCACGCACGTCGTAGCCACGATAGGTCAGGCCAGCACCGGCCTGCCCCACGGTCGACAATGCCGTTTGCCCAGCCACCTGGCCACGCAGGCCTGCTCCGCTCAATACTTTTGCATCAGCCATTGCTTTCTCCAATCTTGGAATTATTCGGGAAACGGCAATCTCGTCCGATCCACTTTAGCCCTGGATAATCTCCAGAGTTACTTCTTGGTCGCGAACAACGCGTCGAGCTTCTGCTCGAAGGTGTGGTAATCGATGGCGTCGTACAGCTCCATGCGGGTCTGCATGGTGTCGATGACGTTTTTCTGGGTGCCGTCGCGACGGACTGCGCGGTAGACGTTTTCCGCCGCCTTGTTCATGGCGCGGAACGCTGACAATGGGTACAGAACGATGGACACGTCGGCAGAACGCAATTCATCGACGGTGTACAGCGGCGTCGCGCCAAACTCAGTGATGTTAGCCAGAATCGGCGCGCCGACCCGGGCAGCGAACAGCTTGTACATGTCCAGCTCAGTGATGGCTTCCGGGAACACCATGTCGGCGCCGGCTTCGATGCAGGCTGCGGCGCGGTCCAGCGCCGATTCCAGGCCTTCAACGGCCAGCGCATCGGTGCGAGCCATGATCACGAAGCTGTCATCGGTACGGGCGTCGACTGCCGCCTTGATCCGATCGACCATTTCTTGCTGGGTGACGATTTCTTTATTCGGGCGATGGCCGCAACGCTTGGCACCGACCTGATCCTCGATGTGGATCGCCGCCGCGCCGAACTTGATCATCGAACGCACGGTGCGCGCCACGTTGAACGCCGAAGAACCAAAACCAGTGTCGACATCCACCAACAGCGGCAAGTCGCACACATCGGTGATGCGGCGCACGTCGGTCAGTACATCGTCCAGCCCGGTAATGCCCAGGTCCGGCAAGCCCAGGGAACCTGCAGCGACCCCGCCACCCGAGAGGTATATGGCCTTGAAGCCAGCGCGTTTGGCCAACAGAGCATGGTTGGCGTTGATCGCGCCGATCACCTGCAGGGGTTTTTCGCTGGCGACAGCGTCACGGAAGCGCTGACCGGGAGTCGATTTGGCAGAACTCATTTTTCACCTCGGGTTGTCGTTGGGGTCGCCTGATAGTGGCGCTCAATATTGCGTTTCGATGCGCCAATGTGGCGGCGCATCAATAGCTCGGCCAGTTCACCGTCACGGTCGGCAATGGCATCAAGAATGCGGTGGTGCTCGGCAAATGCCTGACGTGGCCGGTTAGGCGTCGCCGAGAACTGGATGCGGTACATGCGCACCAGTTGGTACAGCTCGCCGCAGAGCATCTGGGTCAAGGTGCGGTTACCGCTGCCCTGGATGATGCGGTAATGGAAATCGAAATCGCCTTCTTGCTGGTAATAGCCAACCCCTTTCTGGAACGCGGCGTCGCGCTCGTGGGTTTCCAGCACCCGGCGCAGCTCGTCAATTTCCTCAGGAGTCATGCGCTCGGCGGCCAGGCGACAGGCCATGCCCTCCAGTGACTCGCGAATTTCGTACAGCTCGATCAGCTCGGCATGGCTCAGCGAAACCACGCGGGCGCCAACATGGGGAATCCGCACCAACAGGCGCTGGCCTTCCAGACGATGGATCGCCTCACGCAGCGGGCCACGGCTGATGCCGTAGGTGCGGGCCAGTTCCGGCTCGGAAATTTTACTGCCCGGCGCGATCTCGCCCTTGACGATTGCGGCCTGAATGCGGCGAAAGACGTTTTCGGACAACGTCTCTGAATCATCCTGGGTCGGACCTGCAACTTCCATCGTGTCCAGCATATTGTTGACACCTTGCTAAGCAGTTGCGCCAAAATTAGCTTTCCACGACCTATACGTCAACGTAAAAATCAACATTGTCGACAATCGTCCGATAGCTGACGTTTATGACGCCCGTTACATAAGGATTATTCCTACAGTCTGTGTCGGCCACTGCCATGGCTGGCGCTCGATGATGCTCATGCTAGAATGCGGCCCGGATCTGTCGACTGAAACCGATGCCACAGCCTGTCTGCCGCTGGCACCCCGTTCGCGGCCTGACGCAGATGCACAAGGAAGCTTGCGCGCAAGGTGAAAACGCCCTCGCCCCGACGATCGTCATTTCACTGCGCCAGGACTTATGAGACTTACGCCCTTCCCCATTTTGCTCTGTCTATTGTTTTTATCCGGTGCGAGCATGGCCGCCGACAAGACAGTCTATGGCCTGACCGAATACGCGACGCTTGCGGATATCAACCTGGACGTGGCGGCCAAACTCGACACCGGCGCGAAAACCGCCTCCCTCAGTGCCCGCGACGTCAAACGCTTCAAGCGCGACGGCGAGCATTGGGTGCGCTTTTACCTGGCCATCGACGACGCCCACCAACACCCGATCGAGCGCCCACTGGCGCGCGTCAGCAAGATCAAGCGTCGGGCCAGCGACTACGACCCTGACGACGAGAAAAAATACACGGCCCGCCCGGTGATCAGCCTCGACGTGTGCATGGGCAACGAATTACGCACCATCGAAGTCAACCTGACCGACCGCAGCGCCTTCGAATACCCGTTGCTGATCGGCGCGGACGCCTTGAAACATTTCGACGCGTTGGTCGACCCCAGCCTTAAATACGCCGCTGGCAAGCCTGCCTGTGCGGCCACTGCTCAAATTTTAGAGTAACTTCATGCGCGCTCTTACCCTCCATCTGAAAATCCTGATCGCGGTCCTGGTGACCCTGGGCGTCGCGATCACGGCCTATCAGATCTTCGCCCTGGGCATTCCCGTGACCGAGGATGAAACCGACGACTTGTGGAACATCGATGCCAAAGTCGAGTTCGTCGCCAACCCGAAGGACCCGGTGAAGATCCAGATGTTCGTTCCACCCTTGAGCCATGACTACGTCAGCCTCAATGAGAGCTTCATCTCCAACAACTACGGGGTCAGCGTCAATCGCGTCGATGGCAACCGCAAGGTCACCTGGTCGGCCCGCCGTGCTACCGGCAACCAGACCCTGTATTACCGCCTGGTACTGACCAAGCGCTACACCGGCGACAAATTGAAGATCAAAGGCCCGACCTTCCGCGACAGCATCGCCATTGAAGGTCCGGAAAAAATCGCCGCCGACGCGTTGCTGGCACCCATTCGCCAGCACTCGGCCGATGTCGAAACCTTCGTCACCGAGACCATCAAACGGGTAAATAACCTCAGCGACGACAACGTGAAGTTGCTGCTGGCCGGCGATACCTCCACCTCGAACAAGGCCCGCATCACCGAACTGCTGCTGTCGGTGGCCCATGTGCCGGTGGAAAAGGCCCATACCATCCGGCTGGTAGCCGATCAACCACAAACCCCGGAGCTGTGGCTGCGCAGTTTCAACGGCAAAGCGTGGCTGTACTTCAACCCGGACAACGGCGAGCAAGGCCTGCCGACCGATCGCCTGTTGTGGTGGGTCGGTGACGAAAACCTGATCAGCGTCGAAGGCGGCAAGAAGGCGACCGTCAACTTCAGCCTCAACAACAGTGAAATGAACGCCATCCGCCTGGCCAAGCTGACCGACGAAAACACCGCCGGCGACTTCCTCGGTTATTCGCTGTACGGCTTGCCGCTGCAAACCCAGCAAACCTTCATGATCATGGTGATGATCCCGATCGGGGTGCTGGTGATCCTGATCCTGCGCAACCTGATCGGCCTGGAAACCCTGGGCACCTTTACCCCGGTACTGATTGCCCTGGCATTTCGCGAGACGCAACTGGGGTTCGGCATCGTACTGTTCACCCTGATTACCGCGCTCGGGTTGTCACTGCGCTCCTACCTCGAACATTTGAAACTGCAAATGCTGCCGCGCCTGTCGGTGGTGCTGACCTTCGTCGTGGTGCTGATCGCCGCCATCAGCCTGTTCAGCCACAAGCTGGGCCTGGAACGCGGGTTGTCGGTGGCGCTGTTCCCGATGGTGATTCTGACCATGACCATCGAACGGCTGTCGATCACCTGGGAAGAACGTGGCAGCGCCAATGCAATGAAAGTCGCGATCGGTACGCTGTTCGCCGCCTCCCTGGCGCACATCATCATGAGCGTCCCGGAATTGATCTACTTCGTGTTCACCTTCCCGGCGATCCTGTTGATTCTGGTGGGCTTCATGCTGGCCATGGGGCGTTATCGCGGCTATCGCCTGACCGAGTTGATCCGCTTCAAAGCCTTTATCAAGGACGAGAAGGAACAGGTCAAATGATCGGCTGGTGGAAAACCTGGAAAGCGCTGGAAGCCCAAGGGATCATGGGCATCAACCGGCGCAACGCGGATTACGTGCTCAAGTACAACAAACGCGGCCTGTACCCGATCGTCGATGACAAGATCATCACCAAGCAACGGGCGATAGAGGCCGGCATCCACGTGCCGGAAATGTACGGGGTGATTTCCACGGAAAAGGAAATCGACAACCTCGACGCGATCATCGGCGGTCGCGACGACTTCGTGATCAAACCGGCCAAGGGCGCAGGCGGCGATGGCATTCTGGTGATTGCCGACCGTTTCGAAGAGCGCTTTCGCTCAATCTCCGGCCGGATCATCAGTCGCGAAGAGATCCAGCACCAGATCTCCAGCATTCTCACCGGGCTCTACTCACTGGGCGGCCACCGCGACCGCGCCTTGATCGAATACCGGGTCACCCCCGATCAGATCTTTCGCAGCATCAGTTATGAGGGCGTGCCGGATATCCGAGTCATCGTGTTGATGGGTTATCCAATCATGGCCATGCTGCGTTTACCGACCCGCCAATCCAACGGCAAGGCCAATCTGCACCAAGGCGCCATCGGTGTCGGGGTCGACCTGGCCACCGGCGTGACCCTGCGCGGCACCTGGCTCAACAGCATCATCAGCAAACACCCGGACACCACCAACGCGGTGGATGGCGTGCAACTGCCGAATTGGGACGGTTTCATGAAACTGGCCGCCGGCTGTTTTGAGCTATGCGGCCTGGGTTATATCGGCGTCGACATGGTGCTGGATCAGAACAAAGGCCCGCTGATTCTCGAGCTCAATGCCCGCCCGGGGCTGAACATCCAGATTGCCAATGACTGCGGCCTGACCCACCGCACCCAGGCCGTGGAGCAGCGCCTGGAGCAGTTGGCGCTCAACGAGGAGGTGGACACCGTCGAACAACGGGTGCGCTTCGTGCAAGAACTGTTTGGCCATGTGCCGGTGGTTTCCTGACATCCCCTATGAGTCAGTCCTGCAGAGGACTACAATCGCCGCCCGCACCCCGATCACTGATTGTTTTCAATGCCGACCTGTTCCGTACACCCCCTGCCCTACACGCCCAATCCTGCTGAGTACTTTGCGCGGATTCGCCATGCGCCGGGGGCCATCTTGCTCGACAGCGGCCGGCCCAGTGCCGAGCGCGGCCGCTACGACCTGTGCAGTGCCTGGCCGCTGCAAGCCTTCACCGCCGACAGTGGCGAAACCGGTAGCGCTTTTCTCCAGCGGCTGCGTGACAGCCTGGAAGGTCTGGGCCGCGCCGAGTTGCCCGCGCACTGCGCACTGCCGTTTGCCGGAGGTCTGATCGGCTACCTGAGCTATGATTTCGGCCGACGCCTTGAACCACTGCCGAGCCTGTCGGTCGACGACCTGCAACTGCCCGATGCTCGTATCGGGCTGTATGCCTGGGCGCTGATCAGCGACCATCAGACGGCTACCAGCCAGTTGGTATTTCACCCATCGCTGGCGGACGCCGAGCGCCAGCGGCTGCTTGAGCTGTTCACTCTGCCGACTACCGAAGAAGACCCGGCCTTTCGTCTCAAAGGCCCGTTTCGCACCAGTATCAGCGCCAATGATTACCGCCAGGCCTTCGAGCGGGTGCAGTCCTATATCCAGGCAGGTGACTGCTATCAGATCAATCTGACGCAACGCTTCCAGGCGGATTACGCAGGCGATCCCTGGGCCGCGTATTGCACATTGCGCCAAGCCTGCCCGACGCCGTTTTCCGGTTTTCAGGCACTGCCCGATGGCAACGCCATACTCAGCCTGTCGCCCGAGCGCTTCGTGCGGGTCAGCAACCGCCTGGTGGAAACCCGCCCGATCAAAGGCACTCGCCCGCGCGGGGTCTCGCCAGGTGAAGACGCAGCGTTAGCCGCCGAGTTGCTGGCCAGCAGCAAGGACCGCGCGGAAAACCTGATGATCGTTGACCTGTTGCGCAACGACCTGGGCCGCACCTGCCAAATCGGCTCGGTGAAAGTCCCCGAGCTGTTCAGCCTGGAAAGCTACCCCAACGTGCATCACTTGGTCAGCAGCGTGACAGGCGAACTGGCAGCCGACAAAGATGCTCTGGACCTGATAGCCAGCAGCTTCCCCGGTGGGTCAATCACCGGCGCTCCGAAAATCCGCGCAATGCAGATCATCGACGAACTGGAGCCCACCCGTCGCGGCCTGTACTGCGGCTCGTTGATCTACCTCGACGTGCGCGGCGAAATGGACAGCTCGATTGCCATCCGCAGTTTGTTGGCCAAGGATGGAACGGTCTCATGCTGGGGTGGAGGCGGGATTGTCGCGGACTCGGATTGCGAGGACGAGTATCAGGAGTCGTTGACCAAGGTCAGGGTGTTGCTGGATACGCTGGAGAACCTGTAGACGCCTATATCGCCTGGACTGACGCCTTCGCCAACACGTTGGCGAATGGCTTGATGCGGTGGATCTGGCTGATTACACACTTAACTCCCGATTCGACGCCTTGATGAACTCCATCTTCAAATCCTCAAAAGTGTGCACCGCCGGAAACTGCGGGAACTCTCGGATCACATTCTCCGGCGCATGGAACAGAATGCCGGCATCGGCCTCGCCCAGCATGGTGGTGTCGTTATACGAATCGCCAGCGGCGATCACTCGGTAGTACAGGCTCTTGAAGGCCAACACTGACTGGCGCTTGGGATCTTTCTGACGCAATTGATAGTTGACCACGCGCCCCGTCTCGTCAGTGATCAGGCGATGACACAACAGCGTCGGAAAGCCCAGTTGGCGCATCAGCGGCTGCGAGAACTCATAGAAGGTGTCGGACAGGATCACCACCTGAAACCGCTCGCTCAGCCAGTTGACGAACTCGATGGCGCCGTCCAGTGGTTTCAAGGTCGCGATCACTTCCTGAATATCCGTCAGTTTCAGGCCATGCTCGTCAAGGATTCGCAGGCGCTGCTTCATCAACACGTCGTAATCCGGAATATCCCGGGTGGTCGCCCTCAGGGATTCGATTCCGGTTTTTTCAGAAAAGGCGATCCAGATTTCCGGGACCAGCACACCTTCGAGATCGAGACAGGCAATTTCCACAGAGCACTCCTTCAGGGTACGACCAAAGAAGCGCAACTCTAGCCGCTGAAACAGCGCCACGCCAGCCGCTCAAAACGCCAAGTGGTCGAAGGTTTTTGTTACTATCGCGTCCATACGAGCGCAAAGCGCCAAATCTGTAGGAAGCCTCCTGATGAGCCAACCCTTCGACGTCGCCGCCCTCGCCGCGACTTACGCCAACAAGTCGTCCCAGGACATTTTGAAACTGGCCTTTGAGCATTTCGGTGATGAGCTGTGGATCTCCTTCAGCGGTGCCGAAGACGTGGTGCTGGTGGACATGGCCTGGAAACTCAACAAGAACGTCAAGGTGTTCAGTCTCGACACCGGCCGTCTGCACCCTGAAACCTACCGTTTCATCGAGCAGACCCGCGAACACTACAAGATCGACATCGAACTGATCTCTCCGGATCAGCGCGCGCTGGAACCCTTCGTCAAGGAAAAAGGCCTGTTCAGTTTTTACAAGGACGGCCATGGCGAATGCTGCGGGATCCGCAAGATCGCGCCGTTGCGCCGCAAACTGGAAGGCGTCACCGCCTGGGCCACGGGTCAGCGCCGGGATCAAAGCCCGAGCACCCGTAGCGAAGTCGCGGTGGTGGAAATCGACAGCGCGTTCTCAACGCCCGAGCGCACCCTGTACAAGTTCAACCCGTTGGCGCAAATGACCAGCGAAGAGATCTGGGGTTACATCCGCATGCTGGAGCTGCCGTACAACAGCCTGCATGAGCGTGGTTTCATCAGCATCGGCTGCGAGCCTTGCACTCGCCCGGTACTGCCACGCCAGCACGAACGCGAAGGCCGCTGGTGGTGGGAAGAAGCTACGCAAAAAGAATGCGGGCTGCATTCGGGGAATTTGATCGCGAAGGTTTGAATCCCATCGCGGGCAAGCCCGCTCCTACAGAAGAGCGTATTACCCTGTAGGAGCGGGCTTGCCCGCGATAGCTTTTGATCAATGCACCGGCAATTCCACGCCAGCGAACAGCTCTTCCAGTTCCTGCTTGTTGTGGCACTGAATGGCTTTGGCCATCACGTCACGGGTCAGGTGCGGGGCGAACTTCTCGATGAAGTCGCACATGAAGCCCCGCAGGAAGGTGCCGCGACGGAAGCCGATCTTGGTGATGCTCGCTTCGAACAATTCGCTGGCATCCAGCACCACCAGATCACTGTCGAGCTTGGCGTCCACCGCCATTTTAGCCACGATACCCACACCCAGGCCCAGACGAACGTAGGTTTTGATCACGTCGGCGTCAGCTGCGGTAAACACTACTTTCGGCGTCAGGCCACGATGACTGAAGGCCTCGTCCAGCTTTGAACGACCGGTAAACCCGAACACGTAGGTCACGATCGGGTATTCGGCGAGGATTTCCAGGGTCAGCTTGGGCACCTTGGTCAGCGGATGGCCTTGCGGCACCACGACACAGCGGTTCCAGCGATAGCACGGCATCATCACCAGATCACCGAACAGCTCAAGGGCTTCGGTGGCAATCGCGAAATCCACGGTACCATCAGCGGCCATCTCGGCGATCTGCATCGGCGAACCCTGGTGCATGTGCAGCGCCACGTCAGGGTATTGCTTGATGAAATTGCTGATCACCGGCGGCAACGCGTAACGCGCCTGGGTGTGGGTGGTGGCAATCGACAGCGTGCCTTTTTTCTCGTTGGAAAACTCTTGAGCAATCTGCTTGATGCTCTCGACCTTGCGCAGGATCTCTCCGGCCGTGGTAATAATTCTTTCGCCAGCCGGGGTCACCCGAGTCAGGTGCTTGCCGCTGCGCGCAAAGACCTCGACGCCCAATTCGTCTTCAAGCAAGCGAATCTGCTTACTGATGCCCGGCTGAGAGGTGTACAGGCTCTGAGCCGTTGCCGAAACGTTGAGGTCGTGGTGCGCCACTTCCCAGATGTAGCGCAATTGTTGAAGCTTCATATGTATCCCTCAAAGCGGTAGACGCCACGATCGTCAGCGACGGTATATAACTATATTAATGGTCGGAGGAATAAAGCTAGAACTTTTTTATCATTTTTGACAGCCCAAGGACCCAACCTGCTGTGTCGAAAGGATTTATTGGCGTACCCGATGGTGCAACATCGGCACCATGTACACCGGAATCTCGGACAATTGCAGGACCTTGGCCGCGGTGCGCCCCAGCGGGGTGTCGCCCTCGGTGCCATGACTGTGACTGCCGACCACCAGCAAGTCCACGCCCAGCTTTTGCGCCTGTTCAAGGATTACGTTGGAAGGATCCCCCTGAATCACGCGAACGCTGCGGATCAATTCCAGGTCCTGATGGCCCTCCCCCAACTCATCCCTGAAGCCGTCCAGCACCCGTTGTTCGATGCCTTCCATGACGGTGTTGAGTCCTTGACTGCGCAACTCCTTCAACACGTCTTCATCAAGATAGCTCTGTAAAACCGACTCGGCGAACAACCCCATGGGTTCCACCACGTGGATCACGTACAACTCGGCATTGAAGGTTCGAGCCAGCGCCAAGGCATGCTGCAGAACATAGGGCGCATACAGCCCCAGGTCCGTGGCATACAGCATCGAACGAATCATGTGACCTCCTCGACTGCCAATAATGGCGGAGATTGACTCAGCTTAGCAGCGCCTTGGCGACTGCGGCGGCCAGCGCCCATTGAGGCGACGAGGGTTCAAGTATTGAGTTCATTACTGATGCCATGGGGTACGTGACCGGTGGCGACCACCTCCCGCGCCTTTTCACAGTGACCCGGTTGGTCATCGAAAAATACGTCGGCGGCAAACGCTTCGAGAAAGGCCGACTTCTCCAGCCCGCCCAAAAACAACGACTCGTCGAGGCGGATATCCCATTCACGCAAGGTCCGAATCACCCGCTCATGGGCTGGCGCCGAACGGGCGGTGACCAGTGCTGTGCGGATCGGACAGGTGGCTTCGGGAAACTCGCGTTGCAGCAGGTTCAAGGCCGCCAGGAAGGGTTTGAACGGTCCGCCCCGTAACGGCTCGCGAGCCGACTCACGTTCACTGGCCTGAAACGCCTCCAGGCCACCGGATTGATAGACCCGCTCGGAATCGTCGGAAAACAGCACTGCATCACCGTCGAAGGCGATACGCAGCTCGGCGCTGGCGGCACGTCGTGCGCCGCCGGACAAAATGGTCGCAGCGGCGAAACCGGCACTCAACGCGCCACGTACGTCTTCAGCGTGGGTGGAGAGAAACAGATGACAGCCGAACGCCGCCAGATACGGATAAGGACTGCGCCCGCCGACAAACGCGGCGCGAGTGATGTCGAGGCCGTAGTGCTGGATCGAATTGAACACTCGCAGGCCGGTGTCCGCGCTGTTGCGTGAGACCAGAATCACTTCGACTCGCGACTCCTCCAGGCGGCCATTGAGGCTCAGCAGTTTTTCCACCAGCAGATAGGCGTCACCCTGCTCGAGGATTTCCTCCTCATGCTCGATCTGATACTTGCGATAGGCCTCGACCCCGTCAGCCATGTACACCGCATGGCTTTCCCGCAGATCGAACAAGGCGCGGGAAGAAATGGCCAACACCAGTTTATTGCCGAGACCTGTCGCCATAGCGCCCTCCTGGGCTGAATCAGTGGTTGGCTGCGTCGATGAAGGACAGCGCCTGATACAAGGCACGCACTTTCGGCATGTCCTGTCCGGCGTTGAGTGCCGCCGCCAGTGGCCGGGCGTATATAGCGTCCAGTTCCAGCGGGCGTTTCTCCTCATAGTCGAGGTACATGCTCGGTTTGTAATCCGGCATGGTTTCCGTCGCGGCGAACAAGTGTTCGGCATAGCCCTGTGGCAACTGATAGCCACACGCCAGAGCCCCCTGCACCACTTCCTGCATCAAGGCCTGAATAAACTCGCGACTGTGAACGTTGCTCATCAGTGGCGTGGTACTGGCGCTCAACAGAACAGACAGGCCGTTATAGGGAATGTTCCAGACCAGCTTCTGCCAGCGTGCCTGATGCAGATTCTCCATCGCCTGAGATTCCAGCCCGGCCTTGCGCAGTAGCCCGGCGCCCTCTTCGGCAATCGCTTTACCCGCTGCCGTATCGACCGCCGAGCCACTGTGGTAGCCAATGTTCACCGCGCCTAACGCCTGGTGAGTAATCACACCAGGAGACTGGCGATGCACGCAGATGAAGCATAAACCACCGAGTAAATGCAGCGAGTCCGGCAGTAGTGGGCGCAGACTGTCTTCGACCTCCAGGCCGTTTTGCAGCAGCAGAACCCTGGCGCCTGGCGCTGCCGCCTGGGCGATCAGCGGCGCCAGATCGGCGTTACTGGTGGTTTTGGTGCCTACCAGCAACCAATCACAGGACGGCATGTCCGCCGCCGAGGCATAGGCTTGCACCGGATTCAACGACAGCGGCCCAAACACCGCGCTGTTGAGCTGCAAACCATGTTGCGACACCGCAGGAAACTCACTGCGCAGCAAAAAATGCACGTCAAAGCCCGCGCGGGCCAACATCAACCCGTAAAAGCCACCGATCGCGCCGGTGCCGATTATGCCAATACGCGGTTGTTTGTTCTCACTGCCCATTACAACGCTCCTCATGGCAACTCATCAGAATCAAGGCACAACGCTCGCTCCAGCGCGGCGCTGAGCTCAGTCACGGTCAAGCGCGAATGCAGCGCCCCATAAAATTCGCCATCACGCACCACGAACAATGCCGGCAGGTGAAACACCTGATAGCGCTGGACGGCGCCGCCGTTGTTGCCGGCATCGATCCAGCATAAGCGAGCGATCGGCAACTCCACGCCCGGCAATTCGCGCCGCGCCCAGCGACAACTGGAACAGCCGACGCTGGTAAAAATCACCAGCGAGGTGCCCGGCAACTCCAGCAGGCGATGATCTATATCGAAATCCGTCAGTTCCAGCTCGTTCACACAACATGCCCCGAAGTTTGGCTGCACACTATCCATCGCGGCGGGGTGACTGGCAAATCTGAGTGAAAGAAGACTCAATCTCGTTGTACAGGCTGCGCAGGAGCAGGCTCGCCCGCGAGCGGCTGCAAAGCAGTCGTTACTGGGTTTGCTGCAAAGGTCCGAAGGTCCTACGGCCCTTATCGCAGGCAAGCCAGCGCCTACAACCGCCAAGCAGCCACAAATTCACCAGAAGAAGCAGCTTTCAGGTCGGTTCACCCGTGTTTGCCCATTGTCGAACAACGGTCTAACGCGCTAAGGTTCTTCCCCCGCTGCGCTCAATCATGCTGGGCTCCGCCGCACGGGGATCGTTGGCGGCCAGCACCCGTGACCTGATGAGTAACACGATGGCTGATTTACCGATTGACGACCTCAACGTTTCTTCCAACGAGACTCTGATCACGCCGGATCAGCTCAAGCGCGAAATCCCCTTCACCGACGCTGCCCTGCACACGGTGACCAAGGGCCGCGAAGTGATCCGCAATATTCTCGACGGCAAGGATCATCGCCTGTTTATCGTGATCGGGCCGTGCTCGATCCATGACATCAAGGCTGCCCACGAATACGCCAAACGCCTCAAGGCGCTGGCTGCCGAAGTGTCCGACACCCTGTACCTGGTGATGCGGGTCTACTTTGAGAAGCCACGGACCACCGTCGGCTGGAAAGGCCTGATCAACGACCCGTACCTGGACGACTCGTTCAAGATCCAGGACGGTTTGCACATCGGCCGCCAATTGCTGCTGGACCTGGCCGAGATGGGCCTGCCGACCGCTACCGAAGCCCTTGACCCGATCTCCCCGCAGTATCTGCAGGACCTGATCAGCTGGTCGGCCATCGGCGCGCGCACCACCGAATCCCAGACTCACCGCGAAATGGCTTCCGGCCTTTCTTCGGCCGTTGGCTTCAAGAACGGTACTGACGGCGGCCTGACCGTAGCGATCAATGCGCTGCAGTCGGTGTCCAGCCCGCATCGCTTCCTCGGCATCAACCAGGAAGGCGGCGTGTCCATCGTCACCACCAAAGGCAACGCCTACGGTCACGTGGTGCTACGCGGTGGCAACGGCAAGCCGAACTACGATTCGGTCAGCGTCGCCTTGTGCGAGCAGGCACTGAACAAGGCGGGCATTCGTCCGAACATCATGGTCGACTGCAGCCACGCCAACTCCAACAAGGATCCAGCCCTGCAGCCGCTAGTGATGGAAAACGTTGCCAACCAGATCCTCGAAGGCAACCAGTCGATCATCGGCCTGATGGTCGAAAGCCACCTGAACTGGGGCGCTCAGTCGATTCCAAAAGACCTCGCCGACCTCCAGTACGGCGTGTCCATCACCGATGCCTGCATCGATTGGGAAAGCACCGAGAAAACCTTGCGCGGCATGCACGCCAAGCTCAAGGATGTATTGCCCAAGCGTCAACGCGGCTGATTGCAGCGCAAACAAAAACGCCGAGCTTAAGCTCGGCGTTTTTCGTTGTGGCTCAGGTGCGGGAAGCGGCGCTTGAATCAGATTTTCGCCATGTGTCGCTGGTGGCGCTCCATGTAGCGCTCAACATAGGAGCACGATGGAATCACCGTGTAGCCCATGCTGTCGGCGTAGGCAAGCGCTTGCTCGGTCAATGCGGCCGCAATACCTCGGCCTCGCAACGCGTTGGGCACGAAGGTCCGATAGATATCCAGCGTTTGTTTACCCAGATCCATATAGGTCAGGTAAGCACGATGACCGTCCACATTGGTCTCGAATTGATGACCAGCCTGGTCATGGTGGATGGACAACGCCTCGCTCATCACTACTCCTCGCGGGTCTTGAAATTAGACCCCTACCTTACCGATGTTTTTCCGGCGAAGGAACCTCTACGCCACCCCGTGCCTGTTTGGACAACGAGAACAGCATTGCTACTCTCCGACACACGAGCACCTGCAAATAGTAGGCGTCATTGCCGTATTTGCTCAAGCAGCTTGCAAGGGGGACGGAAAAAAGTCCGAGTGCGCATCTCGAACCGTCACAATAGAACGAGACTCTCTGACACTTGAACAGCACTATTGCCGGATGCTGTGGTTGAGACGAGTTCGCAATGGAAAAGTCACCTCCGTTGCGTAAAAAGGCAGCTGGGTGCCGGACACGGAACAGTGAAAAATCCTGACATTCATTATACTTCGCTGCAAATCGGCTATTCTTTTCTATCGTCGGTCAAGGGCGTGCTTGAGCCTTGTCCAGACAACGAGCGGTGCCGGTAAGTTCATCCGGCCTCGTTGGATACTTTTTATACAAAAAGCATGAGAAGTTGTGCGGAAGACTTTCAAATGGAAGAAATTTGCCTGGTTCTTGCGCTTCGTCCGTTTACTTACTACAAACAATGGGTAGTATGTACGCCGGTCATTTTCTCACTCTCGAGAGATGACTATCTTTAGAAAGTCCTTTAAGGGGAACACGATGAACAACGTTCTGAAATTCTCTGCTCTGGCGCTGGCCGCAGTTCTGGCCACCGGTTGCAGCAGCCAATCCAAAGAAACCGAAGCTCGTCTGACTGCTACCGAAGACGCAGCCGCTCGTGCACAAGCACGTGCTGATGAAGCCTACCGTAAGGCTGATGAAGCTCTGGCTGCTGCTCAAAAAGCTCAGCAAACTGCTGACGAAGCCAACGAGCGCGCTCTGCGTATGTTGGACAAGGCAAGCCGCAAGTAATAGTCTTTCGAGACTGTTAAAAAAGCCGATCCAGGTTCTGGGTCGGCTTTTTTTTGCCCGCACTTTCTCGCGGGCAAAAAAAACCCGCCGATCCTGCCCTGAGACTCAGGGTCAGACCGACGGGTCCTTTCAGCGCGCGTTACTGCATGTCAGTGGGCGCTGAAGTGCTCGAACTGACCGCCGCACCGCCCTCGACCGCAATTTGCACTGGCATGCCATCTTCGGCAGCCACCACATCACGCACCACGTCCCAGTTCATGTGCAGGTTGTTGCCCAGGTCCTGACGTTTGAGCAAGGCGTTGATCACTGCAGTGTGCTTGTCAACCACCGACGGGTTGCCGTTCTCGTCCAGCGGCGCGTGAGCTTCGAGGTAGACGTTGCCGCCACTGACGCCCAGCTTGTACGGCTCGTTCATGATCCGTACCGAGGTGCCGACGGGCACGATACCGGCCAGTTCCAGCACGTTGTTGTTGTACAAACGGAAGCAACCGTGGCTGGTGCGCATGCCGATACCGAACTTCTTGTTCGAACCATGGATCAGGTAGCCCGGCAAACCCAGCGTGAACTTGAAAGGCCCCAGCGGATTGTCCGGACCTGCCGGTACCACGTTGGGCAACGGATCATTGTCAGCGGCATGTTCGGCCTTGATCGAGGCAGGTGGTGTCCAGGTCGGGTTCGGGATCTTGCCGGTTACCTTGGTGGTGGACACTGGCGAACCCCAGCCTTCACGGCCGATGCCCAACGGGTAGGTGTACACCACGTTCTGGCCTTTCGGGTAGTAGTACAGGCGGTATTCAGCCAGGTTGATCACGATGCCTTCGCGCGGGCCCGGCGGCAGCACGAAACGGGTCGGCAATACGATCTGGGTGCCAGCGCCCGGCAGCCACGGGTCGACACCCGGGTTGGCCGCGATCATCTCCAGATAGCCCAGGTCGTACTGGGTACCCAAGTCAGCGAAGGTGTCTTCGTATTTGGCGGTGATGGTCTGCACCTGACCGACGATGTCTTCGCCGGCAGGAGGCAACGGAAATTCTAAAGCAGCTGCAGGGCCCGCCGCACAAAGCGTAGCAAGCGACAGGCAGAGGGCGACGGCGGGAAAGCGCGACAGCATCCGGGGAATCCTTGGTATAAGCGACGGGAACAGAATTCTCGAATTGTACACTGAGCCCCATGAAATCGGGAGGTCGCTAACGATTTACTGGCTGAAACGCAGTTCCGGCCAGATCGGACGCGTCCCGCGCTTTTGCGCTTCAAGAATCGCCCGACAGAAGGAACACAGGCGCTCGTCGCGCAAACTGGTCGGATTTACCTCCAGCCAGCGCGGCTGGGCCGGGAGCAAGGTGCCACATAAAGTCCGATCAATGGTGCCGCCCAGCTCCAGCTGACGCGCAATCAGGTGCACCCGCTCTTCCTGGCAAGCGAACAGGTCAAGCTGCTCATCGGGCTCGATCAGTTGATAGGCAAACAGGGACCAGGCAGGACGCGGCATCAGGGGCTCCAAATCGGGGCGCCACATTAGCCCAAAGCACGCGACTAGAAAAGCCTCAAAGCAGCGGTTTTAGCGTCGGCCAGACGTTTTCCAGCAACTTGTCCTGAGCCCCCGCCGCCGGATGCAGACCATCGGACTGCATCAGCTCAGGATGGCCGCCGACGCCTTCGAGAAAAAACGGTACCAGCGCGACCTGTTTTTGTGCTGCCAGAAAGTCATACACACCGCTGAACGCCTTGTTGTAGCGCTCGCCATAATTGGGCGGCAGGCGCATGCCCAACAGCAGCACCTTGGCACCGGCAGCCCGGGAGTTGTCGATCATCGACGAAAGATTTTGTTGCATTTGCGTCAGCTGCTGCCCGCGCAGGCCATCGTTGCCGCCCAATTCAAGCACCACCAACTGTGGTTTATGCTCTGCAAGCAGCGCCGGCAGCCGCGCCTGGCCTCCGGCGCTGGTGTCACCGCTGATCGACGCATTGACCACCTTGTCGGCAAAACCCTCCTGCTTCAGACGCTGCTCCAGCAACGATACCCACCCCAGACGGGTATCCAGCCCGAAACCCGCGCTGATACTATCCCCGACGATCAACACCGTGCCTGCCGCCGCTTCTTGCGACAGCAACAACAAGCCCAGGCCAGCACTCAAAAGCCATGCACGCATTGGATTCTCCATGAGCGAAAGTATTCTCAGTGCTCAAAAGCTTAGCAAAGTAGTGCCCAGTACCGAAGGTGATCTGATCATCCTTCACGAACTGTCCCTTGAATTGAACAAAGGCGACAGCCTGGCCATCGTCGGCGCCTCGGGATCGGGCAAGTCCACCCTCCTCGGCCTGCTCGCCGGCCTCGACCTGCCCAGCTCCGGCGCGGTGACCCTGGCCGGACGCAACCTCAGCGACCTCGACGAAGACCAGCGCGCGCGGATTCGCGCCGAACACGTTGGTTTTGTGTTCCAGTCCTTCCAGTTGCTCGACAGCCTCAACGCGCTGGAAAACGTCATGCTGCCCATGGAACTGGAAGGCCGCAAAGACGCCCGCGCGCGGGCCAAGGTGCTGCTGGAACGGGTTGGCCTCGGCCAGCGCCTGACCCACACCCCACGGCAACTCTCCGGTGGCGAACAACAACGGGTGGCGATCGCTCGCGCGTTTGCCGCTGATCCCGACGTGCTGTTTGCCGATGAGCCCACCGGCAACCTCGACAGCCACACCGGAGAACGCATCAGCGACCTGTTGTTCGAGCTGAACAAGGAACAACACACGACACTGGTGCTGGTTACCCACGATGAACGCCTGGCCCATCGCTGCCGGCGCCTGATCCGTCTCGACGGTGGCCACCTGGTCGCCCCGCTGGAGCCTTGATGGCACGCCTGCCGTTTTCTCGCCTGCTGAGCCTCGCCACCCGCCAACTGCTGCGCGACGCTCGCGCGGGCGAGTTGCGGGTGTTGTTCTTCGCCCTGCTGATCGCCGTCGCCACCAGCACCGCCATCGGCTATTTCGGTGCGCGACTCAATGGCGCCATGCTGCTGCGTGCCACCGAGTTTCTCGGTGCCGACCTGATCCTCGAAGGCACCAGCCCTGCCCGGCCCGAGCAGATTGACGCCGGGATCTCACGCCAGCTCGATCATGCGCAGGTGACCGAGTTCTCCAGCGTGATCGCCACCGACACCGGCATACAGCTGGCCAGCGTCAAAGCCGTGGATAACGCCTATCCGCTGCGTGGCGAGCTGAAAAGCGCAGCAGCCCCCTATCAGGCCGAGGACACGGGCGGTCGCCCTCAGCCGGGCGAAGCCTGGGCCGAGTCGCGGCTGTTTGCGGCCCTCAACCTCAAGGTCGGTGACAACATCGACGTCGGCAACAAAACCCTGCGCCTGAGTCGGGTGCTGACCTACGAGCCCGACCGCGCCGGCAATTTCTACAGCCTGACGCCCAGGGTCATGATCAACCTCACTGACCTCGCGGCCACCGGCGTGGTGCAGCCCGGCAGCCGGGTCAACTATCGCGAGCTGTGGCGCGGCACGCCTGAGTCGCTGGAAAGCTATCGCCAACTGATAAGCGCCACACTGGCCGCCAACCAGCGGTTGCAAGACTCCCGCGACGGCAACCGGCAGATTGGCGGCGCCTTGGGCAAGGCCGAGCGTTACTTGAACATGGCCAGCCTGGTCGCGGTGCTGTTGTCCGGGGTGGCCGTGGCGCTGTCGGCGGCTCGTTTCGCCGTGCGCCGCTTCGACGCCAGTGCCTTGTTGCGTTGCCTGGGTCTGTCGCGCAATGAAGCGTTGCTGCTGTTCAGCCTGCAACTGGCGATATTGGGGTTGTTGGCCAGCCTCAGCGGCGCGCTGCTGGGCTGGTTCGCGCAGCTGGGCCTGTTCGCCCTGCTGCACAATCTGCTGCCCGCTGCGGTACCGCCGGGCGGCGTGCTGCCGGCATTGGCGGGAATCGGCACCGGTCTGGTGGCCCTCGCCGGTTTCGGCCTGCCACCGCTGGCGGCGCTGGGGCGCGTGCCTCCGTTGCGCGTGCTGCGCCGCGACATGCTGCCGATTCCTGCGAGTTCATGGTTGATCTACGGCGCCGCCTTGCTGGCGCTGGGCCTGATCATGTGGCGCCTGAGCCTCGACCTGATCCTCACCTTCGCTCTGCTCGGCGGTGGCGTGATCGCCGCCGTGCTGCTCGGTGGCCTGCTGCTGCTGGCGCTGCAAAGCCTGAGACGCCTGTTGGCTGGCGCAAAACTGCCGTGGCGACTGGGCCTGGGTCAGCTGTTACGTCATCCGCTGGCGGCAGCAGGACAATCCCTGGCGTTCGGCCTGATCCTGTTGTCCATGGGGTTGATCGCCCTGTTGCGCGGCGAACTGTTGGACACCTGGCAAAACCAGCTGCCCAAGGACGCGCCCAATTATTTTGTGCTCAACATCCTGCCCAACGACAAAGACGGCTTCCGCGAGCGCGTCGCCAGTCTGTCGACCCATGCCTCGCCGCTGTACCCAATCGTGCCGGGACGCCTGATCAGCATCAATGGCAGCCCCGTCAGCAGCGTGGTGACCAAGGACTCGCGAGGCGAAAACGCCACCGAGCGCGACCTCAGCCTGACCTGGGCCGACGACCTCCCGCAAGGCAACCATGTGGTCGCCGGTCAATGGTGGAGTGCCAGCTCGGAATCCAGCACCGGGCAAATCCCCGGTGTGTCGGTGGAATCAAAACTGGCGCAAAGCCTCAAGCTCAAGCTGGGCGATCACATGAACTTCGTGATCGGCGGGGAAAACCGCGAAGTGCAGGTCACCAGCTTGCGCGACGTCAGCTGGGATAACTTCCAGCCGAACTTTTTCATGATCTTCCAGCCCGGCACCCTCAAGGACCTGCCCGTCACTTACCTGACCAGTTTCTACCTCGCGCCGGGCAATGATCAGCAAATCGTCGAACTGTCCCGCGCCTTTCCGGCGGTGACCATCCTTCAGGTCGAAGCCCTGCTCGAACAATTGCGCAGCATCCTCGCCCAAGTGACGATTGCCGTGGAATACGTGTTGTTGTTTGTACTCGCGGCCGGTTTGTCGGTGTTGTTCTCAGGCATGCAAGCGACGCTCGATGAGCGAATCCGCCAAGGTGCATTGCTGCGTGCGCTGGGTGCGGAACGAGCACTGCTGGTCAAGGCCCGGCGTATCGAATTCGGCCTGCTGGGCGCTGCCAGTGGCGTGCTGGCGGCACTCGGCTGCGAGCTGGTGAGCTTCGCCCTGTACCGCTACGCCTTCGACCTGCAATGGCATCCGCACGCCTGGCTGCTGCTGTTGCCGGTGATCGGCGCCCTGTTGATTGGCGGTGCCGGTGTGTTCGGCACCCGGCGCGCGCTGAACATCAGCCCGCTGACGGTGTTGCGCGACGGCTGATGGAGAAACCACACCCTGTAGGGATGCGTGTCGGCGTCTTCAGGCAAGATTGCTCACATCTGTGGGGATTCTATGTTCTCAGGCAATTCACAGTACCCCTGTAGGAGCTGCCGAAGGCTGCGATCGACTGCGAAGCAGTCGTGCTCTCAAAATGGCTGAAGGTCCTTCGGACCTTATCGCAGCCTTCGGCAGCTCCTACAGGGGTACTGTGGCAAGCCTGCGAATGGAACGCCGCGGGAATCACGAGAACCCTCTACTTCGGGTACTCGATTTCGTTGACCCACCACAACACTTCACCCGTCGGGGTGTGCACCAGCACCTCGTCGCCCACTTCCTTCTTCAGCAACGCACGGGCCATGGGTGAGTCGATGGAAATGTAATCCATGCGCCCATAAATCTCGTCATAACCAACGATACGAAAGCGCTTGGTCTCACCGGCCTCGTTCTCGATGTCCACCCAGGCACCGAAAAACACCCGGCCTTCCTGCTCCGGCGAATACGCCACCACGCGCATGTCTTCCAGACGCTTGCGCAGATAGCGGATGCGCCGATCGATCTCGCGCAGCAGTTTCTTGTTGTACTGGTAATCGGCATTCTCACTGCGATCGCCGAGGGACGCGGCCCAGGCGACTTTCTGCGTAATGTCCGGGCGGTGCTCACGCCACAGGTAGTCGAGCTCCTGCTTCAGCGTCTCATGACCTTCCGTTGTGATGATTTTCGTGCTCAGTTCTTTCATTGCCTTCTTCGCGGATCATCCTTACCAGCGCAAGACAGTAGCAAAGCTGCGATCAAAAAAGGCGACCGACCCGCAACAAACAAAAAAGCTGCAGCATGAGGACATGCTGCAGCTGTGATTTGAAACGCATACTCAACCATCTTTTAGCCGTTGCTGATGGTTTCGCCTTGGATCAGGTACGCCAGGTTGTGCTCAACGCCCTTGCTGTCGAGGTAGACCAAATGCGCCGACACGACGCCTTGGGCGGTTGGATCATCGACGCTGTCTTTGACGACCTTGGCGATGTCCAGATGCTGGGAATAGTGGTAATGCTCATCGGGCAGGTTTTGCTGTGCCACGTTGACGTTTTCGCCAGCCGACGCGTACATGGCGGTCATGGATAACGCTGCAAAGATCATATATTTCATAAGTTTCTCCAATTCATACAAGGGACAAGATTCGTGGTAAGGCGGTGAATGCCTTGGGCTTGACCGCCACTTTAGGCGTCACCCCGCTATTCCAAAAACAGTCCTTGCTGATAAAAGAGATCAGGGAAATTGATAATGATAGGAGCCTATTAATTTCCCCTGCATCACGGCCATCCGAGGTTCGGCTACCGACTACCCGCGTAAGCGAAAGCTGCCAGGGCTCTCGCCCGTCCATTGTTTGAAGGCCCGATGGAATGCGCTAGGCTCGCGAAAACCGACCTCTTGCGCGATTTCAGCGATGCTCAACTGACTGCTGCGCAGCCGTTCGAAGGCAATCGTCTGGCGTACTTCGTCCTTGATTTCCTGGAAGGAGAAGCCCTCGCGTTGCAGCGCCCGGCGCAGGCTGGCGAGGGTCATGTCGAACTCAACAGCCAATTGCTCCAGGGTCGGCCAGTGATCATAGCCACAGGTTTTCAGGCGCTGGTGCACCCTGGCGCTGAAGCCGCCACGATTACGAAATCGAATGAACACCGACTGCGGCGCATCGCGTAGAAAGCTGTAGAGCGACTTGCGGTCCTGAATCACCGGCAGGCGCATGTACGCCTTGTCGATTTCAATTTCCGTCACCGCCGCGTTGAACTCGACGTAGGCGCCCCATAGCAAGTGCTCATCACCATGGGCCGGTTGCCCGTGGGCAAAACGCGCGCGGCTGATGGGAATTCGTCGCCCCGCCAGCCAACACATCAAGCCAATGATCAAAATCAGAAAGGTCTCGGTGACCACGCTGCGCAGTTGCTCATCCTCGGCGGCGCTGTGCATCACCACCACCACGCGCTTGCCGCGCACCTGCACCTCGCTGCGGATGTCGCGCAGGAACAGCCCGAAATATTCCAGCGACAAGCCCAACGCCTTGCCCACGGTTGGCGCCTGGATCAGGCCTCGGCAGATCAAGGCGAAACTGCCAATCGGCATGCGATGGGAGTCAAAGCCAAAAAACTCGTCGTCCAGTTCCTTGATCACCGCCAGCCACAGGTTGGCCAATAACTTGGGGGGAACGCGTTCCTCTAGCGCCTCCAGCGTCGACACCGTAAAGCCGGACGCCCGCAGCAGACGGGCAATCTGCTGCGGATCGTCGAAGCGGTAGAGCAAGGCGTTGACGAAGTAGGACGACACCGAATGTTTTTCTTTCATGAATTCCGCAAACGCATATGGCAAAAAAGAGCAATTTTAGTGAGCAGTTTCGGCATAGGCCCACGGCAGGCCCGACCAGTAGACTGACGACATTCAACTGACTCGTCACAATAACAAGGACTCACCATGAGCACCCCCGAAGTTTTTATCGTCAGCGCCGCCCGTACTGCCATTGGCACTTTTGGCGGCAGCCTCAAAGACGCCGACTTGACTGACCTCGCAACCACTGCGGTCAAGGCAGCCCTGGAGCGCAGTGGCGTCGATCCGGCGCAGGTTGGGCATGTGGTGATGGGCAACGTCATTCCGACCGACACCAAGGATGCCTACCTCGGCCGCGTTGCCGCAATGAACGCTGGCATCCCCAAGGAAACCCCGGCGTATAACGTCAACCGCCTGTGCGGATCGGGTCTGCAGGCGATCATCTCTGCCGCGCAAACCCTGTTGCTGGGCGATGCCGAGGTGGCGATCGGCGCCGGTGCCGAGTCTATGAGTCGCGGCCCGTACCTGCTGCCAGCCGCCCGCTGGGGCGCGCGAATGGGCAATACCCAGGCCCTCGACTACATGCTTGGCATCCTGCACGACCCCTTCCACGGCATCCACATGGGCATCACCGCCGAGAACATTGCCGAGCGCAACGGCATCACCCGGGCGATGCAGGATGCCCTGGCCCTGGAAGACCAGATTCGTGCGACCCGCGCCATTGAAGAAGGCCGGTTCATCGAGCAGATCGCCGCAGTCGAAGTGCGCACGCGTAAAGGCACGCAACTGTTCAACGTCGACGAGCACCCGCGCGCGACATCGCTGGAACAACTGGCACACATGAAGCCAGCGTTCAAGAAGGACGGCACGGTCACCGCCGGTAACGCCTCGGGCCTGAACGATGGCGCAGCAGCGCTGGTACTTGCCACGGGTGCCGCAGTCAAAGCCAATAACCTGCGCCCGCTCGCACGCCTGGTCGCTTACGCCCACGCCGGCGTGGAGCCTGAACTGATGGGCCTGGGCCCGATTCCGGCCACCCGCCTGGCGCTCAAGCGTGCCGGCCTGACCGTCGCCGACATGGACGTGATCGAAGCCAACGTTGCCTTCGCGGCCCAGGCCTGTGCCGTGAGTCAGGAGCTGGATCTGGACCCGGCCAAAGTCAATCCCAACGGTTCGGGCATTGCTCTCGGTCACCCGGTCGGCGCGACCGGCGCGATTATCGCCACCAAAGCCGTGCACGAGTTGCACCGGATCAACGGCCGTTATGCCCTGGTGACCATGTGCATTGGCGGCGGCCAAGGTATTGCCGCCATTTTCGAACGCGCTTAAGGACTTCCCATGAGCATCAAACACATCGCCGTAATCGGCGCCGGGACCATGGGCAATGGCATTGCCCAGGTCTGCGCGTTGGCCGGGATCGACGTTCAATTGATCGACATTTCCGACCAGGCCCTGGAAAAAGGCCTGGCGACCCTCACCGGCAACCTGGAACGCCAGGTGCGCAAAGAGCAGATCGCCGAACAGGACAAAACCAGCGCCCTCGGTCGAATCTCGCTGAGCACCGACTACGCCACGCTGGCGCAGGTCGAGATGGTGATCGAAGCCGCCACCGAAAACCTGGAGCTGAAGAAACGCATTCTGCAAAACATCGACGCTGTGGTGCGCCCTGACTGCATCATCGCCACCAACACCTCGTCGCTGTCCATTACCGAACTGGCGGCCGTGGTCAAACAGCCCGAGCGCTTTATCGGCGTGCACTTCTTCAACCCGGTGCCGATGATGGCGCTGGTGGAAGTCATCCGTGGTTTGCAGACCGCAGACACCACCCACGCGGCCGCCGTGGCATTGGCAGAGCAGGTCGGTAAAAGCCCGGTCACTGCGCGCAACAGCCCTGGTTTCGTGGTCAACCGTATCCTCTGCCCGATGATCAACGAGGCCATTTTTGCCTTGCAGGAAGGCCTGGCCACAGCCAAGGACATCGACACCGGCATGCGCCTGGGCTGCAACCACCCCATCGGCCCGTTGGCCTTGGCCGACCTGATCGGCCTGGACACCCTGTTGGCGATCATGGAGAGCTTCCAGAACGGCTTCGACGATCCAAAATATCGGCCGGCGCAGTTATTGAAAGAGATGGTCGCCGCCGGTTACCTCGGGCGTAAAAGCGGGCGCGGTTTTTACACCTACAGCTAGACGTCCGCGATCAAGCGAATCAACCGCGAGTAATCAGCCCCTGACGTGCAATGCGCGTCAGGTGCCTGATAAATTCCTCAGCTTTTTCGGCTCCCGGCGATTGCACCACCGCCAGGTCGAAACGATCGTTGGCAAAGCTCGACAGCGACTGGTGATGGTCGATGAACTCGATCAGAAACGCGCCAGGCTTGCCATTACGCCGGGGCCAACCATCGAGGTAGCGCAGCAATGTCGGCTGATGCGAACCGCCGAGCAAAATACGCGGGTTGCGGTGAGTCAGGGGTGAGGTGAAGGGTGACAGGCGAATCAGGGGACGCGAACAGCTCATGGTGTTTTGTCTCAGCCTCAGAAATCCCGCTGGGCAGCGGTGAGAGGCAACACCGAACCAGCGCTTTAGCGGTATTTAGAAGCCTGATAAAGACTTCAATGGGCGGACATTCATCCTCACCCTGCGCCCCGCAAGTAGCTGTTTTAAATCGGCGCATGAGCGGCATCCTAGAGAAACCGCCGGCTAACTGTCAACCTGTGTAAACAACAAAGCCCGCACAAAGGCGGGCCTTGTTGATCGCCGTCAGCGTTAATCGCCGATGGCGCGATCCAGCGACAACCGCCCCGGACCTTCAATCAGTACCGCGATCAAACCGCCCAACAACGCCAGAGCGAACTCCATACCGTTATTGGCCATGAACAGGCCGTTGTGGATGTGCACCGAGAAGATCGCCACTAACGTCATGAAGATCAGCGCCACCGCTGCCGGACGTGCCAGCAGACCGATGATCAACGCCACGCCACCGAAGAACTCGGCGCCACCGGCCAGCGAGGCCATCATGTACCCCGGTGTCAGCCCCAGACTCTCCATGTACTGTGCAGTGCCGGCCAGGCCGTAGCCGCCAAACAGACCAAACAACTTCTGCCCGCCATGGGCAACGAAAACGATGCCCACGATAATCCGCAAAACAGTCAGGCCGAATCCGGCGCGGGTGGCAAAAACAGTTTTGATCAGTGAGCTCATCGCGTTCATTCCTTTGGAGGACTTAGTCTGTTGGTCACTATCTTAATCAAAATAACTTATTAGAAAATCGCAAATTCAGGGATATACCAATCGATTAAATTGATTTTTTCCGAGGCACGACTTTCTGCTTCCTGGCGTCCGCAGGTTGGGTCTCCAAAGATCCCCGCTCACGGTCGAACGCCAAGTAGTACTTGTTGACACTGTTAACATAGCTGACAACACCTATTCCGGCCTGCTCCATGGCAATCCGTTCAACCTGGAAGAACCACTGGTTGGGATTCAAGCCACGTCGTTTCGCCTCGGCGCGCATGCCCTCGACCCGCTCCGGTCCGAGGTTGTAGGCGGCCAGGACAAAGGCCATGCGCTCCCGTTCGTTGACCTTGGAACTGGAGAAGAACTTGCGCCGGATCATCGTCAGGTATTTCGCTCCGGCCTGCACGTTGCCGTCCACATTCTGGATATTTTCGACTCCGACCCGCTGCGCCGCCGAGGGCGTGATCTGCAGCAAACCGGTGGCCCCGCCACCTCCGCGCACGCCGGGGTTCAGCGCTGACTCTTTGAACGCCAGCGCCGCCAGGTCCAGCCAGTCCATGCCCTGCTCGCTGGCGTTGCGCTGCAACACCGGGCGCAGTTTTTCCAGACGCTGGCGATCCTCGCGGGCCAGCGGATAGTGAACCTGGTAGAGGTTGCCATAAGCGCGCCCAAAGGCCGAATCCTGGTTGGAGGGCGCGCGATAGGTCTTGAGGAAGTTATCGACACTGGCCCGCAGCATCGTCGCGTCCTTACGCACATACCAATTCATGTCGCCGCTGTTGCTCAGGACCAGGCCCCGGTCGACCCGTAGCTTGGGCATGATCTTCGCCCAGCGTTCGGCAATTGGCTGCTCAACTACTGTCAGGTGGTAGATGCCACCCTGGATCATCTCCAGCACGTCCTCGATCGCGAGGCTGGGGTCGACCCACTCGATCTTGATCGGTGGCAGTTTGCGCAGCGCCAGTTTCTGGTTGAGTTGGTGCACCGCATCGTCGGCGGCGCTGCCCATGGCCAGGGTCAGCGTCTTGCCTGACAACTGCTCGACATGCTTGAAACCGTGCTCGCCCTTGATCCCGACCACGATCAGCGGCACATGGCTGACCACTGGCTCACTGGCTTCGACCCCATGCGCGGCACTGGTGTCCAGCAGTTCACCGGGCGCCACCAGATCACCCTCGCCGCGCTGCAAGGCGCCGAGCAGTTGATCCTTGGCCTTAGGAATGATTTTCAGGGTCAGTTGCTGACCATCGCGCGAGTGCCCGTTAAGGTACTGTTCAAACGCGCGCAAGCGGTGGTATTCCACACCGATGGATTCACCCTGAACTTCACCGGAACTGTTGCGGCTCTGGTTGACCAGCACCCGCAGTACCTTGCTGCTGCGGATGGCCGCGAGGTCGCGGACCTGGCTTTTTTTCACCACCACCGGCGGCCCGGTCAGTCGCGCAGCCGCAGGTAATGGCGCAAGCGCAAGCAAGCAAAGAACCATTGCTATCGTGGGTCGCGTCATCCGCTCTCCAAAGGATGCGGGCCCAAAAGTGGCCGCAAAAAAGTCGAAGCTTTGTCTGCGATACGCCGCAAAAGTTCGCCGCAGTGCAGAAAAGACTTCAACATCACCTTATAACCAGCTGTATTAGCTGGATTTTTTTATATCGGCCAAGCTCTGATATTCTTCTCGGCCTTAGGCCTGAGGTAGCACCATGCAACTCATCGACATCGGCGTCAACCTGACCAACACCAGCTTCGACAATAAACACCAGGCCGTCCTCGACCGCGCGTATCAAGCCGGGGTTTGCCAACTGGTGCTGACCGGCACCCATGTCGAGAGCAGCGAACAGGCCCTAGACCTGTGTCAGCAACTGGATGAGAGCGGGCAGCGGCTGTTCTCCACCGCCGGGATTCACCCCCATGCCGCCAGTGACTGGCGCGCGGACAGCGAACGCCAATTGCGTGCGTTGCTGACTCAACCACGGGTCAAGGCCGTCGGCGAATGCGGGCTGGATTTCAACCGCGACTTCTCCCCTCGCCCCCAACAGGAAAAAGTCCTGGAACAGCACCTGGCCCTGGCCGTGGAACTGCAACTGCCGGTGTTCCTCCACGAGCGCGATGCCAGTCAGCGGCTGCTGGAGATCCTCCGCGACTACCGCGACCACCTGCCCGCCGCCGTGGTGCACTGCTTTACCGGCGAGCAACGCGCGCTGTTCGACTACCTTGACCTGGACCTGCACATCGGCATCACCGGCTGGATCTGCGACGAACGCCGAGGCACGCACCTGCACCCGCTGGTCAAGGACATCCCGCGCGGTCGCCTGATGCTGGAAAGCGACGCACCGTATTTACTGCCCCGCAGCCTGCGACCGAAACCGAAAAATGGCCGCAATGAGCCGGCGTATTTGCCTGAGGTGTTGCGTGAGGTGGCATTGCATCGAGGCGAAACACTGGAGGATGTGGCGGCGCACACCACTGCCTGCGCCCGGACGTTTTATGGTTTGCCGATCATCGTTGCTGACCGACCGTGCCCTTCTGCAAGTCCTCGGGTAACACACATGCCCCTGTAGGAGCTGCCGTAGGCTGCGTTTAACCGCCATCGAGAAGGTCGTTCCGACCTTATCGCAGCCTTCGGCAGCTCCTACAGTGGATTTGTGTCTGGAACACGCACTGAGGCGGTGCGGCTGGCTTATATCGCCTATGGCACCGATAGTCAGGCTTGATTCGCCGCCTTCGGTGCCAGCGCCTATCCTTCAAAAATAATGAATTAACAGCTTGAAGAGGACAGCGACATGGCCAAACGACTTCCCAACCTCCCCACTTGGCAGTGGCGCGGTTACGCCGACAACCATCGCAACCCGACTAACCTGGTGTTGCATGTGATCGCGGTATCGCTGTTTATCATTGCCGCGTTGCTGATTCTCGATGGCCTGTTCAGCCTGAGTTTTTCATCGATTGCGATTGGCGTGATCGGCCTGATTGCCGCGTTGGGATTTCAACGCCATGGTCATTCTCTGGAAGGACAAGCGCCTGAACCCTTCAGCGACCGCAGCGATGCGATCAGGCGTTTGCTCGTGGAGCAGTTTATTACCTTTCCGCGATTTGTCCTCAGTGGCGGCTGGTGGCGCGCCTGGAAAGAGCGCCATCGCCGCCACTGAGGTGATCAGCCGAAGACGGTCACGGTCTGCCGACTGATGGCGATCAATTCACCACTGGGCGACCACAGCGTGGCAGCGGTATGGCCGTAGCCATCACGCGCATGCTCGATCACTGCGCGATAGGTGCACCAGTCGAGGGTATCCAGCGGTGGTGATGGCTGCACGAACTCGATGGTCCAAGTCAGCGAACTGCCCGGCACCACCTTCTTCAGGTGCGGCAACAACGCCGGTGGCCAGGTATCGACCAATGCCAACAAGTGCGCCTCAGTCATCGGTTGCTGTTCGATCTCGCCACGAAAACGCACATAACCGCCGATTTCCCGCGACGGCGTATTACTGAACGGCAAACCGCCCAAGCCCCAGCGCATGACCATGAACCTCAGGTAATCCGGGGTCATGCCCTTGATGAACGGCAATTCCACGCACGCTTCCAGCGGTTTCAACACCGGTGCCGGATCGGCTTGCACCGAGATCGCCGACTCGCGGGGTGCGCCGAAGCTACCCTGGATCAGGGTCATGACTTGACCGTTTTGCACGGCGCGCCCCAGCACCTGACTGACCGATTTACCTTCGCGCAGTACCTCTACTTCGAAGCTGATCGGCACATCGGGCGCCGCCGGACCAACAAACGTGATTGCCAGCGAGCGCACGGGGCGATCCGTCGGTACCTTGGCGCGCATGGCTTCGAACTGCAACGCAGCCATCAACCCGCCAAAACAGGCACGCCCCTGCGACCAATCTGGGGGAATCACCACCGATAAAGGGTTATCGCGAACCGCGGCGATCAATTCTGAAAAATTCATGCAGACCTCATGTCCATGAAAGCTGGAACAAACTGACTTGAATCTTACCCAGCACTGCCTCGGGACGCAGAGTCCATTTCCGCCAATTGATGGCCTAAATGCACTTTAATGAGTGAAACAGGTTTTCGCCAACCGCTCTAGCGCCTGATCGGCCTCCAGCTCAGCCCTGACAATACCTTGCTCCCAACGGGGCTTGCACGGTGCCAGATCCGGCTGTTCTTGCGCCTGCACCAGCCATTGCAAATGGTCATGCCAATCGCCCAGCGCACCCTGGGCGGCCTTCAGGCTTACCTGCGCCTTCTTGCCGGCGTGATGGCTGAATTCCGGGTACGCCTCGTCGGCGTAGCGCACGCGCTTGATCAGCAGGCGCAGACGATGGCGGTCATGAGCCGGGTCGTTGATCCCGTGATCGAGTTTTTTCCACTGTTTTTCCAGGCGTTTGTCGATGCGTTTATGCAGATCGTGCAACAGCCCCTGATGTTGCGAAGCCCGTAGAAAACGCGGGAACGCCTCCAGCACACTGAACAAACGCGCCAATTCGTCGGAGCCGGCAACGTCTCGGTAATCGTTGCCCAGTGTCACACCGCGGCGCTGGGCAGCGTCGGTCATGCCCAACTTTTTCAGATACGCCGCCAACACTTCGCGGTCGCGCAAGGGTGTGGTCAAGTCGCCGATGTCTTTGGCCGCCAGCTCCAGTTGTTGCGTCCCCGGCACATCGTGCAAGGGCCGCAACAAGCTGCGCAGGCGCCGGACCGCGATCCGCAAATCGTGCAGCGCCTCGTTGTCGGTGTTCGCCACCAGCCGCGCCTGGCAGGCCATCAGCCGCACCTCCAGGGCCAGCAGTTGCGCGATAAGATGATCAACCAGTCCCGACATCCTCATTTCTCCTCTAATACCCTGATGGTTGAAAACCGCCACGGCAGACTTCGGCGCAGGCGTTTCAGATGACGGCGCAATGGCGCCAATGAATGACCACGTCCAGCATAGCGCTGTGCCTCGAACTCGGCAGCGAAAGCGTCGATCAACCTTGCCTGCGCCGGTAATTGCTGGGCCGCGCGCCGACAGAAGTCTTGCGCGCCCTCGGCTTCCTTACGCAGAAGACCCTGTCGTGCCAGCAGACGCTCGAACGCCTTGAACACGCGCAATTGCGGATCGCTTTCGCGCTGCCAAGGCTTCAACAGCCACAGCGCCAACAAGCCCATCACCCCTAATCCGCCGCCGACTAATACCAGGCCGTCGAAGCCGGCAAACCAGCGGCTCAGCACCTGCACCTGTTGTTGCCCCTGATAGCCCAGTACCCAGCGCTGCCAGCCGTAATTGAGGTTATCCCAACTCAAGCGCAGGCCATTGAGCCAGGGCAAGTTTCGATAACGCAGGGCTGAAAAAGACGCATCGCCGAGAAAATCCTCATCGGCCGCCAGCGCTTGTTCAAGCCCTTGCTCGACGCGTTGCGGTGCGACCGCCGCTGTCGGGTCGACGCTGCGCCAGCCCACACCCGGGCGCCAGTATTCAACCCAGGCATGGGCATCGAACTGGCGCACGCTCAGGTAATGCCCTTGCGGGTTCAGTTCGCCGCCTTGATACCCCGCCACCACGCGTGCCGGGATGCCGGCAGCACGCAGGACGAAGGTCATGGCGCCAGCGTAATGGGCACAGAAACCACTACGGCTGTTAAACAGGAAATCATCGATGCTGTCCGCGCCCAGCTTTGGCGGCTTCAGGGTGTAGCGGTACGGTTCGTTGGTGAACTGCGCCAACATCGCATCGACCAGCGCCTCGACACGGGGATAGCGACGGTTCAACTCCACCGCCCACTGCCGCGCCTGGGGATTGCCATGAGGGGGCAGTTGCAGGTCCTGGTATTTTTCGCTGTCGCTGATCTGCACCCCGCGAACGGCTTGCGGCCAGGAACTGACGTTGTAGAGCAAGGTTTGATCCACTGGCCGTCGGCGTTGCAGGCGGAAGTCAGCCATCTGCCGCACATCCACCAGGCTGGTTTCGCTGATGTCCAGGGTTGGCAGCCAGGGGCGCCCGCTGGGCTCCATGACAATGCTGTAGCTCTGCACCGGCCCGTGCTTTTGCCATTGCGGTGTCTGCGTGAGAATCCCGCGCCCCGATTGCGACCAGCGACGACCGTCGAACTGCTCCAGGGTCAGGGCACGCCAGTACAACTGATTATGGGCGGGCATCTCGCCGTCAAAACTGGCACGAAACACCAGCGCCGCCGAGCGACTCAGCTCGATCATGTCGCCCGGCGCCATGTTATCGGACAGGCCGGTAATACCTTTGTTGTTCGGCTGCGGCAACGACCACAACGGTTCCAGCCGAGGGAAGAACAGAAACAGCAACAGCATCAAGGGCAGCGCCTGGGCCAGCAGCTTGAGCGCCAGGCGCAGGGTGTCCCAGGGTTTGCTGGCCAGTGCCGTCTGCTGCAAGCCAATCATCGCCGCCAGCAACGCGCTCACCGGTAACAGGGTAAACACTGCCCATGGCAGGGTGTCCTGGAACAGGTAACCGACCACCACGCAGAAGAAACCGAGAAAAATCAGCACCAACGCATCGCGACGACTGCGCATTTCCAGCACTTTGAGGATCGAGGCGGCAATCAACAGCGCCGCGCCAGCGTCCAGGCCGACCAGGCTGCCTCGGGAGAAGTACACACCGACGATACTGCCGACAAACAAGGTGGTCTTGGTCACGGAGCCGGGGTGTTGCGCGCGCATGCGCAGGATCTGCACCCGCCATGCCGTGCAAGCCAGCCATAAGCCCAACATCCAGATCGGCAAATGCTCGAGGTAGGGCACCATCACCATGCTTTGCGCCACCAGCAACCAGATCAGGCTGCTGCGAGGAATGGGCGAACTCAGGTTCATGAATGGCTGCCAAACAGGGCCAAGGCCTGCAGACAGGCTTCACGATGCTGGTCGCCGGTGCCGGACGCCTGGAGAAAGCCCGGCAGGCGCAGGGCGAAGGGTTGTTGCCGCTGGGACAAGGCCAGCACCCAGTAACACAGACGCGACAGGCGCTCTTCGATGTCGCCGCCCAACGCCATGAAGTCCAGGCACAAGTCGTGGCCGCTGACATCGGTGAAATCCTTGATCAGCAGCCCCTGCCCTCGGGAATAGGCTTTCCAGTGCAGGCGACGGCGCGAGTCTCCCGGCTGGTAAGCCTTGAGCCCCTGATAATCATCAACGCCCGCGCCCTGAGTCGCTTGCCCCGGGTCTTCGGCGTGGGGTTGCGCGCCCTTGAGCAGCGGCATGGCGCCGGGAATCGGCCGAGGGTAGATCAACACCGTCTGTTGCAGGTCCAGCCAACTCCAGGCGCGAAAGATACTCAGCGGAAACGCGCTTTCCACCCGCAGCCTGGGCGCGCGCAGCCAGCCACGGGTCAAGGCCGGCAGCCCCAGTTCGGCGTCCACCCGACCGGCGTCCGGCACATCGAACGCCTGCAACTCAGTGACTTCCCAGCCCAGCGCAATCGCCTGATGTTCACGATCGATGCTTTCCAGGCGCAGGCGCAGTACAACGGGTTCGCCGACGAACACCGAGCGGGCGGTGCCGGCACTCAACACCAGCCCGCTGAGGTTGCGGTAGGTGTGCAGAATCGTCAGCAGCGACAGCGACAACAGCAGGAAGGTCAGACCGTAGGCCAGGCTGTTCTGGTAGTTGATGGCCACCAGCAGCATCAGGAACAGCACCAGCGCAAAGGTGCCCCCCGTGCGAGTAGGCATGATGAAAATGCGCCGGTGATTCAGTTGAACCCGTGACGACGGCGGAATTCGCCGCGCCAGCCAGCGCTGCCAAAACGGTTTGAGCTGTTCGATCAAAGCACCGGCACCTCACGCAGTAGCCATTGCACCAACACCCCGCCTCCCTGCCCTGTGGGATCGGAGCGCTCGCGCAAGCGATGACCGATCACCGACGGCAATACCGCCTGAACATCTTCCGGGATGACGTAATCGCGACCGATGAGCAGCGCCCAGGCCCGTGCAGCCGCCAGAATCGCCAGGCTGGCCCGTGGTGACAGGCCCCAGGCGAACTGCGCTTGGCTGCGGGTGGCGTCCACCAGCCGCAATACATAGTCGATCAATGCCTCACTGGCCCGTATCTGACGCGCCTCCGTTTGCAGAGCAGCCAGTTCAGTATGGTTGAGGATTGCGTGGATGCGCGGCAGTAATTCCCGCCGTGGCGGGCCCTGGAGCAAGGCTTTTTCCGCGGCCTTGGCCGGATAACCCAGTGACAGGCGCATCAGGAAACGGTCCAGTTGCGATTCCGGCAGCGCAAAGGTGCCCCCTTGGCTGAACGGGTTTTGTGTGGCGATCACAAAAAACGGATCCGGCAACGGCCGCGTCGCGCCTTCGATGGTGACCTGGCCCTCCTCCATGGCCTCGAGCAAGGCGCTCTGGCTCTTTGGCGTGGCGCGGTTGATCTCGTCGGCCAGCACCAGTTCGGCGAAAATCGGCCCTGGGTGAAAGGTGAACTGCCCGGTGTCCCGGTCGAACACCGATGTCCCGAGAATATCGCCGGGCAACAGGTCTGAGGTGAACTGAATCCGTTGGAAGCTCAAACCGAGGACTTTGGCCAGGGTATGGCTGAGGGTGGTCTTGCCCATCCCCGGTAAATCTTCGATCAATAAATGGCCGCCCGCCAGCAGGCAGGTCATGGCCAAACGTACCTGAGCCTCCTTGCCCAATACCACTTCATTGACCGAATTGAGACACGCGTCGAGTTTTCTGCCCATGAAAAGGCTGCTCCAGACCACTGCATCAAGCCCCTACAGAGACCGTAAAATGGCATTCGCCACGTAGGCCTCCACTGTACGGTCTACAGCGGGCGTTTAACCAGACGTCAACATGCACAAAAGCCACCGAGCACAGAGGGTACTCGATGGCTTTGATTAAAGCCTTGGCGATGACAGATCAGCGACCGGCGCGTGACTCTTTGATGTAGAAGCGAGCCTTCTCGGCTTTCTCGGTACAGCCCTGATACGCCTCGAACTGCTGCTGGGTCTTGGCACCGGTCAACAACGACAGCGCCTTGGAGTAGCTGACGGTCCCGGCGAAGCCCTCGGCCTTGGCCAGATCCAGCTCGTGCCAGGCGGCATCGATTTCACTGCCGCAACTTTCGCGGTACGCGGTTTTACCGGCACAACCTGCTAAAACCAACGCAATCAACGGCAGACAGATCCAGGCTTTCATCGGTGTTCCCTCAAGAAGTAATTCAACAGTGCGAGCTTTGACGATGCGGTGATAGAAAAGTGCCGCAGGCCAATGATTAACAAGGGTAACCCAGTTCCAGCGCGCCCGCTTCGCGCGTATGGTGAGAAGCATGCCAACCGGGGAATGCACAGATGAACAAGCGAGTAGCGTTGGTCTTGGGCTCGGGGGGCGCACGGGGTTATGCGCACATCGGGGTGATCGAGGAGCTGGAACGGCGTGGCTATGACATCGCCTGTATCGCCGGCTGTTCCATGGGCGCGGTGGTCGGCGGGATTTACGCTGCCGGCAAATTGCGCGAATACCGCGAGTGGATCGAGAGCCTGGATTACCTGGACGTGCTGCGCCTGGTGGACGTCAGCTTCCGCCTCGGGGCGATACGCGGCGAGAAGGTCTTTGGCAAGATTCGCGAGATCGTTGGCGAAATCAACATTGAAAACCTGCGCATTCCCTACACCGCCGTGGCCACCGACCTGACCAACCAACAGGAAATCTGGTTCCAGGAAGGCTGCCTGCACCAGGCCATGCGCGCTTCAGCGGCGATTCCGACCCTGTTTACCCCGGTGATGCAAGGCAATCGCATGCTGGTCGATGGCGGCCTGCTGAACCCACTGCCAATCGTGCCGGTGGTGTCCAGCCACTGTGACCTGATCATCGCGGTCAACCTCAACTCGACCAACCAGAAGCACTACCAATTGCCGGTGATCGAGCGTCCGCCAGCGGTGAAGAAACGTTTCGACAACCTGATCAACTCCCTCGGCTCGCACCTGCCGTTCCGGCGCAAGATCGAGCCGAGCAGCGAACTGGAATTATTGCGGCTGGAACAAGACAGCCTCAAGTCGAGCATCGCGCCCATTGCCAACCCCTGGTTGGAGAGCACCAGCGACCCGCAGGCCCAACAACCCGCCGCCGCCCCGGAAGCCAGCGCGGAAGCGGCACCGAAATCCGCCAGTGGTTCGATCATCGTCGACAACGTCGGTCCGGCATCCCTGCTGGACCTGATCAACCAGGCCTTCGAAACCATGCAGACCTCGTTGGCGCAATACAAAATCGCCGGGTATCCGCCGGATGTACTGATCAACGTGCCCAAGCGCGTGTGCCGCTTCTTCGAGTTCTACAAAGCGCCGGAATTGATCGCCCTGGGACGAGAGATTGCCCGGGATACGCTGGATCGGTATGAGCAGGACAAGAATCGCTGAGAAGTACTCTGCCGTTGTAGGAGCGGGCTTGCCCGCGATGGCGATTGGTTTGCGATACCGCGTCGTCTGCATCGCGGGCAAGCCCGCTCCTACAAGGAAGTGTGTTTATCCTGTCAGCTCGACAGCAACCGATACCCCACCCCCGCCTCGGTCACGATGAACTGCGGATTGGTCGGGTCATCCAGCAACTTCTGCCGCAGGTGCCCCACCACAATCCGCAGGTAGTGGCTGTCGTCGGTGTGGGTCGGGCCCCAGATGTCCTTGAGTAACTGCTGCTGGGTAATCACCCGACCCGGATGCCGCGCCAGTTGTGCCAGCACCGCGTACTCCTTGCGGGTCAGGCTGACTTCTTCACCATCGAGTAGCACTCGCCGGTAGGCCAGGTCCACTGTCAGCGGGCCGAACACCAGCGCCGCTTCCTGTTGCTCACCAGTCGGCGCCTGGCGCAACAACGCGCGAATCCGCGCCAGAAACTCCTGAATGCCGAACGGTTTGGTCACGTAATCGTTGGCGCCATTGTCCAGCGCCAGCACTTTCTGCCCCTCGTTGGCGCGCACCGACAACACCAGCACCGGGACTTTCGACCACTCGCGAAATTCGCGCAGCACGTCCTGGCCGTCCATGTCCGGCAGGCCGAGGTCGAGTACCAACAGGTCAGGCTGGTTGAGTGCCGCCTGACTCAAGCCTTCAGTGCCGGTGCCGGCTTCCAGCACCTTGTACCCTTGGGAGGACAGGCTGATGCGCAGAAACTTGCGAATCTGCGGTTCGTCATCGATGACCAGGATGGTCGCGGTCTGACTCATGATAGTCCTGCCATTACCCAATAAAACCGCAGACTACCGCAAAGTGCCATCAGCGGGTGCTCTCCATTTCCGCTTCAGGTTGCGCCTGCAAAGGTAAATGCAGGGTGATGCACGTACCCTGACCGTCGATGCCCTCTGCGACGCTGATACGCCCACCATGGGCGCCGACCATGCCGAGGCAGATCGCCAGCCCCAGCCCAGTGCCTTGCCCGCCCCGGTCACCGCGTGCGGCGGTGTAGAACATGTCGAAAATCTTCGCCCGTTCAGCTTCTGGAATGCCCGGTCCTTCATCGCTCACGGAAAAATACAGTTCGCTGTCGTTCGCCCCCGCCTCGACTTGCAAACGGCCGTGGGCCGGCGAGAAGCGCGCGGCGTTTTCCAACACATTGACCAGTGCCTGTTCGATCAGCGCGGCATGCACATAGAGCAACGGCAGCTCGGCCGGCACTTGGGCGCTGACCTGCAACGGTGCCAGCACCGCGCGCAATCGATTCAACGCACTGCCAACGATATCGCCCGGCGACACCCAGTCTCGCGCCAGCTTCAAGGCACCATGGCCGAGGCGAGTCATGTCCAACAGGTTCTGAATATAACGATCCAGACGCTCGGCCTCGTCACGGGTGCCTTCAAGCAACTCCTGACGATCCTCCCGTGGAATCGCTTCGCCCAACGCCAACAGGCTGTCGATGCTGCCGCGCATGGAGGTCAGCGGTGTGCGCAAGTCATGGGACACCGAGGCCAGCAACGCGCTGCGCAGTTGCTCGGTTTCTCCATGCAAGCGCGCGGCCTCCAGTTCTTCGGTCAATTGCGCCCTGGCCAGGGCTTGCGCCAGCGGTTGGCTGAGGGCGGTCAGTAAACGCCGACGCTGATCGGTGAACGGCTGACCTTCGCGCGGACTGACGCCCAGCAAGGCCAATGGACCTTCGTCCACCGACAGCGGCCACCACCACCAATGACCGAGCGGCAAGGTGCCGGTGCCTTTGCCAGCGGCCTGATCATGCTGCCAGGCCCAATCCGCCGCCGCACGTTCGGCTTCGGACAATTGCACCAGACCACCGGCCTCGACTTTCCAGCCACCCTGGCCGTCACGATTCAGCAGGCACATTTGCAATTCTTTCCAGCCATTGAGGTGTTGCTCGGCCGCATTGAACACCGCCTGACGATCAGTGGCGGCAGTGAGCTTGCGTGACAAGTCGAGCAGCTCGCTGGTTTCTTCCTGGGTATCGCGCAACGCCTGCAGCTGTTGGCGCTGGCGGGCTGCGAGGTTACCGGTGAGGGCCGCCATCAGCAGGAAGAACAACAGGGTCAGCACGTCCTCTTCACGCTGAATGCTAAACGAGAAGGTCGGCGGAATGAACAGGAAGTCATACGCCAGAAACGACAGCGCCGCACAGGCCAGCGACGGACCAAGGCTGCTGCGCACCGCCACCAGCAATACGGCGGCGAGGAACACCAGCGAGATATTCGGCAGCGCCAACACGCTGGAGACCGCCGACGCCAGCACACTGGCGCAAATGGTCGCTACCAACGCCAACCCGTAATCGAACCAGACCACCGCCCGTGTCGAGCGCAGTCGTGGCTGGTCATGCCGGGCTTCACTGTCGAGGACGTTGATTTCCAGGCCGTGGGCGTCGCGCAGCAAACGCGCCGCCAGACCGCCACCCAATAGCCGCCGGCGCAAACGCGTCCGCGATTGTCCCACCAGCACCAGGCTGGCGCGACGCTCGGCGGCATGTTGAATCAGGGTTTTTGCCACTTCACCGGCGCGCAGCAGCACCACTTCGCCGCCCAGGCGCTCCGCCAGTTGCTGCGCGTTTTGCAAGTGCATCCGCGCTTGTTCATCGACGGCCCGGCCGTTGTCGACATGCACCAGACTCCACGGCAGATGCCGCCGCTGAGCGACTCGACTGGCGTGTCGCACCAGACGTTCGGCCTGTGCATCACCATCGATGCCGACCAACAAACGCCCGCGCACCGCCGGCGCCGATTGCCCCAACTGCCGATAACCCTGGGCCAGATCGTTGTCCACCTGCGCCGCAGCGGTTTGCATCGCCAGCTCGCGCAGCGCGGTGAGGTTGGTCTGGCTGAAGAATGCATCGATCGCCGCCCGCGCCTGTTCCGGCACGTAAACCTTGCCTTCGCGCAGACGCTCGAGCAGTTCACGCGGCGGCAGGTCGATCAGCACCAGTTCGTAGGCTTCCTGCAACACCCAGTCCGGCAGCGTCTCGCGAACCTGCACCCCGGTAATCCCGCGCACCTGATCGTTGAGGCTTTCCAGGTGCTGCACGTTGACCGTGGTGTAGACGTTGATCCCGGCCGCCAGCAGTTCCTGAATGTCCTGCCAGCGTTTGGTATGGCGACTGCCCGGCGCATTGCTGTGCGCCAGTTCGTCGACCAGCACCAGTTTCGGCGCCAGCTTGAGCAAACCGTCGAGGTCCATTTCTTCGAGCGTCACGCCACGATATTCCGAGCGCAGCAACGGCTGTTGTACCAGGCCACTGAGTAGGGCTTCGGTTTCGGCGCGGCCGTGGGTCTCCACGACCCCGGCCACCACCTGCGAACCCTGGCGCAACAGAGCGTGGGCGGCCTGCAACATCGCGTAGGTCTTGCCCACCCCCGGCGCCGCACCGAGGAACACCTTGAGCCGACCCCGGCCGTCCGGCGGCAGATTGGCCAACAGTGCATCGGCACGGGCTGCGTTACTCATGGTCTTTCTCTCACATCAAAGTTGCGCAGAAGGTAACTCATTCAACGATTGATTCAAGATCAAAACGTTCACCACCGGTGGACCAATCAATGGCCGATAGGTATTGGCATCCACCAGACGCTGCACGGTATCAACCGGCAGATGCCGCGTGGCCGCGACGCGTGCCACTTGGTAGGTCGCCGCTTCCGGCGGCAGGTGCGGGTCGAGACCGCTGCCCGAGGTGGTCAGCATGGCCAGTGGCACTGGACCCTGACCCGCGACCACTTCCTTGGCGACATCCGCCGTGATACGTGCCGCCAAGGCCGGGTTGCTGGGCGACAGGTTGCTGGCGCTGCTGGACACCGTGGCAAACGCGCCAGCGGAAGGACGCGAATGGAACCAACCGTCACCGGTGAAACTCTGGGCGATCAGGGACGAACCGCGCACCTTGCCGGTGCTGTCATACACCAGGCTGCCGTTGGCCTGGGCCGGAAACGCCACCTGCGCAACCCCGGTTACCACCAGCGGATAGGCCACACCGGTAATCACGCTCATCAATACAAGAAGGCTCAAGGCCGGACGCAATACACTGGACATCATCGAATCCTCAATCAGTGAGAACGTCGCGCCCTGTCGAGCGCGACGAAAAGTACCCTTAAACCAGGTGCAGCGCAGTCAACAGCATATCGATCAGCTTGATGCCCACGAACGGCACCAGAATCCCGCCCAGGCCATAGATCAGCAGGTTGCGACGCAGCAAGTCCATCGCACTCGCCGCCTGCACACGTACGCCACGTAATGCCAGGGGAATCAGCACCACGATGATCAAGGCGTTGAACACAATGGCCGAGAGGATCGCGCTCTGCGGACTGGCCAGGTGCATGATGTTGAGCACCCCCAGTTGCGGGTAGATCGAGGCGAACAGCGCCGGCAGAATCGCGAAGTACTTGGCCACGTCGTTGGCGATGGAGAAGGTGGTCAAGGCGCCACGGGTCACCAGCAACTCTTTACCGATCTGCACCACATCCAGCAGTTTGGTCGGGTCGCTGTCGAGGTCGACCATGTTCGCCGCTTCACGCGCCGCCTGAGTACCATCGTTCATCGCCATACCGACGTCGGCCTGAGCCAGTGCCGGGGCATCGTTGGCGCCGTCACCACACATTGCTACCAGACGACCGTCGTTCTGCTCCAGACGAATCCGCTCCAGTTTCTTCTCCGGGGTGGCTTCGGCCAGTACGTCATCGACGCCCGCTTCAGCGGCAATCGCAGCGGCGGTCAGCGGGTTGTCGCCGGTGACCATCACGGTACGAATCCCCAGCTTGCGCAGTTCGGCAAAGCGTTCGCGGATACCCGGTTTGACCACGTCCTTGAGGTGGATCGCACCGAGCAGCTTGCCGTCAGCACAGACCAGCAATGGCGTACCGCCGGTTTTGGCGATCTTGTCGATCTCACGGGCCAAGGCCGGCATCAGATCCGAGCGCTTCATGTCGACGAAGGCCAGCACCGAATCCACCGCGCCTTTACGGAACACACGCCCCTGGTAATCAACCCCCGACAGGCGAGTTTCCGCACTGAACGGCACCGCTGTCAGCGACGACGGTGTAGGTTCGTTGATCGGGTGCAGTTCACGCAGATACTCGACAATCGACTTGCCTTCCGCCGTATCGTCGGCCAGCGAGGCCAGCAACGCGCCCTCGCCCAGCTCTTTGGTGCTGACGCCAGGTGCGGTATACACCGCGGTGCAGCGACGGTTACCGAAGGTGATGGTGCCGGTCTTGTCCAGCAGCAACACATGCACGTCACCGGCTGCTTCTACCGCACGACCGGATTTGGCGATCACATTCAGCCGCACCAGACGGTCCATGCCGGCAATACCGATCGCTGACAACAAGCCGCCGATGGTGGTCGGAATCAAGGTCACCAGCAGCGCCACCAGGAACACCAGCGGCAGGCTGCCACCCGAGAAGTGGGCGAACGGTTGCAGCGTCACCACCACCAACAGGAAGATCAGGGTCAGGCCGATCAGCAGGATGTCCAGCGCGATTTCGTTGGGGGTTTTCTGCCGTTTGGCACCTTCCACCAGCGCGATCATGCGGTCCAGAGTCGACTCACCGGGGTTGACGGTGATACGCACCAACAGCCAGTCGGACACCAATCGGGTGTTGCCGGTCACCGCAGAACGGTCGCCGCCTGACTCCCGAATCACCGGCGCAGACTCACCGGTAATCGCCGCTTCGTTGACTGCCGCGATGCCTTCGATGACCTCGCCGTCACCCGGGATCATCTCCCCGGCTTCGACGCGCACCACATCACCTTTGCGCAGGTCGCTGGCGCTGACAGTGCGGAAGGTACCGCCCTGGTCACGACGCTTGGCTTTGAGGCCTTCGCTGCCGGCCTTGAGGCTGTCTGCGCGAGCCTTGCCGCGACCTTCAGCCAAGGCTTCGGCGAAGTTGGCGAACAGCACGGTGAACCACAACCAGACCGCAATCTGAATCGCCACCGATGTCGACACGGCCGGATCCGGGAACAGACACAACACGCTGGTGAGGATCGCAGTCATTTCAACCACCAGCATCACCGGCGAGCGTTGCAACTGACGCGGGTCAAGCTTGACGAACGCCTGCACCAGCGCCGGGCGCCAGAGGGCCGAGATCGCCACACTTTTTGAAGCAGGAGCAGCGGACTCGACGGCTGCCTGTTCTTTCGCACGTTTTGAGACAGGAATTGGCATATTCATGATCTGATCCTCAGAAGCCCATGCTCAAGTGTTCGGCAACCGGCCCTAGAGCCAGAGTCGGCAGGAAGTTCAACCCAGCCACCAGCAAGATGGTTGCCGCCAGCAGCGTTACGAACAACCGGCCATGGGTCGGGAAGCTGTTCAGGCCTTGGGGAGCGGTCTTTTTCATCGCCAGGCTACCGGCCAGTGCCAGCACTGGAATGATGTAGCCGAAGCGACCGAGGAACATCGACAGGCTGAGCATCAGGTTGTGGAACGTGGTGTTCGCACTGAAACCGCCGAATGCCGAACCGTTGTTCGCGGTGGCCGAGGTGTAGGTGTAAAGCAATTGACTGAAACCATGCGCGCCGGGGTTGCTGATCGCGCCCGCCGGACCTGGCAGACTGGCCGCCAAAGCACCGAACACCAGCACACCGATCGGCATCACCAGCAGTGTCGCAACCAGCAGCTTGACCTCGTAAGCCTGGATTTTCTTGCCCAGGTATTCCGGTGTTCGACCGATCATCAAGCCAGCGAGGAACACCGCGATCAACACGTTGAGCAACATGCCGTACAGACCCGCACCCACCCCGCCGAAGATCACTTCACCGACCATCATGTTGGCCATCGCCACCATGCCGGTCAGCGGGTTAAGGCTGTCGTGCATGGCGTTTACCGAACCGTTGGAAGCGGCAGTGGTGGCCGAGGCCCACAGCACGGTGGCCGTGGTGCCGAAGCGCACTTCCTTGCCTTCCGAAGGTGCAGTCTGCTCGACCGACGCAATGTTCAGGGTCGGGTTAGGCTGATACTCGGCCCACAGCGCTGTCGCGCCGCCGATCAGGAACAGCGCCATCATGCAGGCCAGAATCGCCCGGCTCTGACGCATGTCCTTAACGTAGTGGCCGAAGGTGAAAATCAACGCTACCGGGATCAAGATGATCGACACCAGCTCGACCAGGTTGCTCCAGGCGGTCGGGTTCTCGAACGGATGCGCCGAGTTGACCCCGAAGAAGCCACCACCGTTGGTACCCAGTTGCTTGATCGCGATCTGGCTGGCCGCTGGACCCAGTGGCAGGCTTTGATCGGTGCCTTGCAAGGTCACCGCGTCCATGTAATGGGCGAAGGTTTGCGGCACGCCCTGCCAGACCAGGAACAACGCCAGCACCAGGCACATCGGCAACAGGCCGTAGAGCGTGGCGCGGGTCATGTCGGTCCAGAAGTTGCCGAGGTTCTGCGTCGAGCGACGGCTGATGCCACGGCAAAACGCGATCAGCACCGCGATACCGGTGGCGGCACTGACGAAGTTCTGCACGGTCAGGCCGACCATCTGGCTCAAGTAGCTGAGCGAGGCTTCACCGCTGTAACTCTGCCAGTTGGTGTTGGTGATGAAACTCATGGCGGTGTTGAACGCCAGCGTCCACTCCATCCCCGGCATGTTCTGCGGGTTGAGTGGCAGCGCACCCTGGAACACCAGGATCGCGAACAACAGGACAAAGCCTGCGGCGTTGAACGCCAGCAAGGCCAATGCGTAGGTTTTCCAGTTTTGCTCAACCAGCGGATCGACCCCGGAGAGGCGATAGCAGATACGCTCGACTGGCCCGAGTACCGGGGTCAAAAAGGTTCGCTCACCCTCCATGACCCGGTAATAAAAACGTCCCAGCATCGGCGCGGGCAACAGCACCAGCGCGAAGAAAGCCAGGATCAATAGATAGTCATAACTGTGCATGGCTGCTCCTAGTGCTGATCGGCGCGTAACAACGCCACCAGTAAGTAAATGAACAGCCCTGCTGCCAACAGCAGTGACACCCCGTCCAGAACGCTCATGGAAATCTCTCCGTCTTACGGCAACTGCCGCGTGTGGTTAATTGTCGGGACGGACGGTGTAAAGGAGCGAGATCGACAGGGTTGGCTGAGCATAAAGAAAGCGTAAAGAGTGGTGTAAAGCGCGGGTTTACAGGCGGGCTTCAGGCCCGTGGCGATGGGTTATCGAGGCGGTATAGATTCCTTGTGGAGCTGCCGCAGGCTGTGATCAATAGGAGACTGTCAGAAATTTTGTGTTCGGGCATAACATGTCACCAGAGGTGCATTTATGCCGACCAAAAAGAAGTCCGCCAGTGCAACACCGAGGGAATTGCCCTCGATACCCAAAGAGCTGATTGATCAGTTCGTCCAAGGCCCGATGAGCGCCGCAGCCATTCAGGACGCCTCTATGGCGTTCAAAAAGGCGCTGATCGAGCGTGCGCTAGGCGCCGAACTGGGTCACCACCTTGGCTATCCTCAGGGCGCGGAGCGCCCTGAGGATTCAACCAACCAGCGCAATGGTAAAAGCGGTAAAACGGTACTGACCGATGACGGGCCACTTCGCCTGGATATCCCCAGAGACCGCGATGGCAGCTTCGCGCCGATCCTCATTCCCAAGCATGAGCGCCGATTTACAGGCTTTGATGACAAGATCATTGCCATGTACGCCCGAGGGATGACGGTGCGTGAGATACGCGCTTTCCTGTCCGAGCAGTATGGAACCGATGTGTCGCATGACTTCATCAGTTCAGTGACCGATGCTGTGCTGGAAGAGGTTGGCGCTTGGCAGCAACGCCCTTTAGAGCCTATGTACCCAGTCATCTTTTTTGATGCGCTGCGGGTCAAAATTCGCGACGAAGGCTTGGTGCGTAACAAGGCGGTGTACTTGGCACTGGGCGTGTTACCCGATGGCACACGAGATATTTTGGGCATCTGGATCGAAAGCACCGAGGGTGCCAAGTTCTGGATGAAGGTGTTCAACGACCTGAAGACTCGTGGTGTTGAAGATGTGCTGATCGCCGTCACAGACGGCCTTAAAGGGATACCAGAGGCCCTAGGGGCGGTGTTTCCTGCTACCACACTGCAAACCTGCATCGTGCATCTGATCCGCAACAGCCTGGACTATGCGGCTTGGGATAAACGTCGAGCACTGGCCAAGGCGCTCAAGCCGATTTATCAAGCCATTAACGCCGATATCGCTGAGCAGGAACTGAACGCCTTTGAGGCGGGGCCTTGGGGCAAGCAGTATCCGACTGTAGTTGCTGCTTGGCGTAGAGCCTGGGATCGAGTCATCCCGTTTTTTGTCTTCCCGGCAGGCATCCGAAAGGTGGTCTACACAACCAACGCCATCGAAAGCATCAACGCTCAGCTACGAAAGATCATCAAGACCCGAGGGCACTTCCCCACTGACGATGCAGCGACGAAGCTGATATGGCTGGGATTACGCAACATCACCGCTAACTGGGGTAACGCAGCGCATGATTGGAAGGTGGCGATGAATCAATTTGCGATTCTCTATGGAGATCGATTTACCAGGCCGAGCTGGTAAAACAAAGGCCTGCCTGACGGCAGGCCACAACCAGCCCGAACACAAAAAATCTGACACTCCCATCAATAGCCATCGCGAAGGTTGTTCCGACCTTATCGCAGCCTGCGGCAGCTCCTACAAAATCAGGGCCAACCGTAGATTCTGGTCCAGCCACAAATCCAACGTGTTGGCGAATGACTTGACGCGGTGGTACTGACAGGAACAAAGACGGCTTGCGCAGAGCCCATCAGCGGCACATGCTCTCAAACACTTTCGCCCGCCCGTTCGAGGCCTCGCATGACCCACCCGGTACACGCCGCCAACCCAGACATGGCGGCCTCTGCGGATGCCTCGCTGAAAAACGAAACCTTGCCCGCCACTAACGCCGGAACCCTCAGCCACTTGCTGCACGGTCCGATCCTGCCGACGCTGATCCGCCTGGCAATGCCCACCGTGGCGGTGTTGCTGATGACCACGGTATTGAGTATCGCCGAGACCTGGTTCGTCAGTTCACAAGGGATCAACGCCATTGCTGCAGCATCGCTGGTGGTGCCGATCATGATGCTGATGACCATGGTCTCCAACGGCGGTATTGGCGGCGGCGTGTCATCGTCGATTGCCCGGGCGCGGGGTGCCGGGCGCCATGAGGATGCGCAAAGCCTGGTCTGGCACGCGATGGTCATCGCGCTGGTGGGCGGCACGATCTTTATGCTGGCCGCCTGGCTTGCCGGACGCTGGATCTACAGCACCATGGGCGGCAGTGGTGAATCGCTGGAACAGGCGATCGTCTATTCCAATATCCTGTTCGCTGGCGCCATTCCGTTCTGGATTTTGATGCTGATGCAATCGGCGCTGCGCGGGGCCGGCAACGTCAAGGTGCCCGCCTTGATCATGGCGGGAGGCGTGGTGGTCGGCTTGATTATCTCGCCGGCGTTGATTACCGGTTGGCTTGGTTTGCCGCACATGGGCGTTGCCGGTGCCGGGGTAGCGCAGGTGATCTGCAGCCTGGGGTCGTTGGCAGTGGTGCTGGGTTACATGCGATCAGCGCGCAGTAACCTGCGGTTGGAACGGCACCCGCTGCGTCGCGATCACTTTGCTGCGATCCTCGGCATCGGTCTGATTTCCACGGTCAACGCGATCATGGCCACGCTGTCGGTCACTGCCCTGACCGCCGCGGCCGGTGCGTTTGGTGTCGCGGCAATCGCGGGCTACGGCATCGCCTCGCGTCTGGACATGCTGCTGATTCCAGTGATGTTCGGCTTCGGCACCGCTGCCCTGACCCTGGTCGGCACCAATCTCGGCGCGGGTAATGTCGCGCGGGCGCGACGCGCAGCACTGGTCAACGCGCTGTTTGTGGCGGCCATTGTCGAAGCGCTGGGAATAGTAGTGGCAATCGTGCCGAACCTGTGGGTCGGGCTGTTCAGCGACAGCCCCGAGGTGCTGGCAGTCGCCGGGCATTATCTGCGGGTGGTCGCGCCGTTCTACGGCTTCATGGCGATCAACGCCGAACTGTATTTCGCCGGGCAAGGCGCGCGCAAAATTGGCTGGCCGTTGACCGCCGGCGCCATCCGTTTCGGCTTTGCGGTGATGGCCGGCAGCTCAGTGGTGATCGCCCACGGCAGCCTGGAACATGCATTCCTGCTGGTGGCCGCGGGCGCCATCATGTCTGGCTCGATCAGCCTGTTTGGCTTCTGGCGCGTTCGCTGGGACAGCGTCACGCCGGGTAAGGCTTAAGCTGGCACGCCCAGGATAATGTGCGAAGCCTTGATCACCGCCGTGGCGCTGACACCTGGTTTGAGCCCCAACTCAGCCACCGCGTCGCGGGTCACGATGGAATACACCTCGGTGCCGCCGTCCAACTGGATCACCACCTCGGCATTCACCGCGCCATCGGAGACCTTGACCACCTTGCCTTCCAGGCAGTTGCGCGCTGACAGGCGGAAGCCGCTGGAATCCGTCATCAGCATCACCCACGGCGCCTTGACCAGTGCCACGGCCTCTTTACCCACCGCGATACCGAGGCTCTTGATGCTGGCCATGGTCACCACGGCGACCAATTGATTACCGCCCGGCAAGGTCAATACCACCTCGGCATTGACCGCGCCGTCGAGGACCTGGCTGACCGTGCCTTTGAACACGTTGCGTGCGCTGACTTTCATGATTCCGTTCTCCGCAGATAAAAATTGTATACAGTAGCAATCAGTCTTGGTTAAACCGCTGTATCAAATCAACCATAGCGTTGTTATCAACGATCGCCAGCGGCGCAGCGCTACACCAGTAAGTCTTCGAAAAACGAACCAAAGCCACGCGTCGGGTGGGCGATCTGGATTTCCAGAATCCACAGTCCGGCGTTAGGTGTCGCCTCGAAATCGCCCAGATTGCCGCCGCGATAAATCGCGTGGGGAAAGTCGCAGACCCGATGGCCCTTGATGTTCAGGTTCAACACCCAGCCCATTTCGGCGGCTTGCGCTTCGGCGTAGGCGTACAGTGCCTGGCCGTCGACCTGCTGGCTTTTCCAGTGATGCTCGACGCGCGTGAACAAGGTCCGCGCGGCTTGGGCACAGGCGATCATTTCCGCGTCGTTGCCGGTGGTGAAGGTGTCGCCGGCATCGCCTTCGTGGCCCTGCCAGACGGCGCCCATGTCGACGAAAAAGATGTCGTTGTCGCCGAGGACCGGATCGCCTTCGGATTTCTCCTTGAAAGTTTTCAAGGTATTGGCGCCGAAGCGAATCAGCAGCGGATGCCAGATCCGCTGCGTGTCCAGATCAGCCAGAATCTGTTTGCCCAAGGCCTGCGCTTCAGACTCGCGCATGCCCGGCTTGATCTGTTGCCCCATCAGCTCGATCGCCCGCCAAGTCATGGCCTGGGCGAACTTCATGGCACCGATATCGTAGATGTCTCCAACAGCTTCTTTAGCGTTTACGGCAGTCATCAGTTGCCCCCCCTTTTTGAACGTCGAAAACAGCAACAAACCGAGAATGGCCAACGCTAGCGTATTTTCCATACGGCGAACACCTTAATTCGGTTTGCTACCGTCCACCGGGGTCGATGGCTCAATCCAGGGTAACGAACTGCCCGTCCTGGGTGGACTTCATCGCGGCATCGATCAGTTTGTGCATGCGCACGGCATCGTCAAACGTCGGCGCCGTGTGGCTGCCTTCGGCGACATCGTTGGCATAAGCGACGTACAGTTCAGCCAGTTCCAGTACCGCGGAAGGCAGCTCAGCGGCGGGCACCCGGTCATAAGAGGCCGGCACATCCAGCACATCCAGCGGCTGGTTGTCACCGTGCGCACCTTTGATCACGTAGTTATCGCCAATATCGCCGAACGCCGAGTTATTGCTGATGCGCAAATCGCCGCCATGACCGGTAATGTCGATCTGCACCCCTGAACCGTTGGGTTTGCCGCCTTCGATGTGCACCGACAACACCGCGCCGTCGGCCAGAGTGCCAATCAGCGCCAATTGATCGGGTGCCGTGGTGTCGAACACCTCACCGGTTTCCTTGATCGTGACTTTGTCGAACTGATTCAGCGCCAGACCGGCGACCTGCGTCGGCCAGCCCGTTGCGGCGAACAGCATGTCGAGGAAATGTCCGGCGTAGATCGCAATCACACTGGAGAAGTTCTCCGCCGGCACCGTCCAGCGCAATGAGTTCGGCCGCAGCGCCTGGAAGTAATTCATGCTGACGTGAATCCGCACGGAACGCAGTTTGCCGACATACCCTTGTCGGATCAGGTCAGCGACGAAACGATTGTGCGGTGCTAGACGCCGTTGCAGGCCGACAATGTGTTTCACCCCCGCCGCGTGTGCCAACTGCACCAGTTCTTCGGAAACTGCCGTGCTGGTGGTCAGCGGCCATTCGCAGTAGACGTTTTTCTTCGCTGCAATTGCCGCGCGCACGGCCGCTTCGTGTTGCGGCGCGGTGGTCAACACGATCACCAGGTCGACTTCCGGGTGTTCGACCAGTTCGCTCACCGAGTTCACCACATGGGTGAAGCCATATTTTTCGGCCGCGGCCACCGCGCTGTCATGGCGCTGGCTATAAATGGCGGTGAGTTGATAGTGCGGCAACAGGCTCAAGACCCGGACATGGCCGTGCAGTGCCCAATTGCCAATGCCGACCAGGCCGACACGAATCGGCGCACTGCCGGGACGCGGTGTAGCGACAGAAGTGTTCATTACGTGACCTCGGTGATTCATGACAGAGAATGAAACCGAGTCTAGGGCGTCGTCGATTAGAGAAAAACACGCTGCAAGTCCAAACACTGCGGACGTAAAAGACTTGAATCGACCCCAACGCCCCCTCCACGCTCGACTACCCTGAACACATTCACTGTCGCCCTAAGGATGGCCGACGCCCATGTCCATCATCTTTCGCTTGCTGCGTCTGCTGATTATCCTGCTGGTACTGGCCGTGGTGCTGTATGGCGCAGCCTGCGTGTTGCTGCTGGTGTTCCAGCGATCGCTGATTTACTTCCCGCAGCCACGCACCATGGGCGGCGCCTCCACCGTGATCGAATTGACGCAGCCCGATGCCATGATCATGGTGTCGGTACGCCCCCACGTCGGACCCAATGCGCTGATCTACTTTGGTGGCAACGGCGAGGACGTCTCGCTCAATCTGGTGCCGTTTTCCCAGGCATTTCCCGATCAAGCGCTGTATTTTCTGCACTACCGCAGTTTTGGCGGCAGCAGTGGGTTGCCTTCCGAGGAGGCCATTGAACGCGATGCCCAGGCGCTGTACGACAAGGTCAGCGAAGACCATTCGCACATCACCCTGATCGGCCGCAGCCTGGGTTCCAGCGTCGCCCTGCACCTGGCCAGTGAACGGACCGCCAGCTCACTGATTCTGATCACGCCCTACAACAGCCTGCTGGAGTTGGCTGAGGACCATCTGCCATACCTCCCGGTGAAATGGCTGTTGCGTGACACCTTCGAGTCCTGGCGCTATGCCCCGGCGATCACCCTACCGACCTTGCTGATCGCCGCGCAGAACGACGAACTCATTCCCCGCCGCAGCACCGACGCGCTGTTGAGCCACTTCAAACCAGGCGTAGCCTCGCTGAAGGTGATTGCCGGCAAGGACCACAACACACTCTCCGATAGCCCGGAGTACCTGAAATTGATTGGGAGTGGGTTGTAGCGGGTGCTTGGTCATTCTGCGGCGGTTGACAGTCAGCGCGCGTTGATCAAGGTCAGTTATCCGACAGGCAACACGCGCGCCCTGCCCTTGGCGTCTACGATTCTCCGAACGCTCCCCTGACGAGACAACGGATATGTTCAAGGCGCTGATTCTGTCGGCGCTGTTGGTTCCTCTAACGATGGTGAGTCAGGCGTCCACCCCGTCATCCAGCAGCGTTACCCCTGCCGAGGCCCGGGCTATTGCCAAAGAAGCGTACCTCTACGGCGCGCCGATGATCGACACGTACAAGACCCTGTACGCCTTTTCCCTCGATCCCGACAATCCGCAGTACAAAGCCCCTCCCAATACCCTGGTGAACGTCGCTCAGGTGTTCACTGCCGCCGACACCCCGCTCGTGACGCCCAACCTGGACCTACTTAACAGCTTCGCCAGCCTCGATTTGCGCGCCGAACCCGTGGTGATCAGCGTTCCGGCCATGTACAAAAATCGTTATTTCGCCTTCCAGTTGGTTGACCTGTACGGGGTGAACTTCAGCTACATCGGCACCCGCGCCACCAGTAATGCCGGCGGCGACTTCCTGATCGCCAGCCCGACCTGGACCGGCGCGGCGCCCAAAGGCATCACTACAGTCATTCGTGCCGACACCGAACTGGTCAATCTGATCGGACGCACCCAGTTGTTCAACCCTACGGACCTGGACAACGTCAAACAGATCCAGGCCAGCTACAAGGTGCAGCCGCTTTCGGCCTTTCTCGCAAAAGCGGCGCCAGGTAGCGCGGCCGCCGTGGACTGGATCAAACCCTTGCCGGCCAAAGAGCAGCGCACATCGCTTGGATTTTTCAACGAGCTGGCGTTTCTGTTGCAGTTCGCTCCGACGTCACCGTCGGAAGTCGAGTTACGCGAGCGCTTCACCAAGATCGGCATCTTTGCCGGGATGAGCTTCGACAGCGACACCCTGCCGGCCAAGACCCGTGATGCGCTTAAGCAAGGCATGCTCGACGGTCAACAGGCCATCGACGCCCGCCGCACTTCCCTCGGCGCCGACTCGCGAGACGAAGCGCTGTATCCGACGTATGAAAAAGACGCGTCTGGCCAGGCATTGAATGGCAGCAACCATCGTTACACCCTGACCTTTGCCAAGGACCAATTGCCACCGGTCAATGCCTTCTGGTCGGTGGCCGTTTACAACCTGCCCCATCAATGGCTGGTTAAAAACCCTCTCGATCGTTACCTGATCAACTCACTGATGTTGCCCGAGTTGAAGACCAACGCGGATGGCAGCCTGACCCTGTACCTGCAGAGCACCCCGCCCGCCCCGGAAAAGGAAACCAATTGGCTGCCCATTCCCAAAGGTCCCTTCATGGCAATCCTGCGCTACTACTGGCCCAAGCCGGAACTGCTGGACGGGAGTTGGACATCGCCGAAAATCCAGCGCGTGAAATAGGCTTTCATCCGGGCTGAAGGGGCTAAGCTCCTCAGGTAGCTTGCCATCCGACCTCACTTAAGGAGCCATGCCATGTCTACGTCCACGATGAAGATCTACCAGGCCGTTGGTTCGCCCAACTCACGCCGGGTTCGTATTTTTATTGCCGAAAAAGGCATCGACATACCGACGATCAATCTCGACTTGAGTACCAAGGAGCAATTTTCCGACACCTACAGCGCCATCAACTCACGCAACGTGGTGCCCACCCTGGTGTTGGAAGACGGCACATCCATTGGCGAAGTACCGGCCATCTGTCGCTACCTCGAGGAGATGTACCCTGAGCCACTGCTGCTGGGCAGTACGGCAAAACAGAAAGTGCTGATCGGCATGTGGGACCGACGTATGGAACAGGAAGGATTTGCCGCCGTCATGGACGCGGTGCGCAACTCATTGGCCGGCATGAAGGGCCGCGCGCTGACCGGGCCTCATTTTTACGATCAGATTCCGGCGATGGTCGATCGCAGCAAAGTGCGCGTGACCAACTTCTATACCGATCTGGACAAGCGACTGAGCGAGTCGCCGTTCACCGCCGGCAACGAATTTTCCATCGCCGACATCACCACGATATGCACCATCGACTTCGCTACCCGCGCGTTGCAGATGCCGTTCCCGCAAACGCTCACGGCGATCAAACGCTGGTACGACCTCGTCGAATCCCGACCCAGCGCATCACTTTAAGGCGGCTTGCGAACCTGAAGCTCGCGCTCATCAACAAGGGATAAACCACTGACTTTTGCAGCGCTGCCTCCGTAGCAGTCCGGCCTGCCGGCGATAGGACTGCTACGTTATCCGTTCCTCGGATAAAACACGTCCCGTCTTTTTCCGCTGCACAGACCCTTTCCATATTGCTCGAAGTTCAGCTAAACACATGGCCAAGTCACTGCATGCGCTGTTGAGCGAGGGTCCGAAGGTCGGCTGAGATTTTTTCAGATCCACTCGATATATTTTCGCACATTATGCCGTCACCCAACGCTGTCAGCACGGCGTTGCCCCTCCACACAGATAAACCGGCAAGTCAGTGATCGGCGGCCTGATGCCCGCTTCAAAGAACATCTGCACCACCCACCCCCGGTGGTAGCCGCTATGAATGACAAGATGCAGAAACATCTCGCCAGCCGTCATCACCCCAGGGTCTCCGGAGACGAAGGTAAAGGCGATCGACTCTGCCAATGAGTCATCCGTCTGCCGTTCGCTCCAGGCGACAAACCACTCGTCCATGCTTCGCTGTGCGTTCCACAGGTCGGTCAATAGCGGGTGCAACACCTCGTTGCGGGATTTGAAACCGTGGTCACGGTGTTCCAGATGGGCTTGCCAGATCAGGTCCACCAACAAGTTGTGGTTCAGCGTCCCGATCATGTTTTTGAAGATACCGGGGCGTTCTTTGACGACTTCCCCCGGCGGTAGCGCGGCGACGCCGGCAAAGAACAACTCATCGGCCCAGGCCTTGTAACGGGCCAGCATGAGGGCAGTGGCCGGGTTAATCATGAGCGATCTCCTTGACTGAACGTTCAGGTAGGAGCTTCAGGTATAGCAGACCGTAGCCCTTGTAATGTGAGGCTTCGAGTCCCGCTTCTATTAACCCATCGCTTGCTCGGCGGCGATTCAATCACCACTGTCAATAGTCAGTATGCCTGCTAGTGCTTTTTCTTCTGCACCCCCGCCTCGTAGATTAGCCCCATCGCTTCAAACAACTTAATCAACTACGAACTACCCACGACTCGGAGCTAAACCATGAAACGCAATCTCGTTATCGGCCTTGCCCTTTCGGTCCTCAGCGCCACTTCGGCGTTCGCTTCCACGCAAACCGTGACCTCGGCTGCACAGCCTGTTGTCGCTGAAGCCAGCAACGTTCGCACCATCGACCGCCTGCATGTGACCGACACCGGCAGCACATCGATGAATGGCGTGCAGGACAGCCTGAAAGGTTTGGTAGTTGCAGAAAACCGTAAAGAATTCGGTTCGCAGTATCAACGCTACTGAGTGCTGACGCGCTCCAAGGTATTGGTCAGACGGCTGTTATCGCGACCAGATCCTGACTTGAAAAAGCCACTGCCCTCTACAGGGGACAGCGGCTTTTTTGTTGATAGTGAGGCGCCTTGTTAGTGCAATTAATGACTAGCGGGTCATCGACACCGCCATGGTCCTGGTTTCAACTAACTCAGTCACTATCGTTGACTCCGGGTAGCGCTCGTTCAGCAACGACCCTACCATGCTGGCAATCAGCGCCCTGCGCAGGGGGTCTGCGTCCTGAATGTCGACCGCGGAATGACTAATCCGGCCGTTATCGGCAGCTTCACACAGCTGGCCGAACACGCTGAATATCTCCTGATCCATATCCTTGTCCATGGCAATCTCCTTTTCTTATTTGCGATTAACAATGGCCTTTAGTCATTCAAAAAGCAAAACCGCACATCGAAAAATAGCAATTTCGATCGCACTTATTACTTAACTGCACAAGTGTGACAGCACTGAACGAAATTGGAATAACAGCAATGACCAAGAAAAGTATTTTTCTTGGCTTTTCAATGGGTTTTAGACGACCAACGGACTGAGCGAGGCACAGCAGAGCCAATCATTTATTTCATCCCGCACTCATGAATTGTGGTATGGGTACGCAGTTTCGCTACAACATCGGAATGCGGTGACGGCACTACCCCGGCCAAACCCCCGAACTGCCCCGACGGTAACTGTCGAGCAAATGCGTATCGACAATCCCGGTCGCCTCCATCATCGCGTACATCGTCACCGGGCCGACGAATGAAAAGCCCTTCTTACGCAGTGCCTTGCTCAGCGCCACTGACTCCGGAGACGAGGTCGGGATCTGGTCGTGGGTCCGCGGCATTGGCGTCACTTCGGGCTGGAACGACCAGACCAACGCCACCAGGCCGCCCTCTTCACGCAGACGCAAGGTGGCGTTGGCATTGTTGATCGCCGACACCAGCTTGGACCGATTGCGGATGATCCCGCTGTCCAGCATCAACCGCTCGACATCGACCTCGGTAAAAGCCGCCACTCGTTCAGGGTCAAAGTCGTGGAACGCCGCGCGAAAGGCCTCGCGCTTGCGCAGAATCGTCAGCCACGACAACCCGGCCTGAAAGCCTTCCAGCACGATGCGCTCGTACATCGCGCGCTCAGTGCGCACCGGCATGCCCCATTCGCTGTCGTAGTACACCCGCAGCAAAGGGTCAGCCGACGCCCAGACCGGCCGCGCCAGGCCGTCTTCACACACCACCACGCCCGGACCGGGAGCCTTTTCCGTTGCCATCGTCGGGACACCCTTCAGCGAAATTAAACGGCACCCATCATGCCGCTGACCGAGGCTGGTGAACACATAAAGCGGATGATCAGCCACCCTTGTTTAGACGATCAGTCGCATACCGACGAGCCTTTGCACCCGAAAACCCATTGCATCCCCGTACAATCCCCCCATCAACAGCGCATACCGCACTGATAACCCTTACCCGCGATCCCCTGGAGAACGCAATGGAATACGATTTTGATCTGTTTGTGATTGGCGCCGGCTCCGGCGGCGTGCGGGCTGCGCGGTTCGCTGCAGGCTTTGGTGCCAAGGTCGCCGTCGCGGAAAGTCGCTACCTGGGCGGCACCTGCGTCAACGTTGGCTGCGTGCCGAAGAAGCTGCTGGTATATGGCGCTCACGTTGCTGATGACCTGGAACACGCGAAAGGCTTCGGCTGGTCGGTGGCACAGGCCAACTTCGACTGGGCGACCCTGATCGCCAACAAAAACCGTGAAATCAGCCGCCTTAACGACATCTACCGTTCGTTGCTGGTCAACAGCGGCGTGACCCTGCTGGAAGGCCACGCCAAACTGGTCGACCCGCATCAGGTGGAAGTCAACGGTCAGCGCTTTACCGCAAAAAACATCCTGATCGCCACCGGTGGCTGGCCGCAGATTCCGGACATCCCGGGGCGCGAACACGCGATCACCTCCAACGAAGCGTTCTTCCTCAAGGAATTGCCCAAGCGCGTGCTGGTGGTGGGTGGCGGCTACATCGCCGTCGAATTCGCCGGTATTTTCCACGGCCTCGGTTCGAAAACCACCCTGCTCTATCGCGGCGATCAATTTTTGCGCGGCTTTGATGGCGCGGTGCGCACTCATCTGCAAGAAGAGCTGACCAAGCGCGGCCTGGACCTGCAATTCAATGCCGACATCGAGTGCATCGACAAGCAAGACGATGGCAGCCTCATCGTCACCCTCAAGGACGGTCGTCAACTGATTGTCGACAGCGTGTTCTACGCCACCGGCCGCCGACCGATGCTGGACAACCTAGGGCTGGAAAACACCGGCGTCAAACTGGACGCGCGGGGCTTCGTCGAAGTCGATGACCTGTACCAAAGTGCCGAGCCGTCGATTCTGGCGATTGGCGATGTAATCGGTCGGGTACAACTGACGCCCGTGGCGCTGGCCGAAGGCATGGCCGTCGCCCGACGCTTGTTCAAGCCGGAGCAATACCGTCCGGTGAATTATGAACTGATCCCGACCGCCGTGTTCAGCCTGCCAAACATCGGCACCGTGGGCCTGACCGAAGAACAAGCGCGGGAAGCCGGGCACAAGGTGCAGATCTTCGAAAGCCGCTTCCGGCCGATGAAACTGACCCTGACCGACTCGCAGGAGAAAACCCTGATGAAGCTGGTGGTCGACGCCGAGACCGACAAGGTGCTGGGCGCGCACATGGTCGGCCCGGAAGCCGGCGACACTATTCAAGGTATTGCGGTGGCGATGAAGGCTGGCGCGACCAAGGCTGACTTCGACGACACCATCGGTATCCACCCGACGGCGGCTGAAGAGTTTGTGACGATGCGCACGCCGGTGCGCACGACTTAAAGACTTGGAATCGGGGCTGAACCTAGCAGTCCGGCTTGCCGGCGATAGCGATCGTATGGACGCTGACGCCGACAAGCCGGACTGCTACGACAGACTCATGTGCCCTGTCATTCAAGCTGCCGTGGTCATGCCCATTTCAGCCCGGAACATCGCCGACTTCATCTCTTCAATGAATCTTTGATGCGCAGGCGACACCAATAAATCCTGACGATGGATATACACCGTCGAGACAAGTCCGCGCTTGCCCGGCATTTCATGAATGGCAATGTCGCGCCAGCCTTTAGTCGCTTCAGCCACCGTGCGCGGAATCAGGCTGATGCCCATCCCTGCGGCGACGCAACCGATAATCCCGTCCAGTGTGCCCAACTCCATGTAGCGGCTGTTGGTGATGCCTTCGGCCACCAGAAAACGTTCCAGATGGCGACGATAGGAGCAGCCGGAACGAAACACGAGTATGCGCATCGCAGTGCTTTCACGCATACAAGCCAGCAGTTGCGCATACTTTTCGTATTTCGCCGGCGCGATGAATACCAACTGTTCTTCAAACGCCGTGTGCACCACCAGACCTTCGTGACTCACTGGTTCGGCGACGAACGCGCCTTCGATCTCGCGACTCTGCACCTGGTGCAACAGCTCCAGGGTCGGGCCGGTTTCGAGGTGCAGATCAACCTTGGGGTACTTCTGCAGGTATCCGGAAAACAAAGACGGCAAACGCAACGCCGCCGTGGTTTCCATCGAACCGATGCTGAGCAGGCCTTCCGGCTCGCCAAAACCGTCCACCGCACGTTTGGCATCGACGAGAATCTGCGAGGAATGCAGGGCGTAGGGCAACAGCCGCTCGCCGGCGGACGTCAGCGACACGCCCTTGCTGTCGCGATAGAACAGCGGCGCGCCAAGCTCGTCTTCAAGCCGACGGATGCGCCCGGTTACGTTGGACTGAACAGTGTTGAGGATAATCGCCGCGCGGCTGATGCCACCCGAGGTCGCCACCGCCGCAAAAAACTGCAGATCTACACTGTTCATGAGCGCCTCGCCATCTTAAAAAACGATGACACTATAAGAACCCATCACTATAAGTGTGTCAAACACTTGCCGTTTATCTTTAGCCTGCTTCCTTGCAACGACTTCACGCGATGGTGTTTTGCGGGAGATACGCCGGTTGCCGACAACACAGCGACACCGCCACGCAAAACAGCAAACGCCAAGGGCACAGTGAGAAACCGACAGTGCAACTATTCGTTAGCCGATACCTCAACGCGGAATAGATTCTATAACGCAATAGTCTAACGTGACCGATAACTTTCGCTAGCGTATATAAACAACTCATTAACATTATTTAAAGACTCACGCCAATTACTGACGCTTTTTTATTGACGAACAACTAAAGCTTGGAGACTCCTGCAGGAGGACGCCAGCAATACGTTGAACGTCCCTTCGTGGATTACATAAGGCAGCCACTGGGTGCTCTCTCGCCTTTCAAGGGCACGTCTTGCTGCGCATGAGCAAGGACGACACACATGAAACAATATAAGATTTCCGGCACAGTGCTCTCCATTGCCAGTTTGATTATCGCGGTCGGTATTAGCGTCATCGATCCGTATCGCGCACAGGCTTGGGCGGTGACGGCGCTTGCATTGGTGCTTTTTTGTGCCGGTATTGGTTACGGGATCAACGGCCATTACTATGGTCTGCTCATTGACAATCGAAACCGGGTCAGTCTTTCAAAGCTACAAGCCAGTGCATGGACAGTGCTCGTATTGTCGGCGCTTCTGGCGGCGGCAATGGCACGAGTGAAGCTCAATGCCCAATCCCCGATAGACATCGATATTCCCCCGGCGTTATTGGCGGTCATGGGTATTTCCGCCACTTCACTGGTTGCCACGCCTATTATCTTGAGTGCCAAAGATGACGGTACGGCCCCTGGGACCAAGGCGGAACAAACCGCCGAGAAACTAGGCGACACTCACAATCTGGCGTCGTCCGGAAGAGTCTATGCGCGCTCAGACCCTGACCATGCCCGATGGCTGGACATCTTTCGCGGCGATGAAGTCGGCAATGCGGCCTCACCCGACCTGAGCAAGTTGCAACAGTTCCTGATCACTGCTGTGACGCTTATTATTTATGCCTCTGCACTTTGGCACCTGTTTGACACCCCACCGGATTCCGCTAAATCAATTGATTGTTACCTGAATACGTTGCCCGTATTTAGCGCACACATGGCATGGCTGATCGGCATCAGTCACGCGGGCTATCTGACCTATAAAGCAGCGCCTCATGGCAGTAACACCCCTCAACCTGCCGCTTCACAAGCAAGTGACGTAAAAGACGGCAGTGTGGGTTAAACCATTCCGACAGACTATCGAATTCTGGAAAACTGCCATGAACGACACCGTTGAAATTCCAATTTCGGGAACAACCCAAGTCAATGCAGTGGTTAATGTTCGACAAGGCTCACCACGGACTTCGGCACCCGTGTTAAGAAAGTTGGCGCCGGGTACAACTGTTCAGGTGTTTGCCCTGGCTGCGGGTGATGCGTTTCAAGGTAATGCCCACTGGTACCGAATATCAGACTCCACTTATATCTGGGCCGGCGGTTGTGGCGAGTTACAAACAAGTTCGCAAGTAACCTCAGCACCCATGGACTCGCAAGACCGAGCTGCACAGTTGAATCAAGTGCCGATGGTGATAGACATGAGCCATGGGGACGGTGTTATCAGTTTCGCCGATGCCAAAAACGCGGGGCTTGTCGGCGTGATACATAAAGCCACCACCGGAGCGACAGGCAAAGACGACGCTTATAAGAGTCGCCGCGATGCTGCACTGTCGGTGGGACTCCTCTGGGGTGCCTACCACTGGGGAACTGCCGCGCCGATCAACGACCAGATTGATAACTTCCTTGGCTGGACGGGGCTGGATCAGAAACCTGATAACACGACACTGGTCGCACTGGACTTTGAATCGACACCTGGAAACCAAATGCCCCTTGCAGACGCCAAAGCATTCTGCACTGGGATTCAGAGCAAACTTGGGAGGCGCGCCGTAATCTATAGCGGCAACACGCTGAAATCGGGTTTGGGCTCGACGGTCGATACTTTTTTCGGTGCCCATCGCCTTTGGTTGGCGCAATACGGCTCGCACCCAACCGTGCAAAGCAGCTGGACAACGTTCTGGCTATGGCAGTACACCGATGGCGAAAGCGGTCCAACCAGTTGCCGTTCCGTTCCAGGTATTGTCGGGGATTCCAGGAAACGCCTGGATTGCGATTATTTTGCGGGGAATGCAGCAACCCTGGCCGAAGAATGGGCCTCTTGAACAAGACTCGGCAGACAATTTTCCCATCCAGCGATAACGACCAGCGGCGGTGAAATGGGCCGCTGGGCGAAATATCAAGAAGGCACCATCCTGCAGCAGCCACCCATGCCTCAGGGCAATTCCAGCTTTTGCACGTCGGACGGATCCAGCGAACTGCCGGCCCCCGCCTCTTCCCGCGCGCGCGCCAGCCGTGCGCCTTCCAGTGCGGTGGCGGTCGCCAGCCTTTCCGGATCATGCACGCGCAAGTGCAACGCCGCCGCTTCGCGACCATCGGCCACCGGGATTTCCCGCTGGTTGGCTTTCAGACCGGCGAGGATTATTCCGGCGGCGACGTCCACTGGCATGCCGTTATCGATATTGGTATCGGAACGGCCGCGTGAGGTGCCATCGCCTTCCAGCGCGTTGACCGCCACTGAGGTTTGTACCGAGCCCGGCAAAATCACGCTGACCTGAATGCCGTATGCCTCGGACACTTCGGCACGCAAGGCTTCGAAGTAACCGACCACCGCATGTTTGGCGCCGCAGTAACCGCTGCGCAGCGGCACACCGACTTTGCCGGCAACCGAACTGACCACGGCGATCTGCCCGCTGCGGCGCTGCACCATCAGCGGCAACAGCAACTGGGTCAGCGCCACCGGCGCCAGGTAGTCGACTTCGATCAGTTGCCGATAGACCTCAAATCGGGTGTCCAGCGCCAGGCTGCGTTGGCTAACACCAGCGTTGTTGATCAAGCGGTCGACCCGCCCTTGCCACGCCCAGGCGCCCTGCACCACTTCGGGCAGCGCGTTGTAATCGGTGGTATCGAACGGCAGCACCAGGGTGCGCTCCGGCGCCTGTGCCGCGACCCGATGCAACTCATCGACCCGACGTCCCGACAGGATGACCCGCGCGCCTTCACGCAAAAACGCGCCAGCCAACGCTTCGCCGATGCCCGACGATGCACCAGTGATCCATACCACTTCTTCTGAGAGTGACATGTTCGACTCCTTTTTTTGTTGTAGTTGTAGGGTTAGCAAGCGCAACGATTGTTTATAGCTGTTTTACCCGCTGCTCGGGCCCGGCCGCCACTGCCGGGCAGGATAATCACTGCTGATAATCACTGCCCATGCGCTCGAGCTTACGCAACAACGCCGGCCAGACGAACGTGCCGCCCTGCCCCTCGGTCTGCCGCTGAGCGATCTCGCCCACGCCTTGCTCAATCGCCGTATCGACCTCGATCAGCTCGCCACCGGCCTGGGCAGAGAGCTGGATCTGACACGTGGTTTCGAACAGGTACATCGCCAGAAAGGCATCGGCAATCGTCGGGCCCACGGTGAGCAAACCATGATTGCGCAACATCAAAAAGCTGGAGTTGCCGAGATCGGCCTGCAACCTCGGCCGCTCCTCGTCACGTACCGCAACGCCTTCGTAGTCGTGATAGCCCAACGAGGCTCTGACAAAGGTCGACTGTTGCGAGATCGGCAGCACACCGCACTTTTGCGCGCTGACCGCCACCCCGGCACGGGTGTGGGTATGCAGCACACAACCGGCATCCTCGCGCACGGCGTGGATCGCACTGTGAATCACAAAACCGGCGCGGTTCACCGGGAACGCCGAGTCATTGAGCTTGTTGCCCAATTGGTCGACGATGATCAGCGACGACGCGGTGATTTCATCAAACAACAAGCCGTAAGGGTTGATCAGAAACCGATGCTCGTCGCCCGGCAGCCTGGCGCTGATGTGGGTGAACACCAGATCGGTCCAGCCGAAGTGCGCGACCAGCCGATAACAGGCAGCCAGGTCACAGCGCAAACGCCATTCCTGCGGGCTGACGATATTTTTCAGTGACGGTATCTGCATGGGATGCCCTTATTGTTAGAGATGTTCGGGGGCAGCCTAGAGTTTTGCGCCGCCGGGAACTGCAAGGAATCTTGCAATTCAACGAGTATTTTCCGCGCGCGATTGGCGGTTGCGGCAAGAGCAACCCTGCCGTTAACCTGCGCGCTATCGCAAGAGGTGGCTAGCCATGGGTGAAGAGGATCAGTTACTGATCAGGATGCGGGCCAATCCGTGGTTCGCCGGACTGACGCCCGGTGTGCAACACCAGCTACTGACTGAGGGCCGACGCCAGCGTCTGCAGGCCGGTGAGTTTCTGTTCCGTCAGGATCAGGCACCCGGCTGTTTCCACGGTCTGGTGCAAGGCGCGCTCAAAGTCTCGACCCTGCGCAAGGACGGCAAGGAGGCGATTGTCACGGTGTTCGAGGCCGGCAACTGGTTCGGCGAAACCTCGCTGCTGGATGGCCTGTCCCGAACCCATGACATCAGCGCGGTCAACAGCGTCGAGGTGCTGTGCATCGAGCCGCAACTGTTCGATCGCTTGATGAACGACAACGGCTTCGCCCGCGCGATAGCCACATTGCAGGCCGTGCATTTGCGTCTGGTCTACACCATGCTCGAAGACTCGATGCTGCGCACCACCCGCGCCCGTATTGCGCGCCGTCTCGAGCACCTGGCACGCGGCGACGCCACCCGCTCGCCGAACCAACGCTACGTGATCGACATCACCCAGGACGCGCTGGCGATGATGCTCGGCATCACCCGGCAAACCCTGGCGCTGGAACTTAAGACCATGGCCGCCGAAGGCGCGCTGGTGTTGAAGTACAGGCAACTGCAAATCGCTTCGCTGGAAAGATTGCGGGCGATTGAGTAGCGGTGATTCGCACGATATCGGCGATCAAGCGACGCGGAGCGCGGAGCGCGGAGCGCGGAGCAGCTGGTACTGCTCGGCAATTACGGTTTCACGCCCATGCCAACGAAAGGTTTCCAGAGACTGCTCGGCACCGGTGCCTGGGACTTGGCGGCGTGCCGGGTTGCACGCAAAGCACTGGGGCTTTAACCGTTTTACGAGCGAGGCATCGATGGCCGGATGCCTCGCGTTCAAGACGCGTCGGCGGTATCCGGTGCGGCGCGCAAGTAGTTGTAGACCGTGGCGCGGGAAATATCAAAATACTCCGCGAAGTAATCGACGAAACTGCGCACATCGAACAAGCCGTTGGCGCGGGCTTCTACCGCCACCAGCATGATCTCCTTACGGGTGAAATCACTGCGGCGCACGCATTGCCTGGCTGAAACGGCTTCGACAATATCGTTGAGCTTCTCGCGCCAGTCGCCACTGAACAGTGCTTCCGGGCGCGCCTGAAGCTTGATGCCGGTGGCAAAACCACTCAACAGCTTCTGCACCTGAGCCAGTGCCGTAACGTCGAAGTTAAGGCATAACAGCGCGGTAACCTCTCCCGCCGACGAACGCGCCACAATGGTGATCGAACGTTGGGTACGACCATTCAATCCGACCTTCTCGTAAGGCCCGATCACACCCTGGCCTTTCTCCAATTCAGGCATGTCGGTAATCAGCGATGCATCCCCGACCCGTCGTTTGGACACGCCATTGGCGATATGCGCAATCAAGCCGCTCTCGACGTCATGCACAACCGCTTCGAGGTCGGGGTAGAGCAAGGCGGCCATGCCATCGGCCGCGGCTTGCATAAAGGCGATATCGGTCATGAAGAAATCGAGCGCTCGGAAAAGAGGAGAATTGTATGCGGTCGCTTGCCGGTTGGACAGCCGCCTAGACCTTGAAGTCCCGCTGAGTCACTGATGAAGGGCGCCGTCGCCTGTACCTGAGCGGCCACTGCAGGTATTGAGCGGCGAATGCGCGAGTCGTTGCTCAGCGATGAATCTGCGCCAGGAACGCCTGGGCACGCTCGCTGCGTGGCGCCGTGAAAAACGCCTCGGGCGCCTGGTCTTCGACGATCCGCCCGGCATCGAGAAACAACACCCGCTCGGCCACTTGACGAGCAAACCCCATCTCGTGGGTGACGCACAGCATAGTCATGCCGCTGTCAGCCAACTTGACCATCACGTCCAGCACCTCACTGACCATTTCCGGATCGAGGGCCGACGTCGGCTCGTCGAACAGCATGATCTTCGGCTCCATGCACAACGCCCGGGCAATCGCCACGCGCTGCTGCTGGCCACCGGACAATTGCGCGGGGTACTTGTGGGCATGGCTGTCGATGCCGACTTTCTTCAAGAAAAACTGCGCGCGTTCCTCGGCATCCTTGCGGCTCAGCTTGCGCACTGTCATAGGCGCCAAGGTGCAGTTCTGCAGGACACTCAGGTGCGGGAACAGGTTGAAGTGCTGGAACACCATGCCGATTTCACGCATGGCCTCGTGGGTCTGCTGCGAGGGTTTGGCCAGGTCGACACCGAGTGCATGGATGCTGCCTTCTTCAGCGATTTCCAGGCGATTGATGCAACGGATCAAGGTCGATTTGCCAGATCCGGACGGCCCACACAGGACGATACGATCACCCTGACGCACCTTCAGAACAATACCGTGCAATACCTGGAATGTGCCGTACCACTTGTTCAACCCGTTGATCTCCACCGCCACTTCTCGCGCAGAATTCTGCGTCACTGAACGACGGTCCGGGGGTGTGATATTAGATAACATGTAATACCCTCTTATTAACGCAGGTGCCTGCTTAGATGCCGGTCGACTTGTTTAAGAACGCGCCTGACGACCTCGACAATGATCAAATACAGCACGGCAACCCATAAATAGACTTGAAAGTCGAAACTCCGGGAAAATGCCAGTTTGGCGACACCCATCAAATCGAAAATAGTCACCAATGAAGCAATGGCACTGGCCTTCACGCAGAGAATCAACTCATTACCCAAAGGCCCGAGGGCAACCAGCAGGACTTGTGGAAGAACCACTCTGAAGAACGCCGTTCGCCGACTCAGGCCCAATACCGAACAGGCTTCATATTGGCCTTTGGCAACGGCGAGCAAGCTGCCGCGAAATATCTCGGCCTGATACGCCGCGGAATTAAGCGTGAACGCCAGTAACGTGCAGTACCAAGGCTCACGGAAAAACCACCAGAGACCGACGTCCTGCCAAAACGGCCGAAACGAACCCAAACCGTAATACAGAAGAAACAGCTGGGCCAATAAAGGCGAGCCACGGAAAAAATAGATATAGCTACGGCACATCCACTGTAGCGTTGACTGTCTCGACGTGCGACCCAACGCCAATAACAAGCCCAGGACCATCCCGAACGAAGTGGAAATAACGACCAATTTTGCGGTAGTCAACAACCCCTCAAGCATTCGCGGGCCATAATGACTCAATAACGCAGTATCCATTATTGGCGATAGAAATTCGATCATGGTCATGCCCTCGAAGGTCGGTCCAGGCTGAAGTGCGCTTCCGCCTTGGCGATGAAAAACCCGGACACTGTCGAAAAGAACAGATAGATCAGACACGCCGCGAGATAGAACAACATGGGTTGTTTGGTCGAGCTGACTGCCAGACTGGTTTGCCGCATCAAATCGACGATAGAAATAGTCGACACCAACGAAGTGTCCTTGAGCAAGCTCAGCCAGTTATTCGACAACCCCGGCAGCGAGATGCGCATCAGTTGCGGCAGTATCACTTTGAAAAACGCCTGTCGTCGGCTCAGGCCCAACACCTGCGAGGCTTCATGCTGGCCCTTGCTGATTGTCTTGAACGCGCCCTGCCAGACCTCACTGGAAAACGCCGCCAACACCAGGCTCAGGGCAATGACCGCGGCCATGAAAGCGTTGATAGAAATCTCCGTGGTGAAGCCCCAATGCGCCATTAGCTTCTGCAAACCGATCTGGCAGCCGTAATACACAATCAGCAGCGTCAACAACTCGGGCAAACCGCGGAAAACCGTTGAAAACACCGTTGCCAACGCTCGGGGCAAGCGATTGTCGGCATTGGCCGCCGTTGCCAGCAGCAGCCCCAGGGGTATGCCAATTGGCACACACGCCAGTGCCAACGCAATGGTCACCACGGCACCCTCCAGCAATGCCATCCCCCAACCACCCTCGCCCAGCGAGAGCAGTGTCAATGACTCGAACATTAATCAATCCTCAAAATCGGGACGCACGTTTCCAACGACGACTGTCGGCCGATCGAGGATCAAATGCCGACAATCGGGGAGCCGTGCATGTGAGTTGAACGGCCGTCAGTTAATGTCGATAGAGAAGTAACGGGACTGGATTTTCTTGTAGGTACCGTCGGCAACAAGATCGGCGAGTGCAGTGTTCATGCGCTGACGCAGCGAATTGTCTTCCTTGCGTACAGCAATCCCGATATCACCCGAGGTGTTGCTGATATCACCCAGAGACGTGCAGCAACTGGCACCGCTTTTATTCAACCAATCAATCATCGGAAACTTATCGTTGACGATGGCATCCAGTCGCCCATTGATCAGATCACTGTTGGCTTCGTCCTGATTGGGGTACAACTTCACATCCGCACCGGCAGGACCGTATACGTCTTGCGCATAAATACCCGCAGCCGTCGAGGCCTGAACCCCTATTTTTTTGCCAGCCAGCGATTTGATACCCGAGTCATGGATATCACTGTCCTTGGGCACCGCCATGACCAGGCTGGTACGATAATAGCGGTCGGTAAAACTGACTTTTTTCTGCCGCTCTTCGGTGACCGACATCGAAGCCACAATAGCGTCATACTTCTTCGCCAACAGCGCCGGAATAATACCTTCCCAATCCTGGGCGATAACGGTGCAGTGTACGTGCATCTTTTCGCACACCGCATTGGCAATATCGACATCAAAGCCACGCAGTTGATTATCCGAATCCACATAGTTGAACGGCGGATAAGCGCCTTCAGTAGCAATACGCAAGGACTCCGCCTGCACCGTGCCCACGAGACAAACAAATGTCGCCAGGCTCAGAATAGAATTAACGCCCACTATCGATTTCATACGTGTACCTACCCATTATTATTGTTGAATTAGTAGTTCGGCTGTCCCTGCGTCTCACGCCCACGACAATGCCGCGTAGCACACTCGCAACACGCGTGTTACTGATTGATTAACCGTCGAAAACGTTAGCGATGCGTGCCCTCGGACGCCTTACGACCCCCTTCGATGGAACGGGATTGAATCAACTCGATGGCAAGCGTTGCGATCGCCACGTCTTGAGCTGCCAGACCAGTCAAGTCGACGATGGTGATGTCTTCTTCACTCAAGCGCCCGCGAGCCTGTCCCGCCAGAACCTGACCCAACGAGATATCGGCAGTACTGGAGACCAACCCGGCCGTGACCGCATGACAGAACTCACCGTGGCCCAGGCATTGCGCATGGTCGTCGGTCATGATGACCGTGGCTCGGGCAAAGATGTTTGGGTCCAATTCTTGTTTGCCGACACTGTCGGCGCCCATGGCGACGATGTGGGTTCCTGGCCGAACCATGGCTGCGGGCACCAGCGGTGCGGTGGCCGGCGTACAGGTAATGACCACGTTGCACTGGGCGAACAGCTCGCCAACGTCCTTCACCGCCATTGCCGTCAAGCCTTGTTGGCTGAGGTTATTCGCCAGGCGTGCGGACTTGGCCAGATCGCGACCCCAGATGACGACACGCTGCGTACCCAGCGATTCCGAGGCCCAACGCGCCTGGAGTTCTGCCTGATGCCCGGTACCGATAATGCCCAATGCTGTGACGCTCGACGGCGCCCCGGCCTTGGCTGCCAGCGCACCGGCGGCTGCGGTGCGCCAACTGGTCAACCAGCCCTCATCATTTAAAACCGCGATTGTCTTGCCGGTTTTGGCATCAAAGACCAGCACCAGGCCGTTGTTGGTGTCCAGGCCTTTCATGGGGTTTTCGTAAAAGCCGATGGCCAGTTTGACCACGAACACCGCACCGCCCTTGAAGTAGCCGAATTTGATATGGCAATCGCCTGGAGGGTCGCTGAACAGTAGCTCCCCCGGCTCGGGTGCCACCACGCCGCTCTGGGCATGACGGATGAACGCGTCACGCACCACGCTCAGCATGTCCTTACGCAGCAACGCCGTGCGCAGTTCGCTCAGACCGTAGGTTGGGAATTGCGAGTTCATGCGCGTCCGCTCCGCAGGTAATCGCGAAACACCTGCAGACCTTCTTCCATGTGTGCGCGACCGTAGCCAATACGAAAACGGTCCTGAGGTACCGGCCCCAATTCAGAGTGGTAGATGCTCGATGGCAATAACAGTACACCGGTGCGCTCGACCAGGTCCGTCGCAAAGCGTTCGACGCCCTCCGAGCCCAGATAGCGAGGGTAGGTGATGCAGCCACCGTCCGGGCGATACCATTCGAAGCGCTCTTCGAACTCGGCGAAGAAGCCGTCTAGCAGCGCCAGGTTGTGCACCATCAAGCCACGAATCCGCGCAAGGATGGTTTCGCGCGCCTTGAGCGCAATGATCGATAACACTTCACTCGGCCCTGAGTTGCAGATCGACAGGTAGTGCTTCATCCGCTCCATACGCACCAGCAAATCGCTGTCCTGGCAGGCGATCCAGCCGATGCGCAGACCCGGTAGTCCGTACGGTTTGGACATGACCGACAACGACAGGCCGCGTTCATAGGCATCGGCAGCAGCAGGCAATTGCGGGCAGTCGCCCACACCCAACAAGCGGTAGGCTTCGTCGCTGAACAGGTAGATACCGTGCTGACGGCAGAGGTCTACAAGCGCGTCGAAACGATCGCGCTCAAGGATCTTGCCTGTCGGGTTATGCGGGAAGTTGATCGAAATCAGTTTGGTGTTGGGCCGAATGGCCGCGGCTACCTGGTCGATGTCCAGGGTCCAGTTCTGTAGCGGATCCAGGGCAACCCCGGTGACCTCGCAAATGCTCAGCGGCACCGTTTCCGACGACTGATAGTTCGGTGTGATGACAATGGCGTGATCGCCTTTGTCGAGGATCGCGTGCATCGCCACATACAGCCCCTCCTCTGCACCGGCGAAGCACAGGATATCGGTGGCGCGCTGGCGATCGTAGGTCGCAGCGATGGCCTCACGCAACTCGGGCGCACCGAAAGTTTGCGTGTAGCCCAGGGAAAGGGTTTCGAAGGCCTGCCTGTCAGCGTCAGTCCCCAACGCCAGCAGTTGCGAGACGGTCAGGCTCTGCGCATCGGAGGCGGTCATGTGATAACGCGCGGAAAACTCCCACTTTGAAAAATAGGTCTCCAGGCGGAAGTCCGGAAGTGTTGCCATGCTGTGTTTCCTCCAGTCGGTAATCAAGTGTTCACGCTGCGCCCGGTTTCAGGGACATGCACCTGTGGCGCAGCGGTGATTACGGACCGAGAATACTCGTGTTTTTACACACTGTCTAATTTATTCATATAGTCTATTTTCATCGATTTTCGTTGTCGTAGCACTCTGTACCTGGCACTCCGCCTCGCTAACACGTTAGCGCCCACAGGGGTTCGCGATCATCTGTGGGAGCAGCGATGCGGCGTTCCGACTTGCCTGTGAATGGGTTTATCTGCGGGCGCAAATAAAAAAGCCCTTCCCCGATAACGGGACAAGGGCAAAGCGAAAACCGGGCGAAAAGCCGAGGCGATCAGCTTTTCAGGAAGGCCAGCAACTCGCTGTTGATTGCGTCGGCGTTGACCGTGCACATCCCGTGAGACGCGCCCGGGATGACTTTCAGCTTCGCATTGGGAATAACTTTCGCCGACAGATTGCCCGACGCGCCGATGGGCACGATCTGGTCGTCATCGCCGTGCAGCACCAATGCCGGCACGTCGATTTTTTTCAAGTCAGCGGTGAAATCGGTCTCGGAGAATTGCTTGATGCAGTCATACAGGCCCTTGATCCCGCCCTGCATGCCCTGCGCCCAGAACGAATCGATCACGCCCTGAGACACCTTCACACCGGGACGGTTGTAACCGTAGAACGCCACAGCCAAGTCCTTGAAGAACTGCGAGCGATCCTTCAGCGTGCTGTCGCGGATGCCGTCGAACACCGAGATCGGCAAACCGCCCGGATTTTTCTCGGTCTTGAGCATCAGTGGCGGCACGGCGCTGATCAACACAGCCTTGGCCACGCGCTTGGTGCCGTGACGACCGATGTAGCGGGCGACTTCACCGCCACCGGTGGAGTGGCCAATCAAGGTCGCCTTCTGCAAGTCCAACGCTTCGATCAGGGTCGACAAGTCGTCCGCGTAGGTGTCCATGTCGTTGCCGTTCCAGGTTTGTGCCGAGCGACCGTGACTGCGACGGTCGTGGGCGATTACCCGATAGCCATGGCTGGCGAGGAACATCATCTGACTGTCCCAAGCGTCCGCGGTCAGAGGCCAGCCGTGGGAAAACACCACTGGCTGGCCACTGCCCCAGTCTTTGTAGTAAATCTTGGTGCCGTCGGCGGTAACGATGGTCGAGCTACCATTGCCGTCGGCGTGCCGAGCCTGGGTCGAGGCCTTTGCCGTCGCTTTACTTTCAGCGGCGATAGCCGATTGCGCGAGGGTCATCGCGGCAGCCATGCCCCCCATCGCGAAAAGAAAACCACGGCGGTTTTTCATCGGGTCTAACTGTAAAAAGCGACTGGTCATGGATCGGCTCCGAGTTGAGCATGGGTATGAGTTCAAGATGCAGCGGCCTGACACCGACTTGCCGGCGCGCCTCGGGACTCAGGACAACACGCCCGCAAGTGGGTACAGAAGCAGTATAGTGAGCAGACTCGAGTCGAAAAAAATTGAACGTTTGTGTGCAAATTTCAGCAAACGAGCGGGGAAAGTCAGCTAATGAAGCCCTGACGCGGCACGCTGGTTCGACGCCGTTGCGGCAGCCGGTTCAATAATTCGGCCAGTTCCTGCCATGGATAACCGTCGCCACGCACGGCAATGCAACCGGGGCGATGGATGAAACGCTCATCGGCCTGCTCGGCCGACTGTGCGGCCTGGCATTGAGTGCAAATCAACTGGCCGCGCATCAGCGACCAACGGCACATCCAACTGCTGACTCGGTCACTGGGTATCGTGCTGTCACGTAGCGCTGTCGCAATCTGGTCAATCACAGACATTTCCGGCATGACAATCTCCTCTACCTTTAGGGGGACTAAGGCCGCCTGAAATCGCCGTGTCAGAACCCCTCCGGCAAATGGCTTCAGTTACCTGCCCTGCATCTTCGCAGACAGGGGTGACATAACAACGTTTGCGAGAGGAGCACGACGGCCAAACAAGTGCGCAATACGGACTCAGCTGAATTGCTTGCGGTATTGCGACGGTGTCAACCCCAGTTTTTCACCGAACAGAAAACGCATATGCCGAACGCTACCGAAACCACTGCGGTGAGCGATGGTCTTGAGCGGCCAATCGGTGGATTCCAGTACCGAGCGGGCCCGATCGATGCGCGCACTCTGCAGGAACTCCATGGGCGTCATCTTCACTTCACGGGCAAACACCCGGGCGAAATGGCGGCTACTCATGGCTGCCAGGCTGGCCATGCGCTCAATCGTGAACTCTTCCTCCAGATGCTCCAGCACGTAATTCTGCACCACGGTAATCGGTGATTGCTGGGTCGCCACCGAGGCCACCAGCGGGCTGAACTGTGCCTGCCCGCCTTGGCGCGTCATGACCACCAACAACACCTTGGCCACATCCAACGCGACCTTTTTGCCGTGGTCTTCAGCCACGATAGACAGCGCCAGATCAATGCCGGCCGTTACCCCACCCGAGGTCACCAGCTTGCCGTCATGGATGAAGATCTGATCGGTGCTGACCTCGGCCTTGGGGCAACAGGCGATCAAGCGCTCGATGTAGTGCCAGTGCGTGGTGACCCGATGGCCGTCCAGCAGCCCGGCCTTGCCGAGGATAAAAGCCCCGGTGCACACCGCGCCGTAGCGCTCAGACTGAAGTGCCGCGCGCTTCAGCCACGGGGCAAAACCCGAGTGGTCGCCGTTGTAGGCACCGGGGCCGCCCGGCACTAACAACAGGTCAAAGGCTTCGGGTGCCTGGTCAATGCATTGCTCGGCCTGCACCAATACGCCGCAAGACGCGCGGATAGCACTTTGTTGCGTACCGATAATGACGAGCTGGTAGTGATCGGCGGGATCTAGATAGCGATTGGCTATTGAAAAAACTTCAACGGGCCCAGCCATGTCGAGCAGCAGGAAGTCCGGAAACAGTAATACCGCTACAGTTTTCATAGTTGACGTTCGTCATGTTCCGGCGGAAGTAATACGTCATCAGTGTAAACCACGCTGCGCAGCCCTCCCTGTTATCGAGCGAGGCGCATTTATAACGTATTAAATCAATTAGATACAGCGACAGAATGCGTCGCGATACCCAACATAAGCACAAACATGCCAAAAATCGCTCGCGCGTCCAATCAAGCAACCCGCGGCTGGCCGATCATCGGTTTTTAATCCGCAAGAGTGATCCATCATGGCAATCGCAAAAGCAGCTCCCGGCAAAACTCTGCTGAATCCGACCGACCACATCCTGATCTTGATCGATTTCCAGTCGCAGATGTCATTCGCCACCAAGTCGATTGATGCCGTGACCCTACGCAACAACGCCGCACTGATCTCCAAGGCCGCCAAAGAGTTCGGTGTCTCAACCATCCTCACCACCGTGGCCGCGAAGAGTTTTTCCGGTCCGATGTTTGACGAGATCAAATCGGTGTTCCCTGAGCAGCAGGTGATCGACCGCACCAGCATGAACACCTGGGAAGACGAGCACATCGCCGTCGAAGTCAACCGAATCGGCAAGCAAAGGATCGTCCTCGCCGGCCTCTGGACCTCGGTCTGCATCGTTGGCCCGGCAATGTCCGCCATCGATCAAGGCTTTGAGGTCTACTTCATCGCCGACGCTTGTGGTGACGTGTCCGTCGAAGCCCACGAAATGGCGATACACCGCATGATCCAGATCGGCGCGCGGCCGATGACTTCCCTGCAATACCTGCTCGAACTGCAACGCGACTGGGCACGCGGCGACACCTACAACCAAACCGTGAAAACCTCGATTGAAAACGGTGGCGCTTACGGCTTGGGCCTGATCTACGCCAAGACCATGTTTAACGCGTCCGAAGGTCACTAAGTAACAGGCCATTGAACGGGACCTGATGAGTTCAACTAAGGTCAGAGCCCCGTTCATTTAGTTTTCAGGTCGGTCAAGGCCTGTAAGACCGCCGTGCGTAACGTTAAAGAAGCACGCTTGTTTGCCACGCTTAATGTCAGGAGAGTTGAATGCGCACCAAATGCTTAATGATATCCGCAGCCTTGGTGGGTTTGGCCGGCCCCCTCGCCGCCGTTGTCAGCCCAACTGTCGCGTTGGCCGCTACAGTGAAATCCGCCGTTGCACCGCAGTACGACACCACCCACGTCTACGTTGCGCCGGATGACGTCGATAAGTTCGCGCAAAGCTTCCTCGCGACCTTCGGTGGCGCGAGCACCAAGCAGGTCGTCGCCACTGTTACCCCGACGCCTAGCAGCACTACGTCGCAGCTACTACAGACACCGGTCGGCACCGTCTCGCTGTTCGGTTTCAAGACCCCGGTTCCGACACCTTTTGGCCATGAGCGCAATGGCTACCTGGTCAAAGACATCGACGCCGCGGTCAAGGAAGCCCGCAAGGCCGGCGCAGCCGTGATCGTTGCCGACTTTCCGGACCCTATCGGTCGCGACGTGGTCGTGCAATGGCCAGGCGGCGTCAACATGCAGCTCTACTGGCACACCAGTGTGCCGAACTACGCGCCGTTCCAGACCATCCCGGAAAACCGCGTCTATGTGTCGCCGGATCGTGAAGCGGCCTTCGTCAAGGCGTTCCTGGCGTTCTCCCATGGCAAGGTCGTCAGCGATGTCAAACAGGCGCCCGGCGCCGAGATTGGCCGCCCGGGCGACACTTATCACCGTATCCGCCTGGAATCCGACTTCGGCAAGATGACGGTGCTGGCCACCGATGGCCACCTTCCTTACCCGTACGGTCACGAGACCACCGGCTATGAAGTCGCCAACCTGCCAGACACCCTGGCCAAGGCCAGAACCAGCGGCGCCAATGTCATCGTCGAACCTTTCAGCGCGGATGGCCGGTCCGCCAGCGTGGTGATGTTCCCCGGTGGTTATGTCGCCGAGATCCACCAGGTCTCCGGCAAGTAAGCATCGTGCTTATGTAAGAGCTCGCTCCCGTGGCGGCGGTCGATGAACAACGGGAGCGGGCAGCCGAAAGAGTTGCGATTGAGCGTTGACTAGAATGATGACTCCCCGCTTTACCCTCGAACACCGATTGACGCGAGCCTGCCTCGCGTTTTGCCTGCCCATGGTGGTCCTCACCGCCCAGGCAGAAAGTACCGCGGCCACGGCGACTGACATCGATACCAACAGCGAAGCCAAACTGGAGGCAGCGCCGATCAAGCCCTTGACCCGGCCCGCGATCAAGGCCAACCGTTGGCAGGAAGACTGGTCGGTGTTGGCGAACCCGGCGCTGCGCACGCAGCCCTTCGACAGCCTCAAGTACATCCCGCTTTGGTCTGATGATCCGGCGCAGTACCTGTCCCTCGGTTTCACCCTCAGGGAACGCTTCGAAACTAACGGCGCATCTGGTTTCGGCACCAAGGACGTCGCCCGGGATGCGTATTTACTGCAACGTTTCCAGATTCATGCCGACCTGCATTTCAACGAGAACTGGCGCCTGTTTACCCAGCTCGAAGATGATCGTGCCTATGACAAAACCACCCTGTCCCCGGCCGACCAGGACAAACTGGATCTGCGCCTGGCGTTTCTTGAATACACCAAAAAGTTCGGCACCAACACTTTAAAAGCGCGGGTCGGCCGCCAGGACTTCGCCTTCGACTTGCAGCGTTTCATCTCGTCGCGCGACGGGCCCAATATCCGCCAATCCTTTGATGCCGTCTGGGCGGACTGGGAAACCGGACAGTGGCGCTTTATCGGCTTTGCCAGCCAACCGGTTCAGTACTTCGATGATCACTCGTTCGATGACAAATCCAACGGCACCTTTCGCTTCCACTTGCTGCGGGCGGAACGCCTGGTCTTTGGCAAAAACGAACTGTCGGCGTACTACGCGCTGTACGAGCGAGATGCCGCACACTACCTGGACGCCGATGGCAGCGAACATCGCAACATCTTTGACGCGCGTCTGGGCGGCGAAGCGCAGGGTTACGATTGGGATATCGAAGCCATGGGCCAAACCGGCACCGTTGGCCAAAAAGACATCCGCGCCTGGGCCGGCGGCAGCCGAGTTGGCTACACCTTCAACGAGGTGCAATGGAAGCCACGCGTGGGCCTGCAATTCGACATAGCGTCAGGTGATAAGCACCCCGGCGACGGCACCCTTGGGACCTTTAACCCACTGTTCCCCAACGGCTACTATTTTTCGCTGGCGGGTTACACCGGCTATACCAACCTCATCCACCTCAAGCCGTCGCTCACCTTCAAGCCCATCGACAAACTCAGTGTGCTCACCGCCGTTGGCCTGCAATGGCGGCAGACCACGGAAGACGCGGTGTACGTACAACCCAACATCCCGATTGCTGGCACCGCAGGCCAAGGCGGCCGCTGGACCGGGGTCTACCAACAACTGCGCACCGACTACGCGTTCAATGGCAACCTGAGCGGCGCGGTGGAAGCCGTGCATTACGATGTCGGCCAGGCGATCCGCGATGCCGGCGGGCATGACAGCAACTACGTCGGCGTGGAGTTGAAGTTGAGCTGGTAAGCGCCTCACCCCTGACAGTACCGGCAACGGAATGTCGGGGGTGAGGCGAAAGCGGGCTATATATAGATTGATCTCTTCCCCTCAGCGGAACCGCCTATGTTCACCGTCCTCCAGTCTTACCCGCTGATCCTGGGTGCTTTCTTGTTGCTGCTGGACCTGGTGTCCTGGCATCTTCTGCCCTTTCCCCACCAGATCTATCGCGTGGCAACCCGCCTCGCGCTGTTCCTGCTCTACAGCGGCGTGATCTTCAACACCGGCCTCAGCCCCCTGCTCCCGCCGCCCTGGCCCGATGAAGGCACCCGACAACTGGCCGCCACCGCGCTGGCAATCATTTGGTGGATCTTCGCCGCACGCACCCTCACCGTGGTGTTCGGCATGGTGCTACTGCGGCGCATCGGCCACAGCGGGCGCTTGCTGCAAGACGTACTGGGCGCGCTGATTTTTCTGATCGCGGTGGTGGCTGCCGCCGGTTATGTCCTGCTGTTGCCGGTTCAGGGTTTGCTGGCGACCTCGGGGGCGATGGCGATCATCGTCGGCCTGGCCTTGCAAAGCACCCTCAGCGACGTGTTTTCCGGGATCGTGCTCAACACCACCAAGCCTTACCAAATTGATGACGTGGTTTCGATTGATGGCATCGAAGGCAAAGTGCTGGACATCGACTGGCGCTCCACCCATCTGCTGACCGGTTCTGGCAGTACTGCGGTGATTCCCAACTCGGTGGCGGCCAAGGCCAAGATCATCAACCTCAGTCGCCCTGCGGATGTGCATGGCGTGTCGATCCGCATTGCGATACCGGCCCAGGTGCGCCCACGCAGGGTGCTGGATGCGCTGGAGCGAGCGCTGCAAGGCAACAACGCCCTGCTGACCAGCCCTGCCCCCAAAGCGTTCGTTGACGAGGCCGGAACCACCATCATCTATTACATGGCAGCAGGCGCCATTCGTTCGCTGGATAAAAAGGTCGACGTGCGCAGCTTGATGTTCGACCTCGCCCATCGCCATCTGGAAGCGGCCGGGATTGCCTGGTTGTCGGAAGTGCCGATCGAACCGATCCCGCGCACCCGTGCACTGATCGAAGAAATCAAGATTTTCAGAGGCATCAATGCCGAAGAAAAAGAGACCCTGGCGCAAACCCTGACCAAGCGTGAATACGCCGTGGGCCAGGTGATTCTCGACGCCGGCGAGGTCTCGGAATTCCTCTACGTGATCGGCACTGGGGTGGTCAGCGCCAGCGTGCGCAATGGTTCGACCTTCGTCGAAGTCGGCAGGATGGGCCCGACCGAAGTCATGGGCGAACAAAGCATGCTCGGCGACGCACCGTCGGACGCGCGTTTCACGGCGATGACTTCATGCATCGTCTACCGCATCGAGAAGTCTGTGACCCTGCAATGCATGGAACAGCGGGTCGAGATCAAAGCGGCACTGACCAAACTTCAGGCCGTGCGCCAGCAGAGCACCCACTCGATGTTGTTCCAGAAGCCGAGTGAGGTGAAGAAGACCGGGTTTTTGAGTTGGCTTAACAAGCGTTGAGTGTCGGGTAAATCGTGGTCACCCAAACAGCCGCCCCCTGTAGGAGCTGCCGAAGGCTGCGATAAATTTCCATCGCGAAGGTCGTTCCGACCTTATCGCAGCCTTCGGCAGCGCCTACAGAGGATCGCATTCCCAAGCGGGGAATAATGCCTTACTTCTTGGTCAATGCCGTGTAGCTGTTCATCAGGTTGCGGTAGTTGGGAATGCGCTGGGACAGCAGGTTGCCCAGGCCTTCGATGTCGTTGCGCCAATCGCGGTGCAGCTCACACGCCACGGCGAACCAGTTCATCATCTGCGCGCCGGCAGCGGTCATGCGTGACCATGCGGCTTGCTGAACGCCTTGGTTGAAGGTGCCGGACGCGTCAGTCACCACAAACACGTCGAAGCCTTCTTCCAGTGCCGCCAAGGTCGGGAACGCTACGCAAACATCAGTGACCACGCCGGCAATGATGATTTGCTTGCGACCGGTCGCCTTGACCGCCTTGACGAAATCTTCGTTGTCCCAGGCGTTGATTTGCCCAGGGCGGGCAATGTACGGCGCGTCCGGAAACATCTCTTTCAACTCGGGAACGATGACGCCATTGGGGCCGCTTTCGAAGCTGGTGGTGAGGATCGTTGGCAGTTTGAAGAACTTGGCCAGGTCCGCCAGCGCGAGCACGTTGTTCTTGAACTCGTTAGGGGTAAAGTCCTGCACCAGCGAAATCAAACCGGTCTGATGGTCAACCAACAGGACAACGGCGTCGTCTTTATTCAAACGTTTGTAGGTCGGTGCGTTGCTCATTTCTGACTCCTTGGTAGTTGAGTTACATCACTCGGTATTTCCCGCCAGAAAATGGCGGATCTTAATGGCATGGTCGGCGCGCTGAAAACGTCGCGCGGCGGCCTCGATTTTTAGCTCGGCGCGGGTCACTCGGGTGTGGTGACGCAAGTGTCCGGCCCACGACTCATCGAAGAAAAACTCTTGCCAGCGCAGGCTATTTTCGGTGTCTTGCACCAGGCCCCAGGAAAACGAGCCGTTGCGCTGGCGCATGCGCCGCACCTCCTGCATCGCACTTTGGAACTCAATCCATTGCTCGGCGGCGATCTCGTACTCGATGGTGATCATCACCGGCCCGCGATCCACCGGGGTATCGGTGTCGGTCAAGGGAGTTGGCCAATGCAACGACGGCGCGAGGTCGTCTTTGGCAGTCACCGGCAAATGCACCTTCCAGCTCGCCGCAACCCCCGCAAGCAACAAAGCGCCCGCCGCCATCAGTGCGGTGGAGATCGAACTGTGGCTGGCAATCAAACCCCAGAGCGTGCCACCGGCGGCCATGCTGCCGAAAAACGCGAGGATGTAGACCGACAGCGCGCGTGCTCGAACCCAGGCCGGCACCGAGGTTTGCGCAGCCACTTGCAGACTCGACAGCACGGCGATCCAGGCACAGCCGCTGAGCAGCATCACCGGCACCAGCGCGATGAAATCGCGGAAGGATGCCAAAGCAAACAACACCAACGCGTAGACCACACTGGCCGTCGCCACCAACAGATCTGAGGCCATCAGCCGTTTGATCCGTGGCAACAGCATCGCCCCCACTACCGCACCGACACCAACGCTGCCCAGCAGAATGCCGTAATCGGCGGCACTGCCCGCCAACTCGCCGCGCACCAGCAACGGCAGCAGCGACATGCCCGCGCTGGCACCGACAAAAAACGCCAACGTGCGAACGATCACTCGTTGCAGCGGACGCGAACTGCGCGCAAAGCGCCAGCCCACACGAATCGCACTGAACAACCGCTCGGCAGGTAGCACATGCACTTGGCGCACCGGGCGCCAGAAGAACAGCACCAGAATCACCGCGAAGAACGACACCGCATTGACACCGAACGTCGCCCACGGCCCCACCAGACTCACCACCACCCCGGCTATCGCCGGACCGATGGCACGCGCCACGTTAGTGCCGACGCTGCTCAGCACAATCGCCGCCGGCAGTTGTTCATTGGGTACCAGTTCCGGCGTCAGCGCGGACCATGCAGGCATCATCAACGCCGTGCCAAAGCCCATGCCTAAGGTCAGCAATAGCAGCAGCGGCACCGTCATCAACCCCATCAGACTGAGGATGGTCAGCAGCAACGCCATACTCGCCATCCACAGCTGCACGCCGATCAGGTAGCGGCGCTTATCGACGATGTCGGCCAACGCTCCAGCCGGCAACGCCAACAGAAACATCGGCGCCGCCCCGGCCACTTGCACCAGGGCTACGGTCATTGGGCTACCGGACAACGAAGTCATCAACCAACCCGCGCCAACCTCGTGCATCCACGTCCCGATATTCGAGGCGATACTGGCCAGCCACAAGGCGAGGAAAATCCGCTGGCGCAGGGGACTCCAGGCGTCCCCTGCGCCAGCGTTATCCAACGCGTGCGCGGTCACCTTAGAAGGCAAAACACGAGCATCCGAACGCACCCCAGAAGCCCATGAAATCGCTCACCGGAGCATTCGACAGCCGTGCTTTTTCATGGCTGTGGGTGTGTACCGCGCAAGGGCCACTGCACTGGTGAACCTGTGCTTGCATCGGCGAGGTCGGACGCCAGTGCCCTGGCACCTTGACCACTGGCGACCAGTCCGGGAGCACCGGTACCGAGGGCGGCGACAGGCTTTCGAAGTCGTCGGCGCCGTAGACAATCTTTCCACCGACTACCGTCAATACCGACTCGATCCACTTGATCGCCTGTTCTTCGACACTGAAGAAGTCCGCGGTCAACGCCACCACGTCTGCCAGTTGGCCGACCTTGATCTGGCCCTTCTTGCCCTGCTCCGAGGAGAACCAGGCGCTGCCGTGGGTGTACAGCTCCAGCGCGGTTTCCCGGGACAGCCCCTCTGGATAAAGCTCCAGACCACCGACGGTGCGGCCGCTGACCATCCAATACAGCGAGGTCCAGGGGTTGTAGCTGGACACGCGAGTGGCATCGGTCCCGGCACCGACGGGCACGCCTTCAGCCAGCATGCGTTTGATCGGCGGGGTCATCTCCGCGGCTTTGGCACCGTAACGTTCAACGAAATATTCGCCCTGGAACGCCATGCGATCCTGAATCGCGATACCGCCATTCAGCGCCCGCACTCGTTCGATGTTCTTCGGTGAGATGGTCTCGCAGTGGTCGAAAAACCACGGCAGGCCATTGAACGGAATGTCGCGGTTGACCTTCTCGAACACGTCGAGCATGCGCGTGATCGACTCGTCGTAGGTGGCGTGCAAACGGAACGGCCAGCGCTGCGAAACCAGGTGGCGCACCACCGGCTCCAGCTCCTGCTCCATGGTTTGCGGCAGGTCCGGGCGCGGTTCGAGGAAGTCTTCGAAGTCCGCCGCCGAGAACACCAACATTTCCCCGGCGCCGTTGTGGCGCAGATAATCATCGCCTTGATGCAGGGTGACGCTGCCGGTCCAGTTCTTGAAGTCGGTCAACTCTTCCTTGGGCTTTTGGGTAAACAGGTTGTAGGCGATGCGGATCGTCAGTTGCTGTTCCTTGGCCAACTGTTCAATCACTGCATAGTCATCGGGATAATTCTGGAAACCACCGCCGGCATCGATGGCACTGGTGACGCCCAGGCGATTGAGTTCGCGCATGAACTGGCGGGTCGAGTTGACCTGATACTCCAGCGGCAGCTTTGGCCCCTTGGCGAGGGTTGAATAGAGAATCATCGCGTTGGGACGCGCCACCAGCATGCCGGTCGGATCGCCATTGGCGTCACGCACGATCTCGCCACCCGGTGGGTTCGGCGTGTCGCGGGTGTAGCCGGCCACACGCAATGCGGCGCGGTTGAGCAGCGCACGGTCGTACAAGTGCAGGACAAACACTGGGGTATCAGGCGCCGCCTGGTTCAATTCTTCAAGGGTTGGCATGCGTTTTTCGGCGAACTGGAATTCGTTCCAGCCACCCACCACTCGCACCCATTGCGGCGTTGGTGTGCGATCGGCCTGGTCCTTGAGCATGCGCAGGGCGTCAGCCAACGACGGCACACCCTCCCAACGCAATTCGAGGTTGTAGTTGAGACCGCCACGGATCAGGTGCAAGTGCGAGTCGTTGAGGCCCGGAATCACCGTCTTGCCTTTGAGATCCACCACCTGAGTGGCGCTGCTGCGCAACGCCATGGCTTCGGCATCACTGCCCACCACCAGAAATTTCCCACCACCGATGGCAACCGCCGTCGCTCGGGGGTTGGCACGGTCGACGGTATGAAACTGGCCATTGAATAAAATCAGATCAGCGCTCATGGGAGTTCCTTCGGCAAGGTTTGGGAAAAAAGGGCCAGCAGCACCGCCCCGGGCTCGTCAGTTTTTTTCATGGTTCAACTCGACCCCATCGTCTGAGGCCGATGGCTTTGAAGGCGATAGCCAGGACGCGAACAACCGCGTCGCTATCGGCATGAACAGGTACACCACCGAAACGACAATGGTCACGGTCACCAGAATTGTGCCGACCACATAATTGGCCAGCCACGCATTGAGTTTGAATACTGGCCCCCAGAGGATCGGCACCAGCAGGGTATGCGGCAGGATCACGAAAAAGGTCACGCACGCCTGCTTCCAGCGCGGCGGTGGCGGGCTGCTTTCGTCGGTGGTGGTGAACCAGAACTCCTTGATCGGGTTGACTTCGATCTGATCGCCGTCGGCAAACATGTGCTCGGCGGCCTTGACCCGGCGAGCGCGCTCTTCGGAATCGATCCAGCCCTGCAGCGCGGTGCTGGAACAGAAGCGCAGAATGCAGGTGATCTGCTGCAGGCCGGCCTGTTTTCCGCGAATCACATCGACGCCCAGATGCCCCGGATGCTGACTGGCAGCCGTCACGGTTTCGCGCAACCAGACGTCATACTCGGCCTCGAAGCCCGCCTTGATCCGGTGCTTGATGATCAGGGTGACAATTTCCTCGGACGCTGGGCGATTCATCGAAAAACTCCAGTGGTATCAGGCATAACGCAAGGCCTCGGGTAGGCGACTGTTCAGGGAAAAACGGCCCGGACCACCGATCAGCACGGTGGTGAAGATGATCAACAACAACCAGCCAAACTGCCCCTGCTCGAGGGTCCACTCCGGGTGCACCACCGCCAGGGCGATGATCAGCACCGTGAGAATCGGCAAACACGCCAGCCGCGCCAGAACGCCGGCGATGATCGCCAACGGGCACAGCACTTCTGCGAAAATCGCCAGCATCAGCGTCAGGTTTGCCCCCAGATGAAAGGGATCCTCGATACGCTGTAATTCGGCGGCGTAGTTCAATAACTTGGGCAGGCCATGGACCTGTAAAAGAAAGACGCTGCCGCTGATACGCAGCACTAACAACCCAAGGTGCTGAGTCGTTTCTGCGAACTTGCTCACCTGCATGACTTCACCTTTAGTTGTTGGACGCCGTCTGAACAACAGGAACCATAGTGATTCATCGTCGGCACAGGTAATTGTATGAGCGTGCTGTAAATGGCCTGTTTGTGCGCTGAGCCTGACGAAAAGAATGGCAACTAATTGATTTGCAAAGAGTGAATCTGTCAGCTCCCACAAGGCCTGTGCCAGGCACAATTCTTCTGTAGGCGCTTCACCGCAGGCTGCGATCACTCTAAATCGCGAAGGCCGTTCCGGCCTTATCGCAGCCTGCGGCAGCGCCTACAGGGGCCATGTGTGTGTTGCCTGTCAACCTTGGGGGCGGGCCTGCTTACTGCGTATCCTTGATCGGCGCTGACATGTACTCAGAGATCCGCGAACGCAGCCAGCGCTCGGCCGGGTCATTGTCGTGCACCCCGCTCCAGACCATGGACAGCTCGGACTCATCGATGGGGAACGGTGGGTCGTCGGCCCGCAGCGCGCAGTCCTCGACCAGCGCACAGGCGGCGTAGTCCGGGACCGCCGCGACCATGTCAGTGCCTTTGAGCAATGCTCGCAGCCCACTGAATTGCGGCACCGCCAACACCACCCGGCGAGCGCGCCCGACCCGAGCCAGGTCCAGATCGATATTGCCGCTCAAGTCACCGGAGAACGACACCAGCGCGTGCGGTCGCTCGCAGAAATCATCCAGGGTCAAGGGCCCCGGCCGGGAGTCGCCGCGCAACACCTTGACCCCGATACTGCGTAATTTCTTGCGCTTGGCATTGGCCGGCAGGTCAGTGGTATAGCTGACCCCCACCGATATTTCCCCCGACGCCAGCATGGCCGGCAACAACAGGAAGTTGGTCCGACGCACCACAATGATGATGTTCGGCGCCTCCTCGCGCAGCTTATTCAGCAACGGCGGAAACAAGCCGAATTCGGCATCGTCGGACAACCCCAGACGAAACAGATCACAGCTGCTTGCCGGATCGAAGTCCTTGGCCCGGCTGACGGCGCCGGAAATGGTGTCCATCGCCGGCTGCAACTCTTTAAGAATCGACAACGCCCGCGCGGTCGGCTCCATCACCCGGCCATTACGGATTAACAAGGGGTCGTCAAACAAATCGCGCAAACGTCCCAGCGCCGCACTAACGGCCGGCTGCCCCATGAACAGTTTTTCTGCGACCCGAGTCAAATTCCGCTCGAACATCAATGCTTCAAAAATAACCAGCAAGTTCATGTCGAGGCGACGTAGATCGTTTCGATTCATCGGCAATACCGTTATAAGAAAAAAGAAACAGTGAGGGATTTAATCTGCAGCACGGTAACCTTGCGCCTGTTACCCCTTGGGGTAATACCCTCCAGGTCAATACTTAAGACCTGAAGACAGTTATCGCAGGTTAGTTCAGCGCGGCTTTTTCCGCCCCTTGCGAGCGACGCCAGGTAAAGGGCGTCGCGCCGGCGACACGGGTAAACACTCGGGTAAAGTGTGATTGATCGGCGAAACCGCAATCCAGGCTGATCTGCGAAATCGACACCCGGCCTTCCAGCAACAGCGCCTTGGCCCGACCAATACGCATCTGCAAGAACCAGTCTCGCGGCGAGTATCCGGTGCTCTTTTTGAACGCTCGGGAAAAATGGCTGCGCGACAATGAACAGTCGCTGGCAATCCGCGCGATGGACAAGCCCTTGGACATTTGCCGGGTCATGATGTCCTTGGCCATACGCTCCTGCCACGGCGACAGCGCAATGCGCTCATGAACCTTGGGCAGATCGTCGCGCTCATAACGCGACAGTAAATGCGAACACAGCGCCAGCGAACGCTGATACACCAGTTCACGCTCCGCAACCCGTGGATCCGCCAGCGCCGAGGACAACGCCTCAATCAACTGGTACGCCACAGAATCAAGTGAGGTCGGGACAGTGCGAGTCAATGAGTTCATGCCGGGCTACCCTCCTGGAAATCACCGCCAGTCTAGGTTTCAGCGCCGCTTAAAGTCCTTGCCCAGTCGTTAAACGTTCTGAATGCCCACCCGACTCACACCACCCGCTCGACACCCGGCAAGGTGAACACAAAAATCGTCCCGCCCTGACGACCCGGCAACATGTGCAAAGTGCCGCCCTGGGCATTCATGATCGAGCGACAGATCGCCAGGCCCATGCCCATGCCGCTGGCCTTGGTGGTGAAAAACGCGTTGAAGATGTTGTCTTCATTCGCCGGGCTGACCCCGGGCCCGGTGTCCTCAATGGTCACCACCACCCGTTCGTCACTGTGCACGCTGGAAGTCACGGTCAGCCGCCGGTTGCCTTCGCCCATCTCGACCATGGCGTCTACCGCATTCATCATCAGGTTGAGGATCACCTGCTGCAGTTGCACGCTGTCGGAGTGCACGCGCACGCTTGAGGCGTCCAGTTCGGCCACCACCGCCACCTGTTTCTGTTCGATTTCGCTGGCGGTCAGCATCAATACCTGGCGGATCACGTCATCGATCACAATCTTTCGATAGTGGCTGGCCTTTTGCTTGGCCAGCGCTTGCAAGGCATAGACGATATCGGCGGCGCGCTGCCCGTCCTTGGCAATGTCCAGCAAGCCTTCCAGCGCCTCTTGTACCTCGGGCACCTCACGCTTCAGCCAACGCACACTGGCGCTGGCATTGGAGACGATCGATACCAAGGGCTGGTTGATTTCATGGGCGATGGAAGCCGCCAGTTCACCGAGAATGGTCGCCTGACTGACGTGAGCCAGTTCGGTTCGCGCGTTACGCAGGGCCATTTCCGTGTTTTTGCGGTCGGTCAAATCAGAGATCACGCCGACGAACGATCGATCACCCGTGGGTTCGGCCAGGGTCTCCAGGTGCTTGACGGTGCCGTCCGCAGTGATCACCCGAAACTCATGGCGAAACGCGGCGTGGGTACGCACCGCGCGATCCAGCACCGCTTTGTAACGCGGCCGATCATCGGGATGAACCCATTGAATCAGCTCACTGCGTTTCGGTGGCGATTCGGCCAGCGCCAGGCCCCAGATCGCGAACAACTCGTTGGACCACAGCGTTTCGTCGAAGAACGGATTCCAGCGAAACGTACCCGACTGGCTGATTTGCTGACCCATCGCGAGAAATGCCTGGCTGGTGCGCAACGCCGCCTCGGTATCCCGACGCCGGGCGTTTTCTTCCAGCAATTCGGCATACAGGCGCGAAGTCTCCAGGGAAATCGCTGCCTGCGCGGCCAACAGTTCGATCACACCGATCCGGCCATGGGTGAACACCCCCGAGGCCAGGGCATTTTCCAGGTACAGCGCGCCAATCACCTCGCCCTGCTTGAGCAACGGCAAGCACAACACCGAGCTGGCGCTGTGCGTTTGAAAAAACCCATCGGCGGCGAACATCTCATCGGCATCGGCCTGGTCCAGGGCAATGGACTGGCGGGTACGCAGCACGGTATAGAGCATCGACAACGGCAAGTGTGTCGAGTCGGCGGCAATCGACGACAGCCGGACTTCAACGCCCGTGTCCTCGACCTGCCCGCTGGCGACAATCATCGGTGCTCCGTCACGTAACAGCACCAGCACCCCGCGTCGCGCACCGGCGTGCACGATGGTGTTGGTCACCAACAACTCGATCAGACGGTCGAAGACGATTTCCCGCGACAGGGCTTGCGAGGCCTTGGTCACCGAGATCATGTCCAGGTAATGCTGCCCCTCGATCAAATTCACCGACGAGCGTGAAGTAGCCGGCTGATCGTGGAGGTACAGGTGGCGCAATTCCAGGTCGCGCACTTTGCGCGTGGCACCCCAGCGATAAAAGCTGTCGCGGGCACTGCGAAAATGGCTGCGCGCCGCCGTGGTCAGGCCATGCGCCTCATAACAGCGGCCCGCCAATTCATGACTCAGCGCCTGCACCTGAATGAACCCGCCCACCGTCGCTTGACGGATCGCCGAGTCGTACAACGCCATGGCTGCCAGCGTACGCCCCTCGATCCGGGCTATTTCAGCTTCGACCAACAGCAATTTGTCGCGGAAGGTCGCAGGGTTCAACGTCGCCCAGCGCCGCAGCTTGTCGACCGACGGCTGCAAACTGGCCAGGCTTGCCTGCACATCGGTCGCCGGGTCACACAGCGCGGTCACCGTCAGCGCACTGAATAACTCCAGTTCCAGTTGCAGGATATGCGCCGGCAGCGACCAGGCACATTCCCGCGCCTTGCGCAGACTGTCCTGCGCACCCGGCAGGTCGTGAAAGATAAAACACTGAATACCACTGAACAACCAGCCCCTGAACTTCGCCGGGACCATGGTGGTTTCCAGCAGATGTGCCGCCGGCTGCCCGGCAGTGGTCTCGCCCCGATCTTCGCTTGAGTCGCGGATGGTACGCACGAAGTCTGACGCGGCATCCAGCGTCACTTGGGAAAACCGAAAATTATGCTGTCGGCACAACGTCAAGCCGACATCGATCTGCTGCTCGATCCGCGCCAACGGCGCGCCCATGATCAGCAGGTTGGAGATGATCTGGTTGTTGGCATGGCAGGCCATGCTGGGATTGCCTTCGCTGCGACTGGCTTTGAGCGCTTTTTCCGCGCAACCAAGGGAAAACTCCAGCGGGCGAATCCACACGCTGAGCTGATCCAGCGCCATCAAGGTACTCGCTTCACTTTTCAGGTACGCGTGCCGAGCGACGATTTCCCGCGCGACGTCAGCGTAGCGCAGGCCGTCTTCGTAGGCGTCGAAACGCTGCGCCACGACCACACCGAACCACGCCAACCCCACCGGCGAAGCCTCGGTGACCCCGTGCCTGAGGGTCAGTTGCACGATCCGGCACAGCAGCAGGAACAACAGGTCTTCATCGACCAGCGACGCCGCGTCAATCATGCTCGCCAGCAGCTCGATGGCGGCCTTGATAAACAGATTTTTCAACGGCCCCAACTCGACCAGCGACTCAATGGAGCGCGTACCCAGTTTGTCCCGCAATCGGGCATAGGCGCTCTGCACACTGTCGGCCTCATTGGCCCCGCGCACGTCGATGCCAAATAACGCCAGGCCACTCAGTGCGGCCTGCACCGCTGCCTCGTAGTCGCCAGACAACGACAGCAATTCGACCTTGAGCACATACAGCGACGAGACTTCGGTCAACGAGAACACCCGCTCCAGCAACTGCTCGATCGTGGCATCGGCCTCGGCGTATTGCGCGTTGTAGATCAGGCACTGCGCCTGGAGGAAATCGATGTCGTAGTTCTGCGGGTAATTCTGCTGCCAGCGCCCTTCTCCGCCCAGTCGCTGGGCCAGTTGCAAGTACTGCAAGGCAAACGAAACCGCAGCGGTGTCCTTGGCTTTGTGCGCGGCTTGCAGCAGTACCTCGATGAATAGCGCTCGGTCTTGCGCCACCAGTTGTTTGCTGCACGATTGCTGGATGTGCAACGCCACGCGAAACAACGCGCCTTGCAGGTCGTCGGGGCTCATTTGATCGATCAAGCGCCGGGCCATCCGCGCATGCTCGGCGGGGCGTCGGCTCTGCGGAATCAACGAGTAAGCGGCCTCTCGCACCCGATCGTGACTGAACAGTAATCCGCCCTGCTCCTCCAGCAACAGCTTCGCTTCAATGGCAGGGATCAAGTGATGACGTACGCTGTTCGCGCTCAACCCACTAAAGCAGGCCAGGTCGGCTTCGTCGGCACGGCTGCCGGACAAGGCCAGCAGGCCTAGCAAGTCGCGGGTATTGACTGGCAGACGACTAATCCGCGCCACCATCAATTCAATGACATTTTCAGCCACCGGGAACGCGGCGATGCGCGCCGGGTCCCAACTCCAACCCTGTAAATCACGGACCTGATCAATCAGCCGCTCGTCCAGTAGCGTCTGCAACAACTGATGGACGAAAAACGGATTACCGTCGGTCTTGTCATGCAAGATTTGGCTCAACGAGCCGAGGGCATCGACTTCCAAGCCGAGGGTTGCACTGACAATCTGCGCGACCTCGGCGACCCGCAGTGGCTGCAACGCCAGGCGCGTTACCCGTTGCTGGCTGACGTGCATGCTCTGCAAGAAAGCCTCGAACGCCGGCGAGCTATCGGTCTGCTGATCGCGATAGGCGCCGATCAGCACCAGGTGCTGGAACGCGCCCTGACCCAAGGCACTCAAGAACGCCAGGGTGTCGTTGTCCAGCCATTGCAGGTCATCGAAAAACAGAATCAGTGGGCATTGCGCTGTGGCGAATGACTGGACCAGGCGCAGCAGCAACGCATTGAAGCGCTCCTGGGCATCATGCGACGGCATTTCTGCACTGAGCGCGAATGGCCCGGTCACCAGCTCGATTTCCGGCACCAGATTGGCAATCAGCCGACCGTCAGCCCCCAGCACGTTTAACAGCGACGCCCGCCAACGCTGCAGTTCCAGCGGGTCTTCGCCCAGGATACGCAACACCAGTGATCGCAAGGCCCGTGTCAGCGAAGCGTAAGGCATGGTCCGCTGGTATTGATCGAACGTGCCAGTGGCGAACAGGATGCGATTGCCCGCCAGTTCTTGATGCAGTTGGCGCACCAGTGCGGTTTTACCGACGCCCGCGCAGCCTGACAGCAGGACGATTTCACTCTGACCGCTGCGTCCGACGCGCTCAACGCAGTCAAGCAGCAACACTCGCTCATCGGCCCGGGCGATCAGTCGCGACGTCAGGGGATCGGCGTTGCGGTTGGAGGAGCCGCCCGGTTCAAAGTCGCGGATATGGCGGAACTCGCTCCAGTTCGCCAGGCAAAAGCGCAAGTCGGCTTCAAGGGCATTGGCGCACTGATAACGGTCCGCCGGATTTTTCGCCAGCAGTTTAAGCACCAGCCTCCCCAGCGGCGCCGGGATCGAATTGCGCCATTGCTCCGGGGGCACCGGCTGCAACGCAACATGCTGATGCAGCCACTCGACCGGGTCATTGCCCTTGAACGGCAGGCGCCCGGTGAGCATTTCGTAAAAGCTGATGCCCAGCGAATAAAGATCGCTGCGCTCGTCCGTGTGACTTCCTGCGCGACCCGCCTGCTCCGGCGACATGTACGCCAGGCTGCCACTGATGGAATCGGGCACGCCGGACAGGTTACGGCTGTGGTGCACGCTCAGGGCAAAAGCGGTCAGTCGCACCACCCGGTCGCTGCCCTCGATCAGATTCATCGGTTTGATATCGCGGTGCAGGATGCCCCGAGCATGTGCCCGGTCCAGCGCCTGGGCCGCGCCAATGGCCAGTCGCAGAAAGCGGCTAATGGAGAGTTTTTCACTGACGAAATCCTGCAACAGCCGCCCGCCGTTGTCGTCCAGTACCAGCAGCGGCCCTTCGGGACTGGGCAGTAGCGCGACCGGCATCACCGCCCACGACGGATCCAGCAGGTCGCGTAACTCGAATTCATGATTGATCCGCCGGAACACATTGTCCGAGCCCTGCGCGGCCGGCCGCAGAATCATCCATTGCTGTGCTGACTCACTCGAGCTGACGCGATATCGCGCGACTTCGCCGTCGACCAGCAGCAGGTGCCAGTCCAGTTGTTGCAGCCACTGATCACTGAACACCGCGGTTTCCGTGCGCAGGGTCGCCGGCTCACAGAGGCTCGGGGGCGGATTGCTCGGTTTCATGCATGCTTACCTGCGGTCGAGCACTGCCATGATCGACGCTAAAAGAACATCTTCGGAAAAGGGTTTTCGCAAGAAGCGTACGGCGCCAGCGGCCAGGGCACGCTGCACCGAATCATCGTCGTCGTGCGCCGACATGCAGATCACACCCAGCGATTTGCCTGCTTCGTGCAACCGATGCTGAACTTCCAGCCCTTGCATGCCGATCATCTTCAGGTCCAGCAACACGCATGCCGATTCATCCACGGCCGTTGAACTTAAAAACTCTTCACCCGAGGCAAAACTGACCGCGCGGTATCCCGCCGACTTGAGCAGGTTGGAGAGGCTTTTCCTGACCGAGAAATCATCATCGACGACGCAGACCGTGATCATAGGGGGATCTTCGCGCGAACTAAAGTGAGTGAACCCAAGGGTCGGTAATGCTGACCAGGCCGGCGTTATGGATTAGCGTGCTTTTCCACCGAAGAGACCATTCCCAGTAGCTCGCACATTTTCACTAACTCTAACAGCGACCCTGCACCCATTTTTGTCATAACGTGCTTTTTATGCACCTTGGTGGTGATCTCACGGGTACCCAGTTCCAACGCGACTTGCCGATTGCGCTTGCCCTCGATCAATAGGGGCAGCACCTGTCGCTCCCGAGGTGTCAGGGTCTCGAAGCGCGTCCGAAGGTCGGCGATCTTCACCCGCGCGCCCAGCGCGTGCTGGTCCTGGCGCAGCGCCTGACGGATGGACTCGAGCAATTGTTCGTCATCGAACGGTTTGGTCAAAAATTCGTGGGCACCCGCTTTCATGGCCTTCACCGACAATGGAATGGTGCCGTAACCGGTCATGAAAATAATCGGTATCTGGCTACCCCGCCGGCGCAGCTCAGCCTGCAGCTCCAGGCCGCTGGCGCTGGCCAGGTTGACGTCAAGCAGCAGGCACGCGGGCTGACTCGAGGCCGGCTCGGCGAGAAACTCATCGGCACTGGCGAAGCTCCTGGAACTGAACCCGGCCGAGCGCAGCAATCGGTCCAGCGCGACACGGACTGACGGCTCATCGTCGACGATATAGACCACCCCCGATTCAGTGTCGAATGAGTCGCCTTTGAGCACCTGGGAGGGCGGCCTGGGTGATTCATCAGAGGAAAACGCGCTGGCAGTGGCGGACCTACCGCTTAGCAACAGGTCCGGCTCCCAGAGGATCGGCCGACTGCACGCGGTGGTCGCCTCCGGCTTGGTCACGGCCACAGTCATGGTCTCGGATCGGGCCAACAGGTAACTGCGCGCAATGCTGGATATCCAATAACAATCATGGGTCTGGCACAGGTTCAGCCAGGACGTGTTGATCAAACCGCTGATGCAGTCAATCAGGGCTTCAACTGAAAGCCCGGACGCCGCGCCGACCTGACAAGCGTCGGCAAAGCTGAAACTGGCCGGCAACCCCGCCATCTGGCGCAGTACCTGACGCTGTACAGGTTCGAGCAATTGATCACTGAGCTCCAGCGATGCGCTTAATGCCTGGTGCCGTGGCGCGGCCGTGCGCGAGGACGCCGTCAGCAAGTGCACACCCGCGTCCAGCTGGGCCAGGGTTTGCGCCAGGCCCAAAAAGGACACGCGAGTGGCGGCCATCTCCAGCGCCAGCGGCCAACCGTCGAGCCGACAGCATAGCTCGGCCACCTGCTGCAATTGTTCCGGGTCCTGTCGATAGGCCTTGCCCAAGGCCCCGGCCCGTTCGAGGAACAGACGGACCGCACTGATGCGTGCGATCAACTCCGGGCCATAGCACTTGAGCGGCAACTCCAGCCCGCCGACACACAGGGTGTCCTCGACACTGATGCGCATCGCTTCACGGCTGGTGGCGAGGATGCTGACCGAGGCACAGCACTGCAGAATGTGCTCGCACAACCGCGAGACTGACTCGATCAGGTGCTCGCAATTGTCGAGGACGATCAGCCAGCGGTGATCTTTGAGCCGCGCGGCGATGCTCTGTTCCGCAGTGGCCTCGGCCAGACAATCGACCCCCAGCGCACAGGCAATGGCTTCCACCAGCAACTCTTCGCACTGCAGCTTTTCCAGCGAGACGAAGCAGATGTTGAGCGCGTCCTGGCCTTGCAGTCGCGCAGCCAAGGCGCGGGCAAGCGCCGTTTTGCCCACGCCTCCGGGGCCGAGCAAAGTCAGGACCCGGCCGGTTGCCAGCGCGGCCATTGCCTCGACCAACAGCGGCTCGCGACCGATCAGCCCGACAGCAGGGTCTGCGATGGGCGACTGCACGACAGCCGGCAAGGGTGCGCAGGCAGGCAGCGACTCGGCTTCGATCAGCAGCCGATAGCCACGACCGGGCACGGTCTTGATGATCTCGCGCTCAGTCCCCAGCACCTTGCGCAAGGCCGAGATGTGCACTTGCAGGTTGTTTTCTTCGACCACGGTGTCGGGCCAGACCGCTTTGAGCAGCGCGTCCTTGCTGACCATTCGCCCTTGCGCCTTGATCAACAGCTCCAGAATATCGAACGCACGACTGCCCAGGCGGATCGCCTGCCCATTCCTGAACACCTCTCTCAACTCCAACGAGACAGTAGTTTGTCCGAGTTTGATCATCGCACTCACACGCAGTCTGAAATGGCGGGGGAAAGCGCTGGCTTGCCCTCCATGAGTAAGCGGCCAGCCTAGAGAGCTTCGCCCATCGGCGCAATTATCCTACTGGATAGGTTCGGTGCTCGGCGGCCTTGGCCTGTGTGAATCGCGTGGACATCGTGTAGGCGATGGCGGTGGTGCGGATGGTTGACGTGCCACAGTGGTTCTGCGGCAGGCACAAAACCCCTGTAGGAGCTGCCGCAGGCTGCGATCAATCGACATCGCGAAGGCCGTTCCGGCCTTATCGCAGCCTACGGCAGCTCCTACAGGGGTCAAATGTGTTGCTTGAGAAAATAGAATCTCCACCGAATCGGGGGCAATTGCAGATTTGGAGCCCAACATAGATCCACTGTAGGAGCGAGCTTGCTCGCGATGGCGGCGTATCTGACACACCGCCCCGTGCAACGTGACAGCGCAAGGTCTGGGCGACGGGGCATCTTCGACGACAGGAGCAGGATATCAATGGCATCTACCTATCGGAAGATATACAGTAACTTTCTCTTTTTTCCAGACCAAGACTTCTTCAGGTAACAACGCCGATGGCCCACCCCGACACCAAACAGATCATCATGCAGATCGCCCGCAAAACGGTGCAGGCCCAAGGTTACAACGCCCTGAGCTTTCGCGAACTGGCCAAGGAAGTCGGGATCAAAAGCGCGAGCATTCACTACCACTTCCCCACCAAAAGTGACCTCGCCGTCGCCTTGGCCCGCGCCTATACCCAGGAAGCGACCGACTATCTGCAAAGCGCTTTCGAGGCATCTCAGGACCCCGCCACCCTGATGGCCAACTTCGCCAGTTGTTTCCGCTCGGCACTGGAGAACGACAACCGCATGTGCCTGTGTGGAATCATGGCCGCCGAGCATCACGACTTGCCGGTCAACGTGCGTGACGCAGTGAATGAGTTCACCCAGACCAGCATTCAGTGGATCGCTCAAGTGCTGGCGTTGCGCACGCCCGATGCCGCACCCGAGTTGCTCAAACGCCGCGCCGGTTCGATTTTCGCTGCCATTCAGGGCGCGCAATTGGTGGCGCGAGGCAGCAATGACATCTCGATGTTCGACGACACCCTCGAAGCCTACCGCAACGCGGGATTGATTCCCTGATTCAGCCACGCCCCCCACGACAAACACCTCCGGCACCTGTTCAAGGTGCCGGAGGTGTTTGTCGTAGCGCGCAGTACTTAACCGGAATCAGAAGCCCAGGCGGCGCAGATCCTCGGCGTCGAAGTTTTGCCCGCTGCGGTTTTTCACGCTCGGCAGTTCTGCAACGGTGGCACGCCAGGCTTTCAACGTAACGCAGGTTTCAGGGATTTCAATACCCGCCACATCAGCAAACATCAGGCCGGCAAACACCGTGATATCGGCCATGGAAAACTGCTGTCCCGCCACAAACGGCGTGCTCTTGAGCACCTGATCGAAGTACTTCATGCCTTGCAGCGCCTTGTCGCGTTGCTTGTTGCCCCACACGCTGCGGTCCGTCCATTCCGGGCTTTTGTACGGGCGCAAATCATCCCCAAGCCCCGGCGTTGCGTGGTGAAAATAAATACCGACGGCGTCAATCAGTTCGGACTCGGCACGTTTCTGCATCATGTGAATCACACCCTTCTCCTTCGGCGTCTTGCCAGTGAGGATCGGGTTGCCATCGAGGTTATCCAGGTACTCGGTAATCGCCGTGCATTCAGCGAGATAGGTGCCGTCATCCAGTTGCAATGCCGGAAGCGTACCGAGGGGATTTTTCTCAAGGTATTCGCTGCGTTTGTGCTCTGCGCCGATCAAATCGACCTTGACGAACTCGACACTCGAATCGAGGCCTTTGGCTGCCAGAACGATACGGATACGGGCCGGGTTTGGAGCACCAGGACAATCAAAAATTTTCATCTGCAATCTCGTTATGGCTACCGGTCGGTAGGTAATGGTGTGGGGGGTTATCGAAGGATTTGATTTTTATCTACCTATCGATAGGCAGATACTAGGCACGAAAAAATCTTTGGTCAATGGATTTTTTCCGATACCAAGCAACGAAATATAGCCTCTGATGCCTTGCCCCCACCAAACACCGATACACTTTTGATTAGACAGGCTTGACCAAGTGCTCAATCAAATCGCAAATATCTACCTATCGATAGGCACATAAACAATCCGATGCCTTCGTGCTCTAACACATCCCCCCACTGGAGGCAGAGATGCCTAAGCGTTCACCAGAGAACAGTTTGCCGGCGGCACTGGTTGAAACCGCTGAAGGAGTAACGCTTGCCGATAGGCACACACCACAAACAAAACGGCCCCGATTGATCGGGGCCGTTTGCTGTACGCAGGTAAAACGTCAGGTTTACTTTGGAAAGTCGGTGGAGGCCGACAGTTCGGCCCAAGCCTGGGTTTCCTGTTCAACGTAGGCATTTTTCTCGGCAATCGCCGCCAGCGTATCGGTGCCCAGCGCCAGACGCAGCGGTGGCTTTGGCGCATCAACCAGGGTCACCATGGCCGTCGCCAGACGTACCGGATCACCCGGTTGTTGATGGTTTAAGCCCGCAGCGAAGCGGCGAACCGCGCCCGAGGTGGCGTCGTAGTCGTCGATGATCCGCTCCGACTTCACCAGCGAAGACGCATCAAGGAAGTCGGTACGGAAATAGCCAGGCTCGACTACCGTCGCATGAATCCCCAACGGCTTGAGTTCATCGTGCAGCGCTTCGGTCAGCCCCTCGACCGCAAACTTGGTTGCGCAATACACACCGAATCCAGCCGCCGAACGATAACCGCCAATCGAAGAAATGTTGATCACATGCCCTGAGCGCTGCGCCCGCATGTGCGGCAATACCGCTTGGGTGACATTCATCACGCCGAACACGTTGGTATCGAACAGACGACGCATGTCGTGCTTACTGGTTTCCTCTACCGCGCCCAACAAGCCAAAACCGGCGTTGTTGATCAGCACATCTATGCGGCCGAAGGTGTTGATCGCCAACTCGATCGCAGCGTCGATCTGCGCTTTGTCGGTGACGTCCAGCTTGACCGCCAACAAGCCAGGCGCATTGCCCAGGCGCTCAGTGATGGCGTCGGTGTTACGACCGGCTGCGATGACCGCGTTGCCGTCTTTCAGGGCGGCTTCGGCAATCAGCGCACCGATACCACGGGAAGCACCAGTGATAAGCCACACACGTTTGTAAGCGGATTGAATGGTCATGATTTTTTCTTCCAGGGTTGTGATGAACATGAGCCAATCATAGGGAGATATTGAAACGAAACTAGACCACAATCCATGGTTTGATAATCCGCATTTGCTTGCGAATCCATGGAGCTGCCATGAACGAAATCCGCGCCATCACCACGTTTATTCAGGCGGCGACCCTCGGCAACTTGCGCAAGGCCGCTGTCGATCAAGGCATTTCACCGCAAGCAGCCAGCCAGGCCGTCATGCAGCTGGAAAAGTCGTTGGGCATACGCCTGTTTCATCGCACCACACGCAAGTTGAGCCTGACCGAAGAAGGCCAACGCTTCTTAGACGCAGTAAAACCGGGCATTACGATCCTCACCGAGGCTTTCGCTGTAGCGCGCAACGCAGCCGAGGAAGTCAGCGGAGTGTTGCGCATCAGCGCGCCTAAAGCCCTGGGCACCTCGATGCTTTGGCCGTGCTTCGCCGAGTTCGCCGCCGCCTTCCCGCAGGTGCAGTTGGACATTCAGTACGACGATCACTTCACCGATCTGGTGAGCGATCGCGCCGACGTTGGTTTCCGTGGTGGTGCGCAACCGTCGGGCGGTGCGATTGCGCGCTTTTTGTTGCCGATCCAGATGATCATCTGCGCCTCGCCCCACTACCTCGAGCGCCACGGCACGCCGCAAGCCATCGACGACCTCGCCCACCACCGGTGCAGCGGCTATCGCCAGGCCAATACCGGGCAACTGGCGCCGTGGTCGTTTCAGATGGGGGATGAGGTAATTTATCGCGAAGTGCGCGCGGCGATTTGCAGCAACGATGTTGACGCCGAGGCGCAAGCCGTTCTCGATGGCCTGGCAATCGGCCAACTGGGCAGTTTCAGCGCCGCCTCCCCGATCCGTAGCGGGCGCCTGGTACCGCTGTTGGTACAGCACGTCACCCGGCGGGAAGGTGTTTACATGTACTACGGGCATCGCACCGAACTGCCGCTCAGGGTGCGTACCTTCATAGATTTCGTGATCCAACGCATGGCTGATAACCAGGCGTTTTTTCTAACCGAGCAAGAACTGCTGGCGCTGGCAGACACTCAATCAACGGCAGGAAGATAAGGCACGCTTTTGCCCTTTGGCATCATCCTGCGACTGGCGGACCGATGCTGAAAGGCGCCGAACGAAAGTTCGGCGCCGGGCAATACACCTCAGGCGACCGCGGTTCGTGCTGCCGTCTGGCCGGCCATCCTGAAGGCCACGATGCTGCCGACCACGATCAGGCCGGCCAGCGAATACAGGGCGATGTCGGTGGAGCCGGTCTGATCCTTGATCCAGCCGACGATGTACGGGCTCAGGAACCCGGCCAGTTGGCCCACCGAGTTGATCACCGCCAGGCCGCCCGCGGCCACGCCAGCACTCAGGTACGCGGTCGGCATTGGCCAGAACATCGGCAGCCCGGTCAACGCGCCCATGGTCGAGATGCTCAGGCCGATCAAGGCGATGGTCGGATTGCTGGCGAAGTTGACCGCGATCAGCAAGCCGATGGCGCCCATCAGCATCGGCACCACCAAATGCCAGCGCCGTTCTTGACGCAAATCCGCCGAGCGCCCACACGCCAGCATAAATACCGCCGCCAGCAGGTAAGGAATCGCACTCAGCCAGCCAATCAGCATTGAATCGCTGAAGCCCAGGCTCTTGATGATCGATGGCAGCCAGAAGTTAATCGCGTACACACCGCTCTGGATGCAGAAATAAATGAAGCCCAGGGTCCAAATCAACGGGCTGGTCAGGATCGCACCGATGGACGCCTTTACAGTTTGTGCCGGCTTGCTGCGCGCATCCGCGTCGAGGTCGTCGGCCACCATCTGCCGCTCCTGCGGGCTCAACCACTGGGCCTTGGCTACGCTGTCGCTGAGCAGGAAATACGCCAGGCAACCCAGCACTACCGTGGGGATACCCTGGATCAGGAACATCCATTGCCAGGCCGCCAAACCGCCGGAACCCGCTGCAAAGTGGCTCAGGGTCCAGCCGGAAAACGGGCTGCCGAGCAATCCGGAAACGGGAATCGCGCTCATGAACAACGCCATGATCCGACCGCGACGGGCATCGGGAAACCAGCGCGAGAGGTACAACACCACGCCCGGGAAAAACCCGGCTTCGGCAGCGCCAGTGAGCAAGCGCAGCACATAAAAATGCATCGGCGTGGTGACGAACAGCAAGCAGGTCGACAGCAGCCCCCAACTGATCATCATCACCGCGATCCAGCGCCGTGGACCGAAGCGGTTCAGTGCCAGGTTGGACGGCAAGCCGCACAGCACGTAACCAATGAAGAAAATCCCGGCGCCGAGGCCGTAAGTGGTTTCGCTGAACTTCAGCGCATCGAGCATCTGCAATTTGGCGAAGCCGACGTTGACCCGGTCCAGGTAGTTGAACAGGTAGCAGATGAAGATAAAGGGGATGAGCCGTAGCGCGATGCGTCGATAGACGGCGTTTTTTTCGCCCTCGCTGACGAGGCCTGAAACAGACGGTTTATTCATGAGGTTCACTCTTGTTTTTTTGAGGCTGCCCGAGGCAAACCACCCCGGGCATGCCAAGGTCCCTTGGATTGTCCACGCAAAAAATCAAACAAGCTTCGTACGAACGCACAAAATGATTGCGCTATTTTTGTGCTTATGATTAACAGGCTCTCGCGCTTGAACGGAGCAATTGAACCTTGAACGTGCCTATCAGAGCCAATATTTGCCAGACTTCAGGCGGCCAAAGGTTGAGCGAACCCGCCTGGACCTCTACTATCCACGCGGCTTTTGTCGACCCGCCAGTTCAGCCTTGTCTGCTGCGGACCGACCGCAAAAATAACTATTCAAAAAGGTGAAGTAATGACAGGTGACGACCTGACGCCAGTGCTGCTCAAGCGCGGGCTGAAAAACCGCCACATCCAGTTGATCTCGCTGGGCGGTGCGATTGGCACCGGGCTGTTCCTCGGTTCGGCCGGGGTGCTCAAGTCCGCCGGGCCGGCGATGATCCTCGGCTATGCCGTCTGTGGCTTCATTGCCTTCCTGATCATGCGCCAGTTGGGCGAAATGATCGTCGAGGAACCGGTGGCCGGCTCTTTCAGCCACTTCGCCCACAAGTATTGGGGCGGTTATGCGGGCTTTTTGTGCGGCTGGAACTACTGGGTGCTGTACGTGCTGGTCGGCATGGCTGAACTCACCGCCGTCGGCAAATACGTGCAGTTCTGGTGGCCGGACGTTCCGTCCTGGGCCAGCGCGGCGGTGTTCTTCGTGCTGGTCAACCTGATCAACCTGACCAACGTCAAAGTCTTTGGTGAAACCGAGTTCTGGTTCGCGATCATCAAGGTGGTGGCCATCATCGGCATGATCGCCCTCGGTGGTTACCTGCTGATCAGCGGCACGGGCGGCCCACAGGCATCGGTCAGCAACCTGTGGAACCACGGCGGATTCTTCCCCAACGGGATCAGCGGTCTACTGATGTCCTTGTGCTTCATCATGTTCTCCTTCGGTGGCCTGGAACTGGTCGGCATCACCGCCGCCGAAGCCAGTGAACCGCGCAAAGTCATCCCCAAAGCCATCAATCAGGTGGTCTACCGCATCCTGATTTTCTACGTCGGTGCGCTGACCGTGCTGTTGTCGCTCTACCCGTGGGACCAACTGCTGCAAACCCTTGGCGCCTCCGGTGATACCTACAGCGGCAGCCCGTTCGTGCAGATCTTCGCCCTGATCGGCAGCGACGCGGCGGCGCAGGTCCTCAACGTGGTGGTGCTCACGGCGGCGCTGTCGGTCTACAACAGCGGCGTGTACTGCAACAGTCGCATGCTGTTCGGCCTGGCTGAACAAGGCGACGCGCCCAAGGCACTGATGAAACTCAACAAACAAGGCGTACCGGTGCTGGCCATCGGCGTCTCGGCACTGGTCACCCTGCTCTGCGTGGTGGTCAACTATGTGGCCCCGCAAGAAGCGCTGGAGCTGCTGATGGCGCTGGTGGTTGCCTCGCTGATCATCAACTGGATCGTTATCAGCATCACCCACCTCAAATTCCGCAAGGCCATGAACCAACAAGGCCTGGCCCCGGGCTTCAAGGCATTCTGGACACCGTTCAGCAACTACCTGTGCCTGGCCTTCGTGGCGTTGATACTGGGGGTGATGCTGATGATTCCAGGGATCAAGGTGTCGGTGTACTTGATGCCGGTTTGGGTGGCGGTGATATATGTGGTGTATCGCATCAGAGTGGCCAAAGGAGTGGTGAAGACCGCCTGATCAAGACAAGGGGCGATCCGTCCGGGTTGCCCTTCACTCCCTTCAGTCCCAATTGCTTCAGCGGCGGGACTGACTCCCCCTTCGCCAACAAGCCTGCCACCCTGCTTTTGTAGCGCCCAAAATTAAGCCCGGCCAAGGCCGGGCTGGGTTTGAAGCGGAATATCTTAGCTGATGCGGTTTGCACCAACATGGTCAGCGCCATCAGCGGCGACGCGGTTTGCACCGACGTGGTCTGCGCCATCAGCAGCAACACGATTCGCGCCAACATGATCTGCGCCATCAGCAGCAACACGATTCGCGCCAACATGATCTGCACCATCAGCAGCTACACGGTTTGCACCGACGTGATCTGCACCATCAGCGGCGACGCGGTTTGCGCCAACGTGATCTGCACCGTCAGCTGCTACATGAGCAGAATGAATATGTGCCGAACCATTTTCTGCGAACGCTGGAACTGCGAAGGTCGCGCCAGCCAGTACCGAGAACGCCAAGCCGAAGATGAATTTAGAAGTGTTCATGTTGTGTGCTCCGCAATGTTTTAGAAGTTGTCAGTGGGTATGGAGCCGATTCTACGCGGCGCCCTACTATTAAGAAGTCAATCGAATTGGTAGCGGATATCGTTGAAATTGATAGTACGCAGAGGCTATCCATCACCCATAAACAGCCAGGCGTGCTAACCCAGCGAATTGAATCAGCCACAACGAGGCGTTAGACTGCGACGTCGCCCCCGTGGCGGACCTGGATCAGCAGACAGGACAACACTGAGCTGGCAAACCTGAACCCACTTTCAGAGGAGCCGGCACATGCCTGCGACCCGCATCTGGTTAAAAAATCCCCTGGCCATTTTCACGGCCAACACGCTGGACGCCCGTGGCGGCCTGGTGCTGCAAGACGGCATCATTGTTGAAGTGCTGGCTCAAGGGCAGCAGCCCTCAAGCCCCTGGGACCAGGTCTTCGATGCCCGAGAACACGTCGTGTTGCCCGGTCTGATCAACACCCATCATCACTTCTACCAGACACTGACCCGCGCCTGGGGGCCGGTGGTCAACCAACCGTTGTTCCCTTGGCTGAAGACGCTCTACCCGGTGTGGGCACGATTGACCCCCGCGAAACTCAAACTGGCGAGTAAGGTCGCATTGACCGAGTTGTTGCTGTCGGGCTGCACCACGGCGGCGGACCACCATTACCTGTTCCCTGACGGCCTGGAAAACGCCATCGACGTACAGGTCGAAACCGTCCGCGAGCTCGGAATGCGCGCCATGCTCACCCGCGGCTCCATGAGCCTGGGCGAGGCCGACGGCGGGCTGCCACCGCAGCAGACCGTGCAGCAGGGCGAAGTGATCCTCGCCGACAGCCAACGCTTGATCGAGACGTACCACCAACGCGGTGCCGGCGCTCAGATCCAGATAGCCCTGGCACCCTGCTCGCCATTCTCGGTCACCCCCGACATCATGCGCGCCAGTGCCGAGTTGGCCGAAACACTTGATGTGCGCTTGCACACCCACCTGGCCGAAACCCTCGACGAAGAAGACTTCTGCCTGCAACGCTTTGGCCTGCGCACGGTGGATTACCTGGACAGCGTCGGTTGGCTGGGACCGCGTACCTGGCTGGCCCATGGTATTCACTTCAACCCCGACGAAATCGCCCGACTGGGCGCGGCCGGTACCGGGGTCTGCCATTGCCCGAGCTCGAACATGCGCCTGGCCTCAGGCATCTGCCCGACCATAGACCTGATTGAGGCTGGCGCCCCGCTGGGCCTGGGGGTCGACGGTTCGGCGTCCAACGATGCGTCCAACATGATCCTCGAGACGCGTCAGGCGCTCTATCTGCAGCGTCTGCGTTACGGTGCCGAGGTCATCACGCCAGAGCGTGTGCTGGGCTGGGCCACTCGAGGTTCGGCGCAATTGCTCGGACGTACCGACATCGGCGAACTGGCACCCGGCAAGCAGGCCGACCTGGCCCTGTTCAAACTCGATGAACTGCGCTTCTCCGGTAGCCATGATCCATTATCTGCGCTGTTGCTGTGCGGCGCAGACCGAGCCGACCGCGTGATGATCGGCGGTCAGTGGCGCGTCATCGACGGTCAGGTAGAGGGGTTGGATATTCAACAATTGATTGCCGATCACCGGCAGGCTGCTCGTGAACTGATAGCGGGCTGATCAGGCTTACGCGCCAACACCGCACAGGTGTTGGCGCGTAGATGACTCCATGTCTTCAGGCAATGCGCATTACCCCCTGTAGGAGCTGCCGAAGGCTGCGATCGGCTGTGCAGCAGTCGTGCTTTCCAAATGGCTGAAGGTCCTTCGGACCTTATCGCAGCCTGCGGCAGCGCCTACAGTGGATCGCGTTACTCTGTGTGGCATGAACCGGTCATGCCAGCACTTTTGCCTTGAGATACCCGCTTCAGTCCCCAGCGGTTTCCAAGGGAACCGGCTGGCGCGTGCTCGACGGCGCTTCGTGATCACTTCCGCCCACCAACGGGACCTCTTTGCCCGCCGCGTTGTAAACCTTGCCACCCTTGAAATAGTCACCGTCTTCCAGCGCGCTAATGTCGTGATAACGCAAGGTGCGCTCGGTGGCCGCGACGAACACCGACTGCTGGTCCGAGTTACCGACCGTGAAGTGGTTGAACAACAGATTCAGCAGAATCGCCATGATCGCTGCTGAGCTGATGCCCGAATGAAAAATGGTGGCGAACCACGTCGGGAAGTGCTCGTAGAAGTTTGGCGCCGCAATCGGGATCATGCCGAAACCCAGCGAGGCGGCGACGATAATCAGGTTCATGTTGTTGCGGTAGTCAACCTTCGCCAGGGAGCGGATGCCGCTGGCGGCGACGGTACCGAACAGCACAATGCCCGCGCCGCCCAGCACCGGGGTGGGTACGGCGGCGACCAGTCGACCCATGATCGGCAACAGGCCAAGCACTACCAGAAACACGCCCCCGGTGGCGACCACGAAGCGGCTTTTGACACCCGTCACCGCCACCAGACCGACGTTCTGGGCGAAGGCGCTCTGGGTGAAAGAGCCGAAGATCGGTGCCAGCAGACTTGACAGCATGTCGGCGCGCAGGCCGTTGCCCAGGCGCTTGGAGTCGACCTTGGTATTGATGATTTCACCGACCGCCAGGATGTCGGCCGAGGTCTCCACCAGGGTCACCATGATCACAATGCACATCGATACGATGGCCGCAATATGGAACGTCGGCATACCGAAATGCAGCGGTGACGGCATCGCCAGGATCGGACCCTCCGCGACCTTGGAGAAGTCGGCCATGCCCAACGCGACGGCGATCAGGGTGCCGATCACCATCGCCAGCAGGATCGACAGGCGCGAGATGCTTGCACTACCCAACTTGCTCAACAGCAGCACGATGATAAAGGTGAGTGCGGCCAGGCCAATATTGGCCATGCTGCCGAAGTCGGCGGCGTGACTGTTACCGCCCATGGCCCAGAACGCCGCGACGGGTATCAGGGTCAGGCCGATGGTGGTGATAACGATGCCGGTCACCAGCGGCGGAAAGAACTTGGTTATCCCCGAGAACACCGGCGTTATCAGAAGCCCAATAAACGAAGCCGCCATCACCGACCCCAGCACTGCCGGTATACCACCGCCCGAATCGCTGGAGAGTATCGCCCCCATGGTTGCCACGCCCGAAAACGAAACGCCCTGAACCAGCGGCAATTGACAGCCGAAGAACGGAATACCGAGAGTTTGCAGGAGCGTGGCCAACCCACCGGCGAACAGGGATGCAGCGATTAACAAACCGATGTCTGCCGGTGACAGCCCTGCGGCCTGGCCAAGAATCAGCGGCACCGCAACGATGCCCCCATACATGGTCAGAACGTGCTGCAGGCCGTAGGCCAGGTTGGCGCCAATACCGAGGTTTTCATCTTCCGGGCGTCGCCCGACAGGCGTGGTAGCGGTGGAGATTTTCATGGGAGAACACATCTCGCTTTGTTGTTGTGCGCCAACTGTAGACATAAACCAAAACCAATATCCACTTTTTTGTATACAATTTACCTTTCACTTGTACGACAAGTTTTCGTGAATGCCAGGACGTTTCCGATTGTCAGGAAATCGAGCTGTCTCAAGGATACTTTTTGGTGCACCCGCCGGGTCGCACTTGCCGGATGCGCGGCGTGAGGTGGGAATTTCAGAAACATTTGCAAAACGCGTGCAAAGTCTGAAACCCAGAATGCAAAAAGGGCCAACCTCTCGGTTGACCCTTCTAGACCGCCCAGCAGAGCGGATTGTGTTTGGTAGGCGCGATTGGACTCGAACCAACGACCCCCACCATGTCAAGGTGGTGCTCTAACCAACTGAGCTACGTGCCTGCTGTCGTTGCGCATCCTACGGTTTCTTCAAGGCGTGTCAACGTATTTTTAGCGTAACTAACTGAATGCATAGACATTTACGAATGTTAAGTCTCGCGAATCTAATCAATCACTGCCGTCAATAAAACTGATAATGCTCACCCCACCACGCAAAATATCCTCGGCAATCGCCTTGCGGGCCTTGGCCGGTTTTTTTCCGCGCGGGGCGTCCATGGCTCCACGCGTATTTCAAACATCAATCTCGAAATACAGCGCAGTACTGCGAACGCCCCGCTGCACGGCTAACGCACCAGGGTTGGTGTCGGTGCGCAGGCTGAAGCCGCGCGGTGCGGTGAGTTGATCAAGCGCCTTCATCAGACTGTCCAGAGGCAGCGAGCCCCAACGGCGCTTCAACGCCATGTCATGGTCCACCGGCACCACCGCCACGTTGAGCTGGGTCATGAGCTCCAACCCGCCTTCACGCAAGGTCGCATTGGGACTGCCGTGGTGCCCCACCTTGTAAAAGGTGGTGCGGCTGACCAGGTCGTGTCCGCTGACCGTCTCTCCCTCCGGCAACGTCCATTTGCAGTCGCCCCAGGACAACCAGTTGCCCACCTGCGCATCGGCGGCAAACAACAGCACCCCGGCCTCTTGCAGATCGATGGCCAGCACCAGGCTGGTGTTGTTGACCACGTTATCCAGTTGCAAGGCCAGCCCGGTGGCATCGTCCAGCCAGCCGTCATCGATGCGCCGCCAGTCCTCCTGGTTCCAGTAGCGTTGCTGGAAAAACGGTACCGATTGCGCGACCTGGACGGGGATGTTGTAGGGCCGGGCAAACGGCAATTGCGCTTCGTCGGCACCGATCGCATCGGCAATGTACCGGTGGTAACTGTCCAGCGCCATTTTATAGGTGGTTTTGTCCTGGGCCGAACTCGGGGGTGACATGTTCTTCAGCCGGGTTTCATCACGCGGCGGCCCCAGCACGTAGATGTGCGCACCGAACGCCGGCAAGTCCCGGGGCGCATCCTTGGGATCGCAATAACGCACCGTGCCCTTGCCTTTGGCGCGTACCGCATCCAACGCGGTTTGGGTGGTGACGCGCGCGGCAGCACCGAAGAATCCAAGCAGATCGTTAAGCGCATGGTCGTTGTCCGGATCGTCCATCTGCATCCGCGCGGCGACCCCCTGCAACATCGCTAACGCCTGGTCATGGTCCGCCTGCAGTGACTTGGCCTGAGCATCCTGCGGGTCTTCGGTCCAGGCCATCCAGACTTCACCGACCGCCAGCTTGGCAAAAGCCGCAGAGGCCTGCATAAAGCCGGAAACATGGTCCCAATGCTTGTGCGTGGCCACCAGCAGATCGACCTTGCCGCCACTGGCCAACACCACATCATCCATGACTTGCGTCATCTTGCTCGCGGCGTTTTCCGTGCCGAGGATAACGCCACAGTCGATCAGGATCCGGTACGTCGCGTCGCCCGCGCCATACAACGTCAGCAGATGACAATCACCGAGACCGTGCCGATAAGTACGCACGGTGGCACGCCGAGACGGCGTAGTGTTACTGGCCATGTCATGCTCCCTGATCCCGATGCAGCAGTGCGAATGGTTCGGCTAACAGCCCTTGAAGCCCACGATATTTGTCGGTCATGGCCTGCATTTGTGTGTCCTGGAATTGCTGCTGGCGTTCGATGCGCGCCGGTTGGTCGAGGCGCTTGCGCACCACATACGCCACCTGACAGCTGCCCGTGTTGATCAACAGCGTGACCCCACCGCGAAACACCCGGCGACTGCCGTCCTTCGCGTACAACGACTGAGTCAATTCAACCACCAGTTGCGACAGCAACTGCCCATCCGGCCCTACCCGCCGCGACGGTCGGACCGAGTGCACTTCGATGCCGTGCATGCTGCAAGCAATCACCTGATTACCAATCGACAGCGGATAGTTCGGAATGGCTTTGCGGTGTAATCCGAGTGCGGCCAGCTCATCGTCGCCGACCTGCTTTTTGTCCATTAGCCAAGCGTGGAAAACCGCAGCGTTCGAGCGCGATGTCGACCACGCGGTTTCGCGACGGGTCTGCAGCGTCCATTGCAAACTCAGCTTGGGCAGCAGTTGCTCCAGATGCCCCAGCGGTAGCAGCGGCGGTTCCCAGCGCAGGGTGTCGACCGAGTAGGTCCGCAGGCCCTCGGGGTAGATCCCGCGCGCCATGAACGCGGCGGCGAACGCCACGCGATAACCATGCGGGTCGTCGGCGACAAGGTCCTGGTCCGCCGTGATCACTGCGCGCAGGAAATCGCCAAAGGTGATGTCCACCGGCGGACAATAGTCCAGCGCGCGGATGCAGATGGTCAGCACGTGCTTGGCCACCTTGCTCGCCAGGTCGGTCAGGGCATCGACCAGATCGCCTTGCAACGCGCCCGCGGGCAACACCTCCGAGCCATGGGTGGACAGCCGAATCGGCACCAGCGCACGTCGGCTATAGACCTGCAAGAACGCATCGAACACCGCCGAGACCAGCACTGAGCCTCGATCGTGCGCTTCGGTTTTACTCTGGTAATCGCTGGTGCTGGGCTTGGCTCGCTTCCAGATGAAGTCACCATTGGCGTCCTGCTCTTCGGTGCCGATGGCGTCGCGCAAGGCCTTGTAATGACCGGTGGCCCGGCCGAACTGCACGGCCAGCCAGGCCAGCATCGATCCTTGAGACAGGTCGCCACGGGAACGCGCCAGCAGCTCCCGCAGCGAATCACGCAGGGTAAAATGCTGAAACAGCGCGACAATGTCGGCGAAGCCCTCGTGAAAGGCCAGCACATCCGGATTGGTCGGTTCGATGAAGCGCCGATGCAGGCCATCGAGCAACGCGTGGGTGGTCTCGTGGGCGACAATATCGTGGGAGAGCGCGGTAAAAATGGTTTCACCCGGGGCGCCGACACCGTCCCCGGTGGACTCGAAGTAACCCAGCAGCAACGCTTTGCGCGGAGGGCTGTAAAACGCATTCGCGGCGCGCAACGCATGGGGGTAAATGCGCAACCGCTGCACGTAGTGCGACTGGTTGGCGGTGAAGCGTGGGGCCCACAACGCTACACGCCCCAGCGCCAACTCAAAGTAACGGATGGTGTTCATCGCCACCGCGTAGGCCATCTGTTGATGAAACTGTGGATTGGCTTCAGACGGTTGCAAGCCATCGGAGGCCAACAGGCGCGGGTCATTGAGGTCGACCGGGGCATAACAGCATCCACTGGCCGGATCGATGTCTACCACTTCCAGGTACTCGCCCACCGGGCCCGGCGCCAGTTCGGGCTCCCAGAGCAAGCTCAGGGTGGTCTGATTGATCGCCACCGATTCCAGTGCGCGCCCCAACGACGGATCGTAGGCATACACGCGCAGCCTGCGGCTGACCGGTGTCGGTGGCTGTGGCGACAGCGCCTGCTGCAATTGCAATTGGTCCAGCCTGCTGCTGGGCGGCGCGGGCGGCAGCGACAAGCTGGAGCTGCCCGGTACCGGGACCACCGCCGCGCTCAACTGCAAGGCACGACGCAGCGCTTGCGAGGCTCTCGGATGCTGCGCAAGTGCCTGGGCAATAGCGACTCGCTGTGCCAGCGTGAGCGAATCCGGATCGACATTCGGGTCGGGCAGAATGGCCTCGACGGACGCCGACTGCGACAGCTGCAACGCCTCCAGCTCAAGCATGCGTTGCTGTGCACCACTGAAACTGGTCATGCCCAGCCCGGTCAGCACCCGTAAAAAGGCGAACGACGCCGAATCGGCAGGTTCTTGCTTCAGGTCGCTGGCTTTGGCGGCAGGTACGTTAAAGGCGTCCAACGCGCGCAGTTCGCCGCGCCCGAACCTGTCTGGATTGCTGTTAAGCGACGTGTCGAACAACGCCTTGCGCACCGCCTCGACGCGCATCCATTTTTGCGGATATGTGCTACAGGCCGTCCCATTCTTTTGCAACCAGATGGCAGCGGCGGCGGCAATCTGCGGCGTGGCGGCGGAAGTGCCGGCGCCGTCGTAATCGACCACACTGCTACAGCCGAACTTGGCCCAGGGCACGTTCGGTGTATAGGCCGCCATGGCGGTATTCATCTTGCTATTCGGCCCATAATTGCCGGCCATCTGCTGACGCGGCAGGTCGGCGTACGGCGTGTGGTTTTCCATCACGCCACAGGCTGCGATCACGCGATTGAAGCGCGCCGGATAAACAATGTTGTGGGTCGGCAAATTGCCAAAATTGTTGCCCGCGGCGGTCACTACCACCACGCCTTCCTCATACAAGGCGTTGACCGCATCCGCCCAGGCTTCGCTGGCCACACCGCCCATGCTCATGCTGACCACCTGCACCGAGGTGGCAGCGTTCTGGCACAGACCATGGACATAATCGAACGCCTGCGCAATGGCGCTGTTGTTGAACAGTACCACCCGGTTGGCGACTCGAATCGGTACTACCTTGACGAAAGGCGCCGCACCAAGCCCGCTCAGGCCCGTTACCGGTGAACCGGCGAGGATACTCAGCGTGCCCGTGCCGTGCCCGAGGTTGTTCAATAGCCCGGAGGTATCATCCGTCGCATCGTTCGGGCGGTTGGCGTCGACAAAATTGCGTGCCAGATTGCGCTCCAGTCCGACCGGCAGGCACTGGTGATCCGGGTCATAGCCAGTATCCAGATGGGCTACGCGCACGGCCTTGGCCAGCGGCACATTGCCAAGCTGCTTGAGCAGGCCGGCAAACTGGCCGTGCTGGGCATCCTGGTACCAGAAGTTATTGCTGCCAACGGGGAAGCCCTTGTCCTGCGGATCGACGGCACAACTGGCGGTCAGCGCCATTTGCTGGTCTTGCGCAGAGCCGCTCAGCCAGCTTTGCGTCAAGTCAGGTTCAGCGAACAGCGGGGCTGCACCGGCCATCCTCAGCCCCCGAGTGACCATGGCATGGCAAAGGTCCCACGGATTGCCAGCCGTCAGCGACAGGCCCGCTTCCACCACATGCCATTGCGCCTGTGGGCCTGCGGCGAGATCTTTGGGGACGCCGATACTGGAGAACAAAGGGCGGAACGTGAGTGAAGCCCCCGCGAGCGTCAGGGCTGTACCTGCTGCGGGCGGCAGCATTTTGACCAGAAATCGCTGGACGTCAGGCATGTTGGGGCTCCTTTGCGCTGCGCATCAATCCTTGGCGGCACAGGCAAAGCCGCAACCACAATCGCACGACCACGAGGGTCGTACTGCAAGCCGGGCGGTTGAGAAACTAAAGCATAGACAAGCAAGGCCGGGGTGCCAGTGGCGGCCTTGCAGCTCGTCGGAACAGCCACGCCGTCCCGCCCACCAACATCTGCACCCTCAAGGTCAGGTTTGGGGATTGGTCAACGAAATCCCGGCCGCACTCAGTTGTTTGAGAATCTCGAACAACAGTTCGCTCTTGATGTTGCCGACGATGCGCGGGCTGCTGACGAACCCGGTGACGCGTAACATGACGCCTTCCGCCGTCAGCTGGATGAACCTGACCGACGGCGCGGGCCTTTCGAGAATGTCCTTATGTTCAAGGTAAGTGTTCAGTAACAGGGTTCTGACCTGCTCCGGATCGATGTTGGGCGCAAAGGTCATTTCCAGCATCGCCACCCCCTGGGCACTGCCGCCCATGGTGACGTTACGCAGGTTCTGGGAAATCAACTGCGAATTGGGAACAATCACGATCGAGCGGTCGCTCAACTGTATTTCCGTGGCTCTGACGTTGATACGGCGGATGTCGCCTTCGACCCCGCCGATGCTGACCAGGTCTCCAACCTTGACCGGGCGCTCGGTCAGCAGGATCAATCCAGAGACGAAATTCTTGACGATTTCCTGCAAGCCAAAACCAATCCCCACCGACAGCGCACTGACGATCCACGCCAGGTTGCTCCATTTGACGCCCAGCGCATAAAACGTCAGCAGCGCCACCGAGGTATAACCGATATTGCTGAACAGCGTACTCAACGACGTGCGCATGCCGGGATCCATATCGGTTTTCGGCAACAGCTCGGCGTCCAGCCACTTGCGCAGCGAGCGAATCAAATACCAGCCGATCGCCAAAATCATGATCGCATTCAGCAAATGCCTGGGCACGATGTCCAGTTGACGCAGTCCTTCCCCACCCAAAATTTCGACTGTGTTGTCGACCAACTCACCCAGGTGCGCGCCGAAACCGCCGACAAACAACGCCACACTGGCAAACAACAGCAGCAGGGCTTTGGCGGTCCCGGATAACACCACGGCGGCCTGCTCCAGCTGCAAGTCACCAAAACTTACCAGTTGTTTGATCGCCTTACCGCTCGCGTGTTTCGGCGAAAACACGCTTTCACAAATATCCCTGGACAGTAACGACAGCAGGTAAAAACTGGAAACGACGATATAAAACCAGACCAGTTCATAGGTCAGAAACGTGGCAAACGAGACATAGCCAATCAATACGGCAAACAACGCGATCACCACCACCAGGCAGACACTGGCATGGATCAAGCCAGCAAACGTCGACCTTGCTTCCGGTGGATTACCGGCGGCGGCCATGGCTTTTCGGACCTGATTGGTGCGCAGCATGGCGACGCCGACAATCGACATCATGCTCAGCGCCATCACCCCACGCCCGGCAATCACGCTTGGCAGACTCAATCCAATGACATTGGTCATTCTCAGGAACGTGCCACATATCACTAACACCACGGCGAACACCCCGGGGTAGGGTTTCATCGCCAGTGCCACGGGGTCGGCCATCGCTGGCAGCCGCCAGGAAGGGCGCTCCGTGGATAACAGCGCCCTGCTCAGCCCGGCCAGCAACACGCAGGTCAAGGACAAGGTTTCAAACTCATCGATGAAATTCTGCACCGTCGGCGCCAGTTGCGGTTGACGCGTAAAGATCAGAAAGATCAGCTCAAGCGCGCAACCCACGGTCAGTACGGTACACAGCGTCGTCGCCAACGCCAATGAACTGCGCCGCAAGCGACCCTCAGGCAAGTGGTGCATGCAGTAACGGGTCAGCAGTTTTTCGGCAAGACGGCGACCCAACGTACACAGCAGCAGCGCGAACACCACCAGGGCGAAGCCCACCGTTCGCTGTGCAGGTTGCCAGGCCGCACTCATGGCAATCGCCATCTGACTCGCGAACGCGTTCAGGCGCTGCCGGTCTTCCACGGGAGCGGCAAAAAAAGGGGACCAGAAGCCGGGGTTCAAAATACTCCCCGAGCGCAGTGTCAGTTGCGACTCCAACTGGGTGCGGCGAATCTCGGCAATCTGGGTCGCCAGCTTGGCCGCACTTTCCTTGATCACCACCAACTGCTGCAACTCCGTATCCAGTTGCAGTTTGCGGCTGAGCAACGACGAACGCTGATGCGCGACCGCCGGTGTTTCTACCGCAGCACCCGCAGTGGGCACCGGGCCCAGGACATCAAGTTGCGCCTGTAATTGCGTTTGTACCGGGACGCGCAATACCGTCAACGCATTGGCATCGTTGGTCAGTTGCTGAACGAAGTCTTTGAGCACCACCCACTGTCCATAATCGGTGGCGACCGAGGTCTGCTGTTTAAGGCTGTCGAGCCGGTCCTGGATTTTTTGCAGATCATCCGAAACCGTGATCGCCGTAGAGGGCGCGTTGGCGGATGCCGATCCATCGGTCGCCGCAGACGCGGCATGCCCACCCACACTTAAATTGAGCAAGAAGATGAATAAGGCGCGGACTACAATTCTCGAGAAACTGCCCATCGGCGGGTTCAACTCTTTATTGTATTCACCCTATGAGTCGACGACTTCAGCAGAGCCCGGCAGCCCGAAAGTACCGCGCCGCTGCTATTCGCCACATTGATTCAGCTCTATTCCTCCGTGGTCAGGGTAGATCATGACGCCCCTTGCCGCTGGCTGGACGTGACTTTTCCCGAACAAAGCCATACCGCCACGCAACCGCAAGCGCCTGATTTGGCGACTGAACGCCACAACGCACTAACATCATTCGTCCAGTGCCTCGACGCCTGCCGGCCCAGATCGTCACGCGCAACCAAAGCTCCACAGCCGGCAAATACTGCATTTTGGAAGGGAATCGCGATCAAGAGTGGTCAGGCTATCGACCCTTTTGCTCCAACCCCTGATTCAGCTTCTCATCATTCTCCATCATGACTTCCAGCGCTTTGATGCGCTGCGCGAAGTCAGCCGAGGCGGCCTGGAGCGCGGCGTCTTGACGTTGCGATTCGCCTGACGCCTGCGGATTTTCCAGCGAATCAATGCTGCAAGGCACCTGCTGATAGATGCGCTTGCCGTCTGCATCGGTGCAGGTGTAGACCGCTCCGGCACTCGCCCAGCCGGCACAGGTCAATAGCGCTGTGAATAGCATCATCGGCGAGAGAATCTTGGTTTTGCTCACTCGGTACTTGTCGCTGGAATGGAGTTTTCAGAAAAAATAACGCTATAGGTGCCCGCCGAATTGTATGCCATTGCCGATGCCATCGGGTGAGTGTGTGGCAACGCCTGGGTCATGGCCGCTGCAGACTGGCGTTTTCTGGTAGCGGCTTGCCTGACCGGGCACGACTGCGGCCTCCAGGGTCAGCAAAAACCCCACCCGCTGCAGTCACGCCCATCAAGCCGGCGCGTTAAGCAAACGCGCTGAGCAGCACCTGCTGTTGCTGTTCAGCGTGCATCTTCTTGTTGCCAGGTGCCGTGGACGCGCCCGCGTCGGGACCCGCGTAACGCAACGAGGCCGATTCAGGCGTGAGCTCCCACAGGTAGTCATCGACGAATTTCCAGGCACCCTGGTTGCGCGCCTCTTCCTGGCACCACACCACCGACTCCAGGTTTGTATAACGACCCAGTTCAGCCGCCAAGGCGTCCGCAGGAAAGGGATACAGCTGTTCGAGGCGGACGATGGCCACGTGTTCAGCACCTGACACGCGGCGATGGGCCAGCAGTTCGTAGTAAACCTTCCCGGAGCAGACGATTACGCGGGTCACCTGTTGATCATCTGCCTCTGCCCGATGCGCTTCGCCCAGCACTTCCTGGAAACAACCCTCGGCAAACGCCTCTAGTTCATTCACCGCCTCGGGATGGCGCAACAGGGATTTGGGCGTCATCACCACCAAAGGTCGCGGCACCGAATGCAAGGCCTGGCGACGCAGCAAATGGAAGAACTGCGCCGGCGTCGTGGGCTGGCAGACGCGCATATTGTCTTGTGCACAGAGTTGCAGGTATCGCTCCAGTCGGGCGGACGCATGCTCCGGCCCCTCGCCTTCTTGCCCGTGGGGCAACAACATCGTCAGGGCGCTGTGTTGGCCCCACTTTGCAGCACCGGCAGCGATAAACTGATCGATGACCACTTGCGCGCCGTTGGCAAAATCGCCGAACTGCGCCTCCCACAGCACAAACGCATCAGGCCGAGTGATGGTGTAACCGTATTCAAAACCCAGCACCGCAGCTTCGGACAGAATCGAGTTGATCACCGTGAACTGGCCTTGCTGCCCTGGCGCCACATGATCCAGCGGTCGGTATTTGCCAGCGCCGCGCATTTCACGGTTCTGCGGGTTCAGCACCGCGTGGCGATGGCTGAAAGTCCCTCGCTCGCAGTCCTCGCCGCTCAGCCTGACATCCATCCCGCCAGACAATACCGAAGCAAACGCCAGGTGCTCGCCCATGCCCCAATCCAGCGGTTTGGCGCCCGTCGCCATCTGGTGCCGGGCTTTGATCACTTTGGCAACCAAGGGGTGAATGTTCAGGTCCACGGGCAGCTCCGAAACCCGCGCCGCCAGCTGTTTGATGTGGGCCAGCGACGGTGCCGAATACGCATTCAGGTCCGGGCACTGGGCATAGGCTGCGTCCAGCGGAACACTGTGGGTCAGCTCATCCAGTGCGTCAGTCCTGGAGTTTTCCAGGCTGTCGCGGTATGCCTGCACCTGGGCCAACACCTGGCCATCGGTCATCACCCCAGCTGCCACCAACTTATCGGCGTAAATCTGGCGAATGCCCGGATGCGCGGCAACCGAGCGGTACATCAATGGTTGAGTGATATTCGGCGTGTCCATTTCCTGATGGCCGTGGCGTCGGAAGCACACCAGGTCGATCACCACGCTTTTGCCAAAGGTCTGGCGATAGTCCAGCGCCATCTGTACCGCGTTTACTACTGCTTCTGGGTCATCGCCGTTGACGTGCAACACTGGCGCTTCGATCATTTTGGCAATGTCGGTACAGAAGAATGACGACCGGCTTTCCTGTGGATCAGAGGTGGTAAAACCGATCTGATTATTGACCACGATGTGCACGGTGCCGCCGTTTCCGTAACCCTTGGTGTAGCTCAGGCTCAGGGTCTCCATGACGATGCCCTGGCCGGATATCGCCGTGTCACCATGGATTTCCACCGGCAACACTGCACCCGACTGAGCGCTGTCTTGCTCCTCGCTTTGCCCGCGGGCCATACCCTGCACCACTGGATTCACGAACTCCAGATGCGACGGGTTGAAGGCCAACGCCACGTTCACCGCGCCGTGTTCAGTGGTGATAGTGCGGGTGAAGCCCTTGTGGTATTTCACGTCGCCGGCGGGCAATAGATTCGCCGCCTTGCCTTCGAACTCGTCGAACAAGTAGGCCGCCGGCTTACCCACCGTGTTGACCAGAACGTTCAAACGGCCGCGGTGGGCCATGCCCATCACAATGTCGCGTACGCCAACTTTGGCACCGTGACGGATCAATTCATCCAGCAGCACAATCAACGACTCACCGCCTTCCAGCGAAAAGCGTTTTTGCCCGGTGTAGCGCAGGTGCAGGTACTTCTCGAAGCCTTCCGCCGCGCTCAACCGTTCAAGAATGTGTCGCTTGTGCTCGGCACTCAGCTGCGGTTTTGCCCGCGTGGACTCCAGCCGTTGCTGCCACCACTGCCGCTGCAGAGGATCGCTCAGGTACATGAACTCGCTGCCCAGGGTTGCGCAGTAGGTTTCTTCCAGCGCTGTGAGCAACTCGGCGACCGACAGTTCGCCTTTGCCGAATTGATGACCGGGCAGTTCGACTTTTTTGCTCAGGTCGCTGTTGTCCAGGCCGTGGAACGCCGGCGACAGTTCTTCAATGCCCGGCAAAGGCGCCCAGCGCAGCGGGTCCAGATTGGCACGACGGGCGCCAAGCATCCGAAACGCTGCACTCAACGACTGTGCTGCCAATTGCCGGCGGGCAGCGTCCAGGTCAGGGGCCGCGACCGACAACGCCTTGCGCCCGACCCGCCGTGCCAACTGGACAAAATGCTCGACGATGGGCGCGTGAGCGATATCGACTGCCCGATGCTCACCGCTGGCCAGCGTGTGCTGCAGCGATTCAAAGTAGCTGCGCCATTGATCTGATACCGCCGAGGAGTCACCGAGAAACCGCTCATATAACGCTTCAACGTAGGACGCATTCCCGCCGTTCAGGACGGAAGTTATCGGGCTGTTCATCATGACTCCTCACTGCTGTGCCAACGACTGTTTGGCACTCGGGATGGCGATTGATCGCTAGCTCATCCTAAAGAAAACGGGGTGCGCCGAAGGCCCTAACTAGCGCATTCCCAGGCCAAAGACAGACGATTTCTGGCCAGCGACTCATCGTTGAAAAGCACAGGGGAATCTGGCCCGAACGCGACGGTTCGAGCCATATCGACAGAGGGTGTTATACGCTGGCGAGCACGGGGGAGTTGCTTGATCGAACCTGAACCGATGACGGCGTTTTTCCCAAGATAACCTTCGCGCCTTGCTCGGTACGTTTGAACTTTTCCCGGTATTGCTTGGGCGTGGTATTCAGATGCCGGGAGAAGGTCATGCGCAGGTGCGTGGAGCTGTGGAAGCCGCAGTTATAGGCAACGGTCTTCAACGGCACATCGGTGTCTTCCAGCATTTTGCGCGCATGATCGACGCGGACCTGATCAACGAACACCGAGGGCGTAACATTCGCGTATTTCGAGAAGATTCGGGTAAAGGTGCGGCGACTGACGGACACCGCGTCGGCCAGTTGTTCCATGGAAAACGCTTCACTGATGTGATCGATCACGTAGTTCAGCACCGTGGTGACAATTGAGTCTTCTTCCGGGCGCACGGCAAGGAACGGGCTGGTTTGCGACTGCCCGCCCTCCCTGTGGATGTAGACGATCAGGTTTTTGGCGATGCTGACCGACAGCTCGTTACCCCAGTCTTCGGCCACCAGCGACAGGCACAAATCAATCCCCGAGGAGACCCCGGCACAGGTAAACAGATTGCCGTCTCGCACGAATATCTTGTCCGGCCGAAGCAGCGCCAACGGAAACCGGTCCTCGAAGCGCTGAACATCCCGCCAGTGCGCGGTGGCTTCACGGCCATCGAGCAACCCGGCATGGCCTAACAGAAAGGCGCCATTACACACCGAACCAAAGCGCCGGGCGCCTTGTGCCTGATCGCGCAGCCATTGCAGAAAACCTTCCTCTGGCCGAATGTCCGGCATCCTCGGCCCGCCGGCAACCAGTAACAGGTCGCAATGGCCCGGATAGCTTTGGTAGTCATAGCCGACCTCGATCACCATGCCGTTGGAGCAACGCACATTGCCCGGCCGCACGCCCACCAGCGTCACCTCGTAGCGCTGATCTTCCGGCAGCAACGTATTGGCCTCGGCAAACACATCGAGCGGTGCCGCGACATCCAAGGCTTGAACACCATCAAAAACAACCAATACGAGTTTCATTTCAACCTTTCTGAATCGGTCGGGTGTGGCATGAATGACGGCCGGACGCCTCGACCCAGCAAGGCGCGAACCCTTTGCGTACGGAGATCGAGGACCCGACGCTGGCAATATCGTTAGGGAGCTAATGTATACCTTTGGGGCAGGCATAAAATCAGACCTTGGTCGTGACATCGGCGCACACGGCGTTAATCGACGAGCTGATCGAGAAAACCCCATTGATTCTCGGCAATCTACTGTCTACACCACGTCCGTTTAAGGCATCCTTCACAATCAAACAGAGCGATCACCTCTGCTCACCCTTACGCTGGATTCGTGAACCATGGACACACTCGACGCGCTGCGTATCTTCGTCAGTATCGATGAGTCCGGCAGCCTTAGCGGTGCCGCGCGCCAACACTCGCTGGCAACTTCAACGGTGACGGTAGCCTTGCAGCAGTTGGAGCACAGCGCCGGTGTGCGCTTGATCACCCGGTCCACCCGGCGAATCAGTTTCACTCACGAGGGTCGGCAATTCCTGTCTGAAGCGAGAAAGATTCTGGCAGTGTGGGACGCCTCGCTTGAGGGCGTCAAAGACGGGCCCCTGACCGGCCCTATTCGCTTCACCTGCACTCAGGATTTTGGCAGCGAAGTGATCGCGCCGCTGATCGACAGCTTTTTACAACTGCACCCCGGTATTCAATTCGAACTGCTGCTGGCCGAAGGCGTGCTGGATCTGGTGCAGAACGATCTGGACTTCGCGCTCCGTCACGGCCCGCTGTCCGACTCCTCGCTGCGGGCCCGGCTGCTGGTCTCGGGACGCCGAACGATTTGTGCGGCACCGGCGTATTGGGCCGCGCACGGCAAACCGACCCACCCTGAGGACCTGACACGTCATAACTGCCTGGTGCTCTCACGGCCGGACCGCTCGTCGTCAGCCTGGTCATTTAGCGAAGGCGGTAAACTGCTCAGGATCAAAGTGTCGGGCAATCGCACGGCCAACAACGGCGCCATACTTCGACAGTGGGCCATCAAAGGCCACGGCGTGATGATCAGTCCGGAGTGGAATATCCTTAAAGAACTGAAATCCACGGCACTGGTCACTGCGCTTGATGAGTTTCTGTCCGATGAGGCCAACCTGTACGCCGTCACCACTGAAGGTGTCGCGAGTCGTCGAGTGACGGCGTTTATTGATTTTCTGACCCAGCAACTGTCGACATTCGAATAGCAGTGGGCAAAAAAGTTGCGGGTCAGACCAAAGGGTTAGCGTGAGGTTTTGATCTTCAGCACTTCGGTGTAGATGGCGTCGACCGTCTGACCGACCTTGAGGTTCTTCATTCGGGCCTGGAGCTCGGGGTCCTCGACTTTGACCACCTTCACTTTGCCTTCAGGAGGCAACAGGCTCACTTCATGCTTTTTCAAGTCAATGTGGGTGATTTTCGACGTGACTTTGACCTGGCGAATCGCCTCGCCACCGGGATTAGGGTTGTCCTTGGTGGCGCGGGTGATCGCTGAATCGTTGGTGATGCCGCGCGCACTGTCGACATCGGTGTCCAGCACATAGGCGATCGAGCGGGTCACGCGGATGTCGACCTTGTCGCCGACTTTCAGGTTATGCAGGTTCTTGGCCTGGTCGGTGAGCTGGACCGGCACCTGGGTTTCGTTGGGCCCCGCTAACGTGACCTGATGATTCGCCGCATCGACGGCCAATACCTGGGTCACCAGATGGCTCTCCAGAGACGTACTGCCCAGCGGTATATCGGCGGCATGCGCGGCAAAACTGGCGGTAGACATGAGTGAAGCGAGGACAACGGCGTGAGTAAAGGACCGGTTCGGTTTCATAAGCCTGCTTTCCATGTGATGGCTGATTGAGCAACGCAGCGGATACCCGACCCGAGCGGGTTGCTCTAACGCCAAAGCATAGCCACTGATTACCGATGTGCTCGTTGAAGGTGTTCATCGGTCATTTGCTCTGGAGATATCGCCCGGCCCCAGCAGCTCAGGCTAACCCGCCAACGCTGCCTCAATCGCCGCGACGTCGATCTTTCTCATGCCCATCATGGCCTGGAACGCGCGGTTGGCTGCTGCCCGATCAGGGTTGGTGATCGCGGCGCTCAGTACACGGGGCGTGATCTGCCATGACAAGCCCCACTTGTCCTTGCACCAGCCGCAGGCGCTTTCCTCGCCGCCGTTGCCGACGATCGCATGCCACAAGTGGTCGGTTTCGGCCTGGTCGTCAGTGGCAACCTGGAACGAGAACGCCTCGCTATGTTTGAACATCGGGCCGCCGTTCAGGCCGAGACAAGGGATGCCCATCACCGTGAACTCGACAGTCAGAACATCGCCCTGCCGGCCCGACGGATAATCGCCCGGCGCGCGATTGACCGCGCCTACCGCGCTGTCGGGGAACGTCGCGGCATAGAAGGTTGCCGCTTCCAATGCACTGCCTTCGTACCAGAGGCAGAGGGTGTTTTTGCTGTTCATTTTGCTTCTCCACTGTTGAAGATGATGGGTGGATTCTGGTCGCGAGGATCACCGAAGGCGGCGATAGAACGCCGCTTCAACGCAACACTCACGATGCCTTTTTGATCGCGGGCAGGTTCCAGCGGTATCTCAGTGAGAGCATGCGCACCAGGGTACACAGCGCAATGGCCGCCCAAGGGCTGACCTGGGGGCTGATCCATTGCAGGTCGCCGAGCAATTGGATCACTGCCCCCAAGAGCGCTGCCGAGGCGTAGATTTCCTTGGTCAACACCACCGGGACACGGCCCAGAAGGACATCCCTGATGATACCGCCGCCCACGGCAGTGACCACCCCGAGCAGGATCGACAACTCGATATCGGCGACGAGCGTGTACACCTTATGCACCCCGAACGCGGCAAAGAAACCCAGCCCGATCGCATCGAAGAACAGCGTAGGTTGCGTCAGCTTGAGCAATGCGTTCTGAAAAAAAGCAGCCAGAGCCACCGCCAGCACAATGACCCCTACGTACTCGATATTGATCAGGCCTGCCGGCGGGAGCACGCCAATGCAGAGATCGCGCATCACGCCGCCGCCACAGGCGGTCACCCCGGCAATGACAAAAACACCAAATATATCCAGCCGGCGGTCAATCGCCGCCAACGCACCGCTCAAGGCAAAAATAAAGGTGCCCATGAGATCTATGTAGTGAAATGCCTCGAACCCCATGTCGTTACCTGAGCCGTTTTGCGCCTGATGATGTGCGTGTCCCATGATCGCGTCAGTGTCGACCACGCACTGACTCCATTAAAGCTCACCAGAGCCTATTGTTGGGTGTGTCATCACGCAACACCCCGTAAAGTGGCTTCGACCTCTACCCATCACCTGGTTTTTTTTCACTTATGAGCGACCGTCAGATCATTGTCCCAGACTCGATGCAACTGCTTGCCGAACGGGCCGGCTACGCGCCAGCAGTGAAGATCGGCAACACGCTGTATTGCGCAGGTCAGGTGGGTCGCACGCCTGAGCTGGCGGTCATTGAAGACCCGGAGCTGCAGTTTTTCGCGGCATGGGAAAACCTGCGCATCGTACTGGCTGCGGGTGGTTGTAGCTTTGAGGATATCGTCGACATGACCACTTACCACGTCGAGATGCAACGCTACATGCCGCTGTTTAGAACGGTGAAGGACAACGTCTTCCCCAGAAACAGCTGTGCATGGACGTGCATCGGCGTGAGCGAACTGGCCAGACCGGGCTTGCTGGTCGAGATCAAATGTATCGCGGTTCAGCGCTGAATTGACCGACCGTCCTCGCGTGATCAGCGGCTCACCCCCGTCGCTGATGGCACCACAAACACCACGCCACACCGGTGACCAGCAACAGGATTGCCATTGATTCCAGCGCGCTGGGCAGCCGCTGCTCCCAGAGAAATCCGAGCAACAGGGCGGCCAGTGTCTCGATCACTAACACCTGCCCACTCAGCGCCAACGGCAACAGCCGGCTGGCCTGATTCCACAGCGCGCCGCCCACCACCGATGCCAACAGCGCCACCCCCGCCGCCACCAGCCAATAGTTGATCAGGGTATGCGTATCGTAGCCATGCAGATCGGCGCCGAGCAGCGGCACCGCCAACAGCAGTGATTGAGCGCCGGTCATCACCCCGGTCAGCAACGCCCAGTCGTGCGCCGACACCTGGGCCACCGCCAAACGCCGGGCATTGCTGACGGCGTACCAGCTCCAACTGAACAGCGCACCGGCTGCACACAACAGCCCGAGTTTGCTGTTAATGGCCTCACCCACCGGGTTTTCCTGGCTGAGTGCATGGAAGCTGATCAGCGCGACACCGGCCGTGACGCAACACAATGACGGTGCCAGCCGCGCCATCGGAACAGCATTGGCATCGCGCCGGCCGGCCAGCGCAACCAACACTGGTATCAACCCGACGATCAACGACGTGGTAGCCACCCCGACCTGCTGGACACCGGTTCCCACCAGCGAGTAGTAGAACAGGTTGCCGATCAGGCTGAGCCAGAACAACGACACCCAGTCTGCACGGGTGAGACCCGCACACACCTTGCGCCATCGCGGCAGCAGCAACACCACCGAGAACAGGCCGTAACAAAGAAAACGCAGAAGCGCAAACTGGGTACCCGACAACCCCGGCGTGAGTGCCGGACCGAGAAAAATCACGCCCCAGCACGAACCCGCAGCCACCCCGCAGGTCAAGCCTTTAATCATGGAGGGATGTATCGCCATCGCACTACCGCCTTGTTCAATTGGGCGACAGTGTGCTGAAAAAAACAGTAGGTGTATTGTCCGAAACACAGGTTTGTTTTACCCGGATTGCGGGAAGGGTGTTGGGCTCAAAACCTGGAACTGTCCCCGATTCCGTGAAGCCAGCTCGTTGGTGAGTGACTTGATGCGTTGTATCAGACATGACACCGGTGCGCAGCTCTTCGCCAGGCCGCCGGCGTGGTATCGCACAGCCGGCTCATCGCCCGGGTCAACGCGGCCTGATCAGAAAATCCCACCCGCAACGCAATATCGGCGATGGGTAGACGGCTCTCGACCAGCCATTTACGAGCATGGCGCATACGCAACTCAGCCAGCCACGCTTGTGGCGTCTGATCGAACAACCGCAAGAAACGCCTGTGCAACTGCGCGACACTCAGCGCCGCCTGATTGGCCATGGCCTCGTTACTCCAGGCGGCACCAGGATTAGCCTCAAGTTGCGCCAGCAGCCAATCTATTCCAGATGCCCGTTGCCCCGCATCCCTGGCCATCGCACTCAGCAGCAATGGGCTCAGTTGCGCCGCACTCGCTGCCAGCCCCTGGTTGCCCACCAGATCGGCAAACTCTATCAAGCGCCGGGTACTCGCAGAAATGGGCAGGTAGGTGCGCTGCGCAAGCGAAGCCAGCCCAGCTTCGGCAAACCAGCTCCCCGGACAATCCAATACCAGAAACCGGCTGCTGGCGACGGCGGTCTGAGTGTGCATCGCGCCAGGGATTACCAACGCTGCCTGCGCTTGATCCAGACAAGCGCCGCGCCCTTCTACCTCAATCTCCATACGCCCACCGATAGGCAGTACCAACTGCGCGAAGTCATGCTGGTGATGCGCGCATTCGCCTTCGTAGGTGCGGATGTTGAGGTGCGAGGCCACAGTGATCACTCCGGGCGATGGCGCTTAATGGTGGGGTCTCGATGCTATCACAGGCGCTAGAGGCCAGATTGCCCACACCGGCAAAACGCACGAAGCGATTGCGACGGGACGCCATCCCCCAAAAGCCCAGCAGCACCGAGCCGCAGGGCTTTTGGCAGTAACTTGGCGGCTGATCAAAACGGCAGTTGACGCTCACCCAATTGCACGGTCACCCGCCCAACGCTAAAAATCAGCGTCCAGGATCACCCGGTAGTTGGCCTTTCCAGATTCAAGATGAGCAATCGCCTCATTGATTTTGCTCATCGGGAAATGCTCGACCATTGGCTTGATATCGTGCAACGCGGCGAAAGCCAGCATCTTCTGATAGGAACTGCGTGCGCCGCTGGGCGAAGAGGAAATGGCTGCCTGGGGCACCAACAGGGCCATAACCGACACCGGGATGGGTTCATTGATAATGCCGACGATGTGCAGCCGCCCTTTGGGGGCCAGCATCGCCAGCACTTTGTCCCAGTCCAGCGGAACGGCCACGGTCACGATCAGCAGGTTGAATGTGCCTTTAAGCTCCGCCCATTGCGCAGTGTCGCGGCTCGACACCACGTGATGGGCTCCGAGTCTTTTGTTTTCTTCGTACTTGGTGGCGGTCGATGAAAACGCCGTGACCTCTGCGCCCCAGGCGCGACAGAACTGCAACGCCAAATGGCCGAGCCCGCCAATCCCGAAGACGCCCACACGGTCGGTGGGTCTGACACCGAATTCAATCAATGGCGAGAAGACGGTGATACCCGCGCACAGTAGCGGACCGGCATCCTCGCTTTTGATCCCTTCAGGCAGCGGAATCGCCCACAGCCAATGCACCTTCAGCCGATCGGCAAAACCTCCGTGGTGCCCGAAAATAGTGGCTTGCAACGAGGAGCACAGGTGCGCGGCACCCTCAAGGCAAGGGTTGCAGTGCTGGCAGGTTTCCTTGTTCCAGCCTACCCCTACCACTTGGCCGATCTTCAACCCTTTGGTCTTCGCCACCTCGCCCAGGGCGACGATCCGGCCGGTGATTTCATGGCCGGCCACCAACGGGAAATTGATAATGCCCCATTCGTTTTTGATGAAAGAGAGGTCCGTGTGACACAGGCCGCAGTGGTCAACTTCGACTTCGACCTCCTCGGCGGTCAGCGCCGACATTTCGTAGGTGAAGGGTTGCAACTTAGCGTTCGCCTCAAGGGCGGCCCAGGCTTTTACTGTCGACATTATCGGGTACTCACATTTTAAGAAGCGAGAATTTAACCAACCGATGAATGGCATTGAGACACTTCTGTCCGGCAGGTTTCAGACACCAGGTCTGGCGCCCTGAAGCGCAGGAAACCTGAGGAGATCAGCACGTCGTGAACCAACGCGTTTATAGGTATTAGGGGGCGCTCGGGTATCTGTCAATAACCGCGGCCGGTCTTATCCAGATTGCGGCCAGGGGACCGCCTAAATCAGCTTTGCCGCCAACTCCCAGGTGATGAGCGGCACCCTGCCCGAGGCGGTTTGCCCCAGCAGCCACGCCAGGGAAATGTCGGGATTGAAGCTGTAGCTGTTCGATCTCATCCTGTCGATATAAACCCTTCAATTGAGTTGTTAGCCGCTGAAATACTGATTGCGGTGGCGGCCCGTCGCCGCGTCAGAATCCCATTCTCATGCAATACTGAAAAGGCTCCCATTGCGGAGTTCCTGCCCGATATCTCGCCATGAAGCCAGGTCAGGCACGATCGTCGAAGTTCTACCAAAAATTGCGGGTAATGGGCGCCGAAAGCTACGGAGTTACGAATGAGCAGCAGGTCGATTCATGGAAGTGACGCATCCCTCGAGGCGAGTAGTGCCCTCTCGGAGCCTCGAGAGCGTTGCGCTTCACTTTCGCAAGAGATGGGGCTGCATGATGTACTCGAAGCATTGCCCGAGGCCGTCTACACCACCGACGCCAATGGCCTTATTACCTTCTACAACAGCGCGGCAGCCAGCCTGTGGGGCGTGAGCCCATCGATCGGCGAAAGCGTCTATTGCGGCGCCCTGGCGCTTTATTGGCCTGACGGCACGCCGTTACCCCACGACCAATGCCCGATGGCCATCGCGCTCAAAGAGCAGCGTCCGGTCAGGGGGCTGGAAGCCCTCGCGCAGCGCCCTGATGGCACGCGCATACGTTATCTCGCTTACCCATCGCCAATTTTCAACGCCTGTGGAGAACTCATCGGCGCGGTAAATATGCTGGTGAATTTCACCGACCAGGCCGTCGCCGATGACGCCGCGCAAACGCATAACGCCATTGTTGAGTCCTCCGACGACGCAATCATCGCCAAGGACCTCAATGGCACCATCATCAACTGGAACGGTGGCGCGCAGCGGCTCTTCGGTTATTCGGCGGAGGAAGCGATCGGCCGACCGGTCGCCATGCTGATTCCACTGGATCGGCCTGACGAGGAGCCTGATATTTTGCAGCGTATCCGGCGCGGCGAACGGATCGAACATTACGAAACCATCCGCCGGCGAAAAGACGGCAGCCTGGTCGAGATTTCATTGTCGGTGTCGCCGATCAGGAATCGACAAGGCCGGGTCATCGGCGCGGCAAAAATCGCCCGCGACATTACCGAGCGCCGCCAGGCTGAAGCACAGAAAAACCTGCTGATCCGGGAAATGGACCACCGGGTGAAAAACCTGTTTGCCTTGGCCAACAGCGTTGTCTCACTCAGCGCGCGTTCGGCGTCGACACCCGACAAACTCGCCACCGCCGTTTCCTCGCGGCTGACCGCGTTGGCCAAGGCGCACGCGCTGACGCTGTCCCACGGCCTCAGCAGCGAACAGCCGACCACGTTGCACACGCTGATTCAAACCATCATCGCGCCGTATGCGGCGGGCGAAGATAACGCGCAGTCACGGGCGGTCGTGAGCGGCCCGGACATCAGCATCGCCGGTAACGCCGTCACCAGCTTTGCCCTGCTCCTTCATGAATTTGCAACGAACGCAGCTAAATATGGAGCGCTGTCATCCGCTGAAGGACATTTGGAAATTCTCTGCAGTACCAACGGCGAACTGTTCACCATTGAGTGGAACGAACGCGGTGGCCCACTGATCGACGGTGAACCCACGAGCGTGGGTTTTGGCACGGTGCTCGCCAAAGCCACTGTCCGAGGTCAACTGTGCGGCGAAATTTCACGTGACTGGAAGCGAGAAGGTCTGTCCATCAAGTTTGTGTTTGCAGCCAGTAGCGTGAGCGCCCAGACCGGCGTTTGACCTGCCGGGCTGATATTTTTTCGCTTTTGAGGGGAACGATGAAAAGTATTACCGCTGGGGTGCTGGACATTGCCTACCTGGAGGTTGGGCCCGCTGGCGGGGCGCCGGTGGTTCTCCTCCACGGTTTTCCCTATGACGTACAGGCCTACGATACCGTCGCCGCTCGTCTTGCCTCGGCAGGCCGACGCTGTTTGATCCCCTACTTGCGCGGCTACGGAGCGACACGTTTTCTCGCGCCGCAGACGTTGCGTTCGGGAGAGCAAGCGGCCCTGGGTGCTGACTTGCTGGCGTTTCTCGACGCCCTGAACATCGAACGCGCAGTGCTTGCCGGTTACGACTGGGGCGGCAGAGCCGCGTGCATCGTCGCGGCCTTGTGGCCAGAGCGGGTGACCGGCCTGGTCAGCTGTGGCATCGGCTACAACATTCAGAACATCGCCAACGCCGGCACCCCTGCCGTACCCGAAACCGAGCACCGGCTCTGGTATCAATATTACCTGCATGGCCAACGTGGACATGCTGGCCTCACCGCCAACCGCGAATCATTCTGCCGCCTGCTGTGGCAAATGTGGTCGCCCACCTGGACCTTCGACGAGCCGACGTTCGACCAAACCGCCACGTCCTTTGCCAACAGCGATTTCGTCGATGTAGTCACTCACTCCTATCGTCACCGCTTCGCCCTTGTCGACGGTGACCCTGCGTATCAGCACATTGAAAACCGACTCGCGGCAAAACCCCTGATCAGCGTCCCTACCGTGGTATTGGAAGGCGCGGACGATGGCGTCAATCCGCCTAAAAGCGTTGACGTCGGTGCACGTCAATTCACCGGGCCTTACCGTCGGCAGATCGTTTCAGGTATCGGCCACAATTTTCCGCAAGAGTCTCCGGACATCTTTGCCGAGGCCGTGCTGAGCTTGCCCTCCTCCCCGGTGTGAACGGCCTGAAGAACGGGTTGGAAATGCGTTGAACTCTTACACCCTGGTTTCCTCTTAACTGTGAGCGCACACAGCCGTGAGGGGACCACACCGATGAACAGCCCGGCAGCATTCAGCACGTTATTGCAACAGTTTGCGGCCAGGCCTTCGGTTCATGTGCTTGAGAGTGCCCTGCAACAGTTGATGCACGAGCTGGCCAGCGCCGGATTCGCCAGCTTGCCACAGCCCGGTCGCGGCCAGACCCTGGAGCGCTGGCGGGTATTGGCGCGGGTCGCAGGCACGGACCTGGCGCTGGCAAAACTGTACGAAGGCCACACCGATGCCCAAGCCATTATGGCCGAGCTCGAACCCGGCACTGCACCGGCTACGGGCACGTGGGGCGTATGGGCGGCCGAGCCTCCTTATGCGCGGGTCAGCCTGGTCGCTGGCCGGGGCCAAAGCGTGCACTTGCGCGGACGCAAAGCCTGGTGTTCCGGCGCACTGCAGCTCGATTGGGCGCTGCTCACCGCGTGGGACGAGCAGCAGCAACCGCAGTTGGTCGCCGTTGAGTTACGGCAGCCATCGGTGCGCATGATCGACGAACCTTGGCAGGCGGTCGGTATGTGCAGCACCGCCAGTATCGACGTCGAGTTCGAAGACGCGGTGGCCCATTGTGTCGGTTTGCCCGGTGCCTACCTTGATCGTCCCGGCTTCTGGCAAGGCGGCGGCGGTATAGCGGCATGTTGGTATGGCGCCGCCCAGTCGATTGCCGGTTTTCTACATACCCAGTGCAGCGCGGGGCGTCACGACGAGCACGCTTCGGCCCATCTGGGTGCGGTGGATGCCGCACTGTGCGGTGCTGCAGCGGCGTTGCGAGAAACCGCACGCTGGATCGACGACCATCCCCACGACTCTGCCGAGCTGCCGGTTCGCCGTTTGCGCGCGCAGGTCGAGGCGGCTGTTGGTGTAGTCCTCGAACACGTGGGCCGTGCGTTGGGGGCGACGCCTTTCTGCCGTAACGCGCACTTCGCTCGGTTGGCAGCGGATCTTCCGGTGTTTCTCCGGCAAAGTCATGCCGAGCGGGACCTCGCTGCGTTGGGGCAACAGGTAGCGGCACACACCGTCGAAGGGTGGTCATTGTGATGGAGACACAGGCTGCTTCAACGAAGAATCTCATTCGCGGCCCCGGCACCCCATTGACCGAATGGCAGGCCAGCCTGTCACTGGCCTGCGTACCGTTGATCAGTCATCAAGCCCTGGTGCCGCCAGGCCAACGTCTGGTCATCGTTGCGCCTCATCCTGACGACGAGGTACTAGGCTGCGCCGGCGCACTGGCCGGCATGTGCGGCAGAGAAAACGAGGTGCTGATGATTGCCATCACCGATGGCGAAGCCAGCCATCCCGGTTCACGCGAGTGGAGCCGATCACGCTTGCGCCATCAGCGGCCAATCGAAAGCGCGCGCGCACTGGCCGAACTAGGCCTTGATGTGAGCACACTGTGTTGGCAGCGAATGCGCATCGCCGACAGTCAAGTGGCCGCAGCTGAGCACCGACTCACCGAGCACTTGCAGGCCTTGCTTCGCCCCACCGATCGGGTGATGACCACCTGGCGATTCGACGGTCATTGTGATCACGAAGCGGTGGGACGGGCTACCGCCAGGGCGGCGGCCGAAAGCGCTGCGCTCCTGATCGAAGTACCGATCTGGGCCTGGCATTGGGCGCACCCGCAAGACCCCAGAATTCCTTGGCAGCGAGCGCGCAAGTTGCTGCTGGATGACGAGCTGCTGGAGCGCAAACGAAGGGCCATTGCGGCTCATGTTTCGCAAGTGACTGCGCAAGGCATGGCATCGGCCGTGTTGCCCGAGGAAACCCTCGAACGACTATTGCAACCTTTTGAACTGGTGTTCCTATGAGCCTGTCACCGGAGTACTTCGAGCACATGTTCAATGCCAGCGACGACCCCTGGTCATTCCGTACCCGCTGGTACGAAAAGCGCAAACGCGAGTTGACCCTGGCCAGCCTGCCGCACCAGCGTTATCAGCGCGTGTTTGAACCAGCGTGCGCCAACGGTGAACTCAGTGCCCTGTTGGCCGGGCGCTGCGATAGCTTGCTGTGTCAGGACCTCAACCAGACGGCGGTGAAGCTGGCGCGCAGTCGACTTCGCGAATACGGCAATGTCCGCGTTGAGCATGGCCGTATTCCGGAAGACTGGCCCACCGGCCGATTTGACCTCATCGTCCTCAGTGAGGTCGGCTATTTTCTGAACGCTGCCGAGTGGCAACAGGTGATCGAACAGACGTTGCTCAGCTTGAGTCCAGAGGGAGGGATAATGGCCTGTCACTGGCTGCATGCGATTGAGGGCTGCACGCAAGATGGCCGGCAAGCGCATGCAAGTCTTGAGCGACACCTGCCCTTGCACCGGCTGGTGCGCCACCAAGAGCCTGATTTTTTGCTCGAGTACTGGAGTCGACAGGCGACCTCAATCGATCTGGGCGAAACCACACAATAGTTCGCCTGACAAACCTGCGCCGCCAGTCAGCCGTCAACCGGCAGGTTCAGCCAGCGAGCTGAGGTAATCACCGAAGCCTTCCCGGCACCGGCAGTTTTTACGAGCGCTGGTTTTCACTCGGTTGGCGGCCGTCCACTTGATGACCGCCCCGCTGCTTTCAAGGTCAGCGACCAAATGCACATCTTCGTGCGTCGGTAGAGCCCGGAAGCCACCGGCTCTGCGGTAGGCCTCGGAGGAAACGCCCAGGTTGGCCCCATGAATATGCCGGTGGCCATCCACGGGCGTGTAATGCGCGTCGTAACGCTCGCGCACCCCCGACGGGTGTTCGGACCAGTCGGTGACTTCTACGATCCCGCACACCGCATCCACTTCGAAGCCAAGCTGATCGGCCAGCCAGGAACCGGGAACGATGCTGTCTGCATCAGTGAACGCCAGCCAGCGGGCACCGATCGCCAACAGATGATCCGCGCCTTGCGCCCGGGTCTTGCCAACGTTACGGTGCGCGCAGACGAGTGTCGTGACGGGGTGCGCTTCGGCGATCCGGCGGGAGGTGTCCGTGCAGTCATCGAGCACGATGAGGATCTTCACGTGTTCATTGTTCAGACGTTCGTGACACGACGCCACCAGCAACGATTTGATGCAGGCGTCGAGCAACTGCTCTTCGTTGTGCACCGGGACGATGATTCCAATCATAGGCTGAGCTCCTCGGTGCAAGCGGCATTCACGCTGCGTTCTCTATCTCTCGACCGGCACTCCTGTCATTTGGTTGCAACTATTTTTCATGGATCGCAAGCAGCGCGATTTGAATCCCGTCCTCGCAAAAAAACCTCGAACTCATGACCGACGAGCCCCTCCAATGTAGGTAAACCCTCGAGGATAAAAACATGAACCCTGACAAACCTACCGATCAAGATCCATCAGAGGCCCCTTCAACCGGCATGCCTGTCGACTCATCGGGTAAGCCCGTCAATGTGGTGCAAAGGGATCTTCAGGACACGGATGACGCCAGCAAAGGCGTGGATGAAACCATCACCCCTTCGTCAACCAGAACCAAGGAACAGGATGCCGAGGAGCTGCAACGGAAAGTTGCCGAGATCGAACGAAAGGTGGCTGACAGTCATTGACCACAGTTTGCTCGCAGGGGCGGCGAGCATGCTGTGCAGCCCGGTGAAGACTACAAAGGCCATTGCTCCAGGACCTCTCGACCCAAAGCGCGGCGGGAGCCAACCAGACCAACGCCGCCAGCCAGGAACTGTCACGACTGGCAACTTCCTTTAATGCCCTGCTTGCACAATTCAAGCTTTAACCGGTAACACGCTTTAACCGGTGAAGAGTGCAGTTATGTCGAAACGCGATACCCATTAGAACCATTCAGTCGTGCGACCTGCATAAAAACAGTCTATTAACTTATTCAATTAATGGCTTTTCGAAAGAAGCAGTTGCCCGACACTCTTAGCGCAGGCCTACTACCATGAGCCCCCTCATCGAACAGTTGCTCAGTAAATCCCAAGCCGAACTGGACGCCTTATTCAGCACAAAAGAGGCCGGGCCGATTCCGAACGGCGAGGCCAAAGGCACAGCGATCATTGCACCGGGTACGGTTTTCAGTCCTGAAATAGCCAAGTTAATTAATCTATTTGCCTGGCAAGGCAAAGTATTCGATGCCGACAGCGGCACACTGCGCAATCACATTCTCCCGTTCGGTCTGAAGGCTATTATTGCCAACGTTTACAAGGGAGATAGTTTGCTCGACCAAAAACCATGCATTGTGCTGGACTACTCTACAACGTCGATTGTTGCGCATTGGGTTCGCGATGAGATTCGTTTGATTGCGCCGAACATCTATCTCGGCAAGGTGTACTGGGACAATTCCAGCCTGATTCATTTCGCCCTTGAGTTTCAACCTTGATTGAGCGGCCACATGATCAGCCAAGGACAGTTCATGGTGACCAGCCCGGTCCTCAACGACCGGGTCAGTGACCTGCGTGTCTTGCTCTCTAGCATGAACAGTGCCCCTGGGCAGGTTGATCCGATGAACACGCGGGTGCCCTTCGCCCGCTTCGAAAACATCCACTTCGCTCGCTTCGTTGTCGCCGATGATCAGACCCTGGGTGACCGGGCGGCGTTCTCCGGCCTGCCCGCCAACGAGCGCATTCTGCTGATCTTCCTCGCCGATTGCGATGGCCCAGGCGATGAGTTGATGGCGCGCATGGCGACAGAAGCCGGCCAAGGTCTGCGCGAGGTATTCAGCCATTGCGACGGCTTCGATGCAGGCACCGATCTACTGGCCTGGATGCAGGCACGCCAAACGCCACCGAGCGCGTTCTACGTCAACTGGATCGGCCGTACGGTGCGTCAGGTGCGTGAGGAAGCGGCGTTGCATGACGCGCTGCACCGCGAACTGCACGGTGGCGCCAGCGGCGTTTCTCGCGACACCGCGCAAAGCCTGCACCAGCATTTGCGTGCCGCGACCGTGGGCAACGGCACGCGGCTGACCCCGATCGAGCCCATGACCCTCAGGCAATGGATCGGCAAAGTCGGATTGATTGTCCTGCTGGCGTTGCTGGCGCTTGTGCTACTGATACCGCTGATCATCATCGCGCCGTTCTTCTTCATCGCCCTGCGCTACCACGAAAAAACCGACCCGGTGATCGATACGCGGGCCGACAGCGTCTATGTAAGCGCCATCGCCAAAGGTGAAGACCACGACGTCACCAACTCCTTCAGCGCCATCGGATCGTTGAAGCCCGGCGGGTTGCGGCTGCTGATCACCCAAGTGGCCCTGTGGGGGGTCGGCCAGACCGCAGTGCTGATCTTCAACCGTGGACGTCTGGCGCGGGTCAGCACCATTCACTTTGCGCGCTGGGTTTTGCTGGACGGCAACCGCCGGGTGTTCTTCGCCAGCAACTATGACGGCAGCCTTGAGAGCTACATGGATGACTTCATCAACAAGGTCGCGTTTGGCCTCAATCTGGTGTTTTCCAACGGCATCGCCTATCCGCCCACCGACTATCTGGTGCTTCGCGGCGCCTGGCAGGAACAGATGTTCAAGCAGTTCCTGCACCGTCACCAACTGAAGACGGACGTCTGGTACAAGGCCTACCCCGGTCTGACCAACGCTGACCTGGCGCGTAACGCGCGCATTCGCCAAGGCCTCGAAAGCACAACCCTGAGCGACGGCGCGATTCGACGCTGGCTGGCGGAGATCTGACGGGCATGCCGAAGTCAACCTTCACCGAAGCCGATGCGCGTGACACCCAGGCGTTGCTGAAGACCGCCTTCGACTCGCTGGCCTGCACCTTGCTGCTGCTACGCATTGAGGACGCCGCCGTGGCCCGCGCCTGGCTACGCTCGCACATCAACTCCGTGGCCAGCGTCCAGCAGATTGGCCGTGACAAGCCGCCGGTGGAACACACCCTACAGATGTCGCTGTCGGCTGCCGGGCTACGTGCATTGGGCCACCAGGCCATCCTCGATCAGTGCGCCAGTGAGTTCAGCACCAGCCTCGCTGATGCACCTGATCGCTTGCAGCGTCTGGGCGACATCGCCGAAAACGCACCGTCAAACTGGGCTTGGGGCGTTGCCGAGCGTGAGCCCCATGTGCTGCTGATGCTGTTCGCCAGCAAAGAGCAGCTGGCGGCGTTCAGCACCCGAATGCAGGAGTCCGCCCTCACCGCCGGACTGACGATTGTCCAACGTCTGGACACCAGTGATATGCATGGCTTTGAACCCTTCGGCTTCAAGGACGGCATCTCCCAGCCCGGCATTGATTGGGACGGCACCCGTGATCCGGGTTCCGACGCCGATATGGACTACCAAAACCGCATCACCCTCGGCGAATTCCTGCTCGGCTATCGCAACGAGTACAACCTGTATACCCAGCGCCCTTTGCTCCCGGCGCAGGACAGCAACGCGCAGTCGCTGCCCATCGCCGAGGATCAACCAGACCGGCGTGACCTTGGCCGCAACGGCTCTTACCTGGTGTTACGCCAACTGCAGCAGGACGTGAACGGGTTCTGGCGCTGGGTCTACGGGCAAGCCGCGGGCGACGCCGCCGCAGCCACTGCCCAGGCGCAAGCCATGGTCGGACGGCAGATTAGCGGTGAGCCATTGCACGGCGTTGACGCACAAAAAAGCGATCAGCCCGCCAATGATTTCACGTTCACTCACGATCGCGCCGGCCAGGTGTGCCCGATTGGCGCACACATCCGTCGTGCCAATCCGCGCTCCGGTGATTACCCTGACGGTCGCACGGGTCGGGTGGAAAAGCTGCTGACACTGCTTGGTCTGCGCGGATCGGCGGAAGACGATCGCATCGCCTCGTCGCGTTTTCATCGGCTTATCAGGCGTGGTCGTGAATACGGCTCTGCGCTGCCTCCTGCTCAGGCTGCCCAGGCAACCGACAACGGGTCGGAGACGGGCCTGCACTTCATCTGCCTCAATGCCAATCTCGCGCGGCAATTCGAGTTCATTCAGGGTGCCTGGCTGGCCAACGCGAAGTTCGCCGGCTTGAGCAACGAGCAGGATCCCTTATTGGGCAATCGCCAACCCTTTCCGGGGAACCAGCCGACCGATCGCTTCACTCGGCCACAGGCCGCTGGGCCTGGCCTGGTCAGCGCGAACTTGCCGCCATTCATCACCGTTCGCGGCGGCGCTTATTTCCTGCTGCCTGGGCTCAGGGCCTTGGCGTGGCTGCTGGCCGACCCACCGAATTAATCAAACATTTCATCACCGGTCGGCTCGATATGCGCTTCGTTGTTTTGCTGCAGACGGAAGCGCGCCAGCTCGTAATACATGCGCCCACGAGCGCGGCTTTGATTGCCCAGTGGTCGATGCTCGGGCACGCAGTGCCAGGGGTTGAGCGTCAGGTTACGCGCAAAGGCCAGTTGCTGCGGTGAGTCGAACGTCTGACGGGGAATGTGCAACGTGGCCACGGGGATACGCGGCGATAACCGCGTCGGCCATAGCACGCCGGCGTCTTCGATCGGCATCCGATGCGGGTCGGTCTGGACCTGCACCTGCATATGAAACTCGACGTCTTTTTCCGCCAGGGTTTTCACCATATTGTCGCGCAGGTAATTATCCGGCGGACGCAACGGCACGCGGGGAATCTCACGATAAACCTCGGTAATCGATTTGAAGCTGTATTGCATCGCTTGCCCCTCACCCAGCAGATAGGGCACGCAACTGTAGAAGATGTGGCCAAGTGGGTTGTATTGCGTTTCGTTCCACAAGCTCTGCATCAACAGGTCGAGGACGTGCGTGCCCGTTGGCCCGCTGGGGTCGAAGAAATAGAACAGCGGCATATGCCGTTTGCTCCACTTCTGCAGCTTGGCATTGGACCGGGTGTTGGGCGTGACGAAGGTCGGCGTGCAGACCCCGGTAAAGTCCTGGGTGAAGTGCTCGTCCTCCATCAGCTTTGGGCCGGGGACCCCCAGCAATTTCACGCCGATGCTGATGAAACCGGGATCGTCGATATCCGCCTCGATATGCGGGCCCGGCCCGGAAAAGCGAACGTAGCAACGATAGGTCCTGGGCTCGGCGAAAACACCCTTGCGCAGGTGCCCTGGCAGGTTGTCGTGAACAGTAAACGTCGCCTTCATCAACCCGTGGGTCTTGGTGTTGCCTGCCCGCTGCATGTCACCGGGCCTGAAGTCTTGGGCAAGGTGCGTGCGCATGGTATCGATCATGCTCTGCTGGCTGGCATGCTCGTCCGGATCAAACTGTTCCTGGGCCAGACCGAGCCCCTCATTCTTGCGCCCGATGTTGTAGAAAAACTGCAGCAGCGTCGCCGACGGTTCGCGCAATAATCGATTCAAAGCCGGTCGAAAGAACGGCTCGAATCGGCGCTCGACATGCAAAAGAAACAACAGTACGGCATGCACTCCCTTCAGAATCATGGCACGGCTCCTTCGCGAACAGTGGTCGAGCGCCGACGCTCGCCCGTTTCCTCAGCCTGAGCCAGGATGACCGAGGCTGCCTTTTCCGCGATCATGTAGATCGCGCTGACAATGAAAAAACCGGGGATGCGCGGGAACACCGATGCGTCGACCACCCGCAACGCCTTGACCCCATGCACGCGGAAGTCTCCATCGACCACGCCGCCGGCGTCACGCGGGCCGATGGCGCAGGTGCACGAGGCGTGGTGGCCCCAGGCATTGTCACGAATCCATTGCGCCAGTGCCTCGCCCTGGAGGTGGCTGCCGGGCTGGTCCTCCGTGGCGCCGCGCAAGGGCGCCGCGATGCTGCGGGCGATTTCCACGGCCTCGACCAGCGCGGCGAGATCACGGTCGCCGCCTTGACTGAAATAGTTGAAATCGATCCGAGGTGGCTGTCGCGGGTTACTCGAACGCAGGGTGACAGTGCCGGTCCGGTTGCGCGTGTGGCCCTTGAGCACGCACCAGGTCAACTTGTCGTGCGTGTTGTAAAGGTCTTTGGAATAGCCTTCGTAGTAACCCTTGAACGGCACCAGCATGCCCATCATGAACAGGTCCGGATCAGCGTCGCTTTGGCTCGATCGGCGGGTGACGGTCAGGGTTGAACCGTTGGAGCCATACAGACCACGCCCACCGCCCTGCCACCGTTTGAATAACGAGTCCGTGTCATCAAAGCGGGCGCCTTTCAACGAGGCCCAGGGCCGCGTCATTTTGTAGATCACCCCGACCTCGTAGCGATCTTGCAGGTTGCTGCCGACACCGGGCAGATCGACCTTGAGCGGTATCCCCCACTCATTGAGGCCGGCGGCCGCGCCGATCCCGGAAAGCATCAGCAGTTGCGGAGAGTTGAACACGCCGCCGCAGAGAATGACTTCGCGTCGCGCCAACACCCGCCGTGGCTTGCCTGGCTCATCGACCGGGGGCACTGCAGCGCTGTAGAGGTGGCGGCCTTTGAGGTATTCGACACCGATGGCACGCTCGCCGTCGAATACAACCCGTGTGGCCAGCGCCTGGGTTTCGATGGTCAGCTGTCCGGGGCAACGCCGCGCAACGTCCAGCAGACGCTCCCGCGTGCCAACCCGCCGATGGCCCGCTGTCGAGAGCGGCGAATAGCCGATGCCTTCCTTACCCGTGGTGCGCGCATCATTGGGGTCGCCTTTGCCTGCGACCAAGCGCAACAGCATCGCCAGCCAGCCGGGAATGCCATGCAGGGCCGCCAGCGCACTGGCCGCCAAGCTCCAGACCAACCACCTGTCGCCAATCGCCTGCAACGGATCGAAGCGCTCGGTCCGCAGCCACCCTGCCCAGCCATGACCGGTCGGGTCGATGCCGACATGGCGCAGCAAGCGCCACAGCGGGCGATATCGGCAATCCTCGACCCGCCGCGCCCATGTGCGCATCGCCTGCGCGGACCAGGAAGGATCGCCGGTCAACGCGGCAATGCCGTCCCAATCTGAATCATGGGCCGCCATGAAAATCATCGCATTGTGTGCGGTGCAGCCACCCAAGGTGCTGGCGCGCGGATAAAGAATGCCGTCAACACCGCACTTGCTGTCACGCGCCGCCAGCACAGGGTCTGCGTAGTGATTGACCTTGAAGTTCCAGCTCATGTCCGGGTGTTCGGAGGCGTGAGCATGAAACGCCGGCACTTGGTATTGCCCGGGAAGACCGGGCTGAGGGTCTTCGCTGGCGTCGGTACCGGCTTCGAGCAACACCACTTTCATGCCACTTTCTGCCAGGCGCGCGGCCAGCGTTCCACCACCCGCTCCCGAACCCACGATCACATAATCGCAGTCGAGAGCGTCGTCTTGCGTGGTCATAGCGTTTTCAGAAACTCGATCAAGGCGTGCTTGTCGTCATCACTCAACACCGGCTCGGTACCGAACGCCTTTTCATCTTCGGTCAGACCGCTGGTTTCGTTGAACTGCGCGGTGCCGAAATAATGGCCTCGATTGACCACGAAGTCCGGGCACTTGTTGAGGCTCATCAGGTCATCGCGCACATTGGCGAAGTGCTCGCGCAACTGCGCGTTATCGCTGGTGGCAGGCACGCTGAGCAGGTCCGCTTTCAACTGCACCAGAAAATTCAATAGCTTCACGTAATGGTCAGTGATGTCCGTTGGCGATTTGCTTTCCGCCAGAAGTTGCAGGTTAGCCAACAGATTGACGGGCATCCCCTGCGGGATCGGCCCCAGTCGCAGGAAGCCATCGGCATCCACCAGCTTATCGATCAGTTTTTCGCCCACCGGCCCCGCGACTTTCCTGATCTGGTCCACATAGAAACTCGGCACCAGCAGGAAGCTGCGCTGATCGGTGCGGTCGATCCAGCCGTTGACCTTGTCCTGCAGCAGCGGGTCATGCAGACGCTTTTGTGGCCACAGCATTTGCTCGATGGAGGCGTTGAACGAGTCCATTCGCCCCTTCACCGAGGGGTCGCCGGTGAACGGCCCGACCGTGTTGTTGAGCAGGAACGGCGCCGTCGACCAGATCGAGGTCAACGACGGAACCCGGGTATAGCCACGCCCACCGGCCTTCATCGGGTAACTCCAGGCGTGGCCGTCGAACGGGTCCTGTAGCGTTACGCTGCCCACCGAAGGCAGCGACTTGTAGGACGAGGACGAGAAATCATTCCAGATATTGCCCTCGATCGCATTGGTCGCCAGCGGGCTGCACACGTTGGTGCGCAGCAGGGTCGCTGGAATCCGTGCGTCGGTCGACAGGTAGTTGCCCTGAAGAAAATCCGGCGCGTCGACGATCGTGCGCATCTGGTGTTTGAAGTCGTCGGTCTGGGTCCAGCCCCACCACTTCTTGAAGCACGCCATGTAGTTCGGGCCGTTGCAATCGACCAGGCCGAGCGACTCGGGTGGTGTGGGCGCCTTGCTGGAATGGCATCGCGCGCAGGTAGTGGCGAAGATTTCTCGTCCATGGCCCATGACGCTGCTGTCACTGCTCAGGTAGGCACCGCCGCCTGGCGCATCCGCCAGGTGGTCAGGCTTGGCTGCGGCGAGGAAGAACTTCGCGGTATTGACGGTGCCCTGCTCGGTGGCGCGCCAATAGGCCGAATGCTTCTCGGCGATTGCGATCTCGAACGGGGTGATCGGCTTGCCGCCGACCACGGCATTGAAGTGCCTCAACCACTCTTCGCTGAACAGCCCGATATTGATGTAGACACGGTTGAGCGCGCCCAGCCCCCCAACCGAATCCGAGCCATCTTTCAGGATGTGCGGCGTCCAGACTTCATCCGGTTTTTTATACAGCTCGGTCAGCCAACCGGAGCTCACGAAATCATTGAACTGCTTGTTGTTCTGCTCGCCGCCGGAAAGTTTTTCATGGCCGATGCGTTTCCCCATCTCCAACCGGGCCTGCAAGCTGTAGATCGCGTTCATGGTGCGCGGATTGTTAATGTTGTCGGTGGAGACCAGGGAGGTGTCCATCGCACCGGGACGGTAGGTGCGCACCAATTGGTACATGAAATTCTGTTTGTTCGGGGTGGCCAGGAATAACCGGTCTACCCACATGTACTGCGCACCCACGGTCGAGTTGAGATCGGCCCATTGCGGATGGACCGGGTCTGCCGGCGGGTGGATCGGGCTGGGTCCGACGTGGCAGAGGCCACAAGACATGCCAACGCGATAAGGACGAATCAGGTTTGGATTACTGTAATAAGCAGGGTCGGAATAGTACTTCTTGATGTCCCAGGCGGCCTTGGCCTTTTCATCGAAATCCGGATTGGTGAACAGGCGCAGGCCGACAATGCCCGTGGGTTCACCGAAATACGACCCGACCGGAAACACCGAACCGTCCTGAAAGGTGGTGCCCCGTGAGCCGATCTTCGCGCCGGGGTATTTCTGCGCATTGGCGAATGGGTCCGCGGCGCAGTCGCTGCGCCGCATATCGAGCCGCAGGCCGAAACGCGACGGATCACCGTCAGGCAGCGCTGGATCAAAACAGGGTTCGTTGACCAGGCCCAACGTCTTCCAGCGTTGTGCTCGGTCCATGTCGCTGCCGGGCGGTGGCGCGATGATTTTCAACAGATCGAATCCGCCCAGGGTCGGTTTACCCATCCAGTCCCAAAACCGATCGTTGCCACCGCTCCAGACCAGCCACATGTTGCGACCGCGCTCCTCGTCGGCGGTGAGCTTCACGCCATTGTCCATGTCCTTGAAGTAGGGTTCGTCGGCCTGCGGCAAGTTTTTTTCAGTTAATCCGGCGCGGGTGGCTTCATCGTCGACAGCGTTGCCGTCGCATGCGGCCACCACCAGGCAAACCAGGAAAATCGATGCCGTGCGCACACGTGGTTGCAGGCATCTCAAGCCCCTGTTTGGCCAGGTCGACCCCAATGCACGTAGCATGTGTGGACTCCTTCTCGCTGTCGGCGGTGGCTCGCACCGTTATGACGTTTAGTCCGAGAGCGTCACTCCCACGGCTGGACGTTCAGTCGCAGTTTTCCTTTGAGGCAAGGCGGTGTGGGTTAATTGAATAGCAGATTGATCTCGACACAGGGCTTGCCCGCGCCGAACTGAATACCCCCAGTACATTGATGCCGATAGGGAGTGTGGGGAAGGTAAAGAATTGATCCAACATTGAAACCACAGAACGGATCGACCGCCGCTCGATTGCGCACGCAGACCCCCATCGCATAGTCACGAGTGTCGATGACGGGAACGTGTGTGCCATGTACACGCCTCTCTCCTTTATTGGTCCAGCTGAATGGCTCTACGACATAACGTCACGCGTGTTTAAGTGAAGTTCAGCGCACGTCAGAACTTACTGAACGACACACACGTACAGGCTGCATTCAGAAAAACATGCTTGTCATCTGGACACTGGAGAGAATAGGTGGCGACGGAATTGGCTCATGGAACATTTAGGTATTGAGCGCTGACAACTTATACCTAATGGGTATTTAGAGTACCGGCAATATGCCCCGAACCAGTCGGCTTCCCCTACCCACGAAATGAGGGATTAGTTCGTCACAGCCTCTTGCACGCCCTGACGTCAAACGCCGGGTATCGATAGTAAAATCGACCCCGGCGTTCGTTTGAACTGGACCGTGTGCAGACTCAGAAGCGGAAAGCTTGTCGACCGATCAGCTTCCATTCGCCGTGCTGTTTTTTCCAGATCTGGAAGTTCTCGATTTCGGTTGGAACCAACACACCGCTATTGACGGCCTGAGCCGAGAAGTGATTACGCACCAAGGCCACATCACCGTTCATGGTGATTTTCTGGTTCAGCATCTTCAGCTCATTAAAACCGCTTTTTCCCGTCTCGATGTCCGAGATAAAAGCCTGTTTGTCCTGAATCGTTCCGCTGGAATGCCCGTAGGTCAGGTTGTCAGCGGTCAGGTTTTGCAGTTTAGCGATGTTCTTGTGCAACATGGCCTGGGTCAGTTGGTCCACTGCCGCGGCAACGTCCTTCTCTCCCGACGCTGGCGCGGCCGCCACGTACCCGCTAAACAGACACAAAAAACCAATAAGCAGTTTAACGTTCTTCATCATGTTTCCTTGTTGTTGTGATGTGTTCGGAAAAAAAGATGGATCAGTAGAGGGCGCTTGTTGCCTTGGCTTTAGTTATCGCCGAATGGCCCCGACGCCACAAATGCGCCGCCTTGGTAAACCATGCTTGGATCATCTGCCGCTGGCATGGGTTGGGCTTCAACCTGCTCGCGAAAGACCTCGGAAGTGTCCTGCGCCTTGTAATTCAGATGCGCAGCGAATGTATTGTCCCACCAGACATTTTGGTTATCCGACACTCCGTAAACCACGGTATGGCCAACGTTCGGCGTGTACAGCGCGCACTCCAGCAATTGCGTCAAATCGCCGAAACTTAACCAGGTACTCATCATTCTGCGGTTTTGCGGTTCGCTGAACGAAGAGCCGATACGGATGCTCACGGTCTCAATGCCATAGCGGTCGAAATAGAAGCTGGCCACGTCTTCGCCATAAGACTTGGACAAGCCGTAGTAGCTGTCGGGGCGACGCAGAGAGTGTGCATCCAGCCGCTGGTCCTGCTTATGGAAGCCAATGACATGATTTGAACTGGCGAAAATCACGCGTTTTACATTGTGGCGACGTGCTGCTTCATAGATATGAAATACGCCACAGATGTTGGCGCCGAGAATTTCTTCAAACGGACGCTCCACCGATACGCCGCCAAAATGCAGGATGGCATCAACGCCCTCGACCAATTGGTCAACGGCTTGCTTGTCGGCAAGATCACACGGCTGGACTTCTTCACTCTCATCCAGCGCAGGCGTCATCTGGCTAATGTCGGAGAGGCGCAGAATCTTGCTGAAAGGTCGCAGACGTTGGCGTAGCACCTGGCCGAGGCCACCGGCAGCACCTGTCAAGAGAAGGCGATTGAACGGTTGAGGGGCAGTCTTTGCGGTCGTCATTAGGGGAATCGCTCTGTCGTATTCTTATTTGTCATGCGTTGTCGTACAACATCGGACCGATTATCAAAACATCTCGGGTTGATTGTCAACACCCTGAAAATCAAGATCGTCCCCCCGTATCAAGCGAGTACGCGTTCGTCCAGGCAGCCTGAATGGGCCGGGGGCACGGTTGTTTTTTTCAATGACCGCGAAATCAAACTGGCTTCCGATTTGTTGTACGATGACGTATAACAACCAAACTAAATCCAAAAACAATAAAAGTGACGACATGAATCTAAACGAACCCCTCAACGCGCAAAGCGTCGGCCAGACCGTCGGTAAATATCGCTGGACTATCTGTGCGCTGTTGTTTTTTGCCACCACCATCAATTACCTCGACCGCCAGGTGCTCAGTCTGTTGGCGCCGGACCTGTCCAGGCAATTCGGCTGGAGTAATACCGATTACGCCAACATCGCGGCTGTCTTCCAGTTCGTGTACGCGATTTCCATGCTGTTCGCTGGCCGTGTAGTCGACAAGATCGGCTCCAAGGCAGGCTTTGTCGTGGCGATCTGCATCTGGTCAAGCGGCGCGCTGCTGCACGCCTTTTCCGTGCCAATGGGCGAAGGCATCGCTGCTGTGTGCGGCGCGTTTGGAATTGCCGCCATCCCGGTCTCGATCGCCGGCTTTATGCTGGCGCGCGCTGTGCTGGCAATCGGTGAATCGGGCAATTTCCCGACCGCGATCAAGGTCACGGCCGAATACTTCCCGAAGAAGGAGCGCTCGTTAGCCACCGGCATCTTCAACTCCGGCGCTAATATCGGGGCGATCCTGGCACCGATCTGCGTGCCGTTGATCGGCAGCCTATGGGGTTGGGAAGCGGCCTTCCTCGTGATCGGCCTGCTGGGCTTCGTTTGGATGGGATTCTGGCTCGCGCTGTACAAAAAACCGGAGTTGCAAACACGCCTGTCAGCGCAGGAGTTGGCGTACATCCGCATGGATCAGGACCCGCAGGAAGCCGTTAGCGTAGATCCGTCGGGCATCGTCAAAAAAGTCTCGTGGTTCCAGTTGCTGAAATACCGCCAAACCTGGGCGTTCACCTTCGGCAAATTCATGACCGATGGCGTCTGGTGGTTCTTCCTGTTCTGGCTCCCTACTTACCTGTCGGAGCAATACGGCATGAAGGGCGCGGCCATCGTGCTACCGCTGACGGTGCTGTACAGCATGACCATGGTGGGCAGCATCGGCGGTGGCTGGTTCCCCAGCTATTTCATGTCGCGCGGCGATGCGCCGTATGACGGGCGAATGAAAGCCATGCTGGTGATCGCGCTCTTTCCGCTGGTGGTGCTGCTGGCGCAGCCATTCGGTTACATCAGTTTCTGGGTGCCGGTGGTGTTGATTGGTATCGGCGCGTCGGCGCATCAGGCCTGGTCGGCGAATATATTCACCACCGTATCGGATATGTTTCCGAAAAAAGCCGTCGGGTCCGTGGTCGGTATTGGTGGCATGGCGGGTGGCTTTGGTGGGGTCGTGCTGACCAAAATCGGCGGCTGGGTGTTTGACCACTACAAACTGATCGGCGACATCCGTACCGGCTACATGATCATGTTTGCGGTCTGCGCAGTCGCTTACCTGGTGGCGTGGAGCGTGATGAAGCTGTTGGTGCCACGCCACAAGCAAATCACCGATCTGTAAGCGGCTGTAGCGACTAAAGAGTCGACAGGCAGGGCGCACGATGCACGTAGTCGTGAAAGCCCTGCACCGCCAAGATCTCCCACAGTAGATCTGTGGCAGGAACACAAACAATATCCACGCACAACTCCCTTGTTGGAGCTGCCGCAGGCTGCGATAAGGCCCGAAGGACCTTCGCGATGGCGATCGTTCGCAGCCTTCGACAGCGCCTACAGGGATTGTGTGTTGCTTGGGAATATAGAATCTCCCACATTCACCTATGTCCCTTGGCACGCACGCTGATACGTCGCCAATACGCGACGTACCGAACCTAGCAAGAGTGCGTGCGCCGTCGCAGCACAGTCCCCTTTCACCACTTGCGGGTAAAGCTCTGGCAAGTATTGGCTGATGAGCGTTTCTGGAATCGCCCGTTCCCCCAATGTCGACAACAACGCCTCGACTGCCGCGTGAGCCTCGGCCGACGGCCAGTAATAACGAATGCGATCGCTGTAACTGAAGTGCCGCTGCAACCGCAGCGCCTGGCTATCGCCGTGGTAGTACTTGTCCCAATAATGAGGCTCGGCCAGCATTAAACGCTCCATGGCCTGACGCAACCCCAACTGTTCGGGGCGCGCGTACAACACCGAGGCGATATGGTCCAGGGCATACAACGTCTCGCGCAACGCGAAGGTCAGCCCAGGTCCGACTTTCAAGATGGCAAAGCCATCCTGCACCAAGGCATTGAGTGCCGACTGGGGTTGGTAGTCGGTGGAATGCGCTTCAAAGACTACTTGTTGCTCCTGAGCCAATACAGCGCTCAAGGACCGCGCTTTGCTGCTGTCGTACACCACAACGTTTTCATTGCCAAACTCGACCCCTGGCTGCACCACCACGCCGATCACTCTGCTGAACGCATCCTGCAAACCAAGCGCGGCAAAGGCCCGCTGATGACTGGCAATTGTTTCCCGCGCCGCCTCTGCGGTGGTGACCTGAAGGTTTTCGACGACCTCCATAGCGCCGCCAGGCACGGGCACTTCTGTACCGATCACGTACACAGGTCCCCGCAGACCCGACTGTGTTGCAGCACGCTCGGCAACGGCGGCAAGTCGCGCGGCTCGTTCAGCCACTAAGTCTCCGGACAGCGGTTCGACCTCACCCAGGCATCCCATGCTGGCGTCCAGGTGAATCTTGCTAAAGCCGGCCTGAACATAGGCTTCCAGCATTTTCTCGGCACGCCCCAAGGCCTCTTCGGCAGGCAGGTTCTTCCAGGGGTTGGGGCCTAAATGGTCGCCACCGAGTAGCAATCGTCGGTGATCGAAGCCGACGCTGTCCGCAATACGCAGCACAAACAAACGGAAATCAGCGGGGGTCATTCCGGTGTAGCCCCCCTCATGATTGACCTGATTACAGGTGGCCTCAATCAGTACCGGGCCATTGCCGTGCAAGCCTTCGCGCAACGCTGCCTCGATAACGATGGAGTGAGCGCTGCACACCGAGGTAATCCCGACGGGGTCCCCTTGAGCGTGAAGAGCAGCAAGCGTACTCAAGGAAAAGGTCTGCATGATCGGTAAACTCCGGAGCGGCCATTGGAGCCAATACTCTATGAGGCAAAACGATCACAATCAATCATAATTTTGATTGACATTGATTTTTTAAAACTTATATTAACCATCAACAGATCAAGAGTGAGCACATAACTTGACCAAAGATGAACGCATTGCGCTGATTTGCCAGCACCTCTACAGCCATGGCGAGAGCACAATCCAGACCATTGCAGAAATCACGGACGCCTCCCTGGCGACGATTCGCCGCGACCTGCAAGCGCTTGAAGCCGACGGCGTGATTCGCCGCACCCATGGCGGCGCCTGCATCGCCAAAAGTGCTGGAGTGGAGGTCGCTTTCGACCTGCGGGAAAACCAGAATCTGTATGCCAAACGCGCCATCGCCGACAGCGCCTTCGATTTGATCGTGTCCAATAGCACAATCTTTCTCGACGCCGGCACCACGGTGCTGCAATTGGCCCGCCGGTTGCGCCTGGACCCTCGCCCTGTGTCGGTCTTCACCAACTGCCTGAACGTGGCGCAAGTGTTGATGAATACCCCGGGCGTCAAAATCGTGGTGTTGGGTGGGCAACTGCGGGCCGAGAACGCGTCAATGGTCGGGCCTATCGCCGAGGGCATGTTGGATAACCTGTGGATTGACCAATTGTTTCTCGGCGCTGGCGCCATCGCCCCCGATGCATGCATTTACAGCCTCGACGAAAACGAAGCGCGCCTGAATCAGAAAATGATCGCTCGCGCCGCTAACACCCTGCTGTTGGCCGACTCCAGCAAGTTCGATCAACGCCTGACCTACAAAGTCGCGGCACTGACCCACGCGCTGACGCTGATCACCGATGATCAGTTGCCCGAAGCCTGGCGCCTGCGTCTGAACGAAGTCGGCTGCACAACCCTGCAAGCGTCTACCCAAAACCAAAAGCACGACGATCAGGACGCCGACGAGTGAAGCCGCTGATTCTGGGACTGGACAGTGGGGGTTCGAAAACCCTGGTGGCGGTCGCTGATCGCCACGGTCAGGTCCTTCAGTTGCTGGCAGGTAGCGGCCTTGACCCGCTTGCCAATCCACAGTGGCAAGACTCCCTCGAGCAACTGCTGTCGCCCTTGCACCCGCAGCTCCACGACCTGCAAGCGGCCGTGCTCGGGCTGCCTTTACATGGCGAGATTGACCGTTACTCCCGGTTGCAGCAGCACGTAGCGCAGCGCTTGTTGCCCTGCCCGGCGCGGGTGCAAAACGACGTGCGAATCGCCTTCGACGGTGCGCTGGTCAATCGACCGGGCGTGTTGCTGTTGGCCGGTACCGGCTCGATGGCCTGGGCCAGCTTGAACGGGCCTGATGCCGAGCACATTCGCATTGGCGGCTGGGGGGATATCTTCGGTGACGAAGGCAGTGCCTATTGGATTGGCCGCGAAGCGCTGGGGTGGGTCAGCCGCTCAATCGATGGTCGAGCCCACTGCCCCGGCCTGACCCAAGCCACACTGGCGCATTTGGGCCTGGGTGCCGACGAACTGCTCGCCTGGTGCTATGGCCTGGAGAACCGCCGAGCCGGACTTGCTGCACTGGCGGAGTTGGTATCGCGCCTCGCCGAACACGGTGATCCGCACGCGACCGCACTGCTGGCAAGCGCCGCGGTGCACCTTGCCGATCACGTCAGTACAGCCTGGCGCGCTCTGGGCCGAAGCGGCCTGCCCACCTGGAGCTACGCCGGGGGTGTTTTCGCCAACCGCAGCCTACTCACGCAGGTCAGCCATCATCTTGGCTGCCTCCCTTCTCCCCCGCGCTTACCGCCCGTTGGCGGCGCCCTGCTCCGTGCTGCTCAAGAGGCCGGATGGAACCCGGATGACAACTGGGTCGATACCTTGGCCCTGAGCCTTGCCAACAACAGCTCAGGTCCTGATGCACCACCACCGCCGTTCACGTGATTGAGAGGGTTCTGACATGCTTAGACGCTATGTGCTTGCTTCACTCGCCGTGCTTCAACTTTCAATCGCCCTGCCGGCATTCGCTCAGGCACCAGGCCAGATCACCAGTGTGCTATTGCCGCCCTGGGGTACGTTGCCGAAAACCATGACCGAGCGCTTGCACGCGCAGACGGGCACCCAGCTGGACACCCAAACCCTGGGCTGGGACGAAATTCGTACCAAGATCGCCACCTCCATGATTGCCAATACGCCACCTGCGGACGCGACGGAAGTGGACTGGTCCTGGGTTGGACAGTTCGGTGCCGCGCAGTGGTATCAATCACTGGGTGACGCGGTGGACGCCAAGACCCTTGCCGATATCCCGTCAGCCAAAATCTTCATGTTCAACGGCCAGTTGATGGCAGTGCCCTATGCCAACGACTTTCGCATCCTTATCTACAACCGTGATCACCTGCAACGTGCTGGCATTCAGAACGTGCCGACCACGCCGCAACAACTGTTAACCGCCGCCAAAGCCATCAAGGCGGCCAACATCACCAAATACCCGATCGGCTTGCCATTGTCGGCCACCGAAGGCAGTGCCACCGCGTGGTATCTGCTGACCAAGGTGTTCGGCGGCGAACTGTTCAATGACAAGTTGGAGCCGCTGTTCATCAGCCCTGGCTCCGCAGGCTACAAGGCCATGAGTTTCGAGATCGAAGCACTCAAAGAAGGCTTGATCAGCCCCGCCGCCACTGGACTGAAAGACGTCGAGGTGCAAGAGCTGTTCAAGAAGGGTGATATTTCCTTCGACGTCGCAGGCTGGGCCGGCAACATTGCCGTTTACACCGACCCAGGCAAATCCCAGGTCGCATCGTCAACCGCGGCAGGCCTGATGCTGAGCACCAGCGGCACTGCCCGCACCATTGGTTTGCCCGAAGCGGTCGGCATTCCAGTGTCTGCCAGCAACAAAGAGGGCGCCAAGGCCTTCATCAACTGGTGGCTCAAGCCCGAAAACCAGATCGAAAGCTACACCACGCTGGGCAACCTGCCGACCCGTACCTCGGTGCTCAAACAGCTGAACAGCGAAGGCAAGCTCAAGAGCGGTGACGTGATTCTGCAACAGGCCGCGCTGGTCGATCCGCTGTTCAGCCAAGGCACGCCCGTGTGGTACCCGCAATTCACCAGCGCCGTCTCCACCGCCCTCAATCAGGCAGCCAAAGGTGAGCTGACTGTCGATCAGGCCGTCGCGCAGATTGCTGCCGAAGCCAAGAGCGCCATGCAGTAATACATCGACCTCGCCGCCAGTACGCTGGCGGCTTGATTTCGCTCAGGAGTTGCAACCCCAATGATCTTGGCCACGCTCAAGCAGCGCTTGCGCTGCGTATCAAGCGAAACATGGCTGGGCTACGTCTATGTGCTACCCATTGTGGTAATCATGGGCAGCCTGGTGTTTATGCCGCTGGTGACCACGGTATTCGACAGCCTGTATCAAATCGATCCGATGCGCCCCGGAAATCCATTTATCGGCCTGCGCAACTACCAAAACCTGATGGGCGACAACAACGTCCAGCACGCCTGGTGGAACACCCTGGCCTACGTGGTCATCGCAGTGGCGTTGCAGGCGATTGGCGGCCTTGGCGCGGCCCTGCTGTTGAACAAGATCCGCTACGGTCGGCAATGGTTGCTGGCGGTGCTGGTATTGCCCTGGTGCCTGCCGCCGGTTGTCAACGCGCTGGTCTGGCTATGGATCTATAACCCCAGCTACGGCCTGCTGAACAACGTATTGCATGCGCTGGGGTTGATCGGCGAAAACAAAGTCTGGTTCAACGACCGTCAAACCGCGTTGTTTTTGATCGCACTGGTGCACGTCTGGCGAATGCTGCCACTGACCGCAATTATTTTGCTGGCCGCCTTGCAAAGCATTCCCAGCGACCTTTATGAAGCGGCAAAACTGGACGGCGCCGGCCCCCTGAAATGCTTTCGGTTGATTACCTTGCCGCTGATCTCCGGCGGACTGGCGATCGCCTTGAGCCAATCGACGGTCTTCGCCTTCAACCTGTTTGATGAAGCGTGGATTCTCAGCGGCTCGAGTCTGGATACCCGCAGTGTGATTATCCAGGTCTATATGTCGGCGTTCCAAAACCTCAAATTTTCCTACGGCATGGCGTTGTCAGTGCTGGCGATGATCGCATCGCTGGTGGTCTCGATGATCTATGTGCTCAAGGTCTACCGGGAAACGAGGTTCGACTGATGCGCAATTTTCTCCTGCCCGGCCTGTACAAACTCGCGTTCGCACTGGCTGTCGGCCTGCTGCTGTTCTGGTCATTAGGGCCGATCTACTGGGCGGTGGTCACCAGCCTGACGCCCCCCAAGGACATGCTCACCTCGAGCCTGAGCCTGTGGCCACAACAACCTACGCTTGAACATTACGCCAAGCTGTTTGGAGCCAGCAGCCTGTCCCAGGGCAACCAGGTGCAGTCGGTGTGGCCGCAGTTTCGCGCCGCGTTTTTCAACAGTCTGGTGACCTCGGTAGCGGCCACCCTGGTCACCGTATGCATCGCCGCATTCGGCGGTTACGCCTTCGTGCGCCTGAAGTTTCCAGGACGCGACGTGCTGTTCGGATTGCTGGTCGCGAGCATGGCCGTGCCCGCCTACACCGTGATGATTCCGCTGTACCGATTGATGATCTCGCTCGGGTTGATCGACACCTACCTGGGTGTGACGCTGATCTACGTCTCGGCGTTCCTGCCACTGGCCTTGTGGTTGATGCGTAGCGTCTACCAGTCGTTGCCCGTATCGCTGGAAGAGGCGGCCTGGCTGGATGGCGCCGGGCGCACCTATACCTTGGTGCGCATCGTGCTGCCACTGGCGACACCGGGACTGATCGCCAGCGCGATCCTCACCTTTCTCAGTGCCTGGGGCCAGTTCATGGTGCCGCTGGTGTTCTCGCCGACATTGGCGACCAAGCCACTGACGGTACTGATCCCCGAGTTTGTCACGCGCAACTATGTCGACTACGGCCTGATGAACGCAGCAGGCGTGGTAGCCATGTTGCCACCGGTGCTGTTGGTGATTTTCCTGAATCGTTTCCTGGTTCGCGGGCTGATTGCCGGCGCCACTAAATAACCCTTCCCTTGATAAAAGGACTGCCCCTGCCATGAACGTCACCGAGCAAGTAATCGTTGAGCAATTTCCCTTCTGGGAGGCCGCCCATACCCTGCCCCTGCCTGTCATCAAAGCCACCACCGTTGTCGTGGTTGGCTGTGGCACCTCCTACTACCTGGCCCAAGTGGTTGCCAGTGCCTTTACCCTATCCGGCCAACAAGCCATCGCCGTCCCCGGCGGCGAATGGGCCCGCAGACGGTTTGCCTACGTCGCCAATCAGGACGATATCTGCGTGGTTGCACTGTCGCGAAGCGGTGAGTCCACAGAAACCGTCCAGGCGGTAGACGTCAGCCGCGCGGCTGGCTTACCCACCGTGGCCATTACCTGCGAAAGCGCCAGCTCCCTGGCGAAATCCGCCGAGCAAGTGATTTTCGCCGCCACCCATGCCCGCGAAGGCATCGTGATGACCAGCTCCGCCAGCTTGATGCTGTTGATGGGGTTGCGACTGGCCGGCGTCGAGATCAGTCCGGCCATTGCCGAGGCCGCGCAGACAACCCTGCAAAGCCTCGATGCGCAGATGCAACCGCGCTTTGTTTCCCGCTCGCACTATGTGTACCTGGGCGCCGGCGCCTACTACGGCCTGGCAGCCGAAGGTGCGCTGAAATTGCAGGAAATGAGCCTGACCTACACCCAGGTCTTCCACCCGATGGAGTTCCGTCACGGCCCGATAAGCCTGGTCGATGACAACACCTGCATCGTCATCCTTTACAGCCCGGATACCCTTGCCGAAGAAACCGTACTGGCTGCAGAGCTACAAGCGAAAGGCGCCTTGGTGATCGGCCTTGGCGGCCCAGGTGATCTGAGCTTGCCGATCAGCCACGAGGGGCTCGAACGCAGCCTGGTGATGCTCCCGGCGTTGCAGCTTTTCGGCGAACTGTTGGCCCGCCACAAGCATCTGGACAGCACCGCCCCGCGTCACCTGAGCAAAATCGTCCTCCTTCCCTGAACCGACTTGGCGCGCCCCGGCAATGTTGGCGACGCGCCTTCCCTAGGCGGTAACTTTAGATGGCAACAGTAAACATTCGGCAACTGCAAAAGAGTTATGGCGCCATCAAGGTTTTACATGGCATTGACCTGGACATCGCCGATGGCGAATTCGTATCCCTGGTAGGCGCCTCTGGCTGTGGCAAGTCGACCTTGCTGCGCATGATTGCCGGGCTCGAATCGATCAGCGGCGGCACGATCGAATTGGGTAATCGGGTGATCAACGACGTTTCGCCGAAAGATCGGGACATCGCCATGGTCTTTCAAAACTACGCGCTCTACCCGCACATGACCGTGGCAGAAAATATGGGTTTCAGCCTGCATCTGCGCAACGAACCACCTGCGCAGATTCGAAAATCCGTGCAAGACGTGGCCGCGTTGCTTGGTCTGGAAAATTACCTGGAACGTTACCCCAAGGCGCTCTCCGGTGGCCAACGGCAGAGGGTTGCTATGGGTCGGGCAATCGTTCGGCAACCGCAGGTTTTCCTGTTCGATGAGCCCCTCTCCAACCTCGACGCCAAGCTGCGGGTTCAGATGCGCATCGAGATCCGCTCTCTGCAAAGACGACTGGGCACAACCGCCATCTACGTGACCCACGACCAGATGGAAGCGATGACCATGTCGGATCGCATCGTCATCATGAACGCGGGTCGAGTCGAGCAAGTTGGCTCGCCCGTCGAGGTTTACGATCGTCCCGCCAACCTGTTCGTGGCGACGTTTATCGGTTCGCCCTCCATGAACCTGCTCGAAGGTGTGCTGCACCATACCGAAACTGACTCCCAGCTATCACTCGGCAGCCATACGCTGTCGCTCAATCGTCGGATAGAGCAACCTGAAGGCAGCGTGCTGACCCTGGGTATCCGCCCTGAACACTTAACGCTGGAGCCTCTCGACGGGCCGACATTCAGCCTGCCATTCACCATTGATCTGATCGAGCCGACAGGTGCCGAGAGCCATGTCTACGGCCGCACTGGCACCACCCGGCTGGTGGCGTCACTGTCACGGCGCGACTCGTTGCACCTGGGCGATGAGGTGTTGTTGCAGGCGCGTGTTGAGCATATTCATCTGTTCGACAGTGCCAGTGGTGCGCGACTGGAGTGACCCGTGCCAACGCCGGGTGAGGTACTGAGCGTGTTCACTCCTCAAACGGGCTGATTAAATGTAGAGTCGCAATTGAATGATCGTTGGATAACCCAGTCCATCAGCCTCTGTGGGGAGCATGAGTGTTGTCGGTAGAAAGCAGTAACAAGGTGGTTGCATCTGATTCCGCATGGTCGGTGTTTCTGGTGTTCTTGCGCTTGGGACTCACGTCTTTCGGTGGCCCGATTGCGCATTTGGGGTATTTTCGCGAAGAGTTCGTCGCTCGGCGCCAATGGCTCAGCGAGCGCAGCTTTGTCGATTTGGTGGCTCTGTGCCAGTTCCTTCCGGGGCCTGCGAGTAGCCAGGTTGGCCTGGCATTAGGGCTATCGCGTGCCGGATTTTCCGGCGCTGTTGCCGCGTGGGCAGGTTTCACATTGCCGTCGGCGGTCATTCTGGTGCTGTTCGCTCAGGGCATGTCCACGTGGGGAAGTGCTGTCCCGAGCGGTCTATTGCACGGCCTTAAAGTCGTCGCGGTCGCGGTCGTTGCTCAAGCAGTCTGGGGCATGGCTCGCACGCTGTGTACCGATGTGACGCGCGTGACCATCGCCGCGTTCGCTGCCTGCGCTGCGCTCCTGTGGCCCGGTGCAGGGGTACAGATCGGGTTGATCGTCTGCGCCGCCATCCTCGGCTTGATGCTGTTTAAACCCGCTCAAGGCCACGCTGCGGAATCCTTACCCATCTCGGTCAGCCGGACGGTGGGCGTGATCTCGTTGGTGGTCTTCTTCAGCTTAATAGCGGGTCTTCCCTTGCTGATTCAGGTCGTGCCTTCTCAAACACTGGCGATGGTGAACGACTTTTACCGTGCCGGTTCATTGGTCTTCGGCGGGGGGCATGTGGTGTTGCCGTTACTTCAGGCGGCAACGGTACCCAACGGCTGGGTCACCAACGACACGTTCCTGGCGGGGTATGGCGTAGCACAGGCGGTACCGGGCCCACTCTTTACCTTTGCAGCATTTCTTGGCGCATCCATGAACGTCCAGCCTTCCGGTTGGGTGGGCGCAACGGTGTGCCTCATCGCGATCTTTGCGCCTTCATTCCTCTTGGTGATCGGCGTGTTGCCGTTCTGGGAGCAACTGAGGCACAGCTTTCGCACCCAAGCGGCGCTGGCAGGGATTAACGCGGGAGTGGTCGGGCTGCTCTTGGCAGCCCTGTACAACCCGGTCTGGACCAGTGCCATATTAAAACCCCAGGACTTCGGCTTGGCGCTGATCGCCCTGGTTGCCTTAATGTTCTGGAAGACCCCGCCGTGGTTGGTGGTCTTGGGCAGTGGCGCGCTCGGGTGGCTGCTCAGCACTGTTTTTTGAACAACACCCGCTCACTCAATACGGTTAATCCGCGTTCAACGACTCAGTCCCCATCTCGTCCCACACTTGTTCAGCCAAGTGGAACGTCGCATTGGCCGCCGGAATGCCGCAGTAAATGGCGCTCTGCATCAGCACCTCTTTGATTTCGTCACGGGTCACGCCGTTGTGCCTGGCGGCCTTGAGGTGCAGACGCAGTTCCCCTTCGCGATTCATGCCGATCAGCATGGCGATGGTGATCAGGCTGCGGGTGTGGCGTGGTAATCCGGGGCGGGTCCAGATGTCGCCCCAGGCGTGGCGGGTGATCATTTCCTGAAACTCACCGTTGAACGGGGTCAGCCCTTCCAGACTGCGATCCACGTGCGCGTCGCCGAGCACTTCGCGACGCACTTTCATGCCGGCTTCGTAACGTTGTTGTTCGTCCATTTCACTTCCTCTCTTAACCGTTCAACGCGCCAAGGCGTTATGTTCGTTGATTGCGCGCTCGACCCAGCGCTGGGCTTGCCCCAGGTAATGTGCAGGGTCCAGCAGGCGATCCAGTTCTTCGTTTGATAGCTGCGCGGTGACCTGCGTTTCGGCACCGAGCACCTGACGCAAGTGCACGCCCTGCTCCACCGCCCGGCGACAGCATTGTTCGATCAAATGGTGGGCCGCGTCGCGACCGATGCGTTGCGCCAAGGCAATGCTCACTGCTTCGGCCAGCACCAGGCCCTTGGTCTGCTCAAGATTGCGGCGCATGCGTTCAGCGTCAACCTCCAGCCCCGGTATCACGTGCAGCGCCTGTTGCAACGAACCTGACACCAGGCAGCACAACTCCGGCAAGGTTTCCCATTCAGCATGCCACAGGCCCAGGCTACGTTCGTGTTCTTGCGGCATGGCGGCGAACATGGTCGCCACCAACCCCGGTGCACGAGTGGCGGCGCCGATCATCACCGCTGCGCTGACCGGGTTGCGCTTATGTGGCATGGTCGATGAACCGCCTTTGCCGGGCGCTGATGGCTCGAACACTTCGCCGGTTTCGGTCTGCATCAACAAACTCAGATCGCGCCCGACTTTGCCCAGGCTGCCCGCAATCAGCCCCAGTAGGCTGGCGAACTCTACGAGCCGATCCCGTTGGGTGTGCCAGGGTTGTTCCGGCAGGTTCAGCTTCAGTTCACGAGCCAAGGTTTCGGCGACCGGAAATGCTTGATCACCCAGCGCAGCCAGGCTGCCGGAGGCACCGCCGAATTGCAGGCACAACACACGCGGTTTGATTTCGAGCAGGCGCTGGCGATGGCGAGTGATGGAGCCCAGCCAGCCGGCGATTTTCATGCCGAGGGTTACCGGAGTTGCCTGTTGCAACCAGGTACGACCGGCCAAGGGGGTATCGGCATAACGCTGGGCCTGTTCAGCGAGTGAATCCGCCAGTTGCTGCAAATCGTTTTCCAGTAGCTCGATGGCGGCCCGCAGTTGCAGCACCAGACCGCTGTCCATCACGTCCTGACTGGTAGCGCCCAGATGCACGTAGCGCTCGGCCTCGACGTTACGCGCGGCAATCTGCTTGCCCAGCGCCTTGACCAGCGGAATCGCCGAATTGCCGGCGCTGCCGATGGCAATCGCCAGCTCTCCCACGTCATACCCTTCAGCTCGGCAAGCGGCCGCGATGTCCAGGACCACGTCGGCGGGAATCACCCCGACGCTGGCTTCGGCCCGTGCCAGTGCTGCTTCGAAATCCAGCATGCCCTGCAAGCGACCGTGATCAGAGAACACCTTGCGCATCGCTGGCTGAGTGAAATAGACATCGAACAGTTGATTGCTTGATTGGTTCACACCCTGACTCCAGAAATCGAATACATCAGTAATGAGGACTCAAGTGGCATCGGCATGGCTGACCATTCCCTTGATCAACACGGCGCACGCCGCCAACGCCGCCGGCACCACCAGCGCGGTCAGCACCTGCTCGAAGTTCCAACCCAAACCCAACAACGTCGCCCCGGCCCAGGCTCCCAGAATCGCGCCGAAGCGACCAATCCCGAGCATCCACGACACGCCCGTGGCGCGGCCCTGGGTCGGATAAAACCGTGCTGCCAGCGACGGCATGGCCGATTGCGCACCGTTGATGCACATACCCGCCAACAGCACCAGGGTCGCCAACAGCACGACGTTGCCCATGCTTTTGCCCACCAGCCAGGCGAACACACCGGCCAACAGGTAAGCGATACCAATCACCTTGTGCGGATTGATTTTGTCCATTGCCCAACCCACACCCACCGCACTGAGCACGCCGCCGAACTGGAACAACGCGCCGATAAACGCCGATTGCTCCATGCTCGCGCCGCTGTCGCGCAACAGGGTCGGCAGCCAGCTGGTAAGCAGGTAGACGATCACCAGGCCCATGAAATAGGTCAGCCACAACAACAATGTGCCGGCGCTGTAGGTGCCGGCAAAAATCACTTTCAGCACATTGCGACTCTGCACCGATTTTTGCTCCGGCACGCTGAAACCGCTAGCTACCGCAACGTCCAGCGGTGCAATCGGCGCCAGCACCCGGCGAATCCGCTCGACACTGCGATTGCGCACTACCAGAAAACGCGCCGACTCCGGCAGCCAGAGCAACAGCACCACCGCCAACAGCAACGGCAGAACCCCGCCGAGCATTAACAAACTGTGCCAACCCAGCAACGGAATCATCTTCGCCGAGATAAATCCGCCACAGGCCATGCCGAGGTTGAAGCCGCAAAACATGCTGGTCACCAGTAACGACTTGAGCCGCTCGGGAGTGTATTCCGAGAGCAGTGTGGTGGCATTCGGCATCGCCGCCCCCAGACCGATGCCCGTCAGCAGACGCAACGCCAATAATTGGTCGATGTTGCTGCTGTAGGCCGACAGTAAACTGAAGACCCCGAACAGAAACACCGCGACCACCAGAATCACTTTGCGCCCGAAACGGTCCGCCAGCGGCCCGGAACCCAAGGCGCCGAAGACCATACCGATCAACGCCGCACTCATCACCGGCCCCAGGCTCGCGCGATCGATGCCCCAATCCTGGCTCAGCGCCGGCGCGATAAAGCCCATGGCGGCGGTGTCCAGACCGTCGAGGAATACAATCAGGAAACACAGCAACACCACCCGCCATTGATAAGCAGACAACGGCTTGGCGTTGATGAACGCCTGAACATCGAGGGTGCCGGTCGCGGGTACGCGGGCAGAAGTCGTCATACGGGCATTTCCTTTTATTCTTATTGAAGCGCCTGCAGCAGCAGGCGCTTTACAGCCACACGCAGAGCAACCGATCAGAAGTCGAAGAACACCGTCTCCGCGTCTCCTTGCACGCAAATGTCAAAACGATAAGCCAGCTTGCCGTCCACCGTGCAACGTTTGGCGATCAGGGTTTCCCGGCGTTGCGGTTGCTCGATCAGGTTGAGCACCGGATCGACGGCATTGGCCTCGGCTTCGTCGTCGAAGTACAGGCGGGTTTGCAGGTGAATGTTGATCCCCCGGGCAAACAACGACACGTTGATGTGCGCGGCCATCGGCACGCCGGCAGCGTTGTTCAGCGTGCCGGGCTTGACGGTGTGCAGCGTCCACTCGCCGACATCGGTGGTCGCGGTACGGCCGAAGCTGTTGAATGACTTCTCCAGATCGTAGTCGCTGTCGTAGACGCCTTCATGGTTGGCCTGCCAGAACTCGAGGAACGAGTCGCGGATCAGGTGGCCGTTGCCGTCGTAAACCTGACCGAGCAACAGGATGTGCTCACCCGGCGCGCCAGGTTTGGCCATCCGGTTCCAGATTTCCTGATCGCGAGGGGTGTTGCCCGCCGCTTCCAGCGCGAGGCCGATGTGCACGTAAGGCCCGGCGGTTTGCGAAGGCGTTTCCGGCAAAAATTGAACAGGCATGCGCGGTCTCCTCAGCGGTTTTCGAAGTGGGTTTTGCGCTGGCCGCGCAGGACGATATCAAAGCGATAAGCCAGGCAATCCATGGGATTGGCCATGCTCATGTCGAGTTTGGCGATCAAGCTCTGCACCGCATCCGGGCTGGTAATCGATTTGACGATCGGACACATCGGGATCAGCGGATCGCCTTCGAAGTACAGCTGAGTAATCAGGCGAGAAGCAATCGACGGGCCACTGATGGACACATGGATGTGCGCCGGGCGCCAGTCGTTGGGACCGTTGCGCCACGGGTAGGGACCGGGTTTGACCGTGCGAAAGCTGTAGTTGCCATCGCGGTCGGTCAAGGTCCGGCCAACGCCGCCGAAATTAGGGTCCATGGGCGCCAGGTAGCTGTCTTTCTTGTGACGGTAGCGGCCGCCAGCGTTGGCTTGCCAGATTTCCACCAAGGTGTGGGGAATCGGCTGGCCATGTTGATCGCAGACGCGACCGGCAAGAATGATCCGTTCGCCGATCGGCAGGCCACCGTTGTTGAAATTAAGCAGCAGGTCGTTGTCGTGCTGGCCCATCTTCAAGTGGGAAAAGTCCGGGCCACTGGTTTCCGACACGGACTGGGGAATGCTCACCAGTGCCTGGCGCGGGGAACGCAGAATCGAGGTCTTGTAATCCGGGGTCAGGGCTTTAGGGTGCCAATTGCGGTCACGAATGACGAAGCGGCTGTTGTCCGCATCAGACATGTCGGTCTCCTGATCTTGGTTGGGAAAAACGCTGCGGCAGTGCCGATGATGCCGCAGTTTCCCTTGATACAGGCCGATCCGGTAGTGAATAAACACGCCCTATCCATAACCAAATGGTTATGGATAACGCCCCTCGCGGTAGTCCTGACCGACCTCGCGCAGCACATCGACGCACCATTGCGCAGCCAGCGGTATCGGTAACGCCGGGTTGCTGCACAGACCGACCGAACCGCCCGGCTCGCGGATTCCAAGCTCCAGTTCCACCAGTTCGCCACGCCCGAGGTCCTGCCGGACCGCATCAAAGGGTGCGACCCAGACCGCCTCGCTGCACTGCACATAGCGCCGACTCAACGTCAGGGACAGGGTTTCCAGGCGCTGACGCGGCGGTCGAATGCCATGCTGCACGAACAGGCTGTCGGCGAACGTGCGAATGGTGGTGCCGGCCAAAGGCAGCACCAACGGGTAGTTTTCCAGGCTGCTGCGGGGTGTTTTGTCGCTCAACAACGGATGACCGTTGCGCACCACCAGCGTCATCGATTCGCTGTACAGGTGCTCGAAGGTCAGCCCGAGAATCTGCGGGCTGTCCGTCATGCGCCCCACCACCAGGTCCAATTCGCCGACCCGCAGTCGCGACAACAAATACGCACTCGGCCCGGTCACCACGCTCACCACCAACGCCGGATGACGGGCATGCAAACGGCAGACAACTTCGGGCACCAACAGGCTTTCTACCGTGGACAACACGCCGAGCCGCGCGGTGACCGGCTCATGCTCACCGGAGCGCAGGCTGTTCACCCCTTCGCGCAATGCCTGCACACTCGGCCCGGCGTAACGCAAAAACGCCACGCCGGCCTCGGTCAGCGCCGCGCCGCTTTTACTGCGCACAAACAGGCGGGTGGCGAGCAGCGTTTCCAGTTCCTTGAGGGTCTTGGACAGCGCCGGTTGACTGATCGACAGTTTGTCCGAGGCGCGGGCCAGGCTGCCCTGACGGGCCACTTCGAGAAAACACACCAGGTGTCGAAACTTGATTCGGGTATCGATGTTCAACGTGGTTCGCTGCCTTTTAACGCTGGATGCGGAACTGTTTCGGTGATAGCCCCGTCACGCGTTTGAAGAAACGCGAAAAATAGGCCGGCTCGGAAAAGCCCAGGCTATCGGACACTTCATTGATGGTCATAGCGGTGTAAACCAGATTGCGCTTGGCTTCCAGCAGCAATCGCTGATTGATGATCTGCAACGCCGATTGCCCCGACAGGCGCCGACACAGCGCATTGAGGTGGGCTGCGGTGATGTTCAGGGTCGCGGCGTAATGTTCGATGGACAAGTGCTGGCGAAAGCGCAGTTCCAACTCGCGGGTGAACGCGTGCAGATGGTCTCGACCCCGATCCAGGGGCGCCTCGTCACCGGCCGACAGTTGCAGGTTGCGCCGACTGAGCCAGATCGACAGCACCGTGATCAACGACTGCAGCATCGGATCACGATTCGGCTGGTGCTGGCTGTACTCCCGGGTAATCGCGGAAAACAGCGTGTCCAGGTACGGATGTTCGACGCCAATCGTGTAGCAGGCCGCCGTGCTCAGCACCGGGCTATTGAGCGATGCCCCCAGTTGTTCGGCCAACGGCTGGGCCAGCGACAGGACGTGACCTTGAATGTCTTCGGAAAACATAAAGGTGTGCACGCTCAAGGCGGGCACCACTTGCAGCGAGGGCGTATCGATGTGATTGACCTGGTCTTCGACCTTCAACGTCGCTCGCCCGGACTGGACATACAACAACTGCACCAGATCGCCGTGCCGATGGGGTTTGATTTCCCAGTTGTGCAGCTTGCTGCGCTCGGGAATCGACTCGCAATGAATCAGATCAGGCGTCGGCCAGACCGTGGTCTCGCCATAGAGCTTGAAGACCGGAACCGATGCGACCGATGACTTGGACATTTCCCCTCCCGCGCCAGAAATCCACGAAAAGTCCATGAAATTGGTCAGATAGTGCCTTCATATCCGCTCCCTTGCCACTAAAAATACAGGAGACAAAAACAACAACGCGCTGCACAGCCTTGTGCCGGCAGTCGCACACGACAGGATCACTCCATTGAAAGCATCCTTGAACACTTGCGTGAAAACCAAAGTTGCCATCATCGGTTCCGGCCCTTCCGGACTGCTACTCGGCCAATTGCTGCACCGCGCCGGCATCGACAACGTCATCGTCGAACGCAAGAACCCCGACTACATTCTGTCGCGCATTCGAGCCGGCGTGCTCGAGCAAGGCATGGTGGATTTGCTGCGTGAAGCCGGCGTCAGTGAGCGCATGGACGCCAGCGGACTGGTGCACGACGGTTTTGAAATGGCCTTTAATGGCCGCCGCGAACGCATCGACCTCAAGGCGTTGACCGACGGCAAAACGGTCATGGTCTACGGCCAGACCGAAGTCACCCGCGACTTGATGGACGCCCGCACCGCCGTCGGCGCCCGGAGCTTTTACGACGCGGAGAACGTCCAGCCCCACGACATAAAAACCGACGCGCCGTACCTGACCTTCGACTGCGACGGTGAAACCATCCGCCTGGACTGCGATTACATCGCCGGCTGCGATGGCTTCCACGGTGTGTCGCGGCAATCGATCCCCGAGGAAACCCTCAAGGTATTCGAGCGCGTCTACCCGTTCGGCTGGCTTGGCCTACTGGCCGACACACCGCCGGTCAGCCACGAATTGATCTACGCCAACCACGCGCGCGGTTTTGCCTTGTGCAGCATGCGCTCCCCCACACGCACCCGCTATTACCTTCAGGTGGGCGCCCAGGAAAATGTCGCGGACTGGAGCGACGAGCGTTTCTGGGATGAGCTGAAACTGCGTCTGCCCGCAGACGTTGCCGAGCGACTGGTGACCGGCCCCTCTCTCGAGAAAAGCATCGCCCCTCTGCGCAGCTTCGTCGTAGAACCCATGCAATACGGTCGCCTGTTCCTCCTCGGCGATGCCGCCCACATCGTCCCGCCCACGGGCGCCAAAGGCCTGAATCTGGCTGCCAGCGACGTCAGCACGCTCTATCGGATCTTGCTTAAGGTGTACGGCGAGGGGCGCACCGACCTACTGGAAAAATACTCGGAAATCTGCTTGCGTCGCATCTGGAAGGCCGAACGTTTCTCCTGGTGGATGACCTCGATCCTGCACACGTTCCCCGACGCCGATGCGTTCTCCAAACGCCTCCAGCAAACCGAACTCGACTACTACCTGGGGTCGGCTGCCGGGCGCAAAACAATCGCAGAAAATTACGTGGGGCTGCCTTACGAATCCATTGAATAACGACTCTTTTACGCTCAGGTTACCCCGGCCTCAGGTAACCTTTGCGTCATTTGAAAACGTTTGGCGGCGTGATCTGCACCCGCTTCGGGCACGAGCCAATCACTCCTCAAAAATCGCCACCGCCCGAATAAAACCAGCGGATGCGCGCTTGATCTTATACGGAAAGCACGACACCAAAAAACCAGACGCCGGCAGGCTTTCCAGGTTGGAAAGTTTCTCCATCTGCCCATAGCCAATGTCTCGCCCGGCCTTGTGTCCTTCCCAAATAATCGACGCATCCCCTGTGGCCGCGAATCGCTCGCGGGTGTATTTGAACGGCGCATCCCAGCTCCAGGCATCTGTACCCACCACCCGCACGCCCCGCTCCAACAGGTACATCGTCGCTTCGCGGCCCATGCCGACCCCGGCATCCAGATAACCGGGCTGGCCGAACACGGCGCCAGCTCGGGTGTTGACCAGCACGATGTCCAGCGGCTGCAAGGCATGGCCAATGCGCGCCAGTTCGGCCTCGACTTCGGCAGCGCGCACCACATGACCATCCGGCAGATGCCGGAAGTCCAGTTTCACCCCCGGTTGCAGGCACCACTCCAGTGGCAGCTCGTCGATGCCGAACGCCGGTTTACCGCCGTCGGTGGTCGAGGCGTAATGCCAGGGCGCGTCCATGTGGGTGCCGCTGTGGGTGGTGACATGCAGCCATTCAGCGGCCCAGGATTCGTCGCCTGGCAGGTCGGACTTGTTCAAGCCGGGGAACATCGCGGCCATTTCCGGCCAACCTTGTTGGTGGTCGGTGTACTCGATCTTCGGCAGCAGCGGCGGCGGATCGGTGTAGGGGTTGTTTTCCAGGGTGACGGACAGGTCCACCAGACGGCGTTTAGTCAGACTCATGGGCAAAGGCTCCGGCAGAATGGACAGCCCCACGGCCACGACGAACACGGGCCAGGGGGTTCAAGGCATTGCGCACTAGTGCCACGGCGGAACCGTCGTGGCGGAAACCCAAGGCGCGGGCCTTCGGTGTTTTCATCGGTGGGAAGCAGCCGAACAGCGCTTCGAGCCCGGTATCCGGGGCGAAGGTGATCCGTTCGCGAGCTGCCTTACCGTAGGTTGCGGCGAGGGCATCGATGACCTGGGCAATGGACAAGCGCAGCAGTGGCAATTGCCAGACTCGCGCAGCATCGAGCTGCGCGCCGTCGAGGCCGGCCGCATGCAGCAGGTTGTCAACGCAACACCGCGCCGACATCCACCAGGCACTGGCCTGCGCCGAGACCGGGCAGCAGTACGCCTCGTTATTGGCGTAGGCATGCAGCAGATCGCTCATGAACGCCGAGCGCAAACCATTGGGCTCCCGGGGTCGGGCGACGATGCCGGGCAAGCGCACGGCGCGACCGTCGACTTCACCGCGTCGGGCCAGGTCGCTGAGCACGGTTTCCACCATCAGTTTATGCGCACCGTAGGACAACTCAGGGCGCACCGCCGCCGCCTCATCCATCCGTGCCGGCAGACCACCGCCGTACACCGCCACGCTGCTGGCGTACACCAGCACCGGCGCGCCGGGCAGCTCGCGCAGTTGATCGAGCAGCGCCAGGCTGGCCAACAGATTGACTTCATAACCAAGGCCATAGCTGTGCTCGGCGGCGCCTCCCGGAACGCTGACCAGATGGAACACCACATCGATGCCGTCGGCCAGCACCCGGCGCAGCAAGGCGATGTCAGTGACGCTGCCATAGTGGCAACGCAAGCGGCTGTCCTGCGGCAGGTTGTGCAGTTGCTTGTCCAGCAACAGCAAGGCACTGATCGGTTGTCCGCGCAGCGTTTCCATCGCCAACAAACGCTGGACCAACAATCGACCGACAAAACCGTTGGCACCCGTGACCATCACGCGCATGACGATGCTCCCGGTCTCGCGGCGGCTACCACGCGCTGATCGATGCCGCCGAAAATCGACAGTCCATCGCTGCCCAGCACCTCCATGCGGACCCGGTCACCGAAGTGCATGAACCCGGTACGTGGCTCGCCATGCTCGATCATTTCAATGGCACGGCGCTCGGCGATGCAGGCGGAACCGGCACGTCGGTCATGGTTGGATACCGTGCCGGAGCCAATCAGCGTACCGGCGCTCAAACGCCGGGTCAGTGCGGCATGCGCGATCAACTGATGAAAGCCGAAGTGCATTTGCCCGCCATGGGGATTGCCGAACCACTCACCGTTCCACTCCACCTGCAACGGCAGGTGCACCCGCCCCTCGTGCCAGGCGTCACTCAGCTCGTCTGGAGTCACCGCCACGGCGGCAAAGCTCGACGAGGGTTTGGCTTGCAGGAAGCCGAAACCGGTTTTCATTTCCCTTGGCGCCAGCGCCCGAAGGCTGACGTCGTTGAGTTGCAGGATCAGCTTGATATGGCCAAGGGCGGAATCCGCCGGACAGCCCATTGGCACTTCATCGACCAGCACCGCGAACTCGCCCTCGAAGTCGATACCGTAGCGCTCGCTGGGCAAGGGGATGTCGTCCCGCGACCCAATAAAATCATCGCCGGCGCCCTGGTACATCAATGGAATGCTGTCGATGCCTTCGATCGGGTCGAGGTTGAAGGCCTTCTGCATCAATGCGCCATGGCTGAGGAACGCCGAGCCATCCAACCATTGATAGGCACGCGGCAACGGTGCCGCGATGCGGGTCGGATCAAAGGCGAAAGCACCCGCCGCCTGTCCCTGGTTCAGGGTTAGATAGAGCGCCTGCAATCGGGGTTCTATCTGGTCCCAGCGCTCGATCGCCAGTTGCAGCGTCGCGGCGATGTGCCCGACATCCAGCGCTTGACGCAGGTCGCGGGACACCAGTAGCAAGCCACCGTCGCGGCTGCCGTTTTTCAGCGTGGCCAACTTCATGGGCGAACTCCTTGCAGGGTTTGTAGTTCGTCGGCGTAACGACCATCGAGCAAAATGAACACCATGCGCGCCATCTGTTCGGTACGGTTGCTCCAGGCGTGATTGGTGCCGCGTTGCACCACCACGTCGCCGCGTTTGAGGTGGACCTCTTCCTGATCCAGCACCAGCCACACTTCGCCTTCAGTGACGATGCCGTAGTCGAGGGTTGCGGTGCGGTGCATCAGCTTGTGCCGCGATTCGGCGTTGCCGGTGCCGGCATGCGACTCACCGATTTCAGCAAACGCAGCGGCCGCATCCTCGGCGCTGACCTGGTTTTGCACGCTGTCCGGCGGAATATCCACCACCCGGATCAGACTGCCATTGGCCGAGGGGCTCAGTTGCAAGGGTTTGTTGGTCGGGTCGTCGGCATTGTCCAGCGGCGCCGGACTGGCGATGCTGTTCCACACTTCGTAGAACACCGTGCCCGGCACTGCCTTCAGTGGAAAATTATTCGGCGTTGGACCGCTGGAGGCGACGCAGGCCTGACCTTGATCGTCGTGCCCGGTGACCACACGTTTAAAATCTGGAAGTGACTGCATGTGCGACTCCTTGATCAATTGCCATCGCCGATGGTGGTGCCACCGTCGACGATCAGATTCTGTCCGGTGATAAAGGCCCCGCCGGGTGCGGCCAGGAGCAACGCCAGCGCGGCGATCTCCGCTGGCGTTCCGACGCGACGTAATGGGGTGAGTGCCACACGCCGCTGCATGACCTCGGGGTTATCGGTCAGCGGGCGGGCGAATTCGGTGTCGATCACGCCGGGGCTGATGGCGTTGACCCGGACGTTCAACGGCCCCCACTCCACTGCCAGGTTGCGCGCCAGTTGCACCAGCGCGGCTTTGGACAGCCCGTATAAACCCAGCCCCTTGTTGCCGCGCACGCCAGCGATACTGGCCATGAACACGACGCTGCCACCGCCTTGCAGGGCGATCGCCGGGAGCAACTCGTTAGTCAGCCACACCGCGCTGTTCAAATTGACGGTCATGGTCAGCGCCCACTCGGCGTCACTGGCGCTGGCCAACGGGCCGAGATGTGGCGCGACCCCGGCATTGCACACCAGCGCGTCGAGACGGCCGAAGTGCATCAATACCGCGTCGGCCAGCCCTGCGACTTCGCTTTGGCGACTCAGGTCGGCGGGTGCGGCGAAGACTTCGAAACCCTCCTCGCTCAACTCAGCCGCCACCCGCTGACAGTCCTCGGCGATCTCACTGCTGATCGCCAGCCGCGCCCCGGCCCGGCCGTATTCACGGGCAATGGCTAAGCCAATGCCACGGGTGGCGCCGGTGATCAGCGCGACCTTGTCGCTCAGGGAAAACAATGGGCTCATACGGCACCTGCCTGACGCAGACGCTCGACAATCCGCCGCGCGCGGTTAGGCCCGGCATCAACGTGGATATCCACCGTCGGCCGTTCGCCGAAACGCTGCAGGTTGGCGAACTGTGCTTCGATGATCACTTTGTCTTCGTCGAAGGTCAGGCGGGTTTGTTCGATGACCTTGCGCGTGGTCGCTTCCGGGTCGGAGACCGGGTTGGTGGCCATGGTCCAGAAGTAGTGACAGGTGTTGTCGGTCTCCGGGGTGATGCCATGGAAACCGCGCATGTGAAAGCCACCGCGCTGTGGATCATCAACCGGTTCGCTGCCGGCATCGACGGCGCCGGTCCAGATCTTCAGGTGCGACAGGTTGAACTCGATTTCCTGCCAGCGATCGATCTTCGCGTTGAACGGATAGGCCGCGGTATAGGTGGGCGGCGGGTCGGAGTCGAGCATGTAACGCACTACCCTCACCGACGTTTCATCGCCAGTGACCTGCATCTGCGCATTCATGTGGATCGCGGCATTGCCACCGATGGTGTGCAGGTGCACGTAACCCAGGTGGCTTAGGTCCAACAGGTTGTCGTGAATCAACTGCCAAGAGGCATCGTAGTGGTACACATCACCAGCGAAACGGTAGTCGCCACTGCTGTGAACCGGATAGGCCGGTGGCTCTGACGACGGTGTCGATTGCTCGTCGCCGCCGAACCAGATCCACAGAATCTGGTCGCGTTCACGCACGGTGAACGCGCGCACCCTGGCCTTGCCGGGCACCTTGGGCTGCCCGGGAATTTCCAGGCACTGGCCATCGGCACCGAACAGCAGCCCGTGGTAACCGCAACGCAAGCCCTTCGCTTCCAGGGTGCCCAACGACAGCGGCAACGCGCGGTGGCAGCAGCGGTCCTCCAGCGCGGCGATTTCACCACTGGCCGTGCGAAACAGCACCAGCGGCTGATTGAGCAACGTTCGCGCCAGCGGCCTGTCGTTCAACTCCCAGGCGAAGCCGCCGACGTACCACTGCTCCAGCGGAAAGCTGGCAGGTGAGGTTTCCAGCCTTGGGTCGTAGTGGGCAATCATCGATGTCTTCACAAGCCGACTCCTGATCGTTTTCAGAGCAATTGGCAGGCAGTGGCGAAATCCAGGCGATTCCCCGCCGGGCGCAGCTTGCTGGCATCGCCGTATCCGAGGCTGCACAGAAAGTTGCTTTGCCAGCGGCCATCAGGAAAGAACTCGGCGTTGACCAGAGCATTGTCGAAACCCGACATCGGCCCGCAATCCAGCCCCAAAGCACGGGCGGCCAGCATCAGGTAGGCGCCTTGCAGGCTGCCATTACGCAAGGCGGCGACCTGCGCCGCAGCAGGGTTTTCGCGATACGGCGCAGCGGCGTCGTAGGCCGGGAACAAGGTGCGCAGGTGCTCGAAAAATTGCTGGTCAAAAGCGACGATAACGGTCACTGGCGCCTGCAACATTTTTTCGCCGTTATGGCCCTTGAGCGCCGGCAGCAGGCGTTGTTTGGCCTCGTCAGAACGCAGGAAAACAAAGCGCGCCGGGCAGCAGTTGTTGCTGGTGGGCCCTTGTTTCAGCAGGTCATACAGCTGATGCAGTTGTTCGTCGCTGACCTTGCGGTTGAGCCAGCCATTGTGCGAACGGGCCGAACGGAACAATTGGTCAAGGACGTGCGGGGAAAGGCTCTGGTTCATGGTTCTACCTCAAAGGTCGAGCACCAGCCGCGCGCTTTTCGAGCGCGAGCAGCACGGGGTAAATTGGTCATTGCGGGCGTGTTCGGCGTCGGTCAGGAACATATCGCGATGGTCGGGTTCGCCTTCCAGCACACGGGTCAGGCAGGTGCCGCAGATGCCTTGTTCGCAGGACAGCGGAATCTCGATGCCGGCCTCCAGCAACGCCTCGGCCACACTGCGATCGGCCGGCACTTGAATGCATTGGCCGCTGCTGGCCAACTGCACTTCAAAGCTGCCCAGGTTTTCAGTGGCCAGCGGCGCAGCAGAAAAATACTCGCGGTGCATCTGCGCCTCAGCCCAGCCCTGCTCGCGCCCGGTGCTCAGCACAAAGTCCATGAAGCCGCTCGGGCCACAGACGTACAGATGTCGATCAGCCGCAGGGGCGCTTAGCACCTCAGGTGCATCAAGACGCTGGGAGGCCTCGCCGCTGTCGAAATGAAACTGCACACGGTCGCCAAACCCCGAGCGACGAATGCGTTCGATAAACGCCGTGCGCTCCTCTGAGCGGCCGCAGTAATGCAGCTCGAAATCCGCACCGGCCTGGGCCAGACGCTCGGCCATGCACAGGATCGGGGTGATACCGATGCCACCGGCAAACAGCAGGCTGTAGGCAGCGGCGTGCTCCAGAGGAAACAGGTTGCGCGGCTCACTGATGCGCAACCGGCTGCCCTCCTGCACCTGGTCGTGCATGGCCTGGGACCCGCCGCGCGTCGTCGGGTCGAGCAACACCCCGATCAGGTAGCGATGGCGTTCTTCCGGGTGGTTGCACAACGAGTACTGACGCACCAGGCCGTTGGGCAGGTGCACGTCGATGTGCGAGCCGGCACTGAATGGCGGCAGCGGCTGTTCATCGAGCGCGGTCAGTTCGAAGCTGCAAATGCCTTCGGCTTCGGTGTGTTTCCGGGTTACCAGAACGTCGATCACGGCCTTATCCTCTGGGCGGTTGTTCGGCGGCGATCAACCGATCAAGCACACGTCGGGCACGGACTGCCCCGGCGTCGCCCACCAGCAGGACCGGCTTGAGCGACCAAAAATCCGCGTCGCCCATCATCTGTTGCTGCGCTTCGAGCATCGGCAGGTCTTCCTCGGTGAACGGCACGTTGATCGCCGCCGCTTGCTCTTCGGCCAACTGTTCGGCGAACGGGCCCATGGCTTTGGGAAAGCACATGGCAAACCAGTAGTGGGTGGTGGTCTGGGTTTCCGGGGTAAACAGATGAGGGATCGGATAGTCCGTGCCTTCCGTGCGCGGCAAACCTGTGGCCACCGCCCCGGCATGCAACAACATGCTGGCGGGAGCGTCCCAACGCACATCGATCCAGCGATCGACCGGGGTTCCGTTGGGGATGTTCATTGCGTGATAGAGGAAGTCCGGCATGATTTCACCGACTGTCTGCCGGTTGGACCACACCTGGTTGCCCTCTTCATTGACGCTGGTCAGCGCACTTTTTACACCTTCGCCGCCCAGGGTTCCGGGGTGCAGAAACTCGACATGGCTGAGGTCCATGATGTTGTCGGTTTCCAACACGTAGTTGGCCTTGGCGTGCAGGTAACGTTTGCCAACGTAGAAGTGTTCGGGGTCCATGCAGCTGAACTCCGGGATCAGCGCAGCGTCAGCCCGTTCGGCCTCACCCATCCAGATCCACAGCAGGCTGTAGCGCTCCAGCAGCGGGTAGGTTTTGACTTTGGCGGCCTTGGGGATCGCGCCATCGCCATGCGGGTTGTGCACGCACTGGCCGCTGCTGGCAAACATCAGTCCGTGATAGGCGCACTGCACCGCGTCGCCTTTGAGCACACCCATGTGCAGCGGCGCAAAGCGATGCGGGCAACGGTTGCCAATCGCCTGGGCGACCCCAGCGCTGTCGCGGAACATCAGCACCGATTCGTTGAGCAAGGTGCGCTGGAACAAAGCGCCGGTTTCAACTTCCGTGTTCCAGGCGGCTGGGTACCACGCGTTACGTAAAAAGCTCATCAGGATTTTCCTTTTTCTTATTCGAATCAGACACTCGCCACACTGCCCGCCAAGGCCTTGCGACGCCCGAGCAACAGGCAAGTCAACGCCACCAGCAACAACCCGACACCCACCACCGCCAACGCACTGCGCAAGCTCGCGCCATTGGCCATGAGCACCACCACCAGTAATGGACTGACAAACTCGCCGCCAAAGAAACACGCCATGAACCCGCCCGTAGCACGCCCGCGCAGTTCGAAACCGACCAGCGACAGGGTCCAGCGCAGCAGCGTGGGGATCATCAGGCCGCAGCCGATGCCTGCCATGGCCACGGCGATGCCGATCAGGGCGTGGCTTTGCGCAAGGCTCATCAGCAGTACCGCGAGGCCTGCCAGCGAAAACGCGCAGAGCAACAACCGCGCCGGGGAGCGTCGGGCGAACCAGCGAAAGCTCAAGGCACCGAGCAACACGCCCAGTTGATTGAGGCCCATGGTCACGCCGATTTGCGCCGGAGAGTCGACGCCGATCAGGTTCAGCAAGTACCCGGCCTGCACCGGCACCACGAACAGCGCCAGCCCGGCACACAGCACCAACGGGTAGACCCGCGCCAATTCAGCCCACGGCAGGCGGTGCATTGGGCTGATATGCATAACCGCTGGTTGCTCGCGTTGCGGTTCCCAGGTCAGCCAATAGAACAGCGGCAGAAACACGATGCCGGCGGCGTACAGCACGAACGGTGCACGCCAGCCGAACTCGCCCATGGCCCCGCCCGCGACGATGAACAGGGTGGCAGAGAACGAGGTGACCACGGTTTGCAAGGCCAGCAGCTTGTCCCGACGCTCAGCGTGGAAGTAATCGCCGATCAAGGTGGTGCAACCGATCATCACCACCGCTTCGGCGAGGCCAATTCCCGCGCGACTGAACAGGATCATCGGCAGCGAATCGAACCACAACGGCAGCGTGCCGAAGAAGGTGTAGACCAGCATCGCGCCCAACAGCAGCCGTTTGCGACCGTAGCGGTCGATCAGCATGCCGGCGACGCCACCCAACAACCCCACCAGCAACGCCGGCAGGGTCAGGGCCACCGGCACCAGCTCGGCGGCGTGCGGCACGTCGGCAAAGTGTGCCTGCATCGCTGGCAACACTGGGGCCAGCAACACCGCGCCAAGCACCGGCAGGCAACTGGCAATCAACAGCAACCAGGCTTGCATCTGGCCCGGCGCACGTGGAGATGAGGTGTTCATCGCACACCTTCCTTGAATGCCAGCACCGCACAGCCACGTGGCTCGTCGGTCTGCAATTGCGCAACACTGGCTGCTACCAGCGGCTTGGACTGATTGATCGCGCGCGATTCACGCGCCTGCTGACGTTCATTGCGCGGCAGCAGAAAGTACGCCAGCGCCGGCAGCAACATCAGCGCTCCGACCATGTTCCAGACGAACATGAACGCCAGCAAAATGCCCATGTCGGCCTGGAACTTGATCGGTGAAAACACCCAGGTGCCAACGCCGATGGCCAACGTGACGCCGGTCAGCATCACCACCTTGCCGGTGAACAGCAGCGCGCTGTAATACGCCTCGGACAAGGTCACGCCCTCACGCAAACGGGCGAGGACGATGCTCATCACGTACAGCGCATAGTCGACGCCAATGCCCACGCCAAGTGCGATGACCGGCAAAGTGGCGACCTTGACCCCGATGCCCAGCGCCACCATCAGCGCCTCGCAGAGGATCGAGGTCAACACCAGCGGCAACACCGCACAGAGCACCGCGCGCCACGAGCGGAAGGTCACCAGGCACAACAGAATCACCGCGCCATACACCCACCAGAGCATTTCATGGCTGGCTTTCTTGACCACGATATTGGTCGCGGCTTCGATCCCTGCGTTGCCGGCAGCGAGCAGGAATTGCGCCTTATCGCTGTCGTTGTCCTTGGCAAAGCTCGCCACGGAGTCCACCACCCGGCTGAGGGTGTCGGCCTTGTGGTCGGAGAGAAAGGTGTACAGCGTCAGCAGGCTGCAATCTTCGTTGTACAGGCCGCGCGGCGCACCGGCGGTGATCATGTTCAGCGTCGCCTGGTTGTTCAGCAACTCGTACCATTTCGAGCTGCCTTCGCTGAGGCCGACCAACACCCGGCGGTTGAGCAGCGCCAGCGAGTTGGTCGAATCGACGCCTTGCAGGCCGCGCAGTTGCCAGTCCAGGTTGTCGACCCGGCGCAAGGTGTCGTAGTCCGAACAGGCGCCCGCCGGGGTCTTGACCATCACCGCGAACACATCGCTGCTGGCGCCGTAGTGCGCGGCCATGAACCCGTTGTCGCGGTTGTAACGGGAGTCGGCACGCAGCTCGGGAGCGCCGGGATCAAGGTCGCCGACCTTGAGTTGCAGGCTCACCAGATAACCACCACCGGCCAGCAGCGCCGCCACGACAACACCGACAGTGGCCCATTTACGCTGGGTGAACAGGTCGAGGAAACGCCACATGGCGTGTTTGTCACCACCGGCTTCGGCCAGTTGCTCGCTTTTGAGGCTGCGCAGCGCAGCACGTTGGCTGACCCCCAGATAAGACAGCAGGATTGGCAGCAGAATCAGGTTGGTGAAGATCAACACCGCGACGCCGATACTGGCGATCACCGCCAGGTCCTGAATCACCTGGATCTTGATGATCATCAGCACCGCAAAGCCCACCGCATCGCACAACAGTGCGGTCAACCCGGCGAGGAACAAGCGGCGAAAGGTATAGCGCGCAGCTATCTGCTTGTGCACGCCGCGACCGATGTCTTGCATGATCCCGTTCATCTTCTGCGCGCCGTGGCTCATGCCGATGGCGAACACCAGAAACGGCACCAGCACCGAATACGGGTCGAGTTGATAACCGAGCATCGGCAGCAGACCCAATTGCCAGACCACCGCCACCAACGAGCAACTGACCACCAATGCGGTACTGCGCACGCCAGCGGGTGTACCAGTAGAGCACCGCGGCAGTGATGATTAACGCCGCTGCGAAGAACATCAGGATCTGTTTGAGGCCATCGATCAGGTCACCGACCACTTTGGCAAAGCCGGTGATGTGGATGCCCAGCGTGTCGCTTTGGTACTGCTGACGCAGGCTTTCCAGTTCTTGTGACAGCTTGGTGTAATCCAGCGGCTGGCCGTCCGGCGTGGTTTCCAGCAGTGGCACGTAGATAATGCTGGAGCGCTGGTCGAACGCCACCAGTTGCCCGATTTCATTGGAACGTTCGACGTTACGCTTGAGGGCTTGCAGACTGGCCTCGTCGCCCTGGTAGCCATCGGGAATCACCGGGCCGCCTTCAAGGCCCTCCTCCGTCACTCCGACCCAGCGCGTGGCCGGCGTCCACAACGACTTCATGAACGCACGGTCAACCCCAGGCAACAGGTACACCTGATCATTGAGCTTTTGCAGTTGCTCCTGATAGTGCGCGTCGTAGATCGAACCGGATTTATTCTCCACCGCGATGCGCACTGCGTTGCCCAGACCGGACAGCTCTTTGCGATGGCTCAGGTAGTTGAGAATGTACGGATGATCGGTGGGGATCATTTTTTCGAAACTGGCGTTGAGCTGCAAGCGCGTAGCCTGCCAGCCGAACAGCAGCGTCAGCCCCAGACACAGCAGCAGCACGATCCGCCGATGATTGAACAGCGCGCGCTCCAGCAGCGAACCTGACTGCTGATCGAAGTGGGCCAGATCGCGGATGACTGTCTGAGAGGACTTGGAATTCGGGACTTTCATGCGCTTACTCCGCTACCGCGTTTGCTGGGCTGCTGGGTGACAAAAACAGACTCGGAATCGATAAGCGGGCGACCCCACCGAAACCGACGCCGACCAGGCTGCCATCGGCGGCCCCGGCAACGGCCGTGAGCGGAGCACCCGCCGGTGCCGTCAGCGGGTGCAACAGGTTTTCGCTATCTATGTTTTGCAGCAGACCGCCGGCCTGATTGACCCAGATCAACCGCGAACCGACTCGCACCACCGAGCCGAGCGAGATCGGCATCGGGTTAGCCAGCGCTTCAAAGCGGGTGCCCTGATCGCGGGAGCGAAACAACTTGCCACGCAGACCGCCGACCAACAGCGCGTCGTCGGCCTGCAATGCCAGGGTGAAATAGCTGCCCTCGTAAGGGCTGTCGAGGCGCTCGAAGTGTGTCCCGCCATCCTGCGAGCGCAGCAGCAAACCCTGCTCGCCGGCCAGATAAAGGACATTGCTGGACTGGGCCACCGCGTACAGGTGCAGCCCTTGTTCGTTGGGAATGCGGCCCATCCACGAGTGCCAGCTCTGGCCGCCATCTTCGGTGTGCATCGCCAGGCCGTAGGCACCGACGACGATGCCGTGTTGCGCATCGCTGAAGTTCAGCGCCAGAAAGGGTTTGTCCGGGCCATCGGTGACCAGACGTTGGGCGTTGTCGAGGCGATGTTGCAGCGCCGGGTCATCAGCGGTCGCCTTTGCTGCGGCCTGTGCGTCGGCCAGTTCCAGCGCAGCGGCCTTGCGACCGTCGAGCTGTAACGACCAGCTTTGCCCGCCATCGGCGCTGTGCAACACCACGCCCGAATGCCCGGTGGCCCAACCCTGACTGGCATCCACGAACTGCACCGCAGTCAGGGTCGAGCTGACCGGCACCTGGACCTGACGCCAGTTCAGCCCGTTGTCATCGGACAGCAGCACCACACCGCGCTCGCCAACCGCCACCAGACGCGCACCGGCCCGGGTCACCCCAAGCAATACCGCATGACTGGCCTGGCTCGACATCACGCTGGGTTGCGCCAGCACATCCGGAAAACCAGCGGCCTGTGTCGATAACTGCGCAGCCAACATCAGTAGCGCCAGTGGCAGGCTCTTATAGATAAAACGACGGGCCATCACGCCTCTCCTCAACGGTAGGCGCCCATGACAATGGGCGCCTGATACGGGTTCAACGAACGCCTTCGCCCGCCATCGCATCGCCGGTGAACACCGAGTCTTTGTAGGTCGGCACTACCCGGTATTGCTCGCTCTTGCCGGCGAAGATGTCGCCGGTAAACCAGGCCCCGGAGATCATGTCGTAGAAGCCGTTGGTGACGGTCACCACGCCCGGCAGGTCAGGCAGTACCACGGGCGTGGTCCACATCACCTTGGCCAGTTGGTTCTGGGCGTCATAACGTTCGCCGAGGACGGCAGCCCAGGTGTCTTCGTCGAGGTAGTAGGTGCTCTTCGGCATCACGTGGCGCTTGCCGGGTGCCAAGGTCGCTTCAACTACCCAGACCCGGTGCAGCTCCCAGCGGATCGCGCCCGGATTCAAGTGGTGCGCGCCCAGCAGATCGGTCGGGTTGGCGGCGGTGAATACCCTGTTCGAGTTGTACGGGATGTACATCTCTTTCTTGCCCACCAGCTTCCAGTCGAAGCGGTCGATGCGGCCGTCGAACACGTACAGTTCGTCGAAGCTCATGACCCCGGCGGTGGCCGGTGTTGGCGTGTCGCAGCAGCCGTTGGGCAAGCGACGAACACGACGTTGTCCCGGCAGATACGTCCAGATGGCGGTCTTGTCGGCATCGACGTTTTCACGCCCGGTAATCGCCTCGCCCGCGCGCAACGGCGGGCCGTCGTTGATCATGCGGATGCTCCAGTAGACCCCGTCCTTACCTTGGCCGTCCGACAGGTACCAGGGCATCTGGTAGTCGGCCCGTGAGTCGTTGGTCAGTACCGGTTTGCCGTCGCTGGTGATCACGTATTGGTTGAAGCTGGTATGCCACGACGCCGCGCGCCAGCGGGTCAGGTGGTTCCAGATCGCCTCGGCGCCGTTTTGCGGAATTGGAAACGGAACGCCGCCCTTGGCGTCTTGCGGCTGAAGGCCGGTGCCGGTCTGCACCAGTTTGCCGGTGGTGGCGTTCTTGAAGGTGTTGTCATAGACCCATTCCGGCGCGGCCGCCGTGCGGTGCGTCGGGTACACGTCCAAGTGGTAGGTGTCCGGGTATTTCTTCAGCATCGCCTTGATGCCGTCGGACAACTTGTCGGCGTACTGCCCCATGTTTTGCGCGTTGATGGTGTACAGCGGCTTCTCATTAGCGAACGGGTCGCCGCGTTTGCCGCCGTCTTTGTAAGCCGGATCGACGGTGGTATAGCCGCCATTCCAGGCCGGGATGGTCCCGGCAGCGTTACCCGCACGCTCACCACCCAGTGGCGTCAGGGTGGTTTTCAGTTTGGCGGCTTCGTCGGCGGAAACCGCCGCCATCGCGCCGTGGGCAATGAGCAACGAGGAGGCCAGAAGGGTTAAGGCGGCAGTCAGGCGTTTACAGGCATTCATGTTTTTATCCTCTGACTCAGAAGGTGCGGCTGACGGAGAAAGCCACGAAGTCGCGGTCTTTCAACGACTGATCGAAGGTGTAGTTGTTGTTGGCGTCGAGAAAGGTGTTGCCCGGCCCGTAGAAGTGCGTGTAGTTCAGGCTGACATTCCAGGCGTTGAGGTAGTTGCCCTTGAGGCCGATGTTCATGTCGCCGCCGTGGTCGCTGCCGAAGCCGGTGCCCACCGCTGACGAGTTGCCATGGGTATAACTGAGGCCCATCGGCACACTCAGGTCGAGGCCGGGAAAGGCTTGGCGATACATCGGTTCATAGACCGTGCGCATGCTCCAGGCATCGCGGTCGGCATTCGGGTCCACGGCATCGGGATTACGGGTGACGCTGAGGGTGCGGTTCCAGGCGAACTCACCGAGGAAGCTGGCTTCCCTGGCAATGAACGACGGGTCCATGGTTGCCAGCCACGACAGGTTGGCGTGCAAGGTGTGGCCAGTGGCGTACAGCGGATCGTTGTCGTTGTTGATGCCTTCGCCCGGCAGCAACGTGGTCTGATTGGTCGAGGCCAGCGGTTGGTGCCAACGGGTGGAGAGTTCACCCGCGACGTTGTAGTTGCTCAAGGTGGTCGAGAAGCTGGCGCCGAGTGCTTCGATGCCTTGCGGGTATACCCAGTAGTACTCACCCGCCTGCCCGCTCACTGGGTTCAGGTTGGCGAAGTCCGGGCGCACCAACAACTGCGGCGATTTGTCGTGGTAGCGAATCGCGTACAGGCCCCAGTCCACGGTTTCACTGCGAATGCGCAGCTGCACACCGCCCTGCCCCGAGTCCTGGGCGTCCTTGTTCTGCCCGTGAAAGAACGCCAGTGGCTGACCGCCAGGAAACAACGGAGCACCGATAAACAGCCGCTCGTTGCCAGCGCCGAAGGCGTCTGAGCTGGAGAAGTAACTGCCTGCCGCCGGAAAGCGGTCGGCTTCCCATTTGAACTGGTAGTAGGCGCCGACGGACACGTCGGGAGTCAGCTGCAATTGCCCGGACATCTGTTGCACGGGACGAATCAGCTCTTTGAACTGGGTGTTGGGTACGGACAGGCCTTTAACAATGTCGATCGGCGCCATGCCGCCGGCGATGCCGTTGATCCCGTAGAACAGGCTTTCGCCCCACTGCATGGCGTATTGGCCGAGGCGCCCGGAAACCGGCATATCGCCCATGTCGCCCTTGCCGTAGATGAACGCATCCAGCAGTTCAGCCTTGCGTCCGTGCAGGTCGCGGGTGTCGTCGGTGAAGTGATCGGAATCCACCGAAACGCTGTTGACCCGGCCAACGGAGTTGTTGTCATTGCTCTTGTTGTAGACATCGTCATACCAGGCTGCGCCGCTGACCCGCGCGCCGATGTTCTGGTAACTGATATCGAACTCCGACAGCCAATCGAGGCGGTTGGAGATCAGGCCCTTGTCGAAGTTGCGGTCGCCGTCGTCCTGGTTCAGCGCGGTCTGGCCTTCGGTCAGCTTGTCGGACTGATCGTGCACCCGCCACGCCGCGCTGTACTTGAATGTGTTGTCAAAGCGGGTTTTGATGTCGGGGTTGCCGGTATCGAACTCGAACGCCTGTACCGTGGTGCTGAGCATCCCGACCAGCAGCCCGATCAAACTGAGGGCAAAGGGAGGGCGTCCACCGCGCAAGGCGGCAGTGTGGGCACGTTCCATGGAGAAACCTCACTGTTGTTCTTGTTTTAAGTTCCGCCGCGCCCGTCGTGGGGCGCGTCCGTATCGCACGCTCGCTATGCGGTCAGATAGGCTCCGCCGTGAGTGTCAGCATCTTGCGCACCAGACCGATCCGGTCGAAGTCATGATCGCGGGCGATTTCTTTGTCGCCGGCGAGGATCGAGCTTTCGCTGATGAACTTGCAGCGCTCGTAGCGGCGTTGCATGAAGCGCTCGAGCAGTTCATTGATCGGTGCACCGCCCTGCTCACCCATCAGTTCGCCCAGTACCACCGCATCCTCGATGGCCATACCAGCGCCCTGCCCCAGGTGTGGCGTGGTAGCGTGGGCCGCGTCGCCGATCAGCAGCACGCGGCCGCGGAACCAGGGCTCGCTGACGAACACCACTTCCATTGGCTTGTAGACCACCTGCGAGCTGTCGGTAATCTGCTCGCGCAACTCGCCGATCAGGCCGCTGAACGCACCCAGACGCTTGCGCATTTCTTCGGCCAGGGTGCTGGGGTCCATCCAAGGATTACCGGGTTCGTAAGAGGTCAGGAACAGGTACATCAGGTCATCGGCCAGCGGGCACAGACCCGCGTTGCCTTCCGGACCGTGGTAGGTGGCCAGGTGGTCGATCTCTGGCACACGCTTGAAGTTGTGGCGCCATACCGACTGACCGGTGTGGCGCGGCTGATAGGTGTCACCAAACAGCAGTTGGCGAACTTTGGAGAACAAACCATCGGCGCCTACCACCAGCCCGTAACGGCCCTGGGTGCCGTCAGTGAACTGCACATCAACGCCGTCGGCATCCTGTTCGAAGCTGTCGACACTCAGGCCCAGACGAATGTGGGTGCCTAATTGCTCGGCGGTTTGACTCAACACGTTATGCAACGCCAGGCGGGAAATACCGACATTGGCCGGGTAGTCCGGGCCGGCCAGGCGTTGACCGGGTATCCGTGCCAAGGTGGCGCCGTCGGCGGTGTAGACGGCGACTTCTTCAAACGGGAATGCGGCGCTGAGGTAACCGTCGAGGACACCCAGACGGGCCATTTCCCGGATCACGTTGCACTGCTGGATGATGCCGACGCCGTAGACGGTCCACTCGGCCTTGAGCTCGACCAGGTCGACTTCGATACCCTGGCGGCGCAGGGCAATGGCCGAGCACAGGCCACCGATACCCCCACCTACGATTAATACCTTACTGACTGAATTCATGGGTTCCTCACTTATTGTTTTTATGCGAGAGCGCCACTGCATGTCCTGCGATGGCTACAGCTTCTCGTCAAACGATGGATTTGACTAATCGCATGATCCGATGCGAGCTATCGCCGCACGCGATACCTGAATCAGGCCTCCAGCGGACGCAATTGGTGGGTGGAAAACAGCAACCAACCGCCGTCCTCATGCCACCTCAAGGCGTTTAAAACCTCGCCCAGACACGGGCCGTAGACGCATTCCCCGGTCAATGGCAGAAATTGCGCGCCATGCGCATAACAGATAATTCGCTGACCATTGGCCGAGAGAAAACGGTCTTTGCGGTACTGCAACGGCACCGCCAAGTGCGGGCAACTGTTGCGATAAAGCCGCACCTGACCACCACTGCGCAGGGCAAATACAACGTCCTTGCCCTGCTGCAACGGATCGAATCCACGGGCCTCACCCTCCAGCAACTCATCGAGCCGACACAGGGCAATCATCTCGGCCGCCGCCATCGCTCGATCACTCCTGCTTCGGTGGCGGACCACCCGGAGCCCACTTCTCGCGCGAGGTAAACAAAAACAGCTGTGAGTTATCCGATGACAGCGGCGCCTGGCGCGCTGACCAGGTGTCATCGTGCTTGTCCATGTCGGCGTCGTATTCGATGTGGCAGCCCAACGGACTGTTGAAGTACCAGAACCAGTTGGAGCCAAACAGATGACGGCCCGGCCCCCAGAAACTGGTCCAGCCGTTCTGCTCGAAACGCCGACCGGCCAGCAGCACTTCGGTGCCACTGCCCATGTGGAAGGTGAAGTGCTCACAGCCCTTCATGTGCGGCGGGGTCTGGATCATGAACAGGCAGTGGTGATCGTCGGACCCACTGGGGCGCATGAAGGGGCCGGCACCGATGAAACTGTCGGTGGTGATGAACCCCAGCCGCTCGGCATAGAACGCCTCGGCCTTGGCCGCGTCCGGGACGAAATACACGACGTGGGACAAGGTGCGCGGCACCGCTGGCATGTCCAGCGATATGCCCAGTTGATTCAACGGACGTTGCGGTGCGCTGCCGGGGGCATTGGTCAGGTCGGCCGGTGCGCTGAACGGGCGGCGCACGGTGACTTGAAAGGCGATGGCAAAGCCCATGTCATCGACGCTGTGCAGCACGCCGTTGGCATCGCTGCTGACCTGACGATCACGCCCCAGTTCCTGGGCAATCGCGTCCAGATCAGCGGCGCTGGCCACGCCATAAACGGTTTCTCGCCAGCGACGGTGCCGGCCCTATGGCGGGCGGCAACTGCGCATCGTCGGCGTGGCGAATAATCACCGACGTCCCATCCAGGGCCTCAAAGCGCCCACCCTGTGCATCCACCTCAACCGGGGTCAAACCATAGTCACGCAAACAGTCGCTACACGCCTGGATGTCATCGACACCAAAGATCAGGGCGTCAAGGCCAATGATGTTCATGGCATACCACTCCATTGAAATTATGATACGGACACGAGCCTCGCAGGCGACTGCACCAGCGCCCCGTTGAGGGCTCGCGAATCCGGTGGTGTTGTCGGTAGCGATATGAATCCCCACCCACTGGTGGCAGAGATTGCCGCTGCACCCGGCGCCTGACTAATCGCGTGTTGGGATGCGACGTATCGGCAATCGCAATACCTGCCGCCCAGGGACTGGCGCGGCGTTGATGAAGGATTCGCGGCGGTGATCTACCCTGCTGAAGGTTGACGCGGCGATACCAAACCCCGAAGGTATCGAGAAAACAAATACAAAAGCCGATGACCCTGCCATGCGATTCAATAATCTCGACCTGAACCTGTTGGTTGCGCTCGATGTGATCCTCGAAGAGCAAAACATCACCCGCGCCGCCGAGCGTCTGCACATGACGCAGTCCGCTACCAGTGGCGTCCTTGGGCGCCTGCGCGACTATTTCGAAGACGAATTGATGGTGCAGGTGGGGCGCAGGATGCAGCCCACGCCCTATGCGCTGGAACTGGCCGGGCCGGTGCGCGAAGTGCTGCTGACGATTCAGTCATCGATCACCGCCAAACCGGTGTTCGACCCCAACACCAGCAAACGGCATTTTCGGCTGATCGTTTCCGACTATTTGATCAGCGTGATGATGGCCCGGGTGATCCAGCAGATTCACCACAGCGCGCCGCGCATCACCTTCGAATTGCTGGGCCCCGGCGATAACTCCGCCGAGCTGCTGGTGCGTGGCGAAGTCGACCTGATGATCGTGCCCGAGCGCTACATCATCGAGGGCCACCCTTCGCAGCTGTTGTTTGAAGAAGAGCATGTCTGCGTGGTGTGGAACGGCAACTCGCTGGTGGGCAACAGCCTGTCGCTGGAGCAGTACATGGAGATGGGGCACATCTCGGTGGGCTTCGGCCGTAGTCGGCACTTGAGCATTGAGGACTGGTTCATGAACCAGTACGGCTTCAGCCGGCGCCTGGAAGTCATCACCAATGACTTCAACACCTTGCCGCAACTGGTGATCGGCACTGAACGCATCGCCACCACCCACCGGCGTCTGGCCGAGTTGTACGCCGAACATTTGCCCCTGCGCCTGTTGCCGCCTCCGGTCAAACTGCCGGTGATGCGCGAGCACATGCTCTGGCACCGCAGCATGGACGGCGACCCCATGCACCGCTGGCTGCGCGAACGCATCAGTGAATTCACCCTGAGCCCGGACCACCTCGCGGTCGCGTAATTTTCGTCTGCTCCCACAGGATGTGCGTCTCACTGTAGGAGCTGCCGAAGGCTGCGATCGACCGGGAACCGGTCGCCGCGATTCAATGCCAATCGCAGCCTTCGGCAGCTCCTACTGGGATTGGTGTTGTGTCTGATGCACCGATCTGTCGTATCGGCGTTCGCGATACCTCGCATCCGGACTCACGATTAGCCAAATAAATCCTCATTCCTTAACGTTGGACATGCGCCTCCTTCTGCCAATAAAAAACCAAAGGAAGAAAGACACCATGTTCCGTTACTTTCCAACCAACTACGTGTGGAACCTGTCCGTGGACCTCGCCATCGAGATGGGCGCCAAGATAGGCGAAATCGAGGAAATGTGCGCCCCGTTGCAAGAGGCGGCGAAACAACAGGATGCCGCCGGCAGCCAAGCGTTCCGCGAGACCTGGTCGCGGATGGCCGACAAACTGTGCTCACTGGCCGAGGACGACGAGGCCAACAACAGGCTGCTGTCAGCGGGTGAAAAATACAGCCGCGCGGCCACCTATTACATGACCTGTGAACGCCTGCAAGCACACGGTTCGGCCGGACGCGAGGCCTTGTATCAGCGTTTCCTGGATACTTTTGCGCGTGGCATCGCGCTGTCCGGTGAGAACTGTGAGCGCGTGGAAATCCCCTATGAGGGCACTCACCTTTCCGCGTTGTATGTGCGTGCCGAAGGTGTGCAAGGCCCGGCGCCGATTCTGGTCCAGGTCAACGGGCTGGATTCGACCAAGGAAATGAAATACCGCGTCGGTTTGCCCATGTGGCTGGCCAAGCGTGGGGTGTCTTCGCTGATCGTTGATCAACCGGGCACGGGTGAAGCTTTGCGCCTGCATAACTTGATTGCCCGTTTCGACAGTGAGCACTGGGCCAGTCGGGTGGTCGATTGGCTGGAGACCCGTGATGAGGTCGACGCCAAGCGTATTGGCATGGAGGGTGTATCGCTGGGGGGGTATTACTGTCCGCGTGCGGTGGCGTTCGAGCCGCGTTTTGCCTGCGGCGTGGTGTGGGGGGCCAACCACGATTGGCGTGACGTGCAAAAGCGTCGACTGGAAAAAGAAGGCAGTTTTCCGGTGCCGCATTACTGGTCTCATGTCAATTGGGTGTGGGGGGCCAAAGACCTCGATCAGTTCATGACCATTGCCGAGAACGTGCACCTGGACGGTATTCTGGACCGGATCAAGGTGCCGTTTTTGGTGACGCACGGGGAAAAGGATTCGCAGATTCCGTTGAAGTGGGCGCATCGCACTTATGAGCAGTTGGTGAACAGTCCCAAGCGCGAGCTGAAGATTTTTACTGAGCGTGAGGGTGGGGTGCAACATTCGAGCTTCGATAACAGTATTAATGCCGGGCATTACATAGCGGATTGGGTGGCGGAGACGTTGGGCGGGCGGACCTGCTAAGCCGCGATAAAGCCAGAACGGCCTCCGGTCTGACGAAGGGACGGTGTAAGTATCGTCCGGCCGGACATGGTCACCGACGATGAGGCGATCCGGAAATCCTCATCGTCTATCGGTAAAACATTGCCTGCGAACCGTCAGGCCGTCGACAAGGCATGAGGTTTTGGCGTCATTACGGGCGCTTCGAAGCTGCTAACGGTGTCGAGTAGTTTTGCTCGCAGCCAGCCCAACATGGCATCCCCATCCAGACTTCGGTGCCAGGCCATGTATTCGCGCATCACCGGTAACTTGACCGGGGGCGGCAGGATGCGCAAAGGCAGCAACTGCGCATAGAGGTAAGCCAGGCGGCTGTGCATGGTGGCGATTCGTTGCGAGCCGATCAGCAAATGGGGAATGGTGTTGAAGTCGTGGGTGATGACTTCCAGCCTGCGTTTGCAGCCATACTGGCTCATGAACCACTCCTCGATGGCCGGTGTTCGACTGCGACCAAAAGCGGCGGCGACATGGCCCAGCGCCAGGTAGTTTTCCAGGGTGAAAGGGGTTTCCACACTCGTATTGCCTTCCCAGCACACGCACACATGCTGCTCTTCGAACAGCAGTTGCGAAGGATGGTCCGCGTTGATGTGTTGCTCAGGCGCAATCATCAGGTCGATTTCCCCGCGCATCAGCATTTCAACAGCCATTTCCCCCGGACTTAAAAGTTCGAACGTCACGTGGGGGGCTTCTTCACTGATCAGGTGAATGACCTGGGCGAACAGCACATTGATCAAATAGTCGGACGCCATGATGCGGAAGTGACGTTTACTCTGAGTGACATCGAACACCGGTCGCGCCGCAATGGACGTCTGGATCTTGAGCAATACCTCGCGCACCGGGATCTGCAGATCCTTTCCCAGCAGTGTCAGGGCCATGGTTCTGCCCACCTGCACCAGCAGCTCGTCCTCAAAATAATTGCGCAGCCGACGCAGTATGCCGCTCAGCGCCGATTGGGTGACATGCAGGCGAATAGCGGCGCGGGTGATGTTTTGCTCTTCGAGCAAGACGTCGAGGGCCACTAGCAGGTTGAGGTCGAGGTGGTTGAAACGCATGGTAGCAGGCCCGTTCTTGTAGTTATTTTTAAAATACTTTCCATCCCAACTTACGATTAGTCAACTTCCGCGTTCCTCCCTATCTTCAAGCCAGGTAGCACGCGTCCCAGCGTAGCCCGTAGGGTGCGCAAACCAAGTGATTGCCTGAAATTTCTGCCCAACCATGCGTGCCCTTTGCTGCTGAGAACAACGGTTTGATCGCATCGGCCAGACCAAGGAAATGCTCAAGCGCACGGCTGAGCCTATTTGACACGGTTGGGATTTGGCCACGACCAAAGGACTTTCAGTCTGAACCCGACACCTGCCATAACAACAAGAGAACCCACGCCATGACCCGTATCCATGTCAATTGCCCCACGCTGTTTACTGGCCTGGAGGACACCCCTCGGCAACACCAGCGATTGGTGATCGAGAACGGTGTATTCAGCTATGTCGGTCCTCAAGCCTCAGCCCCCGAGCCGGTTCCGGGTGAGCAAATCATCGACACCGGCGACCACTTTGTCATGCCGGGACTGGTGGACGTCCACACCCACATCGTTTTTGGCAATGCCAAAAGCGAGGAAGACGTGGACCTGCACGTGTCCCCGGAATTTCGCGCCCTGCGTGGTTTGTTCTTTACCCAGCATGTGCTCGCGGCGGGCTACACATCGGTCGTCGTCCCCGGGGATGCCGGCAACTGCAGTATTTCGGTGCGCAATGCGATCAACGCCGGGATGTTCACCGGGCCGCGCATCGCTGCCAGCAGCAACGTTATTTCCAATCGACAAAGCCTGAACGACTGGTTTCCTAGCTGGGTGGGAACACCTGATTACTTCACCGGGCGCCTGTGTGCGACGCGCGACGACCAGATCAGCGAAATTCGCCGTCAGGCCAAAGACGGCGTGGACCTGATGAAAATCGCCATGGACGGGCCGCACTTTCGACCTAACGGCGAACATATCGCTGCCTTCACCCAGGACGAAACAAGTTTCATGGTGGACGAGATTCACCGGCTCGGAAAAAAGGTCGCGGTGCATGCCTATGGGCGCGAGGCGGTGCTGTATGCGGCCAAGGCCGGGGTCGATGTTATCTTCCACGGTTTCTTCATGGATGACGCCTGCATCGAGGCGATCCTGGAATCAGGCTGTCATGTCGCGCCGACCTTCACCATGCTCGCCAACAACGTGGAATTCGCCGAAGACTACGAGGCCTCCACCCGGTCGGGGTATGCGGCCATGCAGCGGCGGGTCATCGACATTGGCTGTCGCAACCTGCGCCGCGCCTTCGAGGCGGGCGTGCCGTTCATGGCGGGCAGCGATAGCGGCTTTGCCATCACGCCGTACGGAGAATGGCATGCACGGGAAATCGAGATTCTGGTGGACTGGCTCGGTCTGACACCGGCACAGGCCTTACGCGCAGCGACTTCGGTGTCGGCGAAAATGATGCCCGCCTCGCAATCGGTGGGGGCTTTGGAGGTGGGACGCCGCGCTGACTTCATTCGGGTGGACGGTTCACCGCTGGACAATGTAGCGATCCTGCAAGAGCGCGAACGCATTCGCGGCGTCTATCTGGGTGGGCGGCGCATCGAGGCCCAGGTACCGGGCTATGACCCCTACAAGGTGACCGATTTGAGCACCGTCAAATGGGCCGAACTGCACACCCGGCAACGCGCTATCGACTTGGGCAAACGCGCGCCCTCCACCGCTAATAATCGCTGAGGTGCGTGTTATGAATCGACTCACTCTGGCTGTAGCGGATCGCATGGTGGATGAAGCCCTGCGCGAAGGGCAGCGCCAAGGCTTTCACCCCTTGTGCGTGGCGGTACTGGATGCCGGGGGGCACCTGTTGGCACTCAAGCGTGACGAGCGCGCCAGTTTGCTCAGGCCGCAGATCGCCAGCGGCAAAGCCAGTTCAGTGCTGGGCATGGGCTTTGGTGGACGAGAACTGGCCCGGCGGGCGGAACTCATGCCGGCGTTTTTTGGCGCACTGGGCAACCTCGCCACCGGCAACATGCTGCCGGTTCCGGGGGGCGTTCTGATCCGTAACGAAGCAGGCGAAATACTCGGTGCCATCGGTATCAGTGGCGACACCTCGGACAACGACGAACGCTGTGCGCTGGTTGCAATCAATGCCGCAGGGCTGATGCCGGATGCTGGCAATTGATGAATGTGAAACAGGGAGAGAACCGCTATGACCGACATGCCTGAACCCCGCCCCGAGGCGAACCCCATCATCAAGGCCAATTACCCGCGAAACTGCTGGTGGGTGGCCACCACGTCGGACCAGGTGCAACGCGAACCGGTGGCCTTGACCCTGTTGGAAATGCCGGTGGTGCTGTACCGCAAGGAAGACGGTGGCGTCGTCGCCCTGGATGACCGCTGCCCCCACCGTTGGGCGCCACTGTCTTCCGGCAAGGTGACGGGCGACAACATTCAGTGTGGCTATCACGGATTCACGTTTGGCCCCCAAGGCGACTGTGTGCGTATCCCCTCGCAAAGCCAAATCCCCAGCCGCTGCAGGGTCAAGCGCTATGCCATCGAGGAGCGTCCACCGTTCATTTGGATCTGGATGGGTGACCCGGAGCGTATCGAAACCGGCCCTCCGGAGCAGGCGCAATGGCCAGCCGATCCGGCCTTCTCGTTCTGGACGGGCGAGACCGTGGCAGACGGCAATTACATGTTGCTCAAGGAGAACGTGCTTGATCTGACGCACTTTGGCTATGTGCACGCCACCTCGTTCAAGATCCTCGACTGGGTCAACCCGCCCAAGGTCACCACCACGGACGACACCGTGACGTACCGCCAGGAGTTCATCGACTGCACCTTGCCACCCATGTTCGCCGAAGCCACGGGCATCAGCATGAGCAAGCCGGTGAACCGATACAACTACGGCACCTATATCAGCCCCGCCTTGAACGTGGCCACGTTGGATATTGAAGACCCTGACCCCGAGCCAGGCACGCGCTCGACCTATCAGTTCAAGGTTATCCACGTCACGACGCCGGAATCGCCGACACGCTTTCGCTACCTGTGGTTCGTGGGTTTCGACATTCCGAACATGGACCCGCAGATGCTGCTCAAGTTCAAGAACATCACCGATATCGGTTTTGCCGAAGACAAGGCGATCATCGAGGCCGTACACCGCCGGATTACCCACGATCCTCGCCATCTCGACTATCCCGAAATCATTGTCCAGACCGACCAGGCCGCCATTCAGGCACGCCGCAAACTGGCGGCGCACCTGGAGCGCGACAGGCAAGGGCCTGACGCTATCTAACACCCGCTGAAGGAGGTCATCACCAGCAATACCGGAAACCCAACAGCGCGAAGTCATCGACGATGATTTACGCCTTTCGCAATTGCCTGAACCGGTGGAGCAGCGGCTCGGTGTATCCGTTAGGCTGAGCAATCGCCGACTTGACCTACGGGGATCACCAGCAACTCATCCTGTAATTCAGAATAATCACTGGCGGACAGGTCCTGCGCCAGCTGCGTCTGAACGGCTGCGACGTCGATCTGGTGATAGTGCATAGCGTGCACGGTGGCCGTGGTGATGGTGACGGATGCCCGGACAGGCGGCAAATAACCGATCGATTGCAGAAAGCGGCGGTAGGTCGTTTTGTCTTGAACCGGCCCAGGATGGTTGCGATGCCAGGCATCCAATCTACTGCGATCGAAGGGTCATGGTGCGGCTCACTACCGTCGAATGGAATCCGGATGCTCGTTGTCGTCGCGAACCATCAACATGATGGCGTCGCGTTTTTCCAACAGGTGGTGACGCAGAATATGGCTCAGCCGCTTGCCGTCTCGCGCCTGCAAGGCCTCGATCATTTCTTCATGATCGTGCAATGCCCGCTCCCACTTGGGTGCCTGCTGGTTGGATAAAAATCGCAACGCGTGAATGCGCCGGTTCAAGGTTAAGTACACTTGGCGCAATGCAGAGTTACGTGCTGCCAGGTTAATCAAATCGTGGATGGCGCGGTTACGCTGGTAGTAGCCCGGCAGGTCGTTCTGGTTCTTGCTGACCACCATGGCGTAGTGCAGCGCCTTGATCTCATCCAGTTCCTGATCGGTGATGCGTTCGCAGGCCAGCTCGCCGGCGAAGGCTTCTATACCGCTCATCAACTCGAAGGTCTCGCGAATTTCCAGCTCCGACATGCGCGCAACACTGGCGCCGCGGTTGGGGTTGATCTCGATCAAGCCCTCAACCGCTAACACCTTCAACGCCTCGCGCAAAGGCGTACGGGAGATGCCCAAGGTTTCGCACAGTTCGCGCTCGTTGAGTTTCTTGCCCGGTGCCAAAACACCTTCGGTAATAAAGCTGCGCAGGTGTTCCACGACAGTGTCGTGCAGCCGTTGACGCTCGACCTTGGGCATCAACCGGGGACTACCGAGCTCGCCGGCCCCTTCAAAATTTTGCATTCAAAATCCTCAACTGCATCCTTTAAAAGCGATGCCTTATTCAAAAACGTAATGATTAATGGGGAATATTAGCGCAAATATGAGGTTTGACACAGTATGGCGACGTGCTAACGTATTTTGCATTCAAAATACAAAAAGAAGGAGTCACCCATGCTGAAGCTTGATTTCCATCCCGCCGGCCGTCACTTCCTGCAAATTCCTGGGCCGAGCCCGGTTCCGGATCGCATCCTGCGCGCCATGAGCTACCCCACTATTGACCACCGCGGCCCTGAATTCGGCGAGTTGGGGCTCAAGGTGTTGGACGGCATCAAACAGATTTTCAAGACCCGCCACCCTGTCGTTATCTACCCCGCCTCGGGTACCGGTGCCTGGGAAGCAGCGCTCTGCAATACGTTGAGTGCAGGCGACGAAGTGCTGATGTTCGAAACCGGTCATTTCGCCACGCTGTGGCAGAAGATGGCGCTCAGCCTGGGCCTCAAGCCGCAGTTCATCGGCCGGCCGGGAGTCGAGGGTTGGCGTGGTGGTGTCGACGCACACATGATCGAAGAGCATCTGCGTGCCGACAGCGATCACCGCATCAAGGCGGTGTGCGTCGTGCATAACGAAACCAGTACCGGTGTGACGTCTGATATCGCCGCCGTACGCAAGGCCATCGACGCTGCCGGACATCCCGCACTGTTGCTGGTCGATACCATTTCCGGTCTCGCCTCGGCCGATTATCGTCACGATGAATGGGGCGTGGATGTCACCGTTTCCGGTTCGCAGAAAGGCCTGATGCTGCCGCCGGGCATCAGCTTCAACGCCTTGTCGCCCAAAGCCCTGGAGGCCAGTAAAACGGCCGGCCTGCCCCGCAGTTTCTGGGCCTGGGATGACATTGTCGAGATGAACAAGACCGGTTATTGGCCGTATACCCCAAACACCAATCTGCTGTATGGATTGTCCGAGGCCCTGGACATGATCCTCGGCGAGGGGCTGGAGAATGTCTTTGCCCGCCACAATCGTCTGGCCCATGCCTGCCGCACGGCAGTGAACGCCTGGGGCCTGGAAATTCAGTGTGCCGATCCGGCCGTGTACAGCCCGGTGCTGACCGGCGTGATGACGCCAGAAGGCATCGATGCCGATAGCGTGCGTAAAACCATCTACGAACGCTTCGACATGTCCCTGGGAACGGGGCTGGGCAAAATGAAAGGCCGGATGTTCCGTATCGGTCACCTGGGTGACTGCAATGATCTGATGTTAATGGCAACCCTGACCGGCTGCGAGATGGGCCTGCAAATGGCCGGCGTCAAACTGCAGTCCAGCGGTGTGCTGGCGGCAATGGACTACCTGGGGGCGCAGTCTGTGCCGCTGCGGCGCGAATGATGTGAAAGGAGCTGCGACCTCCATCGCAGCTCCTTGATGCGACTAACTATCCCGACTCATCGCGTTGTCAGCGATAACAATAAGAAACTGGAGATAGAACATGAAGTTTTTACGTCTGCGCCCCACCACGGTGGTGTTGTTAATGCTCTGCGCCATGTATTTCATTACTTACCTGGACCGCGTCAATGTCAGTACGGCAGCGGTTGGCTTTGGTAAGGATTTCAACCTGAGCAAGACAGAAATTGGCATCGTTTTCTCTGCGTTTGCGTACCCCTACCTGGTTTTCCAGATCATCGGCGGCTGGGTCAGCGACCGATTCGGCGCCAAACGAACACTGGTGGTCTGCGGGCTGATCTGGGCCTGCGCCACCGTGCTGACGGGGCTCGCGGGCGGCTTTGTCTCACTGCTCATCGCACGGGTGCTGCTCGGTCTCGGTGAAGGCGCCACCTTCCCTGCCGCCACCGCCGCAATGTCGCGCTGGGTACCCAAGGAGAAACGCGGATTCGCCCAAGGCATCACCCATGCCTTCGCGCGTCTGGGTAACGCATTGGCCCCGGCGGCGATGATCGCGGTCATGGCGACTTACGGCTGGCGGGAATCGTTCTACGTCTGCGCGGGTATCAGCTTTGTCTGGGTGGCACTCTGGGCCTTGGTCTTTACCGAACAGCCGAAGGATCATCCGCGCATTTCGCAACAAGAGCTGGACGTCTTGCCGCCACTCAAGGCCAAGAGCAATCAGCCACTGGCCTGGGGCCGACTGTTCAAACGCATGGCACCGGTGACGATCGTCTATTTTTGCTACGGATGGACGTTATGGTTGCTGCTGAGCTGGGTGCCGATGTACTTCATGAACATGGGCCTTGATCTCAAGGGCACCGCTATCTTCTCCTCCACGGTGTTCTTCGGCGGCGTCATTGGCGATACCCTGGGCGGCATTGTCAGTGATCGCATTTATACGCGTACCGGTAATCTGAACAAGGCACGCAGCCTGATGGTCGCGGTCTGCCTGGGGCTGACGCTACTGTCGCTGGTACCGCTGATGTTTACCAAGGATATACACATTTCCCTGGCGTGCCTGGCCATCGGCTTCTTCTTCTCCGAAATGACCATCGGCCCGATGTGGGCTATCCCGATGGACATCGCGCCTGACCATTGCGGCACCGCCAGCGGCATGATGAACACCGGTTCGGCCATGGCGGCTATTGTGAGCCCCGTGGCGGCCGGATTTCTGATCGACAAATTCGGCAATTGGCAGCTGCCGTTCCTGGTCAGCATTATCCTGCTGGCGATTGGGGTAATTCTCTCCTACCGCATGAAGCCGCAGAACAAATTCGAGTATGCGACACCGTCTGATCCGCTGGCACCGGGTGCAGCGGCCGTGCCTGTCGTGGGTAAATAACCTGTAGTTACCCCCGCCCGCGGGTGGGGTCATGAACAATGGAGCGACACCTTGAACACTGCATCCAACCCTGCGCGCCTGGCGCAACTGATCGTCGACGCACAACGTGAGCGCACCCCATTGGGTGAGCTCGATAACGATGTATACCCTGCCGATCCGGCTGCCGCCTACCTGACTCAGCAAGCGATTTTGCACCTGCGCGGCGTCGAGCCCGGCGGTTGGAAGATTGGTTCGAAATCCCATACCGGTCCGATCCAGGGCTCACCTCTGCCGCGCGACTGCCTGCTTTCGTCCGGCAGCCAGATCGATCGCGCCGCGTTCCCACCGGTGGGTCTGGAATTGGAGATCGCCTTTCGTTTCAACCGTGCGTTCAGCCCTCGTGATCAGCCGTACAGCGACGACGAGGTAATGGCCGGCATGGGTGAAATGGCCGCAACCATCGAAATCGTTTCCAGTCGCTATGCCGCCTGGCCTCGTATCGAACCCCTCGCCCAGTTGGCCGATCTGCTTAATCACGGCGCCTTGATAGTGGGCGAATTCGTGCCTTACGAAGAAAGTTTCCCGTTCGTGCATCCCGAGCTGGAATTGACGCTCAACGGCAAGAGCATCGTGCCCTCGGCCATCGCCAACCCGGCGGGCGATCCGCGACGACTGCTGCCATGGCTGGTCAACCACCACACCCGCCACGGCTTGACCTTGCCCCAGGATTTCGTGATCACCACAGGCTCCTTCACCGGCATGTTCTTCGCTGATAGCCCTGGCGAAGTCAAAGGACAGATCCAGGGCCTGCCCGCCTTGTCGCTGTCATTGATCTAGCCAATACCCGGGGCGGCTATAGACCTCTTTAAGGAAGGCGATGAAGAATCGCACCTTGGCTGGCAGGTAATGCTGCTGAGGGTACACGCCCTGGATGTCGTAGCTGGGCAAGGCGAACTCATCGAGCACCGTGGTGAGTTCGCCGCTCAGCAGCTCGCTCTGGATTTCCCAGACCGAGCGCCAGCAGATACCGAGTCCGCGTTTGGCCCAGTCAAACAGCAGCTCGCCGTCATTGCAGTAGAGGTTGCCGGCGACTTTGACGGCAACCTGCCTGCCGTCCTTTTGAAAGGTCCAGCCACGGTGCTGTCCGCCCTGCAGGCTGAAGGCCAGGCAGTTATGCCGAGCAAGATCATCCAGGGTTTGCGGCGTGCCATGGGTCGCGAAATAGCTCGGTGCGCCACAGACCACACGACGGTTGGCGGCCAGGGTAATCGCCACATAATTGGGGTCGAGCACTTCACCGATGCGAATGCTCATGTCATAGCCCGCGCGCACCAGATCAATGACGTTGTCAGTCAGATCGAGCGAAACCTTGAGGTCCGGAAATCGCGCCTGAAACTCCGGCGCATGCGGGGCGACATGCCGGCGGCCATACCCGGCCGGCGCGGTGATCATCAAGTGACCGCGCACCGCGCTGCGGTTCTCACTGATGCTGGCGTCAATCTCATCGAACGACTGCAGCAGGACCTTGGCCTGCTCCAGATAGGCCTCACCCAATTCGGTGAGGGTCAAACCGCGGGTGGATCGATGAATCAGCTTGACCCCCAGCCGTTGCTCCAGTGCGGTCAGGCGCCGCCCCATGATCACCGGCGTCACGCCATCGGCCAAGGCCGCAGCGGCAAAGCTGCCCCGCGAGGCGATGAGGGCATAGCTGCGCAGTTCCGCGTAACGATCCATTCGATACTCCTGATACCGACAGAAACGATAAAAGTGACAATTCACAAAGCAGGCTAGCAAATGGATGCTTGGGGTGTACAAAAAATATCGAATCACGGAGAGTCCCCATGCCCCTCATGAAAGCTATCGAAGCCGCCGTTCTGGTGATGCGCCGCGAAGGCATCAATACCGCCTTCGGCATCCCCGGCGCGGCCATCAATCCGCTGTATGCCGCGCTGAAAGCGCTGGGCGGTATCGATCACGTGCTGGCCCGGCACGTGGAAGGCGCTTCGCACATGGCCGAGGGCTACACCCGCGCCGTGGCCGGGAATATCGGTGTGTGCATCGGTACCTCGGGCCCGGCCGGCACCGACATGATTACCGGGCTGTATTCGGCGTCTGCCGATTCGATTCCGATCCTGTGCATTACCGGCCAGGCGCCGCGTGCCCGGCTGCACAAGGAAGACTTCCAGGCCGTGGACATTTCGACTATCGCCGCTCCGGTGTGCAAGTGGGCGACCACGGTGATGGAACCCGGCCAAGTCCCCTACGTGTTCCAAAAAGCTTTCCAGATCATGCGCAGTGATCGTCCGGGCCCGGTCCTGATCGACTTGCCGTTCGACGTGCAAATGGCCGAGATCGAGTTCGACATCGACGCCTATGAACCGCTGCCCGTGGTCAAGCCGAAGGCCAGCCGCCAGCAGGCCGAAAAAGCCATGGCCTTGCTCAACCAGGCGGATCGCCCCCTGATCGTCGCGGGCGGCGGCATCATCAACGCCGATGCCTCGGCCTTGCTGGTGGAGTTCGCCGAACTGACCGGCATTCCAGTGATTCCGACACTGATGGGCTGGGGCTGTATTCCCGATGACCACCCCCAAATGGCGGGCATGGTCGGCCTGCAAACGTCCCATCGCTATGGCAACGCGACGATGCTTGAATCGGACGCGGTGATCGGTATCGGCAATCGCTGGGCCAACCGTCATACCGGTTCAATCCCCGTGTACACAGAGGGGCGTCGGTTCATCCACATCGACATCGAGCCCACCCAGATCGGCCGCGTGCTGATGCCGGAACTGGGCATCGTGTCGGATGCCGGCAGCGCGTTGCAGATGCTGCTGGAGGTCGCCCGTGAATGGCATACGGCAGGTCGCCTGAAGAACTTCGCTGCCTGGTTGAGCAGTTGCCAGCAACGCAAGAGCCGCCTGCAACGCAAGACGCACTTCGACAACATGCCGATCAAGCCACAACGGGTGTACGAAGAGATGAATCGCTTCTTCGGTCAGGACACCTGCTACATCAGCACCATCGGCCTGTCGCAGATTGCCGGGGCGCAGTTTCTGCACGTCTACAAACCTCGGCACTGGATCAATTGTGGTCAGGCCGGGCCGCTGGGCTGGACGATTCCGGCAGCGCTGGGCGTGGTAAAGGCCGATCCACAGCGGCAAGTGGTTGCGCTGTCCGGCGATTACGATTTCCAGTTCATGATCGAAGAACTCGCGGTGGGCGCGCAGTTCAAGCTGCCCTACATCCACGTGGTGGTGAACAACGCCTACCTGGGCCTTATCCGCCAGGCCCAACGTGGCTTTGATATGGATTACTGCGTGCAACTGGCGTTCGACAACATCAACGCCCCGGAACTTGAAGGCTACGGCGTCGACCATATTGCGGTCGCCGAAGGGCTGGGCTGCAAGGCCTTGCGCGTGACTGATCCGGCGCACCTGCAAGCCGCCTTCGCCGAAGCCCGCGCGCTTATGGCTCAACACCGGGTTCCGGTGGTGGTCGAGGTCATTCTGGAACGCGTCACCAATATCGCCATGGGCACCGAAATCAACGCCATCAACGAATTCGAGCCGCTGGCCGAATGCGCTGCCGATGCGCCTACGTCCATCAATCCAATGCGCTGATCAACGTTCGTACCGGAGAAAATTCATGACCCGCCTATGCGCCAATCTGTCGATGCTGTTCACCGAGCAACCCTTCCTGCAGCGTTTTGCTGCGGCCGCCTCCGCGGGTTTCAGCGGTGTGGAATACCTGTTCCCCTACGAGTTCGGGTCCGCCGAAATCAAAGCGCAGCTGGATGAACATGGTCTCACCCAGGTGCTGTTCAACCTGCCGCCTGGCGACTGGGGCAAAGGCGAACGCGGAATTGCCTGCCATCCGGACAGAGTCGAGGAATTCAAGGCGGGCGTCGATCTGGCCATCGAGTATGCCAAGGTCTTGGGCAACACCCAGATCAACTGCCTGGCCGGTATTGCCCCCACCGGCGTTGACCCCGCAGCGGTGCGGCAGACCTTCGTCGACAACCTGAAATACGCCAGCGCAAAACTCGACGCGGTGGGCATTCGCCTGGTCATGGAGATGATCAACACCCGTGACATCCCCGGTTTTTTCCTGACCACAACGGCACAGGCGCTGGACATTCACCAACAGGTCGGCAGTGCCAATCTGTTCCTGCAATACGACATCTACCACATGCAAATCATGGAAGGCGACCTGGCACGAACCCTGGAAGAGCGACTGTCGGTGATCAACCATGTGCAGCTGGCGGATAACCCTGGCCGCCATGAACCTGGAACGGGTGAGATCAACTACCGCTTCCTGTTCGAGCACCTCACGCGCATCGGCTACGACGGCTGGATTGGCTGCGAATACAAACCGTTGACCACCACCGAAGCCGGCCTGGGCTGGCTGAAAACCCACAACCTTATCTGACCAAAAGGCATCGAACATGGCGACTATCGGATTTATCGGCACGGGCATCATGGGCCTCCCCATGGCGCAAAACCTGATCAAGGCCGGCCATCAGCTGTTCCTTTCGAGCCACCACAGCCCTCCCCCCAAAGCCCTCACTGACGCTGGCGCCGAGGTGGTGACGAACCCGCGGGAAGTGGCTCGGGCAGCAGAGTTCATCATCGTGATGGTTCCGGATACGCCCTATGTGGAGGTGGTACTCTTCGGCGAAAACGGCGTCGCCGAAGGGATGGGGCCCAACAAAGTGGTCATCGACATGAGCTCGATTTCACCCTCGGCGACCAAAGCTTTCGCGGAAAAAATCGTCGCCACTGGCGCGCGTTATCTGGATGCCCCGGTATCGGGCGGCGAAGTCGGTGCCAAGGCTGGCACCCTGAGCGTCATGGTGGGCGGTGATCAGGAGGTATTCGATCGCGCCCTGCCCCTGCTCCAAAGCATGGGCAAGAACATCACGCTGGTCGGAGGCAACGGCGACGGTCAGACCGCAAAAGTGGCCAATCAGATTATCGTCGCCCTGAACATCCAGGCGGTGGCCGAAGCCTTGTTGTTTGCTGCCCGTAACGGTGCCGATCCCGCCAAGGTTCGCGAAGCGCTCATGGGCGGGTTCGCTTCGTCGAAGATTCTTGAAGTGCATGGCGAACGCATGATCAAGGGCACATTCGACCCTGGCTTCCGCATCGGTCTGCACCAGAAGGATCTGAACCTCGCACTTGAGGGCGCTCGTCAGTTGAACCTCAACCTGCCCAACACTGCCAATGCGCAACAGGTGCTCAGCACCTGTGCCGCGCTGGGCGGTAGCCACTGGGATCATTCGGCATTGATCAAAGGTCTGGAACACATGGCGAACTTTTCTATTCGCGAGCCCAAGCGCTGAGTCGTTTTACAGATAAAAAATCCCGCCGAATTGGCGGGATTTTTTGCACGATCCTTTAAACCGGACGACGCGCGTACTGTCGGTAAACCGGTTGCCAGAAGTGTTGCTCGATGGCGGCCTGCAGTGCCTCCTCGGATTGCGGCGCAGCAACGTTGTCTCGCTGCGCGGCCAAGCCGACCGCGAACGCAATGCGCTTGCTCACCGCCTGGACATCGCGCAACGGCGGCAGCATCTGCCCTGCCCCGGCGCTCTCGGCCAGCGCCTGGGCAGACGCCATGAGCATGCCGTCAGTGATGCGTGTCGCCTTGCTGGCAATCGCCCCCAGGCCGATACCGGGGAAGATGTAGGAGTTGTTGCACTGAGCAATGGGGAACACCTTGCCGAACAGCTCAACCGGAAGGAAAGGACTGCCTGTAGCCACCAGTGCTTGCCCTTGGGTCCATTGCAAAATGTCCTTGGGGTGCGCCTCGATCTGCGAGGTCGGGTTGGACAACGGCATGATGATCGGTTGCGGACAATGGGCGTGCAGGGTCTGGATAATCTGCTGGGTAAACAGACCGGACTTGCCCGACACGCCAATCAACACCGTAGGTTTGGCGTTACTCACCACCTCATGCAGCGACGGCCAGTCTCCACTGAACTGCCACTGCGCAAGCGATTCGCTGGAATGAGCCAGACGTTGCTGGAAATCGTAGAGATCAGGCTGACGATCAGTCAGCAAGCCTTTGCTGTTCAGCAGATAGACCTGGCCGCGCGCCTGGGACTCACTTAGACCTTCCAGTTGCATGGCGGCGATAATTTGCTCGGCGATGCCGCATCCGGCAGAGCCTGCACCGACAAACGCGATCGTTTGCTCCGAGAGACGCTGCCCTTTGGTCTTGCACGCCGCCAGCAATGTACCTACGGTCACCGCAGCGGTGCCCTGGATGTCATCGTTGAAGCAACACAACTGGTCGCGGTAGCGAGCCAATAACGGCATTGCATTGCTCAACGCGAAGTCTTCGAATTGCAGGATGACACCCGGCCAGCGGCGCTGGACGCCCTCTACAAACGCTTGCAGGAATTGATCGTACTCGGCCCCACGGACACGCTGCTGGCGACGACCGAAATACAGTGGGTCCTCCAGCAACGCCGGATTGTTGGTGCCGACATCTAGCACCACCGGCAGGGTATAGGCCGGACTGATGCCGCCACACGCGGTATACAGCGACAGCTTGCCGATGGGGATGCCCATGCCGCCGACGCCCTGATCACCGAGCCCCAGGATGCGCTCACAGTCACTGACGACGATGACTTTCACATTGTCCTTGGTGACGTTGGCGAGAATTTCGTCAATGCGCGCCTGATCGCCGATACCAATAAACAGCCCACGATGGCTGCGATAAATGCGCGAAAACTCCTGACACGCCTTACCGACCGTGGGTGTGTAGATGATCGGCAGCATTTCATCGAGATGATCGTCAACCAACCGATAGAACAACGTCTCGTTGAAGTCCTGAATGGAGCGCAACAGGATGTGCTTGTCCAACTCGCTGCCACATGCCCTGAATTGCTGATACGCCCGGTCAGCCTGCTGCTCGATGGTCTCCACTTGCTCGGGTAGCAATCCTGTCAGGTGCAGGGACTGCCGCTCTTGCTGGCTGAATGCCGTGCCCTTGTTGAGTAACGGCGTGCCGAGCAAGGTTGGACCAGTGAAAGGGACTTGCAGGGTGCGATCAATTGAGTCAGTCATCGGAACCTCCAGTGCTTTTTGTATTTTGAATTCAATATACACGGATGTGTCGCGATTCCAAGCCACCAAACAAGCCCAAAATCATGGCTCAGCAATAATTATTCCTGCTCCATAATTTCAAATAGCCCAGTTTTTAGCTCTTCACCGAGCGCACTGCACTTTGTGTGGCGACACGTGCATCCTGTTGTCCGCTATCAGCCAACGCCTTGGCCACGAAACCATTCGACAGCTGACGACTTATGAAAGCCTGTACGTATTCAGCTGCTTTACTCCTTGCTTTAGGAACGGCCATTGCTTGGCGGATCTCAGTGAAATTATCCAAAAGCACCTTTAGCTCTGGATTTGATCTCGCAATTCGCTCCAAAGGCTGGCGAACGCCCGCAGCGGCATCCAAGCTTTGCTCCAGGAAGACATCCACGGCTTCAGCGGAAGTGGGTGCTCTGATGAGTTCGGCGTGTTGAAGTGTTCTGCTCAGGTAAAGGTCATAGGCAGCACCACGTCCAACCGCAATTCTGCAGCCGAAGACGTCAAGCTCAGATGCGCTGTGAACTGAGCTTTCCTTACTGACGATGTATGTGCCATCTATGCTCACGTAATGAGTCGAAAAGGCGATTTTTTCCGCACGCACAGGTTCGATAGCCAGGAATGCCAGGTCCCAAAGCTCATTTTCCAATGCAGCAAAAACCTTTCCGGCAGCATCGTAAGGGATGAGCTGAATGGAGACTTCTAGTTCCTGCGCCAGTTTGTTAGCCAGTGCTACCGATACACCTTTAAGGTCACCAGTAGCCTCCTCTCGCTGGGCCAGGACTGGGTTACCTAAATTAATGGCAACCCTCATCTGGCCTGTCGGGGCCAGATCACTGCGTGCAACGGCAACGTCATTCATCACGGTCTTTCGCCCCTTTCAGACTCAGGTACGTCGAAGCAGTTTATTTCCTGGCGGCTAGCGATAACTTTCCCAACGACCAACACCAACACCAACACCAACAACACGCCAACAGCTCCAGCGGCATCGCTCGACCAAGAAGGCGTGACGGGCAAAGTTATATCCGTGATTGCCATGCTGTCGGCAATCCATCCGAGCAGCCCCGCGCCGAAGGTGATAACGACTGGGAAGTGATCCGTGAAATGAAGCACCAACTTGCTCCCCCAAATGATGATCGGAATGCTGATTACGATGCCGAATATCACCAGTTCCAGCTTTCCATTGGATGCGCCGACCACCGCAACCAGGTTGTCGTGCGAACCCTCGCTTTCAGGCACCAGAAGCTTGATTCCGATCCACAGGAGAAGCGCGGTTCCAATCAACTTCAGATACGGCAACTCCAAGAATTGGAGAGCGAAGAAAATCAAGGTCTTCGCTCCAGGCTATGCAAAACCAGCCATCAAGTCGTTTTGAAAATCATGCAGACTGGACTGCCTGTCTTTATCGATTGCCCATTAGCGGTCAGCCCGCCCGTTGCTCGATCGACATCGAAGGAGATGATGTTGTCGCTTTCCTCGTTAGCAACTAAGAGGCGTGAGCCATCGGGTGTGAGGTTCATAAAGCGCGGCTTACGTCCCAACGATGGCGTGTGGCCCTTAATCGAAAAGCCGCCGTTCTCCTCAATCGAAAAGGTGGCAACGCTATCGTGCCCGCGATTCGACACGTAGAGGTATTTTCCAGATGGCGCCATGGCGATGGCTGCGGCACGACTGTTTCCAGTGAAGTTGGAAGGTAATGTAGGCAAAATCTCCTGTGCGGTTAGTACACCTTGCTCTGCCTCATAGGCAAAGCCAGTGACAGTACTATCGAGCTCATTGACCACGTACGCATATTTGCCGCCAGGGGCGAACACGATATGGCGAGGGCCGGAACCTTCTCTCGATTTGACCATGCTGACCTGGGTAGCAGTGAGTTTCGCGTTGTTATTTTGGACGCGGTAAACAAACACCCCGTCCAGTCCCTTATCGGGAATCACAAGGAAACGGCCCGACGGATCAAAGGGAATCATATGGGGATGCGAACCGCTTTGCTCGACTCTATGAGGGCCAGCTTCACCTGGCAGCAATTCAGGAATAGACGACGACCCTAGGCTGCCGTCGTCCTGAATTGGGAATAAAGCAAAGCTCCCAGCCGCATAGTTGGCAACGGCCAGAAAATTATTCGTCGGATCGACGCTTAAATGGACTGGGTTTTTACCCTGGGTGCTGACGGTATTGAGCTTACTCAGTTCTCCAGTCTTGGCATCGATGGCAAAGGAGCTGACCTCACTTAGATCACCATGCACACAATAGAGGTGAGTTTGAGGATGATTGAAGGTCAAAAAGGATGGGTTAACCAAATCGTTTAGGGTCTGAACCAGAGTGCATGCCCCGGTTTCAGGTTCGTAGCGATAGACAGTGATGCCATCACCGCGTGCATTTCGCTCTCTGGTGGTACGTGAGCCGACGTATGCAAACCGAGGTGCCTGAACAGTCTTGTTATTGGCCATTTTGTTTTCACCGCTTGTAGACGCTGCGCTCGCAGGAATGTTGTAACTTGCGGCCACGATCCCACCTGCCGTTATGGCTGACAGTTGTACGAATCGACGGCGATTCATTGAATGACGCGGAATCTCGGATGAGCTCATGATGCTTATCTCATTGTTTTTATTATTCAGTTTGAGTGTGCTGCCGGGATTGAACCGGCAGGAGCACTGGCGGAGTCAGAGCACTTCGGGGATACGTACCCAGCCTTCCATCAAACGACGGGCGCTGCGACTCATCACGGCCTTTTCTACGATCCAGGCACCACCCTTCAGGACAGTCTTCGCTCCGACAGCCACGCTACCTGCGGTGTGTCCCATGCGTACCTGGCGATCACCGATGTCGCCAACGACGTGATTAACCAACGTGCCATCCAGTGCCGCCGCTACCGCTACAGCAACTGCGCCGGTTCCAGTAATGGCATGGTGTAACTTGCCCATGGACATGATTCGGGCAATCACGTCGATGTCATGCGGCTGCACCTGCTTGCCACCTGCAGCCTGGTAAGCTTGCGGTTGGGCGACAAAGCAGAGCTTGGGCGTGTGCGGGCGAAGACGAGTTGCCTCTTCAGCGCTATCCGCCAATCCCATTGCCACCGTGCAATGAGCACGAATTGACTCAAGACGGGTAAGAAGAGCCGTGTCCCCATTGACCTGATCCTGCGTTTCAGTGCCCTTGAGACCTATTGCCAGTGCATCAATGAAGATCGTAGGGTTACCCGCATTGAGCAGAGTTACCGACAACTTCCCGATACCTGGAATATCTACCTGATCCACTGCGTTCCCGGTCGGAAGAATGCTTCCATCGGAACCACCTGGCTCCATGAACTCAACGACGATCTCAGCTGCTGGGAAAGCGACGCCATCGAGCACGAAGTCACCTTCTTCTTGAACCTCGCCATCGCGCATAGGCACGTGGGCAATGATGCGTTTTTGAATGTTCGCCTGCCAGATACGAACAACAGCTATACCGTCGCGAGGTGCGTCCACCAAACCTTCAGAGATCGCGTAGGGGCCAACAGCCGAGCTCAGGTTTCCACAATTGCCAGACCAGTCGATTACAGGTGTTTCGATTGCGGGTGCACCAAAGAGGTAGTCCACATCGCAATCGTCACGAGTGGACTTCCCAATGATCACCACCTTGCTCGTGCTGGAGGTCGCACCGCCCATGCCATCGATCTGTTTGCCGTACACATCTGGGCTTCCGATAACACGAAGCAGAATTGCGTCTCGCTCAGCGCCCGCGGCAGGTAGGCTCTCATCGAGGAAGAAGACACCTTTACTCGAGCCACCGCGCATGTATACGGCGGGAATACGTCTTTGAGTCATTTCATTTCTCCTACAGAGGATGGCGTTGCATCAGTTAACGGAGGCATTCTTCATGCTCTCGATAAGCAGCTGTGGCAGAAGCCCTCCACTGCGGAAGTAACGAACATCCTCAAAGGTATCCAGGCGGCTCATCACGGTTACCCGTTCCTTCTCAGCATTCTCACGCTCAATCACCAGAGTAATTTTCTCCCCCGGCTTGAACTCTTCAGTGATGCCTTCAACGCTGAATGTTTCGCGTCCGTTGAGCCCCAAGCTTTGGCGGGAAACGCCTTCTTCGAACTGCAATGGCAGGATGCCCAGCCCCGCAAGGTTGGTACGGTGAATACGTTCAAAGCTTTCGGCCACGACTACCCGCACACCCAACAGTCGAGGGCCCTTGGCAGCCCAGTCACGCGAAGAACCACTGCCGTATTCCTTGCCGGCAACAACAATTAGCGACTGTTTACGTTCCGCATAAAGTTCTGCTGCTTGGAAAATCGTGGTGATCTCTTTCTCAGGGAGCAGCAATGTCCAAGGGCCTTCACGGCCATCTTCCAACAGTTCGTTTTTCAGGCGTGGACTCGCAAATGTTGCGCGCTGAGCAGCTTCATGGTTACCACGACGAGTGCCGTACGAATTGAAATCAGGCACTGCAATACCTTTTGACTGAAGGTACTGACCTGCATCGCTTTCAGGCAAGATTGCCCCGGACGGAGAAATATGATCGGTCGTGATGTTGTCCGAGAGCATGACCAATACACGCATGTTGCTCAGGTCTTTGCTGATATCTGTGGCGGTCACCGCATCACTCCAGTAGGGAGGTTTACGGATATAGGTGCTGTCGGCCTGCCATGCATACTGGTCACTCACACCCGCACGCAGATCGCTGGCAATTAGTCCTGCTTCGCGCGGAACGTCTTCGTATGCCTTGTCGAAAAGGTCAGCAGTGAGGTTGTCTGCTTCGATGCGAGTGAGTTCTTCGTCGCTTGGCCACAGTTCATGCAGGTAAACCGGTACGCCATTGTCATCAAGGCCCAAAGCGTCCTTTTCAGGGTCAATCAGATAGGTGCCCGCGATGGCGTAGGCAACAATCAACGGTGGCGACATGATGAAGACTTCGCGAGCCAACGGGTGGACACGACCTTCAAAGTTACGGTTACCAGAAGTGGCCGCGACAGTATCCAGCTTGCGAGTCCGGATCTCGTCTTCGATTTCAGTGCTCAGCAGCGGGCCCGACATACCGTTACAGGTCGTGCAGCCGTATCCGACGAGGTTGAAACCCAAGGCGTCCAGGTCTTCATTTAAACCTGAGCGTTCCAGATAGTCAGTAACCACCCTGGAGCCAGGCGCAAAGGAAGTTTTAACCCAGGGCGCTCGTTTCAAACCCCGCTCGCGGGCGTTCCGAGCAACCAGCCCCGCAGCGATTACGCCACGTGGATTGGAAGTGTTCGTGCAGCTAGTGATGGCGGCGAGGACGATCGAACCGTTATCCAACGTGGTTGGAAGGTTGGTAGCAGGCGTCTTTTGTCCTAATACAATACGTTGGTGCGGTTGCTTAGGCCCGGCGATGGAGCGTGCAACCGCCCCAAGATCGAGCGTTACCACTCGGTTGTATTCCGCGCCTGCCAAGCTGTCATGCCACAGCCCTTGCGCACGAGCATAGGCTTCAGTCAGGCCAGAAATCTGGCCGCCGCGACCAGTCATGCGCAGGTAGTGAAGTGTGCGGTCGTTAATAGCAAACATCGCCGCAGTGGCACCAAATTCTGGAGCCATGTTGGACAAGGTTCCTCTGTCGGCCAGAGACAGTTGCGGAACACCAGGGCCGAAGAACTCTAAGAAGGAGCCAATCACACCGGCCTTACGAAGCAGCTCAGTCAACGCCAGTGCGATGTCGGTCGCCAAGTAGCCTTGAGGTAGTGTGCCCTCCAAACGAACACCGACGATTTCTGGCAGGCGGAGCATTAGTGATTTACCTAGCATCGCCGCCTCAGCTTCGATACCGCCGACACCCCAGCCCAACACACCAATGGCGTTGATCATCGTGGTGTGGCTATCAGTGCCCACCAGGGTATCCGGGAAAGCCCAAATCTCATCACCACGTCGCTGAGTCCCGACCACGGTAGTCAGGCGCTCAAGGTTGATCTGGTGAAGGATGCCTTTGCCTGACGGAATGATCGAAAGATTGCTGAATGCCTTATTACACCAATCCAGAAACTGGAAGCGCTCCGCGTTGCGTTCGCGTTCGATTTGCTCGTTGTCGGCAAGCGCAGTTGCGTCACCCCAGCGCTCTACGTTAAGCGAATGGTCAACGACAAGGTGAGTAGGAGTAACTGGGTTAACGAACCGAGGATTTCCACCTTTTTCCGCAACTGCATCTCTCAACCCAGCCAAGTCTACAAGTGCTGGCGTACCGAGCAAATCCTGCAACACAACGCGGGCGGGGCGAAACGGAATGTCGAATTCTTTGGAACGGGCGCAGATCACTTTCAGAGCAACTTCCGGATACTTCTCACCGCGCAAAACGTTCTCGGCGAGGACTCGCAAGCTGTAGGGGAGCTTGTCGTAATCACCGCCCAGGTCAGTCACGACCCCACGAATGTCGCTGACACGGTACTCGATGCCGTTGGCGGAAACGGTTCGACCCTTTGACTCAGGCATTGGCTAATCCTCACAGGCTGTACAGGCAATGTTTTTGCGAGGACATATTGCACTCTGTAATGATATAGGTCAATATTGATTCATCCAATTCACATCACCCCTGAGATCGGATGTGCCCCAAACCATGAGCGCCACTGTGCACGGTCACACCGCCGACGCTGCCACTAGGCGACCTGACACGTTAGAATGGCGATCCTCTGGTTCAGCTCTTCTGGTTCTCGACCCAATGCCTCTAAGCCCCCTACAAGCACGTATTGCGCGTGACATCGTTTCATACGTTCGACGCGAACGCTTCGGAATAGGACATCACCTCGTCGAGTCACAGCTGGCAACAACGCTCAACGTCTCAAGGACGCCAGTTAAATTTGCCATGGGCCACCTGGTCGAAAAGGGCATGCTGACTTACGACCGAAACCGAGGTTTTTTTCTAGCTCGTTCCAGCGATGACTTGGGCGACCTTGCCTCTGAGGTTATGGAGAAAAGCGATGACCCCCTCTACCTTAGATTCGCCGAGCTACGCCTTAGTAGACAGCTACCCGAGTTGTTCACTGAGATCGAGTTCATGCGCCAATTCGATGTCTCCAGAGCAGCGTTGAGAGCTGTTCTGTCACGCATCCAGCAGGAAGGATGGGTCGAGCAACGTGCAGGCCAAGGTTGGCGCCTCCTGCCGATGATTGACTCGGTGGAAGCATACGAAGAAAGCTATTCCTTTCGCGCAACCATTGAACCTTCGGGCCTGCTTTCGCCGTCATTTCAGATTGATCGTGAAACGCTAAACGCCTGCCGGAGACAGCAGGAGTTCATCGCAAGCGGTGGGTATCTGACCATGACACCACAGGAACTGTTCGAAGCGAACTCTCAGTTCCACGAAACACTGGCCGCCTGCTCAGGCAATCGTTTTCTTCAACAAACAGTCCGCCGTCTAGACCAACTTCGGCGCCTTGTTGAGTACCGCCAGGCTAGTACGCGAGCACCTCGAAAGGGCCAGGCGGAGGAACACCTCGCAATCTTAGATTGCTTGGAACGTGGTGATCGGCTTGCCGCTGCGGATCAAATGCGCAGACATTTGGAACAGGCCAGACGTCACAAAGTAGATCCTGCGCTGTTCGAGTAGCCCCCCCTAACTCCCACCATTGAAACCTCGCGCGACCATACGGATCGCGCGCGCTTTGTCTTGCCCGATCATATGCCAACGAATGCCGCACGCTCGTTGTCGCTTTCATGCCGTTTTTAAAAAACACGGATTGACTTATATCGTAATAAAGTACATTTTTAGCGCAAGCAAAACAAAGCGCTGGCATGGGTGCCTGCCTGAACACCCCCTCCTTGCCAACGCCTCGACCAAGCACCCACCACAATCAAAATAATGGTGAATACATGTCATACCGTAGAGGCTGGATAGCTGTTTTTCTGTTCACGCTGGCCATGATCAACTACATGGATCGGATCGCCTTATCCATTGCGGCCAAACCCATTGCTGAGGAGTTCCATCTGACGTCAGTGGGGATGGGCTACCTGTTCTCATCCTTCATCTGGAGCTACGCGTTGTTCCTAATTCCGGTCGGCTTACTGATCGATAAATTCGGAATTAAACGTGTTGGAGGTATAGGAATTTTTATTTGGTCGTTGGCGACTGCACTGACTGGGGCGGCATCTAGTTTTGCCAGCCTGCTAACCGCACGCCTGGTCATGGGTGCCGGTGAGTCGGTGAGTAATCCCGTCGGCGCCAAGGTCATCCGCGAATGGATACCAAGCACCGAGCGCGGCACAATCACAGCTATCTTCAACAGCGGTTCGTACGCTGGCCCGGCTATTTGCTCTGTTGTACTGGCTACTCTGGTTGCAATGTTCGGCTGGCGCATGTCATTCGTCATCGCAGGCTGCATTGGCTTTGTGTGGTTGGCGGCGTGGTTTTTCTTCTATGAGAAACCAGAAAAAGTGAAATGGCTGTCCGCTAATGAACGTGAACACATCGTTCAAACCCGCACTTCTAATGGCGCAAGCAGCGCGGCAACGATGACTTACGGGCTGAAAAAACTTCTGAAAACCCCAACAATTTGGGGCTTGGCAATTGCTCAGGGCTGCAACGTTTACACCCAGTACCTATTTCTGACCTGGCTACCGAGCTATCTACAAGAAGTCCGTCACTTGACCATCGCGAAAAGCGGCCTGTTAACAGCTATTCCATACGCAGCAGCAGTCATCCTTTGCATTGTCATCGGCAAACTCAGCGACCAGTATTTGAAAAATGGCAGCGGCGCGGCCTCAGAAAAACGTCGTAATGTCATCGCGATGACCATGATTGTCGCCAGTTGCATACTGCTTATTCCCTTCACCGATGACATTGCGTTGCTGGTGTTGATCTTCTCTCTTACCTTGGCCGGCATTGCATCTACCACGTCGCTGAATTTCTCACTACTGAACGACCTGCTCCCCAGCTCTGGAGATGTAGGCAGGGCGATGGCATTTGTCGTGGTAGGAGGAAACATCTTCGGCATGCTTGCCCCCGTGGTCACTGGCTATGTCATCAGTGCCACCGGAAGCTATAACTTGGCATTTGGCATTGCAGGCGCACTTTTGGTGACGGGTGCGGTCGTTATCCTGGCCATGACCAGGAAGCCGATGATCCCCGTGGAACAACGAGCCATCGATGTACTCGCTCCTCGTAGCGCTTGAGTGGTAGCTCTGGTTGCACGCGAAGAAACCTTTGGCCCGCTTGCGCCGTTGTTTCGCTTCAACGACGAGGCAGACGTGGTTGCTCAAGCTAATGACACCGAGTTCGGCTTGGCGGCCTATTTCTTCGCCCGGGACCTCTCCCGTGTGTTCCGCGTGGCCGAAGCCCTGGAGTATGGAATCATCGGGATCAACACTGGCATCATCTCCACCGAAACGGCACCTTTCGGTGGCGTGAAGTCTTCCGGGCTGGGCCGTGAAGGCTCCAAGTACGGGATCGAAGATTATCTGGAAATCAGCTACAGGTGCCTGGGCGGCATCTAACGACTAAAGGGAGTCGCTACAGTGAGTGTCGATATCGATTGCGTTGTCGTGGGTGCAGGTGTGGTCGGCCTTGCCGTCGCACGCGAAATGGCGCTGGCAGGTAATGAGGTGCTGGTCATAGAAGCCGGGGAAGCCATCGGTATCGGCACAAGCTCGCGTAACTCCGAAGTTATCCACGCGGGTATTTACTATCCGCCTGGAAGCCTCAAAGCCCAATTGTGTGTCGAGGGTAAGCATGAGCTCTACGCGTATTGCGAAACCCACGGAGTCAGCACGCGCAAAACCGGAAAACTGATCGTTGCCAAAGATGAAGCGCAAATTCGTCAGCTCGAGTCTTTGCTTGAGCGCGGACTTGAGAATGGTGTGAATGACTTGCGCCTGCTTGATCGCGATCAGGCACTCGCACTTGAACCTGCGCTCGAGTGCGTCGCAGCCTTATATTCGCCTTCTACCGGCATCGTGGATTCACATGCATTGATGTTGGCGCTGCAAGGTGATGCCGAAGCAGCGGGCACCAGCGTGGCGTTTTACTCGCCTTTACTCAGCGCCGAAGTGATCGCTGAAGGCTTCCTTTTGCACGTGGGAGGGGAAACGCCCATGGCGCTTTCCTGCCGCTTGCTGATCAACGCTGCCGGGCTTCAAGCGCCGGCATTGGCCAGACGCATAAAAGGCCTGCCGCAACACACGGTGCCTCAGGATTACTTGTGCAAAGGCAGTTACTTCAGTTCGTCCACACGCGCTCCTTTCACCCATCTCATCTACCCCGCGCCTGAGGCTGCCGGCCTCGGTGTGCACATGACTGTGGACCTGGGCGGGCAAGCACGTTTCGGCCCGGACACCGAATGGGTTGAGACCGAGGACTATCAGGTCGATCCAGCTCGCGCAGAGGTTTTCTACTCGGCCATCCGCAGTTACTGGCCTGGTTTGCCTGACAACAGCTTGCAGCCGGGATACAGCGGAATTCGCCCGAAAATTTCCGCCCCTGGCGAGCCTGCCCGTGACTTCCTCATCAGCAGTGAGCAGCAGCATGACGTTCCTGGATTGATCAATCTGTTCGGGATTGAATCGCCAGGATTGACCTCATGCCTTGCCATTGCCAAACGAGTCCGGGCACTGATTGACCTCTAACTGAAAGGACGCCGATCCACGCCTTCACGAAACGCTGAAACCCACGGCCGGCGTAGGCTCAGCTCAAGGAAGAGAGGGCAGCCTCAACGCTCCATGACGTAGGTGCCAGGCGCCGGGCAGAGAAGTGGGTACTTGCGCGATCCGAGTTTCTTCGGCGCTGGCAGGCTGTCGCCCGAACGCTGTCCGATCCATTCGCGCCAATGCGGCCACCAGCTACCTTGCTGGCGCTCCCCGGCGTTTTGCAGCCAGGTTTCCGGGGCCTCGGCGGTGGCAGGCGCCGCGTAGTAGAACGACTTGGGGTTGCCGGGGGGGTTCACCAGGCTCTGCAGGTGGCCGGCGTTGGACAACACGTAGGTTGCGTCCTCGCCAAACAGCCGGGCGGTGCCGTAGCAGCCCTGCCAGGGAGTGATGTGGTCGGTGGTGCCGCCAACCACATAGGCGCCCACCTTCACCTGGGTCATGTCAATCGACTCGCCGGCAATCTCCAGGGTGCCCGGGTTGCTGTAGGGATTCTGCTGGACCAGGTCGAGGTAGTCCGCATGCAATTGGGCGGGTAGCCGCGTGGTGTCGTTGTTCCAGGCGAGGATGTCGAAGGCCGGCGGCTTATTGCCCAGCAGGTAGTTGTTGACCCAGTAGTTCCAGATCAGGTCGTTGGGCCGCATCCAGGCGAACATACGGGCCATGCCCTGGCCGCTCAGCACGCCCTTGCGCCGAGAGCTGGCCTTGGCCGCGCGCAGGGAGGCCGGGGTGGTGAACAGCCCCAGGGTGGTGTCGTCCAGCGCCGAGGGCATGTCGAGCACGCACACGGCCCAACTGGTGTTGGCCACTTTGTGGCCTTCGCCACGGGCCGCCAGCCAACCGAGGTAGGCCGCCAGGGTGATACCGCCCGAGCAGGAGCCCCACATGTTCACGTCCTGGCTGCCGGTGATCCTGCGCGCCACGTCCACCGCCTGGTCGAGGCACAGCGCGTAGTCGGACAAACCCCAGTCGCGATGCTCGCTGGTGGGGTTTCGCCAACTGATGACGAACAGGTTCACACCGCTGTCCTGGATCCACTTGATCAGGCTTTTCTCTGGCGACAGGTCGATGGCGTAGTACTTGTTGATTTGCGGCGGAGACATCACCAAGGGCCGGGCATAGACGTTTTCGGTGGTGGGCGCAAACTGCAGCAGCTCGAACATCTCGTTGCGAAACACCACTTCGCCCTTGGCCGTAGCGACGTTTTCCCCGACCTTGAACGGCGTGCTGTCGACCTGCCTCGGGAGCCCACGGTTGGTCAGCATATCCTGGCCGAATTGGCGCATGCCCCTTGCCAGGCTCATGCCGCCGGTGTCCACCAGCTTGCGCAGCGCCACCGGATTGGTCAGCGGCGAGTTGCTCGGTGCCATCGCATCGAACAAGAGCGCAGCGACGAACTGGGCACGGCTCTTTTCCAGTGGGGCAAGGTCGGTGGATTCGATGAAGCGGGTCAACTCAGTTTGGCCGGCCAAGTAGCTCTGCAGCAGCGCGCGCAGGAAGGCGTTGGATTGCCAGGCCGGGTCGGCGAAGCGCTTGTCCTTGGGGTCTGGCGCGATGCTGGAGTTGCCGCCGGCGATGGCGCGTAGCGCCTTCAGGTAGCCACCCAGATGAGCCCCGGCCTTGAGCGGCGACGTGCTCACGGCCTTGAGCAGGTAACCGGCCGAGCTGGCCAGGTCCGCCGCGCGTACGCTGACTAGCGGACTGCCTGCCAGGGTCTGGTTGGTCGCTGTGCCGATCAGCTCGTGCTGCTGGGTGTTGTCCGGGAGATGTCTATCCTTGCGAGCGCGACGCTTTCGGCCGACTGCCGGGGGGCGCTGTGGGGGGATTGCGATCTCGCTCGTTCGGGTGGATCTGCTCATGGCGGCTCTCGTGTTTCCGGGCGCCGGGCCCGGTTGTTGTTATTGGCTCCGACTCTAGGGCGAAATTGCTGTGGCCACCTCTCATTGCACGACAGCAAATTTTCATTTCATGACAGTCGCAGTCGTGGGCCGAAGAGCCGCAACGTGGGGCCACCAGAAAGTGGACCTCGTGCAGCACCCGTCTACAAACTCTGAACGTTTGCCTGCCCCTCCGAGTCGTACTTCCAAGACGCAGTCAACTGCGCGGGTCGCCTACCTACCGTGAGGTTTCCATGACCACAATTTTCTTCGAAAACGCTGAGGGACAGACGATCGCCCTGACTCTAAATGGCGAACGTCGATCACTTCAGGTTCAGCCCTGGATCACTCTACTCGACCTGTTGCGCGATCAGCTTGATCTGGTGGGCACAAAAAAGGGTTGCGATCACGGTCAATGCGGCGCGTGTACCGTGCTGCGCGATGGCAAGCGGATCAATGCCTGCCTGACCCTGGCGATCATGTGCGAGGGGGCCGAGTTGATCACCATTGAGGGTCTGGCAGATGGAGAGAATCTGCACCCGATGCAGCGCGCCTTCATCACCCACGACGCTTTCCAATGCGGCTACTGCACCCCAGGGCAGATTTGCTCGGCGGCGGGCCTGGCTTACGAAGGGCGAGCGCATAATCGAGAGCAGATTCAAGAGCTAATGAGCGGCAACTTGTGCCGGTGCGGTGCATACACCAACATCATCGCTGCCGTTGAAGAAGCATTGCCGCTGACTCGCGACCAGGGAGAGCAGCACTCATGATGCCGTTCAGTTACAGCAAGCCTGATCGAGTGAGCGAAGCAGTGAGACTGGCTGGGCCGGGAACGCGTTTTATTGCAGGTGGCACCAACCTCATCGACCTGATGAAAGAAAACGTAGATCGCCCCGAACGCTTGATCGAGCAGCATTACCCTCTGCTGTCTCGTGCGATTCTTGCCTGCGCCTCTGCGCAATTACACGCTGCTATTACTTTTACGACATCAGCACGCCTTGCAATAAACGTGTGCCGGGTAGCGGCTGCCCTGCCCGCACGGGCCTCAACAGAATTCACGCGATACTGGGGGAAGCTAGTACGGGAGTTCCCCATCACGCTCGATAAAGTTTTGTAGTTCAAGGCGGATGTGCCAACGATTCGGGGTCTTCGATCATGTTATCGCTCCGCGCAGCTCCCCGAGATTTCAATCGCTTTCTCATCGCAGAGCCTCAGATGAGAAGGACATGAGGAAAACCGAGGGAGCAGCGGGAATGGAAAACCTGAAAATAGCGACGTTCAATGTCAACGGTATTGGTGCCAGGCTTACAAATCTTTTGCAGTGGCTCGAACGTGAGCGGCCGGATGTCGTTTGTCTGCAGGAACTCAAAGCGCAGGATAAGGCGTTCCCTGCCCGCGACCTTGAAGCAGCCGGTTATGGTTCTTTGCATCACGGCCAGGCATCGTGGAACGGAGTGGCGATTCTGGCACGCGACGCCGAGCCGCTACAGATTCATAAGGGCCTTCCTGGCGCAGAGGACGATACCCAGTCCCGTTATCTAGAGGCCGCAGTACAGGGTGTTATTGTTGCGTGCCTTTATCTGCCCAATGGAAATCCGCAGCCTGGCCCCAAGTTCGACTACAAGCTCAGGTGGTTCGAACATCTGATTGAGCACGCCAAAACATTGCAGTCCAGCGAACACCCCGTTGTCCTCGCAGGTGACTTCAACGTTGTGCCGACTGATCTGGACATCTACAACACTCGCTCCTGGCTCAAGGACGCATTGCTACAGCCCGAGAGCCGCGAGTGTTATCAACGACTGTTGGCGCAAGGCTGGGTCGACTCGATACGTCACTTGTATCCGGAGGAACGCGTTTACACGTTCTGGGATTATTTCCGCCAGCACTGGCAGAAAAATTCGGGCTTGCGTATTGATCACCTGCTGTTGAATCCGGTGCTGGCACCTCATCTGCAAAATGCCGGTGTGGACGCCTGGGTGCGCGGTGAACAGCATCCCAGTGATCACGCGCCGACATGGATTCAGATTGGCCCTCGCCAGTCAAAAAAGCGGGCGAGCAGCCATGACAGCGCAAACGCACATACGCGTTAGTCTCAAATAACATCCACGGCAGGAGAAACGAAATGGCCCGCGTCATTCCATCTGCAACAGTTCCAACATCGTTAATGCATTACCCATTGCCGCGCCACTCGCGGTGTTATCGAAAATGCACCACGTGGGAACTCCAGCGCTGAGCGTTTGCTGAATCTTTGTAGCACGGTCTTCGAGCCAAGCCCTCTCATAGGGACTGTAATAAATCGTTGGTGAACCGTGCAGACGCCAATAGCGTATCCCGAGCCAACCTCTGGGCTCTTTATCGCCGCTGATCCTTGAGGGATTGACACTGGCTTGGGCAATTCGATGGTCAATCAATAACTGCTCTGCCCGAGTCCAGGTCTCATGACGAGGCTCGATGATCACGTAACCCTCGAAACGGTCTCTTAACGCCTGAAAAAAGTGGCCGACAATGCTCGAATCAAATGTCAGCGACGGCGGTACTTGAATCAGCAGGCAACTGAGATGACTCCCCAATGAACTGCACTCAGAAAGAAACGCGTCCAGAAGCGGCTCACAGTTGTGCAATCGATACTCATGGGTGATCGACTTTGGCACTTTCACCGAAAAGCGAAAATCTGCTCCTACCGACGCGGCCCATTTGGCATAAGTTTGAGGCCGGTGAGAGCGATAGAACGAGCTGTTGATCTCTACCCCGGTGAGTCGCGATGCATAACGTTCAAGGTGTGTCCCACCCTCCGTAAACACGGGAAGATAGTCACGCCCAATGCTCCAGCCGGCACAACCAACGTACAGCGATTTCGCAGTCAAAAGAGCACCTTGTTTGCATCACGCATGGAGAGTTCAACAGTCTTTGGCCCAACTTCTTCGAACGCTTCCAGGCGCTTTTCGGAATGCATATCGAAGCGAGGCTTTAAAGCGTCAGCAAACTAGAGGATTGGCTTGCCCGCCTGCAGTGTCCTGCTAATGGCCTCATTGAACGCTGGCAAGTCGTCGGGATTACGAGACGTAATCAACGTCCAGCCATTGGCCGGACACTCCTTCACTTGGGCATCTACCCAACTGGCCGCTTTAGCGTTGAGCAGATCTATGCGCACGCTTGGGTACGAGGTCAGCGTTTTGCCTTCGATTACACCCGCATCAATCAGCAGCCACGGGCCATGGCAGATCGCCAGCGACGGTTTTACCTGAGTCCACGAATTCCTTCACCAAACGTTGCGCGTTGCTGTCCTGACGCAATGTATCCGCATTCACCGTACCGCCAGGGATAACCAACACATCAAACTGGCTGGCCGAGAGCCCCGCTAATCGAGTGTCTGAAGTGACGCTTGTGTCTTTCTCCGTGTCATGGAGAAAGGTCTGCGCTGCGCCGCCCTCGATACTTGCATGGGTGACAGAGGCCCCCATGGCCTTCAGCGCCTGCTGTGGCTTAAGCAGTTCGTCACGTTCAATTCCGCTATTCGCAGTAATGATCAGTACCTTTTTACCTTGCAGTGCGGCGGCCATGATTGACGCTCCTTAGGCTGAATTTCGCCAAAAATGTCGGCGATACTGGATTTAGGAGGTTTCCGCATAACCGAAAGTTCAGCTCGATCGCGCTAGTGGTGATTTGACCGAAAAACTGGCTGCATTGACTTCTGCCAACGTTGAATTGCGGCCAGGAGATAACTCGCCCAAAGCGCGGGGCAGAGCAGATTGTGCTTCACAGGGTGAGCCTGCGGAGGTCTTTGAAGGGTTCAAGGTCGCAAATGCGGTGGGGAATGTGCGGAATCAAGAAGCAAAGTGGGTGCTTCCGTTTAATTGAAATCCAACCCGGCTTTTTTTCAGCGAAAAGCTTGACTTGCCTTTTGTAATCAGTAACATAGAAGGCATTCCGCGATAGCTCAGTTGGTAGAGCAAATGACTGTTAATCATTGGGTCCCTGGTTCGAGTCCAGGTCGTGGAGCCAGATTTTTCAAGGTGTTGAGCAGGGTCCTTTAGGACCGCCCCGATACAAATGATTTTGTATCGGGAGCTGAAAATTCCACTCAACCCCCAAAAAAACACCTCGTTACAATTTCGGTCAGACCGGCAACGATGCTCTGATACTCCTACCTTTCCCTTCGCTATCCGAACAACATCTAGCTCATTGAAAATGGGTGGCTCACACGGCGTAACTGCCGTCACAGGCTGAAAAGTAAACGCTGTTCGTCGTGATGTCAAATGGGAGTCCGAAGACCCCCGTCTCAGCCGTTCAGGCAAATGAATTCAAAAGCTCTCGCATCTGCCTGTGATCTACCGTGATGTATTTCATCGTTGTCGCTATATTTCTATGACCGAGTAGTTCCTTGACAGTATGGATATTTCGATCGGGAAAACGCATTAACTCAGTGGCAATGGTATGCCTGAATCTGTGCGCGCTCAGTCTCTGCCCGAGCAACTTTGACAATCGCTTATAAAACGCCGATACCTGATCCATATCCATGAACTCCTTCCGGTGGCGCATTGAAAACATATTGACATTGAATAGCTGCTGGTCATCCCTTATTTTTCGTTTCTTGGCAATACGGACTAACTTAACAAGATGTTCGTGCAGTGAGTTATGGATAGGGACTTTTCGCTCTTCGTAGTTTTTAGATACGTCAGCAGTGACGCAAATCAGCCACTTATGTAAATCGATGTCGCACATGCGAAGACAGATCAACTCGTTGGCGCGTAATCCGGTATAGGCAAACGTTTCGAAAACCACCCTCCAGAACCAGGCCGGATGCAGGACGGCCTGCTGACCCCACTCGATCTCTTCTTGTTCCATGTCGGTCAACAAGTGCCTCGCTCGCGCGACGTTCTTTTGCTCTACCGTCTTGCAAGGACGTCTGGTTGGACGCACATGGCATCCAGCGAAAGGATTGTCTACAAGGCCCACCAGGCCTCGGTCAATCCCGAATTGAAGCAGCCCACGCAGGTGCCTCACGTAGCTGTTCCAACTGACCGGTTTCAGCGAAATTCCGAGCGCATCCTTGCGCCACTGCAGGATGGTTTTACGATCGACCTGCTCAACCAGGCAGTCACCTGCCTGGCGAATCAATGCCCTGCAAGCCACACTATAGGACCGCTGAGAAGTGCCTTTAAGAACCTTGTCTGAAAGGTATTCGCCAAGTAACTCTGAAATCAAATACATAGAATTATTCTTGTTCGCCTGAAGGTGTGATCAATGTTAAATAAGGGTTATCGTAGGGTTTCTCCGTGAAGACACAGAGAGGATCGTTAAACAGATAACCTTTCACATTTCTGGTTTTTCTGGGTCCCTTTACCTCACACGTCCAAATATTCAGCCCATCCCTTCGCTTTGTGTGAATACCCATTTTCTCAAATGAGCGCTGAACCAGTCGCCAATCACTGACGCCCTCTTCCTTTGCTATTGTTGATACATCCGGATGCTCTTGAACGTACCGCTGAAAAATTTCAGGGGTAACGATAAAAGCAGTTCCTGCAACAGAGTGAACCTTGGCCTTGGCATCATTAATCACAATGTTGTGCCCAACTATCCCCGAGCGTAACCAGCTCATGAAGCGGGCCCCAAGATTAACTAAATCTGTACTGTAATTGTTGGCCAAACTGCCACTTCGCTCTTTTCCTACAAAATTATTAGATGTTTCCTGCACGATAAATTCGGAGCTTTCAATGGATACGGGGGCTTCGACTACGGAGTTTGGCGAACCTTCTGCATGCATTCCCAGAAGGTTCAGCAGCATGTCTACATCGTCACTGGCTGATTGATCGATTTGACCAGCGTCAACTGCTTCCGGCGCCGCTGATGGAAGGGCACTTTGGTCGCATAGCTGTGGCGCTGCATTTTCAGCTTCGACCGACAGGGATTCTTGATGCTCTACGACCTCAGGAACCACAGTTCCCGCGAAAGCATCCGGCCGCTTATCAGCCTCCCAAATCAGTGCCGGCGATAGCTTCAGAAAGGTCAGGGTCATTTGCCAACTGCCACTGTCGACAGCGGCCTTCCAGATGGCCTTCCCTGCCCTGTTGGACTGAATAATCCCGTGGTCCTGCAGGACATTGAAGAATGTCGAATTGGAGCTGGGAATACCTTCAACGCCCTGGGACAACAAATGAGCCCGCAGCTTGTCAGCTACCGTCTTGCTGACCAACCACAAAGCGTCCTGGGTCAACCAACCATCAGATGCGCCGGGCTGATTCAACTGCAGTTGCTCGGCGACCAGATGACGCAAGCCCTCCATCAACTGGCGCTGGAGTGAATGCTTCGGAGCGCTCATCGCCCTGGCCGGATTTCCGCCAAGCTCCTGAGCAACAGACGCCCGATCAGCCTGAATTACCAATTCACCGAGAATGCCGGCATGCTCATATTGACCCGCGAGGACGTAAATCAGCGAGGCCCATAGCTCGGGGAAGTTACTGAGCCAGTCGAGTATTTTCGGGGACAGAATCTGCGTATACACCAGGCCCGCTGCTGCACCATGCAATTTGTACTCACGTCCTTTGGCGAAGCGAAATCGATACCCGCCTTTGATCGCACCATGCCACGGATGCCAACGAACACCTGACGCAAGATCGACCTCGACATCCACTGCGATTTTGCCGATGTCATGCAGCAACGCGGCGTAGGCGACCGCAGCAGTCCAGGCTTCCGTTTGCGCTGCCTGAGTTTCCGGGGATGTGCCTAAGGGAAGCAAATACGACTGCCGCATTTTCAATGCGTAAGCCACGATTTCCAGACCGTGATCGAGCATCCCGCCGGGGTACGCGTGGTGATGGGTTTCAGACGCAGGGAGATGCTGCACCAGCTCCGCGAAGCGCTGCAGGGGTGCGAGGTAAAGCTGATCGAATTGCTTGCGCGAGAGAGACGTACGTTGCCAGATATGCTCAAGCAGCTTCTGTCGACGTGGCGTTCCCAATAACGCCGGGGCTGACTCAGCGTGTAGTGTTCCGCTTTGGACGATCTGCGGGGCCGCCTGTAGACAACCTTTTTCTTTTTTCCAGTTCAGTTTCCAGACCATTCAACCCTCTTGAATTGAATTTCAGGAGAGCCTTTTCGCCTGGCCCTCCCAAACCTGCCCTTGTCGGGTAAGCCTCTTACCCTTGGCCTCCATTCCCTTCATGCCCTTACCTTTTGCCGGTGGATTTATGCCTTTTGGATGGGGTCGTCTCAAGGAGAAAACTGGTTTGCTCATGCCGGCTTTTAGTTGCGATCTCAATCCAGTTTTACAGAGGCGCCACCGGATAGCCTCATGACAAAGTCGATGCACCACCCATTTCCTGCATCGACTGCACGAGGTCCTCTTTGCGATTATTCCTGTGTGAAAAACCCTCCCAAGGCAAAGACATCGCCCGTGTCCTTGGCGCCACCAAACGCGGCGATGGCTGCTTGCTGGGTGACAACATCTGTGTGACCTGGTGCATCGGCCATCTCTTGGAAACTGCACCACCGGAAACCTACGACCCCAGCTATAAAACCTGGTCACTAGAGCATCTGCCCATCATCCCTGGCGACTGGAAGGTCGAGGTCAAATCGAAAACGGCCGGCCAATTCAAAGCCGTCAAAAAGCTTCTACGTGAAGCCAAGGAATTGGTCATCGCTACCGATGCCGATCGTGAAGGTGAGCTGATCGCACGCGAACTCATCGATCACTGCGGCTATCGCGGCCCAGTGAAACGTTTATGGTTATCCGCACTGAATCCACAATCCATCCGCAAGGCATTGGCTGAACTCAAGGACGGGCAGGAAACCTTTCTGCTGTACCACGCCGCACTGGCTCGCTCCCGCGCCGACTGGTTGATCGGGATGAACCTGAGTCGACTGTTTACCCTCATTGCACGACGGGCCGGTCATGATCTGCTGTTCACGGTGGGCCGAGTGCAAACGCCTACCTTGAACCTGGTGGTGAACAGAGAACGGGCCATCGCCGCGTTCGTCAAAAAACCATTCTGGGAAGTTGAGGTTCAACTGATTGCAAACGGGCAAGCCTTCATGGCCAAGTGGGTAACACCCAAAGCATTACTTGATGCCGAAGGTCGCTGCATTGATCAAGCTCAAGCGCATATGGCCTCTCAGCAGCTCCGCCAGGCGCAAGCCGTCGTCAGTACCCTTGATGTGGAGCGAGTCAAAGAAAGACCGCCCCTACCCTTTGACCTCGCTGCGCTGCAGGAGCAATGCGATCGCCAATTTGGCATGGGTGTCGAGGAGTCGCTGAACATTGCCCAGTCGTTGTACGAGACCCACAAAGCGACGCATTACCCGCGAACCGAGTGCCCGTACTTGCCAGAAAGCATGCTTGAGGAAGTGCCCGCTGTGCTGGAAGCGCTGGGTCAAACTGATCCCTCGATCCTGCCGCTGCTGCAATCCCTGAACCGAGAGCAGCACTCCCAATGCTGGGATGACAAAAAACTGGTCGGGCCGCACCACGGCATTATCCCAACGACCGAGCCTGCAGACATCTCGAAAATGTCTGAGAAAGAGGTGCAGGTGTACGACCTGATACGGCGTCGATATCTGGCGCAGTTTCTTCCGCACCACGAATACGACCGCGCCACCGCAACTCTCTCAAGCTCGACTATGGAGTTGCGAGCCCAAGGCAAACAAATAGCCGTTGTTGGTTGGAAAACACTATTCACCAGAGGTGCTACAAGCGACGGTACCGACGAGGAAAATGCTGTCGAGCATTCCCAGCAGTTGCCACCCTTGCAGGTCGGCCAGACCTGCACCATCACGTCATCCGAGCTCAAATCGCTCATGACCTCACCTCCCCGGCCGTATACCGAAGGCACGTTGCTCAAGGCCATGAAAAACATCGCAGAGCAGGTCGAGGATCCGCGCCTCAAAGCCAAACTTAAAGCCACCACCGGGATTGGCACTCAAGCCACGCGGGCCGCAATCATCAAGGGGTTGATGCAGCGCGGGTACCTGGAAAAGAAACGACGATCCCTGAGCCCGACCGCATCCGCTTTTGCCCTGATCGATGCCATTCCGAGCATCGTCAAAGATCCTGGGATGACGGCCATTTGGGAGCAGGCGTCCGACGAGATCGAGGCACGCCGGTTGTCGCTGGACAGTTTTCTTGAAAGCCAGGGCGTGTGGATCACTCGACTGGTGGAGCAATGCTCAGGGATCACGCTAAACATAGACCTTCCACCAACGCCGCCCTGCCCCATATGCGGCGAGACCATGAACCGGCGACGCGGAAAGAACGGTGCCTTTCTGTCCTGTTCAAAATACCCTGACTGCAGAGGCATTCTGAGCATTGAACCGGCGAAGAAATCCAAGCCCGGTAAAAAATCCTACTGAGATTTCTCACCTAATCTGTCGCCACCCTTGAAGCTCATCCTGCATTCCAAGATGCAGTGTCTTATGAAAGAATTACCGGCCACCACCGTTTGCACCGCTGGCTACTGACGGTCATCAGTAGCAACCCGGAGTTCACCACTCCAAACCCAAGCACGCATATCCTCGGGAAGCGCGTGCAAGTTCTCCCTTCGCCTCCCTGTCTGTCCGGGCAGGTTGCCGTCACGATCTTCATGGCCGGCACTCACAGGCGTAAAGAGCTCGAGGTCTGCTAGTCCCTGGGTCGTCTGGTGAAGCGCGGCCCCCACTCTCTCCATTTTCCATGCAGCTTTGAAGGGTGCCCTGATGTTCTGCGAAGCGGAGCATCAGGACACCCTTCCGAGGGCCTGGTATTCACTGCCGGTGCCCGCCGGTGAAACAACGGGTTCCTTTTGTGCGCGGATGCGTGCCAGTCGATACCGGTTCCAGCCACGACAAGAATCGGGTGAGGTGTTTGCAAGAGACAGGTCAATGCGAAGGGGCCGTCTGGCGAGGCATTCATGGGTGGTTTTTTCTTCAGAGCCGGGGCGATTGCCGCGGCCTATACACCCTCAGAAACTTTATGCATAACAAAATATCAACGGACACAAAGAATCTCCCCAAGCAGCTTGCGAGATGCTCGACAGTCTCAGGAAACCGAACGAGGCGCTTAGCGCGCTGCTTGCTCTGCATTAAGAACTTCGGTTCATCGCAGCTTAATGAAATTAATCGACTTGACACCCCAGCCATCTTTTTTCACTCTACATCTCATGTCCGCTGACGCCGTCAGCAACATGCCCAGGTAGCCTCGATCTTCAACGCTACGGCGCAGTCCTCTGCGTTGATCAACCCTAAAGATCGCTCTTCAGCATTCGTCAGCGCGATCAGTCGTCAGTTTCACTTGGCGATGGAATGCATCCGTAACACACCACCCATACGGGGATTCATTTCCCCCACCGGGCGAAATGCTTCTCCGTTTTTGATCCTCCCAGGAGAAGCACATGACCACTTTGAGCTATCAACTCGGCCACAGCCTAGGAACTATCCTTCGCACGGCTATATCGACCTTCCGCTCACTGGAACGCGCGCCTGCTGATCATCGACCGAAACCTGACCCAGGTGCTGATTGGCTTGAGCTAAGTCAAACCCCAGCCATCGCGCGCAAAGGCGTGGACCTGAAACAATGGTGCGAAAGAAACGTAAGGCTGATCAAACCCTTACCTCCGCGTCAGCCCACCAAAAAACCACGCTTGTCTCTGCGCGAGCGATTCAGAACGGCACCCAAATCGTTACGCGAGCTACGTAAGGTCGCTATCCGGTTTATGCGACAGCAAGTCAACGCGATACCTGACGTGCTACCTAAGCAACCGAAACCTGCACCAAAACCAGTTCGCCCTCGGTCCAGAACCGCACCTACATCTTTGTGCCGGCAACGCAAAACGGCCCATAAATCTTTGCACCAGAAACGCAAAACAGAACGTAAACGGAGTTCACTGGATTCGCTGATCTAAGCCTCAAACCTGGCAAACACCCTTGACACAGGAATCATGATTTCCCATTCTTTACCCATGTTCAGCTGACGTCGTCGGCAACATGCCCAGGTAGCTACGATCTTCAAAGCTACGACGCAGCTCGGTTGCGTTGATCAACCCAAGATCGCCATCGCATTCGGCAGCGCGATCCATCGTCAGCTCCATCGACGATCGAATGCCCATCGCATCACCACCCAAACGGGGAAATCACTTTCCCCTTGGGGCGAGTCTTTCCCCGTTTTCATTTCTGAAACCGGAGAAGCCCATGACTCAGTCCACCACCAACGAAACCAAATACTTCGACCTGCACACCCACGGCATCGGTTACCTCAACCGCATTCGCGAAGTGAGCGTACGCAAGGGCAATCCATTCATGGCCGTCACCGTCGGTGCCTTGCATGGCGCCTCCGACCAGGTCGAGTACACCTACATCGATTGCAAAGTTGCAGGCGGGGAAGCTGAAAAGCTGGTCCGTCGTTGCCAACACGCTGAAAGCGCCGGAAAGAAAGTCCTCGTGGCTTTCCGTATTGGTGACCTTTGGGTCGATACCTTCACCTACGAAAAGGGCGAAAAGAAGGGCCAGACAGGTGCAAGCCTGAAGGGTCGTTTGCTTTTCATTTCATGGATTCGCATAGATGGCGAGCAGGTGTATCAGGCGCCGACCAGGGACGAAAATCCCGAGCCGAGCGCTACTGACACACCGAACGATCAAGCAGAGAACTTCATGGCTGCCTGACGTCCACCTCAACCTCAACCTCAAGGCGCCCCACAGCGCCTTTTCCTGACAGCCCATTATTCCAACCCACTGAGGGACACCCCCTCAATGGGAGTGTGTCCTCGGTAATCTCACAAGAGGTACACACATGAACCACATCAAAACCACCCCACGCAACTCACGGCGCCGTCGCTCACGAGCGCTCACTGAGTCCGAAGTCATCGCCAAGGCGTTGAGTATTCTTGATCACCGTTGCTTCAAGCGAGGGGAGCAGTTGTATGAGCCCTCGCTGGTGTCTGACTACCTGAAATTGCGGCTCGCACGCAACAAAAGCGAGGTGTTTGGCGTTGTTTTCATGGATACCAAGCTTCGGGTGCTGAAATTCGAGGTGCTGTTCCACGGCACGATTGATACCTGCAAAATTTACCCCCGTGAGGTGGTGAAGCGAGCTCTTGCTCTGAACGCGTCAGCCGTTGTTTTGACGCACAACCATCCCTCAGGATCCACCGATCCAAGCCCGGCGGACCACGATATAACGCGCTGCCTGAAACAGGCATTGGAATTGATCGATGTCACAGTGATTGACCATTTCATCATTGGTAAAGGCCAACCGTACTCGTTTGCCGACAACCGCCAACTCTAACCACCGGCGCCTTCGGGCGCCCTACTCCCTATCCGCCTTACCGCGACCACCTCACTCCGGAATCCCCCTCCCCTCAAGCACGCTGACTATCCAGCTGCGCAGCAGGAGCGACGATGAATGAGCTGGCTCTTTTCGCAGGTGCTGGTGGCGGAATACTGGGCAGCCACCTGCTCGGCTGGCGAACCGTCTGCGCCGTTGAGCGTGATGCCTACGCAGCACAAGTTCTGGCGCAACGACAGAACGATGGAACACTCCCAGCTTTCCCGATTTGGTCTGACGTGTGCAGCTTTGACCCCGAACCATGGCGAGGCCTTATTGACGTGGTATCGGGTGGCTTTCCTTGCCAGGACATTGCCATCTGCGGAACCGGCGAAGGCATCGACGGCTCTCGATCCGGTCTCTGGAAAGAAATGGCGCGAATCATCGGTGCACTTCGACCTCGATACGTGTGGCTGGAAAACTCACCCATGCTTGTCGCAAGAGGCCTTGCCGTGGTCCTCGGTGACCTTGCCCAAATGGGGTATGACGCGCAGTGGTGTTGTTTATCAGCGGCTGAATGTGGAGCGCCGCACCGTCGCAACAGGATCTGGCTCGTGGCCAACCCCAGTGGCGAGCATGGCCAAGGGATCATCACCCGGGTCGCTGACTCGCAGATCTGGACGGGACCGATCGAGGGACCGACTGGACCATGCCGTAATGGCCTTGCATGGTGGGCAATTGAACCCGGAATGGGTCGAGTGGCTGATGGGGTGGCCTATCGGGTGGACCGGATTAAGGCCCTTGGCAATGGGCAGGTTCCGGGCGTGGCGGCGCGGGCATTTGAGAGGCTCACGTCGGCGAAGTAGGCAAGCCGGGTATAGAATGGAAAATCAAGCCAGCAAACCCCGTATCCTGACAGGCGGGTCCCGCCGGCCGCATCTCTGAGATGATCTCGGATCTCGGCATATCCGGCTTCTTGAACTGGAATCCCGTTGAACCGCGCGGTATGAAGCCTTCCACAATTACTCCTGAATGCAACTCAAAACGCAAATCTATACCACCGTCTGAGGCAGTCTGATTCACTCCCCGTGTCACCGCCGCAGCAGCCAATCCCCGACTAACCAACTTGGCCGCGCAGAAACACCCCACCAACTCTTGCAGATCGTGGTCGTTCAACTGATTAATGCCATCAGGGGTGATGTTGAACATTTTTCCTCGTCTAAGTGGCCATGGATCATATGCGTGACAGACGCTGTCTTAACGGTGGGTAGGCCAAGGGGGAAACCATGACAACTCACAAATTAACCATTAAAGACTTGCAGTTGAACGTTTCAATCCGCGGCCAAGGCTCACCGCTACTGTTGCTCAACGGCCTGGGCGGTTTGATCCGGACCTTCGATCCCCTGCGCGAAAACTGATGGACTACAGGACCATTACATTGGACGTGCCCGGGGTCGGCAAATCGCAAACGCCCCGCTGGCCGATGCGTCTGCCGCGCCACGCCACGCCGACCTGATCGCCGAGATGCTCAAGCAATTAGGAATCGACCAGGTCGATGTGTTCGGCGTGAGCTGGGGCGGTGCATTGGCGCAAGAATTCGCCCTGCGTTACCCAAGCATGGTGCGCCGGCTGATCCTCGCGGCGACCTCGGCCGGCCCGGCAATGCTGGTGAAGCCCGCCTGTTGGCGCTGATGTAATTTTGACCCAGGCTGCTGATTTTGACTGACCCATATGCGGCCTTTGAAAGGCCCGTGCAAGGCCATTGCTTGATGAGTATTCGGGCGGGTCAATGAATTCCGGCAGTTTGGATCAAAATCACATCAGCGCCAACACCCAGCTCACAACAACCGCTACACCTACGATGAAAATTAGCTGTTTGGCGACCGGAGCCAAACCGGCCCCCAAACTCAGAAACGCTTCGCCATTCAAGCTCAAAGCGACATCGAGCCAAGGTAGGCTGCCGCCGAATCTGAAGCTTTCAGATTGCAACATCCACAACGCCTGTGCCTTGATCCATTGATCAAAAATGATGAACACCATGCCGATCAGCACTGCAAAGATCCGGCTTTGGGATACAACCATCGTCCTGGATGGGTCAAAGCTACGCGAACAGATGGTGCCTAAACCCATTCCACGTCCCCGACTAGGATATTTTCACTGGCATCGATTTTTTGGCCGAGAGGGCACTAGCATGATTTGCGGCCTCTGCTATACCAAACGGTCAGGCAGCCCTTTCTAAGTAGTAGAGGACTATACGTAACCCACCTCGCCTATGAGGGAACACCATGGCGCTTTCACGTCGTGACATTCTCGTTGCCAGCAGTCTCGCCCTCCTCCTACCTAGGTTAAGCGTAGCTACCCCCCCCGACTGGTCAGCACTCGACCAAGAAGATGAGGACCCTCCCCTCATTCCTGATAGCTTGAATGAATTCCAAGATCAGCCCTCGCTAAACCAAGGTGTTCTCACAGGGTATGCGCCCTTTGGGACGCAAGCAGCGACAAGTGATGAAGAGAATATCGCGAAGATGGTCGTGGATGGCGCTCCTACAAACTGTACTCCCATCGAGGTCGCGCTGTATTTCCACGACGTTGGCCAAGGTGTGTACGGTAACGATCGCAAGCCCTACATAACGGCTTGGCCAGTGCGATGGAATCCAGTGATCGTAGAGTTCTTCAAAGCCACTAAGTTACAGCCAAGCGGAGATACTACCGCATGGTGTGCGGCATTCATGAACTACTGCTTGATGAGGGCTTTTATCGGAAAAACCTTACCCAATGGTGCAAGCCCTACGAAAAGTGCTGCCGCACTGTCGTTCAAAAACTGGGGGACGATGACAAGCACCCCAAAGCCTGGCGACATAGTGGTTTTCAAAAACCTGAAGTCTCCCGGTAACGGCCATGTAGGCTTTTTCTTAGCAGATCAAGGCGACAAAGTGCTTGTGCTCGGTGGAAATCAGTTCGAGGGCAAACCTACGAGGCATACTATCAATAGAAAAGCATTACTGAAGAATGGGCCGGTTCTCCAACTTCACTCCTATAGAACCGAAGTGCAATTACATGCTTAGCCGGCTCGCTCCCATAGCTATCGCGCTCGCGATGCTTCCTGCATACGCGGACCCTTACCTGGAATCCTGGTCCTCCATCATCCTGCTCAATGTGCATGGAACCTTAAAAAAACCACTGCCAGGCTCCGACACGATCGATTACAAAGAACAGGGTACCGGGTTTATCGTGTCTCCCAACGGTCTAGTGCTGACGGCAGGGCATAACATCCCGAACGCAGATATATTTGATGAAGACGGTTTTCAAATTGAAGGCTATTTCCCTGCCAAAGATGCCGACGCGCTTAGTGCAGTCGATCCCCCTGTCCGACTTACAGCAATCAAAGCTAAGCAGCTGCCCTATGATGTAGCGCTACTACAGATCACAGACCTAACATCGGTCAAGCCGTTTCTGCGTTTGTGCGACGGATATAAAAAGGAGGGCCGGCCTGAGTTCTTAGTGCTTGGCTACCCTGGAGGAGATCGACGACTGACCGTTATCGGTGGACCACTATCTTCGGGAGCAGGTGTCGCATCCAATCTGATCGTTCAGATTCCAATAAACCCCGGAAATAGTGGTGCTCCTCTATTCAACGAGATGGGAATGGTTTTCGGAATCGCTATCGGTGAGAGAACTGTCGCCGGCGAACGCATGCAGCTTTCCGGCGTTGCGGTACCTATTGCAAAGGCCATCTCCACATTAGGAGATGAGGCCAAGCCGCTCATTGGAATTAGCTATGACCCAGATTGTCAAAAAACGTTGACTCCAAGAATAACCTCAGCAATAACAGAACAAGTCTTTATTCAAAGGGATGCACCGGACACAAGCAAATTTGGAGGCATATTTGGAGGTGGATTTAATACCCCACGTCCTGGGAGGGGCAGTACTATAAGCAAAGTCCCAAACGGCTACAAAGTCGTGGGAACTGGTCAAATAAAATTCGATAACGCGGCCATTAACGGAAATGCTAGCGTGTCTAACGATGGGCGGTTACTTACTATCGGCGGTGCGGATATCGGAGTTGCTTCGTACACTGTGAACTCCACAGTCCCTGTATTCTTGGAGCAGATCGGTGATATAGAAAAAGCGCCAGAAGCACAGAATCGGACTTTCCCACTGTCCAGAACCCTTGACGACCATGGTTTAACTGTTACGACCAAGGAGTTCAGCGACAAGATACCAGCCCCAGATGGCTTCTTATTCAAAAAGATAGTGAAAGTTGACTATGAAAGCTTGAACAATTCTCCTTCCAAAGGAATAGAAGTTCACGTACTCGAAGACGGCAGCGCCCTTGCTATAAATTACACACTTCAAAGTGGACCAATCTATGACAGGTGGCGCGGCTGGATCGACGCACTTATTACCACGATAGTTATTTCAAAATAGCAGGTCAATAACAGAAGTGCAACTGCACACACAAGTGACGCAGTATAGATCACATCGGCAGTAGCATTAACACTCAACGGGAACATGAGTCAATTCAACCCCTAACTATTTTCAGGTGCATAACATGAAGATATGGAAAGCTTCGCTACTAATAATTGCCTTGCTCTCTGGCTGCTCAAACATCAAACAGCCAGGTGTTTCAGAAAGAGATTTGTTTGTAACGAACACTCCGGAGTATCCTGACAACAGAGTATTCTATCTTCGAGGAGAACCAAATGAACGATACGAAACAGAACTCCTAAACAGCTTTCAAGTCGCGACGCTTGACTCCAGCAAAGACCCTGTTCACGGGCAACCACTATCCATAATAATCAATTCAATATCTCTCCCTCAAACGTCGAGCCAATACGATAAGAATACCCCACAGGACATAGCGGTCATCCTAGATATTCTTGCGAAAAATCAGGGTCAAAGTCAGTCTATTGTTGCGTGGTATCAGCGAGGCGTAGTGCCAGGACAATCGCTAAACTTTGCCAACTTACTTATTTTTCATCAAGAGGTGTGGGACGACCAGGTTCCGCCTTTGATCAGAATTCGAGTGATGAATGTTGCTTCAGAGAAAAATTTAGATACGCGCTCAGCCCTTTCTGATGTTTCAAAATATGGTGGGACAGTAGCCCTTTCCCTTCAAAACCCTGTCCTATCTCAAGCAATTCCCATTGCCACGCGGGCTGCGAGCTTAGTGCTAGCAAATGACAGCAACAAAATACTATTGGAGTATTCTGTACAATTTTATAAATCTTCAAAAGAAAGAAACGTCGGAGCCCCATATCTAACCCCGTTAAAAACTGGCAGATTCGTCCTAGTTGGCCGGGCTAGAGGCGATATTCAGAATGGAGATTTCTGGAAGCGCCGCTTTATGTATGATGAAATTAACGGGAATATTTTTTCACAACAAAGTGCCACGAAAACACTTCTCACAAGCCCAGTGGTATCGATCATAGTAAACAAAGAGGACTTAGTTGTCCCCTCCCTAGTGGCAGCAAAATCAGCATATCTTACTACTTTATTAACAGAAGCCAAGATCGAAAACCTAGACCAGTTCAAAAGTGACGTAAACGATTTTGGAAAGAGATCAGAGGCGTTGGTATCACGAGAAAAGGTTAGAAGATATCGAAATACAGCAGACCTTGATGAATTCATAAAGCTCATAACTAATGAAGAAGACCCATTACCCAGCGACGTTAGAGACTCATCCATTAGATTTATTAGCAGAATAACAGGCTGTCCAGCGTTATCATCCACTAATCTGGGAAGCTGGTGGGATGCGAATCAAAACTCGGCCACATTTGACGATAACGAACTGAAGGTTCTCTCCATCAAATGCCCAGCAGTTGGCGGAGGTGGAGCGTGAGCAATACATATTGGCGAAGTATTGGACACCACTACGGAATATCAGCTTTAAGCCTTTTCCTGATGATGGGCTCCGCATATGGATGTTCTCAAGTTGAAAAAGACGGCATTTTCCGGACCTCTAAGCTCATGCAGGATTTAACTGTTAAGTATTCCAAATGCACTGCAATTGGCTCTAACGTCGCGAGATCAGCTTGTTGGAAACAAAACTCACTGCCTGCTGATGGGGTCGAGGCGTTCAATACTATAGATAGTCAGTATTCATCATTTTTGCTTTCCTGCGAAATGGATAGCATCAAATATAACCTAGGAAATTTCAGGCAGTCCTTTGGACACGAGTGCGAGGCATTCATTTCATTTCAAGATATAGATAATAAATCGAGGTACAAAAATCTCACTCAGGTCATGGCTGACTCAGCCCTTCAATGTGCCAAAAGCTCAAAAGATTCTACGCAGTTCGGCGATGACCTTGGCACGCTTCGATCCTTTATTTCAGAGGCTGTACATTACAAAACAAATGGAGCTGATAGAGTGGCCATTGGCAGGCTTTTAGGTATTTGGAGGGATTACTTTGCACTTCATGCAAACTCGGCCAATTCTCTATCCATTGCAAAATCAATACAAGACAACGATGTTGAGTGGCTGAGTTGGACCGCTTTTCTAGAGTCGCTGAGGCGACATCTCATATCCTGGCAAAGCGCGCTATTTCCTCACAGAGATAACATTAACATAACAGTTCAACAATATAACCTTTCGACATCTAAGCTTTCGAAGTAAAGAGTTGGCAGATCTGCTGATGGGAAACGACCCGTCCAAACACGAGGCCACCCCACAAGATGCTGGAAAGCGACGCGCCTGAGATATACACTGCGGGAGGGCTGTCGCCAAGACACGTACAATTCCTCCTGCCTAGGGCAGGACGAACTAGAATCGTAACGCATATTTTTCCGTAGCGCACAAGCGTTACGTAAGCGTAAATCGCGTTACGATGTGTGGTGCGTAATTGAACTTTACTTGACCACCCGCTTCTATTGCCGCTGACCAGCCGATTGCATTTGTACCAACCAAGTGTTTGCACCGGATTTGACAAGCACAATTCGCGTCCTCGACAGGTTGATTCACTGTCCTTCGCGAACGGTAGAAAATCCGCCGTGAGCTACCTGTTGTAGAGGCAGAGGTAACCTGATCATTTCTACGTTCAATCGATGTTGGTGTAAAGGGTTGTAGTGGTGCACCATTGGGTGCAACAACTGTGCACAGGGTGCATAAATCATACGTGATACTTTTACCGCTAGCCAGGCTCGCCGGCGAATGCGTCGTCTGCTCGCGCTAGTCGCCATTGGACACAGTTTGTCATAACCAAAAACGGTCTGGAAATCTGTCGGCTAGTGGGTGTCGAGGCTGAGGAACATTGCTGAACGCGTTCGTGAGTGGCAGCGTCTAGCCGATTCTGTTGAAAAAGTCGAATGGCCCGAACCACACATATATTGATTCATGAAAACGACATTTCTGCGCGCTGCACGTGAAATCGGAACCCAGAAGCCTCTGCCGAATTTATGGATTTCAATCTCAGACGCGTACTTTTCTGCCGTCAAAACCACGCACGACTTTTTCAACAGAATCGGTCGAGAGTCGCCTGTCGCTACTGGCGACTCTCGGCCAAAAGCAGACGATTAGGCGCAGCCAATCTTAATAATAATTCCACACACCATCTTCAGTATATTTTTCCGCTCGCAAAAGGAAGTTTATCAACGGTTGCACCTACAGTTGTTGACTCATAAATACTGCCTTCACCGCTTTTGAGGTTGACAGCAACGAAGAGAGCATTTCCATCTGACGAAATGCCGCATTGAACAACAGTCATTCCCCTTTCTTTTACCGTCTCAAGAACTGAAGCGAGGCTTGCGCAGTTGGACTTTTCCGCCTTGCCTTCACTCACGAGTCGCTGGCAATCACGAATGCCTTGAATGGCCGGAGGAACGACAGACGGAGCCCCAGTCTTGGTATCCGAAGTCTTGGCAACAATTTTCATCGTGGTGGGATTGAAGGGTTTTTCAGTCATTCCGACATAGGCGACTTTGGCCGGCCTTTAGCGATGCACCCAGCACACGTGCATCGGCACGGATAGACAAAGCTTGTTCATCGCCAGGCATCCCGCTAGCGAGCACGGCCCATTGACCGGCCCGCTCAGCCTTTGGAAATGGACGCGAGCCCCAGCGGGGTTCGCCGCCACGTGTGCGCGACTGCAACCAAATTTGGAAGAGTCGCAATGGAACGAGCTCTGTATTGCGCTCTTCATGGCGGATGCCGGTGCCGGCGCTCATGACCTGTACGTCGCCAGCCACGGTGCGGCCCTGCCCGCCCGCGCTATCGCGATGGCTCACTGCACCTTCCAGCACGTAGCTGACAATCTCCATGTTTTCGTGGCCATGCATGGGGAAACCAGTACCGGGTGCAATCTCGTCGTCGTTCCAGACCACCAACGCCCCCAACGGACGGTGGGCGGGATTACCGTCGGCAGTGACATTGAAATGATGCTGGGCCTTGAGCCAGCCAAAATCGCCACCGCCGAGATCGGCCTTCAATCGATGCTCTAACATTATTGTTCCTGAAGAATGCTCCAGCCGCGCACGAGGCGTCGGCCACGCTGTGTTGATGGGTTGAACCGCTGGTGCCCTGAGGGTGGTTCGACTGGGGTTATTCAAAAAACGGCATAGAGTCAGATCCTTGGGGCTGTTTCAGGTACTCGCGCAGCCGACTACCGATCTCGGCAATGTTCGCCTCCCCCGCGCGCAGGGCCAGCCGGTTGGTATGCACCGAGTAGTTCCCCAGTGCCAGCTCATAGGGATGAGGCTTCGCTGAACCGATCACAAAGACTGTGTCCTTGTGCATGGCCTTGAGCGTTACCGCACCGTCGCCGGGAGCGAAGACGACCATTTCACCCGCCATGACCACGCTTGGCGCCGAAAGGGAGCCGCGGCTGACGCTCAACCACAATGACTCATGCCCCTCGGGTGGAACGTACCGCCAGGACTCTCCGGCCCGCAGCGTGACCAGCAAATAATTCATGCCGGCGGGTGCGCGGACCGGACTTTTCACCCCTTGGTATGCACCAAGAATCACTCGCGCAGGCCCCACCTCGGGCATCGCGCCGGACTCTAGGTATTGGCTGTCGACACTGGTGTTTTCCAGCTCTGGCGGCAGTGCAATCCACAGCTGAAAACCCTGTATTCGCTTTGACGTGCCGACCGACATTTCTTTGCCGTGCCAGACGCCGGCGCCCGCGCGCATCCACTCAACACCTCCGTAGTCGATCATGCCCTTGCCCGACTCGGCATCCTCGAAGCGCAAGTTGCCTTCGGTAATGAGGGTAACGGTGGCAATTCCCGAGTGCGGGTGCATCGGCATACCGTTGATGAAGGAACTCTCGCCTTCAAACAGATCAAGGAAAACGAAAGGCTTGATCAGGTGCCCCAGATCGCCAGGGCTCATCAGCCGGACAATCGCGCCATGCCCACTGCCGGTGGTGCGGTAGCTGATTGCACGGAGGGTAAGGGTTTCGTGTGTGGCGTCAGGGGACGCTCCGGTGTGCGGTCGTTGCGCAAGGATCACGATGATTGCTCACGGCAGTGGGAGCCTGTCGGCCCGATGCCACAAACAATAGAGCCACACTGATTACTTGATTAGCCGATACAATTAGGTTGCACTCGTCCAAAAACACTAGGAATACCCGCCATGCTCGACCTCAACGACATCGCCATGTTTGTACAAGTGGTACGCAGCGGCAGCTTTGCCGAGGCGGCGCGACGACTGGGCATGCCGCCCAACACTGTGAGTCGGCGCATCCAGCAGCTTGAGGAACAACTTGGTACGCGGTTGCTGCAACGCTCTACCCGCAAACTCACGCTCACCAGTGCCGGAGAGTACTTACATGAGCGCTGCGTGGGCGCGATCGACGGTCTGTTTGAAGCGGGACAGGAACTGAAGACGGGCAGTAACGAACCCAGTGGCCTGGTGCGCGTGGCGGCCCCGGCCGACTTCTTCGACTTCTTCCAGATGGAATGGGTGAGCGAGTTTCTGGCTGCGTACCCGCGGGTGCGTCTCGACTTTGTGCTCAGTGATGCGCAGGCCGACCTGATCGCAGAGCAGATCGACGTCGCCTTTCGCGGGGGGCCTTTGCGCGACTCAGGTTACGTCGGCCGTCAGATCGTTGGTTCACGCAGTGTCGGGATGGTTGCCAGCCCCGCCTACATCGCAGCGCGTGGCGCACCACGTACGCTGCAGGATCTGGCAAGCCACGATTGTGTGGTTACCGCGCAACCTGGCGGCCACGCCATCTGGCGTTTGATCGGTCCCCATGGCGAAGAAGACGTGCAAGTGATCGGGCGCTTCAGCGGCAACACCGCACAGGCTTTGCGCAAGGCTGCCTTGGCCGGACTCGGCATCGCCCTGCTCCCGCCCGTGATGGCCGGGATTGAGGTAGAGGCCGGAACGCTGGTTCCCGTACTGGCGCAGTACCGTCCTAAAGGTTATGGCTTGAATGTCTTGTACCCGAGCCGCCGGCAACTGCCACTCGCCGTGTCGGCGTTCATCGGATTGGTGATCCAGAAGATGAACGCGACAGACACGTCGCAGGAGTGACGATTGCCAGTAGTGCGGGTTGCGTCAGGTGGACGCCGGCACTTTGACGTTTGCCCGTGACCACATCAGCTCGACGTTGCGCTGAGCCTCTCGCTCAAGACGTCGGCTCGATTGAATGCGGTTTAGGTAGCCGTAAATACAGATCTTCAGAAGGATGGCAGGGTGGAAAGCAGGTCTGCCAGTTTCGGCCAGAGTGACGCCTTCGAAAACTAGCTTGGCTAGGTCGAGTTCATCGACGAAAACGTCGACTACTCGAACCGGATTGGTATCGCTGACGTAGTCGTCGAGACTTTCGGGAAGTAAGGTGCTTTGACCTCGGTGTTCACCCTGGATAAACCGTTTCATGGGCAAGCCTTGCGATGAGATTCTCAGAAATCATAGCAAGGGTTTACCGGTGCGTTTTTACACACTCTGGGCCATAAGCGGACGGTCAGTGTTGTCAGAAGATGTGCCTCTTTTCGAACGTGACAGTGATTCCGTCCAAACATGATGGCCGATGAAGGAAATGCAATCCGCCAGCTCCTTCGTAATATGCCATCACCTCTGGCCTTGGCTGGAAACACAACACCCTCCGCCATACAATGCCTCCAATTGCCGCCCCACAGAGAATCCTGCAATGCCTGTCTCTCTGATCCGCCCTGCTCCCGCGCCGCTTCTGGCACCTGGTGAAACCGTGGTGCTGTTCGACGGTGTCTGCAAGTTGTGCAACGGCTGGGCGAAATTTCTGATCCGGCATGACCGTCATCATCGCGTCCGACTGGCTACTGTGCAGTCGCCCGAAGGGCAAGCCTTGCTGGCCTGGGCAGAGTTACCAGTGGATGCGTTCGACACCATGGCGGTCATTCGCGACCGGCATTATTGGGTGCGGTCGGAGGCGTTCTTCGAAGTGGTTGCGCAGTTGCCGGCAGCGTGGCCGATCTTGCGGCTGCTGAGGGTTTTTCCACGGAGGCTTCGAGACTGGGCGTATGACCGCATCGCACTTAACCGCTATCGTCTATTTGGCAAACACGAGGTTTGCCTGTTGCCAACCCCAGATCATCAGCGGCGCTTCCTCAAGGGTGTGTCGTGAATGCTGTGCGCCAGGTTCACTGGCTCGCACGCGGCAGCCTCGCATTCATGTTTGCTTACCATGGTCTGGTGCCAAAGCTCATCGCGTTAAGCCCCGGCGAGCGGGTGCTGTTACAGGCTCACGGTCTGGAACGATTTGAATGGTTGTCACAGGCGGCAGGCGTGGCAGAGCTGGTACTTGCGGCGATGTTGCTCTTCGTACCTCGGCTCAGTTGGCCACTGCCCCTCACTGCGCTCATCTTGCTCGGCCTGCTGATGGACGTGGCTGTAATGCAGCCTTCAATGCTCATCGACGCGTTCAACCCGGTCACGCTGAATGTGGCGGGACTGGCGTTGTGTGCTATTGCGTGGCTTACGCGGACAAGTGGTCAGTTTACTCTGGGAAGTTAGGAGGACTGCGGAACGCCCATGAGCTTCAGTGAATGAAAGTCTGCTTCGGGTCGACTGTCGTTAATGATGGGGCGTAGTCGTACCTACCAAACCAAGCGCTATCCACCAAGATCTATGGAGAACACAGCCATAAGGGCTAATGAGTCCACGCATATAGGATTACGCGCGATTTAAGTCGCTCCGGGTGTCGCGGGTTTGGGCTGGCGATCTAGTCGATTTGGGCGAACAGCTCGACTAGCCAATCGATGAATACCCGCACACGGTTACTCAAATGCCGGTTCGGCGGATAAAGCACATGAAACGGGTAAGCATCAGGTCGCCACTCGCTCAGGATTGGTACGAGTTTCCCCTGTTCCACATGGGTTTTGACCGTGTAGCTGAAGGTATGGATGATCCCTAGTCCAGCAACACCTGCGGCCAACTGCGTGTTGCTCTCGTTGACGCTGAGAATGGTTTTTCCTTCGATTAGGTGACGTTCATCGTTGCGCTGAAAGAGGGCTGGAATCACCCGCCCAGTAGCGGCAGAGTGGTACGTCACCATCAGATGGTCATCTAGGTCTTTGGGGTGCTTTGGGACGCCATAGCGGTCCAGATAGCCTGGTGAGGCACAGGTACTCCATGACACCTCCCCGAGGCGGCGTACGGCCATGGATTGTTCAGAGAGTGGGCCACCCCGAATCACGCAATCAACCCGTTCTTCAATCAGGTCAACCTGCCTGTCACTGACCCCAAGCTCCACCTGGATATCGGGGTAGTGCGCAAAAAAAACTGGCAGGGCTGGTACAACCAAAAGCGTTGCTACTGTGCCGCCAATATCTACTCGAATCTTTCCTCGCGGCAGTCCTTGAGCCTTGCTGAAGCCTTGGTCGATATCTTCAAGCTGGTGCATCAGCCGGTTGGTCAGCTGGTAGTAGGACGTGCCGTCTGCGGTCACTGTCAGTCGGCGAGTGGTGCGCTGCAATAGACGCACGCCAAGGTGGCTTTCCAGTTCTCTGATGAGCTTGCTTACGCTGGTTTTGGGTAACTCAAGCGAGTCGGCAGCTTTGGTGAACGAGCCCGTTTCTACCACACGGGAAAATACGCGGATCGCAAGCAGTTGATTCATCAGGCCCTCCTGGAGTGGTAGTGAGATGCCTCAGTATTGTGCATCTATATGCACAAACAAAACATTTTTACCCGATTTTTCCTTTCAATCTTCAGGCATAGAGTCTGTTCCAACGGCTCACCAATTGACCGTCACCCGCCCCCAAATGGTTACTGGAGATTCATCATGAGCAACAGACTTGAAGGCAAAATCGCACTGATCACTGGCGGTACCTCTGGAATCGGCCTGGCATCCGCTCAAGAGTTCGTAGCGCAGGGCGCGACCGTGTTCATCACCGGGCGCCGCCAGGCTGAGTTGGACAAAGCCGTAGCGGCCATCGGCCCACGTGCCATCGGTATCCAGGGCGATGTAGCCAGCCTGAAAGACCTCGACCGCATCTATGCAGAAATCACTGCAAAAGTTGGTCATCTGGACATCGTTTTTGCAAACGCCGGAGGCGGTGACATGTTGCCGCTGGGTGCCATCACTGAAGAGCAATTCGACCGTATCTTCAGCACCAACGTGAAGGGGTTGCTGTTCACCGTGCAGAAAGCACTGCCGCTGCTACGCGATGGCAGCTCGATCATCCTCACGTCCTCGACCACCTCGGTAAAGGGCACGGAGAATTTCAGTGTCTATAGCGCCAGTAAAGCGGCCGTTCGCAATTTTGCTCGCAGCTGGTTGCTGGATCTGAAGCCGCGCCGCATCCGTGTGAACGCTATCAGCCCTGGTCCAGTGCGCACTCGTGGCCTCGGTGAGCTGGTGCCTGCCGAACATACCCAAGGGCTGTTTGATCATCTCGCTACCTTAGTGCCAATCGGTCGTCTGGGTGAGGCAAGCGAAATCGCCAAAGCCGCGCTCTTCCTCGCCTCGGATGACAGCAGCTTTATTAATGGCATCGAGCTGTTTGTTGATGGCGGCACTGCACAAATCTAAGCCCACTCCCAATGAGGCGCTCAGCTGTACTGAGCGCCTCATTGCTTTTTGATCGGAGCCAATATGATACATCTCTACACATGGTCCACGCCCAACGGACGCAAGGTTTCTATCCTGCTTGAAGAGCTTGGATTGGCCTACGAAGTACATGCGGTCAATCTGAGCCAGCAGGAGCAATTCTCCCCGGCGTTTCTGGCCATATCTCCCAACAACCGGATTCCCGCGTTAGTGGATGAGCAGGCAGATGGCAGCCCGCTGTCGGTATTCGAGAGTGGTGCAATCCTCACCTACCTGGCAGAGCGTCATGGCCGCTTCCTCGATGCCGATGGATCGGGGCGTTTTAAGGCCCTGGAATGGCTGCACTGGCAGATGGGCGGTCTTGGTCCGATGGTTGGACAGGTGGCCTATTTCGAAAAGCTAGCCAAAGAAAAGTCGGATGTCGCCAGCCGGCGATTCATCCTCGAATCAGATCGCCTGTTCGGTGTGATGGAGAAGCGCCTAACACTGGTGCCATTCCTGGCGGGCGATGATTACTCGATTGCTGACATGGCTTGCTATCCGTGGATCGTTACCGCGCAAACCTTCTTGCAGGACACGCTTGCAGAGAAATTGGCGGACAAACCTGCACTGCTGGCTTGGGCTGAACGTTTGAGTCAACGGCCTGCTGTTCAACGTGGAATGGCGGTGCCGAAGATCGACTGAGGTATTCAGTTGACTCGAAATTTCGGTGCCAGTTGCGTTTGAAAATGCTCGACAAGGTAGTCGATAAAGACCTGTGTTTTCGCTGGTAATAGCTTTTTGCCCGGAGTAGTAGCCTGATATCGCCCGAGGTTGGTGTACCACTCGGAGAACAGGCAAACTTTCATTGAGACGTTCGGCTTGGTGATTGAAAATATGCCTATGCAGACACTGCCGCTACGTAGCTGAAATGGGTTAGCGATGTCTGTGGAGACGAACGCCCGCTCTTGGCCGACTCTCGCCTGTCATGACAGACAGAGTTCGACCCAACTCTGACATTGAGGGCCCTAGCTTCAGTAAACGATTTCGCACCGTGCATCAGCGGCTTGTACACGTAATGACAAACCCGATTCGAAGCGCATGACAAGGTGATGATCTGATTGGATGTTGTCCGTGAGATAGAAGGCTTGCGTCTCTATGTCGGGCTCAACCACTCCTAACGAATGAATAACACTCTCGTCGCAGTCAACCGGGTTTTCATCCCGCCCACTCGCTGAAAAGTAGCCGACCTAGTGGAAGCTGATAATAATCTTGCGTGCTTCTTCTGTCGGCACCCAAGCTTCAGTCCGTCGAATAAAGCTCAGTAGAACCGACCGATCCACTATGTCATATTTGATGGCACTAGTGACTTACCGGTAGGCGTGCACGGAAAGGGGGCTCAGATTTATTTTCTGAAAAATAAATCTGTCCCTGAATGATCTGTTGCCGGTCAGCACTCGCAGAAATCAACCATTAGTGCCTTTGCCATTTGGTGCCGGGCAGGGGTTGAACTGCTCCATGTACTTGAGCTCAGTCATGTAAGGAAGTTTTGTCCCTGGGATCGTCCCGGTAATGATCTTGTCCTTATCACTCGGCCGCGACGACTTACCGGCAGTACCGATCAGCAGTGGCTGACCATTTTTTAGCAAGTAATCGATCATCTGCGAATGCATATTGGCGTTCCATTTTCCTTGCTCATTGAGCGGGAGAAGTACCACAGCATATTCACCGGTGAACATATTGACCGGTTCAGGGGTTTCGCGAGAGGTGACCGTTGAGCCGCACAGGACATCCTCAGGCCTCAGGGTTAGGTCGGCACGGTAATGGCCAACGTCGTAGAGGGTAAGCACAAGCCCTTTTCGGGTCAGTACCCCAAGTCCGATTTTTGCGTGGCACAAGGCTTCATCACCATACCTCAGTGCACAGAAATTGGTTTCCGAAATATTGATGATGTCGTTGGCGTTGACGCCTAAGTCCCGTTCTATCTGGGCCCTGGCTTCAGGAGTCTGATACGGAATGGCGCAGGCGGCCAAGGTGCAACTGCTAAGGAGGCAAAGTAAGGGCAGGACGCGCATGGTAACTCCCGACGATGTGGCTCAGGATATTAACAGAGCGATATCGTAATGCCATCTTTGTGCGATGCGGCTTGCCTGCGTCATGTGAGGCCGCACACCCTTCCAGTCCCAGGACTGATGAAATCCCTGAGGGAAGGTTCGATATTAGAAACCTTTTGAGCGTCAAAACGGGCGTCTAATGAGTGACCGCTCCGGGCCGGGTTCTGCCGGTGCCGAAGGGCTGGAATGGGACGGTTAGAGCCAGTCATTACTCCTGCGATCTTGATTGAATTTGATTGCAACCAGAAATCATATCCGGCGCAAACGACCGGATCAGGTCAAATGCAAATAGGTGGTTAACTCAGTGCAATTACCTAACACTTTCAGAAACGTCCGATTGACACCCCCACCCCACACCCGCTAAATATCCCCTCAGGACCGCTGTCGCAGACCGCCCCTACCCAGGTAGCCCGAATCCTCAAGGCTACGGTGCAGTTCGCTGCATTGATTCACCCCAGTTCGCTTGGCATTCCTCAGAGCGAACAATCGTCGATACCCTCGGCGATCGAATGCTCACTAAAACCACCCTGACGGGAGACCCCGTCAGGCGGTGTCTCCTCGTCGAATCAGGAGATACCATGAAAATATCGCTTACGCTGTACGACGCACTGATATCCGCCAATGTGTCGAGCGACAAGGCCAAGGCCGTAGTGGATGCCTGGGAGACCGATGTGGAAAAGCTCGCAACCAAAGCTGACCTTGAGCAAGTAGAAACCCGGCTCAATGCCTCTCTTACCGAGCTACGCTCGGAAATGAAAGTCATGCGCTGGCAGCTCGGCGCGATCTTCGTTTGCGTGGTTGTTCCCTTGCTCAAGCTGGGCTTCGATCTGCTGACCCAAGCCAAAGTTTGACTCTATCGGCATAACCCTACCGGCCCTTTCAAAGCTCGTCCTCGGACGAACCCTCACCTATTCAACCCAAACGGGGAAACACTTCCCCCGCCCGGGTGCTGTGTGTCTCCGTTTTTTCAATGACTGGAGATACCCATGCTGGAAAACCTGACCCCGCACAAAAGCAAACTGCTCAAGCTACCGATTGTTCTGAGTGAGCAAGCGTGGCTGGAGACAGTTTTTATTCAAAACTTTCTCTTCGTGGAGCTCAACGATCGCTTGAATGCGGTGCTTGAGAGCTTCTACCGAGAGCTACTGTTACAAGCCGAATCCAACGTCGTTGCATTCGGACTGTATCGCTTCCCACCCACGGGTGACCGCCAGTACCGGCATTGGCTGGATCTTCAGGCTGTCATCGAACATCGCTCTGGCGAACCTGTACTCATACGTATTCGACTCAAGACCGAACACGTAGACACCGCACTCATCAATACCTGAAGAAAAGCCGCACTGGAGGTTTCAGTGCGGTGACTTCTGCGCAGCCGTTGGAAATGCCACTCGAGCAAAACCAGTTTGATTGAGGTTTTCCAACGCCCGGTTTGACAAGGTTTCCTCATCTCCTCTAGAGGTCACCCTGAATGCTCACGACTAAAAATCCGCTGTTAAAAATCGGCTTGGCGCCCCTCGCCATTGCCCTCTCCGGTTGCGCGTCTGCCCCGGACCAGCAACCCAAACTGCCTGCCCCAACAGCTGAGTATCGCTCCCCAGCGGAAGAAGGCTCAAACCCTGTCATCCGCAGCGATCGCTACACCCTGGTCTCGATAACACCTACACCTGATCAGACTGACCTGCTGAACCAGATCATCGACATCCGCATTCCAGACGTGTTGTCGCCCTCGATCCACGAAGCGATGACCTATGTCTTGCGCCGATCGGGGTATCAGCTCTGTCCGGGTAACGAAATCGTCAATCAGCTTTATGCCAATACTCTTCCGGCCTCGCAGTATCAACTGGGTCCGATCACCCTGCGAAGCGCACTGCAGGTCCTTGCAGGTCCGGCATGGGATATGAACGTTGATGAACTGAGCCGTACCCTTTGCTTCATCGTCAAAAACGAGTACCAGCGCCCCGCCCCTGCAATAACTGCTGGCCAAGTGTTCGCGGCCCCCACCACCAAGCCTTTGCAGCATGGAGGTGAGTGATGAGATTCAAGTCAAATATCATCATCTATGCATACAGCCCCTTCCTGGTAGTACTCGGCGCTTATGTCGTTTACCAAGGACTTCAACTCAAACAGCTGACAGAGGTAGTTGACCCCAACCCGCTGGTGAGCAGTGTCGAATCCCTAGAACAGCAGCAGGAAACACTCCGCACTGAGTGGGAGTCTTTCAAAAACGTAGATTTTGTGACTGCGACGCAGCATGAATCCGACAAACTTGAAATCTCCAATCAGCTCGTAGCCCTGCAAAAACAAGATCAAGACGCCGGTGAATGGCTTTCTCTGCGCAAGGACCTGACCGCTCTCTCGGCCGAGGTCGAAGTCATCGAGCAAGGACTGAAACAGCTCAAAAGCCTCACGCAAGAGCGCACTTCCACCCTTACCAAACCCGCTCAGCAAACGGTCTCTACGGCCAAGTCCAGAGACACAGCACCTCCCTTCACGCTGGTCGGAGTCGAGCACCGCGGAGGAGAACCGTTCCTCGCTGTTTCCCCTGACCAAAACACCCAGTTGAGCGATATCCATCTGATGCGAACGGGTGACACCCAAAGCGGTTGGCACCTGCTTTCCCTGGAGTCTGGCAAAGCTCAATTCACCTTGCCGAACGGACGTCGGCAGGCACTGATCATCAAATAAGGAGTCAGCATGAGATCACTCATTTTCAAAGCCATGTTTCTTGCGGGGATCATCACAGCTGCGTCAACGGCGATGGCCACCACGGAACGACTCATCAGCCAAAATACCCAGATCGAAAACAGCTCGATTGATGCACTGGCAACTCAGAAAGCCAGCCAATGGGGTCTCGACACCGCGGAGTGGGAGCACTTCCAGCAACTGATGCAAGGCCCATTGGGTATTCACTCCCCCAACCTCGACCCGCTGACTGCACTGGGCATTGAGGCAAAAACCGAGCAAGAGCGAACCCGGTACGCCGAGCTTCAGGTTCATATGGAAACCGCGCGGGTCACCAAACTGCTGGCTTATCAAAACGCCTACGATGAAGCCTATAAACGCCTGTATCCACAGATGCTGCCAGTCAATCTGGTCGGCACAGATTTGACGCCTCAAGCCTCTCCAGTCTCCGCTCCAGATCGCCTGGCCGTATTCGTAACGGCAGATTGTAAAACCTGTGCCGACAAGGTGAAGCAGCTTCAGCGCGACAACCAACGCTTTGATGTCTATCTGGTGGGCAGCCGGGGTAGCGATGACAGCATCCGCGCGTGGGCACTCACAGCTGGGATTTCACCCGACAAAGTTCACAGCCGTCAGATCACCCTCAATCATGACTCAGGCCGATGGACCCGCGTCGGTGGCAAGGGGGAATTTCCGGCGGTGCTCCGAGAGATCGGTGGCAAGTGGGTGCGGCAATGAATCGTCAGGCGTTGGCCCTGACAACAGGGTTGCTGGTGAGCCCAGTCCAGGCTGAAGTCCCTCCTCCGGCGTATCAACTCGCAACGCACGGCACGTCAGTTCCCAGCGAAGTCCTGTACGCGTTGGCTCTCCAGGAAAGCGGCATTTCCTTGCGCGGAAAGCTCGTGCCGTGGCCGTGGACTTTGAACGTGGCCACTGTCCCCTACCGTTTTCCCAACCGAAACTCAGCCTGCAGCGCGTTGTTGCAGGCCATTCATACAGTCGGTCCAAAGAGGGTCGACGCCGGCTTGGGCCAGCTCAACATCGGCTGGCAACGTCATCGTTTCGCTGAGCCCTGCGACGTGCTCGATCCCTATCTCAACCTCGCCCTGACTACCAAAGTTCTTTTGGAGCAAAAAGTATCAGGCACCGACTGGACCGAGGCAGCCGGACGTTATCACCGCCCCGCTGGTGGGTCGCCTGCAGCGCGCTACAGGGAAGGTTTCTCACGCCACCTCCAACGAGTAACCGCCACCTCCAACTCATCGGGAGACCGTCCATGAGATCACTTTTTGCCGTCCTTGCCCTGATCACGCCCCTACTGGCAAAGGCCGAGTTAATTGTCGTCGAAGACCTTGGCGGTGCTTCTGCGCTGCCGTATTACCGCGCACTGAATCTGCTGCCGGACAACGAGCCGTCGCCGCTCATGACGCTGCCACCAATCCCTGTCACGCCCTATGACGAAACAGACATGCTGCCGGTGAAATCCGAACGCCTCACGCCCGGTCCGGTGGTTAATCGAGCACTCAATGCATCGGGTCTGCAGCCACTGTTCTTGATCGGCGATGACCCGCTGTCACGTGAATGGCTAACTGCCCGAGGCGAGACCCTGCGCGAGCTAAATGCCGTCGGATTGGTGGTGAACGTAGAGAAACTAGAAGCTTTGAACGAGCTGCGCCAACTTGCAGATGGATTAGAGATTGCACCCGCATCCGGTGACCAGCTTGCCGAGATGATCGGCATCAGCCACTACCCGGTATTGATCACCTCCACCGGCATGGAGCAGTAACCCATGGCCCAGGATCACGTGATTGAGGCGTTGCTGCGCCCGGCCGTTGAGCTAAACAGCGTTGGTGTTTGCTTGATTGGCGCCTATCTCTCGCTGTTTGCCCCGTGGGCTTTGGCCCTGTCCCCACTGTATGGTCTGGCTGCTGCAGCTTTCTTTTTGGGGTTTGGCTGGATACGTCTGCGCCAGGCGTTGGGAGTGCTTCGGTACCGGCGCAACATTCGACGGCTGCCGCGCTACGTGATGACCAGCAAGGACGTGCCCGTCAGCAATCGGCGCCTGTTTATCGGTAAAGGCTTCAAGTGGGAGCAACGACACACCCAACGCTTGATGCAGACCTATCGCCCCGAGTTTCGCCGTTACGTTGAGCCCACCGCACTGTTCAAGGCGGCCAGGCAAATGGAAGAGCGCATGGAATATGCGCCCTTCCCGCTGAGCCTTATTCCCAAAGTAACCGCTTGGGACAACCCACTGAATCCTCTGCGTCCGCTGCCGCCTGTAGGTGGCGCGCCACGCATCCATGGTGTCGAGCCGGTCGAGGTCGAAGTGTCATTGCCGCTGGGTGAGCGTGTTGGCCACAGCCTGATTCTCGGGACCACACGCGTGGGTAAAACCCGCCTCGCCGAACTGTTCATCACCCAGGATATTCGGCGAGTCAAAAAGGTCGCCGGCGTTGACGAATTTGAACCTGTGATCGTGTTCGATCCAAAGGGCGATGCAGACCTGCTCAAGCGTATGTACGTGGAAGCCAAACGCGCAGGCCGCGAGGGAGAGTTCTACATCTTCCACCTTGGCTGGCCTGACATCTCCTCCCGGTACAACGCCGTGGGACGTTTCGGCCGTATCTCAGAAGTCGCCAGCCGAATCGCAGGTCAACTGTCCGGCGAAGGCAACAGCGCGGCCTTCCGCGAGTTCGCCTGGCGATTCGTCAACATCATCGCCAGGGCGCTGGTCGAACTGGGAATTCGCCCTGATTACATGAAAATTCAAATGCACGTCATCAACATCGACGCCTTGTTCATCGAGTACAGCGGTTATTACTTCGCGCGGCACGACACCAAAGCCTGGGACGTCATCGTGCAGATCGAGGCCGGCCTCAATGACAAGAACATCCCCTTCAACATGAAGGGCCGGCAAAAGCGTGTCATCGCCATCGATCAATACCTGTCGCAAACCCGGGTAGCGGACCCGGTTATGGATGGCCTGCGCTCAGCAGTGCGCTACGACAAGACTTACTTCGACAAGATCGTTGCCTCACTACTGCCGCTACTCGAGAAGCTCACCACTGGGCGCATGGCAGAGCTGATCTCGCCGGACTACACCGACCTCAACGATCCGCGGCCCATCTTCGACTGGATGCAGATAATTCGTAAACGCGCGATCGTTTACGTCGGGCTCGATGCCCTGTCAGATCCGGAGGTCGCAGCTGCAGTCGGCAATTCAATGTTCTCCGACCTCGTTTCTGTCGCTGGCCACATCTACAAATTCGGCATCGATGACGGGCTGCCTGGCGCCGGCAACGAGCAGAAAATCCCCATCAACCTGCATGCCGACGAATTCAACGAACTCATGGGTGACGAGTTCATCCCCATGATCAACAAAGGCGGCGGTGCCGGGATTCAGGTCAGCGCCTATACCCAGACCGCCAGCGACATCGAGGCCAAGATCGGCAACAAGGCCAAGGCTGGCCAAGTGATCGGTAACTTCAACAACCTGTTCATGCTCAGAGTGCGGGAGACTGCGACCGCCGAGCTGCTGACCAAACAACTGCCCAAGGTCGACATCTACACCACCACTCTGGTCAGCGGCGCCACGGACAGCTCAGACCCCACCGCCAAAACAGACTTCACCAGCAACACCCAGGACCGTGTCAGCTCCACCAGCGTGCCCCTCATTGAGCCCGCGCACATCGTCAGCCTCCCAAAAGGCCAGGCTTTCGCGCTGATCGAAGGTGGCAACCTCTGGAAAGTCCGCATGCCACTCCCCACCCCTGATCCGGACGAAGTGATGCCCAAAGACCTGCAAACCCTCGCCGAGAACATGCGCAAAAGCTACATCGATGGCGGCGGTGAATGGTGGACCGGTAGCGGTAGCGGTAGCCAGACGCTGGGACAGGAGCTGCCGGCAGATCTGCTGGATGACCAGGCTCGGGATCAAACACCCTGAATTATGACCCGTACCCTATCTCAACACCTACTTTACCGAGCGGACCTACATGACCACCTCCACTCAGACAGCTCAAACACAACAGCAACAAGTCCGCGAAAAAGGCCTGATCGCCCGCACCCTCACACTGCCCTTCGCATTCCTCGGCATCATGCTCGTCTCACTGCTGATCAGCATCCTGATGGAGTGGATCGGTCTCTATTTCTATTGGCCAGAACAGGGATGGCGCCACGCCCAGGGCATGCTCAACAACGAGCTGAAATGGATCTCGGACAGCTACGTGCAAAGCTTGATTCTGGAACAGCCGGCACAGGCTGCCAGAAACCTGATCAACCTGGTATATGAATGGGGGTTCGAAAAGACGGGGCTGATTGACTGGATAAACTACTCGGCTGCTCAATCCAGGATAAATGGGAGCCAGGGTGCCGGCGTGCATCGCTACCTCAGCTTGATGTACGTCTATGTCGAAGATTATGGGTTGGCGGCTGTGTATACCGTCCTGACGTTTCTTGCACGATTGGTCATTCTGACACTCACCACACCGCTGTTCTTGATGGCGGCCTTTACCGGAGTGGTGGATGGGTTGGTGCGACGGGATCTGCGGCGGTTTGGGGCTGGGCGGGAGTCTGGGTTTATCTATCACCGGGCGAAGATGCTGATCGTGCCGTTGATGGTTGCGCCTTGGGTTATCTATTTGGCTTTACCCATTAGTATCAGCCCAGTGCTAATTTTGCTGCCTTGTGCGGCCGCGCTGGGGTTGGTGGTGACTATTACAATGGGGAGTTTCAAAAAATACTTGTAGCGCGTGTTCACCATAAACCACGACACGTAAACTCCATCGTTCTTCAAATACGAAAACGATACCAACCCATCCATCATTGGTTGGCCTGATACAGCGATTTCTGCTGAACAATACTAACGACTCAAACGGAGATCCGAACAAGGGCTTCCGTTTGTGAAGTTGGTTGCCAGTCGCAGTGGCCAGGCCTAGGTCATGACCATCAGGCCAGTACCAAAACCACTGCTATAGCTTAACTCTCACTATGATCTGCAGTGCTCAGGCAAGCGCACGTAGCCCTGTCCGACTTCCGACCAAACCAGTTGGGTTTTGCTGCTCTAGGCTAGGCCCCCGGCCAGTCCATCGCTTGAAGGCTCGAGAGAATGTGCTGCCGCTAGCTTCGTCTGCTTTGTGTATTTTTCCATGCTGCCCCCAATGTTGATGTCCAACATTTGGGGTTCAGATCATATTCAAGTGGACACCATTTTTAGTGAGCTAAAACTCGCCCTTGAACCCCATATTCCAGGACGCTCGCAAGGCTGCCTTTTTTAAGGCGCGCACCTGCTCGGCGTCAACCTTCCGAGAGATGTTCTGTACGGTCGCGACCAGCGCCACAGTACCGATGAACTCTTCATTGATGCCCAATATCGGGGCGGCGATGGCAGAAATCCCCAGTGTTTCTTCCTCAATTGCAGACGCCCACCCTTGGGCTCTTGCCTCGCTGACCTGATGCGAAAGCTGGACGCGATCTACCACGGTAAAGGGTGTAATCGCCGGCAGCTCGGTACCGGGTAATTGATCCACACTCAACTGCTTGGCGAACGCCAGCGCCACCTTGCCCTGAGCGTTGCAATGCAGTTGCAGCTCTGTGCCAGTGCGTACGCCGATTTCAAGGGTGGATTTACCCAACTGGGTTTCCACTACCAACAAGCGGCGTCCCTGAAGCACCGAGAGCACCACTGACAATCCAAGCTCATCACGCAGATCCCGGATGGCGTCAGACGATGCGCTTAGCAGATCAATGCCACTGGCAGCGACCTGACCAAGCACATAGGCCTGTATGCCCAATCGGTAACGTGATGTCTGCGAGTTTTGACTCAGATAACCGCGCTCGACCAGAGTTTTCAGGTGACGAAACACTGATCCCTTGGTGGTGCCAAGCTGTGCTGCCAGCTCGCTGACACCGATCTCCTCACTGGAACCCGCCACCCGTTCCAGCACATCGAGTGCCAATTGAACCGACCTGACCCCGCCTTTACCCGCATCGTCACTCATGTTTAATCCCATTCAGACAGTTCATCCGGGCCCATGCCGATCGGACAAGCTTTGTACTGCAATAAAAACACAGTGTTCGCGTAGGCGAAACGATACATCTGAATATCTATCAGCTACAAGCTTCATATCGGAAACCAATCTACGCCAGCGTTTTCAGCCTTCGACTTTGCACAGAGTTTATTTAACTCCTTGATTTACATATAAATGTTCTTGAGATGATCATCAGATCACACATCATGGTTCTCTCACAGAAATAATATTCTTATCAGCGAAACACAAAACATTTGACGACCGCCCTCATTCGTCGTAAAAATGAAACCACGTACCGCATACGCATACGAACTTTTAAGAGGATGACATCATGACCGCTCGTGGTTCGGATCTGGCCAAGCGAGATATCGCCCACCACCTCCACCCGCAAACGAACCTGCGCCTGCATGAGCAGCAAGGTCCGCTGATGATGGAGCGCGGCGAAGGCATCTACGTGTTCGATGAGCAAGGCCAGCGCTACATCGAGGGCATGTCAGGTTTGTGGTGTGCGACGCTGGGGTTCAGCCAGCCACGCCTGGCAGAAGCTGCCTTCGCGCAGATGCTCAAGCTGCCTTATCAACAGACGTTTGCGCACCGCAGCCACGGTCCCGCCGCAGAACTGGCAGCCGAGTTGATTGCACATGCACCTGCTGGTCTGGACAAGGCGATGTTTCAAAGTTCGGGTTCGGAAGCGATCGACACGGCAATCAAACTGGTTCGCTACTACCACACCGCCATCGGTAAACCGGAAAAGCATCGCCTGATCGCCCGTGAGCGCAGTTACCACGGCACCACCCTGGCAGCCGCCAGCCTCACCGGCTTGCCGAACATGCACAAAGGCTGGGGCGAGCAACTGGTCGATGTCATTCACGTGCGCTGTCCGCACCTGTACCGCCAGGGCTGGCCGGGCGAGAGCGAAGAGACTTTTTCCACGCGTCTGGCCGAGGAGTTGGAGCAGACCATTCTCGACGCAGGTCCAGACACCATCGGCGCCTTCTTCGCCGAGCCGGTAATGGGCACCGGCGGTGTCATCCTGCCGCCGTCCGGTTACTTCGCCAAGGTCCAGGCGGTACTGCGCAAGTACGACATACTCATGGTGGCCGACGAGGTGATTTGCGGTTTCGGTCGAACCGGACATTATTGGGGTTGCCAGGCGATGGGCATTGAGCCGGACATGCTGACCTGTGCCAAGGGTTTGTCCGCTGCGTTCCAGCCGATCTCCGCACTACTGGTCAGCGACCGGATATATCAGGTCATTGCCGACCAGAGCAACGCACTGGGCGGCCTCGGTCATGGCTATACCTATGGCGGTCATCCGGTTGCTGCCGCCGTGGCGCTGGAAGCCCTGCGCATGTATGACGAGATGGACATCGTTGCTCACGTCGCCGAAATTTCTCGTGCATTTCAAGCAGGCGTGAGGGCATTTGCCGATCACCCTCTGGTGGGCGAAGCGCGCGGCATTGGCCTGATGGCGGCGCTAGAACTTGTCGCCAACAAACAGACACGCCAACCCTTCGCGCCGGAGCTGAAAGTAGCCGCCCAGGTCAGCAACATCCTGCAGCGCAACGGCATACTGCTGCGAGCACTGGGTGACACGCTGGTCATGGCGCCGCCGCTTATCATCGATGCCGATCAGATTCAGACTATTCTCAAGGCGGTGGCCCAGGCGCTCGATGAAGTCCTCGCAGGTATCCGGCCATGACCGCACACTCCAGCCGCGTTCTGCCCAGGGTCCCCATGCCATTACCCGACAACATCGCCGCACCAGAGCAAGCCGGCCCTGTGTTAGCTCGTTTCGAAGCAGTACACAAGACCTACGACGAACGCAATTGGGTGGTCGACAATCTAGACTTGAACATCCACCAAGGGGAGTTTCTTTCCCTGCTCGGCCCCAGCGGGTCGGGCAAGACTACGACGCTGATGATGCTTGCAGGCTTCGACGCGCCAGACCGCGGACGGATACTCATGGACGGCCAGGACATCAGCAAACTGCCGGCCTACAAACGCGACATGGGCGTGGTGTTTCAGAGCTACGCGTTGTTTCCACACATGAGCGTTGCCGAGAACGTAGCGTTCCCCCTCAACCTGCGCAAAGTACCCGCCACCGAGTCAAGGACCCGGGTCACTGAAGCGCTTGCACTGGCACGTTTGGAAGGCTTTGAAGATCGTAACCCCGGTCAGTTGTCGGGTGGGCAACAACAACGTGTCGCACTCGCCCGCGCGCTGGTCTATCGCCCGCGCATCTTGCTAATGGACGAACCCTTGGGTGCACTCGACAAGGCACTGCGCGGGCACATGCAGTTGGAGCTTAAGGCTATCCACAAACAGCTGGGCATCACCTTCGTTTACGTCACTCACGACCAGGACGAGGCCATGACCATGTCTGATCGAGTGGCAGTCTTTAACGAGGGCAAGATTGCACAGATCGACCGCCCGGAAACCATCTACAACCGACCTTCGACCCGCTTCGTCGCCAACTTCCTGGGTGAAACCAACGTCCTGGAAGGCACCCTGGTCGGACTCAATGGCACCCACGCGCAGATCCTGCTGACAGAAGACGGTTCGATCCACGAAGCGCCCTGTGCTGATCGCGAAATGGTGGTGGGTCATCCGGCCGCCTTGGCGATTCGCCCGGAGAATTTGCGCATGGCACTCCCCGGCGAAGCAGCGGTTCAGGCGTGCGTCGTGGACAGCATCTTTCACGGTGCCCACTGCAAGCTGCGCCTGCGCATGGCCAAAGGCTGCGAGCTGTCGATGACCTACAACCCTGGAAGCCTGGGCCGTGCATCACCGCAACCAGGTGAGAGCGTGTCGCTGGCGCTGCCCTGTGCACAGGCCATGATTTTGCGCTGAACGCACCCCAAAAAATAACAATTAAGTCGACCTGTTGCGCTACTGCTGCCGACCACAACCCTATCAAAGGCTGGGAGTCACATCATGTTCAAACCATGCTCCGTTCGTAGTTTCACCTTCGTCTTGTGCGGGCTCGCCCTGCTTCAGGGAACCGCTCAGGCCAGAGACCTGACCGTTGCGTCCTGGGGCGGCGCCTATCAGGATGTGCAGCGCAAGATCTTCTTCGAACCCTACAGTCAGGTTAGTGGCAACAAGGTCATCGACGACAGCTGGGACGGTGGTATCGGCCTTCTGAGGACTCACTCCGAGGGCGCAGACAGCGGTTGGGACGTGGTCCAGGTGGAAGCCGAAGACCTGCAACTGGGTTGCGGTGAAGGCCTGTTCGTTTCGATGGATTTCAAACGCATCGGCGGCAAGGACAATTACATCTCCAGCGCAGTCAGCGAATGCGGTGTGGGCAGCGCGGTATACAACTTCGTGCTGGGTTATGACACCAGCAAGCTGACCCGTGCACCAAAGGACTGGACTGATTTCTTCGACACCAAAACCTTCCCCGGCAAACGCGCCTTGCGCCAGGGTCCCAAAGGCAATCTGGAAATCGCACTGATGGCCGACGGTGTCGCGCCAGCCGATGTCTACAAGACCCTCAATACCCCTGGCGGCGTGGAGCGTGCGTTCAAGAAGCTCGACACTATCAAGAGCCAGCTACTGTTCTGGAAAGCTGGCGGTCAACCTATGCAACTGCTGGCCTCGGGCGAAGTCAGCATGACTACCTCCTATAACGGCCGGGTGACTAACGCCATCCGCCAGGACCACAAGCCTTTCGGGCTGGTCTGGAACCAGTCTTTGCAGACCATGGACAGTTGGGTGATCCTCGCCAACTCGCCGAACGTTGAGAAGGCTTACAGCCTGCTAGACATCATGGGTAAGGCAGAAAACCAGAAGAAATGGCCGAGCCTGCAACCGACCGGTATCACCTCGGTTAAAGGCATCGCCCAAACCGATCCTGCGGCTCTTGCCGACTCACCCAGCGCACCGCAGAACAGCGCCAACGTGCTGGTGCTCAACGACAAGTTCTGGGTCGATCGCATCGACGAACTAAATGCCAAGTGGACCGCCTGGTCGGCCCAGTGATCCAGATCGAGTAAACGACATGAGCGCTATCGTTCTTAACGCCTCAGCTCCGGTGGTTGCCCGCAAAGATCGCGGCGCACTGTTGCGCGCCTACGGCCTGTTGGCGCCACTAGTGGTGTTTCTCATCCTGACCTTCGTCGGCCCGATCGGCACATTGCTGTGGCGTGCGGTCGCCGACAGCGAGCTGCCCCAAGCCATGCCCGCCACCGCCAGGGCGGTGGCGGACTGGGACGGAATTTCTGTCCCTGACGAGCGTTTGTTCAAACCGCTGATACAGGACCTCAAAGTAGTGGCGCCCCGTGACCTGGCTGCAGCGGCACGCCGCCTGGCCTACGAGGCTCCGGCACTGCGCAGCTTGCTGATGGAGGCCAAACGCGATGCAGACAACCTAGAAGGCAGTACGTCAGACATGCAAAAGCTCGATCCGCGCTGGCTGGAGAATGCCACTTGGCAAACCTTCAAACGCGCGTCAGGCCCTGTCGGGACTTACCACCTGTTGTCGGCAGTCGACATGAAACACGATTACCAACAAGGTCTGGTGGCCAAGGATGAAGCCGGTTTATACCGGGCCATCCTCGGGCGCACCTTCGGTATTGCGGCGGTCACCACGCTGGTCTGTGTACTGCTGGCCTTTCCGCTGTGCGTGTTTCTCGACCGCCGAACGCCAAAGACCCGCAACGTGCTGCTGTTGATGATCCTGTTGCCGTTCTGGACTTCGATCCTGGTCCGCACCACGGCGTGGATGGTGTTGCTGCAGGACGAAGGGGTCGTCAATGCCGCACTGCTGAAACTGGGCTTAATCAACAGCCCGCTACACCTGCTCTACAACCGTTTCGGGGTGATTCTGGCTCTGGTCCACGTGATGCTGCCGTTCATGGTTTTCCCGCTACTGGCGGCCATGTCCAGTTGCAATCGGTTGCTGGTGCAAGCCGCTTACTCAATGGGTGCCCGGCCATTTCGGGTGTTCTTTCAAGTGTATCTGCCGCAGGTGCTACCGGGGCTGGCTGCCGGTGCCTTGATGGTGTTCATCGTCACCCTGGGCTTCTACATCACGCCGGCATTGCTCGGTGGCCCGGCGGATCAGATGATCAGCTTCTATATCGCGCAATTCACCACCGGCACGTTGAACTGGGGCCTGGCCTCGGCACTGGGACTGGTGCTGTTGATCGTGACCACCCTGCTCTACTTGATTCAGGCGCACCTTGCTCGTCGCGGTACCACAGGAGCAAACCGATGATCCGTAATCCCAATAGTGGACCCATGGCCTGGTTCGGTAACCTGGGGCTGTCACTCAGTGGTTGCCTGGTGCTGGCATTCCTCCTGCTACCGATCCTGATCGTATTGCCGCTGTCGTTCAGTGACAGTCGTTATATGTCGCTGCCGCTGGGGCATTTCACCCTGCATTGGTACGAGGACTTCTTCGCCTCCTCGCAATGGCTCGGCGCCTTGTTCAACAGTTTTGCCATCGCTCTGACCAGCACCGTGTTGGCCGTGGTGCTGGGCGGACTGGCGGCACTCGGGCTGCGCCATCCGGCAATGCCTGGAAAACGCATCATCGAAGTACTGTTGATTGCGCCGATGATCGTCCCGGCGGTCATTGTCGGGGTGGGTATGTACTTCGTGTTTTCCAATGCCGGACTGACCCGAACCTATTTAGGTCTGATCCTGGCGCACACCACGTTGGCGGTGCCGTTCGTGGTGGTTAACGTAGGCTCTGCGTTGGGTGGTCTGAATCAACGTTTGCTGTGGGCGGCCGCCAGTATGGGCGCCACCCCATGGGTCACCCTGCGCAAAGTGACTTTGCCTTTGATCTCGCCAGGGCTGGTTTCCGGGGCGCTGTTCGCCTTCGCTACTTCGCTGGATGAAGTGGTTGTGACGTTGTTCCTGGCAGGCCCGGATCAACGTACCCTGCCCCGTGAGATGTTCACCACTGCCCGCGAAGCCCTCAGCCCGGTACTGCTTTCGGCAGCCACCATCATGGTGTTGTTTGCGACCCTGCTGCTGGTGCTGTCGCGCTACCTCACCCGGCGTAAATAGCGGCGAACCGTTTCTCTTGCTGTAACAGCCGACTTGCCGACGATAGCGATGAACACGCTATCGCCTGTGAGCCGGCTTGCTGTTGAAAACTCAGGATCGCGAGCGCTGATAGGTACCCGCATGCAACCGCTCGCTGATTTCCGCCGCTGCCGATTGCAGTTCACGCAACATCGCTGGAGGCGGTGGCGACGGAATCGCCGCACTGGGCCCGACGACGCCGATGGTTCCGACGATCACGTCGTTCTCACGGAAAATCGGACAACACAGCGCGTTGATACCCATGGTCACTTCGCTATCGGCATCGTCATACAGACGTTGACGGATCAGCTCCAGGCGCTGTGCCAACTGTTCGGGATCGTGCAGAGTGCGCTCGGTCAGCTGAGGCATCTTGCGACGCATGACCCGCTGCTGACTGACTGCATCGGCAAACGCCAGTACCGTCCGCCCTTGAGCCGAACAGTACGGCAACACACGGTTACCCGGCTTGACCGAAATACATACATTGGCTTTGGATTCGACGCAGGAAACCACAAGCGCGGTGTCATGGGTGGCCACTGCCAACAGCGCAGTCTGGCCGGTGGCATCGCGGATACGCGTCAGATAAGGGTCGGCGATGGCACGCAGATCGAACTGCTGGCCGGCTGCCTCACCATAGGCCACCAGACGAGCGCCGAGCAGGTATTTCTCACTGACTGGGTCTTGTTCGAGAATACCGAGCTGCCGCATCGACGCCAGATGCCGATAGGTCCTCGGCTTGGCGGTCTGCAGCAGTTGCGCCAACTCTGTCACCCCCAGAGGGCGGCGAGCGGCAGTCAATTCATCGAGCAAACGGAATACCATTTCCACCGATTCCAGCAGCGCAGGACCGGTGGCGGGCTTTTCGTCATCTTTGTCCAAGAGGTCACCTCAAGTCGATAACTGGAAAAGCCCGATTGTATCGCCTGCCGAAACACTTGTGTTGTTCTGCGATATTAAATAACGGAAGGCTCAGGCAACCGGGAAACCAGCCTGGCTGTAGGAGGCTTAATTGAAAACATCACCCAGGCACCCAACAACGTCATCGCAGCCAGAACATACAAACCGTATTCCAGATGACCGCTGCTCTGTTTGACCCAACCCATCATGAACGGGCTGGCATAACCGCCCAGATTGCCGACCGTGGCAATCAGGGCAATACCCGCCGCCGCTGCGGTGCCGGTCAGCAGCACCCCGGGAAGCGCCCACAGCACGCAGAAACCGGCCAGACCGCCAGACATTGCCAGGCTCAGCCCCGCCAACGACAGCACTGGCTGATCATGAAAGTAAGCCGCTAACGCCAGGCCGAACGCAGAAGCCAGATTGCACAAGGTTCCGTGCCAGCGTCTTTCACGCATCCTGTCGGAGTGTCGACTGACGAACACCATGCAGACCGATGCAACCGCGAACGGGATGGCTGCCACCAGCCCAGTCTGGGTCAGGCTTTTTACGCCCAGGCCCTGAACGATCTGCGGCAACCAGAATGACACCCCGTACGTACCGCACAGCAAGGCAAAGTTCACATAGATCAGGCACCACAGCCCTCTATTGACGAAGGCAGCGCGGACGTTGTGGCTGGCACCCGCTGCTTCCTGCTGCTGTCGTTGCGCAGCCAATTGCTGCACCACACGCTCGTTCTGCTCCGGGGTCAGCCAATGGACTTTTCCGGGCCGGTCATCGAGATAGAAGAATACCGCAACACCCAGAATCACCGCCGGCAGCCCTTCCAGTAAAAACAACCACTGCCAACCGGCCATGCCGGCTACCCCCGCAAAGGTCTGCATGATCCAGCCTGACAGCGGACTGCCCAGAACTCCCGCCATGGCAATACCAAGGTTGAACCAGGCCATGCCTTGCGAACGCGCATAGGACGGAAACCAGTAGGTCATGTAAAGCACCACACCTGGATAAAACCCTGCCTCAGCCATGCCCAACAGAAAGCGCATGACATAGAACGCTGTTGGCGTTTTGACGAACATTATGGAGATCGACAGCAGCCCCCACGTCACCATGATCCGGGTGATCCAGAATCGTGCACCCACGCGCTGGAGCATCATGTTGCTGGGGATCTCGCACAGGCAGTAACCAATGAAGAACACGCCCGCACCGAAACCAAAAGCCAGATCGCTCAAGCCAATATCGGCCGACATCTGCAACTTGGCAAAGCCGACGTTCACTCGATCCAGAAAGGCCACTACGTACAAGACAAAAAGAAACGGCAGCAGGCGCCAGGCGATCCGGTTATAGAGCGCACAGTCCTGCTCGTTGTTGAAGGTATCGCGGGATATGAGGTTCATCGCTGTACTCTTGTCATTATTGTGCATGCGAAGAAGCGCCATACGGCGCAGGGTTTGACGAGTCAGGCTATGGCGTACCCCAGAATGAAATCGGCACAACGCTCGCCGATCATGATGCTCGGGGCATTGGTGTTGCCGCTGACGATGGTGGGCATGATCGAAGCGTCGGCAACCCGCAGGCCACGAATACCGTGCACTCGCAGGTCAGGCCCGACTACTGCATTGGCATCCAGCCCCATGCGACAGGTCCCGACGGGATGAAACACTGTCTTGGCGACACTGCGCACATAGTCCTCGAAGACCTGATCCGAAACATCGTCGTGATCCGGGAGCAACAGCATATTTTCCACCAAGCTAGCCATCGCAGGTGCCCGCAGAATGCGCCGGGCGAATTTCACACCGGCGACCAGGGTGCGCAGGTCGTACTCATCACTCAGGTAGTTGGCCTTCAGCGACACCTCCGCCATCGGATCGGCGTTTGTCAGGCGTAGACGACCACGTGAACGCGGCCTCAATACGCAGGGATTGACCGAGATACCGTGCCCACCCGGCGGTAGTCGATCGATATCACCCACCAGGGCTGGTACGACGTGGAATTGCACATCGGGGCGCCCACAACCGGTGGCATCGACGAAGGCGCCGCTCTCGACCACATTGGAGCTGAGCAACCCTGAGCGGTTCGCCAGGTATTTGAGCCCATGACCCAACGCAAGCAGCCCTCGATCATGCCCAAGCAGGCTGACCGGTCTGCGAGTCTGGGCGTAGACCGATGCACTCAGATGATCCTGAAAGTTTTCGCCAACCCCTGGAGAGTGGAAACGCGTGGGAATCCCCATCGCCTGCAGATGCGACTGCGGTCCGATGCCCGACAACATCAACAACTTGGGCGAAGCAATCGCCCCGGCACTGATAATGACTTCTGCGCGAGCGGAGAATTTGATCGCAACACCCTCTCGCCCCAACGCCTGTACCCCCACCACTCGCCCGGCGTCGAACAGCAGTTGGGTGACGTGGGTATCGGTCAGCACCTTGAGCTTCGGGTTATTACGCAGCGGCCGCAGATAAGTCACCGACGAACTGGCACGTCGACCTTGCGACGTCGTGGTCTGATAAAAGCCGGCGCCCTCTTGCCGGACTCCGTTGAAATCATCCGTCTCGGGTATGCCAGCCTCTACCGCCGCCTGCACGAATGCCTGGCTTAATGGATGCCGATGCCGCGGATCACTGACTTTCAGTGGCCCTTCCTGACCATGCAACAAACCGCTCAACCGGGTGTTTGACTCGCAGCGCCGAAACACCGGCAAGACGTCCTGCCAACCCCAGCCGGGACAGCCAGATGCTTGCCAATGATCGTAATCCTCAGCCTGGCCGCGAATGTAAATCATCGCGTTGACTGAACTGCCACCCCCCAGGGTCCGGCCCTGAGGAATGTAGACCTGACGCTGGTTGACAAAGGGCTCAGGCTCGGTGCGGTACATCCAGGTGCGCTTCGAGCCATGAACCCGGATGAAGGTGCCGGGTATGTGAATGTAGGGGTGATTGTCGGCAGGTCCGGCTTCAAGCAACAGTACGTGCTTGCCCGCGCTCGTCAGCCGTGCGCTCAGCGCACAGCCAGCGGAACCGGCTCCGACAACAATATAATCGAAGTTTTCCATTGTTATTGCTCTCGGCGTGCAACGTCTATCAGCCGATCTGGCTGACGAATTTGGTGGTGAAGTAAGCATCCAGCCCTTCGCTGCCACCTTCGCTGCCATAGCCACTGTCCTTGACACCGCCAAACGGCGTTTCCGGCGCAGCCAGGCCAAAGTGGTTGATAGAAACCATGCCTGACTCCAGTTCGTCGGCCAGCAGGGTGGCGCGCTGGATCGAGCGAGTGAAGGCGAACGCCGCCAGACCGAACGACAAGCCATTGGCTTTCTCGATCACTTCTTCAACGGTGTCGAAGCGGACGATCGAGGCAATTGGCCCAAACGGTTCTTCGCTCATCACCCGCGCGCTTTCCGGCACATCGGTCAGCACGGTGGCCGGATAAAAGAAGCCTGCGCGGTCAGCACTCTTTCCACCCAAGGCCAGTTGAGCGCCCATGGCCAACGCGTCATCGACATACTCCTGCACGGCTGCTACGCGGCGAGGATTGGCAAGCGGCCCCAATTGAGTGGAGGCATCATGACCGTCACCCATTTTGATCGCTGCACCGGCCTGACAGAACGCCTCGACGAACTGCTCATAAACGGTTGACTGCACATAGAAACGCGTAGGTGATGCACAGATCTGCCCTCCGTTGCGAAACTTCAGGCCGGCGCCAAGCGCTGCCACGGCTTTCACGTCCACGTCATCGCAGACAATGAACGGCGCATGCCCGCCCAATTCCAGCGTACAGCGCTTCAGGTATTGTCCAGCCAACGCACCCAGTGCTCGCCCAACTGGCACAGAACCCGTGAAGGACACTTTGCGAATCACCTCGGAGCGGATCAGGTAGTCAGAAACTTCAGCAGGGACACCAAACACCAGGTTCAGCACCCCATCAGGCACGCCGGCATCCTGAAAGGCGCGGCACAACTCGATGCATGACGAAGGAGTTTCTTCGGGCCCTTTGGCAATGATCGAGCACCCGGCCGCCAAAGCACCGGCAATTTTGCGTACCAGTTGGCTGACTGGAAAATTCCACGGACTGAACGCCGCCACTGGACCCACGGGCTCACGCAGGACGGTTTGCCGGACACCGCGGGCCCGTGGCGGAATCACCCGGCCGTATGCACGACGCCCTTCCTCTGCATACCAATCAATGTGGTCACCTGCACCCAATGCCTCCAGTTTGGCTTCCGCCAGTGGCTTGCCTTGCTCCTGGGTGATCAGAGCCGCGATTTCGTCCGAGCGCTGGCGAACCAGATCAGCGGCCCTGCGCAGGACTTTCGATCTTTCGTAAGCCGACGTCTTGCGCCACACCTGAAAGCCGCGCTGCGCAGCCCTCAGTGCACGATCCAAATCGTCCTTTGATGCCAGGCCGAGCTTGGCGATCAGCTCGCCGGTGGCGGGATTGAAGACATCCGCCTGGCGCTCGTGGGTGCCGCTGGACCATTGACCGTCAATCAACAGGGATTCGATAACTCGCATGTACAGGCCCCTTCGGGAATTGAATGCATTCGGTTTCATTGAGAGAAATAGTATTTCTCTAGAGAGCACAATCCTAGGTTTCAAAAAGAGTCGATGTCAAGGCAAAAAAGACACTTGACCGTCTCTGAAAGGGAGGCGTAGCTTTGTCTTACAGAGAAATACTATTCTTACATACGAAACAAAGGAATCGATCAATGAGCCTTGTCAATGCATTGCTTCATAACTGGGACGACCTGCCACGTGAAACCGTACGCAAAGGTGTAGAGCGCGTGGCCTTTCGCGGCGATGACACGCTGTGCGTCATGAATTGGCTGACCCCCGGCATGGATGTTTTCCCCCACAGCCACACCTTCGAGCAACTGGTGATCATCGTGCAGGGACGGGTGCGTTTTCATCTGGGCGACGAAGTGGTCGAAGGTGGCCCTGGCAGCATGATCCGTATCCCTCCTCATGTGGTGCATTACGCAGAGCCGGTCGGTGATGAAGTGGTGATGAACCTTGATGTGTTCTCACCGATTCGCGACGACTACCGTCACCTGATCGAGTACCAGGCCGCAGAGTTCGCCGCCCCCGGGCAGGCGCGCGCATGAACGGTACTGACTTCGCGGCTCGACTGCGCGCAGGCCAGTCGCTGATCAGCAGTTTCATCAAAACGCCCAGTCATGCGCTCGTTGAGATCGCGGGCGACTGCGGACTGGATGCAGTGGTACTCGATGCCGAGCATGCCCCATTCGACCAGGGCAGCATTGACCGTGGCCTACTGGCCTGCCGCGCGGCGCATGTGGCCGGCCTGATACGCGTCGCCGATGATCGCCCCGCCACCTTGCTGCAAGCACTGGACCTGGGTGCCGACGGCCTTGTGTTGCCGCACATTGTCAATGCAGCTCAGGCCCGACAGGTACTGCAGGCGACCCGCTACCGCAACGGCATTCGCGGGTTCTCCAACTCACCCAGGGCCGGCGGATATGGCCATGCAAATCTGGCCGAGCACATGGCGGCTGAAGATGGCCGACACGCGATCATTGCGCAGATCGAAGATCGCGAAGCCCTCGACAACCTGGCCGCCATTGCCGGTGTCGAGCAGATCGACTGCCTGCTGGTCGGACGTGCCGATCTGGCCGTTTCGTTTGGCGTTAGCACTCTTGACGACGCCCGAGTCGAGTCGGCTGTCAGTCGCGTGATTGAGGCCGCGCACCATGCGGGAAAAGCCGCAGGGATATTTGTCTCCAGCAGCGAAGACCTTGAGCGTTTTAGCGCCAGAGGCATGCGTTTTTTCATACTGGGCTCGGACCAAGCAGTGCTTCGCACAGGCTGGAACCAGCAGGTTCGTCATTTTCACGGGTTGACTCGCTGACCCGTAACACAAACAAAAATAGGTAAACCCATGAACGTCATCGTCAAAACCTCGGTCAGCGAAGAACGTCAAGCCCGCATCGACAGCTTGATACGCGGCGCTATCGACCTCCACTGTCACAGCGGCCCTTCGGTCATGCCACGCTACTGCGACCACGTCGAGGCCATGCGTGAAGCCAGCGAGGCCGGTTTGAAGGCCGTTTTGCTCAAGGATCACTACTACAGTTGCACGCCCGTAACCACGTTGCTGAACAAACATTTCAGCGAACTGAACGTGCATATGCTGTCAGGTGTGCCCCTGAACAACTCGGTCGGAGGCCTGAATGTGCACGCCGTGGAGCACGGTCTGAAACTGGGTGCCCGGCTGGTGTGGATGCCAACATTCTCTTCGGCCAACCACATAGCCCATCACCACCAAGACGCCAAATTTACAGAGAAATTCCCCCAAACCACCCAACGCATGCTGCAGCCGATCCCCTTGACCGTACTCGATGATGACGGCCACCTGAAGGAAGAGGTAAAAGCCATTCTCGACTTGATCGCCGCAGAGGATGTGGTGCTGTCCGCCGGCCACCTGAATATCCGGGAAATCTGGCCGCTGTTCGAAGAGGCTCGCAAGCGCGGCGTCAAGCGGCTTCTGGTCAACCATCCGACCTACGTCGTCGATGCCACCTTGGACGATATGCGTCAACTGGCCAGCGAAGGCGTCTACATGGAGCACTCCATGTGTATGTGGGTGCCAGGCTCGAAGTTCAAATTCTACGACGATCAGTTCCTGCAACAGGTGATTGAAGCGGGCACCGTAGACCTGACCATTCTCGGTTCCGATCTGGGCCAGCAAGGCAATCCGAGCATTGCCGAAGGCTTTCGCAACGTGATCGGTCAATTGCTGGATCTGGACTACAGCGATGCCGATATTCGCAAGATGACATCTGGCAATGCCTCCCGGCTGATGAACCTGTGAGTGCACATGACATGACGCGACTTACAACGCAGATTGGGCAACTAACCCTGAAAAACCCAGTCATCTGCGGCGCGGGCGAGCAGACCATGACCACCGACGCTATTCGCGCTGCGTTGGCCACCGGAGCCGGCGCTGTGGTGGCTAAATCCACCAACGAATCCCAGGCAGCCAAGGACCAACTGGACAAGACCGACTACGTCCTGTTGGACTCGAGCTGGAACCGGTTGCCATGGGACTTCTCGCCTCCGGCTGACGCCAGCCTGTTTGGTCGATCCGGTTTAGTGCAGCGAGATTTTCCTGAGTGGCTCGACGACCTCGCCACCCTGGATATCGAAGCCCGGCGCCTGGACGCCTACATTGTCCCAAGCCTGATCCTCAGTGACTTGGAACAATGTGCTGACTACGCCCGGCAGATCGAACAGGCTGGCCTACGCGTGATTGAGCTGAACATTGGCGCCCCGCACGGTGAAGAAGCCGCCAAAGGCGCGATAGTCCTTGAGCGTGGGGCGGCACGAATCGAAGCCATCGTGTCGCGTATTCGTCGAGCGACAACACTGCCACTGTGGATCAAGCTCACCGGGCAGAGCGAAGACGTAGTCGGCCTGGCGCAGGCTGCACGTCGAGGTGGAGCGGACAGCGTGGTGATGATGGGACGCTTCATGGGCTTTCTTCCAGACCTGGAAACCGGCCGCCCTATGCTCGGCACCAGCGCGGCCATCGGTGGTTCATGGGCTCTACCATTGACCGCGCGCTGGCTAATGATGACCCGCAAAGCCATGGGCGACAGCTACCCGCTGATTGCCACCAACGGAGCCCGCAATGGTCTGGACGTTGCGCGCTTTCTGCTGGCCGGTGCTTGCGCCACAGAAATGACTTCAGCCGTGTTCACCGGAGGCTATGAGGTGCTGACCAGAGCCGTGCAGGAGCTGGATGAGTATGTGGTCAAACGTGGTCTCACCGTGGAACAACTGCTGGGCAGCGCGGCCGATCAGGTGCAGACCTATCAGCAACAGCCGGACCGAACGAACTGGTGGAAAGGTTTCGCCCCGGAGTACCCAGGGTTTCCCGGCTGAAACGGCTTGGCCGGGAGATCACTGAAAGCTGGCGGTTGATGTTGCCGTGATTGAAAAGGGCCCCTAAGGGCCCTTTTCAATCACAGGGACCTAAAGTCATCAATGGACCCAGGCTGTTGCCTGCAGCAGAGTAGATATCGTTGAGACTGTCAGAAATTTTGTGTTCGGGCATAACATGTCACCAGAGGTGCATTTATGCCGACCAAAAAGAAGTCCGCCAGTGCAACACCGAGGGAATTGCCCTCGATACCCAAAGAGCTGATTGATCAGTTCGTCCAAGGCCCGATGAGCGCCGCAGCCATTCAGGACGCCTCTATGGCGTTCAAAAAGGCGCTGATCGAGCGTGCGCTAGGCGCCGAACTGGGTCACCACCTTGGCTATCCTCAGGGCGCGGAGCGCCCTGAGGATTCAACCAACCAGCGCAATGGTAAAAGCGGTAAAACGGTACTGACCGATGACGGGCCACTTCGCCTGGATATCCCCAGAGACCGCGATGGCAGCTTCGCGCCGATCCTCATTCCCAAGCATGAGCGCCGATTTACAGGCTTTGATGACAAGATCATTGCCATGTACGCCCGAGGGATGACGGTGCGTGAGATACGCGCTTTCCTGTCCGAGCAGTATGGAACCGATGTGTCGCATGACTTCATCAGTTCAGTGACCGATGCTGTGCTGGAAGAGGTTGGCGCTTGGCAGCAACGCCCTTTAGAGCCTATGTACCCAGTCATCTTTTTTGATGCGCTGCGGGTCAAAATTCGCGACGAAGGCTTGGTGCGTAACAAGGCGGTGTACTTGGCACTGGGCGTGTTACCCGATGGCACACGAGATATTTTGGGCATCTGGATCGAAAGCACCGAGGGTGCCAAGTTCTGGATGAAGGTGTTCAACGACCTGAAGACTCGTGGTGTTGAAGATGTGCTGATCGCCGTCACAGACGGCCTTAAAGGGATACCAGAGGCCCTAGGGGCGGTGTTTCCTGCTACCACACTGCAAACCTGCATCGTGCATCTGATCCGCAACAGCCTGGACTATGCGGCTTGGGATAAACGTCGAGCACTGGCCAAGGCGCTCAAGCCGATTTATCAAGCCATTAACGCCGATATCGCTGAGCAGGAACTGAACGCCTTTGAGGCGGGGCCTTGGGGCAAGCAGTATCCGACTGTAGTTGCTGCTTGGCGTAGAGCCTGGGATCGAGTCATCCCGTTTTTTGTCTTCCCGGCAGGCATCCGAAAGGTGGTCTACACAACCAACGCCATCGAAAGCATCAACGCTCAGCTACGAAAGATCATCAAGACCCGAGGGCACTTCCCCACTGACGATGCAGCGACGAAGCTGATATGGCTGGGATTACGCAACATCACCGCTAACTGGGGTAACGCCAGCGCATGATTGGAAGGTGGCGATGAATCAATTTGCGATTCTCTATGGAGATCGATTTACCAGGCCGAGCTGGTAAAACAAAGGCCTGCCTGACGGCAGGCCACAACCAGCCCGAACACAAAAAATCTGACACTCCCGTTCTCAGCATTGTCACCGGGTCCGCTGTACAGATCGGCGCGGAACTGACCAGCAACCCGATCATCCGCAAATTGTCTTTCACCGGATCGACTGAAATCGGCCGCCAATTGATGGCCGAGTGCGCGAAGGACATCAAGAAAGTGTCACTCGAACTCGGCGGAAACTCACCTTTTATTGTGTTCGAAGATGCCGACTTGGATGCCGCTGTCGAAGGTGCCCTGACATCCAAATACCGCAATGCGGGTCAGACATGCGTGTGCGCAAACCGTCTGTACATCCATGACAGCGTCTACGACGAATTTGCCGATAAACTGCAGACTGCCGTCGCCAAACTGCGCTTGGGAAATGGCTTGGACGAAGGCATTACCACGGGCCCGTTGATTGACGAAAATGCCGTGCTTAAAGTCCAGGAACACATCGCTGATGCAGTCAGCAAAGGCGCGCGGGTCATTGCTGGCGGCCGACCTCACGCGCTCGGGGGTACCTACTTCGAACCGACCATTCTGGTGAATGTACCCAAGGACGCCCTGGTTGCTCGCGAAGAAACTTTTGGCCCGCTTGCGCCGTTGTTTCGCTTCAACGACGAGGCAGACGTGGTTGCTCAAGCTAATGACACCGAGTTCGGCTTGGCGGCCTATTTCTTCGCCCGGGACCTCTCCCGTGTGTTCCGTGTGGCCGAAGCCCTGGAGTATGGAATCATCGGGATCAACACCGGCATCATCTCCACCGAAACGGCACCTTTCGGTGGCGTGAAGTCTTCCGGGCTGGGCCGTGAAGGCTCCAAGTACGGGATCGAAGATTATCTGGAAATCAAATACATGTGCCTGGGCGGCATCTAACGACTAAAGGGAGTCGCTACAGTGAGTGTCGATATCGATTGCGTTGTCGTGGGTGCAGGTGTGGTCGGCCTTGCCGTAGCACGCGAAATGGCGCTGGCAGGTAATGATGTGCTGGTCATAGAAGCCGGGGAAGCCATCGGTATCGGCACAAGCTCGCGCAACTCCGAAGTTATCCACGCGGGTATTTACTACCCGCCTGGAAGCCTCAAAGCCCAATTGTGTGTCGAGGGTAAGCATGAGCTCTACGCGTATTGCGAAACCCACGGAGTCAGCACGCGCAAAACCGGAAAACTGATCGTTGCCAAAGATGAAGCGCAAATTCGTCAGCTCGAGTCTTTGCTTGAGCGCGGACTTGAGAATGGTGTGAATGACTTGCGCCTGCTTGATCGCGATCAGGCACTCGCACTTGAACCTGCGCTCGAGTGCGTCGCAGCCTTATATTCGCCTTCTACCGGCATCGTGGATTCACATGCATTGATGTTGGCGCTGCAAGGTGATGCCGAAGCAGCGGGCACCAGCGTGGCGTTTTACTCGCCTTTACTCAGCGCCGAAGTGATCGCTGAAGGCTTCCTTTTGCACGTGGGAGGGGAAACGCCCATGGCGCTTTCCTGCCGCTTGCTGATCAACGCTACCGGGATTCAAGCGCCGGCATTGGCCAGACGCATAAAAGGCCTACCGCAACATACGGTTCCTCAGGATTACTTGTGCAAAGGCAGTTACTTCAGTTCGTCCAAACGCGCACCTTTCACCCATCTCATCTATCCCGCACCTGACGCTGACGGCCTCGGTGTGCACATGACTGTGGACCTGGGCGGACAAGCTCGTTTCGGCCCGGACACCGAATGGATTGAGACCGAGGACTATCTGGTCGATCCAACTCGCGCGGAGGTTTTCTACTCAGCCATCCGCAGTTACTGGCCTGGTTTACCTGACAACAGCTTGCAACCGGGATACAGCGGAATTCGCCCGAAAATCTCCGCTCCTGGCGAGCCTGCACGTGACTTCCTCATCAGTAGTGAACTACAGCATGACGTTCCAGGTTTGATCAATCTGTTTGGGATTGAATCGCCAGGATTAACCTCATGCCTTGCCATCGCCAAAAGAGTCCGCGCGCTGATTGACATCTAGCTGAGCTTCACTTTGCCAACCATATCTGGCATGACAACTCGCTTTTTTATTCCCGGCGAGGCTAACCTCTACTGCCTGGCAGGCCCTCTCTCATCTTCACTTTGTGGAGGCCGGCATGATACTCATGCTTTTCATCTCTTCACAGTCGAAGTCGTATTGGCCGGTTTTAACCAAAGAAGCAAACCTAAAGCGAGAAACGCGGGATGAAAATGGGAAGTTGCGCCTCACTTGACTACCTGTTTGCATTCGACTTGACCAGGCGTTCGCATTTGATCTGACCATCCATTGCATCGGCTCGCAGTTCCTCATCGGTTGAGCAGTCGATTGTTTAGCGAGCCAGAAATATTCGGTACACCATCACTTGCAGGCGGAGCGCATAGGCCGCTTTCGGCTTAAGCCGTTAAGGGCCGCCCTTGAAGAGGTTTAGCGCAGCGCTATTGATCGGGATACCGCGGTCCTAATGCGCAAGTCGAATACAAACAGGTGGTCAAAACGTTGCACCTCCCCAGATAGAGCGTTACCGCCCAAACACCCGGTTCAGAAACGTTTAAAGTTTACCAAGAGCTGTGAACCAAGTCCGGATCAGGCCTGTTCGCGTGACGATTTGGACGACCCCGATATCGCCGATATCGAGGCCGAGTTGAGGCACTACAACCGGTAGCAATCCAAGCCAAAGTGCGCCAGCAAGCCAAGCGCACACCACTACCAACTCGGCCTCCTTGCCCACTGATCCATCACAAACCAGAAAACAGCCACTGCCAAAGCTGCTGTGCTCTCAAGCGCATTGGTGAAGACGCCAGCGAAAAACTCGACCTCACTCTAGGCATGTTCATCGTCGAACGGCATATCCGTGGAAAGTGGGCTTGCGGGCGGTGTGAAACGTCGGTCAATGGGCAATGGCCTTGTCGATACCAATGCCGGTGTCACGACGAAAGACCAGGGCTCTCCATTTTTCATCAGCTCCGGCAACCTTGCGGCGAAACAGGGATCCGAAGATTAGAAAAAGTGCACCGAAGGGGATCGAAATAACACCAGGATTTCGCAGCGAGATCAGCGGTTTTTCCAGGCCAACGATGCTGGTAGTGGCCTGGCCAGTGGCATCGAATTTTTCTTGCGCTGCGCGATGGGTGGCTTGTGCCTTATCAAGCGCAGACTCGGCTGAGCTCAGTGCTTGCGGAGTCAGTCCCGTGGCGGTCAGTCGCTCTTTTAGTATCTGGATTTCGGCCGCAGTACTCGTAAGGACGACCGTGGCGTCGGCGCGAATTGCCAGTGGGTATTGCATGTTCGGCGAGACGAGGACTAACAGAATCGCCGTAAGCGTTCCTCCGACCACACTGCACACCACTCCGAAAGTGTTGCAGTGGCGCCAATATAAAGTGCCAAGCAACGCTGGAAGGTTGGCCGATGCAGCAACGGCGTAAGCCAGTCCAACCAATTGCGCGACGTTTTGCCCTTTGGCCAGCAGGCTGGCGCCGATGGCAATCACACCCACCAGCGTCGCAGCGATCTTGCCAGCGATCATTTGCTCTCGATCCGTGGCAATGCCCTTCTTTATTGCTCCGACGTAAACGTCGTGGGCCAGCGACGAGGCTGCTGCGAGCGTTAGTCCAGCGACCACAGCGACAATCGTGGCAAACGCTACGGCGGCTACCAACCCTAGTAGGATATTCCCGGAGGTAGAGGCCGCCCCGCCTCCGAGAAATTGTGCAAGCAACGGCGCCGCAAGATTTCCACCTTTGTCGCTGGCAATTATGTTGATGCCTCCCACGTAATAAGCGGCAGCGAAGCCGAGAAAGATGATCAGCAAATGGCATGAGCCGATAACGAGCATTGCCCAGAGAACTGACTTACGGGCGGTCTGTGCATCCCGAACAGTGAAGAAGCGCATTAGAATATGCGGCAATGCTGCGGTACCGAACGTAAGCGCCATCCCTAGGGAAAGCTGTTCAAGAGGATTTTTTAGGTATAAGCCAGGTTCGAAGAAGGTTTTTGTTACCAATTGCTGGTCTTCTCCGGACACAATCGTTTGACCATGGAGTAGGTAATCGTAGAGAGCACTCTGGTGTAAAAGGGCGTGAAAGAAGTTGAAAATGTTGAAATCAAAACGACTCAACGCCAGAACTCCCAGCCCGAAGCATGCGGTGACCAGAAGCACGGCCTTTATGATCTGCACCCAAGTGGTGGCGGTCATACCGCCAAGGGTCACATAGGTCAGCATCAGAACGCCGACCACTAGGATCGAAATTTCGTAGGGCACGCCTAGCAGCGCATACAGCAAAACTGCGCCACCGACTATTTGTGGAATCATGTAAAAAATCACAATGATGACACTGGAGGCTGCAGCCAGAAGCTTCGATGTGCGAAAGTCGTATCGATAGGCTAGAACGTCACCGAAAGTATAGCGGCCAAGATTGCGGCAGGGCTCGGCAACCAGTAACAACACCGGCACCAGCGCCACAAAAAAGCCAACCAAATATAAAATCCCGTCGTAGCCGTAGAGTGCTATCAGCCCGGAGACGCCCAAAAAAGCAGCAGCGGACAAGTAGTCGCCAGCGATCGCAAGTCCATTCTTAGCTCCCGAGATTCCGCCGCCCGCCGTGTAGAAATCTCGCGTCGTATTGCCTCTTCTCGATGCCCACCATGTGATGGCAAGGGTCATCAGGATCACAGCAACAAAAGCACTGAACGCGTAAGGGCGCTGCGCAGTCGGTACTACATCCGCCGCGCAGGCGCTGCTGGCAGCGGACAGGGTCGCCAATGCGGCGATAATGCTTTCAGCACGTCTCATTATTCAGTCTCCAGGTCTGCGCCAGCTTCTTGATTTGTAAATCGACGCGCTGCATGCGCCACGCATAAATCACCGCCAGGCCAGCCACAAAAAAATACTGTGACAACGCAAAGGCAATACCTACGTTCAAACCTCCGGGTAGTTGCATGATGAACAAGGAGCGGAACCACCCCGCGCCAATGATCAGGGCGAAGTAGTAGGCACAAAAAACGCTGCTCAGGATAAGCAGCATCCGATTTTTTGCCACCATGGCCTTATTGAAGTCTTGCATCGCCTCGGTCTTATTGGTTTCGGAGTCCACTGAGGACAGCGCCAGGTCGATAATCATGACTGCCAGTCCTCGAGCAATTGGAAGTAGATGTCCTCGCATTCGTAAATACGCGCCACGCTGCACCACTCATCTGTCTGGTGTGCACACGACGGCTCGCCCGGGCCGAGTACAACGGTGGGTGCTTCGCCGAACAGTTGGCGCAGAACGGGGCCGTCGGTAAAAAAAGCAACCGTTCGCACTTCCGGAGTGATTCCTGTCACTGACTCAACGATCTCATTGACGTGCCGAATCCATGGGTTAGTGAGGTCGTTGGACAATGCAGGTACATCGACACTGGTACTCAATTGAACCTTGTTGCCGAGGTGGGTATTAAGCCGCCCGTACAGGTCGTCGTGATGCAGTCCACAGACAGTGCGTAGGTCTATATCAAAGCGAGTGAAGTCCGGTACGGAGTTCACGTTGATGCCGCCCGAGATCGTTCCGACGTTCATCGTCGGACTACCAAGCAATGGATCGACAGGCACGTCGAAATCGAATTGGCGTAGCTTCTGAATGGCGTCGACAGCGTGATAAATCGCGTTGTCACCGAGTTCGGGCATTGCGCCGTGGGCTGTCTTGCCGTGGGTTTCTGCCTTGAGCCATAGCGCGCCTTTATGACCGATCACGCATTGACTGGCGGTGGGCTCTCCAACGATGAACGCACCAACTTTCAACGCCTTCAGATCAAGCTCGCCGAGTCGTTTGGCCCCGTCGCAACCGGTCTCTTCGCCGGCCGTCAAAATAATGAGAACAGATGGAAGGTTTCCGAAGAGAGCCTGGTACCTGTGCAGGGCACTCAAGAACGCTGCAATGCCACTTTTCATGTCTGAGGAGCCACGCCCATAAATTCGCCCCTCCACAACGTTGCCGCCAAACGGGTCATGAGTCCATGGCGCCATGCCTAGGGGTACCGTGTCCAAGTGGCCGGTAAAGCAAAGTCGGGAGCCGACGGCCGATTCATTCCATGCAATGAGGTTGGAGCGCCCAGGTTCGAGCGGCTGGACCAGTGTCGAGAGACCCAAGGCAATAAGTGCCTGGTTGAGGTCTTCTGCTAGGACGGCCTCATTGCCTGGTGGATTGACGGTATTGGCGCGGACGAGGTGCCCGGTCAAAGCGATTGGGTCATGCAGGCTTAAGGGCATGATGTGGTCCTATCGAACGTGAAGGCAGGATGCATTGCATGGAGAAGGCTCATAGCGATTATGTACCAGTTGTAATAATTATATGTACCAGTCGAATTTATCCCTAGATCTGCTCATGGTCAACGAAAAAAAGATGATTGACTGCGATTGACCAAGAAGGCTGGATTGGTGTTTTTAGAAGTAGGCAAGCACTAGGCTGCTGCGACATCCAGTGTTGCTGTAGCGGCGGATATCAGGATTGTCCTGATTCGCGCTAAGCTATGTCCGTCCTGTTTCGAGGTGCTGACGATTGTCGAAGCGGACGGCGGCTTCGGGTCGCTTATGCAAATGCTCACGGAACCGCACGAGAATCAGTATGTTCAAGCTGGAGTTGCACGAAATACAGGAAGGGAAGGCCGACTCGATCCGGCGCGCGATCGAGCGCGCTATCCTCGAGGACCGACTGAAGCCAGGAGAGGCGTTGCCGACAGTACGCACCCTTGCTATGGACTTAGGGATTAACAAGAACACGGTTGTTGTCGCGTACCGTCAATTGCAGCAGTCGGGCTTAGTGGTTTCAGAAGGTCGGCGTGGTTCGGTTGTCGCCACTCAGGCATCTCGGGACCGAGCGACCAGCGCGGACTTCAGTCTCCAGCAGACGATCTCGGTGCGCGACGGCAATCCGGATATCGCCTTTCTCCCTTCCGAAATTGATCTGCGCGAAGCAATGGCAAAGATGAATCTCGACAATCATCTTTATGGAGAACAGCGCAATCATTTGGCTTTCGTGAAGTGGGCCGCGGAGTGCTTCGCAGCAGATGGTCTGGATTCCAAGCAGGGTGTTTTTGTTTCCGCCGGCGCTCTCGATCTGGTGGAGCGGGCTCTGATTGTTGCCGGGCTGATGCCTGGCGATAAGGTTGCTGTCGAAGATCCGGGTTACATGAGTTTGCTTGCGTTGACCCGCTCAATGGGGTTCGAGCTTGTTCCACTTGAGCTCGACGAACAGGGCGTGAAACCAGCGAGTTTGAAAAACGCATTGGATGCTGGTGTGAAAGCGGTGCTCGTGAGCAGTCGAGCACAAAATCCTACTGGCATTACGACGTCCAGCGCTCGGGCCAAAGACCTGAGCATGCTCGTGGCAAGTACGACTGAAGTGCTGTTTATCGACGACGATCACTCCAGCCTCCTTGAGCTTGCGCCTTATTATCCCTGGCATGTGAACGAGAGTGGCCGGTGGCTAACCGTGCGTTCACTATCAAAGTTTTTAGGGCCTGATTACCGTCTCGCTGTAACGACTGGTGACCCCATGACAGTGCAGCGACTTGAGCGCAGGCAGGCTGTCGGCATGGGCTGGGTCAGTACCTTCGTGCAGCGTCTTGCTTTGCAGCTGCTTAACTCCAGTTCAGTACAAAGGAAAATCGCAGAAGGCGGTACCGCTTATCGAGAGCGCTATGAGGCCTTGCTCGCCGCGCTAAAAAAGAAGCAGTTCAATGTGATGGGCTGTGTTGGGCTTAACGTATGGGTGCCGATAGCCAATGAGCGCGCTGTTGCGGAGCGGCTTTTCGATGCAGGTTGGCTGGTGCGACCGGGCCGCGATTTTTGTATCACCGAGCAATCTGGCATCAGGGTCACATCATCACGCATGACCCCTCAGCAAAGCTTGGCGTTCATTAAGGCGCTGGTCGCCGCGCGCGATATGACTGAGACCACACGCTCAGCTTGAGCGTCTGCGCCGTTCACGCAACTTGGTAATAAAGGCCCTCTTGGCGGGGCCCGCGCCAACACTTCGAAAACATTTCCCTGACGAACTGGCATTTGTGTCTGTCGTGCGCTCGTGCTGACGTACAGCAACCAATCAAACTGATCGGCCGAAGCATCGAGCATGGCCGACGAGATCAGCATCCCTCTCAAATTCCCCTTTCAAAGCGCTGGCGGCTCGCAGATAGAGTCACTGCCGATCAACGTCGACACCCTAGGCGACGACACCGCAGGTGAGTTCGACCACAAAGGAAAGATTGACAGATCAGAAGAAATTTATCTATTTTGTACTGGTTCAAATAATTTATTGTACTAGTCCAATCAAGCTAAGGAGTACTCCATGACTGCCATCCCACTTGATACACACTTGGTCATCGGCGGGTTGATTTTCCCGGACATTGATCAATGTGATTTTACGGGCCCGTTCGAAGCCTTGGCTCGAGTGCCGAATTCGAAGTTTTTGACCATCTGGAAGGACAAAAATCCAGTCCGAGACCTGATGGGTATGCAGTTGATGGCAGATACGCTATTGGACGAGGCGCCGCAGCTTGACGTGCTGTTGGTCCCAGGTGGCTATGGTCAAGAAGCGTTGATGCAAGACGAGGAAGTGTTGTCGTTTATTCGCAAGCAGGCACGCAACGCAAAATATGTGTTTTCTGTGTGCACTGGTGCATTGGTGTGCGGTGCAGCGGGTTTGTTGCACGGCAAGCGTGCTACGACTCACTGGACGGCCATGGAATTGCTGCCGTATTTCGGGGCTATACCGAGTGATGAGCGGGTCGTTATCGACGGCAATATGGTGAGCGCCGGTGGAGTGACCTCGGGAATAGATGGGTCGCTGATTGTCGCTTCCTTGTTGCGCGGCGATACCGTGGCTCAGGAGCTACAGTTGTACATGGCCTACGATCCCAAGCCACCATTCCAGTCGGGCTCGCCGAAAACTGCACCGGCTTCCATCCTGCAAACCGTAACCCAGCGAGCCGCACCCATCACCGAAAAGCGCTTGAAAACTGCACGCGAATATCAAGCGAACCATCACGACCTCGCCTAATAACTAAAGCTGATTCTTCACCACTTACGGTGAAGAATCAGATGGAGTGAATTCGAAGAAGCGTGGCTTGGGCTGGATGGTTTCTCCGTATGCGTTTTTTGCTCATAAAAGCCAAGGGCTTTTGACACGCCATCAGCACTCATAGCCAAACGATACTATGCGTGCCCCCTCTTCTCCAAGGCTCAATGTCAGCTGGGATAGACAGAAGACTGTCGCAAGCCCCAAAAAGGTCCATCTTGGTTGAGAGCTTCTGACCGTTTTCCAGACCTTTGCGTTGTTGTGAATAAGCGCAAAAAAGAAGAGAGGGTATTTAAATTTTCGCGGGGTAACTTCCGCTCACTTGATCAAATTTACCCGCCTCCCCTGCATCGCGATTAAAACAGCCGCTTATCCGCTGGAAAATCAAACGAGGTCAACGTTGCCAACCCTGCATCCGGATGCTGCGGATTAAACAAATAATTGCAGTTCGCCGGAACGATCGCCGTCGGCACCCGAAGCAGCAACGACCCCTCCTCCTGCAACCAATCATCCCCAATCTTCCGCGTCGCCATTACATCCGCCTTCCAGTCTTCCGCCAGGCTCTCCCGGCAATCAACAGCAGCAACACGCTCCGGAATCTGCACCCGCAATAACGTGAAGTACTCAGGCAGTTCATCCAGGGTCAGCTCAAGATGCACCAGCACTTCAAGCAATGACGTCGCCGGCCAATCAGCGAGGTAGACGATGGGACGACCTTTACTGTGCCAACGACCAGAGACCTTGGTGCCGCCGATCCCGCTTAAATCCTTGAAGTTCGAAATACGCCACAACACCCGCTCAGTCATGCAAAGAACCCGTGGTCGATTCGCTCCAGGGTTTCTTCTGCTGCGATGTAGCCAGGCGTGGTCGCCGCGACTTCTAGCGCGGTCAGGCCGCCGAACGCGGTTTGGTGTTTGTTCAGCCAGTGTGCGGCTTTGTCCTTGGTGCCGAATACCTGCTCTGCGAGCACCACAATCTTGCTGACTCTATACAAACGGTCGCCCTCTTCCTGAGATAACGGTTCGCCTTTGCTGCGCCTGTGACGCAACGTCCGTGCGTTGATGATGCCGATGTTGACGGCGTTGATGCCGTGGCTGGACAGGTTGTCGATGGCAACAAGAGAAACGCCGGCTCGTATGAGGGCGTCCATTGGCACGCCCTTTGTGCCTCCCATCATTTCCAACACTTGGGAATCGGGTTGAGTAATCATGCCTTTCTCCATCACGCTGGCAGTTTGCCTATTACTATAGGGCAATTTGCCGGCTGGGTGAAGTATGCGAGCGGAAGCCTTGGTAAGGAACTGGTAACAAGCGTTGACCGGGGTGATTCCAGTGGAATCACGGTAGCAACGCGCCACTATGATTCCACTGGAATCATGGAGGCCCTCAGCCGCTATTTGTTGATTTTGCATTGTCCGCTCCTGCGTGGGTTTTGCGGCCGGACATCATCTGCATGATGGAAGCCATTTCTTTGCTCGCGACTGCCCGAGTGCGGTCCGAGGGGTTGTGAGGTTTGGATTCTGGTGGCGTGCTCTGCCTGGCCGGTGAGGTTGGAGTCGCGACTGTAGAGGCCATTCGAGCAGGGTTTACGCCAGCAATGGCATTGAACTCGCCATTGCGCGCTTTTTCGATCATGCCGAGCAGGTAGCCAAACGGGTTGCGCATCAGATTCTGCACAAGTCGTGCAGCCCACTGATCAAGTATGGATTTGCGCAGTTCGACAGGGACCAACGTCAACACCGCCAGTGCTTTTTGCCGTTGCTCAGGGGGCAATCGCTCGAACGCCAGCGGGCAGTTCGGTTTCGCTGTTCACATTCGCGCACGGTACAGAGCTTTTACATACAGATGTATTTGTATAAGTACTTGTACTAGATGAGTTCGGAATCCGAACTGAGTCGCAAAGCCCCGGTTTTCCGCTGGGTTCGGAATCCGAACTGGGGGCTGCACGGTTCCGAACTGAGCTTTTTTCACTGAGTTCGGATTGGTTTTTACTGAGTTCGGAATCGCTTGGGCCGGGTTCGGATCCGTGTGCCGGTACGGACGACTCGAGCTGCGATTTCGCCCAACCTTGGTTCGCCACTCGCTGCTGCAGCACTTCAAGGTGACTCGGTAACGTCTGCTCGCGAAGGTGGGGATCTTGCAAGACCTCGTCGAGCGTGAGTGCGGCGACCTGGCGTATCGACTTGTTGGCGTGGTCTTGTGCATTGGCCACCAGCTCCAGGTAGCTCTTGTCCAGCAACATGGCTTCAGAAACGCTGATGGGTTCGTCGTGTAACAGATAGATATTGCCCTTCATCTGCCCTGTCACTTCGTCACGGACCCTCCCCGCCAGGCTCAGCCAACGGGTCAGCCTCAAGGAGGTCAGTGCTTTGGCCACGGTTTCCCGGGAAGCCAGCTTGAACGGCGATGACGCCAGATAGGGGCGTAGTTGTTCATAGGTGGGGAATGACGTCAGACCGTCGTCGTTGAGTAACAGCCTGAAAACTTGCCAAGCATTGCGCTCCAGCGGTGTCAGTCTGTTATCAAGCAAAAGCCTTCGTGGGAAGGCTTCGTGGGGGTTACCTGTGAACAGGATGCCGGTCTTTTCGGTATCCAGAATGGGGGCTAACGGCTGAGCCCCCGGCCTGTCGGGTTTGGGGGTTCGAGCCTGGTCCCGATGTTTTTCGCTCAGGGAAGTTGACGCTGAATCCAGCAAGGCATTCAGCGTATCGAGGTTGCCCGGCGTAAACCTTCGGGACGAGTTGGGCATCAAACCAAATCCTGTTCTATCCAGCTTTGAATCGTGGTCCAGACCATACTCAGGTTGAGCATTGGCATTTTTTCAGTCAGCCGTATGGACCTGTCGAACAGGGCACGGCTATCACGAACGTCCAACGGGCGCTCTTTGATTGAATTTGCCCAGTGATCCCATAGTTTGCGTTCCTGATCCTGATTGACCGTAGGCCAGCGCCCTACCCGGTTCGGCACACCCAAAATAGTCCGACGCAATGCCACTTCCTTGGCCGGCATGCCGAATAGCTCTTGAAGCATTGATGAGCTTGCGCCGATCTTGATCGCATACATGATCAATTCCTCCTCCTTGCTGTTCTTCACCTGTTCCAGCAATCGGCGCACCACCAGGCCATCGACGACCACCTTGAACCAGGGCACCGATGAGTTAACCAGGACGCTCATGCATTGAGGTTCAAGAAGGTCCTTGAGATCGTTTTCAGCAAAACCCATTGCCATGCAGCTGCGTAACTCGCCATTACGAATATCGTTAAGTATCTGGAATGCCACAGCCAGATTGAGTGGGTGCGTCATGGATGTTTCTCCATTTTCAGTCGGCTGGAGACGCTTCCAGCTCAATCAATCGGCGCGCCAGACGCATGACACGGAAGACCTTCACCAGTGCTTGATCACTCAGCCGATTGGCAATAGAAGCCGCTTGGGGCTCCAGTTTCGGTCGACCTAAAAACAGGTTACCCAAATCAAGTTCGAACTCGGGATCCCTGAAGCCACTGCAGAGCGCGCCGAGCAAATTCAATGTTGAGGCCTGCAAAGAACCCAGTGACTCGTGTGTTAGTCCGCCAACACGAAAACCTATACCCCACTCGCTGGAGCATATCTGAGCAGAAACACCAACTTCATTGGCAATTTCGCTGGCTAATCCTAGGATCTGATTACGAAGCTCATTAGGCTCATCAATCTGACGCTCGATGTACCAGAGATCCGCGATGGGGTGCAGCCCTCCCACCTGCACCGGAATCGAGTGCAGGCACGATTCCTCAAAGTCAGGAATTGGTTCACCGGTTGCTTGAGCCAGCTGCTTTTTCATCGCTTGGGTGCGCGGTGTCAGCCCGGGGATCGGGCTGACGATGTGTGCCTGAATGCGCTCCTGTCGCTCTGCCTCCAGCACCTCGGGGTCATTGTTCTCATACTGAGCCGGAGGCGGTGGCGTAGCACTTCGCTCAGGAGATTTAGGCGGCGCTGATCTAGCGCTCGCGCCTGCCCCCTCCGCTTTATCCCGAGGAGGCTGGTATTTCTCGACGGGCGGTGCAACCTGAAGTGGTTTTTCCTGGCCGCCTGACGTGTGAACGCGATGGTCCAACGGCTGCGTTTTCGCCTCAAGAATATCGAGTTTGAGCCAGTTGTACTCCTTGCCCAATGGCTGCTGCATGTGATGAATCAGCTCGTCTTGAAACCGGTCAACCTTGAAGTCGGCACCGTCATCAAACGTCGAAAGCACTTCAACAAACAGTGATGTGAAATCGACGTCGAGCGCGTGCCTGGGCGCGTATTTCACCCAGGTTTTTTCGGCGCTCCGGCGCAGGGCAATCAGCCGTTCAATCTGCGGTTTTCCAAGCCCCGCATACAGAACAGTCGGGATCGCTGGAAGCAGGTATTGAATCGTGTCCTGCATCTTGCTGATATGCGGCTGCGAGACGGGATAACCGTCCGCAGCGAGCTTGCGCGCCAGTTCCCGCTGCGAAATCGGCTCATTGGCCTCCTGCTCATAGAACTCTTTGGCCCGATCAATACCCAGCGCACGCTCGACGAACGTCAGCTCGCCGTGCATGTCATTTTCAGCCAGGTGGCCGGTCAAGGCCACAATGTCGCCTCGCTCAGGCCACGGCCGAAACAAGCAATTGATCCGCAAATACTGCTCGTCACGGGTCTCTCTCCACAGTTCGTTGAGGATCGCAAGGCGGGTATTCCCGCCGTTACGAATGATGTAGAACTCCTCCCCCGGCCGCCGCGTAATAGGCGGCGGCGCGTCCAGTCCCCGACTCAGGATTGAGGCCTTTAGCTCGTCGAACAGCGGGTTGCGGTTGAGCCGCGGATTGAATTCATAGGACCGCAGCTTATCCAGTGTCACCACCATCGGTGTATCGACGATGGGGTCGGACAGCTGCATCACACTGGGGCCGTTATTCATGAAAGATCCCTGCAGCAGTTTTCCCTTGATCGCGTCCGTATTGAGTTGTTTAGCCGCCATTGCTAACCCTCCTTGGCACGGGAAACTCTTCGGTGCTCTCCTCGGACCCGGTCAGGTGATCAATCACTGCATTGGCACGCCTCAGTTCTTCTTCCAGCTCGAAGCCATGAAACAGTCGATGGATAATCTCGGCGTTCATCGAGCGATTGGTCTGCTTGGCTCTCGTTGCAATCTGGCTTCTCAACCCGACTTCTGAAAACCGAACGACGAACTTCTCCAGGTCATTCTTACGACTGCTCATGGTCTTCTCCTTGCTGGTTTGCATGACGCTCACAGGCATTGCTGATCGATGGCTTGGGCGCCTGCTGCTCGTATCGCAGGTCGCCCATCTCCAACGTGACAACCTCGACGTACTTTATTTGCTCGACCCGACACGCCAGGGCGTAGACGAAACGGTTGGCATCTGCGCGCCCGCCGTTGAGCTTGAATACCACCGTGCAGTACTCGGGCGCGTTGTCGATGTCGGTCGACTTATTGGTGTCTGTCGTCACGGTGAGCCTCCTCTACGGCGTAGCTGCCACATTCGGGGCAGATCAAAATATCCAGCTCACCCTCAGGCAAGATGGTGTCAGTCAGTCGGTGAATAGCTCGGCAAATCGCGAACTCGGATTTGCAATCCAGGCAGTTGCCTCGCGGCAAAGGTTTTTTGATCATTGGTCGGCTCCTTGCCTGTGTTTTGCGTCCAGATCGGCGAAACGGGTGTGCGCGGGGATGAAGGCAGTGCGCACGACGCCGGTGGGCCCATTGCGGTGTTTGCCGAGAATCAGTTCGGCGATGCCCTGATCGGCAGTGTCAGGGTGGTAGACCTCGTCCCGATAGATAAACAGGATCAAGTCAGCGTCCTGCTCCAGAGCACCGGACTCACGCAGGTCGCCGTTGTGCGGGCGTTTGTCGGCACGGTTTTCGAGAGAGCGATTGAGCTGCGACAACGCCATGACCGGACAATCGAACTCTTTGGCGATCGCCTTGAGGGCAGCAGAAATCGCTGCGATCTCGAGGTTCCGATTTTCTTTTCCGGAGCACTGCATCAACTGCAGGTAATCGATCATGATCAGCCGCGGTTTGCCGTAACGCCGTGCCGCGCGCCTGACACGGGAGCGCAAGGCAGATGGCGTCAAACCGGAGCTGTCGTCGACGATCAAGCGGTCACGGTAGCTATTGATTTTCGCCACTGCGGCCGTCAATTTCGGCCAGTCCTCGTCCTCCAGTTTTCCGCGCATCAGATCGGCGACATCCAGTTTCCCCAGAATGGCCAACATCCGGTACATCAGTGCCTGAGCCGGCATTTCCAGGCTGTAGATCTGCACGGTATTGCCCTGATCCTGCTGCAAAACCGTGTCGACCACATTCAACGCGAAGCTGGTTTTGCCCATGGACGGCCGTGCAGCAACGATCACCAGATCAGCGTCCTGAAAGCCGCCGGTTTTCTCGTCCAAGGCCGTCAGACCACTGGGCACGCCTGTTACCCCGGTGCCGTAGTTGAAGTTGTAATCCACCTGCTCCAGCACCTTCATCAACGCGTCGTTGACATCGACAAAAGTGTTGGGGGTTTGGCCCTGCCCCAGTGCAAAAAGCTTCTGCTCAAAGCTGTCCTGCACATCAACGCTTTTCGCTTGAGGTGCTGAAGCGCTACGGCTGCACTCGTGCCCCAGCATTATGAGATGCCGCAGATGAGCACGCTCCCGGACGATGTCGGCGTATGCGCCAATATTGGCGACTGAGGGGATGTTCTTCGCCAGTTCGCTGAGATAGGCAAGGCCGCCGACCTCTTCGACTTCAGCGAGGGTCTCGGCGACAGTGACGACATCGAAGGGCGAATCGTTGGTCGCCAGTGCCTCTATGGCTTGGTAGATCAACCGGTGTTCGCGCTTGAAGAAGTCCGCAGGAGCGAGGGTATCGGCGATCAGTTCCCAGGCCTGGTTATCAAGCATCAGGCCTCCGATGACCCCCTGCTCGGCCTCGATGGAATGTGGGGGCATTAGATCGAACAGGTTCATTGCGCCTGCTCCTTTTTCCAGCCATGTGCCCGGTCCAGGTAGGTCTGCACGGCGTCAAAGGCGAAGCTGGCATGCTTCTGATAATGATCGACGCGTGGTTTTTCCCGGTTTGTCTGAAACTGCAACGTGTCGGCAATAAAGCTTTTGAGCATTGCCTCCGGTGAGCAGCCGTACTGCCTGCAGAATGCAATGAACTCTCGGGGTACATCTAGCCGAAGCAATTGGCACTGAATGGGTTCGAAGCTTCCGTCTACTCCAGGAGTTATCTCACTCGGCGACCGAAACCCCTGGGGATGGCGATTGTTTCGCCATCCCCACTCATTACCAAGAACACCCAGCCTGATTTGCTGCGTAGTGGGTTTGGAAAAACGATCAAGTTCAGGCTTACGGCGTAGGCTTTGGTCGATATAAGACCTGAATACATAAGCCTTTAGCGTCTGATCGATGCACATCGCAAATCCAATGTTGCCCGGCACCAATTCCTGATCTTCGGCCAAACGCACCCTCCGAGCACTGCCTTGGTAATCCAGTACCAAGTGATTATCTGCAGTAACCTCAACTATCCGCGCATCAAACAAGGAGCGTTCAAACATGACACGCCCTCCCCTTATTGCCATGGAGCTTTGCACTCAATCGGTCCTCGGTCAGCGCGTGGAACTGAGGCCTCCAATCAGGGAATAACTCGCAAGCCAGCGCTTTGATTACGTTGAAGGCCGAGGGAGAACGCCGTTTCATGGGTTGCCTGTATTCAAGCCGATGTGCAGGCACTCCTTCGGTTGCTGCCTTACGAAAGCTCACAGCTGCAGGGATCGTGGTATCGAGCAAATGAATCTGCGGATGATCTGCCAGGGTTTCAGTCAACGACTGATAAATCAGGCTCGCATCGTTGGTGGCATCGAGCTTGTTGATCACGATGTTTAGGGGCGGCGTGTGCACCCCCAGCAATGACAACGGCTCCAAATCCTTGAGCAGTTGCTGTGTACCCCGATAAAACTCACGCGCAGCGAGCATATCGGGGGTGATTGGCGAAATCGCCAAGTCTGAACACAGCAACGCCATTTCCAGCAACACCGAGCGCGCGCCCTGGGTGTCGATCAGGATCAAATCGAAGTCATCGGCAAAGGCCGACACCAGGTTTTTCAAGCGCAAACGTCCGTCAGCGGCGTGCAAAAGCAGGTTGCTGAGCTGGTTGTAAGGATCGTTGGAGAGGATCAGTGACAGATTTGGGATGCAGGTCCGGGAAATGACCTGCTCTGGCCGAGTATCGTTTTGTGCAATGAGCTGGTAGGTGCCGCCAAACGCTTCGTGCTCGATGCGATAGAACGACGACAACGAGGGTTGCGTGTCGAGATCAATCAGGAGGGTGCGGATGTTAGCGTCGGCGCAGAACGCGCCTAGATTTGCGGAAACCGTGGTTTTGCCTGGTCCGCCTTTGGTCGAAACTACTGCTGCAATTTTCATGGTGCTTGCCTCTAAATCGATTGATTAGAGACAGCGTGTTACTCGTGCTTATCAGACCTGAAATCTCTCCTGGGTCCGATGACTGTTAATCATTGGGTCCCTGGTTCGAGTCCAGGTCGTGGAGCCAGATTTTTCAAGGCATCAAGCAAGACCCCTTCTCAAAACCTCGGTACGAAATCTTCTCGTATCGAGGGCTGAAAGCGCCATACCATCACCAAAGAAAAACACCTCATTACAATTTCGTTTAAACCGGCAACGATGCTCTGGTACTCCTGGGTTCCCCTTCGCTAGCTGAACAGCGCTATTTCATTAAAAATGACTGATTATCACGGCAACTGCCGTCACAGACTGAAAAATAAACGCTGTTCGTCGTGATATCAAATGGGAGTCCGAAGACCCCCTTCTCAGCCGTTCAGGCAAATGAATTCAAAAGCTCTCGCATTTGCCGGTGGTCTACCGTGATGTATTTCATCATTGTCGCTATATTTCGATCGGGAGAGCGCATTACCTCAGTGGCAATGGTATGCCTGAATCTGTGCACACTCAGTCTTGTCCGAGCAACTTTGACAATCGCTTATAAGACGCCGAAACCTGGTTCATATCCATGAACTTCCGGTGGCGCATTGAAAACACACATCCGGTTGCTCTTCCGCGTACCGCTGAAAAATTTCAGAGGTAACGATAAAGCAGTTCCTGCAACAGAGTGGACCTTGGCCTTGGCCTCATTAATCACAATGTTGTGCCCAACTATCCCCGGAAAAGAAACGACGATCCCTGAGCCCGACCGTATCCGCTTTTGCCCTGATTGACGCCATTCCGAGCATCGTCAAAGACCCGGGGATGACGGCCATCTGGGAGCAGGCGTCCGACGAGATCGAGGCACGCCGGTTGTCGCTGGACAGTTTTCTTGAAAGCCAGGGCGTGTGGATCACTCGACTGGTGGAGCAATGCTCAGGGGTCACGCTAAACATAGACCTTCCATCAACGCCACCCTGCCCCATATGCGGCGAGACCATGAACCGGCGACGCGGAAAGAACGGTGCCTTTCTGTCCTGTGCCCATCGGGTCGCATGAACATGAGCGGCTTCGGATTTTATCCTCGGGCACGCCGTAGGTTGCCATCCATTTATTAACGGCCGTCAGGTATTCATCTGGGTAAAAACCGCAGAAAGATATCCATAAGCTCAAACGGTCTGAGAGCGAAAATTTTTTCGCTCTTTTATCCGTCGACACAGCACTTTGCCGGTGATCTTGCGCGCAAGCGTCTCAACAAAGTCGACGTGGTTTTTAACCCACCGCCAAATCTTTGAAGTCCACTTCTCCTTTTTTCCAAAAACCGGCCGCCTGTACATCTTCAGCGTTGAATCCCCGCTCCCTGAGCAGATGCTGTCGAATCTTTTTGACTACGCCAGACTCGCCGGCCACCCAAGCCCCGCCGGACTGGTTGGGTAGCGGTGAGCAACGGATTGCTTCGTACATGGTCGAGGAAGTCTCGGGGTTTTCAGAATCGCGGAGTAGCCATTGGATCACGGAGTTGGGTCGTGCCGGAATTTCAATAATTTCGCTCTCTCTACTCACCTCAATGAAAACATGGAGCTCTTTTTCAGGAGTGCTTTGGGCCATGATTGCCTGAATGGCTGCGAGTGCAGACTCATCGCCTGCAAGCAACAGCCAGCTTCTGGTGTTGTTTTCGACGAGGCCTCCTCGCGGGCCGCATATGGAAAGGCGATCACCGATGCGGGCATTGGCGGCCCACTGGGACATTGGCCCGCCACAGTGTAATGCCATGTCAAATGTCATGCGGCGACTCTCAGCATCCCACTCAAGGATGCTATACGCTCTGCCAACAGGAACACCGTTATTGCTAGCTTCTAAGAATAGCTTGACCCAGTGGCCAGGCCTTCCTTCCGGGAAGTCGAAGAGGCTGACACCGGTAACGACTATGCGTCGCAGCCGGGGTGAGACTTCGATTACGTCCACAACTTTCGCCGGGCGTAAACGGGGATGGTGATGCAGGGAGCGAGCTCTCACTTCCATGTCCGGAAGTGACGTAGATGCGGGTATGGGCCGTGATTTCATGATCACTCCACCGATACGCAGAGCCATCCCGCAAGCGCCAAATAGCGTCGCCATCGCCCCTGGCAATTGGGCTGAGGCTACCTCGCCCTGCATCCGAGATTTTTTTCGCGAAAATGAGCTCAACGCTCCCAGTAACTCCAGTTCATTTTGCGAAACAAAAGGTGAGCCTGGACCGAGGAGTTCAAAGTCGGGGTTGTACTCCAGGATCGATTTCATTAACCGGGCGAATGTAAAATTATGCTCCGGGTTTACCCCAAGTTCTTCGAGCAAGAATCCAGCCTGATTGGGCCAGGCGCCTATCCAATTCAAGGCTCGGAGCGCTCTGAGCAGTCTGCTTTCTACGGGAGAACAGTGACGCCTGGATAGTAAAGGTCGCTGTTTTCGGCTCTCCATCGGATCACTCCTCAAATCTTGATCAAGGTTTGGCAGGATGACGAATGCAAAAATGCATAAAAGTCTCCTGCCTCTCGGGTTACAGCGTCTTCAAGTTATTGATGTTCGGTTGCGGTGCCTGGATACGGCGTACTGTCGCTAAATAGCCCGGAAGACCCGCGAGCACTCGGGATGAGTTGTACGTCATTGCTTCTGGCTGTTGAGTTTTCCGCAATAGTCACGGGCAAATTGCGATGCAATGCGCCCAGATCGCGATCCTCGTTGAGTGGCCCATCGGTTTGCATGAATATGCGCTTCTTCAAAGGCTTGCTCGGGTACCCCATAGGTCATAAGCCATTGATTGACGGCATTTATATATTCGTCTGGGGAGAAGCTGTAGAAGGAAATCCAGAGCCCGAAGCGTTCAGATAAGGAAATCTTCTCCTCAACTTCTTCTCCAGGGTGGAGAGCGCCGTCTTCCCCTCGGGTTCTGGACAGGTTATCCGATGCTTTTTCGGCAATCAGGTGGCGGCGGTTAGATGTCGCGTAGATCAATGTATTAGCGGACTGTCCCGTAATCGATCCGTCCAGTACAGTTTTCAACCGTTTGTAGCCAATCTCGCCCTCTTCAAAGGACAGGTCGTCACAGAAGAGAATGAATTTTCCGGACTGGCCACTGACCAGGTCGATCACTTCGGGCAGGTCACCGATGTTTTCCTTATCGATCTCGATCAGGCGCAAGCCCTGGCCATGGAATTCGTTCAGGCAGGCTTTGACTAATGAGGACTTACCCGTGCCTCTGGAACCCGTCAGCAATACGTTGTTTGCAGGTTTTCCGGAAATGAAATTTTGCGTGTTCTCCCATATCAGCTGAGTCTGACGATCCACGTTTTTCAACTGACGGAAATCTATGAGGCCCGGATGTTTGACAGGCAACAGTACCGCGTGGCTAACGCCTCGGTGTGCTCGGTATTGCCATTGATAGGCGATAATGTCGGGTTGTAGCGAGAACTCCGCGCTGAGTGGGTAAGCACGTTCGAGCGAGTCGGCAATGCGCTTGAGCTGGACCAGTATTTCCAGCGAGATCTGGTTCTGAGAATCGACGGAAGTGTTCACTATGATTAGCACGCAGGTAGGGCAATGAGGCCTGCATCATGCTAAGTTAGCGATAACCCGTCTAACGCATAAGGGGCGCATACCGTCGAGTTATGGACATTTGCATCTCTGAGATGGCTCGGCAGCATCCTGGCCAGAGCATCTATACGCTGGCCCTCGATCTCTCCAGTGGCACGAGCATCAACATCCACCAACATCCGGAGGGGCAACTCCTTTTTGCGCCTACGGGCGTCTTGGCTGTGACGACAAACGCCGGTTGCTGGGTGGTACCTAGTGGCCATGGCCTATGGATCCCGGCTAACGAACCCCATTGGACACGCACCATCGGCACCTCCAGGATCAGAACCGTCTATCTCAGTGACGAGCGGTCAGCGGGCTTGCCCGTTGCTTGTACGCTGATCGGGATATCGACGTTACTGCAGGAGCTGATTTCTGCCGTCCTGCTCGTGACCGTGCACAGCTCACAAAAGAGTCGTGACTATCATTTGATGGCGCTTCTGGTCGAGGAGCTTGTGGCCGCGCCCACGAGTTCCAAGCTTTTGCCGATTCCTGCTAGCAACAGGCTGAAGGACTTGTGCCGTGCAATTTCAGCTAACGCTACCTTGGACTGGGGCTTGGCGGAGTGTGCACTGTTTCTGGGTATCAATATGAAAACCGTACAACGCTGGTTTCAGACGGACATGAGCATCAGCTTCGGTGAGTGGCGCAAGCAAGTCAGGCTCTTCGTTGCTCTTGAAAACCTCGCACTAGGGAAGAGCGTATTGGAGGTGTCCCTCGACGCCGGCTATTCAAGCCCCAGTGCCTTTTCGGCCATGTTTCGACGCGAGTTCGGTATGTCGCCCAGTGCCTTTCAGAAAATCTGAAATACAGGATGTGCTGAGTGGCGCTGACGTCGCGCAGCTAGACCTACAGACCTCGCGGCGCGATACGGTGGCGAAGAAATGGCTGTTATTTTCGCAATCACCGACTTGAACAGGGCCGTGCTGCTCGCTGAGGCAATCAGAACCGCTGTTGAGCAAGCCAATATCGAGAGCAGTTCAGTTGAATTGGGACGAGTGACCGTGAGCATCGGCGTGGCGGGATATAGCCCAGCTATCAGTTCTCAAGGTCACGATGAGCTGTTGCTGTGTACAGATAACGCTCTATATGAGGCTAAAAAAAATGGCCGCAATGTGGTTGTTGCTAATTCCGAAGGCTGACATCAACCCGAGCCCGACTATTTTTAATAGAATCGGCCGATTACTGCCTGTGTCGAAGGGCTGCAAAGGGTCGTGAAAGCCGTTCGCGACTGACCGCTACGGGCCGGTTTCCGCCGGTGCTGAGAGGCTGCATCGGGTCGACTTCTGCCAGTCGCAAAAAGCACCCGTCGCACCGTCACTACCGGCTAACATCGACAGTAATCTGCCAAATACAGTTTTTATTGGCTAGAAGTCGCGCTTTGCAAACTTGGCATCGTCGTACAAGACTGCAGCGTTGCTGTGGTCACCTTGGTCATGCAAGATGAGGTCGCAGCCGCAACCAAAATCGCTCGGGCTGCCAGAGAAACCACTCATGGATATTCAACATCGCAACAACGTACGCGTCACGGGTGAAGGCCCATCGACGTTGATTTTCTCCCATGGCTTTGGCTGTGATCAGACCATGTGGAGCTACTTGTTCCAGCACTTCACCAGCCGATTTCGGGTAGTCATGTACGACCTGGTCGGTGCTGGAAAATCCGATCTGAGCGCGTATGACCGAGAAAAGTACAGCTCACTTGCGGGTTATGCGCGGGATTTGAATGAGGTCGTTGATCAGTTCGCCACCGGCCCGGTAATTCTGGTAGGCCATTCTGTCAGCGCCATGATTGGTGTTTTAGCCGACCGTCTGTCTCCAGGCAAAATCGCAGCTCATGTGATGATCGGCCCGTCGCCCTGCTATATCGATTCCGGCGACTACATAGGCGGGTTCAAACTCGAGGACATCCATTCGCTGCTCGATACCTTGGACAGTAACTACCTTGGATGGTCAAGCACCATGGCGCCAGTCATTATGGGTGCGCCGGGGCAACCCGCCTTGAGTAACGAACTGACCAATAGCTTCTGTCGTACCGAACCCGAGATCGCCAAGCAATTTGCGAGGGTGACGTTTACCTCAGACAACCGCCAGGATGTTGCCGGGCTGACAACGCCAACACTGATTTTACAGTCCACCGAAGACCTCATCGCCCCGATTGTTGTAGGCGAGTATTTGCATGCTGTCCTGCCTAACAGCACATTTTGCCTGGTGCCAAATGTTGGTCATTGCCCGCACATGAGCGCCCCGAGTGCCTGTTCTGAAGCCATGGATAGCTTCCTGCTTCCGTGGGTGGGTACGCATGTCAGATGATCTACCACCGTTGCCCAGCCCGCAGGCTTTGTTCGAGGACGCTCCCTGCGGATTAGTGGTGACAAAAGAGGACGGCACGATCCTGCGGGCCAACCTTACTTTCTGCAACTGGATAGGCTTTAGCGAGGCGGATCTGTGTAAGCGTCGCTTTCAGGATCTGTTGACCATGGGCGGGCGTATTTTTCATCAAACGCACTGGGCGCCTTTGATGCAGATGCAAGGCTCTGTGGCCGAGGTAAAACTTGATCTAAAGCATCGCGACCAACACACGATAACCATGCTTCTTAACGGCGTAAGACGTGAGCAGCACAGCGGCGCGTTTTATGAACTGGCGCTATTCGGCACTACCGACCGTGATAGGTACGAGCGCGAGCTGCTGAATGCCCGCCAACTCGCTGAAGCGTTGCTGCAAGAAAAAACTGCTGCTGAAACGGCTCTCCGGCAGGCTCAGGCTGAACTGAAACTGGCCTACGAAAAGGCCCAGCGGCGAGCGTTGTTTGCCGAGCAAATGGTGGCCATCGTCAGCCATGATCTTAAGAATCCGCTGACAGCTATCAAAATGGCCTCTGACTTTCTCGCCCGAGGCGAGCGCACCAGCAAAGAAACTCAACTGCTTGGCCATATCGGCCAATCCTCCGAACGCGCTCAGCGGATGATCGCTGATCTGCTCGATTTCGCCCTGGCCAGAGTCGGTCGAGGCATCGGGGTTGCTCGCTCGGCTATGGACTTACACAACGTCATCGGACAAAGCCTGAACGAGCTGCGCGTGGCCTTCCCAAAAGCAATATTGGTGCACCAGTCCCTCGGCGCGGGCACCGCCTATCTGGACGCTGACCGTGTCCAGCAAATTATCGGGAATCTAGTTGCCAACAGTGTGGCCTATGGTGACCTGCAACAACCGATCACTATCACCTCCAGGGTGGAGCGCGACGGGGCTGCCGTGTCTGTACATAATCAAGGAGCGGTGATACCCCAATCGGTAATCGCCGTGCTTTTTGAGCCGATGACCCGTGGCACCGAAATTAACAATGACTTGAGAAGCGTCGGATTGGGGCTGTTCATCGTCAGGGAAATCGCCAAGGCACATGGGGGTAGTGTTTCAGTGAGTTCCAGTGCTGTCAGTGGCACAACGTTCAGTGTTCATTTTCCGGTAACTGATACGAGACCCCCATGGCCTTCAGCGCCTGCTGTGGCTTAAGCAGTTCGTCACGTTCGATTCCGGTATTCGCAGTAATGATCAGTACGGTTTTACCTTGCAGTGAGGCGGTCATGATTGACGCTCCTGAAGCTGAATTTCGCCTAAATGTCGGCGATACTGCATTTAGGAGGTTTGCGCATAAACGAAAGTTCAGCTCAATCGCGTTAACGGGATTCAACCGAAAAATAGACCTGTGGCTTCTGCCGGCTATCGACACGCGGTATGGATGATTCGCACGGTAACTCCCACCCTCCTATCAGACATCTAGAAGTTCAAATTGCTTGAAAACCGATCGGCTTTCTCGGCAGTCCTTTTAGTCATCTCGACGGAACATTACTGGTGCGCCGACCTCTATCGCAAAACCAGCGACTGGAGGCCACACTCATGATCAGCTCAGCAACGGGTATGAAAGCGGGCGAACGTTATGCAGTAGAAAGCTCGGGACACAGTCGGGATTTTTCCGGTTTTTTCCTGGACGGGAAGTATTACCTTGGCCCGGAATTATTGACGTCCGTCGGGTGGCTGGAGGGTCAGGAGTTTTATTATGACGAACTGGATGCGGTTGGCGATCCAGCATTCCCTGGTCGGATCGCCGGCACCATCGAAGATCTGACGTTGACCTTGGTAGATGGCGCCTCCCTCAAGCTCAAAAAAGTGGTTTTCCACGCGCCAGACGACGAACCGTCTAACCAAGAATTCGAAAGCTCAGCTCTATGCGAAGACCTTTATGTCGGGAAACTGCGTGGCAAGGTGGTAGTCATCACCGGCGCTTCAAGTGGGATAGGCCGTCTTGCAGCGCTTGCATTCGCCTGTGAAGGCGCCCGTCTGGTGTTGGCTGCACGAGATGACGGGGCCCTTTTCGATGTACTCGACGAATGCACGGAATGCGGTACCGCCGCTGTAGCAGTGGCCACGGACGTGACAAGCAGCGAGCAAATGCTGAGCCTCGGCGCTCAAGCCGCGGCGTTCGGTAACGGCCGAATTGACATCTGGATTAATAATGCCGGTGTAGGTGCGGTCGGTAGTTTCGAGGAAACACCTCTCGAGGCCCATGAGCAGGTGTTGCAAACGGATCTGATCGGATACCTGCGCGGCGCCTACGTGGCTTGGCCCTATTTCAAAAAACAGAAGAGCGGCATCTTGATCAACACGTTGTCGTTGGGGAGCTGGGTCGCTCAACCCTATGCGGCCGCTTATTCCGCCAGTAAGTATGGCTTGCGCGGCTTAAGTGAGGCCCTTCGCGGCGAGCTTCACAGCTATCCTGATATTCATGTGTGCGATATCTATCCGGCGGTAATGGACACCCCTGGGTTTCGGGATGCCGGCAATTACACGGGGCACTCCCTAAGACCACCGTTCCCCATTTACGACCCACACAACGTTGCCAAGGCAATGGTTGATTGCGCTGTTAAGCCACGGGTCAGCACTACCGTGGGAAGCGCGGCTCATCTTGTACGCATGGCGCATTTTCTATTGCCTGGATTCAACCGGTTAGCCGGGTGGATTACTCAACTCAGCCTTGATCGCAGGCCACAGTCGGCACGCACGCCTGGCAACCTGTTTGAACCCACAGACAACGTAAGACGAGCAGAGGGTGGTTGGCGTAACCCCCAACGTCAGGTGCCGGTATTCCTGGTGGCCACTGCGAGTGTGTTGATTTTAGGGTGCTTGGTGGCACTTTATCGCGGTGGTCGCATGCGCTGACCCTGACGAAGTTGGTTAATTCCGGTGAGCACTGGTCACCGGGATAGCCTCACCACGTCAGTGGTTTAACGCATACCGACCGCTAGTCACCTACCGCTCTATCCCTCTGAACTTCCCTCCGATATCACTCATCTCCCGCTTACCATCACGCTAATGAGGGCTGGACGTCATGAGAGCACTTACATACCACGGAGCACACAGCGTAAAAGTTGACACTGTTCCCGACCCGATTATTGAGGACAGCGACGACATCATTCTTCGGGTTACAGCAACGGCAATATGCGGATCTGACCTCCATCTTTATCGTGGAAAAATTCCGACTGTGGAGCATGGGGACATCTTCGGTCATGAGTTTATGGGCATCGTCGAGGAAACAGGTTCAGCCGTCACAGCCGTTCAACCCGGTGACCGGGTGGTGATCCCATTCGTAATCGCGTGCGGTAGTTGCTTCTTTTGCAAAATGGATTTGTTCGCCGCGTGTGAAACCACTAACACCGGCCGTGGAGCAATCATGAACAAAAAAGCAATCCCGCCGGGCGCGGCTCTTTTCGGTTTCAGCCACATGTATGGCGGTATACCTGGCGGGCAAGCAGAGTACGTAAGGGTTCCCAAGGCCAACACCGGGCCTTTTAAAGTGCCGGGAACGCTGTCGGACGAGAAGGTATTGTTCCTCTCGGATATTCTGCCAACTGCGTATCAAGCGGTGACGAATACCGGAATTGGAAACGGCTCGAGCATCGCTATCTACGGCGCTGGGCCAGTGGGTTTGTTGAGTGCTGCCTGCGCAAGGATGCTTGGGGCAGACCAGATTTTCATGGTCGACCACCATCCCTATCGCCTGGCTTATGCAGAGAAAACCTATGGCGTCATCCCGATTAATTTCGATAAAGACGATGATCCTGCAGACACGATCATTCGCCTAACCAAAGGCATGCGTGGAGTTGACGGTGTAGTAGATGCGGTCGGTTTTGAAGCAAAAGGCAGCACCACAGAGACGGTACTTGCCACGCTAAAACTTGAAGGCAGTAGCGGTAAAGCGTTACGCCAATGCATTGCGGCGGTAAGACGAGGTGGAGTGGTCAGTGTTCCAGGGGTGTACTCCGGTTTTATCCATGGCTTCCTGTTTGGCGACGCCTTCGATAAAGGGCTCACCTTCAAGATGGGACAGACGCATGTTCAACGTTATCTGCCCGAGCTACTCGAGAATATCGAGACCGGTCATCTTTCTCCCGAGGTCATCATTAGCCATAGAATGTCGCTGGAACAGGCCGCTGAGGGATACAAGGTCTTTGACAAGAAGGAAGAAGATTGCAGAAAAGTAATCCTGACGCCTGGCGGTAACACGATTGAATTGCCAGAGAGCGATGACCGCGCCACAGCCTTGGCCACTTGAAGTGCTCTGGAGAGAGTGAGGTGGGCGAGCAGATTGATCTGTGTCAACACCGGTTGAAAACTGACCCACCCTACCGAAGTAAAACTGACAAACCCTGGCGGTAGTTGAAGTCGATTTATGGCCGTGGTGAAGCTGTTTCCCGAGGTAGGACCTGGCCAGATTTCAGCTTGTCCTTCAGCCGATACCTCTGCCCGCTGACTTGCACGATATGGGGCTTGAACTGTTGGCACAGGGACTCGATGCACAAATGTTGAAGGCTCATGGATGCACCTCCAGCAGCGACTGATACACCGACAGCGGATGCTGCAGAGTCTCCACCGGCATCGGCTGAATCACCGAGACCACCTTGGGCGAAACGACGTTGGGCTCTGGCAACGACAACAGGTGATGCACCTTGGTATCGAGGCGATGCTGTGGGACTTCTCCCGTCGTGGCATGGACTCGGGCATTGGCAATGTCCATCAGCCAAGGGCCGATCTTGCTGTTGGCGACTTCCACGTCCAATACCAGGTTGACCTGATTGAGCGAGGCCGCCAGAGGCAACACGAAGCTGTGTTTCAGGTAATGGTTGACGCGCTCGACCTTGCCCTTGGTCTGTGCCCGATAAGGTCTACAGACCTTCGGTGTGAAACCGTAGCGTTCGGCCAGATTTAACAATGCGATGTTCCAGCGGTGCTCACCAGGGCCATAGACGTCACGGTCTTGAATGATGGTTTTGGCGTTATCGAACAGCAGTTTTCTCGGCGTACCACCGAAGAAACGCAAAGCCTTTTCGATCCCTGCACACCAAGCCGCCGAGCCCTCGCGACGAGAGAACACGACGTAGGTGGCACGACTCCAGCCCAGGGTAGGCACGAACGCCAGCAACGGATCACAGAGGTCGCGCATCCTCAGGGGTATGCTTTATCGCTTCGAAAATGGATCGCTGCATATCAGACGCTTGATGCAGCTGGTCTCAAAAGTAAGAGAAAGAAGCGCTACAGCCCGGACAATCTTCGCTCTTTTTCCGCTTCCTTGCGCGCCTGACATCATAAACTTGGCTATAACTGAGAAGAGGCACCTTGCCCTGAATTGATGAAGCGACAGGCCCTTACACATCTACTATCAGAAAGTGGATCAAATGCTTTTGCCAATCCCCAAACAGATCACCGTAATTTCCCCACATTTGGATGATGCTGTCTTTAGTTGCGGCTGCCTTTTGGCTGAGAGTCAGGACGCTCTTGTCATTACCGTATTCGCTGGCGTACCTGATCCTGAAATGAAGGCCCCGGCTTGGGATATAGCAACAGGGTTTAGTAGTGGGTATCAGGCCGTGCTTGCACGACGTGAGGAAGATGCGGAGTCGATGCGCAGACTTGGCGCGAGAGGCGCATGGCTCAGCTTTTGGGATAGCCAGTACGGTCGCAATTATCAAACGACCGACCTCGTACCGGCGCTAAAAACAATCCTTGAGCAAAGGGGTGGGATCGTTCTCATGCCTATGGGACTTGTCCATCCCGATCATCTGCTGACAAGCAACGCTTGTTTAGTGGTGCGCGAAGCATTTCTTCTTGCGCAGCAGTACATAGAGGATGGAAATACTGACCACCCAATAAACTGGTTCGTCTATGAGGAGTGCATCTATCGGCGGGTTCCGGGCCTAGTCCATACTCGGCTAGCAGCGTGGAAGCAGGCTGGGCTAGGAATGTGTGCGATTAAATTTCCCACCTCAAGTTTAAGAAAGAAAGCCTACGCTGTTGGCGCATATGAGAGTCAGCTTCCGCAATTCGGAGCCGCCAAACGCGCTGATATGAGCTTACCTGAACGCTATTGGCGGCTCGATACTGAGCAGCCGTTGCATCGCTGAATTAGCCTGAATCGGATGCTTGGGTCTACATGGACTGAGCGCGGTGAACCGTTGAGGATGGCGAAGCAGTAGATCGAGTGCCAATTCCGCCTCGGTGGGATCATCCTTGGCGCAACTCGGCTTGAACGCCACGCGGTATTTGGCAAGCGTCGAGGGATTGATCGGGAACAGCACGAAAAAATCATACTTCAGCAGTGCCGAGACAATAGGCCCTTTGGCCAACTCCAGAGCTACAGCGATAGGGCCATCGAAGCGCAGGTGCAATGCCTTCGCCCACTCATCAATGCGATCAGCCTGATGGGGGATACAGTCGAACTGGCAATGGTTTTCATCCCCAGCCTGTAGGCAAATATCGTGCTTGGTATCTGCCCAATCGATGCCGAGGGCCGGTCTGGATGGGTTTTCTTCCACTGGCGATAATTACCGTTATCCGCACGAAGGTGTCCTTCGTTTTGACCGACTCAGGTCATACGGTGAGATCCTTCACCTCGGGAAAGATACATCCGCCATTGCGGACCAGCGCCTTCACCTCTTCGCTCACCTGCCTGTGGTTTTCACTTAATCGAGCAACGAACTCCTTGCTCTGCCGCACGTACGATTTCGCATCGTACTTCTCGCTCCACAGAACAATGTTAAGCACCATGGGAATGAGGTCCAGGCCCTTCTCGGTCAGCGTATAGAAGTCCTTGCGCCTGTCGTCGGGGCTGGGCGCCTTCGAGAGAACCCCTTGTTCCTCAAGAAAGGCAAGGCGGGTAGCAAGGACATTGGTCGCGATTCTCTCTTCCGATTTCAGGAACTGGCCGTACGTCTTTTTGCCGACAAAAACGATGTCGCGAATGATCAAGAGCGACCATCGGTCGCCGAAAATCTCCACGCCGTAGTTCACCGCGCAATGGGAACGAAAGTCTTCTTTAAGAGTTGTCTTCATGGCTGGATCTTAGCATCGCTTGCATGTCGCAAGTAAAATTCTGTATATCACTTGCTTTTTGCAAGTGTAACGACCAGCATGGGTCGCACGTTGAGTGAGTTCAACGGATCGCACCAGCAGCCTAAGAATGATCAACCCCATACCTGCAAGGAAACTGCGTATGAGCACAATCAGCATTATCGGCTCAGGTGAAATGGCCGCAGCGATCGGCGGCCTTACCGCTAAGGCCGGATACACCGTCGAGTTGATGAGTCGCGACGCCGCCAAGGCGCGGGCGTTTGCCGAGCAGGTCGGAGCCGGCGCGACGACAGGAACGTTCGGCGCTGCGCCGGCTGGGAATATTGTCATCCTGGCGGTTCCCTACTCCGCCGTTCTCGACGTGGTGAAGCAATACGGCGAAGCACTGGCAGGCAAGCTTCTTGTTGACATCACCAACCCCGTCGCCCCCGACTTCACGAGCTTTGTGACCCCTGAGGACAGTTTTGGCGCACAGGAGATTGCCAAAGCCGCCCCTGCCGACGCAGAAGTCGTCAAGGCGTTCAACACCCACTTCTCCCACGTCCTGGCCAACGGTTCAGTCGAGGGTCACCCGCTGGACGTGTTCATCGCCGGGGACGGCGCGCAGGCGAAGGTACGCGTCGCGGCGTTCATCAAAAGCCTCGGACTGCGCCCGATGGACACTGGGCCGCTGCTTATGGCTCGAACGCTGGAGCACGTCTGCCTGCTGTCGCTGGGCCTCATGACCCACTCGGTCAAAAACACCAATTTCGCGATCGGCGTCAGCCTTCCTGGCTGAGCGCACGCGCAGCAGCACGTCTCGTATCACACTGCTCAGAAGGGTCAATAACATGCTCGTTTTCGTCACTGGCGGCACCGGCCACGTCGGTTCGTACGTCATCCCCGACCTCATCGCAGCCGGCCACGAGGTCGTCGCTCTGGCAAGGTCAGACGCGTCCGCGGCAACGGCGTATGCGCTCGGCGCCAAGGTGCGTCGTGGAGATCTTGCCGACCTCGAAGGACTCAAGGCCGCAGCGGTCGAGTCCGATGGCGTCATCCACCTCGGATACAGGGCCGAACTGCTTCCGTCCGGCGGGATCGCCGCCTTAGTCGAATCGGAACTCGCGACCGTCCTCGCGTTCGGCGAAGTGCTGGCGGGCACGGATAAACCACTGGTTGTTGCAGGCAGTATCGGTACGCCCATGAACGTGGGCAGGGCGGCGCCTATCGGCGCACCGGTCAGTCTGGGCCGACCTGCGACCGAGGATGATCCCGCTCTGCCTAGCGGCCCGATCGATTCAGGCACTCTGGTAGCACGCAATATCGTCGAAACCGCCGTCGTGGGCCTCGCCGCGCGAGGTGTTAGATCCTCGGTCGTGCGGATTCCCACTCTCTTACACAGTGCGACCGGTCGCCTGCAGCTGATCATGCTCGCGAAGACAAAGGGTTTCGCCGGCTATCCGGGAGACGGCAAGAACCGGTGGCCCGCCGTGCACGTCCGCGATCTTGCCTCTCTGTTCCGCCTGGCGCTCGAGAAGGGGACCGCAGGCAAAACCTGGCACGCGATCGGCGACGAGGGCATCCCGTTCCGCGAAATCGCCGAGGCTATAGCCGCTCGCCTGGGAATACCCGCCGTGAGCATCCCCGCGGACGAACTGATGCTGCCGGGCTACTTTGGGTTCCTGGCAGCGGTAGCCACGCTGGACCTCCCTGCATCGAACGCCATCACACGCCAGGCTCTTGGCTGGGACCCCGTTCAGCCTGGTCTGATCGAGAACCTGGACAACGGCCATTACTTTCCGCCGACTGACTTGAGCTGACGGCGGGGCGCCGGATCGCAAATGCGCCCGGCACAGTCCTCTAGCACCTTTTGCCACACCCCATCACTTACAAGGAGCACGCATATGCACGTTTTTGTTACCGGGGGCACTGGCCATTCCGGTCCGTACATCATCTCCGACCTTATCGCCGCCGGCCATGAGGTCACTGCCTTGGCTCGGTCCGATACGGCCGCGGCGCAGGTCGCTGCGCTCGGCGCCAAGGTACGTCGCGGCAATCTCGAAGATCTCGACGGGCTCAAAGAGGCGGCCGCAGCTTCGGACGGCGTCATCCACGTCGCGCACCGGCAGGACCTGATTCCAACCGGCGGGATCAACGCTGTTGCGGCTGCGGAGCTTAAGATAATGCTCGCCTATGGCGAAGCACTGGCCGGAAGCGGAAAGCCGCTGGTCGCATCTGGAAGCGTCGGCTCGCCCGGGTGGGAGGGCCTGGGCCGGCCGGCCACCGAGGAGGATCTACCCCTCCCCGGCGGCGATCCCTACAAAAATACCCTGCGGGTTCGGAACATCGTGGAAACCACGGTGATCGGTCTCGCCGAACAGGGCATACGGTCTTCGATCGTGCGAATCCCTGAGATCATGCACAGCTCCACCGATAACGCCGGCTTCCTTCCGCTGTTGATCGGGCTGGCCAAGGAAAAGGGTATCGTCGGCTATCCCGGAGACGGTGCCAACCGTTGGGCGGCCGTGCACGCCCGTGACCTCGCCACCGTGTTTCGACTGGCGCTGGAGAAAGGCACCGCCGGCAAAAGCTGGCACGCAATCGCCGACGTAGCTGTCCCGTACCGCCAGATTGCCGAAGCCATTGCCAGCCGGTTGAATCTGCCGGCCGTGTCTATTCCTGCGGACGTGCTGATGCTGCCCGGCTACTTCGGGTTCCTTGCGAATCTGGTCACGCTGGACACCCCGACATCAAACGCCATCACGCGCCGGGTTCTTGGCTGGGAACCGACCCAACCCGGACTCTTCGCCGATCTTGATAGCGGTCATTACTTCCCGGCCGACTGATGAGGTAACGGCACACCGCCGGGTCGCACTGCGCCCGGCGGGTGGCCAAGCCGAGACGGCTTAGCCCGTCCAGAAAAGATGGGAAATACCTGAATTCATAACGGAGACTGCTCATGAGCACTATCAGCATCATCGGTTCGGGAGGCATGGCCACGGCGGTCGCCGGCCGTATCGCCAAGGCCGGACACACCGTCGAGGTGGTCAGTCGCGATCCCGCCAAGGCGCAGGCGCTTGCCGACAAGCTCGCATCTGGAGCGACCACAGGGACTTACGGCGCCACTCCGGCGGGCGACATCGTGATTCTCGCCGTGCCTTACCCCAGTGCGGCGGCGGTACTGGCCGACTTTGGGAAAGCGCTCAACGGTAAGGTGATCATCGATATCACCAACCCTGTCGCTCCCGATCTCTCGGGCCTCGTTACCCCCCACGGCAGTTCCGGCGCGCAGGAGATCGCCAAGTGCGCCCCGGCTAATGCGCATGTCGTCAAGGCGTTCAATACCCTCTTCAGCCACGTACTTGCCAAGGATGAACGCCTCGACGCGTTCATCGCGGCGGACGATGCGGACGCCAAGGCGCGCGTCTCGACCTTCCTCGAGAGTCTCGGGCTGCGTCCGTTGGATGTCGGCGGCCTGCAGATGGCCCAGACGCTCGAGTGGCTCGGTCTGATGATGATTGGCCTGGCCAAAAACGGCGCCGGCACCTGGGACATCGCCATGAATGTCGATATCGGCTGACTCACCGACGCCACGTCCTCACCGGCAGACAACAACGTGTCCGATTAGATCGGACACAATCCTATGAAAAAGGGACACGGAGAGATTTCGATGAGCATCGAAGAAAATATCCAGATTGTGAAGGACTTTTTTTCAGCCATGGGCCGCGGCGATAATCCAGTTCTGCTGGCGTTGTCTGCCGAAGATATCGAGTGGATTATTCCGGGCGAGGACTGGCCGCTGGCCGGCACGCACTGCGGGCACCAAGGATTGGCTGATTTGCTTCAGAAGACTTCCGAAATGGAAACTTCATTCCCGGAGCCCCCCGAATTTGTAGCGCAGGGAGACCGGGTTCTGATAGTCGGGTTCGCCACGGGAAAAGTTAAAGCCACGAACAGGACGTTCGAGGATCATTTTGTCTTCGCCATGACTGTTCGAAATGGCAAAGTGACAAACATCCGCGAATATATCGACACGCAAGCACTGGCACGGTCCTCTGAGATGGCGTGAGTCCCAGGTCCTGATCTATCGCGACCGATACCACACGAAACGATTCGTAAATCGGCGAATACTCTGAACAGAGACGGCGCGTCGAGAAGGATCGGTTACTGAGCCGACGGAGTCGCGCGATTGATCAGCCATCGGCGCACCGAGTAGCGCCGCACCCAGATTTCCTCCAGCGTTCGCGCGCGATCCAACAAGGGCGACTTTCCATGTTTTTCGTCCCGCAGCGCAGATCTAAGGCGGATTGGAACTCCGCGCCGCCGCCGCGGGCATAGTCCATCTTTTAAACGCGCCGGACGCCTCAAATCCATGATTCGCAGTAAAAGGAATCCGATAGTAGCGGACCGGCTGCTTCTGGCCCGATTTCTGCCTGTTGCGGCTGGCAGAGAGCGGCCAAGGACGCCTTGAGTGACGAGTTTGGCTCATCGCAGCGCTGGGTCAGGTAAAACTCCACTTCCGGGGGGACACTCCCATTTCCGGCGCCACAATCGGTTGCCACCCCATGTCCGCGTGCAGCTCCAAGGCTATATTCAGGACGTTACGCGGCGACAACTCGATCGAATTACCCTGTTTGTCGAAGGTGTCGCGTATCACAACAGAAGAAAGTCGCTACCCCCCCATATGCCAGTGAAACCCAACCAGACCCAAACCCCAGCGCTCAACCACCTCAAAAACATCGAACCTGCCACAATTGATCCAACCGCGTCGTATAACTCTGACTCATCAAATCCCGCCGCATCCCCCAATCCGGATCGGTCGGCACACATGCCGGACGCAGCGTCCCCCTCCCCCAGCGCCCATTGATCTCGTCCAGCACAACCATGACCCTTTCAGTGGCCGGAGACTGCGCCTGCGCAAACAGATCTGCCGTGCACTCGGTTCGCTGACACAAACCAAGCAACAACACCTCAGCCTTGCTGTACTTGAACCCTGGCCTGAACACCTGATCCAGCGCATCAACCGCCATTTTCGTCAGCAGTCGCACATCATCTGTCGGGTACGGCAAATCAACGACAACCCCATTCGCATATTTGGCTTCCTCGGGATTAAACATCCCGGTCCGAATGCTGACGCGGATTTTCTTGCAGAGGGACTGCTGAGCCCTGAGCTTCTCTGAGGCGCGCAGCATGTAGGTGCCCACGGCCTCTTTGATCGGCGCCAGTTCGGTCAGGCGTTTGCCAAACATACGGCTGCAGCAGATTTCCTGTTTCGGCGGGTCGGGTTCGTCCAGTTCCAGGCACGCAGTTCCTGCCAGCTCTCGGGCGGTTTTCTCGATCACGACGCTGAATTTTTTGCGCAGCATCCAGGGGTCGGCCTTGGCCAAATCCATGGCCGAGTGGATTTTCATGCCTTCCAGGTGAATCTTCATTTTGCGCCCGACGCCCCAGACTTCAGCCACGTCGGTGTTGCGCAGCACCCAGTCGCGCTTGAATGGATCGCAGAGGTTGACGACCCCGCCGGTGACTTCCTGCAAGCGTTTAGCCGTGTGGTTGGCCAGTTTGGCCAAGGTTTTTGTGCCGGCGATGCCCACCCCGACCGGGATACCTGTGCAGCGCAAAACACTCGCGCGAATCTTGCGGCCGAACTCGTTCAGGTCGCCAGGTATGCCGGTCAAATCCGCGAAGGCTTCGTCGATGTAAAGGAAAGATGTCAACCCATGGACATCGGTTTGAATGAATATTTGTCAGGGTTTAGATCAGGTGTCCGATGTCCATAGACCACACGCATTTTTCACAGAAATGGATCACGTGGTGTCCATGGCAAATACGCGAATTTTGTGGCGAAGAAAGCTAGCGTGACCAAGATGAGCCCGCTCCAGTAGTCCAAAGCTCATCCAACCTGGTTGTATAACTGGGGCTCTTTAGCTCTCTCCTCATACCCCATTCAGGTGATACAGGGACGCTGGCAGTCCGCAATGTACACCGTCTCTGTAAAGCATGAGCACTGTGCTGGAGGCGCTAGCTGGACATCCTTACCACGTAGCAGCTGTAAATTACGGGCAGCAATCGACCCAGGCTGGGTGAAAACGTTTTTGGTCGCAGAGACGGCCAAAAGCAAGGCTGAAAACCGCACCCCTACGTAATATCCGACTCTGCTCAACAGCCGATCTATTTCAGATTTTGCGTAGAAGCGCCCACTTAAGTTTTTGGTCAGGGTTTTCACACAGCCTGGACCCACAGCGGCCTGTCACGCTGTCTACAGAACTACGGGGGATTCAGATCGCTTTGGCGATAGAGTCCTACGGCATCGCTTCAATCTGTCGGACTCGACAGGTGTCGGATTCATTGCCCTGGCCGGGATTTTTCCGAGTTCGATGTCATAGTGTTGCTTTACTTGAAGAATGCTTGGACGGCTCGTCTGGACACAGGAATGGAAGACACCCCGAGTTTGCTGGAGTCGATCCGCGAAGGTGCAGTGCTGCGCGTCAGGCCCAAGGTGATGACCGGCACAGTGATCATCGCCGATCTGTTGCCAATCCTTTGGGGAAGCGGAGCAGGCTCCGAAGTCATGAAGCGCATCGCCGCGCCCATGGTCGGCGGGATGATCACAGTCCCCCTGCTGTCGATGCTGGTGTTACCTGCGGCCTGCTGGCTGAAGAAACGCAAAAATGATTAGCTGATTTCACTTGGCCTCCATCGCGTTTGTCGAAGAGAGACAGTCGACTATCGATCAAATCGACGACAAACGCGGAGCCCCCTTCATTGCCTCATTATTTGAGATAGGAGCGCAAAGCGGTAACCACCTGCTCAACATCTTCCTTCCTGTCTTCCGGAGAAACACCTTCGGCGCCCAGGTGCTCTCGAATATGGCCTTCGAGCACCTGTGTCATCAAACCGTTGACCGCGCCTCTTATCGCAGCAATTTGCTGAAGCACCGCTACGCATTCGGTTTCCTGCTCCAGCGCCTTCTCCAGGGCGTCGGCCTGTCCTTTGATGCGCCGAACCCGCGCGATCAACTTCTTCTTGTCCTGAATCGTATGTCCCATAGGTTTCTCTCAATTCTAGGAAAATATACTGGGGTATAGTATATTTCATGCCGATGTGAGGGACGGTACCAAATGTCGGCCCCTGCATCCACCAACGCAGACCTCACCTTGTCCGATTGAGGAAGGGGGGTCACAGAAGCTGATCGAAATCGTCCACCGCTATTTCAAGTGAACTCAATATGAATAATTTTTATGGCGCCCCCTTCAATGCCGACCATGACCACGTTTTCCTAGGCGTGGGCCATGAAAAAAATGAGCGCAAGACATGGGCTGTAATTGCTCTGTGCACGGCGATGATGTTGGTCGAGATCATTGGCGGGAACCTGTTCGGCTCCCTCGCATTGGTCGCGGACGGTTTGCACATGTCCACCCACGCCGGAGCCATGTTGATTGCTGCGCTGGCCTACACCTATGCGCGCAAGCACGCCAATGATCGGCGGTTCGTGTTTGGTACTGGCAAGCTGGGTGATCTGGCGGGCTTCACCAGCGCGATCATTCTCGCAATGATCGCCTTGTTGATAGGCTACGAAGCCGTTTCCCGTTTTCTCTCCCCGGTACCCATCCATTTCAGCGAAGCCATTCCAATCGCTGTTGTCGGGCTGGCCGTGAACATTGCCAGTGCCTGGCTGCTGAGCGGTGCAGATCATGGGCATGACCACGGACACAGCCATGGACACAGTCATGGGCATGCCGACGGCGGCGAGCATGATGACCATGACGAAGAAATGCAGCGTGTTGTTACTCCTGACGGAGTGTTCCAACTATCAATCTTCGAAGACGGTGTTCCACCAGTGTTTCGCTTTGTCCCCGAAGGTACAAGCCAACTGCTTTCGCCTGGTGAGGTCACCGTTACGACGATACGGGCTGATGGCTCTCGGCAAGTGTTTAGCTTTATGCAAAAAGCCGACTTCCTGGAGTCGACCAGCGAAATTCCGGAGCCTCACGGATTCCAAGTAGTCGTGGGCACGCCTTCCGGTGAACAGACCGTCGAATTCGCAGAGCATGATCACGACCATGGCGTGGACAGTCGCGACCACAATATGCGCGCTGCCTACATTCACGTTATTGCGGACGCTGCTGTTTCGGTGATGGCCATTGTTGGCCTGTTGTTGGCCCAAGCATTCGGCTGGCTGTGGATGGACCCGCTGGCGGGTATCGTCGGGGCATTAGTGATTGCCAACTGGTCCTACGGCTTGATACGCCAGACTGGTGCGATTTTGGTGGATGCCAGTGCAGATGCTCGGATCGAAGGCAAGATCAAGGCGGTCATCGATGATGTCGGTGACCAACTGGTGGATTTACATGTATGGCGGCTTGGACCCGGACACCTCGGTGCGGTGGTTTCAGTCACCACACGAGAGCCGAAACGTACTCCGCAGTTTTATCATCAGCACCTTGCCCAATTCAAAGGGTTGTCCCACCTCACCGTTGAAGTGCATCCGGGCGTGGAGGTCTGAGCCATGGCTCTCAAATCCCCTTGCACTGAAGTCTGTAAGTTCGATGGCAAGACCACCCTTTGCGTAGGCTGTTTGCGTACGCTGGAGGAAATTCGCGGTTGGAAAAAAATGACGGACCATCGCCGCCACCAGGTGATCAACGAACGTCCAAAGCGGTTAGCGAAATTGCAACGTGAGTTGATTTCGAAGTAGCTTGGGTGTTCGACTCGTACAGCTGTTTGATCCATGAATCAAAGCGGTGCCACAAGCGCCCTCGTCGGAGTTTTGAATGTACCTGAGTATCTTCTACGCCCTTGCCGCTGCCGCGTTGTTCGGCGCGAGTACACCGCTTGCCAAGCTATTGGGGATCAATATCTCTCCCGTGCTATTGGCTGGACTGTTGTACTTGGGCAGTGGCGTAGGCCTGACTATTGTCAGATTCATTCGTGATCGGGGCTGGCAGAAAACCGGCCTAACTCAAGCTGAGTGGCCATGGCTTATGGGCGCTATCGCGTTCGGTGGTGTATTAGGACCGGTTGCGCTCATGTTCGGTTTGACCCGAACATCTGGCGCTACAGCATCCCTAATGCTCAATCTGGAAGCGGTCTTGACGGCATTATTGGCGTGGGTCGTGTTCAAGGAAAACGCAGATCGCCGGATTGTTGCGGGAATGGTCGCCATCGTTGCGGGGGGACTGGTGTTGTCCTGGCCACTCGGATCTGGTCAATCGCATGATTGGATCGGCCCAGTAGCTGTGGCAGTGGCCTGTTTTTGCTGGGCGATCGATAACAATTTAACGCGCAAGGTTTCTGCATCAGACGCACTTTTTATCGCCGGTATCAAAGGGCTGGTCGCAGGCGGAGTTAACTGTTCATTGGCCCTTTTCCTCGGCGCTCGAATACCGGAAATTACCGTGCTAGGGCCGACGTTGCTTGTAGGGTTTTTTGGATATGGCGTTAGCCTGGTTCTGTTCGTGTTGGCCCTTCGAGGACTCGGAACCGCACGTACAGGCGCGTATTTTTCGACAGCGCCATTCTTGGGGGCCGCCATTGCGATTTTGGTTCTCGGTGAGCCCGTCTCCTTGACGTTTTGGGTTGCGGCCATCTTGATGGGTATTGGCGTCTGGACTCACCTCACCGAAAGCCATGCTCACGATCATCAGCACGACCCACTCACACACGGGCATCGTCACGTTCACGATGAGCATCATCAGCATGAGCATTCGTTCGAATGGGATGGAGCAGAGCCGCACAGCCACGTACATGATCATGCACCGATCCGGCACAGCCATCCCCACTTCCCTGATATCCATCACCGGCACAAGCACTGAGAGCGAGTAATAATGGCGGCTAACCAACAATTCGGAGTTGGTGGTCGTCAAGGTGGAGTCATACCCCCTGGGCCTCGCGGCTCCATGACCCGTAGCGTCGGCTGCCCGCGCAGGTTTTTTAACGGGTAATAGGAGCGGTGCGTCGCACCATCAACAGCCACGACATGGGCGTTGGGGCCGATATGACCATCGCCGATCTTAGAGACTTTGCCTGCCTCGACGTTGAACATCGAAACGATGCCGGCTTCGCCTGCCACATAGAGCTGATGCAGACCGGGGTCGTACGCGAGTACGTCCGGATCCTTGCCGACATCGAAGGATGACTGGATGCCCATCGTTCGCAGGTCGAGGACGAGGAGTTTGTCATTGCCTTCACAGGCGATGAAAGCAAGCCGTTGCTGCGGCTCGATCAGTAGCCCGTGATTGCCTTCTGCGCCCGGCAATTCGACCCGCCCGACGATCTGGTCGGTAGTCGGATCGATTTCTACCAGCTGTCGCTGGGACTGCACGTTGACAAAAATGTGCCGGGAACCCGAATCGTATTGCGTGTTGCCGACTTCGCCCCCCAACGGAATCGTGGCGATCCGGGTATTCGACCGCACGTCAATCACCGTTTCGGTCTCGCCCGTTTCGTCGGAGACATAAAGCTTATGCGCGTCGGGCGCGTACGCCATGCCGTCCGGATAGCGACCTCCCGGTATGCGCGCGACGATTTTCAGGGTCGTCTCGTCGATCGCGACGATCTCATTCGAGCCGGTGGCCGACGCATATACCCGCGATATTTCGGGAATCACCAGTACGCCATGGGCCGACGCTATCTCCGGAATGCGGCCGACCACCTGGGAGCGACGCGTATCGAATGCAATCACCGTGCTGTCGCCCAGGTGCGCGATGAATAACAGCTGTCGGCCTGCGTCGTAGCTTTCGTAATCCAGGCGGGTCGCATGACCACCCAGCGAGATATCGGCGACTAGCCTCAACGGCAGCGCACTGTTAGCCGCCGGATCTTCCGCGCCCTGCGCCAGGAGCGCTGACAAGTTCAGTGCGAGCACACCGAAGGACTTCACAGCAACCAACCAACGGTCACTCAGTCGCATGACTATTGACCGCCGCTGGCTTGCGCGTCTAAGGCACTCTTGACGCCTTTGGCAAGATCGACAGCCTTACCTTTGCCCCAATAGTGCAGAAACAGAATACGCGGCTGCTCGTCGGTCATATGCTGATGGATAGCGACAATGTTGATTCCAGCGGCCCGCATGCTTTTCAGGACCGTTTGCAGTTCGCTCTCCCGCATCGCGAAGTCGCCGTCAACCACCGCTGGCGTCATCAGAACCGGCAAACGCGGCCCACGTATTGACACCCATCTCGTTGCCGACCGACACATCGTGCATAGTTGCCGACCGCCCGATCGCGACCTTGAACATTCCATTGTTCACCTGGCCTTTTACCCCGAAGACGGCCTCCAACGGTGTGGGATTGATGCTGCTCTGATCAGCAATATGTCCCGGAAAAACGCTTTGGGGTTCCGCGTGCGCAGATCGGATTTCGGCGACCCGGTCGTAAACTTTCTTGACGCCTTCGGCGAGTTGCGCCGCGTCGCCGGTACCGCCGATATGCATGAAGTAGACCTTCGGGTGATCGAAAAAGAAGTGGTTGTGGAGTGCCGTGACCTCAAGGCCGGCATCAAGCGCGGCGCTCATTGCGGGATTCACCTCGTCTTCAAACAACACAGTGTCGCCCATCATCATGACCATCGAGCCGTGCGCCGGCTTGAATGCCGCATAAGAGGTCAACCCCATGAACGGTGGCATCGTCCAATCGTCGACCAGGACCTTCACATCGCTGCGCGGTTTCGTCACTTTGAATACGTCCTCCTGTTTGGAGTACGTGCCTTTTAAGCCGGTGATCTGTTCGATGCGTCCGGTGTCCAGGGCAACTTGTTCCGCAGCCTGTACCGAGGTCGCGGCAATGCTGGCGCCAAGGGTGATCAGCAATACATGCGAGAGACGTTTTAGCGATGACATGGGGACAATCTCCAGTGATAGCGCACAGGCAACAGGGAGGAAAGGGTTTTGACGCGTGAACATCCGTACGATTGCTCCTCGATTGCCATTGCTCAGCCGTCTGGTTCGATATGGCGGAACGCACCAAGTAACGTGAGATCGTAGGCAATCTTGAGTACGCCGCAGGCAAGTAGTGGTGCTCCGACCCAGCCCATTGCGAAGAGTGCTCCCGCGAGCGTGGGCCCGAGGGCGGCAGCCAGGCTTCGCGGTACCGTCGTGAAACTTGCCGCCGCCGGCCGCTCCGGCGGGGTTACGACGGCCATCACGTACGCGGTACGGGTCGGCACGTCCATTTGCGACAGCGCGCTACGAATGAGCAGCAGCGTCAACGTCAGTGGCAGTGATGACGTGAACGCGGCGGCGATCAGGCACAGGCTCGCCGGGATGTGGGTAAACACCATCGTGTTCAGCAATCCGACCTTACGCGCCAACGGCACAGCCGCGAGCTGCGAGCCTGCCGTCAGGAGCCCTGCCCAGAAAAAGAACTGGCCGGCGGCACCGAGGGAAAGACCGAAGCGTTGCATCAGCCACAACGCCAGCAACGAGTTGACCACCAGACCACCGGCAAACGCATCCACGCTAAACAGCAGTGCCAGACGGGTGACGATGCGGCGCGAAGGACCCAGAGGCGTACTCGGAGCGCGAGTCTGCGCGGACGGTCTGGGCAAGCGGAGATACAGCAACCACAGAACAACGCCCATCAGCGCATAAAGAACGAACATGGCGCGCATGCCGGCGAGCAATGGTACGCCGGTGTGCGACATCAGCCAGTCGGGAAGCGCCGCGACCAACGCACCGACGGCGGCGGAGAATGCACCGATCAGGCTGTAGCGCGCGAATACCGCAGTGCGCGCGTCGGCGGTCGCCGACTCGGCCAGAAGCGCCTGCTCGATTGGCAGGAACAGGCTGACGTCGCCGGAACTCGGATTGAGCGTGCCAACGAACGCTACGATCAGCAGTGGCCAAAGCGAAGACAGGCTGGCAAAGCCCATGCCGGTGGCAGCCATCAGAGCGGCCGCCAAGGTCAGCATGCGACGCGATGGATAGCGATTACCCAGCATACCAACCATGATCGTCGCAAATGCCGAGCCGATCAGCGTCGTGCTGCTGATCAGTCCGACATCCAATTGACCGAATCCAAGCGCGAGCAGGTACGCTGGGAGCAGCACGGCGATAAAACCGTCACAGAAACCGCGCAAGCCGCGACCGGCAAGCAGAAATAAGGCGCTCGACTGCACACCGGTCGGCAGCAGCCACCGCGAGATATCCCTGCTGCCGACGGTCAAGGCTGAGTCCTTAGCTGTGCGCATCGCCGAGACACCAGGCGTACAGCGCGTCATAAACGATCATGCCGTATCGTAGTTGTTCGTGATCGTCGCTGAATTTGCGCGAAAGCCCGACAGAGATTGCGTAAAGACCACTGGCTTCGGGTGCAAGATCAAGCCGGTTGGTGTCTGCCCCGCGCACGATGTGGGCGAGTTTGAGCAAGCCAGGTTCGCTCAGCTGATACTTGTGCAGGAAGGCATCGAAACTGCACAGCTCGCCGTGGTGCCCAAGCTCGACGTTCGGAACGTCATACGGTATCGCACCGGTCTCATGCGCCACGCGCAGCACCTCATCGCGCGGCACATAAAGGAACTCAGCGTCCTTGTCGATGAAGTTGAGGATCAGCCAAGGGCAGGCAATCCTGTCGACCTTTGGACGTTCACGCGTGATCCATTTCATGATGTACCCCTCCTTTATATGGCGGGTCGCGACAATCAATGATGTAACAGTGGATAGGCAATTAGCCCCATCAGTGCAGCTGCCACGACAATCACGGGCTCCGGCAGCTTCTTGAAGCGCCACAGCAACAAGACCGTAACCAGAGCGAGCACGATGGTCGGGATGTCCACGATGGATCTTTTTGCAATGACGATCACGGAGCCAGTGATCGCCCCCACGGCAGCGGCGGTAATGCCGTCGACGAACGCCTTCACGCCGGGCAGCTTGCCGTATTTCTTGAAGTACGGCGCTGGCAGTATGGTGAAGAGGTAGCAAGGGATAAAGGTAGCGAGCGCAGCGACACACGCGCCGGAAAATCCCGCCACCAGATAGCCGATGAAGCCGGTGGTAATAACCACAGGACCAGGAGTGATCATCGCGACTGCGACCGCATCGACGAATTGTTTGTCGTTAAGCCAATGGTGTTCGGTGACGACACCGCCATAGAGAAACGGCACGATCGCGAGGCCGGAGCCGAACACAAAGGCACCTGCCTTGGCGAAAAAGACCCCGATCTGGGCCAGCAGCGGCAAATCGATACCGCTCAGCACACCGCTGGCCATCGGCAGGTTTGCGGCAGCGAACGCATGGAGACCACCTTTGTGCAGCCACTTCGGCGGGGCACGCCACAGCCAACCCATCAGCCCTGCGGCGATGAAGAGCCATGCGATTTCGGATTCGGTGATGAACGTCACGATCGCCAGCGTCAGGTAGATGCCCCACAACAGTTTGTCCGTGCCGACTGTCTTCGTCGTTAGCTTGTAGGCGCTCATCGCAATGATGCCGACCACCGCAGCGCCCACGCCATAAAAGACCGCCTGCATCCACGACAGACCGCCGAAATGCGTATAGGCCCAACCCAGTGCGACAACCATCAGGAACGAAGGCAACACGAACGCGAGGCCGACGAGTGTGGCGCCCAGGATGTGGAAGTGCACATACCCCAGATAGATGGCGAGCTGCGCGGCCATCGGCCCAGGGGCGAGTTGGGCCAGCGTGAGACCTTCCTTGTAATCGTCCTCCGTGATCCAGCCCCGTTGTTCAACCAGATCACGGCGCATATAGCCGGCGAGTGCGACCGGTCCGCCGAAACCGAGGGTGCCAAGGCGGAGCATGTAGCGAACTAATTGGCCGAGCGTGTAACCAGGTGCGACTGTGGCGACGGTGTTCATCGACGTTTCCTCGTCTCACTTTTTGTATCCATCGCAAAATGAGCATGCAACGAGTCAAGTACGACACTCATCTCTTCAAGCAATTGATCGTCGCTGGAAGCCCGCTGCCGAGCCCCTGCCATCACTGCCTCGAAGCCACTGGCTTCAGGAACGGGTGATCCGCCGACATCCAGCGCATGCACCATTTCGCCGAGCCGAAGCAGCCCGGGCTCATCCTCAAGACCGAAGCTCGCGACCAGTACCTCGAACGTCACGCGATCACCGATGTGCGTGAAAGCTGCGCCATCGAAGTCGAATCCAAGCACCTCGGACGGGCACGCGTCGGGAGACGTGAGCCAGATGAAGCGCGCCTGTGGATCGATAAAGCGGCGGATCAGCCACGCACTGGCAACACGGTCCACCCAAAGGCGTTGGCGTGTCGCCCATGTCTGGCTCTGATACTCATTGCGACTAAGGCGCGGGATCGATCCTTCAGTGGGGTGAGGTTCGCCGGGTGACAGGACCGTATCCACGAGCGCAATGAACTCCTGAAAGGCAACCTCAGCGCGCGTGGCGGCGTCGCCGGGAAAATAGTCGATCGCGCGGATCGTCTCATGATCCTTTCGTAAGCGGCGCAGCAGCTTGGTCAGATCGGAGTTCGACTGACCCGACAATGTTTTGCGGGTATCGGAGAGTGATCGGACAAAGTTCGCATAATCGTCGCTGCGGTCAAACAGCGTCCGGAATTCGGCGTCCTGCGAGGCGTCTAGACTGGGGGCGCGCAACAAGTGTGCTGCGCCGCCGTTCTCGATGATTCCGTTCGCCAACTCGCGCAGAATCTCTTCGCGTTCGTCGGAGTAAGGCAGGAGGTAAATGCCATCGCGCAGGACTGCGCACCCCCTTGCTTTCAATGCGCGCCAGAATCGCATACGCGCGGTCGCATTCTCGGTGGGGAGCGTCAAAACAAGGATGGACCACGTCAGAATATTTTTCATGTAGATTACGTTACATCTTGGTAGCGTAATCTGCAACGCATCAGAATGTCTGTGGAGACTATACGTGGGGCTCGACTCGGTAGCCCCACCTCCGGACGCTACAGATGAGCGCCCGCTTTTGGCCGATTCTGTTGAAAAAATCGGTTTTCTCAAATAGCCAGAAGATTGATCCGTAAAAACGCTTTTTAGCACGCTGCTACGTAAAATCTGAGTCCGACTACCTGTTCTGCGACTCAAGATTTCAATCTCAGGCGCGTACTTTTTGGCCATGGAAGCTAAGGTCGACTTTTTCAACACAATCGGCCGATAGCTGCCTGTTTCCATCGGCGGATCGCAGCCAGTAGACAGGAAGCATCTAGCCCTGAGCTGCCGGCTGAGATGCATCAATCTAGCAGAGCGCTCAGCTCCTTCCGGCTCGCCGCATCAAGGTTGAGCAGCAGAGTGGTCGGAATAGGCCAGTCCCTACACCCAGGCGACTAGCTGCATACGCGCTGTTATCTCAAAGCTTTCTCGGCCCGCGCGGATCCAACGAAATTATATTTGACGCAGGCAACTGCCGCTCAAGCTCAGCGATACGGTCATACAGCTCAATGATTTTCGCATCCGCTTCGCTCAATAAACTTGCGAGTTGGTCGCGCTGCCGGGCAACTTGCTCAATCCGATCACGCAGGGCGCGGCTTTTCTGGCGGGCGAGAAGATTTACCTTGTTCAACGAAGGAGGTCGCTCCTCCGCATGTTGATCCACGTAGGTTTTTATCTCTGCGATGAGACTCGGGAAACGAGATTTCTTAAGCGCCGACGGATCGCTCCCGGCCTCTTTGGCCACGTTGTTCTGAGTGACCGGTGTCCCCTTCGGTAGAAGCTGTGGCCTATTGAGTTTCAGGCGCTCAAAAGCATCACGATATTGATCAGCCGCGCTGCGGCGAGCAGGGAGTTCAACGTCCATTTGCACTCCCTACGACACGACGGAAGCTCTCTACGCTTCGCTGTTGAGCCATCAACGATTCCATTAGCGGACTTCCATCCTGAGCAGTAGCAAGCCGCTCTTTGAGTACATGTTCAAGATCATCTACCGCACCCAATCGTTCTGAGTCATACAGCACATCAGGGCAAGGTTTTGCATCCTCTGAATCACCGCCCCCGCAATGGGCAATGTTGTCGATTCCTCCGTACGGACAAGGCTCGCGACTCGAACAAACGCCAAGAAGGATCTGGCGACATGCGACGGCGCCCTTCTTCGCCAAACCGATCATCTTCTTTGCATCCTCTGGCGAGATCAGCCGAACGATCTCAGCCTTTCGTTTATCTCCATGAGGACTGACAAAACGCTCACTCGTAAGCTGCTGTAACTCTCTACCAAGCGTCTCGTACATCGTGCGAACGTACAGTGTGTGAGCCTTTTCCTCTAGACGCATCTGCGAGTGATTTTGTCCGTAGTAAAGGCTCATCGCTCGGGTGACGTGCTTAAGCTGGTACTGAAGCGAGGCATCGCTTACGAGCCCGGAAGCTTGCATGTTTACTGCTCCAGATCTACGCAACTGATGCCATGCCAACGGCCATACAGCGCCCACTTGATATTCCTCCGGCAGTGTAGGAGTAGCTAGCCGAGCCAATTTCAAATCCTCACTCGTGATACGCAAACGCCCCAAGTCAAACAGCTTGTCGTACTGGCCCAAAAGTTCGGCATATGGCGGAATACCCGGTCTCAGTGAGTGATCATTTTTCTTGCTTGATGGGGCCCACGGCTCGTAAGAAAACGAGGTTAAAAAACGCCCTGCAAGACCGCTCGCTGCTTCGTGAGGTGCGTATAACGAGCGAAACAGAGAAATGACCTCCATCGCCCTCACGGCGACCTCCACAGATGGAGATGTGACCCACAAGGCGTCGCTATCAGCCTGCGTTTTCGTCGTCTGCCCACGTAACAAAAAAATGTCGCCGAAATTCTTGTCATGCTCGACGTCAAGGCATCCGGCTCGAAGATTCCAAGCTTCCTCGACCCGCATGAGACTGAAGTTAAGGATGTAAGCTAAACCGGCGCGGTTGACCAGTTTCAAATAACTAGTTAGCGCTCTTACTTGCAAGCCACCACTGCGCCCCACCCAACGTTCAAGTAGCTCAAAGATGCCGAAGCGTTTCGCGGTATCTGCAAACGCTCCGAGAAAACGAAGCCCCGTTTTAGCGCCTGATAACTGCATCTTATGGCTGCAAAAAGGCGGTGCGTTTGCGCACCCCACTCTTTTTGAAACTCTCTGATTATGTTCGTAAGCCTCAATGCTGAACCGGTAACAAGCTTCAACTTGTTGTTGATGGGATAGGAAGTCATCAAGACACTCTCGCAGCCTGGTGACTTGGTAGTGCCAAATACGTGGAGGAATGTACGGTGTTTGAGCTGTTTGGTGTGTTGGAAACAGCGCAGCAAGACGGGTTAGCGAACCCGAATCCAGCAACGTAAACCCTACGGTACTACGGGACGCGTAAAGCTCATGCATTAACGACAGAAACTCTGTCTTTCTTGAGGAATGAAGAAAGGCGGGGATTCGTTCGCATACACGTGGAAAGTGGCTCAATTCGCTGGCAAGTATTCCTGCCTCTTCGCAAAGCACAAATAGCCGCCGCATCTGGTCGAAACGGGTCTTGAGGGATCTGTAGCCTCGAGCGCCATACGGCCCGTACAACCACCAGCCTGTGATGATACGGAGCAGGTTAGCGTTCGCCGAGCTAATGGGCGCTGCTATTTTGGTAGCTGGGCCATCCCCAAAATTCAGCGTTAGCGCCCTCTTGGCCCATGGATCAAGCCTCCAAACTGGATCGCCCCAACGGCTTATTACTTTGCCCTGTGCATCAATTACGACCGGCCAATCAGGTGGCGGAGGCCAGCTCTCTGGACGGTAATTCAATGCCCCAGGAACGGCGAGAGGCGACTCGATAGAGAGCCCTAACGTCGTGAGCATATTCATAGGGAAGACCCCCCTGTAACTTTCGCAAGCCGAATAAATCCGTCCCAAGCTGGGTGATAGTCCTCCTCAGCTATGCGTGCCAGTGCCTCATCCACCCAAAGCCGACGCACCTCGCTACTCTCTTGAAAGAACCGTAACTTCGCACTCAGACGCTCGACCGCAAGCATCGCTGGATGGTCAGCCTCGTCAGATCTATCCGTGCAAGCTGGGCGATATCTAACTAGCTCCAAGCTCTTTAGCACTCGCAAACTACTCAGAGACCAGACGTGATCCTCGCTTTCAATATCCCGATGATTGACGCAGAAAAGGCAACCCGCTGCGTTAATACAATCGGGATCCGGAGCATTCGTCGAAGCATCCACAACCGATTCTGGTATCGGCGCCACACAAGTACCTGGAGCAGGTGAGCAAACGACGGGATCTGCTTGCCGGTGAAATCGAGTGATTTCAATCATCGCAATTTGCGGATTGGGCTCGGCGTACACACGGATCAAAGTTTCAGCGGTGTGCTGTGCGATTTCCGCCACCAGGTCGGGGCGTTGCGACTCACGTAACAGCCAATTAATACGCGCACCCCGGAGCTTACGAGGCCGAACGAATCGAATACTGGAATAGGTGCAGAGGCGCGCGATAGCTGTGAACTGGGGAGCTTCTAAAACGAGACGTCCCCCAGGACGGACGAGAGGGAAAAGAAGTCCCTCTAGATCGTCTGGAAACCACGTGTTTCGCCACTCGATGTAGCGCTCGAACCACTGTTTGTAGCTTGAGAAAACTTCAAACAGCACTTCACCCTGACGGCGCTTTTTGTAAGACCTGACTTGGTAACCATCAAGATGACTCGTGTAATGGTATTGGTCGGTCCGAAGCTGATGCGCCTGCGACAAATTCATGCCAGTTTGTGCGATGAACATAAGCAACTCGGCTTCGATTCGCGAATTCACTGCCGGGTATCGAGTCTCGATTGAAACGTCAGAGTTCCGAAGTTCGCGGTTTCGAAGGATGTCCGCAATCTGGAATTTGGTTTGAGGTCGAATCCGTCGTGACGCTTCCTTCTCTGTATCGCGCAGGCCGCACCAGATAGGTAGCGTCGAACCCGACCGCAATTCCACTTGGATGGGAAGTGGCCCCGTCACGGCTTCATAGGTAAGGGCCGTACAGAGGTCGGCAATGAACTGCCCGAATGAAAAGCTCTCTTCTAAGCTTTGCTTACCAGTGCTCCCATTACCTGCCCTTCCGTTGCCTCTTGGTTTGCGAATTCGGGTGCTGTAGAGAAGCGTCGAGCTTCGACCCAGAACTCGGTCGAGCATTGTCGCGGTTAGACTTGCCGTGTCGTATAACGATCCGGCGGTTAGATATCCTTCCACGCGGTGACGCTGTAGAAGATGCTCAGCCCACCCCAGGTATGCTTCCGCGACCGAATCAACACTCAACGGACGCCCGCATTGATCCACCCACTGAAAAAACTTCCTCAACGCACCGATCTTGTTATTCGCCGAAAAGCGGCTTCCTCCGCCGGCAACGTCATCGGTCAAACAATCATGGAGTCCTTTCACAAGCTCCGACCGCTCCAGTAAAGGATCACCGAAAGCCCCTGATGTGATTTCACTGCGTACAGTCTTCACTTTTGCCCCAGCACCACCGTTGTATAAAAGCGGTGCCAGATCCCAGGGCGTCTCGTTTTTCCCGTACTCAAGCATTGGAAACGTCAGGTCTAAAGACGTCAGGTTACTCATTGCTCGCTCCCTGCGTCGAAGCAATTCCTGTAAACGCAGTCATGAAGCTGTTCGCAATGGCCTGCTTAGCGGGTGCGGCCTGTACAAACTTGATGTATTTGAAGGTGGTGGCCTCCGAGTTTCGACCGTGAAGCAATGCATTGCTGACCGTCGCAATCACTATCGCCACATCAGTGCAATTTGCTAAAGCGAGCTTAGCTAGCTCAGTTCCAAAGGTGCACCGAGATTGGTGGAAGCGAAACTTCCTGAGCGCTTTGATGCCCGACGCGGTGCCTAATTTTCTAAGCGATGACATCTCAACGTTTATTGCCGAAGACTGATCACTGTTGCGACGTCCGAAAGGGTTTCCGAAACGTGTCAAGAACACTAGGTCTTGATGCTCGCCAGCAGCAGATGCCTCGCGAGTCAACCTGCGAAGACCCTTGGCGTACTCCAAGACTTCTGAACACACAGCTTCGGGAATCCATACCTGGCCAGTTACTCCAAATTTGGTATGCACGCGCGGGGACGCACCTGGCCCTACCGATATCTGAAGCAGACCTTTAGCAGACGGATCAGGTAGGGCACGCTCCAACGTATCGATACGAAGGTCGCAGATCGTTCCCAGTCGCATACCCGTAAAAAAACCTAGAGCCAATATCAGATAGAGCTCGGGTGAGGCGTTCTGTTTTGCGAAATCAAGAATGGCGTCTCGATCAACCGCAGACACAGGAAGTAGCCCACCTTCCAAAGTGACCCCAATGCGTTTTCGGTTTGGAATACCCAGATCGGTGGTGGTGCCAGCTAGCGTTCGCTCGAAGCCGACCTGGTCAAAGTATTTGATGAAATAGCGCTTGTCTTTCCACAGCGGCAATAGCGGGTTTAGAAGGCCACGCCTCCTAACCCACCTGTAGAAACTGATGCAGTTACGCATGTACTCGGAAGCCGTGGCAGCGCTGATATGACCAGCATCACGAGCCTTGATTAGCGCCCCACGGTACTGAACAAGACATCGATCAGCCTTCCGAGACGGAAACTCAAACCACTGAAGCCTGCGACTCTCCAAAAACTTCCCGTAGTTCAACAGCCCGTTCAGGTTGCTAGAAACGGTCTTAAGGATTGCCTCACCATTGGTGACTCTCTCCATAGCCCAGAGATTGGCTTCTCTCCAGGGCAAGCCGTCTTCCCAGAATATTTGTGGTAGTCCTTCGATCACTACACGGGAGCTATTCAGCGAGTAGGTAATCAGGCGGTCTTTGACTGAAAGGTCATGCGGATTGAAGTGAATGTGTTCGACGGTAGGCAAGTGAAATCTCTGTAAGAGCAAGCGTCAATGTCCATGGGGACGTCATCTAACTTTGGACGTCCACGGTATGCAACTTATTCTTATCGATGCTGTAGATCTCGACGGTCGGCACCATGGATTCGATGATGCTCATGACCCGCTCGCTCATGTCACCGTACAGCGCGTAGTTCGACGAGAACGCCACGATGCCGTGGCGCTTTAAATCGTTTTTGATCTGAAAATAGGGAGCGCCCATTTTTACGAAGGGTTTGGCATCGTAGCTCCGGGCGATGACGCAGCCGTCGTTGTTGCTGAGCACGACGATCGGGGTCTTGGCCAGGTCGGGGCGGAACACTCGCTCGCAGCTTGCATAGAAGCTATTGCAGTCGATCAGGGCAAACACCGGTTTATGCTTTGGGGTCATGGCTTCGCACGCTGAAGGTGACAACACCCCAGATGATGAGCTCATCGCCTTCGAGGATATAGCGCGGAGGAAACCCGGCGTTTTCAGATTTCAAAACGATCTGTGTACCTTGTTTGCAGAGTCGCTTGCACACCGGTTCACTGTTTACTGCAGCGATCACGATGTGGCCGTGCTCCGCCGTTATCGACCGATCAACCACGGCCAGGTCGCCGTCATAGATGCCCGCGCCTTCCATGCTGCTACCCTCAATTCGCACCAGGTACACATGCGGCGCGCGGATATCGAGCAACTGGTCGAGGGAGATCTGGCGCTCGATGTGATCAGCGGCAGGCGACGGGAAACCGGCAGGCACCTTGAAGGAATAGAAAGGGAGTTGTGCTCCGCCCTCCTGTAGCGGGCCAAGGAAGGTGATGCTCATGGTGTAGTGCCTTTCTTATAAGCTGTATGGATATACAGTTAACTAAGCCACGGCCTTGCGGTCAATCTCTTATGTAGGATATTTCGACAGGCGGGTTCAGCCATGTGCGGAAGACTTTCCCAATACCGCGGCATCCACGACTTCGTTGCCGCCTTGAGCATGCCCAATCCGATGGTCAGCACGCTGAGTGCCGAACCTCTTCGCTACTACAACGTGGCACCCTCGACGCGCATTGCCTTGCTGCATCTCGAAGACGGCGTTTTGCGTGCCGACGCGGTGCGTTGGCAATGGCGACCGCATTGGGCCTCTGATCGCCCGCCGGTAATTAACGCCCGCGTCGAGAAGGTCGCGCACAGTCCCTACTACCGAGCGATCTGGCCGCACCGGGCGATTACGCCCGTCGACAACTGGTTCGAATGGGTCGACGTCGGGGAACCGAAAAAGCAGCCGTTTCTCATTCGCCGCCGCGACGGTCAGCCAATCCTGTGCGCCGCTATCGGTCAGTATCCGGCTCACGGCGAAGCGGCACAGGAGCACGATGGTTTTGTGATCATCACGGCGGACAGTGCCGGTGGCATGGTAGACATTCATGACCGGCGGCCGGTGGTGCTGGCGCCGGAGCTGGCTCGCGAATGGCTGGACGTGGCCACGCCCAAAGAGCGCGCCGAGCAAATGATCCTTCACCAAGGCGAGCCTGCTGAAATCTTTGAATGGTTCAAGGTTGGCAAGGCGGTGGGCAACGTACGCAATCAGGGAGCGGAGCTATTGCTTCCGCTCACGTGAAATCTGTCACCGCCCTCGATGTGGTGTTTAGAACAAGCGCTTATCCGCCGGAAAATCAAACGAGGTCAGCGTGGCCAACTCAGCCTCCGGATGCAATGGATTGAACAGGTAATTGCAGTTCGCCGGGACAATCGATGTAGGGACCCGCATCAGCAACGACTCCTCACCCTGCAACCAATCATCGCCAATCTTCCGCGTCGCCATTACATCCGCCTTCCAGTCTTCCGCCAGGCTCCAAGCAGAAAGTGAAGGCAAAGGCGGTGTTTATAGACCAATGCTTTATTGAAATGTTGAACCGCACAAAAAAGTCTACCGCGGCTCAGAACTCTTGAGCGGTCGGGCGCAGTACGATTTCATTGATATCAACGTCAGCCGGTTGCTCAATAGCATAGGCAATTGCACGTGCTACAGACTCAGCTGGGATCTCGAAGTTTTTCCAAAATTCTTGCACGCTGGCGGCGGTTTCTGGGTCGGTGCTGTTGTGTTTCAGCTCCGAACGGGTGGTGCCTGGTAAAATCACGGTGGTGCGGATGTTTGGGCCGACTTCTGCGCGCAGGCCTTCGGAAATGGCGCTGACAGCAAATTTAGTGGCGCTGTACACGGTGCCGATCGGTGCAAAAACCTTGCGAGCAGCGACCGATGAAATATTGATGAAGTGACCAGAATCGCGCGTTTGAAAATGCGGCAGCGCAGCGGCGATACCGTACAGGACGCCTTTGATGTTGACGTCGATCATCTGGTCCCACTCGTCCACCAGCAACTTGCTCATCGGCGACAGCGGCATGATGCCGGCGTTATTAATCCAGACGTCGATCTGGCCAAATTGCTCCAGTGCTTTTGCAGCCAACGCATCCATGTCACTGCGACGGGTCACGTCGGTGGCTACGGCGATGGCTTCAATGTTTTGGCTGTTCAAGTCGGCAATGATCGCATTCAGCTTATCGGTGCGACGTGCAGCGAGTACCAGTTTGGCACCCATGCTGCCGAGGTGACGGGCTGTGGCTTCGCCCAGACCACTGCTGGCGCCAGTGATTACGATAACTTTGTTTGCAACTTCATTTTTGCTCATGGGAACTCTCTGGGTCAGTGGAACATTTGAAATGTCGGCGCATGAAAAACAGGGTGTTCATCTTGGGCTGAACACCCTGTTTGACTTCAGTGCATCAGTGCGACTTACAGGGCAGCCAGGAACTGGTCGACGGTCAGGTCAGCGTGGCCAATCAACGGGAACGAGTAAGTCAGGGCAGCGGCGTGTTCGCCACGGTTGAACTCGGCGGTGGCGTCGTTGATGAAGGTCACGTGGTAGCCCTCTTCAAACGCGTGACGGCCGGTACTTTCAACGCACTTGTGCGAAGTCAAACCACACAGGGCAATTTTCTGGATACCGCGGGCTTGCAGTTTTTCTTGCATGTCAGTGCCGCGGAACGAGTTCCACAGACGGTGCTGGCTGATCACGATGTCGCCTTCTTGAGGACGCAGTGGTTCGTAGAACTCAGCGCCCCAGGTGCCTTTCCAGAAGTACTGCTGATCGCGGGTGTTCTTGTGCAGGTAAGAGTGCAGGAACGGCACGTCGTCGAAGCTGTGCTCGTCGACGCCGTGGGGTGCATAGATGATTTGCAGGCCGGCTTTACGAGCGCCTTCCACCAGACGCATCAGGTTTGGCAGGAAGCTGACGCGCTCCATTTCGTCCTTGATCCCGTCGTGCAGTTTGCCGCCAGGGGAAAGGAAGTCGTTCAGCGGATCAATGATGACCAGCGCGGAGATGTCGCGTGGATATTCAGTAGACATTTTGGTTACCTTAGTATTAAGAGCATCATTTTAAAGGACAGCAGTGTCCCGGTTTTACACGACGGCACCTGGCCATCGAGTGAGTCAGTTCGGACTTTGCATGGCCTTCCAAACCAACGTATTCACAATCTCGTATTGCATATGCAACATACTAAATAAAGCTTTTGGTGGTTAGCCGTAAAACATCTGGTTGCCGACTTCCATCACGGCCGTTACACCGACCTCACCGAGCATTACCCGGGCTTGTTCCTGCGCGGCTCGCCATGCAGGATGCACGTCGTGCAGCAGTTGGGTCCCGGACTGGGTCAGCACCACAGGCCGACGGCGACCACCTTCCTCGTTATCAACCTCTTCAATCCAGCCACCCTCAAGCAGGAGTTTGATGTTGCGTGTCAGCGTCGAACGATCCTGATGTGTGAAGCGCCCTATTTCCGCACGACTGGCTGACTTCAAATTGAAGATCGCGACCAGCAAAGCGAACTGCGCCGAGCTGATCTCGTAAGGCCGAAGCACATCGTCATAGACGCTGGACAGCACCCTGGCGATGAGTCGCGTTCGCGAAATCATGCAGCCATGGACCATCTCGTTGACTACTGCGTCTGACATTTCGAACACCTTGGCAGTTACGCCACTAACAACCTGTTGCCTAAAAATTTCTATGACCGTTGGTACGGACCGACCTCAAGGCCGATGCCTATTCCACACTGCCAGTTGGCAACCGATTAAAGGTACGAACCAAGCCGATGAATCTATAGTTGCATATGCAACACACGTCGTCAAAGTTTTTTTGATGTTTTCGACGCAGCGGTAGCGTTTTCGGAAGTGGTTTGTAGGCAGCCGAGCTGTCAACCGCATGAATTAACCCTACTGAGCATGATGAGAGACTCATAATTGCCCACTGCACCTGATGCGAATGCCGGCTTAACGCGAAAAAAAGAGGTGCCAAATTCGGTAAAGCCTGTAGGCCTTACTACCCCAATAATTCGTATACCCCAGCCGTGGTCGACAGCAATGTTGAAGACAGCTCGGAGCCTAAAACCCTCTGAGTTTCTGCCTGAGCTTGAGCCCAAGCATCATAGGACGCCTTGTATTTTTCAACGCCAGTTGAAGTCAGCTGAAGTCCAAATGAACGCTTATCGATAACCGTGCCTTCCGGCATGTCCACGGTTTCAATCCAGCCAGCGGAAATCAGCGGTTTCAACCCCCGGCTCAAAGTACTGCGATCCATGCCCAGCGCGGCAGCGAACTCAAGGTTGGCAGTGGGTCCCAATTGGAACAACCGCTGCAAAATCGAGAATTGCGGTGCGCTAATGCCGTGGGGCGCTAAATGCGCTTCGTAGAGTGCGGTCATACGTCGCGCGAGCTGCCTGACACTTGTGCATAGGCACTGGTTGATCATCATCTTTCCACCTATTTTTCTCAATGCACATACATCAATCTGTCTGCATGATGTTGCCTACCGATCAATGGGTCAACGCTGCCAAGAATCACCCGCCCTACTCCCCGGCGACAAACACTGCTTCCTCAGACACCTTAATACTCGTATCAACCATCAGCAGTCGCGTCAGGATCAGCGAAGTAATCGCTACCGCAGCAGCCACCCAGGCAGCGCCGCCAAAACCCGAATCAAACGCTACGCGCAATGCGTCATAAACAGCCTCGTTCTGATGAACAGGCAGTGCAGACAACGCGGAAGCAGCGTCTCCGGCCGAAAAGCGCTTGGCGATTGATATCGCGTCCACCGCTGATAGGCCAAGGTCATGAGCCACTGGAGCGAACGCCTTCAACATCACCGAGACCAAGACTGCGCCAAGGGCCGCAACGGCGAACAGCAAAGACGTGAAGCGTATCGTTGAGGCAATACCGGAACCCACACCGGATTGATTGGCGGGTACTGCGCCCTGCACGGCCTTGGCGGTTTCACCGTTGAGAATGCCCGCCCCCGTTCCGGCGAGGATCATGGCCACGGCAAACGCATAGTAATCGGCACCAGCACCGGCCAGTAGCGCCATCAGAATGTTGCCGCCCGCCGTAATGCACAGGCCAATAGAAAGTATGGATCGCGGCGACCAGGTCAACTTGGCTCCAAGACGCGGCACCAAAAACATCGGCAGCGCAAATGGCAACATGGAAATACCAGCGATCACAGGCGCAAATCCAAACGCATTTTGCAGGTACAACGGGAGGTAGAAAATCATCACTTGCGCACCGGCGGCGTAGCCCACCATAGCGAACGCTGCCCCGCCAAAATTGGTCGCGCGGAAAATCTCGAAATTCACCATTGGGCGAGACTGTCGCTTTTCGACAATCACAAACAACACAAGCAGCGTAATACCGCCGAGTACACGCCACAGCACTTGCGGCGCTGACCAGCCCAAGGCGTTACCGTCAATGACCGCCCATATCAGCAGAAACAATCCGCTGCTCAGTGTAAGAATTCCTGGACAGTCCAAGCCCTTGGCGTCCGGATCACGAGACTCAGGGACAACCTTAAGCGTGGCGATCACCAGTGCAGTGCAAATCGGCACATTGATCAGGAACGCCCACGTCCAGCCGAACAGACTAGATATGACACCGCCGATGATCGGCCCGCAGGTAATAGCGACGCCCATGCATGCGCCCCAAAAAGCATATGCCTTGGCGCGCTCAGCACCTTGGAAGGTGTGGTTGATTACCGCCATCGACGCCGTCAGTAATAGACTGGCTCCGACTCCTTGGGCTGCACGCGATAGGTTTAGCATCAGTGGCGAAATCGCTAGACCGCAAGACAGAGATGCGAGTCCAAAAATGATCATGCCGATGACCGCAGACAAGCGCCGGCCGACTTTGTCGCCGAATGAACCAGCGGCAATAAGCAACGCTGCAAACGGAAGCACGTAGGCCGTGATAACCCATTGAACGTCAGCAAAATCAGCGTTCAGCGAACTGGCAATCGTCGGAAGTGCCACCGCGACCACGTTGTTATCCAACATTACCAGGGACGACACGATGGCGATGACGATCAAGATCATTCGGTGTTTGATTGCGGGGTCAGCGGCGTAGCTCACGATAAAAATCCTGCTTTGATTGGGTCCACATTGCTTGCGAACAGATAAATGCATATGCATCGATGCATATGCATTTATATAGAATTGATTAGCGTGAGTCTACGAAACGATTAGTGCCGACGACCGACGGCGCTTGGCAACGAACCTTTAAATCAGCTTGAGGCAGCTCAGGACGGTACAGGCGATAGATACCCGGCGTCAGCGCTGGACAATGTCGATTTAACCCAACGCCCCGCGTCATCAATAATCAGCTCTTCTTTGCTTTCGCCAAGTGCTTCAAGGGTCATACGGACTACGGTTTCTGGACTGGTTTTAGAGGCTTCGACACCTGCCGCCATATCGGTATCGATGTAGCCCGGATGAACACCCATGACAAACGTATTTTGTTCCCGAAGTTCGTTGCGCAAGCCATTGGTTAATGACCACTGCGCTGATTTGGAGGCGCTGTATGGACCTGACTCAGGAATGTTCAGCCAACTCAGAACCGAGAGGATATTGATCATCGCCCCACCGCCACGCTTGGCCAAAACGGGAGCAAAAGCTCGGCTCATGAGCAGTGTTCCGATGGTGTTCACCTCAAAGTGATGACGAAGACTCTCCACGCTGTCTTCGGCTAGCAGTGGCCCGTATTTCAGGTAGCCTGCGTTGTTCACCAAGAGGTCGATGTCAGCGCAGATTTGCGCCGCCTTGGCGACACTTACCGGGTCGGTGATATCCAGCTCCACAGGGTGAGCCCCTGGGATATTCAACTCTTTAAGGTCTCGGGCAGCAGCGTAAACCTTCACTGCGCCGGCTTGCAGTAGGGCCAGTACAAAAGCCTTGCCCAGGCCGCGATTTGAACCAGAAACCAGAACCGTTTTTCCTTTTACATTCATCACTATTAACCCCTTTCGTCGATGCGATGCCGCATCTGATTAACAAATCGATTTCAACAGACGCTGCTGAAATCATGCTCGCTTTTAATCAAAATATGATAATCGCAATACTATTAAGCAAAATTTCAGCCTGTGCCTCGGTTAGCTCGATCCAGCCTGATGTGGGTCCAGACTGTTTAGCGTTCATTAATGTTCCTTCCCAATCCTGGCTATAAACGCGTCTAGCAACTGCTTCCCAAACGGCCAGTCACCCAGGCCACTCTGACCATTGATGTGACCCAGATCACCGAGTGAACAGAACTCACTCCTCCACTGGTGAGCCTTTTCAACGGCGAAACGATGCGCGTCGTACGGGTCGTTGGTGCTCGCGACGATCAACGACGGAAACCTCAAGGGGTCACTCGCAACGTGGCTGAAACCAGGTGTGGTTTCGGAAAACCCAGGCGTTGATGGATCAGGTACAGCCACAAGAAACGCGCCAGCAACTGAAAGCGACGAAACCGTTTGCCACTGGGCAACTAGCAGGCAACCAAGGCTATGAGCGATCAGCACTGGCGGCTCAACTGACTCGCTAACGGCAAGCTCCAACGCTTCGATCCAGTTCCGTAGCTCCGGCTCATCCCAGCTTTGCGGCTGGAACCTCCTTATGGAGGGATCGTTCTTTTCCCACCGAGACTGCCAGTGGGCTGGGCCGGAGCCTCCAAAACCAGGTACGACGATCAGCTCTGCCATTTACGTTCCCCGTCGATCAAGCAGTACGACCATCATGCATTCATTGTTGAACTGAAGCATGATAGATACACTGCTAGCCATCAACTACTTTCAAAAAAATTTAAGAGGTTTTATGCGCTACCCTGCCGAAGAAACTGCCGAGAAACATCAACGCATCCTGGAGCAGGCCTCGATTCTGTTCCGCGAGCGGGGTTTTTCCGGTGTGAGTGTCAGCGAGGTCATGCAGGCAACCGGACTCACCCATGGCGCGTTCTACAACCACTTTGAATCCAAGGACGACTTGATCGCCAAAAGTCTTGGCGACGCTTCATCCAAAGCACTCGCGTCGATGAAGGAAGCCGAGCAGACGCCAGAGACGATGCAGCAATATATCCAAGACTACCTCACTGAGTGGCACCGCGATGATCCAGGTACCGGCTGCCTGATGACCGCTCTGGCTTCTGAAGTCGCTCGAGAACCCTCAGTTCAACCCTCGTTTACTCGACATTTGAAAGGTGTGCTGGCAAGCATGACGGCACCCTTTGCCAAATCAAAAAAGCGAAATGTGCGACGTGATGCGATCCACAAAATCTCAAGCATGGTGGGCGCGATCATTTTGGCTCGAGCGACAGACGATCCAGCACTGTCTGAAGAAATATTGACCCAGGTTCGGGACGCATTGAAATAACATCCGTTATGGGTAGCTCTCTATCGGGACCCGCGAAACGGTTCAGCCTGCATTACGCCGGGTTTTCTGGACGGAGCAGACCGGTCGGTACTACGGTCTTCACCAAGCCGGTCGCAACGTCATACACAAACCCGGTCACCATCATCCCGGCAGGCAATTGCGGATTTTCCTTGAGTGCGGCGATATCTATAGCGATTGCCTCATAAGGATCTGAAATGGCCAAACTGTCGAGGTCCTCGACCGATACGCCGAGGTTTTTCGCGAGCAACTCGGGCGCATGATGGAGGCACGGCGTAATACCGCAGTCCGTGTGGTGCAAGATGATGAGATTCCAGCCAGGACCAACCTGCACGCCTATATTCTTGCCCACAGTGCGCACCAGCCCCAGAGTTTGCAGCGTAGGCGTATTGATTCGTCCACCGACATTGCGGATTACCGCAGCCTCTCCGGGTTTCAAGCCAAAAACATCAGAAGGATCAACCCGCGGATCGACGCACGCGATGATCATGAGTTTCTTCGTCGGCGGCATGATCTTCAAATCAGCATTGAAATCGGTTTTGGAAAAAACCTCGTTGCGCTGAATCAGGGTATTGATGATGTCCATCAGTGTCTCCTTCCAATGTGTTTGTCGAAAGCCCGACCGGGCAATTTAACGAAGCAACCGCCAGACGCCGATACCCCAACGTTCGCTAGCGACGTGTACTGACCGCCATGACGAGGCAGACTTTATGCTCACGAAGATTGCGAGCGAAATTTTCCGCCATCAAGCCAAACCGATCGCCCATGACCATCTTTAACGTAGGTCCTTGATTGCCACTCTGCACTGCCGGTAATTGGAAACGGTCGAACCATTCGATAATTTCTTGGGTGACGTCTTTCCAGATATCAACGGCCAGCCCTGCATCGCTGAGCAACGCACGAGTCTCTGCCTCCGTCAGCAACACACTGCTGTCGTTATTTTCTGCCCAGGGTACGGGGTATAACGGTGCAGGTTTTCCGTCGACCGCCAACACATCAAAAAAGCCAAATGTTCCACCGGGTTTGAGGACGCGCCTGATCTCTTCATACACCTGAGCACGGTTGAGAATATTCATCACGACATGCTGGGTGTACACCACGTCAAACTGCTCGTTTGGTAGGCCAAGCGCCAAGAGATTCCCGACCTGATAATCCACGCGCTGACTCATCTCCGTGCGTTCGGCGAGCAGGGTTGCTACCTCGACGAATGACTCCGTCAGATCGACACCGGTAACATGGCAGCCATATTTCTCTGCGGTATAGCGCGAAGGGCCACCTAAACCAGATCCCGCATCCAGTACCCTCATACCCGGCTTCAAGCCCAACAACTCAATAAAGTCCGCCGTGGTTTTCAATCCACCGCTGTGGAATTGGTCGAGACCGGCGAGTTGTTCGCTGGTGATACGTCCCTCTCCAAGCTTCTCGAGCAATTGCACGACCCGGGCTACAAGATCCACCCCCGCAGCGTTCCCCTCGTAATGTTTACGAGCCACTTCAGACGTATCACTCACACTTTGTACTCCATCAGTTGATACCGTTCGTTCAAGCCATTAGCTGGAGTCAGGGGGCGGGTTGATCCAGCAAAAGCGACAATGGTGCCAAGGGGCCTACAGGAATGAACTCAAATGTCATCAGACCGGCTTTGTCCAAAGGCATCTTGGCAAACATATCGCGGGCCTCAGCTACATCGGTCACGTTGAGTATGAACACGACGCCGCTCTTGTCAGTCCGCGCGTTCCACTGCTCGATTTTTCCGGCGAGGTGAAGTTTGACCGTTTCTCGCACTTCCTCAGGCAGAACAGCACCTACCGCCTCAGGGGTAGCCTTGGGTGTCAGCGATCCGATCGCAATAATCTTGGTTGTTGGGACCTTCGGAAGCGCCTGAGCCGCGGATGCAAAACCAGACGAGGCAACGGCCAACAACGCGGTCGTTGTTAACGCTAACAGGTGCAGCAACCTGCCAGGTTTTTTTGAAGAAAAGCCTTTTTCAATTCTCATATTTAAAAAGTCCAATTGCGGTTATGCAGCCAAAGGTGAACATTCACCGAGAGAGTACGAGCTGGATTATGGGAGGCATCAGCCCTTGTACCCATTGTCGAAAGTGACAAGTTTCGGATCGTTTGCGCCAATGAACGGCTCGCACAATAGACCAGCGGCTTCCCTCCCCTTGGACGGTATTGCCTATGCCTTCTACAATTTGGACAACCCCATTTAACAGGCTGATCATCAGGTTTGAAGCTGAGGCTTGTAGTTGAGGTTAGGACGCTGGTGAAGGACAGGCAATGTCAAAAGATCCGTGAGAAATGACAAATCGTCTTTATTTGGGATGCTTATGAACAACGCCGACCACTGGCTTAACTACCTTGCCGCTGAAGGCATCATCATCGCGCAGTCTCGGGTCAAGGGAGATTGGGGTGTCTACATGGAGCAGCGAGACGGCTCCTACTTTCATTTTCTCGCGGAGGGCACCGCTTACTTCTCTCTTGAGGGGCAACCCGAGATAAAACTGGAGCCGGGTGACGTTGTTGTATTGCCTCAAGGTGCACCTCATAAACTTAGAAATTCCGAAGGTGGCAAAGTGGTGTCCCTCGGGCAATTCGTAAAGAACAGCCAAACCCTTTATAACCGAGACCCCGACGCGACAATCGTCATGTGTGGATCGTTCGGGATTGACCGCTACATGGTCATGCCCGCCATACGATCGCTGCCCCCTGCCCTGCACCTCAAAGCTAACTCCAGCAGTGTCTCCACACCTATTGCAGAACTCCTGAAGCAACTGCGCACCGAAGTAGAAAGCAGTAAAATGGGCAGCAAAATGATCATCCGCAACCTGCTTTCCGCCTTGTTCATCTATGTTCTGAGGCAATGGTCAGAAACCGAAACGGCAGAAGCGGGTACTTGGTTTGCGGCAATGCAAAGCTTGCACATTGCCAGAGCCTTGTCCTGCATCCATCAACACCCTGCCGGCAACTGGACGCTTGATACCCTGGCCCATGAAGCCGGATTATCGCGGTCATTGTTTGCCAAGCAGTTCCGCGAGTCCGTCGGTGAAACACCTCATTCTTATCTGACCCGCTGGCGCCTGGGGATTGCTGCGCAGTTGCTGAGCCAGACCGCCATGAGCATCCGTGAAATCGCGGAAAAGGTCGGCTACCAATCCGAGTACTCATTCACCCGTGCGTTCAAACAAGCAAGAGGTCGAACTCCGAGCAAAGAACGGGATATACGCCTCGCATCCTCCGCTGAAGCGTCTAAGACTCCCTCTTAGGCGTTCGATCAAATGGCGGTAAATCCGTCGACAACCACGCCGATGGCGTTCATTGCCGGCAACAGGGCATCGGCGATTTCGACCGCCCTCTTCGTTGGCCTGACCCCTCTACCCGATCGGATGAACAGCTGATCATCAAACCGCTCACGTAAACGAGCCAGGGAGCCACTGACCGCTGGCTGGCCAATACTCAATTGCTCCGCTGCACGGGATACATTCAGCTCGCGGAACACCACCATGAAAACCACCAGCAGGTTGAGATTGACCCGCATCAAGATTTTTTCATTCACATTCATCGCAAAGACCACCCAGATTCAAAAGCATTTCAGTCATCCAATCTGGATGTCGACTTCAGCGCCTGCATGAAATTTCCAGCAGCCATGGGGCGTTGAAAGCAAGCCTATCTTGCGGAAAGTCTCGCGCGAGTACGAATTGAGTGTATCGAAGATCGCTATCTCCATCAATGATGATCATCATGCTTGAGCAAACCATTTACGCTATACTCACCTAGGCATCCCGCGCCTTGAAATCGATACCAGGCCGCCGTAAATATTGGCTTTGACGCGTGTGACCATGCTGACTAACGTCTAACACATCAAAATAATCGATGGGCGTTAAAGGTCGGCATTTGAGGAAGTTATAGTCGCTACCAACACCTACTGATGAGGTAAGACCCCGTGGAAAACAGTGAATCCGAGTTGGTGCAAAATGCGGACAGGCGTGCGCTGGCATACCTGGAAGGCGTGAATGAACGCCGGGTATTTCCAGACAAGGCAGCGCTCGACTCTCTCGTAGCCTTCGATGAGCCATTGCCCGAAGCGGGCAAGCCGGCACATGAAACCCTGGCGCTGCTTGACGAGGTCGGGTCGGCTGCAACGGTCAGCACCAACGGTCCGCGCTACTTCGGTTTTGTGGTCGGCGCGGCGCTCCCCGTTGCCGCCGCTGCCGAACGGCTAATGCTCGCCTGGGACAACGGCGCGGCACTACCACTTACGTCGCCAGCATGCGCCGCCGTAGAAGACATCGCGGCAAAGTGGATGCTCGACATCCTCGATCTGCCGCGACAAAGTGCAGTCGGCTTCGGTACTTCCGCCACGGCGTGTAGCCTGACCTGTCTGGCGGCGGCGCGGCACGCCATGCTGCTCAAAGCGGGTTGGGATTCCGCGGAAAATGGCCTGTTCGGCGCCCCGGAGATCCGCGTCGTGGTTTCCGAAAAAGTCCATGTGACCATCCTCAAAGCGCTGAGAATTCTGGGATTCGGCGCCTCCAGGCTGCTGATGGCTCCTGTTGATGAGCACGGCAGAATAGACCCCGATCGACTGCCTGCACTCGACGATAAAACAATCGTCTGCTTACAGGCCGGAGAGGTGAACACCGGTGAGTTCGACCCATTCAGCAGCATTATTGCCAAAGCTCGCAACGCTGGAGCCTGGGTTCATATCGATGGCGCGTTCGGCCTGTGGGCGCGCACCTCACCGACGCTGCGCCATCACACAGACGGCGTTGAGCAAGCCGACAGCTGGACGGTTGACGGCCACAAATGGCTGAACACGCCCTACGATTGCGCGATGGCGATCTGCAAAGACCCCGCGATGCTCGCTGCCGCCATGAACAGTGATGCGGTGTACGCAACCGGCACATCCTCCGCACAAAAAAACCTGACGCTAGAGTTCTCACGCCGGGCGCGGGGCGTGCCGGTCTGGGCCGCGCTGCGCACCCTTGGTCGTCAAGGTGTCGCCCAGATGATCGATCGGCATTGTGCCCAGGCAACGTATTTGGCCAACGCACTGCGAGAGGCCGGTTTCGACGTGCTGAATCGGGTAGTGCTGAATCAGGTCATGGTCAAAGGTCTGACTGACGACGAAACCAGAGCGATTCAAGCAACAGCCCACGACTCCGGGGAAGCCTGGTTCGGCATGTCTGCCTGGAATGGAACTCCGGTATTTCGGCTCAGCCTGTCGTCCTGGCGCACGACCGATGCAGACGTGACGCGCCTGGCAAATCTGTTGGTCTCTGCAAGGCAGTCATTCCGCTTGAGCAGCCAAGGCCAAGACTAAGCACTACTCGCACATCCCCTGCACGAATAGCAAAGCGCTCGTTGCCAACGTGAATCTCCCCCTTCCCCGGCCATGATGTAAAACATCTCCTCGGTGACCCGGTTGAGAATGGCGGATACACGATCAACCTCCGTCAAGGTCTGATGGAACAGCAACACACTGTTTACTACAGAATGCTGTGAGCCCTTTGTCCTTCACGATGAAAGAAGCCCCCCACTCAGAACTTGAATGGAGGGCCAGGGTGTTGCTCAGGCTGGTTAAGCGCGCTTGGGCAATTTGGTCAGCATCATCCCCTGCACTTTCTGTGGGTCGGCGGTGAAGGCCTGGTGAATGCCACGTGACTGGGCGCCTGCAACGACTTCGTCGTTGGTACCCGCTTCGATCGCATCCAGTGCGTCGGTGACCACCTCAACCGGGCTGAGGCGTGGCTCTGGCATCTTGGCGCCCATGGCGGTATCAGCTTGTACCGCGAGAACGCCAACCACTTGGGTGCCCTGCTCGCCCAGTTCGGCACGGATGCTGCGGGTAAGCGACAAACCGGCGGCTTTGGACGCCGAGTAAGTCGCGGCCATTGGCAGGCTGATCAGCGACAACATCGACAGCATGTTAACTACGGCACCGCCCGTCTTTGCCAGGACAGGAGCGAATGCGCGAGTCAGTGCCAGAGGACCGAAGTAATTCACCTCCATCTCGGCGCGTGCATCGTCCATGTTTGGAGCTGAAATGGCGCCGTCGAAGGCGGCATACCCGGCGTTGTTGATCAGCAGCGTAACGTCACCGGCAACACTGGCCGCAGCAGCAACTTGGTCGGCATCCGTCACGTCCAATGGCAGCGGCACCAGACGGCTATCCCCAAGCTTGAGCAGGTCGGCCAGCGAAGCGGTATCGCGAGCAGCCACGTAGATCTTGTCTACGCCACGCTTGAGCAGTTCTTCGACAAAGGTACGGCCGATGCCGCGGTTAGCGCCAGTAACGAGGGCAACAGCGTTAGCGATTTTCATATTGAGTTTCCCAGCATTCGTTGAGGTTGAATAAGCAGTGGCTACCGACTCGCGCTTCGCGAGTCGGTAACGTCAATCTCACTTGCCGTTAAGCTTGTCAGCGTGCAGACGGGCGAACTCGCCAACCGTCATCGAACGACGACCTGTGAGCTTTTCGACGTTGTTGTCAGCACCCGCCATGCGGCCGTTGTGGTAGTCCAACATCGCGCCGCCTAAATGCTGAACGATGTACTCAGGGACGCCCATTTCGGCGATCGACTGGGTGTACTCTTCGATTGGCAGGTCCTGGAACACGATGGTGCGACCCAATGCTTCAGAGAGTTCAGCGGCCATTTGTTCGTGGTCCATCTCAACCGGACCCGACAACGGGATGGTGGTACCGATGTGGCCTTCTGGGCTCTTCAGCAGTGCAGCGATGGCGCGACCCTGGTCATCAGCAGCAATTGGCGAGTGACGGCCCTTGCCAACCGGCATACGCAGGACGCCGTTTTGCAGGAACGGCAGCTGCCATGGATAGAGCAGCCATTCCAAGAAGTAGGTAGGACGCAAGTGAATCACCGGCACGCCGGACCAGTTCAGAATTTCTTCGGCAATGAAGGTGTCGCGGCAAGAGTCGCTGCTGGACTCACGGTTGGCCGAACGCTGCGAGAGGTTGAGGACAGCCTTGAGGCCGGTCTCTTTCGCTGCTTGGGCAAAGTTCACTGTGGCGTTGATCAGGCCGGGCTGCACGGGCCAAACAAAGTAGGCAGCGTCCACACCTTGCATGGCGTCACGCAGGGTATTGATTTGCAGCAGGTCACCAACAACGATTTCTGCGCCCAGTGCTTTCAACGCATCCGAACGAGCATCCAGCTTGCGGACCATGGCGCGGACGTCGAGGCCCAGAGCAATGGATTCACGAACAGCGGCACGACCTGTGTCGCCAGTAGCACCTGTGATCAAAACTTTTTTGGACATGAGATAAGACCCTGAAGATTGAGGTTGAACATGGCGGATCACCAGATGCCGCCGATCAGTTCGGGGAAGCGGGTAAGTGCTTCGTCGCCGATGACTCAAATATCGCCTCTTCATGGAACGTCCGGTAGCCGTCAAATCAGGCTAAGATTTATCTCAAATCAGCATGAGTGACCTGTTCAACCGGACTGAGCAGCAGCCTTGTTGCGTAACCGAGGGGGTAGGCGCTGGTGCGACTTGAACCTGAGGGTAGGACTCAGATGGAAGGCAGGCAATGTCAAAAAATCCAGCAGAAGCGACAAATCGTCTTTATTTGAGGGCTTGTGATTTAGGCCGACCACGACGCTATGATGATCATGGAAGAATCGTTGCAGTTTGACGGATGATGGAAGGGGGTTGACACCAACCAGTATGAATATCATGCTTGAAGAATGAAACATGACGACCGTACTGCTTGATCGCACAATAACATTACGATCATCATGCATAAGCTCTGTTACTCACTCCTCCCAACCTTGTGTCTTAACGCTTCAGGAGAAACTGATGAAAACTTTTCTAGTCTCGGGTGCTACCGGCGCCACTGGTGCTCCTGCCGTTCAATACCTGCTGGAAAAAGGCTACCGCGTTAATGCGTTCGTCCACCGTGAAGATGAGCGCTCGCAAAAACTCAAGGATCTGGGTGCCACCATTTTCGTTGGCGACTTGCTGAAACTGAAAGAGCTGCGCCCAGCGATGAAAGGTGTCGACGGTGCCTACTTTGTCTACCCATTGACTAACGGCCTGGTCGAAGCTGCGGCACTCTTTGCACAAGCGGCCAAAGAAGAGAACGTCAAGATCGTCGTCAACATGTCGCACAAGCAATCACGCCCCAATGCACGCAGTCAGGCGACCCTGAATCACTGGATGACCGAACAAATATTCAACTGGTCTGGCGTACCGACTACCCATCTGCGCGTAACCTTCTTTGCCCAGTGGATGCTTTACACCGCGGCGCTGATTCGCGAGGGTCGTTACTTGACGCCGTTTGACGCTGACAGCCGCTTTGCGCCTATCGCTGCCAGCGATATTGCCAAAATCGTCGTAGGCGTCCTAGAGAACCCAGAAGCTCACGCGAACAAGGCATACCCTATCCACGGGCCTATCGAATACAGCCATGCAGAACTGGCAGGCGTACTCAGCAGCACCCTGGGCAAGGAAGTTCGCTTTGAGCAAGTCTCTCCGGATGAGTTCGTGAAGATCCTGGGCTGGGACGGCGACCCATCGTATGCCGCCCACTTTACTGCAGTGAAAATCGATCAGCAGGAAAAACTGCTGGAAGGCCTGGACACCACAGGTGCAGAAATTATCGGCGGGCCTCTGATGACCCCGGCGCAGTTCATCGAGCAACACCGCGACCTGCTGAGCTAAGTTCAAGGTGCTGAATCGTGCACAGCCGCCGCCAGGCGGCCCTGCACGACCGGCATGCGCCAGCCTGAATATAAAGACGTTTTGTCATTTCGCATGGACGTTTTGACGTTGCCTACACGGTCTCGCCGCCCTACCCTTTGACTCATCTTTTTCGGCGAAAAGGAAAGTGAAATGACTGACACTGACAATGCCTATCCGCGGGATATTTCGGCGCTTGTGGTCATCGACCCGCTAAATGACTTCCTGGCTGAAGGTGGCAAACTTCACGATGGGATCAAACCTGAACTGGAACGGGTCAATTTTCTGCCGAATCTCCTGCGACTGGTCGCAGGGGCTCGCTCGGCCGGCCTGCAGATCGTTTATGCGCCTCACGGCGTAGACGAACACAGCTTCGATGACGTCCCCTACCTGCACTCCTATCTTCACAAGAATACTCATGCTCAGCAGTACTTCTGGAAAGGTACGTGGGGTGCTGAGTTTTTTGAGCCACTACGCCCTCAACCAGGCGACATCGTATGCAGCCAGCATCGAATGTGGAACTCGTTTCGTGGTACCGATCTCCAGGAGAAGCTGAAAGCACGTGGCCTCAAGAAATTGGCGTTCTGTGGATTAACGTCGCACAAATGTGTTGAAAGCTCAGCACGTCACGCGTTTGAAGAGGGTTACCACGTGACCTTCATTCATGACGCCACAGCCGAATTCAACCGAGGAGAACACATGGCCGCCCTCACCTACTCCTTCCCGCTCATTGGCCACGCCGACTTGAGCGTTGACCAGTTTTTGGCAGCACTGTGACCATCTGGCCCCTCGCACCGAGGGGCCAGATGGTCTTCCTCGCAGTCACCCGACATTATTCACCTACCTGTCCAGCGGCGGTTCAGCGCTAGAACGACGGCACAACATCCCCCTTTTCCCAACCACTCCAATCCTCGGTGTACTCGATTTTTGTAGCAGATCGCCCGTCGTCTTGACGCCGCGCTGTCGCGCTGTCGCGCTGCAAACGCGATCCTTGGAGCAAGCGTGCTCGCGATCGGTTGCGCAGCAGTCGTGCCGGGACTAAATGACGCACCGCGTAGTCTGGGTTTACTGTCGCTTCGCACAGATCGCAGTTCAAGCCGACTCCTACAGGGAATCGGTTTTGACTTCGATCTTTCCCCGCCATTCGACCACACCTTCCTCGATCATTATTTTCACTGATGAGCGTAATTGCAATTTTTGAAATTGCAGTTTAAGCATGATGACTGTAATGTTAGAAGACACATTAGCGCAACCTAAGAAGCTGACATTTCCGGCCTGCAACCGCCGGTTTCCTTGGGCCGCTTGGTATCAGAGCGCGTAGTCCAGCTTTCTTCTAACCGATCAATCCAACACTTACCGAAGAGAACATATGAAAACTGTCCATTACCTAAAGGCTCATACCCGCCCAATTGCCGGTGCGGTAGCAATGGCGATTGCAGGCCTTTTGACAGTGAACCTGGCCGGTTGCGACAACGCCCAAGGCCAGGCTGCCTCCGCAGCGGCCGCCTCCGGAGCAGTGGTCTCCGCAGCGACGGTGGTTGAGAAAGCGGTCGTCGAAACTCAAGAGTTTTCCGGTCGTATGGAAGCCATCGAGCGCGTCGACATTCGTGCCCGCGTCGGCGGCTTCATCACCAGCGTCAACATCAATCCGGGCGCCATCGTCAAGAAAGACGACGTGCTCTTCGTGATCGACGCGCGTCCATACCAAGCTGAAGTTAATCGCACCGAGGCCACCGCGGCTGCCGCACGCGCCAAGGCCGAACTGGCCAAGATCGAACTGGCCCGAGCGGTGAAACTATTCGGTGAAAAAGCCATTGCCCAACGCGAACTGGACGAAAACGTCTCCGGTTTCAGGGAGCTTGATGCGAACGCTCGCGCCGCCGAAGCGCAATACGACAACGCCAAGCTCAATCTGAGCTACACCCGCGTCACATCGCCAATCAATGGCCGTGTGGCCAAGGCAGACATCACCTTGGGCAACCTGGTCGACACCAGCGCGGTGCTGACCCGTGTCGTCTCCGACGACAAGATCTACGCCAGCTTTGACGGCGACGAGGACACTTACCTGCGCGTCGGTGCAGCTCGTCACAACGGCAAAGACGTAGCCGTCAAGGTCGGCCTGGCCAACGAGACGGGTTTCCCCCACGACGGCAAGCTTGAGTTCGTCGACAACCAACTCGACCCGCAGACCGGCGGCGTGCGCATGCGCGCTATTTTTACCAACGCCGACAAAACCCTGGTACCCGGTCTGTTTGCCCGTGTGCAGTTACAGGGTGGCACTGAAGGCGGCAACGCGACCCAAGCATTGTTAATCAACGAACGCGCCGTCAGCACCGACCAGGACCGCAAGTTCGTCTTCGTTGTCGATGCCCTGGGCAAGGCCGAGTATCGCCAAGTCACCCTCGGATCGACGATTGACGGTTTGCGCGTGGTACGCAGTGGCCTGAAGGCTGGCGAGAAGATCGTCGTCAATGGCCTGCCGCGTGTGCAACCTGGCGCGCCGCTGGCACCGCACATGGTCTCCATGGATTTCAATCCTGACGAACCTGTCGTCGAGGCCACCCCGGGCGCAAAACCTGATGCCAAGGCGAAGGGATAATCGACCATGAAATTTTCAAAGTTCTTCATCGATAAACCGATCTTCGCGGCGGTCTTGTCGATCATTATTTTCGTTGCCGGTCTCATCGCGCTGTTCACTCTGCCGGTGGCCGAGTATCCCGATGTGGTGCCGCCAGCCGTACAGATCCGCGCCCAATATCCGGGTGCCGACGCCAAGGTCATCGCTGAAACCGTGGCCACGCCGCTGGAGCAGGAAGTCAACGGCGTCGACAACATGTTGTACATGTCGTCGCAGTCAACGGCCGACGGCAACCTGCTGCTGACCGTGACGTTCAAGATCGGTACCAAGGTTTCGCAAGCCGAAACGGACGTGGAGAACCGCGTCCAACGGGCCCTGCCGCACCTGCCTGAAGAAGTACGGCAGATCGGGGTAACGACCATCAAATCGTCGCCGAGCCTGACAATGGTGGTGCACTTGACCTCGCCCGATGGCCGTTACGATGACCAATACCTGCGCAACTACGCCACGATCAACATCAAAGATCAGCTCAGCCGCCTCGGCGGGATCGGCCAGGTGCAGTTGAACGGTTCCGGCGATTACGCCATGCGGATCTGGCTCGACCCGATCAAGATCGCCGCTCGCGACATGACCACCACCGACGTCACTGACGCCATCCGCGAGCAGAACGTGCAAGTGGCCGGCGGCGCCATCGGTCAATCGCCCTCCAAAGGCAGTGATTTCCAGCTTTCGGTAAAAACCCAGGGCCGTCTGCAAACGCCTGAAGAGTTCGGCAACATCATCGTCCGTACCGGTGCTGATGGCGCGCTGACCCGCTTGCGAGATGTCGCTCGCATCGAACTGGGTGCCAACGCTTATAACCTGCGCGCCCGCCTTGATAATCAGCAAGCTGTCGCCCTGGTTATCTTCGAAGCGCCTAACGCCAACGCATTGCAGATGTCCAACGATGTCCGTGATCGCATGGAGCAGTTGAAGGCTGACTTCCCACCGGGCATGGAATACAACATCGTCTACGACACTACCCGCTTCGTGCAGCAATCGATCATCGCCGTGATTCACACCCTGCTTGAAGCCATCGCGCTGGTGGTACTGGTGGTGATTGTGTTCCTGCAAACCTGGCGTGCTTCGGTTATTCCCCTGCTCGCTGTGCCGGTCTCGGTAGTCGGTACGTTCGCCGTGATGCTTGGCTTTGGCTTCTCGATCAACACGCTGTCGCTGTTCGGGCTGGTACTGGCAATCGGTATCGTCGTCGATGACGCCATCGTGGTGGTCGAAAACGTTGAGCGCAATATCGCCAGTGGTCTGTCGCCGCGCAACGCAACGATTCAAGCCATGAAGGAAGTGAGCGGTCCAATCATCGCCATTGCTCTGGTCTTGTGCGCCGTATTCGTACCGATCGCGTTTGTGCCAGGTCTGTCCGGTGAGTTCTACAAGCAGTTTGCGTTGACGATCGCCATCTCGACGGTGATCTCGGCGTTCAGCTCGCTGACACTGGCACCCGCGCTTTCGGCGACCCTGCTCCGCTCACACGATGCACCAAAGGATGCGCTGACCAAAGTCATGGACAAGCTGTTCGGGCGCTTCTTCACTGTGTTCAACCGATTCTTCGGCCGCACTTCCGAACGCTATGAACGCGGCGTCAAAGGCACGCTGAAACGCAAGACCAGCTCAATCGCCCTCTATGTGATGTTGGCCGCCTGCGCTGGTCTGATGTTCAAACTTGTACCCGCAGGTTTTGTACCGCTGCAAGACAAGGGCTACCTGATTGGCATCGCTCAACTGCCCAATGCCGCTTCTCTGGATCGCACTGATGCCATTATCCAGCGTATGGGTAAAATCGCCACTGAGACCCCAGGCGTACTCCACGCAGTGCAATTCCCTGGCCTGTCTGTTAACGACTTTACTGCCTCGTCCAGCGCGGGTATCCAGTTCAGCGACCTAAAAGACTTCGACCAGCGCACCTCCAAAGAATTGGGCGCCAGCGCCCTCGCGGTTGAACTGAACAAACGCATGGGCTCGATTGAGGATTCGTTCATCCTTGTTGTGCCACCCGCACCCGTAGATGGCCTGGGTACACTGGGCGGCTTCAAGCTGATGATCGAAGACCGCGGAAACGTGGGTTACGACGCACTGAACAAGGCAACGCAGGAACTTCAGGCCCGGGCCCGCAAGGCGCCAGAATTGGCCGGTGTGTTCTCCGGTTACCAGATCAATGTGCCACAGGTATACGCCGACATCGACCGCGACAAGGCCAAGCAGTTGGGTGTGCCTCTGCAAACGATCTACCAGACGCTGCAAGTCAACTTGGGTTCGGTCTACGTCAACGACTTTAACCGATTCGGCCGTACCTATCAGGTGCGCGTGCAGGCTGACGAGCAGTTCCGTTCGCATGTAGAAGATCTCAATAAGTTGAAGGTGCGCAGCACCAAAGGCGACATGATTCCGTTGTCGTCGCTGATGCGCGCATCCAACACCTATGGCCCTGAACGCGTCCAACGCTATAACGCTTACGTGTCAGCCGACCTGAACGGCGGTCCAGCCCCAGGCTACTCGTCGGGCCAGGCGCAGGCGGCGATTGAACGCATTGCCAAAGATGTACTGCCGAAGGGCGTCACCTATGAGTTCACCGACCTGGCTTACCAGGACATCCTCGCCGGCAACACCATGTTCTACGTGTTCCCCCTGTGCGTGCTGCTGGTGTTCCTGGTCCTCGCAGCTCAATACGAAAGCTGGACACTGCCGCTGGCGGTCATCCTGATCGTGCCATTGTCGATTCTGTGTGCACTGCTGGGTGTGAAACTGACCGGTGGCGATAACAACGTCTTCACCCAAATCGCGCTGTTCGTACTGGTGGGGTTGGCGTCAAAGAACGCGATCCTGATCGTCGAATTCGCTCGTGAACTTGAACACCATGGCCGCACCACCGTGCAGGCCGCGCTGGAGTCGTGTCGCCTGCGTCTGCGCCCCATCCTGATGACTTCCATCGCTTTCATCATGGGCGTACTGCCGCTGGTGTTCTCCCACGGTCCGGGTTCGGAAATGCGTCATGCGATGGGCGTGGCCGTGTTCGGTGGCATGCTCGGCGTGACCTTCTTCGGCCTGTTCCTGACGCCGGTGTTTTATGTGCTGATGCGCACGTTGGCCAAGTACCTGGGCGGCAACAAGGCCGCTACAGCGCCGGTTGCTTCTTATGCTCTGGAAGAGACTTATTAATATGAACGCCACTCTCCTTTTCAAACGCAGCAGTGCAGCGCTGTTCGCAGCTCTGTTGTTGGCGGCCTGCTCGGCGCCCACGTTCAAGCAGCCAGAAGTCAGTGTGCCGCAGGCCTTCAAAGAGACCTCCGAGGCGACCATGACGGCACCGGACGGCACGCGCTGGCAGCAAGCCAAAGCGGCCGAAGCGCAACCACGGGGCGAATGGTGGCTGGCCTTCAACGACCCGGATCTCACCGCGCTGATCGTCGAAGCGGCGAAGAATAACAATAACCTGGCCGAAGCGGCCGCACGCCTGAAACAGGCGCGGGCCATTGCCGGCATCGCTGAAGCGGACCGCAGCCCGCAGATCGGCATCAACGCCGGCGCACAGCGCATTCAGGCTTCGCCGTTGACCCAGGGGCTGCCCTCCGGCACCCCGGTGGCGCCACAGACGATCTATCAGGCCAACCTGACGGCCAGCTACGAGGTCGACCTGTTCGGCCGCGTGGCCTCGAACGTCAGTGCAACAGAGTCTGATGCGGCCGCCAGCGAGGCTACTTATCGCTCGGTGCTGCTCTCGCTGCAAGCCGATGTCGCGCAGACCTATTTCCGGTTGCGCGAGACGGATGCTGAACTGGCGACGTTGAACGAAACGGTGCGTCTGCGCGAGCAAAGTGTGCACATCACTCAGCGTCGCTATGATCTGGGCGACCTCGGCGAATTCGACCTGTCGCGGGCCAAGACCGAGCTGTCGACTTCGCGCGCTGAAGCCATTGCGCTGCAACAACAGCGTACGACCAACGAGCACGCGCTCGCTGTGCTGCTGGGTAAACCGGCGTCGAATTTCGCAACCAGTGCCAAGCCGCTGAATGACATCGCATCGCTGCCGCATATTCCGGCTGGCCTGCCCTCGACGCTACTGCAACGGCGTCCGGACATCGTCATTGCGCAGCACACGATGGAAGCGTCCAACGCTCGCATCGGTGTGGCGCGGGCGGCGATGTTCCCGGTGCTTAACATTAATGGCGCAGCAGGTGGCGTGGGCACCTCCGTCGCCGACGTGTTGAACTGGAGCAGCCGCTCGTGGATTTTGGGCGCGTTAACCTCGATGCCGATCATCGACGGCGGCCGCAACAAGAACAACGTCAAGCGCAGCAAGGCAGTGCTGGAAGAGTCGGTGGCTGACTACCGTGAGCACGTACTGGTGGCGTTCTCCGAGGTGGAAGACAACTTGGCCGGACTGCGCATCATGGCGGAACAGGCGCAACAGACCGATGAGGCAGTGTTGTCGGCGCGGCGCTCGGCCGAACTGGCGCAGATGCTCTACGATGCCGGCCGCACTCGTTATCTGGACCTGCTGGAGGCGCAGCGTAACTTGACAACCGTTGAACGCAGTGCGGTGGAGCTACGTGGCAGCCGTGCCGTCACCACCGTGGCTCTGATCCGGGCGCTAGGAGGTGGCTGGGATGCGCCGTCCACAGGTGCGCCCGCACAAGTGGCCGGCCGCTAAACTGTCAGGATAGGTCGCACTATTAACGGCCACCTTCGGGTGACCGTTTCCGATCCGGCGCAACACAGCCAGTCCATTTTGAGTAAAATTGGATACCGTTAAACAGTAGACCCCCCCTATGTCTGTCAATAACGTTCAATTTGCCATCGCCTCCCACATCCTGACCGTGCTTGCCTACTGCCCCAATGGGCATGCCAACTCCAAGGAGCTGGCCGTTAGCTTGCGCGCCCATCCCACCTTCATCCGCAAGACCATCTCCAGGTTGGGTAAGGCCGGCCTACTAGTCGCCACGCGGGGCGTCACCGGCACCTGTGTGCTGGCACGGCCGCCGGAACAAATCAGTTTGTTGGACATCTATCGCGCCAGTGGGGCCTCTCCCGTCTTTTCCGTCCATGCTTATCCGATCGAGAATGGCTGCGATGTCAGCATCAATATCAAAGACCGCATGGATGACGTGTTAAAGGTGACCCAGGCGAGCTTCGAGGAGAAGCTGGGGACTATGACGCTATGCGACCTGATGCCCAGCACTTTGCAGACAACCCTCCGTGAGCGTGCAAATGTATGAGCAGGCACCCTATTGCCCGCATAGTGGCCGCAGGCATGGAATGACTTCTTTCATCAGTAATATCAAACGAATGCCCGGTAAAAAATCCTACTGAAAATTCTCACCCAATCTGTCTCCACCCGTGAAGCCCATCCTGCATTCCAAGATGCAGTGTCTTATCAAAGAATTACCGGCAACCACCGTTCACAACCGCTGGCTACTGACGGTCATCAGTAGCAACCCGTAGTTTATTTTTCAGCATGAACAAAATACCTCTAAATCGATACCTCTTGATTTCCGCTATACTTGTTATTAGCACAATCTAGTCATTACCTATGTATTGCAACGTCTATAAGCGACAGAAGAATGATACGCGCAGCAATACAGACCAAGGCTATTAGAGGGCTGAACACATGATAGAGGACGAGACCTTAACAAGAGCCACTAAAACACGCACCTCAGTGGTTAAGGGCTTAATTGCAACCAGAACCCCTGCGTTTTTAGTGATTATAATCACGTACCTCGCCATCAGGCTAATCAGATTGAATGGCAAAATTGTAAGCCAAGAAAAAGCATTTAAAGCCAAGCTAACCGCCATCGAGGCCAGCCACGCCTCATCTGCCAGACTGTGTGAAAGTAGAAAAATTCAGATTGAAAAAACGCTGGAGCACTTCAGCGCATTTGATGAGCCCACCTTTGTTTTCTACATACACGTCATTGAAAAATTGAAAAAAATTGAAAGCCACCAGGCGATCCCTAATAACATTGAAAGGAAAATCGCCAACTATCAAACACGCATATGGAATGCCTACGCTGATATAAACAAAGCAAAATCAATACTGGAACTAAATGGATTCAACGACAGCGCCCACCACTTGATTCTGGTTGTGACCCACGCTTCGAGAGGCACAGATCTTTACCGGGATTTTCTCCAACACAATGGTGGCACGAACGCCAGGAATCTTGAAACCCATCTAAAAGAATTCAGGTCTCTTCGCAGAAAATTTCTAAACTCCTTGAGCAATGACTATAAAAGCTTAATAACATAACAACATTGATATAGGTTGACTCAACCTAAACCACTCACAGTATTGCGATCCGACGTGATGCTAGTGCAGATCGTGTGAGGCGCTTTATGGGTATCACCATTGAATCGCAAAACGCTCCGGTGTCAGTAATTGTATTTATTCGTTGGCCCTTGGTTAGAGTTGCCTACTTTATATCGAGTCTTGCTGGACACGATTGGCCGGCGCCGATCCTGGGTCGACACTCGAGAGACGCAATTTGAACTGACGTCGCAGCTGACTGTTGGCGCTAAACGGAAACTGCCCCACCCTGCCGATTGATATTTGACCCGATCAAAGTATCGAACGAATCGTCCCGCCTTCCACTCGCATGGCCATGCCATTGAGCGCCGGTGACGCAGCCAGATGTAATACGCTGCATGCCACCTCTTCGGGTTCGATCATGCGCCTGATCAAGGACGTAGGTTCGGTCTCGTCAAAGTAGTCGGCAACCACCTGCTCTGCCGTAATACCTTTCTCCGCCCCAATTTCCTGATGATAACGCTTGACTGCCTCCGTGGACGTTGGCCCAGGCAAGATCGAATTAACCCTTACGGACGTACCCTTGGTCAGTTCTGCCAGTGCCCGGGACAGCCCCAGCAAGCAGGTTTTCATAGCGCCGTAATGAACCATCCATGGCTGAGGTTTTACCGCTGACTCGCTACTGATGAAAACAATCGAACCCTGTCCGCGGCTCAACATGTCTTGCATCACCAAGCGCGTCATGCGCACGCCACTCATGACATTGACGTTGAAATAATGGAGCCACTGAGCATCATCGGTTTCAAAAAAATCCCGGACTTCAAAAATACCGACGTTGTTAATCAGGAAGTCGATCGGCCCCAACTCTTCGGCGAGCGCAACCAGACGCTCCGCCACACCAGCATGGGTCAAGTCACCTGCCAGACCTTTACAGCGTGGCCCCAGTTCATGAAGCGTAGCGTTAACTTCATCTTCGCTAAGCCCGCTAACGACGACGTAGGCGCCTTCTAGCAAAAAACGCTGGGCAATGGCCTTGCCGATGCCGGAAGCGCCACCGGTGATCAGTGCGATTTTACCTGTCAGTTGATAATCCATGGGGGCCGCCTTGTTCATTGTTGTGCGGACCATAATGCCCCAGGTTTGAGGCTGGAATTATCAACCATTGCTGAAGACTCAATTCGCCAACTTCCAAAAATACAAACAGCAGTCAGGCTGCAGTCTTATCAGCTTGGCGATAGCTGCGGTCTGATTTTTTCTACAAGAAAATCGATGAACACCCGTACACGATGGGGCAACTGTCGACCTGGCCCGATGAATACTGCATGAATTTCTTCGGCTTCTCCGCTATTGAACGCCTCCAATAGCGGCACCAGTTTTCCTGCCGCGATGTCAGCGCCTATATGAAAGTTCGCCAGGCGCGCTATGCCTAAACCGGCAAGCGCCGATTGACGCATGCTTTCCCCATCACTCAGCAAGACATTGCCCTTGGGCTCGATTTCGATGCGCTGGCCTTGGCTGTCACGAAACACCCACGCCTGAGACTGACGATGAAAACCAAAACCAAGGCGGTTGTGCCCCTGCAACTCAGCCAGCGAATTGGGTTGCCCAAATCGATCGATATAACTCGGAGAGGCTACCGTGATCATTCGGCTTTCACCTAACCGGCGTTGGACCAGATTCGACTCTTTCATTGGACCGGTGCGAATCGCGATATCAGCACGACGCTCAAGAAGGTCGACAACCGTATCGGTCAGTTCCACGTTGAGGGTGATGTCCGGATACGCCGACATAAAGTCCGGCAACAACGGCAGCAGGCAATGCAGCCCGAACGGCAGGTTAGCGTTGACCTGAATCAGACCGCTGGGGCGGGCGACATTCCCGACATCTCGCTCCGCGATATCAATCTGTTCAAGTATGCGTAAGCACTCATTGTTGAAGCGCTCCCCCTCGGCGGTGAGCTTGAGTTGCCTGGGCGAGCGATGCAGCAGGCGCGCACCCAGTCGTATTTCCAGCCGCGAAATAAGTTTGCTTACCGCTGAGGGCGACATATCCAGGCGTCTTGCTGCTTCAGAAAAGGTCCCGGCGTCGACAACACGGGTAAACACCTCCATCTCGCCGGAGCGATTGATGTCTTTTATGTTCAGCATTGAATTGAGTTCACTGTTACTTTGATTACTGACAGTCTAGCTCACATGTAGCGCGGATCGTATCGTGATCTGATTCCACAACCCGGAATACCTGCCCCTGCCGTTTAGCTAACGCGCAGGCATCAATGACGATACGAGGAGACACTCAGTGAAAATTTTTGTTACCGGCGTGACCGGTTACATCGGCGGCTCTGTAGCCAAGTACCTAGTGGATGCGGGTCATGAAGTCAGTGGGTTATTGCGCAACCCGAATCAGCGCGCCGCCTTACAGGCACTGGGTATTACCCCTGTACTTGGGACCCTGGATGACGCCTACATTCTCACTGAACAGGCGCGCGCCGCTGACGCTGTCATCAATGCAGCCAACTCTGATCACCTGGCCTCGGTGCAGACCTTTATCGAAGCGTTGCGCGGGAGCGGCAAGGTACTCCTGCATACCTCAGGCTCCAGTGTGGTTGGGGACGATGCCCGCGGCGCCTACCAACGACCAGACGTTTTTACTGACGAAACCCCGTTCTCGCCGATGGACATCCGCAAAGATCGAGTCGAGATCAATCAACTAGTGCGTCGTGCCGGGGTTGAACACGGCATTCGTAGCATCGTGTTCTGCCCGACCATGATTTACGGCGAGTCCCTGGGGCTACCAGCCAAAAGCGATCAGCTACCCAAACTCTTCGCCAAGTCCCGTGAGTACGGCGCGGGCGCTTATATGGGCACTGGACTGCATCGCTGGTCAAACGTGCATATCGAGGACCTGGCAGAGCTCTATCGTCTGGCGATTGAAAAGGCCCCATCGGCCTCGTTGTTCTTCGCGGAAAACGGCGAAGCATCGTTCCTGGAGATTGCCACGTCGATTAGCAAAGCCCTGGGTTTTGCCGGTAAGACTCAAAGCTGGCCGGCCGAAGATGCCATCGCTCAGCTAGGGGATTGGGCCCGCTTCGCCATTGGTTCCAACAGCCGTGTGCGAGCGGTGAATGCCCGTGTGCTGCTGGGATGGGTGCCAAAGCGTGAATCGATCCACCAATGGATCGAGACCACCGACGTGCAGTGGTAACAACGGTTCGCCACTACATCTTCAATTGCACCCCGTTTTGAAGCTCACCCAAGGTGAGCTTTTTTATGTCCGAAATAAGTTAACGGTCCGGTGCGTATGGCTCGCCCTGAGCTGCCTTCACGTACAAAAAAACGCATCAAGTGTGCCTGTCCCCAGACACCCTTGATGCGCACACTGGATCAATACAATCCAAAAACAAGACGCACATCGCTGTGACGTCGTAAACGCTTAACCATCATCAGACATCAGGCCAGTACTTCCAGAGCCACGCTCTCAATGCCAGCGGCGTCCAGCCGATAATGTCGATAGAGGTGAGTCGGTGGCGCGATCAGACTGTATTCGTCGTAGATGCCGTGCCGTTTTACTTTGACGCCCAAACCCTCTTCAGCGATAACCTCGCAGACGGCGCCGCCGAGTCCACCGATGATGTTGTGCTCTTCGACGGTGAGAATCGCCCTGCTGTTGCGAGCCGCATTCAATACCGCCTCACGGTCGAGCGGCTTGATGGTTGTCATGTCGATCATCCCCACCGAACGACCGGCCGCATTCAGCGCGCGCGCCGCCTCAAGCGCCGGATGCACAGTCGAACCTGTGGCGATGATGGTGAGCTCATCGCCTGTGAGATGCACCGTGGCTTTGCCAAAGACGAAGTCCGGAACCTCCTCATACACCACCGGATCACGTCCGCGCTGAATACGGAAATAGATCGGCTGCGGGTAATTGACCGATGCCAGGATTGCAGCCTTGAGCTGATTGCCGTCGGCGGGTGCGACGATCGTGATATCCGCGATCGAACGCATAATCGCCAAGTCTTCCGTGGCGTGGTGGGAGGTGCCGTAGAAGCCCAGCGAGATACCGGCGTGGTGCCCGATCAATCGAACCGGCAACGCAGAGTAAGCGACGTCCATACGAATCTGCTCGCAGCACAGCAACGGCAGAAATGACGCGAATGTCGCCACAAAAGGCTTCATCCCGACAGCAGCCATTCCGGCTGCGGCCGAGACCATATTCTGCTCAGAAATCCCGAATTGCACGAAGCGTTCAGGATGCAGACGCGCGAACTTCGATAAACCGTTGGAGTACTGCAAGTCAGCAGTGCCCGCCACAACCGGCTCGCCCTGTTCGAGCAGTTCGATCAGAGCATCAGACAGAGCATTAAGACTAGGTGTCTGGTCGTTGAGTTCGCGGTACTGCCAGGAGTTGGCCGACTGAGGTGCGTTGTTCATGGTTTAGATGACCTTGCTTTTGATTTCGTCGATAGCACGTTGCGCATCTGCAGGATCGAGATAACCCAAATGCCAGCCAGGCTCGGTCTCCATGTAGGAAACACCTTTGCCCTTCACTGTATTGGCGATGATGCAAACCGGTTGAGTGCGCTGGGTATCAGCTTTGATTCGGCGTAACAGGGTAGTGACTGCCGCCAGATCGTGACCATCCACAACGTGGGTTTCCCAGCCAAAGGCGATCCATTTGTCTGCCAAAGGCTCGATACCGATGACATCATCGACGTTTCCATCGAGCTGGTAACCGTTACGGTCGATGATCGCGATCAAGTTGTGAGTCTTATGGTGGGCAGCTGACAGGGCTGCCTCCCAAACCTGCCCTTCCTGCATCTCACCGTCGCCGAGCATGACGAACGTACTGAAGGATTTACCCAGCATTCTTCCGGCCAAGGCCATCCCCAAGCCACCGGACAATGCGTGACCAATAGAGCCAGAGGAGAAATCAACCCCTGGTACTTTGCGCATATCCGGGTGGTCGCCCAGGGGATTACCCAGGCGGGTGTAGTTATCGAGGATCTCCTTGGCAAAGAACCCCCACTCCACCAACACCGGAAACAGCCCTACAGCAGCATGTCCCTTGCCCATCATGAACCGGTCGCGATCCGGCCATTTCGGCTCCCCATGACGCAGGTCCATTACGTCGTAATACAGTGCCGCGAAAAGCTCGGCAGCGGAAAACACTGAGGTGTAGTGGCCGACCTTAGCGATCTCGATCAGGCGAATGGTTTCCAGGCGAATGAACTGGGCCTTTTCTCGCAGCCGTGTCAGTTCCTGCTCGGTGAGTTCAAAACAGCGGTTATCCTGCGCAGGTAACTGCCGTGTGTTTGTGTCATGCCTTGTCAAATCAGTCATCTGTAGTGTCCAGGCGCATTACGAAAATTCCGGCCGCTCAAAAACGCGGCCGCTCACAGGTCCATTGCTCTCGCAATACGCCTGTCATTGCGCTTTCAAGCGCGGGGTCATGTAGTCGTTAAGGCGCGGCATGACGTGCTGCGCGGTCAGCTCCATCGAACGCCGCCAGAGCGCTTCGTCATCCCACTCATGGAAGGTGGTCATCAACGTGCCAAAGGGTCCGGTCTGTTCGCTGAAAGCGACGAGTTGCTCCGTCACCGAGTTCACATCGCCGTAAATCACCATCTCTTTGATGCAGTGGTCGACCGTCACTTGCGCGTCAGTCATATCCGCACGGGTCTTAAAGATCTTGGTGTAGTTATTGGTCGCCAGGTTATCGATCATGTAATCGAAGTAGCGCCGCAGGGTGCAGCTTTCCTGTGCCAGATAGTCCTCGGCCTGGGCTTGAGAGTCAGCAACGAACACCGAGCGCGCCACCCGCCAATTAGCGGCATCAGGTTTGATGCCGGCACCTTCCGCCCCCTGACAGTAAGCCTGCCAGTGGGAGGCTACGGTAGCGGTAGGGTTGAAATTGGCAGACATCAGATCCCAGTCCTTGGCTCCGGCCAGTTTCGCAGTGCCCGAAAACGGACTCATGGCCGTCGTTGCCACCCGCGGAAAAGGCTTCTGAAACGGGGTTGGCATGTAACCTATTTCCAACTCGTGGTGCACCGAGTCTTTGAGACTGACCTGGTAGTGCTCGGACGAGAAATCATAAGGTGCGCTGGAATTCCAGATGGCCCGAATCATTTCGTAGCACTCGACCATCATCTGTCCGCGGTCCTTACCGTTGCTGCCGTACACCTCGAAGTCCGATGCCAGCCCACCCGGGCCAATGCCCATGATGAAGCGCCCCTTGGCCATGTGATCGAACATCGCAGCATCAGCGGCAATTCGCGCCGGGAAGTGATGAGGCAAATTCAGTACCCCCGTGCACAACTTCATGCGCCGGGTCAGGGGTATCAAACTGGAAAGAAACTGCAGCGAGTTGGTAATCGGCTCGGTGCGTTGTGAGGTGTGTTCCCCTACCCAAAGCTCATCGAAACCTACGTTGTCGGCATGTACGGCACAGGCAATATCCTGGTCGTACATCTCGTGATAGTCCCAGCCTTTGTGATGTAGTGGCTGCATAAACATGCCAAGTTTCATGGTGTTCTCCTGAGGTGCTCAGTGACCGCGACTGCGAAGTTGCATTCTCGGCGCGGTGTTTTTAGGACGGGCAGCGGTTTTGCAGACGTGCAGAGACCTGCGCTACCGATGGCAACGTTCAATCAATAATTTAAAAATCAGGGCTTACTGGGGGTGCATAACAACTATCAGGCGGTGGCCAGGGTCATGATGTTATCCGGATCTATTTCTTTGCCCTGAAGAATGCCTTGGGAGCACCCTCGCGCCATGACCATCACCCGATGAGACAACCCAATGACTTCTTCCAGATCCGAGCTCACCACAATCACCGAAACGCCGGTTTCTGCCAGACCGATAATCAACTCGTAGATCGCCGCTCGAGCGCCCATATCGATACCTCGGGTCGGCTCATCCAGAATGATGACCTTCGGATTGCGAGCAATCCATTTGGCGATCACGACCTTTTGCTGGTTACCACCTGACAGCTTGTCGAGCAGTTGCTGTGCATGCCCCTTGATACCCAACGCGGCAATACACTCATTGGCAAATGCCTGGACGCGCTGATGGGTCATGACTCCGCATGAACTCAGGGTGTCCAGATTGCAGTAGGCCAGGTTCTCGGCAATGGTCTGGCTCAGCACCACGCCTTCGGACTTGCGATCCTCCGGAATCAGCACCACCCCGGCATCGATAGCTGCCAGTACGTTATTGCCTGGCAATCGTTGATCGCCGAGCAGCACTTGGCCCTGACTCAGAGCGCTCAACCCAGCAATCGCCTGAACCACTTCAGAACGTCCGGCACCGACGATGCCGGCGATACCAAACACTTCCCCCGCGTTGACCGAGAAAGAAATGTCATGAAAGCGCCCAGCCTTGTCCGACAGGTTCTGTACCTTTAGAACCACTTCGTCTCTGGGTGTCGGAGGTACCGGGAACAGCCGGTCGATCGGGCGACCAACCATCTGCGACACCAACAGACCGACATCTGCAGCGCCGCTTTCATGGCGGGCAACAAGATGGCCGTCACGCATGACAACCACCTTGTCTGCGATCCGGGCGATCTCGTCCATCCGATGGCTGATGTAAATAAACGACACACCCTGACGCTTCAGTTCCTCAATCTGCTTGAACAGCAGGTCAGTCTCTTCCTTGCCCAAGGCTGCAGTCGGCTCATCGAGAATCAACAAGCGAGAATCAAGGGTCAGGGCCCTGGCGATTTCCACCAGTTGTTGTGCGGCGATCTTCAATTTCCGGACCGGGGTATCTGGAGAAATATTTAAGCCCAAGCGTTGCAGCAACTTCTCGGTCTCCCGATACATATGCTTGCGATCGATCAATGCACCGCGGGTCGGCAGATGCCCAAGAAACACATTCTCCGCCACGCTGAGATCGGGTAGCAGGTGGATCTCCTGATGAATCATATTGACTCCCAGACCCATTGCCTCTCCAGACCCGGATGGCGAATAGGGTCGGCCTGCGAGAAACATGGTGCCCTTGGACGGAGCCAGTGCGCCGGCCACGATGGAAGAGAATGTTGACTTGCCCGCCCCGTTCTCCCCCAGCAGGGCAACTACCTCTCCGTAACCGATATCAAGGCTGATATCTTCCAGAACCTTGACTGAATTGAACGATTTGCCAATGTTACTGGCCCTGAACAACGGCATTTGAACAGCATGGCCTGAGGCCTCAATCGCGTGCATGACGAACTCTCCTTCAGCAGCTCACGGGTGCTTTTCAAGAAAAGCGGCCACGTTGTCGCGGGTAGTGACAAAGGCCGGAAGCAACTGAACCTTCGTAACCTGCTTGCCCTCTTGAAGGTCCACTGCAGTACGTAATGCGGTGCGGCCCATCTCCATCGCCTGCTGAGTGATGGTCATGTCCAGCTTACCGTCGCGAATGGCCTCCAAGGCCGAGGGCAAACCGTCATACCCGAAGACCCACACTTTATGGTCAATGTTGGCAACCTTGACCGCTTGGACCGCACCGAGGGCTGGAGCATCCGAACGACCGATAAATACATTGATGTTTGGATTCTTCTGCAACATGTCCTGGGCCACCTTGAAGCCGTTGTCTTGCAGCCAGTCAGTGGGTTTTTGGTCGACAATCTTCATTCCCGCGGCTTGAGAAAGCACTGCATCCAGACCCTTGGCCCGAGCTATTTCCGTGGAGTCACCCAGGGTCCCCTGGAGCAGACCGATTTGCGCCTTGCCTCCGGTTAATTGAATCATTTGCCGAGCCAACTCTCCGGCTGCCGCCAGGTTATCGGTCGATATGTAGGCGTCACATTCAACGTTTTTCGGGAAATTATCGACGCATATCACGGGCACTCCCTGCTGACGCGCGAGCCTCACTGGCACAGCTGAAGCGGCACTACCCGTGGCGGTGTACAACAGCACATCGATGCCTTTACTGAGCATGTCTTGAATCTGACTGACCTGCCGCGCCGGATCTGCCTGAGCGTCAGAAACCAACACTTTCTTGATGCCCAACGCTTTGGCCTGCTCCATCACGCCATCGCGGACCATCAAATAAAACACCCACTGAAGACTTGGGATCGACATCCCGACGGTGATTTCATCGACCGCTTTGCTCTGCGCTTGTACACCTGCCGAGAGCAGGCAACCGAGCAACGCCAGCCATAGATAACGCGCCAGAAAAACGCACCGGTTCATATTTTTTCCTTTTTGTTATGGGTCGAGGGAGCATCAGCAACAGGTCGCGTACGACGGTTGCCCATCAATCAAACAGTCCGAATTCAATCGCCCTTGCGCTTGAGCTGATCCAGCATTACGGCGAAGGCAATGACGGCACCAATCACCACCTGCTGAACGAAGGGTGAGATACCCGCCAGATTCAATCCATTGCGCAGAACCCCGATGATCAGCACCCCGACGATAGTACCGACCACACTGCCGGCTCCACCCTTAAGGCTGCCGCCGCCTATCACTACCGCAGCGATTACATCAAGCTCATAACCGACACCTGCACCCGCACCGGCGGTGTCCAGTCGAGAGGTGGTAATGATGCCGCCGACTGCCGCGCAGATACCGCAGATGATGTAGACCGCGCTGGTGTAGGCCTTGACCCGTATCCCCGCCAGTTTGGCGACTTTGCTGCTGCCGCCAATGGCGTAGAGGCTGCGACCTGACACCGTAAACTTAAGAGCGAACCAGAACCCTAGCGCCAGCAGCACGAAGCAAGTGACGGTGAGCGACAGGACGCCGCCATATCGGATCACTGAGAGATTGCTGAACCATTCCGGGAACCCACTGACCTGAGCACCGTCAGTGACCATGTAAGCCAGCCCACGGGCAACCGACATCATCGCCAGGGTGGCAATGAAGGATGGCAACCCGGCCCTGACCACCAATAGCGCGGTCGTGCCACCACAAATCGCACCGGCGGCAATGGCACCGAGCATTGCCAGCCACATCGGTACACCGAGCACCAGCTCCAGCCAGCTCATGACCATGATGGCCAACGCCAACACCGCGCCCACCGACAAGTCGATGCCACCAATCAAGATGACCAGGGTCATGCCCAAGGCCATGATCCCAAGCACCGTGACCTGATCCATTACATTGAGCAGATTGCTCAAGCTCATGAAGTTCTCGGTAAAGGCGGTCAATACGGCGCAGAGCAATAGCAGCCCGGCGATAGGTCCGATGACACTGGTATCGAGGCCAACCCAGTTGGGAAGCCCACCCGCAGTCTTTGCTTTAACCAACACCTGATTATTCATACCGACACCACCGACTATCTCATTATTATTATTTCGAACACTCAGCTTCACCCATGACTAGCCGCGCAACTCCCTATACCGCCCGCCCATATACATCAGTGGTTGTTCCAATGGCTGGGTAATGACATCAATGACATTGCCAATAAACACCGTATGGGTGCCGTGCTCGATTTCCTGGACCACCTCGCAAATAATCGAAGCCTGGGCATCGGCCAAATAACAAATACCGCGAACGCCTGTCTTCCATTCACCTTCGATAAACCGCTTATCCCGCAAGTCAGACTGACTGAAAATCCTGCAGATGGGTTCATGCTGGCTTTGCAACATGTTCACGCAGAATAAACCGGAACGCTTGATTATCGGGGAGGCGCTCGCGTTTCTGTTTACACAGATCAGCGCCGATGCGGGGTCCATGGAGACTGAAGAAAAAGCCGTCGCTGCCAGCCCATGCGGGTAGCCTTGGTCATCGACAGTGGTGACCAGGGTAATAGACGCAGCAAAGCGCCCCATGGCCGACTTGAACTCTGCGACCACGTCAGCCGAGTAGGCCACCTCTAGAATATTCGCACGCATACATAAACCCTCTTTCTTATATTTGGTCCCAAGCACGAGCATTCATTATTAACAATCCACGACTGTTTTCTATTCAACTTTCAAGAATTGACCTTTCACCTACTTCGAAAGGTGAAATCAACAAACAATGGGGTTGAAATACATTCACAGATGCCTGCAACACCTGCCCCCCACGCCGTCCCCGTAACTCTCATGAAACCCCGCACCCTTTCAGCAGCGTAGTAATTGTCGAATTAAAAGCTGATAATTTTCGAACAATAAGACACACCGTCCAGGAGATGAATTGGCTATGGTTGATCGACTACAGGACATGCGGCTGTTCCGCCTGGTAGTGCAAACAGGCTCACTTTCTACTGCCGGTCGGCAAATGGGTTTATCGCCCGCTGCCATGAGCGGCAGACTTAAGGCAATGGAAGACTTCTACGGTTTGCGCCTGCTCAAGCGTAACACCCGCTGCCTGAGCCCTACCCCTGAAGGACAGTTACTCTTCGAGAATGCGCTGAAGATTCTCGAGGAAGTCGATGCTCTGGACAGCATCATCAAGAGCGGTCACAGCGATCTCTTGGGAACCATTGGCCTCACCTGCCCTACCGACCTGGGTCGACAGTGGATTAGCCAACTAGTGGACGCCTTTATTAGCGAAAACCCCAATGTCAGCATTCGTTTGTTTTTCACCGACAGGATTCTCGACTTCGTCGAATCAGGATCGGACATCGCTATCCGTTTTGGCGACCTTCCTGACAGTTCACTGATCGCCCGCTCCCTGGGTTTTGATCGGCAGGTAGTCTGCTGTTCGCCGTTGTATCTGGACAGGTTTGGCGCACCGTTGCTACCCGAGGACCTGCACGGGCACAACTGTTTGGTACAACTGCGTGCCGACCTTGCGCTCGATCGCTGGCGTTTCCTCGACAAAGGCGCAGCCACCACAGTCCAAGTGAAGGGCAACCGCCTCGCCAACGACGGCTTCACCCTGCGCCAATGGGCCGTTCAAGGCCTGGGGATTATCTGGAAATCAGCCTGGGAGGTCGCCGAAGACATTCAGTCAAACAGACTGATTCCGTTGCTAGAGAACTATCAGTGCCCAACCACCGAATTCCACCTGCTCACCGAGGGCGGCAAGAAGCTGCCTCGACGTGTCAAATTGTTCGTCGACTTTGCCGTGCATTACTTCAAGAACCTGGACACACCGGTCAAGCACATCCTCGCACCACCCGCTCGCAGACAGTTGGCATCAGTGTAGAGAGACGGACTGCAATTCGAGAAATACCGGTGTCAGGTTGCTGCGCATTTGCTCATAAGCCTTGCGCATGCCTGCATAAAACTTCCCTTTGAGCGGGTCCGGTAGCGCGTTGTTGACGATCGGTTCCTGCCACTGTTCAGCCGCCTTCTGCAAATCAGGCAACACGCCGGCACCTCGGCCCGCAAGCAAGGCAGCGCCCATCGCTCCATACTCGGCTACCGGGCGCTGATGGTAAGTCAATCCCAACACATCGGCCTTGATCTGATTGAACAACTGACTGTTTGCCCCGCCTCCCACCCCCAGCAGACTGCTCTCGTCGACCGACACCTGCATGTCGTTAATGCACTGCAGAAAGCGCGCGTACTCGTAGGCAATTGATTCCATCATTGCTCGACACCGATCGGATTTGTCGTGCCTCCAGTCGAGCCCAACAAAAGCGCCGGACATCGCCGCGTCAAAGGGTGCATGGCTGCCGCCCAGGTGCGGCAGAAATAACAGCTTGTTACGATCAGACAAGGGCGCGCCGACTAATGCATCAAGCTTGCTGAAATCGTCGTTGGCCAGCCCAAGCCAATTGAAATTCATTCCTCCACCACCGACATAGGCGGCGCTATAAAACAGCTCCGGCAGGCAATGCCTGAAGGTCGTCAGGGTTTTGTGATGGGTATCGACGACAAACTCCTCCATCACCGTCGCCAGCACCGAGCCGGTGCCGGCGATGTCGAGCAACTGTCCGGTTTTGAAGGCTGCAGCCCCAAGCATCGACGCTGCAATATCGCCACAGCCAGCAAATATCGGCGTACCGGCCAGCAGCCCGCAAGCCGCGGCCGTACTCTGCGATACCGCTCCGATGACATCCCAAGGTTTGACCAAACGCGGTAGAAGATCGGCGTCGAGGCGGAACTCCGACAGCAGCGAGTGATTCCAATCTAACGCTTGGCTATCGGAAAAACTGTTGGAACCCAGGTAGGTGTAATCCATGAATGCGTCGTCACTACTCAACGCTGCCATACGTCCCGCCACGTAGGCGGCCGGCATAATGATCTTATTGATCCTGCGATAGATCTCAGGGTGCTGATCGCGCCAGTACAGCCATTTCGCTGCATGATTGGCAGTAACCGGGCCGCCCGAACACTCCAGGATAAGCTGCTCATACTCCTTGAGTTGGTCAACTTGAGGGGCGCAACGCAGATCCAGCCAGGAGTCATAGGGAGTGGTCGCTTCCCAATGACGTCCCACCGTGGAAATGCCAGCCATCTGCCCACATATCGCTACACCGGCGATCACCGCAGGAGGCGTCTCAACCTGACTCAGCGCATCTTTGATTGCCCGCAATACCGAGGCGTACATCTCCTCGGGCTCCTGCTTGAAAACCTGACGTGCCGGGTTCAGCAGACGGCTAGGGTGACTGGCAGCTGCTCGTCGGGAACCGTTTTCGTCAACGATAACGACCCGAGTGCTGGACGTACCCATGTCCACACCAATCAGTAACGCGCGACTCTTCAAGGGGCAGTACTCAGATAGTGCAACGATGATGGTTGTAGCTACAGAATACCGATTTGAAGTGATCGCGGCAGCTGCCACGGTCTATCTCCTACAGACCTAACCTCCCAATGCGTTTACTAACACCGCCTGATTCTGCCACTGGGCGGTCTTGACCTGAGACAGCGCATTCTGCGCCGCCAGTTGCACCCGCTGCGCCTGCAACACATCCAGAAATGGTGTTTCCCCAGCCTGCCAGGCGCGCTGGATCTGCGCGGTAGCAGCGCTGGCCTGACTGGCCGCACTGGCCAGCAAAGTCTGACGTTCGACATTGCGTTGCGAAGCAGCCAGGGCTGACTCTACCTCGGAAACGGCCGTCAGCACGGTGCGTCGATAATTCAGCAACGCCTGCCGTGCCTCGGCATCCCGAAGATCAACCACATTACGCCGGCGACCACCGTCAAACATCGGCACGCTGGCATTCAACCCGGCCAGCCAGAACGTCGAACTGGCCAGATTGGCTGCGCTCACACCATCCATCAAAGACCCCAGCGCCGCCGACAGGCTCAAGCGTGGCAACAAGTCCGCCTTGGCCACACCCACTCGCGCATAGGCCGCAATCAAGCGAGCCTCGGCGGCGCGTATGTCAGGACGTCGACGCAACAGATCCGCAGGCGTACCGGCCTCCAGCAACGACACCGTCGAGACGTTCGCCGAGCTCTGCTTGAACTGCTGATAAAGCGTCTCGGTCGGCTCGGCAAGCAGCACCGACAAGCGATGCAGTGAACGTTGCCAGTTCAGTTGCAGCGCTGGCACTTGGGCGGCGGTGGAATCGGACTGAGAGCGTGCACGAAGCAAATCCGCTTCTGGACTATCCCCTGCCGCATACAACTGCTCAGTCAGTTGCAAGGTCTCAGTCTGGCTGGCAGCACTTTGTTTGACGATCGCCAGGCGCTCCTCCAGCCCACGGGCCTCGGCATAAGCCTGGACCACTTCAGTGACTAGCGCTACACGCACACCACGCGCCTCTTCTTCGGTCGCATTGAGGTCCGCGTCGGCAGCACGCTCACCTTCACGGATGCGGCCGAATAGATCGATTTCCCACGCCGCACTCAATCCCAGTGAGGTCGGTTCAGTGATCAGCGAGTCAGTAAAGCCCGCCTGATCAGCCGAGATCCGCTGACGAGCCGCACTCGCCTCCAGATCGACCTGAGGACTGCCGGAAGCTCTCGCGATGTTGCGCAGTGCGCGCGCGGCATCGATCCGCGCCAGCGCAATCTGCAGATCAAGGTTTTCTCCCAAGGCGCGCGCCACCAAACGGTCGAGCAACGGGTCCTGATAAAGCTTCCACCAATCGTCGGTCACGCTGGCGGGTAAGGCCGCTTGAGCGTTCACGAAACTGTCGACCGGAAAGTCGCTCGTGGGCGGCATGACCGGGGAGGCGCAGGCGCTCAGAAGCGCCGCCCCAAGTAGCAGACCTGGAACACTGAGATAATTATTCATGGACCACGCCCTGATCAGAATGGTTGGTTTGAGGCTGTACCTGATGCTCGCCACCGGCCATTCGGCGGATCATCACATAGAAGACCGGAGTGAACAGCAGACCGAACAGCGTGACGCCGATCATTCCGAAGAACACCGCTGAACCGACTGCCTGACGCATCTCGGAACCCGCCCCCTCGGACATCACCAAGGGCAACACACCCAGGACGAAGGCCAACGAGGTCATCAGAATTGGTCGCAAACGAAGGCGACACGCCTCGACGACCGCGTCAACAATGCCTCGCCCATCTTTCTCCTGCTGCCTTGCCACTTCGACGATCAGGATCGCGTTCTTCGCCGCCAGTCCCACCAGTACGATAAAACCGATTTGAGTCAGGATATTGATGTCCTGCCCCATCAGGCGTACGCCACCGGCAGCCGCCAGCAGACACATCGGCACAATCAGCAGTATCGCCAGTGGCAAACTCCAGCTGCCGTACTGTGCCGCCAGTACCAGGTAGACGAAAATCACACACAGCGGGAACACCAACAGGCCCATGTTGCCGGCAGTGGTTTGTTGATAACTCAGATCAGTCCACTGATAGGTGATGCCGGGGGGCAGCGTCTCGTCAGCCAACCGCTCCATCGTTTTGATCCCGAACTCGGAACCCAGTCCCGGCAATGTGTCGCCGTTGATTTCCGCAGTAGGAAACAGGTTGTAGCGTGGGAATCGCTCCACACCCAGCGCCTCATGTAGACGCGTCACGCTGGCAATCGGCACCATCTGACCGGCATCGTTGCGCACCTTGACCCGTGACAGATCCTCCGGCGTGACCCTGTACGGCAAGTCCGCCTGCGCCGTCACTCGATAAGTACGTCCCACGAGGTTGAAATCGTTGATGTAGGACGAGCCAAAGTACGTCTCGATAGCCTGGTTGATCTGGCTGCTTGGCACGCCCAGCATTTCAGCGCGCTCGCGGTCCAGCTCGACAAACACTTGTGGCGTCCTGGCCGAGAATGGTGAGTAAACGCCGGTCATGCCTTGAGTAGCGTTGGCGGCGGCGATCAGGTCGTCGGTTGCCTTGGCCAATGCTTCGGTGCCCAACCCGGCAGTATCCTGCAAACGCATGGAGAAACCGCCAGTGCTACCCAATCCTTGAACCGGTGGGGGCGTGGCGACAATGACCGTTGCACCGCTGACCACTTTCAAGCGTTCACGCAAGTCTTCAGCGATCTTGTCAGACGTCAATCCGTGCACTTTACGCACCGACCACGGCTGGAACACTGGAGCCAGGCCGGCCGAGTTCGATGAGCTGGTACCGGTCACCATCGAGAAACCGGAGAACGTCGGTACTCGATCCACCCCTGGCACATCCAGGGCAATCGCCTCGATCTGCTGGGAAATCTCGTTGGTCCGCTCCAGCGACGCGCCGTCAGGGAGCTGTACGATGACCACCAGATAGCCACGATCCTGAATCGGGATGAAGCCCTTGGGCGTCGACACCAATAGATAAGCAGTCGCAACAATCAGCACCGCGTAGATCGCCAGCATCAACGGGGTTTTTGCCACGAGACCACGCACACTGCCTGCGTAGCCTGAAGAGAGTTTCAGGAAGCCGCTGTTGAAGCCATCGGCTGCGCGCTTGAGCACACCAACGATGCCTTTTTTTGGTTCCTGAAGGGCTTCAGGATCGTGTCGACGCAGAATCATCGCTGCCAACGCTGGCGACAGCGTGACCGAATTGAACAGCGAGATTGCTGTGGCCACCGCAATCGTGATCCCGAACTGGCGGAAGAACTGACCAGAAATACCCGGAATGAACGCGGTCGGAATAAACACCGCACACAACACCAGGGTAATGGCGATCAACGCACCGCCGATTTCCTGCATGGTCACGATGGTCGCTTCCAGCGGGTTCTTGCCATCAGCCAGATGTCGCTCGACGTTCTCCACCACCACAATGGCGTTGTCGACCACGATCCCCACTGCCAACACCAACCCAAACAGCGTCAGGTTGTTGATCGAGTAACCAAGCATCGCCATGACTGCGAAGGTGCCGACCAGAGACACAGGGATGGCCAGGATCGGAATAATCGACGGCCGCCAGCCTTGCAAAAAGATCATGATTACCAGCACCACGAGGATGACCGCCTCGTAGATGGTCTTGCCCAGCTCACCGATACTGTCGGCAATAAACGCTGTCGGGTTGTAACCGATGCTGTATTCGATGCCTTCCGGGAATTCCTTGCCGATTTTTTTCATGGTCTCTTCGACCACCTTCATCGTTGCCAGCGCATTGGCGCCTGGACGCTGCAGCACTTGCAAGCCGATAGCCGGGTTACGCAAGTAATAGGTGTTGTTGACGTACGCCAGCCCGGCGATTTCCGTGCGCGCGACATCCTTGAGACGCACAAGACGCCCGGCAGTACCCGACTTGAGAACGATGTTGTCAAAGTCGGCCGGCTCTTTCAGTCGGCCCTCGAATATCAGGTTTGGCTGAAACGCCTGGGACGCCACGGGAGGCTGGGCGATCACCCCGCCGGCCACCTGCGTGTTTTGCGAACGCACCGCGGCGATGATGTCTGCCGGCGTCAGATTGAAGGCCGCAACACGCTCCGGATCAAGCCAGATACGCATCGAGTATTCGCGTGCACCCAGCGGGTTGATGTCGCCTACCCCGTCGATACGCTTGAGGACATCCGCGACGTTACGGATCGCGAAGTTCGAGACGTAGAGTTGGTCGTAGGTGCCCTTGGGCGAGGAGATGAAGATCGTCGACAACTGCGTCGGCGACGACTTGCGCACCGTCACGCCACTGCGCTGTACCGGTTCTGGCAAGCGCGGTGTGGCCAGCGCCACACGGTTCTGCACCAACACCTGTGCCTTATCGACATCGGTGCCGCTCTTGAAGGTCACGGTCAGGTTCAGGCTGCCATCGGACGTCGCCTGGCTGTACATGTAGAGCATGTCCTCAACGCCGTTGACCTCCTGCTCGATGGGAATCGCCAAGGTCTCGGCCACGGTCTGCGCCGAGGCGCCGGGGTAAGTCGCGGTAACGACCACGGTGGGTGGTGCGATGTCCGGATATTCCGAAGTCGGCAAGACCAGATAGGCCAGCCCACCGATAATCATCAAGACGATTGAAAGCACAATCGCCAATACCGGTTGTTCGATGGATGTGCGCCCCAGGCTCATAGCTGCGCTTCCTTGGTCGTAGGTGCTTTCGCGAGCTGAGTCACTGAGCGTTCTTGCGCCGTGGCGGTTTCACCCGCTCGCACGCGCTGCAGGCCATCGACGATCACCCGGTCCTGCTCCTGCAAGCCACTGACGATTTCGCGTAGGCCGTCATGTAGCTTGCCGAGCGTGACGGGCCGTATTTCGACCTTGTTCTGCGGGTTAAGCACATAGACGACTTTGCGGGTTGCGTCGACGCTGATCGCGGTGTCCGGCAGCAACAATGCCGGGTAAGCCGCGTGGCTGGAGAACTGCACCCGGCCAAATTGCCCCGGGCTCAACAGCAGGTCTTTATTGCTGACCCGGGCACGCTGGCGCAAGGTGCCGGTGGACGGGTCGAGCCGGTTGTCGATGAAATCCACGCGACCGGTCATGCTCGGCTCGGCTTCACCTGGCAAGGCAATCCGCACCTGGCTCTGGTTGGCGGCAGTACTCGCCTGGCGACGGTATTTGAGATAACTCTGCTCATCAATATCGAAGTAGATATCGATCGGGTCCAGCGACACGATGGTGGTCAACAACGTGGCGCTGCTGTTGCCACCGTTGACCAGGTTGCCCTCACTGATCAGCTTGCGGCTGATGCGCCCGCTCATGGGCGCGGTGATCCGGGTGAATTCCAGATCCAGCTTGGCATTGGTTAATGCACCTTCGGCAGTCAGAACTTCGGCTTGGGCCGCCTGACGTGCCTGCAAGCGCTGATCGTAGAGGCTACGGGCGATGGTCTTGGATTCGATCAGGACGTTGGCCCGGGAAAACTCCTGCTCGGCCAACGCCAGTTGTGAACGAACCTGATCCAGTTTGCCCTGCGCCTGCACCACTGCGGCCTGGAACGAGCGCGAATCGATCACAAACAGTAAATCGCCTTTCCTGACGGTCGCGCCATCCTGAAACGCGACTTTCTCCAGATAGCCACTGACCCGCGAACGGACATCCACCGAGTCGGTGGCCTCGAAGCGCCCGGTAAAACTGTCCCAATCAGTGATCACCGACTTGACCGGCTGACTGACCGTCACGCTCGGTATAACCGGTGCACTACTGGCTTTGTCCGGATCACAGCCGCTCAAGGCCGCCACCAGCGCTAGGCTGACAGCAGATATAGCGACACCTTTGATGACCTTCAACTTAACTGAGGACGATGTTGCAAACTTCCCCGTTGTATACGAGTTCACGTTTAGTTCTCTCCACAGGTGACCATTGAATGAATGTCATCCAATGCCCCGAATTAAAACTTCTATTCGTTTATTTAAGTGCCGACAGCGATGGGAAACGAGGGACTTAACGTTGACTTGAATATTTAGTAAATGACTTGTTACGCGCGACAAAGGCTTCTGACTCTTCCGCATGAGTTGCCAAGGACGTAGAAAGGGCTGCCAGCGTAGCGAGCAGAGCAACGGTTTTTTTGAAATACGTCATGTGTGGCGTTCTCGATAGTCATTAAGTAGAGACCAATTTTCCGGCACCGCCGCTTGAAGATAAACCGCATGAATGCGAAAAGAATATTGACTAAAAAGCAAAAACGAACGCTCTATCACGGACACTACAAACGTTCTACCGCGCGAACCAGGCTCTTCACGCCAAAACCTTGTGAAGCGCGATCACTAATGGATAAGCAATGACAGACGCCAGCAAACGTTTATTTATTGAGGTGATAACGCGGACGCGTTATTTGAAGAGGACAGAACTATTTAAATCAATAAAAAAGAGATGGCCTGGCGGCCATCTCCTCCACGCTATCAGCGGTCAATTCCCCCCAGGCAGAGGTATTTGATTTCAAGATAGTCTTCGATTCCGTATTTGGAGCCCTCACGTCCAAGTCCCGATGACTTCACACCACCGAACGGCGCCACTTCCGTCGATATCAATCCTTCATTGATCCCGACGATGCCGCATTCAAGCGCCTCCGCCACTCGCATGATCCGACCGATGTCACGGCTGTAGAAATACGAAGCCAGACCGAACTCGGTATCGTTGGCCATCTCGATGGCTTGCGCCTCGGTACTGAAACGGAACAGCGGTGCCACAGGACCGAACGTTTCCTCACGGAATACCTTCGACTCCCTTGGCACGTTCACCAGGATGGTCGGTCGGTAGAAACTGCCCCCCAATGGATGACGCTCGCCACCTAACAAGACAGAAGCTCCGCGCTTGATGGCATCGGCGACATGCTCCTCGGCCTTGCGCACGGCCGCGTCGTCAATCAGAGGACCGATCGTCACGCCCTCCTCAAAACCGCTACCCACCTTCAAGGCTTCGACCGCGACTTTCAGTTTGGCGGCGAAAGCATCATAGATACCGTCCTGGACCAGCAGACGGTTAGCGCACACACAGGTCTGCCCGGCGTTTCGGTACTTGGATGCGAGCGCGCCCTGCACCGCGGCGTCCAGATCGGCATCGTCAAATACGATGAAGGGCGCGTTACCGCCGAGTTCCATGCTGGTCTTTTTGATTGTAGGCGCGCATTGGGCCAATAGCGTGGCGCCGACCTCGGTGCTACCGGTGAAGGACAGCTTGCGCACGTCAGGGTTGGAAGTCAGCTCGGCTCCGATTTCGCTGCCTGGCCCGGTAATCACATTACACACCCCGGCTGGCAGACCTGCACGCTCGGCCAACACTGCAATAGCAATGGCCGAAAAGGGTGTCTGACTCGCAGGCCGCAGGACGCCGGTACAACCGGCCGCCCAACCTGGCCCAGCCTTGCGGGTAATCATCGCCGCCGGGAAATTCCAGGGAGTAATCGCCGCGAAGACCCCAATGGGTTCCTTCTGAACGATGATGCGGCTGGACGTTGAATGGGAGGCGATGGTATCGCCATAAACACGCTTGCCCTCCTCTGCAAACCATTCGATGAACGACGCTGCATAGGTGATTTCGCCACGGCTCTCGGCCAGCGGTTTGCCTTGTTCGGCCGTCATGATCCGCGCCAGGTCTTCGCGGTGGGTGATCATCAATTCGAACAGGCGACGCAGTTTTACCGCACGCTCTTTGGCAGTGAGCGCTCGCCAGGCCGGCTGTGCGCGCTTGGCAGCGGCGATTGCCAGCGCCGTCTCAGGCGTGCCGAGGGAAGGCACGCGGCCCAGCACGTTACCGGTTGCCGGGTTGGTGACGGTGATGCTGCGCCCCTCACCGATGGCCAGCCACTGACCATCGATGTAGTTCGCCTCTCGAAACAGTGAAGGATCGTCGAGTGTCGAAAGGAAGTTTGAATCGGCCATGCTGTCACTCCTCAAAATTCAATAACCTGACGCACCGCGCTGCCGTCATGCAGGCGGTCGAAACCTTCGTTGATATCGTCCAGCTTGAGCTTGCCGCTCAGCAGCCGGTCTACCGGCAGGCGACCGTCACGATAGAGCTCAATAAACCGGGGGATATCGCGGATCGGCACACAGGTACCGATGTAACTGCCCTTGAGCGTTCGCTCCTCGCCCACCAACTGAACCACATTGACCGGCAACGTCGCCCCAGGTGGCGGCAGACCTGCGGTAACCGTCATGCCACCACGCTTGGTCATCTGCATGGCGTTGTCGAGTGCCCGGATCGAGCCGGCCATTTCGAAAACATAGTCGGCGCCGCCACCAGTCAGTTGCCGCACCTGCTCCACAGCGTCCGGGTCGCCACCGTTGACCACCGCTGTTGCACCGACTTCCATGGCCAGCGCGAGCTTCTCGGGTGAAAGGTCCACAGCGATGATTTTGCTGGCCCCTGCCGCTCTTGCGCCCAGTACTGAAGCCAGACCAACACCGCCAAGGCCGATCACCACCGCCGTTGAGCCCACTCGCAACTGCGCGGTATTGACCACCGCACCGACCCCCGTCAACACCGCGCAACCAAAGAGCGCAGCCTCAACAAAGGGTAAATCGCGGTCAATCTTGACCACGGAGTTGCGCGAAACAACTGCGTACTCGGCAAACGCCGACACGCCCAAATGGTGATGCACATGGCCCGCAGGGCTGCTTAAGCGGACCGAGCCGTTGATCAGCGTACCGGCGCCGTTGGCTTTCGCGCCTGGCTCACAGAGGGCCGGACGACCTTCGGCGCAGGGCAGGCAATGGCCGCAACTGGGCATGAACACCATGACCACATGGTCGCCCGGCTCAAGGTCGCTGACCCCTTCACCCAAGACTTCGACCACACCTGCGGCCTCATGCCCGAGCGCCATTGGCATCGGCCGAGGGCGGTCGCCATTGATCACCGACAGATCGGAATGACAAAGACCCGCGGCGCGGATACGCACCAATACTTCACCCGGCCCTGGCGGTGCCAGCTCGATGGTCTCGATCACAATCGGCTTGCTCTGGGCGTAAGGCGGCGCCGTATTCATGTGTCTTAGAACAGCAGCTCTGATTTGCATCTTCGTGTCTCCGACGCAACTGGACTCGGGAGTGAGTACTCACAACTATGCCGCAACTTTGAAGGACCAGAAACGCACCACGAAGCGCAGCTGTTTGGAATTTAATTCACAAGACGACCACTACATTTGCACCTGTCGCAGCACGGCTGTCTATCCCCTGCTGCTGGCCTCGTCAGGTCAGATATTCATACGCGTCGGGCCATCTGTTATTTCCATTCTCAAGTCTTGTGCGCCCTCGCAGCGTTTTCTGCAATCGGTCCAATGCTTATCCTGAACCCATCAAACAACAGCGCAGCGCCCCTGAGAGGACGCCCAAATGAGGGTTTCAAAATGACCGAAGCAATCACACGGAAAAAACTGGTGGAGGCCGCGCCTCACGCCTCGTTCGATCTCAATGCGATAGTCAAGACCTTCCCCGAGACCTCCGACACACTCTTGGTCGATACCCGTCTGACTGACGAAGACGAAGCCAGTGGCCGGGTGTTTCGGGTCTACCACCCTACCCCTGCCCACTACCACGCTACCTGTGACGAATACCTGATCATCATGTCCGGACGCGCGCGCTTTTTCATGGGCGACCGCGAACCCTTTGAAGTCGGTCTGGGCGAGATGCTGTTCTTCAAAAAGTTCACCATCCATGGCATGCCGGAGATCCTCGAACATCCACTGTTCATGGTGTCGGTCGATACCCCTCGGCGCGACCCCAGTGACATCATCTTCGTCGATCCAACCGCCGGCACTGCGGCGTCCTTCGTCAAGGCCCTGCCATGAACACTCATCAGTTGGAGATCTTCGCGACCTTCCCGGTTGAACGTCCAGGTAACCCGACCGTCATGCCGGACGGAAGGGTTTTGGTCTCGGTGTCCGCCATCATCGCTCCGGATATCAGCGTACGCGCGGTGGCCAAAGACGGCGAGCACCCGGCTTATCCCAATGAGACCTGGGCCAGTAAACCCGGAACGGATGGTCGCGGCATGTCCGCGGTGATCGGCATCCGCACCGACCCCGAAGGTATCGTCTGGATACTCGACATGGGCGGTGCACAGCAACAGCCTCGGCTCATCGCGTGGAATGATCGCGAAGATCGCCTGCAACGTCTGATCGTGCTGCCGCAAAACGTACTGCGACCCAGCTCGTTCACCCAGGACTTTGTCATCGACTGGCGACGCCAGCGCATTTACATCGCCGACATGACGATGAACCCCGCCGGTGAGAGCGACTATCCGGCAATCGTCGTGGTCGACCTGCAAAGCGGCCTGTCGTGGCGGTCTCTGGAGTGCTACCCGGGGTTGATGCCCGGGGATGTGCCGCTGATGATCGGCGGTAAACCCCTTGCGTTGCGTACCCCAGAAGGCGACGTCATTCCTTATCGTTACGGCCTCAATCCCATCGCGATCGACCCCTTGGGCCGATGGGTCTATTTCGGTTCGATGTCAGCACGCAAGGTGTATCGGGTTTCAACCGAAATCCTCGCCGCACCTGGCGCAGACGAACGCCTGAGCGAAGCGGTGGAGTACTGGTGTGAAAAGCCACATTGCGATGGTTTTGATGTCGACGCAGAGGGCAACGTCTATGTGACCGACATCGCCAACAACGCGATCGGCTTGGCGTCACCTGCCGGCTACCGGATTTTGGCCCAGGACGATCGGTTGCTCGGTTGGCCTGATGGGGTTGAACTCGATGCGCAGGGGCAGTGGCTCTACATTACGGCGAACCAACTGCACCGCCACCCACTGCTCAATGCCGGTGAGGACGACAGCCTGCCACCCTTTCATGTCCTGCGTTTACGGGTGGATGCGCCGATGGGATTGAACGACGCACCATGAGCAATAGCCGTCCTGCGTTAGTTGCAATTGCGCTGCTGTCGATCACTGCCTGTGCCATGGGCCAGTTGCAGATCCAGGACGGAGTCGGCATCGGTGTCTGGGGCTACGTTGCAGTGGCACTCATTGCAACAGCCTACTCATGTGCCAAGCCAAACGCGTGGCCTGGTTGCCTGTTCGAGTTGCCGAGACCCTCAAGGATCTCGGTCACCCAGCGCCTGTTGACCCAATCTGCCGCAGTGGTTTGCCTGCTGCTGGCCCAATGCCTGAGCGGGACTGTCGCGGCAAACCTGTCAGTCATGGGTCTGCTCCTGTTCATTCATACCTTGGTGCTGGCACGCCTGCCCCTACTCTCCCTCTGTAAAGGTGAAAAATGAGTAAAGTCCATATCTCGATTACCATCGCACGCCCGGCCGAACAGGTCTGGTCGACTCTTGGCGGGTTTGATTGGCTACCCCGTTGGCTGGATCTGATTGCCAGCAGCAGCCTCAGCGACGGCGGACGCCTGCGCCATCTGAAAACCGCCGATGGCACGACCATCGTCGAACGCTTGATCACGTTCGACGAAGACCACATGAACTACAGCTACGCCTTGTTGGAAGGCCCCTCGCCGGTCATTGACTATGTGGGCACGATGTCGGCTAAAGACGATGGCAACGGGGGGACGCTGGCGAGCTGGTCCAGCAGTTTTCTGGTCCAGGGGGCCGATGAAGCTCAGGTGGTCGAGCATTTCGAGGCCATCTACCGCGCCGGGCTGGCGCGCTTGAAGAGCGTCATCGAATCCGCAGACTGAAGACAACGCCGGGATTTAATCCCGGTTCATGAAGGCTTGCAGACGCGGCACCATAAAGTCGAGGAACGTCCGGATACGCTGGGGCACATGCTGCCCGCCCTGATACAGCGCATGGACCTCCTCGCAGTCATAGCCCGTTTGCCCGAGCACCTCGACCAGTCGACCCTCGGCGAGGTCCTGATCGATGTGAAAGTCGGCCAACCGGGCAATCCCCACACCGGCGATTGCCATGCGTCGAACGGTCTCGCCATTGTTGGCCTGCAGGTTGCCCTGAACAATGCGATCCACGATGCGTCCACTCTGGTGCATGGGCCACACAGGGCTGGCGCGACGGAAATTGAAGCTTAAGCAGTTGTGCTCGTCGAGTTCATCGAGGGTCTGGGGAACTCCAAATTTTTCCAGATAACCCGGGGACGCAACGATCTTGCGCCGGGCCACGCCGATCTTCCTGGCACGCAGCGTTGAGTCATTCAATGCCCCCACCCGAAAGGCAATGTCGGTTCGATCCAGGTACATGTCGACGATGTCATCGCTTAAGGACAGGTTGATTTGAATGTTTGGATGCGCCTCCCAGAAAGCCGGCAAATGAGGTTCGATCGCCAGTGTACCGAAGGCTACCGATGCGTTGATCCGCAAGGTGCCGCGGGCTTTCTGCGCCCCCTGGGCCAACACCCTTTCGACATCATCCAGTTCTGCCAGCAAGACATTGCTGCGTTCGTAGTAAATCCGTCCTTCATCGGTCAGCGACAGTTGGCGTGTCGAGCGCTCCAACAGGCGAACGCCCAGACGTAGTTCCAGGCGGACAATCAACTTGCTGACCGTTGATGGCGTCATCAGCATTTGGCGCGCCGCTTGCGAATAACTGCCGGCCTCGACCACCCGCACAAATACCAACATTTCGCCCGCTCGGTTATCCACGTCTTTCTCCCGCTCATTTATTAATGAAAAAATATCACAAGCGATACCGGGTAATGAGCCGAGAAATCACGCCTTCCATTCACTTCACCTTTGAATATATTTCACCCCGGCATCATCCAACGCCCGTCAGACGACCCTGGCCGTGATGTCCGAAGTTGTGAAACGGCCTCACAGGTCATGTTCAGGCGCGTGGGCTTATCAGGAGCCGGCACTGCGCTTACCTTCTTGGCCATCACCAAGACAGGACGGGATCCCATGACCACATTGTTTGAACCTTGCCGGGTTGGCACGCTGAATCTGAAAAATCGCATTGCAATGGCACCGATGACCCGAGCGCGCAACCCGGATGGCATCGCCAGCGACCTCACCGCGCTTTACTACCGTCAACGTGCCAGCGCGGGCCTGATCATTACCGAGGGCACACCGATTTCGCGCTCGGCCGAAGGGTTTCTGGCCATCCCCGGCATCTACACCACACCGCAGATCAATGGCTGGAGCAAAGTCACCCGGGCAGTCCACGATGCCGGCGGCGTTATCTTCACCCAGCTATGGCATGTCGGACGCGTCTCCCACGTGAGTATTCAACCCGACGGCATTGCGCCGGTCAGCTCAACCTCGCAGATTGCCCGCAACTCCCAGGCCTGGGGCGTGACGGAGAGTGGCGAGCCGGGGCCGGTGGATGTCTCCAAACCCCGCACCCTCACTACCGGCGAAGTCAAACAGGTGATCCGTGACTTTGCCCAGGCAGCCGCCAATGCAATTGATGCCGGATTCGATGGCATTGAACTGCACGGTGCCAACGGCTACCTGATCGAGCAATTCCTCAATCCGTTGGTTAATGACCGTACAGACGAGTACCGCAGTGACACGATAGAAAACCGCTCACGCTTTTTGCTGGAAGTGGTCGATAGCGTGATTGAGCGCATTGGTGCACAACGCACAGCCATCCGCCTGTCGCCCTTTGGCGGCCTGTTCGACATGGGCTTGTATGACGATGTCGAAGACACCTACCTGTACGTCGCCGACCAGTTGTCCCGGCGCGGGTTGGCCTACGTTCATTTCATGGATCAGCTGTCGCGAGGCAGTTCGCCGATTCCAGGCGACTTCCTGAAAAAATTCCGTAGCCATTACCAAGGAACATTGGTGCTCGCCGGGGGCATGACTAAAGAAACTGCAGAGCAATTCCTGCGCGATGGATTGATCGACATCGCAGCATTTGGTGAGCCCTTTATCGCCAACCCTGACCTGGTTGAGCGACTGCAAAACGACTGGCCCTTGCTAACACCAGACCGGGCTTTGAGTTATGGCGGTGGGGCCGCGGGGTATACCGACTATCCGACCTACCCAACCAATTAAAGCCGTTCGTATTTAGCCAGGCGATGAAAGAAGCGGCCGACTTATGTCGGTGCCGGGTAGAGTGCCACCGGCGGCACTCTACACATGGGTATTCACCGAGATCTCAACGTACAAACCGAAACCTTCGTATGACGTCGTTACACCCATGGACTAGCTGAACGTTCCTTAGGTAGGAGTGTCGCGGCCCACAGCCATCAGTAACCTTCCCGGTAACAAATCAAATAACCGGGAAGCAAAACCAAACATGGAAACCACCAGCGAAACCAATACCCTTGCACAGAAACGACACATGGCTGCCGAGTTCTGCCAGCGCGTGCGTAAGAGTGTTCACGATGCGCCGTCTTTATGGCTTGGGGCCTTCTTGGCAGCGGGTATCGGAGTATTGATGGTGGTCTCGCTATCTTTCGCCCGACAGCATGTCGAACGCCAAACCATGGCGGACATTCGCAATCTCAACCTGACCCTGGAGGCGCGCCTCGATGCCGGCCTGCTTCGGCGTCAACAAAAGTCGTTGAGTATGCTGGCACGAGAGTTGGCACCATTGCTAACCGGCAAGACCGCCGATAAAAGCGCTCTTGAGCATCAGTTCGCGATCATCAAGAGTCGCTTTGGTGATCTGCCGCCATTTCAGGTTCTAGACCTTCAAGGACACGTCCTGTTCGCAACCAAAAATCAGACTTTACCGCCGTCGCTCGCTCAACAACGACTGAGGGCACGGCTGATGCTAGTGGAAAATCGCTCGGTTAATGAGCGCGAATCGAACATGGTATTCGACCATCAGAACGGTAATACCGAACTGCAGTTGGCAATGCCGATTTCAGGCCCTCAGCATGAGCGCACGGGCTGGATCACTACGAGCTTGCCGCTCAAGACCATCGAAGATCTACTTAAGGAAGTCGATATCGGCCCCCACGGCGCCATTGAACTACGCCTACTGGATCCGGCAAGCATCGTTCTGCACCGGCCCGTCATAAACCAACCACATCGAACCTATCCCAGCGATATGGTCGATCAGGCACTGGCAGCGGGGAGTAATCAGGGCATTACTCAGTCCACCTCAAGTGTTGACGGTGTCGAGCGTCTCTACGGTTTCCAAAGGGTTGCCAATTATCCGCTGGTGATCGTCACCGGTTTTGCCCCCCAGGATTATCTTGCCGAGTGGCGTACGCTCACTGCGGCTTCAGTGATATTTGTGCTGGTCATGCTGCTTTTGATTTTCAGCCTGCAACTGAGGCTCCAACGGACTCGCATCAGCGAGCGTCATGCATTGGTAGCCGTGCAGGGAAACGAAGAACATATTCGTTTGTTGCTTAACTCGGTGGGTCACGCGATTCTGGTGATTGACCTGAGTGGAATCTGTATTTTTTTCAACTCCGCAAGCGCACGAATTTCGGGGGTTAAAGCCGAGCGCGAGTTGCTGGAGTGTGCGTTGGACCAATACTTTCCTGACACCCGTCTAGGGCCACAGAACTTCACGCAACGGATCATTGAAACCGTCAACAAAGGCGGTGCCTTTCACTGCGAAAACAGCGTATTCCGGGATACTGCAGGCAAGGAGCTTCCTGTCGAAGTCTGGGCTTATCCGAACATTCGCAATGGCTTGTTGATCGGTGCCGTTATTACACTGCAGGACATTTCCGAACGAAAATCAGCCCAGCAGCGTATTGCGTTCATGGCTTATCACGACGCTCTGACGGGCTTGCCCAATCGCCGCTTGCTGCGAGAGCGCTTTGATCAGGCCGCCGTGCAGGCCGACTCAAACAGTCAATCATTAGCCCTGCTCTATCTCGACCTGGACAATTTCAAGAGCATCAACGACTCGCTTGGCCATCAGACCGGTGATGAGGTTTTGCGCATCCTCGCTCAACGGCTATCGGCCTTGGATGAGTTGGACACCGTGGCGCGTTTGGGTGGCGATGAGTACCTGCTCCTGGTCAAAAACCCTGACCTGGATCGTCTTGGGGAGTTGATTACCAAAGTACTACAGAGCACAGGCCAGCCTTGCAACTTGGCTTCTCGCCACCTGTTGGTCACTCCGTCAATTGGGGTCGGGCTATACCCACAGCATGGTCGCGATTTCGACGCGCTGCTCAAGGCCGCCGATACCGCGCTCTATAAGGCCAAAGCCGCTGGGCGTAATACCTGGTGTCTATATACCCCTGAAATGGGTCTCCAGGGCATACGCCAACTTGAGCTGCAAATGGAGCTGCGCCAGACATCAATCCTGGATCAGTTGACCATTCATTACCAACCCCAAATCGACCTTATCACTGGCAACGTCGTGGGTGCCGAAGCTCTACTGCGTTGGCCACATCCTGAAAAAGGCACAATTTCACCCGCTGAGTTCATCCCGGCCGCTGAAGCCTGTGGTGCAATCATTCCGATTAGTCACTGGCTGATGCGCAACGTTTGCCTACAAGCCGTTGAATGGCAACGTCAGGGATTAGGCGAATTGGTGGTCGCGGTAAACTGCTCGGCAATGCAATTCAAGCAAGGCGATCTTTTCCAAGAGGTCTGCGATGCACTGAAAGAATCGGGATTGGCCCCACATTTACTGGAGCTGGAGCTCACTGAATCGATGCTGATAGATGATACCGAACGAGTAATAGGTATCCTGTCCGCGCTGGCTGCAATGGGAGTAAAGCTGTCTATTGATGACTTCGGTACCGGCTATTCGAGCATGTCCTACTTGCGCAGGTTTGCCGTCGGCAAACTGAAGATCGACCAATCGTTCATACGTGGAATTCTGACCAGCGCCGACGATGCGGCTATCGTCCAAGCCATGATTTCCCTGGCCCACAGCCTGAACATCAAAGCTGTGGCCGAAGGTGTAGAGTCTCGAGAAATATTAGATACGCTGAACGCTTGGGGCTGCGATCAAGTGCAGGGGTTTTATTACGCTCGGGCCCTGGAGCCCTCTGCATTCAAATCATTTCTTCACCATCGCGGGGAAGGATTACCGGTGTCAAAAAGGCTGTATACGCCAAGGAAAACGCGCCTGGCAACCGCCGCTCTTATCGCCGTATGACCGACTATTCTGAAGGCGATAATACTGCCGACCACGATCAAACCGGCCAGGTGTATTCCCAGTGATTTGTTTTTATATGACGTTGAATGTCGGCCCGATTGATGCCGCCCCACGAGGGGCCGGAAGGTGAAAACGCCAATGCTGCTGCGTTCAGTTGTTCTACTCCGTCAACAGCAGTGCCCATTGAAGGATCACGATAATTGCTCACGTAGCAGAGGCAGAGCCGCACGAGTGGCAACCGTCAACCTCTCGGGCACAGCGTCCAGGGAGTACCAACTCATACCTGAATGTTTATCGGTCTCAACCAAATAAGGGATGCCGTCAAAGTCTGAGGTCTGGTAGACAGGCGCTACCCAGTGCTCGTTGTTTTCTAGATCAATCTGATCGACCACGCAAAGCAGTACCAGATTAAAGAGCTGGATTCCCAACTCTTCAGCAATCTCTCTCTTTACCGCATGCTCAACCAGTTCGAGAAAGTCGACTTTCCCCCCTGGCAAACCCCAGCAGCCTGACTCGGGATCATTCAAACGTTGGATCAGAAGGATTTTCCCATCCTGGATAATCGCTGCGCCACAGCCCAACCGAGGTGACTTAGCCATCAAGTTTCCTCCCGCTTGATCCACTTGGTTACGTTCTGGGCCCGATAGCTAAGAACGGAAGCCAGCAGCGAGTCCACATCAGGTTTAACAATTAACATTTGACGGTGCACGGGTTTGAGGAAAGCTTCGTCCACGACATGGTCAAGAAACGATGATAGACCGTCATAGAATCCGTTGATGTTGAGCAGCGCACAGGGCTTTACGTGCTGCCCAAGTTGCGCCCACGTCCATACCTCGAATAGCTCCTCCAACGTACCTAGACCACCGGGCAAAGCGATGAATCCGTCCGAAAGCTCGGCCATCAGAGCCTTGCGGTCATGCATCGAATCGACAATGCGCAGGTCGCTGAGCCCCATATGGGCGACCTCTTTTTCAGCCAGAAATCCAGGGATTACTCCGATTACTTCGCCACCTCGGGCCTGTACGGCATCAGCAGTTGCTCCCATTAGGCCTACCGAAGCGCCGCCATAGACCAGTCCAATATTTGCCTCGGCCAGTGCGTAACCCAACTGAGTAGCGAACTCCGAATACACTGGCAATCGACCTGGGCTGGAACCCGAAAAAACACAAAGCCGCATACAACCTCCATTCCTATGAGCCGTTCTATTCGCACATTCTGTATGACCGTCATGCCTCTCGCCTGAGGGCCGCAAGCAGAGGACAACTCCTCAGTCCCCTTTTGCCAGAATGCGTGGGACGCAACCTCCGCCGCTGTGAAGCTCGGCGGCGGAAGCCGCAATTTTCAGCAGCGCACTCAATTAACTAGACGGGTATGACCCACTCTCATCGCCGCAAAATTCTTAACCGGGTACGGCACAGTTTCCTAGACCGCGGGGGCAGAGTCAAAACCGATATTTATTCTTACCATAGGGCATAGGTGTAGTTGATATAAAAGCGCGTCTGATCCTGATCCTGCACAGCCGACGTTGGCAATTCGGAACGGAAATTTGCACGGCGCAGTGAGAAACTTAAACCCTTCAATGAACCGCTTTGCAAAGTGTAGTCAAGACGAAGATCGCGCTCCCATTCACCGTAGCGGTCAGTCGTCACACCACCAGCCCCCCGAATGTCGCTGCCTTTAATGTAAGTGAATGACGACTTTAGGCCCGGCACGCCCAACATAGCAAAGTCGAAGGTATAGATACCGAATGTCGAATTTTCACCGGCGCGGGTGAAGCTGTTTATCATGATATCGGTATAGAGATAGATGCTCGCGCCGCCCTCGCCTTCAGAATGCCCTCGCCCATCGACAACGCCTCCATTGTTGACAATGGCCATTCCGCCGCTATCGCTTACACGCTGATGACCCAAGGTCAATGCATGACCAAGCAAGGTGTAGGTAAATGCTGCCGACCACGTATTGTTGTTAATTTCGCCTGTGTTGCCATCGTTATAACCGTTTCGAAAAGCATAGTTTGAGTCAGTACCGTTTTTACCGTCAGACTGGCTGTTGAAATATCGCAGATCGGTCTTTAGCGACTGAGCCGGCGTCATCTGGTAGACGTGTACCAGTCCCAGGAAGTTTTGACGGTAGTAATCTTCCAGTTTGGCGTAGTAGTACTGCAGCGTGAGGTCTTCATTGATCATCCAGTCAGCTCCGCCAAACCGGAAACCATCGGAACCTTTACGTCCCCCTGCTGCAATACCTGCCCAATTGCTGGATGCACGACCGATCTCACGACTCAGATTACCGGCAGTAAACGTAAGGTTGTCGATCTCCCTGGAGGTGAAAATCGCCCCTTGGTAGCTTGCCGGGAGCAGTCGGCTATCGTTGGACACCAGGATTGGCAGATTGGGCGCTAAAGCGTTACCGGCCTTCAGCTCGCTTTTCGATACCTTGATCTTGCCGTTGGCACCTAAGCGGCTCCAGTCACTTACCGGCGAGCCGTCACCTTCCGTGGGTGAAATCGTATTGTTGGTAGCCGTGTTGTGCGGGGAAATACCGCCCCCAACGTTTACACCGACTAGCCCCTGAACATCTAAGCCCACGCCAACCGTGCCTTGAGTGAAACCAGAAAGGAAGTCGAATCTCAAGCCAGTCACCGTCTGACGTTGATCGATACCGTTCGCGTTTCTTTGATCATTTTCATAGTAAAAAGTACGAGAGCTAATGGACGCTTTACTGTCATCAATAAAACCCGCGGCATTAGACTCTTGGGCCAGGACGCCCGTTGTAACCGCAAGTGCCAAGAGGGACTTTTTCACTGGTATTGCTCCCATTTTTTAAGAATTTTTATTTTGTGGGTATGCGCTAAACCGATGGCTACTTACTGCTATTCAAGTCGCCACCCGGCGGAGTGCAGCCTGACGAAACATATCGTCAGGCTGCACTTACTGGCGACAATGTGCCGTGTTCAACAGCACATTAACGCCCAGTAAGACGACGTGCACATAGTGCATCGCAATGGCTATATCCAATGGAGACAACAGTCAACCATGAACATCAATCACGCCAACGCGATGAATCCAAGTCGCACAAAAAAGACGGCCCATCAAACTATCGTGTGCAGGGGCACTGATAAACTCAGGCGTCGAAAGCGAATACTTTCTCGATGCCACAACGTAAGTGGACGCTGCCTTCCATCCGAAGACCGCATCTCTTCGGTATTTCAGACTGCTCCATTTAAATGACGTGGTCGCAGATCTGACGTTTTAGTTGATGGTCAGCCCAACGAGCGACTCTCTTGATCCGCAGCCTTTCTGAATCGAGGAAGCAGGTAAAAGAAGGCGATCGCCGCCAGCAACGCCGCAGAAACGCTCACGATCGCAGCTGAATAGCCAACCAACTCTTTGTCCTTGAAGACATAGTCAGTGAATACACCGGTCAAGGTCGGTCCGGCTGTAAGGCCAATAAAACTTACCCCCAGCAGGTACAGAGATGTCATCACCGCGCGGTTTTCGTTTTGGGTGATGAATTGCAAGGCAACGGGCGCAGCGCCGAAGGCAAAGCTGCCGAAGTAGAGAATTATCGCCAACAAGATACACGCAGGCACGAGGGTCGTTGTGAACGGAAACAGCGCTAATGGCACCACAAGGCCGAGCGCAGCAATCACGCCGACGCGGACGGTGGCGTCGATATGCCCTTTCTTAAGCAGCCGATCTGACAGCGCACTGCCGGACAAGATGCCCGCCGTGCAAAAGATCATCATGATCACGCCCAGGGTGTAGGCGCCTTGCGAGGGGGTGAGGCCCATGGTTCTCGACAGGAACGGCCGGCCCCACAACAGGGTCACATTGAAGGGCACCGACAGCATCGAAAAGCCGAAGATGTGTAGCAGATAGCTCGACTTGTGTCGTTTGAACTGCGCCAGGAATGGCACACGAGGGCGATTGCCGGTAACGACCGACTCACCAGTCCTGCGCACAGGTTCTTTCAGGGTCATCGCTAGCAAACCGACCAACACACCCGGTAATCCAACGATAAAAAAGACCGCCTGCCATGAACGAGTGGCACCGAGGAGCGGGATCTCGATCGTCGGGTGTGCGCTCACGGCCTGAACCACCAGCCCACCGATGATCAGCGCCACCCCGCCACCAAAAACGATAGCGGCGGTGTAGACACCCAATGCCAACCCGCGCTTGTGCGGGGGGAAATAATCACCCAGCAATGAGTAACCCGCAGGCGAAAGCCCGGCTTCGCCAATACCGACGCCGGCCCGTGCCACGAACAACTGACCGAACGACTTCGCCAGCCCGCAACAGGCCGTCATCAGACTCCAGGTTATGATGCTGATCACGATGATGCGTTTGCGATTTGAACGGTCAGCTGCAACGCCGAGCGACACGCCTAAACCCACATAAAAAATAACGAAGGCCAATCCATGGAGTAATGCGATCTGGCTGTCGTTGATACCCAGGTCACGCTGTATCGGTTCGACCAGAATGGTCAAAATAACGCGATCAACATAAGAAAAGGTATAGGCCAGAAACAGCACGAATACGGTGTACCAGGCCAAGGTTGGACTGGGCCAATCTGCAGTACCGGCGGGCGAAGACATCGAGGTTTCGATGGACTCTTTAATTGTCATGATGACCGTCTCTTTTTATTTTAGATTTTTAACAACGGACTTCGTCTGATGCTGCTGAGCAAAAAAAAAGCGCAAGACATCCCGTTCTCACCGAAGCAGGTCATGCATCCGGTCAGCGCCCAGTTTTCTCAATCCTGACCCCCATCGAATCGCTTCTAGCCGTCGAACAGCTTTGAGCGGTTACGTCAGACGCCAATACGCACAGAAGAATCCGCGATTTTTTTCGTCATTCACAACCTAGCACTCGTTCTAAAATATTGCAACAGGTTCTGTCTGACAGAACGAATAGGCTAAAGCTTGATCAGACTCACCGAGCCAACGCAGCGCCACAGGTAGAAGTAGATCACCCATCCGTCGACAATCAGGCCAGTACAGATGACCTTTTAAAGCGCCATCTTCCTGCCCGTTTTTTGCGAAGTTAAACGGCACCATACCGGGGTGGCTCCTTTACAGGCATCGCCCTCCGTCGACGATGATGTTTTGCCCGGTCATGAATCCGGGCGCTTCGCTGGCGATCCAGACAATCGTTTCGGCGATTTCCTCAGGTTGCCCCAACCGATGCAGCGGGATATTCGGCAGGTAGCGCTCCATAGCGGCATCCCAGGCTTCATCCGGTTGCAGAAACTTCTTGAACATCGGAGTTTCCAGAGAGCCCGGGGCCACCGAGTTCACCAGAATTCCCACGTCGGCCAGCTCCAGCGCGAGGGTCTGGGTCAGGGAAATGGCCGCCGCCTTGGCTGCGCAATAGGCGCTCATTCCCGGTCGCGCCCGGCTACCCGCCACCGAGGTGACATTGACGATGCGCCCGCTGCCTTGCTCGCGCATCAACGGCACCACGGCTTGGGCGAGGTGCACAATCCCCATGAGATTGACATCCAGCACCTGGCTCCAGAGTTGGGCCGAAACGGCCTCAAACGGTAGATTTGCCTGGGGCAGGCCGGCGTTATTAACCAGCACATCCACTCGCCCCCACCGCGTGCGAACCTGGGCGATGGCCCCGCGCACCTGCGCCTCGTTGCAGATATCCACCTGGGCCGACAACACGCTCAGGCCGCTGGGGTCGAGCGCCTTGGCCTGGGTCGCGGCCGCATCGCCATCGATGTCCAGCAGTACTACCTGAAAACCTCTCCGATGCAGCAGGCCTGTGGTCTTGAGACCTACGCCACTGCCAGCACCAGTGACGACCGCCACTTTTTCAACAGACATAATGTTCTCCCTGCTCGCCGGCTCGATAAATCGGACGGCCTGATCAACAAAATTCAGCGCGCAACGCCGCGAACCGGTGGGTGTTGCAGGATGACCTTCTTACGCAGATAGGCCTCCAGTCCCTCAATGCCTGACTCGAAGCCGTGCCCGGAAGCCTTGATGCCGCCGAAAGGGGTTTCGGTGCGCGACAAAACCGTCGTGTTGACCCCGACCATCCCGGCTTCCAGGGCATCACTGACATAGGTCGCGTGATCCAGCGACTCGGTAAACACAAACGAGCCCAGGCCATAGGTTGTGTCGTTGGCGCGCAACAGCACTTCATCGCAATCCTTGAAGGTGGTGATGGGCATGATCGGGCCAAACGCTTCCTCCACCAGCACTCGTGCCGCGTCGGGAACATTGGCCAGTACGCTCGGCTCGAAAAAATAGCCGGCGCGATCCAGCCGTTTGCCGCCTGCCAACAAGTTGGCCCCCCGTTGCTGTGCGTCATCGACCAACTGCTGCATCACGGCCAAGCGCCGGACATTGGCCAGCGGTCCCATTTGCGTGCCAGCTTCAATACCGGGGCCGACCCGTAGGTCGCGAGCGAATGTCTGCACAGTGGCGGCAAATCGATCGGCAATGCGCTCATGCACATAGAAACGGCTCGGTACATTGCAGACTTGTCCTGCATTGCGGAATTTGGCGGTGGCACACAGTGCGGCAACCGCCTCGACGTCAACATCATCGAAGACAATCACCGGCGCATTGCCGCCCAACTCCATAGTGGTCACCAAATCGTTATCCACCGCCAGATGCCCGAGCACCCGACCGACTGATAACGATCCGGTCAGGGAGACCTTGCGAATCACTTTGCTGCTCAACAAACGCGTGGAGATTTCAACCGGGATACCCAGCAGCAAATTCGCCACGCCGGGCGGCAATCCGGCTTGTTCCAGGCACTGGAAAATGATTACGGCAGTCGCGGGGGTTTCCTCCGAGGCCTTGATGATCGCCGTGCATCCGGCGGCAAGGGCTCCACCCAGTTTGCGGGCGACGGTGGTACCGGGGAAATTCCACGGAGTGAACGCCGCCACCGCGCCGATCGGCTCGTTGACCACCAATAGCCGGCTGTTGGACGATCCCGGAATCACTCGACCATAAGCTCGTCGGCCTTCTTCGGCGTACCAGTCCAGCACATCGGCGCTGACCTGGATTTCCATCCGCGACTCACTCAGCGGTTTGCCTTGTTCAAGGCTGAGGATCGCCGCCGCCTCTTCGCTGCGCTGGCGCAACAGAGCGGCAGCCTTGCGCAGGATTTGATAGCGCGCGTCGGGCGTCTGCCCGCGCCAACCTGGCAGCGCCTCATCTGCGGCCACCAGCGCCGCATCGATATCGGCAAGGGAGGCGTGGCGGTAAGTGCCCAGCACCTGCTCGGTCGCAGGATCGAGTACCTGCTCGACGCTGGCGGCACCGCCTTCGACCCAGCGGCCGGCAATGTATTGATGAATCTGCGGGTAACTACGAATGGCCATCGTTGACTCCAGTGCGTTAAACCGTGGGCATCGGGCGATTGGCGGTTTCACGCACGGTCAATGCCACCAGCAAGGAAAGAAAGGCCATAGCCATCAGGATCCACGCCGGGGCATGGGGCGCGCCGGTTACCGAGATCAGCCAAGTGGCCAGATAAGGCGCGCTGCCTCCGGCAAGAATCGCTGAGAAGTTGTACCCCAGGCTGAAACCGCTGGAGCGCACTCGGGCCGGGAACATCTCGCAATAGGCCGCTAGGATCACTCCCATGTAAGCGGCTTCGATCTGTCCAAGCACGATCTGCGAAAAGAACGCCGCACCTACCGAGGTCTGCATAAAAATGAATAGCGGCCAGGCCAACACCAAGTTGGCGATACACACACCGATCAGGATTGGCCGTCGTCCGATACGGTCTGTGATCATGCCCCAGACCGGAATTGCCACTGCCGCCAGCACCAGCGTCAGCGTCGTGGACCAGGCCGCCAGCCCCGGAGGCATGATGCCTTGGCGCTCGAAGTAGGTGGACATGTAGGTGAACACCAGATAGAAGGAGGCGAACGACACCAGGGTCAAGCCAAACACGCTGAACACCGCCCGAGGGTGGGAGACTAACGCCAGCAGCGCCGGAATCTTCGCCACCGCTCCCTGCTCTTCCACTTGTTCGAATTGCCTGGACTCCTCCACTTTGCTGCGCACGATCAGTGCCACGATCCCCAACGGCAGGGAAATCAGAAACGGAATCCGCCAGCCCCAAGAGAGAATCTGTTGGTTGCTGAGCCCCATGTGCATCAAACCCACACATAGCGAACCGAGCATGGTGCCCGCCAGCGTTCCGACCTGGGTGGTGCTGGTAAGAAAGCCCCGGCGCGAGTCCGGTGCTACCTCCGCGACGTAAGAACCGGCACTCCCCAGTTCACCGCCCGCCGACAGCCCTTGCACGCAACGCAGGACGAATAGCAGCACTGGCGCCGCAATCCCAATACTGGCGAAGCCCGGCAACAAGCCGATCAAGGTGCTGGCGAACGCCATGCCGACCACTGCTACCATCAGCGCCGGACGCCGGCCATAACGGTCGCTGATGTGTCCGATCAGAATCCCACCCAGGGGACGGGCGACAAAGGCTGCACCGAACACCCCCAGGGTGTAGAGCAGCGCCGCGGTGGGGTTCTCCGCGGGGAAAAACACGACGGCCAACGTGGTCGCAAGAAACGCATAGACACTGAAGTCGAAGTACTCGACCACGGTGCCGAAAGCTCCGGCCATCACGACCCGCCGAATGGACTGACGGCTGGCGTCAGGGCTTGTTGGCTGTGAGGCTGGCGCGTGCGTCCCGACCGTCACACTGTTATTGGCTGTGTTCATAAGAAAGCTCTCGTGTTGTTGTTTTTATTGAAACTCGTGATCTCACACCACCTCGAACAAACCGGCTGCCCCCATTCCGCCACTGATGCACATGGTCACGACCACCCAACGAGCGCCTCGTCGTCGGCCCTCGATCAATGCGTGTCCCGCCAGACGCGAACCGGACATTCCATAAGGATGCCCCTGGGCTACCGCACCGCCATTGATGTTCAAGCGTTGATCGTCACGTCGGGTACCGACACCGGCAGTCCGGCACCTGGCGGGCGATGTTCTCGCCAGCGGTGCCTTCCGGGCGACCACAGCCCATCAACACATCATCGATGTCGCCAGCCTCAAGACCGGAACGGGCCAATGCATGCGCCACGGCATGCCCACCCAGGGTTGCGCCGTGCGTGGCGTTCAAGGCTCCACGATAGGCTTTGCCGATGGGTGTACCGGCGGTGGAAAGAACCCTGACTTCATTCATCAGCGCCCCTCCTCTTCGTAGGTCGACAGCCGGCCACCGCGTTGCGCTAAATCGATCAGCAAACGCGGCGGCATCCAGAATTGTGCTTCGGCCTGGGCCTTACGAAGGTTCAAGCGGCCGAGCAACGCCGGCAATCCCGCGTGATCGGCCTGGAACAGCGGGCCGCCCTGGACTCGAGGGAAACCGTAGCCATTGAGGAAAACGGCATCGACGTCGGAGCCGCGCTGGGCGATGCCTTCTTCGAGCAGGCGAATACCTTCGACGGTCAGCGCGTCTAGACAACGGCTGACGATCTCCTCATCGGTGATCGTACGGGGCACCACACCAAGCTCGCGCCGGTAGCCCTCGATCAGCACCTGTATCTGCGGATCTTCCACCGCTTGCCGGCTACCTTCTGGGTACACGTATATGCCCCGGCCACCCTTGAGACCGAACCGACCGCTCTCACTGATACGGTCAAGCCACCCGGACCAGCGCTGCTGCGGGTAGTCGCGATACTGGCGCTGACGAATGCTGTATCCGACGTCCAGGCCCGCCAGATCGGCGACCCGCAAGGGCCCCATGGCGAATCCCCAGTCTTCCAGCGCGCGATCCACCTGCATCGGCGTAGCGCCCTCTTCCACCAGCAGAGAAGCCTGACGCAAGTATTGATGCCACATGCGATTGCCGATAAAGCCATCGGCGCTGCGTGCCACTACCCCGACTTTACCGAGCGTCTTGGCCAGGGCCAGTGCCGTCACAAGCACATCATCGCGGGTCGCCCGACCCCGGACAATTTCCAGCAGGCGCATCACCGTGGCCGGGCTGAAGAAATGCAGCCCAAGGACCTGGTCCGGACGCTGGGTAAACCCGGCAATGCTGTCAATATCAAGGGTCGAGGTATTGGTTGCCAGCAACGCACTGGGTTTCATGAGCCGATCAAGGGTTTCAAATACCGCTCGCTTGACCGCCAAGTTCTCAAACACCGCTTCGACCACCAGATCAGCCTGGGTGATTGCCTCAAACCCGCTCTGCGGCTCGATCCGCCGGATCAACACGTCAGCCGCCGCGAGACTCAGGCGCCCCTTGCGCACTTGCGCTTCGTAAGCTTGACGAATGGTGGCCAGCCCACGGGTCAACGAATCAGGATTGACGTCGAGCAGTTGGACAGCAAACCCGGCATTGGCAAAGCACATGGCGATACCACTGCCCATTGTCCCGGCACCTATCACCGCGATCTGGCGCAGCACCATGGGCTGCGTCCCGGTCTCCAGTCCCAACAGATTGCTGGCACGACGCTCTGCGAAAAAGCCATAGCGCAGCGCGGCCGACTCGGCACTGCTCTCCAGGGCGGCGAAAGTCTCGCGTTCCAATTGCAGCGCGACATCAAACGGCTGATGGATAGACGCATCGACACAACGACGCAAGGCCAGCGCGGCGCGGGTCGCCGCACTATCGGTGAGCGCTGAAAGCGCGTGATCGACGACCCGCTTGTCACGCGTGCGGCGCACACCCTTACCGCTGTCGAGCAAGGCCAAAAACCAATGGACTGCCTGTTCACTAAAGTCGCCGTCCAGCACGCCATCAACCAGACCGAGAGCGAACGCCTGCTCCGCATCGACAGAACGGCCAGACAGCATCATTTCATAAGCCGGTTCAACGCCGATTAATCGGGGCAGCCGTTGGGTACCACCAGCACCGGGAATCAACCCCAAGTGAATTTCAGGCAAGCCAAGACGCGACTGACGGCTGGCGACGCGCCAATGACAACCGAGGGCCAACTCTAGCCCGCCGCCCAGCGCATGCCCGTCGATGGCCGCGCCAATGGGCAAGCGCGCATTCTCGATCTGCTGGATCAAGCTGGCCAGGGCAGGCTCTGCGTGGCTGGCTGGCGAATCGAATTCAGTGATATCGGCACCCGCCGAAAAGGCCCTTCCCCCGGTACCGATGAGCAGGATACCGCGCACCAATGGATCGGCCAGACACCGTCCCAAGCGTTCGGCCAGGGAGCGACGCAGGGCATGGCTCAAGGCGTTGACCGGCGGATTGTCGAGCGTCAGCAACGCAATCCCTGCGCGTACTTCGTAAACAATGGTCATGGCAGGCAAGTCCTGAAAAGGTTGGATAGGCGCTAATTAGCCGATACGGCGAACAATGGCCTCGACCCGCTCCCGATGATCATCGGTGGCATGGGCCAACGCTTGAAACGCCGCCGACATTTCCAGGATGGTTTCCAGTCGGGCGTGCGCCGACTCGCGCATCAAGCGCTTGGCCATGCGCAACGCGTGGCCGGGGTTGACGGCGATGCGCTCGGCCAATACCAGCGCTTCGTCTAGCAGCGTCTCGTGCCCAACCACCCGAGATACCAGGCCATACGCCAGGGCCGTGGGGGCATCAATCGTGTCGCCGGTAAAGGTCATTTCCGCAGCGCGTGCAACGCCGATGGCTCGCTGCAGCAGCCAGGCACCGCCGTCCCCCGGAATGATCCCGACCTTGACGAAACTCTCGGCGAATGTCGCTTTTTCACTGGCGATGCGCAGGTCACACATACAGGCCAGATCCAGGCCAGCACCAATGGCCGGACCGTTGATCGCGACAATCACCGGCACCTCCAGGCGATGCAGTGCCATGGTCACGCGATGGATGCCTTCCTGGTAACGGTACCGCTCTTCAATCGGTTCAGCGGTGTGATCCTGGGCACGCTGATGCATCAGTTTCACATCGCCGCCGGCGCAAAACGCCTTGCCCGCGCCCGTCAGGATCGCGACGCGAATACCCCGGTTGGACTGGATCCGGACACAGGCCTGCTCAATGGCGTCGAACTCCCGGGCCGTGCTCAGCGCATTGCGGGTATCCGGTGAATTCAACGTCAGCAAGGCGATGCCGCCACGCTCGACAAAGGTGACAAACGGACTATCAGTCATTGAGGCTCTCCAGAGAACTGAGGCACGCGCTTCTCGCGAAACGCCAACACCCCTTCTTGATGATCGGCACTGCGCCGCGCGACGTTGAGTTCCAGCTGGCTGCTGCGTACCGCCTCCAGCAAAGTCTGCTCATGAGCTGCCCAAGCCTGGCGCTTGATCACCGCCAGTGAGCGCGGCGAACAACGCTCCACCAAGGCCCCCAGGTAAGCTTCAACGTGAGCATTGAAGCCCTCTGCTTCGACCACATGGTTGATCAGCCCCATGTGCCGGGCTTCAGCCGCTTGAATCAACCGACCGGACAACAACAGGTCATTGCTCGCTGCCGGCCCGATCAGCCGAGGGAGCCACCAGGCAATGCCGTACTCGGCAACCAGACCCACCCGACTGTAGGTAAACCCCAATCGCGCCTGGGCCGAAGCGATGCGAATATCGCAAAATGCCGCCAGCACTAGCCCGACGCCCACGGCCGCGCCATTGATGGCCGCCACGATCGGCTTGCTGGCCTGGATCAGATAGCCGAAGCGAAAATCTCCCAGGTTGTGTGGTTCCAGGGCGTAGGGCAACTGCGGCGAAGGCTCCGGCGAGACGCTCAGGTCGGCCCCGGAGCAGAAGCCTTCACCTACACCGCTGATACAGATCACACGACAATCAGGATCGCGCTCGGCACGCATAACGCAGACGCGCAGCTCTGCGTCCATATCCGCACTCATCGCATTGCGTCGTGCCGGACGATTGAGGTTGATCCAGGCGACCTGGCGTTCCAGTCGATACAAGACAGACGGCGGGCTTTGTGCGGCAAATGCGGTGTCACTGACCATGGCGTTTTCTCTCGGACAAGACCACGCCCTGTTCAAACATTTGCTCGATCTGCGCGTCCGAATAAGCCGCCTCGCCAAGAATCTCCCGGGCGTGCTGGTTGTACTCCGGCGGTGCACTGTGTACGTGGCCGGGGGTACGAGACAATTTGATCGGAATACCCGTGCTCTGGTACTCGCCAATTTGCACCACCATCTGGCGATGCAGGGTGTGAGGATGGGTCAGCGCCTGGTCCACCGATTGCACGGCGCCAGCGCCCACCCCAACCGCCATCAGCTTCTGACAGATGTCCACACCATCGAAATCCGCCAGTTGCGCTTCCATGGCATCGGTCAGTACCCGCCGGTTGACAATGCGTTTGGCGTTGCTGGAGAAGCGCTCGTCCTCGGCCAGTTCCGGCAACTGCAGCACCGCGCACATGCGCTTGAACTGGTTGTCGTTGCCCACTGTGATCAGCACCGGTTGGGTCTTGGTGGTGAACAGACTGTAGGGCGAAATGCTTGGATGTTCATTGCCGGTAAGCCCCGGCACCTTGCCGGACATGAACCAGTTTGGCGCGTGGGGGTGCAACAGGCTGATGGCGGTGTCATAGAGCGTCAAGTCAACATGCTGGCCCTGCCCAGACCGATCGCGTTCATACAGCGCCAGCAGGATGCCGATCACGGCATTGCTTGCCGTGGACATGTCGATCACGGGAATCCCCAGACGAAGCGGGCCACTTTCCGGCGTACCGTTGGTGGAGACCAGACCAGACCACGCCTGCGCCATCAAGTCGTAACCGGGCTGACCACCGAACGGGCCATCCTTGCCAAAACCGGTGACGCTGGCGTGAATCAATCGCTCGAAGCGCTTGGACAATACGTCAAATCCGATGCCCCACTTTTCCAGCGTACCGGGTTTGAAGTTCTCGATCAGGATGTCCGCATCTTCGAGCAAGCGCATCAGCACCTCGCGGCCCTCGCTCATGGACAGATCCAGCGCCAGAGTGCGTTTGTTGCGATTAACGTTCAGAAAGTAGGCCGAGGCGTCACCGCGGAAGGGAGGCCCCCACTCGCGGGTTTCGTCGCCTTGCGGGGGTTCGACCTTGATAACATCGGCGCCATGGTCGGCGAGAATCTGCGCCGCCAACGGGCCTCCCAATACCCTGGACAAATCGATCACACGCACGCCTTTGAGCGCACTGGAAGCCGACACTGACGGTCGGGATGAAGTGTCCATAAACGATCTCCATAACGGTTTCTTGTTTTCGCCACGCCGAAAGGGCCGCGGGACGTGTCAACCGATTATGTGCATTCGCTTGCCGGTCAGCGACGATCAAATCCCATCCAGTGGAATTTGAAGAATCCGTAAATGGAAAAGAATTTGCCTCACGCGCTTTCACTCATGGGCGTACTGCTCTACGACAATTCCTCCAGGGAACGGGCGTCGGCCAGCTGTTCCCGGACTTTTTGCAACAAGCCTTGAAGCAGCGGAATCAACTGGCTTTCGATTTGGCTTGCCGAGAAATCCTGGCTGGCGAAACTGATGTTGAACACATAGGGCGGTTGATCCTCAAGCCCCAAGGGCGAAGCAATGGAGGTAATGCCAGCCTGCCATGAAGCCTGACACACGCCCTGGCTGTGCACGGCTTTGTGCGCATTCATGATCGAGGCCTTCACCTGCTTCCAATTCTTGGGATGTCGTATCTTGAGATGATTCAATTGTGTGTCCAGCGCCGGGCCGGACAAGGTCGACAGAAAAGCGTGACCCAGCGAGGTGATTTCCATGGGCACTCGCGAGCCGCTGGTGACATGTCGGAACAGTCCACTGCGGTTCTTGCGCACCGACTCCAGGTAAACCATATCCATCTGGTCGGCTACCGCCAGGCCCACGTTGATTTTGTGGCCCTCGGCAATCTCGCGCATCAATGGCTGGGCCAGCTTGAGGATCTCCGACTCCAGACGCAGAGCATGGGCCAGACTCAGCAGAGGCGGCCCGAGACGATAGGTACCCCGTCGCAACTCGTATTGCAGGAAGCCGTTCTCCACCAATGTCTGTGTCAACCGGCTGATCGTCGAACGGGGTAAGCCGGTCAACTCCACCAGTTCCGCATTACCCAGCGCCGCCACGCCGGGACGAAATGCCCGCAGAATCGACAGGGCCCGCTCAACCGAACGATTGGGGGGGAGATTCGGGACTCTGCGGATTTTCTGGGCATCGGAATATTCCTCGGTACTGATCATGATGAGTCTGGCGATCGATTACCTGCCCTACCGATCCGAGATGCACGCGTTGCGGTTAAGTACCTCAGCAAACCAACTCAGTTATCATCATTGTCTTGCAACAACATTTTGATCCGCGAGCGCAGCCATTGCTGCGCCGGGGCGGCTTGGTTGGCTGTACCCCAGCTCATGGAAAGCTTCAAATCGGGCGAGCTCAAAGGCATGGGTTCGCTGCGAAATCCGCCCGACGCGGTCATGGCGTTGGCGACATAATCTGGCACGGTGGCGATCAGATCGGAGTTGGCCATCAACAACGGCAAAGTGCTGAATTGAGGCACCGACACTTCAATACGACGCTTACGTCCCTGAGCTCGCAACGTATCTTCGATATACGCGGTAACGTCGCTGGAGTAACCCACCTGTGCGTGGGGGCGAGCGCAATATTGGTCAAGATCAATGCCCCCGGGGACGCGGTCGCTGCGCAGCACGCTCAGGCGCAAATTGCGCAGCGGCAGGCTATGCGACGCATTAGTCGACGGTAGTTGATAGCTCAGGCCAACACCTATCTCGCCGCTGTCCAGCAAACCACTCAGATGCTCACCATCAACTCGCTGCACCATCAAGGTCGCACCCGGCGCATCCAAACGTAGTCGACGCAACAGTTGAGGCAGCAAGGCGTACTCGACATCACCGCACAGCCCAATACGAAAAACTGTACGGCACTGGCCCGGATTGAACGCCACACGACGCGCCTCCAATACACTGACTGAAGCTTCTTGAATGAAACCTGGAACAGTGCGTTTGGCCAGCGCCATGATCAGTAACTCCTTCCGTACAGTTAATGTTGAATAACGTCGCTATTGGCAATTACATTAATTCAACCCGATATCGTCGGATAGTTGTACATCGGTGTAGCGCGCTAACACGTGGGCATAGAGGTTATAAACCATCGTATACCCCCTCTGAAGGCAGCCACACAGACACCTGCGCCTCAACGCGCCGAGGAATATAAATCGAGGTAAAAATAAACACTTACCCAGTCGGAAGATATATCCGCCAGGTTTCAATGTTGGCCGTGAAGGGCTCGTTCAATGCAGTTGATCATGGTCTGGCCATCAAACGGCTTGCTCAAAAAGCTGCGTGCGCCTTCGGACTCGGCACGAGCCTTGATGCTGGCTTCGGGAAATGCAGTCATGAAAATGATCGGTAACTTGCGCCTGCTCTTGACGATCACGTGCTGCAATTCCAGGCCGTTCATGCCAGGCATTTGCACGTCGGTGATCAAGCACTCGCTCGTCGATAACTGCTCGGAGGCCAAAAAAGCCTCTGCGCTGGAGAAGATTCGGGACTCATAGCCCAACGACCGCACCAGACTGTCGATGGCTACACGAACCGACTCTTCGTCATCAACGATGGATACCACGGGGTTAAATGACATTTGCTAGCCACCTTCAGCGTCAGACTCAGCACACCGCCCGGCTGGCAGATATTTTTTGAGCTGAGTCCACTATAAAAAACCTCCACTGGTAAATAAATAATACCCAAGTATGTTTTGTCAGCCCCGTTTACGAACGCCCAATAATTCGGCCATGCGCACCAGTTCGGCAAACGACTTGACCTGCATTTTTTTCATGGCATGGCCACGATGAATCTTCACGGTAATTTCACTCAGGTTCATCTCACCGGCAATTTGCTTGTTCATCAGCCCGCTCACGGCATAGCCCATGACCTCTTGCTCACGCGCGGTCAAGGTGGCGTAGATCTGCTGCAGTTGCACCGTCTGCTTCTGCCCTTCCCGACGCTTGCGGTCTTTCTCCAGGGCCACCGACACAGCATCGAGCAGGTCCTGATCGCGGAAAGGTTTGGCGAGGAAGTCTACCGCGCCGGCTTTCATCGCCTTGACGGTCATGGAGATGTCGCCGTGGCCGGTAATGAAGATAATCGGAATTTCGATGCCGGACGCCTGCAACTGAGTCTGGAATTCCAACCCGCTGGTGTACTGCAAACGCACGTCGAGCACCAGGCAGGAGGGCACTGCCGGCAGCGAATGGGCGAGAAACTCATCGGCCGAGGCGAAGGTTTCGACGTTCATACCAACCGAGCGAAACAGACTGCTCAAGGCTTCACGCAATGCCCCATCATCGTCGACGATGAACACCTGCCGACCTTCAACTGACTTCTCGTCAAGCGTGCTCATGCGCCAACCTCTGCGGGTACGGGCAGGACAACCTGCAACGCTGCGCCGATTTCCGGCAGGTTGCGCACGCCCATATGCCCACCATGAGCTTCGACAATGGAACGACAAATCGATAAACCCATACCCAATCCTTCTTCTTTGGTGGTGAAAAACGCGGTGAACAGTTTAGTCATATCCTGCTCACGAATACCGGGGCCGCTGTCGTGTATTTCCAGGTTCAACTGATCAGCCACTCGTGCCAGTTTAATCGACATTACGCGCTGAGCCTCGTTAACCTTGGACATAGCCTGGATGCCATTCATCACAAGATTGATGAGCACTTGCTGCAACTGCACCCGATCACCCTGGATGGCCGGCAAGCCCTCAGCCAGTTCCAGTCGCAATGAAACGCTTTGTTGCACCAGCTCGCGCTTGAGCAACCCCAGCGACTCCTCGACGACCTCGCCCAACTCCAGCGGCAAATAGTGGGGCTCGGACTTTCTCGACAATGCACGAATGCGCTTGATGACTTCACCGGCGCGCTGGGCCTCGCTGGAAATTCGGGAGATTGCACTGCGCACTTCGCCCAGATCCGGCACCTCGCGATTCAGCCAGCGCAGGCCGGCTTCGGCGTTGGTCGTGACCGCCGCCAATGGCTGGTTGACCTCATGGGCAATCGACGCCGCCAACTCACCGAGGGTCGTGACGCGGGTGATGTGCGCCAACTCGACCTGTGAGCGATGCAGTGCTTCCTCGGCCTGGCGGGCTGCAGTGATGTCGTTGTTGGTGACCAGCACCGTCCGGGGGTTGCCACTACGGTCGCGCGATAACGACCAGCGTGAGGTCACGGTAACGCGCCTGCCATTTTTGCAAGTGCTGGTAATCTCGCCTTCCCATGCACCTTCAGCCAGCATGATCCGCATGATTTCATCGAAAGAGGCGCTGATTTTCGATTGCAGAAGGTCGGTGATTTTTTTGCCGAGCACCTCCTTGGCAGACCATCCATACAGCGCCTCGGCACCGGGGTTCCAACTGAGGATCCGATGCTGCATGTCGCGCACGACGATAGCGTCATGGGTTTGCCCCAACAGTTTGACCTGCTCCTGCAATTGGCTGGTGATCGTGTTGTTGCGTAACGCCAGCGCGCCGCTGATGCAGATCGCCGCAAGGCTGATCACACAACGCCCAAGCGGCGGCACCATGAACACGTCGTGGTCGATGAAAAACGCCACCAGCGTGAGGCCCATGCAGCCCAGGGTGATCGTGATCAACCCGCCGCGCGAGAATTCATTAGCCGCCATCAACACGACAAGGACGTACAGCACAGCGATGGCGATATCCATCGGGGTGAACGCGTCGATGATGAAAATCAGTGTCGCCAGAGTGAAAGTGCTAGCGCGTATCAGGAGAGACGAATTCGTCAACATAGTGCACTCTGCTCAGGGCCCGCTAAGGGTAACGGCTTATTCCAAGGCCACGATAGCACGGCGCCGACACTTCGAACTTGGTCAACAGCTAGGACAAGGCGACCTGCGCTGTGGCACGTTGCGCTCTGTCGCCACGGCCTGAACTGCCAGAAAAGCTGAATGCCAATAATGGCAGCAGCTTTATAACATTCAACACCAATGCGACCTAGAGGTGTACGGATGTGCCCAACTAATCTTGCAAGTCAGGTAGATACCCACTGATGTGACAGCAGTTCGTCGATCCCGCTCGCCCGCTGGCGTTGGCAAAGGTCACAGCACATCTATGGGATCGGCATACGGATGAGTTTGGCCTCATTGTCCAGAGTCGGAAGGTGTGTTCGGCATCCGCTTATTCTTTCTATTCAGCCAGTCTTCTTTTTTAAGCTCCCAGATATCCAGGCATTGGGCACCCATGACGAACTCGCCTTGTTGTATCTCAAGCAGGCGCATGCCTTCGCGTTCCGACACCCGTCGGGAAGCCAGGTTTTCGCGGGCTTTAGGAACGTGCATGACGGGGCGTTTCAGTGTTTCGAACCAGTAATCGTTGATGACTTCACAGGCCTCTTGCATATAACCGTGTCCCTGCCACTGAGGCGCGAGCCAGAATCCTCGGTGATTGCCAGGCTGATCATAGAGGCAAATACTGCCGATGCTCTGCGTCCTCGCCTCAGTGAGACGAATCATCCAGTGCCATTCACTGCCTCGGCCCATGGCCGGCAATGCATGATCGCGAACATAAGTAAGTGCGCCATCCGACGGGTAAGGCCATGGAACATTTTTATTGAGATAGCGCACCACTTCCCAATGAGGGAACAACTGCTGGATATTCGCAGCATCGCTAAGTTGCAGGGGCGTCAGGGTGAGACGGCGGGTGGTGAATATCAGGTTGCTATCCATAGCGTTCGATCCTTTTTTGACTAAATGGAGACGGTGCTGACGGACAGGAACAATAGCGAATAACGCCACCCAAGTGTAAGCGTCCAGGCATCAACCCTAGCCGAACGCTCAGCGATACCTGGCTGTTCGGGCAATACCTTTTCCTGGCGCATGCACTTGAGGCTTGAACGGCCAATGTGGGTCACTACGTGCTTATCGCGCTTGCGACGGCTATCAACTGCGCGAGTGTAATCATGGGATTTTGTTTCTCGCCGGCACGCTCGAGTGGCCTCGCTCATCCCGCGCACCCTTTGCTGGCACTGACATCCCCCTCCCTAATCGAGAAATTCGGACCGATCTCTAGGCCTCCACACCAAAATTACTCAAGTGGTAGCGGGCGTCTTGGGTGTGGAACTCGACACCATTCACTGCAGCGCGACCGATACCAGCAAGGTACCCAACACGGTTTCCATCGCAGCCTCCAGTGGTACTGACCTCAACGGCATGGCCGCCCGCGATGCGGCTTTGACACTGCGTGGCCGCTTAGCGGGAGTGGCGGCAATAGAATGGGGGTGTGAGCCGGAGCAGGTATGTTTCTCTATGGGAGTAGTGTCGGCACCCGGGCATGAAACGAGCTTTGCACAGCTGTGCGCAAAGGCCTTTGTTGCCCAAGTATCGCTGTCTGCGACCGGTTACTACCGCGTGCCGAAAGTCGCCTACGATTTTGATACATTACGCGGGCGTCCCTTTCTTTATTACACCTACGGTGCCGCCTGTAGCGAAGTAATCATCGATACGTTGACTGGCGAACTTAAAGTGGAGCGAGTGGACATCCTTCAGGAGGCGGGGAGATCCATCAATCCGGCTCTTGACCTCGGGCAGGTGGAGGGGGGCTTCATTCAGGGAATGGGCTGGTTAACTACCGAGGAACTGGTTTGGCGTGAAGACGGCTTTCTGACTACTCATGCGCCACAGACTTATAAAATCCCGACCTCCCGTGACACCCCTGAGCAGTTCAATGTGAGCTTCTTCGATAACGTCAATGTCGAAACCACCATCTTTCGGTCAAAAGCAATTGGCGAGCCACCGTTGAAACTGGCTATTTCCGTGTATCTTGCGATTTGGGATGCGATTGCCTCGTTTGGTGGTCGCCAAAAGGCTCCAAAGCTTGCTGCCCCGGCAACACCTGAGGCAATTTTGCGCGCTCTGGGGGGGGCTTGAAGGTGGGCAGAAGTGATTGATTCTTTGGGAGTCAAACTCCATCACTCGTTACCTGGCCTCTCGCTACAGCGGCGCTCGCCCCGATTGAAGCGAGAGCCAGAGCGCGGGTGGATCAATGGATCGATTGGCAGGCGTCGGACCTCAACAAATCGTGGAGTTATGCCTTCATGTCGCTGGTCAGGCACTCGCCTGAGCATCAGGACAGCCAGGCGTTAGCAGATGCTTGCAGCAATTGGCCGAGGCATATGGAGATCCTCGATCGACAGTTGGAGTCAACCGGGGCCTATGTCAGCGGCGACGAGTTTTCTCTCGCCGATATACCGATAGGCCTGTCGGTTAATCGGTGGTTTGAAACGCCGCTTGCTCATCTAGAGCCCATGGCGACGATAACCGGGAGCACGATGGCTTCGTGATCATTACGGCGGACCTCGCCGGTGGCATGGTTTCCAGTCATCTCCCGGGGGCGCTACATTCCGACATAAGTTTGCCAGAGATCTGAACGCTGCTTCACGCCAGACCACTAACTCCTACGCAACAGCCGATCTTTTGGCACGAGTGTCGATGCGCTGTCGGAATCAGCCGTCTGAATGCCCATGACGATACGGCGCACACCACGCCTCCAGCGACCACCACCAGCGCCACACCGTCCTCGCTGATTTCAGAACGTCCGCTCAAGGCCATGGTCAGGCTGAGTAATCCCGCCGCGATGCCGACCAACAGGCTCATGGTCAGTCGGTACGCCCTGCCGCTCTTAGAGGATCGGCTTTACACAAGAAAAAACAGGGACGCTCCGTACACAATAGCGCCCACCAGGAAGGTCGCGAATGTGAAGCCCAGCACGCGCTGCACGCCGACACCCGCCATCGCCACCACAGGCGCCGCCCAAAAAGGCTGAAGCATGTTGGAGACTTGCTCGCCCATGGCGACGGCCATGGTCGTTGCTGGTAACGAAGCGTGCAGCGTAACCGCTGCAGGGATCACGAAAGGTCCCTGCACCGCCCAATGACCGCCGCCGCTTGGAATCAGGAAGGTCACCACCAGCGAGCACATGTAGCTCCAAAACGGCAGCGTGTGCTCGTTGGAAATGGCCACGAACGAATTGGAGATCACACCCGGTAGTCCAGTGGCCTCCATGATGCCCATCAACCCACCATACAGCGGGTATTGCAGCATCATCGAACCACTTTGCTTGGCGGCATTTTTAACCGCATTGGCGTAGGCCAACGGATAGCGATGCAGCAGAATGCCGGCCGTGAACATCACAAAAATCACCGCGTTGACGCCAGCGAACTGCAGCTGTCCAAAAGAGGCGAAGACCATGACTGCGATGCCACCACCGCCCATCAACACGCTACCCAACCACGAATATTCCAGGCGTTGGGCAAAGGTCCAAGGACCCTGCGGTTTGCGCTCAGGCTCTGGATCGGGATGTTTGCTGATGTCCAGCGCGATGACGTCATCACCGCGTGGTCGCAAGACTGCCAATACAAACGGGATGACCAGCACCATCACCAGATTGGGCACCAGGTTGAACGGCGCGAACACCATGTCGCCGAGCCCCAGTACCTGGCCGGTGACTTTTTCTACCACGTTCATCGGGCTACCGGCAGTTGATTGCGCGAGCACGATCGAGCTTGAAAGACCACCGGCCCAGACCACCCAGCCGGAAAAACCTGCCGCGACGATCCAGGCGAAATCCACGTGCATGCGCTTGGCGATTTCCCGCGCCAGCAATGCACTCATCACCAGACCAAAGCCCCAGTTGAAAAACGAGGTCACCGCAACACTGACGAATATCAGCGCGCCAGCCTGCGCAGGGGTACGCGCAAGGCTGATCAACCGGGTGAAGAAACGTTGCACGATCGGCGCATGCGCGAGCGCGTGGCCCAGCACTAGCACCAGGGTGATCTGCAGTGCGAAGGTGAAGATGTTGAAGAAACCTTTGTACCAGCCGGACAAGATGTTGGTCACGGAGGCCTGCGGTCCCCAGATAAACGCCGCAAGGGCAATCAGGAAGGTGAGGAATACCGCGAGCACGAACGGGTCCGGGATGGTGCGTTCAAACACCCGGATCGTGTTGTCCGTGATCCGCGTCCGCAAGCTTCGGGGTCTGCTGAGCGCGACGGTCATTCAGGCATTTCCCGTGTAGCGCATTGCAAGCCCAAGTGTTGCATCAGGTCGATTGGCATGATGTGAATCCTATTGTGATTGTTATGGACAAATACACGGGGTGGCGCAAGGCGCTCCGATGGCACCAAAGATCTCAGTTACAACAGCGCTCCACAGTCGCGTAAACCGTAGATTTGTTCGTCGGTAAAACCGTAGGCCCGCAGGACGTCATCGGAGTGCTGCCCGAATGCCGGTGCCGCAAATGGCTGAGGGCCAGGTGTGCGGCCATAGCGGATCGGCCGAGCGAAGCCACGATAATGACCCACCACCGGATGCTGGTAATCGGCAATCAAGTCTTCGGCCTGGCTTTGTGGATGATCGAACATGTCCTCGACACGCCGCGCCGCAGCGCATGGCACGGTGTCGCCGAACTCGATTTCCCATTCCAGTGCGGTGCGTGCCTGCAACGCTGCATGCAATTGCGGAATAATGACCGCCTCATGCTCAGCACGCTTGCGCATGGTGTCGTATCGTTCATCGAGCAGATTCAGCAAACCGGTCCTCTCGCACAATGCTTGCCAAAAGTGCGGGGTGTTGGCTGACAAATACAGATGGCCTTCACGCGTCGGGTGTATGCCGGTGATACCGCCTGAACGCATATCACGGTCCATTTTGACCGGCTCACCTTCAGCCCAGATCAGCCGTGCCGACTGCATGGTCAACGCACTGCGCAACAGCGACACGCCGACGTACTGGCCTTCTGCGGTTTTCTCACGCTCGAACAGTGCCGACGATACGCCGCCCGCGACAAGCGCAGCCGCGTAGTAGTCGACCACCGAGCCGTACAGCACTTCAGGAGGCCCGCCCGGCTTGCTTTGCGAAACACACATGCCGGTCATGGTTTGCAGCACCTGGTCATATCCGGCCTTGTCTTTCAACGGGCCGCTTTCGCCGTAACCGGTGACGGCGCAATAGATCAAGCGAGGGTTCAGTGGCTTCAGTTGCTCATAACCGATACCAAGCCGCTCCGGAACGCCGGGACGAAAGTTGTGCACCAGCACATCGACCTCGCGAACCAGGGCATACAGCGTTTCCAGTCCTTCAGCGCGTTTAAGATCGAGCACAACGCCTAGCTTGCTGCGATTGACGCCGAGAAAGGCGCGGCTTTCGCTGGCCAGAGTCGACGGGTATTTGCGCAGATTGTCGCCGGTCGGCGGCTCGATTTTGATTACCTCCGCGCCCTGATCGGCGAGCAACGAGCAGCCATAAGGCCCAGCGATATAGGCGCTCAGGTCCAGCACCTTGATTCCACTCAACGGCCCAACCGGCCCCGAGCGATCCAGGCGTGGCGAGGGTGTGAGGTGCTTACTCATGAACATATCTCCGCATTGCTTTTTATTTGAATGGCGCCAGTCGCTCACGTCGGAGCGGGTCATGGCGCAGCATTGAAATAATTCTGAGCGCGGAAACAGGAGATTAAAAATAGTTTTAAATGGCTTCAGAGTGAAATAAAACTGGATTAATTAATAACCTCGTCGTGCTCGTGCCCGCGCGCATACAGCACTTCGCAGAACGCGTTGATGAGTTTGACCTTTGGAGAATTACGCTTCCATAGCAGCCCGATCGGGCGCCGCAACCCTGCGCCCGGCAATGGCAATTGCGCGAGGGCGTCAAGATTGGCATGCAGCGGTTGCCAACGCGGGACCAGCGATACACCGAGCCCTCCGCCGACCATGGCGGCGATTGCATCCAGCGCGTCGATCTCGAAACGTTCAAGGGGAGCGATGCCCGCTTCCAGCAAATAACGATCAGCGAGCAAGCCGCCCCAGGAACTGCGGTGATAGCGGATGAAGGGCTCACGGGACAGCACCAGATGAGCGTCTTGGCCGATCAACTGAATTGGCGCCAGTACCATAAAAGGCTCGTCGTGCAGCGCACGCCACGTGAACTCCTTGGGCAACTCGAACGCGGGACGAACCATCAACCCAACATCGATATCGCCCGCCACTACTTTGCGGTAGAGCTCGGTGGAAACGGCTGGCTCAAGGTGCGTGCGCAGGTGCTTGTGACGTTCGATCAACGTGGCCAGCACCCGCGGTACGACGTAGGCCAACGCGGTGGAAATGCAACCGATGCGCAAGTCTCCAGCAACCACATCCAACGCCGCGATGGCGCTCAGATCCCGTGTGCGACGCACCAGTTCGCCTGCCGGCTCAATCAGTGCCAGCCCCGCCGCAGTCGCCTGCATATTGCGACCGGCACGAGTCAGCAGCGTCGCGCCGATTTCATGCTCCAAGGATTTGATGCGTTGCGCGACGGCTGTGGGCGTGAGATTGAGCGCGCGGGCGGCAGCGGCTGTGGAACCCAGGCGGGCAACCTGCAGGAAACTTTCGAGGTATCTCGTGTCCATAGTGAAATTATTTTTGACTCTAATTCAAGTAATAATCACTTTAGTTATCTTTTTGAGATTTGCAATATAGATCCCGCTGCGCCTGCCTTGGCGCGGCCTATAAGAAAAACACCGAGGATCGTCAATGCGCAGCAAACTCTTCGTGCCCGGGTCGCGCCCCGAACTCTTCGCCAAGGCATTGGCCTCAAAGGCAGATGCCATCAGTTTCGATCTGGAAGATGCGGTCGACCCAAGTGCCAAAGACAGCGCCCGCCAGCTGCTATCCGACTTTCTGCGCACGCTGCAGCCCTCAACCAAAACCATCGTGGTTCGGGTCAACGATCAGTCCTCTCCACACTATGAAAACGATCTGATTGCGCTGGTCGGCACTGCGATGCAGGTCATCAATCTGCCGAAAGTTGAATCCGCCGAACAGATTCAATCCCTGGCTAAGCGTCTTGACGAGCTTGAAGCACAGCACGGCATCACTCAGCCCATAGCGATTTTAGCGACCATCGAGTCCCCCAAAGGTCTGCGTAACGCGGCTGCCATTGCCGCCGCAAGCCCACGGGTCAACGGCCTGCAACTGGGTCTCGCCGACTTGCTGGAACCCTTGGGCATTGATCGCAAGGACCCGTGGACGCTGCATCAAATCCGCCTGAATCTGCGTCTTGCGGCGGGTGAAGCGGGCGTGGCGACCTACGATTCAGCATTCGCCCGGGTCAACGACCCCGAGGGTTTCGCTGCTGAGGCCAAGACTGCGCGGCAACTGGGATACGAGGGTAAATCCTGTATTCACCCGACCCAGATCGATCTGGCGAACCAGGCATTTCTTCCCGATGCCGATCAGATCGCGCACGCATTGCGCGTTGTCGAGGCGGCGGAAAAAGCCGAATTGGCCGGTGTCGGCGCCTATCTGGTCGATGGCCAGATGGTGGATGGACCGTTCGTGCGCAGCGCTCAGACGCTCTTGGCACAAGCGCGTAGTGCGGGTCTGACGAACTAATCAATTTTGCCAGCGCACAACACAAACGCGGCATCTTCCACGCCGCGTTGAAAACAACAATAAAGAGGTGGGTATGCACAACGCTGATCTACTCGCCACGCCAGCCAGGTGCCTCAGTGGTATTGACGACACCGGCGGCACTGCGATCCTGAATGCTGGTGCAAACACGGTGATGCTGGCGTTGCTGCTGCTCTCGCAACTGCCGCCGACCTGAACCCGGAGCCTGAGCCATGACCCTATTTTCAGTTCCTCATTCTTTGAGCACCGAGCGCCCAAGCCCCGTGCTGCCGGCAAACGCTTGTGATGCCCATCTGCACATCCTGGATGCGCGGTTTACGCCCGCGATTACTGGCACTCCGACTCCGGCCAATATGACCTGGGACGATTACCTACTGTTGCAGGCACATCTGGGCTGCAGCCGAGCCGTGATCGTTCAGGCCAAGCACTACGGCTTCGATAACGCCTGCCTGCTCGACGCCATTGCACGCAGCAAGGGCCGCGCGCGCGGTATCGCAGTGGTCGCGCCCGACATCAGTGACATTGAGTTGGAAAACCTGCACCAAGGCGGCGTTCGCGGCTTGCGTTTCAGTCTGTGGAACAGTGGCAACGCAGTCGCCAGTTGGGAAACCCTCGCGCCGTTGGCTGCACGCATCTACGAGTTGGGCTGGCATATCCAGCTGCACGCGGCGGCTGAACAACTGGTCGCCCATGAGCGGTTGATCGACAGCCTGCCAACTCCACTGGTGATCGATCACATGGGCCGTTTGCCGCCGCAACAAGGCTTGGAACACCCGGCAGCGCAGCTGCTGCGCCGCTGGCTGGAGGAAGGGAAAACCTGGATCAAACTGTCCGGCGCCTACCTGAACAGTGACAGCGGCGCGCCCAACTATGCGCCGACGCTGGCGACGGCGCGGCAACTGATCGAATGGGCACCACAACGCCTGTTCTGGGGCAGTGACTGGCCGCACATCACAGAACAGCACAAGCCCGACGACGCCCATCTCGCCAACCTGCTGGGTGAATGGGCCGGCAAGTACAGGCAACAAATTCTGGTCGACAACCCTGCCGAATTCTATGGATTTGTCGACGTTGAAGGCCTGTAAGCAAAAATATTCGCGCCTAAAAACTACAAAAGCACTGGAGTGCTCATGCCCTACATGATCGATAGACGCCGCCTGCTCGGGGCAATGACCTGCCTGGCGCTGATGCCAGCGTTTTCATTCGCTGAAGATAAAACACCTGCGACTGGCTCTACCCCCAAGACGATTGCTGAGCAACTGGCTGATTATGTGGCAGCGACTCAGTACAGCGCCTTGCCACCGGACATCGTTGAGCGGGTGAAGGCGCATTTTATCGATGCCATGGGTTGCGCTATCGGCGCGATTAACCAGCCACAAGTGCAACAGGTGCGCAGTGTGGCGCTGGCGGCCATGCCGGGCGGCGTGTCGACACTGATCGGCACGACACACAAAACAAGCATGGATTTGGCTTCATTCGCCAACGGCGCGGCTGTGCGCTACTTCGACCTCAATGACTCCTACGCTGGCAAAGAAGTCGGCCACCCGAGCGATAACATTACGCCGTGCCTGGCAGTGGCCGAGGCGCAAAAATGTTCCGGTCAGGACCTGATTCTTGCCATTGCGCTGGCCTATGAAATTGATTGCCAACTCCTCGACACCGTGCAAATCAGTGCCCGGGGTTGGGACCACCCCAATTTCAGTTTGCCTGCCGCTGCGCTTGCGGCGGGTAAGCTGATGAGGCTGTCGACGCACCAGTTAACCGAAGCAGTCAACCTGTCCTTTGCCGGACACATGGCAATGAATCAGACCCGCTTGCAGGTGCTGTCGAACTGGAAAGGGCTGGCAGACGCCGAGGCCGGGCGCAACGCGGTATTCGCTGTACAGTTGGCGCGCGCCGGTCTGACCGGGCCGGCGCCAGCCTTCGAGGGAAACGCCGGATTTTTCAAACAAATTTCAGGCCCGTTTACGCTCGACACTGAGCTATTCGGCGGCCGCGCCGGAACGTTCAAAATCGCCGAGTGCCAGGTCAAGCCTTACCCGGCTCAAGCCCTTCTACAGACAGCAATTGTTGCCGCCGCAAGAGTCGGAAAAGCCATTCCAGACACCGCTTCGGTGAAGTCGATCGTGATAGCGACCACCCGTGCAGGTCATCAGTATTCAGCCGAGTCGCCGGACAAATTCGCACCCAAAACTCGTGAGACGGCCGATCATAGCCTGCCTTACATAGTCGTACGGGCGATGCTCGATCACGAGATCAAGGACTCCAGCTACTCGGATGAAGCGCTGCAAGACCCTCGATTGGTTGCGCTGCTGAAGAAGCTGACGGTGGAAGAAGACGACGTTCTGACCAAGATGTCACCACAGCGGCTTCCGACTCGGGTAACCGTGACCCTCGAGGACGGACGTGTGATCACCGAGCAGGTCGATGACCTTCCAGGCTTTGGCGGTAAACCGCTTGACCGACGAGGCACTGAAGAAAAATTCTTTCGGTCAGTCAACGGCGTCTGGTCACAGAAGCAGTCACAGGCCTTTTTCGATGTGGCGTGGCAGCTTGATCAGCAACGCGATCTCTCTCACTTATTGCGGCTTATGATTGTAAAAGCTTGAGCTGAGGTAAAACTCAAGGCTGTCGATTCTTCCATTGGGCGGCGGCGCGGGTCATGCCGGGTGGTCCTGATCAGGACTGGGAAAACACCGGGCAGCCACTCACGCAGCCTGGTGCTGACTCATTCCTCACCCAACCACACCGCAGCGTCCTTCCACTTTCCCTCAGTGACGAGCAGTCTGAGTTGCTGAATCAAGAGGTGTTCCCAACTGGCAGCTAGCCGACTATTACGCCGCTCACGCAAGCTGGTAAGGGTCACGGTGGAACGGATACCTGGCCGTTCGATGGTGTGCACCGAAAGTCGTCCCAGGGCAATGTCATCCTGAACCGCTGCGTTAGCCAGGATCGTATAACCCAAGCCCTCCTCCACCAATCGTTTGGTCAGGAGCACGCTGTCGACTTCAATATCAACCTTCAACCTGACGCCGTTCTGCACAGCCGCCTGCTCCACCAATCGGCGGTTGCTGTGCGGCAAACTCGGCAAAATCAACGACAAGTCCGCAAGTTCATGTATCCGCACAGCACGCTCAGCCTCACCTGGCGGACCGACCAGGACCATGGGCTCACTAAACAGCGGCCGCACTTCAAACGCCTCAAGTAATGGCTGGTTGTAGACCACCGCCACATCCACACGACCATCGAGCACCCATTCCTGCAAAGATCCACTCAGACCTTCACGTACATGCAAAGAAGCCCTAGGCCAGAGCTGGCGAAAGCTTTTGATCAGTTGCGGCCCGATCACGGCACCGATAGCCGGAGGCAAACCCACGGCCAGATGACCTCGTTCCTGTTCCGCGCTGTTACGGACGTGATCAGTTGTCTCCTGGAGGTAATGCAGCATCATTTCAGCGCGCTCCAGCAATCGTGCGCCCGCGGCTGTCAATTCCACACCACGCCCATGGCGGGTCAGCAATTTGACATTGAGTTGCTCCTCGAGCTTGGCAATCTGCCGGCTCAGCGCGGGCTGCGCGATATACAAATCCCGTGCGGCACGACTGAAACTGCCCGCGTGAGCCACTTGTACGAAGGAACGAAGCTCTCGAATGTCCATCTGCGCAACCCATGCTTGTTTGGCATAGAGTCCTATGAATAAAAGGTTTTTGTCCAGTTAAACGATGTTCTCTATGCTGGAGACATATAGGAGAATAACAATGAATCACTCCAAAACCTTATCTGCTACCCACATCTGTGAGCTCCTGATATGAGCGCCGCGACGCTCGCGGTGCTAATGGAAGCCCCCTCCTCACTCGAGGAAGAATTCAACGACTGGTACGACACGGAGCACTTTCCACAGCGCATCGCATTACCTGGTTTCCTCAAAGGCCGTCGCTGGGTGTGCCTTCACAGCTGGCCCCGCTACCTCGCGGTGTATGACCTTGTCGACAGCAGTGCGTTGCGTACTTGCGAATACCTGTCCGTTTCGGGTCAGCACTCAACGCCTTGGAGTCGTCGCGTGCTGCCCCGCACTGTCGGCAGACAACGACTGGTGCTCGAGTCACTGAACGATGTCGAGGAATCCGCCATCTCCGAGTCACTGTTGTTCGCATCCTGGTCAGCAACAGAAGGCAAAGACATCGAACCCCTGATGGTGGCTATTAACGAAGTGACTCAACGCCTGCCAGGCCTTTGTTCCGCACGCTTTTTTCGTGGAGCAACTGACGAATCGAATCCCTCGAGATCGCTGTATCTGATTGCAACGTTTGATCACCACGTCGATATCAACTCATTGCAGCCGCTGCGCAGGCCTTCAGCGATCGGCAGCACGCTTTTCAACATGTATATCCCCTACAACCGCTGAGGCAGCGATACCACACACGACGCTTTTGTTCTGCTCACACAAAAATAATGACGCACCAAGGCGAGGACACCTTTATGAACCACCTGAAGAAACTGCACATACAAGTGTTGATTGCGCTGGTTGCGGCAATCGCCTTGGGCCTTCTGGCACCGTCCTGGGCCGTCGCGATGAAACCGCTGGGCCAAGCCTTTATCGCCCTGCTAAAAATGATGCTCGCTCCCATTGTGTTTTTCACCCTGGTACACGGCCTGGCGCACGTCAAAGACATGCGCAAACTGGGGCGAATGGGGATGAAATCGCTGCTATATTTCGAGGTCGTCAGCACCCTCGGCATGGTCGTCGGCATGGTATTGGTGAACGTCGTTCAGCCGGGTTCCGGTCTGCACGCCACCAATCTTAACGAGTCGGCTGAAGCGATAAAGGCGACCTCAGCTGCTGGCAGCATTTCAGCTATTGATTACCTGCTCGGGTTAATCCCCCACACGCTGGTTGATGCCTTCGCCAAAGGCGACATCATTCAGGTCCTGATCATCTCCATGTTGGCGGGCCTGGCAATCAACCGTGTCGCAGGCCCCGATTCGCTGATCGTCAAAGGCATAGAAGAAGGCCAGAGCGTGCTGTTCCGCATGCTCGGCTTCATCATGAAGCTGGCGCCACTGGGTGCCTTCGGCTCCATGGCGGCGGCGGTTGGCAGTTATGGCGGCGCCACCTTGCTCTACCTGTTGAAATTAATAGCCGTCTACTACGCCGCTTCGTTGTTCTTCGTCTTCGGCGTTCTGGGTTCTATCAGTTGGTCGATCGGCCTGCCTTTCTGGGCCGTACTGCGGATCATCCGCGACGAGATCCTACTGGTGCTGGGCACCGCTTCTGGCGAAGTCGCCTTCCCTCGCTTGCTGGAAAAGCTCAAGCGCACGGGTTGTGATGAAGTGGTGGTTGGCTTCGTACTGCCAGCCGGCTACAGCTTCAACCTCGACGGCACTTCCGTGTACATGGCCGTTGCCATTGGCTTCATCGCGCAGGCCACCGACACCCCCTTCTCCATCTGGCAACAGGTGGGACTGCTGGCAATTCTCAGCCTGACATCCAAGGGCGGCACCACCGTTGCCGGCGGCGGCTTCATCAAACTGGCGGCGACCCTGCAATCGGTGCAAACCCTGCCACTGGGTGGCCTGGGCCTGTTGTTCGGCATCGACCGGATGATGGCCACCGCCATGGCGTTGGTGAACATCGTCGGCAACACCATCGCGGTCTACGCCATTGCTCGCTGGGAAGGTGCCTTTGATCCAAAAGCGTTTGAACGAGAGACCGGTTGTGCCCCGGGCAAAAGCCTGCTGGGCGCTCCAGCCGGATCAGAAGTCACGGCCAGCCAAGAAGCGCGCGCCATCCCTCATTCGCAAAAACCTTGAAGGAATACGACATGAATCGTCTAGGCACCATTGATCCCGAAAACCTCAATGAAGCCCAGCGCGTCATTTATGACTCCATTGCCAGCGGTCCACGCAAAGGTGTTCGTGGTCCACTCGCCATCTGGCTGCATCGTCCTGAACTGGCGCAGTGCGCACAGAACCTGGGCCGCTACTGCCGTTACGACAGCAGCATCGAGCCACGCTTGTCGGAGCTGGCGATCCTGATGATGGGCCGCCATTGGCTGGCTGAATACGAGTGGGCAGCGCACAAGCCTTTCGCCCTTGAAGCCGGGCTGTCGATCGACGTGATCGACGCCATTCGAGACGGCCGCGAACCTGATTTCAAACATGAAGACGAGACCCTGGTTTACGCCTTCATTCGTCAACTGCATGACCAGCGTCAGGTAGACGACAGCCTGTACCAATCGATCAGCAAGGCCTTGGGTGAAACCGCCGTGGTCGACCTGGTGGGTATCGCCGGCTACTACACGCTGATCTCCATGACCATCAAGGTATTCGAGGTTCCGCCACCAGCCGGTGTGCTCCCCGAACTGCCAACTTCCCTTGCGTGAGGTTTCAACACCATGAACGAACTCAACACAGCCAACACCCGTTTGCAGGACAAAGTAGTCATCGTCACCGGAGCCGGTTGTGTCGGGCCAGGCTGGGGTAATGGTCGCGCAGTTGCCGTCCTTTTCGCCCAGGCCGGTGCACGCATCTTCGCCGTGGACAAGAACATCGAAGCGATGGAAGAAACCCTGCACCGCATCAAAGAGATCGGCGGTGACGTGGTTGCCCATGCGTGTGATGTCACCAGCAGCGAATCGATCAAGGCGATGGTTGCCGCGTGCAAAGAGACCTATGGCCGCGTCGACGTACTGGTCAACAACGTCGGTGGTTCGTCTGCCGGTGGTGCCGTGGCACTGGACGAAGACAAGTGGGACATGCAGATCGCGCTGAACCTGAAGAGCGTGTACCTGACCTGCAAATATGTGCTGCCAATCATGGAAGCTCAAGGTTCCGGGTCGATCATCAACACCGCATCGACTTCCGGCATTCGCTGGACCGGCTCGGCTCAGGTGGCCTATGCGGCGAGCAAGGCCGGGGTTATCCAACTGTCCAGGGTGACCGCTGTCGAGTACGCGCCAAAAGGCATTCGGGTCAACACCGTGGTCCCTGGCCAGTTGCACACACCAATGGTGGAAGCACGCCTTGCCGGGCAACGCACCGGGGGCGACATCAGCAAGCTGCTCGACAGCCGTCTGGCGCGTATTCCGATGGGTTTCATGGGTGACGGTCGCGACACGGCCAACGCTGCACTGTTTCTGGCCAGCGACGAATCGCGCTTCATCACCGGTACCGAGATCGTCGTCGACGGCGGCATGACCGCACGTTGCGACTGATACCCCGGCGTTGTCGGCAACGACAAGGCCACCTTTTCAACGATGGGTTGGATCTTCATGAACTCACAACTTCCTCGCGGTGCCTGGGATTGCCACACCCATATCTATGGGCCGTGGGATCAGTTCCCTTTGCCTAAAGACGCTGCGTATCACCCTGCGGCCGCCCCTTTTGATGCATTGCTTGAAGTCCATGCTTCGATGGGCATCGAGCATGGAGTTCTCGTGCAGGCCGCGCCCTACGGGACCGATCACACTGCCATTCTTGCAGCCATCGCCCGCAGTGAAGGCCGCTACCGCGCCGTTGGCTTGATTGACGCGCAGACCACCGACGAACAGCTGCAGGCGCTACATGACGGCGGCATGCGCGGAATCCGCTTCAACCTGATGGGGCATCTGCCAGGCAACCGCGATCCAGAATACCTTCGTGGTCTCGCCGAACGTGTACGGCCTCTGGGCTGGCACGTCCTGCTGCATGGTGAAATGGAAACGTTGCTTCCCGTGCTCGACGCCTGGAAGACCCTGCGCACGCCATTGGTGATCGATCACATGGCCCGTCTTGACCTGACTCAACCGGTCAACGAATCCAACCTCCAGGCATTGGAAGACCATCTGCGTCTGCCCGATCGCTGGATCAAGGTCTCGGGTATCGACCGCGCCATGCAAGGTGCCTCAGCGCCTTGGTCGCAAGGTTTGAAATGGGTCAGGCGTTTTCTCCAACATGCGCCCGAACGAACAATCTGGGGCTCGGACTGGCCGCACCCGAACATCAAAGGCAACGTACCCGACGACACACGACTATTGGACTTCCTCCTGGAAGCCTGCGAAGAGCCGGCATTGCAAAAAGCCGTTTTAGTCAATAACCCGGCCGCGCTCTACGCCTGACCGAAACTGGCACCTGTTGCAGGAAAAAAACATGGATTCCATTGACTGGCAACCAAGCCTGAGAACCCCCGACCCCGCCGTTCGGATACTCGACCCGCGCTTCGAAACCTATCGTCTGCCACATGCCACGGTTGAGAGGCTGGGCGGCGGCATGCGCTGGGGTGAAGGCCCGGTGTTCTTGAACACTCAAGGTGCAATCTGAACTCGGATGCACATTTCATTTAACCCAACACCCGAAGGTACTGTCGTGAAAAAAACAACAAAGACAACCCTGCTGGCCTCTGCCGGTCTCACCGGACTTATGGCCCTCACCCCCATTGCCAACGCCACGGAGCTGAAGATCATTGCCAGCGGCGCGCTCAAGGGCGCCATGCAGCATCTACAACCAGCCTACGAAAAAGCCAGTGGCAATACCTTGGTCATCAGTTGGGGGCCTTCGATGGGCGAATCGCCAGAATCGATCCCGCAGCGCATCACACACAAAGAGCCAATGGACCTGGCGATCATGGCGAGTGAAACGCTGGATCAACTTTCCAGCACCGGTGCATTCGAGTTACCCACACGCACTGATATAGCGACTTCGCGGATCGGCGTAGGTGTGCCAAAGGGACAGGCCAAACCCGACATCTCTACCCCTGATGCGCTGCGTCAATCGCTGCTCGATGCACACAAAGTTGCCTACTCCCAAGGAGCCAGCGGAACCTATATCGCCTCGACTCTGTTCAACAAACTGGGTATCGCCGAACAGATGAAAACCAAAACGATCGTGATCGAAGGCAAAGAACTTGTCGGCACGGCCCTCGCTCGTGGCGAAGCCACCTTCGGCATGCAGCAGGTCAGCGAGCTGAAGGTGACACCAGGTGTCGACTACATCGGCCCGCTGCCGGAGTCATTGCAAAAGATCAGCCTATTCACGGCCGTCGTTGCCAAGGACTCAAGCCAGGTCGCTGCCGCCAAATCGTTTATCCAGTACCTGACTAGCAAACCGGCGATTCAACTGCTTGAAGAAAGCGGACTTGAGCCAGGCAAACACCTTTAATCAACCCCGGAAGGACAATAACAATGAAAACATTTCCAATGCATTGGTTGGGCTGCGCCCTGCTCGCCTTTAGCGCTATTTCTCAAGCAGATACGACCCTGGAACACAATCTGGTCAAGTACGACAATGTACAGATCGACGTTACCGCACAAGGCAAAGGTCCAGTCATCGTAATGCTGCCATCGCTTGGCCGTTCAGCCCGTGATTACGACGCGGTCGCTGCCGACCTCCAGGCCAAAGGGTTCCGCGTTGTGCGCCCGGAACCCCGGGGCGTCGGTAAGAGTGTCGGTCCCATGGACAACCTTTCGGTCCATGACTTCGCCAAGGACGTCGCCGCTGTCGTAGAGCATGAAAACCAAGGGCCAGTCGTGGTCGTCGGCCATGCATGGGGCAACTTCCCTGCCCGTCAACTCGCGGCGGATCGCCCAGAGCTGGTTAAAGGTGTGGTGCTCGCAGCGGCCTCGGCAGGTAAGGTTCCGCCAGGATCGACAGAAAAGCCGATTGGCCCTGAAATGCGAAAAGCCATCGATGGCGCAGGCGACCTCACGCTTTCCAGAGAGCAGCGCCTTGCGTACCTCAAGGAGGCGTTCTTCGCGCCAGGCAATGACCCTTCAGTGTGGCTGGATGGCTGGAATGAAGCCACCCATGAAGCGGAATCCCATGCACGCAACACCACACCGGTGGACGACTATTTCGCTGCGGGTAATGCACCGATCCTGGACTTACAAGGCGAAGCTGACGCTGTTGCACCACGGCGCTTCTCTGGCGTCCTGAAAAACATGGTCGGCGCTCGAGTGACGGTGGTCGTCTTGAAAAATGCAGGCCACGCTATGGCGCCTGAGCAACCAGAAGCCATGGCGTCGGCAATCGCAACTTTCGCAAAACGGGTTTACGGCCTGTAATTGCAACTGGACCGGTATGACTTAACTCATACCGGTCTTCGGGCCGTGAGAAACCAACTCGCAAACATCGGCTCAATCAACGGGTCCCCCCCATGAATCAGAGTCAATAGGGATTCGCTAATCACTAAGTAGCGAGCTCGCTATTACAAAAACGACAGACGCGGCCATATTGGTTAATCCTCTTTGGAAACTATTCCGTTAACCGATTCTCCGAACCCGCTCTCAACTGTTCTCGGTCAGCGGCAATACACATTATTGCCAATTAACAAATACTGCCAAAAATTACAATCGCTCATGCACCACTGATCCGCACACGAATTCGAAAAGCAAAACTTAATAAAAAAAATAAAACCAAGGAGCATTTCATTGAAAAAGCAAAATCTCGCGGCAACTATCGCGCTGGCCGTTCTGTCACTTCACGCTCAAGCAGATGATGCGGCTAAGCCACAGGGATTCCTGGAGGCCAGCAAGCTCTCTCTCAGTTCCCGTACCTATTACAATGAAAACGATGATCACTCCGCGGGTGGGATCAACCAGCGCGAAACCGTTGAAGTTGTGAAACTCGACTACAAATCCGGCTTCACCCAAGGCATGATCGGGGTCGGTATCGATGCTCAGATGATCTACGGCCTGCACCTCGAAGGCGGCCCAGGTCACCACCTGGGTACAGGCAGCACAATCTGGCCAAGCGACCGCGACAACTCGGCTCAGGACGACTTGGCCCGCGGGGACGCAAACGTTAAATTCCGCCTGTCCAAAACTGAATTACACGTTGGTGGCGCTCTGGCTCCTCAGCTGCCAATCCTGTTGGCGAACGACAGCCGCCCAATGCCGCAGAACTTTGACGGTGGCATGATCACCTCCAAAGAAATCGACAACCTGACTCTGAACGCGGGTCAATTGGAACACTCCACTGGCCGTGCATCGACCAACAGCACGGCGTTGTCGGTTGCAGGCGCAACCAAGGGCAGCAACCAATTTCGTTACGCCGGTGGTGACTACAAGGTCACCAAAGACCTGACCGTGCAGTATTACTACGCCAACCTGGAAGACTTTTATAAGCAGCACTTCTTTGGTTTGGTCCACCTACTGCCACTGGGTGACGAGCAGTCCTTCAAGACTGATCTGCGCTACTTTAACAGCAGCTCTGACGGCAAAAACAGCAGCGACACCGCTGGTTACGCGTTCAACAACAACGGTGGCTACGCCAAGCACGCGGGTGAAGTTGATAACGTCACTTGGAGCACAATGTTTACCTACCAGTTGGGCGGTAGCAAATTCCTCCTTGGCTATCAGAGCGTCAGTGATAACGGCGGTTTCGTTGCGCTGAACCAAGGTAACGTCACCGCAGATGGTAAGCCTCTTGCTAAAGATGGCTCCAACAGCGAAGACAACGGCGGTAATAGTTACTACCTGTACACTAACGCCTTGATCGGCACCTTCATTCGAGCAGGTGAAGACACTTCGTTCGGTCAATATTCATACGACTTCGTACGACTCGGCGTGCCTGGCTTGAGCGTTTTCGTCAACTACATGCGTGGTAATGACATTAAGGACGCGAAACTCACCGGCGTGACTCACACGGAATGGGAGCGTGACGCAGGTGTCGACTACGTGATTCAGAGCGGCTACCTGAAGGGCTTTGGTACGAGTCTGCGTACTGGCAGCTACCACGCTGGCGGAACCGGGATTGCCAATCAGGACCAGACTCGTCTGATCTTCAACTACACCTACAACTTTCTGTAAGTGCGTTGATCGCATAAACAAAAATCCGCTCGGTGGTTTTTTGTTTATGTGGACGTCTATTTTGAGGACATTATTGCCGTCGTCACTTTTACGCCCAGCCATATTGGGAACCGAGTATGGCTAGTGTCCTGTCTCAAAATAAAATCCCTCACGCTTGCGAGGCCATTGCCTCGCGGGCTCGTTGAATTTTGTTTGATGGCGCTGACCGAGAACTGACCTGATAACGGCGGCTTTGCCGACGGGACCTGACCCAGCCTTTCAACGGGTCATGTTCAGCTTTTGAGCAGGAGTACACTGGGTTATCCGATACGGCGCTTCCATCGACCGAATCTCGTCGGCGGTCAGCTTGACGGACAGTGCGGCAACAGCATCCTCAAGATGACAGGTTTTCGACGCAACGATGATCGGCGCGGACACTTCGGACTTGGTTAACAACAACGACAACGCAATCTGCGCCCGAGGCACGTTGCGCGCCGCAGCCACTGCTGCCACAGCTTCGATGATCATCCGATCGCCTTCTTCGCTGTCGTTGTACAGCCTACTGGCGTAGTCGTCGGTCTGCGCGCGCTCCATGTTTTCGCGCCAATCGTGAGTCAAACGGCCACGGGCCTGTGAACCCTTGGGCATCACCCCCAGGAACTCGGCTTTGCAGAGTGGCAATAATCCTCGCTCGTCCACACGACTGAGCAGATTGACTTGATTTTGCATGGTCACAAAGCGCGTCCAGCCATACAGGTCGGAGATGTTAAAAGCCTTCGCAAACTGCCAGGCGTACATCGACGAAGCGCCGATGTAGCGCACTTTGCCGGCTTTGACGATGTCGTGCAGCGCTTCGAGGGTTTCCTCGATGGGGGTTGAATAATCCCAACGGTGGATCTGATACAGGTCAACGTAATCTGTGCCCAAGCGGCGTAGGCTGTCGTCGATGGCCTTGAAGATCGCTTTGCGCGATAGTCCGCCGGCGTTAGGTTTATTGTCCCAGGGGATATATACCTTGGTCGCTAATACGATCTCGCCGCGGCGAGCAAAATCCTTGATCGCCCGGCCCAAGAACTCTTCACTGGCCCCTGCCGAGTAGCTGCTGGCGGTACTGAGAAAATTAATACCGCTGTCCAGCGCCTGACGAATTAACACTCGGCTCGGCTCCTCGGCCATGGTCCAAGGGCGCTTATCTGCATACGCAGCGCCGTAGGTCATGCAATCCAGGCACAGACGAGATACTTTCAACCCAGTAGGACCCAGATTCACGTAGTCCAAAAAATATATCCTCTGAGTCTGAAAGGCCGCTACCGGTCGTTCAAAACGGTACAAACAGCGAGCTTGTATCTGCCGGGTTCGCCTAACCGGCATTGCGCACTCAGCAGATCCAGGTATGTAATTTCGGATAACGCCACGCCGATCCGACCACTGCAGGGTGTACCCGGATCTAACTGTGTACTGGCAAGCTAATCTGAAGCGCTGCTCCCGCATTTGGCAGGTTGCGCGCACTAATCTGCCCACCGTGGGCTTCGATGATCGAACGGCAAATCGACAACCCCATGCCCAGTCCTTCTTTTTTGGTAGTGAAAAATGCGGTGAAGAGCTTGGCAAGGTCTGGCTCTGGTATACCCGGACCACTGTCGTAGATTTCCAGTACCAGCTCCTCCGCAACTTGATTCAATTCAACCGACAACAGCCGCTGAGTTTCATTGACGCCGTACATGGCCTGCATACCATTCATCACCAGATTGATGATCACCTGCTGTAACTGCACGCGATCACCCCGCACCGCGGGCAAACCTGCAGCAAGACCCAACTGTAGAACGATGCCATGTTGTGACAACTCTCGTTTGAGTAGCCCAAGTGACTCTAAAACAACTTCGAGGAGATCAAGGTGCAAATGCTCAGGATCCGACTTTCTGGACATCGCGCGAATACCCCGGATGACTTCGCTCGCACGCTGAGCTTCGCTGGAAATCCGGGTGATCGCACTGCGCACTTCGGCCAGGTCCGGTACCTGGCGATTCAGCCAGCGCAGCCCAGCCTCGGCATTGGTGGTGACGGCTGCCAATGGCTGGTTGACCTCATGGGCAATCGACGCGGCAAGCTCCCCGAGGGTCATAACTCGTGTGATGTGCGCCAACTCGACCTGCGAACGATACAACGCCTCCTCGGCTTGCCTGGCGGCGGTAACGTCGTTATTGGTGACCAGCACGGCATTAGGGTTGCCATCACTGTCACGCGACAATGACCAGCGCGAGATCACCGTAACGCTATTACCACTCTTGCTTGAACTGGTGATCTCCCCTTCCCATGAGCCTGCCAAAAGCATGACTTCCACGATTTCGCCGAACGACGCACTGATTTTGGACGGCAACAAGTCGGTGATTGTTGCACCCAACACTTCATCTGCAGACCAGCCATACAGTTTTTCTGCGCCCGCGTTCCAGCTAAGAATGCGATGCTGCATGTCGCGCACAATCACGGCGTCGTGAGTTTGTGCCAAGAGCATCAACTGCTCCTGCAATTTGGTGGTTATGGCGTTATTTTTCAGTGCCAACACAGAGCTGATAGCGATTGCCGCCAAGCTAATCAGGCACCGTCCCAGCGGCGGGATCATGTGGATGTCGTGATCAATGAAAAATGCCAGCAGTGTCAGCACCATGCAACTTAGCGTTATCTTGATCAAGCCGGCTCTCGAGAACGCGTTGGCTGCCAGCAATACAACAAGGACGTAGAGCACGGCGACGGCAATGTCCATCGGAGTCAACGCGTCAAAAACGAAGATCACTAACGCCAGCGTAATAGCGCCAATTCGCGCGGGGAAGGACGATGTATTCAAGATATTGCGCTCATCTGGAAACTGATGGATAGGAAACGTGGGGAGCGGGTGTCTCATTGTTGCGTAGGCCGCAAACCTGACTGTTCAGTCGACGCTCAGCCCCATAAACGACTCTCTTGATCGGCTGCCTTTCTGAATCGAGGAAGCAGATAAAGAAAAGCAAGTGCAGCAAACACGGCAGCAGAAACACTGACGATTGCCGCTGAATACCCAACAAGCGCCTTGTCTTTGAATACGTAGTCTGTGAAGACCCCTGTCAACGTCGGACCCGCCGTAAGCCCGATAAAACTTACGCCGAGTAGATAGAGAGATGTCATGACTGCGCGGTTTTCGTTTTGAGTGATGAATTGCAGGGCTGCAGGCGCAACACCGAATGCGAAGCTGCCAAAATAGAGAATCATCGCTAATAAGAAGCAGGCAGGCGTGATAGTCGTTGTAAACGGAAATAACGCCAACGGCACAACGAGGCCAACAGCTGCAATCACGCCGACGCGGATCGTGGCGTCAATATGCCCTTGCTTCAGCAACCGATCTGACAGGGCGCTGCCAGACAGGATGCCTGCCGTGCAGAAAATCATCATGATCACACCCAGGGTGTATGCCCCTTGCGAAGGACTAAGCCCCATCGTCCTGGAAAGGAACGGCCGCCCCCACAACAAGGTCACGTTGAAGGGCACCGACAACATCGAGAAGCCAACGATGTGAAGCAGGTAGCTCGACTTGTGCCGTTTGAATTGAGTAAGGAAGGAGACCCGAGAACGATTGCTGGAAACGATAGACTCGCCCGTCCTACGCATGGGCTCTTTCAGAGTCATAGCCAGCAAGCCGACGAGCAGGCCTGGCAATCCAACGATGAAAAAGACGGCTTGCCAGGAGCGAGTGGCGCCGATGATGGGAAGGTTTATGGTCGGGTGTGCGCTTACGGCCTGAACAACCAAACCACCAATGATCAATGCGACACCGCCGCCAAAAACGATCGCGGCGGTGTAAACCCCCAGCGCCAACCCGCGCTTATGAGGTGGAAAGTAATCGCCCAGCAGCGAATAACCGGCTGGAGAAAGTCCAGCCTCGCCAACGCCAACCCCGGCACGTGCCATGAACAGTTGGCCGAAAGATTTCGCCAGCCCGCAACAGGCCGTCATCAAACTCCAAGTGATGATGCTGATCACGATGATGCGTTTTCGGTTTGCTCGATCCGCGGCATAGCCGAGCGATACACCTAAAACCACATAAAAAATAACAAAGGCCAATCCGTGGAGTAATGCGAGCTGACTGTCATTGATGCCAAGGTCACGCTGAATGGGCTCAACCAGAATCGTCAAAATAACGCGGTCAACATAAGAAAAGGTATAGGCCAGGAACAGGACAAAGACGGTGTACCAGGCAAGGGTCGGGCTTGGCCAACCCGACGCGCTGCCCGCAACCGGTAGAGAGGTTTCGATGGTCTCTTTGACTGTCATGTCGAGCGCCTTTTTTATTCGTGAATGGTTAACAACAAACTTATCTGGCGCTGCCGGGTATGAAAAAAAGGCGCAAACCGTCCCTACCCCACCGATGCCGTTTATGCGGCCGGTAAGTCCACTTTCTTTTCAATTGCGACACCCGTGACAGCGAATCAAGCCTGGAGACAGACCTGAGAAATTCCGTCGAAACGTAGATTCGCACGACAAAAAATCCGTTCTTGGGCGTCAGTCAAAAACTAACATAGGTTCTAATACTAATCAATATATTCTGTCAGGCAGAACGATTGACCCATGATTAAAAATGGACGCGTCGAACCTACAACGCGTCCTCGGGAGAGATAGAGATAGAGATAGAGATAGAGGAAGGGTCCAGCGGCACTGGCAAGGTTAACCCGCTGAAAAATGCAGCTCAGCGGGTGCTCATTGCGGTGCTAATAACGCCGACAGTTGCTTGCATTTTTTTACCAGGATTTCGCGCATGCCCGCAATGTTGTCTTCGGTGAACCGCGAAATAGGGCCCGACAACGCGAGGGCTCCGACGATCTCGTCACCACAAAATACAGGACCAGAAATAGCGGCGACGTCCGGGTCTCTTTCACCTATGGTCACAAAAGTTTCGAAGGGATTATTGCCGCGTTGATCCAAAGGAGCCGTATTGGACAAAACTCTGCCAGACGCCCCTTTCTCCAACGACAACAAATCACCAACCCGTATGTGATCGCGCACGGATTTAGGTGAATCCACACGATAGAGCGCCAACCTGAAACTACCGCGGCGAACGTAATAGGTTGCACTTTCGCCAGTCGCTGCCGTCATATCGACGAGCATCACGTTAATGTCAGCCTGCCCGCCCACTGACAATTTCGCCGCCGCCCCCAGTCGAACCAGCTCAACTCCTAGACGAAAGCGCCCTGACGTATCGCGAGTCAGCATGCCAAAGGTTTCCAGCGACTCCGTCAGCCGCAGAATGGTGCTCTTGTAGAGTCCCGTTCGGGCAGCAACGTCAGCCAGAGTCAGGCTGTCATCATCGTGTCTGAAGACACATAAGATACTAAGGGCGCGATTGACAGCTGCCACGCCCGGGCCTTCTGGATCAAAGGTGGCGGTAGTGGGGTTCTTAGCCATATTTTATCCGTTCAAGACAACGAGAATTCGGTCGAGTCGGCATTGTAGGGGAGATGCCAGAAGCTCGCTACTTCCTCACTCCCGTGTAGGTGTAACCCAGACTCGGTGGAAGCGGCCCTTTTATCCGCCCACCCTGCTGCTTCTGTTCCCAGGCGTGCGCCAGTATTCCGACTGAACGCGAAAGAATGAAAAGGCCCCGCGCCAGTGCCGGTTCAAAGCCCAGCTCGCCGTAGATGACGGCTGTGGCACCATCGATATTCATCGGGATCTTTTTACCGACCCGAGCTTCTAGCTGAACCTCGACTTCGCGGCCAATGACGGCGTACCGGCCACTGATCGAGCCCTCGGCAGCCGCCTGGTCCACCAACGCAAGCAGCCGGACAGCACGCGGGTCCACCGGATGAAAACGATGCCCGTAGCCAGGCATAATAGTCTTGCCGGCCGCCACCTGATCAGCCAATACCTGCGCAACTGTGCCTGATACGTTCGATTGCCAGCCTGGCATATACTCAACCGCTTTGAACACCTCCAGGCATTGCTCGCCAGCGCCACCATGGATATCGTCCAGCACATTGATTGCCGACGCCATCGCACCGTTCAACGAAACTCCACAGGTCATGCTCATTCGAGCAATCGCAATGGACGGCGCTTGCGGGCCATGATCCACAGCAGCCACCAGAGCGGCCTCCAGCAAAGCCAACTGAGCAGGTGTTGCTTCGTCATCGCGCAGCATGGTCCAGACCATTCCCGCGTAACCGACATTACCAATCATCGACTCAATGGGGCGCCCTTTGATGGCGATTTTTCCCGGCTCAATATCAATGATTCGTGTCTTCCACCACTGGCGGGCCTGATCCGCAAGTTGGTCATTGCTCACTGGGACAGTCATACCGTGCCTTCCTCATGAAGTTGTTCTATTTGCGCATGGGTGTAGCCGAGCTCTTTCAGAATCTGATCCGTGTGTTCGCCCAACTCAGGTGGCGGGATATCAACGCCGGTCCGCTGGCCATCCACCAGAAAACCACTACGAGTGACGGAGATTTTGCGTTTGTCGTTGAGTTCGAGCTGCATCAACAACTGGCGGTGGCTGATCTGGTCCTGAGACAACGCCTGCTGCATATCCAGGATGGGGCCGGCAGGCACGCCCGACGCGTTGAACAAGGGGTCCCAATGTTCAGCTGAATGGGCACTCAGGGATGACTCAAGTTCGGTCTTCAAGGCTTGGCGATGTTGTTTGCGATCTTCCCGGCCGACAAATCTCGGGTCGTCCATCAAGTCTTCGCGCCCTAGCAACGTGCACAACGAGTGGAATTGTTCTTGCTTATTGGCCGCGATATTGAGCAGCCCCTTACCCGTTTGGAAAGCGCCGGAAGGGCTGGCGGTGAAGTTGTCGTTACCCATCGGCACGGGCGCACTGTTGGCAATCAATTGGTTGGAAACAATCCAGCCCATGGATGACAACGTTGAGTCGAGCATTGATACATCGATGAAGCATCCCTTGGAGTCCCGAGCCCGACGCACCAACGCAGAAGAAATCGCAAACGCCGCCGTGAGCCCACCAATGGTGTCGCACACGGGGTAGCCCACTCGCAAAGGAGAGGTCTCAAGACTTCCAGTGATACTCATCACACCAGAACGCCCCTGAATGATTTGGTCATAAGCTGGCGCTTTGGCCAAAGGCCCGTCCTGACCGAAGCCTGAAATCGCACAGTAGACGAGTTGAGGAAATGCTTCATGGAGCGTCGGAAAATCCAGACCCAGGCGAGTCATGACTCCCGGTCTGAAATTTTCGAGAAGAACGTCAGCCGTTTCGCAAAGGCGGTGAAAGACTTCACGCCCCTCTGCTGATTTCAGATTTACGCAAATCGATCGTTTTCCGGCGTTCTGCGCCAAGAACGACGCCCCCATCCGTTCGCGATTTAGTTCCTTATCGGCCCCTAGCTGCCTCGCCAAGTCGCCGCCTTCCGGCGTCTCGACCTTGATCACTGTCGCCCCCAACAATGCCAACTGATAACCCGCGAATGGCCCGGCGAGTACATTGGTGAGATCCAGTACTGTGATGCCTTCTAAAAGTCCTTTCATCGCTAATTCTCTGTTCAATGCTACGAGCGTTTGACCAAGCCGAGATAGAAACTGAGTGGCTGGTTTCGATGCACAAATTCTGTCAGACAGAATCATTGAACGAATAATAGAATGTTGATAGGATCGAGTCAACTCGACGAATTCGGGCGTTGCGGCGCACAAGCGCTTTCCAATTGAGGCAGTGAGGAGCATCAAAAGATGAAACGGTACGCGATGATGATTGACGGTAATTGGGAAGAACCGGCGTCGGGACAGTGGATTGATTCGGTCGAGCCTTACTCGGGGGACGTGTTCGCCCAAATCGCCAGAGGCGATGCCGCAGACGCCGATCGCGCTGTGCAGTCAGCACACGCAGCGTTCAAAAACCCAGTCTGGTCGGAGATGACCGCCACCGCTCGAGGCGGTCTGTTACGCAAGCTTGGCGACCTGATTGAACGCGACGCACAACGACTGGCCGATATCGAACGCAGCTGCAATGGCAAGAACATCACCGAAGTGCTGGGCCAGGTTAAAAACGTCGCCCAATGGTTCTATTATTACGCCGGGCTCGCGGACAAGATTCATGGCGCTGTCGTCCCGATCAACAAAGCCGGCGTATTCAACTACATTCGATACGAGCCTTTAGGTGTGGTGGTTGCCATTACGCCGTGGAACTCGCCTCTGGCGTTGACCTCCTGGAAAATCGCACCGGCGCTCGCCTGCGGCAACACCATTGTGGTCAAACCGTCCGAGTACACCTCGCCTCCACTGCTGGAACTCGCCGCGTTGGCGTTAGAGGCCGGCTTTCCTAAAGGTGTGTTCAACGTCGTTACCGGTTTCGGCAATGAAATCGGCTCTGCATTGATTGAACACAAGCTGGTGGCAAAAGTCGCCTTTACGGGTGGCGATCAAGGCGGTCAGAAAGTAGCCGAAGCAGCAGCGCGCAACTTTAAGAAGGTAACCCTGGAGCTGGGTGGAAAATCCGCCAATATCGTGTTCGCCGATGCCGACTTCGATCAGGCCATCAGGGGGGCTATTGCAGGTATCTTCGGTGCTGCCGGGCAAACCTGCATGGCTGGCTCACGCCTGCTGCTGGAACGCTCAATCCATGACAGATTTGTCGCTCGCATGGTCGAGGTGGTTGAGGCCGCACACATAGGCAACCCGGCCGACGAACAAACCCAGGTGGGTCCAATCGCCACCAAAGCCCAGTTTCAAAAGATTCTCGACTATATCGAGATCGCCAAAAGTGAAGGCGCCACATGCGTTACCGGTGGTCACGCACTGACGGGTGAGCAATTCGGTCAGGGACAATTCATCGCTCCCACCATTTTCACCAACACCCACAATGCGATGCGCATTTGCCAAGAAGAAGTCTTCGGCCCGGTTTTGGCGGTCATGCCTTTTGACACCCTCGAAGAGGCGCTGGAAATGGCCAACGACTCCGATTTTGGTCTGGCAGCAGCCGTCTGGACCACTGACCTGCACAAGGCGATCTACTGCTCGGATCGACTCGAAGCCGGCACCGTCTGGGTCAACAACTACCGGGCGACCAGTTTCACTACACCTTTTGGTGGCTACAAACGCAGCGGCATGGGACGCGAAGGCGGTATCGAGGGAGCGCGTGAGTACCTTCAGGCCAAGAGTGTCTGGATCACCACCCAACCCAACCGCTCCAACCCGTTCGTCTTGGGTTGAAGCTGGCGAACCGGGCGGGTTGACCTCAGTCGGACGCCCCTTCGTTTATTGCATGCTGCTTTTTGGTAAAGAGGAACAATAATAATGACCGATCAAAATAATTCCGCAGACGTCTTGATCGTCGGCTGTGGTGTTGCTGGACTTTCTGCCGCTGTAACCGCCCTTCAAGCCGGGCTTAAAACGGTCAATCTGGAACGGGCAACCGCAGATGATTTCGGCGGCGGCTCACGCTGGACCGAAGCCTACATGCGCATGAAAAACGACAGCGAAGTAGCCGACGATTTCGAAGAACACTTTGCTAACAACGCTGGCTGGAATATCGACCCCATTACGCTGCGCAGCGTGGCAGGGAATTACGACGCCTGGCCATCCCACGTTAAAGCACATCCGCTTCCCGACCCGGAGCTGATCAGTGCCTTCGCCGAAGCAGTGCCTGCGACCATAGCCTGGCTGAAAGAGTTTGGCCTGCGCTTCGGCCCGCAACCGATCTATCTGCTGACCCAGAACACCACTCGTATCGCCGCACAGGGCGGCGGCCTGACGATCATCGAAACGCTACGCGCGAAGGTCCTCGAATTGGGCGGTGAAATCCTTTACCGAACCACGGCTGTTGATCTACTTCAGGATGATGACGGTGTAGTGAGCGGTGTTGTCGCCATTGGCATTGATGGTCGCAGAAAGCGTATTGGCGCGAAGAGCGTGGTACTGGCAAGCGGCGGATTCCAAGGCAACAGCGAGATGATGCATCGCTACATCGGACAGAAGGCCAAGTACATTCGTCCAGTCGCGACTGGCGGTTATTACAACCGCGGCGAAGGTATTGAAATGGCGCTCAAGATCGGCGCTGCGCCAGCGGGAGAATATGGCTCCTACCACGCAGAACCGGTAGATCCGCGCTCGGAAATGGCCGAAGCGGTAGTGTTCATCTACCCCTACGGCATTCTGATCAACATCCACGGTGAACGTTTTATCGACGAAGCGCCGGGCACAGTCGATGCGCATTACGACAACATTGCCCGAAGCTTCGCCGAGCAACCAGAAGGCAGGGTTTACGTCGTATTCGATAGTCAGGTGGAAGACATTCCTCGCTGGCAGACCAGCATCCGCACGGACATTGCTCCTTTCAAAGCAGACACGCTTGAAGAGCTTGCGCGACAAATGGAAGTGCCGGTCCAGGCGTTGACTCATACCGTGAATCAATACAACGACGCGTGCACCCTCAGCACCGATCCCTTCACGCCTTTCGCCGTGGACAACGTCTGCACCAAAGGCATCACGCCGGTGAAGTCGAATTGGGCAAGGCCGGTCAGTAAAGGGCCGTTTTATGCCTACCCGATCATTTCGACCAATTGCTTCACGTTCGGCGCTTTGAAAGTCAACGTAGATGCTCAGGTGCTGACTCAAGATGGTTACCCGATTCCGGGCTTGTACGCAGCGGGCGAAACCGTAGGTATTTACCATCAGGTCTACAACGGTTCGACTTCGGTTCTGCGTGGCCTGACATTCGGGCGAATTGCCGGCAAGCATATCGCGCAAACCCTGCGCTAGCGGCAGCGCGGCGATGTGCATTCCTTAAGGCCGAAGGATGCACATCGCTCCGTCCTACTCCCTGCCCTCTCTCACCTGACGAGATAGAGACTGTCACCCCTGCCTTCAGGCGTCCTGCTCAAACCCCACTGCGCAGCTCAGATACTGCGCAACGGTTGCGAGAAACAGCTCTAGAGTTGTTTGCCTGCACGGGGTATCAATCGACAAATTTGCGAGATGTCGCCAGCGCACCTGGGTGTGCAGGCGGGATGCATTTACCATCGCGTCGACAATAAACCATTATTGCTGTTCGAACTGATTGAAGAGTTCTGGTTGAACGGCTGTGCGTCACTCTCCAGCAGTTAAAACTCGTCAACCGTTGTGGCCATCCTGCTCAGCACACCGCTATGGGACACCGGCACAGTACATCGCATAACTGAAGGATTCTTTCTGGAGGTGCTTATTAGCGACGTTATCGTGGCCACGCCAAACTAATTCATTAGAAAAACTTAATAAACCACACTACGTTGTGGCTTTGGTTGACTTACTGTAAATAAAACTAAAGCTTTAACTTAACAGGACGATTTACCTACTAACGGCAATTACCAACCATCAAAATAGCCGTTCCACTCAATCAAGGATTGACCCATGTCTATATCGAACATCAGCGACTCAGCGACACCCTACTCAAGCCCCGCTTCGACGACGTCTGATGGCACGTCGGCACCGTCAGCAACCACCTCAGCCTCGACCGCTGCTCCAGCGCCAACAGCCCCCGCGTCTCCCTCTTCGATCGTAACGCTGAGCAACGGTCATACCATGACGGTAATCCCTGGCGAACTGAAATCAGCGATCCCGTTGACGGAAGCATGGGGCCCTCAGATGTTTTTTCAGGCCGACACCAGCAAAAACGAAAAACTGACCAGCACTGAATTTGCAGATCAGTTGAAGCGCATTGGGGTGAGTGCCGAGACCGCGTCGAAACTGTTCAAAACGTTTGATACGTCCAAAGACGGCAAACTGTCGGTGGATGAGTATGTGGCCGGTATTCGCTCCGTCAGTTCTGGCGGCAACACGATGTTCTCGGACCTGATGAACTCCTACATCCGCTCACCCAATGGGCAAATCGACTCAACCGCGGAAGATAACTTCTTGAAGCAGGGCAATGCGCTGGCGACCAAATACTGGGCCAACCACTCGTAAGCACAAAGACCAACGGACCGCGTCGTTAGAGGCAGTCCGTTGGTCTTTCTTCGGTAGAGCGTGTTAGTGAGTGCGACCCGCTGCTGCCAGAATCAGATCGGTAATTTCTTTAGGGTGCGATACCAGCGAGAGATGACTGGAGTCAAGTTCGATAGTGGTAGCGTTCATACGCTTGGCCAGGAAGCGCTCGAGGTCCGGCGATGTGGTCTGATCATTCTTTGACACGGCGTACCAGGAAGGCTTGGTATGCCATGCAGCGGCGGTCGTGCGACCGTTGAACAGCGTTTTGGCGATCGGTTGTTGAGTTGCATACAACGCCAGGGCCTTGTTACGCGGCAGGTCGCCACCGAAAAACTTGAGGTAAGCGTCCTGTGTCAGCGACACGTAACCTTCATGTTCCACGGCGCCAGAACGCACCGGCATCGTCGGGTATTTCGCTGCGAGGGCAACGAAATCTTCACCGGCATCCGGAGCTCGGGCTGCGACATACACCAGCGAGCTCACTTTAGGGTCGATACCGGCTTCGCTGACGACAGTACCTGCGTAGGAATGTCCGACCAACACAGTCGGCCCTTGCAACTGATCCAACGCACGCTTGGTAGCGGCGACGTCATCTTCTACCGAGGTCAGGGGGTTCTGCACAGAGACAACGTTCAACCCGGCGGCTTGCAACCGCGGAATAACTTCTGACCAACTCGATCCATCAGCCCAGGCGCCATGCACCAGTACAACGTTGACGGCTTTGACAGTCGCGACCGGTCCAGCCATTGCCTGCGAAGCAAAGGCCAATGTAGAGATCAGGCTTACGGCGATTCCGAGTTTGCTCAGCGTTTTCATGTATCGTCTCTCTTATGCAGTTCGTTAGTTGATTAACGTCGTTTTAATTTATCTAAACTTTTATGCGACTGATATGTTAGCCGTTACAGCCATCCCCCACGACTTGATAATCAAGTTCGTGTTTCGAACCCATGGAGTCGAGGTAGATCATTTGCTCTGGAACAACACCACAGCTAATGGCAGGCGCCGATACCGACAGGACTTTTGAGATATCCAAGTGCGAGCCATACATGTAATTGTCGACTTTAGCGACCGCCGCATTATGAGCGGTATCGGAACCCGCTGCCATGGCAGTATTAAGGAAAGCCAGGACCACTGCGCCTACGAGCAAAGATTTCATGAGTACACCTCGTTATTTATTCAGGAAGTAAGATTTGTGCAAGTCAGTTTGGTCTTTCACGACTGCTCTTGCCTTGGACATAAGTTACGAGAAAGGCTGAATCACAACAATTGTACGAAGGTGTTCAGCGCTAATACGTTGGAAGCAACACCCTATACTTTGGTTTTAATTTCTTTGTCGACGGGTTCCGCACCGCAAAAAAAAACACACAAACAAGCGTTGATCGCCGGTTTGTGTGCCGTATTTTGTTGTGAATCTAGCGAGATGAAACCAGGGTGTCAGAACGGATATTGGCGGGGACTGGTCTGAACCGAAATCCAGTGCTCAGTTGTGAATTGCTCAATTACACCTTCGGCCCCGAAGCGTCCGCTGCCAGAGTTTTTGGTACCACCAAATGGCATGTTGGCCAAGTCTACTGCCGTCATATCATTTATGTGCGTCATCCCGGCCTCAATTTTTTGCGCGAAACGTAATCCCCGAGCCGTATCCTCCGTGAACACTGCGCTGGACAAGCCAAATTCAGTGTCATTAGCGAGTGCCAGCGCGTCCGTTTCATTGCGGGCCATGATGATGGGTGCAACAGGGCCGAATATTTCGTCACGACCTAACCTTGCCGTGGAACTCACCTGATCGAAAACCTGCGGCGGTAGTACCAACCCTTCCGCTTTTGCGCCTAACCTGCGCCGAGCGCCATCTGCGATTGCGGCTTCAATTACACCCTGCAAGCGGTCGAGATGCTTTTGCCCAATTAAAGGACCGATGATCGTTTGCGGATCCATCGGGTCGCCGTACTTCAAGGTCGATACACGCTCGACGAACTGGTCGACAAATCGCGGATAAAGCTGCTTATCAACGATGATTCGGTTAGTACTCACACAGATTTGGCCCTGGTGCAGAAAACGCCCGACAACCGCAGCACGAACGGCTTGGTCCAGGTCCGCATCATCGAGCACTATCAATGGATTATTGCCGCCCATCTCCAAACCGACATGCTTGAGTGTGGTGCCGGTGACCGCGAGGGAACCGATACGTTTGCCAACCCCGCTGGACCCGGTAAATGAAATGACGCGGGAGGCAGGGTGCAGCACCAGGTAATCACCAATTTCTTGATTATCGCCGAACAGTACGCTGAGCACGCCTGCCGGTAGGCCCGCCTCTTCAAATATCCGAGCCAGCAATAGACCTCCTGTCACTGGGGTTTCTGCCGCAGGTTTTAAAACCACCGCGTTACCCAACGCTAACGCCGGTGCGACTGCGCGAGTGCTTAAATGCATCGGCCAGTTCCACGGACTAATCACAGTGACCACACCCACCGGTTTGCGGTAAATGCGATGTTCTTTATCCGGAATATCACCCGAGAGAATTTTCCCGGCTTGCAGGCTGGGAAGCGCCATGGCCTCCAGGAACATCGCACGAACGGCAGCCCATTCAAATTGCGCCTTGAGCCGAACACTTCCAGACTCACGTATCAACCAATCGACAATCTCGGCTTGTCGCAGGTCCATGATATCGACGGCGCGTCGGAGTACCGCTGTGCGCTCTGATGGAAGCGCATTGGCCCACATAGCTTGCCCCGTAATCGCGGCAGCGAATGCGTCATCGACATCACGGGTACTCGCTTGCGCAAACTCAGCCAGCAAATCGCCGTTGAAGGGATTGTGGTTCTGCAAAACCGATGACTGGCCGCTGCGCCACTGCCCCCCGATAAACAGTTGCGAAAACTGGTAAGGAGCAGGAGGTATCACAACGTTAAGTTTATTCTCTTGCACGATTGAATCCTCTGATTGAGTAGTCCGAGCAGAACGTCGCATCTTCGATGGCGAATCTAACTCGATAGATAGAAATCGATAGTTTTGATTAAGTCGTCTGCACCGGCATTGGCAGCGCTACAGACTCAACCCAATATTTTTTGTTTCAGGCTTAACGCTGGATTTCCAACTCGACGTTTGACCGAGGTCGGTAAGGCGCTTGGAGCTGCTCAACTTCGTCCTCGCTTAGACGCAACGCCAAAGCGCCCAACGCGTCGTCTAAATGACCTGGTTTAGAGACCCCTATAATTGGCGCACTCACTTGGGATTTTCCCAGCACCCATGCCAATGCAACTTGAGCACGAGAAACACCGCGAGCTGTTGCTATACGTCCAATCGCATCGATGATTGCGCGGTCTTCTTCCTCATGCTGGGCATAAAGGGCTTGGCCGTAGGTGTCGATCTGCGAACGCCCGGTACTTTCCTGCCAACCACGCGCCAGTCGACCCCGCGCCAATGGACTCCAAGGCAACACGCCAATCTGCTGATCGGCACACAAAGCCAGCATTTCGCGCTCCTCCTCGCGGCTAAGCAAATTCAAATGATTTTGCATGCTGACAAAACGAGTCCAACCATTGAGTTGCGATGTGTATAAGGCCTTACTGAATTGCCAGGCATACATTGAGGACGCACCGATATAGCGAACCTTGCCGGCCTTGACGATGTCATGCAACGCCTCCAGGGTTTCCTCAATTGGCGTTGAATGATCCCAGCGGTGAACCTGATACAGGTCAATATAGTCGGTACCCAAACGACGCAAACTGTCATCGACCGCTTGAAAGATTGCCTTGCGTGACAGCCCGCCTGTGTTGGGCTTGTCGTTCCACGGGAAGTACACTTTGGTCGCCAGCACAATCTCATCGCGACGGGCGAAATCTTTAATCGCCCGGCCGACATATTCCTCACTGGTACCGGCTGAATAGCTGTTGGCGGTATCGAAAAAATTGATTCCGGCATCAAGTGCCTGGCGAATCAACTCGCGACTGGGACCTTCTGACAGTACCCAACCATGACGACTGCGCTGAGCATCGCCATAAGTCATGCAGCCCAAACATAGGCGAGATATTTTAAGACCCGTGTTCCCAAGATTGACGTAATCCATGCAAAAAACTCCTTCGTGCGGATACCCAGACCTCTAGCAGCTACACCAAACTGGCCAAAGCAGAATTGAATTTTGTGGGGGTAAATTCCGTCACGTTGTAGCTAGCGATCTCATGTTCAAAAAACGGATCCTGGGTCAGAAGCAGCTCCAACTCGGCCCGAGTAATGCTGCCACTGACCAGGATAAGACCACCGTCCCGAGGAGTTTTGGGGCCTGATGCGAGGAACACTTCACGTGCATAGTTTTCATCAAGATATCGGCGGTGTGCCTCAATGTGCTTTTCGACATCAGCGATTTGCTTCAGGTAGGTCAGGTTAACGATATACATGGTGAAATCCTTTAAGTGGTGAGCTCACTTCAATCATTGAGCCTTCAGCCAGCCCAATGAAGACGTGCAGCCGTTTGGGTTATATACGAAGGCCGCCGGCAGCGGCCGCTATCATCACTCCCAGCCCGGTCAGCTGGAACATGACTGCGGCGAGGAACTCAATTTATTACGTTACCCGAAGACTTAATAGTCGTACTTCCGTGTTTTCCTCTAATGCCTTAGGTTCCTGCAACCTATACATTCGTATAATGCTTTAATAAGATTTTGAATTCAGGCGCGACCGCATGGGTAACAAACCTGGAACCCCCCTGACAACTACAAAGCTCAAAAGCTTGTCGGGCCCGACAAATAAGGACAAGGCCCGCGTATTCGACGCGTTTATTACCATCTCTACAGCGCTAATACTTAGGTTTATTAAGTTGGGCTTCACAGCGTCTAAAGAATTATGAGGGTTGTGCGCTCACTATTATTACGTGTAGAAGTGGCTAACTTTCATTACGAGGCTCCCCCCATGAATCACTCTGCCCAAAAACTTTGGTTTATCACCGGTGTCAGTTCAGGTTTTGGTCAAGCACTGGCGCTCGCCTTACTGGAGCGCGGTCACCGGGTGGTGGGGACGTTGCGCAACGAAACAGCTCGTGCCGCATTCGAGCGGCTAAAGCCTGGGTATTCTTTCGGCCAACTGTTAGATGTCACAAACTATGCAGCCATCGACGGCGTCGTGTCTGACGTCGAAACCAACATCGGTACGATAGATGTATTGGTCAACAACGCCGGCTACGGTCACGAAGGACCTGTTGAGGAGTCCTCCCTTGATGAATTACGCCAACAGTTTGAAGTAAACGTCTTTGGTGCCGTTGCGGTGACCAAGGCCGTTCTGCCGTTCATGCGCAAGCGTCGTAGTGGCAACATTCTTAACGTCACATCCATGGGCGGCCTCACTACGTTCCCGGGCCTGGGCTATTACAACGGTAGCAAGTTCGCCTTGGAGGGCATTTCCGAAGCGCTGGGCAAGGAGGTTAAACCGTTCGGCATCTTCGTGACCGCCATCGAGCCCGGTGCCTTTCGGACTGACTGGGCCGGTCGCTCCATGGTCCGCGCGCCACGCAGTATTGCCGATTACAACGAAGTCTTCGACGTACTCCGTGAAACCCGAAACAAAAACAGTGGGCAGCAAATCGGTGATCCTGCGAAAGCCGCCGCTGCAATGATTGCAGTGGTCGATTCACCTGAGCCCCCTGCCCATCTGTTGCTGGGTAGTGATGCCGTCAAGTTTGTTACCGCAAAGTTCAACCAGCACCAAGCGGAAATCGAGCAGTGGAAAGCATTGTCTCTGAGCACTGACTTTAACTGAGGCGTTAACTCATGACCGTCGCCTTCGTTGGTCTTTTTACAAAATCCAGCAGCTCAACGCGGCGACTTGGTCTGATGTGCGGCTTGTTTGCCGCGCTTGTCTGGGGCGCCTTTTTGGCAGTCTCCCGGGCAGGCATCACATCAGGTTTAAGTGCGGCAGACCTGACCTTTCTGCGATTCACCACAGCTGGCCTGTTAATGCTGCCGTGGTTTCTACGCCATTCTCCACTGACCCTTGCCGGCATCGGCAAGGGTCGCGGGGTCATACTCGCGATACTCGCGGGTCCACCTTTTGTGATGATCGGGGCCAGCGGTTACGCATTTGCACCTCTCGCCCACGGTGCCGTACTGCAACCCGGCGCATTGACATTGATGAGCTTTGTGCTGGCTTCATGGTTATTGAACGAACGCAGCAAGCCGCGGCAACTGGTCGGGCTGGCGATTGTGGTCATCGGTTTGTCTGTGATAGCGGGACCCGGCCTGCTGGCCGGAGGATCCCAAGCACCTATAGGGGATATGCTGTTTGTTTTAGCGGGATCGATGTGGGCGCTGTTTTCAGTCCTGGCAAGGCGTTGGCATGTTGCCCCGGTGGCAGCGACCGCAGTCGTTTCAGTGCTGTCAGCCCTGTTGTATTCGCCTGTTTATCTGCTGACTCGCGGGCTGGACTTTATGGACAAAGTCAGTCCTGCAATGCTGATTGAACAAGTGGTTGTTCAGGGCGTCTTGTCTGGGGTCTTGGCTTTGTTCGCCTACTCGATTGCAGTCCGCACTTTAGGCGCAGCCAGATCAGCTATTTTCCCTGCGCTGGCGCCAGCCGCCGCAATCCTCATCGGTATTCCATTGGTTGGTGAAATACCCACCGAGCTGCAGTGGCTCGGGCTTGCGGTAGTGTCTTCTGGATTGATCATCGTGGTGACTAGCAAACAGTAATGACGCATTGGCGAAGCTAACGGCCGCCTCCTGACTGTTTAACCAGAGGCGTTAGGGGTGCCGTTTAGCGGTGAGGATTCGCCTGGCGTTAGCCTCTCATCTCGAGAACAATCGGAGGCCGACTTGAATACCTCAGCATTTCACTCCGATCCGCTGTTAATTGAAAGAACCCTGCGAGTTGGATGGCCGATTCATATCGGCCTTCAACAACCGCTGTATCTGAGCCCGTAACCAGTATTGCGCAGCGTCGGCCTGTGCGGTGTCTCGCCATAACATAAACAACTTCAGGGCGGGTGACGCCGGACGGTACGGATCTAGATCACGGTATTGAGGCGGCCTGTCACTGCGCAAAAGGCTTAAGACCAAACTGCGCACTTGAACACGCGACAATGAATCTGGAAGGGATTGCCGGTAGCTTAAACCGACATTGATTTCGCCACTGCTCAGCGCATGAGTGAGTTGATCTCCCTGCATGTGGCGCACCACGACAGTTGCTCCAGGCATTTCCAGACTCACCTGCCGCCACAGTCCCGAGAGAAGACCGTGTTCGGTGTCACCGCACAAACCAATGTTAAATACAGTCTGGCACTGGCTTGGATTGAACGCGAAGAGGCTCTGACCCATCATATGGATGGGGGCGTGCTTAACGTCTGTCGAGATAATGCTTTTGGCCGATAGCATGATATTTACTCACTTATTAATTTAGTTAACAGCGTCGCAACAAAACACCCATCTGGCACAAAGACAGGGCGCATCACCTTTGAAAACTAACGAGGTAGCGAAGTAAAAAAACATCTCTTCACAGAGAAAAAATATAAACAGATTTTCTTTATACAGAAGGCACCGCTAGAGAGCGTGGTAGCCAGAGGCGGCTATTCTTCGCTCTGCCCCAGCGCTCGCTCGATGCAATTGATCATGGTCTGGCCGTCGAAAGGTTTGCTCAAGAAGCAATGGGCGCCTTCGGATTTAGCTCTTGCCTGAATACTTTTTTCGGGGAAAGCGGTCATGAAAATAATGGGCAACTTTATCCCGCTTTTGACAATGACTCGCTGTAACTCCAAGCCGTTCATACCAGGCATTTGCACGTCAGTGATCAAGCAGTCACTGGTAGATAGTTGATCAGAGGCGAGAAAAGCCTCAGCGCTCGGAAAAATATAGGTGTCATAACCACTCGACCGCACCAGGCTGTCTGTGGCGACACGTACGGCTTCTTCGTCATCAACAATGGAAATTACGGGATTCAGGGACATTTTCCACCACCTTAAAATGAATCGGAAACGCAACCAGGTCGGATGGTTTCCTTCAGTGCTTGCCCTCATTGTAAAAAAAGCCAAGCGAAAAAAAAATAATACTCACGTATGTCTTTCGCTGCCTTATCAACACACTCAGAGAACGCGGTCTTGGGTCATAACCTACAACGCTCTAGCCACAGAGCCGCCCCCAACAAAACAATACTAAAGTATATATATTTAACGTAAAGATATAGATAGTTAAAAACTCAAAGTAGGGTAGATTTTCTACACAGATTTAGCCGGTTACTTGCCTGAAATACAGTGGCGAATAAGTTCCGATCGCGGCACTACCCTCCACAACATTTGATGTACGTGTCGTCTGATCGATACCCCGCGGATGCCAGGCTCGTATCGTTCAGCAGTCTAAACCAACGTCTAACAAGGAAGAACGCACCATGACGATGACGATACTCAACACTACAAGCGGCCCGAACTGTCGTAGCTTCTTTGGTTTTTCGATCCTGACTTTTGCATTGATGCAGTTCGGCGTTGTAGGCGCTGCCAATGCACACGCCAGCGATGTTTCGAGTGCAACACCCGCCGTTGCGGCCAAGGCCGATGTGCAGACCTCGTTCGGCGCGCTGAAGCATGTCAATGCCGGTGTGCTGAGTGTGGCTTACGCCGAGGTCGGCCCGGCCGATGGTCCAGTCGTTATCCTTCTGCACGGCTGGCCCTACGACATTAATAGCTATGCCGATGTGGCCCCATTACTGGCGGCCAAGGGGTATCGGGTACTTCTCCCCTATGCACGTGGTTTTGGTGACACGCACTTCCTGTCTGCCAAGACATTGCGAAATGGACAACCTGCTGCCCTGGCCAGCGACGTCATCGATTTCATGGACGCTCTGCAGATCAAGCACGCCGTTCTTGCTGGCTACGACTGGGGCGCGCGCTCGGCTGATATTGTCGCGGCGCTTTGGCCAGAACGGGTGAGGGCACTCGTCTCTGTGAGCGGATATCTCATCAGCAGCCAGGAAGCAGGTAAAAAACCATTGCCGCCAAAGGCCGAATTGCAGTGGTGGTACCAGTACTACTTTGCTACCGAACGCGGTCGTGCTGGTTACGAACAAAACCGGCACGATTTCGCCAAACTGATCTGGCAGTTGGCTTCGCCTAAGTGGAGTTTCGACGACGCCACCTTCGACCGCAGCGCAGCCGCTCTGAACAACCCCGACCATGTCGCGGTCTCGGTCTTCAACTATCGCTGGAGGATTGGCTTGGCTCACGGCGAGACCAAATATGAAGGCCTGGAGCAGCGGCTGGCCAAGTTCCCGTCGATTACCGTTCCGACCATCACCCTTGAAGGAGACGCCAACGGCGCCTCGCACCCAGCTGCCGAAGACTATGCCAAGCGTTTCACGGGCAAGTATGAATTTCGACTGATTACTGGCGGCACCGGCCACAACCTGCCGCAGGAAGCGCCTCAGGCTTTTGCCAAGGCAGTGATTGATGCGGATCACCTTTGAAGCAGCGCTATCGCTATCCACAAAACCTTGGTGCTCGTTGAGCGTACTCGGCGACTCGCCCAGGTAGAGCCACATGAGAGCTGACTTGTAACGGTTCGCTCTCACAAAAAATGAAATCTCGTCCATGTGGACGGTACTTTCTCGAATTGATCTGACCACTAACTTTCAAGGATATCGAAATGAAAAAAACACTAACGGCATTGGCTTTTGGGGTCAGCATGCTCATGGGTTCGAGCGTGTTTGCTGATACGGTAAAGCCCACCGTCGTACTGGTGCATGGCGCATTTGCCGACGCATCAAGCTGGAACGGTGTCGTCAAAATCTTGAAAAAAGACGGGTATGTTGTCATTGCTGCAGCCAACCCCTTGCGAGGCGTGAAGAGTGACGGGGATTACATCTCCAGTCTTGTGGCCAGCGTCAAATCCCCCGTCGTGCTGGTAGGCCATTCTTATGGCGGCAATGTCATCAGCGTTGCGGCTAATGATCGACCTAATGTGAAGGCGTTGGTTTACGTCAGTGCATTTGCTCCTGAAGCAGGTGAGTCAGCCGCCGACCTGGCCGGCAAATTCCCCGGCAGCACTCTTGGCCCAACGCTTGCGCCTCCAGTCACGCTCGCAGACGGCAGTAAGGATCTCTATATTCAGCAGGATAAATTCCACGCTCAATTCGCCGCAGATGTGCCCGCAGCGCAAGCAGCGCTTATGGCCGCGACGCAACGGCCTGTGACGGAAGCTGCTTTGAACGAGAAGTCAGGAGAGACGGCGTGGAATCACATCCCGTCTTGGTTCATCTACGGTGACAAGGACAAAAACATTCCGCCGCAAACCATCCTGTTCATGGCCAAGCGAGCACAGGCCAAAGGCGTGGAAGTCGTCAAGGGTGCTTCTCATGTCGTAATGGTATCCAACCCCGAGCCGGTCGCTCGCCTGATCGAGAAAGCTGCCTCAGCACAATAGCTTTTAGCTAGATCTGTAGCCTGGAAAGCTGGCGGGCCGCCTTTGATAAGGCGGCTCGCCACTGTGCCAGATGAGCAGGCCATGCTGCGCATCTTCCAGAACGAAGGCGCGCCACTGGTGGTTATCCGGATCGGGGATGTTGCTGAAGCCGCGACGGTAGTGCGATCCAGCCACTGATACCACTCAGTAGTGCGCGCAGGGTTAGAGTGCATCTTAATGGCGCTAGCGAGATGACGACTTGGAGGCTTTCAGCTTCGACCTGCACTATTTCAGCCCTGTTGTTTGATGAACGTATCGAAGGCTGCGGCATAGTCCGGATGCCAGCGCGACAGTGCCGGGCGGTTCTCGACAATGTCACCAGCGGCCCAAAGAATCCGCAGTTCATCTAATGAACGAGGTACGTCGTTGTCCGGGCAGAGGATATAGAAATCCCCTGCATCGAGACGCTCCATCATAAAATCAACGGTCTGTTCGGGCGTCCACGCACCGGCGGGTTTTTCGCTACGGCCATTGCGAGACAATTCTGTGAACACAAAGCCTGGGATCAATAAATGCGCGGTGACCTGTCCCTTTGCGGTGTTACGCAGCTCATGCTGCAATGCTTCGGTAAACGCTTTAAGACCCGCTTTCGAAACGTTGTACGCAGGATCACCTGGCGGGGTGGTAATGCCTTGCTTGGAACCCGTATTGATCACAAGGCCGGGGCGGCCGCGCTCAATCATCTCGGGGACGAACACCTGAGTGCCCTGAATCACACCCATTAAGTTAACACCCAGGACACGCTGCCAATTTTGCGCAGGGCCGAAAATCCCGCTGCCGGGCTGTATGCCGGCGTTATTCATCAATACATCCGTACCGCCGCAGCGCTCTCGAACGGCCGTTTGCAGGTGGAGCAGATCTTCGACACGACTGACGTCCGTTTCAACAGCAAATACGTCCTGAGCGCCATTGACCGCAAATGCGCAGACTTCCTCGACAGCCTTTGCGAGACGCTGTGCGCCGATATCTGCAATGCAGATGCGCAGACCTTGTCGAGCAAAGCTTTTGGCCGCCGCCAGGCCGATGCCAGCAGCGCCGCCGGTAATCACCGCCACAGCGCCAGGAACAAGTGCAGGATGAGTCATTTTTAGATCCTCGTTAAGCGTGGGTTCACGGTGTTATCAGCCATATTGAAATAGAAATATCGCCCCCCTCACACCGCCACGCGATTGTCCCTATTGTTCGCCCACACCATGGAAACCGCAAACACACCCAGCCCTCCCAAGGCCAGCAGTGCGCCCACCCAGCCAGTCGAGGCCCAGCCAAAACCGGCGGAAATGGTCACCCCACCCAACCATGCACCCAACGCATTGGCCGCGTTGAAGGCCGAGTGGTTCAAGGCGGCTGCCAGCGTTTGGGCTTCACCTGCAACGTCCATCAGGCGAGTTTGCAAACAAGGACCCAGGGCAATCAACGTGCCTACCAGAAACACATTGATCGGAGCCAGCCATGGGTTGCTGGCGGTGAATACAAACAGTGTCAAAACCGCAATCGCCCAGACCAGCACTCCACCGATCGTAGGCAAGAGCGCCCGGTCGGCGAGTCTGGAGCCGATGAGGTTGCCGACAACCATGCCTGCACCGAATAAAGCCAGCACAATCGGCACTACCGCCTCGGGCAAATGTGTCAGCTCTATCATGGTCGGTTTTACATAGCTGAAGACCGAAAACATCCCCCCGAAACCAATAGCGCCAATGAGGAGCGTCAGCCATACCTGACTGCGATTGAGCGCTGACAGCTCACGCAGAGGACTGGACGATCGATTGCCCGGAGCGTACGGCACGAATCGCCAGATCAGAACCGCAGCCAGCAGCGCTATGACGCCTACGATCATAAAGGCGGTCCGCCAGCCCAACCACTGCCCCACCGCCGCCGTTGCCGGTACACCAAACAACGTTGCCAGGGTCAGGCCCATCAGCACCATGGCTACCGCTTGCGTTCGTCGTTCGCGCGCTACCAAACCCGCAGCGACCAGCGCCGCCACACCAAAATAGGTGCCATGCGGAAAGCCGGTCAGCAGACGAGCAACCAGCATCGACTGATAGGAAGGTGCCAACGCACTGGCAAAGTTGCCGATCGCGAAGACCGCCATCAGTCCAATCAGAAAATTACGTCGAGCCCATTGCCCCCCCGCAACGGCCAGCAAGGGAGCACCAATAACCACACCCAGTGCATAGAGGCTTATGAGGTGGCCAGCCTCGGGAATGGACACCGCGAGGTCTTTTGCCGCATCAGGCAGCAAACCCATTATCACGAATTCGCCAGTACCAATGGCAAATCCACCCACGCCAAGGGCCAAGATAGCAAGTTGACTCGTGCGACTTTGCTTGGGCGACGCGATCTCATTGCCTGAGGACTCAAGCAGATTGTTTTCAACGTGGGACATAGACACTCGCGGGATTGGATAAAACAAAAGGCTGGATTCAACGATCACGTGCAACATGATCATAACGCACGTATCGTTGAATAAAATTCAACGAACCGATGAGACGCCACCCTGTGCGTCTTCCCGAACCCGTCACGAGAACTCGCCTCATGCCTGCATTATCCAGAGCCAATCTGGCTGATTTGAATGTGTTCTCAGTCATCTGCCGACGCCGGAGTTTTCGTCTCGCGGCGGCGGAGCTGGGCGTTTCAACGTCAGCCCTCAGCCATGCCATGCGTAATCTGGAAAATCGGTTAGGTGTCAAATTGCTCAATCGCACCAGTCGCTCCGTGGTGCCGACGGCTGCCGGCAGTGCGCTGGTAGAAGGCCTGGAACAAGGATTCGGGAAAATAGAAACGGCCATTGGCGAACTGGAGCAATATCGCAATGCCCCTATGGGAAGATTGCGAATCAATGTGCCCCGCGACGCCTCGCGTTTGTTGCTGGGGCCGATTGTGACCCAGTTTTGCCAGACCTATCCCGATATCAAACTTGAAATCATTGTCGATGACAACATGGTCGACATCGTCAAGGCAGGCTTTGACGCTGGCATACGTTACGGCGCGACTGTCCCGCAGGATCTGGTAGCCGTGCCACTCACCAAACCTTTGAAATGGATTGTTGTGGGCTCCCCGCTGTACCTGGAACGACACGGGCGCCCGGAAAAACCGGAGGATCTATTGCAGCACGAATGTATAAGACTTCGTATTGGCGATAACTCCATCTACAAGTGGGAACTCGGTACCGGGGACGATGCTTGTGAAATCGATGTACCCGGCCCACTCACGGTGAATGAAACGGATATCGCCCTAGAAGCCGCCATGGATGGATTGGGCCTCGCTTACTGCCTGGAGCTTCGCGTAGCACAGCAAATAGCTGAGGGGCGCCTGGAGGTGGTACTGCCGTCATGGGCCGCCACGAGTGAACCGATGGTGATGTATTACCCCAGCCGGCGACAGGTCCACCCTGGATTAAGACAACTGATCGAAGTCATCAGATCGGCCCAGACAGGAACACTGTGACCTCCCGTTCTGACCACCCTTGTTTCTGAGCGGCGTCGGCATGCCGACGCTGGATGCTCTACAGGCATTGGAAAACGACTTGGGCAAGCCGGTGATTTCGGCCGCATCAGCCATGATGTGGAACGCCTTGCGCGTAGCAGGCGTGCGCCACGCCCAGCTTGGGTACGGCCGTCTGCTCAGCTGAACTCTTGGCCCGGCCAGACGCTGACAGCGTGCTGGCCAGGTTGCTTCCAAGGTAGTCATCAAGGGCTCGTAAAGCCCAACGACCGCGCGCTATTGCGCCAAAAAGCTTTTGATCCGCGGAACGATGAACTCCGGCTGTTCTTCCATGATCCAGTGCCCTGCTTTTGGCACCACCAAACCCTTCACATTGGTAAATGCCGCCTCAGCATAAGTCTGCATACCTACGCCAAACGATTTCTCTCCGCCGACCGCCAGCACCGGGATGTTCAACTTGCCGGTTTTGGCGAAGCGCGCCTGGTTGTCCTTGGCGTCTTGCGAGAACGCCGCGAACTGGTTGAAGGCCGAGTGGATCGCGCCGGGTTGAGCGTAGAGGTCGGCGTAGTGTTGGCGGGTTTGTTCGTCGATCTTCGCTGGGTCATATGACATTTCGTTGTAGAAGCGATCGAGGTAGATGCGTTCGCGGCCTGCTACCAGACGTTCGACGTCGGGGCCGCGGAAGTTGAAGTGCCAGACATCCGGGCTGAGGAGGAATTGGTTCCAGGCACCGATGCCGGGCAGTGGCGCGTCCATCAGCACCAGGTGGCTGACGCGCTGTGGATATTGAGTGGTGAAGGCGTAGGCGACCATGTTGCCAATGTCGTGGCCGACGACGTCGACCTTGTCGACTTTCAGGGCGTCGAGCAGGCTGGCGATGTCCTGACCTTCGGTGGTTTTGTCGTAGCCGCCCTCGGGGTGACTGGACAGGCCCATGCCGCGCAGGTCGGGCACGATCACGGTGTGGTCGCTGGCCAGTTCTTTGGCCAGCGGTTCCCACATGTCGCCGGTGTCACCGAAGCCATGCAGCAGCACCACGGCTGGGCCGTGGCCGCCGACGCGAACATGCAGCGTGGTGCCGTTGGTGTTGATGTCTTCGATTTTGAAACTGGCGGGAAACGCGGTGACTGCCGAGGCTGGCGCTGCAGCAAACACAGCGGCGAACGAAACGGCGATCAGTGATGCGGTCAGCTTGAGCATGGCAATGTCCTCAAAGGTGTGGGTTGAATGTAGGCCAACCCAAGGCTGGGCCGGCCTGCATGAGTCAAATCAGACCGCTTCGTTCTGTGGGAACAGGGCGCGACGGGTTTCTTCATCGAACTCGGCCTTGAGCACCAGCTTTTCCTTGAGGCCGTGAGCGCGGGCCGCCGCCGGACGCGCGCTGATTTCGTCGAACAGGCGCTTCACGTTCGGGTACCCGGTCAGGCCGGCTTCACCGAGGACATAACCGGCGTAGTTGGCCCAGCCCCACAAAGCCATGTCGGCAATGCTGTAGTCGTCACCGGCCAGGTAACGCGAGGTGGCCAGGCGCTGGTCGAGGACGGCGTAGTGACGTTCGACTTCTTTCAGGTAACGGTTGCGAGCGTAGGCGATGGCTTCCGGAGCGTGGTGCAGGAAGTGCACGGCCTGACCGGAAAACGGCGACAGACCCGTGGCGATGAACATCAGCCAAGAGAGCATTTCGCCTTGTTGGCCAGCGGCTGGCATGAAGCGCCCGGATTTCTGTGCCAGGTGCAGCAGGATGGCGTGGGAATCAAAGATATTGACTTCGCCGTCGCTCAGCGCGGGCACCTTGGCGTTCGGGTTGATCGCCAGGAACGCCGGGCTGTGCTGCTCGCCTTTGAAGGTGTCGACGGCGATCAGTTCGTAGGGGGTTTGCAGCTCTTCCAGCAACAGTGCGACTTTCATTGGGTTAGGCGAAGGGTGGAAAAAGAATTTCATGGTGTCGGCCTCGGGTTCGATGAGTGTCGGCGGGTTGTGCGCCGTGGGTCGTTAAGCTGGAACCGATGATGTACGCGTCTCGTTCGAATGACGTACCATGATTTCGCTCTAATCGTTCGAAGGAATGGAACATGTTATCCGCCGAAGATTTCGCCCTGCTGGATGCCATCCGCGAGACCGGGAGCCTGTCGCAGGCTGCCGTGCGCCTCGGTAAAGCGCCGTCGACCATTTCCTACGCCGCCCGGCAACTGGAAGAACGCTTCGACGCCCTGCTCTTCGACCGCCGCCGCTATCGTCTGCAGCTCACCCCGGCCGGCGAGCTGCTGGTGCAGGAAGCCGCGCGGCTGATGCAGGACATCTCGCGCCTGACTCAGCGCGTGCAACAGGTAGCCAATGGCTGGGAAAGTCGGCTGTGGATCGTCACCGATGAGCTGCTGGAGTTCGACACCCTGCTCCCGGTGATCCGCGAGTTCGACACGCTGAACTCCGGCGTGCCGTTGCGCATCACCCACGAAGTATTGAAAGGTGTTTGGGAAGTGCTGCTGGATGGCCGGGCCGATCTGGTGATCGGCGCCACCAACGAACCGCCGTCGATCCCGACCCTGCGCTGGTTTCAGCTGGGCGTGATGGACTGGGTGTTTGCCGTGTCGCCGAAACACCCGCTGGCCAAGGCGAAGGAGCCGATCGAGCGTGCGCTGGTGACGCAACACCGGGCGATCGTGGTTGCCGACTCATCGCGCGCTACCGAAGGCCGGACCTATGGCGTGTCGGGCGGGCAACCGGTGCTGGCGGTGCCGACCATGCGTGCCAAGATCCTCGCCCAGCGCGATGGCCTGGGTGTCGGCTGGCTGCCCCGGCATCGGGTCGGCTCATTGCTGAGCAGTGGCGCGTTGGTGGAAAAACAGATGGCGGATCCCCGCGAACCGAACATTTTGTACGTCGGCTGGCGCGGGGATCACGAGGGACGCGCCCTGCAATGGTGGCTGGAGAAGCTCAAGCAGAGCCACTTGGCCACCCGCCTGGTGCAGGGCAGTGATCAGTTCTTCTGAGATCAGCCCGGGAAGTTGGCCTTCAGCGCGCCGAGGCCGCCTTGATACACGCCACCAAATATTTCGCGGGCCTCGGCGTCACTGATGCCGACCGGCGTGAAGCTGCCCGACCAGGTGACCGACGCCTTATTGTTTGCGGCTTCGTGGACTTCGACCTTGGCCAGGTAGTCCGTCACCGGAAACGGACCTTGGACGATGGAGTAGGTGTAAGTGCGCGCCGCGTTATCGAAGGTTTGCAGGCGTTCGACAATCGCCGCGCCATCGCCGGTTTTCAGATGACGCACGCGCCCGCCTTCGCTCAGCGAGCTTTCGACAATCAATGGCAGCCAGTTCGGCAGTGAATCGAAGCCGCCCATGAGTTGCCAGACTTGATCGGCGGTCGCTGAAATTTCAATCGTTGCGGATGCTGTTGCCACGGTAACGCTCCTAATAAAATTCATGGGTAAAAACGAAATTCATATAGCCATGCTATCGACGACACCGCCATCAACACGCAATGCCGCACCCGTGGTGGCAGAAGACAATGGAGATGCAATGTAAACCACCAGGTTGGCGACTTCATCCACTTCCGCCGCGCGCTGGATGATTGAACTTGGCCGCGCCACTTTGACAAAGGCATCAGCCTCCTCGCGAGCGCTGCGTCCGGAAGCGGCGGTGGCGTCCTTGAGCATCGCCGCCAGGCCATCGGTGAAGGTCGGGCCAGGCAAGATTGCATTGACGGTCACGCCGGTTCCCGCCAGACGCTTGGCCAACCCGTGGGACACCGCCAGGTTGGCACTTTTGGTCACGCCGTAGTTGATCATGTTGGCCGGAATCGCCATGCCGGATTCGGACGAGATAAACACCACCCTGCCCCATTTGCGCTCGACCATGCCCGGCACGTAATGCCGCGCCAGGCGCACGCCGGAGATCACATTGACCTCGTAGAAGCGCTGCCACTCACTGTCTGGTGCGTCGAAGAAGTCGACCTCGTTAAAGATGCCGAGGTTGTTGATCAGAATGTCAGCGTGTGGCTCGGCGTTGAACAAGATTTCAGCGCCCTGCACAGTGCCCAGATCCGCAGCAACGCCGCGCACCTTGGCCTCAGGCAGCGCGCCAAGAATCGAGGCAATCGCCTCATCCACTGTCTGCTGTTGGCGCCCGACCACCACCACGGTGGCGCCCGCTTGCGCCAGGCCCTTGCTGATCCCCAGACCAATGCCGGCGGTGGAGCCACTGACAATCGCGGTTTTGTTCGACAGATCGATATGCATAAATAACCTCTTGAATGGGTGTCAGCGTTACTTGGCGTTTAGCGGCAGCGGCGCGTTGCCGGCCACCAGCCCTTCATCCCGCAACGCTTGCCAGAACTCGGCCGGAATAACCGCTTGGATGGCGGCGATGTCTTCGGCGATTCGTCCCGGACGGCTGGCACCGGGAATCACTGCGGCCACCGCTGGATTGGCCAGCGAGAACTGCAACGCAGCGGCTTTGACGTCGACGCTGAACCGCGCGGCGATGCGTTTGATTCGCTCGACCTTGGCCAGGACCTCAGCGGACGCCTTCTGGTATTCGAAGTGCGCGCCACCCGCCAATACGCCGGAGCTGTAGGGACCACCGACCACGATGTCGACGTTCTGTGCCAGCGCCGCCGGCATCAAGCGTTGCAACGCCCGCTCGTGGTCCAGCAACGTGTAGCGACCGGCGAGCAAGAAACCATCAGGCTGGGCTTCGGCCAGCTCCAGGGTCAGTTCGCACGGCTCGACCTTGTTCACCCCCAGGCCCCAGGCTTTGATCACGCCCTCTTCACGCAGACGGGTCAGCACCCGGAACGCGCCTTTACGCGCCACGTTGAAGTACTCCAGCCACTCATCGCCGTAAAAGTCCTGGGCGATATCGTGGACCCAGACGATGTCCAGGCGGTCGGTCTGCAGGCGCTTCAGGCTGTCTTCAATCGAACGCAGGGTGGCGTCCGCCGAGTAATCGTTGACGATTTTGTTCGGCCGGCCGTGTTCGAATACGCCGCTCTTTTCCCCGAGATCACGGGCCGCGACGTCCTCGACTTCGTCCAGAATCACCCGGCCAACCTTGCTGCTCAGCACGTACTCATCACGCGGTTTATTGGCCAGCGCCGCGCCCAGCCGAATTTCCGACAAGCCCGAGCCATAGAACGGCGCGGTGTCGAAATACCGCACGCCTTGTTGCCAGGCGGCCTCGACGGTGGCCGCCGCTTCTTCTTCGGGAATGGCGCGGAACATGTTGCCTAGGGGCGCCGTGCCAAAACCCAGAACACCGTGCAGTTTGTCTTTGATACTCATGTTGAATCCTTAGGGAAGGTTGGAATGGGCAAATCTTAGGTTGCAGGGTTCTGACCGTCCAAGACATAATTTGCCAAACTTAAGTCCTCCAAGGTCTCACATGATCGATCTACGCCAACTCCGCTACTTCGTGGTGGTCGCCGAAGAAGAGCACGTCGGCCGTGCCGCAGAGCGTCTGCACATTTCGCAATCGCCCCTCAGCCGGCAGATCGCGCAACTGGAAGAACGCCTGGGGCTGAACCTGTTCGAACGCAGCCAGCAACGCATTCGCCTGACTGTCGATGGTCAGACCTTCCTTGCCGAAACCCGTGCCTTCCTGACCCACGCCAATCGCCTGGAATCCCTTGGCCGCCGTTTGGGTCGTGGCGAAGAAGGTGGGCTGTGCATCGGCTATATCGAGAACGCCATGCACGCCGGGGTGCTGCCCGAGGCCCTGCGTACCCTGCGCAGTTCAAGGCCTGGCGTGCACATCGCGCTGTACAGCCTCAATTCCACGGAACAGCTGGAAGGCCTGCGCCAACGCAGTCTCGATATCGCGCTGGTCAGCGAACCACCCGCCGAGGACGATCCCGACCTGGACAGCGCACGGGTGTTGAATGACCCTATGTTGCTGGCCCTGCCTGACCAGCATCCGTTGGCGCAACTCGCCGAACTCAAACCTGACGATCTGGCCGAACAAGAATGGATCGCGGTCGCACATCGGCAGAGCACCGGCAAGCACGACGACTTCGTCTCAGCCTGCGTGAAAGCCGGTTTCAATCCGGATATTCGCCTGGAAGCCAGCGAGCCGTTGACCGCGCTAGGTTTGGTTGCCGCCGGACTTGGCCTGAGCATGATCCAGCAAAGCCTGAGGCATAACGCCCCCGCCGGCGTGGTCCTGCGCGAACTGCCGTGGCTGCTCTACACCACACCGCTGTGGGCGGCCTGGCATCGGATCAACCTGCGGCCGCTGGTCGCCACTTTCCGCCATGTGTTGATCGACGGGGCTGCCACTCGCCCGGAGCAGTGATGGGCGTCATACCTGATACACCAGGCCCTCTCTGACCCCCAACGCCTGCAACCGCCGATACAGCGTGCGTTCGCTCATGCCCAACGTCCTGGCCAGTTCACTGCGCGGCCCATCGAACACCGCCAGCGCATGCGCCAGCTGTTCCAGCTCACTGCCCGCACGACCGCGCGCCTTCGCTTGTTCCTTCGCGGGATGACGCAACTCGACCGGCAAATCCTTGCTGCGAATCACCCCGTCATCGGTAAACAGCCGCGCGCGTTCGAGGATATTGCGCAGTTCGCGAATGTTGCCGGGGTAGGTGTACAGGGTCAGCAACTTCATCGCAGGCGGGTCGACGCGTGGCGCCGCGCCGGGGGCCATGCGCTGCAACAGGCTGTCGATCAGCAACGGCAAATCCTCGCTGCGCTCGCGCAACGACGGCAGGCGAATCGGAAAGGCGCTGATTCGGTAATACAGGTCCTGCCGGAAGCTGCCGGCGGCGGCCATTTCCTTCAGCGGTTTATGGGTGGCCGACACCAACCGAAAGTCCGAATGCACGGTGCGTAAACTGCCCACTGGGCGAAAGCTGCCCGACTCGATCATCCGCAGCAGCTTGACCTGCATCGCCAACGGCACTTCGCCGATTTCGTCGAGAAACAGCGTACCGCCATGGGCCATTTCCGCCAGACCGGTCTTGCGTTGCAACGCGCCGGTAAACGCGCCCTTCTCGTAGCCAAACAGCTCGCTCTCCAGCAACGACTCGGTCAGCCCGGTGCAATCAACCACCACCAACGGACCATTGGCCCGCGGACTGCTGGCGTGCAAGGCGCGGGCAAACAACTCCTTACCGGTACCGGACTCACCTTGCAGCAGCACGGGTATCTGTGACGGCGCGGCCCGTTGCAAGGCGGTCAATGCCTCGTTGAACGCCGGCGCGCGTCCGACCAGGCCTTTGTGCTGCGGTTGGGCCGAGGCCACGGCGACGCTTTGCAAACGCTCGACATAGGCGATCACCACGTTGCGGTCATCAACGATCGGCCGCAGCTCAACGTCCACATGTTCCGAACCACGCGGCGTGTGGTGGATGTGCAGCATGCGCTCGGGCATCCGGCTGTCATGGGCTTTGCGCATCGGGCAATGCTCGCCGGCCTGATCGCAGGGCACGGCGAATTGGTGGGAGACCCGATAGCATTTTTCGCCGACATGCGGCTTGCCAGCGACGCCAAACTGGCGCTGATACGCCGAATTGGCAGCTACGATGTTGTAGTGGACGTCCAGCACGATGGTGGGCTGGACATCGTGCTCTAGGTACGAGACCAAGGCTTGCATCCGGGAATTGATGTCGTCGGGCGCGGTGGCCATCGCGGTTCCTGCTGAGTGGATGAATCCGGGAGTGCCACTCTGCCATTAACTGCCACTGACTGCCAGTCAACTGCCAAATGTGGCAGTCTATCTGTCATACCACTGCCAGCCGTATTTATTAAATACTTATTAATCAATAACTTAATAAATACTAAAACCCGGAAAGCACTGGCACACTTATTGACATACCTAGCCAGACATCGCCGCCACGCTTACCCCGGATAACCGCTCATGAACATCGGTGACACGCTCTACGTTGAGGCCTTCTTCGACAGCCAGACCTGGACGGTCAGCTATGTGGTCATGGACCGCACCACCCTGCACTGCGCACTCATCGACAGTGTGCTCGACTACGAGCCCAACTCCGGCCGCACCCGCACCGATTCGGCAGACCGCTTGATCGAACGGGTTCGCCAGTTGAACGCCTCGGTGCAGTGGATTCTCGAAACCCATGTTCACGCTGACCACCTGTCCGCCGGCCGTTATCTGAAAGAACAACTCGGTGGACAGGTCGCGATTGGCGACCACATCACCGTGATTCAGCAGGTGTTCGGCGACTTGTTCAATGCGCCGGAGGCCTTCACCCGCGACGGCAAGCAATTCGACGTGCTGTTGGCCGACGATGAACGCTTCGCCATCGGCACGCTGAGCGCACGGGCGATGCACACCCCTGGGCATACGCCGGCCTGCATGACCTACCTGGTCGAGGTCCACGGCCAGACCATTGCCTTCGTCGGCGATACGCTATTCATGCCCGACTACGGCACTGCGCGCTGTGACTTCCCCGGCGCCGATGCGCGCACGCTGTATCGCTCCATCGGCAAGATCCTCGCCCTGCCCGCCCACACCCAGTTGTTCATGTGCCACGACTACCTGCCCAACGGCCGTGAACTGCAATACATGACCACCGTCGCCGAGCAACGCCAGCACAACATTCACATCCATCAAGGCATCGCCGAGGATGCTTTCGTCGCCATGCGCGAAGCCCGTGACGCGACGCTGGACATGCCGGTACTGATGCTGCCCTCGGTGCAAGTCAACATGCGTGCCGGGCAATTGCCGGAGCCGGAAGACAATGGCGTGCGCTACCTGAAAATCCCGTTGAATACCCTTTGAACCAGCCTACTCCTCCAGGAATTGCTGACATGCGCTCCCGTACTTCATCGTCTGATGCTGCCGTTTCCGAAGCGGCTGCAACGCGCCATCAAATCCTTATTATCGGTGCCGGCGCCGCCGGACTGGCCGTGGCGTCGAGCCTGCGGGCCCGCGACGCCACACTCGACATCGGCCTGATCGATCCCGCCGATGCGCATTACTATCAGCCGGGCTGGACCTTGGTCGGTGCCGGCGTGTTCGAGCCAAAATCAACGGTACGCAGCATGGCCTCGCTGATACCCAGGGGCGTGCACTGGATCAAACAGGCGGTGACTATTTTCTCTCCGCAATCCAACCGTGTGGTGCTGGCCGACGGGCGCGTGGTGGGCTACGAGCAACTGATCGTCTGCCCTGGCCTGAAGCTGGACTGGTCGGCGATCAAGGGCCTCAATGAAACCCTCGGCGCCCATGGCGTGACCTCGAACTACCGCTACGACCTGGCGCCTTATACCTGGAAACTGGTGCAGGAACTGAAACAAGGCAAGGCGCTGTTCACCCAGCCGCCAATGCCGATCAAATGCGCCGGCGCCCCGCAAAAGGCGCTGTACCTGTCTTGCGACCACTGGTTGAAAACCGGCCGTCAGGCGCAGGTCAAAACCCAGTTCTTCAATGCGGGAGCGGTGCTGTTCGGGGTGGCCGATTACGTGCCAGCGTTGATGAAGTACATCGACAAATACGCGGTGGACCTGAACTTCAACCACACCCTGATCGAAGTCGATGGCCCGGCGAAAAAAGCCACCTTCGCGCGTAAGCTGGCGGACGGCAGCACGGAAACCCTGCTCTGCGATTTCGACATGCTGCACGTGGTGCCGCCGCAAGTCGCCCCTGACTTTATCCGCGCCAGCCCACTGGTGGATGCGGCGGGTTGGGTTGACGTCGATCCGGGCACCTTGCAGCACCGCGCCTTCGCCAACATCCATGCGTTGGGCGATGTGACCAACACCAGCAATGCCAAGACCGCTGCCGCAGCGCGCAAGCAGGCGCCGGTGGTGGCCCATAACGTGTTGACCGCACTCGGGCGCTCAACGGACCTGGCGCACTACGATGGTTATGGCTCGTGCCCGCTGACCGTCGAGCGCGGCAAAATCGTGCTCGCCGAATTCACCTATGGCGGCAAACTCGCCCCCAGCTTCGCCCATTGGCTGCTGGACGGACGTAAGCCGACGCGTCTGGCCTGGTGGTTGAAGGAACGGATTCTGCCGCCGCTGTATTGGCGCTGCATGCTCAAGGGCCGCGAATGGCTGGCGCGCCCGACATTGGTGGCAGGTAGCGTGGCCAAATGAGTGAGCACATGCTCTTGGGCGCCGGGCTCGGCGCCGTGATCGGCCTGATTCTGGCGTTGACCGGCGCCGGCGGCGGGATTCTCGCGGTGCCGTTGCTGGTGTTTGGCCTGGGCCTGTCAATAGTGCAAGCCGCACCCGTGGGGCTGTTGGCGGTCGGTGTCGCGGCAGCGGTCGGTGCCTTGCTGGGTTTACGTCAAGGCATCGTGCGCTATCGGGCCGCGTGCTACATCGCGGCCATCGGCGTGGTGATCGCGCCGCTGGGTCTGTGGCTGGCCCATCGTCTGCCCAATACCCCGCTGGCACTGGGGTTTTCCGTAGTCATGGTCGTTGCCTGCGTACGCATTTTCCTGATCGCCACTCGCGAACTGCACCACGGCAAGCCCGCACCCCGCGCAGAAAGCCGACCGTGTGTGCTCAATCCGCTGCAGGGCCGCCTGCGCTGGACCCTGCCCTGCGCCCGCGCCCTGACCTTCACCGGAATGCTCGCCGGGTTGCTCTCCGGATTACTCGGTGTGGGTGGCGGCTTCGTGATAATTCCCGCGCTGACTCGCTACACCGATCTGAACATGAAAAGCATCGTCGCCACCTCGCTGGCAGTGATCGCATTGGTGTCGACCGGTAGCGTGATCACGGCCAGCATGGCGGGCGTGATGCACTGGGCGGTGGGTGTGCCATTTGCGGTGGGCGCCGTCGCTGGCCTGATGGCAGGGCGGCAAGTTGCGCACCACGTGGCGGGTCCTCGCTTGCAACAATTGTTTGCCGTGGTGGGTGTTATTGCGGCGCTGATGTTGGCGGGAAATGCGCTGGGCTGATACGCAACAAGCACCTTTGATCATAGATCCCCGATCGTCCAGACGCTGCGCTGTCGCGTTGCAAACACCAGTAGATTACGGGTCCTCGCTTAGGCTCGGACTGCCCTCTCTCCGGTCCTGTTCCGGGGGCACGCCGGAACAGGACCTGCGTTCGGCCTGCTGGGAACGGGGCGATAGGTGTATTCCGTCAGTTGGAGCGCAAAGATCAAAATCAAGAGCGCAGCACACACCCCGGCGATGGCGCACGTCTCGGTCATTTCTCTCAATAAACCGTTTCAGGTTGCTTGCTGACCGCAGAGCTGACCATCGTGGTCATGATCGACTTCAGCGTCAGTTGCCCTACAGGCTGGCCTTGGCGGTTGATCACCAGCAACTCATCAAGATTGGCCTCCATCAGCCGTTTGACCGCCGACTCCAGTGACGTGTCCATCGGCACCGCAAGCCTTGGGCCCGCCTTGGCACTGACGAAGGGCGTCATGATCGCCTCGACGTCGATGACCCGGCCACGGTTCACTTCCTTGACGAAGTTGGCGATGTATTCGTCGGCAGGCTTCATCACGATCTCCTGGCGGGTGCCCTGTTGCACCACTTCGCCGTCACGCAATATGGCGATCCGGTCACCGATACGCAGCGCTTCATCCAGGTCGTGGGTGATAAACACGATGGTCTTCTTCAGTTCCTTTTGCAGGTCCAGCAGCACCGACTGCATGTCCATCCGAATCAACGGGTCAAGGGCAGAAAACGCCTCGTCCATCAACAGAATCGGTGCATCGCTGGCCAGCGCCCGGGCCAATCCGACCCGCTGCTGCATCCCGCCAGACAGCTGATTCGGATAATGATGTTCATAGCCCTTGAGCCCGACCCGCTCCAGCCAGCGCATCGCCAGTTCCACCTGTCAGGCGCGAGCCTGTCCCTGAATCTCCAACCCATACAGCGCATTGTCGAGCACCGTGCGGTTGGGCAACAGGGCGAACTTCTGGAACACCATGGAGATGGTATGCCGACGAAACGCCTGCAGCTCACGCGGGCTCATTTTCAACACATCGACGCCACCGACAATGACTTCCCCCGCCGTCGGTTCGATCAAGCGGTTGATATGCCGAATGAGGGTGGATTTACCCGAACCCGACAGGCCCATGATTACCTGGATACCCCCCGAGGGCATGCGGATATTGATGTCCTTCAAGCCCAGCACATGGCTGTAATCGCTGAGCAGTTGAGTCTTGCTGATCCCTTGCTTGACCCGCTCGATACTGTCCTCGGACTGGTAGCCGAAAATTTTGTAGAGGTGTTTGATTTCGATGCCGAAATCACTGGAGCCGTTAGTTGCCATGAACCTTCTCCAGGTGTTTTTGCAGTCTTCTGCCGTAGGCCTGGCTGACGCGGTCGAAGATCACCGCGATGCCGACGATCGCCAACCCATTGAAGATCCCCAGGGTGAAATACTGATTGGAGATCGCTTTGAGTACCGGTTGCCCCAGGCCCTGGACGCCGATCATCGAGGCGATCACCACCATGGCCAATGCCATCATGATGGTCTGGTTGATCCCGGCCATGATCGACGGCATCGCCAGTGGCAACTGCACATTTTTCAGCTTCTGCCAGGCGGAGGAGCCGAAGGCGTCGGCGGCTTCCAGCATCTCGGCATCGACATGGCGGATACCGAGGTTGGTCAGGCGGATCATCGGCGGCAAGGCGTAGACCACTACCGCAATCAACCCGGCCACTTTGCCGATGCCAAGCAGCATCACCACCGGAATCAGGTACACAAAACTGGGCAAGGTTTGCATGACATCGAGCACCGGACTGACGATGTTTTGCAATCGATTGGAGCGGGCCATCGCGATACCGGACGGCAGGCCGATGACAATCGAGATCACTGTGCAGACGAAGATCATCGACAGCGTCTTCATGGTGTCGGTCCACATGTCCAGGTAACCGATCGCCATCAGGGTGAACACGCAGCCCACGACTATTTTCCAGCTGCGACTGGCAAACCACGCAATCAAGGCGACGATCAAAATGATGATCGGCCACGGCGTGTTGGTCATGAACCGTTCGGACTGATTGAGAAAATATTGCAATGGCTGGAAGAACGCTTCGAAGCTGTCGCCATAGGTGCTGGTGAACTGTCGGAAAGCGCCATCGATGGCCTTTTTCAAGGCCCGAAGACTTTCGTCTTCCATATGCGGAAAGCTTGATAGCCATTCCATAACATTCCCCTTTTGTAGAAGACCCTGGGCTCTGTACGGAAAGTGGCTGCGCTCGCCGACTTTTCGTACAGGCCCTAAAAACACTGGCAGTCATTTCAATACATGGGTGTTTTTATTTTTGATGGAGCAAGGCAATGCAGCGCGCTGGACGGCTGCATTGCCCTCAGGTCAAAGCGAAGCCTTGATTTTGCTGCTTGCCTCGGGGGTCACCCACTGGCTCCAGAGTGCCTCGTTGTTTTTCAGGAAGTATTTGGCGCCCTCCTCGCCGGTGGCCTGATTGTCGGTCATCCAGGCAATCAGGCGGTTGACCGTCGCATTGGACCAGGCGCGCTTGTTCAGGTACGCCATGACCGTTGGTGAGCGAGCGGCAAACGACTTGGTGGTCAAGGTATAGACCCGATCGATAGGCCAGCCATTGGGCTTGGGATCGGGACAGTCGGCGACGGTATTGCAGCGCTTCCACTCAGCCGGATCGACGGCCAGGCCATTGTCCAGTTTTACCATCGGGTACTTGCCCAACAAGGCAGTCGGCGCCCAGTAAAAACCCAGCCACGGCGCCTTGCGTTCGTAGGCCTTGGCGATGGAACCATCAAGTGCCGCCGCCGAGCCGGTGTCGACCAGCACAAACCCGGCCTTGTCAAAGCCGTAAGCCTTGTAGAACTGGCTGGTTACCACCGTACCACCCCACCCTTGCGGACCGTTGTAGATCGCGCCTTTTTGCGGGTCTTCAGGCGAAGGGAACAGTTCGGGGTGTTTTTTCACATCATTGAACGTTTTGATATCCGGGTGTGCATCGGCGATGTATTTCGGAATCCACCAGCCTTGCGAGCCACCATCGGATAACGAGTTTGCCGCCTGGATGAGTTTGCCACTCTGCATACCGCCTTTGGCAACTTCAGGCACCAGGTCGATCCAGCCTTCGGGCGCGATATCCGGCCGGCCCTTTTCCACCATTGAGGTGATGGTCGGCACCGTATCGCCCGACACCAGGTCGGCATTACAGCCGTAGCCCGCGTTAAGAATGAACTTGTCGACATTGGCCATGACCTCGGCCGACTGCCAGTTCATGTTGGCAATCGTCACATCGCCGCAATCGGAGGCTGACGCCCATGTACTGAACGCCAGAAATCCCAGTGCCAGCCCTGTCTTGGAGCACAACGCAATATTCATAAACGCTAACCTCGATGGCGGCGAAGGTTAAGAATGATCAATGCCCGCTTCACTGACCTTCTTTTTATCAGCAGTATGAAAAAGAGGATTCGGCGTAGAAGCGACCAGCACCGCTGAATCCAGACCTGCCTTTATTGTTGTATTGAAGCCGTCGGCAATCATGGCCTCCAGGCCTGCCGCGGTAACGCCCCGGTAACCGATGAGCGTCTGCAAGAGTGCGTCGATGGCGCGACCATCGCCGATCAATTGGCTGGCGCCGACCACCACCGCGAGCACCGCGCGCTGGGCGATGGTCGCCGGCAGACCGCTGGCCAGCGCATGGTCGAGCATGGCCCGGGCCAGCAGTGCCGGATAAGCCGGGCCGGTTCCCACCAGCGCCGTCAGGTAATCCAGGTGTTGCTCGGTAAACACTTCATCTGCCGTGCCACAGGTCTCGAACAGACCTTGGGTCAAGGCTTTTTGCTCGGGCGTGACGCTGTCGGTGGCCAGCCAGGGTGTGTAGGATTTGCCGATTTGCGCAGCGGCGTTGGGCATCGCCCGAATCACCTGCTGGCTGCCGGTCTGCGCCACCACGTCCTGCAGCGCAACACCCGCCATCAACGAGATCACCAGCCGGTTGTGCGCGTTGATCTTCACCTCGGCAAACTGCTCCGGGCGTACCGACAACACCACCACCGCCGATTGCTGAACCAACGCCTGGTTGTCACGGGTCAGGCTAACGCCCCGCCATGTGTCGCCGGCAAACGCACTGGCGCCGTTACGACTCGACAGGGTCAGCGACCCGGCCTTGATAAAGTCACTGTTCAACAATGCCTGGGCTATGGAGCGGCCAAGCCATCCCGATCCACCGATAATGCCTATCGTGGGTTCGCTCACCATATGAACCTGCCTTCGTTAGCCAGCGGTCGCCGTCGGGACCTCAAGGGAGGGAGCTTCATCCATCACATAGCCATGCCGGAAATAGAAGCGATTCAACTCCCGCGCCCGGGGTTCCTGGCCGGTAAAGATCTTCACGTACTCGGGAATCCGCCGCATTCTTTCTGCCACATCTTCCCGAGTGTTGGTGCTGATGTAGCCAATCTGCGTCAGGTAAATCGTTCGTGCCCTCACATCCGCGCCGTCGAACTCGTAACCAAAGCGCACGAACATCCGAATCAGCGCTTCACGCCGGGCGATGTCGGCCACCCGGATATGTTCAGACACCTCTGCCGACTGCAAGGCCCAACTGCGCATCGCGAATTCGAACTGTGAATCGAACAACTGCGGGTTCAGCCAGCAGTCGAAAACATTCAACATCGCCTCGGCAATGCTCTCGGCATAGCACTCGGTCTGCTCGATCAGGTTGCCGGTGTTTTTCAGCCGCCAGCGCTCGATCAGCGCCGCCAGCAGTTCTTCACGGTCCTTGAAAAACCAGTAGAAGCTGGTTCTCGACAGCCCTAGCTTTTTCGCGAGCGGCATCACCCGCACCGTGTCGACACCCGATTCGGTCAAGCTTTCATACGCTGCGTCGAGCCACCCTTCCAGCGACCCTCTCCAGCCTGTTTCTGTTGCCTTGGTTTGTTCTTTCATGGACCGATCCTAGCCGGATGCCTGACGTCATGCAAGTGAAATGTACACCTATGTCTACTGTGTTGACACAGGTGTACATTTCGCTCTACCGTCATTTCATCCGCAACCCCGTTACCCGCCCTGGAGCATGTTGACGATGTTGAATGATCCTCTCCTGCAGCCGTACCAGTTGAAGCATCTGACCCTCAGAAACCGGATCATGACCACCGCGCACGAGCCGGCGTATCCCGTGGACGGCATGCCCAAAGACCTGTATCGCGCCTACCATGTCGAGCGGGCCAAGGCCGGGGTCGCCCTGACGATGACCGCAGGCTCCGCCGCCGTGTCCCGCGACAGCCCACCCGTGTTCAACAACATCCTCGCCTACAAGGACGAAGTGGTCGGCTGGATGAAAGACCTGACTGATGCGTGTCACGAACACGGCGCCGCGGTGATGATCCAACTGACCCACCTCGGTCGCCGCACGCGCTGGGACAAGGGCGACTGGTTGCCGGTGGTGTCACCATCGTTCGAGCGCGAGGCCTCGCACCGCTCCTTCCCCAAAAAACTGGAAGACTGGGACATCGAGCGCATCATCAAGGACTACGCCGACGCGGCGGAACGGATGAAGGCCGCCGGCCTGGACGGCATCGAGTTGCAGGCCTACGGACACCTGATGGATCAGTTCTGGTCACCCCTGACCAACCAGCTCGACGCGCCCTATGGCGGCTCCATCGACAATCGGCTGCGGTTTACCTTCGATATCCTCAGCGCCATCCGCAAGCGAGTCGGCAACGAGTTCATTGTCGGGGTGCGCTACACCGGTGATGAAGACCTGCCCGGCGGGCTGACTAAAGCCGATGGCCTGGACATCTCCCAACGCCTGAAAAACAGCGGCATGGTCGACTTCCTCAACATCGTCCGTGGCCATATCGACACCGACGCAGGCCTGACCGATGTGATTCCGATCCAGGGCATGCGCAACTCGCCGCATTTGGACTTCGCCGGCGAGATTCGTGCAGCGACCGATTTTCCGACCTTCCATGCGGCGAAGATTCCGGACGTCGCCACCGCGCGCTACGCCATCGCCTCCGGCAAAATCGACATGGTGGGCATGACCCGCGCGCACATGACCGACCCGCACATCGTGCGCAAGATCATCGAAGGCCGCGAAGAGGATATTCGTCCCTGCGTCGGCGCCAATTACTGCCTGGACCGGATCTATCAAGGCGGCGCGGCGTATTGCATTCACAACGCTGCTACCGGCCGCGAAACCACCATGCCCCACGACATTCCCAAGGCCGTGATCAAACGCAAGATCGTCATCGTCGGCGCCGGTGTTGCTGGCCTGGAGGCGGCGCGGGTCGCTGCGGAACGCGGGCACAGTGTGGTGGTGTTCGAGGCGGCGAATCAGGCCGGTGGGCAGGTGCGGCTTACCGCGCAGTCCGAGCGCAGACGCGAGATGCTCAGCATCATCGAGTGGCGCATGGCGCAGTGCACGGCGCGTGGCGTGGTCTTCCATTTCAACACCTGGGCCGAAGCCAGCCACGTCCGCGATGAAAACCCGGACGTGGTGATCATCGCCACCGGCGGCCTGCCTCACACCGAGGTCCTCGCTGCGGGGAATGAGCTGGTGGTCTCGGCCTGGGACATCATTTCCGGCGACGTGAAACCTGGCAGCAATGTGTTGGTGTTCGATGACGCCGGCGATCACGCCGGTTTGCAGGCCACCGAATTCATCGCCAAAAGCGGCGCGCGAGTGGAAATCATGACCCCCGACCGCACCTTCGCGCCCGAAGTCATGGCCATGAACCTGGTGCCCTACATGCGCTCGCTGCAAGCCCTGGACACGACCTTTACCGTGACCTTTCGCCTGCTCGCCGTCGAGCGCGAGGGCCAGGGGCTACGGGCGACCATCGACAGCGACTATGGCGGTGCGCGCAAGACCCGCTACGTCGATCAAGTCGTGGTCAACCACGGCACCCGACCGTTGGACGAGCTGTATTTCGAGCTGAAAGTCGCCTCCAGCAACGGCGGCGTCGTTGAGCAACACGACCTGATCCTGGGTAACCCGCAGACTGTGGTGACCCACCCGGGCGGCCGATTCCAACTGTTCCGCATCGGCGACGCCGTGGCCGCACGCAACACCCACGCGGCAATTTATGACGCGTTGCGGTTGGTCAAGGACCTGTGAACCCGACACACCATCGACAGAGGAGTACGCACGGTGAGCATCGAAGACAGCGGCGCGCCGTCCTGGAATATTTCCGGGGAAACGGGAATACAGGGTCCGATTCAGGGTTCGCAGTATTACCGCGCCGCCACTGAAGAATGGCAGCTGACCGCGACACCGGGCTTTTGGATCAAGCCGCTGTTCGCCGAGCCCGCTCGCGGCGAAAAGACCTTCTTGATGAGGGTCGATGCCGGCGCCCACGCCATGAGCCACACCCATGAAGGCGAACTGGAACAACTGTTGGTGCTGGAGGGTTCATTCTTTGATCAAGAGCGAACGCTGAACGTCGGCGATTACTGCTGCAGAGCACCTGATGCGGCCCACAGTGCGGGCTCTGAACACGGCGCAATTTTGCTGGTGATGTATACCCGTCGTTGAGCCCATGAAAATCCGAGCCTGACGTAAAATCTGTGGTCATTCGAACGGTCGGAGATTCCATGCTCCCAGGCAACTCACAATCCCTGTGGGGGCCAACGTGTTGGCGAATAGTTTGACGCGGAGTGTCTGGCAAACCGCTGTCACTCCGACTTCAGCAACGTCTCATAATGCGGGCTTATTTCCGCCAGAATCATCAACGCCGCCGCGCCCAAGGCCACGGTATCCGGGCCGGCGGTGCCCAGTTGAATGCGTGGGTATTCGCGATCGGAGCGGCTGCTGATCGAGCGCGACAGTGGCTCCAGACGTTCGATCAAACGCAGCAAAATCGGCTCCGGCAGGAAGCCGCTGATCAGGATAGTCTGCGGATCGAGCACCGACTCCAGGATGTTGATCGCCTGCCTCAATGCCGGCACCGCTTCGTCCAGCCAGACCTCGACACCTTGCTGGAATGCCTTGCTCGTCGTATCCCATTCGGCAATGTCGTGATCCGCCGGATGCCCAAGATGCTCGAGCAACGCGGCAATCGAAATGTAGCGCTCCAGACATCCCTGGTTCCCGCAATGGCAGGTCTTTCCGTTGGGGATGACCGTCATATGGCCGATTTCCCCGGCGTTGTGCCAACTGCCGGAATACAAGCGATTGTCCAGGTACAACCCCGCGCCGAGACCGCTGCCGATGAACAAGTGCACAAAGTTATGCAGGTCGCTGGCCACACCGTACAGACGCTCGCCCATGGTGGCAGCAGTGGCGTCGTTTTCGATCAACACCGGGACCCCCAGTTCCTTGTTCAAGCGCGCGGCAATCGTCGGATCGTCCCAGCCGGATAAGCCGGTCGGCCCCACTGCGGTCATGCCTTCGACGTTGAATGGCCCCGGCAGCGCGATGCCCACGCCAAAGAAACGCCCCGCCGACAATTGCTGCTGAAACTGGCGCGTAGTGTCGAGAATCATCGGCAACGCGTCCTCGAAGCTCGGGTAACTGACCGACAGCCGTACCTGCGCCTGGGTCTGCCCCAGCAGATCGAGCAGCACCGCAATGATCCGGTGTTGCTCGACGTGAAAGCCGATGGAATAGCCGCCCTCGGGGTTGATCGACAACGGCACCGGCGGCTGCCCGCGCCCGCCTTTCTCCGCTGCGTGCACCAGCAGAATGCCCTCCTCTTGCAGCTCAGTGACGATGTTCGACACCGTCTGCGCCGTGAGCGAAGTCAGGCGCGTGAGGTCGGCGCGGGTCAAGCGGCCGGCAAGGCGCACGGCTTCGAGAATCACGCGTCGGTTATGCAGGCGAGCGTGCTCGGCGTTGGTACCGGCGGTGGCAGTGCGGGTGGCTTTTTTCATGGGGCGATGATCAGTGTTTGCTATTAATTAAATCAAGTTGAATTAATCAATCCGATATGGTTTTCTATTCCGCAGATCGAGCTGTAGGACGCTTGCGTCACCCGCAGACGATTCAGAACTCAAAAAACAACAACAATGCCGAGTCGGTAGAAGCCTGGCACTGGCGCGTAATTTTTTTTACTGCCCATAACTTCTTCTAGCCGCTCCATAAAAGAGATCGTCACATGAACGCATCCGCACCCGCCCCCTCCGGGCAAAAAACCGGCACCAAGAAAAAACTCGGTCTGTTTTCCGCGACCACCCTCAACATGAGCCAGATGTGTGGCGTTGGTCCCTTCATCACCATTCCGACCATGATCGTGATCATGGGTGGCCCGCAGGCTTACCTCGGCTGGATCCTCGGCGCGCTGCTGGCGCTGTGCGACGGCTTGGTCTGGGCGGAACTCGGCGCTTCGTTACCGGGCGCTGGCGGTACTTACGTTTACCTGCGTGAAGCCTTCGGCAAGCGCACTGGCAAACTGCTGCCGTTCTTGTTCGTGTGGACGGCGATGCTGTTTATCCCGCTGATCATGTCCACCGGCATCATCGGCTTTGTGCAGTACCTGAGCTGGTTCTGGCCGGACATGAGCCAAACTACCGGCAACATTGTCGGCCTGGTGTTGATCTGGCTGGTGGTGGTGATGCTGTGGCGCAAGATCGAGTCCATCGCCAAACTCGGCAACGTGTTGTGGGGGATCATGCTGCTGAGTATCGGCGCGCTGATTGCTGCTGCCCTCTCACACTTCCACGCCGACCTCGCCTTCAGCTTCCCGCCTGGCGCTTTCAACCTGACCGACAGCGGCTTCTGGTTCGGCTTGGCCGGCGGTCTGACCATCGGCATCTATGACTACCTGGGCTACAACACCTCGGCTTATCTGGCCGGCGAAGTCGAAAACCCGGGCCGAGTGATTCCGAAATCGATCATCTATTCCATCGTCGGCATGCTGGCCATCTACCTGTTGATGCAGGTCGGCGTGCTGGGTGTGGTGGATTGGCACCGCATGCTCGATCAGGATTCGGCCGCCTACAAATCGGTCGCCTCGGTAGTGCTTAGCGAAACCTGGGGCACTGGCGCCGCCAACGTGGTCACCGTACTGATTCTGATCACTGCCGTGGCGTCGGTGTTCGCCGGTTTGTTGGGCGGTTCGCGGGTGCCATTCGAAGCAGCCAAAGACAAGGTGTTCTTCGACGGTTTTGCCAAGACGCACCCCGACCACGCGTTCCCGACCTGGGGCGTGGTGAGCATGGGTGTGCTGACCTCGGCGGGCTTCATGATTGGTCGCCTGACCGACCTGACCACGCTGATCCAGTTGCTGACAACGGTGATGATTCTGGTCCAGTCTGTGGCGCAGATCATCTCGTTGTTTGTGCTGCGCAAGACCAAGCCACACCTGGCGCGCCCGTACACCATGTTGCTTTACCCGCTGCCGGCAGTGATTGCGCTGGTCGGTTGGGTGTATATCTATCTGGCGTCCAACCATAACGCGCCGGGCGCCTACCCGATCCAGTGGTCGTTGCTGTGGGTCGTGGCGGGCTGTGGCGCTTATGTGTTCTGGGCCCGCGCTCATCGTCTATGGCCTTACAAGTGATCAGTTCCATGCATCAGCGTTTCGATTCAAAGGGCGCTTCGGCGCCTCACCAAGGGGTTTTGCTGGCGATCGATGTGGGGGGCACCAAGACCCACATCGCTGGCTACGACACGGTTACCAAACGCCTGCACACCTGCAAACTGGCGACCCACGCCGACGGTCTGCACGGCGCTTCGGCGTTGCAACGGATCATCCGCGCTGCCCGAGACTGCGTCGCTGAACTGGGCTACGCGCCGGTGCTCAGCGTCGTGGCGGTGTTCCCCGGCGTGGTCCGCGGCAAGACCCTGCTCATGGCGCCCAATACACCGGGCTTCGAACACCTCGACTTGCACAGCCTGCTGGCGCAAGGCCTGGGCACTCAGAACGTGATCCTCGACAATGACGTCAAGGCTGGCGCCATGGCCGAGGCTCATTGGGGCGCGCTGACGGGTATCGACAATGCGATCTACCTCAACCTCGGCACCGGCCTGGCGGCGGCGGCCATCGTCAACGGCAAATTGATGCGTGGACACAACGGCGCGGCGATGGAAATCGGCTACCTGTTGTCACCGTTCCTCGACCCGAATACACCCGCCAACTGGAAGACCTTCAGCGACGGCGCGGCGCCGCTGGAGGAGTTGTTTTCGGGGACTGCCCTGTCGCTGCTGGCGGCAGAAATGCTTGGCCAGGGACACGACGCCCTCGACCTGTTCGCCAGCGACGCGGTCAACGTGCAGCAGGCGTTGCAACAGCGTATCGCCGCCTGCGCGATTCAAGTTGCCAACCTGGCGGTGGCGCTGGATGTCAGCCGCATCGCCATCGGTGGTGGCCTGTACCGGCAAGCATCGGTGCTGGCGCCAATCATCCAACAGCTGATTCAACGCGTGGTGCCCTTCCCCCCGGAAATCATCGCCGCGCAGTTCACTCATGACGCGCCGCTGTGGGGCGCGTTGAGTATGGCGATGGACGCCACCGGCCTGACCTTTATCCCGGAACACCTCATCGCCGAAGGCGATGCGCAACTCGCCCCTTATGCATGACTCGCCAGCCTTCGCGGCTGACGGGCGTTCAGGAACCTTGTCATGTCCTTGATGTTGAATGAAACCCGCTCCATCCCCGCCATGCTGCAGCGCATGCTCGACGACGACAGCGCAATCCAGGCATTGGTCGCGCAGTTGGCGGACGACCTGCCCGACTTGATGATCACTGTGGCCCGTGGCAGCTCGGACCACGCGGCGGCCTTTTTTGCCCACGCGATGATGAGCCAGATCGGCATCCCAAGTCTGTCCATTGCCCTGTCGTTGGTGAGCTTGCACACCCCGCCGCTGCGCCTGAAAAAGTGCTGGGTCGCGGCGTTGTCGCAGTCCGGTAAAAGCCCCGACCTGATCGCCAGCGTGCGCTATTTGCAAGAGCGCGGCGCGACGGCCACGGCGTTCGTTAACACGGCTGACTCGGCGCTGGCCCAGGTCACTGACAGCGAAATCCTGTTGCCGGCCGGCCTTGAGCAGAGTGTCGCCGCGACCAAAAGCTACGTGGCGATGCTGATGGCCGCCGCGCAAACCGTTGGCTATCTGGGCGACCGGCTGGGCATCAACTCCGGCCTGAGCGCGGCCTTGAAGCAACTGCCTGGGCAAGTGGCCGAGGTGCAAAACGAAGACTGGTCGCTGGCCATCAGCACGCTGGTGCAGACCGAGAAGATGATCGTCATCGGTCGTGGCCCTGCGTTGCCGATCGCCCAGGAGGCCGCGCTCAAGCTCAAGGAAACTTCGGGTATTCAGGCTGAAGCCTTCTCCAGCGCCGAAGTCAAACACGGGCCGATGGAGATCATCGAAGAAGGCTATCCGGTGTTGCTGTTTGCGCCATCAGGCCCGGAACAGGCCGGCACTCTGGTGTTCGCCGAAGAGATGCGCGCACGCGGCGCGCAGGTGCTGGTGGTCGCACCGCGCGGCAATCCGGCGGCCAATCTGCCGAGCGTGCCCACCGACGACCCGCTGCTGGAGCCACTGACGATGATTCAGGGGTTCTACCTGATGGCCCAGGCATTGGCCGAAGCCCGTGGGCGAAACCCGGATCAGCCACGGTTCCTGAAGAAGGTCACTGAGACGCGCTGACCGAATGCCACGCTGCCTCTGCCAGTTGCTCGCGGTACTCCGTTGGTGAGGTGCGCACCCGCCCCGAGAGCCAGGCCCGGCAGTAATTCTCCGACTGGCCAATGACCAACGACGGCAGCAACTCCGCCGGCCAATCCCTGAAGTCGGCGCGGCGCTCCGGCTGCGCCAGCCAGTCGAGGGTCTGCCGATTGCGCTGGCGATTACGTTGCGCCAGCGCCTCGGCCTGCGGGCCTTTGCTCACCGCTGAACGCGCCTGAAACTGGAAACGCGCCAATTCGGGCTGCGCCGTCACCCAATCCACGTAGCTGTAGACCAGCGCCGCCACCCATTGCTGCGCCGTTTGCGCCGTCGCCAGACACCCTTCGCGCAAACGCGATTGATCATCCAGCGCACTGAAAAACAACGCCGCGACCACCCCGTCCTTGTTGCCGAAATGGTGATAGATATTGCCCACGCTGGTGCCGCACCGGACCTTGATCATGTCGATGGTGGTCGGCTCCAGGCCGTGCTCGTTGAAACAGGCCAGCGCGCTGGAAAGGATGTCGCGTTTCAAACTGGCGCGTGCACCAGGGTAACTGCGCGCCAAGGCCTCGGCAGTAGCGGACGCAACAGCAACAATCTCGGAAGCGGGCAAGGCCAATCCTCGTGACAGAATATTATTCGGCAAGCGTATTTACAGAATAATATTCTAGTTCTATGATCCGGTCACTTACAGAATATTATTCTGTTTAATCCACCGACCGAGGAAGTCCCATGAATCAAGTACTGGCGATGTTCAACAACGCTGGCCCTGAGCAATTCAGTGCCATGGTCTGCCAGATGGCGCCCTACTTCAGCACCATCAACCCGACCCTGGTGGAGCTGCGCGCCGGCCATGCCGAAGTGCAGGTGCCGTTTCGCAAGGAGATCACCAACCACCTCGGCACCGTGCATGCGATTGCCCTGTGCAACGCGGCGGAACTGGTGGCCGGAACCATGACCAACGTGTCGATACCCGAAGGTGCACGCTGGATTCCGAAAGGCATGACCGTGGAGTACCTGGCCAAGGCAAAAACCGACGTCCGCGCCGTGGCGGACGGCAGTCAGGTCGACTGGTCGAGCGCGGGCGATAAAGTGGTGCCGGTGGACGTGTTCGATGCCGAAAACCAGAAGGTGTTCACGGCGCGCATCACCATGAACGTCAAACTCTGAACGACCTTACTCGTCCAGCGTGACCTGATTGCGGCCGTTGCCTTTCGAGCTGTACAACGCCTGGTCGGCGCGTTCGATCAGTTGTTTATAGTCGGCAGTCGGCTGGCTCAGGTCGGCGACGCCCAGGCTGATGGTGCAGCGGATTTTTTGTCCGTCGTGCAGCACTTCCTGCGCTTCGACTGCCTTGCGCAGGCGCTCGGCAAACACCCTGCCCCCGGCCTTCGGCGTGCCCGGCAGCAACACCGCGAATTCTTCACCGCCATAGCGCCCGGCGATGTCCACGTCACGAATATGCTCGCGCACGGAGTCGGCCACGCGCTGGATGACGTGGTCACCCGCCTGGTGGCCGTAGGTGTCGTTGATCCGCTTGAAGTGGTCAATGTCGAACATCACCAGCGACGCGGCGGAATCATAACGACGGTGGCGGGCGTATTCGTTCTTCAGCGATTCTTCCCAATGCCCGCGGTTGTAAAGGCCGGTCAAGCGGTCGGTGCTGGACAGCAACTGCAACTGGCGGTTGGCGCCTTGCAATTGATGCGCATGGGTGGCGACGTCGGTCACGTCGTAGATCACCAGGCAGATGTGACTGATCTCGTTGTTGATCGCCCGCAGCGGAAACAGCGTGGTGTTCTGGTACATGAAATCTTCCTGGCCGGTGATCGGCTGGTAGTTCTTGAAATGCACCAGGTAAGGCCGCTGCTCCCAAATGGTGAACGCCGGCGTACCGAGGGTCATCACACTCTCGACCTTGCGCCGAAACCAGGCTTGGTTGACCTCGGGGAACAGGCTGAAAAAGGACTGCTGGGTCGCGTCACTCGGCACCACGCCGGAACGGTTTTCCATGAAGGTGTTCCAGACCTGCACCTGATAGTCACGGTCGAACACCACGACCCCGACGTCGATGCTCTGGGCGATGGTCAGCAGCCAATGCAGCTCTTTGATATCGATGCGATCGTTCATGCTCAGCTCATCAGGTAGGCGAGTTTTCGGGAAAGCCGCTCTACCGAATCCTCGGTGAACAACAGCAACAGATCAAAATGAATATTGTGGCCTTCCAGGCTGTAGCTGATTTCCACGGCCAGGGTTTTCTTCCAGCGGGTCTGGTTGACCCGAATCAACTCGTCGATCCCGGCTTGCATGCCCAGCACTTGCGGATGACCTTGGGAAAACACCACGTCGATCTGCTCGGCAATCCCGCTGAGGCAGGCACCAATCAAGATCGTCGACAGGTCGAGGAGCATTTCCATGTCGGAATAATCGGCCGAGTTGCGCTGCATCAGCTGCGCCATGTCGGCGATTTCCGAGCCGTGGAACAGCAACAGCGCCTCGCCGGCAATCCCGCCACCGATATAGCCCTGACACACCGCCGTCAGTTGCGCATTGCCTTGCGCGTCGGCCAGCGCCATGTGCAGCTCACCGACCTCGAGGAAGCTGACGTTGGGCAATGGCAATTGCACGAACACCCCCAACACCCGCGCCAGCAAAGCGGCGGCACGGCCCATGGCGACGTTGATGGTTTCGCGAAAGGCATCCTGAAAACTGGTGACCGGCTCCGCGACCGCACGTGATACAGCCACCGTCTGCTGGCTTGGGTCGAGTAGACCCTGGTCCAGCAGCACCTTGTGCAAGGCCTGCGGATCGGTTGGTTTCTTCAGGAACGCCAGCGCCCCCAACTCCAGCACCCGACGCACCGCTTCGGCCTGGACGTCGCCGGAGATCACGATGACCTTGGCGCTCAAGCCTTGCGCGCGGATTGCCGCCAGCACCTGGTAGCCGTCCATCTCCGGCATGGTCAGGTCCAGCAGCACCACATGGCCCAGGCCCTGGCGAATCGCCTCCAGCGCTTGCATGCCATTGGCTGCCATCGTCACCGATACACCCCAACCCGAGGGTAACGCCCGCAACAGCTGCTTGCGCACCATGTTGGAGTCGTCGCATATCAATAACGGAACCATGGGCATTGTCTGCGTTTCTCACTGCTAGAGAGTTTCAGGCTGCGGCTGCACTTTTAGGGTGCGAGAGCAGTTTTCCCGAACATCACTGTCCGATATTATTGTGGGTATTTTCGGAGGTTCATGCCGATTGGTTGTTAAAACAGCCGAATACGCGTGCAGATGCAATTTTTGTGCTCATTACTCCTCTGACTGTTTATGCGAGGTTATTAGGGGCCATACTGGCAAAGCGCCTGAACACTATCTGGAAACGCCCTGAGAATGATGTCAAAAACGTTACCTGACGAAACGCACTCCCCTGCTGCACCGCCCATATTGCCTGCCTCGCGCCGAGTAAATACATGCCTGTAGTTGATCCCCACTTATTCATCTGGACAGTGGCTGTGCTGACCCTCTGCGGCGTGATCCTGCGCCCGTGGCATGTTGCGGAGTACATCTGGGCCTTGAGCGGCGCAGCGCTGCTGACGCTGACTGGCTTCATTCCGTGGACCTCGGCGCTGGCGGCGGTCGCCAAGGGCACCGATGTCTATCTGTTCCTGATAGGGATGATGCTGCTCGCCGAGCTGGCGCGTCAGGAAGGTCTGTTCGACTGGCTGGCGATGTACGCCGCGCAACATGCCAATGGCTCCGGCCAGCGCTTGTTCGACCTGGTGTTTCTGGTGGGCACGCTGGTGACCATCTTTCTCTCCAACGATGCCACGGCCGTGGTGCTGACCCCTGCGGTGTATGCCGCCACCCGCGCGGCGAAAGCCGAACCGCTGCCCTACCTGTTCGTCTGCGCGTTTATCGCCAATGCGGCGAGCTTCGTCCTGCCGATTTCCAACCCTGCCAACCTGGTGGTATTCGGCAGCCACATGCCGCCGTTGCTGACCTGGCTGTGGCACTTCACCTTGCCGTCGCTGGCAGCCATCGGCATGACGTATCTGGCGTTGCGTTTTACCCAACGCGAACATCTGCGCCGGCCGCTGAACACCTCGATTACCCTGCAACCGCTGTCCAGCGGCGCACGCCTGACAGCCATGGGTATTGCCCTGACTGCCGCGCTGTTGCTGCTGGCGTCGGCGTTGGATGCGCAACTGGGCTTACCGACCTTTTGTGCCGGTATCGCCACGGCCAGCCTGATTCATCTGCGTCAGCGAATGAACCCGATGCCTGTGCTTAAAGGCGTGTCGTGGGGTGTATTGCCGTTGGTGGGCGGGCTGTTCGTGCTGGTTGAGGGCCTGGCGCAAACCGGGGTCATCGACACCTTGGCCCATGCACTGGCCTCGCTGGCCGGGCACTCCGGCAGTCAGTCGACCTGGGCCGCGGGGATCGTGGTCGGCATCGCCAGCAACCTGATCAACAACCTGCCTGCGGGCTTGATTGCCGGCTCGGTGGGCCACATCGCGCCATTGCCGACCCAGACCACCAGTGCGCTGTTGATCGGCGTGGACCTGGGGCCCAACCTGTCGTTCACCGGTTCACTGGCCACCTTGTTGTGGCTGATTGCGGTCAGGCGCGAGGGCGAGCATGTCAGCGCCCTCGACTTTTTGAAGCTGGGGATGGTGGTGATGCCGCCGGCGTTGCTGGCGGCGCTGGCAGCGTTGTTGATCTGATAGACGCCTTACCCGGCGTTCTGCGGGTAGTTCGACGGGAACAACGCGCGGCGGGTTTCTTCGTCCATGACCTTTTTGAACGCGTGATCCTTACCCACCAGCTTGGCGCGAGCCGCGGCCGGGCGTGCATCAATCGCCTGGAACCAGCGCTTGAGGTTGGGGAACGCGGCCAGTGCGTCAGCCTCGCCTTTCATCACCCGCGACGCACGCTCCAGCCAACCCCAGGCGGACATATCGACGATGGTGTAGCTGTCGCCGACGATAAATTCGCGACCAGCCAGACGCTCATCCAGCACCTTGTAGTGGCGCTCGATCTCGCGGCGGTAACGGTTAACGCCGTAATCGTTGCCCTCGGGGGCTGCGTACTGAAAATGCACGGCCTGACCAGAAAACGGCCCCACACCCGTGCCGATGAAAAACAGCCACGACAACAACTCGGGCCGATCCGCCGCGCGGCCCATGAACTGCCCGGCTTTCTCCCCCAGGTACATCAGGATCGCGCTGGAATCGAACACTCGCGTATCGACACCGCCAGGGCCGTCGGTATCAATGATCGCCGGTACCTTGCCGTTGGGATTGATAGCGCGAAATTCCGCTGTATGTTGTTCGCCTTTGCTGGTGTCGACCGGGACGACCTCGTAGGCCAGACCGGTCTCTTCAAGCAGTAGCGAGACCTTGGCTGGATTGGGTGTCGGGTGGAAATAGAAGCGAATCATGGCGTTCAACTCTGACAGGGTATGGGAAATGAACGTGCAGACGAGTGCACCTTTGTATTTTAGAACGACTGATTTAGAATAAATCGTATCGAAAAAAGGGGCAACGTTTATGTCCCTGACAGTGAGGAAACAGGTAATGGCTCGGCCAAGAGAATTCGACGAAGCCACGGTGCTCGATGCGGCGATCCAACGCTTCTGGGCGCATGGTTACGAAGCGACGTCGATTCGCGATCTGGTGCAACACACGGGTATCACCGGCGCCAGTCTGTACAACGCCTTTGGCGACAAACGCGCGCTGTACCAGCGGGCGCTGGAGCACTACGTCGAGCAGAACACCCGGACGCGGATCCTGCGCCTGGAGACCACGCTGCCGCCACGCCAGGCAATCGCCACGTTCTTCGGTGAAATCATCGAGCGCTCGCTGGGTGATCCGCAATGCAAAGGTTGCATGCTGGTCAACGCCGCCCTTGAGGTCGCACCTCACGACGCCGAGTTCCAACAAGCGATTGCTGAAGTACTCACTCAACTCGAAGCTTTTTTTCGCCGCTGCGTCATCGCTGGCCAGAGCGCAGGAGAGATTTCCACTGCGCAACCGGCCGACGATCTGGGCCGTCTGTTTCTCGGTGTGTTGCTGGGCATTCGCGTGCTGGCCCGCTCCAGACCGGAACGCGACCTGTTGGAGGGTCTGGTGCGTCCGGCCCTGGCGCTGCTCGGCAGTCCTGCCACTGCATAGGAAAACGTGACCCATGATTGAGCTCTACTACTGGCCAACGCCCAATGGCCACAAAATCACCCTGTTCCTAGAAGAAGCCGGCCTTGCGTACAACATCCACCCGATAGATATCAGCGCCGGTGACCAGTTCAAACCGGAGTTCCTCGCGTTCTCGCCGAACAACCGCATGCCGGCGATCATCGACACCGAGCCAGCCGATGGCGGCGAGCCGATCAGCGTGTTCGAATCCGGCGCAATCCTGATGTACCTCGCGGAAAAAACCGGCCGATTCCTGCCCGCCGACGTACGCGGACGCAAGACCGTGAGCGAATGGCTGTTCTGGCAAATGGGCGGCCTGGGGCCGATGGCGGGCCAGAACCACCACTTCGTGCAATACGCGCCGGAGCGGATTCCTTACGCAATGAGCCGCTACGTCAACGAAACCAATCGTTTGTACGGGGTGCTGGATCGGCGTCTCGCCGGGCGTGAGTTCATCGCTGGCGACGACTACTCCATCGCCGACATGGCCTGTTATCCGTGGGTGTTCCCGTGGAAGCGCCAACAGCAGAACCTCGACGACTTCCCCAACCTGCGCCGCTGGTTCGAGGCAGTCCAGGCACGTGAGGCAACCGTGCGCGCCTACGCCAAGGGTGAACCGTTCACCTCGCGGCCGACCGTGACCGAGGAAGGCAAGAAGATTTTGTTTGGGCAGACGGCGGCGTTGGCAAAATAAACCTCCCCACAGGAACGCTAACCTGTGTAGGCGCTGCCGAAGGCTGCGATCGGTTTGGGCCGCAGGCGGACGCAGCAGTCGTGCTGCGAGAATCACTGAAGGTTCTTCGAACCTTATCGCAGCCTTCGGCAGCTCCTACAGACGACTGCGATCAGTCGCAGAGAATTTAGAGGCCAAAACGCAACGCGCCACGACTCAGCGTGGCGCGTTGCTTCATACGGTTTTACCGATCAACAGCACTTCGGTCCGGCCTTGCCGCCGTAACGCGCATCCTGACGTTCGCGAAAGAACGTTTCGTAGCTCATCACCGGCTGGTCCGGGTGGGTCAATTGCATGTGCTCGACGTAGTTGTCGTAGTCAGGCATGCCCACCATCAGCCGTGCGGCCTGGCCGAGGTATTTGCCAAGCCGACTCAGGTCATTGAACATCTGCAACCCTCTCTCAGCGCGATACCGGCATGGCCTGGAACGGTGCTTCTTTATCCGTCCGCTCTTTTGAACCCCATGCCGCGACACCGACTTTGATCGCGTAGAACAGGATGCTGAACACCACGAACACGAACAGCGCGGTCAAGGTGGCGTTGGTATAAGCGTTGAAAATCACCGAGTGCATCTGGTCCAGGTTCTTCGCCGGGGCCAGGACCTGACCAGCGTCCAGCGCGGTACGGTACTTGGTGGCCAAGGCCAGGAAGCCAACGGCCGGGCTCGGGTCGAACAGCTTGATGTAGCTGGCCATGGTGGTGCAGATCAACAGCCAGGCCGCTGGAACCAGGGTGACCCAGATGAAACGCTGACGTTTCATTTTGATCAGCACCACGGTGGCGAGCATCAGCGCGATACCGGCGAGCATCTGGTTGGAGATACCGAACAGCGGCCACAAGGTGTTGATCCCGCCCAGTGGGTCGATCACGCCTTGGTACAGCAGGTAGCCCCACATCGCCACGCAACCGCCGGTGGCGATCAGGTTGGCGGTCCAGGATTCAGTGCGCTTGAGTGATGGCACCATGGTCCCGAGCAAGTCTTGCAGCATGAAACGACCGGCACGGGTACCGGCGTCAACCGCTGTCAGAATGAACAAGGCTTCAAATAGGATCGCGAAGTGGTACCAGAACGCCATCGTGTCTTTGCCTGGCAATACCTGGTGCAGGATCTGCGCGATACCCACCGCCAACGTTGGCGCACCGCCGGCACGCGCCAGAACGGTGGTTTCACCGATGTCTTTGGCGACGGCAATCAAGGTATCCGGGGTAATCGCAAAGCCCCAGCTACTGATGGTCTGCGCCACGACAACCGGATCAGCGCCAACAATGGCCGCCGGGCTGTTCATGGCGAAGTACACGCCCGGATCGATCACCGAGGCCGCGACCATCGCCATGATGGCGACGAACGACTCCATCAACATCGCGCCGTAGCCGATGTAACGGGAGTTGGCTTCACTGTCCAGCAGCTTCGGCGTGGTGCCCGACGCGATCAGTGCGTGGAACCCGGACACCGCACCGCAGGCGATGGTGATAAACAGGAACGGGAACAGAGCGCCCTTCCACACCGGACCGGTGCCGTCGGTGAACTGAGTCAGGGCCGGCATTTTCAGTTGTGGCGCGATAATCAGAATGCCAATCGCCAGCGCAACAATGGTGCCGACTTTGAGGAAGGTCGACAGGTAGTCACGCGGCGCCAGCAACAGCCAGACCGGCAACACCGCCGCGACGAAACCGTAACCGACCAGCATCCAGGTGATCTGAATACCGGTGAAGGTGAACGCCTTGGCCCACACTGGATCGGCAGCCACTTGGCCACCGAGCCAGATCGATACCAGCAGCAGAATCACGCCGATGACCGAGATTTCGCCGATGCGACCCGGGCGGATGTAGCGCATGTAAATGCCCATGAACATCGCCAGCGGGATGGTCGCCATCACCGTGAACATGCCCCATGGGCTGTCCGCCAGCGCCTTGACCACGATCAGGGCCAACACCGCGAGGATGATGATCATGATCAGGAAGCAGCCAAACAGGGCGATGGAACCTGGCACCGCGCCCATTTCCTCGCGCACCATTTCGCCCAGCGAGCGACCGTTGCGACGGGTGGACAGGAACAGCACCATGAAGTCCTGCACCGCACCGGCAAACACCACGCCGGCGATCAGCCAGAGTGTGCCGGGCAGGTAGCCCATCTGCGCCGCGAGCACGGGACCGACGAGCGGGCCTGCACCAGCGATGGCGGCGAAGTGGTGACCGAATAGAATGTGTTTGTTGGTGGGGACGTAGTCCAGACCATCGTTATTGAGTACCGCCGGCGTGGCGCGGTTAGGGTCCAGCTGCATCACTTTAGTGGCGATGAACAGACTGTAGTAGCGGTAGGCAACCAGATAGATGGCAATGGCAGCCACCACGATCCAGAGTGCGTTGACAGATTCACCGCGGCGCAGCGCGACGACACCTAACGCAATTGCCCCCAAGCAGGCAACGGCAAACCAAGCAAGATGTTTGGTCAGTCGGGTCATTGTGGGTCTCCAGCCGGGGACCGTGGTCCGTCGGCGATAATTGTTATTGTTGTGCTCCGGACGGCCTTCGAGCAGATGATCGAAAACACGCCCAGGAAACGAGCCTCGCTACTATCCGCGCTCAACGGCGTAGGCAACATCCGCAGTACTACTGGTCGCTCTACGTAGTACTACGTGGGTCAAATGCGGTTTATTGGGGCTACCATGCGCGCCTTTAGCCGCCAAACCCCCGTGTCAGGCCCGTTGCGGGCTTGCCACACGACTGGACGTATTGGTCATGCAACTTAAGTATAAGATCGTCGCCCTCGGCATCTTGCCGCTGATCCTCGCGGTGGCAATCATCAGCGCGCTGGTGATTTTCCAGAACCAGCGCCTGGGTGAACAACAGGCGCAGTTGATCGAAGACAGCATCCTCGCCAGCAAGCGCGCCGAGCTGAAAAACTACGTGGAAATGGCCATGAGCGCCCTGACGCCGCTGTATGAAAGCGGTCAGGACGACGATCACACCAAGCAGATGGTGCTCAAGGAGTTGCAGAAACTCAGCTTCGGCATCAACGGCTACTTCTTCGTCTACGACCATAATGGCCGCAGCCTGATGCACCCTCGCCAATCCGCGCTGGTGGGCCGTGACCTGTGGGACATGACCGACCCTCATGGTTTGCCGGTGATTCAAGCCTTGCTCAACAGCGCGCAGAACGGCGACGGCTTCCAGCATTACGCCTGGGAAAAACCGTCTACCGGGCAGGTCACCGACAAACTAGCCTACGTGGTGATGCTTGACCGCTGGGGCTGGATGCTCGGCACCGGCATCTATCTGGAAGACGTCGAACGCGCCACGCAACAGGCCCGGGAAGAAGTCGCGCGCGGCATTCACACCACCATGTTGGCCATCGGCGGCGTCGCGTTGATCGCGGTGTTGCTGGTGTTCGCCTGCGGCCTGACCCTGAACGCCAGCGAGCACCGTCTGGCCGACAAGAAGCTGCAAGGCCTGACCCAACGCATCGTCAACCTGCAGGAAGAAGAGCGCTCACGCCTGTCACGGGAACTGCACGACGGCATCAGCCAGGTGTTGGTGTCGATCAAGTTTCAGTTCGAACTGGCCAGCCTCGAACTGGAAGCCGGCAGCGACAAAGGCCAGGACATCCTGCGCAAAGGCATCGACCGCCTGGCCGATGCCATCGGCGAAGTGCGCACGATTTCCCATGACCTGCGCCCTTCCCTGCTGGACACCCTGGGCCTGGCAGCAGCGGTCACGCAACTGGTCACCGAATTCGAACTGCGCAGCGGCTTGACCGTGCACTACGAGAACAGCCTCGGCGCTATCCAATTGGTGGACGGTGCCCCGGTGGCGCTGTTCCGGATCTTGCAAGAAGCACTGACCAACATTGAACGCCATGCCCACGCGCGAAAGGTGACCATCGAACTGGAAGGCAACGCACGGCAGGTTCGGCTGTCGGTGTGTGATGATGGCGTTGGCTTCAAGATCAACCAGCTGGAGTCGATACAGGGCGGCATTGGTTTGCGCAACATTCGCGAGCGGGTCGATCACTTCAACGGCCAGTTCAACCTGTCGTCAGTCCCCGGTCGCAGCGAACTGGCGGTCACCCTGCCGACGCAACCGCACACCGCCCCCCTTCTCAGCAGAGCCTCTTCATGAACCCAGCCTCTCCGATTCGTATTGCCCTGGTGGACGATCACTCGTTGGTGCGCGACGGCATCCGCGCGTTGCTCGCGGTGAAACCGTCATTCGAGGTGGTGGGCGAAGCCGAGGACGGGCCAGAAGCGCTGGACCTTTGCGCTCGAGTCATGCCCGACATCCTGCTGGTGGACATCGGCCTCAAGGAAATGAACGGCCTGGAGCTGACCCGCCTGCTGCGCGAACAGTACCCGCAGATCAAGATTCTGATCCTGAGCATGTACGACAATCAGGAATACATCGCCACCTCGATTCGCGCCGGGGCCAGCGGCTATGTGCTAAAGAACGCGCCGTCTCGGGAAATCATCGCGGCGATCGAGGCGATTGCCAACGGGGGTACGTTCTACAGCGCGGAAGTCGCGCTCAAGCTGGCCAGCAAAAAACCGGACGAGACGGAACTGACGCCACGGGAAATTCAGGTGTTGGTGGGGCTGGCTCAAGGTTTGAACAACAAGACCATCGCCCGGGACCTGGACATCAGCGTGCGCACCGTCGAGACCCATCGCCTGAGCATTCGTCGCAAGTTGAATGTCGACAAGCCGGCGGGGTTGTTCAAGTATGCGATGGAGCATGGGTTGATGGCGCGCTAGGTCGCCACATCACCTGTAGGAGCTGCCGAAGGCTGCGATAAGGCCGAAACGGCCTTCGCGATGCAGATCAATCGCAGCCTTCGGCAGCTACTACAGGTTTTGCGCAAATGGCTTGATGCGGTGCGACTGGCACACCGCACCGCCTTACATCTTCGGATTACTCTCAGCCGAGACGCTGGCCAATTCCGTTTTGCTCCAACCGCCGCCCAGCGCCTTGACCAAGCCCACATTGGCGCTCAACTGGCGAGTCTGCAGATCCAGCACGCTGCTCTGCGCCTGCAAGGCCACGGTCTGCGCTTCGACCACGTCCAGATAACCCACGGCACCCTGGCGATAACGCGCCAAGGCCAGGTCTTCCGAATATTGTGCGGCGTCGGCGGCGTCGTGTTGGTCTTTCAGGGCATTGCCCAAGCCGTCGATCAGACTCAGGTTGTCTTCCACTTGCTGAAACGCGGTCAACACCACGCTGCGATAACGACCACCCGCTTCCGCCGTTGCCGCCTTGGCCGCATCCACCCCCGCCTGACGCGCGCCGGCGTCGAACAAGGTGGTCACCAACGACGGACCGATGGCCCAGAACAGGTTCGGTGCCGACAGCAAACCGGCTGCCACGTCGCTCTGATACCCGGCTTGCGCGCTCAAGGTCACCGTCGGGAAGAACGCAGCCCGCGCCACACCGATTTTGGCATTGGCTTCGGCCACGCGACGTTCGGCAGCGGCGATGTCCGGGCGGCGCTGCAGCAAGGTTGACGGCAAACCGGTCGGCACTACCGGCAAGTCGATGGCCTTGGTGTTCGGCGCAACGCTGAACTCCGACGCCGAGGCACCGACCAGCGAAGCGATGGCGTGTTCCAGCACCGAACGTTGCGCAAGGTTTTGCGTCAGTTGCGATTTGGCCGACGACAACTGCGTCTTGGCCCGCGAGACGTCCAGCCCGGACACAATCCCGCCGCCATGCAGGCCTTCGGTCAGGTTCAACGCCTTGGAAAACGCTTCGGTGGTTTGCGTCAACAACAACGTCTGCTGGTCCAGCCCGCGCAGACGAATGTAGCTGTCCGCCAACTGGGCCTGCAGGCTCAGGCGCGCCGACGCGAAATCGGCCTTGCTCGCCCGCGCTTCATCGGTGCCGGCCGAGACCGAATCACGCACGCGACCCCACAGGTCGACTTCGTAATCCACCTCGGCACCGACGGTGAAGGAGTTGTAGATCGGGCCTGCAGTCGCGGAGCGCAAAGGCTTGGTGTCCGACTGCCGATCACGCTGGCCGTTGCCACTGCCCTTGATGATCGGGAACAGCCCTGACTCGACCTGGGTCACGAACGCCTGCGCCTGCTCGTAGTGAGCCAGCGCCGCGCTGAGGTCCGGGTTGTTGGTCAGCAAGCGCTGCTGCAACTCGTTGAGCAGCGGATCGTTGTAGATTTTCCACCAGCCGTCACGACTCAATTGATCGGCGGGCGTGGCTACGCTCCACGGGCCTACCGTACGAAACTGCGCGGCCTCCGGCGTCACCGGCACTTTGTACTCCGGCGACAGATGGCAGGCACCCAACGCCAGCAGCGAGACCAGCAGCAGGCTCAGGCGAAAAACCGGCTGAGCATTAGCCATGAGCTTTGACCTCAGCGTCGGCATGCGCGACTTGCACACTGTCACCATCGATCAGGCCGTCAGGCGGCGTATCGATAATCTTGTCGGTCGGCAGCAGACCCGAACCGATCTCCACCGAGTCACCGTAATCGTGAGCAATGGTGACGGTCTTGAACAGCACTTTGCCGCCTTCAGCCAAGGTCGCCACGCGCATACCGTGGTCATCAAACACCAACGCGCTGGACGGCAAGCGCAACGCCGCCGCCTGCACCGGCAACTTGAACTGCACGCTGGCGTAAGCACCCGGCATCAAGCGATGGCCCGGGTTTTCCACCAACAGTTGCACCAGCGTGGTTCCGGACGCCGCGTTCACCGCATCGGCCGAGGCAATCACCTTGGCGCTGAACTGTTCCTGTTGGTATTCCGGCACCGTCAGGCTGGCCGATGTACCGGCACGCACCTGCGGCGAAAAGCTTTGCGGCACTTGCACGTAAACCCGCAGGCGGTTGACGTCAGACACCGCGAACAGCTCCTGACCAACGCCGTTGCTGCCGGCATTGATCAGCGCACCGACATCGGTGGTCCGCGCGGTGACGACGCCATCGAACGGCGCAACCAGACGCTGGAAGCCTTTAGTGGCGATCAGACGTTCGACGTTAGCTTTGGCTGCCGCCACATCGGCCTGCTTGGCCGCCAGATCACTCACACGCTCATCGACTTCCTGATGCGAGACCGAGTCCGAAGCGAGCATGGCTTGCCAACGCTTGGCGGTAGTCTGCGCCAGCGAGGCATTGGCCTGAGACGTTGCCAGCACGGCGCGAGCTTGCAGCAGCTGTTGGTCCAGCTCAGGCGTGTCGATTTCGGCGAGCAATTGCCCGGCCTTGACCGTCGCGCCGATGTCATATTTCCACGACTTCAAATAACCGCCGACCCGGGCCGAAATCGACGCTCGCGAGTAGGCTTCCAGGCGTCCTGGCAGGTTCAGCACCGGGCCTTGGGCCGCCGCGCTTGGCGTGATCAGCGCCACGCTTGGGGTGGCCTGGGTGTCGGTCCAGGTCTTCAGGGTTTTCGATTCGCTGGCGCGGATGCTGATGCCCGCGACCACCACAATGACCACCACGGCCACGGCGACCACGATTTTCAGGGTGCCGCCACGCCGAGGGAACGGTGCGTTGTTCGATGGAGAATGTTCAACTGACATGTCAGGCCCCTTGAGTAGCGGTTGCAGGGATAGTTACGGGGTCGCGGCGTGCGTGAAGAATGCTGAAAATCACCGGAACCAGGAAAAGTGTTGCCACAGTGGCGAAGGTCAGGCCGCCAATCACCGCACGACCGAGGGGCGCGTTCTGCTCGCCGCCCTCACCCAGGCTTAACGCCATGGGGGCCATACCGATGATCATCGACAGCGCCGTCATCAATACCGGACGGAAGCGCGTGAAACCGGCCTCCAGCGCGGCCTGAAGCGGATCGCCATGTTCGGCCAGACGCTCACGACAGAAGCTGACCACCAGAATGGCGTTGGCGGTGGCCACGCCCATACACATGATCGCCCCCGTCAAAGCAGGCACCGACAAGGTGGTCTTGGTCACAAACAGCGTCCAGACAATCCCCGCTACCGCCGCTGGCAATGCGGTAATGATCACGAACGGGTCGGTCCACGACTGGAAGTTGACCACGATCAGCAGGTAAATCAGCACCACCGCGCCCAACAGCCCGAACAGCATGCCGCTAAAGGCGTTGTTCATGGTTTCTACCTGGCCCTGGAACACCACCTTCGAACCCTTCGGTACTTCGTTGGCGTGCTCGTCAATGACCTTTTGGATATCAGCCGCCACACCGCCGAGGTCGCGATCCTGGGTCGAAGCAAAGATCTCCACCAGTGACTGGATGTCAGACTGGCTGATCACCGAGTTACTGTGGGTCCGCTCAATCGTGGCCAAGCCACCGAGAATCTGGCCATCGGACCCCGTACCACTGGCACTCAGCGGCAGGTTGTGCAACGCGGCCAAGGTGTCGAGGCTGTATTGCGGGGTTTGCATCACGATCGGGTACGACACCCCGTTGGCAGTGTTCAGCCAATAGGTCGGTGCCACTTGGCTGGAACCGGCGAAGTTGACCACCAGACTGTTGGTGATGTCGCGCTCGGTGATTCCTACCAGTTGCGCCCGGGTCCGGTCCACATCGACTTTAAAGGTCGGCAGTTGTTGCGACTGCTGGATCCTTGCATCGACCACGCCCGGCACCTTGCGGATATCGCGCAACAGCGTGTTGGCGTAAGCGAAGTTGGCCGCCAGGTTGGCGCCCCGCACTTGCAGGTCGATAGGCGCTGCCGAACCGAAGTTGAGGATCTGCCCGACGATATCGGCGGGCGGGAACGAGAAGGTCACGCCGGGGAATTCCCGAGGCAATTTCTCACGCATCTCGCGCATGTATTCAGCCGTCGGACGGTGATCCTCGTTCAGCTTGATCTGAATGTCGGTGTCCTGCGAGCCCACGGTGCCGGTATTGTTGTACGCGGTGTTGATACCACTGATCGACAGGCCAATGTTGTCCACCACCGTACCCAACTCTTCCTTGGGAATAATCCGGCGGATGGCGTTCTCGACGTCGAAAATGACCTCAGAGGTTTTTTCCACGCGCGTGCCAATCGGAGCGCGAACGTGCAGCAGAATCTGCCCGGTATCCACCGCAGGGAAGAAGTTGCGCCCCAGGTATGGCACCAGACCAAACGACAGCACGACAAACCCGAGGAACGCGATGACGAACAGCTTGCGATGCTGCAACGTGCTTTCCAGCAAGGCGTGATAACCGGCGCGGAATTTTTCGAATTGACGCTCGAAACCACGCTGGAAAATCACCAACGGGTTTTTCGTCGGCGGTTGATGGTGTTCGCCGTCTTCGCCCAGCACATGCGGCTTGAGCAGGAAGTTGGCCATGGTCGGAACCAGGGTTCGCGACAGGATGAACGAGGCAATCATGGCGAAGATCACCGCTTCGGCCATTGGCACGAAGAGGAAGCGCGCCACACCGTCGAGGAAGAACATCGGCACGAACACGATACAGATACACAGCAGCGACACGAACGCCGGGGTCACGATCTGCGCCGCGCCGTCGAGTATCGCCCTCTCTACCTGCTTGCCTTGTTCAAGGTGCCAGTTGATGTTCTCGATGGTTACCGTGGCATCGTCGACAAGGATACCAACGGCCAGCGCCAGCCCTCCGAGGGTCATGATGTTCAGGGTTTCGCCGAGGGCCGACAGGGTCGCAATCGACGCCAGAATCGCCAGCGGGATCGACACCGCAATAATCACCGTCGAACGCCAACTGCCGAGGAACAGCAGGATCATCAAACTGGTCAGGGCTGCTGCGATTACCCCTTCACGGGCCACGCCTTCGATGGCCGCGCGAACGAACAGCGACTGGTCACTGATCAGGTCGATTTTCAGGTTATCGGGCAGCGTCGCCTTGGAGTCGGCCAGCTTTTCCTTGATCCCGGCGATCACGCCCAGGGTCGAAGCCGAACCGGTTTTCAACACTGGAATCAGTACCGATTTACTGCCGTCCACGTGCACAATGTTGGTTTGTGGCGGGTTGCCGTCACGCACACTGGCCACGTCGCGGATCAGCACCGTGGTGCCGTTGACGGTCTTGATCGGCAGGTTTTCCAGATCGGCGAACGCCGTGGGGGCGTTGTTCAGTTGCAGCATGTACTCATAGCTGCCGATCTTTTCAGTACCAATCGGGGTGATCAGGTTTTGCGTTGCCAGGGCGTTGGCCACGTCTTGCCCGGACAGACCACGCGCCTGCATCTTCTGCGAGTCGAGGTCGATCTGCACCTGACGCGATTTACCACCGAACGGATACGGCAGTGCCGCGCCCGAGACCGTGGTCAACAGCAGGCGCACCTGGTTCAGACCGATGTCACCGAGGCGCTGCTCACTGAGGCCCTTGCCCGACAACGCGAGCTGCACGATCGGCACCGTTGAGGCGCTGTAGTTGAGGATCAACGGCGGCGTCGTGCCCGGTGGCAATTGCTTCAAGATCGCCTGAGACACCGACGTCAGTTGCGCATTCGCGGTACTGATGTTGACCCCAGGCTGGAAGAAGACTTTAACGATCCCGAAACCGTTCAGCGACGTGGCTTCGATGTGCCGCACGTCGTTGACCGTGGTGGTCAACACCCGCTCGAACGGCGACGTGATCCGGCCGGCCATTTGGTCGGGTGCCAGACCGGTGTATTGCCAGATAACGGCAATCACGGGGATGCGGATTTCAGGAAAGATGTCGGTGGGCGTGCGCAATGCCGCCAGCGGGCCGATGATCAGAATGAAGATCGCCAGTACAACAAAGGTATACGGCCGACTCAAAGCTATGCGTACTAGGCCAAGCATTGTGGTTATCCGACTGAGAACCGAGCAGAAACGGCACAGACCAACGCTTGAAAATCAGCGCTGTATGTTCCACTGCATATCCATGGTTACGTGAAAGGGCTTGGCAAAGATATCCAGATTACAGGTATATGCCAACGATTTTTTTGAACCACTTTCGTCGCAGAACATCAGACATCGGTTACTTTGCGCTTCCGTTCGCTAAAAGTCGTGATTCGGTCGACAACAGCTCGTCGAATAAAGCCTTGCCCTTTGATGCTTCCGGGTCATAATTCGAGGCATATGCCTCCATAAAGTGAGCCCGTCCGTGACTCAAATGGCCGAAAAACCCGTATTGCTTGACTCTGCCACTCCACCGCTCAACAGCTGTGCCAACCGTGCCATCCGTCGTGCCGCCCGCCGTATGGGGCAAATCTACGACGACGCATTCGTGTCAGTTGGCCTGCGCGCTACCCAGTATTCCCTGCTGTCACAGATCGTGCGCAGTCAAGGCCCGACCATGCGCGTCCTGGCTAGGGAAATGGTCATGGACCTGTCGGCCCTGGGCCATACGTTGAAGCCACTGGTGCGCGACGGCTTCGTGGTCCTGACCGTGGACCCCAATGACCGTCGCAGCAAAAGGGTCAACTTAACCGAAGCAGGATTAAGGAAGTATGAAGAAGCCTATCTCATCTCCAAAGTCGTGGGAGAGGCGTTCGACACCACCTTCGGCATCGAGGAGGCGGTACAGGTCAGGGCGGCAATGGACCGCATTGCTTCAGATGAGTTTTTGCTACTGATCAACGCCAAACTGGGCTTCTGACACCGCCGTTCGTCGCCGCTGCCGGCACTTCCGGCACGGCGTTTACACCAAATCATGTAACGACTCTTAACTTCGGAGACGCACCATGATCCGTAAAAGCCTGACCTTCCTCGCCTTTACCACCCTGCTGTCCGCCGCGTCGGCCGTGTCCTTCGCAGCCTCCAGCACCACGGACACCACCGGCACCGGTACCGGCACCGGCACCAAGCCTTCGTCCACCATGACCCACAAGATCACCAACAAGAAAGCCACCAACACCAGCCACGTACCGGGCACCAAAGGTCCGAATGACCAAGGTAACAAGGACCAGTCGTCCTCGGGCAAAGGCCCTGGTAGCGGCGCGGACGGTGATACCACTAACGAGATCAAGTAGTGCCCGTAGCGACGGGGACGCATCGGTTGAGCCGCCTTGCCCTGTAGGAGCCAACTTGTTGGCGAGGAATCTGATCTGGTATTTCAGAGATACCGCCTCGCGAACAAGTTCGCTCCTACAGTGAATGGCGTTACACGGTGCATCTCGCATCACGCGCCAAAAACGCCAACAAATACTGATTCACCTCCCCTGCCTTTTCATTCTGAATCCAGTGCCCGCAGTCCTGCAGTACGTGCTGTTCCAGCAAGGGCACCAACGCTGGCATGCGTTTAAGGGTGTAGGCCTCCAGCGTCGCCACCGGGTCTTTATCGCCGATCAAAAATAACGCCGGCTGTTTGACCTGCAACCCAGCCACCGAGGCTGACAACTCCCAATTGCGCTCGAAGTTGCGGTACCAGTTCACTGCGCCACGAAATCCTCGGCCCTCGAACGTTTGCAGGTACACCGAAAACGCTTCGTCACTGCACCAAGCGGGCAAGGACTCAGGGTCTTGCATGCCCTCGAACAGGGTCGCTCCCAGCGGTTTGGCCTGCAGGAAGAAGTCCTTGGGCACGGCGGCCGAACTGTTGTGCATCATCATGCGCAGGGTTTTTGCCACGTCGGCATCCAGTTCGCGCTCGGCAACGCCCGGGGTCTGGAAATAGACGATGTAGTTGAAGCTGTCTGCGTGCATCTGGCGCATGATTTCAATCGCCGGCTTTTTCGCCCGGCCACCGAAAGGTACCGCCATACCGACCACTGACTCGACCCGTTGCGGTTCGAGCAAGGCCAGATGCCAGGCGATTTGCGCACCCCAGTCGTGGCCGACCATGGCGACCTTGGTCTGTCCCAGTCGGTCCATCGCGGCCTGGATATCAGCGCAAATGCTGAACACGTCATACGCCGCCGGATCGCTGGGGGCGCTGGTTTGCCCATAACCGCGCATTTCCGGCACCAGCACCCGATAACCAGCCTCGGCCAGCGCGCTCATTTGATTGCGCCACGAATGCCAGCACTCGGGAAAGCCATGCAGCAGCCACACCGGATAACCGTCGTGCGGTCCGGCGCTGTACAGGCTGAGGGTGATGCCGTTGACGTCAAGCAGTTGATGGTCAAGCGCAGTCATGTGTAAGCCTCCAGGACGGAGGCTTACTGTGCCGCAGGTCGGGGTTCGCCGGCAGTGTTATCCAGCCGGCGAATACCCATTCCTTAGTCGTTGATCAGCTTGCCGGTGCGAAACGGCTCCCGACCGGCGACTTTGGCCAACCATAACCCTGGCTGGGTGTAGCGCCCTCGGTCAATGGCGAACAATACACCGCTGACCCCGGCGCACACGGTGGTGGCGCGGTCGTTCAGGGGGTCGACGACTTCATACAAGGCGTCGCCCTTCTCCACCCATTCACCGGCCTCACGCAGAAAGCTGACCACGCCAGCGTGCGGCGGGAACAGGTATTGCGTGCCTTCGAACGGCATGCCTTCACAGCACTCGGTGGGCGCTGCGGGCCATTGGCCGTCGATGAAGCCGTTTTCGGCGAGGAACCCGAGGATCGCTTCGGCATTGGCCTGGCCCTGATCGACACGGGTATCGCCCATGCTGCCCAGCTCCAGCGTGGTTGCCAGACAGGCCAACGGAATCTCGGCCTCCGGGAAGGCACGGGACAGACGCAACCACGGCAACGAGCAAGATTCGTCGAACGAACTGCCGCCCGAGTCTTCGGTCAGCAACCCCACGCCAGCCTTGAGCCGTGCCGCGAGCGGCTTCCACAGCGGCCACTGTTGTGGCAACGCGTAGATATGGATCGCTGCGTCGAAATCGCAATGCAGGTCGAGGGTGATATCGGCGTCACAGGCATGACGCAGCAGTAACCGATGCATGGCTTCCAGCTGATTGGCGGCTGCCGGCAAACCATCCAGTTCGTCGCGCATGGCCTGACGAATCAACGCCACGTTGGCCTTGCCGTCGTTACCCAACCGTTCACCGATGGCCGCAGCGACCGGCGTCGCCAGCTCGTGGAAACCACGGTTGAAATTCTTGCCGCTGGCCAGTTCGAAACGGCCCAGGTGGCTGCCTTGGACGTGCTGGTCGAGACCAATCGGGTTAGCGACGGGCACCAGCTCGATGACACCTTTAAGCAGGCCTTGGCTTTCCAGGTCTGCCAGGCGCTTTTTCAATTCCCAGGCGGTGCGCATGCCCGGCAATTCGTCTGCGTGCAAGCTGGCCTGGATGTACACCTTGCGCTCACCGGCGCCGTAACGAAATACGCTGAGGCTGCGCTCGGTGCCGAGACTGGACCAGGGTAACAAGTGATCAATGCGTTGCATGTGCAAACTCCCGCGCGTGATGAATGACGCGCATAAAAAAGGTGGCCGGTACTCGGCGTTGAACACGCGGTAAGGGCCACCTTTTCAGCCGATGAGATTACTCGCCGTAGATGTTGAACTTGAAGTACTTGTCCTGCACCTGCTGGTACTTGCCATTGGCGCGGACTGCGACGATAGCATCGTTGAATTGCTGGGTCAGCGCGCTATCACCCTTGCGCACGGCAATCCCGGCACCGCCACCGAAGTATTTCGGGTCGTTGTATTCCGGGCCAGCGAAGGCATAACCCTTGCCCGCGTCAGTTTTCAGGAAGCCGTCATCGAGGTTGACCGAGTCGGCCAATAGCGCGTCGACACGACCGGAAACCAGGTCCATGTTGGCTTCTTGCTGCGAGCCGTAGCGCACCACTTCGATACCGGCCGGTTGCAGGACGTCGGTGGCGTAGCGGTCGTGGGTACTGGCGCGCAGTACACCGACTTTCTTGCCTTTGAGATCAGTGACTGGGTCCTTGAGAACCGAGCCTTCCTTCATCACGAAGCGCGATGGCGTGTGGTAATACTTGTTGGTGAAGTCGACCGACTTCTTGCGTTCGTCGGTGATGGTCATCGAGGACAGGATCGCGTCGATTTTCTTGACCTTCAGCGAGGGGATCAGGCCGTCGAACTCTTGCTCGACCCAGACGCATTTGACTTTCATCTGCTCGCACAACGCGTTGCCGATGTCGACGTCAAAACCGCTCAGCTGGCCGTCCGGGGTTTTGAACGAAAACGGCGGGTAAGCGGCTTCGATGCCGATGCGAACGGTCTTTGCGTCTTCGGCCATGGCGGAAGCGGACAACAGGGACAGCGCCAGAGCGCCGAACATCATGAGCTTTTTCATCTGTAACTCCTTCGTGCGGGAGAATTTCGATTGGCGGGAAATCGAGTGGCCGGCAGTCTAGAGCGGTGTCTGAAACAGAAATTATCAAGTTGCGACAATATGTTACGGATTCGGAACCGACTGGGTGATGACTTCAACCACTCGTCGCCCGGACCCTCGCTTTCGCAGCGGTGCGGCGATCCGATAAGCCTGCTCCCACAGACCCTGTGCCAGGCACAAATTTACTGTCGGAGCTGCCGAAGGCTGCGATCAATCGACATCGCGAAGGCCGTTCCGACCTTATCGCAGCCTTCGGCAGCTCCTACAGACAAGGTCAGCCTCAGGTTTGTATCCAGCCACAAATCCCTGTGGAGCCAACTTGTTGGCGAAGGCTGACTAACAGACACCCGACAACTTCAAGCCTCCTGAAGAATCAAATCCGCCCCCTTCTCCGCCACCATCAACACCGCCGCATGGGTATTGCCCGAGGTCACGTTCGGGAATATCGACGCATCGACAATCCGCAACCCTTTCATCCCATGCACCTTCAACCGACGGTCAACCACCGAGGTCTGCGGATTGTCACCCATCGCGCACGACCCACACAGGTGATAGATCGATCCACTGTTCTCACGGAAGTACTGGATCATGCCGTCATCGTCATTTACCGACGGACCTGGCAACACCTCTTCCACCGTGATGCTCTTCAACGCTGGCGCTTGCATGATTTTGCGAATCAAACGGCTACCCTGAATCACATCATCGATGTCCTTCTCGGTGCTCAGGTAATTAGGATGAATCAACGCCGCATCCGCCGGGTTCTTCGACGCAATTTCGATATGCCCACGGCTGGTTGGCCGGCACGGGTTGAAGCACAGCAGGAAGCCTGAGTACGGCTCGGGCTTGAGGCTGGCCTTGTTGCTTTTCGGAATCTGGTACGACAACGGGTTGAAGTACATTTGCAGGTTCGGGTGCGCCTGCTCGTCGTTACCACGGAAGAAACCACCGGCCTGGTTGACGCTCATCGCCAGCGGGCCCTTGCGGGTCAGCAGGTATTGCAGGCCCAGCTTGAGTTGGCCAAACAGCGAACTGAGCTCGTCGTTCAGGGTCGGGATATTGGCCTTGTAGTAGTAGCTGACGCACAGGTGATCCTGCAGGTTCTGCCCAACTGCCGGCAGTTCCTTGACCAGCGCAATGTCGTGTTTGGCCAGCAACGCTTTATCGCCAACGCCGGACAGTTGCAGGATCTTCGGCGTGTCCACCGCACCGGCGCACAGGATCACTTCCTTGTTGGCCGTGAAGGTCCGCGCCACACCGTGTTGAGTGATGGAAATGCCGATGGCCCGCTGCTGATCATCGAACAGCACGCGATCCACCAGGGCGTAGTGCTCCACGGTCAGGTTCGAGCGGCCAAGCGCCGGGTGCAGGTGGGCGAAGCTGCTCGAGCAACGCTGACCGTTGCGGGTGTTGACGTCGTAGATCCCCGCGCCTTCGAAGTCCGGTCCGTTGAAGTCGTCGCTGCGCTGGTAGCCCAGTTCATCGCACCCCTGAAGGAACACGTCGCAGATCGGGTGGGTGTGCCCCGCCATCGGCGTGATGCTGATCGGGCCGCTGCCGCCGTGGTATTCGCTGTCGCCCAGCGGATGGTTTTCCAGTTTGCGGAAGTACGGCAGCACGTCCTTGAACGCCCAGCCGTCGTTGCCGTTGGCCGCCCAGTCGTCAAAGTCATGGGCCTGGCCACGGACGTAGACCATGGCGTTGATCGACCCCGAACCGCCCTGCACCTTGCCCCGTGGCGCATAGATTTCACGGTTGTTCAGTTGCTTCTGCGGCTGGCTGTAGTACATCCAGTTGAAGGTCGGGTTGTAGTACATCTTGGCGAAGCCGACCGGGATCTTGAACCAGAACGAACTGTCTTTGCCGCCCGCCTCCAGCAGCAATACCGAGTACTGTCCCGAGGCAGAGAGTCGGTTGGCGAGGACGCATCCCGCAGCGCCCGCCCCCGCAATAATGTAGTCGTATTTCATGCACGGTTACCGCGATAAGTCATTGACGGCACCTTCATCGGTGCCACGCCCGCCCTTGTGCAGGGCGGGATGGTTAAATCAGCCTCTGGCCGGCGAGGTGTCTTTGACGTCGGCCGGCGTCGGTGCCATTTGCAGGTGCAGGCGCTCGCCGGTGTACGGCGAATGTTTGCGCACCACGTCCATGTTCAGCTCGACGCCAAGCCCTGGCTCGGTGGACGGGATGATGTAGCCGTCTTCCCACTGCAAGGGCTTGGTCAGCACTTCGGCGTGGAAACCGCCCCAGGTCATGATGCTTTCCTGGATCAGGAAGTTCGGCGTGCAGGTGGCCAGCTGGAAACTCGCCGCGGCACCAATCGGCCCGTTGTACAAATGCGGGGCGATTTGCGCGTAGTAGGCTTCGGCCATGCTGGCGATCTTCTTGGCTTCCAGCAGACCGCCGCAGCGCGCGACGTTCATTTGCAGGATCGACGCCCCGCCGGCTTGCAGCAGCTTGAAGAACTCGTACTTGGTGGTCAGGCGCTCGCCGGTGGCAATCGGAATGCTGGTCTTGGCCGCGACTTGCGCCATGGCCTCTTCCTGGCCTGGTGGCACCGGCTCTTCGAACCACAGCGGGTCGTATTTCTCCAGGCGCTTGGCCAGGCGAATTGCCGACGACGGCACCATCTGCCCGTGGGTGCCGAACAGCAGGTCGCACTTGTCGCCGACTGCTTCGCGAATCTTGCGGCAGAAGGTCTCGCAACGCTCCAGCACTTCCAGCGAGATCTGGTGCCCCGAATAAGCGGTGTACGGGCCGGCGGGGTCGAACTTCAGCGCGGTGAAACCACGCTGCATGTTTTCCACCGCGCACTCGGCTGCCAGGTCCGGGTCGTCGTAGTCGTACTCGCCCTTGCTGTTGACCGGGTACAGGTAGGTGTACGAGCGCAGCTTCTCGTGAACCTTGCCACCCAGCAATTCATACACCGGCTTGTTCGCCGCCTTGCCGATGATGTCCCAGCAGGCCATTTCCAGGCCGCTGACCACCCCCATCATGGTCAGGTCCGGGCGCTGAGTGAAACCGCTGGAATAGGCCTGACGGAAAAAACGCTCGATGTGGTGCGGATCATGGTTCAGCAGGTAGCGCTCGAACACATCCTCAATGATCGGCAGCATGGCTTTCGGGCCAAAGGTCGCAGCGTAGATTTCGCCGACGCCTTCGATGCCGCAATCGGTCTTGATCTTGACGAACAACCAGTACATCCCACCAATGTGCGGTGGCGGCACGGCAACGATATGGGTTTCAAGGGACACGATTTTCATATCAGGCACCTGCCTTGTCATGAGCGATTGATTTATTGATGCGCGCACGCAGGGCCAGGGCGGCGAGCGTCCCCAATAGGCCGACGAACGCGATGTAACTGAAATACAGTTGGTAACCAAAGGCACCCGGGTAGTGCTCGGTAAGGTAGCCGTTGATCAGCGGAATAAAGGTGTCCGGCAGGTAACCGACTACCGAGACGATGCCGATGGCCAGACCGGTGATGCGCAGCGGGATCTTGCAGGAATCGAGAATCGCCCAGTACAGACCGCGAATCGCGTAGGTCATCAGGCCGATGAAAATTACTGTGCCGATCAACAGTCCAAGGCTGTTCAGCGCAGGGAATACCACCAGACCGAGCATGCCCAGGGTCGCCAGCAGCAGCGCCACGATCAGCACCGAAATGTTGGAGAACTTGTCACCCAGCAAGCCGCCACCGATGCCGCCCAGCGGACGCATCCACAACTTGATGGTGGTGATGGTGCCGGCCATGACCGCGGTCATGCCACCGCCTTGCAGGTAATCGGAGAAGCTGTAGGTGGCCCAGAAGATGTGATAACCGCAGAACACAATGGCGGTGCACAGCCACAGCTCGGGGATTTTCACCAGGGTGATCAAGTCGTGCAGCAGGTTGTATTTTTGCTTGTCGACCGCTGTATCAGCCGCAACTGATTTCGGGTCCTTGAGCATTACCAGCACGCAACCGATGGCGATACAGGTAAAGGAATACAGGTAAACCACATGTTTGAAGCCTTCGCCCACCGTTTCACCACGGCTCTCAGTGGCAAACGCGAACAGGCCCAGGGCAACCGTGGCCAGCAATGCTTCCACCAGACCACGACCGCCGTCGAGGATGCCGAAGAAACGACCCTGTTCGGAGTGTTCGGCAATCATCTTGACCCGCTTGAGCACCGAAGCCCAGAAGGTCAATCCGGTGGTCAGGCCCCAGCAACCGAAGATGATCATCAAGCCGCTCATCGATGGCGCAGTGGAATACCACAGGCCTAACAGGCCGGTGGCGACCAACGAGAAGAAAATCAGAAAGCGCGGCGGCAAACGGTCGGCCAGCCAACCGCTGGGCAAATAGCTGATAAGGAAGATGGTCCCGAGCATCGAGTACAGGTAACCCAACTGGCTGTGATCGATGTGGAACACCTCCAGCATGGTGGTCTGGTACACCTGACGCAGATAAAGAATGGGGTAAATAGCACCGGCGGCCAGCACCAGCAGCATCAGTTGGAAATAACGGCTGCCTTTATCGCTCTTGGTCAGAGCAGACGTGGCTTGGGCGTGAACAGTTGCGGGCTTAGACATGAAGCGAACCTCGGGCTACCCACTGGGCGCCCCTCAAATCATTATTTTTATAGAGGGTGAAGCAGCGGCAAGCTTCAAGCTGCACGTGAAATCGGCGCGATCCCTTCATGCAGCTTGTCGCTTGAAGCGCTTAAAACTTCATTACGACCAGACGCGTCTGGGTGAACTCCAGCATTCCGTGCTTACCGTCGTCGCCGCCCAGCCCCGAACGTTTCCAGCCGGCGTGGAAGCCCTGGTACGGATCGGCCGGGGTGCGGTTGATGTACAACTCGCCCGCTTCGATGGCATTCGCCACTTTCATCGTGGTGCGGTAGTTCTCGGTATAGAGCACTGACGACAGACCGAACTGATGATCGTTGGCCATGGCCAGCGCTTCATCGATGTCGCGGTATTTAAGTACCGGCAGTACCGGACCGAAGACTTCTTCCTGGATGATTTCCATGTCCTGGCGGCAGCCGCTGAGCAGGGTCGGCGGGTAGAAATAACCCGGCCCTTGCGGCATCACGCCACCGGTCTCCAGCACGGCGCCTTCAGCCACGGCACGTTCGACCATCGCATGGATGTTATTGCGCGCACTGGCGTTGACCAACGGTCCCATGGACCCGGCTTCAAGGGCGCGGTCACCGAACTTCACCGCGCTGATTTTCTGTTTCAGCAGCGCGAGGAATTGGTCGTAGACGCTTTCCTGCACATAAACCCGCTCCACCGCCGTACACAGCTGACCACAATGCGTGGTCTTGGACGCGATGATGTCGCTGGCGGCTTTTTCAAGGTCAGCATCGGCTTCGATGATCGCCGGGGTTTTACCGCCCAGCTCCAGCGACGGCTTCGCGATGTTGGCCTTGCAGTAGTCGAGCACGATGCGCCCGGCGTTGACGCTGCCGGTCAAGGTGATCATGCCTACCGCTTTGTGGGTGCAAACGCTGGCAGCCGTGGCGTGGTCCATGGTCAGGATATTGACCACACCCGCTGGCAGGCCAGATTGCTGCACCGCTTTGGCGATTTCAAAGGCCGAAATCGGCGTATTGTTGCTCGGCCGCACCACCACCGTGTTACCGGCAATCAACGCCGGAGCGATTTTGCGCAGCAAGGTGTAAACCGGGTAGTTGAACGGAATCAGTGCCGCGACCACGCCAATCGGCTCGCGTTGCAGCAACAGGTTTTCGTTCGGGGTATCGCTGGGAATGATTTCGCCTTCGATACGGCGTGCCCATTCGGCGTGGTAGCGGGTGATTTGCGCGGCATAACGCGCTTCATTGCTGGCATCAGCCACGCTTTTGCCGGACTCGGCAGCCAGCGCAACACCGATATTTTCGGCGCGAGCGTCCAGCGCGTCGGCAAAGGCACGCAGGTGTTCGGCGCGTTCGATACTGGTGAGTTTGCCCCAGGTTTTCTGGGCGACGGCCGCGGCATCGACGGCACTCACCGCCTCTTCTGCAGTGGCGGCCGACACGTGGCCGATCAAGGCTTCAGTCGCCGGGTTGTACACGGCAATCGACACAGCGCTGGCCGCGTCGATGAACTGGCCATTAACAAAATTTCGCTCGGTTGGCATAGGCCGACTCTCGTGCTCTTTTTATGTGAGAAGTCGGCAGTTTTATCGTCCGCACCGGGATGAACAAACGATAATTTCAAACGTAACAAATTCATAAAACGCATGTTAGTCGGGAACAGCGGGCGTGTGCCGATTACATCGACGGCAAAGGCTCTGGCGCGGGGGTTGACGGCTCAAGCTGACGACGGGACAGCCAGATCTCTTCCTCCAGCCACTGGCTGAAAAGCTGCATTTGGGGAGATTGCGTCTGCTCCGGGCGGGTCACCAACCAGTAGGATTGGTGACCATCGACATGCACATTCAGCACTTGGGTGAGTTTTCCGCAGGCCAGATCGCTGGCCACCATGTTCCAGTCGGCGATGGTGATGCCCAGGCCATCGATGGCAGCGTGGATCGCCAGGTCCAGCAGGTCGAATTCGTAGCCGCGCTGGGTATCGACACCCGTGATCCGCGCCGCGTCCAGCCAGTGATTCCAGGTCAGGTAGCGCTGATCTTCGTTCGCCAGCACGTGCAGCAAGGTCAGGCGATTGAGGTCGATCTCGCCGTCCCCCGACTCCCGTGCGTACAGCGAGGGGGAACATACCGAAATGTGTCGTTCCTGCATCAGCAACGAACTGTCGAGCCCGTCCCATTCGCCGTTGCCGAAACGAATCGCGCAATCCAGGGTGCTGGTTTCCGCCAGACTGTCGTGCAGCGCCGTGGTGATGCTCAACTCGAGCCCCGGATGCTGCTGACGCAGGCGTCCGAGACGTGGCATCAGCCAGCGACTGGTAAAGGTTGGCGGTGCGTTGACCCGCAGGCGATTGGAGTGATTTTTTTCCTGAATGCCGCGCACCGTCAGCTCGATCTTGTCGAACGACTGGTGCAAGGCCCGCAGCAAAACGCGCCCGGCGCTGGTCAACTCCAGATGGTGATGACGCCGCTCCAGCAGGCTTTCGCCCAACTGCTCTTCCAGCTGTCGCACCTGGCGGCTCACCGCGCTTTGGGTCACGTTGAGCAACTCCGCTGCGCGGGTAAAGCTGCCGGTGCTACCGGCCACTTCGAAGGCTTTGAGCGCATTCAGCGCGGGCATTTTTCGTTTCAAGGAGGTTACTCGCGGTAGGTGTGGCTGCTAATTAGCATGGCACGCGGGTGGTGCTGAGTAACATTCCTTTTTGGCTCTGCCGCAGACCTGAGCAGAAAATTGAATCACCGATGTTAACGACGACGCCTCCCGCAGTCCGGCTTGCCGGCGTCGGCGCGCCTCAGATCGCTGTCGCCGGCAAGCCGGACGGCTACGGATGTTTGTTGCGCGCCAGTGTCGTTTTCAACAACAAACCGTCGTCCACGTATAAATGGCATGAGTATTTCGCAGCCTCACTATTCATTATAAGCACTGGTCGATTTTGCCAGTTAACCGTTAGGCTCCGTTAACCCTGCGTCGAAACAACCGTTCATTCATCGACGCACTCTGGTTGGGCAATAGCGTTAATTAACGCCCCACTTTGCGACCCTTTAAACAACCCCGCTCTCTTTTGGGAAGCCTGTATGACTTTATTAGTAAACTCTTCCAAAAGAAGCCTGGGGCTATTAGCGTTTATATTTACCGCCTGCAATGCATCCACCCACGGTTTCAGTATATTTTTGTACTCAGCACTGTTGCCGGAGATTCGCCAACACTTTGAGTTGAGTTACAGCCACGCGGCGTTTATTGCCGCCGTGCTGCAACTGTTTTATATGGGGGCTTCGATTGTCAGCGGGGTCGCCGCGGCCTGGCTCAGCCCGGTGAACATGGTGCGCCTGACCATGCTCCTCAGCCCGCTGCTGCTGGCCCTGGCCGTCGCGACGCCCTGGGTACTGCCCTTCGCCCTGTGCCTGGCGCTTGTATCTGCCTGCGCGGTGTCGAATTGGAACGCGATCGCGGCTCTCGCCAGCGAAGTGATTCCTGCCTCGCACCGCAGCCGGGTATTGGGTCTGGCATCGTCGGGCGCGGCGTTCGCCATTTGCCTGAACGGGGTATTGATTGGCCTGCTGCACGGCATTTCACTCAGTCGCTTCTGGCTGATCTGCGCCGCATTGACCTTGGCGGTCACCCTCCTCACCTTGTGGGCCTTGGCGCCGCTCGGTGCCAACGCCTCACCTCGCCCGCACGCCGCGCCCAGCCTGCGCAGCGTGTTACGCGAATGGCTGCGCATCTGTCTGGAACAGCCCATCGCCGTGCATATCCTGCTGCTGAGTGCCTTCATCGGTTGCATCAGCGGACCCTTTCTCAATTTCCTCTCAGCGTTCATCACCGAGCGTCTCGGCGCCAGCCCACAGACCACCGGCGCCTTATGGACCCTGATCGGCTTCGGCGGCGTACTGGGTGGGTTGTTGCTGGGGCTTCTGGCTGATCGCTGGGGGGCATTGCGGGTGCTGATGATCAGCATGGGCGCCTTCGGCCTGACGATTCTCGGCCTGCTGCTGCAACCGTCGATGGGCATGGTCTGGCTGGCAGCCGGGCTGTTTGCGCTGTTTTATTTTCCGTCATGGGGCTTGATGGCGGCCTACCTGAGTGCGCGCCTGACACCCGTACAAAGCCTGCAAGTGGTGAGCCTGAGCATGGTCGGCTATGGACTGGGCAGCGCCAGTTCCAACTGGGCGTGCGGCCTGCTGCTGGAAGGCACTCAGTCGTTCGCCATCATCCACACCTGGATCGCCTGTTGGGTAGTGGCCAGCCTTCTATTACTCCGCGTGATGACCCAACACCAGCGCCGCCGCTCGCTGTTGAGCGGGCAGGCCTGACGCGCCCAACTGCCGCCAAAGAATCCCGACCAGCGCCTCCAGGCCAGGCTCCATGCACGCGGATGAACGCCAAAACATCAGTCGCGCCGGCTCCATCGGCGGGAAGCCGTCGTGTTCATCGAGGATCCGCCAGCCGTCCGGCACCAACCGGCGTGCTGTCACGCCCACTGCGTGCCCGCCATCAATCGCGACACTGATCCCGCGCGGACTTTGGCTGGTGTAGACCACATGCCACGGCCGCCCCGCCTGCGCCAAGGCATCCACCGCGTTAGCCCGAAAAGCACAGCCCTCGGCATACACCGCCAGTGGCACCGACTCGCAAGCGTCGTAGGACCACCCCTCGGCGGTGACCCACACCAGCGGCTCATCACACAAAAACTCGCCCTGTTGCTGATTGGCATGCTGCACGCCCAACACCAGATCCAGCTCGCTGCGCTGCAGGCGTCCTACCAGCGCGGTGGTCATTTCGCAGCAGACATCCGGGCGTACCTTGGGAAACTGCGCCCGGAAATCACGCAGCACCTCAGCCAGACAATATTGCGCGTAGTCCTCAGGCATGCCGACGTGGATGCACACCTCATCCGTGGGCAAGTGCGCGGCGCTGATCGCTTCGCTATGCAGCTTGAGGATGCGCCGCGCGTAAATCAGAAACGTCTCGCCACTGGGCGTCAGGCTGACCGTGCGACTGGTACGAAACACTAACGGCGTGCCGACAATATCTTCCAGGCGCTGCAAACTTTGACTGATGGTGGATTGTGTCTTGTGTAAGCGCTCGGCCGCCGATGAGAACCCCTGGCATTCGACTATCGCTACAAACACTTTCAGTAAAGTGCCATCCAGATTACCCGACATAACTATCGCCTCTGCCGATGGATTCGATCACAACTCATAATTTCCACTCCCTGCGGCTTTAAGTAACTATCCAGCCATCGCCGGGGTAACTTGCAGACCTGCTCCGGGACATCAACAACTTATCTTCAGGAGCCGCCAATGACCCTTCAACTTGCGACCCTTCAACTTGCAGATGCCGAAGTGGGCGACATCAGCGATATCATCAACACCGATCTATACCCCATACATGATTCGGGCCATGTTCAATTACAGGCACTGATCGACCACGCTCGGGCCGAACTGGCGGCCGATGGTTGCTGCCTGCTGAAGAATTTCCTGCGCCCCGAGGTACTGGAACAGGCGCGGGCCGAAGGTCAGGCGTTGTCGGGCAAGACTTTTTATTCAGTGCGCAAGGTCAACGCCTACTTCACCGAAGACGACACCTCACTGCCTCAAGATGACCCACGCCGCACATTCATGGAGCGCACCAGCGGCTTCGTGACCCGCGACATGATCGCCCCCGACACCCTCATTCATCGGCTGTACGTGTCACCGATGATGAAGCGCTTCATCTGCGCCTGTCTGAACGAGACCGAGATTTTCGAATACGCCGACCCTTTCGCCGGACTGGTGATTAACGTCATGCCCGACGGCACCGAGCAGCCTTGGCATTTCGACACCAACGAATTCATCGTCAGCATGATGACCCAGAAGCCCGAAGCCGGCGGCATGTTCGAGTACGCGCCAATGATCCGCTCGCGCAGCCAGGAAAACCTCGGCGCAGTGGGCAAGGTGGTGCGCGGTGAAGACCACAGCCGGGTGAAAGTGCTCGAACTCAATCCGGGTGATTTGCAGATATTCAAAGGCCGTTTCTCGGTGCACCGGGTAACCCGCGTCGAGGGCGCCATCGAGCGCAATACGGCGATCTTCGCCTACTCGGAGAAGCCCGGAATCATTGGCCGTGCGCAACGCACCAAACAGCTTTACGGACGCCTGTCCGAAGCGCATTTGCAAGCCGAACGCAACCTGGTGCGCAGCGACGCACTGCTCGATTGATCGCTAAAAAATAACGAAATCTCTAACCGTATCTGTCCTGCGAGGAACCCCCATGAGTCTGTCCGGCCCTAAACGTGCGCTGATTGATTGCGAACCCACCGATGCCGAGATCCAGCAAATTCAGCTGGACCGCCTGCAACGGGTGCGCAACGAACTGAAAAAGCGCGACTACGCCGCCTGCGTCCTGTTCGACCCGACCCACATGCGTTACGCCACCGGCTCGCGCAACATGCAGGTCTACTCGGCACGCAACCCGGCGCGCTATGCCTTTATCCCGGCCGAAGGCCCCGTGGTGATTTTCGAATTCGGCGGCTGCCTGCACTTGGCGGAAAACCTCAATACCGTCGACGAAGTACGTCCGGCCAAGGCGATCTCCTACTACTTCTGCGACAGCTTCCTGAGCAACGTCACCGCCGACTGGGCCGCCGAGATCGACGATCTGGTGCGCAAATGTGGCGGTGGCAAACGCATCGCCATCGAGAGCGCGACCTCAGCCGCCGCGTTCGAATTGCAAAAACTCGGCTATCAAGTGTTCGACGCTCAGGAACCGCTGGAACGCGCACGCTGTATCAAAGTGCCCAACGAACTGAAGATGATCCGCGCCAGCCTGCGCGCCACCGAAGCTGGCGTGAAGCTCATGGAAAGCAAGTTGGTGCCCGGCATCACCGAGAACGAACTGTGGTCGCACTTGCACCAACACGTGATCGCCACCGACGGCGACTACGTGGAGACCCGCCTGCTGTCTTCCGGCCCGCGCACCAACCCATGGTTCCAGGAATGCAGCACCCGCCCTATCGAAGCCGGTGACCTGGTGGCCTTGGACACCGACGTGGTCGGTCGCTTCGGCTACTACGCTGACTTCTCCCGCACCTTCCTCTGCGGCGAGCAAGCCGCCACCGCCAAACAGCAGGAACTGTACAAGCTGGCCTACGAACAAGTGCAGACCAACGTCGAAATGCTCAAGGCCGGCCGTAGCTTCAAGGAATACGCGGAATTGGCCTGGCGCATCCCCGACAACTACAAGGCCAACCGTTATTTCGCCCTGGTCCACGGGGTTGGCATGACCGGTGAATACCCCTACGTGGTGCACCGCGAAGACATCGATTCACTGGGCTACGACGGTGTGTTCGAAGCCGGCATGACCATTTGTGTGGAGAGCTACATCGGCCACGACGCCGGGGGTGAAGGGGTCAAGCTGGAGGAACAGATTTACATCCACGAAAACGGCATTGAACTGCTCTCGGATTACCCGTTCGATCCGCGTTTGTTGCCGAGGTAACTGACCGAAAACTCACTGTAGGAGCTGCCGCAGGCTGCGATTCGATCGCAAGATCAACGTGCGACTGGAGGCCCTTCGCAGCCTTCGGCAGCTCCTACAGGGGATCGGGTTAGACATCAGGAACGCGTCTGGATGGGCAGGACGATGAGTAATATGCGTTTTCCGAACGTTTGCTCGCTGAATTTATCGTTTGTTCAGAACCGGCGAGATGACAAAACTGCGGACATCTCAAATAAAAACAACATGAGAGCTGCCCTATGTCGTCCTATCCCACGTTCCGCCTCCTGAACGCTCCGCGCTTTGCTCTGCTGCCAACGCCACGTCTGTCCTGCGCCGGTTTTATCCACGCCAGACAGCGCTAGTTGCCGTTTCGTTGCACCCATCGAACACGCATCAACGCCCACGTTTCGGAGAGGCTCATGAAAGACTTAAAGACCCTGGACGGCTCCGCGCCGCATCCAGCCGTAGCAGCGCTGTGCACCCAAGCCAAAAGCGGCCAGATCAGCCGTCGTCAATTCCTGCACACCGCCACCCTGCTGGGCATCACCGCAGCCACCGCCAGCAGCTTCGTCGGCTCGGCCTTGCTGAGCAGTCCGGCCCAGGCCGGTGAAGCCCTGACCCCGCGCAGTGGTGGCAGCCTGCGTTTCGCTTGCGCCATTCAGGAAATCCAGGACCCAATGCTGATCACCTGGATCGAAGCCTCGAACCTGATCCGCAACTCACTGGAATACCTGACCTGGGTCGACGTCGACAACATCACCCAACCCTATCTGGCAGAAAGCTGGAAGCCCTCGGATGACCTCAAGGAGTGGACCTTCAATCTGCGCCAGGGCATCAAGTGGAGCAACGGCGACGAGTTCAACGCCGACGACGTCGAGCACAACTTCAAACGCTGGACCGCTGCCGACTCCAAGTCGGTCAACCGCACGGCGTTCCAGGACATCACCGGCTTCGAAAAACTCAGCCCGTACCAGTTCAAGCTGACGCTGAAGCGGCCGATCCTGGCCATTCCGGAAATGCTCAACGCCTTCACCTGCGCCATCGTTCACCGCGGCTTCAAGCCGGGTGACGACTGGGCGAAAAATCCAGTAGGCACCGGCCCGTTCAAGTTGACTTCGTTCGCGGTCAACAAAGAGGCGACCTTCGCTCGCCGCGCCGATTACTGGCGCAAGCCGGCCTACCTCGATGAAGTGCGCTACATCGACATGGGCACCGATATCTCCACCCACCTCGCCGCGCTGCAAGCAGGGCAAGTGGACGTGCTGTACCGCATCACCGTGGCCGAACTGGACCTGGCCAAGCGTCTGCCCAACGCCAAACTGCTGACCGGTAAATCCGCGCAAACCGTAGTGATGCGCATGGCTTGCGATCAAAAGCCGTTCGACGACGTGCGCATCCGCAAGGCCGTGGTGCTCTGTGCCGACAACGAAAAAATGCTCAAAATCGCCTATCGCGGCATGGGTACCCTGGCCGAAGACCACCACGTTGCGCCGTCGCACCCGGAATACTTCCCCCTACCGAAACGTCCGCGTGACATCGCCAAGGCCAAGGCGCTGCTGGCCGAAGCCGGGCATCCGAACGGTATCGATATCGACCTGATCGTCGGCAATACCCAAGGTCGTTACGAGCAGGACTGCGCGCAGATTCTGCAACAGAACTGCGCCGAAGCCGGGATCCGGATCAACCTCAAAGTGATCCCTGCCACCCAGTACTGGCCGATTTGGGACAAGGCCGCGTTCAGCCTCACCTACTGGGCTCACCGTCCACTGGGCGTGATGTCGCTGGAGTTGGCCTACCGCAGCGGCGCCGCCTGGAACGAAAGCCATTATAGCGACCCGGCATTCGATGCCGCGCTGGACAAGGCGATGGGCATCGTCGATCCCAAACAGCGCGCCGTCGCCATGCAAAACGTCGAGCAGATCCTGCAAGACGCCAGCGTCATGGTTCAGCCGTTCTGGGGTGACAACTTTACGGTCACCAGCCAGAAGGTTCAGGGGTTCAAGATTCAGCCTTCGCTGTTCTACCCGGTGGATGAGACCTGGTTAAGCGCCTGATCCGCAAAAAATGAGCTCGCCCACCCAGGTGCGGCGAGCCAGCAACTTCTTTAGCCGGAGCATGCATACATGGCTGACTTTCTGTGGCGCAAGCTACTGGCCCTGGCAGCGACTTTATTGTCAGTGTCCCTGATCGTGTTTTTCGCCCTTGAACTGAACATCGAAGACGTTGCCACCAACGTCCTCGGCCCCTACTCCGCTCCCGACCAACGCGCGGCGTGGCTGATGGAACATGGCTACAACCAGCCCTTCGTCTGGCGCTATCTGGTGTGGCTGAAAGACTTCATCTCTGGCAACTGGGGCACCTCGGTGCACTTCCGTGCGCCGGTGATCGACCTGTTGCTGCCCAACCTTGGGCAAACCCTGATCCTCGCTGGTCTCGCGCTGCTGGTGATCGTGCCGGTAGCGTTGACCCTTGGCGTGCTGGCCGGTATTCGTCAGGGCTCGGCCGTGGACCGGCTGGTGTCATTCCTGGCGATCGTCACCACCTCGATTCCCGACTTTGCCAGCGCGGTGTTTGTCTCGGCGATCTTCGTCTTCTGGCTCAACTGGCTGCCGGGTGTGAGCAGCATGAGCGATGGCTTCAACGTCCTGGAACTGGCCATGCCATTGATGGTGTTGAGCCTGTTCGGCGTCGGCTACCTGGCGCGGATCACCCGTGCCTCGATGGTCGAAGTGATGCAGGCGCCGTACATCCGCACCGCGCGGCTCAAAGGTGCGTCGACATCGCGCATCGTGTTGAAGCATGCGCTGCGCAACGCCCTCATCGCCCCGGTGACGGTGATCATGCTGTACATCCCGTGGCTGCTGTCGAACGTGATCGTGGTCGAGGTGTTTTTCGCCTACAAAGGCTTCGGCTCGCTGCTCTACACCGCCTCGCTGAACCATGACGTGTACCTGATCGAAGCCTGCGCCATGGTCAGTGGCCTGGTAGTCGGCACCACCAAGATTTTCTCCGACCTGGCCTACACCTGGCTCAACCCACGCATCACCTTAAGCAGCATCGGCGGAGGTGCCCAATGAATCTTCTACGCGCCTTCAAAAGCCCGCTTGCGGCGCTGGGCTTGTTGCTGGTCGGCGGCTGGGTCTGCATGGCATTGTTCGCGCCATGGCTGGCGCCCCATGACCCGCTGGAAAGCTTCACTCCATTGCTGACACCACTGACCCCGGATGACACTGGCCTGCGTTTCCTGATGGGCACCGACGTGCTCGGCCGCGACGTGCTCTCGCGCTTGATCTGGGGCACTCGCACGGTGTTGTTCTGGTCAACCCTGGCAACGCTCACCGCCTTCACCGTTGGCATCGCCATGGGCCTGTGCGCCGGCTACTTCAAAGGCTGGACCGACTCGGTGCTGTCCTACGTCGCCGACACCGTGCTGTCGTTCCCGGTGCTGGTGTTGTACATCGTAATCATCATTGCCCTCGGCGCTTCGGCGCTGAACATTCTGATCGCCGTGACCTTCACCAGCGCCCCGGCAATCTTTCGCATCATGCGCGCGCTGACCATCGACATTCGTTCGCGGGACTACGTGCTAAGCGCCATCACCCAAGGCGAAAGCGCGACCCGGATCATGCTGGTGGAAATCCTGCCGAACTGTGGCGGTCCGCTGATCGTCGATTTCTGCCTGCGCATCGGCTACACCGCAATCATGATCGGTGCCCTCGGTTTCCTCGGCCTCGGTCTGCCGCCACCGACTCCAGACTGGGGCGGCATGATCAACGAAGGCCGGAGCATGGCCGTGGCCTTCCCGCACCTGGTGATCTTCCCCTGCATTGCCATCTCCACCCTGATGCTGGGCCTCAGCCTGCTGGCCGACGGTCTGGATGAAAACGCCCAGAAAGGCACAAGGAGTTGAGCATGAGCAACCCACAACAAGTACTGCGCGTGCAAGGCTTGTCCATCGAACTGCCCGCCGGTGCCGACCGCAACCACGCGGTCCACGACATCAGCTTCGACGTGCGCAAGGGTGAAATCCTCTGCGTGATCGGCGAATCCGGCTCCGGTAAATCGGTGCTGTCCGGGGCGATCATGGGCGACTACGCCAAAGGCCTGCGCCACAGCCAGGGCAGCATCGATTTCCTTGGCGACGATGTGTGCCAGATGGGCGAAAAGCAACTGCGCAACCTGCGTGGCAACCGCATCTCGATGATCTTCCAGGAGCCGATGGCCGCGCTCAACCCGGCGATCCGCATTGGGCGTCAGGTGGAAGAAATCTTCGAAATCCATGCGCCACAGATGAGTCCGGCAGAGCGTCATGAACGCATGATCGCACTGCTCGAATCGACCCACCTGCCCGAGCCGCCGCGCATCGCCAACAGCTATCCGCACCAACTGTCCGGTGGCCAGTGCCAGCGGGTGGTGATTGCCATGGCGCTGGCGATGAACCCGGATCTGTTGATCGCCGATGAACCCACCACCGCCCTCGATGTGACCACGCAGGCGCAGGTGTTGTCGCTGGTGCGCGAACTGCGCGGTCGTGGTCAGCACGGCATTCTGTTCATCACTCACGACTTCGGTGTGGTCGCGGAAATTGCCGACCGCATCGCGGTGATGGAAGGCGGCAAAATGGTCGAGATCGGCGAGCGCGATCAAGTACTGAATGCGCCGAAGCACCCCTACACCCGCAAGCTGATCAACGCCGTGCCGCAGCTCAATCCTGAATTGCACGTCCCTTGCGCTGACGGCGACATCGCCCTGCGCATCGAGCACCTGAACAAGACCTACAACGTTGGCGGGCGCACGGTCGCGGCCCTTAAGGATGTTTCGCTGCAACTGCCTCGCGGCAAGACCCTGACCATCGTTGGCGAGTCTGGCTCCGGCAAGAGCACCCTGGTCAAGGTCGCCATGCGTTTGATCGACAGTGACAGCGGCCATGTGTGGCTGGGCAACACTGACTTCCTTGCCCTTAACGACCGCACCCTGTCCAGCGAACGTCGGCGGATCCAGATGATTTTCCAGGACCCCTACGGCTCGCTCAACCCACGGCACAGGGTGGGCGACATCATCGCCCGCGCCGCACGCCTGCGCGGCTTGTCGAAATCCGCAGCCTGGGCCGAAGCCGGCGATCTGCTGGAACAGGTCGGTCTCAAGCGCGACGCCCTGAATCGCAAACCCCGGCAGTTCTCCGGTGGACAGCGGCAACGGATCTGCATCGCCCGCGCACTGGCGATGCAGCCCGAGGTGTTGATCGCCGACGAAAGCGTATCGGCACTCGATGTCTCGGTGCAGAAACAGGTGCTGGAACTGCTGGCCGACCTTCAGCAGAAGCTCAACCTGAGCATCTTGTTCATCACTCACGACCTGCGCGTGGCGGCGCAGATCAGCGATTCCATCGCGGTGATGCGCCAGGGCGAAGTGGTGGAGTACGGCAGTGCCGAGCAAGTGTTGTTGCGGCCGCAACACGCCTACACCCAGACCCTCCTGGCGGCGGCGCCCGGTGCGTCGTTGGCGGCGTTAGAGGCGGATGCCGAACCACTTGGTCGGAGCATCACCCACCACTGATTCAAGCTTTTTACCCGTTTAGTCCATGCCGCAGTGTTGCTGCGGCCGGGATTGCTGTTGCCAAAAAAAACCTAAAAAATACGGAGCAAACACTGTGCACACGAACTCACGCCGCGCCCTGCGCTCGCTTTCGCTGATCCCTCTGTTGGGTACCCTGGCCGCCCCGGCCATGGCGATCCAGGTCACCGACAACCTCGACCTGGGTGGCGCGATCCGTGCGCGCTGGGACTACGATCCTGACCGCGACATCCAGAAGTTCAACTTCGATACCGCGTTTCTCACAGCCAAGTACACCTCCGACACCTGGATCGCCAACGCCAAGTACCGTTTTTACGGCCGTGCGTACCCCTACCAGTACACCAACCACGTCGGTGCGGTGCAGTTCGCCGAGTCGGCCTGGGTCGGCTACAAGTTCAACCCGAATCAACAGGTGCAAGTGGGTTTGAACCAGGTGCCGTTCGGCTTGCAGCCGTATTTCGGCAGCACCTTCTACGAAACCCTGGGCAACGTAGCGGGCCTGGAAGACGTCGAGCAAGTGGGGGTGAAATACATTCAACAGAGCGGCGACTGGAACATCCAGACCGGTTACTACCTGCGTCCGGCGTGGCAAGGCAAGGGCACCAGCAAGGGTGACACCTACTCCAGCGTGGTCTCCAACGCTGACAGCTACGTCGCCGACGGCAGCAACAACCAGGAGCGCAATACCGTGGTGCTGCGGATTGCCAAGGCCATGGACCTGGGTAACTGGAAATCCGAAGTCGGTATCTCGGGCCTGACCTCCACCCTGAAAAACAGCGACACCGACGAAGACGGCCGCCGCAACGACATCGCCCTGCACTACAAAGGCAAGAACGGCCCGTGGGGCGTGCAACTGCAAGCGGCGCGTCAGCAGATGTCACCCCGCAACCCTGGCAACACCGACCTGGTGACCTTCGGGGGTTACGACGGCACCTACAACGTCGCCGCCCGGGGCAACCTGTACGTCGCCGACCTGAGCTATGACATTCAGGGCAAATACCTGGCCGACCTGATCAGCGGCATCACCGTGTACGCCAACTACAGTGGCTTCGACAAGTCCGGCGACGACTTCAAAACCTCGCAACGGGCGATTTTCGGTACCTCGTTCTCGGTGGGCAAGTTCTACATCGCCTCCGAATGGATCTTCGGCAAAAACGACCCGTTCATTGGCGGCAGCAGCTACACCCAGAGCCTGGGTGCGGGTGGCAGCAATCAGTGGGAAAACCAGCTGTACACCAACATCGGGTTTTACTTCTAGTCGATCTAGATTGATGTGCGATCCCCTGTAGGAGCGAACTTGTTCGCGAGGCGCTGTTATTGACACACCGCGTCAAGCTTCTCGCCAACAAATTGGCTCCTACAAAGGGTGTTGCACGGTTTTAGACGAGAGTCAGTTTCACGTCGACGTTGCCGCGCGTGGCATTCGAGTACGGGCACACCACATGACCGCGGTTGATCAGGTCTTGGGCTACTGCTTTATCCATCCCCGGCAGCGACACTTTCAACTCAACGGTAATCGCAAAACCGGTGGCTGTCGGGCCGACGCCGACCACGCCTTCCACCGATACATCCTTCGAGATAGCAATTTTGTCGCGCATGGCCGCGAACTTCATGGCGCCGATGAAACAGGCGGCATACCCCGCAGCAAACAGCTGTTCAGGGTTGGTGCCGTCACCGCCGCCACCGCCCAGCTCTTTTGGCGTGGTGAGTTTAACGTCCAGGATGCCATCAGAGGACAGCGCCTTGCCGTCACGGCCGCCGGTGGCGGTTGAGTGGGCAACATATAGAACTTTGTCAGGAGCCATTTTTCTTATCCTTCTCATTTTGATTGAAAAGTGGATACGAGCTGCTGTGCAGGGGATCAGCCGCGCCATCACCGCAATGAATGAAACTTGTCCTCCTGACCGACAGCCCCGGATAGTCTAGCTCCCGTCAGGAGAAGCGCATGAGCGATTACAAAACCTTTAGCCGCACTGATCACCAGGGCGTGTCCGTCATCCAGTTCGATCATCCGCCGATCAACCTGATGGACCGCGAGCTGTTCATCGATTTACTGAAGCTGGCCAAGGCTCTGGAAGCCGACACGGAAACCAGGGTGGTGATTTTCCGCAGCGCCAACCCGGCGTTCTTTATCGCCCACTACGATCTCGGCAGCCAGTTGACCCAGCCTGGCCCGCCGTTGCCGGAGGGTCAGGCCAGCTTGATGAGCCAACTGTTTACCCGCTTCAGCCGTCTGCCACAGGTGACCATCGGCGAGTTGCGCGGACGTGCCCGGGGCGCGGGTAGCGAGTTTCTGTTGGCGTTGGACATGCGCTTTGCTTCGCGGGAAAACGCCGTGCTCGGCCAACCGGAAATCGCCGTGGGGCTATTGCCCGGCGCCGGTGGCACGGTGCGCTTGAGCCAACTGTTGGGCCGAGGCCGGGCGCTGGAAGTCTGTTTGGGCGGCGATGATTTCGATGCCGATACCGCCGCGCAGTACGGCTGGATCAACCGCGCCGTGCCCGATGCGCAACTCGAAGAACTCTGCATGACCCTGGCACGCCGTATCGCCAGCTTCCCGGCCAGCGGCATTGCCCATGTCAAAGCGGTGGTGGACCAGGTCAGCCCTGCGCACCCGGCGGCGTTGATTAATGAATCACAGCGTTTCGGCGCCGACATGAACTCAGCACAGACCCTCGAACGGGTGCAGTGGATGATGGACAACGGCGGCCAGGTCGACAGCCTGATGGAACGCGAACTGGGGACCCAGGTGGCGCGCTTTCCAGACTAAGTCGGCCAGGCCCGTAAAGCGGCCTCGGCCACAGACTGCAACTTGTCGCGACCCGCACCGTCGCGCGCCTGCACCGACATGCCTTGGATCACCGTCAGGTAGAAACCAGCGAGCGCAGCGGCATCGCTGCCTGCCGGTAACTCGCCTTCATCGATCCCGCGTTGGATTCGCGCCTTCAGACTGGTTTCGACACTCTGACGAAGCTGCACGATGGCCTGGTGTACCTCGTTGGCTGGCGGCGAGGTCACGGCGGCACTCATCAGCAGGCAACCTTGCGGCAAATCGCTGCGGGTTTGCTGCACGGCGGCGGCGAACAGCACCAGCCTCACCGCGTCGCGGGCGGTTGGCGCGTTGTCCAGCGCCGAGTGCAAATCCAGACCGGGGCGATTCTGGTAGCGGTGTACGGCTTCGAGGAACAGCCGCTGCTTGTCGCCAAACGCGGTGTACAGGCTCGGCGGCGTGATGCCCATCGCCGCGATCAAGTCGCTGATCGACGCCGCCTCGTAGCCGCGACTCCAGAACACGCGCATGGCCGCGTCCAGCGCCAGCGCTCGATCGAACGATAAAGGACGCCCGGTTTTACGCGGAGTTTGGGGTAAGTTCTCTTTCATAGTGATCAATACTAAATGAGTTGACGGCTTCGAAGCAAAAACCTAGCATCTGTATTTCATAGTAATCACTATGCAACAACCGGTTCAGCTGCTTCACTTCCGACAAAAACAACACCCGCCGCCATTGGAGGCCTTCATGACCAGCACCCTGACTCAGTTCTCGATCCACGCCGTCAGCAACCGCTATTGGCGCGTCACCTTCAACAACCCGCCGATCAACCTGGTCAACCCGGAAACCATTCTCGAACTGCAAGACATCGTCGGTCGCATCGAAGCCGCACCCGAGCTGCAAGTGGTGGTGTTCGATAGCGCCCACCCGGACTTCTACTTCGCCCGCTACGACCTGGCGCGCGCCGCCGAAACCCCGGTCGCGCCCGGCCCGACTGGCTTACCGACCTGGATCGACCTGACCACACGCCTGACCCGTGCGTCGGTGATCAGTATCGCGTCGATCAGGGGCATCGTGCGCGGTGGCGGCAGTGAATTTGCGTTGGCCTGCGACCTGCGTTTCGCCAGCCTCGAAAAAGCCTTGTTCGGTCAACCGGAAGTGCCCGCCGGCGTGCTGCCTGGTGGCGGCGCGATCGAACGCTTGCCGGACTTGGTGGGGCGTGCACGGGCGTTGGAAATCATCATCAGCGGTGAGGATTTCGATGCCCAACTGGCCGAGCGCTATGGCTGGATCAACCGAGCCCTGCCCGACGCCGAACTGGATACCTTCGTCGACGCCATGGCGCAGCGGATAGCTTCGTTCGACCGCTACGCGGTGAGTGAGGCCAAGCGCTTGCTCAACCGCACCACCCTGCCGGCAGACCGCGATTTACTGGAGACGCAGGCTGCCTTCTTGACCGCCACCCAACGGCCACAGGTGCGCGAGCGTGGCCTCAAGGCGCGGGCCAAGGCGATCGAAGTCGGCGTTGATTTCGAGAAACGTTTGGGGCATTACCTCGGGGCGCTGTGAGCAACCGCAAAAGGTTTGGTTTCTGACCTACCGCTTTCGTCAACACGTTGGCTCACACAGGGATTTGTGGTTGGACAAAAATCTACGGTTGCCCCCCATTTTGTAGGAGCTGCCGCAGGCGGCGATAAGGTCGGAACGACCTTCGCGATGGCTATTGTTCGCAGCCTGCGGCAGCTCCTACAGGGATTGTGTGTTGCCTGGGAACATAGAATCTCCCACAGAGGCCTGGATCGCCGCAGATTTTGCGTCAGCCTCAAATCATAGCGGGAACCCCCTTGTTGGCGAAGACTGATTCGCGAACACCCTAAATGTTGTTTTTGCCTGGCTGGATTTGACGTCACGGACAGCTTTGCTCAAGCTACCGACCTCGATTTGCTTATCCAGGATTACCGCGTGACTGCCCTTCGTCTCCATTGGCACCGCCTTTTACTCTGTGCAACCCCACTCTTCGCCCTGCTCGCTGCCTGCGACGGTGGCTCGCATAAACCGGAAGTCGCCAAGCCCGACACCTACATCAGTGCCAAGTGGGAAGACCTGCCCGCCACCAGCGATGCCGATCTGATTGCCGGCTTTAATGCCTGGTACTCAGCCTGCCCGCGCATGGCCAAGGACCCCGTCTGGGCGACCCCGTGCGCCGCCGCCGCGCAACCGCCCACCACCCCGGCGGCGATTCGTGACTTCCTCAAGGCCAATCTGCAGGTCTACGGCCTGCGCGCCGGCGATGGCAATGACCACGGGTTGATCACCGGCTACTACGAGCCGATCTACACCGGCAGCCTGCAAAGCAGCGAAAAAACCCCGGTGCCGGTGTATGGCGTGCCGGATGACCTGATCATCGTTTCGCTGGACAGCATCTATCCCGAACTCAAGGGCAAACGCCTGCGGGGTCGACTGGAAGGCCACGTGCTCAAGCCGTATGACGATGCCTCGACCATCGGCAGCAAAGGCTCGAACGCGCCCGTACTGGCCTGGCTGAGCAACCCGATGGACCTGCAATTCCTGCAGATCCAGGGTTCCGGGCGCATTCAACTGGAAAGCGGCCGGCAACTGCGCATCGGCTATGCCGACCAGAACGGCTACCCGTATAAACCGGTGGGTCGCTGGCTGGTGGAACACGGCCAGTTGAAGAAAGAAGAAGTCAGCATGGGCAAGATCCACGACTGGGCCAACGCTAACCCGGACAAAGTGCCAGAGCTGCTAGCCAGTAACCCGAGCTACGTGTTTTTCAGCCAGCGCCCGGACAGCAACGAAGGCCCGCGCGGGTCGTTGAACATACCGCTGACCACCGGCTACAGCGTGGCCATCGACCGCAAAGTGATTCCGTTGGGCAGCCTGCTGTGGCTGTCCACCACCCGCCCGGACGGTAAACCGCTGACCCGCCCGGTCGCCGCCCAAGACACCGGAGGCGCCATCGCCGGGGAAATCCGCGCCGACCTGTTCTGGGGCACCGGCGATCAGGCCGGCGAGCTGGCGGGCAACATGAAACAGCAAGGTCAGATCTGGCTGCTGTGGCCCAAGGGTGCGCCGTTGCCGGTTAACGCACGACAATAACCTTCAGGCAACATCCTCTGTGGGAGATTCTAAGTTCTCAAGCAACACATTTGCCCCCCTGTAGGAGCTGCCGCAGGCTGCGATAAGGCCAGAACGGCCTTCGCGATGTCGATTGATCGCAGCCTGCCGCAGAACCAGTGTGAGCAGGCTTGTCTGCGAAAACGTCGTACCTGATACACCGCATCAAGCCATTCGCCAACACGTTAGCTTCCACTGTGTTCAGTGCTGATCGCAGATCCTGTGTCAGAGCCGGATTTCTGTGTGAACTCTCCACTCCACTCATCCGAAAGCCGCACGACCTTCTGCCGCCCTATCATTGACACACATGTAAAACATGTCAATACTGTCAAGCATGACAGCAATGTCAAAGATTGTGCGCAAGCATGCCCCCCTTCACCTGGCCTCAGGATTTGATCATGACCGGTTCTTCTCCCCAAACGCCGTCCCGCAACAGTCACCCGCTGTATGCCATTTTCGCCGGACTGTGCGCCAGCCTGGTCGGTATCGGTCTGGCGCGTTTTGCCTACACCCCGCTGATTCCTTCGCTGATCGAGGCCCATTGGTTCGCCGCCACCGATGTGATTTACCTCAGCGCCGCCAACCTCGTGGGTTACCTCGCTGGTGCTTTGGCCGGGCGGCCTCTAGGGCGGCGAATCACTTCCCGACGCACCCTGCAACTGATGATGCTGTTGGCGTCGCTGGCGTTCTTCGCCTGTGCCTTGCCGCTGTCGGTGAGCTGGTTTTTCGCGTGGCGATTCCTCTCTGGCCTCGCCGGCGGCAGCATCATGGTGCTGGTTGCCAGTACAGTATTGCCGCACATTCCTGGCGAACGCAAAGGCATGGCCAGTGGCGCGATTTTCCTCGGGCTCGGTCTCGGAATTGCCGCGTCCGGCACCCTGGTACCGTTGCTATTGGAGTTGGGGCTGCGCGAGACATGGATCGGCCTGGGTCTGCTGTCGCTACTGCTGAGCCTCCTCAGTTGGGCCGGCTGGCCAAACGCCGGAGCCCCACAAGCCGCAGCAGAATCACCGAGCAAGAGCGCAACACCTATCGCCATGCGCGTCATCTACCTGCAATACGCGCTGGTCGCCATTGCGCTGGTACCCATGATGGTATTCCTGGTGGACTTCGTCGCCCGGGGCCTGGGCTGGGGTACGCATACCGCGGGGTTGTTCTGGGTGGTTTATGGCCTCGGCGCGATCGCCGGCCCGATGGCCTACGGCGTTCTGGCTGACCGGATCGGATTCGCCGCCGGTAATCGCGTGGCGTTGGTACTGCAAGCCTTTGCCGTGGCCGCGCTGGTGCTGTCGACCCAACCCTGGGTGCTGGTGCTGGCGGTGTTGGTGATCGGCAGTTTCCCGCCAGGCATCGTCCCACTGACCCTGGGTCGCGTTCAGCACGTTCTGGCCGCTAACCCTGCCGCGCAGAACGCCGCGTGGAGCCGCGCCACGACTATTTTTGCACTGTTCCAGGCGCTGGCCGGTTATGCCTACTCCTACTTGTTCGCCGCGAGCCATGGCAACCACGCGCTGCTGTTCAGTATTGGCGGCGTCGCCGTGGTCGTCGCGCTGGTGGCGGATGGGCTGTTACTGGTGGGTATGGCCCGCCAGCGACGAGCAATGGCCTGATTTTGCAAAAACCTCAGAAACCCGCACACTCCCGCCGACACCAATGGCCATTCCCCGGGGGAATAATATGGATCGGCTCGCTGCAATGGAAACCTTTGTCTGTGTCGTGGAGACGGGGTCTTTCTCGGCTGCGGCCAGGCGCTTGAATGTGGGGCAGCCCGCCGTGTCTAAAACCGTTGCGCAACTTGAGGAGCGTCTGTCAGTACGCTTGCTGATGCGCTCCACTCGCGGCCTGACGCCCACTGAAGCCGGACTGGCATTCTTCGAGCGCGCCAAACGGGTGATCGACGAGGCCAACGAAGCCGATCTTGCTGCGCGTGGTGCCGGTACCAGTCTGACTGGCACTCTGCGCATTTCGGCCGCCGTGACCTTCGCCCGGTTGCACATCCTGCCGCATCTGGGCGCCTTTCTGGACTTGCATCCGCAACTCGACGTCGACGTGATCCTTGATGATCGTTCGGTCAATCTGGTGGAAGAAGGTGTCGATGTGTCTCTGCGCATGGGCGTGCTCAGCGACTCCAACCTGATCGCGCGCAAAATCGCCGAATGTCGGCGGTTGGTGGTGGGCACCCCGGCCTATTTCGAACGCTACGGCGAACCTCAATCACCGGCGGATCTGATCAACCATCAGGCGGTGATTTATTCGCAAGGCGGTGGCGGCACCAGTTGGTCGTTCAACAACGGCGACGCCGAGCAAACCATCACCGTTGCCGGGCGAGTCCGGGTCAGCGCGGCGGAAGGCGTACGGATCGCGGTCCTCAGCCACTTGGGGTTTACCCTGTCATCCGAATGGATGTTCACCCCGGAACTGGCCAGCGGCGAAATCAAAGCTGTGCTGCCCGACTGGCATCTACCGGGTATGGACCTGTGGGCGGTGTTCCCCAGCGGGCGCATGGCCAGCGCCAAGGCCCGGGCGTTTGTCAGTTACGTTGAACAGATCATGGCTTAAGGCAATACACATGCCCTCTGTAGGAGCTGCCGAAGGCTGCGATCGGTTTGGGCCCGCACTCGGACGCAGCAGTCGTGTTTTCAGCAATGTTGAAGGTCATTCGGACCTTATCGCAGCCTTCGGCAGCGCCTACAGGGGATCTACGCGATTACCCGCGCAACGCCGGCAACAACTCCGACGGATCAGGGCGTAAGGTGTAATCTGCATTGACCTCGGCGTACGTGATCACCCCATCCTGACCAATCACAAACCGCGCCGGCATCGGCAGCACCCACTCAGGGTTGTTGTTGAAGGCCGGCAGGTCGTTACCGAAGCCTTTGTACAGCTCGACCAGGTAGTCTGGCAGGGTAAAACGCAGGCCGAAGGCGGCGGCCACGTCGCTCAGGGTATCGCTGAGGATCGGGAAGCTGAGGTTGTTCTGGCGCACCGATTTGCGGCTGTTGACGCTGATCTGCGGCGAGATCGCCACCAGGTTGGCGCCCAGTTCGCGGAAGGTTGGCAGCGCTTCTTCCAGCGCTTGCAGTTCCATGTTGCAGTACGGACACCACACGCCACGGTAGAAGCTGATCACCAACGGACCTTTGGCCAACAGCTCGGCCGAAGAAACCGGTTTGCCGTCCGGGTCGTCGAGGGTGAAGGCCGGGGCTTTGTCGCCGACTTTCAGGGCGCGCTCGGCCTGACCGGAGGCGATCAGTTCGGCGGTAGCGCGCTTCATGATCACGTGGACTTCGGCCGGGGCGTTGTACGGTGGTTTGCCAGCGACGAAATCGGCTTTGAAGGCGTCGAGTTTTGCTTGCAGGGTCATGGTCATTTCCTGGGAGTGAAGGGGTTTATTCGCCAGACAAGAATCCCCCGGCTGCCCTCGGTGCAGTAGAGCGCTCGAGGGCATAGGATTTATTCTTCCCGGGAATACCCCCTACCCTTCACCCGTGCAAGGTTTTCGCCGCCGCCAGCAGACCACGAAACTGTTGATAGCGGGCTTGCAGCGCCGGTTGTTGCGCGGCATCGGGCAGGTAACGCGCCTTTACCGGCATGCCCGCCTGCATCAGCTTGAAGCCGCGCCCACGGGCGAGAAAACCCAGCTTCGCCGCACCAATGCAGGCGCTGAGTTCGCTGCCGTGCAGGGTGTAGATTTCGCGGTCAAGGATATTGGCCAGCAACTGCGCCCAGTAGTCGCTGCGCGCACCACCGCCGACCAAGGCACAGGCGTTGACCTGTGCTCCCGCCGACTGCACCGCGTGCAGGGCGTCCAACAGGCCGAAACCGACGCCCTCCAGCACTGCGTAACCGAGCATCGCCGGCGAGCAGTCATGGCCGAGGTTCATGAAACCACCGCGCAGCAGCGGATCATTGTGTGGCGTGCGTTCCCCTGCGAGGTACGGCAGGAACAAGGGCGTCGACGGCGGTACCGGCTGCTCGATGGGCAATGTCGCCTGCACCTGCTGCAGCAACGTCTGCTCGTCGGCAGAGCCGGTCAGGCGCGTGACCCAACGCAAACAACTGGCGCCCGCCAGCATGGCGCCCATGGTGTACCAACGGTTCGGCAGCGCGTGGCAGAAACTGTGCACCGCACTCGCCGGATTGCCCGCCGAGTGATCAGTGATCGCGACGATCGCCGCGCTGGTGCCCAGGGTGATGAACGCATCCCCGGCATTGATCGCACCGATGCCCACCGCCGACACCGGGTTGTCCCCTCCGCCACCGGCAATCACTAGCCCACTGGCCAAACCCAGACGTTGCGCCGCCGATACACTCACATGCGCAGACGCAGCACCGCCTTCCACCAACCTCGGCAGTTGACCAAGCGTCAACCCCGTCGCACGGACCATCGGCTCGTACCAGTCACGTCGCGCCACCTCCAGCCATAAAGTGCCGGCCGCGTCCGAGACATCGCTGATACGTTCGCCGCTCAACTTCAGGCGCAGGTAGTCCTTGGGCGACAGCACACAGGCAATCGCGCTGAACACCTCGGGTTGATGTTCTTGCAGCCACATCAGCTTGGGGGCGGTCAGCCCGGCCATCGGCAAGCTGCCGGTGATTTCGGCGAACTCAGGGTGTTGGCGCGCCAGGTCATCGGCCTGCGCTACGCAGCGCGAGTCATCCCACAAAATGGCCGGGTACAGCACCCGGTCGTCGTCACCCAGCAGCACCGCGCCATGCATCTGCCCGGACAAGCCGATGCAGCCGATTCGCGCGTAGACGTCTGGATGTTCATCACGTAATTGATCGAGGACACTGACGCAAGCCTGCCACCACTCCTCGGGGTTTTGCTCCGACCAGCCGCTGTGTAGACGTGAAATATTCAGCCGCGCACTGGCATGAGCCAGTACGGTGCCGTGCTCGTCGAGCACGATGGCCTTGAGCTCGGAAGTACCCAGGTCGATTCCGAGTGAGTGACTGCTCATAAATAGTGATTTCCGCTCATGGAACCGCTCAAAGACAACCGCAGGAATTTCGAATACGCAGGGTCGGCGCCAGGCGCACGCTCAGTGTTTCACTGTCAGGCGCTTCGATACGCCGCAACAGTAACTGCACCGCACGCTCGCCCAAAGCCTTGACCGGCTGCGCGATCACCGTCAGACGCGGAACAAAGAAATCAGCCCAGTCAAAATCATCGAAACCCACCAGCGCCATCTGCTCCGGCACCGCGATCTTCGCATCGCGCAGGGCATGCATGGCGCCCAGGGTCATCAGGTTGTTGGCGGCCACGATGGCCGTGGGGGGTTCGACGAGTGCCAGCAACTGACGCGTGGCGACCCGCGCCGGTTCGCTGCTGGACTCGCCCTGCACCAGCAACACTGGCGCAAAGGCCAGGCCCGCCGCCTCCAGTGCCGCCCGATAGCCGGCGACGCGCTCATCGCTGGTGCTGAAGCCACTGCGTCCGGCGATAAAACCGATACGCCGATGACCATGTTCGATCAAATGCGCAACCAGCGATTGGGTCGAGTCGTGGTTTTCCACCCCGACCTGATCGAAGCCTTTCTCCACCAGACGGTCGACCAGCACCGTCGGAATCTCGTTGGCCTGCAGATACTCCAGCGCCCGACGCTCGCTGCCCGTTGTCGGCGCCAACAAGATGCCGTCGACCCTCCGGTGGTGCAACGCCTTGATCACCCGCAACTCCTGTTCGGGATCGTCATGGGTATCGACGAACAGCATCATGATGCCGTGCTTGGCGCACTCGGTTTCAATCGCGTGCACCGTCTCGCTGAAGTACTGGTTGGTCAGTGCCGAAATCGCCACGCCAATGGTGTTGGTGGTCGAACGCGCCAGCGAACGGGCCAGGGTGTTGGGGATGTAACCCAACGCCTGGACCGCCGCTTCCACCGCCTTGACCGTGGCCGGGCTGACCTTGCGCGTGCCGTTGAGCACATGGGACACGGTTGAGGTCGAGACCCCGGCAAGCCGCGCCACATCGTCCATTTTCACCACTGCGCGTACTCCGCCCGATCACCGATTCAACGTTTGCTTGACCAACCGCTGTAGGTGCCGATGTTATCGCGAGTGATCAGCTTCGGCGTCAGCAAGGTCACGGCATCGGCCGGTTTCTTGTCGTTGAGGATGTCGTTGCCGATCACCACCGCATCCTGGGCCATGGCCCATGGGTCCTGGCTGGCAGACGCTTGCACCGAGGACTCGGATTTCAGCGCGTTCTCAATGTCTGGCGCGCCGTCGACCGAGGTGATGATGATGCCGCTGCGTTTCAGTTGCTTGGCCGCCAGGTCGCTGCCGATGGCTTGCGGGTCATTGATCGCGAACAGCGCATCGACTTTAGGGAAGCGGGTCAGGTAGCCCTGCATCGCGTTCAGGCCACCTTCGCGGGAGCCTTTGGCATCTTGATCATCGGACAGCACCTTGATCCCCGGTGCGGCGGAAAACGCGGTTTTGCAGCCGGTCACGCGGTCGGTCACGGCAGTGACTTGTGGGCCGTTTTCGATGATCACGTTGCCCTTGCCGGACAGCTTGTCGACGATGAACTGACAGGCCAATTTGCCGGCCTCGACGTTGTCGGTCTGCACCGTGGCGTCCACGCCCTTGGCGCTGACGTCCACCGCCACCACGACGATTCCGGCCTTACGCGCTTTCTTCACCGCGGATTCGATGGCCGACGGATCGACGGCGTTGAGCAGGATCAGGTCGACGCCCGCCGAGATGAAGTTATCGATCTGGGTGAATTGCTTGCTCAGGTCATAGTCGGCCGACACCGAGATGACCTTGGCGTTGGGGTTCAGCTCCAACGCCTTGGCCTTGGCCCCTTCGGCCAGGGTCACGAAATACGGGTTGCCCAGCGAACCGAGGCTGATGCCCACCGATTTCAGTTCGCGGGCTTCGACGGCCTGGGACATCAACGCTGCCAGGCACAGAGAAACGACTGCAGGGAATTTACGCTTGAAGTTCATGGATACTCTCTTGTGATTATGGATGAACGCTTAAACAACCACTGAAATCAGGTTCGCGCGCCGGACTGGCGATAGCGATCCAGCGCCACCGCGCCAATGATGACGATGCCTTTGATGATGTACTGCCAGATGTCCGACACCCCCAACAACACCAGGCCGTTGGTCAACACCGCGATGATCAGCGCGCCGATCAGCGTGCCGCCGATGGTGCCGACGCCGCCGGTAAAACTGGTGCCGCCCAGAATCACTGCGGCGATGGCGTCCAGCTCGTAGGATTGCCCGAGCTGCAAACCGTTGGCAGCGAACAGCCGTGATGCACTCATCACCGCGCCCAGCCCGGCCAGTGCACCGGACAGCGCGTAGACAAACAGCAGCACCTTCCACACCTTGATTCCCGACAGACGCGCCGCTTCCGGGTTGCCGCCCACCGAGTAGATCTGCACGCCAATTACCGTGCGGCGCAGGATGAACCAGGAAACCCCGATCACGCAGACCGCGATCACCACCAGCCACGGCACGCCGAGGATCGAGTCATTGCCGATGAAGGCAAACGGCAAATCAGGGTTAAACACGGTCTTGTCGTCGGCCAGCAAGCGCGCCAGGCCGCGCATGGCGGTCAACGCACCGAGGGTGACAATGAACGGCGGCAGACGCATGAACGCGATCAAGCCACCGTTGACCAGACCCAGCAGCAAGCCAACGCCAATCCCGGCAAAAATCCCCAACATGCCGAATTGCGGCGACATCGAGGCTTGCAGCGCCACCACCGCCGACGCCGCGAGAATCGCCCCGACCGAGAGGTCGATGCCGGCGGTCAGGATCACAAAGGTCATGCCCGCCGCCAACACCACATTGACCGACGCCTGTTGGGTGATGATCGACAGGTTCTGCAGGGTCATGAAGCTGTCGGTCATCAGGCCGAAGCCCACCAGCAGCAACAGCAACACCGGCAACATGCCCACGGTGCGCATCAGTTCGCGGACCCGCTCACGCTTGCTGACGGCCGCTACGCCGGCGGGATTGTTGGCGGTCAGACTCATGGCGCTTGCCTCTGTTGTTGTTATTGATGAATGAACATGGCCAGTTGCGCTGTTCGAATCAGCCATGGGCCGCCACCTGCTCGCTGCCGGTGGCGAGGTCGATGATCGCCTCTTGGGAAATCGCCTGGCCCGAGGCGCCACCGACTTCGGCAACCAGTTGCCCTTCGCGCATCACCAGCACCCGGTCGCAGGTGCCGATGATCTCCGGCAGTTCGCTGGAAATCACCACAATGCCGACCCCGGCCTTGGCCAGTTCGTTGATGATTCGATAGATTTCCGACTTGGAACCGATGTCCACGCCACGGGTCGGTTCGTCGAGAATCAAGACGTGGGGTTTGACCTCCAGCAAGCGCGCCAGCAGCACCTTCTGCTGATTGCCACCCGACAACGCGCCGACATTGACCTTGCCCGACGCCACCCGAATCGACAGCGACTTGATTGCCGCCAGCGCGCGTTCGGCGCCACGGCCACGGTCCAGCACGCCACCGGCATGGGCATCAGGAACGCAGGCGCAGACGTTGATGTTGTCGCGCACGCTCATGTCGAGAAACAGGCCCTGGGCCTTGCGATCTTCGGTGAGGTACACCACCCCGGCGCGAATCGCATCGGTGGGGCTGCGCAGTTCGCTCACGGCCTTGCCGGCGACTTCCAGCGTGCCCGAGGTGCGTGGGTCGGCGGCGAAAATCAGCCGCGCCAGCTCCGTGCGCCCGGCGCCGACCAAACCGGCGATGCCCAGCACCTCGCCAGCGTGCAGGTCGAAACTGCAACGGCGCACGCGCTTGCCATCCGCCATGTCACGCACGCGCATCACCACTGCACCAGGGTCGTAGGCGGCGTGTTCTTTCTTGTAGAAGCCCGACAGGTCGCGGCCGACCATCATCTTCACCAGGGTTTCGGCAGACAACGCGTCACGCTCCAGCATGCCGACGTATTCGCCGTCGCGCAGCACCGACACCCGATCCGACAGCTCATAAATCTCGGCCATGCGGTGGCTGATGTAGATGATCGCCAGCCCCTGATCGCGCAACTGTTTGATCAGGGCGAACAGGCGGTCGGTCTCGCGTGAAGACAGCGGCGTGGTCGGTTCGTCCATCACCAGGATTTTTGCGTGGGCGTGCAGGGCGCGGGCGATCTCCACCAACTGCCGTTCGGCAATCGACAGCCCGCTGACCTTGGTCGCCGGCTTGAACTCGGCGCCGAGCCGTGCGAGCACCTCGACACACCCCGCCTCCATCGCTTTACGGTCGATAGTCCAGCCACGGCGCAGTTCGCGCCCGAGGTAAATATTCTCGGACACGCTGAGGTTCGGGCACAGGCTCAATTCTTGATAGATCACGGCAATGCCATGCGCCTTGGCGGCACGCGGGTCGTAGCTGGCGATGCGTTGACCGGCGATCCGGATCTCGCCACCGTCATCGGCCTGGTAGGCGCCGGAGAGGATTTTCATCAGGGTGGACTTGCCGGCACCGTTCTCCCCCATCAAGGCGTGGACTTCACCGGGATAGACGCTCAGCCCCACGCTTTTCAGCACGCGCAGGCCGTTGAAGGTCTTGGAGATGCCATGCATTTCGAGCAAGGCAACAGGGGCAGAGGCGAGGCTCATGGATTACCCTCGGATTTTTATTTTTTTCCTCGGTCTACGGCAGAAGCGAGCGCTTCGCGTGACCTGGTTGAGGCCGACTCTAGCCAGATATTTTTTGTTACGCAAGCGCTTGCGCAAAGGTTTTTAAGCGTGATGAAACGTTTCAGCTTGCTGAAATTTTGCTGAATCGTCTGCTACGGGGATGCACGATTTCTTAGCAGTCCGGCTTGCCGGCGTCGACGTCTGCAAAACGCCATCGCCGGCAAGCCGGACTGCTACAGGGGAATTTTTGTCTGAGGCTTAAAGCGCGGTGCCGAAGCGTTGAAAGCGCGGCATGAAGTAATGATCCGGATCGAACGACGCCAGCACGCGAATCGCGTGACCGAGCATTTCACTGCGTGGCACGAAGCCGATGAAGCGCGAGTCCTTGCTGTTATCGCGATTGTCACCCAGCACCAGGTATTGATCGGCCGGCACCGTCACCGCGCGCATGTTTTGCTGCGGTGGGTTGACCCGCGGCAAGACTTGCATCATGTGCTCCATTTGCCCCAACTGTTCGCGCGCCTGCACCGCATCGCCGACCTGATGCAGGTCCAGGTATTTCGCCGGTTGACCATTGATGGTCAAGTGATCGCCGCTCATGGCGATAACATCGCCCGGCAGACCGATGATGCGCTTGACCAAACGTTCGTTCTCGACCTTGGAATTGAACACCACCACATCGCCGCGCTGAGGATTGCCCAACTGCGCCAGCGCGTGGCTGGTGAACGGAAACTTGAGGGTGTAGGCCAGCTTGTTGACGAAGATGTACTCGCCCTCCTCGATGCTTGGCTGCATCGACCCCGACGGCACGATATACCAGTCACCCAATGACGAACGCAGCGTGAACACCAGAACCAGGAACCACAGCGCGCGACTCTTCAACACATTGCTCAGCTGTACTGCCATTACCTATCTCCTCGCCACGGGTCGGCGTGCCTGCGCCAGTGTCGCAGAACTCTGCATTGATGGGCGAGTTTCTTGGGCGCAAACTGGGGTGATGCAAGCCCGCGTTCTCACCCGACCACCGAACGTTGAGGGATGAAGATGAGCAAGATCGAGGGAACCTGTCACCCGGACCCCACCGCTGTGTTTCATCCCGGCGAGCAAAAAATCCAGGAAGCGTTCGGCGTGCGGCAACAAGTAGCGCGGATGGGTCACCGGGCGATCGTGCCGTACATTGATGAGTACTTTCAGGACTTCTATGCACGCCTGAACTATGTGGTGCTCGCGGCCAACGATGGCAACGGCCAATTGTGGGCGACCCTGCTGCTCGGCGAGCCCGGCATCATCACCTCCCCTGATCCCCACAGCCTGCAAATCAGAGCCGAATTCGATGCGCAGGACCCGGTGGGTTCGGCGCTGTACGCCGGCGCCGCACTGGCCGTGCTCGGCATCGACTTCGCGTCAAAAGGTCGGCTGCGCGCCGGCGGCCATGTCAGCGCCCCTGTGCATCATGGCCTGCTGCGTATTGCGGTGAATCAAAGCTATGGCAACTGCCCTAAATACATCTGGCCGCGCCGGCCACCCGAGCCCTCCGCCACCAACGCCGTGCCCACCCACGACTGGACTCGCCTCGACGATCCGCGCGTGCGCTCGATCATTGAGCACGCCAATACCTTCTTCATCGCCAGCCAGCACGACGACCCGCAAATGCCCCAGGCCAGCGGCCTGGATGTCTCGCACCGCGGCGGTCAGACAGGCCTGCTGCAGATACAGGACGCTGCGCTGATCTGGCCGGAGTATCAGGGTAACTACTTCTTCAATACCTTGGGCAACCTCGTGCTCAACCCGTCCTGCGGGTTGTTGATCCTCGACTTCGACAGTGGCAGCGTGGTGCAACTGACCGGCTCGGCAGCAATCATCTGGCTGGACGAGCAGGACCCCAAGGTCGAAGGCAATGCGCAAGTCAACTGCAAGGTGCGCTTTATCCCGGACAAGGTGCTGCTGCGCAGTCACGCGATGGCCGGTGGCTGGCGCAGCTTTGACAGCGCCTACGGCACCCTCGGTTACCTTTGAGTCGAGGCTGGTCACCTGCGTCAAGACCCTCAATACCCGCGCCGGTCACTGACCCGGACGCAGGACAAAGTTGCCCACCAAACTGGCTAACTGACTATTTGCTGCTAACTTTCTGAGTGGCAGATCAAGGAGTCTGAGCGCCATGAACACCTCCGTATTACCACAGGCCATTGTGCTCACCCCTTCGGCGCCACGTTCGCTGCCGCGCTCAAGACCATGAACTCTCCGCTCTGCGAAATGGATAGCGCCAGCACTGTCGCGCACCCGGAACAACCAGGCCAGCAGTCACTGGAACTTCTATTTGTCGTTCGTCCCTGTTATTCCCGGTTTCATATTCTGAAATGGAGTCAAACGCGATGAGAAAAACGACGTTGCTTCACGCCCTGCTCTGTTCCGCCGTGATCGGCCTGGCCGGTTGCGCCAGCTCGCAAGTGGACCCCACCCAGTATTCGGGTTTCCTCAAGGATTACAGCCGACTCAAACCCGCTGAAAGTGCCTCGGGTACGCCGGTCATGCGCTGGATCGATCCCAAGCTGAATGTGCGCAATTACACTCAGGCTTATATCGAGCCGAGTCAGTTCTATCCTGCCCCACGCCCGACTGCGGTGGTCTCCGCACAGACCTTGCAGCAGATCACTCGTTACTATGACGCCGCCCTCAAGCGTGAACTGGGCAAGGTCATGACCATCGCGTCTGCACCGGGGCCTAATACCATCGTCGTGCGCCCGGCAATCACAGCGGTCTCGACCAAAAACGAAGGTTTCCAACCTTACGAAGTGCTGCCTATCGCGTTAGCCGCAGCGGCCGTCAACACCGCTGCGGGTGGACGTGACCAAAGCGTGGAAATCGCCACCGAAGCGGCATTCCTCGATGGTGGCAACCGCGCCGTTCTGGCCCAGGTCGTGCGCAAGGGCGCCGGCGAAAATCTGGAAAACGATAAAACCCAATTGACCGTGAACGACGTCAAGGCCGTGCTCGACGGCTGGGCGAAGGACATGCGTTTGAGTTTTGAACAGGTTAAAAACAAATAATGGGAAAATCTGGTGCGGGGGGCCTGAGGGGCTCCCTGTGCTGGAATGGGTGGTGCCCGTAGCTAACCACATCCGTATTTGCTTCAACCTTCCTCAATCAACCGACCAAAACAACTCCAGCCACGAGTAATTATTAGTCGCTTTATTCGCCATCTCAAGGCTGACGGTCATGTCGCCGCTGCCGTCTTCAACCACCAGGCCGACCAGGTCATTTTGCAGGTCTTCTTTCAGGTAATCGATCAGCGTTCTGGCCGTGCGGACCGCATTGCCCGACGGGGCGTCCTTGGTGTAGTTACCCAGCGCCCCCTGGAAAAACCGCGCCATGTCATTCAGCTCGCCGACTGAGACCTCAGCGTACTCGGTCACCTCATCATGCTGTAAGGCACTCAACAGATCCCCGCTCAACTGGTTGTGAGCCTGGCTGTAGGCAAACTCATAGCGGAATAAAAACCCACCTTCCGGGTACACCAGATTTGAGGCCTGGGCGAAGGTTTCAAGAAAAGCGACTGTTCGTTGCGAGAGCATAAATCACTTATGAAGGGTCATTGGCCGGGGTCGGGTACAAAACGCGCACGCTGTACCTCTGCTGTAACGGCCGCAAAGCCCATTCCTGTAATCGGCTCAATACCTGAAGCTCCGGACGGCTACGGGTGTGTGTGCTTTAAGCCAATTTTCACCCCCCGGTTTTATTCCCTGAAAAATAAAATAAATACCTGGGAATAACTTTCCACCTCACGACGTCATACCTGCAGATTCACTCAACTACCTGCGGAGAATGACCATGAAAACTTTAATCCTGACCCTCGCCACCCTCGCCTTTTCCGGCACTCTGTTCGCTGCGCAAACTCAAACTGCGCCGATCATCGACAGCCCGAGCGCCTTTCATCGCCTGGACATCGCCAAGGTTGAGTCCAGCACCAACCTTCAAGGCCTGTGCGGCGTGCAGATGGCCCAGTTGGTGTATCAAGACCACATGAACCGTGAACACCAGTTGAACTACGACGTGATTGGCGATGGCTGCCCAAGCGACAACTGAGTCTGCGCCTATAACGCCTTGGATTGAATAGCGCGCCCTGCGTTAGTTAGCTGAATACCGATGAAGCGTGTCACCCGACGATTCAGCACCGGCTGAAGTTTCGTCAACGGCAGCGGCTTGCCTGATGTTTGTTGGCAGGCCCTTTGAAGTCCTTACTGTTAGTTGGAGAACCACCATGAAAACCACTCTGATCACGCTCGCCGCACTGGCCTTTTCCGGCAGTTTGTTTGCAGCGCAAATGCCTGATACGGCACCGATCATCGACCAGACCGGCACTCTGGTGCATCTGGATATCGCCCATGTCTATTCCAGCACTGACCTGAGTGTCGTCTGCGGTGTGCAGCCGGCGAAGCTGGTGTATCAGGATCACATGGGCCGTACGCATCAGCTTGACTATGAGGCGCTCGGTCGCTGCCCGGGTGACAATTGAGACGGGCGTACTGCGCAATGTGCTACTGCCGACGATTAAGCTGCAACCCAGTAGTGCAGGAGCCAACGTGTTGGCGAACAGCTGGAAGCGGCATGCCTGATGCACCGCCTCGCGAATCCGTTCGCTCCTGCATTAATTGATTGCGTTCCCCATGGCCCAATCGTGAGCCTGCTCGGCCCGATTGACGCTCATGCCTGTCTGTTAGCGGCTCAACATCGAGTTGCCCCTCCGGCGAGCCTCTGCCCGCCCCGGCGCTCCTGCATCGACCTCTAATAACATGGGAACCCACCTATTATGACCAAGGCAAAACTGAGCCTCGCCTGGCAGATCGTCATCGGTCTGTTGCTGGGCATCGCCGTCGGCGCGCTGCTCAATCACTTCAGCGCGGACAAAGCCTGGTGGATCGGCAGCGTGCTGCAGCCGACGGGTGATGTGTTCATCCGCCTGATCAAGATGATCGTGATTCCGATCGTGATTTCTTCACTGATTGTCGGCATCGCCGGTGTCGGCGATGGCAAGAAGCTCGGCCGCATCGGCCTGAAGACCATGATCTACTTCGAGGTCATCACCACCCTGGCGATCATCGTCGGGTTGATATTGGCCAATCTGTTCCAGCCTGGCCACGGCATCGACATGAGCCTGCTGGGCACCACCGACATTTCCCAGTACGAGAAAACCACCAGCGAAGTTCAAGCCAATCACGCTTTTATCAGCACCCTCCTCAATCTGGTGCCGTCCAACGTATTCGCCTCGATCGTGCGTGGCGATATGCTGCCGATCATCTTCTTCTCGGTGATGTTTGGCCTTGGCCTGTCGAGTCTGAAGGACGAGCTGCGATTGCCACTGGTCAGCGTGCTCGAAGGCGTGTCGCAAAGCATGTTCAAAGTCACCCACATGATCATGCGTTACGCGCCGCTGGGGGTGTTTGCGCTGATTTCGGTAACGGTGGCCAACTTCGGTTTCGCCTCGCTGTGGCCGCTGGCGCGTCTGGTGACCTTGGTGTACGCCGCTATAGCCTTTTTCGGCATAGTGATTTTCGGTCTGGTGGCGCGGCTGTGCGGGTTTTCCGTGTTCAAGCTGATGCGCATCCTCAAGGCCGAGATGATCCTCGGTTACTCCACCGCCAGTTCGGAAACCGTCCTGCCGCGCATCATCGAGAAGATGGAAGCCTACGGCGCGCCGCGAGCGATCAGCCGCTTTGTGGTGCCCACCGGTTACTCGTTCAACCTCGACGGTTCGACCCTTTATCAGAGCATTGCAGCGATCTTCATCGCCCAGCTGTATGGTATCGACCTGTCCTGGGGCCAGCAGATTACCTTGGTGTTGACCCTGATGGTGACCTCCAAAGGCATCGCCGGGGTGCCGGGGGTGTCGTTCGTGGTGTTGTTGGCAACCCTGGGCAGTGTCGGTATTCCACTGGAGGGGCTGGCGTTTATTGCCGGGGTTGACCGGATCATGGACATGGCCCGTACCGCATTGAATATCGTCGGCAATGCCTTGGCGGTGTTGGTCGTCGCGCGCTGGGAAGGCATGTACGATGATGCAGCCGGCGAGCGTTACTGGCAGTCGCTGTCCGCGCCTCAGACCTATACCGAGCAAGGACTTGCACCTGTGAACTGAATGTCCGAGGTCGACTCGATGGCCCATAGATCCCCCAAGCTCAGCGACAGATCACCTGACGTGTTTCGTTTCGAGATCAGCGAAAGCAGCGGTTACGCCCAGGACTGGCATGCCCACGACTGTCATATGCTGCTGTTGCCGCGTCAGGGTGGGCTGTTCCTGTCGACTGAAAGCACGCCCCAGGCGCTGCACCTCTCGCGCCAGTCGTTTTCGCTGGTGCCGGCGGATTTCGCCCACTCGACGCACGCGGCGCCGGGTCAGGAAAAACACGTGGCGCTGTATGTTGACTCGAACTTCATCGAGCATCAGGGGCGCCTCGAAGGCTACCAGCGCTTTGCCGAACAGGCCCATCGCTCGGGCATCTGGCAAGGTAGCGAAGCGCTGGACAGTATTCTGCGACTGCACGATCAGCTGGCGCTGACCTCCTCGCCCGAGGCGTTTCAGCGCCAGTTGCCGCACCTTAATCACCTGCTGTTTGAAGAGTGTGCAAGGCTGATCGCGCGTCAACAGCCGGCGCTGCCGCGAACGGAACTGCAGCAAAACGCGCTGCTGGTGCGGGATATCCAACGCTACGTGCGCGAGCATCTGCAGGACGAGTTGAGCGTCGATTTGATCGGCTACCAATTCCACCTGTCCCGACGTCACCTGACGCGCTTGTTCAAGGCGTTCACTGACGAGACGCTGGTGGACTTCACCAACCGTACCCGGGTGGAGACCGCGGCGCGAATGATCTCTACCACCTCGCGTTCGATTCTGGAGATCAGCCTGGCGGTGGGCATCGATTCGCCGTCGTATCTCGCGCGATTGTTCAAGCGTTATCTGGGGCTGGTGCCCAGCGATTTGCGCAAGCTTTGAATGGTCAACGTCTGCACTGACACCTTCGCAGCCTTTGGCAGCTCCCTGGAGATTTGTGTTCCTCGGCGGTTCCTGTTGGCTTGACTCGGTATCTCATGGCCCAAACGTGCGGATCCACGACCCGATCCACTTAGCACGTACAAACAACCCTGCGCACAATCGTCCTCGTCCCTAGTGTTACGAGGTCAGCCATGAATGATGTGCGTGTTGTAGAAGTGTTCAAATCCACCCAGGGCGGCGGCAACCCCGCACCGATCGTGATCGACGCCGACGGTCTGGGTGCCGAGCAGATGACCGCGATTGCCCGCGCTTACGGGCATGAAAGCGGCTTTGTTTTCCCGCCACAAGCCACTGTCGACAACGACTATCAATTTCGCTTTTTCGTGCCGCTGCACGAGATGAGCATGTGCGGACACGCCACCATAGGCACCGTCTGGCTGCTGCAAAAGCTCGGAAAGTTAAGCCAACGCCAACTGTCCATCGAGACGTTAAGCGGCACCGTTTCCGCCCATATCCACGGCGAAAACAGCGAAGATCCGTTCATTGAAATTTCCCAACCCGCTGGCGTCGTCACGCCGCTGACCAAGCCTGAACTGCGGGCACAGATCATCGAAGCCATCGGCCTTGAGCCTGACGACATTCTTGACCTGCCGATTCTCAACGCCAGCACCAGCCGGGTGAAAACCCTGATCCCGGTGAAGAACCCGGAACGCCTGGACGCCGCCCGCCCCGACTCGGCACGTATTGAAAAACTGTGCGAACAACTGGACTCCACGGGGCTGTACCTGTTCTGCCCGCACCAGGGCGTGGCCCGGCGGTTCGACAGCCGACAATTTCCCAAGGCTTCGGGTTATCCGGAAGACGCCGCCACCGGCATTGCCGCCACGGCGCTGGCGTTTGGCTTGCTGAAATACGGCCTGATCGAGGCCAGCGAAACGCCGATCCTGATTCACCAGGGTCGGGCCATGGGTCGGCCTTCTGATATCTATGTGCGCTTCGATCTGCGCGCCGGTAGCCAACCAGCCGGCTGCTTCGTCGGTGGCTACAGTGCGTTTGCCGAACAACAGCAACCGTCCGGAGCCGATCATGCCGAGTGAGTCGATTGCACAATGGTTGCCACTGTCTGAGGTGGCCCAGCCGTTCAAGGCCAGGCTCGATGCGCTGTACCCGACGTCGCCGCACACCTTCAGCGTGCCCGCGCATTTTCAGTTGAGCGTGCTGGACGGCGACCTGCTGTGGGTCTCCGGCCAGGTGCCACGCTTCAATCAGGAGATTCGCTACTGCGGCATCGTCGGTCAGGGCATTTCGCTGGAGCAAGCTCGGGAGGCGGCGCGGTTGTGCGTGGCGAACTTCCTGTCGATCGTGGCGGCGGCGTGCGAGGGCGATTTTAGCCGCGTCGAACAGGTGATTCGAATCACCGGCTACGTGCGTGGCGAGGCGGATTTCGCAGCGCAGTCGGAGGTGATCAACGCGGCGTCGCAGGTGTTGACGGAGGTGTTCGGCGAGCGCGGCCGGCATGCGCGTTCGGCGATCGGCGTGCACTCGTTGCCAGGTGGCGCGGCGGTTGAGATTGAGGGTGTGGTGCGGTTGAGGCGGCGTGCCTGAGCCACCGCTATAGGTCATTCGCAGGCAAGCGATCGTCTGTAGGCGCTAACTTGTTAGCGAGGCGGTATATCCTGACCCACCGCGCTCGCGAACAAGTTCGCTCCTACAGATGATCGCGTTGCCTGCGACGGACTGCTTTACCTCAGGTCAAAACGGTCCAGGTTCATCACTTTGGTCCAGGCCGCAACGAAGTCTTTGACGAACGTCTCCTGCGCGTCCGCGCTGCCATAGACTTCAGACAAGGCCCTCAGTTGCGCGTGTGAGCCAAACACCAGATCGACACGGGTGCCGGTCCATTTGACGGCGCCGGTCTTGCGGTCACGGCCTTCAAACAACTCGTTCTCGGCCGAAACCGGTTTCCATTCAACGCCCATGTCCAGCAGATTTTTAAAGAAGTCGTTGGTCAACGCCTCCGGTTGCTGAGTAAACACCCCGTGTTGGCTCTGCTCAACGTTGGTGTTCAACACCCGCAAGCCGCCCAGCAGTACCGTCATTTCCGGCGCGGTCAGGGTCAGCAGTTGCGCCTTGTCGACCAGTAATGCCTCGGCCGACACCTTGTATTGGCCTTTAAGGTAGTTACGGAAGCCGTCGGCGATCGGTTCGAGGAAGCCGAACGACTCGACATCGGTCTTCTCCTGCGAGGCGTCCGCGCGTCCCGGCGTGAACGGAACCGTCAGCGTGTGGCCGGCATTTTTCGCCGCCTGCTCGACCCCTACGCCACCGGCCAACACGATCAAGTCGGCCAGCGAGACTTTCTTGCCACCACTGTTGAACCCACTCTGAATGCCTTCGAGGGTGTGCAGCACGCCCGCCAGTTGTTGCGGCTGGTTGGCCGGCCAATCCTTTTGCGGCGCGAGACGCAGACGACCACCGTTGGCACCGCCGCGTTTGTCGGAACCCCGGAAGGTGGAAGCCGCCGCCCACGCGGTCGATACCAGCTGCGACACCGACAGGCCCGAAGCAAGGATCTTGCTCTTGAGTGCGGCGATGTCATTGGCATCCACCAGGGCATGATCGACCTGCGGAATCGGGTCTTGCCACAGCAGTTCTTCACTCGGCAGTTCCGGGCCGAGGTAGCGTGAAAGCGGTCCCATGTCACGGTGAATCAGCTTGTACCAGGCGCGGGCGAAGGCGTCGGCCAGTTGCTGCGGATTGGCCAGGAAGCGCCGGGAAATCGCCTCATACGCCGGGTCGAAGCGCAGCGCCAGGTCGGAGGTCAGCATGGTGGGTGCGTGGCGTTTGCTCGGGTCGTGGGCGTCCGGCATTTTGCCAGCACCGGCACCGTTCTTCGGCGTCCATTGGTTTGCGCCCGCCGGGCTCTTGGTCAGTTCCCAGTCGAAGCCGAACAGGTTCTCCAGGTACTCGTTGCTCCATTGGGTCGGCGTCGAGGTCCAGGTCACCTCTAGGCCGCTGGTGATGGTGTCCCGGCCTTTGCCGCTGCCATAACTGTTCTTCCAGCCCAGCCCTTGTTGCTCAAGGGGGGACGCTTCCGGTTCAGGCCCGACATTGGACGCAGGACCGGCGCCGTGGGTCTTGCCGAACGCGTGGCCGCCAGCGATCAGGGCCACGGTTTCTTCGTCATTCATCGCCATGCGACCGAAGGTTTCACGGATGTCCAGCGCCGACGCCACCGGATCGGGATGGCCTTCGGGGCCTTCCGGGTTGACGTAGATCAGTCCCATCTGCACCGCACCCAGCGGATTTTCCAGATTGCGCCCCGACGGATCAGTACGGCTCTCTTCGCTGCCGTGTTTGGCCGGTTCGGCCACCAGATCGCCCTGGCCCGGCTGCTCCATCAATTTGCTCTTGCCATAACGCTCTTCGCCGCCCAGCCAGGTGGTCTCGGAACCCCAGTAGACGTCTTCCTCCGGCTCCCAGACATCCGCACGGCCGCCGGAGTAACCAAAGGTTTTGAAGCCCATGGTTTCCAGGGCGACGTTACCGGTGAGGATGATCAGGTCACCCCAGGAAATCTTGCGGCCGTACTTTTGCTTGATCGGCCAGATCAGCCGGCGCGCCTTGTCCAGGCTGACGTTGTCTGGCCAACTGTTCAGTGGCGCGAAACGTTGCTGGCCGGCACCGGCGCCGCCACGACCGTCACTGGTGCGGTAAGTCCCGGCACTGTGCCAGGCCATGCGCACGAACAGCGGGCCGTAGTGACCAAAGTCCGCAGGCCACCAGTCCTGGGAATCCGTCATCAGCGTCCGCAGGTCCTGTTTGACTGCCGCAAAGTCGAGGCTCTTGAACGCTTTGGCATAGTCGAAGCCCTCGCCCATCGGGTCGGATAAGCTCGAGTGCTGATGGAGAATCTTCAGGTTCAGTTGGTTCGGCCACCAATCGCGGTTGGTTGTGCCACCGCCAGCGGCGTGATTGAACGGGCATTTCGATTCAGTTGACATGTTTGATCTACCTTTGGTCGTGTTCATCCAGCTGTCCGGCCTGTTTCAGGCGGCAGACAGCGACGAGTGGACTAAGTGGCACGGGGCCAGCTATTCGATCAGCCGATCGGTGTGGCCACACGGGGAATCTGACTCTCGGCAATCGGGCAGCAGCCACCAGGGGCCAGGACTGGCTTGACAAGCTTTGCGCTCATTCTTATCTCCTTATCAGGTTTCAACGGGCCGGCGTGCGCCGACGCTAGATCAAGACTAGACCGCTCTGAGCAGAGGTCTAATAGTCAGAGTATTGACCGTCGATAGTCATACTCTGTTAGCCGATCCAGGCACGCGTTGGATGAAATAAGCTGTTGGTTAACCCGCCATTGCCGCCAACGCCTGCTCCAGATCACGGCGCAAATCATCCGGGTGTTCGATGCCCACCGACAGCCGCACCAGGTTATCAGTGATTCCCAACTGCGCCCGGCGCTCGGCCGGCAGCGAGGCGTGGGTCATTTTCGCCGGTTGGCTGATCAGGCTTTCCACTCCGCCCAGACTCTCCGCCAGGGTGAACAGCTTGGTCGCTTCCAGGAAACGCCGCGTGCCGTCGGCGTCGGTGGCCAGGTACAGGGTGATCAGCCCGCCGAAGCCGCGCATCTGCCGCGCCGCCAGTGCATGTTGCGGGTGGCTTTTCAGACCCGGGTACACCACTGAGGTCACCTTGGGGTGCTGCTCCAGCCATTCAGCCAGTTGCTGGGCATTGTCGACGTGCCGTTGCACGCGCAGCGCCAGGGTGCGCATGCCGCGCAGGGTCATGAAGCTGGAGAACGGGTCAAGAATGCTGCCCACCGCATTCTGCAGAAACGTCAGTTGCTCGATGAGTTCGGGCCGGTCCGCCACCACAATCACCCCGGCGATCACGTCGGAATGGCCGTTCAAATATTTGGTCGCCGAATGCACCACAATGTCGAAGCCGAAATCCAGCGGACGTTGCAGATAAGGCGAGGCGAAGGTGTTGTCGGTCACCGTGACGAGGCCGCGCTCACGGCCCAATTTAGCCACCATGGCCAGATCGGTCAGCCTCAGCGTGGGGTTGGTCGGGGTTTCGACCCAGAGCATTTTGGTGTTGGGCCTGATCGCAGCGGCGATCACCTCAGCGCTGGCATCCGGCGCCACGTAGCTCACTTCCAGGCCCGCGCTCGGCTTGCGCACGCGCTCGAACAAGCGGTACGTACCGCCGTACAAATCGTCCACCGCGACGATATGGCTGTTCACCGGCAAGCTATCGAGCAGCGTCGCAATCGCTGCCAGACCTGAGGAAAACGCATAACCCTGCGCCCCGCCCTCCAGCTCGGCGATGGCCTTTTCCAACGCCTGGCGCGTCGGGTTATGGCTGCGCCCGTACTCATAGCCGGCATGCGTGCCCGGCGACTGCTGACGGAAGGTCGAGGTAGCGTAAATCGGCGGCATCACCGCACCGGTCCAGTCCGGCTCGTAACCGGCGTGCACGGCGAGGGTTTCGAACTCAGCCATGATGGCTCCTTTGCTCAATCGGATTAACGGAACAGCGACGCCCCCTCAACGCAAGGTTCGCCGCCAGAGACTCAGCACATCGCTTTTGGTGATCAATCCGAGAAATCGACCGTGTTCGACGATCAGCGCCACGTAGCCCTTATCAAAGGTTTGCAACAGGCGCTCCAGCGACACGTCCGGGTCCAGGGTTTCCAGGCTGGTGACCATTGCCTCACGCACCGGTCGCTGGAAATGTCCCGGCCCGTCCTTCACCGCCCGCAGCAAATCCCACTCGTCGATCAAGCCGACCACCGTGTCGCCGTCCATCACCGGCACTTGATCGATTTCATGAAAGCGCATGCGCGCATACACCGCTGACAGCGTTTCATCGGGTTTGCAGGTGATGGTAGTTCCTTCGTCATAACGGCGCGCAATCAAATCCCGCAGATTGCCCTCCTCCGGCCGGGTGATCAGCCCATGGTCGATCATCCAATAGTCGTTGAACATCTTCGACAGGTACTTGTTGCCACTGTCACAAATGAAGGTCACCACCCGCTTGGGCGTGGTCTGCTCACGGCAATAACGCAAAGCGGCCGCGACCAGGGTGCCGGACGACGAGCCGGCCAGCACGCCCTCCTGCTGCAGCAACTGACGCGCGGTCAGCAGGCTCTCGGTATCGGAGATGCGATAGGCGCGCTTCACCAGCGAGAAGTCCGCCAGCCCCGGAATAAAGTCTTCACCAATGCCCTCCACCAGCCAACTGCCGGCCTCGCCGAAGTGACCGGTCTCGACGTAATCGGCCAATATCGAGCCTTCAGGATCGGCAAGGACGATCTCGGTGTTCGGCGCTACTTTCTGGAAGAAATGGGTCAGCCCGGCCAGCGTCCCGGCCGACCCCACGCCCACCACCACGGCGTCCACGCGCTGCTCGAGCTGACGCCAGATTTCCGGGCCGGTGCCGGTTTCATGGGCCAGAGCATTGGCCGGATTGTTGAATTGGTCGATGTAAAAAGCGTTCGGCATTTGCTCGGCAATGCTGCGCGCCAGGTCCTGGTAATACTCGGGATGGCCCTTGCCGACATCCGAACGGGTCAAGCGCACCTCGGCCCCCAGCGCCTTGAGGTGGAAAATCTTCTCGCGGCTCATCTTGTCCGGCACCACCAGCAGCATGCGGTAGCCCTTTTGCGACGCGACCAATGCCAGGCCCAGACCGGTATTGCCGGCGGTGGCTTCGATGATGGTCCCGCCGGGTTGCAACTGGCCGCTTTGTTCCGCTGCTTCGATCATGGTCAAGGCGATGCGATCCTTGATCGAACCACCGGGGTTCTGGTTTTCCAGCTTGACGAAAAGCTCGCACAGTCCGGTGTCGAAATGCGTGAGGGGAAGCATTGGCGTATTGCCGATCAAATCGAGCAAGGGATTGGCAGGCATGATTTGGGCTCACTTCATCACCGCCGCTCAGGGCGTATTGCGCCCAAGTATAGTGCGTCAACTTGCGGGCGCAGACGGTCTGACCACTGGCAACGGCGTTCGCCAAAACAGGTAAGATTGCCACTATTCCGAAAATCAACCAGGTACCGAGCAATGCCGGAAATCACTGACGAATCGTTCTACGACCGTGCAGACGCACACATCACCTTGTCGAACGAGCAACTCAAGGCCGTCGAAAACCTTGGCAAGGTCAGCGCATCGATGATGTTTGGCACCACCCGCTTCAACGCCTGGGTCAGCGCCCGCGGCTTCAAATCCGGCGAGGAAATGGCCCAGGCGCGGGAGGCGATGTTGAGCTATTTCTGTGAGCAGTTCCGAATGATGCTCGAAGACAACCTCGACGATCACATCAACAACTTCAGTCAGTACATGGGAGATCGCGACGGCCTGTAGGGATGTCTGTGCTCAAACCACTGTAGGAACGGGCTTGCCCGCGATGGCGGCGTACTTGATACACCGCATCAACCTGATCGCCGGCAAACCAGCTCCTACAGGTTTGGGGGTTACACAGGTCTCGTTTCAACCACAGAACCACGATTGAACCGCGCTCTTCTGCAGGATCAGCCCACCAACCCCGGCGGCGGCCCCAGCTCCGCACGCAGCTTACTCAGCGCCGCATAGGCCTTGTCTCGATAGGCCAGCAATTCGGCGCGTTTCTCGGGGTCGATGTCGAGAAAACCATGCCCGGACTTCAGCCCCAGGTTGCCGCCTTCCACCAGTTGCGCCAACGCATCCGGAGCCGCAAAGCGTTCGCCGTAGGTGCCCGCCAGGGTTTTGTAAGAGGACGCGTAAACATCCAGCCCGGCCATGTCGCCAATGGCGAACGGCCCAAATAACGCCAGACGGAAGCCGAACGCGTTGCTAACCACCAGGTCGACCTGCTCCGGTGTGGCCAGGCCCTCCTCCACCACCAATACCGCTTCTTTGTACAACGCAAACTGCAAGCGGTTGGCGACGAAACCAGGCGTGTCGGCGACCCGCGCCGGTACTTTACCGACGGAGCGAATCAGCGCTTCCAGGGTGTCCACGTGCGCAGTCAGGGTATGTTCGCTGGCAATCAACTCAACGCCGGGAATGAAAGGCGCCGGGTTCATCCAGTGCACGCCGAGAAAGCGCTGCGGGTGGCTGACAAACTGCGCCAGTTGGCCGATGGGGATCGCTGAGGTATTGGTGCCGATAATGGTATCGACGGCGCAGGCAGCGGAGATTCGTCCCAGCACCTCACGCTTGATCTCCATCGACTCCGGCACCGCCTCGGTGATGTAGTCGACGCCCTCCACGGCTTCCTCAATCGAACCGGCAGCAGTCAGGTTGGCTTCGAGCCGCGCCCGGCTGTCGGCGGGAAACAACCCGGCGTCGGCGAAGGCTTGAGCCTGTTGAAGCAGACGCTCGCGGCTCTGGCTGGCGACGCGGCCGTCCACATCGCCCAACACCACCTGTGCGCCGCCCAACGCCAACACCTGGGCGATGCCGCCGCCCATGTAACCCGAACCGATGACAGCGATTTTCTTGATGGTCATGCTGCAATTCCTCTGTACAAAAAGTTGAACGGTTCGCCGATCACAACTGTTGATCGCTGCGGTCTTTGAGGGTGAACAACGCCAGCGCGGCGATCACGCCGCCGAGGGCCAGATAAGCGGCTACCGCGTAACCGGTGCCGAAGCTGACCAGCAGGAACGAGGCAATCAACGGCGCCGGGCCGCCGGCCACCAGCGAAGACATTTGGTAACCGACACCGGCCCCGGTGTAGCGCACGTGAACCGGGAATTGTTCGGAGATCAGTGACGCCTGGGCGCCGTACTGGATAGCGTGCGGCACCAACGACAAGGTGATTGCGATGAAGATCCAGGTCTCGTTGCCCGAGTTCAGCACCCAGAAATACGGGAAGGCCATCAGCACCAGAACCAGACAACCGGCGTAGTACATCCGCCGCCGACCAAAGCTGTCCGCGAGGTTGGAAAAGATTGGCAGCAGGATCAAATCCAGCACCGCCGCCGCTAGGGTTCCCAGCAGGACAAAGGTGCGCGAGACGTGGGCAGTCTGCGTCGCGTAATCCAGAATGAAGGCAGTAAAAATGTAGAACGGCATCTGCTCGGACATGCGCAGAAAGGCGACTTTGACGATCTCCGGCCAATAGTGTTTGACCACGAACTTCAGCGGACTTTTCTCGATCTGCTGGCTCTGTTTTTTCGCCGCGAACGACGGCGTTTCTTCAATGGTCAGCCGTACCATCAGACCGATGATTACCAGAAAACCCGAGAGCAGGAAGGGTATGCGCCAGCCCCACTCGAGGAAGTGCTCGCCGGTGAAATAGCTGGAGCCCATCACCGCCGAGGTCGACAGGATCAGGCCAATGGAGGTGCCCAGCTGTGGCCAGGCACCGGCCGCACCGCGCTTCTTCTGATCGCCCCACTCCAGCGCCATCAACGCCGCACCACCCCACTCACCTCCGACGCCAAAACCCTGAACCAGGCGCAGCAGAATGAGGATGCACGGTGCCCATAAACCGATGCTTTCGTAGGTGGGCAAGAAGCCAATCAGAAAGGTTGCCAACCCGGTCATGACCAGGGTCACGATCAAGGTAGTCTTGCGTCCGACCCGGTCGCCGAAGTGACCAAACACGGCCGCACCGATCGGGCGAATCGCGAAGGCGATGGCAAAGGACGCGAACGACAGCATCAATGACACCAGTCGATCATGCGTGGGAAAAAATAACATCGGAAACACCAGGGCCGCCGTCGCCCCGTAGATGTAGTACTCGTACCACTCGATGGTGGTACCGATCAGGCTGCCCAGCGATGCTTTGCGGCGTTGCCGCAGTTGATGGTCGGTCGGCCTGGCTGGCGCATCCGTACTGGTGCCGGCGGAAATACCGCCGAGGGTGGTGTCGAGAGTAGACATGAAACTGCCTCCGTTATTGTTATTGGAAAGGCAAAGCGGGTAGTCGTCCATGCAGGCCCTTGGGCTTCCGCTCTGTCGCGCTACATCGTATGTCGGTGTTATTATTTATCATTATTTGTTATTTTTTAACATTGTCAAGTGATGTCAGGTAAGATTTGTCACAGACCACAGGCCTCGGGATTTTTTGATGAACACCACTGCACTTGGCACTCGAACGCTGTACCTGATTCGCCACGGCGAAACCGACTGGAACGCCCAACGCCGGTTACAGGGGCGTAGGGATATCCCGCTGAATGCCACAGGCCGGTTGCAGGCTGCCGCGTCCGGACTGTGCCTGAATTGGCTGCACCCCGCCGCCGCGCAGCTGGATTTCATCGCCAGCCCGCTGCTCAGGACCCGCGAAACCCTGCAGATCATTCGCCGGCACCTGGGGCTGGAGGCGCAGGACTACCGCACCGACGAGCGGCTGATGGAAATCGATTTTGGTGAATGGGAGGGCCTTGATTGGCAGCAGATTGCCGAGCGCGATCCGCTTGGGTTTGCTGCCAGGCAAACCGATCCGTTGAACTTCACTCCCGCTGGCGGTGAGAACTATCCGCAGGTGTTCGAGCGCGTCGGCAGCCTGCTTGAATCACTGCAGCGCGACACGGTGCTAGTGGCCCACGCCGGGGTGCTGCGCAGTTGCCTGGCGCTGCTCGCCGAGGTTGAGCCACGCAGTGTGCCCACGCTGGAGATTCCTCAGGATCAGGTGCTGGTGATTCGCGCCGGCAGCTTTGCCTGGATGAGTGCCAGTAGGGCTCTTGACGGGAATTGATGATAAACACGGTTACTGTAGGAGCGGGCTTGCCCGCGATCCACTTGATGCGATGAGTCAGACCGGCCGCCATCGCGGGCAAGCCCGCTCCTACAAGGGATCGCGTACATTCAAGCCAGGATCAGTTCGGTACCCAACTTGCGAATCCCCGCCGCCGCGTCGGCCGTCAGTGCAGCGTCGGAGATGATCGGGTCGAAGCGTTCAAGACCGGCAATGCGGTACATGCCGAAGGTGCCGTACTTGGAACTGGTGGCCATCAACACCACCTGCGACGCCGAGGCCATGGCCGCCTTCTTGACCTCGATCTTGGCCTCTGACGGCGTGGTAATACCGCGCTGCAAGTCCCAGGAACTGCTGGAGATAAAGGCTATGTCGGTGGCCAGATTACGCAGCGTATCGGCCGCCAGCGTGCCGATGCTGGCCAGGTTGTCGTGATCGAGTTCGCCGCCGGTATGGATCACTTTCACCTGCTTGGCGTCGGCCAGCGCCATGACAATACTGAAGTCGTTGGTGACCACGGTCATGCCGCTCAACCCGACGATGTGCGGCACCAGACACAGCGTGGTGGTGCCCGCGTCGAGGTACAGCGTCATGCCCGGCTTGATCAACTGTGCCGCGCGTTCCGCCATGCGCTGCTTCTGCTCCGGCTCGACAATCACCCGATTCTGATGGCTCGGTTCGCTGTACAACTGACTGGCCAGACGCACCCCGCCAGGCACCGAGAACACCAACCCTTCCTGCTCCAGCGCGGCGATATCCCGGCGTGCGGTCATGTGTGAGCAATTGAAGATTTCGGTGAGCTGCACGACGCTGAGCGTCTGCTGGCGACGCAACCGGCGAATGATCATCTCGCGGCGCTGCTGCGGCATCATCGGCTGACCGTCGGGTGACGGAATGGGCGCTTCGGTCATGGGGTTTCTTAGGCATTGGGCGAAGCGCATAGAGTAGCGCAGTGCGCCCACTATCACCTCTGTCGATTCCGACCATAAAGCGTAATGCGTTCCGCCTTGTTCAACCGCCGCATAGGATGTCGACAACGCCCCTACCCTGGATTACCGATCATGCCAGCCCAACTCGTCAACGCACTCGTCTTAAGCATGGTGATTGTTTTCGTGATTAACCGTTCTGTTGCCTACCTGGGTCATCGCAAAGCGATTGCCGCGGAGAAGTCGTCCAGCCGGAAAATGTAAGCGGTCTCAGTTTCCCGAGACCAGCTTGAGGCCGATAACGCCTGCCAGTATCAGAATACCCGGCGGCTGGAGCACCTGTGAATGGAGCGACACGATGGATAGGCCAAGCCGCGATCCCCGCCAAGGAGGAACCCGAGGTTCAACCCACACTCATGCCGCATATACCTCCAAATCCCGCGTGCAAGGAACAGCGCTGACTCAATGCCGCCCCGCCGTAACCCCACCATCCACCGGCAACACAACCCCGGTAATCCATGACGCCTCACTCGACGCCAAAAACAGAATCGCCTGAGCAATATCAGCCGGCTGACCATTACGCCCCAACGGATGAAACGCATTGAACGACGGTAAAACCTCCTTCACCTGCGACTCATCCATGAACGTCCCATAAACCGGCGTCTCCACCACCGCCGGAGCGACCGTGTTGATCCTAATATTGGACGCCGCCAACTCAATCGCCAGGTTGCGAGTCAACGCATGCACACCCGCATTGGCCGCCGAATAAGCCGCCGACGGCGTGGCACCGATTGCCTGAATCGCCCACAACGAACCGGTCTGCACAATGGCGCCACCGCCACGCAGCACCATCGCCTTGGCGGCAGCCTGCGCCATGAAAAACTTGCCCTTGAGAATAGTGTCGAGAAACCAGTCATATTCCTTGGCATCGACCTCGAGGAAAGGCTTCGGACGAAAAACCCCGGCGTTATTCACCAAAATATCGACACCTCCAAACGCCTTCACTGCTTCGTCGACCAGCGACTGAGCCGTCGCCGGATCGGCGATATCCCCGGCCAACGCACGCACATGGCGACCACTTGGATCGATCTGCTCGGCCGCCTGCTGCAACTTCACCGCGTCTCGGCCACCGATAACCACCGACGCACCCGCCTCGACAAAACGCCGGGCGACTTCTTTACCAATGCCCGATCCGCCACCGGTCACGATAACAACTTTGGAAGAAAAACTTTGCATAGCGATTGACTCCAGATGAGTGATCTACCAGCCTTGAATTAACGCATCGGACAAGCAGATTGCCTGCCGCTCTGCGTTTCGTACTGAACTGGTGGCCATTCTTCCCTTCCCGCCCGCGGCCAACAAATCAGATCTGCTTCGCGACCATTAAAGAAATTCTTTAACACATGAGCACACCGACCTACCTCAATGCCCTGCGCGCTTTTGAAGCGGCGGCCAGGCACCAAAGCTTCTCGGCCGCCGCCGAGGAGCTGAACGTAACCTCAGCCGCCGTTGGCCAACAGGTGCGCAGCCTCGAGTCATGGCTGGGCGTCACCCTGTTCACCCGCGCCAGCAGCGGCAACACCCGACTGGTGCTAACCGACGTCGCGCGCGCGGCCTTGCCCGACATCCGCGAAGGTTTTGATCGACTGCGAGTGGGTCTGGCGCGACTGCGCGAGGTGTCGGCCAGCGCCGAGCTGACGGTAACCGTTAGCCCGGCGTTCGCCGGCAAGTGGTTGTTGCCGCGCCTTGAGCGCTTTCAGCAGGCCTGTCCAGACATCGACGTACTGCTCAACACCAACCTCAAGACCCTGGATTTTCTCGCCGATAACATCGACATCGGCGTGCGCTACGGCGCCGGAAAATGGCAGGGGCTGACGGCGATCAAGTTAATGGAAGAGGAGCTGTTTCCGGTCTGCTCACCACAGCTCTCAACCTTGACGGCTGGGCAACTGAGTATGGACAGCCTTGCGCGCTGCACGCTCATCCACGATTTATCGATGGCTGGCGATCCGGGCTTCCCCACCTGGCGCACCTGGCTCGACGCCATGGGTCAGACGGCAATCGATGCCAGCCATGGCTTGCGCATCAACAACTCGGCGGCCGTGGTGCAGGCAGCGATCGAGGGCCAAGGCGTTGCGCTGGGCCGCAGTGTGATGGTGCGCGATGACTTGGCGTCGGGCCGGCTGATCCGGCCTTTTGCCCAGGTGAACAGCCCGTTGGCGCTGGCCTACTACGTGGTGTATCGGCCGGAATGTGAGGCGTTGGCCAAGGTCCGCGCGTTTCGCGACTGGCTGTTGCAGCAAGCAGCAACCGCCTAATGCCCGCTTAATCCATTCCTGCAAAATGGGTCAACAGTGTTTGTCCTGCGGGCCGCTATGTCTGAACGAGGCGGCTACTTACTATCTGTTTCACCCAGTGAGCAGATGAAAACCAACCCACCGGCTCTCAGGCAAACACACTTTTAACGATCCGGAGAACACCATGAAACTTTCAAACATCATGATGCTTGTTGCACTCAGTAGCGTTGGCATGCACGCCGTTGCCAGTGAGCACTCTTCAGCCGTCGCCACCACCAACGCAACAGTTGAAACCTACACCTACGATACAAAGCTGGATATTAAAAAGGTCATTGCCGTGACCGACACTTCCGATCAGTGCGGCCTGGTGCCGGTACAAATGACGTATGAAGATTCGCGAGGCCAGGCGCATATCATTCAGTACCAGGCCCTCGCCAGCGGTTGTTCCAACGGTTGAGTCGTGTGCGGACCGTGGAGGGTCGACACTCCATGCCTGCAAACCAGCGGCTTCACTCTTTGTTATTGTCTCTACGAGCATCGACAATCTTTTGATCCGCCGCCAACAACGCCGGAATCACTTGCTTGAGAAACTCGACCCAGGTTTTTATTTTCGCATCGACAAACTTGCGCGACGGATAAATTGCAAACAGGCTCAACTCTTCGAAATGATATTCCGGCAGTATGCGCACCAAGGTGCCTGCCCTTAGACCATCAACCGCCGACGCAACCGGTTGAATACCAATCCCCATTCCATTACTGATAGCCACGGTCATAGCGTCCGCCGTATTGACGTGAAAAGGCGATATTGGAATATTGATGGTCTCCTCCCCGTCCGGCCCCGCAAATACCCAATTCTCAACTGGCATCACTGTATTGACCAGCTTCAGACAGTCATGCGCGGCCAACTCGCCTGGCGACTCAGGTATTCCGCGCTTCTTCAGGTACGTGGGCGATGCGCAGAGAATACTGTAGGTAATGCCCAGACGTTGAGCGACAAAGCCCGAATCGGACAGGTCACGCGCCAACACAATCGACATGTCATAGCCTTCTTCCAGCAAGTCCGGAAGTCGGTTGGTGAGCGTCAAATCAAACATCACCGAGGGGTGCGCTTCCCGATAACGAGCAATGGCATCGATCACGTAATGATTGCCAATGGCCGACACCGAGTGAATTTTCAGCCTGCCGGAGGGCATGATCTGCGCAGTACCGGCTTCCTCATCGGCTTCACGAACCTCGCCCAGAATTTTTTCACAGCGCTGCAAATACCGCACACCGGCCTCGGTCAGCGCCAATCGCCGGGTAGTACGATTAATCAAGCGAGTTTGCAGCCTGCCTTCCAGACTGGAGATTACTTTGGAAACGTTAGTGGTGGTGGTTTCCAAGACCTCCGCCGCCGCTGTAAAAGTACCGCACTGAGCCACTGCAATGAAAAAACGCATGCCTTGGAAAATATCCATCGCTTCCGCCTCAGGGTTCAAGTGAAAATCAGATTAGCCGGTGCGCTATTTCAAGTCGGCGTTTGACAATAAAAAAAGGAGCGATCTTGCACACGATCGCTCCTTTTTTGACACGCCTTAGTTGTTGTGCGGAATAAACCCAAGCACACCGGTTTCGACGATCGAGTTAAATCGTACTCTCGTGCTGATACTTTCCCGAATCTCGTGCATGGCGCCGCCGGTCAGCGTGGAAATGTCGAAGTTTTCTTCGATATGTTGGCGTTTTACCGAGCTGGTCACAAACGCCACACCGCGCTGAACCGCCCAGGCCAGGGCAATTTGCGCCGGGGACTTTTTCCTGCGCTGAGCAATGCTGGTGATCACCGCGTCGTCCAGCACCTTGGGCTGCATACCATGCCCTAACGGGGCTAACGCAAGCACGACGATCCCATGTTCTTTACAGAAATCCAACAGATCCCATTCAGGAAGATAAGGGTGAGATTCGACCTGCACCACAGCAGGCTTGATCCGCGCCGCAGCGACGATTTCTTTGAGCGTATCCAACGAAATTTCAGACAGGCCAATCGACTTGCAGCGACCTTCATCCACCAGACGCTCCATTTCACGCCAGGTCTCAAGCAGGGTTACGCCGCCGTCATAGATGATGTGGCCCTGGAAATCCCGTGGGTCCTGATTTTCGCCAGCCCTGAAGGCGAAGGGTGTATGAATCAGGTAGCAATCGATGTAATCGACATGGAGTCGTTCGCAACTCGCTTCGAATGCGGGTTTCACCCGTTCGGGGCGATGGTTGGTATTCCACAGTTTGCTGGTAATGAACAGTTCTTCCCGACGCACCTTTCCGGCCGCGATGAAGGCCGAGAGTGCCGTCCCCACCTGCTCTTCATTGCCATAGCGCTCGGCACAATCGAAATGACGAAAGCCGACTTCCAGGGCATCGGTCACCGCTTGGGCAGTGGTGCCGAGATCGCGAACCCGCGTGCCAAATCCTACCGCCGGGATCTCACCCGATCCGTGTATAAGCGAAAATCGAGTATCGCGAAGTGTATCGTTGATGGTCATAACCTTACTCCACTACTTGCACTAATAACCGCCAACGCGGTCCGTCGTCACTCATTAACAGTCCGCACCTGAATAACAGCACTACTTTGTTCCACACCAACAAACAGACGCGCCACTCCCTGGCCAGAAACTCACATCACCCGATACTTTACGTCGCGGGATATCATGGAGTTTCGACTGACAACTGTAGGCAATCGTTAATTAACGGAGCGTGTACAACGGGCGCTGCTGCCCGTGACGTTGAAACACTGTCAACTTTTGCGCGCGTTAGCCCGTTGATCAAAGACACCGACCGAATTACCGCCCAGCACCACAAACAAGTGCACCGTATCCAGGTATTGCGCGGTCTTCACTTTGATTTGCCCGAGCAACGCCTGCTCGTAAGCGCGTTGTGCTTCCAGCACCTGCAGCACACTGTTTTCACCCTGGGTGTAGGCTTGCTGGTTCAAGCGCAAACTGGTTTGCGCCGCCTGCAATGCGTCGTTCTGCGCGAGGTTTCCTTCGGCGTCATGGTTGATCGCCTGCAACGTATCGGCCACTTGGCCGAACGAGCTGATGACCGTCTGCTGGTAGCCCGCATACGTCGCTTTGTAGCCCTCGACTGCAGCCTGGCGTTCCGCTTCAAGCGTGCCGCCGTTGAAGATTGGACCGGTCAGGCCGGCAGCGAAGCCCCACAGTGCCGCACCACCATTGCCCGACGCCGCTTGCGCCAACGAGGCCGAAAGCTCGATATGAGGGTAGAGATTCGCGGTCGCTACGCCTACTGCGGCGCTGGCAATGTGCATTTCCGACTCGGCTTGCAGAATATCCGGCCGGTCGTGGGCCATTTCCGACGGCAAACTGACCGGCACGTTCGACGGCAAGGCAAACTCGTCAAGGGTGAAGTCCGGCGGCACCCAGTCGCCCGGGCCTTTGCCGGTCAGAATCGACAGCGCGTGGCGTGCCGAATCGCGCTGCTGAGCCAAAGGTGGCAACAGCGTGCGGTCCTCGGCGAGCCGGGTCTCGGCCAACGAAACGTCGATCTGCGTGGTCGCGCCGCTGGCGTGCGCCCGGCGAACCAGGTCGAGGTTTTTCGCGTCATCGGCGAGCAGTCGTTGAACGGCTTCTATCTGCGCGTTTGCCGAGGCCATCAATATCGCCTGACTGGCGACGTTGCCGGTCAAGGTTAGGTAGGCAGCCTCGTATTTATGCTTCTGAAAGTCCGCGACCGCTTGTTGCTGTTCAATCTGGCGCTTGTTGCCGCCGAATACGTCAAGATCGAAGGCCACTCGTGGCCCAACCGCATAGAAATTATTGACGGTTGCCTGAGGCCCGTTTTTTACCCGCGTGCGGCCACCCGAGGCAGCAAAATCAACTTGCGGATACAGCACCCCTTCCGCCGCCGCGACCGAGGACGCCGCCTGGCGAATCGTGGCGTCGGCAGCTACCAATTCCAGGTTGCCGTCGATTGCGCGCTGTACCACTTTATCGAGCTTGGGCGAATGAAAGGCAGACCACCAATCACCGCTGACCTTTTTGCCCAGTTCAACGTGTTGCTCGCCGGGCTTGCCACCGGTCTGCCCAAGACGTTGCTCTGCTTGTTGGTCATAGTGTTCCGAGGTGCTGGCAGCGGGCTCTTTAAAGTCAGGGCCGACGGTGCAAGCAGACAAAAATACAGCAATGGACATTGCGCTGAGTGTGGTGAGCAATCGTTGTCTATTGATGTCGAAAGTATTGGATATCATTTGGCAGACTCCACGAAAACTAGTTGGCCGAAGCGGGTTTACGAAGAAAGACAACCAGTGGGCTCACCACTAGCATCACCACCAGCAAAATTTTGAACTGGTTGATCACTGCGACAAACGCCGCCTGACCGGTAACCATTTCATTCAGCCCCGCTAATGCTTGCAGGGATGGCGCGGCCGTCACGGCGTGAGCCGCGGCGCGATAAATCGTCAGGTTACTGGCCATTGCCTGGTGCATGGCTTGCGTATGGTTAAAGAAAAACAGTTGCACCACCGCCACACCGAGCATGCTGCCGTAGCCCCGGGTCAGGTTGAAAAAACCTGTTGCCTCAGGACGGAACTTGGGATCGAGGGTGCTGAACGCCATCTTCGGCACCGACGCCATCAACACCCCCAGACCCGCGCCCTGAATGAAGCCCGCAATGGCCACGGGCGTCCAATCCATCAAGGGCGAATAACCGAGCATTTGCCAATTGGCATACGCCACCAAGGCGATACCTGCCGCGACGAACAGTCGGACGTCGATCCGGCCGGAAACACGGCCCATCAACAGGAACGCACCGACCAACCCAACACCACGCGGAACCGTCATCAAGCCGGTAGTAATCGGTGGATAGCCGAGGATTTCATCCAGCATCGGCGAAGTCAGCGCCATGGTCGACAACAGCACGAAACCCACGGCAAAAAAGATGATCGTGGACAGCACGAAGTTGCGGTCGTTGAACAAGTCTTTGCTGAGAAAATGCGTCTTGCGGGTGAACATGTGGACGAAGAACAGATAGAACCCGCCGACACACATGATTGCTTCAGCCCAGATTGCCGGTGAGTCGAACCAATCGAGGCGCTCGCCGTTGTCGATCATCATCTGCAACCCGATCACGCCGAGAGTGAAGGTGCCAAACCCAAAGAAGTCGAACAACGGACGTTTCTCAGCCTTTTTTTCCGGGAGCAGAAGCATCATCACCAGGAAGATAAAGGCGGTCAGCGGAACGTCGGCGTAGTACATCGAATGCCAGCCGTAATACTCGCTGAGCAACGCGCCGATCGTCGGCCCTGTGGCAATGCCCAACAGCACCACGGCCGTCCACACTGCGCCAAATTTGACTCGCCGCTCAGGTGGCAATGTCTCCATGGTGATGCCCATCGACAACGGCCCCAATATGCCGCTTGCCGCGCCTTGTACAACGCGTGCGCCGACGAATTCCAATGGGGTCGTAGCCATCGCCAACAGCACTGAACTAAGGCCGAAGATAACCAGCGCGATTTGATACACCAACTTCAAGCCAAAGCGCCCGGCAAGCCACTGCGCCAAGGGCATCGTCAGCACACTGCCCGCGACGTAGGAGGTGAAGATCCAACCGGCTTCGTCATCGCTCATCGATAACCCGGCCTGAATAAACCGCAGTGACGAATTCGGTAACGGTAAGTTCGCAGACTGCATCCAGGTCGCCAGCAGAGCGGCGATCCTTAAACTGCGTGCGCCCCCTTCCCCCGGATTTCCCGCAACAGTCGCGTTCATTATGGGTTACCTGCAGTCATCAAGCTTTTGAGCGGCTGCCACCAAGGGCTGCGATGACCGGTATCCACCTTGACCGTGGCGCTGATGCCCGAGAACAAGGTCAATTCAGGGTCTACTTCGTCAAGCTCAAGCCGTACCGGTACCCGCTGTACAACCTTGACCCAGTTGCCCGTGGCGTTTTCCGGCGGCAACAAGGCGAAGTCGGAACCGGCGCCTGGGCTCATGCTGGTCACGTGCGCTTTGAAGACATGATCCGAATAGGTATCGAGTCTGATGGTTGCTTCCTGACCTGGACGCATATGCGTCACCTCGGTTTCACGGAAGTTGGCTTCGATCCAAATTCGGTGAGTGGACAGCAGTGAAAAGCCTGGAGTGCCGCTGTTGACGTAGTTGCCAACCTGCAAGTCGTCGACCTTGGCCACCACGCCGTCATCTGGCGCGTAAACCGTTGCATACGACAGGTAGAGCTGCGCTTCGTCGAGCTGAGTCTTGGCCTCGCGAACCGTCGGGTGGTTGTCGACGTTGATGTCCGGATTGCCGTTCAACGCAACCACGGTACTGGCGATCTGTTGCTCGACCGAGGCGATACGCTGACGAGAAACCTTGAGATCGGTATCTGCCCGATCGTAAGCGGCGCGTGAGACGAACTCGGTAGCAACCAACGCTTTCTTGCGGCCGAATTCCTTTTGATCGAAGTCGGCGGACTCTTTGGCCGATTGCAGATCAGCCAACTGCTGGCGGTAGGTTGCCTTGAGTCCGTCGATACGAAGGCGTGCAACGTTCAGTTGCGACTCCGCCCGATTGACCGCGATCTGGAACGGTTCCGGGTTGATCCGGTACAGGACATCGCCCTTGTGTACCTTCTGGTTGTCCTCGACGGCGATTTCAACGACTTGTCCGGAAACCCGTGCGTTGATCGATGTCTTGGCCACCCGGGCAAAGGCGTTATCAGTCGTCATGTAGGGTTCGCTCGCCAAATAGTGCGCCACGCCTACCGCTGCAAGAATAGCCGGGAAACCCACCATCAACAGCGGCCGCAACCGCTCTTTCATCGGTTTCCTGGCGCGCGTTTCACCGTCGGTCGGGCCTGGGTGCGCGGTGTTTTGTGTCGCTGTGCTATCGAACTGTTTAGTCATGATCCAATTCACCTTATTAGCCGGAAAATCGGGTCGACACCCGCGGAAATCGCCTGTCGCCCTATATGTCAATCATTGCTGTGAGGACTACAGCCCGGTGGGACAACACTTCGACTCCCAGCCAACCTTTCCCACAAAGAACAGCCACACGGTGCGCGGATCGGAGGGTGACTCCACCGCCTTGTTTCGTCGCCGCAACACTCAGTTCGAGGTACGTCGCAACAAAGCTGAAAAATTCGGAAATTCTGGTTCCTCATTTTTGTGCGATGGTGTAAGAATATACCTCGACCCAACCCTGATCAAGGATTTTATGCGAGATGGAACAAAATAAAGTTAGTGGTGCCACCCGTCGCGGCCGGCCCCGTGCGTATGACCCCCAAACCGCGCTGCAACAGGCGCTCGATGTGTTTTGGAACACCGGCTATTCAGGCGCTTCGCTAGACAGCATCGCCGCTGCAGCGGGCATGAATCGACCGAGCCTGTACGCCGCGTTTGGCGACAAACACGCGCTGTATATCAAGGCGCTTGAACGCTATTGGGAGATTGCCGCGGGCGCCATGCATGAGGCGTTGATGAACAAAGACCTGACGCTGGAACAGGCGTTGATGGGTTTTTACCAGGGACAGTTGTCGATCTATTTTTCCGGTGAAGGCCAACCACGCGGCTGCTTCACGATCGGCACCGCGCCGACTGAGGCCGTTGAAGATGCCGAGATACGCGAGGTGCTCGCGGACCGACTCAGTACGCTCGATGCCGATCTCGAAAAGCGTCTGCGGGTAGCAATCGATTCCGGCGAGCTGAAAACCGATGCCGATCCGTCGGCCCTTGCCGTACTTGCGTCAGCCTTGCTGCACAGCATCTCGATACGTGCGCGGGCAGGTGTATCCCGCCCTGAATTGACGGAGCTTGCACGCAAAGCAGTCAGCGTGATTTGCGGATGAGCGGACGGCTCGAAGACATCCTCAGCGAGCAGCTCGCCGTGATTTTTTGCGGGATCAATCCAGGGGTGATGGCGGCTACCCAAGGGCATCATTTTGCGGGGAGAGGCAATCGCTTTTGGCGCACGCTGCATCTCGCCGGTTTTACCCCGCATGAGGTCCGCCCGCAGGACGATCGAACGATCTTGCAGTATCAGTGTGGACTGACCGCAGTGGTAGAACGGCCTACGGCGAGTGCGGATCAGCTGTCGGCGGATGAGTTCAGCGCGGTTGCCGCAGATTTTGAACAAAAGATCGTGCGCCATGCGCCACGCTTCGTGGCGTTTCTCGGCAAGGCTGCGTATTGCGCGCTATCCGGCCAACAGCAGGTGCCGTGGGGGTTGCAAACAAAAACCTTTGGCGGGGCCTCGGTCTGGGTACTGCCCAACCCCAGCGGACGCAATCTTGCGTTCTCCCTGGAGCAACTGGTCGACGCGTATCGACAGCTTCACCTCGCTACCCGCGAGCGCGGGGATTCGAGCGCCCCGGACACCTCCGGCTGACCATAGATTATTTGCATCCTGCCGCCGATTTCATTGGGCAAAATCGTTCTAAAAACCACGGCCAGGACGTTGCCTGTTTTGCTATCCTGAAGCAGTAGGTGAAAACGCAGACTGATGCGCAAGTGGATAGCAAGGACACGTGGGGCGCGTTCCAAAGGGTACACGGTTAGAAAGATCTCCGCGCTGAGATCCAGCCCTTATGCCGTGTGAGGCAGAACAGTAAAATAATGCAAAACTGTAAAACTGTTTTGTGAGAGGCCTGATAAACCTTGTAAGCCGGAGACCAGCACCGGCCACCTACTAGAATTTCGAAGCCCGCCCTGTGCGGGCTTTTTCGTTTCTGCACGTCATGATCTGTAAACTGGCCGCCTCTACCCCTCCAATCATGAGTTTCTGATGGCCAACCACGACCTGACCTTCATCCCCGATCCCGATGCGCACTCCATTTCCTCCGACGTCGTCGGCTTCGCCGGTGTGCTGGTTTCCACCCAGATTCCGACCCGCGCCGACGGCAGCCTGGAGCTGGGCGATATCGTTGCGCAGAGCGAGTGCACGTTGCAGGCATTGAAAGTTGCGTTGGAGCGCGCCGGCAGTTCCATGGACCGCGTGATGCATCTGACCATCTACCTCACTGACATGGCCGACCGCGCGGCCTTCAACGAGGTGTACAAACGCTTCTTCGCCAAACCCTGGCCGGTTCGCGCCGCCGTGGGCGTGGCCGCACTGGCGGTGGAAGGCATGCGCGTGGAAGTCACCGCAATGGCGGCCAAGGGCTGAAATCGTCTCCCACAGTGATTTGTGGTTGGACAAAAATCCACGGTTGGCCCCCATTTTGTAGGAGCTGCCGCAGGCTGCGATAAGGTCGGAACGACCTTCGCGATGGCTATTGTTCGCAGCCTGCGGCAGCTTCTACAGGGATTGTGTGTTGCCTGGGAACATAGAATCTCCCACACAAATCTGAGCATGACGCAGAATCTGTGGTCGGCAGGGAACCCTGGGTATGACTCACGCACATAGGTAACAGTTTTTAACTGGCAGGGTCGGTTTTGCGAGGATCTGACCATGCCACGGCGTCAAACTGATCGATGCCGCGCTCGCCCCAACCCGACAAGTGGTAACCGTCTGTTTTAAAACAAAATTATCTGTTAGAAGGCTTCCAGAACACAGCAAAAGCTGGTAAATTCCCGCCCGTTCTTGCAGAGGCTCGCATAGGGTCTGTCGCGGTCAAACGCACGCTGCAAAAATCCACAATCGAGTGCCAGCCACTCGCAGCTACAGATACAGGGGCGTCGCCAAGCGGTAAGGCAGCAGGTTTTGATCCTGCCATGCGTTGGTTCGAATCCAGCCGCCCCTGCCATTCCCCCCCGGTTAACCCAGATCCGCAGCCTCATGTCGCTCCGGCACCTGGTTTGCTTCGTCGCCCCAGGTCCGGTTGACGCGCATTCCTCGCAGCACCGCAGGCCGGTTGGCGATTTCTTCCGCCCAGCGCTGTACATGGGTGTACTCATGCGCCGCAAGGAACTCGGCCGCCGAATACAAGCTGCCCCGCACCAGTTGGCCGTACCAGGCCCAGACCGCGATATCGGCGATGGTGTAGTTGTCGCCGGCCAGGTAGGGACTCTCGGCAAGGCGACGATCGAGAACGTCCAACTGACGCTTGGTTTCCATGGTGAAACGGTTGATCGGGTATTCCCACTTCTCCGGCGCGTAAGCGTAGAAATGCCCGAAACCACCGCCCAGATAAGGCGCCGAACCCATCTGCCAGAAAAGCCAGTTCAGGGTCTCCGTGCGCCCAGCCGAATCAGTGGGCAGGTAGTGACCAAATTTTTCCGCCAGGTACAGCAGGATCGAGCCGGACTCGAATACGCGAATCGCCGGCTCCACGCTACGGTCCAGCAATGCCGGAATCTTTGAGTTGGGATTGATCTCGACAAAGCCGCTGGAGAACTGATCGCCCTCGTTAATGCGGATAAGCCAGGCGTCGTACTCGGCGTCGCTGTGCCCGAGCGCCAGCAGCTCCTCGAGCAGGATGGTGACCTTCACCCCATTGGGCGTGGCCAGGGAGTATAGCTGAAAGGGATGTTTGCCGACCGGCAGCACCTTGTCATGGGTCGGCCCGGCAGTGGGTCGATTGATGCTGGCGAACGCCCCACCAGACGGCGCGTCGTTGCGCCAGACCGTCGGCGGAACATAAGGTGCTTTGCTCATTGGGTGACCTCTGGGTTGGACACTGCTTCAGGTCATGATGAGACCGACCCTCACGGAGGGCAGTTCAGGCAGGCCCGAGCTGACCTCGAATTTCGTCATCAAGGTACATGGGGGCACTGGCCTCGTGGCACAAGCAGGTTTGAGTTTTATTCTGGCGAAACCCACGGCAACAATGGATCTATCGATTCAGCTGGCAATGGATCTTCCCTGAAAACGCGACCGATCTAGACTTGATTTAAGCCTGCGTTGTTATCGACCAAAAAATCGCTGGTGGCGTATGACCTGCGCTCTGGAAAAACCATTGGCAGTTGCAGCTTTTACAGCTCACCAGACCTTGCGCACTTCGACGAGGTGTACTTTCACATTGCACCGGCCAATATCCGCACGCAAAAAGCCACGTTGAAACTGGGTGCGGTATTTTTGTATGACGCAGAGTTAAACCTTTCAACCGCCCCGGCCTTATGGAAGTGTTATTCGCTCAAGAAAACCGCGTGGGAGCCCGACGGTCGATTACGTCAGGAGCCGATTTAGGCCGGACTATACTGAGCAAGTGTCCATATTTGCGTGGCGAGTACTGCAAAACCCATTCTCGCTCGCCTGACAGGCAGAGGGCGGCACAACCAACGAGGTGGAAGGTACGTCTGAAGACACCAAAGAGGGCCCTGCAATGAAAATGCATTCGTTCCAACATTACTCTCACGCTGTGGAAATGACCGTTCACGATTCATGGATTACCGCCAAGGTGAAGTCAGCCTTGGCACTGGCCGATCCGACCCTTGGCCTGCATATCAACGTCAAAACCTACGCCGGCAGGGTCATATTGGGCGGCCGGGTCAATAGCCATAAAGAGCGTGATCACGCTATCAGTCTGGTCCGGGCGGTCCAGGGTGTCGCCGAAATCGACGCCAGCGACTTACTGACCCATGTGTTCAAGCCAGGGACTTTCCCGGAAGCTCCCAACGCGGAAGAAAATCCGGAAACCCGGCCACAATCGTCGACGAGGCTGGATGACAAATGACAAGAGCCATTGCGTGAAGAGGATCAAGGGGGCGGATTTATGTTCGTGTGATTATAAATTCGTCCCTTTTCTTTCTTTCTTTAAGACTGCAGCAGCCTTTCATGCCGGCTGAGCAATTTTACCTCCCGGTCGAGCACCTAATACCGCGCCTGCAATGCCCTTAACGCATTGAGCAAAGATCCGGCCTCAAAGTGCTTGCGATAGTCCACATCAATGAATGCCAGCGCTACGGTCCCATCGTGGTCCAGCAAATACGTTGCCGGCAACGGTACCAGCCAGGTGCCGGACTTTCGGGTCACTGGCGGCACATAACCCAGCGTTTGGTAGCGTGATCGCAAGCCCGCAGGCAGATCGAATGCCAGCCCATACGCCCGAGCCACTTTCATGTCGATGTCCAGCAACTCGCGCATCGGCGTACCGACGCCGTGCGTGCTGACAGTGCAAGGTGGCGCGATGGCAATGGCATTCGCGCCTAGGGCCAGCACCTGCTCATGGACGGCGGCAAACTCGGCGCGGCTTTCTTCGCCGAACGAGCACCAGGCGCCGCGAAAAAAATGCAGCACCACGGGGCCAGCGCTCAGCAGACTTTCAAGGGCGACGCGCTGCCCGTCTGCATCCGCGAGGGTGAATGTGGGCGCCCTTGCGCCGGCACGCAGCGCTCTGGAGGCCGCGCCCGAGGCAGCGGTCGCGGCCAATTCAGCATCGGCGTCCGACTGCTGGCGGGTAACCCCTGCTTGAATCGTATCCTCTGACATACGCACCTCCATCAGGTAAGCAAAACGCCGTGATGAGAACAATTTATCCATTCCACTGCGAGGGCGGAAGGCGCAAAATCGGATAGCGCTTATTCCAACGGGGAATCATTATGGACCGCCTCGCGGCATTCGAGATTTTCATCCGTGTCGTCGACACCGGCTCGTTCTCGGCCGCAGCCCGCCACTACAACGTTGGCCAGCCCGCCGTGTCGAAAGCCATCGCGCAACTGGAGGAATGGTTGGGCGTCAAGCTGCTGTTGCGCTCGACGCGGGCGCTGACAGCCACCGAGGCGGGGCAGAGTTTTTACCTGCGAGCCAAGCGCGCGGTCGAAGAAACCGACGAGGCAGTCCTGGCGGCGCGCGGCTCGGCGTCCGGGTTATCCGGCAAGCTTCGGGTGTCGGCGGCAGTGTGCTTTGCACGCTTGCATATCGTGCCGCGCTTGCCGCTGTTTCTGGAGGAGCACCCGAACCTGGAACTGGAGCTGATCCTCGACGATCGCAATATCGACCTGGTCAACGAAGGCGTCGACGTGGCCCTGCGCATGGGCGCCCTGCCCGACAGCAACATGACCGCACGGCGGATCGCCGAGGCGCGACGTCGGGTGATTGGCACCCCTGAGTATTTCAAGCGTTATGGCATCCCCCGCGAACCCGCCGACCTGCTCGCGCATCGGGCGGTGATTTACACGCGCGACGGTGGTGGCGAAGACTGGAAGTTCTGCAAGGATACGGCGGAGATTTCGGTCAAGGTGCAAGGCCCGATGAAGATCACCGCGACCGAAGGCATACGCGCAGCCGTGATTGCCGACATCGGGCTGACCATCGTCTCCGAATGGGCCTTTACCCCGGAGTTGAAATCCGGCGCAGTGATGTCGGTCATGGACGATTGGCTACTGCCCAATATCCACCTGTCAGCGGTGTACCCCACTGGACGGCTTGCCAGCACCAAGGCCAGACAGTTCGTGGCGTTTGTCGAAACTTGCCTGGCCGACTGAACAGGTGTTGAGTCAACAAGTTGGCCCCTACAGGGATTTGTGGCTAAACAAAAATCGACGGTTAGCCCTGATTTTGTAGGAGCTGCCGCAGGCTGCGATAAGGTCGGAACGACCTTCGCGATGGCTATTGATCGCAGCCTGCGGCAGCTCCTACAGAGGGCTTGCGTATTGCCTGGGAGCATAGAATCTCCCACAGAGTTCCTGGCCGAATTGGCCAGGACACCCTTCACACAGTGACGACGATCTTGCCGAACTGGCCGTTGTTCTCCAGATAACGGTGAACATCCACCATCTCGTCGAACCTGAACGTGTGATCAATGACCGGCTTGAGCGCGCCGCTTTCGAGGCCTTTCAAGACGTACTGCACCGCTGCCTTGCGGCGCGTTTCGTCGCCACTGGTGAGCCAGATGTTGTGGCCCTTGATCACCGGCATCTTGGCGATCATCTCGAGTACCGGCAGGGTGGTATCGCCCTCGGCCAGCGCGCCGTAGAGATAGGCCGTGCCCTGAAAACAGAGCACCGAGATCAGCTTGGCGAAGTTCGGTCCACCGACCGGGTCGAAGACCACGCGAGCGCCCTTCCCGTCGGTGATGCGCAGCACCTCTTGCACCAGATCGACTTCGTCCGTGGCGATCACATGGGCAGCGCCGGCTTCCAGCAACCGCTGTTTCTTGGCCGAGGTGCGGGTCAGCGCGATGGCGGTCGCGCCGGCATAGGCCGCGATCTGAATCGCCGCCAGCCCGACACTGCTGGACGCCGCGGGAATCACCACGAAGTCGCCTGGGCCAACCTTGGCGTCTTCAATCAGCGCCCCGTAGGCGGTGACGAACATCATCCATACCGAGGCAGCCTGTTCGAACGACAGCGAACTTGGGTGCTTCACCACCGCGTAGGCCGGCAGCGTGATGACCTCGCCGTAGGTGAAATACTGGTTCATCGAGAACGACGGGATCACGCTGACCGCATCCCCCACCGCAACCTCGGTGACCTCTGCGCCCACCGCATCGACGATGCCGGCGGCCTCATAGCCAAGACCGGCCGGAAACGTGACCGGCTCGATGTACACATCGGTGCGCCACATTGATTCGGCGCGGTTGATGCCGATAGCCTTGACCTTGATCCGGACTTCCTGCGCTCCGGGTGCCGGGACTGACGTCTCGACGAATTCAAGGACTTCCGGGCCACCGGCTTTTGCGAAGCTGATCATGCGTGACATAAGAATCTCCAAAGCGAAACGATTGTGTAGTCAGTCAAATGTGCAGGCGCCACCAGGGGCAGCCCCTGCAAGGGACCTCTGCCGGGCATCAGGCGATCTCGGCGGCTTCCAGCACCGGCGCAGACGCCAGGAAGTCAGAGTAGCCGGTCTCATCACCGCCCCAGAACGCGTCGCGCACATACGGGGTGAGCGGCAGCTTGTGCTTCAGACGGTATGGCAGGTCGGGGTTCGACGAGAAGTGCCGGCCGTAGGCGACTAGATCCGCATCACCCGAAGCGACAATTTCTTCGCCGCTGACACCGTCAAAACCACCTGCGGCAATGATCGGACCGCTGAAGTGCGGGCGCAGGTACTTCACGGCGACCGGTGGATGACCTTCGTGCAGCGTGGAGTCGCCAATGATGCGCGGTTCGATCACGTGCAGGTAGGCCAGCTTGTAACCGTCCAGCACTTTCGCCACGTAGCTGAAAGTCGCCTCGGGGTTGCTGTCCGAGATACCGCCCCACTGCCCCGACGGCGAGATGCGCACGCCAACCCGGTCAGCACCCCAGACCGAAATCAAGGCTTCGAGCGACTCACGCAGGAAACGCACGCGGTTCTCCAGTGGACCGCCATAGGCGTCGGTACGCTGGTTGGTGCCGTCCTGGATGAACTGGTCGACCAGGTAACCGTTCGCGCCGTGCAATTCAACACCATCGAAACCGGCTTCCAGTGCACGCTGAGCAGCAACCCGGAACTCTTCGACGATGCCCGGAATTTCTTCAATGTCGAGGGCACGGTGTGGCGATGCCGGAACGAAGCCATCTTTGGTCACTGCCACGCCTTCGAACGGCACCACCGAGGGTGCAACCGGCGCGACGCCGCCAGTCATTTCGACGTGGCTTTGACGACCGCCATGAATCAGTTGCATAAACGCCCGACCGCCCTTGGCATGGATGGCATCGGCGATGGCTTTCCAGCCTTCCAACTGACCGTCGTGGTAGAAGCTTGCAGCGCCCAGGTACGAACGCGCAGTGACCGAAATGCTGACGCCTTCGATGATTTCCAGACCACCTTGCGAAGCGCGCTGGCCGTAGAAGTCAGCCATCATCGGGCTTGGGATATCGCCAGGCTGAATCGTCCGCAGGCGAGTCATCGGTGCCAGAACGACGCGGTGCGAGAGGGTGTAGGCGCCGACCTGTTGGGTAGTGAACAAATGAGCCATGATCTTTTCCTCTGTCAGTAAAAGTGCCTGGCGGTCGTCTGGCCACCGAGGCGTTGAGAGGAAGTTATCCATTCCGTGGCGCTGCGATAAGATGGGGAAATGGGATATGAATCATTCCAAAAAAGGATTAGTGGTTGAACGGCGGGATGCGCGGCGCGGGTGAGTTCGCCAGCGCCGCGGCGATCCGACAAGCCTGGTCCCAGAGAAATGCGATCACCTGTGGCAGGCTTGCCTGCGAAGACTGACGCACAGCCGCTGACGATTTGCCAGCCGAAACAGGACCTCTCACATGCCGCCATACCCACCCTTCTCCGGCGCCAAGATTGCCGTGCTGTGCGAAGGCCAGTTGCTGACCTACCAACGCGACGACAAGCCGACCATTCCCTGGCCCGGCCTTTGGGATTTGCCCGGCGGTGGACGTGAAGGCAAAGAAACTCCCGAGCAGTGCGCGTTGCGCGAGACCGAGGAAGAGTTCGGCCTGACGCTGGACCCTGCCTGCATCGTCTGGACCCGGGTCTACCCCGGCCAAGGCATGCATGGCCTCGACACTTGGTTCTTTGTCGCCGAGGTGCCTGCGGGGTGTTTTGCCCAGGTGGTGTTCGGCGATGAGGGACAGCGCTGGCAGGTAATGAGCGTGGCGGCGTTTCTGGCGCTGACGGATGCCGTGGGTCCCTTGCAGCAACGCTTGTGTCAGTTTTTCGCCGAGGTCGAAGAGTGATCAGGCGATCACCTTTATATCCGCAGCTATTCCACTTAAAGAAACACTCTTCAAAAGCATTACTGATCGGCGCACTTTCAATCCAAGGCTTTGCTGCCCGCCGTGCTAACGTGCTTGCTCCAGCCCCTTCCGAAAACAACGCCCATGTCGATCACTGAAAGCCTGCTGGCCTTTACCCTCGCCGCCACCCTGCTGACGCTTACCCCTGGGCTCGACACCGCGCTGATTCTGCGAACCGCGACGGTAGAGGGCAAACAACACGCGGTGCGCGCAGCACTGGGTATCAATGCCGGCTGTCTGCTGTGGGGCGCTGCCGTGGCGTTTGGCCTGGGCGCTTTGATTGCTATGTCCGAGTTGGCCTTCAGCCTGTTGAAATACTGTGGCGCGGCTTACCTGTGCTGGCTGGGGCTGAATATGCTGGTGCGTCCACGCAGCGCGCTGTCGACCGTTGCGGCCGACGGCCAACAGCGCAGCAATTGGTTTCTCAAAGGTATGCTGGGCAATCTGCTCAATCCCAAAGTCGGTATTTTCTACGTCTCGTTTCTGCCGCAGTTCATTCCGCAGGGGCAGCCATTGGTGGCGTGGACCTTCGGCCTGGTCGCCATTCATGTGCTGCTCGGCCTGGTCTGGTCAATGCTGCTGATTGGCGCGACTCGCCCGCTTGCCGGGATCCTGCGCCGGGGCACAGTGATCGCCTGGATGGACCGTACAACAGGGGTCCTCTTCGTGCTGTTTGCCGCCCGTTTGGCCTTCAGTCGGCGCTAATATCGCCGTGCCAGCCGATTGGCTGGCGGGGAACGCTGGCTGTGCTAGCGTTTGAGGCTACCCCTTCATTTGCGAGCCTCAGCCATGGACCAGACCATCGTCAATGTGACCACGGAGAAGTTCGCCGCGTTAATCGCACTGATTCAGCAGTACGGTGCAGCCTTCGCGGTCAAGATTCTCTCCGCCGTCGCCTTCTGGATTGTCGGTCGCTGGCTGATCGGCTTTGCGGTCAGCATGGTGCAGCGCGCGCTGAGCCGGCAGAAGGTCGATCCGACCGTGCTGCGTTACGTCGGCTCGGCCATCACCGTGACGCTGAACATTATCCTGGTGATCGGCATCCTCGGTTACCTGGGCATGCAGACCACTACCTTCGCCGCCCTGCTCGCTGCGGTCGGCCTGGCCATCGGCATGGCCTGGTCGGGGTTGCTGGCGAATCTGGCCGCAGGCGCCTTTATTATCATCCTGCGTCCGTTCAAGGTCGGCGACTTCATCTGCGCCGGAGGGGTCACCGGCACGGTGACTGAAATCGGTTTGTTCGCCACCGCGATCAACACTCCGGATAACGTACTGACCTTGGTCGGCAACAACAAAATCTTCAGCGACAACATCCAGAACTTCACCCACAACCCATTCCGCCGGGTCGAACTGAAGGCACAGCTGTCAGGCGCGACTGACTGGAAGGCGGCCGCCGCCGTGCTCAAGCAACACATCGCCACCTTGCCCAATGTGCTCGCGGAACCACCCGTCGATGTGGAGATTCTGGAGTTCAATCTGGTCGGCCCGGTGCTGGCGGTACGTCCTTACTGCCACAACGAAAACTACTGGCAGGTTTATTTCGACACCAACCGCACCATCAAAGATGCCCTCGGCGAAGCCGGCTTCCCGGCGCCGATGCCAGCGCAGACCGTGATCATTCAGCAGAGCGCCGGATAACCCTGCCCTTTGCCTGCTCCTAACGGCCGCCGTGCATACGCTGGAGGCCGTGTCCGCAAGACGGTCCTGACTCGTTGCAACAGACATCGCGAACCGTTATAGCGATGCCTGCGCTCGCGGCTTGGTGTTAAATAGAGCCCTCAGGCCGTCAGTAAAGACCCTGCCGTGCAATACAGTGCAACGAGAACGGATATGAAAGCCCATTTTGCAGTAAGTGATATCCCTGCGTCCCATCAGCCGTGGGTGGCCACAGCATGATCGAAGTTACCGAAGTCTCTATCGCCCAATTGCGTGCCGCGCTCGAATCCGGCCAGACCACTGCGGTTGAACTGGTCCAGGCTTATCTTGCCCGAATCGATGCCTACGACGGGCCCGACACGCCCACTGCGCTCAATGCGGTGGTGGTTCGCAACCCCGATGCGCTCAAGGAAGCCCAGGCGTCCGACGCACGCCGGGCCAAAGGCGAGACCTTGGGGCCACTCGATGGCATCCCGTATACGGCCAAGGACAGCTATCTGGTGAAGGGGCTCACCGCCGCCTCCGGAAGCCCGGCTTTCGCTCATCTGATCGCCTATCGCGATGCCTTCACCATCGAACGCCTGCGTGCCACCGGCGCGATCTGCCTGGGCAAGACCAACATGCCGCCCATGGCCAACGGCGGCATGCAGCGCGGCGTGTATGGGCGTGCCGAAAGCCCGTATAACGCCGACTATCTCACCGCGCCTTTCGCCTCCGGTTCGTCGAACGGCGCCGGCACTGCCACCGCCGCCAGCTTCGCCGCCTTTGGCCTCGCCGAAGAAACCTGGTCCAGCGGACGCGGCCCGGCGTCGAACAATGGCTTGTGTGCCTACACGCCGTCGCGCGGGGTGATCTCGGTGCGCGGCAACTGGCCGTTGACCCCGACCATGGACGTGGTCGTGCCGTTCGCCAGAACCATGGCCGACCTGCTCGAAGTGCTCGACGTGGTGGTGGCGGACGACCCCGACACTCGCGGCGATCTGTGGCGGATGCAACCCTGGGTGCCGATCCCGAGCGTCGCTTCGGTGCGTCCGGCCTCCTACCCGCAGCTCGCCGCGAATAGCGATGCGCTCGCTGGAAAACGCTTCGGCATTCCGCGTATGTACATCAACGCCGACGCCGAGGCCGGCACCGCCGAAGCGCCTGGCATTGGTGGCCCGACGGGCCAACGAATCAATACCCGTGCTTCGGTGATCGACCTTTGGAATCAGGCTCGCCAGGCACTCGAAGCTGCCGGTGCCGAAGTGCTCGAAGTCGACTTTCCGCTGGTCTCCAACTGCGAGGGTGATCGTCCCGGCGCACCGACGGTGTTCAATCGCGGCATCGTCTCCAAGGAGTTCCTGCACCATGAGTTGTGGGACCTGACGGCATGGGCGTTCGATGACTTCCTGCGGGCCAACGGCGATCCACACTTGAACCGCCTGGTCGACGTCAACGGCGCGCTGATCTTCCCTCATGATCCAGGCACCCTGCCCAACCGCGAAGGCGATCTGGCCGCTGGTATGGATGAGTACGTGCGCATGGCCGAGCGCGGCATCACGCCGTGGGACCAGATCAGCACGGTGCCCGATGGCCTGCGCGGACTGGAACACACCCGTCGAATCGATCTTGAGGAGTGGATGGACCGACTGGGACTCGACGCAGTGCTGTTGCCGACGGTGGCCGACGTTGGCCCGGCGAATGCCGATGTCGACCCAGCGTCTGCGGATATCGCCTGGAGCAACGGCATCTGGGTGGCCAACGGCAACCTGGCGATACGGCACCTGGGCGTGCCCACGGTCACCGTACCGATGGGCGTGATGCCGGACATCGGCATGCCCGTCGGGCTGACCTTTGCCGGTCGGGCCTACGACGATTCGGCTCTGCTGCGTTTTGCTTCTGCCTTCGAGTCGATGGGCAACCAGCGCTTGATCCCGCCGCGGACCCCAGCGCTGGGGGCTGCTCACCAATAGCCCTCACCCACATCTGGGGGTTCCCCCCAGATGTAGGTCAGCAACAGCAAAAAAACCTCCCCGCCCTCTCCGCCACAGCCCGCTATCTCCAGTGTATTCAATCGCTTATCAACCCTTTGTGGAATCAGGCACGACACCTGCTTTGTGCGTTTCAGGTACAGACATATGTCGCTCGCGATTGATTAGGGAACCGGTCGGCCCATCCCCCATGAGCCCGTCGGTTGATCGGCAGCTGGCCTGGCATGATTTCGGAGAGAACCATGATCGTACTCAGAAGAACAACAACGCTGGATGCATCGCCGTTTAACCTGACGCTCGATGGCCGCATGGGGCGGCCAGCGCTGATCGCAGGTGCCGTAGCCCTCGCCCTCGCGTTTGCCGGCGCCAGCCCTGTCTGGGCAAAAAATGGCGCGGGCGGTGGTGGTGGCGGCGGCGGTGGGGGCGGCACTGCCAAACCACCGGTTGCCGGCGGCACCGCGCCCTTTATCACGCCGACCTTGCCTGACCCGGTATTCGCCAACCCGACTGCCGTGCATGGCTTCGATGTCACCGGTTTTATCCAGGACATGACCCTTGACGCCGGCAATGGCAATTGCCCTGGCACCACCAGCCCCAACCGCATTGGCGGCACGGTGGTAGTGAACGGCACGACGATTACCGTGCCGTGCAACTCGGTGATCCAGATGCCGGCCAACACCCTGACCTGGGCCGAGTTCGTGCATGGCGGGCAGTTAGGTTTAAACAGGCTTCCCCTCACCTACCCTTCGTTTGAAATTCATGTGGTGGGCAATAACGTCAGCGGCAAGCAAATCGCCGGCTTGATCTATGTCGCGCAGCAGTCGATTCAGACCGGCAGCGGTTATATCAGCCTGATCGACGCGACCACCGGCAACATCGAGGTCAGCAGCGCCAACTCGACGAACCCGACCGTACTACAGATCAACGACCCCAACGGCCGCTTTGGTCGGGCGCAGAGCCCTGACCCACGTTTCTCGGTGGATGACGCCAACCCGACCATCCGCTCAGCCACCGGCTACCCGATGTGCGTGCCACGCACCAGCAACGATGCGCTCTGCCCACAGAAAAACCGGCCAAAGGCGGTCACCACGACCTCCACCAATAACTGCCGCAACTTCTCCCAGGCCGGCGTGACACTGCCCGCCGCTGGAGAGTTGGCGCCACCGGTGGCAGGCCAGACCTATTGCAGCCAGTACGTCATGAAGCGCTTCGGCGACCCGAGCCGTTTGGCCACCGATCCCGATCCGACCCAGCAAGTGCCGTTCGAAGTCGGTGACTTCATTACCTACTCCGGCACCCTGTTCAAGTCGACGACCCTCGGTAAACCGGACTACATCTCGGCGCACACCATTCAAGCCAACCTCGGCGTCTACACCCAGCCCGGCACACAGCCCAGCTACGTGTCCATCGGCGATTTTGGTATCGGCACCGCTGACCCCAGCCTGACGGCCATCGGCGGCGAAGGTCAGGAAACTCAGAACCGGATTTTCCTCGAAGCCTCCACCACCGACGTCAAGACCCCCGTGGACATCTACCTGATCGACGTCGACCCTTCCACCGGCGTGGAACACCAGCGCTGGGCGACGCCCTTTGAAATGACCGGCGAGTGCAACCCGGCAGCGACCCTCGCGGCCAATTGCTTCGGTGCTTCAGGGGGGATAACCACGCAAAACACCGGTGCTCAACCGCAACGGGCGAGGCTGCGGGCAACCAAGGCACCGCTCGGGCTGCTCAGCCAGCCAACACGCACCCTGCGGGTGATCCAGCGTTCGCTGTGCGTTCCGCAGAATTCCCTCGCGCAAACAGCGGTGGACAGTTGCCTGCAAAACGCCGGTCGGCAAACCGTGGCCAACGGTCTGGTGGCGGGACAATACCTGGCGCCGGTCTTTGGGTTCATCTTTCCGGAAAACCTCACCGCAGGCACTGCCATCGTCCCCAACGACTTCTGGCACCTGCCGTTCCTGCGCAATGGCGAAGGCAAAAACACCGCATCAGGCGTCGGCCCGTTGGAGCCAACACCCTGGTGAGCAAGCTGCGTGTGTCGGCTGTCAGTGCAAAAAGTGGGATCGGCCGTTGCCCAAATCCTGTAGGAGCTGCCGAAGGCTGCGATAACGTCAGAACGTTCACCGCGTTTTAAGACCAATCGCAGCCTTCGGCAGCTCCTACAGCTGAACGGTGTCATCTCTGAGCCATTCGCCAACGAGTTACACCTCGACCACACACTCCGAATCAAACCCTAAGTTCTCGCCGCTGCCATCGCGCTTTCTGTAGCCACGCGGGTTACACACCACCCGACAATCGCCGATGCGGTAATCAAACGAGTCGTGCATGTGCCCATGAATCCACAGATCGGCCTGGCCCACCAGCTCATCCAGGTGTGAGGCAAAGGCCGCGGATGAAAGCTCGTTGGCATAACGTTCGGCTACCGAGCGCATGGACGGCGCCATGTGGGTAATGACCACGGTCTTGCCGGCAAATGGCTGACTGAGTTTTTCGCGCAGCCAGGCTTTGTGCCGCGCATGAAATTGCGCTGTGTCTTCGGGGGTCAATAAGCGCTCGTCGTCGGCTGCGACGCGAATGCGTTGGTAATCCAGGGCTATCGCTACGGCGGCATCCATCGCCGCATCCCGTTGCGCCTGACCAAACAACAGAAAGTCGGTCCACAGCGTCGCGCCTAAAAAGCGCACGGGGCCGATGCAGCACTCATCAGCGTTCAAAAAACGGACGTTGGCGCTGGCGGCGCACGTGCTCTGGATTTCGTCGTACACCCGTTCCAGGGTGCTGCCGTAGGCCTCATGATTGCCTGGCACATAGAGCACCGGCAGCTCGGCGAATACCTCGGTGGCCCACTGCACGGCCTTGGCACCGTTGTCGATGTCGCCGGCCAGGACCACCACGTCCGGCTGGCTGAGGGAACCATCGATCAGCGGCGCGTGCTCGCGCCACTGTTCGCGATGAAGGTCGGACAAAACAAGGATGCGCATGATTAAGGTCTCTGGCTTGCCAGAAGAGTACCCCGGCCAGCGGGGTTCAGTCAGGCCTTTTGCCAGGCAGGTACAGCCCTTATTTCGAAAACCGCCTCGCCCCCGCCACACACAGAATCACTGCCAGCGTCACGCCCAGCATGCCGAGACTGACCTGTTCATGCAGCAGTGTCGCCGCCAGCGCCAGGCCGAAAAACGGCTGCAACAATTGCAGTTGGCCGACCGCCGCTATCCCGCCCTGGGCCAGGCCGCGAGACCAGAATACAAAACCAATCAGCATGCTGAAGATCGAAACGTACGCCAGGCTGAGCCACGCCGAAGGGGTCACGCCGGAAAACGAACGCGGCGCGCTGTACCCGGTCAGCAAGAGCATGACCGGCAGCGACAAGACCAATGCCCAGCAGATCACCTGCCAACCGCCCAGCGTTCGCGAAAGCTTCGCCCCTTCGGCATAACCGAGCCCGCAGACGAGGATCGCCAGCAACATCAAGATATCGCCCATCGGTGACGCGCTCAGGCCTTGGGCGATAGCAAATCCCACCACCAGCAGACTGCCCAGCACCGAGAACAACCAAAACACCGGCCGTGGTCGCTCACCTCCACGCAGCACGCCGAATGCCGCAGTGGCGAGCGGCAGCATTCCGAGGAACACGATGGAATGTGCAGAGGTCACGTACTGCAACGCCAACGCCGTGAGCAGCGGAAAGCCCAAGACCACGCCAATGGCAACGATGACCAACGACCACACCTGATGCCGCGCAGGGTGTGGTTGCTTGAACAGCACCAGCATGCACAGGGCCAGCACACCGGCGATGCTGGCTCGGGCTACGGTGAGGAACAACGGATCGAATTGCAAAACCGCGACCCGGGTCGCCGGCAGCGAACCGCTGAAGATCAGCACGCCGATAAAACCATTGAGCCAACCGCTGGTAGTGCTTTCGCTGATCGGGTGTTGCAGGTTAGATGTCCGTTCCATTGCGGGTCACACTCAAGGTAATTGGCGGGTGCTCAGGCGCATCGTATGATCGACAATCAATACAATCAAAATATTGTCATGGATACACCTCGACATGCCTCGCTCTCGCTACAAGTCATTGGTCGATGCTTTCGCCGCAGACATTCGCGCGGGTCGGTTGCTGCCCGGCACCCGCTTGCCGACTCACCGGCAACTGGCAGCGACCGAAGGGCTGGCGCTGGTGACCGCCACCCGGGTCTACGCCGAGCTTGAAGCCATGGGCCTGGTCAGCGGCGAAACGGGGCGCGGCACCTTCGTCAGGGAAACCTCGCTGCCGCCGGGTCTGGGTATCGATCAGCCGGACGTCACTGAGGGCATGGCCGACCTGAACTTCAACTACCCGGCGCTGCCAGGCCAGGCCGAGTTATTGCGCAACGCACTGCGCCAACTTGCCTCAGCCGGTGACCTGGAGTCCTTGCTGCGCTATCAACCCCACGCCGGACGGCTGCACGAGCGCGCCTCGGTGGCGCGCCACCTGCGTGTTCGCGGGCTGACGGCGCAGGCCGGGCAAGTATTGATGGTCAGCGGGGCTCAGCACGGGTTGACGGTGACCTTGATGGCCTTGCTGCAACCGGGGGACGTGATTGCCGCCGATGCACTGACTTATTCAGGGTTCAAGGTACTGGCCGATGCCTTGCACCTTGAAATCGTGGCGATTCCCGTACTCGAACACGGCCCTGATCTGCAGGCGATGGACACCCTGTGTCGCAGCCGTCGAGTACGGGCGGTGTACACGATGCCGACCTTGCACAACCCACTGGGTTGGGTGATGACCGCCGAACAACGCCAATCCCTGGTGGCCCTGGCCCGCGAGCACGAGTTACTGATCATCGAAGACGCCGCCTATGCGTTCCTCGCCGAAAACCCGCCACCACCGCTGGCCGAGTTGGCCCCGGAAAGGACGGTCTACGTGTCCGGGCTGTCCAAGAGCGTCGCCACCGGATTGCGCGTGGGCTTCGTCGTCGCCCCCATCGACAAAGTCCCGGCGCTGGAGCGAACCATCCGCGCCACCACCTGGAACACCCCCGGCGTTTTGACGGCGATCGCCAGCACCTGGCTCGACGACGGCACGGTCATGCAACTGGAAGCCGAAAAACGCCAGGACGCCCAAGCCCGGCAAGCCCTGGCCGGCGAGGTGTTGGCGGGACTGCGCTGCATTCGCCACCCCTCCTCCTACTTCCTGTGGCTGCCACTGTCCGACGACGCCCGCGCTGACCAGATAGCCAAGGCACTCATCGACGAAAACGTCTCGGTCTCGACCGCCGAGCCCTTTGCAACCACCCCTCACGTCCCCCACGCATTGCGACTGGCGCTGGGTTCGGTAGACATGGCCACGCTTCGCATTGCGCTGGAAAAAGTACAGTGGATTGTCAGTGCCTATGGGTAGCAGCCGGGGTGGATCGAGCGGGGACCGGTCGTCGGGATTGGGATGTTGAAGGTCAAGACGGTATCTACAGGATTTGCGCAACGTCCGATTCCCCCACCCTACACCCCAGCTGTTTTTCATCTACGCTCAATCCGCAAGCCGGTGCAACCCACTCAGGAGAGCGGATGGATGAACGACAAGCCCTTTCTGGCCTTCAATAGCGCCCACGAACTGCTGGACGTACTGATCCGTGCCGGACTGATCACCGTACTGGTGATCTCCTGCTACGAAATCTTCCGCCCCTTCCTGAACCTGGTGCTGTGGTCAATTATCCTGGCCATCACCCTGTACCCCCTCAACCAACGGCTCGCCGCCCACCTCGGCAACCGCTCTGGCTGGGCCGCGATAGTTCTGGTCATCCTTGGCCTGCTGTGCCTGATGGTCCCGCTGAGCCTGCTCGGCGGCTCGATCGTGGATTCGGTGCAGGCCGGGATACAGTCGGCGGAGGCCGGTCAATTCGAAATCCCCGCGCCACCGGCCAGCGTCGAGAGTTGGCCCTTGATCGGTTCGCCGCTCTATCAAATCTGGTTGCACGCCTCTCAGGATCTGAGCTGGGCGTTCCAACAGTTGCTGCCGCACCTCAAAGACTGGAGCAAAATCGCGTTGCAACAAGCCGCCGGGATCACTGCCGGGATTGTCATCTTTGTGCTGGCACTGATCGTCGCCGGGGTGATCATGGCCCATGGTGCGGCTGGGCAGCGCACGGCGGTGAACATTGCTTCACGGATTTCCACCCCGACAAAAGGCCCGCACATGGCCACGCTGTGTACCGCGACCATCCGTGCAGTGGCCCAGGGGGTGGTGGGCATCGCCTTTATTCAGATGCTGTTGATTGGCATCGGTCTGGTGGTCATGGGCGTCCCCGCTGCCGGGGTGATTTCACTGGTCGTATTGCTGCTGGGGATCATGCAATTGCCGGTATTACTGGTGACGATACCGGTGGTTATTTATGTCTTTGCTCAATTTGGGGTGAGCGCAAGCACCATCATCTTTGCGATCTGGACGATGATCGCCGGGTTATCGGATAACGTGCTCAAGCCCTTGTTGCTCGGTCGTGGCGTGGCGGTGCCGATGCCGGTGGTGCTGATCGGCGCGCTGGGCGGCATGGTCACTAGCGGGATCATCGGGCTGTTCATCGGACCGGTGATTCTGGCCGTCGGTTACGAGCTGTTCATGAACTGGGTGTATCCATCGGCAAGAGAACCGGAGATTCCGGCCGAACTGCTGCCGGGCGATTGAGCGCAAGCGCTGGGTACGGCATTCAGTCCTGAACGGTCACCACCGCAATGATGCTCGCGGCGTCGGACTCGATCGAACCGGCTCCGCCTTTTTTATCCCGGCGCTCGCTCATCCAGTTATTCACCCCTGCGGTAAATTCCGGTGGCGTGACACGTACCACGCGCCTTGCCAGATCGAGAACAGTCTGCTGGGCCAGCGCTTCCTCCATGCGTTTCTGCGCAGTCAACATGACGCCATGCACCGAACAGGTCCCCGCCAGCGCCCACGGCGGTGGCGCGCCGTCAAACAACGTGCAACGACCCCTGATCTCGCGACAATCGAAAATCTGCTTGCGGCCATCGATGGCGACCGCGATGTCCAGAACAGTGATTTCATCGGCAGGCTTGCCCAAACGAAAGCCACCGCGCAGACCTTCCGTGGCGATTACCAGTTTGGCCTTGGCCAGTTTGGTGAAAATCTTCGCCAGGTAATCGAGCGGCACGCCCTGCAATTCCGCCAGATCGCGCACGCTGGCGTCACGGCTTTCGCCTTTTTCATCCACCAGGAATATGAGGCAGTGGATCCCGTACTCGACCCCTGCGCTGTAGAACGACATACATACTCTCCAAATCGTAGTAACTGAAAAGCGGCGACATCGCTGTCACCGCTTTTCACATGCCGACTCGAACCTTATGCGATAGGGATCATAGGGTCCGCAGCGGCCAGTGCGACGTCACGGTCAGCGACCGGTGGGTAGATCCACACGGTGTTGATCTGAGTCTTGAGCTGCTTGGCTTCTTCCTTGATCAGCTTGACCTGACGGTCCCAACCTTCGGTATAGACTGCGCCCCAGGCGCCAAGGTCCAGGCAGGTCACGTATTTCGGCTGACTGTAGGTGACCGGTGCAACCCCCAGCACCTGTGCGGCGACATTGTTACCGGCATGACGGCCCAACACAATGGCGTGTTGGCAGGTCATCAGGGCGAAGTTGCCGATGTCATCGCTGGCGGCGTAAGCCACATCGCCGGTGGCAAAGATATCCTCCTGGCCAATCACCTTCAGATGGCCGTCCACGTGCAAACGACCGGCTTTGTCACGCTCGCCAGGAATCTGCTCGGTCAACGAACTGGCGCGAACACCGGTGGTCCAGATCACGGTTTTGGCATCGATGCGCTGGCCGTCTTCCAAAGTGACACCGTCGGCATCGACCTGAGCAACCGACGCTTTGACGCGCCATTCCACACCCAGCTCATGACTGGCGGCGATGATCGACTCGCTGATTTCGCTGCCCAACGCGGCACCGATTTTTTCGCCACGGTCGACGACGATCACCTTGACGTTAGCGTCCTTGCCCAGAATCGCACGCAGACGGCTTGGCATCTCAGTCGCCGTTTCAATCCCGGTAAAACCACCACCTGCCACCACCACCGTGTTGCGCGCAGTGGATTCAGGCTGATCTTTGAGCGCATGCAAGTGCGCTTCAAGACGGGTCGCCTCTTCGATTTCATCGACATCGAACGCGTGCTCGATACCGGCCATCGCCGGACGGGCGACGCGGCTACCGGTGGCTAGGACCAGCTTGTCGTAGGTGCGGACCGCCTTCTCGCCTTGGGCAGAGGTGAACTCGACACGTTTGCCGGCAACGTCGATCTGATCCACCGCGCCCTGCAGAAACTCAACACCCACGGCCTTGAACAAATCACCCAGTGGCGCCTTCAGCTGCGCAGCATTGGGCTCATAAAAGCGCGGGCGAACCCGTAGCTCGGCCTGTGGCGCAAGAACGGTGACGGCAACATCGGAACGGCCGTGCATCTCAAGCAAACGCGTGGCGCTCAACGCACTCCACAGCCCACCGAAACCCGCGCCGATAATCAGAATTTGCTGTTTCATTTCTAAGCTCCGAATGTGAAAACCAAAGGTGTCTGCCCAAGGGTACCGCTTGCCCCTGATAACTACGACTATACTTGTCGTAGTTATCAGGGGCAAGCGTGTTGTCTTCATGGACCGGACTAGCAGCGCGTCTAATTTTATTTAATCTTTTAAAATCAATAGGTTAATTTTTTAATGACTAAAAAAATCGACAGACTGTCGACGCCAGTGGCTTTTAAACGAAGGAGATATACTTGGAATTAGCTTAAATCTACGAATCAATTAGTCGTAGATTTAATAGAGTAACGAGCCGTAGCAGTCCGGCTTGCCGGCGTCAGCGCCCATAGGATCGCCTTCGCCAACAAGATCAATACCTTTGCTGGCGGCGATCCTGCAAATACCCAATGACCGCCTGATGATCTCCGGCAAACTCGATTCGCGGCCCTTTGCTGTCGCGCTGGAAGGCGTACATCGGGTCGTAGTACTCGCTGAGCATGCCGCTGATCCAGCCGCGATGCAGATCCACCGCACCCGACCTTTCCTGCTCTTCCAGCGCGCTGTCCATGATTGCCGACAAACGCTTGTAACGCTCCCCGCCCAACCGTTTGACGATGCTCGCCAGGCTCTGGCGCAATTGCGCGGCAAATACCGTAAAGCCCTGTTCCACGCCGTGCACCGCAATAAACTCGGCGCACAGGTCGACCACGTAATCCTTGAGAATCCGTTCCACGCGGTTGTCGAACGACTCTTCGAGCCAGACCAGCGGGTACTGCTGCATGCCCTGGAACAAGGTCAACGGCACCGCCCGGCTGCCAATCGCCCGCCCTTCGTCTTCCAGTACGAACTGGCTGACACCGGCCGCACGTTTTTTCAGGATGTCGATGGACAAGGCGTTTTCAAAACTGATTTGCGCCGGTTGCGCCGTGGCGTGTTTGCCAAAGCTGGAACCCCGGTGATGGGCGTGGCCTTCCAGGTCCAGTGCATTGCGCAACTGCGCCAGGACCTCAGTCTTGCCCGAGCCGGTCAAACCACCGACCAGCACGAAATCACACTCCGCCACCGCACTTTCGGTGACTTCGATCAGGTAATGCCGTAGCGCTTTATAACCATCGAGTACCCGTGGGTATTCGATTCCGGCGTCGAACTTCAACCACTGCTGGGTCAGTTGCGAGCGCAGCCCGCCACGGAAGCAATACAAATAACCTTGAGGCTGGTTGCTGACAAACTCCAGCCAGGCGTCGATCCGCGCCTGCTTGATTGGCCCGGACACCAATTCATGACCCAGTTCTATGGCCGCCTGCTGCCCGCGCTGTTTGTAGCAAGTGCCGACCTTTTCCCGCTCCAGGTCATTCATCAACGGCCGGTTCACGGCTAACGGAAAGGCGCCCTTATCAAACTCGACCGGCGCCCGAACGTCCATCAGCGGAATGTCGTTGAGAAAAATGTCGCGGTAGTCGGCGCTGTTCTCGCGCATCAGAACACCTCGACCGCGTGACTCTGTCGGCCGACCAGTTCACCAATGGCCGACAGGTTCAGGCCCAGCTCAGCGGCCTTGGCCAGAAATGCCGCCTCGCCCGCCGGTTCGACCGCCACTAGCAGACCACCACTGGTTTGCGGATCACACAGCAGCAGTTTCTGCATTTGGGTTACCGGTGTCAGGCGCTTGCTGTAGCTGTCGAAGTTGCGATGAGTGCCACCGGGCACGCAGTTGTGTTCCAGGTAGTATTCAACACTCGATATCCGCGGCACGGCGGCGAAGTCAACACGCGCCGTCAGTTGCGCGCCGTCGGCCATTTCCACCAAATGCCCGAGCAGGCCAAAACCGGTGACGTCGGTCATCGCCTTGACCCCGTCGAGCTTGCCGAAATGGCTGCCCGGCTTGTTCAAGGTGCACATCAAATCGCGGGCCACGCCTTGATCGGCGGCGCGCAATACGCCCTTCTTCTCTGCGGTGGTGAGAATGCCGATGCCCAGCGGTTTGGTCAGGTACAGCTTGCAGCCAACGGTGCCGGTGTCGTTGCGCTTCATGAAGCGCTTCTCCACCAGACCGGTGACCGCCAGGCCGAAAATCGGCTCCGGGGCGTCGATCGAATGGCCGCCTGCCAACGGAATACCGGCTTCGTCACACACCGCACGACCGCCGCGTACCACTTCACGGGCAACCTCCGGCGCCAGCAGGTTCACCGGCCAGCCGAGGATCGCAATCGCCATCAACGGCGTACCGCCCATGGCATAGATGTCGCTGATGGCATTAGTGGCGGCGATGCGTCCGAAGTCGTAGGGATCATCGACGATTGGCATAAAGAAGTCAGTGGTCGAAACCACGCCGCGCTCTTCATCGATGGCATACACCGCCGCATCGTCGCGCGAGGTGTTGCCGACCCACAGCTTGGGATCGAGGTTCTGCGCGCCGCTGCCGGCCAGGATCACTTCCAGCACTTCGGGGGAAATCTTGCAGCCACAACCGGCACCGTGACTGTACTGGGTAAGACGAATCGGCTCGCTCATGGGGGCACCTGTAAATTTCTAGTGCGCGGATATTACCAGAGCGGTTGGGGGTGGACGTGATTGTGGGGCGAGTGGTGTGTCGAGTGTTACGCGTTTACTGTAGGAGCTGCCGCAGGCTGCGATAAAGCCGGAACGGCTTTCTGGCCGTTGGTTCGCAGCCTTCGGCAGCTCCTACAGGATTGGTGTCACTTATAAAGGGTGTTTAGGCTCAAAGCCTGCTCTTGATCACCCGGCACGCTGCCAGGTCCCAAGCCCCGGTACCCACGGTCTTGAACAGGATAGGTTTGGAAAGGTCCGGCTGTTCACTGAACGCCGAGGCCAGTGACTTGACCCGCGACCAATCGATTTTAGCCTGGATCAAATCGCCTGCCTCATGGGGCGCACCCAGAAGGTCGTCGACGTAGACCGTACTGGCATCCACCACCGCCGGCGCGATTTCGCACATCTCAGGGGTAAACGCGCCGACACCAATCACCAGCCGGCCCGGTTTGGCCAGTTCGCTGTAAACCGGCGATCGGGCGGTGGTCACGGTGATCACCACGTCGTAATCCACATCAGCGCTGGCGTCTTCGACCTGCAGCTTCGGCGCGATGGCTTTCAGTTGATCAACGAACATTTGCGCGCCGTGCGCCGAGCGGCCACGCATATGAATCGTCGCCTCCGGGAATACCTCGGCGATGGCTTCGACATGGTTCAGCGCCTGTTTGCCCACGCCGATGATCAACACTGACTTCGGCGGCTGTGGCAGCAAGCGACTGATTCCCAGCATGCTCACCGCCGCCGTGCGACGCCCGGTCACCGTCGGGCCGTCGACCTGGAACAGCATCACGCCGCTCAGCGCGTTCATCGCCACCACCTGGCCGTGGATGGTCGGCAGGCCTTCCTTGTTGTTACGCGGGTTGACGTTGACCAGCTTATGAATCGCAATGTCATCCGCCGTTGCCGGCATCGACAGCATGATCCCGCCCTCTTTCAGCGCCACAACCATGCGCTCCGGGCTGACGATCTTGCCCTCGACACACTCTTGCGCGGCAGTGCGCAGCGCTTCCATCAATTCACGCATCGGCAACAGCGCTGCCGTTTCACTCTCGTTGAACACTTTCATGTCGTTACCAGCACGCCGTAAGGTAGGGAAATCGCAACAGGGCCTTTTTCTACGCTGGACCTCTGGCTTCGTCAACCGCTGCCGGTCAGCGCGCCGTTTGTAGCGCATAACGACGGCAATGCTGCAAATAACCCTCCTCGTGATTGCCCACCAACTGCACCACGCTGGTCCATAACCAAGACGGCGCATCCAGGGTTTTCGAGCGATTGAGCTGCAAGTCCGCCAGCCAGCTTTTTCGCGTGTCGGCGTCCATCTGCCGGGCATGCGCCATTCCGACGATGCGCGCCAGGTAGCCGGCGGCGCGGGTCGCGTCCTTTTCGCTCAGCGTGTCCAGCTCCAGTTTTATGTCTTGCGGCAACAGTTCACGAATGAACACGCCATGCTCGAGAAAGCGTGTCGCCAACATCCGCTCGCCGAGCGCCGGCGACAGTTGCTTCGCCCCTTCGACCACCCGCTGCGCATTGTCCCTCGGCATGTGCGCACGGGCCGCTCGGGGCGCCGCGGCGGCGATGGCTTCCTTGACGTCGATCAGGCAGTACTCCTGCTCATCGCCCTCACCGACCCCGAGTAACACCGCATAACGCATCAACCCCAGCGAACTGCAGCCCTTGACCCAATACGCCGAATCGAGCAATTCAACCTGGGCATCGTTCGGTCGACCTTTCAGCGCCGTGACCAACGAGTGCAATTCCGGTGTCGCACACAGCGCCTTGATCGCGGATTTTTCGGCGCGAGACAGCGGCCAGAAATTCTTGCCCGGCGGAATGGTCGGGCGCTCATTCTCGATACGCTCCCGGGCCAGGTGCTTCCAGGTTCGCTGAACCGCGCTGCGCATGCTGCCTTTGACCTGGCTGGGGCGCTCCGGCTTTTCGTCCGAGCCTTTGACGAACGCTTGTTCGTAGCCCTTCATCATCTCCTCCAGCATCAATGCTGTCGTCACTCCAGGCAAGTCCGAGCCGCGTGCCGCCATCGCCAACGACAACGCCAGACGCACCAGGTCATGGACCGGGTTACCGACAACGGTCTGATCCAGGTCACGAATATTGATGTCGATGCGACCCCGCAAATCACCGGTTGGCCCCAGATTACCCACATGGCAATCGCCACAAATCCAGACATTCGGCCCGTGGGGCAAGCGGCGACCGCGCTGACTGTGCAGCCATTCATAAAACTGCACGGTATTGCCCCGCACGTAGGCATGGGCCGAGCGGGCCATTTTCTCATTGCGCAACGTGTCGAGAATCTCGAGCCGTTGTGGCGGGCGCGGTAATTTCATGGTTCGTTCTTTCTGAGACCCGTGGAATTCAATAGACTTGTGTCTTGAGGCTTTGGTTTCAATTTGCCATTAACGAGAGCGGGTCATGAGCAGCGAGTTGCAGGTGGTAGACATCCAGTTGGGCGATGGCAAGGCAGTGGTCAAGGGCGCCTTGATCACCACCCAGTACAGCGGTTTCCTGGAAGATGGCACGACATTCGACTCGTCCTGGGAACGCGGCAAGCCTTTCCAGTGCGTGATTGGCACCGGTCGCGTCATCAAAGGCTGGGACATCGGCCTGATCGGCATGCAAGTCGGCGGCAAGCGCAAGCTGTTCGTCCCGGCGCACCTGGCGTACGGCGAGCGACAGATGGGTGCCCACATCAAACCCAATTCGAACCTGATCTTCGAAGTCGAATTACTGGAAGTACTGACCCGGGATGAGTGAACGACCATGAGTGCCAACCCCCTTGAAATCAGCCTGACGGGCAACACCGTGCAACTGCTGCCGTTGCAACACGAACACGTGCCGCAATTGCTGGAAGCCGCCGCCGACGGTGAGTTGTGGAACATGACGCTGACCACGGTACCGGGTGCCGACAACGTCGAACACTACGTGGCCAACGCCCTCGCGGGCCGTTATGCCGGAACGGTGATGCCCTTCTCCATCGTCCAGAGCGAGACTGGCAAGATTGTCGGCAGCACGCGCTTCTGGAAGATCGACCGCAACAACCGCAAGCTGGAAATCGGCCACACGTGGTTGAGCCAATCGGTACAGCGCTCGGGGATCAACACCGAGGTGAAATATTTGCTGTTGTGCCATGCGTTCGAGGTGATGAATTGCGTGCGGGTGCAGTTCACCACTGATGAACTGAACGAAAAATCCCGGGCGGCGATCCTGCGTATCGGCGCCACTCAGGAAGGCATCGTGCGCCACGAGCGGATCATGCCCGACGGACGCAAGCGCAACTCGGTGCGCTTCAGCATCATTGATACGGAATGGCCAGAGGTGAAGAAGCTGTTGCGGGCGAAGATGGCGCGGTAACGAATGCGCGCCTACAAAAATCACGCTCACACTACTACTGTATGCCCATACAGATAAAGCTTGCCTGATCGATCATCTATGCGCATGCTGCACGGCATCGACGCACCACGAAAGATGATCACCATGCAGCTGTTCCTGTGCGAAAAACCCTCTCAGGCCAAAGACATCGCCAAAGTGCTCGGCGCCAGCCGGCGTGGCGATGGCTGCTGGGTGGGTGCCAACGTCACGGTGACCTGGTGCATCGGCCATCTGCTGGAAGCCGCCCCGCCGGACGCTTATGACGCGCGCTACAAGCGCTGGGTGCTGGCGGATCTGCCGATCGTGCCGGAAAAGTGGAAGATGCTGGTCAAGCCCAAGACCGCCAGCCAGTTCAAGGCGGTCAAGCGCTTGCTGGGCGAAGCGCAGGAACTGGTGATCGCCACCGATGCCGACCGTGAGGGCGAGATGATCGCCCGCGAGTTGGTCGAGCATTGCAAGTATCGCGGGCCGATCCAGCGCCTGTGGCTGTCGGCGCTCGACGACGCATCGATCCGCAAGGCGCTGGCCAGCCTCAAGCCCGGCGCCGAGACCTTCAACCTGTACCACTCGGCACTCGGTCGCTCCCGCGCTGACTGGCTGATTGGCATGAACATGAGCCGTTTGTTTACCTTGCTCGGCCGCCAATCCGGCTATCAAGGGGTGTTGCCAGTCGGCCGGGTACAAACGCCGACTCTGCGCCTGGTCGTAGATCGCGACCGCAGCATTGCCGATTTCGTGCCGGTGCCGTTTTGGGCAATTGACGTGCAGTTGTTCAGCGGCGAAACCTCCTTTACCGCCCAATGGTGCCCACCGGATGACGTCTGTGACGATCAGGGTCGCTGTCTGAATCAAACCTTGGCCAGTGAAGCGGCCACGGCGTTGAGAACGGCCGCCAGCGCCCGGGTGATCCAGTTGAAAACCGAGCGCGTGCGTGAGGCTGCGCCGCTGCTGTTTGACTTGGGGACACTGCAGGAAGTCTGCTCGAAGAAGCTCGGGCTTGGCGCCCAGGAAACCCTGGATATCGCCCAGTCCCTTTATGAGCAATACAAAGCCATCACCTACCCACGTAGCGATTGCGGCTACCTGCCGTTGAGCCAACATGGCGAGGCGGCGTCGATCATTGCTGGTTTGGGGCGCGCCGATCCTACTCTGGCCGAGTTGATGACGCACCTCGACCCACAACGCCGCTCCCGGGCCTGGAACGACGCCAAGGTCAGCGCCCACCACGGCATCATTCCGACTGCCGCCACCATCGACCTCGGGCGTTTACCGAGCAAACAACGGGCGGTCTACACCCTGATCCGCGCGCGCTATCTGGCGCAGTTCCTGCCCAATCATGAGTTCGATCGCACCCAGGCGGATTTCGACTGCGCCGGCCAGGCCTTGCGCGCCGTAGGTAAACGCATCGTCGAACCGGGCTGGAAACGCGCCCTGCCCCAGGCTCTGGCGCCGAGCAAGGGCAATGAACCTGCGCCGCCACAGGCATTGCCCGCACTGAGCAAAGGTCAGGACTGTGCGGTTGAAACCGTCACCCTCAAAGATCTCTGGACCCAGCCGCCCAAGCCGTTCACCGAGGGTGACTTGATCAAGGCGATGAAAAACGTCGCCAAACTGGTCAGCGATCCGCGCCTCAAGCAAAAGCTCAAGGACACCACCGGCATCGGCACTGAAGCGACCCGCGCCGGGATCATTCAAGGCTTGCTGGATCGAGGCTACCTGAGCAAAAACGGCAAGGCCCTCGCCGCGACGCCAGCCGCCTTCAGCCTGATCGACGCCGTACCACGAGCCATTGCCGACCCCGGCACCACAGCAATCTGGGAACAGGCGCTGGACATGGTGCAGAGCGGTGAGATGAGCCTGGAAGAATTCGTGGCCAAGCAATCCAGCTGGATGAGCAAACAAGTGGCGCGCTGTACCGGCTTGAGCCTGACCATCAGCGGACCGGCCACTCCGGCGGGTCGCGGTGGCGCGCCGTGGAAAAAGAAACGCAAGCCGACCGCGCGTAAAGCTGCGACCGGTAGTAAGCGCGCGTAAAGCCTTTCGCAGGCAAGCCTGCCACAGAGGTTCTGCGCCAGGCACTGTGTGTGAGCCAGGCTTGCCCTGACAACAAGAATCCCAAGTCATGAAAGCGACCGTTCAGTCACCCTCCCCAGCCCCGCCCCAGAGCCACTTGGCCGCCAGTAATTCCCACAAAATATTTATGTAGTGTACAAAAAATAACACTACATAAGTATTGACGCCCCCCTCGTTTCCCTTGCATGATGGCCCCGTCTCCCCGATCGGGAGCACTGGCAAAGGTGTTCTGAGCACGTCGACAAGCAGTCGAACGGTTCCCGGATGTGTACTGCCCACAAGGCAGATTGATGAAGCTGACCGGCATGATCGACCCGTAAGGGCGTGAAGCGCTGGCGAGACATTCTCATGAAGCTTGTGGTCGACTTTACAAGTGTCGCCAACAAAACTCTGAGCACTCGCCATTACTTCTCGGTGAACAGCTGTAGCCGTTTTCGATCAGCGCTACCTTCATCAAATCCCAAGCCAGATGTGCACTCGCTGCAGTGCCATATTTGAGCTAACCAACTTATACAGATCAACACATGGTAAAGGGGCATAACGATGAACTTGAACAAACAACCCACTATCGACGAATTGGCTCAACTGTTCGCATCGAAAAAAGACAGCCTCGATAACCATATTCTCTGGGTATGCGAAGAAGGCGATGTACACATCGATCGCCTGTCGACCAACGCCGGGGAAAGCGAGTTCGAGAAGTCCAACCCCAAGATGCGCGCCCGCCTCAGGATGTACCGCCGTGGCCAAGGCTATGTCGGCAAGAAGGCTGCCGCCGACAAAGAGTTCATGGGTAAGGTGCTGCAGACGCTCAAAGTTGAATGGAGCAATGCTCAGGGCAAGTCTGAAGTGTCGGTAGTCGACAAGTACTGCTGATTAACGCAAGCAACTACAGGTCACCCGGACATTGTGCCGGGTGACCTGTTAGTTGAACATCCTCGTTCACCAGGCCTGTCCATCCGCTCGCTCGATCAAGCCGTTACGATCGAGACGTTGTTCAATACGTCCCTGTTTGATCACTACCCCTCTGTCGCACAAATGCGCCACCGTGTGTATATCGTGGCTGACCACAATCATGGTCATTCCGGTGTCCTGACGGCGCGCCTGAAGCAGGTTGAGAATCTCTGCCTGGACGGTCATGTCCAGCGCCGACGTGGGTTCATCCAGCAACAACAATTTCGGCTGCAATTGCAGGGCGCGGACGATGGCCACCCGTTGGCGTTGCCCACCTGACAGTTGATGCGGAAAACGATCGAGCACCTCACCAGGCAACCCCACTTGATCCAAAGACGCGATCAAACTGCGCTCATCAAATGGCAGCCCGTTGATTTGTCTTGGCTCGCGCAAGCTACGGCGAATTCGGTGCAAGGGATGCAACGAGGCATAGGGGTCCTGAAACACCATTTGTACCTCGCGTCGCAGGCTGCCGGTAAAGGCCCGCTTCACTTCCAGTGAGCGCCCAAGCAAACGCACACCACCCGACCAATCGCGCTGCAGCCCGGCGAGCACGCGCAACAGCGTCGACTTGCCGGAACCCGAGCCGCCGATCAGACCGAAGCACTCACCCTCCTCGACTCGCAGGTCTTCCAGGTCCAGCGCAGAGAACGGGCTGGCTCCGCGTTTGAAGTTCACCGCCAGGCTGCCGATGTCGACCGCGTTCATGCAATTTCCTCCAACAGCTGACGGCTCAGGGTTGGCAATAACTGCCCGTGACTGGCCGCCGACGGTCGACAACTCCACAAGGTTCGGGTGTAGGGATGGCTGGCGGCTGCCAGTTCGACGGCGTGACAACGATCGACAATCTGCCCGCGGTACATCACCAACACGCGATCGCAGTACTTGGCAACTAACGGCAGGTCGTGACTGATGAGCAGCAATCCCATGCCGCGCTGCTCCACCAGGTCCATGATCAGCTCGAGCATTTGATCTCGCAGGTGGCTGTCCAACGCCGAAGTCGGTTCATCGGCGATTAACAGACGCGGATCATTGATCAGCATCGCCGCCAACATCACCCGCTGCCCCATGCCGCCGGACAGTTCGTGAGGGTAGGTATCGTAGAGAGCACTCGGGTTCGGCAAGCCCACCGCGTCCAGCATTTCCAGGACTTTTTCGCGTCTTTCACGCCGCCCCAGACGCGTGTGCAACACCAGCACCTCTTCGACCTGCTTGCCGACTTTGAGCACCGGGTTCAGCGAGTATTTGGGGTCCTGCAATACCAGAGACAAGCGCGTGCCGCGCAAGGCTTGCCACTGCCGGGCGCTCAGCCCAAGCAAGTCGCTGTCGCCCAGACGCAGGTGCTCGGCACTGACCTGCGCCGGACGCGGAATCAGCCCCAGCAACGCCCGCGCCGTCAGGGATTTCCCGGAACCCGACTCACCGACCAGCGCGACTTTCTCGGTGCCGACACTGAAATCAATCCCTTTGACCACCTCAACCGAGGTGCCGTCATACCCCGGAAAACCTATCCGCAGGCCCCGTACATCCAGCAACCCATCATTCAGCGCCATGTCGAGGATCCAGAACGTCACGCAGGCCGTCGCCCAACAGGTTAAAGGCCAGGCTCGCCAGCAGGATCGCGATGCCCGGTGCCGCCGCCACCCACCATTGATCGAAGATGACACGACTGCCATCCGCCACCATCGAACCCCATTCGGCGGTCGGCGGTTGCACGCCCAAGCCCAAAAAGCCAAGCCCGGCGGCGGCCAGGATAATCCCGCCGAGATTCAGCGCTACACGCACGATCACCGACGGCAGGCACAGCGGCAACACATGCCCAAATAGCAGGCGCGCACCGCGAATGCCTTGCAAATGCGCGGCGGCCAGGTAGTCACTGTCGCGCAATACGTTGGTCTCGGCCCGCGCCTGACGGGCATACGCCGGCCACGCCGTCAGCGACAGGGCCAGCGCACCATTGAGCAATCCGGGACCGAGAATCGCGACGAACGCCAACGCCAGCACCAACTGTGGAAAAGCCATGACCACATCGGTCAAACGCATCAAGATTCGCTCCGGCCACCCCCCATAAAATCCGGCCGTCACACCGACCAGTACCCCCAAAGGCAAGGTCAACACCAAGACCAGTAACACCAATAACAGGGTCGGCCGTGCGCCATATAACAAACGCGTGAACAGGTCTCGACCAAAGCCATCGGTGCCCAACCAATGACTGGCCGAAGGCGCCAATAACCGCTCGGGAATGTTTTGCGCATTGGGATTGAACGCGCTCAGCCAAGGGGCGAACAACGCCACTACGATCAACAATGCAATCAGCAAAAGGCCGAGGGTCAACGCCGGAGAACGACGCCACACACCACGGACAGAAACGGCCTCGACCGCTACGGCAAGACTCATAACAACCCCCGAGTGCGTGGATCGATCAGACCGGCCAGCACGTCGGCAACACCATTGACCACCACAAAGCACAGACCAATCAACAAGGTGCTGCCGAGAATTGCCGGCACATCCCCGGCAAACAGCGCCGTGGTCAGGTAACGACCGATGCCCGGCCAGGCAAATACCGTTTCAGTCAGAATCGACCCTTCGAGCAAACCGGCGTAGGCCAACGCAACCACCACGACCAGGGTCCCGGCGACATTGGGCAGCACATGATGGAACAACACCCGACCACGCCCGGCACCTTTGGCCAGCGCGGTGATCACGTATTCCTTGCCCATTTCGCCGAGGACGGCAGAACGGGTCAGGCGACAAATGCCGGCCATCGCGTAGAACGCCAGCACCAACACCGGCAAAATCAAATGGCTGAAGGCGTTGATCACGGCGCCGTCTTCCCCAGAGCGCCAGGTGTCCCACAACATCCAGCCACTGGGTAAATCAAGGCTGTACAGCAACCCATCGTCAAGCCGCCCCGGCCCGCTCGCCCACTGCAATTTCGCGTAGAACAGCAGCAGCATCAGCAGTCCGAGCCAGAACACCGGCACCGAATAACCGATCAGCGAAAACAGTCGCACCAGCGCATCCACCCAGCTACCGGGTCGCCAGGCCGCGAGCAGCCCGAGACCCAGCCCCAGACTGCCGCCCAACACGATTGCCAGGGTCGCCAACTCCAGCGTGGCCGGTATCGCACTGTGCAGGTCATCCAGCACGGGCTGATGCGAGGTATTGGAAACACCCAGATCGCCGTGGGCCAGACCGCCCAGGTAATGACCGAAACGCACCGGCCAAGGCTGATCCAGCCCCAGCTCGGTGCGCACCTGTGCCAGCGATGAGTCGCTGGCGTGGTCACCGGCAATGCGCAACGCCGGGTCTATCGGTGACAAGGTGGTCAACAGGAAGGTGAAAAACAGCAAGCCGCCCAAGGTGACGAGCAAGGTCAACAACCCCGTGCCCGCTACCTGGACTCGTCGGGATAGGCCTGCCCTCACTTGGTTTTGCTCACCAGATCAAAATAGGGCAATGACACCGCGATATTTTGCTGCACACCCTTGACCCCGTCATGCACTGCGACCTGATTCTGCCCTTGCAAGGCCACTACAAACGGCGAGTCGTTACGCACGGCTTGCTGCAATTGCCGGTACAAGGCGATGCGTTTCTGCGGGTCTTTTTCCGAGGCGGCGGCACGGGTGTCCAGGCTCAATTGAGGGATGTCCCACTGAGTGCGCCAGGCCAGGGTTTTCGGACCGTTAGCCACGTTATAAGTGAAGGTGCTGGCGTTGGAGTTAGGGTCCAGATAATCCATGCCCCAGTACGTGAAGATCAGTTGATAATCACGACTGCGCATCTTGGCTAACAACTCGCTTTCGACCAAGGGACGCACGGCGATGTCGATACCGGCCTTGGCAAAACTGGCTTGTAGTGCCTGGGCGATATCGGTGTACGGTGGTTGATTGAAGACGTTCAGCTCGAGGTGCGTACCCTCGGCGATCCCGCCTTTTTTCAGGATGGCTTTGGCTTTTTCCACGTCCAGCTTGAACGGTGTATCGCTCAGCGACCCAGCCAGCCCGGTAGGTAAAAACGATTGATGGACGCTGTACTGGCCCTTGAGCAGGTCCTTGGAAATGCTTTGATAATCCACCAGCCAACGGGACGCCTCCCAGAACGCTGGGTTCTTCAAGGCGGGCACCTGGGTGTTACCACTGTTGATCGCCAGGTAATAAATCATCGACGACGGGAAACGCTGCACCGTCAGGCCCTTCTGTTGCTCCAGCGCACTGAATTGGTCGGCGCCCAAGTCATACGCGAGGTCGGCATCGCCCTGCACTACCAGCAGGCGGCGCGTCGCAGGGTCGGTTACGTTCTTGATCACCACGGTTTTCAACTTCGGCGCCAATGCCGCATGCGGGTTAGCCTGCAACACCACCGCCTCGTGCGGCGTATAACTGCGCAACGCATAGGCCCCAGTGCCGGCCGAATGGTTTTTCAGCCAACCGTTACCCAGGTCGTCGCCTTGCACATGTTTTTGTACTTCCACGGCATCGACGATAGAACCCACCGGCGTCGCCGAAAGAATGCTCAGCGCGAAGACATTCCCAACGGCTGCCGGCCAGGAAATTCGCACGTGATGCTCATCCACCTTGGTCAGCAGACCATCGATGTTTTGCGGTGTCCAGCCCAGCTCACCGAGGATGAAGGACGGGGTTTTGTTGAGTTTGACCACGCGGCTCAACGAGTAGATCACGTCTTCGGGGCGCACCGGATTGCCCGAGGCGAACGTCGCGCCGGGGCGCAGTTCAAAGGTCAGGCTTTTATCGTCGCTGCCCGCCTGCCATTGCGTGGCCAGCACCGGCACTTGCTTCGACGGGTCGAAGCGATCCGGTTCAAGCAAGCGCTGGTAGAAATTAATCAGTGTGTTGGTGCCGGAGATTTCGAAACTTTCTGCGGGGTCGAGACTGACGATGTCGTCGATCGAACGCGCCACTATCAGGCTATCCGGCGGAGTCGCAGCCCATGCTGAACCGCTGATTGCCATTGCCATTGCCAAAGCTGAAAGACGCCGCATCGTGTAGCCCTCAAGGTAGAGTCACCGTTCCTGGAAGGCGCCACGTTATATTCCATTTGGAAATTAAAAAAATAACCTTTAGTCATTACCTTAGAGCTTTTACTGACCCAAAACGCCATCAGCCATCAGCCGACGGCCCGCCGCAGAATGGTCTGCGGCGAGCCTGGGTCTTGTTCAATCCGGCAAGGTGATCAACGCACTTACGGTGTGATATCCGTCTTGAACCACTTATGCGACAGCGTCTTCACCGTGCCATCGGCCAACGCCGAGCGTAATGCATCGTCGAACCTGGCTTTTAATTCGGGATCACTCTGACGGAAGGCCAACGCTTCACCCGGCCCCCAGATCGAGCCGCCAATCTTGGGGCCGACGATCGCCAGTGACTGGTTCTCCGGTTTATCCATGATCGAGCTGAAGAACGTCACGTCATCGAAGGCGTAATCGATTCGACCGGCGACTAAGTCCATGACGTGCTCACCGGATTTTTTATACTCGCGCACGGTGGCGATATCACTGAAGTTGGCCTGGATGAACTGGGTGTACGCCGTACCTGAGGCAATGCCGATGGATTTACCCTTCAGCAACGCGCGCATCGCATCCACGGTGGGTTTGTCGTGGGCCGCGTCGCCGGTAAGTTTGACGACCTGACCCGACGGCCCGGCCGCCGCGATCAAGCCCTTGTCGGCCGCGACCAACACCCCGGGGGTCACCGCGTAAGGCGCAGAAAAGGCAATCACCTGCTGGCGCTCTGGGGTGATCATGATTGCATCCATCAACATGTCGAACTTGCCGACCTGCAAGCCGGCAATCATGCCGTCCCAGTCTTGCGCCTGGAGCTTGCAGTGCAGCTTGATCCGGTTGCACAAATCTGCAATCAACTCGGGCTCGAAACCACCAATGGCGCCACCCGGCAGCGTCATGTTCCACGGCTCATACGCCGCTTCGGTGGCGATCGTCACGCTGCTCCACTCCTTGGCCTGGGTGGCCCCGGAACACAAGGTGGCGATGGTCAGCAAAGACAGGGTCGCCGGTTTTACCAATGCTTTCAGGTAACGGGTCATAGGAGTTCCCACTGCAAGTAAAAGTTGATTGGCATGGGTACAAAACTCGCGTCAGGGACGCAGTCAGCATGGGTTTATTATTGTTATGGGCACATCGCCAAGATGGCGCGGCTCACGCCGTACGACCGTAAAAGCCGAGCCGCTCTTCGGCGCTGAACAGCACGCCCGGCTTCTCGTAGTAGGAAAACACCGCAATCATCCGGTCACGCTGCCCCTGCACCGGGGTGACCCGGTGGGCGGTGTGTTTGCCGCGAAACACGTTCAATGTTCCCGCTTCCAGCGACAGGCTGTGAACCTGCGAATCCTCGCCTTGCAAAAGTTTTGCTACACCGTCGTAGTTGGGGTTGTCGTCCGAACGCAAATCGCTGCGGTACTGGAATTCGCCACCCGCCTCGGGCGCCTGTAACAACAACGTGGTGGTGAATTCGGCACGATCGAAGTGCCAGTTCAGCGCTTCGCTTTCGCGATAACTCATGACATTGGCCCGGGCCAACGGATCCTCCATGACATGCAACTCAGGCTTGTCCATGGTCGCGGCGATGAAGCGAATCAACGGCTGGTACTGATAAATGCGCAACACGATGCTGTCATCGATCTGGTCGGCGCACAGGGTGTGGCTGACGGTCTCGACTTTGCGCAATGCAGGATGGTCGGGGGCCAGCTCCGGGATCTCCGGTTTGAAATAGATATTGTGCAGGCGCTTGTGCACGTGGGACTGGCTGTCCATCACCGATTGCAAGGCCAGCGCCGCCTGCTGCGCCGCGTGCGGGCGAAGCAGTTGCCGCAGGTTGAACATGCCGTTGGCCTGCAGTTCGGCGCGTGCGCTATCTACCAACGCCTGCCACTCGGCGCTGCCTTCCTGGTCTAGAGGATAGCGTTGCAAATCAAGGATCTCGTGCATAGGCACCTCGCGTCTGTGATGACCCAAACTAGCGCGGCACAGGCTTCCCAACAACGGCACAAATTGTTAGCGTTGCCCAAGAAAAACTTTCGAAGGCTGACACTGCATGAATCGATTGCCGCCGCTCAATGCCGTCAAGGCCTTCGAAGTCACGGCCCGCGTCGGCAGCTTTGTGCTGGCCGCCGCGGAACTGGGTGTGACGTCGGCTGCAGTCAGCCAACAGGTGCGCCACCTCGAAGACTTTCTCGGCCGACAGCTGTTTGTGCGCACGGGTAATCGCCTGACGCTGACCGATGCCGGGCACGGCGTGTACACGCAAACCGCAAGGGCCCTCGGTGACCTCGCCAACATGACCACGCGGATGCTGGAAGGCGATTTACACGCCCGGCGTCTGGTGGTCAGCGTGCCGTACTCCTTGGCGGAAAACTGGCTGGCGCCGAAGCTCTCGGGACTGCTGGATTTCTACCCGCAACTGTCCATCGACATCCGCGTGGAAGACGACCCGGTCGACCTCGCGCGCAGCGACATTGACCTGCGCATCGCCTACGGTGACTACCACTACCCCGGCCTAACCGGCACGCTGCTGGTCCAGGATCAGGTACTGCCGATGTGCGCCCCCGACTTCTGGTATCGCCATGGCAATCAGGAGTTCAACCTGGTACCCGTGCAGCAGAACCTGTTCATCCACACCCACTGGGGCGTGAACTACGCCTCGCACCCGACCTGGGGCGACTGGTTCAACGAAGCTGGCAGCCGCTATCGACCCGACCCCACCCAAGGGCGGCGCAGTGGGTTATCCAGCCTGTCGATTTCCATGGCGCGATTGGGGCTGGGAATTGCCCTGGGGCAGAAAACCGTCGCCCACAGCGATCTGGAGGCCGGGCGCTTGATCATCCTGTCGCCGGTGGCGTTGCGTTTGGGTCACGCTTATTACGCGTTTGTGCCGGTGGCCAAAGCTGCGCGGGCGGATATCAAGCGGTTGGTGACGATGCTGGAGGGCGACACTTAAGCGTTTTAGCGCAAAGTCGACTTCGAACGCGGACGCTTTCGGACTAGGCTGCTTATTAAAGACCGCACCCTATCCCAAGAGTCTGCCGATCATGCACACCTGCCTCGACCTGCCCGCCCTCACCCACCTTGCCCAACGCTCCGCCGCCGTCACCCAACCCTGCACCTGCACCCCGAAATCGCTGGCGGGTTGGGAAGGCATGCCGGTGTCGCTGAAGGAAGCGCAGTTGCGGGAAATTGCCACGCTGGTGTTCGCCGATGAAGAAGAGTCGACCCTCGATGAATACCATCCGCAGGGCACCTATTACTGGTCGCTCGACGCACCGATTGCGCCGATGTATTTCCCCTACAACCGTTGCGGCGTCTGGGAGTGCATCCATTGCCAACGGTGCTTCCTGCGTTACGCCGAAGCCGGGGCTTATCATTTAGAGAGTCGGATTCGCAGCCTGAATCCCGCGCTGATCGTCGACGCCCCGCATGCCGACAACGGTCGCGCGAAGCGTGCGGAGGTCTCCCACTGACGCATTCCATACAGGAATGCACTGCATAAAAAACATGAATTTTATTTATGAGAGTCGAAGGGTTAGCGTGGGCGCACTCCATCCCTTGGTAACTCCCCATGACCGCCGCCCAGGAAACCATCCCCGCCGCTGAACTGCACTGGAAACGTAACCTGGTGGTCTGCGTGCTGGGATCGTTCACCACCATCATCGCCATGACCTTGCTGTTGCCGTTTCTGCCGTTGTATGTCGAACATTTGGGCGTCAGCGATCAGGCAGCGATTGTGCAGTGGTCGGGCATCGCGTTTGGTGCGACCTTTCTTTCTGCAGCGTTTACCGCGCCGTTGTGGGGCCGGCTGGGTGATCGCTACGGGCGCAAGTTGATGCTGATTCGCGCCAGCCTCGGTATGGCGGTGGCGATGTCGTTGATCGGGCTGGCAGAGAATATCTGGCAACTGGTGCTGTTGCGCCTGCTGGCCGGTTTGCTCGGTGGTTATGCCTCGGGAGCGACAATCCTCGTCGCCACACAAACCCCCAAGGCGCGCTCGGGCTGGGCGTTGGGCGTGCTGTCCTCCGGGATCATGGCCGGCAGTCTGGTGGGACCCTTGATTGGTGGCTTGCTGCCGCCGCTGATCGGTATCCGCAACACCTTCTTCCTCGCCGGTGCGGTGATCTTCGTGACCTTCCTCGCGACGCTGTTCCTGATGAAGGAAGCCCCTCGCCCACGGCGCGACGTCAACCAGGTCAAGACGCCGACTGTGCGCCCATGGTCGGTGATCGTCGATAAAAAACCGGTGATCACCATGTTCGTGATCGCCAGCATGTTGATGTTCGCCACCATGTCCATCGAGCCGATTATCACCGTCTACCTGATGCAGTTGCACACCGAGCACCTGACGTTCATGGCCGGCATGGTGATGTCGGCGGCCGCCCTGGGCAGCATCGTCTCGGCGGCCAACCTCGGCAAACTGGCGGACAGAATCGGTCACTGGACCGTGGTGACTTTTTGCTTGTCGGCCGCTGCCATTTTGTTGATCCCGCAAGCATTCGTCACCGACGGCTGGCAACTGGTGGGGCTGCGCTTTCTGATGGGACTGGCGTTGGGCGGATTGCTGCCGTGCATTTCCAGCATCGTGCGCCACTCGGTGCCGGAACAGGTTGCGGGGCGGATGCTCGGTTATTCCACCTCCAGCCAATACATCGGCCAGGTCCTCGGCCCGCTGACCGGCGGCTACCTCGGGGGTCACTACGGCATGCGCGTGGTGTTTATCGGCACCTTCGGTCTGATGGCGGCTTGCGCGGTGGCGACCGGAATGTTGCGGCCGGTGAAGCCTTTGGCGGTGGCGGGCAAAGGCTGACCAGGATTTACGCAACGCTCAAGAATGTTGTTTGAGACTTCCCAGAATCGGACAGGTCGCATCCTGTTTCGGGCCACCTATACTTAAGACACCGTACTTGGTGGTTGGGGGGCCGCCGCTGTCGAACTATCCAATGGACCACGATCGTGAACCTGCGCGCCCTGATCGTCGCCGTGATGCTGGTGTTGGCGGGATGTGCCACGCCGCACCCTGTCGTTGAACAACCCCCGGCCGTCGTGGTTCCGGGAGATACGTGGCGCAAGGTCGATCGGGACATTATTAGCGCCTCGCAGGACGCCTCCGTGCGGGTCAGGCAGTACGCCCACGACTCCATGGAAAGCTGGAGAAACCTGGTTCGCCAGCGCACCGAATCTGACTTCATTCCGTGGTTCAGCAGCTACTGGACCGAGCAATGGCTGACCATGAAAGTCACCTGGTACAAAGTCAGTAATGGTCAGGCCGGCGAGACACCCGAGCAGCGTCTGTCGATCTATTTGCAAGAGCAGTATCACGACCGGGTGCTGACGCCCGTCGCCAGCCAGGTTGACCCTGACCTGATCACGAGCCGAGCAATTACCTTTTATATCCAGGCGTTGGGTATGCAGTTGCAGAGCATTCCGCAACGCTACGGTATTCCCACGGACCAATTCGACCGCCGACTCAACGAAGTCCCGGCGATTACCCTGGCGCCACCCGCCACGCGTAGCGCTTCGCTGTACGACATGATCCACACCGACCCCGCGACCCTGCCCGCCTATGCGGCGCTGGTGGAGCACATTCGCCAGGCTTCCACTGACGTGAAAGGCAGGCCCTCGGACTCGGATATTTCGACGGCAGCGATTCGCTCCAGCAAGAAACTCGAAGCGCAGCTCGCGCCCCGGGGCGTTGCCAGCGCGGTGGCCGCTGCCGTCGGCCGCGCAGCCGGCGTCATGATTTCGGTCGGCATGGCGGGTTTCGGCGCCATTGCCCACGAACGCGATCGGCCGGAAATGGAAGCCCTACTGCGCCAAAATCTGCAAGGCGCACTGGACGCGGAATGGCGCGCGTTGATGGAAAACCCCAACACAGGGGTATTGGCCGGCGTGAATCACCTGTCAGGCAACATCGAAGGTGAACTGGGCAAAACGGCCGCGTTGCCGGATGAGTTTCAGCCAGGCACGCCGCAAACGCCGCAGACCGATGATCAGGCTGCCGAGCGATAATGCCTCCGCAGCCTGGCTCACAGTTCTTTAGAACTTGGCGAAATTCAAGGCATCGACCAGAACCGATCCGCCAATACCGGTCAATGACAACAACAACGCACGCACCAGTGGCTCCTCTGAATAACGGGAAAACGCCCCCGTATTCAGTGCCGCGATGCGCTCGCGGATGATCTTGAACTTCTCGTAGCCCACCTCATCGGCTGGCGCTTTCAACAGGTAATTATCGATACGTTGCAAGGCTGCGCTACGCGCCTTTTCTGCCGCTCGCCGTAGGGACAACGCCGACACAAGCAACAGCAGCGCCGTCAGCAGAAAGGTGATCACCAGACTGGGTGGCGTCTGCCAATTGTCGAACACACTGCTGCGCGACGCCAACAGGATCAGCATGACCACGGTCGGGGCGTAGATCAGGCGATTGACCGCCGCACTCCGCTTGGCGATCAGCAGAATATCCACCCAATCATCGATACACGGGTGCAAGCCGGTGCCGAATATTTTCTCGTGTTCGCGGCGCAACGTTTTTGGCCAGATCGCGTAATGCTCGCTCAGGTGGCGGATAAACCGCGTCAACAGCAAGTTGGCATCCACCACCCAGAACACCAGGAATTGGAACAGCACCGTGGGCAGCAACCAGCTCAGTAACCAGATCGGCGACTCGCCGCGCACCGGGGTGCCCTCCATCGGCCAGAATACATACAGCACACTGGTGATCACGATGAAGATCCAGGTGGCCAGCACCGCGCGCAACATACGGGCACCGAACGTTCCGCACACACAATGCTCTCGCCAGAATCGTGTGACGAAAATGATCGTGCGTTGATCCTCGGCAAACTCAACGGGGGGCGCGACCAGTTTCTGGTGTCGTGTCCACTCCAGGCTGAGGGTCGACAGCGGAAACAGAATCAGAAACAGACAACTGCCCAGTGCGCGCCGCCACTCACGCAGGGTTCGCCTGGTTTTATGCGGCAGGAACCGCGGAAACTGCCCCCACAGCGTCATGGGGTATTTGCCCATGTACGCCCCTAAATGAAAGCTTGATTCAATCTCTTGGCGATTGACCCGCAAGTTACGCCAGCCCCAGCCCAGTGCCGAAATCGAAATAAGCGCAGCGAGCAAACGCAGCGCCACCGTCGGCCAAGCACTGATGCCCTCGAAGAGAAACATCGGTTCACCCAACCCTTCGTCCGTCAGCACTTCGCGATTCTGGTACGCCAACAACAGCGCAAGCACAAACACCACCAGCGGCACGGCGAGGTACCAGGCCGAAGAGTCGAACAAGCCACGATTGGCCATGGCCGGCATGACGTTGGCTTTTCGATCGTCACGGCGAATAAGGCCGGTGCAAATGATGCCCAACAGAATCAGCACGAAGGTAAACCACATGAAGCCGACCCGCCAGGTATGCGCGGCGGCGATGGCGGAGAATCCAGCCACGACATACAGCGCCAACGGCACGCCCCGGTAATAGCGGGACGGTTGGTCAATCAAGCGCCAACCGAGAAAAATCCCCACTATCAGCAAAATAATCAGCAGCGGCCTGGCCAGGAAAAACGACTGACTTTGGTCGAACTGCGCGCGAATCGATTTCGACGGTTCGGGGTACGGCGGTGGTGACGGGTCTTGCAGACAACGCAAGGCCATGATGTCGTGTGGACGAACGCCCCGCGCCGATTGTGTGCGGACCGGCGCAGCGCAGTCCTCGGGGCGCGCGGCGGTGAACTGGCTCGCCAGCGGAATAAAACCGCTGATGCCGACCTCATAAATGCCCGGCGACAGCAACTCCGATTTGGAGTAATCGAACTTCGCCCGTTTCTCCTCGAATCTCTGCGGCGCCTGCGCGGCCAGTACCGAGATAAACACCGAGCTTTGCAGGCTGTCGCGAAACGGCGGGACGTCCTGTTGCAAGGCACGCGTCAAGGTCAGTCCGTAGGGCGCGGCCAACACCAGATTTCGGGTGGTCTGCGCCTGCCCGCGCTCCAGCATGCGCGCATCCAGGTCCGTGGAGAAAAACACCTTGCTCGGCATCTGGCTCTTCAGCGCCTGCAACACCAGCAGCTTGTCGTAGGTGTCCTCGCCCAACACCCCGATCGCGCCAATCCCGCTTTTACCCTCCCGACGGTAGGCTTCATCTTCGCGCATGATGTGGTCGGCAAGACGACGCAAGTAATCCAGTTGAGAGTTGCCATCGGATTTCTCCAGCGAGCCAAGGTCCAACTTGCCATCGTCGGGGTTACTTTTGCTGGCGTCCGCGGCCGTGGCTTTATCGGCCTTCGCCGCTTCTTCTGGTAAACGGCCGTCCAGACCTCGTAAATAGCTGAAGCGCAGGATCCATTTATCAACGACAGCCCTATCCTTTTCAGGTATCTGGGCGTCTTCGACGACCTGTGATTTGAAGCTCTCGATTAACGCGCGACTGTAGAAACTGTCCCATTCCGAGACCAGCGCAATACGATTGGCATCCGCCCAGACCACTGGCGCACAGGGTGTTCCAATGTGCTGCGTAGCGCCTCTACTGCATTGCACACCGGTAACCGGATCCACCCGGCGGAGTTTCATTTCCCCTAATAACAACTTCGCCATCGTTCCGTCATCGCTGACAGTGCGCAGCAGCTTCATGGTTTCTTTGGGCGGCGATGTTAGTTCCGGGTGTTTGGGATCTTTGTCAAAGCCTTGCTTCAGTGTGTCGTAATCCGCGGTGGCCAGCGGTGAGTAAATCTCGATCGCCGGATCGGCATAATTGTTGTGCTCGTCCCAATACATATTACGCAGAACCGCAGATGTAGAGGGACCGATGACTTTCATGACCTCAGTCCTGGGCAGCATATTGCACTCAGGGGCGTCGCCACACGAGGCTACCAGTTTATCCAACAACAAGCCGCGTAACGCCGTGAGTTGCTGCAACGGGTACGCGCCAAGGTAATCCTGCTTGACCCAAAACAGCAGAGTCCGGGCCGTTGGGTGTGCCTTTCCGTTAATGTCCAACGGCGGATCGAAGGGGTTGGCGATGAAGGTTTCATAAGGAATGGCTTCCTGCTCCATCGTTGTTGCTGACTGCGCGTCCTCCTTTGTTTTTTTGTTTGACAAGTCTTTGGGCGCAAAAAAACAACGGATGTGCTGCTCATCCTCTGGAACCATTTGCGAATTCTTGAAGCCGGCCAATACCGCATAACGAATGCGCCGACGTTGTTCTACTTCATCGGCATACGCTCCGCCCTCTACCAAGGCAACCATGATTTCAGGGCGTTCGCCTACTACCGGTTCGGTACCAGGAGCGGAAACGGTCAATGTAGGAAAGCCAGGACTGCATTCCTTCCCGGCATCGGACTCTTTATTATCCTTGAGCTTCTTGCGAAAGCGCTCAAGTGCATCGAACGGGTCCTGCCACAAGCGCGCCTCTATTGGCGTCTCACTATGAAATTGCGCACCCAACGGCCGAGGTTCAAGAAAGGGCGCGCGCGTCAGTGCGAAGGTTGATACCACGAGGCTGAGGATAACGGCACTGCCCGGCAGCCAAAAAGCAAAGTTAGTTCCTGACCCCTTGTTAGCGTCCATGGTCTTTCCCTTAGTTATTGGGCTGACCGCTACGCATAAGGTATAGACCCATCCAGGGAACTTGCCGAACACTTATATTACACTAAGCAATGCACCACCACAGGTGACCACCTGATAATGGATGATACCCCTAAAACTTAACGAAGTTATCTACAACCAGTATCAGTAAGCCATCATTGTAATTTCAATGAGGGTTACTCACTACAACTTCACCGCGCAGTCGTCGGCAGCAAAAACGTAACCCCATACTGTTCAGCAATTTCCAGTATTCGCGGCAGATCCTCAGGCACTTTAAGTTGATCGACCGCCGCAAAGAACTGTCCACCTCGCGGGTCGGACACTACGCCGATCATTTTCGCCGTCGCACTGATGTTTTTGTACGCATGCACGGTGCCACCCGGAATGTGCACATACCCTCCGCGCGTCACTCGACTGGCTTTGCCCTCGACCGTCACCTCGACTTCGCCATCAATAACGTAGAACGCCTCGTCCCAGGCATGAAAGTGCGGCGGCGGCCCGCCATCGCGCACACCTTCCTGAAGGTGCATCTCAAAGGGTTTGCTCATATCGCCACCCGCCAGAATGGTGATGGCTTCGCCCACTACGTTGACGGGGGTTGGTGTGTTATCAGCTTCGATCACATGAACCGGTCTCATGATTCGGCTCCCAGGCTGAAATCAGCCTTATCCAGTATAGGTAGCCGATGGTTCGGCCTGAGCGCCGTTAGTCAAAAACGCGGGCCTGTGGGCGATCTATGTCGTCAGACAATACACAATACGCGTGAACATAGAATCCTGTTCAAAGTGGCCCGTCCCAGCGTTTCCCTCTAATATCCCCGCCCCTTGGGCAGGCTTTGCGTTTAAATCGAAGGTAGGACATGCAACTCGCGGGTATACGAAATAACGTTCTGGCAGGGCTGACTTCGTCGTTTGCACTGGTGCCGGAGTGCATCGCCTTTGCCCTGGTGGCGCAGGTCAACCCGTTGATGGGGCTGTACGGTGCCTTCATCATTTGCACCCTGACGGCCATATTCGGCGGCCGGCCGGGCATGATTTCCGGTGCTGCGGGGTCGATGGCCGTGGTGATTGTCGCGCTGGTGGTGCAGCACGGCGCGCAATACTTGCTGGCCACTGTGATCCTCAGCGGCGCGCTGATGCTGCTGTTTGGCGTGTTGCGACTCGCCAAGTTGATCCGCATGGTGCCGCACCCGGTGATGCTGGGCTTCGTCAACGGCCTGGCGATCATCATTGCCATGGCGCAGCTGGAGCACTTCAAGCAAGATCAACAGTGGCTACAAGGCACGCCGTTGCTGGTGATGAGTGCGCTGGTCGCGCTGACGATGTTGATCGTTTACCTGCTGCCACGCCTGACCAAAGCCGTGCCGCCCGCGTTGGCGGCGATTCTCGGCGTGGGCCTGCTCAGTCAGTTGCTGCACCTGCCGACACGTACCCTTGGCGATATGGCGGCCATTGCCGGCGAACTGCCGGCCCTGCATCTGCCAGACGTGCCGTTCAACCTCGACACCCTGCTGATCATCCTGCCTTACGCGGCGTTGATGGCGGTGGTCGGCCTGCTGGAAACCCTGCTCACGCTGAACTTGACCGATGACATCACCGAAACCCGTGGTCAGCCGGATAAAGAGTGCGTGGCACTGGGCGCCGCCAACATCGTTTCGGGCCTGTTCGGCGGCATGGGGGGCTGCGCGATGATCGGCCAGACCATGATCAACCTGAGCTCCGGCGGTCGCAGTCGCCTGTCCGGCATCACCAGCGGCGTGATGATCCTGCTGTTCATCCTGTTCCTGTCGCCGTGGATCGAGCGTATTCCGCTGGCCGCGCTGGTCGGCGTGATGTTCGTCGTCGCGCAACAGACCTTCGCCTGGGGTTCGCTGCGGGTGCTGGGCAAAGTGCCGCGCAACGATGCGCTGGTGATCATCGCCGTGACCGTGATCACCGTGTTCACCGACCTGGCGGTTGCCGTGCTCTGCGGCATTGTGATCGCGGCACTGAACTTTGCCTGGCAACATGCCCGCGAAATCCGCGCCGAACAGCGGCTCGGCAGCGCCGGCGAGAACATTTACACCCCGCACGGCACGCTGTTTTTCGCCTCGACCATGAATTTCCAGGCATTGTTCGATCCGTTGAACGACCCTGAGCATTCGGTGCTGGACTGCCAACACCTACACTTTTCAGATCACTCGGCGATTGCTGCCCTGGAGGCGCTTTACCTGCGTTACGAAAAGGCCGGCAAGCAGCTGGAGGTGATTAATCTCTCTCAGCGCAATCGCACCCTGCTGCGCCGCGCCAACCTGGCAGTCCCGCAGACCTGAGCCGCCGCACGACGAGGCAAGACACCCATGACCCCGCGCTACACGCACACCGCGATCGCCTTGCACTGGCTTATGGCGCTGGGCTTGATCGGTACTTTCGCCCTCGGTTTCTACATGACCGATCTGTCGTTGTCGCCGACCAAACTGAAGCTGTTTTCCTGGCATAAATGGGCCGGGGTCACGCTGTTCATCGTGCTGTGGCTGCGCCTCGCCTGGCGCTTGCGCCATCCCGCGCCGCCGCTACCGGCGAGCATGCCGTCACTGTTGCGCCAGATTGCCCATGGCCTGCACTGGCTGATGTATGGGTTGATGATCGCGATTCCGCTGAGTGGCTGGCTGGCAAGTTCAGCAAAGGGGTTTCAGACCTCGTGGTTCGGCGTCTTGCCCTTGCCGGACCTGCTGGCGAAAGACGCTGCCCTGGGTGATCGCCTGACGCAGCTGCACCACACGCTCAATTTCATCTTGCTGGGACTGGTGATCGTCCATACTGGCGCTGCGCTGAAGCACCATTTCATCGATCGCGATGGCATACTCGGGCGCATGCTGCCCTGGCAACGCAAAGGCTGAACCCATTATCACGCTCGTCCCCGGCCGGAGAGTTTCATGAGCTATCGCTTTTTGAGTTCTGCCGCATTGATCGCCACCCTCAGCGTCGGCGCCCTGCCCGATGCGTTCGCCGTCGAATACCGCCAAGTGAACGCCACGGCCAGCCAGATCGCCTTTACCTATACCCAAATGGGCGCGCGGGTGTATGGCACCTTCAGCAAGTTCCAGGCCTCGCTCAACTTCGACTCGGCAAACCCCGCCGCCGCCCAGGCGGCATTGATCATTCAACTGGACAGCATTGATGCCGGCAGCAGCGACGCCAATACCGAGTTGCAGAAACCGGGCTGGTTCGACACCGCTCAATACCCGGTGGCGAAGTTTGAATCCACCAGCGTCAAGGCCATCGATGACAACCGCTACGAGGTCTCAGGCAAGCTGACGCTCAAGGGTCAGACCCGTGACGTCAGCGCGTTGATGGTGTTGAGCGAACAAAACTCCATCGGCGTGTTCAATGGCGAATTCATTCTCAAGCGCGCCGACTTCAAGGTCGGTGAAGGTGAATGGGCCGATTACGGCGTGGTGTCCAACGACATCAACATCAAGTTCCGCATGGTCGCGCCCGAACAGTAAGCCGCTTCACAAATGCTTCAATGGATTGCCCAGGTCCTTGATGTACTCGTCACCCAGGGCGGCGGCCGCGATGGCATTCAGGTGGGTGCCATCGGTGGTGAACAGAATGTTTCCGGCGACGCTGGGTCGGCATTCCGGCTGGCACAGCGCGTCATTGGGGTCGATCAGCACCACAGCGGGAAATTTCCGTTTGATCGTGTATTCAATGCGCTCGGCGTGGGACTCCGCCGGTTTGAAGGTCATCGCTTGCAGGTTCAGGTGATGCAGTTTCATCACGCGCAATTCGTTGACCTTGACCCGGCCGATTTCGGCGAACGGCTGAACCACGATCACCACCTTCACCCCGGCATCCAGTAGCTCTTTGACGGCGCTGAAGTAAGCCTGATCCATGCTGTCCGTCAGGTCTTCCCGCTGTTCGTTGTGAATGCTGTAGCGCTGATTCCAGTGATCGTAGGCATTCCAGAAATTAGACAGGATGGCGATGCGCTGTTTCTTCGCAAATTCGAAGCGCTCCGTCGAGTACTTGATAATGGCCTCGGCCTCGGCTGGCGACGCCTTGCTTTGCGCGTCGACCACAAAAATGCCGGGGATCGACGGCGTCGAACTCATGGTGCTGTCATGGATCATCAGCCCGGCATCGACGGCCAGGGCATTGATGAACGGCGCGTAGGCATTGGCGAATGAGTCACCGATCAGCACGCCATCGAGGGTTGTTTTCTGCGGTCCGAGGTGACAATCCTCAACGTTGCCCACCACCCCGGCTTCCATGCATTTGCTGCGAATGGTGTGGGAATTGTTCTGCTCTTGAAGCTCCGCCACCGCCTGGTCGGCATCGGAACGAAAACCGTCGTGGGTCAGAATCAACGTCACCATGCCGACGGCGCACAACGAAGGCAGCACGTACAAACCGCCGAACACCCTGTTGAACTGTCCGGCCTTGATCACCCGGAACGGTCTTTCGACGAAGTGATAACTGATCACCGAGGCAATAAACGCGCCGGCCAGCAGCAGGCAGGCATTGCCCGCCGTCAAGGCAATGCCCTGGTACTCGGCAAGGATCAGCACCGGCCAATGCCAGAGGTACAACGAGTACGAAATCTTGCCGACATAGGTCACCGGCGCCAGGCTCAACAGGCGGGTAACCACTCCAAGGCGGTCGGTCATTCCAGAGGCGATCAGCAATGCCACGCCGACACAGACAGGCACGGCATTCAAACCGGGAAAGGTCGAGGATTCATTCAAGGTTATCGCACTGCCGATGATCAATCCGACGCCCAGCAACGAACAGGCTGTGGGATATTTCATGATCGTCGCAACCTTGTCGGCAGCGATCGCCAGGTAACAGCCGATCAGCAACTCGAAAAAGCGGAACGGCAACAGCAAATAGGCGGCATTGCGATGTTGGTGGGCAAACACTTCGGACAACGCCAACGAGCCGATAAAGATCCCGGCAATCACCCACGCGGGTGAAAGCCTGTGCCTGAATTTGAACAGCACGATGAGCAGAATCGGCCAGACCACATAGAACTGCTCTTCCACCGAGATCGACCAGGTGTGCAGCAGCGGCTCGTAACCCGCCGAACCGAAGTAACCGGTGCCCAACAGGAAGTAAACGTTACTCAGTCCAATCAGCGAATAGAGCGTACTTTTGGCAAACGAGATCAACTCATCGGCAAACAGAAAGTGGCTGCAGTAGATGAATAAGCACAACAACAAAAACACATAAGCCGGCAACAAGCGCTTGATTCGCCGCTCATAAAACCCGCGAAAGGTGAAAACCCCGGCGTCGATTTCCCTGGCGATGATGGAGGTGATCAAATAACCGGAGATCACGTAAAACACATCGACCCCGACAAACCCGCCCCACACCGGAAACCTGGCGTGATACAGCGCCACCAGTACGACCGCGATCGCGCGCAAGCCATCGATGTCCGGGCGATACGCCGACGTGCGAGGTAGAACAGTGGCAGGCTTCACGCAAGAGACTCCCTGTACTAATGCCGCTTAATTGCCCATTAGTAGCAGTGCATCTGCGCAAGAGAAATTGAATCTCGCTATTCAATCTGCGGGAGATAACCGCTGGCTGACGCCAGATCGCTGGCTAGTGGTGTGTCAGGTCTGGCGCCTGTTCACCACAAACAGACCGGCTTGCCTCCAACGGATACAATCAACCCTGCAAAGAAATATTTTTCCAAGGGGCACTCAAATGGCGCTTTTCAGCAAGAAAACCCTGGTACTGGTCTTGAGCCTGGCGGCCCTGCTCACCAGCATCGATAGCTATGCCACCACCAAAGCCCAGGCCAAACCGGTGGCGGCGCAAAAGCTTTCGACGTTAGACGGCAAATTTTCCTTCAGTCTGCCCAAAGGTTATGTCGCCAACGCGATGCCGGCCGGCAAGGAAGAAAGCAACACCGCGGGCGCGACCGGCACCATGTACGTCAGTCAGACCGACCGACGCGTGATCATCGCCGCCGAGAATAAGCTGTCGGAAGGACTGCCCACAGGGAATAACGACGATGCGTTCCTCGACAGCGCCGTCACCGGCTTCGTCAACCAGCAAACCAAGGCGCTGGGCAACTTCAAGCAAACCGGTGAAAACCGCTTTACCAGCAAGGGCCTGGGTGTGCGGGAGATCGACAGCACTGCGACCATGGGCGGCGGCGCCACGTTGAACACTACCTTCCTCGCCGGTTCCGGCAATCGGGTGTCGGTGGTTCAGGTGATTTCACGCGCTGATGATCAGGCCGGCCATGCGGCGCTGATCAAGCGCATTGTCGATAAGCTGCGGGCGCCCTAGCAGGCTCAGGACTTCACGTTAAACAGCGAATCCAGCGAGCTGTCGAACTGTTGCAGCGCGCTGACCTGCACGGTGTGTTGCTGGTTGATCACGGCGGCAATTTCCGGGGCGTTTTTGTTCTGCGCCCACACCGATGCCATGCTCTGGTCTGCATGACCTTCGGCCTTGCCAATGTAGTTGAGTTGCGCGTCGAAGAACTCGGCGACAATGCTCGCCTTGACGTCGGCGCTCTGGGCGCTGACCAGCGTGCTGCGGGTATCGAGCATCACGATTACGTCAGGCCGGGCCGCCATCAGGCTGTCGAGGTTGTCGTAGAACGTGACCGAGGCGAACTGCGCTTGCAGTGAGGTTTTGAACCAGTCGATGGCCAGGCTCGGCTCGGAACTGGAGATATAAGCCTGCTGCACCTGTTCATCGAGCTGTTGGCTGTTTTGCGCAACTGAATGGTAATGCTCGAGGTAGGCCTGATTGGCTTTGGTGTTCTCACTGAACACCACCGCAACGGACTGGGTGTGCCTCAGCGCGGAGGTCGAGGTCTGGGTCGCAGAGCGCAACAGACCGTTCTGATGATCGGAATAGGTCGACTTGCCGGGCGCGGCACAGCCTGCCAAGGCGACAATAAGGGTGAGCAGCGCGGCAATACGAATCTTCATTTCCCTTCTCCTGGGTGCCTCGTTTGGCAGAGTGGCATCTTGCCGCAACTCAGAAAAAACCCCGCGTCCTCTGTGTCAATGGTGGGTATCGACCAAAGCGATAGAGAAGCTGAATAGAAACACGGTCCCTGCAGGAGCTGCTGAAGGCTGCGATTGCGCCGTGTCATGGGAATCGCTTCGCAGCCTTCGGCAGCGCCTACAAGGGATTGCATTCTTAAGCGGCTATTTTGCCGACGCCAGCGCCTGCCCTTTCACCTGCCAGCCACCGCCCAGCGCCTTGTAGATCGAGACCACGCCGCGGTACAGATCGGTCTCGCCCTGGGCCTGGGCATCTTCAGCGCTCAGGCGTTCGCGTTCGGCATCCAGTAACACCAGATAATCCACCGTGCCTTCCTTGTACTGAATCGCCGCCAGGCTGGCCGCCGCGCGGCTCGACTCGCTTTGCTGGATCAACGACAGCAAGCGTTGCTGACGCTTGCTGTAGTCGCTGAAGGCGTTCTCCGACTCTTCCAATGCCAGCAGCACCTGCTGTTCATAGGTCGCCAGCGCGCCTTCAGCCTCGGCGTTGGCGCCACGAATCCGCGCCCGCACGCTGCCCAGATCGAATGCCGGCCAGGTGATGCTCGGCCCAAGGCCCCATGCTCTGGCCGCGCTGGAGCCTATTTGCGAACCCCGCGCCGCCGTAAAGCCGAGGAAACCACTCAAGCTGACCCGTGGGAACAGGTCGGCCGTGGCCACCCCGATGTTGGCCGTGGCGGCGGCCAGATGACGCTCGGCGCTGCGGATATCAGGGCGACGGCGTAACAACTCACCCGGATCACCAATCGGCAAGGCCTTGGAAATCGCCGGCAATTGCGCCGGCCTCAAGTCGACACTCAATTGTTCCGGACGCTCACCCAATAAGGTAGCGATCCGATTCCGTTGGCGAACCTGCTCGGCCTGCAGTTGCGGAATGGTGGCTTCAACCGCAGCGTAACGCGCATCGGCACGCATCACGTCCAGCTCGTTGCCGACCCCGGCGTCACGCATACTGACCGTGACCTTGCGTGATTCACCCTGATTGTTCAGGTTCTGCACGGCAATTTTTTCTCGCAGTTGCGCGCCGCGCAGCTGACCGTAAGCATCCACCAGTTCCGCAATCATGGTCACTTGCAGTTGATGCAGGTCCTCCCTGGCGGCATCTTCCTCGGCATTGCTGGCCTCCAGTTCGCGCTTGATGCGGCCGAACAAATCGATCTCCCAGGCCATGTCCAGCCCCAGGTCATAGCGCTCGGTGTTGACGCGTTTATCAGTGAGGCCCGGCTGCTGCGACTTGCCCAATTCACTGCTGACGCTGCTGGTGACCACCGGACGCGCATCGTTTTCGATGTCGTCACGGATCGCCCGAGCCGCCTTCAATCGGGCGAAGGCCACCCGCAGATCGCGGTTGCCTTCCAATGAGGTAGCGACCATCCGGTTCAAGGTCGGGTCTTCGAACTGCTGCCACCAGACCGCATCGAACTGGCGGTGGTCGTACTTGACCTTGTCGTTTTGCACGCCGGCATTATCCAGGGTCGCGGCCGCGGTTGGCGGGGTCTTGTAGTCCGGGCCGACGGCACAGGCCGCCAGCGCCAGGGTCAGCAGACTTGGCATAAAAAGCTTCAACAGATTCATCAATGCGACTCCACGGCAGCGGTCATCGAAGGCTGTGCCCTGGCTGCTTTACGCGCCTGCTGACGGCCCACGAAGTTGCGGATCAAGACAAAGAACACCGGGGTCAGCAACAGACCGAAGAAGGTCACCCCAAGCATGCCGGAGAACACGGCCACACCCATGGCGTGACGCATTTCCGAACCGGCGCCGGTGGATGTCACCAACGGCACCACACCCATGATGAACGCGAACGAGGTCATCAGAATCGGCCGCAGACGCTGACGGCAGGCATCCAGTACCGCGTCCAGCGGGGTCATGCCGTGGTCCTGTTTCTCTTTGGCAAACTCGACGATCAGGATCGCGTTCTTACAGGCCAGGCCCACCAGAACGATCAAGCCAATCTGGGTGAAGATGTTGTTGTCGCCCTTGGAAATGATCACCCCGGCAATCGCCGACAACAGGGTCATCGGCACGATCAGAATCACCGCCAGCGGCAGGCTCCAGCTTTCATACAGGGCCGCCAGCACCAGGAACGCCAGCAGCACGCAGAGCGGGAACACCAGCAACGCCGTGTTGCCGGACAAAATCTGCTGGAACGTCAGGTCGGTCCACTCGTAGGTCATGCCGTTGGGCAACTCCTCCTTAAGCAGCTTCTCGATGGCGATTTGCGCCTGCCCCGAGCTGTAGCCAGGAGCCGCACCGCCGTTGATTTCAGCGGTGATGAAACCGTTGTAATGCATCACGCGATCTGGCCCCGAGGTCGGGCTGACTTTGACGAAGGTCGCCAACGGGATCATTTCCCCAAGGTTGTTGCGCACCTTCAACTGACCGATCTGCTCAGGCTCCTGGCGGAACTGTTGCTCGGCCTGGATGTTCACCTGATAAGTACGGCCAAAGCGGTTGAAGTCGTTGGCGTACAGCGAACCGAGGTAGATCTGCAGGGTGTCGAAAATGTCGCTGATGGCGACACCATGGGTCTTGGCTTTCTCACGGTCGATGGCCGCCTCGACCTGCGGCACGTTCACCGTATAGCTGGTGAACAGGTTCGCCAGTTCCGGCACGCTGCGGCTCTTGGTGATGATGTTCATCGTTTCTTTGTAAAGCGCTTCGTAACCCAGGTTGCCACGGTCTTCGATTTGCAGGCGGAAACCGCCAATGGTGCCCAGCCCTTGAACCGGGGGTGGCGGGAACACCGCTGTGTAGGCTTCCTGGATGCCGCCGAACTTGGCATTCAACGAAGCCGAAATCGCCCCGGCCGAGAGGCTTGGATCTTTGCGCTCATCGAACGAACTGAGACCGATAAACGCGATGCCGGCGTTGGGGCTGTTGGTGAAACCGTTGATCGACAGCCCGGGGAACGCCACCGCGCTATCGAAGCCGGGTTCTTTCATCGCGATGTCGCTCATGCGCCGAATCACTGCTTCGGTGCGATCAAGGCTCGCGGCGTCCGGCAACTGGGCGAAGGTCACCAGGTACTTTTTGTCCTGCGTCGGCACAAAGCCGGTCGGGGTGGTATTGAACCCCATCCAGGTCATGGCAATCAGGCCGCCGTAGACCACTACCGCAATGCCGCTGCTGCGGACCACCCGGCTGACCGTGCCGACGTAACCATGGCCAGCTTTTTCAAAGAAACGGTTGAACGGACGGAACAGCCAACCACCCAACACGGCGTCGAGGAACTTCGAAAAACGATCCTTCGGGGCGCCATGGGCTTGCAGCAACACGGCCGCGAGTGCCGGCGACAAGGTCAGCGAGTTGAACGCCGAAATCACGGTCGAAATCGCAATCGTCAGGGCGAACTGCTTGTAGAACTGACCGGTCAGGCCGGAGATAAAGGCTGCCGGGACGAACACCGCACACAGCACCAGCGCCGTGGCAATGATCGGACCGGTGACTTCGCCCATGGCCTTGCTGGTCGCCGCCTTGGGTTCAAGGCCCAGCTCGATGTTACGTTCGACGTTCTCCACCACCACGATGGCATCGTCGACCACAATCCCGATGGCCAGCACCAGGCCGAACAGCGAAAGCGCATTGAGCGAGAAGCCAAACAAATGCATGACGGCAAAGGTGCCGATCAACGATACCGGCACCGCCACCAATGGAATAATCGACGCACGCCAGGTTTGCAGGAACAGAATAACCACCAGCACCACCAGAATCAGCGCTTCGAACAGCGTGTGTACCACCGCCTCGATCGAGCTGCGGACGAAGATGGTCGGGTCATAAACGATTTCGAAATCCATGCCTTCCGGGAAGCTTTTCTTCAGCTCCGCCATCTTGGCGCGAACCTGATCCGAGATAGCAATCGCGTTCGAGCCAGGGCGCTGGAAGATCGGCATCGCCACCGCTTCCTGGTTGTTCAGCAGTGCACGCAAGGCGTATTGATTGGAGCCAAGTTCGATGCGAGCGATGTCTTTGAGGCGAGTGATTTCGCCGTTGGCACCGCTGCGAACGATAACGTTCTCGAATTCTTCTTCGCTGACCAGTCGGCCCTGGGAGTTGATCGACATCTGAAAGCTGGTGGCGTTGGGCGCGGGTGGCGCACCCAGTTGACCGGCGGCGATCTGCCGGTTCTGTTCACGAACGGCGTTGACCACGTCGGTGGCGGTCAGGTTACGCGAGGAGGTCTTCTCCGGGTCCAGCCAGATACGCAGCGAGTAATCGCCCATGCCGAACAGCTGCACATCACCGACGCCGTTCAAACGCGCCAGCTCGTCCTTGACGTTGAGAATCGCGTAGTTGGACAGGTACAGCATGTTGTAGCGCTTGTCCGGCGACACCAGGTGCACCAGCATCGTCAACTCGGGCGAGGCCTTGTCAACGGTGATGCCGATGCGGGTCACCTCCTCCGGCAACTTGGGTTCGGTGCGGGTTACACGGTTCTGCACTTGAACCTGAGCGTTGTCCAGGTCGGTGCCGAGGGCGAAGGTCACGGTCAGCGTCAGCTTGCCGTCAGCGGTGGATTGCGAGGACATGTACAGCATGTTCTCGACGCCGGTAATCGCCTGTTCCAAGGGTGCGGCGACGGTTTCGCCGATGACCTTGGGGTTGGCGCCTGGGTAGTTGGCGTGCACCACCACGGTCGGCGGCACCACTTCGGGGTATTCGCTGATCGGCAACTGGAACAGCGCGATCGCCCCGGCGATCAGGATCAACAACGACAGGACTGCCGCGAAGATCGGTCGAGTGATAAAGAATTGCGAGAATTTCATTTCACCCGTCCTCAGTTATGTGGCGCGGCGGCGCTGGCGATTTTCGGCAGCGCGACGGACTTGTTGTCAGCGGCGTTGCTGGCTTCCAGCGCCTGGCGGTGTTCGGCCAAGGCTGTCATGGTTTCCGGGCTGGCCATCGGTGTGTCTTGCGGGTCGACGCCCGCGCCAGGACGCACACGCTGCAAACCGGCAACGATGATTCGCTCGTCTTTCTGCAAGCCGCTGCGCACGATGCGCAGGCCTTCGAGCTTGGGCCCCAACTCCACCGAGCGATAAGTGGCTTTGTTGTCCTTATCGAGGACCAGCACGAATTTCTTGCCCAGGTCGGTACCGACCGCGTCGTCCTTGATCAGCACCGCTTCATAGGTCGCGCTGCCGACCAGCTTCAAGCGGGCATACAGACCGGGGGTGTAGCTGCCGTCGCGATTATCAAACACCGCGCGGCCACGGATGGTGCCGGTCTTCGGGTTGACCTGGTTATCGACGAAGTTCATCTGCCCCAAGTGGGTGTTGCCATCTTCGTTGGACAGGCCCATGTACACCGGGGTGGTCTGGCCGCGCTGACCGTTGCGCGCCAGTTGGGTGTACTTGAGGAACACCCGCTCGTCGGCGTCGAAGTAGGCGTAGACCTTGTCAGTGGAAACCACGCTGGTCAGCGGCGTCTGCTCGGCGGTGACCATGTTGCCGGCGGTGATTTCGGCACGGCTGACGCGACCGGAAATCGGCGAGGTGACGCGGGTAAAACTCAGGTTCAAGCGCGCCAGATCCAGTTGCGCCTGCACCGCAGCAACACCGGCGCGCGCTTCTTCGGCGGTGGTGGTACGGGTTTCGGCCAATTCTGCGGAGATGGCATTGCTGGTCAGCAGGCGCTGGCCGCGCTGGGCTTCATTGTTGGTCCGCGAGACGGTGGCACGAACCTGCTGCAGTTGGGCTTCGAGGCGGTGCACCTCGGCTTCGAACGGCCGTGGATCGATCTGAAACAGCAGGTCGCCCTTCTTCACCAGCGCGCCATCGACGAACGCCACGCTGTCGATCTGGCCAGTGACCCGTGGCCGAATGATCACGGTCTCCGGCGCTTCGAGACGCGCTGTGACTTCGTCCCATTCGTTGACTGGCTGGGTCAATACCTTGGCGGCGGTGACTTTGGTAGCTGCCGATGCCACGGCCTGGGTGTTTTGCGGGCTCCGTTCACAGGCGGCGAGCGTGATCACGGCCGCAGCCAGCGCGGAGTAACGGAAGAAGGACAACGACTGTTTCATGGAGCTCACCGCCTATTGATTTTAGGAATGAGCGGATTCTGGGTCAGTCGGTCCAGCGGGACGAATTGAACAAAACGAAACCTTACATCAACAATAATGATAGTTGTAATTATTAATAAAAAACGCTCTGTAATAGGCGTTACAGAGCGGTTAAAGCCGGGTCATGCGTGCTCCGTTTCCGCCATATAGGTGACCATCCTCGAGCGCAGCCAACGTTCTGCCGGGTCGAGGTCCTTGCACGAGTGCCACACCAGGTGCAGGTCATATTCAGGCAAGCCCACGGGAACCGGCTCTGCGCGAATCTCACCGCTTTGGCTGAACACGTGCGCCGTGTAGTCGGGGACCACCGCGATCAAGTCAGTGCCGGCCAATAACGCTCCCAACCCATTGAACTGCGGCACCACCAACATCACCTGGCGTTTGCGTTTCAGCGCTTCCAGGGCGGAATCAACCACCCCCAGCACGCCGCCGAGGAACGACACCATGGCCTGCGGGCGGGCGCAAAACTGGTCGAGACTCAACGCCCCAGGTGCCGAATCGCCACGGATCATCACCGTGCGTATCGGCCTGAGGATCTTGCGCTTGGCGGCGGCCGGCAAGTCGCGGGTGTGGGCAATGCCCATGGAAATTTTGTGCTCGGCGATCAGCCGCGGCATGGTCAGGTAATTTGCCCGGTGCACCACCAGCACGATCCGTGGCGCTTCAATGCGCAGGTGTTTGAGCAGGCGCGGGAGCAAGGCGAACTCCACGTCATCGCTGACCGCAATATGGAACACCCCTTCTGCGGTGCTCGGGTCAAACACCGGTCGCGGCGCCACCGCCTGGGTAATCGAATCCAGCGCCGGCTCCAGCAAGGCGGCAATCTCGAAAGAGCGCGCGGTCGGCTGCATCAGGCTGCCGGCACGCACAAACAACGGGTCGCCGAACAACTCGCGCAGACGCGCCAGGGTCGAACTCACTGCTGGCTGGCCGAGAAACAGGCTCGCAGCGGCCTGGGTGACGCTGCGTTCGCGCATCAAGGCTTCAAACACCACCAGCATATTCAGATTGATGTGACGCAAATGGTGGTGGTTCACGTTGCGCGCTCGATCAACGCGCCCAGGGCTGTGCGCACCTCACTGAGGATTTCCTGCGACAACGCTGGATCGGAGACCGCCCGCGACAGGCTCAAGGCGCCGACACAGGAGGCCACCGCCAACAATGCCGTCGAACGTTGTTTCTGCGGATCCTGATGGCCAGCCGGCTCTGTGAACCCGGCAATCCGCGACTTCAATTGATCGGTAAAGGCATCACGCACGGCCATGCTTTCGCGACTCACTTCGCTGACCGTGGCACTCAGCTCACAGCCTTCGCCAGGCATATCGCGATGTGTCCGCGAAAGATAAATGCCCACCGCCCGCATCAGGTCATAGTTGCCGGGTTCAAGACGGTCCAGCGAGGTCGACGCCGCGCGTATCGCTTCGACGACCAATTCGTCGCGGGACTTGAAGTGGAGGTAGAATCCCCCCACGGTCAAGCCCAGCTCACTCATCACGCCTTTGATTGCGATGCCTTTGATCCCGTCTTCACGGATCATCCGTGCCGCCGTGGTGATGATTTTCTGCCGGGTTTCGGCGGCTTTTTGCGGAGTGTATCGACTCATGATGGATGGCCCGTGCGCATTGCAATTTTTACATGACGGATGTAATTATTATAGAACTACAAGCGATCCGAACCAATGTCAATCGCACGCGACGACAGGAGCGCAGGCATGAAGGTCACTAAAGAGAAAGCCGCAAGCAACAAAGCCTCGATTCTGCAGGCCGCTGCCAGGCTGTACCGCGAGAACGGCATCGAAGGCATCGGCATTGGCCAATTGGCGCGTTCCGTGGGCCTGACGCACGGTGGTTTCTATGGCCAATTCCCCGGAGGCAAGGAGCAACTGGCGGCCGAAGCCATCGGACAAATGTTCGAACCCAACCTCAGTTCTTTCCAACAAGCCGAGACCCTAGAGGAGATTGTTGACGACTATTTGTCGACGGCTCACCTCGACGACGTCGGCATCGGCTGCCCGATTCCGGCACTCGGCGCCGATATCGCGCGCCTGCCGGATTCCGCCAAACAGCCCTTCACCGTCGGCGTACTGGCGATGATGGACGCCATCAAGCCGCTGACCGGCAGCGAGGACGATGCGACACAACGTCTGCGCGCTGCGCAGGTCCTTGCATCGATGGCCGGCGCGGTGCTGATTGCCCGTGCCGTGGACGATCCTGAGCTTTCGCGCTACTTTCTCGAAGCCGTCGCAACGGCGTGGAATGCGCAAGCAGCTGAATAAACCCGGCGCATCCGCTCAGTTCAACCGGGAGTGGCAGCATGCTCGACAGCCAGATCAGTGACGGTCTCGATACGCTCTGCCAACTCATGGCGGAAAAACCGTTCGTGGTGCTAACCGGCGCGGGGATCAGTACGCCTTCCGGAATTCCCGACTACCGCGACAACGAGGGCGTGCGTCGCGGCAAGTCGCCAATGATGTATCAGGAATTCATCAGCGCGCCCGAGTCGCGCCGGCGTTATTGGGCGCGCGCCATGTTGGGCTGGCCGCGTATTCGCAAGGCCCAACCGAATGCCGCCCACCACGCCCTGGCGACCCTGCAATCACGGCAGCAGATTACCGGGGTGATTACCCAGAACGTCGACACCCTGCATGATCAGGCCGGCAGCCCGGAGGTGATCGAATTGCACGGCAGCTTGCATCGGGTGATTTGCCTGGATTGCTCGCAGCAGATCGATCGCCAGGCCGTGCAGTTGCTCATGGAAGCGCAAAATCCGTACTTGTCCGGAATCGATGCGCAACAGGCGCCCGATGGCGACACCCTCCTCGACCCGGCGTTCGAAGCGCATTTCCAGGTGCCGCGCTGCCCGTTCTGTAACGGTGAACGTTTGAAACCCGATGTGGTGTTCTTTGGTGAGAACGTAGCCCAGATCACCGCAGCAAAAGCGACCTTGAGTATCGATCAGGCCGCGGGGCTGTTGGTGGTGGGCTCGTCACTGATGGCCTATTCGGCGTTTCGTCTGTGCAAGGCCATGGCTGATTTACACAAACCGTTGATCGCCATCAACTTCGGCAAGACCCGCGCCGATGATTTGCTGGACCTGAAAATCGAGGCCTCTTGCGAGCTGCTGTTACCGCGAATTGTCGAGCGTTTGACCCACTGATTAGTCTCACTTGCATCCCCTTCGCCAGCCTCTACGCTCTAGTGACCATTGTCTGGCTCGAGGGCCTTCATGAGCACTTTCAAAGACCGGCTGAAACTCGGCAAGGACGCGCGTAAAGACTGCCCGCGCAGCTCGCAGAACGAAGTGGGCAACATTGATCGCGACCCGATCCCGCTGATCCAAAACTCCAGTGAGGGCCGGGTCAAATCACTGGTCGAATTGCGCTACGGGCGGATGCTGGTCTCGCCGTTCACTTTCTATCGCGGCAACGCCCTGTTGCAGGCCCACGACCTCGCCAGCACACCGAACATGGGCATGACGTTCCCCATTTGCGGCGACTGTCATCTGATGAACTTCGGCGGCTTCGCCACCCCGGAACGCAACCTGTTGTTCAGCGTCAACGACTTCGACGAGGTGCATCCCGGCCCTTGGGAATGGGACCTGAAGCGCCTGATCGCCAGCTTTGCGGTAGCGGCCCGCGACCTGCGCCACGGAGCTTCGGTGGAAGAACAAGTGTGTCGCGAAGTGGTGGCCTCGTATCAGAAAACCATGGCCATCTGCGCCAATCAAAGTGCCCTGGACATCTGGTACGACTCCATCACCTACGAGGACTTGCTCGAACAAGCGAAGACCAAGGCGACGATCGAACAGGTCGAGCGCTCGATGCAGAAAGCCGAACGCCGCACTCACGCCGAACTGCTGCCGAAAATGACCGCAATCGATGAGCACGGGCACCTGACGATTCGCGATGACCTGCCGGAGATCTTTCACCTGCACCACGCCACCTCGTTGCTGGACGCCAGCGATGACTGGTTGACCGCCCACAGTTGGCATTCGATCTACGACACCTTCATGCGCGACTACCGCGCCACGCTGGCCGGCGACCGGCGCGAGCTGCTGGGGCGCTTCGAGGTGCAGGACATGGCGTTCAAAGTGGTGGGCGTCGGCAGTGTCGGCACCCGCTGCCTGGTGGCGTTGCTGACGGATAATCAGCAACGGCCACTGTTCCTGCAATTCAAGGAAGCGCGGCAATCGGTGCTGGCGCGTTACATCAAGGCCAAACCGCGTGCCCGGCACAACGGTCAGCGGGTAGTGGAAGGCCAACGCTTGATGCAGTCCGCAAGCGACCTGTTCCTCGGCTGGACCACAGGTCCCAATGGCCGACAGTTTTACGTCCGGCAATTGCGCGACATGAAAATCTCGGCGGAACTGGAGACCTTCGACGCCGACACCTTCGCCGCCTATGCCCGCGTCTGCGCCCGCGCCCTGGCCGGTGCACATGCCAAGGCATCGGGACGCGCGGCGGAAGTCAGCGGCTACATCGGCCGCAGCGACACCCTTGCCGATGCACTGCTGCGTTATGCCAAGGACTACACCGATCAAAACGAACACGACTTCGAACGCTTCCAGCAAGCCTGCCGCAAAGGCCGCCTGATCGCTCGCTCGGAAGCAGATTTTGCGGCGGATCATTTGCCATAACTGGCGAGTTGTCTGTAGGAGCGAACGTGTTCGCGAGGCGGTTTGCATGACACACCGCGTCTAACCGCTCGCTAACACGTTAGCGCCTACAGAGTGCCCGCCTTCAACCTGGTCGCCGGCCACTGTCACTGTGAACCAACAGCGCACAGGCCCCCGCCACCAGGCAGACGCAGGCGGCCACCATCACCGCGCCATGAAAGGCCCGAGTCAGTGACGCCCCCTGGTACGCCAGCACCTGGCCCAACAACGCGGTGCCTACCAGACCACCGGTGCGGGCGATGGCGTTGTTTAGCCCCGAGGCCGAGCCCGTGTGTTTTTTATCGACCGACGCAAAGATAGCCGTGGTCAGTGGCGCCACGGTGAAACTCATGCCCAGGGCGATCATCCCCAGCGCTGGCAACACCTGAGTCCAGTAACCAACGTCCGCCCCGATCCGCAACATCAGCAGAAACCCTGCGGCCACCACCGACGGCCCGATGATCAGAAACAGCCGCGTGCCAAAACGTCCGGCAAGGCCGCCGAGCCAGGGCGAGACCACCGCCAGCAGCAACGGCAGCGGCAGTAACGCGGCGCCAGCCTGGGTGCTGGAATAGCCGCCGGCGACAATCAATACATAAGGCAACAACACCAACAGACAGCCCAGCGCGCCGTACAGCAGGAAGGTCAGCAGGGTCAAACCGACAAAATCCGATGAACCGAACAGCGTCAACGGCATCATCGCCGCTTCGCCCTTTCGCCGTTCGCAGACGACAAACAGCAGCAACAGCAGCGTGCCGAGCAGCAGACCGATAACGCCCTCAGTGGTCCAGCCTTCCGGACCGGTCACGCCAATCAGCGCCCAGGTCACCGCTCCCAGACCAACAGTGGCCAACAGCGCGCCGGGCCAGTCCAGCGAGATCCCGCCCACTCGCAGCGGGTCTGGCTGGACGTTTCGCAACGCCAGGTAAATCGCTGCACTGGCCAGTGGGATATTGATGAAAAAAATCATCCGCCAACTGAAGCTGTCGATCAGCCAACCACCCAGAATCGGCCCACCGGCGCCGGTCGCCGCACCGGCCGCCGCCCAGATGCCAATGGCACGCCCGCGCCTTTCGCCCTCGAACGTTACCCCGAGAATCGCCAAACTGTTGGGCATCAAGAACGCCGCACCGATGCCTTGGGCAAACCGCGCGGCAATCAAGGTCTGGAGATTCGGCGCCAGACCGCAGACCACCGACGCCAGCGCGAACAGCACAATGCCCAGCACCAGCATGCGCCGCCGGCCAAAACGATCGCCCAGCGAACCGCCGAGCAGCAACAACGCGCTGAGGGGCAACAGGTAGCCGCCAATCAGCCATTGCAATCCCGCATGATCAGCGTCCAGGCTGCGGCCGATGGCAGGCAGGCCGACGTTGACCACCGAGCTGTCGATGAACGCCAGACTGGAAGCCAGCACACAGGTCACGAGGGTCAGGATGCCACGGCGATTCATGGGCTAAGGCCTTTATCAATGCAGTCCGATGCGCTGCGCGATGAGTCATCGGCGAGTGCGTATTTCACCACGGTATCCGATCAAATGCTCTCGCGTGTCGAAGCCGAGTCATAACACCCCCTCTGCGCTCAATAACGCTTAAACTGCGCGCCTCACGTAGCAACGATTGACAGTCGAACCATGAATACCGATGCCCTCGCAGTCCTCCAGCAGCACCTGACCGACGCCCTGAACGCCAAGCCCGACGAAGCCCGCCGGCTGTTTCACGGCCGAGGCCACCTGTGGCCGGGACTGGAAGAGGTGACGGTCGACTGGCTGCAAGGCGTGGTGCTGGTGTCGCTGTTCAAAGCACCTGGCGCCAGCGAGATGGCTGGTTTGCGCGCACTGTTGGCCGAGCTGATCACCACCGCTGCCTGGCAGCAGGCTCAGCCGCACGCCCTGCTGTTGCAGCACCGCTATCTGCTGGAGAGCACCACCGAGTGGCTGCTGGGCGACACGTTTGACAGTGGGGTCATCACCGAGAACGGCCTGCAGTACAAGCTGGACTTCGGCCGCAACCAGAACACCGGGTTGTTCCTCGACATGCGTTACGGACGGCGCTGGGTGCAAGCCCAGGCGCAAGGCAAGCGGGTGCTGAACCTGTTTGCCTACACCTGCGGCTTTTCGGTGGCGGCGATTGCCGGTGGCGCGGAGCACGTGGTCAACCTGGACATGGCCAAGGGCGCGCTGAATCGCGGGCGGGAAAACCATCGCCTGAATCGACATGACACGAATCGCGTCAGTTTTCTCGGGCATGACCTGTTCAAGTCTTGGGCGCGGATTAAGCGCGACGGCCCTTACGACCTGATCATCATCGATCCGCCATCGTTTCAGAAAGGCAGCTTTGTCCTGACCAAGGATTATCAGCGCGTGCTGCGGCGCCTGCCGGAACTGCTCAACCCCGACGGTGTGGTGATGGCGTGTATCAACGATCCGGCCATCAGTGCCGAGTTTCTGATCGACAGTATGGCCACCGAAGCGCCGGCCCTGAGTTTCCAGCAACGCCTGGAAAACCCGCCGGAATTCGCCGACCTGCTGCCGGAAGGTGGCTTGAAGGCGTTGATTTTTACCCTTAACTAAGGCGTCTACGCGCTGGTTTCAGGGGGTGCTTTGGCGGACGTCAGGTAGTGACGAAGCAGCTCCCTGAACTCGGCCAACAACACCGAGCGGGTCGCTGGTTCTTCCTCGGCGATTGCCGGAATCGCTTTCAGGGTGTGCAACAGGATCGTCGCCATTACTGTGGATTTCGCCTCGGAAATCGCCGGCAATGCAGTGCGCAACAGGCTGGCAACACTGGCGCGTAACGCCTCGCGAAAACGCTGGCGGACATCCAGTCCCGCCCCGCGCGCGTCGACCAGGGTCAACACCATGCTACGGCGCGATTGCAACGCCAGCATGAAGTCGATCAACGCCCCGGCGAGGCTGTCGAGGGTCAAGTCGGCGGCATTGTGCTGCAGCTCGGCCAGCCCTTCCAGCGCCTGTTCGGCGTAGCGCGACAGCAAGGCATCGGCAATCGCTTCCTTGGACGGAAAGAAACGGTACAGCGAGCCAATCGCGGTGCCGGAACGGGCCGCGATCTCAGTCATGGTGGCGGCGTCGTACCCCTTTTCGGCAAATACCGCACTGGCTTCGTCCATGATCGCGGCCACCCGAATATGACCCCGCTGACGCTTCGGCGCCTGACCGCTGGTGGCGGTTTTCAATTCTATTTGAGAGGGCATGCTCTAGTACGCGGGCTACTGGAAAACGCGAGCATAGCATTTTGTGGACTTACGCAGAATCACGCAATTTACGGTAGGCGATTCTATGTATCAAGCGCTGCACCTATCCACTGTAGGAGCTGCTACAGGCTGCGATAAGGCCTGAACGGCCTTCGCGATGCCGATTGGTCGCAGCCTGCGGCAGCTCCTACAGTGGAGTTGTGCCTGCCGCAGAACCACTGTGGGAGCAGGCTTGCCTGCGAAGGGGCCAGTGGGCGGGAGCACCCTTCTGGCCACTTCCATTTATAGTTATGAGAGGGTAACCTCTCATTTCTTCCACCTTCAGTGTCCGCCCATCATGTCCAGCGAACCCGGTTTCACCTTTTACCTCGCGCTGCTCTTCGCGGGCGCCTTGCTGTGCAACTGTATTCCGCACCTGGCCGCCGGGCTGCGCGGTGAACTGTTCCCCACGCCATTCGCCACCCCGCGCGGCGTTGGCAACTCTTCGCCGTGGGTCAATACCCTGTGGGGCTTCTTCAATTTATTGCTCGGCATCTACCTGCTGAATGGGCATTCGATCAGCGCTGGCCTCAATCCGGGATGTGCCACTCTGGCAGTGGGCGCGCTGGTGATGGGGCTATACCTGTCTTGGCATTTCGGCAACGTCCAACGCAATCGGCGAGCGGTATAAGGAACGGATGATGAATGCAGAAGGCGGTCTACCGGTCCCGCAACGCCATTGGGCGGCGCTGGCGTTATTGCTCGGCCTGGTGCTGGCCGTGCTCGACAGCGCCATCGCCAACGTGGCGCTGCCGACCATCAGTCGCGCGCTGGGGGTCAGCGCCGCCGACTCGATTCTGATCGTCAACGCCTACCTGCTGGTCATCACCGTTTCGATGCTGCCGCTGGCTGCACTGGGCGAGCGCATTGGTTTTCATCGGGTCTACCTCTCGGGCCTGGCCCTGTTCACCGTGGCCTCGATCGGCTGTGCCATGGCTGACTCGCTGCTAAGCCTGACCCTGGCGCGGGTCATCCAGGGCTTTGGCGCCGCCGCGATCATCAGCATGAACTCGGCCTTGATGCGCACGATTTACCCTACCGGCAAACTGGGTCAGGGCATCAGCCTCAACACCGCAGTGATGGCGATTGCCTCAGTGACCGGCCCCAGCGTGGCCTCCGCCGTGCTGTCATTCGCCCAGTGGCCCTGGCTGTTTCTGATCAACCTGCCGGTGGGCGCGCTGGCCCTGGCCGTCGGCCTCAAAGCCTTGCCTCGGATGGCGGGACATGGCCGGCCTTATGACCTGACCAGCGCGTTGATGTGTGCCGTGACGCTGGGGCTGGCCATCGCTGGCGTCGATGCCATAGGTCGTGACACCCAGCTGCTCTGGGTTGCGCTGACACTGGCGGTTGCCTTGGTCTGCGGCTGGTTTTTCGTCAAGCGACAACTCACTCAAGCCACGCCGCTGTTACCGCTCGATCTGCTGAAGATCCCGGTGTTCTCGCTGTCCATCGGCACTTCCTTCAGCACCTGCGTTGCCCAGGGCCTGACCTTTGTCTCGCTGCCTTTCCTGATGCACAGCGCCTGGGGCATGAGCGCCTTGCAGATCGGGCCGTTGATGATGCCCTGGCCCTTGGCGATCGTCTTCACAGCGCCGCTGGCCGGTTATCTTTCGGACCGCTACTCCGCCATGTTGATGTGCAGCATCGGTCTGCTATTACTGACCAGCGGCCTGCTGCTGATGGCTACCGTCGGCGCACACCCGGCCGCTGCCGACATCGCCTGGCGCATGGCAATCTGCGGCGCCGGCATCGGCTTCTTCCAGGCGCCCAACGCCCGCCAGGTACTGACCTCCGTCCCGCGCCAACGCAGCGCGGGCGCCAGCGCCATGCAATCCATCGCACGCTTTTCCGGCCAATCCTTCGGCGCGGCGCTGGTGGGCCTGTTGTTCGGCCTCAGCAGTGAAACCTCTACCACACCCGTGCTGCTGGCCGCCGGCTTTGCCGCTGTTTCGGCGGTGTTGAGCCTGAGCCGGGGACTAGGGTTGAAGGCCGGGATGCCGGAGGTGAAAGTGGATTGAGCACGGTTTACTCTGACTCACCGCATAAAGCCATTCGCCAACGTGTTGGCGAAGACGGCCTATGGTGACTACACCTCTCAGATCAGCCGCAATTCATGAGCGCCGAACCCGAGACAGCATTAAACGGAGTGACCCCATGCCCACCACGCATTTCGATGTACTGATCATTGGCGCTGGCCTGTCCGGGATCAATGCGGCTTATCGGCTGCAAACCGAATGCCCCGGCAAGCGCTACGCGGTGCTCGAAGGCCGGGCAGAGATTGGCGGGACCTGGGATTTGTTCCGCTATCCGGGGCTGCGCTCCGACTCCGACATGTTCACCCTCGGCTACCCGTTTCGCCCCTGGACCCAAGCCAAGGCGATTGCTGACGGTGCGTCGATCCTGCACTACATTCGTGAAACAGCTCAGGTGTTCGGCATCGAGCCACACATTCGCTTCAACCATCAGGTGCAGTCCGCCGCCTGGTCATCGGCTGACGCACGCTGGACCGTGGAACTCGCCGGCACCGCGGAACCGCTGCTCTACAGCTGCGATTTCCTTTACGTGTGCAGCGGCTATTACGACTACGCGGGCGGTTATAGCCCGGACTTTCCCGGTCGAGAAACCTTCAGCGGCACGCTGGTGCATCCACAGAAATGGCCCGAGGATCTTGATTACGCCGGCAAGCGCGTCGTGGTGATCGGCAGCGGCGCCACGGCGGTGACACTGGTACCCGCGCTGGCCGAGACCGCCGGGCACGTCACCTTGCTGCAACGTTCCCCCTCCTACATTGCCTCATTTCCCGCGCAGGACCCGATCGCCGACTTCTTGCGTAAGCGCCTGCCCGAGCGAACCGCGCACCGCGTGGCGCGCTGGAAGAACATCCTGATCGCCCTCGGCTTCTATCAGTTCTGCCAACGCACCCCGCGCCTGGCGAGAAGGTTGTTGCGCTACGGCACCCGCAAAGGCTTGCCGAACGGCTATGCCGTAGACGAGCACTTCAAACCGCGTTACCAGCCTTGGGACCAACGCTTGTGTTTGATTCCCGATGCCGACTTGTTCAAGGTCCTGTCCTCCGGCAAGGCGTCGATGGTCACCGACCAGATCGACAGCTTTACGCCCGATGGCATTCGCCTGAAGTCGGGGCAGGAGCTGGCCGCCGACATCATCGTCAGCGCCACCGGCCTCAAACTGCAAGCCTGTGGCGGCATGCGCCTGTCCGTCGATGACCAACCGGTGCAACTGAGCGATGCGTTCGTCTACAAAGGCGTGCTCTTGAGTGGCATCCCCAACTTTGCACTGTGCGTCGGCTACACCAACGCCTCATGGACCATGCGCTCGGACCTGTCTTGCCTGTATGTCTGCCGCCTGATCAACCACATGAGCGAGCATGGTTACAAAGCCGCCGTCGCCCTGTATACCGACCCCAGCGTGGAGAAACGTCCGTTGCTGAACATCACGTCCGGTTATGTGCTGCGGGCCAACGACGAGCTGCCCAAACAAGGTTCCAAAGGCCCGTGGCACTTGCGCCAAAACTATTTGCTGGACCTGATGACGTTGAAATACAAAGGCATCGCTGACAGTCACATCAGCTTCCAGCGCCACCCGTCGCCGGTGTCGATTCGCGGCGAGGGTGTGCCGTTTGTGAGGACGTAAACGCCGAAGGAACCCTCGACAATGCTCTCGATCGAACTGCACGCGGCGCACCAGGAAGACCTGCAAAGCATCGAAAACCTGATGCAGTTTTACATGCATGACTTCAGCGAGTGGCTGCCGCTGAAACTGTCGGACCACGGCTTCTTCAGCGTTCAGTCAATGCAAAATTACTGGAGAAAGCCCGCCACCCAACCATTTCTGATCAAGGTCGACGGCGAGCTGGCGGGGTTTGTCACGGTCGATGGCGACGGGCCGTTCACCGATGCCCACTACAACATCGGCTATTTCTTTATCAGCCGCCGCTTTCGGGGGCGCGGAATCGCCCGCTTTGTGGTGAGCGCGCTGCTGAGCAAATTTCCCGGTCAGTGGCAGATTTTCCACATCGATGCCAACCAGCCGGCTCGCGGTTTCTGGGAAAAAATCATCAGCGAGCTGACCCAGGGTGCGTTCAGTTGCCATCCGGTCACGGTCGATGGCTATCCGTGCACGCTGTATCGGTTTGAGTCGGTGGCCGGTTGAGTCAAGACCGACCAGCAGTATCACGGCTAAAAGTCGACGGCTTCGCTGGCAACCGCCTGAATCAGCACACCAAAGCTCTTGACCCTCGACAGGGTCGCCTCTCGCCCAGACGCCAGGACAGATCAATCGTCCGGTTCGATCGGTGGCTCGGCGGGTTTGCTCGGCTTCACAGGTTTGCCATTCTTGCCGACTTTCCCGGGCTTGGCTTCCGCCGCTGGCGTCGGAGGCGGTGCTGGCGGTGCGACTTCTTTCTCCTGCGGCGGCAGTTGGTCGATGGTGGCAAACAGCTCCTTGGGGTCGAAGTCGTCACCGGTTTTAACCGTTTTCTCCATTTTCTTCTCGCCGTCCTTGCCCACCAGAATCACTCGGGTGCCGGCTCCGGCCCCGAGGCCGAGCTGGCGAATCAGCGCCATGGTGGTTTGCGCGTCCATGTCCTTGCCGTTGCGCTGGCCGATGAGGTTGACCACGGTGTAAAGCACGATGTTGCGATCAACAAAGGCCTGGTGATTGGCCGGTTCGTCCAGCGATTTTTTCAGATCGACCAGTGTTTTATCGACGGTACTGGGCGCAATGACAATCAACGGGCGAGCCTGCCCGCGGTCCTGGGCCAGGGGAGCATCGCTGTCGGCCATGACGGGGCCGGCTGCGAGCAGAATAGCGAAGGTCAGAGACCGAGTGAGCATGCGCACCTCCTTTTGGAATCCATGCATCAATGATTGCGCAGCGTCGCTAAGGTTCCGATTTTGAACCTTATTTTCTGATTAGCCGAGTAACGGCATCGCCATCGCGCTGAGCTGAAGCTTAGGTCAGACAACGAAAAACCGCCGCCCGCGCATGCAACGAACGACAGTTTTATAACCACTGATTACAAGGTGCGTTGTTCCAGCCCCAGCAAACCGTCGCTATCGACCTGCGCCCGCACCCGTTGATAATCATTGATCGACGGATGCGGGGTCTGCAACGGGTGGACGTGAGTCGCCGTCACCACCCTGACACTGACCCCCGCCGCTTCCCCCGCTCGAATGCCAATCGGTGCATCTTCGAACACCAGGCAGTCCGTCGCTTCAACCCCAGGCACCCCAAACCCGCTCGGCGACCGCGATGGAGTTAAGGACTGTGCCGTCCATGTCGAACAGGAAAGCGCTGTATTTACGGGACAATGAATTGCTGGCAGACACTGTTCAGTTTCCTTTCGAGGGTGGGAACCGCAACACTACGCACTCGGCTCGACAGAGACTTCCGGGGCGTGACTGACGGGGAAGTTGACGGATCGAGCGATGAAACACATTTCATGTGCCTTATGGTGCAGGGCGACTGCTTTTTCGACGTCTGCACCGCAGGCCAAGATGACCTTCGGCCGAAGTACAACCGATGAGAACTGCCCTGCTCCGCCAGCACCTTCGACCATCTCACCTTGGGCATCATCCTCATAGGCTACGACCACCACGCCCGCCTCGGCGCAAAGGCTCAGATACCATAATTTGTGGCAGGCGGATAAAGATGCCAGTAACAGTTCTTCCGGATTCCAGCGTGTTGGATCACCGCGAAAACTTGGGTCGGACGAGCCATCGATTGGCTGCTTGCCCTTGCCCTGTATGACATGCGACCGGCTGTAACCACGATAGGATGCGGTGCCCGTGCCTTCATTCCCGGTCCAGACTATCTTGACGTTGTAGTGATGCAGTTTGTCAGCCATTTGATCCTTCCTTGAATTGCCTGTGAGTAAAAAATATCCCGGCAGCGCTGATTGAAATACAACGTTGTCGATCAAACACGCCCCGACATCGAGGCAATTTTTGTGTCATTAGGCGGGTAGCCAAAGTGCGCCTTGAATGCCCGACTGAACCCCGCCTCCGACGCATAGCCAACCTTGAACGCGGCCTCGCTGACGCGCACTGAACCGCTGGCCAGCAAGGTCGCCGCCAGGGTCAGGCGCCAGCGCGAGACATAGCGGTGTGGCGACTCGCCGACCATGGCGGTGAAGCGCTCGACGAACACCGAGCGCGACATGCCGGCGATTTGCGCCAGGCCAATGACCGTCCAGGGTTTTTGCGGGTCGGAGTGGATCGCGCTGAGGGTGCGGCTCATGCGTTCATCAGCCAGCGCACCGACCCAGCCACCGATGCTGACGTGACCGTCGGCCCAGGTCCGCAGGGTGCGAATCACCAACAGGTCGATGATCCGCGAAATCATCAGCGTCGAGCCCGGCATCGATACGTGGGTTTCCGCCATCATGAAATAGGTCATTGCTTGCAGCCAGTCCGGCGCGTTGCCGTCTTCGCTGCGGATATGGATGACGGCGGGCAGCGCGGCGATCAGCGACGACAGCATCGGCCCGTGCAGGGTGAAGGTGCCGCTCATGAGCTGGGTGGGTTGTTGGTCGCCATGGCTGATGACATGCCCAACGCCATGGGGCAACAGCAGCAAGTCACCCTGCCCGGCCTGTATCGCCACCCCACCCTGCGGCATGACCGATACGCTGCCCGAGCGCACTACGTGGAAGTGCGACACACCCGCCGGGTAGCCAGTGCTCCACGGCGCCTGATGCTCGCTGAGGTAGACCGATTCGCCATTCAAGCGGATCAGGGTGAGTATCTGCGACAGCAGGTCCATGCGCTGGAAAGGGTCAGGCTCTGGCGCAAGTCCGGACGATTGGTCATGTATCTCGGTCATCCCGATATTCTGCTCCATCCCAAGGGTCCTTACCATTTGCTGCGACGATACCTCAGCCCTTGGATGGAAACCTCATGTCTATTTACGTTATTGCATTAGTGATCGGCGTTGTCGCCGGTCTGCGTGTCTTCACTGCCCCTGCCGTGGTCGCCTGGGCGGCTCACACTGGCGCGCTGGCTTTGGGCCAAGGATGGGCCTCATTCATGGCCAGTGCCTGGACGCCGTATGTGTTCAGCGTGCTGGCCGCGGTTGAGTTCGTGACTGACCAGCTGCCGAAAACCCCGAGCCGCAAAGTACCTCAGCAATTCATCCCGCGCCTGGTCAGCGGCGGTTTTTCCGGCGCGGTGATCGGCGCATCTACTGGCTCGACCGTTGCCGGACTGGTGTTGGGTGTGGTCGGCGCGGTAATCGGTACCTTCGTCGGTTACGAACTGCGGGCCAAAGGCGCCAAGGCCATGGGCAAGGACTGGCCGATTGCGGTGCTGGAAGACGTCATTGCCGTGATGCTCGCGGTGCTGGCGGTCAGCGCGGTTTAAGACCGTTGGATCGGCGGTGTATAGAAATGCGATCGTCTGTAGGAGCTAACGTGTTAACGAGACGTTGTAAGTCTGAACACCGCCCTCGCGAACAAGTTCGCTCCTACAGACGACGTGATTTCCGTCATCTACCCCACAACCCCACCGCATAATCGACAAACGCGCGCACCTTAGGTAACCGATAACGGTCCTGTGCATACACCAGGTGCATCGCCCGCCGCGCCAGTTGATAGTCCTGCAACAACGCGACCAGTTTCCCCTCGCGTAAATCCTGGCTGATCAGCAGGTCCGGCATCATGACCACACCCATGCCGGCAATCGCCGCCTGACGCAATGCCGGGGTGCTGTTGATGGTCATCGGGCCTGAAACCGGCACCGCCACTTCACCCTCTTCGCCCTTCAACACCCATTGCTTGGCCGTGGAACTCCAGTCATCCCCCGCGGGGTAGGCGAACGCCAGACACTGGTGATGCTGCAAGTCCTCAGGCTTGAGCGGCGTGCCGCAACGCTGCAGATACGCGGGCGCGGCACACAGGGTCAGGGTGTAATCCTGCAACGGCCGCGCGATCAGTGCCGAGTCGTCCAGCGTGCCCAACCGAATCGCCGCATCGAAGCCACCGTCGATGAAGTCCAGCACCAGGTTGGTCAACACCACGTCGAGCTTGACCTCTGGGTAGCGTTGCACGAAACCGCTCAAGGCCGGGGCCAGGCATTCGGCACCAAACGCCGGTGGTGCGGTGATTCGCAGTGTGCCTTGCGGGTCGCCTTGTACCTGCTCAGCCAGCCGTTCGGAATCCGCCACCAGCCCCAACACCTCGAGGCAGCGCTGGTAATACGCACTGCCAAACTCGGTCAGGCTTTGTCGTCGCGTGCTGCGCTTCAACAGACTGACCCCCAACCGCTGCTCCAGCGCCCGCAAGTGGTTGCCGACCATGGTGGTAGACATCCCGCACAGTTGCGCAGCGGCGGTCATGCTGCCGGTCTCCACCACCTTCACGTACACCGTCATTGCCTGAAACAGGTCCATTATCAAGCCCAGCTTTAAATTGTTTGAAAGTAATCGGCGTTTATCCAGCTCAAGTTGCTAACCATACTGCAAACCCCAGCAAAGATGGAGCTTGATGCCATGACCGCCGCCCACCTGATGAACACCTACCAACCACTGCCCTTGAGTTTCGTCCGAGGGCTGGGCACGCGTTTGTGGGATCACGACGGCCGTGAATACCTGGATGCCGTCGCCGGCGTCGCCGTCACCAGCGTCGGTCATTCGCACCCGAAGATTGTCGCGGCCATCAGCGAGCAGGCGGGATTGCTGCTGCACACCTCGAACCTGTACAGCATCGACTGGCAGCAACAGCTGGCGCAAAAACTCACGCGGCTCTCGGGGCTCGATCAGGCGTTCTTCAACAACTCCGGTGCCGAAGCCAATGAAACCGCGCTGAAACTGGCGCGACTGCACGCCTGGAAAAAGGGCATCGAACGGCCGCTGATTGTGGTCATGGAAAATGCCTTCCACGGCCGCACGCTGGGCACCCTGTCTGCCAGCGACGGGCCCGCCGTGCGCCTGGGGTTCAACCCACTGCCGGGTGAGTTTCTGAAGATCCCCTTCGGTGACCTCAAGTCTCTGGCGACGATCACCCGCCTCCACGGCGAACGCATCGCCGCGATTCTGCTGGAGCCGATCCAGGGCGAAAGCGGTGTGCAGATGGCGCCAGCGGGTTTCTTGCTGGCCGTGCGTGAACACTGCGACCGCAACGGTTGGTTGATGATGCTCGATGAAATCCAGACCGGCATCGGTCGCACCGGCCAGTGGTTTGCTTTTCAGCACGACGGTATCGTCCCGGACGTCATGACCCTGGCCAAAGCCTTGGGCAACGGCATTCCGATTGGCGCCTGCCTGGCCCGCGACAAGGTTGCGCAATTGTTTACCCCCGGCAGCCACGGCAGCACCTTTGGCGGCAATCCGTTGGCCTGTCGGGTCGGCTGTACCGTGCTGGAAATCATCGAAGAGCAAGGGCTGCTGTCGAATGCCGAACGGCAGGGCCAACATTTGCTCGACAGGTTGCGCGCCGAATTGAGCGGCTACCCGGAGGTGCTGGCGATCCGTGGTCGCGGCTTGATGATCGGTATCGACCTCGCGTTCCCCTGCCGGGATCTGATGTTGACTGCAGCACGGGAACACAGCCTGTTGATCAATGTCACCCGTGGCTCGACGATTCGTCTGTTGCCGCCGTTGACCTTGGCCGCAGAGGAAGTGGAAACGATCGTTCGGGGTATTTGCCAGACCTTGAACAGTCACCGTTCGCACAGCGAAATCGCCCACGCCGGATAGACCAATGAGCGCTTGACTCTAGACCTTGGCGCAGAAATCATGGTGGTCATCGCATGACCGCCCTGATGCCACCGACCTGCCGGACCCACCCACGCATGAAGCGCTTTGCCTCCCGAATTACCCTCGCGGCCATTGGCCGATGAGCAGCACTTTCCGCTCACTGAAAGGCTACAACTACCGACTCTTTGCCGGCGGCGCGCTGGTGTCGAACATCGGCACCTGGATGCAGCGCACCGCGCAGGATTGGTTGGTGCTGACCCAACTGACCCATCGCAACGCGACCGCCGTGGGTATCGTCATGGCCCTGCAGTTCGGCCCCACGCTGTTGCTGCTGCCGTTCTCCGGATTTGCCGCCGACCGCTTCGACCGGCGCAAATTGTTGCTCGTCACGCAAGGGGCGCTGGCCTTGCTCGCGCTGGGTCTTGGGCTGCTCACGGTGACCGGGCAGGTACAGTTATGGTCGGTGTATGTGTTCGCTTTTCTGTTGGGCTGTGTCACGGCCTTCGATGCCCCGGTGCGACAGACCTTTGTCGCCGAGCTGGTGGGTGATGAGGAGTTGTCCAACGCCGTGGCCCTGAACTCGGCATCGTTCAACGGCGCCCGGATGATTGGCCCGGCCGTCGCCGGGGTGCTGATCGCAGCCATCGATTGTGGCTGGGTGTTCCTGATTAACGCCGCGACCTTTGCGGCGGTGATCGGCTCGTTGCTGATGCTGCGCGTCCACGAGCTGCATCGCCATGAGCGCGCTTCACGCGCGCGTGCCAGTTTCGTCGAAGGCTTGCGCTATGTGTGGAAGCGCCCCGACTTGATGACCGCCTTGATCATGATGTTTCTGTTCAGCACCTTTGGCCTGAACTTTCCGATCTTTATCTCGACCATGTCCGTCACAGTGTTCCATGCCGGCTCTAGCCAGTACGGCTTGTTGAGCTCGCTGCTGGCCTGCGGCTCGGTGACCGGCGCCTTGTTGGCGGCCAAACGCGCAACGCCGCACATCTCCCTGTTATTGACCGGTGCCGCCCTGTTCGGCCTTGGCCTGCTGGTGGCCGCACTGATGCCCAACGCATGGGGATTCGGCCTGCTGCTGATCGGCATCGGCATCGCAGCGCAGACCTTCAACACCACCGCCAATGCGCTGGTGCAACTGACCACCGAACCGGCAATGCGTGGCCGGGTGGTGGCGATTTTGCTGGCCATCGCTTTCGGTGGCACGCCGCTGGGGGCGCCCATTGTTGGTTGGGTCGCCGACACCTGCGGCCCGCGCTGGGCACTGGGCATCGGCGCGTCAGCGGGCTTCATCGCGGCTGCGGTAGGCCTGCGTTACCTGGTGAAATACCGCGACCTGCGGGTGCGCTTCAACAACGGCCGGGTGAAATTCAGCATCGACACCCCGGATGCCTGAAGCTTTTAACCGCCCGCCAGTAACGCCTCACTAAGCTGCCACAGGCGTTCAGCGGCGTTCACATCGATGGCATGCGACATCACCCCCAGCGCCATCGAGCCCACGCGGCGAACCGCCTCGCTGCTGCGATTCACCTCAACCTCCGGCGACACTAGCGGTGCGATGTCACAGTTCTCGCAATAGACGCCACCAAGGCCATTCAACTGCGGACTGGTGGCGCACCAGACGCTGGTCGCCGCGCCTTGCTCAGGCGTTTTCAGGTTCTTTTGCGGGTCGAGAATCGGCTGGCCTTGCGCATCGATAACACCGGCCGCGCGCAGTTCTTCCTCGGACATATACCGCGCCAGGTTGCTGACGATGCCACCCGGATGCAGGGCAAACCCACGAACGCCATCGGCCTTGCCTCGGGCGTCGAGGGCCACGGCGAACAGCACGTTGGCGGTTTTCGATTGCCCGTAAGCCGACCAGCGATCGTAGGCGCGACGCTCAAAGTTGGGGTCTTCAAACACCACCGGTGAATGGCGGTGCCCCCAGGATGACACCGACACCACCCGCGCGCCCTGGGCCCGGCGCAGTGCGGGCCACAGGCGTTTGATCAACTGGAAGTGGCCGAGGTGGTTGGTGGAAAACTGCAGCTCATAACCCCGTGCATCACGCTGCAACGGACAACCCATGATTCCGGCGCTGTTCACCACGATCGGCAGCGCTTGGCCAGTGGCGAGAAAGCGATCGGCGAATGCATCGATCGAAGCCGGATCGCTCAGGTCCATCGGCTGGATATCAACGCCCTCGATACCGGCCAGCGCGGTGGCGGCCCGGTCCAGATCCCGCGCCGGCACAATGACGCTGGCCCCCGCCCTACGCAAGGCGCGTACGGTTTCCAGGCCGATGCCGGAGTAACCGCCGGTGACGACGGCGATCTGTCCCGAAAGATCGATGCCGTGCAGGACATCGGCGGCGGTGGACGCCGCATCGAAACCGGAACCCAGGGGAGCTTGTACAATGGACATGGCAGACACCTGTAAGAAGAGACGCCACCACTGTACGGTGCCCCGGTCGGACGCTGAATACTTGAACGTACGCGTTTATTGCGCGACAGTACGGAAATGCTCAATGACCCCTTCTCCGACATTCTCAAGCTGACCAACGCCCATTCCGTCGTGTCCGGTGGTTTCACCGCGTCCAATCCGTGGGCCATCGGCTTTGCGCCACCGAACAAGATCAAATATTTCGCCGTGGCCAAGGGCGGCTGCTGGCTGTGCATCGAGCGCGACCCGCCGCTGTGGATCGCTGCCGGGGAGATGTTTCTGCTGGCTGCACCGCGTGCCTTTGTCATGGCCAGCGACCCGACGGTAGACCCGGTGGATGCCAACACATTATTCACCGCCAACGCCGGCACCCTCATCCAGCTCGGTGCCGGTGACGAGGTGTTGGTGATCGGCGGCCATGTGCAACTGGACACCGCCAATGCCGGGCTGCTGGTGGATGTGCTGCCGCCGTTGATCCACGTCCGCGCCGACTCACCCCAGGCCACGGTGCTGCAATGGCTGGTCGAGCAACTGCTGCGTGAGCGTCAGGCACAGTTACCGGGGGCGCAGGTGGCGTCCGGTCAGTTGGCCCAGTTGATGTTCGTGCAGTTGTTGCGCGCCTACCTGAGCGACGCCGGCACGCTGCCCGCCGGCTGGTTGCGGGCCCTGGCCGATCCGCGTATCGCGCCGGCCCTGCGCCTGATGCACCGCGAACCGGGCCGCGCCTGGCAACTGGAAGAGCTGGCGCAATCGGTGGCCATGTCGCGCACCACCTTTGCCTTGCGCTTCAAGACAGTCGCCGGGGTGCCGCCGCTGACGTATCTCTACCACTGGCGCATGCAACTGGCCGAACGCTGCTTGCGCGAGGACAACACGCCGCTGTCGGTGCTGGCCCTGTCGCTGGGCTACACCTCGGAAAGCGCTTTTAGCACTGCGTTCAAACGCAGCGTCGGTCTGGCACCAAAACGTTACCGGGAGGCCGCGCGGGCCACCGCCGCCGCCGACGATCCGGCCTGAAGTCACCTATTCTTTCCCTTGAATGACTCATTCAAGGAGCACAACGTGAAGCGCAGCGACGTGCTGATCATCGGTGCCGGCCCAACAGGGCTGGTGCTGGCGCTCTGGCTCAGCAAATTCGGGATCAAGGTGCGGATCATCGACAAGACCGCAACCTCGGGCACCACCTCGCGGGCACTGGCCGTTCAGGCGCGCACCCTTGAGCTCTACCGCCAGCTCGGTCTCACTGACGCGATTGTGAAAAACGGTCACAGGATGCCGGCGGTCAACCTGTGGGTCAGGGGCAAGCAAGCCGCGCGCGTGCCGTTCGACGCCATCGGCAAAGACCTCACGCCCTACTCTTTCCTCGAAATATTCCCCCAGGATCAACACGAACAACTGCTGATCGAGCGGCTGCAAGCCTTCGGTGTCAGCGTCGAACGGCAGACTGAATTGAAAACGATGGTCGACAACGGCACGCACGTGATTGCCGTGCTCTCAGGCGCTGGCGGTCATGAAGAAACCTGTGAGGCGTTTTACCTCGCGGGCTGTGACGGCGCGCGCTCGACCGTGCGCAAAACCCTCGACCTGGGTTTTCCCGGGGGTACCTACCAACAGGTGTTTTACGTCGCCGATGTGGAAGCCGAGGGTCAGGCGGTCAACGGTGAGCTGCATGTCGACCTCGACGAGGCCGACTTCCTCGCGGTGTTCCCCATGGCCGGCAGTGGCCGTGCGCGGCTGATCGGTACGGTGCGCGATGAACGCGCCCGGCACGCGGAGACCTTGCAGTTCGAGGACGTCAGCGGCCGGGCCATCGAACACCTCAAGGTCCAGGTCAACAAGGTCAACTGGTTCTCCACCTACCACGTCCACCATCGCGTCGCAGCGCATTTTCGTCGCGGCCGGGTATTCCTGCTGGGCGATGCTGCCCACGTGCACAGCCCGGCCGGCGGTCAAGGCATGAACACCGGGATTGGCGACGCGATCAACCTTGCCTGGAAACTCGCCGTGGTGCTCAAGGGCAACGCGTCGGACAACCTGCTCGACAGCTATGAAACCGAACGCATCGGCTTCGCCAGGCAACTGGTGGCGACCACCGACCGGGTGTTCAGTTTCGCCACGGCAGACGGGCCGATTGCCAATCTGGTGCGCACCCGTATCGCACCGCTGCTGATTCCCTCGGTGATTGGCCTGGAGGCAGTGCGTGAATGGTTGTTTCGCACGGTGTCGCAGATAACCCTGAACTACCGTGGCATGCCCTTGAGCACCGGGGGTGCGGGTGATATTCGCGGCGGCGATCGCCTGCCCTGGGCGTCCGACGGCGATAACGACAATTTCGATTCACTGGCCAATGTCTGTTGGCAAATCCATGTGTATGGGGTGGCGGGCGATAACCTCGTCGGCTGGTGCGCCCTGCGCGGGTTGCCGCTGTACGTGTTCGACTGGAAGCCCGTGCACCACGCCGCAGGCCTCACCCGCGATGCGTTTTACCTGTTGCGGCCCGACACCTATATCGCACTGGTGGAAACCGCCGACGATGCCAGCGTGCTCGACCGCTACTTCGCCGAGCGCAAGCTGCAACCACGCATGGTCTAGCGCAGCATCGGGTCAGGCACCGACCAAGCGTCAAATGCCTTGCTTGGCCAAGTCCATCGCGAAGTAGGTGAAGATCAAATCAGCACCGACGCGTTTGATCGCACCCAGGCTCTCGGGGACGATGCGCGCCTCGTCGATGGCACCCGCCTGCGCGGCGAATTTGAGCATCGCGTATTCACCGCTGACCTGGTAGGCGGTCAACGGCAGGTGCAACGCTTCGCGGATATCGCGCAGGATGTCGAGGTACATGCCCGCTGGCTTGACCATCAATGCGTCCGCGCCCTCTTGCCCGTCCAGCAACGATTCACGCAGCGCCTCGCGGCGATTCATCGGGTTCATCTGATAGCTTTTACGATCGCCCTTCAACGCCGTGCCGCCAGCCTCACGGAAAGGTCCGTGTAGCGCCGAGGCGAACTTCAGATCATTCAGGCTGAACGCCGTTTCCTGAAACATACCGCGCAGCGACTTAGAGCGACGCAGGCGACGAGGACGAACAGCAGGAAACTGGCTAGGCATCGGGAACCCGGGGTAACCGATTGGTGAGGCGTGGAGCTTAGGCCAGGTGGGGGCAAGGGCACAAATGCCGGGTTGGGAAAAGCCTCATGCCTGGTGCGCAATAATCCCCGCCGCCTACTTGGCCTTGCCTTCGTGCGGCTTGTAGAACAGGAATTTCTCAGTCTCGGCGGTCTTGATGTATTCCTTGGCCCATTCTGGTTTCACCTTGCGGTCGTGGAAGTACATGGCGCCGCTGGTTCTGTCCTTGAGTTGCTGGTTAAGCGCCTTGCGCGCGATTTCCTTGGCCATCGCGTAACGGTCGTCCTCGTCGACCTGATCCGAATGACCGTCGCACCACCAGGAAAACTGACAGACCTTCTTATCCGCGCCTTGCTTGACCACCTCGCAAATCGTGCCAGGGAAGCCGTCATGTCCCAGTCGGTTCAAGACCACGCTGGCAACGCCCTCCATGTCGGCATCCGAGCCACCCTTGGCTTCCCAGAAAATTGTGCGCGACAGGCAAACGATGGCATCGTCCAGCGACGCCGTACCCGTCGGGTCGACCGCTTGCACTTCAGTTTTGGTAATGATCGCGGCCTTCGGCGCAGCCGCCACACTTTCTTTTTCGGCGGCCTTCTGTTCCAGGGCCTGGGATTTGTCTATCGCGACTTCCGCCGTGGGCGTGGGATCGGCCGCGAGGGCGTGGCTTGAGACGAGAACAGTGACAAGGCAGCTGATTATCCAGTTGAGACGCATGGTCAAGCCTTCCGAATGAAGCCCAGTGATCCTGCCTCCGCGCCACGTCTGTCCGGCCTTTGAAAGGCACGCCAGGCAGTGCTGTGAATCGGAACGTCGCAGCCGTTTTTTATTAGGTCGAAAAGCGGCTTTTTAACCCGCTATATGGAGTCGACACCGGGCTGGATAAATCATTCCAATTGACGAACAACTCTCTGCGCTTTTGTGCGCCAATTAATGCGAGGTCTGTACATCGCCGGATGGTCGATAGGAGCACATGTTGAAGGCGCTAAAGACCCCCGTCCCTGTAGGAGCTGCCGAAGGCTGCGATAAAGTCGGCACGACTTTCCTCATTTCTGGCGTTGGCCACTTTTGCCAGCGCTGCGCACTGGATCGCAGCCTTCGGCAGCTCCTACAGGTCGGTGCTAAGGCTTGAAATAGGTAGTTTTCTGTACTATCGCGCGACTTTCGCAGTTCCAGCGTTCGCAGAAAACGGCTCCGCACATATCCATTCGGCTCGTGTAGCTGCTGATGGCGCAGATCACATCGGTGCGAACCGCATCAGCTAAGACGTCCCCCGCGTCAAACCCAGCCCGGCTCTTGCCGGGCTTGATTTTGTTCGGCAGATATATTTACGCCCCCTTTTCACACAGCCTGTGTAGGAGCTGCCGAAGGCTGCGATCTGTCGCGAAGCGGCAGTAAAACCGGTGAATGCGGTGTACCCGTTACAACCGGCAACCCGGATTTACGACTGCTCCGCAGCCGATCGCGAGCAAGCTTGCTCCTACAGTATCTGCGCCACTATCAGTAACCCAACGAAAGCCCGGTGTTACGCCGTGGATCGTTGGCGCCGTAGAAGCGGTTGTTGCCGACCGGTTTACCGCCCAGTGAAGGCGCGCCGACAAGGATCGCGGCCAGGTGGTTCGACGGTTGTGCACCGGCGAATTTATGCCCCCAGCTTTCGAGGATTTTTCTCGTGTCAGGGCTGGCAGCGAAGTTTTCCAGGTTGGTTGCTTCAGGCAGCCACTGCTGATGGAAACGCGGCGCGTCCACCGCTTCCTGAATGTTCATTCCGTAGTCGATCACATTGAGCATGGTCAGCAAGGTGGCGGTGATGATCCGGCTGCCACCCGGCGTACCGACCACCATCACCACTTTGCCGTCTTTGGTGACGATGGTCGGGCTCATGGACGACAGTGGAGTTTTGCCCGGTGCGATGGCGTTGGCTTCGCCCTGGACCAGGCCGTACATGTTCGGCACGCCGACTTTCGAGGTGAAGTCGTCCATCTCGTCGTTGAGGATCACCCCGGTCTTGCTCGCCATCACCCCGGCACCGAACCAGTCGTTGAGGGTGTAGGTCACCGACACCGCGTTGCCCCACTTGTCGACGATCGAGTAGTGGGTGGTGTTGTTGCCTTCATGCGGCGCGACACCCGGGTTGATGTCCTTGGAGACTCCGGCTTTCTGTGGGTCGATCGCGGCCCGCAACTTGGCCGCGTAGTCTTTGTCCAGCAGATGCGCGACCGGATTTTTAACGAAATCCGGGTCGCCCAGGTAGCTGTTACGGTCGACGTAGGCGTGGCGCATGGCTTCGATCTGGTAGTGCATGCCCTGCGCCGAATGGAAGCCCAGGTCTTTCATCGGGTAGCCATCGAGGATGTTCATGATTTCGCAGATGATCACCCCACCCGAGCTCGGAGGCGGCGCCGAGACCACGTGATAACCCCGGTAGTCGCACTCGATCGGCGCCAGTTCGCGGGTCTGGTATTTGTCGAGGTCAGCCTGGGTGATGATGCCCTTGCCGGCTTTGCTCGACGCGACGATGGAGTTGCCCACCCAACCTTTGTAGAAACCGTCGGCGCCCTTCGCGGAAATTTCCCGCAAGGTTTTCGCCAGGTCTTTCTGCACCAGCTTCTGCCCGACTTTCATCGGTTCGCCTTTGCTCAGGAAAATCGAACCCGAGTCGTGCATGTCTTTCTTGAATTCATCGGTCGCGGTTTCCAGCAGATCGACGTCACCCTGTTCCAGGGCGAAGCCTTCGTCGGCGAACTTGATCGCCGGGGCGATGACCTTGGCGCGCGGCATGGTGCCGTATTTCTTCAGCGCCATCTCCATGCCCGACACCGTCCCAGGCACGCCAACGGCCAGGTGGCCTTTGGAGCTCAGGTCAGGGACGACATTGCCGTCCTTGTCGAGGTACATGTTGGCGGTGGCGGCCATCGGCGCCTTTTCGCGGAAATCGAGGAAGGTCTTGCGGCCATCGGCCAATTGAATCGTCATGAAACCGCCACCGCCGAGGTTGCCCGCGGCCGGGTACACCACAGCCAGCGCATAGCCCACGGCGACAGCGGCATCGACCGCGTTACCGCCGGCCTTGAGCACGTCGACACCGACATGGCTGGCCAGGTGTTGCGCCGTAACCACCATGCCGTTTTCGGCGGCAACCGGCGCCTGCGAGGCGGCCTGGGCCCCCGTGTAACTGAGGATAAGCGCCGTCGCAATCAGTGATTTGGCGAAGGGTTCGAATTTCATGAGTCGATTCTCTTGTTAGAAATGACGGGAGGAAGTCGTATCAAACGTGTTGCCGAGTCTCATCGTGACACCGCCCCATAATGGGGCGCAGCCGAATGCCAAAGTACCGACTTTGTAACGCCTAACATAGAGCCAATGTAAAAAATTATGACAGTGCCAAGGTTTATAGCAGCGGGCCGGGCGTCTTCGACCGCACGGACCGAGCCGTCCTGGCTCACATTCGACTGCGAGCGGTGTCTGGGTATCAACGACCAAACGGCACGCAAGCACCGCACTCACATGCTGAACAAAACCCAAGCACCGAATGTTTGCGCTTTGCTGTATATGGCCCCCTACGCCGGCTGGCTAGAACTTCCGCAGTAAGTTAGGTCTAACTTCAACTTTACACGCACGTGTTTATTTTTAATCATGACTCTTAAAGATATTATTTAGTTTACCTTTTAAAAAAACCAACCTAAGCTTCTGTCCACTCGCCACTTCATCGGTGAGTTCTGTTCTACCTGGATTTAAATTAAAGGACGTTTGAACATGATCGATAGTATGTTGAAAGCTGGTAGCCACCCTTCCCTTAGCAGCAATAATCTCAAGGCCAGCGCGCAAGCAACCACCGCGGCCTCGGTGATTATTCAAAACTATGTCGGGACTATCTTGAGCCAGCCGGATTTGTCGCTACCTGATGTATTGCCAAACTTGCCTGCGCACCAGAAAACGGCCCGCGAACATGCCACTGGCTGGCGCGATACTGTTCAACCGAAGATGATTTCCACCAACACGGATATTGTCAGTTTCTCTAACGCCTTCGATTCTTACTTCACACCGCTGTTGGCGCTGGCCGTCAAAATTCAGCAAAACCCGTCCGATTCGGCCTCTATTAACACGTTCAAAACGGGGATCCAGCAGTTGCAGGCGCTGGTCACTGCCAAACAGAATGCCACGACCGCCGTGATCACGTCGGTGTCTGGGTTCCAGACCGATTTGGCCGGTGATGCGCGCAACTTCAACACCGACTTCAACACCGCGCAATCAGTACTGGCCGGGAAGGACGGGCAAATCGCGGCCCTTGGCAAACAAATCGATGCCATTAACTCGGCCATGAGCAAAGACCTGACCATGATCGCTGCCGGCTCGACCGCAGCCGTAGTCGGCGGGCTGATGATTGCGGTCGGCGCCCTGGCTGAGATTGCGACGGCCGGGGTCAGCACGGCTTTGATCGTCGGCGGCCTGGTGGTGGTCGGTGCCGGCGCAGGTGTGGCCATCGCCGGTGGCGTGGATTACGCCAAGCAAACCAGCGCCCTGGGTGATGCCATTTCGAAAAAGACCACCCTGCAACAGCAATACGCCGCCACCAAGCAAGTCAACAGCATCGTCCAGGGGCTGTCCGACCAGTCAAGCGCGGCGGTGAAGGCAGCGGGCGCGCTGCTGGCCGGCTGGCAGACACTGGGTCAGGACTTTATGCAGTTCCAGACAGCCTTGAACTCCTCGACCCCCGACCTGGGTTTCTTCCTTATCGCCCAGTTGAATGCGGCCAAGGCTGACTGGGACGACGTCGCAGCCCAGGCTCGCAAGCTGCTGGATTACGGCACCCTCACCGTGAGCCCAAGTACCGTTGCCCACGATGGTGTGCTGACCATCAATCCTACCGCTGCCTTCGCGCGTCTGGCGGCTGCCTGACAACACCGGCACTCGCATTTTCAATGCGTCTGTTTGAGCGGTGTGGTTCGCGAACCACACCGCTTTTTCAATCTGAAAAGGACCTTCGTATGCCGATGTTAAGCATGTCAGTCGCCTTGGGCGCACAACAAACCGTTCGCCAGCAAATGCAGCAAGTTGCGCAACAACTGGGGGCGATGCCACTGATTCAAAACCCGCAACTTCCAGCGTTGGCAGGACATATCGACACCGTTAAAAACCACGCCAATGTTTACTTGTCTGCGATCAGCGCAGAGATGAATACGGTGTGTGCGCTGATCCAGCAATACGGCGTGCAATTGAACGCCACCACCGGCCAGGTTTTAACTATCGTCAACGTCAACAGTGATAACGCCGTTATCGGCCAGGCACAAACATTACTTAAAAATGTATTGAATGCCAGCGGACCGTTGAATGCAGCCCTAAATCAACTGGTCAGCCAGGTTGCTGCTTTTAATAACGACATCACCGCAGACTCACGCAACTTGATTGTCGACCAACAACAGGCGCAACAAATTTTCGCGGCTGACCAAGCACACCTGCAAAGCCTGACTGCACAACTGCGGGCTCTACAACAGCAATTGGCAGACAAAAAGCGCGATGAAATTATCATTGGCATTTTCACCTTTGGCATCGGCGCGGCCATCATGGAACTGACCGGTTATGTGCAAAGTACGGAAAACGCCATCAACCAGGCCAATCAACAAACCAACCAACTCAGCCAGGAAATGGCTCAATTGATGGCCACCCTTCAGGCGTTGAGCGCGTTCTCCAGCGGGACCGCCATATTGTCCGGCCTGTCCCAATGCCTGCTCAAGGGCTGGCAAACCGTCAACGCAGACCTGCGTGAAGTCACGCAATCCATGATCCCGGCGGCATTCCTCATTGCCACCGTGAACACGATCAATGCGAACTGGAACGAAGTGGTGACCGCCGCTGCGCAGTTGCAAGCGTAACGACAGTTTCCCCTCTCAAGCGTACCCATAAAGGACATCATCATGGCTATGAATGCAGTCTTGGCGGTCGATAACGACCTCAATATCAAAGCCGCAGCCACCCTGTTAACCGGCATTCAGGGCATTGGCGCCGCCTCCGTCACCTTGCAAACCTACTGCTCGACCGTGCTGGCCCAGGCGGACATCGGCCTGAGCATCCTGCCGGACTTGCCTGCCCAGCAAGCCAGCGCTCGCGACAGCGCGCAGATATGGCTGCAAAAAACCAATTCCGAGGCGATTGCGGCACTGGCGGGCGTGCGCAGCTTCTCCAACCAAGTCAATACCTACGTCGATGCAATCATGCCGCTGGCACAAAAATACGACCTGGGCGACAAAAGCCAGTTGCCGCTGATCATCAAAGGGCTTCAAGAACTGTTGATCAGCGCCCAGGTGAAAACCGACGCCGCCAGAACGCTGATCGACAGCACGCAGCTGTATAAGAACGCGATCAATATCACCTGCGCCGCTTTTGCCGACGCCAATACCAGGGTTCAGTCGCAGATCGAGGGTGATACAGGTCAACTGGCGACCCTGCGTCAACAACTGGCCGATCTGAACAAACGGATGAACGCCGACATCGTGCAGATCTCCGCCGGGGCGGTGAGCGACATCATCGGTATCGGCATGATCGTGATCGCCGCCACCACGTTGATCGAAACGGGCGGAGCAACGCAAACCATACTCGCCGCCGGTATTGCCCTGGTCGCCGGTGGCACCCTGGCCATGGCGATCAGCGCCTCGGACATTGTCCAGGCACAGAAGGAATACGGCAGCACCATCAGCGAGTTGGTAGGCCTGGAACTGGAAGTGGCCGCCTTCGATACCGTGGCACACCAGATTACCGCGAACCAAAGCCAGGCCCAAAGCGCCTGCGTGGCTGCCGGGATCCTGGCCGAGGGCTGGAAAGGCGTCACCGGCAGCTACCAGCAGACCATCGATGAGCTGCAACAAAACCAGCAAAAAGGCTACCTGGCCCTACGCTTGAGCGCGCTGAAACGCAGCTGGACCAACCTCGGCGCGCAAGCCCACGGGATGATGCAGCAAGGTAACCTGGCGTTTGAAACGCAAACCACCGAGCGCCTGCAACAACGGCCCTGATCGGACGTGGGCGCAGTCCGGCTTGCCAGCGGTGGCGATTATCCCGACACTGACGCCGGCAAGCCGGGCTGCTACAGAGTCGGGCAACCCAAGCACCGACTTCGGGATTCATCTTCCGGTGATGCGGTGTATCAGGCAGGCCGAATCGCCATTACCAACACGACATCAATGCTAAAATCGCCAGCAAAAAAGGAGTCGTCATGTTCGAACCCTCTACGCTTGGCACGTTTATCCTGGTAGTCCTTGGTCTGTTCCTGATCCCCGGCCCGGCCGTGCTACTGGTCCTGACGCGAACAATTCAGGGCGGGCGCAACACCGGCATCATGACCGGACTTGGCGTCGCCAGTGGCGACCTGGTACACACCCTGTGCGCGGCCGTCGGACTGTCCGCCTTGCTGATGACCTCGGCACTGGCCTTCAATGTTGTGAAGATCGCGGGTGCCGGTTATCTGGTGTACCTGGGTATTCGCGCGCTGCTGGAAAAACCCGGCGACCCATCGCTGCCGAACGTGGCTTCGGTGACCCCGGCCAAAGCATTTCTGCAGGCAATTCCGGCTGAGGTACTGAACCCGAAGACCGCCCTGTTCTTCCTCGCTTTCCTGCCACAGTTCGTGCACCCGGAACGCGGCTCGTCTTTCCTGCAGTTCATGACTCTGGGCTTGATCTTCGTCGCCATGAGTGCCAGTTACACCACGCTGCTGGTGGTGGCGATCCGGCCACTCGGCCGACTGGTCAAGCGCCTGAGCTGGCTCAGCCGCTGGCAGGGCAAGATCATCGGCACGCTGTTTATCTCACTCGGCCTGAAGGTGGTTACGCAACATCGATGAACGACACGAACCCGCCGCCGCAATCACCCGCATCGATAGTCACAATGCGTAGCGGTGTTTTCTCAAGCGGCGGGCAGCCCGGTAGATTAGCCCCATCAACTCGAAACACCTACCTACTGGAGCTAAATCATGAAACGTTCTATCGCTTTCGGCTTTGCCCTTTCGGTCCTGACTGCCACTGCAGCCATCGCCAGCCCTCAGGTTGTTGCTACTAACCACTCCAACACTGCAGTTGCTCAGGTTTCAAGTGAAGTGCACGTCGCCGACGCCGGCAAAACCGCAGTCCGCCCTGCCCTCGACCTGCGCAGCGGCACTCTCGTCGCCGAGAACCGTTCGGAATTCGGCTCGCAGTATCAGCGCTACTGAGTTTTTGCTCTTGTAAGCCAAAAGCCCGGTCTGACCGGGCTTTTTTACGTCCGCTGATTCAGCACTGATAAAGTGCCTTCGCCGGCACCCCTGACTCCCACTATTAATGACCACCGTTAAACACACTTAAACGATAATCCTGTCTATCAACCCCTCAATACAAATCGCTTATGCACTGCAACTTACGCACAGCATTGGCCCATTCAAGACCCAAACCGATTAAAACTTAAAACCAACAAACACACTTCCACCTGTTCACCAACAGGGTGCACGCACTTTATCTCACCGCCCTGCAACACCGTTTAAATAGCACTTCACGTTCCTCGTCGCCTCTTGTTACCCGCACGGTACACCTTCCCTCAGCAATTACTTTGCCAGCAATGTAAACGCACCGACAAATCCAAATAAAATCCTTATAAATCAATAATTAAAATCCACAACTCAAGCTTCACCGGGCTGGGGAATAGCCCCCAACATTGGGGAAATCGCCACCCGAAACGTGGTCTTTCCGGGGAACTTTTTTATTCACTAACGCCCTTCAATACATCCAATAGTCACACCCATTAATATTTCACTTCCCCAGAAAAATATTATTCAACCGCACTACCAATTTTCTCCAACAGCGCTAAAGTCACCTTAAGTACCGCCCTGTCTCGACACGACGGCGCTTACACCATCCCTAATAATAACGTGATTAGCTGCCTGGCTACGCTGCGCGCCAATCCACCTCCCGTCGACGTGAATATTCACGCAGACCGGCGTTGTTTGGCCTGAATTTATTAGTTTGCAAGGAACAGCAGATCCGGCAACCCACTGAATCGAGAGAGTCATTATCATGAATTACTTGATTAGCCTTCGAACCCTCAGTTTGGCCTGCGCTGTCGCTGGCGGCCTGGTTGCCACTGGCCTGCCTTCAAGCAATGCGTTCGCCGCCAAAGTGGTCACCCCGGTCGCTAAAGCCCCCGACCCTGTGACCAAAGCGCCAGACCCGGTTGTCGAGCCGCCGGATCCGGTCACCACCGTACCGGACTTGCCCACCCTGCGGACCCTCAAGGGCGTCTTTGCTCCCGATCCGTCAGGCACCGAAGGCGGGCGCAAGGTCGATCTGATGAGCGATTACGTGCTGAACCGCGACGCTGCGATTCGCCTGGGCAAGGCGCTGTTCTGGGACATGGACGTCGGCAGCGATGGCGTCACTGCCTGTGCCACCTGCCATTTCCACGCCGGTGCCGACCATCGGGTCACCAACCAGATCAACCCCGGCCAGGCGAATACCAATCCGAACCTGGTCATGTTGTTCAACAAGCCCTTTGCGGCCGCCAACATTCCCGCCGATCTGCCCTCCTACACCACGCGGTCCGGTGGCAAGGGCGGCCCGAACTACACCCTGAAAAAAACCGATTTCCCGACCCATGTGCTGGCCGATCCGCTCGACCGCAACTCGGCGATCCTGTACTCCACCGACGACGTGATCGGCTCACAGGGCGTGTTCGACGCCAACTTCGTCAAACCACGGCAGTCGCGTTTCGACAAATGCACGCAACAGCCCGACGGGATCTTCCAGGTCAACAATATCAACGTGCGCCGCAGCACTGGGCGCAATGCACCGACGGTGATCAACGCCGCCCTCAACGTGCGCAATTTCTGGGACGGTCGGGCCAATAACGTGTTCAACGGTTTCTCGCCATTCGGTAACCGCGACCCGGATGCCGGCATCTTCGTCACCAGCGATCGCAGCGGTGTGGCGACCAAAGTCCGGCTGGCACTCAACGATGCCTCTGCCGCCTCTCAGGCAGTCGGCCCTCCCGGCAGCGGCGTGGAAATGTCCTGCGGGGGACGCACCTTCGCTGACATTGGTCGACGCCTGCTGGATGGTCTGGTGCTCAACCATCAGCGCATCGCCGGCTCTGATTCGGTGTTGAGCTCGCTGTCCGGCGCCCGGCGTCCGACCTACCGTGACATGGTCAAGGCCGCCTTCCAGCCACGGCTGTGGAACGCCACCCAACAGGTCTCGCTGGGCGGCGCGGCCTACACTCAGACCGAAGCCAACTTTCCGCTGTTCTTCGGCCTGGCGATTCAACTGTACGAATCGACCCTGATCTCGGATCAGGCGCCGCTGGACGCCTACCTGCAAGGCAACACCCAGGCGATGAACGCGCAACAGGTACAGGGCATGAACCTGTTCATCGGCAAGGGCAAGTGCGTCAGTTGCCACGGCGGACCGGAGTTGACCAACGCCGCCACCCGTCTGCGCCTCGAACCGCGTGAACGCGTCGAACGCATGTTGATGGCCGACAACCTGATCACGCTGTACGACAACGGTTTCTACAACACCGGTGTGCGTCCGACCTCCGAGGACCTGGGCGTGGGTGGCAGCGATGCCTGGGGCAACCCGCTGTCCTTCACCCGCCAATACAACACCCAGTTGCAGGGCAACAGCGTGCCGGATCCGCTGGATGTGGACGTGTGCAAATTCGAGGTGCCGTTAAGCGCGGCGATTCCTTGCGACGCGACGCTCAAACCCAACGTCGGCTTCCGCGATTCAGTCGACGGCGCGTTCAAGACACCGACCTTGCGCAACATCGCCCTGACCGGCCCGTACTTCCACAACGGCAGTCGCTCGACCCTGCAGCAGGTGATGGAGTTCTACAACCGCGGCGGCGACCGTCGCGGCCAGGACGCGAGCAACACCAGCGGCTTCGATCACCCGACCGTGAACCAACACAACAGCTCGAACCTCGACGCAGAAATGTCGCCGCTGAACCTGACGGCGGATGAAATCAATGCGTTGGTCAAATTCATGGAAGTCGGCCTCACCGACCCGCGCGTGGCCTGGGAGCAGGCGCCCTTCGATCATCCGTCGCTGATCCTCCCGCAAGGTCACATCGGCAACGAAAACGCGGTATTTGCCAGGCCGTTCGATATCCGCTTCCCTGCCTCACGGGCGATCGATGCGGAAACGGTGCTGTTGCCCGTCGGCGCCGAAGGTCGCAGACCTAGCGAAGGACCGTTGAAGCCTTTTGCCAATGATCTTTGAGTGAACGCCAGCGCCAGCGCCTGTGGATGAGCCTGATGCAACACATCAAGCCATTCACAGGCGCCGGTGATTTCATCTGCATTGACGCTGGCCAGCCGAGCGATTATGGGAAAACGTCTAACCTGAACCACAGCTGAGCCCGTTCAAGGATTGTCCCTCGCACCTTGCTTCCTGTGATACATAGTTACAAAACTGCGATCGGAGACACCGAGTGACTTTGCCCGAACCCCTGAAACCCGATTCAAGGCCCCGTGCCCGTTATTTGCTCAGCCTTGGCGCGGTGGTGATTCTCACCGGGATTGGCGCCGGACTGGGCGGTACATTATTGGCGATGTTGCTGCACGGCATTCAGCACCTGGCGTATGGCTACGGCCAGGACAACCTGACCAGCCACGAGAGCTTCCTGATCGGTGTCACCAGCGCATCGCCAGAACGACGCGTGTGGGTTCTGGCGCTGTGCGGGCTGGTGGCCGGCGTGGGTTGGTGGCTCGTCTATCGCTTTGGCCGTCCCTTGGTCAGCATCAAAAAGGCACTGTCCGCCGACGCGCCGCCGATGCCGGCCAAGACCACCCTCGCCCATGCACTGCTGCAAATCATCACCGTCGCCCTGGGTTCACCGCTGGGTCGCGAAGTGGCCCCGCGTGAAGTCGGCGCGCTGGTCGGCAGTTGGCTGTCGCGTCGGGCGCAACTGACACCTGATGCCCATCGCTTGATCGTCGCGTGCGGCGCTGGTGCCGGGCTGGCAGCGGTCTATAACGTGCCATTGGGCGGCGCGGTGTTCGTTCTGGAAGTATTGATCGGCAGCTTCAGTTGGTCGGCGGCGATCATTGCCCTGGCCACCTCGGCGATTGGCGCCAGCATTGCCTGGATCGGTTTGGGTGCGCAGGCGCAATACGTCATTCCGACGCTGACGTTATCCCCGGCGCTGATCATCTGGTCGGTGCTGGCCGGCCCACTGTTTGGCCTGGCGGCCTACGGTTTCGTGCGCCTCACCGGGCACGCCCGACAGCATGCAGCGCGGGGCGCGTCGTTGCCGGTGCTGGCATTGATCAATTTCACCCTTCTCGGTTGCCTGGCGATTTTCCTGCCGCAGATCCTCGGCAATGGCAAGGGCCCTGCGCAGTTGGGCTTCGACAGTCAACTGACCATCGGCCTGGCGGCTGTGTTGATGGTTGCCAAGGTCGTGGTCAGCACCAGTAGCCTGCGCGCCGGGGCTGAAGGCGGTTTGCTGACACCCGCGCTGGCGGTCGGCGCGTTGATGGCGATTGTCCTCGGTGGCTTCTGGAGCATGGCGTGGCCGGGGGTTGCGCTGGGCGCCTTCGCCATCGTCGGCGCGGCCGCTTTCCTCGCGTCGTCGATGAGCATGCCGATCACCGCCATCGTGCTGGTGGCTGAGTTCACTCGCATCGACCACGACTTCCTGGTGCCGATCATCCTCGCGGTGGTGGGCTCGGTGTGCGCCAGTCGCTTGTGTGAAATGATCAGCACATCCCGGAGTACAATGCCCCGCGCGCTGTAGTCTAATTCCTCTTCATCTGCTCATCCGCTAGGAACTGTCATGATCGACGGCCCCGCCATTCTCACGGTTTTCTTCGTCTACCTCGCCGGGGTGATCATTCCCGGGCCGAACTTCGTCGCGGTGGTGCATAAGGCCGTGGCCGCAACGCGCGCCGAAGCGCTGGCACTGGTCGGCGGCATCGTGGTGGTCAATGTGTTTTGGGCCACCTGCGCCATTGCCGGGATTGGCGTGGTGTTCAAGGCGTTTCCGTGGGCGGCGCTGATCGTCAAACTACTGGGCGCGGCCTACCTGATCTGGTTCGGCTCACGGCTGGTGCTCAATGCCGGCAAGCGCCCACTGGCGGCCAGCACCGCAGCGGCCACCGTGAGTTTTCGCCAGGCCTTCGTCCAGGGTGTGATCACCAACATCGGCAACCCGAAATCCATCGCTTTCTTTGCCGCGATCTTCTCCACGGCAGCACCGGCGCACGCCTCGACCGGCACCTTTTTGACGATGCTGGCCGTCGTCGCACTGACCTCGTCGAGTTGGTACGGCATGGTCACCCTGGTGCTGTCGCAACCAAGGATTGCGTCGGCGTATCGCCGGGCGAAGAAGACCATCGACCGGCTGTGTGGTGGTTTGATTTTGTTGCTGGGGGTTCGGCAGTTGGTTCAGTAAATCGGGCTTTGGTTACTGAGGGTCAAGACGGTATCTACAGGGGTTTGGGCGGTGTGTCAGGCACACCGCCCAAGCCAGGCAGATCAGTGCTTGCCGTTACTCGTCACTCGATCAAGAAAGCCACGTACATAGCCCGCGATTTCATCCGGCTTTTCGTCCAGTGCGAAATGCCCCGCGTCGAGGATATGGGTCTCGGCCTTGGGCAAATCACGCTGGTAGGCCGCGACCTCGGCGACCTGGAACGACGGATCGTACTTGCCCCACACCACCAGCGTCTGCGGTTGATGTTCGCGCAGCCATGCTTGCCACGCCGGATAGCTCGCCACGTTGGTGCGGTAGTCGTAGAACAGGTTGATCTGGATATCCGCCTCTCCCGGCTTGCTCAGGAACGCAAACTCGTCGGTCCACAAATCCGGGTTGATGGTCTCGGGGTGCGGACTGGAGCCGACATGCCGCTGCCGTGTTGCGGCCAGTGACGAAAAGTTCTCGCGCAACGCAGCCTCGTTCGGTGCACGGTCGGCCCAGAATTGTCGGCGTTTCTCCCACAACGGGCTCAGGCCCTCTTCATGGGACACCGCATTCTGGATGATCAGCCCGTCCAGCCGTTCAGGATGAGCCACCGACATGCGCAGGCCGACCGGTCCACCGTAATCCTGGACGTACAACACATAATGCGTGAGCCCCAGGGTTTCGGTGAAGTGCTGAGTGATTTCCGCGAGATGGTCAAAGGTGTAGGCGAACGTTTTTGCGTCCGGCGCATCACTGTGGCCGAAGCCAGGGTAGTCCGGCGCCACCAGGTGGTAATGATCGGCCAGTCGGCTCAGCAGCGGGTCGAACATCCGCGATGACGACGGAAAACCATGCAGCAACAACAAGGTCGGTGCCTCCGGGTTGCCGGCCTCGCGATAGGCAATCGACAGGCCGTCGACGGTGACGTTGCGATAATAAACCGGGCTCTGAGGCGCCACAGGTTCGGCATTACCGGGACCTGACATTACCATGCTGAAGCAAAAAGCAGCGGCCCCGAGGAAAGGGAGTTTGCGCATTATTGTAGGTATCCAGAAAAATGGTCAGCGTCGACGACGCATAACCGGGTTCAGGTAACGCGCGTGCCCATCCGTCGCCTCGACGCTGAACACGCTCGGTGAGCCTGTATTCAGAACTTCGAATGTATCTGGCTTATGTCCACAGAGGACGGTTGCGTATGAGCGTGTATCGACGTGTGCGGCAGATACAGTGTCATACCTGGACCGCCATACCGACACCTCACACAGTTGATCCCTCCCCCAACTCATGCAACCCTTGCCGCCTTTTTCCGGGGGATTCATGACCAAGACCATCTACATCGCCGCCGCCCTGTTGATCGGCACCGACGGCCGTACCCTGCTGGTGCGCAAACGCGGCACCCTGGCGTTCATGCAACCCGGTGGCAAAATCGAAGCCACCGAACGCCCGATCGACGCCCTGGCCCGTGAGCTGCTGGAAGAACTCAACCTGCACATCGACCCACTACAGGCCAGTTACCTCGGCCAGTTCAGCGCGCCAGCGGCCAACGAGCCAGGTTTCGAGGTAAAGTGCGAGTTGTTCCAGGTCTCCATCGCCGAAGCGGTTGAGCCGGCGGCGGAGATTGAGGAAGTGATCTGGGTTGATCAATCGAGCCATGCCGATTTGGTATTGGCACCGTTGACTCGGGACTTTATTTTGCCGATTTATCTGCGGGCCAGCCCGAAACCATAAGTGCGCGCTGGCAACCACGATGCCGGCACTGTCGAACAGGAGAGAAAAGATGTCACTGACTCTTTACTACCATCCGCTGTCCTCGTTCTGCCACAAAGTGCTGATTGCACTCTACGAGAACGGCACCGAATTCGAAAAGAAAATCATCGATCTCGGGGACGACGCAGACCGGGCGACGCTGCACGCCCTATGGCCCATCGGCAAATTTCCGGTGATTTACGATGATGCTCATCAACGTAGCGTGCCGGAATCCACGGTCATCATCGAATACCTGGATCAACGGTACCCCGGTCAGCAGTTGCTGATTCCAGGCGATGGGGATGCGGCGCTGGAGGTGCGCCTGTGGGAGCGGATTTTCGACCAATACGTCCACCTGCCGATGCAGCAGATTGTTGCTGATCGCCTTCGCGGAACCCAAGGCGATTTGACCCCGCAACGATCCACGCTGAACACCGCCTACGCGATGCTAGACCGCCAACTGATCGCAAAAACCTGGGTGGCCGGCCCGGACTTCAGCATGGCCGACTGCGCCGCCGCCCCGGCGCTGTTCTACGCCAGTACGCTGCAGCCGTTCCCCACTGACCACCCGCATCTGATCGCTTATTTCGACCGGTTGGTCGAACGACCGTCCGTGCGACGGGTGATCGATGAAGCCCGGCCCTACTTTTCGCTTTATCCGTTTGCGCAGGACATACCGGACCGCTTTCGTGGTTGATAAACCACACCGACTCCGCAGTCCGGCTTGCCGGCCTCGCGTTTGTTAGATCGCCATCGCTGGCAAGCTGGACGGCTACGCAGAGTTGCGGTGAGGTTTCTGTGGAATGCATAGGTGCCGAGCCTGCCCGCGACCTGGGCAATTCTGCCCCTACAGCGTCTTGCTTACATCAAATGAGTACCGATTGCGCCCCGCGCTCTTGGCCTGGTACATCGCATGGTCGGCATGCTGGATCAACGCGCCGATGTCGTTGCCGTCACGCGGGAAGATGCTGACGCCCATGCTGGCGTGGACCTGCACTTTCTGGCCTTCGATCAACAGCGGCAGCTGGAAGCACAGGTGCAATTTTTCCAGCAAGGCGACGATTTTCTGCGGGTCTTTGACGTCTTCGAAAAAAATCACGAACTCGTCGCCGCCCAGGCGTGACACGCAGTCATGAGCACCGCTGGCGGAGCTCAACAGCTTGGCCACCGCTTGCAACACCTGATCACCAAAGCGGTGACCGTACTGGTCATTCATTTGCTTGAAATGGTCCAGATCGACAAACAACAGCGCCATTTGCTGACCGCTCACACGCGCCTTGACCAGGGCTTGCTCCAGTCGCTCGAAGCACTTGCGACGGTTGGGCAAGCCGGTCAACGAGTCATGGCGGGCCAAGTGTTCGAACGCCGCGCGGCTGCGGGTCAGGTCTTCGAGCTGGCTGAGGATTTCCTGTTTCATCGCGCGAAAGCTGCGCGCCAGCATGCCCAACTCATCCTGCCGGGGTGCCAGATCGGTGATTTTCCGCTCGCGAGAAAACAGCTCAACCGCATCGGTCATATTGCGCAACGGGCGGATCAGCGTGCGCGAGGCGATGAACGCAGCGAACAGCGCCAGGACGCTAAAGAACAGCGCAATCTGCGCGATATTGGTCCCGGCCCGCGAGGCCTGAGCCAACACATGGCTCTGCGGCTGACCCAGACCGAGCACGACAAACGGCTCGGATGTCCCGGAGTTATCGGACAGTCGGACGAAGGCGGCGACCAGCCGATCCTGCTGGCTTTGCTCGACGCTGCGGCTGATCAGGCTGTTGGGGCCGGTTTCACCCAGTAGTCGGCCCACTTCCGGAAATTCATCCTGAAGGAACAAGCGCCGGCCCTGATCAAAACCGAAGGTGCGGCGATGATCCGGATGAATCAGCAAGTCGCCCCAGCGATTACTCAGGTAAACCTGATACTCCTTGGGCAGATCGCTTTGCAGTTGGCTGAACAACTGATCAAGGTCGACGTTGATCACCACTATCGCGAACACGTTGCCCGCAGCGTCGGCCACCGGCGTCGAGACGTGCAGCGTCGGCTTGTCCAGCCCGGAGTGCGCGCCTTGCTCGTGGTTGATCACAATCGGTGAAATACGCACTTCTCCCGGCGCCAGGTGCAGCGTCTCGAAGGCATAGGCGTAATGCCCCTTCTCTTGCAACTCGTCACCGTCGACCCGGACGATGCGGTCACCGTCTCGGTCCTGGCGAACCCATTCCAGGCCGTGATCGGTGGCGCTGATCAGGCGAATCTGCATGTAGTCGGGATGCGCCAGCAACATCGCGCGGAACGATGCGGCCAGATCATTCTGCACGTCTTCACGTTGCGGCGCGTCCTGGATACTGGCCAACTCGTGCACCTTCGGGCCGTTGGTCAACACCGAGGCATCCAGGGAAATGTTGCGCAGGCTGCTGTGTAAGTTACGCCCGAGCACCTGCACCGAGGTCAGCATATCGCGCTCGGCGGCCTGCAGCAGCATCTCGCGACTGCTGTTATAGATGTAGTAGCCGGCAAGCCCGGTGGGCAGCATGCCAAACAGCGCCATCAGACAGCCGAGTTTGAAGGCGATACCGAACTTCATCGTGTCTCCCTCAACGGCGGCCGCTCGCCAGACACGATACGCTGCCACAGTGCAGCGCGACGCTGGTCATCTTCAACGGGACGCAGCCAGATCAAGCGGCTCGCCGGGCTGATATCTTTAGGTTCCTCCAGAGTATTGGAGAGCCCCTGACGCTCGCTGAGCGTCCGACTGACCTGCGGTTCAAGCATGAAGTTGATCCAGGCGTGGGCCAGTGCGGTATCGCGCGCGCCGCGGCTGACGGCCCAACAGTCGAGCCAGGCCAACGCGCCTTCACGCGGAATCACATAACCGACGTCGGCCCCGGCATCGCGCAGTTGCAGGAGTTGCTGGCGACCGTAGTTGGCAAACAACAGCGCCACCGCGTGAGTACGAAACAGCTCGGCGGCCTCTTCGGGCAGCGAATAAAAGGTCAGGACATTGCGGCGCAAGGCAATCAATTGCTCGGACACCCGGGGGAAATCGTCGGCGTTTATCCAAAAAGGATCGCCACCCAACGACAGACTTGCCAGGGAGAAATTGTGGTTGCTGGTGTTGAACGCCAGCACTTTTCCCTGAAACCTGGGGTCCCACATGCTGGTGATCGAGTCCGGAGGCTGACGGAACTGCTTGCGATCATAGATCAGCCCCATGTCCGACCAGGCATAGGGAATCGCATAGACATGGCCATCGATCAAAATATCGGGGATTTGCGCATAGTCGCGAAAACGCGGCAGCTGGTAGGCGGTATTGGTAATGCGGTCCGGTCGCAGCGGCTGTAACAGACCCTGGTCCACATAGTAATGGACTTCTGCGGTGTTGGCGGCAATCACGTCGAAATCGCCGCCGTGATGCTCCAGCATCTTGCTGCGCAGCACCTCGTCACTGCCCACCAGCGTGACTTCGACCTTGACCTTGTAGCGCTTCTCGAAATCAGCCACCAGGTCGCTGTCGGCATACCCCGGCCAAGCGAGTACCCGCAGGGTCTGTTCTTCGGCGCTCACCTGTATAGACGCGAACATCAACAATCCGACCAACCACAGCGGGCACAAGTACTTCATGGGATAGGCCCAGAGCGTGCGATGACGCCACTATACATATGGCATTGTGCCGGTGTTTGGCAAGCTCATTTGAAGGAGGTCACCTTCGGTCGGAAACACATTGCCGCGTAGACAACCTCGGTTGCGCAGGCTCAACGTTGGTTTATGCCACCACTTGTATCGATAGTTTCAGCGCTCTCGTTTGGTCGACCAGACGAAGCGCAATCGCGCATCAGATTTGGGCATTCCAAACCACGCCCGTCCTGGTACAGCAGGACCTATCGATGCACTAGAACGCTGGCGCATGTCTTCCCAGGGCTCATCGATCAACAGGGCAATTTCCGGGTCATCCGCCAGCATTTGCACCAGCAGATATAAAGCGCCCAAGGAGATGAATGCGACCAGCAACAATCGTCGCCAATGACACCGATCAAATTTCAACCTTGGCGTCATAGAGACTGACGACTTCGGTTTTGCACTCGGAAAACGGGATGGTGTTGTGATTGAGGCGCTGTTTATCACTCGGGTGATCTTTGAAACACTGGCTCATGGTTCGGCTTCCCCGGTTGGAATGGCGGGACCCTACCAGCGAAAAACCCGCGCAAAACATCGCCGAGAAAATTCAGAAACCTCCTACAATCGCAGTTTACGAATCACTCAGAACGCAGTGCCAAAAGTAGGACACTCAACCATGACCATCACCCCCTTCACCCTCGCCATCAGCGACGCCGCGCTCGACGACTTGCAGCAACGCCTGAGCAATACCCGTTGGCTCGACACGCTGCCCGACAATGGCTGGAGCGAAGGTTGTGATGCGGCAGTGCTCAAGCGCGCCGTGGCCTATTGGCGCGATGGCTTTGATTGGCGGGCGCAGGAACAACGGCTGAATGCCTTGGGCCAGTTCATGGCCGAGGTGGATGGGCAGTCGCTGCATTTCATTCATCGTCGTGGTACCGGTCCCGCTCCGCTGCCGTTGATTCTGACCCACGGCTGGCCGGGGTCTTTCGTCGAGATGGCCGAGATCATTCCGCTGCTGGCCGATCCTGGCAGTCATGGCGGCGATCCGCAGGATGCATTCCATGTGGTGGTGCCGTCGTTGCCGGGCTACGGTTTTTCCCCCGCGCCCACCTCGCCGGGCACCGGTCCGCGGCAAGTGGCGCAGTTGTGGGCCGGGCTGATGACCCAATTGGGCTATGACCGCTTCGGTGCACAGGGCGGCGATTGGGGGGCCAGCGTGTCGACCTGGTTGGCGTTGCAGCATCCGCAACGGGTCACGGGCGTGCACCTGAATTTCATTCCGGGTTCGTATCGGCCACCGCTGACCGATGCCGAACCGCCGATCACTGCCGAGGAGCAAGCCTTCCTGCAAACTGCCGCCGCCTGGCGCGATGCCGAGGGTGCGTATGGCCACATTCAGGGCACCAAACCGCAAAGCCTGGCCGTCGGCCTGAACGACTCTCCGGCAGGGTTGGCGGCGTGGATTCTGGAGAAGTTTCATGGCTGGAGCGGCTTCGACGGCGACATCGAACAGGGGTTCGGTCTGGATGAGTTGCTGACCAACCTGTCGGTGTACTGGTTTACCGGCAGCATCGGCTCGTCGTTCCGTATGTACCTTGAAGGTCGTGCCCGACCGCTGCACTTGGCCAGTGGGCAACGCATTCTACCGCCGCTGGGGGTTGCGCAATTTCCGCATGAACTGCCGATGCCGCCACGTTCCTGGATTGAACGCTGCTTCAACGTGCAACGCTGGACGATGATGCCCCACGGCGGACATTTCGCGGCGATGGAACGGCCGCAGGATCTGGCGGAAGACATCCGGGCTTTTTTCCGGCCTTTTCGCTAGAGACGGTAGCTCCTGCAAAAAACCAGCGCTGGCTCATTTACCTGAGCGATCGCCAGACGCAATTCGTCTCACTCGATAGGTCGTGCATGAGCCTCACCCCGAATTCGCCTGACACTGGAAATCGCGCTCCAATGAGCCGTTCAGGCGACGGGCACGCAATGCGCTGCTATCTTGGTGATACCGGGCATGGCCCACGAAAGCGATTGGACTCAACGCGGGCCTGAGCTTCTGACCCGCACGCCCGTTTGCGCCATAGGTCCCTGATGAACAACGACAACCTGACCTCTGTCCCCCATGCCCTGACCAGCAGTGATCGCCAGATCCATTACGGCCACCGCGGCGCCGTATTGTGGTTGACCGGTTTGTCTGCCTCGGGCAAGTCCACGCTGTCGATGGCCCTGGAACTGGCGCTGACCCGACTGGGTTACAGTTGCTATGTGCTCGACGGCGACAATGTGCGCAAAGGTCTGAATAACAACCTGGGCTTCAGCGCTCAGGACCGCACCGAGAACATTCGTCGCGTGGGTGAAGCGGCGGCGCTGTTCGCCGACGCCGGGTTAATTTGCATCACCGCCTTTATTTCGCCCTATCGCACTGACCGCGCCAATGCCCGGCACTCCGTCGGCCAGGCGTTTCACGAGATCCATGTCGCGGCGGATCTGGCCAACTGCGAGGCGCGCGATCCCAAAGGTTTGTACAAGAAGGCTCGATCCGGCGAGTTGCCCGATTTCACCGGAGTCAGCGCACCCTACGAGGCACCGGAGCACCCGCAATTGCGCCTCGATACCGGCAATGAGTCGATTGCAACCAGCCTGCAGACATTACTGGACTATGTGGTGAGCCACATCCCAATCAGTGAAGGTTCGCGTCACTGATCGGCGGCGGCCCACTCGACGACCTTCTGCGCACTGATGCTGACTCCGCCGCAGACCACGATCACCACATCATGAGCGTCGGCTATCGACGGGTGATCGAGGTAAGCGATTGCCAGCGACACACCGCAAGCCGGCTCGACCAACTGGCGCAGGTCATCGGCATAACGCACCACGCCCATGATCGCTTCGGCGTCGCTCAGCACCACGCTCTGGTACGGAAAACCCTGAATATGCTCCACCGGCCATGCCGCCACTTGCGAGGCGCCGAGTGAACTGGCGACGGTGTTGATCTCAGGTAATCGCACGGGGTGCCCAGCCTTGAGCGCTGCGGCAAAGGACGCAGCACCTGCGGTTTCGCAGGCAATGATTCGGCAGTCGTTGCGCCCATGGCGTTGCAAACCCGTGAGAATCCCGGCCAGCAACCCACCGCCGCCCACCGAGGTCACCACGGTATCGACCTGCGGGCAGTCTTCGAGGATTTCATCGATCATGCTGCTGTGGCCTTGCCACAACACAGGATGGTCAAAGGCCGGGACGTATTCGGTCTCGGCGTCCTGGGCCAATTCCAGCGCCAACTGATTGGACTCGTCCCAGACTTTGCCGTGCACGATCAGTTTGGCCCCGGTGTCGGTGATGCGATCGCGGGTGGCTTGCGGGGTGGTGTGCGGCACGATGATGCACGCCTCCAGCCCGAGCGCGACCGCCGCCACCGCTGTAGCCAAACCGGCGTTGCCACCGGAGGGGCAAACCACTTTTTTCTTGCCCTGCTGCAGCGCCTGAGTACAGAGCAAACCCATGCCGCGCAGCTTGAATGAGCCACTGGGTTGCAGGTTCTCCAGCTTGAGCCAGATCCGCCGCGCCGGCGTCGATAAGCCGGGGTGGAGGAGCAAGGGCGTTCTGATGTGCAGCATGGCGATCACCTTAGTCAACGAAACAGGGCTTCAATCACTCGTAAAACGGCGCAACCGATTCCTTGCTGCCGACAAAAAAACTGTCCGCGACAATGCGCAGCGGTTGCAGGTCCATGTCGCTGGCCTTGTCACCGATCAATTGAGCGAAGTGACGATAGATCGCCGCGTATTCGCCGTCGTCGGCCACCACCTGACGCACACCATCGACGCTGACGTCAGCACCGCCACGGTCAAGACGCAACAGACCTTCGGCACAACGCAGCTGAATGCTCCACTCTTCGTTTTCGCCGTGGTCGAAGTCGAACGCCGCCTCGATCTGCACCTGTTCGGCACCGCGCATCTGCAACGACGCGGCGATGGGCGACTGGCAATTGCTCGGTACCTGCAAGACGGCGGATTCGACGAACAACGGCGTGGGCAGCAACTCAGTCACGATCGACAGTGCATTGATGCCCGGATCGAACACGCCCAAGCCGCCCGCCTGCCAGATCCAGGCCTGCCCCGGGTGCCACTTGCGCACTTGTTCTTTCCAGTCGACGCGCACCTGCCGCAGGGTTTTGCCGTCCAGCCACTGACGGGCATACTCGACCCCCACGGCAAACCGTGAGTGCCAGGCGAACAGGCCAGAAACGCCCGCTTGCTGCACATCATCGACCAGCGCCATGGCCTCGCCGAGGGTCGCACACGGTGGTTTCTCTACGAGCACATGCTTGCCGGCGGCCAGTGCCTGACGTACCAGGGCGAAGCGACCTTGCGGCGGAGTGCAGAACGCGATGGCGTCCACCTGCGGGCCACGGGCGAGCAGTTCTTCCAGCGAGCTGAAGTTTTCCACGCCAGCACACGGCTGGCCGAGGGTCGCGACGGCCACCAGTTCAAACCGTGGGTTGGCGCGGATCGCCGGCACGTGTTGGTCCTGCGCAATCTTGCCGTAGCCCACCAGCCCTAAACGAATCGGATGCATCGATGACTTCCTGTTTTTTGAAATTATTGTGTTAGCCGGCAATCATTGGGTGCCAAACATCGCTGTCCAGTAAATCCCCGCGTCGCTCTTGGGGTCGACCGCGTAGGCCGCGCCTAGCTCGCGAAACTGCGGGCTCATGATGTTGGCGCAGTGGCCGGGACTGGCAAGCCAGCCGTCGACCACTTTACGCACGGTGTCTTGGCCGGCGGCGATGTTCTCACCAATGGCGCGGCCGATGTAACCGCCCAGTTCCGCCCGATCACCCGGCGTGTGGCCGTCGCGGTCTTTGTGGTCGAAAAAATTGTTGTTGGCCATCGAGCGGCTGTGGGTCGCGGCGACGCTCGCCAGGGTCGGGTTCCAGGCCAGCGCGGTGGTAGGGCCGAACGATTGAGCGCCGCACTGGCGCGGCTGGCTGCGCGCGCTGTTAATCATGCCGAGTAGTTTTTGCCCTTCCACTTGCCAGTCGCCCAGACGCCCGGCCAGCAATGGACGCGCCAGCACAATACGCCACTGCGACCCGTCACGGCTGACGCCCACATCGATAAATTGCGGGTCCAGCACCACCTGACAAAAGCTCTCTTTGATCGCGGTCATCGCCGACTGTGCATTTTGCGGCCCGCCCAGGGTGATGGCCTGCACACTGACCATCGGGTACGCCCGTTGCGCCAACGCCTGTTGCAAATCACCACCACCAGTGGCCGGCAGGATCAGTCGCGGGTCGGCGGTCAGCGGCGGCAGTTCCAGTGATGCCTGGGTCCCGCAGCGTTGCGACTGGCTGCGATAGGCATTGATCGAGCTCACCAGTTGCGACTCTTCGGAAGCCATGGCGTTGGCGGCGAACAGCAATGCCAACGATAACGCGGTAAAACATATGACGGATGACAGGACGCGCATGAACCTCTCCCTTGAACTGACCATACCCATGATGCGCGATGTCGACCACCTTCGCGCACGGGCTTTTCTCATGAACCCCATTCGGCTTCTCCCTTCCTGCTCAGGCGCCGCCATAACCTTGCTGGTACTCACGCGGCGTGCAACCAAACTCGCGCTTGAACACCGTATGCAGGTATTGCGCCGACTTGAAACCGCAGTCCTGGGCAATCTCGGCGATCGCGGCTGTGCTGCTTTCAAGCCCGGCCGCGGCGGCGGCCAGTTTGAAGCGCAGGACCTCGTCATGCACGCTACGGCCCAGTTCCCGGCGGAAATGCGCCTCCAGAGAAGACCGCGAGACACCGACATAATTCGCCACCTGCTCGGTCTTGATCCCCTGGCAGGCGTACTGACGAATAAAGTGCAGCGCCTGCATCACGTAGGCATCGCCCAGTGGTTGGTGCAGGCTTGAGGTCTGCACGTTGATCGCTTCCGGCGGCACCAGAATCTGCGTACCCGCCGACGGCATGCCGTGCAGCATCTGGTGCAGCAACCGAGCGGCGGTGCGGCCCATGCTTTCGGTGCCCTGGATCACCGAACTGAGCGGCACCCGGGTCAGGCTGCGGGTCAGCGGATCGTTGTCGATGCCGATCAGCGCCACTTGTTCCGGCACCGCGATGCCAGCGGTCAGGCAGGCTTGCAGCAGTTGCCGGGCGCGGGCGTCGCTGACGGCGATGATGCCGATCGGCTTGGGCAGGCTGTGCAGCCAGGCGATTTGCTGCTCGACCGCGCTGTCCCACAGCGGCGCACTGGTCTCCAGGCCACGATAGACCTCCACCGGCAAACCGTCGCGCTGCAACAGTCGGCGGAAGGCTTTTTCACGCTCCTGGGCCCAGCGATTGGTCTGCGCTTCCGGCAGGCTGAAACACGCAAAGCGCGTCAACCCGGCCTCGATCAGGTGTTCGTACGCCAGCTTGATCAGGGCGAAGTTATCGGTGGCCACGTAGGGAATGTGCCGTGGATAGGCGCGTTCGTCCTCATAAGAGCCGCCCACCGCCACCACCGGCAGTTTGATCCCCGTCAGCGCCTGGCCGATCACCGGGTCGTCGAAGTCGGCAATGATGCCGTCGCCCTGCCAGTGCTCGATGCCCTTCAAACGGCAGAGAAAATCCTCCTCGAGAAACAAATCCCAGGTCGCCCGGGTGCTGCTCAGGTAATTGCCGATGCCGCTGATAATGCCGCGATCGTAGATTTTATTGCCGTTGAACAACAGGGCGATGCGGTGGATGGGCGGGACGGTTTTCATTGTTTTTCTCCGGGCCGATCAGCACAGGTTAGGCGCGCGGCGGCGGAATCTCAATACTCAAAATCGAACTCGGGTTTGGTGATTTTCATAATAAGTCACACCTGAGGCGGCGCTACTATCGAGGTCAGGTTAGCGCCCCCCTCACAACAACAAGGAAATTGCAGATGACCTACTTTCCCGCTGTCGAGCGAATCATTTACGAGGGTCCCGGTAGCGACTCACCTCTGGCCTTCCGTCATTACGATGCCAACAAAATCATCCTCGGCAAGCCGATGCGCGAGCACCTGCGGATGGCCGCCTGTTACTGGCACAGCTTCGTCTGGCCCGGCAGCGACATGTTTGGCGTCGGCACCTTCAAGCGCCCCTGGCAGCAGCCGAGCAATGCCATGGAACTGGCTCACCATAAGGCCGCCGCGGCCTTTGAATTCTTCTCCAAACTGGGCATCGACTATTACAGCTTCCACGACACTGACGTGGCCCCGGAAGGCGCGAGCCTGAAGGAGTACCGCAATAACTTTGCGCAAATGGTCGACCAACTGGAGCGCCATCAGGAAGAGACCGGCATTCAACTGCTGTGGGGCACCGCCAACTGCTTCAGCCATCAGCGCTACGCCGCCGGTGCCGCGAGCAACCCGAACCCGGAAATGTTCGCCTACGCCGCCGCGCAAGTATTCAGCGCGATGAACGCCACTCACCGCCTCAAGGGTTCCAACTACGTGCTGTGGGGCGGCCGTGAAGGTTACGAAACCCTGCTCAACACCGACCTCAAACGTGAGCGCGAACAACTCGGGCGCTTCATGCGCATGGTGGTCGAGCACAAGTACAAGATCGGTTTCACCGGTGACCTGCTGATCGAACCCAAACCCCAGGAGCCGACCAAGCATCAGTACGACTACGACACCGCCACGGTGCATGGTTTCCTGCATCAGTTCGGGCTGGAGAAAGAAATCAAGGTCAACATCGAGGCCAACCACGCCACCCTCGCCGGCCACAGCTTCCAGCACGAAATCGCCACCGCAGCGGCGTTGGGGATTTTCGGCAGCATCGACGCCAACCGTGGTGATCCGCAGAACGGCTGGGACACCGACCAGTTCCCCAACAGCGTCGAAGAGCTGACCCTGGCCACCTACGAAATCCTCAAGGCCGGCGGCTTCACCCACGGCGGCTTCAACTTTGACTCCAAGGTCCGCCGCCAGAGCCTGGACGAAGTCGATCTGTTCTATGGCCACGTCGCCGCGATGGACGTCCTCGCTCTGGCGCTGGAACGCGCCGCGAGCATGGTGCAGAACGATGTGCTCGAGCAATTCAAAACCCAGCGCTATGCCGGTTGGGACCAGTCCCTCGGACGCGCGGTGCTCGCCGGTAACTACAGCCTCGAATCCCTGGCCGAACACGCGTTCCAGCATGAGTTGAACCCGCAACCGGTCAGCGGCCGCCAGGAGATGCTCGAAGGCGTGGTCAATCGCTTTATTTACCCTTGAAACGAGGGGGAGGATGTTGCTGTGCGGGGCTATCGCCGACGCTGCCAACGAGGCATGATCGGCAGTTCTTCATGACGGCAACGGACGCCACGCAACACCTCTCCCCGTTCGCCTTTTTTGCCTCGATGCTTTACAGCTTCACCCGCAGTACGGTCACGGTATTGATGTGCCTCTAAACAAAAATAAAAGGACACAGCATTATGAAGAACCTGAAAACCGCCTTACTCGCCAGTTTCCTGGTCATGATCGGCAACTCGGCCATGGCCGACGCGCAACACCCGAAAATCGGCTTTTCCATCGACGACCTGCGCCTCGAGCGTTGGTCGCGCGACCGGGATTACTTCACGGCCGCCGCTGAGCAATTGGGCGCCAAGGTCTACGTTCAATCGGCCGATGCCAATGAACAGCGGCAGATTTCCCAAATTGAAAACCTGATCTCGCGCGGCGTCGATGTGATCGTCATCGTGCCGTTCAACGCCACGGTGCTGAACAATGCCGTCGCCGAAGCCAAGAAGGCCGGGGTCAAGGTGCTGTCTTACGACCGCCTGATCCTCAACGCCGATATCGATGCTTATATTTCCTTCGACAACGAGAAGGTCGGCGAGATGCAGGCCGAAGGCGTGGTCAAGGCACAACCCAAGGGCAATTACTTCCTGCTCGGCGGCGCACCGACGGACAACAACGCCAAGATCCTGCGTGAAGGTCAGATGAAGGTGCTGAAACCCTTGATCGACAAAGGCGACATCAAAATCGTCGGTCAGCAGTGGGTGAAAGAGTGGAACCCGACCGAAGCGCTGAGCATTGTCGAGAACGCCCTGACCGCCAATAACAACAAAATCGATGCCATCGTCGCGTCCAACGACGCTACAGCCGGCGGTGCGATCCAGGCCCTCGCCGCGCAGAAACTCGACGGCAAGGTACCGGTCTCCGGCCAGGACGCCGACCTCGCGGCGATCAAGCGCGTGATCGCAGGCACCCAGACCATGACCGTCTACAAGCCGCTGAAACTGCTGGCTTCGGAAGCGGCCAAGCTGTCGGTACAACTGGTGCGTAACGAGAAGCCTACCTTCAACTCGCAATACGACAACGGGGTCAAGAAGGTCGACAGCATCCTGCTCAAACCGACGCCGTTGACCAAAGACAACATCAACGTGCTGGAGGAAGACGGGTTCTATACGAAAGCGCAGATTGCGGGGCAATGACTGATTAAATCGGCTCCTCTGTAGGAACCAACTTGTTGGCGAGCCGCTTGATGATGTGCATCAGGCACAAAGCCTCGCGAACAAGTTCGCTCCTACGTAAGGACGCGGTTGTCTGCAAGCCAACACGTTGCGTTTCGCCCCTTGCGTTCGTATGAGAATTCTCGATGCCCGACTACTTGCTGGAAATGAAAGGAATCGTCAAAGCCTTCGGCGGGGTGCGTGCGCTGAATGGCATCGATATCAAGGTCAAGCCCGGCGAGTGTGTGGGCTTGTGCGGGGAAAACGGGGCCGGTAAATCGACCCTGATGAAAGTGCTGTCGGCGGTCTACCCGTGCGACACCTGGGAAGGCGAAATCCTCTGGGACGGGAAGCCACTCCGGGCCCATTCCATCAGCGAAACCGAAGCCGCCGGGATCGTGATCATTCACCAGGAATTGACCCTGGTGCCCGACCTGTCTGTCGCCGAAAACATCTTCATGGGCCACGAACTGACCCTGCCCGGCGGCCGGATGAACTACCCGGCGATGATCCACCGCGCCGAAGCCCTGATGCGCGAACTGAAGGTGCCGGACATGAACGTCTCGCTGCCGGTGTCGCAATACGGCGGCGGTTATCAGCAACTGGTGGAAATTGCCAAGGCGCTGAACAAGAAAGCCCGCCTGCTGATTCTCGATGAACCCTCCTCGGCCCTGACCCGTTCGGAAATCGAGGTGCTGCTGGACATCATCCGCGACCTCAAGGCCAAGGGCGTCGCTTGTGTCTATATCTCGCACAAGCTCGATGAAGTGGCAGCGGTCTGCGACACCATCTCGGTGATCCGCGACGGCAAACACATCGCCACCACCGCCATGGCCGACATGGACATCGCGCGCATCATCACGCAGATGGTCGGCCGCGAAATGAGCAACCTCTACCCCACCGAACCGCACACCGTCGGCGAGGTGATGTTCGAGGCGCGGCACATCACCTGTTATGACGTCGACAACCCCAGCCGCAAACGCGTCGACAATATCTCGTTCAGCCTCAAGCGCGGCGAGATCCTCGGCATCGCCGGGCTGGTCGGCGCCGGGCGCACAGAGTTGGTCTCGGCGCTGTTCGGCTCCTACCCTGGCCGCTACGAAGGCGAAGTGTGGCTGGACGGTAAAGTCGTCGACACCCGCACCCCGTTGAAGTCGATCCGCGCCGGCCTGTGCATGGTGCCGGAAGATCGCAAGCGCCAGGGGATCATTCCCGACCTGGGCGTCGGGCAAAACATCACCCTCGCGGTGTTGGATAATTTCTCGCGCATGACCCGCATCGACGCCGAGGCCGAACTCGACAGCATCCAGCAGGAAATCACCCGGATGCAGTTGAAAACCGCGACGCCGTTCCTGCCCATCACCAGCCTCTCCGGCGGCAATCAACAGAAAGCGGTGCTGGCCAAGATGCTGCTGACCAAACCCCGCGTGCTGATCCTCGACGAGCCCACCCGTGGCGTCGATGTCGGTGCCAAGTATGAGATCTACAAGTTGATGGGCGCGCTGGCGGCCGTCGGTGTGTCGATCATCATGGTTTCGTCGGAACTGGCCGAGGTATTAGGCGTTTCCGACCGTGTACTGGTGATCGGCGAAGGCCAGTTGCGCGGCGACTTCATCAACCACGAACTGACTCAGGAGCAAGTGCTCGCTGCGGCGCTCAGCCAGCCGAACGGGCATGACAACAATGATCGGAAGTCCGCGTAAATGAATCAGGTCAAACAGCTGTTCACTCGCTACAAAATGCTCGCCCTGCTGATCGCCGTGGTGATCATTTGGCTGTTCTTCAGTTGGCAAACCGAGGGCGGTTTCGTCACCCCGCGCAACCTGTCGAACCTGCTGCGGCAAATGTCGATTACCGGGATCCTTGCCTGCGGCATGGTGCTGGTGATCATCAGTGGCGAGATCGACCTGTCGGTCGGTTCGATGCTCGGCCTGCTCGGCGGCGTGGCGGCGATTCTCGATGTGGTGTACCACCTGCCGCTGCCGCTCAACCTCGCCATCGTCGCCCTCTGCGGGTTGCTGATCGGCCTGGGCAACGGCTACATGACCGCCTACCTGCGCATCCCCTCGTTCATCGTCGGCCTGGGCGGCATGCTGGCGTTTCGCGGGGTGCTGCTGGGCATTACCGGCGGCACCACGATTGCGCCGGTGTCGGCCAACCTGGTGTACATCGGGCAGGGTTACTTGCCAGCGCTGGCGGGGGTAATACTCGGTGTGTTGCTGTTTGGCCTGACCCTGTTCCTCACCTGGCGCCAGCGGATCAACCGCGCACTGCACGGTTTATCCATGCACTCGCTGCTGCGCGACAGCATTCGCGTGGTGCTGATCGGCGCGGTGCTGACTGGCTTCGTCTACACCCTCAACAGCTACGACGGCATTCCGGTTCCTGTGCTGCTGTTGTTGATCTTGCTTGGCGTGTTCAGCTACGTCACCAGCCAGACCGTGTTCGGCCGCCGCATCTATTCGGTGGGCAGCAACATGGAAGCCACGCGCTTGTCCGGGATCAACGTGCAGGCGATCAAGCTGTGGATCTTCGGCATCATGGGCGTGATGTGCGCCCTCGCCGGGTTGGTCAACACCGCCCGCCTCGCCGCCGGCTCACCCTCGGCCGGCAACATGGGCGAACTTGACGCCATCGCCGCCTGCTTCATCGGTGGCACCTCGATGCGCGGCGGCTCTGGCACGGTGTACGGCGCGCTGCTCGGGGCGTTGGTGATCAGCAGCCTGGATAACGGGATGTCGATGCTGGATGTCGACAGCTACTGGCAGATGATCGTCAAAGGCAGCATTCTGGTGTTGGCCGTGTGGGTCGATGTGAGCACCCGGGCGGGTCGACGTTGAACTGGCTTTAACCCACACACAAGCCTTCTCGAAGGGACGCGAGTGTCTGTACCTCAACATCGCGTCCCCTCCCCCAGTATTTGGGAACACGCCCCCAACATTTGGCATGGCTATCGGCCAGCTCTGTGAAAAAAACGTCAACTGACCAATAAAAAATACTCACTTTTGGCGTTTCGACGACTGCTCACACAATCAGGCACGACTACTGCACTGAGGGTCTCAGACATATGGAAATGTCTCTCGCGACGGTGTTCCAAACTGGCCAGTGCATCGCGACTTGATCTTGTCTGGAAGACAGATGATCAACGACTGGCCTGACTGGATGTGGAGCGAACCATGAGCACATTTTCCAAAGCAAAAAAGCAGGTCGCCGTGCCGTATCCGATGCGACGTAGCGACACCATTGGACGTCCCGCATTGATTACGGGAGTACTGACCCTGGCCCTCGCACTGGCCTTCACGGGCGTCGGCAACGTCCAGGCTCAAGGCGGTGGCGGGACTGCCAAGCCGCCGGTCAAAGGGGCCACGCCGCCTTTCAGCACGCCGACCTTGCCTGATCCGGTATTCGTCAATCCGACCGCGATTCATGCGTTCGCCGTCACCGGCTTCATCCAGGACATGACGGTCGACCCCGGCAACATCAACTGCCCGGCGACCACCGACCCGAGTCGGTTGGGCGGTACGGTCGCGCTGAATGGCACCACCATCATCGTCCCTTGCAACAGCGTGATCCAGATGCCGGCCAACACCTTGAACTGGGCCGATTTCGTCCACGGCGGACAACTGGGCTTGAATAAAATCCCCAATACTTACCCGTCGTTCGAAGTCCACGTGGTGGGCAACACCGTCAGTGGCAAGCAGATCGCCGGCCTGATTTACGTCTCTCAGCTATCGGTGCAAACCGGCAGCGGCTACATCAGTCTGATCGACCAAACCACCGGCAATATCGAAGTCACCAGCGCCAACTCGCCGCACCCGACGGTCCTGCAAATCAACGACCCCAGTGGACGTTTCGGTCGAGCCCAAAGCCCTGACCCTCGCTTCTCCGTAGACGACGCCAACCCGACCATCCACGCGGCCACCGGCTATCCCATGTGCGTACCCCGCACCGGGGATGACACCCTCTGCCCACAGAAAAACCGGCCAAAGGTGGTCACCCCCATTACCACCAATAACTGCCGTAATTTCAGCCAGGCCGGTGTCGTCCAGCCCGCTGCCGGAGAGCTGACGCCGCCGGTTGCAGGCCAGACCTGGTGCAGCCAGTACGTCATGAAGCGCTTCAGTGACCCGACGCGCCTGGCGACCGATCCCGACCCGACCCAACAAGCACCCTTCGAAGTCGGTGACTTCATCACCTACTCCGGGACCCTGTTCAAATCGACCACCGCCGGCACCCCGGACTTCATCTCGGCGCACACCATCGAGGCCGCCATCGGCATCTACACCCAGCCCGGCACCCAGCCCAGCTATGTGTCCATCGGCGACTTCGGTATCGGCAGTGCCGACCCCGCCGTCACCGCCGTCAACGGCGTGGCACAGGAAACCCAGGACCGGATCTTCCTCGAAGCTTCGACCACCGACGTCAAGACCGCCGTGGACATCTACCTGATCGACGTCGACCCTGCGACCGGCGTGCAACGCCACCGCTGGGTAACACCGTTTGAGATGACCGGCGAATGCAACCCGGCAGCCACCCTGCCCACCAGCTGCTTCGGCGCTTCAGGTGGCATCAGCACCCAGAACACCGGCGCACAGCCCAACCGCGCGCGGATTCGGGCAACCAAAGCGCCGACCGGATTGCTTAGCCAACCGACGCGTACCCTGCGGGTGATCCTGCGTTCCCTGTGCGTGCCGCAGAACGGCCTCGCCCAGACCGCCGTGGACAGCTGCATACAGAATGCCAGTCACTTGACCGTCGCCAACGGCCTGGTGGCGGGCCAGTACCTGGCGCCAGTGTTTGAGTTCATCTTTCCGGAAAACGTCAAACCGGGAGATCCAATCATCCCGAACGACTTATGGCACCTGCCGTTCTTGCGCAATGGCGAAGGCGTGGGCATTCCGAGCGGTGTCGGCCCGCTAGAGCCTACGCCATGGTGAGCAAGGTCTGACGTGTGATCTGGCTCCCACGCTGAGTGTGTGGGAGCCAACTTGTTGGCGAAGCGGTCCTGTCTAACGGCACATCGACGAACGGTAACAACAATAACTTTGCTTTTAAATCAGCCTCTTACACTCATATTCCGCACCTGGCCTCCTCCTGAAAACAAACCCTGCCGAATTTATTTCAAAATTTATATTGCGCACAATATATTTGCGCGATACATTTACTTCGCAGTCAGTTAGCGCACAAACATTCAGCGCAACACACACCTAATTCATACCTAATGAGGCCTCACCATGAACACTCTCTACACCGCAGTTGCAACCGCCACCGGTGGCCGTGATGGCCGTGCCGTTTCCAGCGACAAGATCCTCGACGTCAAACTGGCCACCCCGAAAGAACTGGGCGGCGCTGGCGGCGAAGCGACCAACCCTGAGCAGCTGTTCGCTGCCGGTTACTCGGCCTGCTTCATCGGTGCACTGAAATTCGTCGCCAGCCAGACCAAAGGCACCATCCCGGCAGACGCCTCGATCACGGCCCACGTCGGCATCGGCCAGATCCCCGGCGGTTTCGGTCTGGACATCGACCTGCACATCAGCCTGCCAGGCCTGGAACAAGCCGCTGCCCAGGCATTGGTCGACGCCGCTCACCAGGTTTGCCCGTACTCCAACGCCACTCGCGGCAACGTTGATGTACGCCTGCACGTAACCGTGTAATCGCAACACGCTTCACCCTGTACGAAAAAGCCCGCAGCGATGCGGGCTTTTGTGTCTCAGCCGCACTGAAGATTCTATCCAATGCCTTGAACACCCCGGCACTCGACTAGAGTGCATACGACACAGAGGACTGACCATGAACGCAAACCACAGCGGCTCCCCCAACGCCAAGGACTACAAGCACCTGCTGCTCGACAGTCAGCTGTGCTTCGCATTGCACTCCACATCCCTGGCCATGACCCGGGTCTATAAACCACTGTTGCAGGCACTCGGCCTGACCTATCCGCAATACCTGGCAATGATGGTGTTGTGGGAACAGGACGGCTTGACCGTAGGCGATCTCAGCAGCCGCCTGCTGACTGACCCCGGCTCCATGACCCCCGTGCTCAAACGCCTGGAAAGCGAAGGCCTGCTGAGCCGCACCCGCAGCAAGGAAGACGAACGCGTGGTGTTGCTGCAACTGACCGAACAAGGCTGGGCCCTGCGCGACAAAGCCAACGGCATTCCGGACTGCATCGTCGACGCCTCCGCCATGTCAATCAAAACCCTCAGCGAGATGCGCGCCGAGCTGCTGGAACTGCGCGGCAACCTCAACGCCAGCCAGGGCTGATCCGGCGTTCGGCGAGCTGTGCCGGGAGCGGAATCACGTTGCCAGTTAAATACTGTTACCTATGTGCCTGAACTGATTTGTTACCTATGTGGGTGAGTCATACCGCAAGAAGCTTTTGCCAGAAGCGCGCTGTGTTGCAAAACAAAGTCTAACGCCCTAGTGGAGCTGTCCCGTTCGAGACTACGCTGAAGCAGGCGTAACCCTCAGTTTGCCGGAGCCCTCATGCGGCTGATCACCCCCTACCTCGCGGCACTGCTCGCGTTGTGCCTGAGCCTCGATGCGTCAGCGCAAAGCGCCGCCTGCCCGCCCGGCGAAAAACAGATATGCCTCGACGGTTGCCTGTGCCTGCCCGACCTCAGCCCGATGCTCGGCACCCTGCCGGCCGACCTCTATCAGGTCGCCGCACCCGCCCTGGCGCTGTGGCTCAGTCAGTCCCACGCCGAAGCCGCCATGGCCGGCACTCAACCAATTCCAGCCGAAATCCGCGAACAATTGCTGCGCTGGTACGGCCCCGAAGTCCTCGATGCCGCACGCTACAAAGTGGGCGACAACGGCGAACTCAGCGCGGCCAACGCGATGCTGCAAAACCCGGACATCGGCGCCGTGACCTTGATCGACATCATCGTCTTTCGCACTGACGAGACCGCGCACGACGTCGCGTTATGGGCGCATGAATTGAAGCACGTGCAGCAATACCAACAATGGGGAGTGGATGGCTTCGCCCAGCGCTATGTGCAGGACTTCAATCAAGTGGAAGCACCGGCGTATGCGGTGCAGGCGGAGGTTGGGCGGGTGTTGAGGGGCTTGGCGGATTGAGCAGAAAACTGGAAGCGGATGCGGATCTAGTTCTCTGCTTTTTGACCGTTTGATTGTAGAGAAGCCGCACCATGCAACGATTCACTTTCAAAGCCCTCCTCCGAAGCGATACTGCCAGGCAATGCCTGCGACATCGTATTCGCTGCCGGTACGGGTATGCGCACCCTCACTCGCAAACAGCTTTATCGAGTTATTTCGATTCAACGGCAGCGTGAGGGTGCACCCATAGCGTGTGTTTTCCTGAAAATCGTGGTTACCGACCCCATCGACAGAGGTGCTCCCGCCCGCGAAGTAGGTCCCATCCAGCGAGACCCAGACACCGTTGTTAAAGGCATAGATAAGATGCGCCTGTGCCTGATAAATCGGGTTCTGGGAAAGTGTCTGGTGCCCAAGGTACTGGTCGTTGTCGGTGTAAAAGGTTCCTGCACCGGATAATTCCAGGGTCACGGGCCCCAGACGCTTGGAAATCCCAAGTTCGGGTTTGAATGACCAGCGATTGTTGCCGAGATTTACCAATTTACTGGAGTCGTATTGGCCAAGCGGCGCCGTAATCGCCAGGCTTGCGCCGATAATCACATCCTGTTGATAGCTGGGGAATTCGGCCAGGGACAACGCCGGGGCGCCATATAAGTTGACCGAGAAGCGGAATCTTGGATCGATCAGCCCGGTGATATCACGCTCCTTGGGTTCACCGGCGAACAGAGCCGAGCCTGTCAATCTGGCCTCAGGTACGACTACATCGAACTTCCCGGAGCGGCCCCAGACGTCCAGGGATCTGGCAAAGGCAAACACGGTAGTCTTGATATCGAGTTTGGCATCCTGGAGCGGGACTGAGGGATTGGCGGTCACGCTGCCATGGAGATCGCTGTAGCCCATGAGCAGAAAATTGATACCCACCGGCGTATTAGCGTAGGACCTGGGTTCGAGATCCTCTGCGACTGCGCTGGCGGCTACCATGATGAGCGAAGCGGACGCGAACCGAACCAGCCTGACGACGCAAACGTTGTATTTCATCCACATTCACTCGATTCCTATCTGGCCCCGTAGTGCTATGTATTGTTGTAGCGCATCTGCATCCATCACTGCGTGGCCGCACGTGCTATTTGATCGGATACTCCTGGCCGATCGGCCCTGAGCACAGTGATTCGTAGCTCCCAGCGCCTGCCGGGTCCCGGAGGCAGGGAAGAAACGCCAGTTGATCGCAACTTCCAATGCCTGACCATCGCCGACGCTTGTGCCAGCGGTGACCGGTACGCCCACGATGCCGCGCTGTATATGGTGACCGTGGAGAACGGAATTTTCGGCGCACTCACTGACGCTGCCGCCGTGCTGGAAGGACTGGCTCGACTCAATGTCCAGACGCTATGAAGTGCTCAGACCCGCTCACCGTTGATGGTATTTCGCAGCGATAGGGAAGACTTCCTACGCACTCAACCAACCTGTCCAGAAATGCCTTGGCGGCCGGGCTCAGGTCGTACTCACTGCGGGTGATCAGCCCGATATCTCGGCTCAAGGCCGCTTCCTCTATCCTGAGGCTGACCAGCCCGTTATGGCCCAGCGCGGCGGACTCGGGCAACAAGGTGATGCCCAGGCCCTGTTTGACCAGCGCTATGACTGTGGACATGTAATTGGCTTCGATATGCCGGTTCAATACCAGGCCTCGGTCTTCAAATAGTCGCTCTATCTGCATGCGCACGCTGCTGTCGCGCCCGGTCAGTATCATCGGCTGCCCCTCAAGCTCAGCGAGCGTAAGGTTACGGCCGTCGGCTAATGTATGGCCGGTGGGGAGCAGCAGGCACAGGTGATCGACCATCAGCGGTTTGAAGGCCAAGCCTGTGGCGTTTTTGGCCTGCACTCCGAGGCCAAAGTCCACGTCGCCGCTGCGTACCAGCTCGTCTATTCGCTGGGCCACCACATCGCGCAGGCGTATTTCCACACCGGGGTAATCATCGCCAAATCGTTTGAGCACTTCGGGCAGGATCCCTGAGCAGAGTGAGGGAAGCGCGGCGAACTCGATCACGCCGCGTCTGACCGCCGCCAGGTCCTGGTTCTGCTCAACAATGTTGTCGAGGTCCATCAGGATCTTTTCCATCGGACCGATGTTCTGCCGCCCTGCCTGAGTCAGTTCCAGATGGCGAGGGCCGCGGTCGAGCAGCGCCACGCCCAGCCAACTCTCCAGTTGCTGGACCTGCACCGTCAACGCTGAAGGCGACAGGTGCAGTTGCGCCGCCGCCTTGGCGAAGTGGCCGGCTCGGGCCACCGCCACGAATGCTCGAATGCATTGAATCGAATTCTTCATTCTGTTTTTCCGAACGTGATGCAGTGTGTATTTCAATTTACAACACGCGGCGGAAATTTCAATACTGATTTCACAACAACAAACCAGCCGTCCGGGACTCGATCACCAGGAGGGCACACACGGAGAGCTAACATGCTCGCTTCCATTGGTGTGATCACCATTCTCTGTTTACTGCTGGCGGTCATGAGTAAGCGCCTGTCACCGCTGGTGGCCCTGATCGCCTTGCCGATCATCGCTGCACTGATAGCGGGGTTCGGCCTACAGACCAGCGCGTTCATCATCACCGGCATCAAGAACGTTGCACCCGTGGTCGGTATGTTCGTGTTTGCCATTCTGTTTTTTGGGGTGATGACCGACGCCGGCATGCTCGACCCGATCATCGACCGTATTCTGAAGACAGTTGGCACCCGCCCTACTCGCATTGTTTTTGGCACGGCGCTGCTGGCGTTGTTGGTGCACCTGGACGGTTCCGGTGCGGTGACCTTTCTGGTGACAGTGCCGGCAATGTTGCCGCTCTATACCCGCCTGGGCATGGACAAACGCATACTGGCCTGCGTCGCCGCCATGGCCGCCGGGGTTAATTTTTTACCCTGGACCGGGCCGGTGCTGCGCTCTTCAGCGGCGTTGCACGTGACGGTCAGCGAACTGTTCCAGCCCTTGATCGTGGTGCAACTGGTCGGCTTGTTATTCGTGTTCGCCTGCGCCTGGGGACTGGGGTTGCGTGAAGAGCGGCGGCTGGGCCTTGGCGCGGGTATGTCAGCGAGCGATGTCATGCCGCAGCGCATCCTCAGCACAGACGAAGAAGTGCTGCGTCGCCCTCGCCTGTTCCTGGTCAATCTGCTGCTCACAGTCGTCGTCATGGCGGTGATGATTGCCGGCTGGGTCGACCCGGTGGTGATGTTCATGGTCGGCACCGTCATCGCCCTGTGCCTTAACTATCCCAACGTCGACGCGCAGCGCGCACGCATCGACGCCCACGCCAAAACCGCCCTGACCATGGCCAGCATCCTTTTTGCCGCTGGGGTGTTCACCGGCATCATGCAGGGCACTGGCATGCTCAAGGCCATGGCCGAAGTGGCGGTGGCGGGTATCCCTGCCGGTCACGGCAAACTCATTCCGGCAGTGGTCGGTTTCCTGTCGATGCCCTTGAGCCTGCTGTTCGATCCCGACTCCTACTACTTTGGCGTGATGCCGGTGATCGCTGAAGTCGGCCGCTCGCTGGGTGTCAGCCCGTTGCAAATTGCCCAGGCGTCACTGTTGGGCGTGCATACCACCGGCTTCCCGGTCAGCCCGCTGACGCCGGCGACGTTCCTGCTGGTGGGCCTGTGCAAGATCGAACTGGCCGACCATCAACGCTTCACCATTCCGTTCCTGTTCAGCGCATCGGTGCTGATGACCATCACCGCCCTGTTGCTGGGAGTGTTTTGAATGAAAACCTTGAGAATCGGCGCTGGCGCCGGCTATTCCGGTGACCGTATCGAGCCTGCGGTGGAGTTGGCAGAAAAAGGTCAGCTGGACTATCTGGTGTTCGAATGCCTGGCCGAGCGCACCATCGCCCTGGCGCAACTCGAACGGCTGATTGATCCGCAACGCGGCTACGACCCGTTATTGCTTGAACGCATGCGCAGGGTCTTGCCCTTCGTCCATAGCTCAGTGGCGCGCGGGCGCAGGTTGCGAATCATCACCAATATGGGCGCTGCGAATCCTCGATCAGCAGCAAAAGCAGTCCGCCAATTGGCCACGGAGCTGGGCTTCAGCGGGCTTAACATTGTCGCGTTAAGCGGCGATGACGTACTTGAATCATTGCGCGCTCAGCCCGAGCAACTGCTCGACAATGGGCAGAGCGTCGCTTCGCTGGGCGATAACCTGGTGTCGGCCAACGCTTACCTTGGCGCCGACGGAATCGTCCAGGCATTGGCGGCCGATGCCGACATCGTCATCACCGGCAGAGTGGCAGACCCTTCGCTGTTTCTTGCCCCGCAACTGTTCGAGTTCGGCTGGGCAAACGATGACTGGCTGCGACTGGGCCAGGGCACGCTGATTGGCCATCTGCTGGAATGTGCCGGGCAGATCACCGGCGGCTATTTTGCCGACCCCGGGCGCAAGGACGTCACTGACCTGGCACGCCTGGGCTTCCCAATTGTCGAGGTCGATGAACAGGGACGCGCCACGATCAGCAAGGTCGCCGGCAGTGGTGGCCGGATCGACAAGGCAACCTGTACCGAGCAGATGATTTACGAAGTGCACAACCCTGCGTGCTACCTGACGCCCGACGTGAGCTCCGACTTCAGCCAAGTGAATTTTGTCCAGACTGGCGAAAACCAAGTGGTGGCCCACGGTGCAGGCGGCACACCGCGACCTGAGAATCTCAAAGTATCAGTGGGCTACCTCGACGGCTGGATCGGCGAGGGTCAAATGTCCTATGGCGGCCCCGGCGCACTGGCTCGCGCGCGGTTGGCAGGTGAAGTGGTGATGGAGCGCTTTCGACTGACCGGCGTGGCAACGCGCGAGGTTCGCATCGACTTGATCGGCGTCAATGCGCTGTACGGCGAAACACTGCCCATGGCCCACGAGCCCACCGAAGTGCGCTTGCGGGTGACTGCCCGCTGTGACAGCCGCGAGCAGGCCGTGTTGATCGGCAACGAAGTGGAAACGCTCTACACCAATGGCCCGGCCGGTGGCGGTGGCGCCAGCAAATACATTCGTCAAGTGGTCGCGGTGGCCTCTGTGCTGATGCCCCGAAGTGCCATTCGCCTCGAACTCAATCAGGAGCTCTCATGATGACCACTCGCACCGTTGCCGACCTGGCACACGCCCGCACGGGAGACAAAGGCGATACCTCGAACATTTCGATCATTGCCTACCGCGAGGAAGACTACCCGTTGCTGCTGGAGCGACTAACCGAAGCCGCCATCGCGCAGCACTTCGCCCCGCTGCTTGACCCGGCTGCGGGGCCGGTGCGTCGCTACGAGCTGCCGCAATTGCACGCCCTTAATTTCGTCCTGCCGGGCATTCTCAAGGGCGGCGTCACACGTTCACTGGCCCTTGATGCGCATGGCAAAACCTTGGGGGCGGCACTTCTGGCCCTGGAGCTTTGAGTGCAGCGAAGGTGATTCAGGCGGCAGCAAGGCCTCCATCAATCAGGTAGATCGCCGCAGAAAAGGTCACGATCGACAGCACGGTACTGACCAGAATGGAGGTCGCGGCTTCACTCTGATAGGCGCCGGTCTGGTTGGCAAACATCGCCGGGATCGTCGCCGACGGCAGCGCGCAGAGCAGTATCATCTGTTGTGCGTAGAGCCCATGAACGCCCAGCAAAAGAGTGGCCGCGAACATCAACACCGGGTGAATGAACAGCTTGAGCCCCAGGTTGGTCCACACCTCACCCGACATTTTCAGTTTCTCCGACGACATGATCAATCCCAGGCACAGCAGGGAGACGCCAGGTGTCGCCTTGCCGAGAAGCGTGAGTGACTCTGCGGCAACGGGGGGCAGTTTGACCTGAAGCAGCGAAAGCAGAATGCCCAGTGCCGGAGCCCACATCAGCGGACGGCGTACCGCACCCGACAGGCTCGACACGAAGGCTTGGGTGCCGCTGCCCTTTCCATCGGCGATGGTGAGCAACATGGTCGTCACCGGGATCATCACCAGACTCGCGATGAGGTTCAGCACCAGCACTGAATAGATGCTGCTCGGTCCGAACATCGCGCCGAGGATCGGGATGCCCATGAAGGCGGCGTCAGGATAGCCATTGACGAAGCCCTTGAGCGTGGCAACCTTGAGATCGCGAAAGCGCAGCCAACCGATCACCAGCGCCATTGTGTACATGCCCATGATGCCGATGAACGTGGCCACGATGAATTTGAAGTCGAACAGCTGCTCACGCGGCGTGCTCGCCATCCCGACAAACAGCAGCGCCGGGAAGATCCAGCCGAGCACCAACCGGCTGATCAGCAGGCTGTCCGATTGGGTAAGCCGTCCGCGCTTGCCGGCGATAAAGCCCAGCACGATCACAAAGGCGACGGGCAAAATGGGCCCTACGATTCTGTCTAGCATGTCTTCAATCCTCGTATTTATTTTTATCGAAAATGTCGCCATAGCTGATCGAGGCCGGCGCGACGGCTGTTGCGTCGGCGTCGATCAAGGCGGCAATGACCCAGCGGCGTATGCGGTTAAGGTTTGAAGCGGTAGTCGCGAATGACGTCCTGATCAGGCTCGATGCCGAGGCCCGGCCCTTGCGGTACGTCGATGCGTCCGTTACGCGGAGTAATGGCGTCGCCATAGAGCTGCGCTTCGAGATCGAAATAACGCCATTCCACCAGTGACTTCGCACCTCCCAGAGCCGCACTGCCATGCACGGCGGCCAGCAGGCCGGGGCCGTCATAAAAGGCGTGGACCATCACGGTGACGTTATGCGCATTGGCCAACGCATAGACTTTTTGCAGTTCGGTGATGCCGCCCATTTTTGCCGGGCTTGGCTGAATGAAATCGACCGCACCGGCTTCCAGCAGATGCTGGAAATCCATCAGCGTCGATGCATTCTCACCGGCCGCAACCGGGATGCCGCCTTGCTTGCGGACCGTAGCCAGACCGGAATAGTTTTCCGGCGGCCACACCGGTTCTTCGATCCAGCGCAGATTTAACGGGCGAAGTTTCTCGGTCATGTCCAGCGCCTCGCGCACCGTCCACGGGGCGTTGACGTCGAGCGTGATCTCCACGCCGGGGCCAGCGGCTTCGCACGCGGCGCGGATAACCTCGACATCAACCTCATGCAGCTTGAGGTGGCGGAAACCGCTGTTGACCGCGCGCTGCACATTGGTGCGGATCAGGTCGGCGTCGGCATAACGGATCAGGCTTGCATACGCCGCAAGCGACGTGGCCTCACTGCCGCCCAGCAGCTGGTAGATCGGTTGACCGGCCGCCTTGCCAGCGATATCCCACAGCGCGATATCAATCGCCGACAGGCCGTAGATGAACGCGCCGCTACGACCGAAGACGTGAAACTTCTTCTGCAGGTCGCCCTGCAGTTTTTCGCGGCGCGTGACATCACAGCCGATCAGTTCAGGCGCAAGGATCGTGTCGATCACGATTTTCACAGACGGTATCGCAGTGAAGCCGAAGGTTTCGCCCCAACCGACGATACCGTCATCGGTGGTGACTTTAACCACGAGAGAATCGACCATCTGCAGGTCTTTCGGCCCCCAGACCCCGCCGGCCGACTTACCACCCGTGGTGAAAGGGATCCGCAGCGGAATGGTTTCAATGCTGGCAATTTTCATGAGACGGCGCCTCGAGCAGGTTGCAAAGGTGGCGCGGCAATTCTTGGACTTCGACCGCGTCAGGGTGAGGACAACGTACATGACGTCCTGTTGTCCTTCAACTGAACAACTGATGCTTTTGCACCGACCTTCGCTATATTTCTATCAACTTATTGATTTTGTTATCTTTAATTATTAGAGCCGATAATGAAATTCAGTATTAACTGACGGGAACAAGTCTTCTGATGTAGATTAAGAAGACAAGTGAAAGGGACAACCGAACATGAGTGAAATGAATGTGCAACCCGTAGCGCGGCGCCCTCATCTGGCCGAGCACATCGCGCGCTCGTTAAGCGACGAGATTGCCTCCGGACGATTGCGCCCGGGAGACCGCTTGCCGACCGAACAGTTTCTTGCTCAAAACTTTGGCGTCAGTCGTAACGTGGTACGCGAGGGAATCGCGACGCTACGAGCGCAGGGGCTGATCCAGTCTCGCCAGGGCGTGGGCGTTTTCGTCTCGGCTGCAACCCCATCGCCGGAGCCATTACCTCTGCGCGAAAATGCACCGCTGCTGGACGGTGACAACACGGTCCGCAACATGTTCGAAGTGCGGGCTGTACTGGAAAGCCAGGCCGCCGCGCTGACGGCGTCGCACATGACTCCGCGCAAGCTGAAAACGATTCAGGCGGCGGTCCTGCGCATGCAATACGAAGGCGAACCGACGCTGGACACGGTCAACGCTGACCTGGACTTTCATCGAGCGGTGGCCGCCGCGTCGGGCAACGACTATCTCGAGACCATGATTCGTACGGTGCTTGAGCCGATGCGCGCCCTGATCACGATGAACTTTGCACGACGAGGCCCGGTGTTCAGCAATATCCCTCATGCGGCGCGCGGCGAGCATGAAGAGCTGGTGCAGGCTTTCATCGACCGCAATGCGGCGGCGGCGCGACAGATCATGGGGCAGCACATCGTCAGCGCAGCCTCACGATTCGGTTATGAGATTAAGTTCTTCTAACGTTGTTCGTTGGCGGGAGGTTGTCTCGTTGTTCTACAAGCAGGTGAGGTTGTGCCCTGAGATTCATAGATGCTGCTTGCGCAGCAGTCCGGCCTGCTTGCTGGTGCTGCGCGACAGCGCGGCTGTCTGGACGACGGTTGATCTCTCATTTGTGAAGCCCGCTTTTGTGCCTGGCACGGACTTGCCTTCATAGCACTCGGTCAGGAACAGAAGGTACCTATGCAGTTGGAATGGCTTGAAGATTTCATCGAATTGGCCCGAACTCGAAGCCTGTCCCGTGCTGCCGAAAATCGGTTCGTCACGCACCCAGCGTTCGGTCGACGAATTCGCGCACTCGAAGAGTGGGTCGGAACCGCTCTGGTCGAGCGCAAGCAACCTATTTCGTTGACCCCGGCGGGTCTGTTGTTTCTGGACACCGCCACTCAGGCACTGGACTTGCTCAATTCTGCTCGCGCGCAGTTTCAAGGCATGGGGTTGACCAGCGAAGAGCCGTTGCGTATCGCCACAGGCCATACCTTGGCGACCAATTTTTTTCCGGACTGGTATGAGTTACTCAGTCCTCAGTTCGGTACATTTCCGGTATCACTGATCACCAGTGGAGCGCAGGAGGCGATCATGCGATTGTCCGCTGGCGACGTGGATCTGCTGCTGAGTTTCTCAAGCCCGCTCACTCAGAGACTGATCGACCCCGAACGCTTTGATTCATTGGTACTCGATCACGAAGAGTTACTGCCCGTCAGCGCCCCCAACGAACAAGGCAATCCCAGGTTCCAGATTTCATCGTCGACAACGACAGTCACTCCCTGGCTGGCTTTTTCACCTTCGCTTGCCCTTCGTGGCGTGCTGGCCAAGCATCTCGCCCACCTGCCCCGCAAACTCGCGCTGCACGAGATCTATCAGGCAAACTCTTACGAAGCGATTATGGAAATGGCCAAGCGCGGTAGCGGCCTGGCCTGGCTCCCTCGAATGGTCGTCAACGACGCCCTGGAAAGAGGTCAGCTACTGATTTGCGGCGGTGCGGATATGCAGATTGGCTTCGACATTTCATTACATCGCCTTCGCTCTAATAAAAACGAACGGGTCATGAAAATATGGCGCGGCCTCGCACTGAGCGCACCAACAAGAAGCAAGTGAAGGAAAGTTGAGTGGGCCGTTGGCCGACGCGCGCCAGTAACGTTGCGACTCTTGCGCGATGAGCCCAGAGATGTGCCGAAACGGCAATTGCGGGCGCTGCCCTATTCATTCAAGTTCAACCCCGGACCGACCATGTATCCAGGCGTCAACGCCTTGGTTAGATGCCGGTCAGATTTTATCGCCAACAGCGTATGCGCAATGGCCAGCCGATTGCCTAACGCGATAATAATAACGGGGTTATCTCATGTCTGTTCACCCACAATCCTCCGCGCTAAGCACACCCTGTGCTTCAGCAAAGCGAAGTCCATGGAAGGAAATAGCGGCCGCCAGTATCGGCAACGCTTTGGAGTTTTACGACTTGCTGATCTATGGCTACTTTGCGGTGGTCATTGGAAAACTATTCTTCCCGTCCGAGAATGAAACCACTTCGCTGTTGCTCAGCGTCGGCACTTTCGGCATTTCCTTTCTCATACGTCCCTTGGGTGCGATGGTTCTGGGTTCCTATGCCGACCGCAAAGGGCGCAAAGCTTCGCTGACCTTGTCCATCACGATCATGATGGCCGGCACTGCGTTGATTGCCTTCGCGCCCACCTATGCCCAGATCGGCATTGCCTCACCGATCATCATCATTGTCGCCCGTATGCTTCAAGGGTTCTCTACCGGAGGGGAGTTCGGCGCAGCGACAGCGTTCATGGTCGAGCATGCAGCAGCCGAACGCAGAGGTTTCTTCGCCAGTTGGCAATTGTCGACCCAAGGCTTGGCCACCGTTGTGGCGGGCGGGGTCAGCGCATTACTCAGCTACTCCTTGAGCGACGCGCAACTCAACGACTGGGGCTGGCGGGTAGCTTTTTGCTTCGGCTTGTTGATCGGGCCGGTCGGGTTGTATATCCGTAGCCAAATCGACGAAACCCCAGACTTCAAAAAAGTTGCCAACAGCACGTCGCCAAAGAGCCCTTTGCTCGAGGTGCTGATCAAGGATCGAGTGAACCTGTTGTTGGCTATCGGCGTAGTGTCGGGCGCAACGGCGTTCAATTACGTGCACAAACTCTACATGCCAACCTACGCATTGAAACAGTTGCACATCCAGGCTACCTCATCCTATCTAGGCGCCATGATCACGGGCCTGACCCTGATGATCATGGCGCCGATCTTCGGCACGCTGTCCGATGTTCATGGGCGCTTTCGGGTGCTGACTATCGCGTTGCTGATTACCGGGTTCTCGTCTTATCCGCTGTTTCTACTGTTGACCAGTTTTCCCACGGTACTCACGCTGTTCACCGTCCAGGCGATGGTCGGCATACTGATTGCTGCGTGTCTGGGCCCCATTCCGGCAATGCTCGCGGATATATTCCCGACCCGTACGCGAGGGACCGGCCTGGCGCTCAGTTACAACTTCTCGATCACTCTATTCGGCGGCTTCGCTCCGCTGATCGTGACGTGGATGATCGATGTCACTGACAACAAGATGATGCCGAGTTTTTATGTGATGGCGACCGCTGTCATCAGTGTCGTCTCGGTGCTCTTTCTGGGCCGACGCATGAGCCGCAACGCGGCGAGCTGACACTCCCCCCTTTTTAACTCTAAACGCGATACCCGCCCATTGGCTGGGTAACTGTTAGCCATTGTCTGTTGGAGACCTTTAATGCAAACCCTGGAACAGCTTCGCGCCACCTTGCCGCCCTACCCTATCGAAGTCGATTTTCCGGATATCCGACAGTGGAAGACCGGTAATTGCGGCATCGACTATGTGCACAGTTTTGACAGCGGAGTGCCTGGCCCCCATGTATTGATCATGGCGCTGACCCATGGCAACGAGGTCAGCGGTGCCAATGCCGTGGATACCTTGCTGAGCAGCGGCTTGCGACCGCGTCAGGGGCGGTTGAGCTTCGCTTTCGGGAATGTCGAGGCCTATCACCGCTTCGACCCCCACAATATCGACGCCACACGTTACCTCGATGAGGACATGAATCGCGTCTGGCTGCCGCAGCGTCTCGACAGTACCGAAGACTCCATCGAACTGTGCCGTGCCCGGCAGTTGCGGCCGTTAATTGATAGCGTCGATCTGCTGCTCGATATCCATTCCATGCATGAAGAATCGCCGCCGCTGATGATGTGTGGCTCGCGTGCCAAAGGCCTGCGCTTTGCTGCACAGTTGGGCACCCCTGAGACGGTCATCGTCGACGCTGGGCATCCGAACGGTAGGCGGATGCGCGATTACGGCGGTTTCAATGATGCCAGCAGCCAAAAAAACGCACTGCTGGTTGAGACCGGCCAGCACTTTTCACGCCGTAGCCAGGAAGTGGCTTTGGACGTCGCCGCCCGGTTTTTGATCACCACCCAAGCGGTTCACGAGCAGGATGTCGCGCGCTTTTTGACACGTGCCAAATCCCTGCACCAACGCTTTTTGCGGGTTACCGAACCGGTGGTGGCGGACAGTATGAACTTCAGATTCACGGAAGATTTTCGCGGCCTCGAATTGATCAAGCGCGCTGGCACACTGATAGCACGGGACGGCGCCCGGGAGGTTGTCACACCCTATGACAACTGTGTGCTGGTACAGCCTTCACTGCGGCATCTCGGCGCGGGCGTCACGGTCGTGCGGCTTGCACAAATTATCGACGTTACTGCTACGCACCCAATCTTATAAACGCTCGGGAGCATTCATCTGATAAAAAAGTCTCGTTGGTCGTGACAGTAGCCGCAGGCGCGAAGGAGCAAACAGCCACTCTGAGGAAAACGCTCACTGTCTGTCCTCCATTGACGCCTCAGCTATCTCGCGAAATGCATAACGCCTGAGTGATCAGCTTTCAGAGGAAATGATTGACTCGTGACTGGATTCAGCAGCCAGTTTCAATCGGTCAGCTTTACTGATGTATTTAGACTTGTTTTGCGGTGCCAGTTTGGCACTGGCCTTTTTGGCGTTAGCCTTTAATATCTGATTTAATTTTTTACGACGATTCATATTTTTCTACTCAGCTTGCAAATGCTTGAATGATATCAGGTTAAAACATTGAGTCCGATCCCCTGAGAACGTTACTTGCTCATTCGTACTCCTTGATCGGCTTGAGTCCCGCTTTAGCCAACGCGACAGACTGCGGGGAGGAAAATCACATGACTACAGAGCACATTACGGAGTCATGTGCCCTGTGTCCATGGTCCGCGCCTTACCGTTTTCTGCCGCCCGTCACCGACCACAAAGGCTCGTACGCAGACCGCCTGACGGGAACTCGAAGTGAATAACCACCGTTGATAAGTCATTCAAGCGTGCACCCAACCAGGTGCCTCAATTGCCAGCGTCGCGCTGAGCCACAGCCTCCCGCGAACCTCGTCCACACATTAGGTCGGGCCGGTTTGGCCATCACCCGCTCAACCCTCGCACAGTGGGTCGGCAACTAGGGTGTGCAGTTGCAGGCGCGGGTCGATGCCCTGCGCTATGCTGTTCTCGAACATGGCCGCGTTCGCTTACGACTTCAGCCTTAGCCGCGCCGGAGAGCACGCACGTAACTTACTGCATGGCTGGAAGGGCAAGCTGGTGTGCGGCGCTAGTTCTTCGAACTGCACGCCACCCACTAGAGCCCGCTCGCCGAACAGGCTGTGCGCTCCATCTAACTGCCGTAGAAATAGAACGGGAAGTCTGCCACTTGGAACAGGGTTTACGCCGCCGAATACGCCGAGAGAAAGCGGTGCCAGTGATGGATGCTTGGCATGCATGGACGATCGCCCGGCGCCATCTGGTGCACGACGGCTTGGCGATGAGCAACGCGCTGGATGATCGCCTCAAACACAGGGTCTTGATCCAGTCGGCGCGGCTCAACGGGCATGATCCGCATGCTTGCTTGAAGGAAGTGCTCACGCGCCTATCGACGCAGCGGGCGAGTGATAGTGCGCTGGTGCTGCCGCATAGGTGGCAACCGGTTTAGAGACGCAAGACGGGATGCCCGGACGCATACCCTGCGTCAGCGTCCGTCTGACAGGGCATTACCGCGCGACTCAGCCAAGGCGTAACAACAAGGAGAAAAACCCGTGTCAGACCAAGCCACGCCTTTACCCCATTCAGTGTGCGTCGTGATCCCAATGTACAACGGCGCCGACAGCATTGAGCAAACACTGTCGTCGCTGGTCGCGCAAACCCGACTGCCCGATCACGTCATCGTCGTCGACGATGGTTCCACCGATGACGGACCACAACGGGTCAAAGACTTCGCGGCGCCGTTCCGCCTGACGCTGTTGCAGCAAGTCAACGAAGGCCAGGCCAGCGCCCGCAATCACGGATTGCGGCACACTCAAGAGATATTTGTGGCGTTGCTCGATGCCGATGACCAATGGCGTCCGCAAAAGCTGGAGCAACAACTGGCGCTGTATGACGAACTCAGTCGCCAGGGAAGGCCGGTGGGGCTGATCGACTGCTACACACAGATCAATTACAGCGACGGTAGGCGGCAAGTGGACAACCGGCGCAAGAACGGCATGCATTTCTACGACTTCATCCACGCCAACGTCGTCAATGGCGTATCCACCGCGCTGGTCAAGCGCGACGTGATCATGCAACTCGGAGGCTTCGATGCCGGCCTGCGCTACTCCGAAGACCGCTTCATGTGGACCCGAATCGCCGAACATTGGGAAATCCACACGGTGCCACAGGTGCTGCTGGAGCGCACGGTCAACAGCGGCAACATGACCGCGCAACCGAAAAAGTACTACCAGAACAAGATCAGGTTCATCGAAGTGTACCTCGCCCGCTATAGCGCGCAGCTAAGCAAGCAGCAACGGATCGATTTCGTGCTGGGCAACCACACCGACTTCCTCAATGCATTTTCCCGACGCGGCGAGCACGACCAGGTGATCGACGTGTACCGGCGAATGTTGGAGTATTCCTGGCAAACACTGATCTTCTCCAACGGCAAACCGACCTTGCGCTACCTCTATGCCCGCGCCAGATCATTGCGCAAAACAACTGCGTCGACCAACGCTAGTTGAATCGGCATACGCCATGGCCAGTCACGGTCTGGTTAGTTCATAACCGTCGGACAAACACGTTTTCTGAACGTCAGAACATCGGGGGCGGATCTATTTATCTCCACGCGACCCAGAATGCCCGAATAACATCCCACCTTGAGCTGTCAACTGGCGTGATATAGCAAAAAGCCGAGGGCAACCAGGTTTCAACGCAACCGGGGGGTTCACTCGCAGGCATCAATGATGCGATGCGTCAGTTAAGACTCACCGATGAAGGCCGCCTGTACCTGCAACACTGCCGCCAGGCGTTGCAGTCGCTGGACGATGCCCGGGCGGCGCTGTCGGCGGAAAAGAAGGGGATTCGCGGCAAGATTCGCGTCTCCGCCACCTCGGACTTCGGCCGCCATGTGCTGCGTCCCTGGCTGGATGAGTTCACCACACGCTACCCCCAGGTCGTCCCTGCGCTGCTGCTGTCCGACTCGCTGTCGCACCTGATCACCGACGATGTCGATCTGCTGATCCGCTTTGGCGTGCCACCGGACAGCTCGTTGATCGCACGCCCGCTGGCGGCCAATCGCCGCGTGCTGTGCGCCGCGCCGAGCTATTTGAAACGCAAGGGTACGCCCAGCCATCCCGCTCAGTTGGGCGACTTCGATCATATCGTTGCCGGCCAGACCGGGTGGTCCAGCGAGTGGCGCTTGCAGTGCGGCGAGGAAACAATACTGTTGAAGATTCCTCTGGAGGCTGCGCGCGAGACCAATGACGGCGCCGTGGCCCGCCAATGGGCCATCGATGGCCACGGCATCGTACTCAAATCGATCTGGGACGTGAGCGCCGACCTTGCAGCGGGTCGTTTGAGTCGGGTGATGCCCGACTGGCAATCAACCGAAGCGCCCGTACACGCCCTGTATCCGCAAAGTCGCTATCTGGCGCCACGGGTGCGCGCCTTGCTGGATTTTCTGCGTGAACGATTCGAACACGCCTCGCGGGAGATAGTTGATGCTAATCCGCAGGCTTGAACGCTGTCCGCACACAGTGCGTCAGACTCCGACCTGACTCGATATTTCCAAGTATTTTGATAATCCATCAACTACCAGCCTAATTTTCAAATGCATGCCCGCGCTGCACAATGGAACCACTTCATTGGCAGCGCTGGGCATCCTCATGCATCTGGATCACGCAAATATCGTCACATCGGATCTCGACATGATCGTGCGTTTCTTCACTGACGTGCTGGGATTCACCACAGGGCCGCGGCCGAACTTCCGGACACCTGGCCACTGGCTGTATAGCGAAGGCCGACCATTGATTCATCTGTCACAGGCCACCGGCGGATTACCCACTGCAAGCGTGTCGCCGCGCATCGACCACATTGCATTACGCATCGCCAACCTCGACGAGTGGAGCGCTTTGCTCGACCGCTTGAAAGCCCACGGCATCGAGTACCAACTCAGTGCGCCCAATGACGGCAGCGATCTCCAACTGTGGGTCTCACCGGCGGCTGGCGTAACCATTGAATTCATCATCACTCCTGCCTCCCGTCCTCAAAAATGTGAGCACCGGTAGCGAGTATCGCCGCCCCCGTTTCAGCCGGCCGCGACTGAACCTGATGTTTACCGGGTTTCAGCCGCTTCTTTCCCGATGCAGGCACGGCCTGGAGATGCGAGTAGAGAATGTGAGTGAACGCTCACAAAATAGACCGCACGCTCACTCAAGCCCATTTCTCTGCCCGCTATCCCCAAGGAGCCTCGCCATGAACTCAACAGAGACTGCTTTTACCGCCGCGTTGCTGCGTAGCATCACCGACGAAATTGCCAGCCGCGTCCAATCCACCTCCGGACGCGAGAGCATCCCCGAACTCATCGAGCGGGTTTCTACCGTGAGCAGGCAGGCCCAGGCGCAGATGCGAGCGGCGCTGGCAGGCACATTTCCCGACATCGGCTGGAACGAGTCGGAAGACAAACATGATTCTCAGGTCTGCAATGGGCCTTACTGGGTCTACGATCCCATCGACGGCGCCTACCATTACCTTCAGGGACTGCCGTTGTGGTCCAGTTCTCTCGCGCTGGTCAAGGACGGAAAAGCGCTCGCTGCCTTCGTCTACGACCCCTGCCAGCATGAGCTGTTTGCTGCACAGGCCGGTAAGGGCCCGACCCTCAATGGTCAGCCGATCAAGGCCTCGGCCAAGACCGACCTGCACACCGCCGTTGTCGGAACCGCCCTGCCGCCCTTCGCCGCCGTGCCTGCGGCAGAACACGCACTCGCAGCCAGACTGCTGGTGGAAACCTCCAGGCACGTGTTCGTGATGCGGCAAATGGCGGCAGCATCCCTGCAACTGGCCTACGTGGCTGCGGGACGCCTGGACGCCTATGTCGAGACTGGCGACGATGTCTACGACTGGATCGCAGGCTGCCTGCTCGTGCAAGAGGCCGGCGGGGTCACTACATCACTCGACGGCACGCCATTCGACATCACCGCAAAGGGTGTTCTTGCCGCAGCTACGGGCCTTCATGCCAAGGTTCAGAACGCTATCGCAAGCGTCATTCCAGCGAACGCGTGAAGACCCAGAGCGGGTGGATGTTTTTGTGCGAACAGCAGTTGTTGTCGGAAGAGACCGCCCCACTCACTTCAAATCCTGCTCGATCCAATCTGCCGTCGTCGTCACATTAGCTGTGGAGGGGCGGTTGCGGCATGCGGAAATAGCCCGGCGCATGAGTGGCGTGACCCAGCGGATGTTGACCCGCAGCTTGCGCCAGTTGGAAAGGGACGGTCTGGTTTTACGTCGGGATTACAACGAGGTACCGCCGCGTGTCGACTACGCGTTATCCGACCTGGGGCGGGGCCTGCTGGCGCGGATGATTCCGTTGTGGATGTAGGTAGCGGAGAACGCTGAAGACTTTCGTGACGCTCGTATTCTTTACGTTTCTGACAATTCGACGGATGACAAGTGAGTGCTTCTGGCCTCCGGGTCAGGCAACGGAGAGCCGATTGGCCAAACCGCCTGCCCCTCAGACAACATGCGTCGGTGCAAGCTGACAGGGTTTCGCCGCATCGCCGCGTTCAATTTGAACGGTCGCATGACCAATTCCAAAATGTGTCTCCAACTCGGCCATGACGTCATGCAAAAAATCGTCATCGTAGTCTGTGTCGGGGAGTACCAAATGCACAGTGAGGGCAGTATCCGTGGTGCTGAGTGGCCAGATATGCAGGTCATGTACCTCAGTCACGCCGGGAAAGGACGCGAGGAACGTTTGAACCTCTGAAACATCAATTCCCTCCGGAACCTTATCCAGAGCCAGATTCACGCTATCGCGCAAAAGTCCCCACGTGGAAACCAGGATCAACGCGGCGATTATCAGGCTTGTAACAGGGTCGAGCCACGCCCAGCCGGATAGAAATATGATCAGTCCGGAGATCACGACACCTGCGGAAACAGCCGCATCTGAAGCCATGTGCAAGAACGCCCCTTTGACGTTCATATCACCCTTGCGGCCCCGCGCGAACAGCATTGCAGTCACACCATTTACAGCTATTCCAACGGCTGCTACCACCATCACGGTTTCCCCCCCACCGTCGGCGACAGACACGCCTTCGACCAAACGCCTCCCGGCTTCAACCGTGATACCTCCAACGCCGACGAGGAGCACCACTGCGTTTGTGAGTGACGCCAGAATAGAGCTTCGGCCATAGCCATAGGTTCGCGTGGCTGTGGGCGCTCTGCGGCCAAGCCAAACGGCTAGCCAAGCGAGCAGCAATCCTAGAACATCACCCAGGTTATGAGCCGCATCGGCAAGGAGCGCGACGGAGTTGGCGGTCAGGCCGTAGATGACTTCGGCAACAACGAATGCAGCGTTCAAGGCAGATCCGATAGCAAACGCGCTGTCAAATCCGGCAGGAGGACTTGCGTGTTGATGCCCCGATGACGCATGTCGTTCGCCACCGAGTCCATGCTGATGATCATGTGCGCTCATTATCGAGTCCGTCTGAAAGTAAAGAGAGTCATGGCCCTGCTGGCGCTTTGGCGCGGAGCTGTCTGGAGTAGGACAACAAACGGAGCGCGATTATCAAAACTTCGCGGGAAGTGTAGCTAGACCAATTTCCATCAGCACAACACACCAGTGAGTCACCTTGAGTTCCCCGACACCGGGAAGCGCCGCTTCACGCCCAGAGGAAGTCAGTCAACCTTGATCTCGACCGTCGACTCTCGACCCATTGCAGCCTTTCAGTATTGGCAGAATCTGCTATCAGCAGACAGCGGATCCCCGACGGATAGAGCTGTAACCGTATCATCGGTCGAGACTGTACCTGTGACAGCCTCACCTTTCAGCTTATCGTGAGATGCTGATTCTTATGGAGGAATCCCAGATGCCGGACGCTGTCAATCTTTCCCTGTTCCTTGCCGCCGCCATGCTTCTTTTGATCGTCCCCGGCCCCAATATGGCGTTTGTCATGAGCCATTCCCTGGCCCATGGTTGGCGCGGGGGGCTAGCTGCCGCGCTGGGAATTTCCTGTTCCGACCTTGTGATGACCTTCATGGTGAGCGCGGGCGTTGGGACCATTGTGATGAGCTGGGCACCCGCATTTGAACTCCTGCGTATAGGCGGCGCCTGCTACTTGATGTGGCTTGCGTGGCAAGCGGTGAAAAAACCAGCGAGGAAGCAGGGCTGCGAAGTCAAGTTGGAGTCGTTCGGGTCTATTTTTATTAGGGGTATGCTCAATAGCCTTTTAAACCCCAAGGCATTGCTTTTCTTCATGGTGTTCCTACCTCAATTCGTCGCGCTCGGTCGCGGCTCCATCTCATTCCAGCTTATATTTCTAGGATCCCTGCTTGCTTTGATCGCCTTGGTTTTTCATGCGGTATTGGGTGTAGTGGCTGCGAGACTGGGCCGAACCCTAAGAGAGCCCCGTAACCGACCTCTGGCAAACTACGCATTTGCGGCGGTTATGGCGGCAATGGCGGCAAGACTGATACTGTTTGAGCGGCCCACTTAATTTGTCATTGCCTTGACTGCTAAGTATTTCCTTCGAGTAGAGCGCTCACGGCCACGATCATTCCCATAACGTGCCAGGCAAATGTTCCTGGGCGCCTTCGGTGAGGTGACAGTCCGTTCGTCGTTACAGGCAGTTATGCGTCTTGGCGGTGTAAAACGGCTCGGGGAGCAGAGTCGGCCAAAAACAGAGTTGGAATTGCACGTTCTTACTCAAAATCGACAAACCATAAGGTGAATTTTATTGAAATCATGCCTGGTTCGTGAATTGAAAAATACTGATACCGAAGCCTTGCTCTCCTTCGAAGTCCAGAACCGGGCCTGGTTTGAATCGCACATTGACGCACGAGATCCTTCTTTTTACTCAGCAGGGGGGGTCAATGATCATATTGAAGATTATTTGTCTAGGTATGCCACCGGAACGTGGCATCCTTTTGTTATTGAGAGCACAGATCGCCAGATCATCGGCCGAGCTAATCTTAAAGATATAAATCCAAACAATGGCTGCGCTGAGGTCGGGTATCGAGTTGCATACCAGGCCGTCGGACAAGGGATTGCGACGCAGGCTTTAATGCATTTGATTCAGGCCGCACGGGGACGTTGGAAACTCAAGCAGTTAATTGCGTATGTGTATCCTACGAATGTCGGCTCCAAAAAGGTGCTTGGCCGTTGCGGTTTCATCACAGACTCAAAATCAACTGACGAGGACGCCGATCAGGAGTGCCGATTCGTTCTGGCGCTTTAGGAGCTGAGGTAGCGATGCCCGGCAGACTGCTTCTGGCCGCTCTCTGCCTGTCACGACGGACAGCCGTCAGCCAATTGCGGTCACTCAGCGCCAGAACGATCTAACCTCCCAAGGTTGATACCAGCGCTTGAGTTAAGTCCCGTAGTGACGCACGGACTGCTGGCATCAGAACATTCTCTAGCCGCATTTTTGCGTGATCATCAGCGTTTGCATGCTGCCCACTCCCAAAGCCATGATATTGCCAGTATTGTATGATCCGTCGCCCGTAGGGGAGGGGGAATTCCAGTCCTTCAGCTGTTCCCTTTGGTTATGGTTCTGCGCGATAGTGGCTTTTTGTTATCGCCTTCAAGAAGGGCGACTCACCTAGAAGCTCATCGGCAGTTCAATGCAAGGGAACGCGGTGAAGACAATTGTCACGATGGTTCTATTTTTGGGGTTATACGGCTGCGTTTCCGATTCTCGCAGCTCTGCGCCTACTCTCTGGACAGATGGCATCATGCTGGAGCAGAAGCAGGTCACAGTAGATGATCAACACGCCAAAGTGATCCTGCAGGCATCAGGTGATGTGGCCAACCCAGTAGATTTCCAAGTGGTCCGAGGTAACGACCCGGATAAACGCCCCGATCAGCTAGGGACAGTGGTCAAACCGTTTTGCAGTAAGGTCGGCGGATGGTTCAATCGTCTTAACAGCGCGATCTCCAAACATTTCCCCGAGCTGGAAATGCAGGCCGATCCCGGTGAGATATTGCAAGTGGGTGGGTCATCGACGATCAGTAGTCAGATTCCAGCACCGGGGTATCGGACTCTCTACAACGAAGACTATGTATTCAACCAGTCGAAAAACAAGTATGAGAAAAAGGTAACCGCCAATCCGACCGTCTCGTCGTATTACACCTGTGGGCCGATCACTAGTACTTTCATCCCCGAGAAGCAAAAGGTATATCTGGCGGAGTTTGTCTTCGTCGATCGAGGTGAAGGGTGTGAGCTACAGGTCTATGACATCACGCTGCCCGAACAACGTGTCCGAGTCATTGCCATTAAAAGCCCGCAGCCTTCGTCCGGCAGGTCGTACCGCTACCCCTAGGCTCTCTAAGAAGTCTGCTTGATCGCCGCTCCGTGAGTTGCGTTCAGACCCTAAGCACCTAGATAGACGGTGATTCTTCGCAAAGTGGGGGGCTCAGCTAACAGCCTTCCCTGTGTACCTACTTGTGAAGGTATTGCCGTTGCTGCAGGATGATTGCCGAATAACCAACGGAAGGCCCGAAGCCCTGCCGCTCGAACAAGGCACGACAATTGTGAATGCACCAGAGACCCTGGCGAACGAAATAGACCTCGGCAATTGTATGATGAAGGTTGACCATGCAGGTGAGCATGGCGCGATCTGTATTTACAGTGGGCAGCTGATAATGGCCCGGTTGTTTTTCCCGGATATGGTGGATGAACTCAAGGAGTTTCTCTCCCACGAACGCCGTCATCGAGCAGTCTTCTTCGCAGAACTGCAACGTCGCGGCTATCCTCGCTGCCGCAGTTACTGGCTATGTGGTATTGGTGGCTTGGCTTTGGGACTGATCACCGGCCTCTGTGGCCGGAAAGCTATTATTGCCACCACCGTCGCGGTTGAAAGTGTGGTGCTCAAACACCTGACCCATCAGCTTCAGGTTCTGGGCGATATCGATCCGCACGCGGTGGTGGCCATAGCTTCGATCGTGGAGGAAGAACAACATCATCACGACCACTCAGCAGCGCAAATTGATGTAGGCGATCCTTGGTTCAGATTACTGACACCGATGGTGATTGCGTGGACTGAAGCCGTGATATGGATGGGTATGCGGTCTTAGTAAAAGCTCAACAATCAACTAGTTTTTTCCACCAGCAATGTAAGTGAACGACCGTACTTTTCTGGTCGTCAGCGGACGTAGTCGAACGTCAACTTCTGACCGATATCTGCCTATCGTAATCGTCAGCTACGGGCCAAGAGCAGTCACCCGTCTTCAACAAAACAGACTGCGCCCAGTTTGCCGACTCACTATTCAGGTGCAAACGTGCGCGAACGATTATTATTTTGACCTTAATCAGATCGTACGCCGAAGGCGCACAATACAGATCGCCGATAAACCAGAGTCAGTGCTCTCTGACTATAGGTAAGAATTTCGGATGTAGTGACCGGCAGAGTTTCGCGTCTACGCCGCTAACCAAGGGAATTCGCGCCACCGCCCGCTGATTCTGACTGCAACCTCGCAAAGCTCAGTTTTCGCAAAGTTTTCTGCGCTTTCACACAGCCTGGGCCCAACCCTGTCTGTCGCAACACGCAGAAACCGACCCGGATATGCGATGGACCGGTCGCTCGAAGTTCAACCTTGAACCTATCCACGCCTTAGACCGGCCGCGCTTCTAACACCTCCAATCTGGCCGGAAGTTTCGCCAGCAAAGCGTCCACCGCCACGCGTGTTTTCAAAGGCAAGTGGGGGGTTCGTGGCCACAGGGCGTTGATCGGAAAGGTGACGCCTGAATGGTCAGGCAGCACTTCCGTCAGCTCGCCACGAAGAAGATGATTGCGCGCCAACCAGTAAGGCAGCCACGCAACGCCGAAGTTGGCGATAGTAGCGTCTGTGACGGCGCGAAGGTCGTCCATCAGCAGGCGGGCTTTGGGCTTGATTTCCTGCACTTGTCCATCGACGCGCAACTGCCAGTTGAGCACTCGGCCAAAGCGCATATAGGCTACCGCGTCGTGTCGCTTCAGGTCTTCGATTGTCTTCGGTTCCCCGCGTATCATCAGGTAGGCTGGGGAAGCGCAGAATGCCATGTGGTGCTCGCCCAGCCTGCGGGCTACCAAGTCGCCGCTGTCCTGCAACGAGCCATTGCGGATAGCCAGATCGAAGCCTTCTTCGACCAGGTCCACCATCCTGTCGTTGAAGGACATCTCCAGGGTCAGGCCGGGATGCTGCTCTGCCAACTCGATCAGGATGGGCGCTATGCAAAGGTGCCCGAACAGCACAGGCATCGAAACGCGCAAACAGCCGCTCACCTGCCACTTGCCGCTCTCCAGCAGCGCTTCTCCGGCCAGGATTTCTTCCAGCGCCCGCAGGCAATACTCATGGAATAAGGCGCCCTCATCCGTGAGGTTTTGGCTGCGAGTCGTGCGGTGGAACAGTAATATTCCCAACCGATGTTCCAGGCGGGCAATGCTCTTGCCGACCGCAGACCTGGTGATGTGCCGCTTCACGGCCGCTTGGGCGAAGCTGCCTGCTTCCACGACCGCCACGAAAACCTCGATGCCGTTCAGATTGCTTTGCATGGGTTTGTAGCCAAAAAGTAGCCAATTTGTAGAGATATTATCTCCACTGGAGAGAAAAAGGCGATGGTAGGATTTGCGCACTCAATGGCCAATTCATCTGAAGCTCATTTATGACCAAGGTTCTCGTACTCAAGTCCAGCATTATGGGCAGCAATTCCCAGACAAACGCTCTGATCCATACCTACCTGGCCGAGCGCCAGGCCAGAGAGTTCGATGACGAGATCGTAATGCGAGATCTTGCCACCCTCGACCTACCGGTTCTCGACCATGAACTGTTCCACGCGCTGAGGGGAGCCGAGAACCTGAGCAAGCGCGCGAAAGACGTGGTGTCCCTGTCTGACGAACTGGTCGCCGAACTCAAGGCGAGCGATGTGCTGCTGATAGGGGCTCCCATGTATAACCTGAACGTGCCGACCCAACTGAAGAACTGGTTCGATCTGGTTGCCCGTGCCCGGGTGACCTTCCGGTATACCGAGACCCATCCCATGGGCCTTATTGAAGGTGTGAGCGCGGTGGTCATCAGCTCCCGGGGTGGCGTGCATGTCGGTCAGGGGTCCGATGCGGTTACGCCTTATCTGCGGTCTGTGCTAGGCCTGATGGGCATCACCGATGTGAAGTTTGTCTACGCCGAAGGGCTGGATGCAAGACCGCACGGGACGGAGAACGGACTTGCTGACGCCCACGCGCAAATCGTCAAGCTGACTGCCTGATGGCAGGAAAAGGGGCATGTTTATTTTTCACTTCACTGCCCGCTCCAGCCGCTCTCTGACTGTCACGGCAGGTGAGGGGTGGCCAATAGCGTTATTTACCCCAATATTCCATGGGCGCTTCGGTGGGAGGCAATTAAACGAGCCTTGCGAGACGCCAACACCTCGCTTGAGCAAATTGCCCGCGAGAGCGGCATGGCGGCACCTGCCATGTTGAAACCAAGCATTACCCATCCTGGCAGCAGGCCATCGCAACAGCACTTGGCCTGGCTCCCGAGAACCTGTTTCCAAAGCCCTCCCACCGCGTAACTGACCCGGCTTGAAACGCCCAAGCTGGTGGGGAGCGGTCGACGGATTTAGATGCAACAAGGGGCATATATTGATTTTTTTCTGTAATGTTGATAATGGTAAGTATTATCTGGCCATTTTCTACTATGTCGAAATATCTATCCACTCTGGAAACTGCAGCTCGACTTGGCATTTCTCGTCAGACGCTGTACGCCTATGTCAGCCGCGGCTTGCTTCAATCGTTGCCAAGCGACACTCCGCGCGAAAGCCGTTATCTGGAAAGTGAGGTTGAACGCCTCGCACTCAAACGCCGTCGCGGCAGGAAGTCAAAGGATGTCGCCAGGGCGACCCTCGATTGGGGCTTCCCGGTGCTCGAGTCATCGATCACGCTTATTCACGATCAGCGCCTGTATTATCGCGGGCTCGACGCCATCGCACTCGCGGAGACAATGACCCTTGAGGATGTTGCCGCCCATTTATGGCAAATGCCGAAGGCAATCGCGTTTGGCGATAATCAGCCGCTTGAGCCCACTCGTCAGGCAGCGCTCACGAAACTGCCCGCCGAGAGATTCGAACAAAGCATGCTGCGCGACTTCACTCTCGCCAGCGAGGACATCGGGACTGCTGCATGGCAACGTTCTCCGGAACGCATCGCAGCGGGCTGCGGAACACTCGTTCGGTTGTTGGCTGCTTGCTTGCTGAATTCCCAGCCGAGCGAGGAGCCGATTCACGTACAGTGCGCGAAGAAGTGGAAGCTCGACGCGGATGGAGCAGAATTGATCCGGATGGCACTCGTGCTCTGCGCAGACCATGAATTAAACACCTCGTCTTTCGTCGCGCGCTGCGTGGCATCCACGGGAGCAAGTCTACGTGCAGCTGTGATTGCCGGCCTTGCTGCGTTGACGGGCAGTCGCCACGGCGGCACTACCGCACGCGGCGAAGCGCTTTGGGAGGAGCTAGGAGAAAGTGAGCCCATCGCCAAATTGCGCGCGCGGCTCGCTCGTGGCGAAGACCTCCCTGGGTTTGGACATCATATTTATCCGAACGGAGACCCTCGCGCGGTGGCACTGCTCACCCGTGTTTTGTCTCACCACGAGCAATGGCAGGCGTTTATTGACGAAGGCGCTACATTGGTCGGCGCTCGCCCCTCGGTTGATCTCGCGCTGGTCGCTTTACGGCGGCATCTGAAATTACCCGTTGGCGCCGCATTCGGTCTGTTCGCGCTAGGTCGCTCGGTTGGCTGGATCGCCCATGCTATCGAGCAGCGCACGATGAGCGATCTAATACGGCCACGAGCCGCATATGTTGGCCCAGCACCTACTCTTTCACAGAAGGAGCAGCTTGCGTCCCCCAAAGGAAGGAGGCGGGAAATATGAGGTATCGATAGCTATTGTTTCACGTTGTTTAGCACCAACTTCACGTTGAAAACCCCTGAGTGCCCCTCGGGTTGTCTTCGTCATGCGCGTCCGCAGTGGGTGGTCTCAAGCAGCGTTCACTGAAAAGGCCGGTATCCTGCTGAGAACCTACAAGCGGTTCGAACCCTGCGGGGCGGGACGCATCGACACCTTAGTGAGTATATTGATCGCCCTCGGCCATGCCCTCGGGGCTTCTTCACATAGTCCCGCATCCATAGCCAGCAACCGCTCTCACATTAATCGAGCGCCTCAAAATCATTGGTCACCGCCGCCCGTCGTGAGCGGGACTACACCGGCGCACGAGTCCTCGGCATCGCCCTAGAGGTAATCTCCGACGCATCGGATGCCGCCGCTGGCTCGACCTCGAACAGAACTCCCTCGCCACGCCTATTATTGGTTGCGGCACACCTTTGGTACGCACGCGGTGCCGCGCTCGATGTGGTCAAAGGCCAGATGGGGTATGCCAGCTTGGCCACCACATCACACCATTTCCATCGACAAGTGGGGCACTCGCTTTGCCACCCAACCTGCCCGGAACCGCGCCAAGCAGACCTTACGGTTTCAGGCAGCGACAGTACGGCGGGCCACCGAAATACCTTCCCGATTCATTAGCTGCCAGATCTTCGATACGTCATAGACCTGCATGTTGCCCTGCCAGGAGCGTTTGAGCTCGGGCTGCAGGGTCTGGTCGCGTGTCTGATCTGAAACGGGTAGTCGATGAACGTCAATCAAGTTGATTATATTAATCAATATTTACATATAAATTTGTCGGCATATGATTGCATCAACATATTTATCGAGTGTCTCTCAACGCTCGTTCGAGGCTGATCACCATGCGCTCCTCCACGCTCTCTGCTCTTGGCATTACCGCCACGCTGCTCTCGGGGCCTTCTATGTCATCTCCCGTTCCGCCCGCTCTTGCATCAGAGAACGACACCTTGGTGTCTATCTCGCAAACATTAGAGGCACAGTCGAATGGCTCGATGACTTGCGTCGCTATCGCGCAGCAGTCGTTGGACGAAATTCATCGTCTCAACCCAACTCTGAAGGCATTCATCACTGTCAATCCGAACTTGCTGTCTGACGCAGCAAAGCTAGATGCTCTTCGTCGGGCCGGCACGGTCTTGCCGCTGCACTGCGTAACGGTTGCGGTAAAAGACAACATAGACGTTGCTGGCATGCCGACCACCGGCGGCTCCGTGTTGCTTGAGAACAATCATCCTGAACATGATGCCGACGCGGTAGATCGCCTCCGCGCCGCCGGCGCATTATTTGTTGGCAAGACCAATCTTGACGAACTGGCTGTCGCCGGCAGCACGATGAGTTCGCTGGGTGGGCAGACGCTTAATCCTTATGACAACACACGGTTTGCGGCGGGTTCCAGCGGTGGTTCGGCGGTATCGGCATCGACCGGAATTTCAATCTGTTCTATCGGTACCGAGACCGTGAATTCGCTGCGCAATGCGGCAAGTTCAGCCGGCGTTGTAGCGGTCCGTACGACACCTGGCCTCGTTAGCCGAAACGGTGTTATCCCACTATCTTCGTCAATGGATGTGGTGGGGCCGATCTGTCGTCACGTCGAAGACTCGGTCCGGATGCTTGAACAAATGACAGGGCACGTCCCGAGCGATTCGCCGACGACTGCGGATGGAGGGGCACATACACGAATTGCCCTGGAGAACTTGCACCCAGCCGAACTAAAAAGCGTGCGGCTCGGTGTGCTCAAGAATCTCTTTTCAACTGAGCCAGATGGCGCGCCAGCCAATGAAGTCCTCGAGGCCGCGCTCGTCAAATTACGCTTGGCCGGTGCTCAGATCGTTTCAATCGACGATACGGAGTTCGACTCCGCGACGTCGAGTGAGCGGATGAACGTAAGTAATTATGAGTTCCGCCCTTTGTTCGACAAGTATCTGGCGTCGATCAAATATGTCTCCGGCGTTCAAAATACTCAGGATTACTATGACGCACATCGGTTCCCCGCGTCGACTATGGAAAATTTTCTGAAGAATGCGGCTAGTTGGGACGATCCTTTGCATATGCCTGAGTATCTCGCCGCACTTAGATACACCGCGACATTTAAGACGAAACTGCTCGATCTGATGCACGCGCATGAACTAGATGCGCTTGTGTACCCATCACAGAAGCGTCCGCCGATTTTGCAGACTGACAAGCCGCGTCCGGAACGTAACGGGGTGTTCGCTTCGGCTATGGGGCTGCCAGCGATTGATCTACCGGCTGGTTTCACTGAGCCGACTGCAAATGCACCTGTGGGGCTGCCGGTGGGTATGGATTTGCTTGCCCGGCCGCATGACGACATGAAACTGCTCAATGTCGCCTTGGCAATTGAAAAAACGCTTGATGCGCGTCGCTCTCCATTGCTTGCACGCCCGTAAGGGTCAGAGCAGCGTCGCGGGCAACGCAGTCGAGCGGATCGTTGACTGGATAAAGAATGCTGTCACTTCAACAATAATAAGGAGACTCCCGTATGACTATTCAAAGTTCTATTGACGACCGCGCTGGATGGCCGCCAGGTTTTTTTATCGGCTCGCGCGAGCGGGTCCCGACGGACGCTCAAATCGCTGCATATACCGGTAGGCCAGTCGCGACTATTGGAGATTGTCTCGGACGTAATTTGGGTGCGAGAGGTTTGAAGATTTATCACGAATCTTTACGCCTGACGATGTGCGGCCCCGCGCTCACAGTGCGCGTCCGTCCAGGCGACAATCTGATGATCCACAAGGCGCTGGAACTCGCGCGAGCGGGTGACGTACTCGTCATCGATGGTGGGGGTGACCTCTCACAAGCGGTAATTGGCGGTCTGATACGAACCACTGCTTTGGCTGTCAAGTTGGGCGGGATCGTGCTGGACGGCGCGTTGCGCGATGTCACTGAATGGAGTGATGGTCTTATGCCCATTTTCGCGAAGGGGCACACCCATCGCGGACCGACTAAGAGCGGCCCTGGGGAAATCAATATTCCGATCGCCTGCTCAGGTATGACGATAGCGCCAGGGGATCTGGTGATTGGGGATGCCGACGGCGTGATCTCTATTCCAGTCGACCAACTGGATGAGTTGCTGCCACGCGTTCTCGAGCATGAGCGGCGTGAAGCGGTCATCCGCGAGGCTAATGCTAGTCGCTGCTCCGATCCTGAGCGCTTCAACGCGATATTGCGCTCTTGCGGATGCCCGGTCTGAGTGCTGCTTGTATCAAGGAGACAATGAAATGAAATCTATTGCATTGCACTCGCCTGACGATACATGTCGGGTCACGAGTACCCCAATCAGCTTAACTGGACAGCAGATATCGGTACTTGAGAAAGTCCGTCGTCGCATGTTGCCAATACTGATGCTGTGCTACTTTGCGGCCTTTCTTGATCGCGTTAATGTTGGTGTTGCTGCGCTTCAGATGAATGCTGACCTCGGTCTAACCAATGCTCAATTCGGCCTCGGTGCGGGGCTTTTTTTTGTTGGTTACGTCATATTCGAAGTGCCGAGTAACCTGCTGCTAGTACGTCTTGGCGCGCGTCGGTGGATTCCACGGATTCTCATCAGTTGGGGGGTCGTGTCGGCGTGCATGGCGTTGGCCTGGGATCACGGTAGCTTCTATGCATTGAGGACACTGCTTGGAATTGCAGAGGCTGGTTTTTTCCCCGGCATGCTCTTCTATTTGACACTGTGGTTTCCGCGTAGCTATCGGGCGCGTGTCTATTCCTTGCTGTCGGTGGCAGTTCCGCTCGCGTCGGTCATCGGCGTACCTCTATCTAGCTGGATATTGAACAACTTTCACGGCTTCGCGGGGCTGAAGAGTTGGCAATGGATGTTCATTATCGAAGGGATGCCTGCGGTTGTTATGGGTTTCGTGTTCTATTACTTCCTGCCGAGCCGTCCTGAGGAGGCAACATTCCTGAGCGCGGATGAACGAACTACCCTTGTCGAGCTTATGCATGCCGACCGGGGGGCACATCAGCTCGCTAATAAGCATGAGAACGACCACTCTTCATTGAGACGAATGATCGCCGACAAGCGGATATGGGCTATGTGCCTGATCGAGATGTGCCTGATAATCGGATCGAACAGCGCGGCAATTTGGATGCCACAATTTGTCAACGCATCTCACATTCAGATGTCGTTAATCCAAGTCGGCTTTGTTGCAGCGTTGCCGCCTCTGGCAGCGTGCGCCGCAATCCTATTCAGCGGATGGAATGCTGACCGAACTGGCCGGCGTGTTGCGCATGTTGCGATCCCTTTTTTGATCGCCGCCGCAGGTTTTGTACTAGCTGCATGCTCGGATTCCGATGTGGTACGACTGATCGGGCTAGTGATCGGCAGTGCAGGGATTTCAGCGAGTATTCCGAACGTTTGGTATATCCCAACGGCGCTGCTTTCCGGTTCTGCAGGCGCTGCCGGGCTTGCGCTAATCAATTCGGTTGGTAGCGTCGGTGGTATTTTCGGGCCCTATGTAATTGGTGAGATACGAGACTTAACCGGTTCTTTCAATGGTTCCTTGCTGTTTCTCGCCGGTGTGGTGGCACTCGCCTCAATCACTGTGACCATACTTGGGCATCGCATGCGGTTGATTCTAAATCCTCCAGCATAGGGCGTCCTCAATTCACCATGTTACGACCCGGTCCCCGACGCAATATCGGTTTTTACGTAGGATATCAAAATGAATAATCAAGTAAGAGATTATGTACTTTCGTCCAGCCACGTTCGGATCAAAGAAGTACGACTTATATCGATTGCCGCTGCGCCTCGATCAAACTGGTCGTTTTTATCGCTGGACACAGATGATGGCCGAACTGGCTGGGGCGAACTCACGTTACGCTCGCATGAGCACTTGCTCGGCTTGGCACTCGAAGATTTGCGGCCGTCTCTGATCGGTAAATCGCTTACCCAGGTTTTCAGCGATTTTGCAGCCCGTCCATCCTTACCAAGTGGGCGAGTCGGTAATGCGCTGCTATCAGCGCTCGATCAGGCGGCAACAGACCTGCTTGCACAGATGAAGGGGGTGCCTATTTTCGAATTGCTAGGCTGTCGAAGCAAGCATCCGTTGCGCGGCTATGCAACTGTCAATCGCAGCGTTCGTGAACGCACGCCGGAAGGGTTTGCTCAAGCGACCCTGCGTGCGGTCGAGGCAGGTTATCGAGGCGTCAAGATTATGCCATTTGACGCATTACTTCCTGCGACTGCTTCAACTCCTCAAGGCCAGGGCGAAATCGAGCGAGCGCTTGAGCGGATAGAGGCGGTGCGTGAGGCAGTGGGAAGTGAAATCCAGTTGATGGTTGATTGTCACTGGCGACTTGATGAAGCGAGTGCAATGACGTTTATCGAACGTGCTGCTCAATCGCGCCTGCATTGGGTTGAATGTCCTGTGCCCGAAAGTGAATTATGGGACGCCGCTATCGCGCGGCTACGACAGCACGCGAATGCACATGGGTTGCTGCTCGCGGGTGCCGAGAATGGGGTGTGCGCCAGTGGGTACGCTCGTTTTATCCAAAAGAAACTCTATGATGTGGTGATGCCTGATATCAAGTATTGCGGTGGCTATGGTGAGCTAGAGCATATCGTCCGGCTAGCGCGGGAAAATGGAGTTTCCGTGTCACTGCACAATCCCAGTGGACCAGTCGCGCACATGCATACGTTACATGCGTGTCTCGCACTGGGGCTTGATCAGCCGGTCGAGCATCAGTTTTCGGAGTCGCCTCTTTTCCAATCATTAACTATCGGTGATGGGCCAGTTGCGGTGAATGGCTGCTTCGAAGTTGGTGATGCTGCAGGCCTGGGAATCTCGGTCGATACTGAGTGTGCAGCAGGTCACCCGCTTGCTCATGTTCCACTGTCGCTGGCCGATCCCAGTTTTGCATAATGAATGACAGGGGGTGCGGATAAATGGCCTTGATCGCTGCAATTGTTCGAAGCGTTGAGTCCATCTGCACTCTCGGTTAGTCACTCGAAAAATCCCCCGTCCCTCATTGCTGCTCCACGCAGAAAATCCGTCCAGAAGGTTCTGCTTCCGGAGTGCCGACTTGCATGCCGAGAACTTCGCGCCCACCGTTTGTGTTAACGGCTATGGTGATTATGACGGCGACCGACACAAAGCGTCCTGCCTCCCGAACTTTGACTTACGTGGCGTCAATCCACAGATAAGGCCAGTCGCCCTCAAGTGATCGATCCAGGCACGCGTTGACGCGCTCGTCGATCTCCGGCCTGGCGCGATACCCGACCGGCTGCTTCTGGCCGACTGCTGCCTGATTCGACCGGCCGAATTGGGTCGACTACGACCAGTAGCCGCCCTACGCCACCCCTTCCAACTCCACCAGCATCTCCGGTGCAATCACCAACTCACTCGCGGTCAGGTTTTCCCGCAGATGTGCCACCGAGGAGGTACCCGGAATCAGCAGGAGGTTGGGCGCACGCTGCAGCAGCCACGCCAGCGCCACCCGCATCGGTGATGTATTCAGACGCGCTGCGACGCTCGACAGGGTTTCCGATTGCAGGGGTGTAAAGCCGCCCAGCGGGAAGAACGGCACGTAGGCGATGCCCTGCTGGCCCAGCTCAGCGATCAGTGGCTCGTCAGCTCGATGGAACAGGTTGTAGTGATTCTGCACGCAGACAACGTCGGCAATCCCTTGCGCCTGCTTGACCTGAGCGGCTGTGACGTTACTCACCCCAAGGTGACGAATCAGACCCTGACGTTGCAATTCAGCCAGCGCGGTGAATGACTCTTCGATGGACTCATCGCCTGGCGCATGCATGTTTCCCCATGCGCGGAAGTTCACCACTTCCAGAACGTCCAGGCTCAGGTTGCGCAGGTTGTCGTGCACGGCACGCGTCAACTCGGCAGGGCTGTGTGCGGGATTCCATGAGGCATCGGCTCCGCGCTGGGCACCGACCTTGGTCACAATCACCAGTTGCGCAGCGTAGGGATGCAAGGCTTCGCGGATCAGTTGGTTGGTGACATGGGGGCCGTAGAAGTCGGCCGTATCGATGTGATTCACCCCCGCCGCCAGCGCCTCGCGCAACACAGCAAGCGCTGCTTTGGGATCTTTGGGCGGACCAAACACCTGGGGACCGGCCAACTGCATCGCGCCGTAGCCCATGCGATTGACCGTCCGGTCGCCCAATACGAAGGAACCTGCTTTGCTGGCGTTGCTCATCTCGTGTGCCTCTATCAAGGTGTGTGGGGCCACTATAGGCATTGACCACTTCCTTGATAATCGGGTGCAATCGGCACAGGTTGTACGGACGAGCGAACAATGACGACGGATATTCAAGACTTACTGGCCTTTGTGGCCGTCGTAAAAGCCGGCGGCTTTCGCGAAGGCGCGCGAACGAGCGGTAAATCTGCGTCAAGTCTCAGTGATGCGGTGCGCCGCATAGAAGCCCGGCTGGGCGTACGTTTGCTCAACCGCACGACGCGCAGCGTAGCGCCCACCGAAGCGGGCGCACGCTTGATGGAGCGAATCGTGCCGGCACTGGGCGAAGTCGAATCCGCGCTGGACGTGGTCAACGAGTTCCGCGACCGCCCCTCGGGCACCCTGAAACTCAACGTGCCCCTCAGTGCCGCGCGATTGATCCTGCCGCCGATCATCACGCCCTTCCTGCACGCCTACCCCGACATCCGCCTGGAAGTGGTTGCCGAAGAAAGCTTTGTCGACATGCTGGCTGCAGGCTGTGACGCCGGTATTCGTTACGATGACCGACTTGGGCAGGACATGATTGCCGTGCCCATCGGCCCCAGGCTTCAGCGCTGCGCAACAGCCGCCTCACCGGCCTACCTGAATGCCAGAGGCCGTGCTGAACACCCACGGGACCTGCTTGAACACGCCTGTCTACGCGGCAAATTTCCCAGCGGCGCCATGCCGCTATGGGAATACGAACGTGATGGCGAGATCGTCCGTGTCGACCCCAGCGGTCCGCTGATCGTCAAGATTGGCGGTGCCGTGGACCTTGCTGTGCAGGCCGCCATCGATGGCCTGGGCATCATCTATTTGTTCGAGGACTGGCTGCGTCCCCATCTGGACAGCGGGGCACTCGAACCGTTGCTCGAACCCTGGTGGCAGACGTTCAGCGGACCCTTTCTTTATTATCCGGGACGCCAATACCTGCCCTCCCCGCTGCGCGCGTTTGTGGACTTTATCAAGGCGGGTGGCGGTGAACGTCTGAACGTCTGAATTCGGCTCAGCGTGCAACTCGACAGTCGGCGCGAAGGGTATACCCTGTCTTTCACCGGGATGGCTTTGTATCACACTGTATCTAGGCGTGGTTTTGACACTTGCCAATGCGATATCCCGTCCACATCGACACATTCGGGATACCTCAGCGATATGTAATCGACTCCATTGAGGCAACCGATACCCGCCTCGAACCTGGATGTTTGATGCCACTTGGACTGAGGAAGCCCGGATGAACCCGAAAACCACGCTCGCCCTATGCCTGTTTGCAACGCTGAACCTGGGCACGGTTGCCGCCCACGCGGAAGCCACGACCGCTAAATCGACGGCAGTCAGCGCCGACAGCGTCAAGCCAACCGCAGACGCTTCATTTGGTACGCTGAAACACGTGAAAGCCGGTTTGCTGAACGTGGAATACGCCGAGGCGGGCCCCGTTGATGGGCCTGTGGTCATTCTGCTGCACGGCTGGCCATACGACATTCACAGCTATGTCGATGTGACGCCGGTCCTGGTCGCGCAGGGTTATCGGGTATTGATCCCGTATGCTCGTGGTTTCGGCGGCACGCAGTTCCTGTCTTCCAAGACCGTACGCAATGGCGAGCCGGCGGCGCTTGCCACTGATCTCATCGACTTCATGGACGCCCTGAAGATCAAACAGGCCGTGCTGGCCGGCTACGACTGGGGTGCGCGGACGGCGGACATTGTCGCCGCGCTGTGGCCGGAGCGGGTCAAGGCGCTGGTCGCGGTCAGTGGCTATCTGATCGGCAGTCAAGAGTCAGGCAAGACCCCGCTGGCGCCCGCCGCCGAGCTGCAATGGTGGTACCAGTTCTACTTCGCGACTGAACGAGGCCGCCTCGGTTACGACAAAAACCGGCACGACTTCGCCCAGTTGATCTGGAAACTGGCCTCGCCCAAGTGGAACTTTGACGACGCCACCTACGATCGCAGCGCTGCAGCGCTAAACAACCCTGACCACGTTGCCGTTTCGATCTTCAACTACCGCTGGCGTCTGGGGCTGGTCAAGGGCGAAACCAAATACGATCCTCTGGAAAAACGCTTGGCCGCGTTCCCCTCCATCAGCGTGCCGACCATCACCATGGAAGGCGACGCCAACGGTGCACCGCATCCACCGGCCGAGGCCTACGCCAAGCGTTACACCGGCAAGTATGAGTACCGACTGATCAACGGCGGCATCGGCCACAACCTGCCGCAAGAAGCCCCGCAAGACTTCGCTAAAGCGGTGATCGACGCGGATCATCTTTGATCGCTGGCGAAATGAGGTGACGATGTTGGCGCAGGCCCTGGTGACGGACTCCCAAGGCGTGCGCTGTTGTCGATCGGGGTCATTAAGGGCGGTCCATGGCATTAGGTCGACGTTGCGTTGGGTGTCCTGCCGTAAAGGGCAGGTATTGGCCCGTGGCTGGCGGTGACGATAGGCAGATATCGGCCAAAAGCGGCCTGTGGCCGCATTGCCGTGCCGGTTGCACTTCGCTCATCTGCTGGCAGCCCCACTGTCAGCATGCGACACCCTCGCGACCCGTCCGCGTCTCGATTGAAAGTTACCGCCGCCCACGCAACGCCACGAATGCCACACCGGCAATCGCCATCAAGCCACCGAACAGGGTCGCGATGCCTGCTCGCTCACCTGTGAGCCATATCGACAAAGCTGTGGCCACAACGGGAGTTAGATAGAGGAAATTCGCCGCCCGCGCCGCGCCGTAATAACCGAGCGCGAATGTCCACGTGGCATACCCGAGTGCCGCCGGAAAAACCCCGAGCACCAGCACCGCTACCACCGTGCCGTTTGGCGCGCCGCCAAGCGATCCCAGCGCGCTGGGCAGCCAGGGCGTGAGCAGAACCGCACCCGCGAGCAGTGTGTATGCAGTACACGCCAGCGCTCCATACACCGGAATCAACCGCCGCTGCAAGACGAAGTAGCTCGCCGCACACAGCGCCGCACCGAGTATGAGCGTGCTGCCCCCGCCGAGCGTCAAGCCGCCCGGTTGACCGCGCGCAATGACGGCAATGCCGGCAAGACTCACCAGTGAACCGAGCCATCCCCAACGGTTGATGCGCTCGCCGAGAAATATGACCGCCAGCACGGCTGTTAAAATCGGCAAGGTGTTGACGATAAAACTGGCCGCCCCCGGGGCCACTGTCTTCTCACCGGTGTTGAGTAGCGCGTTATACAGCGCGATGCCAAGAAAGCCGCACAGTATGAAGCGCAAAGCATCACGCCACCCCGGCAGACAAGGCCGTTTCCATGCAAGCCAAGCGATCACGAGCAACGCGGCGGTGGCGAAACGCCCCGCCGCGAGTTGCAACGGCGACATGCCCTGTAATCCAATCTGTATGAATGGGAAAGCGGCCGCCCACGAAAGAATCGTGAAGACGACTGCGCCTGCTGCCAGCAGCGGCTGCCTTGTATCGCGTGAGGTACTGGGTTTTGTGGCCGAAGAGAGCGTGTTCATCGTGTGATCCTGCCGAATGTATTCGTGGCGGGATCGTGCCGCGCAGCGATTTGCTAAGCTAGCGCGCAGATCAACTACTGGATGTGAATATGGCTCACACCTCTTCAGGCCGGCAGGCAGGCGGGCCGACGCGCAGCGACCAAGATGCTCGGATTCCATCCGGCGCCGCGCCATCGCCTGCCTCGTTGCCTGCGGTAGCCGCGCGGCCACCACTTGCCAGCCTCGAAACGGTTTGCATCGTCGCGCGTCAGGGCTCGTTTCTGGCGGCCGCCGAAGTCTGCGGTCTCACCCACGGCGCTATCAGCCGACGGGTTGCGGCCGTGGAGAACTGGCTCGGCATGACATTGTTCGAACGTCACGCGCGAGGTGTGCGGCTGTCGCCGGACGGACAACGCTTCGTCGGCCAGATCGAGCAGGCGTTCGGCATCATCGACGGTGCGGCGAACCAATGGCGCTCGCCGCGCAGTCCGCGATCGGTCAAGGTGAGTGTGGTTCCCTCATTCGCCAACCTGTGGTTCTTCGAGCGCCAAGCCGCTTTGGAGAGTGAAGCGCCGGCGCTGCGTATCGAGCTCGATATCGATCACCACAACGCAGATATTGCAGGTGGGCAGGCAGATCTGGGAATTCGTTATGGGCGAGGCAATTGGCGCCAACTCGAGGTCAAACCGTTCCTCACCGAAACGCTATATCCCGTCGCGCATCCTGAGTTGGCCGCGCATCTGGTGGAACAAATCCGTCGTCGAGGCGACGCCGCGCTGCTCGACGTGCCGCTGCTGCACGACTCCGATGTGACCGGCTGGCGCGCGTGGTTCGACGCGCTGAACATCCCGCTCAAACCACGCCCCCAGGACCGCCGTTTCGAGGACTACACGCTGGTACTGGCCGCCGCCGAGGCAAGGCTGGGCGTAGCGCTGGCGCGCACGCCGTTCGCTGATTCGCATCTCAAGCGCAGCGGACTCGTACGTGTGAGCCATCACGAGGTAGCATCACCGCTCAGGTTTTACTTCGTACATGCGAAGGGAGAGAGCCGGCCCGAAGTGCTCGCGCTGATTGAGCGGATGGTGAGGGTGTAGGTGGAGTGCCATTGCAATAAATGGCTTCTAAATCGCCGTCTGTTGGATCAGACGGTTGAATACCTGCGCTGATGTGGCGCGAGGACGAACGGCCGCTTTTGGCTCGCTCGTATGTCCTTTTGGGGGCGATTTCTGCCGGCGCTGACCGGCAGCTGTGGGTCGAAAGAGGTCCTTCAGCGCTCAAAACCAAATGTTTTGGCCAGCTTAGTTGCACCCTTAGCTGTCAAAGTGAGTGCTCTGGAATCAAGATGGCGGCTCATCCAGCCTCGCTTGAGCATCAAATCAAGCAACGCTGCACCCAAGGCACCACCGATGTGTGGCGCGCGCTCGCTCCAATCCATGCAGGGATAGGCCAAGCGTCTGCGTTGATGCAATACGGAATCTACGTCAATCCCCAGTCTGGCCAACAGATCGGTACCTTTTTCAGTGAGGCCGTAGTCTTTTTCTCGCATGTGAATCCAGTCCGCCCGGAGCAATGCGTCATGCAACCTCACCGCGATTTCGCCAGCGCAATGGTCGTAACACGTCCTTGCATGCTTCAAGGCAGAAGGCGTTCCGGGCTTGTACGCTGTCGCCCTGTGATCGGAGATGGCCAGCAATGCCTCCAGCGCTTGGGCCACTTGAGCATTGGACAGTCGGTAGTAACGATGACGACCTTGAACATGCATCTCCACCAGGCCCTGCTCACGCAATCGCAAAAAATGACCACTCGCTGTGGACGCGCCTATATCAGCCAGCGCGGCCAGTTCAGTCGCCGTGCGAGCGTGGCCGTCCAGCAGCGCACACAGCATTCGTGATCGTGCTGGGTCAGCAATTGCGCCGGCTACTGCCGCCAGAGAAAGCTCCGCAGCTTCTACATCCATATTTCACCCAATCCCGAAGTGTCGAGGTACGCAGTCATCATACTGAGGCTTCCGCATGTGAAGGAGTACATCGATGAGTCAATCAAGCTTTTTTGGCGGTAAGGTCTTAGCGGCGACATTTTTGATGGCTGTTTTCGGCTGGGGAATTGGTTTTTATGGCCCACCGATATTCATGTACGCCGTGATCCAGAAAACCGGCTGGTCATTGGCCTTGTGTTCTGCTGCCGTGACGGTGCACTTTTTGGCCGGCACGTTGATCGTCGTGAACCTGCCTGTTTTGTACAAACGTGCCGGCCTTCCCCTAACGACTGTTTTAGGGGCAACAATCCTCTCTCTCGGCGTGTACGGATGGGCGATTTCCACTCAGCCTTATCAGCTGTTCATCTCCGCGACCCTCAGCGGTTTCGGTTGGGTAACGATGGGCGCAGCCGCCGTTAATGCAATCATCGCCCCATGGTTTGTGAGCAAGCGTCCAGGTGCCTTGGCCATGGCCTACAACGGCGCAAGTATCGGTGGCGTCGTCTTCTCATCTGCCTGGGTCTACCTAATTGGCAGGTTTGGCTTCCAGCAGTCGGCCATAGGGGTGGGAATACTTTCAACCGTGGTTATTGGGGCGCTTTCTTTGAAAGTATTCAAGATCCAACCCGTACAGATCGGCCAATACCCCGATGGCGCACATCAAGACCCGACTAAGCTGACACAGTCACCAAGCAACACAGCGATACCGCTGCGGGCCAATCGACAATTCGTCACGTTGGCGTTAGCCATGTCCCTTGGACTGTTCGCCCAGATCGGACTGATCAGCCAGTTGTTCCTGCTGGTGGTCGATCACGTCACGCAAGAAATAGCCGGCCTTGCAATGGGCCTGACAACCGCAAGCGCCATAGCGGGAAGGTTTTTGTCCAACTGGCTGATATCGCCAAGCACCAATCGCCGCACGGTTGCCTGCATGAGCTATGGCTGCCAGTTGGCAGGTTGCCTGACCCTGATGGGCATAAGCGCAATCCCCGCACTGCTTTGGATAGGCATGATCCTTTTCGGCATGGGTATTGGCAACGCAACGTCCCTGCCGCCGCTTATCGCTCAGTCAGAGTTTCCACGCCAGCAAATTCACCGCGTGGTTACGCTGATCGTTGCAACTGCACAGGGTTGCTACGCCTTTGCTCCGGTTTTTTTTGGAGGCATTAAATCGCTGCTTGCAGGAGCACAGGGTGAATTATTGATACTGGCTTTGGCTGGAGGCATTCAGAGTCTTGCAATGCTTGCGCTTTTTATTGGTGGTAAAGGCTCAGAGCAACCACGGAAGAACGACGCCATGATCAACGGGCAGTAATCGGCCAGGAGCGGTCATCCGCGCACGTATAAAGCGCAAAAGCTGGACAACGTGAACCTGCTCTACAAAAAAACGGGTGCAGTGCGAGACACCACTCATCCAAATTAAACATCAGACTGGCGTTAAGTTTGGAGTGATTTATGGGAGCGCGGATCAATCCATCGCCGTCAGCACCGCACTGTCACGCCACAGTTGCTGTGAAACATCATCGCGGCGAGCCAGTTCCGATGGCTCTGGCCATGTCAGTTGACCTCTAACCAACGACGCATACAAATGCCCTTTCGGCGGAACGATTCGACCCAGCACCAGATCGGCCAGGACCTCTCCTGCCTGGATGCGCATGCTTTCTGCGAAGTACGGACTCAGCGCCGTGGACAGTCCAGGAAGTGCACCATTCGGCAAATTGCGCCCCAGGCCGGTGCCGGGGGTATAGCCCGGGTTGTACGCGATAATCCGCAAACGCCGAGCCTTGACCTCGTTTGAATGGGCGAACGCTCGGGCTGTCAGCAGATTGCATAGCTTCGATGTGGCATAAGCACGAAAACCAGCCTCAAAGGCCACGCCTCCACGCGGATCTTTGCCGAGGTCCAGTTGCGACAGTTGGTATGCATCAACATACGGGAACGGCGCGACCGGGCTATACAGAGGATCATGGGTATTGCTGGCGGTCAGCACCACGATTGCATTGCGCGCCAGCGACGGCGCGAGCAAACGCAGCAACAGATAGTGTCCCAGGTGATTGACCGCGAACGTGGTTTCGTAGCCGTCTTCCGTGCGCGCCTCGGTCGGGAAGCTCAGCCCGGCATTGAGGACCAAAGCGTTGATCCTGATCTTGCCCAGTGTGTCGAGGACTTGCCGGGCGAACCGTCTGACACTGCTCTGGCTGGCAAGATCGAGCGGTATGTGGGTTTCCCGGCCACCTATGATCAATCGGGTGTCGGGGGAAGCGCTCAAACACTGAGCAGCTGCCGCGCCGAGACCAAAAGTACCGCCGGTCATGATGATCGTATTCATGCTCAACACACCTCGACCAGTACCACTTCAGTATCGTCGATGGCCTCGACCACCAGCAGCACCTCGTCGGTCATTGCAATTCCGCTCCCTGCTTCCACTCTTTCGCCGTTCACCTTCACGGCACCGAGTGTCGGCACTAAATAAGCGTGGCGAGTCTTCAAGCAATCGATACTCAATAACTGGCCGGCCTTTAGCGATGCACCCAGCACACGTGCATCGGCACGGATAGACAAAGCTTGTTCATCGCCAGGCATCCCGCTAGCGAGCACGGCCCATTGACCGGCCCGCTCAGCCTTTGGAAATGGACGCGAGCCCCAGCGGGGTTCGCCGCCACGTGTGCGCGACTGCAACCAAATTTGGAAGAGTCGCAATGGAACGAGCTCTGTATTGCGCTCTTCATGGCGGATGCCGGTGCCGGCGCTCATGACCTGTACGTCGCCAGCCACGGTGCGGCCCTGCCCGCCCGCGCTATCGCGATGGCTCACTGCACCTTCCAGCACGTAGCTGACAATCTCCATGTTTTCGTGGCCATGCATGGGGAAACCAGTACCGGGTGCAATCTCGTCGTCGTTCCAGACCACCAACGCCCCCAACGGACGGTGGGCGGGATTACCGTCGGCAGTGACATTGAAATGATGCTGGGCCTTGAGCCAGCCAAAATCGCCACCGCCGAGATCGGCCTTCAATCGATGCTCTAACATTATTGTTCCTGAAGAATGCTCCAGCCGCGCACGAGGCGTCGGCCACGCTGTGTTGATGGGTTGAACCGCTGGTGCCCTGAGGGTGGTTCGACTGGGGTTATTCAAAAAACGGCATAGAGTCAGATCCTTGGGGCTGTTTCAGGTACTCGCGCAGCCGACTACCGATCTCGGCAATGTTCGCCTCCCCCGCGCGCAGGGCCAGCCGGTTGGTATGCACCGAGTAGTTCCCCAGTGCCAGCTCATAGGGATGAGGCTTCGCTGAACCGATCACAAAGACTGTGTCCTTGTGCATGGCCTTGAGCGTTACCGCACCGTCGCCGGGAGCGAAGACGACCATTTCACCCGCCATGACCACGCTTGGCGCCGAAAGGGAGCCGCGGCTGACGCTCAACCACAATGACTCATGCCCCTCGGGTGGAACGTACCGCCAGGACTCTCCGGCCCGCAGCGTGACCAGCAAATAATTCATGCCGGCGGGTGCGCGGACCGGACTTTTCACCCCTTGGTATGCACCAAGAATCACTCGCGCAGGCCCCACCTCGGGCATCGCGCCGGACTCTAGGTATTGGCTGTCGACACTGGTGTTTTCCAGCTCTGGCGGCAGTGCAATCCACAGCTGAAAACCCTGTATTCGCTTTGACGTGCCGACCGACATTTCTTTGCCGTGCCAGACGCCGGCGCCCGCGCGCATCCACTCAACACCTCCGTAGTCGATCATGCCCTTGCCCGACTCGGCATCCTCGAAGCGCAAGTTGCCTTCGGTAATGAGGGTAACGGTGGCAATTCCCGAGTGCGGGTGCATCGGCATACCGTTGATGAAGGAACTCTCGCCTTCAAACAGATCAAGGAAAACGAAAGGCTTGATCAGGTGCCCCAGATCGCCAGGGCTCATCAGCCGGACAATCGCGCCATGCCCACTGCCGGTGGTGCGGTAGCTGATTGCACGGAGGGTAAGGGTTTCGTGTGTGGCGTCAGGGGACGCTCCGGTGTGCGGTCGTTGCGCAAGGATCACGATGATTGCTCACGGCAGTGGGAGCCTGTCGGCCCGATGCCACAAACAATAGAGCCACACTGATTACTTGATTAGCCGATACAATTAGGTTGCACTCGTCCAAAAACACTAGGAATACCCGCCATGCTCGACCTCAACGACATCGCCATGTTTGTACAAGTGGTACGCAGCGGCAGCTTTGCCGAGGCGGCGCGACGACTGGGCATGCCGCCCAACACTGTGAGTCGGCGCATCCAGCAGCTTGAGGAACAACTTGGTACGCGGTTGCTGCAACGCTCTACCCGCAAACTCACGCTCACCAGTGCCGGAGAGTACTTACATGAGCGCTGCGTGGGCGCGATCGACGGTCTGTTTGAAGCGGGACAGGAACTGAAGACGGGCAGTAACGAACCCAGTGGCCTGGTGCGCGTGGCGGCCCCGGCCGACTTCTTCGACTTCTTCCAGATGGAATGGGTGAGCGAGTTTCTGGCTGCGTACCCGCGGGTGCGTCTCGACTTTGTGCTCAGTGATGCGCAGGCCGACCTGATCGCAGAGCAGATCGACGTCGCCTTTCGCGGGGGGCCTTTGCGCGACTCAGGTTACGTCGGCCGTCAGATCGTTGGTTCACGCAGTGTCGGGATGGTTGCCAGCCCCGCCTACATCGCAGCGCGTGGCGCACCACGTACGCTGCAGGATCTGGCAAGCCACGATTGTGTGGTTACCGCGCAACCTGGCGGCCACGCCATCTGGCGTTTGATCGGTCCCCATGGCGAAGAAGACGTGCAAGTGATCGGGCGCTTCAGCGGCAACACCGCACAGGCTTTGCGCAAGGCTGCCTTGGCCGGACTCGGCATCGCCCTGCTCCCGCCCGTGATGGCCGGGATTGAGGTAGAGGCCGGAACGCTGGTTCCCGTACTGGCGCAGTACCGTCCTAAAGGTTATGGCTTGAATGTCTTGTACCCGAGCCGCCGGCAACTGCCACTCGCCGTGTCGGCGTTCATCGGATTGGTGATCCAGAAGATGAACGCGACAGACACGTCGCAGGAGTGACGATTGCCAGTAGTGCGGGTTGCGTCAAGCGTACGCCGGCACGTTGACGTTTGCCCGTGCCCATGCCGCAAACTTCCTCGGCTGTTGCCAGGCGACGCTGTTGGCCAGCGCGATGGCATCACGGACGAAGACCTCAACCCCTGTTTCGCAACTGAAGTCGCAGGTGTAGAAATCAGGCTGAAAACGTCGAGGAGCCACGAATCGAATATTTGTTTAGCGCTTCCCAAGTGAAGTCTGACCGTCCGCAATGGGTCGACAGTCGCCGATCAAGATGCGCGCCGCCAGCCAGTCGATCCACGCTTGCTTGTCCGCCGAACGATGCAGCAGCGCGAAATGTACAAGGTCGTCCACTGACTCCAGCCGGGGCACCAAGTCGCTCAAGCCTGGCGGGACAAAATCGGAACGGATTTATTTATCTGTAGCCAAGAAGTGGTTTTGGACGTCGCCGCCCCGTTTTTTGATCACCACCCAAGCGGCCCACGATGTACGGGTCAACCACATAGGTAACAGAAAAGTACAGGCACATCGGTAACACCTGACATTGCCCACATAAATCCTGAGGCGCCCTTTGTTTACCACGCCACATGACGTCCACCACGTACGCCTCAACGTGACTTGGATAGCTCATCTCTGGCAGCTTCTCTGGATAACAACGTCCTGAGCCGCTTAAGCAGGTAGCTTTGAAGTGCTCAACGCTCTGTCTGTCGGGATCTACTGATCGTCTTCAACGGTCGCGAGGTAATTGAAGAGGTTGGTCGCTTCCGGTGAAAGCCGTGAGTTTTTCGCCACTCCCACGTAAAGCGTCCTCGTTGCCCAATCGTCTTCAAGGGTTATCGCTCGGAGACGGCCTTCGAATACCTCTGGCCGTAACGAGGCAATTGGCAGAATTCCGATACCCAGACCGGCTTCGATCATGCGAGAGATGCCGTCGAAGCTGCTGACCTGAATCCGTACTTTGAGAAGCCTGCCTGCGCTTGCTGCTGCGTCTGTGATGCGGCGAAGTAATGAACTGCCCTGATTCAATGCGACATAGTCGTAATCCAGTGTATCCAACAGAGAAACACTGCCGCGATCTGCCAAAGGATGCTCCTGTGGTACCAGTACGACCAACCGGTCGCGTCGATAAACGCGCTTGTCCAAATTGCTGGCTGCCACGTTGTCGGCAAAAATCCCTACATCTGCAACCCCGTCCTCAATGGATTGCACCGTCTTTTCGCTGAGCGCCTCTTCGAATCCAATGCGCACGTGCGGGTTTACCTCGAGGAAACGCGCAAGGTCATTGGGCAGAAACTGAATGACGGCCGACGTGTTGGCAAACAGCCGGACGTGGCCGCGCACGCCACTCGCGTAATCGCTGGCGTCATACGCCATGCGTTGTGTGCTTTCCACTATGTGTCTTGCGTGCTCGGCCAATCCGCGACCAGCCGGTGTCAATTCCAGACCTCTGGGCAGGCGCACGAAAAGTGTGCAGTCAGTCACTCGCTCCAACTCTGCGAGCCGTTTACTCGCGGCGGACACACTGAGGTGCGCTGCGTCAGCAGCCTTCGTCAGATTCTCGGTATCCGCAGCCAGTACCAAAAGGCGCAACGACATGAGATCCAGTTGAAGAAGATTAAGCATGGGTGCATTCCGTGTTTCCATTTAGGAAAGAGTAGTGGAAATCTTTGAAATTTTCAGCCTTCCGATTTGAGTGGATGATCAGTCCATCACCTCAAACAAGAACGGAAAACGTCATGAGCCTACCGCTTAAAGGCATCAAGGTCCTGGAAATGGGCCAACTGATCGCAGGTCCCTTTGCGGCGAAAATCCTCGCGGAGTTCGGTGCTGATGTGATCAAGATCGAACCGCCAGTGACCGGCGACCCGTTACGAAAATGGCGTCTCCTGCACGATGGCACCTCTGTCTGGTGGGCTGTGCAGTCGCGTAACAAGCAATCAGTCACGCTGGATCTCCGACAGCCCGAGGCGCACGACGTGGTTAAGCGTCTGATCAAAGACGCCGATATCCTCATCGAAAACTTTCGTCCCGGCACCCTCGAAAAATGGGGCTTGGGATGGGACGAGCTAAGCGCTATCAAGCCAGGGCTGATCATGCTTCGGGTGTCGGGCTATGGACAAACCGGGCCTTATCGCGATCTTCCTGGTTTTGGCGTGATCGGCGAAGCCATGGGTGGACTGCGCCATCTTTCAGGTGAGCCTGGCCGCACGCCTGTCCGCGTCGGAGTATCGATTGGCGACTCGCTCTCAGCCCTTCACGGTGTGATTGGTGTTCTGTTAGCTCTACGTCATCGTGAGCAGCAGCAGGGTGCGGGCCAGCAAGTCGACGTCGCCCTATACGAGTCAGTTTTCAACATGATGGAAAGCCTGATTCCCGAGTACTCGGTGTTTGGAACCGTACGCGAGCCAGCAGGCAGCAGCCTTCCGGGAATAGCTCCTACCAATGCATATATGTGCCGTGATGGAAAATATGCGCTGATTGCCGGTAACGGCGACAGCATCTACCGGCGCCTGATGGAAAAGATCGACCGTCTTGATCTTGCGAACGATCCTGAGCTGGCTCAAAACGACGGTCGTGTCAGACACGTTGCTCGCATCGATGCGGCCATTTCCACCTGGACCGCCGAGCGTTCGCTCGATGAAGTGCTCCAGGCACTGAAGGACGTGAACATCCCGTCCGGCAAGATTTATGACGCTGCGGACATCGCTGCGGACCCTCACTACCAAGCCCGCGACATGCTGTTGGCCAGCACACTGGATGACGGTACACCCGTCACCTTGCCAGGCATCGTCCCGAAGCTGACGGCCACACCCGGCCGAATTCACGCCCGCGCACCCACCCTCGGTCAGCACACCGAATCGGTCCTGGAAGCCTTGGGCATTGATGCTCAGACCCGTAATCAATGGCGCAGCCGCGGCGTTATATAGCCCTCTATAAAAACAACAGGAGCACCGTATATGAAACGCCTGTTCATGCAGGAAGTTGCGACCCGTGACGGCTTCCAGAACGAGAAAACCTTCATCGAGACTGAGGACAAAATTTCACTCATTGATGCATTGAGCCAGTGCGGCTACGCGAAAATTGAGGTGACATCTTTTACCTCGCCCAAGGCCATCCCTGCATTGCGTGATGCCGAGGCGGTAATGGCCGGCATACGCCGCCAACCTGGCGTGGAGTACACCGTGCTGGTGCCCAATGTACGCGGTGCCGAGCGCGCGTTGGGGTGCGCGATCAATGAAGCCAACCTGGTCATGTCGGTGAGTGAGTCACACAACCGCTCAAACCTGCGCATGACCCGCGAACAATCATTCGCCCAGCTAAGGGAAGTGATCGGCGTGATCGGCCACGGACCGGTTGCGATCAACGTCTCGTTGTCGACGGTGTTCGGCTGCCCGATGCAGGGTGACGTCCCCGATGACGAAGTGCTGGGCTGGGTGGATCGCTTTGCCGAGTTAGGGGCGCGCGGCGTGACGCTGTGCGACACCACGGGCATGGCCTATCCATCACAGGTTCAGACGCTGTCGCAAAAGGTGCGGGAACGCTTTCCTGAATTACAACTGACGCTTCATTTTCATAACACTCGTGGCATGGCGTTGGCCAACACGCTTGGCGCGCTGCAAGCGGGTGTTGATCGATTTGATGCTTCCCTTGGCGGGTTAGGTGGTTGCCCGTACGCCCCCGGGGCGAGCGGCAATGTCTGTATGGAGGACGTGGCTCACATGCTCGAATTGATGGGCTATGACACGGGTTTGGATCTGAATCAAATACTCGCGGCATCGGCGCGTTTAGCCGGGCTGATCGGGCATGAAACGCCGAGTCAGATTCTCAAAGCGGGCCGCCGTCTGGATCTGCACCCTGTGCCTGAGCATGTCCACACACTCAGCAAACAAGTGAGCCTCACTGATCTGGAGAAGGCGCAATGATCGACCATCTGGATCATCTGGTGTTGACCACTATCAATCTGGATGCATGCAAGGACTTCTACGTCAGGATCCTCGGCATGCGTCTGGAGACCTTCGGCAATGGCCGGTCGGCGTTTCGCTTCGGCAACCAGAAAATCAACGTTCATGTTCGTGGGCATGAGTTCGAACCAAAGGCACACCTGCCTGTACCTGGCGCGCTCGACCTGTGCTTCATCGCCAGTGGCTTGCTCGGGGAGGTTGTTCAGCACCTTGCTGATCAGCAATGGCCAATCGTTGAAGGCCCTGTCCAGCGCACCGGGGCAACCGGCCTAATTCGCTCGGTCTACATTCGCGACCCTGACCTGAACCTCATCGAAATCTCCGAACTGCTCGACGCCACAACAAACTAGCAGAGGTGCTTCCATGAATATCGTTTTTCTCGACGGTGCAAGCCTGCCGTCAGCACTGTCACGCCCGGCTGAAGCCACGCAATGGACGGATCGTCCCAAGACTTCTATTGACGAGGTCGTCGATGTGCTTGGGGATGCGCAGGTGGCAATCACCAACAAAGTCCGTATTGATCGCGCAGCGCTGACACAGCTACCGAACCTGAAACTCATCTGCGTCGCAGCCACGGGGTATGACTGCGTTGATATTGCGGCGTGTCGTGATCAAGGCGTGACGGTGTGCAACGTCCCGGCCTACAGCGCGATCAGCGTTGCAGAGTCAGTGATCGCATCACTTTTTGCATTGCGCCGCCACCTGCTGGCCTATCGCGCCGCCTCTACCAGTCAGTGGCCGGAGTCTGCGCATTTCTGCGTTCATGGCGCACCCATTCAAGATCTTCAGGGATCAACGCTGGGCATCATCGGTCGTGGCGACATCGGTAGTCGGGTCGCTCGTCTGGCGAGAGCGCTGGAGATCAAGGTGTTGTTCGCCGAGCACCGTGGCGCCGAGTGTATACGCGACGGATATGTGGCGTTTGACACGGTCCTGGCTGAAGCCGACGCGCTCAGCCTGCATTGTCCACTCACACCCCACACCCGCTATTTGATTGGCGCTGCCGAGGTCGCTCGAATGAAGCCGGGCGCCTTGCTCATCAACACGGCTCGCGGGGCTCTGGTCGATGAAAACGCCGTGTTGCACGGACTGGAAAACGGCCAGCTGGGCGGCGCGGCACTTGATGTGTTGTATGCAGAACCTCCGCGTGCAGACCACCCGCTGTTGCACAGCACACATCCAAATTTGTTGATCACTCCACATGTGGCCTGGGCGAGCCAGAGCAGCGTTGTCCGGCTCAAGTCAGTGCTGGGGGCAAACATCACCGCCTACGCCACAGGCAAGCCAATCAACGTGGTGACCTGACGCGTATTCAAGCCATTCGACCTTAAAGGTAAGTTGAGCCATGACAAAAATAATCAGCTCTTCAATCGAAACTACCGACGTTGCTACTTCACACCGTAAGCCGTTTTACCACCACCTGTATGTTCAGGTCCTGGCGGCTATCGCTCTAGGTATTTTGCTCGGGCATTTCAGCCCAGGTTTGGGCGAGCAGATGAAACCCTTGGGCGATACCTTCATCAAGCTAATCAAGATGCTGATTGCTCCGATCATCTTTTGCACGGTGGTCAGCGGTATCGCCAGTATGCAAAACCTCAAGAGCATCGGACGCATTGGTTTTAAGTCGCTGCTGTATTTCGAGGTGCTGACCACTGTTGCGATGGTGATCGGTTTAATCGGTGTCAACCTGCTCAAGCCAGGTGCGGGAATGCACATTGATCCGTCGACGCTTGATGCCTCGGCGATTGCCGGCTATACCACGGCCGCGCATGAGCAGAGCGTGGTGGGATTCCTCACACACATCGTGCCGACGACTGTGTTTGGCGCGTTCACTGAGGGCGACATTCTCCAGGTGCTGTTCATCTCCATTCTGTTTGCCTTCGGGTTGCAGTTGCTGGGCGAGGCGGGCAAGCCCCTGTTAAGCACCATCGATCTTGTGGCGAAAGCGTTCTTCCGCATGCTGAAAATCGTCATGTACCTGGCACCCTTGGGCGCGTTCGGAGGCATGGCGTTCACTGTTGGCAAATATGGGGTTCAGTCCTTGGGGGCTTACGCCAACCTGCTGGTGTGCTATTACCTGACCGCGCTGATTTTTGTGTTCGTCGTGCTCAATATCGTTGCGCGGCTGGCGGGATTCAGCCTCTGGAAATTCCTGAAGTACATCCGCGAAGAGTTGGTGCTGGTGCTAGGCACTTCATCCTCGGAGTCAGCGCTGCCACGCCTGATGGGCAAGCTGGAGAAGCTTGGCTGTGAAAAATCGACTGTAGGCTTGGTGGTGCCGTCCGGCTATTGCTTCAACCTCGATGGCAGCTGCATCAACATGACAGTGCTGGCGATGTTTATCGCTCAGGCACTGGATATCGATGTCTCGCTTTATCATCAGGTGACTCTGCTGCTGATCCTGTTGCTGACTTCTAAAGGCGCCGCAAGCGTTACCGGTGGTGCTTTTATTACCTTGGCAGCAACGCTGGGATCGACGGGTGTTATCCCGGCTGCCGGGTTGGTGTTGGTGCTTGGTGTGTACCGGTTCATCTCTGAGGGTGGGGCGCTAATCAATGTCATTGGCAATGGCGTCGCTACGTTGTTCATCGCCCGGTGGGATGGCGCTTTGGATCGAGAGCAGCTCGCACGCGAGCTGGGATAACGGCTTACGCTCTTAGCCCTCTCTTCACTCCCTCACAGAGTAAGAGGGGGTGACAGGGTGCGTCGATGTATGTGGTTTGCTGAACCACTGCGCTTTCGCCGATCAAGATGCGCGACTTTCGACCCAACGCCGACTCTCGCAAGGCGCTATCGAAGTGAAAACCAGGCGGTCAAAGCACGACGCAGACTGCCCATGTCACCCCCGGTTATGCGCTATCTCAATCCATCGTGATGACCACATGAGTGCTCCTTTTTGTGCTGTGATTTCACCCGATCAATCCACAGCCCGCCCAGCCTGCTGCGCAAACCACTGCATGATCACGCTACACGCCGGATGCGATGCGGCCGAAGGTTGCGGGCACAGCGAGTAAATCCCCCGAGTGTTCAACGGCTGTCCAAACGGAACCACCAACACCCCACGATCTAGCGACTCCTGCGCCAGCGTCAGATCCGTCATTGCGACACCCAATCCCCTCGCCGCTGCATCCAGCGCCAGCTCATCGAGGTTGAAGGGGATGTGTCGGTAGTCCTCCAGCGACTTCCCGCCATTGGCCGCCAGCCAGTCGATCCACGCTTGCTTGTCCGCCGAACGATGCAGCAGCGCGAAGTGTACAAGGTCGTCCACTGAATCGAGCCGGGGCGCCAGGTCGCTCAAGCCTGGTGCGCACACCGGCACCAGCGCTTCCTCGAACAGGGTCAGGCTGGCAGGATCATTCGATGGCTCGGGCAGGTAAAGAATGTAGGCGTCACTGTCGCTGGCTGGTTCGACGATTTCCGTAGCCACGGTTTCGATCGACAGGGAAACGTCCGGGTGACGCAGATAGAAGTCACTCAGTTTCGGCAGAAGCCAACGAACCGCCAGGGACACGTGCATGCGGATGCGAAACGGGCGCTTTTGCGGCGAGAGCCTGTCTTCAAGGGTTTTCAGTTGCTCAAGAATAGTGCGCGCACTGGCCAGGACCTGTTCGCCTTCCAGGGTCAGTTGCAGGCTTCGGCTGCTCCTTACAAACAGGGGCACGCCGAAGTGCGCCTCCAATTGCTGGATTTTTCGGCTGACGGCACTTTGGGTCAGGCAGAGCTTGTGCGCCGCTTGCGTGAAACTGCCCGATTCAGCGACCTCCACCAGAGCCTGAAGGCCCTGTAATGAAGGAACGTGGCGAATTTTATCCATGCGTTTTCTGAATGGCCCGATGATTTTATAACGTTGGTTGTATCACTACAGACCTTATAAATTCTAGCCCTTGCCACCGTTATCTCAGACATCTCATGCACTTTCTGCATGTACTTGGTTTGGATGGAGACGGTACGCAGTACGACAGTAAATGAGGTGACGCATGGAAAATGTATGTGGATGGATTGCGCAAGCGGGGGATTTTCCTGTTCGCGATCGCCTGAACGGAAAGCAAAAAGCCGATTGGTTAATCATCGGTGCCGGGATTACCGGGCTGTGCGCTGCTCATTCACTGGCCGAAATGCACCCCTAGGCGCGCATTGTGATTGTCGACCGGCAGCGCGCTGCACAGGGCGCATCGGCGCGTAATTCCGGCTTCGTCGTGGCCCATGAACACCCGAGCACCGATGAGCTTTCAGGCAATAAAGGATTCGCCGGTTATGCAGTCGATACCGAGATTTCACGCGTCGCCAGCGAGGAAGTCCGCCAGCGTATTGCCCGTCACGGCATCGAGTGCGACTTCCGGGATGCCGGCTATTTCTTTGCCGTGAATGATCCCGCCAAGCTGACGCATGTCGAGGCCAAGCTGCAAACGCTAAACGCAGTCGGTGCTTCTGCACAGTATCTGGAAGGTGAGCAACTCAAGCAAAAACTGGGAACCGGCCATTACCAGGCGGCGATCTGGTGTGGCCACGGTAACGCGTTGCTGCAACCGGCCAAGTACGTGAAAGGCTTGCTCGATGCGCTACCGCCGACGGTGACCCTCTACGAAAACACCGATATCACCGGCCTTCAACGCATGGGCAAAGGACGGATTTGCGCCCAGGGTATCGAGGGCAGTATTGAGGCGAAGCAGGTGTTGGTGTGCCTGAACGCCTTCATCCCTCGCTCGGGAATCGAGAGCAGCGGGACCTTCCCTATGGAGCTCAGCGCCAGCCTCACACGGCCGTTGAGCGACACAGAGTTTCAAGCCATCGGCAGCGTCGAGCCCTGGGGCGTGCTGTCCACCCGCCCCCTCGGCGCGACGGTGCGGCTGACTCCGGATCGGAGAGTGATGATCCGCAACACCGCCGAATACCGCGCTCGGGATCTATCCAAACGTGATCTGCTGGTCCGCAGAAAACACCATGTGCTGGGCTTGCAACGCCGGTTCCCGTGGTTGACCGAACAGGACATTGATTACACGTGGACCGGTCATCTGAGCGCTTCGCGTTCCGGCCAAGCGTATTTCGCAGAGGTCGAGCAAGGCGTGTTTGCCGTGGCCGGCTGCAATGGTTCAGGTGTCGCGCGCGGCACCCTTTGGGGCCGACTGCTGGCTGAACTGGCGTCGGGGACGCGTTCGCCGATCTTGACCTCGGTCATGCAAAGGGCTCAGCCCGGCTGGCTCCCACCCAAACCCTTTCTCGATATGGGTGCCATGCTTCGTATGCGCGTGGAGGCGGTCAGGGCCAGAACAGAAGTCTAGAAAGCCGGCTATCACACACAATAAAAGCTCTTCAATGATTAGGTGATCGAACATGCGCGTCCATCCTGTTTCCCTGGCGGTATTACTCACAACGTTTACGGCCGTCACGTACGCCGATGAACAGGTCAATATTTCGAACTGGAGCGGCTACATTGCCGACGACACATTGCCCACGTTCACCAAGGAAACCGGGATCAAGGCGACTTACGACATCCACGACAGCAACGAAGTGCTGGAGTCGAAGTTGATGACTGGCAATACCGGTTATGACGTGGTCAGTCCGTCGAACCATTTCCTGTCCCGGTTGATCAAGGCCGGGGCGATCCAGAAACTCGATAAAAGCCAGTTGCCCAACTGGAAAAACCTCGACCCGGCACTGATGAAAAAACTCGAGGTCAACGACCCGGGCAACCAGTACGGTTATCCCTACATGTGGGGCACGGCGGGGATTGGTTACAACGTCGAGAAAATCAAAGCGATCTTCGGCAACACTGATGTCACCCATTCGTGGAGCCTGTTTTTTGATGAGAACAACATTAAGAAACTCAGCCAGTGTGGTGTAGCGATTATCGACAACCCGACGCAGATCCTGCCGATCACCCTCAACTATCTAGGGTTGCCGCATCACAGCCACGACCCGGCGGATTACGCCAAAGCCGAGCAGGCGTTGTTGAAAATCCGGCCTTACATTCAGTATTTCCACGCCTCCAAGTACGTCAGCGACCTGGCGAACGGCAACATCTGCGCAGTGATCGGTTTCAACGGCGACATTGTGCAAGCCGCCGCCAGTGCCAAGGAAGCCAAGAACGGCATCGAGATTGCCTATTCGATCCCCGACGAAGGCTCGACCCTGTGGATGGACACGGTGGTCATGCCCAAGAGCGCACCCCACGAGAAGAATGGCTACACCTACATGAACTACCTGCTTGAGCCCAAGGTCATCGCCAATATCAGCAACAGCATCCACTACGCCAACCCCAACAGTGCGGCGGACGCTTATGTGGTGCCGGAGGTGAAGCAGGACCCGGCGATCTACCCGCCCAAAACGGTGCTGGACAAGCTGTTCATCGTCGAGGACCTGCCGCCGGCCATTGCACGGTTGACGACCCGACTGTGGAACAAGCTGAAGACCAATACCTGACAACGGCCACTGTCAGCGGGCGCTCAAATAAGAAGACCAGTCCTCGACATCCGAGAACTGGTTGAAGCGCTCTTTAACTCATTTCTGCACCAGCAGTTCGCGCAACGTTGCGATGTCTTTAACCCTCTCCAGGTGGTTTATTGCATCGATTAACTTCTCACTCCGACGACTCCCGATCACGGGAACGATCAGATCACGTACTTTGGCATTGACTGCCTCAACGCTTAGAGGATTTTCCTTGGTACCCGAGGGATAGCGAGTGTGATGGGTGAAGGTTTGCCCATCATTAAGGGTTACGCTAACAATGGCGCCACGCGGGGCGGCCGGATCGTCCAGAGCCTTGTCGACCACCACGCTGACCTTGGCGCGCTGCTCGGCGATGCGGGGATCGTGCATGAGGGTGGTGTCGTGGCTGTCGGTAAATGACACCGCGCCCTTGACCAGTGCAATGGCAACCATATGGGCGCAATTGACGTCTGGCATCGCGCTTTGACCGACGATGCCTATTGCGTCGCTGGGCACTTTGACTTCAACGCTCTTGACCTGATCGGGGGTGAGGTTATGTTCCTTGCGCAGTGTCAGCAGCGCATCCAGAGGGGACTGAATCGGGTAACCCACCGAGTAGGTTTTGATGGCCGTTTCGGTGACAAAAAATCGACTGCCCAAACCTTCGAGCAACTGTTGCGGTTGCGGCTGAGTGGATAGCGCAATCAACAGGTTATGGGTGCCATCCAACACATCGTCCACGCCTGTCATTCCGGACTGGACCATCGTGACTGCCTGCACACCGTTGCGGGCACCCATCCCGGCAAAATCGAACGCTTTCTCGATGTGATCGTGGTCTTTCACCCAGCTCCACAAACCCGACTCCTGCTGCGCGGCGTACGACAGCGCAAAACGCATGTTCTGCTCGTCGAGCTTCGCTAAAGACGCTGCCGCACCGACGGCGCCAAAGGTGGCGGCAGTTCCTTCCGCGCTGCGGTGAGACCCGCGGACAAGGTCGGGCCCCAACGCCATCAGCAGCCGACAGCCCGTGTCGTAACCCAACGCCACCGCGCGCATGAACGCCTCGCCACTGCTGTGCTGCCACTCACCCATTGCCAACGCCAGCGGGCACGACCGAGCTTCCCGGATGAGCTTTGGTGACCGGTTCGAAATCATCGGTTTCATCGGAATGGGCACACATGGCATTGGCCAACGCAGCATTCACCACGGTGGTCCGAACATTCGAACCCACGACGCTGGCCTGCGGGGTACCACCCTGTCCTTTTACATACGCGGTGGCCAACTGACCCGGGCGCATGCGCGAGCCGGAAAGCATCGCGCCCAAGGTATCGAGGATATGATTCTTACAGGCTATGGCGACGTCGGGAGGCAGCGGCGCACTTCGAGAGGCCACCATGTAGCGCGCTAATTTAGCCGTCACATCCGCTGCAGGCGGTGTCGCGTCAGAACTCGCTTGTGCGGCGAACAACAGGCGGCACGGGGAGATCCCTGCGATCAAAATAGCGCTGCCTTTGAGCAACTTGCGCCGGGACCATGGTTGATGATGGGACATGAAGCCTCCTAAACCGTTGCTGACTTGGCAATGTTTGCCGCGCTGTCGAGTTGCTCCACGTCCCAGCACGTCGCGATCAGCTTATGTGCTTGTTCGTCCGACAAAATACCTTTGGCCAGGTCGAGAAACTTCGCCTCCAACTGTTGATCGGTCATCGGAACTTCCAGGCTGCCGATGGCATGCTGGATGAACTTGTGCAGTGTGCGCCCGTCTTTCAACGTGATAGTCATATCGACCTGCTCTGGCTTGATCGCGGGGTCAACCGTCGCAACCACTTTGTCTCGCAGGGCAATCACCGTCGGGTCCTGGACGACGCTGTCGCTGAATTGGCGCTCTCCAGCGGCGCCTTGGATGATTGCGACCGCGACCGCATGGTAGATGCTGAACTTGCCCTCTAATCCTGTTTGGGGCGTTTTCTTGCCGGTCAACTCCAGCACGAGCGGGTGCACCCGAAGATCGATACGGCTGATTTGTTCTGCAGTCAGTTTGTCTTCATTACGCAGCTGTATCGCGGCATCAAGCGCGGGATGAATGACGATGCCGCAGGCAAATGGCTTGTAGGTGTTGAGTGCCGATTCGTACCGGCTGCCCAGGCCATCGGTAATTTCGGCAAAGTCTTGCTTGGTGCTAATCGTGTGCGCCCAGCCGCGCTTGGCTTCGATCATTGAGTCTGAACTGGTGAAGTTTTGTTGAGCCAACAAGGCCGCGAACAAACCATTACTGGCTGCCCGTCCAGGGTTGAAACTTTTATTCATCGAGCCAAAAGACTCACGCAGTCCCACCGGTTGTGAAGCCGCCAAGCCCAACGCCCAGATCATCTGCTGCTCATTCAAACCGAGCAATTTTCCGACCGCCGCCGCTGCCCCGAATACCCCGGCAGTACCGGTGATATGCCAGCCGACATCGTAGTGATTGGGATAAACCGAATTCCCTATACGGCACTCGGTTTCAACCCCCAGGATCAGCGCATTAAGAAAATCCTTGCCCGTCACCGGATGGTATTCCGATAGCGCCAGAATCGCTGACACGACCGGCCCGGCGGGATGGATGATGGTCTTCAGGTGAGTGTCATCGAAATCGAAGATATGGCTGGCGACGCCATTCAGGAATGCAGCGTTCATGATATCGAAGCGTTCCGAGCGGCCGAGCAGACTCGCCTGCGGTGGTCCGGAAAACGGCGACAATGCCGCAAGAGCCCGGCTGACAGTTTCATGGTGTGATCCGCCAACTGCCACCCCTACCCAGTTGAGCAAAGTCCGTTTGCCCTCTTTGCGAACATTGGCGGGAAGGTCTTCATAGCGCGCCTGGACGATGTATTGCGCGAGGGTGCGGGTGACGCCCTGGCCATCGGCTCCGGGTTTGGCTGGAGGATTCATCGCCGCCTCCTTTGTAGGTGGCGTCTGGGCAGCGAAAGATAGACTTGGCGCAGCAGCGGCGACGGAGGCAATGGCCCCAAACTTGAGAAGATCCCGACGATTGAATGAGTTCACGCGTGTGCTCCATTGCTTATTTTTATTTGGTTGCGCGTGTGTGAGACGCACTGAGCGATCATGATGCAGGGCGATCCGTATGTTAAATGCAAGAATTGGATAAACTTATGCACCATGCACATAAAATAGAAATGAGCGATCTCCGCACGTTCGTGACGGTGGCCGAGCGTGGCAGCTTCAGTGCCGCTGCATTGGATCTGCATCTATCGCAGCCAGCCCTTTCACGCCGTATTGCCAAGCTGGAAAGTAGCCTCGGGGTACTGTTGATTGAGCGCACCACGCGGCAAGTCGACCTGACGGCCGTCGGCCGTGATTTCGCCCGTAAAGCGCGGGAGGTACTGAACAGTTTCGAGTCGTCGCTGCTGGGTATCGGTGACGGGACCGGCCATCTTTACGGGGAAGTGACCATTGCGTGTGTGCCGACTGCAGTCATTCATTTCTTACCCGAAGTGCTCAAGAACTACCGGCGCGTGTATCCGCAAATTCTGGTACGGGTTATGGACGAAGGCGCGAGCAAAACGCTTTCAAGCGTCGCTCGCAGCGAGGCGGATTTCGGCATCAATTATGTCGGTGCCCAAGAAATCAATATCGAATTCGATCCGATCTTCAAAGAGCGCTTTGTACTCGCTTGTCGGTACGATCATCCGCTGGCCGCACAAGCCTCTGTGACCTGGGCAGAACTGGCGGGGTACGATTACATTGCCATCGGCAAAGACAGCGGAAATCGATTTCTTCTGGACATGGCACTGGCGGACATCCCGAACCTGCCGCAGCCCATCTGCGAGGCGAGGCACGTTCGTACCGTTGTCGACATGGTGGAGGCTGGACTCGGAATCGCGGCAGTGCCGGTCCTGGCTATGCCGCAAGTAACAGCAGGTTCCGCCTTGCGCAGCATTTCTCTGGAAGCGCCCCATGTGTCTCGCACCCTTGGCCTGATTCGGCGCCGAGGGCGAGTGCTTTCTCAAGCTGCCGAGCAGCTATATAAGATGATTAAAGAGCGCGCGGTGGTTACCCTTTGACACCTGCAACCGAGCCGTCATCTATTCCGGGCTCAAGCCAGTAGTTCGGTAATCCACCGGGCCTGTCGAGCGATGTCCTGCACTTGCGCCTCCGGTATGGCCTGCCGCGCTCGGGCGAAGCTGATCAGCGTCTTCTGCTTCTCGCGCAATATGCGCTGCCACTTGAGCAGGAACGCCGGGGTGCGTGCCTGCATCTGCAGCGGGCCGAAGTACAGCTCCTCGGCGGTATACGTCACTGGCCCGGCGCGCTCGGCGACGATGATTTCGTAGTAAAAGCGGTTTTCCTGCAGCAGTTCTTCGCAGAGGATGCGGTAGTCGTTTTCCATCAGCCATTGGCGCAGTGGCTGCTCGCCGCCGTTGGGCTGCAAGATCAGCCGCTCCTGGCCGCTCAGGCGCGCTTTGCCGATGTCGAGGATGTCGCGAATTGTCTCGCCGCCCATGCCGCAGATGCTGATCGCGGTGATCGCGTCTCCCGGTTCGATCGCCACCAGGCCGCTGGCCAGGCGCACGGTGATCCGCTGCTCCAGGCCGTTCTCGCGCACGGTGCGTTCGGCCGAGCGGAACGGCGTCAATGCCACCTCACCGGCCACCGCCGCCGCGATCGCACCACGGCGCATCAACGCCACCGGCAGGTAGCCGTGATCCGAGCCGATATCGGCCAGGCGTGCACCGGCTGGCACATGCGCCGCCACGCGTTCCAGGCGCATGGACAATGTCTGTTCGTTCAACTACAGCCCCTTTTCACCACGAACGTCCGGCACCATTGGCCGGATCGGGACGCGATTCTGGCGAGCAACGCCGCGCTTTTCAAGTGTGTGCGACCACGGCCATGGCTGGCAGGCATGGGGTACAGCAGCCAAACAGCAATCCGCGACGGCTGCGATACCGTGGCAGATACCTGTATCCAATAAAAACGCAGACTCTGTGTCTATTGCCAGCGGCAGCCGGTTGTTAGTGTCTACCCTCACCCCCTGTGGCGAAGCGACATTGGACTTGACTGCTATTCCCTCCACAGTCGCGCCGCACAGTAACTAACGGCGCCTCCCGACATGACTTACACCTACTCACTTCTATTGATAACCGGTGTTTACCTGGCCGTCCTCGCCAGCCCCGGACCCAATTTCTTTATCCTGAGCCAGATGGCATTGGACGGACGACACCGGGACGCACGGTATGTGGTGTTCGGGCTTACCACCGGCTCTATTTTCTGGGTGCTGGTCTCTATGGCCGGGTTGGCGACCCTGCTGTCGCAACACCCCTGGTTAGCGTCTGTGGTGCGTACGTTGGGAGCAGGCTATCTGGTTTGGTACGGCGCACGCTTGTTGTGGTCGGCGCTTGCCCCCTCCCCGGCTCGCGGGTTGAAGGTTCAGCTTCAACAAAAGAGCGGCAGTCGATTTGCCGCCTACCGCACAGGGCTGCTGACGGGAATGACCAACCCCAAAGGCGCCGCATTCTGGACCAGTGCGTTTGCGGCGGTGTTCCCGGCCGAGGCGCCCTTGTGGTTCTACGTTGTCACGGTGCTTTTGGTCGCCATGCTGTCCCTGGCCTGGCATGTGGGGATAACGCTGGTCTTTGGCACGTCGAGGTTGCAAGCCTATTACTGGCGTATAGAGCGGAGAGTGAATGGCGTGGCTGGCGGCGTGCTTGTCGCGCTTGGGGTGCAGCGGATGTTGTCTCGGTAATCGGGTCATTGTCATTGGGATGGAAGCCCGGAGGGTCCACAGCGGGTCGGACGCGTGACTTTCGGCACGGGTTGCGCCCGACTGCACAGCAGCAAAGCTGTTGTTCTTTGTGCGTTAGTGCGAAGCATTTTCTTCGGCTGGTGCCGGAATAACCTGCTCCGCTACGGTGCCAAGTTTGCTGAGTAACTCGACGGCGTCTCGTTCAAGCCGCTTTCGCAGAATCAAGCGATCAGCCACACGTCCGATCCAGTTCGAGAATTGATATTCCAGGGTGCGAATAAAACGTGTGCCCGTTGCCGTTTCCAGGCATTGATAGGTCACCACCATCGTCAGACCGTACTTGCCCCGCGCCCTCGCCTGCCAGCGTTGTCCTGGCACATAGTCAATGATCTCCCAGCTCAAATAGTCGGCACGAGCACTGGTATATTCAAATTGGCTACCCATCGGTAGCACCCCGGTCGCCCCCTTTATAGCTACAGGATAAGGGTGCCATTCGTGCCAGCGCGTCGGCGTACTGACGTAGCGCAGCACGTGTTCCGGTGCACGTTGGATATCTATATGGTGTTGCATCGAGACCCTGTTCGTGGGGTTTTCGCGATGCTCTTCCGTCTGCCAATAGAGCGTGCCATACACCCAATCCCACAGCGGGAAAACGATATTGAAGTTATACCTGTGCATCAAATCGCGAGCATGGTGCAACTGATGCAATCGACGCATTTGACGTACCCACGGTAATCGCGATATCGGATGCTGGTCGGGCAAGTGTTCGAAGGCATGCAGGATTTCATAACTGAGATATCCCACCAGCAGCGAGCCACTGAACAAGGCTGCAATGTTGCCGTTAAGTGCGCTCAGCACCCACCAACCGGCAAGCACACCCAGCGTAACGAGAACGATCAGCCACGCGGGGAATAAAATGACTCGCCAGTCTTGCTTGCGCTCATAGCTCATCTGCCCATAGGCAAAAAAACTGTGGTGGTCCCCGGTATGACGCTTGTAAAACAGCGCGCTAAAGCGCCGTTTATGGTGGCCCAGATGCTTGTGCACCATGTACTCACCCCAATTCTGGATAACTAAAGCCACCGGTATGGCCAACCATTCCCAGGGCCGAACGTGTTCGGCGTGACTCCAAAAAAAAGCAATCGCAAGCATGCCGAATACCAGGACGAAGCCGGCATGCAACCAGGCGTTATAAAGGGGATGTGTCCCTGCCCGATAACGCATGCGAAAGTTAGTCGTATCGAATTTCATGAGCCCGCCCTTCAGTCGAGGAGTTGACCGATGATAGGCAGCGAGCGACTATTCTGATAATGGATATTAGCGAAGAGCTTTATTGATGATAACGAATTTGCGCCAGCTGGACCTGAATTTGCTATTGGTGTTCGATGCGCTGATGCAGGAGCAGAATCTGTCTCGAGCGGCCTTACGCTTGCATTTAAGCCAGTCCACCGTCAGTAATGCCTTGGCGCGTTTGCGACAACAACTAGAGGAGCCGCTTTTTCAGCGGACCGCTCGCGGCATGGTGCCAACCCCGCAAGCGCAGGTGCTGTATGGACCTGTGCGTCAGGCTCTGCACCTGCTTCGTACCGGTCTGGGGCCTCAGGAGGGCATCGACCTCGAGGCCGATCTGGTGTTTCGAATATCGATGAATGACTACGCGCAGGCAGTGTTTCTTCCTGGGCTGCTTTCACACCTACAAGCGCAGGCACCGCGCCTGGTCGTGTCAGTGCAGCTTGATGATGCGGATACGCTGGTGAAGCGCCTGAAGACTGGCGAGTTGGATTTGGCCATCGATTATTTGCACTTCGCCGACGAAGAGCTGCGCTATCAGTCGTTACTCGAAGAGGACCTCGTCGTCATCGCGCGCTCGGGTCACCCGGCCTGTAACGATGGACTCACGCTTTCGCTCTACGAGGACTGTCATCACGTTTCGGTCCTGCCGCGCGCGAGCCGTGGCTCGCCATTAGAAATCGTATTGGGTTCTGCCAAGGTGCGCCGAAAAGTGCAGCTGTACGTGCCGCAGTATTTGGCGATTCCGGCGATTGTCGCCCAGTCGGATATGCTCGGAACCGTGCCACGAGGACTTGCGGAGCATTTCACCCGGCAATACTCGCTGCAGGTTTTCCCCCTGCCGTTGGAGATGCCCGCTGTTCGAGTGAGTCTTATTTGGCATAAGCAGCAAGACTTGGCGGTAGGCCTGCGGTGGCTAAAAGACCAGATCGCGGCTTTTTTCAACGACCCCTTGAATCACCCGGGGTTTAAAGACACGCCTCAATGATTGCTTTAGGCCCACGTTCCCTGCCAAGCGTCGATGAATGTGAAGCCAGTGCTCGTCTTTCTCGTCTAACGTAAGTTAGTTCGTTTGCAATGCTCTCCTTCTTCTGGACGATGGAGGTCGGCCATGAAAACCGCTGCATCCTGGTTGACGATTACGCTGTCAGGTCTCGTGCTGTGCGCCTGCGTCTCGGTCGATCGCCATAGTGAATGACTCATCGCGCATTCACCTCAGTCAATGAACAGTCAGTGGAGGGGATCGTCATGACCAGGAAAAAAGACAGCGCCGACCTGGATGAAGATGTTTGTGTTCATATATTCATCACGTCAGCAACAATGGTCGGCGTATGCATTACGGTCATCGGCATCTTTCAGGTGATTACCACCCTAAGGCATGAAGGTACTCTAGGCGACGATTTTGTTGCCGTTAACGCCATCTTATATTTGATCACGACGCTATTGTCCTACTGGGCATTGAGAACCCGAGGGCTTCGCCGTAACCATAATCTGGAAAAGGTCGTCGACATTCTCTTCTTGATAGCACTGACCTTTACTACTGGGGTGGCCGGGTATATTACCTGGGCAATGAGCTTTACATAGCCGCCCACTAACCGGGCTTTTCGTGACCGCTATGAAGCAGAGGCGATTCATCCCGATTGAACATAATGGTCCCATTCTTGCTAAACGCCCTCCACCGTCGAGCCGGGCTCATCCGGCACCCCCGTAGGCATCTCCAGCGGCGTCGCAAAATTTAACCCAACCATGTACACCGGACCACTGCCCGGCTCGGTCAGCCCGGCCTGAGCACAGATGAAGTCGAACACCGCGTCGGCCTGGGCTTCTTCCACCACCACGCTGACAACCCGGGAGAGGGATGCTTCTGGCACCTTGTTGCGGGTTGCTTTGGCGGCCTGCAGTGCGGCCACACCGCGGCAGTGAACGCTGTCCGCGCGCGTAATTCCATGCGCCTCACGCAGCAGCTGCAGCAGGCGACGGTCCGTACCATCGTCGGGCAACACGCAGGTGATGAGTTTTGCAGCCCCGCCCGGTATGGCCGCACCCGCCGCGCTCACGAGGCTTTCCCTTGTTCCAGCATTTCGTGGGGGATATAGGTGGCCACTTTTTCGACTGGTGTCGCATAGATCATGCCGGCACCGGGAACATCCAGTTTGGCCGCGCGATAGATGGCCTCGAGTACCGCGTCCTGGTAGTCGGCAGCTACCAGCAGGCTGACCACCTCTTTCTCCGCATCGATGGCGATACTGAGCAGGCCAAGACGTTCACGGGGGCCAAACCCGTGGGCGTGGTAGACAATGGCGCCTGGCGCGCCCATGCCCTGGGCCGCACTGATCACCAGGTCTGCGCGCCCGACGGCGACAATGCAGGTGATCAGTGCAACGTCGGTAAGGTAGGTAATCCCTTCAGCCTTCATCCCGCTTCTCCCGTGCCCAATAATTGATTTGCAAGCTGTTCCGTGGCGGCCTTTGCCTGTCTCCACAACTGGATACGGGCCCATTGTCCGAGGAGCATGACACTGATGACAGGGCCGACGGATGCCATGCAAAGAATTCCGAAACCCTCAACGGCGTTGGTGGCATTACCCAGTCCCAGCCCCATGGCCAGAACGAGCGGCACGGTGATTGGCCCCGTGGTTACACCCGCGCTATCCCAGGCCACATTGACAAACTCTTCGGTCGAAAAAACCGTCAGTACCGCAGCGAATAGATAGGGGGGCACCACCAGCCACACCAGTGGCAGGTCAAACACCAGCTTGGCCACACCGACCGCAATACCGCTGGCGACGCCTATCGACACTGCACGTATGAGGCTGCGTTTGCGGATAAAGCCATTAGTCAGGGTCTCTGCAGTGACGCCGAGCGCATTCAGCGCGGGCTCGGCGACGGTTGCCCCGTACCCAAGCACCCAGGCGAAGGCCAACGCCAGTATCAGCCCCACCTGATACCTATAGAGCGGCGAGTTGTCCGCGCCGGGAACCTGCATGAAGGCCGCCGGAATCAGCGAACCCGCACTCCCTCCCAGTTTCGACAGACCGTAGGTCAGCCCGAGATTGAACACACACATACCCACCACGGTCAGAGCGATGCCGAGGAATATCTCGCCGCGCCGCGGCAGGCTCTGACGTAGCAGCAGTTTCAGTACGATCAGCAGGAATATCACCAAAGGCACGATGGCCCGCAGCCCAGAAATAATCTCCATTCCGGGGCTGACCGTGTACCAGGCCGCAGCCTGTTGTCCGCCCCCGGCAGCGGCCTGCGCCGCAGCCTGTTGTCCGCCCCCGGCAGCGGCCTGCGCCGCAGCGACGATTTCCGCCGGCGAGGAAATAGCCGACACGTACAGGGCCAGCAGCATTACCCCGAGGACGGGAAACAGCGAGGCCAGGGTGACAATACCGAATCCGGACAGCCCGGAACCGCCCTTGCCTGCAGCCGCCGCAATGCCGATGCCCAATGCCAATACCAGCGGCACAGTGACCGGCCCGGTGGTAACCGCCCCAGCATCCCAGGCCAGACCAATAACCTTCGCAAGCTCCGGGTCTCTGGCCATATACACCGTGAGCAGCAGAACGGGCACCAGCGATAAATAGATCAACGGCTTCAGGCTCCAGCCGTAAATGAAGCGGAGCGTGCCCGTTACAGCGGCCAAACCGACGCTGGCACCCACAACAAGAACCAGTTCGCTGGCCCACTGGTTGAGTATCGCCCAGAGGTAAGGCGCACGCTCCGCAGACACGTTCTGTCCGGCGGCGCGCAGCGCTCCAATAGCGGGTTCAGCGAAGGTCACCCCGATACCCAACAGCAGGGTAACCAGCAACACCACGGGCAGGGTTGACTTGCGGGGAAGGTTGCTGCCGATAATTTCGCCGAATGGCATCAGACCGAGTTTAAGCCCTTCCATGAACAGCATCAGCCCGACAATCACGGCCAACAGGCCACTCGTGACAAGCAGCGAGTCCTCCACCAACTGACGCAGGATGATGATCTGGAACAGCGTCAGGTACAGGGCCAGTGGCACCACGGCGCGAATCTGCTCCATCAAGCGGACATTGAGGTAGGGCTTGAGGATGGCGGCGATCTCGCTCCCGCGCAATTTTACAGCTTTATGGGGAGCGGCCTGCCAGCGGCCATCGGCATCGCGAACCGGTGCTGATACCAGCTCCCGCATAGGTATCTCGCGGCGACCCGCGCCGATCACGTGCAGGTAGTCAGCATAGCGAATGGAGTCTTTCATACGGTCATCTGCTCCGGTTGACTTACCAACGGACGACCAACAGACGGTCTCGTAGTGGCGCGATACTGGCTAGAAGCGTAGTAGTTTTTTAAGCCACGTCCAACTTAGCTAGCCCCCGGCAGGCAAGGCGTTGAGTTCAGCCTTGATATTGATTAGTGAATCGCACCCGATTTTCCAGACGCATCCACCGGTTGAATTCACGGCACATTTCAGCCCGTTGTGAGCGGTAGAAAGCGGGCCATTAGCGGACGGTCGGAGTGCCTACGAAACGAGGGACGATTCACACGCCTGGGCGCTACCTGCGCAATCTTCGGTAAATCAGCAATTCATCGAGCAGATGTTGCTTCAATCGTTGGAGCACAGGAGTTGTCGATCTCGCCTTGGACGATGATCGAGGTACATAGTATGTATAGCGCTGCTCCAATCAGCGGCCAGCCCTCGACGCTTGCTGGCTGCGGCGGGATGCACCCTGTGCATCATCCCGTTGTGCGTCCAGAATGTGCTTGGGTGATCGCATGGAGGTGCGGCTCGATCTTGTTGTCGGGTTGACCTTGTGCATTCCGAGAGGAGCTGCCCAGGGCAAAGTTTGAAAGCTCATATGCTGCAAGATCCGATTGCCGCTGAGTTCATGCTTGACCACCGCCAGCAGATGCAATCCCACCAGCAAGCCCAGAAGTTCGGTGCTGTTCCGATGTGCAGTATGGAAACCCTGCAACAAGTCCGGGCGGGTGAGCAGTTGTGGCAGGGTCAGCCAGTCGAAAACTACGATCGGTCGATCCATCATCAGCACGCCCGTTACCAAGACCAGGCCGGTCACCAGGTAAATCAGGTTGTGGACGAATGCGGCCAGGAGCTCACCCGGCCCGGGTGAGTGTTTACGTAGATAATCAATGCGCAAAACGGCGCGCATGAGAAAGAACGGTATAAACAATGTTGTCAGCGAAATATTCAAGGCGGTCAGTGTCAACTTTACCCCTGGCGGTACATCGAACAGGGTCACGTAAGTGCCGGCGCATAACGACCATAGAATAACAAAGGCCGATAGCCAGTGCAGTGCGATTTGCGCACTTGAGTATTTATTCTGGCGCATGGAAGTTTCCTCGCGATAAGGGTAGGCAATTCCTCTTTGTGCGAATCAATGGTCCAACTAGTCAGGCCATGGGGGCTACTTGCTGTTCCCCGATCCTTCACCCTCCATGAGTGGGGTGAGCTCACACATCAAGGGTGTTGCAAAATGTGTGACAAAGAGTGCAATAAGGTTTGTAGGTCTCGTAAATACTGGTTTTTAGTTGTGGCGTGGTGCCGCTGGAGACCTTCCACTAGTGGGGATGGACCCGTTAATGGGTGAAAATACCCCGAGCCTGAGGGGTTATTGTTGCTGTTCCTTCAGGCAGGATTCCGCTGGATACCGAAACCATAGCGATGGACAATTTAAATTTTGCAACTGGTCAAACCCAGGACGTTGCCAATTGCATCGCCCTAAGTTTGTAGGTAGCTGTGAATGGTTCCTTTTGGCCGACTCAGGCCTGTCGCACCTGGCAAAAGTCTGCCGCGCGAAGTCGGCCGAATGCTCCAGTGAAACACTGGGGCGATTCAATCTAGCCTCACGGCGTAGCTGAGCATTCCACTACCTGGCCCTGCCAGACGCCTTGTCGTCGGCGCGCAATCACCAGGCAATCGCCCGTACCGGCTGCGCTCACCACTCGTTTTCCACCCGGAGCCCAGAACGCACTTCGCCCCGCGCAGGCCCAGCCTCCGGAAGGGCCGCCATGATTGGCCATCAATACCCCCAGCGAATGTTCCCGGGCGTAGTCCTCCAGCAAGCCACTGTCGTGTGGGTAGCCGTTTTCGCTGATCAGCACACTGGTGGCGTACACACCGGCGCCAGCGTGCGCGGCGGCTTGCGCATGGCTGGCATGGGTAAAGTCTGCGCAGACGGACAGCGCTATGTGCTCAGCCTTGATGTTCAACAACGCACCACCATCGCCCGGACTGAACACAGCCTCTTCGCCCGGATGAAGATGCTGCTTGGTATACGTGGCCTGCGAACCATCGGCGGCAAAAACAAGCGCGCCAATCAAGATCGCGTCGCTGCCAACCTGGCGCAGCGGCAGGCCGACCACAGTGGTCATTCCTGACTGCTTCGCCAGCTCACGTAGCGGTTGCAAAAGTGCCACGTCCGGCGTTTGCGCTAACTCACGCGCGAGCGACGGTTCATAGCCGGTCAGGGACAACTCCGGGAACAACAGAAACTCGACACCCTGCTTGGCGGCATGGCGCATGAACTGCACATGGCGATCAATGTTGGCGTTGAGGTCGCCCGCTACTGAGCAATATTGAGCAGCGCAAATATCGAGATTTTTCATAGAGCTTCAGGTCACGAAAAGTTGCGGTATTAGAGCATGGATTGTCGTTGGCTTCATGGCCTCAACCAGCCCTCGGGGGCTGTACCTCAGCCCTGCGCTTTTAAAAACAGGGAGAACAGCTCGGACTGAGATTTGATGCCGAGTTTGCTGTACATGTGCTTGCGATGGACCTTCACGGTCTCGGCGGAAATCGTCAGCTTGCGCGCGATCTCCTTGTTCGAGCAGCCGCTGAGCATCAGCCGGCCGACTTCCAGTTCGCGGGCGGTGAGCGGCGTGTCCAACTGCTGATCGGCAGAGTCCAGCCAGTTCTCCCAGCTTGGCGTCGGCGACGCGGTCGGCTCCTGTACCTCTCGCTCGAATGCCATGCGCTGACGCATCAGTCCGGCTACCCAGGATTGCGTCAGGGTGAGCAGGGCAATCTGCTCTGGACTGAAGAGGCCCTCGCTCCCCAGCGATAGGCTGAGGGTGCGTTCCGCGTCGAGCTGGACGTTGATATGGACCTCGTCGGCCACGACGTTGAGGCGGAAATAACGCTGGTAGTAGTCGGTCTGCTCGAAGCACTCCGGGGCCACGTCGGCCAGCCAAACTATAGCGCTCTGAGGCGCTTCTCGGTTGGCCAGATAAAAGGGATCGAGCAAGTACAGCCTGTTGAGGTAATCCTGGAAGAGCGGGTCCGGCCCGCCATCCTTGCCAGGACATTCTGCAAGCACTTGCGGCCGGCCATTGCTGAAAATCAGCACCACCCAGCTGTCCACCGCAATGTATCGGCCCAGCAGGCGTACCAGGGCCAGCCAAAAATTTGGCCGGTCAAGTACCTCGATCAGCCTGCCAACCGCCTGGTGCCAGGCCATATCCTGCAATGTCATGTTCACTTTTCTACCCATACGAGGTTACCCCGTCGACGTGATTACTTTCGGTTTTATGGCGCTCCATACTCTTTCCAGCCCTGGCGGGTGCTGTTCAGTTTGGCGATAGCGAGCCCATTTACACGTCGAAGGATCACCGATGAAGATTGAACTCGTACAACTTTCCGGTCGCGATGGCGATACCGCTTATAACCTAGAGCGCACGTTGCAAGCCATCGCTACCTGCGCAGTGGACACTGATCTGTTGGTATTTCCGGAAACCCAGTTGATGGGATTCGCCAACGCGCAACAGCTTGCCGAAGTCGCCGAACCTCTGGACGGTCCGAGTGTGCAGGCGGTACAGCGCGCCGTACGCGAACACAACGTGTCGGTGCTGGTCGGCATGGCTGAGAACGACTCTGGCACCTACTACAACACCTCTTTGCTCGTCACCCCGGAAGGGGTCGCCCTGAGCTATCGCAAGACTCACCTGTGGCCATCGGAGCGCGGACTGTTTCAGCCGGGAGACCGCTTTGTCACTGCGCTCTGGAAGGGAGTCCGTGTCGGCATCCTGATCTGCTACGACATCGAGTTGCCGGAAAGTGCGCGAGCCCTCGGCCAACTTGGCGCCGAACTGATCCTGGTGACTAACGGCAACATGGACCCCTACGGTCCGGTCCACCGCACCGCGATCATCGCTCGCTCCCAGGAAAATCAGGCATTCGCGGTGATGGTGAACCGAGTCGGCGACGGCGATGACGGGCTGGTTTTTGCCGGGGGCAGTACGGTGATCGATCCTTTCGGGCGCACGCTCTTCGAAGCAGGGCGCGCAGAGTGCCGTCAGATTGTCGACCTGGACCTGGACCTGCTGCGCACCGCCCGCCACGACTATGACTACCTCAATGACCGGCGCCTGTTCCTGACTGGCGAACAGATCGAACACGCGGATGGTCGCCGTGAACTACTGATCCCCGCCCTGCCACAACAATAATTCACACACTAGCAGGAGCAGCGCGCGCGTCCACCGACCCGCCGCTAACGCTCTGGAGCACCCCCGATGAAATCGACTCGTTATATGCAATTCGCGTTGGCCTCGCTTCTCAGTGTCGGCCTGGTCGGCGCCCACGCCGACGAGCCCGCGCTCCCGACCGTGCACATTTATAATTGGTATGACTACATCGCTCCGGACACGATAAAAAACTTCCAGAAAGAAGCAGGCATCAACGCTGTGTACGATGTGTTCGACAATAGCGACGTCATGCAAAGCAAGCTGATGGCCGGCCGCAGTGGTTATGACGTGGTGGTCGCCTCAGGTGACCTGCTACCCAACCTGATCAAAGCGGGTGTGCTCAAGAAACTGGACCGCAGCAAGTTGCCCAACTGGTCCCACCTCGATCCGGACATTCTCGCCAAGTTGCAGAGCAATGATCCCGCAAACAGCTACGCGGCACCTTACTTGTGGGGGACTACGGGCATCGGTTATGACGCGGACAAGGTCAAGTCGATACTTGGCCCGGATGCACCGGTCAACTCTTGGGACCTGATCTTCAAGGAAGAAAACCTGGCCAAACTGAGTCAGTGCGGTGTGGCCATGCTGGACGCGCCTAACGAGGTCATTCCGATCGTGCTGCACTACCTTGGGCTGCCCTACAACAGCAAGAACCCGGACGATTACAAAAAGGCCGAGGAGTTCCTGCTGAAACTGCGTCCCCATATCGTCTACTTCGACTCTTCCAAGTTCATCTCTGACCTGGCCAACGGCAACGTCTGTGTTGTGCTTGGTTGGGCCGGGGGCGTTAGCGATGCGCAAAAGGCCTCCTTAGCGGCCGGCAACAAACGCAACCTCGTCTACAGCATTCCACGCGAAGGTGCTCCGGTGTGGGTGGAAAGCCTGGTGCAGCTCAACGACGCGCCGAACTCCGAGCAAGGGTATGCCTTCATCAACTACATGCTGCGCCCCGAGGTCATCGCCGAGTCATCCAACTACCTGAGCTATCCAAACGCCAACAAAGATGCCACAGCGCTGGTCGAGCAGAAAATCCGCGACAACCCAGGGGTGTATCCGTCCAGGCAAGTCATGGACACGCTGTTCCCGCTGGAACCGCTGCCCTTGAAAATAGAGCGCGTACGCACCCGCGTGTGGAACACGGTCAAGACCGGCGCTTGATGGTCGACGTCTGCTCCGCGGCCGATCAGCCGCACCCTTTCCTGAAGCAAATCGAAAAAGAGAAAGAAACGATGAAAGAGACGATGAGGCCGCGTGCCCGCGACTTGAGCATTCAGTTCGGCCGACTGCAACCAGGGCCCTTCAACGCCATCACGGATGTCCCTGGCGTACGCGTCGGCCACTGCGATGTGCGGGGACGAACCGCTGGCGGCCGCGACATCCATACCGGCGTCACGCTGATCGAGCCACGCCCCGGTTCCACTAATCAACAGCCGTGTTTTGCCGGTGTGCATGTGCTCAACGGCAATGGCGACGCCACGGGTCTGGAGTGGATTCGCGAGGCGGGTCTTTTGACCAGCCCGATCGCCTTCACCAACACCCACAGCCTCGGGGTGGTGCGTGATGCGCTGATTGCGCTGGATCGTCAGCAGCAACCGGATGACGGTCGTCTCTACTGGAACATGCCGGTAGTGTTGGAAACCTATGACGGCCTGCTCAGCGACATCAACGGCTTCCATGTGAAGCCCGAGCATGTGGCCCAAGCCCTGCGCAATGCGGTGGGCGGTCCAGTAGTCGAAGGTGCGGTCGGTGGCGGCAGCGGCATGATCTGCCACGAATTCAAGGGCGGAATCGGCACCGCTTCGCGACGCCTGAGCCTTGCTCAGGGCGGCTGGACGGTCGGCGCCATTGTCCAGGCCAATCACGGCATCCGTCACGAATTGCGTGTCGATGGTTACCCCGTCGGGCGCTACATGGAACAGGTCGACTCGCCATTCCTCAAAGCATCCCTGCCTCATCCGGGCATGGGCTCGATCGTCGTCTGCCTGGCCACCGATGCACCGTTGCTGCCGCACCAGTGCACACGCCTTGCACAACGTGCCAGCCTTGGACTCGCCCGCACCGGCGGCGGTAACGAAGACCACAGCGGGGACATTTTTGTGGCCTTCGCCACCGGTAATAAGCACGTGCCGCCGGCCGCCTACGAAGGCAAAGGTGCGCCGACTTGCGACAACCTGAGCATGGTCAACAACGACCACATCAGCGAACTGTTCCTGGCCGCCACCGAAGCCGTGGAGGAAGCAATCATCAATGCCTTGCTGGCCTCCGACACCACCGAAGGCAACGGGCACGCGGTGCCGGGGCTGGATGCCGGGACACTGTTAAAAGCGCTGCGTCAGGCCGGCTGGCCGGGAGCGAAGTAGGCGAACTGATTGAGCCGGCTTGAGGGTGCGTCAGCCGGCAAACGCCCGGCGTCCGGCCCTCATCTCGGCGCGCAACTCACCCACCAGATCGGAGATTGCACGAATCGTAGTCAATTCGTCCGGCGATACGCCATTGACCAACAGATCAATACGCCCGGTGGCAGGCTCAAACACTTTGATGCGCAGTAACCCGTTGGAACTCACCGTGCAGTCGCAAGAAAGTGGCTGGAAGCCGGACTCTACAATGCTACAAAGGACTGAAATGGGAACCATGGCTGACGCCTCCGTGGCGGCTGGTCGAATTTAACCTGTTCAGGATAGATGGCCTTTTCGCATTCTGCGTCAGCCCATACTCACTAAAAGTGATACCTGCTTCTCACATTAGCGAGGTTGTAAACCGAGCAGCTCGCCGGGCAGCCGAGTCATTTATCAGTTGCACCCACTCCGGACGCAGCGTTTTTCGCGGCGCATCATCCTGACCTAAGGGAGGACAAGCTTCGTGTAAGGATCATTGGGGGCTGGCTCAGGCACTAAACGTCCATGACCATCTCATGCCAAGCCATTCCACCGTGGTCGGAAGGTGAGGGCTGAACGTAGCGATAACCCATTCGCTGATACAGTTCCACGTGGCGCTCCTTGCACATCAGGTGGATAGTTTTCTTGTCCAGTGCCTTCATGCGCTGGACGAACTCGCGCATCAAAAGTGTGGAGTAGCCCTTGCCTTGCTGAGCAGGATCTATCACCACTGACATTATCACGACGTTCGGCGCATCGGCAGAATGCCCCACAAGTTCCTTGAAAGCTTCATCGGACATCACTACATCGTGGGCGCAACCACTGTTGATAAAACCGATGACCCCCTCTTCATCCTCCAGGATCAGAAACCCTTGCGGGTACTGGTCAATGCGAGTCGCAATTTTCTCTTGGGTGGCTGCTTCGTCGCCCTCATAGGCACAGGACTCGATCTGGTAGCAGCGGGTAGCGTCTGAGAACGTAACGTTACGAAAGCGGAGGGTGGACATTGATATTCCTGATCTTGGGCTCGAAAGAGACGGGAGACTCTATGTTAGGGAAAGTACAGAATGCAGGTACTGCAATTTACTCAGGCTGTAATGAAGACTATGCACTCCGCCCTCCGCCGTCTCGATTTAAATCTCCTGCTGGTGTTCGATGCGGTTTATCGCCACCGCAGCGTCGTGGCAGCCGCCGATGAGCTTGCCATCAGCCCTTCTGCCTGCAGCCATGCGCTTTCGCGAATACGCCATTCACTTGCCGATGAACTCTTCATCCGCACTGGCAACTCAATGCATCCCACCGCTCAGGCGGAGCAGATAGCAGAAGGCGTCGCAGATGCCCTGCGCATCCTCACAAATCAGCTGGCCGATCCCGAGCCGTTCGCTCCTGCAACCAGTACGCAAACATTCGTTTTCGCAGCGACCGACTACGCCGTCTATGCACTGCTGACACCTTTGATCTCCAGGCTTGAGAAAATGGCGCCCGCACTCAAGATCAAGGTGCTTTATCTGAATCGGCAAGAATGCCTGACTGACTTAAGGGAGGGCCGCGTGCACTTCGTGCTCGATGCACGGCATGATCAGGAAAATAAGCTCGACGGCCTGGAGGTGCTCGACTGTTTTACCGATGACTACGTTGTGGCTGTGCGCAAAGGCCATCCACGAATTGACACAAGCCTGTCACTTGACCAATACCTTGGCGAACGACATATCGCCTCACTTCCCTGGAGCGATGTGGCCAGTGTGATCGACACGACGCTGGCTCGCCAAGGCTTGTATCGGGATGTAGCGGTGGAGCTACCCAGCGTGCTGGCAGCGCCCTACATAATCGCCACCACAGATTTTCTTTTCACCTTACCCCGCCGTGCAGTACTGCCATTCAGCAGTGCAGTCCCACTGGTCATTTATCCCGTGCCCTTCGAAACACCGCGCTACACCCTCGGTTTGCTATCCAATAAGCAGTATTCAAGCTCCGCCTCGCACCGATGGGTGCGTGAGCAAATGTTAGCGACGTTGAGCGCATCGTGAGGTATCCGGACGGACCGCTTTCGACCCAAGGCGGGTAAAAACGCCTGCCACTCCCCTCTCACCCGCTATATACAGAGAAGCTGAAAGATAAATATAATGATTATTATTTACAATTCACTGAGTCATCCCCTTGAACCTAGCGCAGCTTCTCACCCGCCCTTCGATGTCGGCTCCCCTTCAGTTGTCCGTTTTATCCGTTTCGTTGCTCTGCGCATCCAGTCTCTACGCAGCTGAGCAGATCACCCTTCCAGCCACGCCCATCGCCGCCGAGGCGGTCAATGCCGACACCAGTTACACCGCGACCACGGCCAGCACCGCCAGCAAGAGCGACGTACCGATCAAGGAAGAAGCGCAGACCGTCAACGTGGTCACCCACCAGACGATCTCGGACTACAGCGTGCGCTCGCTGGATGACGCCACCAAGTTCATCAGCGGCACCAGTCAAGGCAATACCTTGGGCAATACCAAGGACTCGGTGGTCAAGCGCGGCTTCGGCACCAACGATGATGGCTCGATCCTGCGCGACGGTGTGCGTTCGATCCTGTCGCACAACTTCAGCGCCACCGCCGACCACGTCGAGGTCCTCAAGGGCCCGGCCTCGCTGTTGTACGGGGCAATGGACCCCGGCGGCCTGATCAACGTGGTCAGCAAGCAGCCGCAGTACGTGCAAAGCACCACCCTCAGCGGCTCCGGCTACAGCGAGGGCGGTGGCACCCTGGGCGTCGACACCACGGGCCCGATTGGCGACACGGGCCTGGCCTACCGCCTGGTGGCCGAGCGTCAGCATGAGGATTACTGGCGCAACTACGGCGTCGATCAGCACACGCTGGTCGCCCCGTCCCTGAGCTGGACCGGCGACCGTGCCAGCCTGACCCTGGCCTACGAGAACAACGACTACAGCGACCCGTTCGACCGCGGCACCGTGTTCGTCAAGGGCCACCCGGCGAACGTTTCCTACGATAAACGCCTGGACGAAACATGGGCCAAGACCGAGGGCATCAGCCAGACTGCCACCGCCCGCTTCGAATACCAGCTCAGCGACGATTGGAAAACCCGTGTCACCTACGGCTGGAACGACGACCGCTACAGCCTTGCCATCGCCCAGCCCACCGCGCTGTCGGCCAGCGGTGTCCTGACCCGTCAGGCCAACGGCGGTCACTACGATTACGAAACCCGCTACGCCAGCTGGGACTTCATCGGTAACCAGCAGATCCTCGGTCAGGAGCATGACCTGTTGATCGGCGCCGACCAGGAAGCCGACGACCGCCATCGCGGCGACACCTACCGCAACACCGCCAAGGGCGGCTTCAACATCTACTCGCCCACCTATGGCAACCTGGCCGAACCCAGTGTGATCAGCCAGGCCACCAGCGACCTGAGCAACCAGTTGAACTCCGCCTCCCTGTACGTCAAGGACAACTGGCACTTGAACGACCGCTGGATTTTGGTGCTGGGTGGTCGCTACCAACACTACGACCAGTACATCGCCCAAGGCCTGGGCGCCACCCGCGCGGTCAACCTGGACAGCAACGGCGATGCCTTCGTGCCTCTGGGCGGGCTGGTGTTCAAGGTCAATGATGACCTGTCGCTCTATGGCAATTACAGCCGTTCGTTCGTGCCCAATACCACGGTTGATGACACTGGCAAGACCTTCGACCCGGAAGAAGGTCGCAGCTACGAAGTGGGCGCAAAATACGACCTCGCGCCGGGCCTGAACCTCAACCTGGCGGTGTACGACATCGTCAAAAAGAATGTCGTCACCACCTCGACGATCAACGGCCTGAGCGTCAGCGAAGCAGCGGGCAAAGTGGGTTCGCGCGGCGTGGAACTGGACGTGACCGGCCGCATCGCCGAGCGTTGGGACATGGTCGGTACCTACGCCTACGACCACACCGAAATCCTTGAAGACCCGACCGACAAAGGCAATCGCCTGAGCCAGGCACCGAAACAGACCGCCAGCCTGTATCTAACCCACCATCTGCAAATACCGTCCGAACTGGGTGACTGGCACGCGGGTGCAGGTGCCCGTTATATCGGGGACCGCGCCGGCGACAACGACAACAGCTTCTACATGAGCAGCTACACCGTTGCCGACGCCTTCCTGCGCTGGGACGTACCGGTGGACGGCTACAAAACGCGGTTGCAACTGAACGTCGATAACCTGTTCAACAAGGAGTACTACCCCTCCAGCACGGGTTCGGGCCAATTACAGGTCAACGTCGGCGAGCCGCGCACCGCCCGCCTGAGCGCCAGTGTGACCTTCTGATACGCCCTCTTCGCCCCCACCCAGTCCCCTACCCAGTCCCCCGGCGAAAGTACCCGGGGAAACAGGGGGCAGTTCAAGATTGCGGCTGAAAACCTGGCGTACTTACCGAGGTGGTCTCACCCGTCACCGGCAAGCTCTGCAAGACGGCGAAGACCACCTCCAGCAGAGTGAATCCAAGGATCAAACAGCTGGCGCCGTTGGCGACCGCGTAGAGTTGCCACACGGCAAACAAAGTTCTGGCCAGCGCATCGTAATGGCCCACCGTGCGGCTAGGGTGCCTGAGACGCCACAGCGACCAGACCACCACCACACTGCCCAGCAGGTTGGCGAACAGCATCGGGGTCACGTCCAGTGCAGGCACCGGGCGCTGCAATCCCAAGGCGTCGGATAACACGGCGAAGCCTTGCAGGCACAGCGTCGCGGTCCAGGGCGTCATGAATACGGCGGTTGCCAACAGGTCGTACCAGGCGCTGGCGCGGACGATGTGCAGATTGTGATTTGCGTTGACCATGTTCATCCCTCACAGTTTGGACCCTGAGGCTAAAGCCTGGGGTAAGGTCCAGAGTCAACACGGGAATCCATGATCATGAGAATCGGTGATGTCGCGAAATGCACGGGGGTTTCCGTGGACGCGTTGCGCTTTTATGAGGAGAAAGGGCTGATCAAGCCTCAGCGCACCGCCAATGGCTACCGGCTCTACCCGCAGGAAACCGTGCAATTGGTGGGCTATATCAAGCTGGCACAACAGCTGGGGTTTTCCCTCGCCGAGATCGGTGAAAACCTGCCGCTGCTGTGGAACAGCGAACAGGTGTCGAACGATCTTCTGGCAACTTTGTTCGCCCAGAAGATTGCGTTGCTGGATCAGCGTGTCGCGCAGATGCAGGCGTTGCGAGCGATGCTTGCCGAGCGCGCGGCGCAGGTGTGCCCGTTGTTGGATGCGGGGTGAGCCAACGATAGCCGGCAGACTCAGGGAGTGACCTGATAGCCGCGTTGCTGCATGCACGTGTTATAGGCGGAGGAAGCGGCAGCTGTGGTCTGCCGATCACTTCGGCGATCCTGGCGTTGCCGAGACCCGCCCACCACCATTCCCGCCACCGCAGCATCTTTCGACTGATTCTGCCGGTAATCCTGTTTTACATCCGAATCCAGATTGTCATACACCTTGGAGTTGGAACTGGCGCGCGCCCCGCTCACCGCCGCACCCGCAACTGCGCCGGTGGCGGCACCACGGGCGCGACCACCAGACTGCGAACTGGTGCTGGCGCTGTTCGAGGTGCCAGCCTGAGCCTGGCACGCGCTTGTGTCTTGCTGGATGAGCTCAGGAGACTGCCCTTTGAGCGGCGTTACGGTGCCGGCAGTGGCGTAAAGGCAAAAAATCGAGAGGATTGACGCTACGGAGGGCAAGATGGACTTTTTCATAAAAACTCCATGATTGTTTAGAGCGTTCTGGATCCTTCAGTTTAGCGTGACATCTCGACTACGGCCTCGGCATCGCAATGGCTGCGAAGCCTCTTTCATCGCTCGGACTTGCGAGTCTGGGTCAAGGGGTGTGCGGCGCTCACAATGATGTTTCTTCAATGTTGACTACACTTCCTCCGTCACCCTGCGCTCGGGAAACATACGTGAACGCTCAAGAGATTGTTCTCAGTCCAGAAAACAGGAAACTCGTCGGCCATGCAGAAAGGTAAGTTCGCTCTCAAAATCACGTACTGGTTCGAACAAGGCATCTTGGTGGCCGCTCAGGTCTTGCTGATGGCGGTGATTCTGGTGATGGTCATCCAGCTGTGGGTCATGTTTGCGTCCGATATCGTCGAGCGCGTTAGCAGCATCGATACCGTCCCGGAACTTGTGAAGTCAGTGCAGACCGCCTTTTCCGGCGTGCTGCTGATCATTCTCGGGCTCGAACTTATGGAAACGTTGCGCGTGTATTTCAAATCGCACCGCATTCGGCTGGAAACCATCCTGGCCGTTGCCATCATCGCTGTTGGCCGCCACGTAATTAATTTGGATGTGGAGCACATGACGGGCAGTTCGCTGGTGGGTGTAGCCGCGGTGGTGCTGGCGCTGGCGGGTGGTTACTTTCTGGTTCGAGGCAAGACAGCAGCGCTTGGCGATCAAAGCCCGCGGTCGGATCCGAATGTCTGATGTGCAGCCTGTCGGGTGTTTAGCGAGAGTGCGCAGATGTGTTCGTCAGCCGCTTACGCGAGTGACTCTTTTGCCGCCCGGTGCCCAGAAAGCGCTGCCCTGTCGATGCTGATCAACAGGGCGCAGCGTGCCGCTTAAACGTCTGCTCTAACTCATCTGATCGATCATCACCGCATTGCTGTAAATCAAGCCGTCGTCACTGGCCCGATGACCCACCAAGTGAAACTGCCCGCGCTTATCGCCAGAAGGTGAACTTAAATAAACGCGGAATTGGCAATCCGATAACGGCCCGCATTCCACCGGCAAGACCAGGTTTATTGTGGACATGTCGACGTCTATGAAGATTTCCTTTTGATCGGAGTTGTTCAATTGCTCCTCCGCCGCCTCCAATCGTAAATGCTCTTGGGCACCGACTTCGAAATGGATTTCGCCCAGCGGCACGGACTTACTGCCATCGCTCGGTTTGCGCCAGCCTTCTATGGTTAACGTACTCATCGCGCTGTCTCCTGAGAGGATGCTGGACGCGGCTTTTGGTGCGCGCCAGCCAACTCAATATATGAGTAACCAGAATCGGATTTGTTCAGGGGTGCTGATGGACGTCAGTCCCGCCAGGTATTGAAATTGTAGCGAACAGCCCCACAACTAGTTCGCTCGTTCACTGTTTGTGGCTAACAGGCATCCGCCCGCTTTCGACCATTGCATCAACCGAATACCCCCGTCAGAGGTGTACTCTGCGCGGCAAGGTCACTGATTAAGAGGATTTGAACCATGACAACGCAAACCGAAACCGCCCTGTTGGCTGGCGGCTGCTTCTGGGGCATGCAGGATCTGCTGCGGCGCTACCCTGGCGTGCTGTCCACCCGTGTCGGTTACTCGGGCGGCGATGTACCGAACGCCACCTACCGCAACCACGGCACCCACGCTGAAGCGATCGAGATCGTGTTCGACCCGAGCGTGATCACTTATCGCCAGATCCTCGAGTTCTTCTTCCAGATCCACGACCCTTCGACGGCCAACCGCCAGGGCAACGACATCGGCCTGAGCTATCGCTCGGCGATTTTCTACCTGAATGCCGAACAAAAACGTGTAGCCGAAGACACCGTGGCCGACGTCGACGCTTCCGACCTGTGGCCCGGCAAAGTCGTCACCGAAATCGCGGCGGCTGGCCCGTTCTGGGAAGCCGAACCGGAACATCAGGATTACCTGGAACGCCTCCCGAACGGCTACACCTGCCACTTCATTCGGCCAAACTGGAAACTGCCTGTTCGCGGCTGATCAATCCCCGCAGTCCGGCTTGCCGGCGCTGGGATGGACTTTGTGGAGCGCCCACAAATACCGGGATAGACCCGTTAGGCGTAAGTATGAATGCGTCTGAACTCAGCGAATCGCGCAAGCGCCAACACGCGATGCGCGGGCCTGCCTGGCACACGGCCAGGCAGGTTATGCAGCCCCCTCAAAAACGCGGCTTGACGGTCTTCCACTCAGGTTTGTAACGCTGCATCTGTCTCACGTCATCGCGCTGGCGAATGCCGCAGGTCAGGTACAGGTCGTGCAGTTTGCCCACCTGGTCATGGTCCAGTTCAAGGCCCAGCCCCGGTGCGCGGGTGATCTTCACGCAGCCATCGACGATGGGCAGCTTGCCGCCCTTGATCACTTCTTCGTCCGGCTCCTGCCAGGGATAATGGGTGTCGCAGGCGTAGTCGAGGTTCGGCACCGAGGCCGCGACATGCGCCATCGCCATGAGGCTGATGCCCAAGTGCGAGTTGGAGTGCATGGACACACCGAGGCCGAAGGTCTGGCACATTTTTGCCAAGGCCTGCGTGTCGCGCAGGCCACCCCAGTAATGGTGGTCGGCGAGGACGATTTGTACGCTGTTCAACGCCACGCTGCGGCGGAACTCGTCAAAGTCGGTGACCACCATGTTGGTCGCCAGCGGCAAGCCGGTGCGTTTGTGCAACTCGGACATGCCTTCCAGGCCCGGCGTCGGGTCTTCGTAATATTGCAAGTCGTCACCCAGCAACTCGGCCATGCGAATCGACGTCTCCAGCGACCAGTTGGCGTTAGGGTCGATGCGCAATGGGTAACCGGGAAAGGCTTTTTTCAGCGCCTTGATGCACGCAACCTCGTGCTCCGGCTCCAGTGCACCGGCCTTGAGTTTGATGCTCCTGAAACCGTAGGTGTCGATCATCCGCCGAGCCTGGGCAACGATCTGTTCTTCATTCAGCGCCTCACCCCAACTGTCCGGTTTGTACGGCGAATCAATGTGCTGCGCGTACTTGAAGAACAGGTAGGCGCTGAACGGAATTTCATCCCGAATCGCACCGCCCAACAGGTCCACCAACGGCACGTTCAAGTAATGCGCCTGCAGGTCTAGAAACGCTACTTCGAAGGCCGAATAAGCGTTGCTCACCGCCTTGCTCGCGTGGGAACCGGGGGCCAGTTCGGCACCGGCGATGCGGGTGGTTTTGTTGGCCGCCACGGTGGCCTGAACGATAGTGCGCAGTTGGTTGAGGTTGAACGGGTCTAGACCAATCAGTTGCGCTTGCAGCTGTTGCTGAATCGCCAGCGCCGGGGCATCGCCGTAGCTCTCGCCGAGACCGATGTAGCCGTTGTCGCTCTCGATCTCGATGATCGAACGCAGCGCGTAAGGCTCGTGGATGCCGCTGGCATTGAGCAGTGGCGGATCGCGAAAGGCGATAGGGGTCACGGTAACTCTTTTGATTTTCAAGCGAAAGCTCCCGACTGATCAGTGTTCAAGACTTAATGAGTGGCGGCGCGACTGGGTGTCGCGAGCGCAGCGGATTTGCCCTTGGCCGGTGTCGTGCGGGCGAAAAAGATCACCACCGCCGCCACCAGCGAGGTGGCCGCCAGGCCGTACATGCCGCCTTCGATCGAGCCCGTGGACTGCTCGAGAAAACCGAAGGCAGTGGGGGCGACGAAGCCGCCGAGGTTGCCGATGGAGTTGACCAACGCGATCACCGCGGCCGCGATGCGTGCATCCAGATACCCCTGGGGGATCGGCCAGAACAGCGCCGACGCGGCCTTGAAACCGATGGCGGCAAAGCAGATCGCGACAAAGGCAAACACCGGGCCGCCGGTGGTGGACATGAACATGCCGACCGCCGCGATCACCAGCGTCACCGCCACCCAGGCTTGTTGGAACTTCCATTTGCTGGCCATGGCTGCAAAGCCGTACATGGCGATGATGGAAATGATCCAGGGTACCGAGTTGAGCAGCCCGACCTGAAAATCACCGAGGCTGCCCATCTTCTTGATCATGCTGGGCAACCAGAAGGTGGCGCCATAGATGGTCAGGGCGATGGAAAAATAGATGAAGCAGAACAGCGCAATCTGTCGGTCCGCCAGCAACCGCCACATCGACGGTTTGACGCCCTGCTCCGCTTCGCGCGCCTGTTGTTCTTCGGCGATGGTCGACACCAGCGCCTCGCGCTCTTCTTCGCTCAGCCACTTGGCCTGACGGGGGTGGGATTGCAGCCAGAACCAGACGAATCCACAGAGCACGATGGAGGCAAAACCCTCGATCAGGAACATCCACTGCCAGCCATGCAGGCTCAAGCCGTTGATGTTCAGCAACGCGCCAGACACCGGCCCGGAAATCACCGAAGCAATCGCAGAACCGCTAAGGAACACCGCCATGGTCTTGCCGCGTTCGGACGCCGGCAGCCACTGGGTGAAGTAATAAATGATGCCGGGGAAAAAACCGGCCTCTGCCGCGCCGAGAATAAAGCGCAGCACATAGAAACTGGTCTCGCCGCGCACAAAAGCCATCGCCATGGCCGCCGCGCCCCAGGTGAACATGATCCGGGTCAGCCAGACGCGGGCGCCGAAACGCTGCAACAGCATGTTGGACGGCACTTCAAACAGCGCGTAGCCGATGAAAAACAATCCGGCGCCCAACCCGTAAGCTGCAGCGCCGATGCCCAGATCGGTTTCCATATGACTGCGCACGAAACCGATGTTGACCCGGTCGATGTAGTTGACGATGAACATCACCACGAACAGCGGCAGCACATGGCGCTTGACCTTGGCGGCGGCTCGGGCGAGCACAGAAGGATCCGGCGGACTCTGCAAAGTAATCAAAGGGCGACTCCCGATCATTGTTTTTTTAGGGGTAGCCGGATGATGGACTCGGTCATTGATCCCGTCTAATCTAACTTGGCATACGATTGATACCTGGATTAGATCAATGTTCGAACTGACTCAACTGCGCTGTTTCACCACCGTCGCGACTGAACTCAATTTCCGTCGCGCCGCCGAACGCTTGAACATGACGCAACCGCCCCTCAGCCGACAGATTCAACTGCTGGAACACCACCTCGGTGTCGAGCTGTTCACTCGCACCACCCGCAGCGTTGCGCTCACCGCCGCCGGCCGCGCGTTCTTCGTCGAGGCGCAGAACCTGCTGGAGCGTGCGCAACAAGCGGCGGTCACCGCGCGGCGTTTTGCCGAAGGTGATATCGGCTCGGTGAACATCAGCTTTGTTGGCAGCGCGGTGTACGAGTTCCTGCCCAAGGTCATCGCCGAAGCCCGGCTCAAGCAGCCGCATGTGAAAATCGATCTGTCGGAAATGAACACCTATCAGCAACACGAAGCGATCCGCGCTCGGCGAATCGACCTCGGCATTGTTCGCGCGCCGTTGCTGGAGCCGGGTTACGCCACCGAATGCCTGGTGCGCGAGCCGTTCGTGCTGGCCGTGCCCCGCAGTCATCAGTTGGCCACGGCGCAAGCGGTGTCGGTCAACGACCTCGATGCGCAACCCTTCCTGATGTACGCCCACTCGGCCTACCCGCCGTTCAACGAACTGCTGACCGGTACCCTACGCTCCGCCCGCGTCACCCCGGAGTACGTGCAATGGCTGGGTTCATCGCTGACCATCCTGGCATTGGTCAACGCGGGCATGGGCCTGGCGCTGGTGCCGCGCTGCGCGACCAGTGTGGTGTTCAAGAACGTGGTGTTTCGCGATATCGATTTGGGTGAAGGGGTGCAGAGCGAGCTGCATTTGATCTGGCGCGAGAACAATGACAACCCGGCGTTTGCCATGTTGCTGGAGGGGATTCGCAACGCGGTAAGGGACGGTTGGGGCGCAAGCGATTAGAAAGGATGACGCTGGCTGGCTGAACTGTCGGCGCCGAATCATGTCTACAACATCTTGTTACGATTCAGTGGCCATACGGCAGTTGCTGAACACATCAACCGGGCCTGTCTAATGCCCTCGTCAGGATTCAACGATGTCTAAAAAATTTGCTGCTCTTCTGTTGTCCAGCGTTATGGGTGTGATTGCTGGCAGCGCGATCGCTGCTGATGGTCAATGGCAAAAGGACCACCCACGCCGCGCCGAGGTCAACGGTCGTCTGAGCAACCAGGACAAGCGAATCCATAACGAAGTCAAAAGTGGGGAAATTTCCAAGAGCCAGGCTGCTGGCCTGCACAAGGAAGACCACCAGGTTCGTCAGGAAGAACGCGACATGTCCAGCCAGAACAGCGGCCATATCACCAAGCAGGAACAGAAGACGCTTAACAAACAAGAAAACGGCATAAGCCACCAGATCGGTAGCTGAGTTTTTTACCTGTGTGCGGTGCGAGCGCCCACTCGCACCGACCTATCTAGCGCTCTTAGTTAGCCGCGACCTGCGCCTCTTTACCAGACGACACCAGCACCTTGAGCGAGGCATCAAACTGTTTCAGCGCGTTCACCTGCAAATCCCGTTGCTGGTTGATCTGCGCGGCAATTTCCGGGGCCGCCTTGCCGTGCACCCACACCGACGGTAATTCTTTGCCGCCAAAGCCTTCGGCTTTGCCGATGTATTGCAGATTTGCATCGTAGAACTTGGCGACGAAACGCGCTTCAACCTGAGTATTACGCTGGGTCACCAACTGGCTGTAAGTGTCGAGCATGACGACCACGTCAGGGTGCGCATTCACCACCGCATCCAGACTGTCGTAAACGGTCACGGAAGCGAACTCTTTCTGTAATGAGCCCTTGAGCCAGTTGATCGCCAGGGTCGGATCCGAGCTGTTGACGAAAGCGTCACTGATGCGCGAATCAAGCGCGCCATTCTTTGCGCCTTTCACCGCGACGGCGTGGTAACGCTCAAGGTATTCAAGCGTATTGACGGTATTTTCGCTGTAGAGCACAGCCACCGATTGCGAGTGTTGCAGCGCGGTGCTGCTGTCCGCCACCGGCAAAAAATGGCATGACTGCGCATCAGCGGCGAAGGCCGGCGCGGTGGCAGTAAAACCGCCGGTCAATACGGCGACAAGAGTCAGCAGGGTTGAAATTCTCATCGCGTAGTTTCCTTCAACAGCGGTTCGGTATATCGCTATCCTCCTCCTTTGCCAGAAAATTAAAACGTGAACGGTATGATTATAACTATCGACTAAACGAATGATTGTAACGGCTGTGTCATCGGCTCATGCGCCCTCCCAAACACTGCTTTAATCACTCATCGCTGCTTTACCTTCCTTAAAAAAGGACGTGCACCCATGACCCGTCTCACCGCTAAAGACTTTGCCCCCGAGTTGCTTGAACTGTACGACTACTACGTCCACGGCAGGATCACCCGGCGTGAGTTTCTCGACCGGGCGGCGGTGTTCACGCTTGGGGGGCTGGCGGCCAGCGCAGTGCTCGAGGCGCTGAGTCCAAATTATGCATTGGCCGAGCAGGTAGAGTTCACCGACCCGGAGATCGTCGCCGAGTACGTGACGTACCCCTCGCCCAAGGGCAATGGCCAGGTGCGCGGCTATCTGGTGCGTCCGGCGAAGGCCACCAGCAAGGTCGCGGCGGTGGTGGTCGCGCATGAGAATCGTGGGCTTAATCCCTACATTGAAGATGTCGCACGCCGGTTGGCCAAGGCCGGATTTATCGCCCTCGCTCCCGATGGCCTGACCTCGGTCGGCGGTTATCCCGGCAACGATGAAAAAGGCGTGGCGTTGCAGAAAACCGTCGACCCGGAAAAGCTCATGAATGATTTTTTTGCCGCCATTGAGTGGCTAATGAGCCATGACGCCAGCAACGGTAAAGTCGGCATCACCGGATTCTGCTATGGCGGCGGCGTGGTCAATGCGGCGGCGGTGGCGTATCCAGAACTGGGGGCCGCCGTGTCGTTTTACGGTCGCCAGCCCAAGGCTGAGGACGTGCCGCGCATTAAGGCGCCGCTGCTTTTGCATTACGCCGAACTGGATACCGGCATCAATGCCGGGTGGCCTGCGTATGAACAGGCGCTAAAGGCGGCCGGCAAGACCTATGAAGCCTACATTTACCCCGGCGTAAACCATGGCTTTCACAACGACTCCACGCCTCGCTACGACGAAGGCGCCGCCAAGCTGGCGTGGAACCGGACGCTGGATTGGTTTCGGCGGTATCTGGTGTAACGCCTTTACGTGGGCCGCTGCACTGTCCGTAGCTTGCCGCTACTACCGCCGCCGCAAAAGAACTGATCGCCGCCGTCCGACTCCAGTCCCGACACCCCGACACCGGGCGGCATGCTTACGCTTTCCAGCACCTCGCCGGTTGTCGAATCAATGTGCCGCAATTCACTCTCCTCGCCCTCCCAGGTGCCATGCCACAGCTCGCCATCGACCCAGGTCACGCCAGTGACGAAGCGGTTGGACTCAAGGGTGCGCAGGATCGCGCCGGTCTGCGGATCGAGCTGATGAATTTTGCGATCACGATACTCGCCGACCCACAGCGTGCCTTCGGCCCAGGTGAGCCCGGAGTCACTGCTGCCGGGAGCCGGAATGCTATGCACTACGCGGCCGGTGTGCGGATCGATTTTCTGGATGCGGTCTTCGGCGATCTGAAACAGGTGCTGACCATCGAACGCCGTACCGGCATGCGCAGCAACATCGAGGGAGCGCAGGGTCTGGCCACTTTCCGGGTCGAGACTGTGGAGTTTATCGCCGGAAGCGAACCACACCTGATGGCCGTCATAGGTCACGCCATGCACGGCATCGACGCCAGCAAAGGGGCCATATTCACGAAGGATTTCAGCGGTTGAGCGTTTCATCTGTGCATCCTCTTCACGGGTTAGTGAAGTGAAGCCTATTCGCTCGACAGCAGCACTGGGAGTAACAAGGTCGTCGCGAATCCCGGTATCGCCGGTGTCATCCAGCGCAGGGCGCGGCCACGACCGAACGACTGCACCTTGCCAGCGGCCAGCAGCGTGTCGAGGCCGCGCTGCACCGTGCGTTGGCTGGTGCCCAAGGCCAAGGCCAACGCGGAACTGGACCAGGCCTCACCGTCGGCAAGAAAAGCCAACAGCGTCGCCTGGCGCTCTTCGACCAAATGCGCCAGCACCACCACTTCAGGAGCATGCGGCACCAAGGCGAACCCGCGTTGGGTGGCGGTCACGCTGGCCAGTGGGCGCAGTGCCAGGCGCAGTCGGCCGATTTCGACACGCAACCGCACGCGATGGGATTCATCGCTGAGTTTCAAGCGAAAGGCCTGGGCGATCAACGCCTCCCTCGGCACGTCTGCGGGCCACGCTTGCGCGAGCACCCTCGCCAGGGTGAACAACAGCGGACGCCGAGCGAGGGACACCTGGGTGTGCGCGTCGCCCACGACGTAACGGCACGCATCCACCAACAATGCGGTAGACGCCCGCAATGCCTCAACTTCATCCAGCAGCAACGGGCGCTCTGTGCCACGGGCGATCAGGCGCGCGGCCGGGCTGTTGAGGATACACAAAGCGCTCTCGACTTCTGCGCTCAGCGCCGGGATGCCCGCCTGATGGGCGGCGTGTTGGGCCCGCCCCAACGCAGCGCGCGCCGCCGTGGTCCGCAGACGGCGCATGGCAATGCCGGCCACCACCAGTTCGTGGGCGGCCCTCAATGCCGGTGGCAACGCCGTGGGATCGAGGGTTGCCAGGCTACGCTCGGCCTCATCCAGACGCCCGATCAGCAGCCAGCGGCGAATCTCCAGGTACTGCGCATGGGCCGCATTGGCCCGGTCGCCATGGGCTTCAAGGACGACACGTGCAGCGTCGAGCGCTTTCGTCGGCCAAGCCAACTCACGAGCAGCCAGCGCGATTTCCGCCTCTGCGACCACACAACGCGCCCGAGCCAAGGCTTCTTTCGGCCCGAACGCACGGCCCGAACGCACGGGCCGCACGCCGGACCAGCGCCTTCGCCCGAACCAGATCACCGAGTTGCGCCATGGCAATCCCGCGCAGCGCGAGCGCCGCTGCGTCGTCGCGCAAGGCCACGCGGCTGAGTGCCCCGAGCGGGTCACCCGCCGCCAGCGCGCGCGCCGCCGCCGTGATCAACGAGTCCATTTACCCCAGCCGCTCCTGCACAAAGGCCGTGGCGTGACGGGTCATCTGGTCGAGTTGTCGGTCGCGCTTTTTCTCGGCGTCCACCATCGCGCGCTTGCCATGTTGTTGCAGCAGATAGCTATGAATCTGCCGCACTTCCAGCGAGCGGTAGATCGGTGCGACATCCTGCACCGCCACCAGGCCATCGGTGCCGTGATCGCGGGTATTCATCACCACTTGCGGCCCACGCGCCGCCAACACCTGAAAGCCCATGGCTTCAAACACCGGGACCCTGGCCACTACGCAGGCCAATTCCGCGTGCGGGTAACGGTCGAGCATCGTCTGCAACATGCCGCGCGCGACACCCTGCCGCCGATGAGTTTCTCGCACCGCCATGTACGCCACGGCGCACGCCTCGGGATCGTCCTTCACCGGCAGGTACAACAAGAAGCCGATGACCGTGGCCGGGTCGTGCGGATCCGTGGCCACCACCAACTCGGCTGGAATGCCTTTGGAACCGTCCATGGCGTCCAGGTACAGATGCACTTCGAAACCGATGCCGTACTGATACAGGTTGTAGAGCGGATTGCTCGGCGCGATTGCCACCGTGCTGATATCGGTGAGGTAGTCGACCACCAGTTGCAGGATCTGGCTTTTGATCGCCTCGGGAGGTGGGGCTTGGAACAGGGTCAGGGTGGACATTGAACGTCGGGCTCCGGGGGCTGGGCATGGTTATCATACCCTTTCCCGGTGTGTGTCTACCGTCTGTCATGCTGCCTCTGTAGGCGCTGCCGTAGGAACCGGTCGCCAACCAATGTGCGTCATGAAGGTCCTGTGGACCTTATCGCAGCCTTCGGCAGCTCCTACAGATTTAGCCCAGCCGCTATTTACCGGACAGGGCCGTGTTCAACGGCATCGTAACGCCAGCAGCAGTGTCTGTGGCCGTCATAAAAGAAGCAGCCATTCAGGCTCAGCATGATCGAGCCGAGGGCAATGAGCAGTGCGATACGTCGGGTCATGGAAAATTCCTCAAGGTTGCAATGGCAAACAGCTGCTCGTGTGAGCGGCTATCCATTGAACGCGGCGTCGCTGAAAACCCGTCGCTGCAACGCACTATTTTCTGTTGAAAAAATAAATGATTATTTCGCGACGGATTTCTTTGGCTGCCGCGTTCAAGTCAGTAGCTGCGCTCACCGTCGGGCGCAGGCATGAAGGAGTTGTCATGAGTCTTACATCCCGTCTGGCCAAATTACGGCATGTCCTGGTCATCCCGTTCGCCCTCGCAGCGCTGGCGAGTTCGCCCGCCTTTGCTCAGACCGAAGTCATCATTCGCGACGCGCCGCCACCGATGCGCGTCGAGCAAGTGCCCATGGGCCGCCCTGGTTATGTCTGGGATCAAGGCCACTGGCGCTGGGAAGGCCGCGGTTATGGTTGGGTTCCCGGCCACTGGCAGGCGGAGCGACACGGCTCGCGCTGGGCGCCGGGCCATTGGGTAGCCCGTGGGCCGAACTGGTTCTGGGTCGACGGCCACTGGATGCGCTGAACCAATCGCAGGGCCGTGGTCTGAAACAAGAGGACACAGGTTGTCCTCTTGTTTCCCCGTCAGGCCAATGACACCTGACCCCCAGCCACCGGATCGAGACCTGCCCTATTGAACGAGATTGACCCGGACGTTGAGCTATTGGCCCGCATCGGCAACAACGAACCGGAGGCCGTGAAAGAGATGGTGTCGCGCAAGCTACCGCGCCTGCTCGCCCTTGCCGGCCGCTTGTTGGGCGATGCTGAAGAAGCCCGGGACGTGGCGCAGGAAAGCTTTCTGCGGATTTGGAAACAAGCGGCGAACTGGCGCGGTGGGCACGCTCGATTCGATACCTGGCTGCACCGGGTGGCGCTCAACCTGTGCTACGACCGCTTGCGCAGGCGCAACGAGCAACCGCTGACGGAGATGGACTCGGCACTCGAACCGCTCGACCCCGCGTTACCGCCCGATGAGCAGTTGGACGCGACCGAGCGCAGCGCACAGATGGCCGCCGCGCTGGCCGCGCTACCCGATCGTCAACGCGAAGCTATTGTGTTGCAGTACTACCAGGAACTGTCGAACATCGACGCTGCGGCGCTTATGGATATCAGCGTCGATGCACTGGAAAGCCTGTTGTCACGGGCTCGGCGCAACCTGCGCGCATACCTCGCCGAAGCACCTGGCGAAGCCGTCCCAGGAAGGAAAAAACGATGACACCCGAACGATTTGTCCACTTGGCCGATGCCTACGGTGCCGACCTGCAACGCTGGCCTGCCAGCGAGCGCGACGCTGCCCAGGCCTTGCTCGCCGGTGGCGACGTTCGCGCGCTGGAAGCCCTGCACCAGGCACATTGGCTCGATGGCAGGCTGGACAGTCATCACCTCGCGGCACCGACGCCCGGTCTGGCGCAACGCATTGCCGCGTCGGCCATCCCTGCCCCGTCGACTTCATTCTGGGCGCGTTATATCGGCTGGCTGTCACCGGCCGGGTTCGTTGGTGCCGGCTTGGCGGGGGTTGCCGTCGGCATGATGGTCGCGTCCTTGAGCCTGCCGCTGTCCACATCATCCGAAGCCCTGCCCAGCGTTTTCGACCAGAGCGATGCCGACATCGTTTCCAGCTTCAACGTCGAGGAGATTGACCCGTGAGTCTGCCGTTCAAATATTTCAAACCGCTGCTGGCGGTGTCGTTGTTGATCAATGTGTTCCTGGTCTGCGGTGTGGCCGGCGGGCTTTATCAGTGGTCGAACCACCCCAAACCGGTGCCGGCGATCAACCAGCACGGTTTGCGTCAGGTGATGGTGGAACTGCCGGCGCCGCAACGGCATCAGTTGCGCCAATTGCTGCGCCAGACCCGCGTAGAGAACCAGGAGCTAATCATGGCCAGCCGCCAGGCGCGCCTGGAAGTGGTCAAGCAACTGCAGGCACCGACGCTGGATCGCCAGCGCGCTCGATAGCAACCTTGGCAAAGCCCGCGACGCGGACATCGCCCTCAGGACCCACGTCGACACTACCCTCGCCGACTTCGCCAGCACTCTGCCGGCCGCTGAACGCCAGCGGCTGGCCGATTCCATGTACTTTCGTGGCCAGGCCAAGGCCCAGCCCGAGAACGAGGAGTAAACGCCAGCGTCACCGCGCCCGCAGGCGTGGCTCAGGCCGAGGCTTGTTTCGGCCTTGGCGTATAAGTCGGCAAGGACGCCGCATACGCAAAGGCTTCCTCCCGCGAGCCGAACGTGCCTAATCGATCATCTTTGGTGCAGACCTTCCACGTGCTGCTGTGGACGCTGAGCACGTCATAACCATTGATGCGTGTTTTGGTGAGCGTTATACCGTTCATAGTCACCTCCTCGAAAAAGAAATAACCCGGACTCGCCTCGTACACCGGACTCGGGGCTGTCGCTGAGTGTACGAGCATTGCACCGAACAAAGGTTCAGCATCGCCGATAAAGCGACAAACGTTGGCAGCCTTCGCAGGGAGTGTGGTGCTGACGATCTGTGTGGGAAATTCTATGTTTTCAGGCAATAAAGCAGGCTTACCTGGGCACAAGCCGCCGGCTACCCCAACTGCGCACTGATCGGCACGCTGCGCTCACTCTGTTCGGTGCCGGTGTGCAGCGTGGTCACGGTTTCAATCAGCAGAATCCCGCACTCCTGTTCCGCCACCGGGTTATGTCGAACACCTTTGGGCACGGTGAAGAACTCACCGACGCCGATCACCACTTCCCGCTCCGGCAACTGGATTTTCAGCGTGCCGTAGATCACCACAAAGGTTTCGTCTTCATTGGCGTGGTCATGCCAGAGCAATTCGCCTTTGAGCTTGGCGACTTTCAAGTACTGGTCATTCACCTGGCCCACAACCTTCGGGCTCCAATAGTCGGTCAGGCTGGCAAGTGCCTGGGCAATATTCACCGGTTGGTCGGATAGCTTCACGGTCATTCCTCGTCGTGGGATTGTGCGAGTACTTTAGGCGCCCCTCTATCGCTTGAGTAGCGAGGCTTTATAATGCAGCCATTAACAACGCTAATGGCCTCCCCATGCACGACATCGATCTGGCCCTGCTGCGCGCCTTTGTCGCCACCGCTCAAACGGGCAGTATTTCCGCGGCGGCCCAGCGCCTGCACCTGACGCAGGGCGGCGTCAGCTTGCGACTCAAACGTCTGGAGGACTTCTTCGCCAGCCGCCTGCTGGAACGAACTGCGCAAGGCACTCGCTTGACCGCGCAAGGCGCCAGACTGTTGCCGCAAGCGCTGCGTCTGCTCAAGGCCAGCGAGCAGATGTACCGTTCGATGAGCGAATCCACAGTGGCTGAAAAGCCCCGCGTCGGCGTGCCTTACGACCTGGTCGGCTCGCACTTTCCGCCGATTCTCAAAGCGTTCATGCAGGCTCATCCAGCGGCTGAAGTGGCACTGGTCTGCGACTCGTCATCGGCGCTGCGTGAGCGCTTGCACAAGGGCGAGTTGGACATCGCCATCGCCGAATGCCCCTTGACCGAGGCCTGCGCCGAGCACCTGGCCACCGAGCCGCTGGTATGGGTCGGCGGCGGTGAGGCCCACGCGTTGCGCCCGCTGCCGCTGTGCCTGGTGAGCGAGACCTGCGAGTTCCGCCCGACCCTGTTCTCACGCCTGAACCAGAAACGCATCCCCTACAAGATCGTGTTCGGCAACGCCACCATTGAGGCCACCGCCTCCACCGTGCGCTCCGACCTGGCCGTCACCGCGTGGCTGGCCTCGACCGTGCCCCACGACCTGCGCATCCTCGGCGCGGATTCGCGGTTGCCGGTGCTGGAAGATTTCGCCATCGAACTGCACCTGCCCGAGGGCGAACACAGCATGGCGGTGAAAGATTTGGCGGGATTGATTCGCGAGCATTATCGGGCATCTTCGCGGTGGTCAAACCAAACCGCAGCAGGGTAATGTTCTGCATATGATTGCGCCCCACAGGCACGGAGAACCAAGAATGCAGACGTTTTCGACACGACACGTCAGGGCCGCATTGCTTTCAACCCTTTCGGCTTTTTGCTTATTCAGCAGCATGACGCCAGCGCTGGCGCAAACCTCAGGTACCACGATGACCCAGGCCAATGATTCACCGTCACCCATGGCGGCAGTGTTCGCCCCGAGCGGCACATTGCGCGCCTCGATCAACCTGGGGAATCCGGTGTTGGCGAGTCTGGACCCGAAAACCGGCGAGCCGGTGGGGATTTCCGTAGACCTGGCGACGGCGTTGGCACAGCGCCTCGGCGTCCCGCTGCAACTGATCGCGGTCAAATCGGCCGGCGCATCGGTGGAGAACGTGGAGCAAGACAAGGCGGATGTCGGCTTCTTTGCGGTCGACCCGAAACGTGGCCAGGCAATCAGCTTCACCCAACCCTATGTCTTGATCGAGGGGTTTTATGCGGTGCGCGACGGGTCGCCGATCACCACCAACCAGCAGGTTGATCAACCCGGCATCAGCGTCGCCGTGGGCAAAGACAGCGCTTACGACCTGTTTCTCACCCGCGAATTGCAGCATGCAACCATTGTCCGGATTCCGACGTCGCCAGCCGTGGTTCAAGGTTTTCTCGATCAGCATTTGTCCGTGGCGGCCGGGGTCAAGCAACAGCTGGAAAAGGACGCGGCAACGGCCGGCGGTTTGCGGATTCTCGATCAACGCTTCATGGTCATTCGCCAGGCCATGGGCGTGCCAAAGGCCAAAGGTGATGCCGCCGCCACTTATCTATCGGCTTTTGTCGAAGAGATGAAAGCCTCCGGCGTGGTCGCCGCGTCGATGGCCAGCCACAAGATCGAAGGCGCTGAAGTGGCCGGGGCGAACGACTGATCCACACTCCCCGCTCGCCCGCGGCTAGTTAGGATTGTGCTCCAGCTCAACCAGTTGCCGTGTACCTGCGTCCACATCGTAAATATGGAAATTGTTCATCATTCGCCCATACAGGTGCAGGCTCACGGCACGCGGCCGGTCAAGGGGAACTCCGGTGATATGGATATGATCGGGGTTCGGCACAAAGCTGGTGACCGAACCCGGAGGTAACAGAATCACCCCACCCCGGACCATTTCAATCCCTTCATCACGGCTGCGGTCTGCCGACAGACAAACGAAACTGCGCTCCTCCAACACCCCCTCGACAATGCCCACCACGCCCCAGCTGCCGTGGTCATGCACGGGCGTCCATTGCCCCGGCGTCCACACCAAGGCATACAGCGACAATCCATCATCCGCCGCCCGGTAAATCAGGTTGCGCGAGTAGTGGTCGGGGTCACTGCGGTAATGCTCCGGCTCCAGGAAACGCGGTGCTTTGTCGATCAGTTCCATCATGTACGGCGCCAGCGCCGCGACGCAGTCACAGGGCGACGACTCCTTGCGGCTTAGCTCGGTGGCATGATCGATGAATCGGGCAAGGGCTGTGCTGGGCATGTGCACCATCTCCGTTGGTTGCGTTCAGACATCAGAAGACCGCGTTCAATGTAGTCGATTTATCGCACTGGCCGTGCACTGTGATGGGACCCGATATTGTAGGCGCTGCCGCAGGCTGCGATAAGGTCGGAACGACCTTCGCGATGAGCAATTGTTCGCAGCCTTCGGCAGCTTTTACACAGGCTGTGTGTTGCCTGAAATCATCGGATCGCCCATCGAGCCACCCTAATTACGGTGTGCCCGCCGAAACACTTGCGGCGGCTGTCCGAACGCCCGGATGAACGCGCGGCGCATGCGCTCTTGATCGCCGAAGCCAATCTCGGTGGCGACGGCGTCTACCGAGTGGTCTCCGGCTTCCATCATCAACCGGGCTGATTCGACCCTGAGCTGTTCAACCGCTTTGGCCGGCGACTTGCCGGTTTCGGCGAGGAACACCCGACTGAATTGGCGTGGGCTCATGTTGGCGACGTAGGCCAGGCTTTCAACCGAGAGATCGGCCTTGAGGTGTTGCCGGGCATAGGTCAACGCGACCTGAATGCGATCCGACTTGGGGTCGAGGTCCTGCATCACCGAAAACTGCGACTGGCCCCCAGCCCGGCGGTGGTAGACCACCAATTGCTTGGACACCTGACGGGTGATCTCAACGCCGAGGTCGTTTTCCACCAGTGCCAGCGACAAATCAACGCACGCGGTCATCCCCGCCGCCGTCCAGATCGGCCCGTCGTTAATAAAAATCCGGTCTTCGTTGACCTTGGTGTTCGGGTAGGACCGTTGCAATTCCCGGGCATGCGACCAGTGGGTGGTGACACGACGCCCCTCCAGCAAACCGGCTTCGGCCAGTGCGGCGGACCCGGTGCAAATCGAGCCGATGCGCCGGGTCGCCTGACTCGAGCGCCGCAAATAGTCGACCAGCCCTGGGGACACCGGGCGCACAACGTTATCGCCCAGCACCAGCAACGTATCGAACCGTTGCTCGTCGAAGGCCGTCGAGTTCACGCCAAAACCGGCGGAGGTGTTGATCAGGCCGCCGGTTTCCGACAACAGGGTGATGTCATACACCGAGCGTTGCGCAAAGCTGTTGGCCACTTCAAAGGTCGCGCACATGCTCAGTCCCAGGACCTGAAACCCCGGGTACAAGATCAATCCGATGTTCTGCATGGGGGGCGTGCCTCGGGACGATGAAGGCCGTGATATTTCGGTCATACGCCAATCGTCCCTCTTCGCTTGGTGCAATGCAAACCTTCAACACTCGCCCTGCGCTGCGGGCGCGGTCTTTGGAATTCCGGGTAAAGCACAAACCCTATTTCTTGCATGACTGAACCCCTCTGACGACAGAACCTCACGCGGGCGGTCAGGCCGGCGTGAGGTCTTTAAAAACAATCAGCGGGGCTGTTTACTTGGCAGCGACTTCCTGACCTTCAAACGCGGTCAACGTCGGGTTCGCGCCACGTTCATGCACGTGGGAGTGTGGCGTGCGATCAATCATCAGGCTCAGCAGTTCCGGGCGGCTGTAGTGGCCGCGAGAATCCATCTGACGCTTGCGCTTGTCGATTTCCCACAAGTCCAGGTCGGCAATGACTTCACCTTCACCTTCGGTCATGAAGCCGAGGACTTCACCCTGCGGGTCGATGATCGCGGTGTAGCAGCCGCCGGAAATCGGCTCGATGGGGCAGCCGGTGTCGGCCTGGATCTGCGCTTGTTGCTCAGGGGACAGCCAGGCGGTCGAGTTGACCACGAAGCACGCCGCTTCCAGGGCGTGCATGCGGATGCTGACTTCCATCTGACGAGTGAACAGCGGGCCGGCAAACGAACCTGGGTACATGGCGGCGTGAATCTGCTCGCCGTCGGCCATCAGCGCATAACGGGCCAGTGGGTTGTAGTGCTCCCAGCAGGCCAGTTGGCCCACACGGCCTACCGCACTGTCGACCGCTTTCAGGCCCGATGCGTCGCCCATGCCCCAGATCATGCGTTCGTGGTAAGTCGGGGAGATTTTGCGACGCGCCTGGATCAGGGTGCCGTCGGCATCGAACAACAGTTGCGTGTTGTAGAGGGTGCTGCCATCACGTTCGTTGACGCCGATGGAGACCACCATGTTGGCTTCTTTGGCGGCCTTGCCGATGGCATCGGTGGCAGCGGAAGGCACGGTGACGGCCTGGTCCAGCAACTTGTAGTGCTCACTGCCCATTTCGTACGGCGTTTGCACGAACGAGAAGTAGGGGTAGTACGGCACGATGGTTTCCGGGAAAACGGCGAACTGCACGCCCTTTTCACCGAGTTCCAGAATCTTCTTCACGACCTTGTCCACGGTGCCTTCACGGCTATAAAGGACAGGGGCGATCTGTACGGCGGCGGCTTTGATGATGGTCATTTTAAAGCTCCTCATTGAGTAGTCGGGGTGTTCAATGGGGATAAGATTACTATCGAAATATAATGACGATACGTCGCAGTTCCCTCCTTTTAGGTCATTGTGCTCGGCACACAAATTTTGCCGTTGATTCCCATCCTTAGCAGTCCGGCTTGGCGGCGATGGCGATTCTCAGGGCGCCGACGCCGGTAAGCCGGACTACGGTAATAGCGCGAACTACACCGCTTTAACCTCTCCTCTCCTCTACTTTCGCCCCACATTCCAAACCTCCAGACTAAGATAGAGAGACCACTCACCCATCGTCAGCCATCGCGTTCGCCCTCCTGGTGAACTCGCCCGCGGCGGGAGGATCCTATTTCGACGTTTGCATTCCCGGCTGCTTGCCGTCAAAAATGCCAACGCGCGTCACCGCGTTCGGCGTTAATTATTTTTTGTGCAGCCAGCTGCTGTGGCCCGGCTGCATCGCTTTCATGGAATCCAGAATGGCTCAACGACATGTAATCAACGCTTCGGTCAGCCCCAAAGGCAGCCTGGAGACGCTCTCCCAACGTGAAGTGCAGCAATTGAGCGAAGCGGGCTCGGGCAGCATTTATCAGCTATTCCGCCAGTGCGCCCTGGCCATCCTCAATACCGGCGCCCACGTCGACAACGCCAAAACCATCCTTGAGGCATACCAGAATTTCGAAGTTCGTATTCACCAGCAAGACCGTGGTGTGCGCCTGGAGCTGCTCAACGCACCGGCAGACGCCTTCGTCGACGGCGAGATGATTTCCAGCACCCGCGAGATGCTGTTCAGCGCCCTGCGCGACATCGTGTATACCGAAAGCGAGCTGGACAGCCAGCGCATCGACCTGAGTTCTTCGCAGGGCATCACCGACTACGTTTTCCACTTATTGCGCAACGCCCGCACCCTGCGCCCCGGTGTCGAACCGAAGATGGTGGTGTGCTGGGGTGGTCACTCGATCAACACCGAAGAGTACAAGTACACCAAGAAAGTCGGCCATGAACTGGGCCTGCGCCGTCTGGACGTCTGCACCGGTTGCGGACCGGGCGTGATGAAGGGGCCGATGAAAGGCGCCACCATCGCCCACGCCAAGCAACGCATCAGTGGCGGCCGTTACTTGGGGCTGACGGAACCGGGGATTATCGCCGCCGAGGCGCCGAACCCGATCGTCAACGAACTGGTGATCCTGCCGGACATCGAGAAGCGCCTGGAGGCGTTCGTTCGCGTCGGCCACGGCATCATCATTTTCCCGGGTGGCGCCGGCACCGCCGAGGAATTCCTCTACCTGCTGGGCATCCTGATGCACCCGGACAACCGCGGCCTGCCGTTCCCGGTGATCCTCACCGGACCGAAAACCGCAGCGGCGTATCTGCAGCAAATTCATGCGTTCGTTGGCGCGACCTTGGGCGAAGAAGCGCAGCAGCATTACCAGATCATCATTGACGATCCGGCTGAAGTGGCACGCCAGATGACTCAGGGCTTGAAGACGGTCAAGCAGTTCCGTCGCGAACGCAACGACGCGTTCCACTTCAATTGGCTGCTGAAGATCGACGAGGGCTTCCAGCGCCCGTTCGATCCGACCCACGCCAACATGGCCAGCCTCAAGCTCAGCCGCGACCTGCCACCCCACGAACTGGCCGCCAACCTGCGCCGGGCGTTTTCCGGGATCGTCGCCGGTAACGTCAAGGACAACGGCATTCGCCTGATCGAGGAGCACGGGCCGTACGAAATCCACGGCGACGCTGCCGTGATGCAGCCACTGGACAAGCTGCTGCAAGCCTTCGTGGAGCAACACCGGATGAAACTGCCGGGCGGCGCAGCGTATGTGCCGTGTTATCGGGTTGCGACATGAACTGACGGCACACACCCACTGTAGGAGCGGGCTTGCCCGCGATCGGCCGGACGCGGTGTGTCAGGCACACCGCCATCGCGGGCAAGCCCGCCCCTACAGCCCGGCGCCCCCCTCCGCAGACCGTCTATACTTAGTGGTCTTCCCCGGTCATCTACCTGACCATCGCCCAGCGTCCTGGCTCGGCAAGCAACTCCCGTGGCGATGGCCTTCTGCAAGGAGGACATGCAATGGATGAGGCCAAACTCAATGACTTCATGGGCAAGCTGGTTTCCGACATGGGCGGCGCCGCGATGCTTGCCAGTGTCATTCTCGGCGATGAGCTCGGTCTGTACCGAGCGATGGCCGACAGTCAGTTAACCACCCCCGAAGCACTCGCGGCCAAGACAGGCTGCAATCCACGTCTGGTTCGTGAATGGCTCAACGCCAATGCGGCGTCGGGCTACATGGAGCACCACGACGGGCAATTCCGTCTGCCCGAAGAACAAGCCATGGCCCTGGGCATCGAAGACTCGCCGGTGTATGCCGCCGGCGGTGCCTCGGTGATCGCGGCGCTGTTTCACGACAAAGACAAACTGGTCGCCGCCATGCGCGGCGATGGCGCCCTGGCCTGGGGCGATCACCACCCGTGTATGTTCGGCGGCACCGAGCGCTTCTTTCGGCCTGGCTATCGCACGCACCTGGTCGCCAGTTGGCTTCCGGCACTGGACGGCGTGGTCGAGAAACTCAAGGCCGGCGCCAAGGTCGCGGATATCGGCTGCGGCCACGGCGCCTCGACCGTGGTCATGGCGCAGGCTTTTCCCGCGTCACGCTTTGTTGGCTTCGACTATCACGCGCCGTCCATCAGCACCGCCACCCAGCGTGCACAGGAAGGGGGCGTGGCGGATCGCGCCAGCTTTACCCTCGGCACAGCGAAGGACTACCCCGACAACGATTACGACCTGATCTGCTATTTCGATTGCCTGCACGACATGGGTGATCCGGTAGGCGCAGCGAAACACGCCTATCAGGCGCTTAAAGCGGACGGCACGGTGTTGCTGGTGGAGCCGTTCGCCAATGACACCCTCGATGAAAATATGAACCCGGTGGGACGGTTGTTCTACGCGGCCTCGACCTTTATCTGCACACCGAATTCGCTGTCGCAGGAAGTAGGTTTGGGATTGGGGGCTCAGGCCGGTGAGGCGCGTCTGCGCAAGGTGTTCACTGAAGCGGGATTCAGCCGTTTCCGGCGCGCCGCGGAAACCCCCTTCAACCTGATTCTGGAGGCGCGCAAGTAAATTAACAGGCTCCCAGTCGCCGCAAAAACCCAACGTTCGCGATTTCACACACGCAAAGGCCGCTTTTCGGCCTTTGCCCCGCCTCGCTTCTGACTACAATCCACTTACAACAAACCGGGGCGATGCCGGATCGCCCCTGCAGATCGTATTTGAGGGGCCCCCAATGAAGAACGTTGCGCAGCTATTGAAGTTGAAAGCTAGCCAAAACCAGCAGGTTCACACCATCGGCCCCCATCAGATGGTCATGGACGCGCTGCGGTTGATGGCGGAAAAAAACGTCGGTGCCCTGTTGGTGGTCGAGCATGGCGAGGTGGTGGGCATCGTCAGCGAGCGTGACTACGCGCGCAAACTGGTCCTGCAAGGGCGATCCTCGGTCGGCACCCCGGTGAAGGACATCATGAGCCACCCGGTGATCACCGTGGACACCCACAAAAACATCGATTACTGCATGAACCTGATGACCGTCAGCCACCTGCGTCACCTGCCCGTGGTCGAAGACGGTGTGCTGATGGGCCTGCTGTCGATTGGTGACCTGGTCAAGGAAGCCATCGCCGAACAGGCCGACCTGATTCGCCAGTTGGAGGAATACATTCGCGGCGGCTAGAACAGGTCCAGTTGACCACCGACCAAGGTCGAAAAGTCATCGTTGACGAACGGCAAGATGGCATCGGCCAACGGTTGTAGCTGGCGGGTGACGTAGTGGTCATAGTCGATGGGCGCGAGCCGCGCTTCCAGCGGTTCCGGCCCGGCGACGGTCATCACATAGCTGATCCAGCCACCGTTCTGGTACTGCCGGGGCCGGCCCTGCTGGTCGTTGTATTCATCGGCCAGGCGCGCCGCCCGCACATGGGGCGGCACGTTGCGTTCATAGTCGTCCAACTGCCGGCGCAGGCGCTTGCGATAGACCAATAACTCGTCCAGCTCCCCGGCCAGGGTCTGCTTCACGTACTCGCGGATGTAGTCCTGATAGGGCTGGCGGTTGAAGATCCGCAAGTACAGCTCCTGCTGAAACTGCTGGGCCAGCGGCGACCAATCGGTACGCACGGTTTCCAGGCCCTTGTAGACCATCTCATCGCGACCGTCCTCACGCCTGACCATCCCGGCGTAGCGCTTCTTGCTGCCCTCCTCGGCCCCACGAATGGTCGGCATCAGGAAGCGCTTGAAGTGGGTTTCGAACTGCAACTCCAGCGCACTTTCCAGCCCGTACTCTTTTTGCAGATGCTCGCGCCACCAGAGGTTGACGCCCTGCACCAAGGCGCGGCCGATCTTCGCCGCGTCCTCCTCGGAATGTGCATGGCGCAGCCAGACGAAGGTGGAGTCGGTATCGCCGTAGATCACTGTATGTCCCTGAGCCTCGATCAGCTCGCGAGTGCGGCGCATGATCTCGTGGCCGCGCATGGTGATCGAGGACGCAAGGCGCGGGTCGAAGAAGCGGCAGCCAAAAGACCCGAGCACGCCGTAGAAGGCATTCATGATGATTTTCAGTGCTTGCGACAGCGGCGCGTTACGCTCTTGTTTGGCCACTTCCCGACCTTGGGACACACGGGAGACGATGGCCGGCAGGCAGTGTTTGCTCCGCGAAAAACGCGCGCCACGAAAGCCCGGCACTGAATCGCTGTCGTCGGGATGACGCATGCCCTCGATCAACCCCACCGGATCGATCAAAAAGGTGCGAATGATCGACGGGTACAGGCTCTTGTAATCGAGGACCAGCACCGACTCGTACAAACCGGGTTTGGAGTTCATCACAAACCCGCCCGGGCTGGCTTCCGGCGGTTGTTCCCCGAGATTCGGCGCGACGAAACCCAGACGATGCATCTGCGGAATATACAGGTGGTAAAAAGCCGCCACCGAGCCGCCGCCACTGTCGGTGGGCAAACCGGTGACCGTGGCGCGTTCCAGCAAGAACTTCAGCAGTTCGGTCTTGGCGAAAATCCGCGTGACCAGCTCGCAGTCCTTGAGGTTGTAGCGCGCCAACGCTGGTTTGTCCTCGGCGAACATCCGGTTGATCTCATCCATGCGCTGGTACGGCGTGCTGATGGATTTGCCTTCACCGAGCAAGGTCTGCGCAACGTTTTCCAGGCTGAATGAGGGAAAACTCCAGGTCGCCGAACGCAGCGCTTCGATACCGTCGATGATCAGTCGTCCGGCCGCCGAGGCGAAGTAATGATTGCGACTGCCGTGTTTGCGCCAGCCCATGACATCGCCGCCACGGCCCAGGCGCAACGGCACGTTCAGCCGTTGCGAGTGTTCGTGCAACACCCGCAAATCGAACTGCACCAGGTTCCAGCCGATGATCACGTCGGGATCGTGCTCAGCCAGCCAATCGTTGAGCCTTTCCAGCAATAGCTCGCGGGTGTCGCAGTATTCGAGTTTGAAATCGACGGCATCGTCCTTGTTCGCCGGACCGAGCATGTACACCTGACGCTCGCCGCAGCCTTCGAGGGCAATGGAATACAACTCGCCCTGCATCGTGGTTTCGATGTCCAGCGACACCAGCCGCAACTGTGGCCGATAGTCCGGCGCGGGTTTCATCTGGGTCTCGAGCAATACGCCGCTCGCATCCAGGGCGCCACTAAACGACACCGGTGCAGTAATGAAGCGCTCCATCATAAAGCGCTCCGGCGGCCGGATATCCGCCTCGAACACCTCGACGCCGGCCTTCTTCAGCAGTTTCTCGATGTTCATCAACTGCCGATGCTGCTGGCAATACAACCCCAGCACCGGGCGGTAGTGAAAATCCACCAGCTCCAACGGCCGCAGCTCCACATCACGTTCACTGCGCAACCACGCCTCGGCACTCGCCCGCTGCTCGGCAGGAATAAACGCCACCGACGGCTGATGCGGCAGCCGCACCCGACGCGGCCCGTCATCAGTGGCCAGCCAGAACTCCACCTCCGTACCCGCTGCGGTGTCACGCCAATGCCGGGTCAGGACATAACCCTGCTGTAACTCCACCGCTGCAACCTCGAAATTGAATCAGGGTGCGATTCTACTTGGCATTGGGGGCGTGTGTGCGGTTGACGGCCTGTTAAACCCCAAACCATGGCCATTATTTTTCTATTGGATATAGCGTATGACCCCATGATCCCGACTCAACGATTACCCCGTACTTGATAAAGAGCTCTTGCAACGACTCGTCTATCGTTTCGACAGGCAATACTTACAAGGGCCGGTGACGTGGGGTCAGGATGGACTCGACTAACAAGTCACCCAGCTCTACCGGAAGATGCAGCTGGACCCAAGCGCCATTCTGAACGGGCAGGTAAATTTCTTGTCCCCCACCCGACCAGACCTGCAGCCTATAACGGGCTTCAATAGCCAGCAACTACCACTTCCATGGTGTTTCCGTAAATACCGCAGTGGGTGGCAAAACCGCCTTCAGCGTAGCTAGGTACTCATCAAACAACTCTTTCGACAAGTGAACATCAAAACCTACGTCCAAACGCGTCTGATGAGTAATTATCATCTGCCTTTTCCTATCAACGGTAACGAAATTGCATAAATGCCAATAAGGGTATGATTCAAACTTTTTTTCATTTTTCCAGCCAAGAAAAAACTTTGCGCCACCTATTGCGATTCCGACAGGACCAGCAAGCCCCCAAGTGAATGCAGGGTCCACGGCAATCAAGCAGACAACGACAAACAGTGAGATGCCAGACAGCCACTTGAAGAAAGCGCCCATATTCTCTGGGTAGTCAGGCCAGGACTCAACCTCACCACCTTGCTCGGTAATTCGATAGTTATAGACCGTTTTTTGTCGTGCACCTCTTAACCACAAAAAAAGCCAGAGACACAATCCAAAAATGCCTAAATATTCTAGAGGGAAGTCATTTTCTCCATGCTCACCAAAATAACCGTAAAGAGTAAATCCCAACGGCCACATAGCTCCAACGGCCATCATTATGTCAATTGCAAGCATTGGATGAGGATGAGCTTTGATGGTCCAGCACATCAATGTCTCCCCCTTCAATACAGGTCTTACATGCTCTTGATCGTCATTATTACTAACCTCATTGCCTAAGAACTTAGTCATGGCACGCCCTTTTAATTCGGCACAAGAATAGCGATTGATTTTTCTCGACCGCCCAAAGTTTCTATTTGCAGGGAACCAGGATCAAGGCTTGTAAGACGAGTACCTTTGCCGTCAGATACTCCCTCTTTGTCTAACTCAAGCTGAAAACGATAACCTCGGTCGCCTTCGCTTGAAGCCAGAATTTCGGGTGAGTACCAGACTTGCATCTCTATACATTGAGCAACCTCGGCCAGTGGCCCCCATGTCTGCCAAACCACGTCTTCCCCTTCAGGCGGCATGTCGTAACGTCCTTCACCCGGGCCGTCAGTATTTATTTCGTCTGGCGCTTGACCCAATAACCTTGATTCGACGATTACCCCGTGCTTGATAAATGGCTCTTGCAACTACTCGTCTATCGTTTCAACAGGCAATACATATAAGGGCCGATGACTGGCGGTCAGGTTGGCCTCGACTGATAAGCCACGCAGGATGCCGCGGCACTCAGGCGCCGCTCTGAGTGGGAAGGGGATTTATTTTTTCTTTTCCCGCCCATAGCTTGCAATTTCGACTCGACTTCAATATCAATTAACTAGCCACTCCACGGGGCCTCAGTGAACACAGCGGTCGGCGGTAAAACTACCTTTAACGTATCTACGAATTCATCAAATAAGTCTTTGGATAAATGAATTTGGAAACCCACCGTTAAATTAGTTCGATGCGCAACTAGCATTTTTCTTTTCCTGTCTACCGTTACGAAGTTGTACTCGTTCCAAGGAGAGGAAACTCTATGGTGCTTTTCATTTTCCCATCCCAAGAAAAATTTCGCACCACCTACTGCAATCCCAACAGGACCAGCAAGCCCCCAAATGAATACAGGGTCTACGGCAATCAAGCAAACAATGATAATCAGTGAGGTGACGGACAACCATTTGAAAAAATTTCCCATGTTTTCGGGATAGTCCTCCCAGTATTCAACCTCGCCGCCTTGATCGGTGATTCGGTAATTATAGACAGTTTTTTGCCTTACGCCTCTTAGCCATAAAAATAGCCAAAAGCAAAGTCCAAAAATGCCCGAATATAAAATAGCATCATCATTGCTGCCGGGGTGCTTCAACAAATATATATAAATAATAAAGCTTGCCGGGATTAAGGCTATGCTCCCCATGATGGTATCGATTAAAAACATGGGGGAAGAATGAGCCTTAATGGTCCAGCTCATCAATGTTTCCCCCTCCAATACGGGTCTTCCATGCTCCTGACAGTTAATGACTTTAGTTTCATTTTCTGATAATTCAGCCATGGCGCCCCCCTTAATTCGGCACAAGAATAGCGATTGATTTTTCTCGACCACCCAAAGTTTCTATTTGTAAAGTGCCTGGATCAAGGCTCGTGAGACGCGTGCTTTTCTCATCAGATACTCCCTCTTTGTCTAATTCAAGCTGAAAACGATAGCCCCGGTCGCCTTCACTGGAGGCCAGAATTTCGGGCGAGTACCACACTTGCATTTCAATAAATTGTGCGGCCTCAGTCAGCGGTACCCATGTCTGCCAAACTACGCCTTCACCCTCCGGGGGCATTTCGTAGCGGCCCTCATTCGGACCGTTAGTTTCTATATGATCCGGGGTATGACCCAATAACCCCGATTCGACGATTACCCCGTGCTTGATAAACGGCTCTTGCAACGACTCGTCGATCGTTTCGACAGGCAGTACATATAACGGCCGATGACTGGCTGTCAGGTTGGTTCCGACTAATGAGCCGCGCAGTTCTACCGGAAGATACAGCTGGACCCAGGCGCCATTCTGAACGGGGAATTTTTGGTACCCATTGGGGTGAACGTAGATAAGCTTTGTTCCATATGTTGGCTTGATGTAGAGCATCGGACTGAGCTGTATTTCAAGAAAGGCACGCTTTTCCTCCATGTGTCCAGACACATCATCAGGCAGACGCTCTGCGGGGTAGGGAGTGTCAGATTTTTTGTGTTCGGGCTGGTTGTGGCCTGCCGTCAGGCAGGCCTTTGTTTTACCAGCTCGGCCTGGTAAATCGATCTCCATAGAGAATCGCAAATTGATTCATCGCCACCTTCCAATCATGCGCTGCGTTACCCCAGTTAGCGGTGATGTTGCGTAATCCCAGCCATATCAGCTTCGTCGCTGCATCGTCAGTGGGGAAGTGCCCTCGGGTCTTGATGATCTTTCGTAGCTGAGCGTTGATGCTTTCGATGGCGTTGGTTGTGTAGACCACCTTTCGGATGCCTGCCGGGAAGACAAAAAACGGGATGACTCGATCCCAGGCTCTACGCCAAGCAGCAACTACAGTCGGATACTGCTTGCCCCAAGGCCCCGCCTCAAAGGCGTTCAGTTCCTGCTCAGCGATATCGGCGTTAATGGCTTGATAAATCGGCTTGAGCGCCTTGGCCAGTGCTCGACGTTTATCCCAAGCCGCATAGTCCAGGCTGTTGCGGATCAGATGCACGATGCAGGTTTGCAGTGTGGTAGCAGGAAACACCGCCCCTAGGGCCTCTGGTATCCCTTTAAGGCCGTCTGTGACGGCGATCAGCACATCTTCAACACCACGAGTCTTCAGGTCGTTGAACACCTTCATCCAGAACTTGGCACCCTCGGTGCTTTCGATCCAGATGCCCAAAATATCTCGTGTGCCATCGGGTAACACGCCCAGTGCCAAGTACACCGCCTTGTTACGCACCAAGCCTTCGTCGCGAATTTTGACCCGCAGCGCATCAAAAAAGATGACTGGGTACATAGGCTCTAAAGGGCGTTGCTGCCAAGCGCCAACCTCTTCCAGCACAGCATCGGTCACTGAACTGATGAAGTCATGCGACACATCGGTTCCATACTGCTCGGACAGGAAAGCGCGTATCTCACGCACCGTCATCCCTCGGGCGTACATGGCAATGATCTTGTCATCAAAGCCTGTAAATCGGCGCTCATGCTTGGGAATGAGGATCGGCGCGAAGCTGCCATCGCGGTCTCTGGGGATATCCAGGCGAAGTGGCCCGTCATCGGTCAGTACCGTTTTACCGCTTTTACCATTGCGCTGGTTGGTTGAATCCTCAGGGCGCTCCGCGCCCTGAGGATAGCCAAGGTGGTGACCCAGTTCGGCGCCTAGCGCACGCTCGATCAGCGCCTTTTTGAACGCCATAGAGGCGTCCTGAATGGCTGCGGCGCTCATCGGGCCTTGGACGAACTGATCAATCAGCTCTTTGGGTATCGAGGGCAATTCCCTCGGTGTTGCACTGGCGGACTTCTTTTTGGTCGGCATAAATGCACCTCTGGTGACATGTTATGCCCGAACACAAAATTTCTGACAGTCTCGCGGGGTAACGCGACCATGTGCCTTTACGCAACCATTGGCCAATTGCGTCCCGCTTCAAGTAATTAAGGGCATAGGAGGCGAACAGGTACATCAAGCCTGCTCCTAGGGCCCCGGCAGCTACCCAAGATCCCATTGCAAACGCCACTACTTTAGAAGCACCTAACGACGCCACACCACCTGCGACCAGTTGGACGACTCCTATCGCTATAAACCCAGCGATCGCTCCAAGCTGGATATTATAAAAAACTTTATCCAGAGATGATTCTGTACGCTCCATTTCATCTAGTACCTCCCAATACTCCGCCGTCGTAGCGATCAGCGTAAATGCCCCCAACGCTATCATTCGGGCACTAAACACCTTTAGATGCTTCCCCCAAGACTTGGTGTGATCATCGGCGTTATTCCAATACGCCGCTGATTTTTGGGTTATCCCCACTTTCTCTCCATCAAGAATAGTCGAAAGCCCCTTGATCGCCTCCCACTTCGTCCCCACCACTAACGCCATCAACGCACTGCCGGTGTACGCCATCCCCGAGTTGATTTTCACCCAGTCCTTACTATCCAGACTCCCATCCCGAGACAAATCTCGATAAACCAATGCGGTGTTAATCAAGTTGGCCAACACCACGCCATAGGTAATCGCACCGGCGACCAACCCGTGCTTGGCACTCCATGCTTCCATTAGCTCTGGCCATTTTAGTTGGGCCAGACCTTTAGTCACTGATCTCGCGATAGCCTCCTGAATAGTCCTGACGTGTTGGGACTTCTGGTAATCAAGCAACAGCGGCATGCGCAGCAAGTGCTGTTTTATTGCCTCGTTCACGTTCGCGGCGATGCGGCCCAGTTCCTTGGCGCCGTAGGCCTTGCGCCTAAAAAACCATGCGTTCATCGCGCGCTGATAATTGTTCTTCAACGCTTGCAGGTCGGCCTTCCACTGGTGGTGGTGTTTCTTGAAGTCCGGGTCCAGCTGTAAGCGCTCGGGATGACCCATCAGAAAGTGTCCGACGAGCATGTTTCGCAGCAAGGCGCCAAGGTTTCGGCTGTTGCTGTAGGCCAGACGGCTGTCCACCGCCAGCAGGGCCAACAGGGTCTTTTCCACGGCCTGTTTGCCGGCTCCGGTGGCCATCTCGCCCAGCGCTTTAAAGGTCAGCCGTGCCGTTTCGCTCAGGGCCAACATCCAGGGTTTGTTGGCCATGTCCTCATGACTGAGAAAGCCGTTCAGTTCCGCCAGGCGACCGAGCAACGAGGTGATGTCGTTGTGGTCATTGGCCAGTTGGTTGGCCTCTTTATCCAGGGCATCTTTGATCGGTGCCGAAAACCCGAAACGCGCCAGGCCGAACAGGGTAGTGGCTTTCTGGTCTTGCTCCGCCAGCCATTTCGAGGCGGCAGTGTCTTGGGCCATGGCTTCCATCAGGTCCGCAATGATGGTTTGCAGGTAGAGCAGTGTGTTGGGGTTGGTGGTGTCGATGAACAGCTTCAGCGGCTCGGTGCCGATGCGTACGGCCCAGGTTTGCAAGTCGGATTGGGTGTCGTGTACTTGCTGGCGCAGGAGAACGCTTTTTTCCTGATGGTCCTCGACAAAACTGCGGGCGGCGCTTAGATCAACCTCCCGTCGCCACTTGCTGCGCTTTTCCCAGCTTTCGCGCAAGGCGGCGGAGGGCTCGCTACCGTATCGGGCTTTTATTTGTTGAGCCAGGCCTTTGGACGGCAGGTCGTGCAGGCCTTGCATGATGCCGATCTCGGCCTGTCCTGCGGTCTCCTCAACGTTGATTTGCTCGAAATAGGCTTCGATGTCGGTGAGATATTCACGCGCTTTGCGATCATCGCTACGGACAGATGCAGGCAGCAACTCGGGATCGCCGCCCACTCCGCACAGCTGCTCGACGACACCGGCCATGCTCAGCTTGTGTTCATGTGCCTCTTGCCACTCCTGAAACGCAGCCTGGTCGGCAATCAGTTGCATGCCGAGGTCTTCCATCACCGCCAGCGAGTCGTCGAGAGCGACCATCACCGAACTGAATTTATCCTCGACGCTGCCGGTCCAGATCACGTGGGCGGCCAAGGGCACCACATGCTGTGAGGGCCCGATTTCGGAGACCGAGGGGTACGCGGAGTCAGCGAAACGGCCGTCGTGATTGATCGGCCAGACGTCGACGTCGGCGACGATGTGTTTATCCAGGTCCATCAATTGCAGGGCGTGCGGCACGTCCATGGTGCGGCAGTATTCTTTGAGGTTCAGCGGCTGCATCCACTGGGCACGGCTGTCGCTGTGGGAACGCAGGTGCTCACAGACGCGCCACGTCCATTGCTGCGGCGAAAAGGCAATGTGCAGCTGGTTATTGCGCGGGTACAGCAGGTAGTTGCGGATTTCACCGCCCTCAGTGCTGCGTAGATCTTGACCAATGTCGGCGTCGCTCCAGACGATGCGCGTCAGGTTGGCGTTCAGCGCCGAGTAGCTGTATTCATGCAGGGTTTTGGCGGTCTCGTCGAAGACGTAGACATAGCCGCCGCGCAGTTGGCGCAAGGTGTAGGTGCGGGTTTTCAGCTTGGGCAATCGGGCCCACTGGCCTTCGGCGCACAAGGGTCTGAGCTGGGTCGGATCGACGTCATAGCGCGAGCGGTCCAGCGCGTAGCGCATAGGTACGATAGCGACCTCAGGGTCCTTGAACGGGCAGGTGGTCATGCCGGTCAGCGGTGTATCGCTGAAACGGTCGTTGCGACGCTGTTGCAGGTTGCCGTTTTTGTCAGCCATGGGCGGTGTCCTTGTGCGAATGGCGGAAGTGGTCGAAGGCTTTCATGCGCGGTTCAGAGGTAAGGCGGGAGTTTTCGACATCGACGGCAAGCACGCGGAAGCCGAAATTTTCCAGGGGTTTGATGCTGAGGGTGAAAGTGGGAGCCGGAATTATCGATGCGTAGGACATAGCCGAATCGTCGCGCTGGAAACGAAAACGAAGCCTAATGGGTGAATCCTTGGGAGGTCTGTCGGAAATCAGGAAAGCTTTTGTAGGACTCTTCTCGGCCTTTTGTGGGTATGTGCTTGCAGACAAATCATCTAGCCGCTCGGGAGTGTCAGATTTTTTGTGTTCGGGCTGGTTGTGGCCTGCCGTCAGGCAGGCCTTTGTTTTACCAGCTCGGCCTGGTAAATCGATCTCCATAGAGAATCGCAAATTGATTCATCGCCACCTTCCAATCATGCGCTGGCGTTACCCCAGTTAGCGGTGATGTTGCGTAATCCCAGCCATATCAGCTTCGTCGCTGCATCGTCAGTGGGGAAGTGCCCTCGGGTCTTGATGATCTTTCGTAGCTGAGCGTTGATGCTTTCGATGGCGTTGGTTGTGTAGACCACCTTTCGGATGCCTGCCGGGAAGACAAAAAACGGGATGACTCGATCCCAGGCTCTACGCCAAGCAGCAACTACAGTCGGATACTGCTTGCCCCAAGGCCCCGCCTCAAAGGCGTTCAGTTCCTGCTCAGCGATATCGGCGTTAATGGCTTGATAAATCGGCTTGAGCGCCTTGGCCAGTGCTCGACGTTTATCCCAAGCCGCATAGTCCAGGCTGTTGCGGATCAGATGCACGATGCAGGTTTGCAGTGTGGTAGCAGGAAACACCGCCCCTAGGGCCTCTGGTATCCCTTTAAGGCCGTCTGTGACGGCGATCAGCACATCTTCAACACCACGAGTCTTCAGGTCGTTGAACACCTTCATCCAGAACTTGGCACCCTCGGTGCTTTCGATCCAGATGCCCAAAATATCTCGTGTGCCATCGGGTAACACGCCCAGTGCCAAGTACACCGCCTTGTTACGCACCAAGCCTTCGTCGCGAATTTTGACCCGCAGCGCATCAAAAAAGATGACTGGGTACATAGGCTCTAAAGGGCGTTGCTGCCAAGCGCCAACCTCTTCCAGCACAGCATCGGTCACTGAACTGATGAAGTCATGCGACACATCGGTTCCATACTGCTCGGACAGGAAAGCGCGTATCTCACGCACCGTCATCCCTCGGGCGTACATGGCAATGATCTTGTCATCAAAGCCTGTAAATCGGCGCTCATGCTTGGGAATGAGGATCGGCGCGAAGCTGCCATCGCGGTCTCTGGGGATATCCAGGCGAAGTGGCCCGTCATCGGTCAGTACCGTTTTACCGCTTTTACCATTGCGCTGGTTGGTTGAATCCTCAGGGCGCTCCGCGCCCTGAGGATAGCCAAGGTGGTGACCCAGTTCGGCGCCTAGCGCACGCTCGATCAGCGCCTTTTTGAACGCCATAGAGGCGTCCTGAATGGCTGCGGCGCTCATCGGGCCTTGGACGAACTGATCAATCAGCTCTTTGGGTATCGAGGGCAATTCCCTCGGTGTTGCACTGGCGGACTTCTTTTTGGTCGGCATAAATGCACCTCTGGTGACATGTTATGCCCGAACACAAAATTTCTGACAGTCTCAGCCGCTCGCCCCAACACGTTGGCTCCTACAGACAGAGGCGCCTGCGGAGACTCACCCCGAGCCATCCGCAACATCTAGTCGCCTACACAGCCACGGTCTAACTCATTAAATGCTGGGGTATGCCGCCGACCTCTTGCTTGAGCAGGCTCAATTCACTGCTCAACCTAAAATACCGACCACCCAATCCGCTGACTCAACAACTCCAGCGCCGCCATGCCCACCAGCGAATTCCCCGCTGCGTTCAATTCCGGCGACCAGACGCACACACTGAAGCGCCCTGGCACTACCGCGACTATGCCGCCGCCGACGCCGCTTTTGCCTGGCAGGCCGACGCGGTAGGCGAAGTTGCCGGCTTCGTCGTAGAGGCCGCTGGTGGCCATGATCGAGTTGACTTGTTGTGTCTGCCGCGAGGTGAGGATGCGTTCGCCGCTGTGTTTGCAAAAACCGTCGTTGGCCAGGAAGCAGAAGGCGCGGGCCAGGTCCACGCAGTTCATGCGGATGGCGCAATGGCTGAAGTAGCTGCGCAGCACCGCCTCGACATCGTTATGGAAGTTGCCGAAGGATTGCATCAGGTAGGCCATTGCCGCATTGCGCGCACGATGCTGGTATTCGGACTCGGCGACGCGGCCATCGACCAGCACGCCCGAATTGCCGGACAAGCGCCGCACGAAATCCCGCATCGACAAGGCCGGCGCGGCGAAGCGTGACTGGTTGATGTCGCAGATCACCAACGCACCGGCGTTGATGAACGGATTGCGCGGGCGGCCGCGTTCGAACTCAAGCTGCACCAGCGAATTGAACGGCTGCCCGGATGGCTCATGGCCCAGGCGCTGCCAGATCTCTTCGCCGGAATGCTGGATCGCCTGCACCAGGCTGAAGACCTTGGAAATGCTCTGCACGGAAAAGGGTGTTTGCGCATCGCCGGCGCAAAACATCTCGCCGTCGTTGCCATACACGGCAATGCCCAACTGTTGCGCCGGCACGTCGGCCAGTGCCGGAATGTAATTGGCGACCTTGCCCTGTCCGATCAGAGGGCGCACTTCTTCGAGGATCTCGTTCAACAACGCTTGCATGCTCACGCCCGTGTCTACTCTCCGGCAGGCTCCAGAGATACGTTTTCTAGACGCTGGATACAAGCGTCAGAGCACAGATTTGCAGGCGCTGCCGAAGGCTGCGATAACGACAGAACACTTAACGCGTTTAAATGCCCTTCGCAGCCTTCGGCAGCGCCTACAGAGACCCTATCTGAAACCACTCGTCAGCGCGGGCCAGAAATCAGCAAAAAAAATGACGTTGTACGACATCATGGAAATTGGACGATTCAACGATCCTCTCTCAACCCCGGTTTCTTATCCTGTCGTCAGCATTGATATAACTATATGTTTATAAAGTATTTGTTTTAGTTAAGAGCTGGATGTACGAGTTATAAGGTCAAAACATCAGAAAAATTGCGTGTGCATAACCCCTCTCCAGCTCCGAAAAAAGTCACTTGCAAAGCGATAGAGGTACGATAACTTACCTCTATCAAGGCAGCGCCATGCAGCTGCCCTGAATGCTGATTCCAATAAAAATAATGAGGGCCTTCTGATGTCGAACTCCGACGTTGCTCAAGCCATACCGGTCGCCGTGTCCGGCCGACTCCCCACTCGACGCCGCTACTTCATGCTGTTTTTGTTGTTGCTGGCGACCATCATCAATTACGTCGACCGGGTGAACATCTCCATTGCCGCGCCCTTCATGGCCAAGGACCTGGGTCTCGACAAACTGCAAATGGGCTTGATCTTCTCGGCCTTCGCCTGGACCTATTCGTTCGCGTTGGTCCCGGCGGGCTTCATTTCCGATCGATTTGGCTCTCGCCTGACCTACGGACTGTCACTGATCACCTGGTCCGCGGCCACCGTGGCCCAAGGCGCAGTGGGTGGCTTCGCTTCGCTGTTCGGCTTGCGGCTGGCGGTCGGGGGGCTGGAAGCACCGGCCTTCCCCGCCAACACCCGCGCCGTGGCGATCTGGTTCCCGTCACGGGAACGCGGACTGGCCAGCAGTATTTTCGTCAGCGGCCAGTACCTGGGCACGGCGCTGTTTACCGGCGGTTTGCTGTGGCTGGCGACCACCTTCAGTTGGCGCTATGTGTTCATCGTTACCGGCGTGATCGGTGTGCTGTTTGGCATCGCCTGGCTTTACTTGTATCGCGACCCGCTGAGTTGCAAGAAAGTCAGCAAAGAAGAACTGAGCTACATCGAGGAAGGCGGCGGTCTGGTCAAAAGCAGTAAAGACCGCAATAAATTCAACTGGCGCCAAGTAGCCGAGTTGTTCCAATACCGCCAGGTCTGGGCGATTTGCCTGGGCAAGTTCGCCAGTACCTCGGCGTTGTATTTTTTCCTCACCTGGTTCCCGACTTACCTGATCGAAGAACGCCATTTGACCATGGTCAAAGTGGGGATCTTTGCCGTCTTGCCGTTCATTGGTGCGACCGTGGGGATTTTGCTGGCGGGCATTGTTTCGGACACCCTGATTCGCCGTGGTTATTCGATGTCGTTTGCTCGCAAGTTGCCGCTGGTAGTCGGTTCGATGTTGGGCATGTCGATTGTGCTGATCAACTTCACCAACTCCGATGAGTTGTGCATCGCCATTCTGACCTGCGCCTTCTTTGCCCAGGGCATCGCCTCGGCATCATGGGCTGCGGTGGCGGAAATCGCGCCGAAAGAACTGATCGGCTTGACCGGCGGGATCACCAGCCTGGCCGCCAACATCGGCGGGATTGTGACCCCGATCGTGATCGGCGCCATCCTGACGGCGACCAACTCGTTCTCGCTGGTGTTCTATTTTATCGGTGGCCTCGCGTTGATCGGCACCTTGTCTTATTCGCTGTTACTGGGTCGTTTGTACCGTATCCAGTTGAAAACGGCGGCGTGACAATTCAGGGCCTTTTGTCCAAAAAGGTCGTGGTTTAGTCCACATGACATCAACCGGTTGTTCCTACACTGGCTGTGCGGCAAACACTTGAATAACGGACTGAACGCTATGAATAACTACGTTTTTCCACCGTTGCCACAACCGCGTTTGCCGGTTCAGGACAGCACCGAATACTTCCCGGTTGCCCGAGTGTTTTGCATGGGGCGTAACTATTGGTGGCCAGAAGCGCTGGTGGACGGAAAAGCACCGGAGCGTGAGGCACCGTTTTTCTTCATGAAGCCGGCCCATGCCATTGCTCCCGCCCATGGACACCTGCCGTTTCCGTCGCTGACCGCTGAGTTCTGCCCTGAAATCGAACTGGTGATCGCCATCGGCAAAGACGGCAGCGATATCGCCGAAGGCGAGGCCCTGAATCACGTTTGGGGATACGCCGCCGGTCTGGACATGACCCGCCGCGACATTCAGATGGCAGCGAAAGCGCAGGGCCGGCCGTGGGAAAGTTCCAAAGCTTTCGAGCACTCCGCCCCCGCCACTGCGATTGTTCCGGTGAGCAAGATCGGCCATCCGACCTCCGGCGCGCTGTGGTTGCAGGTCAACGGCGTCGATCGCCAGCGCTCGAACCTCGCCAACCAGATCTGGTCGGTGGCGGAAGTCGTCAGCCGCATTTCGCAGTCCATCGGGCTCAAGGCCGGCGACCTGATTTTCACTGGCACACCCGCAGGCGTGGAGTCGATCCAGGCCGGCGACGTGGTGACCGCCGGCATCGAAGGGATCGGCCAACTGTCGGTCACGGTCGCGACTCACCAACACGCCTTTTCTTAAAGAACACCTGCCCTGGAAGGACACAAAAATGACGAACAGTTCCCCTTTGAAAGTTGCACTGGTTACCGGTGCTGGCAGCGGTATTGGCCGCGCCGTGGCCCAGGTCATGATGGAAGATGGCTACAGCGTGGTGCTTGCCGGCCGTCGCCCGGAACCCCTGAATGAACTGGTGGAGATTGCCACCGCGGCTGGCCAGAACGCGCTTGCCGTGCCCACCGACGTGCGCGATCCGGCGAGTGTCGATGCGCTGTTCGCCACCATCGAAGAAGTCTACGGTCGCCTCGATGTCGCGTTCAACAACGCCGGGATCAACGCCCCGGCCATTCCCATCGACGAACTGCCGGTCGAGCAGTGGTTGAACCTGATCAACACCAACGTCACCGGGGTCTATCTGTGTGCCCGGGGTGCCTTTGGCCTGATGCGAAAACAAAGCCCGCAAGGCGGCCGCATCATCAACAACGGTTCGATCTCGGCACACACCCCTCGCCCGTTCACCGCGCCCTACACCGCGAGCAAACACGCGGTACTGGGCCTGACCAAAAGCCTGGCGCTGGACGGTCGCGAATACAACATCGCCTGCAGCCAGATCGACATCGGCAACGCCCTCACCGAGCTGTCGGTACGCATGACCAAAGGTGTGCGCCAGGCCAATGGGCAGATCGCCGTGGAACCGATGGTCGATGTCAAACACGTCGCTGACGCGGTGCGCTACATCGCCGGTCTGCCGCTGTCCGCCAACGTGCTGAACATGACCGTGATGGCGACCAACATGCCCTTCGTCGGTCGCGGCTGATCAAACCTGTTGAGGTGATTGATGAAACCCGAAGTCCTGCAATTGAGTCCGGTGCTGATCCCGTCGATCAACGCCCGCTTGAATGAGCTGTACACCCTTCGCCCGTATTATCAGCAGAGCGACAAAGCGGCGTACCTGAAGGAACACGGTCACAACATTCGTGGGGTGATCTCCGGCGGCCATACCGGGATCAGCAAGGCGATCATTATGCAGTTGCCGAAACTGGAAGTGGTGGCGGTGAACGGCGTTGGCACTGACGCCGTGGACATGGCTTATGCGCGGGAACGTGGCATTCATGTCACCGCCACGATTGGTGCCCTCACCGATGACGTCGCCGACCTGGCCATCGGTCTGTTAATCAGCGTCTGTCGTGGTATCGGCACCGGCGAGCGCTATGTGCGCGACGGCCAATGGAGCAAGAGCGCCACGCCGCTGGTGCCACTGCCTCTGGCCCGCCAGTTCAGCGGCATGCGGGTCGGCATCGTTGGTCTGGGTCGCGTTGGTCGTGCCGTCGCCACCCGCGCCACTGCGTTTGGTTGCCCGGTCAGTTACACCGACCTGCAGCCGATCAGCGACGTACCTTACACCTTCGTGGCCAGCCTCAAGGCGCTGGCCGAACAAAGCGACGCGTTGATCCTCGCCGCTGCGGCGGACAACGCCGAGGGCATCATTAACGCAGAGATTCTTGATGCATTGGGCGCGCACGGTTTTTTGATCAACGTAGCGCGAGGCAAACTGGTCAACGAGCCTGACCTGGTCGACGCCCTGAGCCAAGGCCGCATCGCCGGCGCCGGTCTCGATGTGTTCGTCGATGAGCCGCACGTGCCCGAGGTGTTGTTCAGCCTGGATAACGTCGTGCTGCAACCGCATCGGGCCAGCGCCACGGTGGAGACCCGCACGCGGATGGGCGAGATTGTATTGGCCAGTCTTGCGCAGGGATTGGCGGGGGAACGGCCGGCGTACAGTTTGACGACGTGAGTCATCTCGCGGAGCTGGAACAATCCGCGGTGACAACTGCAGCTTGTCACCGCATTTCCAGCATCTGCTGGGCCGCATGCTTGACCCTAAGGATTTGTACTGTCTGCGCGTCACTCAATACGCGGTAAAAGATGATGTAGTTCGGGTGAACTATTAACTCGCGACAGCCAGACAAGCCTGGGCGGGCTTGTCGTCCCAGCTCGGGATACTCTTTAAGCAGGCTGGTTTTGTTGCGCAGCTCTTGGCCAAAGTGGGCAGCGCGAGTCGGGCTGTCTTTGCCGATGTACTGAATAATCCTTCGAAGATCTTCACGTGCCATGGTTCTCCATTGAATACTGTAGAGCGAGTCAGTCACGCGGGCTTTCTCTTGTCAGATGCCAGCAGAGCGGCAATGTCGTCATCCATTTGCGCCATGACATCGTCGTGAGAGATGTCGGGTCGAGGATCAGCTATGGATTCCTGAATCTCGGCAGCGAGCCACTTGGTATACGCAGCTGCTTCATGTGCCTCACGCATGGCATCTGACCTGCCCCGATTACCCGAGTCTTGGCCTTTGGCTACTGGATCGTATTCGCTGGCGTCAAATCGCCCTACGCTAATACCGATCTCTTTCAGCACATTCATTGCAGCCAGCGGACTGCCAAAGCGTCGCGGTTCGCTACTGCGGGCCTTTGTCAATATCGCTTCGGAGCCACTGAGGGTGGCGATCTGAATAAGGAATGCGCTGCCCAGAGCTTTCAATGTTACTCCAGCCACCCCCCCAGCATTGCTTGCAGCTCGTAGCTGCTCTATCGTCATGCTCAGCATGATCAGCTCCTTGATTGTTAACGCACTAAAATAAGGACAATTCTGCACACCTTTAAGGACACGTGCAAATCATCGCCGTCTCAGGTCGATATTCAATCGATCACACAGCCCATGCAGCTAGCCAAATGACCGCAATTCATCGTTCAGATATCGCCCCGCCCGCCGATAGCGTTTATGCGTAGAAGCGTACTGGCCGAAAAACAACAATTCCCCTGCGGTACGAGCATCTAAAAATCGAGATAACTGGAGGAGTTTTTGATGAATAGCTGGTTCGCAAATATCAGCGTCAACATGAAGTTGGCCTTGGGCTTTGGCCTGGTGCTGGTCCTGACGGCCATCCTGGCGCTGATCGGCTGGACCAGCCTCGACGGGCTGATTGCTCGCAGCGACAGGATGAGCGAGATTTCCACGCTCGATGACAAATTGACCGTGCTGCGCGTCTCGCGCCTGCAATACATGATCGCCAACGGTGACGAAACCGTCGGCCAGACGGTGCAAGCGGCGATCGACGCCTATAAGACCCAACAGCAGAAACTGAGCAAGACGCTGACCAGTCCTGAAGACGTGAAAATGCTGGCGACATTGAGCGATGCCAGCAGCAACTATGAAAAAGCCCTGGCCAAGATGCGCGATGCTTACAAGGTCTCCAGCACCGTACGCGCGCAAATGGGTGTCGATGCGGTCAAAGGCGCCGAGATCATCAGCGGGATCATGGACACCGTGCTGCAACTGCCGGCGACCGACGAGTCCCGCTTCAGTCAGTACCAGGCCATCATCAAGGCCAAAGAAGACCTGATGCTGGTGCGCTATGAAGTGCGCGGTTACACCGGTAACTCGATCAGCGAAACCGAGCAGAAGGCCATGGCCCAACTCGACACCGCGATCAAGGGTCTGAAGCCCCTCAACGAGGTGTTCGGCAGCGCGCAACCGGAGAAGCTCAAGCAACTGGAAACCGCCCTGCTCAACTATCAGGCCTCGGTGATGGCCTACAAAAATGCCTCTACCGACATCATCGCCGCGCGTAAATCGCTGGGTGAGTTGGGCGCCGTGATCGTCGACCTGAACGATGAGCTCTACAAATTCCAGACCACCCAACGCGACCTGGAAAGCACCCACTCCCGCACCCTGCAACTGGGCGCTACGTTGTTGGCCTTGTTTCTCGGCGCCCTGGCCGCGCTGATCATCACCCGGCAGATCACCCGCCCGTTGCAGCAAACCCTGGCCGTGGTCGAGCGCATTGCTTCTGGTGATTTGTCGCACTCGGCAGCGGTTACCCGTCGTGACGAACTGGGCGTGCTGCAGCAAGGCATTCAGCGCATGGGCGCGACCCTGCGCGAGTTGATCGGCGGGATTCGCGATGGTGTGACTCAGATCGCCAGCGCCGCCGAAGAACTCTCCGCAGTGACTCAGCAAACCAGCGCCGGGGTCAACAGCCAGAAATCCGAGACCGACCAGGTCGCCACCGCCATGCACGAGATGTCGGCCACCGTTCAGGAGGTTGCACGCAACGCTGAGCAGGCGTCCCATGCCGCAGCCGACGCGGACAAACAAGCCCGTGACGGTGACAAGGTGGTGGGTGAAGCCATCACCCAGATCGAGCGTCTGGCCGCCGAGGTGATTCGCTCCAGCGATGCCATGAACGGCCTGCAACAAGAGAGCGACAAGATCGGCAAAGTCATGGACGTGATTAAGGCCGTGGCCGAGCAAACCAACCTGCTGGCGCTCAACGCAGCGATTGAAGCGGCGCGTGCCGGTGAAGCCGGACGTGGTTTTGCGGTGGTCGCCGATGAAGTGCGTGGCCTGGCGCAGCGCACGCAGAAATCCACCGAGGAGATCGAAAGCCTGGTGGCCAGCCTGCAGAACGGTACGCAGCAGGTGTCGAGCATCATGCTCAGCAGCCGCAACCTGACCGACAGCAGCGTGGCCTTGACGCGCAAGGCCGGCACCTCGCTGGAGAGCATCACCCACACGGTGTCGAGCATTCAGGCGATGAACCAACAGATCGCCGCAGCCGCCGAGCAGCAAAGCGCGGTGGCGGAAGAGATCAGCCGCAGCATTCTCAAAGTGCGCGACGTTTCCGAGCAGACGGCAGCCGCCAGCGACGACACCGCTGCCTCCAGCGTCGAACTGGCCCGCTTGAGCAACCAGTTGCAAACCCTGGTCAGCCATTTCCGCATGTAACCTCCGCGTCAAAGTGGCGCCCTGGGTTTGTCAACCGGGCGCCGCGTTTTTTAAAACATCCTTAAGCAGCATTGCGCCCACGCCCCCCAACCCGGCATGCTTGCCCCGACGGCGCGCAACCGTTTGCCGAGTGGGCGAACCGCGACGTCTGATTTGATCGGAGCGCAGTCGGTAATGACCCACCTCAGTCCTCAGGACGCCACTACCCACACCAAATTGACCTCTCTCGAAGTTCGCGGAATGCTCGCGATTCTGATGTCGATCGCCTTGGCCACCCTAGACACCGCCATCGCCAACACCGCCCTGCCCGCGATTGCCACGGACCTGAGCGCATCACCCGCAGCCTCGGTATGGGTGATCAATGCGTATCAGTTGGCCGCAGTGGCGACCCTGTTGCCGCTGGCGGCGCTGGGCGGCATCGTCGGACATCGACGGGTGTTTCTCGGCGGTCTGATTCTGTTCATCGTCTCCTCCGCGCTGTGCACCCTGTCCTGGTCGCTGCCGACCCTGACCATCGCCCGGGTGTTCCAGGGCCTCGGTGCGGCGGCGATCATGAGCGTCAACGCGGCGCTGATCAGTTCGATTTTCTCCCGCGAACACCTGGGCCGAGGCATGGGCCTGAACGCACTGGTGGTGGGTGTGTCATTCGCCGCCGGCCCGACCGTGGCTTCGCTGGTGTTGTCGGTGGCGCACTGGCCATGGTTGTTTGCGATCAACCTGCCGATTGGTTGTTTCGCCTTGTTCTTCGCCTGGTCAGCGCTGCCGGCGACCAAACTCAGCGGCCTGCCCTTCGACCGGATCACCGCGATACTCAATGTCATCACCTTTGGCGCCTTGATCTACTCGCTTAGCCAGTTCGCCCAGCTGGCTTCGATGACCAGCGTATTGATCGCGTTCGCCATCTTCCTGGTGGCCGGCGCGCTCATGCTGCATCGGGAAGCCGGACATCCCGCGCCGATGTTCCCCCTCGACCTGCTCAAGCGTCCGTTGTTTGCCTTGTCGGCGATCACCGCGGTGTGTTCGTTCGCGACCCAGGGCCTGGCGTTCGTTTCGCTGCCGTTTTTCTTTGAAAACGTACTGGGGCGTGACCCGGTGCAGACCGGCTTCCTGATGACCCCATGGTCGGTGGTGGTTGCGTTGATCGCGCCATTTGCTGGGCGGCTTTCAGATCGTTACCCACCGGGCCTGCTCGGCGGTATCGGTTTGGCGGTACTGTGCGGCGGCATGATCTCGCTGGCGATGCTGCCGACCGATCCCAGCGTCGCGGACATCATCATTCGCATGATTATTTGCGGTCTGGGTTTTGGCTTCTTTCAGGCACCCAACCAGAAAGCCCTGCTCATCAGCGCCCCGCCAGAACGCAGCAGCGGCGCCAGCGGCACCATCGCCACGGCGCGCTTGATTGGCCAGGCAACGGGCGCGGCACTGGTTGCGTTGAGCTACGGCATTTCCGGCGAACACGGGCCGGTTTTGGCCCTGACGCTGGGTGCATGTTTTGCGGCAGTGGGCAGCGTGGCCAGCGGTTTGCGCCTGATGACGCCGAACACGGTAGCCAAGCGCTGACCCGATTGGTGTCAAATAAACCACATGAACGCCTCAACAGGGCGTTTATGTGGCTTAGAGCTTTTTGCTATCACCTTAATGAGGAGAAATAGTGAGGCTGAACGCGCAGAGCATTTCTCTAAAAAATACGACTTAATTTATTTGAATCAATGATTTATTTCGTGTACGTAATTTTTACACTCTTCAGTTCAATTTCTTGACGCACCCCTCGTCCTGTCCTTAGCTATACCTAACTACCCCCGGAAATACCACCAGAGACAGCTCTCGGATACCTGCCAAAGCGGGCCGCCGAAGCTTGTCTCAATGATTTCGGCCGCCCCTCGTTCGGGGTAGGAGAGACGCCAGAGCAGAGTACTTATGCGACAGCAAGGACCACCCCATGAACACTTCCATGACCCCCCGGGACATTAAACTGGCGGTGTATACCGTCTCCACTTCCCTCCTGCTCTGCTCCACCCTGGAGGTTCAAGCGGCCTCGACCGAAAACGATCCCATCCCCTGGGAACGCGGCAGTTTTCCGGTGGTTTCGCTCATGCCCTCCGCGTTAGGCATCTCGCCACACAACCTCGCCACGAACCCGTCGCCGCAAGCCGAATCGCAATGGCTAGCCCGCAATGCGCTGCTCGACCCGGCGCCGATCAGTCCGGCGCTGTATACCTCCCATAGCAGCAATGGCGACACTCAACGGGTTGGGATTTTCGTCGATCAAAATCAATTCTTTGGCGGCAGCGCCGGTTTTGCATCACCGCCCGGCAACAATACTCTGGCACTTCAGGGTCAAAGCCTTGGCGCCTATTGGAGCCTGACTTCGGCCCAAGGCTGGCATGTCAACCTGGTGGCCGCCAACACTCACTTGAATGGCTTTGCCCGCACGGGACAAAGCGCCTGGCAAGCCACCGAGGGCAGCGCCGTGACGTTGTCGGTGGAAGGCGGTTACTCCATCGGCATCAGCGATAACTGGGTGATCGAGCCCCAGGCGCAGGTGATCAACCAACGCACCTCCCTTGGCAGCACCAGCAACGCCACCAACGCGCCATCCACCGACACCAGTACCTGGAGCGGTCGAGTCGGTGCTCGCTTGCAAGGTAACTACCAGGTCAACGGCCTGCCGGTCGAGCCCTACGTGCGGACCAACCTGTGGCAAACCTATTCCAGCGGCGAACTGCTGAGCCTCGGTCCAGTGGACAAGATCAACAGCAGCCGCAACGCATCGAGTGTCGAAGTGGGGCTCGGACTGCTGGCCCGGGTCACACCCAACGTCAGTCTGTTTGTCAGTGGCGACTACAGCGGCAGCACCGATGGCGCGTTTGGTCTGATTGGCAATCTTGGGGTGCGGGTGCGTTGGTAAGCAATACCCTGAACGCTGACTCTGTAGATACCGTCTTGATCGTCATCGAACAAGTTCGGTCCTACAGAGAATCGGATTTACCTTACAACACGAAGCGCTGGACCATGGTGTTCAGGTCGGTCGCCAGCATCGACAACGCATCGCTGGCCACGGTGGTTTGCTGTGCACCCGACGCGGTTTGCGTCGACAGGTCACGGATGCTGCTGAGGTTGCGATCCACTTCATGCGCGACCTGTGCCTGTTGCTCTGCCGCGCTGGCGATCAACAGGTTGCGGTCGCTGATGGTCGAAGTCGAGTTAATAATGACCTTCAGTGCCTCACCCGTGGCCGCCGCCTGATCCAGCGTTACGTTGCCTGGGTCGCGGTCAGGCGCAGGGCCTGAGCGGTTTCCTGGGTGCTCTTCTGCACGCCGTTGATCAGCGCTTCGATTTCACTGGTCGACGCGCTGGTGCGTTGCGCCAGCGAGCGGACTTCGTCGGCGACCACGGCAAAACCACGCCCCGCCTCGCCGGCACGTGCCGCCTCGATTGCCGCGTTGAGCGCCAGCAGGTTGGTTTGGTTGGCAATGGCGCGAATCACATCGAGAATCTTGCCGATGCTCAACGTCCGCTCAGCCAGACCTTCGGCCTGATGCGACGATTCCAGCACATTGCCGGTCAGTTGCTTGATCGAGTTGATGGTGTCGGACAAGCGCACCTGCCCCTGCGCTGCCGCCTGGTTCGACGCCTGGGATTCGCTTGAGGTGTCGCTGGCGTTGCCGGCCACTTCCACCGCCGCCTGGCTCATCTGATTGACCGCCACCGCTGCCTGTTCGATTTCGTCGTTTTGCAGTTGCAGGTTCTGCGCGCTGGCCTGGGCGATGGTGCCCATTTCCTGCACCGACTGCGCCAATTGCGTCGACGCCGCGCCAATTTGCGCGATGGTGACGTGCAGGTTGGTGCGCATCTGCCCCAGGGTACTGAGCAATTCTGCGGTTTCGTCTTTGCCCTCGGGGATAGGCTGTGGACTGAGGTCGCCCTCTGCAATGGTATGGGCGATGTGCAACGCTTCACGCACCGGGTGAATGATGCTCACGCTCAGACGCCAGGCCAGCAGCAAGGTCAGCGCCAACGCCAGGCCGATCGCACTGACGGCAATGATCCGCGCCTGGCGATAACTGTTGCCCGCCGCTTCCACTGCCGCCGCCGCGCTTTGTTTATTCAGCTCACGCAGCAGTTGCACCTGCATGTCCATCAGGTCGCCTTGCATGGTCAACGTGGTGTCGACCAGCATCCGCGCCTCGTTGATTTTGCGCTGTTCGATCAGGGTGATTTCGTCGCGCAAGCCGGGGATAAAGGCTTTGTACGCGTCCTGCAACGCCGTAATGGAATCACGCTCGGTGCTGTCAGTCACACGCGCAATGTAGTCACTGAAGCCCTTCTCGACTTCGTTTTTCAACTGCTCGACGTTGATCTTGCTGGTGGTCACCGCGCTCGGGTCGTCTGCGTTGGCGATCAAATGCGAGGTCTCGCCACGCATTTTCACCAGATCGATGGCAATCGCATCGGCCATCGCAATACTCGGCAACGCGCCACGTTCAACGGCCTCACCTTGACTGCGAATGCCCTGCATCTGCCATAAGCAAAACGCCCCGACCCCAACCAACAGGACTGCCGTAATGCCGAAGCAACCCACCAGTCGCGGGGTGATCCTGAAACGACGCAGCACGGGCGTCGCGGAGCGCTTGCGGAAAAATCGAGGCACGAACCTATTCACAGCTTAAAAGCCTCTTCAACGGATACGCCGGAGAGGCATGTATAAGGCAGAAATGTGATGTCTTTATGACATCGGTCAGAAATAAATTTGTTGACTTATTGGACAGGTCAAACCGGCCTTCGGAACCTGCGGTTTTTGCTGTTCATAACCCTAAGGTTAGAACCAGGTCGATAGTTTCTAATAACTGAACATCGTTCAATCCGTCAAGTAGACGAACGTGGAAATAAAAGTAAATTAAAGTTTATATTTGAATAGAAATATAAACTTTTATTTATATCTTCCTTCCTCCCATCATCAAACATTTCAAACTTCTCGCCTTGAAATTTTTTTGTAACAAGTCTTCGCAATACTGGCGCCGGTTTTGAATCAAGGGGTTAGCAACCCAAGTCTCGGCCAGGATAAGGCCAACTTTTTTGAAGTGACTTCTGTCACCTCTATTTAATCTGGGGATGATTACTATGCGTTTTGTTTATACAAAAATTGCAGCGAGTGTCTGCGGTGGTATGCTGTTGGCCCTGAGTGTTCCGGCCAACGCCGCGGTCGATGCAAAGTTACTCGAAATGCTTAAAACGAACGGTTCCATTTCTCCCGCTCAATACGCTGAACTGCAAAACGACCTGGCCAGCGACACTCAGGAAAAACAAAAGGCCGATGCTCAGCAGGCCAAACTGGTTGACCAATCTACCAAACTGGATGCCTTCTCGCAGGCCGTGGCCTGGGCCGCAAAGACTCACTTCGAAGGTGATGTGCGCCTGCGTCAAGAAACGGTTAAAGCCGATGGTCAAACCAACAGCCAGGATAAAAACCGTCAGCGTGTCCGCGTCCGCCTCGGTGCCTACACTGAAATCAACCCTGAGGTGAGCACGGGCATTCGTATTGCGACCGGCAGCGACAACTCTGCGAACACCACCAACCAGGACTTGAACAACTACTTCACCAAGAAAGACATCTGGCTGGACCTGGGCTACATCGACTACCACCCTACCGCCGTGAAAAACCTGCACCTCATCGGCGGCAAGATCAAACAACCGTGGGTCAGCGAAGGCGACATCATCTGGGATAGCGACATCAACCCGGAAGGTCTGGCAGCCACCTACCAATACGATGTGAACGACAAGTTCCAGTTGTTCGCCAACGGTGGTTTTTTCACGCTCAAGGACAACGTCGACGGCAACGGTACCCAGTTCTCGAACGACCTGCGCATGTATACCGGCCAGATCGGTACTCGCTTCAAACCCCTGGATAACCTCAAGGTCACCTTGGGCGGTAGCCTCTACAGCTTTGACGGCGACCACAGCAGCCCGCTCCCAGGCACTGCCGGCGCGATCGCAGGCAATGCCCTGGCGATCAACGGCAACACGATCAACAAATACCGTCTGTACGAAGGCTTCGGTCAGGCTGATATCTCCGGCTTGATGGTTCCACTGTCGTTCTACGGCCAATTAGTCAGCAACAGTGAAGCCTCTTCCGGTCAAGACACCGCCTGGTTGTTCGGTGCCAAATCGACCGTGTTTGGTTTCAACGTCGACTACAACTACCGCGATGTTCAGCGTAACGCCGTGGTGGGTGCATTCACCGACTCCGACTTTGCCAACGGCTTCACAGCCTCGCGCGGCCACAAACTCAATATCAACCATGATATCGGCAAAAACTTCAATCTCGGCGCAACGTACTTCATGGCCAACTCCGACGCTGCAGTCAGCGGCGTGAAAGATGCCGATGTCAATACTTTGCAACTGGACGCTGTCGCCAAGTTCTAACCGGTGCCCTCACGTCGTTATGCAAACGTTGGCGTTCGTTAGCGTTTGAACTTGCAGGCTGGCGGTGGTGCGTTAAACCTCATCACCTCCATCAATCGCACCAACGGTTTAGCCTGCAACTTATAGATGCTCCCTTTAAAACCGACGGTGCTGCGTCGGTTTCTTTTTTTCGTCAACTACAGAACACTTGAAGGCGTTTTCAATCACACCCACCCTGTAACAGAACGGACACCCTGTTTTTTCCTGCACTACCGCGCGGATGGATGGCTTCAGCGCCGGCAAGTGGTACAGTCGGCGTTTTTCAGACTTAAGGAAGCATCATGCGGATGTTGGCAGGTCTCATGACCCTCGGATTGTTGGCTGGGTGCTCGACGCACAGCATGGATCAGGCGCGCACCGCAGCCCCGACCAAGACCTTCACCTCCGAGAAGAAAGACCAACTCGTTGCCCAGTGCGTCCAGTTCGCCTGGCAGGATGAGACCATGTTCAGCGTCGAGGCCGCAGCCTACCTGCAACCGGGTCCGGCGGGCGGTTACACGGTCTACACCCGCAGCTCGGAATACTTCATCGACGTCACCAGCAGTGCCGCCGGCACCACGGTCAATTACTACATCACCAACGCTGATGCCCTGGCCGAACGCCGCTTGGCGACCCTGGCCACCTGTTTGTAAATAATCGAACCAGCGCCGCCTGTTCTTCACCTACAGTCATTGGGCTTGAACCCCGCCTTTATCCGGCGGACTAATCAAACACCATGTTTACGAGGGTGAGTCTCATGGATCTACATTTGCGGAACAAACGCGCGCTGGTTTCCGGCTCGACCAAAGGTATCGGCTTCGCCATTGCTACGGGTCTGGCCCGTGAAGGCGCCCGAGTGATTCTCAACGGGCGCTCGGAAGCATCGGTCAGTGATGCCCTGACCAAATTGCGCGCCCTGCATCCAGACGCCGAAGTGCAAGGCTTCGCGGGCGACCTCTCCGACCCGCAGCACATCACGCGACTGCTGGAACAACACCCCGAGGTCGACGTGCTGGTGAACAACCTCGGCATCTTCGACCCCAAGCCGTTTGAAGACATTCCCGACGAAGACTGGGCATTGTTCTTCAATACCAACGTCATGTCCGGGGTTCGTCTAACCCGCGCTTACCTGCCGAAAATGAAACAGAAGAACTGGGGCCGTGTGGTGTTCATCAGCAGCGAAAGCGGGGTGCAGATCCCGGTTGAGATGATTCATTACGGGGTCACCAAAACCGCGCAACTCGGTTTGTCCCGTGGCCTGGCCGAGAGCTGTGCGGGTACCGGGGTGACGGTCAACTCGGTATTGCCTGGCCCGACCAGTTCGGAAGGCGTCAGTGAGTTCGTCGACAAACTCTCGGGCGGCAAACCCTTCGATGAATTCGAAAAAGAGTTCTTTGAAAAAGCCCGCCCTACCTCGCTGCTCAAACGCTTCACCACGCCTGAAGAAGTCGCCAACATGGTGGTCTACATTTGCTCGGAAGCCTCGGCGGCCACCAATGGCGCGGCGTTACGGGTGGATGGTGGCGTGATCAAATCAGCGTTTTGAACAAGGCCGTACCGTGTCTAGTCCTGAAATAGGTTTACACCTGTTTCACCCCTAACGCCCGATGCACTGCATCGGGCGTTTTGTATTTTAAAGACAGGTGCGGTCGCTCCTGGTCGTAAGCGGCGATATGCCTGTGCTCAATTTTTCACAGACCTTTGACCTCTATCCCACCCTCTTGAATTTAATGTGTTCAGCGCCTGTGAAGTTTGCCCGTTGTACACTTTCCGTTATCGCGTCCCCAGAAAAAGTGCGTTCCCTGTTCACGCGGTCACCCATTTATATACGTTGCTTACAAACGATTGAGACCTGTTTATGAAGCCCAACAACCTCCCCATGCGTCACGCCGACCATAAAGGTCTGCGGCGCCAACAGTCACTTCCCGAGGTCTATACCCCCGTATCAAGTCTTGTCCAACAATGGGTGCTCCCATTGGGGTTACTGGCCTTCCTGCTGTTTTATCTACTGCCACTGACTTTCCATGGCCTGTGGATTCCCGATGAGACACGCTACGCGCAGATCAGCCAGGAGATGTTAAAAACCGGCAACTGGGTGTCTCCGCACTTTATGGGCCTGCGCTACTTCGAAAAGCCCGCAGGCGGTTATTGGATGATCGCCATCGGCCAGGCGTTGTTCGGTGAAAATTTGTTTGGCGTTCGCGTTGCCTCGGCAGTCAGCACCGGCTTGAGTGTGCTGCTGACCTATCTGATTGCCCGACGCCTGTGGAATGACCCGCGCAAAAGCGTAGCCTGCACCCTGCTGTACATGAGCTTCGGTCTTATTGCCGGCCAGGCAGGCTACGCCAATATCGATCCGCAGTTCACCTTGTGGGTGAACCTAAGTCTTGTCGCACTGTGGTTCGCTGTCGACAGCAGTCCGCAGCGCCATAGGTTGATGGCCTGGGCGGCGTTGGGTTTCGCCTGCGGCATGGGTTTTCTGACCAAGGGCTTTCTGGCCTGGCTGCTGCCGGTGCTGATCGCCCTGCCGTACATGACTTGGCAGCGACGCCTGGGCGAATTGCTGCGTTATGGCCCAATCGCGGTGCTCTTTGCGGCGATTGTCTGTTTACCCTGGGTGCTGAGGGTCAATGCGCAAGAATCCGACTTCTGGAATTTTTTCTTCTGGAATGAGCACGTTCGCCGCTTTGCCGCCGACGATGCACAACACGACCGTTCCTGGTGGTTTTACCTGCCGATCATGCTGGTGTCTTCCCTGCCCTGGGCCGCCTTGTTGCCCTCGACACTGGTAAAGGCGTGGGAGAAAAAACACCAGGCCGACACGGCTTTCCTGCTGTTGTGGCTGGTGCTGCCGCTTACTTTCTTCAGCCTAAGCCGAGGCAAACTGCCAACCTACATCATGCCGTGCCTTCTGCCCCTGGCGCTGCTCATCGGTAACACGTTGGCCGACAAACTGCGCCAGCTCGAAGGCCAGGCGATTCGGATCAACGGCCTGATCAACGCTGCTATCGCCATCATCGCCCTGCTCGCACTGATTTATTTGCAAATGACCAACCCAGTGTACGGGCGAACAGAAACCATCGGCCTGACGCTGTTCATCATCGTGCTGGCCGTCTGGATCATCAGCAACGCACTGCAGGCACTCAGGCCGCTTACTTACTGGGCTGCGCCAGCACTGGGTGTCTGGACCCTGGTCGCACTGCTACCGGCCGCGATGCCCGGACACATCGTCAGCAGCAAGATGCCTGATCAGTTCATTGCCGAACACCTCTCCGAACTGAACCAGACCACCAGCCTGCTGAGTAACGACCTCGGTGCTGCATCGGCACTCTCCTGGCGTCTGAATCGCCCGGATGTGGACCTGTACAACGTCGTCGGCGAAGTGAAATACGGCATCACCTACGCCGATGCGATTCACCGCCAGGTCGACCGGGACAAGGTGCAACGCTGGATGACCGAAGCCCGGAAAAAGGGTTCGGTGGGTGTAGTCATGCGCGTCAACAGCCCCGGCGAGACCGACGAAATCGGGCGCCTGCCCAAGGATGGTAAGCGCTATGTGCGCGGGAATATGACAATTTTGATTTTTGCGCAGGAGGGGTAGTTGTTTTAAGGGGCGGGCGGGCACGGGTTACAACGCCCTCCTGCTGCAGCCCGTCTGCTCAAGGCTCTGCTCCGCGATCAAAAGCATTTCGCTGAAATGGCTTGAATTTCGACACGGTTGCTCATGCGTTCCTCCCGGCAGCGTTGTAGTCGCTGACGATGGTTTTCATTTCAGTGAACTGGCGCTGCAGCAGGCACTACAGATCGCGGACGACGTTGATTGAAACGGAAAACTCGCTGCTTTCGGTGATATCTGCCAAGAGAATATCGACGACCGCCCCCGCTCGATGCAGTTGGCAGAGGATGACGTCGTCCAGACAGTCGGGATCCACCTCGGGATCAAATTTCAGGACATTTTCAGGCGTGTACTCCATGCGGAGCGTCTTTTGCGGCGAATTGGCCATGCTTCTCTGAGCGTTAAGTGCTCAAGTAATCAGTGCTTTCCTGCAGTCCGACCTCGTTGCCCCCACCTGATGTGTCGAACAATCTGACTTGAGTCTTTGGGTTAATCACCGGCCAGTATCTCCAGGTACAAAAAACCCGCACTTGGCGGGCTCTTGATGTTGGGATGTGGTTGAGCGCTTACGACTGTACTGGCCCTGACTGCTTCGCAGCTCGTAACGGATGCATCACGCTCGAGTAAGCGGAAACGACGGACACCCACGTCATGGCAAGTGTACCGATCAGGATGCTGGCCTTCTGATCCTTGAGCACTCCAAGGTTTTCCGGCTCGGAAAAGTACGTCAACGAGCCAAGAGCCACCGCGGCGACAACCCCTGAGCTAGACATCGCGATAATCAAGGCGTGGGAGAGGTCTGGGGGTTGCTTGTGATAGAGGGATAAACCCAAATATATTGCTATCAACATCAAGCTGCCCAGAATTGAGCAGCTAATTTGATCCAATGCCATGCAGTCGTCCTTGATTGTTAGGTCGACTTGGTCGATCGAAAGCCGATGATAGCTCCCAGCACAGCACCTACAACCGCGCTTCCCATGCTGGGGAAAACCATATTGGCGATGGCTGCGCACCCAACCGTGGTCGCGATCATTGTGACATCCATCGCCCGACTGATCGGTGGACACGTCCCTAAACGATGAAAATGCTTATTGGTCATTTTCTGCTCCTGCTCCTGAGTGACGCTCATGCAACCCTAAAAATCCGTTGTCCGAGGATGATTATGAAAATCCAAGACGTTGTTCGCAATGGGTACGAACCAACTTCAGAAACGTCCTACAAAAACTCGCCCGCTCAAGATCCAACACTTTCAAACCCCCGAGGTTTTCTTGCGCTTACCCGCTGCCTTAGCCCTTCCATTTCTGCCTGCATTACACCCTACCGTCGTGCTCCATCCGGCCTGGGTGTAGGTTTGCTCGACCGAGCCCACCAGGTTCATCCAGATCCGCCTCACGTCTGCGCACCCATGCCTGGGCCGCCTGTTTACGGGCGAAAGTCTGGCTCTCTTGGTAGACTTGCACTCCGGAACGCTTGATCCGGATTTGAGCGGTGTAGCAGGCCGTGCCATCGGCCCGTTTTCTAACTCTGATAGTCGCCATTTTTTAAGTGGCACACGTCTGTCCATGATTAGTAAATTGTACCGCCCACCCGGAAATATGGCCTGAAACCGCCTTAAAATGGTACAAAATCGTAGAGCAAAATGTTAACGAATTCAGCCTCAAGCCCAGTAGATACAAGGCCTACAGTGTCCCGCCGGTTCTCCGTTGCCCCGATGATGGATTGGACCGATAGGCACTGCCGCTTCTTCCTACGCCTCCTATCCAAAAACGCCCTCCTCTACACCGAGATGGTCACCACCGGCGCTCTGCTCAACGGCGATCACGAGCGCTTCCTGCGTCACGACGAAGCCGAGCACCCGTTGGCTCTGCAACTGGGCGGCAGCACCCCTGCCGATTTGGCGGCCTGTGCGGTGATGGCTCAATCGGCCGGGTATGACGAGGTCAATCTGAATGTCGGCTGCCCGAGTGATCGGGTGCAGAACAATCTGATCGGTGCGGTGTTGATGGGTCACCCTGGTTTGGTGGCCGATTGTGTGAAGGCGATGCTGGATGCGGTGTCGATTCCGGTGACGGTGAAGCATCGGATCGGGATCAACGGTCGGGACAGTTACGCTCAGTTGTGCGATTTCGTCGGGCAGGTGCGTGAGGCGGGGTGTACCAGTTTTACCGTGCACGCGCGGATTGCGATTCTTGAGGGCTTGTCGCCGAAGGAAAATCGCGATATTCCGCCGTTGCAATATGATGTGGCAGCGCGCTTGAAGACGGATTTCCCGGAGCTGGAGATTGTTCTCAACGGTGGGATCAAGACGTTGGAAGCTTGCCACGAGCACTTGCAGGTGTTTGACGGAGTGATGCTGGGGCGTGAGGCGTATCACAACCCTTATCTGCTGGCTGAGGTCGATCAGCAGTTGTTCGGCAGCACGGCGCCGATTATTTCCCGGGCCGAGGCGTTGGCGGCGATGCGCCCTTATATTGCTGAGCACATTGCCAGTGGTGGCTCGATGCATCACATCACTCGCCATGTGCTGGGGTTGGGGACCGGTTTTCCAGGCGCGCGACGTTTTCGTCAGCTGTTGTCGGTGGATATTCACAAAACCAAAGAGCCGTTGGCGCTATTGGATCAGGCTGCGCAGTTGCTTGAAGGCCGTTAGTTTAAAAACCGCGGGAACGAGTTGAGCGGATCGGGCTCAAATGATCTTGGATTACCTCTCCGGCTCATGGGCCATTAGTAGCATGCGCCCTTGAGTGGCCGGCAGCGCTCGGGTAATGTCTTCTAACCGCACAGGACAGAGCACCCTCATGACTTCCAAGCTGGATCAACTCAAAAAAATTACAACGGTAGTTGCTGACACTGGCGACTTTGATGCCATTGCACGTCTCAAGCCGGTAGACGCCACAACTAACCCTTCCTTGCTGCTGAAGGCCGCTTCCAGCTCGTCCAATGACGAACTGCTGAAAGCAGCGTTCAAGGGCAGCAACCATGACATCGGCTTGGCCTGCGACCGTTTCGCCGTCGCCATCGGTCAAAAAATCCTGAATGTCGTGCCAGGCCGCGTATCCACCGAAGTGGACGCCCGCTTGTCGTTCGACACCCACGCCATGATCGAACGTGGTGAGCGTCTGATAGGCCTGTACGAAGAGGCTGGTATCGGTCGCGACCGTATTCTGATCAAGCTGGCGTCGACCTGGGAAGGCATCCGTGCTGCCGAGAAGCTGGAAAAGAGCGGTATCCAGACCAACCTCACCCTGCTGTTCTCCTTCGCTCAGGCAGTGGCGTGCGCTGAGGCCGGTGTGTTCCTGATCTCGCCGTTCGTAGGACGCATCTACGACTGGTACAAGAAGTCGGCTGGCCATGACTTCGTCGGTGCCGACGATCCGGGCGTGCAGTCGGTAACCCGCATCTACAACTACTACAAGGCCAATGACTACAAAACCGTGGTCATGGGCGCCAGCTTCCGCAACATTGGTCAGATCGAGCATTTGGCCGGTTGCGATCGCCTGACCATCAGCCCGGACTTGCTGGATCAGTTGTCGAAGGACACCGGCACTCTGGAACGTATGCTGAAGCCAGGTAACGCCGGTGAAGCACGTCAAAGCCTGAATGAAAGCCAGTTCCGCTGGGCATCGAACGAAGATGCGATGGCCACCGAGAAACTGGCCGAAGGCATCCGTCAGTTCGCTCGCGACCAGGAAAAGCTCGAGGAGTTGCTCGCCGCCAAAGCATAAAAGCGCCGAGACAGACAAAGGGCGATACCTTCACAGGTACCGCCCTTTTTATGCCTGTCAGAAAGGCGCGTTGCTAGCGGTGCGAATTCACTTCGGTGCGCTCGAGGGCGTTGACCAGATCGTGGAACGCCTCACGATTCGAATCGTTCAGGCCCATCAAGATCTTGTGCGCTTCCAGCACCTTGGCTTTCACCACCTCTTCAGACTGATCCTGCGACGGCAAGTCAGTCAGAGATTCCGGGCAGCGCACCGGACGGTCAACGATGTTGAACACCTGATCGAAACCCATCGACTGCAAGAGTCGAGTGATGTCTTCATGGGTGGTGACAACTGTCGGCAACAACCCAACTTTTTGCCGCGACATGATCGACAGCTTGGCCAGCAGGCCGAGCGTCGTGCTGTCTATGCTGCGGGTTTCGGTCAGATCGATGACGATCGCCGAAAAATTCCGCGAGGTGAAGATTCGTTCAATAGTTGTATCCAAAGCCGAACACAGCGTCAGGCGTACTTCACCCACAAACTTCAGGACGAAGGTGCCTTCTTGCTCGGCAAACTGGATTCTACCGGTACTCATTAAAGGTTCCTGCTCAACACCAACAAGGCGATATCATCCGGCATCTCCCCTAGCGTGGCCAATCCAAATATCTGACGCAGGCCATCCAGGCTGCCGCCCGCTGTTTTTACCATTTGCGGTAACACAGCTTCTTTCTCTTTGAGTGTATCACCCGGTAAAAGATCCAGAATCCCATCGGACAATAAGGTCAGGCTGAAGGTCTCAGGCAAGTCCAGTACGTGGTCCTGATAGGTCGCCTCATTGAACAGTCCGACCGGCAGGCCACGGCCTTCCAGATAGTGCACGTCAGTGGGCGTGTACAGAATCGGCAACGGCAGATGGCCACCGATGCTGTAGGTCAATTTACCGGTTTCTTCGTCGATGACACCGCCGACCATGGTCACATGTTTGCCCAGGTTGCAGTTGATCAATCCACGATTGATATGGTCCAGCACTTCCGAGGGCTTGAAGTCCCTCAGCACGCCATTGCGCCGGAATTCGAACAACAGGCGCGTGGTCATGAATTTCAGCAGCACCGTGACAAAGGCCGAAGAGGCGCCATGCCCGGAGACGTCGGCGAGGTAGAACGCCACACGACGCTCATCCACACGAAAGTAATCAACAAAATCGCCCGACAGGTACAACGACGGAATGATTTCGTGAGCGAACTTGAAGTCGTCAATCTCCCAAGGGTTGACCGGCAGCATGTTCATCTGCACCTGGCGACCGGCGGTCTGGTCTTCCTGGAGCAAATGCAGGCTGGCTTCGAGTTCGCGATTGGCGGCTTCCAGCTTCTGTCGATAGCGCTGGTTTTCCAGCAGCAAACGCGCACGATCCAGGGCTCGACGCACCGAATGCTCGAGCACTGCCAGATCTTCCAGGGGTTTGACCAGGTAATCGGCGGCACCCAGGCGCAACGCTTCGACGGCGTCATTCATGACACCGGCACCGGACACCACGATAACCGGCATGTCAGGGGCAGCACTGGTCATCTGACGAATCAGCTCGAGTCCGCCCATCTGAGGCATACGCAGGTCGCAGATCACAAGATCGGGCTTTTTTTGCTCGAAGATCTGCAGGCCCTGCAAGCCATTGCTCGCTTGCAGGACGCTGAAGCCACTGTCTTCCAAATAGGCGGCGATACTCGCTCGCACTACTTCGTCGTCATCGATAATCAGCAGCGTGGCACTGGTTTTCTGCATGTGGGCAAACGGCGCCAGGGTAGGTTGGCGTAGGCGGCCCGGTTTTATCGGCTCCGCGTACTGGATTCGCTTCTAGCCTCTCTAAAACGGCGGCGACAGACTTTTGGTCGCGCGCATCGCCATTCAGAGGTGCCCTTCAAGGCGCAGACGGTACTCCCATCCGCCGGGCGTTTCAAGCTCGCGCCTGTGGTCGCGCGGTGACTTTACATCGCAAATCACCCGGAGTTATAAGAAGGAACAAATCAGCAACAGAAACGAAGGACACGTCATGAGCCAAAATGATCGGGACTACGCGGAAAAGAGAGATTACATCCGCATGCGTGTGGATGCCGACATCACCCTGCTGTACGCGGGCCAAATCATCCCGGCAGTGTGCGTCGACCTGTCAAGCTCGGGCATGCAAGTGCAGGCACCGCGATCGTTCAAGATCGGCGACAAACTGAGTGTGAAGATCGATTCCGAGCACTCAGCGCTCAAAGGCCTGGAAGCCGAGACAGAGGTAGTGTGGCTGGCCAATACCGATGATGGCGGGCAAAAGCTGGGGCTGACGATTCTTTCGATGAATTGATACTATTTTTTACACCCGCTCATTGCGTAACAAAAAAGGCGACCCTGAGGTCGCCTTTTTTTTGCAGCCTGTCTCGTCCTGAATAAGGTTTACACCTTCTGACCTATCTTCAGGAGGATGTAATGGAATCAGGCAAAAGGCGGAGCCAGCGTGACTACACGCTAGCCTTTAAATTATCGGTCGTAGACCAAGTCGAAAAAGGCGAGTTGGGTTATAAAGAAGCCCAACGGCGCTATGGCATCCAAGGCCGGTCCACGGTGCTGGTCTGGTTACGCAAGCACGGTCGGCAGGACTGGAGCCTAGGCGCATCAATTCGAGAGCCGAGGAGCAGGTCCATGACCGAACCAAACCTCCCGTTGACGCCCGAGCAACGGATCAAAGAGCTTGAAGAACAGTTGGCGCTAAGCAACCAGAAAGCGCAGTTCTTTGAAGCTGTCGTGAACGTTCTGAAAAACGACTACGGTGTTTGCGTCGTAAAAAAGCGATCCGGCAAGTCCTCACCCAAGGGCAAATCAAAGACCTGAGCATTTCCAGGGCTTGCCAGTTCATGGGCATTTCCCGACAGGCATATTACAAACGTAACCGAGCGTTTGACGCGCGCGCGAAGAGCGCCCAAACCGTAATGGGCTTCGTTCTTGAGACGCGCCTTCAGTTGCCTCGGTTAGGTACTCGCAAGCTGCATAGTCTGATGCACTCAGAGCCCGACGAGGCCCTGAAGGTCGGTCGAGACCGGCTGTTTGATATCTTGCGTGACCGCCGTCAGCTGGTTCAGCGCAAGCGTGCCTATCACAAGACAACTGACAGCCATCATCGCTTTCGCCGACACCCCAACCTGCTCAAACCTGGCCCTAATCAGGCTGTGGCTACAGGTCCCGAGCAGGTTTGGGTCGCAGATATCACCTACTTGCCTACGCAGCAAAGTGTCGTTTATCTGAGCTTGGTGACGGACGCTTACTCTCGCAAGATTGTCGGCTATCACGTGCATGAAAGCCTGCACACGGCATCAGTCATCCAGGCAATGAGTAAAGCGCTGCGACAAAGGAAAACCGATCAGCTACTGGTTCATCACTCGGATAGAGGTGCCCAGTATTGCTCTGATCTTTACCAAAGGCTGCACGCCAAGCATGGCGTCAGGTGTTCGATGACCGATGGCTATGACTGCTATCAGAACGCGCTCGCAGAGCGTGTGAACGGCATTTTGAAAACAGAATTCTTGCTGCACCGCCCCAAGGACTTGGCTGATGCGACCCACATGGTTGGAGAGTCTGTAAGGATCTACAACGAGAAGCGGCCCCACCTAGCCTTGAAATACAAAACGCCCGATGCGGTGCATCGGGCGTTTTTGAAGTGAAACAGGTGTAAACCTATTTCAGGACTAGACAGCCAAAGACGCTTAGAAGTCGTCTTTTACCTTGCCGTCCTTGACCTTGAACTCGCGGTTCTGCAGGTAAGCGTTACGGATGAAGGTGTATTTGTCGCCAGTGATCAGCTTCTCGCTCGACAACAGTTGCGCACGGCTATCGACCACGTCGACGCCCTGCAGGCTGTTGCGCCAGTCGATATCGTTCATGTAGCGATAAGGTGCGTCGTAGGTGTCCGGGTACTTGGCCAGGCCATCACGCACCGTGCTTGGGCCGAACAGCGGCAGCATCACGTAGGGACCGCTTGGCACACCCCATTTACCCAGGGTCTGACCGAAGTCTTCGTCGTTGCGTTGCAGGCCCATGCGGGTCCCGACGTCAAACAGACCGGCGACACCGAGGGTGGTGTTCATCAGCAAACGAGCGGTGTCGATACCGGCAGCATGAGGCTTGGCCTGCAACACGTCGTTGGCCAGGTTGCGCACATCACCGATGTTATTGAAGAAGTTGTGCACGCCATCCTGCATGAACTGCGGCGTTACGAACTGATAACCCTGCGCCAGTGGCTTCAACGCGTACGTATCAAGGGTATCGTTGAAGGTGAAAATAACGCGGTTGACGCCTTCCCATGGATCTTCATCAGCAGCCTGGGCTGCGAATGGAACAAAAGCCACACCGGCAACGAGGCACAGTTGAGCCAAACGATTGATGACGCCAGCACCGGTCACGGGCATAGCAAAAACTCCTGGTTATTGGGACGGGCGCTAAGCCCAGCGAAACAAGACAGGCAGTATAAAGCCTTCTGTCACGATTTAGGCAGACTTGCAGATTGATAGTTGTCATGCATAAAAACGATAACGACCCCGCACCTGACATCGCATCTTCACAAGACTGTCATGTGGCGTGCGTAGCGTGAGAGAATATTTCAGGGACGTCGCCATCGCCATGCCAGCGCCACTTGCCACACCCTTGCCGTTACCCGCTCCAGCCTTCACCGCCGTGCTGTTCGGCCTCAGCGGCTGTCTGGTCGATTTTGGCGCCCGTTCGATAGCGATGCTGGACCATCACACCCTCAGCAACGCTGCCCCCGATGACATTCACGCCGCGATCAAAGACCACGCGATTGCCACACTGGGCGCCGTGTCGATTTTGAAAAGCCTGAGTCGCCAGGGTGTGCCCGTTGCCTGGCTGGATGAATTACCCAGCTCCATCAGCGTTTGCCTGGCCGCGCCATTGGACGAATGGATTGTCCCGGGCAACCGCTCCGCCGGCGGCACCGGCTGGCCTGCCCCCGATGCGTGCTGGCAGGCGCTGATGACCCTCAACGTCAAGCAACTTGACGGCTGCGTATTGATCAGCGGCGACCCGCGCTTGTTGCAGTCCGGGCTCAACGCCGGTCTCTGGACCATTGGCCTGGCCTCCTGCGGCCCACTGTGCGGTCTGTCCGCTGATGACTGGCAGGCCCTGAGCAACGCTGATCGCGAATACCGGCGTGGGCAGGCCACCCTGCAGCTCTATGCGCAGGGCGTGCATTCGGTCATCGACCATCTGGGCGAGTTACCTTCCTGCCTGGCCGATATCAGCTTGCGTCGGACCAAAGGCGAAAAACCCTGAGACACGTGTGCTTGATCAAGATCATGCACGCTGCCCAAGAGTGGATTAGTCTTACCCTTATCAAGGACCTTTAGTCATGCGCTGGGGTCCATGCAAGAGACTATCCATAGAGGGAGCACGCCATGCCTGCCCGCGAACTGCAAGAACAACTGAATGCTCTGCGCGAGCAACTGGACAAGAACCCACCGCTTTCCGAATCGGAACGGGAGAACCTGCACGAACTGATGCAGCAGATCGAAGACAAAATCCAGCTGGAAAGCATGACCCAGGACGCCAGCCTGTCCGACGGCGTCAACCTGGCGGTGGAGCGCTTTGAGCTCAATCATCCGGCGATCGCCGTCACCTTACGCAACATTGTTCAGACGCTGGGCAATATCGGGATCTAACCGGTCACGCCCACAAAAAACCCGTCTTTACGACGGGTTTTTCGTTTACTGGCGCGCCAGCCTGCGGTTTTCCAGGCTAATCGTTTCGGTGCTGCGGTACGGGTTGATGTCCAGCCCGCCGCGTCGCACATAACGCGCATAGACCGTCAGTTTCTCTGGCTTGAGCAGGCGTTGCAGATCGAGAAAGATCCGCTCGACGCATTGCTCGTGGAAATCCGAATGCTGGCGGAAGCTGACGATATACGCCAGCAGACTCGCATGATCCAGCGCTGCACCACGGTATTCCACGGCCACGCTGCCCCAATCAGGCTGACTGGTTACCGGGCAGTTGGACTTCAATAGGTGACTGTGCACGCTCTCTTCGACAATACGCGTGCTGTCACACCGCAGCAGCTCTGGACGCGGGGTCTCGTAGCTGTCGATGGTGACGTCCAGCTCATCTATACACGCACCCGGCAATGACGCCACGCCCTCGCTTTCGATCTCTGCCAGGCGACGAATACGCACGCCCACCGGCTTGCCCGCAGCCGCCGACAGATCGTTTTCCAGCGTTGCCACCAGCGCCGCCTGATCGACGAACGCGGTCTGGTTCAGCGAGTTGAGGTAGAGCTTGAACGACTTGGACTCGATGATGTTCGGCGAGTCCGCAGGAATGCTGAACTCTCCAATGGCCACCACCGGCTTACCCGACGGCAGTAGCCAGGACAGTTCGTAGCAGTTCCAGAAATCGACACCCTGATATGGCAGCGTTTGCGCCGTCAGCCCGAGCTCGGCCCATTTCGCCGCGCGCGGGATCGGGAACAGCAACGACGGTGTGTAGGTGGCAATGTATTCACTGGACTTGCCCAGCGGCGAATGTTCGGCTGCGGGATGCATAACGGGGACCTGAGTAAAGAATCCCCGCGAGTTTATCGAATTTGCCCGCCGCTTTCAGCGCTTAGTCGACGATATCGACCTTGCCCACCATGCCCGCCTGATAGTGGCCTGGGAAATTGCAGGCAAACTGCAGGTCGCTGACCTTGGTGAAGGTCCAGGTCAGCTCGGCAGTTTTGCCCGGCTCGACCAGCACACTGTTGGGATCGTCGTGCTTCATACCACCGCCTGCGCTGCCGTGGTCCATCGCCGAGTGACTGGCGTCGGCAGGCATCGGCGCCCCGCTCATGCCCATCTTAAGCATTTCTTGCTGATGCGCGGCATGCATGGCCGCGCTGCCGAGGTTGAACTCGTGTCGCAATTGACCCTTGTTGGTCAGCACGAAACGCACGGTTTCACCGGCCTTGACCCGCAGTGAGGACGGCTGAAAATACAGATCGCCCAACGTCACTTCGACCGTGCGCGTCGCCTGTGCGGCGGGGGCGGCATGGCCAAAATCAAACCCAGCTTTGGCATCGGCCAACGACGGCAGACTCAACGCCAGCAATCCGGCAACCGCTGCCACACGAGCCAGCGAATTCAGGGTACTGCTCATCACACTTCTCCACATAAACAACAGTTGATGAGCCCACTTTAGGTCGGTGGCGCTGGCAGTTAGCTGACGAAAAGATTACAACTTTGTCAGCTTCGGCCAATCACCGCTGGCCGCGCTACAGTGTGCCCTGCCCCGCTTACCATGAGTTATCCATGAAACTACTGATCATTGAAGATCAAGCCAAAACCGGTCATTACCTTCGCCAAGGGCTGAGCGAGGCCGGCTTCAATACCGAACTGGTCGCCGACGGTATCACTGGCCAGCATTTGGCGTTGAGCGGCGATTACGCGCTGTTGATTCTCGACGTGATGTTGCCCGGTCGCGATGGCTGGCAAATCCTCAAGACGGTGCGCGATGCGGGGCTGGAGACCCCCGTACTGTTTCTCACCGCGCGCGATGCGGTGGAGGACCGGGTTCGCGGCCTGGAACTGGGCGCCGACGATTACCTGGTCAAACCCTTCGCCTTTTCGGAGTTGCTGGCTCGGGTGCGCAGCCTGTTGCGACGCGGCAGTAGCGCGGCCCAGGAAACCCACCTGCAACTGGCCGACCTGTGCCTGGACCTGCTGCGCCGGCGCGTCGAGCGCAACGGGCAGCGGATTGACCTGACCGCCAAAGAGTTTTCGTTGCTGGAGCTGTTATTGCGACGCCAGGGCTAAGTACTGCCCAAATCGCTGATTGCCTCGCAGGTGTGGGACATGAACTTCGACAGCGACACCAATGTCATCGAAGTGGCTATCCGTCGCTTGCGCTTGAAGGTCGATGACGACTACCCGAACAAGCTGATCCACACCGTGCGCGGCATGGGCTATGTCCTGGAAGAGCGCGCCCTATGATCAGCCGATTATCGCTGGGCAGCCGCCTGGCGTTGCTGTTTGCAGCCTGCACCGCCGTGGTCTCGCTGAGCGCCGGCATCCTGTTCAGCCGCGCCAGCGAGGCGCATTTCATCGAACTGGATCAGCAATTACTCGACAGCAAGCTCCCGGCGCTGCGTACAGCCTTGGCCGGCGCGGCCAGCCAGGCCGATGTCGACGCACACAAAGCCGCGCTGCAACGCGAACTTGGCCACGAGCCCGACCTCGCTCTGCGCATCAGCGCGGGTGACGGCAGCGTCTGGTTCGACAGCCTGCCCGCGCTGCCAGCGACGCTGCCTGCCCCGAACAGCCTGCAAACCGTCAGCAGCGATGGTACTGATTATCGGCTGTACGCCATTGATCTCAACCCCGAAAACAATGACTCAGCACGCCTGACTCTATTGTTGGACATCACTCACCATCAGCACTTTCTGCAACGCATGCAGCGCCTGATCTGGTTGACGGTTGGCCTCTCGGCGCTGGCGACGGCGTTGCTGGGTGTCTGGGCCGCCCGCAGCGGTTTGCGCCCCCTGCGGCAGATGAGCGAAATCGCCGCCAGTGTCTCGGCCAGCTCACTGACCACCCGCTTGCCGCACAACGACATGCCCGTGGAACTGGCCGAACTGACCCAAGCCTTCAACGCCATGTTCGCGCGCCTCGACGACGCCTTTCAGCGGCTTTCGGCCTTTTCCGCCGACATTGCCCACGAACTGCGCACGCCACTGTCGAATCTGTTGACGCAGACCCAGGTCACCCTCACCCGCCCGCGCACCGCCGAGGATTATCGCGAGGCATTACTCGGCAACCTGGAAGAACTGCAAGGGATGGCGCAGATGGTCAACGACATGCTGTTTCTGGCCAAGGCCGAGCACGGGTTGCTCAACCCCTCGCGCGAAACCCTGCAGTTGGCGGACGAAGTCGACACGGTGCTGGAGTTCTTCGCGCCACTGGCCGAGAACAATCAGGTGCGGCTGTCACGGGAAGGCAGCGCCACCCTGAGCGGCGATCGCCATATGCTGCGCCGCGCCCTCTCCAACCTGCTGGACAATGCGCTGCGCTTCACGCCCAGTGACGGCCAGATCGCCGCGCGGATCGTCAGCTCGGCACAGGGTGTGCAGTTAAGTATTGAAAACACGGGGGTAGCCATCCCGGCTGAGGTATTGCCACGCTTGTTCGACCGTTTCTATCGGGCAGACCCGGCACGTCATGAAGGCAGTAGCGAGCATGCAGGGTTGGGGCTGGCGATTACCCATTCGATCATTCGCGCCCATGGCGGGCAGATTCGCTGTGAGTCGGCGCAGGGATTGACGCGGTTTGTGGTTGAGTTGCCGATACCGGACAAGATCTGAATTTAGCGGCGCCGAACAGAATGCATTCGCCAACAGGTTTGCGTAGGCAGCGACGCGGTGCGACAGGCGCACCGCCTATGAATCACTCGTAACGCAGCGCATGCGCCGGCTGAATCTGCGCCGCGCGCCAGGCCGGGTAAACCGTTGCCAGGAAGCTCAGAATGAAACCGGCGCCGCAGATCAGCGCCACGTCCCCGCCCTGCAACTGTGACGGCAGGTTATTCACGAAGTACACGTCGGAGCTGAAGATGTGCTGCCCGGTGGCCCTTTCCAGCCAGCCGACCATGTCGCTGACGTTGATCGCCGCAATCACCCCAAGAACCCCGCCGATTATGGTCCCGACGATGCCGATGACCGTGCCCTGCACCATAAAGATGGTCATGATCTGCCGGGGTGTGGCGCCGATGGTGCGCAGGATCGCGATATCCGCGCCCTTGTCGTTCACCACCATGATCAAGGTGGCGATGATATTGAATGCCGCCACCGCAACGATCATCAGCAGCAACAGACCGATCATGGTTTTTTCCATCTTCATCGCACTGAACAGACTGCCCTGGCTGCGGGTCCAGTCGTCAGCGTGGTAGCCAGCACCGAGACCGGCAACGATGGCCGACGACACCTGTGGCGCGGCGTACAAATCCTTCAACGCCAGACGCACGCCTTGCACCTGATTCGGCTGCCAGTGTTGAATCTGCGCGGCATCGGCCGCGTTGATCAGCGCCATGGTGCCATCCAGCTCGGCGCCGACCTTGAACACGCCGACCACCGTCAAACGTTGCAGGCGCGGGGTAATGCCACCGGCGTCGGTACTTGGCTCAGGCACGATCAGCGTCAGTTTATCGCCGACGTTCAAGCGAAAGCGGCGCGCGGTGATTTCACCGACCACCACGCCAAACTCGCCCGGACGTAAATCTTCGAGACGGCCCTGGGTGATGTGTTGGGCCACGATCGACACTTCATGCTCCAACGCCGGATCAACACCACTGACCTGAATTGGCTGCATCGAGCCGCGATACGAAAACATGCCTTCCATTTCAGTAAACGGCACCGCAGCCGTCACCTGGGGATTGTTCATGGCCGCTGCCGCTACCGGCTTCCAGTCATCCAGCGGTTTCACACCCGAGATCACCGCGTGCGGCACCATGCCGAGAATGCGCGAGCTCATCTCGCGTTGAAAGCCGTTCATCACCGATAACACCACGATCATCGCCAGCACGCCCAGCGCGAGGCCGATCATCGAGGTCATGGAAATGAACGAAATGAAGTGATTGCGGCGCTTGGCGCGGGTATAGCGCGTGCCAATAAAGATCGATAACGGTCTGAACATTCGCGGAGCACCGTAGAAAAATATGAAATCCCCGGCGCGCTGAACTTCGCCAGGTGGACTGAATCAGCCTTCGACCAGTCGGCCGTCTTCCAGGCGCAAGACCCGGTCCATCTGCCTGGCCAGACTCATGTCGTGGGTCACCACCAGAAACGCCGTGCGCGACGAGGTGCTGAGCTCCAGCATCAAGTCCTGAATGCCTTGGGCGGTATGGTGGTCGAGGTTGCCGGTCGGTTCATCGAGCATCACCAGCCCCGGCTGATTGACCAGCGCCCGGGCAATCGCCACACGCTGGCGCTCGCCGCCAGACAGCTCCGACGGCTTGTGCGCCAGACGATGCCCCAGGCCAACGCGCTCCAGCAAGGCCGTGGCGCGCGAGCGGGCTTCCGGAATGGCTGTACGGCCAATCAACAACGGCATGCACACGTTTTCCAGCGCGGTGAACTCAGGCAACAGGTGGTGGAACTGGTACACAAAACCCAGCGCCCGGTTGCGCAGCAGGCCACGCGCTTTCTCACCCAGCGCCGACAATTCTTCCCCGGCCAGCCAGACGCTGCCTTGCGATGGCGTATCCAGGCCGCCCAGCAGGTTGAGCAAGGTACTTTTACCAGAGCCGGAGCTGCCGACGATCGCCACGCGCTCGCCAGCATGCAACTCGAGTTGCAGGCCCGACAGGACCACCACCGATTCAGGACCCTCATCGTAGGACTTGCCCAGGTTACGGCAGCTCAATACAGCTTTATCACTCATGCCCGACTCACTCATAACGTAGCGCCTCCGCAGGCTGGGTGCGCGCAGCACGCCAGGCCGGATACAGGGTGGCGAGGAAACTCAGGATCAATGCAGCGCCGCAGACCAGCACGATGTCTTCGGTTTGCAATTGCGACGGCAGGTAGTCGATGAAATAGACGTCCGAGTTGAGGAACTTGTGCCCGATCAGGCCTTCCAGCGCGGAAACCGCGGCGCTGACGTTGAGCGCACAGAAAATCCCCACCAACGCGCCGATCAAGGTGCCAATGACCCCGATCACCGTGCCCTGGACCATGAAGATGCCCATGATTTGCATCGGCGTGGAGCCCAGGGTGCGCAAGATGGCGATATCGCCCTTCTTGTCATTGACCACCATCACCAGCGTGGAAATGATGTTGAACGCGGCCACCGCAACGATCAGCAACAACAGCAGGCCGATCATCGCTTTTTCCATGCGGATCGCTTGGTACAGGTTGCCCTGGGTGCGGGTCCAGTCACGGGCGTAATAGTTGTGATCGCCCAGCTTCTGTGCAATCTCCCAGGCCACGCGGGGCGCCTGGAACAGGTCATCGAACTTCAGACGCAGGCCCTGGACCTGATCCGGCTTCCAGCGATGCAGGCGCGCCAGGTCGGTGAGGTTGGTCAGGCCAAGGTAGCCATCCAGCTCGCCGGCACCGACGTGAAACAGGCCAACCACGGTAAAGCGCTTCATTCGCGGAAAGATCCCGCCCGGCGTCACAGTGACTTCCGGGGTGACGAAGGTCAGCTTGTCGCCGATATCGACGCCGAGGTTCTTTGCCGCCTTGTCGCCGATGACGATGCCGAAGCTGTCCGGGGTCAACTCATCGATACTGCCCTTGAGCATGAAGTTATCGATGATCGAGACCTTGCGCTCCTGGGCCGGGTCGATCGCGTTGAGCAGCACCTTCTGCACCTTGCCGTTGCTGGTCAGCAAACCCTGCATCTGGGTAAAAGGCGCAATGGCTTCCACCTGCGGGTTGGCCTTGACCTTGGCAGCCAGGGCTTGCCAGTCATTGATCGGCTGATCGCCCTCGATGGTGGCGTGAGGCACCATGCCGAGTACGCGGGTACGCATCTCATGATCGAAGCCGTTCATCACCGATAACACGACGATCATCACGACCACGCCCAGGGCGAGGCCGATCATCGACGTCAGGGAAATGAAGGAAACAAAATGATTACGGCGTTTTGCACGGGTGTAACGCGTGCCAATAAATACAAAAAGAGGTCTGAACATGTCGGGGCTTGTTCGGAGGAAAGGGAACGTCCTTGTGGCGGGTCTTGCTGAGCGGCTTTACACTCAGACCACCGCCGCTACCATGGGTTCGCCATGTCGACATTAGATGAAGAAGATCGCCGCGAATACTACCGTATCGAGGACATGATCGCACTGGAAATTAACCATCTGTCCGGCACGGACGCACCTCATCACGCGCCGGCACATGACACCTCCACGCTGTTCAACCTGCTCAGCGAGCTGCACGTCAGCGAGTTCGAATCCCAGCACCTGTTGCGCCAGCTCTCGGAACAAGATCGGGTGCTCAGCAGCTTCCTGAAAGTGCTGAACAAGCGCATCGACCTGCTCGGCCAGGTAGTCGCGCAAACCGTGATCGGCAAGATCGGCGAGCCCCAGCCGGTGATTCTGTCTGAAGGTGGCTTGCAATTTCACCACCATCTGCCGATCCGCACCGGCACTCAGCTGTCGATCAAAATGGTGCTGATGCCTCAGGCTTTGGGCTTGATGCTCAAGGCCAAAGTCACGCACTGCGACACGCACGAGATAGGCAGTTTCGAGATCGGCACGGAATTCGAAGGCCTTTCGGATGCCCAACGACAACTGCTCGCCCGACACATCCTGCAACGACAAGCCCAGCAACGACGGGCTGCCAAAGAGCAGGACGACGCGCCAGAATCCTAAATAACCCGATACACGATTCTCTGTAGGAGCGGGCTTGCCCGCGATAGCGGTGTATCAGGTCTATCGCTATCGCGGGCAAGCCCGCTCCTACAACCAAGGCTAAAAAGCTTTCATATTTAATGACGCCCCAAGGAGTAAACGTGACCTTAATTTATGGCCACCGCGGCGCCAAAGGCGAAGCACCGGAAAACACCCTGAACAGCTTCAAGGAATGCCTCAAGCACGGCGTTCGCCGCTGTGAACTGGATTTGCACCTGTCCCGTGACGGCGAACTGATGGTCATCCACGATCCGACCCTCAAACGCACCACCGACCGTCGCGGCAAGGTGGTTGAGCACCTCGCCGCCGACCTGGTGACCTATGACGCACGCAAAGGCGGCCCAGACTGGGTGCAGCCGTGCCCGATTCCGCGTCTTGAAGATCTGTTCGAACAGTGCGACTTCGATCACTGGCAGCTTGAAGTCAAAAGCGCCTCACGCACCCGCGCGGCGACCACCGTGTTGGCAATTCGCGAAATCGCCCAGCGGCATGGCCTGCTGGACAAGGTCACTGTTACGTCGAGCTCGCGGGAAGTTTTGAAAGCAGCGCTGGAGCTGACGCCTGACCTGGCGCGCGGCCTGGTAGCCGAATACGCCTGGCTCGACCCACTGAAGGTCGCGCAAAGTTATGACTGCAGGATTCTGGCGTTGAACTGGACACTCTGCACCCCTGAGCGCTTGCAGAAAGCGCAGCGTCAGGGTCTGCATGTGTCGGTGTGGACCGTCAACGAGCCCGCGCTGATGCGCCGACTCGCCGATTTCGGGGTAGATAGCCTGATTACAGACTTTCCCGGTTTGGCCACTGCCACGCTCGGGAATTACTGAAATCGGTCTCCCCGGCCGGCTCAGGCCACCGGCCGGAGCCGCTCAAAAAAGCCGGTTTAGACCGTCGTAAGCCGCTACCCGATAGGCTTCAGCCATGGTCGGGTAGTTGAACGTGGTGTTGACGAAGTACTTCAGGGTATTGGCGTCGCCCGGCTGGTTCATGATCGCCTGACCGATGTGCACGATCTCTGACGCCTGGTCGCCGAAGCAATGCACGCCCAGCACTTTCAGGGTTTCGCGGTGGAACAGGATTTTCAGCATGCCCACTGGCTCGCCGGAAATCTGTGCCCGCGCCATGCCTTTGAAGAACGCCTTGCCCACTTCGTACGGTACTTTGGCCTGCGTCAGGTCGTGTTCGTTCTGGCCGATGGAGCTGATCTCGGGAATGGTGTAGATCCCGGTCGGCACGTCGTTGACGAAACGCCAGCTGCCGTTGTCGACCACACTGCCCGCTGCCGAACGACCCTGGTCGTACGCGGCACTGGCCAGGCTCGGCCAACCAATCACGTCGCCGGCGCCGTAGATGGTCGGAACGTTGGTGCGGTAGCTTTCGTCGACTTCGATCTGACCACGACCGTTGGCCTTGATCCCGACGTTTTCCAGGCCCAGCTTATCGGTGTTGCCGGTACGGCCGTTGCACCAGAGCAAGGCATCGGCCTTGATCTTCTTGCCGGACTTGAGGTGCAGGATCACCCCGTTTTCCACGCCTTCAACCTTTTCGTACTCTTCGTTATGGCGAACCATGACGTTGTTGTTGCTGAAGTGGTAGCTCAGTGCCTGGGAGATTTCCGAGTCGAGGAAGCTCAAAAGCTGTTCGCGGTTGTCCACCAGCTCAACCAATACCCCCAGACCACTGAAGATCGAGGCGTATTCACAGCCAATCACGCCGGCACCGTAGATGATCAGCTTGCGCGGGGTGTGGCCGAGGCTGAGGATGGTGTCGCTATCGTAGATACGCTTGTGGGAGAAATCGATATCGGCTGGGCGATAAGGACGCGAACCCGTCGCGATAATGACCTGATTGGCCACCAGCTTTTCCAGCACACCGGTAGGGCAAACCACGTTGATGGTGCGCTCGTCGGCGAAGCTACCGGTGCCAAAAAACACGTCGACCCGGTTGCGAGCGTAATAGCCCGTGCGCGACGCCACTTGTTTGTTGATGACCTTCTCGGCGTTCTTCAACACATCCGGGAACGAGAACCAGCGCGGCTCGCCAATGGCCCGGAACATCGGGTTGGTGTTGAACTGGATGATCTGCTTGACCGAGTGACGCAGCGCCTTGGACGGAATGGTGCCCAGGTGAGTGCAGTTGCCGCCGACCATGGGACGGCTATCGACCATCGCGACCTTACGCCCTGCTTTCGCGGCGTTCATTGCCGCACCTTCTCCGGCGGGGCCTGAACCCAGCACCACTACGTCGTAGTTGTAGACAGCCATGCGTACTCCTTTAGAACAGGCCGAGACACCACTCTGGCATCTCCGGCTATGTCATGCCGCGGCCCGCGACATGAAGAATCAAAAGCTGGGGCGCAGTCTACCCAAGCGCGGTCGCGACGAACATTAACCCTTGGTCGCGTCGTAGGCCACTGTTGCCTGCACTACATGGCGCGCCAGAGCGATTAATCGCGATTTTGCCTACTGCGGTTTGCCCGGAAACAACCGGTCGAATTCCGGGCTGCTGCGGATGATAAAGCGCTTATCGGCGCGAATCACAAAAAATGCAGCGATTTTATGCTCATTGGCGTATTCCCACGCCCGTTCCGGGCCAAGAATCAGCAGCAACGTCGATAATCCATCAGCACTGAGCGTCGAAGGCTCGATCACCGTGACCGAGGTCAGCGCATGAACGATAGGCGCTCCGGTGAGCGCGTCAAAAGTGTGAGAGTAGCGCTGCCCTCCCTGCTCGAAATAATTACGGTAGTCGCCCGATGTCGAAACGCCATACCCGTCCAGGTCGACGACCCTTTGCGCGACCTGCTCGTCATCCCTGGGCGCTTCGAGCGCTACCCGCCAAGGCTGACCGTCGGGCTTTTTGCCAATCGCTTTCAGCTCACCGGTCGCCTCGGCGAGAAAGCTGCGAATGCCCAAGGCCTGCAGGCGTGCACTGATCACATCTACCGCATAGCCGGCGGCGATGCTATTGAAGTCCACCTCGACCGGCGCGTCCTTGCATAGCTGCTCGCCCTCAATCCGCAGGTGAGCATGACCCACCCGCTGCCGTACCTGCGCCAACTGCTCCGGGGTCGGCACGCGCTCGACCCGCGCTTGTGGGCCAAAGCCCCAAAGATCGAGCAGCGGTTCGACCGTCAGATCGTAGGAACCCTGGCTCGCCACGGACAACTGCTCGCCAAATCGCACCAACTGCAAAACTCCGGCAGGCATGGGTTGACAGCTGTCGGCAGGCAAGTGATTGAAGCGCTCGATGTCGGAATCACTGCGATAGGTCGACATCTGTTGGTCAACTTCAGCCAGTATCTTTTCCACTTCGGCTTGCACCTCTGCGGGTTTCGGCCCATTCAGACCGCGCACGTATTTCACTGAATAGGTGCTACCCATGGTCGGACCGGCAAAACTTTCCAACGGGTCACTTGAATCGCAGGCGCTGATAGCGCCAATCAGCAGCACGCAGAGCACACTCCGGACTCGCCAGGGGCAAAACCTGAGCACTGCGAGGACAGTCACCCAATCAACGCGCATTTGTCGCTCGCAAAGCCCGGTGTCGGGCGGAAATTGATTTAACCTGTGTATAGGCACTCAATGAGGCGCGACCATTATGCGGTATCTGCTGATTGGCTTTGTGCTGTTATTCACTTCTGTCGTCATGGCCAGCTCGGCCGACCGACTCAAAGAAGCGAGTTTTCCGACGCAATTGAGCGATCGCTCACCGACACTTGAGCGCAAAGGCCAAGGGATTTTGACCTACCTGTGGGCTGACGTTTACGCTGCCGCACTGTTCACCGAACCCGCGATCAGCCCGCAACAGGCCTTCACCGAGCAGCGCGCGCAGTGCCTGGAGCTGTACTACTTTCGTGACATTGACAAAGCCGACGTGATTAAAGCGGCCACCGCCACCCTCGCCCGCCAACAAAGCAAAGCCACCCTCACCCGCCTGCAAAAAGAGCTCGACCAATTGCACGGCAGCTTTCGTGACATCCAGCGTGGAGACCGCTACAGCCTGAGCTTTGAGCCTAAACAAGGCATGCGCCTGGAGCGTAATGGACAGGTTATTTTCAGCAGCGCGGACCCGGAGTTGGCGCAGGTCTATTTTGGGCTTTGGCTGGCCCCCAATGGACTGTCTAAAAGCTTGCGCGAAACCTTGCTGGATCGCGGTTAGTAGCACCTTTTAGTTGTCTTCGAGACCCATTAAACATATTGTTACAATACGTGCTGCATGAGGGCGGGAGCCGCGCCAGCGGTGCGAAAACGCAATACCTGGTTTTCGTACCTTCGCAAAAGTGCAGCAACGATAACGACAAGGGATCCCCCGCTACAATAGCCTAAGTGAGTAATAAGAAATGGCCTCGAATACGGGCAAGGGCAAGGCGATTTTTCGCGTTGTCAGCGGCAACTTTCTGGAAATGTTCGACTTCATGGTTTACGGCTTTTATGCCACGGCCATTGCCAAGACCTTCTTCCCTACCGATAGCGCATTCGCCTCGCTGATGCTGTCGCTGGCGACTTTCGGTGCCGGCTTCCTGATGCGTCCGCTGGGTGCGATCTTCCTCGGCGCTTATATTGACCGCCACGGTCGTCGCCAAGGTCTGATCATTACCCTGGCGATGATGGCCATGGGTACGGTGCTGATCGCCGTGGTGCCCGGCTACGCAACGCTCGGCCTGGCCGCACCGCTGCTGGTCCTCGTCGGCCGACTGCTGCAAGGCTTCTCGGCGGGCGTAGAGCTGGGTGGTGTTTCGGTGTACCTCGCCGAGATCTCTACCCCGGGCCGTAAAGGCTTCTTCGTCAGCTGGCAGTCCGCCAGCCAACAAGCCGCCGTAGTGTTCGCTGCACTGATCGGCGTGGCGTTGAACCACTGGTTGAGCCCAGAGCAAATGGGTGATTGGGGCTGGCGCGTGCCGTTCCTGATCGGTTGCAGTATCGTTCCGGCGATCTTCATCATCCGTCGCTCACTGGAAGAAACCCCTGAGTTCCAGGCACGCAAACACCGTCCAACACTGGGCGAAATCATGCGTTCGATTGGTCAGAACTTCGGCCTGGTGCTGGGTGGCATGGCGCTGGTGGTCATGACCACCGTGTCGTTCTACCTGATCACCGCCTACACCCCGACATTCGGTAAAACCGAACTGCACCTGAGCGACCTCGAAAGTCTGCTGGTTGCGGTTGCGGTCGGCGTGTCGAACTTTATCTGGTTGCCGATCATGGGTTCCGTGTCCGACCGGATCGGCCGCAAACCACTGCTGTTGGCTGCGACCATCCTGGCTCTGATAACCGCCTACCCTGCGCTGTCCTGGCTGGTGGCCAACCCTAGCTTCGAGCACCTGCTGATGGTTCAGCTGTGGCTGTCGTTCCTCTACGGCTCGTACAACGGCGCGATGGTGGTTGCCCTGACCGAAATCATGCCGGCCGAGGTGCGCACCACTGGCTTCTCGCTGGCCTATAGCCTGGCAACTGCGACGTTCGGCGGTTTCACCCCTCTGGCGTGCACCTACTTGATCCACGTGCTGGACAACAAGGCAGCGCCCGGCATCTGGCTGAGCGGCGCTGCGGCAATGGGCCTGATCGCTACGCTGATCCTGTTCCGCAAAGGCAAGAACCGACTGGAAGCGCCTCAGGCCGTTCCAGCTCGTAGCTAAGTAACACGCTGCAAACAAAATGCCCCGACTGGTTCGGGGCATTTTTTTGACTGCCGCACACCCCCGTTTCCAGGGGGAATTCTACGCTCCCAGGCAATACACAGGGCCCCTGTAGGAGCTGCCGAAGGCTGCGATCAATCTACAACGCGAAGGTCGTTCCGACCTTATCGCAGCCTTCAGCAGCTCCTACAAAGCTGGGGGCAATTGCAGTTTTTTGTCCACCCGCGATCACGCAAAAATCCACCCAGCAGACAAAAAAATGCCCCGAAGCAGTCGGGGCATTTTTTATTGCGGTTGCTTAGCGCGGGAACGCTGGCGGGTTGACCCCGGCCATGTCTTCCATCACGCGAACCACCTGGCAGCTGTAACCGAATTCGTTGTCGTACCAGACGTACAGCACAACGCGGTTGTCGTTGCAGATAGTCGCTTCAGCATCCACCACACCGGCGTGGCGCGAGCCAACGAAGTCAGTGGAAACCACTTCCTGCGAGTTCACGAAATCGATCTGCTTGTGCAGGTCCGAGTGCATGGCCATGTAGCGCAGGTACTCGTTGATTTCTTCGCGAGTGGTAGCTTTCTCAAGGTTCAGGTTGAGAATGGCCATCGACACGTTAGGCGTCGGAACGCGGATCGCGTTACCGGTCAGCTTGCCAGCCAGCTCAGGCAGGGCCTTGGCAGCAGCGGTGGCAGCACCGGTCTCGGTGATCACCATGTTCAACGCGGCGCTACGGCCACGACGATCGCCTTTGTGGAAGTTGTCGATCAGGTTCTGGTCGTTGGTGTACGAGTGAACCGTTTCAACGTGACCGTTGATGATGCCGAACTTGTCGTTGACGGCCTTGAGCACCGGCACGATGGCGTTGGTGGTGCACGAAGCAGCCGAAACAATGCGGTCTTCAGCGGTGATTTCGCCATGGTTGATACCATGCACGATGTTCTTCAGCTTGCCCTTGCCCGGTGCGGTCAGCACCACGCGATCGATACCCGGGCAGGTCAAGTGCTGACCCAGGCCTTCGGCATCACGCCACACACCGGTGTTGTCCACCAGCAAGGCGTCCTTGATCCCGTACTGGGTGTAATCCACCTCGGTCGGGTTTTTCGCGTAGATCACCTGAATCAGGTTGCCGTTGGCGCTGATGGTGTTGTTGGCTTCGTCGATGGTGATGGTGCCATCGAACGGACCGTGCACCGAGTCACGACGCAACAGGCTGGCACGCTTGACCAGGTCGTTGTCGGAACCTTTGCGCACAACGATCGCACGCAGGCGCAGGCCGTCGCCACCGCCGGTTTTTTCGATCAGGATCCGCGCCAGCAGGCGACCAATCCGGCCAAAGCCGTATAGCACGACGTCGGTGCCTTTACGGCCCGTGGCGCTTTGCTGACCGACGACATCGGCCAGTTCTTCACGCACGAACTGCTCAGCGCTGCGGCCATTGGCCTCAGCCTTGAATTTCACAGCCAACTTGCCCAGGTCCACCGAGGCGGAACCCAGTTTCAGTTCGCTCATGGCCTTGAGTAACGGGAATGTGTCATGCACCGACAACTCACCGCCATCAGCCTGGCGATGACGAGCAAAACGGTGCGCTTTAAGAATCTGAATGACTGAACGGTTGATCAGGCTGCGGCCATAGATCGAACTCACCACATTGTTATTGCGGTAGAGCTGACCGATGAGAGGGATCATCGCTTCGGCGAGGGCTTCACGATCGATCCATTCACCAAGACACTGGTCGGGCTTCTGAGTCACGGGAACCTTCCACATGTAGGGGCTGAAAAAAGGGGCTACATTATGCCGCGCCCTTTGTTTATGAGCAATGCACGGCGATCAGTTTGCACGGCACTACATAATTTCCGGCGGCCAAAACGCTGAAAACTGACAGCGCAGGCCTTCCCCCGTTACAATCGCCGACCCTCGTCGCAACGCTTGGAGCTCAACCTTCCGTGCCCGTTCTGCGTCTACCGCTACTCCCTGCCACCGCAGGCAAACAACATTGGGGCAACTTGCCCGGTGCCGCCCTCAGTCTGGCCATTGCCGAAGCTGCGAGCGCTGCCAAGCGCTTTACCCTGCTGCTGACCGCTGACAGCCAGAGCGCCGAGCGTCTCGAGCAAGAGCTTGGTTTCTTCGCGCCTACGCTGCCGGTCCTGCATTTCCCTGACTGGGAAACCCTGCCCTACGACCTGTTTTCGCCGCACCAGGACATCATCTCCCAGCGTATCGCCAGCCTTTATCGGCTGCCAGAGCTGGCGCATGGCGTATTGGTAGTGCCGATCACCACGGCCCTACACCGTCTGGCCCCGACCAAGTTCCTGCTCGGCAGTGGTCTGGTGCTGGATGTCGGTCAGAAGCTCGACGTCGAGCAGATGCGCACCCGGCTCGAAGCCAGTGGCTATCGCTACGTCGACACCGTCTATGAGCATGGCGAATTCACCGTTCGCGGCGCGTTGATCGATCTGTTCCCGATGGGCAGCAAGCTGCCGTACCGAATCGACCTGTTCGACGATGAAATCGAAACCCTGCGCACCTTCGACCCGGAAAACCAGCGTTCCATCGAGAAAGTCGATTCGGTGCGTTTGCTGCCGGCCCGCGAGTTTCCGTTGCAGAAAGAAGCTGTCACCCGCTTCAAGGCACGCTTTCGCGAGCGCTTCGACGTGGATTTCCGCAAGAACACCATTTTTCAGGACTTGAGCAGCGGGATCACTCCCGCCGGCATCGAGTACTACCTGCCGTTGTTCTTTGAAGAAACCTCGACCCTGTTCGACTACCTGCCCCAAGACACCCAAGTGTTTTCGCTACCGGGCATCGAACAAGCGGCCGAAAACTTCTGGAGCGACGTGCGCAACCGCTATGAAGAGCGCCGCGTCGACCCTGATCGACCTTTATTGCCGCCTGCAGAGTTGTTCCTGCCGGTAGAAGACTGCTTTGCCCGCCTGAAAAGCTGGCCCCGCGTGGTTGCCAGCCAACAAGACGTCGAAGCCGGTGTTGGTCGCGAGCGCTTCCCCGGCTTGCCGTTGCCAGACCTGGCGATCGAATCGAAAGCCACCCAACCCTTGGCTGCGCTGTCGAAATTCCTCGATGAGTTCCCCGGTCGCGTATTGTTTACCGCCGAGTCTGCCGGCCGTCGCGAAGTGCTGCTGGAACTGCTGGAACGCCTGAAGCTGCGCCCGAAAACCGTCGACAGCTGGCCGGATTTCGTCAGCAGTAAAGAGCGTCTCGCAATCACCATTGCGCCGCTGGATGATGGTCTGGTGCTGGAAACGCCGGCCTTGGCGTTGATCGCCGAAAGTCCGTTGTTCGGCCAGCGCGTGATGCAGCGTCGACGTCGGGAAAAACGCACCGACGGCGGCAATAACGACGCAGTGATCAAGAACCTCACCGAGCTGCGCGAAGGCGCGCCGGTGGTGCACATCGACCACGGTGTTGGCCGCTACCTCGGCTTGATTACCCTGGAAGTGGAAAATCAGGTCGCCGAGTTCCTCGCGCTGGCCTACGCCGAAGAAGCCAAGCTTTACGTGCCGGTGGCCAACCTGCACCTGATCGCACGCTACACCGGCAGCGATGATGCACTGGCGCCGCTGCACCGCCTGGGCTCGGAAACCTGGCAAAAAGCCAAGCGCAAGGCTGCCGAGCAAGTGCGCGATGTCGCCGCCGAACTGCTGGACATCTACGCTCGCCGCGCCGCCCGCGAAGGTTTTGCCTTTGCCGACCCGAAAGCCGACTACGCGACGTTCAGCGCCGGCTTCCCGTTCGAAGAGACCCCGGATCAACAGACCACCATCGAGGCCGTGCGCGCCGACATGCTGGCGCCCAAGCCGATGGACCGCCTGGTGTGCGGCGACGTGGGCTTCGGCAAGACCGAAGTGGCCATGCGTGCGGCTTTTATCGCGGTACACGGCGGCCGTCAGGTGGCGATTCTGGTGCCCACCACCCTGCTCGCCCAACAGCACTACAACAGCTTCCGCGACCGCTTTGCCGACTGGCCGGTGACCGTGGAAGTCATGAGCCGCTTCAAGTCGACCAAGGAGATCAACGCGGCGGTCGCCGATCTGGCGGAAGGCAAGATCGACATCGTCATCGGCACCCACAAGCTCCTGCAAGACGACGTCAAGATCAAAAACCTTGGGTTGGTGATCATCGACGAAGAGCACCGCTTTGGCGTGCGCCAGAAGGAACAACTCAAGGCGCTGCGCAGCGAAGTCGACATCCTCACCCTCACCGCCACGCCGATCCCGCGCACGCTGAACATGGCAGTGTCGGGTATGCGTGACCTGTCGATCATCGCCACGCCGCCGGCGCGCCGGTTGTCGGTACGCACCTTTGTCATGGAGCACAACAAGCCGACGGTCAAAGAAGCCCTGCTTCGTGAGCTGTTGCGTGGTGGCCAGGTCTATTACCTGCACAACGATGTGAAGACCATCGAGAAATGCGCCGCCGACCTGGCCGAACTGGTGCCGGAAGCGCGGATCGGTATCGGCCACGGGCAGATGCGCGAACGCGATCTCGAACAGGTGATGAGCGACTTCTATCACAAGCGTTTTAACGTACTGATCGCATCGACCATCATCGAGACCGGGATCGACGTACCGAGCGCCAACACCATCATCATCGAGCGCGCCGACAAATTCGGTCTGGCGCAGTTGCACCAATTGCGCGGCCGGGTTGGGCGCAGCCACCACCAGGCCTACGCCTACCTGCTGACACCACCACGCGCGCAGATCACCACCGACGCCGAAAAGCGTCTCGAAGCCATCGCCAACACCCAGGACCTCGGTGCCGGCTTCGTGCTGGCGACCAACGATCTGGAGATACGTGGCGCCGGCGAACTGCTGGGCGACGGCCAGAGCGGGCAGATCCAGGCCGTGGGCTTCACCCTGTACATGGAAATGCTCGAACGCGCGGTCAAGGCGATTCGCAAAGGCGAACAGCCGAACCTCGACCAACCGTTGGGTGGCGGCACCGAAATCAACCTGCGCCTGCCAGCGCTCATTCCGGAAGCCTATCTGCCTGACGTTCACACTCGACTGATTCTGTACAAACGCATCGCCAACTGCGCCGACGAAGATGCGCTCAAGGACCTGCAAGTCGAGATGATCGACCGCTTCGGCTTGCTGCCTGAACCGACCAAGAACCTGGTGCGCCTGACCCTGCTCAAACTGCAGGCCGAGCAACTGGGCATCAAGAAAATCGACGGTGGGCCGCAAGGTGGACGAATCGAATTCAACGCCGATACTCAAGTAGACCCATTGGTGCTGATCAAACTGATTCAGGGCCAGCCCAACCGGTACAAGTTCGAAGGTGCCACGCTGTTCAAGTTCATGGTGCCGATGGAACGCCCGGAAGAGCGATTCAATACTCTCGAAGCGCTGCTTGAGCGCCTGACCCCGAAAACCGCTTGAAGGATTCACCCATGCGCTTGTTTCGCTCATTGATCCTGCTGCTGACACTGGCCGCACCGGCGGCGTTTGCCGACGGTTTGTATCAGGTCGAGATGATCCTGTTCCGGCAGACCGCCGAACCGGCCACGACACAGCAGTTCGCCCCCGAGGATTGGGCGGCGGGAGCGCAAAAAATCACCCCCGAGAATGAGCGCAGTCTCGCGTTGAGCGAGATGGACACTAAACTGGATGCCAGCGGCACCTACAAAGTGCTGCTGCATCGGGCGTGGCAGCAGAGTTTGAGCGCAACCCCGAGCAAAATGGCGGTGAGCAGCGGTCAGGAGCATTTTGGCCACTTCCCCATTGAAGGCACGGTCACCTTGAGTCTGGATCGATTCACCGACATCATCGCGGACTTTTGGGTCAATCAGCTCGATAACGATGGTGTGCTGAACACCAGTGAGCGACTGACGCAAACCACCCGGGTCAAAAATGGCGAATTGACCTACATCGACAATGGCGGCCTGGCCATGCTGATCAAGATTTCTCCTCTTTAAACACCCAAGGAGTGCACTGCGCTCCTTGCCCTTTTTAGCATCGCTGCGGCGTAGGGCTGTATTGAACTGTGTCGTCAATTCTGGAACGCGTGCTGGCCTCTTCGTGGGCCCAGGTCTTTAAAGCTCAAAGCCTTGAGCGAGGGCGCGACTATGCCCTACAACAACGCATCATGCTGCAACACCTGAGCCCGGACCTGATTCGCACCGTGTGCCGTGGCTCAAGCCTGGAAATCTACACACAGACCCTGCAATTCAAGGACCCGGCGAAGTCCAAGCAATTCGTGATCGGTAAATGCACCTGCCCGGTACGCAACAACTGCAAACACTGCGCGGCGGCGCTGTTCTTTCTTCAGGACCCGGAAAACCAGGCCTCGGTGTTGGCAGCGCTAGACGCCCCGCAACCGGCACCGGCCCCGGTTCGCGCCGAACAGAAACCGGCGCTGCCCGAACGGCTGATCGACAGCCTGCAACCGGTGCCGCGCCTGATCCTCGCCAGCTTCGAGTTTAGCGCCTACGAGCCGCGCAACGGGCGCATGCAGCGGCACATTCAGCATCGTGCGGCCCTCGCGTTCGGTTATGACGTTTACTACGCGAGCGGCAGCAAGACCGTAGATATCCTGCAACACGAAGAAACTGAAACCCTGCGCATTCGCCGCCACCCGGAGGCAGAAAGACACCAGCGCCAAGTGATTCATGACTTCGGTTTCAGACTGGCAACCCGCCAAAGCAAAGCGCTGCCCGACAGTGCCGGCGACATGTTCGAGCTGCCGAACGATAAAGCCTGGCTGCACTTCATGATCAACCACCTGCCGCTGTTGCGTGAGCAAGGCTGGGAGATCGAGGTGGCGGAGGACTTCACCTTTGACGTCACCCCGGTGCAGGACTGGTACGCGGTGGTCGATGAACAACCGGAGCGCGACTGGTTCGACCTGGAGCTGGGGATCATCGTCAACGGTGAGCGCCTGAGCCTGTTGCCGATCCTGATCAACCTGTTGCGCAGCCATCCGGAATTGATGAACGCGGCGGGGATTGCCAAGCGCCGCGATGACGAGCAACTGCTGGTCCAGCTCAATCACTTTACCCAGAAAGGCGGCGGCCCGATCCAGGTGGCCCTGCCCTATGGCCGTCTGAAACCGGTACTGGCGACCCTCGGCGATTTCTATTGGCGTGACGACGGCAACAACGCCCTGCGCCTGAACACCGCCGACGCCGCGCGCCTGACCGAACTGGACGACCTGCCGTTGATCTGGGAAGGCGGAGAACGCCTGCGCCAGTTCGCCGAGCGTCTGGCCGACATCAAGAATTTTGCAGTCAGCGTGCCCGAAGGCTTGAACGCGACCTTGCGGCCCTATCAGCTTGAGGGCCTGAGCTGGATGCAATCGCTGCGCGAGCTGGAAGTCGGCGGCATTCTCGCGGACGACATGGGACTGGGCAAAACCCTGCAAACCCTGGCGCACTTGCTGGTGGAAAAACAGGCCGGACGTCTCGATCGGCCGTCGCTGGCGGTGATGCCCACCAGCCTGATCCCCAACTGGATGGACGAAGCCGAACGCTTTACCCCGCAGCTGCGAGTGCTGGCGCTGTACGGCGCGGGCCGGCGCCAGGACTTCGCCAACCTGCAGGATTACGACCTGATCCTCACCACCTATGCCCTGCTGCCACGTGACGTCGAACTGCTGGAGAAACAACCGCTGCATGTGCTGATCCTCGACGAAGCGCAATACATCAAGAACCCCAACAGCAAAGCCGCCCAGGCCGCGCGCAGCCTGAACGCCCGGCAACGCTTGTGCCTGAGTGGCACGCCGCTGGAAAATCACCTGGGCGAGCTGTGGTCGCTGTTCCACTTCCTGATGCCTGGCTGGCTGGGCGACAGCAAACAATTCAACAGCAACTACCGCACCGTCATTGAAAAACATGGCAATGAAGAACGCCTGAAACATTTGAACGCACGGATCAAACCCTTCCTGTTGCGTCGCACCAAGGAGCAGGTGGCGACTGAATTGCCGCCGAAGACCGAGATCGTTCACTGGGTCGAACTCAACGACACCCAACGAGACGTCTACGAAACCGTGCGTCTGGCCATGGACAAGAAAGTCCGTGACGAAATCACCCGCAAGGGCGTGGCGCGCAGCCAGATCATCATCCTTGAGGCGCTGCTCAAACTGCGGCAAGTGTGCTGCGACTTGCGCCTGGTCAATAGCGCGCCGACCACCGGCCGCCACGGCAGCTCGGCCAAGCTGCACAGCCTGATGGAGATGTTCGAGGAGTTGTTGGCCGAGGGCCGGAAGATTCTGCTGTTCTCGCAATTCACCTCGATGCTGACACTGATCGAGGACGAACTGAAACAGCGTGGCATCGAGTACGCGCTGCTCACGGGCGCGACCAAGGACCGACGCAGTCCGGTACAGGATTTCCAGAACGGCAAGCTGCCGATTTTCCTGATCAGCCTCAAGGCCGGCGGCACTGGCCTGAACCTGACGGCGGCCGACACCGTGATCCACTACGACCCCTGGTGGAACCCGGCCGCCGAAAACCAGGCCACCGACCGCGCCTATCGCATCGGCCAGGACAAACCGGTATTCGTCTACAAGATGATTGCGCGGGGCACGGTGGAAGAGAAGATTCAGCGTTTGCAGCAGGACAAATCAGCCTTGGCCGCCGGCGTGCTGGATGGCCGCACGGCGGGCGACTGGAAACTGGAGAGCGAAGACATCACCGCGCTGTTCGCGCCACTGCCGCTGCCGCCGAAGAAAATCAAACACTGACACCTTGTAGGAGCGGGCTTGCCCGCGATAGCGCTGTATCAGATGTGCCGCCATCGCGGGCAAGCCCGCTCCTACAGGGGATAGCGTTTCAACCCGCCGCCAACACCCGAGCCAATGTCGCTTTGACCTTGCCCATGCCGTCATGCAGCGCCTGCTCGATCTCGGCCATGGTAATGACTGCCGCCGACTTGCCGGCCGCCGGATTCACCACCAGCGCCAGGCACGCGTATTCCAGATCAATCTCCCGTGCCAGCGCCGCTTCCGGCATGCCGGTCATACCAACGATGTCGCAGCCGTCACGCTCAAGCCGAATGATCTCCGCCACGGTTTCCAGGCGTGGGCCTTGCGTGGCGGCATACACGCCTTGATCGCTGTACGCGCAACCTTCCGCCGCCAACGCCGCAATCAGCTTGGCACGCAGGGTTTCGCTGTAGGGGTAGCTGAAGTCGATATGGGTCACTTGCTCCAGATCGTCGGCGAAGTAGGTGTGCTCACGCCCGCTGGTGTAGTCGATCAACTGGTGCGGCACGCAGAAATGCCCGGTACCCATTGCCGGATGAATCCCACCCACGGCATTGACCGCCAGAATCGCCTCGGCGCCGGCCTGTTTCAGCGCCCACAGATTGGCGCGGTAATTGACCTGATGCGGTGGCAACCGATGGGGATGCCCGTGACGCGCGAGGAACAGCACTTCCTTGCCGCCATACTCGCCAATCTGGATCTCGCCCGACGGCGCGCCATAGGGCGTATTCATCGGCAGGGACTGGCGAATGTTCAGGCCATCCAGTTGGGTCAGGCCGGTGCCACCGATAATCGCGTAAACAGTCATTTCGAAATCCTTCAGTCAATCAGTTGGGCGACACGCAGTGCAGTGAGGGCAGTCAACCAGCGCGGGTGCTGACGGTAGTCAGTCGAAGCCGTCGCCTGGCCGCGCATACGTGCGATACGTGGCGATGGCGTGACCTTGAGCCGCTGCGCCGCACTCAGCGCCAATTCGGCAGCCGCGCGGTCGTTACACACCAGGCCCATGTCACAGCCGGCCGTCAGCGCCGCTTCGATACGACTCGCCGCGTCGCCGACCACATGGGCGCCGGCCATGGACAGGTCATCGCTGAAAATCACCCCGTCGAATTGCAACTCCCCGCGCAGAATCTCCTGCAACCAGCGCCTGGAGAAGCCCGCTGGCTGGCTGTCGACTTGAGGGTAAATCACGTGGGCCGGCATCACGGCCGCCAGTTGCTTGCTCAAACGGGCGAACGGCAGCAGATCGTTGGCGCGGATCTCATCCAGACTGCGCTCGTCCGTCGGGATCGCTACATGGGAATCGGCCTCAGCCCAGCCATGCCCCGGAAAATGTTTACCAGTGGCGGCCATGCCGGCGTCGTTCATCCCGCGAATAAAGGCACCGGCCAGCACCGCAGCGCGTTCCGGATCACCTTCGAAGGCGCGACTGCCGACCACCGCGCTGCGCTGGTAGTCCAGGTCCAGTACCGGAGCGAAACTCAAATCCAGACCGACCGCCAACACTTCGGTGGCCATCAGCCAACCGCAATGCTCGGCCAGCGCCTCGGCATTCGGATTGTCGGCAATCGCGCGCATCGCCGGCAAACGCACGAAGCCTTGACGCAGACGCTGCACCCGACCGCCTTCCTGGTCCACCGCCAGCAGAAGGTCCGGGCGGATGGCCCGAATCGCGGCGCTGAGCTCACGGACCTGACGTGGATGCTCGATATTACGGGCAAAAATAATCAGCCCTCCGACTTCCGGGTGACGCAAAAACTGGCGGTCTTCGGCGGTCAGCCAGGTACCGGCGACATCGACCATCAACGAGCCTTGCAGGCCAGAACTCATAGGATTTCCTTAATTCAACGCAGCCGACGCCCGATCCGGGCATGGCATCGAATACACAGGGGATAGCCAACTGCCAAGGGACAGGGCGGGAGCTGGCGAAGGAGAACATCGAGGGTACGCATGGGCGGCTACTTTAGCCGATGCAAGCAGCCACGCCCACCCGTGAACGGCTAAACCTTGGCGGCAGCCATGATTTTGCTACGTGGTTTGTGTTGCGCAGTCGCCATGACCGTATCAGTCACGCCCGATTCGGCACGCATGCCAGCGGCAAGAAACGGCACCATCAGGCGCATGACCTGTTCAATGGAGGTCTGAACGCCAAACTCGGTCTCGGCAATTGCGCGCAACGCCTTGATCCCTGACATGCTGAACGCGGCGGCACCGAGCATGAAGTGCACGCGCCAGAACAGTTCGATCGGTGGAATACGCGGCGCCGCTTCGTTGACCAGCAACATGTAACGACGGAACACCTTGCCGTACATGTCTTCCAGATAACGACGCAAATGCCCCTGGCTCTGGCTGAACGCCAGCCCCAGCAGCCGCATGAAGATCGACAGGTCGTTATTGCTGCGTGGCTGCACCACCAGGGCCTGTTCGACGAGGATTTCCAGCAACTCTTCGAGCGTGGCCTTTTGCTCAGGCCTGGCCTGACGGCGCTCGAGTTCTCGATCGAGGCTGATGCAGAACGGTCCCAGGAAACGCGAAAACACTGCCTGAATCAGGGCCTTCTTCGAGCCAAAGTGGTAGTTCACTGCCGCCAGGTTAACGGAGGCCTTACTGGTGATCAGCCGCAACGACGTTTCGGCGAAACCTTTTTCCGCGAACAGCTGCTCGGCAGCATCGAGGATACGTTCAACTGTTTCCGACTGAGCCATGGTATTTCGCCTGACAAACACTTGTTTGAAACATACGTTTCAGGCGGGCCTCTTGTCAAGCCTGCCTGTTCGTTTTCTGGCTGGTCAGTCACTCATTTAATCATATAAGTAAAAACCTGTGGTCGCTCTGCGGTTTATCGCCGCAAGCCCCCTCTCTGCCCTCCCCGGAACAGACCGTCTGGCGGCCTGAATAAAAAGGACGATTGCCAAGACGCAATCACTGTATATAATCCCAGTCACTGTATAAAAAGACAGAGCGATCATCATGCTGAAATTGACGCCACGCCAAGCCGAGATTCTGGGCTTCATCAAACGCTGCCTCGAAGACAACGGCTACCCGCCGACCCGTGCGGAAATCGCTCAGGAACTGGGTTTCAAATCGCCCAACGCGGCGGAAGAACACCTCAAGGCCCTGGCGCGCAAAGGCGCCATCGAGATGACCCCTGGCGCCTCGCGCGGCATCCGCATTCCGGGCTTCGAAGCCAAGACCGAAGAGGCCGGCCTGCCGATCATCGGGCGCGTTGCCGCCGGTGCACCGATCCTGGCCCAGCAACACATTGAAGAGTCCTGCAACATCAACCCGGCCTTCTTTCACCCTTCCGCCGACTACCTGCTACGGGTGCACGGCATGAGCATGAAAGACGTCGGTATTCTCGACGGCGACCTGATTGCCGTACACACCACCCGCGAGGCCCGCAATGGCCAGATCGTGGTGGCGCGGATCGGTGATGAAGTCACGGTAAAACGCTTCAAGCGTGAAGGCAGCAAAGTCTGGCTGATTGCCGAGAACCCTGATTTCGCTCCGATTGAAGTGAACCTCAAAGATCAGGATCTGGTGATCGAAGGCTTGAGCGTCGGCGTGATTCGCCGCTAAGGAGGCGTTATGCAGTTCCCCCAAACCCAACAGCATGCTCAATTACCACTGTTCGAGGCATTTATGGCACAGCCCATCGCCCCGCTACTGAAAGACGTGGTCGAAACGCCCTGGAACACTGAGCCAGAAGCCTTTAGTGAACTGTCATTGCGTGGCGCGGCCGGGAACTGCCTGAATCTTCTGGCACCGATTCTGCGGGAACTGAGCGAGGATCAGGAGGCACGCTGGCTGACGCTGATTGCGCCACCTTCAAGCCTGACACAGGCCTGGCTGCGTGATGCAGGGCTTAATCGTGAGCGGATTCTGTTGCTGCAGCCGAGCGGGACGCAAAGCGCGCTGCAGTTGACCTGCGAAGCCCTGCGCCTGGGCCTCAGCCACACGGTGGTCAGCTGGATCAATCCGATCAGTGCCGTGGCACGCCAGCAATTGATCAGCGCTGCACGGATCGGCGATGCACAAAGTCTGAATATTCGTCTGGGCTAAGCGTCTCAGCCGACGATGTTCAGCGCGGCAAATCAGTGCAGAATTCGTGGACCTTCATGTTTGTCGAACTCGCCTTCCGCCAGACGCCCAGCCATCTGCACACCAACGCTCAGCATGGCTTTGGCGATTTCTACGTGCTGGCCTTGCAGGAACACCTTGGCATCGGCAGAGAAATCCAGAGTGACCAGGGAACCCTCGTCCTCGGCACGGCGCAGTTCAATACGGCCGTCAGGCAACTCGACAATTTCTAGAAAGGACGTTGGCATTAAGTTCTGTTCTCCACGAAAGGCGGGCATTGTAGCAACGAATTGTTAATATCCCCTAGCCCATCGATCACTCAAAAATCACTCAGCATTCGCTCAGACCTTCGCGAAAGCGAACCGTCAGACCTTTGAGTTGCTGACGCCATACCTCCAGCTCTTCGCGACCCAACTCCGGCGCAGGCTCTTGATCGAGGCTCACAGCGATAATCATCGGCTGGGTTACGTCGCCCTTGGCCTTCTTCGGCGCGCGCGGTGGCTGAAACAATGCGTTGTACGCCGCCAGCAGTTGCGCCAGCCAGGTTTCCGAGTTCTGCGACAGCTCGAGCAGTTCAGCCATTTCCGGAATGGCGGTAGCAGCCAACACTTCCTTGGTCAGCAGCATTTCTGCACGCGGCGCATTGGCTTGAGGCAAGCGGTAGAAGCCAGCGATCTCATGGCACAGGCCGAGCAAACCACCGTACAGATGAAACAGCACAGACTCGCGCTCAGCTTGAACCAGCGCCTGGGCATTCATCGCCCGGCTTTGCTCAGCCTTGCCCAGCGCCTCCAGGGCCAGCCCGGCGAAGTAAATTTTCTGGTTGGTGCGGGTATAGAGTTCATGGGCCATGGTGGCGCCCTCCATCACAAGACAAAAAATAATGCCCCAGCTTAAAACAAATCTGGCCCGCGCAACGTGCTTTAAACAGCACACCGGGCGAGCCAGCAGTAAATCATTGAGCGACGCCTGAGAGCAAAGCCCCCAGGCGCAGACAATCAACGCTTGTCTTCAACCTTCCAGGCCGAACCATCGTAGAACGCGCGCCAGCCGGTCGGCTTGCCTTCCTGCTCGGTCTGCACGTACTGCTCCTTGGTTTTACGGCTGTAACGAATCACCGCCGGACGCCCGTCTGGGTCTTTCTTCGGCGCTTCGCACAGGAAGTGGTACTTCGGATCGATCTCAGCCTTGTGCGGCACAATCTCGATCACCAGCGGAGCACGGGTCTCGCGGTTTTTCGGGAACTGGCTGGCCGCCAGGAACAGACCCGACGCACCGTCACGCAAGATATAGGTGTCGTCGACCTTCTCGCATTTGAGTTCCGGCATCTTCACCGGGTCCATCTTCGGCCCTGCCGCTTCACCGCTTTTCAGCAGTTTGCGGGTGTTCTTGCATTCAGGGTTGGTACAGCCGAAGAACTTGCCGAAGCGGCCGGTCTTGAGCTGCATCTCGCTGCCACACTTGTCGCACTCCAGGCTCGGACCTTCGTAGCCCTTGATCCGGTAAGTGCCTTCTTCGATCTCAAAACCCGCGCAATCCGGGTTGTTGCCACAGATGTGCAACTTGCGCGTTTCGTCCAGCAGGTAAGCGTCCATGGCCGTGTCACAGATGTGGCAACGGTGCTTGCCGCGCAACACGCGGGATTCCGACTCACCTTCGTCGTCCTCGGCAATTTCATCGCCGGGAGTCAGATTGATGGTCGCTTTGCAGCGCTCTTTCGGCGGCAGGCTGTAGCCCGAGCAGCCGAGGAAGACACCCGTCGACGCTGTACGAATCTGCATCGGACGGCCGCAGGTCTTGCATTCGATGTCGGTCATCACCGGCTGGTTGGCACGCATGCCGCTGTCCGGAGCTTCCGCTACTTCGAGCTTCTTCTTGAAGTCGCCGTAGAACTCGTCTAGCACGTTCTTCCAGTCGCGCTGACCTTGAGCGACGTCATCGAGATTCTCTTCCATGCCGGCGGTGAAGCCGTAGTCCATCAGGTTGGCGAAGCTCTCGGACAGACGCTCGGTAACGATGTCGCCCATCTTCTCGGAGTAGAAACGGCGGTTATGCAGCGCAACGTAACCACGGTCCTGAATGGTGGAAATGATCGCCGCGTAGGTCGATGGACGACCAATGCCACGCTTTTCCATCTCCTTGACCAGGCTCGCTTCCGAATAACGCGCAGGCGGCTTGGTGAAGTGCTGGCTCGGGTCGAGCGTGTTCAGCTTGAGGTTTTCGCCCTGGGCCATGTCCGGCAGTACATCATCATCGCCCGGCTTGGCCATTTGCGGCATGACACGGGTGTAACCGTCGAACTTGAGGATGCGGCCCTTGGCACGCAGCTCGAAGGTCCCGGCCGCCACGCTGACGGTGGTCGACAGGTATTGCGCCGGCAGCATCTGGCAGGCCACGAACTGGCGCCAGATCAGCTCGTAGAGGCGCTCAGCGTCACGCTCCATGCCCGTCAGCTTGCTCGGGTGGGTATTCACGTCTGAAGGACGAATCGCTTCGTGAGCCTCTTGTGCGCCTTCTTTGCTGCTGTAGACGTTCGGCGCTTCCGGCAGGTACTTCTTGCCGAACTCGGTTTCGATATAGCTGCGCGCCATGGTCACGGCGTCGACCGACAGGTTGGTCGAGTCGGTACGCATGTAGGTGATGTAGCCAGCTTCGTACAAGCGCTGAGCCATCATCATGGTCTTCTTCACGCCGAAGCCCAGACGGTTGCTCCCGGCCTGCTGCAACGTCGAGGTAATAAAGGGCGCGGACGGCTTACTGCTGGTCGGCTTGTCTTCACGCTTGACGATGCTGTAGCTGGAGGCCTTGAGCTTTTCCAGCGCGGCCATGGCCTGGGTTTCATTCAGCGGCTTGAAGGCTTCGCCGTTTTCACGGGCCACTTCGAAACGCACGTTGTTGCCCTTGGCGGTGCCGAGGTCCGCGTGGATTTCCCAGTACTCTTCTGGGTTGAACGCACGAATCTCGCGCTCCCGCTCCACCACCAGCTTCACCGCAACCGATTGCACACGACCGGCAGACAAGCCACGGGCGATTTTCTGCCAGAGCAGCGGCGAGACCATATAACCGACGACGCGGTCGAGGAAACGACGCGCTTGCTGGGCGTTGACCCGATCGATGTCCAGTTCGCCCGGTTTGGAGAAGGCTTCCTGAATCGCTTTCTTGGTGATTTCGTTGAACACCACGCGCTTGTAGCGGCTGTCGTCACCACCGATGGCTTCGCGCAGGTGCCAGGCAATGGCTTCCCCCTCGCGATCCAAGTCGGTTGCGAGATAGATGGTGTCAGCATCCTTGGCCAGCCGGCGCAGCTCGTCGATCACCTTCTCTTTACCCGGAAGGATCTCGTACTTGGCTTTCCAGCCGTGGTCCGGATCGACACCCATCCGCGAGACCAGTTGGCGCTTGGCCTTCTCCTTGGGCGTCAACAGCGGCACTTCACCCGCAGCAGCCTTGCCACGCTTGGCAGCCGGCTCTTTGCTGGCGCTAGCCGAACCGCTGGTAGGCAGGTCTCGGATATGGCCGATACTCGACTTCACCACGTACTCGTTGCCCAAGTACTTGTTGATGGTCTTGGCCTTAGCCGGGGATTCTACAATGACCAGCGATTTGCCCATGGATCAGAAAATTCCTGAATTCGATAAATGAAAGGCGCTTGGTGCCTGTCGAGGCACCGCTATATATAGTGGCAATAAGGTGAGGTCAAGCACAGGATACTGCGCGATCTCGGTTCAAGGCCTTGAAAACAGACTCGGTTCGGCCTGAATCAAAGCAAAGCGCGGCACGTGCTCGCCGTCAACCTCGACGGATTCGAGAAACATGCTCAGCGGGCGTACCCACAGGCCAAAGTCGCCATATAGAGCCTGATAGAACACCACCTCTTCTTCGGTTTCAGAGTGTCGGGCAATGCTGAATACACGGTACTCAGGGCCCTTGTAGTGGCGATAGAGTCCTGGCTGTAACTGCATGTTGTTGCCCTCGAAAATAAAACCAAAAAAATACAAATCCTGAAAAACAAAAGCCGGGGCACAAGGCCCCGGCATCCATCGGTCGAACCTTTTAAACGCGTTCGAAGACGGTGGCAATGCCCTGACCGAGGCCGATGCACATGGTAGCAACCCCGAGGTTACCGCCATTCTGCTTCATGACGTTCAGCAACGTGCCGGAGATACGGGCACCGGAACATCCAAATGGATGGCCCAGAGCAATTGCGCCGCCGTGCAGGTTAACCTTCTCGTTCATCTTGTCGAGCACTTTCAAATCTTTCAGCACTGGCAGGGCCTGTGCAGCGAACGCTTCGTTGAGTTCGAAGAAGTCGATATCGGTAATGCTCAGACCCGCGCGCTTCAAGGCTTTTTGGGTTGCTGGTACTGGACCATAGCCCATGATTGCAGGGTCCACACCTGCCACTGCCATGGAACGGATCACCGCCATTGGCTGGATCCCCAGGTCCTGGGCACGCTGTGCGGACATCACGATCATGCACGAAGCGCCGTCGGTGATCTGCGAGGACGTACCCGCCGTCACGGTACCACCTTTCGGGTTGAACGCCGGCTTCAGGGCCGCGAGGCTTTCCAATGTCGTTTCTGGACGAATGGTCTCGTCGAAGTCGTACATTTTCAGGAAGCCGTTCTCGTCATACCCGTGCATCGGGATGATTTCGTCCTTGAACTTGCCTTCAACCGTGGCCTTGTGGGCCAATTGGTGCGAACGCACGCCGAACGCGTCTTGCGCTTCGCGGGTGATGCCGTGCATTTTGCCGAGCATTTCTGCGGTCAAGCCCATCATGCCCGACGCTTTGGCAGCGTACAGGGACATGTGCGGGTTAGGATCGACACCGTGCATCATGCTGACGTGACCCATGTGTTCGACACCGCCGACCACGAATACGTCACCGTTGCCGGTCATGATCGCTTGCGCGGCGGTATGCAGCGCGCTCATCGACGAACCGCACAGGCGGCTGACCGTCTGCGCTGCCGAGGTGTGCGGGATCTGAGTCAGCAACGACGCCATGCGAGCAATGTTCCAGCCCTGCTCCATGGTCTGGTTGACGCAGCCCCAGATCACGTCTTCGACTTCCGAAGGATCGACCTTGACGTTGCGTTCCAGCAATTTGCTGATCAGGTGCGCCGACATGTCTTCAGCGCGGGTGTTACGGTGCATGCCACCCTTGGAGCGGCCCATCGGGGTGCGACCGAAGTCGACAATCACGACGTCTCTCGGATTCAAGCTCATAAATTCCTCTCTGTCGTTGGGCGCTTAACCGAAGAAGCTCTGGCCGTTTTTGGCCATTTCACGCAGCTTCGCGGTCGGGTGGTACAGCGGACCCAGATCAGCATATTGATCAGCCAGGGCAACGAAAGCAGCCACACCGATCGAGTCGATGTAACGCAGCGCGCCGCCACGGAATGGAGGGAAACCGATGCCGTAGATCAAGCCCATGTCGGCTTCGGCAGCCGTGTCGACGATGCCGTCTTCCAGGCAACGAGCCGTTTCCAGGCACAGCGGGATCATCAGCCAGTTGATAATGTCTTCGTCAGTCACTTCACGCTGTTCAAAGACAATCGGCTTGAGCACTTCAAGCACAGCGGCATCCGCGACTTTCTTCGGCTTGCCCTTTTTGTCCATTTCGTAGGCGTAGAAACCCTTGCCGTTTTTCTGGCCCAAACGCTTGGCTTCGTAAAGCACGTCTACGGCCGAACGACGATCGTCTTTCATCCGATCCGGGAAGCCTTCAGCCATGACGTCGCGACCGTGGTGGCCGGTGTCGATGCCGACCACGTCCATCAGGTACGCCGGGCCCATTGGCCAGCCGAATTTTTCCATAACTTTGTCGATGCGCACGAAGTCCACGCCGGCGCTGACCAACTTGGCGAAACCGCCGAAGTAAGGGAACAGCACGCGGTTGACCAGGAAGCCCGGGCAGTCGTTGACCACGATCGGGTTCTTGCCCATTTTCTTGGCGTAGGCCACGGCGGTTGCCACAGCGACTTCGCTGGATTTCTCGCCACGGATCACTTCAACCAGCGGCATCATGTGCACCGGATTGAAGAAGTGCATGCCGACGAAATCTTCCGGACGCTTGAGGGCCTTGGCCAACAGGCTAATGGAAATGGTCGAGGTGTTGGACGCCAGAATGGTGCCTTCCTTGACCTGGCCTTCGACTTCAGCCAGTACCGCTTGTTTGACCTTCGGATTCTCGACCACGGCTTCAACCACGAAGTCGACGGTATTGAAATCACCGTAGGACAGCGTCGGACGAATCGCGTTGAGGGCCACGGCCATCTTGGCAGCGGTCAGACGACCCTTGTCGACACGGCTACCCAGCAGCTTGGAGGCTTCGTTCAGACCCAGTTGAATGGCGTCTTCGCGGATATCCTTCATCAGGATCGGCGTGCCTTTGACAGCCGACTGATAGGCAATGCCACCGCCCATGATGCCAGCGCCGAGTACGGCAGCCTGCTTCACGTCTTTGGCGACTTCATCGTAGATCTTGGCTTTTTTCTTCAGTTCCTGATCGTTCAGGAACAGGCCGACCAGGCTTTGTGCAGCCGAGGTCTTGGCCATTTTGACGAAACCGGCGGCTTCGATTTCCAGCGCCTTGTCCCGACCGAAGTTGGCGGCTTTCTGGATGGTCTTGATCGCTTCGACCGGTGCCGGGTAGTTCGGGCCGGCCTGGCCAGCGACGAAGCCCTTGGCCGTTTCGAACGCCATCATTTGCTCGATGGCGTTGAGCTTGAGCTTGTCCAGTTTTGGCTGACGCTTGGCCTTGTGGTCGAACTCGCCGGAGATGGCGCGCTTGATCAGGTCCAGTGCAGCTTCCTGCAGCTTTTCGGGAGCAACCACGGCATCGACAGCGCCGACTTTCAACGCGTCTTCGGCACGGTTTTCCTTGCCCGAGGCAATCCACTCAATGGCGTTGTCGGCACCGATCAGACGCGGCAGACGCACGGTACCGCCGAAGCCAGGGTAGATCCCCAGTTTGACTTCCGGCAGGCCGATCTTGGCTGTGTTGGACATGACGCGGAAGTCCGCGGCCAGGCACATTTCCAGACCACCGCCCAACGCGATGCCATTGATGGCAGCCAGGGTGGGAACGTTGAGGTCTTCGAAATCGCTGAAAATCTTGTTGGCTTCGAGGTTGCCAGCCACCAGCTCGGCATCCGGCAACTTGAAGTTATCGACGAACTCGGTGATGTCGGCGCCGACGATGAAGACGTCCTTGCCACTGCTGACAATCACACCCTTGATCGAACCATCTGCCTTGATGGTATCAACGGCCTGACGCAGCTCGTTGAGGGTTAGACGGTTGAACTTGTTGACGGACTCACCCTTGAGGTCGAATTTCAATTCGACGATGCCACTTTCAAGAGCCTTAACCGTGATGGCTTTACCTTCGTAAATCATCAACTGATCTCCACGATATGGAAGCTAAACAATACGCGCTGGACGCTAGGGGCCGACGTGGCTGCGACGTTGCCATCGATGCTACGCCAAACCGCGAGGCACACCCTCCGCCGCGACAGTCGGGATTCTGTAAGAGCTGTCTGACGTGCAAACGCTCATTTCATACGCCCGTTTGATTTGGGTGTGGCTACCTTCGTGGAATTCCCGCCAATTGTCAATTCCACGAAACACCAATAAACGCGGCATTTCATCCACACGCGCACACTGTTGACCGCTGCTGTTACAACTTCGCGTCAGCTGTGATGCACTAATATTCATGGCAGTGATGGTGCAAAGGGTGAGGCAAACCCTGCACCTGTTCGGGGCATAAAATAAATTTATGGATAAAAAAGAGGCGCGCTAGCGACAAACGCTTAAGGAAGGTCTACATTCAGCGCACCACGTTTCCGGCGCTTCAATACGACCTGAAACAGCGCTTGCAGCGCACAGCTCTCCCTGCGTTGCGCGAGGGATTGCCACCGATTATCGGCCTGCCTGGCCAACCCTGGCCCGATGTTGTTATCGGGCTTTTTAATGCCCGATCGCCAGAAAACAGGCCTTTAGCCAGTACTCACTGATCAGGCCAGTGCTTTGAGCACCCCAGCAATACGCTGCAATATTTCCGGCTCCCCGCGCTCCCCCCAATACAACGCGATCATTTGCTGATCGGCCTCGACCTTGAACACGTCGGCCGGCAACGTGGCGAGCTGCGCCATCAATTGGGTATCTTCACAGGGTTCACGCCAGCGATTGAGCCACACACCCGGCTCGGTTTGCCAATACACCCAGCACGCTGCCTGCTTCTGGCTGCGTGGTCGATGGTACTGCGCGCAGGGGCTCGGCGGCTCCGTGAGCAGCCAGTGCGGCCATTCCTGCGGCGCCAATTGCATGCCCAGGCCCATGCGTCGAGCGGCCAGGCGAATCGCCATTTTGCCGCTCTGCCGACGCGACGGTCGCAACCATGCCAGAGGACTTAAAACGGCTGCCAGGATTGACAGCACTATCCAGACCGTCATATTTCTTATTCCCAGAAGTAATTATCAAAATTAACGGCGCACACAGCTGTGCGTAAAAAGAGCCATACTCAAGGCTATCGCAATCCTCAAGAGGAATTCCTCATGTCGTATAAACACATTCTGGTTGCCGTTGACCTCACCGAAGAATGCGATCCCGTTATCCGCCGCGCTCGCGATCTCGCGATAGCCAGTGGTGCCACCTTGTCGTTGGTGCACATTGTCGAGCCGATGGCCATGGCCTTTGGCGGCGACGTGCCGATGGACCTTTCTCAGCTGCAGCAACAGCAGTTCGATCAGGCCAAGGAGAAATTCGAAGCGCTGAAGCATAAATATTTAAAAAATCATGATAGACCGATCAATCTGAGCGACTGCCACCTCACCTATGGCCAGCCACGCCAGGAAATCCACAACCTGGCTAAAACTCAGGAGTGCGACCTGATTGTGGTAGGCAGCCACGGCCGTCACGGCCTGGCGCTGTTGCTGGGCTCGACCGCCAACGATGTACTCCATGGCGCCCCGTGCGATGTGCTGGCCGTACGCCTGGCCACCAAGCACTGATTCATATAACGCCGACATTCAGTTCAACGCTCAGTAAAAAGCCCGGCCCCTTGCACGCAAAGGGTCCGGGCTTTTTATTCAGCTCGGCAAAGTGACCGGAGTCACGCGTCCAGCTCGGCCCAGCGCTCCAGCAAGGCATCCAGTTGCCCTTGCAGGTTTTCCAGTTGCGCCAACACCGCAGCGGTCTGCTCGGCAGGACGCTGATAGAAGCCCGCCTCCGCCATCTCGGCATTCAGCACGGCCATCTGGCCTTCGACAGCATCGATCTGCCCTGGCAAGGCTTCCAGCTCGCGTTGCAGCTTGTAGCTGAGCTTCTTCTTCGCCACCGGCATTTCCTGCGCCGCCACTGGTGTTGCTTCGACCACCGCACTCGCCAGCTCGGCTTTACCGGATTTGTTTTCGGTAACGCCCAGCAGACGCGGCGAACCACCCTGACGCAGCCAGTCCTGATAACCACCGACGTATTCACGCACCTTGCCTTCGCCTTCGAAGACCAGGGTGCTGGTCACTACGTTGTCGAGGAATGCCCGGTCGTGGCTGACCATCAGGACGGTGCCTTTGAAGGTCAACAGCACTTCTTCCAGTAACTCGAGGGTTTCCACATCGAGGTCGTTGGTTGGTTCGTCGAGGACCAGCAGGTTGGCCGGCTTGCTGAACAGCTTGGCCAGCAACAGACGGGCACGCTCACCACCGGACAGCGCCTTCACCGGCGTGCGGGCACGCTGCGGGCTGAACAGGAAGTCGCCGAGGTAACTCAAGACGTGGCGGCTCTGACCATCGATATCGATGAAGTCGCGACCTTCGGCGACGTTGTCGATTACGGTCTTTTCCAGATCCAACTGGTGACGCAACTGGTCGAAGTAAGCCACGTCAAGACGGGTACCGACTTCCACCTTGCCGCTGGTAGGCTGCAGGCTGTCCAGCATCAACTTGAGCAACGTGGTCTTGCCGGTACCGTTGGCGCCGAGCAGACCGATACGGTCCTCGCGCTGCAGGACCATGGAGAAGTCCTTGATCAGCATCGGGCCGCCCGGATGGGCAAAGCTGACGTTATCCAGCACCATCACTTGCTTGCCGGACTTGTCTGCGGTGTCCAACTGAATGTTGGCCTTGCCGGTACGTTCACGACGCTCGCTGCGTTCGACGCGCAGGGCTTTCAAGGCACGCACACGGCCCTCGTTACGGGTACGACGAGCCTTGATGCCCTGACGAATCCAGACCTCTTCCTGAGCCAGACGCTTGTCGAACAGCGCGTTAGCCGTCTCTTCTGCCGACAGCTGAGCTTCCTTGTGGACCAGGAAACTGGCGTAGTCGCCATTCCAGTCGATCAGGCCGCCGCGATCCAGTTCCAGAATGCGTGTCGCCAGGTTCTGCAGGAAGGACCGGTCGTGCGTGATGAACAGCACGGCGCCCTGGAAGCCCATCAAGGCCTCTTCGAGCCAGGCAATCGCGCCGATGTCCAGGTGGTTGGTGGGTTCGTCGAGCAACAGCAGATCGGGTTCGGACACCAGCGCCTGGGCCAACAACACCCGACGACGCCAGCCACCGGACAACTCGGCCAGGGTTTTGTCGGCCGGCAGTTGCAAGCGGCTCAAGGTGCTGTCGACCAATTGCTGCAAACGCCAGCCGTCACGGGACTCGAGGTCGTGCTGGACGTGCATCAGCTTGTCCAGGTCCTCGGCGGTGACGATGTTCTGGCTCAGGTGGTGGTATTCGGCGAGCAAGGCACCGACACCATCCAGGCCTTCGGCAACCACGTCGAACACGGTCCGCCCGTCGGCCTCCGGCAGCTCTTGCGGCAACTCGCCGATTTTCAGCCCGGGAGCACGCCAGACGGCGCCGTCATCGGGCTTCTGTACGCCCTTGACCAGCTTCAACATGCTGGATTTGCCAGTGCCGTTGCGGCCGATGATGCACACCCGCTCACCACGGGCGATCTGCCAGGACACCTTGTCCAACAACGGCATAGAGCCGAAAGCAAGGGACACATCGCTGAATTTGAGCAGGGTCATGATCTTCTCCAAAAACCGGGGGCGCATTCTACCTGAGATACCCGTCGCATGTTGGCATTCAATGACAAACGCCTGGCCTCCGTGACCTGACATTCGCCATCCCGTTCCATTCGCGTTCAGCCATCGAATGTTTCTGTAACGCAGTGTCGACCGGCAATGCTTTCACCCTGAGCGGGCAAAAGGCTAAGCTACCAGTACTTTTTCTCGATTCATCTGCACGGAAGTCTCATGCGCAGTCGCTTGTTCGGCCTTTTATCCTGCCTGCTTCTCTCCGCTACCGCCGCCCAGTCGGTTCAAGCGGTAGACATCACCCTACAGCGCCAATATTACGATGAGGCCAAACGTGCGCTGGCCCGTGGAGATACAGGGCCTTATTTTCGCTACAGCCAGGCGCTGGCCGACTATCCGCTGGAGCCGTACCTGGAATACGACGAGCTGACGGCACGCCTGAAGACCGCCAGCAACGCCGAGATCGAGAAGTTTCTTGCCGATCATGGCGACCTGCCGCAAGCGAACTGGATGAAGTTGCGCTGGTTGCGCTGGCTGGCCGACCGCGATGACTGGGCAACCTTCGAGCAGTACTACGACCCGAAGCTCAATTTCACTGAACTCGATTGCCTGCACGGCCAATATCAGTTGAGTCATAACCAGCGCGCAGAAGGCTACGCAGCCGCGGAAAAACTGTGGATGACCAGCAAAAGCCTGCCGGATGCCTGCGACGGCCTGTTCGGGCTCTGGGCCGCAGACGGCCAACTGACCGAAGACAAACGCTGGAAGCGCGCCAAACTGGCAGCGGCAGCGCGCAATTACAGCTTGGCCAACACGCTGGTGAACAGCCTGGTGAGCCTCGCACCGCAGGGTAAATTGCTGATCGCGGTCGCGCAAAAGCCCGAGATGCTCAACGATCCTTCACGCTTCCTGCCGGCCGATGAAGCCATGTCCGATGTGGTCGGCCTGGGTCTGCGTCGACTGGCGAAGGACGATCCGCAGCGCGCGATGGAAATGCTCGACAGCTACTCGTCGTCGATGCACTTCTCCCGCGACGAGCAAGTAGCAATCGCCAAGGAAATCGGCCTGACCCTGGCCCGCAGTTACGACAGCCGCGCGCTGGAGGTCATGACAAAATATGATCCAGACCTGCGCGACAACACCGTCACTGAATGGCGCCTGCGCCTGCTGCTACGCCTGGGCCGCTGGGAAGATGCTTACCAGTTGACTCGCCGCCTGCCCCAGGACCTGGCAACCACCAATCGCTGGCGCTACTGGGAGGCGCGCTCGCTGGAGCTGGCGCAACCGAGCAACCCGCAAGTACCGGTGCTGTACCGCATCGTGGCCAAGGAACGCGACTTTTATGGCTTCCTGGCGGCCGATCGCTCGCAAACGGCTTATCAGTTGACCAACAAGCCTCTGATGCTCAGCCAACAGACCATCAACAAGGTGCGCAACACGCCCGGCGTGCGCCGAGCGCTGGAGTTCTATAACCGTGGCGAGGTAGTCGACGGTCGTCGCGAATGGTATTACGTGACCCGCTTGTTCAACCGCGATGAAATGGTGGCCCAGGCCAAGCTGGCCTATGACATGCACTGGTACTTCCCGGCCATTCGGACCATCAGCCAGGCGCAGTACTGGGACGATCTGGACATCCGCTTCCCGATGGCCCATCGCGACACACTGGTGCGCGAAGCCAACCTGCGCGGCCTGCATTCCAGCTGGGTGTTCGCCATCACCCGCCAGGAAAGCGCCTTCATGGACGACGCGCGCTCGGGTGCCGGTGCCAGCGGCCTGATGCAACTGATGCCGGCCACCGCGCGCGATACCGCACGAAAGTTCAGCATTCCGCTGGCATCGCCACAGCAAGTGCTGGATCCGGACAAGAACATTCAGTTGGGCGCGGCGTACTTGAGCCAGGTGCAAGGCCAGTTCAACGGCAATCGGGTATTGGCTTCAGCCGCTTATAACGCCGGGCCGGCACGCGTAAGACAGTGGCTGCGCGGCGCGAATCATCTGGCGTTCGACGTCTGGGTCGAAAGCATTCCGTTCGACGAAACTCGTCAATATGTGCAGAACGTACTGTCTTATTCGGTGATCTACGGCCACAAGCTTAACCTGCCTCAGCCGTTGGTGGATTGGAACGAGCGGTTTTTTGATGATCAGTAAGCAGTGATGTCTGTCGGAGATTCTTCGTCGCGAAGCAAACACCCGTAGCAGTCCGGCTTGCCGGCGAGGCGGCTTTATGAACGCCGACGCCGGCAAGCCGGACTGCTGCGGAACAACGTGTTTACTATCAACGGGGGTATTAGCAATCAATCGTGTTCCATCAACCCCAGGCCGTACTGGTTGAAGCTGCTGCCCAAACCACTATTGAAGTTCGCTTTGGTCGTGGTGGCCGGACCGTATTGCTGATTATCCAGCGATGAATACGAACCGGAGCCGGTCGACACACCCGAGCAAGCGCTCAGGAATAATGTACCGACGATTAACAGAATCTTGATCGGGCTGACGTTCATTTTTTGTTTCCCCTGGGTTGACGGTTTCATCCACGGATCAAATTACGCCGCCATCCCGCGGAACGCACCGCAAACATGGCGACCAACCTGTCGAATCGCTTAACGAAAGCGATCTACTCCAGCACCGTGACCGTCATCCCCACGTCCAGCGTGCCCGGACCGTCGTTCACCATGTTTTGCCCAAACCACACCTCGCCTTCCGACTCGCGATACGTTTTCAAGGTGGCCATGGGTTCACGGTCTGGCGAACGCTCGCCGGTTTTGGGATCAATGGTGGTCAGGATGCAGCGCGAACAGCCTTTGAGCAGACGAAACTCCATGTCGCCGATACGGATGCGTTTCCAGGTATCCTCCGCGAACGCTTCGCTGCCCTCGATCACCAGGTTCGGCCGAAAACGCAACATTTCCAGTGGCCGGCCGACTTTGGCCGACAGATCATCCAGCGACGCCTGACCGATCACCAGCAACGGAAAGCCATCGGCAAAGCCGACTTTGTCGTCGATGTTGCCGTAGCCGCTGGGCAGCCAACGCGCTCGCTCATCTGGCACATGCACCATGCGCGTAGGCCGGCCCATGAATTCGCTCAGCCACTGCGCCGCCTGATCACCCGCATCGGGCACGCGCAGGGTGTCGCGCCATATAGTTACGCCACGTAGCGTTGCTTCACTATTTTCGGGAATGGCTACGTCCAGCGCTTGAAAGCCGGGCGCCGCCAGGGTCAAGCCTCCGGCAGCGTTCCACAGGGCAGAAAGCTGCGAAATCTGCGGCATGGCCCGCTGGGTAAAGAACCGTCCAGTCGCCTCGTCCACCAACATCCAGCGCCGATCCCCGGCCAGACCCAGCCCGTCGAACCGCGCCTGCTGCAAGGGTTCGGCGATGCCGGACTTGAGTGGAAATCGATAAAGCGCGCTGAGACGCAACATGGTCAGCTCCCTGAAAGCCAAAAGAGCCCACTTATACGAGTTGCGGCCCTGCTCGACAACCCCTACGGATGCAGGGGCGGGTTAAAACGAGGGGGAATATCAAGCTTCATCGAGCATCAAACGCTCGCGCACCACGTCCACCAGTTTGTCCGGCTGGAATTTGGAGAGGAAGTTGTCACACCCGACCTTCTTCACCATCGAATCGTTGAAGCTGCCGGACAACGAGGTGTGCAGCACCACGTACAACTTGCGCAGCCGCGGATCATTGCGGATTTCGGTGGTCAGTCGATAGCCGTCCATTTCCGGCATCTCGGCATCGGTGAAGACCATCAACAGCTTGTCGGTCATCACCTCACCGGCGTCAGCCCAGGCCTTGAGCATGTTCAGCGCCTTCAAGCCATCGCGGGCAACGTGCATCTTCACCCCGAGCTGCGACAAGGTATCGCGCAGTTGGCTCAAGGCCACATTGGAGTCATCGACCAGCAGCACTTCGCGACCACGGGCGCGCTCGAGCACCGGGTCCTGGAGTTTTTCACGGGAGACCTTGGCGCTGTAGGGCACAATTTCGGCGAGCACTTTCTCGACGTCGATAATTTCCACCAACTGGTCATCGACCTTGCTGATGGCCGTCAAGTAATGCTGGCGACCGGCGCTGGCCGGCGGTGGTAGAATAGCTTCCCAGTTCATGTTGACGATGCGGTCCACGCCGCCCACCAGGAACGCCTGCACCGAGCGATTGTATTCCGTGACGATAATCGTGCTGTTCGGACCCGGCACCAGCGGGCGCATGCCGATGGCCTGGGACAAGTCGATCACCGGCAGCGTCTGACCGCGCAGGTTGACCACACCACAGACAAACGGATGACGTTGAGGCATCAAGGTCAACTTGGGTAGTTGCAAAACCTCTTGAACCTTGAACACGTTAATGGCAAACAACTGCCGCCCGGCCAGGCGGAACATAAGAATTTCCAGGCGATTCTCACCCACCAGCTGTGTACGTTGATCTACCGTGTCGAGAATGCCGGCCATTAATGACTCCTGGAGGTGGTTCGGGTTGAGGGCGCTCACCGGGTTATCGGCTGACGTAAGCAGGACGTTAATGTTAACGAGAGTCCTGCAAAACCATTGATGTCACATTAACATCATGCTTTACTCGGCGCGTCATTACCACGATCACTTCAGTGGGTCGTTACACCGCCTCATTCCGCACACAAGCAGACCGCTCGGTCATGCCTAGGGGAAACCCTGAGCCGCAATCAGGCCCAACCTGATATTCGCGACATCTAATAGCCATTAATGTGACGCCATTCTCATTGCATGAATGGAGTCAGGCCCTTGTCTGTTATCGCAGGACCGAGGTCAAGTAACACCATGAGGATCGTTGCCTTCCTTGATGTGCTATCAAGGCTTAGGGCGACGGGCCAGGGATTACTCATCCGTCGTTTTGCAGTGCGCTGGCACAGACGGATGACGGGGTTGAATGAGATTGAGAAACAACATTCGGAAAAAGACTACAGACTTCCGATTGATTTCAACATTAACTTGAAGCTACTCGCAGAGCACGCCTTACGCTCGCTGTCCATGAGTTGTGGAGATAAAGCATGTTGAACGGCCAAGAATGGCAGCACTCGCTTCCCGATTTCCTGATCGAATCACAGACACTTCTGGCCAAGTCGGAAGAATGTCTGAGTCACCTCGAACTGTTCGTCAACGACAGGGACGCCATCGAATGCCTGTTGAGCGCCCTGCTGACCCTGGCAAACAAGGCCAATGAGCTGGCGCTGGACGGTATAACCGACTTCGCGCTGCGCATTCATCGGTTGTTAAGCCTTGCCTACCCGCACACCTGCCTGCAGGGTGAAGCGTTGTTAACCCTCAAGAACTGTTTCACGTTGCTGGCCTGGCAACTGGAATTGGTCGATGCCGATACCGGTGTGCTGTTGCTCGACGATCATGAACAGCTTGAACTTTTGTATGCCTTTGCGATTGTTGCCGGCGTCGAAGGCGAACTCGCCAGTCTCGTGCCTAGCCAGGCCTGGTCTGCCTCACTGAAGTTGAAATCCAGCCCTGCGGAAGGCGCCGACCCAATACGACTGGCTTGATATCATCCACACACAGAAAGCAAAGCGCTGCAAAAGCGAGCGCTTTATTTCTATAACGCCGATGATGACCCGCCGGAGTGTGCGTCATTACCGTGCTGATTGACTCAATAACGAACCGTTGAGCTCATTCGCGACATCCGCTATCAACTTCCCTACTTCAAAAACTGTCGGAGCGCTACAGCTGATACGCTGTTACAACCAACTTGCACTCGACCTCAAACAGCCAAACTCCTGACCGATTGGACAGTTGTCCAGCATCAATGAGTTCTGTCAATTGCACTTAAAGCACTTAATAATCCGGCCAGTTCAGGTAAGATCGGCGCCCTTGAATTGAGGTCGTGTTTTTTTCAGGAGAGTGCACGCAGCGACCCGTTACTGGATACACCCACCGAAGGTGATGCGCCGAGAACCTCGTGCTCGCCTGACACCGACCTGAAAGCAGCCGAAACAGGTTTTCCGCAGCGTACATACAATGGCTCCATCCGCTATGCATGCCAGCATCAAGTCATTCAAGCTTTGGCCCCTCGGCAAACACCATGCACGCTACCTGACAGCCCTGCTCTGCCTGTGCTCGCTGGCCGGCAACTTTGTTGTCTATGCCACCGGCCGGCCATTCCCGGTCAGCTTGCTGATACTGGATCTGGCGGCGCTGTTAAGCACCTGGTATTGCCTGTACCGAAGCGGCAACTCAATCAATTTCCAGCCCAGGGAACTGGCCGAGCGCATGCTCGAAGTCCAGGAAACCGAACGCCATCGATTGAGCCGAGAGCTGCACGATGACATTGGTCAGATGCTGACTGCGGCCAAAATGCAGAGTGACTGGCTGCAACGGCGTTTGCCGCCAGAACTGGAAGCGCAATTCGCCGTGCTGTGCACCACGTTGGACGAAACCCTGGCCAAGGTTCGCGACGTGTCAGCCATTCTCAATCCGCGCCAACTCGCCAGCCTGGGCCTCGAAGCCAGCCTGCGCGCCCACCTGGTCCGCACCCTGGCCAATACGCCAGTGCACTGGAGCATGGAATGCCATCAGCGTCTGGCCGGCATTCCGGAAGAGATGGCGGTAGCGGCGTTTCGCATTACTCAAGAAGCCGTGACCAACATGTTGCGACACGCCCAGGCCACCAACCTGCTGGTGCGCTTGCAGCGTTCGCCCGAGGGCCTGCAACTGTACATCGCCGATGACGGACTGGGGTTTTCCCCGGCGCAAGATCCCGGCCAGGAAGGCCAGCGCGGCATGGCTGGGATGAACGAGCGTATTGCGCTGCTGGGCGGTACATTGACAGTCCACAGCCAACCCGGCAAAGGTACGCAAATCGAAGCACTTTTTCCCTGGGCACCGCGTGCCCGTGAACGAGCCAACAAAAGCAAAGGTTTATGATCTGCACATTGCTTCTGGTCGATGACCATACGCTGATCAGAGCAGGCGTACGCGCTCTGGTCTCGGACATTCCCGGCTACGCCGTCATCGGCGAAGCCAACGACGGCGCGCACTTGCTCGACCTGGCCAAAGAACTGCGCCCGGACATCATCCTGCTCGACATCTCGATGAAGGACACCAATGGCCTGGATGCGCTGGAAAAACTGTTGCCGGTGCTGCCCGACAGCAAGGTGCTGATCCTGTCGATGCACACCGACCCGCAGATGATCATGCGCGCACTGGAAATGGGCGCCCACGGCTACCTGCTCAAGGACGCCACCGGCACCGAGTTGGAGCAAGCCCTCGATGCACTGCGCAATAACGAACGCTACCTAAGCCCGGCCATCGCCCACACCGTGATCAACCAGGCCTTGATCAGTGCCCAGGCCAGCCGCCCGGAGCCGATGGAGAATCACAACCTGACGGCGCGCCAGCTGGAAATCCTGCGCTTGATCGTGCGCGGCAAGTCCACTCGGGAAATTGCCAGCGGCCTGGGGCTGAGTATCAAGACCGTGGAAACCCATCGCTCGCAGGTCATGAAACGCTTGCAGATTTACGACGTCGCCGGCCTGGTGCTGTTTTGTGTCCGGGAACGCATCATCAGCCTCGACGACTGATTTGTGCCGGCGTACCCAGCAATGGCGAGTGCGTTGGCAGATGCATTCGCAACGCCGCCGGACGCACAGCAAAACGAAACGCCTCACCGCTCAGGGGCTCGCCATCCAGATTGATGTCCAACCCTTGCGCGGCCTTGAGTTCGACCCACGGCAAACGCGCGCGCACAAACAGGTTATCGATCCCCAACCCGCCTTCCAGCAACCCTTTGAGCGTTGCCACCACTTCCTGGGGCGCCGGCAGGACACTGATTTCCAGCAAACCATCGTTGGCCAAGGCGGCCGGGCACAGTAAATGACCGCCGCCCGCCTGCCGCCCATTGCCAATGCCCAGCGCCAGCAAGTCACCCCGCCAATGAAAATCCGGCCCATTCAGCTCGCAATAGGCGGCATTCAATTCACTGAAACGTGACAGCCCGGTGAACAGGTAGGCGGCGCCACCCAGTACTCTTTTCAGTTCCTCGGACGTGTTGGCCGTGACCTGACTGCCAAAACCGCCGGTGGCCATGTTCAAAAAAAACTGGCCATCGACCTCGCCGATGTCTACCGGTCGTGCCGGGACCTCCAACAAATCCAGCGCTGCTTTGGCGGTCAATGGCACACCGGCCGCGCGGGCAAAGTCATTCGCCGTACCCAGCGGCAGCGGTAACAGGCTGGCCTCATGGGCATAGCGCGATTCGGCCAATACCAGGGTTTCGGCAATCTCCCGCAAGGTGCCATCGCCACCGCCAGCAACGATGATTCGCTGCCCTGCGGCCAAGGCGTCGAGGACCAAACGACGCGCATCGCCGGCTTCCCAGGTCACGCGCACGTCTAACTGCCAGCCCTCCTCGCGCTTGGCCGCCACCGCCGCGCGCACATCCTCGTTGAGTGCCTGCTTGCCGTGCAAAATCAAAAACGCCGTCCGCTGTTTCATGTAATCGTCCCCTGTTGTCCGCCACGCGAGGATGTTGACCCCATCAGGGGGAAAAAATGCACTGCCGCTCATAAAACAAGGGATAAACCGTTGAGGTTGTACACGCTGATTCGGCAGCAGTCCGAGCCACACCGAGCACTTTTCAGCAACAGAAAACCAGCAGGGAGGACACAAGCTGCTTCATAGGCTTTACTCCAATCAAGGCATTTTCCCATCATTGGGAATTTAGTTACCAATTTCACCCATGTTTTCGGAAAAAAACCGGTCTTGGGTCAAATGGCCATTGAATTGCAGTCGTTGGCCGTGTTTAATTCGACAAAATATTGGCTTCAAAGACAGCAGAATGCGCATTAGTCATTTATTTGACGCATCTAGTGAACGCCTGCCGCAATGCACCGAATCCGGCACTGATTCACGACGAAAGTGAGTGGGGAGAGCTTTATGCGCTTGCAGCCTGTTAACAGTCTTCTGCTGACACGCACCAGTCTGGTTGAGTATTTTCTATTCGGCATCCGGTTAATCCATGGGGCCACGTGCATTTTGCCCGGCCTGATCATCCTGGCGTTCTGGCAGGACGGCTACCTCGAAGGATTGAGGTACTACATAAGCGTATTGCTGTTTTTCGGCTTTATCAGCGTTTTGATCTTCCAGTCGGTGGGCGTCTACGCCGAATCCATCTTCAGCAACATGCTGCGTTTCAAGTTGACGCTATTCGCTTGGACGTCCGCGTTCTGCCTGCTGCTGTTCATGCACCAGGCCTTGTCGCTGTTCAACTACATCTCCAACGTGCAACTGGCGCTCTGGTTCGCCATTAGCTTCATTTTGTTCGGTGTGGAACGCTTGGTCCTGCTGGCACTGTTCAAAAGACTGATGCAAAAAGGCTTCTTCCTGCAAAACGCAATTATCCTCGGCGCCACTGAAAACGGTGAGCGCCTGGCCGAATACCTGAAGCAGAACCAGGACATCCGCTCCGGCGTTTCCGGTTTTATCGATGACCGTATCGGACGCATGCCGAAAACAGTGGCCGGCCTGCCCTTGCTCGGCAACTCCGGCGATCTGGAACGGCTGATCCGCGACGAGAAGGTCACCCAAGTGCTCGTCGCCCTGCCCTGGTCGGCGGAGAACCGCATGGACTACATCATTCGCGAACTGCGCCGACTGCCTGTCAACGTGTTACTGGTGCCGGACATGATCGCCTTCCGCCATGCCCACAACCGCATTACCGAAGTCGCCAACCTGCCGATGTTCAATGCGTCGGAAGTGCCGCTCAATGGCTGGTCGCCGTTCTTCAAGCGTCTGGAGGATATGGTCCTGTCGACCCTCGCCCTGCTCGCGCTGTCACCGATCATGTTGCTGGTGGCTCTCGCGATCAAACTCGACTCCCCCGGCCCGGTGCTGTTCAGGCAAAAACGCTATGGCTACAACAACCGCCTGATCCAGGTCTGCAAATTCCGCTCGATGTACACCCACCAAAGTGACGCCAACGCCGAGCAGCAGACCACCCGTGGCGACGCCCGCATCACCCGGGTCGGGCGGTTTATCCGCAAGACCAGCATTGATGAGTTGCCGCAGCTGTTCAACGTCTTCGCCGGCAGCATGTCCATGGTCGGACCACGCCCCCACGCCACGGCCACCAAGGCCGCCGGCATCCTGTTTGAAGAAGCGGTCAAAGAGTACACCTCACGTCATCGGGTCAAACCGGGCATCACCGGACTCGCACAAATCAACGGCTATCGCGGGGAAACCGACACCCTGGAGAAGATCGAGAAACGTGTCGAGTTCGATCTTGAATACATCGAAAACTGGTCAGTCTGGTTTGATCTGTACATCCTCTTTCGCACTGTTCCGGCAGTGATCTTTACCCGTGAGGTCTACTGATGAGCGCTCTGATTCCGTGCATTATCGCTGGCGGTGCCGGCACCCGACTGTGGCCGGTTTCCCGGGAAGCCATGCCCAAGCCGTTCATGCGCCTGCCCGATGGGGAAAGTCTGCTGCAAAAGACTTTCGTCCGGGCGACGCAACTGCCGGGCGTCGATCGAATTCTCACGGTCACCAACCGCGACGTGTATTTCCGTACGGTGGACGACTACCGCCAGCTGAATAAAACCCACGCCAGCTTGGACTTCATTCTCGAACCGTTCGGCCGCAACACCACTGCCGCAATCGCCGCAGCCGCGCTGCACATCACACGCCTGTACGGTGAAGACGTGCACCTGCTGGTGCTGCCGGCCGACCATCTGATCCAGGACACCGACGCCTTCGCGCAAGCGGTCACCGCAGCGCGGGAGCTGGCCGATCAGGGCTGGATCGCCACCTTCGGCATTGTCCCGACCAAGGCTGAAACCGGCTTCGGTTACATCGAAAAGGGCCAAGCACTGAACGCCGTCAGCTATCAGGTCGCGCGCTTCATCGAAAAGCCGGACGCCGACACTGCCCAGGCTTACCTCGATGGCGGCCTGCACCTGTGGAACGCCGGCATGTTTTGCATGCGCGCAGACACGATGTTGCGTGAGCTGCACGAGCATGCGCCCGAGGTGCTGGTGTCGGTTCGTGCCTGCCTGGAGCAAAGTCCGACCAAGGAAGGCAATCACGAACTGCAACTGGAGTTGAACGGCGAACTGTTCGCCCAGACTCAGGACATCTCCATCGATTACGCAGTCATGGAGCCGTCACAGAAAGTCGCGGTAGTGCCTTGCCAATTGGGCTGGAGCGACATTGGCTCATGGCAGGCGGTGCGCGAACTGAGTCCGGCCGATGCCCAGGGCAACCAAACCAACGGTGAAACCGTCCTTCACGACGTGACCAACTGCTATATCGATTCGCCACGGCGACTGGTCGGTGGCGTCGGCCTGGATAACCTGATCATCGTCGACACCCCCGATGCCCTGCTGATCGCCGATGCGTCCCGTAGCCAGGACGTGCGCGTGATCGCCAAGGAACTCAAGCGCCTGGGTCATGATGCCTATCGCCTGCACCGGACCGTGACCCGCCCTTGGGGCACCTACACAGTTCTTGAGGAAGGCAAACGTTTCAAGATCAAACGCATCGTGGTACGTCCCAAAGCCTCGTTGTCGCTGCAAATGCACCATCATCGCAGCGAGCACTGGATTGTCGTCAGCGGCATGGCGATGGTGACCAATGGTGAGCAGGAGTTTCTGCTGGACACCAATGAATCGACCTTCATCAAGCCCGGTCGCACGCACCGCCTGGTCAACCCCGGGGTTATCGACCTGGTGATGATCGAAGTGCAAAGCGGCGAATACCTGGGCGAGGATGACATTGTGCGCTTCACTGATATTTATGGTCGTGTGCCGGACGCTGTCAGGACCTGAGTGTCACTCAAACAATAACGACACCAAGCGTGTAGAGGCACTGTGCATGTGGCGTACCCCTTTTAATTGGCGTCCCCTGTTGTTCGCTGGCGCTGTCGGCTTGAGTACGGTGCCGTGGAGCCCGATCTTAGCGGCGCAGACCACTCTGCGTGCGCCACGCGCCGTAGAGTGGAAGGATTTCCTCGGCGTCAACGCTCAGTTCCAGTACTTTGCGCCGGACGTCTATGAAAAACAGATGGCGGCACTCGACCGCCTGGGCTTGAGTTGGGTGCGCCTGACCACCCATTGGGCAGCCATCGAACCCGAGCCGGGCAAATACGACCTGACCGACATGGACGGCGCAATGACTGCCGTCAACGCCCACCATTACAACGTCGTCACCTACCTGGTGGGCTCGGCGCCCTTTGCCAGCAGCGGCCCGCCCGGCGCGTCCAACAGCGACCAATACCCGCCGATCGACTTCAATGCCTTCGCCGACCGCATGGTGATGCTGGCCAAACGTTACCCGCAGGTCAGCAACTGGCAGGTGTGGAACGAGCCGAACATCATCTGGCTGCCCCAGGAGGACCCGCAAGCCTATGACAGCCTGTTAGTCACCGTGACCAACGCCCTGCGCATGAATGTACCCGGCAAAAACATCGTCGCCGCCGGCATGGCCTACTACAGCCAAATGCACAGCACGCCGGGATTGATGCTGGAAAAGCTGCTGAGCATGGGCCTGGGTAATCAAAACATCGTCGCCGCTTACCATCCCTACTCCGAATTCCCCGAAGGCGACACGCTCACCGACGGTGACTTCCTGACCCGCGCCACCTTTATCAACAGCGCCCTGCATGCCAAAGGGGTCAAACAGGTGTGGGCCACCGAGTGGGGCTGGTCGAGCTACACCGGTACTCAGGACATGCAGCATGTGATCGGTGCCGATGGCCAGGCCGACTACGTTCTGCGCCGCCTGGCGCTGATGAGTGCGATGGATTACCAACGCATTTTCCTGTTCAACCTCAGCGACATGGACACCCACACCACGCCCCGTGACCAGTTCTATGGCCTGCTGGATTTTCAGGGCAATCCAAAACCGGCCTACACCGCGCTGCGCAACTTCCTGACCATCACCGGGCCTCGTCTGTCGCCGACCGATGCGCCCGTGATGAACACGCCGCCCAGCGACCTGTTTGCGATTCCCTGGAACCGCGCCGACGGTGTGCACCTGTTGATGTTCTGGAGCGCCAGTAGCAGCAGCCTGCAGTTGCCCGGAATCAAATCCGCCGCGTTACTGGACCCGCTGGTGGGCACACGAACCGTATTGAGCGACCCCAAGGGGATTTCCGCACCATCGAAATCGAGCTTGCAAATCCTGATCTGGCGATAAGAGGCATCAGTCATGCGCATTCTCTGGACATTGCCTTATCTGCCCTGGCCCACCACCAGTGGCGGCAAGACGCGACAGTACCATCTGTTATCCAGCCTGGCCGCGCGTGGCCACCGGATTACCCTGCTGGTGCAGTCGAAAACCGAACTCGACGAGGCAACCCGCGCCGCACTGGAGCCCTGGCTGGAACGCCTGATCGTGCTCCCGCGACGCCCGTTGCGCAGCCTGAAAACCCTGCTCACGGTCGCCTTGGCTCCGACGCCGATGCTGGCCAGCATCAACGGCTACGCCCCCCACTTGCAGCAAACATTCGAAGCCCTGCTCGAAGAGCCGTGGGACGCGATCCAGATCGAGCACAGCTACAGTTTTCAGCCGTTTGAACAGCCGCTGCGCCGCGCCGGACTGCCGTTCCTGTTGACCGAACATAACGTCGAATCGGCCTTGGGCGCCGCCAGTTATGATCGCTTGCCCGCCTGGCTGAAGCCATTCGCCACCTACGATCAACGGCGTTACCGGCGCTGGGAACGCCGAGTCTTCCAGCAAACCTCGGAATTGGTCGCGGTGACCGAGGACGATGCGAAAAATCTAGCGCGCCTCAGCGAAAAAGCCACCGCTGTGGTGGTCAATGGCGTGGACTGCACTTACTACGCCGGCGTGCGGCCTGACCTTCACAGCAAGCGCCTGCTGTTCATCGGCAACTACGAATACAGCCCGAACCTGGACACCGTCGAATGGGCCCTCGACGCAATTCTGCCGCATCTGTGGCAACTCGATCCCGACGTGCGATTCGCCATCTGCGGCTATGCCCTGCCGCCTACATGGCGTCAACGCTGGCCGGACCCACGGATCGAATGGCAAGGCTTCGTCCCCGATTTGCGCGCGTTGCAAAGCACCGCAGCGGTGTTCTTTGCTCCGCTGCGCCAGGGCGGTGGCTCCAAGCTTAAAGTGCTGGAAGCCATGGCCGCCGGCTTGCCGGTGGTGACTACCGGGCAAGGCAGCTCCGGGTTGCGGGTGGTCAACGGCGAACACTTTCTTGGCAGCGAAGACCCTGCCGAACTGGCGCGGATTCTGGCCCAGGTCCTGACCCAACCAGCGCGTCTCGAGCAATTGGGCGAAGCCGGACGGGCCTACGTCAGGGCCGAACATGATTGGGCTGTGGCGGCTGCGCAACTCGAAGGGGTTTACAGCCGACTGCAACCGGCAAAAGAAGGCGTCGCAGCCCTCACTTGAATAAATAGTTCAGGCATTTGCCTCGCGGACTGCGTTTAGTTAGTCTGACTATTGCTGATAAGGCGTTTAGCCAGTATCTGTCCAGGGAGGAAATGCCGTGAAATCATTATTGGGTTCCGTCAAAGGAATGTTGCTGCTGCTGGTCATCGCTTGCAGCCTGGGTTTCGGCGCGATCTTCATCGGCGGCGTCACCGCATTCGGGCAAATGGACCGCGCCGCGATTGAGATGGGCCAGGGCAAAGACGTGGTCGCCGACATCCTTCCACCGCCGCTGTACGTCATTGAAGCCCACCTCACCGTTTACCAACTGATGAACAACGGCATCGCGGTCGCCGACGGCCTCAGCAAGCTTCATCAACTGCGCGCCGACTTCGACACGCGCAATGCCTACTGGCTCAAATCCAACCTTGACCAGACGGTAAAAAACAGCCTGCTGGGCGCGCAGAAACAGGCCTCGGACGCCTACTTCAGCGCCCTGGAAAAACACTTCATACCTGCGCTGCAACAAGGCGATCAAGTCGCCATCGGCAAGGCCTTCGGCGAATTGAAAGCCGCCTACGATCAACATCGCCTCGGCGTCGACAACACCGTGCAAGTGGCCAACGCCTACGCCGATGCGCAACTGCTGGAGATGAGCAACACCTCCGGCAATGCTCGTTGGCTGTTGGGCCTGGTCGGTGGTTTGAGCACGCTGGTGGCCTGGATGATCTACACCTTCGTTGCCCGCCGGATCAAAACCATGCTGGGTGCCGAACCCGCCGAATTGCGCCAGGAAATGGCCCGCTTTGCCTCGGGCGATCTGCGCACCGCTGAGCGTCCGCCGATTGCCGGCAGCGTGCTGGCCGGCCTGGCGGAAGCCCGGGAGCGTATTCGTGGGCTGGTGGCCGATACCGCGGCCGGTGCGGAGTCAGTGGACGTGCAAGTGAGCAGTGTCAGCGTCGCCCTCGAACAACTGAAGGCTAACTCGATTCGTCTGGCCGACTCGGCGTTGACCACCGGCAGCGCCATGGAGCAGATCTCCAGCACCATTGCGCACATCGCCAAACAAGCGATTGCCGCGCAAACCTCGGTAGGCGAAGCCGACGATCAGGCGCGAGCCGGTGACAGCGCGCGCCTTGAGAGCCTGGAAAGCGTGCAGCGTCTGGCCACCGCCAGTCGCGAAACGCAATCCTCGGTCACCGACCTCGGGGCGCAATCGAACAAGGTCAGTGGCATCGTGCAGACCATCCGCGAAATCGCCGGGCAAACCAACCTGCTGGCCCTCAACGCCGCCATTGAAGCCGCACGCGCCGGCGAGCAAGGCCGAGGCTTTGCCGTGGTCGCCGAAGAAGTGCGTCGCCTGGCCGAGCGCACCACCACCGCCACCGCAGAGATCGAGGGGCTGATCGAGAGCATTCGTCGCAGCATCGAAGGTGCGGTGCAATCGATCCAGCGCAGCGCTGGTGATGTCGACCTGGGCATTGAAACGGTGGTTGCGGCTGGACAATCATTGATCGGGATTCAGGACCGGATTGCCGTGGCGACACACTCGATGCTCAACATCGTTACCGCCACCCTGGAGGTTACCAACGCCTCGCGCCAGGTGACTGCCAGCATGGAAGAAGTCGGCCAACTGGCCGAGGCCGGCAACCGATCCGCCGCCACCACCGCAGGTGCGGGCGAAGTGCTGCAGAACGTCTCGCAAAGCCTGCGCTCGGCGTTGAAGGCATTTGCGTTTTAACCTTGGTCTTCTACAGGCTGTGTAGGAGCTAACGTGTTAACGAGTGGCCTAACGTGGTGTTTCAGGTACACCGCCTCGCAAACACGTTCGCTCCTACAGACTTCCAGCGCTCATAATTAAACATTCTCTTACAAACAATAAACCTCATTTAAACATCATCTCGCTACACTCCCGCGCGGTTATTTTTAAGCACTACGTTTTGACTTGCTTATTAATCCGCCAGCAATAGTTCTGAAACATCCTGAAAAACAACAGCAAACAAACGCACTGTACTTATTCGTACGGGCGCACTTCAGGTATTCGTTTCAGCACCAGGAAACTATAAAAACAGATTCGCCAGGGAGTAGTACATTGAAAAAATCCACACTGACGTTGGCCATCACCGTCGGCGTCATGGCGCAACACGCCAACGCCGCCGGCTTCGTCGAAGACAGCACTGCCACACTGAAACTGCGCAACTTCTACATCAATACCGATAACCGCGACTCCGCTACCGCCGCGCAGAAAGCTGCCAACCAGAACTATCAAGCGGAATGGGGTCAAGGCTTCCAGCTCGACTTCACCTCCGGTTACACCCAAGGCGCCGTGGGCTTTGGCGTCGATGCCATCGGCTTGCTGGGCGTACGCCTGGACTCCAGCGGCGGCAAGCACGGCAACCCGACCGGCAATGCTTATGCCGGCACTGTGTTCCCCAGTGATGGTGATCATGCGGTCGATGACTTCTCCAGCCTGGGTGTCACCGCCAAGGCAAAAATATCCAAGACTGAACTGAAGCTCGGGACCTTGATGCCGAAAAACCCGGTCATCGTATCCAACGACGGTCGTCTATTGCCGCAAACCTGGCAAGGCGGCCAACTTACCTCGGGCGATATCAAGGACCTGTCGTTAGTGGTGGGCCAGATCGAACAGGTCAAAGGCCGTAACTCCAGCAACAACGAAAACCTGTCGATTGCCGGTGCCAATGGCGGCGCCAATAACGCCATCAGCGGCAAGACCAGCAACAAATTCATCTACGCCGGTGGTGATTACAAACTAACCAAAGACCTCACCGCCCAGTATTACTTCGGCAAACTGGAAGACTTCTACACACAAAACTTCCTCGGGCTGGTACACAACTGGTCGATCGGTCCGGGCGTATTGAAGAGCGATTTGCGTTACTTCAACAGCAAGGACGACGGCGCCAACGGGCATAATCCGCTGTACTACACCAGCGGTTATTACGGCGGTACCACCACCAAAGGCAAAGTTGATAACAACCTGTACAGCGGCCTCTTTCTGTACACCGTCAACGGCCACACCTTCGGCGGCGGTTACCAGTCAAGCCATGGCGACAGCGACTTCCCGTGGCTGAACCAGGGTGACGGTTCGTCGAACTACACCATCACCGATATGCAGATCCAGAAGTTCGGTCGAGCCGGCGAGAAAACCTGGCAAGCTCGCTACTCGTTCGACTTCGCCCGTGTCGGCCTGCCGGGCGCCACCGCCGGTATCATCTACCTACGCGGCGACGACATCGACACCCCGACCACCGGCAACGCCAGCGAATGGGAACGCGACCTGACCCTGTCTTACGTGGTGCAATCCGGCGCCATGAAGGGCCTGGGCATGACCTGGAAAAACGCCATGTGGCGCAACAATATTGCCAACACCCGCCAACAGGACGAAAACCGCCTGATCCTGAGCTACAGCTTGCCGCTGTTCTAAAGCTGCTCGGAAATCTCGATCAGGTTCAAATCCGGGTCACGCACATAGACCGACCGAACTGGCCCCGTCGCGCCCGTACGCATGATGGGGCCTTCAACTATCGGCCAGTTGGCAGCCGCGAACCGCGCAATCACCTGCTCCAGCGGAATCGACGCGATAAAGCACAAATCCAGCGCCCCGGACACCGGCAGATGCGCCTTGGGCTCGAACTCCTGACCTCGAATGTGCAGATTGATTTTCTGATTGCCGAATTTGAACGCCATACGCCCGGCACCGAAGGTTTCAAGCTGCATGCCCAGCACGCGGGTGTAGAAATCCTGAGTGGCTTCGGCGTCAGTGGCGGTCAGGACCAGGTGGTCAAGGTGATCGATCATTGGAGGGCGCCTTTGAGGGTGGGAGCAAGGGTCGGGCGATTATCCACGGGCGGAATCACCCTGAACATTCACCACTCCTGAATGCCCCGTTTTGTTTGGCTACGCGTCGATGCGCAACCCTGAAACGGACCCTGCCCATCTTGCCGCTGGCGAGCCTGCCACAGGATTAGGTGATCTCCTGAGATACCGCGTCAAGCCATTCGCCAACAAGTTGGCGAAGGCTGAAGTGATCCACTTTACTTGTGCGCCCTACTTGTGCGGTTACTTGTGCGGTCAAGCAGCTGTCATCAACGGCCCTCTTCGCTGAAGCCCTTCACATGTTCAATAAACCGCGCCACCGCCGGGGCCTTTTCAAAGCGTCGATAGACCAGCGCCAGGCGGGACGAGGGCTGACTGTCGTGGATACGGCGATACACCACGTTTGGCAGTTTAATGTGGTCGACCACCGACTCCGGCACCACCGCCACCCCCTGCCCCAGCGAGACCAGGGTCACCACTGACACCAGACCACCCGGCTGCGGCCCCAGTTTGGGTGCATACCCGCCCTGTGCCGCGACCTGCAGGGTGCCGGAGATTTGTTCGGGCAGGATGAAGGTTTCGTTTTGCAAATGCGCGGCATTGATTTCTTTCAAGCGGCACAGCCACGAATTGTCTGGCAGCGCCAACGCAAAGCCTTCGGACAACAACCTGACGCAATTGAGCGATTCCGACACGTGCATCGGTGAGCGGATGTAGCCGACATCCAGCCGCCCTTCGACTATCGAAGCCGGCAAGTCCGGCATCAGGTATTCGGAGATGGCAAACACCACGTCCGGGTAACGCTGGCGAAAGCTGCTGACCTGGGTCTGCAACGAACCGGAAAACACCGCCGAGGCGACATAGCCCAATTCGATATGGCCGGTTTCGCCGCGTCCGGCGCGCTGTGCGTTGAGTTGTGCGGTCTCGAACTGGCGCACGGTCAATTCGGCTTCCACCTGCAGGGCGCGACCGGCATCGGTCAGGCTCACCTCTCGTTGCAGTCGCAAGAACAAGCGGGTGCCCAACGCATTCTCCAGATCCTGGATCTGCCGGGTCAGGGTCGGCGGCGCGATGCCCAGTTGCTCGGCAGCCCGAGTAAAGTTTTTGTGCTTGGCAACGGCCAGAAAGTAGCGGAAGTGGCGGATGTCCATGGCGGCATTAGCTCAAAGGTAATGAAGTACTTACTGACGGGTAATAAAGAGCATAACTGCCCGCGTTATGCTGATGCTCACGTTACCTGTAACACAACCCAGTATGGGCACCCGGAGGAAGAATGAAAACGCTCAGCCCGCGCAAGACCTTGATGACCGCCTCAGGCGTCTGCGCGCTGATTATCCTGGACACCAATATCGTCGCCGTAACATTGCCCAGCATCGCCCGTGATCTGGGCGCCGGTTTTGCCGATATCGAATGGGTGGTCAGTGCTTACATGTTGGCCTTCGCCGCGCTGCTGTTGCCGGCCGGGAGCATTGCCGACCGCTTTGGCCGGAAAAAAACCCTGCTCAGCGGTTTGCTGCTGTTCATCGTCGCTTCCGTGGGTTGTGGCATAGCGCCGAACATCGTATTTCTCGACATCGCCCGCGCGATCAAAGGCGTTGGCGCGGCGTTGTTGCTGACCTCGGCGCTGGCGACCATAGGCCACGTGTTTCACGATGAAGTGGAACGGGCCAAGGCCTGGGCGTTCTGGGGCGGGTGCATGGGCATCGCGATGACGGCGGCGCCGACCCTTGGCGGCCTGATTGCGTCCTACGTCGGCTGGCGCTGGATCTTCTTCATCAATGTGCCGATAGGTTTGCTGCTGGTGATCGTGGTGCTGCGCAACATTCCGGAATCGCGCAACGAGCAATCGGCACGCCTCGATCCCTGGGGCAGTCTGATGTTCAGCGGCAGTCTGGTGTGTTTGATCTGGGGCCTGATCGAGGCTAACCGTATTGGCTGGGACGATTCCCTGACCACCCTGCGCTTGCTCGGCGGTGGGGTGTTACTGGGATTGTTCGTGGTGGTCGAGCGCCTGCAACGGCGGCCGATGGTGGACCTGCAATTGTTTAAGCACGCGCGCTTCATCGGCGCGCTGTTGGGGATGTTTGCCTACGCCGGGTGCGCTCAGGTGATGATGACGCTGCTGCCGTTTTACCTGCAAAACGGTCTGGGTTTCTCGGCCATTGCTTCCGGGCTGGGGATGTTGCCGTTCGCCATTACCATGCTGATCTTCCCGAAAATCGGCGCGCGACTGTCCACGAGAGTCTCCCCGGCGGGAATGATGGCGCTGGGGCTGACGCTGGTCGGCGCGGGCAATTTGCTGAGCGCCTGGGCAGTCTCGGTAGGCGGTTATCTGGCCTTCGCCGCTGCGATCGCCGTAATTGGTGCCGGCGCGGGCCTGCTTAATGGCGACACGCAGAAAAACATCATGGCCTGCGTGCCCCGTGAACGCACCGGCATGGCCTCGGGCATGAGCACCACGATGCGTTTCAGCGCGGTCATGCTCGCGATTGGTGTGTACGGCGCGGTGTTGTCCAACCACACGAAAATGGTCTTGAGCAACAGCCTGCAACTCAGCGCCCCGGAGTGGCTGGCACAGGCCGGCAACATTGCTTCACGGGTGGTCGCCGGCGACATGAGTACCGCGATGCAACCGCTGACCGAGACAGCGCGGGCGATCATCCAGCCCCTGGCGCAGCAAGCGTTCGTCGCCGGCTTCAGCACGATTTTGTGGGTGGCGGGCCTCGTGTCGTTGTTCTTTGCGTTGCTGGTGGGGACGTTGATGCGCAATCCGATCCCGCAGGTGCAAATGACTCCAGCGCAAGCCTGATGACGTTGACGCTGTCAGCCGCCTTGACAGCGTCACTCCTGCCGCTTGAGCCATTCCCCCGGCGGCACGCCCATTTCCAACACGAAGGCGCGACTCAGCGCCGCCTGTGAGCTGTATCCGACTGACGCCGCCACCACTTTCAATTTCACGCCTTGCTTCATCAGGTCCTGCGCCAATTTCATGCGCCAGGCCGTCAGGTAGCTGATCGGTGAGACCCCCACCACCTTGAGAAACTGCGCGGAAAAGGTCGAACGCGACATCGACGCCAGTTGGGCCAATTGCTTGAGGTCCCAGTCATGCTCGGGGCGCGCGTGCATCCCGCTCAACGCCTTGCCCAACTGCGGATCAAGCATCGCAAACAGCCCGCCCTTGGCAATCGAACCGTCGCTGATCGCCTGACGCACCAGCACGATCAGGATGTATTCGAACAGCACGCTCAAGCCCTTGCGAAACCCCGGTGCCTGCCCGCGAAACTCGGCGAGCAAGGCCTCGATCACCGGCACCACACTGGCGATGCGACTGAACGGAAACACCAAGGTATCGGTGACGCCCAAGGGAAACGAACGCCCCATGCCGACGCCAAATTCGAAGGTCGCGCACATGATATCGGCGCCCTGTTCGGTGGTGGACAGTAACTTGTAGCGGCAGGTGCTGGGACACAGCAGCAGGCACGGTTCGTTCAGGGCGATACGCGGATGACCGGCGCGCACCAGGTCGACGCCGCCTTTGTCCAGAATGTGCAGAAACGCTGTGCCTTCGGGCTTGTTCACGTCCAGCGTGCCGTAGACCTTGCCGGCGAAAAACAACTGACCGTTAAGTTGCGCGCGGTCAAAAAACTCGGAAATGGCATCCATTGTGTCGTTTGAGCCAAAAAAGTCGGACGTTGGGGGAAAAGTCGGCCGAGGCAAAAGCCCAGGATAACCACTCGCTCAGGCCACGACGACACCCTGCGCCGCGAGAGCCTATTCCAATCCGAGGAGCCTCACAATGACCGACTCATCCGTACCCCGCCCGATTTCCGCCGCCTATCAAGACCCGGCCGAACCGGGCCTGCCTAACCCTGGCATGCAACTCGACCTGTCCCGCGCCGCGCTGGTAGTGATCGATCCACAGGTCGACTTCCTCAGCCCCGAGGGCGTGAGCTGGGGTCTGGTGGGTGACAGCGTTACCGAAAATGGCGTGGTCGAGCACCTGGAGCAATTGTTCGCCGCTGCCAAAGCAGCCGGTATTCCGGTCGCGGTATCGCCGCACTATTACTACCCGTGCGACCACGAATGGGAACACGGCGGGCCGCTGGAAAAACTGATGCACAACATCGGCATGTTCGATCGTAAGGGCTCGTTAAGTCTCGACGGTTTTGAAAACTCCGGCGCCGATTTCATGCCGCAGTACAAGCCGTACATTCTCGATGGCAAGACCATCATCTGCTCGCCGCACAAAGTCTACGGCCCGGAAACCAACGACCTGGTGCTGCAACTGCGCAAGAAAGGCGTGTCGCAAGTGATCCTCGCCGGGATGGCGGCCAACCTGTGCGTGGAGTCGCACATGCGTGAACTGGCCGAGCAAGGGTTTGAAGTGGCCGTGGTCCGCGACGCCACCGCCGGACCGCGCCTGCCCGAAGGCGACGGCTACCTCGCGGCGTTGATCAACTATCGCTTCATCGCCAATGCGTTGTGGACCACTGCAGAAACCCTGAAGAAGTTGGGGCAGTAATCCAGACAGCGGTGCCTGAACCGCCGCCTTCGCCAACACGTTGGCGATGGCTCGACGCGGTGGGTCAGGTACACCGCTTCTGATCCGTATTTAATTTCGCTATCTGATCCTGTTTTGAGCCACCCCCGCTTCCTATAGTGACGTGCCGTGCGCCGACCTATCCGCGTTGATGAAGTGCCCACTGAATAATTTCACGCCAATGTATCGACTGCGACACAACTCGTCGCACTCGCCATCAACAATTGCTGATTCGATTCAGTCTCAGGCTCTGGAGTTGGACTAATGGCTTATTGCCATACATTTCCGTAATCCGCACCCTGCCGCGATCTTTTTGACAAGGACGCTTTGTTTTGCCTTCTGCTAAAACCCGCAGCACCGTGAGTCGCCAATGGGAATTACTGCGCCAGTTACCAACGCGCGGGCCCGGCATCACCAGCGCCGAATTGGTCCTAAAACTCCAGGATGAAGGCTTTCCGGTCAGCAAACGCACGATCGAGCGCGACCTGAACGAGCTGTCCACCCAATTTGCTTTGCAGTGCAATGACAAAGGCATGCCTTACGGATGGCATTGGGCGCCCGGCGCCAGCGTCGAGTTACCGGGGATCAGCCTCAGCGAGGCATTGAGCCTGGCGCTGGTGGAGGACGCCATCCGCCCGCTGCTGCCCGCCAGCATGCTCAGCGCGCTGGAAGCGAGGTTCTGTTACGCGCGAAAAAAGCTTGAAAGTCTGGCCAGCGATAACCACGCCGCGCGCTGGCTGGACAAGGTGGCCAGCGTCAAACCTGGATTGACCATGCAGGCACCGGAAGTGCCGGAAAATATTCTGGAAACCCTGCAGAAGGCCCTGCTCGAAGAAAGCCAGCTGAAATGCCAGTACTACTCGGCGCATTTCGACAAGACCAGCGAGTTGACGCTCAACCCGCTGGCGCTGGTCCAACGCGGGTTGGTGACCTACCTGATCGCCACTGCCGAGCCTTATACCGATGTGCGCCAGTTCGCCGTGCACCGTTTCCATCATCTGGAAATCGTCGCTACGTCGTCGACCCAAGGCCTCGAAGCGTTCAACCTGCTCGACTACCTGGGCAGCGACGCCCTGCAATTCGGCAACACCGGAGCCATCGAGTTGCAAGCCTGGATCAGCGACCACCTCGAGCGCTTGATCCGCGAAACACCGCTGTCCGCCGACATGCTTTTGCACAAACTCGACGCCGGTTATCGCCTCAATGCCACCCTGAGCAACAGTTGGCAATTGCACTGGTGGATTCTGTCCCAAGGCGCCGCACTGGTGGTGGAAAAGCCCACCTACCTACGCGACGAGATCTACGAAAAACTGAAGCTCGCCTTGGCTGGCTACGAGCGGGCAGTGCAAGAACCCCAGGTTTGAGTCAGGCCTGCTGGACCACTTGAAGCTGATCATCGGCCTTCATGTTGATCGCCCGCTCACTGCCCAGCGACACCGCCTGATCGCGCCAATACAGATAGCGCAAGGTTTTCCCGCTGAAGCGGTGGAACACCGCCAGTTCCTCTGCGGCGGCGGTGATGCCGGTGACTGCCGCCAGCTCTAGCCAGTACTGCCCGGCCTTGAGATCGCGGGGCACATCGACGCCATGCAGCAGCCGGTAACCCACCTCGAAACGGCAACCGGCGTCGCCTTTATGCGCGCCTTGCAGGTACCAGTCAAAAGCGCGTTTGGGCTCGCGCTGCCAGTCAGGTTCGACGTCTGCCGCGTTGGCCTGCTCGTCGTACAAATCGCCGAGTCTTGCCGCCGCCTGCACCAGACCGAGGTCAAACGCACGCCGGTAAAAACTGGCCACCCGCGCGTAAACCACCGCCACGCCCCGGCCGAAATAATGCTGCTGCGCCAGGTTGAAACAGGCCGCCGCACTGCCCTGCAAGGCAGCAATCCGTAACAAGCGACCGGCCAGCGCAGGGTCGGCCCGCCAATACTTGCCGTTGAGCCATACCCAGGCCAGATCGTTCAACGTATCGATGTCTCCGTTCAACGCTTGCTGACGCATCACCCAATAGGTCACCGACAGACCGGACGACTCTTCGAGCAGCGCCACCAGTGGATTCACGGCCCCCTCAAAACCCTGCTGGCTGGGCAGGCCAATGCCCGGAGATGCCTGCAACCAGGTGCTGTGCTGGACAAAACCAGGGGCAACGTATTCAGGTAATACACGTTCGAGCAGTGAAACAATCCGCAGTGAATCCTGCATGGCACATCGTCTCCGTGAATCCCCGAAAAGACCGGGGGCTCTTTGATGAGCGCTATCTTCCATACCATTGCGACAATATCTGTCGCAGTCGAGCGCCATTTTCAACGCTTACTTTTGATTTCAACGCAAAATTCTTGTGCCTGAACCGGCATTTTTTTCACGAGTCTTCCTCGGGATACTGGGCGCCATCAACAACGCCTCTTCCCGGAGCCTCACCATGCCCCTTGCCCTGTTGGCGCTGACCCTCAGCGCCTTTGCCATCGGAACCACAGAGTTCGTCATCGTCGGCCTGATTCCGACCATCGCCCACGACCTGGGCACCAGCCTGCCGTCGGCGGGCCTGCTGGTCAGCCTGTATGCCTTGAGTGTCGCCATCGGCGCGCCCCTGCTCACCGCATTGACCGGCCGGGTTCCGCGCAAGGTGCTGCTGGTCGGCCTGATGGTGCTGTTCACCCTCGGCAATCTGGTGGCCTGGCAGGCACCGAGTTATGAGTCGCTGATCATCGCGCGGATCCTCACCGGGTTGGCCCATGGCGTGTTCTTCTCCGTCGGCTCGATCATCGCCACCAATCTTGTGCCCAAAGACAAGGCCGCCAGCGCTATCGCGACCATGTTCAGCGGCATGACCGTAGCCTTTGTCACCGGCATTCCACTGGGTACCTTCATCGGCCAGCACTTCGGTTGGCGCACGACCTTTCTGGTGGTCTCGGCGTTCGGTTTGATCGCCCTGATTGGCAGCCTGCTGTTCGTGCCGAAGAACATCCAGCACAGTGCGCCCGCCTCGTTGCTGCGCCAGGCGAAAGTGCTGACCCAACCGCGCTTGTTGCTGGTGTACGCCATGACGGCCGTGGGTTACGGCGGCTCGTTGATTGCGTTCACTTACCTGGCGCCCATCCTCGAAGACCTCTCTGGCTTCAGTCCGAACATGGTCAGCGTGGTGCTGTTGGCCTACGGCATTTCCGTGGCCTTCGGCAATATCTGGGGCGGCAAGATGGCCGACCGCAAGGGCCCGGTGAAAACCCTGAAAACCATCTTCCTGTTGCTGGCCGTGGTGTTGGCAATCCTGACCTTTACCGCCGCCAGCCCTTGGTTGGTGGTACTGACGGTGCTGGCCTGGGGCGCGGTGGCGTTCGGTAATGTGCCGGCGTTGCAGGTGTACGTGGTTAAACAGGCCGAGCACTTCGCCCCCGACGCGGTGGACGTCGCCTCGGGTTTCAACATCGCCGCGTTCAACCTGGGTGTCGCTGGCGGTTCGTGGGCCGGTGGCCTGATCGTCGAACACCTCGGCCTGGCACATACGCCCTGGATTGCCGCGTTGGTGGTGCTGTTCGCGTACGGCTTGACCGTGCTCAGCGGCCGCCTGGACCAACGCAGCGGGCTGGCAGACGTCAGCAGCAGCACCGTCGTAGCGGGCCACTAAACCTCTTTCCTGTATCAGCCTCGCTCAAGCGGGGCCTTGGAGCTTACATGCATTCTCGATTTGAAAAACTGCTGGGCAACACCGGCTTCTCTATTGGTCTGGAATTGCCGCTGGACAACGACTGGTCCAGTGATGGCCAACGCTTGGCCCGGCAGCAGCAACGGCCGTTCGGCATCCCTGATATCAGTCGCCACGCCGAGTTGGCGAGACAGGCTGACAAAGGCGGTTTTCGCGCGCTCTGGGTGCGTGACGTGCCACTGTACGATCCGGGTTTCGGCGACGCCGCTCAAGTCTTCGAAACCTTTTCCTACCTCGGTTATCTGGCGGGCATTACCGACAACATTCTGCTGGGCACCGCCGCGGTGGTGTTGCCATTGCGCCAACCCTGGCTGACGCTGAAGGCGGCCAACTCGATCGACGAACTGAGCGGCGGACGGCTGTTGCTCGGCGTCGCCAGCGGTGACCGGCCCATCGAATACCCGTTGTTTGGCGTTGATTTCGAGCAACGCGGCGCATCGTTTCGCGACAGCGTTGAGCTGTTGCGCAGCCAGGGCCGCGAACGTCTGCCGGCCGGCACGCGTCTGTTGCCGGAACGCGACCAGCCGGTGCCGATGCTGGTCGCCGGGCTGTCGCAACAATCCCCGGCCTGGGTCGGTGAACACATGGATGGCTGGCTGAGCTACCCCGGCACACCTGACGAGCACCAGCGCCGCGTCAGTCTGTGGCGCGAAGTGGCGGGCGATAAACCCTACGTCAGTTTTATCCACCTTGACCTCGACGCCGATCCTCACGCACCGCTGCAACGCGTGCGTTTCGGCGGGCGTTGCGGGCGCCTGGCGTTGATCGATGAGTTACAGGCGCTGCGGGCGATTGGCGTGCAACACATCGGCTTGCACCTGCGTCGCAGTGAACGTGACGTCGCCGAGGTGATCGCTGAATTGGCGGAGCATGTGTTGCCGATGTTTCATGAGGTGCGTTGAACTATCATCAACGTTTCAATGAAACCCAGGAGAGGGGTCATGGATATCACGATCAAATCATTACCCTCGGCGCGCATCGCTTACATGCGCCAGACCGGACCTTATGGTCCGGCCATCGGCGTGTTCTGGCGGGATGTGTTCGGTGTCTGGATGGAAAACAACGGGTTGCTGCATCAAGTGCGCTACGGGATTGGCCTGGACGATCCGCAGGTCACACCTGCTGCGCAATGTCGCTATGACGCGTGCGTCGAAGTGCCGGAAAGCTTCGACGCCACGCCGCCGGCATCCATCCGCACCTTGCCCGGCGGCGAGCACGCCGTGACCCGTTTTACCGGGACCGGCGCCGAGATTGGCCAGGCATGGATGGACTTCTATGGCGAACTGCAACTCGACGGTGTAGAGACGGCCAAGGGCCCGTATTTCGAGCGTTACGGCAAAGACTCCAGCTACAACCCGGCGACCGGGGTGATGAGCTGTGAGTTGTGTATTCCGCTCAAGGGCTGAAAAAGCTGCAATTGCAATCCTCTGTAGGAGCTGCCGAAGGCTGCGATAAGGTTCGAAGAATCTTCAGCAATTTTCAAAGCACGACGGTTGCACAGTCGATCGCAGCCTTCGGCAGCTCCTACATGAGTATATTTGGCGAAGGCGGCGGACCTGACACACCCCGTCAGCGCAACGCCGCCAATCGCCAAACCCGCGCCAGATCCCGTGCCCGGTCATGCAGCAGCTCAGCGGCATTGCGGCAGGCGTAGTCCAGGGTCATCGGCCCGCTGGCCAAGGCAAACGCGGCGCTGATGCCATGTTCATACAAGGCTGCATACCCCTCGCCCAAGGTCCCGGCCAGCACGATCACCGGCACACCATGACGCTGGGCAATTCGCGCCACGCCGAAGGGGGTTTTGCCACGCAAAGTCTGGGCATCGAAACGGCCTTCGCCGGTGATCACCAGATCCGCACCGACCAAGGCGTCAGCCAGCCCCACCAGATCCGCCACCACTTCGACACCCGGCCGAAACGCCGCATTCAAATAGGCCTTGGCTGCGAAGCCCATGCCGCCCGCCGCACCACAACCGGGCTGATCGCGCCAGTCATGTCCGAGCACCCGCGCCGAATGATCGGCGAAATGCCCCAATGCGGCGTCCAGCGCCAGCACCTGATCCGGCGAAGCCCCCTTCTGCGGGCCAAAAACATGCGAAGCGCCCTGCAGGCCGCACAGGGGATTATCGACGTCTGCCGCGACTTCAAAGCGCACGTCACGCAGACGGGCGTCGAGCCCCTCCAGTTCAATCCGCTGTACCTGCGCCAACCCCAGACCGCCCGGCGCCACGGGCTGCCCGTTGCCATCAAGAAAGCGCGCGCCCAACGCGCTGAGCATGCCGCTGCCGGCGTCGTTGGTAGCGCTGCCGCCGATGGCCAAAATCACCCGTTGCGCGCCGGCGTCCAACGCTGCGCGAATCAACTCTCCGGTGCCTTGAGTGCTGGTGACCGTCGCGTCGCGTTGCTCCAGCGTGAGCAATTGCAAACCACTGGCCATGGCCATTTCAATGATTGCGGTGCGGCTCTGCTGCAGCCAGCCCCAATGCGCCTCGACAGCTTCACCCAGTGGCCCGCTGACTCGGGCGCTCATCCACTGCCCGTCGCATGCCGCCAGAATCGCCTCGATGGTCCCCTCACCGCCGTCGGCCATCGGTCGCTGCACCAGATCGGCATCCGGCCAGACCTCGGCAAGGCCGCTGGCAATGGCGTTGGCAACACCCTGAGCGCTCAGGCTGTCCTTGAAGGAGTCGGGGGCGATGACGATTTTCATGGCGAATCTTCCTGTTTGTTATGAGTGAATGTTCTCACTCCGGCCGAGGTTTGCCGCCTGACCTACGCACAACGAACCTCTAACCTCTTTGGTCATTGGAACAAAAAAAGCCGATCAACTGACAGACTGGCGTGGTGTCATTTGCACGCCGAGGTACAGGCGCAGCAAGTCGTCAGTGTTGTAAGGGTCACAGCCACTCAGCTCGGCGACCTTTTCCAGGCGATAGCGCAAGCTGTTGCGGTGGATGCCCAAGGCATCGGCACAGGCCTGGCTTTCGCCGCTGTAATCGAACCAGCAACGCAGCGTTTCCAATAGCTGACTGTTGTGGCTGTCTTGCAGACGAACAATCGGCTCAGCCATGCCCTGCGCCAGCCAGTCGTTGCGGTAACGCCAGAACAGTACCGGCAGACGATGGACCGCCAGTCGCAGCAGCCGCTGCTGCGGATGAACATGGCGCGCATAGTCGAGCAAGTCACGGGCGGCGCTGCAGGCCTGACGCAAGCTGGCGAGGTCGGCGGACTGTTCCACCGTGGCCATGCGCACCACTGGCCAACCCTGTTCGTCGAACTGCTCCAGCAGCAACGCATCATCACGCTCCTTGCCCGCCGCCCGGCACCAATACAACAGCGTCGGCTCGTGGGCCACACACCAGCTGTTGCCATAACGAGCACTCAACCAGGTCGCCATTTGCCCCGCCGCCGGCACGCTCTTGGGTAATTCGATCAACACCGCCTGCCGTGACAATTGCGGTTGCAACCCCAGGTGCTCGGCCTCATCCACCAGATTGTCCGGACAGTCGCTCAACAACAGCCGCGCCAGTAAATCCTCGCTGCGCTGGTGCCGCCACTGCTGATCTGCTTGCTGTCGACGGTGCTCCATCAGCATCTCGGCGGTCATCTTGACCAGTTCGCCATAGACCCGAACCTCGTCCGGCTCGCCGGTAATCCCCAGCACGCCCACCAGCTTCTGATCGAGCATCAACGGCAGATTGATCCCCGGCCGCACGCCATCCAGGTGCTTGGCGGTCTGCGAATCGATCTCCACCACCCGACGGTTGGCCAACACCAACTGCGCGCCCTCATGCCGCGTATACAACCGCTCGGCCTCGCCACTGCCAATGATGATGCCCAGGTAATCCATCACATTGACGTTACACGGCAGAATCGCCATGGCGCGGTCGACGATGTCTTGGGCAAGGGCGTGATCGAGGGCGAACATGTGTGGCTCCGGGCAGAGTGGATGGGGTGAGTCTGCCTGATTCTGGGGATGAGTGCGATTTAGGGTGGCGGCCGGGCTCAATCATAAGTAATATTCGCACAAGACTTATATTAAGCTTATAAAAGAGCCTTATGAATAGGATCGCATGGACAAGGAAAGCCGTGAAGCAACTGCTGAAGCTGCATACCCAGCATCAGGTGCAAGTCAGGGACGCGGTAACGGAGCTTCAAGCAATGCCTGACGTCTCCAACGTCAAGGCCCTAACCCAGCATGACTGCGGCTACCGATTACGAGTTGGCCATTACCGAATCCTTTTTGACTGGGAAAGCACAATACGAGTGGTCAGCATCCAAGAGGTGAAGAAAAGAGATGAGCGCACCTACTAACGTACAAATCATTAACGGCCCGGATGGTAAACCCGCGTTTGTCGTCATTCCTTACGAAGACTACCTCCTTCAGCACGGCGGGGATGATCTGATTCCTCATGAAGTCGTGAGCCTGATGGTCGAAGGTGCGACGCCGATCCGAGCATGGCGCGAGTACCTGGATTTGACGCAGGAAGAGGTCGCCAGACGACTGGGTATTTCCCAGCCGGCATACGCGCAGCAAGAGACAGTCGCCAAACCACGCAAGGTCACTCGAGAGAAAATTGCTATCGCGTTTGGTATTCGAGCCGAACAGTTGGAGCTTTGAGGACTGAATTGCGGCTGGCAATATTACTGTAGGAGCCGGGCGCTCCTACAAGGGGAACGCACTACTCCTGCGGCGCCAACCGTTCGCGGCTGTTGCTCAGGTGCGTCCACATTGCCGCGCGTGCGGCGTCAGGGTCCTGGCGGCGGATTGCGCTTAATAAGGCTTCGTGTTCGAGATTGGCCAAATAACCTTGATGCGCGAGGTTCGCGCCGGCGCGTTCGCTGGAGGCGATGCGGCTGCGCGGGATCATGTTGCTGCCTAGGTGCTGCATGATTTCGACGAAGCACGGGTTGCCGGTGGCTTCGGCGATCAGCAGATGAAAACGTCGATCCGCTTCCACGCAGCTGTCTTCCTTGGCCAACAGATCCTGATAGTCATCCAGCGCCTGACGCATCGCCGCCAGTTGCTCATCGGTGCGACGCATCGCCGCCAGCGCCACCGCCTGGGTTTCTAGGCCGAGGCGCAGTTCAAGAATATCGCGCACACCTGCCGCGGTTTCTACCGTCAGGTGCATGCCGGTCGGAGCCTGGCGTTCCAGCACAAACGTACCGATGCCGTGCCGGGTTTCCACCAGGCCCGACGCCTGCAATTTGGAAATCGCCTCGCGGACCACGGTGCGACTGACCCCATGCTCGCGCACGATCTCACTCTCCGAGGGCAGCTTTTCCCCCGGGTTGATCTTGCCCAGCAAAATCTTCTGGCTCAGCTGTGTCACCAGATCGGTCGCCAGGTTGTGTGGACGTCGTCGGGTGGTTTCTCGGGTCAGGTCTTGCATAGGGAAAATTCCAGATAAAACGCGGGCTGCGTGGCAATGAAACACTCATCTACTTGTATGACAAGTTAAGAAAAATCGCAAGCATGGCCCCTTCAACAAAAGCTAACAGGACTAAAGGTGCACGCTAAGCCAAGCAAAATAGGCTATCAACCCCCTTGCACCCAACAATTTAACTTGTATGATGACTAACAACCGAGCACATGACTTGGTACGACTTAACCCGCATAAAAATAACGAGTGGGAGTTCCGATTGTGACTACATCCAATACCCGGATGAACGACGGCGCCTCGTCAGCACTGCTTTCGGCAGTGGCTAAAGTGAAGCGTCGTGTACTGCCGCTGTTCGTCATCATGTTCATCGTCAACTACATCGATCGAGTCAATATTGGCTTCGTTCGCAGCTACATGGAACACGACCTGGGCATCGGTGCTGCCGCCTACGGTCTGGGCGCCGGGCTGTTCTTTATCGGCTACGCGCTGTTCGAAGTGCCGTCCAATATCCTCCTGCAAAAAGTCGGCGCGCGTATCTGGCTGACCCGGATCATGCTGACCTGGGGCCTGGTCGCTTCCTGCATGGCCTTCATCCACACCGAAACCCACTTCTATGTCCTGCGCTTCCTGTTGGGCGTCGCCGAAGCCGGCTTCTTCCCCGGGGTGATCTACTACTTCACCCGCTGGTTGCCTGGCGTCGAACGCGGCAAGGCCATTGCGATCTTCCTCAGTGGTTCGGCCATCGCCTCGCTGATTTCCGGTCCGCTGTCTGGCGCGTTGCTGCAAATCACTGGCCTGGGCCTGCACGGCTGGCAGTGGATGTACCTGATCGAAGGTTTGTTCTCGGTCGGCCTGTGCTTCTTCGTCTGGTTCTGGCTGGACTCCAACCCCCACGATGCCAAATGGCTGAGCCGCGACGAGCAAGATGCGCTGGTCTCGACCATCGACACCGAGCAACGGGAGCGTGAGGCGGCGACGCCAAACAAACCGTCGATCATGACCCTGCTCAAGGACCGCCAGATCATCCTGTTCTGCGTGATCTACTTCTTCATCCAGCTGACCATCTACGCCGCCACCTTCTGGCTACCGAGCATCATCAAGAAGATGGGCGACCTCAGCGACATGCAGGTCGGGCTGTTCAACTCGATCCCGTGGTTGCTGTCGATTGTCGGGATGTACGCCTTCGCCTCGTTCTCGGCGAAATGGAAACACCAGCAAGCGTGGGTAGCTGCCGCGTTGTTGATCGCCGCAGCGGGCATGTTCATGTCCACGACGGGCGGACCGGTGTTTGCCTTTGTCGCGATCTGCTTCGCCGCACTGGGTTTCAAATCCGCTTCGTCGCTGTTCTGGCCGATTCCGCAGGCGTACCTCGATGCACGGATCGCCGCGGGCGTGATTGCGCTGATCAACTCCATCGGCAACCTCGGCGGTTTTTTCGCTCCGGCCACGTTCGGCTGGCTGGAAGAACACACTGGCTCGATTCAGGGTGGGCTGTATGGCCTGGCCGTGACATCGATCATTGCCGCGATCATCGTCTTTGCCGCACGCAACAAGCCCAAAGTCAGCACCGCTGATGCGGTCCCGGCCAAACCCGTGTCGACTCACTGATTATTGACAGGACATCCGCATGAATACCTTGAACTCCCAGGTTGTCGGCAAAGCCCCCGTGATCACCAGCATGCAAGTGGTACCGGTCGCCGGTCACGACGGCATGTTGCTGAACCTGAGCGGCGCCCACGGCCCGTTTTTCACCCGCAACATCGTCATTCTCAAAGACAACGCCGGCAATACCGGTGTCGGTGAAGTACCGGGCGGCGAGCGCATTCGCCAGACCCTGGAAGACGCCCGCTCGCTGGTGGTCGGCAGCCCGATTGGCACCTACCAAAAGATCCTCAACCAGGTACGCCAGGCCTTCGCCGATCGTGATTCCGGCGGTCGCGGCCTGCAAACCTTCGACCTGCGTATCACCATCCATGCGGTCACCGGCCTGGAAGCCGCCCTGCTCGACCTGCTCGGCCAGCATCTCGACGTACCCGTAGCGGCCCTGCTCGGTGAAGGCCAGCAGCGCGATGAAGTAAAAATGCTCGGTTACCTGTTCTACGTCGGTGATCGCAACAAAACCGACCTCGCTTACCGCAGCGAACCGGACGCCGATAACGACTGGTTCCGTGTGCGCCACGAGCAAGCCATGACCGCCGACGCCGTGGTTCGCCTCGCCGAAGCCGCCCACGCCAAATACGGTTTCCAGGACTTCAAACTCAAGGGCGGCGTGCTGCGCGGCGACGAAGAAATCGAAGCCGTCACCGCCTTGGCCGAACGCTTTCCCGATGCGCGCATCACCCTCGACCCCAACGGCGCCTGGTCGCTGAAAGAAGCCATTCGTCTGTGCCGCGACCAACATTCGGTGCTGGCCTACGCCGAAGACCCGTGCGGCGCAGAAAACGGTTTCTCCGGACGCGAGGTGATGGCTGAATTCCGCCGCGCCACCGGCTTGAAAACCGCCACCAACATGATCGCCACCGACTGGCGCGAAATGGGCCATGCGATCCAGTTGCAATCAGTCGACATCCCGTTGGCCGACCCGCATTTCTGGACCATGCAGGGTTCGGTGCGGGTGGCGCAGATGTGCAACGAATGGGGCCTGACCTGGGGTTCGCACTCCAACAACCACTTCGACATTTCGCTGGCCATGTTCACCCACGTTGCCGCTGCCGCACCCGGCGACATCACCGCCATCGACACCCACTGGATCTGGCAGGACGGCCAGCGCCTGACCAAGGCGCCGCTGCAAATCGTCGGCGGTTGTGTGCAAGTGCCGAAGAAGCCCGGCCTCGGTGTCGAACTGGACATGGATCAATTGGCCAAGGCCCACGAACTGTACAAGGGCATGGGCCTCGGTGCCCGCGATGACGGCGTGGCCATGCAGTTCCTGATTCCGGGCTGGTCGTTCAACAACAAGCAGCCATGCCTGGTTCGCTAATGAGTAGTTCGCTGACGAATTGACGAGACATTTTTGCCCTCTGTGGGCATACGGCGTGCAAGTGATTGCGCGCCGTTTTTATATCCCCCGCGTAATCTGTGGCCGAGCGCCGTGCTAAGGTTCCCGCAGACCCTGACCGCGATAACCCTCAATGTCCCATCTTGGCCGTACCCACCCTCGCTTGACCCTCTCCGGACTGATCGGTTGTATCAGCGGCATTCTCTGCAGCTACCTGATTCCGGGCATGACCCTGACCACCCACATCCTGATTGGCTGGGACATCGGCGTGTGGACCTACCTGATCCTGATGATGTGGCAGACCACCCGCGCCGATGCCGAGGACGTCAGACGCTTTGCCATCATCGAAGACGAAAACGCCGGACTGGTGTTGACCACGGTGTGCATCGCCGCGATTGCCAGCCTGGCCGCGATCAGCGTGGAACTGATCGGCAGCAAAGACCTGGACAGCCACGCCAAAGCCCTGCACTACGCCTTCACCGGCCTGACCGTCATCGGTTCCTGGCTGGCCACCGGAGTGATCTTCAGCCTGCACTATGCCCGCCTGTTCTACACCGCCGACACCCCGGAACCGGCGCTGCGCTTCGCCGACGGTGAACAGCATCCGGACTACTGGGACTTTCTGTATTTCTCTTTCACCATCAGCGTCGCCGTGCAAACCGCCGATGTCGGCGTCGCCAGTCGCAACCTGCGCAAAACAGTGTTGGCCCAGTCGCTGATCGGCTTTGTGTTCAACACCGCGATATTGGGGTTTTCGATCAATATCGCGGCCGGACTCTTCGGCTGAGCGCAATACCCTGAGACAGTTAAGGACCTGCAGGTCTAGCATCGGGCGTATCAGCCATGTCCTGCGGAGGGTTTGCTATGGCGCGTCCACGCGAGTTCGATGAAGACCAGGTGCTGGAGCAAGCGCTGCTGGCGTTCTGGAAAATGGGTTACGAAGGCACCAGCCTGACCACCCTGCTGCAAGCCACCGGGCTGACCAAGTCCAGCCTGTACGGTGCGTTCGTCAATAAAGAGACCTTGTTTCACAAAGTCGTGGAGCGCTATCACCAGCGCTACCTGAGCTTTCGCAGCGCCGCGCTGGCCGAACCCACCCCACGGCGGGTGGCAGAGCGCTTGCTGCAAGGGACGATCGAGCTGCACTTCGGCGAACACAGCCCACCCGGCTGTCTGGAATTGAACGGCGCGCTGGCCTGCTCCAGGGAAAACAATTCAGTGCGGGAAACCCTCGCCACTAACCGCAATGTCACGCGCCAGGTGCTGCACACCCGCTTTGAGCAACTCAAGGATCAGGGGCCACTCCCCATCGGCATGAGCGCCGACAGCGCGGCCAACGTGCTGGCGACCTTGATTCAAGGCATGGCCGTGCAAGCGAAAAGCGGCGCGACCATCGATGAAATGCGTGATGTGATGGAAAGCTTCCTGCTGTCCTGGCCCAAGGCTTGACCGATAGTGGACCTATTGCCAGGTCCCGCCTGTTCACTCGTGGGCGCTCTGGCGTTATTGTGTGCGCCACGAATAATTCCAACCTGTTTCTCTGGCGAGGCACACCTGAATGACTGCACATTCCCCTCTGAAGATCGCGGTCCTCGATGACTGGCAATCGGTTGCCAGCAACGTGGTCGACTGGACCGTTCTCGATTCGATTGGCGAGGTCAGCTTCCTCCACGAATACCCGGCCGATACCGCGACCATGGTCGCCCGTCTGGCCTCGTACGAGGTGATCTGCGTCATGCGCGAACGCACCTCGTTCAATGAAGCCTTGCTCAGTCAGTTGCCAAAGCTGAAATTGCTGGTGACCGGCGGCATGCGCAACGCCGCCATCGACCTGCCGGCTGCCGCGCGTCTGGGCATCCAGGTCTGCGGCACTGACAGCTACAAAAATGCGGCCCCGGAAGTCACCTGGGCGTTGATCATGGGCATCACCCGCAACCTGGTGAGCGAAGTCAACTCGCTGCGCAATGGTGGCTGGCAAGTCGGCCTCGGCAGTGATCTGTACGGCAAGACCCTGGGGATTCTTGGCCTCGGCAGCATCGGCAAGTGGGTCGCCAAATACGCCCAGGCCTTTGGCATGAACGTGATCGCCTGGAGCGAAAACCTCACCGCCGAGCGCGCAGCGGAATCCGGGGTGGTCTACGTCAGCAAGCAGGAGTTGTTCGAGCAGTCGGACATCCTGACCGTGCACATGGTGCTCAGTGATCGCAGCCGTGGAATTGTCGACGCGCTGGCTTTGAGCCAGATGAAACCCACCGCTTACATCATCAACACCGCACGCGGGCCGATCATCGACGAAGCGGCATTGCTCGATGTTCTGCAAAACGGCCGAATCGCCGGCGCGGCGCTGGATGTCTTCGAACCGGAACCGCTGCCGGCCGACCATCCGTTCCGCCAACTGGACAACGTCCTCGCCACCCCGCACATCGGCTACGTCACCGAGAACAACTACCGGACCTTCTTCAGTCAGATGATCGAAGATATTCAGGCATGGCATGGCGGCAAGCCGATTCGGGTGTTTGGTTAACCAAATTCCCCTGTAGGCGCTGGCTTGCCCGCGCCTACAGTGCGAATGGCTTGATGCGGTGTTTCAGGCTTGCCGGATCGCCGCACCGCTGCGAAGAGGCCGGATTGAACGCCACTCATGCCCGCCAGTCATATACCCCATGACGCCTCCGCCATTGGTCGGTGACCGCATAACCGCCACGATGGCGCCCTTCCCTCCCCTCTGCAGGAGTCCATCATGGAATACCTCGCCACCCAAGGCATCCAACTGCCCAAGCTCGGCCTCGGCACGTTCCGCATGCCCGACGATGTTTGCCGGCCGGCCGTAGAAAGCGCGCTGGCACTGGGTTATCGGCATATCGACACCGCGCAAATGTACGACAACGAATCCGCTGTCGGTGCTGCCATCGGCAACGCCGGCGTGGACCGTAACGCGTTGCACATCACCACCAAGGTCTGGAACACAAACCTGGCGCCCGATGCGATCCGACGTTCATTTGATACCAGCCTGAGCAAGCTGAAACTGGACTATGTCGACCTGTTCCTGGTGCACTGGCCCTCGGCCGGGATGGACCTGCCGGCGATGTTCGAGACCTTGTTGCGCCTGCGCGAAGAAGGCCGGACCCGTGCCATCGGTGTCGCTAACTTTACCTTGCCGATGCTGCGCACGGTGGTCGAAGGCATCGGCGCACCGCTGGCGTGCAATCAAATCGAATACCACCCGTTTCTCGATCAAACGCCGGTGTATCGCTACCTGAGAGGCCACTCGATCCCGTTGGTCGCCTACTGCCCGTTGGCACAGGGCAACGTCGCGCAAGATCCGGTGTTGCAACACATCGCCGACAAACACAACGCCTCTGCCGCCCAAGTGGCCTTGCGCTGGTTGCTGGATCAAGACGGCGTCGCGGCCATCCCCAAATCCCAACGTGCCGAGAGTCAGCAGGCGAACCTCGACGCCCTGAAGCTGGTTCTTGATGACGAGGACCGTCGCGTGATCGGCGCCCTGCGCAAGGATCAGCGCCTGGTTAATCCACCGTTTGCCCCGGCGTGGGATGCAGCCACCGAGTAGTGTTAAAATGCCATAACTGCGTCTTAAACGGCCAAACGATCACTGACCCCCTGCTCGGATTATTGTTTTCAACGATATCAGGCACACTAAGCAATCATCCGCCCGTCGCGGATGATTGTTGATCATGGAGCCTGATCATGACCCTGCTTACTGCTGATGCACCCTCCCACGTTACCTGCGCGCTGCTGGTCATCGACATGCAGTACGATTTCATGCCTGGTGGAGCACTGGCGGTAGCCGACGGGCATACGCTGGTGCCCTTGATCAATCGCCTCGGCGCACGCTTTCGCAATGTAATCCTCACCCAGGACTGGCATCCCGCCGGCCACATTTCCTTCGCCTCCAGCCACGCCGAGCGGCAGCCGTTCGACAGCATTCACCTGCCCTACGGCGCACAAACCCTGTGGCCCGACCACTGTGTACAAGGCACGCTGGGCGCGCAACTGCACGAAGGCCTCGACGTGCCCAAGGCGCAATTGATCCTGCGCAAGGGCTGCAACATCGGCATCGACAGCTACTCGGCGTTTCTTGAAGCCGATCGCCATACTCAGACCGGGCTGACCGGATACCTGAAGGAACGCGGTATCGACACCCTGTTCGTGGTCGGTCTGGCACTGGATTTTTGCGTGGCCTGGACGGCACAGGATGCGCGTGCCGCCGGGTTCAACACCTTTGTCATTGAAGACGCCTGCCGCGCCATCGATATGAATGGCTCGTTGCGCCAGGCGTGGAATGACATGCTGGCGGTCGGTGTGCAGCGCATCGAATCCAGCGAAGTGTTTCACGACTGAAGCTCGAGTGTGCGGCATAAAAACTGGCCGACGACACCGTTACTCTCGTTGTTTTAGGGGCAACCACAGGGACACGCACAAGCCGCGCTGATGCTGTTCATCGGCCAAGCCCAACTGAACCTGCCCGCCGATGCGATCCACGATCGCCTTGACGATGGAAAGCCCCAGCCCCGATCCCTGCTCGTGGCTGCCCAGAGTGCGGTAAAACGGGTCGAATACCCGTTCGCGCTCGTCCAGGTTAATCCCGGGCCCTGAGTCCTTGATCTGTACAAGAGCCCGCCCCGCATCGATGACCACCGAGAGATCGACCCGCCCACCTTGCGGGGTATAACGAATGGCATTGTCCACCAGGTTTTTAACCAGCGTGATCAGCTCGATTTCGTTGATCATGACCTGCACGTCTCGCTCACCTTCCACGCCGATGTCGATCTGCTTCGCCTCCGCCAACGGATGCAGGTCTTCCAGCACGCGACGGTAGACCTGATGCACCGAGACCCGCGACGGCGCAACGCTGGCGCTCGACTGCGCTTTGGCCAGGGTCAGCAATTGATCGATCAGGTTTCTGCCGCGCTCGATGCCCCGGCGTAGCGGCAGCAGGCGCTCATGGGCCAGAGCCGACATATCGGCGGCGGCCAGGCGTTCGGCTTGCAATGACAAGGCGGTCAATGGCGAGCGAAGTTCATGGGCTGCGTCGGCCACGAAGCGACGCTGGGTTTCCATCGATTGCGAAACCCGCTCGAGCAACCGATTGATAGCCACGACAAAGGGCCGCACTTCGCTGGGCAGGTGCTGGTCTTCAATAGGGTGAAGCGCTTGCTCGGCGCGCTGGTCGATCTCCGACGAGAGCAGCACAATGGGGCGAAACATTTTGCGCAGCAGGTCCGCGACCACCAGCAACAGAACCGGAAACAAAATCAGGAACGGCAGCAGGCTGCGCAAGGCACTTTCCCGCGCATCCTTGTCACGCGCGCCCATCTCCTGAGACACCGCGATACGCTCGCCATGGGCGGTGGTCTTGACCAGCACACGGAAAGGCTCGTCGCCCACGTCCAGCGTCGACAGCCCGGTGGCGAGCGTCATGGGCAGTGGCAACGGTGTGCCCTCATCATCGCCTGCGGACGCCGTGGCACCGTCCCTCAGGTACTGGACAACGATGCGCGACTCCTCATCGTCGCCTGCAACACTCGCCCCCTGCTCGGGATAGGTCAGGGTCATGTGTTGCCGGTCAAACAGGATCGCCACCTGACGCAAGGTCTCGTCCTGCATCTCATGGGCTTCCTCGAATGCCGAGATGTAGGCAAAGGCCCCGGCGATCAGGGCGATGATCAGAATCGCCACTGACAGCGAGACCGACAACCGCAGCTGTACTGATTCCCTCAAGCGCTTTTTGAAACCATCCATCCCACACCCCTGACGTTCTTGATGATGTGGCTACCCAGTTTGCGCCGCAGCGCATGGATCAGGAACTCCACCGCATTGCTTTCGACCTCATTGCCCCAACCGTAGAGGCGGTCCTCGAGATCGCTGGCGAGAAAGAATCGCGCCGGGACGAATCAACAGTGCCTGGAGCAACGCAAACTCGCGGCTGGAGAGTTGAACGCCAGGGTATTCAAGGGTCGAGGCTTCTCGCGTGACCGGATCCAGCGACACCAGGCCATTGCTGAGAATGGGCTGCGCACTGCCGCCCTTGCGCCGCAGCACGGCACGCATCCGCGCCAGCAGTTCCGCCATGTCGAAAGGTTTGAGCAGGTAGTCGTCGGCGCCGCCATCCAGCCCGCGCAAGCGGTCGTCGAGGCTGTCGCGCGCGGTGATGATCAGCAACGGAATGGGATTGTTGGCGCTGCGCAGGGTATGCAGGACTTCTAACCCGTCCCGCCCTGGCAGGCCGAGGTCGAGCAGCATCAAGTCATAGTCCTGGGTATCGAGTGCGGCGAGGGCGGTCAGACCGTTGGTGACCCAATCGGCGGCGTAACTGGCATCCTTGAGTGCGCCATGAATCGCTTCGCCGATCATCGGATCGTCTTCGACCAGCAATATGCGCATGTCCCTCTCCGGCAAGAGAGCAGCCATCATTGGCTGCTCCGGGTTTTGTCTTGCCTTAGGCTACCGATTTCGCACTTGGCCTGTCACTTCTTCGCTTGCATCGAATCGAAGGTTTTTAGCAAGTCATCCATAGCCAGCTTGCATTCGACTTGTTTAGGGGTATTCGCGCGCAAGGCCTCCAGTGAGCGGTCGATGGCCTTGTCGAGCACATGCCAGTCAGCGGCAGCGCGAGGTTTCAGACCGGCCTCTGCCGAGTCCCACGTCAACTCCAGGTCCTTGATCCGGGATTTGGCGCCTGGCAGATCGTTCTTGTCGACGATAGTCGAGACATCGGCGGCGATGCCCCGAAATGCCGACAGATCACCGAGCTTTGAGCCTTGCGCATCGTTCTGGGTGGCTGCTGCGCTTGAAGTGGTGGAAGTTTTGGCTTGATCGGCAGGTTTTGAACAACCGGCCGCCAGGCTCAGCAAGACGATGGCCGAGACCACCGCAACCGGACGAATAACAGAGTGCAAATAACGCATGATAATTCCTTGAGTCGCTTTTGAAGGGATTAATGGGTGATCTGTTTACGGTTACCGACGCTGATCTGGGCGACGGCCACCAACAAAATGATGACGCTGAGGAAAATCGCGCTGGTCCAGGTGGCGCCCATCCCGAGGCCGCCGTAGGTCTTGGCCTGGGTCAGCAAATCACCGAGGGACGCGCCGAACGGCCGCGTGAGGATATAGCCGATCCAGAAGGTCAGGACCGGGTTGATGCGCAGGCGCCAGGCGACATAGGTCGCGGCGATCAATACGCCGAACACCAGCGCACCGAGGGTAAAGCCCAGCCCCAGAGCCTCGGTGGCCAGATCACCGGCCGCAGTGCCCAGGGCAAAGGTGCAGAGCACCGTGGCCCAATAGAACAACTCCCGGCGAGGGGTGACGATTTCCTGAATCGAAAGGTTGCGCTCAAGGCCGTACCAAACGGCGAAGTTGGCGGCCAGCAGCACGGCAAACACCCCGGTGCTGGCGTACAGGCTAACGCCCAACTTGTCGGTGAGCACGTCGGTGATTTGCGTGCCGACCACACTCACCAGCACCACAGTGAGCCAGTAAATCCAGGGGGTGTAGGCACGCGTTCGAAGCTGGCCGAACAGCGCGATGGCCAGCAATACGGCCATGCCGATACTGGTGACGCTTTGCCCCAGGCCGGCGTCGACCGCGAGATAGTCCGCGCCCGTCTCGCCCACCGTGGTGGACATGATTTTGATCACCCAAAACGACAGCGTCACCTCGGGGACTTTGTTGAGCCAAGCGGTCTTCGTCAGCGGTTTCATGTGGATTACGTCTCCAGTAAGGCGCTGCACATCGCGCCATGGAGAGACTACGCGGCGAAACTTAGCGCAGACTGAGGGCTGCTGATTTTGTCCGCTGTCGGGCGCTATACAGGACGCACTCAGTCACGCTTCCTAAACTTTCTAAACTTACCCTAAACTTATCTTCACTTGTCTCCCGCCCCCTGGATTCTTATAGTTTCTCCACCTAAACGAAACTTGCTGACGCAAGAAGGCTTATTCAAATGTCTCATTCCAAGGGTATTATCGGCGCACTTATATTGTCCTCCCTGCTATTGTCTCCATTGGCCATGGCCGAAGAATCACAATCCTTCGCGGCCTTGAACGAAGCCAGGCACGCGGCGTTCGAACAGCACGAAACCGAGCTCGCCATGCAGACCAAGGAGCACCTCAACACCCAGCAGGCATCCTCCGCGCAGCCGCAGAGCCAGTCCGCCAACCACAGTTAAATGTAAAACGCTTTGCCCTACTCTCATCGTTGCTTCGATGTTGTATGTCCAAGCAGTCGATTTTAAAGCCGCTGCCCTTAGCGGCTTTTTTTTAAGCGAAAAAAGACAAACCTGAAAAATAATTTATCTAATAAAAACGACCCAATCCCTCACAAAAACTGCCGCCGCTAAATAATAATTTACCAAGGGGTTTATACAACAGTGAATACACCGTATCGATTCAGTCCGCTGTTTCTTGCACTGGCTGCTACCGTGTCCAGCGGCGCTTATGCCGATGACAGCAGCACCGCCGCCAGCAGCAAAGATGGCTTCATCGAAGGTTCGAGCCTCAACCTCGACCTGAAAAACTACTACTTCAACCATGATCGTCACGACGGCAAGCAAGACAGCAAGGAATGGGGCCAGGGTTTCATCGGCATTTTCGAATCCGGCTTCACCCAGGGCACCGTCGGTTTCGGCATCGACGCCAACGCCATGCTCGGCCTGAAACTCGACGGCGGTGGCGGCAGCGGCGGCTCGAGCATCCTGCCGATCACTGCGCCGAACCCGAACAAAGACAACCTCTACGGCGACGCCCCGACCACCTTCTCATCCGCCGGCGGCGCGCTGAAAATACGCGCCTTCGACACGGTACTGAAGGTCGGCGACCTGTTCCTCAACAACCCGGTCATTGCTGGCGGTGCCACGCGTTTGCTGCCAATGACCTTCCAGGGCTTCAGCCTGACCAACACCAGCGTCGACCACCTGACCCTCGATGCCGGCCAGGTCAGCTTCGACAAACTGTTCAACCAAAGCGGCAACGGGCGCATCGCCACCTACTACGGCACCCTGCCGGACGGCGAACACAGCCAGCACATGGACTGGGCGGGCGCCACCTACACCGGCGTACCTGGCATGACCTCCAGCCTGTATACCTCGCAACTCAAGGACATCTGGAACCAGGTGTACTACGACCTGGACTACAACTGGGCGCTCAACGATCTGGTCAGCCTCAACCCCGGCTTCCACTACTACCGTACTCAAGACAGCGGCCAGGCGCTGCTCGGCAGCATCGACAACAACACCTTCAGCGTGCACATGGGCGTGACCGTGGGCCACCAGACCGTCACCACCTCGCTGCAGAAGGTCAACGGCAACACACCGTTCGACTACATCCAGGACGGCGACAGCATCTACCTCGACAACTCGCAGCAATACTCCGACTTCAACGCCCCCGGCGAGAAATCCTGGAAACTGCAATACGCCTACGACTTCGTCGGTTGGGGCCTGCCAGGCCTGACCTCATCAGCCTCCTACACCCGCGGCACCATGGACCTGACCAAAGCCACCACCGCTGCCGACTCCGGCTACAGCAACTACTTCAACGCCGACGGCAAAGACGCCAAGCACTGGGAACGTGATATTGACATGAAGTACGTGGTGCAACAGGGTCAGGCGAAGAACCTCAGCGTGCGCCTGCGTTGGGCGACTAACCGAGGTGGGGATGGGTATAAGACGGTGGATCATAATGCCGATGAGTATCGGGTGATTGTTGATTATCCGATTAATGTTTTCTAAAACGCGGTCATTGAAAAAGCCGTTTCCATGGACCTGATGCCCATCAGTCAGGAACGCGGTTCCCTGTAGGAGCTGCCGAAGGCTGCGATAAAGCCAGAATGCACACCGCGCTTTCGGGTTAATCGCAGCCTTCGGCAGCTCCTACATGGATCGCACTTCAATCCGGTTTTTGCTGAGGTGACTGGTTCTGTAATCGAAAGATGCGCTATGCAGGACGAGAGGTTAAATAAACCGGCTCGTGTGTCACATCAAACCCCACCCAACGCAAACTCTTTCAACCCATCCCCCGCCAACCGATACCGCACCCACTCCTCATGCGGCTCAGCCCCAATCGACTTATAGAAATCAATCGCCGGGGTATTCCAGTCCAACACGCTCCATTCAAAACGCCCGCAACCACTGTCATACGCCAGTTTCGCCAAGTGTCGCAGCAACTTCTTGCCCGCGCCAACGCCGCGGTGTTCCTGTGACACGTACAGGTCTTCCAGGTACAGGCCTTTGCGGCCTTGCCAGGTCGAGTAACTCAAGAAGTACACGGCGAAGCCTATCGGTTGGTCGTCGAGCAGGCAGATCAAGGCCCGTGCTGGCGAGGGTTCGTCGAACAGGCTGCGTTCGATGTCGGCGACGCTGGCCAGTACTTCGTGTTTGGCATTTTCGTAAATCGCCAGTTCGGTGATGAAGCCCAGAATCACCTCGGCATCGGCCCTGGTCGCTTCACGGATATGGATGCTCACGGTTTTTCTCCTGAATCAGAACTGCTGAATAAGTGGTGCTCTCGGCATAGGCGAACGCTCGACGGTAGATTGTGTCTTAACCAACAGTGCCGTGCAGCATTGGATGTCACGCGCGCCTTTCATCAATCTGATTCAAGGAGGCGTATGGACAGCGAAAAAGAGGGCAAGACCCCCGGTTTATCCGAGGAAGAGAAACGCGAGGTCGATAAAAACCAGCCGCCACGTGCGGCTGTGTTGCATGAAAGTATCCGCCTGCAAGGCGATCAGGAACTGGAGCGCAGTGTCGCCGCGCTGTTCTGGTCGGCACTCGCCGCCGGTTTGACCATGGGCCTGTCGTTGATGGCGATGGGCTTGCTCAACGCCCGCCTGCCCGATGGCGACACCTTTAAGGTCATCGCCAGCTTCGGTTATTGCGCCGGATTTCTTGCGGTGATTCTGGCGCGCCAGCAGCTGTTCACCGAAAACACCCTGACCGCCGTGCTGCCGGTGATGACCAAGCCGACCCTGGCCAATTTCGGCCGTCTGTTACGTTTATGGGGTGTGGTGTTGGTCGGTAACCTGATGGGCACGCTGCTGGTGGCGTATGTCATGCTCAATCTGCCGATCTTCGATACAAAAACCGATGCCGCGTTTCTCGAGATCGGGCGCAAGGTCATGGAGAACGACGTTGGCCAGATGTTTTCCAAAGGCATCGTTTCCGGCTGGATGATCGCCACCATGGTCTGGATGATCCCGTCGCTGGAAAGCGCGAAAATCGCGATTATTGTGCTCATCACCTACTTGATGGCGCTGGGCGACTTCACCCACATCGTGGTGGGTTCGGCTGAGGTTTCGTATCTGGTATTCGCCGGCAAGCTGCCGTGGAGCGAGTTCTGGCTGACTTTCGCCGGGCCGACCCTGGCCGGCAATATCATCGGTGGCAGCTTTATTTTTGCCCTGATCAGCCATGCGCAAATCCGCAGTGAAGGTCCGGTGTCGGAGAAAAACGCCAGCGATCAACAGGCGACCAATACCACGAAAACCGCCACGCTCGATCGACCAAAAACCTAGCCCGCAGCAACCTAAACTATTATTTAAAAAGTAACCGCGTATTTAGAGGCAAAATACCGGCCTTAGCCGGCAACTTTCAGGTAACGCGCGATGACCCGAATTCTGACCATCGAGGACGATGCCGTCACGGCCAAGGAAATTGTCGCCGAATTGAGCAGTCACGGACTTGAAGTCGACTGGGTGGATAACGGCCGCGAAGGCCTGGTGCGGGCGGTCAGTGGCGGTTACGACCTGATCACCCTCGACCGCATGCTCCCCGAAGTCAACGGCTTGGCCATTGTCACCACCTTGCGTGCCTTGGGCATTTCCACGCCGATCCTGATGATCAGCGCCCTGTCGGACGTCGATGAACGCGTGCGCGGCCTGCGCGCCGGGGGGGATGATTACCTGTCGAAACCCTTTGCGTCCGACGAAATGGCTGCCCGGGTCGAGGTCCTGTTGCGCCGCAGCAACCCGGTCAGCGCCGCAGAAACCGTGTTGCGCCTGGCCGACCTCGAGCTGAACCTGATCAACCGCGAAGCCAGCCGTGCGGAGCAGCCGCTGAACCTGTTGCCAACCGAATACAAATTGCTGGAATTCCTGATGCGCAATCACGGACAAATCATCACCCGCATGATGATTTTCGAAGAAGTCTGGGGCTACCACTTCGACCCGGGCACCAACCTGATCGACGTCCACATCGGGCGCCTGCGCAAAAAAATCGATGCCCCGGGTCTGACGCCGCTGATTCGGACCGTGCGAGGCTCGGGGTATGTCATTGCTGAACCCGTCTAAAGGCTGGCGCTCCTCCAGCAGTCGCCTGCTGGCGCTCTACAGTTTTTTGTTCGTCGCCTGGAGCGGCATCCTGATGGGCGTGCTGTATTGGGAAGTCACCGATTACCTGAGCACCCTCGCCCGCCACTCGCTGATGCAACGCCAGCACCTGTTTTCGCGTTTCCAGGGCGACCAACTGGTGGACGCACTGAAGGCCAGCACGACCTTCGACATGCGTTCGGTGGACGCCTTTGGCCTGTTCGACAGCCAAAAACAACCGCTGATGGGGCCGATCAACAGCATCCCGCCGAACTTGCTCATGGACGGCCAGATTCATCAGCTCAGCACGTGCATCGACTCCGACGACCCCTCCCTGCCCCACAACAGCTGCGACGCAGTGGCGATGCAAACCCACGACGGACGCTGGTTGCTGCTGGTGCGCGACAACGGCTCATTGTTCGCCGTCACCACGATTATCTGGCACGCATTACTGTGGGCGATTTCCCTGACCATCCTTCCCGGTGCCGCCGGCTGGCATTTGTTACGACGACGACCGTTACGGCGGATTCGCCGGATTCAGACCAGCGTCGAGGCGATCGTTGCCGGCGACATGGCGCGGCGCCTGCCCGTGTCGAACCGGCGTGATGAACTGGACATGCTGGCGGTGATCGTCAACGCCATGCTGGAACGGATCGAGAAACTGATGAATGAGGTCAAGGGCGTCTGCGACAACATCGCCCACGACCTGCGCACCCCGTTGACCCGCCTGCGTGCGCAGCTGTATCGCATTCAGCAGCAATCCCCGGAAGAATCCGTGCAAGCCGAACAGATGGGTCAGGTCATCGCTGAAGCCGACGCCTTGATGGCGCGCTTTCGTGGGCTGTTGCGCATTTCAGAGCTGGAAGACCGCCAGCGGCGCTCGGCTTTTGTCGAACTCGACCCCCGGCATTTGCTCAAAGAGCTGTACGATTTTTACCTGCCCATGGCTGAAGAAAATCAGCTGACCCTCGAGTTGCAGCGCGCGCCCCAATTGCCGTGGCTGACGGGAGATCGGGCGCTGCTGTTCGAAGCCCTGGCCAACCTGCTGAGCAATGCGCTCAAATTCACCCCCGTCGGCGGCACCGTGACCCTAATTGCGCGAACAGACGGCACCAGCACCTTCATCGAGATCCAGGACAGCGGACCCGGTATCCCGGAGATCGAGCGCGAGAAAGTGTTCCAGCGTTTCTACCGCTGCGCAGACGGCAGCTCGCAAACCGGCTTCGGCCTGGGCCTGTCCATCGTCGCGGCCATCGTCAACCTGCACGGTTTCAAACTGCAGATCGGCACCAGTCCTTCGGGGGGCGCGAGTTTGGTGCTGGAGTGTCGGCAAGTGACTGAACTGGTGTGATGAGGTTGGCCTGATACACCGCGTCAAGCCCTTCGCCAACACATTGGCTCTCATACGGCTTGTGCCAGACACCTATTTTCTGTAGGAGCTGCCGAAGGCTGCGATAAGACCGGCACGGTCTTCGCGATGTCAATTGATCGCAGCCTTCGGCAGCTCCTACACAATATCTACCCACCGAAAGTTCTGCGAAAAAAAACCACCCACAAAAAAGCCCATGGCAGCAACCATGGGCTAACGAAGACCGTTGAAGGGGAGCTCTTGTGCTCAACTGGCCTGGCAGTCGAAATCTTTGGTCTGGCCTAACTGATGACCGTGGGAATCAACCAGTTCGGCCCGGTGTTCTTCGCCCAGGCTGGACTCCACTAGCTGGTAGTGCTCGCCCGCCTTAAAGCCATCGAACTTGATCCCTAGCTGACACTCTTCCTGATTGTTGTCACCCGGGCCGCCGTCAATGAACAGCGCCACATCCAGCTTATGACTACCCGGAGTGACTTCGAAGTAGCGACCGTCGTTGAGGCGCTTGCCGTCGACGTCTTCCGCCAGCAGCGAGCCCTGCGCATCGCTGCTGAAGCCGATCCACGCCTCGCTCGGATCGGCCTTGGGCATTGGCCCGGCGCAGGCAGAAAGCAGTGCGACCAGACTCAACATCGGAATCAGTAACAGCGATTTGGATGACATGGACCTTTACCTCGAGATTGAAAAAACCATCACCTGAAACATCAGGGCTTTCGATGGCTACAAGCTTCACGCCCCATCGGCTCGAGGACAAATGAAACCCCGTGAAAGCTCCTTAAACGCCCACCTAACTATTTGTTCATCTGGCTGCAAGCTTAGATTTAAGTTCGCCCGGCAAAACTGCCAGCATTCCAAACTGGAGGTTCCTGGCATGCTCGGGCTGGTAAAGACCGCACTGCTCAAGCCCTACACGTTCATCGTGTTGGCGATCGTCATCTGCATCATTGGCCCCATGGCGGCCTTGCGCACACCCACCGACGTGTTTCCCGACATCGGCATTCCGGTGGTGGCCGTGGTTTGGCAATACACCGGGCTATCCCCCAACGACATGGCCGGACGGGTGATCTACACCTACGAACGCTCGTTGAGCACCACGGTCAACGACATCGAACACATCGAGTCGCAATCGTTGCCGGGCATGGGCATCGTCAAGATCTTCTTCCAGCCCGGCGTCGACATCCGCACCGCCAACGCCCAGGTCACGGCCGTGTCGCAAACCGTGCTCAAGCAAATGCCCGCTGGCATCACCCCGCCGTTGATCCTCAACTACAGCGCCTCGACGGTGCCGATTCTGCAAATGGCATTTTCCAGCCCGACGCTGTCCGAAGCGCGAATTCGCGATCTGGTACAGAACAGCATTCGCCTGCCGCTGACCTCGGTGCCCGGCATCGCATTGCCCACCCCTATGGGCGGCAAGCAACGACAGATCACCCTCGACCTCGACCCGCAGGCGCTGGCCGCCAAGGGTCTGTCTGCACAGGACGTGGGCAATGCACTGGCCGCGCAAAACCAGATCATCCCAGTGGGCACGGCGAAAATGGGCGGCACCGAATACACGGTGTTGCTGAACAACAGCCCGCAAGCCATCGACGCCCTCAACGACCTGCCGATCAAGACCGTCGACGGTGCGTTGATCACCATCGGCCAGGTGGCTCACGTACGCGATGGCTCGCCACCGCAGACCAACGTCGTCCGCGTCGATGGCCGACGTGCAGTGCTGATGCCGGCACTGAAGAACGGCAGCATTTCCACCCTGTCGATCGTCGATGGCATTCGCAACATGCTGCCGCTGATCAACGAAACCTTGCCGCCGGAGCTGAAAACCTCGTTGCTGGGCGATGCCTCGGTGTTCGTCAAGCAATCGGTCAGCAGTGTTGCTCGCGAAGGGATCATCGCCGCGTTGCTGACCAGCGTGATGATCCTGCTGTTCCTCGGCAGTTGGCGTTCGACACTGATCATCGCCGCGTCGATTCCACTGGCGGTACTGTCGGCTATCGCCCTGCTGGCGGTGACCGGGCAAACCCTCAACGTCATGACCCTCGGCGGCCTGGCGCTGGCGGTGGGGATTCTGGTGGACGACGCCACGGTGACCATCGAGAACATCAACTGGCACCTGGAACAGGGCAAGGCGGTGAAGAAAGCGATCCTCGACGGCGCCAAACAAATCGTTGGCCCGGCGTTCGTCTCGCTGCTGTGCATCTGCATCGTGTTCGTGCCGATGTTCATGTTGCAGGGCATCGCCGGTTTCCTGTTCCGGCCGATGGCGCTGGCGGTGATCTTCGCCATGGCCAGTTCGTTCCTGCTGTCGCGGACCCTGGTCCCGACCCTGGCGATGTTCCTGCTCAAGCCCCACGTTCTGGAGCAAGGTGCGGGTCACCACCCGGAAGACGGCTTTATCAACCACCACGAAGGCGATCAACACCGGCGCCAGCGCAACGTGTTGCTGCGCGGCGCGCTGCGTTTCCAACAGGGTTTTGAGCACGGGTTTTCGGCGATCCGCGACACCTATCACGGCTTGTTGGTGCTGGCGCTGGACAAGCGCAACGCGTTCTTGCTCGGTTTCCTCGGCTGCGTGCTCGCCAGCTTTGTACTGTTGCCTAGCCTGGGTGAGGACTTCTTCCCCGCCACCGACGCCGGCGCGCTGTCGCTGCACGTGCGCCTGCCACTGGGTACACGGATCGAGGAAAGTGCCGCCGCCTTCGACCGTATCGAATCGCGGATCCGCGAGATTATTCCACCGGCGCAACTGGACACTGTGATCGACAACATCGGCATCCCGCTGAGCGGCATCGATATGGCCTACAGCAGCAGCGGCACCACCGGCCCGCAAGACGGCGATATTCAGGTGTCGTTGAAACCCGGCCACGCGCCGACTGCCAACTACGTCAAACGCCTGCGCGAAGTCTTGCCCGAGAGTTTTCCCGGCAGCGAATTCGCCTTCATGCCCGCCGATATCAGCAGCCAGATCCTCAACTTCGGTGCCCCGGCGCCCTTGGACGTGAAGATCTCCGGCCCCGATGATGTCGCCAACCGCGCCTTCGCCCTTGAGCTGCAACGGCGCATCGCCCACGTGCCCGGCATCGCCGACCTGCGCATTGAGCAATCCACCGGTTACCCGTCGCTGCAAGTCGACGTCGACCGTCTGCGCGCCAAACAACTGGGGATCACCGAACGCGACGTGACCACCAGCCTCGGCGCCTCGCTGGCCGGCACCTCGCAAGTGGCGCCGACCTACTGGCTGAACCCGAAAAACGGCGTGTCGTATTCAGTGGTCGCCGCGACCCCGCAATACCGCCTCGACAGCCTGCCGACCCTGGAAGCCTTGCCGATCACCGGCAGCAACGGCCAGTCAGCGATTCTTGGCGGGCTGGCGACGATCAAGCGGGTGGAGAGCGCGGCGGTGATCACTCACTACAACATTCAGCCGACCCTGGACCTTTACGCCAACGTGCAAGGCCGCGACCTGGGCGGCGTCGCCAGCGATATCCAGAAAGTCCTCGATGGCGCGGCGAATATCCGCCCCAAAGGCGCGACCTACAGCTTGCATGGCCAGATCGATGCCCTGCATGAAGCGTTCAGTGGTTTGAGCCTCGGCCTGCTCGGCGCGGTGGTGCTGATCTACCTGCTGATCGTGGTCAACTTCCAGTCGTGGGTCGACCCGTTCGTGATCATCACCGCCCTGCCCGCCGCGCTGGCCGGCATCGTGTGGATGCTGTTTCTCAGCGGCACCTCACTCTCGGTGCCAGCGCTGACCGGGGCGATTCTGTGCATGGGCGTGGCCACGGCCAACTCGATCCTCGTGGTCAGTTTCTGTCGCGAACGCCTGGCGGTGCACGGCGATGCGTTCAAGGCGGCGCTGGAAGCCGGCTACACCCGTTTCCGCCCGGTGTGCATGACCGCCCTGGCGATGATCATCGGCATGTTGCCGCTAGCACTCTCCGCAGAACAGAACGCCCCGCTCGGTCGCGCGGTGATCGGCGGCCTGATCCTCGCCACCACCGCCACCCTGCTGTTCGTCCCGGTGGTGTTCAGCCTGGTGCACCGTCATTCCATTCCTCGCGCTGTCGCTGGAGAAACATCTCATGTCGTCTGAACACGTCCCTAACCGCAAACGCTTGATGCTCATCGGTATCGGTGGGCTGAGCCTGGCGGCGCTATTGGTCGCCAGCGGCCTGGCCGCGCGCACCCGCGAGGAAACCGCGGTGGTCGGCTGGACCGAAAAGCAGGCCATGCCGGTGGTCACCAGTTTCCAGCCTGCGCAAAACGCCAAAGGCGATACCCTGCACCTGCCGGCGCATCTGGAAGCCTGGAGCAAGGCGCCGATCAATGCGCGAGTCAGCGGCTACCTGAAAGACTGGAAAACCGACATCGGCAGCCAGGTTCAGGCCGGCCAGGTGCTCGCGGAAATCGACAGCCCGGAACTCGACCAGCAACTGGCACAGACTCACGCTCATCTGCTGCAACAACAGGCCACTGCGCGCCTGGCGCACACCACCGCCGAGCGCTGGCTAAACCTGCTGGCCACCCATTCGGTGTCGCGTCAGGAGGTCGATGAAAAAATCTCCAACGCCGCCGCAGCCCAGGCTGACATGCAGGCGGCAGCTGCCGACTATGCGCGACTGTCAGACCTGGAAGCCTACAAAACCATTCGCGCGCCGTTCTCTGGCACCATCACCGCGCGCAACACCGACATCGGCCAGTTGATCAAGGCGGACACCGACGGCGCCGTGGCCCTGTTCAACATCGCCGACACCCGCCGCCTGCGCCTGTACGTGCCGGTGCCGCAGAACTACGCCAGCATCATCCAGCCCGGCATGCAGGTCGAACTGACCGTACCGGAACACCCCGGCGAGCATTTCACAGCGCGCTTGATCGGTGACTCCACGGCGGTCGACCCGCGTTCCGGCACGTTGTTGGCGCAATTCGTTGCCGACAACCCCAACGGCGCGCTGTTGCCCGGCGACTACGCCGAAGCCACGATCAAGGTCGCGGCCGATGCCCATGGCGTGAGCATTCCCTCCAGCGCCTTGATCTTCCGCGCCCAAGGCACGCAGGTGGCGCTGTTGGACGACACACATCATGTGCACCTGCGTAGCGTGCATATCGGTCTCGATCTGGGCGATCGGCTGGTCATCGACCAAGGGCTGTCGGCCACCGATCACGTAGTGGATAACCCGCCGGACGCCCTGCGAGAAAACGATCCGGTGCAGTTGGCCGAAACAGGAGCGACCCATGCGCCCAAGGCTTGATCGCACGTTGCGCCTGTCGACGCTGGCAGTGGTGATAGGCATGCTGCTGCAAGGCTGCTCTTTGGCGCCGACCTATAAGGTTCCACCGATGACCCTGCCCGATCACTACCGCGAGCAGACCAGCGATGGCCCGTGGCACAGCGCGCAACCGGCGGACCAAGTGCCCGCCCAGTGGTGGACGCTGTATCACGACCAGCCACTCAACCACTTGCAACAACAGTTGCTTCAAGCCAACCCGGACCTGGCGGCGGCCCTCGCCCACTTCGATGGCGCGCAGGCCTTCGCCAGTCAGTTGCATGCCGGACTGCTGCCGCAAATCGACGCCACTGCGCAACCGCTGCGCCAGCGTCAATCGGACAACCGCCCGCTGCGTGGCGACACCCAGCCTTCGGTGTACAACAGCAACACCGCAGGCCTGAGTTTCGATTTCGACCCCGACCTGTGGGGCCGGATTCGTAATCAGGTGGCAGCCGGCGACGCCCAGGCCGTGGCCTCGGCCGATGATCTGGCGGTGGCTCGCCTCAGCCTGCAACGGCAACTGGCGACGCTCTACGTGCAACTGCGCGGGCTGGACGCGCAGAACGACATCCTCAGCCACTCATTGGATGATTATCGTCAGGCCGTGCAACTGACCCGCGACCGTTATCAGGGCCAAATCGCCTCGGAACTCGACCTGACCCGCGCGCAAAGCCAACTGGCCGAAGCCCAGGCGCAACTGGACGACGTCCGCGCCCAGCGCAACCTCAGCGAACACGCGATTGCCGAGTTGGTCGGCGTGCTGCCGAGTGATTTCCGCCTGGCCAACAACCCACAGCCGCTGGCTTTTCCGACCACGCCGGAGGCATTACCCAGCACCCTGCTGCAACGTCGTCCTGACGTCGCTGCGGCCGAACGCCGGGTGTTCGCCGCCAACGCCAATATCGGCGTGGCTCGCGCCGCGTGGTACCCGGACTTCAGTCTGACCGGCCTGCTCGGTGGCCAGACCCAGGGCAGCGGCAGTCTGTTGTCGGCGGCCAATCGCTATTGGGCGCTGGGGCCGTTGATCAACCTGCCGATCTTCGACGGCGGCCGCCGCAGCGGCGCAGAACACCAGGCCAACGCCGAGTTCGAAGAAGCCGCCGCCCACTACCGCAGCCAAGTGCTGCACGCCGTCCGTGAAGTCGAAGACAACCTGGGCCAATTGCGCGACTTGCAGCTGGAAGCCAACGACGAGCAAGCCGCGGTCAATGCCGCACAAAGCGCCGAACACATCGCCACTGACAGCTACCAGGCGGGTTCGGTGAGCTATCTCAATGTGGTCACGGCCCAGACCATGGCCTTGCAGGCCCAGCGCGAATTGCAGAGGCTGGATACGCGCCGCCTGCAGGCCAGCGTTGGGTTAATGGCGGCATTGGGGGGTGGCTGGAAAGTGGAATAAGACGCCCGGCCGCCTTCGCAGCGATCCGACAAGCCTGTTCACACAGGATTCGGTGCGCGACACATTCCCTACAGGGAATTTGCACCTGGAGCACGACACACCACCATTAACGATGCCTTAATCCTGAACGGGGCATTATTGTGCTACCGTCCCGTTCACTCACAACGCTTGGCGACCTCAATGCCCAGGGCTTTTATCTGGATTCTCATGCTCAGTCTCTTGCTGCCGTCTTTCGGCAGCATGGCTGCGGGCGTGGCCGTCACAGAACCCTGCCCGATGATGTCGATGTCGCGTCACAGCGTCGAGATGATGCAAGCCCCGTGCTGCCAGGACATGGACCACGCCTCCGGCCTGGCGTCCAAGTCGCCGTGTAAACCCGGACAAGAATGCAAGACCGGCGGAATGTTGTTGACCCTGGTGGTCAAAACCTTTGCACCGATCCATCCGATTCCCTCCGTGCTCCAGACGCCTCCCGTCATTGAACGCGAACCTGCGAACCTCTGGCGCCCTCCGCGTTACCTCTGATGCCCTGATCTGAAACCTCACGCACTCAAACAAAGAAAGCTGCGTGGTATTCGCTTGCGCCTGATTCCCGGGTGCGGCGTGGATCTTTTGCATTGGAGACGAAAGCATGTTGGCTTTCCTTCCCTTACGCCGCGTGCTTCCCGGTGTAATCGTTTTTGTTTTCGCAGCAAACCCCTTGCACGAACTGCGTGCTGAATCGCTCAGTTACCAGCGTGCGCAACATCTCGCTGAACAAACAGCACCTGAAAACCTTGCGGGTATTGCCCAGGTTCAATCCGCGCAATCATCGGTCGGACCTGCCGATGCACTGCCCGACCCCAAGCTGATTCTTGGCATCGAAAACCTGCCGATCAGTGGCCGGGAACGTTACTCGCTGAATGACGACGATATGACCATGCGCCAGGTCGGCGTCATGCAAGAGGTGCCCAACAGCGACAAACGCCTGGCGCGCAAAAACCTGGCCCTGGCGACCCTCGACCGCGCCGACGCAGAACGTCGCGTGGCCTTGCTGGAAGTCCGCCGGCAAACCGCGCTGGGTTGGCTGGCGGTGTATTACGCCGAGCGCAGCGTGCAACTGTTCGACCAACTGGATCGTCAGGTCGCGCTGCTGAAAAGCTCGACACCCTCGCGTATTGCTGGCGGCAATGCCCGCTCCGCAGACCTGTTGATGGCCGACCAACAAGCGCTGACCCTGCAAGATCGGCGTGATGAGCTGGTGCGCAACGTCGCCATGGCCAGGGCCAAACTGCGACGCTGGATTGGTCCTGACGCCGATCAACCGCTGTCCGGCGAGCCTCCGCCACTCAACCTGGGCTTTTCGCACCTACAGCATGGCCTGGATCGCCACCCTGACCTGCAAGCGGCCTCGGCCAGGGTCAGTGAGGCCAACGCCGATCTGGCCGAAGCCATTTCGCAGAAAAAGCCCGACTGGAGTGTCGAGCTGATCTACAGCAACCGCGACAAGCAATTCGGTGACATGGCGTCCCTGCAGTTCACCTTCGATCTGCCCATTTTCGGCAGCTCGCGGCAAGGTCCTCGGATTAACGCCAAACAGCACAACGTCGAACAAATGGAAGCGGAACAGGAAGCCATGCTGCGCGAGCATCGAGCCGAGTTGGAAAGCGGGCTGGCCGAAGTCGAGCAATTGAGCAAGGCGCTGGAGCGCACCGAACATTCGCTGATTCCACTGACCACGCAACGCAGCGAACTGGAGCTGGCTGCCTACAAGGCCGGAAAGAGTCCGCTGACCTCAGTCATCTCCGCCAGCAGCGACCTGATCGAAGCCCAACTGCGCCGAATCGAACAGCAAAGCAAACTCAACCAGGTCTCGGCCAGCCTGTATTACGCCTATGTGGAGGGCCTGAAATGAAAGCCTCATCGTTCGGTTACTCGCTATTAGCCGTCGCCCTGCTCGCGGTCGGTTCGGCCAGTGGATACTGGTTGGGCCAGGCAAAACCCGTTATGAGTACCGAAAAAACCGCCCAGAACCCTGAACGCCCGGCGCTGTACTGGTTCGACCCCATGTACCCAACCCAGCACTTCGATGCACCGGGCAAATCGCCGTTCATGGACATGGCCCTGGTGCCGAAGTACTCGAATTCGACACAAGACAGCTCGTCCATCAGCGTCCCGGCACAAACCAGCCAAAACCTAGGGATGCGCACCCGCCCGGTGGTTCTCGAACGCCTGGCTGCCGGGCTCGACGCCGTGGGTTCGCTGGCTTACAACCAGCGAGAAATCGCCACCCTGCAAGCCCGCGCTGGCGGTTTCGTGGAGCGGGTTTACGCACGCGCACCCGGCGACGTTTTGCCGGCCGGCAGTCCACTGGCGGACGTGTTGATTCCTGAATGGTCGGCGGCGCAACTGGAGTTCATTGCCGTGCTCAACAGCGGCGACTCACGCCTGATCGACGCGTCACGTGAACGCTTGCGGCTGTTGGGCATGCCCGCCGAGGTGATCTCGCACGTCGCGAAAACCCGCAAAGCCCGCGCCGTGCAAACCATCGTCACGCCGATTGCCGGCGAACTTCAAACACTGGACGTGCGTGCCGGAATGGCGGTTTCAGCCGGGCAGAACCTGGCGAGTATCAACGGCTTGTCTAGTGTCTGGCTTGACTCGTCGATACCCGAGGCGCAGGCCTCATCGGTTGAAATCGGTGCCACCGTCAGCGCCACGCTGGCGGCCTATCCGGGACAGGTATTACAAGGTCATGTGATTGCCTTGCTGCCCAGTACCGACGCGCAAACCCGAACGCTGACGGTGCGCAGCCAGTTGCCCAACCCCTCTGGCAAACTCCGCCCCGGAATGTTTGCCTCGGTGCACCTCAGCAGTCCCGAGCAAACACCAGCGTTGCTGATCCCCAGCGAGGCGGTCATCCGCACCGGTAAGCGCACGCTGGTGATGCTCGCAGGCAGCGAAGGCCGTTATCAGCCACAAGAAATCCACACCGGCCGCGAAGTCGACGGTAAAACCGAAGTACTCAGCGGCTTGCGCGAAGGCCAGCAGGTGGTGACCTCGGGGCAATTCCTGCTCGACTCGGAGGCCAGCTTGCAGGGCATCCTCGGTGACTCAGGAGCGGCGCAATGATCAAGCGTCTGATTCACTGGTCCATCGGCAACCGTTTTCTGGTGCTGTTGGCGATGCTGTTTATCACCGCGTGGGGCATCTGGTCGGTGCGCAACACCCCGCTGGATGCACTGCCCGATCTGTCCGATACCCAGGTGATTATCCGCACCAGCTTTGCCGGGCAAGCACCACAGATCGTCGAGAACCAGGTGACCTACCCACTGGCCAGCACCATGCTCTCGGTGCCAGGCGCCAAGACCGTGCGCGGCTATTCGTTCTTTGGCGATTCGTTTGTCTATGTGCTGTTCGAGGACGGCACCGACCTGTACTGGGCCCGCTCACGGGTGCTGGAGTATCTGAATCAGGCACAGGAACGTTTGCCCAAGGGCGTCACCACTACCCTCGGGCCAGATGCCACCGGGGTCGGCTGGATTTACCAATACGCCCTGGTGGATCGCAGCGGTCAGCACGATGTCTCGCAACTGCGCGCACTGCAGGACTGGTTCCTCAAATACGAACTGAAAAGCGTGCCCAATGTGGCCGAAGTCGCCACCATCGGCGGCATGGTCAAGCAGTATCAGGTGGTCCTCGATCCGCAGAAAATGGTCGCCTATGGCATCACCCAGCAGCAGGTGGTGGAGGCCCTGAAGAGCGCCAATCAGGAAGCCGGTGGCTCGGTGCTGGAGCTGGCTGAGCGCGAATACATGGTCCGCGCGTCGGGCTATCTGAAGACCCTCGATGATTTTCGCAATATTCCACTGAAGACGTCGGTACAAGGGGTGCCGACCCTGCTCGGCCAAGTCGCGACGATCCAGATCGGACCCGAAATGCGCCGGGGCATCGCCGAGCTGGATGGCGAAGGTGAGGTGGTCGGCGGCGTGGTGATTCTGCGTTCAGGGAAAAACGCACGCGAGACGATTCAGGCAGTCAAGGATCGCCTCGACACGTTGCGCTCCAGCCTGCCCGCCGGGGTTGAACTGGTCACCACCTATGACCGCTCACAGCTGATTGACCGGGCGGTCCACAACCTGAGCTTCAAGCTGCTGGAAGAGTTCGGTGTGGTGGCGCTGGTGTGCCTGATTTTCCTCTGGCATTTACGTTCGTCGCTGGTGGCGATCATTACCCTGCCGTTGGGCGTGTTGATGGCCTTTATCGTGATGCGCATCGAAGGCGTCAACGCCAACATCATGTCCCTTGGCGGGATCGCGATTGCCATTGGCGCGATGGTCGATGCGGCAGTGGTGATGATCGAGAACGCGCACAAGCACATCGAGGCCTGGCAGCAACGGCATCCCGGTCAACGCCTGCACGGCGAGGCTCATTGGCGGGTGATCGGCGAGGCCGCAGCGGAAGTGGGACCCGCGCTGTTTTTCAGCTTGCTGATCATCACCCTGTCGTTTCTGCCAGTATTTACCCTCGAAGCCCAGGAAGGACGGCTGTTTGGTCCGCTGGCGTTCACCAAGTCCTATGCCATGGCCGCCGCTGCCGGGTTATCGGTGACCCTGGTGCCGGTGCTGATGGGCTACTGGATTCGCGGGCATATCCCCAGTGAGCAACAGAACCCACTGAACCGCTGGTTGATTGCCGCCTACAAACCGGTGCTGGAAGCCGTGCTCAGTTGGCCAAAATTGACCCTGGTATTGGCGTCGCTGATCTTCCTCTCCAGCCTGTGGCCCCTCAGCCAATTGGGCGGTGAGTTCATGCCGGCAATGGACGAAGGCGACCTGTTGTACATGCCGTCTGCCCTGCCCGGCTTGCCCGCCAGCAAAGCCTCGCAACTGCTGCAGCAGACCAACCGGATGATTCGCAGCGTGCCGGAAGTCGAGCATGTGTTCGGCAAAGCCGGACGCGCAGAAAGCGCGACGGATCCGGCCCCGCTGGAAATGTTCGAGACCACGATCCAGTTCAAGCCCAGGGATCAATGGCGAGCGGGCATGACGCCGCAGAAACTCATCGATGAACTGGATCGCGCGGTCAAGGTGCCCGGTTTGTCGAACCTGTGGGTGCCACCCATTCGCAACCGCATCGACATGCTCGCCACCGGGATCAAAAGCCCGATCGGGGTCAAGGTTGCGGGAACATCGTTAGCGGACATCGACAGCATCGCCCACGACATCGAGGGCGTGGCCAAGCTCGTGCCCGGCGTCAGTTCGGCATTGGCCGAGCGTTTGACGGGCGGCAGCTATGTCGATATCCAGATCAACCGACTGGCTGCGGCACGCTATGGACTGAGCATCGCCGACGTTCAAGCCGTGGTATCGACGGCCGTTGGCGGCAGTAATGTCGGTGAGACGGTCGAAGGTGTTGCCCGCTTCCCGATCAACCTGCGCTATCCACGAGAATGGCGCGACAACCCGCAAGCGCTGAAGCAGTTGCCCATCTTGACCGCCTCGGGACAGCAATTGACCCTGGGCACAGTGGCCGATATTGGCTTGAGCGAAGGGCCGCCGATGCTGCGCAGCGAAAACGGCCGGCTGTCCGGCTGGGTGTACGTCGATGTACGAGGTCGCGACCTGGCCTCCACCGCCAAAGACCTGCAGCAGCAAGTGGCATTGAAGGTAAAACTCAAACCGGGGATGACCGTGTCCTACTCGGGCCAGTATGAGTTTCTGGAACGGGCCAACGCCCGCCTGACGTGGGTGGTGCCGGCCACGTTGCTGATCATCTTCGTGCTGCTGTACCTGACGTTCAGTCGCTTCAGCGAAGCATTGCTGATCATGGTCACCCTGCCCTTCGCGCTGTCCGGCGGGGTGTGGTTGCTTTATATCCTTGGCTTCAACCTGTCGGTCGCCACCGGGGTAGGGTTCATCGCCCTGGCCGGGGTGTCGGCCGAGTTCGGGGTGATCATGCTGCTGTACTTGAAGAACGCCTGGACAGCGCGTCTGGAGGCCGGCAGGGAGGATAACCAGAGTCTGCTGGAATCAATCCGCGAAGGCGCCGTGCTGCGGGTCAGGCCCAAGGTGATGACCGTCGCGGTGATCATCGCCGGCTTGTTGCCGATTCTCTGGGGGGATGGCGCGGGCTCGGAAGTCATGAAGCGCATTGCCGCGCCCATGGTCGGCGGCATGATCACTGCGCCGCTGTTGTCGATGCTGGTATTGCCTGCGGCGTATTGGTTGATGAAGCGCAGAAAATAGCAGCACAGCCCCGTGTAGGAGCGAGCTTGCTCGCGATCTGCCGCGTAGCGGCAGTAAATCCAGTCAACGTCGGGTGTCAGGCACAACCGATGTTCCGGACTTACGATTGCTACGCAGTCGATCGCGAGCAAGCTCGCTCCTACAGTGGATATGTGTCGTTAGCTTTACTTAAGATAAGACCGCAACGCGGCCACCACCTGCTCCACATCCTCCTGCCGATCTTCCGGGGAAACGCCCTCGGCACCCAGGTGCTCGCGGATGTGGCCTTCCAGCACCTGAGTCATCAAACCGTTGACCGCGCCTCTGATCGCCGCAACCTGCTGCAGCACCGCCACGCAGTCGGCTTCCTTATCTAGCGCTTTTTCCAGGGCGTCGGCCTGGCCTTTGATGCGCCGGACGCGCGCAATCAGCTTTTTTTTGTCCTGGATGGTATGACCCATGAGGTTCTCTCGATTCTATGAAAATATACTGGGGTGGGGTATATTTCGAGCCCGTACAGGGACGGTAGCAAATGTCGTCGCCCGCATCCACCCACAACAGCTCCAAGGACTCTCCATGTCGTCTTTCGCAGACATCCTGCAACAAGGACCGGCTCACGCCTGGTTGTATTTTCCCAGCGCGATTTTATTGGGCGCGTTGCATGGCCTGGAGCCTGGGCACTCGAAAACCATGATGGCAGCGTTCATCATTGCGGTGCGCGGCTCGGTCAAACAGGCCATTTTGCTGGGGCTGGCAGCCACCCTTTCGCACACGCTGGTGGTGTGGCTGGTGGCGATGGGTGGGATGTACCTGGGACAGAATCTGGACGCAACAACCACCGAGCCGTACTTCCAGCTGGCGTCGGCGGTGATCATTGTCGGCATTGCGCTGTGGATGCTGTGGCGTACCTGGCGCGAAGAACACGCCCACCCTGCAGAAAACCACCAACACGATCATCACCATGATCACGATCACGATCACGATCACGATCACGATCACGATCACGATCACGATCACCACCATGAGCCTCATGATCACAGCCATGCCCCTGCACCGATGAACGGCCTGGAGCTGTCCATCGAAGGGTATCAGGACGCCCATGAACGTGCTCATGCCGAGGATATCCGCAAGCGTTTCAGCAACCGTGAGGTCAGCACCGGTCAGATCATTTTGTTCGGCCTGACGGGTGGCTTGATCCCCTGCCCGGCCGCAATCACCGTGTTATTGCTGTGTCTGCAAGTCAAGGCCGTCGGGCTAGGCGCGGTTCTGGTGCTGTGCTTCAGTCTCGGTCTGGCACTGACGCTGGTTGCCGTCGGCGTGGCCGCAGCCGTAGGTGCGCGCCAAGCCTCCAATCGTTGGCCATGGCTGGGGACGTTCGCCCGCCGTGCACCCTATTTCTCAAGCGTGTTGATCATCGGTGTCGGGCTTTATACCGGGGTACAGGGCTGGACAGGATTGATGGGGTAAAGGCCGTCAGTCACTCTCCGACGAAACCGAACAACGCCTGCGGTGCATTGATCAACAGTGCCCGCTCAACCTGCGCCGAACACCCCAACTGCCGCAACTGCTCGACCGTCGCCCCGTAGTTGATCGGCCCTTCAAACTGGGTGTGGGGCCAATCACTGCCCCACACCAGCCGCTTCAAGCCAAATGCCTGAGCCAGCAGCGGCATGGCCTCGCGAGCGAAGTCGATGTTCTGCTGCGGATTGCCGCCGAGGCGATAGATACCCGATACCTTCAACCAGATCCGCCCGCTCAACCCTAGCTCCAATAACTGCGCGAACGCCGGTTGCTCGACACCCAGCAAGGCATTCGGGCGGCCAAAGTGGTCGACCACGATCTTGCAGTCATAGGGCATCAGCGCGCTGATCAAGGCGGGCAGCGCTTCCACCTCACGGTGCAATTCGACATGCCACCCCAGCGCCGAGATGTTCGCGAAAAACCGCTTCCACCTGACGTCGGCGAAATCCGGCAACGCCTGCCCCATCAGGTTCAGACGAATCCCGACCACACCCTGTGCCGCCATCTGTTCCAATTGCTGGCGACTGATCTCGGGGTCGACCACCGCCACCCCACGCAACAGCCCGGGTGCCTGCTGCAACGCCGACAGCAAGTACGAATTGTCAGTCCCGAGAAAACTCGGCTGAACCAACACGCCATGGCTCAAACCGTGTTCGCGCAGGTGCGACAAATACAGCTCGAGGGTGGCGTCATAGTCCGGCGCGTAACGTCGGACCGAGGTCAGTTTCAGATCGCGACTGAACACATGAGCGTGTGAATCGACACCGAGAATCGGCGAGGGAGAAGGCATGACGGACATGGAACTCATCTACGAAAAGAGCGCGACGAAAACCGCCGCGCCGTAAAAATTTCAGATCAAGCCTGTGCGGTTTGACCCTTCTTGGTGTTGCCTTGAGTGACCGGCGTCGCGTCCAGCGACCGACCACGGGTTTCCGGTAACGCCATCGCCGCGATCATCGCCACGCCGTAAGCAATCCCGGCGTCGATCCCGATCGCCGACCCCAGCGACATGGATTCGCTCATATGGCCGACCATGAACGGGAACACCGACGACACCACACGACCGAAGTTGTAGCAAAAGCCCACGCCCGCGCCGCGCACATCGGCCGGGTACAGCTCATTGAACAGCGCGCCGAGGCTGGCCGGGATACCGGCGGCAAAGAAGCCCAGCGGGAAACCGAGGACCAGCATTTGGTTGTTGGTCAGCGGCAGGAACAGGTAGCACTGCACCGTCACCACGCAGCACAACGCAAAAAGAATGATGTTCTTGCGCCGACCAATGCGGTCGATCAACAGACCGCTGGCCACGCAACCGCACCAGAACGCGACGATGATCACCGCCAGGTAGCCGCCCGAACTGAGCACCGACAGGTTGCGTTCGGTTTTGAGGAAGGTCGGCAACCAGGTCATGACCGCGTGGTAGCCACCGTGGGCACCCAGGCCGAGCAAGCCGCCGAGCAAGGTCACGCGCAGCAGTTCCGGACGGAAGATCCCGGCCATGGATTGGAAGAAGCTTTGTGGTTTGGTCTGTTCTTTTTGCAGACGCTGAAAGCTGTCCGGCTCTTCGACGTTGCGGCGCACCCAGATAATCAGCAGTGCTGGCAGCAGGCCGACGAGGAACATCACGCGCCAGGCCATGGCTTCCGGGACGAAGGTGTAAATCAGCGCAAACACCCCGACCGCCACGCCCCAACCCACCGCCCAGGCACTTTGAATCGTACCCATGACCTTGCCGCGAAACTTCGGCTGGATGGTTTCCGCCATCAACACCGCGCCGGCCGCCCACTCGCCGCCGATGCCGAAGCCTTGCAGCGCCTTGACCACCAACAACTGATTGAAACCGGTGACGAACGCGGAAAGACAGGTGAATATCGAGAACCAGAGAATCATCCACTGCAGGGTGCGTACTCGGCCGTAGCGGTCGGACAGCGTGCCGCCGAGCCAGCCACCCAGCGCCGAGGTGATCAGGGTCACGCCACTGATCAGACCGGCATCGCCTTTACTCAGGGCGAACGCGGCGATCAATGCCGGAATCGCCAGGCCAAACATCTGTACTTCCAGGGCATCCAGCGACCAGCCGCCGAAGCAGGCCCAGAAGGTTTTGCGCTCGCGCGCGGTGATTTCGCGATACCACTTGAACATGATTCTTGTCCTTATAGGTGTACGGGGATGGCCACGGCGGCCAGTGGCGTCAGCGAATTTCGACGCTGTAACGGAAGTGGCTGGCATGCCCACGCGAGCGGCGCCACTCCAGCGGTTGCCCGGCGTAATTGCGCGCCAGACGCTCGATCACCACCACCGGACTGCCCGGCGCTATTTGCAGCAGCCGGGCATGCGCGTCGTCGACGGAGTCTGCGGTCAGGGTCTCCTCGGCATAGGCGACTACCTGCCCACAGAACTCTTCATAAATCGGATAGAGCAACGGCCCTTGCTGGCTGAGGTCGATGTCCAGCAATGCGTGGAACTGAATGCGCGGCAGCCAGATTTCTTCGGCCAATACTGGCTGTTCGTCGAGCAAACGCAGGCGCAGCAGGCGAATGACCGGCGCAGCGGCTGGCAACCCGAGCATTTCGGCAACCGACGACGGCGCGCTCAGGGGTTCGATGGAGAGGATGCGGCTTTCCGGGATCTGCCGTTCGCCAGCGGCGGTCTGGAAACGGAAGAAGCGGAACAGCGACGACTGGAACTGCGGCCGGCGAATGAAGGTGCCACGGCCCTGCTGGCGTTCGAGGATGTTGTCGTTGACCAGCATGTCGATGGCTTTGCGCACGGTGCCGGTGGACAGGCAGTACTCGGCGGACAGTGCGGCTTCGGTGGGGATCGCTTCACCCGGCCGCCAGCGGTTGTTGCCAATCTGCTCGGCGAGTTGGTCGCGCAAGCGATGGTAAAGCGGCAGGCGGGTATCACTGGATAATGTATTCATTGTTGTAGTTATCTAGTCATATAGATGAATATTGGAGCCAGTATTCTCCTGATACAAAATCTCGTCAAGGGGGCATCTGATAGGTGGCCGCTCTGGGCGTTTGCAGAATCTGTAGGAGCTGCCGAAGGCTGCGATCGACCGGGAACCGGTCGCCGCGATTTGTGGCCAATCATCCGGATGCGGCCCAAACCTTCGGCAGCTCCAGGGGATTGCTGTAATGCCTGAAAGACCGCATCAAGCACGCCATCATCGCGGGCAAGCCCGCTCCTACAGGATTGGCGCTTAGGCTTGTTTGCGTCGTTTGGACTGAGCCACGTCAACAATGTGCTCCACCACGTACTCCGCATCCCGTGCCACGCCGGAGAAGCGCCCCGAACCCCAGGTGTACAACCATGGCAAGCCGAGGAAATACAAACCCGCCTGCGCCGTCACCCCACGGGTATGCCCCGGATGACCACGCCCGTTGAACACCGGTGCCTCGACCCAGGTAAAGTCCGGAGTGAAGCCGATGCACCAGATGATGCTGGTGATGCCATGGGCAATCAGGTCCAGTTCGCTGCGTTCTGTTTCCGGGACCCACAGTGGCTCGTAGCGCTTGCCGGCCGGGGCGTCGATGGCGTGTTGTTCAATGTATTTGTCGATGGAGCTGTTGATCCGGTTGTACACCGCATCGGCGCTGTCGAGGCTCTCGCCAAGGTTGTTGGCAAACTGCAGCCGGCTGCCTTTCAGGCCTTCCATGCGGCCGAACAATTCCATGCCTTCGTGGGCGAATTTGCGCAGGTCGATATCACGTCCGCCATCGCGCCCGGTGACGTAGTGGTTGGTGTTGTCGCGCACGCCTTCGCGCAGCGGATGGGTATCGACGCCAATGTCGTAGTAGCCCATTTCCGCGAGCCAATCGACCACATCTTTGCCACGATAGAAGCGCGCACACCGCGGCGCATCACCCACCGCCAGGTACACATTGCGCCCGGCCAGGTGCAGGTCTTCAGCGATCTGCGCCCCCGATTGGCCCGAACCCACCACCAAGACATTGCCCGCCGGCAGGGCTTGTGGATTGCGGTATTGCTCAGAATGCATCTGCACAATCCCGGCAGGCAAACGCTCGGCCAGGCGCGGGATGATCGGCGTGTGATAACCGCCCGAGGCGACGATCACTTGATCGGCGGTGAACTCGCCCTTGGAGGTGTGCACTTCATACCCGCCGATGGCGCGAGGCACCACCCGCTGCACGGTCACGCCCTCTACGGCCGGAGCGTTGACCGAGGCGACGAAGCCGGCAAGGTAGGCGTTGATTTCTGCCTTCTTCATAAAACCATGGGGATCGCCGCCGTTGAACTCTTCGCTGTAGCTATACCCCGGCAGCGCGCACTGCCAGTTCGGCGTGACCAGGCTGAAAGCGTCCCATCGCTGGTTGCGCCAGGTGTGGGTCAGGCTGTGTTTTTCCAGCACCAGGTGATCGATGCCCTGCTGTTGTAGATAGTAGCTGGCAGACAGCCCGGCCTGCCCGCCGCCGACGACGATCACGCTGTGATGAGGGGGTTTGACTGAAGTGAGATGGACCATGATCGTGCTCCGCTGCGGGGTAACAAAAAAGTGAAAGGGATAAATCAGAACGAGCTCCAGCCCGCGCCGGTGACTCGACCACCGCCTTCGGTGCGCATGCTCAGCACCTCCACCGAACCGGCTTGCTGCGCATCGAGGTAACTGGCCTGACCTTTGAGCGAACTCAGGGTGTCCATCGCCGAACTGCAATAGAACCCCTTGACCTGCTTGACCCGCTCCGAGGCATTGTTCAGCGCGCTCTCCACCCGTTCGAGAAACTCCGACAGCGGGTAACTGGCGCCTTCCTGCAGGTGGTCGTAGATCACGGTGGAAGGCGAATAACCCACCGCTTCCTTGCCATTGGGCCAACGAATAGTGAAATTGACGGCGGGCATGTCAGTGCTCCTGCTGAGTTGATTTAGGGGAATGACCTAACGGGCTGAGGTCGTAATCGGGGTAGCTGAATCCGGTAAAGGGCTGTTCACGCAGGTCCCAGAACGGCAGGCATTGCTCGGCGCTTTGCACCTTCAGCGCGCCGCTGGCATCGACCTGGCCGATGCGCTCGCAGCGCAAACCTTCGAAGGCGAAGGCGGCCTGGACGTTGCTCCAGTCGCCCTCGTCGAGGGTCATCAAGAAGCCGTAACTGGGAAAGACTTGCAGCCAACGCGCGAGGTCGGCACCGGTCGGGCAAGGCAGTGCGTGCAAATTTATCGTGGCGCCGCAGCCGGTGGTTTCCAGCAGCATCAACAGGCTGCCGAGGACCCCGGCGTTGCTGATGTCTTTGGCGGCATGCAGCAACCCGCCTTCGGCCAGGCGCGGCAAGACATCGAGCTTGCTGCGCAGGCGCTCTGCCGGTACGCCTTCGAAGGCTTTCCAGTAGGTGCTGTCGGCGTGCCAATCACCTTCCAGGTCCACCGCCATGGCGATGACCTGACCGGGCGCGACGTGCAGGCTCGACAACAATTTATGCGCGATGCCGGTGATCGCCACGGCCAGTGCGGTGGGGTTGCCGGCGGCGAGGCTGGTGTGACCACCGACCAGCAACAGTCCATAAGCCTCACAGGCCGCGCGAATGCCGGCGAGTATCTGCTCGGCGGCGACTTGATCGTGGTGCCAATACGCATTGACCACCGCTGTCGCGCGGCCGCCCATGGCGGTGATGTCGCTGACGTTGGCCATCACCGCCGACCAGCCGGCAAACCACGGCGCGTTGTGCACGAAGCCGGGCAACATGCCTTCGATGGCCAGCAGTTGAAAGTGATCGCCACAGGCAATAGCCGCCGTGTCATCGCCGGGCAAGGCGTAAAGTTGTTCGCGGGTCAGGGTGTTGCTGGCGTTTCCAATCACCGCAGCGGGCTGTTGAATGGCTTGCTTCGAGCGCATTGCCGGCGTCGTGCGCAGGGTGTCGAGTAGCGCGGCGAGATTAGTCATGACGCGCCACCTTCAGTGCGCGCAATGACACCTGACGCGGCATCAACGGGTAACTGGCCAGGTCGGCTTGCATCAGGCAATGGGGTTGGCCGAGCAGCTCCAGTTGATCGAGGGTGTGCCAATGCAAGCCGTGGAAATACACTTCGTTCTGCGCTTGCACCGTGGCGCGAAACACTTCGCAGCCCAGCTCTTTGGCGCGGGACACCGCCTCGTTGACCAGCGCCTTGCCAATCATGCTGTGCCGCCGATAGGCCTGGGCCACGCACAAACGGCCGCCAAACCACAGGCCGGGCTCGGGTTGATAAATGCGCACCGCGCCGATCACCTGATCCGACATCCCGCAATTACCCGCCAGCGCGACAATCGCAATCGCCTGAAAGTCATGGCCGTCCTTGTCCTGCGCCAGCAGTTGTTGCTCATCGGAAAACACCGAACGCCGCAGGGCAAAGTACGCCTGTTTCTCCCAGTGTTCCGTCGCCGGCTTGACCACCAACTGCCCGGCACGAAAGGGTTCGAAGGTGCTGTCGACCAAGGCAAATGCTAGCGTGTGCATGGCGGTTCTCCTCGTTTCCGGGACGGCTTATTCGTAGCTTTTCAGCGCCGAGCACGCGCCGCATTTGGCGCAGCCGGCGTTGATCTGATCAGAGTGCAAACCATGGCGGCGCAGGCTGGCGCCAATCTGTGGATATAAACGAGCCATCATCGCGCTGTCGGGCTTCGGGTGATTGGCCAGCGGCGTGCCGTCGATGGGGACGAATGGCACCACGAACGGATACACGCCCAACTCACAGAGGCGCTCGCTCATCTCGCTGATCGCCGCTTCGCTGTCGCCCAGGCCAGCCAAAATGTAAGTGCTGACCTGACCGCGACCGAAGACTTCGACCGCCGCACTGAATGCGTCGAAATAACGGCTCAACGGCACTTCGGCCTTGCCCGGCATGATCCGGTTGCGCACTTCGTCGGTGACCGCTTCCAGGTGCATGCCCAGCGACACCACGCCACTGTCGGCCAGGCGCTGGAACCAGCGGTCGTCATCTGGCGGCTCGCATTGAGCTTGAATCGGCAGCGCCACGGCAGCGGTCACCGCGGCGGCGGATTCACACAAAATCGCTGCGCCACGGTCTGGGGTTTGCGGGGTGCCGGTGGTCATCACCATGTGCTTGACCCCGTCCAGCTCGACGGCGGCTTTCGCGACTTCGGCCAGCTGCTGCGGGCGTTTGCGGGCGATGGTTTTGCCGGCAGCCAGCGATTGGCCGATGGCGCAGAACTGGCAGGAGGTGCCACGATCATTGAAGCGAATGCAGTGCTGTAACACCGTGGTGGCGAGTACATCGCTACTGTGCAGGGTGGCGATTTTCCAATACGGAATGCCATCGGCGGTGCTCAAGCCATAGAACTTCGGTACGCCGGGCATCTGCACCTGGCCGACCTGAATCCCTTGGCGAAAGATCAGCGCCTGGCTGCCATCAGCCGTCGGTTGCGCCTGATACGGTGAGTCCTGCGAGGCCTGATTGAGGATCGGCACCATCATGGTTCGGCTGCCGAAACTCAGCGCCTTGTGGTCCGATGGCCCTGCCCCGCCTTGGCGTGACAAGCCGTTTTGCGCCGCTGGCCAGCGCACGCCGTGGCATTGCAGTTCGGCCAGCAATTCATTGGTTTGCATGATCGAACTCCTCGCCGGAAACGACGGCCATCGGGTGGGCGCTGCGTTCGTGAACATGGGCAGTCGCCGTGCGGTCGATCAACAGGCTGAGCAGTTCCGGGCGACTGTAGTGACCGACCGAATCCATCATTCGTTTGCGTTTGTTGATCAGCGCCAGATCGAGGTCGGCGATGACCACGCCTTCACCCGAACGCAGCGGTTCGCCGAGCAACTTGCCTTCCGGGGAGACGATGGCGGTGAAGCAGCCACCGGAAATCGGGCCGAGGCCGCAACCGGTGTCTTGCATGATTTGGCCTTGTTGATCGGCGTCCAGCCAGGCGGTGGCATTGACCACGAAGCAGCCAGACTCAAGGGCGTGATGGCGGATGGTGACTTCGATTTGTTCAGCAAAAATGTCGCCCACCAACGAGCCGGGGAACATCGCGACGTGGATCTGCTCGTGGTCGGCCATCAAGGCGTAACGCGCCAGCGGGTTGTAGTGTTCCCAGCAGGCCAGCGAACCGATGCGGCCGACAGCGCTGTCGACGGCGCGCAGGCCCGAGCCATCGCCTTGGCCCCAGACCATGCGCTCGTGGTAGGTCGGGGTGATCTTGCGCCGGTGTTGAATCAGGCTGCCGTCGGCATCGAACAGCAATTGAGCGTTGTAGATCGTGCCGCCCTCGCGCTCATTGACGCCGATGGACACCACCATGCCTGCTTGTTTGCAGGCCTCGCCGATGGCCAGGGTTGAGCCCGAGGGCACGGTCACCGACTCTTCGAGCAAGCGCAGGTGTTCCTTGCCCATCGCGAACGGCGGCTGGACGAAGGAGAAATAGGGGTAGTACGGCACCACGGTTTCCGGAAAGACCGCGAATTGCACGCCTTGACGACCGAGGCTGATGATCTGCTGGCAGACTTTGTCCACGGTGCCTTCGCGGCTGTAAAGCACCGGGCTGATCTGTACGGCGGCTGCGCGAATGGTCGGCATGATGGATCCTGATGTAAAGGGTGTTCGAAATAACTTGTAGGAGCGGGCTTGCCCGCGATGGCGGTGTATCTGACACACCGCGTCAAGCGGATCGCGGGCAAGCCCGCTCCTACAGCGTCTTATGCAGTCCAGGTATCGATGATCATGGCGCCTTCACGGCGCATCAGCAGGCGCAGGTCCATCACATCCAGTGGGTTGATCGGACGGATGCCTTCGATCAGCGCTTTTTCGGTTTGGCCGTACAAGGCCTGCAAGGCAAAACGGCAGGCGTAGACTTCACCGCCCTCTTCCATGAACTGGATGATTTGCTTGTTCACCGCCAGGTGACCGGGGAACGCTTCAGCGCCCAGGGTCGGGAAGCCGCGCTGCACGCCCAATTGCACGCCGGGTCCGTAGAGCAGGATTTTGGTTTCAAAGCCTTTGCGCAGCAGGCGCTTGGCCTGAAGCATGTTGACCAGGCCGATGGAGCCTTCGAACGCGATGGTGTGGAAGGTGATCAGGACTTTTTCGCCCGGTTCGGCTTTGACGTCTTCGAAGACTTTCTCTTCGTAATTGACCAGGAAGTCGCCGTCTTTGTAATGGGGAATATCCACGGTTGGCATATCGTCGCTCTCCAGTTGCTTCGTGCTTTGACGGCGGCCTGAGTTGGCTACCGGGTTGCAAGACATAGAGCGAACGGCGTGCCAGAAAATAAAAAAACTTTCTGCCCCTACCCAACCCTCTGAAAACGTTAGAGATCGCCATCTGATATGGTTTTTTATCGCTTATCTGATGCTATCGGTGGATCACGCATTCCCGTAGAAATACGAATATTCGTAGCGGCAAATCACGAGATTTCGTAATGGAAGAGACAGACTCCCTCAGCGGCTGGGCCGACTTGGCCTATTCGTCACGTCACATGGTGTTCGAGCATTGCGCCGAAGCCATCGCGCTACTCAACCCTTACGCCGACCGCCTCGTCGATTTGAATATCGCTGCCTGCAAATTGCTCGGCTATCCGCGTCAGGAATTGCTGAACTTGCCGGTGAGCAAGCTGTTCGGTCACCAACTGGCCGACCTGATCGTGTTCACCCAAGCGGTGATGGACAAAGGCAAGGGCTGGAGCGACGAACTGAGCTGCAACTGCAAGACCGGCGAACGCATCGAACTGGAAGTCTCCGCCACCACCTTGCAGGTCAAAGGCGAGCAGCAACTGATCCTGGTGCTTCGCGAACTCAGCCAGGAGAAGTACCAACGCGATCAATCCCACACCGAACGCACCATGCGCGGCGGGCTGATCGAGTGGCGCAATATCCTCAACCTTTTCCAGGAATCCGAACGCGACAACCAGTTGCTGCTCAGCTCAGTGGGCGACGGCATTTACAGCATCAACAGCGATGGCCTGGCCACCTTCGTCAACCCGGCCGGCGCGCGCATGCTCGGCTGGGAGCCCGAGGACATGATTGGCAAGAACATTCACCGCATCCATCACCACACCCATGCTGACGGCAGCCACTACCCGGTCGAGGACTGCCCGATCTACAAAGCGGTGCGCGATGGCGTGGTGCATGAAGGTCGTCAGGAAGTGTTCTGGCGCCGCGACGGCAGTGGGTTTCCGGTGGAATTCACCAGCACCCCGGTGATCTCGGACGGGCGCATCGCCGGCGCGGTGGTGGTGTTCCGCGACATCACCGAACGGCGCAACACCGAAAACCAGCTGCAAAGCGCGCTGGAAGAATTGAAAGTGCTCAAGGAGCGTCTGGAAGAACAGAACGCCTACTTGCAGGAAGAAATCCACATCGAGCACAACTTCCGCGAGATCGTCGGCCAGAGCGAGCCGATCCTAAAGATCATCAAGCAAATCGACGTGGTCGCCCCTACCGACGCCAGCGTGTTGATCAATGGCGAGTCAGGCACCGGCAAAGAACTGATCGCCCGCGCCATCCACCAGGCCAGCCGCCGCAGCGCGCACCCGCTGATTCGGGTCAACTGCGCGGCGATTCCCACTGAGCTTTTTGAGAGTGAGTTCTTCGGCCACATTCGCGGCGCGTTTACGGGCGCGGTGCGCGATCGGGTCGGGCGATTCGAACTGGCGGACGGCGGCACGCTGTTCCTCGACGAAATCGGCGAAATCCCACTGGAGTTGCAAAGCAAGCTGCTGCGCGTGTTGCAGGAAGGCCAGTTCGAGCGGGTCGGTGAAGAACGCACGCGCAAGGTTGACGTGCGTATCATCGCCGCCACCAACCGCGACCTGCGCCAGGAAGTCAGCGCCAAGCACTTCCGTGAAGACCTGTACTTTCGGCTCAACGTGTTCCCGATCCACTCCCCGGCCCTGCGCGAACGGCCGATGGACATTCCATTACTGGCCGCGCACTTCCTCAAGCAAACCGGCCAACGCCTGAACATGCCCGGCCGGCGACTGCGCAACAGCGACATCGAACGCCTGCAACGCTACTCGTGGCCGGGCAATATCCGCGAACTGCAAAACGTCATCGAGCGCGCAATCATCACCTCCCACGGCGCCGACCTGAACATGGATTTGCCGGACGAACCGAAGACCACCGTCGCCCTGCCCGCGCCGTCGGCTGGCGTCATGACCGATGCGCAATTGCGCGAGCTGGAACGCGGCAACATGCTCGCCGCGCTCAAGGCCAGTGGCGGTAAATTGTTCGGTAAAGGCGGCGCGGCGGAGTTGCTGGGGTTGAAGCCGACAACCCTGGCCTCGCGCCTGAAGCGGTTGGATATTGAAGTGGAATGACAACGCCTCTCAACCAGCGCTGATCGCCCGGGCAAAATTCGTTATAATCGCTGAATCGTTACAGCAAGCCTTCTGGCAGCAGACCAGCAGTGCGACTGTGACGGATGCTACTCACGCTGCTGAATCCAATAATCGAATAAAAAGCCAGCACCCGAGGGACTAACTTTCTAGCGAATGGATTACCAAATGTTTAAGAAGACCAGCGGCGCCATCCTGGGCCTCGCGATATCGGCAACAGTCCTCCACGTGCAGGCAGCCGAGACCAAGAAGGTCGATGTATTGTTGATCGGCGGCGGCATCATGAGTGCAACCCTGGGCGTCTGGCTCAACGAGCTCGAACCGGGCTGGTCGATGGAGATGGTCGAGCGCCTGGACGGCGTCGCCGAAGAAAGCTCCAACGGCTGGAACAACGCCGGCACCGGCCACTCGGCCCTCGCAGAGTTGAACTACACCCCCGAAGACAAAGACGGCAAGGTCAACATTTCCAAGGCCATCGAGATCAACGAAGCGTTCCAGATCTCCCGCCAGTTCTGGTCGTGGCAGGTCCAGAATGGCGTCCTGAAAAACCCGCATTCGTTCATCAACTCCACCCCGCACATGAGCTTTTTGTGGGGCGATGACAACATCAAGTTTCTGAAGAAACGCTACGACGCGCTGCAGGCCAGCCCCTTGTTCCGTGGCATGCAGTACTCGGAAGACCCGGCGCAGATCAAGCAGTGGGTTCCGCTGATGATGGAAGGACGTGACCCGAACCAGAAGGTCGCGGCCACCTGGACGCCGATCGGTACCGACGTCAATTTCGGCGAAATCACTCGCCAGTTTGTTGGCCATTTACAGACCAACTCGAACTTCGACCTGAAGCTCTCCAGCGAAGTGCAAGACATCAGCCGCAATGCCGATGGCAGCTGGCACGTCGCGTACAAAAACCTGAAAGACGGTTCGGTGAGCGACACCGATGCCAAATTCGTGTTCATCGGCGCCGGTGGCGGCGCCTTGAAGCTGCTGCAAAAATCCGGCATTCCTGAAGCGCGGGAATACGCGGGCTTCCCGGTCGGCGGTTCGTTCCTGGTCACCGAAAACCCAAGCATCGCCGAGCAGCACATGGCCAAGGCCTATGGCATCGCCTCGGTTGGCGCCCCGCCGATGTCGGTTCCGCACCTCGACACCCGCGTGCTGGATGGCAAGCGGGTGATCCTGTTTGGCCCGTTCGCCACCTTCTCCACCAAGTTCCTGAAGCAGGGCTCCTACCTCGACCTGTTCTCCAGCGTCACCACCCACAACGTCTGGCCGATGACCAAAGTCGGCGTCGAACAGTACCCACTGGTGGAGTACCTGGCCGGGCAATTGATGCTGTCCGATGACGATCGCTTCAAGGCCCTGCAAGCGTACTTCCCCAACGCGAAGAAAGAAGACTGGCGCCTGTGGCAAGCCGGTCAGCGGGTGCAGATCATCAAGCGTGACGAAGAAAAAGGTGGCGTGCTCAAGCTGGGGACTGAAGTCGTCAGCTCCGCAGATGGCAGCATTGCCGGTTTGTTGGGTGCCTCGCCAGGCGCCTCGACCGCTGCACCGATCATGCTCAACGTGATGGAGAAGGTGTTCAAGGACAAAGTTGCCACCCCGGAATGGCAGGCCAGGATCCGTCAAATCGTTCCGAGCTACGGCACCAAGCTCAATGACTCGGCGGCACGCGTCCAGCAAGAGTGGAACTACACCGCACAGGTGCTGCAGTTGAACACGCCGCCGGTGATCGATCAGAGCGTGGCGCCTCAGTCAACAGCTACCACCCCGACCGAGAGCAAGCCAGCGGCTGATATGGCGCTGTAAAAGGTTTGCTTCACGCACCTCTGCGTTGAATTCTTCGCAGCGGTGCGGCGATCCGACAAGCCTGCCCCCACGATGGATCTGTGCCAGACCAAAAATGTGTGTCTGGCACAAAATCCTGCAGGAGCTGCCGAAGGCTGCGATCGATTTGGGCCGCACCCGGACACAGCGTTCGCATTGTGAGGATCGCTGAAGGTTCTTCGAACCTTATCGCAGCCTTCGGCAGCTCCTACAGAGATGTGTCACACACGTGTCATGCGCGAATTACTTCACCGAAGCCGTCTTGAACTTGGTCCAGGCCCGCATCCGTGCGCGCATGTCGGCTTGCGGAATATCCTTGCCCGGAATCAACCGCTCGAAGGTGGCCTCGTCCAGGTAGATATCCGGATTGTTGCGCATCTTCTCATCGACACTCGGCCGCGCCTTGGCATTGGCGGTTGGGTAGCCAGTGAAGTTGGTGATCGCGGCCATGTTCTCCGGGCGCAGGATGAAGTTGATGAACGCGTAGGCGTACTCCGGATGCTTGGCGTCAGCCGGGATCGCCATGTTGTCCATCCACACCGTGGTCCCTTCGCGGGGGATGCGGTACTCGAACGTGGCCTGCTTGCCGGCAGCATCGGCGGCGCGCTGGGCCTGGGTCATGTCGCCGCTGTAACCGAGTGACAGGCACAAGTTGCCATTCACCAGGTCGGTCACCGGCTGCGACTGGAACTTGCGGATGTACGGCCGCACCTTCATCAACACCTCGGTGGCCGCCGCCAAATCCTCAGGCTTGGCGCTGCGTGGCTCACGCCCCAGGTAGTGCAACACCACCGCCAGCACTTCATCCGGTGAGTCGATCATCGAGATCCCGCAGTCGGCGAACTTGGCGGCGAACTCCGGTTTGAACAACAAATCCAGACTGTTGACCGGCGCATTTGGCAGTCGCTGTTTGATTTGTTCGTCGTTGTAGGTAATACCGATGGTGCCCCAGGTGTAGGGCACAGTGGCCTTGCCCGCGTTGGGATAGTAGGTGCGCAGTTTCTGCAGCCCCGGCTCGACGTCCTTCAGGCCGGTGATCTTTGAGGTGTCCAGTGCTTGCAGGCTGCCGGCGCGCATCAAGCGCTCGGCGACGGTATCTCCCGGAAAGATCAGGTCGTAACCACTGCCGCCGGTCATCAGCTTGGCTTCCAGCACTTCGCTACCGTCCATGACGTCGTAGATCACATGGATCCCGGTCTCGGCCGTGAATTTGGTCAGGGTGTCCTCGGCGAAATAATCGGCCCAGTTGTACAGGCGTAACGTTTTTTCTTCGGCCTGCACCGAGGCCAGGGCCGCGCTCAACGCCAATCCCAAAGAGCAAAGCAACAGCGTTTTCGATGTGTTCATGTCAAACCCCTTGAGTGTTCCAGCGTGTGTTGATGTGACGACCGTCGAGCCCCAGCAGCGCGCCGTACATTTCCGGACGGCGGTCGCGATAGATGCCCCAGGTCAGACGCTCTTCGCGCATCACCGCCAAATCCAGGCTGTGTACCAGTACGCCAGTGGTGTCGCGGTCGGCCTCGGCCAACAACTTGCCCTTGTGGTTGCAGATGAAGGAGGAGCCGTAGAAACTCATTTGCAGGGTCGGATCGGTGGTCGCCACTTCCCGGCCAATGCGATTGGCCGCCACCACGGGCAGGATGTTGGCGGCGGCATGGCCGCGCATGGTCATCTGCCAGTGATCGCGTGAGTCCAGCGCCGCAGCGCCCGGTTCCGAACCGATGGCGGTCGGGAACAACAGTACTTCGGCACCCATCAACGCCAGGCAACGCGCCGTTTCGGGAAACCACTGATCCCAGCAGATACCCAGACCGATACGCCCGAAGGCCGTGTCCCAGACCCGAAAACCGGTGTCGCCGGGGCTGAAATATTCCTTCTCCTGATAACCGACCGCGTTGGGGATGTGGGTCTTGCGGTACACCCCCAGCAAACGCCCATCGGCATCGGCCACGCTCAACGAGTTGAAATAGGCGTTGCCGGCCTTCTCGAACCAGCTCAGCGGCAGCACCACGCCCAACTCCTTGGCCAGCGCGGCGAAGCGTTTGAGCACCTGGCTGTCGCAGTACTCCTCGGCCAGCGCCAGGTGTTTGTGCTGCTGTTCGATGCAAAAATACGGGGTGGCAAACAGCTCCTGCAACAGGATCACCTGAGCGCCCTGCGCCGCCGCCTCACGCACCCAGCGCTCGGCCTGATCAAGGTTATGTTGCAAGTCCCAGCTGCACGCCATCTGGATCGTAGCGACCGTCAGAATCGTCATCACATCACCCCTTCACAGGCCAGGCCGGTTGCTGCTGGGTGATGCAATGCACCCCGCCGCCGCCATGCGCCAGATGGTTGATCCGCACCGGCACCACTTCCCGCTCCGGGAAAGCCTTGGCCAACACCTCGGCAGCCGCCTTGTCGGCTGAGATGCCATAGGCCGGCATGATGATCGCGCCGTTGGCGATGTAGAAATTGGTGTACGAGGCGCAGAACACCTCGGCTTCGGGGTCCACCGCTTCGCTGGCTTCAAACAGTTCGATCAACTCGAAGCGGCGACCATGGGCATCGGTGGCCAGTTCCAGCGCGCGACGGTTTTCCCGCGCCACTTCGGCATACACCGAGCTTTTGTCGTGGGTAGCGTCCACCAGCAACACGCCGGGACGGGCGAACGCGCAGACGCCATCGACATGGCCGTCGGTCATGTCGCCGGTCACATACTTTGGATCGCCCGGCAGCCAGATGGTCTTCTTCACTCCCAACAGGCGCGCGAAGATTTCTTCCATCTCGGCCTTATTCATCCCCGGATTTCGGTTCGGGTTGAGCAGCACCGATTCCGTGGTGATCAGCGTGCCTTCGCCGTCGACATGGATTGCGCCGCCTTCGTTGCTCAGTGGTGTGCCGAAGCATTCCAGGCCCAGATGATTGAGCACTCGACGGCCCAAACCTTCGTCCAGATCATGCACCGACTTGCCGCCCCAGGCGTTGAAACGCCAACTCACGCCCGCCTGCCCACGTTGCGGGTGACAGACGAACGTCGGCCCGGAATCGCGGCACCAACTGTCATTCACGGCAATTTCGATCAGCTCGATATTCGGCCCGCACAGCGCTTTGGCAGAGGCCACGGCCGACGGATCAACCACCATTTTGACGGGCTCAAAGCGGGCGATGGCGTTGGCGACTCGGGCGAAATCCTCTTGCACCTGAGGCAGGGTTACGCGCCAGCCAGACTCCCACAGCGCCTGATTGTGCGGCCAGACCATCCAGGTCGCCGCGTGAGTAACCCACTCCGCGGGCATCGACCAACCACCGTTGCGACTCTCGTTGTGCTGCATGCTTTCCCACCCTTCAGTTAAGAAATTGTTATCACTGAAAAACCGCTTATGCGGAATGGAATCCATGCTAGGACTTTAGAATTAACCCAACAAACGATAGATTTAGCGGACATCTGATCAGCTGAGCTTACCAATCATGCTAAAGCACTGGCCTCCCCTTAACGCGCTGCGTGGCTTTGAAGCCGCTGCCCGGCTGGGCAGTTTTCACAAAGCCGCCGAAGAACTGCACCTTACCCAGTCGGCCATCAGCCAACAGATTCGCAGCCTGGAAACCTTCCTCGAACAACCGCTGTTTTTCAGAAATGGCCGCAGCGTCAGCCTGACCGACGCCGGCCATGACCTGCGCAGCACCACGCAATCGATGCTGCAACAACTGGCCGTCGGCATTCGCCGCCTGGAGCAATACCGCAAGCCCAACCAACTGGTGGTCAACACCACCCCGGCCTTCGCCCGCCACTGGTTGCTGCCGCGCCTGGGTGAGTTTCACCGCCTGCACCCCGAGGTCGACCTCTGGCTGTTTACCAGCTTCGATCCGCCGGACATGGCCACCCAGACCATCGACCTGACCCTGCGCGACGACCTCAGCCCCCAAGCCGAATGCAGCTACCTGGAACTCTACAGCGACCGCCTCTACCCGGCCTGCCACCCCGATCTGCTGAGCGTGCCCAACGACCAGCGCACCACCCTGCATGGCGAGCGCGAAATGGACTGGAGTCACTGGCTGGTGGAAGGCGGCAGCGACGTTGGCCAACGCAGCAACGGGCTGAACTTTTCCGATCCGGGATTGCTGTTGGATGCAGCGTGTGCCGGGCACGGGATTGCCTTGGTCAGCCAACTGCTGGCAGAACAGGCGCGCGCGAAGGGTCTATTGCAGCCGTTGTGCGAACAGAGCGTGCGCGGGGCGAACTGGGCGTGGTTGATTCATCGGGACAGTGAGAGCAGCCCTTTGACTCGGAGTTTTTGCGAGTGGTTGCAGGGGGAATTGCGGGGGTAGCCGGTACAGCCGAATGTATCACAGCGTATCCCGCCACCCTTTAGACACTGTGCAATTCAACACAGGCCGTTCTCGACACATGCGAGATACCTCGCGGGCATTAAATAGGTTCCATCGAGACAACACAGACCGCCTCGATCGAACCTACTTAAACCCTGAGGAAATGACCATGAACTCGAAAGCCATCTACGCCGCCTGCCTGTTTGCCGCCTTGAACATCTGCACCCTGTCTGCGCGTGCCGAGTCCACAGTAAAGACCGAGGCCTACAGCCACGGCAGCCAGCTGGACACCCGTCATGTGGTCTCCGAAGTCGACAGCGCCAGCAGCTCCTGCGGTGTGGTGAATGCACACCTGACGTACCAGAACTCTCAGGGCCAAACCAAAGGCCTGGACTACCTGACCTTCGCTGAAGTGTGCAATCAGGGCGGCTGATCGCGGCTCATCGAACTGAATTGCTTAGACTTTTCGCACTATCAATTTCAACGATATTCGCTACCAACCCGATTGACTTCTTAATAATCGGGCGCGGCGTAGAATCCAACCCATACCTACTTACAACGACTAAAACACTTCGGAGCAACTAACATGAAAACTTCCAAACTGATCTTCGGCCTGGCTTTCTCGGTACTGGCTAGCGCAACTTTCGCAGTTCCAGCGTTCGCAGAAAACGGTTCGGCTCATCTTCACTCCACTCACGTAGCCGCCGATGGTGCTGATCACGTTGGTGCAAACCGCCTAGCCGCCGATGGTGCCGATCACGTCGGTGCAAACCGTGTAGCCGCCGATGGTGCTGATCACGTTGGTGCAAACCGCGTAGCCGCCGATGGTGCTGATCACGTTGGTGCAAACCGCGTAGCCGCTGATGGTGCTGACCACGTTGGTGCAAACCGCATCAGCTAAGACGTTCCCTGATTCAAACCCAGCCCGGTCTTTGCCGGGCTTAATTTTGCGCGATGGAAAAGTGATTGGGTTTCAAAGCGGGCCAGCCCCCACAGAAATTGTGGAGTGACCTGGATCGTGTTTCAGGCGCAAATCCCCTACGGGGGTTGTGTTTAAGGCGGCCTACCTGTGTTACCCCGCATCAACAGGGTCACCCCGCAATCGACGCCAAATGACAGCGCACCTTGCTCTCCACCTCCACGTTCTTCACTGGCAACAGCGCCTGGGCCCGATCACAGCCCACCGTGGCTTTCGGGCATCGATCGCGAAAGAAACACCCGGTCGGCAAGTTTCGATTGCCCGGCAATTCAGTCGGTGCAGCAATCTGCGTAGCGTCCACCGGCACACCGAGGCGCGGCACGGCTTCCAGCAGTAATTGTGTGTAGGGATGGCGTGGTCGCTCCAGCACCTCGGCCGCACTGCCCAGTTCGACAATCTGCCCGAGGTACATCACTGCCACCCGATCCGCCATGTGCCGGACCACCGACACGTTGTGCGAGATCAGGATGTAGGTCAGGTCCCGGCTGCGTTGCAGTTCCGCCAGCAGGTTGAGGATCTGCGCCTGCACCGAGATGTCCAGCGCCGAGGTCGGTTCGTCGAGGACGATGATGTCCGGATTCGACGACAACGCCCGAGCAATGGCGATGCGTTGCCGCTGCCCACCGGAAAACTGATGGGGAAAACGCTCCATATATTCGGTGCGAATCCCCACTTGCGAGGCAACGTTGGCCGCAATGTCGCGCATCTCCCGCCGTGGCGCAGAACGCTGCACGAACAACGGTTCGGTGATCACCTTCCAGATCGGCAATCGCGGATCGAGGGACGACTGCGGGTCCTGAAACACAATCTGCACGTTGCTGCTGCGCTCGCGAGCGTTGTTGTAGATCCAGTTCAACGCGCCAGAGGTGGGCTTGATCAACCCCATCAACAACTGGGCCAGGGTGCTCTTGCCGCAACCGGACTCGCCCACCACACCCAGGGTTTCACCCGCACGCACTTCCAGATCGATGCCATTCAGCGCATGGGCCACCGCTTTCGGCCGCCCCAGCCAGTCACTGCCGACCGGAAAGTGCATACGCACATCGTTCAAACCGAGAATCACCGGATTTTCGCCGGGCAATGCCTTGATGGCTGTGCTGCTCATGACAACCTCTCCTGCGCCGGCGAATAGGACGGTGCGCTGAGCCAACAGGCGCTTTTGTGGTCAGTAGCGGCATCGACAGTCTGCATCGGCGGACGCTGCAGGCATTGCGGCATGGCGAAGCTGCAACGCTCACGGAAGGTACAGCCGGACGGCAACGCCGACAGGTTCGGCACCTGTCCGGGAATGGTCATCAACGCCTCGCCGGGCTTGACCTGCTCCGGCAACCCGCTGAGCAAACCCTGGGTGTAAGGATGGCGTGGATCGGCCATGACCTGCGCGGTCACGCCCTGCTCCACCACGGCCCCGGTGTACATCACGTAAACCCGGTCGCAGAACTGCGAGACCAAGGCCATGTCGTGGGTGATCAACATAATCGCCGTACCACGCTCCCGCGCCTTTTCTCGAAGCAGCAACAACACCTGACGCTGCACGGTGACGTCGAGGGCGGTGGTGGGCTCATCGGAGATCAGTAATTGCGGGTCGCAGGAAAACGCCAGCGCAATCATCACCCGTTGACGCATGCCGCCAGACAGCTCGAAGGGATAGCTTTCCATCACCTGTTCAGGGTCGGCAATGTGCATGTCGCGCAGCAGCGCGATGGCTTTGCTCCGCGCCTCGGCCTTGCTCAACTGTTGATGATGGATGATCACATCCAGCATCTGCCGACCGATGCGTCGGGTCGGATTAAGCGCGGTCATGGGCTCCTGAAAGATCATCGCCGCATCGCGACCTCGAACCTTGAGCAAATCCTTTTCCTTGGCCGCCAGCATGTCGCGCCCAAGGATACTCAGGCTGCCACTTTTCACCTGATAGGCGCGCTCGGGTAGCAGGCGCAGGCTGAGCATTGCGGTCACCGACTTGCCTGACCCGGACTCGCCGATCACACCGACGATCTCCCCCGGATTAACGTGCAGCGAGACGCCGTTCAAGGCTTTGACTGTGCTGCGATAGGCCGGAAACTCGATGCTCAGGTTGTCGATCAGCAGCACCGGCGCCGGCTTGTTTTCGTTATGGCTGAGCATGTTCATTTCCCCTGTTGGCGCGGGTCGAGCAGGTCGCGTACGCCGTCGCCCAAAAGGTTGAAGCCAGTGGCCGTGATCAGAATCGCCAAACCGGGAAAGGTCGAGTACCACCACTGATCGAGGATGTAGTTGCGACCGGTGGCGACCATCGCCCCCCACTCCGCCGTCGGTTGTTGCGCGCCGAGGCCGATGAAGCCCAAGGCCGACGCCATCAGAATCGCGCCACCGATGTCCAGGCTCAGTTGCACCAGCAACGGCGGCATTGCATTGCGCGCCACATGCCACATCACCATGTGCCAGCGCCCGGCACCGAACGTCTCGGCCGCTTTGACGTAGCCCATCTGGCGGATACTCAATGCCTGACCACGGGACAGCCGCACATAGAACGGAATCCGTACCAAAGTAATCGCCAGCATCGCATTGAACAGGCTCGGGCCCAGTGCGGCGGCCAGGGCCATGATCAGCACCAGTGACGGCACCGACAGCATGATGTCCATCAGGCGCATGATCAGTCCGTCGAAACGCCCGCCGATGATCCCCGACATGCAGCCCAGCAACCCGCCCACCAGGCACGAAGCAAAGGCCACAAACAGACCGACCCCCACCGATTGCCGACTGCCATGCAGCACACGGCTGAACAGATCACGGCCGACTTCGTCCGTGCCGAACCAGTGCGCAGCGGACGGTTCGGCCAGACGCTGACTGAGGTTCAACGCGTTGGGATCCTGGGACGCCAACCACGGCGCGAAGATCATGCACAGCAGCACGATCAAAGTGATCAACAGGCCGGCCATGGTCAGTGGACTGCGGCGGATCTGATGGGCAAGGTAAGCCAGCTTTTCCCGCACGCCAGAGGCTTTGGGCATAGGCGCAACCACAGGCGCCGTTATAGGAGTCGTCATGTCAGTTGACCTCGCCGATGCGTGGATCGATCAAGCGGTACAGCAAATCGATGGCCATGTTGAGCAGCACGTAAATGAATGACATCAGTACCGCGAAACCCATCACCGCCGGGAAATCCAGCGACTGGATCGACTTGACCACATAGGCACCCATGCCGGGCCAGGCGAACACGGTTTCGGTGAGCACCGCGCCGTACAGCAGGTCGCCGAGGGTCAGGCCCAGTACCGTTACTGAAGGGATCAACGCATTGGGTAATGCATGGCGCAGGATCACCGCCCATTTCGACAGGCCATAGGCGCGTGCCGTGCGAATGTAGTCTTCGCTCAATTGCTCGAGCATCGCCGAACGAATCTGCCGTGCGACGACACCCAGGTTGACGAACCCCAAGGTGATCGCCGGCAGAATCAGGTGCTGCACGGCGTTAAAAAACAGATCGGTGTCACCGGCCAGCAACGAGTCGACCAGGTAAAGACCGGTGACCGGACGCGGCGCATCCAATCCCTCATCAATCCGCCCGCCGCCGGGCAGCCAGCCAAGATGGCCGTAGAACAACACGATCAGTCCCAGTCCCAGCCAAAACGCGGGAGTGGAAATTCCGGTCACCGCCAGGGTGCGCGCCACTTGATCGATGAAGCGGTTGTGATACACCGCCGACAGCACGCCCAGCGGAACGCCGACCAGCAGCGACAGGGCCAACGCCGCCAGCGCCAATTCCAGGGTCGCGGGGAAGAACGCCTGCAAGTCCTCCAGTACCGGTCGATGGGTACGAATTGAAGTGCCCAGATCGCCGTGAAACAGGTCCAGCATGTAGCGCCCGTATTGCTGATACAGCGGCAGATCCAGGCCCAACTGATGACGGATGTTGGCGACGATGGCGTCAGTCGCGCGGTCGCCGGCAATCAATCGCGCAGGGTCACCCGGGATCAGGTGGGAAATGGCAAAGGTGATCAGAGAAACGCCGAACACGACCAGCAGTAGCCCCAACAGGCGTTTACGAAGAATATTCAGGAAGGCCATCAGGCACCTCGGTCACGCATTCAATCGGCAGCACGAAGCTGTCGCGGGGCACAGCGTTGCAACGACCCCGCTTGCGCTGCGGGGTCGTAAGGCGCAGACAGTGAGTTACTTGGTGATCGTGCCGATGTTGAACACTTGTTCCAGCATCGGGTTGAACACGTAACCTTTGACTTTGTTGCTCATCGGCAAGGTATAGGCCTTCTGGTACAGGTAGCCGTAGACGCTGTCGCTGAGCACGATCTTCTGCGCTTGCTGATACAACTCGGTGCGTTTGGCACTGTCGTAGTTGGTGGCCGATTCGCGGATCAGCTTGTCCACTGCCGGGTTGTCATAGAACGAACGGTTGCCCGCCAGCCCCTTCAGTTTGGAGTCGAAGAAGAAGTTCATGAACATGTAGGGGTCGGCAAAGTCCGGACTCCAGGAACCGATGGCGACGTCAAAGTCACCGGTACCGAGGCGTTCACGCATGCTGGCGTTGGCCAGTTTTTCCATCTTCAGATTGATGCCCAGCGGTTGCAGACCCGCTTGCAGGGTCAGGCCGATCGGTTCCCAGTTTGGGTCCTTGTCGGAGTACATGAAGGTCAGGTCGCTGATCTTCGGCGAGACTTTGGCCAGATCGGCCTTGGCCTTGGCGACGTCCTGCTTCATCGGCGGCAGCTTGTCATCGTAAGCCCACATGCCCTGCGGGATCGGCCCGTTCAGCGGTTTGGCCTTGCCTTTGAGAATGCCGTTGATGATGCCGTCATAGTCCAGTGACTCGACAATGGCCCGACGCGCGTCCGGGTTGTTCATCGGCGCTTTTTGCGTGTTCAGGTACAACAAGGTCACGCGCAGCGATGGGTAGTCGCCCACCACCACGCCAGACTTCTTGCTCAAGGCTTCGAGCTGGTCTTCCGGCATGTCTTCAATGATGTCGAGATCACCGTGCTCCAGTTGCAGACGGCGCACCGAGGCCTCGCCAATGATCTTGACCACGACCTTTTTCAACGTCGGTTTCGGGCCGGCGTAGTTGCTGTTCTGCTCCATGGTCAAGGTCTGGCCTTTCTGCCAACTGGTCAGCTTGAACGCACCGGAGCCGGCGGTGTGATTCGACAGGTAAGCCTCGGCACCTTCGGCCTGCTTGACCACGTCCGGGTTCACGATCGCCGCGCCGTTGTGCGCCAGGGTCGACAGGAACGGCGCGTACGGGGCCTTCAGGGTAAAACGCACGGTCATCGGATCGACCACCGAGACCGACATATCATCCGGGAACGCGCCGGACGGCCCTTGCTTGAGTTTCATCACCCGGTCGAAGGAAAACTTCACCGCATTGGCGTCGACTGCAGCGCCGTCATCGAACTTGTTGCCTGGCTTGAGTTTGAATTCCCAGACCAGATTATCGGCCGAGGTCGTCCAGCTGCTGGCCAACTCGCCCTGCACTTCGGTGCTGCCCTTGCCGTTCTCGACCTTGTAGGTCACCAGCCGCTGGTACGACGGGTAGGTCACGGTCCAGTCGTTGTTATCGATAGTCACGGCCGGGTCGAGGGTTTGCGGATCGGAGGGTTTGCCGATCATCAGGGTGTCTTGCGGCACGGCTGCGCTGGCCGTTTGCCAGGCACCAAGGCCCATGGCGGTGCACAGTACAGCCATCGCCAACTTGCGTGGGGTAACGATTGATTTCATGCCGGTTCCTTGATCATTCGATGTATGGAATTTCGTCAGGTTTATTGTTGAAGCTATACCGGGCAGTTAAAGCTCAGACGCCGGTGGACGTCCGAAATGACCCGCCCTGCTCTTGCGAGATCAGCGCGGCGTCAGATTCATGCCGGGATTCATGCGCGTCCCGGTCAGGTTTCATCAGGTTCTACGGTGTACGTGTTTCTCAGCTCGCGGGGCGAAACGATTGATCGTCGATCAGCGGGTAGTCGTCCGCGTTGGGCAATTGGTAATGCCACCACTCGCTGGCGATGTGCTTGAAACCCGCTGCCAACATGATCCCCAGCAACAGCAGACGGTTGCGCTGCACCTCGGCCGGCAGGTCCGGGTAAAACTGATGCGACGGCTCACGCATTTCATCGAACCCGGTGCCCATGTCCAGCGCGTTGCCCTGAGCATCAACCAAGGTCAAGTCCACGGCCACACCTCGGCTGTGATGGGAGCCGAGGGCCGGATCGTTGACGTATTCCGGATTGGGCAAGGCTTCCCACAACAGGTATTGGGCGTAAGGCGGACGATAAGCATCAAGGACCCGCAGGGTTAACCCGGCCTGCCGCGCCAGACGGCTGGCCAGGCGCAGGCAGACCTCGGCATCGCGATGCAGCAGACAATGGGGTTCCAGGTAGATCTGTTTGCCGGCCAGGTTGTCGGCACCGGCGTAAATCAGGTCGATTTCGAGCTGCAGCGCGACGGCATCGACTTCAACGAGGGGGCTGTTGTTCACTCAAAACACTCCAAATCATCTAACACATCATCACGCGGCCGCTCGCACATCACTCGAACTGGCCAAACAATTGTTGCAACTCGCGGTTCTTCGCCAGACGTTGATCCAGGCGCTCGCCGTACTTCTCGGCAACTGCCGACACCATCAGGTTGAACAAACAGGTCAACGGTGCCAGCGAATCCCAGAATTGACCGACATCGGACTTCAGTTGCAGCAGATCCATCGGATAATCACGGGCCCAGGGGCAGTGAAAATCAGTGACGAACGCCAACGGCAGGCTCTGTCGATGCGCGACCTCGCAGAACGTGCGGGTCACGCTGGAGTAGGTCCGGAAGTCCGCAATCAGCGCATAGGGATTTTCAAACTGCGAGTTCAGTGATTCGGCGTAAGTACCCGACAGCCCGTCGACGTAGTAGACCTTGGGCCGGATGTATTCCAGATGGCTGAAGAACGCATTGAGAATCCCGCGAGTGGTCTGCAGGCCCACGATGAACACCGCATCGGCGTTGCACAGCTGCTCGACAATCCTGGCGAAGGTCTCACCACGCGCCAGGCCGTACACCCGTTGAATGGCCTCGACTTCACGGTTCATCGAGCGCTCCAGCGCGTCACCCTGGGTGCTCTCTTCGCGAAACGCGCCCAGGCGATCGGTAATCACCCACGGGCTGCTGGCATCGCCGCGCAGGCTCTGTTTGACGTCATCGATATTGCGATAACCCAGCGAGCGCAGAAAGCGCCCGACTGAAATGCCGGTGGTGCCGGTTTGCTGAGCGATGCTGTCAGCGGTCTCGAAGGGCAGCTTCTCGGCATTGGCCTGCAGGTACCCGGCGATGCGTTTGCCGGTGGGTGTCAGGCTGCTGAAGCGCTCATCAAGCAGGCTGAGAAAGTCGTTTTTTTCAGTGCCGTTCATGGGTGGCTCGGCTTGAAAGGGCAAAAAAATTCACGGATGCACTGACCACAAAAATGTTATTAGAAGATCATCTGCACTAACAGTGTTACCAACATAACACTGCCATTTCGAGTGAGACAACGCTTTTTTTCAAGCAATTTTCAACCCGGGAAAATCATGCATCGGGGCGGTGCACGACGGGCGCGACGCGCTTGTTACTGGGGCGTTTTACCGGTCGGTGGCAGCAGAAAAGCGCTGGGCCAATAATCAAAAAAAACTGCACGATGCGCAATTTCGTCCTATATCCGCACCCACCCCAGCGCTACGATAACCACCCATGACGTAACCCCAGTGCCGGCGATGAACCGTAAAAACACCTTCCACTACTACCGCAGCGAGGCTTTGCCGGAGCTGACGTTGCTGGACGCGTCGATCACCGACTTCTACTACAAGAAGCACGTGCATCAGGAATATGCGTTTGGGGTGATCCTCGGTGGCGAGATCAAGTTCGACTGTCGTGACGGGGTGTTCCAGATTCCACGGGGTGGGTTGTTGCAGCTCAACCCCGACGATCCTCACGAAGGCTGGGCTAATCTGCCCGCCGGTTATCAGCACTGGATGCTGTACATCCCGCAGGAAAAAATCAGCCGGATCTTGCGCGAATACAGCCAGATTTCGAACTGGGAAAATTTTCGCTTCGAAAACAATGTGGGCAACGATCCACGCTTGCGCCGCCAATTCGTGCAGTTCGTGCAGGCGCTCAAGCATGACAACAGTCACCCGCTGGACACCGAAGCGAACTTCCTCGGGCTGGTGGACGAAATGTCCCGACTGCATTCCGGGCAAGGGCTGGCTGACGATACGAGCCGACCGGACACCCTGGTGCTGCGGGTCAAGGATTTCATCCAGGACCATCTGCACACCGAGTTCACCCTCGATCAGCTCAGCGCGGTGGTGAATATGTCCAAGTATCACTTCCTGCGCCTGTTCAAACAGCAGGTGGGGATTACGCCGTATCAATACACGCTGAACTGCCGGATCAATGCGGTGCGACGCTCACTGGAAGGCGGCCTCGACCTGCACAGTGCGTCGGCGCCGTATCACTTCTACGACTCAAGCCACCTCAATCGACGCTTCAAAGAAGTGTACGGCACCACCCCGATGGGCTTTCAGCGCACCTTGATCCCCTGAACCACAGAAGTTAATCCCATGCTCGAACTGTTCCTGTATGCCGTCGGTATCATGTATACCCCCGGCCCGGTCACGCTGTTGGCGTTTAATGCCGGGCTGGATGCAGACACCCGCGCGCCTTTTGGCTTCTTTTTTGGCGTCGGCGCGGCCATGCTGGTGTTGCTGTTGTTGTTTGGCTATAGCGGCCAACGCTTGATTGGCGAGCAGTTGTTGCCGTACATCAGCGTGATTGGCAGCGCCTATATTCTCTATCTGGCGCAGAAGATCATTCGCTCCCGACCCGAACTCCGTGCAGAGCAGCCTGCAGGCAAACCGCTGTCGTTCAATAACGGTTTCATCCTGCATATCGTCAACCCGAAAGCCTGGCTGGCGACGCTGCCGCTGGTGACGCTGTACTACCCGGCCAACCACATCAGCGGCAGCGGCATTCTGTCGGTGTCGTTGATCATCGCCCTGCTCTGCGTGGGTTCACCGGCGTTTTACACGTGGCTGGGCCATCACTTCGCGCGACTGGTCAGCAATCCGCTCTGGCAACGCGGCTTCAATTTTTTGATGGGAGTGATGTTGATCTACAGCGCCGGCTCGATTCTGCATGAGCACGTTTATCCGCTGTTGCAGGCGAGCTAGACAGCTGCGCTATTGTTTTGAGGAATATTACCTATCACTCTGACGTCCCTTCTTTATTCCCCTTCGACGCATTAGCCTTCACGCTATCCAAGGTCAGTCGGCTGTTCGCACAGCCGCTGACCGCAGCGTCTGACCGGGAATATTGATGAGTACTTCGACCCACACCCCTACGATGACTCGTGGCATGGTGCTGCTGTTCGCATTTTGTTGTGGTGCCATCGTCGGCAATATTTATTACGCACAGCCCATCATTGGCCTGATCGCGCCTGATATTGGCCTGACCAGCACCATGGCCAGTGTCATCGTGTCGCTGACCCAGATTGGTTACGCGCTGGGTTTGTTCTTCCTGGTGCCGTTGGGTGACCTGCTGGAGAACCGCAAGCTGATGATCATCACCTCGCTGGTGGCGATCCTCAGCTTGCTGGGCGCTGCGTTCAGTCAGCAGCCCAGCGTGTTTTTGGTGGCCTCCCTGTTGATCGGCTTCAGCTCGGTCTCCGTGCAAATCCTGATTCCGCTGGCGGCACATTTGGCGCCGGAAGAATCCCGTGGACGGGTGGTCGGCGGGATCATGAGTGGTTTACTGTTGGGTATTTTACTGGCGCGACCGCTGTCCAGCGTGATCGCCGACCACTTCGGCTGGCGTGTGGTGTTTGATACGGCCGCAGCGCTGATGATTGTGATCAGCGTGGTACTGGCGACCATGGTGCCGAAACGCCAACCCAGCCACAGCGCGTCTTACGGGCAACTGATCGGTTCGCTGTGGACGCTGTTGCGCAGGCATTCGGTGCTGCGTCAGCGAGCGTTTTATCAAGGTTTGATGTTTGCCACGTTCAGCCTGTTCTGGACTGCCGTGCCGCTGGAGCTGGCGCGTAACCATGGCCTGTCGCAGACGCAGATTGCGCTTTTCGCGTTGGTCGGTGCCATCGGCGCGATTGCCGCGCCTATCAGCGGTCGCTTGGCAGACGCCGGGCACACGCGGGTGGCCAGTCTGCTGGCGTTGGTTTTCGCGGCGTTGAGTTTTCTGCCCGCGCTGATTCACCCGGCCTACAGCGTGATCGGCCTGGCGGTTACCGGTGTCGTGCTGGATTTCTGTGTACAGATGAACATGGTGCTGGGCCAGCGCGCTGTTTATGCGCTGGATGCGAACAGCCGTGGCCGTTTGAATGCGTTGTATACCACCAGTATTTTCATCGGTGGCGCAGTGGGTTCAGCGATTGCCAGCGTACTGTTCGACCACGGTGGCTGGTCGTGGATTGTGATGGCGGGTAGTGCGTTTCCGTTGGTTGCGCTGATTGCGTTTTTGATTCATCAGGCGGGTGAGCGGCGGGTGGTTTCCGGAGTGGCTTGATGAGTGGGTATGAGGATTGGTGAAATTGGGCGTTGCCCAAATCCTGTAGGAGCTGCCGAAGGCTGCGATCGATCTGGGCCGCATTCGGAGGCACCGGTCGCCGCGATTGAATGTCAATCGCAGCCTTCGGCAGCTCCTACAGAGGATCCGTTAATGCCTGAAGGACCGCATCAAGCGGCTCGCCAACACGTTGGCTACAAAGAATTCTGCGACAGCAAAATCTTTAGCCAACAGTCACACCTGACTCACCAAAAAACCCCGCCGCAAATCCTCGATCAACGCCCCGACATCTTCCAGCCCAATGTGCAGTCGCAATACCGGGTTGCTGATCTCGCCCATGCTTTGATGCAGACGAACATCCGCCACCGTCACCAGGCTTTCAAAACCGCCCCACGACACACCCAGCCCAAACAACTCCAGCGCGCCTATAAAACGCTCGACCTGACCCGCATCAGCCTGCGCAAATTCGAACGACAGCAACCCGTTACTTCCACTGAAATCACGTTTCCACAGCGCATGCCCCGGATGCTCCGGCAACGCCGGATGGAATACTCGTTTCACCTGCGGATGCGTCTGCAACCAATGCGCGACCTGCAGCGCCTGACGCTCGTGCACATCCAGCCGCGCCGCCAGGGTGCGCGCCCCCCGCAGCACCAGATACGCATCGTCCGGGCTGACGGTGTTGCCGAAGCTGTCACTCATCCGCGACAACGCCGGCCACGCCGCTTCGTTGGTGCACACGCTGCCCATCACCACATCGCTGTGGCCACAAAGGTATTTGGTCAGGGCCATGATCGAGATGTCCGCGCCCAACGCCAGCGGTCGATACAGGTAACCCGAGCCATAGGTGTTGTCCGCCGCCACCAGAATCCCGCGTGGTTTGCACAGCGCGACAATGGCCGGCAGGTCGCTCAGTTCATACAGATGCGAGCCCGGCACTTCGCAATAGACCATGCGCGTGTTGGCTTGCAGTTGCGCTTCAAGGTCCGAACCGTCACCGGCAAAAAAGCTCACCTGGATCCCGAACGGCAGAAGAAAATCCTCCACCAGACGTCGCACCGGCCAGTACACCGCATCCGCAATCAGTACATGGTCGCCGGGTCGCAAGTAAGCCAGAAAGGCTTGCGCTACAGCGGCCATACCGGTAGGAAACAACCGTGTGCGATGACCGCCTTCCAGTTCGGTGACCAGATTTTCCAGGGCAAACGCGGTCGGATTACCCCGCGCTCCGTAACTCAATATCTGTTCGTGATCACGGCGAGCGCGGGTGTCGCGCATTTGCTGCAGATTGTCGAATAGCACGGTGCTCAACCGCGTGACCGGCACGTTGACGCTGTGCCCACCGTTGCCTTTCGCCGGACGTGCGGCGTGCACCAGACGGGTCCGCACCTGGGCATTTTCTGCTGCACGCTGTACCTGCTTGCCCGGCAGCGGTTTGAGGCTGTTGATTTCGCTTTCGGTCATTTGCCCGAGCAAACCGATTTCCCAGGCCAGGTACTGACGCGCTGCATCCTTGTTGCCCAAATGGCGGTCGTGGGTGAAGAACAGGAAATCGATGCACTGTTCGTTCGGCGGATTGGCTGGCGCTTCGAGCAGTGGCAGACCCGCGTGTTGCCAGGCCTGAATCCCGCCCTCCAGCACCCGTAGTTGATCACGCTGAGCCTCGTGCAACTCCGAAGCCGCCAGTTGTGCCACGCCAAGGTCATCGACCAGCAGCACTACCGGCCGGGTTTCGTTGGCCAGTGCCTGAGCCAACAATGGGCGAATCGACCAGCGCGAACCTTCAATATGTGCCTTGCGACAGACCATGCTCGGACGCAGATCGATCAACGCCACGGTGTCGTCTTTCAAGGCATCGGCCAGGGCCGGCGCATCGATACGGGCCAATGACGGACGCTCGACAGAAACAGGCGGTGGCAAGGTCAGACCGCTGTGAACACCGTCCGTCAGCACATAAGCCTCATGCCCCAGTTGCTTCAGCCAACTGGCGACGATCGGCGCGCGAATGCCATCCGCGTCGATCAACACCAGCCGCGCCTGACGCACGCCGACGTACAGGTCGGTGGACTGGATCAACTGCCCGCCCGGCGTGTGTTGTGCACCCGCCAGACTGCCCACGGCGAACTCCTCGGCGGTGCGGACATCGCACAGAAACAGGCTGCGCTGCGCGTCCTGCGACCAGGCCTCGACCTGCGCCGCTGACACGCTTTCCACCCCGGAGCGCTCGGCCAACTGTGTGGCGGCCAGACGCTGTTCGGGGAGCGTCGCGGCGTCCACTGCGTCCGGATAACGCCGAGTGCTGCCGTGTTCGAGTGGCAAGTCAGCCAGGAACCAGCCCTGAGTGCCGTTTTCCAACGCGTAGACCGGGTTTTTCACCCCGAGGTTGATCAGGGTTTGCGCACCGATAATGCTGCGCGTGCGCCCGGCGCAGTTGACGACGATGGGCGTGTGTTCGTCCGTTACCAGCTCGCCGAGGCGATACCCCAGCTCACCGTTCGGGCAGCAGATGGAGCCGGGAATGGTCATCTTGCGGTATTCGTCGAACGGCCGGCCGTCGAGCAGCACCAATGGTTCGCCGCGGGCCTGCCAGTCGGCCAGTTCCTGTGCGCTGATGTGTGGGGTGGCGCTGGCCTCTTCGACCAATTCGCCAAAGGCTTTCGACGGGACGTGCACGCCGGCGAACAGTTGCAGCCCGGCGGACTGCCAACCGTCGGCGCCGCCTTCAAGCACATGCACGGCGCCATAGCCCAACCCCTGCAAACGGCGGGCGGCACGGTCCGCAAGGTCGCCGCCGTTCTGGTCATAGATCACCAGACGCACAGCGGGGTTCGGTGCCAGGCGAGGGATTTCCAGTTCCAACCGGCTATAGGGCAGGTTCACCCCATGGAACAGGTGCGCTTCGCCGTATTGGCCGTGCTCACGCACATCGAACAGGGCAATTTCCTGCCCGTCGAATAGCCATTGCTGCAGTTGCCTTGGGGTGACGATTTGGCTCATGGGGATTCCGTTTGTATAGGTTGAAAACGCCTTCACTGTAGGAGCTGCCGCAGGCTGTGATAAGGCCGAAAGGCCTTCACATCAGCGACTGCTGCGTCCGAGTGCGGCCCAAATCGATCGCAGCCTGTGGCAGCTCCCACAGGTTTTATTGCAGGGACAGAGAGCGTTCGTTAGCCGCCACTTCCCTGCCCTTCGCATAAGCCCGCTGCACCGCAGGGCGCGCTTTGATTCGTTCGCGCCAGGCGGCGATGTGCGGGTACTGCGCCAAATCCTGGCCCTGTCGCAACGGCTGTATCCACGGAAAGATCGCCATGTCGGCAATCGAATATTCCCCGGCCACAAACGCCACTTCACTCAAGCGCCGCTCGAGCACGCCATACAAGCGCGTCGCTTCGCCGTGCAGCAGGTCAAGGGCAAATGGAATCGGTTCCGGAGCCTTTTCCTTGAACACCTGCAACTGGCTCAGGTACGGCGTCACATGCCCGACCTGCCAGAACAGCCACTCCTGCACCCGCTGGCGCTCGACCGTCGAGGCCGGCGGCAGGAAGCGCCCGGCCTTGTCGGCCAGATAGGTCAGGATAGCGCCTGATTCGAACAGGCTCAGCGGCGTGTCAGACAACGCCGAACCATGATCGACAATCGCCGGAATCCGCCCATTGGCACTGAGACGCCGGAAGGCTTCAGTCTTCTGTTCGCCCTGACGAATGTTGACCGGCAGCAGGCGATAATCCTGCTCCAGCTCTTCCAGGAGGATGCCGACTTTCAGGCCATTGCCGGTCGGCCAGTAATACAGATCGATCATGAGTAAGCCCGAATCGAAGGCACCATCTGTGAGGCGTTGTAGTTCAGCACCTTGCCCTGTTCATTGACGCCGTAACGGCCGTTGAGCGACTCCAATGGGCGGCCATACAGGTGAAAATGCAGGGTCGGTGTTTCGCCTTCGACACGAATCCCGTGCAGGTCTTCGCCGAGGAAGCTGATCGAAGTACCTGGCTGCACCACCACCTCTTTTTCCAACTCTAGTTTGGCGAACGCCGGGTCGCTGCCGTCGTCGGTGCGGGCCCACACGTAATTGATCTCCTGGCCTTGTACCGCAACGATCACCGCCCAGGTTTCGTGGTTATGCGGCAAGGTGCTTTTGCCCGGCAGCAGCGAGTTCATGTACAGCGTCGGGGTCTCGCCATCGTCGTTCAGGCGGTAGCGAAAAGCCGTGTCGCCCTCACCCGGCACCGGCGCTGGAAATTCGCTGAAGTTGAACAGGTCACGGCGCGCGGTCAGGCCTTCCAGCAGGCTGACGATTTCCTCCAGCGCTGCACGGTCAACGCCGCGTTGGTGGATGACTCGAATCTGTTTGAGGAAGTCCTCGATCACGTCGGCGCGGGTAGCGGTACTCATGGGATTGCTCCTCTTAGATAGACAGGCTGTAACGGCTGATATTGCTAAGCAAATACGGGTCGCCAGGGGCCGTGACACGGCGCCCCGAGTCCCCCAGTGCATGGCGCAGAAACGCTTGGGTGCGCTCGCTGTTCGGGCGCTGGAAAATCTGTTCGGCGCTGCCGTGCTCGACGATCAGGCCGTTCTCGGTGAAGTACACGACGTCACTGATCTCTTCGGCGAAGCGCATCTCATGGGTGACCAACACACAGGTCATGCCCTCTTCGGTCAGTTCGCGAATCACGGTCAGCACTTCACCGACGGTCTCTGGGTCTAGGGCCGAGGTCACTTCGTCGAACAGGATCAATTCCGGGCGCATGGCCAAGGCGCGGGCAATCGCCACCCGCTGTTGCTGACCACCCGACAGTTGACCCGGATAAGCATCGGCCTTGTGCTCCATGCGCACTTTGGCGAGCAAGGCACGGGCTTGTTTTTCGGCCTCGACGCGCTCGCGACCCAACACCTTGCGCGGCGCAATCACCAGGTTTTCCAGCACTGACAGGTGCGGGAACAGGTTGTACTGCTGAAAGACGAACCCCACCCGCTTACGCAACTCAATGCGTTCGGCCTCGCGGGTGAGGCGATGAACCTCGGTGCTGCCGACCCGAATCGTCCCGCGCTGCGGCTGCAACAGCCCGGTGATGCAGCGCAGGATGGTCGACTTACCGGAACCTGACGGCCCGATGATCGACACCGCCTGCCCGCGCTGCACATCCAGATCAATGCCCTTGAGCACCTGATTGCTGGCGAACGACAGATGCAGGTCCCGCAGGCTGACCAGAGGCGATTCAATAGAAGGCATAACGTCGCTCCAGGCGTTGGGTCAGTCGGGAAATCGGGTAGCAATAGGCGAAGAATAGCGCCAGCACACTGAAGTAGATCAGCACGGTAAAACCGGTGCGATTCACGGTATTGCTGGCGATCTGCGCGGTGTCGATCAGGTCATGCACGCCCACCAGCGAGGCCAGCGCGGTGCCCATGGTGATCACCGCGTAGAGGTTCATCCATGGCGGCAGCATGCGCTTGAAGCACTGCGGCAAAATGATCGAGCCGAACATCTGCCTGCGGCTGAACGCCAACGAACGCGCGGCTTCCCACTGGGTGGCCGGGATCGAGGCAATCGCCCCGCGAAAGATCTCCGCGACGTTGGCGCTGGCCGGCAGTGCCAGGCCGATGGTGACTTTCAGCCAATCAGGAAACGGCAAATACATCCCGCCCACATGAACCTCGAACGGGAACACGTAGGTGACGAAGTAGATCAACACCAGCCACGGCGCATTGCGAAACAGCTGCACCCATAGCCTCGCCGGCAAGCGCATCAGCCTGAACCGCGACAGCCCCAATGCACCCACCAGCAAGCCCAGCAGCGAACCGATGAGCACCGCCAACAGGCTGATCAGAATGTTTTGCCCCAGGCCCACGGCCAGCGCCGGCGACCATTCGACGAGCGCGGAAAATACCGAACCGGAGGCTTCAATAGCCATAACCAGGCATCCTCAAACGCGCTTCCAGCCAGCGCCCTGCGACGTTGACGACAAAGCTCAACAGGCCGAAAAACAGCAGAATCAATATCATCAGCTCCAACACGTTATCGCCCTGGGTCCAGATCATGATCGCCGCGTAGGTGATATCCCCCACCGCAATCGCCGACGCCACGGCGGTCATTTTCACCAGGTCGATCAGGTTGTTGATCAACGACGGCAAGGCAAAGCGCAGGGCCAGCGGCAGTTGCACGTTCCACAACAGTTGACGGCTGCTGAACGCCAGCGAGGCCGCTGCTTCGAGTGTTACCGCTGGCACCGCTTCGATTCCGGCACGCAGCGCTTCGGCGTGGAACGCGCCCTTGTGCAGCGAAATCACGATCACCACCCAGGCAAACGGCGTCAGCGGATTGGCCGCGCCCACCGCCTGAGTCAACAGCATGTTCAGCACCAGGAACGCGCAGTACAACTGGACCAGGGTCGGGGTGTTACGCGTGACTTCGATAAAAACCCGCGCCGGTTTGGCCAGCCACGGATTGCCCGAAGTCAGCATCGCCGCCAGCGTCACCCCGGCCAGCAAGCTGCCGACGATGGTGCACAGGCACAGGAGAATGCTGGTCAGCGCGCCATCCACCAACGAACCACGCTGATAGGCGTCAAGCAAAAAGCCGTAGTTCAAACCGAAGCCGGCGCTCCAGTGCACGAACAGGGTCAACCAGTGGGTCATTGCTCGACCTCGACCCGCAACCGTGCGCAAGCGTCGGCGATTCGCCGCCCGGCTTCGCGAACACTGATGGTCGCGGTGGCAATCGACAGGCGAAACCATGGAGACAACCCATACGCACTGCCCGCCACCCCGGCCACGCCCTCCTCCAGCAAATACGCGACCACGTCGGCGTCGCTGTTCAAGCGTTGACCATCTTCGCGATAGCGACCCAGCAAACCGGCGCAACGCACGAAAACGAAAAACCCACCTTCGGGTTGCAGCACCTCAAGCCCGTCCACCGCGCTCAAGGCACTGACCAACAGATCGCGGCGCTCGTGATACGCCGCGACCTGCTCCGGCAAGAATCCCAGTCCACCTTCGAACGCGGCCAGGGCAGCCGCCTGCCCCACCGAAGAAGCACCGGAGGTTGATTGCGACTGCACCACCGTCATCGCCGTGGTCAGCACCTCCGGACCGGCACCAAAGCCAATGCGCCAGCCGGTCATGGCGTAGGTCTTGGACACCCCGCCGACCAACAGGCAACGCGCCTGCAAATCCGGCGCGACATTGAGCAAACTCAGGGCATGACGGTCATCGAAACGAATGTGTTCGTACAGCTCATCCAGCAACACCAATACCTGTGGGTGACGGCGCAAGACCTCGGCCAGCGCCGCCAGCTCGGCTTCGCTGTACACCGCGCCACTGGGGTTGCCGGGACCGTTGAGGATCAGCCAGCGGGTGCGCGGACCGATGTGCGCTTCCAGTTGTGCCGGGGTCAGTTTGCAGCCTTGTTCCAGACCACATTCGATCAACACCGGCTCGCCGCCGTTGAAGCGCACGCTGTCCGGGAACGAAGGCCAATACGGCACCGGCACCAGCACTTCATCGCCGTCGTCCAGGGTCGCGGCGAAGGCGTTGAAGATGATTTGCTTGGCACCGTTGGCGATCACGATGGACGGCAGCGCATAGTCCAGACGGTTCTCGCGCTTGAGTTTGCGTTGCACCGCTTCACGCAAGGCGCGCACACCCGGCGTCGGCGTGTATTTGGTTGCCCCGGCAGCAATCGCCGCGTAAGCGGCTTGTTTGATGTGCTCCGGGGTGTCGAAATCCGGCTCGCCGGTGGTCAGGTCGAGTATGTCGCGACCGGTTTCGCGCAAGGCCATGGCCTGGGACTTGGCGGCGGCATTGGCCGACAGCGAAACGCGCTGTACGCGCCGGGACAGACGAAAGCTCATGGCGCGGTTCCTGTTGAATGATCAGCGTGCAGCACTTTGCCCGGATTGAGCAGGTTGCGAGGGTCGAGGGCCTGCTTGATGCACTGCATCAGCGCCAGTTCCACCGGGCTTTTGTAGCGCGGCAGCATCTCCAGTTTGCGCTGACCGATGCCGTGCTCGGCGCTGATCGAGCCGCCATGGGCATGGGCGCTGTCGTGTACCAGCAGACTCAACGCTTCGTAGTGGGCCATGTGCGCGTCAACCGTCGAGCCTAGCGGATGGGCCACGTTGTAATGCAGGTTGCCGTCGCCCAGATGGCCGAAGGTGAAGTGCCGCACCCCGGGAAAATGCGCCTGCAATAACGCATCGGTGTGTTCGACAAATTCCACCACCCGCGAAATCGGCACCGAGATATCGTGCTTCATGTTACGACCCGCGCGCTTCTGCGCCTCGCTCATGTGCTCACGCAACAGCCACAGGGCTTCGCTTTGCGCCAGGCTTTCGGCGATCAGCGCATCTGCCACCAACTCACTGTCGAAGGCTTCACCCAGCACCTCTTCGAACGCCTGACGCGCATGTGTATCACTGTGGTTATCGGACAGTTCGAGCAGCGCGAACCAAGGCTGGGATGCAGCGGAGAACGGCTGCGGACCGTCGGGAAACTGCTCACGCAGCAGGCTCAGACAGTCGGCAGTGAGCAATTCAAACGCGGTCAGGTTTGCGCCAAATCCAGCGCGGGCGTGTGATAGAAATTTCACCGCTTGCGCCAGCGAATCAAAGGCCAGCAACGCCGTGCATTGGGCTTTGGGCAGCGGGAACAGCTTCAAGGTCGCGGCAGTGATGATGCCCAGCGTGCCTTCGCTGCCGATGAATAGGTCGCGCAAGTCGTAGCCGGTGTTGTCCTTGCGCAAGCCGCGCAGGCCGTTCCAGATTTCGCCTTGAGCGGTGACCACTTCCAGCCCCAAGGTCAGCTCACGGGTATTGCCGTAGCGCAACACGGCGGTGCCGCCAGCGTTGGTGCCGAGGTTGCCGCCAAGGGTGCAACTGCCCTCGGCGCCCAGACTCAGGGGAAACAGACGCCCGGCGTCACGCGCCACGTCCTGGACGTTTTGCAGGATGCAGCCGGCTTCGACGGTCAGGGTATCGTTGTCGGTATCGACTTCACGCACCCGGTTCAAGCGATCCAGCAGCAACAACACCGCCGTGCCGCTGGCGTCCGGGGTCGCGGCGCCCATCAATCCGGTGTTGCCACCCTGGACCACGATCGGCGCGTTGAAATGCGCGCAGGCGCGGACCACGGCGGCGACTTCTTCGGTGTTGGCCGGGTGTACTGCCGCGATCACCGCGCCGACGTAACGGCCCTGTTTGTCGGTCAAAAAAGCCGACGCTTCTTCAGAGGTCTGCACATGCCGGGCGCCGAGTAACTGCTGCAATGTATTGAACAGATCACTGCTCATTGCTTCGCCTCCAAAGGCGCGGCGTCGCGGAACTTGTCATGCAACTGGTGCAACGCCTGGGTCGGTGGCATGCCGGTACGTTCGCCGAGTTCGATCAGCCAGCCACTGCGGTGCCAGTCACGAATGATCGCGTCCAGTTTCGCTTGCACGTCGTGTTCGCCCTTGCGCACCCAGATCACCGATGACGAAGGGATCAGGTCGTCGGCCAGCGGGATCTCGTAGTCGGCCCACTCGGCGTCACTCAACAGCGTGTGCATGGTCGGGCTGACGTGAACTGCTGCTACGCAACCGTTGCCGCGCAATGACAGCAGGGACTCCGACTGGCTTTTGAAGGCCTTGATTTCCGCGCCGTAGGTTTCCTGCAGCGGCTTGATGAAGTTGCTGCCCTGGGACACGCACACCGGTTTGCCACGCAGGTCTTCCCAACGAGTGATTCCCGCGCCCTTGCGAATCAACGCCGCGCCGCCGACTTCCTCGTAAGGCGTCGGCACGTAATCGAGGATCTGACTGCGCTCTTCGGTGAACTGCATGTTGGCGATCAAGATGTCGACCTTGCCCTGTTGCAGAAATTGCACGCGGTTGGGCGCCAGCACCGAGACGGTTTCCAGGTCGACGCCGAGGCGTTGCGCGATGCCCTTGGCCAACTCGACGTTGTAGCCCAGTGGGTCGCCGGTCTTGGGGTCGATGGTGCCGAACGGCGGACCACTGAGGATCACCCCAATGCTGATCTTGTGCCGCTGTTGAATCTTGTTCAGCGTGGCATCGGCCTGGGCCAGTCCGGCACACAGGGTCAACAGCAGCGCAGCCAGGGTACTGCCGGAAAAAAACGTCTTCATACGCGACTGCCTTGTACACCGACGCCCGAGGCGCCGGATTGCGGGAAAGGTGGGACGATCAGGCGCCGGCGCTCTGGAATTGCTTCTGCATTTCCACCAACGCGGGCGAGGCCGGGGTGATGTGGTTGCGCTGCTCGGCTTCGATCAACCAGCCGCTGCGGTGCCAGCCTTTGACGATGGGGTCGAGGCGCGCCTGGGTGTCGGTCTCGCCGCGTCGGGTCCAGATCACCGACGGTGCTGGATTGAGTTCCGGCAGCAAGGCGCGGTAGTTCTGCCATTCGGCGGTGTCGGCCAACAGCGGGTTGATCAGCGTCGCGTCGTGCACGGCGGCAACGCAGTTATTACCGCGCAGGGCCAGCAGCGATTCGGAGGAACTTTTGAAGGCCTTGATCTCGACGCCCAGTTCGGTCAGCGGTTTCACGTAGCTACTGCCTTGCGAGGTGCAGACTGCCTGGCCCTTGAGGTCTTCCCAGCGGGTGATTTTGCTGTCTTTCAACACTGCCGCGGTGCCGCCGACGCGATAGAACGGCGTCGGTACATGCCCCAGAATCTGGTCGCGTTCGGTCGTCCATTCCATGTTGGCGATCAGCACATCGACCTTGCCCTGTTGCAGGAACTGCACGCGGTTGGCCGGCAGGACTGACACCAGCTCAACCTCCACCGACAGCTGTTTGGCCAGGTCATTGGCCAGGTCGACATTCAGCCCCTTCGGCGCTTGAGTGGTGGGATCGATGGAGCCGAAAGGTCCACCGGACAGCACCACGCCGACCACCAGGCGGTGGCGCTGCTGGATTTTGTCCAACGTCGCGTCGGCCTGTGCCACACCCATCCCGGCGAGGGAAACCACGGCACCCAGCATCACGGGTAACCATCGACTAACGCGCAGGTGCTGAAACGACATGAACTTCCCCTTGGCAATGATCGGCGTGTCCCGACCTGATAGAGGGGCATGCTAGGGATGGACGGTGCCTAACGGAAATTCAAATATCTCATATTGTTATAACTTTCTGGATGCTGGTGGTTTTACAAAAGGCTATAAGCCTTATTTTATTGGTCTCCAGCGACACCTTCAAAAAACAACTTCCCCTATACATAAAAATACGTAATGTATTAGCACTGCCCATTGATATGAATATTGCCCGATCGAGCGCCCATGTCCGACCTTTCCACCCTGGATCTTGAACTGCTGCGAACCTTTATCGCCGTGGTCGATCACCACAGTTTTGCCGGAGCCGGCGTGCACCTGGCGCGTACTCAGTCGTCAGTGACGCAGCATATGCAGCGCCTGGAACAGCAAGTGGGCGTGCCGCTGTTTCGCAAACAAGGCCGGCAGAAGCTGCTGACCGAGCCGGGTTTGCAGTTACTGCGGCACGCACGACAAATGCTCGCGCTCAATGATGAGGCCTTGAGCTCCCTGCGTGAAAGCAGCCTCAGCGGCATACTGCGCATAGGCTCGCCGCATGACATCGCCGACACCATCCTGCCGCCGATTCTCAGCCACATCGCCCGCTCGGCGCCGCGCTTGCGCCTGGAAATCGACGTTGGCCGCAGCCCGTTTTTGATGGAAGACCTGCATCGCGGCAAGATCGACATGGTGATTTCTACCCGCGAAGACCCGTCCCTCGAAGGCTTCGCCCTGCGCACCTCGCCGGTGTGGTGGATTTGTTCGGCGCAATATATCCACGTGCCCGGCGAACCGCTGCCGCTGATTCTGGTGGATGAGCCAAGTATCTATCGGCGTTATGCGCTAGAGGCGTTGGAGCAGGCACAGATTCCGTGGCGACAGGCGTACCTGGCGTCGAACCTGATCGGGATCAAGGCGGCCACGCGTGCGGGGTTGGGGGTGACGGCGCGCAGCATGGAAATGCTCGGGCCGGACATGCGCGTGCTTGGCGAAAACGACGGACTGCCGCGCATGCCGGACGTGACCTATTACCTGTGGATTCGCCCGAACACGGTCAACCCGCTGGCGCGCAAGGCGTACGATTTAGTGCGCAGCAGTCAGGGCCTGCGCGGTGGATTTTAGACGTGTGGCTGGATAAAAATCTGTGGTTGATCCCAACTCTGTAGGAGCTGCCGAAGGCTGCGATAAGGTCGGAACGACCTTCGCGATGGCGATTGATCGTCCGAGTGCGGCCCAAACCTTCGGCAGCTCCTACAGGGGTCATGCGTGTTGCCTGCAATGGGTCAGATCAACTTCTGCTTGATCGCCTCTTCCAGCGAACTCTGGCTCAGGTGCTTGATCGTGGCATCCAACGATTCATTGAACGGTAACGTCACAATCAACAGCAATTGCATCCAGGTGGTGATGGTTTCGCTCTTGCTCACGGTGCCCAGTACTTTACCGTCGCGATTTTTGTACACCGTCTCCAGCGTCAGGTCATTGCTGAATGTCACAGGAATAACGAGAAACGTGAAGCCGCTGATAAACGCGGCGGCGCGATTTCCACGCTCGCTGTTCTTCAGGCTGGCATAGACGTAGACATCAGAATCAACCTGCTGACTGGTCACACTGCTCAGGCGATTGGATTCTTTGTACGAATCCAGCACCAGCTTCTCCCAGGCAGGAACATTGACCCCACCCGCCATAGGCGTGCCATTGAACTCATGCTCTGCGGTAAAACGCAGGTAAGCAGTTGGCTTGTGCTCAGCAGCGGCGGCTTGCGGAGGCCAGGTCTGAACCGGAGCCAGATTGTGCGCGGAGTAAGATACACACCCGGTCAACGAGGCACTGACCAACATCAACAATGCAACGAAAAAACGGCTCATTGTGCAGCCGCCTGTTGCAGTGCAGGTGCGGCAACCGAAGCTTGAACGGCCGATGGCGGCAGTTGCCTGGTCGCCGACGCCAGCAACTGAGCAACCAATTGGTTCAGGTAGTTCGCACCCAGGCGCGGCGCCCAGTAATCGCGGTCATATATGCCGACGTTTTGGGAGATATCGATCTTCTCGCTAGTCTTGGCCAATTGCTTGCCGTGGCGATCTTCGATGGTCAGGGTGCCGGCGATGTCGAAGGTATCGACGTCGACCGGGCCGTTGACCCAGATCCAGATGGTCAGCGTCAGAATCGCGCCGGGGATGTAGCCGGGGTGAGTCGAGCGCTTGCCCTTGAGCGAAGTCAGGTCGAACTTGAGCACCATGTCGTCATCGCCGGCTTTAACCGGGAACACCACGACCTTGTTGAAATAGTCGCTTTTCTCGACGTAATGGGTGATCTGGTCAGTCAGTTGACGGCTGGCGGTCAGGCGCTTTTCCGCGTTCACGCCAGGATCGGAAATCGACACTTCAGCGATTTGTGCAGCGTGTTCGATGCTCGTCGCGGCTTTAACTTGCGGTTCGCCAATAGGGCCTGTCGGGGTGAAGGAGATACAGCCGGTCAACGACAGGCTCATTGTCAGGGCGAGGGGTAGAAAAATCCGATTCACTGCAGTGTTCCTGTCTAATGCCAGGCGCGCGGCGACTCGGTGTCAAACAGACGAACAAGGATGAAGAAGTTTGCCAACGTCCGTGTATGCACTGTATTGCGGGTTACGCCGCCGCCTGAAAAATGGCGCCGATAAAATAGCGTAACCATTGTATATCTAAATGTTACAAAAAGAAGGCATAGAGCCACTATTTTTTGTAGCTCAGCACACCTACACAGTAGTTCTGTGGCTGGAGCAACATCCAGGTCACACCACAAATTCCCTTTAGGAACTGCCGCAGGCTGCGATAAGGTCCGAAGGACCTTCGGCAATTTCAAGAACACGACGGCTGCGCAATCGATCGCAGCCTTCGGCAGCTCCTACAGGATCACGGGCAATCACGGATTTGCACCCGCCACAAATCCACTGCGCCGCTACCAGGCCGCTATCGTCGAATCCGCCCTCGGCTCGGTCCCGCCACATAAAACCCCGCTCTGCGGATCACGCACGATGATCTGCCCTCGCCCATACACCGTCAGGTCGCAGGCCACTTCTACCTGATGCCCGCGCCGTGCCAGCGCCGCCGCCAGATCCCGCGAAGCGCCCTGCTCGATCCCGACTTTCATCCCGCCCAGCCACTGCCAGCGCGGCGCATCGAGGGCAGCCTGGGGATTGAGGCCGAAGTCGATCAGGTTCATCACCATCTGCACATGCCCCTGAGGCTGCATGTAGCCGCCCATGACCCCGAACGGACCCACGGGCTCGCCGTCCTTGCTGAGGAAGCCGGGGATGATGGTGTGGAACGTCTTTTTGCCCGGCGCCAGGCTGTTGGCATCGGCGGGGTCGAGGCTGAACTCCTGCCCACGGTTTTGCAGGCCGATGCCACTGTCGGGCAGCACCACGCCGGAGCCGAAACCGTGGTAGTTACTCTGGATGAACGACACCATGTTGCCTTCAGCATCGGCGGTGGCCAGGTACACCGTACCGCTGGCATGCGGATCGCCAGGCTTTGGCGGCAAGGCCTGCTCACCGATTTCGGCACGACGGCGGCTGGCGTACTCGGCGCTGAGCAAATCATTAACCGCAACCCGCATGTGTTCAGGGTCGGTGATGTAATGCCGGCCATCGCTGTAGGCCAGTTTCATGGCTTCCAGTTGCCGATGCCAGGTCTGCAGACTGTCGCGATGGTCGAAATCGAAGCCTTCGAGGATCTTCAGCGTCATCAGCGCCACCAGCCCCTGCCCGCTCGGCGGGATTTCCCAGACGTCGTAGCCTCGGTAATTGATGCTGATCGGATCGACCCACTGCGGGCGATAATCCCGCAAGTCACTGGCGCTCAAGTAGCCGCCGGTGGCCTGTGAATGCGCGGCCAGAAGCTCGGCCAGCGCGCCGCGATAGAAACTCTCGCACCCGGTTTCGGCCAGTTCGGCCAGGGTCCGAGCCTGTGCCGGATTGCGGAACAACTCGCCAGCCTTGGGAGCCCGGCCATCAATCAAGAAGGTCTCGAACCAGGCATCGAGCACCGCATCGCGATGTGGGCTGAGTTCCTCCAGCGTAGCCTGCCATTGCAGGGCAACCACGGGAGAAACCGGGAAGCCATCCCGCGCCAGACTGATCGCCGGTTGCAGCAGGTCGGCAAACGGCAGTCGGCCAAAACGCCGCGACAACTCGGCCCAGGCCGACGGAATGCCCGGCACGGTGACCGGGGTCCAGCCGTACAGCGGCATCTGCTGATGACCCGCCGCCTTCACCGCCTCGATGCTTAACGCCTTCGGCGCGTGACCGCTGGCATCGAGTCCGTGTATTTGTCCTTTGACCCAGACCAGCGCAAACGCGTCGCCGCCAATCCCGCAACCAGTGGGCTCGACCACGGTCAACGCGGCGGCTGTCGCAATGGCCGCATCAATCGCATTGCCGCCTTTTTGCAGCATTTCCATGCCGGCCTGTGCGGCCAGCGGTTGCGAGGCAGCGACCATGCCGCGACGGGCAAACACGCTTTGACGTTGTGATGAATAAGGGTATTCGTGGGCAGAAAATTTCAACATGACAAAGACTCATCAAGAAGGAATGCTAAATCACTCAGAGAACCCGGCTGAGAAAGGCCTGGGTTCGCGGATGTTTGGGTTTGCTGAAGATTTGCTCCGGCGGCCCCTGTTCGATCAGTTCACCTTGATCGAGCACCACCACGCGGTCGGCCACTTCACGGGCGAAACCCATTTCGTGGGTGACGACGACCATGGTCATGCCCTCCTTGGCCAGCTCTTTCATCACCTCCAGCACCTCACCCACGGTTTCCGGATCGAGGGCGCTGGTAGGTTCATCGAACAGCATCGCCTGGGGTTTCATCGCCAGCGCGCGGGCAATCGCCACCCGCTGTTGCTGACCGCCCGAGAGCATCGACGGGTAGTGATCGACCTTGTCCGCCAACCCGACCCGCACCAGCAGCTCGCGTGCCTGTTGGGTGGCCGCCGCGCGGGATACGCCAAGCACCTGAATCGGTGCCTCGATGATGTTCTCCAGCGCAGTCATGTGCGGGAACAGGTTGAAACGCTGGAACACCATGCCGATGTCCCGCCGTTGCCGGGCGATATTGCGCTCCGAATCGCGGACCAGGCTGCCGTCGGCGCGCTCGCGATAGCCCATGGCCCGACCATTGACCCGAATCGACCCGGATTGAATCTCTTCGAGCAAATTGATGCAGCGGATAAAGGTGGTCTTGCCCGAACCGGAAGCGCCAATCAGCACCACCACCTCGCCCCGGCGTACCTGCAGGGAGATACCTTTGAGAATCTGCAGATCGCCGAATGACTTGTGCAGATTCAGCGCTTCGATCACCAGTTCTTCACTCATGTGCGCCATCTCAACGTCCCCTCAGCAGTTTCATGGTGCTGCGCCCGAACATACGACTGGTGGGCGCCGCCGGCCGATCTGACTGACCAAAACGCGCTTCCAGCCAGCGCTGAAAGAAGCCCCAGAGTGTGGTCAACAACAGGAAATAGATCGCCACCACCAAGTACAACTCGAACACCCGGAAGGTCGCCGAGGTGACCATTTGTGTACTCAGCAACAACTCCTGCACGCCAATCACACTGACCAGCGTAGTGTTCTTCAGCATCACGTTGAACTCGTTGCCGATCGGCGGAACGATCACCCGGAAAGCTTGTGGCAACACAATGCGGCGCATCAGTTTGCCGAAGGTCATGCCCAGCGAGCGTCCGGCTTCGTACTGCCCCTTGTCCACCGCGCCGATGCCGGCCCGAATGATTTCGGACATGTATGCGCCTTCGTTGAGGCCCAGCGCGATGATCGCCGCCTGCAGGTTGCCCGGCAGAATGAACCAGCCGAAGTCGAGGTCTTCGAAACGAAAAATCCCGCCAGCCGCCAGCGCGGTATAGAGGAATACGATCTGCACCAGCAACGGCGTGCCGCGCATCAACCACACGTAAAAACGCACCGGGTACTGCAACAGCGGGTTGTTCGACAGCCGCATCAACGCTGCCAGCAGCCCCAACACACTGCCTATCAGCATCGCCGACACGCTGATCACGCAGGTCAGCCAGAGCCCGGTGAGGTACACCCCGCTCGGCTGCAACAGGTACTGCCAGAACACGTCCCAATTGAAGTTCATCGAACGAACCCTCAGTCCAGCTTGTCGCTGTCGACATGCCATTTGGCGAGCAATTGCGTGTAGCTGCCGTCACTGCGCATGTCCTTGAGCACCTGGTCCACGGCAGCCGTCAGTTGCGGATCATCCTTGCGCGTGCCCAACCCGGTAAGGATGCGACTGAACGCCGGAACGCCTTCCTGGAACAGGTCCGGGGCCATCGCCGCGTAGTAACCAGCGGTTTCCACAGTGGTGCCGTAGGCGTCGACCTGACTGATGCGCAGCGCCTGAAAGGCATCGGTGTCGGTGTTGTAAACCACCAGTTTCATCGGTGGCTTGCCGGCTTTGCTCAGGTTGTCGTTCTCGGCGTCGAGCAGGGTTTTGATGGTCGAGCCGTTGAGCACCGCCACCTTGTGTCCGGAGAGGTCAGCCAGTGCCTTGATACCTTTGGGATTACCCTTGGGCACCACCACCGACTGGCTGGAGTACATGTAGTTGGAGATGTCGATCACCTGCCGCCGCTCAGGCTTGTCGAACAGTTGATCGACGATCATGTCGCACTGTTTGGCGAGCAACGCCGGCACCAGTCCGGAGAACGGAATCACCCGCCACTCGACTTTCTTGTTATCCAGCCGTTTGGCGATTTCCAGGCCCAGGTCCACGGTCAGGCCCTTGGGTTTCTGCGCCTCGTCGAATGACACCAGCGGTGGTGAGTCCATGCCGGAGCAATAGGTCAGTTTGTCGACCTTTTGCAGGCGATCCGGCACTGTGGGCGCGGCCACCGCCAGTTGGGCAGCCAGACTCAGGGATACAACCGCGAACAACACACTTGGTTTATGCATGACGACTCCGATCAGTTAAGTAACGGGGCAGCACTCAAATCACAGCGGTAGTACGGCAGGCTTGACGCCGGCTCTATTTTTCCGATTGCGTGTGTTCCAATTTCAAAAACTCAATTAGCGGCGGGATGGTGCCCTCGATGTGCTCGCGCAGCACCGCCTCGGCCTTCGCCGCATCCCCGCTGCGGATCGCGTCGAGAATTACCGAATGTTCTTCGCGGGCGCTCATGGGCTTCTCGGCGTGCTGCAACCACAGGCGCATGTGTGGTTCGATCACCGAATACAGCGCGGTAATCTGCCGCATCAAACGCGGACGCTCGGCCAGGCTGCACAGGTATTCATGAAACGCGCGGTGCCGGCCGACCCACTCCGCACTCTCTTCGCGGCAGTCGTCCATTTCATCGAGCAGGCGTTCCAGACGACTCAGGTGGCGCTCAGTCATCTTTGGCACCGCCACCCGAATCGCCAGGCCCTCCAGGGCACTGCGCATTTCGAAAACTTCGTGCATCTCTTCGATATTCAGGCCACTGACCACCGCCCCGCGATTGGGCCGCAGGGTCACCAGACCATCGGCCGCAAGACGCCGAAACGCCTCACGCACCGGCATCCGGCTCATGCCGATTTCATTGGCGATGTCTTCGGCAATCAGCCGATCACCGGTGCGCAAGGTACCGCCGCAAATCGCCCCGAGCAGGTAGTCATAAGCTTCTTCTTCAGCAGTCATGGGCTGACGTTCAACGTAAGGATGGGCAAATCGCATGCTCTGTCACCGTTTTGTATTTTTGTATCCAATTATCCATAGATACAAAAAAGCAGAATCCGTGCCAGTTTGGAGAAACCGATTTAAGCGATTGATTCAGGGAGTTTATTGCGGATTTGCTGCGGAGTTAAACGGGCGGGCGGTCAGGCAGAACGACACAAAATGGAGCAGCTATAGGGTAAAACGCACACGACTGGGGAGAATGGGTAACGCGGTAACAGCAGGTGCAATGGTGACTTGTGGGAGCTGCCGAAGGCTGCGATGAGGCCCGAACCTTCACCGCGTTTTATGCCAATCGCAGCCTTCGGCAGCCCCTACAAAGTCCGCATTTCGTCGGTCAGAGATGCAACGCATGCCCCAACGCCCGCAGCGCCGCTTCCTGCACCGCTTCACCCAAGGTCGGATGCGCATGGATGGTGCCGGCGATATCTTCCAGACGGGCGCCCATTTCCAGGGATTGGGCGAATGCTGTGGACAGCTCCGAGACGCCGACACCCACCGCTTGCCAACCGACAATCAAGTGATTGTCACGACGCGCCACCACCCGGACGAAACCGCTTTTCGACTCCAGGGTCATCGCCCGGCCGTTGGCGGCGAACGGAAAGTTGCTCACGATGCAATCCAGGCCTTGGGCTTCTGCTTCCTGCGGCGTGGTGCCGACCACCACCAGTTCCGGGTCGGTAAAGCACACCGCTGCAATCGCCGTTGGATTGAACTCCCGTGCCTTGCCGGCAATCAGCTCCGCGACCATTTCACCTTGAGCCATGGCGCGATGGGCAAGCATCGGTTCGCCTGCCAGATCACCAATTGCCCAGACGTTGCGCATGCTGGTCTGGCACCGGTTGTTGATCTTCACCGCCGCGCCGTTCATCTGCAGATTCAGTGTTTCGAGGTTCCAGCCCTGACTGTTCGGACGCCGTCCCACGGCCACCAATACTTGATCGGCCGACAGCGTCAACGTCTCGCCGCCTGGGGCGCGCACGTGCAATGCCTGTTGATCGGCATCAAACCCTTCGACGCTGTGTTGCAGGTATACCTTCACCCCCAGTTGCTTCAGGGTCTCGGCAATCGGCAGGGTCAGTTCGCGATCATAGGCTGGCAGGATGCGGTCCTGCGCCTCGACCACGCTGACCTCAGCGCCCAGTTTGCGATAAGCGATGCCCAGCTCCAGACCGATGTAACCGCCACCGACCACGATCAAGTGCTTGGGAATCGAGGTCGGTGCCAGCGCTTCGGTAGACGAAATGATCGGCCCGCCCAACGGCAGCATCGGCAGGTTCACCGAGGTCGAACCGGTGGCCAGCAACAAGTGCTCGCATTGAATACGCAGGCCGGCGCTTTCGACGTCGACGGTCTTGCCATCGATGACCTTGGCCCAGCCATGAATCACCTGCACGTTGTTTTTCTTCAGCAGCGCCGCGACGCCGGTGGTCAAACGATCAACGATACCGTTGTTCCAGTTAATGCTTTGGCTGATGTCGAGACTGGCCGACGGCACGCTGATGCCCAGCGCCGATGGCTTGCTGAAAGCGCTGGTCTGGTGGAACTGCTCAGCAACGTGGATCAACGCCTTCGACGGGATGCAGCCAACGTTCAAGCAGGTGCCGCCCAAGGCCTGGCCTTCGATGAGCATGGTCGGAATGCCCAACTGACCGGCGCGAATCGCGGCGACGTAACCGCCAGGGCCGCCGCCGATGATCAGCAGTTTGGTGCTCAGAGTCTGTTGCATGCCTTACTCCACAAACAGGGTGGCGGGTTGTTCGAGCAAGCCACGCAGGGCTTGGATGAATTGCGCCGCGTCCATGCCATCGACCACGCGATGATCGAAGGAGCTGGAGAGGTTCATCATCTTGCGAATCACGATCTGGCCTTTGATCACCACCGGCCGCTCAACCATGCGGTTGACGCCGACAATGGCCACTTCCGGCAGATTGAGCACCGGCGTGCTGACGATCCCGCCCAAGGCGCCGAGGCTGGTCAGGGTGATGGTCGAACCGGACATTTCATCGCGACTGGCTTTACCGCTGCGCGCGGCCGTGGCCAGACGCGCGATTTCTTCGGCGTTGGCCCACAGGCTGCGGGATTCGGCGTGACGCACCACCGGCACCATCAAGCCGTTGTCGCCTTGGGTGGCGATGCCGACATGCACCGCGCCGTGGCGGGTGATGACTTGCGCTTCGTCGTCGTAGCGCGCATTGATTTGCGGGAAATCCCGCAGCGCCACGACCATCGCCCGCACCAGGAACGGCAACAAGGTCAGCTTGCCGCGACTGGCGCCCCACTTCTCGTTAAGTTGCACACGCAACTCTTCCAGTGCGGTGACGTCGATTTCTTCGACATAGCTGAAGTGTGCGGCGCGGCGTGTAGCATCTTGCATGCGTTGGGCAATCTTGCGACGCAGGCCGATCACCGGGATTTGCTCTTCATCGGTGCGTGCGGAGTACGCTGCGACGGGTGCCGGAGTGCCTTGGGTCTGCTGCTCCAGGTAAGCGTCGATATCTTCGTGGCGGATCTGCCCGGCAGGACCGTGGCCTTGCACCAGACGCAACGCAATCCCGGCGTCCAGAGCACGCTTGCGTACCGCTGGCGACGCCAATGGGCGCTCGTCGGTCTGCCGCGTAGAGCGAGCTTCCAGTGAGCGCTTCACACCCGCCGCCGATGCCGTGGTATGCGGTTTGACGTCGAGCACCGGCGCGGTTTCAACCTTGGGCTGAGCGACCGCAGCGGGCACGACAGGTGCTGCCTGAGCACTTTCTTTCAGGTTGCCAGCGCCTTCGACTTCGATGCGAATCAGCTCACTGCCGACCGCCATCACTTCGCCCGGCTGACCGCCGAGGGCGATGACCTTGCCCGCCACCGGCGACGGAATATCCACCGTGGCTTTGTCGGTCATCACATCGGCGACCACCTGATCTTCAACGATCATATCGCCGACTTTAACGAACCATTCCACCAGTTCGACTTGCGCGATGCCTTCGCCAATGTCCGGCATTTTAATGACATGCGTGCCCATTTAAATCTCCATAACCCGTTTCAAAGCCGCACCCACGCGGGATGGGCCAGGGAAATACGCCCACTCTTGAGCATGGGGATACGGGGTATCCCAGCCGGTAACGCGCTCGATGGGCGCTTCCAGGTAGTGGAAGCAATGTTCCTGAACCAACGCCACCAGTTCCGCGCCAAAACCACAGGTGCGAGTCGCTTCGTGAACCACTACGCAACGCCCGGTTTTCTTCACCGAGTTGACGATGGTTTCCAGGTCCAGCGGCCACAGGCTGCGCAGGTCGATCACTTCCGCATCGACGCCGGTTTCTTCCGCCGCCACTTGCGCGACATACACCGTGGTGCCGTAGGTCAACACCGTGACAGCGCTGCCAGGGCGGGCGATCGCGGCCACATCCAGCGGCACTTTGTAGTAGCCATCGGGCACGGCGCTGGCCGGGTGTTTCGACCATGGCGTTACCGGACGGTCGTGATGCCCATCGAACGGGCCGTTATACAGGCGTTTCGGCTCGAGAAAAATCACCGGGTCATCGTTTTCAATCGAGGCGATCAATAAGCCTTTGGCGTCATACGGATTGGACGGCATTACCGTGCGCAAACCGCAGACCTGAGTGAACATCGCTTCGATGCTCTGGCTGTGGGTCTGGCCACCATAGATCCCGCCGCCGCAGGGCATGCGCAGGGTCATCGGCGCAGTGAACTCGCCGGCCGAGCGATAGCGCAGGCGCGCTGCTTCGGAAATGATCTGGTCTGACGCCGGGTAAACGTAATCGGCAAACTGGATTTCGGCCACCGGGCGCAAGCCATAGGCGCCCATGCCCACGGCGACGCCGACAATCCCGCTTTCCGAGATCGGCGCATCGAACACCCGCGAGGTGCCGTATTTGGCTTGCAGGCCTTCGGTGCAGCGGAACACACCCCCGAAATAACCCACGTCCTGACCGAACACCACGACGTTGTCGTCGCGCTCAAGCATCACGTCCATGGCCGAGCGCAGGGCCTGGATCATGGTCATGGTGGTGGTGGTCATGGCGGTTTCCAACTGGATATTGTTGTTGTGATCGTTCATGTCAGATCCCCAACTCTTGACGCTGGCGTTTCAAGTGCTCCGGCATCTCTTTATAGACGTCTTCGAACATGGTCGCGGCGCTGGGCGTCTGCCCGCCGGCCAAGGTGCCGTACAGCTCAGCTTCTTTCTGCGCGGCGATGATCTCGGCTTCGAGTTCGGCGCTGACGCTGGCGTGTTCCTCGTCGGACCATTGACCGATGGTGATCAGGTGCTGCTTGAGGCGCGCAATCGGGTCACCCAACGGGAAGTGACTCCAGTCATCGGCAGGACGGTATTTCGACGGATCGTCGGAGGTCGAATGCGGACCGGCGCGGTAGGTCACCCACTCGATCATGGTCGGACCCAGGTTGCGCCGCGCACGCTCTGCCGCCCAGGCCGACGCGGCGTACACTGCGACAAAATCGTTACCATCGACACGCAACGAGGCAATGCCACACCCGACGCCACGCCCGGCGAAGGTCGTCGCTTCACCACCGGCAATCGCCTGGAAGGTGGAAATCGCCCATTGGTTGTTGACCACGTTGAGGATCACCGGCGCGCGATAGACGTGTGCAAAGGTCAGTGCGGTATGGAAGTCGGCCTCAGCGGTAGCACCGTCGCCAATCCAGGCCGATGCGATCTTGGTATCGCCCTTGATCGCCGAGGCCATGCCCCAGCCCACCGCCTGCACGAATTGCGTGGCGAGGTTGCCGGAAATGGTGAAGAAACCATAATCACGCACCGAGTACATGATCGGTAATTGCCGGCCTTTGAGCGGGTCGCGTTCGTTGGACAGCAACTGGCAGATCAGGTCCACCAGCGGCACTTCGCGGGCCATCAGGATGCTTTGTTGGCGGTACGTCGGGAAGCACATGTCGGTGACATTCAGCGCCAGCGCCTGTGCGCTGCCGATTGCCTCTTCGCCGAGGCTCTGCATGTAGAACGACATTTTTTTCTGACGCTGAGCGACCACCATGCGGTTGTCGAAGATCCGCGTCTTGAGCATGGCACGCATGCCTTTGCGCAAGATCTCTACCGGCACGCCTTCAGCCCACGGGCCCACGGCCTGGCCTTCATCGTTGAGGACCCGGATCAAGCCTTTGGCGAGGTCAGCGGTATCAGCGGGTTCGACATCGATGGGTGGTTTGCGCACCAGGCCGGCGCCGGTCAGTTTCAGGTAGGAAAAATCGGTCTTGCAGCCGGGACGGCCGGAGGGTTCAGGAACGTGCAGGCGCAGTGGTTCGTATTCGGTCATGGCTTTCTCTACGCTCGGTCTTGTCTGATATTTTGTTGGGCGTTGGAGCAGTGCTATCTGTTGGACCAGGATTTCAAGAATCTTGTCCTACACAAATCATATTCCTCAGCGTAGAGAATATTTTTCTGAAGTGGGTTGCGCTGAAGGCTATTTAGAGATAAATATTCTGCATAACCACAAAAAACAGGTGCTTTTATCTCATGCGCAAGCTGGATCGTACTGATGTCGGGATTCTCAACAGTCTTCAGGAGAATGCCCGCATCACCAATGCCGACCTCGCACGCTCGGTAAACCTGTCTCCTACCCCGTGCTTCAACCGAGTCAAGGCCATGGAAGAGCTGGGGCTGATCAAGCAACAAGTCACCCTGCTCGACCCTGATTTGCTCGGTTTGCACGTCAACGTCTTCATTCACGTCAGCCTCGAGAAGCAGGTGGAAGAAGCGCTGCACGTGTTCGAAGACGCCATCGCCGACCGCCCGGAAGTGATGGAGTGTTATTTGATGGCCGGCGATCCGGACTACCTGCTACGAGTGCTGGTGCCGACCATTCAGTCGCTGGAGCGCTTCATGCTGGACTTCCTGACTAAAGTCCCCGGTGTGGCCAACATCCGTTCGAGCTTTGCCCTTAAACAAGTGCGCTACAAAACCGCGCTGCCGCTGCCGGCCAATGGCTTGAACCTGGAAATCTAGAGCGTAAACCGATGAAGCACTCCCTTGCCTCGCGACTGCCCGCACCGCTGCGCAAACTGCTGCGACCGCTGCTTGACCCCTACCGCCGCTACCGCCACGCCCGGGTGATCCACGCAGTACGTGTGTCACTGGGCCTACTGGCGACAATTTTGCTAACCACCGGGATCAACCTGCCCCACGGCGAATGGGCGTCGATCACCATGCTGGTGGTGATTGGCGGCCTGCAGCACCACGGCAACATCGGCAAAAAAGCCAAAGAGCGAGCCTATGGCACGCTGATCGGTGCCGGGGTCGGGCTGCTGTTGCTGTTGCAACACGCGTACTTCGGCCTGCCGATCGTGACGTATCTGAGCATCTCGGTGGTCTGCGGTTTCTTTGCGTACCACGCGATTGGCAAGGGCGGTTACACGGCGTTGCTGTCGGCAATCACCGTGTTCATCGTCGTTGGCCATGGCGACAACCCGGTAGCGGACGGGCTGTGGCGGACCGTGGATATCCTGATCGGCAACGCCCTGGCCCTGGCGTTCTCCTTCGCCCTGCCGCTGTATGCGGTGTTCTCCTGGCGCTACAAACTGGCCAGCGCGTTGCGTGATTGCGCGGCGATTCATGGGCGGATCATCAGTGGACAGTCGGTGACCGATGATGACTATACAAAGCAGGTGAGTCAGGTGAACGGGGCGATGGTGCAGTTGCGCTCGTTGATGCCGTCGGTGTCCAAGGAGGTACGGATTTCGGTGACCGAGCTGGATGCGATTCAGCGTAATTTGCGGATGTGCATCAGTACGCTGGAGATCCTTGCCAATACACGGCCCGGCGGTGAGGTGATGGCGCAGTTGCAGCTGTCGCTGAAGGCAGAGCATCGGCAGATTCGGGTTCAATTGATAGGCATGGCAAGGGCGTTGCAGACCGGGATCTCCGAACGCCTTGAGCGCAAGGTTGCGGGGGTTGAGAAGGATGATTTGTTGCAGGAACCGGTGTATTCGGCGCTGGATGGCTATCGATTGTTGACCCTGCAACTGGCGGCGAATGTGGATGAGATGCGCGGTCGGTTGGCGCAGAGTTCGGGGCGGTGGAGGATTTGACTTTTGAAAAGTCAAAAGCCGCCTCCCTGTAGGAGCTGCCGAAGGCTGCGATTGGCATTCAAACGCAGCGACCGGTTCCTCCGAATGCGGTTCAGATCGATCGCAGCCTTCGGCAGCTCCTAGGTGTTTACCGTCTCCGGCGGATCAAACGCCGTCACCACCGGCAACTCCCCCACCCACAGCTCAATCTCCACACTGGCGGTCTGCGCCGAACACCCCTGCGACAACAACGAAGCCCGCACGTCATCGGTCACCACATTCGGATTGCCGTGTTTCTCCAGACTCCCATGCCCACCCCGCAATAGCGGGTCATACCAGGCCCCGGTGGCAATTTGCACCACGCCCGGGCGGATTCCGTCACTGACGATCACCCCCGCCAAAAACGCCCCGCGCTCGTTGAAGACCCGCACCACATCACCCGCCTCAATCCCCCGCGCTCGAGCATCGTCGGTATTCAGCGTCAACGGCTCGCGCTGGCGAATTTTCGACGCCCGACTGTAAGCCCCATGATCGTACTGACTGTGCAACCGCGTCTTCGGCTGGTTCGACAACAACTGCAATGGATACCCGGCCACGGGCTTGTCCAGCCATACCGGATGCCCCGGACAATCGGCGTAACCAAACCCGGCAATCCGCTCGGAGAATATCTCGATTCGCCCCGACGGCGTCGGCAACGGGTTCGCCAGCGGATCATCGCGAAAGCCTTTCAACAACACCGTTTCCTCGGCCGGAAACGCCACCTCAAACACCCCCTCACGCCAGAATCGATCAAATTCCGGCAACTCAACCCCGTGTTCACTGGCCCGCCCCCGCGACTCGTCGTAGATATGCCGCAACCACGCTGACACGTCACGCCCCTCGGTAAACGCAGCGCCCTGCCCCAGGCGTTCGGCCAGTTCGGCAAAGATCCGGTAATCGTCCCGTGACTGCCCCACCGGCTCGATGGCTTTGTGCATGGCGATCATGAAGCGGTCTGAACTGGCACTGCCGATGTCGTCACGCTCAAGGGCAGTGGTCGCCGGCAGGACGATGTCGGCGTACTTGGCCTGCGCCGTCCAATACTGCTCGTGAACGATGATGGTTTCCGGACGGTGCCAGGCGCCGATCAAACGGTTGAGGTCTTGATGATGATGAAAGATATTGCCGCCTGCCCAGTAGATCAGGCGAATGTCCGGATACGTCTGGCGCTTGCCGTTGTAGTCAAATGTCGCGCCGGGGTTGAGCAACATGTCACTGACCCGTGCCACCGGAATGAAGTCTTTGACCGGGTTGAAACCTTGGGAAAAGCGTGGCCCGGAGAACGCCTTGCGGCCGCTGCCCGTATTGTTCATGCAGCCATAACCCAGGCCGAAACCGCCACCGGGCAAGCCAATCTGGCCGAGCAAGGCGGCCAGGGTCACGGTCATCCAGAACGGTTGTTCGCCGTGCACTGAACGCTGCAGCGAGTAGGCGATGTTGATCATGGTCCGCTTGCGCGCCATGCGTCGGGCGAGGTCAATGATGTCGTGGGCGGCGATGTCCGTCAGGGCTTCGGCCCAGGCCGGGGTCTTCGCTTGGCCGTCGACAGTGCCCAGTAAATACTCGCGAAAATGTTCATAGCCCACGGTGTAGCGCGAGACAAAGGCGGCGTCATGCAGCCCTTCACTGATCAACACATAGGCCAGCGCCATCATCAACGCGGTATCGCTGCCAGGCCGCACCGGTAGCCATTGATTGCGCGCGGGGCCGACCAGATCCTCGCGCAGCGGGCTGACATTGACGAACTCCACCCCGGCTGCGGACATGTTCTCCAGCGCGGTGCTCAGCAGGTGGTCGCTGGCGCCCCCCGGACTGGTCTGGGCGTTCTTCGCCGGCAACCCGCCGAAGGCCACGAACAGTTCGCAATGCTTGGCCAGGTTGCTCCACGAGGTGTGCGCAGCGAGCAGCCAATCCATGTTGCCGACGATGTGGGGCATCAGCACCCGCCCGGCGCCGAGACTGTAGCTGTCGGTGCTGAACACGTAGCCGCCGAGGGTGTTCAGAAAACGATGCAGCTGGCTTTGCGCATGATGAAAACGCCCGGCGCTGCCCCACCCGTAACTGCCGCCGAAAATTGCCCGGTTGCCGTATTGATCCTTGACCCGCCCCAATTCCCGAGCCACCAGGTCCAGTGCAACCTCCCACGACACCTCGACAAACGGCTCCTGCCCGCGAAGCTCGCGGTGGCTGCCAGGGTTTTCAAGAAAGCTTTTGCGAACAGCCGGGCGCATGATCCGCGTCGGTGAGTCGATGGCACCGGCAATCGAATCGCCAATCGGCGACGGATCGCGGTCCCAGGACACCGGCTGCATACCTTCCAGCTTGCCGTTGCGTACCTGCGGGCGGTAGGCGCCCCAGTGCAGCGAGGTGAAACTCATGAAGCGATGACCTCCCGGGTCGTTTCGCCCAAACCAAGCAGCCCGAGAATCTGTTGCCGTAGTTGCACTAGATAAGGATCGTCGCGCCGACGCGGATACGGGCGTTCGACGGTCAACTGCGCCTGAATCCGCGCCGGGCGCTCGCTGAACACAATAATCCTATTCGCCAGCAGCAACGCTTCCTCAACGTCATGGGTCACCAGCAAGGCGGTATAGCCCTGACGTTGCCACAGCTGAGTCAGCTCAGCCTGCATGGCGATGCGCGTCAGCGAGTCGAGCTTGCCCAACGGCTCGTCGAGGATCAACAATCGCGGCTCATTGACCAACGCCCGCGCCAAAGAAACCCGCTGCGCCATGCCGCCGGACAATTGATGGGGAAACGCACGGGCGAACTGCCTAAGGCCGACCTTGGCCAACGCCGCATCGACCCGGCCCTTTTCGCCCTTGAGCAGCCCCCTGGCTTCAAGGCCGATGGCGACGTTGTCCCAGACCCGGCGCCATGGGTACAGCGTTGGGTCCTGAAACACCACCACGCGGCTGGGGTCCGGACGTTTGATGGCTTCGCCGTCGGCCTGCAGGCTGCCACTGTCTGCCGGTTCAAGCCCGGCGACCAGGCGCAGCAAGGTCGACTTGCCGCAACCCGACGGCCCCAGCAAGGCGACAAACTCGCCGGGGGCGACATCCAGCGATACCCGATCCAGCACCGGCAGCTTTTGCCCTTCAAGGCTGAAGGCGTGGCTGAGGTTATCGATGCGCAACGCCAGCCCGGCCGGCGTTGCCTGTTGTTTCAGCGCTACCATTTCATCGCTCCTTTTTGCCAGGCCAACAGACGATCACGCACGATGAACAAGGCCGAAATCAATCCTGAACACGCCAGCGCCATCAACAGCAGTGCGGCGTACATGTTGGCGTAGGCGGCCCAGCCCTGGGCCCATTGCAAATACCAGCCAATACCGGACTTGACGCCCATCATCTCAGCCACGACGAGCGTCGAGAACGACGCACCGAGGCCCATGAACAAGCCGACGAAGACATGCGGCAACGCGGCGGGGATCGCCACGTTGAAAATCAGAAAAGACGGTTTCGCGCCCAGGGTGCGCGCGACGTCGTAATAGGCCGTGTCGACGCTGGCCACACCCGACCAGGTCAGCACCGTCACCGGGAACCAGGTGGCCAGCGCGATAAGGAACACGCTGGCGCTCCAACTGCTGGGAAACAGGAAAAAACACAGCGGCAGCAACGCCGTCGACGGCACAGGGCCTAGAATCCGCAACACCGGATGCAGCCAGTAACCGAGGGCCCGCGACCAACCGATGGCGACCCCAGTGGTAAAACCGCTGATCGCGCCGAGCAACACCCCGCTGCCCAGCAACAACGCCGAATGCCACAGGCTATCGAGCAGGCGCGGCCAGTCCTCGACGTAGACATCCAGCAAGGCTTGCGGTGGGGCGAAGAACGGCACCGGCAGCCAGCCGAGCTTGGCGGTCAGCAACTCCCAAATGCTCAACAGGATCGGCAAGGCGATCAACCATGGCGCCGTGCTCCGCAGCCGTTTGGCCACGCGCGGCAGCCAACGTCCGGCGACGATCAACACCACGATCACCGCCGCCAATCCGAGAAACAGATTGGCCAGCCCTTGGGTCATCGGCCAGTTACGCGTGGCATTGGCAACGTGTGTGGTCAGCCAGGCCGCCGCGACCCAGCCCACCACCGACAGAATCGGTAAACCCGACCCTCGCGTCCAACTGACCCGATCGGTGCCGGCACTGGTCGCAACCGCCGTTTCAACTGAAGACATCGGCAGTGATCTCCTTGGCAAAGGCTGCCGCGTCGGTGCTCTGACGAATCACCTCGACGGTTTTCAGGTCCTGCACGTAGGTCTGGATTTCCGAGGTCAACACCGCACCGACCGCGTGGTGGCCGTGGGTGTGATCGTGAAGAATGCCCTGCACTTCTTCGGCCGTAGTATTCAGGGCGAATTTCTGAAACCCGATCGCCACGGCTTCCGGGTGCTGTACCGCATAGTCGTGGGCTTCGAGAATCGCCTGGTTCAGCGCCGCCACCACCTGTTTGTCTTCGCGCACCAACTTGCCCGTCACGCCGACCACGCAGCAACTGAGGTTGGCGTATTCATCCACCAAATTGCTCGACAGCTCCCGCGCCTGGCCAGACTTGATCAACCGGTACATGAACGGATCACTGCCGCTGATGGCCTGCACTTCGCCCTTGTCCAATGCGCTGCCGAGCAAGTCCGCCGGGTACAGTCGCCAGTCAACGTCGCGCTGCGGATCGATGCCATGCTTTTTCAGCAAGATGGAAAAGAAATTGCGATCCGGACTGGCCATGTCAGTGACGCCGATGGTCTTGCCCTTGAGCTCCTCAAGGCTGTGCAGCGGGCTGTTGGCCGCGCTCAACAAACGCAGGCAACCGCCGTGGGTACCGGCAGTGAGCTTGACGTCGAAACCCTGCTCCAACGCCTTCAACCAACGCAACGCCATGCCGACCCCGGCGTCTGCCTTGCCGGTGGCAATCGCTTCCAACAACACCTCGGTGGAGTTGCCGAAGTTGACGAACTCAACGTCGAGGTTGTGCCTCTTGAAGAAGCCTTCGCCATGGGCAATGACGATGGGCGCCAGGCACACCGCGTTCAAGTTGATCGCGAGCTTCAACGAACGCGGCTGGGCCAGCTTGATGAACTCCCCGGTCCCGCCCGGCTCTGCGCCCTGGTGTCCGGCGTGCTCATCCTCGGCCCAACCCAGCCGGGGCAATGACAACAGAAACGGGCTGGCCAAGGCTGCACCGGTGAGGCCGAGCATGCGCCGGCGGGACAAGGTTTCGAACGAGGCCATGGTGGTTTCCTGTACCTGGTAACGTGGATTGAATCAGCGAGAGGCTTGCGCCGGTTGCACGGCCTGCCCAAGGGCGGCGTGGAACGAGTCATCGAAAATGGTCGCCGCCGGGTAGGTTTTGGTCATGCCGGTCTGGGTGAAGAAGTCGATGGTTTGCTGCGCACCACTGATGACTTCTGGGCTGACCGGCGCGATGCTGATCTGCGAACGGGCGAACCAGATGCGCGCCACCTCGGCATCGGCTTTGGTCACACTGGCCCAGGCGTCGGCGTAAGTCCGGGTGTGTTGCGCATCGCTGAGGGACCAGGCACGGGCCTGCTGCAAGCGATGCAGGAAATCGTTGATCTCGGCGCGTTTGTCCTTGATCGCAGGGTCACTGGCGACGATGAAACTCTGGGCCGGAATCAAGCCTTTGGCGCTAAGGATGACGCGGCCACCCTGACGTTCCTGCTGGGTCACATAAGGGTCCCAGGTCGCCGTGGCGTCGATCGAACCACCGTCCAGAGCATGGGACGCGTCGAGGGCGCTGAGGTAGCGGTAGTCCACCGCATCGCGCGGCACCCCGGCCTTATCGAGTGCAGTGAGGATCAGTTGCTGACTCCACGAGCCTTTCCAGATCCCCACGCGCTTGCCAGCGAGGTCGGCCACGCTTTTGATCGAGGAGTTTTTCGGCACGACGATGGCGACCCCGTCGAGGTTCTGCCGCGAGACACCGATGACCTTGATCGGCGCGCCGAGTGCGCCCATGAACCGGCGCATCACCCAATAGGCCGACATCGAGGTTACCGGTGTTCAAGGCTTCGGCCACGGGCGAGCCGGAGGTGAACTGCTTCCATTCCAGGGTATAGGGCAGATCCTTGAGCACCCCGGCCGCTTCCATCACGGTACGGGCGCTATAGCTTTGGTCGCCGACCACCAGACTGTCGGCCTGGGCTTGCACGCTGGCAACCAAGGCAAAGGCCAGGCTCAACAGGGTTCGTGGGAAGATGCTCACGTTCGGTCTCCAAAGGCCCATACAGAGCCGGTCACAGAGTGATAACCGGGTCCGCGCGTGCGGTGACCGACAGCGTTTTTAATAACTTTTAAGACGGGTTTGTCTTTGACTTAAAACCATAACACTGGATCTTATATAAGATAAATTCAGTTTTGATCTAACCTAATATGCGAATTGCCGTATGGATTTACGGTGGATAATTGAGGGTTTCCAGGTGTATCAGGGTCGCCGCCTTCGCCAACACGTTGGCTCCCGCAGTGAATCCGAGTCTGGAGCAGGGTCTGCGGTAGACATAGGTCCGTGAAAGTTACAGACAACCAGCACTGGACAGCCGGGCTACACATCTGGAAAGTGGTCTGCAACGGACCTGAAGGGTGACTTCCAATACCCTCCATTCATGCTTGCCAGCCTCGGGGAAGACTCATGACCAGCGAACGCGCTCTCGATAATCTGTTTCCCACCGCCACGGAAATTCCGGAAAACTTCCGCTTCGCCGACCCGATCGAACAACGCGAGTACCTGGTCGATGGCGCCTTGCGCACCTGGGACGGGCCGCTCGCGCAAGTGCGCAGCCCGGTGTACCTGAAAACCGACCAAGGCGATCAACAAGTGATCCTCGGCAGTACGCCACTGCTCGACGGCGAAACCGCGCTCACAGCGCTCGATGCCTCGGTTCGCGCCTATGACAAAGGTCAGGGCAGTTGGCCAACCATGCGCGTCGCTGAACGCATCCAGCATGTGGAAGCCTTCCTCGGGCGCATGCGCGAACAGCGCGGCGCCGTGGTCAAGCTGCTGATGTGGGAAATCGGCAAAAGCCTCAAAGACTCGGAAAAAGAATTCGACCGCACCTGCGATTACATCGTCGACACCATCGGCGCGCTCAAGGAACTGGATCGCCGCTCCAGCCGCTTCGAGCTGGAACAGGACACCCTCGGCCAGATTCGCCGCGTACCGTTGGGCGTCGCGCTGTGCATGGGCCCTTACAACTACCCGCTGAACGAAACCTTCACCACGCTGATTCCGGCGCTGATCATGGGCAATACCGTGGTGTTCAAGCCGGCCAAATTTGGTGTGTTGTTGATTCGTCCGCTGCTGGAAGCCTTCCGCGACAGCTTCCCGGCCGGCGTGATCAACGTGATCTACGGCAGCGGCCGGGAAACCGTCAGTGCACTGATGGCCAGTGGCAAGGTCGACATCTTCGCGTTCATCGGCACCAACAAGGCCGCCAGCGACCTGAAGAAACTGCACCCCAAACCACACCGCTTGCGCGCGGCCTTGGGCCTCGACGCGAAAAACCCCGGCATCGTGTTGCCTGAAGTCGACCTCGACAACGCGGTCAATGAAGCGGTCACCGGCTCGCTGTCGTTCAACGGCCAACGCTGCACCGCATTGAAAATCCTGTTCGTCCACGAAGATGTGGTCGACAGCTTCATCGAGAAATTCAACCGCAAACTGCAAACGCTCAAGCCGGGCATGCCGTGGGAACCGGGGGTTTCGCTGACGCCGTTGCCGGAAATGGGCAAGACCGAATACCTCAGCGGCCTGGTCGCCGATGCGGTTGCCAAAGGCGCAAAAGTGGTCAATGCCCATGGGGGTGAGATCCGCAGTTCGTTCTTCTACCCGGCGGTGCTGTACCCGGTCAGCCCGCAAATGCGGGTGTACACCGAGGAGCAGTTCGGGCCGGTGATACCGATCGTGCCGTATCGGTTTCTCGAGACGGTGATCGATTACGTGCTTGACTCGGACTTCGGTCAGCAACTGAGTATTTTCGGCACCAACTCGACCCAGGTCGGGCGTCTGGTGGACACCTTTGCCAATCAGGTCGGGCGCATCAACATCAACGCCCAATGCCAACGCGGCCCCGACACCTTCCCGTTCAACGGCCGCAAGAACTCGGCCGAAGGTACGTTGTCAGTACACGATGCGTTGCGGGTGTTTTCGATTCGAACCCTGGTGGCGACCAAGTTCCAGGAGACCAACAAGGAACTGATCAGTGAGATCATTCGTAACCGTGAGTCGAGTTTTTTGACGACCGATTATATTTTCTAAAGTGATAGGCAGTGCAAACCGCGTGAATAGAAATACGTTAAAACGACAATGGCTGGCGGCCTCGATATTGGCCGCCTGTCTTGCGCCGCTGGCCGGCTGCACCCACCACCCTGCCGCCGTGGAGGGCTCGAGGTGCTACGCCACGGCGATGCCGACCGTGGGCGAAGGCGGTTTGGCCTGGGGTGATAATCAGAAGACCGCGCGCACCTCTGCGCTGGACAACTGCGAGCGTTACGCAGGCCGGTCAGGGGGAACGCCGGGGACGTGCAGGATTGTCGAGGCGCGGTGTAAGTAAGGGGTCTGTTCCAACAAGTTGGCGAAGGGCTTGATGCGACGTATCAGGCACACCGCCATCGCGGGCAAGCCCGCTCCTACAGTGATATTTGAGATATGGATATTCAAGAGCACCTGGCGCAGTTGGAAAGGCAACTTCAACAACGCATGACACCCGTCACCGAGCATGAAGTGTCAAACCTCATTGCCGATGACTTCGTTGAGTTTGGCGCCAGTGGCCATGTCTGGAGTAAATCAGATGTCATAGACGGCTTGAAAAATGAAGAAATTATCGGCCGGTCTATCAGTGATTTTTCCGCCAAACAGCTGGCAGAGAAGGTCATGCTCGTCACTTACCGCTGCCACAACCATGCCTCCGCGCTGAGGTCCGATTGCTGGTCATTAAGAAGTTCGATCTGGACTCTGAAAAATGGTCACTGGCAGATGACCTTTCATCAAGGAACCCCGCTGGTCTGCGCTGATATCTCTGCAATCTGAACCGGCTTCTTCGCAGGCAAGCCTGCCACAGTGGGTCTATATCAGGCACACACCCTGTGATCTGCACAAAACCTTGTAGGAGCTGCCGAAGGCTGCGATCACTCTAAATCGCGAAGGCCGTGCCGGCCTTATCGCAGCCTTCGGCAGCTCCTACAGGGGTTGTGTTGTCAGCCTGTTACTTCAGCACAATCAAGCGCTGCACGCCCTCCTCCGATTCTATGCCGTGGGTGTCGTGGGTGAAGCCTGGGAAGGATTGGTCGAAGCTTTCCAGTGCCTTCAGGTAGCTGAGGTACGGGCCGTCGGCCGTGCCCATGTTTTCGCCGGGCATCAGCAGCGGAATGCCCGGTGGGTACGGCACGATGCCGGTGGCGACGATGCGCCCCGCCGCCTGTTCCAGGGTGACGGATTCGGTTTCGCCTCGTACCAGTTTTTCGTAAGCCTCCACCGGGCTGAACTCGGCCTCGGGCAAGGTGCCGAACGCCAGGGCCATGTTCGCGGTGGTGCGGTGTTCGCCCATGGCTTTGAAGATCTGGCTGGCCAGGTCTTTCAACCCCATACCCTTGTAGCGCTGCGGATAGCTTTGCACCAGACCTGGCAACGCACGCTCCAGTTCGAGGTTTTCGTCGTAGTCGCGCTTGAAGTCGAGCAAGGCATTGACCAGCGTGCCCCACTTGCCACGGGTGATGCCGATGGAAAACAGGAACAGGATGGTGAAGTCGGTGGTTTTTTCGACCACGATGCCTTGATTGCCCAGGTAGGCAGTCAACACGCAGGCGGGTATGCCGGTGTCGAGCAACTCACCGTCGTCGCCCATGCCCGGCGTCAGCACCGAGACCTTGATCGGGTCGAGCATGCAGTAGCCTTCTTCGATATTGCCGAAGCCGTGCCAGACCTCGTTCGGGTGCAAGACCCAAGAATTCGGCTCGCTTCTCAGGAACGCCGGGGCTGCTTCGTGGAACGGCACCTGCTGCCCATTGAACTGCACGGTCGGTGGCTGCCAGCAGTCAAAGAACCATTCGTTTTTCGCCGCCCACTCATGGTGCATCTTGGAGATGACCTGGCGGAAAGCGACCGCCTCATCGATGGATTCGCCGGTCAGGATCTCGCCGCCCGGCGCTTCCATCATCGCCGAACTGACGTCACACGAGGCCATGATCGCGTAGTTAGGCGAGGTCGAGGCGTGCATCATGAACGACTCGTTGAAGCGTCCATGGGGAATCGCGCCGCGACCGTCGCGGACGTGAATCATCGATGCTTGCGACAAGGCCGCGAGCAGTTTGTGGGTCGATTGCGTGGCGAACACCGTCGGCCCCGACGGATCGTGGTCCTGCGGATTGCCGTGCATGGCAAACCGTTCGCGGTACAACGGGTTGAAGCGCGCATAGCCGTACCAGGCTTCATCGAAATGCAGGCGGTCGACACTCTCGCCCAGCAGTTTTTCCACGCGAGCGACGTTGTAGGTGAGGCCATCGTAAGTAGAGTTGGTGATGATCGCGTGCACCGGTGTTTTGTCGATGCCTTCTTTGACCAGCGGGTTAGCTTCGATGGCCTGTTTGATTGCCTCTTTGTTCAAACGCTCGGGCAGGATCGGCCCGATGATCCCGTAGCGGTTGCGGGTCGGTACCAGGTAGGTCGGAATTGCCCCGGACAAGGTCATCGAGTGTTCAGCAGACTTGTGGCAATTGCGATCGCACAAGGCGATCTGGTTGCGGGTCACGCTGGCCATCAGGATCACGCGGTTGGAGGTCGACGAGCCGTTGGTGACGAAGTAGCTGCGATGGGCACCGAACACCTTCGCGGCATACCGTTCGCCCTGACCGATGGGTCCACTGTGGTCCAGTAGCGAGCCAAGTTCACCGACGGAAATCGACAGGTCGGAACGCAGCAGGTTCTCGCCGAAGAACTCATGGAACGCGCGCCCCGCCGTGCTTTTCAGGAACGCAGTGCCACCGGCATGACCTGGGGTGTGCCACGAGTACTCATACGTCCTGGAGAACTTGATCAACGCGGCAAACATCGGCGGCAATACCGCCTGACGATAACGTTCAATGGCCGCCAAAATACGGCCACTTAAAAACGCGTAAGTGTCCTCGGGGAACCAGATAAAGTCGTCGGCATGCTGCATCACGGGCAAGGGGATGCTCGCCACCGTGCTGCGATCACTGAGCAGGAACACCGGCACGCGGGTATTACGTGCGCGCAGTTCGTTAAGCAGGTTGATGCAGGCTTCTTTGCCCTGACTGCGATCGCAATCCCAGTTTACTAACAGACACTGGATCGCCGAATCCGAGCGGACAATGCTGACCGCATCGTCGAAACCTTCCGTGGTCAGCACATTGATGCCACGGCCTTCCATGTCCTCGATCAACTTGCTCAGCGAACGATCAAAGATATTTTTTCCGCCTGGTGCGGGACTGACAACCAATGCAAGCATGCCCAATGGGCGCAGATCCTGGCTCATTGCAAAACCTCCCTGTTAGTAATGATGACGGGTTGATCACTCGCGGTAACCGTTGCCCCCGGATTCTTCAGCTTCACTGATTCCAACCGCATCAAGCGGGTATTGACCGTGCCGAACAAGGTGTAGCCAATGATGATGGCGATACCGCCAAGCATCAGTGCCTGAGCACCGGAACTGTACAGCGCAAGGTAGCTGTAAGCCGCTGCCACCCACGCGACGACGTTGGCCAACATCCGCTTGCTGAGGGGGATGTTGTTGACGATTTGCATGGTTTGCAGCGCGGCCATACAAAGGATGTAAGGGACCAGGTTGGTAACCACCGCCAGGTTGGTCAGGGCGGTAAATTGCGCCGAGAGATCCGGGCTGATGGTCAACAACGCCAGTGCCGTTTGCGCCGCCAACAAGATCAGCATCGCAACAATGGGCGTGCCATGCGCATTCGCTTTGCCAAAGATCGGCAAAAAGTAGCCCGTATCCGCCGAGCTTTTGAACACCTGAGCGATGGTGAATTGCCAACCCAGTAGCGAACCGATGCAGGCCAGCACCATCAAGGCCATGACCACATTACCGACCATGGGGTTGAACATTTTGGCGAACACTAGACCGAATGGCGCGGTGGACGTCACCAGGTCCTGGTTGGAGACAATCCCGGCAATCACGTTGGTGGAAACAATGTAGATCACCGCCGCACCGATGGTGCCGGCCAGTACCGCAATCGGGACGTTACGTTCGGGATTTTCTACTGCGTCCATGTTGGCGCACGCCGACTCAAGGCCGAGGAAGGCCCACAGGGTGATCGCCACCGAAGAACTGGCCGCGTGGAACCAGGTGACATTATGTGGGTTCCAGCCTTGGGCATAGATGCTGGAGTCGAACCAGAACCAACCCACGGTGGAAACTACCAATACCGGAGCGATAACCCCCCACACCGTGACCGCGCCGATTTTACCGGTGATGCCGGCACCACCAAAGTTGGCGAAGGTTGTTATCCACAATAGCGCGATAGTCGCCAACGTAATATTAATCGCACTGAGCTCCATTCCAAACAGCACTTGCAGATAGCCCACGGCGGTAATACTGATCGCCACATTGGCAATCAACAATGACAGGCCATAGGTGTAGTTGGTCATATAGTTACCGGCTTTACCGAAGGCATATTCGGAATACCCGCCCATGCCACCGGTCTTTCGACTGAGCATGCCGCAGCGCGCGAACGCATAGGCCAAGGCCAACGATCCAGTGGCCGTGACCAGCCACGAAAGAATTGAGATAGAGCCTACTTCAGCCAACTTGGTCGGTAATAGCACAATCCCTGAACCCAGCATATTGACGGCCGTCAACATCGTGAGCTGCATCACGTTCATTTTCTTTGCAGTAGCCATACCAAACTCCCTGCGGCAAGGTGAGTTTTTGAGTGTAGCGCTACTTTTTAAAACTTCCTGCTGTCAATACGGGTGTATACCCGTAATACGTTTATCGTGTGCCCGGACTGTTTAATGGTAATAATTAACCCACCGCAATCAATATGAAATATGACAATAGGCCACTATCGGTTTTATCTGGATTCATTGATAAAACAGATGAAAGCAATCTGCCAGAACGGCAGGCGCCAGGTTTGGGGGCGTTAATGGTGGGCGACACGAAGGATTTCCCGAGTCGGTCAGTACATTGAAACTTTATTTCGATACACTGAACTGACAAACGATACGAAGGACAACACCCATGACCCTCCCGGAGTCGGATCGCAACGGTATTCAAGTCATTTCACGGGCTGCGGCGATCCTCCGTTGCCTTGAAAGCGAGCCTTCTGGTTTGAGCCTGGGCGCGATTGCAAAACGGATAGAGCTTCCTCGCTCGACCGTTCAGCGGCTGGTCGACGCACTGGCGTTGGAGCAGCTACTAGAGCTGCAGGGCGCGGGCGGTGTGTGTCTCGGTCCGGCCTTGATGCGACTGGCCTCGCACACACACGTTGATATCACCCAACGCGCTCGCCCTTTCATTGAAGACCTGGCGCAGCAGACCGGCGAAACCGCCGTGTTGGAAAACGCCAACGGCGGCCACATGATGATTTTGCACTCCGCGATCTCCCATCAGCCGCTGCGGGTTTCCCCGACGGCGGGCACTGCGTTCAGCATCTACGCCACCTCCGGGGGCAAGATCCTGTTGTCAAAGATGAGCGATGAACGCGTGAGCAAACTGCTCGGCGCCGAGCTGCCCCCCTGACGCCGCATACCCCCTCCCTGCCCCACTTGCTCGAACAACTGCAGCAAATTCGCGACGAAGGTTTTGCCTATGACTTTGAGGAACACCTTCTCGGCGTCGGCGCGGTTGCTGTGGGTTTGCAAACGCCACAGGGTCATTACGCCATCGATGTGGTGGGGCCGATCTGGCGTGTGAGGGATCAACTGGAAACCATCAAGGCGGCGCTGTTGGCCTGCCAGGTGGCCCTGAACAAGGCCTTGCGCAGTATCGATTGAGCCCGGCATGAAACCAAAAAGCCCCGAACGGTCGGGGCTTTTGTTTGCGGCGATGGCTCAGCTGACCACCTCAATCTCTTCATAGCGCTTCCAACGATAAATCGCTACCGAGACCAGCCAGCTCAACGCAAATACGCCGACGATGAGGTAACCGATAATGCCGAAGTTATCGTTGAGGCCGCCAATCGCATCCCAGAATCCGCCACTCAACTTGAAGGTGTCGACCACCAGCCCGAGACCTTCGATACTGGCGACCAGCAGCGCCACCAACACGGAAACGCTGGTAATGGTGATGTTGTAATACAGCTTGCGAATCGGTTTGACGAAGGCCCAGCCATAAGCACCGAGCATCAGAATGCTGTCGGTGGTGTCGATCAGCGTCATGCCGGCCATGAACAGCACCGGGAACACCAGGATCGACCAGATCGGCATACCTTGCGCGGCCCCCGCCGCGGAGATCCCCAACAGCCCGACTTCGGTCGCGGTGTCGAAGCCCAGGCCAAACAGGAAGCCAAGAAAATACATGTGCCAGCTCTTGGTGATCAGCCCGAACAAAGGGCGAAAAAGCCGAGCCATGAGGCCCCTGCCGGCCAGCAGCAGGTTCAGGTCTTCTTCGACGTAACGTTCGCCACGCTTGACCCGGCGGAAGGTCTGGATCACCGAACGCAGTATCACCAGGTTCATCACCGCAATGGCGAACAGGAAGGAGGTGGACACCAGGGTGCCAATCAGACCGCCGATTTCTTTGAACCCGGCCATTTTGTCCTGCATGGCCATCGCCGTTGCCGCGATCACCACCGAGGCAAGCACGACGATGGTGGAGTGCCCCAGGGAGAACATCAGGCCGACACTGATTGGCCGTTTCCCGGCCTGCATCAGTTTGCGCGTGACGTTATCGATGGCCGCGATATGGTCGGCGTCCACGGCGTGGCGCAGGCCAAACGAGTAAGCGAGTATGCTGGTGCCCATGAGCAGCGGGTAATCGTGAAAAGCAATGAAGGCCCAGACCCACGCCGCCACATTGAACAGAATCAACACGGCATACAGTGCAATGACCTTCTGTTTCATCTGACCGCTGCCGTCACCGAACAAGGCTTTAACTACCGTTATCATCGACTCTCCCGGGATCTGAAATGCGGTTGATGTCAGACCATCGCCAGCCGACCGCTCTATCCCGGTGGAGAGTAATACTTTTTTACAAAAAAATCATACCGCGTCATTGTTTCGGGACGCAGCACCACAGGACAAGGCCATGCAACGAGTAACAATTACAATCGATGACGACCTGTTGGCGATCGTCGATTCGATGGTCATCGAGCGCGGTTACACCAGCCGCTCCGAGGCGTTCCGCGACCTGATCCGCGACAGCCACACGCGTGAAGCCAGCACCGAAGCCAGCGGCCAATGCGTGGCCACCCTGACCTACGTCTACGACCACGGCACCCGCGACCTTGCGCGAAAAATTACAGAAGCCCACCACGAACGCCACGACCTGGCCGTGGCTTCGATGCGCGTGCACCTCAACCACGACAGCCTGATGGAATGCTCGGTACTCAAGGGCGAAGCGCAAGACATCATCGCCTTCGCCAACGCCCTGACCAACCAGCGCGGCGTCAAATACAGCCACTTGCACGCGATACCAGTGACTCGTGAACACACGGAACATCATCACGGGGACTCGTCGATACCCCATGATCATTTGCATGTTTGAGGGTTTAGCGGTTGGCTGAATTGGAATGCGCTCTTCTTCAAGGAGCTGCCGAAGGCTGCGAACACTCTACATCGCGAAGGCCGTTCCGGCCTTTTCGCAGCCTCCGGCAGCGCCTACAGAGGACCGCGTTCTAAATAAAAATGGATGACACCGGCATGAACAACGAACCCCGTGACCCCAACGAACCGTTCAAACGCCTGTTCTTCGCCCTGCCCTGTGCCCCGGAACTGCGTCGCGCCATCGGCCAGTGGCGCGGTGCACTGCGGCTCAATAACGGGCGCCCGGTGCCGACGGAGAATTTTCATCTAACGCTGATGTTTCTCGGATCGGTCGGCGTCACGCAGATCCCGGACATCTGCGCGGCTGCGGCAAACCTGAAGACTCCAGGCGAAGCCTTGACCCTCTCACTCGATCATCTGGATGCCTGGCACCGCTCTGGGGTCCTGCTGCTGGCCCCCAGCCAAACGCCGCTCGCGCTGCGCCAGTTGGTTTACGCCTTGCAACAGGCGCTGTTACCGCTGGGGTTCGTTGACGCCGCCCGAGAGTTTCGCCCGCACCTGACGCTGATGCGCGACTATCACGCCACCGTCCCCGAATCCCCCACGGCACCGGAATTTCACCTGCGCGCCGGGCAGTTCATGTTGTTTGAATCACACAAAGGCCTCTACCGATCACTGGCCGAGTGGCCTCTGCTGGCGTAGCTAAAAGTTCTCAAGCGTCGCGTAACAGGTCATTGGCGTTCAACAGCTCGTAGGCGATTTCCGGGCGCTTCTCCAAACCGCGCCGAATCGCCGCCGGGATCGCTTGCCGGGTCTTACGACACAACCCAGGCAATTCGTCGATATTGATCCCGATCCCGCGCATGCTGCGCACTTCATTAAGGCTCGGAACGATCGTCACCCGCAGCCCCAACTGCTCGAACATCCGACGCTGCATATGCTCAAGGTCCGACAAACTGGACAGACTTTCCAGCCGATCGAGCAGGCGCTTTTCTTCCTGTCGCGTCAGATAGAGGATGCGCAGATCGGCGCCCTGGATTTCAACCAGCCGCTCCCGCTCGCAAATGCAGGCACCGGGTGGACAGGGTTGGCGGGTGGGAATGGTGGGGGTCATGGGGTCCGATCATAGCCAGTTCAGCCGAGTTTTCCATGCCCGTGTCGCCATTCGACTGGCTGTACCCGTTGAAATCCATGTTCAGACACTCCTTTCGAACGCATTTGAAATCATGACTTTCAACACTTAGGCTTGAGCAACACCCCAAGAGGAAACGTGATGACCTGGTCAGCCAAGCAATATTCGACGTTTGAGCAAGAGCGCACGCGCCCGGTGCGTGACCTGGTGGCGGCGATACCAACGCAAAACGTGCGCCTTGCTGTGGATTTGGGCTGCGGCCCCGGCAACTCCACCGAAGTGCTGGCCGAGCGCTTTCCCGGGGCGTTGGTAACCGGCATGGACAGTTCCGACGACATGCTGGTCAGCGCCAAATCGCGCTTGCCGGCGTTGAACTTTGAGCTGGCTGAGATCGAGACCTGGAATCCCGACCAGCACTTCGATGTGATCCTGGCCAATGCCTCGTTGCAGTGGGTGCCGGCCCATGACGCGCTGTATCCACGTTTGGTGAGCAAACTGGTTTCCGGCGGCAGCCTGGCGGTGCAGACCCCGGACAACCTGGAAGAACCCGCGCATCGCCTGGCGCGTGAGGTCGCGGCAAACGGGCCGTGGGCGAGCAAGACCGGCGCGGTCAAGCTCCCTCCACGGCACACCGCGAGCTTTTATTACCAACTGCTCAAACCCCATTGCAGCACTGTGGATGTGTGGCGCACCACCTATCACCATCCGTTGGCCGGTGGGCATGCGGCGGTGGTCGAGTGGTTCAAGGGTTCGGCATTGCGCCCTTATCTGGCGCAGTTGGACGACGCCGAAAAAACTGCATTTCTCGACAGTTACCTGACTGAGATCAGCAAGGCCTATCCGGCGCTGGAAGATGGCACAGTGTTGCTACCGTTTCCGAGGTTGTTCGTCGTCGCGACCCGCTGAGGTTTGGGAGTCAAGTTACATTCCTTGCAGGCGCTGCCGAAGGCTGCGAAGACGTCACAATCGCAGCCTTCGGCAGCTCCTGCGGGGGGCTTGTGCACCACCTGAGGACATAGCGCTCTTTGAAGGTGATAATGCCCGCCGCACTGTCCTCTCAAAGAAGCCATCATGTTCGAAATCAAACCCATGGACCCCACCCTCTACCGCCAACAAACCCGGCGCAGCACGCTGATCATTGCGCTGACCTTTGCGGTACTGGCGATGTTTTTTTCCGGTCTGGCGGTGATGCTGTTGGGTGTACCCGGCGGGGATAATTTCAGTTTGAACGTCGGCGGGGTGATTGTCGGACTGGCGCTTACCGTGGTGCTGGTACGCGGGCATTTCTGGTCCAAACCCTGGATGGCATCGGCGGTGTACGGCTGGCGACTCAAACGCAGCTTGATGAGCGTAACCAATGTCATGCATCACGTGACCGCTGGCGTGCAAGCCAGTGATCCGACGGCGATCAAACTGCTGCGTTTCTACCATCTTGGCTTGACCCAGATGCATCAGTTGGACGCCAATTCCAGCGCCCTGAGCCAAGCCGTGCATGAAATCGACCGGCACAAAGAACTGATGGAAGCCAAGGCGATGGACACTGATCAGTCACGCCTGGACCCAGCTTGGCTGGACGCGATGAAAAGCAAAACGACAAAATAATCGATTCCACCGACTAAAGACATTTGGTTATAAAGTTAGATCATATCGATATAAATAATTATAAGGAATATCGTTATGCTGCCGGCCTGTTTTTTCACGCAGTCGCGCTGGTTTCGTAGGGCAAGTCATGGATCTCGGTAATCTCGGTTGTGTCGTTGCAGGCTTGCTGGTTGGCTTCATTGTCGGGATGACCGGCGTGGGCGGCGGTTCGCTGATGACCCCTATTCTGCTGTGGTTTGGCATCAACCCGGCGACGGCGGTGGGCACCGACCTGCTGTATGCCGCGATCACCAAATCCGGCGGCGTGCTGGTGCATCGCAAAAACCGCAATATCGACTGGGCGATCACCGGCTGGCTGACCCTCGGCAGCGTGCCCGCAGTGGCGTTGACCCTGTGGTACCTGAGCAGCCTGCACACTGCGCCCCAGGCCATGAACGCGATGATCAAGCAGGCGTTGGGCGTGGTGTTGCTGCTCACGGCGCTGGCGATTTTCTTCAAGAAGCGCCTGCTGGAATTTGCCCACAAGCGCGCGGGCGGCCACTACAACCCCAGCGGGAAAAGCCTGAACGCCCTGACCGTGCTCACCGGTTTGATCCTCGGCACCATGGTCGCCCTGACCTCCATCGGCGCCGGCGCGCTGGGCACCGTGGCGTTGTTTGTCTTGTACCCGTTCCTGCCCACCCGACGTTTGGTCGGCACCGAAATCGCCCACGCCGTTCCGTTGACCCTGGTTGCGGGTCTGGGTCACGCGAGCATGGGCAACATGGATTGGACTGTGTTGGGCTTCTTGCTGATCGGCTCGCTGCCGGGCATCTACATTGGCAGCCACCTGACCGGGCGTGTTTCCGATGACATCTTGCGCCCCTGCCTGGCATTGATGCTGTTGCTGATTGGTTATAAGTTGGTGTTCTGATCGTCCCTCAAGATTAAAAAGCTCAACAAAAATGCCCCTCATCACAAGGGGCTTTTTATTAGAACTCAGACGCCTTACAGACTACCCAGAAAGTCCATCTTGCCCAGCGGCACACCGTTATTACGCAAAATACCGTAAGTGTTCACCAGGTGGAAGTTGAAGTTCGGCAGACCAAACTTGAACAAGTAATCCTGCTGGGTAAAGGTCATTTCCATGCCTGGAATGGTCAGGTTAACCGGTTTACCGGCGTTGTCCTGATAATCCGCCGGTGTCAGGCTTTCGAGAAAACCAACCAGCACGGCAATGCGTTCACGCAGTTGTTCCAGTGTGGTCTCATCTCCGGCAAAGCCTGGCCCTTCGACGCCTGACAGGTACTCGGCACTGATCTTGGCAATATAGGTCGCGGTGTGGACTTGCCCAACCAGGTCATACATATCCGGGGCGAGACGAGCGGACAACAACGTATCGACTTTAATGTTTTTGGCCTGGGCATGGACGTCGGCTTTATCCAGAAACGCGGACATTCTTTCGAGACCACGGAGAAAAACAGGAACAGTCAGATCGAAGTAAGAAAGGCTCATTGGGGTATCCTCGGGTGATCGCTTGGTAAGAAGTCAGTTATCAAGTTCCGCAACAATGTCGCTGTGTTAGTTAGCAAGGACACTGCGGCGCTGATGGGAGTAATACTCTTCTTTCCACGGGCAACCGAGAAGGACCACACCGGACAATGTACTGTTTCACCGGGTGAAATAAAGCCGAAACGACAAAGCCCCCGAGAGCATCGGGGCTTTGTCCTTAATGCCTAACAAGACTGCTTGTAAATGCTGCTTCAACGTGCGGTCCACCGAACGCTTTACGTTCGAGATCCTTCATAGCTTGACCCTGCTGGTCAGGTGCCCTGACTCGCTGGGAAATGAAAGGAACAGACCCAAATCCACCTGAGTACGAGAGGCCTCTGCCAGCGAGCGCACCTTCTTCGAAGCCGAGAGCAAGGTCTGCTTGTCCAGCGTGCCCTCACGCACAGCCGCGACGATCGCCTCAGCAATCGCGTCAAGGCCGGCCTCGCTCGACACCAGCAACAAATGCGCGCCTGCGGCCAGGGACGTAACGGCCGTTTCGGTGATGGTGTTACCACGAATGATGGACACGGCATCGAGGTCATCGCTGATGATCAATCCGTCGAACGCCAGGTTATCGCGCAACAGACCTATGACCTTGGCCGAGGTGGACGCGGACTTATCGGGATCGATGGCGGGGAAAACCGCCGGGCCGGGCATGATCGCTTTGACCCCGGAGGCAATCACCTGCCGGAAAACGTCGAGCCCGTCCTCAAGCAATTCATAGGGACCAGGAACGAAGGCTTCAGCCACCGCCGGATCAGCCTCGGTGATAAAATGCCCCGGGAAATGCTTGGCGGTCGCGATCACCCCGGCCCGCTGTACACCCCGGATGAAGGCACAGGAAATCCGCGCGACTTCTGCCGGATTCGAACCGAGATTGCGGTTATGCAACCAAGGGTTGGCGCCCGTCACCACATCCACAATCGGCGCCAGGATCAGGTTGATGCCCATAATGCGCGCCGCACTGGCCATCTCGAAACAGCGCTCTTCAATGTCGGCGGCGCTCAGATCTTTGAGCAATTCCACCGGCGGCATTTTAGGCACCAGTTCGTGAAGGCGCTGGATACCGCCAAGCTCTTGGTCGACGGCAATCAACACCGGCGAGTTGGCATACTCCACGGCTTCTTTAGCAATCTGCGCGAAGTGCTCGCGTGTTTCCCGACGCCGGCGCTCAACGCTCATACTTCTGGCAATGTATTCCTCGCGACTTTCCCCCAGCAACACGGACACTCCGCCACGGCTCAAGTAGCGGCGGACATTTTCATCCAGTTCCAGCCCCGAAAATGCAGGCAGTAGCACTGAATAGGCGGCTCTCTGAAGTTCGTTTGACATGGACTTACCCTGCATGTGTGAGGCCCTGACCCCATGGCCAGAGGCGAGTGATCCGAGCGAGCGAAATTGACCCATCGAGCGAGCCGATGCATGATGCTGCTCGATCTTCTGCAAAAACGACATTTGCATGCTCGTTTATGCCCACTATATGACAGGACACGATTAAGTCAATGCTCACTCATGAAGCTTTCCCCGGCGAGCGGCAAAAACTGATCACCCTTCGCCTTGCGCAACACGGACGCGTTTTGGCGGCGGAGTTGGCCACGGAGTTCAACGTTTCGGAACATTCGATACGTCGCGACCTCGGCGTTCTCGCTGACGCGGGCCTGTGCAAACGGGTATACGGCGGCGCGATCTCCATTCCTGGCAACAGCGCCGGTCAGCCTGAAAAAAATGAAGAACAGCGTTCACGCAAAGACGCTTTAGGGACAACGGCCGCGACCCTGATCAAATCCGGTCAGCACATTTTCATTGATGGCGGCAGCACCAACTTCGCCATTTCGAGCGAAATCAATCACGACCTTGCACTGTCCATCACTACGAATTCACCGTCGATTGCGCTTGAACTGGCCAAATTACCGCTGGCAGACGTGATTTTACTGGGCGGCCGATTGCACAAAGCGACAGGCAGCGCAGTCGGACTGACCGCAACCCAGCAATTGCTGAATTTCAATTTTGATATCTGTTTTCTGGGCGCTTGCGCCATCGATGCGGGCAAAGGGATAACCGCCTTCGACCTGGACGACGCCGAGTTCAAACGTGCGGTGGTCTCGCGCAGCGGTCAGATCGTGGTGGTGGTCACCAATGAAAAATTGGCGAGCATCGCGCATTATCAGGTCGCACCCTGCGAGGACCTGGGCGTGCTGGTGGTTGAACATGACGCACCGGCGGAGCGACTGGACCCGATTCGCGCGAAGGTTTCGACTGTCTTGATTGCCGGTTGAAGAGTCGACTACCAGAGACCGTCTTCCGTCAGCCCCAACTCACGCATTTCGTGCTCCCGGAACTGTTGGTCGCACGCCATAAAAAACTCGTCGAGTTGCGGTGCTGCGACAGAGGTTCCCGACAGCATCGAGTGAACCTGCCCGCGATGGTGAATTTGGTGCTCGAACAGGTGCAGAAGAATTCGGTCAATCCGCTCCTCGACAGGGCCGGCCGTGCGCTTCAGGAGCACGGTTCGACGCAGTTCGTGTTGATCGAGGCCTTGGCATAGCGCGGCCAGACGGCGGTCCATTGAGCGCTGCCGGCTGTTGAGGTCGGCAAAAACAAGGTCCGCCGGAATGCTGATGTCCTGCCCCGGTAAATCCTGTTCCAGCGCTGCGAGGTAGTAGCGGTCGACATCGAGGATGTGGTGAAGCGTGGACTGGATGGAGGGGAAAAAACTGGTCCTGGGTGCGCGATACTCGGCATCAGTCAGTGCATTGCAGGCGCGCAGCAGCCGGTCGTTGGCCCAGAGGTTGTTGAGCGCTTGGGCGAGGAAGTAGTTCATCGGGCTGGCCTCTTTCCATTGTCTTTTACCGACCTCCCCCCGAACGATAACCGCTACTCAAACCGCCTCTCGAGCAAACGACCGGACGATCGATTTGGTAGCAGGACTGATGTCCAAATCGCCGGCCTTTTTGAACGGAAGCCATTTGCAGTCAGCGATTTCATTTTGCGGAGAGGGTTTGTCGGTTTCACGTAGCTGCACAGTAAACACGTAGTGAACCGTGTTGTTCTTCTCGAAGCGGGCAAGGTAAATCAGATCTTGTGCCACCAATCCGGTTTCCTCGCTCAGCTCGCGCAATGCGGCTTGCGCGGGTGTTTCGCCGGCCTCGATCTTGCCGCCAGGCAACACCCAGTTGGATTTTGCTTTGCGCACATAGAGAACGCGATTATCTCGCCGGCAAATTACAGTCGCTCTCTCTTTCATCGCCTTGCCCCGCCAGTAGTGTGTCGGGCTACGCCGCTTCAAGCGATGCTCTAAGCGTAGCACTGTCATAAATCCTTCATATTCGACGCACTAAACATGCCAGCCAGGCACATTTTTCTGTAACCACAAACTGCGAGGCATCGCCCTACGTGGTCATAATGACCAAATATAAATATAAACAATTGAATTTAAAGGGAAAAAAATGGCGCTAACTGTGACCTGTTAATCACAGAATCCTCACAGCCGAAACCGAGCGACGGCCAGGCACACCGTTCATGTACACATTTTTTAAATCTTGAGGGAGCAATACGACGCAATGCCCTAACGCAAAAACTCTGGGCGCCCCTGGAAAACGTCATGGTGATCTCCACCACTGACTTGCAAGGCAACATCACTTACGTCAACGACCTGTTCTGTCCGTTGACCGGCTACAGCCCCACCCAAACCCCAGAAACGAAAAAGCCCTGAATAATCAGGGCGTTGACGCGAGTCTTAGGATTAAGGTGATCGCCGTTTATTTGCTTTACTAAATATCAGCAATCACAAACGGCTCTTCCGTCGCAAAAACTGACTGGTAAATTGCGTCATATGGAGCTTCGCGAGCTAACCAGCCGACGGTTCGGCGATCCGGTTATCTGTGAAAAGAACGCTGCAAAATGAATCAAACCGTGGGATGAAACTCGATTGCTAACCAGATGGCATCCGAGTCAGACCAGTAGCGGTGCCATGGGTAGGTCGGGTTGCCATCGGCCTGCACCTGGGTAAACGGATCATGGGTAAAACCCGGCGCCATGCTGATCTGTTCGTAAAGGGTTGAGTCATCACGCTCAAGGAATTTCTGGATGCGCCCTGTCCCGTGAATCTGAGTGTGAATCTCAAGGAACGGATGCTCGTTGTGCAGGTAGCAGTCGGTATTCGTGGGTGCCCACCACAAGTTGAGGCGAATGCCGTACTCACGCAGGTCGGTCACTTCTTTGCGCTGATTGGCAAAGGCGAACGGATCGAGCATCACGTTGCCGATTTCGTCGTAACGGGAAATGTACAGCGGCGTGGTGCGCGGAAACTTGGCAAAGCGATTGCCGAACCAGTCCCACTCACCGAACACCACCCCCCCCAGATTGACCTCGCTGCGAACCCTGAAGATCGCAACGCGGCTCGCCTCGGCGATCACGGCATTGAACAACCGGGTGGATTTCCAGCCTGGGACCACGCTGGGAATCGGCCCGCCAATGTGCATGGGCGCATGGTCCAGATTCAGGGCTACCCCGCCAGGCACGACAAAGTCCTTCACATTCTCGACGAGGTAGCATTCCACGAACTCGTCGGAAAACTGCAGTTCACGTTTTTGGTTAATCGCTGACATGGTTCTCTCCTGCCTGGGAATTTTCTGACTCAACGAATCATGCCGCCACGAAGGGCGGCACAATTCAAGGAGCTACTATCAGAAACCGCGCTTCTCGACGTAGTCGTCACGCAGGTCACCCAGGTAGGCAGGCACGGTGATGTCCCACCAGCCGGTCGGGTGCATGTTGCTCCATGGGCGCTCAAGGGAGGTGATCGCCTCGATGACGTATGGGCGGCCCGATGCCAGCGCACGCTCCACCGCCGCGCCGATCTGCAGAGGGTCGGTCACGCGTTCAGATGCGGCACCCAGCGACTTGGCGAAGTCGGCAATGTGCGCTTCCCACGAAGCACCGTCCGGGGTGCGGAAATCGGTGATCATTTCCCGGTCCTCGCCGAACATATTCAGTTGCAGGTTGCGAATGGCCGCCCAACCGCCGTTGTTCATGATCAGGAAGATGGCTGGAACACCCATCATCACCGCCGTGGCCAGTTCCTGGCCTGTCTGCAGGAAAGCACCGTCGCCGCAGATAGCCACCACGGGCTGACTCGGGGCACCCATCTTGGCACCGATGGCCGCCGGCACCGCGAAGCCGATCCCAGAGAAGCCCCCAGGTGTGATGTGCTGCTTGGGGCCGTAGACCGGGAACTCGTTGAACACCTGGTTCTGCGGGTTGCTTGAGTCAGTGACCACGATGGTGTCGCGAGGCAGTACCTTGCGCGCTTCGAACAGCACTTGAGACACAGTCATCGGCGATTCATTGCAGGTACGCAGCGGGTGAAGGTGCTCTTCCCACTTGCCTTTGAGGGTTTGCAGGCGCTTAAACATCGGCGACTGGGAATAGTCGCGGGCCGGGCCCTGCGCACGCAACTGCGCCAGCAGTGCAGTCAGGATCGGTCCGGCGTCGCCGACGATGCCCACTTCGGCCGGGTAGTTTTTGCCGATCTCAAAGCCATCGATGTCGATCTGGATCAGCTTGGTTTTCGGAATATCGAAGGTCACGCCCGGACGGTAGGACGAGGTGATACGGTCGCTGAAGCGGCAACCGATGGCCAGGATCACATCAGCTTCCCGGGTCATGGCGTTGCCTGGGATCGAGCCCAGGTCACCGCACGGCCAGGCATACAGAGGGTGGTCTTCGGGAATCGAGCCCTTGCCCATGAATGAGGTCGTGACGGCCGCACCCACGTGCTCGGCGATCGCGACGAGCTCGGCACTGGCATTGGCCGCGATCACGCCGCCACCGGCCATGATCACCGGACGCTCGGCCGACAGCAGCAGCTCGACGGCGCGAGTGATGTCGGCCGGGTCACCGTGCAGGCGACCATGGCCACGGTGGGTCTGCGGGGCAGGCAATGCCACCTCTGCGTACTCGGCTTGCAGGTCTTGCGGCAGATTGATCAGCGCCGGGCCACGACGACCTTCAAGCATCACGTTGAAGGCCTGGGTCATAACACTTGGCAACTGCGCGACATGGCTCGGTTGCCACCAACGCTTGACCACAGGTTCGGCCATGCGCGGGAAGTTGTCGCCGTGGGGGCGGTCCAGCTCCTGCAGCACGCCCTTGCCCATCATGTAGGTGTGTACGCCACCACTGATCACCAGTTGCGGAATCGAATCGGCGAATGCGGTAGCGATGCCGGTCAGCGTGTTCGTGGCGCCAGGGCCGATAGAGGCACAGACCGCAGCGATCTGGCCGCTGGCCCGATAGAAGCCGTCGGCCATGTGCGAAGCGCCTTGCTCATGCATAGCGGGGACGAGGGTGATCTCGTCCTTGCGATCGACGAAGGCATCGAGCAATGCGGTGTTGCCGTGGCCCGGAATACCGAAGACATAAGGCACTTTTTCGCGGATCAGGTACTCGACCACGATCTGCCCGCCCGTCATTTTTTTTGTATCAGCCATGTCCTGCTCCGTTTTTCTGTAATGGGATGGTGTGCGTTGCCACGCAGATCGTGGCCTTCAAGTTCGAGACAGCCCTGTCGAGTCAACCAATGTCGACCGTGTTCACCGTGTTGGTTCTTTTCACCGCGGCGATACCGAAGTCTCGCTCCAGGATGTGGTCTGCCGCGCGCAATGCCTGCGCCGCAATCGTGAGGGCCGGGTTCACGGCAGCCGAGGACGGCATGAAGGAGGCGTCGATCACGAAAAGGTTGTTGTGGTCGTGGCTGCGGCAGAACGTATCCAGTGCGCTGGTGCGCGGATCGGTGCCGAACTTCACGGTGCCGCACTGGTGCGACGTCGAATGCTTGAGCAGCGGTTTGGTCAGCACGATCGGATAGCCGCTGGCACGCAGTAACGCTGCGAGCTTTTTGACTAACACACGATGCGGTGCCAGGTTGTTGCGCCGGATCGCCAACTGAATCTTGCCGTCCTTGAGCACCACTCGGCTGTCCGGGTCGGGCAGGTCTTCAGAAAAGGCAATCCAGTCGATGCTGTGACTGGCCATGGTCGAGCCCACAGCCTTGGGCAGAAACGGCACGTTGGCAGACAACATTCCACCTTGCAGCTTGCCGAGCATTTGCGCGTGCCCCAACGGAAATGGGTAATCCGGCGCACCGAAGTAGAACTCGTTCATCGCCAGGGTTTTCTGAAAGGTGGTGGTGTTTTTGCCCATGGAAAGCCCCATCAACGCCGTCTGGTTATGGGCCATGTAATTGCGCCCTACCACGTCGGAACTGTTGGCCACCCCGTTCGGCGCCGCATCGCAGGCCGAGCGCAACAACAACGCCGCGCTATTGACTGCCCCGCAGGCGACAACGATCAGCTTTGCGGTGAGGATTTCGGTCTTGCCGGCACTCTCCACCTCCACCCCGCTGACCGTTTTGCCGTCAGCCGAGAGGATCAAGCGCTTAACCAGAGTCTGGGTGCGCAAGGTGACGCAACCGGTGGCCAATGCTGGCTTCACCAGTGCGGTTTCCGCCTCCATCTTCGCGCTGACCTTGCACGGAAAACCATCGCAGGTTTTGCAGAGGATGCAGCAGCCCTTTCTGGAATAATTGATGGCCAGCGGCAAGGCGGAAGTGCGCGCGCCCAGTCGGGACATCGTCGCGCCCATCTGCGCAACGATCGGCTCGCTGGCCACTCGCGGGAATGGATACGCGTTGCTGCGCCAAGGGGCCGAGGGGTCATCGGTGTCATCGCCGTGCACCTCAAAGATCGCTTCGGCTTCGGCGTAATAGGGCTCCAGCTGCGCATAGGAAATCGGCCAGGCGGGAGAAACCCCGGCTTCATGGCGTAATTCCTCGAAATCCCGTTCACGCAGGCGGATCATCGAGGCACCATAGAACTTGGTGCAACCACCCACGTTGTAGTAGATGCTGGGGCGAAATGCCGTGCCACTCGCATCCAGCCAAGAGTCATGTGCAGTGTATTTTTTGTCGAAGAATACTGATGCGACGCTCCAGTTCTGGTCTTCCTGAGGCACCCAGTCACCGCGTTCGAGCATGAGCACGTTCACGCCGTTCTCAGCGAGACGACGGGCCGTGGCCCCACCGCCTACTCCGCTGCCGATGACAATGACTTCGGGTAATTGCTTCATGTACGCCTCTTTATCGCCTGAAAAACCAGCTGAGCCTCACGTGCATCGTGTGGGCACCCAGCGCAGCCGCTGGGTGCCATTGAAGTATTTGCCGTTGGCCGCTTTCACTCAATTTCGCAACCTAAACAAAGCCGACGCACACTGACGCACTGCATGACATAACGGGCGCAGGCGCGCCGATCAGACCTGCGGGAAAGGCACCCAGCCACGCGTGCGATTGGACTCCACACACGCCTGCGACAACGCCACGCCACGCACGCCCTCCTGGATATCGGGAATCGGCACAACGGTTGCGCTGCGCCAGGCAGGCCCCGCCTCCAGCGCTTGGGCGAAATCGGCGTAAAGCACCGCCAGCGCTTCCAGATAGCCCTCCGAGTTGCCGGCGGGCAGGCTGGTGAACGCCAGCGTCTGGGCACAATTGTCGGACTGCCCGCGCCGATAGATCCGCTCCGCTTCGCCTGTGGGCGCGAAACGCAGGGTCTCGGGCGCCTCCTGGCACCATTCGACCGACGCCTTGCTGCCGATGACCTTGAATCGCAGGCCATTTCGGTGGCCGGGCGCCGCCAGGCTTGCCCATAACAAACCATCCACGCCGCCTTCAAACTCCAGTTGCACCACGTTGGTATCGTCCATTGCCCAACCCGGTACGGTACTGGTCAGCTTGGCGTTAAGCCCGGTGCAGCGTCGCCCCGAAAGGAACTCCAGCAGGTTGAAGGCATGGGTACCCACATCGCCCAGCGCAGCGGTTGGGCCCGCCTTGGCCGGCTCACCACGCCAGGCCAGGCTTTTGCCGAGGTGCTCGACCCCTGGCGCCAGCCACTCCAGCAGATACTCGACATACAGAAAGCGGATCTCGCCGAGCTCCCCGCCCTGGATACGGCTGCGCGCGTCCCGAACCATGGGATAACCCAAGTAGGTGTAGGTCATGGCCAGGAAGGTATTGCGCTGCCGAGCGATCCTCACCAGTTCAAGCGCCTCGTCCAGGCTGTTGACCAGGGGTTTGTCACAGATGACCGGAATGCCCGCCTCAAGGAACAGACGGCACGGCTCAAAGTGCAAAAAATTGGGCGTGACAATGACCACCGCTTCGATAGGGTCAGGACGCGCTTTCTCGGCGAGCGCCATGTGCGCAAACGTCGAGTAGATCCGGGTCGGGTCCACACCCAGCGCCTCGCCCGCTTCACGCCCTGTGGCAGGATCGGAAGAGAATGCGCCGGCCACGATCTCGAAGCGATCGCACAGGCGCATGGCTGCGCGGTGGTAACTGGCAAAGAAAGCGCCTTTGCCACCACCGACCATGCCGACCTTGAGTTTTCTTTTTGCAGGAATATCGCCCGTCAAAACCGCCATGGTGAAAAACCCTCGTGAGTGAGGCCGACTTAGGCCTTAGATGTTATTGCAGGACCGCCCTGTTACTTACGCCTTACCCGCCCAGACGGAATCAAAGAACGCCCGACACTTATTCAGGTTCTGCAGCGGGTCCGCGCGCCATACCTCTTCGCTAAACACTTCCACATCGAAATACCCGCGGTATCCGCTCTGATGCAGCTTGGTCAAGATGGACTTGAGCGGCAGCACACCCTCCCCCGGCAACAGGCGATCATCGTGGCAGCGTGTGGGCTCTCGCCAATCCGAAAAATGCACCAGGGCGATTCGCGAGGCCGTTTCTTCGATGCGCCTGTCCAGTTCCGGCTCATGGCACAGGTGCCAGGCATCAAACAGAATGCCGACCGCGGTGCTGTTGACTACTTTCACGATCCGCTCGGCATCGACCAGCGTGTTCAGATAATCCAGATAGGGTTCATGCACGGGCTCCAGCGCCAGGGTCACCCCCCGTTGCCGAGCTTCCTCGCCCAGGCGTACCAGCACGTCGACGGTTGCCTCGTCCATCTGCTCACGGGTGCGGCCTTGGTGATTGCCCGGCACCACGCCCATCACGCCGACGCCGAGGGTCGCGCAGTCATCCAGCGCGCCACGCAACAGGTCAAAGACCTGTCGGTCCTGCCGCCCCTCCGCCGTCAGCATGCACGGCAGTCCGACCATGCTCACCGGTGCAAGCGGTGCATCCCTCAGCACCTTGGCGCCCCGGTCCACCCCACAGGCCTTTATCTTGTCCCACCACAGACTGATCCCGTTCATACCCGCTTCTGAACAGACCCGAACGTCCTCCTCGAAGGACAAGTACCGGGTGGTGATCCCACAAACGGAAAGTGCTCGCGCAGGCGAACCCGCCACCGCGTTAATGATGTGAGGCATGTGCTTGTCGACCCTGTTGTGCTGTTATTTCGCAGGTAGCGACAACCCTGCACGCGATGAGCCTGAACGGTTACCTGCTCGGGCCCTCATCAATAGCGGCCCGAACAATGTCAGAAGACCCAGGAGCACCAGCGGGATGTAGAACAGGGCGTGAATCCCAAACGTGCTGACAATCCATGAATACGCGGCCGGCCCCGCCAGCAACCCGGAAAAACCGATGCCGTTCACAATCCCGACGTTGCGCCCGGCATTGGCTGGATCCTTACGCCCGGCACTGGACAGCATTAGCGGTGCAATGCAGGCCAGCCCCAAGCCCAGCAGGGCAAACCCGGCCATCGCGACGACCGCATGAGTACTCAGTGTCGCCAGGCATATACCGAGAATGGCGGTGAACCCACAGCACAGGAGCATGCGTGACACCCCAATGAGCTCGGCAAGGCGGTCGCCGGTGATGCGCCCGATGAACCCCGCCCCGGTAAACAGGCTGATGGCCAGGCCCGCCGTGGCGATGCTCATGCCCGCTTGGCGGTTGAGGAACTCCTGGCCCCAGTCATTCACGGCGCTCTCGCTGACCATCCCGCCCGTCAACAAGGCTCCGAAGGCCACAATGACGGCGAGAATGCGCCAATCCCAGCCTTTCGCGCCTGCCGTTAAGTCAGCACTGGCCTGTGGAGCGGCCAGCAATTCATGTTTGTCGAGCATGAAGCGATTGGCGAGCACACTGAGCACCGCCAGGCTGATGCCGGCGAAGGTGAAGGGTGCGGCGGCACTGAGGGGAAAGAGGCCGGCAAGGTAGCTGGCCAAAATGCCAAAGAAGAACCCACCCAAGGAAAAGAACGCATGGAACGCCGCCATGATCGGCCGCCGGTAAAACCGTTCAACCTGGACGCCATGGGCGTTGAGCGCCGTATCCGTGGCCCCGCGCAGCGTCCCCAGGACGATGCCGAAGGTCATGGCAAAATAGAAATCATTGGAAAAGCCCAGAACAATGATCGAGACCGGGTAGAGCAGCATCAGCACCCTGATAACGGACTTGGGGCCGAAGATGTCCAGAAAGCGCCCGACACACAGGGCCCCCACAGTCGAACCAACGCCGATCCCCAAGGCCACCATGCCAAAATCAAGATCGCCCAGGCTGCCTTGTAGCCCTAACTGACGGCGAAACGCGCTCACGCCAATGGCCCATGTGTAGAGCATGGCCCCCAGAATCATGAAGCCTGCGAAGGTGGCGATTCGCGCTTTCCTGATCCTGGGTGTGACGTGGGAGTTGTCTCGTGTATTCATGACGGAGGATCACCTGTCGAGAGGGCCAGTAGCCGAGTGCCCACACTGGCTTGAGTGTGAACCGCTCAAGGCTCACTCGAGTATCTGTCCGTGTGTGGCTTAACTCAATTTCGCACATCGGCGGCAAGTGACGCACACTGACGCGCCCCATAAAAAAGCCGCCGCCCGAAGTCGGGACAGCGGCCAGGTTGCGCGCCGAATTGAGCTACAGCGGCTATTGCCACAGCGACGTGTACAGTTCGATCACTTCATCGGCGCTCGGCACGCGAGGGTTGTTACCCGGCGAGCCCGAAGCCAGCGCTTGTTGCGCCATGACTGCCATGGACTGCTCGAAGCGTTCACGGTCAACGCCGAACTGGCGCAACGTGGGTACAGCCAACTCGTCATTCACGGCCTCAAGAAAAGCAATCAGCTTTTCATTGGCCAGCGCATCGCTGTCCGCCGCATTGGCAGCACCGATGGCGCGAGCACAGTCGGCGTAACGCTCGACGGCGGCCGGAATCGACCAGGCCGTTACGGCCGGCAGTAGCATGGCGTTGGACAAACCATGGGGGACATGGAAGAAGGCACCGATAGGCCGGCTCATGCCATGTACCAGTGCCACCGAGGCATTGGAAAAGGCGATACCCGCCAGCGTGGCGCCGATCATCATGGCTTCGCGAGCGACCTGATCCTGACCATCACGGTAGACGCGGCGCAAGTTCGGCCCGATCAGGCTCATGGCCGCCAGCGCCTGAGTGTCGCTGTATGGGTTTGCCTTGCGGCTGACATAGGCTTCGATGGCATGAGTGAGCGCATCGATGCCGGTATCCGCGGTCGTGCGCGCAGGCAGGCTGAGGGTAAGTTTGAAGTCGATCAGTGCTGCCACCGGCATGAAACCAATCCCGGCGCACAGGAGTTTTTCATCGTTGGTTTCATCGGTAATGATCGTGAAGCGCGTCACCTCCGAACCGGTGCCGGCCGTGGTGGGTATGGCGATGATCGGCAGGCCGGCTTCGTTGACTTGGCGCGGAAAACGGTAATCACGAATGTTCCCACCGTGCTTGCCGAGGATGGCAATGGCCTTGGCACTGTCGATGGGGCTGCCGCCGCCCAGGGCGACAATCGAGTCGAAGCTGCCGTCGCGTACACGCGCCACCCCGGCCTGAATCGACTGGGCTGTCGGCTCCGGCACGGTGTCATCGAACACTTCACAGACAATATTGCGCTCGGCCAGCACCGCGACCAGTCGCTCAGCCTGCCCCAGTTTGACCATGACCTTATCCGTGACGATCAACGGGCGACTGCAGTTCAGCGCCGCCAATACGTCGGGCAGTTTTCGGCTGGCGTCGGCGCCGATTTCCATGATGCGGGGAAGAATGGCTTGTACAGACATCAGATCACCTCAAGAGCATTACCGTTGATTATTTTTATATAACGATACAAAATGTATCGTTATATAAAAATAAAGTCGACCGGAAGCGCAAAAAAAAGCCACCGGCTGTCGACCGATGGCTTGGAGTGAGGCGTGACGGTGGGTTATGTCTCAGACGGAGGCTCTTCTACCAGCTCGCCTAATCTGGATGCCGCGCGTCTGAGCTGCGGCTCGAGTGCCAACAGTTCCTCAAGACTTTTGCGTATGGTCGGGGCATGGGTGTACAAGCAGGCGAAGAGTCGCCCGCTGCGGTCCTTGATCGGCACGGCGCAGGCCACCATACCGTCGACGAATTCTTCATTGTCGACCGCCAGTTCGCTCTTGCGGATGGCCTTGAGCTGGGCCTCCAACGCTTCGGCCTGGGTGAGGGTGTTGCGAGCCATACGCTTGAGCGACAGGCTTTCGATGATCTGCCTGCGGCGGCTCTCGGAGAAGGTGCTCAGGTACAGCTTGCCACTCGCAGTGCACCACATCGGTACATGGGTGCCCACCGGCAAGTGCAACTGCAAGGGCCAACTGCTCTGGACCCGATCGTGGTACACCATGTCGATGCCGTCAGGCATGGCGATGCCGCAGGTTTCGTCCAGTTCCTCGGCCAGTTGCCTGAGAATGGCCTGGCGCTGGGCCTTGTAGCGGCTGGCATAGATCACGCCCATGGCGATGTGATGCAGGCGCTCGCTGGGCACAATCGCCCCGCGCAGGTTGGTCTGCAGGAAACCTTCGGCCTGAATCTGCTGAAGCAAACGATGGAGGCTAGGCTTGGGGATATCCAGCATGAACGCCAGATCCGCTGGCGAAGGAGCACTGCTGGCCTGAGCGACCGCTTCGATGATCTCCATCACACGCGTGATGGAGGAGCCTTTGTTCCGCGAGCCAGCACTTTCTTTCATGGGGACGCCTGAATACTGAAGTCGCGCTGATTCTTGCGCAGTGACGCCTGGATGTCTAACGCGCAGGGTGTAACGGCACCCACCAAGCCCACACCCACCTGGGTGCGCCGGTAACGGATACCCGCCGACAGGCCTGCCTTGTCTGCTCCGGTGCTTTCAAAAAAAGGCTATGGTGCGTCATGTCGCTTCACTGCGGGGCGTCGCCACAACCGCCCTCGTACATTCGGGGTTTTCACCGGCCTTGCGCGGCATTATCGATGGCATGGCATGTGCTATGAAATCGATTACCGTGGGCCTCACCCGTCGCAAAAGCGCTCACCCACCATCATCGGTGACCGCTTGATCGCTGCCTGGATCCTGCCCACGGGGTTCGTATTATTTTGTTGAGGAGGAATCATGTCTGATGCTAGCGCCCTGTCACATGGCGAGCGTCACCAAGCCCGTAGCGACCAGCAGGGCAACGTGCAAAAAAACCTGGCCACGCTGGTGGAGTCCTGCCGCTCCGTGGCCGATCTGTGCCGTAAGGTCGACGTCAACCGCCAGCAGTTCAACAAGTACCTGGCCGGACAGCACTTGCCGTCGCAGAAGATCCTGCAGAAGATCGCACGCTATTTCATGATGGAGGCCGATGATCTGTTTCGGCCACCTGCCGACTTCAAGAAGTTCTACGAAGGTTTCGAGAACGAACTGCCAATCGGTCTGCGAGCCTCGGCGCAATTCACGCACTTTCTGCCCTTGGCAAAAAACTCCGCAGATCTGCTCGAAGACTACCTGGGGGTTTACTACCGGTACCACAATTCGTCCATTTACAAAGGACGAATCCTGCGTTCGGTCACCTGCCTGTATCGCGCCGACTCCATGGTTCAGTACGCCACCGTAGAGCGTTTTCCGCTGCTCGATGGCAGTGGCAAGATCGGTTACTCGTTCACCTACCACGGCTTCTGCCTGCTGCTGGGTGATCGTCTGTTCATGGTCGACTTCGAAGGCAAGCAACGCAACGAAATCACTTTTTCGATTCTCACCCCACAACACCGCCGCCCTATCCGCTTTCTTTACGGGCTGATCACCGGCGTTGCCTCCTCGTCCTTCCGCCAGCCGTTTTCGACGCGAATGGCACTGGGCTATGCCGGCAAGGGCATGATCCGTAAAGAGCACTTGCGCAACGGCACGGCGCTGCTGCCCAGCGACCTGTCGTTGCCCCTTGAAGTGCGCGAGTACATGACCGGCGACAACTCATCGATCATTTGGGGCGGTCAGGACTGACGCCTCCCCGCGCACAAAAAAAAACGCCATCGATCATGACCTGATCGATGGCGTTTTTTTGTGAACCAGCTGACTTATTCGACCGCAGTCCCGAACGGCACTTCGCGATGTCCGTAGCGGCGCACACGGATGTTGGCTTGCTCGGCGTGACCGGTGAACTTCTCAAGCACACTCAGGCGTGAGCAGTACTCACCGATCATCGCCGAGGCTTCATCGGTGAGGATGCGCTGATAGGTGCAGGTCTTGAGGAACTTGCCCACCCACAGGCCACCGGTATAACGCGCAGCCCCGGAGGTCGGCAAGGTGTGGTTGGTGCCGATCACCTTGTCACCGTAGGCGACGTTGGTTCGCGCGCCGAGGAACAACGCGCCGTAGTTCTGCAGGTGCTTGAGAAAGTAATCCGGATCGTGGGTCATGACCTGGACGTGCTCGGAAGCCACCTTGTCCGCTTCGATGACCATTTCCTCATCACTTTCGCAAATGATGATCTCGCCATGGTTGTCCCAGGCCTGGCGGGCGATGTCGGCCGTGTCAAGCAACCCCAGCAGGCGTTCGATTTCAGACAGGGTGTCCTCGCCCAACTGGCGAGACGTGGTGATCAGCACCGCTGGCGAAGTGGGCCCGTGCTCGGCCTGACCCAACAGATCGGTGGCCACCAGTTCACCGTCGACACTGTCGTCGGCAATCACCATGGTTTCGGTGGGGCCGGCGATCAAATCGATACCAATCTTGCCGAACAGTTGGCGCTTGGCTTCTGCCACATAGGCGTTGCCAGGCCCGACGATCATGTCCACGGCGGGGAACTCGCCGATGCCCAGGGCCATTGAAGCCACCGCCTGTACACCGCCCAGGCAATAGATCTCATCGGCGCCAGCCAGGTAGATGGCGGCAATCACCGGTGCGCTTGGGCGCCCCTCGAAGGGCGGCGATGTGGCGATGACTTTTTTCACGCCGGCTACCTTGGCCGTGATGATGCCCATGTGCGCCGAGGCCAACAGCGGGTATTTGCCGCTAGGAATGTAGCAGCCGACGGTTTCCACAGGGACGTGTTTGTGGCCCAGGATAATACCGGGCAAGGTTTCCACTTCGACATCGTGCATCGAGTTGCGCTGGTGCTGGGCGAAGTTGCGCACTTGCTGCTGAGCGAACTTGATGTCGTCGATCTGCCGCGGCGTCAGTTCGGCCAGGCAGGCATCGATCTGTTCCTGGCTCAGGCGAAAACTGGCCGGGCTCCATTTGTCGAACTTGTCCGAATATTCGTGTACCGCAGTGTCGCCACGAGCGCTGATGTCGGAAATCATTTGCTCGACAATACGACGCACCTGGTGGGTATCGGCTTCGCCGGACAGTTGCGTGGTGGAAGTTTTCAGGTAGTACGCCATGGGGGTTCCTTCGTTCTCGGAAAATGACTTCGCTTCAGGCGATCACATGGGCCGACCGGCCCACCATATTCACAGCGTCATTGCGCAAGAACTGGTCGAAGCGTCTGATGTAGCGAGTATCGGTATGGGGTCTTCAGTACTCAATTTCGCAGGCCGGGCCTATGTGACGCACTTCGACGCAGGTTGTGCACCAAGACCGCGCAGCTGTGGCAATAGGCGTCGCGGTGCCAGCGCTGCAAGGCCGAGAAAGATGTCTGCCGCTCGCTCACCAATCATGGTGCAGGCCGCGTTGGTGTTGCCTGACACGATGTTGGGCATGATCGAGGCATCCGCCACCCGCAGGTTTTCGATCCCCACGACGCGCAGCTGCGGGTCTACCACGCTCATCGCGTCGGTGCCCATCTTGCAGGTGCCCACCGGGTGCAACGCAGCGCGTGCGTTGCGACGCAAGTAGGCCGCCAGTGCGGCCCGGTCGCTGAAGGTCACGCCGGGGTAGTGCTGACGAGCCACGTACTGGCTGAAGGCAGGCTGGGATATGATGTCCTGCCCAATCAGGTAGCCCTCGGACAACCGGTCGACGTCGTACTGTTCGGCCATGTAGTTGGGCATGATTCGCGGGAACTCGGCGGGGTCTGCACTGCGCAGTGAAACGTGCCCCCGAGAGCGAGGCCGCACATGTTCGAAATTGAGGGTGCAGCCGGTCCCGCCCGGGACACTGTCGGTGCCCTCCTCAATGCCGGCACCCACGATAAAAAAGTACTGCAAGTCAGCTGGCTGGTTCGCGTTTGAACCTCGCGCAAACAGACCGCCTTCGATGAGGTTCGAGGCGATCGGTCCACTGCGCGCGACCAGGTATTGCAGCGCTGCCCAGGCTTTCCATTGGGGCTTCTTGAACTTGTCGTAGCTGTCGACGCCCTTCAACTGGTAAACCAGCGACATCTCCAGGTGGTCCTGCAGATTACGCCCTACCCCGGGCAAGTCGGCGTGTACCGGCAAACCCAGCGAGGCCAGCTCATCCGCCGCACCGACTCCCGATAACATCAACAGCTTCGGCGAGTTGATCGTACCTGCAGACACAATGACCTCACTTTCTGCGGCGACCATGAAGCCCTCGCCACCCCGCTGGTACTCCACGCCCGTCGCACGACCCTGCTCAATGACAATGCGGGTGGCCCTGGCGCCGGTAATCACTTTTAGATTCTTGCGCTGCATGACCGGGTGCAGGTAGGCACTGGCAGAACTTGAGCGTCGCCCATTGCTGCTTGAAATCTGGTAGTAACCGCAACCGTCCGGCGTACCCGAGTTGAAGTCAGGGTTGAAGGGAAAACCAGCCTGCTGGCACGCCTGCAGCCATTTGCGTGTCAGTGGGTGGACGGAACTGTTGAACGACACACCGAGCGGCCCGCCGACACCGTGGGCCTCATTGCAGAAATCTGAGTTGTCTTCGGAACGGACGTAATAAGGCAGCACATCGTCGTATGCCCAGCCCGTCGCGCCCGACTGCGCCCATTCGTCATAGTCCGTGGGGTTGCCACGGGCGTAGACCATGCCGTTGACGGAGCTGCCGCCCCCCAGCACACACGCCTGAATCATCGTATCCCCCGGGGCCCGGCCGAACTCGGCCGGCGAATCCCATGGGTAACGCTTGAGCAGCGGGCCCTGACAGGTCTTGTAGTAGGTGCCGGGAAAGCGAATATAGGGGTTGGAATCGCGGGGCCCTTCTTCGAGCAGCACCACCGAGACTTCCGGGTTTTTCGACAGCTTTGCAGCCAGGATACAGCCGGTGGTTCCCCCACCGACAATGACGTAGGTTGCGCTAAACATCGTGCCATTCCCTTCGTGATGCCACCACGCGCCAGCGTGGTGTCTGATGGATACCGTCCGGGCAGACCGCGGGCTGGACGACTCATGTTCGTCCAGCCCGCACGTTACCTAGATGTTTTTCAGATCGGCCACGAGGCGGTCAGCTGCCTGTCGCGAGGTCATGCCAGGGGTATTGGCAAAGTGCGTGATCACGTCCAGGAACACCCCGCGTACATCGCGGTCCTGGCCAATGTTCTCGACAAACGAGGGCAACATCCCGCCATCGGCCTGATTGGCCTTGCGGTCGGTCAGGTTGATCTGGGCACAGCTGTCGAACTTGTCGGCAGGCACATCGGCGATGGTTGGAATGGAGCCCTTACGGGCGTTGAACTCGATCTGCACCGCAGGATCGAGTACCAGACTGGCAAAGGTTTTCTGAATCTGCTGGTGCTCGGCACTGCTTTGCTTGAAGAAGGCCAACTGATCCGTGATAAATACAAACGCACGGCCATTGCCTGGAGACGCGGCACACAAGAAGTCTTCACCTGGCTTCATCTTGGCGCGCAAAAACTCGCCTTTGGCAAAGTCACCGATAAACTGAAAACCGGCCTTGCCGTCAATGACCATTTGCGTGGCGGCATTCCAGTCGCGACCGATACGGTTCTTGTCCGTGAAGTTGATGACCTTGCGGAACTGATCGAAGACCTTGACCATGGTCTCGCTCTTGATCGCCACCGGATCATGCTCAAGAATCGCCTTGGTGTAAAAATCCTTGCCACCGATGCCTACGATCACCGAGCTGAACATCTGGCCTTCCTGCCAGTCTTCCCCGCCCAACGCCACCGGGATGACCCCGTCCTTTTGCATCCGTTCGGCGATGGCATTGAATTGGTCCCAGTTCTCGGGCAACTTGCCGCCGTACTTGGCCAGCAACGCCTTGTTGGCCCACATCATGTTTTCACGATGCTCGTCCAACGGGATGGCATAGTAGGAGCCCTGATACATCGCCCACTTGCGCATTTCCGGCGAGAGCTTGGCATCCCAGCCCTGCTCCTTGGCGTACTCATCGAGGTTGGTCAGCACGCCCTGGTCGACATAGGCATGCATCAGGTTGGGCACGGTCTGCGTCACGTCCGGGGCCGTTCCTGCGGACAGGCGTGCTTGCAGGGCCTGCTGCTGGTTATTACCATCGTTGCCGGCGATGGCCGAGTCCTTCCAGCCAATGCCGGCCTTTTTCACGGCTTCCTTGAGGGCGTCCAGGGCGTACGCCTCCCCCGCCGAGGACCAAGGGTGAACCACCTCGACTTCCTTCTGGTCTGCCGATGCCATGCCTGAACCCAACAGCACAGCCAATGCGACGGCACTGATCGCGCCACATTTGAAACCCAATTGCCCTGTGCTCCGAACGTTTTTATTGCTTTTCATCACGTTTCTCTTCTGTTGCGGGGTGGAGGATTCAGCCTTTTCGAGGCAGTTCTTGCAAAGGCGCCGTGGCGCCGGACTTGCAAACAGCAGGTACAGGCTCTCGCAACCGGTCCAGGAGGACCGGCTCGTGGCTTGCTCTTCAGTCAGAAGTGGCGTGCAACGCTAGCGGGCGATGCGTTGTTCGGTCGTGGCGTCGAACAGCAACGCCTTGCTCAAATCGACCGCCAGGCCAACCCGCTGGCCGGTCACTCCGACCCCCGGAGCGAACCGCGCCATCAGGGTTTCACCGCAGGCCAGCAGAATCACGAAATTGTCGGAGCCGGTGGGCTCTACTACGTCGACCACGGCCTGAATCAACTCAGGCGAGGTGGTGTCTGCGGAGTGAGCCAGCCATTCAGGGCGCACGCCCAGCACGACCTTCTTCCCGACATACGGCCGGTAACCCTCGCTGATCGCACCCAAGTTGACACGCAGGCCAGCGGTGGCTTGGGCACCGCCCACGAACACCGCATCAGCGCCTTCGAGCTTCAGCGTGCCATTGATGCAGTTCATCGCCGGGGAGCCGATGAAGCGCGCCACAAAGAGGTTCTCTGGGTGCTCGTAAATGGTCTGCGGCGAACCGATCTGTTGAACTTCGCCGCCCTGCATCACCACAATCTTGGTCGCCAGGGTCATGGCTTCAATCTGGTCATGGGTCACGTAGACCGTGGTGGTCTTTTCCCGCAGGTGAAGCTTCTTGATCTCGGCGCGCATGTCGGTGCGTAGCTTGGCATCCAGGTTCGACAGGGGTTCGTCGAACAGGAAAATCTTCGGCTGACGGACCATAGCCCGGCCCATCGCCACCCGCTGGCGCTGACCGCCGGAGAGTTGCGACGGCTTGCGGTCGAGCAACTGATCGAGTTGCAGAATGCCGGCGACCCGCTTGACCGCCTCGTCCTGCTGCTGGCGCGAGGCACCCCGCACGCGCATGCCAAAGGTGAGGTTGCGGCGCACGGTCATCGTCGGATACAAGGCATAGGACTGGAAGACCATGGCGATGTCTCGCTTAGCCGATTCGATGTCATTGACCACCACGCCATCGATCACGATCTGCCCGCTGCTCACCGGCGCAAGCCCGGCAATCGCGCTGAGCAAGGTTGATTTGCCGCAGCCCGAAGGCCCCAGCAATACCAGGAACTCGCCATCCTCCACATCGATGTTGACGCCTTTGAGCGTCCTCAAATCACCGTAGTGTTTTTCCACATTGCGAATGTTCAAAGATGCCATTTGTGTTTACCCCTTGACCGCGCCGGCCATCAGACCGCGCACGAAATATTTGCCCGCCAGGACGTAGACGACCAAGGTCGGCAGCGCCGACAGCAGCGCACCCGCCATATGGATGTTGTAGGGGCGCTCACCGGCACTGGAGCTGACCAGATTGTTGAGCGCGACCATGATCGGTGTGCTGGAACCACTGGTGAAAGAGACGCCGAACAGAAAGTCGTTCCAGATCCCGGTGAACTGCCAGATCACCGTCACCACGATCATCGGCGTGGACATAGGCAGAATGATCAGCAGAAACGTTGTCCAGAATCCCGCGCCATCGACCTGCGCGGCCTTGATCAAATCCTGCGGCACCGTCATGAAATAGTTGCGGAAGAACATCGTGGTCATCGGCAAGCCATAGAGGGTGTGCAGCAGAATCAGACCGCCGATACCGTTGGACAGACCGAAGAGTGCGAGCATTTTGGCGATCGGGATCAGCATCACCTGATAGGGGGCAAAGGTGCCGAACAGAATCAGCCCGTACACCAGATTGGCGCCGCGAAAACTGAACTTCGACAGGGCATAGCCATTCACCGCGCCAATCAGGGAGGAGATCACCACGGCCGGAACGACCATCAAAATGGTGTTCCAGTAGAACCCGCGCAAACCGACACAACTGGTGCCCACGCACGCACTGGACCAGGCGTCGACCCAGGGCTGGACGGTGGGATGGGTGGGGAACGAAAGGATCGAGGTGTGCGCAATCGCGTCCATGTCCTTGAACGAGGCGAACACCATGACCACCAACGGCATCAGGAAGAACGCCGCGAAGCCGATGAGTGCGGCGTACAAGGCCAGGCGCCGTACCAGGGTGATCAGGTTGCGGCGCAAGGCACGAGTATCAATGCCAGTGGCGCTTTCAGTGATGGCTGTCATTGTGTTCACGTTTGAACTCCCCATACAGGTAAGGCACGACGATGGCGACAACAACCAACAGGATCATTACGGCGCTCGCCGAGCCCTGTGCCATCTGCCCGCGCAGAAAGGTGGAGTTGTACATGAAGGTGGTCGGCAGATCGCTGGAGTAGCCAGGCCCGCCATTGGTCAACGCCACGACCAGGTCGAACGAGCGCACGGCCTGATAGACCAGGATCACGATCGCGGAGAACATCGAATTGCGCAGCATCGGAATAATGATCTGGGTATAGATCCGGAAGGCCCCCGCCCCTTCCAGCTGTGCCGCCTTGACGATCTCGGCGTCCACTCCTCGCAGCCCGGCCAGGAAGATCGCCATGACGAAGCCCGCCGTTTGCCAGACTGCCGCAATGACCAGCGTATAAACCGCCATACTCGGATCGACCAGCCAGTTGAAACTGGCATTCTCGAAGCCCCAACTCTTGAGCAGATGCTCGATGCCGGTGCCTGGGTTGAGAATCCACTTCCAGGCGATACCGGTCACGATCAGGGAGATGGCCATGGGGTAGAGGTAGATCATTCGCAACGCGCCTTCGGCACGCACTTTCTGGTCCAGGAAGATCGCGATGATCAAGCCCAGCAGCAGTGAAATCACTGCAAACCCCACGGAAAACAGCACCAGGTTGATCACCGAAGTGTTCCAGCGGTCAGACTCCCACAGCCGGTAATACTGGGCCAGCCCAACAAAGTCGTACTTGGGGAAGAACCTTGAATCGGTGAACGAAATCACCGTCGACCAACCGATGAAACCGTAGACGCTGATCGCGACCAGAATGAAGGTAGGGGTGATCGTCAGCGCTGCGGGGCTCAGGCGAAATCGCTTCGGCTTGGGTGGAGAAGCTGCCGGGTCGGGCGGGGTTATTGTTGTTGTGTTCACGATGATTCTCCTCATACATAACCAGTCAGTTTTATCGGCCTGCGGTGCTACCGGCACCGGCCGACTCACCGTCGTACACAGGCGCAGGAAAATGCAGGCTGCCTTGATGGACCGCCCCTGCGCTGCCTCTTGTTGTCATGATTTCCACCAGTGCCGGGCCCTTGCTGTTCACGGCTTTTTGCAAGGTCGATTGCAACTGGGAGGCATGCTCGACTCGCCACGCCTCGAGGCCGAAATGCTTGGCCACTTCGGCAAAATCCGGAGAGTAGGGTTTACCATCCGGCAGGTTGAACTCACTGCCCAGGTGACGGCCGAAGACCTCAGCCTGGCCATCTCTGAGCGACACGTATCCACTGTTGTTGAACACCACAAACACCACTGGAATGGTGTGCATCACACACACGGCCATCTCCTGCATGGATTGCAGGAAGTCACCGTCCCCCACCACGCAGACCACTTGGCGCGCTGGCATGGCCAGCTTCGCACCGATGGCCGCAGGCACCGCCCAGCCCAGGGAGCCAAAGCTGCCGGAGCACAGGTGGGTACGCGGCAGATACACCGCAAACATTTGTCTCACGGCTACCTGGACACTGCCCGCGCCGACCACCAGGATGGCGTCGCGCTCAAGCACTCGGCGCAACTCGGCCAGCGGGCGCTGCACGATAAAAGGTGACGCATCGTTGTTGCGGTCCACCTCCAGGCGGGCTTCCCAGGACTCGCGCAGGGTGCCGAGTTCTTCCAGGTAGGCTGATCGGGCCTGGGAGAAACCTTGGCACTGCTGCGGTGACAGCGCTGCCACCAGGTCTGCCAGCACGTTGCGCGCATCGGCGGTGATGCCCACTTCCACCCGATGGTTGCGACCGATTTCATGTGCATCCACATCAACCTGGATCAACTGAACATGGGCCAATGCCGACACCGCCCCGCCCCCCCAGCCTTCTTGCAGGGTATTGGCCAATCGGCTGCCCACCGCCAGTACCACATCGGCCGTGGCCAGCAACTGATTGGCACACGGGCTGCCCGATCGGCCGATCGGGCCGGCGCTGAGCAGGTGATCCTCAGCAATGGCGCCCTTGCCGTTGGTGGTGGTGACCACTGGAGCGCAGAGGCTTTCAGCCAGAGCCGTCAGTTCCAGAGAAGCCTCGGCCGCGATCACCCCGCCGCCGGCAAGAATCACCGGGCGCCTGGCCTTGACCAATAACTGCAACGCGCGCTCGATCTGGTCTTTTTGCGCGGCGATTCGGCCGGTAGGCATGCGGGTGTTGGGGGGATCGAAACGGACCTGTGCGGCCGCCACCTGAATCGCGATCGGCACCTCGACACTCACCGGACCTGGGCGCCCACTGAGCATGGTATTGAACGCCTGATGCATGAGCGCAGGCAGATTTTCGATGGTCGATGCCTGTAGCTGAGCCTTGATTGCACCCAGCGACTGGCCGCTATGGGGGCCCCGAACGGAAGCGTCTGCCGACAGGGACTGGGGCAGATGAGACAGTTGCCCACCACTGATGACCAGTGCGGCCGTCGAATCTGCAAAGGCCGTGGCCAAGCTGCCGAGCGCCTTGGACACACCGATCGCCGTCGGCAGCAAGGCCGCCATTGGCCGGCCGCAGGCACGAAAGTAACCATCGGCCATATGGACTGCGCTTTGCTCCTGCATCACCTGGATAAACGGAATTTCCGTCCCCGGTGCAAGCAACGCATCGACCATCGCCCACGAACCGTATCCGGGGATGCCTGCGACGTACTGCACGCCATGTGCCTTGAGCGCTTTCGCTACGATTTGGCCGCCGGTGAGCTTCACAGTGAACTCCAATCTGACGAAGGCTACAGCCGATGATGAAAGACTCATGGTCGACTGGCTTGCCGTTGTGCTCGAGTATTCGCTGCTGGTACCTGGCACTCAATTTCGCAGGGCCGCGAAAAGCGACGCACTTTGACGCATACCTGCCGCATGGCCGACTGCGACCTGGACAAACCGTCAGTTCTATCCCCCGACCAACGCTATTTCATAGCGCATTTCCTCCATGGGTAACCCGCAACATGATCAAGCTGAAAGCCCCAAAGGCATGCTTCGTCAGGTTCGATGATGTACGAAGGAAGGCCGCTGATATTTCACGGGCGAATCAAGATTCCGTTCTGGCAGACGGCGTCAAGGCTATTCAATTCAGGGATATTCGACCCAAGGCCGCAAGCGAGATTGTCGATTTGGCGCAGGCCAGTCGACTTTTGGGACACACCGACAAGCGGATCACCAAAACTGTCTACCGCCGCGCGGGAGAGATCGTGACACCGACAACGTGACGATGTTGACCCTGAGTTGCGGAACGCTAAGGAAAGTTGCGGAACGGCCGGCCTTTCGAAGGGTCAAAACCTACAAACCCCAGAAACGAAAAAGCCCTGAATAATCAGGGCTTTGGCGTTCTAAATATGGCGGAGGCGTAGAGATTCGAACTCTAGGACCTGTTACAGTCGGCAGTTTTCAAGTCCATGAACTTATCTATACGTTTCAATACGTTAGGTAATATTCCGTTCCGCACATAGGAAATTTTCGACCCTCTGAAAGCCACGTATTATGTGGGTCGGCAGAATCATTGCGGAACTGATTTCCCCCAGCCCCGCCCCCGATACCTTTCCTCCATCTAAGTGCCCCGGCTTGCAAAAGTCCCACCTTGGGACTACGATATTCCCATGAGAATTATCGCCATCAGCCAACTGAAAACCTTCTGGGAAAAGTACCCAGAATCTGAGCAATCCTTCCTCGCCTGGCTTGATGAAGCGAAGAAAGCTAGCTGGTCGAACCCTGCCGACATCAAGGCACAGTTTCGCAACGCCAGTATTCTCAAGAGTCGCCGGGTCGTGTTCAACATCAAGGGTAACGATTACCGGCTCGTGGTTGCTGTCGCCTATCGCTATGGCGCCCTCTATATCAAGTTCGTCGGCACCCACAAACAGTACGACGTGATCGATGCCGACACGGTAGAAATGGAGTAATCACCATGAACATTCGCCCTATCCACACAGAACAGGACTACCAGGACGCCCTCAAGGCCATCTCTGCACTGTTCGACAACGAGCCTGAACCTGGAACCCCGGAAGGCGATCATTTCGATGTCATGATCACCCTGATCGAAGCCTACGAGTCGAAGCACTTCCCGGTTGACCTGCCAAACCCAATTGATGCCATCAGGTTCAGGATGGAGCAATCCGGCTTGTCCGTTGCCGACCTAGTGCCAGCTATCGGGAGACCGAATCGGGTTTATGAAGTGATGAACGGCAAGCGAGCCCTTACTCTTCCGATGATTTGGAAGCTGCATGAGATGTTTGGGATTCCGGCTGAGAGCTTGATCAAGCCAGTTAAGCTGGCTTGATCAAGCGTCTCGTATTGCTCTGGTCGACGACAGACTCTGTGCTCTGTATAGGACCTATGATGGATGGGGTGCTCTAAACGCTGCCCCCTGCCGGCGTGCTTTTTGTGCGTCTATAAGGGATCTACCGCTTTCCGATACGACCGCCCTTAGCATCTGAAATACTCAGGAGTTTTTTTGAACGGAATAATCGAAATCATTGTGCAACTCATAGCATCTGCGTCGGTGAGTGCATTACTGACAACAGCCTTAATCTGGCTCTCAAAGTCACTGATAACTGAACGCCTTAAAAATGCTATAAAAAATGAGTATGATCAAAAGCTTGAGACTCACAAGGCTCAACTTAAAGCTCAATCCGAGATCGAAATTGAGAAACTAAGAGCGCAGCTCAATATAACCGCGACTGAGCATGAAGTTAGGTTCTCTCGGCTCCACGAAAAACGTGCTGAAGTCCTTGCTGAAACGTATTCCTTGCTGAGAGAACTGCTCGCCACGCTCAGCAATTATGTGAAATTATTCGAGTCGGCAGGCGACATTCCGAAGGCACAACGAAGAGACGCTACTGTTGACGCACTAAATAATTTTCGTAATTTCTATGCCAAGCGACTGGTATTCATCCCCAAAGAAACCGCAAAAAAACTAGAAACCCTAGACAGAAATTTTATAAAAATTTATAACGAATTTTTATATACCGTTGAACTCATACCAAACAAAGATAACAACACTTACCAAAATTGGGTGAATATTTTCGATCGTGTAAACACTGAAGCAAGAGATGCCTTGTTAGAACTAGAAGATGAATTCCGCAAATTACTAGGTGACGAAAGCTAACACTTATAACAGGCAAAGATCACAAACCCAATCGCTTCCAAACCCTAGACACTAACGCAAACATCGAGGAAAAATACCCGCCTCTAAATTGCGACCAAGCGCCAGCCAAGGAATCCAAATAAAAGTAACATAAATTTCAGCCCTCATAGTCGATCGTCTTGATGGACTGCCCCAAGATTAGTTTGAACGACCAGAAGCTATGCTGCAGAATACCTACTGACAGAACCATGTTGGCAGCAAACACTTTATTTTTCAGGAGCATACAATGGAAGATTTACCAGAAAAGCTGCGAAGAAATGTCATGTTTATCGGCACCCTAATATTAAGCACGTGGATATTTGACTTAAAAATTAAAGTATCAGAAACAGTATTCGGCTTTATTGATATCGGAAACATAACCCCAATTAAAATATGGATTTCACTACTAGTAGCTTTAGTATATTTTTCTCTACGGCACATCTATTCTGACCAGGTAAAATCCGACTTTAAGCTGATGAAAGTAGAGCACCAAACTCTGCGAATCAGAAATGCATACCGAACATTAAACAAACGTATGCGAATTTATTTTAAAACTGGTTTACTCCCTACATGGTTGCCCCAACTAATCCCAGATAGTGCAGCTGACCTTTTCCCCTTCAAAAACCCCATGTTCAAGATTCGCGTAAGCTCTTTAGACAGTAGCTGTGCTGCAGGAGCTATTTCCCTGTCATACAAAGTACTCGGCAAAAATGGCGAAGAGTACAGCTCAATGGCAGGCACAAATCTTTATGACTTCACCCTATCGCGACATGAAAGAATGAAAATATTTATAGCGTCAACTATACGCACTGCAACTTTCTCGAAAGCTGCTGTCGACGTTCTAGCACCATTCATTATCGCAAGCACCGGCTTGATTATTTGCGTATCAAAACTTCTTATACTCCTAATCGCCAAATGATAAGAACAATTACATAATTGAAACCAACAAACACACTTTGAGTACCCTATGCCTTACGTTCAATTCTCCGACGAAACACAATCAAATATAATCAGCTACTTTGCAGGCCCCCAGGATCCGGCTGTATGGCCAAATTGTGAAGAGATACCGACTTGGGATATACGGTGGAAGGTATTCTATGAAGCCCAGCCGCCCCTTCATCGAAATGGACTGCCCGAGCCGACTGAAAGATGGGAAGGCTAGACGGATATCAAACTCGATCGACCTTCGCGAGAATCCAGCTTCCCAAGCTGATAACGAGGGTTCAATTCCCTTTACCCCGCTCCACTATTTTCAGGGCCTCCAGCGGTATCGAGGTAGCGTCAGTCTAAGCTGGTGACCGTTTCGGTGACAGTTACTTGGAATTCGCCTGTCACGCTATTGGCCACCCCTGCCTATGCACACCCTCGTTTTACGTTGACCCATGGGGGAAAAGGTAATTTTGGTAATTTGATTTCTTGGCTGTATTAAAATCATTTAAAATCAATTGATTGAGATTGATTGTTAAAGATAATAATAGGGTGATTTTCTAGTAATTTGGTTACCTTTCAAGATTGTTAGATCCTCACTCTTAAAAACCCTTTAAAACCCTTTAAAATCATATAGTTAGTAAAGTATTACCTTTTCAATTACCCCAAATTACCCTCTTTGATAATTGCTCAAGGCCGCGAAAAATAAGTGCTGCAGCCCCCTTATTTCCAGCCAATTTCTAAAATTACCTTTTTCCCAGCCTTCAACTGAAAATTGCGATTTGACGGCTAAACTAAGAAAATCTGCGGTGTTTGTACCGTCACTGACCGACTATGCTTGAGGTCACAAAAATGCCGAAAACAAACCATCCTCTCGATCAACAAGCGACAATCGACAAAGGCACTCGCTCAGCGGCTACAGTGCCATCAGATATCGGTAGGATCACATCGTATAGAGCTGAGATAAAAGCGCGGAGACGGTGGCTTAACGTAGTGTTTACAGGTTTATTACTGCTTCTTGGAGTTCTCATTCAGCTTAATCCAAGTTACGTCAATTGGATTAAACCCTTCCTTCCTAGTTATGATCTAGAGCTCGTTCCTCTGTTGGGACCTATGCTTATTACTATGGCCCTTGCCAGTGTCGCCATGATATATCTTCAGACCGGATTCAAGTTCAGCGTTAATGAACTTGATTTTTATACTAGTGATTCAATCGGATCAGCGCCTCCGGCAACTTCCGCTGACTCATCACTTGGGAATGTTACTGAGTCGATGTCGGAGCAGCAGACTTCCGTTTTCGCAACAGGCCTGCATTCCAGTGCTTCCCGCATCAGCGGCCTTTCAGACTATGACCAATTAGTTGCGGCATTTTTGGACCAAGCAAGAAAGGATCCAAACGAGGTTGTTTGGGCAGATCTCCTCGCGCAGGCGCGAAAAGCAAGCATCATTGCCACCAGCGAAGCAGCCGTACTCCAAGGCTTCGAACAGGCAAGACAACGGCTGCTTAAAGAAATTGAGAGCCTAGGTTGGCGGAGCAATTTCAATCTTATCCTAGGGATGTTAGTTTCGGGCCTCGGGCTGACAGTATTGGCATTGTATTTTTTCAAAGACACGTCATCGGCAGACCTTGTCAGGGCCGTAGTGGAGCAAGCATCGCCTAGCGAGCAAAATATTGAAATCAAAGAAGCCATTATTTTTACAATTGCATTTCTGCCACGACTGAGTTTTGTGTTGCTTATCGAGCTTTTTGCGTATTTCTTTTTGAGACTGTACAAAGCAAGCCTGAGTGAAATTAAATATTTTCAAAACGAGATAACCAACATAGAAGCGAAAAGCCTCGCTTTGCGTATCGCACTGGCCGTTGACTCGCCAACGAGCCTGAACAAGGCGATTGGAGCATTAGTGGAAACTGAGCGAAATCATATCCTTGAAAAAGGTCAAAGCACGGTCGACTTGGAGCGTGCAAAAATTGAAAGACAAGGGGTAACCGATATAGCAAAAGGGGCAGCAGCTCTCGTAGAAAAACTGAAACAAAAAGATTAATGGTTACCCAAGCTACACTTGCTTCACCGATTCGATGCAAATGGCCTGTCAGATCGAATGCAACGGCCTACACCCCAGACTTCGCCGACGTCGGTGTTGCGCAGTCGATAAGGCCGTGGGGAATGTGCGTAATCAGGGGCCAGCCTTGATAACTCCGGTCCACCATTAGCAAGTCAGTGAAACCGGAGCGCCGAACATTTTGGAGGCAGATTGCTCCTAGAACAGCCCACCCAACGCTGCGGGCTCCCAGTTCATGATCACAAGCTCCCCGCTGACTTCAACCTTTCCCTGTCGCTGATTGGTGTTGCAATAACGGATATCCAGCTTTTCAAAGTGAAACCCCTCAAACGCCCTGCGAATGTCGGGATGATCGTTGATGCTAACCATCACCTTGCCTTTGCATCGCCGCATGAAGTCGGCCATCAGCTCGTACTGCTCGAACCCAAAACCGACGCCATACCCTTCGGTTTGCCAGTACGGCGGGTCCATGTAGTGAAACGTGTGGGCACGGTCGTATTTCTCCGCGCATTTCAACCAGGGTAGGTTTTCCACATAAGTGCCGGCCAGCCGCTGCCAAGCGGCGCACAGGTTTTCTTCGATTCGCAGCAGGTTGATGGCCGGTCCGGTGGTGGCGGTACCGAAACTCTGACCCGAAACCTTGCCACCAAAGGCATGCTGCTGCAGGTAGAAAAAACGGGCCGCGCGTTGGATGTCGGTGAGGGTGTCGGGGTGGGTCATCTTCTGCCATTCGAAGATCTGGCGAGAGCTGAGCGCCCATTTGAATTGGCGCACGAATTCCTCCAGGTGGTTTTGCACAACACGGTACAAAGTCACCAGGTCGCCGTTGATGTCGTTGAGCACCTCGACAGGCGCTGGTTGCGGCCGCATGAAGTAGAGCGCAGCTCCGCCGGCGAAGACTTCGACGTAGCATTCATGGGGTGGAAAGAGAGGGATAAGGCGGTCGGCCAGGCGGCGTTTTCCGCCCATCCACGGGATGATGGGGTTACTCATTCAGCGGTCCCCTCATGCGTTCCTCCCGGCAGCGTTGTAATCGCTGACGATGGTTTTCATTTCGGTGAACTGCCCCTGCAACAACCACAGCAGATCGCGAACGACGTTGATCGAAACAGAAAACTCGCTGCTTTCGATGATGTCTGCCAGGAGTATGTCGACGACCGCTCCCGCTCGATGCAGTTGGCAGAGGATGACGTCGTCCAGACAGTCAGGGTCCACCTCGGGATCAAATTTCAGGACGTTCTCAGGTGTGTACTCCATACGGAGTGTCTTTTGCGGCGGTATGGTGCTGTCGGTGAAGTCTGGCATGTGTTCTTCCCCCTACAATTGGCCATGCTTCTCTGAGCGTGAGTGCTCAAGTAATCAATGCTTTCCTGCAGTCCGACCTCGTCGCCTCCCACCTGATGTGTCGAACAATCTGACTTGAGTCTTTGGGTTAATCACCGACCAGTACCGCTGTCAACGCCACGCTACAAGCTCGCTTGGACTTTCAGATTTATCCTACTCAGTAGCCGTTATCTCGTTGACGTAGGCTTGGCAGGCCCTCAAGGCAATCAGTCCTTCGTCCCCAGCGCTGGTGATGGCGAGAATTCGTTGAGTATGCGCTTGGTCAAGCTGGGCTCTCTGGGCTCCATGAACCACGCGCTCGGAGGTGGAGGCGGCTGGCACTGCACAGCTACCGTTATCGGTGGCTTCGAGTAGGACTGACAACCGCAAGTCAGCAGTAGCAAGGCGGTCACGAAGCCGCGTTTGATTGGTTTGAGCATCGGTAAGGGCTCGATGGTGGGATTGATCGTTGGTTTGTAGGCGCTGCTCGAGGGCTAAGCGTTTCTCTTGCTCGGCGCGCTGGAGGGCGCTTGAGGCGCGGGATATTTGCCCGAGGGCGTCCGCATGGAGACGGGCTTGGTGCTCTAGTTTCTGGCCGTAGCGCCAACCCTGAACCTTCCAGGTGCCAGCTACCGAGGTACTGATCAATGCAGCCATAAGCACGCTGGCTGTGAGTAGTCGGTATGAGGTCGGTATCAGTTCGAAGAGAGACATAGGACTTCCATCGCTCGATTCCAGAGCCGAAGCCGATCATCTTGGCCGTTGAGACCACCGTTGATTTTCCGAGTGATACTCTCGAAGTCACCTCGATCCGCGAGCGCATTAAGCTCGTTGATCCACCAAAACCATGCAGCCGATTCCGCGGCCCACTGTGGCTGCTCCAGCAGCTCAGGCGTAAGCAGCAATCGCTCGTCGCCGAACAACGCCAAGCTGCAGCGGAGGTAGTTGTTGCGACCGGTAACCTGGATCAGCCCGCGACCACAGTAGCGCTGGCCGTCGCCATCAGCTTCCGGGGTATTACCCAATTTGGCAGCCAAGGCACCGGTATCGTATTTGCTGAGGTAATGGTCGCTGCCCAGTTCGCGGACATAGTGCAGATGCCCAGACTCGTGCCCGACTTGCGCAAGGAAGGCAGCTTGGCGTGCTGGTGTATTTATCTGCCGGTGAATCATGGCAGCGTTGAGAGCGGAAACAAAAACGCCCGCTTGGTGGCGGGCGTTAGGCATGATGCTTTGCAGTTGTTTTTCTGTGACTGACATTTTCTCTCCTATTGCAATTGGCCCGCACAAAGCGGGCCTATTGGGTGGTTAGCGATTAGCGATTAGCGATTAGCGATTAGCGATTAAATACTGCGGTTTTCGGTGGCATGACGGAACAGCTATTGCGTCGACTTGACCAAGTACATAGGCACTGACCAACTGATTGCAGTGTATGGAGCTATTGGAGGCTGTCAGGTGGAGCACTTCAGCTAACCGTTCAAAAACCGCAGCGACTAAATGCAGCCGGCCAAGACATCGATAAAATCAGGGGCGGCTCATTCACTGGAAATGCCAGCCTTCTGTCTATTTCAACAATTTTTTCGCGAGCTTGAATACACCAAGGCCAATACCTCCTCCTACCAAGGCAAGGCCAACCGCACAAAGAGCAATTGGAAGGACAGCCGCCGCAGCGCTCCCGCCCGCGATGGTGACGACACCACCAATAATCCCTGTTCCTCCAGCCGCAAGAGTTCCTCCCCCTGCCGCCGCAAGTGCGGCTGTTGTTGTAGCGCCTGACCCAACCGCCGCAGCGAGTGTGGTGACAGCCGCTGCCTCAGCGGCGGCTATACCTAGCGATGTCCCCAGCGCAGCGCCAATACCGGCCCCCGCCCCTGCTCCAACTGTAGCTGCAATCGCTTCACCCAATTTTTGCGTTTTTTCATCATTCATTGAAGTCACTCCCCTTTGGCTTAATTGCTAGGCTCAGACTACACCAATTTGCATTACATGCAAATTTATCTACAAAATAATTTTCCCCCAACACACAAATGGTTGCGTATGTTAGTATTAAGCCACGAGAAAATTGGTGGTGATCATGATTCAACCTAAACTGGCCACAGCGTTTCAGAACATTTTTGGCGTGGTTGTGACTGCCCTTCGATCCAACCGAGAACCCGCGGTCACCCAGACGGAGTTGGCAGAGTTTGTAGGCGTTACTGTCTCAACGTGGTCTCGAATCGAGCGCGGGGATTCAGCCCTGAATCTGGATCAAATGCTTCGTGTTGCGGTTTTTTTTGACACGCCACTAAGTGAGCTAATACGGCAATGTGAGAATGCTATTGGCGAATTGGAGAGCAAAGGCATAGAGGTCTCGCTGTCAAAAAACGAACTCCAAGTCGAGGGATCTACCTTATCCTTGAGTAATTCTCAGTTGCTCGGATTGGGTGTAGCCGCGTTTATACCTGGCCCAGTAGGGATAGCCGTCAGTGCGGCAACTGCTGCTTACCTCTCATGGAAAAAACGAGATCCGAATCAAAAAAAATAAGCTGTATCATTAGTCCAGACTGTCAGCCCCACATCGCTCGTTCTAAGTGAATCACCCGCAGCTTCCTTAGATGCCGTGACCGGCATCTAAGGTTGATCCGACTTAGCTCAATACGCTGCTATTTGGCCAATTTTTACCGGTCATCACGCCAACGATTACTGGTCAAATCAATGCAACTACGCACTACAGCTCCAACACCTTCAAATCTCCCGATGTTTTCTTGCGTTTACCAGCGGCCTTAGCCTTACCATTCTTGCCCGCATTACACCCCACCGTCGTGCTCCAACCGGCCTGGGTGTAGGTTTGCTCGACAGAGTCCACCAGGTACTCGCCGTCCAGCCCTTCCTTGAAGTCGAGCGCATTAATCAAGCGCTCGGCGAATAGATCGGTGCGTCCGGGCATTTCCAGGCGAACCGCCGCGGTCGAACGATTGAATGCTGCCAGCCGCGCCTTGGCGCCCTGTTCAGCGGCAGATTTATTTGGGTGGATATGCCGGTCGGTATGGACAGGTGGCAGCCCGTCGGGGGAATCGTCGTTGTCCAGAGTCAGGACCACCAGCTCACCGCTTTTCTGGTCTTGATAGTGAGCCTTGACCGCCCCTTGAGTGGAGCGGTCGGCAAAGCGAAACTGCCAGCGACTGACATCACTGCGCCGGAGGGTGACAACGCCGAGGCTCTTGCCACCAGCACTGAGCCCTGCTTGCCGAGGCATGACCAACAACTTGCCATCAGCCACTTTGGCCGAGAAATCATATTGCTTGGCCAAACGGGTGATGAAGTTGAAATCGGACTCACCCAACTGATCCGCTCGCGGTACCAGCACACCCGAGGTACAAGCCGCCTGCCAACCGTTGCGCGCAGCGACGTCGCCGACAATACGAGCAAGACTGACCTCCTCCCAACTGCCGCTACGGGTGGTCTTGCCGCTACCGCGCATGTCGCTGGCTTTACCGCGAATCACCATAGTATCCGGTGGGCCTGACACCTCAACTTCATCTACTGTGTAGCGGCCCAATCGGGTCATCGAGGTATCGGCATAACCGAGGAACACCTCGATACCTGCTCCGCGCTTGGGCAATGCCACAGCCCCATCGCGATCATCGATCCGAAGCTCGAACGTATCCGACTCCATTCCCGGCTTGTCCAAGGTGCGCAACAGAATCAAGCGGTCGTTGATCAGCGCAGTGATGTCCGCCCCATCGGCGACAATGCGAAAGGCGGGTTTCATGTTTCGGTTCTCCAGAAACAATAAACCCCGCTGGATGCGGGGTTTAGAGAAAATTGCGCTCAGCTAGTTTTCAGCGAAAGTACCCGAAACTGCATTGGACACGTCAAAGCCATGAGAGGTAGGTATCGACAGTTTGCAGAAGTTCTAAAACACCTACAAACACCGAGATCATTCAATTGTTGTTAAATTGAGCCGTACTACTCTTCTGAAGTTTTTGCACTTAGGCTCCTCCCCTTCGCCGACTGACGCTTTGGCTGTTTTGAACTACTAGCACTAGCCGGAACGGTTTCTTCGTGGATAAGACTAGCAACCTGCATCAATAGTTGCTGATAAGCCTGCTGCCGGAGTGACGGATCATCAATTTGATCCGCCAAACGTTGGCCAGTAAGCACATGAGCATTTACAACAGGTTGTCGAAAGTAGTGATTTAATTGACTCAGAGAGAGGCGGTGAACGTCCAAAAAGGTTTTGGTGATAAACGCAGCGACCGCGCCACCGATTCCCGATATCGTAGCAGCTGCAGCTACGTGTTCCCAACCAGGATTTGTCAGCACATGAATGCCTCCCAAGACTATAAAGCCTAGTCCGGCAACCATCGAAATTATGGCGAACATAAACGACCAACCAGCTCTTGCTTGAGTTTCTGTTTGGTATTTTTCTATTTGCTTATTATATAGATCGAAAAGTCGGCCGGCCTGAAGCAAGTCTCGATTCTTCTTTATTAGATCATTAATATCGTTAGCTCGTTGATCCAGTGTTTCTGAAGAATGTTTCAGCTTCTCCGTGTCTGCCTCCAAGTCCTCAGGCGAGACGTGAAATGCATCTTTCTCAGCTTGTAGCACTAAACTTCTAGCCGCTCGGCTTTTGAAAAAATCTGCGGCCAACTTTAATGCAAAAGATGCCAGAGTAACTATAGCGAGCGCGAATTTTCCGAGGGTCGCCCAGTCAAAAACATCAATCAATTAAATCCCCCTTAACCCAAGAAAAATTTTAGCCTGTAGGCCCCATAAAACCATAAATCATAATTTTGCAAGAACTGTATTGTAGCGGAATATTAACAGACAGGAACATTATAAATGTGATTTTTGTTGAAGCGTGAGAAGCTGAACTGAATCCGACTACTGTTTAGCAGACACCAAGCCAACAACAAGGAGCCGCAACTGATGGTCACCTGTGATTTTTAAGCCATATCGACAGCAGCTATTGACCGATAGACTACGGTAGCCAGGCAGTTATGGATCGGCTTTTACCGGGCGTGGATACGATGTGTGCTGGTCAAGTTCGATTCAAAAGGATGGTCATGTCCGTACAGTTTCCAAGAAATTTTCATCGGGGCAGTCGACGTGTTAGCGAGGGTGACCTAGTGCGGGAGTGTCAGATTTTTTGTGTTCGGGCTGGTTGTGGCCTGCCGTCAGGCAGGCCTTTGTTTTACCAGCTCGGCCTGGTAAATCGATCTCCATAGAGAATCGCAAATTGATTCATCGCCACCTTCCAATCATGCGCTGGCGTTACCCCAGTTAGCGGTGATGTTGCGTAATCCCAGCCATATCAGCTTCGTCGCTGCATCGTCAGTGGGGAAGTGCCCTCGGGTCTTGATGATCTTTCGTAGCTGAGCGTTGATGCTTTCGATGGCGTTGGTTGTGTAGACCACCTTTCGGATGCCTGCCGGGAAGACAAAAAACGGGATGACTCGATCCCAGGCTCTACGCCAAGCAGCAACTACAGTCGGATACTGCTTGCCCCAAGGCCCCGCCTCAAAGGCGTTCAGTTCCTGCTCAGCGATATCGGCGTTAATGGCTTGATAAATCGGCTTGAGCGCCTTGGCCAGTGCTCGACGTTTATCCCAAGCCGCATAGTCCAGGCTGTTGCGGATCAGATGCACGATGCAGGTTTGCAGTGTGGTAGCAGGAAACACCGCCCCTAGGGCCTCTGGTATCCCTTTAAGGCCGTCTGTGACGGCGATCAGCACATCTTCAACACCACGAGTCTTCAGGTCGTTGAACACCTTCATCCAGAACTTGGCACCCTCGGTGCTTTCGATCCAGATGCCCAAAATATCTCGTGTGCCATCGGGTAACACGCCCAGTGCCAAGTACACCGCCTTGTTACGCACCAAGCCTTCGTCGCGAATTTTGACCCGCAGCGCATCAAAAAAGATGACTGGGTACATAGGCTCTAAAGGGCGTTGCTGCCAAGCGCCAACCTCTTCCAGCACAGCATCGGTCACTGAACTGATGAAGTCATGCGACACATCGGTTCCATACTGCTCGGACAGGAAAGCGCGTATCTCACGCACCGTCATCCCTCGGGCGTACATGGCAATGATCTTGTCATCAAAGCCTGTAAATCGGCGCTCATGCTTGGGAATGAGGATCGGCGCGAAGCTGCCATCGCGGTCTCTGGGGATATCCAGGCGAAGTGGCCCGTCATCGGTCAGTACCGTTTTACCGCTTTTACCATTGCGCTGGTTGGTTGAATCCTCAGGGCGCTCCGCGCCCTGAGGATAGCCAAGGTGGTGACCCAGTTCGGCGCCTAGCGCACGCTCGATCAGCGCCTTTTTGAACGCCATAGAGGCGTCCTGAATGGCTGCGGCGCTCATCGGGCCTTGGACGAACTGATCAATCAGCTCTTTGGGTATCGAGGGCAATTCCCTCGGTGTTGCACTGGCGGACTTCTTTTTGGTCGGCATAAATGCACCTCTGGTGACATGTTATGCCCGAACACAAAATTTCTGACAGTCTCCCTAGTGCCCGCGACATGCTCAATCCCACAACTGCACCTGCTCAACCACCGGTTTTACAAGATCAGGCAACACAATCAACACCCCAGCACGCAACGGCTGAGCCTCATCCGCCAACCCTTGATTAGCACCCAGAACCGCCTCAACAGTGCCAGAGAGATGCCCATAGTAGTTGCTGCACAACACGTCGAGCAGGTCGCCGTCAGACGTTCTGCATATCGTCGCCATAGCGGCTGAACTCCAGGGTAAAGGATTGTTTGCGCGGGATGCCGCCCTGCAGTAATGCGCTCTGCTCTTCTTCCAGTCGGCTCAGGCACCAAGTGCCCAGCACAACGCCGAACCCGGTTGTCAGGCTGAGTGGCTCCAGTTGGGTGCCCATTCTGCGCAGGGTGTTCAGTTGTTCCAGCCCACCTTTGAAGCTTGGGTAGATGGCCCCCTTGAGCGTTATTTTGTCGTCACCCGGACCGATCCCCTGCCGCGCTGGGCGTCGTGATAATCGCTCTTGCGAAGCCCAGCGGAAATCAGTCTGGCGCCTGAGTTCATCGAAAGCAGCGGTGTCCAGGTTGAAATAGTACGGTGGGGTATTCGGTCCCAACGGTTGCATGATGAGCAGATGGGGGAACGGCTTGACCGCCTCGGCCAGCGGTGTCGCGGCTGTGGTGAAGAGGCCAGTCGGGAGAATATTCGCAAGTGATGGACTGACTTGACCGGCAATCTGGTTGATAGCGGCCGCGACGTTGCTGGCCTGGGCTTTGAACGCATCAACACGCCCCTCAACGCCTGATAGCGCGCGTGTAGCTTGGCTATAGGTGTTAAGCACCGTGCCCAGCTTGGATTCAGCGGCGTTAATGGCCCGCATCATCCGCTGAAGCTTGGCTCCCATCTCCGGCGGCACGCCGGGCAAACTGCCCAACTCACCAGCCGCCCCCGTGACATCGCCAATCGCGCTGTTCAGCGGGCCGAGCATGCCATCGATGTTGCGCCGCCCGGTTTCGCCCGCCTCGACCAGGTACTTGAAGCTGGATTGAAGCTGATCCATGTACGGCATGTGCCCTCCGTATTAATTGATATGCGGCGCATCAAACAAGCTGCGCCGCTCCGCCTGCTGGGCGAACTCTTCGAATTGTGATTGCAGGTACGGCATCATCGCGTCGGCCAGTTGCTGCGGGTCTTTGACGTCGCCCTGGACGGTGATTTCCAGTTTGGGTGCGAACGTCAGGCGCTGATCGACCTTCGCCGGAGTGGTCTTGGCCACAGGCTTGAACTTCAGTAGTGCGCCAGGCGCGGCGGCGGGTTTCTCGAACGAGCGCGCAACATCGCCCAATCGAGGACCGAGCTGTGAGCCGGCGTTAGGCAGCATCAGCGGCCCTTGCGCTGGCATGCGGTCAAGACCGCCATTGCCGAACATGGCCTTGCCGAGTGAGCCCCCTGCCGCGCCGCCGCCCCAGGCACCGATGATGCCGCCGATGATGCTGCCGACTGCGGTACCGATCACCGGCAGGACCGCAGTACCAATTGCGGCCCCGATTGCTGCACCGCCTAATGAGCCAGCGAAGGTGCCGGCAGCGTCGCCGTAACCCTCGGCTTTTTCATCTCGGGTTTCTGCGTTTTGGTAGGTATCGATCCCTTGCAGCCCCGCCGACACTGCCGACAACACACCGGCGCCTTTGATGTAGCGCCCAGCTCCAATGCCAGGCGTCCGAGCTTTGCCTTTTCCCTTGTTGCCGCGACCGCCGCTGCTTTCACCACTACCCGTAAGGCCTGCCGAGTTCACCACGCGTACGAGTTGCACGACGTTGGGGTTACCGATCAGAGAACCGCGACCCAGGTTCATCAGCCCTTTGCCAATTTTGAAGGCGTTCAACGCCAACCCGGCCGCGACTACCCCGCCCGCTAACAACGTCGTGCCTCTGATCAGCCCCGGATATTTCTCACACAAGCTGCTCAATCCGTACCCCAGGCTGCTCAACCCATCGGTCACCAGGTTGGTAATGGGCCGTACTGCATCACCGATGCTCACCATCATCGCCGCCATGCTGTCGGTGGCTGTCGACCACTTCGCGTTGGAGGTCTCCCGAGCTTTGGCGGCATCTTGCTCGATCTTGGTTCGACCGTCCGTTGCTTTGATTTCCGCCATGTCGGCCTTGATCTTGGCGCCCGATTTGATCTGGGCAAGCAGGCCGGCGCTGGCACTTTTATCGCTGACGACGCTCGCCAGCCCGGAGGCCTGCATCAAGGCGACAAACGCTTGATCCTCTTCCGCGCTGCCATCTTTGGCGGCGAGGATCTTAGCCTTGAGCTGGTCCATTTTTTGCGCTTTGGCAGGGTCCTGGCGCCTGATCAATTGCTCGCTGAGCAGGATGAATGCGTCGACCGGGTTGGAGGCTTTACCCGCCTTCTGCGCTGCGATCAGCGAACTGGTCAGGTCGAAGCCTTCCTTGGCGAATCGCTCCTGACTGGTACTGCTGATGACCGCATTCAGCAGGTTATCCATGTTGGTGGCTGCCGCTGCAGCATCCTGGGTCTGGTCATACTGCGATTGCAGGCTGGCCCCTAAAAAGCGCACGGCCTCCGGCCCTTCCATGCCCAAGCGGTTAATGGTGCCCAGCAGACTCGGCAGGTACTTGGCCATTTCCTTCGGCCCGAAAGCGCCAATATCGCCGGCTGCAGCCACTTGGCCAAGAATCGCGCCCATATCCTTTTGCTCAATGCCTGCGACCTTGAAGGCCTTGATCAGCGTGGCAATGGTTGTTTCTTCCATGCCCTGACCATCAACAAGGTCGGCAACCAGCGGCGCGTAATCCAGCGACTCCTCCCAGTCGACACCCTTCTCGATCAAACCGGCGATGGCAGCGGCCAACTTCTGCTGCCCCATGCCTTTAGCCTTGGCGACCTCGCTGATGCCCTTGGCCAGCGCGGCCTCGTCGGCCGTGCCGGCGGTATGCGCCCAGATCGCCATTTGCCGAATCTGGGCCTGATAATCGCCGGATATTTTCGTCGGTATGGCCAGCGATGCAGTCGTCGCAGCGGCCATCCCGAGTGTGCTGCGCATGCCGGCCTTACCTTGGCTGATCTGCGAGTGGCCCAGTGCCTTGAGCTCTGAGCCACGGGCTGCGTTGCCAAGTGTCTGGTAGGCCCGGCTGAGATTACGCACCTCGACGCCTTGATCTTTGAGAAGACCCAGGTTGCGGTCAAGCTTTCCTCGCAGCTTGTCAGCCCCATCGATTCCAGCGTCATGCGCCTTTTTCCATTCGTCTCGCAGACGCATGGTTTCGCCGATAGTACTTTGCAGAACCCGTGCTTTAGCGCCCTGCTCGCTCAAGCGCTTTATACGGCTTTCCACATTCTTGAATGCATTGCCGATGGAGGGGCTAACGGCACCGCCGATGACCAGCCCCAAGGAAAGAGTGTTCGCCATGGAGTACCCGTGAAGCAAAGAGAACGACAGCGGCGGCTCAATCGGTGAGCCACCAGACCATGTCGGAAAACCGCATTGATTCGATCTCGGCGGCAGAAAAATGGAGTTCCCGGGCTAGCCGTTTTGCGACCAGCTTCAGCAGCCCTGCGTTAAACCCCGTCGTCATTGACCAGGCGAAAGTAGGCAGCCTGCAGTCGGTTGTAATCCTTGACGGTCAGCTCCTCCACGTCTTTTTGGCCGGCCTCGAGCAGACTGGAAAACAGCGTCAGTTCGCGTTGATCAGAATCCACTTTGCTCACGGTCTCAGCGGCCCTGACATCTTTAACTTTCGGCGAGCGCATGGTCAGTGTGTCGACCTTCACGCCGTTGACCTCGCTGGGACACGAGAGGGTTATGCAGGCAGACTCGTCTGTTAATTTCAACCAAGTGGGCAGTTCGTTTTTTGCTTTCAAATTGGACATTCTGTTTCTCCTTAAAGGCCCAGGGCCTGACGTACTGCCGCCAACTGATCAACCCCATCGATCACGCGGACGCTGTTGACCATGTCGATTTCATACAAAAGGCGGCCATCCACCTCGAGCTTGTAATAGCTGGTGGCGATGGCGTATTTGAATTCACCTTTATCGCCCGGTTTCCAATCACCTGGGTCGACCTCTTTGAGCATGCCGCGAATGGACGCAACGACGGCCGTGACCGCGCCCTTCTGTCCTCGAAAGGCACCGCGCCAAACGCCGTTGAATGCGGTCTGGTCGGCCAAGCCGAAAAACCTCAGCCCCTCGCGCCGCACGCCATGTGTGGTGAATGAGGCCTCCATCTTCTCCAGCCCCATGTCCATTTCGATGGGACCGGCCATGCCCCCGCCACGATAGTCATCCGTTTTGACGGTCAGCTTGGGCAAGCTCAACTGCGGCACATCACCGTTGAAACTGACGCCGTCGACGAACAGGTTGGTGTCATAGAGCATTTGCGGAATCATTGATCGGCCTCCTTAGGCGTTGGTGTCGAGAACTTCGGTCAGCCATTGATTGGTGACTTCAACGCGGAAGTTGGGGTTTTCCGCAGGTGGCACATCGGTAAACCGAATGTTCCAGTAGACCTTGCCCTGCTCCAGCTGACTGGCGGTGTTCAAATCGGGATCGGCAAACACCTCAAAATTGATGATTGCCCCCTGATTTTTCAGGTCACGCATGAAGTTCTCGAGACCCTCGGTAACGTCCTTGACGTAGGTCTTGGTGATGGAGCGGTCGACCGCCCATTTATGCCCAAACAGGATCGCGTCCATGACGATATCCAGCGTGCGAACCCGAGTGACAAACGCCCACTTCGGATCGCTGGAGCAGGTGCGGTTGCCCCATAGCCGATAACCTTCATCGCGAATGATGGTGGTGATATTGGCGTTGTTGAGCAGGTTCGCCCGGCAGGTTTCGTCGCCGTCGAGAAATTCGACAGGGCGTGTGGTGCCAGTGATGCCGACGAACTCTTTGTTCGAGGGCGATGCCCAAAAGCCGTACTCGGAATCGGTCCAAGCGAACAGGCCTGCAGTCCAGGCGGAGGCCGGTGCATCCACCGTTTTACTCAGCCCGGTGTCCCACATCTGCACACCTGGGTCGACCAGGAACACGCGCTTGCTGCCGAAGTTCTTCGCGTACTCCATGGCCTCCTCGTCAGTGGTGTTAGGACCGTCGACAATGCCCACCGCACGCAACTTCGCAGCCAGGGCATCCATCGCAGTGGCCACCGCCTGCGTAGCCGAATGCTTGGGCGCGATCAGCAATCGCGGTTGAGCGTTGAACCGGCTCTTGCCGTCCAGCAGGGCTTGCAGGCCGGTACGCTGACCCGATGCCAGCACCCCGCCGATAATGGCGGAGGTCTGTGCGGCTGCATCTTCAAGCTGTTTAACCCCGACACCGACAATCACCGCCTTGGAGCGGATGAAGATGGCTTTGGCAGCTTTGGTGATAGCGGAATCTTCACCCCAGGCAGCAACGGCTTCGCTCTCGCGTGTAATCAGTACCGGCTGATTTGCCGCGGCAGTCGGTGCGATACCGGTGGCCGCGGGATTGAAGGTGTCGCACAGTCCAATAATGGACGTGGATGGCAGCGCAATAACTCTGGCCCCGGTATCAACCAGGCTGACGGTGACGCCGTGAAAAAAACTCATAGGGAGCAATCTCCTGAAACGACAAAGCCCCGTAGTGCGGGGCTTTGAGGATGGTGTGTCGAGTTCGGATATAAAAAGCCCCGACGTTGCGGGGCGTTATTGACGAAGGTTGAGTGGCGGCGCCAGTTCGTGACTTAAGCGGTTAATTTGAGTAATGGTCTCATCCGCCAATTGCCGCGCGGCATCGACATTGCCCTTGCTCATTTCCAGACGCAACGCTTCCTTACCTTGTAAGCGCACCGTCCTGATCCTCAATACAGCATCGTTGAGGATTGATGCCTTTGTCAGAATGTCTTCAGCGGCCTGTCGCGCGGTTCGATCATTGACGACCCACGCCGCAACGGATAACGGCACTTCGCCGGAGGGAAAACCACCTTCTTGAAACGCTTTAGCGTCCCGAGCGGCTTGCTCGTACTCCAGCACTCTCAAGGCGTCGCCTGCGATGGCATGACGGGTTGCATCTGCAACGGCATCAATAGCCGCGCAAAGCTTCAAACACTCCAGCTGATTCAGCTCTGTCTGTTTGTCTGGATCGAAAACCCATTCAGTGCCGGTCCAGCGATGTGCCGGGGTTGGCGGGGGCTGTCGTAATTCACCATCGATCTGGTGAAGGTCAGGTATCACTATCATCGGATCAGCTCCCAGGTGACATGTACGTTCACGGCGTCGGTGAAGTTGAGCGCAATGCCTGTGTCGTAGTCAGTTTGGGAATGCGACTTCATGCCCATGCTCGATAACAGTTCATCGCGGATCGCCTCTGTGGACCCGTAGGTGTGCTCGACTTGATAGCTCTGCCAAAGTGAACGGTGGACTGTATGGTCAAAACTGGCCGTCAATGTCGTGACTGTGATGTCGTTGATCGTATCGTTGGTAAATACTTGTACAGCCGTCGGATTTGCCCACCCGCCGGCATAGCCACTCACGGATGCAGCGCCAGGCGTCATAAGCGTGTAATTACCACCCAACCATTCGAAACTACTAAATCCCACAGACGTAATCAGCCCCCCTGAGGCCGGCACTATGTTAGAGGCCACCATACGAGCGCCCCGCGCATGAGGATCCAGCGGCAGATAAATCACACCATTACCATTGAGGTTTTTGGTCCAGCTCGGACGTACCAGGTTGTAATCCAGACGCACCTGCGCAGTTGTTCCCAGCGCGCCGGTCTTTACCTGGGCGATGCAGATATCTACCGGCGTTGATGCAAACCCGCCTCCGCTGACTCCGCCCTGTGTACCTTTGTACGTCGCCGGCGTCGGGTCAAACAGAGAGCCTTTCTGCGTATAGATCCGTAGTGTTCCCTTGGTGACCTGCGCCCGTAGGTAATATTCACTGTTGGCGTCCAGTTGCGGACTGGTCCATTTGGCCGTGGTGAAATTCCGAAGCCGCGCCAGTAGGTCAGATCCTACTGTTTGACCAATGCCAATGACCGTCCCGGCTTCGATAGAGACCTGGCCACCTTGCTTGGCCAACGCAACCGCGCTGACGGGAATTCGACCGTCTGCACTCGCCACGGTCGGCAACGGAAGCATCTGAATCGGTAATGCGAGCTCGCTACCAAGCCCATAACCATCCACCGAGTCGATGCTCTCGCCAGCCAACACCTGCCCTCGCGCGTCCACCGTCAAACGGTTGTAGGTACCCGGTGCCACGCCGGTCCTGCCCGATACCCTCCCAAAGGACAAGCCTGTGGTACCCAACGTGATGGTCCCTCCGGTGACTAGTTGCCAAAGACTACCGCCATTGACGGAGCCGATTTCAACCGGAACGCACAACCCTGCTGTCACTTCGAGGCTACTGTCGGCATCCTGCGTTCGCACCCAAGCGCCGCTGGAAACGATGTAGAGGCCATTTTCCTCGGGCAGTTTCTGGTCTTTAACCAGTACCCGATCATCTTCCACCAGCGCCACATCATCCACGGTTTGCAAACCGGCCAAAGCAATGTCTGCGATTGTCGCTACACGCACCGAGTTCTTGAAGTCTTGTTTATTGACCTCCTTCAGCACCTTCAAATCGACGTATTCACGGGTTGCCAACACGATGCTCGGATCGATCTTCAACACCACGTTCGCAGTGCTGCTGACGATAAAGACCATTCGCACAATTTGCGTGCGACCCGAGCCTTGCTCCAGCAGCGGCTTATAGCTGGGGGCGCAGTTACACACCGCCACCAGATCACCGTCTGCGTCGTATAAGCCGAGCTCACGTACCCACCACCCGCCGACATTCGCCGGCAAGACTTGCTCGGCGATCAGCAGACCGGGGTTCGCCGGGTCTCCTCGAAGTTGATTGAGTGGCGCTCGGCGCTGTTCATTGATCAGTGCCGTTTGCAGCCGATCGGGAACTGGGTCTGTGTTGTTCGCATCGCCAACGCCCATTTCAGTGATGAGCCAGGGGATACCAAGCGCCGTGGCGTTGGCCAGTTTGGCTTCACCGATGGCGGTGAGAATGGCGAAAAATTTGGAGTTCCGGTTAATCATGGGTACACGTCCAGGGTATCAATACTGTGTTCACAACCGCTCACGCCGATCAGGCCGGTGACCTCGATGTCATCTTGGGCGGGTGGGTAAATGTCTATTTCGTCGCCTTCGTAGACACAGGCACCGACGTAAATCGTGCCCGTGGTGCCCAGGCTGATGACTAGACCGGTGAGCTCGCGGGTCAGGGGTTTGGCGTCATCGATCAGCCAGGTCAGTTCCTGATACATCTCGTCGGTAATGCCGGTGTCGAGTACGCCGACTTCCAGGGAAAAGGTGCCCGGTACACCGGACGGCTCGGTCTGCCACCACTCGGTGATATCGATCAGATAACCTCGTGGTTCAACGACACGACGCAGAGCACCGATGGTGCCTTTGTAGGCATGCACGTGGAACGATGAGCGAATGGCGGCTCGCTTGACCGACTCGGACCAGTTGCTATCCCAACGGTCAACCGACCACGCCCAGGCCAGCCAGGGCAGAAGATGCGTCGGGCAGGTGTCCGGGTTGTACAAGGTGCGCAGTGGAACTTCGGTCTGCTCGGCAATTGCCACCTCAATAGCGCGCTCAAGCTGCGTACTATTCAGGGGTAACAAGCTGTTCATTTTGAGCCCCCAATCTGACGGTGAAGCCCGTGCAATAGGCCGCTTGATGCTTGCCCGGAGCGAGGTCTTTCCATCCAGTCAGCTCGACCCTGCGGACACCGCTGATATGCAGTCGTGCGTCAACGCCGGAGCGCGCCACTTCCAACCCCAAGCGTCGCCGTGGATTGATCCAGGCGCCCAGGCGTCGTTCGCATTCAGCGAGGATCGCTTCGTTTTCCGAGCCGACGCCTTCCATGTAGAGCTCAGCCTCAATCCGGTAGGGCAAAACCTCTGCACTGCACACCGTGACCCGATCTGCTACCGGACGGATGTCGTCGTCATTGAGATGGGCCGCGACGATATCCAGCAGGTCCTGATCAGCCTCACCCGGACCGTTGATGTTCAACACCGTGATCACCGCCTCGGCCGGCGCCGGGCTTTCGGCCGTTACATCACCGACCAGACCTGAGGCGTTGCGAGCATGCAGGATGTAGCTGCTACGAGGCCCCGCCGTGGTCAGCCCTTCGTAAACCAACTGAATCCGTTCACGCAGGGCATCGTCGGATTCCATGACCTTTTCGGTCGGTGGCACGCTGAGCTTGTTCTCCGCCTGAATCACCAGCCGCTTGAGCTTGACGTTGGCCGCCAAATGATCGAGGTCCGACTTTTCTGCATAGGCCAACAGCAACGCCTTGGCGCCATCGTTGACCCGCGCCCGGTTCAGCAGGCGTCGGTACGCTCCCAGCTCCAACAGCTTGACCACGGGGTCACTCTCAAGCGCGGCGGTCCAGCTGTCGCCCATGTACTGGCGAAAAGTGGCCAGTTCTTCGGCGTATATGGCTTCGAAGTCCAAAGCCTCCAGCACTTGAGGCGCTGGTAGGCTGGATAAGTCGACCGTGCTCATGCGGATACCTCCACTATCAGCCCTTCGCCCAAGTACTTGCCTGTCAGTTGCAGATCGATACGGCCGCCAACCACGGCAACCACGTTGACCCGGCTTAACTGCAGGCGCGGCTCCCAACGCCCCAAGGCCCGCGCCACTTCTGCCTGCACAGCGCCTTTCCAGCCTTCGCTGACGGGCAAATCCACGAAGCGCCGCAATTTGCTGCCGTAGTCCGGCCGCATGCGGCGACTTCCCAGAGGAGTGCCGAGAATGTCTTCAATGGATTGCTTGAGATGCGCGATACCGGAGATAGGCAGGCCAGAACGGCGGTCCATTCCGATCATGGCAACTACTCCAGCGGGTTGAAGTCTTCGTGTTGGTTGAGGAATTCCAGCAGCACGGTGTCAGCAGCTGCGATTCGTCCTTTCGCGACAGGGACAGCTCGACCGTCTGGAAGAATCAAGGTGCGGGAGGTGTATACGTTGTCGCAATAAATCACGGGGGCCGGATCTATCGGGACTTCCTTCACCGGGGGTTCATCAAGGATTTTTTCAACCGACGCATTGGCTCGGCCTTCGAATTTGGCATTGCTCATAAAGGGGAACTCCGGATATGAAAAAGCCCGCACGCGGCGGGCTGAAAGTAGCGGTGAATCAATGAGCGTGATTCGGGGTGTTGCCTGTGGTGTCGATGATCGCGCCGCCACCAAGGATGTCTCCGGCGACCGTTAACGGACCGTCAATGGTGACGGCACCGGAGATAGTGGTTGGCCCGGTCAGCGTGATTTGCCCTGCAAGCATTTCTACCTGCCCATCGGTCACTACCAGTTCGGAGCCCCCAACCTTGACGCTGACGGTGCCCGTGGGCAGGTCGATGGTGTAGCTCCCGGCTTGCCAATCGTAGGTCAGCGAGCCACCGTCCTCGAAGCTCCACACTTCCACGTGGTCTCGGTTGTCGGGTGCGGGTCCGGCGTCGCCATACAGGCCAGGAACGAACGTGCCCATGGCCGGGTTACCACTCGGGCTGAGCAACATGCCCTGCTCTCCCTTGGACGGAACTCGCCAATGCCGTGCCTTGCCTGCAGCCTGGCTGTGCCAACGAACCCAGGCACTGATCCAACCTCCACGCCTGACACGCACCTTCGGCGGTGAGGCCGTCAGGTCCAGCTCTTCGACCACGCACAGCATCATCATGGCCGCGAACATGCGGTCGAGTTCGCCGGTGGCATAGCTCATTACAGATCCTCCGGCGCTTTGTATTTCCCTTCATTGCCCGGTCCGGTGTCGGCATTGAAACCGAAGACCAGGATGCCGGGTGGCTCATTCGGCCATGGCCAGCTTTGCTCACCGAGGTAGATCTGTTGAGTCCACTCCACCAGCCACACCGTGTAGCCGTCGAGGTCGGGTTGAGTCCAGTCTTGCCCGGCCCTGACAAACTCGGCGGGCTCTACCGGCAGCCCCCAGGTTTGCGCCCGAAGCGCGACCGCACATTGCGAGGCTAACTGCACGGCTTGCTGGTTGTGGTGGTCCTTGATCGGGTCAACAACGATCCTTGCCTCAAACTTGCAGACCAGGCTCGTCTCACCGGTACCGATTTCCACGCCCGGCTCCATTTCTGAGAGCTCAAGGATTACTGCGGGCAAGGCAATGCTGCTGCCCGTAATTTCCGGCCATATTTCAACTGACGCCAAGCCAGACAGGCTTTTCAGCAGGTGCTGCTCAATGGCCCCGTAGAGCTGGTCCAGACTAAATGGTTGATCAGACACGGCCGCCTCCCTTCAGGTATTTGTGCAGTTCGTAGTTAAACTCTTGCTTGAGTACTTCCAGCAGACGCTCATCCGCACGACGCACCCAGGTTTCGAAGTGCGGCCTCACGTCTTCCAGCGATACTTTGGCTTTGGCCAACGGAAAGCGGCTGTCGTTTTCCGCGATCCAGCCCGAGCTACCGCCACGTCGCGCCGTCACCCGACTGTCTGGATAGTCGCCGGCAGAGAAATGCTTGCTCGCCGTGCGAATCCAGATATCGGCATTTGCGCCATAAACCCGTTTGTGGAACGCACCGCGATAACGCCGTCCGGCCACAGAAACACCCGTGCCGCTTTGCCGAGGCCGACCGGTGCGACTTGCCTCCAATGGGTTGATGCCAAACCAGAGCTTGCCGCGCATTGCGCTGCCAGTTACCGGGTAACTGCGCAATCGCTGCCGCACAGCACCCACCGCGATCCGCTCTTGCCTGGCCACAGCTCGAGAGGTGTGAGTACGCAGCCAATTCAACGTCTTGTTGATCGCGCGACGCTGCGCCGCCGCGGCTGCTTTGGGTACCTGTTTTGCGAACTCAGCCATCGCCTGCAGATGCGCCGTCGATGGCTGGATAGTGAGCATCCCGCCATTGCGTTTGCTTTCACTGAAGCTGCCTACGCTCATGCCCGCATCCTCAGAATCAAGGCCACCAGACCGTCGCCGCTCGGCTCCGGTCGCACCAGATCGTATTCGCCACCGCCATCCATCTCAGGGAGATCAATAGAAACCAGCATGCCCTTTTCCAGGCCTACCGCATCGGCGACGCGGATGACGAAATTGGGTTCACGCAAGCCGGTCCCCAACCGTCCAACCTTCGGCTGCAACCAGGGCACAGAGAACATGCCGAGGACTGGCTCGGATCGGCCTTCGATGCGGCCGACATCGGACAGCGTGTCAAACACCACCGCATCAATCTCGGCCACCAGGTCACGGAAGCTCATGGTCAGATCTCCAACAAGATCTGTGCCCGTGGTCGAGTGCACAGGTGCAGCGGGTTGGATTGCGCCTCACCGGCAACCCCCTTGTTGAAAGGCAGCGGCTCCAGCTTGCTGTAGTAGGGAATGCCTTGGGTGTTCACCGTTTCCATGTAGTCGGCAGGTGCGAAGACCGAGATGTACAAATCAGGGACGCCTTCGGGGACCAGCAGCGCCTTGTCATCATGGACAAAGGAAATCCCGGCGACCTTACCGCGATAACGCTCCCAGACAATGCCGCCAAACTCAAAGCTTTCCCGCGCATCACCGCGTAAAGCGGCTGCCTGTAGCGAGTTGAGGTATGTTTCCTTGACCGATTTATGAACGACCAACTTGTTCCAGAAATTCTTGCCGCAGAAGGCTCGGGAACCGCTACTGGTAATGCTCCCGAGGGCGTCTTCCTGCATGTCCAAAGCTTCTCCGCAGCTGATCCGCAGTTCCGTTCCTTGGTCATCCAGGCCCATGCGCAGCGTTTGCCGTTCGACGCCAAATCGGTCGTAGATATCGAGCAATACCGTCTTGCCGTCAGCATCCAGGACCTGGCCGTTCAGAGCGCCCATGCGCTGAAACTCATGGGTGACATCCAACTGCCGACGAGCCTTGGCAAGCCGGGCGTTGACCACGTCCTGTACAGCCTGTAATTCGCTGCGGGTACCGAATGCGCGAATGCTCTGCACTTGATCCGCCGTGATGGTGAAGCGTTCCGGCAAATGCACGGTGTTGAATGGGATCAAGTTGCGCTTACTGGCATTGACCACCAGACCGGAACTACCTCGCTCGCCCGCAGGAACCAGCGCCAGAGTGTCGCCATCCTTTTCGACCTGCACGGTCAGGGTAGTGATGCCTTCTTCCTGAAAAAGTCCAAGGCTGCCGATGCGACCCGGCAAATAGGGTTGCTCGTTGATAGCAGCCGTCAGCGACGTCACGGAGAACGCTTCGTCATCAAAAATGCCCATCTCGGCCATGTGAGTAATCTCCAAAAATGAAAAACCCCGCTCATGGCGGGGTGGATTAACGAGGATGTGGGTCTTAGCGAACGATGACGAAGTGCGCCGCCAAGGCCTTTTCGGCGTCGGGGTCCAAACCCGTCAGGCAGGCTTCGCTGACTTCTGCCAGCCGCACAACAGCCCGGCCACGGCGCACGATGTCCGATTGCCCCAGCGGCCCGAAAAGAATCGCTTTGGCATCCTCGGTACCGTCCTCGGCAGTCGGGTTGTACGGCGCGAATTCGCCCGTTGCGGCAACCAGACCCAGCAGTTGCCCTGGGCTCAGGGCATCGCCTGCAGCGACGTTGATCGTTTCTCGTGAAATGTTTCCGGGGCCCTCGGACAAGAGAAACTCCCCAGCGTGCATGGGCTCTTTTTTGATGACGGTCATGGTCGAACACCTTTCAATGATTGTGATTGCCCGGCCTGCGCTACCTTGCGAGCGGCATAGATACCAGGCGGGTCTGGCTGTTTGGCCAGCACCTTGGGCTGCGGGTCATCTGCCAGCGGCAGGCTGTTGTCGATCTCGAAGCCCTTGCCACTGCCAACCAGCTTGTCGAATAGCCGTCCTCGTACACCCGCAGTGTCCAACCCAGCTTTGACGTACTCCGCAGTCAACTCAGGCAGCCGTGCCGCAACGCAGAGGTCGTGCACCGCCTTGGCCCGTGTCAGTCCCGCCTGAACCGTGGCCTCATCCGATAGCTTGGTAGAGTCGATCAATGCCTCGATCAGGTTGCTGATACCGGCCTTGGCGCAGCTCTGGGTAATCATCAAGGCCAGCTTGGCCGAGTTCCCAGTGGGCTCAGGTGGCAGCGGATCTTCAGGAGCTAACGGCTCTGGGTCTGCGTCGAGCTGCTCCAGCAACGCTTTCGGTGCGTGCTGATAACGCTGCAGCGCACCGCCCTGACCGAGACAGGCTTTGACCTTGACGCCGTCGCCCACCTCGTCGGCCAACCCCAGCGCGACGGCCTCATTGGCGGTAAGCCAGGTTTCCGCGTTGACCAGCCGACGTAGCTCGACCTCATCGGCATCAGGTGCCTTGGACTTATACGCGGCGATAATCGCTTCCAGCGTTTGGTCGAGCACTGCGGCGACCTGACGGAAGTCATCAGCATCCCCCGCCGCATACGTCCAAGGGTTATGGATCATCAACATCGCGTTGGCCGCGATCACCACTCGGTGCGCGCCGCAGACCGCAACGCTCGCCGCACTGGCGGCCAAAGCATCGACCCGGCCGGTACAGCGCTCTCCCAACCGAGACAGCGCGTTGTGGATCGCCAAGCCGTCAAACAGGTCACCGCCGATGCTGTTGACGGCGGCAATCACCGGCGACACGCCGTCATCCATCGCGCGAAGGTCGCGCACGAACTGATTGGCTGTAATGCCCCAGGCACCGATCTCGCCGTAAACGAACACTTCGATAACCCGTTGCTCGCTCTCGCCGCTGGCGAGCAGGTGGTACCAATGTTTGTCTTGTACCGGCACTTGCTTCCCCGCGCGGTTAAAGATGCGCGGAGTTGATTGTTTGTTCATGGCTGTTCCTTCTCGTCAGGTGCTTCAACGAGTTCAAGAGTTTTGTAGTTGAGGCCTTTGTCACGGGCGCGCTGTGCGTCGGCCGCGTTTTCTTCGTCGACGGTTTCCGCGTCGTAACCGGTGCGCAGGACCATCTCGCTTCGCGAGGCGAACCCTGCATTCACTTCCATCATTCGCGATTGAACGTCTTGCACCGGATGCAGATAGGCCCAGCCCTGTGGCACCCAACGCGTCCGCTGGTATTCACGGCGCCGTTGCGCGTAGTCATCCAGCAGCAACGCGCCCGAGAGAACCGCCATATCCATCCAGGCAGCGCGCACCGGGCGACACAGTTGATGCACGTAAACACCAAACTGAAGCTGTTCAAGGCGCCGCCGAAACTCGTTCAGCACCACCCGCAGCGCCCGGTCGTTGACGTCGCGCATGTCGCCCGTGAGGATTTCGTACGGCGTGCCTGAACCCGCCGCCGCAGCCATCAGTTGCTGTCGCATGAAGTCCGGGTAGTTGTTGCCCGCATCGGGCGGCTTGGAGAACTCCACCTCCTCGCCCGCGCCCAGCTCCTGCATCGTGCCGGGTTCCAATGCGGCCATCGGCGTGAAGCCGTCTCTGTCTGTGGTCAATGGCTCGCCGGTCACCGGGTTGCGTGGCTGCTGACCTGCTTCAAGCGGAGGCTTGGTGATGAAGCCCGCAAACAGGTTGGCGACCTCCTGCCGAAACAGCACCGCGTCGTCGTAGTTATCGAGACTGCGCAACCGCTTGAGCACCGGAGCTAGGCGCGGAACACCGCGAAGCTGGCCCGGCTCGATCGGCTCGAAGATGTGCAACACCTGGGTGGCCGGCACCCGAACCAATTGGTTGTAACCGCTGTTCAACGCCGATGCATCACGGGGATGAGAGCGGTACATCCAATACGCCACTCGCCGTCCTACAGGGTCAAACTCAATCCCGGCGCGGATGATGTTTCCATTCTTGGTGGTCTCGAACTTGTCGTGCGGGACAAACTCAGGCGCCAGTGTCTGGAGCTGCAGGGGCACCGCGAAGCCCGCTTCCAGGCTGCGCGGCCGGAATCGGACAAAGCACTCCCCTGCTGTTTCTACCGTGCGTGCGATCAAGGCTTGCTGGCCGTAAAAATCGGTTAGCCCGTCAGCGTCAGACTCGTCCACCCAATCGTCCCAAAGCTCCTGAAGCAAATGCCGTAGGGCATCGTCCTTGATCTTGGGTCGTGGGTTGATGCCGGTCCCAATCAGGTTACTGACACGTTTGTCGATGGTGTTAAAGGCATAGGGATCGTTGCGCACCGCCGCCCGCGAACGCGACCGCAGATTACGAAGCGCTGGCATAATCAGGCTGTTCACGCCGTCATCCGGCGCATCCCAACTGGCCGATCGACGGCCTTCGCCAGCACCTTCGTAACTGGCTCTGATGTTCGACGGCAGCACAAACCCATTCCGCGTAAGCGTCGGATATCGTGCCATCAGAGTCCCTTGCCTCCATGGGAAAGCCGAACCACGCGTGAACGTGGTCCGGCAGAGTTCGCCAGCGCCGTACGGATCTGGTCGCGAGCCTTCAGCAGCTCGTCCACGGTGCGGTATTCAACCGTTCGGTCGGCATAGCGCACGGTTTTCTCACCGCGAGCGATAGCCGCCTCAATTGCGTCGAGGTGCTTTGGGGTAAAGGACATAGGGCATGCTCTTGAGGATGCCTGGCGGTGTCATATAAAAACCGTCAGACGAAATTCTGGTTTCTAGACTCTTGCCGGAAACTACCACCGTAAAAACGTGTGTCAGCGCTTCAGCCGGTTCCTCTACCGGGACTTTTGGCAGCCGTACGCGCCAGTAGATGCACCCGCACCCAGCCCGCGATTTCCTGACTCATCGACGTTTCAGGTAGCCGCTACTACTGATGCGCCGAGACGGGATCGGTGTGGCGGGCTGCTTGGGAGAACGGGGAGCAGCGATAACTTTGGGCAGTACCTGAACGGGCTCAGCGGTCAATGGCTCAAACGCTGCATCCGAAGGTTCGTCAACAGGCTCGGGAGGCAAGGTCTTATCTTCAAACAGGTGGTGCTGCATGAGCGATTGTCGAACCTTGTCCCAGTCGCTCTCGTTGTAACGACCAAGGCCAAGGTATTCCGCCATTGCCAACGCATACACCATCAGGTCGAGCGCTTCATTTCGCTCGGCCTTCCCTTTGGTCCATTCAACCCGACGCTTGCCTTTCACGTAACGAGCTACTTTACGCTCAGCTACACATTGGGCGAAAAAGTCATCGGGAAGATCTTTAGCGAAGTGCAGCGACCCTGGACCGGACTCCAGCGGGTAACGGTTGTAGATCCAGTCCTTAGCGGTATCAGTGCCGATCATCCAAAGCTCGGCGCCGTTCTTTTCGATGTTCCCTCGCCAGTTCACATCTACCCGCGATGGACGTTGCGCAATGATGTTTTTCCCCGGTTGGCTTTCGCCTTTCACCGCAAACACATTGCGCCAACGTCGTACGCGGCAGAACTGGTAAACCTCATGCGTGTGGTGACCGCCCGAGTCGACCGCGGTGGCTAAAATGGCGAGCCCCACTCCGCATACATGCCGGTATCGAGCTTTCAGCTTGTCGTCCAGCACGTCCCAGGTGCGCGAGTCAGAGGGGTCGCCCATGATGACCTGGTGATCCACGACCCAACGCTCAAGCCCTGCACCCCAACCGATCACGATGAACTCAAGCCGGTTGCCCTGCACGTCAACTGCGGCGGTCAGCATCAACGCACCGACAGGCACTGTCCCCAGCACGTAGTTTTCAGAGCAAGCACGGGCTTGCAGCACTTCAGCTTTGGTCTGCTCCATGGCGTTGTCCCAGACCAGTGCAAGCTTGGTGTTGTAAAACACCTGCATCGTGGCCTGATCGCCCTGTTTCTGCTTGATCAGAGCTTCGTCAAAGTCCTTCGCGAGTGACAACCAACTGGTCCACCCCAAAGGTGCATACAGCGCGTTCAAGTGGAAGCCAACCGTTTCACCGTCACCCTCGGCATGAGCCCGCCATTCTCCCTTCGACAGCATGTTGCCTTTCTCATGCTCCTCAATCAGCGCACCGCAATCAGGGCCGTTGCACAGGTACTGAACCCACTTGTAGGCCTCATCCCATTTGAGGTTTTCCCATTCAAGTACCTGCGGGTGACCGCAGTGAGGACATGGCACGTAGTAGTGTCGTTGGTCGCTGATCTTGTACAGATCATCAATACGTGAAGCGCCCTTGAGCGTCGGTGAACTTGAAAAGTAGAACTTCGCATTCCGGCCAAATGTTGACGCCCGGGCTTCGGCAAGCTTGACCGGATCACCTTCGTTATCGAGGTCCATCTCCCAGCGATCAATCTCGTCGCCATAAACGTACCGCACTGACTTTTCCGCCAGGTTGGAAGATGAACCGGCAGTGGCTATGAACAGCCTCCCGCCCTCAAACTGCTTGTTCTCCCAAGTGTTCTTTCCTTTCTTGGATCGCGGAACAACGACTCGTTGGCGCAACTCAGGAACCGCCTCGACCGCTTGATCGACCCGCCCTGCCACGCTTTGGGCCAGTTTTTGCGTGGGTTCCAGCAGCAGAAAATTAGCGGGTGCCATGTGGATGCAACCACCAATCCAGTTAAGCGCCACTTGGGTTTTCATCAACTGAGAGGCCACCATTGTCACCACACGCTTGCATGGGTGTGACGGTGAAAGGCAGCGCATGGGCTCGCGGGCGTAAGGGGTGCGACTGGTTCGATAGGGTCCCGGTTCAGCGGCTCCAGAATCCTGAGGGATGCGCATGTACTTGTCTGCCCACTCGTCGACCCACAGCTCAGGTTCCGGGCGCAGCCCTCGAAAATAGCCTTGGCGATAGGCATGTGCTCCATCGACTTGTTCGCTATGCATGGTGTTCTCCCGAGGAGAGCGCATGTTTCAAGTCCGCTGTGGATATGCGCTCAGCATCTTCCAAGGCCCTGCGAATAGCTGCTAGCAGGTGCTTTTCAACACGCCATGGATCTGTCATCGCGGCCAGCTCTGGAGCTATCTGAGTTGGCACTCCGAGCAGCAGGTCTCTGATCAATCGCCCTGCGTTGTAGGCCGCCGTATCGACTGCAGATAACTCAACCAGCGTGCCTTGGTTTTTGTAGAAGTCCGCCTCAACCGTCATGGCCGTGAAGTGTTCACGCCGAGCGCGAGCCTTTTGGAAGTCGGGGGCCTGCAATGGTATAGGAGGCAAGCCAGACGGCGCAGCCTGTAAACGCGCCGCTCCGTGTGATGGGCTGTCAACACGACCGGAGAGAGGCCGTGGTTCAGGAGGAATTGTCTGACGCACGGCATCTGTCATTTTGCTCGGGTCACTGGTCTGCGCGATCAGCAAGTCTGACGCGACAACATCAACCAGCCCGGCTTCGTTAAGGACCAGTCGTCCCTGTTTAGCGAGCTTTGAAACATAGGGTTTTGACCAGTTTCGGGCAGCGGCAAAGGCCGACTTACTCAAGAATTCCATATTCATAATTACCGGTTAACTCAATGAAAACAACTAGTTAACCGTTAACCAACTGTTAACCAAGTTTCCAGCCCAGCCAGTTTCACTTTCTCGCGGGTTTCCTGCCCCGTACCCTAGGAAGTCCCGCAGGGTCCCCGGCTCATTTCGTGACGGTGGCCGCGACCTGACGCTTGATCTCGTCGCTGATCATCTTCGCCGACCAGGATCGCTGCACGGTATCCGACCCAGCCTCTAACTTGGCAGCATCCCCCGCCGCAATCGCTGTGGGGATCGTCGGCTTCTCGCTCAGGTCATCGAAGCTGCCCGAGAAGCTGGACGTGCCCGCGCCGATGGCTGCTCGGGCCGCTGCCTCGTCGGCGCAGGTCAGCATCGTCTTGCCGACGGTGCTCGCGTCCGTGATGTCGCCAGCAGTGATATCGCCTGGTGCGCCACCGCCCCCGTCCGCAGATCCTTTCACTACCGCCTGCAGGACCTGAAAGCCCTCGGTGATGGAGACAGGGCTGCCGAAAGGTTGCCAACCCTCCGCAATGCGAGCGGTCAGTTTCAAGACCAGGGACGCGGCGTCATCGGCGACAACGGCGTTGTATTCGGTGTAGGCCATTTGCTTGTCCTCAAAGTGAAAGCGGGGGGCTTGCTATTGCATGTATTCACTGGCCAGACTCGTTGTTTGCTCGACGCTCACAAACTCCCAACCGCTTGGCTGCCCAACGCTCACAAACTCCCAACCGCTTGGCTGCCCAACGCTCATAAAGCCCGATGGCCACGTCGGCACCCGCCATCGCTGTAAGGCAGCCGATGCCGCCCGCAGTCCAGACCGACGCCCCTGCAGCGACCAAGAGCATCATCGTAGACAATCCGCAGACCACACATGCGCCGGAACGCAGCGCTAACCGCCTGACCAACGTCCAGCCACGCATGCCGTCCTTGTCGGCTCGCCACATCTCGCCGGTTACGCCGCCGACCATGGACAGGATGACCACCATCCAAATCGGCATATCTACTAATGCTTGCTGTTCATTTGTCATTTATTCAGATCCACGGGTTAGACTAATCGCGAGGGCATCGGCAAAAGGATTCAACGCCGGTGACGTCAAGTCGTAAAAACTAGAAAGGCTAGGAGGCCAAATGAACTTCATACACTCGCGTGAACATCTCTCAGAAGGTGACATCGTTGTTGTCGAGTGCTCACATCAATGCAATGTGCGCCTGACAACTGACACAAATTTTTCAGCGTTCAAACGAGGTGGCGCGCACAAATACTTTGGTGGTTTCTTCAAAATGCTGCCGGCACGTGTTGCGGTTCCACATACTGGTGAATGGAACATAACCATCGATTTAGGTGGTGGCAGCGCCAATATGAAGTACTCCATTAACATCATTAGAAACAGCTAGCTCGCCATGGCATTGCACCAGAGCCAGCTCTAGAGCTGCTTTGATCCTTGTCAGGGTTAGGTCTTTGCCATAAGCGGTTGAAGTGAAACCGCCTATGGCATTTCTTGCCCAGACCAACTCCCCGTTATCGTTCCTTATCTGAACTTCCATCATAACCCTGCCCCATAAACGCAAAAACCCGACTCAATGGCCGGGTTCAGTATGTGGTGCCTGCCGCTCTCTGCGGTCGCACCTATCGAAGATGACTACTTTTTACAGGTGGATTCCGGTGGCAGCAACCCCGTGGGACTGCCACCCGGTGAATATGTGGTCAACGCAGGGTGAACGCCTAGGCAATGTCGGTGAATACACCTCCCCGGCTACCGCGCCTCAGGCGCTTCCAATTGCTGCCTCACCCTCATTTTCAAGGTAAGACGGCGCAAGGCGCCTAAATACAAGGCTCTGCCTTACTGTCCTACCTTTTATTCTCTTTTACGGGTGATAGGGAGTATTTAAAAACACGCTGGCGCGCGATGCGCGCGTATGTGGTCGCGCTACGCTCATGCGGGTGATGTCGGGTTAACGCCGGGACGGTAGGACAGGCCACGAATGACGCGGCCCGCGCCTGACCCACTGCATGAAAACGCAGTGAGTCAAGGCGGACCGAGTCCTGAGCCGCAGATGTGGCGATCCCAAGCATCAAGCAGCCTTGGGCATAAGCAACCCTGCGATGCACAGATGAGCCTCATGCAACCGCTGGTAGTAGGTGTCGCGGCTACATCCGCAGTGGGTGTACTTCTGCGACAGGAAACTATCCGGGTTGCAGTAGTGCTCCCGAACGACCACCGACAACTCGGGTGCCAGGTGCTTATTGACGATCAGCTCTATGTCCGCCGACTCGTCCAACAACACCCGACTCCCTCGCGTTCCCCGTATCAGCTCGCCTTTGCACTCCATCAACATGGCAATCATGTTGCCGCCGCCCAACTCCGAACCCTGGCGGTTACTGTGCAGGTCTTCAGCCCACAGCTTTAGCTTTTCATCGATTCGCCTAATCATCGAAGCACGGCTCTTCGAACTCAACTCGAGTCAGTGCGGAGGCGCCGCCCCAGCCCTTTGGCTTCTTGTATGCCCACGGCCGCTTGCCACTCTTGGGCAACGCTGCCAGTCGCACACGTCGCCAACCAAGCCGGTGCATGATAGCGCCGACGCGCATCTGCTCGGGCTTGCCCCAGTGACCGAAATCCAGCTTCAGCGCACCACCCAGGACTTCGCTGCCCGTGGTCGTTTCACCGATCTGAGACTCCTCCAGCCAGACCAGAATTGGCCCTTCCCATTCGTCCACCACAAAGCGTTCGTCCTGCGCCTCGGTGAACATCGGGGCCTCCTCGCGCTTGACCCACCAGATGTCGCCGGCTTGATAACAGAACATCGCCTCAGCCCAGAGTTGATCGCGGATCTCGCGCAAGCGGTCCAGGTCAACCATCGTGCACGACACTGGCCAATAGCGTCGGTTGCCCGTGGCGTCCTTTAGGTATTCCTCTTGGTTGGTGGTACCCACGAACACACACTGGCGTGGCACGTCATTACTTCTGCGGCCGTAGCTCTCGCGGTAGGTGTCGGTGGAGGCGGAGAAGAACTGCTTCGCCTTGGTGGACTCGGCCTTGTTGAAGCTGTCCAGTTCACCCAGCTCGATGATCCACTTCCCTCGGATCGCTTGAAAGCCGTCTTTGTCGCCGAGCACAAAAGGTGTATCCATGAACCATGCGCCGCCAAGAATATCCAGCGCGGTCGACTTCCCTTCACCCTGCCCGCCCTCAAGAATCATCACCGCGTCAGCCTTACAGCCTGGCCGCATGACTCGGGCCACTGCTGAGATCATCCAGCGTTTGCCCACCTTCGATGAGTAGTCACTGGCCGCAACCCCCATCACTTCAGTTAGCCAACGCTCAAGCCGGGGTACACGATCCCATTCAAGCTTATGCAGGTACTCGCGCACTGGGTGAAACGCATGGTCATGGGCAACCACACTGACTGCCTCAATCACGCTGGATGGTTTCACCCGCAGGTTGTATTCCTGTGCTAGCCACTTCATCACGCGCGTGTCATCGATATCAGTCCAGTCCCCTGTTTCGCCGCCAAACGGCGCCGCCCTCAGCTTTACGATCTTGGAGCTGAACGAACTGAAATTGATGACCCCAGCCCAGCGCACATCGTTACCCAGAATCAGCTCGACGTTCGACATGTGCGCAATCAGCGCGCCGTTTTCGGTCCGAGCCAATCGGTCCTTCCAACCGCCTGCAGCTGGGGGTTTGATCACCGCCAGCACCTGCCGCCGAACAGCCTCCAATCCCTCTGCGCAATGCAGGTCATTGAAGTCCGTCCACTTGTCGTGACGCTCACCGGAAAAGATCGGACCTACTACCTGGCCGCCAACGATCAACGCCAGCGTTACTGCCCTTCTCTTCACCTGGGTTCCAAGGCTCGCCGTTCGGCCGCTTGGTCTTCCAGTCGTCATCCCGACAGACAATCAAAGGCCGACCAGGGAAGCGCTCGCGCATGACCTTGGCCACCTCGCGCAGATTTCCCGCATCAAAGGCAATGGCCACCGTCGACGAGGTCGCCATATGCAGGCTAGCGCCGGTCGCGTAGCCCTCACACACCAGCACTGGCTCACCCGGTTCCGGGTGCGGGCCGATCAAGTGAAAAGCGCCCTCCTTCGACATGCCGTAGGGCCAATACGATTTGTCTCGGCCTGTAGCTTCCTGCTTCTCAGGGAAGATTACCTGTAGGCCGACAATCTGGTCCCTAACGTTGCACATGGGCACCAACAACGCACCGGAACGCGGAGCATATCGAACGCCAAAGCCGACAATCTGCTTTCTGTCCAGATAGGTGCTACGTCCTTTTTCCGGCATGCGCTTGAATATCGCCGCCGCGCGATTCGCAGCACGGCGAGACGCATTGGCCGCGACCTCAGCGGCTCGACGCTTGGCCTCCTCCTGACGGACACGCATCACGTCGCGCTCTTCCGCTGTCATGCGCCCGGGCTTGACCTTGATCTTCTGGGACTCGCCGGAACGCCAATCACCGAAGCTGCCAAAGATCAGGGTTTCGCCTTTAGCGGTCAGGTACTCATGCGCGACGTACCAGCCGTTTTTCTCCTTGCCTTTGTCTTGAGTAGTTTTACAACGAGTGAGTTTGCCGTAGACCAAAGCGCTACCAGGCTCCAGTCCGTAGTCGGCGAATTGATTAAGAACTTCATCGAGCATGACGAGCATCCCTTGCTTCCTCAATCCGCTGGCAAGCAACGCAGTGGGTGCATCCTTGAACAGCCAATCGACGCTCCGATGGGATCGGAACATTGCAGCCGTCGCAGTATAAAAATGAGTGGCGAACCGGAGCGATCTTGCGAGCGGCGAGCGCTTGATCGATGCGCTCTTGCACCAGGTCATTCGCGAAGTCGGCGATGTCAGACATGTTGCACCTCCTGAGTCCGCGAACGAGTTCCTGAAGTCCGCGCGATGGTCCGTCGCCCGAACGTTACGCGTCGCTGACCATCAATCGCTTGGCCTCGTCCAGGTTCATTATCTGTGCGGAGCCGGGAAAATGGACTACGCCATGCGTCAGAGCCAAAGCCCCGTCCGGCAAGGGATCCGACCCGTTCCAGTCGTCTACGATCTGGGTTTTTTCGAAGAATTTGCACATCTGCTCGGCGAGTGTCGTTTTGCCCGAACCCTGTGGACCAGTAATGATCAATGCCTGCATTTTGTTTTACCTCGTATGAAAAAAGGAGACGCGAAGATGTTTCAAGGAGATATGCGCAGCACACACTTCCCGTATCGCCGTGAACAATTGGGGCGCGCCGGCTGGCTTATTCACGGTCAGCCCCCCGTGTTGTTTGATTGACGTAAGAGGCGCGGTTGTACATCGCCAACAACGCCTGAATCCCCCGAAACACCTGCAGCCGTATCTCGGCCAACTCCCCGTCACTCACCTTCCCGTCGCCAATGTGCTTGCCCCAGGTATCGGACAAATCCGCGACCTTATGGAAGAACAGTGCAATGCCCGTGGTCAGCGTTGCTGGCATTTCATCGGTATAGGCCTCGGCCAGTTCCTGCCAGATCGTGTCACCGACCAACGCATGAACCGCATCCAGAATCCGACGGTCTTTAGTCAGCTCCAGGATCTCGGCGAACTCTTGAATATTTACGAGATGTGACGGATGTGTAGGAGAAAGCTTGTGTTGGAGCGTCGTGGCGTTCCGACCGGTTGTGGCCGCTATGGCAGCAGCGCCGCCGGGGTAATCTCGTGCTGCGTGGTACATCGCCAATTCGAGCGTAAGAATTTCCTTCGTTGCTCGATCGGCATTACTCAGAGCAATCCGGCTCATGGCATTAATCCTTAAATGTTGCCAGTGCCGCGCGATACAGAGTGGTGATACATTCCGCCGCGTGGCTTGAATGGGCCCAAACGCCGGTCTAGATCCGCAAGATCGAAACCGGCACCGTGCCGAGGCGAACACTCCGTTGTTCACCTCTGGCGCAACAGCTGTCCTCACTGTGGTGGGAGGGGCAGCTACCCAAGGCATCCGTGCCTTGAAAGCGCGGTAAAGTTCGACGGTTGCATGTGGTGTGCTCGCCTGACTTAACCGCGACCCGACAACATTGTGGTGATGTGTGCCGGGAGGGACTGGGCGACCTTGGGGTCGCCTTTTTTCTTGCTACGCCGCCTTGCTAACAGGAGCCGATTCAGTGATCCCAAAATGCTCAAGCACCTCGCCGAGCGAGACACGCCCTTCGCTCTCACGAGTGAGGGATCTGAGCAAAGAAACACTGGGGTCCTTGCTTGCGTACTTGACGTGCAGTCGTAGATAACTCAGAGCAATACCGCACCGGCCGGCATAGGCCGTGAGCCCTTTTGAATCCAGTGTGTCGATGTAATCGCGTAGCTTCATGTCTTGTACCTCCGACGCACAAATTAACCGTTAAGGTTAACTATTGCAATACCCACATGGACATTCACCTAAAAGGTTAATCCAGACAGAATCGGTCCATGAAAATTTCAGATACCCGCCTACAGAATTTCCGTCGCGTTTTGGCCGAGAAGAAGCTCCGCCTGACCGATATCGCTGATCGCCTCGGCAAAGCACCGGCGCAGGTGAGCGCTTTCGGGGGGAAGAACCCAACGAAAGGTATTGGTGATCAGATCGCGCGCGAGATTGAAAAAGCTCTGGAGCTACACAGTGGCTATCTAGACATGCCATTTGGGCTTGGTGAGCACAATGGTGCTACGGCGCTTGCTCACACGGGACGAAAGTTGCCGGTGATGGGGTCGATTGCTGCAGGGGCATGGTGCGAAACGGAAGACGGCTTTGACCCGAAGGATACTAAGGAGTGGATTGATGCCCCTGGCCCAGTCGGCCCTCGAGCATTCATTCTACGGGTCGAAGGCGTTAGTATGGAGCCCAAGTTTATGGAAGGTGACAAGATCGTGATTGACCCGTCGCTTGACGCACTCCCAGGCCATTTCGTCGCAGTCAAACGGTCAAATGATCAAGCCGCGACACTCAAGCAATTAAAACAAGAAGGTAACGAGCAGTATTTATACGCACTCAATCCCGACTGGCCAGAACGAATCATTCGAATGACCGAAGAATGGAATATCTGTGGTCGGGCGAGATGGAAAATATCAGATTTGTAAATTATCAAAAATGCGAGAAGAACTTGAATAATTATGACGTCGACCAAGGCAGCATCGGAGAAAGTGTCGTATCAAATTATTTGACTATGATATTCAATGGCGAAGTCACTAAAGAGACCATGCGCGGAGAAGGTATTGGCGCGCTAGACTTACAATTGAAATTCAAATCAAGCTTTCCAGAAAACAGCTTCACCCAAGTTGCCGTACAAGTTAAAACAGGGCCCAGCTTTGGAACATGGACACCTTCTAAAAATAGGTTCAGACTTCAAGGTATTAAAAGCGCGCATCTCGATAAGTGGCGAGCTTCGAATCAGCCAGTCCTCTTAATTTGGGTCAGATTAGATCCAGTATTAAAGCTATACTGGAAGCTCATTACAAAAAAAACTCCCCTTGAAACCCTTTCTGTCTCCGAAAATCATCTTCTGACCCCTGCATCTCGGCCGGAAATAGAACGTCTGTTGAATATCCACAAAACAGGCCCTACCAATATCCAGAAAATTGATACCCACTCACTAATGTCAACTGCTGACATTCGCGAATGGTCAAAACCTCGGTTTGCTAAAGTGAAGGGTGTAGTTAACAGTTGCCTCGGGCATGTAAGAATATCTAATTACTCCTGGAGACATTTAACTAGGGTCACTCGCCCTCAGTCCCATATTCAAGATAGCCTGACCGCTTTACCGTATATAAAACTGCTTCTATCAGCCACCCCTCATCAAATTCAAACTTTATCAGTCAATAAAATTGAACAGAATGGACGAGTCATCGTAACCCAAAAAGTACTCGCCATTTATCGAGATGTTAGATTTAGCGATAAAAAAACATGCGCAGTTTATGTACGATTAGACGAGCGACTGGAGTTTAAAAATGATTGGAAAGACAGGGCATTGATCAGACAAACAGTCCGTCATGATCTAAAGCTAGAAAGCATATTCAGAAAAAAAACGGAAAAATAGTGCGCATCCCCCCTCTTCACTAACCTATTCCGCAAAAGAAGCATAAATGCCTTTCCGCTAAGAACACCGTACAGAGAGACGCGTTAGTACGATCGCGCGCGAGAGCTGAGGAGCGCGCGGCTATTTTGCGTATTACGATCAGAATGTCAACGCAATTTTTTCAAAGGCAGGGTCAAACCATAAATTAACCTATACGGTTAATTTATGGTTGACATGAATACCCTCAAGGTTAATTATCACCTCACTCTTCCATCACAGAGCGAGGCAATCCATGCACACCACTGCAACCCTGCACGTCCACCCGACGTGCGCAAGCAACCGCCAACTGATCGAGCAGCTGCAAACCACCACCGGCTGCACGGTCATCGTCCATCACGGCAAACCCAAACTCGTTGCACGTCGCTACACACCTGCCCCCTTCGACCCCAACGACGGAGGGCGCGCAGCATGATCATGCTCAAGCTCGACGACCGTTGCCGACAGTTGCTCGCCGCTCAAGCCAACCTGGGCGGCACCTTCAACCACGCCTACGAATGCGGGCAGAACCGTCGTCCTCTGTCGTTTCGACTGATTGTTGAGCGCAATACCCCAAACACGGTGTTCACCGTCGAAATGGGTAATCAGCGGCATTCGATCACCCTGCCCCAGGGCAAAAAGAACACACCGTGGAGGCTAGCGGCGTTCATCGAAGAGATTGCCAACGGCCAAATCGATGCCGGCACTGCAGCAGAAACTCTGCCACCCGACGCACCGCGCGGACCTCAGTCCCGAATGACCAGCGAACAAGAGCAACGGCTGCTCGAGCTGGTGCGCAAAGGCGGATTGCTCAGCCTGGAAATGGGGTTCGAACAACCGATCCACGTTGCCATTCACCGCACTCAATCCCGGACAGGCATCACCACCATCATGAGCATTGGTGAGCGTCGACCGCGTACCAAATGCTTCACCGTGTATGGCCAGCCGGTCGAGGTCTATCCGCGTCTCGTCGAGTCCATTAACCACCTGGCTGACGCTGCGACTCCCGCAGCGCAGGCCGCTTAAGGAGGTACGCGATGGAACGCGATCTAGCCCAAACCGCCGACTTCTTCGGCATGACTCGCCCCGCGCTTATGCAACTCATGCGCGCAAAGGGCTTGCTCAACGAACGCAACCTACCCGCCTTCCCCACTAGGGACCGTGCGTACCTGTGCATCAAAGATGGCCACTGGTATCACGCGAAGTTGGGCATGCAATACAGCCAGTCCACGAGAGTGAAGCTGGCCGGCATTCAGTGGCTCGCGGAGCAGTTGGGCCTTGAGCTACCCCCCATTCAGGCAGATGTCCGTGGCGTGGCCTAGGGAATACGCCCGCCAGATCGTCGCCATGAAGACACGCGAAGAGCGCAACGCCGCACTCCTCGAAGTGCCGGAGCATCTGCGCGAGCTGACCAAACGCCACTGCCTGAACGCCTGGAGCCATCCATCAAGGAGGAAACACCATGAACAACGAAACAATTGATCGCCTACTCATCCGCCTGCTGCGCACTCCCGAAGATGAGCGCACCCAGGAGCATGTCGTCGAAGCGCTGGCCCTCGTCAGAGAGGCGGCCAATCTAGAGGCGACAAGCCAGGATGAGCCCTTTAAGGAACAGCTCAAGTTAGCTGCCATTGCTGAGCTCCTGACGAGCGAGCTGAACATGTCGAACTTCAGCGTTTCACTCGATATGCGCGGCCTCGGCGTGCACAGAATCCAATCGCTATCCCTTTCAATGACGGGCTCAGATAAAACCTGGTTCTTTGGATATGGAAAAACGGCAGAGGAAGCACTCAAGGATCTGCACGAGCACAAACCGAAGGCCGAGTGCTCCGCATGAAAGACATCAGTCAAAGCTCGCTACGCCTGCAGCCTGCCCCGGATGCAATCACCGTGGAGTTGCTCTACCGCACCTTCGGCGACGTGCTCATCCCCCTGGACAAGCTGCGCGTGCAGTACTTCCGCAACCTCAACGAGCACTCGTTCGCCGCCGAGATCAACAGCGGCCGCATTGAGCTGCCTGTCACCACACTGGATAACAGCCGCAAGGCACCGAAGTTCGCCCACATTCGGCATGTCGCCGCGCTGATCGACATCCGCGCATACCGGGCGGACGAGGAGCTGGCGAGGCTGCAAAACGAATCATCCGAACAGACCGAAAAACCGTAACGGCTGCTATCAGCCACGCATACCGTCGCAAGGAGCGCACCATGACCAACCTACAGATCTACGCACTTATAGCCCTTTCACTTTCCGCTGCCGCGCTGTACTGGCTCGGCTATAGATTCGGCAAAACCGATGGCCATACCCAGGGCCATGCTGAAGGCGTCGAAGAGGGGCAACGTATCGAACGTGCCAATGAACCGAAAGTGTTCAGAATGCTTGAGTCGTCTCTTCGGCTCATTCGCGCTGAAAACCTCCAACTGGACCAGCAATGCAAAACCCTCAAAGCCTGCCAGATCACCGGTGACGAGGACCGTCACAACCTGCTCGCCATCGCCGACAAACTGAAGCTCGCCAGTGAGACGTTCCGCGCTTTCCCCACTGCGCAAAAAGAGGCGCGGGAAACACTCAAGCTCAGAGACAACGCACTAGCCATCGCCGCACGTCTGGCGCCCATCGCCCAGGAGCGTGCCGCATGAGCGTGATCCTTACTCGCTTCAACAAGCACTTCAATCTGCGCTCGCCCAACGCCGAGCTGATCGACCCTCGGGACATCGCCCACGCACTGGCGCACCTGTGCCGGTTCTACGGACATACGAGCGAGTTCTACAGCGTGGCCCAGCACAGTTGCATCGTCGCCGACCTGGTACCGGAAGAGCACAAGCTGGCGGCCCTACTCCACGACGCGACCGAAGCCTACGTCGGCGACATGGCGCGTCCGCTCAAAGCTTGTTTGCCCGAATACCGTAGCGTCGAGTACAGGGTCTGGAAAGCCGTTTGCAAACGCTTCCAGCTCGACCTTGAGCTCCCCGCGTGTGTTGAGAAAGCCGACCTCATCGCACTCGCCACCGAACGCCGCGACCTAATGCCCTCCGATCCGGCTATTTGGGATTGCCTGGTCGACATTGAGCCTATGGCCGAGCGCATTCGCCCTTGGGGGCCTGTTGAAGCCCGCACGACCTACTTTCAGCGATTGATGGACCAGCTCGGTATCGACCACCGGAGGAAAGCGGCATGACTATCGATCAGATTAAACCCAGGGCTGGGGCCGCTTTGCTCCGCGCTGCAGGTAGGGGCGCTGCGCAAGAAACAGAGAGTCTCTGCTGCGAAGCAGCAGGCATTACTTTCCCTCTGCGCGGCACTGAGATGGTGTTTGTACCCCACGAAAAGCTGCGCGGGGCAGCCAAGTCCGAGGTAACGCTGAACGCTTGGGAACGCCCGCTCGCGCAGCCTGCCTTGGGGTATAAGCAGATTCAGCTCAAGGAGGCCGCGTGAATGAGCTGGCTCTTTTCGCAGGCGCTGGTGGTGGAATACTCGGCGGCGTTCTCCTGGGATGGCGCACCGTCTGCGCCGTTGAGCGTGATGCCTACGCAGCACAAATTCTGGCGCAACGACAAAACGATGGATTGCTCCCGTCTTTCCCAATTTGGTCTGACGTGCGCAGTTTTGACGGCAAGCCATGGCGAGGCCTTGTTGACGTGGTTTCGGGTGGATTCCCTTGCCAGGACATCTCAGCGGCCGGGCATGGTGCTGGCATCGCTGGCGCTCGATCGGGGCTGTGGGGGGAAATGGCACGAATCGTCGGCGAGGTACGACCTGAATTCGTCTGGGTGGAAAACTCACCGCTGCTTGTGGGAAGAGGACTTGCCGTGGTCCTCGGTGATCTTGCCGAAATGGGGTATGACGCTCGCTGGGGTGTTGTGGGAGCAGCAGACCTCGGCGCGCCCCACCAGCGCGACCGCATCTGGATTGTGGCCAACACCAACGGTCCACGGGAATCACAACCAACCTGGTGCGAGCAAGAACGCCGGCTGGGGCCTGTCGAGTACCGCCAAGCAATGGCCGACGCCGACAGCATCGCTGGCCAGCAAGGGTGGACGGATCACCCCACGGAAAAGCCGCGAAGGCGGAACGCTGATCGAGGCAGTGGCAGCCAGAACATGGCCGACACCGGTAGCCAGCATGGCGAAGGGCTCGTCCCCGGCAGCGCTGAAACGCAAGTCCGGCGCCGACCGGTCCAACGACCGCCTGGATCATGCCGTCATGGCTTCGGACGGTGGCCAACTGAACCCGGAATGGGTCGAGTGGCTCATGGGGTGGCCCATCGGGTGGACCGAATTAAAGCCCTTGGGAACGGACAGGTTCCGCGAGTGGCAGCAGCAACATTCAAATTACTACTTGAACAATGATGGCCAGGAGGCTGCATGAGCGAAAGCATGGATTTCCAAAGCGAGACCCTTACTGAAGATGAGATGGCCACTATCACTGGTTATCAGACTCCCTCTCGGCAAATTGGATGGCTTCAAAATAACGGCTGGCAACACGTTCTCACTGGCGCAAGACGTCCGGTTGTCGGGCGCGTTTATGCACGCCTCAAACTTGCGGGCGTAAAACCCTCCCCAACAAGCGCAGTGTCAGAGCCATGGACACTGGATTTATCGCGGGTGGGCTAACGAGTGCGCATTAAAAAGTCAGCTAACCGCGACCTGCCGCCAAGAATGCTCAGGCGCGTCAGAACGATGAAAAGCGGAAAGTTATGGGTCGGGTATTACTACGACGGAAAAGATGAATCAGGCAAACGACGGGAGATCCCGCTCGGGACTGATTTAGATATAGCGAAAGTGGAATGGGCAAAGCTGGACCGCAAGGCTGTGCCGCTGATCGTGAAACTTCTCGGCCAGGTCTTCGATCGTTATGAGCGTGATGTCATACCAGCCAAGAAATCGAGTACTCAGCGCGAGAATCTGTTGGCCTTGAAGCAGCTACGAGCAGCCTTCGGTGATGCCCCTATCGACGCCATTACTCCGCAGGCAATTGCCCAGTACCGGGACGCCCGAACTGCCAAGGTTCGCGCCAACAGGGAAATATCGCTGTTATCGCACATCTACAACATGGCTAGGGAATGGGGCATCACCAACATCGAAAATCCAGTATCTGGAGTCCGTAAAAACAAGGAGCGGCCACGCGACTTTTACGCCAGCCCTGAAATATGGGACGCCGTCTACAAGAAGGCGCCATTAGAGCTACGTGACGCAATGGACCTGGCCTATCTCACAGGGCAGCGCCCTGCTGATGTGTTGTCGATGCGAGCATCCGACATCATCGACGATCACTTGCAGGTTTCGCAGGGGAAAACCTCGAAGAAGCTCAGAATCCGTTTGCTGGGCGATGATGCCAATAACGGGCTGGGCTTGCTGATCGAAAGACTGCTTGAACAACGAAAGGCGCGTGCCGTGCGCAATCCGTACCTGATTATCACGGAGGACGGGCGCAACGTGACCAGGGCAATGCTGAGACTTCGTTTCGATGACGCGCGCAAGGCAGCGGCAGCCCAGGCCATCAAAGAGCAGGATTCGATATTAGCCGCCGGCATTAAACAGTTTCAGTTCCGCGACATCAGACCTAAGGCGGCGAGTGAGATTTTGGACCTCGGACACGCCAGCCGACTGCTTGGACACACCGATAAGCGCATTACTGAGACCGTTTACAGGCGTGTTGGAGAAATTGTTGAACCTACCCGTTGAAGGCCATTTCCCCGCTGAGATGCGGAAACGATCTGATTGATGCGGAAACGATGCGAGATTTCGAGCCAACGCTGCCCAAACTCCAGAAACGAAAAAGCCCTGAATAATCAGGGCCTTGACGTTACAAATATGGCGGAGGCGATGGGATTCGAACTCATGGACCTGTTACAGTCGGCAGTTTTCAAGACTGCTGCCTTAAACCACTCGGCCACACCTCCTATTGCGTTGCGGGCGCCATAATACCCGAATGAAACACACTGTCAAACTCTCTTCATAGCAAGTGGCAGAGCCTCTGTTATGATCTTTGCGTCTGAACATTTCAAACCACCAGGAGTTGCGCCATGCGCGAACAGGATTACGCAGTGAATAACGGCGTGCAGGCCGAGCAGCTAGAGATTAGCCGCGTCCTGCGCAATACGTACGGTCTCCTCGCTCTCACCCTCGCGTTCAGTGGCGTGATGGCGTTCATCGCTCAGCAAAACCATGTTCGTTACCCGAACGTGTTCGTGGTGCTGATCGGCTTCTATGGCCTTTTCTTCCTCACCAATAAATTGCGCGATTCCGCGTGGGGTCTGGTTTCGACCTTCGCCCTGACCGGTTTCATGGGTTACCTGCTGGGCCCGATCCTCAACCGTTACCTGGGTATGCAGGGCGGCGCTGAGGTGGTGAGTTCGGCGTTCGCGATGACCGCATTGGTCTTCGGTGGCCTGTCTGCTTACGTGTTGATCACTCGCAAGGACATGAGCTTCCTCGGTGGTTTCATCACTGCCGGCTTCTTTGTTCTGCTGGGTGCAACGCTGGCCAGCATGTTCTTCCAGATCAGCGGGCTGCAACTGGCGATCAGCGCAGGTTTTGTGCTGTTCTCTTCTGTTTGCATCCTGTTCCAGACCAGCGCCATCATCCAGGGCGGCGAACGTAACTACATCATGGCGACCATCAGCCTGTATGTGTCGATCTACAACCTGTTCATCAGCCTGTTGCAGATCTTCGGCATCATGGGCAGCAGCCGCGATTGATCGGTGCTTGAGCTTCAACAAAAAGCCCGCTTAGCGGGCTTTTTGCTGTCTGCTGCCGGCAAAGTCTTTATCATGACGGCAGATTCATTGACCGAGCCGACCATGAAGTTCGCCCTTGCTCTTTTCTCCGCGGCCCATGCGCCCTCTTCCCGTCGCGCCCTGTTGTTTGCCCAGGCAGCGCTGGCCGGTGGCCATGAGATTGTCCGGTTGTTCTTTTATCAGGACGGTGTACACAGCGCGTCGGGCAATATCGTCACGCCTCAGGACGAGCAAGACATCGCGCGACAGTGGCGTGAGTTTGTCAGTGAGCATCAGCTCGATGGCGTGGTGTGTATTGCTGCCGCACTGCGTCGCGGCGTGCTGAATGAAGAGGAAGCCTCGCGCTACGGACGTTCAGCGGTAAATCTGCTGGCACCGTGGGAGTTGTCGGGGCTGGGTCAGTTGCATGACGCGGTGCAAGATGCCGACCGCCTGATCTGCTTCGGAGGGCCGTGAGATGTCCAAATCCTTGTTGATTATCAGCCGCCAGGCGCCGTGGGCCGGGCCGAGTGCGCGGGAAGCGCTGGATATCGTGCTGGCTGGCGGCGCCTTTGATTTGCCGATCGGCTTACTGTTTATGGATGACGGCGTGCTACAGCTGCTACCCGAACAGAAAGCCGCGCACGTCCAACAGAAAGACCTGACCGCCAACCTGCAGGCATTGTCGCTGTTTGGTATCGATGACCTGTATGTCTGCGGCGAAAGCCTGGTAGAGCGCGGAATCGCCGCTAGCGGTTTGAATATAGATACGCTGCAACTGCTGAACGGGTCAGACATTTCTCTGATTATCGACCGCTACGACCAAGTGATTACGCTCTGATGTCGACTCTGCATGTGTTGTCTCACTCTCCTTTCGCCGACACCCGCCTGACCAGTTGCCTGCGGGTACTCGGCGCGGCTGACGCAGTATTGCTGTCTGGCGACGCGGTGTATGCGTTGCGCCGTGGCTCTGCGCCGATGCACGCGCTGGAAGCGAAGAAAGCCTCGCTCACGCTGTTCGTTCTGGAAGAAGACCTGCTGGCCCGTGATCTGCCTCTGCCGGACTGGGCGCAAAGCGTCGATTACCCGAGCTTCGTCGAGCTGTCGATCCGCTATGACAAGGTCAACACCTGGCTATGAAACAGCTGACGATTGCCGAGCGCAGCATCGCGTTGGATAAAGACGGCTTCCTCGAAGACCTCAACGATTGGTCGACGGAAGTCGCTGCGGCCCTCGCGGTGCAGGAAGATATCGCCCTGAGCCCGGAACACTGGGAAATCCTCGAGTTGCTGCGAGCCTTTTATGCCGAATTCCAGTTATCACCGGCGACTCGCCCGCTGATCAAGTACACGGCGTTGAAGCTGGGCCCGGAAAAAGGCAACAGCATGCACCTCAATCGCCTGTTCAATGGCACTCCCGCCAAACTCGCCGCCAAACTGGCGGGTCTGCCCAAACCGACGAATTGCATATGACCGATTTCGCCCCACTGATCACTGAAACCCCGGCCGAGCACCCGTTCGCGCAGTTCGTGCGCATTCTCGGCAAAGGCAAGCGCGGCGCGCGCGACTTGACCCGCGAAGAAGCCCGCGAGGCCATGGGCATGTTGCTCGACGAAAAGGTTGAGGACACCCAGCTCGGTGCCTTTCTGATGCTATTGCGGCACAAGGAAGAAAGCGCCGAAGAGTTGGCCGGGTTCACCGAGGCGGTGCGCGAACGCCTGAAAACGCCTGCGCTACAGGTCGATGTCGACTGGCCGACCTACGCCGGCAAGAAACGCCATCTGCCGTGGTACCTGTTGGCCGCCAAATGCCTGGCACAAAACGGCGTGCGAGTCCTGATGCATGGCGGCGGCGCACACACGGCCGGGCGTCTCTACACTGAGCAACTGCTGGGTCTGCTGGGCATCCCGTTGTGCCGCAACTGGGAGTCCGTCGGTGCCGCGCTGGAACAACACAATCTGGCGTTCATCCCGTTGGGCGATTGGGCCCCGCAGTTGCAGCGGATGATCGACCTGCGCAATACCCTCGGCCTGCGTTCGCCAATTCATTCGCTGGCCCGAGCACTGAACCCGCTGGGCGCCCGCGTTGGCTTGCAAAGCATTTTCCACCCTGGTTATCAAGGTATGCACCGCGAGGCCAGCGGCCTGTTGGGCGACAACGCGATTGTGATCAAGGGTGACGGCGGCGAAGTCGAAATCAACCCGGACACCATTAGCCATTTGTACGGCACCACCGGCGGGCAAAGCTGGGACGAAGAATGGCCGGCATTGGCGGAACGACGTCACGTCAAACCCTCCACCCTCGACCCGAATCAGATGACGGCCCTGTGGCGCGGCGAAATCGAAGACAGTTATCCACAATTGGCGCTGATTTCCACCATTGCCCTGGCTTTGCGCGGCCTCGGAAGCCCGCGAGATGAAGCCTTCGCCTTGGCTCGGCAGTATTGGGATGCGCGGGATAAATCAATTTAATCGATCATACCTGCCCACGCTTTGCGCTATTCGTTCGAACCTTTCTAATTAAAACTGCCTCCAACGCCAAACAGTGCAGGAGACAGAGATGGGCCTTTTGATCGACGGACGCTGGCACGACCAGTGGTATCAGAGCAGCAAAGAAGGCGCGTTCCAGCGCGAAAACGCGCAGCGCCGCAACTGGGTCACTGCCGATGGCAAGCCTGGCCCGAGCGGCGAAGGCGGCTTCGCGGCCAAGGCCGGTCGTTACCACTTGTACGTGTCTCTCGCCTGCCCGTGGGCTCACCGCACGCTGATCCTGCGTAAGCTGAAAGGTTTGGAAAGCCTGATCGATGTGTCCGTAGTCAGTTGGCTGATGCTGGAAAACGGCTGGACCTTCGACAAGGCTACTGGCTCCACCGGCGATGCGCTGGACGACTTCGACTTCATTCACCAGCGTTACACCGCCGATGATGCGACCTACACCGGCCGGGTTACCGTGCCGCTGTTGTGGGACAAACAGCAACAACGCATCGTCAGCAATGAATCGTCGGAAATCATCCGCATGTTCAACTCGGCGTTCGACGGTCTGACCGGCAATGAGCTGAATCTGTATCCAGAGGCGTTGCGCCCGGCGATCAATGAACTCAACGATCGTATCTATCCGGCCGTGAATAACGGCGTGTACCGCGCGGGCTTTGCCACCTCGCAAGCAGCTTACGAAGAAGCGTTCGATGGTCTGTTCGCCGAACTGGACTCACTGGAAGCATTGCTGGGCAAGAATCGCTACCTGACCGGCGAGTACCTGACCGAGGCCGATATCCGCCTGTTTACTACCATCGTGCGTTTCGATGCGGTGTATTACGGCCACTTCAAGTGCAACCTGCGGCGGATTGCCGATTACCCGCACCTGAGCAACTGGTTGCGTGAGTTGTATCAGTGGGAAGGTGTTGCCGAGACGGTGGATATTACCCACATCAAGAGCCATTACTACGCAAGTCACCGTACCATCAACCCGACGGGTGTTGTGCCTAAGGGGCCGGATCTGAAGCTGGAGGCGGGTCATGATCGCGAGCGTTTGAGCGGTCGCGGTATCTGGGTTGGGGCTTGATGCAGCGATCTTGCGTCAGCCCAGATCTACTGTAGGAGTTGCCGAAGGCTGTGATTGGCATCAAAACGCGGCGACCGGTTCCCGGTCGATCGCAGCCTTCGGCAGCTCCTACAGAAGCGGGGGCTCTTGCGGTAAGGTCAAACCTGTGACTGGGCGCCTTCGAACCACGCCAGTTTTTCCCGCAACTGCACCACTTCCCCGACGATCACCAGCGTAGGTGCATGAACTTCATGCTCCGCGACCAGTTGTGGCAGGTTGGCCAGGGTCCCGGTAAATACTCGCTGATTCGAGGTAGTACCCTGCTGGATCAGCGCAGCCGGGGTGTCGGCCGAGCGGCCGTGCTTGATCAGTTGCTCGCAGATAATCGGCAAACCGATCAGCCCCATGTAGAACACCAGGGTCTGGGCCGGGGCGACCAGGTCATCCCAAGGCAGGTCACTGGTCCCGTCTTTCAGGTGACCGGTGACGAAGCGCACGGACTGCGCGTAATCACGATGGGTCAGCGGAATACCGGCGTAAGCCGCACAACCACTGGCAGCGGTAATACCCGGAACTACCTGGAACGGGATGCCATTGGCCGCCAGCTCTTCGATCTCTTCACCGCCACGGCCGAAGATGAACGGATCGCCGCCCTTCAGCCGCAGTACGCGCTTACCTTGTTTGGCCAGATCAACCAATTGCTGGTTGATCTGATCCTGCGGCAAGGCATGGTCGGCGCGCTGCTTGCCGACATATACCCGTTCGGCATCGCGACGGCACAGTTCGAGAATCGCCGGTGCCACCAGGCGGTCATACAGCACCACGTCGGCTTGCTGCATCAGGCGCAAGGCGCGGAAGGTCAGCAAATCCGGATCACCCGGTCCCGCCCCCACCAGATACACCTCGCCCGGCGCGTTCGGCGCATCGCCGGCGATCTTCGCCAACAGCAGACGCTCGGCTTCGGCGCCCTGCCCGGCCAATTGACGATCCGCAATCGGGCCCTGGAAGACATCTTCCCAGAACGCCCGACGCTGTTGCACATCCGGAAACAGGTTCTTCACCTGTGTCCGGAAACGCGCGGCGAGCCCGGCCAATTGGCCGTAGGTCGAGGGAATCCAGGTTTCCAGCTTGGCGCGAATCAACCGCGCCAACACCGGCGCGTCGCCACCGCTGGAGACCGCAATCACCAGGGGTGAGCGGTCAACAATGGCCGGGAAAATCACGCTGCACAGGGCCGGAGCATCCACCACATTGACCGGCACACAACGCCGCTTGGCATCGTCGGACACCCGAGCGTTGAGCGGCTCGTCATCGGTGGCGGCAATGATCAGTACGCAGCCATCCAGATCGCTTTCGGCGTAGCCGCGCAGAATCAGTTCACCGCTGCCCTGTTGAACCAACTCGCGCAACTGCGTTTCGATTTCGGGTGCAACAACCCGCAACACAGCCCCGGCATCCGCGAGCAGGCGTGATTTGCGCAAGGCAATCTCACCCCCACCCACGACCAGCACGCGACTGCCACGCAGGTTATGAAACAGCGGCAGGAATTCCATTTAGCCGATGACCTCAATGCCACCCATGTAAGGCTTGAGCACGTCCGGAACGCGAATCGAACCGTCGGCTTGCTGGTAGTTTTCCAGCACCGCTACCAGGGTACGACCGACCGCCAAACCGGAACCGTTCAGGGTGTGAACCAGTTCTGGCTTGCCAGTTTCCGGGTTACGCCAGCGCGCTTGCATGCGACGCGCCTGGAAGTCACCGCAGTTCGAGCACGAGGAGATTTCGCGGTATTTGTCCTGGCTCGGGATCCAGACTTCGAGGTCGTAGGTCTTGACCGCACTGAAACCCATGTCGCCGGTGCACAACGCCAGCACGCGATACGGCAGTTCCAGCAGTTGCAGAACGCGTTCGGCGTTGCCGGTCAGGGCTTCCAGCGCTTCCTGGGATTTATCAGGTTCGACGATCTGCACCATCTCGACCTTGTCGAATTGGTGCTGACGAATCATCCCACGGGTATCGCGACCCGACGCACCGGCTTCGCTCCGGAAGCACGGGGTGTGTGCCACGAATTTCAGCGGCAGTTGTTTCGAATCGAGTATTTCGCCGGCGACGATGTTGGTCAGCGACACTTCAGCGGTCGGGATCAGGTACAGATCGGCTTCGCCTTCGCGGGATATCTTGAACAGATCTTCTTCGAACTTCGGCAACTGACCGGTGCCCTGAAGCGCTGGCGCCTGGACCAGGTACGGGGTGTAGGCTTCTTCGTAACCGTGTTCGGTGACGTGCAGGTTGATCATGAACTGCGCCAGAGCGCGATGCAGGCGAGCGATCGGGCCGCGCAGCAAGGCAAAACGTGCGCCGGACAATTTGGCCGCGGTTTCAAAATCCAGCCAGCCGAATTTTTCACCCAGCGCCACATGGTCCTGGACCTCGAAATCGAACACCGTTGGATTGCTCCAGCGACGGACTTCAACGTTGTCTTCTTCGTCAGCGCCGATCGGTACCGATTCATGCGGCAGGTTCGGCATGTTGAGCATCATCGCGTCCAGCTCGGCCTGGATCGCATCCAGCTCGACCTTGCCGGTGGTCAACTCGTCGCCCATGCGTTCGACGTCAGCCATCAACGGCGCGATGTCTTCGCCGCGCTGCTTGGCCTGACCGATGGATTTGGAACGGGCATTACGCTCGGCCTGCAACTGTTCAGTGCGGGTCTGGACGGTCTTGCGCTGAGCTTCCAGCGCTTCGATGCGGGCCACGTCCAGGGTAAAACCACGGGACGCCAGGCGATCCGCTACGTCCTGAAGTTGGGTACGTAACAGTTTGGAATCGAGCATATCGTTCTCTCGTCTATCAATGTTGGGTCTAGGACAGGGCGCCCGGGTTGCAGGCCACTCGTCGAAATAGAAATGACGCGGTCAGCGAGCGTCAGCTACAGGTAACAAAGGGCAATAATGTACCAGCGATCCCGGCTATCGACACGGCCAGAATCGTTCGAATCACCACTTTCTCCGCTGTCGCGGGCTGGCAGCGTCGAGTGCGGCCAGATGTTTGAGTTTTTCGCCGATCTTCAGCTCCAGTCCGCGCGGTACCGGCTGGTAATACTGACGCGGCTCCAGTTCCTCGGGGAAGTAGTCTTCTCCGGCGGCATAAGCGTCGGGTTCATCGTGGGCATAACGGTATTCTTCGCCATAACCGAGCTGTTTCATCAGCTTGGTCGGCGCATTGCGCAGGTGCAGCGGGACTTCCAGCGAGCCATGCTCGGTGACTTCGCGCATGGCGGTCTTGAACGCCATGTACACCGCGTTGCTCTTCGGTGCGCAGGCGAGATAGACGATGGCCTGGGCCACGGCCAGTTCGCCCTCCGGGCTGCCGAGGCGCTCCTGCACGTCCCACGCCGACATGCACAACGGCAGCGCGCGTGGGTCGGCATTGCCGATGTCTTCGCTGGCCATGCGCACCACGCGGCGCGCCAGGTACAGCGGATCGCAGCCGCCATCGATCATCCGCGCGAACCAGTACAGCGCGGCATCGGGATTGGAACCACGAATCGATTTGTGCAGCGCGGAAATCTGGTCGTAAAAGGCCTCGCCGCCCTTGTCGAAACGGCGACGGCTATCGCCGAGCAGGCTTTGCAGCAGCTCGACAGCAATTTCACTGCCGTCTTCGGCCAGGTCGGAAGCGTTTTCCAGCAGGTTGAGCATGCGCCGACCATCCCCATCAGCCGCCGCCAAGAGGATCTTGAAGCCCTCATCCCCGAGGCTCAGTTGATGCTTGCCCAGCCCGCGCTCCTCGGTCAACGCCCGCTGCACCAGCTTGCGCAAAGCGGCTTCGTCGAGGCTCTTGAGCACGTACACCCGGGCCCGCGAGAGCAAGGCGTTGTTCAGTTCGAACGAAGGGTTTTCCGTGGTGGCGCCGATGAAGATCAGCGTGCCGTCTTCCACGTAAGGCAGGAACGCATCCTGTTGCGATTTGTTGAAGCGATGCACTTCGTCAACGAACAGGATGGTGCGACGACCATATTGCCCGGCCTGCTGCTTGGCGATTTCCACCGCCTGACGGATCTCCTTGACCCCGGCCAGCACCGCCGAGACCGTTTCGAAGTGCGCATCCGAGACCTTCGCCAGCAACCGCGCCAGGGTGGTTTTACCCACGCCCGGCGGGCCCCAGAAAATCATCGAATGCAGGGCGCCTTGCTCCAGCGCCTCACGCAGAGGCTTGCCATGAGCGAGCAAGTGCTCCTGACCGACGTACTCGTCCAAGTTGGTGGCACGCAAGCGCGCCGCCAGAGGTTGAGCAATCGGTTCACTACGAAACAGATCCATGGGCTGCGCTTGAAACCTCTTATTCCTGAATGACGTCAGCGCCTTTCGGGGTGACGAACTGGAATTTGCTCGCAGGGATCGGCTCGTTGGCTTTCACAGCGGTGAACAGGATATTGGTGCGCTGACCGACGCTGTCGACCAGTTGCATGTCATTGATCAGGCCCTTGCGGAACGACAGGCGCAGGCTGTCGAACAGCGTGTCCTTGGTTTTCGGCTTGAGCGTGAAGTCAATCACTTCGCCGGCTTCCTTGGCACTGATGTCGAAGCTTTCATTGATCTTCGATACGTCGCCCGACAGCAACAGCGCCGGGGTCTGGGTCAGGCGCACGTCGAGCTTCTTGATCGTTACTTGCTGCAGGTCAGGGTCCCACAGCGACACTTTCTGGCCATCGGAGACCATCAACTGCTCCTGCGGCGCATCAGTGTGCCAGTAGAACAGCCCTGGACGCTGCAGCGACATGTCGCCAGCGGTTTCCTGCAATTGAGTGCCGGAGCCGTCCAGGGTCAGCTGGGAGAAGCGCGCGCTCAGGGTTTTGGAGTTCTCAAGCAATTGGGTCAGACGTGCAACGTCCTTGCTGTCGGCATGGGCCGAAACGGCGGTAAAAGCCAGTGCAGATACCATCAACATGCGGATAAGGCGCATGGGAGTCCTCTATGAATTCAGTGAAAGTCCGAAGGGCGCAGGGTTGCGCTATTCGGGTCAGTCGCGCATCGGGCTCGGCGCGATCACTTCACGCGAGCCATTGGTGTTCATGGAGGTGACGACGCCCGCCATCTCCATCGCCTCGATCATCCGCGCGGCGCGGTTGTAGCCGATCTTCAGCTTGCGCTGCACGGCAGAGATAGACGCGCGACGGCTTTCCAGGACAAAGCGCACGGCTTCGTCATAGAGCGCATCGCTTTCGCTGTCCTCTTCGCCACCGCCACCGCCATCAAAGCCGCTACCGGCCTCTTCAACGCCCGCCAGAATGTCTTCGTTGTAGTCCGGCGTGCCGCGTAGCTTCCACGCTTCTACGACGCGGTGTACCTCATCGTCGGACACGAATGCACCATGAACACGAATCGGCAGGCTGGTGCCCGGCGGCATGTACAGCATGTCACCGTGGCCCAGCAATTGTTCGGCGCCACCCTGGTCAATGATGGTTCGGGAGTCGATCTTGCTCGACACCTGAAACGCCATCCGCGTCGGGATGTTGGCCTTGATCAGACCGGTGATCACGTCCACCGACGGACGCTGGGTCGCCAGAATCAAGTGAATACCGGCGGCCCGGGCTTTTTGCGCGATACGCGCGATCAGTTCTTCGACCTTTTTGCCGACGATCATCATCATGTCGGCGAATTCGTCTACCACCACCACGATGGTTGGCAGCTTGGTCAGCAGCGGCGCTTCATCGTGAATGCTTTCACGGTGATACAGGGGATCGACCAGCGGTGTGCCAGCGTCCTGAGCTTCCTTGACCTTGTGGTTGAAGCCCGACAGGTTACGCACGCCCATCTTCGCCATCAATTTGTAACGCCGCTCCATCTCGGCAACGCTCCAGCGCAGGGCGTTGGCGGCATCTTTCATGTCGGTCACCACCGGGCACAGCAAGTGCGGGATGCCTTCGTAGATCGACAATTCAAGCATTTTCGGGTCGATCATGATCAGTTTGGCGTCTTCCGGGCCCGACTTGAACAGGATCGACAGGATCATCGCGTTGACACCGACTGACTTACCGGAACCGGTGGTACCGGCCACCAGCAGGTGCGGCATCTTCGCCAGGTCGGTGATCACCGGGCGACCGCCGATGTCATGGCCAAGGGCCAAAGTGACCGGCGACTTGGCGTCATCGTATTCAGGCGTCGACAGCACTTCGGAGAAGCGCACGATCTGCCGGTCTTCGTTGGGAATCTCGATACCGACGGTGGTCTTGCCGGGAATCACTTCCACCACCCGCACGCTGGTCACGGCCAGCGAGCGCGCCAGATCCTTGGCCAGGTTGGAGATGCGACTGACCTTTACCCCGGCCGCCGGCTGGATTTCGTAACGGGTAATTACCGGGCCTGGGTGAATGGAATCCACCGTGACCTCGACCCCGAACTCCTTGAGTTTGATTTCCAGCAGATGACCGACGGCCGCCAGCGATTCCGGGGAGTAATTGAGTTGTTTCTTCTCCGCCGGGTCGAGGATCGAGATTGGCGGCAAAGTGCCTTCCACGGCGCTGTCGACGAACAACTGCACCTGTTTCTCTTTCTGCACGCGCTTGCTCGGCTCGGGCGCTTTGATCGGAGCCGGAGCGATCACGGCCGGTACGTGCTTCTCACGCTCGATCATGTGCTTGCTGAGGGACTCTTCACGCTCGATCAGACGCTCTTTAGCCTTGGCCTGCTCACGGCGGTCTGGAGCAACGGGCGCCACGACTTCGTTGACGCGGTTATCCACCTCGCGCAACTGCGCCACCATCTGCCGGCGCTCGGTGCGATCCGACCACCAGCGATTCGCCGCGCTCTGGATCAACTCGAACAAGTCGAGGGTGATCTTGCCGGTGATGTCCATCACCTTGAACCACGACAGGTCGGTGAACACGGTCAAACCGAACAGGAACAGGGCAATGAACAACAGCGTGCTGCCCTGAATATTCAAGGCACGCTCCGCCAGATCCCCCAGGCTTTCGCCCAGCGCACCGCCGGCCGAAGCCGGCAAGCCTGCGGTGAAATGGAAATGGATATGCGCCAGCGCGGCCCCGGACAGTACCAGGAACACCAGACCGATCAAACGCCAGGAGAACAGCCAGCCACTCCACTGCCACGGCTCGTGGCGTTGCTGGAAGACCTGCCAGGTCTTGATCGCCAGCAATAGCGGGAAGATATAGGCGAAGTAACCGAGCACCATGAACAGGATGTCTGCCGCGAAGGCACCTGCGCGGCCTGCTGCGTTCTGCACCTGTTGCGAGTTACTGGTATGGCTCCAGCCGGGATCGGTCTGGTCGTAGGTCAACAACGCCATCATCAGATACAGGCACAGGGCGCCAAAAGCGATCAGCGCACCTTCCTTGAGTCGGTAGTGCAAGTGCTGACGCCACAGCGGAACGGGACTGGTTGCTACGGTGGATTTCTTCAAAACGCTTCTATTCCTGCGCCTGGGCGCGAACATCTGATTATTGACTACGAACTACTACTGTCTAGCGCGTGGCACCAATAAAACAACATCTACTTTCACTTTCAACCCGGCCTGAACTTGAAAACACTTGCTCAAGGTCGGCATTGTACGGGTTTGTACGCTTGATGCCACGCTCGTCTGGCTTCGGTGTAGCATATATTCAAGGGTCCGGCGAGTTGTTCAATTTGAGCATGCATTGTCTTGCGTGACAAAGGCTTATGGGGTGTTTTTTATGAGTAACATCAGTCGTCACAGCAATGCGAAATCAGTGTGCCAGCATTTCATACATCTTATGTCCGCTTCATGTTTCATCCAGACGGTCATCTACGACCACATGAACAACGTGGAGTTGCAAACGCCGACTGTTGCCCTCTCCCCTCTCGTTAAGTGCTGATGCCATGCTGACCTGGCTGCAGCGTAACAACCTGAACTTCCCGCCCCTGGAGAAAGCCCTGCGTGACCCCGACGGGTTGCTGGCCGCCGGGGGTGATCTGTCGGCCGATCGGCTGATTGCCGCTTATCGCCACGGCTGCTTCCCGTGGTTCTCCGAAGGGCAGCCGATTCTCTGGTGGTCGCCCGACCCGCGTACGGTGTTGATCCCGGAGCAAATCCATATATCCCGCAGCCTGGCGAAGGTCATGCGCCAGCAGCGCTATCAGGTGACCTTCGACCAGGACTTCGCCGCCGTGATCGAAGCCTGCGCCGCACCCCGCGATTACGCCGACGGCACCTGGATTACTGGAGCGATGCAATCGGCCTACATCGAATTGCATCGACGCGGCCATGCCCACAGCGTCGAAGTCTGGGACGACGGGGTATTGGTCGGCGGACTTTACGGCCTGGCCATTGGTCAGTTGTTCTTCGGCGAATCGATGTTCAGCCGCGCGGACAACGCATCGAAGGTCGGTTTTGCGACGCTGGTGGAACGCCTGGTCGCCTGGGGTTTCGTGCTGATCGACTGCCAGGTGCACACGCAATACCTGCACAGCTTTGGCGCCACAGCAATGGCGCGCTCAACCTTCGCCCACTACCTTCAGAAGCATCTGGACCAACCCAATATCGCCGACTGGTTGCCTAGGCGAGTTTCATAGCGTGACATACACTCTTACTAAAGCTTTCACTTCCGAGGGTTGATCATGACCGAGCTGGCGCGGCTTAAGTTTTATGCCACTCAACCCCATTCCTGCAGCTATTTGCCTGAGGAACAGGCCACGACGCTATTTCTGGACCCTAGCCAGCCGATGGATGTTCAGGTGTACGCCGATCTTTCCGACATGGGCTTTCGTCGCAGCGGGGATCACCTCTATCGGCCGCATTGCCAGAATTGCAGCGCGTGCGTGCCTGCGCGCATTCCGGTCGGCCTGTTCGAGCCTGACCGCCAGCAGAAACGTATTTTCAAACGCAATGCCGACTTACAGGTCACGGCCACCAAACCGCGCTTTACCGAAGAATATTTCGACCTGTACCAACGCTACATAGAACAACGGCACGCCGATGGCGACATGTACCCACCCAGCCGCGACCAGTTCTCCACCTTCCTGGTGCGCGACCTGCCCTTCTCGACGTTTTATGAATTTCGTCTGGACGACCGGCTGTTGGCCGTGGCCGTTACCGACCTTCTGCCGAACGGTCTTTCAGCGGTCTATACCTTCTACGAACCGAACGAAGACCGCCGCAGCCTGGGGCGTTTCGCCATTCTCTGGCAGATCGCAGAGGCAGCCCGGCTGCAGCTTCACGCGGTCTATCTGGGGTACTGGATCAAGAACTGCAAGAAGATGAATTACAAAACTCAATACCGTCCCATCGAGCTGCTGACCAACCAACGGTGGGTCACTCTGTATTGAGGCCTTGGCTTACTCCCTACTTTTCGGGCACAATGCACGCCGCTTTTGCCTGGCGCAGTTGCACCGGGCCATTCATTGGATACCGAGGGCTTTAACTGCATGTCGAAAGAAGACAGCTTGGAAATGGAAGGTACTGTCGTCGACACCCTGCCCAACACCATGTTCCGTGTGGAGTTGGAAAATGGGCACATCGTCACCGCGCATATTTCCGGCAAAATGCGCAAGAACTACATCCGTATTCTTACCGGTGATAAGGTGCGCGTCGAAATGACGCCCTACGACTTGAGTAAAGGCCGCATTACTTACCGCGCCCGCTAACAGGTCTTAACAAAAACGCCCGGCATATGCCGGGCGTTTTTGTGTGTCTGCGATTTGATGCTGCCCCTGTAGGAGCAGGCTTGCCTGCGATCGGCTTAACGCGGTGCGTATGGCACACCTTGATCGCGGGCAAGCCCGCTCCTACACAGGAGCAGGCAGCATTTACCGTTACGCCATCTCTGCCGTGGTTTCAAAGTCGAAGGTCATTTCCCCGTCTTTGATGTCGATGTGAACCACACCGCCATGTTCGGCCAGCTCACCGAAGAGAATCTCTTCAGCCAGCGGACGCTTGATCTTGTCCTGGATCAAGCGCGCCATTGGTCGGGCACCCATCTGCGCATCGTAACCGCCTTCCGCCAGCCAGCTTCTGGCTGCATCGGTAACTTCAAGCAGCACACGCTTGTCTTCCAGCTGCGCCTGCAGTTCGGTAAGGAACTTGTCCACCACGCTTTTGATGACCTCATGGCTGAGGCGACCAAACTGAATAATGGTGTCCAGACGGTTGCGGAATTCCGGCGTGAAGCTCTTCTTGATCACTTCCATGGCATCGGAAGAGTGATCCTGATGCGTAAAGCCGATCGACGCACGCGCAGCAGTTTCCGCGCCGGCGTTGGTGGTCATGATCACGATCACGTTGCGGAAGTCCGCCTTGCGCCCGTTGTTATCGGTCAGCGTACCGTGGTCCATGACCTGCAGCAGCAGGTTGAAGACTTCCGGGTGCGCCTTCTCGATTTCATCGAGGAGCAATACGCAATGCGGCTGGCGGGTGATCGCTTCGGTCAACAGACCGCCCTGGTCGAAACCGACGTAACCCGGCGGCGCACCAATCAAGCGCGAAACGGTATGCCGCTCCATGTACTCGGACATGTCGAAGCGCACCAGCTCGATACCCAACGCCTTGGCCAACTGACGAGCGGCTTCGGTCTTGCCGACACCGGTAGGACCGGCGAACAGGAACGAACCGACCGGTTTGTCCGGCGACTTCAGGCCTGCACGCGACAGCTTGATCGCGGTCGCCAACGAATCGATGGCGGCATCCTGACCAAATACAGTCAGCTTCAGGTCGCGCTCAAGGTTACGCAGCAGTTCCTTATCGGAGCTGTTGACGTGTTTAGGCGGAATACGGGCGATTTTCGCCACGATGTCTTCAACCTGCTGCACTTCGATGCGCTTGACGCGTTTTTCCACCGGTTGCAGACGCTGATAGGCGCCCGCCTCGTCAATCACATCAATGGCTTTGTCCGGCATGTGCCGATCATTGATGTAACGCGATGCAAGCTCGGCAGCGGCACGCAACGACTCATCGCTGTACTCGATGCTGTGATGCTGCTCGAAACGCCCCTTGAGGCCTCTCAGGATGCCAATGGTGTCTTCTACCGAAGGCTCGGACACATCGACTTTCTGGAAGCGTCGCGCCAGCGCACGGTCTTTTTCGAAAATCCCGCGGAATTCCTGGAAGGTGGTCGAACCGATGCAACGGATGTCGCCCGAAGACAACAACGGCTTGAGCAGGTTAGACGCGTCCATCACGCCACCGGAAGCAGCACCGGCACCGATGATGGTATGGATTTCGTCGATGAACAGGATCGCCTGCGGACGCTTTTTCAGTTCGCCGAGCAGCGCCTTGAAGCGCTTCTCGAAGTCGCCACGGTATTTGGTACCGGCGAGCAAGGCGCCCAGGTCGAGGGAGTAGACCACGCTGTTGGCCAGCAGGTCCGGGACCTGGCTGTCAACGATACGCTTGGCCAGACCTTCGGCGATGGCGGTCTTGCCGACACCGGCCTCACCGACCAGCAATGGGTTGTTTTTACGACGACGCGCCAGAATCTGCGCGACGCGTTCGACTTCCATTTCTCGTCCGACCAAAGGATCGATTCGACCCTGACGAGCCAATTCGTTCAAGTTGCTGGCATAGGCATCCAGAGGATTGCCTGAGGAAGAAGACTCACCGCCCTCGTCGTCCTGCATATCTTGCTCACCTTCAGAGTGATCGCCATGCCCAGGCACTTTCGAGATGCCATGAGCGATGTAATTCACAACATCGATCCGTGCAACACTCTGCTGTTTGAGCAGAAATACTGCCTGGCTTTCTTGCTCGCTGAAAATCGCGACCAGCACGTTGGCGCCGGTGACTTCACGCTTGCCCGAACTTTGCACATGGAAGACAGCACGTTGCAGGACCCGCTGAAAGCCCAGGGTTGGCTGGGTTTCGCGATCTTCGTCATGGACGGGGATCAACGGTGTCGTGGAGTCAATGAACTCCTGCAGGTCATGCTTGAGCTTGTCGAGGTTGGCGCCGCACGCACGCAGTACGGTGGCGGCGGCCTCATTATCCAAAAGAGCCAGCAGGAGATGCTCAACCGTCATGAATTCATGACGTTTGGAGCGGGCCTCCTTGAAGGCCAGATTGAGAGTGACTTCGAGCTCACGGTTTAACATAGCTTCACCTCATACCCAAGTGGTCGGCGTTAACCGTCCTTCTCGATCTCACAGAGTAGCGGATGCTGGCTTTCCCTGGCGTATTGGTTGACCTGCATTGCCTTGGTCTCGGCGATGTCGCGGGTAAACAATCCACATACTGCCCGTCCCTCTGTATGGACGGCCAGCATCACCTTGGTCGCCAGCTCTCGATTCAGGTTGAAAAACACCTCGAGCACTTCAACGACGAAATCCATCGGTGTGTAATCATCATTAAACAACACCACCTTGTACATCGGTGGCGCCTGCAGCTCAGGCTTGGCTTCTTTCAACGCCACCCCAGCAGCATCGTCGTCTTGCGGCTCCGCTGGATGATCCTGATTGAATGTTAGTCGAATCTGGCTGATTGCATGCATGGAAAGAAAGGTTCGTAGGTGGGCGGATACAGTAATTTTAGTCCAGCAGCGAGCGGTTTTTACGCGGTCCGCCGCGTGACCTTGACTATCGGCTAATCGGTGATACAAACAATAGAACCCACATTGGGTAAAAAGGGTCCGTGCAGTCAACCAAATTCTTTTTCGGTCCGGCGGATGAGGTGGATCATACTCCAGACGGAGTCCTTTGCAGAAGGATGTGAGCATGGCAAATAGTAGTAGTACCCCCATGAAACAGGGCAAGGTCAAATGGTTCAACAACGCCAAAGGCTACGGCTTTGTCGTTGAGGACGGCAAACCCGATGAGGACCTTTTCGCCCACTACTCGGCAATCAAAATGGACGGTTACAAGACCCTGAAAGCCGGTCAGCCTGTCCAGTTCGATATCATCCAGGGACCTAAAGGATTGCACGCCGTCGAGATCCAGGCGGTCACCGAAGGTCAGAAACCCCGCCCTGTCGATGCTCCGAGTATGACCCACAGCCAGCAGAATATGACCGTTTGAGCTACCCCGCCCTCAAACAGCCATACCCCCACAAGCCTCAAACAAAACGGCCCGTTCACTCAACATGAACGGGCCGCTTTAGTTTTGACGCCCGCCCGTTTACATGTGCTTGATCATGGCATCGCCGAACGCCGAAGAAGACAGCAAGGTGGCTCCCTCCATCAGACGTTCGAAGTCATAGGTCACGGTCTTGGCCGAAATCGCACCATTGGTACCTTTGATGATCAGGTCGGCCGCTTCGACCCAGCCCATGTGCCGTAGCATCATTTCTGCGGACAGGATCAGCGAGCCTGGGTTGACCTGGTCCTTGCCGGCGTATTTCGGCGCCGTACCGTGGGTGGCTTCGAACATCGCCACGGTGTCCGACAGGTTGGCGCCCGGTGCGATACCAATACCGCCCACTTCAGCCGCCAGGGCGTCGGACAGGTAGTCACCGTTCAGGTTGAGCGTGGCGATCACGTCATATTCGGCCGGACGCAACAGAATCTGCTGCAACATGGCGTCAGCAATGGCGTCCTTGACGATTACATTCTTGCCGGTCTTCGGGTTTTTGAACTGCATCCAAGGACCGCCGTCGAGCAAGGTGGCGCCGAACTCTTCGCCCGCCACTTCGTAGGCCCATTCTTTGAAGGCACCTTCGGTGAACTTCATGATGTTGCCTTTGTGCACGATGGTCAGCGAGTCGCGGTCGTTGTCCACTACATATTGCAGGGCTTTACGAGCCAGACGCTTGGTACCTTCCAGGGAGACCGGCTTGACGCCGATGCCGCAGTTCTGGTCGAAACGGATCTTGGTGACACCCATTTCCTCTTTGAGGAACTTGATCACCTTGATGGCTTCTGGAGAGCCGGCTTTCCACTCGATGCCGGCGTAAATGTCTTCGGAGTTCTCACGGAAGATCGTCATGTCGACGTCGCCGGGCTTTTTCACCGGGCTGGGCACGCCTTCGAACCAGCGCACCGGGCGCAGGCAGACATAAAGGTCGAGCTGTTGACGCAAGGCCACGTTCAGCGAACGGATACCGCCACCCACCGGCGTGGTCAGCGGGCCTTTGATCGAAACAACGTATTCTTTGACCGCGTCCAGGGTTTCCTGGGGCAGCCAGGTGTCCTGATCGTAAACTTGAGTGGCTTTCTCGCCAGCATAAACCTCCATCCAGGAGATTTTGCGCTCGCCGCCGTAGGCTTTCTGCACGGCTGCGTCGACGACTTTGATCATGACGGGGCTGATGTCGACACCGATGCCATCACCTTCAATAAAAGGGATGATCGGATTGTTCGGCACATTAAGAGAATGGTCTGCATTGACGGTGATTTTGTCGCCGACGGCTGGAACCTGAATCTTCTTGTATCCCATGCTGGACTCCACTTTTTTGTGATTGAACATCCTGGTTGCGCCTGAGCGTAACCCAGTTGAATCCGGACTGGAACCATAGGATCCACACGTCGAAACATACCTCATGAGCCACGTCACAGCCCAATACCGCCGTATTAATGCGCAAAACCAATGGTATACTCCGCCGGTGACCACTGGGTCATAGGGGGCCCGGCGTCTGGATCAAGATTTCCAGCCCTCGAAAAGGCCGGTCTGCTACCGCAGCCCGACCGCTTGACGCTCTACTGATGCACCCAACATCACCGCGACGAATCCTCGACTTTCGCCTCATTGATGACTTTGGACGAAAGCGCCTACCCTGCGCATATCGAGATTTTGTGCACGCTCAGCAAAGAAGAGAGTTTTCCGAATATGTCCAACCGTTCGAAGATCATCTACACCTTCACCGACGAAGCTCCGGCACTCGCCACCTACTCGCTGCTGCCTATCGTCGAAGCCTTCACCGCCTCCGCTGATATCGCCGTCGAAACCCGCGATATCTCTCTTGCTGGTCGTATTCTTTCGAGCTTCCCCGAGCACCTGAGCGCCGAACAGCGCATTGGTGATCACCTTGCCGAGCTTGGCGCCCTGGCCAACACGCCAGAAGCCAACATCATCAAGCTGCCGAACATCAGCGCCTCGATCCCGCAATTGAAAGCCGCGATCAAGGAACTGCAGGACGCCGGCTACAAGGTTCCGGACTACCCGGAAGTGCCGGTGACAGACGCCGACAAAGAAGCCAAGTCGCGCTATGACAAGATCAAGGGCAGCGCCGTGAACCCGGTTCTGCGCGAAGGTAACTCCGACCGCCGCGCTCCGCTGTCGGTGAAGAACTACGCACGCAAGCACCCGCACAAGATGGGCGCCTGGAAAGCCGACTCGAAATCGCACATTGCTCACATGAACAGCGGCGACTTCTACGGCAGCGAAAAATCGGCCCTGATCGATGCCGCAGGCTCGGTCAAAATCGAACTGATCGCTCAAGACGGCACCACCACCGTCCTGAAACAAAAGACTTCCGTGAAAGCCGGTGAGATCATCGATTGCTCGACCATGAGCAAGAAGGCCCTGAGCGCCTTCATCGCCGCTGAAATCGAAGACGCGAAACAGCAAGGCGTACTGCTGTCGGTACACTTGAAAGCCACCATGATGAAAGTCTCCGACCCAATCATGTTCGGCATCATCGTTGCCGAGTACTACAAAGACGCGCTGACCAAGCACGCCGCCGTACTGAAAGACATCGGCTTCAACCTGAACAACGGCATCGGCGACCTGTACTCGCGCATCAAAGCGCTGCCGGCCGCTCAACAGGCCGAGATCGAAGCTGATCTTCAGGCGGTCTACGCGACTCGCCCTGCCCTGGCGATGGTTAATTCCGACAAAGGCATCACCAACCTGCATGTACCGAGCGACGTCATCGTTGACGCCTCGATGCCGGCGATGATTCGTGACTCCGGTAAAATGTGGAACACCGTCGGTGAACTGCAAGACACCAAGGCCGTGATCCCGGACCGTTGCTACGCGACCATCTACCAGGCCACCCTGGAAGATTGCAAAAAGAACGGCGCCTTCGATCCGACCACCATGGGCAGCGTGCCAAACGTTGGCCTGATGGCGCAGAAAGCCGAAGAGTACGGTTCCCACGACAAAACCTTCGAAATCAACACCGCCGGCGTTGTCCGCGTGACTGATGAGCAGGGTCGTGTATTGCTGCAACATAACGTCGAGCCAGGCGATATCTGGCGCATGTGCCAGGCCAAAGACGCGCCAATCCAGGATTGGGTGAAGCTGGCCGTCAACCGTGCTCGCGCCAGCAACACCCCGGCCGTGTTCTGGCTGGACCCGGCTCGCGCCCACGACGCCTTGATGATCGAGAAAGTCCAGACCTACCTGAAAGACCACGATACTTCGGGTCTGGACATCCGCATCATGTCGCCGGTTGAAGCCATGGTGTTCACCCTGGCACGCACCCGTGCCGGCCAGGACACCATCTCGGTGACCGGTAACGTACTGCGCGACTACCTGACTGACCTGTTCCCGATCATGGAACTGGGCACCAGCGCCAAGATGCTGTCGATCGTGCCACTGATGAACGGTGGCGGCCTGTTCGAAACCGGCGCGGGTGGTTCGGCGCCGAAACACGTTCAGCAACTGGTCGAAGAAAACTTCCTGCGCTGGGATTCGCTGGGTGAATTCCTGGCTCTGGCTGCCTCTCTTGAGCACCTGGGCGTCACCTACAACAACCCGAAAGCCAAGGTATTGGCCAGTACGCTTGACCAGGCAACCGGTCAGTTCCTGGACAACAACAAGTCGCCATCGCGCAAAGTCGGCAACATCGACAACCGCGGCAGCCACTTCTACCTGGCGCTGTACTGGGCTCAGGCCTTGGCCGCCCAGACCGAAGACAAAGCGCTGCAAGCGCAGTTCAGCACCCTGGCAAAAACCCTGGCCGACAATGAAGCAACCATCGTTGCCGAATTGAACGCCGTGCAGGGCAAACCAGTGGACATCGGTGGTTACTACTACCCGAACCCTGAGCTGACCAGCAAAGCCATGCGCCCAAGCGCAACCTTGAACGCTGCGATTTCCGCACTGGTTTAAGGCGGCACCGGCTAGATGGCTCAAGCTCGCAAAGCCTGAGCCATCCGACCTTCAGAAGCCCCGGCCCAGCGCCGGGGTTTCTGCCTCTGGGCTTTTACTTTCTACAGGGCACTCTCTCTATGGAATGGCAACCCCACATCACCGTCGCGACCATTGTCGAAGACCAAGGCCGGTTTTTGCTGGTCGAGGAACTCAAGGGCGGCAAGTTGGTACTCAACCAACCGGCCGGCCATTTGGACCCTGATGAGACCTTGCGTGACGCCGCGATGCGCGAAACCCTTGAAGAAACCGGCTGGGACGTCGAACTGACCGGCGTGGTCGGCATTTACCTGTACACCGCCCCCAGCAACGGCGTGACCTACCAGCGCGTCTGCTTCAGCGCCAAACCGGTGCGCCACGACCCGCAACGCACCCTGGACACCGGGATTGTCGGCGCCCCGTGGTTCAGTCGCGCAGAACTGGCCGCCCAACCCGAGCGCTGGCGCAGCGAACTGGTGTTGCGCTGCATCGACGACTACCTCGCCGGGCCCGTCCACTCACTGGACGTGATCCGTGATTGAATTCCGTTTTAGCCTTGACGCCGACAGCCTGTTAGAATCGCGTCCTTTTTACAGACACACATCGAATCCCTATGCGTGATCAAGCCCCCCACGATCCAGCAAAGACGCGCGTTATCGTCGGCATGTCCGGCGGCGTCGACTCTTCCGTATCTGCCGTTCTGCTGATTGAGCAGGGGTATCAGGTGGAAGGCCTGTTCATGAAGAACTGGGAAGAAGACGATGGAACCGACTACTGCACCGCCCGCGAAGACCTGGCCGATGCCCAGGCCGTGTGCGACAAAATCGGCATAAAGCTGCACACCGCCAACTTTGCCGCCGAATACTGGGACAACGTGTTCGAGCATTTTCTGGCCGAATACAAGGCCGGACGCACACCGAACCCGGACATCCTGTGCAACCGCGAAATCAAGTTCAAGGCGTTCCTCGACTACGCACTGATCCTCGGCGCCGACCTGATTGCCACCGGCCACTACGTGCGTCGCCGCGACATCGACGGCCGCACCGAACTGCTCAAGGGCCTGGACCCGAACAAGGACCAGAGCTACTTTCTGCACGCCGTAGGCGGCGAACAGATCGCCAAGACCCTGTTCCCGGTCGGCGAGCTGGAAAAACCTGCCGTTCGCGCCATCGCGGAAAAACACGGCCTGGCCACGGCCAAGAAAAAGGACTCCACCGGCATCTGCTTCATCGGTGAACGTCGCTTCAGTGACTTCCTCAAGCAATACCTGCCGGCACAACCCGGCGAGATCAAGAACACCGAAGGCGAAGTCATCGGCCGTCACCACGGCCTGATGTACCACACCATCGGCCAGCGTCAGGGCCTGGGCATCGGTGGTTTGAAAGATGCCAGCGATGATCCGTGGTACGTACTGGTCAAAGACCTGGAAAACAACGAACTGGTCGTCGGCCAGGGCAATGACCACCCGTGGCTGTTTTCTCAAGCACTGATTGCTTCGGAGATTTACTGGGTCAACCCGGTGGACCTGAGCAGCCCGCGCCGCCTGACCGCCAAAGTGCGCTATCGCCAAGGCGACCAGCAGTGCACGCTGGAACAGACCGCCGGTGGCTACCGCGCGATCTTTGACGAACCACAGCGCGCCGTAACCCCTGGCCAGTCCGTCGTGTTCTATGACGGCGAAATCTGCCTCGGTGGCGGCGTCATCGAAATTGCCGAACCCTGGCACAGCAAGGACAAGCGTTGATGACCCCAACGCAAGAACAACTGATCGCCCTCGGCGGCGTATTCCAGGCCGCGGTGCTGGTCGACAAGATCGCCAAAACCGGCCAGGCCAGCGAAGCCGCCCTCACCTGCATGCTCGGCAGTCTGCTGGTCATGGACCCCAAGGACACCCTCGAGGTCTACGGCGGCGACGACCTGAACCTGCGCGAAGGCTATCGTTCGTTGCTCAGCGCGCTGGAGCGCGATCCTGCGGCCCTGCAACGCGAGCCGCTGCGTTATGCCCTGTCGATGCTCGGTCTGGAGCGCAAGCTGGCCAAGCGCGACGACATGCTGGAAATCATTGGCAAGCGCCTGCCGCAGATCAAGTCCCAGGTCGAACACTTCGGCCCGGTGCATGAGAACGTCATCGCGGCCAGTGGTGCGCTGTATCAGGACACCCTGAGCACCCTGCGCCAACGGATTCAGGTGCATGGCGACATGCGCAACCTGCAACAACCGAACAACGCGTCGAAAATTCGCGCCCTGCTGCTGGCGGGCATTCGTTCGGCGCGGCTGTGGCGACAGCTGGGCGGCCACCGCTGGCAATTGGTGATCAGCCGCCGCAAGCTGCTCAAAGAGCTTTATCCGATGTTGCGCGGCTGACTCACCGCGCCGTTTCACCGACACCGTTAATCATCGCGCGCACTACGCTGGTCAGTCTGGATAAGCCTGGCTGAAATTTCATGTATGATACGCGCCCCATTTCGTTGCCCGACTGTCCGAGAACACCCCATGCAGCTTTCTTCGCTCACTGCGGTTTCCCCTGTTGACGGCCGCTACGCCGGCAAAACCCAGGCCCTGCGCCCGATTTTCAGTGAATTCGGTCTGATCCGTTTTCGTGTCATGGTTGAAGTTCGCTGGCTCCAGCGCCTGGCTGCTCATCCGCAAATCACTGAAGTTCCGGCCTTTTCTGCCGACGCCAATGCCATCCTCAATACGCTGGCTGAAGACTTTTCCCCAGCCCACGCCGAGCGTGTGAAAGAGATCGAGCGCACCACCAACCACGACGTAAAAGCCATTGAATACTTGCTCAAGGAACAGGCCGCGAACCTGCCTGAGTTGGCCAATGTCAGCGAATTCATTCACTTTGCCTGCACCAGCGAGGACATCAACAACCTGTCCCACGCCCTGATGCTGCGCGAAGGCCGCGACACCGTCCTGCTGCCGCTGATGCGTCAGATCGCCGAGTCCATTCGTGAACTGGCCATCCGCTTCGCTGCCGTACCGATGCTGTCGCGCACCCACGGCCAGCCAGCCTCCCCGACCACTCTGGGTAAAGAGCTGGCCAACGTGGTGTACCGACTGGAGCGCCAGATCGCTCAGGTCGCTGCAGTCCCGTTGCTGGGCAAAATCAACGGCGCCGTCGGCAACTACAACGCCCACATCTCCGCCTACCCGGACATCGACTGGGAAGCAAACGCTCGCGCCTTCATCGAAGACGAGCTGGGCCTGGGCTTTAATCCGTACACCACGCAGATCGAACCGCACGACTACATCGCCGAGCTGTTCGACGCCATTGCGCGCTACAACACCATCCTGATCGACTTCGACCGCGACATCTGGGGCTACATCTCCCTGGGTTACTTCAAACAGCGCACCATCGCGGGCGAAATCGGTTCGTCGACCATGCCGCACAAGGTCAACCCGATCGACTTCGAAAACTCCGAAGGCAACCTGGGTATCGCCAACGCCCTGTTCCAGCACCTGGCCAGCAAGTTGCCGATCTCCCGCTGGCAGCGCGACCTGACCGACTCCACCGTCCTGCGTAACCTGGGCGTTGGTTTTGCTCACAGCATCATCGCTTACGAAGCCAGCCTCAAAGGCATCAGCAAGCTGGAACTCAACGAGCAGAAAATCGCCGCTGACCTCGACGCTTGCTGGGAAGTCCTTGCCGAGCCGATCCAGACGGTCATGCGTCGCTACAACATCGAGAACCCGTACGAAAAACTGAAGGAATTGACGCGCGGCAAGGGTATCAGCCCTGAAGCACTGCAAACCTTCATCGACGGTCTCGACATGCCCGCAGAAGCCAAGGCTGAACTGAAAAAGCTCACCCCGGCGAACTACATCGGCAATGCCGTAGAGCAAGCCAAGCGCATCTGACTCGCGGTAAATTTTGCACACGCCCGGCTGTGCCGGGCGTTTTCATTTCAAGGGCTTACAAATGAATCCTGATATTCCTCTTCAACTTCTGGGCGGCATCAGCGCACGTGAATTCCTGCGCGACTACTGGCAGAAAAAGCCCCTGCTGATCCGTCAGGCCATCCCGGATTTCCAAAGCCCGATCGATCCGGACGAACTGGCCGGCCTCGCCCTGGAAGAGGAAGTCGAATCACGTCTGATCATCGAGAACGGCGAACGCCCATGGGAAATGCGCCGCGGCCCGTTTGCCGAAGACGCGTTCAGCAACCTGCCGGAACGCGACTGGACGCTGCTGGTACAAGCCGTCGACCAGTTCGTGCCGGAAGTCGCCGAATTGCTGGAAAACTTCCGCTTCCTGCCAAGCTGGCGCATCGATGACGTGATGATCAGCTTTGCCGCACCAGGTGGCAGCGTCGGTCCGCACTTCGACAACTACGACGTATTCCTGCTGCAAGGCCATGGCCAGCGCAACTGGAAGATCGGCCAGATGTGCGACTCCGAAAGCGCGCTGCTGGAACACGCCGACCTGCGCATTCTCAAGGACTTCCAGGCCACTGAAGAGTGGGTTTTGGAACCGGGCGACATGCTTTACCTGCCACCGCGCCTGGCTCACTGCGGCGTGGCCGTGGATGACTGTCTGACCTACTCGGTGGGCTTCCGCGCACCGAGCGCCGCTGAAGTGCTGACTCACTTCACCGACTTCCTCAGCCAGTTCCTGCCGGACGAAGAGCGCTACACCGACGCCGACGCCCAGCCCGTCAGCGATCCGCACCAGATCCAGCACGACGCCCTCGACCGCCTCAAAAGCCTGCTGGCCGAGCACATGAGCGACGAACGCCTGCTGCTGACCTGGTTCGGCCAGTTCATGACCGAGCCGCGCTACCCGGAACTGGTGGTCGGCCCGGAACTGGACGAAGGCGACCTGCTGGGCAGCCTGGAGCAAGGTGCCGTGCTGATCCGCAACCCGAGCGCGCGCCTGGCCTGGTCGGAAGTCGATGACGACCTGCTGTTGTTCGCCAGCGGCCAGAGCCGCCTGCTGCCAGGCTCGATGCGCGACCTGCTGAAGCTGATCTGCGCCGCCGATGCTCTGCACACGGACAACCTCGGCCCATGGCTGAAGGATGAAGACACCCGAGGCTTGCTGTGCGAGCTGGTCAAACAAGGAAGCCTGGGGTTTGCCGATGAATAAAATCCACGTACGGGTCGCTGACTGGCAGAAGGACAACGCTGACATCCGGCGTATCCGTGAAGCCGTGTTCATCGTCGAACAATGCGTGCCGCCTGAACTGGAGTGGGACGCAGAAGACCCGAGCGCCATGCACTTTCTGGCGTTCGAAGGCGACTTCCCGATCGGCACCGCGCGGCTGCTGCCCCACGGCGAGATCGGTCGCCTGTCGGTGCTCAAGGACTGGCGCGGGCTGAAAGTCGGTGACGCCCTGATGGATGCAATCATCACCCAGGCCGAAGCCAAAGGCCTGAAGCAGCAGCGACTCAGCGCACAAGTCCAGGCGACCCGCTTTTACGAGCGCCTGGGCTTCACCATTGTCAGCGGTGAATTTCTCGAAGCCGGGATTCCTCACGTTGACATGGTGCGCGGCGCTTAAACGGCCGACACCACCCCCTATAGGAGCTGCCGAAGGCTGCGACAAGGTCGGCACGACCTTCGAGGCTGCTGGCCAATCGCAGCCTTCGGCAACTCCTACAGGAAGGCATTCGATCTAGGATCACAACGCCCCGCCCTCCCCACCTCAGGCTGTCTATGCTGAAGTGCAGAGGGCGGGGCGTTTTGCTGTCGGCGATTCAATTTGATCCATTGCAGGCCGACAAACTGTCAAACTCAAGCGCTTAACTATGCCCCTCGATTGCGGAGATAACGGACATGTCCCTACGCCCCTTGCTGACTTCATTGCTGCTGGCCCTCAGTTTCAACGCGGTGGCCGCCACTGAAGTCGTGCCCCTGAACTATCGCACCAGCGATGAAATGTTACCGGTGGCCAAGTCTTTTCTGGGCAAGGAAGGCACCGTCAGCGCCTACAACAATCAACTCATCGTCAACGCCGATCCCGCCAAGATCGACGAACTTCGCAACCTTCTGGCGCAACTGGACAAAGCCGCCAAACGCCTGTTGATCAGCGTCGACACCAGCCAGGACAACACTCAGGACAGTCAGGGCAGTAGTCAGAATCGCATTATCAATCGCAGCACCGACAGCCGTGATGGCGGCGTGCAGCAAGTGCAGACCAGCGAAGGCACGCCGGCGCTGATCCAGGTCGGACAGGCCGTGCCGCTGACCAGCACCCGCACAGACGCCTACGGCTACGCCCAAAGCGACACCCAATACCGTAACGTGACCCAGGGTTTTTACGTCACCGCGAGCCTCACCGGCGACATCGTGCACCTGAGTATCAGCACCAATCGCGATCGTATGAGCCAGGAACATCCGGATGTAGTGAACATTCAAAGTACCGACACAACCCTCACCGGACACTTGGGCGAGTGGATCACCTTGGCCGGCTCCAGCGAGCAATCACTGGCCAACCAACAGGGTCAGGCACGCCGCTACAGCACGCAGGGCCGCAATGACATGGTCTTGCGGGTGAAAGTCGACGCCCTGGACTGAACCCAGCACCCGACCACCAAAAACTGACCGACAAGTCGCAAAAGCCCAAATATGTAGTGCCAGAAAAAAAGCACTACAAAATGTTTGACGCGCCAAAATCCCCAAGGCATGATTGCCTCGCTCCCGCTAATCAGAGGCTCTGCAACGAGCCTTCGGATCGACGCTCTAACCTACCCACCTGAGCCGATTCGTGTCTGTACCGCCCACAAGGCAGTTTGACGAGGTTGTGACTGAGAACGAAGTTGTCCCGAGGGACGGAAGCGTAATACGGTAGATCGGCCATACCTCAATGTGACCGCAGCACGGCATCCACGAGCCAACCTGCGAGCACCGAGTGCGCCCTCCGCCCAAACCTTTCCCCCTCTCGATCCTTCGTTCACTCGTCACCTCCCCGCCAAATCCAGGCTCGATCACCTAAGCTTCTGAATAGCGAGTAGCCACCGACGTGCCTCATGGAAATCAGGGCGTTTTGGCGGAGCAGGACATTCCACCCAAGACCTATGCGACGAGGTTTATCTCCATGGCACTGACACGCGAACAGCAAATTGCAGCCCTTGAAAAAGACTGGGCTGAAAACCCACGCTGGAAAAACGTGACCCGCAATTACTCTGCTGCTGACGTCGTCCGCCTGCGTGGTTCTGTACAACCCGAACACACTTTCGCCAAACTCGGCGCCGACAAGCTGTGGAACCTGGTCACCCAGGGCGCCAAGCCTTCGTTCCGTCCGGAAAAAGATTTCGTCAACTGCATGGGCGCCCTCACTGGTGGCCAGGCCGTGCAACAGGTCAAGGCTGGCATTCAGGCAATCTATCTGTCTGGCTGGCAAGTGGCGGCGGACAACAACTCTGCCGAGTCCATGTACCCTGACCAATCGCTGTACCCGGTGGATTCGGTTCCAACCGTGGTCAAGCGCATCAACAACTCGTTTCGTCGCGCAGACCAGATCCAGTGGAAAGCCGGCAAGAACCCGGGCGATGAAGGCTACATCGACTACTTCGCACCGATCGTGGCAGACGCTGAAGCCGGTTTCGGCGGCGTACTGAACGCTTACGAACTGATGAAAAGCATGATCGAAGCCGGCGCGGCTGGCGTGCACTTCGAAGACCAACTGGCTTCCGTGAAGAAATGCGGCCACATGGGCGGCAAGGTACTGGTTCCTACACAGGAAGCCGTACAGAAGCTGACCGCTGCCCGTCTGGCAGCCGACGTTGCTGGCGTACCGACCATCATCCTGGCCCGTACCGACGCTAACGCTGCTGACCTGCTGACCTCCGATTGCGACCCTTACGATCTGCCGTTCGTCACTGGTCAGCGCACTCAGGAAGGTTTCTACAAGGTTCGCGCCGGTCTCGACCAAGCCATCGCTCGCGGCCTGGCTTACGCGCCGTACGCCGATCTGATCTGGTGCGAAACCGCCAAGCCGGATCTGGACGAAGCCCGTCGCTTTGCCGAAGCGATCAAAAAGGAATACCCGGACCAACTGCTGTCGTACAACTGCTCGCCTTCCTTCAACTGGAAGAAAAACCTGGACGACGCGACCATCGCCAAGTTCCAGCGCGAACTGTCAGCCATGGGTTACAAGCACCAGTTCATCACCCTGGCGGGCATCCACAACATGTGGCACAGCATGTTCAACCTGGCGCACGACTACGCCCGCAACGACATGACTGCCTACGTCAAACTGCAAGAGCAAGAGTTCGCTGACGCCGCCAAGGGTTACACCTTCGTGGCTCACCAGCAGGAAGTGGGCACTGGCTACTTCGACGACATGACCACCGTGATCCAGGGCGGCTCGTCCTCGGTGACCGCGCTGACCGGTTCGACTGAAGAAGAACAGTTCCACTAAGTTCCAGACGTCGTTCGCAACACTGAAAAAGCCGCCCCACCGGGCGGCTTTTTCGTTTTCGCACCTTGTCGACAAAAAGAGCTTATGCAGAACAGAAACAATGCCGATATAGAGGTGCAGGCATTCGCCCTGCAAAACAGCACTTACAATTATTCAAACCTCGTTAAAGCAACGTCTTCGCTGATTAGCATCAATAAACTTCGGAAACACTCTTTAAATGATATTAATTATCATTTACAAGGAGCAATGTTCGTTACCGCGTGAAAGAAACATTATTGGCAAAAAGCCATGAAATGCCCGAAAAACAAGGGCTGTGGCGATTTTTAAGCTATATACACAGACCATGGTCGCAATAAGAAAATTTTACTTGCCACCTGTTTACCCATAAAATCACTCAGATTCATTGCGCTGCGACATATCGTCACTGCATTGTTTCTTTTTTCAAGCTCAGAGACCCTTGCTCTCTGTTAAGGACTTACCAGCATGCCCGAATCGACAGGTCTGATCGCCCACAACTGGGGTTTCGCCATTTTCCTTTTGGGTGTTGTCGGCCTTTGTGCCTTCATGCTCGGTGTGTCCAGCCTCCTCGGCAGCAAAGCCTGGGGCCGCAGCAAAAACGAACCGTTTGAATCCGGCATGCTGCCCACTGGCGGCGCCCGTTTGCGGCTTTCGGCAAAATTCTATCTGGTCGCGATGCTCTTCGTGATCTTCGACATTGAAGCCCTCTTTCTCTTTGCCTGGTCTGTGTCTGTTCGCGAAAGCGGCTGGACCGGATTCGTCGAAGCTCTCGTTTTCATAGCAATTCTGTTGGCAGGTCTTGTCTACCTATGGCGTGTAGGAGCGCTCGATTGGGCTCCTGAAGGTCGTCGGATTCGGCAGGCGAAGCTAAAACAATGAGGCTTTGGCAATGCAATACAATCTCACCAGGATCGACCCGGATGCTCCAAACGAGGAGTATCCAATCGGTAAACGGGAAACCGTTTCCGACCCGCTAGAAGATCAAGTCCACAAAAACATCTACATGGGCAAGCTGGAAGACGTGCTGAATGGTGCGGTCAACTGGGGGCGCAAAAACTCCCTGTGGCCGTATAACTTCGGCTTGTCGTGCTGCTATGTGGAAATGACCACCGCCTTCACGGCGCCCCACGACATCGCGCGCTTCGGCGCCGAAGTGATCCGGGCATCGCCGCGTCAGGCGGATTTCATGGTTATTGCCGGGACCTGTTTCATCAAGATGGCGCCGATCATCCAGCGTCTCTATGAGCAAATGCTCGAGCCCAAGTGGGTCATCTCCATGGGTTCGTGTGCCAACTCCGGTGGCATGTACGACATCTATTCTGTAGTCCAGGGGGTGGACAAGTTCCTGCCCGTGGATGTCTACGTGCCTGGCTGCCCGCCCCGTCCAGAGGCGTTCTTGCAAGGTTTGATGCTGTTGCAGGAATCCATTGGCCAGGAGCGTCGCCCGCTTTCCTGGGTCGTCGGTGATCAAGGCGTTTATCGCGCCGAGATGCCGTCGCAAAAGGAACAGCGCCGCGAACAGCGAATTCAGGTCACAAACCTGCGCAGCCCCGACGAAGTCTGATCCAGCTCTCTCTTTTTACAAAAAAGACAAGAAACCGGGTTCATTCTGTACGTTGACCGATAGCGATCGAGACCTATGACTGCAGACACCGCTCTGTACATCCCGCCTTACAAGGCTGACGACCAAGACGTCGTCGTTGAATTGAACAACCGTTTCGGCCCGGAGGCGTTCACCGCCCAGCCTACTCGCACCGGCATGCCGGTGCTTTGGGTTACCCGCGCGAAACTGGTTGAAGTGCTGACTTTCCTGCGCCAGCTGCCGAAACCGTACGTCATGCTCTATGACTTGCACGGTGTCGACGAGCGCCTGCGCACGCATCGCCGCGGCTTGCCGGGGGCTGACTTCAGTGTGTTCTACCACCTGATGTCGATCGAGCGTAATAGTGACGTGATGATCAAGGTCGCCTTGTCCGAGAGCGACCTCAGCGTGCCGACCGTCACCGGGATCTGGCCCAACGCCAACTGGTACGAGCGTGAAGTCTGGGACATGTTCGGGATCGACTTCCCGGGCCACCCGCACCTGACCCGGATCATGATGCCGCCGACCTGGGAAGGTCACCCGCTGCGCAAGGACTTCCCGGCGCGCGCCACCGAATTCGATCCGTTCAGCCTGACCCTGGCCAAACAGCAGCTCGAAGAGGAAGCCGCGCGTTTCCGCCCCGAAGACTGGGGCATGAAGCGCTCGGGCACGAACGAGGACTACATGTTCCTCAACCTCGGCCCGAACCACCCTTCTGCTCACGGTGCGTTCCGCATCATTCTGCAGCTGGACGGTGAAGAAATCGTCGACTGCGTGCCGGACGTTGGCTACCACCACCGTGGTGCCGAGAAAATGGCCGAGCGTCAGTCCTGGCACAGCTTCATCCCGTACACCGACCGTATCGATTACCTCGGCGGCGTGATGAACAACCTGCCGTACGTGCTCTCGGTCGAGAAGCTGGCCGGGATCAAGGTTCCGGAAAAAGTCGACACCATCCGCATCATGATGGCCGAGTTCTTCCGCATCACCAGCCACCTGCTGTTCCTGGGTACCTACATCCAGGACGTGGGCGCAATGACCCCGGTGTTCTTCACCTTCACCGACCGTCAGCGCGCGTACACCGTGATCGAAGCCATCACCGGTTTCCGTCTGCACCCGGCCTGGTACCGCATCGGTGGTGTCGCCCACGACCTGCCTCGCGGCTGGGAAAAGCTGGTCAAGGATTTCGTCGAGTGGATGCCCAAGCGTCTGGACGAATACCAAAAGGCAGCGTTGGACAACAGCATCCTGCGTGGCCGGACCATCGGCGTCGCGGCGTACAACACCAAGGAAGCGCTGGAGTGGGGCGTCACCGGCGCCGGCCTGCGTTCCACCGGCCTGGACTTCGACCTGCGCAAGGCGCGTCCATACTCGGGCTACGAGAACTTCGAATTCGAAGTGCCGCTGGCCGCCAATGGCGATGCCTATGACCGTTGCATCGTGCGCGTTGAAGAAATGCGCCAGAGCCTGCGGATCATCGACCAGTGCATGCGCAACATGCCGGAAGGCCCGTACAAGGCGGATCACCCGCTGACCACGCCGCCGCCGAAAGAGCGCACCTTGCAGCACATCGAAACCTTGATCACGCACTTCCTGCAAGTTTCGTGGGGTCCGGTCATGCCGGCCAACGAATCCTTCCAGATGATTGAAGCGACCAAGGGCATTAACAGTTATTACCTGACGAGCGACGGCGGCACCATGAGCTACCGTACCCGGATTCGCACTCCTAGCTTCCCGCATCTGCAACAGATCCCTTCGGTGATCAAAGGCAGCATGGTCGCGGACATGATTGCGTACCTGGGTAGTATCGACTTCGTTATGGCCGACGTGGACCGCTAAGCATGAATAGCACGCTTATCCAGACAGACCGTTTCGTATTAAGCGAAACCGAGCGCTCGGCCATCGAGCATGAGATGCATCACTACGAAGACCCGCGCGCGGCGTCGATCGAAGCCTTGAAGATCGTTCAGGGCGAACGTGGCTGGGTGCCGGATGGCGCCATCTATGCCATCGGCGAAGTACTCGGCATCCCTGCCAGCGACGTTGAAGGCGTGGCGACGTTCTACAGCCAGATCTTCCGTCAGCCGGTCGGCCGTCACATCATTCGCGTTTGCAACAGCATGGTCTGCTTCATTGGCGGCCATGAGTCGGTGGTCAGCGAAATCCAGAGCTCGCTCGGCATCGGCCTGGGTCAAACCACGCCGGACAATCGCTTCACCTTGCTGCCAGTCTGCTGCCTCGGTAACTGCGACAAGGCCCCGGCCGTGATGGTCGATGACGATACCTTTGGCGACGTACAGCCTGCTGGCGTGGCCAAAATGCTCGAGGGTTACCTATGACCATCACTTCCTTCGGCCCGGCCAACACCATTGCCCGCGCGCCGGAAACCCACCCGTTGACCTGGCGTCTGCGCGATGACGGCGAGCCAATCTGGTTCGACGAATACCAGCGCAAGGACGGCTACGCGGCGGCCCGCAAGGCCTTCGCCGAGTTCTCTGCTGACGAGATCGTGCAAGCGGTCAAAGACTCCGGCCTCAAGGGCCGTGGTGGTGCTGGCTTCCCGACAGGCGTCAAATGGGGCCTGATGCCCAAAGACGAATCCATGAACATCCGCTACCTGCTGTGCAACGCGGATGAAATGGAGCCCAACACCTGGAAAGACCGCATGCTGATGGAGCAACAGCCCCATCTGCTGATCGAAGGCATGCTGATCAGCGCCCGTGCGCTGAAAGCCTACCGCGGTTACATCTTCCTGCGTGGCGAATACACCACCGCCGCGAAGAACCTGCGTCGTGCGGTGAAAGAAGCCGAAGCGGCGGGTCTGCTGGGCAAGAACATTCTGGGCAGCGGCTTCGATTTCGAACTGATCGTGCACACCGGCGCCGGGCGTTACATCTGCGGTGAAGAAACCGCACTGATCAACTCCCTGGAAGGCCGTCGCGCCAACCCGCGCTCCAAGCCGCCCTTCCCTGCCTCCGTGGGCGTGTGGGGCAAGCCGACGTGCGTGAACAACGTTGAAACCCTGTGCAACGTGCCCGCCATCGTCGCCAACGGCAACGACTGGTTCAAATCCCTGGCTCGCCCAGGCAGCGAAGACATGGGCACCAAGCTCATGGGCTTCTCCGGCAAAGTGAAGAACCCAGGCCTGTGGGAGCTGCCGTTCGGCCTGCCTGCACGCGAGCTGTTCGAAGACTACGCCGGCGGCATGCGCGACGGTTACAAGCTCAAGTGCTGGCAGCCAGGCGGCGCCGGTACTGGCTTCCTGCTCCCTGAGCACCTGGATTGCCTGTTCTATGCCGGCGGCGTGGCCAAAGTCGGCACGCGGATGGGTACCGGTCTGGCCATGGCGGTGGATGACAGCGTCAACATGGTTTCGCTGCTGCGCAACATGGAAGAGTTCTTCTCTCAGGAGTCTTGCGGCTTCTGCACCCCATGCCGCGACGGTTTGCCTTGGAGCGTGAAGATCCTGCGCGCCATCGAAAACGGTGAAGGTCAACCGGGCGACATCGAAACCCTGGAAGGCCTCGTCGGTTTCCTCGGCCCTGGTAAAACCTTCTGCGCCCACGCACCGGGCGCCGTGGAACCTCTGGGCGCCGCGATCAAATACTTCCGGCCGGAATTCGAAGCAGGCATCGCACCAAAACGCGATCCTCTGACGAGCCTGGCTCAGCGTCCGATTGTGGTTGGCGCATAACAAGACTGAAGAGTCGGCGGCCCACAAGGCTGCCGGTTTTATATCCGATGACGCCCTCAGCGGCTGTTTAATACGGATAGCACCGAGATTCCATTAGCCACGCCCGATGACAACGGGCCAACGAAGAACTTTGAACCATGGCCACTATCCACGTAGACGGCAAAGACCTCGAGGTCGATGGCGCAGACAACCTGTTACAGGCATGTCTGTCGCTGGGCCTCGACATTCCTTATTTCTGCTGGCACCCCGCCCTTGGCAGCGTTGGCGCTTGTCGCCAGTGCGCGGTCAAGCAGTACACCGACGAGAACGACAAGCGTGGTCGTATCGTCATGTCCTGCATGACCCCGGCCACTGACGGCAGCTGGATTTCCATCGAAGACGAAGAGGCGAAAGTGTTTCGCGCCAGCGTCGTCGAATGGTTGATGACCAACCACCCGCACGACTGCCCGGTCTGCGAAGAAGGCGGTCACTGCCACCTGCAAGACATGACCGTGATGACCGGTCACAACGAGCGTCGCTACCGTTTCAGCAAGCGCACTCACCAGAACCAGGAACTCGGCCCGTTCATCGCTCACGAGATGAACCGCTGCATCGCCTGCTACCGTTGCGTACGCTTCTATAAAGACTACGCCGGCGGCACCGACCTGGGCGTTTTCGGCGCTCACGACAACGTGTACTTCGGCCGTGTCGAAGATGGCGCGCTGGAAAGCGAGTTCTCCGGCAACCTCACCGAGGTCTGCCCGACCGGTGTGTTCACCGACAAGACGCACTCCGAGCGTTACAACCGTAAGTGGGACATGCAGTTCTCGCCGAGCATCTGCCATGGCTGCTCCAGCGGTTGCAACATCAGCCCGGGTGAACGTTACGGCGAAATCCGTCGTATCGAAAACCGCTTCAACGGTTCGGTCAACCAGTACTTCCTGTGTGACCGTGGTCGTTTCGGTTACGGCTACGTCAACCGCGAAGACCGTCCGCGTCAGCCACTGCTGGCCGACGGTCAGGTCAAACTGGGCCTCGATGCAGCACTCGACAAAGCAGCCGATCTGCTGCGCGGTCGTAACATCGTCGGTATCGGCTCGCCTCGCGCCAGCCTGGAAAGCAACTACGCGTTGCGCGAACTGGTGGGTGCCGAGCACTTCTACTCCGGTATCGAAGCCGGCGAACTGGAACGTATTCGTTTGATCGTCAAGGTGCTGAACGACAGCCCGCTGCCGATCCCGACGATGCGTGACATTGAAGACCACGACGCGATTTTCGTCCTCGGCGAAGACTTGACCCAAACCGCAGCACGTATGGCCCTGGGCCTGCGTCAATCGGTCAAGGGCAAGGCCGAAGACATGGCTGCTGCGATGAAAGTCCAGCCATGGCTCGATGCCGCGGTGAAGAACATCGGTCAGCACGCGCAAAACCCATTGTTCATCGCCAGCCTTGCCGAGACCCGTCTCGATGACGTGGCTGAAGAATGCGTTCACGCCGCCCCGGCCGACCTGGCGCGCATCGGTTTCGCCGTGGCCCACGCCATCGACGCCAGCGCACCGGCAGTTGAAGGCCTGGACAGCGAAGCCCTTGAACTGGCTCAGCGTATCGCCACTGCCCTGCTCGCGGCCAAGCGCCCACTGATCATTTCCGGTAGCTCCCTGGGTTCGACCGCACTGATCGAAGCGGCGGCCAACATTGCCAAGGCGCTGAAGCTGCGCGAGAAAGACGGCTCCATCAGCCTGATCGTGCCGGAAGCCAACAGCATGGGTCTGGCAATGCTCGGCGGCGAGTCCCTCGACGACGCGCTGCAAGCAGTGATCTCTGGTAAAGCCGACGCCATCGTGGTGCTGGAAAACGACCTGTATCGCCGTGCCGACGCTTCTGTTGTCGACGCAGCACTGAAAGCCGCGAAAGTGGTGATCGTTGCGGACCATCAGAAGACTCCAACCAGCGATCGTGCCCACCTGGTACTGCCAGCGGCCAGCTTTGCTGAAGGCGACGGTACGCTGGTCAGCCAGGAAGGTCGCGCCCAGCGCTTCTTCCAGGTTTACGATCCGACCTACCTCAACGCCGGCATCCTGATTCACGAAGGCTGGCGCTGGTTGCACGCCCTGCGCGCGACCCTGCTGAACAAGCCCGTGGACTGGACTCAACTCGACCACGTGACCGCAGCCGTTGCCGCAAGCACCGCGCAGCTGGCCGCGATCGTCGACGCGGCGCCGTCGGCTTCGTTCCGCATCAAGGGCATGAAACTGGCGCGCGAACCGCTGCGTTACAGCGGCCGTACCGCCATGCGTGCTGATATCAGCGTGCACGAACCGCGTACTTCGCAAGACAAAGACACCGCGTTCTCCTTCTCCATGGAAGGTTACTCGGGTTCGGCCGAACCGCGTCAGCAGGTGCCGTTCGCCTGGTCGCCGGGTTGGAACTCGCCGCAAGCCTGGAACAAGTTCCAGGACGAAGTCGGCGGCCACCTGCGCGCCGGTGACCCGGGTACTCGCCTGATCGAAAGCCGCGGCGATAACCTGAGCTGGTTCGCCAGCGTACCGGGCGCTTTCGCTCCGGCGCGCGGGACCTGGCAAGTTGTGCCGTTCTACCACCTGTTCGGCAGCGACGAAACCTCGTCCAAAGCCGCACCGGTTCAAGAACGCATTCCAGCCGCCTATGTGTCCCTGGCCAAGTCCGAAGCGGACCGCCTGGGCGTCAACGACGGCGCGTTGCTGAGCCTGATCGTCGACGGTCGCACGCTGCGTCTGCCCTTGCGGATCAACGAAGAACTGGGCGCCGGTCTCGTGGCCCTGCCTGTCGGTCTGGAAGGTATCCCGCCTGCCGTGTTCGGCAAAACCGTTGATGCACTGCAGGAGGCAGCTCTATGACGTGGTTCACCCCTGTAGTCATCGATTCGATCATTTCGGTAGTCAAGGCGATCGTGATTCTGCTGGCCGTGGTGATCTGCGGCGCGCTGCTGAGCTGGGTCGAGCGTCGTTTGCTCGCCCTCTGGCAGGACCGTTACGGTCCGAACCGGGTCGGTCCGTTCGGCGCGTTCCAGATCGCCGCCGACATGCTCAAGATGTTCTTCAAGGAAGACTGGACGCCGCCGTTCGCCGACAAGGTGATCTTCACCCTGGCGCCGGTGGTGGCCATGAGCGCCTTGTTGATCGCGTTCGCCATCATCCCGATCACCGAGACCTGGGTGGTCGCCGACCTGAACATCGGTATCCTGTTCTTCTTCGCCATGGCCGGTCTGTCGGTCTACGCGGTGTTGTTCGCCGGCTGGTCGAGTAACAACAAGTTCGCCCTCCTCGGCAGCCTGCGGGCTTCGGCCCAGACCGTGTCCTATGAAGTGTTCATGGGCCTGTCGCTGATGGGGATCGTAATCCAGGTTGGCTCGTTCAACATGGGCGACATCGTCAGCTATCAGGCTGAGCACTTGTGGTTCATCATTCCGCAGTTCTTCGGTTTCTGTACCTTCTTCATCGCTGGCGTCGCCGTGACTCACCGTCACCCGTTCGACCAGCCGGAGGCCGAGCAAGAACTGGCCGATGGTTACCACATTGAATACGCCGGCATGAAATGGGGCATGTTCTTCGTTGGTGAGTACATCGGTATCGTGCTGATCTCGGCGCTGCTGGTGACCCTGTTCTTCGGTGGCTGGCATGGCCCGTTCAACATTCTGCCGTCGCTGGCGTTCGTCTGGTTCGCCCTGAAGACCGCGTTCTTCATCATGCTGTTCATTCTGCTGCGCGCTTCGATTCCGCGCCCACGCTATGACCAGGTGATGGATTTCAGCTGGAAGTTCTGCCTGCCGCTGACCCTGATCAATATGCTGGTGACCGCCGCGATCGTGTTGATGAACACGTCCGCCGGCGTGGCGCAGTGAGGATATAACCCATGTTCAAATATATATTTGGCATCGTGCATGGCACCTACACCCAGCTTCGCAGCCTGGTGATGATTTTTGGTCATGCCTTTCGCAAACGCGACACCCTGCAATACCCGGAAGAACAGGTGTACCTGCCGCCGCGCTACCGTGGCCGGATTGTCCTGACCCGTGACCCTGACGGCGAAGAGCGTTGCGTAGCTTGCAACCTGTGCGCCGTGGCCTGCCCGGTCGGCTGCATCTCGCTGCAGAAAGCCGAAACCGACGACGGTCGCTGGTACCCGGAGTTTTTCCGTATCAACTTCTCGCGCTGCATTTTCTGTGGCCTCTGCGAGGAAGCCTGCCCGACCACCGCGATCCAGCTGACACCGGATTTCGAAATGGCCGAGTTCAAACGTCAGGATCTGGTTTACGAGAAAGAAGATCTGCTGATCTCCGGCCCTGGTAAAAACCCTGATTACAACTTCTATCGCGTTGCAGGTATGGCCATCGCCGGTAAGCCGAAAGGCTCCGCGCAGAATGAAGCCGAACCGATCAACGTGAAGAGCTTGCTGCCTTAAGGAAGAAAGATGGAATTCGCTTTCTATTTCGCATCTGGCGTTGCTGTTGTGTCCACCCTGCGGGTGATCACCAACACAAACCCGGTGCACGCCCTGCTCTACCTGATCATTTCGCTGATCTCGGTCGCGATGACCTTCTTCAGCCTTGGTGCACCATTTGCCGGGGTCCTGGAAGTAATCGCCTACGCCGGCGCCATCATGGTGCTGTTCGTGTTCGTGGTGATGATGCTCAACCTCGGCCCGGCCTCGGTGCAGCAAGAGCGCGTCTGGCTCAAGCCCGGCATCTGGACCGGCCCGGTGATCCTGGGCGTCCTGCTGCTGGGTGAGTTGTTGTATGTGCTGTTCAACAACTCCACTGGCGCGGCCATTGGTCACACCACCGTCGATGCAAAGACCGTAGGCATCAGCCTGTTCGGTCCTTACCTGCTGGTGGTTGAACTTGCCTCCATGCTGCTGCTCGCGGCAGCGGTGACGGCATTCCATCTCGGCCGTAACGACGAAGGAATCAAGTCATGAATGCTATCCCTCTCGAACACGGCTTGGCGGTTGCCGGCATCCTGTTCTGTCTTGGCCTGGTCGGCCTGATGGTGCGCCGTAACATCCTCTTCGTGCTGATGAGCCTGGAGATCATGATGAACGCCTCTGCCTTGGCCTTCATCGTTGCCGGTAGCCGTTGGGCGCAGCCGGATGGACAGATCATGTTCATCCTGGTGATCAGCCTTGCCGCCGCCGAGGCCAGTATTGGCCTGGCGATCCTGCTGCAACTGTATCGCCGCTTCCACACTCTCGATATCGACGCTGCCAGCGAGATGCGCGGATGAACCTTCTCTTTCTGACCTTTGTATTCCCTCTGATCGGTTTCCTGCTGCTGTCGTTTTCTCGCGGGAAAATTTCCGAAAACCTGGCGGCGCTGATTGGTGTCGGCTCCATGGCCCTGTCGGCGATCGTCGCCGCTTGGGTGATCTGGCAGTTCAACGTCGCGCCGCCTGCCGGTGGCGAGTACACCCAAGTGCTATGGCGCTGGATGTCGGTGGACGGTCTGGAGCCTAACTTCGCCCTGCACCTGGATGGTCTGTCCGTGACCATGCTCGGTGTGGTGGTCGGTGTCGGCTTCCTGATCCACCTGTTCGCTTCCTGGTACATGCGCGGTGAAGCCGGTTACTCGCGTTTCTTCGCTTACACCAACCTGTTTATCGCCAGCATGCTGTTCCTGGTTCTGGCCGATAACCTGTTGTTCCTGTACTTCGGTTGGGAAGGCGTGGGCCTGTGCAGCTACCTGTTGATCGGTTTCTACTACAGCAACCGCAAAAACGGCGACGCGGCACTCAAGGCCTTCATCGTGACCCGGATCGGCGACGTGTTCATGGCCATCGGCCTGTTCATCCTGTTCCAGCAACTGGGCACGCTGAACATTCAAGAGCTGCTGGTGCGTGCACCGGAACACTTCAAGGTCGGTGACTTCTGGATCGTCCTGGCGACCTTGATGCTGCTGGGCGGCGCTGTCGGTAAATCAGCACAACTGCCACTGCAAACCTGGCTGGCCGATGCGATGGCCGGCCCGACGCCGGTTTCCGCGCTGATCCACGCGGCGACCATGGTCACCGCCGGCGTTTACCTGATTGCTCGTACCCACGGTCTGTTCGAACTGGCCCCCGAGATTCTGCATCTCGTAGGCATCGTCGGCGCCGTGACCCTGGTACTGGCCGGTTTCGCGGCACTGGTTCAGACCGACATCAAACGTATCCTCGCCTACTCGACCATGAGCCAGATCGGCTACATGTTCCTGGCGCTGGGCGTGGGTGCCTGGGACGCGGCGATCTTCCACCTGATGATCCACGCCTTCTTCAAGGCGCTGCTGTTCCTCGCTTCCGGTTCGGTGATCGTTGCCTGCCACCACGAGCAGAACATCTTCAAGATGGGCGGCCTGTGGAAAAAACTGCCATTGGCCTACGCCAGCTTCATCGTCGGCGGCGCGGCACTGGCTGCCTTGCCACTGATCACTGCCGGCTTCTACTCCAAGGACGAAATTCTTTGGGAAGCATTCGCCAGCGGTAACCACAATCTGCTGTACGCAGGTTTGGTCGGCGCGTTCATGACCTCGCTGTACACCTTCCGCCTGATCTTCATCGCCTTCCACGGCGAAGCGAAGACCGAAGCGCATGCCGGTCACGGTATCGCTCACTGGCTGCCATTGTCGGTGCTGATTGTGTTGTCGACCTTCATCGGCGCCTTGATCACCCCGCCACTGGCCGGTGTACTGCCGGAAAGCGTCGGTCATGCTGGCGGCGACGCCAAGCACAGCCTGGAAATCGCCTCGGGCGCCATTGCCCTCGCCGGTATCCTGTTGGCGGCCATGCTGTTCCTCGGCAAGCGTCGTTTTGCGACTGCGGTTGCCGAAAGTAGCCTGGGTCGTGTGCTGTCGGCCTGGTGGTTCGCCGCCTGGGGCTTCGATTGGCTGTACGACAAGGTCTTCGTCAAGCCGTATCTGGCGATCAGCCACGTACTGCGCCGGGACCCGCTGGACCAAACCATTGGCCTGATCCCACGGATGGCCAAAGGCGGACACCGCGCCCTGAGCCGCACCGAGACCGGCCAACTCCGTTGGTACGCCGCTTCAATGGCTGCAGGCGCTGTATTGGTGCTTGGCGCCATCGTGCTGGTTGCGGTCTGATATGAACCTTGCGAATTTGCGAAAGGAACTGAGCCTGTCATGATTCTGCCTTGGCTAATCCTGATCCCCTTCATCGGCGGCCTGCTGTGCTGGCAAGGGGAGCGCTTCGGCGCCACCCTGCCACGCTGGATTGCGTTGCTGACCATGACCCTGGAATTCGCTCTCGGCCTCTGGCTGTGGGCCCACGGTGACTTCCACTTTGCCCCGGCGCCTGGCGTTGATCCGACCTGGGTGGTCGAGTTCAAGCAGCCGTGGATCGCCCGCTTCGGCATCAGCGTGCACCTGGCCCTCGATGGCCTGTCGCTGCTGATGGTGTTGCTGACCGGTCTGCTCGGCGTGCTGTCGGTCCTCTGCTCGTGGAAAGAGATCCAGCGTAACGTTGGCTTCTTCCACCTCAACCTGATGTGGATCCTGGGCGGCGTGATCGGCGTGTTCCTCGCCATCGACCTGTTCATGTTCTTCTTCTTCTGGGAAATGATGCTGGTGCCGATGTATTTCCTCATCGCGCTCTGGGGTCACAGCTCTTCGGACGGCAAGAAGACCCGGATCTACGCAGCAACCAAGTTCTTCATCTTCACTCAGGCCAGCGGCCTGATCATGTTGGTGGCGATCCTTGGTCTGGTGCTGGTCAACTACAACAGCACCGGCGTAATCACTTTTGACTACGCCCAGTTGCTGAAAACCAAAATGGCATCGGGCACCGAATTCATCCTGATGCTGGGCTTCTTCATCGCCTTCGCGGTGAAACTGCCGGTGGTGCCGTTCCACTCCTGGCTACCTGATGCTCACGCTCAGGCGCCCACCGCAGGTTCCGTGGACCTGGCCGGTATTTTGCTGAAAACAGCTGCCTATGGTCTGCTGCGTTTCGCCCTGCCGTTGTTCCCTAACGCCTCGGCCGAATTCGCGCCGATTGCCATGGGCCTGGGTCTGGTCGGTATCTTCTACGGTGCGTTCCTCGCGTTCGCCCAGACCGATATCAAGCGCCTGATCGCGTTCTCCAGCGTTTCGCACATGGGCTTTGTACTGATCGGTATCTACTCCGGCAGCCAGCAGGCGCTGCAAGGCGCGGTGATCCAGATGTTGGCTCACGGTCTGTCGGCCGCGGCACTGTTTATCCTCAGTGGCCAGTTGTACGAGCGTCTGCACACCCGAGACATGCGTGAAATGGGCGGTATCTGGTCGCGTATCGCGTACCTGCCGGCGATCAGCCTGTTCTTTGCCGCAGCGTCGCTCGGCTTGCCAGGCACCGGTAACTTCGTCGGTGAGTTCCTGATCCTGATCGGCTCCTTCGTCGGTTCGCCTTGGATCATTGCCATCGCAACCTCGGGTCTGGTGTTCGGTTCGGTGTACTCGCTGATCATGATCCACCGCGCATACTTCGGTCCGGCCAAGTCGGATGAAGTGCTGCACGGTATGGACGGTCGTGAGCTGATCATGGTCCTGGGTCTGGCGGCACTGCTGGTTTACCTCGGCGTGTACCCACAACCGTTCCTCGATACGTCTGCCGCAACGATGCATGGCGTGCAGCAGTGGCTCGGCTCCGCCTTCACTCAACTCGCTTCGGCCCGGTAAGAGCGCTATGGACCTGACGATTCAACACTTTATTGCGCTTGCGCCGCTGTTGATTACCAGCGCCACGATTATCGTGGTGATGCTGGCGATCGCCTGGCGTCGCAACCATTCGCAAACCTTCCTGCTCACCGTGGGCGGTCTCAACCTGGCATTGCTGTCGATCTACCCGGCGCTGAAAGTTGCGCCGCTGGTGGTCACCCCCCTGCTGCAGATCGATAACTTTGCCTGCCTGTACATGGCGATCATCCTGGCCTCGACCCTGGCCTGTGTGACGCTGGCTCATGCCTACCTGGGTGAGAAGACCTCCGGCTACCCTGGTAACCGCGAAGAACTGTACCTGCTGATCCTGATGGCTGCGGCCGGTGGTCTGGTACTGGTCAGCGCGCAACACCTGGCGAGCCTGTTCATCGGCCTGGAACTGTTGTCGGTGCCGGTCTACGGTCTGGTGGCGTACGCCTTCTTCAACAAGCGCTCGCTCGAAGGCGGCATCAAGTACATGGTGCTGTCGGCGGCCGGCTCCGCGTTCCTGTTGTTCGGTATGGCGTTGCTGTACGCCGAAGCCGGTTCCCTGAGCTTCACCGGTATCGGTCAAGCGCTGGCGGCCACCGGCCTGCCTAGCCCGATCGCGCAACTGGGTCTGGCGATGATGGTGGTTGGTCTGGCGTTCAAGCTGTCGCTGGTGCCATTCCACTTGTGGACACCGGACGTGTACGAAGGTGCTCCGGCGCCGGTCGCCGCCTTCCTGGCAACCGCCAGTAAAGTGGCCGTGTTCGCGGTGATGGTGCGTCTGTTCCAGATCTCCCCTGCTGCCAGCAGTGGCGTGCTGTACAACGTGCTGGCGGTGATTGCAGTTGCGTCGATCCTGATCGGTAACCTGCTGGCACTGACCCAGACCAACCTCAAGCGTCTGCTGGGTTACTCGTCCATTGCCCACTTCGGTTACCTGATGATCGCGCTGGTTGCGAGCAAAGGCATCGCGGTCGAGGCCATCGGCGTGTACCTGGTGACCTACGTGATCACCACGCTGGGCGCTTTCGGGGTTGTGACCCTGATGTCCTCGCCTTACAGCGGTCGTGATGCGGACGCTCTGTTCGAGTTCCGTGGCCTGTTCTGGCGTCGTCCATACCTCACGGCGGTGATGACCGTGATGATGCTGTCGCTGGCGGGTATCCCGCTGACCGCTGGCTTCATCGGCAAGTTTTACATCATCGCCACCGGCGTTGAATCGCACCTGTGGTGGCTGATCGGTTCGCTGGTCATCGGCTCCGCCATCGGCGTGTTCTACTACCTGCGTGTGATGGTGACCCTGTTCCTGGTCGAGCCAAGCCTGCGTCGCCACGATGCCCCGTTCAACTGGGCACAGCGTACTGGCGGCGTGATGCTGCTGGTGATCGCGGTTCTGGCCTTCATCATGGGTGTTTATCCACAACCTCTGCTGGACATGGTGCATCACGCAGGCCTGCAACTGGTCAGCTGACGCTCCCCGGTCAAAGAGAAGCCCTGCATTTGCAGGGCTTTTTTTATGCCCGATGGAACGTTAGCCGGGCAGGCGGACCGTTTGTTTGTTTTCGACGAAGATCTCCCATGTCGACATAAACAACGCCGCCACCAGTGGCCCGATGACAAAGCCGTTGAGGCCAAATACCGCAATGCCGCCCAGGGTCGAGATCAGGATCAGGTAGTCCGGCATGCGCGTGTCCTTGCCTACCAGGATCGGCCGCAACACCGTGTCGACCAGGCCGATCACGAAGATGCCGAACAACCCCAGCACCACGCCTTGCCAGATCATGCCATTGATCAAGAAGTACACGGCAACCGGCGCCCAGACGATCGCCGCCCCTATCGCCGGCAGCAATGATGCGAACGCCATCACCACCGCCCAGAGCAACGCACTGGAGATATCGAGGCACCAAAAAATCAGGCCGCCCAGTATGCCCTGGACCACTGCCATCACCAGATTGCCTTTCACCGTGGCCCGCACCACGCGATTGAACTTCAACTGCAAAAGACGTTTCTGGTGTTCAGCCAGCGGAATGGCCGTGCGAACCCGGCGCACCATGTCCGTTCCATCGCGCAGCAGGTAGAACAGCAGGTAGAGCATGATGAAAAAGCTCACCATGAAATCGAAGGTGCCCTGCCCTACCGTGAACGCCTGGGTCGCCAGGTACTGACTGCCTTGCATCGCCGCCTTGGCGATCTTGTCGCGCAGGCCATTGAGGTCACCCATGCCAAGGTGATCCAGCAAGTGTCTGAAGTAAGGCGGCAGCAGGGTTTTGAACTGTATGACGTAGCTGCTGATGTCCAATTGGCCGCTTTCGATGTTCTTGTACAGCATGGCGCCTTCCTGGATCAGCAACAGGCAAATCACGATCACCGGCAGGATTGCGATCAGCAGGCAGATCGCCAGGGTACACAGCGCTGCCAGATTGCGTTGCCAGCGTAGCTTCAGTAGCAAACGCCGCTGTAGGGGGGCGAACAGTACGCCAAGGATGACGGCCCAAAACACCGCGCCGTAAAACGGCAACAGAATCCAGATGAAGGCCAGGGTGACGATCGCCAACAGGCCGAGGAAGATTCTGTGTTGAAACGATTTTTCGTTCATGTCCCGCCCCTGTGAGTAACGCACTAGTCCTAAGGATTAGTCCATTAATCGGCAGGCGAGTGCCGTTGGCAGTGGAATCGGTGACGACAAGCAGCATCGCGTAACCCTGTTGGAGCTGCCGAAGGCTGCGAAAAGGCCGGAACGGCCTTTGGGCCGTAAGCATCGCAGCCTCCGGCGGCTCCTACAGGTGATGTGTGATGCAGAAATCAGATACGGAACTGTCCGACCAGTTGCCCCAGGCGCTGGCCAAGGTCAGCCAGGTTGCGCGAGGTGTGGGCGCTTTTTTGGGTTTGATCGGCCACATTTTCTACCGACTCGGCGATCTGGTGCACGCTGCGATTGATTTCCTCAGCCACCGCCGTCTGTTCTTCCGCCGCGCTGGCGATCTGCGCGTTCATCGAGTTGATGGTGCCGATCAACGAGGCGATGGTATCCAGCGACAAACCGGCTTCGTTGGCCCGTGCCGACGTACCGTCGCCCGCTTCACTGGAGCGACGCATGGCCTCGACCGCGCCTTGAGTACCCGTCTGCAAGCGATCGATCATCCCTTGAATCTCTTGCGTGCTCTGCTGGGTACGACTGGCCAGTGCCCGTACTTCGTCAGCCACCACCGCGAATCCACGCCCGGCCTCGCCTGCACGCGCAGCCTCAATAGCGGCGTTGAGGGCCAGCAGGTTAGTCTGCTCGGCAATCGAACGGATCACCCCCAGCACACTGACAATCGACGACACGTCGTTCTGCAAGCTGTCGAGGGACGTGCCGCTGCTGCGAATGTCACTGACCAGCGCATGGATCTGCTTGATGCTGCCGTCCACCACGCGTTTCGCCGCCTGACCTTCCGCGTCGGTCTGTTGCGCCGCGACCGCCGCCCCCTGTGCGCTTTTCGCCACTTCCTGGGCTGCCGCAGACATTTCGTTGATCGCCGTCGCCACTTGATCGGTTTCGTGACGTTGACGCTCCATGGCCTTCTCGGAGCGATGAGCCTGATCGGACACTTCGCTGACCAGTCCGGTCAGTTGCGAGGTCATTTCAGCGATCTGCCTGACCAGCCCATGGATCTTGTCGACGAAGCGGTTAAACGAACCCGCCAGTTCACCCAGCTCATCACCGCTGGTTACGGGCAGGCGACGCGTCAGATCACCGTCACCTGAGGCGATGTCGTCGAGGCTGTCTTTCATCAGGCGCAACGGACGGATGATGGTGCCGGTGAGGAACGCGCCACCGATGATAATCAACACCAGTACCAGCACTGTGATGCCAGCGATGCTCATCAGCATGCTCTGCATGCGCGCATCGACATCCTTCTCAACCACGGCAACCCGCGCTTCGATTCCGTCGAGATTGATCGACGAGCCGAGGGCCATGTCCCATTTGGAGAGGTAATCGGTATAACCTAACTTTGGCACTGATTCCGACTTACCGGGCAGCGCGGAAGAATATTGCAAGTAGTGAGTGCCGGCTTTGCCCACCGCGACCAAATCGCGGTTGTAATAAACGCCGTTGGCGTCTTTGACGTCGTTAAAACTCTTGCCGATGTCATCAGGGCTATTGCCCTTAAACATACGCACCGCGCCCGAGTCATAACCGAAGAAATAACCGTCTTTGCCGTAGGACATGCCTGACAGCATCTTTATCGCCTGCGCCCGTGCAACGGTGTCGCCGGGTGCCGACGCGTCATACAACGGCTTGACCGCCCCCATGGCCACCATCACGTAGTTCTGCAGAGTGGTTTTTGCATCAGCCAGCAGGCGCTGCCGGGTGTCTTCGACTTCTTTGCGGGCCTGGTTCTGTAACATGACCACGGTTGAAGCGCCGATCACTAACGCAAAGATTAATACCGGCAGTACAGCCAACGACAGCACTTTTGCCTTCAAGTTAAGACGCATACGTTTCCACTCTTATTAGCATTCAGTGTTTTGGTTGTAACGTTTAGAGGGTTAGCGGCTCAGGCGCGGAAAAGTTGAGAAACGTCTGTCGGCATTGTAAGGAAAATCTTCTTTTGTAGCGGAATGGGAAACGCCACAAAAGGTGGCCCACGGTGGACTAATCGCTGATCGTGCGCTCGGGCAGCTCAATGCGCACGTGCAGCCCCCCCAGCGGGCTGGTCAGCAAATGCAAGTGACCGCCCCAGGCGTCGACGATATCGCGAACGATCCCCAGCCCCAACCCGTGGCCACTGATTTGCTCGTCCAGGCGCGTGCCACGGCTAAATACCTCATCGCGACGGGACTCGGGAATGCCGGGGCCGTCGTCATCGACCTGGATGCAGAACTGCTGCGGCGTGTGGCTAATGGTCAGACGTACCTCGCTGTCAGCCCATTTACAGGCGTTATCCAACAGATTGCCCAACAGTTCGAGCAGGTCTTCTCGGTCCCATGGCAGGTGCAGCCTCGGTGTCACCTGCTGGCTGAGCGTCAGGTGTTCACCGTGAATCATGCCCAGCGTGGCGATCAGACCGGGTAACTCCGCATCGCAATCAAACTGCGCACCCGGAAGCGTGTCACCGGACAGGCGAGCGCGATTCAACTCTCGGCTCAGTCGCTGCTGAATCTGCTCCAACTGCACCTTGAGCGTGGCGCGAAGTTCGGGGCAGGCATCCAGTTGGTCGCTCGACGCGAGGCTGACCAACACCGCCAGCGGCGTTTTCAACGCATGCCCCAGATTGCCCAGGGCATTGCGCGAGCGCTTGAGGCTGTCTTCGGTGTGTGCGAGCAAATGATTGACCTGCGCCACCAGTGGTTCTAGCTCCAGCGGCACCCGATCATCGAGCTGCGAGCGCTGCCCCAGTTGCAACTGGGCGATCTGTTCGCGGCCGGTTTCAAGCGGGCGCAAAGCGCGGCGTACGGTCAGGCGTTGCAGCACCAGAATCACGATCATCGCCAGTAAGCCGAGTCCCAGGCCAATCTGCTGGACCTGCTGGAAACTGGCCTTTACCGGCGTGTAGTCCCGCGCCACGGTAATGGACAGCGTCTGACCGAAACGACGGTAGTCCGTGCGCAGCACCAGCAACGACTGGCCGCTGCCCGCGAGCTCGAAGTGGGAATGCAGCCCAATGGTGTCGGGGGCTGACAGTTCAAGGTCCCACAACGATCGCGAGCGCCAGTGCGCGCCCGGCAGATCAACGCGGAAGTAGCGGCCGGAATAAGGCTGTTGATACGCCGGTGGCAGGTGTTGCTCATTCAGCTGTATGCCCTGAGGACCGCGTGCGAACGCCACCAACAGGTTTTCGCTGTCGTTGCGCAGGCCTGATTCCAGATAGCGTTGCAGGCCCAGCTCGAACAGCCACAGGCTGGTTTGTGCCAGGACCAGACCGACCACTAACAACACGCCGATCAAACCGAGGCTGAGGCGCGCCTGCATCGACCTCACTCAGTCGCTCCAGTAAAGCAGTAGCCCTGGCCACGGCGCGTTTCGATCACCGCGCGACCGAGCTTGCGACGCAGGTGATTGACGTGAACTTCAATCACGTTGGAGTCGCGTTCACTTTCGCCGTCATACAAGTGCTCGGCCAGATGGCTTTTGGAGAGCACGTGTTCAGGGTGCAGCATAAAGTAACGCAGCAGGCGGAATTCCGCGGCCGTCAGTTGGATATCGACACCACCGCGGGTCACACACTGCCGACCCTCATCCAGATCGAGGCCCGCCGCTGCAAGCGTCGGCTGATTGGCCAGGCCGTGAGCACGACGCAACAGCGCCTGGATGCGCAGCTGCAACTCCTCGGGATGAAAAGGTTTGCACAGGTAGTCATCGGCCCCGGCCTTGAGGCCTTCGATACGCTCCGCCCATGAACTCCGAGCCGTGAGAATCAATACCGGCGTCACCAGACCGCCGGCGCGCCATTGCTGGAGTACATCAAGCCCCGGCAACCCGGGAAGACCGAGATCGAGAATGATCAGATCGTAAGGTTCGCTCGCGCCCTGATACACCGCATCACGTCCATCGGCCAGCCAGTCCACGGCATAACCCTGGCGATTGAGTCCGGCAACCAGCTCATCCGCCAGCGGCACATGATCCTCAACCAATAACAAACGCATCAATCATCTTCCTTGTCCTTTAGTAATCGACTGTCACGGGCATCGAACTGCAGCTCTCGGACCACGCCCTCCAGGGTCAATAGTTCGATCTCATAGAGATAAGCACCTTTTTTCTCCTTGAGTTCAGTCTCCAGCAACCTGGCACCGGGGTATCGCGCCAAGGCCTGGCCAATCAGTTCTTCAAGCGGCCTGACGAGACCTTGCTGGCGCAACATCAGTACTTCGTCCTGATCCAGGTCCCGCGCGTCCACGCTGGAACACAGCAGGATGAAAAACACGGCGACGCAGCGGTAGCGTTTTACGCCCCGTCTACGAGTCTTGAAGGTCTTTGAAAGTTCGATGGCTGGCAGCTCCCGGTATCCATGGCGCACAGCCGCCGGAATAAACCCGTTTAATCGCCGTCAGAATAAACGCTGCCACTTAATTGAAACTGAATTCATCGGATCGACTTTTATCGGCAGTAGCCACGCTGTTTATAATCTACGACCCGTTCGGCTGAGGTTTCCATGGGTGCTATCCAGATACAGTATCCCGCCTTGACGGCCAAGGCGGGTAAACGCGCGACTGGGTGAGGAATTTGCTGAACTGGCTGATCGATACCTGCTTGGCGAACGGCTGTTGCCGCTGAGTTGACACGCGGGTCAGTTGTTTGGCCCGTCGGCAAACCATTACTGCTAAACTGCGCACCTGCTTTTTCGCTTGGGCGAATGCCACTTTATAGAGTTGAAGATACCGTGGAAATTTTCAAAGAGTTCACCTTCGAATCCGCACACCGCCTTCCCCACGTCCCGGATGGACACAAGTGCGGTCGCCTGCATGGTCACTCCTTTCGCATCGCGATTTACCTGCAGGGCGAACCCGATCCACACACCGGCTGGATTCGTGACTTCTCGGAAATCAAAACGATCTTCAAGCCGCTCTATGAGCGTCTCGATCACAACTACCTGAACGACATCCCTGGCCTGGAAAACCCGACCAGTGAAGTCCTGGTGAAATGGATCTGGAATGAGTTGAAGCCATTACTGCCGGAACTGTCGGCCATTCGTATTCACGAGACATGCACCAGCGGCTGTGTTTATCGCGGCGACTGAATTCGACTGGCATAAAAAAACCACCTTCTCGGTGGTTTTTTTTGTCCGGAATTTGTGGCCAGCGTAGGCCTATCTGGCAAGCCCCGCAGTCCGGCTTGCCGGCGATGGCGGTCTTCAAGGTGCTATCGCCGGCAAGCCGGGCTGCTACGGGGATTTGGTATTTCAGGGTTTTCCGCGCACAAAAACAAAACCCCTGTTCGCGTTAGCAAACAGGGGTTTCGGAATTTAATCTTGACGATGACCTACTCTCACATGGGGAAACCCCACACTACCATCGGCGATGCATCGTTTCACTGCTGAGTTCGGGATGGGATCAGGTGGTTCCAATGCTCTATGGTCGTCAAGAAATTCGGGTACTGACACGTCTTTCAACGTTTCAGCAAATCGGGTATGTGATAGCAATCTGTGTGCTGCAAATTTTCGTCGTTTGCGTCTTCACACCTGCATTTGCTTGTCTCTAAGCAAATTGCTTGGGTGTTATATGGTCAAGCCTCACGGGCAATTAGTATGGGTTAGCTCAATGCCTCACAGCACTTACACACCCCACCTATCAACGTCGTAGTCTTCGACGGCCCTTCAGGGGACTCAAGGTCCCAGTGAGATCTCATCTTGAGGCTAGTTTCCCGCTTAGATGCTTTCAGCGGTTATCTATTCCGAACATAGCTACCCGGCAATGCCACTGGCGTGACAACCGGAACACCAGAGGTTCGTCCACTCCGGTCCTCTCGTACTAGGAGCAGCCCCTCTCAAATCTCAAACGTCCACGGCAGATAGGGACCGAACTGTCTCACGACGTTCTAAACCCAGCTCGCGTACCACTTTAAATGGCGAACAGCCATACCCTTGGGACCGGCTTCAGCCCCAGGATGTGATGAGCCGACATCGAGGTGCCAAACACCGCCGTCGATATGAACTCTTGGGCGGTATCAGCCTGTTATCCCCGGAGTACCTTTTATCCGTTGAGCGATGGCCCTTCCATACAGAACCACCGGATCACTAAGACCTACTTTCGTACCTGCTCGACGTGTCTGTCTCGCAGTCAAGCGCGCTTTTGCCTTTATACTCTACGACCGATTTCCGACCGGTCTGAGCGCACCTTCGTACTCCTCCGTTACTCTTTAGGAGGAGACCGCCCCAGTCAAACTACCCACCATACACTGTCCTCGATCCGGATAACGGACCTGAGTTAGAACCTCAAAGTTGCCAGGGTGGTATTTCAAGGTTGGCTCCATGCAGACTGGCGTCCACACTTCAAAGCCTCCCACCTATCCTACACAAGCAAATTCAAAGTCCAGTGCAAAGCTATAGTAAAGGTTCACGGGGTCTTTCCGTCTAGCCGCGGATACACTGCATCTTCACAGCGATTTCAATTTCACTGAGTCTCGGGTGGAGACAGCGCCGCCATCGTTACGCCATTCGTGCAGGTCGGAACTTACCCGACAAGGAATTTCGCTACCTTAGGACCGTTATAGTTACGGCCGCCGTTTACCGGGGCTTCGATCAAGAGCTTCGCGTTAGCTAACCCCATCAATTAACCTTCCGGCACCGGGCAGGCGTCACACCCTATACGTCCACTTTCGTGTTTGCAGAGTGCTGTGTTTTTAATAAACAGTCGCAGCGGCCTGGTATCTTCGACCGGCATGGGCTTACGCAGTAAATGCTTCACCCTCACCGGCGCACCTTCTCCCGAAGTTACGGTGCCATTTTGCCTAGTTCCTTCACCCGAGTTCTCTCAAGCGCCTTGGTATTCTCTACCCAACCACCTGTGTCGGTTTGGGGTACGGTTCCTGGTTACCTGAAGCTTAGAAGCTTTTCTTGGAAGCATGGCATCAACCACTTCGTCGCCTAATGGCAACTCGTCATCAGCTCTCGGCCTTAGACTCCCGGATTTACCTAAGAGTCCAGCCTACCACCTTAAACTTGGACAACCAACGCCAAGCTGGCCTAGCCTTCTCCGTCCCTCCATCGCAATAACCAGAAGTACAGGAATATTAACCTGTTTTCCATCGACTACGCTTTTCAGCCTCGCCTTAGGGACCGACTAACCCTGCGTCGATTAACGTTGCGCAGGAAACCTTGGTCTTTCGGCGTGGGTGTTTTTCACACCCATTGTCGTTACTCATGTCAGCATTCGCACTTCTGATACCTCCAGCAAGCTTCTCAACTCACCTTCACAGGCTTACAGAACGCTCCTCTACCGCATCACCTAAGTGATACCCGTAGCTTCGGTGCATGGTTTGAGCCCCGTTACATCTTCCGCGCAGGCCGACTCGACTAGTGAGCTATTACGCTTTCTTTAAAGGGTGGCTGCTTCTAAGCCAACCTCCTAGCTGTCTAAGCCTTCCCACATCGTTTCCCACTTAACCATGACTTTGGGACCTTAGCTGACGGTCTGGGTTGTTTCCCTTTTCACGACGGACGTTAGCACCCGCCGTGTGTCTCCCATGCTCGGCACTTGTAGGTATTCGGAGTTTGCATCGGGTTGGTAAGTCGGGATGACCCCCTAGCCGAAACAGTGCTCTACCCCCTACAGTGATACATGAGGCGCTACCTAAATAGCTTTCGAGGAGAACCAGCTATCTCCGAGCTTGATTAGCCTTTCACTCCGATCCACAGGTCATCCGCTAACTTTTCAACGGTAGTCGGTTCGGTCCTCCAGTTAGTGTTACCCAACCTTCAACCTGCCCATGGATAGATCGCCCGGTTTCGGGTCTATTCCCAGCGACTAGACGCCCTATTAAGACTCGCTTTCGCTACGCCTCCCCTATTCGGTTAAGCTCGCCACTGAAAATAAGTCGCTGACCCATTATACAAAAGGTACGCAGTCACCCAACAAAGTGGGCTCCCACTGCTTGTACGCATACGGTTTCAGGATCTATTTCACTCCCCTCTCCGGGGTTCTTTTCGCCTTTCCCTCACGGTACTAGTTCACTATCGGTCAGTCAGTAGTATTTAGCCTTGGAGGATGGTCCCCCCATATTCAGACAAGGTTTCTCGTGCCCCGTCCTACTCGATTTCATTGCAAAGAGATTTTCGCGTACAGGGCTATCACCCACTATGGCCGCACTTTCCAGAGCGTTCCGCTAATCTCAATACAACTTAAGGGCTGGTCCCCGTTCGCTCGCCACTACTAAGGGAATCTCGGTTGATTTCTTTTCCTCAGGGTACTTAGATGTTTCAGTTCCCCTGGTTCGCCTCTTATGCCTATGTATTCAGCATAAGATAACTGTCTTATGACAGCTGGGTTCCCCCATTCAGACATCTCCGGATCACAGTCTGTTTGCCGACTCCCCGAAGC
>NZ_CP172305.1:1487500-1927500 GCF_044336365.1 Pseudomonas sp. NA-150 | reverse complement strand
TCTAGTCGATCGAAACCCTTCCTCGCTGCTTACTTCGGTTAACTCTTTGATCTACAAGGAGTTTTCCGTTTCGTCTGCGCCGGAAGAGGTGCGAATTATAGAGAGATAAATCGGGCCGTCAACCGTTAATTTCATAAAACGGTCACACGGTAAGAATGCGCCTCTATAGAGAAGAAATGCAGCCGACATGAGCAATATATTGCTCAAATCCCCATTCTTCAGCATCATAGGCGTCGCTATTCCCTTATCCAGATGACCGTGGACGACTAGACCGTAATGACCGATCAACGCCGCAGCCTTGGCGCCACCCTGTTTCCCGTTGGCCTGCTACTGATAGCCATGGCCTCGATCCAGTCAGGTGCTTCACTGGCCAAGACCTTGTTCCCCCTGATCGGCGCCCAAGGGACAACGACCTTGCGACTAATCTGCGCCAGCGTGATGCTGCTGCTGATCCTGCGGCCCTGGCGCGCCCGACTCGATGCCAAGTCATTGCGCACGGTGGTGATCTATGGGATTGCACTGGGCGGCATGAACTTCCTCTTCTATATGTCGCTGCGGACCGTCCCACTGGGGATTGCCGTTGCGCTGGAATTCACCGGCCCGTTGGCGGTTGCACTGTTCGCCTCACGCAAGGCCAGTGACTTTGTCTGGCTGGCCCTGGCCGTCATTGGTTTATTACTGCTTATCCCTTTCGGTGACACCAGCGCCAATCTCGATCTGACTGGCGTCGCCTATGCCTTGGCCGCTGGGGTGTGCTGGGCGCTGTATATCCTGTTCGGGCAAAAGGCCGGTGCCGACAACGGCATCCAGACCGCAGCCCTGGGCGTTTTGATCGCCGCGATCTTTATCGCACCCATCGGCATCGTGCACGCCGGCACCGCCTTGCTGAACCCCGCGCTGATTCCCGCCGCATTGGGTGTGGCGGTCCTGTCGACCGCACTGCCCTACACCCTGGAGATGATGGCCCTTACCCGCCTGCCCGCGCGAACCTTCGGGACCTTGACCAGTATAGAGCCAGCGTTCGGCGCGCTGTCCGGCCTGGTGTTCCTGCATGAAAGCCTGACGCTGCTGCAATGGCTGGCCATTGGCTCGATCATCCTCGCATCGGCCGGCGCGACCCTGACCATGCACTCCACATCGCCGACGCCGGTGCCCGCCGATTGATGAAACTTTTGTTCATCGCTCAGATGTCTCTGGCATTTCTGGCGCGCTTGAGCGATGTTGAGCGCCGCATTCACGCAGCCACGTAAAATCAGCACTGAGTACTGGCAGGTATCAATCCGCCAGGTGAAGGAAGGAAATGAAGTACATCGTAATCGTCCTCGCACTGCTGGCAATCGCCGGTTGCGCGGCGACAGGCAGACATATCCATAAAAGCAAGCGTGGCGTCCACATCAACTGTTCAGGACTGACCTCCTCCTGGGACAAGTGCTATGAGATGGCCGCCAGCTCCTGTGATGCGGTGAAAGGCTACAAGATCGTCGCCAAATCCGGTGATGCCGTGGAAGATCCGGGCGACTACCCGTTTGGCCTGAACCCGGCCGGCTATACCAGCCGCAGCATGATCATCCTCTGCAAGTAATCGCCTGCGGCAGGGTCAGATCTCGACCACCAGCCGCCCAGTCGCCGTGCCGCTTGCCATCAACTCGTGGGCGGCCTGGGCTGTCTCCAACGTGAAGCGACGCTCGTCCATCAGTGGTTTCAGTTGCCCCGCTTCGATTAACTGCGCGGCCTCGCGCAGAATCTCGCCATGACGGGCGCAGCCTTTGCCGGTCAATAATGGCAACAAGGTAAACACTCCGGAGTAACTGGCCGCGCGGAACGACAGCGGCGCCAGGCTATGGGTGCCCCAGCCCAGGCAACTGACCACATGCCCACCATAAATGCGCGCGGCGACGAACGATGCATCGAGTGTTGCGCCGCCCACCGTATCGTAAACCACGTCAAAACCTTCACCGTCGGTATGTTCCGCCACATATTCCTGAACCGTATTCGCCCGGTAGTCGATGGCGGTCGCGCCAAAGCTTTCGATCAAGTCCAGACTTGCTGCTGAACCGGTGGCGAATACGTTGGCACCCAGCGCCTTGGCAATTTGCACCGCGACATGCCCGACCCCGCCAGCGCCGCCCTGAACCAACACGGTCTGCCCCGCCTTCACGCCAACACGATCGACCAGACCTTCCCAGGCAGTAATCAACACCAAAGGCAAACCTGCGGCTTCACGCATGCTCAGGTTGCGCGGCTTGATTGCCATCAAGTCAGCCTCGACCGCTGCAAACTGTGCCAATGAACCTTGTGCACCACCAATGCCCGTCGCCAGACCGTATACCTCATCGCCTACCTTGAGGTGGGTGACGCCCTCCCCCACTTGCTCAACCACGCCGGCCAGGTCCATGCCCAATACGGCAGGTAACGGTTGACGCGCATGACCGGCAGTACCTGCACGGATTTTACCGTCCAGTGGATTGACGCCGCTGGCCTTGATCCGCACCAGCACCTGGCCGGCGGCTGGCGTTGGCCTAGGCAATTCAACCAGGCGAAAAGGGGCGTTGGCAGTGTCTACGATCAATGCCTGCATGCTGTTTGAATCGATCATCGGGAGCCGTCTCCATATAAGGTCAGCCAAAGTGGCTGCATGGACTTGATTCTCTGCTGCCACACTCATGCCGATAAGACTCAATCCAGCTATAGTGAGCATTCCATCCAGGCATGAATTAACGATCCATGGATAAGTTGAACGCAATGGCCGTGTTTGTTCGGGTGATCGAGCGCGGTAGCTTTACCGCCGTTGCCCAAGAGCTGCAGACCACTCAACCGACGATCAGCAAGCTGATTCGCGCGCTAGAGCTAGAGCTTGGTGGCAAGCTGATTTCGCGCAGCACCCGACAACTGTCTCTGACGGACGAAGGGACACGGTACTACGAACAATGTCGGGACATTCTGGCTGCGGTGGATAACGCCGAGCACAGTTTTCAGTCAGGGCGCGAAAGCATTGCAGGGTTCCTCAGGGTGGGATCGTCGGTCAGTTTCGGACGTACGCAAATCGCATCTCGGCTGACGGACTTTCTGCAACGCTACCCCCACGTACACATCGACCTGCAGCTCAGCGATCAGAATCAGGACCTGGTCAGCGGAGGGCTCGACGTCACCTTTCGCATTGGTGAGGTCAACGACAGCGGGCTGATTGCTCGCCACGTCGGGATGACCCGGCGCATTACGGTCGCTGCCCCGGACTATCTGGCACGGCATGGCACGCCTGACACCCCCGAGGCCCTGAGCCAGCACAATTGCCTGCTGTTCAATTTACTGGCGACGCAGAATCAGTGGCGCTACGAGAAAGACCAGCAACCCTATTCGATACGCATAGAAGGCAACGCCCAGAGCAACAGCTCGGAGGCGATCCGCGAAATGGTGATCTCAGGTCTGGGAATTTCGTTGTCGCCCGACTGGCTGTTCAGCGATGACCTGCGGACGGGACGCGTGGTGGCCATTTTGCAGGACTACATCCCGCAACCCTTGCCGATCTATGCCTTGTCACCGGCGAACCGGCGACAATCAGCACGGGTGCGGGCGCTGGTCGATTACATGGCTGAAGCGCTGAAGGCCTGAGCCCTCAGCGCCTGCGACGCGATCAGATCGCTGCGGTTCGGGTACGCAGCCACTCCAGCGCCGCGTCTTGCACCAATGGGCTCAAACGCCGATTGACCTCGGCGTGATAGGCATTGAGCCAGTCGCGCTCTTCCTGTGTCAGCAACGACACTTCCAGGCAACGGGTATCGATCGGGCAGAGGGTCAGGGTTTCAAACTTGAGGAACTCGCCGAACTCGTTTTTCCCCGCCGCGCGGTTTAACACCAGGTTCTCGATCCGCACACCCCATTGCCCCGGACGATAGGTGCCCGGTTCGATCGAGGTGATCATCCCCGGTTGCATCGCGGTCTGCGGCAATGGCGGCGCCGAATAGGCGATAACTTGCGGGCCTTCATGCACATTGAGGAAATAGCCGACGCCATGTCCGGTGCCGTGTCCGTAGTCAACACCCTCGGCCCAGATCGGCGCACGCGCGATGGCATCCAGCAACGGCGAAGCAATACCGCGCGGAAAATGCGCCCGCGACAAGGCAATCACACCTTTCAGTACGCGGGTACAGTCACGTTTCTGCTCGGTGCTCGGCGTGCCGATCGGCACCATCCGGGTAATGTCGGTGGTGCCACCCAGGTACTGACCACCGGAGTCGATCAGCAACAGGCCGTCGCCCTCGATCTGCGCGTGCTCTTGTTCCGTGGCGCGATAGTGCGGCATCGCGCCGTTGCCGTTGAAACCGGCGATCGTGGCGAAGCTTGGCGAGACATAGCCCGGACGCTTGGCGCGCGCCTGGCCCAAATGATGATCGATGGCGATTTCGCTGACCGGCTCGCGACCCAATGCCGAATCCAGCCAGGCAAAAAACTCACAGAGTGCGGCACCGTCTTGCTCCATGGCCTGACGAATGTGCTGCGCATCGGCTTCACTTTTTTGCGACTTGAACAAGGTCGTCGGATTGAGCCCTTCCACCAGGACCACTTCGGCTTTGAGGTGATCCAGCAAACCGCAGGTCACCCGCGCCGGATCGACCAACAGACGCGCGTCCGCCGGAACTTCACGCAGGGCGGAGGCAATCTTGGTGTACTCGACCAGGGCGATGCCTTCGCTTTCCAGGGTCTGACGCAGATTGGCGTCCAGTTTTGCCGAATCAACGAACAGGCTGACATTCTTCGGGCCGATCAATGCGAAGGACACGAATACTGGGTTGTAGGAAACATCGGCGCCGCGCAGGTTGAACAGCCAGGCGATATCGTCCAGCGTCGCGATGAAATGCCAATCTGCGCCACGCTCCTGTAGGGCGTCGGACAGTTTCGCCAGCTTGTCGCCACGGCTGAGGGTCGCATACGGCGCCAGGTGTTCATAAATAGCACTGGTCGGCAGACTTGGTCGGTCTTGCCACACCGCGCTGAGCAGATCGAAGTCGGTACGCAAGCTGGCGCCACGCTCATAGAGTTTGGCCGCGAGGGTTCGTGCCGACGCCACGGCCAATACCGCGCCATCGACGGCAACCACACTCTCGGGCGCGGCCTTTTCCGCCAGCCAATCCAGCGCACCCGGTTTACCCGGCAGCATTTTCACCAACTCGATACCGGTACCGGCCAGCTCTTTAGTGGCCTGCTCCCAATAGCGACTGTCCGCCCATAGGCCGGCAAAGCTCTGGGTCACGATCAGCGTGCCGACCGACCCTTGAAAACCCGACAACCATTGCCGCCCCTGCCAATAGCCCGGCAAGTATTCCGACAGATGCGGGTCCGCCGACGGCACCAGGTAAGCGTCGATGCGCTCCTGGCTCATCAGGGTGCGCACCTGTGCCAAACGTTCTGTGACCACTCCATTGGTTTTCGACTGCGTACTCATTGCTTCTCCTGCTAAACCGGTAATTGGCGTTCAGGTTCGGATAATGGAGCAGCCCATCAGCCGGAGCAACTGCCGAGGCAACGCCTGCGCCACACCGAGCCTTGCTCCGGGCCCCATCCAAGTTAAACCAAGCGTTTATTTATTTAACCTCGACTGTGTTTCGGGAGAAACCCCTTCGACTGAAAAAAGCCCGGGAGAAAACACTCATTTGAGGGGCGTCATTTTAATGACTACACCGTGGTCGCCCCCCCTCGCGCCACCCTCTAACCAGTACGTGACGGTTCCTCGTTTTTTTATGTAACCGACGCGCCTAAAACCTGTCATTGCACCGTCGTGGTGCGCGTGATGTTTTTTTGACTCTTAACAAATTCAATGACTTACAAATGCTGCCGAACCACCCATCAAGATTTCAACAGTTAATTGACGAAATAATTTGACAGGAGGGACGCTGCCGTCGATATATAGTCTTGTCTGATGATTCGTTGCTAGTGCAGCGATGCCAAAGAGCATTGCGCGCGAATCGTCAAGCATAGCCGTTGTTGTTCTGCCTACATGACATTAGTTAGCGCCAAGGCGCATTTTTCAGTGCCTGTGGGAGCCCGTTGACTGATAGAAACACCGTTTTTTTTACTGAGCGGGCTCGGTAGGGCGGTAGCTTTGCCTGACGACCTACCCTGGACAGTTAAGCACGCTTAACAGGGTCGACGTTGGCTAGCGCTTTACCTGAACAATCGAATCACGCCTGGATCAACAGATACGAGCGGTTGCGTGCCCGGACACGCGGGCTGAGGTGGTTTTCGCCGTCCCTTTTCAGCCAATGTCACGCCCAATAAAGGCACCTGCGCCTAATAACACTCCGGTTACATATTTCCTATATAGGGCCTATCGCTATGTCCTTATCTTTTGACATTGATGCACAGCAGGTTAAGCAACTGGCTAACGATATTGATACCCAAGGTTTCGCCGTGCTCAAAGGTGCTTTCAGCGACACCGAGTTGCAACAGCTGCGCGCTTACACCGATCATCACGCGGACCTGCATCCTGGTGAGTACTTCGCCTACCACGGCGAGCAATCGTTGGCCGGCAGCCTGCTCTACAACGTCTGGGGCAACCCGAACTTCAAAACGTTAATGGCGGGCCTTTACCGTAATGCCGCCGGAGCGTGCTCACGCAGCGGCCAGATCTTACCGGTCCTGCGTTGTGTGCAAGGCCGTCAGGGGCAGCGTGAATCCAACTGTTTCCATTACGATGCCAGCCTGGTCACCGCACTGATCCCGATCTTTATCCCGCAGGAGGGTGAGGAACGCGGCGATCTGATTCTGTTTCCCAACCTGCGCAAAGTTCGACCCAGCGTCGTGCTGAATGTGATCGAAAAGGCCCTGCTGCAGAACCGCCTCAGCCGCAAGCTGGTCTGCCATGCGATCAATAAAGGCTGGCTCAAGCCGCAAACGCTGCTGTTGGAGCCCGGCAACATCTATTTCTTCTGGGGTTATCGCTCCCTGCATGCCAACCGCCCGGTCGGCCTGGAGCTGAAACGCGCCACGGCGCTGTTTCATTTCGGCGACCCACATACCGGCAGCCTCGCCGTGAAGTGGATTCTCAAGTTCAACCAGCGTCGGGCCCGCTTGGCCAGCCGCAAATCCAGCAACCCCAAACAAGAACCGACGCCCGGTTAGTCAGTCCGGCGCTTTACGCTCGGAATCAGCGCCTGCGATAGAACATGGAGGCTTCGATGATTAACGTGACCAAGACCTATCTCGGCGACGTCGAGAAGTTCAAAGCGTATGTAGACGGTATCTACGCCCGCGGCTGGCTGACCAACCATGGTCCGTTGGTCACCGAACTGGAAGCGCGGTTACAAGACTACCTGGGCGTCAAACACGTTCTGCTGACCAACAACGGCACCCTCGCCCTGCAAGTCGCCTACCGCGCGCTGGGCTTGACCGGCAGTGCCGTGACCACCCCGTTCAGCTTCGTCGCCACCAGCAGCTCCCTGCAATGGGAAGGTATTCGGCCGATTTTTGCTGACATCGATGCCCTTACCTGGAACATTTCCCCGGAACATATAGAAAGCCGGATCGTTTCCGACACCACGGCCATCGTCGGCACCCATGTGTTCGGCAACCCCTGTGCGGTGGAGCGGATCGAAGAAATTGCGCGCAAGCACCAACTCAAAGTGGTGTACGACGGTGCCCATGCGTTCGGCGTGCGTCATGCTGGCCAATCCATATTTCATTGGGGCGACCTCAGTACCTTGAGCTTCCATGCCACCAAACTGTTCCACACCATCGAAGGCGGCGCGATCGTCACCAACGATGATGAGTTGGCGCGCAGCGTCTACTTGCTGGGCAATTTCGGGATCGCCGACGTCGACAAGATCGTCGGGATTGGCATCAACGCCAAAATGAACGAGTTTTCTGCGGCCATGGGCCTGTGCATCCTCGACGACATCGAGAACATCTTCACCCAGCGTGAAGAAATCGCCGAACGCTATCGCACGCGCCTGGGCGACTACCTGGACCTGCAACAAGCTGAAGCCGACAGCCAACTCAACAACGCTTACTTCCCCATCGGCTTGACCGGCGAATCGCAGCTCTTGCGCGTGCGTGCCGCGCTCAACGACAACGGCATCAACCCGCGTCGTTATTTCTATCCCTCGCTGGACACCCTCGACTACCTGCAGCCACAAGCCGCACAAAGCACCTCCCGCAACCTGGCGTCTCGGGTACTGTGCCTGCCGATCTATCCGGGGCTGGCCCGCGAGGACCAAGACCGGGTCATCGATACCCTAATCATGGAATGCAGTCAGGGCCGGATCAGTTACAACGATCCGAATCTGGCGCAGGTTATCTGATCGCCATGCCGAGAAAACTCTCCGTCATCAGAAACACTGTCCTGAGCTATGTCGGACAAGCCTACGCGTTACTGGTGGGCATTCTGATCATGCCGTTTTACCTCGGTCATCTCGGGGCGGAGGCTTACGGCCTGATCGGTTTCTTTTCGGTGATGCAGGCCTGGCTGCAACTGCTTGATGCCGGGTTGTCGCCCAGCCTGGTACGCGCGGTGGCGCATCAGCAAGGCACCCAGGAGCGCAACGCCGGGCACTTGTTGCGCTCGTTCGAAATCCTGTTCCTGCCCATGGCCGTGTTCTGCAGCGGCGTGATCTATGTCGCCAGCCGGTGGATCGCCGAACAGTGGCTGAACGCCCAGACCCTGGACCCAAACACCCTGGTCAGTTGCATCGGCATGATGGGGGTGATTATCGCCCTGCGGTTGTACGCGACCCTGTACAAAAGCGGGATTCAAGGCCTGGAGCAACATGCCTGGCTGAATATCGCCAACGTAATCATTGCCACCCTGCGTTACTTCGGCGGCTGGTTACTGGTCAGCACGATTTCCAACGATCCTCGGCATTTCTTTGAGTTCCAGGTGCTGGTCGGGCTGTTGGAAATGTTGATTTTCGCCGTCCGGGCCTACCAACAGATACCAGCCCCGCATCTGTTCAGTGGTTTCAGTTGGGCGCTGGTCAAACCCATCGTGCCGTTTGCCGCCAGCATGTCGTTGACCGCCGTGCTGTGGATCGTCCTGACCCAGATGGACAAGGTGCTGTTGTCGAAGATGCTGATGCTCAAAGAGTACGGCTACTTCTCACTGGTGGCGTTGATCACCAACGGCATCCTGATGCTGGCTAACCCACTGGCGCAAACGCTGCTGCCGCGTCTGACGGTGTTGATGGCCGAAGGACGCACTCAGGACATGCACACACTGTTCCTGGCCGCCAACCGCTTCATCTGTACCTTTGTGTTTCCCCTGGCGGCAGTGATTGGCGTGCATGCCGAACCGCTGATCTACATCTGGACCGGCGATCACGCCGCCGCCCAATGGAGTCATTCCATCGTGCTCTGGTACGCCCTGGGCAGCGCAATCATGGCCGCCAGCGCGTTCCAGTTTTACCTGCAATACGCCCATGCGCGGCTGGAGTTGCACGTCTGGTACAGCGTGGTGTCGGCCATCGTCACCGTGCCGGTGATGGTTCTCGCCATCCACTATCAGGGTGCCTACGGTGCCGCCCTGGCCTGGTTCGGCTTGCGGCTGGTGTCCTTCATGATCTGGCCGGCGATCGTACACAACCGCCTGGCGCCGGGCATTCACAGTCTATGGCTACACGACCTGCTGCGAATCTGCTTGATGACCGCCCTTGGCATCGGGGTCAGTGAGCCGTTGTTTCGCATGTTTTCCGACGGCGACCGCCTCTCGATCTTCTTCGGCCTGGCGGTCAGCGGGCTGATCACCCTGGTCCTGGTGGCGGCGAGCTACAAACCGCTGGCCACGAAAATTTACTTCTTGTTCAGCAAACCGAGTACCTGAGCCATGGATGTCACTTCGCAAAACGCGACGCCTGAGCAGCCTTCACACGCGCCGCTGTTGAGCATCGTCTGCCCGACCTTCAATCAGGTGGGATTCATCACCCAGACCCTCGACAGTTTTCTCGCGCAAAAGACCCACTTTCCAATCGAAATCCTGATCAACGACGACTGCTCGACCGACGGCACCACGCAAATCGTCGAGCACTACGCCCAACGTTACCCTGGGATCATTCGGCCGTTTTATTACCCGGAGAACCAGTACTCCCAGGGCAAACTGTGCACGCCGGGGCTGTTCAAGCAAGCCCGCGGCAAGTACATCGCGTTCTGCGAAGGTGATGATTACTGGACCGACCCGCTGAAACTGCAGATCCAGGTGGACTTCCTCGAAAGCCATCCGGATTACGTGATCACCTATCACGACGCCATGGCCTTCGACAGCGAAGGCGAACGGGGCATTCAGCTCAAGGGCAAGCTGCGCGCAGACGCCACCTCACTTGAACTGCAAAAAACCCGGCCGATCTCGACCCTGACCACGGTTTTCCGCAACGTATTTCATGAATTACCGCCGGAATTGCTGCTCGCTCCGCTCAACGACCTATGCTGGTGGTCACTGCTCGGCGCACACGGTAAAGGCAAGTTCCTCGCCGAGATCAAGCCAGCCATGTACCGCGTCCATCCCGGAGGCATCTTTTCCATGCGCTCGCACAAACGGAAATTGCACATGAGCCTGCAGACCAACACCAGCCTGGCCAACTACTACAACCGTATCGGCAATGAAGCGCTGTACGAGCACTTCCTGGTCCAGGTCTTCGGCCTGTCGCTGTCTTCCGTCTCGCCCCTGCGCAAACTACAGGCGCTGCTGCTGGTGGCGCGCAACGTCAGCGTCAACCTGAGCAGGCGTCTGCTGCTATCGGTCAGCAAGGGCCATGTTCAATAACCTGTTGGTGATCTGCGTCGGCAACATCTGTCGCAGCCCGATGGCTGAGGCGATCTTTCGCCAGCGCCTGACGGCTTCGGATGTGCAGGTTTCCTCAGCCGGCATTCACGCCATGCTCGCCTCGCCAATGGACCCCCTGGCCCAAGAGGTGCTGAAGACGCATCAGATCGCGCCGTTGCGCCATCGCGCCCGTCAGGTAGAGCGCGGGATGCTGCACGAGGCTGAGCTGATTCTGCTGATGGAACACACGCAATTGCACAGCGTCCTCAACCTCGCACCGGAAGTGCGCGGCAAAACGTTTCTGATGGGTAAGTGGCAACACGAAATGGAAATCGCCGACCCCTATCGGCAGCCCAAGCTGGCCTTTGAACAAACCTACGAGCACCTGTCCCGTTGCGTAGATGACTGGCTACCTTATCTACAGTCAGGAGTTACACGATAAATGACCGTCATGAATCGACCTGCTTTGGATTACTACCAAGACACCCGGATTGATCTGACCACGATCTTGCGCACGCTGTTTGACCACAAAGGCCTGATTGCCTCGGTCGTCAGCCTGTTCTGCGTGGTGGGCGTAGCCTATGCCTTGCTGGCAACGCCGATCTTTCAGGCCAACGCGATGATCCAGATCGAACCCAAGAAGCTCGGCATCGAGGGCACGCCCGAGGTCACCAACAAACCGCTGTCGGTGTCCCAGGCCACCACCGAGATCGAACTGATCAAGTCCCGCGCGGTGCTGGGCAAAGTGGTCGACGACCTCAAGCTCAACATCATCCAGAAACCTGACTACTTCCCGGTGTTTGGCCCGTACATGGCGCGCACCTTCAAGCCGGATCGCGAAGGCGCACTGGCTGAGCCGGTGTTCGGCCTGCGCAGCTTTGCCTGGGGTGGCGAAAAGCTCAACGTTTTCCAGCTGGAAGTTCCCGAGGCCTTGCTGGGCGCCAAGATGACCCTGGTCGCCAACGGTGCCGAGACCTTCTCACTGTTCGACAAAGACGGTGTGTTGCTGCTCAAGGGCCAGACCAACCAGACCGTGGAAGGCAGCGGTCTGAAGATACAAGTGGCCACGCTCATTGCCCGTCCCGGCACCGAATTTACCCTGATCAAAGAACGCCAGTTGACCACCGCCCTGGACTACCAGGCACGTCTGACCATTACTGAAGCGGGCAAGGACTCGGGGATCATTTACCTGTCGATTCAGGATGCCAACCCGAAGCTGGCGAAAACCATCCTCGACGAAGTCAGCGGTCTTTATGTGCGTCAGAACGTCGAACGCAGCTCCGCCGAAGCCGCGCAGCGCCTGGAGTTCCTGCGCTCGCAATTGCCTTTGGTGCGCAAACAGCTTGAGCAGTCGGAACAAGCCCTGAACGCGTTTCAGTCCAGCGCCAAGTCGGTGGACCTGAGCATCGAAACCAAATCGGTGCTCGATCAGGTGGTCAATCTCGATTCGATGCTCTCCGAACTGAAACTCAAACGCGTCGACGTCGAACGCCTGTATACCCGTGAACACCCGACCTACCGGGCGTTGATCGCGCAGATGGACCAACTGGAGAACCAGAAACAAGGCCTGCTGAAAAAAATCCAGGCGTTGCCCGCCACCCAACAAGAACTGCTGCGCCTGACCCGTGACATGCAAGTCACCACGCAGACCTACACCCTGTTGCTGAACAAGAGCCAGGAGCAGGACATTCTGCGCGCTGGCAGCATCGGCAACGTGCGCATCATCGACAACGCCGACGCCAACGTCGAAGAGCCGGCCAAGCCGATGAAAAAACTGATCGTGATCCTGGCGACGCTGGTCGGCGGCCTGGTGGCGGTGATCATCGTGTTCCTGCGCCAGGCGTTCTATCGCGGCGTCGACAACCCGGAAATCATCGAAAACCTCGGCATGCCGGTCTACGCCTCGTTGCCCTACTCGCGCAAACAGGAGCGTCTGGACAAGCACAAGCTGGGGCGGTCGTCGAGCAAGGAGGCAAAACTGCTCAGCGTCTCCGAACCCATGGAGCTGGCGGTCGAGTCGTTGCGCAGCCTGCGCACCAGCCTGCATTTCGCCATGCTGGAATCGCGCAACAACGTGCTGATGATTTCCAGCCCCTCTCCGGGGGCCGGCAAGTCCTTCGTCTCCAGCAACCTGGCGGTGATCATTGCCCAGACCGGCAAGCGCGTGCTGCTGATCGATGCCGACATGCGCAAAGGTTATCTGCACAAGATTTTCGGCCTGCTGCCCAAACACGGTCTGTCTGACACCCTCGCGGCGCGCCTGACCAGCCCGGAAGTGATCAATACGACCTCGGTGTCGAACCTGGACCTGATTTCCTGCGGCTTTGCGGCGCCCAACCCGTCAGAGCTCTTGATGCACGACAACTTCAACAAACTGCTCAGCGACCTGTCGCCGCTGTATGACCTGGTGATCGTCGACACGCCACCGATCCTCGCGGTCACCGACGCCACCCTGGTCGGACGCCAGGCGGGCACCTGCCTGCTGGTGACACGCTTCGGCATGAGCACAGTAAAGGAAATCGAAGCCTGCAAGCGCCGCCTTGGACAAAACGGCGTGGTGATCAAAGGCGCCATTTTCAACGGCGTTCTGCGCAAGGCTTCAACGGCTGCCTACGACTGCGCCGCCTATGGATATGACTACAGTCCCGTTCGCAAATAAGGGCACGGATAACACCCCACTCGGAGTTACGCACGCATGACCAGAACAATTGCAATGATGCAGCCGTACTTGTTCCCTTACCTGGGCTACTTCCAGTTAATTGCCGCCGCCGATGTCTTCGTGCTCGGTGATGATTTGCAGTACATCAGGTCGGGATGGGTCAATCGCAACCGTATTCTCCACAACGGCGAAGGCCGCCTGATTACCTTTCCGCTGAAACGCGATCGCTTCGATCTGCCGATCAACCAGCGCCAGTTGTGCGAAAACTTCGAAGAAGAAGCCACGCGCCTGATCAGCCTGATCACCCTGAGCTACGCCAAGGCGCCTTACTTCAACCAGGTAATGCCACTGCTGGAGCGACTGATCCGCTTTCCGGTGAAAAACCTGGCGTTGTACATCGAGCATTCGATCAGAGAGCTGTGCGCGTACCTGCACATCGACACGCCGATCATGCGCGGCTCCGACCTGCACATCGGCACGCCGGAAGACAAACAGGATCGCGTGGTGCGCATCGTCAAGTCCTTTGCCTGCGAGCGCTTCCTCAATCCCATCGGCGGCATTGAACTTTACGACCCTGACTATTTCGCGCAACACGACCTGTTGCTGCACTTTTTCAAGATCGACGCGATTGGCTATCGGCAATTTCGCAATCCTTTCGTCGCAAACCTGTCGATTATCGACGTACTGATGTTCAACTGCATCGAGCAGGTTCAGGAGTTATTATCGAGTTTCTCGGTCTACACAGGGACCGAGCATCAGTTGGCAGAACCCGTGGCCGCCGCGGGCTGACCTTGACATGAAGCAGTACCCGTCAATTCCGGATTGAATAGCCGTGGAGTCAACCTATGTCTTACATAGTAAACCCCGCACGCTGGTACCTGATTCAGACCAAGCCGCGTCAGGAAGCCCGCGCCGAGGAACACCTGCAACGCCAGCAGTTCGAATGCTATCGCCCTCTCAAGGCCTCGGCACCGAAAAAGCGCAACCCACGGGCGCCCAATGTAGAGGAGCTGTTCCCCGGTTACCTGTTCATTCGCATGGACCAGGTGCATGACAACTGGTACCCGATTCGCTCCACCCGCGGCGTGGCGCGCATTGTCACCTTCGGCGCGCAACCGGTTCCGGTACACGATGAGCTGATCGAGCAGATTCGCCAGCGCCTGCTGTCGCCAGAACCTCGCCCTGAGTTTCAACAGGGTGAACACGTACGGATCAAAGACGGCAGTTTCTGCGACCTCGAAGCGATCTTCCTGTCCGCCGACGGAGAAGAGCGGGCAGTAATTTTGCTCAACCTGCTGCAGCGCGAACAAAAAGTCACGCTGCCCATCAGCAGCTTGACGCGGATGGAAGTGCCGGTCTGAGCGTCTGCCCCGCCCGACTGATCGCGTCCACCTGCAAGGAACTGCGCCATGACACCCAAAACCACGCTGGTGACGCTTACTTATGGTGACCGTCTGCCCTACCTGCAAACCCTGCTCAGTCGTTCGCTGTCCAGCCCGCAGATCGAGCGGGTCATCATAGTCAGCAACGCCTCCGTGGCCCCCCTTGAGTCGCTGGGACGCACATGGCCGGGTCAGATCGAGGTGATTTACCTACAGCAGAACACCGGTTCGGCCACCGGCTATTCGGTGGGCATCAAGGCGGCATTGGACACCGGCGCCGAGTACATTTGGCTGATGGACGATGACAATGCCCCGACCGTGAACGCAATCGCGGTGCTGCATCATTGTCTGTACCAGCGTGAACTCATTGATGGCCGGGACAAAGTCGCCGTACTGGGCTTTCGTCCGACTCACCAGGCCGATATCGCCGCCGGGGTGCCCAATCGCTATGCGATTCAGCGCCGCTCGAGTTTCTTCGGTTTCCATATCGCGCAGTTGCCGTACAAGATCTGGCGCCGCCTGCCGTGGGGTCACCCGCAGGCGAAGGATCAGCCGCATCAGCCGATGGTGCAACTGCCGTTCGCCACCTATGGCGGTCTGCTGGCCCATCGCAGCCTGTTCGAGCGTATCGGCCTGCCGATGGATGCCCTGCTGTTGTATGCCGACGACAGCGAATACACCTGGCGCATTACCGCCGGCGGCGGGCGGATTTTCCTGGTGCCGGAAGCGCTGCTCGACGACCTGGAGGAGTCGTGGAACATCAAGGCCAAGACCCGCAACATCTATGAGAGCTTCCTGCTCGGCGGCTCTGACCTGCGCGCCTACTACGGTGCACGCAACCAGGCCTGGTTCGACAAATACGTGTGGGCCTCGTCGTCCTCGCTCTACAACCTGAATCGCTGGGTGTTTTTTCGCTTGCTGCGGCTGTTCGCCAGACGCACCGGTACCAAACAGCGTCTGGGCCTGATCGAAAAAGCCATTCACGACGGCGAGTCCGGGCTGTTGGGCCTCCATCACTCGTACCCGCTATGAATATTCTGTTTATCAACAGCCTTTACCCGCCGCACATCGGTGGTGGCGCAGAAATCATTCTGCAGCGCACCGTCGAAGGTCTGCATCAACGCGGTTGCCAGGTGTCGGTACTGGCCACCGGACCCGACAAGGGTCTCAGCCAGGGTGAACTGAACGGCATCAAGGTCTACCGTGCCGGATTGCGCAACTTTTACTGGCAACACACGGCCCAGCGTCCTGGGCGCTTGGCCCGGCTCGGCTGGCATCTGCGAGACCGCTACAACGCCGGCATGCGCGACTTCGTGCGTGAAGTGATTCGCAGCGAAAAACCCGATCTGGTGGTGTGCCATAACCTGTCTGGCTGGTCGGTATCGGCCTGGGATGAGGTCAGCGCCGCAGGCTTGCCGATCGTTCAGGTACTGCACGACATGTACTTGCTGTGCCCCGGCAGCACCATGTTCAAGCACGGCAAGTCCTGTGCCACCCCATGCCACAGCTGCCAACAGTTTCGTCGCGGTCATGACCGGCGTTCGGCGCAGGTCGCTGCGGTGATCGGCGTCAGTCGCTTCATGCTTGACACCTTGCAGGGTCAGGGCTACTTCACGGGCGCACAGGGCCACGTTGTGCACAACAGCAGCCCGTTTACCGCCCCGCCGGCCAGAATCGTCGAGCCCTCCAGCGGACCGCTGCGTTTCGGTTACATGGGCACGCTGTCCGAGCCCAAGGGCGTACGTTGGTTGATCGAACAGTTCCAGCGCCTGCCCTTCGAGGCCACGCTGCACATCGCCGGGCGCGGCCAGCTCAACGACGAAGCCCGGCTCAAGGTGCTGGCAACCTCAGCCAACGTCAGTTTTGTCGGCTACCAGACACCCCAAGCGTTTTACCGTCAGATTGATGTGGCGGTGGTGCCGTCGATCTGGCGCGAGCCGTTCGGCATGGTGGCGGTCGAGGCCTGCGCGCATTCCGTGCCGGTGATCGCCAGCGGCGTGGGGGGCCTGCCGGAATTGATCGAAGACCAGGTCAATGGCCTGCTTTGCAGCCCTGACGATCCGGACTCACTGGGTCGGGCCATGCTGCGGCTCCACCAGCAACCCGAATTACTGTCTAGACTCAGCCTTCAGGCGCGCGCCAGTGTCAGCTCGTTGCTGGATGAAGGGCTGATGCTGGATCACTATCAACGTATTTTCGCTCAGACCCTCCAGGTAAAAGTGCTACGACGAGAAGGACAACCGTTATCTCTCACATCCTCTCCATGAGCCGAAGCATGTTCAAACTGAACCTGAGCAGGTCCGGACAATGCCTGATGCTTGTTCTGACGAGTCTGTTCTTCAGTTTCCCGGCTCTGGCTGACGACCCTTTTATCGTGGGCGTCGGCACCCATCTGTTTAACAAAAGCAGTTACCCGCCCAGCCTGATGAAGATGATTCGCGACGCCGGCATCGACTCTGTCCGCGACGATGCCTATTGGTCGACCGCCGAGCCCCGCCGAGGCCAATTGCACATTGACGCGTCCTGGCAGTCTTATCTGGGCGACGCCAGGCAATATCGTCTGCGGCCGCTGTTGGTACTGGATTACGGCAACCCGTTCTACGACAACAACGCCAAACCGCGTAGCCCGCCGGTGCGCAAGGCCTTCGCCGACTACACCGAATTTGTCAGCCGCAAGCTGGGCAGCAGCGTGGCATTTTATGAAATCTGGAATGAGTGGGACCGCGAGGATCCGAATGACCGCGGTCTCACCAATGACTACCTCGCGCTGGTCGACGAAACGGCGCAACGCATCCGCTCACAAAACAGCGACGTAAAGATTCTGGCCGGTGCCGTGACCAACAAAGGCATCGACCTGGGGTTTGCCAACCGTCTGGTCGAAGCCGGCGTGCTGGCCAAAGTCGACGGGCTGTCACTGCACCCGTCGGTGTACTGCCGCAACGCTGAGCATCGCACGCCCGAACATTGGATCGGCTGGATGCGCGACGTCGCCGCCAACCTCAAGTCGCTGGCCAATCGCCCCGTGCCGTTGTACGTGACAGAAATGGGCTGGCCGAGCAACGATGGCAAATGCGGGGTCGACGAACAGACCCAGGCCGCGTACCTCGCCCGTAGCTTCTTTCTGGCGCGGACCGTGCCTGAAATCAAAGGTATCTGGTGGTACGACTTGCTGAACGACGGGGTTGACCGCAGTGACCTGAAGCAAAACTTTGGCCTGCTTCAACAAGACGCGCAGCCCAAACCGGCCTACCGCACCCTCAAAGTCATCAGCCCGGTGCTGCGTGAATTTGCCTACGAACCGGAAAAAAGTCGCCTGGACGGCCCCCATTACTTGCTGCGCTTCTCGCGAGACGCCGAACAGATACTGGTGGCCTGGACCACCGCAGAGCGACAACCCATTCGTGCCGAAGCCAGCTCCGTGCAGCACGGCAATGTGCAGATCATTAACACAGGCGAGCCCGAGAAGGGCCGAGTCGATAGCGGCATACCTTGGCAATGCGATGACAGTCGCTGTTCGGCGCAAATCCCGATCGGCGAATTCCCGATCATCGTCAGCCTCGGCAATCGCCCCCCGCTTTTTGCTCTACAAGAGGCCAGCCCTCGCCCGCGCCTACTTTCTCAATAATTTTCAGACTTCAGGGCGTCCCCATGATCGTGATCAATGCTCGCTTTCTTACTCAAGAACTGCGGGGGGTGCAGCGCTTTGCAGAGCAAACCTGCCTGGCCCTCAAGCAGATCCGCGACGACGTGGTATTCGTCGCGCCCCCTGACATCAAGATGCACGACAGTGCCAAGGCGTTAAATGTGCAATGCTTCGGCCGCCATCGGGGTCACCTGTGGGAGCAACTCGATCTGCCGCTGTACCTGCGTCGCCAGGGCAAGCCGTTGCTGGTGTCGCTGTGCAGCACGGCACCGCTGTTCTACCGCAATCAAATTGCCACGCACCACGACATCACCTACATCCGCCACCCGGAAAGCTACACCCGGCTGTTCCGCACCCTGTATCGGCTGATGACGCCGGTGCTGTTGTCGAACATCAAGGCCTTGCTGACCGTCAGCAATTTTTCCAGGGATGAGATTGCGCAGTTCTACAACTACCCCGAAAAGAACATCTTTGTGGTGCCCAACGCCGTCAGCAGTGCGTTCCAACCGGGGCCGCCAGACAAGGAGCACAAGGACTATCTGTTGGCGGTTTCATCGCCCAGCGCGCACAAGAACTTCAGCCGCATGATCGAGGCGTTTTTGACCCTGAGCAATCAGCCCGAGCTGCAGATGCACATCGTCGGTGCGGCCAGCGAGATTTTTTCCGATCCAGACCTGCAACGCCTGGCCGACAGCGATCCACGCATTCGCTTTCTGGGCCGACTCAATGACCAGGAACTGATTGCGCAATATCAAGGGGCGGCGGCGTTTGTGTTCCCGTCAGTCTATGAAGGTTTTGGTATTCCACCGCTGGAAGCCCAGGCCTGCGGTTGCCCGGTGCTGGCCGCCAATGCAGCGGCGATTCCGGAAGTGTTGCAAGCCAGCGCCCTGTATTTCGACCCGGTGGATGTCAACCATATCGCCACCGCCATGCAGCGCATGCTGACTGACGCAACCCTGCGCCGGTCGATGCGCCGTCGCGGGCTGCAGAACGTGTCGCGCTTTTCCTGGGAAGACTCGGCCCGCCGCGTGTCGCAACGCATCGACGCGCTGCTGGGCAAATCCACCGACCTGCTGCAGGCCAAGCAAGCAAAGGCCAAACACTTGCAGGCCAACGCCAGCCTCGGCAAAAACATCCAGGCCAAGTCATCCGGCAAATCCTGATGGCGAAGGCTCTCGCATTGCAAACACCCACGAAATCTACATAGCGAAGGCCGTTCCGGCCCGTTTACCGATTTATTTACACCGTGACCTGAGCAGCATTTTGCTGCTGATCGAAGGGCAACGGTGAGCTGTGCGCTGTACCCGCCACCCGTCAACGTGAAGGCTGAGCTGCTTTTAGCTCAGCGGCGTGAAGCATTCTCCCGTGCTGATCGTCGCATTAGCCTTCACCCGGTATTTTTCGGTGCGGTGCTCTGTGATGTCGCCGTATGGACGTGTCCGTTACTGACCTCGGCCGACACCTCAATCACCACCAATGCCTGGACGCCGCCCCCGTGCGTTTGAAGTAGTGCTGGTGCTCAGAAAAGAGACTGACATGAAAATAGCAATCGTCCATGACTGGCTGGTGACCTATGCCGGTGCAGAGCGCGTACTCGCTTCATTGATAAAAGTCTGGCCGGAAGCCGAGCTTTTTTCCGTGATCGATTTCCTCAGTAACCAGGATCGCGCTCATCTGGGCGGCAAGAAAGCCAAGACCACGTTTATCCAAAACCTGCCGATGGCCAAGACTCACTACCAGAAGTATCTGCCATTGATGCCGCTGGCTATCGAGCAACTGGACCTCTCGGGTTACGACCTGATCATTTCCAGCAGCCACGCCGTGGCCAAAGGCGTGCTCTGCGGCCCTGACCAGATCCACATCAGCTATGTGCACTCGCCCATCCGCTACGCCTGGGACATGCAGCACCAGTACCTGCTGGAGTCCGGGATGAGCACGGGCCTCAAGGGCAAACTGGCGCGCATGATCCTGCATTACATCCGTATGTGGGATCAGCGCACCGCCGCAGGTGTGGACGACTTTATCGCCAACTCGCATTTCATCAGCGGCCGTATCGCCAAGGCCTATCGCCGCGAATCCACCGTGATCTACCCACCGGTGGATACCCTCGGTTTCACCCTGCAAGAGGCCAAGCAGGATTACTACGTCACCGCGTCGCGCATGGTGCCGTACAAACGCATGCCGATGATCATCGAAGCCTTCGCGGCCATGCCGGACAAACGCCTGGTGGTGATCGGCGACGGCCCGGAAATGGAAAAAGCCCGAACGATTAATGCACCGAACGTGACGCTGCTGGGTTTCCAGCCGTTCAGTGTGCTGCACGATCATCTGCGCAACGCCAAAGCCTTCGTATTTGCCGCCGAAGAAGACTTTGGCATCAGCCCTGTGGAAGCGCAGTCCTGTGGTACGCCCGTGATTGCTTTCGGTAAGGGCGGCGCATTGGAAACGGTCTGCGGCCTCGACCACCCAATGCCCACCGGCGTGCTCTATCACGAACAAACCGTTGCCTCGCTGATCGCTGCCGTCGCTGAGTTTGAAAGCGCCAGGCTATACATCAGTGCTGCGGCCTGCCGCGCCAATGCCGAACGTTTTTCCAGCGAGCGCTTCGAGCGGGAAATCAAAAGCTTCGTCGATGCACGCCTGGCAGCTGCGCTGATGACCCATTACCCGCTACCAGCGTCGGTTCAAATGCCGGTGCCGATGCTCAGCCAGGCGCTGTCCATCGCCGACCACGGCGCCCGAGTAGTCCCGATCAAATCCGTCTAGCGGACGACGCTCATGACCTCTGAACAAGATGCAGAAACGCGTCGAGTTCAATCTGGAATACATCGAACACTGGTCGATCGGGCTGGAGCTGAAAAATCATCCTGCAGACCCGGTTCAGGGCTTCATGAATAAAAACGCGTTCTGAATTGGTCATCTATCCTTCTGACGACCGGGCCCGTTGAGGAGGTGTGCGAGGGCGTGACACATCAACAGTGGTGCCCGTCACCAAAAGGGATGCAATGAAATCATTGTGGTGCGCCTTGCACCTTGAAAAGGAAGAGACCTATGAAGCTAACCTTAGCCGTGGTGCTGCTGTCCAGCCTGGTTTTGCAAGGCTGCGCATTCGCCCCCGGGCAGCACATGACTCCAAGCGAAGTTGAAGAAGACAACCCCAACGGTCCAAAAGTAAAACTGGTCGCCATCACGCCAGCCTCCGTGCAACAAATGCACGCCTCGCATCAGCCTAAGGCGTTGCCGCCAGAACTGTTGAACTACAAAACACCTGAATACCGCATCGGGCCTGGCGATGACCTGCTGGTGACCGTGTTCGAACACCCTGAACTGACAGCGCCAGGCTCTCAACAGCTACTGGATGCCAACAGCCGCGAAGTGCTGGCCGACGGCACCGTGTTCTTCCCGTATATCGGCCGGATCCAGGCCAGCGGAAAAACCGTCAGCCAGATGCGCGAACAACTGAGACTGGGCCTGGCGCCGCAGTACACCGAGGTCAAGGTCGACGTCAAAGTACTGCACTACAACAGCCAGCGCGTGCTGCTCTCCGGTGCCTTCAAAACCTCTGGTTCGCAGCCGATCACCAACTTGCCGCTGAGCCTGGTGCAAGCCATCAGCACCGCCGGCCTCGACTCGACCGATGCCAACCTCGCGGGCTTGACCCTCAAGCGTGACGGCAAGGAATACGTACTCGATATCGACGCGTTGAACCGCAAAGACGCGCAGTTGGGCAATATCTACCTCAAAGACGGCGACTACCTGCACTTGAACAGCAACTCGCCGAACAAAATCTATGTCCTGGGCGAGGTCGTGCGTCCGCAGGTGTTGTCGTTCAGCACCACCAGCCTGACGTTGATGGAGGCCTTGGGTAACTCCGGTGGTCTTAGCCCGGAAACCGCCGACGGTAATTCGGTGTACGTGATTCGCGCGGCTGACAGTGGCGGCCAGGCGGCAACGGTCTACCACCTTGATGCGCAAAAACCGACGTCCTATGTGTTGGCCCGCCAGTTCGAACTCGAGGCACAGGACGTGGTGTTTGTCGGCCCGGCCAATATCGTCCGCTGGAACCGTTACCTGAGCAATCTGCTGCCAACGTCCAGCGTGGTGGCTACGGGTGCCGCGTTCAAGAATTGATGCCGTACCCTCTCTTGTCCCCGCCTCGTGCGGGGATTTTTTTGCCTGCGATTTGCGGCCGGGGAACTGTTGCCACAGCAACAGTAGATCAACAGTTACGTGTTGATTGGTTGATTCGCAATCAAGCACTCAAATTGTAAATTATGATTAAAACCGTTATTTATCAACTCGTTAAAATATTAACCACGCCTGGCACGCATGCTGCTATGTACCTGCATGGTCGCTGATCGACACTCAAGGAATACAGCATGCTGGTCGTTTCTCTCTCAGGTAGTCCCACTCTGAAATCCCGCTCCGGCGTCGTACTGGAACACGCGCGCAGTTGGCTGCAAGCCCACGGTGTCAACGTGAAAGCCCTGAAAATTCGCGACTTCAACGCCGAAGACTTGCTCTTCGCCCGCTTCGACAGCCCACAAGTGATCGACTTCATCGAAGCCGTACGCCAGGCCGACGGCCTGCTGATCGGCACCCCGGTGTACAAGGCCTCGTTTTCCGGCGCGCTGAAAACCTTGCTCGACCTGCTGCCCGAACGCTCGCTGCACGGCAAAGTGGTCCTGCCGCTGGCCACCGGCGGCAGCATCGCCCACATGCTCGCCGTGGACTACGCCCTGAAGCCGGTGCTCTCGGCGCTGAAATGCCAGGAAGTACTGCACGGCATCTTCGCCATCGACACGCAGATCAGCTACAGCGACAACGAATGGGGCGGCGAGCTGGACGAGATTCTCATCGAACGCTTGCATGAAGGGCTGGAGCATTTTTATCACGGGCTGCAGCGACGGGTGCAAGGGCGCACGCCGGTGGCGAGTGGGCATTTGAAATTGGCATTGTGAGTAATTTTGTAGGAGCGGGTTGCCAGCTCCTACCGATATTTCCGCAGAAATCCGCAATCAATGCTCAAACAACAACGGATACATCGACAGCACCAACAACAACGCCATCAAGGTGTTGAACAGTTTCAACCAGCGCGGATCTTTCAGGTAGCTGCGCAACAGACTGCCGAAGCCGGCCCAGATGCAACTGGTGGGCGCGCACATCAGGCCAAAGACGGCGGCGATAATCACCACGTTGGTGAAGTAGTTTTCCAGCGGCGTGTAGGCACTGATCGCGCCGACCGCCATCACCCAGGCCTTGGGGTTGACCCATTGAAACGCCGCAGCGCCCCAGTAACTTTGCGGTCGCGTATTGCCGATCTCTTCATCGGACATCGGCCCGGAGCTGTAGATTTTCCACGCCAGGTACAACAGATAAGCCGCGCCAACAAACCGCAACACCGTGTAGAGCAGCGGATAAGCCTTGAACACCGCGCCCAGGCCGAGGCCTACCGCAAGCACCATGAAGCCGAAGCCACAGCTGATGCCGAGGATGTGCGGAATCGAACGATTGAAGCCGAAGTTCACCCCCGAGGACAACAGCATCGTGTTGTTTGGTCCCGGGGTGATGCAGGTCACGAAGGCGAAAACGGCGAAGGCCAGCAGCAAATCAACGGTGAGTACCATGAGGCGGGTCCATGAGCGAAACAATCATGGGCCTTACCCTACGCCGGACACCACCGAAAACCCACGGACAGTGACGGAATACTTGGGCCGTACAGTTTTTTCGAGGAAGTCTGGCCCTGCGACCAATAAAAAACCCATGCCAGCTGGAGGCCTCCGGCTAGCATGGGTTTGACCAAAGACGGCCAAGTGCAGAGCAATGACTCGGGCACAAATCACAGCCTCGGTGAAAATCGTTCACCGGCCAGCAGACTATCTGAAGCCCAGCAGTCGATATGTAGGACGTTTCTTGAATTGTGTGAGGAAAGTTCAACAGGCATTGAATGCGGCCGAAAGTCATTAGCCGCGAAGGCGATGCCCCGAACGGGGCATCGGAATAACCAGGCTCAGCCGAACCAGTGCCACAGCAACAGGGTGCCGATCAGGCCTACCACCGAGACGATGGTTTGCAGCACCGACCAGACCCAAATGGTTTGCTTGAGTTGCAGACCAAAGTACTCACGAACCATCCAGAAGCCCGCGTCATTGACGTGGCAGAAGAACACCGAGCCAGCACCGATAGCCAGGGCCACCAGTGAACTTTGAGTCGCTGCCAGCCCCGCCATCATCGGCGCGAGGATACCGGCGGTGGTGGTCGTGGCAACCGTCGCCGAGCCTGTGGCCTGGCGCAGCGCCACCGCAATCAGCCAGGCCAGCAGCAGGTACGGCATGTGCGCGCCTTCGGCGACTTTGCTGATGGTGTGGCTGACGCCCGCGTCCAGCAGCGTTTGCTTGAGACCGCCACCGGCACCGATGGTCAGCAGCAATACGGCAATCGGCGCCAAGCCTTTGCGTAGGGTATTGCCGACGTGCTCGCGGGAAATACCGTTGGCCCATCCCAGGCAAATCACCGCTGGCGACCACCGCCAGCCCCAAAGCAATCAGCGGTTCACCGAGGAACTTCAAGGTGATGGCCAGGGTGCTTTCCGGTTCCATCGCGACTTTGGCCAGGGTGCTGCCGAGCATCAAAATCACCGGCAACAGGATGATCAACAACGACACGCCGAAACTCGGCTGACGGCTGATTTCGGCCTTGGCGGTGAACAGCGCGCCAATGTCACCCGGCTCATCGACGTGCATGCGTTTCGACAGCCAGTTGCCATAGATCGGTCCGGCGAGAATCACCGCCGGAACCGCGATGATGAAGCCCATCAACATGGTCAGGCCAAGGTCGGCGTGCAAAGCACTGACCGCAATCAACGGCCCCGGATGGGGTGGCATCAGCGCATGCAAGGTGGTCATGCCCGCCAGTGCTGGAATCGCAATTTTCAGCAGTGGCAGGTTGGAGCGGCGCGCCATGACGAAGATGATCGGCACCATCATCACCAGACCGACTTCGAAGAACAGTGGCAAGCCGATGACCATCGCCACCAGCGCCATGACCCACGGCAGCGAACGGCCTTTGCCGAGACCGAGCAAGGTCGAGGCAATACGGTCGGCCGCACCCGATTCGGCCATCAAGGCACCCAGCATCGAACCCAGGGCAATGATGATCCCGGCTTCACCGAGGATCGCCCCCGCGCCTTTGCTAAACGCCTTGGCCACATCTTCCGGCGGCAACCCGGCGCCGACGCCGGCGATGAAGGTACCGATCAAAATCGACAGGAACGGCGGAAGTTTGGTGGCGCTGATCAGTACGATAATCGTGGCAATTGCCACCAGACAGCACACCATCAGGCGGGTGTCATGGGCCAGCCAGGCAACAGACGTTGCATCCAAAGCGGTACTCCTTATCTCTCGACCACCACAGCAGTCGGCAACATTTGGTATTAATTCGCCGCAAAGATACCTCAAGTGCCCGCTTTAGAGCGCCGTTTTCCTGCTCGACTCAGACTTTTTCCAATGCCTGCTCCTGAGCGCACTCAATCAACACCTCACGCAACGCCTGAGCCGCCGCCGAGAGTTTGTGGTCGGCGAGCATCATCAAGCCAATGCGCCGTTCAATTCGTGGCCCGCTCAGGGCAATGCAGTGCGCGCCCAGTTCGCGCATTTGCTGGATGCACAACGACGGCACCGCGCTGACGCCCAAACCATTGGCGACCATGCGCCCGATGGTGGACAGCTGGTGGCTTTCGAACGCCACCGAGAGTTTGCCGTGCTGGGTGTGCAGGTCTTGCTCCAGCAGCAAACGCACGGCGGACGGGCGTTGCAGGGCGATGAAGTCTTCCTGCAACAACTCGCTCCAGGTCACCTCCTGCCGCGCAGCCAAGGGCGAGTCCACCGGCACCACGGCAACAAAGCGGTCCATATAGAACGGGGTGAACAGCAGCGAACTGCTGGACTCCGGCTCAAAACCGATGCCCAACTCCACCCGCCGATGCCGGACCATTTCCAGCACCTGCTCATTGATCACGTCATGCACTGCGACGTTGACCCGTGGGTGACGATCACGAAACAGCTTCAGCGCGCCGGGCAACAGGTTGCCGGCATACGAGGGCATCGCCGCGATCGACACCTTGCCCAATTGCAACGTGAAGTGCTGACGCAGCAACTCTTCGGCGTTATCCCAATCCGCCAGCAGTTGCCGCGCCAGAGGCAACAGGGTCTCGCCCTCGGGGGTCAGGCTGACGCTGCGCGTGGTGCGGCTGAGCAGTTGCCCGCCCAGATCGTCTTCCAGGCCCTTGATCGTCAGGCTCAGCGCCGGTTGCGACAAATGCAGGCGCTCCCCCGCCTGGGCGAAGCTCAGGCACTGCGCCACGGCCAAAAAAGCACGAAGTTGTTTGACGTTCATATATTTAGTTTATTTATCAATCCATCAGAAAAACAAAATTAACAAATCACTGAAGGCAGTGGAAGATGCTGCAAACGCGATTCGACAGTCTATTTGTCGGACAACAACTACAAAAGGCGGATATCTCATGGCTGGCCTCGATAAACGAGTAGCAACGTACGAAGAAGCCCTGGACGGGCTGACCGACAACATGACCGTGCTGTCGGGCGGTTTCGGTCTGTGCGGCATCCCGGAAAACCTCATCGCTGAAATCAAGCGTCGTGGCGTGACCGGTTTGACCGTCGTCTCCAACAACTGCGGCGTTGACGGTTTCGGCCTGGGTATCCTGCTGCAAGATCGTCAGATCCGTAAGATGATCGCTTCCTACGTCGGCGAAAACGCGCTGTTCGAGCGTCAGTTGCTGGACGGCGAACTGGAAGTCGAACTCACCCCGCAAGGCACCCTCGCTGAAAAAATGCGCGCAGGCGGTGCCGGCATCCCCGCTTTTTATACCGCGACCGGTTACGGCACCCCTGTGGCTGAGGGCAAAGAAACCCGCCAGTTCAATGGGCGTAACGTGATCCTCGAAGAAGCGATCACCGGCGACTTCGCCATCGTCAAAGGCTGGAAAGCCGACCATTTCGGCAACGTGGTGTACCGCCACACGGCGCAGAATTTCAACCCAGTGGTGGCCACGGCCGGCAGGATCACTGTGGTCGAAGTCGAAGAAATCGTCGAACCCGGCGTGCTGTTGCCAAGCGAAATTCATACCCCCGGCATTTATGTCGATCGCGTCATTCTGGGCACCTTCGAGAAACGCATCGAACAGCGCACCGTGAAGAAAGCCTGAGGCCAGTCTCGCGCTGCACGTAACGACTCTTCTCGCACAGAACAACAAGAGATCCTGACCATGGCATTGTCCCGCGAACAAATGGCGCAACGCGTCGCCCGTGAATTGAAAGACGGCTACTACGTCAACCTGGGGATCGGCATTCCGACCCTGGTGGCCAACTATGTTCCAACCGACATCGACGTGATGCTGCAATCGGAAAACGGCCTGCTGGGCATGGGCGAGTTTCCGACCGAGGAAACCATCGACGCCGACATGATCAATGCTGGCAAGCAGACCGTGACCGCGCGCAAAGGCGCGTCGATCTTCTCCTCCGCTGAATCCTTCGCCATGATCCGTGGCGGCCATGTCGACCTGACGGTGCTCGGTGCTTTCGAAGTCGACGTCGAAGGCAACATCGCCTCGTGGATGATCCCGGGCAAACTGATCAAGGGCATGGGCGGTGCGATGGACCTGGTCGCCGGTGCCGATAACATCATCGTCACCATGACCCACGCCTCGAAGGACGGTGAGTCCAAGTTGCTGTCGCGTTGCAGCCTGCCACTGACCGGCGCCGGTTGCATCCGCAAAGTGCTGACCGACCTGGCGTATCTGGAAATCGCCGACGGCGCCTTCATCCTACGCGAAACCGCGCCGGGCGTGAGCGTCGAAGAAATCATCGCCAAAACCGCCGGCAAGTTGATCGTGCCGGATGATGTTGTGGAAATGACGTTTTAATTCTGTGCAGCACACATTCACTGTAAGAGCTGCCGAAGGCTGCGATAAGGTTCGAAGAACCTTCAATAATTTCCAGAGCACGGCTGTTTCGCAGTCGATCGCAGCCTACGGCAGCTCCTACAGGGGTTATGTATCGCCTCAGAAATAGCAAAATATTTTTGTTGCAACCCAATGATGCCATCACGTTGTGCCATCCTGCCTCTTCAGAAACCTGAAGGGGCTTGTTGCTTTCTAGCTCCACCGCTTTTGCTGCTTACAAGAACGGGCTAAATCATTAGCCGCTCAATAATAATTTCAAGATAGGTAGGACTCATGGCCGCCGTAATAGAAGACAGCCGCTCTGCCCGCTTTGCCCTGCGTTGTGCAAGCTGGGCTGAACGCTGGTTCCCCGATTCGTGGGTATTCGCCGTATTGGCCGTCGTTATCGTTGCCATCGCCACCATGGCCATGGGCGCCAAGCCGACTGACACCGCCAACGCCTTTGGCGATGGTTTCTGGACCCTGATTCCGTTCACCATGCAGATGGCCTTTGTGGTGATCGGTGGTTACGTGGTCGCCAGTTCGCCACCTGCTGTCAGACTGATCGACCGTCTGGCCCGCATTCCGAAAAACGGCCGCTCGGCCGTGGCCTGGGTCGCACTGATTTCCATGGTCGCCTCGCTGCTGAACTGGGGCTTGTCGCTGGTGTTCGGCGGCCTGCTGGTTCGCGCGCTGGCCCGTCGCACTGATTTGCGCATGGACTACCGTGCCGCCGGCGCCGCTGCCTACCTCGGTCTGGGTGCGGTCTGGGCGCTGGGGCTGTCGTCCTCGGCGGCGCAGTTGCAAGCCAACCCTGGCAGCCTGCCACCGTCGATTCTGTCGATCACCGGGGTGATCCCGTTTACCCAAACCATCTTCATGTGGCAGTCCGGCGTGATCCTCGCCGTGCTGATCCTGGTGTCGCTGGCCATCGCCTACGCCACCGCGCCAGGCCCGAACAGCGCCCGTGATGCAGCGGCCTGTGGTATCGACCCAAGCTTCAGCATTCCGGCGATTCCACAGCGTTCGCGCCCTGGTGAGTGGCTGGAATACAGCCCGTTGCTGATCATTCTGCTGGTGCTGTTGGCTGCAGGCTGGTTGTTTCACGAGTTCTCGACCAAACCGGCGATCACCGCGATTTCCGGTCTGAACACCTACAACTTCCTGTTCATCATGGTCGGCGCCTTGTTGCACTGGCGCCCGCGCAGCTTCCTCGATGCGGTGGCCCGCGCCGTGCCGACCACCACCGGCGTGCTGATCCAGTTCCCGCTCTACGGTTCGATCGCCGCGCTGCTGACCACGGTCAAAGGCACTGACGCACAAACCCTGGCGCACCATATCTCGTTGTTCTTCACCCAGATCGCCTCGCACGATACCTATGCGCTGTTGATGGGCGTGTATTCGGCGGTATTGGGCTTCTTCATTCCGTCGGGCGGCGGCAAATGGATCATCGAAGCACCTTACGTGATGCAGGTTGCCAATGACCTGAAATACCACTTGGGCTGGGCGGTACAGATCTACAACGCGGCAGAAGCCTTGCCGAACCTGATCAACCCGTTCTACATGCTGCCATTGCTGGGTGTGCTGGGCCTGAAAGCACGTGACCTGATCGGTTTCTCGTTCGTGCAGTTCATCATCCACACCCCGCTGGTGCTGTTCCTGTTGTGGCTGTTGGGCACCACGTTGGCGTACATTCCGCCGGTCATGCCGTAAGAAAAAGCCTAAGGCGGCGTCAGTGCCGCCTCGGCTATCAGCCAGTCCTTGAGCGCCCGCACCGCCGGGCGTGAGGTCGAGGACAGCGGCTGAACCACATAGAAACCTTTGGCCAGCAGCAAACGCTGGCTGAAGGGTTCGATCAACACCCCGCTACTCACCTCCTCTTCCGTCAGCATCGGGCTGGTCAACACCACGCCTTGGTCGTGCCGCGCGGCCTCGATGGCCATCAGCGACTGATCGAAATGAATCCCCGCCATTGCCGCCACTTCCTCGTGGGAAATATCGCTGAAGCGCGCCAGCCAATCACCCCAATGCGGGTGCAAGGTACTGTGGAGCAAGGTCACCCGTCGCAAATCATTCGCTGTTTTCAGCCCCATCCGCACCGCGTAACCAGGGCTGCAATACAGCCGCGCCTGATCCTGATACAGCAAGTGAGTTTCCAGTTCTGGCGCGCGGCCGTCGAAATGCCGAATCGCCAGATCGACCCGCTCACTGGCGAAGTCCACCAGCGCCACTGATGAACTCAAGTGCAAGGCAATCGCTGGATAGCTCTGCAAGAAACCGGACATGCGCCGGGCAAACCATTTAGCGGCCAGACCGGGTGGCATGGTCAGCCACACGCTGCTGCTATGGCGCTCGCGCAGGGTTTGGCTGGCGTCGGTGATCTGCGCCAGCGCCGGTTGAATCCGCGCCCAATAGGCGAGGCCGTCTTCAGTCGGTTGCACCTGGCGGATATGCCGGGTGAACAGCGTCACACCGAGCCACTGTTCGAGGTTGCGAACCTGCTGGCCAACCGCGCCGGGGGTGACGCACAGCTCGCTGGCAGCCAGAGAAAAACTATTGAGTCGCATGGCCGATTCGAAGTAAACCAGCGCCTTTAGGGGTGGTCCGCTTTTCATGGTGAAGTTTTTCTATTCCATTGAGCATAGATGATGATTTGTAGCCGATGCAGGGGCGACAGCACAATCGGTTTATCTTCCGTTAACTGCGCAGGCCGCCCGCCATGAAAAACATCGCCTATCTGGCCTTCGCTCTGCTGGGCCTAATCTGGGGCACCAACTTCATCTACATGAAGTGGGCCGTGGCCTTGATCACGCCGTTACAGATCGTCCTGCTGCGGGTCCTGTTTGGCTTCCTGCCGGTCCTGATCTTCGCCCTGGTGACGCGCGCGTTGCGTTGGAGCCACCTGCGCCACGCCCATCACTTTCTGGTGATGGCACTGTTGGCCACCGATATTTACTACTTCGCCTTCGCCAAAGGCTCGGCGCTGCTGCTGTCCAGCGTAGCCGGCATGCTTAGTGGTGCGATCCCCCTGTTCACCTTTGCCTGCGCGTTGCTGTTTCTGCGCGAAGAACCGCTGACTCGCCGGGTTACCGCAGGTGTCGCCCTGGGTTTTGCCGGGGTACTGCTGATTGCGCGCCCATGGGCCACCGGGGTGGGCGGTATTTCCCTTGAGGGCGTGCTGTACACGGTGCTCGGCTCGCTGAGCGTCGGCTGTTCGTTCGTCTATGCCAAGCGTTTCATTTCCGGACTGGGGATTTCTGCGGTGGCGCTGTGCACCTACCAGTTCGGCCTGGCCTTGGTGATGATGGCGGCAATCACCGACCTGCACGGCGTTGAACGGTTGCTGGACAGCCCCAAGGCGTTTCTCGGCCTGGCGGTCGGTCTTGGTCTGCTGGGCACGGGTCTGGCCTACATCATTTACTACTTTATCGTGCAACGCCTGGGGGCGTTGGCCGCCTCGTCAGTGACCTACATCCCACCGGTGGTCGCCCTGCTGATCGGTGTGTTCATCGCCGACGAACCGGTGCACGCCATCGACCTGCTGGCAGTCGGCGCGATCCTCGGCGGGGTGTACATCGTCCAGAGTGGCCGCGCACGTGCTGCCGCCCAGCTGCCAATGCCCGTCATACCGGCGCCTCAACGCTGAGGGACTTAAGCCGGGACTGGGGCCGGAACTGCGCGCCCGACCTGCTCGAGGACCTGTGGATAACTCGCCGCCGAGATCAAGCGCAACGACTCACGCATTTCATTAGCCTGCTCGGGCCCCAAGGCGCTTTCGAAGCTGACCTGCGCCTGCTCCCACAACCGCTGGGAGTCGGCGAGTTTGTTCTCTCCTTGCGCCGTCAGCGTCACCAGACGACTGCGTTTGTCCTGCGGATCGACTGCCACCCGCACGTAACCATCACGCTCCAGCGGCTTGAGGTTGTGCGCCAACGCCGAGCGATCGAGCACCAGCGCGGCGGCCAGCTCACTCATGGCCGGCGTCGTGCCCCGGCCGATCTGCATCATGATCGACCGCTGGGTCGAGCGCAGGCCGCAGGGGGCCAGCACCACGTCATACAGTTGGGTGATCCGCCGCGAGGCCTTGCGCAGGCTGGTGGCATGGCACATCACTTGCCGCGGCACCACGAAGCCGTTGCTCAGTTGAATCGATGGGCCGACGTCGTTTGACGAGGTTTGCATAGGACTGTCTGACTCCTGTTCACCGCTGTGTTGCATCAATTGATCTAAAGAAACGCTTGACCAATACAGGCATATACCCGCAAATTTAAATAGGAGCATATACCCGCATTTGATTTCTTGCAGCAGCCAATCATCGTCGGGGCTACCCATTTACCCTTCAAAGGCAGCCGATCATGCACCCAGCAACCCACGTTCCCGTCGATGGACTACAGCGATTTCTGATCCTGCTGTGCGTTTCGATACCGTCGTTCATGATTAATCTGGACTCCAATATAGTCGCGGTCTCGCTGTCTTCCATCGCGCATTCGTTCAATGCGGATTTCGCCGACATCGAATGGGTGATCAGCGCCTACACCCTGACCTTCGCCTCCTTCGTCATGCCGGCCGGCGCGTTGGCCGATCGCTTCGGTCGCAAGCGTATTCTGGTGATCGGCCTGAGCCTGTTTACCCTGGCCTCACTCATCTGCGGCGCCGCACCCAATGTCGCCGCGCTTAACGCTGCCCGCGCCCTGCAAGGCTTGGGTGCTGCGCTGTTGTTAAGCGCGGCTTTGGCCACTCTGTCGCATTCGTTTCGTGGCCCGCAACGCGCCGCCGCCTTTGCCTTCTGGGGCTCGGTGATCGGTATCGCGATTTCCCTGGGGCCGGTGGTTGGAGGCTTTATCACCCAGCATTTTGGCTGGGAGTGGGCGTTTTACATCAACGTGCCGATCGGTGCTGCGATCATCGCGCTGGTGCTACGGACCTTGAAGGAATCTCGCGACCCGCAGGCCAGCAGCATCGACATTCCCGGGGTGGTGACCTTTAGCGGCAGCCTGTTTCTGATCACCCTGGCGCTGATTTCCGGCAACCGTCAGGGCTGGAACAACAGTCAGGTGCAGTTGGAAATGGTCGGCGCACTGGTGCTGTTCGCCTTGTTCCTGCTGGTCGAAAGTCGGCAGCAACGGCCGATGATGGACTTGAGCATCTTCCGCAATCCGACCTATGTCGGCGCCTGTATCGCTGGCCTGGCGTATGCCGCGTCGTTGTTGACCATGCTCAGTTACCTGCCGATTTTTTTCCAGAGTGCTCTCGGCTACAGCCCGCAAAACGCCGGGCTGTTGATGCTGCCACTGGCAGTGCCGCTGTTCGTCGTGCCGCGCATTACTGCCAGCTACCTGACTCACCGGTTCAGTGGCCGCGCCTTGCTCACGCTGGGCCTGTTGATCATCAGTGGTGGTTTGTTCTGGCTTGGAATTACAGCACCAAGCTTCGACTATCGGGCGATGGTGGGCGGCCTGCTACTGGCTGGGACCGGCGCGGGCATTCTCAATGGCGAGACCGCGAAAGTGGCGATGTCGGCCATTCCACCCGAGCGCGCGGGCATGGCTTCTGGCATCTCGGGCACGGTGCGTTTCAGCGGTATCGTTGTCGGCTTTGCGACGCTTGGTGCGATTCTGTTTCATCGGGTGGGCGCCAACGTGGCCAGCGGCTTGTCCGGCTCGCTGGTCGACCCACTCGCCCTCACCCGCAGCATCGCCGCCGGCGATCTGTCATCAGGGCCATTGGCGCTGACCAGCTTTGGCGCAGGCTATCAGGCAATTTTATTCGTCGCCTGCGGCCTCGCCCTGACCGCCGCCCTGCTCACCTGGTTGTTGGTGCGCAGCGCCGACACCGCGCCAACGGTGCATCACCTGCAACAGCCGGCGGGGGTTGCGACGGTGAAGTGAGTACAGCCTGAGCACGCCTTTTTATGGAGCTGCCGGAGGCTGCGATCAATCGACATCTCGAAGGCCGTTCCGGCCTTATCGCAGCCTTCGGCAGCTCCTACAGGGTCAACATAAAATTTCCTACACGCACTCCATCGCCTCCAACGTGGCCCTGACCGCCTCATCCCACGGCGTATGCGGCTCCGCTCCCAGCACTTCAAGCAATCGTGCGTTGTCCATGCACAAGGGCTGCTGCCACAGGTAGCGCATCTCCTTCAGCTCGCGAAACGTCTCGGAAAAGGGGGCGATGACCGGCAGCGTCCACCAGGGAAAACCCCGGAGGGTGACGTTGGCTTGACCGGACTGACGCAGGATCGTGTCGACCATCCGCGTGCCGTCAGGGTCCCAATGACCGCGCATATGAAAGGTCGCAAAAGGCGCAAGCCGCTGTTCGTGTTCCAGCAGCCGAATCATGGTGCGCGCCACGTCCGGCAGGTATGCCCATTGATGGCCGACACCGGGTGTGCCGGGGTAGCGAACGGTTTTCACCGGCTGCCCCGGCTTGAGCAGACCGCTGGCAAACCAGCTGTTGCTGTGGCGCGTCCCAAAAAAATCCCCGGCACGTACCACCAGGCTGCGCACGCCAGTCAATGCCGCTGCTTGCAGCCGTTGTTCCAGCTTGACCCTGATCCCCCCTTTGCGTGTCAGCGGATTCTGCGGCGAGGTTTCAGCGCACGCGGGAAAAGCATCCGGCCCGTAGTTGTAGACCGTGCCGGGCAACAGGACCCGAGCGCCCGATGCGCGGGCGGCGGCGATGCTGTTGTCGATCATCGGCAGTACCAAGCCTTCCCAGTTGCGATAGCCCGGCGGATTAACGGCATGAACGATTAACGCCGCACCTTCTGCAGCAGCCAGCAGATCTTCACCGCGCATGGCATCTCCGCATCGCCAGTCAAAGCGCACATCACGGTAGCGAACACTCGCAGGGTTGCGATGCAGGGCCCGCACCGACCAGCCCTGCACAAACAACTGCCTCGCCACTTCCCCGCCGATGCCGCCAGTTGCGCCCAAGACCAGGGCAATAGGTTTTTTACTCATGAGAGGATCTCGCCCGATGTGATGGCGATCATGTTTGCGCGACTGAGCATTAAATGAAATTATCGAAAACCCTCTAATGGCTAAACATTTTTGTATGAACAGAACAGAACCGAGCTGGGCGTTTTATCGGACCTTTTTGCAGGTCCTGCGTGAAGGGTCGTTGTCGGGCGCTGCGCGCGCACTGAAATTGACCCAACCCACGGTAGGCCGGCATATCGAACAGATTGAACACAGCCTTGGCACAACGCTGTTCATTCGCACCCAACAAGGCTTGAGCCCCACCCACACCGCCCTCGCCTTGCGCCCATACGCAGAGGCCATGGAAGCCACCAGTGCGGCGCTGTTGCGGGTCGCGTCCAGCGAGGGACAAGGGGTGCGCGGCACGGTGCGCATCACTGCCAGCGACATCATTGCCGTTGAGGTGCTGCCGCCGATTCTTGCGCAACTGCACGCGACGCACCCGGAACTGGTCATAGAACTGGCCCCGTCCAATCGTATGCAGGACCTGCTTTCCCGAGAAGCCGACATCGCCGTGCGCATGGTCCCGCCGAGTCAGGAGGTATTGGTGGCACGGCGCCTGGGCAGGATTGAACTGGGTCTTTATGGGCATCGCAGCTATGTGCAGCGACACCCTCCCATCACCCACCTCGATCAGTTGAATGACTACGCGTTGATGGGCTATGACAAACAAACGCTGTCCATTCCCTCGATGTTCCCCGACGCCCCGTGGCTGAGCGAAATGCGCCTGGCCCTGCGCACTGACAGTGATCTGGCCTTGCTGGCTGCCTTGCGGGCGGGTTTTGGTCTGGGGTTTTGCCAAGTGGGTATCGCCAGCCGTGATCCCAATCTGCAACGACTGTTGCCGCAACAGGTATCGCTGGGGCTGGACACCTGGCTGGTGATGCACGAAGACCTGCGCGACAGCCCGCGCTACAGCGTGACCTTTGCGGCGTTGGCGCAGGGGTTGATTGAGTACATTGGAGGTTGAATCGCGGAATAAAACCGGATCACGCCCCCCGATGCTGCCGCCGAAACTGCCCCGGTGGCATGCCGTTGGCCTGACGAAAACGGCGGGAGAAATAGGCTTCATCGGCAAAGCCACACATCTGCGCAATGTGACTCACCGGCTTGCTGCCGTTGATCAAATGGGTGCGCGCCAGGCGCATGCGGCGTTCCAGGACCAGTTCGGAGAAGGTGCTGCCGGTTTCCTTGCGCAGCAGGTGGGTCAGGTAATTCGGTGAGAGAAAAGCCGCCGCTGCCGCATCCTTGAGGGTCAGGTCCGGGTCGGCGATGTGCTCGCGAATGTACGTCGAGACCCGCCCCATCGCGTCGCGTCGGCCGCGCTTCTCGGCTTTGCTGGCAGACAACTCACGCAACGGCTCTTCGTACAAGCAGCAAATCCTGCCCAGCAATTGCAGCAAGTAACCCTTGAGCATCAACCCGGTGCCTAACTGGCGGTTCTGGTCCAGCTCGCGCATCTGCTGCAGCAACGCTTCAACCTGGGCGAACTCGGCGTCGTCGAGGATGAAATCCAGATGTTCCTGAAAACGAAACGGCGCCAGCTCCGGTGCGTCGGCCAGCGAAACGTCCTCCAGGTCCATCGGATCGCACGACAAATGCGGCAGGAGGAATTCCTGAGAGAAGTTGATCAGGACAAAGTTGCCGTCTTCGGGATGCGGAATAACGTGCAAGCGATGGGGCAGAATGAACGCCATTGTCTTGCGCGGAAACGGCCGAATCGCACCGCCGATGTGCTGCACGGTATCGCCCCCCAGACTGATCTGGATCTGGAAGTATTCGTGGCGATGAGGTGTCGTCAGCGGCGGGCGACCGGTTTTATCGCGGATGTAAAAATCCGTACGGTCGCTGCGCTGTTGCATGCCATACGTCGGCACACGGGACAAAGTTGACATGGCGGAACGCCCCCTGACGTCGCTTGAAACTGACTGCCACATGGTATTTCACGCGTGGTGATCAGACCTAGCGATAGTTGTTGGAGGACTTATCAGTAGGAGCTGCCGCAGGCTGCGATCGGCTGTGAAGCCGTCGTATACAATGCGGCGCCGAAGATCCTTCGGATCTTATCGCAGCCTTCGGCAGCGCCTACAGGAAACCGCGATCTATCAGGCAACGGTGAACGTGAACTCACTGAGGCCATCGATCCCGCCAGTGACCACATCCCCCACCTGCAACGCGCCGACACCTGCCGGCGTGCCGGTGAAGATCAGGTCGCCGGCCTTGAGTTTCACCGACTGGGAGATGTAGGCGATCACGTCTTTGACCGGCCAGATCTGATCGGCCAAATCACCGCGCTGGCGCTCGACGCCGTTGACCTTGAGCCAGATTGCGCCCTCTGCCGGGTGCCCGACCTTGCTCACCGGCACCAGCGGAGTGCTTGGACCGGACTCGTCGAAGCCCTTGGCCCAATCCCACGGGCGGCCCATTTTCTTGGCCTGGGCCTGGATATCACGGCGGGTCAGGTCAGCACCGACGGCATAACCCCAGACATGACTCAAGGCGTCTTCCGGCTGGATGTCGACACCGTCCTTGCCGATCGCCACCACCAGTTCGATCTCGTGATGCAGGTCTTCGGTCAGCGTCGGATAGGTAATGTTACCTTCGGCGGCGACCACGGCATCAGCCGGTTTCATGAAGAAAAACGGTGGCTCGCGCTCAGGATCGTGGCCCATTTCACGGGCGTGATCCGAGTAGTTGCGGCCGACACAGAACACCCGACGAATCGGAAAACGGCTCGACGTCCCTTCAACCGCCAACGACGGCGTGGCGACAGGGGCAATCACAAAATCACTCATGCTTTTCTCCAGACAGTTGTGCCGAACAACGGCGGCCAGGACGCCAGTGTGCGCACGTTCGAGCGCGACAGGTTGGACAGATCGACGGTGCTTTTGGACGGAACAACGCAATCGCGCCAGATTCAGTCATTGGTAGGGTCCCGGCACAGTGGAGATATCACTACAATTCAGACTCTCGATTAGAAGTGAAAAACCCCATGGACATCGATCTGGCTCGCACCTTTGTTGAAATCGCTCGCTACGGCAGTCTGATCGCCGCTGCCGAACGGCTTCACGTGACCCAGACGGCGATCACGGCCCGGGTGCAAAAGCTGGAAAGCCACCTCAACTGCAAGTTGTTCGTGCGCAACCGCGCCGGGGCGAAGTTGACCGCCGATGGCGAAGCGTTCGTGGTCTACGCCAATCAACTGGTGCAGACCTGGGAAGCCGCGCGCCGCGACCTGCCGTTGCCCGAGGGCTATCGCAACGTGCTGCACATCGGGGGCGAAGTCAGCCTGTGCAACCCGCTGATGCTGACCTGGGTCCGGGTAATGCGCGAGATGATTCCGAGCCATGCCCTGCGTGCGGAAATCGGCGACGGCAAACAACTTTTGCAACAGCTGGAAATGGGCGTGCTGGACGCGGCGCTGGTGTACCAGCCGACCTACTGGCCAGGCTTGCAGGTCGAGCAATTGCTGGAAGAGAAGTTGATTCAGGTGCGCCTGAAAGCCAACCCGGAACCTTACGTCTATATCGACTGGGGCGATGACTTCCGCAAGCAGCACGATGCTGCCCTGCCGCATCAGGCCAAGGCGGCCGTCAGCTTTAACCTGGGCCCGCTGGCCCTGCAGTACATTCTGGAAAATGGCGGTGCCGGGTATTTCCGCACGCGGGTGGTGCAGAGCTATCTGGATGCCGGCATCCTGGAACGGGTGCCACAGGCGCCCGAGTTCACCTACCCGACCTACCTGGTCTATTCACGGGACCGCGATTCGGCGGTGTTGCAATCGGCCTTCGAACTGTTGCGCACAATCGTCAAGGCCGACACCGACTGGTCACAGCGCTGGGACCCGATGATTTAACGTCCCTGCGGCGCTTCATCCAGCGACATGACCTGCTCGAGTGGGATGTCGCCGAGGCTGCGACGCAGCGCGTATTTCTCTGCGGTGCGGAAAATGTCCTCAAGCTCTTCCAGGGTGATATCGACGAACTCGCCGATTTCATCCAGCGCCAGCTCCAGGTCCGTGGTGCTGATGCCGACGTGCTCCTGTCGGCTCGGTTGTGGCGTCAGGTCGGCAGCCACCACCGGCACGTGCAATTTCGGGTAACGCACTCCGGTGATGTTGTTGTAGACCAGCGCCGTGATCACCAGGCACAACACGTGCAGCATCACCGGGTAAACCACGTGCCAGCCCATGCCGGTGATTTCGCCGTCGGCCAGCACCAGGCACAACGCCAACGCCGCGCCGGGCGGATGCAGACAACGCAACACGCACATCGCGCCCAACGACAGCCCGACCGCTGCGGCGCCGACTTCCGCCGTGTAACCAAAATAATGGGTGAGGACCAACGCCACGCCGACCGAGGTGAGGTAGCCACCGATGATCGGCCAGGGTTGCGCCAGGGCACCGGATGACACCGCAAACACAATCACCGCCGAAGCAGCAATCGGCCCCAACAAGTGCAAGGCCACGGTCGAGCTGAAGAGCTGGCTGCACGCCAATGCACTGAACAATAAACCGAGGCCGGCGCCGATACTGGCGCGAAACCATTCTTTAGGGTGAGTGTTGAGTGTCGCGGGTATAAAACGATCGAACCAACCTGTCAGGTAACGCTGCATAGATAAAAACCAGTGTTAAAAAAAAGCTCGTCTAAACACTAAGGCGAGCCTCGTATCAGGGGGAAGATACTAATAACCGTTTATAGCGTCCTGCGTATCACGCCTCAATGTAGTCACGGGCGGCATGATCAACTGCGGTTTCAAAGGGAACGGTGACAACGGTGTCGCACACTTTTCCGGTCTCCCGGCTCATGTTTCGGGCGGCCTCGGGATCGTCGGCGAATGGCAGTAGCGACGCTTGCTCAAGATCATGTTCCGACTGGCGCGTGACACAAAAATGCATGCCGATGCACATCACCACCCAGCCGGACAGGAACAGCATTATTTGCATGACAGCCTCCTATGCCGTTTCGGTGACGGCAGCGGTCACGTCACGCTCGCCAGCGCGCACGGTACGCCAAGTGTTGTAGGCCATCAGCAACATGCCGAAGGCGAAAGTCCCGCCGCCGATCAAGCGCACGATGTAGCCCGGATGGCTGGCCTGCAGCGCTTCGACAAAGGAGTAGGTCAAGGTGCCGTCGTCGTTGATCGCACGCCACATCAAGCCCTGGGTGATGCCGTTGACCCACATCGACGCGATGTACAGCACGGTGCCGATGGTGCCCAGCCAGAAGTGCGCGTTGATCAGGCCGACGCTGTACATCTGCTCACGACCCCAGAGTTTGGGAATCATGTGGTACAGGGTGCCGATGGAGATCATCGCCACCCAGCCCAACGCACCGGCATGTACGTGGCCGATGGTCCAGTCGGTGTAGTGCGACAGCGAGTTGACCGTCTTGATCGCCATCATCGGCCCTTCGAAGGTCGACATGCCGTAGAACGCCAGCGACACCACGAGGAAGCGCAAGATCGGGTCGGTGCGCAATTTATGCCAGGCGCCCGAGAGGGTCATCATGCCGTTGATCATGCCGCCCCAACTCGGTGCCAGCAGGATGATCGACATCGCCATGCCCAACGACTGCGCCCAGTCCGGCAACGCGGTGTAGTGCAAGTGGTGGGGGCCGGCCCAGATATACAGAGTGATGATCGACCAGAAGTGCACGATGGACAGACGATACGAATAGATCGGACGTTCCGCCTGTTTCGGCACGAAGTAATACATCATGCCGAGAAAACCCACCGACAGAATAAAGCCCACCACGCTGTGGCCGTACCACCACTGAATCATCGCATCGGTGGCGCCGGAATAAACGATATACGACTTGAACAAACTGACCGGAACCGAAATATGGTTGACGATGTGCACCATCGCCGTGACCACGATAAAGGCGCCGTAGAACCAGTTACCGACATAGATGTGTTTGACTCGACGCCTGGCGATCGTGCCGAAAAACACATAACTGTAGGCGACCCAGACAAACAGCACGGCCCATGCAATCGGCCACTCCATCTCGGCATATTCTTTCGAGGTGGTAATGCCCAATGGGTAGGTGACAATCATCGCCACGATGATCGCCTGCCAGCCCCAGAATACGAAGTTGGCCAGGCCGTCGGAGATCAGCCGAACCCGACTGGTGCGCTGCACTACATAGAACGAGGTGCCCAACAAGGCGCCGCCGCCAAAGGCGAAAATCACCAGATTAGTGTGCACCGGTCGCAAGCGGCCAAAAGTGATCCACGGCAAATTAAAGCTCAACTCTGGCCATACCAGTTGCGCGGCGAGAAATACGCCCATGCTCATGCCGATGATGCCCCAGAACAGAGTCATCAAGGTAAAACGGCGGACCACCTCGTAGTTATACGAGGCGTTGATATCGACGGCGTTTACTTCGACAGGTGTGGACGTTGCACTGGCCATAATTATTCCATTGTTCAGAAGAGGCTGAGTGACTGACGCGATTAGCCAACTTAGGTGCATAGGCCCTGAAATCGGCATCTATGGCTCGACACAGCACCCTTCCGACGGCGCAGGAAGAGAAGTCTTGCGGTTAGCTTTCCGCAGTTTGCCTATTAACAAAACGGCGGGCAATGTCAAAAAAATGCTCATTAACTGCATTTTTTTTGATGTTATTTTAGCGGCGACTCAACACTGCCGAATTAAAAAACTCCATCGGGCCCTTTTGCCGGAAAATCGCGGGGTTTACATCCCGATTGACCGGCGCGCGCCTGCGTATACGGCATAAGCACGAAAAGTTCGTCATCAATAAAATCTAATGGATGCATCATTTCTTTTCATTAAACCAGCGTAGCGGTGGGTGAGTAGTATCGGGGCACTGTTTGAAGCAAAAAAGTGTAATGCCGTTGTAGACCCTCGACCCGATCCTGAGCCTCAAGTGACTGCTCTGCACTAGTTAATGAAAGGAACATCCATGTCCTCGGAAATTTCTGACGCCTATAATTTGTCACGCAGTACTACTCGGGCACATCGTTTTGTTGAAGAGTTACTGAACAAAGCCGGTTTGAACATTAATGGTCCCGCCCCTTGGGACATGCAGCTCAATCAGCCCGGGGTTCCGGAACGGGCCTTGTCCAAAGGCAATCTAGGTCTCGGTGATGCCTACGTCGAAGGGCAATGGGATGCCGATCAACTGGACGAGTTTTTCTCCCGCCTGATGCGCTCCCGCCTCACCGACAACATTCAACCTGCCTCGCTGATCTTTCACGCCCTCAACGCCAAACTGTTCAACCGCCAAGACAAAACCCGCGCCTGGCAAGTCGGCGAACAGCACTACGACCTTGGCAACGAGTTCTACGCCAGCATGCTTGACCCGCGCATGGCTTACACTTGCGGTTACTGGGCCAACGCCACCACCCTCGAAGAAGCACAAAACGCCAAGCTCGACCTGATCTGCCGCAAACTGGGGCTTAAACCCGGTATGCGCGTGCTGGACATCGGTTGTGGTTGGGGCAGCTTCATGTCCTACGCTGCCGAGCACTACGGTGTGGAATGCGTGGGGGTGACTATCTCCAAAGAACAGGCCGACTGGGCGAAGAAAAAATACCCACATCTGCCGCTGGAATTTCGCCTGCAGGACTACCGCGACGTCGATGAGAAATTCGACCGAATTGCCAGCGTCGGTATGTTCGAACACGTCGGCCGGAAAAATCATCGGACCTACATGGAAATGGCACACCGCTGCCTCAAGGACGACGGACTGTTCCTGCTCCACACCATTGGCAAAAACCGCCGCAACAGCACGCCAGATCCGTGGATCGACAAATATATTTTCCCTAACGGCGACCTGCCCTCCCTCGGTCAGATCAGCGATTCACTGGACGATTTGTTCGTCGCCGAGGACATGCATAATTTCGGCGCCGACTACGACAAAACGCTGATGGCCTGGCACGCCAACTTTGAAGCGTCGTGGAGCAAATACGCCGAAGAACTCGGTCCGCATTTCTACCGCATGTGGCGTTACTACTTGTTGTCGTGCGCCGGCGCCTTTCGCGCGAGGGACATTCAGCTGTGGCAATGGGTGTTGTCGAAGAAAGGTGTAATGGGTGGCTACCAGCGCGTCAGCTGAGTGGCGGAATCCACCGGGGTGATATAGTTCGAGGCTACACAGAGCCCAAGGATAGCCGCGTGACCTCGCAACCCCTGACCCTGAACCTTGTGCAACACCACCCTGCCGAAGGCCCTGGCGAGATCGCGCGTTGGGCCGATGAGCGCGGCGTGTCACTGGTGATTTATCGCGCCGACCTCGGACAATTACCCACCATCAACAGCGCGCCCGTGGTGTTATTGGGTGGGCCTTACGAGTCCAACGCTGGCCCCGCCTGGTTGCAAACCGAAAAAGAATGGCTGGCCGCCAGCCTGGCACTCGACGCACCAGTGTTTGCCATCTGCCTGGGTGCCCAGCTCTTGGCGCTGAGCCAAGGGGCCACGGTCGCGCGCATGCCATCGACCGAAACCGGCTGGACCGCCATTCAATTCGATAACGGCCAGAGCCTCGACGTCCTGGAATGGCATGAAGACAGCTTCAGCCTGCCACCCGGCGCGACACGGCATGCGGTGAGCGAGGCCTGCAAACAACAAATGTTTTCCCTCGGCCCACGGCGGATTGGCTTGCAGTTCCATCCCGAGTGGAACGCCGAGTCGGTCATCCTCCTCAACCAACACTTCGCCGAAGAATCGCCCCTGCCGCGCGGCCTTGATCCTCAGCAGATCGAAGCTCACGCCCATGTCGCCCGATGGTTGAGGACAACACTGGATGGCTGGTGGTCGGCGGCGTGCGTTGATTAACCGATAGTCGAGATACGAGGAGCCAACGTGTTGGCGATCTGGCGCGAAGCGACAGTAAAACCTGAGCACGCGGAGTTTCGGTTAAACCCGACAACCTGACTTTACGACTGCTGCGCAGCCGATCGCGAGCAAGCTGGCTCCTACAGGGACCGCGTTTGCTGCGCGACAGCGCGGCGTCTGGACGACGGGGGATCTCCTACAGACCAAACACTTGATGAACCCGTTATTGCTTCGGCATCGGCACCGGCGTCAACACCGGCTGGCCCGCGAAATATGCCAACAGATTATCCGCAACCCGTTGCACGGTATCCCGCGACGCTTCCGGGGACAGGCCGGCGACATGCGGTGAAAGCACCACATTGCTCAGGCTCTTCAGCGAATCAGGCACATTCGGCTCGTCATCGAACACGTCCAACGCTGCGCCAGCGATACGCTGGTGTTGCAGCGCATCCACCAGATCATCCGTTGAAATCACACTGGCGCGGGCGATATTGACAATAAAACCGTCCGGCCCCAATGCCTCAAGCGCCGCTTTGTCGATCAAATGACGCGTGCCCGCACCACCCGGTGTGGCCACAATGAGGAAGTCCGACGCGGCAGCCAACTCGGTCGGCGTGGCACAGTAGCTGTAGGACAGATCGCTGCGAGGCTGACGATTGTGGTAGCTCACCGTCATATCAAACCCGGCTGCGCGCTTGGCAATCGCGATCCCCACTGCGCCCATGCCGAGTATCCCCAGACGCTTGCCAGCCAGCGAAGGCCGCGTGACCTTGCGCCACTCGCCACGCCGCACCGACGCATCGGCTTGGGGAATGTCGCGCACCATCGCCAGCAACAGCGACATCGCATGGTCCGCCACCGACGGCGCATTGACCCCGGCGCCATTGGTCACCACGATCCCGCGCGCCTGAGCAGCCGCGAGGTCGACATGCTCGTACCCGGCACCGATCACGCAAATGATTTCCAGATGCGGCAACGCGGCGATTTCCTCGGCATAAAAACCCAACGGCCCACGGGTCAATACGGCATTGATCTGCTCGCCATACGTCGCCACGGCCTTGGCCCGATCAGCCGGGTTTTGCGCGAGGATCAGCTTGAACCCGCTGTGTTCGAGAATCGGCAGGTACTCGTTGACGGCTTCTACCAGTACCAGAACGGTTGTTGTCATGCGTCGCTCCCATCGAGATCAGAAATCAATGGGGCGGACTATGCCGCATAACGACCGGAGCGGTCAGCTAGCGGATAGTAAAAGACCCGCACGAGGCGGGTCTTTTACTCGAACTTACACTTCGATCAAGACTGCAAACGGGAACGCCCGGCAAGGTTAACCGGCTGCAACTTGCGCTCGGCCACCCAGCCAAAGGCCAGGCCCACGGTGGTCCACAGTACGACCTGAATCCCCAGCGAGGCCACGCGGAACTTCCACAGCAGCACGGCGGAGAAGGTTTCCGGCACTTCGTTGATGGTCGGGAACAGCGAACCGGCGACGGATACGATCACCAGGTACAACAGCACCGCTAGCAGCGCGCCGCTCCAGAGGCCGCGGCGGGCGATCAGTTTGCGCGCGGCGTTGATCGCAATCACCATCGCCGACACCGACACCAGCAGCATCAGGAAGAACAGTTTGGTGCGCAGGCCGATGGTATCCGGATCACCCACCGACGGCGGATTGGCCGGGTATTTGAGGCCTGGGACCAGAATCACCGCGACGAAGGCGGCCAGCGCCAACAGTGCGGCAAGCCCACGCGGACCGACCGAGCCAACGCGACCCAGTGCATAGCTGAACACCAGCGCGAAGATCCCGCCCAGCGAAACGCTGTACACCAGAATCCCGGTCAACAAGCCAACGGTGCTCTGCACGTCGCGGCTCACCAACTCTTCTTCGTGGTCATGCCCGCCTGCATCGCCATGGGCTTCAGCGTGCATCGCCGACATCTGCTCTTCGAACGCGATGGCGCGGTCGATCTGTGGTTCACCAAATAGGGATGCAAAGCAAAACGCGAGGATACCGGCGAGCAAGCCCACCAGCATTCCCCGGACAAGTAGATGCCCAGTCATGTCATGTTCCTTGAGGATGAATCAGTGGCAAGGGAAGCCAAGCAAGTGGCGACCGTCATGCACGAACTCATGCACATACATACCGGAAAACAGTGACGTGGCGCCTTGTTCGGCACCCACGAAATACAGGGCTAGCATCAGCAGCAAGCCAACGAAGATTGCCCAGGGCAGGATTTCGCCAACGGGAATGACCGGCAAGGAAATATCAGTTTGGCGTGTGGCGCTATAAGACATGAATAGCCTCCAGGGAATACGCGTCCCAGTACGGATTACGGAATGGACGAAGCAAGGTCTGGCTCACGGCAAGAGTGCCGAATACAGTGGCGCGACCGCGCCGGAATTGAACCGGCTTCCTGCTTCGCAACGAAATGAAACAACAGCCCCGGCAGTGTACGCTACTCCACTTGTAAAACCAGATGGTTCTCAGTCATGGCTACGCGTTTGACCCTGATTTGCCACGCCCGAACCCAGGCGCAAAAGCTCGCGCGCTTCCCGCTGGACGAACCCATCGACATGGACTGGCAGGCCGCCGGACAGTCATTGGCCGCTTCGTTCAAGTCCTCGGTACAGCTGCTCAGCGCCCCGGAAACCCGAGCCCAACAAACTGCACAGCTGTTCGGCAGCCAGAGCGAAGTCATTCCAGCATTGCGCGATTGCGCCTTCGGCCGCTGGGCAGGACAACGCATCAACGACCTGCAAACACAGGAGCCCGACGCACTGTTCGCCTGGCTGGCCGACAGCGACGCCGCGCCTCACGGTGGCGAGTCAGTGACGCAACTGTGCACACGGGTCGGCGCCTGGCTCGACAGCCTGCGCGACCCCGGACATTTCGTCGCCATCACTCACCCGTTCGTGATTCGCGCCGCCCTGCTCCACGCCCTGCAATGCCCGCCTTCCGCCTTCAACAGCATCGACATCGAGCCGCTGTCGATGACCGACTTGAGGTTTAACGGCCGTTGGCGCCTGCGCATGGAGCAACACTTTCTGTGACTACCATAGACGCCACCAGGGGTTTTTCTCGGCCGTCAGTCTGAAGAAATGAGAAACCGGGTCAATATCCTCGTCCCACGGGCAAATGCCAAAATTCATACGCAACGCTTCTTCCAGCAAACGCCGGGTGATCTCAGCCTCCGGCACCTCGACCTCACGCTCGCCCTGGAAGTAAATCTTGCGCCGCTGGTCAATCGGGCAATCATCGTCCTCCAGGTAAAACGGCGCCGACAACCAACGCGATTCGAAGTCTTTTGGCGTGCCAAATTCGACCACCGCGGGCACGCCCGTTTGCAACCGCGACCGCGTACGCTCACCGCGTTCGATAAACGCATAGCCGTAACTGTCGCCGGAATCGTAATGACAAAACGCGAGGAGCATTTCCGGCGCACCGAGGACCCGGTGACGCTGGGTCACGTCACTCGCAGGGTCCTCCAGCATGTCCCAGGCAATCTGGTTGTTGTTGATGACTATCACGTTCCCAAACACCTGAACCAGGACGTCCGAGTGATTGCGAATGTCGAAGGAACTGCGCAGTGACGGCTCAATCTTCACCGCCTGTCCCCCGCACAACTTTGAAACCAGCGCACCCGCATCCCGCAGCGGCACCTTGGTCTTGAACACTAATCCAGCCTGAGCAACGCCCATACCGCTCCCTTTTATAACGATTCAATTGATGCTCAGAGGTTGGCGTTCGTCAGTCGGGTTCTACCAACAGGTGGTTTTTCCGGTTTGACGTCTGAAGCATCCGCCTTCGATAGGTACCTAACGGTTCGGCAGATAGAGGTACTTCTTGAGGGAGGTTCTGCTGAATGGTCAAAACGATGCGGCACTTGGCCGTTATATTGAAAACCGGGACAGGCTTGAAATGCGCTCTATGTAGGAGCTGCCGAAGGCTGCGATAAGGTCGGAACGACCTTCGCGATGGCTCTATCGCAGCCTTCGGCAGCTCCTACAGGGATCTGTGGCACGCAACGAAACCTGTGGGCGTCAGGCTTGTCGGATCGCCGCACCGCTACGAAGACTGACCTCGCAGACGCTGAAATCTGACAGGCAACTCGCCCCCATCAAACCTGAGCCCAACGCGCCCAAGTGATAGGCTGCGCAAGCTCGCGTCAGAAGTGGCACCAGACGTTCCGAACAATCGGCATTTAACCAAGGCAACCCCATGATCAAATGGCTGGCAGTACTGTTTCTCTTCGCCGCAACCGCAGCCCACGCACAAACTCCGCTGCAAACCGACCTGCCGCTGCCCTACCTTGAACAGACCAGCGCCGATTCAAGAAATCAACCGCTGGTGATTTTCCTCCACGGTTCGGGCAGCAACGAAGAGGACCTGTTCGACATCAAGGATCAACTTCCCGCCGACTACACCTTTCTCTCTGCCCGCGCGCCGCAGGAAGTCGGCTCCGACAGTTATCAGTGGTTCAGCAAGAAGCCCGGTGATGGCGATTACGACGGGGTGACCGAGGACCTGAAAAGCAGTGAAGGGTTGATCTCGGAGTTCGTGGTCAAGGCCACCGAGAAGTACCACACGCAGCCGGACAAAGTGTTTCTGATCGGCTTCAGTCAGGGCGCGATCATGTCCTATGAGGTGGCGCTGCGGCATCCCGAGATCCTCCGCGGGATCGCGGCGTTGAGTGGCAAAGTCCTGCCCGTGTTGCGCGCCGAGCTGAAACCCGACCCGCGCCTGAAAGCGCTGAACGTGTTCATCGGCCACGGCACCGCCGACCAGAAGGTCCCCTACCCAGGCGGCGCCGATGCCAACAGCTACCTGCAAAGCCTCTCGCTGCACCCCGAATTTCACGCCTATCCAGGTATTGGGCACACCATCAGCGACACTGAAATCGTTGATCTGAATCGCTGGTTGATGAAGTTCAGCGCCTAAGGATGAGTCGCCACCCGCCGTACCGGTTCCGGTTCGGCGACTTCTGGATGAGGTTCTTCGTCCAGCTTGATAAACATCGCCAGAATCGGCCCCAACAGCACCACGATAATCGACGCCGAGAACGCCGCCGCCCAGTTGTTACCGGTGATGTCCAGCAACCAGCCGATGACCACCGGCGACACCGCGCCCGCCACTGCCATGCCGAAGAAGGTGCAGGCGCTAGAGGTCGCGGAATGTTCGTAGGAAATTTCCGTACCGATCACCCACAGCGGTGAGTCAGCCAGTTCCGAGCAGAAGAACGAGAAGCTCAGACTGGCGGCGCAGATCATGATGTCCTGGGTGAACATCAGCGGGATCAAGCCGATGATCGAGGACAGAAAGCCAAAGATGATCAAGTCCCGCCGCGAGCGCAGACGGTTGCCGGTGACCTTGAAGCGCCAGTCCGAGAGCATCCCGCCCACTGCCGTACCGACGGTCCCGCCGAGCAACACCACGGTGGAGAAAATCGCGGTTTTGGTCAGGTCCATGCCGTAGCGTTGGGTAAAAAACGACGGGATCCAGTTGAGGAAAAACCACAACACCCAGCCGTGGCAAAAGCAGGTGGCCGCCGCCGGCCACACCCGACGCAACATCGTGGGCCAATGCACCGGTTTGCCGACGAACACCGGCACCGGGTCCGCCACCACGGCATCCACCTCTTTCTTGGTCTCGCTCAGCATGAAGTACATGACGAACATGAACGCCAGGGTCGCCAGGCCGAGAATCAAAAAGGACAAACGCCAGGAAAATTGCAGGATCAAAAAGGTCACGATCAGCGGCGCCAGGGCATTGGCCATGCGACCCGAGGCGTGCATCACGCCCTGAGCGGTGCCGCGCTGGGTGATGGGAATCACGCGGGCGATCATCCGCGCCGCCGTCGGGTAGATCGGCGCTTCACCCACCCCCACCACGAAGCGCGCGACCACCAGCGCAACCAGGCCACTGACCAAACCGGTGGCGATGGTCGCGACCGACCAGATCACCCCATACACCAGCATTGCCTTGCGCGAACCGATACGGTCGCTGAGCCAGCCGCCGGGCACCATGAAGCAGCTGTACGCGAGGGCAAAGGCGGAAAACATCAGGCCCAGGTGAGTATTGCTGAAACCCAGTTCCTTACTGATGGTCGGCGCCGCGACTGCCAGGTTGCTGCGGTCGATGTACATGATAAAAGCCATGATGCACAGCAATACGAACGTCAACGTCGCCCTGCGTTTTTGCGCCAGAGTCGGTAACATTTTTTCCACCATTATTATCGTTGTAGTGGGCAAGCGGCCGCGCAGACCGCTTGTATCAACTGCTTGGTTGATGCGTGTTACTTAGGTGAAGCGTCCTATTTGAAGAACCCGCGCAATACCTCGTAGGTTTCGTCCGGGCATTCTTCCTGCAAGTAATGCCCCGACGGCACCGTTGCGGTCTGCTGGATGTTGCTGGCGTAGCGACTCCAGACCTCAGCGGCGTTGTGGTTGCGCCCTACACCGCCCTTTTCGCCCCACAGAATCAACGCCGGGTTATCGATACGGCGGCCGGCGTCGAAGTCGGCGGTGTCCATGTCCAGGTCGATGCCGAACGTGGCGCGATAGTCCTCGCACATGGCATGGGTGGTGGCCGGATTCTTGATGCAGCGGATGTAGTCGGCCAGTGCTTCAGGCCCGAAGAATTTGGTGCCCTGATCGGTCTTCGACAGTTTGCGCAGGATGAAGAACTCGGGATCGGCGTCCATCATCCGTTCAGGGGTCGGCGCGTCCTGGGTCATAAAGAACCAGTGCCAGGAAAACTTGGCCCACTGCCGGGTCACGTTATTCAGCAAGTGATGCTGCGGCAGCATGTCGACGAAACCGGCCTTGAGCACCGTGTCGCCATGGTCCAGGCACATGCGGTGCAACACCCGAGCACCACGATCATGGCCGGCGGCGTTGAAGCGCTCGAAGCCGAGGGACTGCATGACCTCGACCTGATCCTGCGCCATCGACCGGAAGGAGTAGTCCGAGTGATCACCACCACCGGCTGGTTTCGAGCTGTCGCCATAGCCGCGCAAATCGGTGCAGACCACGGTAAATTCTTGCGCCAGACGCGGTGCAATCTTGTGCCACGACAGGTGATTAAAGGGGTTGCCGTGCATCAGCAGTAACGGCGGCCCCTCACCGCCGACCACTGTAACGATCTCGGCATCGCTGGTTTTAACGACGGATTTCTTGAAATTCTCGAACATATCACTCGCCTCGTTTTTTATTCTTGAGCTGGGCCGTTCTAACGTTGAGATCTGCAGCGAAAAACGGAATCAGCTGGCCACCGCCTGGCGTTTGGGCTTGCGCGCGGCGGCGTTGTCGGTGGCGACGCGGAAGGCCGCAGCCATGGCGCCGACATCCGCGATGCCTTTGCCGACGATGTCGTAGGCCACACCGTGGGCCGGGGTCGCGTACACGGTTTTGAGGCCACCGGTCAGGGTCACGCCGGAGGAGAAGCCCAGCAGCTTGGTCGCGATCTGGCCCTGGTCGTGGTACATGATCACCACCGCGTCGAAATCACCGTTGCGCGCTTTGATGAATACGGTGTCGGAAGGGAATGGGCCTTCGCAGGCCAGGCCCTTGAGGCGCAGTTTTTCCAGGGTCGGGCGAATGATGGTGATCTCTTCGTCGCCGAACAGACCGTTCTCGCCGCCATGGGGATTGAGGGCCGCGACACCGATGCGCGGCGCCATGTTGCCCAGTGCACGCAGGGTGTCATGGGCCAGTTGCAAGGCACCTTCGATGCGATCCGGTTGCACCATGTCCACCGCTTTGCGCAGCGCCACGTGGGAGGTCACGCGGAAGGTGGAAAACTGCGGAATGATGTTCACTTCGCCGAAGTAACCGACATGCTCGGTCCAGGCGGCGAACATCTGGTGTTCGTCGTGGTAGTTCCAGCCGCCGCGATGCAGGCCGGCTTTGTTCAGCGGGGCGAAGCAGATGCCGTCCAGTTCGCCGGCCAGCGCCAGATCGGTCATGACTTTCAGGGTTTCGCCGGTCAGACGACCAGACTCGGCATTTACTAGTCCGCGCTCATACAGCGCCGGGTCGACGTTGTGCAGGTCCAGCAGTTGCACCGCGTCCTGCTCGTAGTCGGCGTCGGCCAGACGACCGATCTTGCGATAAGGAATCTGTATGCCCGCATCGCGCATGCCCAATTCCAGCACACGTTCATCGCCGACGATCAATATTCTCGCCCGTTCACGCGCTTCGGGGGTGGATAACAACTTGACCACCAACTCCGGACCAATCCCGGTTACATCGCCCAGCATCAGTCCAATCAACGGCTTCATCGGTTTTCTCCTGACTGATCACATTATTTTTTTTAGAGCATCTAGACCCGAGGACACCACATGCCTGCAAGCGCTGCCTAAGGCTGCGAAAAAAATCCAAGACCATGACCGGTTCCCGGTCAATCGCAGCCTTCGGCAGCTCCTACAGGGGATATCTGAAGCCCATCCTAGGCGCATGGGTATGGCCTTCAAGGCGGAAAGCGTGGGGAGGCGGTTCACAGACTGTGGTTTGAAGTGAGGCCGGAGTAGCCGATTTTGCGGGGAGATTGGCGTGGTAGAGCCGCCCGTGAGGCGGCGTACCGTAGGTTAAGCGAGGTTAATCACTTGCCATCCAGAGCGTGATTGGCCGCCTGTTCGATCAATGCCGCGACTTCTTTCGGGTGCGACTCGTAAACCGAGTGGCTGGCACCGTCGATTTCGATGGTGTGGCTGTGGGCGCGCGCGGCGTACATGCGTTCCAGGTCAGGGTTGATGATGCGGTCCGACTTGGCCACTGCATACCAGCTCGGCTTGGTTTTCCACGCTGGATTTTCTGCCGGCACCGAGAACACCGAAGCGGCCGTCAGCGCCTGCGAGTTGGCCTCGAATTCAGCTTGAGCCTTGGGCAGATCGGCAGCGAAGTCCGCCGGGTAGAACGCCGGGTCCAGGTACAGGAAACCATCGGCGGTTTTCTTCACGGCCTTGGTCGCGTTCGGGTACAGCTTGCCGTTGCCAACTTCGGTCTCACCCTTGTCCAGTGCGTGGGCCGCGATGTACACCAGACCGCTCACGGCCGGCTCATTGCCCGCTTCGGTGATGATCGCGCCACCGTAGCTGTGGCCTACCAGAATGGTCGGGCCGTCCTGCATCGCAATGATCCGCTTGACCGCCGTGACGTCGTCGCTGAAGGAGGTCAACGGGTGCTCGGCGATCGATACGTGATAACCATCCTTGACCAGAATATCGTAGACCGGCTTCCAGCCTGCGCCTGTGACGAATGCACCGTGTACCAGGACGATGTTATGAACCGGTGCCGCCTCGGCCTGGCTGATGCCGCTCATTGCCAACAGGGCCAAAGAAGTGGCGGTGAACAGGACTCGCGCTTTGGGAAACTTCATAAGGTTCATCTCGGTAGTCGATCGAAGGTGGGGGTTCCCTTGCGGGTTCATTAGCCAGACGCATGGCCAGCCGGTTTATTCCCGAACACCGATAAATAATTTTCTGTCGAGAGGCGCATGGTCTTCACTCACTGGGTTGCGGCGGCGCGAATAAATTCGTCACGTGGTTTTGCTATCAAGGGTCTCTCTGACAAAAAGGAACACACACGATGTTGAATGGAATGGCGAAAACCATTGGCTTGATGACGTTGCTGGCCAGTGCCCTGGCCGTCAGTCAACCGACCCTGGCCAGCGATCATCCGGGCAAGGCGTTGGCAGCCAAAATCGGCGTGCCATGGCCCGCAGTGATTGCCCACCGGGGCGCTTCATACGACGCGCCGGAAGAGACCATCCCGGCCTATGCCCTGGCGCGAGACCTGGGCGCGGACTATCTGGAGATGGACATCCAGCGCACCAAAGACGGCGTGCTGATTGCCCTGCACGACAACACCCTCGGGCGCACCACCAACATCGCGCAGGTATTCCCCGACCGCATCAAGGACCCGATCAACACCTTCACTCTGGCGGAGCTCAAACAACTGGACGCCGGCTCGTGGTTCAACGCCGCCCACCCGGATCGCGCCCGCAACAGTTACGTCGGCTTGAAAATCCTCTCGCTGGAGGAAGTGATGGACGTGGCCGACGCCGGGGAGAACAAACCGGGGCTGTACGTCGAAACCAAGGTGCCCGCGCAATTTCCCGGGGTTGAAGCCGATTTGCAGAAGCTCCTGGAAAAACGCGGCTGGCTCGCTCAACGCCCCGCCGCCGCCAAGGGCAAGGTGAACGTTGCCCACACGCCAGGGCGCATCATCCTGCAGACCTTCGAGAAACCTAGCCTCGAATTACTCCAGAAGAGCATGCCGCAGGTGCCGAAAGTGCTGTTGCTGTGGGTGGGCGATGGCTACATGGAAGCCGCCTCCACCGTTAGCTTCAAGGACTCGGGAATCAAGGACGAAGCCACTTACTACGCTGGGCAGGAAGTGAAATCCAAGGCGGAATTCCAGGCGTGGATGGACTGGGCCAAAGCCCACGGCGCCAAGGGTATCGGCCCGGCTTCGGCGCACAAGAACGGTGGCGATCAGAGCTACATGGACATGGTCAAACCGTGGATGACCCAGATGGCCCATGACCGCGGCTTGCTGATTCATCCCTACACTGTCGATGACGACGTGGACTACAAAGAGCTCAGCAAACGTGGCGCCGACGGCTTTTTCACCAACCGTGCTGCGAATCTGCTGAAGTTCTACGGGCGTCCATCCCACGACAGCATCGATGTTCTGCTGCGTCGTAACGGTTACTGAGCCTCAAGCCGGGTCACGCACCACCTGCTGGAACTCGCCCTCCACCAGGCAACTGACCCGGTTACGCCCGGTGCTCTTGGCGCCGTACAGCGCCTTGTCGGCGTCGTTCAACCAACTGATCGCGTCCGCATGTGAAGGGTGATAGGCCGCCAGGCCGATGCTGAGGCTGACGTTCATCATCGGCTCACGCTCGTAGCGGATGGCGCTAAAGGTATCGCGCAGCCGGTCCATGATGTCCGCCGCCGTCGCCAGTGGCGTATTCGGCAGAATCACGCAGAACTCATCACCGCCATAGCGCCCTGGCAGGTCCACGTCCCGCAGATTTTCGCTGAGCACTCGGCTCAACTGACGCAACACGTTGTCGCCCACCACATGGCCATAGGTGTCGTTGATGACTTTGAAATAGTCGATGTCGATCAAGGCAATGGTGCCGTGCTGGCTGGACAGCTTGCAGCGCTGAAACTCGATGTTCAGGTAATCCTTCCACGCCCCATGGTTGAGCAAGCCAGACAAACTGTCGGTCTGGCTGAGGGCCAGCAGTTCGCGACGGTGTCCACGCAACAGATGCGTCTGTTGATAGGCGATCCAGCCAATCATTGCCGGATAGATCGCCAGCAGTGGCACACAGGCGTAAATCTGCATCAGTGTGCTTTCGGGGCTGAAACCCGGGCTGAAGATCAGCATCGAAAACACCGCGCCCGACGCCTGGGCCAACAAGCCGGTCAGCAGAAAACGCGGGCCGCCGATGGCCATGTTGTTCATCGACATCATGGAGATGCTGGTGAGGCTGGGCAGCAGATTGAACTGGATCGCCCCCACCCAAAAGCCGCCGAAGAAGGAGTCGAGCAGCAGGTTACGTTGTTCGGTGCGGAAAGGTACCTGGGAAAAACGCGCCCAGTAATAGGCCGTGAGCGGCCAGACGAAGCCGTTGAACACCATCAACGCCCACACCCACAGCGGTTTGTGCAGCGGATAAATAGCGCCGGCGATGCAGATGAAACCCAGCACAGAACCCAGCGCACGCGACGTGAACAATCGCTTGGTGAGGGAAGGTCCTTTTCCTCCAGGTGCTAGCATCGAATCTTGGCTCCTCTGCCCTGCCTCCGTTGCATTCGGGCCTGCAGCATATCAGAGCAACGGCCAGTAGCCATCATCTTGCCCTTTGCCAACCTGCCGAACGGTCGTCGCCATCAACTCAAATGAATAGCTTAAACACAATCACGCATCCGTCTGAAAAATAATGCTGCGATTCCTCCCGGCGTGTTTTGCCGAATACAGCGCCGCGTCAGCGCGCTGGATCAACGACTCAATGGTGTTCTGCTCACCAGGCACGCAGGAATAACAGCCCAGGCTGACCGTCACGATGCCGGTGGGGTTGGCGGCGTGAGGGATGTGTCGGGCGAGGATCGACAAGCGGATCTTCTCGGCCAGGGCGTAAGCGCCGGCCGAGTCGTTTTCCGGCAAGAACACCGCCATCTCCTCACCGCCGTAGCGCACAGCCAGATCGCCGGCACGGTGCAGGCAGGCGCGCAGCGTGTCCGCGACGGCTACGATGCAATGGTCGCCGGCATAGTGGCCGTAGTCGTCGTTGAAGCTTTTGAAGAAGTCGATGTCGAGCATGATCAGGCTTAACGGCATCTTCTTGCGGCCGCTGCGGCGGAACTCGATGTTCAGCACCCGTTCGAAATGCCGCCGGTTCGACAGGCCGGTCATGCTGTCCTGCAGCGCCAGCTTCTCCAGTGACGCCTGGGCGATGCGCATCTTCGCCTCGGCCTTGAGACCGAAACGGATCTGCTGCACCAGCAACACGCCAAACAGAATATTGGCCAACACGGCAATGATGATGATCACTACCGATTTGTAAGCGTTCTTTTGCCACTCCTCGAGCAGCGACTCTTCCGAGATCGCCGCCGCGACCACCAGCGGGTATTTCTCCAGTTGCCGGTAGCTGTAGAGCCGATTGACGCGATCGAGGACCGAATTGACCATCGCCGTGCCAGAGGTGGATTTGGACAAGTATTCGGAGAACACCTGCCCCTGGGCTATCGACTTGCCGATGAAGCCATCGCTGAACGGTTTGCGTGCGAGAACGGTACCGTCGGTCATCGCGAGAAAGATCGCACCCTTGTGGTCCATGCTGAAGCTGTCGAAGAAGCGGTCAAAGTACTTCATGTTCAGCGTGGCCAGGACCACGCCGTCAAAGTCGCCGTTCTTGTCGTTGACCCGGCGTGAAATCGGGATAATCCAGTCGTTGGTGGTGCGACTGCGCACGGCTTTGCCAATATGCGGGCCGAGGTTGACGTTCTGTTGGTGGTACTTGAAGTATTCGCGGTCGGCGTTGTTGGCGTTGTCGGGCTTGATGCCGAACGAGGTGACGACCCAGTCGCCATTGCGGTCGTAATAGAACACGCCCTGCAACTGGTGGGTTTCCAGCACATGCTGCGCCAGGACTTTCTGCAGCCGCTCGACCTGCCCGGGGGCATGACCGTCGTTTTGCAGGCGTTCGACCAGGTCCAGCAGAATGATATCGGCCTCGTCAAAGGTATCTTCCGCTTGCTGGGCCAGAGATTTCGCAAGGTTGGTGGTGGCGATCTCGGCCTGCGCCAGCTCGTGTTCCTTGGCGTGTGCCAATTGCCAAACGTTGAAGATCACGATGGACCCGCATACCAACACGATCGCAATAATGGCTAGCCACAGCACGGAAGCGCGCTTGGCAGGACCCGGCAACTCGCCCTTACTGTCGTCATGTTGGGAATTCAACAACTTCACCCTTGTTTTCGACGTTTCAAGCGTACGCCATCCTATAAGGCATAGCACTTGGCTGTCCCATTGACCACAGCTTGGGGACTATCGTTCGATTGCCGATCCGCGGTATTCGAATGTGAATACCGGGTATCGGTTGAGGGGGGTGAAACTTGAGGGCTGCAGCGCGACGCTAAATCTGTAGGAGCCAACTTGTTGGCGAGGGGGATGATGCGGTGTATCTGGATCACTACCTCGCGAACACGTTCGCTCCTACACATTGTCGACGCGGGGTTGCAGGCATACAGCTATCGCGGGCAAGCCCGCGCCTACACATCCACCTTATGCCGCGCCGCATACAGGCAGACCATCTCCATCGCCAGGGTCGCGCCGGCCAGGGCGGTGACTTCGGCGTTGTCATAAGGCGGGGCGACTTCCACCACGTCCATGCCCACCAGGTTGATGCCGCGCAACGCCCGTAAAATCTCCAGTGCCTGATGGCTGCTCAGCCCGCCACACACCGGCGTCCCGGTGCCTGGCGCGAATGCCGGGTCGAGGCAGTCGATGTCGAAGGTCAGGTACACCGGGTGATCACCGACCCGTGCCCGAATCATCTCGGCGATCTGTTCCGGACTGTGCCGATGTACGCAACGCGCATCCAGCACTTGAAAGCCCATCACGTCGTCGTTGGTGGTGCGCAACCCCACCTGCACCGAGCGCGTCGGGTCCACCAGCCCCTCCTTGGCCGCGTGGTAAAACATGGTGCCGTGGTCGATGCGTTTCTGCTCTTCGTCCGGCCAGGTGTCGCTGTGCGCATCGAAGTGAATCAACGACAGCTTGCCGTGTTTCTTCGCATGGGCCTTGAGCAGCGGGTAACTGATGAAGTGATCGCCGCCCAGGGTCAGCATCGCGCAGCCCGCTTCAAGAATCCGCTCGGCATGCGCCTCGATCAGCTCCGGGGTTTGCTGCGGGGTGCCGTGGTCAAAGGCGCAGTCGCCGTAGTCGATCACTGCCAGATGATCGAAAGGGTCGAACGCCCAGGGGAAGTGCCGGGCCCAGGCCATTTGTACCGACGCGGCCCTGATCGCCCGCGGCCCGAACCGGCTGCCGGGACGGTTGGTGGTGGCGGTGTCGAACGGAATCCCGCTGACGACCAGATCCACGCCTTCTAAATCACGGCTGTAACGGCGACGCATGAAACTGGTGACGCCAGCGTAGGTCGGTTCTGCCGCTGTGCCATACAGGTCGGGACGGGTGAAGGCTTGATCATTGTTGATCGCATGATCCATGACGATAACTTCCAGAATTAAGAGGGTTACTGACGGGTACGAAAGGTGGTCCAGGCGCGCATGCGCTCGCGCATCACCTTGGCCGGCAAACTTTGCTCACCGAACAAGTGCGCGCGCACGGCTTCTGGCGGATAAATGCTCGGATCTTCGACGATGTCCTTGTTCAACATCGCGGTCGAGGCCTGGTTGGCGTTGGCGAAGTACAGGCTGTTGGTCAGCTCGGCCATGGAGCTGGGGCGCAGCATGAATTCGACGAAGGCCTTGGCTTCGGCCGGGTGCGGCGCGTCCGCCGGGATCGCCATGGTGTCGACCCACATCAGCGTGCCCTCGCGAGGAATGTGATAGGCGATGTCAAAGGTTTTGTGCGCGGCTTCGGCTTGGGCGCGGGCGGTGTTGGCGTCGCCGTTGTAGGTCAGCGCCAGGCAGATGTCGCCGTTGGCCAGATCGGTGCTCTGGGTACCAAGGCCGATGGTGTGCAGGCTCGGTTGCAGTTTCGCCAGCAACGCCTGGACCTCTTTCAAGTCCGCCGGATCGCTGCTGTAAGGCGATTTACCCAAATAGTTCAGCGCGATGCTGATCACTTCCTGCGGCGTATCGATCACCGAGATCCCGCAATCCTTGAGTTTGCTGGCGTATTCCGGTTTGAACAGCAGGTCGAGGCTGTCCAGCGGCGCGTTGGGGATGCGCTTCTCCACCGCCTGCCGATTGACCGCCAGGCCGATGGTGCCCCAGGTATAAGGCACCACGTACTGATTGCCTGGGTCTGCCGCTGCGACCTTGCTCAGAATCCCTTGATCGAGGTTGCCGACGCCTTTCATCTGCTGCAAGCCCGACACCTGCAAGGCTTTGGCCGAAATCACCCGACCGGCCATGGCCGTGCTCGGAAACACCAGGTCGTAGCCGGCACGCCCGGTGAGTAACTTGCTTTCCAGCACGTCGTTGCTGTCGAAGGTGTCGTAATTGACCCGTATCCCGGTCTCGGCCTCAAACGCTTTAATGGTTTTTTCGCCGACATAATCCGGCCAACTGTACAGGTTCAACACTCGCTCTTCGGCGTGCAGGGGCAGTACAAAGCTCATCAGCACAGCCACAGTCAACAGTTTCATGGTCAGCCTCATGGGGAACACGGTCATCCGGTTGCCTGCATCCTGCTTGTTGTCTGGCGTTCAGAAAATATAAAGTGTTGAACTTTGGCATTCACCGCAATAAATGTTTGGAGTGTGCACATGCTCGGTCAATTACACGACATCGACCTACAACTGCTGCGGATTTTCGTCTGTGTAGTGGAATGCGCCGGTTTCAGTGCTGCGCAGGGCGTGTTGGGCATCACTCAATCGACCATCAGCACCCAGATGGCCAAACTGGAGACCCGGCTCGGCTTTGTGCTGTGCGAGCGCGGCAAAGGCGGCTTTCGCCTGACGCCCAAGGGCGAAGAGGTATTAAAGGCCACGCGCAAGCTGTTTGCCGCCATCGAAAGCTTCAAGGGCGAAGCACAGGGCATGGCCGGCGTGTTGTTGGGTGAACTGCACATTGGCTTGTCGGAATCTCTCAACAACCCGGTGCTGCAAAGTGTCGGTCAGGCCGTGGGGCGTTTTCGCCAGCGTAAACAGGCGGTGCAGATGGAAATGCTCAGCGCCGCGCCGCCCGAGCTGGAACGCCGTCTGTTGCAGGACCAATTGCACGTGGCCGTCGGCTATTTCTTCTCCGGCAATCAGCCGGCGCTGGATTACCTGCCGCTGTTTCACGAACGCCAGCGCCTGTATTGCGCGGCGGGGCATACGCTGTTCGAGCATCCGTCACCGACCCTGGACGACCTCGCCCGCTGCGATCAGGTGCTACACCCCTACCGCATCGGCCATGTGCAGGAGCCGTTTCGCTCGCCCGTGAGCAGCGTGCGCGCCGAACATGTGGACGCCAGCCTGGCGTTTATCCTCTCCGGTGCGCACATCGGCTACCTGCCGGAACACATCGCCGCGCCGTGGATCAGCAGCAACCTGTTGCGTCCGCTGCTGCCCGAGGTGCTGGATTTCGACGTGCAGTTCTATCTGGTGCAGCATCGCGGTCGACACTCCAGCGATGTACAACAGGCGTTCGTTGAGGATCTGTTGACAGCGTTTGCGGTCACTCTGGTGTAAGCTCCCGAGCTGTTTGATCAATGCTTCGAGAGGCTTATGCGCTCCACTTTCCGTCGCTCCACCCTTCCTGCCCTGCGCGGCTTCCCTCTGGCAGTCGACGCCCTGACGATGTTGCCGAGTGCCGCCGACTACCGCCGTTGCCTGTTGCAGAAGATTGCCGCCGCGACGCAGCGCATCTACGTGGTGGCGCTGTACCTGCAGCAGGACGAAGCCGGACAGGAAATTCTCGACGCGCTGTACGCGGCCAAAACCGCAAGGCCAGAGCTGGATGTCGTGGTGTTGGTGGACTGGTTCCGTGCCCAGCGTGGGTTGATCGGTGCCGGCAAGCAGGCGGGCAACTCGGCGTGGTATCAGGCTGAAAACCTCAAGCATGACGTGGAAGTGCCGATTTACGGGGTGCCGGTGCAAACCCGCGAGCTGTTCGGCGTGCTGCACCTCAAGGGCAGCGTGATCGACGATTGCGTGATTTATACCGGCGCCAGCATCAACAACGTCTACCTGCACCAATTCGACAAGTACCGCCTCGACCGTTATCAGCTACTGCAAAGCAAGGCACTGGCGGACTCGATGCAGAAGTTGGTGCAGGACGATGTATTGCCGTCCAAGGCCGTACATCGCCTGGACCTGCCCTCGCCGCCGACCTCGCGCAGCCTGCGTGGCGAAATTCGCCAGTTCCGTCATCAGCTCAAGCGCACCGCCTACGACACCACCGCCGGCACTGAAGACACCAGCGGATTGCGGGTGATTCCGCTGTTGGGCGTCGGTAACAAGAACCCGCTGAACCGCACCATCTGCGAGCTGATTGCCGCCAGTCAGACCCAACTGACCCTGTGCACGCCGTACTTCAACCTGCCGGTGGTGGTGATCCGCGAGATCAACCGTGCGCTCAAGCGTGGCGTGAAGATCGATATCATCATTGGCGACAAGACCGCCAACGACTTCTTCATCTCCCCGGATGAACCGTTCAAGGTCATCTCCGCGCTGCCATACCTGTATGAAATCAGCCTGCGCCGCTTCGCCCGCAAGCATCAGTTGGCAATCCACAAACACCAGTTGAACCTGCATTTGTGGAAGGACGGCGACAACACCTTCCACCTCAAGGGGCTGTGGGCCGACGAGCGCTACACCTTGCTCACCGGCAACAACCTCAACCCGCGCGCCTTCCAGCTCGACCTGGAAAACGCCCTGCTGATCGACGACCCCAAGGGCGAGTGGACCGCACAGCGCGACGCCGAGGTACCGAAATTGATGCGCAACACCCTGCGTGTCGGCAAATACGACGAACTGGACACCCTGCGTGAATACCCACTGGCCGTGAGCACGTTCCTGCGCCGCGTCAGCCGGGTGCGCATCGAGCGTTTGCTGTACCGCATTCTCTAACCGCCAAGGACGACAACCCGCGTGAATAAGAAGACAGGCATCAGAGCCCAGCAAGCCGACCAGACCAAATCAAGAATTCTCGAAGCGGCGGTCCGGGTATTCACTCGTGACGGTTATTCCGGTGGCCGGATCGAGCAGATCTCCACCGAAGCCGAGTCCAACGACCGGATGATCTATTACTACTTCGGCAGCAAGGAAAAGTTGTTCATCCGCGTGCTGGAACACACCTACGAACAATTCAACCAGGCCGAAAGCGAACTGCGCCTGAACCTGTCGACCCCGGTGGAAACCTTGCGCGAGCTGGTGGCGTTCATTTGGACCTACTACGTCACGCACCCGGAATTCGTCGCCATTCTCACCGTCGAAAACCTGCACAAAGGTAAACACGCCAAGCAGTCCAGCGAGTTGCGGCGCCTGTCGGGGGAAGCGGTGGGCGTGCTGCGGCCGATCATCGAAGCCGGTCAGGAACAAGGCCTGTTCCGCCGCGACATCGACATCAAGCACGTTTACTTGATGATCGCCTCGCTCTGCTACTTCTATAACTCCAACCAGCACACCCTCAGTTCGTTCCTCGGCGAAGACCTCGCGGACCACGGCCAGCGTCAGGACTGGCTGGCGTTCATCAGCGACCTGGTGCTGCGCGGCGTGCAGGTGCAGCCGGCTTGATCAATGGCTGCCCGGATTGGCGCGGACATGCGCGACTTTCTGCTCAAGACCCTGCCACGCTGGCTCGGCCGAGGCGAAACGACTGCGCAGGTACCCCGCCAGTTCGGCCACTTGGGTGTTTGAGAGGCTGTCCTTGAAGCCGGGCATATAACCCAGATCCGGCGTCGCCGGGGTCGCGATACCCTGCAGGATCACCTTGAGCAGGTTGTCCGGCAATGCCGCATGCACGTTGGTGTTGCTGGCCAGCGATGGGCTGACACCAAACAATTTCGGCCCCAGACCGTCGGCGTGACACCCCTGACACGAGCCCTCGAACACCCGCCGACCGTTGTTCAAGGAGACCGCGCTGACACTCGGCTGCGCCACTTCTTCGACCGTAGACACTGGCGCCGCCTGGGCTGAACTGTCCAGCGACGCCAGGTACACGGCCATTGCCCGCACATCGGCCTTGGGCAATTTCGACAGTTCACTGACCACTGGGCCCATCGGCCCAGCCGCCACGCCATGGGCGTCGGAATAGCCGCTGCTCAGATAGTTATACAGTTGGTCTTCGGTCCACGGCGTCGGCGATTTCGACAAGCCATTGAGTGCCGGCGCATCCCAGCCATCCACCGTGCCGCCCGCCAGGAACGCAGCCCCGCCCTTCTCCGCGCCCATCAGGTTGCGCGGCGAGTGACAGGCCGCGCAGTGCCCGAGGCCATTGACCAGATAGGCGCCGCGATTCCATTGCTCACTGCGTTCGGGCTGGACCTTGATTTCGCCCTTGCGCAAAAACAAAGCGTTCCAGCCGGCCATCATCGGCCGCAGATTGAACGGGAACTGCATGGCGTTAGGCTTGGCCGGTTGGCTGACCGGGGCCTGTGCCATCAAGTAGGCGTACAGCGCCTGCATGTCGGCGTCGTTGACGTTGCGAAAAGCAGTGTAGGGAAACGCTGGATACAGGTGCTTGCCGTCACGGCTGATGCCATCACGCATGGCCCGCTCGAACGCCGGGTAAGACCAGTTGCCGATCCCGGTTTTCGGGTCTGGGGTGATGTTGCTGCTGTACAGCGTGCCGAACGGCGTGTCCATGGCCAAGCCACCGGCATTGGTCACGCCGCCCGGCGCGGTGTGACACACCGCGCAATCCCCCGCCGCCGCCAGCAATCGCCCGCGCTCCAGGGTGGCGGCCGACCAGGTGCCAGCAGCCGGTGGCGCAATCGGCGCGATTTCGGCACGCCAGGGCAGCGCCGTCGCTGCGATCCCGAGCACTGCACCGAACGCGGCGAACAACGAACCGAACAGCCATTTCGAGCGTTTGCTTTTCAGCGAATTCGGCGGCGCACTATTGGCGCTGTCGGCCGAGCCTTTCAGCGCAGCGAGCACCCGTTCGGCGGTGATCGGCAGCTCGCGAAAACGAATCCCGGTAGCGTCATAGATCGCGTTGGCAATTGCTGCCGCGCTAGGCACCGCTGCCGACTCCCCGGCGCCCATCGGCGGCTCGTTTTGCCGGGGCATCATTAACACGTCGATCTCCGGCACCTGAGGGAAGGTCAGAATCGGATAACCGCCCCACTCCTTGCTTGACACCGTCGACTCTTCAAACGTCACCCGTTCCTTGAGCACCCGGCTGGTGGACTGGATCACGTTGCCGTGAATCTGGTGCTGCACCCCGGCCGGGTTGACCATCATCCCCGCGTCGTGACCGATCACCACCCGTGTCACCGAGACCTCGCCACTCAGTTTGTCCACCGCCACATCGGCGACCCACGCCGCCCATGCCGCGCCGAAGCCGGGAAATTTGCTGTGGATATAGCGCGCGTAAGCAAAGCCGCGACCCCGGAGGATGTTGTGCTCTTCCGGGATTTGCATCGGTTGCGTGCGCGGGGTCCACTCAGCGCGGGCGGCGGTGGCTTTGACCAGCTCCGAGGCGCGCTCGTCATGCAGGTAACGCAGGCGGTATTCGATGGGATCGACGCCGGCGGCAAACGCCAGTTCGTCGATGTACGATTCATGGGCGAAGGTATTGGGCAACGCCGACACCCCGCGCATCCACGACGCGCGAACAATCGGCGCCATGTCGTTGATGGTGACCCGCATGTGCTCGAAATCGTAAGGCGGGATCGACGTGCGATCGCCCATCTCGAACATCGCCGCCACCGGCTCGACCCGCCCGGTCAGCAACAACGCCAGGGTCGGTGCGCCGTTGGACGGGTAGCTGGTCTGGAAGTCATAACCGGCAACACTGCCGTCGGTATTGATCCCGCCATCGATTTCCATCAATTGCGCGGTGCCCTTGGGCTCCCAGGCGTGCTCCTGTTCGCGGGTCAGCTGCACCCGCACCGGCAGGCCCACCGCACGGGACAACAGCACGGCATCCGCGCACACATCGTCGGCGCAATTACGCCCGTAGCACCCCGCCGCCTCCATGCGAATGATCTCGATCTGCTCTTCGGGATACTCCAGCAGCCACGCCAAATCAGCGCGCAACAGGTGCGGGTTTTGCGTGCCGGACCAGACGCGAACGCCCTCGTCGTGATAATCCGCCAGACCGCAAGACGGGCCGATCGAGCCGTGAATCTGATACGGCCATAAATAGGTACGGCTCATGCGCTGACTGGCATTACCCAGCGCTTCGTCGACATTGCCCTGATCCAACACCACCCGCTGCACGCTGGGGTTATCGCGGATCGCCTGCTCGATGTCGCTCATGTCCGGCAGCTTGTGGTTCCAGGCTTTCCAGGTGACTTTCAACGCCTGCGCGGCCTTGGCGGCTTGCTCTTCACGCATGGCCACCACGCCGACAAAATCGCGAATCACCACCACCCGGACGATGCCCGGAATGTGGGCGATGGACGACTCGTCCACCTCCAGCAGGCTGTTGCCAACGAAATCACCACTGTCGAGCCCGGCATACGGCGGGCGAATCACTCGGCCGTGGAGCATGTCCGGCAGACGCATGTCGTGGACATAGGTCAACTCGCCAGTGGCCTTGCCCGGAATATCCACCCGCGCCGCGCCCTTGCCGACCAAGCGGTAGTCTTCCAGACGCTTGAGCGGCGCATCGCCGGAAATCGTCAGCTGGTCATGCTCGCCCCCCACCAACTCGGCGAAACTCAGTTGCCGGCCGTCTTCGCCTTTAATCACGCCACTGTCTATATGCAGGCTTTCCACCGTCACCTGAAACCGCTGCGCCGCACGGGCCAGCAGAAAACGCCGGGCTTCGGCGGCAGCATTGCGCAACGGAATGGCGGAAATCTGGATCGTCGCACTGGCGATAGTTGCGCCCTGATTTGGCGCACTGTCGGTGCTGCCCAGCACCATGCACACCTGCTCCATGTTCAGGTCCAGTTCCTCGGCGACGATCTGCGCCAGCGAGGTGCGGATACCGGTACCGAGGTCGACATGGCCGTTGAAGGCATAGACCTTGCCGTCATCATTCACCGCAATGAACAACCCCAGTTCCTTGGGTTTGACCACCGGCGTCCCGCCCTTGGCCACCGGACCGGACGGCGGCTGAATCTGATCGACAATCAGCAATACACCGGTCTTGGCCAGCAGTTGATCACGGGTAGGCGTGGCTTGAGTCATGGTCATCGGTCCGTTCAAGGCAATGGACGGGCGGCACGCAACACCGCGCGAAGGATTTCGATATGGGTGCCGCAACGGCAGAGATTGGCCGACAGCTCGTTGCGAATCTGCGTTTCACTGGGATGGGGGTTGCGATCAAGCAAGGCTTTAGCGGTCATGATCATGCCGTTCATGCAGTAACCGCATTGCGCCGCCTGCTCATCGATGAACGCCTGCTGCACCGGGTGTGGGCACTCGCGCGTGCCGATGCCTTCCAGGGTGGTGATCTCCCGACCTGCGGCGCCGGACAACGGGAACACGCAAGAACGCGCGGCGACGCCATCGACGATCACCGTACACGCCCCGCACTCACCCAACCCGCAGCCGTATTTCGGGCCGTTGAGCTGTAGGTCATTACGCAGCACCAGCAATAACGGCGTGTCGGCCATCGCCGTGACCGAGGTGGTCTGGCCATTGACGCGCAGGGCCACAGTGGTCTCACGCAGTGCGACTTGCTCACTCATGCAGGGCTCCAAGTGTTACCGCACGACCGATTCAGGGGGTGCTATTTGATGAAGTGATTGCTACATGAAATGAGAGCAGGAAGCGTGCCAAGGGGGAAAAGTGGTGGAGATCTTGTTGAGAGTTGGGTCTAGACAGGGCGTGCCGGACCAGAGGTTTGCGTCAGGCGCAGATTTTTTGTAGGAGCCGACTTGTTGGCGAGCAGTCATCAAGCAGTACACCTGACACACCGCCATCGCGGGCAAGCCCGCCCCTACAAGTGTCAGCGCCCTCCAATCAATCCTCAATCATCTTGCGCAGCAAATACAAAATAGCCACCCGCTCCGCCGGGTTCAGATTACTCATCGTCAACTCACTGATCTGCGCCGCATGCGGCACGGTGTCCAGCACCAACTGCCGTCCACTGTCGGACAAGCCAACAATCACCTTGCGCCGATCTTCCGGGTCCGGCTCAAGCGTAATCAAATCACGCGCCTTGAGCCGTTCGACGATGCCGCGAATGGTCGCCTGGTCCACGGCGGTGACTTTTACCAACTCAGTCAACGAACTCGGACCGTTGTCACGCACGGCGCATAACGTAACGAATTGCACCGCCGTCAGCTGCGAATCGCCGACGTTCTGTTGAAAGATCGCCATATGCCGCTGGTAAGCCTTGCGCAGCAAATGGCCAACCTGTTCGGAAAAGGCATAAGAATCAGATGTTGTATCGGGCACGGCAGGCTCTGTCTGGCGGGATTGAAGTGTCGGGTACATTAACAAAATCTGTGATCGCGCATCACCTGTAGGAGCTGCCGCAGGCTGCGATGGCAGCGAGTCTGACACACCGCGTCAAGCAGATCGCAGCCTTCGGCAGCTCCTACAAAAAATTGGTCACCCATCAATGCGCGATAGAACCCTCGGGCGCCACCACTTCCCCGCCCAACACCACCGCCTTGTCGTCCAGATAGATATCGCAACGGCGCAGCGGAATGTCCAGATGACACGGCGTTTTTCGCGTACCGCCGACTTCGGTATTCGGCCCGGTGGAAAACAGGAAGTTGCCATAGAACGCCCTGGCGTCCATGCACATGCCGTCGTTTTTATCGTGCAGGCCCATGGCGGTCCACTGCGCGCGCGGCTGCAAACCCCAGCCGATATGCGAGATGCCGTACACCTCCGGATCGTTGAAATACTTCATGTAATCACGCAGGTATTCGGCCTCGAAACCACCATGAATCGAAGTGATGAACCCCTTGTTGATCTCTAGGGTGATCTGTTCCCGTGAGTAGTTTTTGAACGGCAACACGATGTCACCGACATCAATTACCAGCACACCTTCGGCGGTTTCTTCGTTCGGCCAGGAGAACAGAAAACCGCTAGGCCAATGGTCCCAACGCCCAGGCTCATCAGCAAAACCGTACTCGGTGACTGACGGATATTGCCCCAACTGCGCGCGGAAATCGCTGCCGGCCTTGGACCGTACCTGGATCGAACGCGCCTTTTTCAGCACCGCGTCGGCCGCCATCACCCGCTCTTTGTCGGCCAGGGTCGGCAGCATTCGCGCCAGCACTTCCGGTGGCTCGACCGCCAGCAGAATGCGCGTGCCGGTCTTGAGTATCTGCTCCTGCTCGGGCGAGTGCAGCAGCATCATGGTGTCGACAATCAGGTCCGCCGCTTCCAGCGCCCGTTGCGCTGCGATGTTGCCGGTCAAGGCCGTGTCGCCGCAGTAGGCGGTCATGTCGTTGCCCATGGCTTTCGGATGGTTGAACGATGGTAATTCCACGGCGTAAACCTTGGCCCCCAGACGCTGCGCTGCGTCCATCGCCGCGCGCACGGTGCGGGGGTCGGAGTAATGACTTTTCAATACCGCAACGCTCTGCGTCGGGTCGACTTTCGACAACTTCAACACTTGTTCGAACATCTGGGTCAGTTCGCAATCGCTTACCGGCATTTCATCTCTCCTCGTAACTGAGCTGTTTCCCCGACGCACCGAAACAAGGCGTCGCGCTTCACATGAGTGCATTTTTACAACGTACACGCCATTTAAAACTGATAAGACATCAAATCAATGCGCTCTGCAATAGCCACGCCATTTCGTTACCCAGCACCACAACCTCAATAAAATAGGGTTACTCAAGGTTACATTGACCTTTTATCGTTGTTTTTTATTTTTTCAATCGAACTATTCACATTTCAAAAAAAGAGCGTATACACTTTAAAAACGTTGCGAGCGTTGTTCCATGATCTCGCCGACCACACACCGAACTACTATCAAGATCGAAGGAAACTCCCCATGCGAAGCACACAAAAAATCGCAATCGTCGGCGCAGGTCTAGGTGGGGCCGCTGCTGCCACGCTGTTGCAGCAAGCCGGGTTCACGGTCGATATCTATGAGCAGGCCTCGGAGTTTTCGCGGATCGGCGCGGGCATCCACATGGGCCCGAACATCATGAAAATCTTCCGCCGCATGGGGATCGAACAGACCTTGAGCGACATGGGTTCACACCCCGACTTCTGGTTCAGCCGTGACGGCGCCAGCGGCGACTATTTGTCCCGGATACCGCTGGGGGCGTTTGCGCGAAAGGAATACGGCGCGGCCTACATCACTGTGCACCGCGGTGACCTGCACGCGCTGCAAATGTCGACCATCGCCCCCGGCACCGTGCACTTCAGCAAGTGCCTGACAACCCTCGAGGAGACGGGCGACGGCGTGCGCTTGAGTTTCAGTGACGGCACCACGGCCGAGGCCGATATCGTCATTGGGGCCGACGGCATTAACTCGAAAATCCGCGAAGAGCTGCTGGGTCACGAAAAGCCGCTGTACAGCGGCTGGGTCGCCCACCGTGCGTTGATCCGCAGCGAGGTGCTGACCAAGTACAAGCTGGACTTTGAAAACTGCGTGAAATGGTGGACCGAAGACCGCCACATGATGGTCTATCACACCACCGGCCAGCGCGATGAGTACTACTACGTCACCGGCGTGCCGCACCCGGCCTGGGATTTCAACGGTAACTTCGTCGACAGCAGCCGCGAGGAAATGTACGACGCGTTCCAGGGCTACCACCCGACGGTTCAGGCGCTGATCGAGTCCACCGAGTCCGTGACCAAATGGCCACTGCTCAACCGCAATCCGCTGCCATTGTGGAGCCGTGGTCGTCTGGTGCTGCTGGGCGATGCCTGCCATCCGATGAAACCACACATGGCCCAAGGCGCCGGCATGGCCATCGAAGATGCGGCGATGTTGACCCGCTGCCTCGAGGAAACCGGCCTCAGCGATTACCGCACCGCGTTTGAACTCTACGAAGCCAACCGCAAGGAACGCGCCTCTCGGGTGCAGGCGGTGTCCAACGCCAACACCTGGTTGCGCACTCAAGAAGACCCGGCCTGGGTCTACGGCTATGACCTGTACGGTCAACAGCTGAAATCCGGGGTGGCGGCGTGAGCACCTTCATTCAAGGCGGCAACGTCCAGGCCAATGGCATTCGTCAGCATTACCTGCGCTATGGCGGCGAGCGCTTCGCCGACAAACCGGCACTGCTGCTGATTCCCGGCATCACCAGCCCGGCGATCACCTGGGGATTTGTCGCCGAACGGCTGGGTGCGCATTTCGACACCTATGTGCTGGATGCGCGCGGGCGTGGTCTGTCGTCAACCGGTGCGGAGCTGGATTACGGCTCCGACGCCTGCGCCGAGGACATCGCCGCCTTCGCCAAGGCGCTGGGGATCGACGCCTACCATCTGCTGGGCCATTCCATGGGCGCACGCTTTGCCACGCGCAGCGCGGTGCTGCATCCGCAAGGCCTGAAGCGTCTGGTGTTGATCGACCCTCCGGTGTCCGGCCCCGGTCGTCGTGAATACCCGAGCAAGCTGCCGTGGTACGTGGACTCGATCCGTCAGTCACTGCTTGGGATGGACGCCGAGGCCATGCGTACCTTCTGTCCGACTTGGACCAAAGACCAACTGCAGGTCAGGGCCGAGTGGCTGCACACTTGCTACGAACCAGCCATTGTGCGCGCCTTCAATGACTTCCATGACGTCGACTTCCACCAGAATCTACCGTGGCTGACGGTGCCGACGCTGTTGATCGTCGCCGGTCGGGGCGGGGTGATTCAGGCCGAAGACGAAGCCGAGATGCTGCAATTGCAACCCGAAATGCTCATCGCCCACGTCGAAAACGCCGGGCACATGATTCCGTGGGACGACCTCGAAGGATTCTTCACCGCGTTCGGTGATTTCCTCGGTGAGTCCATTCGCTAAGCAAGGGGACGTTCATGAGCCAGCAAGAGCAAAGCGCCGACGCCAACTATCAGGGCGTCTGGGGTCAGCGTATCGGCTTCGGTAAAAAACCGGCGTTGCTGATGATTGATTTCATGCAGGGTTATACCCACGAAGGTGCGCCGCTGTTTGCGCCTGGCGTGGTCAGTGCCGTGGCCGAAAGCGTCGAACTGTTGGCCTGCGCGCGGCAGCACAAAATTACCGTGGTGCACACCAACATCCGTTACCACCCCGGGCACTTCGCCGACGGTGGCATGTGGGTGGTGAAAGCGCCGGTGATGAAGGACATGGTCGAAGGCAACCCGCTGGCGGCGTTCTGTGAAGAAGTACTGCCCACGGCCGATGAAGTGGTGATCAGCAAGCAATACGCCAGCTCATTCTTCGGCACCAGCCTGGCGTCGATGCTGCACGCACAGGGCATCGACACCGTGGTGTTGGCGGGTTGTTCCACCAGTGGCTGCATTCGGGCCACGGCAGTAGATGCTGTGCAACACGGATTTAGAACCATCGTCGTCCGAGAATGCGTCGGCGACCGTCACCCCGCTCCCCACGAAGCCAACCTGTTCGACATCGACAGCAAATATGGTGACGTGGTGAGCAAACAGGAAGCGATGGCGCAGTTCGAAAAAGCCTGACAACAACCTGTAGGAGCGGGCTTGCCCGCGATGAATTCAACGCGGTGTGTCAGACACGCCGCCATCGCGGGCAAGCCCGCTCCTACAGTGGATCGAGTTTCATCGTGAGCCGGCACAGACCGCGCCACACGCACGTACTTCTGACACTGCCTTTGGAAGCCGCCGTACGGTGCTGCCAAAGCACTGAAAACGCGGCTAAATAACAACCACAAGTCACCGCCAGGAGACACCCATGTCCACTGCGAATGCACCCACTGCGACGACGATCGCGGACCCGATTCAAGCGCTGTACCACAAGATCACCTGGAAGCTGATTCCGTTCCTGTGTTTCTGCTATCTGGCCGCGTACCTGGACCGGATCAATATTGGTTTCGCCAAGCTGCAAATGCTCGACCAGTTGCACCTGAGCGAAACCGCTTTCGGCCTGGGCGCCGGGCTGTTTTTCGTTGGTTATATCCTGTTCGAAGTGCCGAGTAACCTGGTGCTGGAAAAAGTCGGGGCGAAGATCTGGATCGCGCGGATCATGATCACCTGGGGCTTGCTTTCGGCCTGCACCCTGCTGGTCACCTCCTCCACCCAGTTCTACATTCTGCGGTTCCTGTTGGGTGCGGCTGAAGCGGGTTTCCTGCCGGGCGTGCTGTTCTACCTTACCACCTGGTTCCCCACCCATCGACGCGGGCGCATCATCGCCTTGTTCATGATCGGCTTGCCGCTGTCCAGCGTGATCGGCGGCCCGCTGTCCGGCTGGATCATGGGCCATTTCGACCAAACCGCCGGGCTGCGCGGCTGGCAGTGGCTGTTCCTGATCGAAGGCGTGCCTAGCGTGCTGTTGGGCATCTGGACCTTCTGGGCCTTGCCCAATAACCACACCGAAGCCAAGTGGCTCGATGACAAGGAAAAGAGCCTGCTGGAAAGCGAGCTGCGCCAGGACGAGAGTGGCAGCAAAGACAGCAAGCACAGCTTCCGTGATGGCTTTTTCAACCTGAAAGTGTGGATGCTCGGCGGTATCGATTTCTCGATTCTGCTCAGCGCCTACGCCATGGGCTTCTGGATGCCAACCTTAATCCGCAATGCCGGAGTGGTCGACACCTTCCACATCGGCGTGCTGACCGCACTGCCCAGCGTTGCCGCTTTGCTTGGCATGTTGTTGATTGGCGCCAGTTCGGACCGCCATCGTGAACGCCGCTGGCACATCATCGTGCCGTTCCTGATCGGTTCCGCAGCCATGGCCACCAGCACCTTCTTCACCCACAACGTGGTGGCGACCGTGGCGCTGTTCGCCGTTGCGTCGGCGGCGATCATCGGCGCGGTGCCGGTGTTCTTCAGCCTGCCAGCGACCTTTCTTACAGGCAGAGCAGCGGCCACCGGCTTCGCCCTGGCCTGCTCGCTGGCGAACATTGCCGGGCTGGTCAGCAACTCGGTGATGGGCATCGCCATCGACATCACCGGCAGCAGCGCCAGCGCGCTGTGGTTCTTCGCCGGTTGTCTGATCCTCAGCAGCCTGTTGGTGATAGCGTTGCCGGCCAAGCTGGTCAATCGCTAACCGCCTGTGTTTGAGTGGCACGTCGCCGACGGAATGTCAGGCGCGCCACTCCCCTCTGAAGTCATGCCAGAAAAAGGAAAAAAAGACATGCAAGGGTTTCTCAAAAGCTGTGCGCTGGCCCTCGCCGTGGGGCTGTCGGCCAGCTCACTGCAGGCTGCGGAAAAGGTCATCTTCGACACCGACTTCAACGTGCTCAACGATGACGGCCAGGCCTTCATCATGCTCGCCCAACTGCACGCGCAGAAGCGCATCGAGTTGCTGGGCATGACCCTGGTCAGCGGCAACGCCTGGGTCGATCAGGAGCAAGTCGATGCACTCAAGGCCGTCGAACGCATGGGCCTGGAGAAACAGGTCGGCGTTTACTCCGGCGCGGCCTATCCGCTGCTGCACGACTTCGCCACCTATGAGCAAGAGAAAGGTCTGTTCGGCTCCGGCTGGCCAGGTGCATTCAAAAACCCGCGACCCACGTCGGCCAGTCAATTGGTGGCGCCGCCCGATGGTATGGCGACCCACACCCAATTGCGTCCGGAGTCGGCCGCGCAGTTCATCATCGACAGCGTGAAGAAAAACCCGCATGAGGTGACCTTGCTGGCCGTCGGCCCGCTGACCAACCTCGCGCTGGCGATCCGCACCGCGCCGGAAATCGTGCCGTTGATCAAACGCATCGTGTACATGGGCGGCGCGGTGGAGATTCCGGGCAACACCACGCCGGCGGCCGAATTCAACTGGTGGTTCGATCCGGAGGCGGCGAAGATCGTGCTGCGCCAACCGATTGAACACGTGATCTTCCCCAACGACGTGTGTGAAAAGGTGATTTTCGACAGCGCCGTCTACACACGCATCGTGGCCAAGACCGGGGTGATTCCTGACCTGTACAAGCAGGTGTTTGGTCCGACCTTCGCCAAGGACCCGACCTACCACAGCTTTACGTGGGACAGCTTGCCAGCCCTGTACCTGGTGCACCCGGAGATGGTTACCGATGCGCGGGACATGTGGATCGACGTCGATGCACATTACGGCCCGGACTACGGCCGCGCCCTGGGCTACAAGAAAGGCGCCCCGGTGGGCACGCAGAAAGCCAAGGTGGTGTTCGGCATCGATCAGAAGGCGTTCTGGGATCAGTACGTTTCGCTGGTGACCTTGCCGGCGCCAGTTAAAGCGCCGTAATGACCCATTCCTGTAGGCGCTGCCAAAGGCTGCGATACGGTTCGAAGAACCTTCGCGTTGCTCAATTTACGACGGCTTCCCCGTCGATCGCAGCCTTCGGCAGTTCCTACAGGGGATTGCGATCAATGCTTACCCGGCGCCTCGAATCGACTGGCCCACTCGCCCAGTTGACTCAGGCGAATCTCCAGCTCGTTGAGCAGGCGCGCGGCTTTTTCCCGGGTGTCTCGGGCGTTGCCCTGTTGGGGGTCCTGGCCGATCAGGCTGAAGCGTTTGTTGATCTGCCCGGCGCCCAATACCTTGATGGTCGAACTGGCGGTGTGATTGATCAGCGCCACCAGTGCGCTGTTGGGATTGTCATCGGCGCTGCAACACATCAACGACACCACCTGGCCTTCACAGATCGGCAGGTTGCTGTCCAACAAACGCACCGGTTTTTCCACACCGTCGGCGCGGCGGATGCGGTAGCCCTGGTCCGACGCCAATACCTCGCCAGTAAAACAGGTGAAACTCAGCGAGCGTCCCTCGTGGCTGAATTTCTCGTCGATGAACTCGGCTGAGCGTGGGGTCAATGTGCTCAGGTACAAATTGCGCACACCGGCGGATGTTTCAGTGACTTTGCCTTTCATCTTGTCCAGGAAACCGATCACAAGCGCACGCTCCTCCCGTTGAAGTCGGCCGATCTTATGGCAAATGGCCGCCAGCGGATAGAGGCTGTTACAACTGTGTATCTTCGCGCAAATAATCCAGTACCTGATCGGCCTGGGTCTCGCAGGTCATGCCTTCGGGCCGGGCTTTGACACGCTCGATCACCGCCAACAGTTTGGTTTTGTTGTGCTCTAGCTTGATCTGCATGTCCTCAATCTGCTGGACCTTGAGCTCAAGGCTGGCGATCAGCTCTGCGTGTCGGGAGGCGTTGAACTCGTCCCCCGGCAATAGCAGGGACAGCTCTTCAAGCGTGAAACCCGCCTGTTGCGCGCATTTGATCAACTCCAGAATGCGCACCGCCTGCAGTGGATAGCTGCGATAGCCGTTGGCCTGACGCTTCACATCGCGAATCAACCCACGCGCTTCGTAAAATCGAATGTTCGAGGTCGCCAGACCACTACGTTTGGCCAATTCGCCGATGGAGAGGGTTTGCGCTTTCATAAACACCCGCTGGCTTTCGACAAAGCCGCTTGACATTAAAGTTAACTTTAACCTTAGGCTCCCATTATTCAACTTGAGGAGTCAATCATGTCGCCCTTCCAACCGCTGCTGTTACCCAACGGGGTCACCCTTCCCAATCGCATTGCCAAGGCGGCCATGGAAGAGAACATGGCTGATCTCCAGCAGAACCCTTCGTCGCCCTTGCTACGCCTGTACCAGGCCTGGGCCGACGGCGAAGCCGGGCTGTTGCTGACCGGCAATGTGATGATCAACCGCCGGGCAATGACCGGCCCCGGTGGCGTGGTGCTGGACCATGATTTGCCGCTGGAGACCTTCCGTCAATGGGCGCGCATCGGTCGCTCGAAAGGTGCGCAGTTCTGGATGCAGATCAACCATCCGGGGCGCCAGACCATGGCCAACCTCGGTCAGGGCTCGGTGGCACCTTCGGCGGTTGCGCTGGAGATGGGCGGCTTCTCCAAACTGTTCGCCCTGCCGCGCCCGATGTCGGAAAGCGATATCGAAGAAGTCATTCGCGCCTTCGCCCACAGCGCCTGGCTGGCGGAACAGGCGGGCTTCAGCGGGGTGCAGATCCATGCTGCCCACGGTTACCTGATCAGCCAGTTCCTCTCGCCGCTGACCAACCAGCGCATCGACCGCTGGGGTGGCTCGCTGGACAATCGCGCGCGGTTGTTGCTGGAGGTGGTGAAAGCGGTTCGTGCTCGGGTGTCGCCACAGTTCTGTGTCTCGGTGAAGCTCAACTCGGCGGACTTCCAGCGCGGTGGCTTTGATGCCGAGGATGCGCTGAAGGTGGTGCAGATGCTCAACGGGTTGCCGGTGGATCTGGTGGAGTTGTCGGGCGGCAGTTACGAAGCGCCGGCCATGCAAGGCGAAGCGCGAGACGGCCGCACCCTGGCGCGCGAGGCCTACTTTCTGGAGATTGCCCAAGAGATCGCCAAAGTCGCGAGCATGCCGATCATGGTCACGGGCGGCATTCGTCAGTTGTCGGTGGCCGAGCAGGTGCTCGACAGCGGCGTCGCCATGGTCGGCATCGGCACGGCGCTGGCCATAGAACCGGCCCTGCCCCGCCTATGGCGCGCCGGGCAAGCCAGTCATCCGCAATTGGCGCCGATCAACTGGAAAAGCAAAGCCCTGGCCTCGCTGGCGAACATGGCCGTGGTCAAGTTCCAGCTGCGACGCCTGAGCCAGGGACGCCAGCCAAAACCTGGTGTTTCAGCCCTGCGCGCGTTGCTGATTGATCGGCTGTTCATCGGCCGCCGCACCCGGCAATACCGCAACGCGATGAACCAGCAAAACGCGCGTTGACGGAAACCACCATTTATCGCGTATGAAAAATCCCGTTTGCAAAGTCAGAAGGCACCCGCGTATAACTGAGTGCCTACTCACCCATTAAACGGTTTCCCTGATTAACCATGGCCCGCCCGAAGAGCGAAGACAAACGCAACGCCATCCTTGATTCCGCTCTGCAGATTTTTGCCGAACAGGGCCTGGGCGCGGCGACCGCGAAGATCGCCAAGGGCGCGGGGGTGGCGGAAGGCACGCTGTTCAATTACTTCAGCACCAAGGATGAACTGCTCAACCAGTTGTACCTGGAAATCAAGACCGAGCTGAGTGAAGTCATGCTGCCCGGTCTCCCCCGTGGCGAGAGCGTCAAGAGCCGGATGCGTCATCTGTGGCACACCTACGTCGACTGGGGCGTGGCGTTTCCGGAAAAGCGCAAGGTCACCGCCCTGCTCAGTATGTCGGACCGCATCACCACTCAGACACAGGCGATCAGCGCGCACACCATGGCCGACATCAGCCTGACCCTGCAACACGGCATCGACTCCGGCACCTTCCGCGAGCAACCGCCGGCCTTCGTCGCGGCGATCATGCGCAGCCTGGCCGAGACCACTATGGACTTCATGAGCAATGAACCGGAGCAGGCCCAACGTTATCGCGACGCCGGTTTCGAGGCGTACTGGAATGCCATTGCCGCAAGCTAAACGCTTTGATTTATAAATGAGTGATTACGCACTCATATACCACGATCAACCCACAGCAACAGGAGACACACCATGTCCAACGTCTGGTTAATCACCGGCAGTGCCGCCGGTCTCGGCCGCAACCTTGCCGAAGCTGTACTCGCCGCAGGCCATCGCCTGGTCGCCACGGCGCGTAATGCGCAACGCCTGGACGACCTGGTTCAGCGCTACGGCGAGCAGATTCGCACCGTCGAACTGGACGTCACCGACCCCGTCGCTGCGCGCAATGCCGTGCAAGTGGCGGTCGACGCTTTCGGGCGTCTGGATGTTCTGGTCAACAACGCGGGCTATGGTCAGTTGGTGCCTTTCGAGCAGACCGAAGAGGCCGCCTTCCGCGAGGAGTTCGATACCAACTTCTTCGGTGTGGTCAATCTCAGCCGTGCCGTGGTTCCGTTGATGCGCGAACAGCGTTCGGGGCACATCATCCAGGTCTCGTCGGTCGGTGGGCGCACGGCAACGGCGGGCATGAGCGCTTACCAGTCAGCGAAATGGGCGGTCGGCGGATTCTCTGACGTGCTGGCGCTGGAACTGATGCCGTTGGGGATTCACGTCACTACGCTTGAACCGGGTGGCATGCGGACAAACTGGGTAATACGTGCGGCGAGCAGCGAGGTGTCGGTCATGCCTGAGTATCAGGAAACCATCGGCAAGTGGCAGGAACTGCTCAAGCAATATGCCGGCAATGAAAACAGCGATCCGGACAAAGTGGCGCAAATCGTATTGCAAGTGGCTGAGCACGCCGAACCGCCGCAGCGCCTACTGATCGGCAGCGACGCCGTGCACTATGCTGGTTTGTCAGAATCGGCCCGCGCGGCATCCGATGCACAATGGAAATCGGTCAGTGTGTCGAGCGACTTTTTCGCCACGCCGATCCTGCCGAAAGTCTGAGGAACCACTGAATGAATGTTCTGCTGTTTGGTGCCACCGGGATGGTCGGCCTTGGCGTGCTGCGCGAGTGCCTGGCCGCTGAGGACGTAAAACGCGTAGTGACGGTCGGGCGTACTGCCACCGGGCAACGGCATGCCAAGCTGACTGAAATCGTGCGGCCGGATCTGTTCGATTACACGGGGCTCGACGCTGAGTTACAGGGCTTCGATGCAGGCTTTTTTTGCTTGGGCGTTTCATCGGCGGGGATGTCGGAAGCTGACTACAGCCGACTGACCTACGACATCACCCTAAACGCAGCGACGACCCTGGCGCGCCTCAACCCGCAGATGACCTTCGTCTACGTGTCCGGCGCCGGCACCGACAGCAGCGAACAAGGGCGCAGCATGTGGGCGCGGGTCAAGGGCAAGACCGAAAACGCCTTGCGCCGGTTGCCATTCAGAGGGGTGTACCTGTTTCGACCGGGGGTGATCCAGCCGTTGGATCAGGTGCAATCGAAAACCGGCTCTTACCGGATCTTTTACAGTGTCGCGAGCCCACTGCTGCCCTTGTTGCGCTGGCTGATGCCGAACCTGGTGTTGACCACCCGCGTGGTCGGCCAGGCCATGCTCAACGCGGCTCGCCGTGGGGCTGACAGTGCCGTGTTGGAAGCCAGGGATATCAATGCTTTGGCCAATCAGCAGGTTTGAGAGTGAAACACGGTCTCTGTAGGAGCTGCCGAAGGCTGCGATAAAGTCAGAGCTTTCACTGCGATTTAGTACCCATCGCAGCCTTCGGCAGCTCCTACAATGGGATCGAGCTTTTGATCCACCCGCTATTATTTCTTCAACGCGTCATAGGCTTCCAGCGCATGCAGCGAGTAGATATAGGCCGCGCCGGCATTCAACGAAATGGCGGTCGCCAGCGCTGCCGCCACTTCTTCACGGGTGGCACCGGCCTTGATCGCTGCTTCGGAATGCGCGCCGATACATCCGTCGCATCGGGTGGTGATGGCCACGGCCAGCGAGATCAATTCACGGGTCTTGGCGTCCAGCACATTGTTTTCCGCCGCCGCGTCACCCAACGCCATGTAAGCATTGACCATTTTCGGATTGGACTTGCTCAGCGCGCCAAAACTTTTCTTGATAGTACCTACGAGGTCAGGCCAATTGAGGAACATTCTGGTATCTCCATTAGACCGGGCTTAGACTGCGCCGGCGACAGACACAGTATTCATCCGTCTCGAATGGCGGGCTTGCGCGATACGCTCAACTTCTTTTCCGATACTCGCAAATGAACTCCATCGACAAACTCATCGCTCTGGCGGACGTTCGTGGCAACCTGGACCTGCGCTGTCAGTTGCAAGGCGACTGGGCGCTGGATCACGACCAGGAAGCGGGAGGCATCGCTCCGTACCACATCGTACTGGCTGGCGAGTGTCTGGCAGAATTGGCCGACGGACAGCGCATCCGCCTCAAGGCCGGAGACATCCTGGTATTGCCCTCGGGCACCGGGCACTTGTTGGTCAGTAAGGGCGTGCGGGTGGCGCCGAGCCAACCCGAGCGCATCGAAGGCGGCCTGCTGACCCTGAAACGCATGGGCACCACGGGCGAAGAGCTCGATGTGTTGTGCGGTCGCTTCCTGTACAACCGCGACTCGATGCTGTTCGGCGCCCTGCCCGGTCATGTGCTGATTTCCAGCACCGAGCTGCAAGCCGGCGATCACCTGCCCGCGTTGGTGGCGCTGCTGCGCGGTGAAGCCGATGCCAACAAAACCGGCGGACAATTCATCATCAATGCGCTGACGTCGGCGTTGTTCGCCTTGATCCTGCGCGCCCATTTGCACAACCAACCCCAAGCGTCCGGCACCCTGGCGTTGATGAACGACAAACGCTTGAGCAAAGTCTGGCAATCGATACTGGACGACCCGGCCCACGACTGGACCATCGAGGGCCTGGCCAGTATTGCCCTGATGTCCCGCGCGACGTTCATGCGCAGCTTTACCAAACTGGCCGGTATCTCACCCTGGGTGATGTTGACCCGAGTGCGCATGGAATTGGCCTACAGCCTGCTGACTAGATCCCACAGCGGTTTGAGCGACATCGCCGCACAGGTCGGCTATCAATCCCAAGCGGCCTTCAGCAAGGTGTTCAAGGAAACCTATGGCGAGGCACCGGGGCGTTTTCGACGGAGCGCCGACTCAGCCACATCCGATTAGACCAACACTGCGCCCCCGTCGATAACAAACGTCTGGCCCGTGCTGAACGCGCCACGCATCAGAAACAGATAGGCCGCCGCGACGTCGTCAGCCTCACCGACCTTACCCACCGGCAGTGCCTGGCTGGCCTTGGTGTACATCGCCTGACGCTGCTCTTCGCTCATGTCCTGCCACAGGTCGGTGCGGATCAGCCCCGGCGATACCGCATTGACCCGAACCGGCGCCAATTCCACCGCCAGCGCCCGGGTCAATGACTCGATCGCGCCACACACACTGGCCCCCAGCACCCAGCCGTGTTGTGGCCGCAAACCGGCAATACCGGTGGTCAACACGATCGAGCCGCCCTCACGAATCTGCCGTGCGCCGTACTTCGCCGCAGCCAGCGCCGCCCAATAACGCAAATCGAAAGCCTTGCGCGCCTGCTGCAGGTCAGTGTCGGCCAAAGGCCCCAGGCGCAGGCGATCACCGGCGGTAAACACCAGGTGATCAAAGGCGCCCAGCGCACCGAAGAAATGCTCGATGGCGCGCTCGTCGTTGAGGTCCAGGGTATAGCCTTTCACCGGGCCACCTAGCCGCTGAATCGCCTCCTGCAAACGGCGGCTGTTACTCGACACGATCACCACCTGGGCGCCGACCGCCAGCGCTTGCTGCGCCACGGCAAAGCCAATTCCGGACGACCCGCCGAGCACTACCACTCGCTGGCCTTGCAAGCGAGTGTCGAGATTGGACGTGGTTTGAGTGTGGGGCATGAAGTACTCCGAGGATGTTATGAAGGGGCGACGGTTCGCGCATCGCGCACGGCCCAGTGCAGACAGCCACAACAGGCCACCAGCGCGGCGACTTCGCCCAGGGTTGCCGGCCAGAACCAGCCGTAGAGAAACAAGGGCGCCGCCAATGCCGAACCGAGGGCGCCGCCGACAAAAAAGGTTGCGATATACAGGCTGTTGAGCCGATTGCCCGCGTCAGGTTGCAGCGCCAACACCCGGCGCTGGGAAATCACATGACACGCCTGTACCCCGGCGCTGATGAAAAACGCGGCCAGCGCCACACGCCATAACGCGTCATCAAGGGCAAATGCCGCGCAACTCAGGGCCACCAGCGCGCAACCCAGCAACGACGCGGCAGACGACCAACCGCGATCCGCAGCCCAGCCGGCCAGAGGAGCGGCCAACGCCCCGCCCGCACCGATCAAGCCGAACAGCGCCAGTTGGTGGGTGCTCAACAGGTGCCGAGTTCGAAGCTCAAGCGGCAAGCAGGTCCAGAACAGACTGAACACGCCAAACAGCAGCGCCTGAATCAACGCCCGCCGGCGCAATTCGGGATGGGCGCGCCACAGCGGCAACAACGACATTAGCAGCCTCGAATAACGCGCGCCCGGCGCCGGTTGGCGTGTTGGCAGCACCCGTCGCAAGACCAGCGCCAAGCCGCCGATCAGCAGCGCATCGGCGGCGAACAGGCGCTGCCAGCCAATCTGTGCATTAACCAGATTCGCCACCGGCCACGCCAACAAGACCCCAAACAACAAGCCCGCCGTCACCTGCCCTACGACGCGCCCGCGATTGTGTGGACGGCTCATGGACGCAGCGAGCACCACGATCAACTGCACGGCAATCGCCGAAACACCGATCGCAAAACAGGCAAACAAAAACCAGCTGGCCCCAGGCGCCAGTGCCGCCAAACTCAATGCGGCCACCGACAGCAACAAGGTCACACCCAGCAACCGGCGATTTTCCAGCACATCGCCCAGCGGCGAGATCAGCAACAACCCCAGGCAATACCCCAACTGCCCCACCGTTATCACCAACCCCGCTGCCGACGGCGACATCCCAAGGTCACGTCCGATAACGCTGGCCAATGGCTGGGCAAAGTAACTGCCCGCGGTAATCAGGGTGCAGGCGAACGCAAGGAAGATCGTCAACCAAGGCGAAATATCGTGGGGGTGAGCTGGACGGGTGGGATTCATCAGAGAACCTCAGCGGCTGGGTGACAGTGCCATTGAGGTTATAGGGGTTGCTGGTATGACTGAAGCGCCGGGGTGTCAGTTGTTTAATGATTAATAGTCATAAATAAAGGCAGTCAGCTTTGTTCCACTCAGAAGAAAATCTGTAAGTGAAGACACGCCTGCTTTGGATGAAAGACGGCAACAACACTGTGGCTGTTACGGCCCTTTCGCAGTTCAAGCCTGCGCCTACAGTGGATCTGTGGCTTGATGAGAATCTGTGGATACCCTGATCCCGTAGGAGCTGCCGCAGGCTGCGAACAATTGACATCGCGAAGGTCGTTCCGACCTTATCGCAGCCTTCGGCAGCTCCTACAGATTGAAGTCAACTTCAGGCTTTTATCCAGCCTCAAATTTCTGTGGGAGCCAGGCTTGTCGGATCGCCGCACCGCTGCGAAGACCGACTGATAGGCGCGACACAATGGCCAGACAAAAAAAGCATGCCCCTACCCCGCCAACCGCTTCACCATCTTCTGCGTAATCCTCTGCCGATTTTCATACCCCGCCCACGGGTCTTTCTTCATCCCCTCCAGCCGCTCATGCAGGTTGCCGACTGTCCATTGCTGAGCCGACGTCAGCCCGGCCAGTTCGTCGCGGCGGATGGGCACGGAAACCGGCAACCCCGGCCTGGCGCGGACTGAATAGGCCGCGACGGTGCTGCCGCCCCGGGTGTTGCGCAGGTAGTCGATGAAGATTTTGCCCACGCGGTTTTTCGGGCCCATGGTGGCGGTGAAGCGTTCCGGCAGTTGTCGGGTGATGAACTGGGCCATGGCTTTGGCGAATCCTTTGACGCTGTCCCAATCCGCCTGACGCGCCAGCGGCACGACGATGTGCATGCCTTTGCCGCCACTGGTTTTCAGAAAGGCCTCAAGGCCGAGTTCGTCGAGCACGCTGAGGATCAACTGCGTGGCTTCGAGCATGCTGCGCCATGGCAGCGCGGGGTCTGGATCGAGGTCGAGGATGAGGCAGTCCGGGGTTTCGATCTTGTCACTGGTGGCGCCCCAAGTGTGGAATTCGATCGTGCCCATCTGTGCCGCGCCGACCAGCGCTTGCAGCGTATCGATTTCCATCAGGCGCGCATGCCCGGGGTCGAGTCCGGGGGCCAGTTGTTTGATGTGCGGGATCGACAGTTGCTCGGCATGTTTCTGGAAAAACTGCTCACCGCTGACGCCTTCGGGGCAGCGCAGCAAGGCGACCGGCCGATGCTTGAGGTGCGGCAAAATCCAGTCGGCGATCGACTCATAGAACTGTGCCAGTTCGAGTTTCTGCGTGCCGCTTTCGGCGTCGATCACCCGGTCCGGATGACTGATACCAACGCCAGCAACATCGATTTTACCCTTGTCGGTTTTCGCTTCCGGCGTGGCTTTGAGCTCTTTCGCCGAACGTGGCTGCTCATGCACCACCTCACCCGCCGGCTTGTCGCTGCGCAGGGCAACGAACGCCGCTTGGCGCAAAATTCCTTCTCGAGTCCACTCGGCAAATTCGGCTTCACAGACCAGAGTCGGCTCGATCCAGTGCACGCCTTTGGCTTGTTCAGCCGTGAGCTTTTTCGCCAAGGGCGAGGTCTTGCGCTCCAGCGTGCTCATCTGTTCGTGCAGTTTTTTCAACGTAGCCTGACTGAAGCCTGTACCGACGCGCCCGGCGTAGACCAATTGCGGATCATTGACCGCCAACAGCAACGCACCAAAACCGCTGCGACTGCCTTGCGGCTGGGTATAACCGACGATCACGAATTCCTGGCGCAAGCGGCATTTAAGCTTGATCCAATCGGGACTGCGCCTGGACACATACAGGCTGCCAGCGCGCTTGCCGATTACCCCCTCCAGCGACATGGCGCAGGCGCTTTCGACAATGTCCCGGTGGTTGGCGGTAAAGGCATCAGAGAAACGCAGCAGACGACTGCGCTGCTTATCCACCACTTTTTTCAGGGCCGCGCGACGTTCCTCCACCGGGGTATCGCGCAAGTCTTCGCCATTGAGGTACGGCGCGTCGAACAGGTAATACACCACGTCTTTACTGCGGCCGATCTCAAAGGCGTTCTGCAAGGCTTGAAAGTCCGGCAGGCCTTTGTCGTTGAGCATCACCATCTCACCATCGAGCCAGCTGTCTTCTAGTTTCATTGCGGTCAGCGCCTTGGCTTGCAGCGCCAGACGCTCGGTCCAGTCGTTGCCATTGCGGCTGACCAAGCGGACTTTACCGTCGCTAAAATGGGTCAGTATCCGATAGCCGTCGAACTTGATTTCGTACAGCCATTCGCCGCTGGGTGGTTTATCGACCAGAGTTGCCAGCTGCGGTGCCAGAGTTACTGGGACCTTGATTGACGCTTTTTTGGCCTTGGCTTTCGCGACCGGTTTGGCTTTACGCGCCTCCCCCACGCCTTTGCCGCTGACCACGCTTTTAGGTAACGCTTGGACAATGTCGTATTCGTCGGCCGGCCGGGCCACTTCGTCCTTTTCCTTGATCAGCAACCACTGCTCCTTATTGCCGCTGCCTTTGAGGTGGGTGCGAACCAGCGCCCATTCGCCAGTGAGTTTCTCGCCGATCAAGGTGAACTTGAGTTTGCCGTCCTTATAGGTCGCTTTGGGATCGCCATGCGGTTGCCAGACGCCGTGGTCCCAGACGATCACGTCGCCGGCGCCGTACTGCCCTTCGGGAATACTGCCTTCGAAGCCGGCATAGCCAAGGGGGTGATCTTCGACGTGTACCGCCAGGCGCTTTTGTTTCGGGTCCAGGCTCGGACCTTTGGGCACGGCCCAGCTCTTCAGCGTGCCATCCAGTTCCAGGCGAAAGTCGTAATGCAGGTTGCGCGCATCGTGTTTGTGCACCACAAAGCCCAATGCTTTAGCGCCTCGCGTTGCCTTCTTCGGCGCCTCCTGCTCGGCAGGTTCCGAGGTGATGTCGAAGTTGCGTTTGCGCGTGTATTCACTCACTGGCTTGGCCATGATCGATTCCCTTGCCCGATTTCTGAACGGGATCCGCAGTCCTCAGGAAGCTTTGCTGGTTTTCTTGCGCGGAGTCTTGCTCGGCGCCTTGCTAGCGGATCTCGGTTTGGTGGCCGGCTTCGCTGGAGCCGAAGGCTTGCCGCCGAGGCTGCGCTTGAGTAACTCGGTGAGGTCGATGACATCGGCGCTCTTGCGCTCCGGCTCGCCGACGTTGGTTTCGACGTCCTCGATCTTGCCTTCGCGGGCCTTGGTTTCGACCAGCTGCATGATTTTTTCTTCGAAGGTGTCGCGGTATTCCTCGGGCTGCCAGTCAGCGCTCATGTCCTTGACCAACCGCTTGGCCATGTCACGTTCGCTTTTGCTGAGGGTCGCGTCGGTGACGGCGTCGGTCAGCTCCAGCGTGTCCAGACCACGGACCTCAGCGGGCCAGCGCAGGATCACCAGCACCATCGCCGACTCCAGCGGCATCACCGCCGCCAAATGCGCACGGGTGTGCAGTACCACGTAGGCCAGCGCGACTTTTTTAGTGTCGACCAGGGTTTCACGCAGCAGGGCATAGACTTTTTCGCCGCGCTTATCGGGGGTCAGGAAATACGGGGTGTCGATGTTCTGCAGGGGGATTTGTGCGCTGTCGACAAAGCCGAAAATATCGATGGTCTGCGTCGATTTGGGGTGGGCAGCACGAATCTCTTCTTCGCTGAGCACCACGTAACGGCCCTTTTCATACTGCACGCCTTTGACGATATTTTCCTTGGTCATCTCCTTGCCGGTGACCTTGTTGATGCGCTTGTAGCCCACCGGGTCCATGCTGCGCTTGTCGAGCCAGTCGAAATCCACCCCGTGGGACGACGTCGCCGACACCAGCGCCACCGGGATATGCACCAACCCGAAACTGATCGCGCCCTTCCAGATTGCCCGAGCCATGGCCTGACACCTTGTAGTGTTGTTTTAGCAGTGACCGGGGAACGGGGCGGAAAGTTTCGGGGAGGTGATGGGTGTACGTGAGGTTAAAGCCAAAGGGTATCCCACAATGGATAGTCGCCAATTCGGGCGACCAGGCCTGCGCGTAGAGGGTTGGCGACGATATAACGGGCGGCGGCTTTTAGATCCTCTTCGTGTCTCAGCGCTCTGTCGTAATAGCCTCTTTGCCAGATTATCCCTTCATAGCTCGTCCGTTGTTTTATCGCGCGGCTGCTACGTGATTTAACCCGACACATCAACTGTGACAGCGACTGGCTTCGTAGCTCAATCGTCCAGTGGAAATGATCTGGCATGACGACCCAGGCCAAAGATTGAGCCATGCCTTGCTCTTCTGCGGATCTGAACTGCTGCACGACCAGGCGTCCCAATTGCCAATCTGAGAACACTGGATTGCGTTGCGCAGTGACTGCGGTGAGCACATAGAAATTACCGGGGTCAGAGAAACGGCCAGTGCGTAATCGATGTCCTTTGAATAGATTGGGCATTCCTTTTCCTCCTTGACCTTGAATCGGGTTTCGGAGGTTATTTCCAGAAGCACAGATTGTGGCGGAAACTAATTATCAGGTTGTGTCAGTCACACCGCTTCGCAGCCTTCGGCAGCTCCTACAGGGATTGCGTGGACCCCTTAATATGTAGGAGCTGCCGAAGGCTGCGAAAACAGGGACCGCGTGGATCCCCGATTCTGTAGGAGCTGCCGAAGGCTGCGATAAGGTCCGCAGGACCTTCAATCAACGATCAATCTTATCCAGCGTCCGCAGCTTCGCCGGCAACGCCCACAGCAGCAATGCCACCGCCACCAAACTGGCGACGCCAATCACGTACAACGCCGGGGTGGTGCTGCCGGTGAGGTCTTTGATGCGGCCGACCATCACCGGGCTGACGATGCCGCCGAATTGGCCCAGGGTATTGATCACCGCGATCCCGCCCGCCGCCCCGGCACCTGCGCCGGCCAGCAGTTTGGGTGGCAAAGCCCAGAACGCTGGAATGCTGGCAACGATGCCGGTGCCCATCAAGCTCAAGGAGATCACCAGGAACAACGTGTGATCGGCAAAGATCCCGGCGCTGAAAAAGCCAATCGCGCCCACGCACACCAGGCCCGCCACGTATTTACGACGCTCGCCGCTGGCATCCGACATCCGCCCGACCACCACCATGGCGATGGCGCCACAGATGTACGGGATCGCGGTCAGCAGACCGATGATTACCGGGCTTTCAGTTCCCGCACTGCGAATCAGCTGCGGTGCCCAGAAGTTCAAGCCGTAGGACGCGACCTGGATCAGGAAGTAGATCAAACCCAGCATCAGGAAACCCGGCAGTTTCAACGCCGCCAACAACGAGCCGCTTTTGTGTGGTTCGTGGTGCGCGATACGACTGGCGAGGTAGGTTTTTTCCTGGGCGGTCAGCCACTGCGCATCAGCGATCTTGTCCTTGAGCACCAGTAACACCAGCCCCCCCAACAATACGCACGGCAGGCCGCCGAGGAGGAATAGCCAGTGCCAGCCGCGCATGTTCATCACCCCATCCAGATGCCCCAACACCAGACCCGACAGCGGCGCGCCGATCAGTCCAGCAAAAGCCGATGCCAGGAACAACAGCGAGGTAATGCGGCCGCGATAGTGCTGCGGGAACCACAGGGTCAGGTAATACAACACCCCCGGGGCGAAGCCGGCTTCCATCGCGCCGATGATGAAGCGCAAACCATAGAACTGCCATTCGGTGTTCACAAACACCATCAGGGCGGTGGCCACGCCCCACGACATCATGATCCGCGCGATCCAGCGCCGTGCGCCGACCTTGTACAGCATCATGTTACTTGGCACTTCGAACAGCACGTAGCCGACCACGAACAAACCCGCGCCCAGGCCATAAGCGGTATCGCTCAGGCTAAGGTCGGTCTGCAGTTGGAATTTGGCGAAGCTGATGTTGATGCGGTCGAAGAAGGCAAACAAATAGCAAACCATGATCAGCGGCATCAAACGCCAGGCAATTTTGCTGATCAGGGCCTTTTCCGCACTCATGACTTGCGCAGGCGTGCTGTCTGCATTTAGAACAGAGATCGTCATTGCATTTTCTCCAGACGGACTTCCCGTAAGAGTCCGATTGTTTTTGTTGTCTGGTCTGGGGACTGTTGCCCCCCTTATGTCAAAGCAAAAGCTCAAGCCACAGCGTTAAACAGGTAAATTCTCCGGTGCCTTGTGCAGGTCGCAATTGCGTCCGGCCTTGGCCACCTGACCGGGCATTTCATGACCCAACAGGTCGGGCAAACGACGCGACATGGCCAACAGATGCGGCAGGTCAATCCCGGTATCAATGCCCATCTCTTCGCACATGTTCACCAAGTCTTCGGTGCAAATATTGCCCGATGCACCGGGCGCGAACGGACAACCGCCCAGCCCGCCAAGGGATGCATCGAAACGCCGCGCACCGGCTTCGTACGCCGCCAGCACGTTGCTCAAACCAAGGCCGCGAGTGTTATGGAAATGCAGGGTCAGTTGCGACGCCGGAATCCGTGTCAGCACTCGCTGCACCAGGCGATGCACCTGTCGAGGGTTGGCCATGCCGGTGGTGTCGGCCAGGCTGATGCCCTGCATACCCAGCTCCATATAGGCATCGACAAACTGCATGACCCGGTCTTCGTCGATCACGCCTTCGAAGGGGCAACCAAAGGTGGTGGCAATCGAGCCGTTCAGGCTCAGTGACGTGTCTTGAGCCATGGCCACGATGTCGGCAAACGCAGTCAGCGACTGCTCGCAACGCATGCGCATGTTGGCCAGGTTGTGGGTCTGGCTGGCCGACATCACCAGGTTCAATTCGTCGGCACCGGCGCTCAAGGCACGCTGCGCCCCTCGCAAGTTAGGCACCAATGCGACGTAGGTCACCCCCGGTTGCCGTTGAATGCCGAAGAACACTTCCTCGCCATCGCGCAACGCCGGAATGGCTTTGGGCGAAACGAAAGAGCCGGCTTCGATGCGGGAAAATCCAGCCAGCGACAGTTGATCGATCAGCGCGATCTTGTCGGCGGTTTCCACCCACTTCGGTTCGATTTGCAAACCGTCGCGCGACGACACTTCCTGCACGATCAGGCGTTCGGAATAGTCGGTAATCATTGCACCACCCCTTCGGATTTCAGACGGGCGATATCACTTTCGGTCATGCCCAGTTCGCTCAAAACGCTAGACGTATGTTGCCCCAGCGACGGTCCCTGCCAGTTAACCGCGCCTGGGGTTTCAGACAATTTCGGCACGATGCCTGGCATCTTCACTGCTGCGCCGCCCGGCAATTGCGCGTCGATAATCATCTCGCGCGCCTGGTAATGCGGATCAGCGACGATATCGGCCACCGAATAAATCCGTCCAGCCGGGACCTCGGCGGTTTCCAGTGCTTGCAACACCACGTCGATGGACTGGCTGGAAGACCAGGCGCTGATCGCCTCGTCAAGCATGCCGCTTTGCAGGGCACGCCCGTCGTTGTGGGCAAACGCCGGGTTCTCGCCCAGATCGTCGCGACCGATCACTTGCATCAGGCGCTTGAAAATAGGGTCGCTGTTGCCGGCGATGACCACGTAGGCGCCATCGGCGGTCGGGTAAGTATTGGACGGCGCGATGCCGGGCAAGGCACCGCCGCTGCGCTCACGAACATGACCGAGCATGTCGTATTCCGGCACCAGGCTTTCCATCACGTTGAACACGCTTTCGGCCAACGACACGTCGACAACCTGCCCGTCGCCCTGCCCGGTCTTGACCCGCAGCAACGACATCAGTGCACCCATCACCGCATGCATCGACGCCAACGAATCACCGAGGCTGACACCGACCCGCGCTGGCGGAGTACCCGGTGTGCCGGTGGTGTAACGAATGCCACCCATGGCCTCGCCGATGGCACCAAAGCCCGGACGGTCGCGGTACGGGCCGGTCTGGCCGTAACCGGAAATACGCACCAGGGTCAGCTTGGGGTTGATCGCATGCAGCACGTCCCAGCCGAGGCCGAGTTTTTCCAGGGCACCGGGGCGCAAGTTCTCGATCAGCACGTCGGTGCTTTCGGCGAGTTGCTTGACGATGGCGATGCCTTCGGGGGATTTGAGGTTCAGCGCGAGGGATTTTTTGTTGCGTGATTGCAGGTACCACCACAGGGACGTGCCCTCGTGGAGTTTTCGCCATTTGCGAAGAGGATCACCCTGACCCATCGATTCGATTTTGATGACTTCGGCGCCGAACTCGGCCAGCAGGCGTGCAGCAAAAGGAGCCGCGATCAGCGTACCGATTTCGATAACGCGGATTCCGCTCAGAGGGGCAGTCATTTTCAGTACCTCATGTCTTTTTATTGGAATAACAGCCTTGGAACATGGGCCAAGGCTAGAGGCACGACACGAGGGAATCCAACCGTCAGTTGGCAACGAGCGTTCGCCAAATGCGAACGCTCGCAGGGAAGTGTCTAGCTCGCGGGGTTTTCCTGCTGACTCAGTTGATCGAACAACAAACGGCTGACCGGCGTCAGGCTTTCCAGGTCACGCGTCACCAGAATCAGCGTGCGCGCCGACCAGTCATCACTCAGCGCGACGGCCGTCAGGCCCAGTGCGCGACCAAATAATTCGTAGGCTTTTTGCGGCAGGATACCGATGCCCATGTTGGCCTGAACCATCCGGCACACGGCGTCGAACCCCGGAACATGAATGCGCACGCGCAGGATTCGCCCACCGGCACGCGCTGCCGCGTGAGTGCGCATGTTGATCGAGCTGGCGGCGTGCAAACCGATATGGTCGCTGTCGAGGGTGTCGGCGAACGCCACGTGTTCACGTTCGGCCAGCGGATGGTCGCCGCGCATCACCACCACCAGCTTGTCGTGGCGATACGGCACGCTGAACAGGTCCTGGATGTCGGTGTCCATCGAGCAGATACCGATGTCGGCCATGCCGTCGACGATGCCTTGCACCACGCCTTTGCTGGGCCGCTCTTCGAGGTCGACCTTGACTTGTTCGTGACTGGAAACGAAGTCGTGCAGGTCTTCGGGAAGGAACTGGATGATCGCCGAGAGGTTAGCCAGCATCCGCACGTAACCGCGCACTCCTTGCAGGTGCTCGCTGAGTTCAAGGCCCATTTTTTCGACGTCGTAGAGCATGCGTCGGGCGTGGTGCAACAGGGTTTCCCCGGCGGCAGTCAGCGCCATGCCCTTGGCGTTGCGCACAAACAGGCCGACGCCCAGCGCATCCTCCAGCTCCATCAAGCGCTTGCTCGCCGCCGACACCGCAATCGCCTCCCGCGCCGCAGCACGAGTCAAGGTGCCTTCTTCGTGGACGGCAATGAACAGTTGCAGGGTGACCAGGTCGAGACGACGGGTGAGATTTTTGTGCAACATGGGCAGGGATACTCGGCTTCGCGATGAGGCAGAGGATATCGGGTCTGCCGACACAATCAATTGTAGGAGCTGCCGCAGGCTGCGATCAGGCCCGAAGGGCCTTCATTATTGCCGCCGCTTCGCAACGGATCGCAGCCTTCGGCAGCTCCTACAGGTTTTTGTGGCGACTGTTAGAACCCCACACTCGCCTGTACAAACACCGTCCGAGGCTGGCCGACGTAGATGCCCGAGTTGTTGTCGCTGGAGCGGGTGAAGTACTGGTGGTCGAACACGTTCTTCACCCCGGCCGCCAGTTTCAGGTTGGACAGTTCCTTGCCGAAGTCATAACCGCCACGCAGGTTCCAGGTCATGTAGCCCGGGATGTTGCCGTACTGGCCGTCAGCCGTTGGCTCGGTGATGTAGTTGCCGTTGAAGCTGCCGTCAGCGTTGGTCCCGGTGCCCGGCGAACGTTGTTGCGACTGGGCGAAACCATCGATGTTGTAGGTCCAGCGATTGATCTGATAACGCAGACCGACCGTCGCCACCTGACGCGAGTAGAACGGCAGGTCGCGGCCCTTGAAGCCCGGAATATCGCCCTCGTAAGTCGCACGGGTGTAGGTGAAACCGGCGTTGGCGGTCAAGCCGTCCAGACGTGAATCCAGGTCACCCATGTCGTAGTGCACGGCCGTCTCGATCCCCTGGTGCTTGGTCGCGCCCAGGTTGGTCCAACCCACGTCGTTGCTGATGTATTGCAGTTCGTCTTTGAAGTCGATGTAGAACAGGGTGATTTCACCGCCCCATACACCGTTCTCGTAGCGTGTGCCCAGTTCGTAGGTCTTGGCTTTTTCCGGCTCCAGGCCATTGGCCGTGTTGTCGCCGACACCGCCCTGGCCGATCTGGAAGTACTGCAGGCTGCCGAACGAGGTTTCGTAGTTGGCGAACAGTTTCCAGGCGTCGGAGAGGTGGTACATCACGCTCAACGCTGGCAGCGGTTCGTTGCTTTCGATGCTGCGGTTTTTCTCTGGCACCGGTTTGCCGTTGGTGCCCAGCACCGGATTGTCCTGCCAGTTGGTGCTGATGTGCTCGAAGCGGATGCCCGGCGTAATGGTCCATTTGCCGACATCGATCTTGTCGTCGAAGTAGGCGGCGGTGGCTTCCGTTCCGCCTGTGCGGTCCTGGTAGATATGCCCGTCCGCCGTGGGTGTAACGGTCGGTATGTCGTTGATCAGCCCCAGCACGCTGGCCTGTTCATGCATTGACTCCTTCAGGTAGCGCACGCCGATACTGGCTTCCTGAGTGGTCGGGCCGACGTCGAATACGTGGGACACGCGTGGCTCGATGCCAAAGGTCCGGTAGCTGCGCGGGTACGAGCTGAGGGTCTTCTGGTCGCGGGCGGCGATGGTACTGCCACGGAAACTGTCGGTGTAATAGGTCAGGATTTCGGCCTGGGTCGAGTCATCGATCTGACGCAGGTACTTGATCGAGATGTCCTTGCGCCGGCCGCTGAAGTTGTCCCAGTCGCGGTCGGACTGGTACGGGTTGGCGTCGTACTGCTTCTGCGTCAGGCCGCCGGGCATGTCGGCCTTGGCGTCGTAGTAGTGGAAGTTCACCGACAAATCGTCGATGTCAGTCAGCGCCCAGTGGGTCTTGAGCAACACGTCATTGATGTCGTTGCTGTTGTTGTCGCCTTCGCGGTAACCGTCGCCCTTCACCGTGGAATACAGCAACGCGGCGCCCAGGCCGTTGTCCAGGGTGCCGCCGATGAAGCCGGTTTCGGTGTTCTTGACCCCGCCGTGACGGCTCGACTCGATGGTGGTGCTGACGTCACCCGACAGCTGCTTGGGAATCGCCCGGGTCACGAAGTTGATCACGCCGCCGACGTTCTGAGGTCCATAACGCACCGAACCCGCGCCGCGTACCACGTCGATGCTGTCCAGATTACCGGCCGAGATCGGCGCCATCGACAGTTGCGGTTGGCCATAGGGGGCGAACGCTGCCGGTACGCCATCGATCAATACGGTGGAGCGCGGCGACAGGCGCGACGTCAGACCACGCACACCGACGTTGAGGGAAATGTCGCTGCCGCCGGTGCCGTTGGACTCCTGCACTTGCACGCCCGGTACGCCCTTCAAGGCGTCACGCAGGCTCATGGCGCCTTCTTCGACCATCTTTTCCCGACGCACCACAGTCCGCGCGCCCGGATGGTTTTGCACCACCGCCTGATCGGCATCACCCAGCCAGTCACCGACCACCTTGATGTCGGTCGCCGGCATTTCAATCACACCCGGCGCAGCGCTGGCACTGGTAGTCGCCGCCTGTGCGTGCAATACCACAGAGCTCGAGGACATTTCATACGCCAGGCCGCTGCCCTGCAACAGCGCGCGCAGTGCTTGCTCTGCCGACAGGTTGCCGTCGACCGCCGGCGCCTGCTTGCCGGCCACCACGTCCGGGCTGAAGAACAACTGCAAGGACGTCTGCTGACCCAGTTGGCTCAACGCGCTGCCCAGCGGCTGCGATTGAATATGGATGGCGGTCGGCGCCTCGTCTGCGTAACTGGAACTCATCCCGGTGCTGACCGCCAACGCCAGTGCCAGAGGCAACCAGCGTGAGGCGTTGGAAGTAGGCAGTGCGCGGCTGACAGCGAGATGAAGCGCAGAAGGCTGGGTGTTTTTCACGTCGTTTCTTGTCCTGTTGATCGCAAAAGGCGGGCAATGTCTGCGCAGCTTGTAATGAAAACCAATCGCAGTTGGACAAGAAGACGAAGAACTTCAAAAAAACCTGAACGCTTTGTGAAACTATCGTGAAAATATTTCCTGACTGCCGTCGGCCAGGGTCCGTACGTTGACCGGCAGCAGCTTGGGCAACGCCGCCAACAGCGCGTCGGTGTCGTCGGATTTGAACACGCTGGTCAGGCGCAACGCGCTGGTTTTGCCTGCTGCCACGATCAGAGGTTTCTCCCGATAGCGTGAGACTTCCGCCGCCACGTCACTGAGCGCAACGTCGTTGAACACCAGCTTGCCGTTGCGCCAGGCGGTGACTTCGGCAGTGTTGATCGCCGAGGCCGGGGTCACGTTGCCGTTGGCATCAATGCGCGAACCCAAGCCCGCCGTGAGAATCACCGGCTCGCCCTGCGCGCCTTCCCGGCCATTGACCCTGACGGTGCCCGACTCCACCGCCACCTGGGTTTGCTCGGGGTCGCGACGCACGTCAAAACGCGTGCCGGTGACCGTGACCGTCCCCGCGCCCGCCCGCACCACAAAGGGTTTCGAGGCATCGTGGGCAACGCTGAACATGGCTTCGCCCTGGGTCAGCTCCACGGAACGACGACCCCGCTCAAAGCGCACATCGAGCCGCGTGCGGCTGTTCAGGTCCACCACCGAACCGTCCGGCAACGCCACTTGGCGACGCTCACCAACGGCGGTCGCGAACTGCGCGGCGTAAGAAGCAGAAGGCGCATTCAGCACACTGAACAAGGTCACGCCCACTGCCGCCAACACCAGGCTCGCGGCCACCGCATAACGAACGATCGGACGGCTGTTCAACGCGGGTGGGTGGAACAGCGGATTCTGCGGCGTTGGCTCGTTCGGCTGACACAGCGCCTGCAAGCGCCCGCTGGGCAGCAGGTCAGCGGCCGACCACAGCTGTTGCAGCATCGCGTACTCGAGGCGATGCGCCGCGTGCTGATTCAGCCAAGTGTCGAACGCCACCTGCTCGGCGGCACTCAAGTCCTTATCGTTGACGCGGGAGAACCAGTACGCCGCATCATCGCGTACCGAATTCAAACCGCACGCACAGTCCCGCGCTTCCTTCATGGGATGTCCTGCTTCAATGTAATGGGACGAAACCGCTTCAATTCCGGGCTTCCAGCCGATCGCGCAAATGCCGCAAGGTGCGGATCATATACTTCTCCACCATGTTCTTGCTCAGGCACAGGCGCTCGGCGATCTCCGCCTGCGTCAGCCCTTCGAGCTTCTGCCAGACAAACACCTTGCGGCAATTGAGCGGCAACTCGGCCAAGGCTTTTTCGATGGAATCGGCAAGCTGCAACGCATGCATGAACGCCTCCGGATCACCCGTGTGCGGCAACGAATAGTCAGCCGCCTCCAACTCCAGCAACGCCCGCCGGTCTTCACGGCGAAAGGTATCCACCGCGATATTGCGCGCGGTCTGGTGCAGGTAGGCACGGGGTTGCTCAACCGCTGCCGAGTCGGACTCCAGCACCCGGACAAACGCATCGTGGGTCAGGTCTTCCGCCAGATGACGGCTGCGCAAACGACGGGTCCATGTCCCAATGAGCTCTTCATAGTGGTCAAGGAAGCCTTTATTGCGTGGCAGCTTGAGAGTCATCGGGGGTGCGCAGTGGAGGGGGTAAGGGTGCGAATAGTAATGGTTACTATTTGCGCACGCAAATGATTCTGGTCGGTGGGTGATTTGTTCGTATCCGAAATAATGTCGGTCTCGGTGTGGAAGATAAAATCCCCGAACCCCCATCCAACCAACCTCGCCAGATCTGGTTGAATCAGGTTGTGACGTTCGGCAATTTTCAGCCATAGCGCCGCCTTGTCGGGCATATGGCGTGAAAGCGTCAGTGGAACCGGCGGCGCTGTCTCCATCCCGAGATGTCGTGCTGTGTCCGCCTGACGGGCATTCGTTCTATCAGCAATGCATCGGGATTCTTGCATATGTGGAGGACGCAGAACGCGACGCCTCCGGATAGGGAGAAGCACGCGGGCGTCTTAGAGTAAGTGCCAGCGTGCCTTTCGACACGGCCCGCAAACGCTTCGTAGTGAACCACCGGGCTTCATTCTGGAATGGCTACAGGGGTGCCTTGCTCAGTCGAGTTCGCCGTAATGTGCCGACGACGCCAACGACGCTGATCGCCCTGACAAGGGAAAATCAACGCGCTGGTCCGAAGCGCTATGGCATCAATGAGTAACGACACCAATTTGTTGCAGGAACGTCAGATTGTCTTCCAAGTGCCAGTTCTCGGCGATTCGGCCATCAGCGATGCGGTAGATATCGGTGGCGATGAAGTTCACTGCCTGCCCCTGCCCCTTCACCCCATTGAAGGTGCCCGTGAAGTGCCCCGTGAAGCGCAGGTGCGACACCACCCGATCACCACTAACGATCATCTGCTGCACTTCGCAATTCAGATCAGGCACGGCGCCGTGGAAAGCCGACGACGCAGCCAGGGGGCCGGCGATGCCTTGTGCTCGACCCGGTGGCAGCGCACGGTCCATGAAGTCGGGCGCCAGCGCCTCGCGGGCCAGCGCCGGATCGCCGGACGACCAGAATGTCGCGTAACGGCGTGCGGCGAGGGTCTGCGCCTGGACCTGTTCAGGCTTGGCGCCGGGATCGGCAATCAGCACTTTGGGGGTGACCAGCGCGGGCTCGGCGGCGAGCGCATTCTGGCTCAGGAAAGTGGCAGTGACAGCGGCGGCCAACAGGCCTGTGATCAGCGAGCGCATGAGGCTTCTCCAGGGGTGATGGACGGGTAATCGCTATAGCCTTCAGCAGTGCCACCGAACAGGCTGGCGTGATCAAGGGCGGCGAGCGGCAGGTCTTGCGCCAGACGCAGTGGCAAGTCAGGGTTGGCAACGAACGGTCTGCCAAACGCCACGAGGTCCGCATAGCCCTTGTCGATGACCCACTCGGCGCGGGCACGGTCATAGTTTCCCGCGACGATGATCGGGCGGGTGAAGCGTTGGCGAATCGCCTGGCGGAATGATTCGGTGAACACCGGCGCGTCGTCCCAGTCCGCTTCTACCAGGTGCAGATAACCAATGCCCTTGTCCTGCAGGTACTCGGCGGCTTCGAGGATCGTCGGCAGAATGTCAGGGCACGTCATGCCACGGGCGGTCAAAAACGGCGCGAGGCGGATGGCCGTGCGTTCGGCACCGACTTCATCGCTGACGGCGTCGATCACTTCCTTGAGAAAGCGCAGGCGGTTTTCTCGCGAGCCACCGTATTCGTCGGTGCGCGTGTTGGAAGTGGTGCGCAGAAACTGGTCGACCAGATAGCCATTGGCGCCGTGGATCTCCACGCCATCAAAACCGGCACGCATGGCCCGGCGAGCGGCCAAACGAAAGTCCTCGACGATCTGCGCGATCTCGCTACGGGTCAGCGCCCGCGGCGTCGGGCAATCGAACATCGCGCCCTGCCCGGTGGCCGGGTCGACTTTCCAGATTTGCCCGTCGAAGGCTACAGCAGACGGTGCCACCGGCAGTTCGCCTTGCTGGAACTCGGGGTGGGACAGACGGCCAACGTGCCACAGTTGCAAAAAGATCCGGCCGCCTTCGGCGTGTACGGCCTGAGTCACGCCGTGCCAGCCTTGCAACTGCGCTTCGTCATGAATGCCGGGGGTAAAGGAGTAGCCCTTGCCCTGTGGCGAGATCTGGCTCGCCTCGGTCACGATCAACGCTGCCGATGCACGCTGGGCGTAGTACTGAGCGTTAAGGGCGTTGGGAATGTCACCCGGCTGGCTGCTGCGGGCGCGAGTCATGGGGGCCATCACTACCCGGTGAGGAGCATTCAGGCCGGCGAAGGTGATGGGAGTAAACAGTGTCGAGGGTGTGGTCATGGTGAACGTTTCCTGAGCCAATGAAAGGTGATGGGCTCAGTGTGCGATCAGAGATTCGATTTGATAATTAGGCTAATCTTTGATGGATTTTCAAAAATACTGGAAGAATCATGGATAACCTTGAAGCTATCCGCCTGTTCGTCGAGGCGGCTCAGCTGGGTGGGCTTTCTGCCGCAGGCCGCAAGTTGGGCCTGTCGCCTGCCGCCGCCAGCGCGCGACTACTCAAACTTGAGGCCTCGCTCGCGACTCGCTCGCGACTCGCTTGTTTGAGCGCACGACGCGTCAGTTAAGACTCACCGATGAAGGCCGCCTGTACCTGCAACACTGCCGCCAGGCGTTGCAGTCGCTGGACGATGCCCGGGCGGCGCTGTCGGCGGAAAAGAAGGAAATTCGCGGCAAGATTCGCGTCTCCGCCACCTCGGACTTCGGCCGCCATGTGCTGCGTCCCTGGCTGGATGAGTTCACCACACGCTACCCCCAGGTCGTCCCTGCGCTGCTGCTGTCCGACTCGCTGTCGCACCTGATTGCCGACGATGTCGATCTGGTCATCCGCTTTGGCGTGCCACCGGACAGCTCGTTGATCGCACGACCGCTGGCGGCCAATCGCCGCGTGCTGTGCGCCGCGCCGAGCTATTTGAAGCGCAAGGGCACGCCCACCCATCCCGCTCAGTTGGGCGACTTCGATCATATCGTTGCCGGCCAGACCGGGTGGTCCAGCGAGTGGCGACTGCAGTGTGGCGAGGAATCACTGCTATTCAAGGTGCCTTTAGAGGCTGCGCGCGAGACCAATGACGGCGCCGTGGCCCGCCAATGGGCCATCGATGGCCACGGCATCGTACTCAAGTCGATCTGGGACGTAAGCGCCGACCTTGCAGCGGGTCGCTTGAGTCGGGTGATGCCCGACTGGCATTCGACCGAAGCGCCCGTACACGCCCTGTATCCGCAAAGTCGCTATCTGGCGCCACGGGTGCGAGCCTTGCTGGACTTTCTGCGTGAACGATTCGAAAAAGCCTCGCGGGAGATCGTTGATGCTGATCGGCATGCATGACCGTATTAATGGCCACGCCAACCGGATTCGCATGCTGGACCGACTCCTCACCTATGCCCGCTCCCACAACGACGTGTGCTTTGCCCGCAAGGACGAGATCGCTCAGTGGGTACTAGCCCATCGCGAAGACACGCCGATACTGGATCGCGGACCTGCCAGCATCAGTGGGTTGCCGGGAGTCTGAGCCCTCACTGACGTGAGGCCAGCCACTCGCGAGCGGCGATCAGCGGGTCCAATCCTTCCTTGCGAATGGCATGATCGATCCGGGTGACGACGGAGTTGCCCAAGTGCAGGTCGGCCAGGATCGCCAGGGTCTGCGCGCTCAGTCGTGGTTCGGCGTCGCGGCGTATCAGCAACGTCGCATCGTCCGCGCCACCCAGCAGCCCCATAGGTTCCTGTAATGCGCGAATACGATAGCGATGATGCAGGTATTGTGGGTGCCACAGCGGCACCACCAACCAGCGCTGCTCACGGACCGCCTGCTCATACCCGTCGAAACACGCCGCTTCGCTGCCTGGCTGAAAGTGGTAGCCCGCCTGCACCAGCCCGTAGGCCTGCACCATGGCCTGAGAAAAACGACTGATGCCCGCGCCTGGGTTAATGCCTTGCAGAGTTCTATCCATGCGCGCCAGCACCTCAGGCTTGAGGAGGTCGGCGATTTCACTCACCGCCGATTCGGGCACATAGTCTGGCACGCCCCAGATGCAGTAAGGCTGGTAAAGCACCCCAAGCTTGCGGGTGCCGCCCATCAGAGGTTCAAGGTACGCGCCGTGGCTATCCGGTAACCAGGCACTCACCAGCAGATCGAACTCCTCCTTGCCGAAGCGGCGGAACATTTCCTCATGGGGGAAGGCCGAGACGACGACCTCATGCCCTTCACGCTCCAGGATCGCCTGGACTACCGCCGCGCTGGCTTGATGAAAGGACAGGTCGATGTAACCAAGACGGATTGGTTTACTCATGTTGGCTTACCTGTAGTTGAGCCGCCTCAAGACGATAGACGCGCACCGGCCACTGGATTTTCGACTGACCGTTGTGAAACATTGCCGCACGATCGATCTGCGGTACCGGCAGGTACAGCCTGCCCTGCTTATCCAGGGTAGGCGCGTCGACCCAATGCAGGCGGGCGTCCACCAGAATGGTCTGTATTTGGTGATCCGGCGTTAGACGACGCAGGGCATTGGCCGCCAAGTCAGTGAAATACAAGTTGCCGCTGGCGTCCATGGTGGTGCCGCCCACTGGAGGCAGGTCGGCCCAGGACTTGACGTGCTGCTGCAACTGCTCGGGCGAAAGTGCAGGGTCGTTCAGCCTGCGCGTTTCGACGCGTGACCAAGGCCCTTCTAGCGACGCGAAATACAGCCATTGGCCGTCTGGACTGACCTCCAGCGGATCGGATTGCACATGCAGCGGCTGGCCATCTGGGGTGCGGACGGTTTCGCCGTCAACCACGATGTCACGGTCAGCCGGAGCGCGGGTGGACGGAGAATTGTTCAGAACTCGGCGCATTTTTCCGGTGCGCAGGTCGAGGACCACAAGGCCCGGCTCACCGGCGTCAGTCAGATAGGCATGGCTGCCAGCGAAGCGGATGTCATCGATATAGCTGTGAGTTCGGGCAATGTCGGCGGGAAACGGCAACACCCTTGTCACCTTGCCGCTGGCCAAATCAATGCGCACCAGCTTGGCCGCCCCGGGAATCACCTCACCGCCAAATCCAGTCACGCCAGCATCGACCACCCAAAGGCCCCCGTGCTGGTCACGGTGGATCGCGTTGACATTGACGAAGCGCCGGGTCGGTGAGACCGAATCACTAGTGGTATTCCACGCCGCATCCGGGTAGGGCTGCGCCTGCCCCTGCTGATCGACCACCGCCAGGGAAGCGCCGCGTGAGCCCGTCCAGCGTGGCCCCGCCACATAGACGCGACCGTCATCACCCACGGCTACAGCGTTCCAGATAGTGTCATTACTTTGTGCAACGACTTGCAAAATGGGTGGCGTGGCAGCCAGAGCAAGCGGCATAACGCTGGCCAGCAGACTAAACAGGACGGGACGAAACCCTTTCATGGGAGTGCTCGAGGTGGTGGAAGTCGTGCTATTTTCATTTACATCGAAAAATAGAAAAACAACCACATTACACAAACACTTTCTGGATTTTGACGAAAATGCTACGACTCGACGACCTTCTGATTTTCGTCCAGACCGCCGAGGCCGGCAGTTTTTCTGCCGCAGCCCGGCAGATGGACCTCACACCTTCGCTGGCCAGCAGCTGCATCCAACGTCTGGAACGGGAGTTGGACGCACGCCTGTTCGTGCGCTCGACGCGGCGCCTGCGGCTGTCGGAAGACGGTGAGCGCTACCTGCCCCATGCCCGCAGTATTCTGGCGGCAGTGGAAGGTGGCCAGCACGTATTGGCTCAGGAGCGCCGGGAAATCAGCGGCACTTTGCGTCTCTCGGCCCCCTCTGATTTCGGGCGCAACGTCCTCGCACCCTGGCTGGACGAATTCCAGCAATCACATCCGGGGCTGTCGCTACATTTGCGGATCAGCGACCAGAACGCGGACTTTTTCCAGCAATCGCTGGACGCGGTGATTCGCTACGGTGTGTTGGCCGACTCTGGCCTGGTCTCGCTGCCGCTGGCACCCGGCAACCTGCGTACGCTGTGTGCCGCACCGGCATATCTGGAACGCTTTGGCACTCCGCAGACCCCAGACGACCTGCGCCAGCACAATTGCCTGCGCTATGTGATGGGTGAGGTTACCCACGAACGGTGGAGCTTTCAGCTGCCCGACGGCGCGCAAACGGTAACGGTCACCGGCAACCGCGTCAGCGACGATGCCGACGTAGTCAGGCGCTGGGCGGTGGCCGGCCTCGGTCTGATCTACAAGTCACGCCTAGATGTATTCGCCGATCTCGAGGCTGGCCGGTTGGTAGAAATCTTTCCCACCACGTATGGAGAGCCGGCCCCGTTGCAGTTGGTCAGCTCTCATCGTACTGCTGTGACACCGGCGCTGCAGAAACTGCGGGAGTTCCTGCAGTCCTGCTGCCAGGACAGGGTGCCTGCTCCATTAGTTTAGGTACGACGATATTTCCAAATATTTTGATAATTCATCAAATAGCAGGCCAATTTTCAAACCCGCAACCCTTTTGCACAATGGAGCCACTTCATCGAAAGAGCTAGGTATCCCCATGCACCTGGATCACGCAAACAACGACATCCAGCCTTGGGTGCATTTGGCGGCTGGCTTGATCATTGAAATTGTCGTCTCTCACTAACTAGCTCCAACATCAAAAGGAAACAAATTATGAATGATTTAACCCATGCAAAAATTCTGATCGTTGGCGGTAGTTCGGGTATTGGCGCCGCTACTGCACAAGCGTTCGCAGCACGCGGTGCGCAGATAACCATCGCATCACGCAACCAGGCCAAATTGGACACGGTTGCAAACAGCATTGGCTCGAGCGTCCGTACCGTAGTGTTAGACACCACCGATGACGTAGCCGTGAGCGCGTTCTTTTCCAACGCGGAGACATTCGATCACGTCGTGATCTCAGCGGCGCAAACACCGGGTGGACCAGTGCGACAACTCGCACTGGACGATGCGTATGCCGCCATGAATAGCAAGTTCTGGGGTGCCTACCGCATTGCACGAGTCGTCAGTATAAAAGCGGGAGGATCTCTGACATTCGTTTCAGGCTATCTCAGTGGCCGTCCAAGTAAGTCGTCGGTGTTGCAAGGCGCGATCAACGCCGCACTGGAGGCGCTGTCACGAGGCCTGGCATTGGAACTGTCGCCAGTCCGTGTTAATACGGTTTCTCCCGGGCTCATTGCTACGCCGTTATGGTCGAAGCTGTCCGATGAGGCTCGCCAATCCATGTACGACAATGCCGCAGCGCGCCTGCCCGCACAGGTGGTGGGTCAGGCAGAAGATATCGCCAACGCTATCGTCTATCTGGCCAGCACGCCCTATGCAACAGGTTCAACAGTACTGGTTGACGGCGGCGCAAGCATTGCTTGAGTGAGTAGCCGCATCTTCCTTTTTAGGCCCGACATCGATGGCGTCATTAGCAGTGTTTTCACGCAGCTAGAATCGAAAACGGTCATTTCGCCCGTCGGCATTTCTAGTCCGCGTTACGGATTGCACATGTCACCAAATCCAGCGCGTCGCCTGCCCCTAGCTGTGAATTAATATTCAGGTACATCGACACGTCCTTCCGCTACCGCAACCATCTCCGGTGATAACGGTTTGTTCTTAAGCAGCAATGCCAATACCAACGCGAGCCCCATCATTGCCGTTGCGCCTTGGAACACTGAGTGAAAGGCGACAAGGATCAACTCGGGACTTGTGGCGTGAGCCATACCACTCGCCAGAACTGCGCCAAAAGTTGCGGCGCCAGTGGCACCACCCAACGTTTTGAAAAAATTCAGCGCACCCGTCGCAACCCCAAGATAGCGATACTCGACAGCGTTCTGCCCGGCCACTACGACAACCTGTATGAAGAACCCCAAGCCGATACCAATGATGGTCAAGATGAAAATGATGGGCCAAAGCGCAGTAGTGAGATGCACCCGCCCCAACATGTATAGCCCTGCCCCCGCAAGCAGCGCCCCCAAAATCGGGAAAGCTCTGTACCGACCAGTGCGTGAAATAACGACCCCAGTCACGGTCGTTGCGACAATCAGCCCTAGCAGTAAGGGAACAATACTGCTGCCAGAGACCAGGGCTGATAACCCGAACACTGTTTGCAGCATTAACGGCACAAAAAGCATGCCCACAAACAACGTTGCCGTAGATAGAAAAAATAGCGCTGATGACACAGAAAATATGGGGTTGGCAAAAAGCACCAGGGGCGTGATCGGCTCAGCTGCAGAGCGCTCGAAAAGCAGGTACGTAACGAGCGAAATCAGGCTGACAGCCGCCAACCCGAGTATCTGCCATGACCCCCATGCAAACGCGTTCCCTCCCTGAACCATGACAACCAGAAACGAGGTGGTGAAAAGAATCGAAAGAAGCGCGCCCGCAATATCCAATCGGTGTGTGCTTGTGCGAGCGGGCAGGTGTAAGCGGGCGGCAATCATGCAGAAGGCCAGCAAACCGATTGGCACATTGATCAAAAATATCCACTGCCAACTCCAGTGATCAACAATCAACCCACCCAGCACCGGCCCCAGGATAATTGCTATGGCCGGGACTATCCCCAGCGTGGCCTGATAACGCGCGCGCTCCCGTGGCGAAACCAGATCCCCGATGATTGCCATGACCAAAGAGTTGAGACCTCCACCGCCTACGCCTTGCAATGCACGAAACCCGATCAACCACAGCATGGTTGGCGCTAACGAACACAAAGCTGAACCAGCGACGAAGAGCGCGACGGCGACCTGAAACACCTTTTTCCGACCATACATGTCGCCAAGCTTGCCAAAAATAAGTGTGCTAATGGCGCTCGTGAGCAAATAGGCCGTTACGATCCAGGGAGTGTTTACACTATCGCCGAGCTCCTCGCTGATCCGGCCTAAGGCCGTGGCGATAATGGTCTGATCAAGGGTGGAAATGAATAACACCAACATCAACGGCCATAGCACGGCAGAAATGACGCCCCTTGTCGCGGGCGGTATTGCATTGATAGAGCGGGAGTCTGCGCTGGGCATATCAGTTTTTCTCAAATTGAGATCTTTCAAACCTGGGCCATCCCACCGTCTATGGCGAGAATGCTGCCCGTCATATAGGACGAATCAGCACAAGCGAGGAATAGAGCAGCACTGGCGATTTCCTCAGCGTTTCCCCAACGCTTCATCGGCACTGCGGCGCAGACGTAGGCATCCACGTCAGGTTGCTCATAGGCTCCCTGTGTCAGAGGGGTCTTGATGGCCCCGGGACTCAACACGTTGAACCGCACACGTCTGAGGGTCAGTTCTTCATCGTTGGCAAATGTACGAGCCAGGCTACGCACGGCCGCCTTGGTCGCCGCATATAACGGGTCACCCCATCGCCCCATGTCCGCGGCGGCCGATCCGGTCAGGATCACAGAAGCGCCATTCGCAAGCAGTGGCAGCGCCCGCGCGACAGTGAAAAACACACCCTTGAAGTTGAGCCCGATCATGGAGTCGAACGCAGCTTCGTCCACCTCCCTCAGTGGTGGATTGTGTGAAGTTCCAGCATTGGCAAACAAAACGTCGATATGACCATGACGCTCCGATACGGCGGCCATTACGCGGTCAATATCGGCAACGCTGGATACATCGGCCACCACACCTGAGGCTCTCGGTCCGATGGTGAGCAACGCTTCATCGAGTTTTGTGGCATCGCGTCCAACGATCACCACCGATGCCCCTTGCGCATGCATCAGATGCGCTGTTGCCAAACCAATACCGCTGGAACCACCAGTTATCAGTGCGACTTTGCCAGAGAGTTTGAGCAGCGTTTCTGTCATGAAATGATCGTCCATAGAAGTAAGTCATCATTTGATGACTTTAATATCACACGACGAATTTGCCAATGTCAACGACTGATGACAAGATGATCCAATGAACCCAAAAAAACAGTTAACCGCCTCCGACCCGAATGCGCACACGCTGCAACAAACTGTTCGTGCACGAAACGCTTCGCAAACACGACTGCGCATTCTCAGTGCCGCGCGGCGATGCTTTTCATGCAAAAGTTATGAGAATGTTGGCATACGGGAGATTGCCGCAGAGGCAGGTGTGGATGCTGCGCTGGTAAGCCGCTACTTTGGTGGTAAGGAGCAATTGTTCGCCGAAATCATTCAGGGGGCCTTCAACGTTGAAGAGCATTTGCCTACTGACCTGAACGGCATCGGTGCATTCTTGGTCGAACAGGTGCTGAACGATGAACCTACTCCTGAGGATGACGGCTTCAATCCGTTGAGTCTGCTATTGCTGGCCGCGGCAAGCCCCGAGACCTCAACCGTCGTATCGAATCGTTTCCAAAAAGAGTTTGTACAACCGTTGGCACAAACGTTGGGCGGCAGAAACGCCAACGTGCGAGCTGCGTTGATAGGTTCCTATGTGATTGGACTTGCCACTATGCGGCATTTACTTAAATCACCGGATCTCGCCCCCCCCTTGTTAGACGAGTCTGTGACATTGGTGATTAATGCCATACAGTCTTGCGTTGCTCACCCGCCTGAGTCGGACGGAAATTTCGACAATGTTGCGTCCAAAACCAGGAACTGATTGCCTAGAGTTTTTCGTAGACACAGATAATCGTCTGCTCTGGGTCCGGTCTGTGTAAAAACACCGGTGATTGTCTAGCCTTTTGATCCCCGAGATCGTATCGGTGGCGGGCGTGAAGCGATTCATCGAAGGTGAGACTCGGACGCAAGTGACGCTGCTGCCGGAGTGCCTGGACGATATGAGCTTCCAAGTGAGCGGCCGCTTCACGCCCTGAGGAATTCAGTCAAGCAAGACCGGGATCATCCCATGTCTTTCGCCAGGGGTCGCGTTCAGTCACGGACACTTTTTTGACCGCGCACCTGGAGCCATGAGCTGGCAAGGGGTATCTATTTCGAATGCCTGACAGCCTTGAGAAGGCTGGATGCTACCGGTGTTGTCGCTGGGCTGGCGACCATCGCCCTCACCATCTGCTGCCAGAAACCTTCGTGACGGAACCAATACAATTCCCTCCAACCGGAGTGGTGCAACTTTTCTGCAAGACTTGTCATCTTTTATCATCTTTTCTGACTAGTTCGGCCGCTCCCTCTTGCAGAAAAAATGCATAACTCAATGATTTATAAAGCCACGTATTCTCATCTTTTCCGAAGGCCTACAGCTTGTAGTGCTGGACGCACTCCAGCTCGGCGCGGTTCAGGCCACCCGCAGCAGGTAGAGCACAGCTTCAACAATCTGCCGATAGCTCCACACCGGCTGCGGGTTGGAAACAGCAGCACGGGAACCGCCCATTCGGCATCTGTCAAACCGACTGGCAAAAGCCAGCCACTTCGAACATAGTGCTCGCGGCGGCATCGGGCCACATGTAATCCTCCGTTGAGGCGCCGCAACACCGAATGAATTACTAATGGCTGATATCAGCCAACTTCTTTTTCGGTCACGCTCTAAGCCAAGGCGCCAAAGCTTGACCCTGATTCAGCGTTCAAGAGCCAACCCAATCAACCACTCCATGGTCGAGATCCTGATCGATGTCTTTCACCATACACTGGCTCTCCCGCTCGCAGGACATCGAAGAGAACATCTGGCGCCGCTGCTTCAAGGAAGGACAGAAAGGTCTGTTCTGGTTCCGCACGCTGGAACAGTCGAAGCTTGATGACCAGTTCCGCTTTCTGTACGGCCTGCTGCTTCGCGATGGAGAGCCGGTGGGTATCGTCCCCGCATTCGTCTTCGACTTGCCGATGAAACTGGTGGCACCTCCGGCTCTGATGCGCGTGCTCGACCTGGTAGCGGTTGGGTGGCTGCGGCGGCTGCGTTATCAGCGCACGTTCTTCATCGGTAGCGTCGCCGACGAAGAGGGGGCCATCGGGCTCGATGCGTCTGTGAGACTGGCCGATGTGGCTTTGCTCATTCACGAGGCGGCCAGGGCCAAGGCCAACCAGCTCGGCGCGCCGCTGTTGACCTGGAAGGACTTTGAGCAATCCGCGTGCGCGGCCCTGGACCCCCTGGCCGCCTCACGCCGGGCGTTCCGCATGGTGTCGTTCCCCGGCACCGTGGTGCCCATCCTACCAGGCGGCTTCGAAGCGCTTCTTGCCAAACAGAAGTCCTCGCGTCGACACCAGATGCGCAAGAAGCTGCGGCGTGGGGATGAAGGCGGCCCGGTCGTCGTCTCTGTCGTCAGCCAACCTTCGGATGAGGAGCTGCAAGAGTTGTTCGCCCTGTTCCAGCAGACCTACGAAAAGGCGACGACCCATTTCGAACGGCTCAGCATCGACTATTTTCGAGCCATCGCAGCATGCGAGGAGGCCGTGTTCGTGGTTCTGCGTGGGGAGCCCAGTGGGCGGGCCGAGGCGTTCATGCTGATGCTGAAGCAGGGCCCCCGCCTGATCAATCAGTTCATCGGCATCGACTATATGCTAGGTGAAAGCAGCTTTCTGTATTTTCGGCTGTTCGCCGCCGCTTACGACTGGGCGGCCACAACCGATGCGAAGCTGCTGCATTCGGGCCAGACCGGCTACCGCCCAAAGCTCGATCTGGGCCATCAACTGCTGCCTTTGTGGAACTACGTCCACCACCGTAATCCGCTGATAAATTACCTCTTTGCCCGGGTCTGCGCTGACGTGTCCTGGCGCACGCTGGATCCGGACTTGGCGGTGTACCTCGATGCGCACCCCGATGTCATCGAAAGAGCAGCGCTCGAGCCGGGTGACGGCAATGTGTATTCTTCCGGTATGAGTGCTATCCCCACCAAATGAGTATCCTTTCCTATCTGCTACTGGCGGCAGCCATCGTATTGGAAGTCGTCGGCCAGCTCTGCTTCAAGCACGGGCTCGCCAAGATCCCGCAAGACGACTCGGGCGATGGTCCCCTTGCATTCTGGGGTGCGGTCCTCGGCAATCCCTGGATTGGCTTGGGCGTCGCAACCTATACGCTGGAATTCGCCGTGTGGCTTGCGGTGCTGACGCTGGCACCGCTCAGCCTGGCCTTTCCGGTACTGAGCCTGAGCTACTGTGGCGTCGTTTTCGCCAGTCGCTTCATCCTTGGCGAGAAAGTCGGCCTGCGAACCATTTTGGCAATGGGACTGATCGCAATCGGAGTCGCCATTGTTTCCGTCTAGAGGCCATCCCGGATGAACCAAGCTTCCGCCCCCAAACCCGGCTTGCTCAACACGCTTACGCTGTGGGCTTTGCTGGTGACGTTCGACACCTCGGTGCAACTGCTGCTGAAAACGGCCGGCAACCGGTTGTCGGAGCCTGAGGTATCGCTCGGCTGGATCTCCAGCGCACTGGCCTCGCCGGTGGTGTGGATCGCCATCGTCTGCTACATCGCCACCTTCGGGCTATGGATGCTGATCCTGCATCGGAGCAGCCTCAGCCTCGCTTTTCCCGCCACGGCTCTGACTTATGTCGGTGTCATTTTCGGCTCGCGCTGGCTGCTGAGTGAACAAATCGATGCGCTGCAGTACTTTGGCGTCGCGCTGATCGTCTGCGGTGTTGCGATGCTGCGCGAAGAAGGTCGGTAGTCGGGTTGGCGCAATCTGCGCACGTATAAGCGATAGCCGGTTCAGGCGCCGACACTGTTGCAAAAATCAGCTTCGGTTTCCACGGTAGAAAAGCACGCGTCGGACATTGAAATCCGCGCCCTAACAAAAATAGTAGATGCCCCAGCAGATCATCTGGCGCGGAGGCAATATTGGGCGTTACAGCCAAGGTTTCCCCGATCCGCTCGATCCGAGTTACCAGCTGAGTTCTTGCCGGCTAGCGCAACGGGAAAGCTGAAAGCCGAAGAGACTCTTGACCGAAGGCTCCGGCACTCTGGATGTCTTTCGACGTTCGACCGACGATGTGCCGCGTCATTATTGATATTTATTGAATAGTGAAGCCAATCCTCGAGTATTTATCGCCACCTGTTGACATGTGAATCTGGCACCACATTCAGAACGCAGGTGCACCATGAACACCACCACCCAAGCTCAGACCCCCACTCGCCAGGTCGCCATCGTCACTGGCGCTTCCCGTGGGATCGGCGCACAGATCGCCAAACGCCTCAGCGCTGACGGCTTTGCAGTTGTCGTCAACTACGCCAGCAGCGCCAATGAAGCCGATGTCCTGGTTGCTCAACTTAACGCTGAAGGCGGCCAGGCCATTTCGGTAAAGGCTGACATCGCCAGCGTGGCCGACGTTCGTCGTCTCTTTGAAGAAACCGAACAGCAATTGGGCAAAGTCGATGTGCTGGTTAACAACGCTGGCATTCTCAAGATCCTGCCGCTGGCTGAAACCAGCGACGAGGTGTTCGACCAGACGTTCAACATCAACGCTCGCGGCACCTTCAACACCCTGCGCGAAGCGGGTGCACGGATGAATAACGGCGGTCGCATTGTCAACTTCTCCAGCACCACCCTGGCGCTGAACCTGCCGGGCTACGCCGTTTACAACGCGACCAAGGCGGCAGTCGAAGCCTTCACCCACGTGTTCGCCAAAGAACTGCGTGGTCGCAACATCACCGTCAACGCTGTCGCACCAGGCCCGGTCGCCACTGAGTTGTTCCTGCATGGCAAGAGCGAAGAGCAGATCCAGCAATTTGCCAAAATGCCGCCACTACAACGCCTGGGGCAACCCGAAGACATCGCCAACATTGTCTCCTTCCTTGTCGGTCCCGACGCTGCCTGGGTCAACGGCCAGATTTTGCGCGCCAATGGTGGTCTGGCCTGAGCCCTGCCTGGGCGATGTTCATCGGTGTTCGGTCACGGGATAGGTTACCCACACGCTGTAGCACCCACTGTATCGCCCGACCTTAACGAACAGGCGCGGGTTAAAGCGCGGAGCAAAATCTCACCCGCATTACCCGCGCAAACATGAAAGGAGCAGCAGCCATGAAACACGTCATCGTAGTCACGGGCGCATCCAGCGGTTTCGGCGCACTCACCGCACGCTCATTGGCCCGCGCGGGCCATACGGTCTACGCCAGCATGCGTGAGACTGAAGGTCGCAACGCCTCGCAGGTGGCAGAAGTCACCCGCTACGCTGCGGAACATCAGGTCGATTTGCGCAGCGTTGAGCTCGACGTTGCTTCCAGCGATTCGGTGGACGCCGGCATCGCTAACATCATCAAGGCGTGTGGCCGGCTGGATGTGATCATTCATAACGCCGGGCATATGTCGTTCGGCCCGGCGGAAGCGTTCACCGCTGAGCAGTTCGCCCAGCTATTCGACGTAAACGTATTGAGCACTCAGCGCGTCAACCGCGCAGCGCTCCCCCAGTTGCGCAAGCAAGGCAAAGGCCTGGTTCTGTGGGTTTCCTCGAGCAGCGCCCGAGGCGGTACCCCGCCTTATCTGTCACCGTACTTTGCCGCCAAGGCCGCGATGGATTCATTAGCCGTGTCCTACGCCTGTGAACTCACGCGCTGGGGTATTGAAACCTCGATTATCGTGCCTGGTGCGTTTACCAAGGGCACTAACCACTTCACCCACTCCGGCTCGCCAGCTGACAAGGAGCGTGCCGCAGAATATGACGTGGGTCCTTATGCCGGGTTGCCCGAACAGAGCCTCAACGGCCTGGCCGCACTTGAGCCTGAGGATGCGGACGTGGAAGACGTTGCCCGCGCGATCGTTGAAATCGTCGGCATGCCTCACGGCAGTCGCCCCTTCCGTCGTCATATCGACCCCTCCGAAGATGGTGCGGAAATCGTCAACGGTGTGGCTGATCGGGTGCGCGTCGAGATGTTCCGTCGCATAGGCCTGGAAGACCTGCTGTACGTCAAACAGTCGGTTTGAATCAGCCTCACGTTTCGCAAGGCCGCCTGTCACGGTGACGGGCAGCTACGCGGAAATGCATCTGGATTTCGAGGGATCTCTAGTGATCGACAAACTACGCACTTTGCGTGCATTCGCTCTACTGACTGCCTTTTTTTCCCTGGCTGCGTGCGGGCAAAAAATACAGCATGGCGCCGATACAGCTTACGAGGACAGCATCATGAGTCCTTCGGTGACCTACCTGCACCTGCTGCGTCATACACCCTTCTTTGTGGACCTCGACAAGGAGCAACTACGCTGGGTGATAGACCACTCCCACGAGTGGCAAGCCCAGCCCGGAACCGTCATCACCCGTTACGAGCAGGGAGCACCGGTGACAGATGACATTTGGGTACTGCTCGATGGCGGCTGGCAGGTTGAAGCTGACGGCGAGGTCTATCGAGCCGGTCATGCGGACCCGGGTAAATGGTACAGCGCAGCGGATGTCGCACACCCGAGCCGGCTAGTGGCGACCGAGACCAGTTACGTGATGCGGATCAAGCGCAGCGAGATGCAACAGATGTTGAATGAAGGCTTTGCCTTCAACTCACACCTGCAAGCGGGTAGCACCTACTACCGGAAACTGTTCCCCGCGCAGCCCTGAGCCATGTTGTGGAGCGACACCCGATGTTCAATGCCGATCCAGCGACTCGGCTTCGAAAACTTCCCGATAGCGCCCCGGTGTCATGCCAAACCAGCGTATGCAGGCCTTGTGAACGCTGCTTTGATCACGAAAACCCAGCAACGCGCCGATGTACTTCATGCTGCGCAGCGAGTTACGCAGGAAGTTATGCGCGAGCATCAAGCGCGCCTCATCGTGCAGCAGCGAAAAGTGCATGTCTTCATTGCCCAGGCGCCTTTGCTGGCTGCGGGCGCTCACCCCGACCACCTGGGCGATTTTGTCGAGGTCGCTGGGCACGCCTTGGGCCAGGCGCTCGGACAGCACCCGGCGGACCCGCGCAGTCATTGAGCCATTGAGTCGCTGGTTCAACCGTGTGCGCGCGTATTCGACATGCAGCACATCCAGTGCCGGGTCGGCGGTGGGCAACGCAATCGAACAATCCTCGACGCTGAAACTCAAGCTGTTATACGGCGCGCCAAACAACAGATTACTGCCCAGCAGACGTTTCAGCCGCGTGGTATCGGCGGGCCCCTTGGCCACCTGGTGCAACTGTGCAAGACCCTGGCGCCTTGCGTGATCATCGAGGGCATTGAGTCCGAAGCCGACCGGGCGCTTGCCATCGCCTGTGGCAGCGAGTGGGGACAGGGTTATCTTTTCGGTCGTCCGCAGATCGATGCCCTGGGTGCGCGGTGTCTGGTGCAACCGGTATCGGCATAACCAAATGGCCGAGACACTGATACCCACCGCTTCAGCCAACAGCGGCATCACCTTCAGTACTTCGCCGATCAGCTCCAATCCAGGGCCGAGGTGCTTGATTTGAGTTGGCGCGATGATCTCGGTTCAGAATGCTTCCTTGAAAGGCCGCAAATCCAGCTCCTGGGTCCAGGCGCTGCGCGGTTGAGTATGCAAATACCAATAGGCGTCGGCGATGTCTTCAAGTCTTAGCGACCCGTCTTCGCCCAGCTGTTCCAGACGTTCCGGCGCCCGACTGCGCAGCCGCTCACCGTCGATACCACCATCGATCACCACATGCGCGACATGCACGTTTTGGGGTCCGAACTCTCGGGCAAACGATTGACTCAGGGAGCGCAACCCGGCCTTGGCGGCCGCAAATGCCGCGAACGGTGGTTTACCGCGCAACGACGCCGTGGCTCCGGTAAGCAGCAAACTGCCGCCACCGTTGTTGAGCAAGGCACGGGTGGCCTCGCGTCCGAACAAAAAACCGCCCAGGGTCGAGGCGCGCCACGTCTGTTCAAATAGCTCCCCACTGAGTTCCAGCGTCGGTGCCGCTACTGCATTGCCGACATTGAAGATCGCCACTTTAAGCGGCCCTAATCGATTGACCTGCTGGCTGGCTTCAATGACCTCGGCTTCGATACCCGAATCCGCCAGAACGGCGACGGCACGCCCCCCTGCTGCCTGGATATCCTCGACCACAGCTTGCAACTTGTTCAGGCTTCTACCACTGACCGCGACCAGGTAACCCTCGCGTGCGAAACGTCGGGCCAGCGCGGCCCCCAGTCCGGACACTGCACCAACGCCGGCAACCCAGGCCACGCCCTCAACTCGGGACTCAGACATCAATCACCTCTTCTCATGGGACTCGTGGCCAACAATCTACCTACCGCAGCATGCGAGGAATAAGAATATCGGCATCTATGGTTATGCCTGCGGAAAACGTGTGGGCTTTCGGCACGTATCGGTGGCTTAACCATAGTCCCAACCGTTATTTAGAACTGCTGTTTAATTCCCCTACTCTCTGACCGGATCCGATAGAGAGAGAATTCATCCATGCACATCCGGTTCGCCTGGCTCCTGCCGGCGCTGATCAGCAACCTTCTGGTGGTTAACGTCGCGCTTGCGAAACAAGCGCCTGTCTACCCGGAGCAGATCAGAGTCGGTTATCAAAAGGGCAATAGCCTGGTCGTCTTGAAAAATCGCGGCACGCTGGAGAAGGCCCTCGCCGCTCATGGCGTCAAGGTGATCTGGCGTGAGTTCGCCTTCGGTCCGCCATTGGTAGAGGGCATCAACAGCGGCGACATTGACATCGGTTTCGTCGGAGCAACACCTCCCGTGATTGCTCAAGCAGGCGCGGCGCCGGATGTGACCTACGTGGGCTACACCGAACCCTATCAAGACAACTACGCGATCGTTGTCCCCAAGGACTCCAGCGCGAAACAATTGGCGGACCTGAAGGGCAAACGAATCGCTGTGGCACGCGGCTCCGCTGGGCAGTACTTGCTGATCGCCGCGCTTGAACAAGCGCAGCTCAAGCTGAGCGACGTGGATGAAGCCTACCTGGGCTACAGCGAAGGCCGCGCGGCGTTTGAACGCGGCGACGTAGCGGCCTGGGTGGTGCCTGATCCGCGCCTGGCCGACACCGAGTTGAACAGTGGCGCTCGCCCTATCGTGACCGCACGCACCCTGCCCATTCAGTACAGTTTCTATATCGCCCCACGGCCTTTCGCCAAGCGTTACCCCGAGACCCTGGCCATCGTGCTGCAAGAGCTGGACGCCACTGAGCACTATGTACAGACCCATGTGGGCGAGGTAGCCCAATTGCTCAGCGACGACACCCGGATACCGCTGCCTGTTTGGCAACGTACGCTGGCACGACAGCCCTGGGGCGTGCATTTCCCGTTGAGCGACACAGTGATCGCCAATCAACAACAGGTGGCCGACGCTTTTTATCGCAATGACCTGATCCCCAAGCCAGTGCGTGTCGCCGACGCCGTTGTGAATATTGAGGCTAACCCATGAGCAGACAACTACACCTCGGCGCCTTTCTGATGGGGGTTGGACACCACGCCAGCGCTTGGCGCGCTGCCGGGGTCGACCCTGCAAACCTGACCCGCCCGGCTTATTACAAAGCCCTGGCGCAGACGGCGGAACGCGGCAAATTCGATTTTGTATTTTTCGCCGATCGCCAGGCCTTGTCTGACCGCTACGGCAATAACCTGCAAACCAGCGTGCGTTATCTCACCAGCCCGCGCCTGGACCCGGTAGCGTTGTTGGGACTGCTGGCAGGCGCAACCTCACATATCGGTCTGGCGGCTACCGCGTCCACCACCTTCAATGACCCGTTTGCCCTGGCACGGACTTTCGCCACGCTGGATCATCTGAGCGAAGGTCGCATCGGCTGGAATATCGTCACCTCCACCAATGACGGCGAGGCGCTGAACTACAGCCGTGATCCGATTCTGGATCACGAAGTTCGCTATCGTCGAGCACGAGAGTTCGTCGAGTTGGCGCTAGGTCTGTGGGATAGCTGGGAAGATGATGTGTTTATTCACGATAAGGAAAAGGGTGAGTTTGCCAACCCGGATCGCGTGCATTACCTGAATCACAGTGGCGAATTCTTCGACGTGCGAGGACCGCTGAACGTGCCTCGTTCGCCCCAGGGCCGTCCCGTGTTGATCCAGGCGGGCTCATCCGACACCGGGCAGGATTTCGCGGCCAGCGTGGCAGACGTTATCTTCACCGCCCAACCTGACCTGGCAAAGGCTCAAGCGTTCTATAGCAACGTCAATCAGCGGCTGCTGGCCCAGGGACGAGAAGCCGGTTCGTTGAAAATCATGCCTGGGGTCATGCCCTTTGTCGGTCGCAGCCGGGAAGAAGCGCAGGAGCGTTTCGCTGAACTGGAAGAAAAGGTTCATCCACTGGCGGGATTGGCATTGCTGTCGGACAGCATGAACCACGATCTGTCGATTTACCCGCTCGACGAGCCGCTACCCGACGTTAAGGATATTCGAGGCAATCAGAGCCGTTTCAAACTGGTTCAGGAAGTCTCGCAACGTGAGGGCCTGACCTTGCGCCAATTGGGTAAACGGTTCGGCGGCAGTCGATCACATCGCGTGCTGGCCGGTACCGCCAGCAGCATCGCCGACGATCTGGAACACTGGTTCACCAGTCATGCCTGCGACGGCTTCAACGTCATGCCGCCCTACCTGCCTGACAGCCTGACTGACTTTGTTGATCAGGTGGTCCCTGAACTTCAACGCAGGGGCTTGTTCAGGCGCGAATACCAAGGAACAACGCTGCGCGAACATTTAGGACTGACAAGGCCATCGAGTCGCTTCAGTCAAAAAAACTGACTCAGCACGGGGAGGCCAATGCCCGGCGAAACCTTGTGGTTTGCCGGGCTTGATGCTCAGGCGCTACTGCTGCCCGAAGTGCTGATTCTTGAGCGTCGCACTGACGCGCTCGCGTCCATTCAACGTCTTGATGCTGCGCAAACGACCGATGGCCTGCTCAGACCAACTCGGGGTGTCCAGTCCCTGCTCACGGTAGAAGCCGGCGATGGTCTGGTCGTAGGTATCGATCAGCGTTCGTTCATGGCTGTGGCTGTACACCTCACGGTGCAGAATGGCCGATTGAGGCAGTCGCGGTTTCACTGCTGCGGGTTTTTCGGGATCCGCATAACCTACACACAAGCCAAACACCGGAAACACCAGCGGTGGTAATTGCAGTTCATCAATCACCGCTGCCAAGTCGTTGCGCAAGGCACCGATGTACACCCCGCCCAGCCCCAGCGACTCCAGCGCCACTACCGCATTTTGCGCGGCAAGCGCCGCATCGATGCTGGCAACCAGCAGACTGTCCAGATACGCCGGCGCCTCCAATTGCACGTCGCGGCGTTGGGCCTGACGCTCGATGCGCGACAGATCCGCCAACCACACCAGCAACAGCGGCGCCTGAACGATATGTGCCTGGTTGCCGGCCAACACAGCCAGACGCGACTTGCGCGCGGGGTCCTCGACCGCGATCACGCTCCAGGCCTGCAGATTGGAAGAGGTGGCGGCTGATTGTGCGGCCGCGAGCAACGTGTCCAGAGTGCCTTCAGGCAAGGGCGTGTCGAGGTAAGTGCGGACACTGCGATGACCGACCAACGATTCGATGACGTCATTCCAGAGAGCGTTAGGTTGAGGCTGGTCAAGACCGTAGCGTTGATGCGATGAGGAAGACATGCTGGTTGCTCTTTTCAAGGTGAGGACCATGCGCCGGTTTGAAACCGGACGGCAGTGGCCACAGAGGGCAAAAGTTGGTTCAAGTATCGCCGCCCCGGCACATCGGCCAACAGGCTTCGGGTGTAATCGGTTGCCGGAGACTCGAAGATTTGCTCGCAAGTACCCTGCTCCGCGACCTGTCCATGGCGCATCACCACCACGTGATCGGATATCTGCCGGACCACCGCCAAATCATGGGAGATAAACAGGTAACTCAAGCCGAGGCGCTGTTGCAGGTCCTCGAGCAACAACAGGATTTGCGCTTGAACCGAGGCATCCAGCGCAGACAAGGGTTCGTCCAGCACCAACAGTTCGGGCTCAAGTGCCAGCGCCCGGGCAATGGCTACTCGCTGCCGCTGGCCTCCGGACAACTCACCTGGGCGACTGTGCAGCAGGCGTGCGGGTAACTCGACCTGCTCCAGCAGCGCAGCGGCGCGCTGCCGACGCCAGGGGGTGTCACCGACCGCAAAGGCTTGAAGCGGCTCAATGATGATTTGTTCCAGGCTGAATCGAGGATCAAGCGACGCGTAGGGATTTTGATAGACCACCTGAATCCGACGGCGCAGAGCACGCCAGTCAGCGCGTGATGGCTGGGTAATGTCCTGTCCGTCGAACCATACCTTACCGGCGTCGGCACGTTCGAGCCCTAGAATCAGCCGTGCCGTGGTGGACTTGCCCGAACCCGATTCGCCCACCAGGCTGGTAGTGCCACGGGCGGCAACCTTGAACGAAACGTCCTTGACCGCCGCGGGTCCAGGATGGCGCCAGGACGAGAAATCCTTGGTCAGGTGTTCCGCGACCAACAACGGCTGCCCTGCCAGCGACGACGTAGCAGGTTGCCGCTGCTGGGGTGTATTGCGCAGTCTGGCGGAGGTCAGGCTCGGCGCCGCATTGAGCAACTGCCGGGTATAAGCATGCGCTGGCGCATCGAAGATCTGCCGAGCGTCGCCGCTCTCGACGATCCTGCCCTGATGCATCACCAGCAAGCGGTCGGCACGATCCAGCGCAACCCCGAGATCGTGGGTGATCAGCACCACGGCCGTGCCTCGCTCGCGGGCCAGCGCTTGCAATCGATCGAGTATTTGCCGTTGCACGCCCACATCCAGAGCGCTGGTCGGCTCGTCAGCGATGATCAAGCTGGGGGCGTTGGCTAACGCGATGGCAATCAATACCCGCTGACGCATTCCGCCGGACAGTTCATGGGGATAACGCCGGGCGACACGTTCTACATCCTGCAAGCCTACATCACGCAGCAATTGTAAGGCGCGTGATCGGGCGACCGTTCGAGCAACACCGTGGACGGTCATTGCCTCATGCAGTTGGCTGTCGATGCGCTTCACCGGGTCCAGCGACAGCGCTGGGTCCTGAGGTACAAAACCGATCTGGCGACCGCGAATGCCCTGCCATTGACGCTCGCTCGCGCCGACCAACTGTTGATCGCCGAGTCGAATACGCCCGGATTCGATGGTCGCGTTGCCCGCCAGCAAACCGACCAGCGCGGCAGCAGTCGTCGACTTGCCTGAGCCTGACTCCCCGACGATGGCCAGCAGTTCGCCCGGGTGCAGATGGAAGCTGATCTGGCTGACCCCTTCGATCCGCCCTTCGCGGCCTTGATAGCCGATGCTCAGGTCCGTGACTTCAAGCAGCGCAGCGCTGTGTGGCTCTGTCGTTACCGCGCTCATCGTCGTACTCCATGTCGATCTTGTAGTGCACGGGCAACCTGGTTGGTCGCCAACACGACGGCTGCCACTACCACCCCCGGCAAGGTGGTGTACCACCAGGCGGCAATCATGTAGTTGCGGCCTTCGGCAATCAGCAGGCCCCATTCTGGCTGCGGTGGTGGCGCACCGAACCCGAGAAAACTCAGTGCCGAAACGGACAACACTGCGCTACCGAACTCCAGGGCGGCCAAGGCCATCACTGGGCCTGCGGCATGCGCAAGGATATGCCGGCGAATAATGGACCAGGGCCCTGCACCACAGGCCGCAGCCGCTTCGACGAAGGTACTGGTGCGCCAGCGCAGGACCTCGCCCCTGACCAGTCGGGCAAAGGTCGCCACCGAAGACAAACCCACCGCCAACGCAATATTCACGGTGCCAAAACCAAGAACGGTGATCACCGCCATCGCCAACAGCAGCGACGGAATAGCCATCAATACTTCAACCAAACGCATCAGAATGGCGTCCAGTGGGCCGCCGAAAAAACCGGCGACTATGCCCAAGGCGATACCTGCGACCAGGGCGATCAGTACCGCCAGAGCAGTGGCCCGCAGTGATAACGACGCACCGTGCACGGTTCGACTGTAGAGGTCGCGCCCGAGGTGATCAGTACCGAACCAGTGTTCAACGGACGGCGCCTGCAAAGCGTGCGCCGGCACACCCAGCAACGGGTCGTAATGACTGAACACGCCGGGCCAAACGGACCAACTCAATACCAACAGCAGCACGGCGACGCCGAGTGGCAACAACGGGCGGCGTAACAGCAGACGCCCGAGTGCGGCGATTTTCCTGCTGCCCGGCAACCCCGTGGACGCCACCGTTACCGGCACGAAAAATGCCTCGCTGGGTCCTCTGCTCATCGCCCCACCCCCGATCTAGCAACGCTCATGCGCGGGTCAATCAGCGGGTACAGCACGTCAACCAGCAGATTCACCACGACAAACATCGCTGCCGCCAGCACCACAATGCCTTGAACCAGCGGAATGTCTTGCGTGCTCACCGCGCCTTGGGCCAGACGTCCAATGCCCTCGCGGGAAAACACCGTTTCGGTGACCACTGAGCCTGCCAACAGATTGCCCACGATCACCCCCGACAAACTGAGCACCGGGACGGCCGCGTTGTGCAATACATGGACCCGCTGCAAGCGTGCGGCACTCAACCCTTTAGCGCGCAAGACCTCGACAAACGGCTGCTGCAGGGTTGCCGCCATTGAGCGCGACAGCACTTGGGCAATTACGGCGGTGGTCGGAATGGCCAGCGTCAACGCCGGCAAAACCAAAGAGGCTAAACCCTGATTGCCCATCGCCGGAAACCAGTGCCAGCCAAAGGAAAACCCCTGTAGCAGCAACAAGCCGATCCAGAACGTCGGCAACGACACCGACAATGCAGGCACCCCCAGCAACAAGTCGCGCAACCAGCGCAGCCGGATCAGGCTGGCCAACATCGCCAAGCCCACACCCGCCAGCAACGAAACAGCCAACGCCAAAAAAGTCAGCGCTGCGGTCGCTGGCAACGCCTTGACCAACGCCGCTGCCACCGGTTGCCCGGTCTGGATCGAACGGCCCAAATCAAGGTGCAAGGCGCTCCATAGTGCGATGCCGTACTGCACCGGCAAGGGTTCGTCCAAGTGGTATTGAGCCCGCAACGCCGCCACTTGCTGTTGATCGACGACACTCTGTTCGCCGCTCTGGTTGAGCATGATGCTGACCGGATCACTGGGCAGCGCATACAGAATCAGAAACGACAAGCTGAACGCCGCCCACAGCACGAACAGCCCTTGACCCACCCGCGACAGCAGATAAACAACCGTATGCTGCAACGCTCGTGCGCGCGAATGGGCAGCGCTGGCGGCAACCGATGTCGTCAAAACCGGAGTGTCGCTCACGACGGTTTCCTCACTCATGGCTGCAACCAGGTGTCGAACAGTTGTAACCGCGACGACGCTTCGTAATGCAGGCCTTGAACTTTTTTGCCGTGGCCAAGAACTGTCACTAACTCGATCAGAGGAATGGCATGCCCTTCTCGCAGCAACGCTTCGCTGGCTTGATCAATCAGTGCCTGGCGGCGGGTTGGGTCCAGTGTCGCCGCCGACTCGCGCAGCAGCGGATCGATCGCTCCCGGTTGACGCTCATTGATGTTGCGCCCCGGAGACAGGAACACTGTGCGCAACACATCAGGGTCGGCACGGGTCAGGTTGAAAAACGTCAGGCTGAAATCCCCGGAAGCCTGGAGGGCCGTCACTTGGCTAATGGTCGATTTGTTCAGCCGCAAATCGATCCCAACCAGACGCAGCTGCTGCTGCACCAACTCCAGAATCGGCGTTGACTGCCAGTAGTCGAGGCGAAAGGATAGACGCTGGCCATTTTTGCTGCGGACCCCGTCTGCGCCCACCTGCCATCCCGCGTCGTCGAGCAGCTTGCGCGCACCTTGCGGGTCGTAGGCCAGCAATGCCGAATAGTCGTGATAGAACGGCGTGCTGCTGGCCAACAAGCCGGTCACCGGCTTTTGTTCGGTGGAGACGATACTTTGTAATTCGGCGCGATCTATCGCCTTGTTCAGGGCCTGGCGCACCGCTATTTCGGCAAGCAGTGGGGTCTTTTCATTGGGCGCCAAGTTGAACACCACACCGGGGTTTACCCGACTTAACAGGGTCAAGCCCTGGGCCTTCAACGTTTTCTCATCTTGCGGCGCAACGCCGGTGTTTACGTCGATCTGCCCGGACAGCAAACTGCCAAGGCGTACGCCGGACTCGGGAACGATAAGAAAATCGATGCCGTCCAGCCAGGCTTTGCCCTGATGGGTTGCCAGTGAAGACGGCCAGGCGTAATCCTCCCTGCGTTGCAGTTTTACACTCTGGTTGTGGACGAACGACTGCAGCACAAACGGTCCCGAGCCGATCAATTGACCCTGGCAGCGGTCAGCGGGCGGTACCGCCAGTGTGGTCGGCGATAACAGCCCCAGACTCATGGTCGACGTGGCTTGCAGGAACTGCGCGTTGGGTTGCTCGAACGCGACCACCACGGTGTGAGTGTCGGGGGTCTGGATCTCCTTGAGCCCAGCGAGGTAGGTTGCGCCCAGAATCGAGCGAGCGCCCAAGGCCACGATGCCTTCAAAGTTGGCCTTCACCGCTGCCGCATCCAGCACCTTGCCGTCACTGAACGTCACCCCCTCGCGCAGGTGAAAGGTAAAGCGCCGATAGTCGTTATCAACCTCCCAACTGCTCGCCAACCAAGGCACGATTTCGCCCTTTTGCGGGTCTTGATCAGTCAGTGAATCAACCAACTGTCGGCCGGTGTTAAGTGCGGTGTTATTACCGGCTTGTTGAGGGTCGACGCACAGCGGGTCACCGTCAAAAGCGACCTTCAAAATACCGCCGGAGCGAGGGCTGCCCACAACGCCGGACGCGGGTTCGTGATGCTGATCGCCACAGCCGGCAACAAGCAGGGCCAGCAGCGTCAAAGTGAATAAGGGCAGACGCCGGGCAGTGCTGGCGTTCGACATCAGATGAGGATAAACAGACATTCTGAAAAAGCGCTCCTGGTACGGATCAGGTTGATTGCTGATACCTCCACCGGGAAAGGGGTCGGTTTTAAAGAGCTTAAGCCTATAAAAACCATGGGTGAAATGCTTAATGGTTCTATACTAATTATGTTTTTTATTAATTTTATTTAAAATAATTATTACTTGTTTGCACTTTGAACGATTTACATCCGGCAATAAGAAGCGCCCCCCAAGGGCGCTGCTATGGAACGGTGCGCCTTACCGTCGAGCGTTGCGGTTAGGGATATGCGGCAGGCCTAGATTTTCCCGCAGGGTGCTGCCCTGATACTCGCGGCGGAACAACCCGCGGCGTTGCAATTCCGGCACCACACCGTCGGTGAAATCGCTGATGCCCTGATGCAAGCCTGAAAACATGACGTTGAAGCCATCCGCCGCGCCGCTCTCGAACCACTCCTGGAAGTCGTCGGCGATGCTCGCGGGCGTACCGATCAGCACCCGGTGGCCGCCAGCGGTCAGCTTGTTGAACAACTGACGGACTGTCGGCCGCTCGCGGCGGATCAGGTCGAATACCAGCTTTTGCCGGCTTTTGTGCGTGTTGGTGTCGAAGGTTTCGGGTGGCAACGGCACCAGCGAGTCGAAGGGCAACTCGGACAAGTCATAACCCAAGCTGGTAAAGCGCGAAATGGAACGCAGAAAAGACACCGGGTCGAGCAACGCCTGCGAGCGATCGTATTTGGCCTGCGCTTCGGCTTGGGTGCGCCCCACAATCGTCGAGACACCCGGCAGGACTTTCAGATGCGCCGGATCACGCCCCAGCTCCCGGGCGCGCTGCTTGATCTCTGCATAGAACGTACGGCCCTGTTCGACGGTGTGTTGGGCGGTGAAGATCAGTTCCCCTGCCCGAGCTGCCAGCGCCCGGCCGGAATCCGAGGACCCCGCCTGGGCAATCACCGGGTAGCCCTGCACCGGCCTTGCCGCATTCAGCGGTCCCTTCACTTGAAAGTGTTTGCCGTGGTGATCAAGCACGTGCATTTTTTCCACATCGAGCCAGGTTCCGGAAGTCTTGTCTTGGACGAAGGCGTCGTCTTCCCAGCTGTCCCAGAGACCGGTGACTACGTCGTAGAACTCTTCAGCCCGTTCATACCGATCCGCGTGCTGCACGTGGGCATCGAGGTTGAAATTCTCACCGCCCCCCAGTGACGTCACCAGATTCCAGCCAACCCGACCGCCGCTCAGGTGATCGATGGAGGCGAACTTGCGGGCAATGTTGTATGGCTCGTTATACGTGGTGCTGGCGGTGGCGATCAGGCCGATGCGGCGAGTGGCCAGGGCCAACGCAGGCAATAACACCAAAGGGTCCCAGCGCACGCTGTTGGGCCCTCGGGCCAGCGCCAGCGGGTCCAGTTCGATGTTCACCGTATCGTTGAAAAATACCGCGTGAAAGTGTGCCGCCTCGAGTTTCTCGGCGATCCAGCGAAAGTGCTCGAAGTCGCGAAACGAATCGGTGCCCGCCTCGGGATGGCGCCAATTGGAACCGGCGATGCCGGAACTGGGTATGAACGCGCCGAGGATTATTTGCCTGTCTGTTGTGCTCATGTTCGATCCTTGTCAGAAGTTATAAGCCAGGCGCGTGTACCAAAAGCCACCGTAGGGATCGAACGGCGAGATGCTGCCGAATCGCGGGAAGCCATTGATGTCACCTTGGGGAAAAGCGTTGTTGTCTGCCCTGACGTTGAACAGGTTATTGGCCCCCACCGCGACGGTCAGGTCTTTGGTTAGCCCGTAGGCGATGTCCAGATCGGTGAGCCATTTGGCGCCATAGGTGACGTCGTAGGTAGGGTTGGTGTCGCGGGCAGTGACTTTGTCGTAGCGCGTCACCGACGTATTGATGTCGAACTTGCCGATGTTCCAGTCGCTGCTCAGGATCAACTTGGTCTTGGGGTTGGCCACGGTCAGGTAACCCTGAGCCACGCGATCGAACAGCACCAGATTGCTACCGGCCGCAGTCAATGCAGCGGGCGTGGACTTGATGCTGTCCAATTGGGTTTTGTTGTAGTTAAACGCCAGGCCATATTTCACGTTGCCGTATTGGCCATAATCGACTCGATAGTCGGTGACCAGATCAATCCCTCGGGTGGTGGTGTCAGCGGCGTTGGTGAAGTACTTGAGTTGATACCCTGGCGCGAAACCTTCAGCTTGAAGGATTTGGTCAACACCCTTCCCCGACAAAAAGCCGGTGAGTGCAATACGGTCTTTGATCGCGATCTGGTAAGCATCCAGGGTCACGTTGGCCTGTGGCACGGGTTTATAGGTAAAACCGAGGCTAAGGTTTTGCGACTTCTCCGGGGACAGATCCGTTGCGCCCAGGGCTTTGGCCAGCTGCGAATCGACGCGCACGGTCTTAGCCTGGATGAACTGAGCGACACCATTGACTGTGTTGTATTGGTTGGAGGTCTGGGCGTACACCGATTGTGACAACGACGGTGCGCGGAAGCCGTTACTCACCGTGCCGCGAATGGCGAAGGTCGGGGTGAAGTCGTAGCGCAGCGCCAGTTTGCCGCTTCGGGTATCGCCTGAGCTGTCGTCGTACTTTTCGAAGCGTCCGGCCACGCCAACGTAGAGTTTTTCGGTGGGGTTGAAACCTAGATCCACATAGCTGGCGTAACTGTTTCGACTGGCTTGCCCGGCGTCGTCAGGCGTCAGGGTGATGGCGCCCTGAGCACCAACGGCCGCCGGCTGACCAGCCAAGGGTCCACTTGGGTAGATGTAGCCACCATTGAGATAAGACAGCTCGTCATCGGACACGGTCTTGTAGCGCTCGTGGCGATATTCCAGACCCCAGGAAACTTGCATTGGCTTGGCCAGCCCCACTTCGAACGCACGGGTCACGTCGAGGTTGTTGGTCCACTGATCGAACTCACTCGTATAGGTATTGAAATGCGTGGGGCTGCTTGGACCCAGCGACGCATTGAGCGTGTCATCCGCACCTGAATGGCCTTTATCCCGGCCGAAGGTCGAGCTCAAATCCCAGTTCCAATTGGCCGCCAGTCCTTTGGCACCGGCAGCGACCTGATAGTCGTCCTCCTTGAGGGTATAAAAGGGAGCGGTGCCGTCCGGGTAGATTTGCGGAATGATGTTGGTTGAATTCGGACGTCGGAAGTTCTGTCCGCCGCGGGCATCGCGCTGGCTCAGGGTAGAAAAGGAGTACAGCGTCAGGTCGTCGCTGAGTGGCAGCTCGGCGTTGTAGCCCACGTTGATCGCCTGGATTTTCGGCAAGCCGTTTTTTTGCACGTCCTTGTCGGCGGTCGCCTCGCGGGGATCCGCAGAGCCATCGGGTTGTTTGTAGTAGAACGACCCGGTCGCATCGCGGGCACGTACAGCGGTTTGCTGTGACTTGGCGTCCAGGGAAAGGTTGAAGAAGCCATCGTTGGGTAGCGACAGGCCTTTGTTCAGTGTCTGCCGGATCGTTCCGCCGTCGCCTTTGTAATACTCCCCATAGGAGGTACTTACCGACCCACCGTTGTCGTTTTGCTTGAGGATGATATTGATCACCCCCGCAATGGCGTCCGAGCCGTATTGCGCCGAGGCACCGTCACGCAGGACCTCGACATGATCGATCGCGCTGATCGGTATCATGTCCAGGTCAACCGGGTTGGTGCCGTAGGCCGCTGTGCTATCGAGGTTGATCACGGCACTGTTGTGGCGGCGCTTGCCATTGACCAGCACCAATACGTTAGAGCCGTTCAGCCCTCGCAGACTGTAAGGCCGGGCAATACTGTCGTTGGACGTGCCCGAGGGTCGCTGGCTGAAGGACGGCAGGGTTTTTTCCAGCGCCGTGCGCAAACTGGACGAACCGGTCTTTTCCAATTGCTGGGCACTGATCACATCGATCGGCGCCGGGCTGCTGGTCACGGTCCGCGCCTCACTGCCGCGCGAACCCGTCACAATCACGGCATCGAGGGTTTTATCGTCGTCGGCGGCCTGAGCGGCCGACAGGGCGTAGCCCGCAAATAACAGCGGTGCCAAAGGCAGGTAAGAAATCGATTTCATATCATTCAACTGTTCAAAAGGTCAGAGAAGTCACCGGACCACAGCGGTCGAACATCGACAGGCCGAGGGATCAGGTGATTTTCATAAAAGGTGTCAGCCACGTGCTGCTGTGAGGCAATGCCGCTTTCGCTTACCGCGACCAGACGGGCGGGTTGGCTGCGCAACCTGAATTGCTGGAGATAGAGGCCACGATCAATGCCCGTCAGCGTTTCGCTACGTTCGGCCCAGCGTTCAGGGTGTGCATTGACCCAGTCCCAGGTAGCCCGCTCGCGACGCAGAAAGTCGGCAACCTGGCTGCGTCGTTGCGGGTCATCCAGCACGCGTCGAGTGGTGGCGATCAGGTAATTGCCGGTGCAATAGCGATGGCTGTTTTCCAGCACCTCGCCCCCGCTCTCGCTCGCCTGAAGGACGCTGATCCCACCGGCAGCGAGGGCATCGATGTGGCCGCTGCGAAACGCCGTCAATGCGTCCTGCATGGGCAAGGGCACGGCCTCGACGTCGTCAAGGGACAGACCGTTCTGGCGCAGCATGTTGAGCACGAAGTAATGGGTGTTGGTGGCGCGCACATAGCTGATTTTCTTGCCCCGCAGGTCGGCAACGCCATGAATCCCCGCGTCCTTTCTGACGACGATGGCACTGTCGTTGATGTCGGCCTTGTACCGCGCAACAATCACTAACGGCACACTGGCAATCGAGGCAAAAATCGGCGGAATCTCACTCATGTAGGCGTAATCCAGACTCCCGCTGTTCAGCGCCTCAAGGACCAGGTTGCCACCGCTAAGGTCAACCCACTCCAGCGGGTACGGGGTATCCGCCTGTCCCGCAAGATCGATAAACGAAGCAGCCGAGCCTTTGTAACGCCAGACCCGCAAAGCACCCGGCTGCAGCGGCGAACGGTGAAACGGCAAAGAGCCGAGCACACCGCCTGCGGCCAGCGCCCCCGCGCCCACCAACAGTCGCCGACGAGAAAGAGAAACCATACGCCGCTCCCTACTTCAGTAAGTCGGGCTCTTCGGCCTTAATGCGATCCCACAGCGGCAGGAAGCTCAGCCAGCTGAACAGCTCACCGCGCGCCTTGCTCTGGGCCGTCACCGGATCGGCCGGCGGAATCACCGGGACACCCGCCGCGCGCGCCAACAAGTGCGAACGGGCGACATCTTCGGCAATGATGAATTTCCAGGCGGCGCTCTCGACGCTTTCTCCCACCGTCCACAAACCGTGGTTCTGCCAGACCAACAGGCTGTTGTGGGCAAAGGTCTTGACGAACGCCTGGGAAACGATGTCGCGGTCCTGCTCCAGGCTGCCGTCGGACTTGCGCAAGTCATGGCGACGGAACAGCACCTGGTCCTCGGTAAAGGCGCCGGCTTCGGCGGTGATTGGATCGAACAGCTGTCCCAGAGAGGACCAGGTACGGCCGTAAAACCCATGGAAATGGGCAATCCCCACCACCTCTGGACGTGCCTTCTGCAAGTCGTAATGCAGCTCCAAAGCGCTGGTATTCAACAAACCGGTGCCTTCTACCACCTGCCCGTTACCGTCAACTCGCAGCAGATCGGACACTGATATCTGCGAGAACGGAACGCCCAGCGGGTTAATCCAGTAGTGGTCGGTTTCGATCGGGTCGCGGGCTGTAAAATGCCCCGCCAGGCCGACTTCGAAACCGTAACGGGCAAACAGTCGATAGGCAGCCGCCAGCCGCTGCTTGCGGTGCAGACGCTCCTGCAATGGGTCGGCGAAACGCGGAATTTCGTTGAGGGTCAAACGATTGTCGTGGTGCGGCAGGCGTTCGATGCTGGAGGCAAAAGTGTGGGCTTCGCTCATGTGGATCTACCGATAGCAGTGCTCGATTCGTCGAGCTTATTTTTTCCCGGCGAGCGCATGCGGCACTCATTACTGGAGTGGCGGCGTCGCAAGGGTTTGATGTCGCCAGAGGTGGCGTCGGCAGGATGGGGTCAGGTCTTCATGGTCAGGGTCCCTCGCAAATGATGGGTGACGCTTAAAGGCTCTCCTCCACCGTGCGAGGGGTCGGGTCGAGCGCTGTGTTTCAGGGTTCAGGGTTTCAATCAGTCCGCTTCAGACGGCCAATGCCGGCTGAGACGCTTCGTGTTCGGCGTTACGCGCCGCAGTATGACGATTCACCGGCACTGGCAAGCCCAGGTGGCCGCGCAGGGTGTCGTGGGTGTATTCGCTGCGGAACAGTCCGCGTTCGCGCAGGATCGGCAGGACCCGATCAGTAAAGGCGGCGAATTCGCTGGGGGCGCCGATCCGCAGGTTGAAACCGTCCACCGCGCCGTCGACAAACCAGCGTTCGATTTCATTGGCCACGGTCAACGGTGAACCGACAAACGAGGTGAATTGCCCGGCAAAACGCAACGCGGCCTGGCGCAGCGTGAGGCCTTTTTCGCGGGAGACATTTTTGATGTGTTCGGCATGCCCACGATAACCATTGCTGCCCAGATCGCCCAACTCAGGAAAGGCTTCGTCCAATGGGTATTGCGAGAAGTCGTGGTAGTTGAACGGCCGCCCCAGTTGCACCAGCGCCTTGTTCAGATCGAGCTCGCCATGGCGTTCACGTTCGATGGCACGGGCTTCTTCATCCGTGTCGGCAATGATCGGCGTGATGCCTGGCAGGATCGATATATGGTCGGGATTACGTCCCGCCAACTGCGCACGACGCTTGACGTCCTGGTAGTAGTCGCGGGCGTCCTCGAAATTATCCACCCCGGCGAAAATGCCTTCAGCGTAACGGGCCGCCAACTCACGGCCCGACTCGGAAACACCTGCCTGGAAAATCACCGGTTGACCCTGACGGGAACGCGCAATATTCAACGGGCCGGTCACCGAAAAGAACTCACCCTGATGGTCGAGGCGATGTTGACGCCGGAAATCGAGAAACCTGCGGGCGCGCTTGTTCCTTGGGAAAGCATCGTCTTCATAGGAGTCCCACAAGCCCTGAACCACGTCCACATGTTCGGCGGCGCGACGGTAGCGCTCGGTGTGGTCGATGTGTTCCTCGCGACCAAAGTTCCCGGCGGCGCCCTCCAGCCCCGTGGTCACCACGTTCCAGCCGGCACGACCGCCACTGATCAGGTCCAGCGACGCGAACTGGCGGGCAACGTTGAATGGTTCGGTGTAGGACGTGGTGAGCGTTGCGACCAGACCGATGCGCGAGGTTGCGCCAGCCACCGCCGACAGCAGAGTCAGCGGTTCAAGGCGATTCAGGTAGTGCGGCGCAGAATCAGCGGTGATGTAGGGGCTGTCGATGATAAACACCAGATCAAACTTGGCCGCTTCAGCCTGCTGTGCCTGAGCGCGATACCAGTCAATGTCGACGCTGGCGTCGCCGGGAATTTCCGGGTGCAACCATTCGTTTTGCGAGGTGCCCACCCCCGTCAGGATGGCGCCGAATTTGATCTGCCGTGCGTTGGACATCGTGAATTTCCCCAAGGAAGGTCAAGCAGGATTGTGTGGTCTGGTTAGAACACTAATCGTCTGAAACCGCCTTGTGAAATTCTTTATAAGCATAAGTTAATATGCGTTTACTTTATTTGTAGTTGATAACACCATCATAAAAAAGCATATTAAATCTAAAGCCGATGGGGGCCGGTCTCGCCCCCCACACTGCTCTGCTCAAGCGCTTAGCCGTCAATTATCGCTTTGCGACCAACTCTCAATATCCCGCACCAGCTCGGTCAAATCGCGTTTACCGCCGTCATGTTGCGCCGCGACATTCCACATCTGGCGCGCGGCACTTCCCAGCCACATGGGCACGCCCAATGCCTGGCACTCCTCGACTGCGAGGCCGATGTCCTTGCACACGCTACCAATGGGGAAACCAAAATCGAACGTACCCGGCAGCACGTGCTTGGGGAATTTATCCAGGGTGGCGCCGTTTTTGCCGCTGCCGGCGTTGATCACCGACATCATGACTTCGGGGTCCAGCCCGCCCTTTACTCCGGCAACGAAGGCTTCCGAGGTAATGGCGAAGGCAGTGGTCGAGAGCATGTTGTTCAGCAGTTTGAGCAACTGTCCCTGCCCCGCCTGTTCACCCACCACAAACACTTTGCCGAACACATCGAACAACCCACGAACCTCGGCGACCGCTGCGGGCTTACCCGCAACCATCATCGCCAGTGTGCCTTTCTGCGCACCGGCCGCGCCGCCGCTGACCGGGGCATCGACGGTTTCGATATTGCGCGCCAACAGCCCGGCCGCCACTTCCTGTTCTGCCCGCGAGCCCACCGTCGACAGGTCCACCAGAATCCGCACGGCGCTGCCTTCGACGATACCCTCCGGGCCCAAGGCGACTGCCTTGAAAATCGCCGGATTGGGCAAGCTGGTGAAGATGATTTCAGCGCGGTCGGCGACTTCACGGACGCTCTTGGCCACCTGCGCGCCCAGCGCTGCCAGCTCTGCCAGCGCGACAGTGTCCTTGTCGAAGATCACCAGATGATGGCCGTGCTCGAGCAATCGCCGCGCCATCGGGCGCCCCATGACCCCTACTCCGATGAATCCCAGCAATGTGTCGGACATATCAGTTCCTCATGAATTCAAAAACCAGGGTGCCGCGTAGCCAATCGACGGCTGGCAGCAACCAAAATAAATGCTCAGCGGCCCGCGGCGAGTAGCATCAGGGCACCGGCATCTGGCGCCTGCTCCAGCGCCCACAACGCTTCGATCAGCGGCCCGACGGCACAGCTCGATCGACCGTATTCGGCGAGGTCGCGCAATTTGTTTTCCAGATCCTGATCACTGAGCGGCGCCGCGAGGCTGCCACGGGAAACATCGACTTTTCGCAACAAGACCTGGCCCGACGTCAGAAACACCCGCACCTGCGCCGCTTCCACCGGGTAGTCGGGGTTATCCACAAACACCAAGCGCGGGTACAGCGCGCGCAGCACCGGGTCAGCCACGGCTGCGTCACTGAACTGCGCCAGCCCGGCCTTCCCGGTGGTCAAGGCCACCGCAACAGCGTGTTGCGCACTGACTTGCGATTGCCGTCCTGAACCAATGTCAGGACGGTCGGTTCTTCCCGGAGCAGCGGATGGCCCGTCAGTTCAACCCGTACCACCTCGTCCATCGACCAGCTGCGCTCACGGGACAGCGCGAGACAGGCCTCGATCACCGGGTTCAACACCACGCCACAGGGATAGGGTTTGTAGGTGTTGGCCAACAGCGCCCAGCGCCCGCCCAGCCCTTCACTGACTTCGCGAAAATCCGGCCGGTCGCCCATGACGTTCAGGAAACCTCGCTCGCCTTCCAGCGGTCGTTCCGGCCCCGAAAAATCCGCGTTGGCCAGCAACGCCGAGAGCAGCCCGTTACGCGCCGAGTTACCCACGCCGATGCTCTTCGACATGCTGCCCAGGGTCTCCACCAAACCGGAAGACTGGGCGCTGGCATTGCCCATGGCCCAGACCAACTGCTGCGCGTCCAGCCCGAGTACTTTCCCCGCCCCGACAGCGGCGCCAAAAACCCCACAGGTCGAGGTGATGTGCCAGCCACGCTGGTAATGCCCAGGGGAAATCGCCATGCCCAAACGGCACTCGACTTCGACACCCAGTACGAACGCCAGCAGCAACTGTTCGCCAGTCAGGGCCATGGTTTCGGCCAAGGCAAACAAGGCTGCAGCCACCGGTGCCGTGGGGTGAATAATGGTTGGGATATGGGTGTCGTCGAAGTCGTAGACATTGGCACTCATCGCGTTCAGTGACGCCGCGTTGAGGATGTCGGTGCGCTCGGGGCGCCCGATCAGGTGCGCCTGTTGTCCCGAACGAAAACCCTCGAACAGGTGGATGGCTTTGAGCACATCCGGATCGCCGCAGCCGGCGAGGCTTACCGCGAAGTAATTCACCAGCGCACGCTTGGCTTCATGCCGCACCACTGCCGGGATATCCGCCCAATGGGTGCTCTCGATAAACTCTGCCAGTGGGCGGGTCAGGCTCGGTGCCGCGTGGTCGCGTTGAATCGGGTCTCGGTTCATGGTCATCCCCCTCAGCTCGCCAGCCAACCGTCATCCACCGGCAAGGTCGCACCGGTAATGGAGACTGCCGAGTCACTGCACAGAAACACGATCAGGTCCGCGACATGTGCCGCGTCGACGAAGCGCCCGGTACCCTGTTTGCCAATGAGGAATTCACGGGTAGCGGTGTCGCGATCCAGTTGCTTGTCTGCCATCAGCGCGCTCAGCCGGCTTTCGATGTTCGGGGTGAGTACCGAGCCGGGGCACACCGCGTTGCAAGTAATGCCCTGCCCTTGGGTTTCTACCGCAACCGCGCGGGTCAGCCCCAGCAGCGCGGTTTTGGTGGTCACGTAGTCCACACGGTTGGCGATGGCGCGGGAACCGTAAGCCGACGACATATTGAAGATGCGCCCGTAGCCGCGTTCGCGCATACCGGGCAGCGTGCGCTGGATAGCGCGAAACGCTGCCGTGAGGTTGACCGCCAAGGCCTGATCCCAACGCTCGTCGGGGAAGTCTTCGATAGTGGAAAAATGCCGAACCACCGCGTTGTTGATCAGGATGTCGATGCTGCCGGTGAGGGTTTGCGCGGCGTCCACCAGCGTGTGTACGCCCCTGGGTTCGCTGAGGTCGGCGTAAACATAACTCACCGATACGCCATGCTGTTGCGCCAGCGCCTGACAGATCGGAACCATGTCCACTGACGACTCAAGCCCGTGCAACACAATATGGCAGCCGGCGCCTGCCAGGCCTTGGGCCATGGCCAGGCCAAGGCCGTTGGAGGAGCCGGTGATCAATGCCGTTCGGCCTTTCATTGCAGCCCTCCCGCACGACCGATACGCACGGCGAACGACGGATCTTCAGGGTCCACCGGCGCAAAGCGCGTCATCACGTCAGGGTCGTGCCCCGGAATCACAACCGCACCAGGACACTCCACCAGCCACTGACGAATCTGTTCATAGCCTTGATACATCGCGGCGAGGCTGTCGAGCACGGCGAACGGGCGGTCGCGTTCCAGTTCTTCGTAATAGTGAATGGCGTCCGAAGCGAGGATCACCGGCCCATCAGGCATCTCCACCACCACCGCCAGTTGCCCCGGTGTGTGCCCGCCTACTTCATACAATTCGATCCCCGGAATCAGGGTGTTTTGCGGCGCGTCGAGGAAGGTGATGCGCCCGGCGTCGGCCAATCCCTGAATGCGCTGGATATCCAGCGCATCGGTATGGTGGCCGTACTGTGGTCGCTTGCCCATTTCCGTGTTCCAAAAATCAAACTCGCGACGGGACATCACCACTTGCGCATTGGGGTACAGGTCGAGGTTACCCGCGTGATCGTAATGGGCGTGGGTCAACACCAGTAACTTGACCTCTTTCGGGTCGATACCGAGACGGGCCAAGGCATCTGCCGGGGCGACGATGGGCTGACGCTTGCGGGCAATCGCGGCTTCGGGGCTGAAGCCGGTGTCGATGATGATGGTCTGCTCGGCGTTGCGGAAGATCCAGAAAAAGTAATCCATCGTGATCTCGGCATCCGGCTCTTTGTAGGCGCGAAAATTGTAATAACACTCGCTTTTGGTCGTCTGCCGAGTGCCGTAGCGGACGATGATCACCTCGGGATCGGTCCAATCCGGATTGACTGTTTTCATCAGTGGCGTGTTCATGTTCGGGCTCCGTGTAAAGGCAGATTCAGGTATTCAGTTCAGCAGACGGCCGCTCGACCACCGGCAATCCCGTGGCAATATCTTCCAGCGAACGGTTCTTGGTTTCCGGTCCGATGGCGCCGACGATGACCGCCTGCAGCAACAAGGTTCCGGCGATCAGCGTCACCACGCCGACGATGCCAAAGCCGCCGAACACCGCAGCAATCGCGTACGGCACCAGGATGTTCACCCCTCGGCCGATGGCATTGCATAACCCCGCGCCGCGCAGGCGCAGTTCGGTCGGAAACAGCTCGGGCACGTAGCTGGCCACGCTCAGGGACGACAGCACGTAGATACAACAGGTGATGGCGAAGCCCGACGCGATGATCGCGGTCTCGGACTGGGCGAACGGATAGGTCAGGCCAAACACCACGCCCACCAGCGAAAAAACAACGATGCCCCATTTGCGCCCCAGCCGTTCGGCCAGCGCAAAGGCGATCAGCGAACCGAGTGGCCCGCCGGCAAACATCAGGGTCGTCAACCCCAGGGAGTTGGAGACGCTGTGGCCCTGCTTCACCAGGAAGGTCGGAATCCAGCTGACGAACGCATAGTTCACGGTGAACAGCGCCACCAGTACCGTGATGCCGGTGATGGTCCGCGCCAGCAGTCGCCGCGAGAACAGATCACTGATCCGCGCAGGCGCAGCCTCGACCGTCGGCAAAGCGTTAGCCATCAACGCCGGGGCAGGCGTGGTGACACCGCAATTGGCTTCTATCCTGGCGACGATTGTTTCGGCTTCAGCATGACGGCCTTGGGAGGCGAGCCAACGGGGCGATTCAGGCATTGATTTACGCAGGAACCACACCACCAGTGCGCCGACCCCGGCGATGGCGAACATCCAGCGCCAGCCGTACTGCGGAATGATCAGCCAGCCGAGGAACGTCGCCAAAAACAGCGAGGTGTTGATGATCAGGTTAAGGATGGTGCCAAAGCGTCCACGCCACGCCGCTGGAATGAACTCGCTCAGGGTGCCGTAGCCAACGACGATCTCCGCGCCCATGCCCACGCCCATCACCAGTCGGAAGAAGATCAGCCAATAGATCGACGGCGACAGCGCTGCCGCAATCGAGGCAAATCCGTAGATGCCGAGGTTGAACTGGTAAGTGAAGCGCCGCCCGAAACGGTCGCCCAACACACCGGAGAGCCAGGCCCCGGTCATCATGCCGATGAACGTCGCGGAGACGAACGTGGCGTTGAGTGCCAGGGTCGATTCATTGTTATTGATCAGCGCGGCGAGCACGGAACCGGCGATGTAGATATCGAAGGAGTCGAAAAACATCCCGGCCGCGATCAGCCCGAGCAGACGGTAATGAAAGCCCGACAGTGAAAGTCGGTCCAGGCGTGCGCCAATGCTGGCTACTGTGTTCATCTGTTTTTCCCACGCTTTTATTGTTGTAAGTGAGGTTCTGCAAACAGGAAACGCAAACAGGATCACTGCTGCTGGTGAACGGCCTCATCGAACGCCAGTTCCAACATGGGCGCCGCCGTCAGTGCACCATGGATGCCGATCACACTGACAATCTCGAGCATTTCCATGATCTCCTCCTTGGTCGCGCCGTAGCGCAAGGCGTTACGCATGTGCAGCTTGAGGCCTGGAACGTAGAGGTGGGTGGCGGCCGCATCGAACGCGCAATAGATCAACTCCTTGATCTTTGGCGCCAGCACACCCGTGCGCCAAGGCACCGACGAGAACTCGACATAGGCGTCGAACAGCTCCGGATCGAGTTCCAGCAACCCCTCCCACGACGCATGCCAATAGCCGCGATTTTTCACGAAGCTGTCCTTGAGCGCTTCGCGTCGAGCATCCAGCGCCGGCGGACCGTTGCGCAGGCCCTCCTCTTCCAGCACCTCCAGCAACACCGGCACGCCGACGTTGGAAGCATGGATGCCAACGGTGCTGATCAGCTCCAGCACCTCCATCAATTCTTCACGGGTCGCGCCATGGGTGATCGCGATTCGCAGGTGTTCCTGGATGCCCGGCGCATACAGGTGGGTGGCCGCAGCATCGGCGGCAATCGCCATGAACGCCTGCACCTTGGGCGCAAGATGGTTCTTTTTCCGAGGCACAGCGGCGAACGCCGAATAGGCCTCGAGAAAGCCGGCATCCAGCTGCAGGATGCTGTCCCAGGCAGCATTCCAAGTACCACCCGCTTCCACGAATGCCTGTTTTGCCTGTTGTTGTTTTTGGGTAAGCATTGGCCGGTTCCTTTGTGAATGTCAGGCGTCAATCAACCCGCTGAGCGCAGGTAATCCTGATCAGAGACCGCTTCCTGCCAAGTGGTCGCGCCGATCGACGTCGCCAGATGAACCATGAAGTTGCGGGTGTTGGCGCCGTGCCAATGCCGCTCGCCGGGGCCGATCCACACCGTGTCGCCCTGACGAATGACTTGCGGCTCACTGCCCTCGACACAGATCCAGCCGCTGCCGGCGCTCACATACAGCGTCTGGCCGTGCTCATGAAAGTGCCAGTAAGTGCGCGCGCCAGGGTTGAACGACACGTTGTTGATGGTCACGCCGTCAGTCGCCGCCATCACCGGATCGGCCCAGACCACGCCCGTGAAAGTCGACGTCCGCTGCTCCGAAACGGCACCGCTGGAATTCCCGTGATTCACCTTCATACCTTGCCCTCTGTTGTGCGTTCATGCAGCCGTATGCCGCCGGACATGTCGCCAATGGCGTCCACCACCCGGTTGCTGATTTGATCGCCATAGCCCAGGGCCACTTGCAGGCCGAAACTGGCCAGCGGCCCAGACGCGTTGAGCGATGCGACGCCCAGTTCACGCGCACGCTCGATATAGAGCACCACGTCTTTGCTCATCAATTTGCCCGTCAGCCCGCCTTCCAGATAATTGCCGTCGACGATGTACGGAAAACGCTTTTGCGTGGCGAAGTTCACCCCGCTGCTGCTATTGAGTACATCGAGCAAGCGGTGCAGATCGAGGCCGGCTTTTTTGCCCGCCACCATCACTTCGGCGGTCGCGGCGAGGCTGACTGCATTGAGGAAGTTATTCAGCAGTTTGGTGGTGTGCCCGGAGCCGCTTTCGCCCATGTGAAACACCTTGCTGCTGATCGGGCCGAACACCCAGCTCAGCGACTCGACGGTCGCTGCGTCACCGCCCACCATCAGGGTCAGCACGCCCTTCTCCGCTGCCGCCGCGCCCCCGGAAATACCGGCATCGATGTACTGCACTCCGCGCTCGGCGAACAGAGCGCTCAAGCGCAAGGTCGAACTGGCAGCCGCCGTGCTCAGGTCGACGATCGTCTGGCCCTTGCGGCAATGCTGCAACAGACCGTCATCGCCCTCGACCACCGCCTCGACCACCTTGCTGTCGGGCAGCGATAACAGAATGACCTCTGCCCCCTCGGCGACCTCGCGGATCGATGCCGCTAGTTTCGCCCCCGCCGCGTGAACCCGCTCCGCCGAGGTGTCGTAACCGAGCACCGTCTGGCCCGAGTCCACCAGGCAGCGGGTCATTCGGCCGCCCATGTTGCCCAGTCCGATGAAGCCGATTGTTTGATTGCTCACAGCAACTCTCCCTCTACCCAACATTCAACGTTTCACTCAAGACAATGAGGCTCAGAAATCCACGTCTTTGGTTTCCGGCCCCATGTAGGCGCCCAGCGTGGCGATCAAGCCCCCCACGAACAGCAACACCGCCGGGGTCACCGTGAAGGGCATGACCAGCCCGAGCCAGTTCATGTAGAAGGCGTAAAAAGACGGAATGATCACTGACAGACTGAAGCCCACGCCGAAGCCCGTGGCCCGCACGTCAGTGACAAAACGTTCATTGATGTAAGTCACGATCACGCCCCAGGGCGCGGTGACCACCACCGATAACGCACACACCAGACCCATGACGACCGGCAAGGAAAGGCCGGGGACATTGGCCAGCACGTACATCACCGCTGCACCGAAGGTGGCAATGATCGGCCCGAGAATCAGGAAGAAACGCCGGCGTCCGAACTTCTGCCCCAGCATGCCGGAGCCGATGTAACTGAAGAACAGCACGCCGTAGGAAACCAGCAGCGTCGCGGTGACTTCAAAGCCGGTCAGGTGCAGGGTTTTCACCAGCAGCCCAGTGGGCAAAAAAATCGTGATGATGTTTTGCGTCAGCCAGAAGCCGGTCATCATCACCAACACTTGCAGCAAGTTGCGTCCGCTTTTACCGCGCAACAAATCCGACAACGGCAGCTTGTCTTTGGGTTTGCTGGCGTCGACTTCCCAGATCTCGGACTCGGACACCGCGAACACGTAGTACAGCGCCAGCGCGCCGGCCAGGATCGCCCCCACCACAAACGGAATGCGCCAGCCCCATTGCACATAAGGCGAGTCGAGACCGGCCAATGGAAACAGGGTAAACATCAGCATCGCCACCAGGTTGATGGTGACGTAGGCCAACGGGAATCCGGCGATGATCAAACCACCGACAAACCCTCGCTGATGCTTTTTCGAATACTCGATGGCCAGCGGCATCGCCCCGGTGTACCCGCCGCCGAGGAAGATGCCGTCGATGAAGCGCAGCAGCACCAGCAGTACATAGGACGCGACCCCGATGCTTTCATAGCCCGGCAATAGCGCAATCAACAAGGTGACCACGCCAAAGCCGCTCACCGAATAGATCGACGCCATGCGCCGGCCGGTGCGGTCGGCGATCATGCCGAACAACAGCGCGCCGATTGGCCGTCCGAGCAAGGTGGTGATGAACACTAATGACGCGAGGATGGCGTCCATGCCTGCCGAGAGATGAGCCGGCTGGAAAAAGAACAGCACCGGCGATAGAACCACCACCGGCAGGTAAATATCGAACATGTCGATGTACTCGGAGAAAAACGCACCCTTGATCGCGTTTTTTCTCTTCTTCTCAATCGACTGCTCCGTTTCAACTGACCGGGCCTGGACGTAGGTAGCCATGACGTGTCCTTATAATTATTGTTGGGACGGTGATGCGTTGAGTGAGGTCGCTCTTTGAATCAAGAGCTGCTGTGTTCAGCCTCGTAGGCCTTGATCGCGTCCGACGCCACCCGGAATGCAGCGAGGGCCAGCGGCACGCCGCAATAGACCGACGCGTGCATCAACACGGAGCGGATCTCGTCTTTCGACACCCCATTGTTGAGCGCACCTTTGACGTGGGCACCTAGCTCGTGGTGCTGACTCATGGCCGTCAACATCGCCAGGTTGATCATGCTGCGGGTCTTGAATGGCAGGGTTGGATCACCCCAGATTTCACCCCAGCACACTTCCGTCACCAGTTTCTGCATCGGGCGATTGAAGTCGTCGGCAGCGGCCCAGGATTTCTCGACATGGGCGTCGCCCAGCACTTCCTTGCGATTGTTGAAGCCTTGGGTGAAGCGGTCATTGCTTTCCATTGTCTTTCCTCGCGCAGCTTTATCGTAGTATCGAGTTATTGTCATACAATTAATGTGGCGAAATTTTTTTGCCACGGCTGTCCGCAGCAAAAAATTCGAGCCAGGTGCTCAACCGCCGGCGTAACCGACCATGGCCTTGACCTCAAGGTATTCGCGCAGGCCAAACTCGCCCCACTCACGGCCGTTACCGGACTGCTTGTAGCCGCCGAACGGCGCGGCGAAATCGGCGGGCGGATAGTTCAGATGAACACTGCCGGCTTGCAGGGCACGCCCTACATCGCGCGCACGGTTCAGGTCAGCCGACTGCACGTAGGCCGCCAAACCATAGTGGGTGCCATTAGCGATAGCGATCGCTTCGGCTTCACTGTCGTAGGCAATCATCGACAGCACCGGCCCGAAAATTTCTTCCTGGGCGATGGTCATGTCGGGGGTCACGTCGGCGAACACCGTAGGCTTGACGTAGTAGCCCAACGCAATGCCCTCGGGCAGTCCAGGGCCACCGGTAATCAACCGCGCGCCCTCATCGATGCCCGCTTGAATCAAGCGTTGCACGCGCGTGAACTGTGCCTGATTGACCACCGGCCCCAATTGCGTCGATTCCTCAGAGGTCGCGCCGACCTTGAAGGTTTCCGCCGCGCGCCTGGCGATCAGGATGGCGTCTTCCATCAGCGCACGAGGGATCAACATCCGCGTTGGAATGGAACAGGATTGGCCACTGTTAGTGAAACAGGCAGCCACCCCTTTGCTCACCGCGTCTTGCAGATCGACGTCGTCAAGCAGGATATTGGCCGACTTGCCACCCAGTTCCTGGGCCACGCGTTTGACCGTCTCGGCGGCGGATTTCGCCACCAGCACGCCGGCACGCGTCGACCCGGTAAACGACAGCATATCGATCCCCGGGTGCGCCGACATCGCGGCGCCCACGCCGGGGCCATCGCCGTTGACCAGATTGAACACACCCGCCGGCACGCCCGCCTCATCCAGCACCTCGGCGAACAGCAAGCTGCTGAGCGGTGAGTATTCGCTTGGTTTGAGGACCATGGTGCAACCGGCACCCAGCGCGGGGGCGATTTTTACCACGATCTGATTGATCGGCCAGTTCCACGGCGTGATCAACCCGCAGACACCCACCGGTTCGTAACGCAGCAAGGTACTGCCCTGGCGTTGTTCGAACTCGAAGCGCTGCAGCACCTCAATCATCTGGTTAAGGTGCAAAGAACCACGGGGCACCTGATTACGCCGGGAAAAGCTGATCGGTGCGCCCATTTCCACGCGCATCGCTTGCGCGAAATCTTCCTGACGACGCTCGTAAATAGCCACGATGCGCCGCAGCAAGGCGATACGTTCAGCGACACTGGTATTCGCGTAATCGGGCAACGCGGCACGCGCTGCGCTGACCGCGCGATCAACATCGGTTGCATTGCCTAGCGCCAGACGATCGACCACCGCTTCGGTGGAGGGGTCGATCACCTCAAACCAGGAAGGCGACGCAGGCTCCACCCAGTGTCCATCGATATAAAAAGAGGCTGCACGAGACATTTGATTCGCTCCGCTCACTCGTTTTCGTTGGCCAACAGGCGATACATTTCGGTGTGGTCGGTGGCGGGCGTCGCCCGTTGCGACACCTCATCCCACAGGTCCGTGCAGGTTTTGCCCAGTTGCATCGGGTAGCCGACACCTTCGGACAAGCCGCGGGCGATCTTCAAATCCTTGTTCATCAGCAGCATCGAAAAACCCGAGCCGAAACTGCCGCTGAGCATGAACTGCTTGGCCTTGTTTTCGGAGGTATTGCTGCGCCCGCTGGAGGCGTTCAGCACGTCGACCATCACCTCGGGTTCGATGCCAAACCGTTTGGCCACCTGCAAGGCTTCAACCGTGGCTATCAACCCGGCCGCCGATACATAGTTATTCAGGGCCTTGGCGGCATGCCCGGAACCGGCGCCGCCGATATGCAGAATGTTCTTGCCCATGGCTTCCAGCAGCGCCTGACAACGCGCCATCACGGCCGCTTCGCCGCCAACCAGAATCGCCAGGCTGCCGTCAACCGCACGTTTGACGCCGCCGGACACCGGTGCGTCGAGGTAATCGAGGCCCTGCTCTTTCAGTTTCAGCCCCAGCTCACGGGAACGGGCGGGCTCGGAAGAACTCATGTCGATGACCACCGCCCCCCTCGGCAACGCCGCCGCCCAGCCATTGGCGCCCAGCAGTACGCTTTCGACGATGGAGGAGTTGGGCAGCATGGTAATCAGCACATCGAGGGTGTTGGCGTTGCTGGCATCGAGACGCGTGGCCTTCAGCGTCGCCAGCAGTTCCTGGGTACGGCCTTCATCCGCATCCGTGAGGAAAAGTTGATAACCGGCCTTCGACAAGCAGGTGGTCATCGGCAGCCCCATCATGCCAAGCCCGATGAAGCCGATCCGTTGCGGTTGAGTCATCTCAAGTGCCCTATTGTTTTTGTCTCGGGAAATTCGCTGGCAAGCCTGAGTGCAGTCTCAGAGCATGCCCGTCGTTGGACTAAAACTATCGGACTGTCATACAATCGGTCAATAGGCTAGTCGGCCTATTTTGAAATCTTCATCTTGCCGAGGGGATGCAAATGATTGTTGAAATGCGGATTTACCACTGCGCACCAGGTCGCCTTCCCGCCTTGCACGAGCGCTTTACCAAGACCACGTTGGGGTTTTTCGAAAAGTACGGCATCGAACCGTTGGGCTTCTGGACCACGTTGGCCGGCCCGAGCAACCAGTCGCTGACCTACCTGTTGAAGTGGGCGAGCCTGGCCGAGCGTGAAGAGAAATGGAACGCCTTCCAGGCCGACGCGGAATGGATCGCCAAGCGCGCGGAAAGCGAAGCTCAAGCGATCATTGTTGAGCGCATCGAAAACCAGTTCCTGGCACCGACGGCGTATTCAGCACTGCGCTAGTGCCTGAAACCAGGGAGGGAAAGCGGGTCAGGTGTGTGCAACCACACGCCGACCTGCTGTGTTCAAGCGAGTGTATGAGCGCCGTTATGCGCCAGCAGACCCAGCACGTTTTTCGACGCATTTTCCACATGCAGCAACGCTGCCGCACACGCGCCCGCTTCGTCTCGCAACTGAATCAGACGCACGATTTCCGTGAGTTCGGCAAGGGTATGCACCATGCGCCCTTCGCGGCTGAGGGACAGCGCCCGCAACAGGCTGACGCGGTTGTTCAGTTGCTCCAGCATGCCACCGACCACCCGGTTTTCCTGTATGTCGAGCAGCACCCGGTAGAACCGTTGCTTGATGTCCAGCAACACCGTGCCTACCAGCCCGGCTGCGTGAGACTGCGCGACGAACTCGTCGAACACCGCGGCCAGCTCGACGATATTCCGGTCGCTGGCATGGCGAACGAAATTACGCACCGCCAGCACTTCCAGCGCACCCCGCACGTCATAGATCTGTACCGCATCCTCGGCACTGACCGACGCCACATACGCTCCACGGTGTGGCACTTGCTCCACCAGCCCCTCGGCCTCAAGTTGGCGCAAGGCCTCGCGCAGCGAGGTACGACTGACATCCAGTGCGGTGTAAAGCGTTTGTTCAACGAGACGGTCACCCGGTTTAAAGCGACCGGAAATGATCTCGTTGCGCAGAGCATCCTGAACCTGGTGCCGCAACGAGGACGCCTGGCGTTGAACTTTCATGGTGTATTCCCGAAAAGCCTGAGATTTTGATAAGTGTAGGGTGATCATTTCCACGAAGGGAACCGCCCAAGGCCTACCAAAGGATACGAGTGCAAATAACCAGTCCGATGGTTGGCCATGATGTAAGGGTCATGGCGATGATCACTTTCATTCAATAGGATTGTATTACAGATAGCGAAAAAAATAACACTGCGCCGCGATCCCTAGGTGCCCTGAAGCTTCAAGAACGCCGAGGAGAATGCCAGCGACCAGCCAGGACAGCCGTCGATCCAACCAGGAATGCGGAGGGTTGTGCAGTGGGCGGTGCTAGATTGGTGACCGACTCAGTCACCCCAACAACCCCTTCAACTTGGCGTATTGCAACAGCATGATGGTCTTGCCATCGCTGATCTCCCCCGTCTCGATCATGGCCAATGCATCGTCAAGGGGCAATTCGAGCACTTCGATTTCCTCGCCCTCCGCTTCAACCCCGCCGCCCTCGCTCAACTTGTCTTCATCGAAATATTCACCGACGAAGAAATACAAGCGCTCAGTGACCGAGCCTGGGCTCATGAATGCCTCGAACACCTTGCGCACTTTTTCAATGCGATAGCCGGTTTCCTCTTCGGTTTCCTTTCGGATGCAGGTCTGCGGATCGTCGTGGTCGAGTAGCCCCGCGCAGGTTTCGATGAGCATGCCGTCATGTTCGTTGACGAACGCGGGAAAGCGGAATTGCCGGGTCAGGACCACGGTTTTTTTCAGGGTGCTGTAGAGCAGAATCGTCGCGCCGTTACCTCGGTCGTAGGTTTCCCGCGACATGTTGCGCCAGGTGCCATCCCGTCCAAGAAAGTCGTAAGTGGTTTTGCGCAGAACGTACCAGTCGTCCGACAGCACTTCGACGTGCTGGATTCGTACCCGGTCCCTGGTGTCGACAGGCTGATTCATCGTGCTGCTCCTGGATAAGTGGCGTTTGCGGCGAAGGCGACGCTCCTGCCGGCTGACCTGCGATTTTGCCGCAGGCTTAACAGGAGGGCTACTTTTTCGACGGGCCCGCTTTCATCAGGTTCTCTGCCGGTGTAATGAGTAAAAAGGTTCGCCGCGAGAGATATGGGTCAACCCGGACAACCTGCGGACCCGGCGCTTTCTTAATCTGGTGGAGCAGCGTTGAGTCCTGGCTTTTTCGCAGCCTTCGGCAGCTGCTACAACGATGTCTTAGACCATCTTACGAACGTCGCAAAACTGACCTATTGATATGCGTTAAAGGTATTTAAATTTAATCTTTTATAGCTTTAAAGTCGGAACAACTTAACGCATCAGCGGAGTATTCCATGTTCAAGCGTCGTTCCGATCTACCTCGTTTCAGTCGCCTGACCGCAGGCATCTCCTTGGCCCTCAGCGTCCTGAGCGGCAGCCTGATTGCCCCCAGCGCGGCCCAGGCCGAAGGCCAATTACGCATCGCCGAACAATTCGGCGTGGTCTATCTACTGCTCAACGTCGCACGCGATCAGCAGCTGATTGAAAAACATGGCAAGCAAGACGGGGTGGACATCAAGGTTGACTGGACCCAGTTGTCTGGCGGCCCGGCCGTGAATGACGCCCTGCTCTCCGGTGCCATCGACATTGCCGGCGCCGGTGTCGGCCCTCTGCTGACCATCTGGGACCGCACCCACGGCAAGCAGAACGTCAAAGCCGTCGCGTCACTGGGTAACTTCCCGTACTACCTGGTGAGCAATAACCCGAACGTCAAAACCATCGCGGACTTCACCGAAAAAGACCGCATCGCAGTGCCCGCAGTCGGCGTCTCGGTGCAATCACGAATCTTGCAGCTCGCCTCGGCAAAACTGTGGGGCGACAGCGATTACGCCCGGCTGGACAAGTACACCGTCAACCTGCCCCACCCCGACGCCAGTGCCGCGATCAAGACCGGCGGCACCGAGTTGAGCGGACACTTCTCCAATCCGCCGTTCCAGGAACAGGAACTGCAGAACCCCAACGTGCATGTGGTACTCAACTCCTACGACGTACTGGGGCCGAATTCTCCGACCCTGTTATTCGCCACCGAGAAATTCCGCGAAGAAAACCCCAAGACCTATCAGGCCTTCGTCGAAGCCTTGGTCGAAGCCGCCGAGTACATTAAAAAAGACATACCCGGCGCGGCCGATACTTACATCCGTGTGACCAAGTCCAACGTCGATCGCGAGCAACTGATCAAGATTATTGCGAACCCGCAATTCGAATTCACCATCACCCCGAAAAACACCTACCCACTCGCTGAATTTCTCTACCGAGTGGGGGCGATCAAGACCAGGCCGGCGTCTTGGCAGGATTATTTCTTTTCCGATTCAAAGTTGCTTCAGGGTAGCTGATTCGGCGATGTGTTCCGGACCGATACGGCAACAGTCACCGTTTACGCCCGATACACCGACCGAATGACAACCAATCTCCGCCGAGCCTGTTACTTGCAGTCCACCGCCAAGTCGACTATCAACTACTGCGATAACGACAAGGAACGACTCATGACTCAATTAGCACTGAAGGCCCCAGCCGCCGAAACCCTTGCCCAGTGGCACGAGATGGTCGCAAAAAAAGATGTGAGTAGGTTGCAAGAACTGCTGCATCCACAGGCGGTGTTCTTTTCACCGATGGCCCATACGCCCTACCCCGGCGCGCCGGTGGTGGCGCTGATTCTCAACACCGTACTCAAGGTGTTCGAAGGCTTTACCTACCATCGAGAACTTGCGAGCGCGGATGGCTTGAACGTGGTCCTGGAGTTCAGCGCCACGGTCAGCGGCCGGGAACTCAAGGGCATCGACATGATTCGCTTCGACGAGAGCGGCAAGATCGTCGAGTTCGAAGTGATGGTCCGCCCCATGAGCGGCTTGCAGGCGTTGGGTGAAGAGATGGGACGCCGGCTGGCGCCGTTTCTGGCCAAGCAGTAAGGCTGCCGCTAACCACTGTAGGAGCGGGCTTGCCCGCGATGGCGACCTGTCTGGCAAACCGCATCAAGCAGATCGCAGGCAAGCCTGCTCCTACAGGGACCGCGTTTGCTGCGCGATGCGGCGCAAACCTTCCTCTACTTCCCTTCCAGCGCCGTCAAAATCCGATACGCCAGGCGCACTCGTGCCTCGTTCGGGTAGTTTTTGTTGGCGAGCACGACGATGCCGATCTTCTCGGTCGGCACGAAGGCGACGTAGGCACCAAAGCCGTTGGTGGAGCCGGTCTTGTTGATCCAGACCTTTTTCTGCGGCGCCAACGGTGGATTCAATGCAGTCACCGGATTGCTGTCAAAGGTCATTTTGCTGGCGTTACCGGCCACCAGCGTGTCCAGCTCCACCGGGTGCGGGTATTGCTCCCAGATCAAATCCTGAGTCATCGGCCCCACCGTAAAGTAGCCCGTATGGGTATCGAGCAGCGCGCTCTTGAGACTGGGCTCAAGCTTGACCATGCCCATGTTGGCTTCGACGAAATGAATCAAGTCCTTGGCGCTGGTTTTCACGCCATAGGCTTCGGCGGCGATCACACCGGGGCCGACCCGAACCGGGGCGTCGTCCTTGGCGTAGCCCTGGGCATAGAGTCCGATCTTTTTCTGCGGCACATCGAGCCAGGTGTTGGGCAAGCCGAGTGCCGGGAACAGTTGCTGCTCCATCGCCGCTTCGTAGGACATGCCCAAGCTCTTCGCCGTCGCCATCCCCAGCAGGGCGACACTCGGGTTGGCGTAGCTGCGCTCGGTGCCCGTCGGGTACTTCGGCTGCCAGCTTTTGAAATAATCCATCAACTGAGCCGTGTCCTGAATGCTGTCCGGCAACTGCAACGGGAAACCGCCCGCGGTGTGCGTGGCGAGGTTGATCAGCATGACGTTATCCAGCGGGCTGCCCTTGAGCTCTGGCAGATACTTGCCTGGACTGTCGCCGAGCGACAATTGATTATTGGCCTGAGCGTAACTGGCCAATGTCGCGGTGAAGGTTTTACTGACCGAGCCGATTTCAAACAGCGTGTCGCGGGTGATGGTCAGTTGCGTATCCCGCGATGCCACGCCGAAGTTGTAGTACCGCAACTTGCCATCGACGGTAATCGCCACCGCCACGCCGGGGATTTTATTGTCCTTCATCACCGCCGCCACCGCCTCGTTGACCAGCGTGTCAAAGGTCGGCGGAATACTGACTGCCAGTGCCAACTCACCAAAAGACGCCGTGCCGGCGATTAACAGAAGCGTTGCGCAATGCTTGCCGATGGAGCGCATGCAGGTCGTCCTTGGACTGTTATTGAGGGGCAAAAAACTACCACTCCGACGCGGGACTGTCATACATTTTGCGTCGAACATACGATAACGAACTAACTTGACTGAACTTGTCAGCACCCGCTGAACTGCTAAATTATAGAGTGCGTCCAGTCATTAACCTGCGTCACGTTACGCAGCGTTGCAGTTCATCGACCGGCATTGGGGCGCAACAATGGCAGCCCACTCCCACTGCCCGGTCCCCAGCAAATCCCTGGGCCAACGTTTCGTCAGCGACGGAGCGAACGGTATGCCCGAACACGCCTCGTCCTGGCAGCGTATCGGCCACTGGATCTCGAAGATCACCCACCATTTGCCGGCCGCGCTGATGGTTTCTGCGTTGGTGGGTATCGGTCATCACAAATATCATATGCTCGATGCCATCGACGGCTACGCCTTCCTCAGCATCGGCAATCTTGCTGCGAAGGCCGCGTCATTGGGCATTAAAAGTCATCCCACCGTGGCCGTGGTGCTGATTGATCAGAAATGGCACGAAGACAAGTACCGACAACGAGCACCGTTGGACCGCTGCCAGTTGGCGATAGATCTTGAGAGGATCTACACCCTTTTCAAACCGAAGCTGTTGGTGGTTGACCTCGACCTGTCCCCCGCCCTGCCTGTTAACGGTGACGCAGGTGGAAAAAATTCTGGCTGCGAGAGTCAACTCGAAGTCGTTCTCAACAAATATCACAAAACTCCCACCGTCCTGATGGAACCCAGCCAAGTGCTGGACACAGAGGGTCAGAAGGAAATTCAGGAATGGCGCAACCGTCTTTCACTGGTTGTGACTTTCGGCAACCCAACACTCAACCTCAGCTATGGCCTGCTTAACACTATCGGCTGTAAGGCTGACTCAATGGCGGCCGCTGCCTTTGAAAAGTACAACGAACCAGCCAAGGGAGAAAACTGCCTGGCTAAACGAGAACAGGCTCTACGTGTCAGTCCTGGTCAATACCGATCGGGCCTGAGCGCAGTGGCGGTAAGCGACCTATATACCTGCCAGGCCGAATCCAAAGGAAATGATGATCCCTATCAGTTACCGGTGGTGTTCTTCGGCGGCAGCTACGACGATAGCGATACCTACCTGACACCCGTGGGTCAGATGTACGGCGTGGAAGTCCACGCGGCAGCCTATATGTCCCTTTTGCAACCCACCGATGAAGCCAGGGAAGTGCTCGCCTTCGTCCTGGATATTGTGCTCGGCCTGTTGCTGGGTAGATTCATTGCTCGCTGCTGGCAGATTTACTTTGCGTTGCGCTTCAGCGACAGAGCCCGCAACCGACAAATGGCCCCTTACGCGATTTTCGGACTTACGCTTGGCTTGCTGGTCGTTGTTGCCTTCCTGACCGTTGTCTCCTTCTATTTACTGCGCAACTACAGCATCTGGCTGTCACCGATACCCATCGCTGTGGGGATGCTGATTGAAAGTTTTTTCAACAGTGCCATCGGCGAGGCGGTTGAAGAAGGTTATCGGCAGCGTCAGACCTTGATCGCTAGTCTGAAAGCCGCCCACGACCATGGGCCTGGCGCCTTCCAACAGCAAGTCGCCCACGAAGTTGAACAGCGCCCCCATCACGCCCACGGCCTGGAAGAGCGTGCCGCCCGCTTTTTCGTCCTTGACTTCAGGCGTTTGCGAAAGACCCATCAGTACACGGCGCTCGCCTTTCTGCTGCTGCGTCGGGCGGCGTTTTTCTTGCTACTTGCTTTCTACATTTGGGTCTCACTTCTCTGATCGATCCGAGGAACTACCATGAAACCGTCCATCCTGAAGCTGACCATCGCCATTCTGGTGTCAAGCGCATCAATGATGGCCATGGGTCAACAATGCCAAGGGCTGCAGAATCTGAAAAACGAATCCAGTGTCCTGGATAGTCTGCTGCAGTTGGTCAAGTCAGACCCCCAACAAGCCGAATGCGGCGCTCTGGTCACCGTGCTGGGCAACGTGGTCAACACCCCTAAAACCGGTGGCCGCAAGCTCGAAGAGGACCGCCCGTTCAACGCCCAGGCAGCCCAGGCTGATCTGGCCAAGGCCCAGGCCGACCCGGAAGTGCGCAAGCGCCTTGAGAAAATCAAGAAAGAAATCACCGACCCGACTCGCCGGATGATCTACGAAGCGGCGACGTTCGACGAAGAGGGTTACTACGGCGCCAGGGATTTGCGCATCAACCAACTCAAGCAACAAATCAAATGACAGGCTGGCACCTGTCGAGGAAGCCCCATGAACGCGCGCGTGGCCTTGCATGGAGTGCTGGCGCTGATGATATTGACCAGCGCCTGCAGCAGCTCACAAATGTCCAACCCCTTCGGCAGCAAGGAAGGCCCGGAGCACCTGAAGCAAATCGACAGCCTGCCACCACGGGCATTGGTGGTGCTGGACCGGCATTGCGCCGAATTGGTCCAACCCTATCGGCTGACCGATAACTTCGCCTCGCTGTCGGTGTTCGGCATCAAGGAAGGTATCAAGGCGATGCCCGGGCAGCTCACCAAATTGCTGGGTGGCAGCGCCCCCGCCACCAGTAGCACCGACACGCTCACCCAATCGGCCAAGCTGGCAGCCAAGCAACTCAACTGGATGCCTATGGATGCCGAGGTGATGTATGCCGAACGCCAGCACAAGGCGCGTCTGGAGCAGTTAATCGAGCGGGACAGTAAGCAGGGGCGCAAATTCTACCCGGCGGCTGACGCCATGCTGCGCGACATACTCGCGAGCATCCACGAACCCTATGACTACGAGTTCAAGCTGTTCATCGTCAAGAGCGACAATCACAACGCCCTGGCACTGCCGGGCGGCTACTTGTATTTGGACAAGGGCCTGTTGACCACGCCCGAGATGCAGAACAAGGCGCACTTCGCCCTCGCCCATGAAATCGCCCATGTGTTGCAGCGCCACGAGACCAAAGAGATGCAGAGCGTGGTGGTCGACTCGTTCAGCGTCAAATCAGACCTGCTGACTTTGATGAAGAATGCCCAAAGCAACCCCAAAGCGGTGGTTGACCGCATCAAACTGGAAAAAGGCCAGTTCACCCGGCACCACATCGATCAGGAACTGCAAGCCGATTCATGCGCGGTGAAAATGCTCAGTCGGGTCTATCCGGATCGCCGACAACTGGCCGCCTCGATCAATGCCTTCATCAAGGACCTGCCTCCCCCGCAGGCCAGCGACGCGCCAGCGGCGCAGAGCAACCAGGCGATGATGTTGGCTGGTAACGTGGAAGATATCGTCAAGTCACCGGCGCTACGCCACCCCAACACTCAGGAGCGCAAGGCCAACCTGGAGGAGATTTATAAAGAGGTGACAGCGACGGGAAAATGAATCCGCCCCGGTATCAGTTCACCGCTACGGCTCAACAACCAACCTGTCAAATAATTCATGTCACGGCGAACGGGCAGAAACATCGACCTCCTTAAAATGAGCTCACACCAACAAATACTGTTGGGACCGCACACTTACTGGAGAGTCACCATGAAATCCCTTAAAGCATTGTTGATGGTCGTATTGATGGGCGCTTCCGTTGCCGCGATGGCAGAAGGCGGCGGCGATAGAGTCATGGCCAATATGATCGCCGCCCGTGACGCGTCGATGGCACATTATCAGCAGACCGAACAGGCCGAAGCCGTCGCCAAAGCCCATCAAAAAGATAACCACGACAAAACAATCGCCAGCACTCAGAAACATGGCTCGGATGAACTAGAACGCTCCAACTGACAGCGTGCCGGCGACATTCGCGCAAACCTATGCCAACAGAGACGGGTCTACGGCGGAACTTTCACTTATCGCTGACATGTTTCGTACATACCTGTCTTTAACCTTTGCCCTGCCTCTCTGTTGCTCGGGGGGGTAGGTCAATTCAATGGCCGAACGCCTCAAGGATTAGCACGTAACAACCTTCGTGTCAGTCGGCTAGCCGATATGACACCGCCTGTAGATCAAATAATGGAGACATCGAATGTCAATTGACGCAATTTCGACCACCAGTCCCGCCACCCTCGCGCCAACCACCAAGGTGGCCGTGGACCTAAGAGGTCAATCTGCATCGACGCCCGCGAGCACAACCGCGAGCACCGTCGCAGCGGCTCTGAAAGAAGCCACCGAGACCGCGGCTGAAACCGCCAAGGAAGCAGGCCATGGCGATCGCCAGGCGCAAAAACTGCTGCAGAAACAACAGCACCCGGTAGCGCAAAACCAGGCTGCCGTAAAACCCGCTTCGGTGGTGAATGGCACCGGGCAGATCACAGGGGAAATCATTAACACCAAGGCGTGATGAGCGGGATGTTGTAGCGAAAAATGACCAATCCCGATGCGTTCGGGTTGGTCATTTTTAATTGAAGAATCCGTAAGCCTCGTGAATCAGATCAAGCCTTGGGCGGAGAGTTACCCGTTGCCATCTGATTCGCCCCAACTGCGCCTTCACGATTGTGCATGTGAGGCATGGCCGCAAACGCCTTGGCAAACATCGGCGCCAATAAGCTGCTGCCCAGTGCATTCAGATGATTGTCATCAAAATACAGCGGCTCGCCACCTTTGCTGCCATAACATACGTTGTCATCACACAGGTAAGGCAGCGGATCAAGAATCTGTACACCACATTGATCGTGAGCCTGATCCTGAATACTCCAGACAAAGGCATTGCGCGCTCGATAGTCTTCACGGCTGAGGGTGAAATCATGCTGCTTGCCCAACAGCATTTGCTTGCCCACTGCTTCCGGCATTTCAATCTTCATTTCCGGGATCGGGCGCACCAGATAGAGCGGGCGATTTTTGGCGATGGCACACGCACTTTCAACATACAGCCGACCGAACTCCTTTAACGACTCAGGCGTCGCTGCGTCGACAGGCGTATCGGTAAAAGCCTGCGGTTTGCGCTTTTCGGTTTGATCGTCACCGTTATAACCCAGCGGATACATCGACGTCCGATTGATTTCAATCACCGGCACTTGGCTCATTTCGGTGTCCAGCGTTTTCGCTAGTTGCTCTTTCATACGGTTGCAAGGATCGTCCTCACCCTGGTCGGCGTGCTCTCTTTCAGTGATGCCGATAACCGGCAAACAGGCGGGTGCTGCTTGAAAATAAACACCCTGTTCCTGCGACGGCAACTCGCCTTGGGCGACGGTGACCAACACTGCCGCATGACTGTCGCCGATGACCATCAGCTCGATGTCCTTCCCGCCGTAGACACAGGGAGCACCTTTCGCCAGGCGCTCGCCATTGCGCGAGTTGTTACCCACCAACGCGCGCTGTTCCATCTCGAGGAATTGCGCAGGCATGCGTGCCGTCAAACCACCCTTGTTGATCACAACTTGCGCCATGCCCCCCGTGACGATGAGCAATCCCGTCAGGCAAGCGACAGCACGAAAGAGGCTCAACCGCTTTAACCCGAACCGCAATGGCTGCTCAACAAAACGATAAGACAGTTCGCTCATCAACAGAGCCAGCAGAATCGCGGCGGTTATCCACAGACTACTGTTCTGCTGATAGCAATAAAATAACGCGGCCACCAGCGGCCAGTGCCACAGGTACAGCGAGTAGGAGCGCGTCCCCAACCATTCAGTAAGCCGGTTGTGACTCCACCAGGAACTATCGCTCTTGGCCGCCAACACCATGGCTGCGCCGAGGGTCGGGAGCAGTGCCAAATAACCAGGCCAGGCCTGAGACGGGTCCAGACAAAATACCGACGCGACAATCAATAACAGGCCGGCGTATTCAAGGGTCTTTCGAACGCCTTGGGAGAGCTTAAGCTCTGCTCCGACCAGAAAACACAGACCACCGAGCAGCATCTCCCAACTGCGTGCCTGCAGCAGATAAAATGCTTTTTGCGGTGCTGCGTGGGTTAGTTTTACGCAAATAATGAACGAAACAACCAACGCAATCAGGTGCGCCACTGTCATCGCCTTCTTGCCAGGAAACACCTTCCAGACAGCGACCAATACCAAGGGCAGCGCCAGGTAAAATTGCCATTCGACCGACAGCGACCAAGTATGCAGCAGCCATTTACCATGACTCGCGCTGTCAAAGTATCCGGACTCTTTCAGATATCCAATATTGGAAATAAAGAACAAGGACTGACGAACATGCCTGCCGAGCATTTTATAATCGGACGGTGCAAGAAAAAACCAACCCAACACCAGCAACACCACGGCAACGAATACCAGCGCAGGAATAATGCGCTGCGCACGGGCCCAGTAAAATGACAAAACTGAAAAGTTACCCTGCTGCAAACCGTTGGCAATAATGCCCGACATCAAAAAGCCGGAAATGACAAAAAACACATCGACGCCGACGAACCCGCCCGTCACCCCGCCCACATTAAAGTGATAAAGCACCACCGCCGTGACCGCCAAGGCTCTCAGGCCATTGATATCCAGGCGAAATCCACTATTTCCTGCACCCAATTTTCCAATACTCATTGCACTCTGGATTTTCGTCCAGCTCCTTATGACGTCCATCGTTAAATAGCGCGAGCGATACACTCACAGCGACGCGATGCCTGATGTTCAAACCAATGAAGGTCTAGCCTTTGACGGGCGGCGTTATTTTCGACCGGCTGAAGGGTGTTTAAATGAAATTTGAAATATCCGAGGGAACGGTCAGGGCAGGCATTAACGCGACCTGTGAGTCCGGCCACACTCGCTGCACACGGGCCGGGAAGCCGTCCATAGATAGCATTTCAACATCAAATTGCCGGCATCATAGGTTGGCAGCTTTGTGACGTCAATTAAATTACAACAACCCATTTCACAGTGTGAATGTGTCTAGGACGGTGGTTTGGGTGAGAGTGAGGGTAAGCTGACGTTCCCTGCTCCACCACGGGTCAAAGCCCCGATGGTAATCAGGGATTGTCCCGGTTTTTTTGGCCTGATTCGGCACGTCGAGCTGCTTCAATACCAAATCGCCACCAGTGGTAATTTGACATAAATGTGGCGTCAATTTATTTGCGACGAGATGGTTTTTGCAGAGGGAATGAGTGGGTTGTCGTTATGAGTCCGCGAGAGGGGGCAATAAGTAGTGGTTCTCCATTACTGAAAACTGGGGCTGTCTTCCAATGTTCGTACTGACACCTATCCCAAACGAGCGTACCGCTGATCACGCTTCCGTTTTTGCGACATTGCTTTCACACCACGTTCACCTGAATGCGCCCAATCTCTTAGCACTCCTCGTTGATCTGCTTCTAGATGAACCCTAGGCCCGCCGCTGAGCGGGCTTTTTTTTGCCTGTTGATTAGGGGGGCGATCTTCACCTCGCCCTCGCCGCCTTTAATCAAAAACCGGGGTCTGTCCCTGAGTAATCCCCACAAATCTACCCCAACCCAGCCTGCCCCACTCGAGATCGGTGTACGAAGGAAAAAGGAGGGGGGTTACTGGTTTTTTATTACTTCGATATAGAGTTCTTCTGCGCCGACAAACGCAATAAATTGCCGCTGTTCCAGCCGTGAGAGCTGCGCCAGGACATAACCGCTGCCGGCGATTTCCTCACTCGGAAACAGCAAATTGAACCGCTCTTTCGACCAGCGTGTCATCCCCTCGTCGAAGAAGCGTTGCAGCCCTTGGAGCGCGACCTCCCACGCGTGCTTATTGCCTGCGCCCATCAATCACCTCGTCGTCAATGTGTCAAAAACTCAAACCGGACATCTTTGATCACCTGATATTTGCCCCACTGAAAGTTACACACGCGGGCCACTTCGGCGTTGTTCTGACTGATCGGCACACACCCGCCCTTGATCGCCACGCTGGCCCCGCCCTGGTTCGACAATGGGTATTCCACGGCTGGGCCGACAGGAAGGTGGTGCATCAGGTTGATGTCTTCGGCGAAGTCGTCGGTCAGGCTGAAGATTTGCTGGCCGTCGACGCTCAGGCGGTAGATATCGTGCTGGAAGGGGTCACCGGGGAACAGGCACATTTGCGCCGTGTGGCCCTCGACCTTTTGTTCCTGGCATTTGGTGGCGGCGCTGGCGCACGCGGCGGGGGCGAGGCTGAGCAAGACTGCGGCCAGTACGTTTCTGGACATCCGTTGGGTTCCCTGACGGCACGATTAATATCAATATGACATCACATGGTAGATTGACGTTTTTGTGGCGTCAATTTTTATACACGGAGGATTTATTTCGCGTGCGACTCCGCGTTCTCCACCACGCTGGCTCACAGGGATTTGTGGTAGGACAAAAATCCACGGTTGGCCCCCATTTTGTAGGAGCTGCCGAAGGCTGCGATAAGGTCGGAACGACCTTCGCGATGGGTATTGTTCGCAGCCTGCGGCAGCTCCTACAGGATTTTTGCCTTGACGCAATATTTCAGTCCCACCCAAACCCATCAACAAACCGCGCCTTGAGGTAGCCGACAAACGCACTGACGGCGCGCGGCACGTGGGCGGAGTACGGGCGAATCATGTTGATCTCTTCGGGAAACGCGCCGGTCAATCTCCACTTGGGCAACACCTGGACCAGTCGCCCGTCCCTGAGCCCGGCCTGGGCGCTGAAGTCGGGTAGCAGGGCGATGCCAAGGTGGGTCAAGGCGGCGTCGCGCAAGGCTTCGCTGTTGTTGGTGGCAAAAGTGCCCGTGATCGGGATGGTCAGCCGTTCAGTCTGTTTGCGCGCTGGCTTTTCGAAGGTCCAGGCCGGGGCGTCGGCGCCGCGCGGGTAGTACAGGCAGTTGTGGCCGGCGAGGTCTTCCGGACGCTTGGGATTGCCGAAGCGCTCGAGGTATTCGCGGGTGGCCACCAGCACTGAGTGGGTGGCGCAGAGTTTCCAGGCGACGTGGGTGTCGGGCACTTGATGGCTGTGACGGACCGCCAGGTCGTAGCCTTCACTGGTAATCGAGCTGATGTGGTCGGAGACGTCCAGTTGCACGCGCACTTCCGGGAATTCTGCCAGGAAGCCGGCCAGATGCGGCACCAGTTGTTGTCGGGCAAACGCCACCGGGGCGGTCAGACGCAGCAGGCCTCGGGCGACGCCGGCCGAGTCGCGCACGTCGGAGAAGCTGCGGGCGATGTGTTCGTAGGCGCTGCGCACTTCGCGCACCAGGGCTTGCCCGGCATCGGTCAGGCGCACGCTGCGGGTAGTGCGCTGGACCAGGCTCAGGCCAGTGGCTTTTTCCAGCTCGACAATGCGCTGACTGACCGCCGATTTGCTGACCCCCAGGCGCATCGCCGCCGCCGTGTAGGTGCCCTGCTCTTCCAGAATCGACAACCAGTGCACGTGGGTCCAGAGCCCTTCGATCTCGGCTTTTTGCATGATTGATTGTTCACTATTCAAAACAATGAGTTCGATTCTTGCACCCAGTCACGCACAAAGCAAAGGCCCGGGTATCTATGTGTGCGACCGCTTCCCGGTCGATCGCAGCCTTCGACAGCTCCTACAGATTTTGTGTATGCCCTGATGCCTTCATGGCATCCTCTGCACTCGACAAAAGATCGGAAAACACGGCATGCAACTCGAGCAATTGAACTGGGATGACCTGCGGATTTTCCTCGCGGTGGCACGCGCCGGGAATCTGGCCAAGGCGGCGAAGAAGCTGCGGGTCGATCAGTCCACGGTCAGCCGGCGCATTGCGCAACTGGAATACAGCCTGGGCGCCAGCCTGTTCGAGCGCAGTCACGCCGGTCTCAGCCTTAACAGCTTCGGCCAGCACTTGCTGCAATCCGCCGAAGACATGGACAACGGCTTTGCCTCGCTGACCGCCGCCCTCGACCAACAGAACAGTGCCCCTCATGGGCCTGTGCGAATCGGCACCATGGAGGGCATTGCCTCGCTGTACCTGAGCAGTCGCCTGGTGGATTTCAATCGAAGCTTTCCGGGCATCAGCGTCGAGCTGGTGACTTCAGCGCACCAGCTGTATGTGACGCGCCGCGAAGCCGATGTGTTTCTCGGCTTTTTCAAACCCCACGGCAAAGGGCTGGATGCGGAGTTGATGGGCCGTTTCGCCTTGCATTTATATGTGGCTGACAGTTACCTGGAGCGTCACGGCCAGCCGATGTCGGTGGCGGAGCTGGCGCAACACACCTTCGTCGGCTACATCGACGACCTGATCCAGATCGACGCCGTGCGTTGGCTCGAAGATGCGGTCGACCGCCCAAACATCGTCTTTCACTCGTCGAGCATGGTCGCGCAGATGTTCGCGGCGGCGGCGGGCGCCGGCATCGTGCTGTTGCCCGAATTTGCCGACGCCCAACGCTTTGGCCTGCGCCGCTTGCTCGAGGATGACGTGCGCATCACCCGCGAGCTATGGCTCAGCGTGCACCGCGAATTACGCTATGTCCCGCGTGTTAAAGAGGCGGTAAGTTTCCTCCAGCGGCTGCTGCGCAGCGACCCGGGTTTCGCCCAAGTCTGACAGCTGATTGCGCGTTGGCGGCGTATCGTGCCAGTGCGCCGGCTCGTCGCGACGGCGGGTCACGGCGAAGTCGAACACGTCATAGCGGTTGTAGTACCCCACCACGTCATGGAACTGCTTGGGCTCGATGCATTTATTGAGGTCCATGTCGGCGTAAAGAATGCCCTCTTCGTGCTGCAACAGGCCGCCAATCTGGGTGCCGGTCGGGTCGACGAACATCGTTGCGGCGCGCGGCGTGGCGTCGAGGATCTCGGCCACCTGTGGATCGCGATCCACCAGGAAATTACGCATGCTGCTGTCCATGTAGCCGGCACACAGAACGCCGAAGGCTTTGGCCTCGAATGAATGCGCGCCGGCACGAATGCGGTTGGCGGCAACGTTATCGAAGTTGCTGCCACTGTCCGGACGACGAGTCGGCCACAGCGCCGGCCAGCAGGAAATGTGCAGTTGCTCGCCCTGCGCCATCAACGCATAACGCGCCAGCGGGTTAGTGTTTTCGCCACAGATCAACGCACCGATCTTGCCGATACGCGTGTCGTTGACCCGCAGACCCTGGCCATCGCCCGGCGCCCAGATCAGCTTCTCGTAGAAAGTGGGCACCAGTTTGCGGTGGTGGTTGAGCAACGAACCGTCGTCGCCAATCATCAGGTTGGTGTTCCAGATGCAGCCGACGCTGGCCTTGCTGCGCTCACTGATACCCAACGACACGAAGATCCCCAGGCGCTTGGCTTCCGCACTGATGGCGGCGATTTCCGGGCCGTCCATGTACAGACTGTTTTCCACCATCCGTTCGAACAGGTCATGGTTGAGGATCGGTGCCCACAACGCAGCCCACACCGGGAACGCCGGAATGTAGGACTCCGGGAACACCACCAGATCGGCGCCATTGGCCGCGGCTTCGCGCATCAGGTCCAGCGCCTTGGCGGTGGTTGCGGTTTTGTCGAGAAACACCGGTGCAGCGTGGCAGGCGGCGACTTTGATCAGCGGTAAGGTGGCCATTAACGGACTCCCTGGGAATAAAAAGGCGCGGACGTTCGGCATCCGCGCAAAGGAAAAATTAGTGAGCGCTGGCGGCGGCAATGCCGATGCCGGTGTGTTGGCGTACCGACATCTGCGCCCACATCTGCTGCGAACGTGGATCGCGAAACAGCAGCGAAAACAGAATGACCAACACGAAACCGGCGGGGATCGAAATCAGTCCCGGGTTACGCAGCGGCATCAACGGTTCGCGCAGGCCGACCATGCTGGTGGCGTCTGGAGCGATGGCGTCAGCGGTGCTGCGCGCCTGCTTCTGCTGTTCGATCAAAGCGCTGCGTTGCGCGCTTTGATCGCTCGGCAACTGATCGAGCGTTTGCTGCAACTGCCCGACGCTGGTCAACGCGGCCTGACGCACCTGCGCCGGATAAGTCATGTTCGGCGACACCAGCACCAGCGCGATGGCCAGCGTGGTTCCACCGATAACGCCGGCAAGTACGCCGTAGGTGTTGCAGCGTTTCCAGTACAGGGTCAACAACAGCGCCGGCAGGTTCGCCGAGGCCGCCACGGCATACGCCAGACCCGCCAGGCTGGCCACGTTCTGCCCCTTGGCCAACAGGCTGACGGTGATCGCCAACACCCCGACCAATAGCGTGGCGACACGTGCCGCCATCGCTTGCTGACGCTCGGTGGCGTGGCCCTGGCGAATGGCGCCGACATAGATGTCGTGGGCCAGCGACGACGCCGCGGCCAGGGTCAAACCGGCCACCACCGCAACAATCGTGGCAAAGGCCACGGCAGCGGTGAACGCCAGCAGGAAGTTACCCATCCAGCTGTCAGCACCGCCGCCGAGGAACTGCGCCAGTAACGGCGCTGCGAGGTTACCGCCCTTGTCGAAGCTGGAGATGGTCGGCGCGCCAATGTAGTAAGCCGCGGCAAAACCAATGAACACGATGAACACGTGACAGGTGCCAATCCCGAGCATCGCCCACAGCACTGAACTGCGCGCGGTCTTGGCATCGCGCACGGTAAAGAAGCGCATCAGCACGTGAGGCATGGCCGCTGTACCGAGGACCAGCGCCAGGCCCAGCGACAGTTGTTCCATCGGGTTTTTCAGGTATTGACCCGGCTGCAGGAAGTGCCGATTGAGGTCGACCCCGGCCGGCGCTGTTGGATACAGCAGATGCATGTGCGCGCTCAAGGCGTCGCTGAGCAGCAACTGTTGCATGACGTGCGGAACGTTGAAGCCGAACGGCGCCCAGGCAAACATCACCATCAGGAAGCAGCAGCCGATCAGCAATACCGCCTTGATCAGTTGCACCCAGGTGGTCGCGCGCATGCCGCCGAACAACACGTAGACCAGCATCAAGGCGCCGACCAGCAGTACCGAGACTTCGTATTCAATGCCGACCAGCGCCTTGATGATCACCCCGCCACCGACCACTTGCGGGATCAGGTAGAAGATCGCCACGCACACGCTGGACACCGCCCCGGCGGTCTTCGACGAGCGAAAACCATTGCGGAACGCGAGGACGTCGCTGAGGGTGTAGCGCCCAAGGTTGCGGCAAGGTTCGGCGACCAACAGCAGCACCGGAATAAAGCCGACGAAGAAACCAACCACATAGAGAATGCCGTCGAACCCGTACAGCGCGATCAGGCCCGAGACCCCGAGAAACGCAGCGGCCGACAGGTAATCGCCGGAAATCGCCAGGCCGTTTTTCAACCCGGAAATCGCCCCGCCGCCGGTGTAAAAGTCACCGACCGTGGTATTGCGGCGTGCCGCCCACCACGTAATCAGCAGCGTACAGGCGACCAGTGCGCCGAAGACGACGAAGGTCAGGTTGCGGAATTCGGGGCTGACCACGGTGGTCTGCGCCATCGCCGGGAGCATGGTGGTGGCCAGTACCGCGCCGACCGCCAGAGGTAGCCAATGGGCGGTTTTCATCAGCGGATCTCCTGCTGGTACTGGTGCACAACGGCGTCGACCTTGCGATCAATCGAACGCATCTTGATCACGTAGATCCAGGCCAGCAGCCCGCAGAAGGGGTATTGCGAAATCGCAAACACTGTTCCGAAATTCAGTTCGCCACCCAATTGCAGGGTAAACAGCGGTTTCAAGTAGGACGCGCCGAGCAACAGCGCCATGTAGTACACCGCGGCCACCAGCAGCAACAGTAACGACACCCTGGTTTTTTCGCGTTTTATTTCTTTTAGCGCGTCGCTGTCGTTCAGAATCTGCCAAACATTCGGGTCTTGAGATGCCATGAGCATTGCTCCGATCATGTTGATTGCAGCAGCTTTTAAAAAAGCAAAAGCGTTGTTGTTTTTATGAGGTCGGCACCCTTGGCGGTGCTCTGTTTCGCAGCATAACGACTACGGGGAAAGACACTCATAGCCGATTGCGCAAGGGGGGTTGCAGATTTGCAAGGCCGTTGTGATTTTCATTGTGTAGGAGCTGCCGAAGGCTGCGATAAGGTTCGAAGAACCTTCTGAAGCGCGACCGATTCTCGGTCGATCGCAGCCTTCGGAAGCTCCTACAAGTGATGTGCACCCATTGCGACCTGCGATCAAACACGAACCATGTGCCTAGCCATCACTGTCTTGCCATTGATGGCACCACGGCGCTGCCTATGATGGGGGCAGAAGCCAGATCCATCAGTGAGCGCCACGATGAAAACAAGAACCCTCTACGACAAGCACATCGACTCGCATACCGTGTGTACGCTCGATGATCAGGGGCATGTCCTGCTCTATATCGATCGCCAGGTGATCAACGAATACACCAGCCCCCAGGCGTTCAGCGGCTTGCGCGAAGCCGGGCGTGAGGTGTGGCGACCGGGAACGGCACTGGCGGTGGTCGACCATGTGAACCCCACCACGCCCAAGCGCGTGGCGGCGATGGCCGATGCCGGCGGTGCGTTGCAGGTGTCGTACCTCGAACAGAACTGCAAGACATTCGGCATTGAGTTGTTTGATGTACTCGACAAACGTCAGGGCATCGAACACGTGATCGCCCCGGAACAAGGCTTCATTCTGCCGGGCATGGTCATTGCCGCTGGCGATAGCCACACGACGACTTACGGTGCATTGGGTGCCTTTGGTTTCGGCATCGGCACCTCCGAGATCGAACACCTGTTGGCCTCGCAAACGCTGGTCTACAAACGCCTGAAAAGCATGCGCGTCACGGTTGATGGCGACCTTGCCGCCGGCCTGACGTCAAAAGACGTGATCATGGCGCTGATTGGCAAGATCGGCGCCTCCGGTGCCACCGGTTATGCCATCGAGTTCACCGGTTCGACCATCGATGCCTTGAGCGTCGAAGCGCGGATGACCATCTGCAACATGGCGGTGGAAGCCGGCGCGCGCGGCGCGTTCATGGCGCCCGACGACAAAGTCTTCGCCTACCTCAAGGACAAACCCCGCGCGCCGAAAGGTGAATTGTGGGAACGCGCAGTGGCCAGCTGGCGCGAATTGCACAGCGACCCGGGCGCGCAGTTCGACCGCGAAGTGCAGCTCGACTCCCGCGACCTGGCGCCGATGGTCACCTGGGGCACCAGCCCCGATCAGGCCGCAGCCATCGGCTCCACCGTGCCCGATCCGGAGGCCGTCAGCGACCAGATCCTGCGCCAGGACATGCGTCGCGCCCTGAAATACATGGGCCTGGAAGCCGGCATGCCGCTGAATGAAATCGTCATCAGCCATGCCTTCATCGGTTCCTGCACCAACGCCCGGATCGAAGACCTGCGAGACGCCGCCAGTGTGGTGCGCGGTAAACATGTGGCCGATCACGTTCGGGCGATGATCGTTCCGGGTTCCACCGCCGTGCGCGATCAGGCCGAAGCCGAAGGGCTGGCGGCGATTTTCGTCGACGCTGGTTTCGAATGGCGGCAGTCCGGTTGCTCGATGTGCCTGGCGATGAACGACGACGTGCTCGCCCCTGGCGACCGCTGCGCGTCCAGCACCAACCGCAACTTCGAAGGCCGTCAGGGTGCCGGCGCACGCACCCACTTGATGAGCCCGGCGATGGTCGCCGCCGCCGCGATCACCGGCCGGCTGACCGACGTTCGCGACTTCCAGCGTTTCACCACGGGAATCTGAGCATGCAAGCCTTCACCACAATCAGCGGTAAAGCCGCGCCGATGCTGGCCTCCAACATCGACACCGACGTGATTATGCCCAAGCAATTCCTCAAAGGCATCGACCGTAACGGTCTGGATCGCGGGCTGTTTTTCGACCTGCGTTTTCTGGCCAATGGTGAACCCAACCCGGAATTCATCCTCAATCAAGCGCCGTGGCAAGGCGCGCGGTTCATGGTCACCGGGCCGAATTTCGGTTGCGGCTCCAGCCGCGAACACGCGGTGTGGGGGCTCAAGCAAATGGGCATCCGCGCGGTGATCGGCAGCAGCTTCGCCGGGATCTTCTACGACAACTGTCAGCGCAACGGCGTGTTGCTGATAACCCTCGACGACGCCCAGGCTCAGGAATTGGGGCGCACGGTGAGTCAGGCCGAGGGCGCAGAAATTGAAGTGGATCTGGAAGCACAGGAAATTCGCCTGCACGATGGTCGTGTCATGCCATTCCAGATCGACATGTTGCGCAAGCTAGCCTTGTTACTGGGCCTGGACGCCATCGGTACCACCCTGCAACGCAGCGCGCAGATTCGTGAGTTTGAGCAGCGGCATTTGCAAGCCAATCCTTGGCTGAGTTGAACCTCAGAGCGACAACTGCTGAAAATGCTGCTGAAGAAACTCAACACACACCCGCAGCTTGCCGGAGTTGGCCAGCCGCGTCGGGTACACCGCCCAGACGTTGGCGCTCTGGGTGTAATCATGCAGCACTTGCACCAGCCGCCCCTGTTCCAGCAGGGGCCGCACATCCCACGCTGAACGCAGCAATATCCCACGCCCATCCAGCGCCCATTGCAGGGCGATCTCGCCGCTGTTGGACGATAACGGCCCGCTGACCCGCACGCTGTCATGCACGCCGTCGCGTTCCAGGTGCCAGATGCCAAAGGCGTTGTCGCGCTCCTTGATCACCAGGCAATCGTGGTTCTCCAGGTCGCCCAAGAGCTGCGGCGTGCCGCGTCGTTGCAAGTACTCGGGCGCGGCGCAAAGCATCCGCCGGTTGGTCACCAGACGCCGACCGATGTGCTGCCCCGGGATGTCATCGCCGACCCGAATCTCCAGATCAAAGCCTTCATTGACGATGTCCACCACGCGGTCGAACAGGTCGAGGCGAATTTCTAGATCGGGATACAACTCGGCCAGCAGCGACACCGCCGGCGCCACATGTATGCGGCCGAAACCGAAAGTGCTGCACAGGTGCAGGCGACCGCGTGGCGCGCTGTGGGCGTCGGACAATTCATCGTGGAGCAACTGGAAATCTTCAAGAATCCGCACCGCCCAGCGCTGCACGCGCTCGCCATCTTCGGTCAGCGCGACCCGGCGGCTGGTGCGGTGCAGCAAGCGCGTGGCGAGGGTGGTTTCGAGAATCTGGATGCGCTTGCTGACATAAGCGGGCGACAACCCCAGCTCGTCCGCCGCAGCGGCAAAACCGGCCTTGCGAATGACCGTGAGGAACACGTGCAAGTCCTCGGGCAACGGTGCGGCTTCTTTTTTGGCGTTCATACGGCTTCTTTTTAGAGGAGGTCGAAATCAGGCCCGGCAAGAATACCACTGCACGCTCCGTGAACCTCATAGATGTAAACGATCTAAAAATATGGTTTTAGGTTCTTTTACGGAATAAATCGTAACCTTTATAACTAGCCCATCGCTCGACCCACTGTTGCTCCAGCAACTGCATTCCAACAATTCACTGTTGAATTCTGCACAAAGGACAAGTCATGGATGTTTTCTGGTTCCTCCCTACTCACGGCGACGGCCACTACCTCGGCACCACCAAAGGCGCGCGCCCGGTCACCCTTAATTACTTGAAGCAAGTGGCTCAGGCAGCTGACGATTTGGGTTACCACGGTGTGTTGATTCCCACCGGGCGTTCCTGCGAAGACTCATGGGTGATCGCTTCGGCACTGGTGCCACTGACCGAGCGCCTGCGTTACCTGGTGGCGATTCGTCCGGGGATTATCTCGCCGACCGTTTCGGCGCGGATGGCCGCGACCCTCGATCGCCTGTCCGGCGGGCGCTTGCTGATTAACGTGGTGACCGGTGGCGACCCTGACGAAAACCGTGGCGATGGCAGCTTCCTCGACCACAGCGAGCGCTACGAAGTCACCGACGAGTTCCTGCAAATCTGGCGCCGCGTGTTGCAAGGCGAAGCGGTGGATTTCGAAGGTAAACACCTGCGCGTGCAGAACGCCAAGGCGCTGTACCCGCCGATTCAGAAACCTTACCCGCCGCTGTATTTCGGTGGTTCCTCCGATGCCGCCCATGACCTGGCCGCCGAGCAAGTGGACGTCTACCTGACCTGGGGTGAGCCTCCGGCAGCGGTGGCGGCGAAACTGGCCGACGTCCGCGAACGTGCCGCGCGTAAAGGCCGGACCGTAAAATTCGGGATTCGTCTGCACGTGATCGTCCGTGAAACCAGCGAAGAGGCGTGGAAAGCCGCCAGTACCTTGATCGAACACATCAGCGACGAGACCATCGCCGCCGCGCAAAAGTCGTTCTCGCGCTTTGATTCCGAAGGTCAGCGTCGCATGGCGGCCTTGCATGACGGACGCCGCGACAACCTGGAAATCGCCCCCAACCTGTGGGCCGGTGTCGGTCTGGTACGCGGCGGCGCCGGCACAGCGTTGGTGGGCAATCCGCAGGAAGTGGCGGCGCGGATCAAGGAATACGCCGACCTGGGCATCGAGAGTTTCATCTTCTCCGGCTACCCGCATCTGGAAGAGGCCTACCGATTTGCCGAACTGGTGTTCCCGTTGTTGCCAGAACCTTATGCCAGCCTGGCGGGACGCGGCATCACCAACCTGACCGGGCCGTTCGGTGAAATGATCGCCAACGACCTACCGCCGACCCAGAGCAAGGCCTAAGCCCATGCCGCTCCTGACCTTACCGCCCTCGCCGGCGTTGGCGACCTCGATCCGCGCCACGGCCCAGGTGTTCGAAGACCCGACGTCCCGGGCGTTGCTGGCCCATGTGCAACAGGTCGCGCCGAGCGATGCCAGTGTGCTGATCATCGGCGAGACCGGCACCGGCAAAGAGCTGGTGGCACGGCATATCCACAGCCTCAGCGAGCGGCGTGACAAACCCTTTGTGGCGGTCAATTGCGGCGCGTTTGCCGAGTCGCTGGTGGAAGCCGAGCTATTCGGTCACGAAAAAGGCGCCTTCACTGGCGCCGTCGGGGCCAAGGCGGGATGGTTCGAGGAAGCCAATGGCGGCACCTTGTTCCTGGATGAAATCGGTGATCTGCCGATGGCGATTCAGGTCAAATTGCTGCGGGTATTGCAGGAGCGCGAAGTGGTGCGTCTAGGGTCGCGCAAAAGCACGCCCATTGACGTACGCGTGGTGGCGGCGACCAACGTGCTACTGGAAAAAGCCATCAACGCCGGGCACTTTCGCGAGGACCTTTACTACCGCTTGAATGTGGTCAGCCTGGAGTTGCGGCCGCTGCGTGAACGTCCAGGCGATATCTTGCCGCTGACCCGGCACTTTATCGAAACCTACAGCCGACGCCTCGGTTACGGCTCGATCAGCATCAGTGCCGACGCTGAACACAAGCTTCGGTACTACAGCTGGCCAGGCAATATCCGCGAGTTGGAAAACGTCATTCACCACACCCTGCTGATCTGCCGTAACGGCCTGATCCAGCAGGATGATCTGCGCCTGTCGAACTTGCGCATCGAGCGTCAGGATGAACGCTCAAACCGCGACGAGTCTGCCGAAGGCTTGCTGAGCCGGGCGTTTCACGCGCTGTTCGAACAACAGGCCGGTGCGTTGCACGAACAGGTCGAAGATTCACTGCTGCGCGCCGCCTACCGTTTCAGCCACTACAACCAGGTGCACACCGCCAATCTGCTGGGTTTGAGCCGCAACATTACCCGAACCCGGCTGATCAAGATCGGCGAGCTGGCGGTGAATAAACGCCGTCCTGGTGAAGCGGTTCAAGGGGACCGGTTGTTGCAACTGACGGTCTAGCGCCTTAGTTGGAGAGGGTCAGCCGATCCTGATTGCATCGCTGGCCTGGATTCTCCTACAGGAAAAATCCCGGTTGGCTGTGCGCAGACTGACACTGCGAGTCGGGAAAAAGATTAACAAATCTATAACGTCAGAAATTTCCCACGCAAATCAGTGTTAAAGCCGCCAATACCTGAGGATGCGTCTGACAGAATCTTGGATCCACTCCCGATAAGGTTGCGCCCGGCTCATTTGAGCCACGCACTTACCATCAGGAGTCTCCAAAAAAATGAAAAAATTATACCTTGCTGCCGCCGTTACCATGCTGATCGCCACGACCAGTGGTTGCGTGAGCTATAACGCCAGCCAACCGGCAGCACCGCTCTCCGGTTCGGTCAGCGCGGACCTCAAGGCTGATGTGAAAGTGGGCGAGCAGATCAGCGGTGAGTCCTCCACCAACATCCTGTTCGGCTGGCTGAACGTGGGTGGCGATACTCAGTTTGCGGACGGCGTGACCTACGATGGCACCGGCGGCTCGCCTATCGGTTTCCTCGACCCGATCTCCTCGGTAAAAGCCGCAGCCGCTTACAAGGCGGTGAAAAGCTCCGGGGCTGACCTGATTATCGCACCGCGCTATGAGGTGACTGTCGAAGATTACTTCGTATTCAAGAAGGTCAGCGTAAAAGTCACCGGAAACAAAGGCAGTATTGCCAGCATCCGCTAAAGTAAATTACACCACGCCGGATTGAACCCCAGGACGTGGCCAGACGCTGCTCGAATTCATCACTCGAGCGGCGTTTTTTTATGCCCGCTGGTTGGTCTTCAAACCAGGCTCGCCAAACGCTGCGCCAACGCTTTGGCCTGGCTGGCAACATCGGTGACGGCCGTGCTTTCCCACCACACACCGCGCAACGGCGGCCCCATGGCGAACAGCCGCGGCGACGCCTCGCCCTGAGCATCGAGGACCGCGCCATCGGCTCGTGCGGCAATGCCCAAGGCCAAGACGCCCGGCTGTACCAGGCCACGCGCCAGCAGTTGCCGGGGCAATGGCCGATCGACGCGGCGCCAGTCGTACTCGATGCCGGTGGAGTTGATCAGCGCGTCTGCGATCACATAACACGCCTCGGTGTCGCCGCGACGACGGATACAGATTTGTAACTGCTGACCCGGCAAGTGCTCGACGCCCAGCAACGACGCCGCCTGAATGTTCAGACGCCCCTCCTCGACCAGCCGAGCCAGCAACGCCGCACTGGGCGGCGGCGAACGATGGTGATGACTCTCCCACCATGGCCGGACGTGGCGCACGAACTGCCGGCGTTGCACATCGCTGGCCTGGCTCCACAAGCGACCGATGTGGCTGCGCACGGTATCCAGTGGCGCCTGCCAATCGATGCCCTGGGCGATGGCCAACGCGCACTGCTGGCGAACTGTGCGCAGCAACTGACGGGTGCTGCGAATGCTGTGGTCTTGTCCGAGAAAATCCACCCACTCCGGCGGCTGACGGCGAACATGGGGCAACAGCCCGTGACGGGAAAACACCTCGATGGGGCCACGATGCCCGGCCTGTTGAAGCGACACCACGGCGTCCACCATGGTCAGGCCCGAGCCGATGATCAGGACCTTGGACTGCGGGTCGAGCTGACGCATGCGGCGTACGTCCCACGGGTCAACCGCGGCGGCATTCAAGCCACTGGACTGACGTTGCGGCGTGCGGGCCGCCGCAAACATGCCGGTGGCCAGCACGGCAACCGGGCTGTTGAGAACCCGGCCATCGTTGAGCGTGATCGACACGCCATCATCGTTGCTGTGAAGGTCGATGGCTTCGGCCACCAGGTGCTCCAGCGTCGATCCATGTTTCGCCCCTGCCGACTGCGCTTCGGCCAGGCGTTGCTGCACGTAATTACCGAACAGCCCGCGCGGCGGGAACAATTCGGCCACGGGCACGTGCTGCTCGACTGACTCAGGCCAGCCGCCGGCCGCAATGCAGGCGCCGAGCCATTGGCTGAGGTCGTCGGCGTTGTCCGGTTCGACGCTCATCCGCGCGGCATTGCCATTCAGCGTGTGGCCGAGTTCCGTAGCACTGTAAGCTTCCCCACGTCCGAGCTGGTCACGCGTCTCGACGATCAAAATCCGCCGTTTACCTGGCAGCCGCAGCAGTTGCATCGCCAGCAGGCTGCCACTCAGGCCACCGCCGACAATCAACACCTCAGCCATGCGGGCCACGGCACTCGTAGGCCCAGAAAGCGGCTCGGTCATTAACCCAATTCCTTCAACCATTTGACGTGTTCACAACACCACGTTGCGAACGAAGCGCACCGGAACATTGCCATCATTGCGGTAGGTATGCACCTGATTGCTGGGGAACATATAGAACTCGTTGCTTGCGACGCGCTGCACACCCTCCTCCAGGCCGATGCTCAGGCAGCCTTCGAAGACATACACCTGCTCGCTCCAGCCGTCGGGATCGGCCTCCGAGGTGTACACCTCACCCGGCTCCAGGCAAAACTCCCACAACTCCACTTCGCGTTTGGCCGTGGCCTTGGCCAGCAATACCGCCTTGCTGCCGGGTAGCAATCCTGCCCACGCCACTTCGTTGATCCGACTGGGATCACGCCCGTCCGGCGCCTGAATCAAATCACTGAAGGCCACGTCCAGCGCCTCGGCGACCCGATCCAGCGTGGCCAGGCTGACGTTTTTCTCGCCCGCTTCGATCGCCACCAACATGCGCCGGCTCACCCCGGACTTTTCCGCCAGCGCGCTCTGGCTGAGGTCGGCGGCATTACGCAGGCGACGCACGTTCTGGCTGACGTGTTGCAGCACTGGGGCTCTTTGAGAACTGTCTTTGTGCACTATATTGCTCGCTTGATTTCATTTGCGCAGTATACTGCCCACTTTCGACGCCATTGTGCGTCGCTCTACTCGTTGCGCGCAAGCCTATGACACCCGGTGAACCCCATGAAGTCTACCCAGTTGATCCCCCGTATCAGTAAAGCAGAAGTGGTCCTGATCCTGATTACGGTGATTTGGGGCGGAACTTTCCTGCTGGTGCAACATGCGCTGACCTACAGCGGCCCGTTGCTGTTTGTCGGCCTGCGTTTTGCCGCTGCCGCGTCGCTGGTCGCGCTGTTTTCGCGGCCGGTCCTGCGCGACCTGACGTTGCTTGAGCTCAAGGCCGGGGTGCTCATCGGCACCTCGATCATGCTCGGCTATGGCTTGCAAACCATCGGCCTGCAGAGCATTCCCAGCAGCCAGTCGGCGTTCATCACCGCACTATACGTGCCGTTCGTGCCGCTGTTGCAGTGGCTGGTGCTGGGGCGCCGGCCGGGGTTGATGCCCAGCGTGGGCATTGGCTTGGCGTTTGCCGGGCTGATGCTGCTGTCGGGGCCCAATGGTGCTTCGCTGAATTTCAGCTCCGGCGAAATCGCCACCCTGGTCAGTGCCATCGCGATTGCCGGTGAAATCATCCTGATCGGCGCCTATGCCGGCAAGGTCGATGTGCGTCGGGTGACCGTGGTGCAACTGGCGACGGCGTCGGTGTTGTCCTTACTGTTGGTGGTACCGACGGGCGAACCCTTGCCTGACTTTACCTGGTGGCTGGTGATCAGCGCCGTCGGCCTGGGCGCGGCCAGTGCGGTGATTCAACTGGCGATTAACTGGGCGCAACAAACCGTATCGCCGACCCGCGCCACTGTGATCTACGCCGGTGAACCGGTGTGGGCCGGGATCGTCGGGCGCATCGCCGGCGAGCGTCTGCCGGTGGTGGCTTTGCTGGGTGCGGTGTTGATAGTGGCCGGGGTGATCGTCAGTGAGATCAAGGGGCGCAAGAAGGTGGCGGTTGAAGAGAACGCCGGGGTTAATGCAGATCAACTGTAGGAGCGGGCTTGCCCGCGATGGCGGTGTACCTGATACACCGCGTCAAGTTGATCGCGGGCAAGCCCGCTCCTACAGGTTTAAACACCACAAATCTCCCGGAGTACTCAGTCCGAACTAAGCTGTCGCCGACACGTCTTGTAGGAATTTTCGCCCGATGAGTGGTTGGTGTACTCCATCGCGGCACGTATGATTCTCGACTTTTCCCGGCAGATTAGAAGCCTATGTCCCTGATAGTTCTACTGCTTTTGCCCTTTATCGGCAGCTGCCTCGCGGCCCTTTTGCCGCATAACGCACGCAACGCCGAATCGATTCTGGCCGGGGTCCTGAGCCTGGTCGGGGCGATTCAGGTGGCGTTGTGGTACCCGCAGATCGCCGATGGCGGTGTGATTCGTCAGGAGTTTTACTGGCTGCCCAGCCTGGGCTTGAATTTCGTGCTGCGCATGGACGGCTTTGCCTGGCTGTTCTCGATGCTGGTGCTGGGCATCGGCACGCTGGTCTCGCTCTACGCCCGCTATTACATGTCGCCGGACGACCCGGTACCGCGCTTTTTTGCTTTTTTTCTCGCGTTCATGGGCGCTATGCTCGGCCTGGTGCTGTCTGGCAACTTGATCCAGATCGTGTTTTTCTGGGAACTGACCAGCGTCTTTTCCTTCCTGTTGATCGGCTATTGGCACCACCGCGCCGACGCCCGACGCGGCGCGTACATGGCGCTGATGGTCACCGGCGCGGGCGGGCTGGCGCTGTTGTTGGGGATCATGCTGCTTGGCCATATCGCCGGCAGTTACGACCTTGATCGGGTGTTGGCCGCTGGCGAGCAGATCCGCGCCCACGCGCTTTATCCGCTGATGCTGACCCTGGTGTTGATCGGCGCGTTAAGCAAAAGCGCGCAATTCCCCTTCCACTTCTGGTTGCCCCACGCCATGGCCGCGCCGACCCCGGTGTCGGCGTACCTGCACTCCGCGACCATGGTCAAGGCCGGGGTGTTTTTGCTGGCGCGTTTATGGCCGGTGCTGTCGGGCACTGAGCAATGGTTCTGGATCGTTGGCGGCGCCGGCGCCTGCACCTTGTTGATCGGCGCTTACTCGGCGATGTTCCAGACCGACCTCAAGGGCTTGCTGGCGTACTCGACCATCAGCCATCTGGGCCTGATCACCCTGTTGCTGGGCCTGAACAGCCCACTGGCGGCGGTCGCGGCGGTGTTTCACATCCTTAACCACGCCACCTTCAAGGCGTCGCTGTTCATGGCCGCCGGGATCATCGACCACGAAAGTGGCACCCGTGACATCCGCCGCCTCAGCGGGCTGTTTACCTTGATCCCCTACACCGCGACGCTGGCGATGGTGGCCAGTGCGTCGATGGCCGGGGTGCCGCTGTTGAACGGCTTCCTGTCCAAGGAAATGTTCTTCGCCGAAACCGTGTTCATCAGTTCCACCGCGTGGATCGAAATGGCATTGCCGGTGATCGCGACAATTGCCGGGACCTTCAGCGTTGCCTATTCGCTGCGTTTCACCGTGGACGTGTTCTTCGGCCCGAAAGCCACCGACTTGCCGCACACCCCGCACGAACCGCCGCGCTGGATGCGTTTCCCGGTAGAGCTGTTGGTGTTGATCTGCCTGCTGGTAGGGATCTTTCCGGCGCACTCGGTCGGCCCGCTGCTGGCCACCGCCGCCCGTCCGGTGGTCGGCGGCACATTGCCCGAGTACAGCCTGGCGATCTGGCACGGCTGGAACGCACCGATGATCATGAGCCTGCTGGCCATGGCCGGTGGCATCCTGTTGTACCTGTGCCTGCGCAGGCCTTTGAAGCAGGGCCGTTTTACCGGCCCGCCACTCGTTTCGCGCCTGAATGGCAAGCAGCTGTTCGAGCGTGTACTGATCCTGAAGATGCGTTGGGCGCGACGTTTCGAGCGATTGTTCAGCACTCGCCGGCTGCAAGCGCAGCTGTTCTTGCTGGTGTTGATGGCGCTGCTGGCCGGGATGATTCCGCTGTACCACAGCGGCCTGAGCTGGGGCAATCGGCCGAAAATATCCGGGTCGACGGTGTTCGAGGCCTTGTGGCTGATCGCAATTGCCTGCGCCCTTGGCGCCGCGGTGCAAGCCAAGTATCACCGTCTCGCGGCCCTGACCATGGTCAGCGTCTGCGGTTTGATGACCTGCATCACCTTCGTCTGGTTCTCCGCGCCGGACCTGGCCTTGACCCAGTTGGCGGTCGAAGTGGTAACCACGGTGTTGATTCTGCTCGGCCTGCGTTGGTTACCGCGCCGTAACGAAGCCTTTGCGCCAGCGCCGGGCAGTGAGCGTCGCGCGCGGATACGTCGCTCCCGTGACTTCGTGCTGGCCGGGTTGGTCGGCACCGGCATGGCGCTGTTGTCATACGCGATGCTGACTCGCCCCACGCCCAACACCATTTCCTCGTTCTACCTCAGCCGCGCGCTGCCCCAGGGTGGCGGCACCAACGTGGTCAACGTGATGCTGGTGGACTTCCGCGGCTTCGATACCCTCGGCGAAATCACCGTGCTGGTGGCCGTCGCGCTGACCGTGTTTGCCCTGCTGCGACGCTTCCGTCCTCCAAAAGAAAGCATCCCGCTGCCGCCGCAGCAACGTTCGCTGGCACGCGACGTGGTCACCGATCTGGTCAACCCGCGCAGCGCCAGCGACACCGCACTGGGGTTCATGATGGTACCGGCGGTGCTGGTGCGTTTGCTGATGCCGGTGTCCTTCGTGATTTCCATGTACTTGTTCATGCGCGGGCATAATCAGCCGGGCGGTGGTTTTGTCGCGGGATTGGTGATGTCGGTGGCGTTCATCCTTCAGTACATGGTGGCCGGCACCCAGTGGGTCGAAGCGAAGATGAGCCTGCGTCCGTTGCGCTGGATGGGCACCGGCCTGCTGTGTGCGACGCTGACCGGGATCGGCGCCATGGCCCTGGGTTATCCGTTTCTCACCACCCACACCGCACACTTGACCCTGCCAGTACTGGGCGAAATACACGTGGCCAGCGCGCTGTTTTTTGATATCGGCGTGTATGCCGTGGTCGTGGGTTCGACCTTGTTGATCCTCACCGCCATCGCCCACCAATCGGTGCGTAGCCATCGACCTGGGTTGAGTGTGCCGGCAAAAATCGTTGTCAGCGAAGGAGCCGCCTGATGGAAGAAGTCATCGCCATTGCCATCGGAGTACTCGCCGCCTCGGGCGTGTGGTTGATCCTGCGGCCACGGACCTTCCAGGTGGTGATGGGCCTGTGCCTGTTGTCCTACGGCGTCAACCTGTTCATCTTCAGCATGGGCAGCCTGTTCATCGGCAAGGAACCGATCGTCAAGGAAGGCGTGCCCCATGATCTGCTGCACTACACCGACCCATTGCCACAGGCGCTGGTGCTCACCGCCATCGTCATCAGCTTTGCCATGACCGCGCTGTTCCTGGTGTTGCTGCTGGCGTCGCGCGGGCTGACCGGCACCGACCATGTGGACGGCCGGGATTACAAGGAATGACCGCGATGTTTTCAGTACCGCTGATGAATCAACTGATCGTCGCGCCCATTCTGTTGCCGCTGTTGACCGCTGCCCTGATGTTGCTGCTGGGGGAAAAGCATCGAGCGCTCAAGGCACGAATCAACCTGCTCTCGACCCTGATCGGGCTGGGCATTTCGATCTGCTTGCTGAGCTGGGTCCAGCACGATGGCACCACCGGCTCGATCGGCGTGTACCTGCCGGGCAACTGGGAAGCGCCGTTCGGCCTGGTGTTGGTGGTGGATCATCTGTCGGCCTTGATGCTGGTGCTGACCGGCATCGTCGGTGCCTGCGCGCTGCTGTTCGCCATGGCCCGCTGGGATCGCGCCGGCGCCAGTTTTCATGCGTTGTTCCAGATCCAGCTGATGGGTTTGTACGGCGCTTTCCTGACCGCCGACCTGTTCAACCTGTTCGTTTTTTTCGAAGTACTGCTGGCGGCGTCCTACGGCTTGATGCTGCACGGCTCGGGCCGCGCGCGGGTCTCGGCCGGCCTGCATTACATCGCGATCAACCTGGTGGCGTCATCGCTGTTTTTGATTGGCGCGGCGCTGATCTATGGGGTCACGGGCACCCTGAACATGGCCGATCTGGCAATCAAGATCCCGCTGGTGGCAGAGGCTGATCGTGGTTTGCTGCACGCGGGTGCGGCGATTCTGGCCACCGCATTCCTGGCCAAGGCCGGCATGTGGCCGCTAAACTTCTGGCTGGTGCCCTCTTACTCATCGGCCAGTGCGCCGGTGGCGGCATTGTTCGCGATCATGACCAAGGTCGGGGTCTATACCCTGCTGCGCTTGTCGACCTTGCTGTTCTCCGGGCAAGCCGGCGCCTCGGCGTACTTTGGCGGTGACTGGCTGATCTACGGCGGCATGGCGACGATCTTCACCTCGGCGGTGGCGATTCTCGCGGCGCAACGCCTGGAGCGCATGGCCGGCCTGAGCATTCTGGTGTCGGCCGGCATCCTGCTCTCGGCCATCGGCTTCGCCCAACCGAGCCTGACCGCGGGCGCTCTGTTTTACCTGGTCAGTTCAACCCTGACCCTCAGCGCCCTGTTCTTGCTGGCCGAACTGATCGAACGCTCACGTTCGGCCAACGAGCTTTCACTCGAAGACGACGTCGACCAGCTGCCCAAAGCCCTGGAATCACTCAACCCACCGCCCGGCACCAACCTCGACGACGAACAACAGGCCATGGTCGGTCAGGTGATCCCGATGACCATGGCGTTTCTCGGCTTGAGTTTCATCATCTGCGCGCTGTTGCTGATCGGCATGCCGCCGCTGTCCGGCTTCATCGGCAAACTGACTTTGCTCAGCGCCCTGCTCAATCCGTTGGGCCTGGATGTGGCCAAGGATGAGGCCATTTCCGCGCACAGCTGGGGGCTAATCGCCTTGCTGATTTTCTCGGGGCTGACCTCACTGCTGGCGTTTGCGCGGGTCGGAATTTCGCGCTTCTGGAGCCCGCAGGAACGCCCTTCACCCGCACTGCGCAGCTACGAATGCCTGCCCATCATGATCCTGCTGGGCCTGTGCATCGCCCTGACATTCAAGGCCGAAGGCGTGCTGCGCTACACCCAGGACACCGCCCAGGCGTTGCATGACCCGCAACAGTACATCTTGTCGGTAATGGCCACCCGACCGGTGCCCGGCCCGACCGCCGCCCTCAACACGCAGGTACAGCCATGAAGCGTCTGCTCCCCGCTCCCTGGTTGTCGCTGGCGCTATGGCTGTTGTGGCTGTTGCTCAATCAATCGTTGAGTCTCGGTAATCTGCTGCTGGGCGCGCTGCTGGGCTTTATCGCCCCGGTGCTGAGCGCTCCGCTGCGGCCGTTGCCGGTCAAGATCGGTAAACCCTGGGTGATGCTCAAGCTGTTGCTGCGGGTGATGGCCGATTCAGTAATGTCGAACCTTGCCGTGTTCCGTAGCGTCTGGACCAGCCAGCGTCATCCGCCACGTTCGGCGTTCGTCAAAGTGCCGCTGGACCTGCACGATGCCAATGGCCTGGCGGTGCTGTCGATGATCACCACACTGGTGCCCGGCACGGTCTGGTCGGAACTGGCGCTGGACCGCAGCGTGTTGTTAATGCACGTCTTCGATCTGGACGATGAGGCGCGCTTCATCGAGCACTTCAAGCGCAGTTACGAACGCCCGCTGATGGAGATCTTCCAATGAGTACCCTGCTCGCCAACGCAACACTGGCCAGCCTGTGCATTTTTGTCGCGGCGATGGTGCTGACCCTGATTCGCCTGTTCAAAGGCCCGACAGCCCAGGACCGGGTATTGGCGCTGGACTACCTGTACATCATCGGCATGTTGATGATGCTGGTGCTGGGCATCCGCTACGGCAGCGACATGTATTTCGAGGCGGCCTTGCTGATCGCACTGTTCGGCTTCGTCGGCTCGTTCGCCCTGGCCAAGTTCCTGCTGCGTGGCGAGGTGATCGAATGAACACCCCCGATGCACTACCATTTTGGGTCGAGGCCCTGACCGCCGTGCTGTTGCTGGCCAGCAGCCTGTTCGCCCTGACCGGAGCACTCGGCCTGCTACGGATGAAGGATTTCTTTCAGCGCATGCACCCGCCCGCTCTGGCGTCCACCCTGGGGGCCTGGTGTGTGGCGCTGGCGTCGATCATCTACTTCTCGGCACTCAACCGCGAACCGGTACTGCACGCATGGTTGATCCCGGTATTGCTGGCGATCACGGTTCCGGTCACGACCTTGCTGCTGGCCCGAACCGGCCTGTTTCGCAAACGCATGGCCGGCGACGACGTACCGCCTGAAGTCAGCGGTGGTCGCGACGAAGGTGACCCCGGCACACGCTGACTACTTGTCGCTGGCCTTGAAGGTCAGTTCACCCTTGCGCCACTTCGCCGCTTTCGCGGTAACGGCCTTCAAGGTCTTGGTCAGCGTACCTTGCAACTGCTCTTGGGCAGCAAACACGGTGACCACGGTATGGCCTTCCTTGAACACAATGCCGTGGCCTTCGGCCGTATCGACAAAGGCATATTCGCCCAGGCCATAGACTGTCAGCTTGATGTCGCGGAATTTGATTTCGAACTTGCCACCTTCACGGCTGGGCAATACGGCGGCGCGGAAATGATCGCCGACCTTGAGCTCCAGACGCGGTTTGTCGTCCACCACCAGCGCCGATTCGGTATCGATTTCAGCAATGTAAATGCCTTCGGCGGATTGCTCGGTGACATAAACAAAACGGGATTGGAATTGCTTGACCAACTGGGCGCGAAGATCGCCCAGTACGAATAACGCGTGCATATCCAGATTACTTACTGCCAATGAAAAATCCTCAAACTTGAAAATGACCCTGCCAGGGATGCTCCGGGCACCACAGAGAACGGCCCGCAAGGCACTGTTGACAACCTATGGTTACTGAACGAAACGACGGCCTGAAAAAAAACTGAATTCACCCTGCCCCGCACTCTCCGGCCCGTCGAGGAAGATGATGGATTTCCACTACGAGGGTCGGCCTGCGGCCACGCGCAGAAGAGTAGAGGATAACCGTCTCTGCGTCTCGTCATCCTGACTACCAATCTTGCAGGAAATCACCCTTTCAGGTGTCAGAAGAGGCTAAACGATCAATCAATCAGTGAAAACCTGATTCTACCGGCTAGCGAGGTCCCTCGGGTATATACCTTTCGTCCGCTGCATCCGCATGGCCAAGTTGATGCCCGATTTGCCGCCCGTTATTCACGCCTGCGAACAGTAAAGCCAGCCCGCAGTACCTCAACAACTGCCATACTCGCTGACATCACAACAACAGGTGCCGCACCAGCGCGCCATAAGAAGCAACTCGTTATCCATAGGAAGGTAATAGTGACTGAATTTGATATCGGCGAGTTCTTCATCTGGGGTGAGTCCAGGGAGGTCGACGGAGAGTACCAGGCTGTCATCGTAATGCGCGCCAAAGAAGGGAAACGCGCCATCAGCTATCATCAGGTCGAGAAAGACCGCTGGTTCAAAACCGCCGAGGTCGCGGCCACCGCAGCAAAAGAGTCGGCCCAGGAACTGAAAACCGCCGTCGACGCCGGTGCCTTGAACGCCTGACTCAGTGCCACCGATGCCAGGACGCGCACCGTTCAGACATCCCGGCGAACTCTTGCCGAACCAGGGTCTCAGATGCTTTGCCACGGATTGAGCCGTGGCTCGGCTTATAGCACGGGTGGCTCACCCGTCCTGGAGATGACATGGAACCCGGCAACCACACCCTGCACAATTTGTTCGCTCAACTGGGCCTCGGCTCTGACCAGACCAGTATCGACGCGTTTGTCAAAAACCACACCCTGCCTAACGACGTCAAACTCATCGACGCCGAATTCTGGACCCCACAACAAGCACGATTCCTCAAGGAAGAGTTGCGCGAGGACGCCGATTGGGCGCCGGTGGTCGATGAATTGAACGTGCTGCTGCACAGGTCGCGCTAAAACGGGTAACCCGGCTGCCCCCTATTCGGATGACGAGCCCGCCCATCCGCCTGCGGAGCATGGACGAACAGTGCCGTGCTCATGCTGGTCTTGCCACCGATGGCGGCATTCCAGTGGGCAGAGCGATGGATATAGCGTCGGCGCAACAACCGCTGTTCGTGTTCAGTGAGGCTATACGGACCGCCCAGGGCATACGCGATCAGTTTCTGCGCAATCACCTGCAATTCCGGCGTCAGACTCAACACCGCCGTCTCAGGCACCGGCTCCAGCGGTACGCCCTCGGCACAGGCCAGTGCGTGCATCACCCGCAGATGAACCCGCGACAGGTGGCCATAGACCCGCCGCTCCATACTGACCGCTGCCACCACCGCCTTGACCCCGACTTTGCTACTGCCGGCTCGCGGATGGCGTTCATGGCACTCGATCCGCAGCGAGGCATTCAGGTCCAATGGATCAAGCCATTGGCTGCCGTCCATGGCCTGCAACTCCGCTTGAGTCTCCTTCCAGGCTATAGACGCGTGACAGGGCGTATCGTTACTGACAACGCTGCGTCGTGGTCGCGTCAGCAGCACTTTTTCCCGCATCTGCAGGTGGTAGCCCCCACCGATGTCCGAATGGGCACCGGGCAGGACGATTTCCCTGGGCCAGTCGGGCGCCACGCTATTCAAGACGAAATTGCGCCGCTGTTCATCGCCGGCCACCAAATGCAGCACTTGTTGCGCGGCGCCGGGGGGCAGGTACAGATTGATCTGCGGATTGTGCGCATCCCTGACGTTACCCAGGTCTTTAAGCCCGCCAACGGCCGCTACGGTATCGAACAGTCCAATCACTTTGAGCCGGACACTGCCATTATCCCAGGCGAAACCCGACGCCCACGGAATGTGCCGCTGACCTAACACCGGCCCCAGCGCCCCCTTGGCCTGTTTCAGCACTTCATTGGCGAAATGCCGGGCGGCCGCGGCGCCGCGACTGAAACCGAACAGATCGAACTCCAGCGCGTCGATCACACAACCGGGATTGCTCGCGGCAAAACCCAGCAACTCCCGTTCGAGCTTTCTTATCGCACTGGCGACTTTTGCCAGAACCCCGGTACTGCCACGCCCCAGCGTCAGGCCAGCCCACACCGAATCACCTTTGCCCGATGTGGTGCCTACACCGCTGATATAAATAGGCTTGACTACTTGCCAGCCATGGGCAGTTTCTTTGGCCACGGGCCGTTGATAATAAAGCTCATACAATCTGGCAACGTTACTGAAGTCATTGGCATAACTACTGTCGGGATTATTGTGATGCCCGTAACACCCAGGAATATGAGTGTTTTTGTTCGCCGCTAGTTGCGCGCCGCAGTCGGCTGCGATTTGCGTGTTGATTCGATTATTACCTGTTCCGTCGAAGAACAGGCCGAGGCGCATGGTAACGCCGTGCTGTTCAAGGGGCTGGCTGTCAGCCAACCCTGAAGTTTCATGGGGATAGTCCATAATGTTACCGCCTGTAAGGTGCAGCTGAGAGTCAGACTGCTTAAATCAAAAATGTGCGTTGATTTAAAACAGCTTGCTCAGCATCAGGTCGGCGTCAAGAACATCGCAATATTTCAGACTTATCCCACGCGCATTATGGAACTCAGAACCCTCCACTCACTAAGACTCTTGCAAATCCACCGTATTCGGCGCGACGGGCGCGCACTTTATGTCATCCGACAAATAAGCCAGTGACAGACCTGGAACACGCCGATGCTCTTCCCCTGCGGATTACGCCTACACCGCAGAGGAAAATTCACCTAAATTCAAGGAAATGTCTTACATGCGCTTTTGCGCCTGCCCCTCGGGTTTGTAGCCCAGACGCAGCCCACCCCAGTGACGCCCCTTGACCATGATCGGTACTGACAAGTCATGCATCAGCTCACCGGTATCACGGGTATAGGTTTGCAGCAAAACCGGCTGCTGATGGCTGCCACAGCGAATACCGGTGCGGTCGTCGAACTTGCGTTTGGTGCGGTTTTGCACGGTGTCGAGCTTGATGTCGCCGGTCAACGGCTGGCTGAATACCTTGTTATGAGTCGGCACGTAACCTTGCTGAGTACAAGCAATGGCAAACACCAGGCCTTCATGGCGCGCGAGCAAGGGCTCCTGGATCGCCGGCAGCACCTGGTCCGCGTAACGGTCGAAACGCGTCTGATATTTGCTCGGTGAGGTATTGGCAATCATCTGATAACTGCGGTCGAACAAGTCTTCGAGGCTGACCCGGCGCTGTTCGATGTCGATTTCGAACTGCGTCGCAATCTGCCGTGCACCTTCTCGCGCCAGGTCGTAGATCCGCTGGTGATAATCGTCGAGCCCAACCTGTGCCAGACGCTCGCTGATGGTTTCTGCCTGCCCTTCCATCTGCACAGCAGCCTTGGCCAACTGCCGGGTCTGTTCATCGCTGATCGCCAGATCACCGCGCATCTGCTCGACCGCAGTGAACAGGCTGGCCAGTTGCACTTGGTTGGTTTGCGCCCCCGCCGCGATTTCACTGACCTGAGTTTCTACACTGGCTGCCAGGCGGGCGATGTTGTCCAGGTGCTGGCCGGTGTCTTCGACTTGCGCCACGCCACTGTCCAGATCACTGGACAGTTGGCGGATTTGCTCCACCACTTGCCCCGTGCGCTGCTGAATGTCGGCAACCATCTGCCCGACTTCTTCGGTGGCGCTGGCGGTGCGTCCGGCCAAACCACGGACTTCATCGGCGACCACGGCAAAACCACGCCCGTGCTCGCCTGCCCGCGCCGCTTCAATCGCGGCATTCAGCGCCAGCAGGTTGGTCTGGCTGGCAATCGCCTGAATCACCGACGTGACACGCTGGATGTCCGCACTGCGCTGGTTGAGGGCTTCGATCAGCTCACGGCTGTTGATCGCACGCTGACTCAACTGGTGCATACGGCTGATGGACTCGGCCAGCACGCTACGTCCCGCATCGCTGCTCTGCCGCGCTTCACTGGCCGCGCCGAGGGCTTGAACGCTGAGCTGCGAGGTAACCTGTTCGGTGGTGATCATCACATCCGCGCTGCTGACGATCTGCTCGGCGGCATCGAGTTGCGATTGCACTTTGGCCGCCAATTGGCGCACGGAAAACGCCACTGCCGCAGCTGAAAGCGCGTTATGGCTGGTGGTTCGGGACAAATCGCGAGCCAGTGCAGAGATCGCGCTATCGTTGCGCGGGGCGAGTTCCGGCGTTGCCGCCTTCGTCAGGACCTGGGGCAGCCAGACCACCAGCAGCGCCAATGGCAGACAGAGATAAATCGATAGATCGAAGAAAGCCATGGCCAGCAGCAACAGACACACACCCAGGCTTTGCAGGATCGGTCGCAACCAGCGTGACCCTGTGAGGTGTTCGGCATTTGCGGTGTGCGCCTGTGAGCCCAAATCGCCCGCGAGAGTTCCGTCTCCAGCCATGTTCTTTTACCTCAGCATTTATGTTGTTATGCCAGCATTAAACGCCAGACATTCGCCATAAGCCAAGAGTAATTAGTCGTACTTTTTAACGATGACACATCGCGTCAAACCGATCGCGGGCAAGCCCGTTCCTTCAACTCGATATTCCATGCAGGAGCGGGCTTGATCTCAAACGCCAGACACGACTTTACCGGGGCCTCGTTGGAGGCCCCGGTCGCGCAAGCCGATATCAGGCCTGGCGCTGGTGCTTGTCGATCTGCTCGTGACGCTCTTGAGCTTCGATGCAGTACTTGGTGGTCGGGCTGATCAGCAGGCGCTTGAGGCCAATGGGCTCGCCGCTGTCGTCGCACCAGCCAAAACTGTCATCGGCAATGCGTGCCAGGGCCATTTCCAGTTGCGGAAGCATGCGCTGGTCGCGGTCGATGATGTTGACCAACCAGTGGCGCTCTTCTTCGACCGAAGCCGCGTCTGCAGGATCAGCAGGCGTGTCCAGGCTCTCGATAGCAATACGGCTCTGCTCGATGCGCTCGTGGATCTCGACTTTCATGGCTTGCAGCAGCTCGACGAAGAAGGCGTGCTGCTCTGCATTCATGTAGTCATCGGCCGGCATGGCCAGCAACTTATCCTTTGTCATTGATTTCTCTATAAAAAATACGTGCATTAAGGCGAATTAGTGAGCGACTCAGCGTTGCCGCAAAAGCGCCATAGTCTCCAAGCGCCACCTGGCACTCAATTTATGAGGGGCGGCAGTCTAAGGCCGGCTCGTAGTCACAGCAACATAATTGAAGTGGTTTTACGCAACAAGTCGTCTGATTGATCAGACAGAGCGCCTGAAACAGGTCTTTCGCACACGAACCCGCCCCACGTTGATCCGAAATTGGCACAAAAGTTCGCCTCGGCCGGCAGCCCGCCCCATGGGTCGGACCGCCGCGAAGCGTGGAGCTACCCTATAAATGCACCACGCGCCCTTGCTCGGCACTCAATCGCGCCGCATCAAGCACCGTTGCCGAGATCACCGCGTCATGCGGCTCAACCGGATTCCGGCCTTTGCCCTGCACCGCCTCCTGTACCTGGCGATAGAATTCATCCCAGCAACCACGCTCGGAGGCAATACGCTCGCGCTGCTCGCCTTGCTCCAGCCAGCCCCAACGATCCGGCTCCTCGACGCCCCAGCGCTGACCCAGGCTTTTCGGCGACAAACCGGCCATCAACGCCGCTTCCTGGCCGTCCAGCCCATCAACGCTGTAACAGCCGGCGGAACCGCTGACCCTAAATCGCGGCCCCGGCGCATGCTGCAAGCAACTGCCCCACAGGTGCGAGGTCACGCCATTGGCATGGGTCAGTGCCACAAAGAACGCATGATCAAGGGTTGTTTCGGCGCTGACGAAATTCAGCTCGGCGTAGACCCGCGACACCGGCCCGAACAATTGCAGCGCCTGGTCCACCAAATGGCTGCCCAAATCACGCAGCATGCCGCCGCCCGCGACCTTGCCCACTGAACGCGGCGAATAGCGTTCGACGCGGGATTCGAAACGAGTGACATGACCCAGCCTGCCGTCAGCGATCAACTTGCGCACGGTGAGAAAGTCCGAATCCCAACGACGGTTCTGGTACACGCTGAGCAGGACCCCTTTGCGCTCGGCGGCTTCAACCAGTTCGCGGGCCTGTGCGGCATCATTGGCGAAGGGTTTATCGCTGACCACCGCCACGCCCAGTTCGATGGCTTCGAGAATCAGCGCTCGGCGCGAGGCCAGCGGGGTGGAGATCACCACGGTATCGACCCCACTGGCAACCAGGTCAGCGAGCGTGTCGAAAGCGCGCGCGTTCGGGTAGTCCTGGGCCAATTCCTCGCGGCGTTCCGCAGAGCGGGTGACCACCCCGACAAAGTTCGCGCCAGGCAGGCTGGCGATCAACGGCGCGTGAAAATAACGCCCGCCCTTGCCGTATCCCACTAATCCAATGTGCATCGAGCTCTCCCACTTTCATGTAGTCGTTACTGAACGATTTTCTCTTTTAGTGTATGACAAGTCGCGTCATTTTCTGCCGCTCTATTATTAGTTGAGGCGGCCGAGCTGTCGCGTTGCAAACATTGAAACGGACCTCTGTACATTCTGCGGGAGCCAACTTGTTGGCGAAGGCTTTGGTTGGGTTTTGCTGATTTTTTGAGAGGTCGCTTGTTGGGTCGCCGCGCCGCTGCAAAGGCGATTCAATTCTCAATTCATAACTCCAGCCCTCGCAAATCCCCCGGCGCCACCGCCAGGTGTTTATCCAGGCCAAAGCGCTGCAACAGCTTGCGCGCGTCGTAAGGTGCGCGGACTTTGATGTCGTTGTCGAAATAGCAGAACACATCCCGGGACTTGCGGGCACGGCCCGATTTGCCACTGACAAGGTGCGCATCCTCCGGTTGCGAGCCCTGACGCCAGGCGTCGATACGGTCGCCCCAACGTTTCAGTGCGGCCGGCGTGTAGCCGCTTTCGTACAACGCCTTGTCACCATGCAGACGCAGGTAAACGAAATCAGTGGTGAGGTCTTCGACATTTGGCCATTTCCCTGCCGTATCGGCGACGACCACGGCAGTCTTGTACTTGCGCAGCAACGCAATGAAGTCCGGGGTGACAAAGCTTTCATTGCGAATTTCCACAGCGTGACGAACACGGCCCCTGGCAGGAATGTCCAGGTATCCGGACTTCTCCATCCGCCCGTCACAGCCACGTGCGCAGGCTTTAGCCTGTTGGGTGTCATGCGGCAGCAGGGAGAGAAAGTGTTCGAACTTTTGCGCCTCGAATTTGAAGTTGGGCGGGAATTGCCAAAGGATCGGGCCGAGTTTGCGCTTGAGCTGAAAAATGCCCGAGGCAAAAAAGTTTGCCAACGGTGTTTCCACATCGTTCAAACGACGCATATGCGTGATGAACCGCGGCCCTTTGACACTAAACACAAAGTCGTCAGGGGTGTCGGCGCACCAGCGTGAATACAAATCCGGCGATTGCAGCGAATAGAACGAACCATTGATCTCAATGCTGTTGACTGCCCTCGAGGCAAACTTCAGTTCGTTCTTTTGCGTCAGCTTTTGCGGATAGAAATCGCCTCGCCAAGGCACATACCGCCATCCCGAAATACCGATGCGTAGATCGCTCATGTTGATACTCCACGTTCACGTTCAAGACATAGGAAGCCTCTCACCGCCGCGGGTTCCAAACTTAGGCTGAGCACACCAGGCCAGGGGCGTTTATTAAAACGATTCAGCCGATACTCTTTCACCGTTCATCGGCTTTCCGTTCAATTATTTAAACCATTTGTGGCGAATGACTTCACAGTTTTACGAGGCCTGTGCCTCGCATTACTCCTTATGACGCTCGAGGTGAATGGATCATGCCAACTACCAAAAAACCCATGACCGGCGGCAAGCAGTCAGACACCGGTAAAAAAGGAACCGGTGCTGGCGGCAACATGGTCAGTGATCGCGAAAAAGCATCTGATACTGGCAAAAAAGGTGGCGACCACAGCCACACCGGTGGACGCAAGTAAGCGTTCCCCCAGGCGGGAATGGTTATTCCCGCCTGACCACCTTTCACTGTTGAACTGTTTTTGCCGCCACGAGGATTTTGCCCATGAAACTTCCCACTCACTTCCTGGGTGCAACCGGTCTGTTGTTGCTCTTGAGTATCGCCAGTGTCACCGCACAGGCTGCTGCCCCCGCGGTATTTGTCGACGATGCGTCCGCCAAGGGCATAGCAGAAATCCAGACCAGCCAACTGGCCCTGGAAAAAAGCCAGTCAGCCGACATCAAGAGCTTTGCGCAAACCATGATCGAAGACCACACCGCCGCGAACAAGAAACTGGCGTCCATTGCCAATGGCCTGCAAGTGCCAATGGCCAAGGAAACCGAACTCATGGACCGGGCAAAAAAAACGGTGCTGGAGTATCGAGACGGTTCTTTCGACAAGGCCTATGTGAACAATCAGGTGAAAGCTCACGAAGACACCATTGAGCTGTTCAATAATGAAATGAAGACCTCGCAGACCCCGGAGCTGACTGCGTTCGTCAAAGAGGCATTGCCCAAACTGCAACATCATCTGGAAATGGCGAAGCAGTTACAGGCCAAGTACGATAAGTGAAGGCGCCGTCAGCTCATGCTTTCAGGCGCTAATGGTCATGGACCGACAACGCCTTCTTGGCTTTTTCCCGGCTGCCGCAGATATTCATCTGGCACCACCGCCGGCGTCCGTTTTTCGAAGTATCGACAAACAACCAGTCACAGGCCTGGGTTGAACAGATCTTCAGGCGGGCCAAATCCGGGGAGGTCAGCAGCGATGCGGCTTGTACGGTGAGACGACCGATCATGCTCGCCGTCATCTCGTCGATGCTGTTGCAGTGACGCCAACTCCACACCGCCGCATGCCCCACCGACGCCAATTGACGCTGGGGCGCCGTGTCCACCAGCGCGTTATTCAGGAACTGCAGACTGGCAGCCGTCATGCGCCGACCTTCGGCAATCGGGAAAAACAGCTGATAGAGACCTTCGCGAAACGAAATCAACTGCTCGAATGCATGGATATGAGTAGAGGGCCACGTCGGGAGCAATGTCAGAAACTGCGCGAGTTCTTCTGAACTGATTACCTGAGCATGGTGAAACCAGTACACCACGTCTTCGAGGCTCAACAGACTGTCGACTACTTCATCAAGTGTCGTTCCTGGACGTCGCCCATTACAGCTGTTCAGGAAGTCCAACACAGCCACACCACCCACCAAGCGAATCGCATCGATTTTGATCTGGCTAATAGGCATGGGGTCACTCCTGTCATGAGTGGAATAACTAATAATGACAGAGAATAACGCCACGGGATTTTTTTTAGACGACTTACTCTAAAGCTGCAGCGTTCGCAGGTTTCATGTTCATGAATCACCGTCCCTGGTTTAACCGCCCGCCTTCAACGTTGCCGAAGTTGCTCCGGCAGCGTCGCGACCACCAGCAATTGCACCAACAAGAGCAGTGAAATAATCATGTAGATCGGCGCGAACGAACCTTGCAGGTCCTTGCACACGCCGCCCAGGAAATTACCGCAGATACCGCCTAGCCCAATCAACACATTGGCAATGCCAAAGGCCTGGGTCAGGCGGCTGACATCGACGATTTGCCCAAGGTAGGTCGGCACCAGGCCAAACACCGGATAAAACGCCAAGGCAAACAGAAACCCGGCCAGGTAGAAATAGCCGCTGTCGGAGAAGTGATAGACGCATGCGCTGGCCAGGCATGCGCTGGCGAAACACAGAATCAGCGCCCGCCGCACGCCGATCCGGTCGGCGATCCAACCCACCAGAAACCCGGCGGCCATGCCCACGGCACCAATGGTCGACCACACCCAACCGGTGGTGGTCGCCGAAATACCCAGTTCGTCGCGCATGAACGGCGCCAGGTAGGTTTGAAAGGGCAGTAACGTCAGGCCGTTGAGAAAGGCCACCAGCCACATCAAGTACAGTGGGCGACTCAACCACTTTTGTGCGCCGGATTCGGTATTCGATGACACCACCCGCGGCTCGACTGACTGAGGGGTACGGCGCAGCAAGATCCAGGCAACGACGCACAACACCACCGAGATCAGCCCGGCCGTCAGCCAGATGCCGCGCCATCCCTGATGCATCGTCAAGGCACTGACCAGCAGTCCGTTGATGAATACCCCATAGCTGGTGCCGCTGGAAATCAGGCCCATGGTGCGGGCGCGCTTATCGACCGGAAAGTTCTTGGCGACGATTTCCGCCAGCGGAATGTAGACCGACGCAGAACAGCCGCCGAGCAACACCAACAGCATCCCGGACAACAGAACGCTATCACTCACGCACAACCCCAGTAGCGCCAGTGCCGTAACCGCGGTGGAACAGAGGCTGATTTTCCAGCCTTCGACGAATCGACTGATGTAACTGGTGAGAAATGAAAAGCTCAAGAACCCGACCTGCGCACCGCCCGTGATCAACCCCACCGTGGTGTAACCAAAATCCAGGTCACGGCGCATGTCCACCACCAAATTGGCGAACAGGTACACGCCAAAACCATAGGTGCTGGCGACAAAACCGGTGAGTACGATTGCCAGTACCACACCGTTGGCACGTGATGTCGGTACATCCACTGCAAAGGTTGTCATGAGGACTCCTCGTGATGCTGGTTGATCCGCCATCAGCTGACGAAGGCGCTATGGACAATGAAGTCGCTACTCATGACGTCATAAATCGGTTTGAAATCGCCGTACGATCGATGTTGATTGAAACCGGCCAGCTCGATTTCCGAACGCAGTTGTGCCGGCAGGATCGGATACACCCGGAGACTGAACGTGGTCCGATCACTGAAGGTGTAAACGAACTCGCACACCTCATCGCTGACTTCGCCCAACCCGACCTTGGCCGAGGTGCCACAGTAGTAATACCGACCGGATGATTTGAACTTGCCGGCGCGAATCGCCTGAAAGTTGCGTTGATCGACAATCAGCAAACCACCGGGTTTGAGCAGGCTGCGAAAACGCTTGAGCACCTCGTGGCGCGTCTGCTCATCGAACACGTGACACAGCGAACTGCCCAGGCACACCACCGCATCAAAAGTGCCTAGCACACGACTGTCCAGCTCCAGCCAGTCAGACTGGCGAATCGGAATGGAAACACCGTGCTTTTTAAAATTGGCATCGGCGCGCTCGACCATGGTCGGACTGCCGTCGCACGCCACCACATAGAAGCCCGCCTTGCGCAACTGCACGGCGTGGAAGCCACTGCCGGTGGACACATCAATCACCCGCCGGGCGCCGCTCTTGTGCAGCAGATCGACAAAGAACGAGCCCTCGCCCTCTGCCCGTTTTTGCCAATCGATCAACTCGTCCCAATGGTCGACGAAGTCACGGGTGTATTGACGGGAATAATTGGCGTCGCCACCGGTTCTGGCATGAACACTGGTTTCGGCGACATCATTTGAATACAGAACGTTGGACATGGCCTGATTCCTTTCACGGGTAATCGCTGGCGTTGACCGGGGGTGTCAGCGCCATACGGGGTAACCTTGCCGAGCCTTTTCGGCATAGCTTTTATATTTCTGGCCCAATTCGTCGGCCCATTGATGTACATCGTTGAGCCTCATGAAGGGCATATCGAAGCGCAGTTGCGCTTTCATGATCGACGTCTGCTTCGACTCGAACTGCACGCTGCCGTTAGGTTTAATCGACTCGATGCCATCCTGACACTGGCCAAGCTCGTTAAGGGCGATGGCATCTGCCCGGCTGAACCCGTTCGGCAACGCCAGCACTACTAGCCCCATGCCAAGCTTCACGGGATAACCTCCCGGCAAACCGTGTGGACCCGGGGCATGCACCTCTACTTCGTCCATCGAGAAGATATTGCTGATCACCGACACCGCCGAGGCAGCGGTGAGAAATTGGCCGTCGACGCCGCCCAGACGGCGAAACTCGGTACGCACCAGATGAAAAATGTGCGCGTCCTGTAGTTTGCCGGTCCAGTCGTCACCGTTCACTCGATAGGTGAGATTGTAATGCGCCTGGGGCGGAAGCCCGGCGCGCGGTACGTAGTGGCTGAAGTAGTGCTGGGCAACCAGTTTCACCTGCACCTGTTCCGGCAACACCGAGCCCAGTTTGGCTATGGCCATGCGCGTGGCCGGGATCAGGTTGGCGACATTGCCGATACCGATGTCAGGCGCCAGGTTGACTTTACCCAGTACCGCGTTGACGGCATCAGGGAAAGCGGCATTGATGACCGCAACACCAGAGCGCCGCAGACCGGACTTGGCGATCGCCTGCATCAGGTTGTAAGCCGGTGCCAGGTGCATTGGCAGCCAGGGTCCGAACTGCGCTTGATCGAGTGCCTCGAAATGAGCTTTCGGCAATTGAGTAATGATTCGCCATGATTGCAGGGACGCACAATTGACGATCAAGTCGGGTTTGGTCGCAGCCAGAGTTTCAGCGGTGCGGTCAATGTCATCCAGATTAATTTCCAGCGCGGAGATCGAACAGTTCACGCCCAACTGCAACGCGCCCAGTCGGATCAAATTGCACATACGCGTGGTCTTTTCCAGATCTCGACTGCCGACACAGAATTGAAAGGTATTGCGCGGGGCGAGGATTTGCAGGATTTGCAGACACAAGTTGCCAGCACCGATGATCAGTAATTTTTTTCTGTACATGGTCTGCTCCCTCAATCATGTGGACTGAGCTAGCGCGGGTAAGCACCGTTATCCACTGCAATGATTTTTCCGGTCAGATGCCTGCTTTTTTCCGACAGCAAAAACACAATCACATCGGCCACGCCTGATGGGGTAATCGGATCATCCAGGGTTTCCTGACGTTGATACTCGTCTCGCCGGTGATCGGGTATCCGGTCATAGATGGCAGTGTCATGCACCAGTCCCGGCGACACCGCGTTCACCCGAATGTAGGGGGCGAAGTTCCAGGCATTGGCCTTGGTCAAGCCGATGACCCCGGCTTTGGTTGCGCCGTACAGCGCATCGCAACTGCCCACTTCACCCGCGACCGAAGTCACGTTGACGATGCTGCGAAAGGCGTGGTGTTCCATCTCGCGCCTGGCAAAGTCTTTCGATAGATAAATCAGCGCCTTGAGATTGACCGCCCAGACCTCGTCGATCTCTACGTTGCTGTAGCGATAAACGCTTTTGCCGTAATACAGCCCCGCGTTGTTGACCAATGCATACAACGTCTCATGTCGGTCATACAGGTCTGGAATGAACGTCTCAATGGTCGAGAAATCGGAAAAGTCGGCGTAGTGCGTTTCCAGATTTTCCCGCCCCGTTTGCGCAGCGAGACGTTCGAGCCCAGCCATGTCCTTGTCGGCGGCGATGACATAAAACCCTTGCGCCAGGCACGCCATTACAGTGGCTTTGCCGATACCGTTTGCGGCCCCGGTAATTACAACCTTATTCATGCGTTTCCCCTCCATGGGCAAATTGGTTCATGCGCTCATAAAACGGCCGGTGATAGTCGTAATAGGCTTTCATTTGCGGGTATTGCGCGAGCAGTTGCGGGTCAAATGCCTCGTCCGAGGGTGCGCTGATCCGGGTGCTGTCTTCGGCGTCCTTGTGCCAACTTCGCCAAGGCAACCACTGCGGTGGACAGGCTTTGTCCCAGCTCATCGCATGGGGTAAAAACTCCAGTTCAAGGTAGTCGCACAGCCGGTGCACGGTCTCGACCGGATGCCGGGCGAGGTCGTCGGCATTGATCACCCAGGGGATTTTTCCAGTCAGGTGGGAGAGCTGGCAAAACAGCTCGTGTAACGCCTGATGGCCTATGGCGGCGAGAGGCATCTGCGGAAAAATCGCAAAATGCGACAGGATCGAGCGACCCGGTTCACGGATGATAAAAACGTGCTGCTGTTCGAGTAAAAAGTCAGGGTCTGCCTTCAGGTCATCCAGACAGTGATACGCCATGTCCTTATGGAACACGTGCCCATCCTGGCGCGCCAAACGCAGCTTTGTCTTGATGGTTTCGTAGGTGGTGGGCAGCCCGCAATCGAGGTTATCCGAGGGGATCGCCGAGTGTTGGTCAAAGGCCATGTGGGCAAAGAGCTCATGGAATACCAGAAAATCCCCACGCTCGATAAACACCCGCTCCAGCACCGTCGAACGCGAGCGTGGGTGCGCCCACAAGGCGATCATCCGGTTCATGTCGCGGCTCCCGGACGTGCCTGTGGATTGACCGGCGCTGACCGACCCGACCAGTGCGTCAAATGATCGCTGGCCTTACTTGCCAGCCCGCTCACGATAAAATCGCCCAACCGACGGTGGGCCTTGCAGGCTTCGTGGCGCGCACGGATGAAGGCCGGTTGCCGGGCAAAATCCGCTGGCGCAATGGCGCCCTCGAAACAAGACTCGCGAAAGTACGGCAACTGCATCAACTTGCGCATCGTGGTGGACGGAATCGCGTTATCGCGCTCCGGTTGCAGCGGTTTGCCCTCGGCTTCTCGTTGTACGAGAAACTCGATGATCTCGGCGGTCAGGGTGTAGCGGGTCTCGTGTTCGCCGGTTTTTTGCAGATGCCAGCACTGTCGACTGCCATCTGCTGCCTGGTCGACCTTGATGCTGGACAGCAACAGCCTGGCGGGGCTCAGTTGGCGCGCCATAAAGGCCTGGATGGTTTGATAGATCGCGATTTCCGCCCAACGCTTGTCCAGCGGCGTCAGATGAATGCCCTGCTGCTCGGCTTGCCAATCCAGCAACGCCTCACCGCCCCAGCGCCCGATCATGAAGGTGATGACGTAGCGTGACGCGCTCAAGTCCCTGCCATTGCGAAGCGCGATCACTTGCCCACGACGAATGGCTTCAATGCCGGCCGCCACCTGCGACATACTGAAGCAGAAGGTGTTGTTGATCGAGCAGCCTTGCGCCACCAGGCGTTCGATGGCCGCATAACCTGCACCGCTGCCCGGTACTTTGACCAAGACGTTCGGCGCTATCCGCGCCAACAGCAACCCCTCCTGGACCATGCGTTCAGTCGAGTGAACATCGAGCGCATTGACTTGCGCCGACAGCCAGCCTTGCTGATGCCCGCTCTTGTGCCACAACCCTTTGAGCAACCCCGCACCCTGGCCGATCAACTCGGCGTGCAGGCGTTGCTGAATCTGCGCGTTATCATTTTCCCGATGCAACGCATGGATCCGGGGCCACCAGTGTTCCTGATCGTCGATAATGGTCGAGGCCACCAGCCGTGGATTGGTGGTAGCGCCGCTGACGCCCGCCAGGCCTGGGGAAAACCGCTCAGGCAACAGCTCCTCGGTGAAGACTCGGACCTGTGGATAACACATCAATAGCCGTTGCCTCAACGCGGTATAGCCCGTCGGTGAAGCATCCAGCCACACCTCGGAATCGGGGTGCATGTTTTTCAGCAGGCGAACAAAGTCCGTAGCTTCCATGTTAATGATTCCTTTCGTTAGTGAAGTGCTCAGCCAAGCAGGTCGAGCAACTGACTCATCCTGGAGAAGGGCGTCGCGCCGGCGTCTCGCAACTCCGAATGGCGATCGGCGGGTCCGAAACCCAGCACCGGAATGCCCGCAGCCACCGCTGCCTGCACGCCTGGAACGCTGTCTTCGATGACCAGCGCCTGATCAGGTTCGACGTGATAGCGGGCGCAAGCGACCTGAAACACCAGGGGGTCAGGCTTCCATTGGCCCAGCTCATAGCAACTGAACACCTTGCCTTCGAACCAGGGCCATAACCGGGTCAGCTTCAGGCACACCTCGACCTTCGAGCGCGGCGCACTGGAAGCGACACAGATGCGAGTATTGAGGCAGGACAGCACGTCCAGAATGCCCTCGGTCGCTTGTAGATCGGTTTGGTAAACCGCTTGGGCCTGCACCCGCAAGGCCGCTTCGAAATAGAAAGGTAATTCAACACCGTATTCGCGCTGAAGCTCGGCGAGGCACACGCCGAGCTTTCGGCCCCTGAAGCGCTGGATGCAGTCGCGAGGGTTCAAGTGTGCCGGGTGTTGCTGTTCCAGCAGATGCGCATTGAATAGATCGGCCAGTACGCTGAGGGTAATTTCCTCGCTCTGCACCAACACCCCGTCACAATCGAAGATCACTAACGCGGGGCTGCCCCCGAACTCATGACGATCGACAAAACTCTGACGGTGAGTGAATTGATCCGCGTAACCACTGGAAAGCATATCTATTCCTCCCTGAAGTCCTGCAAGGGCACGTCTGTCAGGGGTACAGGTTGGATCCAAATACAAAACCTGTCAAAGCGGTTTCAACGGCTTTGTAAGTACAAATCACGATAAAAAAAAACTGGAAATTTCCTATTGTCAGGTACCGAGGTTAAACCGAGCTATTCAAGCAACAGGACATAGCTCAGGCAATCCGAATGGATTGATGGGCAGTGCTTTGGCCTCTTCAATCGCAAACAACCAAAATGAGACGACCAGGGGTTGAATAATTTCCGGCGTGGAGTGTTCTTACTCCTGAATACGGCAGACATTGGGTTCTGCTGTGCACTGAAAAAAATCATTCTCTGGAATCTCACCGTGAATACGACCTCTTTGACTCAACGCTACAGCGCCAAAGCCCGCTGGCTTCATTGGGTGATGGCTGGCTTGATCGTGCTGGCGTACATCCTGATGCTTAGCCGCACACAATTTGAAAAGGGCACAGACGCTCGAACCCTGGTGATCCAGAGCCATTTTTGGGTCGGCATCCTGGTCTTACTGATGGCGTTTTTCCGTATCGCCGAACGTCGTCGGCATACACCACCCGGCATCACCCCGCCGCTCGAAGGTGCCCTGCACTGGCTGGCCAACGCTTCGCATTACGCGTTGTACGCGTTTCTGTTGGTGCAGCCGTTGTTAGGGGTTTCGACCGTGCTGGCAGGCAACGGCGCACTGCCGATTCCATTGACGCATTGGGCGATTCCCTCACCGTTTGAAGTTTCGAAGCCGATGGCGGAGTCGTTTGCACATCTGCATGTGTGGCTGGCGACGATCTTCTACTACGTGATCGGCCTGCATGTGGTGGCCGCACTGTGGCACCACTTTGTGCGTCGTGACGATACGGTGCGCCGGATAGTTTAAGCCCCAGACTTGCCTGCAAATGAAGCGACGCGATGAGTCGGACAAGCCGCCATCGCCGTCGCTTTTGATCTTCGCGATCCACTCGGCGAAACCCACTATCGCCTAAGCCGAACTGGCCAACACGTTTGCTGAACCCCACCTGAACAGCCAAATAACGACGGAAAATGTTGAAAAACAACTATCCGCATTCAATAATGAGTATCATTATGTTACACATTGCCATCGGCACTGAAGAACGCTTCAAACAACCGTTGGCTTGCCCTACAGAACTGATTTTGGTGAAACATGCTCGTTCCTTTTTTGATCATGCTGCGCGAGGGGATTGAAGCCGCGCTTATCGTCGGCATCATTGCCAGTTACCTGAAACAGACTGGCCGTGGCGAATGGATGCCCGCCGTCTGGATCGGTGTGTTTCTCGCAACAGCCCTGGCGCTGCTGGTCGGTGGCGGCCTGGAAATGGTCAGCGCCGAATTCCCGCAACGTCAGCAAGAACTGTTCGAAGGGATTGTCGGTTTTATCGCCGTCATCATTCTCAGCTCCATGGTGTTCTGGATGCGCAAGGTTGCGCGTTCGATCAAACACGAGCTGCACGCCTCGCTGGAGGCCGCGCTTTCGACCTCGAAAAACCAGGTCTACGCACTGATTGCCATGGTGTTCTTCGCCGTGGCCCGCGAAGGGCTCGAAACGGTGTTCTTCCTGCTCGCCGTATTCCAGCAAAGCGAAGGCCCCGGCGCACCGCTGGGCGCACTGCTCGGCCTGCTGCTGTCGATTGCCCTCGGTTTCGCCCTCTACACCGGCAGCATGCGCCTGAACCTGGCGATGTTTTTCCGCTACACCGGCCTGTTCATCCTGGTGGTCGCGGCCGGCATCTTATCGACCTCGGTTCGCGCCATGCATGAAGCCGGGCTGTGGAATCACTGGCAGGCTGTGGTGTTTGACGTCAGCAACGTCCTGCCAATGGACGGCCCGGTGGGTTCAGTTCTGGCGGGCATGTTCGGCTATCAGGACACCCCGACCGTCAGCACCTTCAGCGTCTACCTGATTTACCTGATTGGCGCCCTGGTTCTGTTTTTCCTGCCACCTCCCAAGGCGGCGAGCGCGCCGGCCAAATCGGCGGCACCTCAATCTTCCTCTGTGTTGAACAAATAAGGGCACCCATGTCGAACTTCCCCTCTGGGCTTCCTGAAAAGGCCAAGCCGCCTCGCGCGCTGCAAATGGCAATGGTTGGCTCCGTGATCGTGATGATCGCGGCCGGTGGACTGTTTTATTACGCGTCGAAAGCTGCCAGCCACAAACGCCAGTTGAACAACAGCGCCGAAACCACCGTCACCATTCACGCCCACAACTGCGAGCCGAATGCGTTGACCGTACCGGCTGGGCGTACCGCGTTTCGTATCGTCAACCTGTCTGACCGTGCCGTTGAATGGGAAATCCTCGACGGCATCATGGTGCTGGAGGAGCGTGAAAACATTGCCCCAGGCCTGAGCGTGGTGATCAACGCCAACCTGCAACCCGGCGACTACAGCATCACCTGCGGCCTGCTGAGCAACCCGCATGGCACGTTGAAAGTCACCCCGACGGCTGAGTCCGAGGCCAATGCCAAAAAACCGCCGATGGTGGCGTTCATTGGCGCGCTGTCGGAATACCGCGTGTACATGAGCACCCAGAGTTCAGCGTTGCTCAAAGCTGTCGCGGCGCTGCAAACCGCAGTCGACGCGGGCGATCTGGCCCAGGCGCAAGCCGCCTACCTCCCCGCCCGTGCCGCCTATCAGCGCCTGGCCCCGGCCGCGCAGCGTTTTGCCGAAATCGATAACGCGATCAACGCCCGCGCCGATTACTACGAGAAACGCGAACAAGACCCTGGTTTCAGCGGTTTCCATCGCATCGAGTACGCGCTGTTTGACCAACGCAAACTCGATGGCCTGAGCCCAGTGGTGCAGCGTTTACAGGCCGACATCACGACCCTCAAGCAGCAACTGCTGGCGCAATCCATGGCCCCTGAGCAACTGATCGGCAACATCAGCCGCACCTTGCACGGCTTGGCCGACGTGCGCACCAACGGCGAAGAAGAACGCTACAGCCACCTTGATCTGAGCGGTTTCGCCAGCAACCTGGAAGGCTCGCGCAAGGTCATCGAGCTGCTGCGTCCGCTGCTGATCAAATCGAATGGCGAGCTGCTGCAACGCATCGACACCGCCACTGCGGCGCTGGACGGCGAGTTGAAGGGCTTGAGCAGCAATGGCGTGTTCCTCCCGTACAACCAGGTCAAGCCTGAACAGCGTCAACACATCGCAGACAAGGCCAAGGTACTGGCCGATGCACTCGACGGAATCGACCCAGCACTTGGCCTTTCCGGCCTGTAATAGAGCGCAGACACAAACATCATGAAAGATTCGAACAACCCGGATTCAATCCAGCGTCGCCGTGTCCTGTTGGGCCTCGGCGCGGCAGGCGCAGCACTCGCGGGCAGCAGCCTGAGCGGTAATGTATTGGCGGCGGCACCGGTGCAAGTCACCGAAGCACCGCACAGTGACGTGACCCAGGACCGCCATGCGTTCCTCGGCCGCTACCAGACCGGCATCGTCACGCCGCGCCCGGCAGCCGGCATGCTGGTGTCGTTCGACGTGTTGGCGGCAGACCGCGAAGACCTCGAACGCCTGTTCCGCACCTTGAACGAACGCATCACGTTCCTGATGACCGGCGGTGTCGTGCCGCAGGTCGATGAGAAGTTTCCGCCAACCGACTCCGGCATCCTCGGCCCGGTGGTGACCCCGGACAACCTGACCATCACCGTTTCGGTCGGCGCCTCATTGTTCGACGAGCGTTTTGGCCTGACCGCGTTCAAGCCCAAGCGCCTGAGCCTGATGGCCAATTTCCCCAACGATGCGCTGGACCCGGCGTCGTGCCATGGCGACCTGAGCATTCAGTTCTGCTCCAACACGCCAGACACCAACATCCACGCCCTGCGTGACATCGTCAAAACCTTCCCGGACCTGCTGTTGGTGCGCTGGAAGCAGGAAGGCACCGTCCCGGCACAAGCCCCGCTGAAGCCAGGACAAGAGCCCGAAAGCGCGCGCAACTTCCTCGGTTTCCGCGACGGCACCGGCAACCCCGATTCCACCAGCCAGAAAGCCATGGACTTGCTGGTCTGGGTACAAGCGGACAGCGACGAACCCGCCTGGACCGCCAACGGTTCTTACCAGGCGGTGCGGATCATCCGCAACTTCGTCGAGCGTTGGGACCGTACCCCGTTGCAAGAACAACAATCGATCTTTGGCCGCCACAAAGCCACCGGCGCACCGATGGACGGCCACAAGGAAAGCGACGTACCGAACTACGCCGCCGACCCGGAAGGCAAGGTCACGGCCAAGGACTCGCACATCCGCCTGGCTAACCCGCGTACCGCAGACACTGAGCGCAACCGCATCCTGCGTCGTCCGTTCAACTACTCCAACGGCGTGAACAAAAACGGCCAACTCGATATGGGCCTGCTGTTCATCTGTTACCAGTCCGACCTGGAAAAAGGTTTTATCACCGTACAGACCCGTCTGAACGGTGAGCCGCTGGAGGAGTACCTCAAGCCGGTTGGCGGCGGTTATTTCTTCACACTGCCCGGTGTCATCAGTGACCAGGATTTCATCGGTCGCTCATTGCTTGACGCTTCAAAACCAAAAAAAATTGCGTGATCCATTAAAAACCTTACCCGGAAACGTCCCATGAAAAAGTCGCCTCTCGCTTTGTTGCTTACCCTTGGCTTGTTCCAGACACCTCTGTTCGCGGCCACTCAGCCGCTGGACCTGGTCGGGCCGGTTTCGGACTACAAGATCTACGTGACTGAACAACTGGACAAACTGGGTACCGAAACCCAGGCGTTCGTTGACGCAATCAAGAAAGGCGACCTGGCTACCGCCAAAAAGCTGTACCCGACCACTCGCGTTCACTACGAGTCGATCGAGCCTATCGCTGAGTTGTTCGCTGACCTGGACGCTTCCATCGACTCCCGCGTCGACGACCACGCAGATGACGTCCACGCCAAGGATTTCACCGGTTTCCACCGCATCGAATACACCCTGTACAGCGAGAAGACCACCAAAGGTCTGGGCGAGCTGGCTGACAAGCTGAACGCTGACGTCAAAGAACTGCAAACCCGCGTTGCCGGCCTGACCTTCCCACCTGAGAAAGTGGTTGGCGGTGCTGCTGCCCTGATCGAAGAAGTGGCCAAGACCAAAATCACCGGTGAAGAAGACCGTTACAGCCACTCTGACCTGTATGACTTCCAGGGCAACGTCGACGGCGCGAAGAAGATCGTAGAGCTGTTCCACCCGCAACTGGCTCAGCAAGACAAAGCCTTTGCTGACAAGGTCAACAAGAACTTCGCCACCGTGGACAAGATCCTGGCCAAGTACAAAACCAAAGATGGCGGTTTTGAAACCTACGACAAAGTCAGCGAAAAAGACCGCAAGGCGCTGATCGGCCCGGTCAACACCCTGGCTGAAGACCTGTCCACCCTGCGTGGCAAGCTGGGTCTGAACTAAGGTTTACCGCTGTAAAAAAGCCCCCGTCTGGCGTGAGCAGACGGGGGCTTTTTTGTCTGTGATATTCCGTTGCCCTGTAGGAGCGGGCTTGCCCGCGATCAGCCTGACGCGGTGTATCAGATGTATGGCCATCGCGGGCAAGCCCGCTCCTACATCAACTCCCGCTAAACCAGTTATACCCCTGGTCTTCCCAATACCCGCCCGGGTAATCATTGGTCACGAACAACTCAACGATGTGCTTGGGATTCTTGAACCCCAGCTTGGTCGGCACCCGCACCCTCAACGGATAACCATAATCCGGCGGCAATGCCACTTCGCCGAAGTCCAGCGCCAGCAGGGTTTGTGGATGCAGGGCGGTGGGCATGTCGAGGCTTGAGTAGTACTTGTCGGCGCATTTGAAGCCGACGTATTTCGCCGTGGTGTCCGCCCCGATGTGTTCGAGGAAAGTCCGCAACGGCACCCCGCCCCACTGACCGATCGCACTCCAGCCCTCGACACAGATCAGCCGGGTGATGTCGGTGCGCTGCGGTAACTTGCGCAAGTTGTCCAGCGTCCACGGCTGTTTGTCCCGCACCCGCCCGGACACCGCCAGGCTGTAGCTCGAGATGTCCAGATCCGGCACGTTGTACTCGGCGTAGAACGCGTTAAACGGGAACGGGTTGGTCAGCTTCGATTTGTCGTAGGTCGGCGCCAGTTTCTGCCCGCTGAACAGCCACGCCTGGACGCGGTCGTTCCAGCGCGACATGGCCCACAAGGTCTTGTCCACAACATCCTCATCGCCTTCCAGATTGCAGCCAGTGAGCATCGACACCGCGCCCAGGGTCAGCCCGGCACGCAACAAGGAACGGCGTTGAATGTTGATCAACTGCGTCTGCTGCGCCGGCTCCAGTTTCAAGCGTGGCGGGCGTTTATTCAGATCACTCATGAGAACTCTCCCGACGACCGCCGGTAATCATCGGCAAGAAGGTGCGCGGCACCAGCAACACCAATAGCAGGTGAACGACGACAAACGCGCCGATCCCGGCCATCGCGGAAAAATGCACGATCCGCGCGAAATCGTAGCCACCAAATACGTTGGTCAGCTCCTGCAACTGGATGGGTTTCCAGATTGCCAAACCGGACAGCACCACCAACACACCCAGGGCCAACACCAACCAGTAGGACAAACGCTGCACGGCGTTGTAGCGGCCATGCTGATGGGCCAGGCGAAAACGCAGGGCATCGAGGAAGTCGCGTTTCACCGCGCTGGCCGAAACCGGCAGCAGGTCACGCTTGAAGTGGCGGCTGAACACGCCATACAGCACATAGAGCAGACCGTTGATCACCAACAGCCACATCACCGCCAGGTGCCAGGCGATGGAACCGCCGAGCCATCCGCCAAGGGTAATCCCCCGGGGAAAGCTGAACGCAAAAATGGGTGAGGCGTTGTAGATCCCCCAACCGCTCATGAACATGCCCACCATGCCGAGCGCATTGAGCCAGTGCGTCAGGCGAACGGGCCAAGGGTGAATGGGACGAGTGCGCATGGTTGCCTCCAAAAGCGTGCCGGACATAAATCAACTGTAGGAGCGGGCTTGCCCGCGATAGCGGAGTGTCACGCATAACGCGTCAAGCCAATCGCGGGCAAGCCCGCTCCTACAAGATGGGCCGTTTACATCGGTGGCGCAAAACCGTTTTTGCCGACTGCAATGCCGCGAGCAGACTTGCCGTCTTCAGCCGGGAACAGCACGATCTTGGCGCCGGCGGTCAACTGGTCACGGCTGCCTGGCTCAACGTAAGCAATTGGCACGTCATCCGGGACGACCAGCTGCTTCTCGCCGCCTTTGTACATCACGGTCAGGGTGTGGCCTTTGGCATTGGACAGTTTGCCCACGGTGCCGTTGGTCATGGTGCCGGTGCTGCCGTCAGCGTTTTCCCAACCGTAGTGACCTTCGCCGCTGCCTTTGAGGCTCGGCTCGAACACCGTGACTTCCAGCGCTTTCAGAGTGCCGTCCGGTTGAACGGTAGCAGCGGAACCGACGAAGCTCTCAGCCTTGATCGAATCAACGCTGGTTTTCGAGATCGAGCGGATCGCGGTTTTGTCAGTCAGGGCAATGCTCTGGTGCTGACCGGCGCGGGTGGTGAAGTTCAACGTGTCAGCCTGGACGCTGTCGATCGTGCCACGCAGAGGCTTGACCACGACATCGGCAGCCTGAGTCATGACGGCAGCGCTGAGCAGCAGCAAGCCGAACGTGGTGGACAGTACATTCTTCATGTCGATACCTGGTGAGGGGATGAATTAGTCATTCATCATCCCCCTCGAACCGGTCCTGTACCATGACTGGCGAATGACATTTTTGTCATTTACCGCCCTGCGCTCGCGCATGACAAAAATGTAACCGACTCGCGCCCGGCACTTGGTTAAACTCCATCCCCAGCGCGGCCTGCGCCCCTTTGCAGGCACGCCGAATACGCCCAACGCCCTCGTTGGAGGGAAGCCCCACGTGCAGATCCTGCTGATCGAAGACGACACCAAAACCGGCGAGTACCTGAAAAAGGGTCTCGGCGAGTCCGGCTATAAAGTCGACTGGACCCAACACGGCGCCGATGGCCTGCACATGGCCCTCGAACAACGTTATGACCTGATCGTGCTCGACGTGATGCTGCCGGGCATCGATGGCTGGCAGATCATCGAAGTGCTGCGTGCCAAGCAGGACGTACCGGTGTTGTTCCTGACTGCCCGCGATCAGTTGCAAGACCGTATTCGTGGCCTGGAGCTGGGTGCCGACGATTATCTGGTCAAACCTTTTTCCTTCACCGAACTGTTGCTGCGCATCCGCACGGTGCTGCGTCGTGGCGTGGTGCGTGAGCCAGACCATTTTCATGTCGCCGACCTGGAACTTGATCTGCTGCGACGGCGCGTGACCCGCCAGCAACAGGTGATCGTGCTGACCAACAAGGAGTTTGCGTTGCTGCATTTGCTGCTGCGCCGCGAGGGCGATGTGTTATCCCGCGCGCAGATCGCCTCGGAGGTGTGGGACATGAATTTCGACAGCGACACCAACGTGGTCGATGTAGCGATCAAACGCCTGCGCAGTAAGGTCGACCTGCCCTACCCGGTGAAACTCATCCATACCGTGCGCGGTATCGGTTACGTGTGCGAGGTTCGACCATGCGGTCCCGACGCCAATCCCTGACCCTGCGCACCACGCTGGCCTTCGCCCTGGTGGCGATGTTTACCGTGGCCGGCGCTGGCGTGTACCTCTACGAATCGATGAAGCAAACCGTGATGTTGCGCAGCGACCACGCGGTGCTGGCGCGCCTCGATCATTTTCGCAAACTGCTGCGCTATGACCTGACGCTGGAAAAACTGGAAAGCAGCCCGCAGTTGTTCGAAAACATGCTCGACAGCGAAGAGGACATTTTCATCATTGGCGAACCGGGCAAGCCGCCGGTGATCTTGGTCAACCCACTGCATTCACCACTGCCGGACCTGCCCGTGGCCAGCCAGGATCGCGCCCTGAATGACGGCGACTTGCGCAGCGGCCTCAGCCTGGAAGGCGTGCCTTTGCGCGCCGCCGCCGCGCAAGCGATGTCCGGCGGCACCGAGGTGCATTTGCAGGCGGCGCATTTGATGGTCAAGGAAATGGCCATGTTGACCAGCTTCCGCCAACGCATCTATGGAGCCGTGGCGCTGGCGTTTCTGATCACCGCCCTGCTCGGCTACGTGTTATTGCGCCGTGGCTTGCAACCGTTGCGGCGCATGGCCGCGCATGCTGCCGATATCACCCCGGCCCGGCTCGACAGCCGACTGGACAGCCGCGACGTGCCGGTGGAGTTGCAGCAATTGAGCGAAGCGTTCAACGCCATGCTCGATCGCCTGGCGGACGGCTACCAACGCCTGACGCAGTTCTCCGCCGACCTCGCCCACGAAATTCGTACTCCGGTGGGCTCGCTGATGGGCCATTGCCAGGTCGCCCTGCGCCAGACCCGCAGCGTCGATGAATACCAGGCGTTGCTGGCCTCGAATCTGGAAGAGCTGGAACGCATCTCGCGGCTGGTGGAGAGCATCCTGTTCCTCGCCCGCGCCGATGAAGCCCAGGCGGTGCTTGAGCGCCAGCCACTGGACCTGGAACAGGAGTCGCAACGGGTGGCCGGCTACTTCGAAGGCCTGGCCGAGGAGCGCGAATTGCAGATCCTCACCCGCGGCAGTGGCACCCTCCACGCCGACCCGATCTTGCTGCGCCGAGCCCTGAGCAACCTGGTGGCCAACGCCATTCGTTACGCCGACGCTGGCAGTGAGATCTTGCTGCACGTAAGCCAATACGAACGCGAATGGCTGATTCAAGTGGAAAACCAGGGCCCCGCACTGACCGCCACCGCCTTGACCCGATTGTTCGACCGCTTCTATCGCGGCGATGCCTCCCGTCACCAGAGCTCGGACTCCAATGGTTTGGGGCTGGCCATCGTGGCAGCGATCATGCATTTGCACGGTGGCCGGGTTGAAGTGACGCAGCCGGCGGAGGGGCGGATTCGGTTTACGTTGGGGTTTCCGGTGTGATGTGTGTTGCCTGACCGCGATCTTCTGTAGGAGCTGCCGAAGGCTGCGATCAATCTAAATCGCGAAGGCCGTGCCGGCCTTATCGCAGCCTTCGGCAGCTCCTACAAAGGGCCAGGCTTCGAGCCTACCGCTGATACTGCCGCACCACGCTGCTCACCCCGAGAATATGCCCTTTGATTTTGCCCAGCAGTGCCTCACGGGTCAGTCCCGGTTCCAGCGCATCCGGGGCAAGGTCCAGCGCGTACAGCTGAATTATGTAGTGATGCGCACTGTCCCCCGGTGGCGGGCAAGGCCCTGAATAGCCGGTGGTGTCATGGGAGTTCTTGCCACTCACGCCAGCCAGCTTCGACTCCCCGCCCACCCCGCTGGCGACCTCCTCGACCGTCGCCGGCAGCCCGTAATGCACCCAATGATCAACACCCAGACCCTTTTGCCCGTCCGGATCGTGCAGGACCAGGGCAAAGCTCTGCGTACCTTTGGGCACATGGCTCCAGTACAGCGCTGGCGATACGTTACTGCCGCCACAACCATTGGTGCTGGCAGCGTTGACAGGGGCGAAAAACGCGTTGTCCTCAGCATCCGGCATGCTCAGCGTGAAGCGCTCGGGTGCGGCCTGGGCCATCATCTGTACGCCGAGCAGCAAAACCCAGCCCAGCAGCCAGACGGGAAAAGGCAGGTGTCGCGAAGATCGTCCCATGCAGGTCACCTTTAAATTGAAAGAGTCCGTTTCAGTGCAACCGTCTACGTGGTATTCGACACACGTGCGCAGACCGAAATTCAATGGCGTACAGCGTAAATACCCGGTTGACGTCACCAGCGAGCTGTTACAGAATATTAATTAGCAAGCTAATAATACATCTGCTAATAAAATCAGGCCTTGCCATGACCCTTGAAACCCTGCAGATGAGCATCAGCCGCGGCATCGTCGCGGCGTCCCGTCACTGGCGACGTATCTGTCAGACCAGGCTGGTCAATTACGGCATCTCGGAAGCCTGTGCCATGCCGCTGTTGATGATCCTGCGTTTGGGCGACGGCGTTCGCCAAGTCACTGTAGCTCAGGCGTCAGGACTGGAAAGTCCATCGCTGGTGCGGCTGCTCGATCAGTTGTGCCGCGCCGATATCGTCTGCCGTACCGAAGACCCGACGGATCGCCGAGCCAAGGCCCTGAGCCTGACCGCAACCGGCCGCGCGCTGGCGTTGTCCATTGAAGAAGAACTGCAACGCCTGCGTCATGGCGTACTGAAAAACATTGAAACCGCCGACCTGGAAGCCACCTTGCGCGTATTGATCGCTTTCGAAGAGGCCGGCCAGCAAGGCGCGGAGTGGTTGTTGTGAACGGGTTTTTCACCGGGCTCCCTCCGGCACGGGACTGGTTCTTCGGGGTGCGCACTTTTGCTGCCTCGATGATCGCGCTGTACATCGCCTTGATCATGGAAATGCCGCGCCCTTACTGGGCGATGGCCACGGTGTTTATCGTCTCCAGCCCCTTTGTCGGTCCCACCAGCTCTAAAGCACTGTATCGGGCGCTGGGCACCTTCTTCGGGGCTGCCGCGGCAGTTTTTTTCGTGCCCTTGTTCGTGCAGACGCCGTTCCTACTGGCGTTGGTTATCGCGCTGTGTACCGGCACCCTGCTGTTCCTTTCCCTGCACCTGCGCACCGCCAACAGTTACGCGTTCATGCTGGCCGGCTACACCCTGCCGTTGATTGCCTTTCCGGTGGTCGATAGCCCTTTGAACGTGTTCGACATCGCCAGCGCACGCACCGAAGAAATCCTGCTCGGTATCGTCTGCGCCGCAGTGGTCGGCGGCATGTTCTGGCCGCGCCGCCTGGCGCCGGTGGTGATGGGCGTGGCGGAAAAATGGTTTGCCGATGCCGGCGTCTACAGCGCCCTGTTTCTGAGCCGTGATCGCGAGTCGAGCGAGATCGGCAAGTTGCGCCTGGCGATGGTCGGCAGCTTCAACTCGCTGGAACTGATGATCGGCCAACTGCCCCACGAAGGCACCCGTCCGCAAAGCGTGCGCAACGCCAAGGAACTGCGTGGCCGTATGATTCACCTGCTGCCGGTGATCGACGCCCTGGACGATGCGCTTTGGGGGCTGGAACGGCGCACGCCCGAACTGCGCGCATGCATTCAACCGGCGCTGGACCAAGCGTTTGCCTGGCTGGAAAGCACCCGTCTGCACGCCCCGGAGGCGCATTGGAGTGCCCTGCGCGCCCACCTGGAACAGATCCAGCCGAGCCCGGCGCAACTCGATGACAAGCACCATTTGCTGCTGTCCAACGCCTTGTTCCGCCTAAGTGAATGGGTCGACCTGTGGCAAGACTGTCGCAGCCTGCAACACGCCCTGAGCAAAGGCGATCAAGCGCCATGGCGTGCGGTGTATCGGCATTGGCGACTGGGCGAACTGCGGCCATTCTTCGACCACGGGGTGATGATGTGGTCGGTGATGTCCGGGGTTACGGCGATTATCGCGGCCTCGGTGCTGTGGATTCTGCTGGGCTGGAACGACGGCGGCGGCGCAGTGATTCTGGCGGCCGTGGCCTGCAGCTTCTTCGCCGCCATGGACGACCCTGCGCCGCAGATCTATCGGTTCTTTTTCTGGACCTGCTTTTCGGTGGTGCTGGCGAGTCTGTACCTGTTCGTGGTGTTGCCGAACCTGAACGATTTCCCGATGCTGGTACTGGCGTTTTCCGTGCCTTTTATCTGTATCGGTACGTTGTCGATCAACCCGCGCTTTGCCCTGGGAATGGTATTGACCCTGGTCAATACCTCGACCTTCATCAGCATCCAGACCGCTTACGACACCGACTTCCAGGCCTTCGTCAACGGCAACCTGGCGGGCCCCATCGGCCTGTTGTTCGCCTTTGTCTGGACCTTGGTGATGCGTCCGTTCGGCGTCGATTTTGCCTCCAAACGCCTGACCCGATTCTGCTGGCACGACATCGTCAAACTCAGCGACTCGGCATCGCTGATGGAGCACCGGCGCCTGGGCCTGTTGATGCTCGATCGCTTCATGCAAAACCTGCCGCGCCTGGCCCTCACCGCCCAGGACACCAGCATCGCCCTGCGCGAATTGCGCGTGGCCCTCATGCTGCTGGACCTGCTGGCCTACATGCGCCGGGTGCATCACATTCCGCAAGGCTTGTTACGTCAGGTGATCGACGAGGTGGGTACACACTATCAGGCTTGCCTCGACGCCCGCGAACGGTTGATACCCCCCAAGGGGCTGTTGATGACCATGGACCGCGCCCGCCGCTCACTGAGTTTCGACTGGATGGGCGACAACCCGACCCGCCTGCACTTGCTGAATGCCCTCAGCGGTCTGCGCCTGGCGTTGTTGCCCGGTGTCGAGATGCTGGTCGCGGGTGAATTCGAGGAACAGCCCCCTTATGGAATCGATGGAGCGCCTTCATGATCGGTGATGTGGATATCAGTGGGATTTTCTTGCCTACGCTTCTGGTGCTGATGGGCATCACCTATGTGCTTTATCTGGGCGTGCATGCACTGCTGACGCGCGTCCAGTTTTACAGCCTGGTCTGGCACCGGGCATTGTTCAACGTAGGTCTATACGCTCTGCTGCTGGGCGCGGTGGATACTCTCAGTCGATACCTGATGAAATGAAAAAACCTTTCCTGACTTTGGGCCGCGTGGTCCTGACCCTGCTGATCGTAACCTTCGCCGCCATCGTCGTCTGGCGCATGGTGATGTACTACATGTTTGCGCCCTGGACCCGCGACGGGCACATCCGCGCCGACGTGGTGCAGATCGCCCCGGACGTTTCCGGGCTGATCCAGCAGGTCGAAGTGCAGGACAACCAAGTCATCACCAAGGGCCAGGTGCTGTTCACCATCGACCAGGACCGTTTCCACCTGGCGTTGCGCCAGGCCCAGGCTACCGTGGCCGAGCGCCAGGAGGCCTATGCCCAGGCCCAACGTGAAAACAAACGTAACCGTGGCCTGGGCAACCTGGTCTCGCGGGAACAACTGGAAGAAAGCCAATCCCGCGAAGCCCGAGCGCTATCGTCGTTAAACGAGGCTCAAGTCGCGGTGGATGCCGCCAAATTGAACCTGGATCGTTCGGTAATCCGCAGCCCGGTGGACGGCTACCTCAACGACCGGGCGCCACGTGCGCAAGAGTTTGTCAGTGCCGGACGCCCGGTGTTATCAGTGGTCGACGGCGCCTCGTTCCACGTCGACGGTTATTTCGAGGAAACCAAACTCTCGGGCATTCACCTTGGCCAGTCGGTGGACATCCGCGTGATCGGCGACAACTCCCGTCTGCGCGGGCATGTGGTGAGCATCGTCGCCGGCATCGAAGACCGTGACCGCAGCAGCGGCAGCAACTTGCTGCCCAACGTCAACCCGGCGTTCAGCTGGGTGCGCCTGGCGCAACGGATTCCGGTGCGGATTGCCTTTGACGAGGTGCCGGAAGACTTCCGCATGATCGCCGGACGCACCGCCACCGTGTCGATCATCGATGATGCCAAGACCGCGACAGGCAAAGACAAGGAAGTCGCGAAATGAACAAGGGCCTGCGTCTGACTGCCGTTAGCCTGGGCTTGCTGCTGTCCGCCTGCCAAGTGGTCGGCCCGGATTACCACCTGCCCAAAGACGCGGCGGTGAATCGCCCGGACCTGCAAGGCGAACTGGCCGGTGAAGGGGTCAACGTGATCTCCGCGCCGGTGCCGGCTGATTGGTGGCGCCTGTACGACGACCCGAAGCTGGATGAACTGGTGCGCCAGGCGTTGGCGTCCAACACTGACTTGCGGGTAGCGGCGGCCAACCTGTCGCGGGCGCGCTTCCAGGTCTCGGAAGCGCAAGCGGCCGGCGGTCTCAGCGGTGGCGCGAAAGCGGGTGTGCAGCGCTTGCAAGAGTCCGGTGAAGCCTTCCTGCTGACCGAAAAAGTGCCGGTGATCAACGCCGGTGATGTCGGCATCAGCACCTCGTACCAGTTCGACCTGTTCGGCACCTTGCAACGCGGGGTCGAAGCCTCGCAGGCCAATGCCGACGCCGTCCAGGCCGCCGCCGACACCGCGCGCATCACGGTGGTGGCCGATGTGGTGCGAGCCTACACCCAGATCTGCGCCGCCAACGAAGAGCGCAACATCGCCCTCGAATCGCTGAAGCTGCAACAACAAAGCCTGAGCCTGACCCAACGGCTGCGCGATGCCGGGCGTGGCGATGAAACCCAAGTCACCCGTTCGCAAACCCAGTTCAAATCGCTGCGCGCCGAGTTGCCGCGCTACACCGCCGCGCAACAGGCCGGGCTGTTTCGCTTGTCGATGCTGCTGGCCAAACCGCTGGATCAACTGCCGACGGGCATCGCCAACTGCGCCGAGTTGCCACACATCGCGCAAGTAATGCCGGTGGGCGATGGCGCCGCGCTGCTCAAGCGTCGACCGGACATTCGCCAGGCTGAACGGCGACTGGCGTCTGCAACGGCGCAAATCGGTGTGGCCACCGGCGCGCTGTACCCGGACATCAGCATCGGCGCCAGCATCAGCACCGTGGGTATTCTCGACGACCTGGGCAAACCGGCGACCAATCGCTGGGGCTTCGGTCCACTGATCAGCTGGAGCGTCCCCACCAACGGTTCGCGCGCCCGAATCCATGAAGCCGAAGCCGGCACCCAGGCGGCGCTGGCGCACTTCGACGGCATTGTGCTCAACGCCATCCGCGAAACCCAGACCGGCCTGGCGCAATACACCGCCCTGCTTGATCGCCGCGACGCCCTGGCCGACGCCGAACTGTCGGCGAAACAGGCCGCCGACCAGACCCACCGTTTCTTCCAGGCTGGCCGAGAGTCCTTCCTCTCCGACCTGCAAGCAACCCGCACCTACACCGACGTCCGCGCACAGTTGGCGGCGGCTAATACTCAGGTGGCGATGGGGCAGATCGATTTGTTTCTGGCGTTGGGTGGGGGTTGGGAAAAGGGGCAGATGGAGGCTAGGGAGACGCCGAAGCGTTGAGGGAATCAGGCACTAATCCTGTAGGAGTTGCCGAAGGTTGCGAAGATGGCAGAACTATCACCGCTTTTTAATGCCAATCGCAGCCTTCGGCAGCTCCTACAAAAAATGAGCGCCACGAAAGAGCTAAGTGAATAATTCTGAGGCCGGGAGAGGCCCTCTAGAAAACCAGCTTAACCGCGCAATCCCCTTGTACGAAATTGAACCTCTACCTAATCTGACTGCCAGTATTCCTATATCACCACCTGTTCCAGGAGGTTGTATGCGGACCCTCGATTTTGCCGGTCTTTCCGCGCCGGTCATTGGCCAAGGCACCTGGCACATGGGTGAAGACCCTGCGCAGCGTCAACACGAGGTCGCCGCCTTGCGCCTCGGCATCGAACTGGGCATGAACCTGATCGACAGCGCCGAGATGTACGCCGATGGCGGTGCCGAGGAAGTGGTCGGCGAAGCGATTGCCGGACAGCGCGACAAAGTGCTGCTGGTGAGCAAAGTGTATCCACACAACGCCAGCAGCAAGGGCATTCCCGCCGCCTGCGAACGCAGTCTGCGACGCCTGGGCACCGACTACATCGATGTCTATCTGCTGCACTGGCCTGGCGAGTACCCACTGGAAGAAACGGTCGACGCCTTCGAACGCTTGCGTGACAGCGGCAAGATCGGCCGCTGGGGCGTGTCCAATTTTGATGTCGCTGATATGGAAGAGCTTCACCCACCGGGCTGCGCGACCAATCAGGTGCTGTACAACCCACAACAACGCGGCATTGAATTCGACCTGTTGCCATGGGCCCACACCGCCGGTATGCCGATCATGGCTTACTGCCCCATCGCCCAAGGCGGCGAGTTACTGAAGCATCCGCTGCTGCTTGACGTCGCGGCCCGGCACCATGCAACGCCGGCGCAGGTGTGCTTGGCCTGGGTGTTGCGCATGAACGACATGATTGCCATCCCCAAAGCCGTCAATCCGATGCACGTTCGCCTCAACGCCGAAGCCGCGCAACTGTCCCTCACCGAAGAAGATTTGAACGCCATCGATAACGCCTGGCCTGCCCCGGCGAAAAAGCGGCATTTGGCCATGATTTGAACCGTCACGATAAACCTTCATACTCGCCGCCGGACGGTCTCAAGAAGCTTAGGCGATTGCCGATTTTGTAAATAAGACTTTCGAACAATAGGGTCCGCCCGACCTCGAAAGACAGGGATGTCACTGCCGCACCTCGTTCCCCCGTGGAATGCCTAATCCCTGGCCATGAGACACCACCATGTTTTTGCAAAAATCCCTTAGAGCCCAGATTCTGGCGTTGCTCGGCGGCAGCCTGCTGGCGATTCTATTGATCGCTTTGGCCTGCTTTCACTTCCTCTCCAACGGCGTGCAACACTACAAAGGCCTGATCGATGGGCCTCTGCGCACCTCGCAACTGGTCGACGAAGCGAACCTGCAATTCAAGATTCAGGTACAGGAATGGAAAGATGTCCTGCTGCGCGGCAAAGACCCGGAAGAGCTGAACAAGCACTGGAGCCAGTTCAATGAACGTCAGCGTCAGGTGCAAGACATTCTCGGCAGTCTGATCACCCAGCCTGGCACCAGCCCCGAACTGAAAAGCAAACTCGAAAGCCTGCTCGACGCGCACCGCACCCTCGGCCTGGCGTACCAGAAAGGTCGCGAAGCGTTCCTCGCCGCCAATGGCGATCCGGTGGTCGGCGATTCGGCCGTCAAAGGAATGGACCGCGCCGCCAGCGGACAGATGAGCGATCTGGTCAGCCAATTACGCGCACAAGGCAAGCAGCAATCCGATGAAATCAGCGCCGATGCCAGCCAGACGATTCTGTTTGGCACCGTGGTGATGCTGATGTCTGGCTTGCTGGTCGGCCTGTTGAGCCTGTGGCTGCTGAACCGCAACCTGATCGACCCGATTCGACGCCTGATCGACTACGTGGCGCAACTCAGCCAAGGAAAATTCGCTCACCGCGCCGATATTACCCGGCAAGACGAGTTGGGCCGTCTGGCTGTTGCCGCCAACACCTTGCGCGACTTCCTCGCCGAAACCTTCAGCAGCCTCAAGCAAAGCGCTACGGGCCTGGACTGCGCGGCGGGTGAGCTGACGGCCATCGCGCAACTGATTGGCCACGGCACTACCGAGCAATTCGATCGCACCGACCAAGTGGCCACAGCGATGAACGAAATGTCTGCCACGGCACAGGAAGTCGCCCGTCATGCCGCCCAAGCTGCCAGCGCCGCCGACGACGCTGACCACAGTGCCCAGCAAGGCGAACAGGTGATGAAGGCCACCATTGCCGCCATTACCCAGATGCGCGGCGAAATCGGCAATACCGCGTCGGTCATTCGCCAGCTGGAAAGCGACAGCGGGCGCATCGGTAAAGTCCTGGAAGTGATTCGCGGGATTGCCGAGCAAACCAACTTGCTGGCGCTCAACGCCGCCATCGAAGCCGCGCGCGCCGGGGATGCGGGGCGTGGTTTTGCCGTGGTCGCCGATGAGGTTCGCAGCCTCGCCCAACGCACTGCGGCGTCCACTGCCGAGATCAATCAGATCATCAGTACGGTACAGACCGGCGCACTGGATGCGGTGAAGGCCATCGAAAACGGTCAGTCACGCAGTGAAGAGAGCGTCGAGCAAGTCACCGAGGCCGGGCACATGCTGCATCGGATCACTGAAGCGGTGGAAGCGATTCGTGACATGAACCGCCAGATCGCCACGGCGGCCGAGGAACAAACCTCAGTAGCCGAGGACATCTCGCGTAACTTGACTGAGATTACCCAGATCGCCAGCACCAACCAGGACAACGTCAAACGCACGGAAACCGCGAGCCGCGATTTGCATGGGTTGTCCGGGCAGTTAAGCCAGGTGACGGCGCGGTTGGGTGACTGACAAATACCTGTAGGAGCGGGCTTGCCCGCGATGGCGGCGTATCAGGCAAACCGCGTCAAGCACATCGCGGGCGAGCCCGCTCCTACATGCTCCCGACACAAACAGTAACAAAACTGTAAGAGCAGCTTGCCATGATGCAACCTTGGCGAGCCTGTGCCCCTGACAGGCGCATTGCGGTCAGCGAGCATCCATGAACCAAAGCATCACGCACACCCGTCAGGACTCAGATCTGTTTGGCCTGATCTATGGCTTTCGTTTTCGTCCGGGCGAAGCCGGTCGGGAAATCGACTCGGCCACCGCGCTGGAATGCCTGAGCAACCCGCAAGACCCTGAAGAGTTCATCTGGCTGCACCTGAACCTGGCCCACGCCGCGTGTCAGCGCTGGATGAAGTCGCACCTGGAACTGCCTGAAGAATTTTTCGAAGCCCTGCACGAAGGCTCGCGCTCCACTCGTATCGAGCATGTCGACTCGTCGCTGTTGGCGGTGGTCAACGACGTGGTGTTCGACTTCGGCATGGTCTCCTCCGATATCTCGACGCTGTGGGTCTGCACCCGCAGCCATCTGATGATCAGCGCGCGCCAGCAACCGCTGCACTCGGTGGACCGCCTGCGGCACTCAGTGAAACGTGGCGAGAGCTTCCGTTCGCCGCTGGAGTTGCTCACTCATTTGCTGCGTGATCAGGGCGAAGTGCTGGAGCAGATCGTGCGCAAGACCACCGTCAGCGTCGACCAGATCGAAGACCAGCTGTTGTCCCTGCGCCTGCGCGACAACCGTGCCGACCTCGGTTCCATGCGTCGGGTGCTGGTGCGCCTGCAACGCCTGCTGGCGCTGGAACCCGGCTCTTTGCTGCGTTTGCTGCATCGCCCCCCACACTGGTTGCAGGATGAAGACGTGCAAGAGCTGCGTCAGGCCACCGACGAAGCGGCGCAGGTGATCGGCGACCTCACTGCACTGGGCGAGCGAATCAAGCTGTTGCAGGAAGAAATCGCCGCCAAGCTCAACGAACAAAGCAACCGCACGCTGTTTACCCTGACCGTGGTCACAGTGCTGGCGCTGCCGATCAACATCATCGCCGGTTTCTTCGGCATGAACGTCGGCGGCATTCCGCTGGCGACCGACCCGGAAGGTTTCTGGGTGCTGGTGGCCTTGGTGGCGACCTTCACCCTGCTGGCCGGGCGCTGGGCGTTTCGCAAGCGTGATGATTATTGATTTGAGCTGACTCAATTCTCTGTAGGAGCTGCCGCAGGTTGCGATCGAGCGGGAACCGCTCGCAGCGGCTCAACCTGACGAAGGTCGTTCCGACCTTATCGCAGCCTTCGGCAGCTCCTACAAATAACGTCACCATACAACCATCACCAGCCTGTCACATTTAGTAATGAAAATGGTGTGAAACCCAATAGAACAGGACTTCATACCATGCCGCCAAGCAACACGCTGGCCCCGGACTCTTTAGTCCAGGCGCCGTCCTCAAGACCTCACATGGGCAAACCCGGTTTGCTCACGTGGATCATCTTCACTGCTGTGCTTGGCTGCGGCCTGTTGTTCACTGCGTATAGCCTCATGTCTGACGTGGACTCCATGGGCACCATCGTCACCACGTGGACGCCGTTCCTGCTGCTCGGTGTCGCGCTGCTGATCGCCCTGGGCTTCGAATTCGTCAACGGTTTCCATGACACCGCCAACGCCGTGGCGACGGTGATCTACACCCACTCGCTGCCGCCGAACTTCGCGGTGGCCTGGTCCGGGATGTTCAACTTCCTCGGCGTGCTGATGTCCAGCGGCGCCGTGGCGTTCGGCATCATCGCGCTGTTGCCGGTGGAGCTGATTCTGCAAGTGGGTTCGTCGTCCGGCTTCGCCATGATCTTCGCCCTGCTGATCGCGGCGATCCTGTGGAACCTCGGCACCTGGTGGTTGGGTCTGCCCGCCTCCTCCTCGCACACCCTGATCGGCTCGATCATCGGTGTCGGCGTGGCCAACGCGCTGATGCATGGCCGTGACGGCACCAGCGGCGTGGACTGGAGCCAGGCGCTGAAAATCGGATACTCGCTGTTGCTGTCGCCGCTGGTCGGCTTTATTTTCGCCGCACTGTTGTTGGTGGCCCTGCGCCTGTTCGTGAAAAACCGCGCGCTGTACAAGGCACCAGAAGGCAACGCGCCGCCGCCGTGGTGGATTCGTGGTTTGCTGATCCTGACCTGCACCGGCGTGTCGTTCGCTCACGGTTCCAACGATGGCCAGAAAGGCATGGGCCTGATTATGTTGATCCTGGTCGGCACCTTGCCGATGGCCTACGCCCTGAACCGCACCATGCCTGCCGATCAGGCCGTGCAGTTCGCCGCCGTGGCCCAAGTCACGCAGCAGGCGCTGGTCAAGAGCGCGCCAACGCTGGCTCCGGCTGATCCGCGAGAGGAACTGTCGACCTACGTGCGGACCAAGACCGAAACCCCCGCGCTGATCCCGGCCCTGGCGGCAATGACCGGCAGAATCGGCACACAGGTAGGCGGTTACGGTTCATTGTCGAAAGTCCCGGCCGAGGCCGTGGCCAACGTACGAAACGACATGTACCTGGCGTCTGAAACCATTCGCCTGATGACCGCGAACAAAGTCGGTAATTTCGATGCCGACACCCAGAGCAAAGTGCAGCTGTTCAAACAACAGATCGACACCTCCACGCGCTTCATCCCGCTGTGGGTGAAAATCGCGGTGGCCATCGCCCTCGGTCTGGGCACCATGGTCGGTTGGAAACGCATCGTGGTGACGGTCGGCGAAAAGATCGGCAAGACGCACTTGACCTACGCCCAGGGTGCTTCGGCCGAGCTGGTGGCGATGCTGACCATCGGCGCAGCGGACATGTACGGCCTGCCGGTTTCCACCACCCACGTACTGTCGTCCGGCGTCGCGGGCAGCATGGTGGCCAATGGTTCCGGCTTGCAGATGCGCACTATCCGAAACCTGGTGATGGCGTGGGTCCTGACCTTGCCAGCGGCCATACTGCTGTCCGGTTCGCTGTACTGGTTGTTCACTCAACTGTTCTGACCGGTACGATTTGCGTCGCATCGCCGTCGGAGGGATCCGGCGGCACGTCGCCACTGCGACGGGTGTCGATGCTGACCACCACCGACATCCCCGGCCGCAGGCGTTTTGCCAGCGGCTGGTCCGGCTCCACGGTGATCCGCACCGGTATCCGCTGGGCAATCTTGACGAAGTTCCCCGTGGCGTTATCCGCTGGCAACAGGCTGAATTCCGAGCCGGTGGCCGGTGAAATGCGCTGCACCCTGCCCTGCATTTTCTGATTATCCAGTGCATCGACGGTAAAGGTCACCGGCTGCCCCAACTGCACGTTGGCCATCTGCGTTTCTTTCATGTTGGCGATGATCCACAGCCGACCCGGCACCAACGCCATCAACTGCGCCCCCGAGTTGACGTACGCTCCCAATCTCACACCAATCTGCCCCAGTTGCCCGTCCCGTGGCGCCGTAACCCGAGTGTTGGACAGGTCGATACGCGCCAGCTCAATCGCTGCTTCGGCATTGGCCACCGACGCTTCCAGCGAACCCCGGTTGACGATCACCGTCTGCAAATCCTGACGCGAAATCTCCAGCGCAGCCTGAGCCTCCGCCACGGCGGCGATGGACTGAGCGTTTTCGGCACGGGTCACGTCCAGGTCGCGTTTGGACACCGAACCATCGGAGATCAACTGTTCGTTGCGTTTGAGGTCCGCCGAGGATTTGTTGCCTTGGGCGATGGCGTTGGCCACGGCGGCCTGACGCTGGACGATGGTGGCGTCGGCACTGCGCCGCTGTTGCTGGTTGTTGGCCAGCGCGGCTTTCTGCACGCCCAACTGCGCCAGCGACTGATCCAGATGCTGTTTATAAATCCGGTCATCGAGCCGCACCAATAAATCGCCGGCTTTGACGAACTGGAAGTCCTGCACCGGGACCTCAAACACATAACCGCTGAGCTCGGGGCTGATGAGGGTCACCTGCCCACGAACCAGCGCATTTTCCGTACTCTCGATGGCACTGCCGAACGGCGGCAGCTGCCAGGCGTACAGCACGATCAGAATGCCGATCAGGGCAATCGAGCCAAACGTCACCGACGACAGGATGCGCACCCGCAGTGAGCTTGGCTGTTCCGTGGGCGATGGCGGCAACGGTGCGGCGGTCGGGGGAGTGGCTGTGTTCGGTTCATTCATGAAGGTTCGGCACCGCTGGGAGGGCTGGGGGACGGCGGGATGGCGCGCGGTTGGGTGCTGATCAGCCAGAGGCTCCGTGCAAAGATCCAGATCATGGTCAGTACCGCCACGACGGCAATCGTCATGAACACATCGTTATAACCCAGAATATTGGCCTCGCGCGTCGCCGCTGCCGAGAGCGCACGAATCCCCAGATTGGCGCGCAGCGCCGGGTCAGCGATGGCCGACGCATAGCTGCCGGTAGCACTGGCGATTCGCGCCTGCACCTGAGGATCGATCAGGGTCAAGTGCTCGACGATATAACTGGAGTGAAACTTCTCGCGCACGGTTTGCAAGGTGCCCATCACCGCCGCGCCGATCAGGCTGCCGAGGTTTTGGGTGATACCGAACAACGTCGAGAAACTGACAATGTTGCGCGGATTGGCCAACACCCCGCTAAAGCCCATCACCACCGTCGGCCCGAGGAAAAACGTGCCGCCGAAGGCCAGCAGAAACTGACTGATATACATGTTTGCCGGACGCGTCAGGTTGTTGGAAAAACTGTCCATCCCCGAGCCGACCGCCATGATCGCCAGGGCAATGATCATCGGTTTGAACAGATGGCCAGGATCAATGGTCAGGGCACTTATTCCCAGCCCCATCGCGCTGCCCAGCAGCATCATCAGGTACAGCGTGTGCATCTGCTGACTGCTCATGTTTAACGCTTGCATAAAGCCGACAGCCCCGGTGGCTTGTTCGGACAACACGATCCGGCTCAGGGTTATCCCCAGCGCCAGGCGGATAATCCGCCCGCTGCCGAGCCAGCGGGTAATCAACAGCGGCCGGGCACGGTTATGCTCGATGGCCAGGCCGGCAAATATCAGCGCGATGGAGGCTGCCGAAGCCACACCGATCCATGGGGCTTCGAGCCACCAGTCGATACGCCCCAATGACAGCACCGCGCAGAGCAAGGCGAAGCCGCTGGCAAGCAGGCCAAACGTCAGAAAATCGAGGGCTTCGAAGGCTTTGGCAATCCGGTCGCCGGGCGGCAGTTTAAGCAACAACACACAGCCCAACGACAACATCGCCATGCCAAGCTCAAACAAATAGAGCCCACGCCACTCGGCGATTTGCAGCAGGTCTTCGGACACCAGGCGCGCCATGGGTGTCGCCAGTTGCGACATGCCCAGCCCGAGCACCAGCGCTTTGGTCCGCCACCGCTGCGGCAACGCCTGGATCATGTAGTACAACCCTAGCGAAGTCAGCGCCGCGCCGACCATGCCATGGGCGGCCCGCACGGCAATCGCCGACGCCCAGTCGTTGACGAACAGATGGCCAAAGGTGACCAGCGCATAGAGCACCAGGAACACTTCGGTGAAGGCGCGCAGACCGAATTGCTGGCGAAACTTCACCAGCAGCAGGTTCATCGAGACGGTGCTCATGAAATAAGCGGCGGGCAGCCAGGCGATTTCTTCGGAGGTCGCGCCTAATGCGCCCTGTAGATAGGGCAAATTGGCCACGACCAGCGCGTTGCCCAGCCCGCCGGTCAAGGCCACGATCACTCCCACAACCGCAAACGCCCAACGCTTGGCCGTCGGGTGCAATGGCGTCGACGGCGAACCGGGCACGCTGGGTCGCTCGTGGGGCGCCCAGTTATGCGTTGTATATGTATTCATCGAGTGGACCTGATTCGCAAATGCGCGAAGGACTGTGTGAATGCAGATCTGGGAGGTGTGATGCTAAGCGTAGTGGGTGAGCGGCGGGTTGTCAGTGGTGGCTTCACACGGTTTCGGACCCGCTAAAACCCCACCAATACGGATGAACGTATTTTATTTATTCAACCTTATCAAACCGCTAAAGACACACACAAAAGGTGGACTTGACGCTTTTAATGTGGACGGTCATATTATTTGTCATGAGTAGACTATCGAATCGCGAAAAAATACTGACTGAAGGCTTGCGCGTCGTTCACGAACGCGGGTTTGCCAATGCCAGTGTTCGGGACATCACCCAGGCCGCCAATGTGCCGAATGGGTCATTCACCAACCATTTTGCCTCCAAGGAAGCGTTCGGGCTGGAGATTCTCGACCTGTCTTTCGAAGAGACGGTGATCGCGATCGAGCAGACCCTCGGCAACCTGGCCCTGACACCGAAAGAACGAATACTGGCCTTCGTTGACGCCAACATCAGCACCCTGGTCAGTCATGGGGTCGAGAACGGCTGCCTGATCGGTAACTTCGGGGTCGAGATCGGCATGCACAGCGACATTATTCGCAAGCGTGTTGCCGAGATTTTCGATGAGGTGCAGGGACATGTCGCGAAATGCCTGACGGCGGCGGTAGCGGCCGGGGAATTGCCTGCCGATGTCGACTGCGTGGACCTCGCTGCGCTGATCATCAGTTCAATGCAAGGCGCGACCATTCTGGCCAAGGCTGACCGTTCGCTGGAGCCCATGAGCAAATTCCGCCGAACTCTGGTTTCGACCATTCTGCGTTAAGCCCGCGTCACGCCTGCGCCAGTGCCGGGTGCTGGCGCAGATACGCCACCGCAAAATCGACAAAACTACGCACCCGCGCCGAGGCCTTGCGCCCGCCGCGATACACCACGTGCACCGGCATTGACGGCAACTCGTAGTCGGTCAACACCCGACGCAGGCGACCGCTCGCGAAATAATCATGCAGTTGATAACTCAGGCAGCGGGTCAGTCCGGCGCCATGCACGGCGGCCTCAATCGCGGTCTGAATGCTGGCGCAGCTCATCCGCGGACGAAAGCGCTGACTGCGCAGCTCGCCCTGCGCCTGGAACGTCCATTCGTTCAAGCCACCCTCAAAGTAGGAATGCACGATGTGATGCCGGGCGATATCCGCAGGTTGTTCGGGCTCGCCGTGGGCCGCCAGATAAGCCGGACTGGCACAGACTGCGTGCCGCACAGTCCCCACTTTAATGGCGATCAGCGCCGAGTTCGGCAGGTCGCCAATCAGCACCGCGACGTCCAGCCCATCTTCGTGCATGTTGGGAAAACGATCATGGTACTGGGCGTAAACCAGCACCTCGGGAAACAGCTTCAGGTAATCGACAAGGATCGGCGCCAGGCCTTCGCGACTGAAGGGCAACGGCATCAACACCGACAGGTGTCCCCGTGGCTGCACATGCATGCCGTTAGCCCGGACCTCTGCGGCGTTGACCTCTTGAATGATCCGCGCGCAGTCGTCGACAAATCGCGTACCGGTTTCAGTCAGCCGGGCACCCCGCGTGCTGCGCGTCAGCAACACCACGCCCAGGCGCGACTCCAGCTCCGCCATGGCGCGCATCACGGTGGGCACTGACAGTTTCAAACGGCGGGCGGCCGCCGCCAGGCTCAGGCTTTCGGCGACAGCCTGAAACACCACCATCTCATGGTAGCGATCCATTAATTCGCGCTTTTGGCGGAGGGGTTCAGGGCACGGTCCTGGCCCATGCGTTCGGCGCAGAAATCGACAAAGGTACGAATCTTCGCGGGCACTCGCGAACCGCCCTGATAAACGATATGGATCGGCAGCGACGGTGGCGCGAAGTCCTGCAAGACGATTTCCAGTTCGCCGGCCGCAACTTTGCTCGCCACCTGATACGACAACACCCGAGTCAGCCCCCAACCGAGGCTTGCCGCATTGATCGCGGCCTGATTGGCGCTGACGACCAAGCGCGGCTCTGGACGCAGTTCCAACACTTTGCCGTTGTCGACAAACTGCCAGTCGCTGAGCAAATGGCTGGCCGATGACATGACCACCCGCGCCTGGCGCAAATCGTCGGGATGCTGCGGTCGACCATGCTCTGAAAAGTACGCTGGCGTACCGCAGATCACCTGGCTTACCTCGCCGACCTTGATCGTCTGCTGACTGCTTTCCGGCAAATTGCCAATGCGGATCGCGACATCAACACCCTCGTCCACCAGGTTGACCAGGCGATCGACGAACAGCGCGTTGATGTTCACCGAGGGAAACAGGTCGAGGTAGCCGGCCAGAATCGGCGTCATGAACAGCTCGCCGAAAATCACCGAGGCGGTGACGGTCAATTGTCCGCGCGGGGTCGTGTAGCTGCCGGACGCCGACTCCTCTGCCTCTTCGAGCTCAGCCAAAATGCGCCGGCAATCTTCCAGGTACAGTTGCCCCGCTTCACTCAGGTGCAGGCTGCGGGTGGTCCGGGCCAGCAATTGAGTGCCGATGCGTTCTTCCAGCGCGGCAATGGCGCGGGTCACGCTGGGCGGCGAAAGATTCAGACGCCGCGCGGCGGCGGCAAATCCCTCCTCGTCGGCGACGGCCATAAAGACCTGCATTTCCTGAAAGCGATCCATAGGGCAGCCTTTCTGAAGGAGTAAGTCGGTTTTTTCAAGAAATCGCGATCATCTGGCCATGGGCGGTCGACCTGTAATAGAACTCGATTCCCGGCGTGGACTCAAGGTTAGAGGTGGACATGGCTCATTCAGCCCAGGAATTCGTCGGTGGACACCACGCTCGCGTATCCGAAGCGCAGCGCAGCCATAAACGCGGCATGCACCTGGGCAGACGGCACCACCACACCATTGAATTCGAGGTCATGGGTGGCGCAGGCGTCGTGGATCACGGTGGCCTTGAAGCCGTAGTCATCCGACGCGCGGGTCACGGCATCGATGCACATGTGGCTCATGTTGCCGATCACTGTCACGTTCTCCACGCCCTTGCTTTCCAGCACGTGCAACAACTCGGTCTCGCGGTACGGGTTCATGTAGTGTTTGACGATCACCAGTTCGCCTGCAATGTTTTTGGCTTTCGCGTGCAATTGCGCACCGACGGAATCCGGAACAAAAAACGGCGCATCGACAGCTGGGGTTTCATGGCGAATGTGAATGACGGTGTCACCGTTTTCGCGTGCTGCAGCGATGATCCGCGCGGCGTTGTCGGCGGCGGCATCAACGCCATTGAGGATCCATTTGCCGCCGGGAAAATAGTCATTTTGAATATCGACGACGATAAGTGCTGTGCGGGTCATGCGGTTCTCCACAAGGGAATAAGTGAGTAACAAGGTTCAACTGTGAAGGCATGGTCGGCTATCAGGCTGGATTGAAGAATGGCCAGATTTGGCAATCCTGCATTTCAATGGACGAAATAAAGCGACGGAAGCAGGCGCATCTGCCTGAAGCAAAAAAACCTGAAAAAACCGGCTTGACCTTGACCTTATGGAAAGGTTGAAGCTGTGGCCATCACACCACTTTCGGAGTTTCAGCGATGATCGTCACCCCCACTCAGCAGCGCCTGGAGCTGGCCATCGAAGGCATGACCTGCGCCTCATGCTCCGGCCGCGTCGAGCGTGCCTTGAATAAAGTCCCCGGGGTCAAGAGCGTCAGCGTCAACCTCGCCAGCGAACGCGCCAATATCGAGTTCATCGGCCAGGCCGACCCTGCCCTGCTGATGGCCGCCGTGAGCAACGCCGGCTACAGCGCGCGTCCCGTCGAAGACCAACAAGCCACGCTCGAACGGCAACATTCGCGGGTCAATAAAGAACGCCTGATGCTGCTATTGGCCATCGTTCTGTCCTTGCCGTTGGTACTGCCGATGCTGCTGCAACCATTTGGCATCCACGCGATGCTCGCGCCATGGCTGCAGTTCGCGCTGGCCACGCCGGTGCAGTTCATCCTCGGGGCGCGGTTCTATATCGCGGCGTGGAAAGCCGTCAGGGCACGCAGTGGCAACATGGACCTGTTGGTCGCGTTGGGCACCAGCGCCGGCTATGGGCTTAGCGTTTACGAGTGGGCTAAAACCTCGGCCGGTGACATGCCGCATCTGTATTTCGAAGCGTCGGCCGTGGTGATCGCGCTGGTGCTGCTCGGCAAATACCTGGAGAGCCGCGCCAAGCGCCAGACCGCCGGAGCCATTCGTGCCCTTGAGGCGCTGCGCCCGGAGCGCGCGACGCAGGTGATCAATGGTCAGGAACTGGACGTCGCCATCACCGCCCTGCGCCTCGACGATTTAGTGTCGGTCAAACCCGGCGAACGCTTTCCGGTGGACGGTGAAGTGGTCGAGGGCCAAAGCCACGCCGATGAAGCGCTGATCAGCGGTGAAAGCATGCCGGTGTTCAAACAGCCGGGAGACAAGGTCACCGGAGGCGCAATCAATGGCGAAGGCCGGTTGCTGGTGAAAACCACGGCCATCGGTGCTGAGTCTGTGCTGTCGCGCATCATTCGATTGGTGGAGGACGCCCAGGCGGCGAAAGCACCGATCCAGAAGCTGGTGGATAAAGTCAGCGCGGTGTTTGTGCCGGTGGTGCTGTTGATTGCCCTGGTAACGCTGGTGGGCTGGTTGTTGACCGGCGCGCCACTGGAGGTCGCCTTGATCAATGCCGTCGCAGTACTGGTGATTGCCTGCCCGTGCGCTTTGGGGCTGGCAACGCCGACGGCAATCATGGCCGGGACCGGTGTCGCTGCTCGTTTCGGCATTCTGATCAAAGATGCCGAAGCCCTGGAACGGGCCCATGAAGTGACCGCCGTGGTGCTGGACAAAACCGGCACCCTGACCGAAGGCAAACCGCGCATCACCCACCTGATTGCGCGGGATGGCAACGACGCGCAACTGCTGCAATGGGCCGGGGCGCTGCAACTGGGCAGCGAACATCCGCTGGCCAAGGCGGTACTGGACCGCTGCAAGGAACGTCAACTGACGCTGGAACCGGTCAGCGCCAGTCAGTCGCTGACCGGGCGCGGCATCAGCGGCACGGTGGGTGGTCGGCAATTGCTGCTAGGCAATCGGCGCATCCTTGAAGAAAACGGCCTCGACACCGCAGGCCTGGCCGTCACGGCCCAGGCATGGGAAAGCGAAGGCTTTACCTTGTCCTGGCTGATCGAAGTCGGCGCACAACCCGTAGTGCTGGGCCTGTTCGCCTTCGGTGACAGCCTCAAGGCCGGCGCCGCGCAAGCCATCGAACAACTGAGCGCACGGCACATCAGCACCCATCTTCTGACCGGCGACAACCGTGGCAGCGCCCAGCGCGTGGCCGAGGCATTGGGGATCAGCGATGTCTACGCCGAAGTGCTGCCGGCGGACAAAGCCGCCACGGTGGTCAAGCTGAAGAAATCCGCAGTAGTGGCGATGGTCGGCGACGGCATCAACGATGCCCCGGCGCTGGCTGCCGCCGACATCGGCATCGCCATGGGTGGCGGCACCGACGTGGCCATGCACACCGCCGGCATCACCCTGATGCGCGGCGATCCACGCCTGATTCCGGCCGCGCTGGACATCAGCCGCAAGACCTACGCGAAGATCCGGCAAAACCTGTTCTGGGCGTTTGTCTTCAACCTGATCGGCATTCCGCTGGCGGCGTTCGGCTTCCTCAACCCGGTGATCGCTGGCGCGGCCATGGCGCTGTCCAGTGTGTCGGTGGTGAGCAACGCGTTGCTGTTGAAGACCTGGCGGCCGAAGGATTTGTAGCCCGCCAACAAGCAAATCCGGTGGGAGATTCTGTGTCTTCAGGCAATACACATGTCCCGTAGGAGCACCGAAGGCTGCGATTGGCATCCAAACGCGGCGAGTGTGCTGGCTTTATCGCAGCCTTCGGCAGCTCCTACAGGATTGGTGTCTGTCACGAGTATTGTTTCAGCCGCAGATCCCCAAGCAGACTGCACAGGTGTTTTAAGGATCAGCCCGTTCTATTGTCCAATAACTCCCCGACACGAGCGTGATTGGCGCTTGGCAAACGCTGAAGAGTCGGCCAACGCTGCGTTGTTCCTGGCGTCGGATGAGAGTTCGTTCGTTAACGGCATCGAGTTGTTTGTCGACGGTGGATCGGCGCAAGTCTCTAGCTCAAGGATGGCGAGCGTCTTCTCTCTCAGATATCCAACACCAACGTCTCGCTGCCTTGAGCCGGTACGGAACAACAGATCAACACCTCACCGTCCTGCAATGGATCGGCAGGCATGTTCAAGTAATGCACCTGGCCACGGGTCATCCGGGTTTTGCAGACGCCGCAGGATCCGCCGCGACAGCTGAACTGCGGGGCCAGACCACGGCTTTCAGCCAGCTCCAGTAACGTGCCATTGCCCGGTTCCCAACGCGCTTCTTTGGCCGACAGGGAGAACAACACTTTCACCGCCTCGCTCGCCGCCGCCACCTGTTCCACGGCGGGCACGGTGGTTTCCAGGTCACGGGTCAGCGTAGAGGGACCAAAGGTTTCCGCGTGGATGCGGTCGTCGTGGATGCGCAAGGCGCGCAGGCCGTCGTAAAGGGTCTGGGTAAAACTGCTGGGACCACAGAGGTAAAAATCGTAATCATTGAAGGGCAACAAGGCTTTGAGCAGTTCGAGGTCGATGCGCCCTGCCAATTCAAAGCCCTCCCCCTCGCGAGCATGGGGTTCCGGCTGGCTGATCAGCCGTGAAACTTTAACGTCCTCACCACCTCGAGTCGCCAGTTCGAAGACTTCGTCTCGAAAACCCAGTTCTGCCTTGCTCCGCGCACTTTGCACAAACCAGGTCGGCCGCATGCGGCGGATGCGCTTACCTTGATAAATGACTTCACGCAGCATGGATAGCAGCGGCGTGACGCCGACCCCTGCCGCGAGCAACACCAGAGGGCGCTGCTCATCAGCGACCACCGTAAAATGCCCTTGCGGCGCACGGGTTTCAACCAGATCGCCGACTTTCACCTTGTCATGCAGATGAGAGGACACCGAACCGTCGCGTTTCACACTGACCCGAAAGAACGCGTCCGACGGTGCGCTGGACAAGCTGTAGGTGCGGATGGCGTGAGATTTCTGCCCGTCGAGCAAAAAACGCATGGGCAAGTGTTGTCCCGCTTCAAAACTCGGCAAACCCGCACCGTCAGTGGGTTCCAGATAGAAAGAACGAATGCTCTGACTTTCGTCAATGATTCCTGTCACCCGCAACTGACGCCAGGTGTCGCGCAACGCATCAGCCTGCAGGCGCGCAGCGGTCTGCTCCCAACTGCCGGTCATTTCACTGTTGGGTGAAAACTCCTGGAATTCCCAACGAGAGATCAACGCCGCCTGTCGCCGCACGCCTTTTTCAACATGCACGCGCCACAGCCGCTCGGCCCCCTGATAGGCCTTGATCGACGGATCATCATTGATCACTTCAGCCCGCCCCGTCAGTTGCAGCACTTCCCCCGTGGCGAAATCAATGAACAGCAACCCGGCAACAGGGTTCAGCAGGAAATTGCCGAGGGTATTGAAGTGCAGATTCCCGGCAAATTCGGGAACGGTCAGACAGTTGCCGTCGACCTGCACAAAGCCCGGCATCCCGCCTCGGTGAGAGACATCGGCCCCTCGCGTGGTCGGATCGCCGTCGATATCGGCATAGCTTGCGACAAAAAAAGTGTCTGCTTTACGGATCATTTCCCTGGCAGCGGCATCAAGGCCGTTCAGCCACTCCGGTTCAGCTGGCGAAGGGCGTTGATTTTCAGGGTTGCGCTCAATCTGACGCAGCTGGATGTACCGCGGACAGACGCCAAACGACATGTCCACTGAGACAGCAAATCCCGATTCGGTTAACGAGCTGATGTGACCATTGATCCGGTTGCGACGCCGCGTGATGAAGTCAATGCCGAGGATGGCCACCGGAGATCCGATCTTGAAGTTCACCAGCGCCGGATCACCCGCATGGGGCAACGCGTCAAATTGAAGCGTTTTCGGATCAGGAGAATGGGCAAAACCGGGAGGGCCTTCGAGTATCGTGACCCAAGGACAGTCCTGCTCATCGACGGTGGTCATGAATAGATAAGGCAGGAGCTGATAATAAGTCCGGTGCTGGTCAGGCATGTAGTCGCGAACGGCCCGACGTGCGTGCGCGTCCATCTGTTGCGAAATACCCAGGAGATTCTGAAAAAACTTTTCCCCGGCATGCCAGATTGAACCGCTGTTATCGCCAGGCTCATTCACAATGGACTCTCCCAATCAGCGACTCAAAGGGTCACGTCAGCCCGAAGGGAGACTCGTCCGAGGTGCCTCCGTCGCTCCAGAGCAATTCCGAGCGGCTCCACCCACCTTGGCCTGGCCCACCAGTACACCGTCGGTTCAACGCTGCCGTTTAAATCGGAGGAAGTAATAGGTATAGCTCGAAACCTCGACTGTATTCACCGTCCGTCAATTTCCTCAGTGGGTTGAAAGCTTCGCCCTCACCTGTTTCTCGAACTCCACCGACGACGTGCTCTGGTAGCTGTTTTTGCGCCGCAGCAACGCGGCCGTCCGTTGTGGCGGTTCCGCGACCAAATCAATTTTTCTCATGGTCCGATCTTCAGTGGCCGACGCCTCCGGCAGAATGGTGGCTACCCCTGCATGGCGAACGATTTCCAGTATCGCGTTCACCGAGTTGGCCTCCATGATCACCGTGGGTTTGATCCCGTGATCGATGCAATAGTCGTCGATACAGGTGCGGGTGATGAAGTTGCCGGTCAACAGCGCCAACGGCACCTGTTCCAGCTCTGCCAGTGTCAGCGGCTCCGTGCGCTCGTACATCGGGTGATCACGACCGACCATCAAGCCCAGTTTCTCCACGAACAATGGCGACCACTCGATATCCGGGTTCCACACCTCGGTGAATGCGATGGCGATGTCCAGCGAGTCGTCGGCCAGCCCGGCCTCGATATCGACCATCGACAGCTCGAAGATTTCGAAGTGAATGTTCGGGTACAACGCGAGGAAATCCCTGACCAGCGGCCCGACCAGATAAGCCATGAAGGTCGGGGTCATGGCCAACCGCAAGGTGCCGCGCGACAGGTCTTTTACGTCATGAATCGCGCGCTTGCCCGCTTCCAGTTCCCGCAGCACTCGCCGTGCGTATTCGATGTACGCCGCGCCGGTGTCGGTGGGCTGCACCGTGCGAGCGCCACGGTCGAGCAGTTCGGTGCCCAGCGAATCTTCCAACTGTTTGATCTGTTGCGAGAGCGTAGGCTGAGACACGTGCAGCGCCTGGGCTGCACGGGTGAAATTGCCGTGGTCGGCGACGGCCAACAAGTAGCGCAAATGGCGAAGCAGCATGGTCGTTTCTCTATAGGCAGTGCTTATAGCCAGCATTGTATATGGGTCTTGGACCTAATACATAAACAGGCTCAATATCGGTTCCACAGCAACCAACCACCCCTACTTTAGTTGCTTGATCTCCCCCCAACTGCACTGGAGTTACCGACATGACCCAATCTCACGCTTACCAAGATCCAAGCCTGGCCCTGACCACTGATATCCTCGCCGCCAAGGCCCGCAAAAACCTGTCCTGGCAGGACCTGACCGACGGCACTGGCCTCGGTCTGGCGTACCTGACCGCCGCCCTGTTGGGTCAACATCGCCTGTCGGAAGAAGTGGCGAAGATCATCGGCGAAAAACTCGACCTGACCGATGAACAAGTCGCCGGCCTGCAAATCATCCCGTTCCGTGGCAGCCTGCCAGGTGGCGTACCGACCGACCCGACCATCTACCGCTTCTACGAAATGATCCAGATCTACGGCACCACCCTGAAAGCCCTGGTCCACGAGCAATTCGGCGACGGCATCATCAGCGCCATCAACTTCAAACTCGACATCAAGAAAGTGTCCGACCCGGATGGCGGTGACCGCGCCGTGATCACCCTCGACGGTAAGTTCCTGCCGCTGAAGCCGTTCTAAGCCACACCCGCAACGCCCAAGTGCCTGAGCCCCCTCAGGCACTTTTTTTTGCCCGCTGAAAAGTGCCGATCTCCGGCCGCACATTTAGACGATCTGTCGCATGCACCAGACTATTTGCCGCCAATTGGATGACACTTCTCTCTAACATGGGAACTGTACCCAAGGCACATCACGCCTTGCCCCCCCTTTGAATCCATCCCTTTTTCAGCTATTCATTTTCAGGAGTGTTCGCCATGACCGAAGTCACCATGTACACCACCAGCACCTGCCCGTACTGCCGCAACGCCAAGGCCCTGCTGGCCAGCAAGAACATCAGCTACAAGGAAATCAACGTCGAGCTCGATATGAGCCGTCGCAAGGAAATGATGGCGTTGAGCGGCCGCCGTACCGTGCCGCAAATCTTCGTCGGCGAGCACCATGTCGGTGGGTTTGATGACTTGGCCAAGCTGGATCGCCAGGGACAGTTGATGGCGTTGTTTGCTTGAAGCTGAAACCAGCGTTTCAACACAAGAACACCACGACCGAAACAGATAAGCCTGATCAGAGTGAACAGGCTTATTTGTTTCGGTCGTGGTGCGTTTCGAAAGTATCCATAAACGCACTGCCTTAGCGTTCAGTGCAAGGCACACATCCCCCGGCACGCCGTGTAAAAACCTCGCACTGTAACCGCTTGAACCAACGGGATATCGCCAACTCACGCTGAGTCACGTGTACCGGCGGTGAAAACTCACCGGTCAATGAGCTCATGGTGTGAGGCAGCAAGAAAGCAACTTCGTATTCTGATTCTGTGTTCATCTCAATGCGCTCCGGATGATTGAATATTCAATACCCGTAGTTTCAGCACAAAGTGTCGAGCAGAGAATAGCCGTGGGGGTTACTGCTTAATTGCAGGAAGTGAAACGGTGGTGTTGCATCAAAACTGTAGGAGCGAACTTGTTCGCGAGGCGGCGAGTCAGGCAGCCCGAGTCGTTCCACTCGCCGACAAGTTGGCTCCTACAAAAGATCGCGCAATCAACTGTCAGATATCCAACACCAACGCCTCGCCGCCCTGCGCCGGCACCGCGCAACAGATCAGCACTTCATCGTCCGGCAACGGATCGGCGGGCATGTTCAGGTAATGCACCCGGCCGCTGATCAAGCGGGTTTTACAGGTGCCACACGAGCCGCCGCGACAGCTGTATTCCGGGTTCAAGCCACGGCTTTCCGCCAGTTCCAGCAAGGTGCCGCCACCCGGTTCCCAACGTGCCTCCTTGGCCGAGGTGGAGAACAACACCTTCACCGGCTCGCTCGCGGCCGGCACTTGCTCCAGCGCTGGCACCATGGTTTGCAGATCGCGGATCAGCATCGACGGGCCGAAGGTTTCGGCATGGATGCGATCATCGTCGATACGCAATGCGCGCAGGCCGTCGTACAGCGTCTGGGTGAAACTGCTGGGGCCACAGAGGTAGAAGTCGTAATCGTTAAGCGGCAACAAGGCCTTGAGCAATTCGATGTCGATACGCCCCGCCAGTTCGAAACCTTCGCCTTCGCGAGCATGGGTTTCCGGTTGGCTGAGCAAGCGCAACGCCCGCACATCGTCGCCGCCACGGGTGGCGAGTTCGATGATTTCGTCATGAAATGCCAATTCGGCCAGGCTTCGCGCGCTTTGCACGAACCAGGTTGGCCGGGTGCGACGGATGCGTTTTCCTTCATACACCACTTCACGCAGCATCGATAAAAGCGGCGTGACGCCCACGCCCGCCGCCAGCAATACCAGTGGGCGCTCCTCATCAGCATCCACCGTGAAATGCCCTTGAGGTGCACGGGCTTCCACCAGGTCACCTACCCGCACGGTGTCGTGCAAGTGGGATGACACCGTGCCGTCGCGTTTCACACTGATGCGAAAGAACGCGTCTGACGGCGCGCTGGATAAACTATAGGTACGGATCGAAGGCGATTTTTGACCTTCCAGCAGGAAGCGTACCGGCAAATGCTGTCCCGCTTCAAAGCGCGGCAGACCGGCGCCGTCAGTCGGTTCGAAATAGAAGGAGCGAATGCTCTGACTTTCCTCAATGATTTCCGTCACCCGAAATGGGCGCCAGGTATCGCGCAACTGTTCGGCCTGCAAGCGCGCAGCGGTCTGCTCCCAACTGCCGGTCATTTCACTGTTGGGCGAAAACGCCTGGAACTGCCAATGCGACGCCAGCGCTGCCGGACGCCGCACCACCTTCTCGACCTGCACCCGCCACAGGCGTTCGGCGCCCTGGAAGGCCTGGATCTGTGGATCGTCAAAAATCACTTCGGCGCGGCCACTGACCTGCAGGACATCGCCGGTAGGGAAATCGATGAACAACAATCCGGCGACCGGGTTGATCAGGAAATTGCCGAGGGTATTGAAATGCAGGTTCCCGGCGAAATCGGGAATCATCAGACAGTCGCCGTCGACTCGCACGAAACCGGCATTGCCGCCGCGGTGGGAAACATCGACACCGCGGGTCGCCGGATCGCCATCGATATCGGCGTAGCTGGCGACGAAAAAAGTGTCTGCCTGGCGAATCATGTCGGTTGCGGCAGCATCGAGATGATCAAGAAATTCCGCGTCAGGCGTCAGGCGATGATCGCCATCAGGCGCCCGCTCGATCTGTCGTAATTGAATGTACTGCGGACAGTTGCCGAACGCTTGATCCACCGAAATCACCAACCCGCTATCCGAGATCGAGGTCACGTGACCATTGAGCCGATTGCGCCGCCGGGTGATCAGGTCGATGCCCAACATGCCCACCGGCGAACCGTTGCGCAGGTGCGCGCCAGCCGGGTCGTTGGCGCCAGGCAATGCCTCGAACTGCAGGGTCTTGGGGTCGGGGGAGTGAGCGAAGCCCGGCGGGCCTTCAAGCAACGTCGCCCAGGGAAAGCCCTGATCATCGACAGTGCCCATGAATACGTAAGGAAGAATTCGATAAAAGTTACGGTGCTGGTCTGGCATGTGGTCGCGAACGACCCTGCGGCCGAACACCTCCATGCTTTCCGATACACCGACCCATTCCTGGCAGTACTTTTCACCGGCATGCCAGGGTGAGCGGCTTTGATCGCCAGGCTCATTCATGATGGCTCTCCATGCAAGGAGGAAGGCACCTCATCGGCCTGCCTTTGGGCGAAGCCGAGAAGGCTCCGCAGCCCGTCGACCACGGGCTGTGGAATCTGCGACTCAGGCGGCTTGCAGGCCAGTCGCTGTGCGTTGCATCGGCACGAAGCCAGAGAGTGCTTCGACACGGGCCAGCCAGGCTCGCACATTCGGGTAGTCAGCCAGTGAGACGTTGCCTTCCGGAGCGTGGGAAATATAGGTATAGCCTGTAACGTCAGCCAGGGTCGGCTCATTACCGACGAGGTAGTCGTGACCTGCCAACTCTTTTTCGACCACTTTCAGCAGGTCATGGGAGCGAGCGATGGCATCAGCCGCGTCGTAGCCGGCACCGAATACCGTGATCAGACGCGCAGTGGCCGGGCCGTTGTTGATTTGACCGGCGGCAACCGACAACCAGCGCACGACTTGCGACAACGCCACTGGTTCGCTCGGCAGCCAGCGGCCGTTACCGTACTTCTGTGCCAAATAGACAATGATCGCGTTGGAGTCAGCAAGGATTGTCCCGTTGTCATCGATAACCGGCACCTGACCGAACGAATTCATGCTGAGGAAATCAGGCTGTTTATGGGCGCCGTTGACCAGGTCAACAAACACCAATTCGACAGGCAGCCCCAGCAAGGACAGCATCAACTCGACACGGTGAGAGTGGCCGGACAGTGGGTGACGGTACAGTTTGATGGCGTTGGACATGATGGACTCCGCAAGATGAGTGACGAGTGGTTCAATGTTGTTTCAGCGACCGCCGGGGGTTGCCGCTGCTGAAGGAGCCATAGTCCTCCCGCTTGCCAAACTGCAGAATCACCAGCTTTGACAATCCAGCATTTCATCCTGCGCAATAAACAGTTGTTGTTGCTTGCCCCCCTTGAAATTCGATCTTGACAGCACAAATACGAGCGTACATATTAAATCACTTGAAATAATATGGTCATCCATATTTTGTCTATTGAAGCGTCTACTCTGTCTCGAGTCTCCCCTCATCGCGCAAGGACTTACTATGAAAACGCCAGGTCCCGATCACCCGATCACCATTACTCCCTTCCAGGGCCGCGTCACCGTGCGCTTCAAAGGCGTGATGGTCGCGCAGTCCGACAAGGCCCTGACCCTCAAGGAATCTTCTTACCCGGAAGTTTTTTATATCCCACGCGCTGATATTCAGATGGAACATTACGCGCGCACCGAACATCAAACTCATTGCCCCTACAAGGGTGACGCCAATTACTTCAGCCTGAACGCTGCGGGTGAAACGGCGGAAAATGCTGTCTGGACCTATGAAGACACCTACCCGGCGGTGGCACAGATCAAGGGGCATGTTGCCTTTTATGCCAATCAGGTGACCTTCGAAACCGAGGCTGCGTAAGACGTTTCACTGTCTATGCCGTCTGTTTTCCCGGCCGGACCAAGGCGTACTCGCGCCTTGGTCCTGTGTGTTCATGAAACTAACGCAATAAGCCCTGCATGCTTTGCACCGCACTACGCATCGGCAGACCAGCTGTTTGACGGATTCACCGGAGAAAAAACCTGATGACCAGTACCTCCAGCGAGTTACGCGACCTCCCCGCCGGTAACGCTCTACTCAAGCGCTATCAGACAACCCGCAGCCGGACCGAGAGCTTGATCGCGCCGCTCAGCCCCGAGGACATGGTCGTCCAGTCGATGCCGGACGCCAGTCCCGCGAAGTGGCATATGGCGCACGTGACCTGGTTCTTCGAGACCTTCCTGCTGACCGGCAATGTGGCGGACTACACGCCGTTCGATCCGACCTTCGGTTACCTGTTCAACTCCTATTACGAAGCGGTCGGACCGCGTCATCCCCGGCCCCAGCGCGGCTTGATGACGCGACCGGGTGTCGATCGGGTGCTGGCGTACCGCAAGTACGTCGATGAACACATGCACGCGCTGCTGCAAGCCACGCTACCGGCAGCTATCAGCGATATGGTGGAGCTGGGCCTGGCCCATGAGGAGCAGCATCAAGAGCTGTTGCTGATGGACATTCTGCATCTGTTCAGCACATCGTCGCTGAAGCCTGCTTACGACCCGCGTTGGCCCAAGCCAGTGTCCGGACGTAGGGGCCGGTTCAAGCCGCTCAAGGGCGGCCTGACCGACATTGGCCACAAGGGCAAAGGTTTTGCCTTCGACAACGAAGGCCCGCGCCACACCACCTATTTGCAGCCGTTCGAGATCAGTGACCGGCTGGTGACCAATGGTGAATGGCTGGCGTTCATTGCGGACGGCGGCTACAGCAAAGCCAACCTGTGGCTGTCAGACGGCTGGGCTACGGTGCAGGCCAACGACTGGTATGCGCCGGTCTACTGGCAGCAGGATGAAAATGGCTGGCAGCAAATGACCCTGCGCGGCCTGGAAGCCATCGACCCCGCATCGCCGGTCACCAACATCAGCTATTACGAAGCGGCGGCTTTTGCCCATTGGGCCGACGCGCGCCTGCCGACCGAAGCCGAGTGGGAAGCTGCGGCGCAAGCCGGCCTGCTGGAACAGGTGGATGACGTCGCGTGGCAGTGGACGCAGACTGCGTACAACGCCTACCCAGGATTCCGTCCGGCCAACAGCGCCGTGGGCGAGTACAACGGCAAGTTCATGATCAATGTCATGGTCTTGCGTGGCGGCGCCAGCATCACCCCGGCGGATCATTCCCGCACCACCTACCGAAACTTCTTCGGCCCGGACAAGCGCTGGATGTGCGCCGGTTTGCGCCTGGCGCGGGATGCCCGTCAACCGGGCGCGGTGAACAATCACGACAGCCAGTTTGGCCGTGATGTGGTGAACGGTCTGTCGGCACCGACGAAAAATCTGTCGCCGAAGTACTTCTACGATGCGGCGGGTTCCGAGCTGTTCGAAGCCATTTGCCAGACCCCCGAGTACTATCCGACCCGAGCTGAAACCGGCCTGTTGATCGATGTGGTCCAGCAGATTGCCAAGACCATTCCTGATGGCGCGGCCTTGGTGGAGTTCGGCAGTGGTTCCAGTGAAAAGACCGGTTTACTGCTGGATGCGGCACCGCAGATTGCCTTGTATGTGCCAATCGATATCAGTGCCAATGCCTTGAAAAAGGCCGCCGCCTTATTGAACAAGCGCTACCCGAAACTGAAGGTTGCACCACAGGTCGACGACTTCAGCCGCGCCTTGCAATTGCCGCCGGAAGTCGCGGGTCATACCTGCGTCGGCTTTTTCCCAGGCTCGACCATCGGTAACTTCAGCCACAAGCAGGCAGTGAAATTCCTGCGTTCGGCCCATGGTCTGCTGGGGGCGGGGGCGCACTTCATTGTCGGCGTGGACATGGTCAAGGAGCCCGAGATTCTGGTTGCGGCGTATGACGATGCCGAGGGCGTTACCGCACGCTTCAACAAGAACCTGCTGACCCGCATCAACCGCGAGCTGGATGGCAACTTCAACGTCGACGCGTTCGATCACCTGGCGCTGTGGAACGACATCGACGAGCGCATGGAGATGCACCTGGTCAGTCGCTGCGAGCAAGTGGTCAAAGTCGCCGGACACACCTTCCACTTCCGCGATGGCGAACGCCTGCACACCGAAAATTCGCACAAGTTCACGGTGGAGTCCTTCACCGCACTGGCGGCGACGGCGGGATGGTCGGTGACTGATTACTGGGTGAGCGAGGCGCCGCAGGTGGGATTGTTTAGCCTGAAGGGATAAGCAACATAGATCCCTTGTAGGAGTTGCCGAAGGCTTCGATGCGGTGTGTCATTAAAACCGCTTCGCAACCTTCGGCAGCTCTTACAGGGACTGTGGTGTGTCAGCGATACCGCATCAAGCCGCGTTCAATGCCTTCATCTCTGCATCGGTCAGCTGAATCTCCAGTGCCGCTATGTTCTCTTCCAGATGCTTGACCTTCGACGTCCCCGGAATCGGCAAGATGATCGGGCTGCGCTGGAGCAACCAGGCCAACGCGATCTGCCCCGCCGTGGCGTTATGCGCCTTGGCGATGGTGTCGACCAACCCACCAGGTTGGGTGAGGTCGCCGGCGGCCAGCGGGAACCATGGGATAAAGCCGATACCTTGCTCTGTGCAGTGATCCAGCACCGCTTCACTGCCACGGTCGATCAGGTTGAAGCGGTTTTGCACCGTCGACACCGTGAACACCTGCGACGCCGCTTTGACGTCGTCCACCGACACTTCACTGAGCCCGACGTGACGCACGATGCCTTGATCGATCAGGTATTTGACCGTCGCGAATTGCTCATCACGCGACACCTTCGGATCGATCCGGTGCAATTGCCACAGATCGATCTGCTCGACGCCCAGACGTTTGCAACTGTCCAACGCCTGCTTGAGCAAGTATTCGCGGTCGCCGCGTGGCGCCCACTGATCGGGACCGCTGCGAGTCAAGCCAGCCTTGGTCGCCACCAGCAGTTTGGCGCCATAGGGATGCAGCGCTTCACAGATCAATTCTTCCGAGACATTCGGACCGTAGGAGTCGGCAGTGTCGATGAAATTCACACCCAACTCCGGCAAACGCCTGAGGGTACGAATCACCTCGTCATGGTCGGCCGGCGGGCCCCAGATACCGCGCCCAGTAATGCGCATCGCACCAAACCCCAGCCGATTGATTTCGAATTCGCCACCGATCTTGAACGTGGCAGGCGATGTTGCGTGAGCTGTGGACATCGTGATCTCCAATGGAAAAGCCAACCCTTCGAAAACTATCGGGCACCAAACGTGTTGTGCTTGAACAAATGACTCTGACCAACGGGAGCAGCACGCCAGTAAGGCGGCACGGCATCGACCGAGGCGCCCGGTTCAGCGGCGGCATACCAGGCCCAGCGAGGATCGTAGAGCATCGCCCGAACCAGCGCGACAACATTGGTTGCCAATGTTCAGGCTACGCAGGGTCGAAGGCGAAAAAAGTGCGCTGTGGGTAGGTGACTTCGGACTGAAGCGGATTAACGGGTCGCCAATGCTTCAGCGAGACGCTTGTTGTTAACGCCGAAACTGGCGATCAGGAACAGGCTGAGCAAGGCCAGTACCGCGCCGGTCCACAGGGTTGCCGGCACACCGACATGATCGACCACCACCCCGCCACCAAACGAACCCAGCGCAATTGCCACCTGAAAGCCCATCACCAACATGGCGGAACCGGCTTCCGGCAGATCAGGCGCGGTCTGTTGCAGCCACAGGCTCAGGCACAACGGAATCGCGCCGTAGGCCACACCCCACGCCAGCACGGCCAAGGTCACACTCGGGGCAGAGCTTTGCAGCAAGGGCATCGCCACTTCGGCCACCATCAGCAGGACCACCATCCAGAACAGCGACGCTTGCAGGTTTTTCGCCGCTGGCCCCGAGATGGCAAAGTTGGCAATCATGCCGACGATGCCGAACCCGAGCAGGATGGCGCTGATCATCGACAAGCTAATGACCCCGCCCTGAGCCAGGAAAGGTGCGATGTAGGTGTAGGACGTGAAGTGCGCCCCAATTACCAGCAACACCAACAGCACGCTTTTACGTGGATTGCTCCGACGCAGCAGTGTGCGTAATCCACTGATACTCACCGAGCCTTTCGACGGCAAAGCCGGCAACAGAATGGCCTGGGCGATCAGGGCGACTGCGGTCAGGATGCCGGTGGCAATGAACGCTGCGCGCCAGGAAAACAGGTTGCTGAGGAAGGTACCAAACGGCACCCCCAGCACTGTAGCGAAGGTGATCCCGCCAAAGATCATGGCCATCGCCTTGGCCGCCCGGCTTTCCTCCACCAGGCGCCCGGAGGCCGCCAGCGCCACGGTCCAGAAACCGCCCAACGCCATGCCGAGCAAGGCCCGACCGATCAGCATCACGGCAAAGCTGGTGGAAAACGCCGAGATCAGGTTCGAGGCCAACAACAGTACTGACAGCGCAAGCAGGATAAAACGGCGGTCGAGGCGGCCAGCGCCGAACATCATCGCTGGCGCGGAGATCGCCGCCAGAATGCCCGGAACGGTCACCATCAAACCGGCGGTGCCGTCCGAAATGTGCAGGTCATTGGCGATCTGCGGCAGCACGCCCACGGGAAGGTATTCAGTGGTGACGAAGGCAAAAGCGCCCACCGCCACCGAGACCACGGACAACCACGAACGCAGGGGTGACAACTGAGTGTCGACAACCGCTGACTGATTTGAGCTAGACATAAGGCGCTCCTTAAAAGTAAGGACGCCAGATTAGGGCTCAGCACTTCAACGAAAAATAGGCTAGTGTTCCGAACATATCGGACATGAAAGTCCGGAGTAGCAGACGACGCGCAGGTGGGGACAGGCATTGGACAGTTTGAGCGGCATCAGTATTTTCGTACAGGTCGCTGAGACCCGCAGCTTCACCGAGGCGGCGAAACTGCTGGATGTGTCGTCATCGGCGGTGGGAAAAAGCATCGCGCGGATGGAGGAACGTCTTGGTGTACGCCTGTTTCACCGCAGCACGCGCAGTATTACCCTGACCGCCGAGGGGGCATTGTTCCTTGAGCGCTGTCGGCGGATTCTGGGTGAAGTCGAAGCGGCGCAGATGGAACTGTCACATCTGTCGGCAGCGCCCCGAGGCAAATTGCATGTAAGCATGCCACTGCTCGGCGAGCTGATGATGCCGGCCATGGCCGGTTTCATGCAGCGCTACCCTGATATCGAGATGGATATCGACCTGTCCGACCGCATGGTGGACGTGATCGAAGAGGGTTTCGATGCCGTGATCCGCACTGGCGAACCTCAGGACTCACGGCTGATGTCGCGGCAGATCGGCAAATTCCGCCTGGTGTTGATCGCCTCACCGGATTACTTGAAACGCCGCGGCGTGCCGCAGCATCCCCGGGATCTGGAGCACCATGCCTGCCTGCTGCACAAGTTTCCGGCCACCGGCAAGATCGAGCACTGGCCGCTGCAGACACCCGACGCGACGCCCATTCCGACCCTGACCAAAACGGCAGTCTGCTCCACCACCGAAGCGCAGCTGTACCTGGCCAAACAAGGCATGGGCATCGCCTGCATTCCGGATTTCGTGGTGCGTAAGGCGCTGGCTAAAGGTGAGTTGCAACTGGTGCTGGACGATTACGTGGTGCACAGCGGTGCACTTTGGATGTTGTGGCCGTCCAGTCGCCACGCATCGCCTAAGCTAAGGGCGCTGATCGATTACCTGAAAGACAACCTGCTGACTCAGATAGCGGACAAATAGACTTTCAATATGTATGGGCATATTATTCCGGCCATGGCTAAACCATCACATCGCGAAAAAATACTGACTGAAGGTCTCAAGGTCGTCCATCAACGTGGCTTCGCCGGCGCCAGCGTGCGCGATATCGTGCAAGCCGCGGGCGTGCCTCAGGGTTCATTTACCAACCACTTCGTTTCCAAGGAAATGTTTGGGCTGGAAATCCTCGACCTTTACTTCGTCAACACCCAACCGACGCTCGACGAGACCTTGCTCAACGAGGCGTTGTCGCCCCTGGCGCGGCTGCGCAGCTACTTCGACTGGCATCAGCAGTACCTTGAGTGCGGCTGCGTCAAGATCGGCTGCCTGTATGGCAACTTTGCCGCCGAAGCCAGCGAACACAGCGACATCATCCGCGCGCGCCTAGTGGAAATCTTTGCCACCTTGCAGGACATCATCAGCCATTGCCTGACAGCAGCGCTTGCTGCGGGTGAAGTGCGCAAGGACCTGGATTGCCAGCAAACCGCGTGCTTTATCGTCGCCTCGCTGCAAGGCGCGATGCTGGTGGGCAAGGCACAACGCACCACCGCATCGATGCAGAGTTTGACCCAGATAGTGTTTGGGACTGTGTTGGCCTAAAGATAAAGCCATGCGGTGTATCAGAACGATTGCATACGCCGTGCTTCATTGCGCTGCAACGTAGCACTTGGGGTTTCGCCGAACAGCTTGCGGTACTCACTGGAGAAACGCCCCAGGTGAGTAAACCCCCAGCCCATGGCGATCACTGAAATATTGCGCGCCGAACGGTCTTCGAGCATTTCCTGACGCACCGCAGTCAGCCGGTACTTCTTCAAGTAAGCCATCGGCGACAGGGCGAAGTACCTTTTGAACTCGTCGAACAGTTTGAAGCGCGACACCCCCGACGCCCGTTCGATATCTTCCAGGTGCACATCTTCCCGCGCATTGGCGTGCAAGTAGGCTTTAGCCCGCAGCAAGTAAGACGGCAGTTTAACGCCCATCAACTGGCGCAACTCTTCGGAGTAGTTGTTCGGTTGGGCAAGGATAAGCCCCTTGATCAAAGCACTTTCAATGTCCCGGCTGAACAACGTCTGATCGTACAGATCATGGCTGTTTTCCAGTTCACCCAGGTGATAACGCGCCAGGCGCCACCAGGACGCCGAGGCACCGTTGACCGCGTCCATCACCGACTCGAAACGCAATGGTGTTTGCAGCGGACGTTGCAGCATGTCTTCGAGGGTCTGACGCATGGCGGTCTGGGTAATCGCCACCTGCACCTTGCGGCAATTGCCGGCGATGGTCAGCTCCTGGCTGTCGTCCGGTGACAGGATCAAGCCGTGCTCGGCATCGGAATACAGCCGATCGCCGCCCAACAGTAACTCCTGCGCGCCCACCATTGGCAGGCTCAAGCTGTAGCAATTGAGGTGCTCGACGTCTTCGACGCTGATGGTCACGTCGGTGCCGTACTCGATCACCCCAAGGGTGGTCGACATTGACTTGAGGACGTTGCCGGTGTGATGAAAATGGATGCGCTCGGGGCTGCTGGTCTTCAGCAAGTGCGGCCCGCAGATCGCGGACATCCACGCGCGCGCGCCCGCCAGGTCATAGCGGTCGACACGAATATCTCCAGACTGGACGCCAGGTTTGCTGTTCATCACGGGCACTCACGGCTTCAGGTGCGTTCTAGCGACGCGTTTTTGAATAATGACAGCAAACCGCGTGCCGCCAAGGGGCAGAATGCCTTGTTGGCTATTTAGTGGATAGGTTTGGCTGATTTTCCGGATAACTGGCGAGAAGTGAGCAGAGGGTCCGCCACATATCAGTGCCTGCCGTGGGTCATTTGGTAGCGCTTCCTACATGGATAGCCATCACCCACTAAGCGGATAGCCCCGTTTTCCCGCAAGCCGTTCAATGACCTCACGGATTCACCGATGCCTGAGGCCTATAACAATGCACAGCGAAAAGAGTGTCACCGACTGGAAAAGCTTCATTGAGGGTTGTCTGGATTTTCGTCCGGTAGAAGGCGTGTTTCGCGTCGCCCGTGACATCTTCACCGAACCTCAGTTGTTCGATCTGGAAATGGAACTGATCTTCGAGAAGAACTGGATCTACGCCTGTCACGAAAGCGAAATCGCCAACAAGCACGACTTCAAGACGATGCGCGCCGGCCGTCAGCCGATGATCATCACCCGCGATGGCGAAGGCCAGCTCAATGCCTTGATCAACGCCTGCCAACACCGTGGCACCACCCTGACCCGGGTCGGCAAGGGCAACCAGTCGACCTTCACCTGCCCCTTCCACGCTTGGTGTTACAAAAGCGACGGCCGTCTGGTCAAGGTCAAGGCGCCTGGTGAATACGATGAAGGCTTCGACAAGGCCACGCGCGGCCTGAAGAAAGCCCGGATCGAAAGCTACAAGGGCTTCGTCTTCATCAGCCTCAACGTTAACGGTACGGACAGCCTGCAAGACTTCCTTGGCGACGCGAAGATTTTCTTCGACATGATGGTCGCGCAATCGGCCACCGGCGAACTGGAAGTGCTGCCCGGCAGCTCCAGCTACACCTACGACGGCAACTGGAAACTGCAGAACGAAAACGGCCTGGACGGTTATCACGTCAGCACCGTGCACTACAACTACGTGGCCACGGTGCAGCACCGCCAGCAGGTCAATACCGAGAAAGGCACCAGCAGCGGCGACACCCTGGACTACAGCAAACTCGGCGCCGGCGATGCCAATACCGACGACGGCTGGTTCTCCTTCAACAACGGTCACAGCCTGCTGTTCAGCGACATGCCCAACCCGGCCGTGCGCTCCGGCTACACCACCATCATGCCGCGCCTGATCGAAGAATATGGCCAGGACAAGGCTGAGTGGATGATGCACCGCCTACGCAACCTGAACATCTACCCGAGCCTGTTCTTCCTCGATCAGATCAGCTCACAGCTGCGCATTATTCGCCCGGTGGCGTGGAACAAGACCGAGATCATCAGCCAGTGCATCGGGGTGAAAAACGAATCGGACAAGGACCGGGAAAACCGTATCCGCCAGTTCGAAGATTTCTTCAACGTCTCCGGCCTCGGCACCCCCGATGACCTGGTGGAATTCCGTGAAGCCCAGCGGGGTTTTCAGGGCCGCCTTGAGCGTTGGAGCGACATCTCGCGCGGCAGCCACAAATGGGTCGAAGGTCCTACACCGAACAGCGAAACCCTGGGCATCCGTCCGACCTTGACCGGCACTGAATTCACTCATGAAGGGCTTTACGTCAACCAGCACAGCCACTGGAAAAAATTCCTGATCAAAGGCCTGGAAGCGAAATCCCTGACACTGCGTGAGGTGTGAAGATGAATCTTGAATTGCAGTATCAGATCGAACAATTGCTCTACCGTAAATCCGAACTGTGCGACGCCCAGGACTGGGATGCCTACATCGCACTGTTCGACGAAAACAGTGAGTTCCACCTGCCGCAGTGGGAGTCCGAGCACGTCCACACCACCGACCCGAAGCGCGAAATGTCGTTGATCTACTACGCCAACCGATCGGGCCTGGAAGATCGCGTGTTCCGCCTGCGCACCGGCAAGTCGGCCTCGTCAACGCCAATGCCGCGCACCCTACACATGATCAACAACGTGCGCATCGCGCCACTGGACGACGGGCACCTACAGATCAAGGTCAACTGGAACACGTTGTACTATCGCCTGGCCACCGCCGAGCAGTTCTTCGGCCGCGCCACCTATCACCTCAAGCCCGCTGGCGACAGTTGGAAGATCACCCGCAAGCACGTGGTGCTGCTCAACGACACCATCAATTCGGTGCTCGACTTCTACCACCTTTGACTCGCGGGACACTGGACCATGACACACAAGGTCGCGTTTAACTTCGCTGATGGCAAAACCCTGTTTTTTGCCGTGCAGCCCAATGAAATCCTGCTCGATGCCGCGTTGCGCAGCGGCATCAACATCCCGCTGGATTGCCGCGAAGGGGTATGCGGCACCTGCCAGGGGCGTTGCGAATCAGGCGATTACACCCAGGAATATGTCGACGACGAAGCACTGTCGGCGCTGGACCTGGCGCAACGCAAAATGCTCAGTTGCCAGACCCGGGTGCAGTCCGATGCCTCGTTCTATTTCGACTTCGCTTCCAGCCTGTGCAGCGCCGTGGGTCCTGCCCTGCAACGCGGACGGGTCAGCGCGGTCGAGCAGGTGTCGCCCAGCACCGCGATCCTGCATGTGGACGCCAGCGCTGATGGGCAGCGTCTGGACTACCTGCCGGGGCAGTACGCGCGCTTGCAGATTCCGGGCAGTGAATCAAAGCGCTCCTACTCGTTTGCCAACCAGCCCAACGCCACCAATCAGTTGCAGTTTCTGATTCGTCTATTGCCAGACGGGGTGATGAGCAACTACATCCGCGAGCGTTGTCAGGTCGGCGACGAGATCAGTTTCGAAGCACCGCTGGGGGCGTTTTATCTGCGACACGTGAATAAGCCGCTGCTGCTGGTGGCGGGCGGCACCGGATTATCGGCGTTGCTGGGCATGCTCGACGACATCGCCGACCGTGGCGGCTGCGGCCAGCCGGTGCATTTGTACTATGGCGTGCGCAATGCCGAAGACCTGTGCGAAACCGCGCGGATCGAAGCCTACGCCGAACGCATTCCGGGCTTCCGTTACACGCCGGTGATCAGCGACGCCAGCCCTGGCTGGGAAGGCAAGCGCGGCTACATCACCGAGCATTTCGACAGCGCTGAACTGCACGACAGCCCGTGTGACATCTACGTCTGTGGACCGCCGCCGATGGTGGAGTCGATCAAGGTCTGGCTGCAGGACCAGACGCTGGACAGCACCCGGCTGTATTTCGAAAAATTCGCGGAAAGTAATACCTGATACATCCAGCCCTCTGTAGGAGCTGCCGCAGGCTGCGACAAGGTCCGAAGGGCCTTCATACGGCTGCTGCGCAGCCGATCGCAGCCTTCGGCAGCTCCTACCCCCAAGCAAAAACGCAAACCCTCCCTGCAGGATTCCTGATTGTCTTTTGCAAATTCCCGCTGTTAGCATCCAAAGTGACATTTCTCGCGCAAGCCCGAGAAAGCAGAACAATAAAGAATCAGGGAGATAGCCATGAGCAGTCAGATTTTATCCCCCCGCCATCAGGACGCCGACGGTAACGACATGCCCGATGCCGTTCTGGCCACGGTGCGCAATCACGTCGGGCATTTGACCCTTAATCGCGCGATGGGCCTGAATGCGCTGACCCTGGACATGGTCCGTGCCCTGCAAGAACAGTTAGACGCCTGGGCGGTGGATGACGAGGTTTACGCCGTCGTCCTGCGCAGTAACAGCGAAAAAGCCTTCTGCGCCGGCGGCGATATCCGCTCGCTGTACGACAGCCACAAGAACGGCCAGACCGTGCACCTGGACTTTTTCTTCGAAGAATATGCCCTCGACCTGACGATTCATCGCTACCGCAAACCGGTCATGGCATTGATGAACGGCTATGTGCTCGGCGGTGGCATGGGCCTGGCACAAGGCGCCGACCTGCGGGTGGTCACCGAACGTAGCCGGCTGGGCATGCCGGAAGTTGGCATCGGCTATTTCCCTGACGTAGGCGGCAGTTATTTTTTGCCGCGAATACCCGGTGAAGTGGGGATTTACCTGGGCGTGACCGGCGTGCAAATCGGCGCCGCGGATGCCTTGTATTGCGGCCTGGCGGACTGGCATTTGAACAGCACGTTGCTGCCGCAACTGGACAAGGACCTGGACCATCTGACCTGGAACGGCAACGCCCTGCACGATCTGCAAAGCTTGTTGGCGAAGCACGGTGTTCAGCAATTACCGAACGCACCACTGCAAACGCTGCGCCCGGTCATCGACCACTTCTTTGCTTTGCCGGACGTGAAGAGCATCGTTGAACAACTGCGCGCCGTGAGCATCGCCAACAGCCACGAATGGGCGCTGATTACCGCTGACCTGATGGATACCCGCTCGCCACTGGCCATGTCCGTCACCCTGGAAATGCTCCGACGCGGACGTCATCTGCCGCTGGAAGCCTGCTTCGAACTGGAGCTGCACCTGGACCGGCAATGGTTCGAACGCGGCGACTTGATCGAAGGCGTGCGCGCCCTACTCATCGACAAGGACAGAAACCCCCAGTGGAGTCCACCGACCTTGCGGGCACTCAGCCCTGAATACGTCGCCAGTTTCTTCATCGGCCATGAGGTGTAAGCCATGCACGACCTTGAACTGACCGAAGAACAGGTGATGATTCGCGACATGGCCCGCGACTTCGCCCGCCATGAAATCGCGCCCCACGCTGCTGCCTGGGAGAAAGCCGGCTGGATCGATGATGCGCTGGTGGCCAAGATGGGCGAGCTGGGTTTGCTCGGCATGGTGGTCCCCGAGGAATGGGGTGGCACCTATGTCGACTACGTGGCCTACGCGCTGGCCGTTGAGGAAATCTCCGCGGGTGATGGCGCTACCGGCGCGTTGATGAGCATCCACAACTCAGTGGGCTGCGGCCCGGTGATGAACTACGGCACCGAAGCGCAAAAACAAACCTGGCTGGCAGAGCTGGCCAGCGGCAAGGCCATTGGCTGCTTTTGCCTGACCGAACCCCAGGCCGGCTCCGAAGCGCATAACCTGCGCACCCGCGCCGAACTCAAGGACGGTGAATGGGTGATCAACGGCGCCAAACAATTCGTCAGCAACGGCAAACGCGCCAAGCTGGCGATTGTGTTTGCGGTGACGGATCCGGAGCTGGGCAAAAAAGGCTTGTCGGCGTTCCTGGTGCCCACCGATACGCCGGGCTTCGTGGTCGATCGCACGGAACACAAGATGGGCATTCGTGCGTCAGACACCTGTGCGGTGACGTTGAGCAACTGTCGTATTCCCCAGGCCAACCTGTTGGGTGAGCGCGGCAAAGGCCTGGCCATTGCCCTGTCCAACCTCGAAGGCGGGCGCATCGGCATTGCTGCACAAGCCTTGGGCATCGCCCGCGCCGCCTTTGAAGCGGCGTTGACTTACGCCCGGGAACGGGTGCAGTTCGACAAGCCGATCATCGAGCACCAAAGCGTCTCGAACATGCTGGCCGACATGCATATGCAACTGAACGCCGCGCGCCTGTTGATCCTGCACGCCGCGCGTCTGCGCAGCGCTGGCAAACCCTGTTTGTCGGAAGCCTCGCAGGCCAAGCTGTTCGCGTCGGAAATGGCGGAAAAGGTCTGCTCCAAGGCCATGCAGATTCACGGCGGTTACGGTTATCTGGAAGATTATCCGGTGGAGCGTTACTACCGGGATGCGCGGATCACCCAAATCTACGAAGGCTCCAGCGAAATTCAGCGACTGTTGATTGCCCGGGAGTTGCGCCACTACACAGTCTGATTGCCGAAAGGCTGTGGTCCGAGTTGTGCAACGTTCAGCTCGAACCACAGCCACTCCCGCTATACCGCGGTCGAGCGAGAGACCGACAAGAAGCTTTCGCGTCCCAACAACAGAATCAGCAATGTCAGCGAGTCGGCGTTACTCAAGATAACGTCACTGCGCTTGGCACCGTCGCTTAGAAAAACCCGCCGTGCATCGTCCAGATCGCGCTCACCGGTCAAGCGCAACACGGCCTGTTTGGCTGACCCATCCTCATCTTTCAGGTCTCGCCAGTTGTTATCTTCAAAGGTCTGGAACAGCGCGTCGGGTTGGGTCCGATGCGACAGCGTGCGTTGTTGCAGGCGTTCGATTTCCTGTTTTATACGGACATGGTGCGGTGACTGATCAGCCAGCAGGTCGAGATACGGAGACGAGGATTCTACGTAGGCGATGTCATGGGTATCGCAGGCCAGATGGGATACCTCGTGAATCAGCGTCGCAGCCCGATAGTGAACTTCTTCGTTGAAAACGGCTTGCCCCGGAGCGGGAGCCTTGAGCCTGTAAGCGGGCATCCGGAAGAAGCGCTCGGACAGGTAAATTCGCTGCAAGGGATCGCCTTTGACCACCAACGCCGTGGTGTCCTGATACCCGCTTCGATTAGTGCCCACGACAAAACGCGACGACGACCAGGGTGAAAGGCTTGGGTCAGTCATCGCGGCAAACAGTGTTCTGAGCAACTGCTGAATCTTGCCGATTAGCGCTGCGCTTGGTGTTTGCACGCCGAAGAACTCGGCGATGATTCGCGTTGCCTCGGCGTTCAGTGCAACGTCTGACTGTCCGGTGTTCAGGTTATCCATCGCCGTTTCCAGATAACGTTTGGCTTGCAGGTGTGCCTGACCGATTCGACGCGCCTTGTTGATGTAGTTCAGGCGGATCTCATGCATGCCCTCGGCCTCCACAATAAACTCGAGTTCGATCTGAGCACTGCTGGCGGCGGTACTGACGCGGGTGAGTGCACCGCCACCGCCGCGAAGCCTGATATCCAGTGCCCATTGCTGAGTGTCTTGTTTTAACTTGATCCAGGGCCCCTTCGACTGGCCCCTGATAATTCTCAGCCTGGGGCCGGCCTGATCCACCTGATAAACCTTTCCATCGACAGCGGCGTAGCGCCGCAGCGTGCGAGGGTCGCGATAGACATTGAACAACTCATCGCGCTGCAGATCGCTCAAGGCAAGATCGTCTACTTCGAACTGTTGCAGCCGAGTCTGGAGTTCAGGGAGCAGTTCCCCAAGGCGCAGCGTGAACTGGCTTTCAGGTTGCTCCTCTGTGGCTTGCGCGGTTTCGGTTTCGGTTTCGTTGTCGTGCTCGATGGCGTCTTCCGCCACTCTGGAGGCAGCCAGGACGCCGAGTGCCGCAGAAAACTCCGACACGGCCTTGCCCCAACGATGATTGGCGGCGGCCGTGAGCGCCTCCCGGACCAGCGTCTGGCTTTGCCAGGCCGCAACCGCCATTCCAAGCTTGCCCGGAAGAAACGACAAGGCCTGTTCCGCGAACAATGTCATGACATAGCGAAAGGAGCTTTGGTTCGCTTCCCTGGAACTCATCGTGTATTGCTTGATCAAGTCCTGAAAGACTTTCACGGTATCGGTAAAAAAATGATGCAACGCGTTTCCCTGCAACAGTGTTGCAGTGTCTAACGTCACCGGCCCCGGGACGGAGCCAGGCAGCCAGGCCGAAACACTTGGCAGTACCTGTGAAAACCAGGACAAATGCACGCTGGAAAATCCACCACTGGCGTAACGCGCGCGTACACCAGGCTCAACACGTTGCAACACAAGCGTTTGAAGGATTTCTGACTCGCGAAGGTCCTTGAGCAACGCGTCCTGATCGGCGTATTCCTTAAGGCTGAAACCCTCATGCAAAATGGCGTACAAGATCTGCGGCCCCGCCTTCGCATCGCTCGGGCCGATTAAATAAAGACCGGAAACGCTATCGGGCACCATGTCCGGGCTGGCAATCAGTTGCAATGGACGTAGGACAATGTCCTGATCGTCGATGGGCAAACGGGCAATGTTGTCGGGCATATCCGCGACGCGTTCGACGAAACGATAGGCTGTGGCTGTCAGCTCTTTGGTGAGTTTCATCGCAAAGGCCTTCAGAAGCAGCAGCGCCGGCGCCTGTCGAATGAAGTCGTTGCGTCGAGTCATAAATCCCGGATCGGCAGGGTCGAACTTCTGTGCCAACAAGCGCCGAAACGCTTCGCCGATATCGAGTTGACGGACCACCGTTATCACGTACTGCGAGGTTAATCCGGCCGGCATGGACGGCTTATCCAAGGTCGACACACTGAGCACAACGTCCTGAACATCGAAAAAGCGATTGATCGCATAATCGGTCAGGCTTTCGCTGTAGGTAATCGTTGCCGCCGCAGTCATAGAAGGTGTCTGACCCAAAGCGCCCGGAAGCGTGGAGGCCGACGTGGAGGTAATGTAGCGTTTGAAGGTGATTTGAATGTTGTCCGGATCCAGAGATTCACTGGGGAACGCTTTGCTCAACTCCGCCAACAGGCAATCGCGGGAGTAGGCATGCAGGCTCGGGATACCGACCATAAAGTCGTGGGTGGGGTCGTTGGTCAAATAGAAGCGCTGAAAAATCGCTTTGAATGTCAGCAGGTCCCAGGTTGAAGCCAGTCGTAACCAGTCTGGAATCAGCACTTTGAACAGCTCGTTCTGAATCCTCAAGGACAGCCCGGACAACGCTTGACTGATGCAATCATCGGCCTCGGCCTCACCCAGCAGGTTGGCAAAGGAGGTGGCATCGAGCCGATGCCGTGTCGCAAATTGACCGGCCTGCTCAATGCCCCGGTATTGTCGAGTCCACTCCATTTGCTGCAGATGCCGGATAAAATGCCCGTCTACACGTTGCGTGGCGATTTGGATCTGACGCTGCCCCCCCGCCTTTAGCCAGACGCGCAGCCGATGCTGATCGCTCACTTGGAAAAGACCCAGCCACGACGCCTGACGCACCGATTGCGTCAACCTTTGACCGACAGCGTATTCGAGCTGACTGCGCGTATCGAACACTTGTAACGCCTGCAGCGGCGACCAGAACAACCACTTGCTCGCGAACTGTGCAGGCCGATTAAGGATGAACGCATTGCTCATCCGCACTGCCGGCTGCAAGGGGTCATAGATCACCGACACCTGGTAAACCTCTGCGGCCAGAGTGCCCAAAGAACGGCGTAAACTGCGCTCCGGCAGGTTCAGCACCTCCTCCAGCATATCCAGGGCATTGCTGTCGACCTTTCCCAAACGCCGTTGCAGCGACAGCTCCAGACGCAGCAAGTCCTCACGGATAAAACTGGATAACGCCCCGGCATCTAACTGGGTGTCGACGTCGCGAAAGGGTCGGGTGTAGAAGCGTTGTACGTGAGTGCCATAGGTCGCAGTGAACCGGTCGCGAATCCGCGGCACGATGAGGTTGAGTAGTGCCGGCGTCAGCTGTGCGATGGGGCTTGCGACACTGTCGGCCGGTAACTTTAAGAGCGCTCGGCTGGCGTCAGCCAAGGACCCGGTGCGACGGCCGCTGATCAACTCCAGCGTCAGGTCGATCAGGTCGACCACTTCCGGCATCGGGCTTTCCATAGCCGGTATTTCGCTACCGTCGAGCAGCTGGACCTGCACATACCTGACGTCCAAGGGCGTTGCGCAGATCACGGCCAGGTATCGATTCAGTTCGTCCCTCACCCACGCAGCGACACCCGGATGCGCACCGCGGACCCACTGATTGTATTTATCCAGCGAATCCGCTTGGTCCATCCACGACAGAGGAACCGATACACGCCTATCCGCCGCGGTTTCGCCTTGTTCCGACGGGGTGTACGGCGTCAACCAGACCTTGTCGAATGCGACGCGCTCTTCGCTCCAGCGCCCGCCTCCGGCAGTGCGCAACAACCGGTGATCCAGCAACGGGCGAATATCCAGAGCGTCATCAATCATGACGGTCATACGGGTGCGGTCTTGGCGCGGCTGCTTCAGGGCAAATGCCAGATTGCGTTTTTGCAGCGCAATAACTGAGTCGGCGCGATCAACGAACAGCTCACGCTCGATCGCGTCGAAGCGCACGTGCAAGGCCCCGCCGCTGCGCAGCATCGCGTGATCATTCAATGAAGAATGATCCAGCAGCTCAGCACTCCCGGCCGCAGACTTGAAAAACCCATCCAGCGCGTCCCGCCCCGTCAACCGGCTCAACCCATTGATCGATGAGTACAGCAAGGGAGTAGACGTCGTATCGCCAAGGAAACTAATCAGAAACATGCCGGCAAGCTTGACCGGCTCCTGACCATCGATCTCGACAGACAGTTTTTCGACACGCAGGCGAACAAGACGGTGCTCGCTAGCCAGATACTGCAACGAGCGCAGGCGTCGAAACTCTTCGACCGTGAGCATCTTGCTCTGAAATTGTGTGAGCAGTTGCAGGCGGAAGGCCTGCGCCAGCCATTCTGTTGCGTACTCACGCCGACTACGGCCATCGCTAAGCGACGCATCCCAATAAACGGCAAGCTGTTCTTCATACGTCAGTGACAGCGCCTGGACTGCGCTGGACAAGGCTTGTCGATAACGTAATGACTGTTCACTATCCAACACCAGGCCTTGAGTGCTGAGGAAGTAGCGCCCCAAACGAGCATCCAGCGTTTCCCCGGAACATTCATCCAGAGCGGCGTCGAGCAGCGTTTGCAAGCCTACGACCGCAGGTACTTCGGTGGCCGCCAACGAAGCGGGCGGGATCTGTACGATCTGCAGTAACCGGGTCTGAGGATCGGTAGAGGTACCTGCCGTCAACGCATCAAGTCGTGGTTTTAGCGCATGGCAGAGCGTGGCCTGCAACGAAGGCAGTAGCAGTAACTGCCGGGAGAGCTGCAACAGATGCCCGGCCTGCTGATCGATGATCGCGGCTCGGCATTGTATGAACGGATCGCCATCGATTTTTTCATATTCAAGGGACGTGCTTTGACGTGATATCGAGTCGTAGCGCTCCACCAGACATTCCAGCAACTGCTCACGGTCGTCGAATTGCTCCACGCCGAAAGACAACGTGCTGAGATACACCCGCTTATCGTCGGCGACCGTATGGCTGATCAGCAGCGCCGTAGCCACCTCGGCGTCGAGCTGCAGCGGGTCAGCAATCAACAGCCTGTCGACACGCGGTGCATCGCTGGAGTCCGTCGCAGTGGCCGACGTGTCGAGCAAGGTCCGCAGCCACTGGCTTTCCTGGTCATTGATAGCTTCGGCGCGAACCGCGTCCTTAAGGTCATCGTCGAAGCGCTGACGAAGAGATTCGAGGTGAAAGTACGGTTGTTGGGCGGATGACATGGCAAGCTTCCTTTTGCGCTGAAAATCCTGCATGTACATAACCCGTACACGCAGGATCGAGAGTGAAAAGGCAGCTTAGCGACAGGTCTTGCCGAGCCTGCGCTACATAAATCAACCGCGAGCGGGAGGTCCCGGCGGGGCTGACGACTGATCGGTTATCACGCCGTCCTTTGCTGTTCGACCCACGCCGCATAAGCGGTGATGAAGGTCTGCAGGAACGGCTTGGTCTGCTCGGACAAGGTGCCCGCCGCATCGAAGAACGTGCCAAAGTTGCCCATATAGGCTTCCGGCTGCTGCATGCACGGTACGTTGAGGAAGACCATGGACTGACGCAAATTGTGGTTGGCCCCAAAACCGCCCACCGCCCCCGGCGACGCACTGACCACCGCGGCAGGCTTGCCACCGCCCCAGGCACTTTTGCCATAGGGGCGAGATCCCACGTCGATTGCATTTTTCAGCACCCCCGGCACCGAGCGGTTGTATTCCGGGGTCACGAACAAGAACGCGTCGCTGGCGATCAACTGCTGACGGAAAGTGGTGTAGGCCGCTGGCGGCGCATCCTTGTCGATGTCTTCGTTATAGAGCGGAAGATCGCCGATTTCGACGATTTTCAGCTCCAGGTTACTGGGTGCCAGCGTCGCCAGTGCCAGCGCGATTTTCCGGTTGACCGAGTCTTTTCTCAGGCTGCCAACGACCACTGCAATCTTATAGACCTGGCTCATGAAGGTATCCGCTTAGTGATGAGAGAGGTTTCAGTTATAGATGACCGGGACCCACTTTGTGCGCGATTGTCCACGGAACATGCAGGAAACAGCGGCCTAGACTATTTTTTCGACAGCGGCAAACTCGCCTCGCAAACCACGGTCTGAGACACAGGAAGGCTGATTCGACCTCCGTTCGTCCAGACTTACCTTACGAGCGGGCGTAGACTGTCGCCGCGCAGTGTTAGCATGTCAGCGCAAATGAGCGGTTATCTTCAGAGGTTACAAAGCAAATGGCTTCAGTTCTCGTTGGACAGTTTCATGCAAGAGATGCGGAAGGCCGTGTCTACTCGGTGCATGAATTCCAGGAATCAGAGCCGGATGCGGCTACCGGCACGGAACGTGTTTCCACCTATCGTCTGGCCATTGGTGACCGAGTCAACCATTTGGGCGGCGACGACTTCGAACTGCTGCAGTCCGGCGTCAAGATGACCCGTACTCCCTGATTCAGGGAGCGGGTTACCTCGCTACACGTCCTGTACGCCGCTTGAACGTCAGATTGCCTTGACGGCAGGCGGTGAATACAGCTGTTTTTTATTCAGGCTGATGGCTTTCTGCCTGATCAAAGATCAGATACCAGAAAATCGCCATTTCCCGGCTACCGGGATCAATCGCGCGATAGAGCAAGTGATCGACTCCGCCTACCACATAACCGCAGCGTTCATAGAGTTTGCACGCGGCCAGGTTATTGTTCTGTGTTTCGAGCATGATCCCGGGCAGGTTGCGCTTGCGACTCCAGAATTGCGCGACCTCCAGTAACGAGCGGGCCACCCCGCTACGTCGTGCCGAGGCGTCGACCGCCAGCTCATCGACATGGGCAAAGCCATTCCAGTGGGTGCTCAAGATGATGTGGCCGACGGCGCGCTCATCCAGCCAGGCCACCAGCACCGCGCTGTCGGCGCCTTGGCGATAGTGGCTGAACTCCTGAGCGTCGATGCCATAGTTTTTGCTGTAGGGCTCGACCCGCTCCACCGGCCACTGCGCGACACGCTGCCCGACCTGCGCCTGGGCGTAGCCACTGACCGTGAAGCTGAATTCGCTGTTGAGGATGTAGTCTTCGAAACACTCGTCCGCGACGCGAATGGAGAGTGCCGGGTCTGGTCGCGTCATGGCACCCCCTTGGCTGGACAGATCGGGTTATTGAGCTGTCTGTGCTTCCAGCAACTGCACCCATAACGCAGGCGCGCCGGCGGCTTTGGCAATGGCTGCCATGCGCCCATCGTGCTCGGCCATTTCGCTGTCAGTGGCGAGGATGACCGGCGCCGGTTTGCGGCCGGCCGGCAAGCGGCGGATCTCCGAGGCGGTGTTGCCCGAACCTTCGCCCGAACCATTGCCGTCGCTGGCGTTGCCGGCCAGGGACAGGCTGGTCTGCCCGCCGGTCATGGTCAGGTAAACGTCGGCGAGAATCTCGGAGTCGAGCAGTGCGCCGTGCAGCTCACGGCCGGAGTTATCCACGCCGTAGCGTTTGCACAAGGCATCGAGGCTGTTGCGCTGGCCGGGGTGACGCTCACGAGCCATCGCCAGGGTGTCGAGGATGCTGCAGTGCTGCGTGATGTCGGCCTTGTCGTGCTGCCCCATCAACGCGAACTCGTTGTTGATGAAGCCAACGTCGAACGCCGCGTTATGGATGATCAGCTGCGCGCCGTTGATGAACTCGAAGAACTCGTCCGCGACTTCACTGAAACGGGGCTTGCCGACCAGGAATTCATTGGTGATGCCGTGGACGCCGATAGCGCCCTCGTCGCTTTCGCGGTCCGGCTGCAGGTACACGTGAAAATGCCGCCCGGTGAGGCGACGGCCGATCAACTCGACGCAACCGATCTCGACGATCCGGTGGCCGTCGGTGACGGGCATACCGGTGGTTTCGGTATCGAGTACTACAGATCTCTGGACCATAAGCTGTGAATTCTCAACGCTTGAACACTGCACAAGCGCAGAATTTTAGCATACCCCGGCGGGCAAAATCGTCCTCGTGAGACAACCCCCGGTCGCTGCCGGTTTCGCAGGGGGTGTTTACGAAACCTGCAACACGACGCGGCCGATCATCGAAAATTCATCGATGTAGCGTTGCGCGAACGACGCTTTTTCATACGGGAATACCTTGTCGACACGCGACGTCAGCGCACCCTCGAGGGTCAGCTGGTTGATCACGTCCAGCCCACGTTGCAACGCTTCGTGGTTTTGCTCGATGCCCAAATCCGCCCTGCCGGTGAAGTTACTCAGGCAGTGAATGTAAAACTTGATGTTCTTCTGGAACGCTTCCTGGGCCGGGAACGGCGTCTTTTCACCCTCTTTCAGGCCATAGAGCACCATGCTGCCGCAGGGCGCGAGGGCATCTACCAGCAGATTCATCTGCGAACCGCCGAGGCCGTCGAAAATGGCGTTCACGCCTTTACCGTCGGTCAGCTTGTTGACGCGTTGAATCAGGTCCTGTTCTTCAGTCACTACCACCGACTGCGCACCCAGGTCGAGCAAGCGTTGCCGGTCATCGCTGTCTTTGGTGGCGGCGATGATGTTGAACCCCAAGGCTTTGCCCATCTGGATAAACGCAGGGCCGGCACACTGACTGGCATCGGTCACCAGAACGGTCGCGCCGGCCTTGGTTTTGGCCAGATCGACGTAGGCAAAATACGCCAACAGCATCGACGTGTAATGCACGCTGGCCTGGGCCGCGCTCAGCACGTGTGGATAAGTCGTCAGCGCCGAGCGCGGCAACACGATGTGCTCGCCGTACAGCACGTACTGATAAGAATCTTCGCTGGAAAAACTGGCGACTTTATCGCCCGGCGCAAGGTCGGTGACCGCATCGCCAATAGCGACTACGACACCGGCGATTTCCTGGCCCATGCCTGTCGGCAGCCGGGTTTTCGCAGTGATCGGGCTCAACCGCCACAGCTCGTCGTAAGCGCTGATACCGATCGACGCGACACGGACCAACACCTCATGGGCGGACGGTTTGCGGACGGAAGCGTCCAGGGCTACGACGGCTCCTGCGTGGTCGATGGGTTGTTTACGAATAGAGCCTGACATTGGGCACCTCATGGCGTTAGCTATGGGTAAGACTCTATCCAGCACCGTCGATCACAGCCATTGACGCGTATCAATAGTCTCAATGCCTGTTGTTGATGGGGATTTGCGGAACTTCGAAGATTTCTGTAGGAGCGGGCTTGCCCGCGATCAGCTTGACGCGGTGTATCTGACAGACCGCCATCGCGGGCAAGCCCGCTCCTACAGTTTTAGCACGGCCATAAATCGTTAGATGACCAACGATGATCAGCCGTGGCGATTGGCCCGAACGTCATCCACGCCGCGGTTGGCCAACTGATCGGCACGCTCGTTGCCATGATGCCCGGTGTGGCCACGGACCCATTGCCAGGTCACGGTGTGGCGATTGACTTGCTCATCGAGCTGCTGCCACAAATCGGCATTTTTCACCGGTTGCTTGGCGGCGGTTTTCCAGCCGCGTTTCTTCCAGTTGACCAGCCACTCCTTCATGCCTTTCATGACATATTCGGAGTCGGTCACCAGCAAGACCTCACACGGACGCTTGAGCTCTTCGAGGCCACGAATGGCAGCAGTCAGCTCCATGCGGTTGTTGGTGGTATTGGCTTCGCCACCCCAGAGTTCTTTTTCAACCCCCTTGCACACCAACAATGCGCCCCAGCCGCCGGGGCCAGGGTTGCCCTTGCAGGCGCCGTCAGTGAAGATTTCAACGCTTTCGCTCATTACAACCTGTTCCATCAAACTTCCCATCATCGAAAACAGCTGCGTAGCGCGTGACGCCCTACGGTTGTGAATTGCGCCGGTTGACCTTGGCCATCGGCAGCGGAATCAGCTTGCCCATCGGCTCGCGTCGCACCTGTCGCACCGGGCGCAGGCCGACCACGATCTTGCGCGCCACTAATAAATAGAAGCCGCCACCCGGGCTTTGCCAACTGTCGCCGAGGCGTTCCAGGCCAGCCAGTCGGGCCTGCCAGGCGGCCGAAGCCAGCGGCGGACGATAGCACCCGAAGCGGCGTTTCTCCAGCGCGAAGCCCAACAGGTTCAGCCAGTCCGCGACCCGCGAAGGCGAGATGCAGCGCGCCTTGCGCAAGGCATCGTGGGCGAAAAAATGCCTCAGCCCCCAAGTGCTCCACGGGTTAATGCCAATAATGATCAAATGGCCACCAGGGCGAACGCTGGCGGCGGCTTCACGCAGCAGACCATGGGGCGACAGGCAGAAATCCAGCCCGTGTTGCATGACCACCACATCCGCCGCGTGCTCGCTCAAGGGCCAGGCCTGCTCTTCGCAGACGATCTCGACGCCCGGCAACGGCGCGCCCAGACGCACATTGCGCTGCACCTGTTTTGCCACCGGGGGCGCCTCGGCAGAGGGTCCGTAATGCACCAGATAGCCTCCGAAATAGCGGCCAAGCTCGTCTTCGAGCACCCGCCGCTCCTCCTCCAGCAACAATTGTCCCAAGGGGCCGGACAACCATTCCCGGGCCGAGCTGATCAGCGCAAGCCATTCAGGATCAGCCTGGGCAAAAGCTTCATCGGTCATTTTGGATCTCCATGAGGTTCCATTGGCCTGGAACCTCGCCAGACTCTAAGATGCACCATTGTTCTCCGCTTAGCGAACTGAGCCATGATACAGATCGACGCCCTGCCCGCTTTCACTGACAACTACATCTGGTTGTTACAAGACGCTGCCAGCAAACGCTGTGCGGTGGTCGATCCCGGCGATGCCGCGCCGGTGCTTGCCTGGCTGGAGCAAAATCCGGGCTGGCAACTCAGCGACATCCTGGTCACCCACCATCACCATGACCACGTCGGCGGTGTCGAACAGCTGAAAAACGTCAGCGGCGCCCGAGTCCTGGGCCCGGCGGCGGAAAATATTCCGGCGCGCGACATCGCCCTCGGCGATAACGACTCGGTCAACGTGCTGGGCCTGGACTTTGTGATCCACGCCGTGCCGGGCCACACCCTGGGTCATATCGCCTACTACCACGCCGATCCGCAAACCCCGTTGCTGTTCTGTGGCGACACCCTGTTCGCCGCCGGTTGCGGGCGCCTGTTCGAGGGCACGCCGGAACAAATGCATCACTCCTTGAGCCGCCTCGCTTCGCTGCCGGACAGCACCTTGGTCTACTGTACTCACGAATACACCCTGAGTAACCTGCGCTTCGCCCAGGCGGTGGAACCCGGCAACATCGACATCGCCGAACGTTTTGTCCAGGTCAGTCAATGGCGCAGCGAAGAGCGCATCAGCCTGCCGTCCAATTTAGCGCTGGAACGCAAGACCAACCCGTTTATCCGAGTTGACGAAACATCCGTTAAAGAAAAAGCGGACGAACGGACCGGCACCGACAATCAGTCGCCAAGTGCGATTTTTGCTGCCTTGCGCGCATGGAAAGATAAGTTCTAAGACGTGCCACTATTCGCCTAAAAATTCTGAAAGGTTGACCGTTGGGGGGCTGGTTCCTAGAATCGCCCGACATTTTCGCTTGGATACACCCCCCAGCCAATGCCGTCATCCATACGCAAGGCCATCAATTCGGACGCATTTACGCGGTTGGCGCAGGCCATCGCTGTGGCTGCGAGCGTCGTGCTGGCAGGCTGTCAGACCTCTAACCACGTGGACTCGGGGGCCTCCCACCGCGCGCCTAACCTGGCTGAAGGCTACAAACAGAAACCGATCTTCCTCGCGGACAAACCGACCCCGCTGGCCCCCCAGGATGTCTGGGAACGGATGCGTCAGGGTTTCCAGTTGCAGGAAGGTAACGGTCTGAACCCGCGCATTGACCAGCAACGCCTGTGGTTCGCCAACAACCCGGCGTTCCTCCAGGGTGCCGGTGAACGCGGCAGCCTCTACATGCACTACATCGTGGAGCGCCTCGAAGAACGCAACATGCCGCTGGAGCTGGCCTTGCTCCCGGTGATCGAAAGCGCCTACAACCCGATGGCTTACTCGCGCAGCGATGCGGTGGGCCTGTGGCAGTTCATTCCCTCGACCGGGCGTTATTTCAACCTGCGTCAAACCAGTTTCTATGATGGCCGGCGCGATATCACCGCGTCGACCATCGCCGCGCTCGACTACCTGACCCGCCTGCACGACATGTTCAACGGCGACTGGCTGTTGGCGCTGGCCGCGTATAACGCAGGCGAGGGCACGGTCAGCCGGGCGATCGAGCGCAACCAGAAGCTCAACCTGCCGACTGACTACTGGAACCTGTCGCTGCCGCAGGAAACCATGGACTACGTGCCAAAGTTCCTGGCCTTGTCGCAAGTGGTCATGGCGCCTGAAGCCTACGGCATCAACCTGAACCACATTCCCAACCAGCCGTATTTCGAAGTGGTCGAACTCAATCAGCGCGTGGACCTGACCAAGGTGGCCGCCATGGCCAACATTGATCAGGACGAACTGACCCAGCTCAACCCCGCGTTCAAGATGAAGACCACGATCGACGGCCCGCAGCATTTGCTGGTGCCGACGTCCAAGGTCCAACTCCTGACCGCCAACCTGTCGAACATGAAGCCTGACGAGCTGGTCGACTGGCAGCGCTATCGCGTGCGGCGTGGCGACACCCTGGCCAGCCTCGCCAGTCGTTATCGCGTATCGGTCGCCACCCTCAAGGACGTGAACAAGCTGTCGTCCAAGGGCGTGCACCCAGGGCAAACGCTGAGCATTCCGAGCCAGCCGGGCATGACGCCGTCCGCGCCGGTGTTCGAGGAAGTGGCCAGCAACGAAAAACCTCGTAACGCCCGCAGTTACACGGTGAAGAAAGGCGACAGCCTGGCGAGCATCGCCCGCACGCACAAAGTCGACGTCAAAGACCTGCAGCACTGGAACAAATTATCCGGGCAGCACCTGAAGATCGGTGAGTCCCTGGTCATGCAGGACACCAGTAAAGCCAGCGCAAAAGCAAACGTTGTCGCCAAGGCCAGCGGCAAGGCCGGCAACAAGCCTGAAGAGAAAAAGTCGACCCAATACACGATTCGCAAAGGCGACTCGTTTTATCTGGTCGCCAAACGTTTCAACGTCGAGATGCAGCACCTCAAGCGCTGGAATCCACGCAGCGGCGAAGCCCTTAAACCGGGCGAAACGCTGACCGTGTACGAATCCAATTGACCCCTGCAGGCTGCCATCTGGAATAACGTCCGGACCCGGACCAGCGCAGTGTCCGGGACGCAGCCTTTTTCCACTGGATACAAGCTGTTACTGTACCGCCCCAGAAGCCCAAGCCGCCTGGATCGGAACCGTGACGTGATACGTCCTCTCCTGCTCGTCATCAGCCTGGTCTTGAGCTTTTCCGCCACCGCGGCCATCAGCGAAAGCCATGGCTACGCGCAGTTTGGCGCCCTCAAGTACCCGGCCAGTTTCACTCATTTCGACTGGGTCAACCCCGAGGCGCCGAAGGGTGGCACCTTGCGGATTATGGCCTTTGGCACCTTCGACACCCTCAACCCCTACACGCTCAAGGGCACCAGCCCGATCTCGACACCGAATTTCCTGCAGTACGGGGTCAACGAGCTCAACGAACCCTTGATGGTCGGCACGGGCCTTTACGATCCCTCCGGCGACGAACCCACGTCCAGCTATGGCTTGATCGCGCAAAGTGTCGAGTACAGCGAAGACCGCAGTTGGGTGGTGTTCAATCTGCGCCCCCAGGCGCGCTTCAATGACGGCAAACCGATCACCGCCTATGACGTGGCGTTCTCCTATCGCTTGCTGCTGCGCGAGGGTCATCCGCAATACCGTACCGCGTTGCAAGAGGTCGAGCGGGTCGACATCCTCAATCGCCACCGCATCCGCTTCGTCTTCAAGCGCGCTGGTAATCCGCTGCTGATCCTGCGACTCGGCGAACTGCCGGTGTTGCCACAGCACTACTGGAAGCACCGCGATTTCAAAGCCACCACCTTCGAGCCACCAGTGACCAGCGGCCCATACCGCATCACCCACGTACTGCCGGGGCGACAGCTGGTGTTCGAACGGGTCAAGGACTGGTGGGGCAAGGATCTGCCGGTGAATCGCGGCAAATACAATTTCGATAAGGTCCAGGTCGATTTTTACCGCGACAGTGAAGTGGCGTTCGAAGCCTTCAAGGCCGGCGAATTCGATATCTACATCGAGCACCAGGCGAAGAACTGGGCCTACGGATATCAGTTCCCGGCGGTCGATCGCGGCGAGGTGATCAAGGCGCAGATTGCGCACAAGATTCCGACCCAGACTCAAGGGTTGTTCATGAACACCCGACGCGCCATGTTCGCCGACGTCAATGTGCGCGAAGCGCTGAGCCTGATGTTCAATTTCGAGTGGACCAACCGAACCCTGTTCAGCAACGCCTACACTCGCTCCATGAGTTACTACCCCAACAGCGAGTTTTCCGCCTCGGGCCTGCCCACAGGTCGCGAACACCAGCTGCTGGCCGCCTGGCGCGAACAATTGCCGCCGGCGCTGTTCAACCAGCCGTTCAGCATGAGCAAAACCGACGGCGGAGGAGTTCCCCGAGAAGTCTTGCGTCAGGCCCTGAAGCTGTTGGCGCAGGCAGGCTGGAAACTGTCTGATCAACACATGCTCAATCGCAATGGTCAGCCTTTGAGTTTCGAAATATTGCTGGTCAATCCAGGCCTCGAACGGATCCTTCAACCTTATGTCGAAGATCTCGCGCGATTGGGTATCGACGCCCACTTGCGAACCGTGGACCCTGCCCAGTACAAACAGCGCCTGGACCCATTCGATTTCGACATGATTCTAATGACCCTGAACCAGACCCTCAGTCCGGGCCTTGAGCAGTGGCAATATTTCCACTCCAGCCAGGCCAGCATCAAAGGCAGCAAGAACTACGCGGGGGTTGCCAGCCCGGTGGTCGACAGCCTGCTCGAGCAATTGCTCGCCGCACAGACCCACGACGAACAACTCGCCGCGACCCGTGCCCTGGATCGGGTGTTGCTGTGGCAGTACTACAGCATCCCCAACTGGTACCTCGACTATCATCGCCTGGCTTATCGCAACCGGTTTGCCATGGTCACCACCCCGCCCTACACCCTGGGGCTGCGTGCGTGGTGGCTCAAGCCTTCGGAGAAGACTCAATGATTGCTCTGCGCTCCCTGCTGATGCAGGCCAGCGGCGTCCTGATGATCAGCGTGAGCTGCGCCGCCCAGGCCGCGCCGGAACACGCCGTGACCCTGTACAACGAACCACCGAAATACCCGGCTGACTTCAAGCACTTCGACTACGTCAATCCGGACGCGCCCAAGGGCGGGACCTTTCGCGAAGCGGGCTTTGGCGGTTTCGACAGCCTTAACCCGTTTATCAACAAGGGCGTGGCCGCCGACAACATCGGCATGATCTACGACACCCTGGCCCGTCAGGGACTGGATGAGCCGTTCACCGAATATGGCTTGATTGCTGGCAAGATCGAAAAAGCCCCGGACAACAGTTGGGTACGCTTTTACCTGCGACCTGAAGCGCGCTTCCAGGACGGTCATCCGGTGCGCGCGGAAGACGTGGTGTTCAGCTTCGAGACCCTGCTCAAGAGCGGCGCGCCGATGTTTCGCGGCTATTACGCCGACGTCGACCAGGTGATCGCCGAAGACCCGCTGCGGGTACTGTTCAAGTTCAAGCACAACAACAACCGCGAATTGCCGCTGATCCTCGGCCAGATCCCGGTGCTGCCCAAACACTGGTGGGCCACTCGCGACTTCACCAAAAGCAACCTGGAAATCCCGTTGGGCAGCGGCCCGTACCGCGTGACCGAGGTCAAGGCCGGGCGCTCGGTTCGCTATGAGCGGGTCAAGGATTACTGGGGCAAGGACCTGCCGGTCAACCGTGGTTTCTACAACTTCGACGTCATGACCACCGATTACTACCGGGACAACACTGTCGCCCTGGAAGCGCTCAAGGCCGGGCAGTTCGATTACTGGCTGGAGACCAGCGCGAAGAACTGGGCCACCGCCTACAACATCCCGGCGGTGGCTGCCGGGCGTTTGATCAAGGAAGAAATCCCCAACGGCAGCCCCACCGGCATGCAGGGTTTTGTGTTCAACATGCGCCGCCCGGTGTTCAAGGACATCCGCGTGCGTGAAGCGCTGAGCCTGCTGCTGGACTTCGAATGGACCAACAAGCAGTTGTTCAACGGGGCCTACACCCGCACCGACAGTTATTTCGACAACTCCGACATGGCCTCCAGCGGGCTGCCCTCCAGGGATGAACTGAGCGTGCTGGAACCCCTGCGCGGGAAAATCCCGGACCGGGTGTTTACCAGCGAATTCAAACTGCCGGTCACCGATGGCAGCGGCATGATTCGCCCGCAACAGCGCCAGGCGTTCCAACTGCTGCAAGACGCTGGCTGGCGGATCGTCGACGACAAGATGGTCGATACCACCGGCAAGCCGGTGCAGATCGAATTTCTCATTGCCCAGACCGAATTCGAACGCGTGCTATTGCCATTCAAGCGCAACCTCAGCGACCTGGGGATCGAGCTGGTGCTACGTCGGGTCGACGTCTCGCAATACGTGAATCGCCTGCGCTCGCGTGACTTCGACATGATCGTCAGCAGCTTCCCGCAGTCCAGCTCTCCGGGTAATGAACAGCGCGAATATTGGGCCTCTTCCAGCGCCGATAAACCGGGCAGCCGCAACTTCATCGGCCTGAAAGACCCGTCCATCGACACGCTGGTCGAAGGACTGATCAATTCCGACTCGCGACAAAACCTGATCACTTATGCCCGGGCACTGGACCGCACGCTGTTGTGGGGCTATTACATGATCCCCAATTGGCATATCAACACCTGGCGCGTGGCCTATTGGGACCATATCGCCCACCCTGTGCACACGGCGCCGTTCGACGTCGCCACCGCGACCTGGTGGGCAAAACCCGACGCCGTCCCGGCGATTTCCGCGCCAGCCCCGGCCGCCGGCCAAACACCTGAACCGGCCAAACCGGTGAGCGGAGAGCAATAAGATGCTGATGTACATTCTTCGGCGGTTATTGCTGATCATCCCCACGCTGTTCGGGATTTTGCTGATCAATTTCGTGATCATCCAGGCCGCCCCCGGTGGCCCGGTGGAACAGATGATTGCCAAAATCGAAGGTTTCGACGGCGCCACCAGTCGTATTGCGGGTGGTGGCGCGGAGGTCTCGGTGGCCGGCTCGCATTATCGGGGCGCTCAAGGCCTGGACCCGGCGCTGGTGAAGGAGATCGAACACCTCTACGGTTTCGACAAATCCGCGCCGGAACGTTTGTGGATCATGGTCAAGAACTACGCGACCCTGGATTTCGGCGACAGCTTTTTCCGCGACGCGAAAGTGGTCGACCTGATTGCCGAGAAAATGCCGGTGTCCATTTCCCTCGGGTTGTGGAGCACGCTGATCATGTACCTGGTGTCGATCCCGTTGGGCATCGCCAAGGCCACCCGGCACGGCAGCCACTTCGACATCTGGACCAGTTCGTTGATCATCGTCGGTTATGCGATCCCGGCGTTCCTGTTCGCGATCCTGCTGATTGTGGTCTTCTCCGGTGGCAGCTATTTCCACTGGTTCCCGCTGCGTGGCCTGACCTCCAATGACTTCGACCAGTTGAGCTGGGGCGGCAAGATCCTCGATTACTTCTGGCACCTGGCGCTGCCGATCACCGCCCTGGTAATCGGCAACTTCGCGACCATGACCTTCCTCACCAAAAACAGCTTCCTTGATGAAATCGGCAAGCAGTATGTGATCACCGCCAAGGCCAAGGGTTTGAGCCAGCGCAAGGTGCTGTACGGCCATGTGTTCCGTAATGCCATGCTGTTGGTGATCGCTGGTTTTCCGTCGGCGTTCATCGGGATTTTCTTCACCGGCTCGTTGCTGGTGGAGGTGATTTTTTCCCTCGACGGTCTGGGCCTGATGAGTTTCGAGGCGGCGATCAACCGCGACTATCCCGTGGTGTTCGGCACGCTGTTTATCTTTACCCTGATGGGGCTGGTGGTGAAATTGATCAGTGACCTTACCTATACGCTGATCGATCCGCGTATCGACTTCGAAAACAGGGAGCATTGATATGACGCTCTCCCCTCTCAATCGCCGACGCTTCGAACGTTTCAAGGCCAACAAGCGTGGCTGGTGGTCGCTGTGGCTGTTTCTGATCCTGTTCGGCGTCAGCCTCGGCGCGGAACTGATCGCCAACGACAAACCGCTGGCCGTGCGCTACGACGGCGAGTGGTATTTCCCGGTGTTCAAGCGCTACGCGGAAACCACCTTCGGTGGCGAGTTCCCGCTGGAAGCCAATTACAAGAGCCCGTACATCAAGGAACTGCTCAAAGCCAAAGACGGCTGGACCCTGTGGGCGCCGATCCCCTTCAGCTACCAGAGCATCAACTACGACCTGAAAGTGCCGGCACCGGCTCCGCCGTCGAGGGAGAACTGGTTCGGCACCGACGACCAAGGCCGTGACGTGTTCGCGCGGGTGATTTACGGCTTCCGCATCTCGGTGTTGTTTGCCCTGACCCTGACCGTCCTCAGCTCCATCATCGGCGTGATCGCCGGGGCATTGCAGGGCTTTTATGGCGGCTGGGTCGATCTGGTGGGCCAGCGCTTCCTGGAAATCTGGTCCGGGTTGCCGGTGCTGTACCTGTTGATCATTCTCGCCAGTTTCGTTCAGCCCAACTTCTGGTGGCTGCTGGGTATCATGCTGCTGTTTTCCTGGATGAGCCTGGTGGACGTGGTGCGCGCCGAATTCCTGCGTGGGCGTAATCTCGAATACGTGCGTGCCGCGCGCGCGCTGGGGATGGAGAATATCTCGATCATGTTTCGGCATATTCTGCCCAATGCGATGGTCTCGACCATGACCTTCATGCCCTTCATCCTCACCGGCGCCATCGGCACCCTGACCGCGCTGGACTTCCTTGGCTTCGGCTTGCCGGCCGGCGCACCGTCGCTGGGCGAACTGGTGGCCCAGGGCAAATCCAATCTGCAAGCGCCATGGCTCGGGATCAGCGCGTTCGCCGTGCTGGCCCTGATGCTCAGCCTGCTGGTGTTCATCGGCGAATCCGCCCGCGACGCGTTCGACCCAAGGAAATGAGATGAACAAGGACAATTTGATCGAAGTCCGCGATCTCGCCGTCGAGTTCGTCGCGGGTGACCAGACGCAACGGGTGGTCGAAGGCATCAACTTCGACATCCGTCGTGGCGAAACCCTGGCCCTGGTGGGCGAAAGCGGATCAGGCAAGTCAGTCATCGCGCACTCTATTTTGCGCCTGCTGCCCTACCCGCTGGCCCGTCACCCCAGTGGGACGATTCAGTACGCCGGGCATGATTTGTTGAAGCTCAGCGAAAGAAAGCTGCGCACCATTCGTGGCAACCGCATCGCCATGATCTTCCAGGAACCGATGACCTCGCTGAACCCGCTGCACAACATTGAAAAACAAATCAATGAAGTGCTCGGGCTGCATAAAGGACTGCAAGGCAAGGCGGCCACTCAGCGCACGCTGGAGCTGCTTGAACTGGTAGGCATCTCTGAGCCACGCAAGCGCCTCAAAGCCCTGCCACACGAGCTCTCAGGCGGCCAGCGGCAGCGTGTGATGATTGCCATGGCCCTGGCTAACGAACCTGAGCTGCTGATCGCCGACGAACCGACTACCGCACTGGACGTCACGGTACAACTCAAAATTCTTGAATTACTCAAGGAATTGCAGGCCCGGCTGGGCATGGCGCTGCTGCTGATCAGTCACGATTTGAACCTGGTTAAGCAAATTGCGCATCGGGTATGTGTCATGCAGCGCGGAAGCATCGTCGAACAAGCGTCGTGTGAAGAGCTGTTCCGTTCACCGCAGCATCCGTACACGCAAATATTGCTCGGGGCCGAGCCTCGCGGGGGCCCGGCGGACAACACGCCCGGCGATCCGGTGCTGGAAGTCGAGGACCTGCGCGTCTGGTTCCCGATCAAGAAAGGCCTGTTCAAACACACCGTGGACCATGTCAAAGCGGTGGACGGCATCAACTTCAGCCTGCCGAGAGGCCAGACGCTGGGGATTGTCGGTGAAAGCGGTTCAGGCAAGTCGACCATGGGTCTGGCGATCCTGCGGCTGATTGCCAGTCAGGGCACTATTCGCTTTCAGGGCGACACCCTGGACTGTCTGACGCAGCAGCAGATTCGGCCGTTGCGGCGACAAATGCAGGTGGTGTTTCAGGACCCGTTCGGCAGCCTGAGCCCACGTATGTGTGTCAGTGAGATTGTTGGCGAGGGCCTGCGCATTCATCGCATGGGCAACGCAGAAGAACAGGAGCGCGCCATCATCGAGGCGCTCAAGGAGGTAGGTCTGGATCCGGAAACCCGGCACCGCTACCCTCACGAATTTTCCGGTGGGCAGCGGCAGAGAATCGCCATTGCCCGGGCTTTAGTGTTAAAACCGGCGCTGATTCTGTTGGACGAGCCCACGTCGGCGCTCGACCGCACCGTTCAGCGCCAAGTGGTGGAGCTGCTGCGTTCACTGCAAAAGAAGTACAACCTGACCTATTTGTTTATCAGCCATGACCTGGCGGTAGTCAAAGCCTTGAGCCACCAGTTGATGGTGATCAAGCACGGGCAAGTCGTTGAACAAGGTGAGGCGCAGGAAATTTTTGCCGCACCGCAACATCCCTATACACAGCAGTTGCTGGAAGCGGCCTTTTTGGCGCCGGTAGCTGCCGAATAATCTGAGTCTGAGGAGGAACAACACATGGGTTTTCTCGCCGGTAAGCGCGTCCTGATCGTTGGTGTCGCTAGCAAACTGTCCATCGCATCCGGCATCGCTGCCGCCATGCATCGCGAGGGCGCTGAGCTTGCCTTCACTTATCAGAACGACAAACTCAAAGGTCGTGTCGAGGAATTCGCCGCAGGCTGGGGCTCGAGCCCTGAGCTGTGCTTCCCTTGCGACGTGGCCAGCGATGAAGAAATCGCCAAGGTTTTCGAAGAGTTGAGCAAGAAGTGGGACGGCCTGGACGTGATCGTTCACTCGGTCGGTTTCGCACCGGGCGACCAACTGGACGGCGACTTTACCGAAGCCACCACCCGTGAAGGTTTCCGCATCGCTCACGACATCAGCGCCTACAGCTTCGTCGCTCTGGCCAAGGCCGGTCGCGAGATGATGAAAGGCCGCAACGGCAGCCTGCTGACCCTGTCGTACCTGGGCGCAGAGCGCACCATGCCTAACTACAACGTGATGGGCATGGCCAAGGCCAGCCTGGAAGCAGGCGTACGTTACCTGGCCGGTAGCCTTGGCCCGGAAGGCACGCGTGTCAACGCTGTATCGGCTGGCCCGATCCGCACCCTGGCAGCCTCGGGCATCAAGAACTTCCGCAAGATGCTGGCCGCCAACGAAGCGCAAACCCCGCTGCGTCGCAACGTCACCATCGACGAAGTCGGCAACGCCGGCGCGTTCCTGTGCTCGGACCTGGCGTCGGGCATCAGCGGCGAGATCATGTACGTTGACGGCGGTTTCAACACCACCGCAATGGGCAACCTCGAAGAGTAATCTTCAAGGCTGACCAAAAGCCCGCGCCTCGCAAGAGCCGCGGGCTTTTTTGTGGCCTGCCGAATCCGCTTACGCCTCTGTAGGAGCCAACTTGTTGGCAAGCGGTTTCACGCGGTAAGCCTGACACTCCGCCTCGCGAACAAGTTCGCTCCTACAGGATTCGCGCCATACCATCAAACCAGCGAAGAGGCCCTACCTGACACACCAAACAAAAAAAGGCCGCTCAATGAGCGGCCTTCCTTTTTTACGGTGTAGTCAGCGATCAGTAACGATCAATCTTCGCCTTGCTTTGCAGCAGCGCACGGTAAGCAGCAAAGTCTTGCTGGCCGGCACGCGAAGCGAGGAAGCGACGATACTGCTCTTTCTCGGCATCCGTTGGCGCAGCGCCTGGATTCACGCCGTTCAGACGCACGATCACGAAGCTGCCATCAGCAGCTTTCAGGCTGGAGTAGACCGGCTTGTCCTTGCCTTCCGGCTTGGCCATGCGGAACAGCGTTTGCAGCACCGCCGGATCGACACCTTCCTGATTGCGAGTAGCCGCTTCCAGCACTTTCCAGCTCAGGCCGTCTTGCTTGGCCGCCAGCGGGATCTTGCCGTCGCGCAGGCCAGCCAACAGCGCTTCGCCTTTGGTCTTGACCGCATCGCTCGCGTGATTCTTGGTCAACTGCGTACGAATGGCGGCGGAAACAGCTTCAAGCGGCAACTGCTCTGGCTGACGGTGTTCCTTGACCCGTACCACCAAAGCTGTTTCCGGATCGAGTTCCAGCGCGCCGCTGTTGGCGCCCTCTTCCAGCACTTCACGGCTGAACGCGGCCTGGATCACAGCACGGTTGGAGGCAATACCTTCACCGCCCTCACGCCCGAACGGCGCGGTGGTCTGCACCTTCAGCCCCAGTTCCTGGGCTGGCTGCGACAGATCCGACGCTTCGTACGAGGTATCTTCCAAATGCTTCATCGCATCAACGAAACGTTGCTCGACTTGCGCGGCTTTCAGATCGTGGGTCAGCTTGTCTTTCAGGCTGGCGAAGCTCGGCACCGCCGGTGCTTCAACGCCCAACAGCTTGATCACGTGCCAGCCGAAGCTACTGCGCACCGGCGCGGACACCTGGTCTTTCTTCAGCTCATACAGGGCTTTTTCGAACGCAGGGTCGTAAACGCCCTGACCGGCATAGCCCAGGTCACCGCCTTTGCTGGCCGAACCCGGATCCTGGGAAAGTTCTTTGGCCAAGGCCGCGAAGTCTTCACCTTTCGCCAGACGCGCTTCGATTTCTTCAACCTTCGACTTGGCCTGAGCGTCGCTCACCTTGTCGTTCACTTCGATCAGAATATGCGCAGCACGACGCTGCTCAGCGAGGCCGCTGATTTCTTTCTGATACGCCGCCTGCAGATCAGCGTCCTTGACGGTCACCTGATCAAAGAAAGACGACTTCTTCAATTCGATGTAGTCCAGAACGACCTGTTCCTGACTCATGAATTCTTTGGCGTGCTCGTCGTAGTGAGCCTTGATCTCGTCGTCGGTCACTTTCACGGCCGAGGTATCAGCAGTCAGGGTCAACGTGGCGAAATCGCGCGTCTGTTTTTCCAAATGAGCGAAGGCATCAACTTGAGAGTCAGTCACGAAGCTGCTACCCGCCAGGCCGGCGCGCAGCTGACCAATCAGCATTTCCTGAGCCATGATCTGGCGGAATTGCATGCGGCTATAGCCTAATTGGCGAATGACCTGATCGAAACGATCGGCGCTGAATTTGCCATCGACCTGGAATTCAGGTGTCTGCAAAATCTGCGCATCCAGAGCGGCTTCGGAGAAAGCGAATTTCGAATCGGCGGCGCCTTGCAGCAACAACTTGCGATCGACCAGCCCCTTCAAGGCTGAGTCACGCAGCATCTTGTCGTCCAGCAGCGCAGGATCGAAATCCTTGCCCAACTGTTGTGCCAGCTGACGGCGTTGCGTTTCAACGGCCTGTGACAGCTCGTTGGTGGTGATTTCCTCACCGTTGACCTTGGCAGCATCCTGACTGGTGCTGGTGGCCCTGAAAATGGCGTCAAAACCGGTCAACGCCATCAATGCCATCACGACACCAATGATCGTCTTGGCAATCCAGCCTTGGGAGTTGTCCCTGATATTCTGCAGCATTGCGTCCCCCAGAAACGGTTGTACTGAATTAAACCAACCGCGGAGCGTGGGTAGAATCCGGATAGAAGAAAGGCGCATCCGAGGATGCGCCTTCTCGTAACTGGCGGAGTAGTCGGGGCTCGAATCCGCGACCCCCGGTGGTCAGTTCGACAGGTTAGTCGACCGACCTACCCACTCCGCTGCCAGGACAGGAATGACCCTGCCTGGTTGGGCAAAGGCTCGAAAGAAACTTAGTTAACCGCTTCTTTCAGTGCTTTACCGGCTTTGAAACCTGGTTTTTTGGCTGCAGCGATTTCCAGCGTCTTACCGGTCTGTGGGTTACGGCCGATGCGAGCAGGACGGTCAGTCACGGAGAAAGTACCAAACCCTACCAAAACAACAGAGTCGCCAGCCTTCAGAGCGCCAGTGACGGATTCGATTACTGCGTCCAGCGCACGGCCAGCAGCAGCTTTCGGGATATCAGCAGATGCAGCGATAGCATCAATCAGTTCCGACTTGTTCACTCTAAGTCCCCTTATATCAATAGTGAGTATGTTTCTAAGTTTTTTGGTGTAAGCAAAACGAGTGCTGAATGGCCAACAGACACTTTAAGAGCCGCTTTATAACAAGGGCTCTAAAAAGCTGTCAAGGAAGGCCCTCAGACTAATGCGTGCTAATTCTTTCCTTAGAGTCAGACTCGCGCTTTTCATCTTTTGCAACCAGGTCCGGAGCCACATCCGGCAAGGGCTCCGGCGCGTATTGCAGCGCAATTTGCAGGACCTCGTCAATCCATTTAACGGGTTTAATCTGCAGGTCGCGTTTAATATTGTCCGGAATTTCTTTCAAATCCCGTACGTTTTCTTCTGGAATGATCACCGTTTTGATTCCGCCACGGTGAGCCGCCAGCAGTTTTTCCTTCAAGCCACCGATGGCCAGAACCTGCCCCCGCAGGGTAATTTCACCGGTCATTGCCACGTCCGCACGCACAGGTATCCCTGTCAGCGCCGAAACCAGGGCCGTGCACATGCCTACGCCTGCGCTAGGGCCGTCTTTCGGCGTCGCGCCTTCCGGCATGTGGATATGCGTGTCGCGCTTCTCGTGGAAGTCCAACGGGATCCCCAGGCTTTTCGCCCGGCTACGCACAACCGTCAGTGCGGCAGTGATGGATTCGACCATCACGTCACCCAGCGAACCGGTCTTGATCAGTTGGCCTTTACCTGGAACCACGGCCGCTTCGATGGTCAGCAATTCGCCGCCCACTTGCGTCCACGCCAGCCCGGTTACCTGCCCGATTTGATCCTGCTGTTCGGCCAAACCGTAGCGGAATTTACGCACACCGAGGAAATCCTCGAGCATTTCTGCCGTTACACGGACTGAAAAATGTTTTTCCAACGCGTGCTGCTTAACCGCCTTGCGGCAGATTTTAGCGATCTGACGCTCCAGGCTACGCACGCCAGCTTCACGCGTGTAGTACCGGACTATGTCGCGAATGGCCTCTTCTTCGAACTCGATTTCGCCCTTTTTCAGGCCGTTGGCTTGAATCTGTTTCGGCGAAAGGTACTTGACCGCGATGTTGATTTTTTCGTCTTCGGTGTAGCCAGGTAGACGGATAACTTCCATCCGGTCCAGCAGCGCCGCAGGGATATTCATCGAGTTCGCAGTGCACAGGAACATGACGTCCGAGAGGTCGTAGTCGACTTCCAGGTAGTGGTCGTTGAAATTGTGGTTCTGCTCGGGATCGAGCACTTCCAGCAACGCCGACGCCGGATCGCCACGCATGTCGCTGCCCATTTTGTCGATTTCGTCGAGCAGGAACAGCGGGTTGCGAACCCCCACCTTTGTCATCTTTTGTATCAATCTTCCTGGCATCGAACCGATGTAAGTCCGGCGATGGCCACGAATTTCAGCCTCGTCACGTACGCCGCCGAGGGCCATACGCACGAATTTGCGGTTGGTTGCATGGGCAATCGACTCCGCGAGCGAGGTTTTGCCCACGCCAGGAGGACCCACCAGGCACAACACCGGACCGCGAATCTTCTTCACGCGCTTTTGCACAGCGAGGTATTCGAGGATGCGTTCTTTGACTTCTTCCAGACCGTAGTGGTCGGCATCGAGGATGTCTTCAGCGCGCGCCAGATCGAGACGCACCTTGCTCTGCGCCTTCCACGGCACCTGCACCAGCCAGTCGATGTACGAGCGCACCACGGTGGCTTCGGCCGACATCGGCGACATTTGCTTGAGTTTGTTCAGTTCAGCCTGAGCCTTGGTCAGGGCATCTTTCGGCAGACCGGCAGCATCGATGCGCTTTTTCAGCTCTTCGATTTCATTGTGACCTTCGTCACCTTCACCGAGCTCTTTCTGAATGGCCTTCATCTGCTCATTCAGGTAGTACTCGCGCTGGCTGCGCTCCATCTGCTTTTTGACGCGACCGCGAATGCGTTTCTCGACCTGCAACAGGTCAATTTCGGCATCCAGCAGCGCCAGGACATGCTCGACCCGTGCAGACAGGTCGACAATTTCGAGGATTTCCTGCTTCTGCTCGATCTTCAGCGCCATGTGGGCGGCCATGGTGTCGACCAGGCGACCCGGCTCATCGATGCTGTTGAGCGACGACAGGACTTCAGCCGGGACTTTCTTGCCCAACTGCACATATTGTTCGAACTGCGCCAGCAAGCTGCGCACGAACACTTCGGATTCGCGGTCAGGTGCATCGACCTCGTCGATCAGGATCACTTCAGCGCGGCAATGGCCGTCGACTTCGATGAATCGCTCAACGGTGCCACGCTGCTCGCCTTCGACCAGCACCTTGACGGTGCCGTCCGGCAGCTTGAGCAACTGCAATACGGTTGCAACGGTACCGACGTTATACAGGGCGTCTTCACCCGGATCGTCATCAGCGGGATTTCTCTGGGCAAGCAACAGAATCTGCTTGTCGCCCGTCATCGCGGCCTCGAGGGCTTCGATAGATTTCTCGCGCCCCACGAACAGCGGGATAACCATGTGCGGATAAACCACAACATCACGCAATGGCAAGAGAGGCAATTCGATGGTTGTCTTCATGATTTCGCCTCTACAGCGGCCCTAAGGCCGTGGACAGAAAGAATTGAGCTTGGAGCCAAGATGGGGGCAGCTTCGCAAAAAAACAAGCTCTGACTCAGGAAAAGCAAAAGGGGGCCCTAAGGCCCCCTCTTTATCAGCTATCCACGCAGCAGTTTCGCTTACGCGTCTGGCGCGGCCTTGGCGGCCGGCTCGCTGTTTTCGTAAATCAACAGCGGTTTGGACGTACCCTCGATGACACTCTCATCGATCACCACTTTGCTCACCTCGGTCTGCGAGGGGATCTCGTACATGGTGTCGAGCAGAACGCCTTCCAGAATGGAACGCAGTCCACGAGCGCCTGTTTTGCGCTCAAGAGCGCGTTTGGCGATCGATTTCAGCGCATCAGCACGGAACTCGAGGTCCACGCCTTCCATTTCGAACAGTTTCGCATACTGCTTGGTCAGCGCGTTTTTCGGCTCGGTGAGGATCTGCATCAGCGCAGCCTCATCCAACTCGTCCAACGTCGCCAGAACCGGCAGACGGCCCACGAACTCTGGAATCAGACCGAACTTGACCAAATCGTCAGGCTCGACTTCACGCAGCGATTCGCCAACCTTCTTGCCTTCTTCCTTGCTGCGAACTTCGGCGTTGAAGCCGATGCCGCCGCGAGTGGAACGGCTCTGAATAACCTTTTCCAGGCCCGAGAAGGCGCCACCGCAGATAAACAGAATGTTACGCGTGTCCACTTGCAGGAATTCCTGCTGTGGGTGCTTGCGACCGCCTTGGGGCGGCACGGAAGCCACGGTACCCTCGATCAGCTTCAGCAAGGCTTGTTGCACGCCTTCGCCGGAAACGTCACGGGTAATCGAAGGGTTGTCGGATTTGCGCGAAATCTTGTCGATTTCGTCGATGTAGACAATACCCATCTGGGCCTTCTCTACGTCGTAATCACATTTCTGCAACAGCTTCTGGATAATGTTTTCAACGTCCTCACCCACATAACCGGCTTCGGTCAGGGTGGTGGCGTCCGCGATGGTGAACGGAACATTGAGCAAACGCGCCAATGTTTCGGCCAGCAACGTCTTGCCGGAGCCCGTCGGGCCGATCAGCAGGATGTTACTTTTGCCAAGTTCAACATCGTCATTTTTCTTGTCACGCTGGTTCAAACGCTTGTAGTGGTTGTACACCGCTACCGCGAGAACCTTTTTGGCACGCTCCTGACCAATCACATACTGATCAAGGATGCCGCTGATTTCTTTCGGCGATGGTAATTTATGCGCGCTGCTCTCGGCCTGGGCTTCCTGCACCTCCTCGCGGATGATGTCGTTGCACAGGTCGACGCACTCGTCGCAGATAAAAACCGAGGGGCCGGCAATCAATTTGCGCACTTCATGCTGGCTTTTGCCGCAGAAGGAGCAATAAAGCAACTTGCCGTTGTCCTCGCCGTTGCGGGTGTCAGTCATTCGATCGATCCAATCCGGTAGGCTTGCAACACAAGATGAAGGCTATTGCGGGCTTTTTCAAGTCCGCAGGTGGCCAGTTGTCCCAACCACCTGCGATTAGGCTTATTTAGCCATTTGACGCTGGGTGAGCACCTGATCGATCAGACCGTATTCAGCAGCGCGTTCGGCGCTCATGAAATTGTCACGATTGGTGTCTTGCTCGATGGTCTCAATCGATTGCCCGGTGTGGTGCGCAAGAATTTCGTTCAAGCGAGCACGGATGGACAATATCTCTTTGGCGTGGATATCGATATCCGACGCCTGACCCTGGAAGCCGCCCAGTGGCTGGTGAATCATCATCCGCGAGTTCGGCAGGCAGTAACGCTTTTTAGCGGCGCCGCCAGCCAGCAGCAAGGCACCCATGCTGCAAGCCTGACCGATGCAGATTGTCGAAACGTCTGGCTTGATGAACTGCATGGTGTCGTAGATCGACATGCCCGCAGTCACCGAACCGCCCGGTGAGTTGATGTAGAGATGGATATCCTTGTCCGGGTTTTCCGCTTCAAGGAACAGCAATTGCGCCGCGATCAGGTTGGCCATGTAGTCTTCTACCGGACCGACCAGAAAGATCACTCGCTCCTTGAGGAGTCGCGAGTAGATGTCATAGGCGCGTTCGCCACGGGCGGACTGCTCGATAACCATCGGGACCAGGCCGCCTGCGGCCTGGATGTCAGAGTTCTGCTGAATATAAGAATTGCGGGACATGTCCTGCATTCACTCCCAAATAGTCATTTCTTGAATACACATAAGCCAGCACGAAGGCTGGCTTATGGGTGTTTTCGAACGAGAGAAAAAATCAGTCGGCTTGTGGAGCTTCTACCGGCTTGACAGCTTCTTCGTAAGAGACCGATTTGTCGGTCACGCTAGCTTTCTGCAAAACAGTATCCACAACTTGTTCTTCCAGCACAACCGAACGTACTTCGTTCAGTTGCTGGTCGTTCTTGTAGTACCAGGACACAACCTGCTCAGGCTCCTGGTAAGCGGATGCCATTTCCTGAATCATTTCGCGAACGCGAGCGTCGTCAGGCTTGAGGTCGAACTGCTTGACCACTTCAGCGACGATCAGACCCAGCTCAACGCGGCGCTTGGCTTGTTCGGTGAACAGCTCGGCTGGCAGCTGATCAGGCTTGATGTTGCCACCGAACTGCTGAACAGCCTGCACGCGCAGACGGTCAACTTCGTTGTCGATCAAGGCTTTAGGCACTTCGATCGGGTTGGTGGACAGCAGACCGTCCATCACCTGGTTCTTGACCTTGGATTTGATCGCCTGACGCAGTTCACGCTCCATGTTCTTGCGAACTTCGGTGCGGAAGCCTTCGATACCGGTTTCCTTGATACCGAACTGAGTGAAGAACGCTTCGTTCAGCTCAGGCAGCACAGGCTCGGACACAGTGTTGACGGTCACGGTGAACTCGGCGGCTTTGTTAGCCAGTTCCAGGTTCTGGTAGTTTTCCGGGAAAGTCAGGCTCAGAACACGCTCTTCGCCGGCTTTAGCGCCAACCAGACCATCTTCGAAACCAGGGATCATGCGGCCGGAGCCCAGAACCAGCTGGGTACCGGTGGCAGAACCGCCAGCGAATACTTCGCCGTCGACCTTGCCCACGAAATCGATATTCAGTTGATCTTCGTTCTGAGCGGCGCGGTCGGCAGCTTCAAAACGAACGTTCTGCTTGCGCAGGATTTCCAGCATTTTGTCCAGATCGGCGTCAGCCACGTCTGCACTCAGACGCTCGACAGCGATGGACTCAAAGCCAGCAACCGTGAATTCCGGGAATACTTCGAAAGTAGCGACGTATTCGAGGTCTTTACCTTTTTCAAAGGTTTTTGGCTCTACCGCTGGCGCGCCAGCCGGGTTCAGCTTCTGCTCAACCACTGCTTCGTAGAAAGTCGCCTGAATCAGATCGCTCAGGGCTTCCTGACGAGCGCCGTCTTCGTAACGCTGACGGATCACGCTCATAGGCACTTTACCAGGACGGAAGCCTGGGATCTTGGCGCTACGGGCAGCCTGCTGCAGACGCTTGCTGACTTCAGTCTCGATGCGTTCGGCAGGCACGCCGATGGTCATGCGGCGCTCAAGAGCGGAAGTATTTTCAACAGAAACTTGCATGGATATTCCTCGTTGCACAAACGTTAGCCGGCCGTTTCCGACCCCAGAATCAAGGGCATGCATTCTAGAGGGTCAAACTCAAGAAGTCACCCTACTGAAAACGGCTAAATAAACGGCATGAGATCGAGCCACCGCGAGGGTTCGACAGTGACTCGTGCGAACAATTGACACAGGCAACGGGCGAGGCGTCTGGCGCAGCCTATATAAAGGAAGCGACGGAACCCGATCTGCCACCTGCGCAATCGGAAAACCACCCGTCGCGGAATACGCCGGGAGCAAAAACCAATACGCTGAAACAAAAAAAGCCGCACTAGGCGGCTTTTTCTTTACGCTGCAAAAAGCTTTGGGCATTTCGCAACGTTTATATCTTGGTGCGGACGGAGAGACTCGAACTCTCACACCTTGCGGCGCTGGAACCTAAATCCAGTGTGTCTACCAATTCCACCACATCCGCGCATCAAGCTGTTGAAGCAAAGACGCCAGATTATAAAATCTGGCGTCTTTTTCTAATATGGGGTGGACGAAGGGGATCGAACCCTCGACAACGGGAGTCACAATCCCGTGCTCTACCAACTGAGCTACGCCCACCATATAGCGTGTGACCTGACATCTACATCTTCACTTGTTGCCAAAGCTGCCTTGATTGGCGCACCCGGCAGGACTCGAACCTGCGACCATCCGCTTAGAAGGCGGATGCTCTATCCAGCTGAGCTACGGGCGCTTATTTAATCTGTATCTTTTACCGACTACAAATTAAGAGCTTTCAGTCACGCTGAGCCAACCTTCAACTCTGCCTGACTTTCTTAACCAGTGCTAGGCTGTGCCCGACAAGTGCGACGAATCTTATAGACGGTCCTGAGGGTCGTCAACTTTTTTTTTAAAAAAATTCAGTTAGATAAAGGGGTTAGGGGAATATGCAGACCAAGCGCCTTTGCCCTTGCGCCATGTCATGCGAGAATGCGCGCTCTTTTCCAATCCCTATCGATGGTTAATCACGCGTAATGACTGCAAAACTAATAGACGGTAAAGCGATCGCAGCCAATCTGCGCCAGCAGATCGCCAAACGTGTCGTCGAGCGTCGCCAGCAGGGCCTGCGCACACCAGGTCTCGCGGTGATTCTGGTCGGCAGCGACCCCGCCTCTCAGGTTTACGTCTCGCACAAGCGCAAGGACTGCGAAGAGGTCGGCTTTCTCTCGCAGGCCTATGACCTGCCGGCCCAGACCACTCAGGTCGAACTGACCGACTTGATCGATCGCCTCAATGACGATCCGAACATCGATGGTGTTCTGCTGCAGTTGCCGCTGCCGGAACACCTGGACGCGTCCCTGTTGCTGGAGCGCATTCGCCCGGACAAGGACGTGGATGGCTTCCATCCTTATAACGTCGGCCGTCTGGCGCAGCGTATTCCACTGCTGCGCCCCTGCACGCCTAAAGGCATCATCGCCCTGCTGGAAAGCACTGGCGTCGATCTGTACGGGCTGGACGCCGTGGTGGTGGGTGCTTCCAATATCGTCGGTCGGCCGATGGCCATGGAGCTGTTGCTGGCGGGTTGCACGGTGACCGTGGCGCATCGCTTCACCCGTGATCTGGCGGGCCATGTCGGTCGTGCCGATCTGGTGGTGGTGGCCGCTGGCAAACCGGGCCTGGTCAAGGGCGAGTGGATCAAGGAAGGCGCGATCGTGATCGACGTCGGCATCAATCGCCAGGAAGACGGCAAGCTGGTAGGCGACGTGGTGTACGAAACCGCCCTGCCCCGCGCCGGATGGATCACGCCGGTACCGGGCGGCGTTGGCCCGATGACCCGTGCCTGCCTGCTGGAAAACACCTTGTACGCGGCGGAAACCCTGCACGCTTGATCGGTGTTCATCGCGAAAAAAAACGGCACCCGAGGGTGCCGTTTTTTATGCGCCTAGCGCTTATTTGGTAGACGCTACCTTGCGGGCATCGACCCAGCTTTTCAGCAGATCGTTGTAGCTGACGGTTTCGCCTTTCGGCTTCTCGTTAGCCAGTTTGCGTTGCGGAGCAGCCCAGCCATCAGACGTTGCTTCGCCCTTCTTGTACCAGGCTTCGGCCGTGGTTTCCGGGTTCAGCTTCGGTGCGCAACCGCTGGCGCTTTGCACGCCGGACTTCTCGATACGCTCCATGATCCGGTCCTGATCCTTCGCCAGACCGTCCAATGCCGCCTGAGCCGTTTTCTCGCCACTCACGGCTTCAGCCACATGACTCCACCAGAGTTGCGCCAGCTTCGGATAATCCGGCACGTTGGTCCCCGTCGGGGTCCATTGCACACGGGCCGGGCTGCGATAGAACTCCACCAGACCACCGAGTTTCGGTGCCAGGTCGGTCATCGCCTGCGAGTTGATGTCCGACTCACGAATCGGTGTCAGACCGACGATGGTTTTCTTCAGCGACACGGTTTTCGAGGTCACGAACTGCGCATACAACCACGCAGCCAGGCGCTTCTTCTCGTCAGCCGACTTGAGGAAGGTCCATGAACCCACATCTTGATAACCGAGCTTCATGCCCTCTTTCCAGTACGGACCTTTTGGCGACGGCGCCATCCGCCATTTTGGCGTGCCATCGGCATTCATTACCGGCAGACCCGGCTTGGTCATGTCGGCGGTGAACGCGGTGTACCAGAAAATTTGTTGCGCCACGTTGCCTTGCGACGGCACCGGACCCGATTCGGAAAAGGTCATGCCCGCCGCTTCAGGCGGTGCATAGGCCTTGAGCCAGTCGATGTATTTCTGCGTGGCGAACAACGCCGCCGGGCCGTTGGTGTCGCCACCGCGGGTGATGCTAGAACCAGCCGGGCTGCAACCTTCGACACGAATCCCCCACTCGTCCACTGGTTTGCCGTTCGGCAGACCTTTGTCACCACTACCGGCCATGGAGAACCAGGCGTCCGTGAAGCGCCAGCCCAACGATGGGTCTTTCTTGCCGTAGTCCATGTGGCCATAGACACGTTTGCCGTCCAGTTCCTTGACGTCTTCGCTGAAGAACTTGGCAATGTCTTCATACGCCGACCAGTTGACCGGAACCCCCAACTCGTAACCGTACTTGGCCTTGAACTTGGCTTTCAGATCAGGACGCTCAAACCAGTCAGCGCGGAACCAATACAGGTTGGCGAATTGTTGGTCAGGCAGTTGATAGAGCGTGCCATCCGGTGAGGTGGTGAACGATGTGCCGATAAAGTCCGGGACATCCAGCGTAGGAGAGGTCACCTTCTTGCCTTCCGGGCTAGCCATCAGCTCTGTCAGCGACAACGCCTTGCCGTAACGGAAATGCGTGCCGATCAAGTCAGAGTCGTTGATCCAGCCATCGTAGATGGCCTTGTCCGACTGCATGGCGGTTTGCAGCTTCTCGATGACGTCGCCTTCCTGCATCACGTCATGCGTGACCTTGATCCCGGTGATCTCCGCGAACGCCTTGGCCAGCACCTCAGACTCGTACTTGTGCACGGTCAGGGTTTCCGACACCACCTTGATGTCCATGCCACGGAACGGCTCGGCCGCCTTGATGAACCACTCCAATTCAGACAGTTGTTGCTCAGGGGTCAGGGTGGACGGCGTGAACTCGCTGCCGATCCATTTCTTCGCCGCATCTTCGTAAGCATCCGCCCACGCTGTCAGACTCATTCCGCTGAGCGCCAGCATTGCGGCCAGCGTCACGCTATGTCGCAGTTTGTTATTTTTGTCGAACATAGACACCTCCTAGTCAGTTTCGTAACGAGACCTACCGTTCACAGCGCGGCTAGCCCCAGCGCATCACCACCAACAGCCACACCAGGGACAGTAACGACGCGACCCAGATGCTCCAGTCAGTCACGCCGATTACCAGCAAATGCAGGTAGGCGCTTCCGAGAAGACCGATAAACAACCGATCACCACGGGTGGTGGAGATCGGCAACAGACCACGGCGTTCGATACTGGGCGAACGCAACTCCCACACCGTCATGCTGGTCAGCAGCACGCCGATGGCGATAAAAAAGGCGGCGGTCAGCGCCGTCCAGGACATCCACTCCATACGTCTGCTCCTCAAACCCGGCCCAGAGCAAAGCCCTTGGCCACGTGATTACGAACGAACCAGATCACCAGCATCCCCGGCAGAATGGTCAGCACCCCGGCGGCTGCCAGCACGCCCCAATCGATACCCGACGCCGACACCGTACGCGTCATCACCGCCGCGATCGGTTTTGCATCGACCGAGGTCAGCGTCCGCGCCAACAACAGTTCGACCCAGGAAAACATGAAGCAGAAGAACGCCGTGACACCGATCCCCGAACCAATCAGCGGGATGAAAATCTTGGCGAAAAACTTCGGAAAGCTGTAGCCATCGATGTAGGCGGTTTCGTCGATTTCCTTGGGCACGCCAGACATGAAGCCCTCGAGAATCCACACCGCCAACGGCACGTTGAACAGGCAATGGGCCAGCGCCACCGCGATGTGGGTATCGAACAGCCCGATGGACGAATACAGCTGGAAGAACGGCAGCAGGAACACCGCCGGCGGTGCCATGCGGTTGGTCAGCAGCCAGAAGAACAGGTGCTTGTCACCGAGGAAGCGATAGCGCGAGAACGCATAGGCCGCCGGCAACGCCACGCTCAGGGAGATCACCGTGTTCAGGCACACGTAGTACAGCGAGTTGATATAGCCGCGGTACCAACTGGGCTCGGTGAAAATCACGTGGTAGTTGGCGAAGGTGAAATCCTGCGGCCACAAGGTCAAGGTGCCGAGGATTTCGGTGTTGCTCTTGAACGACATGTTCAACAGCCAGTAAATCGGCACCAGCAAGAACAGGATGTAGATCAACAAGGGGATGAGTTTGCGCTTGGTCATGACGGCCTCAGTTCTTGTCGCCGTGGGTCATGGCGGTATAAAACAGCCAGGACACCAACAGGATGATCAGGAAGTACACCAGCGAGAACGCCGCCGCCGGGCCGAGGTCGAATTGACCGATGGCCATCTGCGTCAGGGTCTGACTGAGGAAGGTAGTGGCGTTACCCGGACCGCCGCCGGTGAGCACGAACGGTTCGGTGTAAATCATGAAGCTGTCCATGAAGCGCAGCATCACTGCGATCAACAGCACGCTCTTCATCTTCGGCAGCTGGATGTGCCGAAACACCGCCCAGCCCGATGCCCGGTCGATGCGCGCTGCCTGGTAATAGACGTCCGGGATCGCCCGCAGACCGGAGTAGCAGAGCAGCGCCACCAGCGACGTCCAGTGCCAGACATCCATCACCAATACCGTGACCCAGGCGTCCATGGTGTTGGCCGCGTAGTTGTAACTCATGCCCAAACTGTTCAGCGACCAGCCCAGCAAACCGATATCGGCACGCCCGAAAATCTGCCAGATCGTCCCCACCACGTTCCATGGAATCAGCAGCGGAATGGTCATCACGATCAGGCACAGCGACGACCAGCGACCCTTGGTCGGCATGGTCAGGGCGATGCCGATCCCCAGCGGAATTTCGATCAGCAGTACGCAAGCCGAGTACACGAACTGGCGCAGCAATGAGTCTTGCAGACGCGGGTCCTGCAACACCTGGCGATACCAGTCCGCCCCCACGAAGTAACGACTCGACTGGTCGAAGATGTCCTGCACCGAGTAGTTGACCACCGTCATCATCGGCACGATGGCACTGAACGCCACCAGCAGAAACACCGGCATCACCAGCCACCAGGCCTTGTTGTTTTGCACCTTCATGGGCTGACCTCCAGCAGGTAATCGTCGGCATAGACCATCAGCCATTGGCTGGGAAAGCTGATCCAGGCCTGCCCCTGAGGTACCGGTTTGTCTTCCTGGAGCCGAACCTTGAGCGTTTGGTCGGCCAGCCGCAGGGTGATGATTTTGTAAGTGCCCAGGTCCTCCACGTAGACCACCTCCGCGCAGAAGGCATCGTCATAGCGACCGTCCCACACATGGACGAACTCCGGGCGAATACCGATCTTCAGAGTTTTCCACGGGGTACTGGCGATTTTCTGTTGCAGCGCGTCGGACAACGGCACGTACACATCGCCGAAACCGACACCGCCGGCGTGGGGCTGGACCTCGATCAGGTTCATCCCCGGGCTGCCAATGAAGTAGCCCACAAACGTGTGCCTGGGCCGCTCGAACAATTCCCGAGGTGTGCCGAACTGCACAATGGCCCCGCCATACATGACCGCGATCTTGTCGGCGAAGGTCGAGGCCTCCAGTTGGTCGTGGGTGACGTAGACCATGGTGATGTTGAATTGCTCGTGGATCTGCTTGAGCTTGCGTCGCAGTTTCCACTTCAAATGCGGGTCGATAACGGTCAGTGGTTCATCGAACAAAATCGCCGACACGTCGTCCCGCACCAGGCCACGGCCCATGGAGACTTTCTGTTTCTCGTCGGCGGTCAAGTTGCTGGCTTTCTTTTTCAGCAGCGATTGCAGGTCCAGCACCTCGGCGATTTCCTGCACCTTGATCGACACTTTCGCCTCCGGCATGCCCTGATTGCGCAGCGGAAACGCCAGGTTGTCGTACACCGTCATCGTGTCGTAGACCACCGGAAACTGGAAAACCTGGGCGATGTTGCGTTTCTCGGGGGTCAGGTCGTTGACCACCTTGGAGTCGAACAGTACCTGGCCTTCCGACGGGCTGAGCAGTCCGGAAATGATATTGAGCAAGGTCGACTTGCCACAGCCGGACGGCCCGAGCAAAGCGTAGGCACCGCCCTGCTCCCAGACGTGATTCATCTCACGAATCGCGTAGTCATCGGCGCCAGTGGGGTTGGCGCTGTAGCTATGGGCGAGGTTCTGCAGGTGGATCTCAGCCATCAGGCAACCCTCGCAATGCGTACACCGGGCGCCTGAATCAGGCGGCCTTGTTGATCGAAAACAAACAGTTTGTGGGTCGGGATATAAATCCGGATCGGCGCGTCGACGTCGTACTCGTGTACGCCCGGCAGGTGCAGGACCAGCAGGAAATGTTCGTTGCGCACGTGGAGGAAGGTTTCCGAGCCGCTGATTTCCGCGACTTCGACCGTCACCGCCATCTCCAGATCGTCATCGTTGGACGGCACCAGGCTGATATGGCTTGGGCGCACGCCAAAGCGGTATTGACCGTCGCCGACCGGGCGCAGATCGACGTTCAACGGAAAATGCACGAAGTCGGCGAAACTCACTTCGTTGCCGCTGATTCGCCCAGGCATCAGGTTGATCGGCGGCTCGGAGAACAACTCGGCCGCTAACACGGTTTGCGGCTGGTGATAGACCTCGGGGGTCCGGCCGCTCTGAATCACTCGCCCCTCGTGCAACACCGTGGTGGTGCCGCCCAGGGCCAGGGCTTCGTTGGGTTCGGTGGTGGCGTAAATCGCGATGGTGTGACGCGCTTCGAACAGCTCGCGCATTTCCTGCCGCAGCTCTTCGCGCAATTTGTAGTCGAGGTTGACCAGCGGCTCGTCGAACAGGATCAGTTCGGCATCCTTGACCAGCGCACGCGCCATCGCCGTGCGCTGCTGCTGGCCACCGGATAGTTCCAGCGGATAGCGCGCCAGGAACTTCTCGATCCGCAACATTTTTGCGGTTTCCAGCACCTTGCTGTGTATCAGCTCTTTCGAGGCACCGGCCTGGCGCAGTGGCGAGGCGATGTTCTCGAACACGGTCATGGTCGGGTAATTGATGAATTGTTGATAAACCATCGACACGTTGCGCCGACGTACCGAGACCTGGGTGACATCCACCCCATTCATCAGGATTCGGCCGCTGTCAGGTTTATCCAGCCCGGCCATCAGACGCATCAGACTGGTCTTGCCCGACAACGTCCGCCCCAGCAGCACATTGAAGGAGCCGGGTTCGAAGCTCAGGCATGCATCATCGATCCAGATCTGGCCCTCGATGGTGCGACTGACATGCTCCAGCGTTAGTGACATGACGTGCCCTATTTATTATTGGATTCAGGGTCAACGGCGCAGTGCACCGTTCAGCAGCCGTTCAGCAAAAGCGACATTCGTGCCAACGCCATATTTTATTGAAAATATTCTTTATCTAATTGATTTATAAATATTTTATAAATTTCAATCACAGACCAACGTTCACAGGCGAACAGAAATGAACAGCGTTCGCTGAACAATTGAACAGCTCGGCTATTGACTTTGAACAGTAATGAACAACACTGGGCGGACGCCTTGAGGCCACTTCGCTCAGGCGCGCGGTAAAAAAAAACAATAAAAGGACCCGCAGGACTTATTGCCCATGGCCGTACCCAGTGCATCAATTGCCCACGACAACCTGATCAAGGATTCATGGAACCGCTGCCGCGAGTTCGGTCTGAATCACCAGTCGCGGCCATCGTTCGATCCATTGCCCAGGGATCAGGTGGCGCAGTTGCTCGAGCGCCATCATTCGCTGGTGCAGACCACGCATCAGGAAGTGCTGCCGTATTACGAGAACATCCTGAGCAACTCCAATTGCCTGATCATGCTTGCCGACAATCGCGGGCAGTTGCTCAAGTCGTGGGGCACCCAGCGTTTTGTCGATCCATCGCGCACCGAGGGGTTTCTGCCGGGTGCCAATTGGACCGAGCGCGGCACCGGCACCAATGCCATCGGCACGGCACTGGCCTGCGAGCAAGCGGTGCATATCGAACACGACGAACACTTCCTCAAGGCCAATCGCTTCATGACCGGCTCGGCGGCGCCGATTTTCGATGCGTCGCGGCGGATGATTGCGGTGCTCGACGTGTCCAGCGACAGCTTTTTGCCGCCCTCCCACACCTTGGGCATGGTGCGCATGATGAGTCAGACGGTGGAGAACCGGCTGATCCTTACCCAGTTTCAGGACACCCATTACCAGTTGACCTTCAATACCGGCCTCAACAACCTCGACAGCCAGTGGGCCGGGTTGCTGATTTTCGATGAGAGCGGGCAGATCCTCTGTTCCAATCGCCGTGCTGATAATTTGCTCGGTGTGAGCCTGCTGCGCGGTAATGTGGAAAATCTGTTCAAAAGTCCACTGTTGCATGTGCTTGGCCAGACCGAAGGGCAGGCCTTTGCCCTGCACTCCGCCGGCCACAACCGTTTTCATGGACTGCTCAGGCGCCCTCGGCAGAAAGCGCCCACGCTGCGAGTGGTGCCGAGTGAGAAAGCCCCCGCTGCGGACGAAGCCCTGACCTTGGCGACCATTGCCTTGGGCGATGCCAAAGTTGAAAAAGCCGTGCGTCAGGCCGAGCGCCTGCTGGAGAAAAACGTTCCGCTGCTGATCCACGGCGATACCGGCGTCGGCAAGGAAGTGTTCGTCAAAGCCCTGCACCAGGCCAGCTCCCGCGCGCGGCAGCCGTTGATCGCGGTGAACTGCGCGGCAATCCCGTCGGAGCTGGTCGAGGCCGAATTGTTTGGTTACGAGAAAGGCGCCTTCACCGGCGCCAACCAGCGCGGCAGCATCGGCCTGATTCGCAAGGCTGACAAAGGCACGCTGTTCCTCGATGAAATCGGCGACATGCCGCTGTCGGTGCAAGCTCGCCTGTTGCGAGTTCTGCAAGAGCGCTGGCGTTCAACCGTTGGGCAGCAGCGAGCTGTACCCAGTGGACATTCGCATCATCTCCGCCACCCACTGCCCGTTACGCGAACTGGTGCACAGCGGGCGCTTCCGCCAGGACCTTTATTACCGAATCAACGGCCTCACCGTCGAACTGCCGCCGCTGAGCCAACGCACTGATAAAGCGGCGTTGATTCAGCGAGTCTGGGCGCAACACCGGGAACCGTCGCAGTCGGCGGGTTTTGCCAGTGAAGTGCTGGAGCTGTTCCATCGCCATCCGTGGCCGGGCAACCTGCGTCAGCTCAGTAGCGTGATTCAGGTGGCACTGGCCATGGCCGACGAAGAACCCATCAGGCCCGAGCATTTGCCGGATGATTTTTTTGCCGATCTGGAGATGGAGTCTGTGTTTTCTTACTCACCGACCCCGGACGAACCGGAAGACCTGAACCGCCTGTTGCAGGCAGCCGGGGGCAATATTTCTCTGTTGGCCAAACAGTTGGGGGTTAGCCGGAATACGCTTTATAAGCGGTTGCGTGAGCAGGGAATGTAATCGCACAGACGAAACGTCCCTGTAGGAGCTGCCGAAGGCTGCGATCGACCGGGAACCGGTCGCAGCCACCGAACGCCATAAAGGTCGTACCGACCTTATCGCAGCCTTCGGCAGCTCCTACAGAAGATGGCAATTGAGGTCAGTCCGCCAAACGCCAGGTGGTGCTGCCTTTACTGTCTTCCAGCACCACGCCCATCGCCGTGAGTTGATCACGAATACGGTCAGAGGCGGCCCAGTCTTTCTCGGCACGAGCAGTCAATCGAGCCTGGATCAGCGCTTCGACTTCTGCCGCATCGACCCGCCCTTCTGCGCCTGCGCGCAAAAAGTCATCGGCTTCGAGCTGCAACACACCCAGCACGCTGGCCAATTGCTTCAAACGCGCCGCCAAACCAGCCGCCGCGGCCAGGTCGGTGTCGCGCAGACGGTTGATCTCGCGCACCATCTCGAACAACACCGCACAGGCTTCCGGCGTACCGAAGTCATCGTTCATCGCGGCAGAGAAGCGCTCGACGAACGCCTCGCCACCCACAGGCTCCGACACCGGCAAGCCTTTGAGCGCGTGATAAAACCGTTCCAGCGCGCCTTTCGACTCTTTCAGACTGTCTTCGGAGTAGTTGATCGAGCTGCGGTAATGGCTCGACACCAGCAGATAACGCACCACTTCCGGATGGTATTTATCCAGCACGTCGCGAATGGTGAAGAAGTTGTTCAAGGACTTGGACATCTTCTCACCATTGATGCGGATCATGCCGCAATGCATCCAGGCGTTGGCGTAAGGCTTGCCAGTGGCGGCCTCGCTTTGGGCAATTTCGTTTTCGTGGTGCGGGAACTCAAGGTCGTTGCCGCCGCCATGAATATCGAAGGTGTCACCCAGGCAGCAGGTCGACATCACCGAGCACTCGATGTGCCAGCCCGGACGCCCTGGACCCCATGGCGATTCCCAACTTGGCTCGCCGGGCTTGACGCCCTTCCACAGCACGAAGTCCAGCGGGTCGTCTTTCGATTCGTCCACTTCGATCCGCGCACCGATGCGCAGGTCTTCGATCTTCTTGCGTGACAGCTTGCCGTAACCGACAAATTTGCCGACGCGATAGTACACGTCGCCATTGCCCGGCGCGTAGGCGTAACCCTTGTCGATCAATGCCTGGATCATGGCGTGCATGCCAGGGATATGATCGGTGGCACGCGGCTCCAGGTCCGGCGGCAGGATGTTCAGGCGCGCTTCATCTTCGTGCATCGCGTCGATCATGCGTGCAGTCAGGGCTTCGAACGACTCGCCGTTGTCCCGGGCACGATTGATGATCTTGTCGTCAATGTCGGTGATGTTGCGCACATAGGTAAGGTCGTAGCCGCTAAACCGCAGCCAGCGGGTGACCAGGTCGAACGCGACCATGCTGCGGCCGTGGCCCAAGTGGCAGAAGTCGTACACGGTCATGCCGCACACGTACATCCGCACCTTGTTGCCATCCAGTGGCTTGAACACTTCTTTGCTCTTGGTGAGCGTGTTGTAGATCGAAAGCACGTTACTACCTCAGCTCCACGAATCGCGCAGAGTTACAGTCCGGTTGAATACCGGGCGACCTGGCTTCGAGTCCTTGATGTCCGCGCAGAAATAACCTTCGCGTTCGAACTGGAAACGGTCTTCCGGCTGAGCTTGCGCCAGGGAAGGTTCGGCACGACAACCGGTCAGGACCTGCAGCGAGTCAGGGTTGATGTTGTCCAGGAAGCTGGCACTGTCTTCGGCTTTCTCCGGGTTCGGCGAGCGGAACAGGCGGTCGTACAGTCGCACTTCGCATTCGACGCTTTCAGCAGCCGGCACCCAGTGCACCACGCCTTTGACCTTGCGGCCTTCAGGGTTCTTGCCCAGGGTTTCCGGATCGTACGAGCAACGCAGTTCGACGATGTTGCCGTCGGCGTCCTTGATCGCTTCGTCGGCACGGATCACGTAGCTGCCACGCAGACGCACTTCGCCGTTCGGCTCGAGGCGCTTGTAGCCTTTTGGCGGCTCTTCCATGTAGTCGTCGCGGTCGATGTAGATTTCACGTGAGAACGGCAGCTTGCGCACGCCCAGTTCTTCGTTCTGCGGATGACGCGGCAGTTCGAGGTGATCGACCTTGTCTTCCGGATAGTTGGTGATCACGACCTTCAATGGGCGCAACACGCACATGGCGCGCGGGGCATTCTGGTCGAGATCCTGGCGGATGCTGAATTCGAGCATGGCGAAATCGACCACACCGTCGGAACGGTTGGTGCCGATCATTTCGCAGAAATTGCGGATCGACGCCGGAGTGTAGCCACGACGACGGAAGCCCGAGAGCGTCGACATGCGCGGGTCATCCCAGCCATGCACGTGCTTCTCATCCACCAGTTGCCTGAGCTTGCGCTTGCTGGTGATGGTGTAGTTCAGGTTCAGGCGCGAGAATTCGTATTGGCGCGGCTTGCTCGGCACTGGCAGGTTGTCGAGGAACCAGTCGTACAGCGGACGGTGGCTTTCGAACTCCAGGGTGCAGATCGAGTGGGTGATGCCTTCGATGGCGTCCGACTGACCGTGGGTGAAGTCGTAGATCGGGTAGATGCACCACTTGTCACCGGTCTGATGGTGATGGGCGTGGCGAATGCGGTACAGGATCGGGTCGCGCAGGTTCATGTTCGGCGAAGCCATGTCGATTTTGGCCCGCAGTACGCGTGCGCCATCTTCGAATTCACCGGCTTTCATGCGGGCGAACAGGTCCAGGTTTTCCTCGACGCCGCGCTCACGGAACGGGCTGTTCTTGCCCGGCTCGGTCAGCGTGCCACGGTATTCGCGGGCTTGCTCCGGGGTCAGGTCGTCGACATACGCCTTACCCGACTTGATCAGCTCCACGGCCCAGTCGTGCAGTTGGTCGAAATACTGCGAGGCGTAGCGCACTTCGCCGGACCATTGGAAGCCCAGCCACTTGACGTCGCTTTCGATGGCGTCGATGTATTCCTGGTCTTCCTTGGCCGGGTTGGTGTCATCGAAACGCAGGTGCGTGACGCCGCCGAATTCCTGAGCCAGGCCGAAGTTGACGCAAATCGACTTGGCGTGACCGATGTGCAGGTAGCCATTGGGCTCAGGCGGGAAGCGGGTCACGATCTGAGTGTGCTTGCCCGAATCCAGGTCCGCCTGCACGATTGGGCGCAGGAAATTGGTAGGGACGGCAGGGCCTGCCTTGGAATTCGCAGCGGAGTCAGTGGGCTTGCTCATAGGATCCTTGGGCGTACAAGTGCGCGGCCTGGGTAGGCCGACTAAATCAAAGCGCTTATCATAGCCGAAGCTGTCAAGGTGTTGCGACCGGCGCGACCCCTTCCTCGAAGTCAAAAAGAGCGATTTTTACGATGTCCAAAGTCAAATTGAGCACCAACCATGGCGATATCGTCCTGGAACTGAACGCTGAAAAAGCGCCGGAGACGGTGGCCAACTTTGTGCAGTACGTTAAAGAAGGGCATTACGCCAACACCGTTTTCCACCGAGTGATCAGCAACTTCATGATCCAGGGCGGCGGTTTCGAGCCTGGCATGGCGCAAAAGAAAACCCGCGCCACCATCAAGAACGAAGCCGACAACGGCCTTTCCAACGACAAGTACACCGTCGCCATGGCCCGCACCATGGAGCCGCATTCGGCATCGTCGCAGTTCTTCATCAACGTCGGCGACAACGAGTTCCTCAACCACAGCGCACCGACCGTGCAGGGCTGGGGCTATACCGTGTTCGGTAAAGTGATCGAAGGTCAGGACGTGGTCGATAAGATCAAAGGCGTGGCCACCACCATGAAGGCCGGTCATCAAGACGTGCCGGCCGATGACGTGATCATCGAGAACGCCGAGATCGTTGAGTGATACTACTCATCTCTGATTTGCACCTGGAAGAACAGCGCCCGGACATTACCCGGGCGTTTCTGGATCTGCTCGACGGTCGGGCCCGCTCCGCCGAAGCGTTGTACATCCTCGGCGATTTTTTCGAGGCCTGGATCGGCGATGACGCGATGTCGCCTTTTCAGCTGTCTATCTGCAAAGCCTTGCGCGCCTTGAGCGACAGCGGCACACCGATATTTCTGATGCACGGTAACCGCGACTTCATGATCGGCCGGCGCTTCTGCAAAGCCGCTGGCTGTACGTTGCTGCCCGACCCGAGCGTGGTGCAACTCAATGGCGAACCGGTGCTATTAATGCACGGCGACAGCCTGTGCACCCGCGACGAGGCCTACATGCGCCTGCGCCGCTACCTGCGCAACCCGCTGACGTTGTGGATTCTGCGCAACCTGCCGCTGCGCACCCGCCACAAACTGGCGCGCAAGCTGCGCAATGAAAGCCGTGCGCAAACCAAAATGAAAGCCAACGACATCGTTGACGTCACCCCCGAGGAAGTGCCGCGGATCATGGAGCAATACGGGGTGAAAACCCTGATCCACGGCCACACCCACCGCCCGGCGATTCACAAGCTGCAAGTGGGGGAAGACGCGGCAAAAAGGATAGTGCTGGGGGACTGGGACAAGCAGGGATGGGCGTTGCAGGTGGATGAGCATGGGTTCCAGTTGGCGGCGTTTGATTTCATTCCGGTGCCACCCGCATTGACTCATTCAGGCTGAAAATGCGATCCCTGTAGGAGCTGCCGGAGGCTGCGATAAGGCCGGAACGGCCTTCAAACAGCGGCTGGTGCCCAGCCCATCGCAGCCTTCGGCAGCTCCTACAGGTTTTGTGTGTGTATCAATGCCCCGCCGATGCCCCGGCCTTGGCGGTAAACGGCGGTTTGGCGAACCACACCAACAAAATCAGCGCCATGAACATCCAGCCCAGCATGTAGAAGTAATCCACCGTCGACATCATGTACGCCTGACTGTTGAGCACCCCTTCAAGCTTGGCATACGCCTGACTGCTGGCGCCGCCCAAGGTAGTTAGCGCATCCCGAGTCGCCTGATCGTAGGTATTGATGCTCTCGCTCAGGTACGCATGGTGTTGGTCGGCCCGGCGAATCCAGATCCAGGTGGTCAACGAGGCGGCGAAACTGCCGCCCAGGTTACGCAGGAAGGTCGCCAGCCCCGAGCCGTCGGCAATCTGATTCGGCGGCAAGTCCGACAGCAGGATGGTCAGGGTCGGCATAAAGAACAGCGCCACACCAATACCCATGAACAACTGCACCATCGCGATGTGCCCCACATCCACCTCGGTGGTGAAATTGGCGCGCATGAAGCAGCTGGCACCAATCGCGAGGAATGCCAGGCCAGACAGCACGCGCATGTCGAACTTCTGTGCGTACTTGCCGACGAAAGGCGACATCAGTACCGGCAAAATGCCTAGCGGTGATACTGCCAACCCGGCATAGGTCGCGGTGTAGCCCATCTGCGTCTGCAACCACTGCGGCATCAGCAGGTTGATCCCGAAGAAACCCGCGTAACCCAGCACCATCGCAATCGTCCCCACGCGAAAGTTGCGGTAAGCAAACAGGCGCAAGTTGACGACGGGGTGCTTGTCGGTCATTTCCCAAATGACGAAGATCGACAAGGCAATCACCGAAATCGCGGTTCCGATCAGGATGAAGTGCGACTCGAACCAGTCCAGGTCGTTACCCTTGTCGAGCACGATCTGCAAGGCGCCGACGCCAATGATCAAGGTGATCAACCCGACGTAGTCCATCGGCTGGCGACTGGTGGTTATCGGCCGGGTGCGCATTTGCGAGCGAACCACCCATGCCGCGAAGATCCCGATCGGCACATTGATGAAGAAAATCCACGGCCAGCTATAACTGTCGGTAATCCAGCCACCGAGGATCGGTCCGGCAATCGGCGCCACCACCGTAACCATCGCCAGCAATGCCAGGGCCATCCCCCTTTTCGCCGGGGGGTACACCGCGATCAACAGCGTTTGCGTCATCGGATACAGCGGCCCGGCCACCATGCCCTGGATCACGCGAAAGCCCACCAGCTCGGGCATCGAGGTGGAGATCCCGCACATGAAAGAGGCCAGCACGAACAGCAATGTAGCCCAGATAAACAGCTTCACTTCGCCGTACCGGCGGCTGAGCCAACCGGTCAGCGGCAAGGCAATTGCGTTACTCACCGCAAACGAGGTGATTACCCAGGTGCCCTGCTCCGAACTCACGCCCAGGTTACCGGCGATGGTCGGCAAGGCGACGTTGGCGATGGTGGTGTCGAGAACCTGCATGAAGGTCGCCAGCGACAGGCCGATGGTGCACATCAGCAAACTGGGCGGCGTAAAAGAAGCGGGGGCGTTAGCGCTCATCGCAAATCCTTCGAAACTTTAGCGGTGCTCCGGCCGTGTGGCCGGAGCGGACGGATTGGCGGATCAGCGCTGGACAGTTTTGCTGGCGACGGCGCTGTTTTCGTGGATCAAACGGGTGATCAGCGTATCAGCCTGGGCCAGTTGCTCATCGTAGATCGGGGTGCTGAACGCGGGTTTCTGTGGCGGTTGCTGAGTCAGCATCGGGCCGCTCTGGTCGTGCAGATCGACGTCAACCACAGTCGACAGGCCGATCCGCAACGGGTGGTCCGTCAACTGTTCAGGGGCGATGTGAATCCGCACCGGAATCCGCTGCACGATCTTGATCCAGTTACCGGTGGCGTTCTGCGCCGGCAGCAGGGCAAACGCGCTGCCGGTACCGGCACCCACGCTGTCGACGGTGCCGCTGTACTTCACTTTGCTGCCGTACAGATCAGACTCAATATCCACCGCCTGGCCAATGCGCATCTTGCCCAGTTGGGTTTCCTTGAAGTTGGCATCCACCCACACTTCGTTGAGCGGGATCACCGCCATCAACGCCGTGCCAGGCTGAACCCGCTGGCCCAATTGCACCGTACGTTTAGCCACATAACCGGTGACCGGCGCGATCAAGGTGCTGCGAGCGTTGCTCAGATACGCCTGACGCAATTGAGCTGCAGCTGCCGCCACTTCCGGGTGCGACGACACCACGGTGTCATCCACCAACGCCGAACTGGTCGCCAATTGCTGCTGAACATTGTTCAGCGAGTTTTGCGCGGTGGTCAGGTCATCGCGAGCATGGGACAGCTCTTCCTGCGAGATCGCCCCGCCCGCCGCCAGGTTCTTACGACGGTTGTAGTTGTCCTGAGCTTTCTGCACTTCGGCGCGCTGGGCAGCCAGTTGAGCGCGGATCCCGTCGACGTTGCTGTACAAGCCACGCACTTGACGCACGGCCTTGCCCAGATTGGCTTCAGCGCTTTGCAGGCCGACTTGCGCGTCGCTCGGGTCGAACTGGACCAACACCTGCCCTTGACGGACCAGATCGCCATCATCGGCGCCGATGCTGACCACGGTCCCGGTGACCAGCGGCGTGATCGAGACCACGTTGCCGTTCACGTAGGCATCGTCGGTGCTTTCGCTCCATTGCCCGTATTTTTCGTACCAGCCCCAGATCCCCAACCCGCTGAGGATCACCACCAGCAGCACGACGAACAGCCAGATCTTGCGCTTGCGAGGATTTTGATCTTTTACAGGAGCCTGATCGGTAGGCCCGTTCTGACCTTTCGGGTCGTTGGAAGATGCAGTGTCGGTAGTGGCAGTGGCCATGACGATTACCTTAATTATTCAGTCTGCGAAGCGGTTGATGGGGAGGCAGCGCCGGGGGCTTTATTGGCGGAGGCGACCTGACTGTCGCCGGGGCCCACACTGTGGAAGCCGCCGCCCAGGGCCTGCATCAACTGAATCGACAAATCGATTCGCTCGGCGGTGAGGTCGGCCAGTTGGCGTTGCGACTGGAGCAATGTTTGTTCGATGGTCAGCACGTCGAGATAGTTGCCGATACCTGAGCCATAACGCTGGGTCGCCGTGTCATAAGACGCTTGCGCCGCATCGGTCGAGCGCTGTTGGGCGTCGATCTGACCGCTGATGGAACGCAGTTGCGACAGCGTGTCGCTGACATCACCCAAGGCCTGGACCAGGGTTTTGTTGTACTGCGCCACGGCGAGGTCGTAATCGGCATCCTTTGCGTCGAGGTTGGCCCGTAGACGTCCACCATCGAAGATCGGCAATGACACGGTCGGCGCGATATTGAAGAAACGGCTGGCCGAACCGAGCAACGAGTCACCCAACAACGACTGAGTGCCGGCGGCGGCGCTGAGGTTCAGGTTCGGGTAAAAGGTGGTCTTGGTCGCGACGATGTTTTTGCTCGCCGCTTCAACGCGCCAGCGAGCGGCGACCAAATCAGGACGACGCCCCAGCAACTCGGCCGGCAGCATTGACGGCAACGCTACGGCACCAGGCTTGAGCACGTTCGGCCGGGTGATGTCTTCACCACGGTCCGGCCCTTTGCCCAACAGCACCGCCAAGGCGATTTTTGCACTGCGCAGGCGCTTGCCGGCGTCGATCAATTGCTCTTCGGAGCTGGCTTCCAGGCTTTGCGTCTGCTGGAACTGGAAGCGGCTGTCGATCCCGGAACTCAGGCGACGGTTGCCCAGGTCCAGCAATTGTTTGGTGCGCTTCAGATCCTGTTCGGCGAGGTCGTACACCACGTGGGCCTGGCCCAGGTCGCTGTAAGCACGAGCCACGTTGGAGGCGATGGTCAGCTGTGCAGCCTGTTCATCGATTTCGGCGGCACGCGCCTGGCCCAACGCCGCTTCCCAGGTAGCACGCTGGCCGCCCCAGAGATCGAAGGTGTAATTGAAGTTGGCCCCCAGGCTACGCACGGTACCGTAGGTACCGCCCTGCCCGGTCGGGCTTTGATCGCGGGCCAGACGCTCACGGGTGACACCGGCACTGGCGTTCACGTCCGGCATGCGCGCAGCGTCGGCAGCATAGGCCGCGGCGCTGGCCTGATGCGCACGCGCGCCAGCGATTTGCATGTCCGGGTTATCGCGCAGGGCTTCCGTAATCAGCCCGTCGAGCTGTGGATCGCCGAGGCTTTTCCACCAATCACTCTGCGGCCAGGCCGCCGACGACAGTTTTACATCCTTAAAGCTCTGCGCGGTGTGCAGGCCTTTGGCGTCCAGCTTAACGCCTTCGGTGTCGAGGCCCAGGTAGTTGGCGCAACCGGCCAGGCTCATGGCGAGGACGATCAGGCTCATTGACGTGCGCAAGGTTGCGTTACTCATTTCTCACCTGCCTGCACAAAGCTCAAACGGGCGATGGTGGTCTGGTCGTCAGCGGCCACAAGCACCTTTTTCAGGATGCCCTCCAGCAGTGCCAGCTCTGATGCGTCGATACAGCCGAACATCTCGTTCATCGCCGCTGCGCCGACTTGCGGCAGCAAATCCGAGAGTTTCTTCCCCTCTTCGGTCAAATTGAGGTGCACCTGGCGCCGATCAATGTCTGAACGGTTGCGCACGATCAGTTCTTTCTGCTCCAGACGATCGAGCATGCGCGTCATCGAGCCGCTGTCCAGCGACAGGTGACGGCACAGGTCAGCCGGCGTATCGGTGCCGAACTGCGCGACGATAATCAGCACCTTGAACTGCGATGCGGTCACGCCATGCGGCACCAGAAACTTGTCCAGCAAACGGTCTTTGACGGCATTCATGCGGCCCAACAAGAGGCCCATGAGACCGGAGTCATAATTTTCAGGAGTGAAGTGCTTCATCGGATTCACCAGAAAGCTGCCTAGGCAGAGAGTTAAGGTGATCTTACTGCCTAGGCAGCGAATGTCAATGCATTAAATAGCAAGCTTTCTATTGTTACGATGAATGACATTCATCCCCATGACCCCTGCCCCGTTCTCTGTAGGAGCGGGCTTGCCCGCGATGACGGTGTACCTGACACACCGCATCAAACGGATCGCCGGCAAGCCAGCTACTACATAGTTCCTGTGTACGGCCGGAAACAAAAAAGCCCCGCTGGATCGCAGCGGGGCTTAGAGAAAGCAAGGAGTGAAGCGTCAGTGCGCCTCTTCCAGTTCATCATGCAGCAGACCGAAGATCTCCCGTTTCATCTCAATAAACGAACGCTCCATGACCATGTCCAGCGTGCGCGGACGTTCGATCGGCACATCAAGGATCTGCTTGATCCGCCCCGGTCGAGCACCCATCACATACACCCGGTCGCCGAGCAGAATCGCTTCGTCGATGTCATGGGTGACAAACAACACGGTCTTTTTGCTGTTGCCCCAGACCCGCAGCAACAGTTGCTGCATCTGTAGCCGGGTCTGACTGTCCAGCGCGCCGAACGGCTCGTCCATCAACAGAATCTGCGGATCGTTGGCCAACGCACGGGCGATGGCCACGCGCTGCATCATCCCGCCAGACAACTGCTTGGAGAAGTTGTCGGCAAACTGCGTCAGGCCGACTTCATTTAGGTAGTAATCGACGATCTCCTTGCGCTGGGCGGCAGGCATGCTGCGTCGTTTCAGGCCGAACTCGATGTTCTGCCGCACGGTCAACCAGGGAAACAAGGTGTAGCCCTGAAACACCATGCCACGATCAGCACCCGGCCCTTCCACCAGATTGCCGCCGACATAGATGTCGCCTTCGGTAGGTTCCGCCAGCCCGGCGGTGAGGTACAGCAAACTCGACTTGCCGCAACCGGACGGGCCGACCAACACCGCGAACTGCTGGTCCGGCACCTCGAACGACACCTGCTCCAGCGCAGTGAAGGTGCTGCCGTTCGGGCTTTGATAGCGCAGGCTGACCTTGTCTACCTGCAAACGTGGCGCCGCCTGGGGCGCCACCGCCAGCGGTGTGGCAAAACGTGGATTCACTGCAGTTACAGAGCCCATGCGGCCACCTTCAGACGGAGGAATCGGAACAGTTGATCGGTCACCAGCCCCAACAGGCCGATGATGGCAATTGCCAGGAAAATCACATCCACCTGAAAACCACGCATGGCTTTCAGACTCAAATAACCCAGGCCACTGGAGGCCGCGACCAACTCGGCCACCACCAGATACGTCCAGGCCCAACCCATGGTCACCCGCAAGGTATCCAGCACGCCCGGCAATGAGGCAGGCGCAATCACATGCACCACCGCGTCGTAGCGATTGGAACCCAGGGTGTAGGAAGCGTTGATCAGGTCCTTGGAGATGCCTTTGGACACGTCGGCAATCATCACCAGTTGCTGGAAGAACACGCCGAAGATGATCACCGAGACCCGTTGCTCCAGGCCGATGCCGATCCACAGGATGAACAGCGGCACAAACGAGGTCACCGGCAGATAGCGAATGAAATTGACCATGGGTTCGAGGAACGCCTGGACAATCCGGAAGCTACCCATCAACAACCCCAGCGGCACCGCCACCAGCGACGAAATAATGAAGCCGACCATCACCACTTCGACGCTGGCCCACACGTGTTCGCCGAGGGTGCCGTCGCGGGCCAGACGCATGGCCGCCTCCAGCACCGCGCCCGGTGTCGGCAGAAACATGCCCGGCACCACGCCACCGTAGGACAGCCCGGCCCACATGCCGATCAACAGCAACCAGGCCAAACCGCTGGCACTCCAGATCAGTTGCACCGGCAAACCGGTCTTGGGCGTGATGCAACGGTTCAACCATGAATTGCGCTTGGACATGCTGACCTCCTATCGAGGGGTAACGAAGCGGCTGTCGACCAGGTCGTCGTAGCTGACGTTGTAAGGCTTGCCCTGCAGTTCGCTGGCGGTTTCATTAGCCAGTTTGATCACGGCGGCGCCGTCACCCGGCTTGCCCGGCGAGCCCAGCAGTTTTTCGCTCATGGCTTGATCGTAGAAGCGCACGCCTTTTGCGGCGGAAGCCAGTTCAGCCGGATCGGCGAGGTAGCCACCCACGCCTTTGGCCATGATCGCGTAGGCCTCGGTCGGGTGGTCCTGGGTGTACTTCACCGCCTTGTACAAACCGGAGACCAGTGCCTTGACGTCGGCCGGCTGCTTGTCGATGACGTTGCAGTTCAGCGCCACCACATCGACGATCACTCCAGGCGTCGAGCTGCTGTCGATCAGCACCTTGCCCTGTTGCTTGGCGCGCACCAGCGACAGATGCGGTTCCCAGGTCACGGCAGCAGGTACGCGCCCGGCGATGAATGCGGTGGCAGCATCGTCGGCAGTCATGTTCTGCACGGTGATGTCGCTCATCTTCATGCCATTCTTTTTCAGCAAGTACGACAGCCAGAACTGCGACACTGAACCTTCGTTCACCGCCACGGCCTTGCCTTTCAGCTCCTGGAGGCTGTTGACGTCCTTGCCCACCAATACGCCGTCGCCACCGTGACTTTCATCCAGCGCCGCGACCGCGCGGAAGCAGAACTGTGGGCGGTACTTGAGCACTTCGTCGAGGGTCGACGCCGAGCCGGACAACTTGCCCGACGCCTGAGCGGCCATGTACATCGAAGCTTCTTCAATCGTCGGCAGCTCGACCGTCAGGCCGTTTTCCTTGAAGTAGCCGAGGTCTTGGGCGAGGTACAAGGTGCCGTAACCGACCCAGGTGGTATGACCGATGGACAGGGTTCCGGCCTGGGCGCTGGTGGCGACGCCGGCAGCGATGGCGGTCAGGGCGAGGGGATGAGCAAAACGTTTAAGCAAGGACTTGATCATGAAGCACTCCCACAGTATCGAATTGGTTTTGTCTTGCGGGGCAGTACGGCCAGCGGCCTTGAACAGGGGTATGTCCGGTCTCTGACGGACCTTGGAACGTCAGTCATTGGCTGACTGGCGAGGTTGATGTTGGCCTAAGCCGGGGGATAGGAAAATGAGTAAATATGTGGTTGCTAGCGAGGAAAAAGATGGGCTGTGGTGCTGCGCACAATCACGGATCGAAGCCGCCGAGCACGGCCTCTTTTTGGTGCTTTCAGGTTGGGAGCGAAGGTCAAAACTGTAGGAGCAACTGTCTTCCGCGCTTTTTGCTCTGACTAGGAGTCAAGGGGCATGGCCTCGCAAGCGATAAGGGCCTGGCAGCCGCTATCGCCAGTGCTGCAGCCAGTGATTGCAAGGCTGCTCCAGCGGTTTTCGTCCTTAGTTTGTCGGTTTGCACCGTCTTGCCGGGCAGCATTTCCTCGCCGCGAATGCTGTCGAACTGTGTGTCCGCGAGCACCCTGCGTGCCAGTTTCAACCCTTCGATCACTCGGGTCCGCACTCAAGCGGTTTGCCAGAACACAGCCGGAAGAACCAGCGCCGACGATCACATAGTCGTAAGAGGTCTTCATGTTGGCATTCCCCGTCTTAACGCAACTGGAACCAGGTGGTTTTCAGTTGCGTGTACTTGTCGAATGAATGCAGCGACAGGTCCCTGCCGAAGCCCGACTGCTTGCCGCCGCCAAACGGCACGCTGACGTCCAGCGCATCCACGGTATTCACCGACACGGTCCCGGCATTCAACCGGCCTGCCACCCGGTGCGCGCGATTGAGGTTGTCGGTCCAGACCGACGCCGCCAGACCGTAGATGTGATCGTTGGCCAGCTTCACTGCCTGCTCTTCGTCGTCGAAGGCGGTAATCGCCAGCACCGGGCCGAAGACTTCCTCGCGGGACAATCGCATGTCGGGGCTGACCTGAGTAAACAGCGTCGGCTGAATGAAATTATTCGAACCGTTGATCATCAGGCGATCACCACCGGCCACCAACTGCGCACCAATGGCGCTCGCTTCAGCGATGTAACCCATCACGCGTTCGGCTTGCTGGGCATCGACCATCGCGCCCATCTTGCTCGCCGGATCGAGCGGGTCACCCGGCTGCCATTGCTTGGCTTTATTGACCAGGCGCTCGACGAATTCATCGTGAATCGACCGCTGCACCAGCAGGCGCGAGTTTGCCGAACACACCTCACCCTGATTGAAGAAGATACTAAACGCGGCTTTTTCCGCCGCCAGGTCCAGGTCCTGACAGTCGTCGAACACCAGATTCGGACTTTTGCCGCCGCACTCCAACCACACTTGCTTGAGGTTCGATTGCGCCGAGTACTGCATGAAGTACTTGCCCACCTGGGTCGAACCAGTGAACACCAGCGCGTCGACGTCCGGGTGCAGGCCCAGTGCGCGGCCGGCCTGCTCGCCGAGCCCGGTGACCACGTTGAACACACCTTCCGGCACGCCTGCTTCCAACGCCAGTTCGGCCAGGCGCAGAGCGGAGAACGGCGACTGTTCCGCCGGCTTGAGAATCACGCTGTTGCCGGCCGCCAATGCCGGTGCGACTTTCCACGCGGCCATGTCCAGCGGGAAATTCCATGGCACTACGGCGGCGATCACACCCAACGGTGTCCGCGTGATGGTGGCCAGGGTGTCGCGGCCAGTGGGTGCCACTTGGTCGTAGAGTTTATCGAGGCTTTCCGCGTACCAGGCAAACACCTGAGCGGCGCCCGGTACATCTATCATATAGGCGTCCATCACCGGCTTGCCCATGCTCAATGAATCGAGCAACGCCAGCTCCTCGCGATGGGTCAGAATCAGCTCAGAAAGACGAAGCAGAATACCCTTGCGCTCGCGCGGTGCCATTCGCGCCCAAGGCCCGTTTTCAAAGGCGTGGCGAGCGACGCCGACGGCCAGCTCAACGTCCGCCTCGGAACAGGCGGCGACACGGGCCAGCAGGGTGTTGGTGGCCGGATTGATCACTGCAAACGTCTGGCCGTCCTGCGCGTATTGGGCACGGCCGCCGATGTTTGCCGCATCGATCAAGCGTTGGTTTCTTGCGAGGTTTTGCCAGCTGTTGAGGTCGGTCATTGCAGGCTCCTTGTCCGCTATCAGTTGCGCCGATAGTGGCTGAGGCGTGCATGGCGAGAAATGAGTAAAAATGTGGTCGTTATCGATAAAAAACCTCGCCAGTTGCGTACGTCTTTGCTGCACAACGAGCAAGCAATGGACTAACCTGCGGGCGACGATCAAGGTCGTCGGTCCACCACTTTCGAGGTAGCCATGGCAGCCTACAACCTGCGACAACTCAAATATTTTGTCACCACCGTCGAGTGCGGCAGTGTGGCCGAGGCGTCACGCAAGCTGTACATCGCACAGCCTTCGGTGTCGACCGCGATCAAGCAACTGGAAGACAGTTTCGGCGTGCAACTACTGATTCGCCATCACGCTCAAGGCGTGTCATTGACCCCCAGCGGCGCGCGCTTCTACCGCAAGGCGCAGGAGCTGTTGCGCGTGGCCCACGAGTTCGAACAGAACGCCCTGGCCGACAACGACGTGGTCGCCGGGCAGATCGATATCGGTTGTTTTGAAACCGTCGCCCCGCTGTATTTGCCGCGCCTGATTGCCGGTTTCCGCGATCGCTGGCCGGGCGTTGAAATTCGTATTCGCGACGGCGAACAACAGGAGCTGGTCCAGGCCTTGACCTCTGGCAGCATCGACCTCGCGATGCTCTACGAGCACGACCTGGACAGCACCATCGAAACCGCGCCGTTGATGCCACCGCAACAACCTTACGCGCTGTTGCCGGAGGGCCACCGCTTCGCCCAGCAGGCCAAGGTGTCACTGAATGATCTGGTGCTGGAACCCATGGTTTTGCTGGACGTACAACCCAGCCGCACCTACTTCGTGAGCATCTTCGAAGAACGTGGACTGAACCCGCATATCCTGTTCAGTTCACCCTCCATTGAAATGGTCAGAGGCATGGTTGGCCGCAGTTTCGGCTTTTCGATCCTGGTGACCCGCCCGCACTCTGATTACACCTACGATGGGCAAAAAGTCGTGTGCGTGCCCTTGGCTGAACACGTCACCGGCTCCGGGTTGTCAGCGGCCTGGCTGCGCCGCTCGCAACTGACCAAACCGGTACAGCTATTTGTGGATTATTGCCGGGAGGTGTTGGCGCCTAAGGAGTAATGCCTTTCAGCCAAGAACACGGTCCCCTGTAGGAGCTGGCTTGCCTGCGATCTGGCGCGAAGCGGCAGTATAACCAGAACCCGCGGAGTGTCTGATTCAATCGAAAAATCCGGATTTGCGACTGCTACGCAGCCGATCGCAGGCAAGCCAGCTCCTACAGAGATCGCAACACCAACGCCATACGCTCAAGCATCGCGTCACATTTATCCAACTGCTCAACACTGACAAACTCATCAGCCTTATGCCCCTGATCCATACTCCCCGGCCCGCAGACCACGGTCGGGATGCCGATCGCATCGAACAACCCGCCTTCGGTCCCGAACGCCACGGTGCCGAACTCGCTTGAACCACAAAACTGCGCAATCAACTGCGCCGCCTGGCTCTGCGCATCGGTGGCCAACCCCGGATAGGCCGACAGTTCGGAAAAACTGATGTCACTCGCCGCATTCACCGCGCGCATCCGCGGCAAGATTTCCTGCTCGGCGTAGCGCGCTAGCTGCTCGGCAACTTCACGTGGGTCCTGCGCTGGCAGCGCGCGCACTTCGAAATCGAAACGACAGTTTTCCGGGACGATGTTGAGGGCCTTGCCGCCGTTGATCACGCCGGTCTGTACCGTGCTGAACGGTGGATCGAACCGCCGGTCGTGCAGTGCAGGGGCGCGCAGGCGCGAGCCGATTCGGCCCAGTTCGCCAATCAACTCGGCGGCGTATTCGATGGCATTCACGCCTTGGGGTGCATAGGCCGAGTGACACGCCGCGCCGTGTACATCACAGCGCATGGCCAATTTGCCCTTGTGCCCGAGCACCGGTTTCAGCTCGGTGGGTTCGCCGATGATGCACAGCAGCGGTGTGTGCGGCCGCTGTGCGAGTTCGGCCAGCAGCGAGCGCACGCCCAGGCAGCCGACTTCTTCGTCATACGACAGGGCAATGTGCACCGGCATGCGCAGCGGCGCGGCCAGCAGTTTGGGCACGGCGGCCAGCACGCAGGCGATGTAGCCCTTCATGTCGGCCGTGCCGCGTCCGTAGAGCTTGCCGCCTTTTTCTGTCAGCTCGAAGGGCGGGACGCTCCAGGCCTGGCCATCCACCGGCACCACATCGGTATGCCCCGACAGCACAATGCCCGGGCGGTCATCCGGGCCGAGGGTGGCGAACAGGTTGGCCTTGCTGCGCTCGTCGTTGAAGATCAGTTCGCAGGGCACGTCGAATTGGGCCAGGTAGTCGCGGACGAATTCGATCAACTGCAGATTCGATTCGCGGCTGGTGGTGTCGAAGCCCACCAGCGCGGCCAACAGTTCTCGGCTGCTACTCATCGCCAGGCACGCCATAGCTCGGGGCCTTGGTCGGGTCCAGGGCGCGGACGATGTAGTCCTGCATCTGTGGACTGTAAGCGCTCCATAGCTGGGCCAGTTGGCCGATGGGGTCTTGATCCGCCCAGTCGACGCGCAGGTCTACAATCGGCCACGTTAGCTCACCGACCACCACCAACGCCGCCGAATGCACCGGTCCCGCCTCTCCGCCCGCCGCGACGGCAGCCTGCATCGCGGCCAGTAGCCGATCCGCCAACTGGCCGCCGCTGTTTTCGAAGGTCTGCACCAACGTTTCAATCACGGAGCGGTCCGCCAGCATGTTGCCGGCCGCCACACACTGTTCACCGGCCAGCGCATTGTGCGTGCCAAGGGTTTCGTTGCCACTGAAATGAGCGGTCTGCCCCAGGTGATCGATGGCCGTCAGTTGGCGGTACTGACTGTAGCCATTGCTGGTCAATGCCTTGTCCAGCGCCTGCGCCGGAGACAGCCCGCTCTCCATCAGTTCGAGTACTTGCGGACCCAGCGCCGGCAGGGTGATGTTCTGCGTGGCGACCGCCCCCACACCCGGCAGCAACCATGGGCAACGCGCACCCACGGCGATGCTGGAGGAACTGATGGCAATGCCCAGTTGACCGGTTTCGGCGCAACGGCCGACGATTGAAAACGTCATGCGGTGTTCCCCCTGTCTATTCTGGAATAACCGCGATCACGTCGATTTCCATTAGCCATTCAGGCTGCCCCAGCCCGGAAATGACCAGCCCGGTGGAGATCGGAAACACGCCTTTGAGCCACTTTCCGACTTCCTGATAAACCGGCTCGCGGTAACGCGGATCGGTCAGGTAGGTGGTGGTTTTGACGATGTGGCTGAGGTCGCTGCCCGCCTCTTCAAGCAGTTGCTTGACGTTGCGCATGGCCTGCTCGGCCTGGGCACGCGGGTCGCCGAGGCCAATCAGGTTGCCTTCGAAATCGGTACCAATCTGACCGCGAACATAGACGGTGTTGCCGGCGCGCACGGCCTGGCAGAGATCGTTATCCAGGTTTTGATTGGGGTACGTCTCTTTGGTGTTGAACATGCGGATGCGGGTGTGGGTCGGTTGAGTCATGCTCGTTCCTCCGTTGGACATGAAGCATTCTGTCCATGCCCGGTTGCTGGCGAAACGAGGTTTTTTGTGGGGCTTGGCTAGCAAAAAAATAGCTAGAGAAGGCGCTGCAAAGGAATGACCGGCCCGTAACAACGAGCCGGCTTTTTAGCGATTAAAGCCGACCGTATTCCCGCGCCGTGCGATCCACCGCGATGCGCGTTTTGTCCACCAGTTCATCAAGCTCCATGCGTGTCGCCACCAGTGCCGGGGCCATGATCATCCGGCCCAACGTCGAACGAATAATGACGCCCTCCTCGAAGCCGATGGTCCGGCAGCGCCAGGCGATATCGTTCTCGTTGGCGAAGCGCTTGCGGGTCGCTTTGTCCTCGGCGAACTGCAACGCCGCCACCAGACCCACGCCCTGCACCTCGCCCACCAACGGGTGATTGCTGAACACTTCGCGCAGACAGTTTTGCAAATACGGCCCGGTGTCGTTTTTGACCTGGGTCACCACCCCTTCATCGCGCAATGCCTTGAGGTTGGCAATGGCCACGGCAGCGGCGACCGGGTGCCCGGAGTAGGTCAGCCCGTGAGCGAACACGCCGCCCTTTTCCACCAGCGCTTCGGCCATGCGTCGCGACAAAATCAAACCGCCCATGGGGATATAACCGGAGGTCAGGCCCTTGGCGATGGACAGCGTGTCGGGTTCGAAGCCAAGCGTTTGATGAGCGAACCACTCGCCGGTCCGGCCGAAGCCGCCGATCACTTCGTCAGCGCACAACAGCACGTCGTATTGGCGGCAAATACGTTGAATCTCCGGCCAGTAAGTGGCCGGTGGAATAATCATGCCGCCCGCGCCCTGGAACGGCTCGGCAACGAACGCCGCGACTTTGTCGGCACCCAGTTCGAGGATTTTTTCCTCCAATTGTCGGGCTGCACGCAAACCGAACTCTTCAGGGGTCAAGTCACCTTCATGGGCAAACCAATACGGCTCGTCGATGTGCGCCACATCAGGAATCGTGCCGCCCATTTCGTGCATGAACTTCATGCCGCCCAACGCCGTCGCGGCCAGGGTCGAGCCGTGATAGCCGTTCCAGCGACCGATCATGATTTTCTTGTCCGGCTTGCCCATCACCTGCCAGAACTTGCGCACCGTACGGATCAACACCTCGTTGGCTTCGGAGCCGGAGTTGGTGTAAATCGCGTGGCTGTAGTGCGAGGGCAGCAGGCTGAACAGCAGCTCGGACAGCTCGATCACCGCCGGGTGGGTGGTGTGGAAAAACATGTTGTAGTACGGCAGTTGCTCCAACTGCGCACAGGCCGCGGCCGCCAGGTCCTTGCGCCCGTACCCGAGGTTGGTGCACCACAAGCCCGACATGCCGTCCAGGTAGCGCTTGCCCTCGTTATCCCACAACGCCAGCCGCTCGCCGCGCACCATGACTCGCGGCCCCTCTTCGTTCAGTAGTTTCTGATCAACGAAGGCATGGATGTGGTGGGCCGCATCGGCCGCCTGATAGTCACTGGTGGTACGGGTTGGGCTGAGTTCAGTGGACATGATTGTCTCCATTGTTATGTTCGACGGCTGCCAGGGCCTGGATAATATTTGTCATCTAAAAATATTTTTGTAAAGAAAATATTTGTGATTGAAAATAAATATCCCTAGGCTGGGCGCCATCGATACACGGCGTCAGGAAAAAATGACCGGACTTAGAGAAAGACAAAAAGAGCAGCGCCGACAGCTGATCGCCGACGCCGCCCTCGAGCTGTTCAAGGCCAACGGCTTCATCGCGACTACCCTGGAACAGATCGCCAACCACGCGGGTGTGTCTGCACCGACGGTGGTGAACTACTTCGGTGGCAAACAGGAAATCCTGCTCGCACTGCTCAAAGAGCCGGACGAACAAGCCATGCGCGAGGCGCGCTCCCACCTGGACGACAACGCCGACCCGCTGGACGCCTTGTGTGAACTCGAAGGGCTGATGACCACCTATCAACTGCGCGCCATGCCGGCTTCGCTGTGGCGCGAACTGGCGCCGTTTTTGTTCACCGGCGAACTGTCGGCGGCTTTTCATCCGTGGAATGTGGCGGTTGTTGAAGAGACCAAGGCGTTGCTGGTGCACTTTCAACGCAAAGGCGCGTTGAGCGAGTCGGTGGATATCGACTTGGCGGCCACCATATTCAACCAATACGCGAACATGGCGTTTATTCGGTTGGCGACTGAGCCGACACCGGACAGAGAAGCCCATGCCCTGCATATGCGCGGTGTGTTGGGGTTGATGTGTCAGGGCATGTTGAAGCGGTAGACATGGGAGTGTCAGATTTTTTGTGTTCGGGCTGGTTGTGGCCTGCCGTCAGGCAGGCCTTTGTTTTACCAGCTCGGCCTGGTAAATCGATCTCCATAGAGAATCGCAAATTGATTCATCGCCACCTTCCAATCATGCGCTGCGTTACCCCAGTTAGCGGTGATGTTGCGTAATCCCAGCCATATCAGCTTCGTCGCTGCATCGTCAGTGGGGAAGTGCCCTCGGGTCTTGATGATCTTTCGTAGCTGAGCGTTGATGCTTTCGATGGCGTTGGTTGTGTAGACCACCTTTCGGATGCCTGCCGGGAAGACAAAAAACGGGATGACTCGATCCCAGGCTCTACGCCAAGCAGCAACTACAGTCGGATACTGCTTGCCCCAAGGCCCCGCCTCAAAGGCGTTCAGTTCCTGCTCAGCGATATCGGCGTTAATGGCTTGATAAATCGGCTTGAGCGCCTTGGCCAGTGCTCGACGTTTATCCCAAGCCGCATAGTCCAGGCTGTTGCGGATCAGATGCACGATGCAGGTTTGCAGTGTGGTAGCAGGAAACACCGCCCCTAGGGCCTCTGGTATCCCTTTAAGGCCGTCTGTGACGGCGATCAGCACATCTTCAACACCACGAGTCTTCAGGTCGTTGAACACCTTCATCCAGAACTTGGCACCCTCGGTGCTTTCGATCCAGATGCCCAAAATATCTCGTGTGCCATCGGGTAACACGCCCAGTGCCAAGTACACCGCCTTGTTACGCACCAAGCCTTCGTCGCGAATTTTGACCCGCAGCGCATCAAAAAAGATGACTGGGTACATAGGCTCTAAAGGGCGTTGCTGCCAAGCGCCAACCTCTTCCAGCACAGCATCGGTCACTGAACTGATGAAGTCATGCGACACATCGGTTCCATACTGCTCGGACAGGAAAGCGCGTATCTCACGCACCGTCATCCCTCGGGCGTACATGGCAATGATCTTGTCATCAAAGCCTGTAAATCGGCGCTCATGCTTGGGAATGAGGATCGGCGCGAAGCTGCCATCGCGGTCTCTGGGGATATCCAGGCGAAGTGGCCCGTCATCGGTCAGTACCGTTTTACCGCTTTTACCATTGCGCTGGTTGGTTGAATCCTCAGGGCGCTCCGCGCCCTGAGGATAGCCAAGGTGGTGACCCAGTTCGGCGCCTAGCGCACGCTCGATCAGCGCCTTTTTGAACGCCATAGAGGCGTCCTGAATGGCTGCGGCGCTCATCGGGCCTTGGACGAACTGATCAATCAGCTCTTTGGGTATCGAGGGCAATTCCCTCGGTGTTGCACTGGCGGACTTCTTTTTGGTCGGCATAAATGTACCTCTGGTGACATGTTATGCCCGAACACAAAATTTCTGACAGTCTCGTAGACATTCGTCAAATGATATACCCCCTGTAGGATCTGGCCTGCCTGAGTCCTCGCACCAACCCTCCCCAGCTTTTTCCTGCCTTGCGACGACAAAAATCATAATTTCGCTCGCCCCCGTATCTGAACAGAATGCAGCCAACGTCACCCCACAGCCGCAAGTCTCAACCTGCCTTTGAGAAGGACACAGACATGACAGTTGGAAAAATTGAAGTCGATACGCTTGTTGTTGGCGCCGGTCAGGCAGGCGTGGCCATGAGTGAGCACCTGAGCAAACTTGGCGTGCCGCACCTGGTGCTGGAGCGCGATCGGATTGCCGAGCGCTGGCGCACGGGGCGGTGGGATTCGTTGGTAGCCAATGGTCCGGCCTGGCACGATCGCTTTCCCGGTCTTGAGTTTGACGACCTCAGCCCCGACGGCTTTGCGCCTAAAGAACGAGTGGCGGATTACTTCGAAGCCTATGCCAAGAAGTTCAACGCGCCGGTCCGCACTGGCGTGGACGTCAAGAGCGTAGTGCGCAATGTTGGCCGGCCGGGCTTCACCATCGAAACCTCCGAGGGTGTGATCGAGGCCAGTCGGGTGGTGGCCGCGACGGGGCCGTTTCAGCGTCCGGTGATCCCGCCCATCGCCCCGAAAGATGACCGCCTCACGCAAATCCACTCGGCCGAATACCGCAATCCACAACAACTGCCTGAAGGCGCAGTGATGGTGGTGGGTGCCGGTTCGTCAGGGGTGCAGATCGCTGATGAATTACAGCGTGCCGGCAAGAAGGTATACCTCTCGGTCGGGGCGCATGATCGTCCTCCCCGCGCCTACCGTAACCGCGATTTTTGCTGGTGGTTGGGGGTGCTCGGTGAGTGGGATCAGGCCAACGTGAAAGCCGGTAGAGAGCACGTGACCATTGCTGTCAGCGGTGCCCAGGGAGGCCGTACGGTTGACTTCCGCGGGCTGGCTCATCGCGGCATGACCCTGGTGGGCCTGACGCAATCGTTCACTAACGGCGTGGCGACCTTTCAGGCAGATCTTGCGGAAAACCTGGCGCGCGGCGATGACAACTACCTTTCGTTGCTGAATGCCGCTGACGCCTATATCGAGCGCAATGGTCTCGACCTTCCGCTGGAACCTGAAGCGCGCACGACGTTCCCGGACCCGGACTGTGTCACCCATCCGATGCTTCAACTGGACCTGGCCAAGGCCGGCATCACGTCGATCATCTGGGCAACCGGTTTCGCCGTGGATTACAGCTGGTTGAAAGTCGACGCCTTCGATAGCAACGGTAAGCCGCAGCACCAGCGCGGTGTTTCAAGCGAACCAGGCGTGTATTTCCTCGGCCTGCCGTGGCAGTCGCGTCGAGGTTCTTCGTTTATCTGGGGGGTTTGGCACGATGCGAAACATGTGGCTGACCACATCGCCACCCAGCGTAAATACCTGGCCTATCGCGATGCGGCGCAACGTCAGGCAGACGATGGTGAAACCGCCAAGGTCAGCCATAAACCGCTGGTCAGCGCTTGATGTTCGGGCCCGGCGCTTATAACGTCGGGCCGATTTGGCGGGTGTTCAAGTCTTGGTCGGGATACCACTGTGGAAGCGGAATTCAACGTCTGGGCTGTCGATCAGGCTGGCTTCGAGCGCCCTGACCTTCTCGATAGTGCGTTCGACATCTTTCGCTTCGCCGTATTGATAGGCCAGCTTCAAATAATTCTGATAGTGCCGCGCTTCGCTTTTCAGCAGGCCGTAATAAAAGCGGCCCAATTCGTCATCCAGATGTGGCACCAACGCCTCGAATCGCTCGCAACTGCGGGCTTCGATAAACGCGCCCACCACCAGGGTATCCACCAGTTTCACCGGTTCATGACTGCGCACTGCGGCACGTAGCCCGGACGCGTAACGGCTGGCCGACAGCGGGTACCACTCGACCTTGCGCTTTTTCATCAGGCGCAGCACTTGCTCGTGATGCACCAACTCTTCACGGGCCAGGCGCGACATCATCAGTACTAGATCCGGGAAACCGCCATATTTGGCGATCATGCTCAACGCGGTGCTGGCGGCCTTGAACTCGCAATTCTTGTGATCCAGCAGCATGGTGTGCTGATCGGCCAACGCCGCTTCAACCCAGCCCATCGGGGTCCGGCAGCCGAGAAAATCATGGATTTCAGGCAGCATGACTTTGCCCGACACCTTGGCGGCAGCGTAATCATCAAGGTGGGAAGGGTCGATTTCTGGGTTCAGTTGCATAGGCTCACAGTACGGCCGATTGGACAAAGCGCAGCATTATACGAGCGCGGCGCGAATCAACCAGCGCCTTGCGGCAGATTTCCCCTGATCTGGATCAATAACCGAGTCGGCCGACTGCAACTATAGTTGTCTGTACCAGCCGTCGGTCTAATGGATCAGCAGTGCCGTGGCTATAGCAACGTCATCGTCGAGGGCATCCTCATGCAAGCCGTTCGCAGCATTCTCGTGGTCATCGAACCGCATCATGCGCAAACTCACGCTGAAAACCTGGCCCTGAAGCGCGCCACGATGATTGCCGACGTGACCCGGGCCCATATTCACCTGCTGATCTGCGAAAAAAAGCACGATCACTCGGCGTTGCTGACCGCCCATGAGCATCATCTATATGGCAAAGGCTATAGCGTCTCTGCCGAGCAGGCGTGGAACGACAGCCTGCACCAGACCATCATCGACGTGCAGCAGGCGAAAAACTGCGGCCTGGTGATTAAGCAACACATGCCAGATAACCCGTTGAAAAAGGCTCTGCTGACGCCCGACGACTGGAAACTGCTGCGGTTGTGCCCCAGTGCGGTGCTGATGGTGAAAACCGACAAGCCCTGGGGCGGCGGCGTCATCCTTGCGGCGGTGGACGTCGGCAATGCCGATGGTGAGCACAAAGCCCTGCACTTCAGCATCGTCGATCATGGCTTTCAGATTGCCGCGCTGGCCAAAGGTCAGTTGCACGTGATCGCCGCCCATCCGTCGCCAATGCTGTCGGCGGCGGACCCGGTGTTTCAGCTCAAGGAAACCATCGAAGCGCGCTATCGCGAGCAATGCCTGGCGTTTCAGGCCGAATTCGATGTTGACGACTTGCACCTGCACGTCGCCGAAGGCCCGGCCGACGTGTTGATCCCCTACACCGCCCATGCCCTCAGCGCCGCCGTGACCGTGATCGGCACCGTCGGCCGCACCGGGCTTTCCGGTGCGCTGATCGGCAATACGGCGGAGGTGATACTTGATTCGCTGGAAAGCGACGTGTTGGTGCTGAAGACCGAGGAGACGATCGCGCACCTGGAGGAACTGGCGTTTAAAGGCTGACATCATTTTGTAGGAGCGGGCTTGCCCGCGATGGCGGTATGTCAGGCCAATTGCGTCAAGCTGATCGCGGGCAAGCCCGCTCCTACAAGGATCTGCATTACCCGCCAAACGCATCCTTGAGAAACCCCGGCGCGATATAACGCTCGTAATGGGCCTCGGACAGCAGGAAAAATTCCCGATCAATGGCATCACGCAGATCCGGTAGCGCCCAATCGCGAAACTCAGGCATCAACACGATCCCGTACGCCTCAAGCTGACTGATCACCCGCGCGCCCCGTGCGATCAACTGGTAGGCCCAGCAATACACCGACTGCTGCGGCACGAAGCGGATTTTCCGTTGCTCCAGCTGCTGACGCAGCTTGGCCGGATCGAACACCTCCAGCTTTCCGACCATCACCTGGACCAATAACTGCTCAAGGCGCAGCCAGACCGCACGTTTTTCGTCCTCGTTGTAACCGTTCCAGTTGATCACTTCGTGGTGGAAACGCTTGCAGCCACGGCACACCAGATCCCCGTAAACAGTGGAGCAGAGGCCGACGCAGGGGGTTTTGATGGTTTGATTGGACATTGTTGACAGTACTGGAAAAGGTGAGACACGCCGGCATGTTAGCCCTTTGTCTAATCAGGGTCACCCCTAAGCGTGTTGGACACAACTTACCTTTCTCGAAATTTTGCCGTAGAATCATCGGGCCTTTTAAGGCGCCAATGTCCGTTAGAAGCTGTTTTCAAAGCGTCACGAGCACAGTTAAGTTAACCCCGCAGTCGGTGTTGGTGCAGGTTTCCCTACCTCAGGAACCCTTCACCGACACACGTCAAACCGTCATGCAGGCGTAAAACTTTGAAAGCAGCTTCTACAAGGAATTGTCGACACTCTGGCCAAGAAGCTCAAAAAGCTTCGTAGCGCAGGGTACGACCAATTGCTGGATGAGCGTCCCGGATACCCATTTGGGACCACTGATGAGGGTAATAACTGTGCTTGAAGCCTACCGTAAACACATCGAAGAGCGTGCCGCCCTGGGCATCGTGCCCCAGCCGCTTAACGCCGAACAAACTGCAGGCCTGGTCGAGCTGCTGAAAAATCCCCCGGCTGGCGAAGAAGCTTTCCTTGTCGACCTGATCACCAATCGCATTCCACCAGGCGTTGACGAAGCTGCCTACGTCAAGGCTGGCTTCCTGTCCGCCCTGGCCAAAGGCGAAGCCACTTCTCCGCTGATCGACAAAAAACGCGCCGTTGAACTGTTGGGCACCATGCAAGGTGGCTACAACATCGTCACGTTGGTCGACCTGCTGGATGACGCTGTCCTCGCGCCTGTGACTGCCGAGCAACTGAAGCACACCCTGCTGATGTTCGACGCGTTCCACGACGTGGCTGAAAAAGCCAAGAACGGCAACGTCCACGCTAAAGGCGTTCTGCAATCCTGGGCCGACGGCGAGTGGTTCCAGAAGCGTCCGACCCTGGCTGACAAAATCAGCCTGCGCGTGTTCAAGGTGACTGGCGAAACCAACACCGACGACCTGTCCCCTGCACCTGATGCCTGGTCCCGTCCTGACATCCCGCTGCACGCCCTGGCCATGCTGAAAATGGCCCGTGACGGTATCGTGCCTGATCAACAAGGCGCCATCGGCCCGATGAAGCAAATCGAGCAAATGCGCGGTGAAGGCTTCCCGATCGCCTACGTTGGCGACGTGGTCGGCACTGGTTCGTCGCGTAAGTCGGCAACCAACTCCGTGCTGTGGTTCTTCGGCGACGACGTTCCTAACGTCCCGAACAAGCGCGCTGGCGGTTTCTGCTTCGGTTCCAAAATCGCTCCGATTTTCTACAACACGATGGAAGACGCCGGCGCACTGCCGATCGAATTCGACGTGACCAACATGAACATGGGCGACGTGATCGACCTTTACCCGCACGCGGGCAAGGTCTGCAAACACGGCACCGATGAAGTCCTGACCACCTTCGAACTGAAGACCCCGGTCCTGCTCGACGAAGTCCGCGCTGGCGGCCGTATCCCGTTGATCATCGGCCGTGGCCTGACCAGCCGTGCTCGCGCCGAGCTGGGTCTGCCAGCTTCGACTCTGTTCAAACTGCCTGAGCCACCAGCTGTCAGCACCAAGGGTTACACCTTGGCGCAGAAAATGGTCGGCAAGGCGTGCGGCGTAGAAGGCATCCGTCCTGGCACGTACTGCGAGCCGAAGATGACCACCGTCGGTTCTCAGGACACCACCGGTCCAATGACCCGTGACGAACTGAAAGACCTGGCGTGCCTGGGCTTCTCCGCTGATCTGGTCATGCAGTCGTTCTGCCACACCGCAGCGTATCCAAAGCCGATCGACGTCACCACGCACCACACCCTGCCTGACTTCATCATGACCCGCGGCGGCGTTTCGCTGCGTCCGGGCGACGGCATCATCCACAGCTGGCTGAACCGTATGCTGCTGCCGGACACCGTCGGTACTGGTGGTGACTCGCACACCCGTTTCCCAATGGGTATCTCGTTCCCTGCCGGTTCGGGTCTGGTCGCGTTCGCCGCAGCCACTGGCGTCATGCCACTGGACATGCCGGAATCGATCCTGGTGCGTTTCAAAGGCAAAATGCAACCAGGCGTCACCCTGCGTGACCTGGTTCATGCCATTCCTTACTACGCGATCCAGGCTGGCCTGCTGACCGTAGAGAAGAAAGGCAAGAAAAACGCCTTCTCCGGCCGTATCCTTGAGATCGAAGGCCTGGACAACCTGAGCATCGAACAGGCTTTCGAACTGTCCGACGCTTCGGCAGAACGTTCTGCTGCCGGTTGCACCATCAAGCTGTCGAAAGAGTCGATCACCGAGTACCTGAACTCCAACATCACCCTGCTGCGCTGGATGATCGGCGAAGGCTACGGCGATGTACGGACTCTGGAACGTCGTGCTCAAGCGATGGAAGCCTGGGTCAAAAACCCGGAACTGATGGTTGCCGATGCTGACGCGGAATACGCTGAAATCATCGAAATCGACCTGTCCGAGATCAAAGAGCCTGTGCTCTGCGCACCAAATGACCCGGACGACGCCCGTCTGCTGTCCAGCGTTGCTGGCGAGAAGATCGACGAAGTGTTCATCGGTTCGTGCATGACCAACATCGGCCACTTCCGCGCTGCGGGCAAGTTGCTGGACAAGGTCAAAGGTCAGCTGCCAACCCGTCTGTGGCTGTCGCCGCCGACCAAAATGGACGCTCACCAGCTGACTGAAGAAGGTTACTACGGCATCTACGGCAAAGCCGGCGCGCGCATGGAAATGCCGGGCTGCTCGCTGTGCATGGGTAACCAGGCTCGTGTTGAACCGAACGCCACTGTGGTGTCGACTTCGACGCGTAACTTCCCGAACCGTCTGGGTGATGGCGCGAACGTTTACCTGGCTTCGGCTGAGTTGGCGTCCGTGGCTTCGATCCTGGGTCGCCTGCCGACCGTCGAGGAGTACATGGCCTACGCGAAGGAAATCGACACGATGGCGGCGGATGTTTATCGCTACCTGAACTTCGATCAGATCGCTGAGTTCCGTAAAGTCGCTGCGAATGCCAAAATTCCGGTGATTCAGGCTTAATTACCAAGCCTGGTTGTGAAAGAGCCCCGTCCTTGTGACGGGGTTTTTTTATGGGTTGGTTTGTGTGTATATCCGGTATTTGTGGGGGCTGTTAGTACGGTTCCGCCCTTACGGCGGCTCACTTTTGGCAAACAGCCCCAAAAGTAAGCAAAAGGTCCTTGCCCCGCCATACGGGTCCTCGCTTAGGCTCGGACTGCCCTCACTCCGGTCCTGTTCCGGGGGCACGCCGCGACCCGCCATCCCTGGCGGGGGTCGCGGCTTGCTCGACATCCATGTCGAGCATCCCCCGGAACAGGACCTGCGCTCGGCCTGCTGGGAACGGAGCGATAGTGGGTTTCGTCAGTTGGATCGCAAAGATCAAAATCAAAATCAAAATCAAAAAATATCCTGTAGGAGCTGCCGAAGGCTGCGATCGACCGGGAACCGGTCGCTGCGTTCTGTGGCCAATCGCAGCCTTCGGCTCCTACAGGGGGTCTGTGTTATGTCAGACGCACCGCGCGAAGCCGCTCGCCAACAAGTTGGCTCCAAAAAAGCCCAGTCAACCAAAACCCTGAGTACATTGAATCTCGAGGCCGGGGAAAGGCCCCGTTTTCAGAAGGCTGAACGCAGGCGGTGTTCCGGGGGACGCGAGGCAGGGATGCCGAGCGAGCCACGACCCCCGCCAGGGATGGCGGGTCGTGGCGTGCCCCCGGAACAGCGCCGGAGTGAAGGAACCCCGAGCCAAAGCGAGGGGCCGGATGTTGGGGCAAGCGTTTTGGTTCCTTTTTGGCGTTTGAAAAAGGGACACGCCGTACGGGCGTAACCGTACTAAAAGTTAAACGCCGATAACGGATATGTACCCCAAAATACCAGTTAAAACCAAAACCAAAACCCATAAAAAAACCCCACATCTCACGATGCAGGGTTTTCCTATTACCAGAGAATCAAATCAAACCACGCTGGTTTGACCACTCATCGCCAGGTCCAGCAACTCACGGTTGGCCACCGCATACATCGCGTAGTCCGTCCCGCTCGCCGCACGCAACTCAACCAACATTGCACGCCAGCGCTCAACCATCGGCAGATGCTGTTCCAGCCACGCATCCAGACGCTGATCGATCTCTTCCGGCCGCTGCAGCACCGACACCGTGATCGCACGCTGTTGCCAGTCGATATCGTCACGGAACGCTTCACGCGCCAGCGCTTGCCAGTTGTTTTCCACCGGCAAGTTGCTGATTTGCTGCAAGTACCAGGTCACGTCCAGCGTGCTACCCACGGCGAAGTAAGCCTTGGCCACGTCGGCAGCGTTCTGCCCGGTGACGTCCGACGCTTCGATGATCGGCAACAGCGTGTACAGGTGAGTGGTGCCGGCAACCATCCGCGCCAGTAACTCTGGCACACCGGCTTCGACGTACGCCTGATAACGGGTCTGCCAGACTTCGCGAGTCGGGCCTTCCAGCAGTTCGTCGAGTTTCAGACCCAGTGCCGCCAAGTGCGGACCGAAGTGCGCAACGTCACGCGCAGCGTCCAGTTCGTTACGACGGCTGCGCAGGAACCAGCGCGTCGCGCGACGGCCCAGGCGCATCAGTTCGTCCATCAAGGCCAGCTGGATTTCAGCCGGAACCTTGGAGTCCAGCGCTTCGATCTGACGGAACCAGTGCGGGAGATGGAAGATGTCACGCACGATCACGTAAGCACCGGCCACGTTGGCAGCGCTCATGCCGGTCGACTCTTTGAGTCGCTGCACGAAGGTGATGCCCATGTGGTTGACCAGGTCGTTGGCGATCTGGGTGCTGACGATTTCACGCTTCAGACGGTGACGGCGCATGCTGTCGGAAAACTTGCTCGCCAATGAAGGCGGGAACGCCGTTTCCATGTCGCGCGTCAGGTAGTCGTCGTCCGGAACGCGGGATTCCAGCAGCGCTTCCTTGAGGTCGATCTTGCTGTACGAGATCAGCACCGACAGTTCAGGACGGGTCAGACCATGGCCGGCGGCGACCCGCTCGACCAATTGCTCTTCGGTCGGCAGGAACTCGATGGCGCGATCCAGCTTGCCGCGCGCTTCCAGGTCGTTCATCAGACGCTTGTATTCAGCGATCCGCTCGTAAGCACGACGGGCCGCCAGGGACAGCGCCTGCGTCTGCTTGTAGTTGTTGCCCAGCACCAGGTTGCCGACTTCGTCGGTCATGCTTTCCAGCAACAGGTTGCGCTGCTTTTCAGTCATGTCACCGGCCTGAACCACTTCGTTCAGCAGGATCTTGATGTTCACTTCGTGGTCGGAGCAGTCTACGCCACCGGCGTTGTCGATGAAGTCGGTGTTGGAACCGCCGCCATTGAGACCGAATTCCACACGACCCAGTTGGGTCATGCCGAGGTTACCGCCCTCGCCCACCACTTTGCAGCGCAGTTCGTTACCGTTCACACGCAGCGCGTCGTTGGCCTTGTCGCCGACATCGGCGTGGCTTTCTTCGCTGGATTTGACGTAAGTGCCGATACCGCCGTTCCACAACAGGTCCACTGGCGCCTTAAGCAAGGCATTCAGCAGTTCGGTCGGGGTCAGTTTGTCGGCGGTGATGTCAAAGCGTTCTTTCATCTGCGGGGTGATGGCGATGCTTTTCAGGCTGCGAGGGAAGATACCGCCACCTGCCGACATGATGCTGGTGTCGTAGTCGGTCCACGACGAACGTGGCAGGTCGAACATGCGCTGACGCTCGGCGAAGCTGCTGGCCGGCTCAGGGTTTGGGTCGATGAAAATGTGCAGGTGGTTGAACGCAGCGACCAGTTGCAGTTTTTCGGACATCAACAGGCCGTTACCAAATACGTCACCGGCCATGTCGCCGATGCCGACCACGCTGACGCTTTCTTTCTGCACGTCGATGCCGCGCTCACGGAAGTGACGCTGCACACCGACCCACGCGCCTTTGGCGGTGATGCCCATTTTCTTGTGGTCGTAACCGGCCGAACCACCGGAAGCAAACGCATCGCCCAGCCAGAAGCCGTAGTCGATGGCGATGCCGTTGGCGATGTCGGAGAAGGTTGCAGTGCCTTTGTCTGCCGCAACTACCAGGTACGGGTCATCGTCGTCGTGACGCACGACGTTGGTCGGCGGAACCAGCGCGCCTTCTTTCAGGTTGTCGGTGATGTCCAACAGACCGGAAATGAAGATGCGATAGCACGCGATGCCTTCCGCCTGGATCTCGTCGCGACTGCCGCCCAGTGGCATGCGACGCGGCAGGAAGCCGCCCTTCGCGCCCACCGGCACGATCACCGAGTTCTTCACTTGCTGGGCTTTTACCAGGCCCAATACTTCGGTGCGATAGTCTTCTTCACGGTCCGACCAGCGCAGGCCGCCGCGAGCGACGTTGCCGAAACGCAGGTGAACACCTTCGACGCGTGGCGAGTAAACGAAAATCTCGAACTTCGGCACCGGCTTCGGCAGCTCGGGAATCAGCCGCGGGTTGAACTTGAAGCTGAAGTAGCTCTTGTTCTGGCCGCTGGCGTCCGGCTGGTAGAAGTTGGTACGCAGGGTGGCCTTGATCAGGTCCAGGTAGCGACGCAGGATGCGGTCTTCGTTGAGCACCTGAACGTCGTCCAGGGCGGAAACAATCGCTTGCTCCAGACGCAGTTGCTTGTCGTCCAGGTCGTCGGCGGACAGCTTGCGCGCCAGGTAGAAGCGGGTCTTGAACAACCGGGTCAATTCGCGCGCGATGTCGGTGTGGTTGTTCAGGGTGCTGGCGATATAGCCGAGGTCGAAGCCCAGGCGAATCTGCTTCATATAACGGGCGTAAGCACGCAGTAACGCCACGTCGCGCCATGGCAGACCCGCGGTCAGTACCAGACGGTTGAACGCATCGTTCTCCGCGTCGCCGCGCACGATGTGCACGAAGGCATCTTGCAGGGTGTCGTTGAGCTGCTGGATGTCCAGGTTCAGCCCTTCACCGGCGGTGAAAGCGAAGTCGTGAATCCAGAATTCGCGGCCGTTGGTGTGACGCAGGCGATACGGGAACTCGCCCAGCACGCGCAGGCCGAGGTTTTCCAGAATTGGCAGGACGTCGGACAGCGCCAGCGGGGTATCGGCGTGGTACAGCTTGCAATGCAGTTGTTGCTTACCGGCTTGAGCCAGTGGCTGGTAGAAACTCATCACCAGCGGGCTGGCTTCGTTGAGGCTCAGCAGGTGCTGCATGTCGACCACGGCCGAATGCGCGGCAAAACGCTCGCGGTAGCCCGCCGGGAAGCCTTTCGGGAAGTCAGCCAGTACGTTGGTGCCGTGGGCTTCGCCGAAGCTTTCGACCACCAGACTGGAGTAATCGTCCTGCCACGAACGGCAAGCCTGGATCACTTCGTTTTCCAGTTGCTGCGGATCGATGTTCAGGGTGATTTTCGGGTCCACACGCAGAATCAATTGCACGCGCGCCAGGACGGACTCGGAGAAGAAGGTCCAGAACTCGCAATCGCTGGCCTGCAGGCGATCCATCAGCACTTGCTGGATCTTCTGTCGAACTTCGGTCGAGTAAACGTCGCGCGGCACGTAGGCCAGGCAGTAGCAGAATCGGCCGTACGGGTCTTTGCGCAGGAACACGCGGATCTTGTTACGTTCCTGGATCTGCACGATCGACATCACGGTGTTGAACAGCTCGTCCACCGGGGTCTGGAACAGGTCGTCGCGCGGCAGCACTTCCACCACCTGCGTCAGTTCCTTGCCCAGGTGCGCCTTGGCGTCGAAACCGGAGCGGCGTTCCAGCTCGGCCACCTTCCGGCGGATGTACGGAATCTGACGCACGCTTTCGCCATACACCGACGAGGTGTAGAGGCCCATGAAGCGGCATTCCTTGATCACTTTACCCGTGGCGTCGATCGTGCGAATCGACACATAGTCCGGGTATGCCGGACGGTGTACCCGGCTTGGGTGTGCAGCCTTGGCGAACGACAGCAGCATCGGCTCTTGCAGGTAATTCACTGCGTAGTCTTCGATGTGCCGGTCGGCGATGGTCAGACCAGCGCGCAGTAGCTTGGTCAGGCCGAGGAACGACGATTCGTCGTAGGCGATGTAGCCGCCATTCTCGTCGCTGCCAACTTCGAATTCTTCATAACCGAGGAAGGTGAAGTGGTTGTCTACCAGCCACTGCAGGAAGACCTTGATCTCGGACTTCTCGTCTTCATCGATGGCATATTCCAGGGTGTCGATGCCCGCCAGCAGTTCGCCGATCTTGGCCTTCATCGGCAAGAAATCAGCGACTGCAACTCGCACTTCGCACAACACTTTTTCCAGCTCGCGGACCAGCACGTTCATTTCGGCGGCGTTGGCGCAGCGGTCGATCTCCAGGTACATCAGCGATTCTTGCTGGATGTCGTCGCCGTGGGAGCCTTTTGGCAGCAACTCCAGCAGCTCGCCCGCAGGACCGCGACGTGCACTGAGTACCGTGGTTTGCAGGGTGTGGATGCTGTAGCCGCGACGGTTCAGCTCGGTACGGACCGAATCCACCAGGAACGGCAGGTCGTGGTGCAGGACTTCGACCGCGGTGTGGGTCGATTGCCAGCCATGACGCTCGTAATCAGGGTTATAAACGCGTACTTGCGGCTGGGAGGACTCGAAGCGCTCGAGCAGACGCCAGGCAGAAAGGGTGCAGCCCGCCAGGTCGGAAAGGCGGCGCTGGGTCAGCTCGTCGAGGGAAATGATGCCAAAGAATTGTTCAGCGAACAGCGCCACTTGTGGCAGTGCCTGTTCACTGATGTGCTGCGCCAGTGCTGCTTGCAGTTGATGCTGAAAGTCAGACTTGCTGGCTGCGGTGAAGAACGCCATCTGTAGTACTCCGCTTGGGCTTTTATTGATGGAAGCGTCGTATCCCCCTGTTTCAGGGGATCGCCATCACGCGTGCTGGGGGGTGAAACGGCAGCAGCGCCGCATGACAGGGTAGTGAAGCTAAAGAACAAACGCTCGTCACGAGGGGGTAGTCACATGCTTTTTTTCAACAAAGGCCCCTGTAAGGCAGATGGGCATCTTCAAAAACGACTGCCCAGGCAGGCTGTGTCTTTAAGGGTGTCCATCTGCTGCGCAGCTTAACGACAGCTGACAGGAGGTTGCTTGCGGTGCTGCGACATATTCGGTCATAGGCACGTAACAGACGTGTGACAAAGCGTTTAAATGACCATTGGCAACCGATAAAGTGCCAAAACCACCGTCGATTAATCGGCAAAAAACGACCGGGGCTGGCAGAATCCCGTTCTGACCGCCCAGACCAGGAAAACCTCATGCTCATCAATACCGCAATGCTCATCGTCAACCCGTGCGACGACGAATACGACGACATGGCCCTGTTCTGCTGCCACAGCGATACCGGCGACCTGTTCTCGCTGACCCGCTTCCCCGACGAGAACCAGGTGGAAATCACCGTCGGCGACGACAAGACCCTGAACCTGAAAAGCCTCAAGGTCACCTTCAGCGCCGAGCGCGTGCTGGTCGAGCTGGATCCGGCCGACGGCAAGCAACTCGATGGCCACACCGAATACGAAATCCGCCACGACACCCCGGCGTCGGAACTGCGCGATGTGCAGGAGACCTTGCAGATCATCCTGGAAGATGTGGGTACTTACGTCAGCGAGATCGAGTAACGACTATTCGCAGGCAATATGTTCTGACGCAATACACATACCCCCTGTAGGAGCTGCCGAAGGCTGCGATCGGCTGCGCAGCAGTCGTGTTTTCATAATCGCTGAAGGTCCTTCGGACCTTATCGCAGCCTGCGGCAGCTCCTACAGGGATCTGCGCGAAAATGACCAAAAAACACCACTAGTCCCGCAGGCGGCCGACTCATCACGTCAGGCATTTCCAAACCTGTCGTAAACTCATTCTGTTAATCCGGTAAAAATCCCTCTCGCCGTTAGTCGGCACCGCCCCGGATGGATTAAAGTATCGCCCCCACCTTCAGCGTCATTGGACGCGGCTGGTCACCCTGTCAGGAACCATCAACGATGGAACATCGTGAAGCGCTGATTGCGCTGCGAACCTTTCTCTCAACCCAGATTCTCGGTCAGGAAAAGCTGATTGAACGGCTGTTGATTGCCCTGCTTGCCGACGGCCATATGCTGGTCGAAGGGGCTCCGGGCCTGGCCAAGACCAAGGCGATCAAGGAATTGGCCGAAGGGATCGAAGCGCAGTTTCACCGCATTCAATTCACCCCCGACCTGCTGCCCGCCGATATCACCGGCACCGAGATCTATCGCCCGGAAACCGGCAGTTTCGTGTTCCAGCAAGGACCGATTTTCCACAACCTGGTGCTGGCCGACGAAATCAACCGCGCCCCGGCGAAAGTGCAGTCGGCGTTGCTCGAAGCCATGGCCGAGCGTCAGGTCAGTGTCGGGCGCAGCACCTACGATTTGTCGCCCTTGTTTTTGGTGATGGCCACCCAGAACCCCATCGAGCAGGAAGGCACCTATCCCCTGCCCGAGGCCCAGCTCGACCGCTTTCTGATGCACGTCAAAATCGGATTCCCCGACGCGACGGTTGAACGCAAAATTCTTCAGCAAGCTCGTGGCGAAGCGCTGAACGGCGAGACCAAGCCCGAGCGCCGGGTCAGCCAGCAGGCGATCTTTGCTGCGCGCAAGGAAATCCTCGGCCTGTACATGGCCGATGCCGTGGAGGAATACCTGGTGCAACTGGTCATGGCCTCGCGCACGCCCGCCAAGTTCGATCCGGAAATGGCCGACTGGATTGCTTACGGCGCCAGCCCGCGCGGCTCCATCGCCCTCGACCGCTGCGCACGGGCGCACGCCTGGCTGGCCGGACGTGATTTCGTCAGCCCCGAAGACATTCAGGCGGTGCTGTTCGATGTGTTGCGCCACCGCATCATTTTGTCTTTCGAAGCCGAAGCTGCCGGGATCGATCAGGATCGGGTGATCCAGCGCATTCTCGATGTCGTCGCCGTTGCCTGAGCCTATGCAACCGCAGCCGAGGGCCGAGCCAGGCATTCGCATTACTCTCGAACAATTGATCGAGATGCGTCACCGCGTGCGCGAAGTGCAGTTGTTTTCCACACCTGGCCAACGCAGCCCGCTGATCGGCCTGCACCATTCCAAGTTGCGCGGCCGTGGCGTCGACTTCGACCAGGTGCGGGTCTACCAGGCTGGCGACGATGTGCGCACCATCGACTGGCGGGTTACCGCTCGCACCCAGGAGCCGCACACCAAGCTGTTTCATGAAGAACGCGAGCGGCCGATTTTCATCATGGTCGAGCAAAGCCGACGGCTGTTTTTTGGCTCGGGGCTGATGTTCAAGTCGGTGCTCGCGGCCCAGGCCGCGGCCTTGATCGGCTGGGCCGCACTGGGCCACAACGACCGGGTCGGCGGGCTGGTGTTTGGCGACAACGAGCACTACGAAATCAAACCCCGACGCAGCAAGCAAAGCCTGTTGCAGCTACTCAACCGACTGGTGCGGGTCAACCAGTCGCTGCACACCGAAATCGAGGCCGACCGCGACGCGTTCGGCATCGCTCTGCGCCGGGCCCGCGAAGTGCTGCGCCCCGGCAGCCTAGTGTTTGTGATCTGCGACGAACGGGCGATTTCCGACGCGGCGGAGCAACAACTGAGCCTGTTGTCGCGGCATTGCGACCTGCTGCTGTTGCCCTTGTCCGACCCCTTGGACCATGCACTGCCCGCCGCCGGTTTGTTGCGCTTTGCCGAACGCGGCGCACAATTGGAACTCGACACCCTGAAACCGGATCTACGTCAGGCCTATCGTGCCCAGGGCGAAGCACGCACCGCGCGCTGGGACCTGCTCGCGCAAAAGCTGCGCGTGTTGTTAATTCCGTTGAGTACCCAAAGCGAGATCGTCGACCAGTTGGATGAGTACCTGAAAGCCCAGCGCCCCGGAAGAAAACGATGAGCAGCCTGGAGCAACTGCAACCCCTGATCCCGCCACCGGAGATCAGCGCCTGGCCGCCTGCGCCGGGCTGGTGGGCGTTGCTGGTGCTGGTGCCGCTGGCCATCTGGGGCCTGTGGCGTACGCGCCATTACTGGCTGAGCCGCCGAGCGACGACCGACGGCGAACAACCGCTGGACCCGGTGCGTGTCGCCGCGCTGGAAGAGTTGGCGCAACTGCCCAAACCTTATGACGGCGCACCCGCCGGTGCCTGGCTGCAACAGATCAATGCGTTGCTCAAACGCCTGTGCCGCAACCACTATCCCAACAGCCACAGCCATACCCTGAATGGACGCAAATGGCTGGCGTTTCTCGACAACCGCTGCCCCGCTGCCGGCCTGACGCGCTGGATGGTGTTGGTCGAAGGCGTGTACAAACCGGAATGCAAACTCGATGACAAAGCCATCGCCGGCTTGAACCAGGCCGTCGCTACCTGGATTCGCAAGCATGTTTGAATTCGCCTGGCCGTGGCTCTTCGCGCTGTTGCCGCTGCCTTGGCTGCTGCGCATTGTCCTGCCTGTGGCCGACAGCGGCGAAGCGGCGCTGAAGGTCAGTTTTCTCAGCGAGCTAGAAGGTCTTGCCGGACGCAGGGCCCGGGCCAACCTGCCCGCCTGGCGACAGATGGCGCCGTTCCTTCTGCTGTGGCTGTTGTTGCTGACCGCAGCGGCACGCCCGCAATGGCTGGGCAATCCGCTGCCGATCGCCGCCAGTGGCCGCGACCTGTTGCTGGCGGTGGATGTCTCCGGTTCCATGGACTATCCCGACATGCAATGGGAGGACGACGATGTCAGCCGCCTGACGCTGGTCAAGCACCTGCTGGGCGACTTTATCGTCAGCCGCGAGGGTGATCGTGTCGGCCTGATCCTGTTCGGCAGCCGCGCCTATGTGCAAGCACCGCTGACCTTCGACCGCCACACCGTGCGTGTCTGGCTGGACGAGGCGAGGATCGGCATCGCAGGCAAGAACACCGCCATCGGCGACGCCATCGGCCTGGCGCTGAAACGCCTGCGCCAGCGTCCCGCGCAAAGCCGGGTACTGATCCTGGTCACCGACGGCGCTAACAACGCAGGGGAAATCGATCCGCGAACGGCGGCACGTCTGGCGGCCGGCGAAGGGGTGAAGATCTACACCATCGGCCTCGGTGCCGACCCCAATGCCAACGGTGCGCTGGGCATGCTGGGCCTGAGCCCGAGCCTCGATCTGGACGAGCCCGGCCTCAAGGAAATCGCCGACCTCACCGGCGGCAAATACTTCCGTGCCCGGGACGGCCAGCAATTGCAGAAGATCAAACAGACGTTGGACAAACTGGAACCGGTGGCGCAACAGCCGACCCAGGCGCGTCCGGCGCAACCGTTGTACCCATGGCCGCTGGCCGGCTCGGTGCTGCTGAGTCTGTTGCTGGTGGTGCGCGAGCGCTGGCCGAACACGCTGGTGCAGCGTTTCTTCAAGCAGAAGACCTTTTTGCCGTCGAATCAGCAATGGCGCCAGCGCCTGAAACGCCTGCGGAGGCGCCGATGATCGCGCTCTGGCCACACTGGCAGCGCCCCGGGTGGGTGTTATTGGTACCGCTGCTGGGCTGGTTGCTGTGGCAACTCTGGCATCGGCAAAAACGCGTCGGGCGCTGGCAGATGATCCTGCCGCAAGCCTTCCATGCCGTGCTGCTGGGCGGCAGCACCGGGCGTGACAGCAAATTGCCGTGGGTTGCGCTGGGTCTGGCCTGGGCCCTGACCGTGCTGGCGTTGATGGGGCCAAGCTGGCAACGGGTCGAGCAAAGCAGCCAAAAACCTGCCGATCCGCTGGTGGTGTTGCTGGAGCTGACCCCGGAAATGCTCGCCACCGATACCCCGCCGACGCGCCTGGAACAAGCCCGGCGCAAGCTGCTGGACCTGTTGCAGAAGCGCGTCGATTCGCAAACCGCAATCATCGTCTACGCCGGCAGCGCCCACACCCTGGTGCCGCTGTCTGATGACCTGGGCACCAGCCGCAACCTGCTGGACGCGCTGAAGCCGTCGATCATGCCCGAGGCCGGTCATCGCGCCGACCTCGCGGTGATCAAAGCCCTCGCCCTGCTCCATCAAGGCGCTCAGGGTCAGGGACGTTTGCTGCTGATCGGCTCGTCACTGAGCGAACAAGAACGCCAAGGCATTCGCCAGGCCCTGGGTCGCGACGCGCCACCGCTGTTGATCCTCGGCATCGGCACCACCGACGGCGTACCGGTGGCTCAAGAGAGCGGCGGCTTCCTCAAGGACGAACAAGGCGCGATTCTGCTGCCGCGCCTGGACAATGCCAGCCTGAAAGATTTCGCCAGCGAACTCGATGGGCTCTATCGTCAGGCGCGCCTGGATGATTCCGATCTGCGTGGCCTGGGCTTGATGGACAGCCCGCAAAAACTGCGCGGTAACGGCCAGACGGTGAAGCTCGACAGCTGGGACGATCAAGGCCCGTGGCTGCTGCTGCCATTGTTGCTACTGGCGGCCTGTGCCGGGCGTCGTGGCTGGTTGTTCTGCCTGCCGCTGCTGTTCATCGTGCCGCAGACCAGCTACGCCTTCGAGTTCAACGACCTGTGGCTGCGCCCCGATCAACAGGGCCAGCGTCTGCTCGAGGAAAGCCGCCCCGCCGAGGCCGCACGGCACTTCGCCGACAACCAGTGGCAAGGCATCGCGCTGTACGAAGCCGGTGATTACGCCAGCGCCGCTCAGCGATTTGCTGAAGGCGACAGCGCCGCCGAGCACTACAATCGAGGCAACGCCCTGGCCAAGATCGGCGACCTGGACGCGGCGCTGGACGCCTATGAACAGGCACTGGAACGCCAGCCCGACCTGCAAGCGGCGCTGACCAACAAAGCCTTGGTTGAACAGATCATCCAGCAGCGAAAACAGCAGCAACAACCGCAAGCCGAGGCCAGCAAGCCCGCCGAGAGCAAAAGCGAAGAGCCGGGCCAGACTCAACAGCCCGGCGGCTTGACCGCTCCGCAAGGCCAGGAGCAGACCACGCCGCCCTCGGCTCACGACAGCACGGCCCAGGACAGTAACACCAGCAACCCGACGGCAGCGGCGGGCGGCAACGAGGTTCCGGGTTCGCAATTGGGCGATGAAAGCACCACCCGCCCCCCGATCAAGCCAGCCGACAGCACTGCCCTCAACGGCGAGCGGCGACAGGCTTTGGAGCAATGGTTGCGGCAGATCCCGGACGATCCCGGCGAGTTGCTGCGACGTAAATTCTGGTATGAACAGCAACAACATCAGGAACAGATTCGATGAGTCGCGCCCACACCTTATTCATCAGCCTCATGCTCTGTTGCGTGGCCTTGTCCGCGCAGGCAGCGCAACTGGTGGCCAGTGTCGATCGCGCGCGGGTGAACGCTGGCGAAACCGTTGAACTGACCCTGGAATCCGACGACCCGACGCTGTTCGGCAAGCCCGATCTGAGCAGCCTGAACACCGATTTCACCGTGCAGGACACCCGCCAGGTCAACCAACTGACGACCCTCAACGGTAACGCGCAGGCCACCACGCGCTGGATCATCACCCTGCTGCCGAAGCAAAACGGCACCGTGGTGATTCCGTCGTTGCAACTGGGCGAGCTGAAAAGCCAGCCAATGACCGTGCAGATCGTGCAGGGTGACACCCAGGACGTGGCGGCCAAACTGGCCCCGGTTTTCATTGACGCCAGCCTCGATCAGGACAGCGTCTACGTCCAGGCCCAGGCGGTGCTGACCTTGCGCGTTTACCATTCGGTGTCGCTGTTTGACGACAGCAACCTGACGCCGCTGTTGATCCCGGATGCGCGCATCGAAAAGCTCGGCGACGCGCGCACCTATGAAAAGCTGATCAACGGCGTGCGCCACGGCGTGATCGAAATCCGCTACGCAATTTATCCACAACACAGCGGCGTGATTCAGGTTCCTTCGCTGGTGTTCAGCGCGACCATGGTCCAGGACGTCCACTCGTCAGCGGCTGCCGAAGTGCCAGGCGCCGAGGCCCAAGCACAGACTAGCGCGTCGTCGACGCCAAAGCCCGGCAAGCTGGTGCACGTCAGTTCGGCCGAGCTGCCGCTGAACGTCAAAGCCAAACCCGCCGAATACCCGATCGACGTACCGTGGCTGCCCGCGCGTAGCCTGAGCCTGAGCGAAAGCTGGAACCCGGAGCCGGACCACAGCCTGGTCGGCGACTCGTTGACCCGTAGCCTGACGGTCAAGGCCGAAGGCCTGTCCAGCGCACAATTACCGCCCTTGCCGGCCACCGAGGTCGCCGGTCTGCGGCGCTATCCCGATCAACCGAAACTGGCCAACAGCAACAGCGAGCGCGGCTTGATCGGCAGCCGTGAAGAGCGCGAAGCGCTGGTGCCGACCCGACCCGGCGCCATCGATTTGCCGACGGTGGACGTGGTCTGGTGGAACACCCATGAAAACCACCTGGAACACACCAGCCTGCCTGCGCGGACCTTGCAGGTGGCAAGCAATCCGAGCCTGGCGGTGGACACACCCGTCAGCACCAACAGCCTGAACGGCAGCGGCCCTTTGTTGTGGCCGTGGCAACTGAGCACGCTGATCCTCGCACTGACCACCCTGACCGGTTTCGGCTTGTGGTGGCGGGCGCGCTGGCAACCGGCGGTAGCGCGGGTGGCGCAGGTCGGACCGAGCCCGCGCACCGTGCTCGACGACTTGAAAAAGGCCAGCCTGGCCAACGACCCGCAAGCGACCCGTCAGGCGCTGGATGCCTGGGCGCGTCAGCAGCCGGAGACCCTGGCCGACATGGCAGCGCGTTTCGTGCCGCTGTCTGACGCCCTCGACGGTCTCAACGGCGCGTTGTACAGCGAAGCGGGGCACTCGTGGCAAGGCGCGGAACTGTGGAAAGCCGTGGGGTCGCTACCGACCGGCGAGCACAGACAAGACCCTACGGCCGATGCCAGCTTGCCGCCGCTCTATCCCAAATAACTTGCGTCTGACTGCAACAACCCTGTAGGAGCGAACTTGTTCGCGAGGCAGTTCCCCTGGCACACCGCGTCAGGCCTCTCGCCAACAAGTTGGCTCCTACAAACGATTGTGGTCAGGCGATACTTATTCATGACAAGGAAACCCGATGCGCCTGTTCCACACCTCTGACTGGCACCTTGGCCAGAACCTGCACGGTCAGGAGCGCGACTTCGAACACGGCTGCTTCCTGAGCTGGCTATTGGGTCGGCTGAACGCGCGCCAACCCGACGTGCTGCTGATCGCCGGCGACATCTTCGACACGGTCAATCCGCCGGTCAAAGCCCAGGAGCGCCTGTACGACTTCATCGTCAATGCCCACGAACAGCAGCCCTCGCTGACCATCGTGATGATCGCCGGCAACCATGACTCTGGCTCGCGCATCGAATTGCCCGCGCCATTGATGCGGCGCCTGCGCACCCACGCCCTCGGCCGCGTACTGTGGCTCGACGACGGGCAACTGGATGCCGAACGCTTGCTGTTGCCGTTGCCGGATAAACACGGCGACATCCGCGCCTGGTGCCTGGCCCTGCCCTTCCTGCGCCCGGCGGAGGTCACCGGTCCGATCCTCGGCGACAACTACCTGCGCGGCATTGGTCAGGTGCACGAGCAACTGATCGCCGCCGCCAACCGCAAACGTCAGCCCGGGCAAGCGCTGATCGCCATCAGCCACGCACACATGGCCGGTGGTTCGGTGTCGGAAGATTCCGAGCGCAGCCTGATCATCGGCAATGCCGAAGCCCTGCCCGCCAGCCTGTTCGATGCCAGCGTCACTTACGTCGCCCTTGGCCATCTGCACAAGCCGCAAAAGGTCAACAGCGAAGAGCGGATTCGCTACAGCGGTTCGCCGATTCCGCTGTCGTTCTCGGAAATCGCCTACCAGCACCAGATTCTCGAAATCAATTGCGCGGGCGAGGAGCTGATCAGTATCGAGCCGGCCTTGATTCCCCGCGCCGTCAATTTGCAACGTGTCGGCCCGGCGCCCTTGGCCGAACTGCTGCTGCAACTGAACGACTTGCCGAACATCGATCTGCTGGCCGACGTCGACCGCCAACCCTGGCTGGAAGTGCGCGTGCGCCTCGACGAACCGCAGCCGGACCTGCGTCAGCAAATCGAAACCGCACTGCAAGGTAAAGCCGTGCGCCTGGTACGAATCGGCACCGAATACGCCGGCAAAGGCGATGGCGAAGGTGGCGAGAACGACGACGGCCTGATCGACCTCGATCAACTCAGCCCGCAAGAATTGTTCAGCCGCGCCTGGCTGGACAACTATGGCAGCGAGGTCGACGAACAAACCCTCAAGGACTTCGCCACCCTGTTGCAAGACGTGCAACTGGAGGGCGAACAGCCATGAAAATCCTCGCCATCCGCCTGAAAAACCTCGCTTCGCTGGCCGGCCCGTTCGAGCTGGATTTCACCGCCGAACCCTTGGCCAGCGCAGGTCTGTTCGCGATCACCGGGCCGACCGGCGCCGGCAAAAGCACCTTGCTCGATGCCCTGTGTCTGGCGCTGTTTGGTGCTATTCCGCGGCTGAGCAATGTCGGTCAATCAAAAGTCCCGGAGATCGATGGCGACATCAGCACCAACGACCCACGCACCCTGTTGCGACGCGGCACCGGCAGCGGCTTTGCCGAGGTGGATTTTGTCGGCATCGACAAACGTCGTTATCGCGCCCGCTGGGAAACCAACCGCGCCCGCGATAACGCCAGCAAAAAGCTCCAGGCCAGCCGCCAGACCCTGACCGACCTGGACAGCGAACAGATCCTCAGCAGCCAGAACAAAACCGAATACAAGACGATGCTCGAAGCGCGTCTGGGCTTGAACTTCGAACAGTTCACCCGCGCCGTGATGCTCGCGCAAAGCGAGTTCAGCGCCTTCCTGCGTGCCGATGACAAAGAACGCAGCGAGCTGCTGGAAAAACTCACCGACACCGCAATCTACAGCCAGCTGGGCCGTCGCGCCTACAGCAAAAGCAAAGAAGCCGAGAAGGCCCACGACGACCTCAAGGCACAGGCCACGGGCGTCACGCCGCTGCAGCCAGAAGCGCGCGCCGAGCTGGATCAGCGCTTCAACGACGCCCAGCAATCGCTCAAGACCCAGCAAGCGCAACTCAAGCAACTTGAGTTTCAGCAGCAATGGCTAAAAATTCTGTTGCAGTTGCAGGACGAGCAACGCAGCGCCGCCGAGCAATTGCAGGCGGCACAGACTCATTGGCAAGGTCAGGCTGGCGAAAGGCGCAACCTGACGCTGCTGGAACAGCTGGCGCCGCAGCGTCATCAATTCGCGCGGCAGTTGGAGTTGAATGCGCAACTCAACCCACTGACGGCGCAGATCCAGCAACGCCTGCAACAACACACCGAGCTTGAAGCACAACAACAGCAACTGGAAAAAGCCCGTGTCGACGCGCATGCCGCGCTGAGCACGGCGCAACAGCAGCAGACCGACGCCGCGCCCCTGTTACAGCAGGCGTTCAAGGCACAGAACACCCAGTCGCACCTGCTTCAGGAGTTGAACCAGGCCAGCGAACGCCAACAGCAGGCCGAGCAACACTGCGCCGAAGGCCAACGGGCGTCGCAGGGGATGCTTGAGCAACAGCAACGGGTGGCCGAACGTCTGCAACAGATCGCCGCGCAACTTGAAAACAGTGCGGCACTGGCGCCACTCAGCGAAGCCTGGAGCGCCTGGCGCGATCGCCTCAAGCAACTGATGCTCACCGGCAATCGCCTGAAACAGGGCGAGAACGAACTGCCGCAGTTGGAGCAACGCGCCGCCAGCGCCAGCCAACAATTCAGCGAACAACGCAGTGCGCTGGAATTGCTGTACCGCGAAGCCGGGGCTGAAGCGGAAGCCGTCGCCGAACAGATCCAGATTCTCGGCAGCCTGCTGCAAGACAATCGCAAGCAGCAACGCGCCTTCGAAGACCTGACACGCCTGTGGGCCAGCCAGCAAGAGCTCGACAAACGCTCGCTGGAACTGACGCAAAAACTACAGGACGCGCAACAACAGCGGGATCTGCTCACCAGCGATGGCCTGCAAGCCAAGAACGCGCTGACCGTTGCTGAACAAACCCTCAGCGTCACCCAGCAACTGCTCGAACGCCAGCGTCTTGCGCGCAGTGCCAGTGTCGAAGAACTGCGCGCGCAATTGCAGGACGATCAGCCGTGCCCGGTCTGTGGCAGCAACGAACATCCTTATCATCAGCCCGAAGCACTGTTGAGCAGCCTCGGTCGCCACGATGAAAGCGAAGAAGCCAACGCGCGCAAGGCGGTGGACACGCTCAAGGAAAAACTGGTGGAGCTGCGGGCCAACGTCAGCGGCCTGATTGCCCAGCAAAAAGAATTCCTGCAACAACAGGAGCAGTTGGCGACTCAGCAACAGGCCTTGGCCCCGAGCCTCGACGCCCACCCGCTCAGCGCCCGCCTGCTGGAACAGGAGGCCGACAAGCGCAGCGCGTGGTTGAGCCAACAACTGAATCAGCTGACCCACAGCATTGGCCAGGACGAACAGCGGCAAACCGCGCTGCTGACTCTGCAAAAAGATGCCGGCCGCCTACAGCAACAACTGCACGCTGCCCAGGAAGCCAGCCAGCGTGCCGCGCAACACGTCGTCGATCAACAGCGACAACTGGCGGTCGACCGCGAACGTCTGGAAGAAGAACTGGCCGCATTCGCCCCGCTGCTGCCTGCCGAGCGGCTCGATGGCCTGCGCCACGAAGCCGCGACCACCGTCATACAGCTGGAGCAGCAGGTCAGCCAGCGCCTCGACCAGCTTGAGCAACAACGTGACGAGCAATCGGAACAGCGCGAGCGTCAGCAGAAAATCGAGTTGGAACAGGCGCAGCAACAGTCACGCCTCAAGGCGTTGGCAGACCTGCAACAACGCTGCGCCAGCCTGGCCGAGCAACAGCTCGCCAGCCAGCAGAGCCTCAGCCAATTACTCGGCGAACAACCCGGCGCCGAGGCCTGGCAACAGCACCTTGAACAGGCCGTGGAACAGGCGCGTCAGGCCGAAAACACGGCCGATCAGACGCTGCAAAACGCCCAACGGCAGTTGATTCAGCTCAGCGCCGAGCACACCGCCCTGCAGGAACGCTTGTCTGATCTGGAACGCGAACACAGCGAGCTAAGCACCAGGATCAGCGAATGGCGTCAGCGCCATCCCGAACTGGATGACACCGGTCTGGCCGAACTGCTGACAATCGATGATGAGCAAGTCAACCAACTGCGCCAGCAACTGCAGGCCAGCGAAAAAGCCGTCGAGCAGGCCAAGGTCTTGCTGCAAGAGCGCGAACAGCGCCTGGTCAGCCACCAAGCGCAACACAACGGCAACCTCGACGCCGAGCAATTGGACAGCGCCCTCATCGAGCTGCAAAACCAGTGCGCTACCAGCGAACAGCTCAGCGCCGACCTGCGCGCCCAACAAGCCGACGACCAGCGCCGACAAGATGCCAACCAGGCACTGGCGCAACAAATCGCCGGGGCTTATGCCGAGTATCAGCGCTGGGCACGCCTCGCGGCGTTGATCGGTTCGGCCGAAGGCGACAAGTTCCGCAAGATCGCCCAGGCGTACAATCTCGACCTGCTGGTGCATCACGCCAACGCCCAACTGAAGCAACTGGTGCGCCGTTACCGTCTGAAACGCGGCGGCAGCATGCTCGGATTACTGGTGATGGACACCGAAATGGGCGACGAACTGCGCTCGGTTCACTCGCTGTCCGGTGGCGAAACCTTCCTGGTGTCGCTAGCCTTGGCGCTGGGCTTGGCTTCCATGGCGTCCAGCACGCTGAAAATCGAGTCGCTGTTCATCGACGAAGGCTTCGGCAGCCTCGACCCGGAATCGCTGCAACTGGCGATGGATGCCCTCGACGGCCTGCAAGCCCAAGGGCGCAAGGTCGGGGTGATCTCCCACGTTCAGGAAATGCACGAACGGATTCCGGTGCAGATTCAGGTTCGGCGTCAAGGCAACGGTTTGAGCACCATTGAGGTCAGCAACTGACGAGATTTTTTGTCTCGCACACAAACTGTGCGACCCTACACACCCACGGTGCGCCCCGGTGCGCGCCACGTTCAATGAGAAGGTAACCCCCATGTCCAATCCAAAAGTATTTTTCGACATCACCGCCAACGACGAGCCAATGGGCCGTATCGTCATGGAACTGTTTGAAGACCAGGTGCCGAAAACCGCTGAAAACTTCCGTGCCCTGTGCACCGGCGAAAAAGGTGAAGGCCTGCACTACAAAGGTTCGTCCTTCCACCGCGTGATCACCGAATTCATGCTGCAAGGCGGCGACTTCACCAACCACAACGGCACTGGCGGCAAGTCGATCTACGGCGAGAAGTTCAAGGACGAAAACTTCACCCTGAAGCACACCAAGCCAGGTCTGCTGTCCATGGCCAACGCTGGCCCGAACACCAACGGCAGCCAATTCTTCATCACCACCATCGTCACCAGCTGGCTGGACGGCAAGCACGTGGTATTCGGTGAAGTCACTGAAGGCATGGACGTGGTCAAGGCAATCGAAGCCCTGGGCTCGCAGTCTGGCCGCACCAGCAAGAAAGTCGTGATCGCTGATTGCGGTCAGCTGGAAGCCTAAGGGGATTGTCGGTGAACGCGTTTACTCAGGCTTCGCCGACGCTCTACTCTTTCCGCCGCTGCCCCTACGCGATGCGTGCGCGCATGGCCGTGCTCTACGCGGGGTGTGCGGTGGAAATCATTGAAGTCAGCCTGAAAGCAAAACCCGCCGACATGCTCGCCCGTTCGCCAAAAGGCACGGTGCCCGTGTTGATGTGTGGCGATCAAGTGATCGACGAAAGCCTGGACGTCATGCGCTGGGCCTTGGCTCAAAACGACCCGGACGACTGGCTGCTGACGAACACTCCGTCAGCGCAACTGGATATGAAAGCGTTGATCGGGAAAAACGATCAGGGCTTCAAGCAGCACCTGGATCGCTACAAATATGCGGTCCGCCATCCCGAATACTCGCAGGAACACTACCGACAGTCAGGTGAGGTGTTTTTGCAAACGCTGGAAGATCGCTTGTCACAGCAGGACTTCCTGCTCGCTGGGCATCTGAGTCTGGCCGACATCGCCCTCGCGCCGTTCGTGCGCCAATTCTGCTATGTCGATCCCGAGTGGTTCTGGCAAAGCCCATACCCGCACTTGCAAGTATGGTTGCGGCGGTTTTTGGCGTCGGAGTTGTTTGTGGCAGTGATGGCTAAACGCTGACTCAGCAAACAACAGTAAACACTTCCGATTCAAACCACGGCGATCTGTTCGGTGGGTTTCCAGCCATCAAACCCTGGGTTCTGGCCATCTCGATGTTATGAGCAATTTCATGTTTGGCTTCAATACCCCGCGCCAAACCACCGGAAGAAGCTTGTCCCAAACCCACCAATGAAAAGCCATTGGTGATGATCGTCAAAAACGCAACGATCCATAATTGCGGGCCTTTCATCATGCACCTCCAGCCACACTGACCGCTGCGCCTTCAACGACGACAATCGGTGCGTGCTTGGAAGTTTGGGCATTGATCGATGCTGCATTCATGCTGGTAACAGTGATCACTGCGACGAAGGCAACATAGAGCGCAATGGCGGTGTATGCGCCGTTTTTGATGGAATGGATAATCGCAGTGTTCATGTCAGTCGCTCCGTGGCGTGTTTCAAGGCGCCCAGAATCGTTTAAAACCGAACTATCTCAAAGAGGCGGGTTTCCATAGTGCACATCGACTTGGTTAATGATTAAGCGAGGTAATCGACGTCATAGCGGGAACACATGAAGCAGGGGGAATATAAGGTTAAATGCAAAAACGCCCTCGCGAACAAGTTCGCTCCTACAGGAGAAAACTTATTCGCGAGGGCGTTGCAAGATTCTGGCGAAGGGACTAAACACGCTGACGAATCCATTCCCCGTTATCGATCCGTTCGTTAACGGGGAATGGATTCAGATCACGGCTGGATTCATGGTTGAATCTTGTGATCAAGGGCAGCGTAGAAGTTGGCGCTTTGTTGCAGGTATTTAGGGGTGTAGCTCTGGGTGATACTGGTTTTCTTCTGACTCACTTCAACGCTGGCACTGGCAGGCAAAGCTACGGTGGCAGAGATGGCGGATGCTGCGATTACTGAGAAGAGATTGAAGTTCATGTCGGTTGCCTCGAATGTTCTGTTTGATATCTGCCGTTGAAGGCCTTGGATCAAACTTACGCCCGGGACCCCGATCTCAGAAATGCTTTGTACCACTAGCCCTTATCATTTCAATTAATACAGGCCTAAATCCTTGTTTTAACGGGGTTTAAGCCTGCATTTCGAGCCTCAACGGGTGAGGAAACGGAAGTCGGAAGGTGAATCGAAGTCGATTTTTTGCACGGTATCGCCCAGCTTTCCGCTCTTGGGATCACGGCGAACGATGACGATCTGGTTGCTTTTCTGGTTGGCGATCAGCAGGAAATGGCCGCTGGGATCGATGCTGAATTCACGCGGTTCGGTGCCTTCCACCGAGCGCCGCTGCACTTCCTTGAGCTGGCCGTTGGCGGCATCGATGCTGAACACCACCAGTTGATTGGCCTCGCCACGGTTGGCAACGTAGAGGAATTTGCCATCTGCCGAGCTGTGCAGACCACCGCCGCCGTTTTTCTGTTGCACGCCTTTATTGGTCAGGTCGAGCAGTTGAGTCTGTTTGAACACGCCGTCGTGGTAGTCGAACACCGCGACCTTGGCGGCCATTTCCAGGGTCAGGTAGGCGTGTTTGCCGTTGTTGCTGAACAGCAGATGCCGGGGGCCGCTGCCGGCGGGAAGCTCAACTGCCGGGGTTTTCGCCGGTTGCAGCGGTTGTGGCTTTTTGCCGTCGTAGGCGAAAACGAATAGCTTGTCGGCCCCCAGGTCGCTGGCGATCAAGTAGTTGCCATCAGGTGAAGGCACGGCGGAGTGCACGTGGGAGGACGCCTGACGTTCAGGATCGACATGGCTGGCCGGATGCGTGGCGGTTTGCACCACCTCGGACAGTTTGCCCGACTTGTCCACCGGCACTACCGCCAGCACGCCACCCGGGTCAGGCTGCACCGCATAGTTGGCGACAAACAGGAAATGCCCGTCGGCGCTGAGGCTGGAATGGGTGGGCTCGTCGCCGTGGCTGACCACCTGATTGATCGGGGTCACTGCATGGGTTTTGCCGTCGATGGCAAAGCTGCTGACCTTACCCACGGTATCGCTCTGCCCCGGCCCATTCTCGTTGACCGCGAACAGCAAGCGCTGGTCTTTGGACAGGGTCAGCCAGGACGGGTTTTCGCTTTTGATCACCTGGCGCGGTTGCAGGTCGAGCTTGCCGCTTTGGGTATCGAAGCGGTAGCGATAGATGCCTTCGCTTTTGCCTTGGGTGTAGGAACCCACCAACAGGTCGTAATCCGTCATGTTTTGCGCCAGTACAGGGAAAGCAGTGAGGCCGCTGGCCATTAGTAGCCACGGCAGAACTTTACGTTTCATGGGCATCTCTCTGGTTATCGGAATTGTCGGGCGCCGCACGCGATGGGAGCGAAAACTCCCATCGCAGTGTATGACAGCGTCCCGATTGAAGTAGTTTTATGGCGACTTGGGTAAAGCGAAGGCCATCACGAAATCGCTTTGGCGCGTGCCAAGGGAACCGTGACCACCCGCCACTATCAGCACATATTGGCGACCGTCCTTGCCGGTGTAGGTCATGGGCGTGGCTTGACCACCCGCAGGCAAGCGCCCGGCCCACAGTTGTTTGCCATTGCTGATGTCGTAGGCCCGTAGGTATTGATCCAGCGTGCCGGCGAGGAACGCCACACCGCCGGCAGTGCTGATCGGGCCGCCCATGCTGGGTACGCCCATGTTGAACGGCAGCGGTATCGAGGTGTTGTCGCGGATCGAGCCGTTCTTGTGTTTCCAGATCACTTTATTGGTGGTCAGATCGACACCGGCGACATAACCCCAGGGCGGTGCCTGACACGGCAAGCCCAACTGCGACAGCAGCGGCTTGAGGATCACGCCATACGGCGCGCCTTTGTTCGGTTGTACCCCGTTGGTCTCACTGACGCGAATCGGGCCTGCCCCCACCGCAGTGGCAGGAACCAGGGTTGAAACGAAGGCCATGTAATTGGGCGACAGAAAGGCGATCTGCCGCATCGGGTCGACGGAGATCCCGCCCCAGTTGAACACTCCCATATTGCCCGGATACACCAGCGTGCCCTTGGTCGACGGTGGCGTGTAGATGCCGTCGTAACGCAACGAGCGATAGGTGATACGGCACAACATCTGATCAATCGGCGTCACCCCCCACATGTCCGACTCCTTGAGCTTGGCCGGAGTCATGTTCAGCGCCGACAGCGGCTGGGTTGGCGCAGTGAACTCGCCTTCCATTGCACCTTGCGGCGCCGGGTTCTCCTTGATCGGCACGATAGGCGTGCCGTTGCTGCGGTCGAGCACATAAATGCTGCCCTGTTTGGTCGATGCCAACAGCGCCGGCTTGATGCCAGTAGCGGTGTTGAGGTCCATCAAGGTCGGTTGGCCACCGACGTCCATGTCCCACAAATCGTGGTGAGTGAACTGATAGGTCCAGCGGACTTTTCCGGTAGCGATGTCCAGTGCGGTGACCCCGGCGCTGTACAGCTCGGGCTGTTTGCGCGCCGCGCCCCATTGATCCGGCGTCTGATTGCCCATGGGCAGGTAAAGCATGCCGAGCTTTTCGTCGACACTCATCACCGACCACATGTTGGGCGAATTGCGGGTGTACTCCAGTCCCGGCAGGATCGGCTCGGTGTTGGTCGGGTCGCCGCTGTCCCAGTTCCACACCAGCTTGCCGGTGCGCACGTCAAAAGCGCGGACTACGCCTGAAGGCTCGTCGGTGGATTCGTTGTCGGTAACGTGCGCACCGATGATCACCAGGTTGCGCGTGACGCCCGGCGGCGAGGTCGAGAAGTAACCGCCGGCGGTAAAGTCACCGATGTTGGCACCGAGAAAAATCGATCCTTCGTCACCGAAATTTTCGCAAGGCTTGCCGGTGTCGGCGTTCAAGGCGATCAGACGGGTGTCGGCAGTCGGTACGAAAATGCGTTTCGGGCATTCGTTGACCACGCCTTTCAGGGCCTTGTCGATGGGGTACGCGCCGACGTTGTGATAGGCCACGCCGCGACAGGTCATGTGCGCCCAGCCTTTGAAGTCGAGCGCGTTCTGGGTGCTGAGCTCCGGGTCGAAACGCCAGATTTCGGTGCCGGTGTCCGGGTCCAGGGCAATGACCTTGCTGTGGGGCGTGCACAGGTAAAGCATGCCGTTGGCTTTCAGCGGCGTGTTTTCGGCGGTGATTTCTTTTGGATCTTTAGGGCCGGGCAAGTCGCCGGTGCGGAACCTCCAGGCCGGCTTGAGCAGGTGTGCGTTTTGCGGGGTGATTTGCGCCAGTGGCGAATAGCGATCGCCGAACGGGGTGCGGCCGTAGGATTGCCAGTCACCTTCCGGTTGGCGCGCCGGTACCCGTGGCACACCTGCTTCGGTGCGGGTCTGTTCGCCTTGAATCTCGTCGTACTGAAAATATTGACTGCCCACCGCTGTCGCGCCTGCCAGCAGCACCGCAAAGAACAGTCCGACGGTGTGCAGCGGTTTTTTCAGTGGCAGCAATGGGCGACGCGCCGCTGGCAGCAACAACACGACGCCGATGACAAACCACAGCGCCAGGCGCGGCACCAGTTGCCACCAGTCGAGCCTGATCTCCCAAAACGCCCACACCGTGGTGGCGAACAGGAACAAGGCGTACACCCCGACCCCGGCACGCCGCCCGAAAATCAGCAAGATACCGCTCAGGGCAAAACCCGCCCCGGCGATCACGTAATAAAGCGACCCGCCCATCCTCATCAAGCTAATGCCGCCGGCCAGCAAGGCGAGGCCCAATATCAGTAGCACCACCCCGATCAGAGTAGGAAACAGGCGCGGACGACTCTTTCTTACGACCTCACTGCCCATGGTGGAGCCCCCCAACTAAAGGGCTCATATCCTTTGAACCCGTCTGAATCGCAGTATAGCTGCCGTAGGAAACTCGCCAGCCTACTGTGAGTCAGTCGTGCTCGGGCGCTTCTTCGACGTCGTCTTCGTCGTCGCTTGGGCTGAAGGCGTCGAGGCAAACCAGGCGGTGATCGCCCTTGTCATCGGACAGCACCCAGCTTTGCAACTGTGGGTCGAAGGTCGCGGCATCGACTTGCGCGGGGGTGAATTTCCACATTTTGCGATCGCGACCGTCGACCGCTTCGATCACCAGTCCGGCGTCGCCCACGGAAAATTCCCAGGCATGCAGCCCGTCGATTTCCAGCATGGTGGTGGTTTGCAGAGAGGCCAGCAGGGTTGGAGTGGTCATGGGGATCAGTCGCCTAGGGTAAAAGCGCGAATGATAGGCGAAATGTCCGGTACAGGCATAAATCTCTGTAGGAGCTGCCAACGGCTGCGATAAGGTCCGCAGGACCTTCAGGCGATTGAACACGGCGATCGGTTCCCGATCGATCGCAGCCTTCGGCAACTCCTACAGGAGATTTACAATACGCCTACTGCCCCCGGTTCAAACACTGACTCCGCCGACGCAATGCCATTCACCAGCGGCGCGCCAAACTCGGCCTGGCTGATTTCGAACTGGTCCCCAGGTTGCGCCTTCACGCCATCGGCAAACGACAGGGTCGCGGTGCCGAAGAAGTGGATGTGTACGTCACCCGGACGCAGGAACTGGCTGTATTTAAAGTGGTGGTACTCAAGGTTTTCGAAGCTGTGGCACATGTTGGCTTCGCCGCTGAGGAATTCTTTTTCCCACAGCACTTCACCATCACGGCGAATCCGACTGACGCCCGCCAAATGCGCAGGCAGATCGCCGACCCGCAGCTCGGGGCCGAACGAGCAGGCGCGCAGTTTCGAGTGCGCCAGGTACAGGTAGTTCTTGCGTTCCATCACGTGGTCGGAAAATTCGTTGCCGAGGGCGTAACCCAGGCGGTACGGCTTGCGGTCGTGACCAATCACGTACAGGCCGCTGAGTTCCGGTTCTTCGCCTGCATCTTCGGCAAACGGCGGCACCGGGAACGCACGACCCGGACGAACGATGATGCTGCCGTCCCCTTTATAGAACCACTCTGGCTGCACACCCGCTTCACCGGCAGCCGGTTTGCCGCCGGCCAGGCCCCACTGGAAGATACGCATGCTGTCGGTCAACGACCCATCGTCAGTCGTGTGCTGGTGCATTTTGTCCCGCGTCGCGGCGCTGCCCAGGTGAGTCAGGCCGGTGCCGCTGACCAGCACATGGGCCGGGTCCGGATGGTCCAGCGGCGGCAGAATGCGCAGGTCCTGGAGCAATTGCGCGTAATCGTGGTTGGCGCCCAGGCCGAGGCCGTCGACGTAATGCACCAGGCTGACCCCGCCCTCGATGGCGGCGAGTGCCAATTCACGGACGCTGCTGGCGCCCAGCACTTCGTGCACCCAATCACCGTCGACCACGCCAACCCGACGTTGGCCGTTGCTCAATTCGAACTGTACTAAACGCATGTTCATGCTCCTTTGTTGGCAGGCTTCAAGGATGACGGCCGATCAAGCCCGCTGATTGCGGGCGCTGGCGGAAAATTGTTCGGGGGCCAGAGCGTGCTTGCGCTCCAGCAGACGGTAGACCACGCCGGTCAGGATCAACCCAAAGACCATGACCGCCGAGAGGAAATACAGACCCGACGCGAGGCTGCCGGTGTACTCCTTCAACGCGCCGATCACGAACGGGCCGATGTAACCGCCGAGGTTGCCCACCGAGTTGATCAAGGCAATACCGGCCGCCGCGCTGGCGCCCGCGAAGAAACGGCCGGGCAAGGTCCAGAACACTGCCGTACAGGAAAACAGCGAAAACGCGACCAGACACAGCGCGGCCAGTTGTAGTACAGGAACGCTCAGCCAGGCGCTGAGAAACAGGCCGATGGCACCCAGCACGTACAAGCCCGCCAGATGCCCGTAGCGGTCGTTGAGACGATCGGAACTGCGCGGAATGATCAGCAAACCGACGATGCCGAAGACGTAAGGCACCGCCGAGACAAAACCGGTGACCACATCGCTGCCGCCGAATTGCTTGATCAGCGTCGGCAGCCACAAACCCAGACCGTAAATACTCAGGGTCACTGGCAAGTAGAACAGCGCCAGCAGCAACACGCGTTTGTCTTTCAGCGCATGCAGCGGGTTGCCGTGACGGGTCTGACCATAGGCTTCCAAGTCTTTTTTCAGCTCATCGGCCAGCCAGTCCTTCTCGACCTGGTCCATCCATTTCACCTGTTTCGGACCGTCCGGCAACCAGCGCAGCACCGGCCAGGTCAGCAGAATCGCCGGGGTGCCGATGACGATGAACAGCCACTGCCAGCCATGCAGACCCAGCACGCCGTCCATGCCCAACAGGCCGCCAGACACTGGGCCGGTGATCATCATGGCGATGGGTTGCGAGAGGATGAACAGGCCGAGGATCTTGCCGCGATGGCGCACCGGGAACCACTGGGTGATGTAGTACAACACGCCAGGAAAGAACCCCGCCTCCGCCGCGCCAAGCAACAGACGCATCACGTAGAAGCTGTGTGGTCCCTGGACGAAGGCCATGCCGATGGTGATCGCGCCCCAGGTGATCATGATCCGCGCGAACCAACGCCGCGCACCGAAGCGCTCGAGCATCAGGTTGCTGGGGATTTCCAGCAGGAAGTATCCGATGAAGAACAGGCCAGCACCCAGCCCGTAGGCCGCATCGCCGATGCCGAGGTCGGCGCCCATGTGCAGCTTGGCGAAACCGACGGCGGACCGGTCCACGTAGGCGATCAGGTACAGCAGGATCAGAAACGGGATCAGTTTCAGGGTGATGCGACGTATAAGCCTGAGTTCCTGGCTCATGAATGCGGTCTCCACTTTATTGTTGTTATGGAACCTCTGGGGCTCGCCTCTGCGTGTAAATGCCGGATGTGAAGCGGCATTGGCGGCAGGGTCGTCCCTCATTGAAAATCGACTATATAGTATTACTATTTGATCAACAACACTTCCAAACGCAGGCGATTAAGCTTACTTTATCCGCTGGAAACGCCATTAAGTCTTACAATAAGAGTGCTGATCATGTCTGATAAGAAACCTGTCCTGCGTTCTGCCCAATGGTTCGGTACGGCCGACAAAAACGGCTTTATGTACCGCAGTTGGATGAAGAACCAAGGCATCGCCGACCATCAATTCCATGGCAAGCCGATTATTGGCATCTGCAACACCTGGTCCGAGCTGACCCCGTGCAACGCGCATTTCCGGCAGATTGCCGAGCACGTCAAACGCGGCGTGATCGAGGCTGGCGGCTTTCCGGTGGAGTTTCCGGTGTTCTCCAACGGCGAATCCAACCTGCGCCCCACCGCCATGTTCACCCGCAACCTGACCAGCATGGATGTCGAAGAAGCGATTCGTGGCAATCCGATCGACGGCGTGGTGCTGCTGACCGGCTGCGATAAAACCACCCCTGCCCTGTTGATGGGCGCCGCCAGCTGCGACGTGCCGGCCATCGTCGTTACCGGCGGGCCGATGCTCAACGGCAAGCACAAAGGCAAGGACATCGGTTCCGGGACGGTGGTCTGGCAAATGCACGAAGCCTATAAAGGCGGGCAGATCAGCCTCGACGACTTCTTGTCCGCCGAGGGCGACATGTCGCGTTCGGCCGGCACCTGCAACACCATGGGCACGGCCTCGACCATGGCCTGCATGGCTGAAGCATTGGGTACTTCCCTGCCGCACAACGCGGCGATTCCGGCAGTCGATTCGCGACGCTATGTATTGGCGCACATGTCTGGCATGCGTGCCGTAGAGATGGTGCGTGAAGACTTGCGCCTGTCGAAGATCCTGACCAAAGCCGCGTTCGAAAACGCGATTCGGGTCAACGCTGCCATCGGTGGCTCGACCAACGCGGTGATTCACTTGAAGGCCATCGCCGGCCGCATCGGCGTCGAGCTGGACCTGGACGACTGGACCCGCATGGGTCGCGGCATGCCGACCATCGTCGACTTGCAGCCGTCCGGGCGTTTCCTGATGGAAGAGTTTTACTACGCGGGCGGCCTGCCTGCGGTGCTGCGTCGCCTCGGTGAAGCCAACTTGTTGCCGAACCCGGACGCGCTGACCGTCAATGGCAAAAGCCTGTGGGAAAACACCAAGAATTCGCCGATCTATGGCGAAGACGAAGTGATCCGCACCCTCGACAACCCGATCCGCGCCGACGGCGGAATCTGTGTGTTGCGCGGCAACCTGGCGCCGCTGGGTGCGGTGCTCAAGCCGTCCGCCGCCACCCCGGAACTGATGCAGCATCGCGGTCGTGCCGTGGTGTTCGAAAACTTCGACCACTACAAGGCACGCATCAACGACCCGGAACTGGACATCGACGCCACCTGCGTGATGGTCATGAAAAACTGCGGGCCGAAGGGTTATCCGGGCATGGCCGAAGTCGGCAATATGGGCTTGCCGGCCAAGCTGTTGGCGCAAGGCGTGACCGACATGGTGCGTATCTCTGATGCGCGCATGAGTGGCACCGCTTACGGCACCGTGGTGTTGCACGTGGCGCCGGAAGCGGCTGCGGGCGGGCCGTTGGCGGTGGTGCAGGAAGGTGATTTCATCGAGCTGGACTGCGCAACGGGGCGTCTGCACCTGGACATTTCCGACGCCGAACTCGCCGCACGTCTGGCCGACTGGCAAGCACCGCAGAAGCTATTGGTGGGCGGTTATCGTCAGCTGTACATCGATCACGTGATGCAGGCGGATCAGGGGTGTGACTTCGACTTCCTGGTCGGCTGCCGTGGCGCCGAGGTGCCGCGTCATTCGCATTGATCAGGCATAACAAAACCCTGTAGGAGCGGGCTTGCCCGCGATCCCTCTTGACCCGGTGTGTCATATACGCCGCCATCGCGGGCAGCCCGCTCCTACAGTTTTCCATGCGTCATGTTCACGTCCACCGATGTTATGATTCGCCGCACATATCGTTATGGATCGACCCCCGCGCCCATGGATTACCGTAAGCCTTCCGACCGTAAAAGCATGCATTCCCGTATTGTCCAGGAAATCGGCATGCAGATTGTCTCCGGCCGTTTCAAGCCCGATGACAAACTGCCCGCCGAAGCGACCCTGTGCGAAGAGTACGCCGTCAGCCGGCCGGTGCTGCGTGAAGCCACCCGAGTGTTGGTCGCCAAGGGTCTGGTGTATTCCCGGCCGCGGGTCGGCACTGTGGTCAAAGCGCGGCGCGAGTGGCATTTGCTGGATCCGGATGTGCTGCATTGGGTGATGCAGAGCACCCCGCAGAATGAATTTTTCAACCTGCTGACCAGTGTGCGCAGCATCATCGAGCCGGCTGCCGCGGCCCTCGCCGCCCAGTATGCGACCGATGAAGACATCGCCTCGATCGCCGAAGCCTACCAACGCATGGAGTCTGCGCCGACCCCGGAAGCCTTGTTGCAGCCCGACCTGGATTTCCACAGCCGCATCGCCGAAGCCACGCACAACGACTTGCTCGCGCACCTGTGCAACATGCTCGCGCTGGCCTTGCGCGAAGCGTTGAAGCACTCCAACCAACGCCCGAACCTGCACGAGTTGGCGATGCCTCGGCACAAGGCGATCCTCACCGCCATCGAAAACCGCGACGCCCTCAGCGCGCGTCATGCGACGCTGGTGCAACTGGACGACGCGCGTACCGCGTTGAGCGTGGTGTTGGGCCAGGAATTGCCGCTCTGATCCTGAGTGACTGATCTACCTGATTCGTAGGCTTGCGCCCATGAACCCGTGGGACTAAACCTGATCAGACAGAGGACGCCAGCCATTTCCCGGGAAGGAATGATCATGAGCTCGCTTTTTCGCAAAACCACACAGGGTCTATGCCTGCTGCTGATCGCCAGCCTTGCCAGCGCCGGCGACGAGACCGCCGCGCAAATCGACTACAGCGCCAACAAAGTGCTGCTGATCGGCGTCGACGGCATGCAGTACGAAAAACTGCTGGAGGCGATCAAGGACGGGGACGCGCCGACACTGGCGCGGTTTTTCACGGCCAAGAGCTATACCGGCGGCATAGTGGGCACCTCGACTCAACAAACCACCTTCAGCGGTCCCGGCTGGGCGACCATCCTGACGGGTGCCTGGATCGACCGCCATCAAGTCCACGGCAACGACAGCCTGCTGCGCAACAAGGCCGACAGCCTGTTCAAGCTGATCAAGAGCAGCGCCCCCACCCGCCAGACGGCCAGCATCGTCAGTTGGGACACGATCAACGACAACCTCGCCGACGACATCCACAACGGCTACATCAACCGCGCGCTGCAATGTCATGACGATGACCGTTGCGTCGCCAACGCGGTCGGCCAGTTGCTGAAAACCAGTGGCTCGGATTTTATCTTTGCCCACTTCGACGAGCCGGACATGACCGGTCACGCAAAAGGGTTTTCACCGGAGTATCAGGCAGCGATCCAACAGGTTGATGGCTATATCTCCGGCATCATGAGCGCCCTGGCCACCCGTCCGGTGGAAGAAGACTGGCTGGTGATCGTGGCGCCGGATCATGGCCGGCTGTTGCCGTCGGGCCAGACCCATGGCGGCCAGACCTTGAGTGAAAAAACCACCTTCATCGCCCTCAACAAACCCGCCAACCCACAACTCAGCCAGCCGATTGTCGACCCGATGAATCCGGGGTTTGACGGCTTGTACGGTGACGCCTCGCAAGCCGACATCGCGCCTACCGCGCTGCATCACCTGGGTATCACCCATGCCCCGGCGGCGTATCGAATCGACGGCCAGCCGTTGCTCGGGCCGACGGGCGTGCGCCAACTGACCGTTTACGCCAACAATCAGGAACGTCGGGTGACCTTGCAATGGCGCAATGAAGCACCTTCGGGCAAACCCATCACGATCTACCGCGACGGCCAGAAACTGGTGGAGCTGACTGACCGCCAGGCTGAATATGTCGACACCGAATTGCAATCATTTGGGACAGGGCCGAAGGACATCAATTATGTGGTGGAGATGGACGATGTGCCGATCGCCAGGTTAGTCCGGATAGACCTACCCCCCTTGTAGGAGGTGCCGAAGGCTGCGATCCAGTGCGAAGCGCTGGCAAAAGTGGTGGGTTGTAAATACCCGGTTCGCAGCCTTCGGCAGCTCCTACAGAGGATTTCGCCAGACATAAAAAAACCGCAGCCCTCACAGGCTGCGGTTTTTTATTGCGCCACCGATCAGTGCGAGAACAACGAATGCCCCACTTGTCCGGCCATTTTCTCCGGTTTGATCAGGAACCGCGCCAGTGCTGGCAATAGCCACAGCGCACCGAACATGTTCCACAGCAGCATGAAGGTCAGCATCAGGCCCATGTCGGCCTGGAACTTGATCGCCGAGAAGATCCAGGTGCACACGCCGATGGCCAGGCACAGACCGGTGAACAGCACCGCTTTACCGGTGGACTTCAGGGTTTCGTAGTACGCCTCTTGCAACGGCAGGCCAGCACGCAGGAAGCTTTCCAGACGGCTGTAAATGTAGATGCCGTAGTCGACACCGATGCCCACGCCCAGCGCCACCACTGGCAAGGTCGCGACCTTGACGCCGATGCCCATGAACGCCATCAGCGCGTTACCCAGCACCGAGGTCAGCACCAGCGGCAAGACGATGCACAGGGTCGCCGCCCATGAGCGGAAGGTGATCATGCACATGGTCGCCACGCAGACGTAGACCAGGATCAGAATCGTCAGCTCCGACTCCTTGATCACTTCGTTGGTGGCGGCTTCGATCCCGGCGTTACCCGCAGCCAGCAGGAATTCCAGGCCATCGTGGTTGTTGGCCTTGGCGAAGTCCTTGACCGCATTCACCGCACGGTCGAGGGTTTCGGCCTTGTGGTCATTGAGGAACACCAACAGCGGTGCCAGCGAGCAATCGTTGTTGTACAGGCCATCGGCGCGGGAAATGGAGTTGTTCAGCACGTCCTTGTTACGCGACAGCGATTCCCATTTCAGGTTGCCCTCGTTCATGCCCTTGATCATCTGCTTGGACACAGTGACCAGCGACACCGCCGATTGCACGCCTGGGGTGTTCTCCATTTTCCAGGTCAATTCGTTGATCGCCGACATCGTCGGGTAGGCCGAGCAGCCTTCCGGCGGGGTCTTGACCATCACCACCAACACGTCGGAACTGGTGGAGTAGTTCTTGATAATGAAGCTGTTGTCTTTGTTGTAACGCGAGTCCGGACGCAGTTCCGGCGCGCCCTGATCGAGGTCACCGATTTTCAGGTTTTCGCTGTACCAAAGACCGCCACCGAAGGCGAGCAACGCGAGGACGATCGATACCGGCGCGACCTTGGCGCTGGCAAAGTTGGACAGGAAACGCCAGAACGGGTGTTCACGTACCGAGTCTTTCTTGCTGCGGGTGACTGCACGCTTGCTGATACCAACGTAGGAAATCGCGACCGGCAACAGGATCAGGTTGGTGAACACGATGACCGCCACACCAATCGACGCGCCAATCGCCAGTTCACGAATCACCCCGATGTTGATGATCAACAAGGTGATGAAACCCACGGCGTCGGCGAGGATCGCGATCATCCCCGGCAAGAACAGTTGGCGGAAGGTGCGGCGAGCGGCGGTCAGGGCGTTCTCGGCGTCGCTGGATTGCAGGGCGATACCGTTGATCTTCTGAACGCCGTGGGAGATACCGATGGCGAAAATCAGGAACGGCACCAACATTGAATACGGGTCAAGACCGAAGCCCACCACATGCATCAAGCCCAGTTGCCAAACCACCGCGATCAGCGTGGTGCTGAGTACCGCAATGGTGCTACGCAAACACCGGGTGAACCACAGCAACAGCACCAGCGTGATCACGAAGGCGACGCCGAAGAACATCACCACCATGATCAGGCCATCGATCAGGTCGCCGACTTTCTTGGCGAAACCGACGATGTGGATCTTCACGTTAGGGTTCTGTGCTTCGAACTTGTCGCGGATTTTCTCTTCCAGTTGGTGCGAGAACTGGCGGTAGTCGAGGGCGAGCAATTTGCCCTGGTCTTTCGGGTCCGGGTACGACTCCAGCAGCGGGATGTCGACGATGCTCGATTTGAAATCGTTGGCCACCAGACGGCCGACCTGACCGGATTTCAGTACGTTGTTGCGCAGCAGTTCGAGGCTGTCTTCCGAACCGTTGTAGCTTTGCGGGATGACTTCACCACCGGCAAACCCTTCTTCGGTCACTTCGGTCCAGCGCACGCTCGGGCTCCACAACGACTTCAAACCGGAACGGTCGACGCCGGAGATGTAGAACACTTCATCGTTGATCTGGCGCAGGGTCTCCATGTAGTCCTTGGAGAAGATGTCGCCATTCTTCGCTTCCACCGAGATCCGCACGGTGTTGCCGAGGTTGGCCAGATCGTTACGGTGCTCGAGCATCTTTTGAATGAAGGGATGCTCAAGCGGAATCATTTTTTCAAAGCTGGTGGACGGACGCACCAGGGTCGCCTGCCAGAACAGGAACACGCTGACCATCAGGCAGATGAAAATCACCACCGGACGGTTGTTGAAGATCAGGCGTTCGAGGAGCGTCGCCTTGTCCTGGTGATGAAGCGGTTGAAGATTGCTCATGCGAAAACTTCCTCGCCTTAATAGGTCTTATTGTTGGACCAGCTCAGCGCCAGTGGGCGAGGTCACGTGCACGCCGCCTTGTCCTACCAGAATCAGGTCGCCTTTCTCGTCGGACGTTACTCCGGCAAGCGCAATGCGATCTGGACGGTTGGAGACCGTGAAGGTTTCGCCATCGTCAGTGCTGCGCATCACGCTACCGCCGTTTCCGACCAGCACCAGCGAACCGTCCGGCAACAGACGGGCGCTCGACAGGCCGAACTCCAGCGGACCGCGTGCGCCTTTCAGCTCGATCTGGGTCCAGGTGTCGCCGAAATCGGTGGAGCGAAACAGGTTACCGCGCAGCCCAAAGGCCAGCAGCGTGTTGGACTTCGCAGTGCCCACCACGCCGAACAGCGAGCCTTGATACGGGCCTTTCACCGCTTCCCAGGTTTGCCCTTCATCATGGGAGCGGAACATGCTGCCCTGCTCGCCGACGATGAACAGACCCGCATCCTTGATCTGGGCGATGCCGTTGTAGTGGGTCTGATCCTGGTTATCGATGCGGTCACTGACGTCTTGCCAGTGCGCGCCACCATCCGTGGTGGTCAGCAGCGCGCCGTAGGCACCCACGGCAAACCCGGTGCTAGCGTCCTTGAACCACAGATCGAGCAACGGTGCTTCACGTTTAAGGTCTTCGAACTGCTTGGTCCAGGTCACGCCGCCGTCAGTGCTGGCGAGGATCTGCGCGTCGTGGCCGACCGCCCAACCGTGCTGGTCGTCAGCGAAGTACACGGCGGTCAGCAACTGGCGGCTCGGCACTTTGGCCTGGGTCCAGGTTTTGCCTTGATCATCGGAATAGAGGATGTGGCCACGGTCGCCCACGGTCACCAGACGCGCGCCGGCGTGGGTTACGCCAAGCAGCAGAGCATGGGAGGATCTGGGCGATTCGATGGAGTAAAGGCTGTCGTCGGCGGGGCTCTGTGCTGCCTGTGCAGGCGCGATGCAGGCCATGGCCGAAAGCAGACTGAACAACGACAGTGCCGTCGCCAGGGACGCGCCTTTACGTAATGCCAGTGGGCGACTGTGCGTCAGGTTCCCACCGAACTGGGTGCGCCGGTTTACAGGCTCACTCATAGACCTCTCCCGCTTTATTGTTATTAGATCGACCTTCGGAGGTGTCCAGCGCAAACAAGCGCTCTAGACACACCCTTTTAGACGTTGATCTATCCTAGTCAGCTTTAGAAACGTATGACAATCGACATGACGTTATCTTTTGTTAAGCCGCAGGGTTATTCGCTTGAGTGATGAACAGGCATAAAAAAAGCACTACCCGGTTTGGGGGGTAGTGCTTGTTTTTTGTCTGAAAAACCGTGTGAAACGGATCGCGGGCAAGCCCGCTCCTACAGTTGAACGCATGTAGGAGCGGGCTTGCCCGCGATAGCAAAAGGTCAGGCATCACGCCAAACTTTTGCTCACCACCTCAAACACATCGCTCGACAACTCACCCGACGCACGAATGCGTTCCAGCTCGCCCTTCATCAACGCCTGGCGGGCGCTGTCGTATTTGCGCCAGCGAGTCAGCGGCGCCAGTTGGCGCGAAGCGATCTGTGGGTTGAAGCCGTTCAACTGGATCACCAGATCCGCCAGGAAGCGGTAACCCGAACCATCGGCGGCGTGGAAGTTGATCAGGTTCTGGCCGGCAAACGCACCGACCAACGCACGCACCTTGTTCGGGTTCTTCAGGTTGAAAGCGGGGTGCTCCATCAACGCTTTGGTCCGCTGCAAGCCACCTGGCAAGGTGCTGCCCGCCTGCACGCTGAACCACTGATCCATGACCAGTGGGTTGTCCTTGAAGTTCTCGGCAAACACTGCCAGCGCCTTGGCCTTCTCGTCGCTGAACGGCGAGTTGACCAGCACCGCCAGCGCGGTCATGCGTTCGGTCATGTTGTCGGCCGCGTCGAACTGCTCGATTGCAGCTGCCAATACTTGCGGCTTGCCACTGAGCATCAGGTACGACAGCGCAATGTTCTGCAGGCTACGACGGGCGAAGTGTTGGTCTTCGGCCACGTACGCGGTGGTTTTAGACAGCGCACGGTTGCCTTCATAACGCGCCCACAGGCCGTCGAACAGTTGATCCGCCAGTTGCTTGCGCGCAAAGTCGCGCGCGGCGTGGATGGCGTCGACGTCAGCCACTTCGCTGATTTCGGTCAGGTAGGCTTCGCCCGGCAACGAGAGCATTTCGGCGACCATCGCCTGATCCAGCGTCTCGTCAGCCAGCACGCTGCCCAGCGCTGTCACCAGACGCTGATCCATGACCAAGGCTTCGCCCCGCTGATGCTGGCCGATCATTTCCTGCAACACCTGCACCGACAGTTGCTGACCCGCTTCCCAGCGATTGAAGCCATCGCTGTCGTGCTGCATCAGGAACATCAGTTGATCGCGGTTGTACGGGAAGCTCAGTTTCACCGGCGCCGAGAAACCACGCAGCAACGAAGGCAGTGGCTGTTCAGCGATGTCGACGAAAGTGAAAGTCTGCTCGGCTTCGGTCACCGAAATCACCCGGGTGGTGCCCGCAGCAGCCGCTTCGCCCGCCAGACGCAGGGCAATTTCCCCGCCCTGGGCATTCAACAGGCCCAATTCGACCGGGATCACGAACGGTTGTTTTTCCTGCTTGTCCGGGGTCGCCGGGTAGCTTTGGCGGAAGGTCAGGCTGTAGGTTTTCGCAGCGGCATCGTAAGCCTCGCTGACTGCCAAACGCGGCGTGCCGGCCTGGCTGTACCAGCGTTTGAACTGAGTCAGCTCGACACCGTTGGCGTCTTCCATGGCCTTGATGAAGTCATCGCAGGTCACGGCCTGGCCGTCGTGGCGTTCAAAGTACAGGTCGCTGCCTTTGCGGAAACCATCGGCTCCGAGCAAGGTACGAATCATCCGCACCACTTCCGAGCCCTTTTCGTACACGGTCAGGGTGTAGAAGTTGGAGATCTCGATGAAGCTGTCCGGGCGCACGGCGTGGGCCATCGGGCCGGCGTCTTCGGCGAATTGATGCGTGCGCAGGTAGGCAACGTCCTCAATGCGCTTGACCGTGCGCGAGTTCATGTCGGCCGAGAACTCGGCGTCGCGGAACACGGTGAAGCCTTCCTTGAGCGACAGCTGGAACCAGTCGCGGCAGGTCACGCGGTTGCCGGACCAGTTGTGGAAGTACTCGTGGGCGACCACAGCTTCGACACGCTGGTGCGCAGCGTCGGTCGCGGTTTCGGCACGGGCCAGCACGCAGCTGGAGTTGAAGATGTTGAGGCCCTTGTTCTCCATCGCGCCCATGTTGAAATCGTTGACCGCGACGATCATGAAGATGTCCAGGTCGTACTCACGGCCGTAGACTTCTTCGTCCCAGCGCATGGATTTCTTCAGGCTGTTCATCGCATGCTGGCACTTGTCGATGTTTTCCGGCTCGACGTAAATGCGCAAGGTCACTTCACGCTGGCTCATGGTGGTGAATTTGTCTTCGACACACCACAGATCACCGGCTACCAGCGCAAACAGGTAGGCCGGTTTCATGAACGGGTCTTCCCAGGTCGCCCAGTGCCGATCACCCTCTTCCGGCCCGCTGGCAATCGGGTTGCCGTTGGACAGCAAGATCGGGAACTTCTGTTTGTCAGCGCTCAGGGTGGTGGTGAACTTGCTCATCACGTCCGGGCGGTCGAGGTAGTACGTGATCTTGCGGAAACCCTCCGCCTCGCACTGGGTGCAAAACATACCGCTGGATTTGTACAGGCCTTCGAGTGCGGTGTTGGTTTCCGGGTGGATACGCACGGTGCTGTCGAGGGTGAAGGATGGCGCCAGCGGCTGCACGGTCAGTTGATCCGGCGTCAGCAGGTAATCGGTCGGCGTCAGGGTCACGTCGCCCAGTGCCACCGACAGCAGCTCCAACTGCTGTCCGTCGAGCACCAGCGGCGGCAAGCCTGCACCGCGCGCCGGGTTGCGACGCATCACCAGTTGCGCATGGACCAAGGTGTGGTCCTCGAACAACTCAAAGGTCAGGTGCGTTTCGTCGATGAGGTACTCGGGCGCCTGATAGTCCTTCAGATAAATCATTTTGGGTTGTTCTGTGCGCATGCTGGAGTCCTTTTACTGATGCACGGCGAGTTGATAAGCCGTGTATTTACGAATATTGATCACGCCGGTATCGAAGATCAGGTATTGACCCTTGATCCCCAGCAGCGTGCCTTCGGCAATCGGGTTTTTGTCCAGATTAAAGCTGACGATCTTGGTCGGATAGGCCTCGACCGGGTAACGAATTTCCAGCGGCTCAAGGTCACGCACCAGCTGAATCGCTTGCAGGCCGAAGCGCTCTTGCAAGCCTAGCAAGCCTTCGCCACAGGATTCGAACAGTTGATCGCGAATGGCAGCCAGGTCCAGCGGTGGTGCATCGCCTTTGAGCAGCGCGCGCCAGTTGGTGCGGTCGGCGACCTGGCTGCGAAACAGGTCTTCGACGAAGCCGGACTGCTGGCGGGTCGCCACACGCACGATCGGCAACGCCTGAATGGCACCCTGATCGAGCCAGCGGGTCGGCAACTGAGTGGCGCGGGTGATGCCGACTTTGACCCCCGAAGAGTTGGCCAGGTAGACCACGTGATCGGTCATGCAGAATTGTTCGCCCCACGCTGGCTCACGGCAGGTGCCCTGATCGTGGTGACACTTTTCCGGGGCCATGATGCACACGTCGCACTGGGCGAGTTTGGTCATGCACGGGTAGCAATATCCTTGGCTGAAGCTGGTCTTGGTCTTGCGCCCGCAGTGGCTGCAATGAATCGCACCGAGGTATTCCAGACGCACTGTCTTGCCAATCATGGGGTTGACCGGAATCTCCGCGTCGCCCAGACGAAAACCGTACTGCACCTTCGACGCATCGAGACGCGCCGACATTTTACTGATTGCACCGCGACCAATTTCAATCAATGGAGGGCGTCCGACTTGAACAGGATGTTTGGCACCGGCGCCGACTTCGAGGCGCATTCTTGCGGGCCCATGTAGCCGGTACGCTGGTCTTCCGGCAGGTTCTGGGTTTCCCAGGCGATCAACGCCTGCAACGACAGTTCACGCTGGTCCTGGGACAGTTTGCGACCATCGGACCATTTGCCGATTTCCACCGCCAACTTCAGGCTTTCGTAGATATCCGGGGTGATGTTTTCGATCATTGCAACAAAAGAGGACATAGCGCTCTCCGAAAATTAGTGGGCAATTTTAGCGGTTTCGACGGGCCAATACACCGCCCAATAGTCCAGTAGCGCAACCGATGATCAGGCCGCCTACGTGAGCGCCGTTGGCGATCTGGCCGAAGCCCAGCGCGCCGACCACACCGGAAATACAGATCACCAGCCAGACCAGCATCATCACCAACACGCCACGGGGCAGGCGATAGATCGGGTTGGGCGCGATCATCTGGTAGAACCAGCAATGGCCGAGCAAGGCGTAAAGCACACCGGACAGGCCGCCAAACAGGCTCGGGCCGCTGTACCAGTACTGGGCGTAATTGGAAAAAGCACTGAACACCAACGTCAGGCCCAACAGGTGCCAACTGCCTTGCCGTGCCTCGATCCGTCGGCCCAACTCCCAGAACCACATGGCGTTCATGGCCAGGTGCAGCACACCAAAGTGCACCAGCATCGGCGTGATAATCCGCCACCATTGACCGGCCGCCAGGCTGTTTTCCAACGGCACGAACTGGACATAGTCGCCATGCACGCTGAAGTCGACGAAGGTCAGCCAGCTCATGGGCTCGAGGTTGTCACCCAGCAGGGTGACGGCGGCAACGATCAGGCTCAGCAACAGCACCAGCGCCGTGACCGGGCTTTCGCGCACTTGCTGGACGAAACCGGGGCGAACGTGGGTGACGCCCGGGTCGACAGCGGCAATCTGGAACGTGGGATCGCCGTCGGGAAAACGCTGATACAGCGTGCGGATGTCTTCCGCCAACTTGGCGTTGGGCACCCACAACACTTGTTCGCTGCCGTCTTCACTGACGCGATGGGGCACGTGCAAGCGCTGTAGCAGGCCGACGAAACCACTCAAATCAGTGGTCAGTGGAAGACGAAATACCGCAACAGCACTCATTGCACAGCCTCGGGACGTTCAACGTCGACCCAGACGAACTTATGCGGGTCGATTTGGGTTTCCTGATCCAGCCGGTAGGCGACCAGTTTGCCGTAGAGCACGGCGCTGTAATCCAGACAGGCCAGGTTCGGCCGAATCGGCGCGGGTTTGCCGTTGCGCCAGTAATGCCCGACGAACAACAGCGGTTCGTCGATGCCATAGCGCAGCAAGGCGTTCTTCTCGATGGAGGTCAACGGCGTCTTGGCCACCAGTTCGGGCAAGGCATCGGGCTGGAACACCACGTCGCCGTAGGTCTGCGGGTCGTCTTCCCAGAACTTGGTGCGGAAGAACGCCCGGGTCAGGCCATCGCCGCCGGTCAGGGTCAGACCGTGGGGCAAGCGCATGTCGGTGCCACGCAGCAGACGATCAAACACGTTGCTGGCGAAACTGCCGGGAACGGCTGAGGCCTGGACGAAATGCTGGTCGATGCAGCCATCGGGGTGCTGCGCACGCAACGGTGCGATCAAACCGGCATCCCAACAGGCGTGAACCATGCGGAAGCGTTCGGCATCGATAAACAACGGCAGGGTGTAGAACCAGCCGAGGAAGTCCTTCCAGTCCTGCGGATGCTGCTCGAACTGGGTCAGGGTTTCGCCCAACAACCGGCCATGACGCGGCGTGTGCTCACGGACGAACTGCTTGCCGCTTTCAGGCAAGGCTGGCGTGCTCCAGCCCAGCGCATTGAATTCGTGATTGCCCATGATGCAGCGGGCCTGACCGGCCTCGACCATGTCATGCACGATATGCAGCGCCTCGCGAATACGCGGGCCGCGGTCGATGATGTCACCGAGGAACAGCGCCATGCGCTCGGGGTGACGCCAGACGCCGCCCTGAAAACGGTAACCGAGGGTGTCGAGCAAGTGCTCAAGGGTATGGGCACATCCATGCACGTCACCGATCAGATCATAGCTACGCGCGGGATCGAGCATTAGTCGCCTCCACCACCGAGCCGGCTGCCCCAGCCAAGCTTGGTGCGGCAGACTTCGTAATAATTGTGATCGAGTGGGTGAATCAGGCGCAGTTTCTGCGGTTTCTTGCTGACGGTGATGGTGTCACCGGGGGCGCAGGTGAAATGGTTCTGCCCGTCGCACGAGACCTGTGGATAAATCTGCATGTTTTTCGACACGACGATTTTCAGCTCGCTGTTGCCGTCGACCACGATCGGCCGCCCGGACAAGGTGTGCGGGTACATCGGCACGATGACGATGGCGTCTAGCTTGGGGTGCATGATCGGCCCGCCCGCGGACAGCGCATAGGCCGTCGAACCCGTAGGCGTGGCGACGATCAGGCCGTCGGCCTTCTGGCTGCAGACGAACTGGCCGTCGATGTAAAGCTCGAACTCGATCATCCGCGTCGACTTGCCGGGGTGCAGCACCACGTCGTTCAGCGCGTCGCCCTGGCCGATGGCCTCACCGTGACGGCGGACTTCAGCCTGCAACAGAAAGCGGCTTTCGACCATGTAATGACCGTCGAGCACTTCGGCGACCTTTACTTCCAGCTCGTCCGGGCGGATGTCGGTAAGGAACCCCAGGCTGCCCCGGTTGATCCCCAATACCGGCACGTTGTGCCTGGCCAGGGCACGAGCAGCGCCGAGCAGACTGCCGTCGCCACCGACTACGATCACCATGTCACAGACTTCGCCCAGCATTTTGCGGGTCGAGGTTTGCAGACCGTGACCCGGCAACACTTCGGCGATGGTGTCTTCGAGGATCACATGCATGTGCCGCTCAAGCAGAAACGCCTTGAGCCGACGCACGGTGTCCAGCACCTGCGAACTGCCGAGGCGACCAATGATGCCAATATTGCGAAATTGCTCCATGGTGCTCCCGCGAGGTTCGATACGGCTTAAAGAAACAGATTATGGGTGAAAGGCCGGGGTAGCGGCAAACCGACAAGTGATTTCCCTGAATACAACCCGCTCCTACATCTGGCCAACACCAGCTATTCTCGCACCATGACATTGTTTCCGAGTTTACTCAGCCTCCCCCGTCAGTTGCGCCATCCCGAAGTGCGCGACCTGGCCTGGGTCATCCTCGCGCCACCGATGCTCAGCCAGACGCCCTGGCCGCAACGCCACCCGTTGACCGGCAGTGACTGGGTGCAACAGCCGCAGGCGCTGGCTGACTGGTTGTTTGCACTGGATCACGATTGCACCGCGCTGCTGCAATGGATCGCCTTGGGCGCAACCCGCCGTCTTGGCCTCTACTACGAACGACTCTGGCAATTTGCCGTGCATCAGGCACCCGGCGTCGAGATGATTGCCGCCAATCTACCGATCCGTAACGCCGGCCATACCCTCGGTGAACTGGACATGCTGTTGCGTGATCGCGACGGCGTGCATCACGTCGAGTTGGCGATCAAGCTCTATCTGGGGCCGCAACAGGGCAATGGCAAGGACCCGGCGCAATGGCTCGGCCCCGGCTGTCATGATCGGTTGGACCGCAAACTCACGCATTTGAGCGAACATCAACTGCCCATCTCCGCGCGCCCGGAAAGCCGCGGGGCACTGGCGGCGTTGGGTATCGAGCGGTTTAGTGCGGAATTATGGCTGGGGGGTTATCTGCTGTATCCGTGGCCCGGCCCCGCACAATCGCCCAAAGGCGCGCACCGGTTGCACCTCAACGGGCGCTGGCTGCATCAGCGCGATTGGACGCAGTTTGTCGCGCAAAGCCCGGCAGGTCGTTGGCAACCGCTGCCCCGCCACGCCTGGCTGGCGCCCGCGCATTACAGCGAAGCGCAAACCTGGCGCGAGGAACAACTGGAAGACTGGCTGGCGCAACTCGACCCGCTGGCCCCCGCGCAATTGCTGGTTCGCTTGAGCGAAAACGACGCGGGGGACTGGGAAGAGGCGGAAAGGTTATTTCTAGTGTCGGATCAGTGGCCCAACCTCGCGGGGACCACTAATTCCGTTAGCTCAGTGGCAATGCCAATGCCGCCGGCTTGATCAGACCTTCTTGGTATTGGGCAACAACACGGTGAAGATCCCCAGCAACGGCAGGAACGAACACAGCGTGTACACGTAGACGATACCGTGGACGTCCGCCAGATGGCCCAGCAACGCCGCGCCAATCCCGCCGAAACCGAACATCAGGCCGAAGAACACACCGGCGATCATGCCGACATTGCCCGGTACCAGTTCCTGGGCGAATACCACGATGGCCGAGAACGCCGAGGCCAGCACAAAACCGATGATCACGCTGAGCACGCTGGTCCAGAACAGGTCCGCATATGGCAGCATCAAGGTGAAGGGCGCGACGCCAAGGATCGAAAACCAAATGACTGTCTTACGCCCAATCTTGTCGCCAATCGGCCCACCGAAGAAGGTCCCCGCCGCCACGGCGCCAAGGAACAGGAACAGGTGCAACTGGGAGCTGGCAACCGACAGGTCGAACTTCTGGATCAGGTAGAAGGTGAAATAGCTGGTGAAGCTGGCCATGTAGAAGTACTTGGAAAACACCAGGAAGCCCAGGACCACCAAGGCGCTGATCACCCGGTTTTTTGACAGGCCGTGAGTCGCTTTCTGCCCGGCCTTGAGCTTGAACAGGTTCAAGTGCGCGCGGTACCAGCGGCTGATGGCGTAGAGCAAGGCAATGGCCAGGAACGCAATCAAGCCGAACCAGGCGATATGGCCCTGGCCGAACGGAATGATGATCGCGGCGGCCAACAACGGACCAAACGCCGAACCGGTGTTGCCGCCGACCTGGAAGGTCGATTGCGCCAGCCCGAAGCGTCCGCCCGAGGCCAGGCGTGCGATACGCGAGGCTTCCGGGTGAAAGGTCGACGAACCGATGCCGATCAAGCCCGACGCCAGCAGAATCAGCGGATACGTGCCGACCATCGACAGCATCAGAATCCCGATCAGGGTACAGATCGAGCCCAAGGGCAATAACCACGGATTCGGATGACGGTCTGTGTAATAACCGACCCACGGCTGCAGCAGCGACGCGGTGACCTGGAAGGTCAGGGTAATCATCCCGACCTGGGAGAAGGTCAGGCCGTAATTGGCCTTGAGCATCGGGTAGATCGACGGCAGTACCGACTGAATCAAGTCGTTGATCAAGTGCGCCAGCGCCACTGCACCAATAATGCGCATGACCAATGGACTGCTCTGGGGCGTGGCCACCGGAGGTAGTGTGCTCGACTGAGCGTTTGTGAGAGCCATGAAGTTCATCCGTAACAATGGACATGCGCTTCACAAAAAGGAGCGCAAATATGTCGCCGACAGTTGGGGCGACAATGTGCCACTTTTTGGCGCAGCAGTGCCATGTTTTGTTACCGACTTTAGGCGTAGATCACAGCACAAAATTCTGTAGGAACTGCCGAAGGCTGCGATAAGGCCGACAGGCCTTCACGATGAGATCGCAGCCTTCAGCAGCGCCTACAAAGGTTATGCGGTAGCGCGTACAACGGTGTCCGAATCCGCAGAACTGTCTGTGCCATGCAACGAAATTTTCGACGTCTCCGGCAACGCCATCCCGCCCACCAGCGCGATCACCGCGATCACCATCAAGTAAAACGCTGGCGACAGGTTGCTGCCGGTACTGGTGATCAGCCAGGTTGCCATCAGCGGCGCGGTACCGCCGAAGATGGTGTAGGCCAGGTTGTAGGTAATCGCCGAGGCGGTATAGCGGGTGCGAGTCGGAAAAGTCTCAGACAGCAATACCGCCGTGACCACGTTGCACAGTACTGCGCCAATCGCCAGCATCAGCACCCCCAGAATCGAGGCGAGGAACGACCCGGAACTGGCCAGCAGGAACGCCGGGTACACCGCCACCAGCAGCAGGATGCAGGCACTGGCGATGGTTTTGCGTCGCCCTACCCGATCGGAATACGCCCCGGCCAGCGGGCAAATCGCTGCGGCAAACACCAGGGCGATCACCGACACCAGCAACGCCGTGGCCCGGCTGAGGCCACCCGCGACTTGCAGGTAAGTCGCGAAGTAGGTGGTGAACATGTAGAACGACAACGCCGTCAGCGAGATAAACGCGCCGAGGTAGCAGATCGCCGCACCATGGCTTTTCAGGGTTTCACGCAACGGCGAATGGGCCACCGCATGTTCTTTGGCCACCGCCTGGAATGCCGGGGTTTCGTCCAGGCGCCAGCGCAGATACAAGCCCACCAGGCCCAGCGGCGCCGCGACCAGGAACGGCAAGCGCCAGCCCCAACTGCCCATGGCTTCCGGCGACAGTGAAGCCTCCAGCGCATAGGCCACCACCGCTGCGCAGGCAAACGCGGAAAAGGTCGAGACCGGGACAAAGCTGCCGTACCAGGCGCGCTCGGTGCGGGGTGCGTGTTCCATCAGATAGGCGCAGGCCCCGGCATATTCACCGCCGGCGGAGAAGCCTTGCGCGCAGCGAATCAACGTCAACAACGCCGGTGCCAGCACGCCGATCGCCGCGTAGTTGGGCAATACACCGATCAAGGTCGTGGCGCCGGCCATCAGCAAAATGGTCAGGGCCAGGGTCTTTTTGCGGCCGATGCGGTCGCCGAGCATGCCGAAGAAAATCCCGCCCAGCGGGCGAAAAGCAAAGGCCACGGCGAACACCGCAAAGGTTTTCAGCAGGGCCGCGCTGGCATCACCGCTGGGGAAGAATTGCTGGGCGATGGTGGTCGCCAGAAAGCCGTAGACGGCAAAGTCGAACCATTCGACAAAATTGCCAATCGACGCCGCGCAGATCACGCGTCTCAAGGTGGCAGGGTCTACCCGCTTCATTGCTTGGGTTGTCATGCTGACCTCGGCACACTTATCAGGAAAGTATCGATTATCGGGACAGCGCCGACGCGGACTTGATCCAGAAGTGTCATCCACGTACTCAGGGCCGACCTTTTCCACAGAGTGTGCGCAGGATTCATGCCATTGAGAGTGGATTGAGCCGTGCACGCCGACCTTGCAAGCCGCCGGTGTGGACAAAAATCAAGCGTGTGCCTTGAGCAAAAACGCCAGCGGCGACCTGATCGTGCAGCGCCAGCAATGCCTTGCCGGTGTACAACGGCTCCAGCGGCACACCGGATTCGGCTTCGTTGCGGGCAATAAAATCCAGCAAGTGCTGATCGGTTTTGGCAAAGCCGCCGCGACTGGCGTTGATCAGGCGATAGCCACTGTCAGGGGCGTGGGCTTGCTGGAGGATCGCCGCGATGTTCTGCTCCACACCGTGATCATCGGGCACCGCCATGGCGCCGTACACCGGATACCTACCCGCCTCCGCCAACACCAACCCGGCCAGCGTGGTGCCGGTACCGGCGGCCAGCCACCAGCCGTGGTAATCGCCTGATTGGCCGACACTGCCCAGCATCTGCGCACAACCTAAAGCGCCCGCCAGCCCACCGCCGCCTTCAGGTATGGGGTGGAAAGTCGGATACCGCGCCTGCCACGGCAGCCAGAAATCTGCGTCGTGTCGTGCTCGATAGCCGGCGTATCCCAGCCAATGCAGTTGCATGCCGAATGCCTGCAAATCAAGGACAGTCGGGGTCTCTTGCGCATGCCCGCGCAACAGGCCTGCCGTGGGAAAGCCGAAGCGTTTGCCCGCCGCCGCGAGGGCATGTAGATGATTAGAGTGAGCGCCACCCAGACTGATGATCCCCTCGGCCCCGGCTTCGCGGGCATCTTGCAGATGGTGGATCAGCTTGAACCATTTGTTGCCGGAGATCAGGGGATCAATCAGGTCCAGACGCAGGATCGCGACCTCGATACCCGCGTGTTTTAGCCACGGCAGATTCAAGGGTTCGAGGGGCGTATTGGTGGGGAGGGAAACAGGGGGAAACATTGCCATTCTCAGGATAACCACGATCTGTAGGAGCTGCCGAAGGCTGCGATCCGACGGCCGGAAGGCCATACCTATCGCAGCCTTCGGCAGCTCCTACAGAGTATTGCGTATCCTCTTACAATTCAGCCGCCAATCGCGAACCTTGGTTAATCGCCCGCTTGGCATCCAGCTCGGCCGCCACATCCGCGCCACCGATCAAATGCACATTCTGCCCCGCCGCCACCAAGCCGTCGTACAGCTCGCGCAACGGATCCTGCCCCGCGCAGATCACCACGTTATCCACCGGCAATACCTGCGCTTCGCCTTCACCAATACGGAAGTGCAGGCCGGCGTCGTCGATGTTCAGGTATTCAACGTTGTTGAGCATTTGCACCTGTTTGTTCTTCAACCCGGCGCGGTGAATCCAGCCGGTGGTTTTGCCCAGGCCATCGCCGACCTTGGTTTTCTTGCGCTGCATCAGGAACACCTGACGTGCCGGCGCATGCGGCTCGGACTTGATCCCGGCAATCCCGCCACGGGCTTCCAGTGCCGTATCGATGCCCCACTCTTTCCAGAACGCGTCACGATCAAGGCTGGTGGCGACGCCTTGGTGCACGAGGAATTCCGAAACGTCGAAACCGATACCGCCAGCACCAATCACCGCGACGCTATTGCCGACCGGCTTACGCTCAAGGATCACGTCCAGGTAGTTCATCACCTTGGCGTGCTCGACACCCGGAATCGCCGGGGTACGCGGCGAAATACCGGTGGCGAGGATCACCTCGTCGTAACCGGCGCCCAGCAGATCACTGACCGCGACTCGGGTGTTCAGGCACAACTCGACGCCTGTGGTTTGCAGCTTGCGCGAGAAGTAACGCAGGGTTTCGAAGAATTCTTCCTTGCCCGGCACGCGCTTGGCGACGTTGAACTGGCCACCGATCTCGCTGGCGGAATCGAACAGGGTCACCGAGTGCCCACGCTCGGCCGCAACGGTGGCCGCCGCCAAACCGGCAGGGCCGGCGCCAATCACCGCGATTTTCTTCAGCTGTTGGACCGGCAGGTAATTCAGCTCAGTCTCGTAGCAGGCACGCGGGTTGACCAGGCAGGTGGTCAGCTTGCCGGCAAAGGTGTGGTCCAGGCAGGCCTGGTTGCAGCCGATGCAGGTGTTGATTTCATCGCCACGACCGGCCGCCGCCTTGTTGACGAACTCCGGATCGGCGAGGAACGGACGCGCCATCGACACCATGTCGGCGTCACCTTCGGCGAGAATCTGCTCGGCGACTTCCGGAGTATTGATGCGGTTGGTGGTGATCAACGGGATCGTCACCGAACCACGCAATTTGGCGGTGACCTTGGCGAAGGCTGCACGCGGAACTTTGGTGGCAATCGTCGGAATCCGCGCTTCGTGCCAGCCGATACCGGTGTTGATCAGGGTCGCACCGGCCTTTTCGATAGCCTGGGCCAGTTGTACGACTTCTTCCCAGACGCTGCCGCCCTCTACCAGGTCGAGCATCGACAGGCGGAAGATAATGATGAAGTTCGGACCAACCGCTTCGCGCACGCGACGGACAATTTCCACCGCCAGGCGCATGCGGTTTTCGTAGCTGCCACCCCAGCGATCAGTGCGCTGGTTGGTGTGTTTGGCCAGGAATTGGTTAATGAAATAACCTTCCGAGCCCATGATTTCCACACCGTCGTACTCGGCAATCTGCGCCAGGGTCGAGCAGGTGACGAAATCCTGAATCTGTTTTTCGATGCCTTCTTCGTCCAGCTCTTTAGGCTTGAACGGGTTGATTGGCGCCTGAATCGCACTTGGCGCGACCTGCTTCGGGCTGTAGGCATAACGCCCGGCGTGGAGGATCTGCATGCAGATCTTGCCACCCGCTTCGTGCACCGCCTTGGTCACGATGCGATGTTTCTCGGCTTCCTCGACGGTGGTCAGCTTGGCTGCGCCGGAGTACACCCCGCCTTCATCGTTCGGGCCAATGCCGCCGGTGACCATCAAGCCAACCCCGCCACGCGCACGTTCGGCGAAATACGCCGCCATGCGTTCGAATCCGCCGGGCTTTTCTTCCAGGCCAGTGTGCATCGAGCCCATCAGGGTGCGGTTGCGCAGCGTGGTAAAACCCAGGTCCAGCGGCGCCAGCAAGTGAGGGTAGTGAGCGGTGGCCATAGAGACTCCATCGAGCGTGATCACGGAATGCGGGAGCCTCGATGGGCCCCCGTCAATTATTCAAGCTGCGGGCAATTCGCCGCCAACCTGTTCATGATGCAAACGTTAAAGAAGCATCAAGTCACACTCAATGACCGAAAGTAACAACTTATTGATCCAAACGTACAGCAAGGGTTGGCAAGCAGGGCGCTGCTGCCCTACCCTAGTCATCGAATCCCGCACATGGCTGCGCTTGTGTCCCCCCTGCGTAAAATTTTCAATACCTTTGTCGTGCTGCTGTTGATCGGTACGGTCATCAGTTACGCCATCTGGACCGGGCAACGTCCGGTGAGTCTGTATCTCTCGGATTTACGCATTCAACTGGCGGTCAACGAAGGCCAGCCCGGTGTCGGCGGCAATCTGTTGGGGATTCAGACCGAGTTGGTGCCCGGCGACTACCAGAGCCGCGAACACCTGCACCGCAAGCTGGCGTCCTATCTGCAACAAGCCCGCGACTTGGGGCTGCTCAACGCAAAAACCATTGTCGTGCTGCCGGAGCACATCGGCACCTGGCTGTTTGCCAGCGGCGAGAAGGACCAGTTGTATCAATCCGCGTCGCTGAAGGAAGCCATGATCTGGCTGTCGGTGAGCAATCCGCTGAAGTTTCTTCGTGCGCTCTATGATGCCGACGGTAAACACCGGCTCAACGACGCCCACCTGCGGATGAAAGCGCCGGAGATGGCTGAGGATTATCAGGCACTGTTCGGCGGTCTGGCCAAGGAGTTCGGTGTGACGTTGGTGGCCGGCTCCATCGTGCTGCCGGAACCTTACCTGGAAAACGGTCAACTGCGACTCGGTTCGGGGCCGCTGTACAACATCAGCATCGTTTTCGATCACGACGGCCAGCCCATTGGTCAGCCGCAACGTCAGTTGTACCCGAGCTTTACCGAGCGCAATTACATCCAGCCAGCGCCGGAAACCGCACTCAATGTGCTCGACACCCCCGCCGGACGCCTCGGCGTATTGATCGGCAGCGACAGCTGGTACCCACGTAATTACGCGCAGCTCAATAACCACGATGCCGAATTGATCGCGGTGCCGGCGTTCGTGGTCGGCAACGGGCGCTGGAACAAACCGTGGCGCGGCTATAAAAGCCGATCAGCGCCTGCCGACGTCGGCCTCAAACCGGGCGAAATCAGCGAGGGCGAAGCCTGGCGGCGGCTGACTCTGACCGGTCACGCCCCGGCCAGCACCGCGCGCGCCGGCGTCAGCGTGTTCATGCGTGGTCAGTTCTGGGATCAGGGCAGTTCGGGGCGCAGTTTTATCAGCCGTCAGGAGCCATCCGATAACGATCAGGTCGGCACTGATCGCCCCGGGCGCGGCGCACGCCTGATCAACCTGTGGTTATGACGCGATGAATCCACCTCGGGTACGTCTGGGCGATCTGTCCGTCGGCTTCGTCCATAGCCTGGCCGACGCCGTGCGCAGCCTGGGGCAAAATCCCGATCCATTGTTCGAACAGTACGGGCTGGACCCGGCGCGCCTCGCAGAGCCCGGCGCGCGATTGTCGATTCCGCGCTACATGCGCCTGGGCCACGCGGCGATTCAACTGACCGGCGAACCGGGGCTAGGCCTGCGCATGGGCCGCCTGAGTCGCATCAGCCAGGCCGGGCTGGCCGGGGTCACTGCCGCCCAGGCCCCCACCGTGCGCGAGGCCGCGCGCTGCCTGATTCGTTTTGAAGCGCTGTATGGCTCCAACTATCGCGGTCAGTCGAGCTTTAACGAAGACGCCCTGGGCGCGTGGCTGCGCTTTTACTCCATCAGCCCGTACAACGCCTACAACCGCTTTGTGGTGGACTCGATCCTGGCCAGTTGGCTGCAGCAATTGTCGAAGCTGGCGGGGTGCGAGCTGCGCGCGGAAAGAATCGACATTGAGTTCCCGGAACCCGGCTACGCCGCCGATTACAGCGTGCTCAGCCACAGTCCGGTGAATTTCGGCACCGAACTCAATCAACTGCGCCTGAGTCAGGCAGACCTTGGTTTGCGCAACCCGGACCATTGCCCCAGCACGTGGCGCCATTTATTGGGCCTGTGCGAAAAAGAGCTGGAACACCTGACGCGCACCCGCAGCCTGCGTGAACGCATCACTCAGTTGCTCGGGCCGTTGTTGAATGGGGGGCGTGAGCCGGATCTGGAGGAAGTCGCCGCACGCTTGAAGCTGCCGACCTGGACGTTGCGTCGCAAGCTGGCCGAGGAAGGCACGCAATTTCGCGCCGTGCTCAATGACACCCGCCGCGATCTGGCGATGACCTATATCCGCGATACCGAACTGGCGTTTGGCGAAATCGCCTACCTGCTCGGGTTTGCCTCTGCCGAGGCCTTTCAGCGGGCCTTCAAGCGCTGGAACGGTCAGACCCCAGGAGAGTTCCGCCGCAGCCAACGCCAGGCCGGGTGACGCTTACAGCTCGGTAGCGTCGTCGGCCGGTTCCAGTGGATCGAGTTCCGAAGCCCGGTATTCCAGCAGTTCTTCTTGATAATCGTCCATCGCGCATGCCCTCTTGGCTGATGCTCACTGTAGGTTTTGTCGCAGCGAAATAATTGACCGCGACCTTCACCATAAAGTGCCGAGGTGACGGATAAATGAATGTGCCTGAGATAAAAGGTGGCAACAGGGGATTGCGTTCTCCCTTGACTTGCCCCAACCATCCGGAATACCTTTCGAGCCATGAACCTGACCCCGCGCTTCGTCCGCCCGATTATTATTACCGCCATTCCTATCCTGGCGGGTTAGCTGACGTTCGCACCCAACCCGCCCTCGAGGCGGGTTTTTTCTTCTTCCTCCAGGGCAAAACCTATTGAGGAAGCACAGATGACCGTTACCCCCGGCGACAGCGACCCGCTCAAGCAGTACGCCAAGAAAATCCTCACCTCGCGCGTTTACGATGTCGCCATCGAAACCCCGTTGCAGCCCGCGCGCCAGCTGTCTGAGCGCCTGCATAACAAGGTGTTGCTCAAGCGCGAAGACTTGCAGCCGGTGTTCTCGTTCAAGATTCGCGGCGCCTACAACAAGCTCGCGCAGTTGAGCGACACTGAACGCGCGCGAGGCGTGGTCACGGCGTCGGCGGGCAATCATGCGCAAGGGCTGGCGCTGGCGGCCAAGGTGATGGGGGTCAAGGCCACCATCGTCATGCCCAAGACCACGCCCGAGATCAAGATCGAAGGCGTGCGCTCGCGTGGCGGCATCGTGGTCCTGCACGGCGACACTTTCCCCGAGGCGCTGGCGTTTTCCCTGAAGCTGGTCGACGAAAAAGGCTACGTCTACATCCACCCCTACGACGATCCCGACACCATCGCCGGCCAAGGCACGGTGGCGATGGAAATCCTGCGTCAGCAGCCCGGCAACCTCGACGCGATCTTTGTTCCGGTGGGCGGCGGCGGGCTGATCGCCGGCATCGCGGCCTACGTCAAATACCTGCGCCCGGAAATCAAGGTAATCGGCGTCGAGCCGGACGACTCCAACTGCCTGCAAGCGGCAATGGCGGCCGGTGAACGCGTGGTGTTGAGCCAGGTCGGGTTGTTTGCCGATGGCGTGGCGGTGGCGCAGATCGGCCAGCACACCTTTGATATCTGCAAACACTACGTCGACGAAGTGATCACGGTCAGCACCGACGAAATCTGCGCGGCGATCAAGGACATCTACGACGACACCCGCTCGATCACCGAACCGGCCGGCGCGCTGGGCGTGGCCGGGATCAAGAAGTACGTCGAGCTGTATGGCGTCAGCGGCCAGACCCTGGTGGCCATCGATTCCGGGGCCAACGTCAACTTCGACCGTCTGCGGCATGTCGCCGAACGCGCTGAATTGGGCGAAGGCCGCGAGGCGATCATCGCCGTGACCATTCCCGAGCAGCCGGGCAGCTTCAAGGCCTTCTGCGAAGCCATCGGCAAGCGCCAGATCACCGAATTCAACTACCGCTACAACACCGACCGCGAAGCCCACATCTTCGTCGGCGTGCAAACCCACCCGGAAAACGACCCACGCGCCGCGCTGCTGGCCAGCCTGACCGAGCAAGGGTTCCCGGTGCTTGACCTGACCGACAACGAACTGGCCAAGCTACACATCCGCCACATGGTCGGCGGGCATTCGGCACGGGTCAGTGATGAAGTGGTGTTCCGTTTCGAATTTCCGGAGCGGCCAGGCGCGTTGTTCAACTTCCTCAACAAACTCGGTGGGCAGTGGAATATCTCGATGTTCCACTACCGCAACCACGGCGCGGCGGACGGTCGAGTGGTGGCGGGTTTGGTGGTCCCGGAAGACGAGCGACACCTGATTCCGGCGGCGCTGGCGGAAATCGGCTACCCGTATTGGGATGAAAGCGACAATCCGGCTTACAAACTGTTTTTGGGGTGACCCCCTAACGCCCAACCCCTGTAGGAGCCAACTTGTTGGCGAGCCATTCGACGCGGTGTGTCTGATGCACCGCCTCGCGAACAAGTTCGCTCCTACACACGCGATACAGATCTAGGGTGTGGTGGTCACTGCGGGTGCTGCCGGTGCTGGCTCGGCAGGCGCTGGAGCTGGAGCTGGCGTTACCGGCTCAGCCTTGACGGCTGGCGCCTCGGCAGGTGCTGGAGTGGCAACAGGGGCTGGCGTCGCGGCCGGGGCTGCTTCTTTTTCCTTGGCAGCAGCTGCGGCGGCGGCAGCCACCGCAACCTCAGGAGAAACCGGCGCCGGTTTGGCTTCAACAGCTGCTTCCGGCTTGGCCGCTTGCGGCGACGGCTCGGGCTCGCCCAGATCGGTTTTCGGCTTCTCGGGAATATTGGCTGCCTTTTTCACTTCAGGCGGCAAAAAGTTATCCACAAGGGCAAAGAAACGATCGTAGAACTTCGGCGACGAGACGGTTTCACTGGCCACCTTGACCAGCGAATCATCGGTCGAGCCGATCGGCATCGACAACGAACCCAACACACCCACCCCGACACTGGCCGAGTTGTTCAGCTTCTTCAGCGCGTAGCGGTCCTGCAGGGCATTGGCGAACATGGTCGCGCCTTTGGTACTGCCGCTGTCCGACGCACAGACCACACTGAAGCTGATCTCCATGTGGGTTTCGCCGGTTTGCTGGAAGCTCTTGTGCCCACTGACCGCTTTCGGGTCATTGCTAGTGATGATGTAGCCCTGGCTGAGCAAGGCGCGACGAGCGGCTTCGCACGAGCCGGCCGCATCGGTCACCGGGTAGTTTCTGGAAAACGTCCCGGAATCGTCGAAACTCTCATGCTCGTACATCGCCTGCTTCGGCGACGAGCAGCCTGCGACGGTCAGCAGGGTTGCAGCCCAGCACGCGGTACGAAAGCTCAGTAATTTAGACATTCAAAATCCTGGGAGAAGATAACTGTCAGCAGTTTTCCGACCTGGTAATACGGGGGGGATAGTCTGCAACAAGGCTGGCGCATGATCAACGCCGTTCGGAGGCGTGGTCACTTGGGCTGACGGTTGGGGATTCTACACTGACCATCGACGATGGACAGGAGTTCAAATCCCGAAAACTAAAAAACCCGCACTGGGCGGGTTTTTCAGCGCGCTGAACCTTCAAACGAAGCTTCAGCACATGTATGGCGCAGCGGACGGGACTCGAACCCGCGACCCCCGGCGTGACAGGCCGGTATTCTAACCGACTGAACTACCGCTGCGTGTCGCTCGGACTTTCATCCGATGAACTCATTTGAAACAGACTTTCGAGTGACTGTTTCGTTGTAACCCTAAAAGGACCGCTTCAAGAGCGTTCCAGTCTCAAGCCGCACAAGTCGACTTGAAGAATATGGCGCAGCGGACGGGACTCGAACCCGCGACCCCCGGCGTGACAGGCCGGTATTCTAACCGACTGAACTACCGCTGCGCATTGTTGGATTTTCATCCAGCTTTCTTTCGAAAGCCTCAAGAAGTGGTGGGTGATGACGGGATCGAACCGCCGACCCTCTGCTTGTAAGGCAGATGCTCTCCCAGCTGAGCTAATCACCCTTTGCTTCGTTGAGGCCGCGAAATTTACGCAGGTATCGAACCTAAGTCAATAGCCTGCTTGAAGTTTTTTTAAGATCAGCCTCAAGCGGCAAGCTTAAAGCTGCACGCCAAAAGCGGAACTGCGCCATCAGCGACTACATCGTCCTGCTCTAACTTGCAGCTTGAAGCTTGGAGCTTGCCGCTACCCCTGATAAATCATTTTCTTGGTCATGCCACCGTCGACCACAAATTCCTGGCCGGTGACGAATCCTGCGTTCTTCGACAGCAGCCAGGCCACCATCGCCGCCACGTCCTCCACCGTCCCTACCCTGCCGGCCGGATGCTGGGCATGGTCGGCTTCCGACAATGGCTCGGCACGCCGCGCAGAGGGGTCTCTGGCGTCGATCCAGCCAGGGCTGACGGCGTTGACACGGATTTCCGGCCCCAGGCTGATGGCCAAGGCGTGAGTCAGGGCCAACAAGCCACCCTTGCTCGCCGCATAAGCCTCGGTGTCGGGTTCCGATTGCCCGGCACGGGTCGAGGTCAGGTTGACGATGGCACCACAGTGAGCGCGCAGGTAGGGGGCACAATGCTTGGCCAACAGCATCGGCCCGCTGAGATTGACCGCCAACACGCGGTTCCAGTGCGCCAGGGTAAGACTTTCGAGAGTGGTGTTGCGGGGATCGGCCACGGCGGCATTACATACCAGCGCGTCGAGACGACCGAACTGGCCGAGGACATTGGCCACGCCGTGGGCCACTTGATCTTCGCTGGACACGTCCATGGCGACAAACAAGGCGTTTTCGCCCAGCACCGTCGCCACTTTCGCCCCGCGTTCGCGATCCAGATCAGTCAGTACGACTTGCCAGCCTTCGCTGATCAACCAGGCAGCGATGCCGAGGCCGATTCCGCGCGCCGCACCCGTGACCAAAGCGACCTTGCCATTGTGGACACTGGCCGCTTCTACCGCCCACTCGCTCACAATGCCGCCAGACCACGCGCCAGATCGGCCTGCAAGTCAGCGACATCTTCCAGGCCCACGGCAACCCTGATCAGGCTGTCGCGAATCCCGGCCGCTTCGCGTTCTTGCGGCGCCAGACGGCCGTGCGAGGTGGTGCTTGGGTGGGTGATGGTGGTTTTGGTGTCGCCCAGGTTGGCGGTGATCGAGATCAGCCGCGTGGCGTCGATAAAGCGCCAGGCGCCCTCTTTGCCACCTTTGACCTCGAAGCTCACCACCGCACCAAAGGCTTTTTGCTGACGCTTGGCCAATTCATGCTGTGGATGGCTCTTGAGCCCGGCGTAATGCACTTTTTCGATGCCGTCCTGCTGCTCCAGCCATTCGGCCAACTCCTGGGCGCTGGCGCAGTGAGCGCGCATACGCAACTTCAAGGTTTCCAGCCCCTTGAGGAAGATCCAGGCGTTGAACGGGCTCAGGGTCGGCCCGGCGGTGCGCAGGAAACCCACCACTTCTTTCATTTGCTCGCCGCGACCGGCGACCACGCCGCCCATGCAACGGCCCTGGCCGTCGATGAACTTGGTCGCCGAGTGCACGACCACGTCAGCGCCCAGCAGCAAAGGCTGCTGTAGCGCTGGCGTGCAGAAACAGTTGTCGACCACCAGCATCGCGTTTTTCGCATGGGCGATTTCCGCCAACGCTGCGATATCGACCAATTCGGCCAACGGGTTGGACGGGGATTCGACGAACAGCAATTTGGTGTTGGCCTTGATCGCTGCATCCCAGCCAGACAGGTTGTCCAGCGGCACGTAGTCGACTTCGATACCAAAGCGCTTGAAGTACTTCTCGAACAGGCTGATGGTCGAGCCGAACACGCTGCGCGACACCAGCACATGATCGCCGGCGCTGCACAGGCTCATGACCACAGCCATGATCGCCGCCATGCCCGTAGACGTGGCGACGGCCTGCTCGGCGCCTTCAAGGGCGGCAATGCGCTCTTCGAAAGCTCGCACGGTCGGGTTGGTATAGCGCGAGTAGACGTTACCCGGCACTTCACCCGAGAACCGCGCAGCCGCATCGGCGGCCGTGCGGAACACGTAGCTGGAGGTGAAGAACATCGGCTCGCCATGTTCGGCTTCCGGCGTACGGTGTTGACCCGCACGCACGGCGAGGGTGTCGAAACCCACGCCTTCAAGATCACTGTCCAGCCGACCGGCATCCCATTCTTGAGTCATGCCGCCTACTCCTTTAGTTGTTGTACAGATCGATAATGGCGCTGACCGCCTGGGTCTTGACCTTGGACGCGTCGTTACGCGCCTGTTCGATCTTGTGCAGATAGTGTTCGTCGATATCGCCGGTCACGTATTCGCCATTGAATACCGAGCAATCGAAATTGTCGATTTTCACCTTGCCGCCGCCCACTGCTTCGATCAGGTCCGGAAGGTCCTGATAGATCAGCCAGTCGGCACCAATCAGATCGGCCACGTCCTGGGTGGTGCGGTTGTGTGCGATCAGTTCGTGTGCGCTCGGCATGTCGATGCCGTACACGTTCGGGTAACGCACGGCAGGCGCTGCGGAACAGAAGTAGACGTTCTTGGCACCGGCTTCGCGAGCCATCTGGATGATCTGCTTGCAAGTAGTGCCGCGAACGATGGAGTCGTCCACCAGCATCACGTTCTTGCCGCGGAATTCCAGCTCGATGGCGTTGAGCTTCTGGCGTACGGATTTTTTCCGCGCAGCCTGGCCCGGCATGATGAAGGTCCGGCCGATATAACGGTTCTTGACGAAGCCTTCACGAAACTTGACGCCCAAGTGGTTCGCCAGCTCAAGGGCGGCGGTACGGCTGGTGTCAGGAATCGGGATGACCACGTCGATGTCATGGTCTGGACGCTCGCGCAGGATCTTGTCCGCCAGCTTCTCGCCCATGCGCAGACGCGCCTTGTACACCGAGATGCCGTCGATGATCGAATCCGGACGCGCCAGGTAGACGTGCTCGAAGATGCACGGGGCGTATTTCGGGTTGGTCGCGCACTGACGGGTGTGCAGCTTGCCGTCTTCAGTGATGTAGACCGCTTCGCCCGGCGCCAGATCGCGGATCAGGGTGAAACCAAGCACGTCGAGCGCCACGCTTTCCGAGGCGATCATGTATTCGACGCCTTCGTCGGTGTGACGTTGGCCGAACACGATCGGACGAATGGCGTCCGGGTCACGGAAACCGACGATGCCATAACCGGTGATCATCGCAACCACGGCGTAACCGCCACGAACGCGGTGATGCACGTCGCTGACAGCGGCGAACACGTCTTCTTCGGTCGGCTGCAGCTTGCCGCGCTGGGCCAGTTCGTGAGCGAAGATGTTGAGCAACACTTCCGAATCGGAGTTCGTGTTGACGTGGCGCAGGTCAGATTCGTAAATCTCCTTGGCCAGTTGCTCGACGTTGGTCAGATTGCCGTTGTGCGCCAGCGTGATGCCGTAGGGCGAGTTGACGTAAAACGGTTGAGCTTCGGCCGAAGTCGAGCTGCCCGCAGTGGGATAACGCACATGACCGATACCCATGTGACCGACCAGGCGCTGCATATGGCGCTGGTGGAACACATCACGGACCAACCCGTTGTCCTTGCGCAGGAATAACCGGCCGTCGTGGCTGGTTACGATACCGGCAGCGTCCTGGCCGCGGTGCTGGAGGACGGTGAGCGCGTCATACAGCGCCTGATTGACGTTCGACTTACCGACGATACCGACGATGCCACACATGCGACACAACCCCTACTTAGTGGAACTGGATTTACCGAACACGTCCTGCGGCAGTTTTTGCGACAGAAGGTGATCCTTGACATCCTGCGGCAGGTTTTGCGGCAGGAGGTGATCCTTGAACGGCAGATCAGCGGGTACGCTGATGCCGCTGGCTAGCCACTTACTGGAGAACCCGAGAATCAGGTTTTTCGACCAGTCAGCAACCATTAGAAATTGTGGCATCAGTTTAGACTGCTGCCACCATTGATCTTGCTGTACCGGCCCCAGGCTCAACAGCCCGACCGCTACAACGACCAGCAAGCCTCCGCGCGCGGCGCCGAAGACCATACCCAGAAAACGATCGGTCCCGCCGAGGCCGGTGACGCGAATCAGTTCGCCGATGAGAAAATTGACCATGGCGCCGACCAGCAAGGTGGCGACAAAAAGAATGGTACAGCCTGCAATCACGCGGGCCGAGGGTGTATCGATATACGCGACAAGGTACTGCGCCAGCGACCCGCCGAACATCCAGGCGACAGCGCCTGCAACGATCCAGATGAGCAGCGACAACGCCTCTTTGACGAAACCACGCTTCAAACTGATCAGAGCGGAGATGGCGATAATTGCGATGATCGTCCAATCAACCGGAGTAAATGGCACGTTGCAGCCTACTGACGGATAAGGCGGCGCATTTTAGCAGAGCGCTTGCCCGTCGGTAAGCAGCGATTGACGACGGGCTACGAATAGATCAGTTGCGTTCCGGCTGGAAACGCACCACGAAACCCTTGAGCTTCTGTTGCTTGCCCAGTTGGTCGCGCAAACGATCCGCTTCGGCACGCTCGATCAACGGCCCGACGAACACCCGGTTCACCCCGTCCGCAGAGCGGATATAGGCGTTGTAGCCCTGGGAACGCAGGGTTTTCTGCAAGGCGTCGGCGCTGTCGCGATTGGACAGGCTGGCCAGTTGCACCGACCAACTGACCGACAAGCCGTTGGTGTCAACATGACGCGGTTCAGCGGCAGGTTTGGCGGCTGCGACTGGCGCGGCAGGCGCGACCTTCGCTGCTGGAGCCGGCGGCGGGCTGGCCTTGGCGACCTGGGCAGGAGTTGGGGTCGGCAACGGCTGCATGGCCGGCGCCTTCTCTTTTTGTACCGGAGCCGGCGCCTGAGCGACAGGTTCCTCGTCTGGCACAGGCTCTTGGGGCAAGGCTTGCTGCTCGGGCACCGCAACCGGATCGACCTTTAACGCGGTCATTGCCGGGGCTTGCGGGGCGGCAGGCACTTCGACCTGCACCCGACGGGTTTCATCCTGGCGCGAAAACAGCATCGGCAAGAAAATCACGGCCAGTGCGATCAACACCAGAGCCCCTACCATCCGCTGCTTGTACACGTTATCCAGCAAAGCCATTTGCAACGTCCTCCTGGGCGTGCCGAGCCAGCCATTCCAGGCCCTCGGCAACGCTAAAAAAAGATCCGAACAGCAGAATTTCATCATCGGCGGTGGCGTGAGCGCACTGCCCTTCCAGCGCCTGCGCAATAGTGTCGTACACGCTGACCTGCGCGCCATGCTTGAGCAGCGCAGCCTGCAGCTCTTGCGCCGGGCGACTGCGCGGGGTCGGCAAGGGGGCCACGGCCCAGTCTTGCACGCCAGTCGTCAACTCACTGACTACACCATCGATGTCCTTGTCCGACAGCAACCCGAACACCGCCAGACGCTTGCCCACCACCGGGCGCTGCGCCAGGCGCTGGGCGAGGAAGTGCGCGGCATGGGGATTGTGACCGACATCGAGCAACAGCTTCAGCGGCTTGCCATGCCAGTTGATCTCGCGCCGATCCAGACGACCGGTGATTCGCGTGGCGCTCAAGGCTTCACGGATAATCTCCGGCTGCCATGGTAGATCCAGCAGCAAATAAGCCTGCAACGCCAGCGCGGCGTTTTCCATCGGCAAATCGAGCAACGGCAAATCGTGCAGCTCGACCAACTGCCCCTGGGCATCACGACCGCGCCAGTGCCAGGCATTGTCAGTCAGCGCCAGGTCGAATTCACGACCGCGCAACGAGAAGGGACACTGCAGTTCTTTGACCCGCTCAAGCAAAGGCGCAGGCGGGTCCAGATCGCCGCACAAGGCCGGACGCCCTTCGCGGAAAATCCCGGCCTTTTCGAAGGCCACTGATTCGCGGGTATCACCCAGCCAATCGGAGTGGTCAACGCCAATGCTGGTGACCAGCGAGATGTCGGCATCGATAAGATTGACCGCATCCAGACGCCCGCCCAGGCCGATTTCCAGCACCACCGCATCCAGCTTCGCCTGCTCGAACAGCCAGAATGCAGCCAGGGTGCCCATTTCGAAGTACGTCAGGGAGATATCACCCCGCGCGGCTTCCACCACGGCGAAGGCTTCACATAACTGGCTGTCGCTGGCTTCGACGCCTTGCACCTGCACCCGCTCGTTGTAGCGAATCAGGTGCGGCGAGCTGTAGACCCCGACTTTCAAACCCTGCGCTTGCAGCAACGAGGCGACGAACGCACAGGTAGAACCTTTACCGTTAGTGCCTGTAACCGTGATCACCCGGGGCGCGGGCCGGGCGATGCCCAGCCTGTGCAGCACCTGTTGCGAACGCTCCAGCCCCATGTCGATGGCTGAAGGGTGCAGCTGTTCGAGGTAGGCAAGCCAGTCGCCCAGGGTGCGCTCGGTCATACGGTGGCCGGTACCGGCGGGATCACCATCGGCTCAATCGGCGAAGCTACAAACTTCGGCGTCGGCAGATTCATCAGTTGCGCCAGCAGGTTGCCCAGGCGTGGACGCAGTTCCTGGCGGTCGATGATCAGGTCGATGGCGCCGTGAGCCAGCAGAAACTCGCTGCGCTGGAAACCTTCTGGCAGTTTTTCACGCACGGTCTGCTCAATCACGCGCGGGCCGGCAAAGCCGATCAGCGCCTTCGGTTCAGCAACGATCACGTCGCCCAACATCGCCAGGCTGGCGGAAACACCACCGTAGACCGGGTCGGTCAGCACCGAAATAAACGGCAGCCCTTCTTCACGCAGACGTGCCAGTACCGCTGAGGTCTTGGCCATTTGCATCAGGGAGATCAGCGCTTCCTGCATCCGTGCGCCACCAGAAGCAGCGAAACAGACCATCGGGCAGCGATTTTCCAGCGCGTAGTTGGCGGCACGCACGAAGCGCTCACCAACGATGGCGCCCATCGACCCGCCCATGAAGGAGAACTCGAAGGCACAGGCCACTACCGGCATCCCCAGCAGCTTGCCGCTCATGGAGATCAGTGCGTCTTTCTCACCGGTCTGCTTCTGCGCAGCGGTCAGGCGGTCCTTGTACTTCTTGCCGTCGCGAAACTTCAGACGGTCCACTGGCTCCAGGTCGGCGCCCAGTTCGGCACGGCCTTCGGCGTCGAGGAAGATGTCCAGGCGAGCACGCGCGTCGATGCGCATGTGGTGGTTGCACTTGGGGCACACGTCCAGGGTCTTTTCCAGCTCCGGACGATACAGCACCGCTTCACACGATGGGCACTTGTGCCAGAGCCCTTCAGGTACCGAGCTTTTTTTCACCTCGGAACGCATGATCGAAGGGATCAGTTTGTCTACCAACCAGTTGCTCATGCTTTCTTTCTCCAGTACCGGTGGCTCGAACGCGAGGACGATTGACAGTCCCGCGCAGGCCTTTAAGCAAAATTCATGGGTTCGGCGAGGATCTGGGGCCACAGGGATCGGCTACCGCCTGACCTGCCTGCACTGCTCCACATCACCCGCCATGGTGACGACGCGTCATCGCCTCGTCGCTTATATTCACCGCCGCCTATTAAACATTGTCGGCCCGCGCGCTTATTGCTGCGCCAGGCTTATGGACGGTGGCTCAACGCCAACCGTCACATCAAGGCGGCAACCTGGCCCGCCATTTGAATCAAGCCCCCTGCACTGCATCCATGAACGCCTGGATCTTGTCGTGATCCTTGATCCCCTTGCCCGACTCCACGCCACCGCTGACATCCACGGCATAGGGGCGAACCTGGGCAATGGCCCGGGCCACGTTGGCCGGCGTCAAACCGCCCGCCAGAATGATCGGTTTGCTCAAGTGTTGCGGAATCAACGACCAGTCGAACGCTTCCCCGGTACCGCCTGGCACGCCCGGCACATAGGTGTCGAGCAAAATGCCGCTGGCCTTCGGGAACGCTCGGCATGCGGCGGCGATATCGTCACCGGGCTTGACCCGGATCGCCTTGATGTAAGGCCGATGGTAGCCGTCGCAGTCCGCAGCCGTCTCATCACCATGGAACTGCAACAAGTCCAAGGGTACGACTTCCAGAATTTCACTGAGTTCGCAGCGTGTGCAGTCGACGAACAGGCCGACGGTGGTCACGAACGGCGGTAACGCGGCAATGATTTCCCGTGCCTGCACCACGGTGACCGCACGCGGGCTTTTAGCGTAGAACACAAAACCTATGGCGTCGGCCCCGGCATCAATGGCGGCCAGCGCGTCTTCTATGCGGGTAATCCCGCAGATCTTGCTGCGAACGGCTGACATGTCGTGAAAAACCCCAAGCCTTGTTCGGGAAAGTCCCGGATGTTAACAAATGCTTTTCCGGTCGTCAGCCGGCAAGTTCAGAGAAGCCGGTGAGAAAGTGTGGACCGATGTAACGTTCCGGCAATTCGAACTCGTCGTGGTACTCGACCTGGACCAGATAAAGCCCAAACGGATGCGCCGTGACGCCACCCGTGCGCCGAACCCGGCTTTCCAGAACCTCACTGGCCCACTCGATGGGCCGTTCGCCAGCACCGATGGTCATCAGCACCCCGGCGATATTGCGCACCATGTGATGCAGGAAGGCATTGGCGCGCACGTCGATGACAATCATCTGGCCATGACGGGTAACCCGCAGGTGGTGCAGCTTCTTGACCGGCGACTTGGCCTGGCACTGCCCGGCCCGGAACGCGCTGAAGTCGTGGGTACCGACCAGGTATTCGGCCGCCAGCGCCATGCGCTCGACGTCCAGCGGGCGGTGGTTCCAGGTGATTTCGTCATTCAGGTGCGCCGGGCGGATCGGATCGTTGTAGATCACGTAGCGGTAGCGCCGGGCAATCGCCTTGAACCGCGCATGAAAATGCGCCGGCATGACCTTGGCCCAACTGACGCTGATATCGTGCGGCAGGTTGATATTGGCGCCCATGACCCAGGCTTTCAGCGAGCGCTCGGCCTGGGTATCGAAATGCACCACCTGGCCACAGGCGTGCACGCCCGCGTCAGTGCGACCCGCGCACAACAGCGAGACCGGCGACGCCGCGACTTTGGACAGGGCCTTCTCAAGGGTTTCCTGAACCGTCAGCACGCCGGAAGCCTGACGCTGCCAGCCGCAATAACGCGAACCCTTATATTCGACACCCAATGCGATTCTGGAAAAGCCAGCGGCAGCCATTTCGGCTGCCGCGGTATCTTCGAAACTATTTGTTGAAGCCAAGACGTACAGCCTGTTGGTTTGCGCTAAGGCGGCCATTATAAGGGATGCACACGCCATAAACGCAAACGACCGCAAAAGCGGTCGTTATACGTTACAGCCTCAAGCGTTGACTCAGGCCAGACGCGAGAGCATCTCCCGCGCTTCGGTTTTCTGGTGCTCATCTCCCTCGCCGACCACTTCATCAAGGATGTCGCGCGCGCCGTCGGCGTCGCCCATCTCGATGTAAGCACGCGCCAGATCCAGCTTGGTCGCTGCTTCGTCGGTGCCCGCCAGGAAATCGAACTCCGGCTCGTCCTCCGCATGCAGCAATGCATCTTCTGCGGTGAAGCTCGGAACCTCGAACGGCTTGGCCATTGGCGGCTGTTCAAGGCTGGCCGACAGACGATCCAGCTCGGCATTGACGTCGTTCAGCTCGTCAGTGAAGGCGTTCGGCCCGGTATCCAGCTCGTCGGCCAACGACAGGTCGAAGTCTTCAGGCATCGACAAGTCATCCACCGGCGCCTTGCCAGCCACCGGCGTTTGCGCCAGATCGGGTGCATCGTCGAACGCCGGCAGGTCGCGCAGGTCATCCTGGAGGCTGAGCAGGAAATCATCTTCCGCGTTCAGCTTTGGCTGCTCTTCCGAGAGGTCCAGATCGAAATCGGCCAGATCTTCAGGCGTCGACTGCCGAACTTCGCTCTGCTGCTGCATGATCGACTCGAAGCTCAGGTCATCGTCATCCGCTGCGGCGGCCAACGGCGCGTCGAGGCTGATTTCATGATCGAGGTCCAGGTCATCCAGCGCAGGCTTGGTTTTATCGACAATCACTGCGGGCGAGGCTTCTTCCAGATCGTCGAGACTCAGGTCGAAGTCGTGATCGAAATCGTCAGGCTCGGCGGCTTTGGCCACAGGCGTGGGTTCGACCGGCGCAGGCGCAGGCGTCACTACCGGAGCAGGCGCAGGAGCAGGCTCGTTGTCCTGCAACAAGCTCTTGACGTAGTTGGCATCCAGTTGCGAAGCCACTACTGCTGCCGCACCGACCGCCGCAGTCGCGGCAACCGTCGCCATGAGCGGGAAGCGACTTTTCAGTTGCTCGACTTCAGCATGGTTTGCACCATTGGCCACCAGCTTGCGCTCCTGGCCGGTGAAACCACTGCGATCGCCCTGCTGTGCGTAGACTTCCATCAGTTGCAAGCGCAAATCGCTGCGCTCCGGCTGTTCCTTGGTGGCATCTTCCAGCAGCTCGGCAGCCGAATTCAGGCGACCGTTGGCAATGTGGGTCTTGGCCTGTTCAAGCACATCAGCCGACCGTTCACGAACCGGCTCGACTGGCGCCGCGGCGACCGGTGTCAGCTTTACGCTCGGCGGCGGCACCTCAAGGCCTGCGAAACTGGCGTCCGGCAAGTCCATATCCGACGCGAACTCCGACTCTTCAGCCAGCGCGCGGGCCATGCGCTTGTGCTTCTCGGCCTCCTGCTGCGCGTTACGACGGCGAGCCAGAAGCAGCAGCAACAACAGCAGGACAACCAACGCGCCACCACCGATCAGCCCCATCAATAAAGGACTGGCGAGCAGCTTGTTGAAGGTGCTGTTGGCGTTATCGGTTTCGTCCGGGGTCGTGGCGGTAATCGGCTGCGCTTCCGGTGCCGGGGTCACATCGGCAGGCGGTGGCAATGCATCTTCGGGTGCGATTTCGCCCGGCGGCTTGACCGAAATATCAGCAACGGGCGGCGCTGTGACCAGCGCTGCCGGAACCGACGGCGACACGACGGCGGTATCGGTAGGCGCTGGTGCAGGTGTCGGCTTGGCGGTGCCGCCGTCAGCCTGCATCTTGGCCAATTGATCGTTCTTCAACTGGATCAGACGTTGCAGCTTGTCCAACTGGCTTTGCAGATCGGTCATGCGGCTTTTCAGCTCGCTATTGTCCCGACGCGTGGTGTCCAGGTTTTCCTTGGCCACCGCCAGTCTGTTGCTGACTGCTTTGCCATCGCCCGCAGCGCCCTTGTCGCCTTTGCTGGTACCCGATACCAGGCTCAGGTTATCCGGGGTTTCGACCTTGCGCGGCGCAGCTTCAGCCTTGGCGTGGCGAGTCGCATCTACCTGACGCGGGCCAGCAGGCAAGGCTCGGCGCTGACGCCAGGCGAGGTTTTGTTCGTGAACCTGAGCGACCGCCTGCGGTTGCGCAGTCGCGGCGACTTGCTGGGCATCGGGAAGACGCAACACCTGGCCGGTTTTCAAGCGGTTGATGTTGCCTGCGATAAACGCGTCGGGGTTCAGCGCCTGAATCGCCAGCATGGTCTGTTGAACGGAGCCACCGGTGCGCAGACGCGCTGCGATTACCCACAAGGTATCGCGCTTGGTGGTGGTGTATTGAGCTGGCTTGGCCTCGACCGCTGGCGTTGCCGCTGGCATTTCCACCGGAGCGGGCGCTGATTGAGGCGCTTCGGCTGGCGCCGGGGCAGTGGCAGGCAGTTGTGCCGTGGCTGCGGCTTCCGGGGTCGCCTTGGGCGGATCAAGCAGAACACTGTACTCGCGCAGCAAGCGACCGTTCGGCCACAGCACTTGCACGAGGAATTTCATGTAGGGGTCGCGGATCGGTTTGGTCGATGTAATCCGCAGCACGCTTTTGCCGCTGGCATTGATCACTGGGGTAAACGTCAAATCATCGAGAAACGCCTGGCGATCAACCCCCGCGTGGGCGAAATCGGCGCTGTTCGCCAGACTCGGCACCACCTGCCCTGCCCTGAGATCTTTGGCATCGAGCAGTTCGATTTCCGCTACCAAAGGCTGGTTCAGGGTCGACTTCAGGGTCAATTCCCCGAGCCCCAGCGCGTGGGCCATACCAGACGACAGCGCAGAAGCAGCAGCGATTGCTAATACCAGTTTACGAACCTGAACCATAGCCCATCCCTTGTCTTGATAATCCTCGGTAACCGAGAAGGTAAAGCCTGCGTTAGATGTTCGCTTAAAATTGTTGCCAAGTATCTTTTACACAAGATCTTTTATCAACAATTCAGCCACTTGCACAGCGTTCAACGCTGCACCCTTACGAACGTTGTCAGATGCTACCCACAGGTTAAGTTCCGCCGGGTCATCAATTCCCGCGCGCACTCGCCCTATATAGACCACATCTTGACCGACTGCATCGCCGACCGCCGTAGGATAATCGCCTGCTTCGACCAGCTCGATACCCGGCGCAGCCTCTAGCGCGGCATTTACAGCCGCCAGGTCGACTGCCGTAACGGCTTGCAGAGAGACGCTGAAACTATCGCCAAAAAACACCGGAACTTGAGCGCAGGTGGCGGAGACCCTCAGTAAAGGCATCGCCAACAGTTCGCGCAACTCCGCGACCAGTCGTTTTTCCAGTGAACCATGGCCTTGGGCATCTGGCTTGCCGGCCTGAGCCAATACGTTGAATGCCATCTGATGATCGAAAAAGCGCGGTTCCAGCGGACGCACATTCAACAACTCGGCGGTTTGCCGCGCCAGTTCGGCGACGCCTTCGCGACCCTGACTCGAAACGGCCAAAAATGCAGTGATATTGACCCGTTGTACGTCGATGATCCCGCGCAACGGCGCCATTGCCATGGCCACTGCGGTGGCGGAAGGACTTGGGCTGGCAACAAGCCAGGGCTTTTTCAACGTCGAGATCAAGGCAGCATTGATTTCCGCAACGATATTGGGCGCTTCTTCAGTCGGCAAACCGCCCGACAAATCGATCACCGAACACCCCGCCGCCGTCGCCCGCGCCACATAGCTGCGCGTGATCGCCGGACCTGCGGCGAAGAAGACCAGTTGAACCTTGCTGAAATCGAACTCGTCCACTTCGCGCACGCGCACGTTCTTGCCACGAAAGGGTACTGAGTGACCGGCCGATTCGGTGCTGGCCAACAGGTGCAGCTCAGCGACCGGGAAATCGCGCTCTTCGAGGATCTGGACGAGGGTTTCGCCGACAGTACCGGTGGCGCCGATCACGGCAATATCAAAGGACTGGTGCATGCAAAAACCTCAGGGGTAAAACGGGGAGCGGCACTTTAACTGCCGAGTCAATGACAGGCAATTAAGCGCCGGGTGACAAACAGTGTTTAGTTCACTTCAGGGCTCAAGGCCAATGCGGAAGAACTCGCCGCGGCTCCATACACCCAGCCAGGTCTGTCCGTCGATTTCTCGCGTCACCGCCAGATCGACCAGTTGATAAAAGACGTTGCGGTGGACCAACGCCTCCAGATTGACCCGCACGTTGATATAGGGCGCGGGTTCCTGGGTCAGCGGGTCGATTTCCACGCGCAGGGGATGAGCGGGGCCGGCTTCGGCCTGATCGTCGACATTGGTGGTAAAGCGCAGAACCTGCTGCTCACCCTCGCCCTCCACTTCCAGACTCACGGCCACGAAGGGTGCGTCGTCGACCTTGATCCTGACCTTCTCCACCGGAGTGATCAGAAAATAGTCGTCATCGTCGCGGCGCATGATGGTGGAGAACAGGCGCACCATAGGCTTGCGCCCGATGGGCGTACCCAGGTAATACCAGGTGCCATCGCGGGCGATACGCATATCGATATCGCCGCAGAAATCGGGGTTCCACAAGTGAACCGGCGGCAACCCTTTCGATTTCGGAATCTGTGCGAACAGATCATTGGCCTTGCCCGGGTCACTCATTTTTTATTCCTTGGCCCCACCGATCAAACTACGAGCGTAATCCTCCAACGGTGGACCAAGCAAATCTTCTGGCTTGGTATTGTGCATCGTCAGCAAACCGCCTCGGCTGCGAATGCGCGCGGTATCGATCAAATAACGGGTATTGGTTTCGATCAGCATGAGCTGAATCACCCCGCTGTCGACACCCAGGCGATCCAGCGCTTGCTGGTCGTGCCACTCGTCAGTGTTGCCAATGCGGTCATCGGCCTTGGCAAAACGGGTGTACAGCAAATAGTTCGCGCCGGCAGCCCGCGCCTCGCTCAGCGCGTCATCAAGCCCCATAGGGTTTTGGGCGCGACGGACCAACGGGAAGTACTCGATGAAACCGTTGAACGCTTCCTCGGCCACTACGTTAGGCCGTGGATAGGCGCCACCCGGTGGCACGAAAGCACCTTGGGCGATATAGATGAAGGAGTCCGGCTGTAGACGCCGGTTGTAGGCACGGGTGGTATTGCTGTGATCAAGAAAACCCGCATCACTCATCGAGTCGTGGACACCTTCCCCCATGTCACTGACATTCATGCAACCGCTCAACGCCAACAGTGTCAGTAGCAAAACCAGGCTACGCATCATTCCCTCCAGGTGCCGGTGACGGAAAACCGGCGAATGGCCCGGAGATGCAGCTTCCGCGCCAGCGGACGAAAAGACATGAGAATAGAGCCGGGAATTTGAAGGGGTGCTAACCGCCGATGATTTTCATGATGGTGGCGCCGCCGGAAAACGCGACTTCCTGCTTGTCACCCAAGGCTTTCATCAACAGCCCCTGCAATGCCGGCAACGCTTCATGGCGCGGCTTGTTCAGCAGATTGCCAATGTAATGACGATTACTCGACGACAAACAACCATGCAGCCAGCCGGTGGACGACAGGCGCAAGCGCGAGCAGGTACGGCAGAACGGCACGCTTTCATTGGCAATTACACCAAAATGGCCGTGACCGGGGATTTGATAACGCACGGCGGTGGCGTCCACCGGAGCGTCGGCTTGCAGGTACTCGTATTGCTCACCGATCACTTCCAGCAGCTGTTGCAGGCTGACGAACTGCTGCAGGAAGGCGTTCGAGTCGCTGGCCAGGTGGCCCATGCGCATCAATTCGATGAAGCGCAGCTCGTATCCGCGCTCAAGGCAGTAATCCAGCAGCGGCATTACCTGATCCAGGTTTTGCCCGCGCAATGGCACCATGTTGACTTTGATCTTGATCCCGGCCGCCCGCGCCTGGGCCATGCCGTCGAGCACGGTCGCCAGATCGCCACCCCGGGCGATCCTGCGAAAAGCTTCGGCATCCAGGGTATCGAGCGAGACGTTGATCCGGCGGATACCGGCGTCCAGCAACAGCGGCAGCTTGCGTGCGAGCAATTGGCCGTTCGTGGTCAGGCTGATGTCCGACAAACCCAACTTGCCGACCTGGCCCATGAAGGATTCCAGCTTCGGACTCACCAGAGGCTCACCCCCGGTAATGCGCAAGCGTTCGATACCGGCCGCTTCGATCAAGTAGGCCACGCCCCGCGCCATGGCGTCGGCCGACAATTCATCCTGCGCAGCCACCAGCCGCTTGCCGTCGGGCACGCAGTAGGTACAGGCGTAGTTGCAAGCTGATGTCAGGCTGATGCGCAAATTGCGAAAACGCCTGCCTTGACGGTCAACGATCATGAACAGCTCCGGCGAGGAAAATGAAGGCCGCTAAAACCTGACTTAGAAATCAAGTTTTAGCAAGCCCCAGACTTCAGTATATTCCTGCGCCACGACACCCGCTCGCATCGCGTGATGCCATAAAGCCGCCGAATGACTCAGCTAACGGGAGGGACATCCGTGTCGCGCTTGCGCTTATTACCCATGCGCACGCCGATATCCATCAGGAACTGGAAGAAACCTTCCTGATCTTCGAGCACGTTGCTCCAGAATGGCGAGTGATACAGCGCCACGGCGCCATGCACCAGCGCCCAAGACGCGCAGTAGTGGAAGTACGGCGGTACGTCTTCCAGCTTGCCTTCGCTGATTCGCCCCTTGATCAGCAGCGTCAGGCGTTCGAAGTTCGAAGCACGGATCTTGTGCAGTTCCTCGACCATCTCCGGCACCTGATTGCCCTTGACCACCTTTTCTTCCAGGCGATCAAACAGCCGATAACGCTGGGGATCGCGCATGCGGAATTCGAAATAGGCGCGGGATAACGCTTCCTTATCCTTGTCGACGTCGGCAGAGTGCAGCAGCTCGTTCAAATCACGCTCGTAGTCGAGCATCAGGCGCAGGTAAATCTCCGCCTTGGACTTGAAGTGCTTGTAAATAGTGCCTTTGCCGATACCCACGGCGTCAGCGATCATCTCGACGGTGACACTGTCTTCACCTTGATCGAGGAACAGCTTTAGCGCGGTATCGAGAATTTCTTGCTCGCGGCGACGAAACTCACGGACCTTACGAGGTTCTTTTTGCATAAGAGAAGGTCTGTAGGGGTCAAAATCGAAGCCGCGTATTATGCCTAACTTGCGCCAAATTGCACGGATCATCCGACCATGTCTATGTTTCACGATGAATTTACACAAGCACCAACTTTGAAATATTTGAACCACGCGGCGGTGGCTCCATGGCCAAAACGTGCGGCCGTGGCCGTCGCCCGTTTCGCGCAAGAGAACGTTTTACTGGGCGCGCGGGACTATCCGGACTGGATGGTCGTCGAACAACGCCTGCGTGAACGCCTGATGCGACTGCTGAATGCGCCGTCGACCGACGACATTGCTTTGGTCAAAAACACGTCAGAAGCCCTATCATTTGTCGCTTTTGGCCTCGACTGGAAATCTGGCGACCAGATCGTCATCAGCGACGAAGAGTTTCCGTCGAACCGCATCGTCTGGGAGGCCTTGGCTCCTCAGGGCGTGGAAGTGGTGCAGGTCAGCCTCAAGGGCGATGATCCGGAAGCCGCCCTGCTCGCCGCCTGCGGCCCTCGCACCCGTTTGATGTCGATCAGCGCCGTGCAATTCGCCACCGGCCTGCGCCTGAACCTGGAAGTCCTCGGTCAAGGCTGCAAGCAGCGCAACGTGCTGTTCTGCATCGATGCCATCCAGCAACTGGGCGCCCTGCCGCTGGACGTCCAGGCTACTCAGTGCGATTTCGCCATGGCCGATGGCCATAAATGGTTGCTGGGTCCTGAAGGGTTGGGCGTGTTCTATTGCCGCGCTGAATTGCGTCCGCAACTCAAGCTCAGCGAGTTCGGCTGGCACATGCTTGAGCACATGGGTGACTACAACCGTACTGGCTGGGAGCCCGCGGTTTCCGCTCGTCGTTTTGAATGTGGCAGCCCGAACGTGCTCGGCAGCATGGCGCTGGAAGCCAGCCTGTCGCTGCTAGAAGAAGTGGGCATGGTGCAGGTAGGAAAACTGATCGGCGAGCGCGTGCTGCAACTGGAAGAAGGTCTGAAAGCCATTCCGGGCGCCCGCCTGCACACCTCGTCCAACCCCGAGCGCCGCGCCGGCATTCTGTCGTTCAGCCTTGACGGCGTGGAGAACAGCTCGGTTTTCCAACAGCTGATGCGTGAACAGGTGGTCTGCATCACTCGCGGGCCGGGCGTGCGTTTTTCTCCGCACTTCTATACCGAAGAGCGCGTAATCGAAGAAACTCTGGCAATTGTGCGTCGTTTGGCCGTTTTGTGAGAACTCAACGGAAGCGGGGGTATTCCAAAAACGTTTAAGCAAAGAGCCGAACGGGCTGGACGCCCGTCAATCCTGACCAATACTTAATTCGTTGGCGCTGCATCTCCCCCAAGTGAAGCGCCAGTAAAGGTACCAATGGATAGTGTGCCTTTGTTTTACTCCTAATGGTCTTAACCCGGATTCACCCCCCAGAACCCGGGTTTTTTTTGCCTGCCAGAAAGTGCTTAGCGGGCAACGTGCGCCAGTGGAAACAGGCGCATGAAGTTGACGGTGGTCTGCTCGGCAAAGCGCTCGTAGGCCTCACCGCGCAACATCGCCAGAAACTCCGCCACCTCCCGCACATATTGCGGCAAATTCGGTTTGCCACGATAGGGGATCGGCGCCAGATAAGGCGAATCGGTTTCCACCAGCAGACGATCGGCAGGCACCTGACGCGCCACATCGCGCAAGGCATCGGCGTTGCGGAAGGTCACGATACCCGACAGCGAGATATAGAAGCCCATGTTCAGCGCGGCCTTGGCCATGTCCCAGTCTTCGGTGAAGCAATGCAAAACGCCGCCTTGTGGCAAGGCTGCGTCACGGATCAAATCCAGGGTGTCCTGGCGCGCGCCACGGGTATGGACGATCACCGGCTTGCCAGTGACCTTGGCCGCTTCCAGGTGCAGGCGAAAGGATTCCTGCTGCAGCTCGGCGGCTTCGGGTTCGTAGTGATAGTCGAGGCCGGTCTCGCCAATCGCCACCACACGCGGGTGATTCAACTCGCCCAACAACCAGTCCAGCGCAGGTGCGGCACCCGGCTGCAGATCCAGCGGGTGAATGCCCACGGAGCAATCCACATCTTCGTAGCGCTCAGCCAGCGCTTTCACCGCACCGGCGTTCTCGGCACTGACGCCGATGCACAGGAAATGTCCGACACCGCGCCCGCGCGCTGCCTCCAGCGCGGCATCCAGGGAGCCGGCGTGTTCAGCGAGATCGAGGCGGTCGAGGTGGCAATGGGAATCTACAAGCATGGTTAGCGTGACAACTACATCGTGTGGGTAGGACGGTCGGACTTGAGAGCGCCGGCCAGGTACGTTTCTATTTTGTTGCGCGCGGCGTTGTCGCCGTCGTTGAACTGCACGCCCACGCCAGCGGCACGGTTACCCTGGGCGCCCTTGGGGGTGATCCAGGTTACTTTGCCGGTTACGGGGATTTTTTCCGGCTCGTCCATCAGATTGAGCAGCATGAACACCTCATCGCCCAGCTTGTAGCTTTTGCTGGTCGGGATGAACAAACCACCGTTCTTGATGAATGGCATATAGGCGGCATACAGCACCGATTTGTCCTTGATCGTCAGGGACAAGATGCCGTTACGCGGACCTGGACTCAGCGGCACACTCATGACAACTCCTGGGGGGGGTGTTCCGAATAGCGGAGTCTACCCCTGTCCGGGCAAACCTGCCCACTGCACCAACAAGGCTTCCAGCAACAGCACGCGGTTGAGGTTGGCCTTGGCCATGACTTTCTGCCGCTGCGCCAGCACCCAGTCCTGAATAGCCAGCACTTTGCCCTGCGTGGATTTTTGCGCCAGGTATTGCACCACCTTGCGCATATCGCCCAGGCCAAGCCCTTCTTCATCTTGAGTCAGCTGATAGCGCAGCATCAGGTGCGACCAATCGCAGAACCAATCGAATAGCAGCAACAACGGAATATCCTTCCACCCTTCTGCTAATTGCGTCGGCGATTGCTGTTGCTTGAGCAGCTTTTTCACCCCGTCGACCACCTGTGCGCGCTGCTCGCGTACACCTTGCGCGTGCAGGCTCACTGCCGCCAGTGGCGAACCGGCGGCCAGGGTCAATAGTTCGAAACGCTCCTCTTCAGCGCAATCCGGCAAGGTCTTGGCCAACCACTCCAGACTCATCGCCTCGCTCGGAAGCGGGCAGGCCTGCTGCACGCAACGGCTTTTGACCGTCGGCAGCAAACGGCTTGGCTGGTGACTGACCAGCAGCAACACGGTATTGCCGGAAGGCTCTTCAAGACTCTTGAGCAGGGCGTTGGCCGCGTTGATGTTCATCGACTCGACCGGCTCGATCAACACCACCTTGCGCCCGCCCATCTGCGCGGTCTGCACCACGAAGCTGACCAGATCGCGGACCTGGTCGACCTTGATCGCCTTGTCCGCCTCTTCGGGCTCCAGCACGTAATTGTCCGGGTGACTGCCGGCCGCCAGCAGCATGCATGACTTGCACTGGCCGCAGGCGTTCAAACCGTCTGGGCGCTGACACAGCAGCAGCGCCATCAGCCGTTCGGCCAGGGCGCGCTTGCCGATGCCGATCGGGCCATGCAACAGGTACGCGTGGGCGTGCTGCGTGCGGCCCGCCATTTGCTGCCAGAGCTGGTCCTGCCAGGGATAGGCTTCAGCCACGGTGCAGATCCAATAATTCAGGCAACAACAGGTCGAGGGATTGCTGGACCTCGGCCAACGACAGGGCCGCATTGACCAGGCGATAGCGCTGCGGATCGGCGGCGGCGCGATTCAGATAGGTGGTCCGTACCGCATCGAAAAAAGTCCGGCCTTCCTGCTCGAAACGATCGAGCCGACCGCGCGCAGTGGCACGGGCCAGGCCGACTTCTACCGGCAGGTCGAAGACCAGTGTCAGGTCAGGCCGCAGGTCGCCCTGAACAAAGCTTTCCAGGGTCGCGATACGCTCCCGGGACAGGCCACGGCCGCCACCTTGGTAGGCGTAGGTGGCATCTTGTATTCGTTCTTGAGAAAGTGTAAACATAAGGCTACTATACGCTCCTTGAGATAAATGTAAACCCTTGCCCTTGACCCTGAAAGCCCTGTAAACACGGGGCCTGGAGCCAGAAATGCCTACCATCATTGGCCTTGCCGCAGTAGCTCGATCGGGGAAGGACACTGTTGCCTCGATGCTGCTGGAGCACGACGGGGTAGCCGCGCATGCCTTAGCCGATCCGCTCAAAGCAGGATGCCAAGCCCTGTTTGGCCTGTCTGATGAAGAAGCGTGGTCAGATGATTTCAAAGAAAAAACAATCCAGATCTGGAATGCGTCCCCTCGCCAGATGTTCCAGCGAGTAGGTACCGAATGGTTGCGAGATCATAACTCAGACCACTGGTTGCTGCGCGCAGATCGCCAGCTTAACCACCCAGAGATCATCACTCACCCGCCCACCTCTGAAGTCCTGGCCTCACCCTCTTCATCTATATGGCTAGCGGTGCAGTCGATATGGGGCCTCAGTTATGAGCAGACTTGGCAGCCCGAAGATCGCGATCAGCTCGACCCGTTCTGGTCGCTGACACCGAACGATATGTTCTCCGTGCTATCTGGCTACCTACACAACGACTTTCCACAATACGAAGCTCTTCGAGCAAAACTTCCAATTGTGACTCCGACTGCGAAACTTGCGAACAGCACAGGAAAGAGCATCTTTGTAATCAAAGACATTAGATTCGAGAATGAAGCCGCTTTCTGGCGTAGTCATAGCGGTGTGATCTGGCACATCACAAGAAACAGCGCCATGAAAGTTAACTCACACTCTTCGGAGCATGGGATAAAAGTCGCACCCGGCGATAAAGTCATTGAAAACAATGGTACACTAGAACAACTTAGAACAAAAGTGGACCACGCTTGGAACAGCGTCCACTCATGATTGAGCTTTTATAATGATTATTGAAGAAACACTTGCGATACGTGAAGTAGAAGCGCGTTGCGGCAGGACTGTCAGAGCCCCATACCTTGATCACGCCTATTTTGATGTGTCGTCAAATCTTTGCCTTACGCTGCACTACATATTCGTTCGGTACGCTCCGGCTGTCGTGCATATGAATGGATTTAGATTAAGCAGAGCTATCTACCTATTTTTTGACTATCTTGTTGAACACTTGACTCACAATCCCATCGAACTGCATCCCAACCAGTTCACAGATATTACGATTGAGATCATCCTTGGGTATCAAGATTATCTGCTTCGAAACAAGCTGCCCATAGCGCATGCCGAAAAATTGAAGAGCGCATTGAGTAGTGTTGCTAAACAACATGGCACTATTCCGCTGTTACTTTTTCCAATCGTCGGACGCCCAAAACCAAAAAAGACAGAGCCGCTGAGTGAAGGTGCGTACGAGGCACTTAAGACTGCGCTCGTAATTCATATTGACTCTCTGTATGAAAAAATAGAATTTCGTAAGGTTGTAGACCTTGCCCCACCTTATGATTACCACTCAATACCGCCTAATGATCCAGATAACCCTGTAAAAGTTAGGTCCTGGGAAGTCGATCACGGCAGAAGTTTGAGAACCTTGTTGGATCACGGGTTCCCCATGTCCATGTCGCTGGACGAGCTTTCTGCATTAATGAGTAACAACGGGCTGAGTAGCTATAAGCGTGACTGCGATACCATCCTGAAAGTCATACTACACAAATACGTGATTTGCTCTAGGCATAAAGGGGATCTAAATCTCGACGAATTATTGGGAATGTACTTCCCAAGCTCAATGGATCAGAGCGCAATCGTTCTATTCCTCTTAATGCAATCCGGATGGAATAAAGAGTCTGTTCTAGGTATTGACGGTACTGATTTTGAGCACGTTTTGACAGGCTCAATAAACGAGAGTTTAGCTGTCATTTTTTCCGAGAAATATCGATCCCAGGGTTTAGAAAAGCCTTATGACGCTCCGAAGCAAATTACTGCATCGAGTGATCGGGAAGATCGGTACTCTATCTACAATCTCATTTTGCTTGCGGGTAAACTGTCCCTCCCACTCAAAGATTTTGCGTTCGACACAAACCCTTTCCTCAAATCTTGGGACGAAAAAAATGAGCTGTTTCTGTTCTTGCGGGCTTGGGGCGACTGGTTCAAGAATGGAAGTCGGCACTCTTCGATTTCGATCCTCAACTCCTATCTGAACGGGGTTGAGCGTTTCCTTAAAACCTATGAGGTTGTCGAGGACGGCAAACGCTTGCTCAGATCGGGTGATGTGACGAGACGGTTGCGGCCAACTTGGTTGCTTCACAAAAAGCGAACCACCGCGTTGAGCATCATCTCATCCCATTTTGGCCACACCACCACTACAACCACCGACATTTATTACGATAGTTCTGGTGCTGCTATGCAAGAGCGGACGCAGCGCTTACGAGACGAATTGGAAGAGGTTGTGACACTCCTCGTGAACCGCCAGTTTACCGGCCTTCTCGGTAAGCAAGCGAATGAGCGCGCAAGTGCTGTTGTAAAGATTTTCACCCTCCCGGGCAAGGATAAACCTTTGTGGGGCTGTGAAGACCAGCTCAATCCGGATTGGCTTGGTCATGAAACTCACGTTCAACCGGGCCGCAAATGCTATCACATCGAAAAATGCATCGGCTGCTCTCGCGTGCGCATTTACGATGACTCTGTCCCCTATCTCATGGAACGCTCAGCTCACATTGAGTATGAACTTGAACTTGAAAGTGAGGGACCCCGGACTGCTGACCTGAAGTGGGAGAAACAGATCCTTGAGTATCTCATCAACGATTGTCATGACGAAGAAACGGTCAAGCAAGCTATTCGATACCGTCGCCGAAATGCTCCGCTCTTGCCGCGCGACATGTCGAGCCTTCAGTTAATTTTCGATGACGAGGTGAATGATGACTGACCGTTTAAAGGCTGACAATTCCGATACTGATTATCTCGATGAACAGGATCGTATCATTGCTGAGTTTGAGGCTGATGCTGATGAAGCTGCCATGGCGGCCTTTGAAGCACTGCTTGAAGAAACTGCCGGGAGTCTTGACTCTACCAAAAGCGGCTTACTGAACAAACTGGCAATGTTCCCGGATGGAGATTTTCCAGTATCGTTATATTCCAATTATAGAGATCCGGTCTGGAAGTTTACAGACGAGGCCAAGGGCAACCCTCATAACCTTTACCTTGACCGGGATCTCCCAGGTTCGAATGAGCTGAAGAGCGCAATCGTTTATCACCTGATACCCGCGTTCACGCCATTTACCAGAATAAAATCTTTTGCATCGACAAGATCTAAGTCTCACGACTACCGGTTTGTAGAGCTGTATCTGTTGGCCCCGAATCGGCTGAGTGCCATACCTGAGCATATCAATCTCATTACGACGCCAATGCTTAACCAAGCGCTAGATGACGCCAAAGCCAGCGGTCAATCGAGCCACTATTCAGGTCTGTTTTTCTTTTTGCGTTTCTGGATGGCGCTATCGACTCACAAGCTCATTCCGGAAGGCATGCGATTAGCCGATAGCATTGGAAGCATCGACTCAAGAGAGCGTCACAGGGACGTTGTGGACCACTTCAATGGCTCATTGCAGTCCTGGATCCCGTTTTCTGAATCCGAGCTTGAAAAACTTGTCAACAATTCGCTGTTCTGGCTGGAACAAGCGACTCCGCGCCTTCTGAAAGCACGAGAGTTTGCCATAACGAGTGGAATTGATAAGTACACGAAAGGTAAGCTAAGGCGCGTGAAGAGGCAATACGACTTCGAAGAAGCGATGAGTATTGAGATCGACGGCACTGTTGTTATGAAATACACGATGAGTGATGCCCCGCACCAGGGCTATGTCACCTATTCGTACCACTGGGTAGGTGAATACGCTCAGGCAGTCGATAAAGTCCGAAATGCGGTATTCGTATTCGTTGCACTTGTCACCGGTATGCGTCGAAGCGAACTCGGTATGTTGACGTTTGACGATGTAACGCGAGACGAAGCCGGCCGATATTGGATTGATGTTACACGGTTCAAAACATCTTACGATCCGAACTACAGCGGTGAAACGGAGCGAGTGCCTTTGCCCGGGTACGTTGGTCGCATTATCGAAAATCTCAAGACGCTTCGAAGTGTCTATACCTTTTACAAAAACGGCTTGATATTTCAGACCACGTTCGCGGTAACTGCCGTCGTCAACGAGCAACCAATACTGCCTCAGAACATCATTTGGTATCTCGAAGAGGCTTGTGGCATTGAGCGTATTCACCCACATCGATTCCGCAAGACTATTGCTGAAATTTTGATTAACAGGAGTGAACGGAACATCGACGTCATTCGTTTGCTCTTTGGACACCAGAGTTACGCGATGACGTTGAAATATATCTCCAGGAATCCCTATCTTGTGCGTTCAGTCGCCATGGCCTTGGAAGAGAGCTACTCCAAAGAGTTTCATGAGATCGTTTCCGCCGTCCGAGACGGTAGTTATTCCGGCGACGCGGCCGATCGTTTGGCGAAGCAAATTTCGTTGCGCCCCGAGGAGTTTAAAGGCAAGCGGCTCAAGGTCTCGATTCTGATCTATGTTACTCACCTCCTTAGCGCAGGCACCCCGATCTATGTCGGCCGGACGGCGGTGGGAACGTATTGTGTGACGGGCGAAGATTTTGATGAAACCAGCCTTCCGCCTTGCCTCATTGGTAGAACCCGGCCTGAGGGTCGCATTCGCCCAGACCCTACAAATTGTCAGATCGAGTGTCGAAATGCGGTGGTGGTCGCCAAAGCAGAACAGGCTATGCAGGAAAACGTAGTCTTCTATGAAACCCTGCTGCGGGAGGGGAGCGATTCGTTGAGCGCAAAGGCCAGACGGAAAGTTCAGAGTAAAATCGATGCTCACAAACATCACCTGGCCAATTTGCATAATAAAGGAATGGCCCACTCCTTGAGCATTCCTGTACTGGAGGTCTCATGATGGTATCCAAAGTGAAACCGGATGAACTAAAGGAGACACGGCGCAAACTCATAGATCTCATAGCAGAACACCAAGCCACTCTTCCCAACAAGAAGCTGAGTATTATCGAGCTGTCGAAACGCGCTAAATTATCTCCACAAACTCTCCACCGCTACTATAAAGACCTTAAAAAATATGCATACGGGGAAAAACCTATTGGCGACTTGATTACTGATAATACCAGCCCTCGCACCAAGGAGCTGATCAATCAGAGTCAAGCTAACCTTAAACAGCTTCAGAACAAGATGGGAGATTTGGAAGCCGATCACGATAAAGAGATGAAAAAAACGCTAGATAGCTACATCACATCACTCATGATGAATGATGTGACCCTGCATGGCGCAAATGACATCCGCGCAACGCTGGAAAAGCAGACTCTTCATAACCTGGAGCTTAAGAAGCAGCTTAATAAACTAGAGATCGACCTGGCGCGCGCTCAATCAGCCGCATACGTCACGGCCAATAACGGCACTGTCAGCGAAGGCAAGGGAGAGAAAATAAAGGTCGACGTTGACCTTACAAAGGCTTTCGAACTGTATGCGTCGACAGGGTCAAGAGATGACTTCGAAGATAAGAAAGACGCGGCGATAGCGGCTGCTCAGAAAAGCATCAATAAGCTCGCGGTGGACAAACAGTACAGCATAGTACTTTTTGCGGAACGCTATTTGGCGCGTTTCGCTATATTCTTCGACAGGTTCAAATGCACTGATGACAGTTTGCACATAGTCGTACGTGTTCCAATTTTTGACCGAGATTCGCTTCGTATATTTCTATCGAAACTGCCGCCAACTCAATCCCTAACAATATATGTCCCTCATCTGGAATCAACGAGTGAAGTGAATGCTCAAAGAGGGTTTTATTTCGGAAGCGTTCCAAAGTTGGAGATCGATGCGGCAGACAAGGCCGATCCAATATTGCTAAAGCAAGGTTTCCATAGTGTCATTCACTACAAAATTAAACAGGGTGAATGAGAATGCTGCATATAGAACGAAAAGTACTCCAGTATGAATCTCCTGATCTCGGCATTGAAGTCGCTCATTACGCGTTGATTGCTCACGAGCCAAAGCGTAAAATTTTACTGAGCCATCCTAATTTATTTCTATATTCAACGACTCGCTCATCATTAAAAACATCTTCTAGATATTCAAATATTATATCAAGGTTCTATAGATTTCTCTCAACCGAAGATAAATTCAAGGAACGTGATATTTCTGAGTACCATGCGTTTGCAGATAACAGAGACATCAAGCGCTGGCAGCTATCAAGACAAGAAACAAGGGTTATAAAGCAAAGCACCAAGCCGACATTAGAAACCACGTACGAAGACGCGAAGATTGTTTTATTCTTTTTTAACTGGCTCAATACTCATGGCTATGTAACCAATGTCAATGTTGAGTTGAAAACCTCGATCGCTAACTTCAAAACGGACAGATTGCTGAACTACATTCAAGCTAAAGCTCGCGTCACTATCAATGCAAAGAACATTCGAGTACTAGAAAAAGAAGCTAGGCAGAGTCAGAGACGCTCTCTAATCAATGAATCGGAGATTCGTCTTTACTTGAAATGCTTCACTGACCCTGTATATGCGGTTATGTTTAAGCTGGCCCTTGGTACCGCCATGCGGCCAATGGACTTATGCACCACGCCTTATATTGGAAACGGAAAAAATCGACATATCATGCCTTATTCGGAAATGAATAAGGAGCCTAAAACGTTTGAACTCACAATATATGGGAGTAAGGGGAACAAAACTCGCACAATTGTCGTTCACCGTGATGACCTCAAAGAATTGGATGAGCAATACATTAAGCCGCACTTGGAAACGCGTCGAAAAAAATACAAGGAGCGGGTTGGACAAGACTGCCCACTGTCGATCTTATTTCTAAATGAACAAGGATTTCCAGTTACCCCAGAAAAAATCACATCTCGCGGAAATGCTGCAAAAGTAAAGGCAATGACACTTGATGAGAATTTCCGGGAATCCGTTAATTTCTATGAATCAAGACACTGGTGGCCAACCATGTTTCTCATCCGGTTTTTTAAAGAGGACTTGTTATCAAATTCTGCCGACGTAATGTGGGCAGCTTGTGGCCAGGCACTTATTAATCAAATGGGACATGACGATATAAAAACCACTTTCGCTCACTATGTCGACATGGCGCGAATAGTGATGTTGGCGAACAAGGGCCGAGTGACGGAACTCATCACCGAGGCGCACGACGGGGTCCACGCTTTTATAAACCAAGTCACTTCCGGGAAACTTGTGATGGGTGATTGAAGCGTCCACAAGCTGGTCGGCATGCATACTGAGGCTGCGAAAGAGCGGGATTCGCTTGCGCTGGAAGTGATGAGGCTGAAGTGGGAGTTGAGTGACAAGCTCCGAGGCCTGAATACACCGGCGAGTCGATGACCGCGGTAGTTAGCGCAGGTTTTCCGCTTCCCCTTAACCTCTGGTCAATCTGGAAAGACTTCAAGCGCGGCCGACTTATGACTAAAACGCCACCTTCACACCGAACATTCCTTCATAGCCGTGGCTGTTACCGTCAAATGCTTGCTGATAACCGGCAGAGACGTAAAAGGTCGTACGTTTGTCGGCCTCAACGTCGAGGCCCAGGTTGACCTCGCCAAAGGTGCCGCCAATATCGGACTCGAAGGGTACGAACCCGCTTTCTGAGGAGAACTCTGTTTTCGGCTGTCCCTTAAATTCGCGCCAGACACTGGGGCGCACCCAGGCATTGGTCCGCAGCCACTTGCCTTTATCTTCGCGAAACCAATCTTTGGCGATGCGCACACCCAGCCGACCGATCAATGAGTTAACGTCTTTAAAGCGGACATCGGCACCGATGTCGCTGCTACTGTCCAGATCGACGGTGGTGTATATCAACTGCGCTTGCGGTTCGACGAACAGGTCCTTTTTGACCTCGAACGGATACCCGCCTTCCAGCGACGCGGTGTAGCCCCAGCCGTGGGTGGTCAGCTTGCCGATTTCATTGGGTCGGGACTCGACGTCGAAGTGGTTGAACTGCAAGACGCCATCCACGTACCAGCCTGCCGGGCCAAAGTGCGTCCAGTACCCACCCAAACCCACGGTACGCAAGGTGTCGTCGCCAGCGTTGAGGCGGGTGGTGTGTGTGACGCCGCCTCTCAGGGTCCCGGCCGACAGCGACAGACCGGCCAGGTCGGTTGCGCCATGGGTGTCCACAGCATGATAGAGGTCCAGCCCGACCTGGAAGGCGTTGAGGTCATAGTTGTAACCCAGACTGCTGCCGGAAGCACTGCCGCCTTGATCCTTTTCACCACTGCGATAAATCAATCGTCCCCAACCCAGCGATGGGCCATAGTTTTGTTGATCCTCGGTAGGAAGAGGGTCGGTGCTCAGGCGACGCTCCTCACCTACCCGTTCATGCAGGGTGTCGATGAGCGCGCGGCTGTAGACCAGCGCCATTGCCGGCACCGCGCTGTACAACGAGGTTTCCGGGCGATAGTTCGGGCGTGGTGGTTCAGGTGGTTCAGGTGGGGTCGGTGGAGTCGGTGGCATCGGTTCTTCCGTAGAGCGCAAATACCAAGCTTGATCGTTACTACCGTCAACGCTGGAACGCTGCAATGTGTACTCATAGGGTCCCGCAACTACCCTGTGACTCAGCACGAAGGCCGTCTGCGCCGTTGTACCAGAATTGGTGGCGTCTACAACCTCAATGCCATTGCCCAACGTGACTGCGCCTGCACCGCCCGCATTCGTGATGCGCAGACCGGTGTTCCCCGAAGCCGAGCCGCCGCTAACGACGAGCTTGTCCGAAGGTGAGCCGTCGCCCCCCAACACAGTGTTCAAAGCGATCACACCATTGCTACCTGTGTAGTTCGTCGCCGTCAGGGTCTTGAATACGCCCCCCGACGGAGGCGTGAAAGCAATCAGGCTGGCCGAGTTGGTCAGGTCCGTTAAATTCGAATCGGCAGTTACGTTCCAGATCGAGCGGTCTTGCAACGACAGGTTGGAGGTACTTCCCGACTGAGTAGCGGCCCTGCCGGTGAGGGTCGATGCGCTGGCATTGACGGTGGATATGCCAGGGGTTGCTCCGGCAACAACATCTATGAGTGCTGTTCCACCAGTCACTGTCGCATGAGTTAGATTGACAGTGGCATCGGGCCCGGAGACGTGGATAGCGGCACCATTATCTGAAGTCAATGTGCCGTCGCTCAGCGAGGCGACTTCGCTCGATGATGATGGGGCCGATATCGCTCCGGTGTATTCGTCGGAAGATTGAGGCCCGCCCGCACTATTCTCGATCCCCAAGTCGCCACCTGATGATCCGCCGGGCACTGCCGCCGGGCGACCGACCGAGCCAGAGGCGCCAATCAGAGAGATGCCATGGGCTCCTGCGCCTTGGGCATGAATTATCGTATTGGCCGCCGAGAATACGCCGCCGCTGCCTACCCGCACGCCGTCGGAACCAGCGCCGCTGGTGGTGATCGTAGCGGATGCGCCGGCTGCATCAGCACCAAACTGCGCCTTTGCGCTGGTGTCGACTACGACCCCAACAGCACCTAAGCCCTGGGTTGTCAGCTGAAGCCCATTAGCGGATAACGTCGCAGCATCCTCCACATAGAGACCGTGAGCGCCTTGACCACTTGTCGTCGTGGTGCCGTCAGTTACTTGAACCGAGCTGCCAGAGCCAGTGGAAACAATGCCCATGCTAGAGATTCCGCTGGTGCTGACACTGGGATTGATCAGCGTGGCTGCTCCTCCCGCTTTGGCGATGACGCCATGTGCGTACTGATTCCCCGTCGTCGTGATGCTGCCTCCAGACATCGCTAAGGTGCTGCCAGGGCCGGTCACCGAGGCACCATAAGAAGTGAGTCCTGTGGTAAGTACAGTAACGTTCGACGTCGTAATCTTGGATGCGCTCAGTGCCGCCACGCCATTAGCCGTGTTGCCGCGCGTCTCAACGCTGATGCTATCCGCGGACATCGTCGAGCTTTCTGACCCACGCAGGCCGGTCCCGGTCACGCCCTCGGTGAGGATGGAACCACCATTAACCGTGGCGTTGGTACCGTGTTGTACATTGATGCCATAGCTGCCATAGCTGGCCCCGCCACTGAGAACGTTTGTGCCCGTTGTGTGGATGGCTGTGTTGTCTACGTTGAGAGTTCCAGCATCTCCAATGATGCCGGCGCCGACTGAGCCACTCGAATTGATAACACTGTTGGACACCGTTGCCGTGCCTCCGTTATCGGCCAGTACGGCATAGGCCCCCGTTATTCCACTGGCGGGTCCGCTGGTCGTGATGGTCGAATTGTTCAACGTCATCTTCGCTTGGCTGCCGGATATCCATGCCCCAGTGGCCGCCTGTCCGCTTGTACGCAGCGTGAGGTTCGCGGCAGTGACCGTCGATGTACCTAGCGCATAGATACCGTAGCCAAAGACCCCGCTCGTAGTGATCGCCATGTTCGAGCTGCCTGCAAGGATCGTGACGGCACTATTGCTGGCGTACAGCCCGATAGCGAAGGTTGTAGCCGCCGTCGTTGTAATTCCAATGGGGGGGACTAGCGCTGAAACCGAGGGGTCAAAGGTCAGGTTCGCATTACTCAGCTGTACGCCGATGCCTGAAACCGGCCTGAAATATGTATTGGGACCAACGGTGTTAACCCCGCTGTAGAACTGGGTCGTTGTATAAGTACCCGTCGGAACCTGGGCATAGCAGACGATGGGAACTTGCAACAACAGCATCAATGCACTGCGGCCAAGCACGCAATTATTATTGTGCTTTCCGTTTTCGGAGGACGGTTGGGTGCGGCAGAGCAAACGAGTACGCATGGTTCTAGCTCCTTGAACGTTGTCAGCCACCACTCACTCTGACAGGAAGCCTTCAGGGCAGACTTTCCTGCTGTTCCAAGTTCGTGTCTCCTGCCGGGCATCCATAGGTCATGTTTGTGGCGCTTTAGACCAGAAGCCAGACCCCCTACTCAACCCACTAATCCGCTGGAAAATTATGAGCAGCCGCCTAACGTTGTCGGCCATTTCAACGGGTTCGCATGCTGATCTAGAATTTCACTTTGAACCCGAGCATTCCTTCATAGCCGTGGCTGTTACCGTCAAATGCTTGCTGGTAACCGGCAGAGACGTAAAAGGTCGTACGTTTGTCGGCCTCAACGTCGAGGCCCAGGTTGACCTCGCCAAAGGTGCCGCCAATATCGGACTCGAAGGGTACGAACCCGCTTTCTGAGGAGAACTCTGTTTTCGGCTGTCCCTTAAATTCGCGCCAGACACTGGGGCGCACCCAGGCATTGGTCCGCAGCCACTTGCCTTTATCTTCGCGAAACCAATCTTTGGCAATGCGCACACCCAGCCGGCCGATCAGTGAGTTAACGTCTTCAAAGCGGACATCGGCACCAATGTCGCTGCTACTGTCCAGATCGACGGTGGTGTATATCAACTGCGCTTGCGGCTCGACGAACAGGTCCTTTTTGACCTCGAACGGATACCCGCCTTCCAGCGACGCGGTGTAGCCCCAGCCGTGGGTGGTCAGCTTGCCGATTTCATTGGGTCGGGACTCGACGTCAAAGTGGTTGAACTGCAAGACGCCATCCACGTACCAGCCTGCCGGGCCAAAGTGCGTCCAGTACCCACCCAAACCCACGGTACGCAAGGTGTCGTCGCCAGCGTTGAGGCGGGTGGTGTGTGTGACGCCGCCTCTCAGGGTCCCGGCCGACAGCGACAGACCCGCCTGGTCAGTGGCGCCACTGGAGTTTGCTGCATGGTACAAATCCAGACCGACCTGGAAGGCGTTGAGGTCATAGTTGTAACCCGGACTGCTGCCGGAAGCACTGCCGCCTTGATCCTTTTCACCACTGCGATAAATCAATCGTCCCCAACCCAGCGATGGGCCATAGTTTTGTTGATCCTCGGTAGGAAGAGGGTCGGTGCTCAGGCGACGCTCCTCACCTACCCGTTCATGCAGGGTGTCGATGAGCGCGCGGCTGTAGACCAGCGCCATTGCCGGGACCGCGCTGTACAGCGAGGTTTCCGGGCGGTAGTTCGGACGTGGTGGTTCGGGCGGCGTAGGTGGTGTAGGTGGCGTCGGTGTCGGTGGTGTTGGCCCAGGCGGGCCGGGTGGGGTCGGTGGTGCAGGCGGTGTCGGTTCTGCTGTGGAGCGTAAAAACCAAGCTTGATCGTTACTACCGTCAACACTCGCACGTTGCAATGTGTATTCATAAGGTCCGGCGACAACACGGCCCCCCAGGCGAAATGCATCGGCCGCGGTGGTCCCTCCATTCAACGTATCGACTACCAGGATGCCGTTTCCGGTCGTCAGTGCTCCTCTCCCGGCAGCGTTCTTGATCAGCAGGCTGCTGCTGCCCGTGGCACCGCCACCATTGATTATCAACTTGTCCGAGGGTGAGGCGTCGGCGCCCAACACCGTGTTGAGCGCGATACGGCCGTCGCCGCTATAGCTGTTCACGGTGAGCGTCTTGAACACACCGCCGGCCGGTGCCGTGAAATTGATCAGACTGGGATCGTTGATCAGACTCGTCAGGTTGGAGTTGCCGGTGAGGTTCCAGAGGCTGTTCACCAAGGTGAGATTTGCAGTGCTGCCGGTTTCGGTCAATGCCGCGCCGGTAATGGTCGAGTTTGTTGCGGTGATCGTTGCGCTACCAGGGTTGGTTCCGGCTTGTAGCGTCTCCACGCCGGGTGTCGCCGACAATTCGCCGAGCGGGTCTGAGGACAACGGTTGTGCGCCGATCAGCAGCCCCTCCCGTGCCGAAGCAACAAAGGCGTTTGCAGTGGCAACGCGCAACCACAGCTGGTCGCCGGTGACATGGGTATCACTCAGGTCGACCCGTGCTCCGCCGCCAGCAATGGCGATCGAGGGAGCCGAACTACTGGTCAGGTTGCTGCCAGTGAAACTGGCGTTACCAGTGGTACCCGCCGCGCCGGTTATAAATAAGGTACTGGCATCGGCCGCGTTGGCATTCACCGTTACACCGGATCCCGTTAGCGTGGCGCCATTAGAAACCTTCGTGCCATGGCCGCCGGCGCCCGTCGTGGTCACCGAAAGATCGGTCAACGCCACAAGACTGCCCACGCCGTCAGCGACAGCACCCGGAGCCGAGCTATTGGTTGTGCTGATATTTCCGCGCAGCATTGTTGCCTGGCCGCTGTCCATGGCGTAGACACCGATCGCAGTGCGACCTGACGTTTGCACGCTTACATCGGTGGCGTTCACCACAGCCCCAGGCCCACTGGCAACCAGCCCCGATGCCCGCGCGCCCTGCGTCGCTATCGAGCCACGGTTCAGCGTGATGTTGCCATTAGCCAACGCATAAGCGCCGTAGGCATCGGCTCCCTGCGTCGCGACGGTGGTGTCCGTCCCGGTGATGCTCGCGCCCGCGCGCCAGGCATACATGCCATATCCCAACGAACCGAGCGTCTGCACCCCGACCCGCGTTACCTCAGTGATGCTGCTATCCCTGGCCTGGACCCCATAGCCGCTGCTGCCCCGAGTCAGAACAGTGAGGTCGGTTGCTGTCGTTTTCGCATTCACCCCGGAGGATCTCACGCCAATGCCGAACGCGCCGTCGGTGACCACCGAACCTCCGTTTGCCGTGAGCTGCCCACCTGCTGCCGTATTGATGCCATAGGCGCCGTACGAGTTGCCAGCGAAGAGGAGCGCGGTCAAGGATTCGGTGTGGACTGCCACATTGGACAAGGCCAGTTTGCCGCCTTGGACGTAAGCACCGATGGCCGACTCACCCGTGGTGGTGATCGAGCCGCCGGTCAGGCTCATCTGCGTGTTGGCTCCCAGGGCAAAGGCACCATAGGCGCCGATAACGGAACTCGTCACAGTGGCGGCGCCTGTGGTCCGAATAGTTGCGCCAGAAAGCGTGACGTTGCCACTCCCTTCAGCCTGGACTGCCGATGCCCCTGCACCACTCGCCGAAATCGACAGAGGTGACAACCCGGTATTGGTGATGAGCCCGCTGCCCAGAACGTACAACGCGTGTTGGAGCGAGGCGCTCGACATCACCACGATTGGACCGGCGCTGCTGTTCAATACAAGCTGCCCGGTCCCGCTCAAACGGATGGCCGAGCCGGAAGTCGGTGAAATAGTGGTGTTACCGACGACAGTATCGGTTCCGCTGGTCCGAGTGACCGTTGAGGTGATAGTGCCTGGTCCGACCTGACTCCATGCCGGTAGGGAGGCAATCAGGAGGACCGGCCCAAGCATCGTGACCAGATACGCCGCTCGGAGATGTCCATAATAAAAAGCCTGGTTCAAAGTGCCTCCATGCAGAATATAGATTGGATCTCGGTATCGCAGTAATCGCCAGCGTTGAAGCGCGGTAAAATGGCAGGGTTCCGCTTGGCGCACCCATTTGCTCAACGAAGATGGCGTCGGTCTGTCCTTTGCAGCTGGGAGGCTGATTGAGGTGGCTGGTATGTCCTAGTTATAGATGTAGCCCTACTCAATTCGGCATTTCGGTGGACGTAGTTCCTTGACAAGTACTCTCACGAAATGCGCTGGGTATATGTATTTTCCTCCAAAGCCTGTTGATAATCGACAAACAGTGGGTAATTCAGCGATCAACACCCTCGACAGACGGTTCTCGATTTTTTACCGTTAGCGAGGACGTCTGATTAATAAAATTTCGTCATTATGGGTGCGACTATGGATGTTCAATCAACACCACCATTGAGTCATTCTGTCGCTACCGCTAGAACTTAGCACCTCTATAAATCCACTCAAGCAGGCAGCTGTGTCCATTCATGCCGTCGAACTTGTTGTGTAAAGTACTGTAGCTCTTGGATCCAAACCTTGCAAAATTATTGCACATGCATAAATGGCATTAAACAGAGGATCTAATAGAGCGATTTGATCTATAAAGCGAATTTTACAAATTTAAGCAGTGATACCAATTCCCCTCTTACTTGGGAAGTGGGCAGTCTAGTAGTTGCTTGGTTTTCAATGTCTGTCTGAAAAGCCTCGCTGAATTAGTCGGACTCTAACATCGTAGTGATGTCACCTACAGGCTCATCGTTATGGCAACAGCTATTGTCCGGGATTGCCAAGACCGACTGGGTGCGGGACACCACAAACATCAGTCGGCCCAATCCAGCACAATTGTTGCGCGTGCGTAAGTAGAAACGATTTACTAAACTACGGCCGTGGCGGCCACGCGAGCGTAAAGGCATGACCATTTCCCTCGCAGCTTATTTACCCATGTTGGTGTTGTGTAATGAGACAGAAACCGCCGCACACTCTCACTGGCTGCCGGCCTCGCACCTTTCAAACTCCGGCAGTACGTTGGTGTGCTTGCTGGACATGTGCTCAATACTCAGGTTCGGCGGGAAACGGATAGGGATCGTTTCCACGCTGAAGCGGGTTTGACCTCAGATCGCACGCGAGAAATGTATCGGCGATCACGTGTGCATCGTCGAGGCCTGCGATGATTGGACGAAGCTCGTCCGCTGTCATGTCAGTCACCAGTTCGACTTCAACATCTGGGAAAAGCTGATCTGGAAGGATCGTCAGACGGTGCACTGCTCTGGTGCCAGGCGAAAGCATCAACTCGAAGACATGCTGGATAGCATCTGCGCGGAAAGAAAAAATATTCATGGCGATGATGGGACTTTGGAGAGAGTGGGTGGAATTAGCTGGAGGAACGCGGGTGGAAAGATTTGCCACTTATGGTTGAGGTCCAGGTGTGTACAGAATCGAAGGAGCTGCAACCAGCCTTTGATGCTGAGCATCATGCCAACAGCGACATCAATTAGCCACCACCCTGAAAAACTGTTGACCGTAGCTTTTCTGATTTGTTGGATCTTCGCTGGAAGCACCTGTAGCCGCACTCGTCTCAATACTCGAACTGCCAGGTTACTGAGGGCATGGGTTACAGCGTTCATCGATAGGTCCCGTTAGGAATCCGCTAGGCGGAATAGGTTCAGGGGGTGGGCGGCGTCCCCCCCGACCTTTTACGGCTCGTTCATAATTACAGTATTACGCTTAAACCCGGTGATCAAACCCAAGCAACCTGTAGGGGCAACTGCATGGCGTTGAGCACTTGTCTGCAATCCAGCTGACAAGGCATGCGGTCGTGCTGACCATCAGCCTGGATTCAATTTGACCACCTCACGCCGCACGCCATCGTCAAAAACGATACAACGAAGGCCCTCGTGCCGGTCGGGAGTCGGCAGTCGGCAAAAATGCGGACTGTCGTTTTGGCAGCTACCCAACCCAACAGCCGTTGAATCTCTTTGCCAGTTGCTTGCAGGTCCATCGAGCGTGCGGCTAAGCAGTGAGCACGCGCCTTGCCAGTGATCCTCGTAGTTGGGCGCACGATGCAAAGCGCGATTGTGTTCAGCCCTTAGCCTGCTCTGAACCCGTATCGGAAGTGACGGCCGGCACGAGCGCCTTTGATTTCTCCCGACTACGCCATTGGCTGCGTTGCCGCGAAGCTTGCTGCTTCGCATGTAGCGCCTGATCGGCGGTTACAGTGCCCACGTGCTGACCGCTCAAGTCTAAGCGGGGTGCATTCTCAACCATGGCTACCCAGTACCGAGTGCCTCGACACCACGTGGAGATGCCAAGCTTAAGCTGTTCGCGTGTTATTCCGAGTAGTTCCAGGTGTTGCTCAGCATCCTTCAAAATCCCTTCTTTAAGCGAAACTTTGGGAGCTGGATTCACAGGGAAGGCCAATGGAAAATGCTTCTGCAATGGCCAGATCGCTTTAAGCGCTGGATCCTGGTCACGAGGTTTCGCCTGCGGGGAGGACTTCGGCTTGAGGTGTATCGCGCTATCGGCTCCTGCATGCGCTTTTTCAGCTTGCAGGCGCTCACGTAGTTCAGCTAGTTGTTCAAAACCCATCGTTCAATTCACTGCTTTAGGAGATTGCGTGGCGCAAGGATATTCCATGCAGCGCTTGAGAGCAGCTGAAACAGGATGAATCGCCGCAGGTTTCGTGGGCGCACGTTGAGCGCACGTTGAGCGCTTCTGGCTGACTGCCGCCAGGCGCGAAGTGCTCTATTGCATCGAGAATCGCCGGTCGTGACCGGCGACTATCGACCCAAAGCTGCCGGTGGCGAATGGTAGCGTTCGGCCAAAAACAATCGTTGGCGATGGACTGCTTCCGGCCATGAACCGAAGCACTTTCTACTCTTTACAACTGTTAGTCTGGTGAGGCAGTTGATAAGCTGAGTTCAGTACGATAGGCCGACGGGCGAAGCTCAGGCAAGGCAAAAATAGATGATAAAGTGAAATCTATTATGCACTCGTGTGAGCACAATTTACTAGGAAAGGCTAATGTCTGATTCCACTAAAGCACAAGAATATACAAGGGATACCTCGATTCAGATACCCGAGCGTCGTTCAGAAACAATATTGGATGATCTGGGAATCGCTCTAAATGATGCAATGGCTAGTAGCGTGCTAACGCCCTATGGACCAGTACCATTGGCAAACGCGCTGGAATCCACCGACATTGAAATTTCCAGACCCGCCTCGATACAGCTTAATGCGATCATAAAAAAAATTGAACCGATTCTAAGGCGTGATAATCGGTTTCCTGGAGATGATAACTATGCTCTCCGGTCGGCGATAACGAGAAGCGGAATATATCCAAACAAATCTATTGAGGCGATGTTGTATCGAGCAAAAAAAAGTGGCTCCACGCCAGATGCAATTGCTTGGCTTATTCGCGTCTTAGCTACAAAGAATGGCAATGTTAATTTGGTTGAAACCTTGTGGGGGCTTTCAATTCAAGAGCCTTTGCAGTTGACTGAGAATATTCAGTTATTGCCTTTGTCCAAGCTGCCGGAAAGTGCTCAGAAGAAATTTTTCGTCCCTGGTGCAGATAGAGGATTTAAGTGCAGTTGGACAATACCAAGGGTAATCAGTGATTCTCCCGGGGGTGCGCTTGTAGGGCAGATGGAACTGAAATATTGCGTGCATAAATATGCTCCAGAGCAGCAGCAATGGGATGAGCTGGCGAAAGATCAGAATTTAATTGCTGGCCTAATGGAAGAGTTTCACGACATCGCCATGCTTATAACTTTGATTGGTTATAATCCTGTTATAGGGACAGCCATCTGGATGGAGTACGAAGACGCCGATTTGAAGTGCTATGGCGACTTCCTAAGCTCTTGGAGCGCTCGTTCAATTGAAACCATTCCACGCGCGGGTCAAGTTTATCAGCCTGTGGATCTCTCAGAAATTCAAAATATCATTTCTGATTTTCAGCGCTTGAACACTCAAGCCAAATTAAAGGTTCGCGTGGCCTTAGAGCGTTTTAATCTCGCGCTCCGCCGAGGTAGTTTGGGCGATAGGGCAATTGACCTTTCGATTGCGCTGGAATCTTTAGTAGGAGGAAACGAATCGAGTGAGGTCACTCATAAGGTTACAACACGAACAGCAAGGCTTCTTGGTAGCGATCTAACCCAGCGGAGCCGTATACGAGACATCGTCAAGGCAACTTATACTTATAGAAGCGCAATGGTGCACAACGGCCAGCAGCCAACTAAAGCAAAAATGATTTTAGAGGAAAGAACTGAAGCGAAAGAAATTTTAAAGCAGGCAGGTGTTGTCTGTGCGGACTTAATAAAAACTATTTTGCGATTGGGTGACACTCCAGAGTGGCAAAGTTTCGATATTGCACCTTAGTTTGCCGTCAGTGGCTGTTGGCGTGCAACCATTTCGAAAGAGTCTGGCTTCTAAGAAGATAAATAGGGCTTTTTACCCCTTGTTTGTTAGTGGTGGCTTTTTCGTTGATTGTCATTAATAGATAATCACATTTGAATTGAATTGACATAGTTTAAGTAGGTCATTAGCTGCCCTCCACGAAGGGCATCTTTTGGCCGATTCTGTTGAAAAAGTCGATTTTCTCAAACTGCCAGAAGACTGGTCGGTGAAAGCGCCTTTTTGCACGCACCTACGTGAAATCTGAGTTCGAATGCCTCTGCGACGATTCTAGAATTCAATCTCAGACACGCACTTTTTGGCAATGGAAACGAAGGTCGACTTTTTCAACAGAATCGGCCGATAGCTGCCTTTCGTGGCCGGCAAAACCGGGGGGGCAAGGCGTTTTGTCCTTGTGTAACGATGCAACAGCATGGTTCAGCGAGCCGCTGATTCCACAGGGCTGTCCGCAGCAACTCTAGCCAACAACGCGTCCATCATTTTCGATACCGTGCCGTACCTGGATTCGACGATGTGCCGGGCGAACGCCGAATACTCATTGTTCGCTTCGGCGTGCCTAAAGAATTTATCGATGAGCATTTGCAGCACGGGCATCCAGCCCCTGACTCCCTCGTTAGTTGGTTCGTCTGCAATTTTGCTGATGGTTGCCTTCAAACATAGAAACTCTTCGTCCAGCTTAAGTTGCAGTTCTCTTCTCGCTTCCGCGAGTTTCGAGCGATTAAGGCCAAGAAGGTCGATGCTTGCCTGGCCGTTTTGCGAGACGGCGACAGCCAGCGGTTGGTCGACCATGACCTTCCAGTAGATATGCTCGCGGGGGTCCACGCTGGTTGGGTCTATTAGCAACGGGGCCTCCAGCGCGTGGTCGTCGGTGGCGCAAGTGGCCCGGGGCCCGGACACTGGGAAGTGATCGTGCTTACCACTTAGTCTTTCGCCCTGGGTCAGTTGCTCGTCATCTTCGCTGCCCAGCAGCGTCTGGTTTCGGCTGCGGTTACAATCGATGCAGGAGGCGAGCAAGTTGGTCCATTCAGTGGCTAGCCACCAATATCCGGGATGGTTGAGCACGCCCGCTACTCGGCCCTTGGGGCGGAAGTGTTCAACGTCGATGGGGCCAGTGTTAGTTATTTTGCCCTCGCAGTAGGCGCATTTATTGTGAAACAGCGTGTTCAACGCCATGACCACATCGGGCTCTTTGTAATGAGAGAAACCATATGCAGTAGTGTGCGGGTTCTGGTAGTGGATCTCTGCGCGCAAATGCTCACGGTGGCCCGCGCCATTCGGCGCGGTTAGGGATGCCGGCTTTTCGACCAGGCTGCGGTTAACGGGTACCATACTTTTTCCTGTTGCGTTCTAGTACCTCGATAATTGCCCGCACAGATGCTTCCCTGGCGCTAGCATGCTCGAAGGGTGTGGCGATGTCCGTATCACGGATGTGACGGGTCAGCGCTTGAGCGATGATCTGTCGGTCGAGGGTATCGCCGATCATGGGGAGGCTGCCGTAGTTTTCCAGCAGGTCGTCGCGGTGCCTCCGCTCCGTTTGCGTGAGGTGCTGTCTCCGTGCGCGGCATATTTGGCGAGCTGTTCCAGTGCATGCTGACGCAGCGGGTCTTCGGTGGTGGCCAGCCCGAAGTAGTCAGACGTCAGGATCTGCTCAATACGTAAATTTGCCACGTTGGGTAATTGCTCAACGCGTTGCAGGTGTCCAACGCGATCTCGATATAGCACTTGCACCTCGCCTTCGAGCATTCCCCGCAAGCACAATGGATCGTGAGTAGACGTAATAAACTGTACGCGCGGGAACGAGTCGCGCAGCGCTCTCATCACGCGCATCTTCCAGCGTGGGTGCAAGTGGTTTTCGATTTCATCGATCAGCACGATGCCTTGCGCGAACTCCAAGTTATCCCAGTGTTTGAGCATTTCTCGCATGATGTCAACGGCCATGGCGAACAAAGACTTATAGCCATCACTAAGATGTTCAATGGGCAGAGGCGAAGTGTGGCGCTGGATGAAGATCGAAAGGTCGTCCCGGGCCACGAACTCACCGGCGCGCAGGGAAAGCAGAGAAGCCAGTGCACGTGCCACAGCGTCGAATTTTTTCTCCTCCTTGAGATTCAGCAACCAGTTAGTCGGGTCCGGCAGACTGGCTGCCTGATTGAACAGCGTCCTGTTGGGGCAGGTCTGTGCTTTCGTGGACTTCCCTAGTACGAAGTATCTTCGGGAACCATAACCGAAGACCACGTTATGTGGGGAACCGACGGATTTCAGGCGGCCCGTTTGCAGGTTCATGCTGAGGGCTACTGCCTCACCATTGCTGAAGCGCAATGTAACTGCTGGTTGAAGAGGGGGCATCAAGGTGTCGTCGATGCCATAGGGAATAATGCTCTTTTGGTCGAGACGTAGGCGCTGGCGCTCTCCACTGGGCATTAGCGCCAGCGCAATAGCTTGCAGGATCGAGCTTTTTCCAGTGGCGTTTTCCCCCAACAGCATTGTGCAGGACGTTTCGCTACGACTCTGGCCAGTTGGGCCTGCGTCGAGATCCAACGTGAAGTGTTCGACCCCCTTGAAACGGCCGATCTCAATACGGTTGATGTAGGCATACCGCCGAGGTTGTAGCTCGCCCAGTTCGTTGTTCTGGATAACGAACGCCAGATCATTGCTCTTGCACCGTGAAACAGCCTCTTCCCAATCATGGACCGAAAACTCATTCCTGAGTCGAATGATCTTTTTGATCAGATCGGTGTGAGCAGAGTATCTGCCATGGCGGATCTGGGTTTGCAGTATCCGGCAGACATGCCCCAGGCAGTTCCTAACGGCCCCTCCGTGGAGTACCTCATGATCGGTGTATTCTCGTAGTGCCTCTCTTAGTGCATGCTCGTTGCTGTTGCCTAGAATGATTTTTAGCCCCGCACCGATCTGCTCCTTACGTTTTATGCAAAGCGCTGGCCGATTGAGGTTGAGAATGTTGATAGTCTCTTTTCCGGCGGCAGAGGTAGAGCAAGCGACACCATCCGTATCGAACATGAGGTGATCCGAAGGATTGTCCTCGAATGGGTTGAGCAGGAGCGGCATTTCCCGGAGCTGGGCCGCTCTCCAGGACGAAAGTGCAATAGCGGTTCTGCCTGATATCGGGAAAAAATTGAGTTTATGGTTATCGCAGTCCTTGCAGATAAGCATCAGGTTCCGCCATTCGTAGGCGAACCATGCATAACACTCAAGATGCTCTGCGTCCTGATGAGGATCAAACGCGTTGCTCAACGGTCGATAGTGGGACACGAACCGACTCGGTTTGTGTTCGAGAATAGTTTCACAATAGGCACACTTGCTGTGCTGGATCCGCTTGAGTTCCTGGAGGACAGACTGCGCGTCAAGTACATCCTTGTCGAACGGCGGCCGGGTGCGTGCCCGTTCGGTTGGGTTAAGCTTGAAGTAGGCCCTAAGCTTAGCCATCTCCCGGACATACAGGGTGTTTTTTGTAGAGATTTCAACGGGCTTAGGATTCGACAGTTTTTTTAGCTTAATCAAAACGCGCAATCTTCCGTGAGAGTGGAAATGTAGGGAGCCTTGGGTGATCGACGCGAAGGTCTGCGCAACGGGCGTGATGCGTAACATCATCGCACAATCAATAATCTTAGGTTCCACTGCGCGCGCATCTAGTCAACGCCTTGATTTGGTCATGCCGAATGCAATCTTTGACCGCATTACGTCGGCCCGAGGTAAGCGTCCGCACATGGCCGACTTCCGCCCTAGCGCTGACCGTCTGCATTGGGTCGAGAGTCGCCGGTCACGAGGGGCGAATCGACCCTGTATAGATAGTCCGTCCCACCGCCCGAAAGGGATGTTCAACGCAATATCGACGTGGGCAGACGCTGACGATGAATTAGCGGCTCTTGACCCATAGCCCAAACTGCTTCATTACCTCCACCACGGGCTCTAGGCGCCTGCCGTCATCGGTGAGTTCGTACTCAACCGTTACGGGCACTGTCGGAAATACTGTGCGTTTTACAAGCCCTGCTTCCTCAAGGGCACGCAAGTCAATGGTCAGCATTCGTTGCGATATGGCAGGAATGTCTCGCCTCAACGCATTGAATCGCTTAGGCCCATCGAGCAGGTAGGATGCAAGGAGTAGACGCCAGCGGCCACCCAGCAAACGCATCGCTTCTTCTACCGAGCATCCTGATACGTTGTCTTTCATTCTCGGAATCTCTGAACGGATGTAGGTATATTTTATGTACCTATACTACAAAATAGTGCGTTCTTCCTATTTTATACCTGACATCTAGAATGGGCTGAAGCCGTCTCTCCATTGGAAATGACAGCGCTCACTCATGCTCTGGAGTCTGTAATGAAGCTGTACTACATCCCCGCGTCTTGCTCCCTTTCGCCTCACATCGTACTAAATGAACTAGGTCTCGATGCCACGTTGATCAAGGTCGATTACAAGAAGCACCTCACCGAATTGGGCGAGAATTACTGCGACGTCAACACGTTTGGCTATGTGCCAGCAATTGAGTTGGACGACGGTACACTCCTACGCGAAGGCCCAGCAATTGTGCTGTATTTGGGCGATCTGAAACCGGAGCTTGGACTTGTACCCACTCATGGCACCCTTGATCGATATCGACTCCAAGAATGGCTGAGCTTCCTGACGTCTGAGATTCACAAGGGGTACATTCCCCTGTTGTACGCAACACTCGCCGGTAAATATGTGGAAACTGCCAGGCCAAAACTGGAAAAGCGCTTTGACTGGATTAACGAACAATTGGCTACCCGCCCATACCTTATGGGAAATTCCTTCACTGTGGCAGACGCTTATCTCTTCGCACTAACAGGCTGGGGGCAGGCCGCTTGGCTGACCAGCTACTACAAGGCCGACATCCATTTCGACAATTTGCATAACCTTCATGCGTGGTATGACCGGGTTCGGGTTCGTCCTGCGGTTCAAAAAGCACTGAGTGAAGAAGGGCTTGCGTAGACGGGAGGCAGATAGATGACTTTGCCGGACGCATACGCCACCGCCAGACGATGGCATGATTAACACGTTGCTTCCCTCCATCAAGGCGACATTGGCAATCGAGGTGTTAGGCTGCGCACACTCGGCAATGACTTGGGTCTTGAAGGATTTGGAATAGGAACGGCGTACTAGTGGCGTGGGCGTACGCGTAACAAGGCTAAAAATGGTGTCAGATCACATTATGTGGCCACCATCTCCTTAAGCGACGGTGTCAGGAAGGAGCGTTGCCCGAACGGTTACTGCTGTGCTCTCTTCCGGATCGACCATCGACCAGTGTGTTGGGAGCACCTAGATTTTCGAGATCCTTCCACCTCTGTAATTGCATTGAACTAACACTTTGACCTCGCGATCTTTTTATTGCGCATCCAGCGTATGCCAGCCCATCCCAATTTATTTGCGCCGGGGTCGGCCTAGGGTTGATGAACGATAAGGAGCCACCGTGACCGACACTGCCGATTCTCCCTACCGCGTCCTTCCCGGCCCGCTTCACGCGGTCCTGTTGGCGGGAGCGGTGCCGCTGTTTCTTGGCGGATTATTAAGCGATATCGCTTACTTCAAAACCTACCTTATTCAGTGGAGCAACTTTGCCTCCTGGCTCATCGCTGGCGGCATGCTTTTCTGTGGATTGGCGTTGCTGTTCGCGCTGGTCAATTTGATCCGCTCAAGCCAAAAATCAGGCCGTCCGGTAGTTTATCTCTTGCTGCTTCTGGTCACTTGGGGACTGGGGTTGGTTAATTCTTTCGAGCATGCCAAGGATGCCTGGGCCGTCATGCCTTCGGGTCTGATTTTGTCTGTCATCGTGACGTTGCTGAGCTGCGTTTCGGCATGGACAGGACTCACTAACCTACGTTCTGGAGGCGCACGATGAGACATTTCCATGCATTGACGGCACTGTCCATGGCCCTACTGTTGAGCGCCTGCGGAGGCGAGAAAGACAGCACTGAAGAGCACGGTCCAGACCCTAAGATGCCTGAGGCCCAACGCGGGCTGTTGCCGAGCATGAAGATTGCTGAACCTACGGCCTGGGGCGATCAGAGACCGACCGTACCCGAGGGCTATAGCGTTTCGGCGATTGCGACCGATTTGCTAGTGCCGCGTCAGACGCTGGTTTTGCCCAATGGCGACATACTTGTGGCGGAAGGCAAAGGCGGTACTGACGCGCCCAAGCTCAAGCCAAAAGACATCATCGCAAGCTATATCAAGGCTCAGGGCATTACCCCGGTCAAAGGTGGCAATCGTCTTACACTGCTACGCGATGCCGATGGCGACGGGAAGTACGAACTGAAAACCGTTTTTGCCGAAAATCTCAATGCTCCGTATGGGCTAGCTTTCGCCAATGGCAAAATTTATGTTGCGAATCAGGATGCGCTGGTGAGCTTTGATTATGTAGAAGGCCAGACCAAGGCTACAGGTGCGCCAACGACAATCACTGAACTGCCCTCCAAGATCAATCACCATTGGACGAAGTCACTGGCAATAAGCCCTGATGGCCGCACTCTGTATGTCGGTATTGGCTCCAACAGCAATATTACCGAGGGCGGTATGGAGATCGAGCTGGAGCGAGCGAGAATTTGGCAGGTCGACGCCCAGACGGGAGCACACAAACCCTTCGCGACGGGCGTCCGCAACCCTACAGCGCTGAGGATTCAGCCTGGGACCGGTCAGTTATGGGCGGTCGCCAACGAGCGTGATGAGCTTGGGCCTGATCTTGCTCCCGATTTTCTGACCTCAGTGCGTGAAGGCGGATTCTACGGATGGCCTTATAGTTACTGGGGCCAGAATGTCGACTCGCGAGCCCAGCCACAAGATCCAGCCAAGGTCGCCTCGGCAATTAAACCTGATTACAGCCTGGGCTCGCACGTCGCCGCGCTCGGCGTCGATTTCTCAATCCCTGCGATGGGTAACAAGTTCGCCGACGGTGTATTCGTAGGTGAGCATGGCAGTTGGAACCGTGATAATCCGGTGGGCTACAAAGTGGTCTTCGTGCCGTTCAGCAATGGCCATGCTGCGGGTGAGCCAATCGATTTTGCGACGGGCTTCCGGGGATCTGATGGAAAAACCCGTGGCCGACCTGTGGGTGTCACTGTCGATCCCCGCGGTGCGCTCATCATTGCCGACGACCTCTCCAATACTGTCTGGAGAGTGACTCGCAATTGATAAGGACAGAAACAACGGGGCACTTCTTCCCCGTTGTGCCGTCTAGCTCAAATGGGCGCCCTTGTTGCAAGTAACAAGAATCGTCCGTCGTAACCTTCGACCCTGCGATGCCGTGAAATCAATGGTGGAGAGACAAGTCGTCGCCTAGAAAAGCTCACCTGAGCCCCGCCACTTTACTTTGGGCAGTTCATTGGAACGCATTTCAATATGACTAAGCTCTGTGAGCACTATGTAAGGTGCCTGCCTTCACCGCATGACCCAACCGCTTCGCGGATAAGCCCAGCGGGTGTGGCTTAGAGTGAGTCGGCAGGTATCGCTCAGCGCATTATTTACCAAATGGCCCTGTTGCAATGCAGGTAATATTTCAACCTAGTACCTGCCTCAATAGGTGACGGAGCATGCGGTGGCGATCCGCTACAATTGATTGTTATCTGTGTATGGCAGTCCAAAAAAATGCGTCAAAAAATATATCTTTATGGCTACACCATCACCGGATAGCTGAAGCTGCCTGGATCCACAGACTGGATGGATTATCTACCCAGTTACCAACCTCTTCCGTACCGCCCCCGGCTCCGTGCGACATTTCCCATCTAGTAGCACTAGGCGTAGAACCAAAAACTGCACCCGCATCAGCTAACCATCGACCTTGCTGGTCTTCCACTAAATAACAGTGCTTCAAAGCTGGATGCCCGAGGACTCCATCAATATTGGTGACTGGAAGCACAGAAATCAGAATTGTGTGGTTGCCGCTGCATTCTGAGTGTCCGCAATCAAAACTGACCCGAAAATCCGGGACCCAATCTGCCACCGAAGCCGGATTTGCCGCCCACGTCCAACCAGCCAGATTGAAAAAAGCTGCCCACTGAGCATGGAGCTGAGTCGGAAAAGCTAATCCATCGTAAATCATCATCGAGAGCTAACCTTTTTCACAGAAGCGCTTATGAAATTTGCTATTCGAACACCCAGCTGGATACCTCCATCGCGTCAGCGATGGTCAACCGACTGTCTTGACAGAAACAACATCGAAATACTTAAACTTTTGCTTTTTGGCAGCTGCTTTTGCGTCGATTTCAGCGGTCAGTGTGCTTAAAGAATCTGACTCATAAATAAATAATTCGGTTACGCCTTCAAACTCCTTCGACACCTTCATGGTCACTTGGATTCGCGGTCTGCGGACCCTTGCACGAGCAGCCTGTGGCGGCTCTGCCGGTTTCAATGGAGTAATAGGCTCGGTTCCTGATGTCGACCCGAAAAGGGCTCGACGCATTTCTTCTTCCAAGTCGCTCATATCCACACTCTCATTTCGGTACTGCAATCTTCATTATTGGGGACCAGTAATATTTTGGGTCGGAGACAGCCCTGCCCAAGCATTGGGTTCAATGCTTGGGCATTCCGAGAACTACGCTTCAAATCAGGAAGACCAGGACTCCACGACATCAATGCTGTGATCACTGCTCTACTACTTCAGCGTTTTGTGATTACCGCCCTTGGTTTCAACTGTCTCACCGCTATAACAAATCTAGACCACGCAGATCAATTGCTCTCACCGACCAATAATCCGACGTCAGCGACAACGGCGTCACTGAACTCATTAGGTACTAGCGTGACTAATGCTGTCAGTAGCGCCTGAGCCTTAGCGATAGCATGAAACGTGAGCGGCCCTTTTTTTCCTTCCTTCGTCTTACCCGGGGCATCGGGACGAAACCAGCCGATGTGGATCTGTGCCGCATCGATACCGAAGCTCAAAAGCAATTGGCCATCAGGTTTTTTGATTACCCATTTTTCAGTTTTTTGCATGTGGATTACCTAGATTTCCTATTTCGTTCATCCGTGGACGTGGCAGTAATTACCCTGCAATGACACCCATTCCTGAGGGGAGGTAAGCATCGAGCCGCCCTTAATAATCATTTTGCAAGGCTCGTCACGGGCTGTATGACCCGCGCACACTACCGAGAATTGGGTATCCTGCCAAAGCCTGAATTGTCTGGCAGTCACACCATAGTAAGAGCTGAAAAACTCGGCTGGGTCCTTCAGGAACGACTCAAGATCTTTGCGGGGGACCTCCAATGTTACCTCCCCGCCTGGAGCCTCATGTTTTCCAATGAAGCCGATGCCGCCATTTGAGAGCGCATCAATGCATTTCGAAAGCTCCATCACATTCCCTCAACAGTAGCCAAGCCTGACTTAATAGCCTGATCAACGGCAGCAGTAAAGAATGCTTCTCGCGCATTACCCCAAAGAACTTCTGGATCGGGCAAATTTTGAAACAATCTATGAAGCACGTAATCGGCGGTAAGGTCGACCATGTCAGGAATTCTTTGGCTGTCGATGTAGAGCAGTGAATTTGCTACCGATGGCACGTCCGAAAGGCAGTAATGATCATCTTCACCTTCGGATGAAAACACCGCTCCACCTTGGTAGTGGATGGATACCTCGGCATCCAAGTCATCCTCTTCATAAAGCGATATTTCGTACCACTCCACCCAGCGCTTTTCTGGTCGGATTAAAAAGCCAATGAATGACGCCTGCGGGTCTGTGCCGACAGCGAGGACGGCTTCTTCAAAGGTTCGCATGTATTCGGGATGGGCGCTCATTTGTCCTTTTCCTTGATCACTTAGCTTTTCGTAAACTGCCATAGTCGGTCGCCCATAATGGCCGCCGCCGTGCAGTCACTCGGTGGCTGCTGGACGTCCAATCCCTTCCTCGATCTTCCCGAAGTAGTGTTTCACCCGCAGGCGCAGTACTTCTTTGAATGGAGCAATGTCGGCATTAGCCATCACCAGCAAGTGGCTCTTCATTTCACCCAACCAATCGTACTCATCCTGGAGCGGGGAACCGCGTTGGTAATTATGCTCAAATCTTTTGATCAAGCTTGCAAAAAGATGATCATTAGAGCAGGAGTCGACGATCAACAGCCGAGAGAAATCAGCGACATCGATATGGTGCAGAAAAGGCGCATTTCCGTATTTCTTTTCCTGAACGCCGAACTCGTAGAGCGAAGAATAGCTATCAGGATTGGATTCCAATCGTGCCACGTAGCTGCAAGCTACGGTCTTCATCTGCCTGCGTTCGACACCATCAGCCGCTTGTTTGACTATTTCATAGATGGCTTTAAATTCAGGGCTATTCGCGGATGAGTACCCTAGGCCCAAGGCTGCCATACTGTCGAAGCCGAAAGGCCCTCGATTTGAAGTCAACGCATTTTGCTCGACCAAGGTAGCTACGTATTCGTTGAAGTACGCCTCAGGCTCAACCCCTTCGCCAAGGATCTGATCACCGTATTCTCGAAGAGAGATCGCGATCCCTGCCACATGCAAAATGAGGCCAGGATGGATGAGCTTGTGGTCGGCTAACTGAGCCTGCAACTCTTTTTTAGCCTTAATGTATTCGGTCTTGGGCAACTGGTTCCAATTCCACAGGAGCCGCCATGCAGGAATGTTTGCGTGCCCAACCACCGCAGGATGCTCTCCCAAACCCTTGTTGATTTCCTCAACATTGATGACCCCTGCGGAATACAGCTCTGCCAGATGCTTTGGACTAACGATTGGGTCCGCCCAGTTAACCTCGGGGTAGCGGTTCGACAACTCACTGAACATCTGCTCTGACGGTGTCTTGGTGGTGGTACCAGCGTACAGGCTGACACGAGCGATATGGGTGCTAGGTAGAGACTTGAACGCCTCGCCCGATAGCGCACCGCTCCGAAACTCGCTGCCCGTAGCGACCATATACAGCAGCAGTTGCTTCAAGGCATCGGGCTTATCCCTCAACCGTACATCGACGGCCTCAACGAGGCGCTCGTAATCTGCCAGGATAGCCCGAAGATTGCGGAAATTTAGTTTCCCAGACGCACAAAACGTATCAAGCAATGACGATTTTTCACGCGCCACAGTCTGCTTAACAGGCTCCAAACTAAAACGCTCGCTAAGCTTCAGCAACACCTCTTCAGGATCGGATTTGACCTCTAAGGTCTTGCCCACGAGCTTTTCTTTCTGGCGATCATAGACGGCACGCTGATCAGAAGGAATGTCAGCCTCATTGACGAGGATGATGACTTTAAGACCTTCATGCTCAACAAACGTATTGATGAAACCCAGGACGTCAGCGATCTTCATCGAGCAACGTTCCAAGTCGTCGATGACCAAGACCTTGCCCTCTAGCTTTAACAGCATGTCACGGACGAGTTGATCGCTATTCTTGGTGCCAGATATTTTGTCCACCCAGTGGGCTGCTACCGATCCGATAACCCGCGAAGCCTTCGAACTGAGCTGAGGATGAATCTGGGCAAAGAACTGATCGTTAATCGCTGATGTGGAGGTTACCCCATAGAGGCTCGCATACAGGTAGCAAGGCTTTTGTACCTGATCAATGCGGTCTGATCGGCCCTTGAGATAGTTTTCGATGAAATGGGTTTTACCTGCTCCCCAGGGTGCGTTGAGCATGACGGCGAACTCCGCATCCGCCGCGTCATCGAGGTAGTAATCCAGAAATCGGACAGCTTCGTTGGTGTAGTGGGTGGCCATGCGTTCAAAACTCCGGAGTGGCTGGCAGCGGGTCGAAATCAATTCCGCGCTGTAGCGGGTTCGACCCCAAGTCGCATGCGAGGAAGGTATCTGCCATGACATGCGCATCGTCGAGGGCAGCGATGGTTATCCGAAGCTCCTCTTCCGTCATGTCACTCACTAGCTCCACTTCAACATCAGGGAAATGCTGGTCTGGCAAAATGGTGAGGCGGTGCACGGTACTCATATCCGCTGAAAGCATCAGCGCGAACACGTGTTGGATGGTGTCAGCTCGAAAAGAAAAAATGTTCATGAGGATTTCAGGACTTCGGAGAGGGTTAGTGGACTGTGTCTAAGGATCGCTATCTGGCGCTTCAGCAGTGGCTCAAATGGGCGGAAAGGAGACGCCGTGATGGGCGCATTTCAGCGCAGTTCTCCGGTCGGCACGGATAATTTTTGTTAAGACGCCATAGGTTGGGCGACTGCTTTACGAATGGTTCGAATAAACATCGCCGTACCCTCAAAACGCATGTCAATGTCGAACAATTCAGATGCCCGGATCAAATCACCCAGCTTCTTGAAGCCATAATTTACTACCGAGAACGAGCTATTATTCCTGATGTACTCGGATACGTGGCTCAAATGGGACCAACCATCATCACTCGCCGTTTGCTCCACGGCATTTCGCAGCAGGCGAACAAGCGTTGTGTCGCTTCGCAGCTCGTTGCGGCCCTTCTTCTTGGGCTGGTCAGCAGCAACAAACTTGTCCTCGCCCTTGTCTTCGCCACGGGTGGACCTCAAATTCTCAACGTAGATAAACGAGGTACAGGCAGATACGAATGGCGAAGGGGTTTTGGTTTCACCGAAGCCATAGACTGGGAATCCACTTTCTTGCAGCCGAAGCACTAGGGGGGTGAAGTCGCTATCACTGGTCATGAGAGCAAAGGCATCGATGTTTTTGCTGTAAAGCAGGTCCATGGCATCAATGATCATGGCCGCATCAGTGGCATTTTTGCCCTTGGTGTAAGCGAACTGCTGCATCGGACGAATTGCGAAGGGATGGAGGCGGTCCACCCATCCAGAAAGGTGCTCGCTTTTCCAATCACCATGGGCATGACGAACATTCACCATTCCGTATTTCGCCAATTCCTCCAGCACACCCTCCACGGCGCAGTGGCTGACGTTGTCGCAGTCGATTAGCAGGGCTATACGCTTTTGTTGCATTCAAACATCCTTGTTCAGATTAGTGTGCGGTGGTCGGATGGTGGTACGACCTTAAGTGACCGCGTGATTTTTCAGGAGGAACCAGCACATGTTGAGTGCAAATGACCGACCTAGACGTGTCATCTGATCCTCAGGAATGCCAACAGGTCGGTGGGCTCCAGGACTGAGAAAGCCGAATACCCCAGCCAGCCCCTTCTCCCCTTCAATGGTTATCTCGCCGTTGATGCGCAAATATGTCAGCACCTCACCCCACTTCGCTGGGTTGTAGGTCCCTTGGGCGTCCGGCCGTGTCGCCACATCACCTGCGACATCTCCAGCCAATGTTTCCAGCGCGACACGCACATTTGTGAGGGCTGCATTGTAGTCTGGAGGGGTGCGTCTAAATGCATCTGCGGAATCATTGATCTTGGAGAGTATTTCCTCACTCCTAGGGGCACCGCAAGACTTGAGGCCCTTGATCAAGTCATCTTCAACAGGGGAATCGGAAAGTGCCGGATCCGTCTGGACAAGCTTTTTGTTGTCCACCACATAGCCGTCTAGGATCAGGCATTGCTTCAGATCTTGTTCACGCTCGTCAAAGCGATACTTCGGACTCACCCTGGCGCGAAAATCACCGGCAGTGGCGAACACTTCAGCGACAATCCGCATAACCGTATCGGAAGATGATGATTGCAGCGAGTTGAGGATTTCTATGAGCAGTTGTTCTTGGTACAAGCTGGCATGAGGCATGCCGTGCTTGCTGAACAGCACCTCTGTATTTTGCGAAGGTTATAGCTCTAGAAACTGAGCAAGCGAGTGAAGCGTTCTTGACCCGATCATTTCACAGTTTTCCTTTCCATGTGTGTTGCATGATAAATCAGAGAATCGTGGTCCGACTCAAACACTCGGCATCCATTCGTGAATAGCAACACAGCTGATTCTACAGTGCCTTTCGAGCCTAGAACTACGATCCGTGTGGCCCACCCCGTTGATAGTGATCAAAGCTGGCGGGCTCAAACAAACTAGCTGCCTAAGGGGTGGCAGAAAAAAATAAAGTCGAGCCATTGCATGTCGATAACCAACAGCGATATTCGCCCTTAGCAGAACAAAGCCCGTATTTCAGCCAGCAAACGGTTCAGAGCAAACCCTAACCAATGCGATCATCCTAATCAGATGACGTTGAAATGCATCCATTTCCCCACCAATACCCCGCAGGGTAGCAAACCCAGTTTAGAAGGAAAGACTCTTGAATCAACCACCATCTGGAATTACAGCAAACGCGGATCAACCCTCTGAAACTAAGAAGCTGATCCGGAAATTACTGAGGGGCGCGCCAAAGCACTGGAAAAGCATTACCGCTATAGTATCTCTGTATGCGTCAGGCACTGCAATATTTGGGTTATATGTCTACCTATCAACTATCGAACGCGTGGATTTGTTCATGCCATCCATCGCGATAGGACCAGCGCTTTTTGCATGGCTATTCTGCGCAATGCTCGTGCTATTGTCCGTAATAATATGCATAATAATGCCGGCGTTCATTTTTGGAGGCTTAATATCATTATTTGGGCTGCCAGCAAAACATACGGCTAAACTCGGCATTAAATTCGCGACACTCATGGCCATTGGATTTGGGCTGCTAACTTTAGCCGCCTTCAATCTCGACTCAGAAAAATTTGGACTATCAATTCCTGTGGTATGGCTTTTTGCAATATTAGGCCTAAGCGGAATAGTGGCATTTACTGAAAGACAACGGTTAAAGTATTTAGCTAAACTCACTGGAACCAAGTGGTACCGCGCTAGAGCCTCAGGGCTCATCCTATTTGCCTCTATGATATACATGCTCGCTGTGCTAACAGGCATATATCCTGCAATATTCATTTCTTGGACACATTCGGAACTGACCTACAACCAGAGTCCGGTCTGGATAGGAGCAATCTCTATTTTTTGGATGTTTTTGCTTTGCATTCCTATAATTACTTTTTACGGTAGCAAGGGCAGTCTATCCAAAAAATTATCAAACTGTATTATTGCAGCAATCGTTGTCATATTAACTTTTTTTGGGATGTCCCCCTCCCTATTCGGATTGGTAGCGTATTCGGCCGCATCAGCGGTCAAGCTTCGGGACCAAAAGGTTTCAGAATATATTATTAGCAAAAAATACCCCATAGGGACATTTGACTCACAACTTTGGGAATTGAAAGAACTAAAGGATGATGAAAAAAATATCACTATTAAAGGATTTCCTTTATTTAAATTTGGCGACACACTGCTGCTCTGTCCATCTCGGTATGCAGGCTATGGCCGTGACTATGTGGCGACCATATCCAAATACTGCTTCGCAACCACTAAATCCGAAGTAACTCAAGCGGCGCCAACTCATACGATACCTACTTTCGATCTAAGGGAGATTTACTGCGGTCGCGAGTTCACTCATCCTCCTAGAGCCCTTACCACTAAGCAGCAGTGTGTGTTTGCCTCACCCAAAAGCGCCCCTCAAGCCGATCAAAAATAAGAGTTAGCCCGCAGCCATGCTGACTGAGGGCAGCTAAATACCGGCCGAATGTCGACTCGGCGCCGCTCGATGCAGCACCCTCGGCATTCTGAAGGGCGGCTTGCTTGACAGACTTTCAATGAGGTCATATAAAAAATATGACCTCATTGGAGATTTGCCATCATGACTGATTCAGCAATGCTTTCGGCTAAACAGGTACGAGCTGGTCGCGCGCTTCTGGCTTGGTCCCAAGAGGAATTGTCGAAGAAAGCCGGCATCGCAGCGTCAACACTGGCAGATTTCGAATGAGGACAGCGCACCCCTGTCCCAAATAATGCTCATGCAGTCAGAGGAGCCCTAGAAAGCGCAGCAGAGCACTCGATTACAGCCTGAAACGCTGGGCAGCGCTTTCACGCTACCTCGATGACGGGGCCGTACCCATTGACAATAATTGGGCCGAGAACCAGATCCGACCATGGGCTCTTGGACGCAAGAACTGGCTCTTCGCCGGGTCACTACGCAGCGGAAAACGGGCGGCGGCGATCATGAGTTTGATCCAGTCGGCACGGCTCAACGGGCATGATCCGTACGCCTATTTGAAGGATGTCCTCACGCGCCTGCCGACGCTGCGGGCGAGTGAAATTCCCGAGTTGCTGCCGTATAGGTGGCAACCGCTTTAGTTACGCAAGTCGGTGGTACCCGCACGCATATATTTGGCGAACCTAACTTTGCTCTTGGCTTTGAACGCGCTTCTGCATGAAAAAGCGACTGTGCCCTGGAGGATAATCCTTCAGTTCGCCAAATACGCTGAAGCCAAGTCGATGGTAAAAGTCTGGTGCCTGAAATGAGAATGTATCCAGCCAAATACCCAGACATCCTTTTTCGAGAGCCAATTGTTCTGCCATGTTCATTAGCTGCGACCCAAGTCCTTGTCCTCGGGCGACTTCGGGTACGGCAAGCAACTCGACAAATAGCCACTGTCCGAACACCTTGGCATACAATCCGCCCAAGGGTTTACCCACGTCGTCCTTGATCAGCAATGCTATTTTTTCGGCATTTGTCAGCGTGGCCTGTTCTTGGTTAAACGCTCTTAACGGCGCCAGAATCGCCTGATAATCGGCTTCTTGAGGTGCTAGTTCGACTTCAATCCGTAAATTCACAGTGTCTTCCTTTGAACTGATATCCAAGAATGCTCTTCAATATAACGGAAGTCGCCAAAGAGACAATGCTCAACCAATGTCACCGTCCGAGAAACACACCTTCCGGATCCCATCGCTTTGGGCGATGGTGGACAGCAAATACGCGGACACCTTCGTCCTTGCTGGCGTTCGCAATGTGTGTTGGCTGAACGCTTACGGAAGGTGTGTTGCCCGGACGGTTACGCTGGTTGCAAGGTGTTATCGACATATGCTTACACCCTTGTCTTACTACACGTTAGATAAGGATGCCACGGCCAGCGAAATACCTTCCAAAATCTTGCGCATCCATCGTCACATTTTCCTGTGACTCTACGCTGTGACCAGACGGATTATGGAATGTCAGATAGTCCCCCGAAACGTTAGTCACCAAAACGAGGTGTCCTCCTTTCTTCGGTGGCTCACGCTCTGGCCACCTAATGAATGGATGCACGGAGGCAATGAAGAATTGTGCGTTTCCTAAAAGTGCTCCTATGTTCTCAACCGCCACATTCGTAACTATTTCGGCGTCAATGCTAAAATCCTTCTTCAGCATTTCGTTGAAGGGTGCGTATATCATTCCCCGAATGCTGCCTTCCTCCTGTAGGTAGGCCCCATACTTTTGCGCACGTTCCAAGAGGAAAAATGTCGGGTGAACGATGCCCGTCCTTGCGGCGAGTACCATCTTCAGGCAAGCCATTCCGCAAATGTGATTGGCCCAGAGTGCGTACTCTTCCGCAGACGGTGCACCGGACTCTTCCCACAAAGGATCATCATAGAGAGGGTGGTTGCCGGCAATAATGGCGGAAGCTAAATGCCGTGATTCCCATTGGCTGAAGTAGGGCGCGGTGCTTGTTAATGTCATGCATCACCTCACAATAGTGACCGCTGATAGAGAGAAAAATAGAATTCGATTTTCGATTCAGGACAGGCACTGTCGTCCTTGATGCAAGGCTTCCGGCGCGATTGTCTAGCACTAGGCCAACGAGACCTGAGCTTACGTACGCCATATGGTAAGCTAGTTCACCAATCGGGTTTCGGGGTTAGCAAGATGCGTTACACACCCTCGGCTCTGCGCATGCTCGACAGCCTTCGCATACCATTACAGTCCATTATCAGTCGCAATCTACAAGAGTTCGCTGAAGCCAAAATCCTTGACCTTGCTGAGACTGACGAAAACGGTAGAGAGCATTGGCTACAACCCGATGCTGCCGAGGCATGGCGGAAGCTGAAAGCCGCCGCCAGCATGGATGGGGTACAAATCTACATTATTTCGGCATTCAGAAGCATTGAACGGCAGGCGGGAATAATCAAAAGAAAATCAGACTTAGGTTTGAGCATTCAACACATTCTTACGGTCTCGGCGCCCCCATTCTTCAGCGAGCACCATACTGGGTGTGCAGTCGATATAGGTGCTCCCGAAAGTCCTGCCTTGGAGCCCGAGTTTGAAAATACACGAGCCTTTAGATGGCTGGAAGAAAACGCAGAATCTTTCGGTTTTCGGATGTCCTATCCAATCAACAACACCAATGGATACGCTTTTGAGCCTTGGCATTGGCGGTTTATGCATGGGTAACGTCAAATCAATTTGTTACGCATGATCCATCTGGGCGGTAGCCATATGCTGGCCTGATTCATCAAACTGGGTGAAGGTGTATTGCCCGGACGGTTACTAAACAGCGTGTGTTCACAACGAAAGACAGCCCAATGGAAAGGAATATGAAAACCCAAGGACTAGCCTGGCTTTCCAAATGACACAACGCAAGGCCAGAAATTGGCCTATTCGGCCCGCTCCTCATCGGCTGCCAAAGCATTAGTGCAGCACCGTTATCCTCCTATAGCTCTTGATCCAACCTGCCTAACTTTGCAGCGACCTATGACGAACGTTCACAGCGGGTGTGCTACCGACACCCTTTATCAACGCGCGTTGCTCGCTTAGTCTTTCCTCTACCTGGACACCCAGCCTCCAGCGATTTCGATCACCGACCGTGGAAGGACAGCAATGAGCACAGCGCCAAAGCCAGACGAACTTGCAATCCCCTACCAACTGCCGCAAGTGCCGTACATGACCCCAGACATGGTGCATCCGGGGGTGCTGACCGACTGGCTGGAGGACGACAAATTGTGGGTGCCTGTCACCAGCTCAGTGTCGTTCAAACCATTGCTCTTGAGTACCACAGGTGGGTATTACATCAATCTGCTCCGGGTTCGTCAGTCCGGAGTGCTGTCGCGACACCGCCATTCCGGGGGTGTACACGCCCTGGTGTTGAAAGGACGCTGGTACTACCTGGAGCATGATTGGATCGCTACCGAAGGTTCCTTTGCCTACGAGCCACCCGGCGAAACCCACACACTGTTTGTGCCCGAAGACGTTGAGGAAATGATCACCTGGTTCCACGTTCAGGGTGGCTACACCTACGTTGATCCACAGGGCGTTGCGGTGGGTTACGAAGACGTCTTCACCAAACTTAAAGCGGCACGTAAACACTACAAGGAACTGGGCTTACCCGATGACTACATCGAGCAGTTCATCCGCTGATAACAAATATCAGAAGCACAATCGCGCCTTGGGGCGCGCTTGTTGTTTGAGGGGCAAAATGCTGGCAGGCTGCATTTCAAGTGTTTGCTGTCGAGAGGTGCGGATGGATAACTACTCACAGATGCTTGCCTTCATGTGGGCCAACGAGCATGGGAATTTCTCGGCCGCCGCACGCGCCAACGGGTTGACCCCCTCGGCCATCAGCAAACTGATCACCCGCCTTGAAGACCGGTTAAAGGTGCGACTGTTTCAACGCGGCACCCGCAACCTGACGCTCACCGAGGAAGGCTCGGCCTACCTGGTCAGCGCCCGCGAGGTAATCAATGCCATGGCTGAGGCCGACTCATTGGCCGAGGCCTTTCCGAACCGAGTCAGTGGTTCGTTACGCATCCATACGATGACCACCTTCGCCAAACACCAGATTTTACCGTGGCTCCCTGAATTCCTCGCGTTGTACCCCGGACTGACCGTCGACATCCAGGTCGGCGCGCAATACGTTGACCATTTCGAGCAAGGCCTAGATCTGGCCATCCACAGTGGCGTGCTTCCTGATTCGTCAAGAATCGCAAAAAAAATTGGTGAAAGCGCATGGATCACCTGTGCTTCACCAGCGTACCTGGCTCGCAAGGGCAGTCCTAGTCAGCCAAGAGACCTGCTCAATCACGACTGCTTCAACTTCGGTTTTAACAGCGCATGGAACAACTGGAGATTTCTAACGAACGATGGGCAAGTAACGATTCCCATCGCGCCAAAAGCAGTCTTCGCCCAAGGAGACTTATTGCGAGAGATGGCTCTGGGGGGAGCCGGAATCGTCAAACTTGCCCAATTCCACATTGGCGCTGATATCCAACAGGGTCGACTGATTCCACTGCTGACTAATTACGACATCCCCACAAAAGAACCAATTTATCTAATCTATTCCAACAGAAAACATTTGAGCCCGAGAATCCGCGTGTTTCGCGACTTCATGCAAGCGAAATTGCTAGAAACGCCTTGGGATTGAAGCCACGGACATTCTACGCCCAATGAACGCTCACCGAGGGTTTAGAACGTGGGAGGTGAAACCGCACTCACCACCACGCAGACCTCGTCGAACGGATTTCTCATCCGGTGCGGCAGACGGCTGTCAAAGTAGTACGCGTCGCCGACCGACAAAATACGCACCTCATCGCCAACGGTCATTTCCAGTCGTCCTTCGATGATGATGCCGCCCTCCTCAGCCTCGTGGGAGTAAAGCTCTTCGCCTTCCTGCCCCGTATCGGCACCCGGCGCATAGCGTTCGTGAAGAATCATCATCGAGCTGTTAGCCAGATTCGCACCTACCTGCCGGTAAGAAAGTTTCTTGCCGTCTGCCAGCTCAACCAGTTCGTTGGCCTTGTAGAACACCGCGCGATCCACAACCGCAGAGTCAGAGAAAAACACGCTCAAAGTGATATTCAGCGGCCGCAGCAAACGCTTGAGGATGCTGACCGACGGACTGGATTTGTCCCTTTCGATAATGGACAAGGTGGCATGCGGAACCCCGGCTTGCTCAGCCAGACCGCGTATCGACAATCCCCGGCTTTGCCGAAGGGCTTTGAGCCTTTCACCTACCGACGCAGTTTCTTCGCTCGGAACTGCCTCTGCGGGCGACTCCTCGGGCGCATGTGGATTCCGGCTGATTGCCGATGTTTCTGTCACGGTTGATTCCTCACATGAGCTGACCACAGCCATGGTCAGCCGCTCTATACGTCACTTACGAAGTAGACCGGGATCTTTGGGTGAGTGATCACGCACCCTCTTGGGTTGATTCGCACCATCACGACTCACCTGTGGAAGGCAAAAGTAACACGGCGAGGACGTTAGTCGTCCAGCGCGCCACTACTCAATGGGCTATTACTGCAAAAAATTAACCCGGTTATTTGCCGCTAAAAACCAAATTTTAGACGTTAAAAATCAACCGCTTGCCGTTTACACGGGCGATTTTAGTTTTTTACGCGCACAAAAAATAAAACTTGCATCGTTGATTTCTGAGTGGTAAAAATTTTTACCACAACAACACCACATCTGCGTCGAGGTTACAAATGCACAAGCCATGCCACGCTTTAGCCGTTCTCGCGTTTGCCGTTGCAGCTATCACCGTATCCCAAACGGCTAGCGCTCGCGACCTAACCATCGTGTCTTGGGGAGGAAGCTTCCAGGACGCCCAACGTGAAATCTTTTTCACACCGTTCGGCCAGCAAACCGGTAAGAAGGTCCTCGACCAAAGCTGGGACGGCGGTGTCGGTGTGCTTGACGCCAAGGTCAAGGTGGGCAGCCCGAATTGGGATGTTGTCGAAGTAGAGGCCGAAGACCTCGCGCTGGGCTGCGATTCTGGTCTATACGAAAAAATTGATTGGGCCAAAGTCGGTAACAAGGCCGACTTTGTCCCTGAGGCGGTTAACAACTGCGGCGTCGGCGCAATCGTCTGGAACACCGGCGTGGCATGGGACAGCGACAAGCTGAAAACAGCACCCACCTCTTGGGCCGACTTCTTTGATACCGACAAATTCCCAGGCAAGCGCGGCCTGCGCAAAGGGCCGAAATACTCCCTGGAATTCGCCCTTATCGCGGACGGTGTAAAACCGGCTGACGTTTACAAAGTGCTGCGTACCCCTGAAGGCGTGGACCGTGCGTTCAAAAAGCTGAACTCCATCAAATCAAGCATCGTCTGGTGGGAAGCCGGTGCACAGCCGCTGCAAATGCTCTCCGCAGGTGACGTGGTGATGAGTTCCGCCTACAACGGCCGCATCACCGGTTTTAACCGCAATGAAGGCAAGCACTTCAAATTCCTATGGAACGGCAGCGTGTCTGCCATCGACTCCTGGACCGTGCTCAAAGGTAGCGAGAACAAAGCTGCTGCCATGGACTTCATCGGCTTTGCGAGCAAACCCGAAAACCAGGCCAAGCTACCCAAGTTCATCGCCTATGGCTTGACCAACAAAAAAGCCAACGACCTGGTTCCCACCGACCTGAAGGCTGATCTGCCGACAACCCCGGAAAACATGGCTCAGGCATTACCGCTGGATGTTGAGTTCTGGGTGGACAACACCGAGGCACTCACCGAGCGCTTCAACGCGTGGATCGCCCAACAGTAACACTCTGCCCCAGCCACTCCCGCCACCTGTTGCTGGGTTCAGTTTTAACAATACGCAGTGCCGCCCAGTCGCCGTGCGCGACTGGCGCGTTCAATGATTGCTTCTTCATTTTGCATGAATAGGCAGATGAGTAGCGAAGACGGATCCTGCCTACTCCCTAATGAGGGTTGCGACATGAAACACCTAGTCAGTTTTAAAAACATTCAAAAGACTTACGACGGCTTTCGCCCCGTTGTGAAAGACCTGAACCTAGATATCAAAGAGGGCGAGTTCGTTACCCTCCTCGGCCCCTCCGGCTCGGGTAAAACCACCAGCCTGATGATGCTCGCTGGTTTTGAAACGCCCACCCATGGCGAAATTTTTTTGAACGACAAACCGCTGCATAACCTTGCACCGCACAAACGCAATATCGGGATGGTGTTCCAGAACTACGCGCTGTTCCCGCACATGACCATCGAGGAGAACTTGGCGTTTCCGCTGTCCGTACGCAAAATGAACCGCATAGAGCGCAGCGAAAAAGTTCGTCGTGCACTGGACATGGTAAAGCTCAACGATTTCGCTAAACGCTATCCGGCACAAATGTCCGGTGGTCAGCAACAACGAGTTGCCCTCGCCCGTGCCTTGGTGTTCGAACCCAAGCTGGTGCTCATGGATGAGCCACTCGGCGCCCTGGACAAGCAGTTGCGTGAACACATGCAACTGGAAATCAAACACCTGCACAAACAGTTGGGCCTGACTGTGGTCTACGTGACTCATGACCAGAGCGAGGCACTGACGATGTCGGATCGGGTCGCGGTATTCAACGATGGCGTTATCCAGCAAATCGACACCCCGGCAACCATCTACGAAGCGCCGACCAAAACCTTCGTGGCTCAGTTTATCGGCGAAAACAACACGCTGATTGGCACCTTGTCTTCCCAGGAAGGCCCGCACGCCCTGGTGCGTCTTGCTGATGGCAGCCTTATCCGGGCGATCAGCGTTGCAGCGGCGCAGATTGGTCAACAGGTGGCGCTGTGCATTCGCCCGGAGCGGGTCAACGTCAGCCCGGCTGGCAGCACCCCGCTGACCGCGCGGATTCAGGAATACATCTACCTGGGCGATCACGTCAGGATGATCACTGAGATCGCCGGGCAAGCCAATTTCATGATCAAGCTGCCTGCCACGCAAATGGACAGCAGCTGGACAGTGGGCAGTTCCATTTCCCTTTCCTGGGCGCCTGAGCATATCCGTACGCTCGACGTGACCAAACATTGAGCCATCGATCATGAGTCAGATAGCCTCCATCGTTCAAACCTACGACGACACCACAGACCTGAGGGCCAAACTCAGAAAGTCCGAACGCGCCTATAAAATGAAATCTTTGGCGCTGATCGCGCCGCTGTTTTTGTTCATTCTGGTGTGTTTCGCATTTCCTATTGGCACCATGCTCAGCCGCAGTGTCGACAACCCCGAAGTCAATACCTCGCTGCCTGCGACCACCGTTGCCCTGAGTTCATGGGACGGACAGGCGCTGCCAAACGAAGCCGCCTACGCTGCCCTGATCAAAGATTTAGTGAACGCCAAAGAGAACGGGCAGATCCTCGCCCTCAGCAAACGCCTGAGTTATGAGATTGCTGACTTTCGCACCGTGATCAGCAAGACCTTGCGCACGCTCCCGAACGACAGCGTGGTGTCGAAACGCGATGCCTTGATTGAAACGGATAAAGCCTGGGGTGACGTCGCCTACTGGAAGGCGCTCAAACAGGCCTCGTCAAAGCTGACGCCGTACTATCTGCTGGCGGCACTTGATCACCGCTTCGATTCAGCCACCGCAAACATCGTCAAGGCTGAGCCTAATCAGTCGATTTACGTCGATATTTTTGCTCGCACCTTTTACATCGGCGCCATTGTCACCGTGCTGTGCCTGCTGCTTGGATTTCCGGTGGCTTACTGGCTGGCCATGCTGCCAGAAGGCAAAAGCAACCTGCTGATGATCTGCGTGCTGCTACCGTTTTGGACGTCGTTGATTGTTCGGACCGCCGCATGGATCGTGCTGCTGCAATCCGATGGGTTGATCAATCGCACGTTGATCTTCCTGGGGGTTATCGACGCCCCTATCCAGCTGGTTTTCAACCGAACCGGCGTCATCATCGCTATGACCCATGTCCTGTTGCCGTTCATGATTTTGCCGTTGTACAGCGTGATGAAAAGTATACCGTCGAACTACGTTCGCGCCGCCATCTCCTTGGGTGCGCATCCGTTCGTGGCGTTCTGGCGGGTGTACGTCCCTCAAACCTACGCAGGCCTGGCAGCGGGCGGGTTGCTCACGTTCATCCTTGCCATCGGCTATTACGTGACACCTGCACTGGTGGGCGGCGCTGCGGATCAGATGGTCAGCTACTTTGTCGCGTTCTACACCAATAAAACCGTGAACTGGGGCATGGCCTCGGCGCTGGGCAGCCTGTTGCTCATCGCCACGCTGCTGCTGTACGCGGTGTACGGCAAGCTCACCAATCAGACGCAGGCGAGGTAATCGACATGTTGCAGCCCTACGCATCACTCGCCGAAAAAATCGCCCGGTTTGGACTGGTGGCCGCCTCCATTCTGATCCTGTTGTTTCTGATCGTGCCGATACTGGTGATCATTCCATTGTCCTTCAACTCCTCGTCGTTTCTGACGTACCCGATGGATGGCTTTTCGTTCCGTTGGTATCAGGAGTTGATGTCATCGCAAGAATGGCAACAGGCGTTTAAAAACAGTTTCATCATCGCCCCCGGTGCAACCTTTCTGGCCATGATATTTGGCACCATGGCTTCGGTCGGTTTGTGCCGAGGCAACTTCCGCTTCAAAAGCCTGGTCATGGCGTTTCTGATCTCGCCGATGATCGTGCCGTTGATCATTGTCGCGGTGGGCCTGTACTTTTTCTTCGCCAGGCTGCAACTGCTCAATAGCTACATCGGGCTGGTGTTGGCGCACGCCATGCTTGGCGTTCCCTTTGTTGTGATCACGGTCAATGCAACCCTGCAAGGTTTCAACACCAACCTGAGTCGAGCCGCCGCGAGTCTCGGCGCGCCGCCACTGACTGTGTTTTTCAGGGTCGTGCTCCCACTGATCGCACCCGGCGTGATTTCCGGTGGTCTGTTCGCCTTCGCCACCTCGTTTGACGAAGTCGTGGTGACCCTGTTTCTGGCCAGCCCGGAGCAGCGCACCTTGCCGCTGCAAATGTTCGCAGGGATCAGAGAGAACATCAGCCCGAATATCGCCGCCGTTGCAACCATCATGGTGGTCCTGTCCGTGCTGATGTTGCTGACCCTGGAAGTGCTCCGGCGGCGTAACGAAAAGCTGAAAGTAAAACAAGAATAACGATACCGACGCCGTCCATCACGCCCGTCAAGAATCCTGTAATACCTCCCGGTTTGTATTCTGGGGAAGCTAATTACTGCCAAAGTTCAGAGGTTTAGAATGACTAATTTAGTGGGTGATGTATCAAGTGCCGCCCGAATCCTTCCTGAGCTTAACGGTGAAAAACTGTTTATTCAGAAGGGAAAAGGCGCTTATCTGTGGGATGACAAGGGTCGCAAGTACATCGATACCGCACTGGGTTTTGGCGCAGTTTTACTGGGCCATTCCAATGACTTGGTGAATGCCGCCGTTGCACAGGCATTAGCCGACAGCGCAGCCCCGTCTTGGGCTCATGTACGCGAACATGGCGCTGCGACCGATCTGGCCCGGCACACCGGCGAACTGAGCAAAGTCATCTTCACCAACTCTGGTAGCGAAGCCGTACACCTGGCCTGTCGGGCGGCCCGCGCGTACACCGGTCGAGGCAGGATTGCCAAGATGGCAGCCGGCTTCGACGGCTGGTTCGATGACGTCAGCTTCGGCAATGTGACGTCGCAGGAAGCCTGCTTCGAAGACGGCGCCCGTCCTTCCACCGAAAGGACCACGCTGATCCGCTTTAACGACTTCCTCGACGTTGAGCGGCTGTTCGCTGAAGACAACGACATCGCCGCCATCATCCTGGAACCGATGCTGGCTAACGCGGGCTGCATCATGGCGCTGCCTGGATATCTCAAGCATGTGCAAGACGTCGCCCACCAGCACGGCGCGCTGGTGATTTGTGACGAGGTGCTGATGGGTTTCCGCCTGTACGCCGGGCTTGCAGGTGTGCGCGAAGGCCTGGACCCCGATCTTGCGAGCGTCGGTAAAGCGATCGGTAACGGCGTACCAGTATCAGCGGTGGTCGGCAAGCCGCACATCCTTGCGGGCTTCGAAGAAGGTCGTGTCGCTCGCGGGGGCACCTTCAGCGGCAACCCAATGGCCTGTTCCGCCGTCACCAGCACCTTGTCGCAACTGGACGACAGAGACTATGAACACCTGATCCGCCGAGGTAACGAACTGCGTGTTGCCATTGAAGCCATATTCAATTCCCATGGCATGACGGTCACCACCAGCGGATACGGCAACGTCTTTGGTATATGGCTCGCTGCCCACGCTCCGACGACATACGAGGAAGCGTTGCGCAGCGCAAACCTGGTGTTCACCAAAGCTCTTCACCTTGCCTTGCGTGAAGCTGGTGTATTGATGATGCCGTCCCCCTATGGACGCATCTATATTTCTTTCGATCACAACCACATCGTGGTTGGAGAGATGAAAGTCGCGTTCGAAAAAGCCGCTACAAAACTGAGCGAGCAGTTCGCCAACGCTTGAGCCGGGAAGGAAGCCGTACAGCCTCCTTCCCTTCCGCCTTCAAGCAAACGCCACCGTTGAGGAAGTGCAAGCGTTCGGGGGTCACACTTTCCGAACTCCAACATTTCGGGGTTAGACCAAATTATCTAGACACCATCGCCTTTGGCGTCGGGGTCCGGAAGGCGTGTTGTCCGGCCGGTTACGAAAGTAGACGTAGAAGGCTGGAAAACGGCTTCTACAACGGTTGATACTTGCGATCTACTAGTCACCGGACCGACGATTAGGGGTACCCGATCCGAATGATGGCGCGGTGCCTATTGATAACAACCATATCGAGCAGCATATTCGGCCATTGGCTCTTTGGCGCAAGAATTGGCTCTTTGCAGGGTCATTGCGCCGCGGAAAACGGGTGGAGGAGGTCATGAGTTTGATCCAGCAGGCCAAGCTCAATGGGCATGACCCATATGATTGATTGAAAGACGTCCTGGCGCGGCTCCCGACGCAGCGGGCGAGTGAAATTGCCGAGCTGTTGCCGCATAACTGGATGCCGTTACGCAATCTATGATGCCCATTTGCTTACCGCAAGACAGAATGTCTAGCCATATATCTTTAATCAGCTTGATTCCTCTCAGTGTCCAGCGGCGCATCGGATATGCTGTTTTTTTTGCACATGAAAGGTGAGTCATGCGGTTGCGCAAAAAAAAATTTTACGCGGTTTCCTTTCTGTTTGCGTTAGCTGGGGCTTTAATAGTCTGGCAGCTTTGCCTCATTGGCCGTCAGCCCGGCCCATTTGGTTATGGTGAAGCAGCCATCCAAACCATGCGTGGAAAACTGGTTTATGCGATTGTGCCCGGCAGGAGACAAATTCAAGTGGCTCAATACCTGTTTGAGGACACTGAAACGGGAAAGCTCAAGAAATTTTATGATCTGTTCACCAGCGATTCAATCAGGTTCGACAGGGACAAAGGGAAAGTTTTTGAGCTATCTGTCATAAACGACCAAATTCTTTCTTGCGGGCTGGATGGACAGCAATTTTGTTTTGCAAAGTGCGGTTCCGCGCCCCAATGCGAAGCTCGTATGGTGATATTTGAGGCCGCTAGAGAGGATCAGTCCTGGTGGAATCTTCTGAACTGTCTAATTGTTTTATGCTTTTTATATTTCTGGAAAGTGTGGAGGAACAGACCTTTGCACCAGGCCACAAGCATCCCTTGAAATCAGAAAAGCGGATCGGTGGAGATCACCTTAGATAAACACCATCGCCCTATGCGATGGCATCAAGTGTGTTGGCCGGACGGTTACGTTTTTTGCCGCAAACGATTCGGTATTCGACTTAATGGTGTGCCGACGTCCTCATCTCACCTTCGTACGCCCAGCTGGATACCTTCATCGCCTTAGCGATGGTCAACCGATTGTCTTCACGGAGACCACATTGAAATACTTGAATTTCTGCTTTTTGACCGCTCCTTTTGCGTCGATCTCCGCGGTCAATGTGCTTAAGGAGTCTAACTCATAGAAAAATAATTCGGTGATACCCTTAAAATTCTTTCGAGACCTTTATTGTCACCTGAATTCTCGGAGAGTGAGCCCTTGCCTGAGTGACTGGTGATGCTCTGCCGATTTCAGTCACACCATAGTAAGAACTGAGGAACTCGGCTGGATCCTTCAGCAAAGGGGACCTCTAATTGGCCAACTAGGGGAGAGTTTTTCAATAGAATCGACCGGAAGCCGACGTTTTATGCCGGCTGCTTATTAATTCTATTTAGCTTGGCTCGAACTGGCCTACCACCGAGCCTATGAACATATAAGTCGGCATCGACACCGTGCTTTCGTAGATAGTGGGGTGCTCAGTGCGGCGAAGCCACGTTATTCTTGCCGGCCAACGCGTATTTCGTGACAGTCTTTGAATACTTTTTTTGATGACAAACAAAACCCCTATCTGTATGCGCAGATAGGGGTTTCGGAATTTAATCTTGACGATGACCTACTCTCACATGGGGAAACCCCACACTACCATCGGCGATGCATCGTTTCACTGCTGAGTTCGGGATGGGATCAGGTGGTTCCAATGCTCTATGGTCGTCAAGAAATTCGGGTACTGACGCGTCTTTCAACGTTTCAGCAAATCGGGTATGTGATAGCAATCTGTGTGCTGCAAATTTTCGTCGTTTGCGTCTTCACACCTGCATTTGCTTGTCTCTAAGCAAATTGCTTGGGTGTTATATGGTCAAGCCTCACGGGCAATTAGTATGGGTTAGCTCAATGCCTCACAGCACTTACACACCCCACCTATCAACGTCGTAGTCTTCGACGGCCCTTCAGGGGACTCAAGGTCCCAGTGAGATCTCATCTTGAGGCTAGTTTCCCGCTTAGATGCTTTCAGCGGTTATCTATTCCGAACATAGCTACCCGGCAATGCCACTGGCGTGACAACCGGAACACCAGAGGTTCGTCCACTCCGGTCCTCTCGTACTAGGAGCAGCCCCTCTCAAATCTCAAACGTCCACGGCAGATAGGGACCGAACTGTCTCACGACGTTCTAAACCCAGCTCGCGTACCACTTTAAATGGCGAACAGCCATACCCTTGGGACCGGCTTCAGCCCCAGGATGTGATGAGCCGACATCGAGGTGCCAAACACCGCCGTCGATATGAACTCTTGGGCGGTATCAGCCTGTTATCCCCGGAGTACCTTTTATCCGTTGAGCGATGGCCCTTCCATACAGAACCACCGGATCACTAAGACCTACTTTCGTACCTGCTCGACGTGTCTGTCTCGCAGTCAAGCGCGCTTTTGCCTTTATACTCTACGACCGATTTCCGACCGGTCTGAGCGCACCTTCGTACTCCTCCGTTACTCTTTAGGAGGAGACCGCCCCAGTCAAACTACCCACCATACACTGTCCTCGATCCGGATAACGGACCTGAGTTAGAACCTCAAAGTTGCCAGGGTGGTATTTCAAGGTTGGCTCCATGCAGACTGGCGTCCACACTTCAAAGCCTCCCACCTATCCTACACAAGCAAATTCAAAGTCCAGTGCAAAGCTA
>NZ_CP172305.1:355000-1482500 GCF_044336365.1 Pseudomonas sp. NA-150 | reverse complement strand
ATGCATCCGCTGCCAGACTGCGGAGAGCGGACGTACAAGGGGTCTGGCCGATTGAAAAACAAGGTCGCGCTGGTTACCGGCGGCGATAGCGGCATCGGCCGCGCGGTGGCTATCGCGTTTGCTCGTGAGGGTGCAGACGTGGCGGTTGCTTATCTCGATGAGCATGAAGATGCGCAAGAGACGGCGTTCTGGATCGAGCAAACCGGGCAGCAATGTTTGCTGCTGCCAGGCGATATCGCGGAGAAAGCCAGGTGCCAGGATATCGTGGATAAAACCGCCGAGCGTTTTGGACGGATCGATGTGCTGGTCAACAATGCGGCTTTTCAGATGACCCACAAATCACTGGAGGACATACCAGACGAGGAATGGGTAAGAACCTTTGATATCAACATCACGGCCATGTTTCGTATCTGTCAGGCCGCGATGAAACACATGCAGTCCGGGGCGTCGATCATCAACACCAGCTCGATCAATTCTGATATGCCCAAGCCTACCTTGCTGGCCTACGCGGCTACCAAAGGCGCCATCGCGAATTTCACCGCAGGTTTGGCCCAGTTGCTGGGGGACCGTGGAATACGGGTCAACAGTGTGGCTCCCGGACCGATCTGGACACCGCTCATTGTCTCGACCATGACTGAGGATGACATTCAAAGCTTCGGTGCGGAGACCCCATTGGGGCGTCCAGGGCAACCGGCAGAGGTGGCTCCAATTTACGTGATGTTGGCTTCAGACGAGGCGAGCTATATCTCTGGGTCGCGTTACGGCGTCACCGGTGGAAAACCTATCCTGTAGCCATTCGGCTTGCCAGCAAAGGCCAGTGCAAAGGTCGCCGAGGTCGCTAAGCGAGTTGCGTTCGAGCCTTCTCTAATAAGTTGGAGCATCTTTTAATGAAAGCGCCTGTCTCTGTTCTCTTATGCGTTGCGCTACTAGCTGTCGGTACCAACATTGAATTTGCCAGCGCTGCTGAAGGCCCACCCTCATCGGCCTTCCCGCCAGCTGTAGCAATGGAAGATGGGAACTTCCTGTTGACGATCTTCCTCCGCCACGATCAGTCCAAACCTCTATCTGAAATCAATCGGGAATTGACCGAGCAGGAATTCTTCAAACGCTTCCCACCAGAGGGAATTGAAGTGGTCTCCTGGTACGTCATGATGGGGATTGGCCAAGTCGTCACGCTCAAAGTCCCTGCCGCAAGATTACGTGAAGTAAACCGCGTGATCGAAGACACCGCCTGGGGTGGGTTCAAGACCGAATTTTACCCCACGTACGACTACACACCCATGGCCAAAACGATGCACAGCGAAGCGTTAGGAAAGTAATTTTGCTCCGTGTTGCTCGGCTAGATACAACTCGGAGAACACCACCGGTCAGACGCTATGTCACAACGATTGAACGTCCTTCACCACCACCGGGACCAATATTTTGTGAGTCATGAATGACTCCCTTCCCGAGCACTAGAAGGAGAGCAAGATGAAAGCGATCATCTATAACGGACCGCGTGACGTCAGCGTACAAAATGTCCCTGATGCAAAAATAGAAAAACCCACCGATGCTTTGATTCGAATTACCACCACCAATATCTGCGGGTCGGATTTGCACATGTACGAAGGCCGCACCTCGTTTGAAAAAGGCCGAGCTTTCGGCCATGAAAATCTAGGTGAAGTCATCGAAATCGGTGCGGGTGTAGACCGGATTAAAGTGGGTGATCGTGTCTGTCTGCCCTTCAACATCGGCTGTGGTTTCTGCGAAAACTGCGAGAAAGGCCTTACCGGCTTTTGCCTGACTGCCAACCCTGGCAATGCTGGAGCCGCTTATGGCTTCGCAGAAATGGGTCCTTACCAAGGTGGTCAGGCTGAGCTACTGCGAGTTCCCTACGCAGACTTCAATTGTCTGGTGCTACCCGAGGACGCCCAAGAGCGTGAGGACGATTATGTCATGCTCTCGGACATCTTCCCGACAGGGTGGCACGCGACAGAATTGGCGGGGCTGAAACCTGGTGAAAGTATTGCCATCTATGGTGCTGGCCCGGTCGGTTTGATGGCTGCCCATTCGGCATTGATCAAAGGCGCATCCCAGGTGTTTGTCGTTGATAATCACCCCGACCGCCTGCAACTGGCGGCAAAAATGGGGGCTACCCCAATTAACTCATCGGAGAAAGAAGCGGTCGACCAGATACTCAACCTTACCCATGGCAAAGGGACAGATCGTGGGTGTGAATGTGTCGGCTATCAATGTTGCGACCGCCACGGGCATGAGGCCAACCACCTGACCATGAATAACCTTGTCGCTTCGACCAAGGCCACCGGCGGGATTGGAGTCGTGGGTGTATTCATACCTGAGGACCCAGGCGCAAAGAACGAGTTAGCGAAGGAAGGCAAAATGGCCTTCGACTTTGGCGCATTCTGGTTCAAAGGTCAGACCATCCGAACCGGTCAGGCGAACGTCAAGGCGTACAATCGCCAGTTGGCTGAACTGATTCATCACGACCGCGCCAAGCCTTCGCAAATTATCTCTCATCGCCTGCCTCTCGCTGAGGGCCCGGAGGCCTACAAGCACTTCGATGCACGAGACGATGGTTGGACCAAAGTTGTGCTCAAGCCTGCCGCTTGAGACCGGCCCCTCGCTTGCATTTTCGGATGCAAGCGATCACCTAGGTGAACAATTCGGAATAAGAGAGAACCGTTGCGAGGTAAATGGCTACTTACGGCGGAAGCATAGGCGGCAGACCCGGGCCATCTACAGATGTCCAAGGCTCTAACGAAGGAGTTCCAACGTCATCCGCTCGAATTGGTCAACTGTCCAAGGCTTCTGAATGTAAGCAGCGCCCGGAGGAAGTGTTGTCAATGGTAGCTCGTATCCGCTGGTAATCAGGAGAGCAACGTTGGGCCACTTCGCCTTGACCATCTCAGCAAACCTGGTTCCCAGCAACCGTCCAGGCAAGACATGATCGACGATCACCAGCGGACAAATTGCGTGGGACTCAAGGACATGTTCTAGGGCGTCATCGGCGGTTTCGAAAGCCACGGCCGTGGCGCCGATGTCTGTCAAAATATCAACGATGAGGGTACGTATGACGGGGTCATCCTCGACCACGACAACATCGCTACGATAGCCGTAAATCTGTCGAAATTTATCATTCATCGGTTTCGTCCAAGCCGAAGCCCAAATCGTGCCAAGAAGCGTCTCGACCAAGAGACTATCCGCGGACCTGCGTACTCGCCGGCTCGAAATCGGGTGGTACATGGCTGCCCCCTTCCATGTACTTCATGGCGCCATACACCACAGCGATCCACAGGAGCGCCAAAGCTACGATTCCCGCGATGAATCCTTTAGAAATCATGATGTTCTCGCCTGCCAGTTATGGGCTTACGACCACTCATTTTAATAGGTTGAAAATCGTTCAAATAAGTACAACTAAAAGTGCTTTTTCCGTCAACTATTTCAGACAGAAAATTTCAGAATCTCGACGAAAGACATCCAAATCATTTCCTCAAATACGCGCCCACTTTTCCTAGGCATCAGCAATGCTGACTTCTGACACGACTCGCAGATGCGGGCGTGAGCGTATTGGCCGTCGACGATTGTTTCTACAACACTCAGATCAAACCCACCAGTTACGGCTATGGAGGTTGCCACCACAGGAAGAACAACGAGTTCATCACATTGAATCATCATTGAAGATTGGGACGGAGACGGCACGGTTCATTCTCCTGAAGCCCTGCAAGCTGGGCGCGGACGTAGGAGATTCTCTCTACCTCATCGAGGTGTTCGTCGGTGAAGCGATACGCGAATTCCTCTGCCAGCAGCACGGCGATGAAGGAGCCCGCGCCGATGATCGCTAACGGCATGTTCAAGCCACGACTGCTGCAATCCGAGCGGGAATTGATCGCTGATGCCCGCTAACGGGCTTACCCAGGGTCGTGCAAGCCCGATAGCAGGCAGGTGAAAAACATAGGCGAGGCAGGCAAAACAAAGCAAAAACGGCCGAAAGAGCGGAGTTTACGAGCTGTAATGTAAGGTTTTCCTGCGCGATGGGAGGATCTGCTCATAGCGTTCGCATCCGTAAACTGTGTGCCGCTGGCGATCAACTGGCACGGGACAGAGGTCTTGGCTTCGATACTAAGTGATCAGCAACAATGATCTATTCAAGCCCACGTTGCCCTTCACTTTACGATTCAGGGGAATCTGCGGCTGAAGAATCAGGATTGCTGGAGTAATAGGATGCTGGGACCAAGGGGCCTATCAATGTCGAGTGAGCACGCACCCGGTGCCCGAACATTGGCTACTGGATGTCTTTCAAGTAGTCTTTGATCACAATGAGCGGGACATCCAGCTGCTCCATCGTTTTAGCACTGCTGAAATCAGCTGACAACCTGTGCAGCTCGCGCCCCAGTGGCTTATCAGTGCCCCCCAGTGCATTCAACGCCAGGCCCAGGCATTCATCGACTTTCAGCTGGATAGCCTCGACATCACCCCTCCGGACCAGCAACTCAAATACGTCCTTCTGGTAGTCGCCCATGATCAGATCGTCACGCAAAATCGGACTTTGACCTTCCGTTTCGTAAGCCAGCTTGAGGGAGAAAAGAGCTACTGTTTCCAGTGACGATTCCATTGTAAGCGTCCGGCGATCTCACCTTACTTATGAATTTTTACGTCCGGCGTAAACGTCCGGCCAAGTCATTTACCTTGTGTCGCAAGCCAGCCTTTTGAAGCCGTTAGCTAATTAATACATAGCGCTAACAAAACAAGTATGAGCAGTGCAACGTAAATGTGTGCATGCAGCTTGTCCGGGATCCTTCCTGCAAGAGGTAGTGCCAAGCGAACGCCGATCAACGAACCGACGGTCAATAAACCAAATGCGGGGAGATAGATATAGCCCAGAAAACCGTTGTTTATTCCCGCCGTTTCGAGTTGCCCGGTAGCTGCGTACATCAGCGATCCTACCAGCGCCACTGGCATGCTCAAAGGGTTCGCCAGTGCCGATGATTGAGCCATGCTCAAACCGGCTCTGCGCATTAGCGGCACGGTCATAACGCTGCCTCCTACGCCCAGCAGAGTAGCAACCGTTCCGATGGTGACACCTTTGATAGGTATCGCACGCACATTCCTTTTGGTGTGAACTGAATTCTGTAAAAAACCCTCGCGAAACAGGCAATCCGCGATGGTCAGCCCTAGGTAAACCATGAACGCTATCCGGATACCATTACTGCTCATTGCACTGGCCAGCACTGCTCCAGCCACCGAACCAAGTGCGATATAGCCTGCCAGCGGCCAGATGTAGCCACGAACAAGTTTTGCAGCCCGATGCTGTTTGAAAGTAGCCATCGATGCGCTGATCACCATGACAGCCGTTGAAGTGGCCACCGCGATTTGCATCGCAGAATCATAAACAGGCTCCCCCGGACTGTGACCGGAAATCAACACGTGATACACCAGCGGCACGACCACAAATCCGCCTCCGAACCCGAACAGCACAGTGGTCACTCCAGTCAAGCAGCCAAAGGCTGCGAGGATCAAAAGGCTCATCCAGTATCTTCCATTGCTCAATGTTTATTGAGCAGGCATCTTAGTAATGCGGCGCTTGGACAACTTTAGTGAACGAGCCAACCGTGTTTTCGTTTCGGCCAAAGCCTCATGGATCATCACGATGCACAATGCTTCCATCGCCATTCTGGATTCGACCCCTCGTAACGTTGTGGCTATCAGCACAGACTATAACCATGGGCATCGCCTACCGATGCACAGCCATCGGCGCTCTCAATTGCTCTATGGATCGAAAGGCGTCATGCAGGTAACGACGAGCCTTGGCACATGGGTGGTGCCACCACAACGCGCGGTTTGGATACCGCCGCAGATACCCCATGAAGTGCTCTTTCTTGGCGTAAGGACTCACAGTTTGTACATCGAGCCCGGCGAATCAACGATCACTCAAGAGCAATGCCAAGTGATCGAGGTGAGCGCATTAATGCGCCATCTGCTTCAGGATGCCGTGAATTTGCCTTTGGAGTACGAAGAGGATGGTCGAGACGGCGTGCTGATCAGTCTTCTGTTGCACGAAATACAACGTGCAAACGAACTCCCTTTGCATATTCCTATGCCCACACATGAGCGGTTGCTGGCAAGCTGTAAAAGCTTTCTGATGACGCCGGATATCAACCTGTCTCCCCTACAACTGGCTGATTCGTTATTCATGAGTGTGCGGACATTCACTCGCCTTTTTCGGGAGCAAACCGGCCTTAGCTTTGGGCAATGGCGTCAACGAGCATGCGTCGTTCTGGCACTTTCACGACTGGCCGACGGTCATAGTGTGACCACCGTTGCCCTAGAAATGGGGTATGAAAGCCCCGCTGCGTTCGCGACCATGTTTCGCCGGGTATTAGGTCAGGCACCTTCGATGTATCTAATCAACTAAGCCGCTTCTCGGCACCAGCTAAGCCCTGTCATCAAGCCTTGCGTAGTTAAGCTGGCAACCATTTATGCGGTAGCAGCTCTGTAATCTCACTCGCTCGCTGCGTCGGCAGACGCGTGAGGATGTCCTTCAAATAGGCGTACGGATCATGGCCGTTGAGCCGCGCCGATTGTATCAAACTCATGATCGCCGCTGCCCTTTTGCCGCTGCGCAGTGATCCTGCAAAGAGCCAGTTTTTGCGACCTAACGCCCACGGCCGTATCTGGTTCTCCGCCCAGTTATTGTCAATGGGTACGGCCCCGTCATCGAGATAGCGCGACAGCGCTGCCCAACGTTTGAGGCTGTAATCCAGAGCTTTACTGATAGCCGAACCATCATGCACAAGGTGGCGCTGGGCGATCATCCAGGCATGCAAGGCGTCCATTACAGGCCCCGCTTTTTCTTGCCGTATTCGGCGGCGTAAATCCGGTTCAAGATCGCGGACTTCGCTCTCGATTTCGTAAAGCAACTGGATGTAGCGCAAGGCCTGTTCGGCGAGCTGGCTCTTGTTGGTGGCGTGCAGTTCGAAGAACTTGCGCCGCGCATGAGCCATGCAGCCGATCTCAGTAACGCCGAGTTCAAAGCTGGCCTTGTAGCCGCCAAAATCGTCGCAGACCAACTTGCCTTTCCAATCTTGCAGGAAGTTACGTGCATGCTCTCCGGCGCGGCTGGGGCTGAAGTCGTAAACGACCGCCGCCAACTCCGAGAACTGGCTGGTGGCGTAGGCCCAGACATATGCTCGATGGGTTTTCTTTGCGCCCGGCGTCAGCATCTGTACCGGCGTTTCATCAGCGTGGATTACGCCATGTTCGAGAACAGCATCACGCAGGGCATCGACCAGCGGCTGCAACTGCACACCACAATTGCCGACCCATTGCGCCAGGGTTGAACGAGCGATGGCCAAACCGGCTCGCCCAAAAATCGACTCTTGGCGATAGAGCGGTAAATGGTCAGCGAACTTCGCGATCATGACGTGGGCCAGAAGCCCTGCGGTTGGGATGCCCTTGTCGATGACCTGCGCCGGAACGGGTGCCTGGATCAGGGTTTCGCAATCATCGCAGACCCACTTGCCACGGATATGGCGCTCGCCGGTGAACACGCCCGGCGTGTAGTCAAGTTTCTCGCTGACATCCTCGCCAATGCGCTTGAGGGCGCAGCCGCACGGGCAGTGACTGTTGTCGGGTTCGTGGTGGATCAGGGTGCGCGGAAACTGCGGCGGCAAGGCAGTACGCTTGGGTTTTTGCCGAGTCTCGGTCGAAACGGGAGCGGGCTGTAGCGCTTCAAGTTCGGCTTCGATGGCTGCGATGTCGGTGTCGATCAGGTCATCAAGCAGGCTGGTCTGATCCGGGCTCAGTTGCTCGCTGCGCTTGGCAAATTTGAAGCGCTTGAGCTGCGCGATCTCGTGGGCCAGTTTCTCGTTGACCGTTTTGTGATGATGGATTTGCTTGCCCATAGTCTCGACTTTCTGATCGAGACTCTCGACACGCTGCATCAACTGCGCCGCCAGAGCGCGCAGTTGTTCAGGGTTTAGTTGGTCAAGATTGGGAAGCGAAGTCATGCCGCCGATTCTGCCAGAGCGTGCTAAAACCGACGATAGGCTGAACGGATAGTTGCACGGCCTGGGTGGTCATGGCAGGTGTTATATGATGGAAATCGCGCCGCTGGGGCCGACTCTTTGCCAAGGTAAACCCAGCACCAGGGCATGCAGTTGTTCAGCACCCAATTCCATCTGTGAGCCGTGCCGAGAATCCGGCCAGAAGAACTTGCCTTGATGCAGGCGGCGCGCCGCCAGCCAGATACCCAGACCGTCGTGCACCAGCACTTTCATGCGATTGGCGCGGCGGTTGGCAAACAAATAAGCACAGTGCGGCTGCGCCGCACCGAACACGGCGACCACACGCGCCAGCGCAGTTTCGGTGCCGGCGCGCATGTCCATGGGCTCAGTGGCGAGCCAGATGGAGTCGATGCGGATCATCGCAACAGGTCTCGAAGAAAGGTGGCGCACGCAGCTGCACTTTCAGTCGGCCAGTTCACTTTGACAGTGCCACGCGGGTGCTGGATTTCAATGCAGATATTTGATGATCCAGCCTGCGAATTTGCTCCGGCTAGCGGCATGGGTAACGGAATAAACGCAGGTTGCAGCTCAGTTTTTTGCTGCGTTTGGACTCGAATCCATTTGTGGACGAGTTTCGCGTTGAGGCTGTGATTCAGCGCGACACTGGCAATCGAGGCGCCGGGCTGGGCGCACTCTTGAATGACCTGGGCTTTGAAGGATTTGGAGTAAGAACGGCGTTGTGGCTGCATGGAAAACCCGCTTAAAAGGCTAGAAATGGTGTCCACTTAAATTAGGTGGACACCATCGCCTTAGGCGGCGGTGTCAGGAAGGTGTGTTGGCCGGACGCATACATTCCATTTGATTAATCCTTGCAAAATGCTCTGCCAGTCAGAATGCGTGAAAGAGGAGGATCAAAAGATCTCAGCCTTCGGCAGCTCCTACAGGGCGGAAGGGAGTACGATGTCGTTTTTGCAGGCGAAAAAAAGCCCTGCCACGCAAAACCTTTCTTGAATTTGGTGCCTAAAGAGACTGGTGTCATCCATAGATTTCGTGGTTTTCAGCCAGATTCTATCCCCAAGGATATAAGCGGGATACGCGCTTCTCGGCGTTACCGGTCTTACTTCAAACGATCATAAGTCCAATAGTTTGTTTCTTGCCGTGGATATGGGGTGCAAGAGTGATGGCGATGTTACCTAGCGGCCGATAGAAGATCGCGCGCCCTTCACTACGAAATCATCGCTCCACTGAACGCCGCTCGGCCCGCCCTTTTTGCTTGAGTACTTTCTCCTTGCTCCCGCATGTCGACATGGAGCACCATCGCCGCTTATGGTTTTTTGAGGTGTCGATAAATAGCCAAGTACATCCCTCACACTGCTTCATTTTTGCAACCAAAGCGCCGCTCAGAAACTCGTTTAAGCCAAGGGCTAGTCGTTGAGCAATTGTTCCCAAGCTCAAACCTGACGGGGTCGTCCCCCATCGCACGATGCCAGTCTCATCAAATCGGAAAGCGGCGCTAGAGATCGCTTTCTGGATCGATAGCTCAATGGTTTTCCAATCCTCTTCAGTAAGCGTTTGGTTTCGAGAAAGGATGGCCAAAGACCTAAAAGCTACTTCGCGCCAGAGCACTAAATCCGCCAGCGTGCTTTCTGATTCGTAGGGCGCTACTTTTGCCTCAGATAACAGTTCATCAAACTCTTCGTCGTTGATCATGTTCGCTGCCAGGGCCCATGTCAAAACCATGGCAAAACTCGTGAGCCGGTTATGACCTTCACACCTGCCGCCAAAATCGACAGAGTGAATCTCGAACAAAACCACACTGTGTTAATCACTCAGGCCACACTCTTCTATCCTTCCAAGCTGGAGAGGTCATTAAATAGATTCGACGCCTCCGGCGAGATCCGTGAGTTTCTTGCTATTCCCACGTAAGGCGTTCGCTCAGCCCAATCATCTTCGAGAGTGATAGCTCTGAGACTTGCCTTGAACACCTACGGACGCACGGAGCAAATCGGCAGGATGCCAATCCCCAGCCCAGCTTCAATCATGCGACAAATGCCGCAAAAGCTGCTGACCTGGATTCTTACTTTTAATAGCTTACAACAGCGCAACTTTGCGAGTGATGACGCAGTGCAAAAAGCTGTAATTGTAATTGAAAATCATACGAATTTTAGCGCGCAGTCACTGATTGATACCTAGGTAACGAGTTATAAGAATATCGATATTCCCATTCTACCTATGAGGAACAAAAGTAAAACTAAAAAAAATTTTCGAATAAAACCACTTCCAAAACGCAAGGCCAAAAAAACACCCGTAAGAGAACCTGCGGTATTGCAGACCGCAACCACACCACCTATCGTCCATAAAACATTGCCGGAAGGAATAAAAAACAACAAAGCTGCGCTAAACGTCCCCAAGTTAACTAGCTTTGCTGAAGCTGATGCGTTAAGGAAGTCGAATCCAAAAAATCTGACAAAAATAAACAGTAGTAAGCTGCCACTACCTGGACCAAATACCCCATCATAGAAACCAATCACTCCCCCAAAAAAAATCCCTAGCAAAATTTCTCTTTTTCCGCAGTGCATGTCAGAACTGAATCGGCCTAGGTCTTTTTTTATAAATGTATAGCTCGCCATAACTATCAAAATTATAAAAACAACATACTCCATAAGACGTCTAGGAATTAGTGAAACAGAGAGGGCGCCAAGGAAGGCGAATATAAATGCTGAAACCATCGTTGGAAGCATGAGCTTCCATATGATTTTTATCCTTTTGAGATAGGTAAATATTGAAGAAAAATTTCCGGCCAACACAGCTAACTTATTAGTTCCAAAAACCGTTGCCAAACTGTATTGGGGAAGAGCGTGTAAGAGTGCCGGAACCTGCACAAGCCCTCCGCCGCCAACCGCTGCATCAATCAGTCCACCGCAGAAAGCGAAAAAACCCAATGCAACTAAACTACTTTCAAAACCCATATAAACCATCCGACGCAGATTTCAGTTTTCGACTGAGCATTGTGATTTCCCTTTGATATGCAATCTGTGATTTTCGTAAGATGTTCATCGAGGCTTCCCTGAGCATGATGATGACTGTCTCATTCCTCCGGGTTGAGGTAGCGACTTTCATTTTGGATCCGGAATTCCCAAGATGAAAGCCGCTAACGCGTTAATTAATCGACGCAAAGGATCCATGTAACGAGTTAAATGCTTTTCCAACCCGGCGGTTGTAATCAAGCATTATTTCTTTCAGTCGATCTATTTGAAATGGCAAGTCAACCGTTCGCCCGTAAGCCTGTGCTGCCGCTAATGCATGCAAGCCATGTTTGTTCTCTACCTCCCCAGCATGGCCAAAAATGTATCCTTTTGCATTGCGTAAACTCTGAGAATTGCTAGCTAACATAGGATTTATGGACAGAAGTTTTTCTTCAATGTATTGAGCGATAAAATTGTATTCCCTTCCATTCCAAAGTTCGGACGCGATGGAGATCATCATGGCATCCATAATAGATTGTTTGTGCTCAAGAGAGTTCATAGGCGACCTATGTTCCGCTACGCCTGTTTCGTAGAGGAAATCTGAAAACTCGTTACATTCCTTAACCTTATATCGAGCCTGTACCCAGTCTTGCGCTTCAAAGGCCGCTGTCAGGTAGCTGTACATGCCATCATGTCCCTTATGCCCTAGTCCAAAATCATCTTTTGCAACTTCATGCATGTGAGCCATAACGTTATGATAGCCAACTTGGTTTTCGGGAGACACAGACAATGCGTCTGCTGACAGACGCATTATGATTTTAGCGGAAACTAAACTGGTAGTTTTATGGGTTTCGTTCCATCCATTGAAAAATTTCAAAACAGCGGTATCAACTTCGGTTTTTTTCAAAAATGCATTGAATGCGTTTTCAGCGCAAGACTGAGCCTCTTGGGTGACTGAATGGCACAGCACCTCTCGCATTGCATTTTTAATTTCACCTATCTGCTCAACGTGTGCGAAACGGGGATCCCTCCGGAGATTTTCGAGGATAGCTCTGCCTGGTATTTTCAAATTTCCTAAATGCTTGGGTAGCGCCTCAATGAAAACTTCACCGAACTCCTGCATCGACTTGTTTTTTTCTAAAATCTCAAAATAACTTTGCAATGATGCTGAGTTCATAATTTCGCCTTTATCCTTGAGGGCTTATCTGGCTTATCCCAATGAATTTTTTGCATAGGGCCAGAGACGCCAACATTAAATACTTGAAAGACCGGCAACAAGTAACTTATAATGATTTCGTCATTCACTATTGGTGAGCAATGAGCAGATGGAACTATCCCAGCTAACTATGTTTAAAGTTGTTGCTGAGCAAGGAAGTATCATTCAAGCATCTAAAGTACTGCACTGCGTTCCGTCAAACATTACGAACAGAATCAAGCTTTTAGAAAAAGAACTTGAAACATCCTTGTTTATTAGGAAAGGCAGAGGGCTGGTAATTAGCCCTTCCGGTTTGATATTTTTAAACTACACAAACAAAATTTTGTCTTTGTGTCATGAGGCTCGTAGAGCTATCGACCCTGAGTCCGAACCCTCTGGAATACTGAAGATTGGTGCAATAGAGTCTTCTGCCACAGGAAGGTTACCTAATCTTTTATCTAGGTACCATCAGAATTATCCCTCTGTAAAAATGGAGTTCAGTACCGGGATCTGGTCGCAGCTGTTAAGTGACGTTGTCGCGCACAAACTAGATGGTGCAATTATTGCGGTCAAAGATGAGTGCCCAGATATTGAGCGCATGGAAATATATAAAGAGGAGCTTATGCTAATTGCTTCGTCAGTCATGGGCAAGATAAGCACTCCGCAAGACTTGATCGGAAAGAATATATTTATGTGGCCAGAAGGGTGCCCTTATAGGAAATCCCTTGAAGTTTGGTTAAACGAACATCGAATACCCACCCCTATAACTAGCATAGCAAGTTATGGCACCATTCTTGGGTGCGTTAGTTCTGGAGCAGGTGTATCCTTAGTGCCCAGAGGAGTATTTGAGCAGTTCAGAAGAATCGGCAGTATTAGTGGATATTCATTTAGTGGTTTAACGCCGATACAGAATTATTTTATCTGGAACAAACATACCGGGTTTCATCGTGCAAAAGATAAATTTTCAGAACTTTTAAAAGATGAGTTTAAAGATGGTTTATAGGGGAAAACCATGTTTTTAAAGCTTGGCTCCGATACCATTTACATAGAATGTGGCGATCTTCTATCTTCCAATACCCATTCCCGCTCCCCAGACTTCCTCGTGTCATTTCTATCTGAGGCTCTGCACTGAAATGAGGTTGTGATTTGGTCACGGTAGGGACGGCAGTTCCTGCTACCCCACACAGATTCGTACGTGCGGAACTACTGCATAGGGTCCTGCCTCGGGCAGGTGACGCGAGGCGATCCTCAGGGTAAGAACGTGGACATCTGGGTAGGCATATAGAGGTTGGCAAGACGCCCGTGGCGTGACGGCTGGAGTCGGTTATTTGAGCCACCGCCAGAACCGTGGTATCACCGTCCAGTGAAAGGCGTCAAGTATCCAGGGATATAGATCCAGACAGTGCTACTGAAAAGGATCGATTGCACTGGAGGATATGTGGGGATTGATGCGTCTGCTCTTGGAGTGTCGAGCATTGTTGATTCTCCTGCGATCGGAACAGCTGTCTGCCCGGAAAATGTTCATTCGGCAGTGCCACGAGTTCCTTGGGTCCTCGGCTGATGCTGAGAAACTCATTCAAAACTGTTCAGCGCGGTATCGACCACACTGTATGGCTGTTATGCCTTATTTTATAGAGTCAAAAAATCATAAAAGCGACTAGGACATGGCATGGTAAATTCTTACAATTGGGCGGTCACAGATGTCCTTTTTATCAAGATTTACCGGGATGAGGAGAATGCTATTCCTTCCGGAAAGACAGTCCCGTAAATTCGGGTTTGCAACGCGCCTCACACAACCATAAAATTGATCTCCACTGTCACAGATCACCCGCAAGGAAAGTCAACGTTCCACCTGGTCTGTACAACGCATTTTATGAGGCAGATTATGGATATAGATAGTATTGACAGAGCAATCTTAGACACGCTTTTAAATAACAGTCGATGCCCCGTCGCAACCCTTGCACAAAAAATAGGGCTGTCGAGGAACGCAATACAAGCGCGAATTGATCGATTGGAATCCAAAGGAATAATTGCCGGTTATACGCTACGACTGAACATTCCAGTTGACATGACAGCAGTAAAGTCCTTGCTTTTTGTCAAAGTCAAAGCGAGCAAGACGCCGGAAGTACTGCGCGCAGTGGCGAAAATGGATGCAGCCAAAAATGTCTACACAACAGGTGGCTACTGGGATGTGATTGCCGAGTTATCTAACAAAACCTTAGCGGACTTGGATAATGTGTTGTCGACGGTGAGAGAGTTTACTCATGTTATCAATACTGAAACCCATATATTGATGGCGCATCACAAAGGCGATAAAACGGGATAAGGACGATCATCGCCCTCTCGCAAAATCCGCAGAATGCAGTTAAACGCTTCCTTCGCTTTCTACAACTAGGATTCGCGCAACGCCACAGGGATGCGCAACATGCGCGGTGCCGACAGACGCATAGAAGATATCCCCGGTCTCAAGGAGGGTCGACTTCTCTACTCCGTCTTCCTTAAAAAACATTTCAACACGCCCATCCAGCACTGCAAAAACTTCCTGCCCGTCGTTCACGTGCCACTTATAAGGCTGGTCAGTCCAGTGAAGGCGAGTCGTAATGCCATTCATAGAGGCGATGTCGATAGAGGCCCAAGGACGATCACCTATGAACTGATTGGAACGAATAATTTTCAAAAAACATACTCCCGATAAATTTCACAACAGCGGCGGCGATGCAAAACAACTAATATTTGCTAACTGCATTTATGCAACTCACCAAACAGCATTGAGGTGTCGTGCGCGCTGAAACCGTGTTTCGCCAGCATGACTATACTCCTAAAAACAGCTAGATAGATTTATCAGCAACATAGCATGGATAAACACTTTTCTGTTTTTTTGCAACATCCAGGTTTATTTCTGTCACGAAGAGGCCATTACCTAATGTTAGTTTATCGCCCGCTTTACCGCGCGGAGAATACACCAGCCCAACCCCTCCAAATTCCGTTCCGCCAATCGAACGGCCTATGCGATTTGAGCTGACTACATATGATCCTGAAACGATGGCAGCCATAGATGCGGCGACAGTCCAATGCGGCTCAATTCTTCCTGTTGCTCTAGGCACCACGATTAGATCAGCACCCAGCTTGCCATAAGCACGCGCATGCTCGTTGAAAAACAATTCCGTACAGAGAAGCACCCCTATATTGATCCCCGCAGCATTCACGGTATCGAAGCCCGAAACTTCCGTACGAAACCATGTTGCTTCGAAATAACCTGTTTCCTGCGGAAAATACTGCTTCTGATGGATCGCTCGATATTCTCCTTTTTCCAACAGGAAGGCTTCATTTACTAAACCGGCATTCATGAATCGAGGCCTTGATGAGACCACGGCGCCGACCTCTAATTCCAAAAGTGCGTCAAGCCCCCGCTCATGACAATTCACACTATGTTTGGCATGAATGAGATCAAACTTTTCACCCTCAGCAAGCCAAGGCCCGAAAGGCATCTCATTAGTAACGAGTAAATCCAAGCCTGCGGCATTAACAGTATGATAAATTTCGCTCCATTGCGAGCTGCCAGGATCCAGGTCTTCTGGCCACTCAACAAACCCAATTTTACGCTTCACCATGCACCTTCCTGTATAGATAGCTTCCGCGATAAGTGTAGTCAGCCAGCATGCACCTCATAGAGCCGCCGGACAACTCCACATGGACCAACTCGACAGCGACAATTTTGTTAGTCCGCTCGATGACAGCTCGTTGATCGGCACTCAAACTATTGGCTGCGGTGGTGGACAGCGCTAACACCCTACCCTTTTTTCCGAAAAGCTCTATCGCGTTTCCCGCAAATAACCGAACCTGCTCAACTGAAATATTTATAACTGTCCGGCCTGGCGCGCTTAGCAGAGCATTCAACAGCTTGCGTTTTTTTTCATCCACTACCAATGCCAAGCAGACAATGGCAAAAAACTCTGCAACGCACAACATCACATTAGTGTGGTATATCGGATTACCCTTAGCATCCGCGGTATCAAACCATACCGGGAGGTATCCGAAGTCTGCGCAAAATACTTTCATGGCGCCCACGTCTGCGCGATTAGACAGCCCGGTGTAAGCAACACTTTCGTTATGGTCTATGACGACCGCCCCCGTGCCCTCCAGAAAAACTCCATCAACCTCCAAAGGCGAGTAATCCACTATTTCAGAAACGTGATAGTACTCCTTAAGAAAGGTCACTATTTCGTCTCGACGCTCTGCTCTTCTATTTTTTGAAAACATCGGGAATAACGCTATCTTCCCGTCCCTGCTTGTTGAAAACCAATTATTTGGAAATACTGAATCATGAGGATGATCAAGACCCAAATCGTCAAATAAATGAACACTGATACCTTCGTTCGCCAGCGTCTTCGCTGCACGAGTGACTTCGCTAAACACCTTCTCGGCAAGGTCTTTCTGAGACAACGGGATCATCTCTGCTTGAAATGCATTATCCGAAAGCGTTTCCGGATTGGTGCGGAAATTTTCCGGTCTAATCATGATCACCGCACTGGGCGACCCTCTATCATCACCAGAACAATCGGGGCCCCAATCAATACATTGATCGCGATTTAGCTTAAGCATGCGCACTCCTATTTGTCTCACCCAAATGGTAATGTTCAAATACGCTGTGGTACATCTGCGATTTGCTTACCTAGACCTCCTAACACCTAGCAAAATGCAAAGTCGATGGGCAATTTGCGAATTACACCGCAATGGATCGCTCGCTCGGGCAGCTGCGGCAACAGAGTCAGCAGCCAAGGTGGCTGCCGAGTAATCCTTCCTGCGCAGTTATGTAATGCTGGCGATTCATATCGCCAGCGCTCACTCATCCTTTAACAAAGTCTCCAGTCCGTACAGACCGCATACTCACCAACTCGGTAGTTGTTTGCCAGTTAACTGCGCAAGGCCAAGCGGGTGGCAGCAATCATGAGCCTGATCCAGCCGACACGGATGATTGACCATTACCCGTGTACTTCTCAAAGATGTGCTGGCACGGTTGCCGACGAAGCGGGCGAGTGAAATCGGGCAGCTGCTGCCGCATCAACGGGGATAGACCTGACTCATGCAAGGCATGTTGGGCAGACGCTTTCGCCGTCACCGCGAACCAAAGCGTGCTTTTGCGAAGTCCGTGAAAGGCGTAAACAAACCAACGATCGTTCCCTCGGGATCACGAAATTGTAAACAGCGGTTCCCCCAAGGCATCAATTTGGGCTCATGCACGAGATCAACCTTTCCCTGCAAGCGCTCAAAGTCGGCATCTACATCGTCTACAATGAATTTCAGGATCGCTGTGCGATTGCTGGCGGGTTCCGCGCTGCCCGCACTGAACAGCGCGACGGTTTCGGCACTTCCAATCGCGAGAGTTGCACTGGGGGTGATAATCTCGGCGAATTGCGGCGATAGCCATTGGGCCTTCGTTGCTGTGACCATTTCGTAGAAACTGACCAAAGTATTTATGTCGCCCGCGATTAGGCGAGTGGATGCGAATTTCATCAGGAATATCCTTTGTGGTGTGAGTGACATGATCTTAAAGGATCGCTGTTGCCACCGTTGTGTCAGCAGGAGTAATGAATCATTCGTCGCGCCGAACGCCTTTTCCAGATTATTCAAATTTTGCGCCGGTCAAATCGCGTGGTCACCGGCGCGGCGCTGGCCGCCGAACTTGAAGTGTCTACGCGCACGCTTTACCGCGACATGGCCGACCTGATCGGTCAAAGGGTTCCAATTACAGGCGAAACAGGATTGGGATACGTTCTGGGCCGCGAGTACAACCTGCCTCCATTGATGCTAACCCCAGATGAGATCGAGGCCGTGGTGCTCGGGGCTCAATGGGTAGTGGAGCACGGTGACAAGCAGCTCACCACTGCTGCGCTTGATGTAATCGCCAAGGTCTCCACCGTACTACCTCACCACTTGCGTCGGCTTATCGAAGTACCAAGCGTGGCGGCCAAACCTAATCTCGACTCGAAGAAAGAGCAAATGGATACGTCCGCATTCCGCCAGGCGATCCGCGAAGGATTAAAGATTAATCTGAGCTATAGGGCCTTGAGCGGTGAAGAGACAGCCCGAGTCGTTTGGCCCGTAATTGTTGGCTACGCGGAAGCGACGCCCATCTTGATCGCATGGTGTGAATCGCGTCAGGACTTCCGCCATTTTCGACTGGATCGCGTGAGCGAGGTTCAGGTGCTCAGCGTTTCGATTGGGTTACGAACTGAATCGCTGATGACCTTGTTGAGTACTGCCGAGGACGCGAGTTAAGCCGGCCGCCAAGGAATTGGAAGGTGTGTTAGCCGGACGCTTACGCCTGTTTGACCACGCAGCCACTTGCATTGGAAACTCAAACCGGTTTAGCCCACAACGGAACTTCCGCCCACACCATAAGCGCGCTTTATCACCCATAAAGGCAAAATAAAAAGGTCTCATACTAAGGAACAACGCCGTACTCGATCTGACCTATCAATCGGAGAACCTCACTTATCTCAACGTCGATAGGCTTTTTGCCGCCAAGAGCCCTCTCAGGCTTTTGAAGCCAACGGAGCGCGGATTGCTCATCGCCAGCAAACAGCCCCATCGCTGCTTTGAGCAGATCTTGGTCAATATTGTCGAGCATGCTGGTCTCCCCGCGGCTGGCTTTTAGACGTCCGTAATGAGGTGTGCTAGGAGTAGTTAATCATGAAAATCACTCACACGATTGAAAATGCGCTTTTCGAAAAAGCAATGGAGCTGGCCAGCCCCGATACCGGAAAAGCCGACCTCATCCGTGAGGCACTGGAGACGTTTGTGCGCGTCCAAGCGGCGAAGCGGCTAATGGCGCAAGGCGGCACAGTGCCTAGGATGAGCGATATTGAACATCGCCGATAAGTAGGTAGCCTCGGCGCACGCGCTCAGCCGATCGTGCGAGCATTCTCAGGCCACATTTTGCATCCAGGCCAGTGATCAGGCCCCTCACCGGTAATGGGCGGTGCGTCTCGCCTGATAGGTAATAACTCAGAGGTACAGGACATGCTGCCTCCTTGACTCAACCAATAGGGAACCCCCGATTGGCCTGAAAATACCTAAAACTCATCGCACTGTATTCCCCCACTTCAAACCATCATTCACGATTCGTGATTACACCCTTGGCCGGAACTGGAAATTTTGTCAAAAAAGGAGTTTGTTTTTGATAACCACAAGAACTTATTTTACATAAAAACTGTAAATTAATAACCTCACTCCTTATAACAGGCGACTTTAAGGGAAGTATCAATAAAAACAATTTATTGGCTCACGAAATTGAAACCATATAATAAAGACTTAATTATTCCGGCCATGATTCACGGTTCGCAGTTTATTTAAGTTAGCAATTGACCAGAGTTGCACTTCTGGTATCTTATGGACTCCCTCTTCAAAAATCAGCCACGATAAAAACGCATCACACGCATTTGGTGATGAGTCATTAACACTTCACGTATCTAGAAGCTATTCATTATAAGCAGACGAGCTGAGCCGTTTATCCAGGGCAAGGTTCTCCCGCGTTCGCTTTTTGAAGCTTCTGTAAGCGGAATGGTCGGGGTTTTTTCAATCTTACGCCGGCATCAATAAGCGTCTTAACCAAGACACGCGCGACATGAAAGGTACCGCCAATGAGCACGATACAACTCCCACTCTGTCCGCAGGACATCAAAAAAAACGCGGTTACGCGCTCAGCTAGGCGACTCATGTCGGCGTCACACTGTGTTGATAAATTGACCAAGGGGCGCGCGATCATAGCGAGGATTATGGGTTACTCCAGTGTCCACGATCTTCAGAAGTCAGCGTCGCAAATTCCATTCAGGTACCTCACCGAAGACGAGAAATCCAGGTTTTTGGCTGAGGCCGCCATGACACTTTCCGATCTGCTGAAAATGCGCTTTGCTGAATGCACTGGGCTGGTAGACAAGCTTGGCTTTCAGTACCTTGAAACGATGAGACTGCCAAAGCTACAAGAACAGGAACATCCCACCTCGTCACTAGAAGACCGAAAAATCTGCGCACCACTTCGACGCCCAAGAACGAAGAAGCAAACCGCGCAACAGCCCAAGCAGTCTTCAGAAGCGGCCACACCACAAACCAGAGTTGTCATCAAACAACGGCGGCAATACGCACTTCCACCGCGTTCTGTCGAAGACGCATCCGACCATCGTCTCGCACCGCTTATCCCTAACCACGTTGAGGAATGAATCGATGTCACCTGACCTCGAAAAGCAGCTGATCGAGCGCTACCCCAAGATTTTCTCGACTGACGAGGACGGCGACTCTCGGCCAACGCTGCGATACGGGATTGAATGCGACGATGGTTGGTATCAACTCATCGATACATTGTGTGCCTGCATTCAGCAGCACGTTGACACTTACAAACTGGAGCAAGTGACTACCAGGCAAGTGAAGGAAAAGTTTGCAGAACTGCGGTTCTACTACCATCGCGGGGATGAACGGATACGAGGGATGGTCGAGCTTGCTGCTGCCCTTTCTGCCCGAGTCTGCCCGGTCTGCGGAAACCCTGGCAAAAGGATAAAGACCGCTGAGAATTGGATGATTACACGGTGTGATGAACACGCTCCCACATGAAAGCGCGGCTTGGGTTTGTGTGGCACGCGGTCATGGCACACCTACCCGGCAGCAAGGCATCATCAATGGTGACGTCAGGGAATGATCCAAGTGCTGAGATGACGACAAGCATCTAATGAAGACATCCAGCTGCTTACAACGCCTCGGTCAACGATCTCTTGATGAGATCGATACGTACTAGATCTTGCGCACGCTGTGGTAGAGCTATGGCCAAGGTTAAGATTTGTGTTCAACATAGGCTCTGAATCTGACTTTGACCTTTTTCGCCACAACAGGGAGCGTTGAGATGACTTGGCGGAAACGCATTTTTGGAGACGCCGAGCAGCCAGTAGCTGCCGAGCCAAAGCTGCCTGAGCTATCAGATAATGAGGACCACTTATATCGAGATGCAGCCATGTTCGTTTTATCGTCTGGCCGATGCAGCATCTCCGCGATTCAAAGGCACCTGAAGATTGGCTACAACAGAGCAACCGACCTGGTGGACGCTTTAGAGAATGATTTCGTGGTCTCGCCAATGGGGGACCATGGTGAGCGCCACCTACTGACAGAGCCAGAGAAGCAACAAGCACGCCTCCGTCCGAGCAAGGCAGAAATTTTTCGTCAGCAGCAGGATAAAGAAACAGCGCTTCGCCTTTCCTACCTACTTGAAAAATACAACGACGATCACATCGTCAAGCAGATCATAAGCGGCAATTTATGGGAAGGTATGACTGCTGCTCATCTCTTTGACGCTTTTGGTGAGCCAGAGGCCGTCGACCAAAAATATCTTATGCAAGTGTCCCGAGAAGTCTGGAAGTACGAGAGCTTGGGCGGTAACCGGTATCGAATCCGCGTTACCCTCGAAAACGGAATTGTGGTCGGCTGGGACATCAAATCGTTAGTTTAGGCCACGTGGAAATTTTCTAGATAATCTGGCCCTACTCGCAGCAAATAGGAGGTAATCCATGTCAGACGCCGAAGACGTTTACCGGGTGGCCACAGCCATGAGCGCCAGCCACGATCTTGGCGAACGGTTGATCGGCTGGAGCGGTCGCTGGTCAATAATGGGGAATCTGGCGGTCTGTCATACCTGCTTGGCGTCGCAATCGGCTGATCAAGCCTGGAAGCCGTTTACACATATGGATGGCTGTATCGCGATCAGCGGCAAACTATACCCATGGCGGGAACTGGCGGAGATACTCGGCAATCTGCCACCGATGCTCAACTAACAAGCGGCAGAGTAACCAAGTCTGATTGGTTACTTTTGGTGGTTAACTCACATGGTTACCCTGTTTCTTATCCGCTCTAAAACGGTGGATACCAGAGTGGATAGCGGCAGCTTTCGGCCCAAGCTGTGTGAAAACCCTGAGCAAAAATTGAAGTTCGCGCTTCTATGTGGAATCTAAAATTAATCGTCTGGTTAGCAGACCTGGATTTTACGTAGACACGCGATTTTCAGCCCTGCTTTGGGCATCAATAGCGCATAAAAATGTTTTCACACAGCCTGGCCCCAAAGCTGGCTGTGGAGACAGGCAGAAATCGGCCGATTCTGTTGAAAAAGTCGATTTTTCAGGAAACGTGACACTGAGCTTGGCCTCATCAGAGAACCTATTCACCACTGTTAAGTGGCTTTTCGGTCCTTCGTTGACCGTTACTGCTTTGTCAGGGGGTTGATTTGCGGGTTTTTGCTTGAAACAGGCGCACCTATCCCGTGGCGGGTGGCCCTTGAGATGTAAGTTTGGCCAGTCGACGCAGGTTCTGTACCGCTGCCGCCAACGTGAATTCATCGGTCGCGCCACTCATGCCACGTAGTCGCAAGCGATCCAGTTTCAAGATGCGCTTGAGGTGGGCGAACAACATTTCGACCTTCTTGCGTTCGTGACGAGAGCGCACATATTCCGGCGTCCCTGCGATGCGGCGAGCCACATCACGAGCCGCTTCATGAACGCTGCGGGCGATCTTACGAAACGCAGTGTTCGGGCAGCACTTGGCTTTCATCGGACACGTCGCGCAGTCGGTTTGCCTGGATCGGAAGTTGATGGTGTTGGCTTTCGTGACGTGTGAGCGCAGGTTCTTGAAAGCACGCCATTCGCTACGTAATGCCTTACCAGCAGGACAGCGATACTCCTCAGCGTCTTTGTTCCAGTGGAGGTCGCTGATCGAAAAACTGTCGTCCTTGCGTTCTGTTTTATCCCACACCGGCACATGCGGCTCGATATCTTTCTCTTCCACCATCCAGGCCAACATCGGTGCTGTGCCGTAAGCGGTATCGCCGATTAGGCGATCCGGTTTGATGTCGAACAACTCTTCGACTCGATCAATCATGGTTTTGGTGCTCTCGACCTCGGCCGTTCGATGGGCCGGTGTCGGTTCTACGTCCATGATCACGCCATGCTCGACATCAATCAGGTAGTTCGTGGAATAAGCGAAAAACGCTGGCCCACCCGGGGCCGCCGTCCAACGGGATAGAGGATCAGTCAGCGATAAACGCTTGGGAAGTGCTTCAGCCAGCGCCTCTTCATCGAGTGCTTCGAGGTACTCACGGACAGCACGAGTGCTCAGAGAGGGGTCGCGCCAGTTGATCTCTTCATCGCCAGGCACGCCACGTTGCCGACTCGCGTCCGCCTTGATAATGCTGGCGTCCACGGCAAAGCCTTCGCCCTTTACCAGGCCCGCGTCCATGCAGCGACGCAACACTTCATTAAACAGCCAGCGAAACAGATCGCTGTCCCAAAAACGGCCGTGTCGATTCTTGGAAAATGTCGAGTGATTCGGGACTTCATCCTCAAGGCTCAACCGACAGAACCAGCGATACGCCAGGTTCAAATGGGCCTCTTCGCACAAGCGCCGTTCGGAGCGAATGCCATAGCAATAGCCCACGACCAGCATGCGGATCATCAACTCAGGATCAATCGAAGGACGCCCAATTGGGCTATAGAAGTCGGCGAGGTAGTGGCGCAGGTCACTAAGATCGAGGCACCGATCAATGCTGCGCAGCAGATGATTTGTTGGGATGTGATCTTCGAGGTTGAACGAGTAAAACAGCCGATCCTGCCCACTCGATAACTGTCCCATCATGCTGCGCACCCTCCCGCCGGCCGATGGGTAGATTTTGCCGCAAGCCAAGTAGGAGAGCTACTTATTCAATCAATCGGTCGAAAACAGTCAGTCAAAGAACTCCATACCTGCGTACGGCTGATGCCGACATTGCTCAAGTCGTGAAGCCAGACTGCCGACATGCACTTCCAGTCGATGCCCGTCGGGATCTGAGAAATAAAACGAGTCACCTTCGCTCGAATTGGTTTTCCACTCGATAACGTTCCGTAACCGTAAAAAAGCGGTTACTCCTTCAAAATCGTCCTGCCCCACCGAAAACGCATAGTGAGTGTAATCAGGGTGTTTTTCCAAAGCACAGTTCTCATCGAGAGACAAACAAAGCCAGAAATCGCCAAGAGTAAGATAGGCCCCCGTTTCCCAGCGAGCAGCCAACCTAAACCCGAGTAGCCCCACATAAAACTCGATACTGCGAGGAAGGTTTGCCGTCGCCAACGTAAGATGATTCAAGCCAGTCAACATGAGCACCTATCCAAAACAAGTCGATGAGAGGGGTTGAGCATACCAACGTCGACTTTTTCAACACAATCGGCCAGAAGCTGCCATTCGCTTCGTACACAAAAGCAGAGGTGGTTCAGCCCTGCGTCCAGGATGTATAAAAAACGTATCTTGAGGCGCATGACATCCAACTAGCAGTCTGGGTCAGTCGCAGGAATGTTCGGACGAATATAGAAATTGTCGAATTCACTGCTTTCGACAAATTGGAAGCCATGGCGAATGTAAAAGCGATTCGAGGCGCTTTCTTTGAGAGCGCCAACCTTGATTGGGAGCGCAGCAGAATCCGCCAATTTGAAAATCTGAGTGAGCACCGCAGAGCCTATACCTGAATCTTGCGCACTCGGTCTCACGTACAAGTGGTCAAGCAGTAATTCATTTTGGAGGTGCTTGACCACAACAAAACCAACCCTTTCTCCAGACATCTCGATGTGGTGTGTGCATTGGGCTTCATAGCCGCCAAGAAAGCGCTCACGCGCACGCACTGGATCAAATCGCCCAACACGCTCCAGGCTTTCGCGCATGGCCTCAATTCGAATAGCGACAAAATCGTCCAAGTCGCTTTGTTCAGCCAGGACCAAAACGACAGGGGGATTTTGGTTGGGTGTGACGGGCATTAGTTGCGCTCTAACTATCATCTTGGGGCTGACAGTATAGGGGGGCTGATATGTGGCTCCTAGCTTAGCCTTGCCGTCGCATTCAAGCATTTACTGCGAAATTGGATTCCTCTGACCAGTCATTTGCATTGGACTTGGCCAGCCCTGCACCATGATAGCATCCAGCAGAGAACGACCCATTTCGGATAACCCTCAGGATTACTTTTCGGATTTCACGATATTCGAATCGACCCCATTTCGTGATTCCTATTCTTTTCCGTCCCTCCTATAGTTGCGTCCTTTCCCACAGTCAAAGGAGTGACCCATGAGCACGCTGCCCACCTTACATGTCGGCCTGATTGGCGACCGCGACCTCAGCGTCACGGCTCACCGCGCCATCGAGCAAGCGCTGCCGCTAACAGCCGCGGCGCTGGGCATCAGTCTTGAATATGAATGGCTCACCACAGACTCGATCAACGCCGCACGCTTGCCCAGCTTCAATGGTCTATGGTGCGTTCCCGCCAGTCCTTACCGCGACACTGACGCCGTACTGGCCACGATTCGTTATGCGCGAGAGCACGCAACCCCATTCCTTGGCACCTGTGGTGGCTTTCAGCACGCTTTGCTGGAATACGCGCAGAACGCGCTGGGTTGGAGTGACGCGGAACATGGCGAACTGCCGAGCCAGGGTGGTCGGGCTGTAATTGCACCGCTAAGTTGCGCGTTGATCGAGGCCCGACAATCGATTCATTTGGCAGAGGGTTCGCAGGCCGCCCAGGCTTATGGTACTTCTTGTATCGAAGAGGGGTACCGCTGCCGCTATGGGCTCAACCCGCAGTTTGCCGCTGGGCTGCTTGATGGTCCTCTGCGCGCTACCGGTTGGGATGAAGACGGTGAAGTACGGGTGGTCGAATTAACAGGTCCCGGATTTTTCGTCGCGACCTTGTTTCAGCCAGAACGTGTAGCACTCGAAGTGCAGGTGCCTCCGTTGGTACGGAGCTGGCTACAAGCCTGTTTTGAGCGTCAGTAGTTATATCAAGGGTGCAATTAAAAACCCTGCATTAACGTCTGCCCAAGGGAGCTGTGGATCGACTTTTCTCCGTGGCGATGGGGTGGAGTCGATACACAACAGCGAGTCGCCACATGTTGCTCTCGAAAAATGCCGGCCGTTTTTATCACGCAATACGGGAGCTAGGACCGTGAGCAAAGCTCAGATAGATGAAGTCGAGATCTGCGTTGACGCTTGGATAATTCAAGACGGAAATTATGGCGATTTTCATCTCGGCGAAACGCTCAGATGCGCCATCGAATTCTATGGCGACTTCAGCGCAACCGAGTAACGTGGATCGTCGATCACGCACGTACAGCAGAATATTTTACCGGGTATGTGCACAGGTCATTTTCTCAGCACCAGATGCATGGGCGATTGATTGCAACTTGCCCGTCTTACAGGATTCTCAGCCACCCGAAATCGTATCCACCGGCACATGGACAGAAGGCGAGATCGGACTCGCGATTGATCCCTTCTTCTATAAGGAGCGCCTTGTCAACGAGGCTGGAATGCCGGATCTGTTCAATACTTGGCAGATCATTGGCATAACCCGTGAAGACACACCATGGATCGAGTCGCAGTGCGGGAAAATCTTTTCTCGGGACCGGGAGCGCCCGCATTGGACCGCTGTGCAGCAGACTGATGCCTGGAATGATGATAGCGGCCGGAGCGCTTACCTGCTCCGTCTTCGTATGCTGCGGCATAATACGGAAGGCCAGTGACAACAACTCTTGTTCGTTAGTGTCTGCATTGGATCGATAGTGAATGGGAGAGAGGGCCCCATTTCGGCCCAAAACTGAAGGTCAACAGGACATCTGGCAGTATGCTGTTCACAGCACTTGCGCTGCATCCGCCGGTCACCTAAACGGATATTTGAAGTCAATGACCACAGATCTGAGTAACGCCGATCTTCATTACGCACTGGGGGTCATTAAAAAAGACCCCAACGTGGATTTGAGCGTCATTTGTGAGCACTTGCAGATCAATAGCCGCGACTTTTTGAATCAATTGGCGATTGCCGTGGCGAGGCTCTTCATAACCGGCACCTGTGATTTTCATTACTGTGGCGAGGTAATGAATATCGTATCCAGTGATATTGTCGACTTGTCCATGCACGCGGAGATGCCTGAACCGGCATTTTCCATCTACCGTGCATTTGATGCAGGGGAGTATTGGCACAGTGGCGATACAGAGGATGTATTTCCTTGGGAAAAGTGGACGCGGCCAGAGCTTGAGACGATTTTGCGTGGTATCGACGACGGTGTGCCTGGACTTGCGCGGTAGGCACCGATTTTTGGACTACACAGGACAATTATCCAAGGGCCACTTCTGGGCGGGTGTAGCCGGTTCCCATGGGCCGAAGTCGACCCATTGCAGTCGGTCAGGGTGAGGTTGGGAGTCGCTGAGAAAACTGATGTACAGAGGGGGCTCAGTGCGCTGGCTCAGGCGTCCGCTTGTAAGGTGGATCAATAGGTGGCAAGCAGTCTTTGAATTCGGCATAAATACCAGCCATTTTTCCAGCCTCCGGCGGGACACCCGCAAGGATCAGAAGTAGATTTCCAGCGATTCCGAGCAGTCCGTTCGAATGCCGTATTTCCATCAGAACCAGATCTTGCTGGAAACCTTTTCCATGCCGATTGACCGCATGGATACCCCCATGCACGAACGAACTTAGAGGTCGCCACGAGTAGTGCTTAAACTCTTTTAGATGCGCCACTGGCACGTGAGGCGCGTTCTCCTCAATAGCCACCAACATTTTGCTGAGCATGGGGATTTTGCTGGCCCTCTTAGCAGATTCGTCATCAAGATCTGAAAGCATCAATTCAGCCTGGCTATCTGTCGCTACGTAAAGCGTCCAGATTGCTCGAACAAGGGATTCATACTGAACCCTAAGGAGAGCAGCAGCAGATATATACAAGCCTGCCGCCACGAGATGCTTCACGCTTTTAGCATGCTCGAATCCGAGGCTAGCGAGTGACCTGGCTGCCTGGACGCGATTGGTACTATCGACTAGGGGGAGTGCTAGGAAACCTGCAAGACGGTCTTCCAGTAACGCCGAGCGTGCGAGCAATTGATCTATGACCACTTCGAATCTTCCTGATGAGATCCTTAAGCTTGGTATTCTACTGACAGCAAGCTCTCGCCGCGTCGACAGTCGATAGTCGTTGGTCAAGAGAGGCGAGCTTCGACCCGCAGAGGCCACTCGCGCGATTAGTCGGCTTGCTCCAAAGTATTTCTGCCTCAGCACTCACCTATTCGATACAAATAGACCAGATCATCAGACTGCTGCCCGTCAATACACCGGGCGTTGGGCTGTAGTTGCGTATAAGGGTGTAGTGAACCTAGCCCGGTAGATCTCGGCCCTGGCGGGCTTCCATCCCCCACACCTCTGGCCCTCTGGGCGGCCCTATTCGAGTGACCTGCCTCCAACGCGGCTGTTGGGAGACAAGCCGCCACATTGGCCGGGCGTAACAGCCCTGACGGACTTCTATCCTGGCGGCTCAAGTTTTCTGGTCCCGTGCCGTCACAGTGAGCTGACAGATATCCATGCGCATGGAAGTCGGAACCATGGAATTTTCTAAAAGACGAGCGATGTGTGGGATAAAATCATTAGATATCTTCGTATCCCTTTTTGATATCTGGTTGAAGCTGAACGACGAGATGAAGGATAAGGTCCTATCTTCAATCCACCTGAGAATTAGAGATATATTGAGATTTACGTGTTCACCAGATAGGTAGATTGAAGAGCAGAGGGTAAGTGGCGATATCAGCGGACACCGTATCTGGATCTCAATGTTTGAAAGGATGGCCATCTAGTATTGATATTTAAGCTTTGGATTCGCCATTGGTGTTCAAGGTTCGATAAAGTGCTAAAGGTGACGTAGTTAAGGTTTTTGATTGGCGTGAGATGAGGCTTTAAAATAAATATTGACGCTGCTCGCGCTATCTAGATCATGTGCATGGGAGGAGTTGTATGCTTCAGGTTTTTCTAGTTCATGGATTTCGCAGCCACTGCATAAATATGCTTAGCTTTTATGAGGCTTACAAGAAAGATAAGATTCATTTCAAGTCTAACGTTCACGCCCATAATTGGGATGCAGGCACGATCATTCAATCGAAATTTGATACAGTCTTTGAAGTGCTATCCAAAGGCCTCCGCGGCCATGCCGACGAAGTAATGGATCAGTGGTCAGCAGCAGTTGATCGTATTGATGATACTGCACAAGTGCTCGTTAAGACGATCAACGATTCTGTTCCTCAAGGCGGTGATGCCTTGTTGGTTGCGCATTCGATGGGTACGGAAGTTGTACTTCAGGCCATTTCGCACATCAGAAAAGATATAGATATTTATCTGTTCTTCATGGCTGGCATCGCCAATTCTTTAGTCTACGAGGATTTGATTGAGCACGATGCTCGAATTCGACTTGTCTATAACTATTACTCAGATAGTGATTTAATTTTGGAACGGTACCTTCCCGAAATTGGTATTTGTTTTTATGATCCCATAGGGATGTTTGAAATAGATGGGAAGAAAGTGTCCAACGTCAATATAAAATGCGGGCATTCGGGCTATTTTTCTTCTAGGCCTGTACTAAATAAGTATACAGAGCTTGTAACGCAATTAGTGAATAAGACTCCAGGCACTTACATGCGCTTCACTAGCTAGCACTACTCAGGTTGACGCCCGCATGAACGTCCTCTGTGGGTCGACAGGTGTCACTGGACTGACCGGCGACAGGCCCATTGCAATCGCGCAGTATCTGGGCGGGAATCAGCCAAAGTGGGCGTTAAGGGACGGGCTTTAGCCCATCCCAGTGAGCGGATCGAACGATTTGAACCAATTGATATGGGTCGAAACCACGTTCTAAATGATGCCAGCTGCTTTTTGTAGTTTTTTAATATAAGCATTTAAGGATTTATTAAAAGCAGGGATGGTTTCGTTTACAAAACCCCAGTCAAAACTCAATAAGGCATTACTCCAGCCTACGCTGTAGATAACCCCGTCTTCATCAATTTTTTTATTGCCGTGCGTCATAATGAAGCTTTCTTGGTCAAAGTGAGCCCCGTGCTTGTTTCGGTATCCTCTGGCATCCTCTATAAATTTATTGAATTTTACTCTAATGTTGCCAGAAAATGCCTCTGCAATTATTTCATCTAGAATCGGCTCCCAAAATGGTTTCTTGTTGGCGGCAATAACTCCTGATTTCCCATGGCCGTCGTTAAAAATAGTGCAGAATTTAATAATTATCTCTTCAGATATCAGCTCGTCGACAAGTTGGACATCATGAATATCGGGGAATAAAGAACCATGTTCTTCTTCGAAGCTCTTTAATGCCGCCCCATCAAGTCGCAGACCAGTTTTCAACCTTCTGCGCTCATTATCATAAAATTCAGTTATATGTAGCGGCCTTCCAGTGTTACAGAAGCGACCAACTCGTTCCTTAAGTGCCAAAAGATCAATGATTCTACTGAGGGCTATTTGCCACAAATATAACCTGCCAAGGGTTTCTTTCACTATCAGTATCGCCTTTAATTAGTGCTGGTAACGAAATTTAAATGATTTGATCTGGCTGAGTGCGCATAAGTATAAGTATAAGTATAAGTATAAGTATAAGTGGGCGACTTTTATGGCGTAATTGCTTACGCTACATCTGTTGAAAAATCTTCTCTACCCATTCGTAATTCCTTAATCCCATTGAGTTAGACGCTTGAGTTGAGCCAGCTAGCAATGATGCAGAAGAGACAAGACCTTGCCTGACACTACGTAATCGTTGGACAGCGTGTCAATGGTCGGGGGGGAATTAAGCGCTCCGGTCTGTGAATGTCTGCTATTGGCCGCTTTCTGCCTGTCATGAGGGCCGCAATCGGCCAAGCGCGTACGTTTAAATCGATAGGGGTCATTCAGCAATGTAGACAAGAGCGGGCTGGAGGCAAGTGAGCGGCGGTGCCGAATCAAGCATGTCGATAGATTCACACCATGGATAGCTGCGACCTTGAAGCCAATCCATTATTTTGCGCATATGCTGAGAAGGGAACTCCAACATGTGTTCGATAACAATGGACAGTTGAATGGCCAGGCCGCTTTGCGGTGAAAAGACCCAATGATATTCTCCGCAACCTACGCGTAACTCTCCAGTTGCTTTTGTTGACATGCCAACCAGCCATTTGCACTTATGAACATTTGCTTCGGGCTTTGGAGGGGCACCGAAGCAGAATGTATAAATGTTCTCATACTGCTGGCTAAAACCGCGTACCAGTACTTCAGCAATATCTTCGCGCCCCTGGACGTTGGGAGGCAATCGGATGCTGCTCGTCTGCACTAACACGTTAAGAGTTGCGTCTAGACTGAAAGCATGCCGCAACAAGTCGGGCCGATTTCCGTCCTTGCCGAAGATGTAGTTCTCAATCGTTTTGGTGGTATTTTTCATGTTCAAATCCTAGTACTGCTAATAGGTAGGCTAATCGGGATTCCGGGCGGATTATGGGTTAGCCGAGACCTCTCCTTTCGCGGACTTTGGTACATCAAACACCCTATCGAAGACCCACTGAAACGCCAGCGCGTAAAAGAAGAAGAAAACGAACAGTCCCAGATCAGTGACCAATGCAGCCCACCAAGAAATCTCCAGCCACCATGCCACCAGTGGCACCAACAGTAGAACTAGCCCACCCTCAAACCCCAGTGAGTGGACCATGCGCCTGCCCAGCGTGCGAGCACGCTGCGGCTGATGCGCTTCCCAGAATTCAAAAACGTAGTTAAACAGTACGTTCCACAGCAGCGCGCATACAGACAACATCAACGACAGCGCACCCGCATGGGCCAGACCTTCGTCGTATATCAACGAGATACTGGGCGACAGCACCGCAACAGCGATTGATTCATAGAGGATTGCTTGAAGAATTTTTCGCGAAGGTCCTTGCATGGTGTTTTCCGAAGGTTGAGTAGATCGAATACACGCCACGGTATCGCTCCGTACACACCAGGAAAAATGAGATAAATTGAATACTCATTAATTCAATTCATCTAGGGAGCGATGCGTGTTTTCGACTCTTCCGCTTAACGCGTTGCGCACCTTCGAGGCGGCTGCGCGACTGGGTAGCTTTAAAGCGGCAGCAGAGGAACTCTCTGTCACCCCCGCAGCCATTTCCCACCAGGTCAAGACGTTGGAAACCTGCGTCGGAGCGAAGCTGTTCAAACGATCTGGACAAGGTGTGGCATTGACCGAAGACGGCGAGTTGCTATATCGCCAGACTCATCGCGCATTATTAGACATTCGCCGCAGTCTGGAGGCCTTCTATCCGGACACTGTTCCCCAAACCCTGACCATTTCCACTACGCCGGGCTTGGCCGCAGCCTGGCTGATTCCACGGCTGGGTGGTTTCTATCGGAGCTTTCCGCAATTCAATGTGCGGGTCGATACACGTAACGAACTAGTCGATCTGCTGCGTGACTCCAGTTTCGATCTTGCTATTCGCTCGGTCAGCCGCGATGACCCGAAGCTGTTCTGTCAGGAGCTAATGAACGAGCAGTTCTCGGTTTACGGCGCCCCCGGTCTGGTGGCCTCGCTGAACGTAAATCAGATCGAACTGATCAACCTACGCTGGAAAATTCCGGGAGCATTTTCAATAAACTGGGAAAGCTGGTGCGCGGCCGCAGAATGCCAGGCCTGGCTTGAAACCGCGCAGATGCGTGAGTTCGACGATGAGCATTTTGCTTTGAGTGCTGCAATTGCGGGTCATGGGCTGGTGCTGGCAAGCAATGTACTGGTAGCCGACAGCCTCAGGTATGGAGAGTTAGTAGCCTATAGACCAGAAGTAAGCCTGCTTGGTCCGCGTTACGTTGCGGTGTGCGTGCCAGGGTGGGAGCGGCAAGTGCATGTGAGCGCGTTCCTGATGTGGCTGGCAGATGCTGCTCTACAGGATGGATGACGATACTCGTTTGCTGCCCCTTACGACAGGTAGCAATCGACCCTAATGTTCGACCGATTGAGTAGGTGTCATGGCGATGCGGATCGTAGCCGTGGCTGCCAAACCACGCTTCGGTACGTTCGATCCCCCAAGTTGAGCGCTGCGGATTACCCAGTCGGCGTTGGCAGGTTGGGCTTTTTTCTGATCCATGAATTTACATTCCAGATTTTGCGCAGTGGTGGTGGATATCTGCGTATCGGGAATATACAAGCGCGGGTATTCAGGTGTCTGCTTTTGGCCGAGAGTCGCCGGTCGCGAGGGAGGACTTTTGACCCTTTGCTGCCTTTGGCGACTGGCGGAGATCGGTCAACAGGAGCCGGTCGTGGGGGATGGTTTTGGGCAAGTGCTCATGGTGACCAACCAGAGCCTAACGATCTCAAGTGCATCCAGATAACAATAACTTTTAGCTTCCGGTGTTATCGCCAAAGAAATCGTCTTTAGCGACCAGACCGAAATCGTCCCCCACCGTTGGCTCGTCATCGCTAAACAGACCCAAGGAACGCCGTTCCTGCTTGAGGTTCGCAATTGCTTGAAAGAAGCAGCCTTCGCATAGGTGTAACTCGTAGTGCTCACCGTCATGTCTTGTGCCGTAACCCCAGTGCGCTTGCAAGGTGCCAAACTGAAAACCACCGCTCTCCGCCCTAGTAGTAAGCTGACATATGTCGCACACAACGTCAGTTACTACCTCAGTCTCCACCATGCCTTTAATCTTCATAAATATTCTCCAATCGAACGCTACCATCAGGTATCTAGGATAAAGGTTTGTCGTTTGGCTGCTGTACGGCGTGGCCCACGACAAAGCGAATGCTCAATAGCTTCAGACTTTAGCCCTGCTTTTATCGGTTCGTAGTTTTCCCCAATGGCAGCCGCGGGTCGACTCCGGCCCGCCGCGGCCGACAAAAGTCGACCCGGCGCCCTTTTTACAGATACGGTTTCGAATTGGCTCGTAAAACGTCATTGATGCTTCTGGTCCGTTTCTGCGCTCAGCAGCCAACACACCGCCTTGCCGTGCTTGGTTATGACGAATGCGTGACCTAAGGCTGCCAACGCGATCAGGCGACGGAGACGGCGGCGGGCTTGGGTGCAACTGACGGTTTTATGCACGGCAGAAACGCCCTCAAGGAATGCTAAGTTTAGTGCTATCGCTTAATAGGATTCTCCAAGCCATAGCCCGACGGTATTGATTGCGTCGCCTAAATCCGCAAACCTATCGACGAAATCCCATCATTCAATCTCCCGAATCGAAATCAGACTCGTAAAGCAGCATGTCATTAGCACGATGTTCGGCAACAAGACTGCTAAAATATATTCGACCGTCCATAGTCTCAATCATAAGCTCACGTTGCTGAGTAGTGACCGAGTGATAGCTATAAACCCTTTCTACTCCTACGAGTCTGGGAGATTTGCTGCCGCTTACAGTGCGGGGCAGCAGCACATGAACTGAGTGCTCGTACCTGTAAATATTTTTAAGAAATCTGTCGCTCATTTCATCCAAAAGCGGGACGTATTTTTTTTCAACCGACGCCTGTTTATCATCTTCTAACTCAACGCGGCCGCATGCACCGGCATACAGCATGACATCTCCCGGTAGCCGGAGGTATTGTAGATACATCACGCCGGGATCAAACATATCACTACGTCTAACTGGTTCACTCTCATCTATCTCTAACAGCATACCCACCTCCAAAATAATATCGTAGTTTCAACTCAGTTTCTAACGCGAGTATTACGGCCAAGCCGATTGCCAGCTACCTTGCATCAGGGTCAACCTCAAGGTTGTACATTTGCATCAGATCATTCAGTGCACCGACCAATCTAGACTGACGGTACAACTCAAAGTCGGTATAAGACAGAGTTACAGAAATCTTCATCGCCTCAAAGCTGAGTAACTTTGGATCGAATGGCCAAACCTGAATTCGCGTAATACGTTCATCACGAAGTTCATAGTCTGAAACGATTTCTAGGTTCGGATAAATTAGCCGCCAGCGGCTCAGTTCCACGCCGTAGGACTTCTGAGACCAGTCCGAAAGCATCGTGTGCTCGTTCAAAAAGCTATCTCCGACCTTCGCGTAGCCATCAGTGTTGAAGTCGCGCACCCTGAAATCCGCCAATCGTGGTGACGAAACCAATGTCCGGAGGACACGCAACGGTGAGCGGCCGTCCCCCAGCGCATACATCTCTCGGAGATACGTCTCCACACGCTCAACCAAATCGGGATGATCTGCCATCATCAAAGCTGAACTGTCTGGCACTGCTCTACCCTCATACGTCATTCAATATTGTGTTCAAAACGTCCCATGAGGCCTCAGGGGCAATCCACTCGTCACAGGCTCACACAGCACCGCTTGACCGTTTTACGACCATACGCGCACGCCTACCCGGGACACTGGGAGTTAGCCTTTCAGTGCCTTCGTTTGCGTTCAAAAATTGACTTTTTATCTGAGTCGCCATAGGCGACAGATGCGCTAATCGGGATGGATGGCCTGGCAGAACTTCAGAAGCTCAGTACTAAATAGGCGTACCCGACGCGTTGGAGAGCCGCGGAATTAGGGTCGTATGCGCTTAAGATATATCTTATATGAGCGTCAACGCTCTGTTAATTTATGACATACGCGAATCAAATGCCAGCTTTTTAGACGGGCATTTAATGGAATATCGGGAGGCGTTCGGCGAAACCCTTCGGGACCTACGCCGGAAATTCGGGCTCACGCAGGAAGCGTTTCTGGGCGTCGCTGCGATCAGCACGATCAGCAGGATTGAACGCGGCGTCCAATTGCCGTCATTCGATATGATCGTTCAGTTCGCCACAATCCTGAAGATCGATACCATCACGCTCCTGATGCTCGCGGAGACGAAGAAGCAAGGCTTCGACACACCGGACGAGGTCATCAAGCGAGTTATCAAGCAACTGAAGCCATGGACTAGGCATGCGGATTAGCGTGTGGCATACCCTGTTTAATGGCTTCGAGATAATTAACGCTTAATGATCGTTTCACTGGCGTCGTAGATGCCCCCTGCCCCTGACTCCTGTGGCATTGAGGTTGAAAACAACCTGCCAAATCTTAATACACTCCTTTTCTCTCCAGCCCAACTGCCGAAAGCGCCGAAGATGCGATGCGCCCTTCTGACCCCATGAGGACTGTTGTTTTCAATTCCATGGCCAATCGGGATCAGCGTTTAGGTAGATTTTCGAGGCAATGGACTGCTGACTCAAAGCTCATGCGACCAGCGCAACCAGGTTACGGATAAGGTCTTGCAGCTCGGACCGTTCTTTGCCGTTGTCTTGGTACATCGAGCACTGGAGAATCTGCTCAGAACTCATCAGCGGCCAGAGTTTGTCAATGACGTCGTCCGCCTTGATGCTAACCGCTTTGCCGATGATCTTCTTCGCGTCGCAGGTTTCGGTGAAACTCACTTCCACTCCAGTCAGCTGCTCGATCATCTCCGGGCTGAGGTAGTTCTCAATCTCTCGTTTCCGCGTCGAGTAGAACGGGCGATTCCGGCCTTCAACTTCCTGCCTTCGTTTGGCCAGTGAGACAATCTGCTCGGGACTGCCGCCAATGTCCGAGTCAAGAAAGACGCACCAGGGCAGACCCAGATCATCCGCCAAGTTCAGAGTGACCCAATGCTTCACACTGCCACACCCGCCGATGAGAATTGGCACGACCCCCACGTCTGCAAGGCTTGACTCAATGTGCCCATCCGCCTTCAACGTGTTGGCTGCGTGGCGGAGGAAGGTGACGTCTGACTTACCCTCTACCAACACGACGCCTTTCGCCCTCTCCATCCCGGACTCGGGAAGTACGCCGAGGCTTTCGGCCGCCTGCTTAAGAACATCCGCGGTCGGCATTTTCACAATGGGAACGCCGTTATCGTCCCTAGTGACGTAACGGATGCCCTCAATGGGCATCAAGCCAGCCAACGCAGGTACGTGGGTGGTGACAACGATCTGGCGATTCGCCTGGGTAGAAAGCTCCAGCAATGCCTTCATCAGCATCATCTGGTAGTTGGGGTGCTGTGAAGTCTCAGGCTCCTCGATGGCATAGATGACGTTACGATGGGTGCCCACCGCAACCTTCTCTGCCTCGGCGCGGAAGAAGTTGAGCAGGATTAGGCGGCGCACGCCGCTGCCCCGTTTGTTGATGGGAATGCCGTTCTCACCATCAAGGGTAAAGCTGAAGGTCCACTTAGGCTTCTCTTTGAAGCGCGGCGTCAACTCGTTGGCAAGTTCGGGGGCCATCTCACGAAGCTTATCGAGCGTGCGAGTGGCAACATCCAGCACACTGGCTTCAATCTGCTGCTCCAGCGCAGTGATCTCCTGCTGGAGTGCCGCCTGGGCCTCTTTGACGGCCTGCTGGAGCGGGTTCTTGGCCTCCGCGTCACCGTCACTGCTCTCACGATCTGATTTGAACAGGGCGAAAGTCGGCAGCAGAGCTTCAATCCTCTCCCAAATCGATTTGCTATCAGCAGAAAGCCCCTTGCTCACGTCCAGCAAAGTTTCCTGGCAATCAAACGGCTCGGCCTCTGCGCGAATAGCATGGCGCCACTGCGAAGCTACGCGTTTGTCAGCAACCTGATCGGCGATGCCACGTTTCTCACCGAGCTTTTTCAGGTCAACCATTTTTAGGCTGAGCAATGTTGACAACTCAGCGTCAGAGGGATGCTGGCATCTGATGGAAGTACGCACCAACTTGCCCGAGCCGGCACTAAAGGTCTTGATAATCTCAAGTGCACTGTCAGCGTTGAGCAAATACTCTTGCGCCAGCGAGGTCTCAGCATTTTCATCCAGCACCAGTGCTGCGGGCAGCCCGTCGAACTCACAAGCCATTTCGAACTGCTCGGCGCCCGTGGCCAGGCTGAAGCAGTTCATATCACTTTTGTCAGCTTTGGCACCTTCGGTCTCAAAAAAGATGGCCAGCGCTTCCAGGATGGTGGATTTGCCGTAGTCATTGCGACCAACAATGCCAGTCATGGCCTCGTCGATAGGTATGGCGGTAGTGGTCTGGTAACCACGGAAATTGGTGAGCTTGACGGACTTGAGGCGCATGGCGATTTCCTTATCTTCGATTTTTATAATTTGCCAAACAGAGCAGCACGGTTTCCCCGTAGGGGAGCATGCAGTCGGGGCAGTCTAGGTCATAACTGGCAGGTGCGAGGCGAAGGTTCGGGAACAAAAACCTGGAGGGGGATGACGGTCATTTTGTAGTCAACTGCTCGCCGTGAACACGGCGTGATTTTGCCTACTACGTGTAACGGCGAAACCGCTGGCAGCAGGTGATGGTGAATGCCGCGGTACCCCGTTCAATCCCACCCTCTGTCGCGCCCCACCCCCACTGGGCAGCTTCGTGGCAGGGCCACGGTTGCCACATATTAAGCCGGCAACAGTGGAGGCATAGTTAAAACTCAGGCGGATGCTGAAAGCCGGAGCCGACTTCGCCAGCAGATATCCAGCGGCGTAGGTCAGATCGGCTAAGGCGGCCAATCACTGTCTTCGTCAGAGCCCAGTAAGTAAGACCGTGGAAAGAGCAATAGGAGCGAACCAGGCTCTCACATATTTATTCTCACCACACCCACAACCAGAACCGCAGCGACTACCAACAGCACCGTCCAATTGAAGTCATAAGAAAATACTACAACTGACAGTGCAATGCATACACCACAGACTATTGCCACAGCCTTTAACACGTAACCGACGCCAGAAAACACTGACATTCTCAAATCCCGAATCGTCTCGACCAAAGCAGCTACTTTAGGAACAGTCATTGCCTCATGTGCGCTACGAACCAGTATATTGTTCCGACCGTGTTTATCGTGATCCATAATTAAAGGAATGGCGAGTATACCCAGCGTAAACAAAAGTATAAACAACATTGCATCACCCTTTAGTTATAAGAATTAGAATATATACAGCCAAAAGCATGGTGCCGATCAAGCTATTGAGTAATGCGAGAAGACTAGGGTATTTTGCCCTATTCTGCTTTATATCGGACGCGATACGGGCGGTGAACACCATTGCGCCTAAAGCGATAAGAAACAACGTGAATAGCTCTGCCTGTCGGCTCAAAACCATGTCTGTTGAAGGGCTATGTGGAAAAAATGTCTGTAGACCCGGAAATAGATCTTGGGGAGAAAGAATTTGCAATGCCAGGGCGGTCAACAAAGCGCCAAATGCGATAACACAATTATCATACCCAAATTTATAAAATAGGAACTCCCCTGCGACGGTATCCCCAATAACAATTTTCACAACGAGCCCGACTGCCGTGCATACCAGCACAAATACAGCCTTATCAGCCAGATGAAAATCACCAAGCACCTCCGCTAAAACAGGAGTGCCTACCACAAGCGCAGTAGTTACTAACACGCCGAAAATCATTTTGTAAATACTAAAACTGCGACTATCTTTTATTGGAGTTACCATTTCTTGCAACGCGATATTTTCCGACATTATATTTTCACTGAACTATAGGATAATGACAAACGCCAAAACAGCATATCTAGATCACTTGAAACTCATCAAACGCCTACTCAGGCTACGCTAAATTTTCTAAAAGTACAGCTTGCCTCTCTTAAAAAATACAGTTTAGCCCCAACAAATATAAAACATGCGTGAATTCGTCTGAATGATGAAATGACCATGCAAACCCAACAAAACAAAGCAGTAAATCGCTAACTATAAAGACCGCACATGGCGCACTTGATCCAGGCTCCTCAACTCTTGGCTCTCATCACTTTGAACTCCAGGCAAAGTGTAAATTAGTGGCTAGGACTAGGTGAATCCGGCTTGGGCGGCAGAACAAACGAATTCACCAAATATTCTTCATCTGGAAAATCCATTTTATCTACAAGGCCCTTACTTAATGCTATTTTTTTGGTCACATCGTTTACAATAGCGAGGTAAACATTGAAACCTAACCCTCTTAAAACATTTACCTCCGCGAGGTACTCCGGCTTAACCTTAGGCTCTGAGTCCGTGCTTTTCACCACGACGAAAAACCTCTGTATCTTATCCTTGACAACCTTCTGCACATCTAACGAAATGTCGAACCCGCCAATTCTAACCCCCTTCCTGACGTCATGCCCCTTAATCACTAAAGGGAAAGATATAACGTCCCTACTATAAACATCCCGCAAATCTTCGTACATAAAACACCCTCCAACTATACAAATTTCGATGTGAATATATTAGCATGCTGATCGAAATAGTTCGACGCCTCAGCACGAAGAGCTAGTAGATTACTATCATTTTTTAGTATGTGCGTCTTTGGCACGCGATAAATTCCGGTATTTCTATTGCGGTCCAAAGCAATGAAATAACCTCTTTGTTGATTTCCTTTGATATGAACCCCGACAAGATAGGAAGGAACCTTCCTGAGTTTTACCATCTGGACTTCTTCTTTAGTAAACTCAATATCTAGCGGCTTCTTAAAATCATCAATTGCCTGAGCCTTAACCTGCAAAAGAAAAAAATGCCCTGTGGGCGCCCCATCTGATCCTATGATGTTAACCATGAAGTCAAAAAGTTCATATTTTGCCCCAAGGGGGGTAACTCTAAACAACCGATCCTTTCCGATCACTCTATGCAACGTGTTCGAAACATATTCCTCTCCTATAGTTCCTGTTATGTCATTAATTCTCACTACGGCACCACCTCATAAACCTAAATCTTTCATAACCAAAATTGCATATTAATGGAGCAACCTGCCTCCATTTTTTGCGATCATCAATATTCGTCAAAGGGGCGCAGGCCGAACCGTCTGAACAACGCCTTACAGGTTATGGGCATGGCCTTGATTCGGTATTCGCTAGCACTCATCCCCCCACAAAGGGTCACCTTACGCTCGCGGGCTATGAGACCTGGCCGAGATCCCATCCAACAATCTCGTGTGCCGCTTTTTGCCAGCGATCACTTGGAGCGAATTCTCCTCGCAATTTTCTGGGATACATGGCCTATTGGCAATACCGGAAGCCTCTAGTATCGGCTCTGGGGCATGATGACAGGCAACACGTACGGTGAGGGAATCGAAAGCATCTATCTCGCCGTCCCATTCTCAGAGAAAGATGAAGCCAAATCATTCACAGCCCGGCGGCACCCCGTCCTGAAGACTTGGTACGTACCAGTGAGCATAGAGATACCCGAGTGGTTAACAGAATAGTTAAGTGATTGGGTGAGCGCTGGGCCAATCTCAAATGCTTCGCGCACCAGGGTCACGCGATAGAATCATTATCTTGGCCAGCACGAGCGGTCCACCTGCATTCGGCAGTCACATTCAGCTTGCGCGACAAATCCAACGCATGTCGCGGAATTGGACATCAAGACCCACTACCCGGAAAAATTATCTGACAGCACGCCAGACATTTGCTCTTTAATTTTCAGTCCGTACCAACCATTCGCCACAAAAGCTTGTAGTGACAAAACGACTAAATTGAAGCCGAATTGCGATATATCAATAAGTTTTTTGAAGTCTTCATTTAAGCTTTGATCCATGATTTCATTTTTCATAGGATGGTGCACTCTGTATCCGCCATGCACGAAAGAACTTCGGTAGTCGTACATTTCACGCAAGCGTTTTTTCAATATTCCTTTGCCCTGAGAATCTAGATCTAAGAGTGTTGAGATCCGCTCTACTAGATTAGTGAACCCTTCTCCAACTTTTGTACCATAAATGGCTTCTAATGCATGAAATGCCCAAATTACCCAAACTACATCTGCATCTGCCCCACAGCAGATATGCAAAACTGAAAAAATAGCTTTCTCTACGCCAGACTCGGCTCTTTGCCTGACCCCCATATTAAGTTTTTTGTACCAAAGAACAACCGATGAGAGAGGTAATATTCGAGGCGCGAAGAGTGAATTCCCTGCCAGCAAACTTCTAAACCCTGACTCAAAACAATCTGCTGAAAGTCGTAATTCAGTAATCAGCCCTCTTCCCGTATCGATACGTAAACCAAGAAAATCACATACACCTGGGCGAGCAATGTTTAAAATAAAAAAAACATCGTACAGGAACTGCTCAACAAAATAGCTGGAATACCATTGTTGTCGACCGAGATCCTCATCATTCTCCAAAGTTACCTTTACCACAAACTCCAATTCCGGAAACAAAGCAGATTCGATTTTGTCTATGGACAACGTACGGCTTAGCTCCGCGACATAGACCGATTCAGTATCTATTTTGTAAGCTTCAACAAAAGGGGAAAAATCGCACTCAATGGTAACTTTTACGTCGCCATGTATGTAGTGCCAAGGCCCGATTACGCTAATCGCTTGCTTCAGTAATTCCATATCTCCAAACTTAATCTCCTCCCGCCGTTCATGTTCATCTAAGCGCCCCCACCCCCTCCTGCGAACCTTAACCAATGAAACTGCCACGCTACTTCCCCCTAACGCCAGTCATAATTTTGAAGTATAACATCAGCGCCTGAGAGATCAATCGTGAGCATGAGTGCGGAACGGCGAAAAAGCACTTCTCTCCTTGGTTATTTTAGAGATTGGAAATTTGGGGGCAATTCATGACCACCAGAAATCGTGGGACGATTTGCTGTGAACATATTCATTCGCCCCCTGCTAGAAGCGCCTACGCATCAATTATTTCAGGGATGACTCCGTTGCACGAATTCCTCAAATGTAAATGGCCCATGCTCTGGCTCGAATGCTTCTGCAAATTCCAGATGGGTGCAGTACGATTCAGCTACGCTTTCATTTCCTTCCGCTGGCATGAAGTCAACTTCCATATCTTTCATGATTTCGAACACGGGCGATTTGTAGGGGTTGGGTATGTAACCCTTAATAAAAGCCTGGTAGAGAAACACCCACTGGCGATCTTTTTGGTAAACATCGAGCTTGCTTAGTTCTTCGAATACTCGTTGTAGATTCTCCGTCCAGCCGGTGATTTGCATCAGTATGCACATTGACAGGCAGTCTTGAGAGTTGATGACCGCCGTTTCTGCTAAGGCGTTGAGGGCCAGTCCATACTTGCCGATGAAGTGTAAAGGCCAGCACATCCCATCAGAACGCCCATTTTTGGAGTTCTCAATTATGATTTGATTTAGCCTGTCCTCGTAGTCAGAATGTTGAATCTCATGCTTTTCGAACATTATCCCCAAATAAGGCAGTAACAACGGGTAATGCCAGCTCAAGTTAGTTACATAGTCAGTGACAACTCTGACCCAATCATCGTTAAGCAAGTGGATTAGTTGCTGCATGGCGTATTTTAATACACTGCCATCCGGCGTTTGATTGTTTAGTGAGATTGCAAATTCTAAAAAGTGTATCGTATCATCCGTGTCAAACTTCCTACCTTCGCCATTTTTTTGAGGGAGTGCAGCGTGAAGCTTTGCCACCCAGTTCGTTTGTATCGCAACGGGCAACGGTTCGACTCTGGTTTTCGATAGGTTTAATGAGAATTTAAACTTTTTCAACTCGCTGGCGAGCTTTTGCAAAAAACGTTCGGCTTCCGATGAATCTGTACAATAACACACATAGTCATCAACATATCGGACAAACTCAAATCCTCCTTCACGGAGCTTTTCGTCTACTACACCCAGTATGAGTTCTACGATGACTGTCGATGTGGCAGGCCCTATTGTAATACCCTGAGTTTCAAGACGTCGCGTATTCCTTTGCCACTTATCCAATTCTGTAGACCAGTGCTTATTGCCGCTGTCCTTTATACCAAGCTGTCTCTTGGCTTCTTCCTCACCCATTCCCGCCCATTCAATAGCATGGGTGTAAACAGAGTTAAAGCAGCTTGCCACGTCTGTATTTACCAAGTAATGCTTGCCGAATGATGCCCGACTTTTCTCCAACACCTTCTCTCGAAAACTGTCGTAGTTCATCACTACCAGTCGTTTGTCAGCATGGAAGTATGGCTTGATTTTGCTACTTTCGTTATCGCAGATTGCCCGAATATGCTCCCAGTTTTCAGAGATACATTTTGCGAGCCGCCCGTATGCCTGCGGATGGGGAATTCCTAGAAGTCGGGGCACATTGTTGTATCGAGTGGACGCATATTCAACAAAATCAAAGCCCTTTGAAGGCCTTCCTGCCTTATTGCTCGCTGGATCCTTTGCACGTTCATCGCATGCATCAGGCTCCTGGATGATTCGAAGGACTACTTCGGGTGTGAACCGTCTGGAATCGAAGATCGGTGGAATCTCGCGAACTCCCTGTTTTTGATTAGGGAAGTAGTTGAATCGGGTAAGCGCTTCAAAGACAAATCGTTCGTCGTCCATTTTGTAACCTGTCCTATTAAATTGAGTACTTGTCTGGATCCATGCTTTCTTCGTGTGCTGGAACGCATCGTACCTAGGTCGATATCTGGACTTACCTCTCAGGGGAGTATCCAGCTTAGTCGACACTGCTCACCGCAGTGATTATCCAGTGAACCACTTGGGCAGATCGAAAGGGAGCCCACGGCAATATTTACCTTCCTGCCCTCGCCCGTGCCATCAAAGGCAAATTCAGCAATCTGCTTCCTGAGAGTCGTGAGTCGAGAGATTTTATGACGTCATCGAAGGAAGTACCGAACAGGGAGAGCACCATCCTCTTCTATGCGAAAAGCGAGATATCCAACCCTTCCGAAATGCCAAAAACGCAGCCAGCGAGTCGATGTTTACACTTTCAATTTTCAGAGAGGAGGTTTTGAGGTAATTTTTAGCCAAAGACGTTTACATTCCGCTGCTTGAATTGGACTGGCAGTACTACGTTTACAGTAAGCTGGAAAATACGCTTGAATCAGAGGGAAAAAGCTGCGGAGGTAGGCGATACGGGCCAAGAGATACGGGGTTTTTTGGACGGTGGGGACGGATTAGACGAAGAAGGCGTCTTGTTTACACGATGGGGAGAACGAATCTAATGCTTGGGTGAAACGATCACACAAAACCACCGCACCACGGGCCAACGCCGGACGAATGACCTCGGCCAGATGCTGTGCCCGTGCCGCGAATACCAGCAGCAGTTCGGTATCGGCGTTCATCGGTTCATCGCTGGGTGCCAGCAACAGCTCGCGAATGCGCTCGGCCAATGGCGTGCCACCCGGTTCACGGGTCAGTACCACATCGATACCGGCCGCGCGCAAACGCTTGGCGAGGTATTCGCGATTGGTGCTCTTGCCCGCGCCTTCCGGACCTTCCAGGGTAATAAACAAGCCAGTCACAGGCAGTCCTTAATCATATTCATTGCGCGTTCTGCCCGGCTTTTTCCACCGGCGGAGCCGTCGGTGCCGGTGCGGCTTCGGGTTGTTGGCTCGATGGCGGAGTCACCGATTCGCCCTGCCCTTCAGGCTTGGCCGGCGGCGGCGATTCTGGCTTGGCCTCCGGCGCAACCGCAGCTTTCGGATCAGGCTCGGGCTTTACGTCAGGTTTTGCTTCCTGAATCGGCTCGGGTTTCATTTCAGGCGCCGGCTCAGGCTTAGCGTCGGCTTTTTGCTCGGGAGCGGCGGCAGGTTTAGCCTCCGGCGCCGATTCCAGCTTCGACTCCACCGTCGGCGCAACGGGCGCAACGGGCGCAACGGGCGCAGCAAACGCCGGCGCAGGGCTGGAGCGATAGTCGGCACGACGCTTGAGCTGAAACTCGCGAACCGCGCTGTTGTGGGATTCGAGATCGGCGGAAAACACATGGCTGCCATCGCCACGGGCAACGAAATACAGGCTGGAACCGGACAGCGGATTCAGCGCTGCGCGAATCGCTTCACGACCCACCAGCGAGATCGGCGTCGGCGGCAAGCCGGCAATCACGTAGGTGTTATACGGCGTCGCTTCTTTCAAATGCGCACGGGTCAGTTTGCCGTTGTAGCGCTCGCCGAGGCCGTAGATCACGGTCGGATCGGTCTGCAACAACATGCCGATCTGCAAGCGGCGCACGAACACCCCGGCAATCTGCGCGCGTTCCTGAGGAACGCCGGTTTCCTTTTCCACCAGCGAAGCCATGATCAGCGCCTGATACGCGTCGACATACGGCACATCCGCCGCGCGCTTGGCCCATTCATCAGCGAGCACGTCATCCAGGCGATTGTAAGCCTGCTTCAGCAGATCGGCGTCGGTCATGCCACGCACGTAGCGATAGGTGTCGGGGAAGAAACGCCCTTCGGGGAAGACGTTCGGATGGCCAAGCTTGGCCATCAGTTCAGTGTCGCTCAATCCCGCCAGGGTCTGGTCGAGCTTGACTTGCTTGGCCAGGGCAGCGCGGACCTGACGGAAATTCCAGCCTTCGACCAGCGTCAGGCTGTACTGCACAACTTCGCCGCGTTTCCACATCGCCAGCAACGCCTGGGCACTCATGCCGGGCGTCATGCGGTATTCACCGCTGTGAAACGATTGACCATTCAGGGTAAAGCGCCAGTACAGGCGCAACCAGAAGGCGTTCTTGATCACGCCGTCGGTTTCCAGACGATTGAGCACGCCACCCGGCGTGGCCCCGGAAGGCACGTCGAGCAATTGCTCCTGCGTCAGGCTCAAAGGCTGTTTGAGGGCGACGTCTTGCTGCCATGCGCAGAACGCCAGCAACAGCCCCGCCAGGACCAGACAACCTTCGAATAACACCAACAGTTTACGAATCACTGATCAAACATCCAGAAGCGCGCGGGCAATGCCCCGCAGTTTACGGGTGAGCGGCCCAACCGACCAGTTCAGCTGCGCAAAGCCTTTCACCGGCCAGACGCCATAGACGCTGTTGCACAGGAAAACCTCGTCGGCCGGCTCTAGATCAGTCATCTGAATATCACGCACCTCAGTGGCAATCCCCAACGCCTGGGCCTGAGCGAGCAACTCAGCGCGCATGACGCCAGCGACGCCACAGCGGCTCAGGTCGGCGGTCAGCAGCACGCCGTTCTTCACCAGAAACAGGTTGCTGTACACCCCCTCGACAACCCGCCCGGCCGTATCGCACATCAACCCTTCGGCATAGGCGGTGTCTTGCCATTCGCTGCGAGCAAGGACCTGCTCCAGGCGATTGAGGTGTTTGAGCCCGGCCAACAGCGGCTGCTCGGCCAAACGTGTGGCACAGGCAAATAAGGTTACACCTAGTTCGCCATGCGCCTGAGGATAGACCGGCGCTGGGCCGCCCTGCAGGATGCGCCGGGGTTGCGCCTGAGGTGCGGGGGCATAGCCACGCAGGCTGTCGCCACGGGTGACGATCAATTTCATCACACCATCGCCCAACTGCGCGGCAAAACTCAGCAACTCACTGTGGATAAGTGCCTGATCCGCGGCAATCGACAATCGGCGGCACCCGGATGCCAGGCGCTGCAGATGGCGCTCAAGCAACAGCGGCCGCCCTGATTTCACGGCGATGGTTTCGAACAGCCCATCCCCATAGGCCAGCCCCCGATCCGTGACGGATAGGGAGTCGGCCGGACGGCCATCGATCCAGCTCGTCATCAATCGGCGAACCGACGGAACACCAGCGAGCCATTGGTGCCGCCAAAACCGAAGGAGTTGGACACCACGACATCGATCGGCATGGCCCTGGCCTGATGCGCCACGAAGTCCAGATCGCAGCCTTCGTCCGGCTCATCAAGGTTGATGGTCGGCGGCGCCACCTGGCCATTGATCGCCAGGATGCTGAAGATCGCCTCTACCGCACCGGCGGCGCCGAGCAGGTGACCGGTCATGGACTTGGTCGAACTGACGGCCACCTTGTAGGCGTGATCGCCAAACACCGATTTGATCGCCGTCGCTTCTGCCAGGTCACCGGCCAGGGTCGAGGTACCGTGGGCGTTGATGTACTGCACTTCGTCAACGTTGACCTTGGCATCACGCAATGCATTGGCAATGCAACGCGCAGCACCGGCACCGTCTTCCGGCGGCGAGGTCATGTGGTAGGCGTCACCGCTCATGCCAAAGCCGATCAACTCGGCATAGATGGTCGCGCCACGGGCTTTGGCGTGCTCCAACTCCTCCAGCACCAGGGAACCGGCACCATCGGACAGGACGAAGCCATCACGGCCCTTGTCCCACGGACGACTGGCACGGGCCGGGTCATCGTTGCGGGTCGACAGCGCACGCGAGGCGCCGAAGCCGCCCATGCCCAGACCGCAGGCAGCCATTTCGGCCCCCCCGGCGATCATCACGTCGGCCTCACCGTAGGCAATGTTACGCGCGGCCATGCCGATCGAATGGGTACCGGTGGTACACGCCGTGGCGATCGCGTAGTTAGGTCCCTGTACACCCAGATGGATCGACAGGAAACCGGAAATCATGTTGATGATCGAGCCTGGCACGAAGAACGGCGAGATTTTTCCCGGACCGAGTTCATGCAAGGTACGACTGTTGTTCTCGATATTGGTCAAGCCACCGATACCGGCCCCCATGGCAACGCCAATGCGGTCGCGGTTTGCATCGGTCACTTCGAGTCCGGAATTGCGCACCGCCTGAAAGCTGGCTGCCAGACCGTACTGAATGAACAGGTCGAGACGACGGGCCTCTTTGGGCGCCAGGTAATCTTCGACTTTGAAGCCTTTGACCGACCCGCCAAAACGGGTGGTGAACGCAGAAAGATCTGTGTGTTCGATCAGGCCAATGCCACTGCGGCCAGCCAGAATGCCTTGCCAACTGCTCGGCACGTCCGTGCCCAATGGCGTCAGCATACCCATACCGGTGACCACGACGCGTCTACGCGACACAGCTCTCTCCTTTCTTTCTATGGACGACACTTTTGATCGTTTTTAAAGAAAAAACCGCACGCCGTGGATGGCAGTGCGGTTTTTCCCGACAACAAGCGACGACTACAAACGATTACGCCTGGTGGGCAGTAACGTAGTCGATAGCGGCTTGAACTGTAGTGATCTTCTCAGCTTCTTCGTCAGGGATTTCGGTCTCGAATTCCTCTTCCAGAGCCATCACCAGCTCCACGGTATCAAGGGAGTCGGCACCCAGGTCGTCTACGAAAGAAGCAGCGTTGGTCACTTCTTCTTCTTTGACGCCAAGTTGCTCGACAACGATTTTCTTGACGCGTTCTTCGATGGTGCTCATACCTTGTTTTAACTCCTAGAGGACAAATTCAGGCAGCGGGCCAGCGGGTAAGTGTATAGAAGAGGTTTTACGCATTTCAAGCTCAATGCTCCACCTCTTGCTCCCGCTCGCCTTCCGCCTATTAATAGATTGCAGCTTTATAACGGATTTTAGACAGCTCGTATGACATTTTTTTGAAGCGATCCGTCACATTAACTCATGTACATGCCGCCGTTCACCGGGATTGTAGCCCCAGTAACGTAGCCTGCACCTTCAGACGCAAGAAAAGCGACAACATGTGCGATCTCTTGTGCCTGACCCAAACGCCCCAGGGGAATCTGGGAAATCAGCGATTCACGCTGCGCTTCCGGCAGCTCGCGGGTCATATCAGTATCGATAAAACCGGGTGCAACCGAATTCACGGTGACCGCACGCGAACCGACTTCACGGGCCAGGGCCCGGCTGAAACCTTCCAGACCGGCCTTCGCGGAAGCGTAGTTTACTTGGCCGGCGTTGCCCATGGCACCCACCACCGAACCAATACTGATAATTCGACCCCAACGGGCCTTGGTCATGCCGCGCAAAACACCCTTGGACAGCCGGAACAGACTGTTCAGGTTGGTGTTGACGACGTCATGCCATTCGTCATCTTTCATGCGCATCATCAGGTTATCGCGGGTGATACCGGCGTTATTGACCAGGATCAACGGCGCACCTACACGCGCCTGGATCAACGCCAGGGTCGCCTCGACCGAAGCGGAATCGCACACGTCCAGCATCAGACCGAAGCCTTCGATACCGTTTTCCTTGAACGTCGCGCTAATGCGCTCGGCACCGGACTCGGACGTTGCCGTCCCGACCACGACCGCACCGTTACGTCCCAACTCAAGGGCAATGGCTTGGCCAATACCACGGCTCGCACCGGTGACCAGTGCAACTTTACCTTGCAGGCTCATGCAAGCTTCTCCTAATCAGGCCAATGCCGCCTGGGCGGCAACAAAGGCGTCTGGGGTATTGAGGTTGTAGGTCGTCACGCCTTCGGCGCAGCGCTTGTTCAGGCCAGCCAGGACTTTGCCCGGACCGCACTCGACCAACTGCACCGCGCCGTTGGCCGCCAGGCACTGGATCGACTCGACCCAACGCACCGGTTTGTACAACTGCTCCAGCAGGTCGCGCTTGAGCGTAGCAAGATCGGCAACCGCCGACGCGCTGACATTCTGAACCAGCTTGATCTCTGGCGCCTGCCAGTCGATGGCTTCGATGGACTCGGCGAAGCGCTCGGCCGCCGGGCGCATCAATTCGCAGTGAGACGGCACGCTGACCGGCAACGGCATGGCGCGCTTGGCACCACGGGCCTTGCAGCCCTCGATCGCACGCTCGACAGCGGCCGCGGAACCGGCGATCACCACCTGGCCCGGCGAGTTGAAGTTGACTGCGCTGACCACGTCGCCCTGCGCCGCCTCGACACAGGCGGCCAGCACTTCGGCGTCGTCCAGGCCCAGAATCGCTGCCATACCGCCCTGACCGGCCGGAACAGCCTCTTGCATCAGCTGACCACGGCGCTCGACCAGTTTGACCGCATCGGCCAGGGTCAGGCTGCCAGCGGCGACCAAGGCGCTGTACTCACCCAGGCTGTGCCCGGCAACGAAGGCAGGACGTGCGCCACCTTCAGCCAGCCACAAACGCCACAGCGCCACGGAAGCGGTAAGGATCGCCGGCTGGGTCTTGTCGGTTTGATTCAGTTGCGCTTCCGGACCTTGCTGAGTCAACGCCCAGAGGTCATAACCCAAGGCTGCGGAGGCCTCGGCGAAAGTGTCGAGGATCAGCGGATATTTCGCGCCCAGCTCGGCCAGCATGCCGAGGGACTGGGATCCTTGACCCGGGAAGACGAATGCGAGGGATGCAGACATTGAACAAGCCCCTAATGATTTATCGTCGAAAAAAACACGCCCGGCCATGCCCGGCGCAAGAATTCTAAGTTAAGTGACTGGTCAGTTGGATGACTGAGCGGTCATGAGCGTCACATTTGCCCATAGCGGCTTACACCAAGGCCCTACAGCAACTCCTCCAGACGCCCGCTGGTACGTTGCGGCAGATTCTCCTGGATTTCGATCAACGCCCGCTGAATGGCGCTCTGAAAGCCTTCCACACTGGCCGAGCCGTGGCTTTTCACCACAATGCCCTGCAACCCCAGGAAGCTTGCGCCGTTATGCCGTGCCGGCGCCAGATCGGCGCGAAGGCGTTTGAGTAGCGGCATCGCCAGCGCACCAACGGCCATGGTCAGCAGGTTCTGTTTGAACAGTGCCTCGATCCGCGAGCCGATCATGGTCGCCAGGCCTTCACTCGATTTAAGCAAAATATTGCCGACAAAACCGTCGCAGACCACCACATCCGCCTCACCACGATAAACACCGTCACCCTCAACGAAACCCACGTAGTTCAAGCCCGGCGCCGTCTGCAGCCGAGCGGCCGCCTGCTTGACCTGCTGATTGCCCTTCATGTCTTCGATGCCGATATTGAGCAACGCCACCCGAGGCCGGGGAACACCCAAGGCTTCGGCCGCGACCGAGCCCATCACCGCAAACTGGTAGAGGTGTTCCGCCGTGCAATCGACATTAGCCCCCAGATCCAGCAACTGACAAAAGCCACGCTGGGTCGGGATCGCCGCCACCATTGCCGGACGATCGATGCCGGGCAAGGTCTTGAGCACGAATCGCGACAAGGCCATCAGCGCCCCGGTATTGCCGGCACTGACACAAGCCTGCGCCTGACCGCTCGCCAGCAACTCCAACGCCACGCGCATCGAGGAATCAGGCTTGCCACGCAAGGCCTGAGCAGGACGCTCATCCATGGTGATCACTTCACTGGCGTTTACAACACGCAGACGTGAGCGATCCACACCGGAATGGCGAGCAATCAATTCTTCAATAAGGGAGGCTTGACCGACGAGGGTCAGGTGCAGCGAGGGTGTTGCGAGCAAGCAAGCGATGCTGGCCTGCACAATGTTGCGGGGACCGAAGTCCCCGCCCATTGCGTCGATCGCGATGATCGGAGCGGACAAGAAATTACTCGTCAGCGCCTTTATCGATCACTTTACGACCACGGTATACGCCTTCTGGCGATACGTGGTGACGCAGGTGAATTTCACCGGTGGTCTTTTCTACAGACAGAGTGCTCGCGGTCAGCGCATCGTGGGAACGACGCATGTCACGGGCAGAGCGGGATTTTTTGTTCTGCTGAACAGCCATAATTGATTAACTCCTAAACGTTTGGGTCACGCTTTAACTGCGCCAATACACTGAACGGGTTGGACCGCGGTACCTCGTCCTCGCTCGGCTCGGACACCTGGTTGCTGTCCGCCGGCTGCTGGCATTCTTCCGGATGATGAGCAGGCACAATGGGCAAGGCGAGCAAAAGCTCCTCCTCGATCAATGCCAGCAGATCCAATGGATCTTCGCCCAGTTCCAGCACGTCATAACCTTTCGGTAACGACTGGGTATTCGCACCCTCTTTCACCACAGCGTAACTGCATTCGCTGTGGATTGGCAGGGTGACCAGCTCAAGACAACGCTGGCAAACCATTTTGACGTCGACTTCGATAGAGCTGTGGATAACCACAGATCTACGTTCATCACGCTCAAAAACGAATTTAGCCTGCACCGTACCGAGGTTATCGGAAAGCGGGTCGCAGAGTCTCTCCAAATCAGCCAGCAGTACTTCTCCCTGAAGAGTAGTGCCACGATCAGCTAATTTGCGCGGGTCAACGTGAGGTGGAATCGGGTCATTCAACATAGGCGCAGCATTCTAGGGATGCCCCCTTCCTCTGTCAAAGGAAATTCCGGCTGTCCTGATGCTTAGGTGCTGATTAGAATGACCTTTCATCTAATCGGAGAACAGCATGCTGCCCCTGCTCCTTGCTTCCAGCTCGCCCTATCGTCGCGAATTGCTGTCCCGCCTGCGCCTGCCGTTCGTCTGCAGCTCGCCCGACATCGATGAAAGTCGACGCCCCGCAGAGCCTGCGATTGAGCTGGTGCAGCGCCTGGCCCGGGAAAAAGCCTTCGCGCTGGCCGACAGCCATCCGGATCATTTGATCATCGGCTCGGATCAGGTCGCGGTGCTCGGCGAACACATCCTCGGCAAGCCACACACCTTCGAGCGCGCCCTGGAGCAGCTATCTGCTGCCAGCGGCGCCAGCGTGACCTTCCTCACCGGCCTGGCCCTGCTCAACAGCCGCACCGGCCACTGCCACGTCGACTGCGTGCCCTTCACCGTACACATGCGTGACCTGGATCAGGCCAGCATCGAACGTTACCTGCGCGCTGAACAGCCCTACGATTGCGCTGGCAGCTTCAAGGCAGAAGGCCTCGGCGTGAGCCTGTTCCGCAGCACCGAAGGCCCGGACGCCACCAGCCTGATCGGCCTGCCATTGATTCGCCTGATCGATATGCTGCTGGCAGAAGGCGTGCAGATCCCGTAATCCTGATACGAAGAAACCCGACCAATGGCCGGGATTCTTTCTGTATCAAAACTTCGGATTAACGCAGCTGCGGCCCCTGGAAGCCCATCCACATCGCCAACTGATTGGCCATGCTCACGCCCAGCTTCTTCGAGAAGCGATCAAAGGCCGAGTCCTCGATGGTGTAGTCCACCATATCCTTGGCGCCGATGATTTCCCGGGCGACGTAGCTGGAATTACCCAAACCATCGATCAACCCCAGTGGCAGCGCCTGCTCGCCAGTCCAGACCAGGCCGGAGAACAACTCCGGATGCTCCTTGTCCTTCAGCCGGTCGCCACGGCCCTGCTTGACGCTGGCGATGAACTGCTGATGAGTGGTATCCAGCACCGTCTGCCAGAACGCCGTCTCATCAGCCTTGGGCGCCTGGAACGGGTCCAGAAATGCCTTGTGCTCGCCAGAGGTGTAGGTCCGACGATCAACACCCAGCTTGTCCATGGTCCCGACAAAGCCGAACCCGGCCGCCGTGACGCCGATGGAGCCCACCAGACTGGCCTTGTCGGCGTAGATCTGATCCGCAGCGCTGGCGATGTAGTACGCGCCTGACGCCCCCAGATCGGTAATCACCGCGTAGACCTTGATCTCCGGTTTCTTGGCGCGCAGACGACGGATTTCGTCATAGATATAGCCGGATTGCACCGGACTGCCGCCTGGACTGTTGATGCGCAGGATCACGCCCTTGGTCTTGGCATCATCGAACGCCGCGCGCAACGCACCCACCACGTTATCGGCACTGGCCACTTCTTTGTCGGCAATTACGCCCTGCACGTCGATGACAGCTGTGTGCTCCGAGCTACGCGAGCCACCTTTGCCGAAGTCCATCAGCGGGGTAAACACAACCAGCGCACCGATGAGGTACGCAAAGGTCAGCAATTTGAAGAAAATTCCCCAGCGACGCGCGCGACGCTGTTCTTGAACACCCGCCAGCAACGTCTTTTCCAACAGCTTCCAGCTTCTGTCGTCACCACCCGTGCCAGAGGCTTCGGATTTGCTGTCCTTCCATTCGTCCGACATCTGTTCTCACCCTGTTAAAGACTCAGTGCTGCCCGTTCAACCACGCGCGCAGCTCAGAAAAACGCTCAATAGCCAGACGAGGCCCGAACTCGCGCAGCGTGTCCAGTGCCAGCGCACCGTAGCCCACCGCCACCGAATCCATGCCGGCGTTGCGTGCCATCAACAAATCAAACGATGAATCGCCGATCATCAGCGCCTGCTCGGGCTTGACCTGGCAGCGCTCGAGGATCTGATGCAGCATCAACGGGTCCGGCTTGCTCGCCGTTTCATCAGCGGCGCAGGTGATCTCGAAGTAATCCTGCCAGCCGTGCGCTTTCAACACTCGATCCAGGCCACGACGCGACTTGCCCGTTGCCACCGCCAACTGATAACCCTCGGCACGAAACGCAGCCAGAGACTCGGCAACATCCGCGAACAGCGGCGACGGCGCGGCTTCCAGCGCCACGTAACTGTCGGCGTAGTGCTGGCGAAATTCCAGCATCTGGTCCGGGCTGATTTCCGGGTACAGCGTGCGAATCGCCTCCGGCAGACCCAGCCCGATAATGCCTTTGATCGCAAAGTCATCACGCACCGGCAACGCAGAGCGCTCCGCCGCAGTGCGCATCGCTTCGACGATCCGACCAATGGAATCGGCCAAAGTGCCGTCCCAGTCGAAAATCAGCAATTTATACTCAGGGTGCACTCAGTCGCTCCACGGTCTTGGCCCACATCTCGTCCACTGGTGCTTGCAGCTTCAGCTCGCCACCGTCCGGCAGCGGCACCGTCAGCATGTAGGCGTGCAGGAACAGACGCTTGCCGCCCAGATCGCGAATTTCCCGACTGAAATCTTCGTCGCCGTACTTGGTATCGCCAGCAATGCAATGCCCGGCGTGCAAGGTGTGAACACGAATCTGGTGGGTGCGGCCAGTGACCGGCTTGGCCTCGACCATCGTGGCGAAGTCGCCGAAGCGGCGCAGCACCTTGAAAATCGTCAGCGCCTCCTTGCCCTCTTCGTTGACTTCGACCATGCGCTCACCGGAACGCAGGTTGCTCTTCATCAACGGAGCGCGGACTTGCTTGATGGACGTTGCCCAGTTACCACGAACCAGCGCCATGTACCGCTTGTCGACACCATCACCGCGCAATGCAGCGTGTAAATGACGCAACATGCTGCGTTTTTTCGCGATCATCAGCAGACCGGAGGTATCGCGATCAAGGCGATGCACCAGCTCCAATTCCTTGGCATCCGGACGCATCTGACGAAAGGCTTCAATAACCCCGTAATTCAGGCCGCTACCGCCGTGAACCGCGATGCCAGCGGGCTTATTGAGCACAATCAGCGCCTTGTCTTCGTAGACAATCGCGGCTTCCAGGCGCTGCAACAAACCCTGGGCCACGGGCACAGGCTCATCACGTTCAGGCAAGCGAACGGGCGGCACGCGGATGATATCGCCCGCCTGCAGCTTGTACTCGGGCTTGATCCGCCCCTTGTTCACGCGCACTTCGCCTTTACGCAAAATGCGGTAAATCAAGGTCTTAGGCACGCCCTTGAGGTAGGTGATGAGAAAGTTATCGATGCGTTGACCGGCAAGTTCCGGCGCAACCTCAACCAGCTGGACGCCGGGGGTTGGAGGGGCAATATTTGTCATGCCGCAAATCATAACAATTTTTTATGGATTTGAAGCACTTAATGATTGCTGCTATAGTCGCGAACGTCGCCAAAAGCGGCCTGGACAGCGGACAAACGGTATAACCACCGGCCCTGACCAACGCAATTCACGAGGACGCGAGGCCGTCCTACGGGGCTTTCGCTGATAATGGAAGGTCTGGAAACGTAACAAGCGCAGGTGACATGAGGCCTGAAACAAGCCAGATCGCAGAGTTATCACTCGCCTTCCGCGCCCATATTCACGGCCAGTTCACAAAGTGCAGTCGCTTTCAGACGTCCCGAGCGAATGTTTCGGAAATAACGCCTTAAGCCATGACGCGCGGTCTTCCCTTTCGAAGATCGCGGTAAATGCCAACCCGCTGCGGATTCTGCGCGCGGCAGCACCCGAATTATCAGGGATACGTGTGGGGTGGAGACGCACAACCGTCGGACCATGTAGCACCAGGCGCGATTCAAGACGCCTCGTTATTGTTCGCTACCGACGGTTGATTCCTCCTCCTGACAAAGCTTTTGCTGACAGGGTGTCTTTTGTCACCACAGCAAGCAGGATACGTCGTCGCGACTCCGGCCCCATTGGCTGAAACTCGCTAGACACTGGAGTGGCCAACCACTCCTGACGCGCCCTGACACCGACCGTGAGAAGTCGTGTGTGCCGAACGCCGTTTCCGGCAGCCCGGAAACCGACGGTACTACATGAAAAGAATGCTAATTAACGCAACTCAACCCGAAGAGTTGCGTGTCGCACTGGTAGACGGCCAACGTCTCTATGATCTGGACATCGAGTCCGGTGCCCGCGAGCAAAAGAAGGCCAATATCTATAAAGGCCGGATTACTCGCATCGAACCAAGCCTTGAGGCTGCCTTTGTCGATTTCGGCTCTGAGCGCCACGGCTTCCTGCCACTTAAAGAAATCTCCCGCGAATACTTCAAGAAGTCTGTTGAAGGCCGCGTCAACATCAAGGACGTCCTGAGCGAAGGCCAGGAAGTCATCGTTCAGGTCGAGAAAGAAGAACGTGGCAACAAGGGCGCAGCCCTGACCACCTTCATCAGTCTCGCCGGTCGTTATCTGGTGCTGATGCCGAACAACCCGCGTGCCGGCGGCATCTCGCGCCGTATCGAAGGCGAAGAACGCAACGAACTGCGTGAAGCGCTGAACGGCCTGGTTGCTCCAGCCGACATGGGCCTGATCGTGCGCACTGCCGGCCTGGGCCGCAGCAGCGAAGAAATGCAGTGGGACCTCGATTACCTGCTGCAACTGTGGACCGCCATCAAGGAAGCTTCTCTTGATCGTTCCGCGCCGTTCCTGATCTATCAGGAAAGCAACGTCATCATCCGCGCCATCCGCGATTACCTGCGCCAGGACATCGGCGAAGTGCTGATCGACAGCGTTGAAGCCCAGGAAGAAGCCCTGACCTTCATCCGCCAGGTGATGCCGCAGTACGCCAGCAAAATCAAGCTCTACGAAGACAGCGTTCCGCTGTTCAACCGTTTCCAGATCGAAAGCCAGATCGAAACCGCTTTCCAGCGCGTTGTCGAACTGCCTTCCGGCGGCTCCATCGTTATCGATCCGACCGAAGCCCTGGTGTCCATCGACATCAACTCGGCCCGCGCCACTAAAGGCAGCGACATCGAAGAAACCGCCCTGCAAACCAACCTGGAAGCGGCTGAAGAAATCGCCCGCCAGCTGCGTCTGCGTGACATCGGTGGCCTGATCGTCATCGACTTCATCGACATGACGCCGGCCAAGAACCAGCGCGCCGTGGAAGAGAAAGTCCGCGAAAGCCTGGAAGCCGACCGCGCCCGCGTTCAAGTGGGTCGCATCTCGCGCTTTGGTCTGCTGGAAATGTCCCGTCAGCGCCTGCGTCCTTCGCTGGGCGAGAGCAGCGGCATCGTTTGCCCGCGTTGCAACGGCACCGGCATCATCCGTGACGTCGAATCGCTGTCGCTGGCGATCCTGCGCCTGATCGAAGAAGAAGCCCTGAAAGACCGCACCGCCGAAGTTCGCGCACAAGTGCCGATCCCGGTCGCTGGCGTTCCTGCTCAACGAAAAACGCAACTCGATCACCAAGATCGAACTGCGCACTCGCGCTCGCATCGTCATCCTGCCGAACGACCACCTCGAAACGCCTCACTTCGAAGTGCAACGTCTGCGTGACGACAGCCCGGAAGCTCACACCAACCAGTCCAGCTACGAAATCGCTGCGGCCGCTGCCGAAGTCGAAGAAGTCGCACCGCCAGCCGCTGCCACCCGCACCCTGGTGCGCCAGGAAGCCGCCGTCAAGACCGCGCCAGCTCGTGCCAACGCACCGGTCCCGGTCGAAGCGGTTGCAACTCCGGCAGTCACTGCACCGGTCGTCCACGAGCCAAGCCTGTTCAAAGGCCTGGTGAAGTCGCTGGTCAGCCTGTTTGCGTCGAAGGAAGAGCCGGTTGCGCCGGTCGTTGCCGAGAAACCGGCCAGCGAACGTTCACCTGCGCGCAGCAACGATGAGCGTCGCAACGGTCGTCAGCAGAGCCGCAGCCGTAACGGCCGTCGCGATGAAGGCAAGCCGCGTGAAGAGCGCGCCGAACGTGCCCCTCGTGAAGAACGTGCTCCGCGTGAAGAGCGTGCACCTCGCGAAGACCGTGCTCCGCGTGAAGAACGCGCGCCACGTGAAGTGCGTGAAGAAACCACCGCTCCCCGCGAAGAACGTGCACCGCGTCCACCGCGCGAGCCACGTGCCCCGCGTGAAGATCGCAAGCCGCGTGAAGAGCGCGTGCGTGAACTGCGTGAACCGCTGGACGCCGTTGCCCCTGCTGAAGCCCGTAGCGAAGAGCAGCCTCGTCCAGAGCGCGCACCGCGTGAAGAGCGTCAACCGCGTGCACCGCGTGAAGAGCGTCAGCCACGTGCCGAGCAGGCCGCCGCTGCGGTCAGCGAAGACGAAGCACTGCCGAACGAAGAACTGTTGCAGGATGACAACCAGGACGGCGCAGAAGGCGATCGCCCTCGTCGTCGCTCCCGTGGTCAGCGTCGTCGCAGCAACCGTCGTGAGCGTCAACGTGATGCCAATGGCAATGTGATCGAAGGTCCGGAAGGCTCTGAAGACGGCGCCGAAGGTACTGACGAAGGTACCCACAGCGAACCTACCAGCGCTGAACTGGCTGCCGGTCTGGCTGTAACAGCCGCCGTTGCCAGCAGCGTAATCAGCGCAACGGCCGAAGCCGACGCCCATCGTCAGGCCGAGCGAGCAACCGCTACTGTTGAAGCCAGCGAAGCACCTGCGTTCGAAGCGCCAGTGGTTGAAGCGCCGATTGCCCAGGTTGCAGCGCACGTTGAAGCCACGCCGGACGTTGAAGTCCAGCACGCGCCTCGCGAAGAAGTGGTTCATGCACCGGTCGTTGCCGAAGAAGCACCGATGGCCGCTCAAACCGAGCTGTTCAGTGCTCCGGTTGCCGAGCTGCCAGTTGCTCCGGTTCACGAGGAAGTGAAGGTCACTGAATCGCCGGAACTGCCAACTGAGTTTGTGGCCCCGATCGTCGCTGAACCTGTGGTGGCTCCGGCCGTAGTGGCTGAAGTTGAAGCCCCTGCACCGGTCGCTGCTCCTGTTACTGAACCTGAGGTGGTGGAAGCACCGGCTGCTCCGGTCAGCAGCACAGGCCGCGCGCCGAACGATCCTCGCGAAGTGCGTCGTCGCAAGCGTGAAGCCGAAGCCGCCGCTGCCGCCGCTAAAGTGACTGAAGTAGAAGCCGCCCCGGCGCCTGCTCCAATTGCCGAAGAAGTGGTTGCAGAAGTTGCAGCACCGGTTGAGCACAGTGCACCTGACGCCCACACGCCGGTGATCGACGAAAACCTGCGCTCGGCTGAAGAAGTCGTGAAGCACCACGCAGAAGAACTGGAAGAAAGCACCGAGCCTAAACCACTCGCTTAATCCCGTTCGTTAAAAAGCCCCCGCCTGCGCAAGCAGCCGGGGGCTTTTTTATGCCTGCTGAAACATCCGGCTGTTGTTTAGGCAGGCGCCACGGCGACTACACCGTTAGATTCACTGGCTGGTTTTCTGCGAAGGAAGGCGATGGAATGCTCCGACATGAACATGGACGTCATCTACGCTTAGGCCGTTTTTCCGAAATCTGGCGTGTTTACAACGTGACATCGATTATTGAAGATCGCCGCCCCATATTTGAAGATTGGCGCTTGGGGCGGTTAGTCATCGATGAGTTCAGGCGCGCGGAACAGCAAGGGCTGGCGTTGTCTTTGGCCTGGGTAGTAATGCCAGATCACTTCCATTGGTTACTTCAACTCAGACATGGCTCTTTAGATAAGGTCATGAAGCAGGTAAAAGCCCGCAGCGCGATTGAGATTAATAGGGCCACTCATCGCGAGGGGCGGCTCTGGCAGAAGGGTTTTCACGACCGAGCGGTTCGCCATGAAGATGACCTAAGGAAAATAGCCCGCTACATCATCGCCAATCCTCTGCGAGCAGGACTGGTCGAATATGTGGGCGACTATTCTCTATGGGATGCGATATGGGTTTGAGGCTGCGCGACGGCACCCTGTAGGAGCGAACTTGTTCGCGAGGCGATGTGCCAGGCAAACCGCATCAAGCTGCTCGCCAACAAGTTGGCTCCTACAACGAGGCGATGTGCCAGGCAAACCGCATCAAGCTGATCGCCAACAAGTTGGCTCCTACAACGAGGCGATGTGCCAGGCAAACCGCATCAAGCTGATCGCCAACAAGTTGGCTCCTACAACGAGGCGATGTGCCAGGCAAACCGCATCAAGCTGATCGCCAACAAGTTGGCTCCTACATCGAGGCGGTGTGCCAGGCAAACCGCATCAAGCTGATCGCCAACAAGTTGGCTCCTACAGAGGTATGGCAATCAAGGGTTGAATAGCAGTGCCTCAGGCACATCGACATCCCACAACACCCCAGGATCATTCACTTCGATCTGCCGCACCAACTCCGGCTGAAACAAGCGCTTGGCGCCTCGATCACCTGACAGCGCCATCAATGGCAAACAAAACCGTCGACCAAACGCCACGGGATGCCCCAGGGCGCCGTTGTAGACCGGCACACAGATGTGATCATCGTCTAGCGACTCGACCAGAAAGCTCAAGGTTTCGGGCAATATGAACGGCATATCCCCCAGCACCACCAGCCAACCGCGATGATCAGGTTCAGCGGTCACCGCTGCAGCAATGCTGTCGCCCATACCGGCGGACTCCAGCAACTCCACACGGCAAGCGTAGCGTTGCCCAAGCTCAATGACCGCATGGCACTCTGGTCGGGCCAGCAGCACGACCTGGTCGACAATGTTGGCCACATTCAGCAGCACTTGCTCCAGCACCGGCCTGACAACGCCATCACGCCCGACGCAGGGTGCCAGCAACTTGTCCTGATCAGCACCCGCCACCTCCCGGTAGCGACTGCCCTGCCCGGCCGCCAGCACGATGGCACAAAGGCTGGCGCTCAATGCGCGACCTCGGCGGCGGCAGGCCTTTTCTGTTTCAAGGCCACGCCGTTTTTCAAGGTCACGATCTCGGCCATCAACGACAAGGCGATTTCCGCCGGGGTATGACTGCCGATATGCAAACCGATCGGCCCATGCAGACGGTCGACGGCCTCAGGGGTGAGTCCCAGTTGCGCAAGATTTTCCCGGCGCTTCTGGCTAGTCACCCGCGAACCCAGCGCACCGACGTAAAACGCGTTGGAGTTCAGCGCCGTGAGCAACGCCATGTCGTCCAGACGCGGGTCATGGGTCAACGCGACAATTGCCGTACGCTCGTCCGGTTCGATGGCCAGCACCGCGTCGTCCGGCATGCCAGGAACGAAGCGGGCTTGTTGATCTTCCCAACCGAAAGCGAATTCCTTGCGTGGATCACAGATCAGCACTTCGAAATCCAGTAACCGGGCCATTTCCGCGACGTAGCGCGACAATTGGCCCGCCCCGATCAACAACAAACGCCAGCGCGGGCCGTAAACCGTACGCAGCGTGGTTCCGTCGAAACTCAGCTGATCCTCTCGACTGCCCGGATGCAGCGTGACCCGCCCCGTCGGCAGGTCCAGGGTGCGAGCCACCAGTTGGTGGTCCGCACAACGCTGCAGCAGCTCTTCGACCCAGCGTTCGTCGCCCACCCACTCTTCAGTCAGACGCAATGTCCCACCGCACGGCAGACCAAACCGCGCCGCTTCCTCCTGGGTGACGCCGTATGTCACCAGCTGGACCGACCCCCGATCCTGCAAGCGACCGTCCTGCAAACGCGAAATCAGGTCGTCTTCAATACAGCCACCGGACACCGAGCCGATGACCATGCCGTCTTCACGCAAGGCCAGCATCGCCCCCGGCGGCCTCGGCGCGCTGCCCCAGGTCTGTACCACGCTGTACAACACCACCCGATGCCCGGCGCGACGCCAGTCCAGCACGCTGCTCAAGACGTTTAGATCAACACTGTCCATCAGGCTTTCACCTGTTTGCTCTGCCAACCGTTGAGCTGAAAACGTATCGGCAAGCTGCGGATGCGCTGCCCCGTGGCGGCAAAGATGGCGTTACACAAGGCGGGCGCTATGGGCGGCACGCCTGGCTCACCGACACCGCCCAACGGCACACCCTCAGGCGGTGCGACCAAATGCACGGCAACCTGTTTCGGCGCCAACGACATCCGCGCGACTTCATACATATGGAAGTTGTCCTGCTGGACTTTGCCATCCTTGAAGCTGATTTCACCGACTACCGCATTGCCCAGTCCCATGACGCACGCGCCTTCGAACTGCGACCGAATACGTTCCGGGTTGATCTGCGGACCGCAATCCACGGCGATGTCGGCTTTGTGCACGATCAGCGTGCCATCGTCCTTGACCTCCACTTCAATCACCGCCGCCACATAGGTGACGAAGCTGTAATGCACCGCCAGGCCCAAACCACGGCCCTTGGGCAATTCACGGCCCCAGCCGGCTTCCCGGGTCGCCCGCTCCAGCACGCCACGCACCCGTGCAGTGTCGATCGGGTAGCGTTCAGGCGACTCACCGTAGTTCCACTCTTCACTCAAGGTGCGCGGATCGATCTTACGATCCGGCCCCAACAGTTTGAGCTGGTACTTCAGTGGATCCTGACCGGCTTTGGCAGCCAACTCGTCAATAAAGCTCTGGATCGCAAAGCCATGGGGGATGTTCGACACCGAGCGGTACCAGCCTACGCGGGTATGCGCGACGGCGTCGGGGTTTTCCAGACGCACGTTAGGAATCGAGTACGGCAGGTTGGTAAAACCCATGCCCAACTCGAAGCCGCCTTCGTTTTTCACCCCAGGAGCAAACAACGCGGTGATGCTCGGCGCCACGGTGCGATGCAACCATCCCGATGGCATGCCGTCCTTGTCGAGGCTGGCCTTGAGGTATTCCGCCGACACCGTGTGGAAGTAGGAGTGGTGGATATCGTCTTCACGGGTCCACTGCACGCGCACCGCTTTGCCGGGCATGGCCTTGGCCAGAATCGCCGCTTCGACGATGTAATCCGGTTTGGACTTGCGCCCAAAACCGCCACCAAGCAAGGTAATGTTGACCGTCACCTTGTCGAAACCAATCCCCAGCCGATCGGCGATCCGGGTGCGAGTCACCTGCGGCGCTTGGCTGGGTGCCCATACTTCGCAGGCGCCGTCATTGAACAGCGCAATGGCAACCATTGGCTCCATGGGCGATTGCGCCAAGTGCGGCAAATAATAGGACGCCTCATGGTTGCCCGGTGCCGCGCTCAAGGCCTTGTCGACATCACCGGTGTTGCGCACCACTTTGCCGGGTTTGCGCGACGCCTCTTCGAGTTGCTGGCGATACACGACGGAGTCGTACGTCGCATTGCCGCCATCGTCCCATTCGATCTTCAGCGCCTCACGGCCCTTGATCGCCGCCCAGGTGTTGCTGGCGATCACGGCGACACCGCCCAATGGCTGAAACTCAGAGGGCAACGGACGGCTCTCGACTTCCATCACCTTGATCACCCCCGGCACCTTCAGCGCAGCGCTGGCGTCGTAGGATTTGACCTTGCCGCCATATACCTGCGGCCGGGCGATGGTGGCGTAAAGCATGCCGTCGATGTGCACGTCGGCGCCATACACGGCACGACCGTGGACAATGTCATCGCCATCCAGCGCGCGCCGGGCTTCCTTGCCGATGTACAAAAACTCGGACGGTTGTTTCAGCCGCAGCGTCTCACGCGCCGGAACCGCCAATGCACCGGCCGCAGCGGCCAGCGCGCCGTAACCCAGTTCACGACCGCTCGGGCCGTGGATAACTTTATGCAGTTTCGCCTGACATTCGGTCACCGGCACTTGCCATTGGTTGGCGGCGGCCTGCTCGAGCATGGTCCGGGCAGCGGCACCGCAACGGCGCATCGGCTCGTACCAGTGGCGCATGCTGCGCGAACCGTCGGTGTCCTGGTTACCGAAGCGCACCTCATCGGCCGGCGCCTGGCGAACCTTGACCAGCGCCCAGTCGGCCTCCAGTTCATCGGCCACCACCATGCTCAGGCTGCTGCGAATGCCCTGGCCCATTTCCGAGCGGTTGCAGGTCACGGTGACACTGCCGTCGCTGCCGATGCTGACGTAGACCTTCGGATCGTCGATCCAGCCGTGAGGCATGCCGTCGGCGCCGAACTTTTTCTCATCGGCAAACGCGTCCTGCCAACCCCAGCTGGCAGCCAGCACCAGCGCGCTGGTGGCGCCTACACCTTTGAGAAAACCGCGACGACTGAGGTTGCTCAGGGCGAAATCATTCAGGGACTCGGACTGGCTCATGCCTTGGCCTCCTGCAAATGGCTCGCGGCCTGCTGAATGGCAGTCTTGATCCGGTTGTAGGTGCCACAGCGGCAGATATTGCCGGCCATGAACTCTTCGATCTGCACTTCGGAAGGCTTGGGATTGCTTTTCAGCAAGGCGGTGGCGGACATGATCTGCCCACCCTGACAGAAACCGCACTGCGCCACGCCATTGTCGAGCCAGGCTTGCTGTACGACTTGTCCGATCGGATCGCTGTGCAGGTTATCAATGGTGCTGACCGCCTGTCCGACGACGCTGCTGATCGGGATCACGCACGAGCGCACGGCCTCGCCATTGATGTGGATAGTGCAGGCGCCACACAAGCCCATGCCGCAGCCGAATTTGGTGCCGGTGTAACCGGCGACATCGCGAATCGCCCACAGCAGCGGCATATCGTCGGTGGCGTCCAGTTGCAGGTCTTTACCGTTCAGGTTCAGGGTAATCATTCGAACACACTGCCTTATCATCAGGTTTGTCGAGCGACCGGTCTCTGATTCAGCTCTGTGGCTGGGCAGGTCGGCTCGAACAGAGAGGGGCCGTGTCGCACAGCCCTTACGGTTTTATTGCAGAAAACGGGAAATGATCGGGACGGATAGCCAGCTAAGCATTTTAGGCCCAGGCACCGCAATATGCCTCCTAAAGATGCTTAAAAGGGCATGAAGTCAAATGAATAAACTGGCCACAGCGCTGCAGCCGGGGTAAGGCCAAACCTCAGTAGAGGTTCGGCTCCATTTCCAGGTGCACGCCGTAGCGCTGGGCAATGTCCTGCTGGATACGCTGCGCCAGGCCCAGCAGTTGCAAGCCACTGGCCGTGCCGTAGTTGACCAGCACCAATGCCTGCAAACGATGCACCCCGGCGTCTGCCTCGCGGAAGCCTTTCCAGCCAGCCTGCTCGATCAACCAACCGGCGGCCAGTTTGACCTGGCCGTCAGCCTGTGGATAAGCCACCAGCCCCGGATGCTCGCGCTTCAGTTCGGCGCCCAGCTCGGCAGACACCAGCGGGTTCTTGAAGAAGCTGCCGGCGTTGCCCAGTACCGCGGGGTCTGGCAGTTTTTCACTGCGAATCGCGCAGATCGCCGCACTGACGTCTTTCGCCGTCGGCTGCTCGATTCCTTGTTCGGTCAAGCGCTGACGCACCGGGCCATATTCCAGGTGCAAATGCGCTGCGCGAGTGAGCACAAAGCGCACGCGCAGGATCAACCAGCGCCCGGCCTGATGTTTGAACACGCTGTCGCGATAGGCGAAAGCGCAGTCGTCGAGGTTGAACTCGCGCAGTTCGCCAGTCTGGCGATCCAGTGCGGTCAGGCTGTGGAAAACATCTTTGATCTCGACACCGTACGCGCCAATGTTCTGCATCGGTGCGGCCCCGACGGTGCCGGGAATCAGGCTGAGGTTTTCCAGGCCGGACAGGCCTTGCTCCAGACTCCACAGTACAAACGGATGCCAGGTCTCGCCGGCCTCCGCTTCGACGATCACCCGCTGGCCGTTGTCGCTGAGAACGCGAACGCCCCGGCTGGCCATGCGCAGCACCAATGCCTGAATGTCAGCGGTCAGCAGCAGGTTGCTGCCGCCGCCGATCACCAACAGCGGCAGTTGATGCGCCGCCGAATACGCCAGTGCTTCACGCACGTCGTCATCACTGTGGGCTTCGGCAAACAAACGAGCCTGGACATCGACGCCGAAGGTATTGAACGGTTTAAGCGAGACCGCGGACTGCACCTGCAAAGACATCAAGCCTCCAGCAAGCGACGCACGCGCTCAAGATCTTCCGGCGTGTCGACGCCGGCTGGCGGTGCCTCAAGGGCGTCGGCGACGTGAATCCGCACGCCATGCCACAGCGCACGCAATTGCTCCAGGCTCTCGGTGCTTTCAAGCCAGCACGGGCCCCAACCGACGAAATCATGCAGGAAGCCCGCACGGTAGGCGTAGATCCCGATATGTCGGCGATAGGGTACGTCGGCGGGCAGCTGGTCGCGGTTCTGCGCCAGTGCATCACGCGCCCATGGCAAGGGTGCGCGGCTGAAGGTCAGGGCCAGACCGTTGATGTCCGCCACCACCTTGACCACGTTGGGATTGAACAGGTGCGCTACGTCGTCGATCGGCTCGGCCAGGGTCGACATCCGTGCTTCCGGGTGCGCAGCCAGGTTAGCCGCCACCTGATCGATCACCGCCGGCGGGATCATTGGTTCGTCACCCTGCACGTTGACCACGATGGCATCGGCGGCGAGGCCCAATTGCGTGGCCACTTCGGCCAGGCGATCGGTACCGGAGTTGTGATCGTCACGGGTCAGCAGCACGTCGGCGCCGAACGCACGGCAGGCTTCGACAATGCGCGGATCATCCGTGGCGACTACCACCCGCTCGGCGCTGCTTTTGCGCGCCTGTTCCCAGACGTGCTGGATCATCGGCTTGCCGGCGATCATTTTCAGCGGTTTGCCGGGGAAGCGAGTCGAGCCGTAACGCGCCGGGATGACAACGGTGAACACTGCGGTCATTTATCCAGACGCTCGTCGGTGGTCAGGGTGCGCGCTTCGCTTTCCAGCATCACCGGGATGCCATCACGGATCGGAAAGGCCAGGCCCGCACCTTTGCTGATCAGCTCGGTTTTATCGGCACTGAGCTTGAGCGGACCTTTGCAGATCGGGCAAGCGAGGATATCGAGCAATTTGGTGTCCATAAGAAATCCTGAGGTGTTATGGCAAAAGACGTAACAACTGCGCATCGAACCAGCTGACAAACGCCTCGGAAGGCTCGGCGTCTACCGCCAGATACCACCAGTCATCGGCGGAGAAGGCCCGGCATTTGACGGCGTCCTTCTCGGTCATGATCAGCGGCAGCCGGGGCGTAAAGGTCAACGCCTGCGCGCTAAAGACCGCATGGTCGGCGAACGCGTGGGGCACAGGCCGCCAGTGTAGCCCTTCGAGGGTGTTGAAGAAACGTTGCGGATTGCCAATCCCGGCCACTGCGTGCAGCGCTTGCCCGGCGGGGAAATGGCTCAAGGGCTGGCGTTCGCCGCTGCGCAGGTTGACCACCGTCGTCGGTTTAAGCACAAAGCCGAAGCCGTCATCGCGGTCACTGCTGGCACCGTTGTAGAGCAGCGCATCGACGCTGTTCAGACGCTCCACTGGCTCGCGCAACGGGCCAGCCGGCAGGCAACGGCGATTGCCCAGGCCGCGAGCGGCGTCGATCAACACCAGTTCCAGGTCACGGGCGAGACGGTAATGCTGCATGCCGTCGTCACAGAGGATCAAGTCCAGCGGCTCGGCAGCGAGCAAGCCGCGGACGGCGGCGCTGCGGTCGGGGTCGATCATCAGCGGTACGCCGCTGCGCTGCACGATGAGCAAGGGTTCATCGCCGGCCTGACTGGCGTCCTGATCGGCCCGCACCCGCCACGGCAAACTTGGCGGTTTGGCGCCGTAACCCCGGCTGACCACGCCCACGCGCAGCCCGCGACGGCGGCAATGTTCGATCATCCACAGGATCATCGGCGTCTTGCCGGTGCCACCCACGGTGATATTGCCCACCACCAGCACCGGCACCGGCGCTCGATAAATAGTGCCCTCGCCGGCCACGAATCGCGCACGCTTGCTGTCCACCACCCGCCGATACAGCCACTCCAGCGGACGCAACAGCCCTAGCGCCGGGTGACCGGTGTACCAGGCGTCGAGTAAACGATCGGTCAGCGCCATCAGTTAGCCGATGGCGCCTCGACCGTGGTCATGCGCAGGTGGCTGAAACCCAGCTTGCCCGCCGCATCCATGGCCGTGATCACTGCTTGATGAGGGGTTTTACCGTCGGCGCTGATCGACAGCGGCAGCTTGGTATCGCCCTGCGACTCCCGCTGCAGTGCGTCCATCAACGACGACAAATCGTTCTTCGGCAGCAGTTGGTTATTCAGTGAATACACGCCCTCGGCGCTGATCGCGATGTCCAGATGCTTGAGGTTGGTATCGGTTTCCAGCGTGCCACTGACCGCTTCCGGCAAGTCGACACGCAACTGCGTTTCGCGGGTGAAGGTGGTGGTGACCACAAAGAACAGCAGTAGGATGAACACCACGTCAATCAACGACACGAGGTTGATGTCGATGTTCTCCCGCGGCTTGCGACGGCGGAATTTCACGCTTTGTCCCCGTTCAGATCGACATCGCGGTCGCCCTGCACCACTTCAACCAGCTTGATCGCTTCCTGCTCCATGCCGACCACCAGCTCATCGACCCGGCTTTGCAGGAAACGATGGAAGAAGATCGCCGGAATACCGACCATCAGGCCGGACGCGGTACAGATCAAGGCTTTGGAGATACCGCCGGCCAGTACCGCCGGGTTGCTGCTCATACCGCCGGAGTTCATGAACGAACCGAAGATATCGATCATGCCCAAGACAGTGCCGAGCAAACCGAGCAACGGCGCCATGGCGGCGATAGTGCCCAACGCACTCAGGTAGCGTTCGAGTTCATGGATGACCCGCTGCGCAGCCTCTTCGATGCATTCCTTCATGATCTCGCGGCCATGTCGGGAGTTCGCCAGACCGGCCGCCAGAATCTCGCCCAGTGGTGAGTCGGCGCGCAGTTCCCTGAGCTTTTCCTTGTTCAGCTGCTTGTCTTTGATCCAGCGCCAGACCTGACCGAGCAAGTGTGGCGGCGTGATCCGGCTGGCGCGCAAAGTCCACAGTCGCTCAATAATGATTGCGACAGCAGCGATGGAACTCAGAATGATCGGCAGCATCATCCAGCCGCCTGATTTGACCAGTTCCCACACAGTAAAGACCCCTCGAAAAAAGTGGCGCCACTCTAACATAGGGCTGCCGCGACGCCGAATCCTGCGATGAATAACCGCCGCGTTCAATCCCGCCAGAAGCGCCTTCGCCCCTGCTCGCCTTGCGCCTGGCCGAACTGGCCCAGTTGCAGGCGAATGGCACCCAGTTGCGCGTTGTCATAGGCGGTTATCCCCAACGCAGCATAGCGCGCCAAGACCTGCGGGTGCGGATGGCCGAAATTGTTGGCGCGCCCACGGGAAATCAGCACGCCATCGGGCTGGACCGCCTTGAGCAGCACCATGGACGACGAACTGCGGCTGCCATGATGCGGCGCCAGCAACCAGCGCGCCCGCACGTCGAAACCGCTGGCGATCAGCGCCCGCTCGGCATCGCTGTCGATATCACCGGTCAATAACAGGCGCTCACCCTTGGCTTCGATCATCAGCACGCAGGAAGCCGGGTTGCTCGCCCGGGCGTCTTTCCAGCGCCAGGTCGAGAACTGCACGCCATCCCACTGCCAGCGCTCATCGTTGTCGCAATACTGCGCCTGCAAGATGTCCGGCAACTGGCTGGCTTCGCCGCTGAGCACTCGGCCGACCGGCAGCCCGCCATACACCGCCAAGGCGCCGCCGGTGTGATCGGCGTGGTTATGGCTGAGCAGCATCAGGTCGAGATGACGAACCCCGGTCTTGCGAATCGACGGTAAAACCACGCGCTGTCCGATGTCGAAATCACCAAAGCGCGGCCCAGCGTCGTACAGCAGGGTGTGATGGCGGGTTCGCAACAACACCGACAATCCTTGGCCGACGTCCAGTTGCAGCACCTCGACTTCACCGTCGGGCACGTGCTTTAACGGAGGAAATACACACAACAACAGCAGCGGCCACCCCAACAACCGCAGGGGTATGCCTTTGGGCAGCAATAACAGCACCCCGCCGAGCAGGCTCAGGCACCATGCCCACCACGGCACGGCACTGCCGACCCAGGCCGGCAGCCAACCGGCAATCAGCGTCAGCCCTTGGAACAGCGCCTCCAGCAATCCTCCTGCCAGCCACAACAGGCTGGCACCCACTCCCGGCACCGGCAATAACGCCGTGCCCAGCAGCGCCAATGGCAACACCAACAAACTGACCCAGGGCACCGCGAACAGATTGGCCAGCGGCCCGGTAAGGCTGACCGGCAGGTTCAACGCCAGCAACATCGGCAACAAGCCGATCGCGATCAGCCATTGCGCGCGGGTCCAGCTTTGCAGCCAGCTCCAGGCCCCCAGCCGTCCGCTGAAGATCAGAATCAGAATCGCCACTGCCGCGAAGGACAGCCAGAAGCCCGGTTGCAGGCTGACCAGCGGCTCGAAAATCAACACCAGGTTCAGCGACACCAGCAACGGCCACCACACCCCCAGATGGCGAAAACGCAAACGCCAGAGCAGGACCAGACCAATCATGGTGCAGGCTCGGCGCACCGGGACATCAAAGCCCGCGAGCAGGCCATACGCGAGCGCCGCAGCGAACGCCAAGCCGCAGGCCCACGGCAACCAGGGCACGCGACCGGGCCACAGCCCCCAACGCGCCATGCCCGCCACCAGTGCATAGATCAAACCGGCCAACATTCCGATGTGCTGCCCGGAGATCACCAGTAAATGCACGGTACCGGTGTCTTGCAGCACCTGCCAATCCTGAGGGCTCAAGCCTGAGCCATCGCCCAATACCAGCGCGGCCAACGCGCCTTCGCGGCCTTGAGCGTCGACGGCCAGCAAAGGCTGGCGCACCGCATCACGCCACGCAGACTCGGCGACCGTCAGTCGTTGCCCGTCGACGACCGTGCCAGTGGCGCCGATCCGTTGCGCGAGCAGCCAGGCTTCATAGTCGAACGCGTGAGGGTTGAGCAATCCGGTCGGACGCTTGAGCTTGACGGCCAATCGCCAGCGTTCACCACTGCGCACCTCGGGCCCGCCATACCAGGCCACGCGCAGGCGTTCGGGCAGCGGCGTGCGACGCGATTGCGCTTGCTCGATCTGAAAACGCACCACGCCATCGGCAGGCAGCGGCAAACCGACCACCTTGCCCTCGAGCCAGCGCGTCTGACCGTCCAGCGCCTCGGGCAAGCGATCATTCAGCGCGCCTTGCGCCGAGACACAGGCCCACGTGAAGCCAAACAGAAAAAATGCCAGTGGATAACTGCGAAACGGCAGCAGCATCAAACCGACGACAGGCATCACCAACAACAGCCAGGTTGGCGGCAATGCCGGCAGAAACCGAAGGCTCAAAAGCCCGAGCGCGAGCGCCACCATCCCTGTGCGCATGAGTTGCTCCTGTGAAAAGTCGAGCCCTTCAATTAGCGCACTTGGCCAGACGCTGCTTTATTAATTGTCACAAAGTCTGAATTTGATGTGGACAAAATCTGGGCATACTGGCCCCCACCCTCGGGACGAGAACCCTTATGCCGCGCCATTTGTTCAAACGCTACATGCCGGACCCGGCCAGCATCAGAGAACACAAATCCTTACGATTTCTTGGCCGTCTTCTGCATGATCCCAACCTTTGGCACCTCAATCGCCACTCGGTGGCGCGGGCGATGGGTATCGGCTTGTTCGCGGCGTTCATGCCCATTCCATTGCAGATGCTGCTGGCCGCCGTGCTGGCGATTAGTTTGCGCGCCAACATGCCGATCAGCGTCAGCCTGGTCTGGCTGACCAACCCGATTACCATGCCGCCGGTGTTTTACGGCACCTACAAACTCGGCTCGTGGCTGATGCAAATCCCGTCACGGCAGCTACCGGACGAGTTGACCTGGGAGTGGATCAGCGGGCAGTTGTCCACACTGTGGCAACCCTTTTTACTGGGTTCGTTGGTGGCGGGACTGGTGTTCGGCGCGACGGGCTATTGCCTGACCCAACTGTATTGGCGCTGGTGGGTCGGACGGCAATGGCGTTTGAGAAAGGAAAAGCGGCGGGCACGTTGAACAGTACACAAAATCCGTATCGGAGGTATCAAGACATCGGTAGATCTGTGGCTGGACACGCTCTATGTCTCGCCACAGATACCAAACGCCTGACTACTGACGCATCCCACGCCCGCTGACCAGCAACCGCGCACAGCCCCAGTACAAGGCGATGGTGGCGACGATCATGAAGGCCATGGCGATGCTGATGCGGATATCGGACACCCCCAGAATGCCGTAGCGGAAGGCGTTGACCATGTGCAGCACCGGGTTGGCCAGTGAGACGGTCTGCCAGAACGGCGGCAGCAGGTTGATCGAGTAGAACACCCCGCCCAGGTATGTCAGCGGCGTCAGGACGAAGGTCGGGATGATCGAGATATCGTCGAAGTTGCGCGCAAACACCGCATTGATGAAGCCCAACAGCGAGAAAATCGTCGCCGTCAGCACCACCACGATGATGGTGATCCCCAGGTGATGCACCTGCAGGTCGGTGAAGAACATCGACAGCAGGGTCACGATAACCCCGACGATCAAGCCACGCAGCACGCCACCCAAGGTATAGCCGATCAGAATGGTGTGCGGTGAAACCGGCGACACCATCAACTCTTCGACGGAACGCTGAAACTTGGCGCCGAAAAAACTCGAGACCACGTTGCCATATGAGTTGGTGATCACCGACATCATGATCAGGCCCGGCACGATGTACTGCATGTAGGTGAAGCCGCCCATATCGCCGATTTGCCGGCCGATCAGGTTCCCGAAGATCACAAAGTACAGCACCATGGTGATCGCTGGCGGCAGCAGGGTCTGCGGCCAGATTCGGGTGAAACGACGAACTTCGCGATAAACGATGGTGTTGAGGGCAACCAGGTTTGGCTGTAGCTCGGAATTCATACGGCCACCTTCGCCAGGTTTTTTTCCACCAGAGACACGAACAACTCCTCGAGGCGATTGGTTTTGTTGCGCAGGCTCAGTACTTCGATGTTCTGCAGCGCCAATTGGCCGAACAGCGCAGTGATGCCCACTTGCTTGTCGACCTGAACTTCCAGCGTATGGCTATCAACCAGTTTCGACGGATATCCGATCAGGTTTGGCGCCGCCACACACGTATCTTTCAGGTCCAGCAGGAAGGTCTCGACGTGCAACTTGTTGAGCAACGTCTTCATGCTGGTGTTTTCGACAATGGTGCCGTGGTCAATGATGCCGATGTTGCGGCACAACTGCTCAGCCTCTTCCAGATAGTGCGTGGTGAGGATGATGGTGATGCCTTTCTGGTTCAGTTCGGTGAGGAACGTCCACATCGAGCGACGCAGCTCAATGTCCACGCCCGCAGTCGGCTCGTCGAGAATCAACAGACGCGGCTCATGGATCAGTGCGCGGGCAATCATCAGACGCCGCTTCATACCACCGGACAACGCCCGCGATGGCACGTCGCGCTTGTCCCACAGGCCCAACTGCGTCAGGTACTGCTCGGCGCGTTCCTTGGCGATCTTCGGTGGAATCCCGTAGTAACCGGCCTGGGTCACGACGATGTCGAAGGTCTTCTCGAACTGGTTGAAATTGAATTCCTGCGGCACCACGCCGATCGAGCGCTTGAGCGCTGCCGGTTCGCGGTCGAGGTCATGGCCAAAGATATTCACACTGCCGCTGGTTTTGTTGACCAGGGTAGAAATGATGCCGATGGTCGTGGATTTACCGGCGCCGTTAGGGCCGAGCAAGGCAAAGAAATCACCTTCAGCGACATCCAGTTCGATACCACTCAGGGCCTGGAAACCGTTGCCGTAGGTTTTGGTTAGCTGCCGGATGGACAGAGCGGAACTCATGCTGGAATACGCACCAAGAAGGAGAAGGAAGAATAAGTAGGGGCGATCACACTTGATGACAACTGCGGCGCTCCGCGCAATGGTGCTTGGCAACGCCGCTCAAGTACAGCCCCGCGTAATGATAGTGACTATTAACTCAACGCAGTCATGACTGCTTTTTGATAGGCCGGACGCTGCTTCAGGCGCCCGTACCACGCTTCGAGATGCGGCATCGGAGTTCGTTCAATCGGCATTTCGAACCAGGCGTAAATAAAACTGCCCACCGGAATATCGCCCATGCCGAACGCTTGACCGGACAAATAGGGTTGTTTGGCCAATGCCGCATCGACCACCGACAATGCCTCTTCACAGGCTTTGATCCCGGCGTGGATCTTCGCCCAGTCCTGTTGTTCGGCCGGTGTACGCAGTACGCCCCAGAACACGGTCTTGAACGGATCGGCCAGGGTCGAGGTCATCCAGTCCATCCACTTGTCCGCTCCCGCGCGGGCAACTGGATCGGCCGGGTACAGCGCGCTGTTCGGTGCATAACGCGCTGCCAGGTAACGCACGATGGCGTTGGATTCCCAGAGCACCAAATCCTCGTCCTCGATCATCGGAATCCGGCCATTGGGATTCTTCGCCCGGTATTCAGCCTTCTCGACCAGGCCAAACGCGCCGCCCGCATCGATGGCCTCATACGGCAAGGCTATTTCCTCGGCGCACCACAATACTTTGCGGACGTTGGAAGAGTTTTTTCGGCCCCAGATTTTCAGCATTACCAGTCCTCTTTCGCGACAGTGGTTTCTTGTTCGCCGGCCAGTCTACTCCTTCTTTTTTTGCCGAGGTTGTCGGCTGCCGCCTAATAAAGGCTGATCGCTTGATCCGGCGGATGTTTAGCGTAATCACCCTCGCGCCCGGCGAACTCCAGCACGGCCGGGTGGTCATTATCGATGAAGCGACCAACCTTAAGTACACCCACCCTGTTCATCTGATGCCGTCTACGCTGTTGGAGGCGGTTTGTCACCGCGTTCATCACGGAGGATTACCTATGCTGTTGTTGTGGATACTGGTTCTGCTGGTCGGGGCTGCTTATTTGGCCCATCGACGCATTGCCCCCCTGCCCGCCTTGGGCGCGGTGGCGGTTTACTTGCTGGCCATGAGTATCGTCGGCCATGCGCCGGGCTGGTTGATGGTGATTTTCTGGGTGCTGTGGCTCGCCGCCGTGCTGCCCCTGGCCCTGCCGGACCTGCGCCGCAAATACTTCACCGCACCACTGTTTTCATGGTTCCAGAAAGTCTTGCCACCGATGTCCACCACCGAGCGCGAGGCGATCGACGCCGGCACCGTATGGTGGGATGGCGAACTGTTCAGCGGTCGGCCGAACTGGAACACCTTGTTGGCCTACCCCAAGGCCCAGTTCAGCGAAGAAGAACAAGCCTTTCTCGACGGCCCGACCGAAGAATTGTGCGCGATGGTCAGCGATTGGCAGATCGGTCAGGACATGGACCTGCCGCCCGCCGCCTGGCAACACATCAAGCAGCACGGTTTTTTTGCCCTGATCATCCCTAAAGAGTACGGCGGCAAAGGCTTCTCGGCCTACGCTCACTCGCAAGTGGCGATGAAGCTCGCGTCGCGCAGCGGCGATCTGGCCTCCACCGTCATGGTCCCCAACTCCCTCGGCCCGGCAGAGTTGTTGCTGCACTACGGCACCGACGAACAACGCAATCACTACCTGCCGCGCCTGGCCCGTGGCGACGACATTCCCTGCTTCGCCCTCACCGGCCCGCTGGCGGGATCGGACGCCGGTTCAATGCCCGACACCGGGGTGATCTGCAAAGGCCAGTGGCAGGGTGAAGAAGTCATCGGTCTGCGCCTGAATTGGGAAAAACGCTACATCACCCTTGGCCCGATCGCGACCTTGCTTGGCCTCGCCTTCAAAGCCTTCGACCCGGACCACCTGCTGGGTGAGGAAGAGGACCTGGGCATCAGCTTGGCGTTGATTCCGACCGACACCCCCGGCGTCGAGATCGGCCGTCGCCACAACCCGCTGGGCGCGGCGTTCATGAACGGCCCCAACGCCGGCAAGGACGTGTTCGTGCCCCTGGACTGCTTGATCGGCGGCCAGGCCATGCTCGGCAAAGGCTGGATGATGCTGATGAATTGTCTGTCGGTGGGGCGTTCGATTTCCCTGCCGGCAGTCGGCACCGGCATGGCCAAGTTCACCAGCCTGGTGACCGGGCAATACGCGCAGGTGCGCGAACAATTCAACGTACCACTGGCGGCGTTCGAAGGGATTCAAGAGGTCATGGCGCGCATCGGCGGCAACGCCTGGCTGATGGACAGTGCACGGATGCTGACCACCAACGCCGTGGACCTGGGGGAGAAACCGTCGGTCTTGTCGGCGATTCTCAAGCACCACCTGACCGAACGCGGCCGCGAGTGCATCAGCCACGCCATGGATGTTCACGGCGGCAAGGGCATTATCCTGGGCCCCAACAATTACCTGGGCCGCATCTGGCAAGGCGCGCCGATCCCGATCACCGTGGAAGGCGCCAACATTCTTTCGCGCAACTTGATGATCTTTGGCCAAGGCGCGATTCGGTGCCATCCGTTCGTGCTCAAGGAAATGGCCCTGGCCGGTCGCGAGGACCGTGATCAGGCGCTGCGCGAGTTCGATGACCTGCTGCTCAAGCACATCGGCTTCGCCATCGGCAACGCCGCCAGCACCCTGGTGCTCAATCTGGGCGTCGGCCATTTCGAAAGCGCCCCGGGCGATGGCCTGAGTCAGGGTTATTTCCGTGCCTTGAACCGTCAGGCGGCGGCGTTCGCGCTGCTGGCGGACTTGAGCATGATGCTGCTGGGCGGCGAATTGAAACGCCGGGAACGCTTGTCGGCGCGCCTGGGTGATGTGCTCAGCCATCTGTATCTCGCCTCCGCCGCGCTCAAGCGTTACCACGACCTCAATTCGCCGGAATACCTGAGCCCGTTGTTTCGCTGGGCGCTGGAAGAAAGCCTGGGCAAATCCGAGCACGCGCTGGATCAACTGCTGAACAACTTCCCGAACCGAATCATCGGCTGTGCGCTGCGGGTGCTGGTATTCCCCTTCGGCCGCCGCCATACCGGACCGTCGGACGCGCTGGATGCCGAAGTGGCGCAAGTTATGGGCCGGGCCAAAGGCGATCCGGCGCTGGAAGCGATGCTGGCCGGCTGCTACCGACCGCAATCGGCGGACGATGCCGTGGGCGCCCTGCAACACGCCTGCGACCTGCTGAACACCAGCCAACCGGCGCAACAAAAACTGCACCACGCGCTGAAAAGCCGCCAGTTGAAACCGGTGCTGGGTGAACCGCTGGTCGATACCGCGTTGCATGCCGGTGTATTGCAACCGGTGGAAGCCGAATCGCTACGCGCAGCGCAAGCCGCGCGGCGCAAGGTCATCGACGTGGATGATTTCGATCAACAAGAACTGACCCTGACGGCTGGCAAAGTCCGTTAGTGGTTAAACGCAAACAACACAGCAGGCGCGGACACCTTTATACTCCCGCGCCTGTTTTTGCCTTTGAGGACTGCATCATGGCCGACGCCAATCTCGACCACCAACTGAACCTGTTGGCGCACCTGCGCGGCATCCTGGCCGCCTTGGGCGAGGCCGAACAAGTGCCTGAGGAAAGCCACGCGTTGTTCATGGAGCGCTTCGTCGAACTGATCGAACTGCTGCCGAAAAACCCGATTGAAAGCCAGTACCTGGGCCAGGACATCATCTGCCAGGTGATCCAGCGCTACCCGCAAATCGCCCACCTGGTGCCGCGCGACCTGCTGTGGTACTTCGCCGGCGACTGCCTGCACTTCATGCCGGATGACGAAATCGAGCTGTATCAGGCACTGGAAGAGCGTCGCTACGAAGCCGAGCAGAACGACGAACCGTTCGACTGGAATATGGAAAAGAAACTGCTGTCGATGTCGGCGCAATCCAGCAAGCATTGATCAGCTGACACACCGCCGTCCCTGTAGGAGCCAACTTGTTGGCGAGCAGCTTGATGCGGTGTGTCTGGCACAACGCCTCGCGAACACGTTCGCACCTACAGTGAAGGCTGGCATTTCAGAATTTGCATCACCTGGTTCTAACGCAGAATCTCCCCCTCCGTCTTGGCAAACACCTCACGATCCACCAGGGTCGAAACATCCACGCCGTGGGGAAATATTTTCTTCGCAACGAATAAATCATCCACGCCCTGTAACGCCACCACGTCCGATGCCTCCACCGGCAACAACGACTCGATCCCCCAGCCATGCAACCGCTGGGACACTGGCAACGGAATGTCGTTGATCCGGGCGAACAGCCGCGCGTATTCATCCGGATGGCTGCGCGCCCACTCGAACGCCTTGGCAAAACGCTGCAATACATCGTTCAGCGCCCGACGCTTGAGCGGGTCGTACAAGGCTTCGTCCGAGGCGGTGATGAACGTCAAACCCGTGTTGATCCCCTCCCCACTCAATAACACTCGCGCCCCCCCTTCCTCGGCAAACGCCTGATACACACCAAACGTTGCCCAGGCCTCGATCTTGCCCGCGTTGAACGCCGCCAAGGCATCGGTTGGCAGTACAAACCCGATGTTCACCTCCGACTCACTCACCCCGGCGTTGGCCAAGGCGCGAATCACCAGGTATTGCGAGATGCTGCCGCGAGCCGAAGAGATGATGACGTTTTTGCCCCTGAGATCAGCGACGCTGTGAATCACGGAATCCTTGGGAACCAGAATGGCGATGCCCCGCGATTGACTGCGACGCACGGCGACGATGCGCAACGGAGCGCCGCCGGTGGCAGCGGCCAGCACCGGTGTGTCCCCTGCGGGTGCAAGATCCACTGCCCCGGCCCGCAAGGCTTCAAATAACGGCGCAGCCCCCTGAAAGTTGGCCCACTCCACTTGATACGGTGCGCCGTCCAGCGCTTTCGAGGCCTCGACCACGGTGCGCAGGCCCTTGGCCTGATCACCGAGGATCAGCTTGACCTTCGACCAATCCACCGCCGTCGAGACTGCTGCGGTTTTTTCGGGTTTTGGACCGCAGGCCACCAGCATCAGCGAGGCCGCGAAAATAAACGTGCAACGAGCTAACAAGTGCAACAGCATGCAAAAACACCCTGGTTATAAAAGAGAGAACACCCGCTGAACTGCATCAGGCATTGGCAAACCGCAAAAACTTCTCCGGCACCGGCTCTTCACGCCGCCCCGCCTCAACCCCCAACAAGCCCAATAACCGCGCACGAATCGCTTGAAAACCCGCCTGCCCGGTATCCCGCTGGCGTGGCAGTTCAATGTGGATTTCGTCGGCGATCTTGCCCTCGGCAAGTACGATCACCCGGTCGGCGAGCAAAATCGCTTCGTCGACGTCATGGGTCACCAGCAGTACCGCTGGCGTATGTTTGCGCCACAGGTCGATGATCAGTTGGTGCATGCGAATCCGGGTCAAGGCGTCCAGCGCGGCGAAGGGTTCGTCGAGCAAGAGCAACTTCGGCTCACGCACCAAACCTCGCGCCAACGCCACCCGCTGCGCCTCGCCACCCGAGAGCGTGGCGGGAAAGGCATTCAAGCGATGCGCCAGGCCCACTTCAGTCAAGGCCTCGGTTGCGCGCTGTTTGGCGTTGTCGATGTGCAGCCCCAGCACCACGTTTTTCCACGCGTTTTTCCACGGCATCAGGCGCGGTTCCTGGAACACCGCCGCCCTTGCCAATGGCACGCGCAATTGGCCGCTGTCGATGCTGTCGAGCCCGGCCAACGTTCGCAGCAACGTGGTTTTGCCCGAGCCACTGGCGCCGAGCAAGGCCACGAACTCACCGGGGGCAATGTCCAGATCCAGGCCGTCGATCACCCGTTGCTGGCCAAATTGGCGGACCACGTTGCGCAATTGCACGGGGGCAGCCGAGGTGTGCAGAAGGTCGAGAGCAGCCATGTTCAATTCCTCACGAAAGTAGGTCGCCAGGCCAGCGCGTAACGCTCCAGCGTGCGGATAAGGCCGTCGATCAACAGGCCGAGGACGCTGTAGATCAGCAGGCAGATGACGATCACGTCGGTGCGCATGAAGTCTCGGGCGTCGCTGGCGAGAAAGCCGATCCCGGCCGTGGTGTTGATCTGTTCGACAAACACCAGCGCCAGCCAGGAGATGCCCAACGAGTAACGCAGGCCGACAAAAAACGACGGCAGCGAACCCGGCAGGATCACATGCCAAATCAGCTCGCGACGATTGAGACCCAGGGTGTTGGCGGCTTCGATCAGTTTCGGGTCGATGTTGCGAATCCCGGAAAACAGGTTGAGGTACACCGGAAAGGTGGTGCCGATGACGATCAGCGCGATCTTGGTGAATTCGCCGATGCCGAACCAGAGAATGAACAGCGGCACCAGCGCCAGCGACGGAATGGTGCGCAGCATCTGCATCGGCGAATCCAGAATCAGTTCGCCGCGCTTCGACAGCCCGCTGACCAGCGCCGCGACCACGCCAATGCTGACCCCGATGCTCAAGCCCAGCAGCGCGCGTTGCAGCGACACCCACAGGTGCTTGCCCAACTCGCCGGAAATGATCATGGCCCACAGCGTGTCACCGATTTGCGACGGCGCGGCGATGACTCTGCTCGGAATCAACCCCGCGCGCGAGGCCAGTTCCCACAACAGCAGCAACACCAGCGGGCTGATCAGACGTAGGACAAATCCGGGGAGGCGCCAGGCTTTTTGCCTGACGACACCCCGCGCCGACTCGGCTTTGTTGAGGATGAAAAAGCCCGTGTCGGCGCGTGGCGTATCGAGGGTGGTGTCGGACATCAGGCTTCCTTCCTTAAGGTATGGCGCGATCACCCCATGCTATTCGCATAAAAAACCTCAGTGAAATTCTTTTTAGGAATAACCTAATAGTTAAAGTTATTGATTTCTATACAACACTAAAATGCATATTTTTTATAATTAACTTAGACCTAAATAGAATTTCACAGCTTTCGCCGATCCCCCTATGTTGCAGGCACAAGGTCGTCTCACCATTGGAAGGAGTTGTTCATGAGTATTGAATTCATCGGTTATATCGCCACCCAACCCGGATCGGAAATCCACCCGCGCAGCGGTCCAACGATCCAGCCGGAGTATGTGGAAAAGGTTGCCAAAGCCCATGAAGAAGCGGGTTTCGACCGCGCCTTGGTGGCCTTCCACTCCAATAGCCCCGACAGCGCTTTTGTCGCCGCTCACGCCGCCAGTGTCACCACTCGCCTGCAATTTCTGGTGGCCCACCGACCAGGCTTCATCGCGCCGACATTGGCCGCTCGACAGTTCGCGACCCTGGACGTGTTCAACGGGGGCCGCACCGCCGTGCACATCATCACCGGCGGCAATGACGAGGAACTGCGCGCGGATGGCAGCTACATCGGCAAGGACGAACGTTATGCGCGCACCGATGAATACCTCGACGTGGTGCGTCAGGAATGGACCAGCGAAAAGCCTTTCAACTATCAGGGCACCTATTACCAGTTTGAAGGCGCGCATTCGGCAGTGAAATCGCCGCAGTTGCCACACATCCCACTGTATTTCGGCGGTTCATCGCCGGCTGCCATTGCCGTCGCCGGCAAGCACGCTGATGTGTATGCGTTGTGGGGCGAGACCTACGAGCAAGTGCGGGACGTGGTGAAACAGGTGCGAGCCGAAGCCGCCAAACATGGTCGGACGGTTCGTTTCAGTTTGTCGCTGCGGCCGATTCTGGCTGAGACCGAAGAAAAAGCCTGGGCCCGAGCGGACAGCATCCTGCAGAAAGCCAAGGCATTGGCCGAAACCAACGGCTTCGTGCGTCGTGATCCACCGAATGAAGGTTCCCGTCGTTTACTGGCTGCCGCAGCACAAGGCGCGCGCCTGGATAAACGTCTGTGGACCGGCATTGCCGAACTGCTCGGCGCCCAAGGCAACTCCACCTCGCTGGTGGGCACCCCGGAGCAAGTGGCCGAAGCGTTGCTCGACTACTACGACCTGGGGATTACCACCTTCCTGATCCGTGGCTTTGATCCTCTGGACGATGCCATCGACTACGGCCGCAAACTGATTCCGCTGACCCGTGAGTTGGTCGCCAAGCGCGAGCGCGATGCCCAGGAAAAAGTCGCCTGATTGGGTGCACATCCCTTGTAGGAGCGAACTTGTTCGCGAGGCGGTGTGCCTGACATACCGCATCAAGCCGCTCGCTAACACGTTAGCTCCTACAGGCGAAGGCTGCCCACTTGGCACCCATCAATTCTTGTAATCCGTATCCGTACGCTCCAACTGCCGAATCAGCGCATTCCAATGCCGCACCACATGCGGCCCAGTCCCGCTTTTGAACACCTTGGCCTGCTCTTCCACCTTGGCCACCACTTCAGCCGGTGGAAAGATCAGTTCGGCATTACCCGACGCCTGGGCAGCGATCTGGATGTTGCAGGCGTACTCCAGTGTTTGCAGCTGCTGGAACGCGTGCTCGACGCTGACACCCGCCGCCAATAACCCATGGTTACGCAGGATCATCACGCTCTTGTCACCCAAGTCCGCCACCAGTCGCTCACGCTCATCGAGGTCCAACGCGACACCTTCGTAGCCGTGATACGCCACCCGGCCCGAGAAGCCGATGGAGTGCTGGGATATCGGCAGCAATCCACCCTTCTGCGCCGACACGGCAATCCCATCGCGGGTGTGGGTGTGCAGCACGGCTTTGAGGTCGTGGCGCGCGGCATGGATTGCACTGTGGATCACATAACCGGCGTAGTTGATGCCCAGACCGGTAGGGTCATCAACGATGGTGCCGTCGATGTCGACCTTGACCAGGTTCGACGCGGTGATTTCGTCAAACAGCAAGCCGAAGGCATTGATCAAAAAATGCTCTTCCGGCCCCGGCACCCGCGCCGAGAAGTGAGTGTAGATATGATCGGTCCAGCGCTTGAGTGCCGCCAGCCGATAGGCCGCAGCCAGCGCAACCCGGACTTCCCATTCTTCAGCGCTGACCCGATCCCGGACGCCCGACTCGTTGTGCTGAACGGGCAAAGAACTGACGTTGCTCATGGCATGACTCCCTGTAGGTCTTGATAGACGTAAGGGAACAGCCTAAGCGCATAAGAAACCCATTAAAAATGACATTTTAATCTAAGCTAATTATTAATTTTTTTTATTATCGAATCGCCTTCAAGCCTGCTTCAGCGAACTCGCGACCAATGAGCCAAACGATGCCACGGCACCTTGCAGGTTACCGAGGAACCGTGGGTACATCAGCCACAGGTCCATCACCGGCCTGAAGTCCTTGAGCGGCATCACTGCCAGTTGTTCACGGTGGGCGCTGCGCTCCAGCAACGGTCGTGGCACCAACCCCAGGCCCATACCGTCGGCGACCAACCCCAGCTGCAACTCGGTGCCGAAGGTTTCCAGGTTGACCTTCAACGTCAGCCCCTGATCGGACAACGTCCGCTGCAAGCCGGCGCGGAAACCACAACCATCGGGGTTGAGCACCCAGCCCTGTTCATAACAGTCGGCCAGCTTGCACGGCTTTTTCGGCAGCGCGGCCTTGGCGCAGACCACCACCAGTTCCATCTTGCCGATGGATTCGCCGATGATGTTTTCCGGAAAAATCTTCCCCGCAGGAAACAATGCCGCAGCGGCATCCAGCTCGCCCTTCTCGATCTTGCCGATCAAGTGGCTGCCCCAACCGGTGACCACCTGCGCACGCAAATCGGGGAATTCTGCACGTAGGTGCTTGAGCGCATCCAGCAGAATCACGTCGCCAATGGTTTGCGGCACACCGAGGCGCAACACGCCGCTGGGGGGGGTGTCACTGGCCACCAACTCCCGAAGCGCATCCATTTCCCGCAGGATCGACAGACATTTCTGATACACCTGCGTGCCCATGGATGTCGGCTTCAGCGGTTTGGTATTACGATCGAACAACTCGACCCCCAACGCCTGCTCGAAATTCTGCACCCGACGGGTGATGGCCGGTTGTGTGAGGTCCAGCGAATCGGCGGCGAGGCTGATGGACTGACAGCGAATCACCGCGACAAAGGCATCGATATCATCAATTTTCATTCGGACCGCACATAGTAAAAGGCCTTGGAGATATCGAAAAAGCATAATTCCAATCCCTGAATTCTGCAAAGCACAGATCCCCTGTAGGAGCGGGCTTGCCCGCGATAGCGATCTAGCTGACCCACCGCATCAAGCTGATCGCGATCAAGCCCGCTCCTACAAGGATTGTGCAAAAAAGGAATTAAATGCGTTTTCGTTATAACCTAATCATTAAAAAATAGCATATTAACCGCCAGCATTATGTTTATATTTCTAAAACCAACGTAAGCACTGGCTTCGGAACAGACATGACCCAGACCCGACACCCGGAACGACTCAGGGCCTTCATCGGCGCACTCGCCGAACTGATCGACAGCAACCCTCGCGAGGGCGACCTGCTGCATCGCGGCGGCAAACTGCTGACGCAACTGATCAGCTTCGACGACTGGCTGCCCGATGACTATGCGCAGCCCGATCCGCAGCGTTATCAACAATTCCTGCTGCACGCCGATTCGCGCCAACGGTTTTCCGTGGTGAGTTTTGTCTGGGGCCCAGGCCAAAGCACGCCGATTCACGATCACCGGGTCTGGGGTTTGATTGGCATGTTGCGCGGCGCCGAATTCTCTCAGGGCTATGCCCGCAGCCCGAATGGCAGCCTTGAGAAAGAAGGCCCGGCGATTCGTCTGGAGCCCGGTCATGTTGAAGCGCTGTCACCGCGCAGCAACGATATCCATCAAGTTCATAACGCCTTCAGCGACCAAGTGTCGATCAGCATTCACGTGTACGGTGCCAACATCGGCGCGGTACGGCGCGCGGTGTACCTGCCCGACGGCACTGAAAAACCATTCATTTCCGGTTATTCCAATACCGTTCTCCCGAATATCTGGGACCTGTCTAAAGAGAGCCAAGCATGAGCAAGGTTGCCACCCGATCTTTCAGCGACATCCGCCGCGCGTTACTGGCCCACCAAGAACTGGCGCTGGTCGATGTTCGCGAAGAAGCACCGTTCGCCGAAGCGCACCCATTGTTTGCAGCCAACATTCCACTGTCGAAGCTCGAACTGGAAATTTTCTCGCGCGTTCCTCGGCGCGACACCGCGGTCACTGTGTATGACAACGGCGAAGGCCTGGCGGATATCGCCGTACAACGCTTGCAGGCACTCGGCTACAGCGATGTGCGCCTGCTGGAAGGTGGCTTGCAAGGCTGGCGTGATGCCGGCGGCGAGCTGTTTATCGACGTCAACGTGCCGAGCAAAGCCTTTGGCGAACTGGTGGAAAGCCAGCGTCACACGCCCTCGCTGGCCGCCGAAGAAGTGCTGGCCTTGATCAACGCCAAGGCTGACGTGGTGGTGCTGGACGCGCGCCGTTACGACGAATACCAAACCATGAGCATCCCCAGCGGCATCAGCGTACCCGGCGCCGAACTGGTGTTGCGCGCCCGCGAACTGGCGCCTGACCCAAGCACGCGGATCATCGTCAACTGCGCGGGCCGTACCCGCAGCATCATCGGCACCCAATCGCTGGTCAACGCCGGCCTGCCGAACCCGATCTCGGCCTTGCGCAACGGCACCATCGGCTGGCTGCTGGCCGGTCAAACCCTGGACCACGGCCAGGCGCGACGCTTCTCTGAAGTGGGCGAAGACACTCGCGAACAGGCCAGCGCCGATGCACGCAAAGTGGCCGACAAAGCACGCGTACAGCGCGCCAGCCACGCCGAGCTGAAACGCTGGCAAGCCGACCTCACGCGCAGCACGTACCTGTTCGATGTCCGCACCCCGGAAGAATTCGCTGACGGTCACTTGCCGGGCGCGCGCTCGACGCCGGGCGGACAACTGGTGCAAGAAACCGATCACTTCGCCAGCGTGCGCGGTGCGCGCCTGGTATTGGTCGACAACGATGGCGTGCGCGCCAATATGTCGGCCTCATGGCTGGCGCAATTGGGTTGGGACGTGTTCGTGGTCGATGGCTTGAACGCTGCCGATTTCAGCGAGAAAGGCGAATGGAACGCGCCGATTCCAGCACCGCATCAAGCCGAAGAAATCAGTGCACAAACCCTCGCCGACTGGCGCCTACAGGGCGATGTCGCCGTGCTGGATTTCACCACCAGCGCCAACTACGTCAAACAGCACATTCCCGGCGCCTGGTGGGTATTGCGCAGCCAATTGCAGGACGCCCTGAACAACATTCCGGCGGCTTCACGCTACGTTCTGACTTGCGGCAGCAGCCGTCTGGCGCGTCTGGCGGTGGCCGAGGTCGAAGCGTTGACCGGCAAACCGGTGTTCCTGCTGCAAGGCGGCAGCGGCACTTGGTTCGCCGCCGGGTTTGCCGCCGAGAGCGGCGAAAGCCAGCTGGCCTCGCCACGTATCGACCGCTATCGCCGGCCGTATGAGGGCACCGATGCACCGCGCGAAGCCATGCAAGCTTATCTGGACTGGGAATTCGGTCTGGTCGAGCAACTCGGGCGCGACGGCACCCACGGCTTCCATGTGATTTGACCGACAACACGGCGCGGTGAATCCCACCGCGTCGCTTCACCCCGGCTACATCCCAATAGCGCACTCCCTACCCGACCCCTCTCCAGGCGGAGGTTACTGAACAACAACCACGAGAGGTTCCATCCCCATGTCTGCAGTTTTAGCGTCGCACACTCCCCTTGCCGTCCAGCCAGCTCGCACCCTACAGGTCACTCGTCTCGAGCCGACCATCGGTGCGGAAATTTCCGGCATCGATCTCAGCCAACCGATTACCCCGGCGCAACGCGGCGAGCTTCGCGCGCTGCTGCTGGAACACAAAGTGATTTTCTTCCGCGACCAGCCAATCAATACCGCGCAGCAGATCGCCTTCGCCCAGGAGTTCGGTGAGCTGTACGTGCACCCGACCACCCAACAAAATGATCCGACCCGGCCCCACGCGCATCTGATCCAGGCCCAGGACGAGCGCAAGCTGTACGGCCCGCGTACCAGCGGCCGTTGGCACACCGACACCAGTTGGCTATTGCAGCCGACCCTCGGCGCCATTTTGCGCGCGGTGGATTTGCCCGAGATTGGCGGTGACACGCTGTGGGCCGACACGGCAGCGGTCTATCACGCCTTGCCGGACGAGCTGAAGCAGGAAATCGACAGTCTTTACGTGGTGCATGATTTCAAGAAGTCACTGGATCAGGTCGGCTTCGACTACCCGATCCTTGCCCATCCCTTGGTACGCACCCATCCCGAAACCGGCGAAGACAGCCTGTTCATCAACTTTTCGCAAAACCCTTCGGTGATTGGTTGGGCGCCGGAACGCAGCAAACAGTTGATTGAGCGTTTGTTGCTGGAAGTCAGCAAGCCCGAGCATCAGGTGCGTTTCAAATGGCGCGAACACTCCATCGCGTTCTGGGACAACCGCGCCACCTTGCATTACCCGGTCTACAACTATGGCGACTACCCACGGCGCATGGAACGGGTGTTGATCGCGTACGACGATATCCCGCATCGCGTAAGACGCCCCAACGTCGCGTGATCTAAAGCCTCACCACTCCCAACGCTGAACCACCCCCTTCGCGATTCGCATTTCACTGCGAAGGGGTCGGTGTGTGCGCAAAACGCTCAAGAGCAACACCAAGGAAGCCGTTCCATGCCTGCCATAACGTCCCGCAAGAACAACGATTACATGGCCTACGCCGCCCTCAGCCTGCTGGCCAGCAGCCTTCCGCTGCAAGCGGCTGAAACCGACAGCGATCCGACCCTGAATACCGTGGTGGTCACCGGCAATCGTGGCGGGCAACCGCGCACCGTGGCCGACAGCCCGTCGCCCATCGACGTGATTACCGCCGAACAATTGCAAGCCACCGGCAAGGTCGGGCTCAAGGAAATACTGGCGCGGCTGCTGCCCTCGTTTAACCTGCCAGCGATCAACGGTGGCGGCACCTCGTGGTCGGTGCGCGGGGTGACCATGCGCGGCCTGTCCGGCGATCAGGTGTTGGTGCTGGTCAACGGCAAACGCCGACACAACACCGCGCTGATCAACAACCTGGCGCGGATCGGCACCGCCGCAGTGCCAGTCAACCTCGACCTGATTCCGGTGTCGGCCATCGACCACATCGAAGTGCTGCGCGACGGCGCCTCGGCGCAATACGGCTCGGACGCCATCGCCGGGGTGATCAATATCATCCTCAAGGAAACCGACCACGGCGGCAGTGCCGAAACCAGCTTCGGCCGTTATGGCAGCGGCGATGGCGACACCATTCACCAGACCGCCAACTACGGCACCACGATGCCCAACGACGGTTTCCTCAACCTGGCACTGGACACCAAGGAACAGGAACCTTTCAACCGCACCGGCAGCGCCACCGGCCAGCTCTATGGCACGCCGGGGCACCCTGATCCGCGCGACCAAACTGTCGACCGGCATGGCTGGAACCCGAGTTACGGGCTCGGTCGGGAAAAGGTCACCAACGGCAGCTACAACCTGGAAGTGCCGCTGCAGGACGGCGCGAAGTTCTACTCGTTCTCCACTTTCAGCTACATGGAGACCACCAAGGTCACCGGCAACTACAAACCCAACGACATCACCTCGCTGGCCGGCGATCCGAACACGCCTTACCCCGACGGCATCCACGCCCAGCGCCGCAACCGCACCAATGACTTTCAGGTGGCGGGCGGTTTCAAGGGCGATATTGGCGGCTGGAACTACGACGTCAGCTCGACCTGGGGCGAGGACGATTCGGTGCTGAACGCCGCCAACACCTTGAACCCGTCGTTGGGGCCGACCAGCCCGACCTCGTTCAACCTCGCCTCGCAAATCTTCGACCAGTGGACCAACAACCTCGACTTCAGCCGCAGCTTCAACATCGGCCTGAAGAACCCGCTACAAGCCTCGTTCGGCTTCGAGCACCGCTTCGAACGCTACGAAATCGACCCTGGCGACTTCGACAGCTACACCCCCGGCAACTACGTGCTGCCCAGCGGCCCGTACGCCGGACAAACGCCATTGCCGGGGTTGGCCTCCTACAACGGCACCAGCCCCGCCGACGCCGGCAGCATGAGCCGCAACAACGTCGCCAGCTACTTCGACCTCGGCACCGACCTCACCGACAAGTTGTACGTCGGCGTCGCCGGGCGTTACGAGCACTACACCCAGGACATCGGCAGCACCTGGAGCGGCAAGTTCTCCACCCGCTATGAAATCGCCCCAGGCCTGGCGCTGCGCGGCACCATCAACAACGGCTTCCGCGCACCGTCGCTGGCGCAGACCATCTACTCCTCATCGACCTTCACCTCCGGCGGCGTGGTCAATGGCGAACTGGTGTCGGTGCCCGTCAAAGTGCTGCCGGTGGACACTCCGGAAGCCCAGGCCCTCGGCGCGAAAAAACTCAAGCCCGAGAAGTCGACCAACTACAGCTTCGGTTTCACCTACGAGCCTGTGGATAACTACCGACTGACCACCGACTTCTACCAAATCGGCATCCGCGACCGCATCGTCTCCACCAGCCTGCTCGGCGGGCCAGCCGTGTCGCAAATCCTCGTCGCCAACGGCCTCGCGCCGTCGCTGTACGCGCAGTACTACGCCAACGCCGTCGACACCCGCACCCGAGGCGTGGACATCGTCAACGAGTTCCGCCAGCAACTGGGCAAATACGGGCAAGTGAAATGGAGCGCGGCCTACAACTGGAACCAGACCAAAATCGAACGCATGGAGGCCAACCCATCAGAACTGGTCAGCCTCGGGCCGCAATACCAACTGTTCGACCGCCGCCTGCAAAAAGACCTGACCGTCGCCACCCCGCAGTCGAAACTGATCCTCGCCTCTGACTGGAAAGTCACCGACTACAACGTCAACCTCGCCGTCACCCGCTTCGGCAGCTACACCGAAGGCGACAACAACCCGATCAACGACCGCAAATTCTCAGCCAAATGGATCACCGACCTCGACCTCGCCTACGACCTGAGCAAACACCTGACCGTCGCCCTGGGCGCGAACAACCTGTTCAACGTTTACCCGGATAAAAAGGGCATTCAGGACTGGGCCGGCGCTTATAAATACGGACAGTTCTCGCCGTTCGGGTTTGGCGGGTCGTATTACTACACGCGGTTGGCGTACAACTTCTGAGGCACGCCATGGTTCTGTAGGCGCTGCCGAAGGCTGCGAAGACGCCGGAATCCGCACCGCGTTTTAAGGCCATTCGCAGCCTTCGGCAGCTCCTATAGGGGTGTGGTGTTGCATAGGTTGCGTGCACACCGCCGCTACGGGTACTACTGCATATATCTCCAAAAACATGATGCATATTATTAATATTAGACCACCGCAAAATCACCAAAATACATAATTAGCTTATAACCAAACGATACTTCCAATCCATTTCTTATAGGCATAACTTCAATACCAGACCGACCCCTTTCTCCAGGTGGAGGCCGCTGACTGCCAAACCTTCACCTGGAGCAATACCGCATGTCCCGTTCTAAATACTCTCCATTACTGGACTTGACCGCCGATGTGTTGATCATCGGCGGTGGGCTGGCCGGGACGTGGGCTGCCGTTGCCGCTGCGCGTGAAGGTGTTCGGGTGGTGCTGGTGGACAAGGGTTTCTGTGGCACCAGCGGCGTGACTGCCACTGCCGGACCTGGCCACTGGTGGGTGCCGCCGCACGCCGAGGCCCGTGAAGCGGCGATTGGCAAACGCCTGTCGATTGCTTACGGTCTGGCCGACCCGCGCTGGATGGCCCGCGCCCTCGACACCACCTGGAACAGTTTGCCGAGCCTGGCCGGTTATTACGATTTTCCTCAGGACGAAGCCGGTATTACTCAGTATCGCGGCTTGCGCGGCCCTGAGTATTTGCGTGGCCTGCGCCGTCTGGTGGAGGACAGCGGCGTGACCATCCTCGACCACAGCCCTGCCCTTGAGTTGTTACGCGATCAGCACGGCGTGATTTCCGGCGCGCGCGGCTGGCGGCGTCAGGCTGGGGGCGACTGGCAGGTGCGAGCGAAAGCGGTGGTGGTGGCGACCGGCGGTTGTGCGTTTTTGTCGCGGCTGCTGGGCTGCCATACCAACACGGGCGACGGCTATCTGATGGCGGTCGAAGCCGGGGCTGAGTTGTCGGGGATGGAGTTTTCCAACTACTACGGCATCGCGGCGGCGGGCAGCAGCATGAGCCGGTCGATGGTGTACAGCTTCGGCGATTATTTCGACGAAGCTGACCGTCAACTGCCGATCAACCAAGGCCCGACCTTTACCGAAGACCTGGCCCGCGCGCTGATCGATGGGCCGGTGTACTGCCGACTGAATCGCGTCCCAGAAAATATTCGCCGACAACTGCCGACCATCCAGCCGAACCTGATGCTGCCGTTTGATCGACGCGGGATTGATCCTTATCGCCAGCGCTTCGCTGTCACTTTGCACGCCGAGGGCACCATCCGTGGTGTCGGTGGCCTGCGGGTGATCGACGACAGTTGCCAAACCACCGTACCCGGCCTGTTCGCCGCCGGGGATGCCGCCAGCCGCGAGCCGATTGCCGGCGCGACCTCGGGCGGCGGTGCACAGAATTCCGCCTGGGCGCTGTCGTCCGGGCAATGGGCCGGTCGTGGCGCAGCCCGCCTGGCCCGTGAACGCGCAAGCCAACCGGGCAACCTCACTGGCTTTCAAGGCTTCGGCCTGAACCGCCGCAATGCTGCCACCCCCGCAGATATCCCGAGCTTGATCCAGCGCATTCAGACTGAGGTTCATCCGCTGGACAAGAACCTGTTTCGTTCCGGCGAGCAGCTCAATCGCTCATTGCAGGCGTTGAACTCGGTGTGGGATCAGGTGCGCAGCGCATCGCTGGGCACCGATCAAAACCCGTTACGCGCCCGCGAAATCGTGGCCATGGCGGCGACTGCACGCTGGTGCTACAGCGCTGCCGAGCAACGCCGGGAAAGTCGTGGCATGCACCAGCGCAGTGACACCCCGCAGCAGAATCCGCGTTTCGACGCCCACCTGCGCGTGGGTGGTCTGGACCATCTGTGGAGCCGCTTCGACCCGACATCCAGTGCAGGAGCCGCGGCATGATCGAGTTGATTTATTCCGACCTGTGCAACGGCTGCGGCCAATGCGTCGAGGTCTGCCCGACCAACGCCCTGGCGTTAAGCCCAAGCGGCGCGCCGTCGATTCGCGAGCAGTCGGCGTGCCAGACCTGCTTCCTCTGCGAGCTGTATTGCCAGCGCGATGCGCTCTACGTCGACCCCGACTGCGAACAGCCCCGCGCCCTTGATCCGCAGGCCATACGCGACAGCGGATTACTCGGCCAATACCGCCGCGACTCCGGCTGGAACGAATGGGCCAACGACCCGCGATACCCCAATCAGCACTGGCGCATGGACGGGATTTTCGCCCTGGCGCGCGGTGCCGCAACGACTCTCAAACCTTGACCAAAGGAAGCCCTATGTCATTTCACAGACCGCTACTCACTCGACTGTTGCTGGGCACATTACTGGCGCTGTCCATCGGTCAGACTACCCAGGCTGCCGAGCTGCAACCGTTGCTGGTGGCCAACCAAAAGTCCTCGATCAAGGTGCTATTGCAAGTCTCGGGCGAGTTGAAGAACGTGCCCTACGAGATTCAGTTTTCCGAATTCCCGGCCGCTGCGCCCTTGGGTGAAGCACTCAACGCCGGCGCCGTGGATATCGGCGCCCTCGGCGATGCGCCTTACGTGTTTGCCCTCGGTGCCGGTGCGCAATTGAAAGTGGTCGGGATCATTCACGCCCAGGGCCGCTACACCACCGCGATCCTCGCGCCGAAAAACTCGCCCTTGAACAAGGTCAGCGACCTCAAGGGCAAACGCATCGTCACCACTCGCGGGTCCATCGGCCATTTCCTGGCGATCAAGGCGTTGCGTGAAGCCGGCCTGAAGACCAGCGACGTCAGCTTCATTTACCTGATGCCCAGCGAGTCTCGCCTGTTGCTGGACAGCGGCGACGCCGATGCCTGGTCGACCTGGGACCCCTACACCACGATTTCCATCTCCCAGAATCAGGCCAAGGTATTGGTCAGCGGCGAACAACTGCTGACCAACCACCTGTACCTGGCCGCGACCAGCAAGGCCATTGCCGACAAACGCCAACAGCTTGAGGACTTTGTCGCTCGGGTGGACCGCGCCTACCAATGGACCAACGCCCACCCGGACGAATACGCCGCCGCTCAGGCACAGGTCACCGGCCTGCCGCTTGAGGTGCATTTGTCCGCTGGCGAAGAACACAAAAATGCAGCGCGTAGAGATCAGCGACAGCGTGATCAAGGGCCTGCAAGGCACCGCGGACATTTATCAGGAAGAAGGCATTTTGACCAAACACATCGACGTCTCCCAAGGCTTCGACAAAAGCTTCAACGCAGCACAGGCGCAAGTTTCTCAAGCCGCTCAGTAACCCCACTTTCCGAAACTCGACTGCAGGAGCACGATCATGAGCAAGCAACGTCAACTTAAATTCGGCGCCATGGTTCACGGCGTAGGTCATGGCTGGGGCGAATGGCGCCATCCCAATGCGCAGACCGATGCCAGCGTCAATTTCGGCTTTTATAAGCAGCAGGCGCACTTGGCTGAAGCAGCGAAATTCGATTTTGTGTTCATCGCCGACAGCCTGCACATCCACGAGAAATCCAGCCCGCATTACCTCAACCGTTTCGAGCCGCTGACCATCCTGTCGGCGCTGGCGGCCGTCACCGAGAACATCGGTCTGGTGGCGACGGTGACCGTCAGCTACACCGAACCCTTCCAGGTCGCCCGCCAGTTCGCCTCGCTGGACCACATCAGTGGCGGTCGCGCCGGTTGGAACGTGGTGACCTCGTGGCTCAGCGGCACCGCCGACAACTTCGGTAAAGCCGAACACCCGCCGCACCCGGTGCGCTACCGCATCGCCAAGGAACATGTGGCGGTGGTCAAGGGCCTGTGGGATTCCTGGGAAGACGACGCCTTCGCCCGTAACAAGCAGACCGGCGAATTCTTCACCCCCGGCAAGCTGCATGCGCTGAACCACAAGGGCGAGTTTTTCTCAGTCAAAGGGCCGTTGAATATCTCGCGCTCGAAACAAGGCCAGCCGGTGATTTTCCAGGCTGGAACTTCCGAAGATGGGCGTAACTTTGCTGCTGAAAATTCCGACGCGATCTTTGTCGGTGCCGAGTCGTTCGAGGAAGCCCAGGCTTACTATCAAGACCTGAAGAAACGCGCCAAAGGCTTCGGCCGTGACGCTGATCAACTGTCGATCCTGCCGGGCATCCGGCCGATTGTCGGCCGCGATCAGGCCGAAGTGGACAGCCGTTATCAACAGGCGGTGGAACTGGTCAGCATCGAAGACGCCATCGTCGCGCTGGGTCGGCCTTTCAACGATTACGACTTCACCGTGCATGATCTCGACGCGCCGTTCCCCGACCTCGGTGACTTGGGCGCCAACAGCCACAAGGGCTCGTCGGACCGCATCAAGCAACTGGCCAAGGAGAAAAACCTGACCCTGCGTGACGTGGCGCTGTATTTCTCCCGCCCACGCCGCGAGTTCGTCGGCACCCCAGAGCAAGTCGCCGACGCGATTCAGCACTGGTTCGAAACCGGCGCCGCTGACGGCTTCATCATCAACTCGGTGCTGCCGGACGGCCTGCAATATTTCACCGAGCTGGTGGTGCCTGTGCTGCAACAACGCGGACTGTTCCGCAGCGACTACAGCGGTTCGACCTTGCGCGAGCATTTCGCTCTGGACGTACCGGTCAATCGCAACGCCACGTCGGCCGAATCAGTTGAGGAGGCCGTAGCATGAGCGAATCCCTGAACCGACAGTTGGCCGACCTGCACGCCGAACGCGTCGCCAGCTGGGCAGCGGAAAGCCTGAAGATCAATATCGATCAGCGTCGACACCTGGTCGAAACCGCCGACCATGAGCGCTTTGTCAGGGCCGGCGATCACATAGAGCCCTTCGAACTGCTCAACGTTGACGGGGGAGTGTTGAGCCGCGAGCAACTCATCACTCATGGCCCAGCGGTCTTGATCTTCTTCCGCTTCGCCGGTTGCCCTGCGTGCAATATCGCCCTGCCTTACTACGAACGGCAACTGTTCCCACAGTTGAAAGCGCTGGGCGTGCCCTTGGTGGCTGTCAGCCCGCAAGTGCCGGAAAAGCTGGTTGAGATCAAACAGCGTCACGCCCTGGAACTGCTGGTGGCCAGCGACAAGGACAACGCGCTGGGTCGACGTCTGGGGATTCTCTACAGCTTTGACGACGCCTCGCGTCAGGCGTCGTTGAGCAAGGGCGGCGGTATCGGTGAAGTGACCGGCACCGGGACTTGGGAGTTGCCGCAGCCGACCGTGGTGGTGCTCGATGGCAACGGCGTGGTCGCCTTCGCCGACGTCAGTCCCGACTGGCTGGTGCGTACCGAGGCGGGGCCGATCCTTGCCGCAGTCAAGGCAGCGCTGGCGCAACACACGCTGCCGATCGCGATTTGAGAAGGGAAGATCGATGACGACAACCATCAACCGACGCGCCTTTCTCGGCGGCGCGTCGCTGGCGCTAGGCGCACTGGGTCTGGGGCTCTCGCCCCGGCTCTTTGCCCAGGGCAACGACCTCGCTGGCCTGACTCTGGAGGTCGCCACCTATAAAGGCGGCGACTCCTATTTCAGCGACAACGCCGCCACCGACCAGCGCCCGTACAAGGTCAATTATTCGGAGTTTTCCGGCGGCAATCTGATCGTCGAGGCGTTGGCGTCCGGCAGTCTCGACATCGGTTCGATGAGCGAGATCCCGCCGATCTTTTCGATTCAGAGCCATCGTCAGCCGAAGCTGATCGCGGTGATTCAAGGCGACGTTAACAATCAAGTGTTCCTGATCCCCAAGGACTCAACGCTGGAATCCGTCGAACAACTGCGTGGCAAGCGCGTCGGTTACGTGCGCTCCACCACCTCCCACTACTTCCTGATCAAGGCCCTGAAGGAGCAAGGCCTGTCGATGGCTGACATCAACGCCATCGCCCTGACCCCGCAAGATGGTTTCAGCGCGTTTCAGAGCGGGCAGCTGGATGCGTGGGTGATTTATGGGGTGTTTATCCAGTTGGCCAAGTTCCGCAGCGGCGCCCGTGTGTTGAAAACCGCGCTGGGTTATTTGTCCGGTAACTACCTGATGGCCGCTCGCCCCGCCGCGCTGGAAGACCCCGTGCGACGCCAGGCGATTCAAGACTACCTGCACCGCGAAACCCAGACCCTGCAATGGATCAACAACAACCCCGACGCCTGGGCCGCCAAGTCGGCGCAGTTGCTGGGGGTCGACAAGGCGGTGTTTCTCGACCAGTACAACAACCGCAGCCAACCGTGGAAGGTGCTGGAAGTCAGCGAGCAGGCCATCACTTCGCAACAGGAAGTGGCCGATCTGTTTCACGACGCTGGCGTGTTGAGCGAACGCATCGATGTCACGCCCCTGTGGGATCGGCAGTTCCGGCTTTTATCCACAGGCGCTGGCAGCCAAGGCTGATCAACGGCCACGTATTAAAAAGGAATTCATTGATGAGCCTTTCAACCCTTCGCCCAGCTGTTGCACGACAGCCCCTGAGCGAATCAGCCGAAGACTTCAGCGCGCGACTGGCCAGGCTCAGCGCGATCCTGGCGCAGACCGCCGCTGACTATGACGAAAGCGCTGACTTTCCTCACGACAATTTCCGACTGTTGCATGAACAAGGCCTGACTGCCCTCACGGTGCCCGTCGACCTCGGTGGCGGGGGTGCCGACCTGGCCCAGGCGCAACAGGTGATCAGCGCCGTGGCCAAGGGCGAACCCTCGACCGCGCTGATCCTGGTGATGCAGTACCTGCAGCAGTCACGCCTGCAAGACAATCACAACTGGCCGGCCGCGCTGCGTCGTAAAGTGGCCGAAGACGCCGTGCTGGACGGCGCGCTGATCAACGCGCTGCGGGTCGAGCCTGACCTCGGCACCCCGGCCCGTGGCGGCCTGCCGGCAACCACTGCCCGGCGTACTGCCGAGGGTTGGCGCATCAGCGGCAGCAAGATCTATTCCACCGGCAGTTACGGCCTGACCTGGTACAGCGTCTGGGCCCGCAGTGACGATCCGGACCCGCTGGTCGGCGCCTGGCTGGTGCACAAGGACACGCCCGGGATTCGTATCGTCGAGGATTGGGACCACCTGGGCATGCGCGCCACGTGCAGCCATGAAGTGATTTTCGACAACGCGCTGGTGCCCCTGGAGCATGCCGTCAGCGTCAGCCCGTGGAGCCAACCCCAAGCCGAACTGGATGCCTCGGCCTTGCTCTGGATGTCGGTGTTGCTGTCGTCGGTGTATGACGCCATTGCCCAATCTGCCCGCGATTGGTTCGTCGACTGGCTGGAGCAACGCAAACCCTCGAACCTCGGTGCCGCACTGTCGACCTTGCCGCGCTTTCAGGAAACGGTCGGCCATATCGACACCCTGTTGTTCGCCAACCGCAATCTGCTGGAGTCGGCTGCCAACGGGCATGTCGCGCCGGCACATGCGGCGCAGATCAAATACCTGGTCACCGGCAATGCGATCCGCGCCGTGGAGCTGGCCATCGAAGCCACGGGTAACCCCGGCCTGTCCCGCAACAACCCGCTGCAACGGCACTACCGCAATGTGCTGTGCGGGCGGGTTCATACCCCACAGAACGATGCGGTATTGACCAGCGTCGGCAAGGCCGCCTTCGCACAACGCCAACCGAAAGGACTACGCCCATGAGCCAACTCGTAATCGCCAGCCAACTGGACGAGGACTACAACCAGAGCCTGCGTGAGCGCCTGCCCGAAGCGCGGGTGCTGACGATTGCACCAGGCACGCCTGTCAACCTGCCGTCCGACGTCAGCGTGTTGCTGGCGCGGCCGATCAATGTGCGTGGCTACCAGGCGCCAGAGGTTGCGCCCGAAGGCTGGCCGTACGGACTGAAATGGATTCAGGTGGTGTCGTCGGGCATCGATGCTTATCCAGCGTGGTTTCTGCAAGGTCCACCGCTGACCACCTCACGCGGCAGTGCCGCCGAAAACCTGGCCGAATTCGCCCTTGCCGCGATCTTTGCGGCGGCCAAGCACTTGCCGGATATCTGGGTGCATGATTCGCAATGGCACTTCACCCCGCTCAAGCCGGTGAAAGGCACGACCTTGGGCATCTTCGGCTTCGGTGCCATCGGCCAGAGCCTCGCGAGCAAGGCGTTGGCGCTGGGGATCAACGTGCTGGCGTTACGTCGTGGTGATACCCCGTTGGAAATCGAGGGCGTGAAGGCCGCGCGCGACATTCATCAGTTGTTTGCCGAGTCTGACCATGTGGTGTTGGCAGCGCCCATCACAGCGCAAACCCACCACATCGTCGACCGTGACGTGCTGGGCGTGGCGAAACCGGGACTGCACTTGATCAACATCGCCCGCGGCGGGCTACTGGATCATGAGGCGTTGCTGGAGGCGTTGAATCAGGGACAAATCGGCCTGGCCTCGCTGGACGTCACCGACCCGGAACCGCTGCCCGACGGGCATCCGCTCTATCACCATCCACGGGTGCGTCTGTCGCCGCATACCTCGGCGATTTCCAGCAACAGCCGGCAAGAGTTGATTGAAGGCTTTACCGCCAACCTGCAGCGTTACTTGAATGATCAGCCACTGGAGAATTTGACCGATCCGAAGCGGGGGTATTGATCGCCGATCCATTGTAGGAGCTGCCGCAGGCTGCGATAAGGCCGGCACGGCCCTCCCGATGTCGATTTTTTGCAGCCTTCGGCAGCTCCTACAAGATCGGGTCGGGGTCAATCACAGATTCCGCTCAGGCAGTGGCAGGCTTGTCGGACCGCCACACTGCTGCGAAGGCGATGCATCTGACAACCCTCTGATTTACCTAACCCACAAAAAACGCACAAACAAAAACGCCGCTCTGTTGAGCGGCGTTTTTGTATAAATGGAGCGGGAAACGAGACTCGAACTCGCGACCCCGACCTTGGCAAGGTCGTGCTCTACCAACTGAGCTATTCCCGCAAATGGCGTCCCCTAGGGGACTCGAACCCCTGTTACCGCCGTGAAAGGGCGGTGTCCTAGGCCACTAGACGAAGGGGACGCTGCCCGAAACATACAACGTATGTTCCAGTGTCCAAAACATCACCCGAAGATGCTGCCTTGGTTTCACCAGCCCTGCCCGAGAGCAAGACTGCTTAAAAATGGAGCGGGAAACGAGACTCGAACTCGCGACCCCGACCTTGGCAAGGTCGTGCTCTACCAACTGAGCTATTCCCGCAATGGCGTCCCCTAGGGGACTCGAACCCCTGTTACCGCCGTGAAAGGGCGGTGTCCTAGGCCACTAGACGAAGGGGACACACTACAACTTCACTACTCGTTTGCGCTCCGCTGTGTGCTTTACGCTGCAAGTGGCGCGCATTCTATGGATGCGCAGGCATGTCGTCAACCCCCATCTATAAATATATTTAAATCAATGACTTCGCCTGCTTTACCCTAGACCACCCGTCGTGATCGCGCCTGATTAACCACGCCGTTAGTTTGACGATCCATCCGTTACATCTATCGGCCATTAGCCTTAAGCACTACACTCGGGCAAAACTACCCGAACTACCTGAACGAGGTTTCAACGGTGACACCACTCCTCATTACCTTACTGATTGTTGCCGGCATAGCTGTTCTGATCGCCATCGGCTTCCTCAATCACGTGGCGGAGAAAAAGAAGCTGGAACGGGCTCGCCTCAAGGTAGAACTCGGAGACCGCTTGCGTCGCTGTGGCGAGATCACTGAAACCTTTCCCGGCCAGTTGATGAGCCCAGCCCTCAAGTTGCTGATGACCCGCCTCGAACTGAATGTGGTCACGCGCCTTCTGGCGCTGGATAAAGACAACCAGGAGCTCAAAACCCGCATCGACGAACTGACGGCGCTGGTGGATAAAGGCGAGCAGATTCCGGTCAACAACCCACCCTCTCCGATCCAGACCGAAGCCAAGGCCAAGGATGTGCGCTTCTTGCTGGAAGCCTTGCACGGCCAGGTCACCCGCGCCGCTCACGATGGCTTCCTGGCCAATGGCGAAGCCAAGCACTGGGTCAAGGAAATTCGCCATATCCTGGTCCTGCTGCACATCGAGTTCTTCAATAACCTCGGCCAACACGCACTGTCCCACGATCAACCGGGTCAGGCGCGCCTGGCGTTCGAACGGGGTGTGCAGTATTTACGCAAACAGCCAGAGCCGGCGTTCTATCAGGAGCAACTGACGTACCTGGAAAAACTCCTGGCCCGCTCCAATTCCATGGTCCTGACCAATATCGCACCCGTGGAAGGCGAGGTGAACGAGTTGACCGAAGGTCTGAAGGAAGTCGAGACCGAGTGGAAGAAGAAAGTCGTTTACGACTAAATAGAAGATACACATCTACTAGTCCGGCTTGCCGGCAATGGCGAATCTGAAATCGCCATCGCCGACAAGCCGGACTGCTACGAACTTTGCGAGAGCCTTACTCGCAGGTGGTCAGCTTCAAGAAGATCGCCGCCAACTGTTCGACTCCCGCCTGATCCGCCTCGCTGAAACGTCCGACACTCGGACTGTCCAGATCCAGCACACCAATCAAGCGCCCGTCCTTGACCAATGGCACCACCAGTTCGCTGTTGGAGGCGCTGTCGCAAGCGATGTGCCCCGGGAACACGTGAACGTCCTCGACGCGCTGAGTCTTCAGCGACGCCGCCGCTGCACCGCACACGCCCCGACCGAACGGAATGCGCACACAGGCAATCTGGCCCTGGAAGGGACCCAGCACCAACTCCTCGCCCTGAGTCAGGTAGAAACCGGCCCAGTTCAAATCATCCAGCTGACTGAACAGGAATGCGGAAAACTGCGCGGCATTGGCGATGAAATCGCGCTCGTCAGCCAACAGTGACTCCAACTGAGCCGCGAGCAGGCTGTAACCGTCCAGACCGGCACCGCTGTTTTGTAAATCGATCATGCTTGTTGCTCCAACAATTTAAGACCAACCCAGTAGCGCGCGAACTGGTAAGCGCAACGGCCATTGCGATTGCCACGTCCAGTCGCCCAACGGACGGCGAGAATGTCCAGCTCTTCATCGCGCTGCCATTTGAGGCCAGACGCCGAGGCCAATTCGCCGATCCAGTGTTCAACGACGTCCAGAAAGTGCTCTTGGGTGAAGGGATAAAAGGACAGCCACAGGCCGAAACGGTCGGACAAGGCGATCTTGTCTTCGACCGCCTCGCTCGGGTGCAGCTCGCCGTCATCGCCGCGTTTCCAGTGCTCGTTGTCGCTTTCCTTTTCCGGCACCAGGTGGCGACGGTTGGAAGTGGCGTACAACAGCACATTGTCCGGCGCTTGTTCCAGCGAACCGTCCAGCACGCTTTTCAGTACGCGGTAATCGCTCTCGCCCGCTTCAAACGACAGGTCATCGCAAAACAGCACGAAACGCTGGGGCAGCTTCTGCAATTGCTCGACCACGCGCGGCAGGTCGCCCAGGTGGTCGCGCTCGATTTCGATCAGACGCAAGCCGTCTTGATGGTTCTCGGCCAACAGCGCCCGAACCAGCGAAGACTTGCCCGTCCCGCGCGATCCCCACAACAGTGCGTGGTTGGCTGGCAGGCCGTCGATGAATTGGCGGGTGTTGCGCGACAGTTGATCACGTTGGCGGTCGACACCGATCAAGTCGGTCAGACGCATGTCCAGGCTGACCTCCAACGGCATCAGGTAACCACTGCGACCTTCCTGCACCCAGCGCGCAGCCAGCGAGCGGTTCCAGTCAACGGCCTGGCGCGGAGCCGGCAGTAGCGGCTCCAATCGAGCCAGCACGGTTTCGGCTCGCTCGAGAAAGGCGTTCAATCGAGAGTCCACGTTGTCTCCTTAATTAATCTCAATAAAGGCAAGGCCCAATCGGCTATGCTTGCTCAGCGAAGGAACCGAGGATCGGCTTTACCCCATGGATATATCGTTCATCAACCGCCTGTCGTTCAAGCAAGCGCGGCTGACAGTCCTGGTCGGTTTCGTTTTGGGAACCGTGCTCAGCCTGGTGCAAATTACCCTCGATTATGCCAGCGAAGACGCCTCGATCGATCGTGAAATTCGTTCGCTGCTGGAAATCAGCCACAACCCGGCTTCGCGCATCGCCTACAACATCGATGCCGAACTGGCTCAGGAACTGACGTTAGGGCTGCTGCACTCCCCGGCGGTGATCGGTGCCCGCCTGAGCGATAACAACAATGTAACCTTGGCCAGCGTCGATCGTCTGCCCGCCCAAAGTCGATACCGGGTGATCAGCGATTTCCTGTTTAGCGCCAGCCGCCAGTTCGATGACCCGCTGTACCTCGACCATCTGCCCAACGATCCCATGGGCAATCTGCACCTTGACGTCGATACCTACGCCTTCGGCAGCCATTTCCTGCAGCGCGCCGAGATCACCCTGGTCAATGGCTTTACCCGCAGCCTGCTGCTGAGCGCGATCCTGTTGATGCTGTTCTATGTCTCACTGACCAAGCCACTGGTGACAGTCATCGGCGCGCTGGCCAGCCGCGACCCCCGTCAGCCGAATCAACCGCCCCTCGCCTGCCCGCCACGTCACGAACAGGATGAAATCGGGGTACTGGTGCAAGTCGCCAACCAACAGTTTGACATGGTCGCCAGCGAGTTTTCCCGCCGCCGTGTCGCCGAGAACAGCCTCACTCGCCATTTGAGCGAGCTGGAAAATATCGTGGCCGCGCGCACCATCGAACTCAAGGCCAGCAACCTGCGCCTCAGTCGCTCCAACGATGAGTTGCAGATTGCGCGCAGCACCGCCATGGACATGGCTCACGCGCGCTCGGTGTTCCTGGCCAACATGAGTCACGAAATCCGTACGCCGCTCAACGGCCTGCTGGGCATGCTCTCGCTGTCGCTGGATAGCTCGCTGACCGCCGAACAACGCCAACAGCTGTCGATTGCCCACGACTCCGGCAAGGTGCTAGTGGAGTTGCTCAACGATATTCTCGACCTGTCGAAATTCGACGCCGGCCAGCTTGAGCTGGAGCGCATTCCGTTCGACCTGGGGGCCTTGGTGGAGGACACCGCCAACCTGCTGTCGCAAAACGCCGCCCCCAGCGTGGAACTGACCTGCCTTATTGAGCCAAGCTTCCCGGCGATGATCCTGGGCGACCCGACGCGGGTTCGGCAGATCGTCAGCAACCTGTTGTCCAACGCCCTGAAGTTCACCCGTTTCGGCCGCGTCGATGTGCGCCTCAGCCGCCACGGCGACGGCATCCGCATCGAAGTGCGCGACACCGGTATCGGTATCGCCGAGGACGACCAGGCGAAAATCTTCCAGCCCTTCACCCAGGCTGCGGCCGGGATCACCCGGCAGTTTGGCGGCACCGGCCTCGGCCTGGCCCTGACCCACAACCTGTGCGGCGCGATGAAGGGTCACCTGAGCATTGAGTCCAAAGTCGGTTTCGGCAGTCGCTTCTATGCCGACCTGCCGCTGCCCACCCATGTCCCGGCGCCGCTGCCGGTGAAACTCAGCGGTCGGGTCATCGCCGTCAGCCCGTCGGACAGCGGTCTGGCTGAACTGCTGGGCAGTTTGCTACCCGGTTGGGGAATCGAATACCAGCGCTATGGCCTTGGCGACAGTCTGTTTGGCCTTAACCCCGACCTGCTGATCACTGACTGTCCGGAGTGCCTGTTCGGCCTGCGCCCGGCCATCGAAGTGCCGATTCTGCTGATCACCGCGTACGGCAATTTCATGCCGAGTGAACAGGTCACCGCCCTCGCACCGCTGCAACAACAGGCCCGCCCGCTGGCACGCAACGCGCTGTACCAGACCTTGCGCCGAATCCTGCAACCGGAAGACCTCGATACCGACGAGTTGACGTATAGCGATCAGGCCAGCCCGCGCCGGGCGCGAATTCTGTTGGTCGAGGACAACCCGGTCAATCAGTTGGTGGCCAAAGGCATGCTCAGCAAACTCGGCTACGACGTGGTCGTCAGCGGTCACGGGTCCGATGCGTTGGAGCAATTGGAATTGCACAGCTTCGATCTGGTGTTGATGGACTGCAATATGCCGGTGATGGATGGCTACGAAGCCAGTCGGCAGATTCGCCAGAGCGGGCGCTGGCCAAACATGCCGATCATTGCCCTGACCGCCAATGCGATGCCTGAAGAGCGCGAACGCTGCCGGGCGGCAGGCATGAGCGACTACCTGGCCAAACCCTTCCGCCGCGAAGAACTGATCAGCTTACTGGATCAGTGGTTGCCTGCGGCACGAAGCTGAGATCCCATGTAGGAGCGAACTTGTTCGCGAGGCGGTGTATCTGACACACCGCGTAAAGCCCCTCGCCAACAAGTTGGCTCCTACAGTGTGATATTTCGATTATTTCAGCATCGCTTCGATATCGTCGGTGAGCTCTTGCGGCTTGGTCAGCGGCGCATAGCGCTTGACCAGCTTGCCGTCCTTGCCGATCAGGAACTTGGTGAAATTCCATTTGATGCGTTCAGAGCCCAGCAAACCCGGCGCCTGTTTCTTCAACTGGACGAACAGTGGGTGCGCTTCGGCGCCATTGACATCGATCTTTTTGAACAACGGGAAACTGACCCCATAATTCAATTCACAGAACTCGGAAATCGCGCCTTCGTTGCCCGGTTCCTGGTGGCCGAACTGGTTGCAAGGAAAGCCCAACACCACCAGGCCCTTGTCCTTGTAGCTCTGCCACAGCTGCTCCAGGCCTTTGTACTGCGGGGTGAAACCGCATTTGCTGGCGGTGTTCACCACCAAAACGGCCTTGCCGGCAAAATCGGCCAGAGTCTTTTGCTCACCCTTGATGGTGGTGCACGGAATGGTCAGCAGATTTTCGCTCATGGCGACACCTTCAAGAATTGGATTTTGAATGAAACATAGTGCGCAATTCACTTGCGCGCAATTTAATTCACCCCATCAATACCTTGGCATAAGAGGCCAGCCTTCATTTTACTCCCTTGGAACAAGGTCCAGGCACACCGAGTTGATGCAGTAGCGCAGGCCGGTCGGCGGTGGACCGTCCGGGAACACATGACCCAAATGCGCGTCGCATTTGGCGCACACCACTTCGGTGCGGATCATCCCGTGGCTGACGTCACGCACTTCGATCACTGCGCTGCCTTCGAGCGGCGCGTAGAAGCTCGGCCAGCCGCAACCGGAGTCGAATTTGGTCTCGGAATCGAATAACGCTTCATTGCAGCACACGCAGTGGTAGACGCCAGCGGTCTTGGTGCTGTTGTACTTCCCGGAAAACGGCCGTTCAGTGCCCTTTAGACGACAAACGTTGTACTGCTCTGGATCAAGCATTGCCTGCCATTCTTCACGGGTTTTTTGCAGCTTATCCACGGGTACACCTCCGAATCTTAAAAAGCCCGATCTGTATCTTTTCCACGGATCGGGTGGCACGTATGATTGCGCCTCGTTAGACGCCAGTCTGTCACCCACGTTTCACGCATACAAATCCATTTTCATGGCGTTCTGCTCGGCGACCCAGGTTGTGTGTCTACACTGGCTCGTCCATTTTCGGGATCAATCACCATGCAGGTCAGCAAATCGAACAAGCTCGCCAACGTCTGCTATGACATTCGCGGGCCAGTGCTCAAGCACGCCAAACGCCTGGAAGAGGAAGGCCATCGCATCCTCAAGCTGAACATCGGCAACCCGGCGCCATTTGGCTTCGAAGCGCCGGACGAAATCCTGCAGGACGTGATCCGCAACCTGCCAACGTCCCAGGGCTACAGCGACTCCAAGGGTCTGTTCAGCGCGCGCAAGGCGGTGATGCAGTACTACCAGCAGAAGCAGGTGGAAGGCGTCGGCATTGAAGACATCTACCTGGGCAACGGCGTGTCCGAGCTGATCGTGATGTCGATGCAGGCGCTGCTCAACAACGGCGACGAAGTGCTGATCCCGGCCCCGGACTACCCGCTGTGGACCGCTGCCGTAAGCCTGGCCGGCGGCAACCCGGTGCATTACCTGTGTGACGAACAGGCCTACTGGTGGCCTGACCTGCAGGACATCAAGGCCAAAATCACGCCGAACACCAAGGCCATGGTGATCATCAACCCGAACAACCCGACGGGCGCGGTCTACCCCAAGGAAGTGTTGCTGGGCATGCTCGAACTGGCGCGCCAGCACAACCTGGTGGTGTTCTCCGACGAGATCTACGACAAGATTCTGTACGACGAAGCCCTGCACATCGCCACTGCCTCGCTGGCGCCGGACCTGCTGTGCCTGACCTTCAACGGCCTGTCCAAGTCGTACCGCGTGGCGGGTTTCCGTTCCGGCTGGGTAGTGATTTCCGGTCCGAAGCTGCACGCACAGAGCTACATCGAAGGCATCGACATGCTGGCCAACATGCGCCTGTGCGCCAACGTGCCGAGCCAGCATGCGATTCAGACCGCGCTGGGCGGCTACCAGAGCATCAACGACCTGGTGCTGCCGCAAGGCCGCCTGCTGGAGCAACGCAACCGTACCTGGGAGTTGCTCAACGACATCCCCGGCGTCAGCTGCGTCAAACCGATGGGTGCACTGTACGCGTTCCCACGCATCGATCCGAAAATCTGCCCGATCCATAACGACGAGAAGTTCGCCCTCGACCTCCTCTTGTCGGAAAAACTGCTGATTGTGCAAGGCACCGCCTTCAACTGGCCATGGCCGGATCACTTCCGCGTGGTGACCCTGCCACGGGTCGATGACCTAGAGCAGGCGATTGGCCGTATCGGTAACTTCCTCAAGACCTATCGCCAGTAACCGATTTGTTTCCAAGCACTCCGGCTGGCCGGCGATAAAGATTTCGTAATCGCTATCGCCCGCAATCCGGACTGCTTGAGATAGCGAATACCTGCCATTGCTCTACTCCCCGCCTCTGCGCCAACGGTCCATAATGACCTGGCGACGTCAGACGACACAGTTTGAAATAGTCCCCCGGTTGAATCGCCACCCACATCACCTTATATACCCCGCATCACGTTACACATTCTTCACGAGGAGAAATTCCCAACCATGATGCGCATTTTGCTGTTTTTGGCCACTAACCTGGCGGTCGTGCTCATTGCCAGCATTACCCTGAGCCTGTTCGGCTTCAACGGGTTTATGGCGGCCAATGGCGTTGACCTGAATCTTCAACAACTGCTGGTCTTCTGCGCTGTTTTTGGTTTCGCAGGCTCGCTGTTCTCGCTGTTCATCTCCAAGTGGATGGCAAAGATGAGCACCGGCACCCAGATCATCACCCAGCCGCGTACCCGCCATGAACAATGGCTGCTGCAAACCGTTGAGCAATTGTCCCGCGAAGCCGGGATCAAGATGCCGGAGGTCGGCATCTTCCCGGCCTATGAGTCCAACGCGTTCGCCACCGGCTGGAACAAGAACGACGCACTGGTCGCGGTGAGCCAGGGCCTGCTGGAGCGCTTCTCACCCGACGAAGTAAAGGCCGTGCTGGCCCACGAAATCGGCCACGTCGCCAACGGTGACATGGTGACCCTGGCGCTGGTGCAAGGTGTGGTGAACACCTTCGTCATGTTCTTCGCGCGGATCATCGGCAATTTCGTCGACAAGGTGATCTTCAAGAACGAAGAAGGCCAGGGCATGGCCTACTACATCGCGACTATCTTTGCTGAACTGGTTCTGGGCTTCCTCGCCAGCTCCATCGTCATGTGGTTCTCGCGCAAACGCGAATACCGCGCTGACGAAGCCGGTGCCCGCCTGGCCGGCACCAGCGCCATGATCAGTGCCTTGCAGCGCCTGCGCTCGGAACAGGGCGTGCCGGTGCAGATGCCGGACAGCCTGACCGCCTTCGGCATCAACGGCGGCCTCAAGCACGGCCTGGCCGGCTTGTTCATGAGCCACCCGGCACTAGAAGATCGCATCGAGGCGCTGCGTCGTCTCGGCTGATAAGCTTCAGGCAGCGTGACAGAAGGGCGACGCGAGTCGCCCTTTTTGTTTTCGGTCGCAAAGGAAGCCCCACCATGCGCTCACTCACCATCGTCTGCATCGCCCTCCTCGCCCTCAGCGGCTGCCAGGGTGCCTATTTCGCCGCCATGGACAGCGCCGGAATCTCCAAACGGCAAATGCTCTCCGGCCGGGTCGAGGATGCGCGGGACTCGCAAAAAAACACCCAGAAGCATGTCAGCAGCGCGCTGGAGAACTACCGGGCCGTGGTGCATTTCGACGGCGGCGACCTGGAGAAACGCTACAACGCCTTGAACGATGACCTGCAAGCCAGCGAAAAAAGCGCGGCCGCCGTGCATCAACGCATTGAGGCCGTCGAAACCGTGGCCGATGCGCTGTTCGATGAGTGGCAGGGTGAGCTGGGTCAGTACAGCAATCAGGACCTGCGTGCCGCCAGCGCCAAACAGCTGGAGCGCACCCAGACCGAATACCGCGAACTGCTACAGAACATGAAGACCGCCGAAAGCCGCATCGAACCGGTACTCAGCGTATTGCGCGATCAGGTGCTGTTCCTCAAGCACAATCTCAACGCCGAAGCGATAGGTGCGCTGAAGGGTGAAAGCGGCAACCTGCAAAACAACATCTACGGGCTGCTGAAAGACATGCAGCGCTCCATCGACGGCGCCGATGCCTTCGTTCGCCAGTTACAACGCAATGCCGCGCCGTAGACGATAGACTCGCTCCGCCAGCCGCGTGGCGCCCGCCTGGAGGAACTTTGAGCTGCTGGCCAGGACATCGCGTTCTTCGAGAATTTCCAACTGCCACTCCGCCGCCAGCAATTGCTGAACATTGGCATCCGGCACCGAAAATGGCGGACCATCGATTTGCGTCTGATCGTAATCCAGCGTGACTAACAGCCCGTTGCAGGTTGCCGGCAGAATCCGGGTCAGGTGCTGTGCATAGCGTTCGCGCATCTCGGGCGGCAGTGCGATCAGCGCGGCGCGGTCGTAAAGTCCAGCGCAGTCGGCCACATCATTTACCGTCAGGGCGAAAAAATCCCCGCACCAGAGTTCAATGGATTCAGCGCTGTAGACCTTGAACGGCCCTTGCTGACTGATCTGCGCGGATAGCTGTTGCTCGCTAAAGAACTCCTCGATAGCTTTTTCTGACAGCTCGACCCCCAGCACCTTCAACCCTTGCCCCGCCAGCCAGGCCAGATCGAGGCTCTTGCCACACAACGGCACCAACACCCGAGCGCCCTCGGAAATGCCGACATCCCCCCAAAAGCGCAACAGGTACGGATTGACCTCCGATGAATGAAAGCCAATCTGATTGCTGGCCCAACGCTTGTGCCAAAACTCCGGCTGCATACCTACTCCTGATAATTCGATCAGTTAGTACTAAAACATATATTGGATTTAGATCAATGTTTAGCCTGAAGATGAGCCATCTTAACGCTCAGGACACCCTCTATGTTCCCTAGCTTGTATATCTCTCACGGCTCGCCAATGCTCGCGCTGGAACCCGGAGCGAGCGGCCCTGCGCTGGCCCGGCTGGCCGCTGAAATGCCCCGGCCGCGGGCGATCGTCATCGTCTCGGCACACTGGGAAAGCCAGGAGCTGCTGGTCAACGGCAACCCACAACCGGAGACCTGGCATGACTTCGGTGGCTTTCCGGCAGCGCTGTTTGCCGTGCAATACCCGGCACCCGGCCTGCCGACGTTGACCCACGAAGTCGGCGAACTGCTTAGCGCTGCTGGCTTGCCAGTACGAATCGACACTCGCCGTCCGTTTGACCATGGGGTCTGGGTGCCGCTGTCATTGATGTATCCGCAGGCCGACATTCCGGTGGTGCAGGTATCGTTGCCTAGCCGTCAGGGCCCCGAGCTGCAAACCAGAGTCGGCCAGGCATTGGCCAGCTTGCGCGAACAAGGCGTGCTGGTGATCGGTTCCGGCAGCATTACTCACAACTTGCGTGAGCTGGATTGGCAGGCGGGGCCGGAAAGCGTCGAGCCTTGGGCGCTGGAATTCCGTGACTGGGTTGTGGATAAGTTGGCGAGTGATGATGAAGCCGCGCTGCATGATTACCGGCGTCAGGCGCCGCATGCCGTGAAGAATCATCCGAGCGATGAGCATTTGCTGCCGCTGTATTTTGCCCGAGGTGCCGGCGGTGAGTTCAGCATCGCGCATCAGGGTTTTACGATGGGCGCGCTGGGGATGGATATCTATCGGTTTGGGTGATTAACGTGTCGCTTCATTCGCCAACAAGTTGGCGCCCACAGAGGATCTGTGGCTGGAATGAAATCTGAGCGCCACAACAAACCTGTAGGAGCTGCCGAAGGTTGCGATTGGCATTCGAACGCGGCGACCGGTTCCCAGTCGATCGCAGCCTGCGGCAGCTCCTACAGGAAATTTTTGATTTACCAAAACCAAGCAAAAAAAATCCCCGAACCAGTCGGGGATTTTTTCGTTCAGACGATCAGCTCAAGAGCAGATCAGTCTTCGCGATAGCGACGCAGCTTCAACTGCTTGCCTGCAACGCGGGTGTCCTTGAGTTTCGTCAGCAGACGCTCAAGGCCATCTTCCGGCAGTTCAACCAGGCTGAAGCTGTCACGCACCTGGATGCGACCGATGGCTTCGCGGGCCAGGCCGCCTTCGTTGAGGATTGCACCCAGCAGGTTCTTGGCGGCGATACCGTCACGCGCGCCCAGCGCGGTACGGCAACGAGCACGACCTTCAGCCAGTGGAACCGGAGCGCGACGCTCGCGATCAGCACCGCTGCGCTCTGGACGATCACCCGAAGACGAACGATCGCTACGCTCACGTGGCGCGCTGGTCGGAACCAGTGGGCGGTCACGTTCGATGGCAGCCAGGGTCAACGCTTGACCGTTGGTAGCCTTGCGCAGCAGAGCAGCGGCCAGGGCACGCGGGCTGCAACCGATATCGGCAATCAGGCGATCCAGCAGATCACCGTGAGTCGATTCAGCGTCAGCGACCAGCGGGGTCAGGCTGTTGGTCAATTTCTTGATGCGAGCATCGAGAACGGCTTGAGCGTCCGGCAGGCGAACTTCAGCAACTTTCTGACCGGTTACACGCTCGATCACTTGCAGCATGCGGCGCTCACGAGGAGTCACCAGCAGCAGTGCACGACCTTCGCGACCAGCACGGCCGGTACGGCCGATACGGTGAACGTAGGACTCTGGATCGTAAGGCATGTCCACGTTGAATACGTGGGTGATACGCGGTACGTCGAGACCACGGGCAGCAACGTCGGTCGCGACCACGATGTCCAGACGGCCATCCTTGAGCGAGTCGATGACGCGTTCACGTTGGTTCTGGGCAATGTCACCGTTCAGCGCAGCGGCTTTGTAGCCTTTGGCTTCCAGGGCACTGGCCAGGTCCAGGGTCGCTTGCTTGGTACGCACGAACATGATCAGTGCGTCGAAGTCTTCCACTTCCAGCAGGCTCAGAACAGCCGAGGTCTTCTGGTCAGCGTGAACCAGCAGGTGAGCCTGTTCGATCGCGGTAACGGTCTGGGTCTTGGTCTGGATCTTGACGTGCTTCGGATCGCGCAGATGGCGTTCAGCGATGGCACGGATCGAAGACGGCAAGGTGGCCGAGAACAATACGGTCTGGCGGCTTTCCGGCATGGCCTTGAAGATGACTTCCAGGTCGTCCATGAAGCCCAGCTTGAGCATTTCGTCGGCTTCGTCGAGAACCAGGTGGTTCACGGTCGCCAGGACTTTCTCATCACGACGCAGGTGGTCGCACAGACGGCCCGGGGTAGCGACAACGATCTGCGCGCCGTTACGGATGGCTTTCAGCTGTGGGCCCATCGGCGCACCGCCGTAGACAGCCACAACCGTTACGCCTGGCATTTGCTTGGCGTAGGTTTCGAAAGCGGTCGCAACCTGCAGCGCCAATTCACGAGTCGGCGCGAGGATCAGCGCTTGTGGTTCGCGTTTGGCTGGGTCGATACGATGCAGGATCGGCAAGGCGAACGCAGCGGTTTTACCCGTACCGGTTTGCGCCTGACCAATCATGTCGTGACCGGCCATGATGATCGGGATCGACTGATACTGGATAGCCGAAGGCTCTTCGTAGCCGGTCGCAATGACAGCTGCAAGGATATTCGGGTGAAGTTCAAAAGCGGCGAAGCCGCCGGTTTCCTGGGTCATGGGTCTGCCTCTAAGTGCATCCGCAAAGACCCATGTTCCAAAGCTGCGCGTGCCGTGTAAGACCCTAGAGTCGCCCTGGCTGCTTTGTCGGCGGGGATTTGCGAAAACGTTTGAATGAATGGATCGTAAAGGATAGTCCGCATAGCGAACAAGCAGCCGAAGCTGGCTTCGGGAATTGCGATACCTGTACGAGGGCCCTGTTAAGGCCGGCGCGCACTATACCGGAATTACGCGAAAAAGGCAGGGCTATTTTCAGAAAAGAATCCACCGAGCGTCTATCTGTCACAGGCTTTGCGCAAATTGTGTCCAGTGTCTATTTTGCAAAGGCCTGTGGTTGCTCGGTGCGACTGCTTAAAAGGTTCACTGGTTTGCCGGTCCAATGCTCGTCCGCCCTCCTCCCGCGCGCAAGGATTTTGCCTATGCCTTCATCTACCAACGGTCGAGTCAGCCGCGAACAACGGGGCCATGTCCTGTTGATCGGGCTGGACCGCGTCGCCAAGCGCAACGCCTTCGATGTCGATCTGCTCAATGAACTGAGCCTCGCCTACGGCGAATTCGAACGCAACGCGTCGGCTCGGGTGGCGGTGGTGTTCGCCCATGGTGAGCATTTCACCGCCGGGCTGGACCTGTTGTCGTCCGGGCCGGTGCTGGCCGCCGGCTGGGCCTTGCCGGAAGGCGGTTACGATCCCTGGGGGGTATTCGCCGGACCGCGCGTGAGCAAGCCGGTGATCGTCGCGGCCCAGGGTTACTGCCTGACCATCGGCATCGAATTGATGCTCGCTTCGGACATCAACCTGTGCGCCAGCAACACCCGCTTTGCGCAAATGGAGGTCCAGCGCGGAATTTTCGCCTTTGGTGGTGCCACCCTGCGCCTGCATCAACGCGCGGGCTGGGGCAACGCCATGCGCTGGTTGCTGACCGGCGATGAGTTCGACGCCCATGAGGCGTATCGCATGGGCCTGGTGCAGGAGGTGATGGCCAGCGAGGATCTGTTGCCGCGCGCCGTACAACTGGCCGCGCGGATTGCCGAGCAGGCGCCGCTGGGGGTTTACACCACGCTGGCCTCGGCCCGGCAGGCGTTGCTTGAGGGCGAGAGTGCGGCGGCGAAAAACCTTCCCGAATTGGCGCGCAAGGCGTTGGCGACGGAGGATGCTCAGGAGGGCGTTCGGGCGATGTTGGAGCGGCGGCCGGGCAACTTCAAAGGCCTGTAGGAGCTGGCTTGCCTGCGATCAATGCGGCGCGGGGTGTCAGACACACCGTCATCGCGGGCAAGCCCGCTCCTACATGGGGATTGCCCATACCGATCAAGTCGCGGGGCGGAGGGTGTTGATTAGCGCCTGCAACGAGTAGCCCAAACGCGGCGCAAGGGCTTCGGCGCGAGCGGTCAGTCCCGGCAAATCGAGGGTCTGGTCCAGGTCGGACGGCACGATCAGGATCACGTTGCCTTCTTTTACCGGCAACTCCCAATAGTGGCGATGGTAGAGCCCGCGGAACAATGCTGCGCCCAGTGGCTTGCCGTCATCGCTGGCCCATTGGTTGATCACCAGCCAGCCGCCTGGATTCAGACGCTTCTGACAATCCTCCAGGAAACGCCACGCAAGATGACCAACACCCGGACCGACGTCGGTGTACAGATCGACGAAGATCAGGTCGGCCGGCTCGGCGGTATTGAGCAACTCCAGGGCGTCACCAATACGGATATACAGCCGTGGATCATCGTCCAGCCCGAGGAATTCGATGGCCAGGCGCGGTACATCCGGGCGCAGTTCGATGGCTTCGACATCTTCCAGCGGCAGAAACTTCAGACACGCCTGCGTCAGGGTTCCCGCACCCAACCCGAGGAATAACGCACTTTCCGGTTCGGCATGGCACAACGCGCCGATCAGCATGGCACGGGTATAGTCGTACTCCAGCCAGGCAGGGTCGGCGGTGAAGGTGCAGCTCTGCTCGATGGCGTCGCCAAATTCGAGGAAGCGATAGTCCTCCACTTCCAGCACGCGGATCATGCCGAAGTCGTCGTGCACTTCGGCCAGGATCGTTTCTACGCGCTCGCGCTCCTCAGTCATTGCCACTCCTGACAGACCGCCGGGTGGCGATCGGGAAAACGCGGATTGTCCTCCGTGCGACCATTTGCAGGCAAGCCCGCCGCGCCTGTTAACATGGGCGTCCGACTGCATTGACCTGGATTTCAACATGAACCAACCCTGGAGCCCCGACAGCTGGCGGGCACTGCCGATTCAGCAGCAACCTCACTACCCGGACGCCGCGCACCTGTTGCAGGTCGAGCAAAGCCTGGCGAGTTACCCGCCGCTGGTGTTCGCCGGGGAAGCCCGTGAGTTGCGTCGACAGTTTTCCGAGGTGACCCAGGGCCGTGCGTTCCTGCTGCAAGGCGGTGATTGCGCGGAAAGCTTCGTCGAGTTCTCGGCGGCGAAGATTCGCGACACGTTCAAAGTGCTGCTGCAAATGGCGATTGTCATGACCTTTGCCGCTGGCTGCCCGGTGGTCAAGGTCGGGCGCATGGCCGGTCAATTTGCCAAGCCGCGTTCGGCCAACGATGAAACCATCGGCGGCGTGACGTTCCCGGCCTACCGTGGCGACATCGTCAACGGCATCGGTTTCGATGAAAAAAGCCGCGTGCCCGATCCGGATCGCTTGCTGCAGGCGTATCACCAGTCCACCGCAACCCTGAACCTGCTGCGTGCTTTCGCTCAGGGCGGCTTTGCCGACCTGCATCAAGTGCATCAGTGGAACCTGGATTTCATCGCCAACTCAGCGTTGTCCGAGAAGTACAGCCAACTGGCCGGCCGCATCGACGAAACCCTGGCCTTCATGCGCGCCTGCGGCATGGACACCTCGCCACAACTGCGCGAGACCAGTTTCTTCACCGCCCACGAAGCTCTGCTGCTGAATTATGAAGAAGCCTTCGTCCGTCGCGACAGCCTGACCAACGATTACTACGATTGCTCGGCGCATATGCTGTGGATCGGCGATCGCACGCGGCAACTGGACGGTGCCCACGTCGAGTTCCTGCGCGGGGTGAATAACCCGATCGGGGTCAAAGTCGGCCCAAGCATGGACCCGGAAGACCTGATCCGCCTGATCGACATCCTCAACCCGGACAACGATCCAGGCCGCCTGAACCTGATTGCGCGCATGGGCGCGAACAAGGTCGGCGATCACCTGCCACAACTGATCCGCACGGTTGAACGTGAAGGCCGCAAAGTGTTGTGGAGCTCCGACCCGATGCACGGCAACACGATCAAGGCCAGCAGCGGTTACAAGACCCGCGACTTCGCGCAGATCCTCAATGAGGTGAAGCAGTTCTTCCAGGTGCACCAGGCGGAAGGCACCTACGCCGGCGGCATCCACATCGAAATGACCGGGCAGAACGTCACCGAATGCATCGGCGGCGCGCGTCCGATTACTGAAGATGGCTTGTCGGACCGTTACCACACCCATTGTGATCCACGGATGAATGCCGATCAGTCGCTGGAGTTGGCGTTTTTGATTGCTGAAACATTGAAGCAAGTGAGGCGCTGATTAAACGGATGATCGCGGGCAAGCCCGCTCCTACAAGGGACCGACTGTAGGAGCGGGCTTGCCCGCGATGGCGGCCGCAAATGCCACCCGCAACCGCGCCGCACTCACCCGCTGACAATTGATCTGCACTTCAGCCAACCCCAGCCAATCGGCCATCTGCCGCAGATTACGCGCCAGCGCCTGCATACCCTCTTCATCCAGCCCCGGCTCTTCCTCGTGCACCGCATGCACCGCCAATCGTCCAAGCGCACGTTCAGCCCGCAGATCTACCCGCGCGGCAATCCGTTCGTTGTGCAAAAAGGGCAGCACGTAATAGCCGTATACCCGTTTATCCTGTGGGGTATAGATTTCCAGCCGGTAGCGGAAGTCGAACAACCGCTCGGTGCGGCTGCGTTCCCAGATCAATGAATCGAACGGCGACAGCAAGGCCGACGCCGAGACTTTTCGCGGCAGTTTCACCTCTGGCAGGCAATACGCCGGTTGCCGCCAGCCCTGGACTTGCACCACCTGCAAGGCGCCGTCTTCGACCAATTGCGCCAGCCCCTCGCGACTCTCCGTCGGGGTCAGGCGGAAGTAGTCACGCAGGTCTTTGTCGGTGCCGACACCCAGCGCCGTCGCCGCATGCAACAGCAAACTGCGCTGGGCTTGCGCCTCGCTCAATTCAGGGTGATCAAGAATGGCCGAGGGCAGCACCCGCTCAGGCAAATCGTACAATCGCTCGAACCCGCGCCGCCCGGCCACAGTGACTTCACCGGCCGCAAACAGCCATTCCAGCGCATGTTTTTCCGCACTCCAGTCCCACCAGGGACCGGCGCGTTCCTGGCGCGTGGTCAGGCTGCCCGCGCCCAGCGCACCTTGCTCACGAACCGACTGCAAGACCCGGGCAATGGTTGCCTGTTGTTCGCGGCCGAACGTGGCCATCTGCTGATAAATACCCACGCCCTGCGACGCCTGACGCATGCGCCAACGCATCAACGGGTAAAGACTCAGGGGTAAGAGAGACGCCTCGTGGCCCCAGTATTCGAACAGCTTGCGCTGTTTGCCCTGGCTCCAGGCGGCTTGATCCAGCAGAGGTTGGGCATAGTTGCCCAGACGGGAATACAGCGGCAGATAGTGTGAACGCACCAACGCGTTGACCGAGTCGATTTGCAGCACGCCCAGGCGTTCGATCATCTGTGCGACATGCGTCGCCTTGATCGACACAGGCGTCTGGCGCCCATTGAACCCCTGGGCGGCCAGCGCCAAACGCCGTGCTTGTTTAAGCGATATTTCTGCGGACATTCAGGTCTCCTGATCTGCCCGCAACGCTACCTGATCGACTACACAGTTGTCAGTGGGTAACTGAGCTTTTCCAGAATGGCAGCTCGGCTTCCTGCTGAATGTCAGCGCGACTCATGCCGATGTCTTTCAGCGTGTCATCGCTCATCTTGGCCAATGCCTGACGTGCCTGATGCACGGCGTACCAGGTGGCAATTCGCTCGCCGATGGCCGACAACCAGTGGGTCGACGAGCCAGTGTGTTCAACGTTAAAGCCAGTTTGAGTTTTCATTTGTTTGCCTCCAGTGGGGATGGCCCTAGTGTCGCGCCAGCCCCGGTTTCGCTCCAACAAATGCGAATGATGTCCGGCATCTGGAAGATTGATAACAGGGCCGATGCTGTCAGCGGCGCATCGGATCGCTCCAGAACGGACGCTCGGTTTCCTGCTGGATATCCGCGCGACTCATGCCGATGTCCTTCAGCGCCTCATCACTCAATTTCGCCAACGCATCACGCTCCAGATGCAGCGTGTACCAACGGTCGACCCGTTGCGCCAGCGCCGACCACCAATGGCTCGACGAGCCTTTGTGAATCACGACATAACCTTTTTGACCTTTCATCTGCTTGCCCTCCAAGTGGGGATGGCTTCAGTGTCGCGCCGGGGCTATGATCAATCCAACGAATGTTTCTTATGCAGTGCATCTGGGAGATTGATGAATTGGCCAGTTACCCCAGCATCGATAGCGAGCTGTTACGGACCTTCGTCGCGATTGCCGATGAGGGTGGCTTTACCCGTGCCGGCGAGGTGGTCAACCGCACTCAGTCGGCGGTCAGCATGCAGATGAAGCGCCTGGAAGACGACGTGGTGCAGCGCCCGCTGTTTCAGAAAGACGGGCGCAGCGTCAGCCTCACGGCCGAGGGCCAAGTGCTGCTCGGTTATGCCCGGCGCATCCTCAAGCTGCATGGCGAAGTGTTCAACACCTTGCGCGAACCGCACATGGTCGGCACGGTGAAGATCGGTTCCCCGGACGATTACGTGATGCGCTTTTTGCCGGGCATCCTGCAGCGCTTTGCCCAGGCCTATCCGCTGATCCAGGTGGAAGTGCATTGCGAGCCATCCAAGCAGCTGCTGCAACGGCAGGACTTGGACTTGAGCATCGTCACCCGCGAGCCGGGCACCGAAATCGGGCAGATTCTGCGTCAGGAACGTTTCGTCTGGATGGAGGCCGCCGGCTTCTGCCCCCACGAACAAACGCCGCTGCCGCTGGCGATGTTCAACACGGATTGCTTCTGCCGGGTCTGGGCCTGCAACGCGCTGGACGCCAATGAGCGCGAATACCGGGTCGCGTACACCAGCGGCAGTTTGGCGGCGATCCACGCGGTGGTCAGCGCCGGTCTGGCAATCACCGCGCAACTGGAAAGCCTGCTGACCTCGGACTTGCGCATCATCGGAGCCGCGGAAGGCCTGCCGCTGTTGCCGTCCGCCAGCATTGTCCTGCTGCGCAATCCGAACAATCCGTCGCCGATCACCGAATGCATGGCGGAGTACATCACCGAGGGCTTCAAACTTTAAGGGCGAGGACTACCGCGCAGATCACCAGGAAGCCACAGAACAGGCTGCGCAACAGCCGTTCCGGTAACGAATGCGCCAGCCTCACGCCCCAACTGATGCTGGCCAGACCGCCGATGGCCAGGGGAATCCCCAACTGCCAGTCAACGTGGCCATGCACCGCGTAGGTGACCAGGGTGATGGCGGTGCTCGGGGTCGCCAACGCCAGTGCCAGGCCCTGCGCCGCCACCTGCGAGGCACCGAAGATGCCGGTCAAAATCGGCGTCGCGATCACCCCGCCACCGACACCGAACAGCCCTCCGGTAACGCCCGACCCCACCCCCAGCAACCACAGCCATTGCGGATGACGCAGCTCGGGGCTGAAATCGCCCTTGCGCCAGTACATCTGGATCAGGTTGAACAGGGTCAGGATCACCAGGAACACCACGAACCCCAGGCGCATGTTGTGCGCATCCAGACGCACCGCCCACAAGGACGTCAGCCACGCCAGACAGAAACTGGGGATGATCAACATCAAGGCATTGCGCAGCGAAATCCGGTTACGCTGGTTGTAGCGCCACAACGCCAGCAATACATTCGGCAACACCATCAGCAATGCCGTGCCTTGGGCCAACTGCTGGTCCAGACCAAACAGCACGCCCAGCGTCGGAATCGCCACTAACCCGCCGCCAATCCCGAACAACCCACCGAGGGTGCCCATCGCGGCGCCCAACCCCACAAACATTACAATCTCGATCACACCACCACCCCAATCAACTCATGGGCGCATGCTACGCAGTCCGGCCCTGCCGGGAAATGCGACCTGCGTCTGCAACTTCGCACATTTGCTGAACACAGGATTCACGCTTTGTGAACGGCACCGGGATATCGTTGAAGAATTTATCTGGTGCATTAAAGATCACAGCACTAAATTAGAGCGTAATACCGACACCGAGGACGCACTATGAGCACAGTCGACAACACCCCCGCCACTACGAGCAACCACAAACACCTACTGCTCGACAGTCAGCTGTGCTTCGCCTTGTATTCCACTTCGCTGGCCATGACCAAGGTCTACAAACCCCTGCTGCAAGCACTGGGCCTGACCTACCCGCAGTACCTGGCGATGATGGTGCTGTGGGAAAAGGACGGGGTGACGGTAGGCGATGTCAGCACCCGCCTGCTGACCGATCCAGGTTCGCTGACCCCGCTGCTCAAGCGCCTGGAAACCGAAGGCCTGCTCAGCCGTACCCGTAGCAAGGAAGACGAGCGCGTGGTGCTGCTGCACCTGACCGAGCAAGGCCGCGCGTTACGCGACAAAGCCAACGACATCCCCGCGTGCATCCTTGGCGCATCCGGCAAAACCATCACCGAGTTGAAGGCGATGCAGGCCGAATTGCTCGAGCTGCGTGGGAATCTGCACGGCAACTTGTAAGCCTTATTAGCAGCGGCGGACGTCCAATTCGCGCCGGCGATTGTGGTTCGATGAGCGCCTGAGCACCACGTTGGCGCTCTACGAACTGGAACTCTATAACCGGCGCACCAGCGACCCGGATGATAAAACCATCTAATCCACGCCTTCAGCATGTTGGCTCACACAGGGCCTGTGTCAGGCACAAATCCTCTGTAGGAGCTGCCGAAGGCTGCGATCAATCTATATCGCGAAGGCTGTTCCAGCCTTATCGCAGCCTTCGGCAACTCCTACAGCGTTGAGGTTATCCACAGATTTTTCCTCCAACCACACGACCCGTGACACCCCACTACCTCATCAGCGACCAGCGGTAAAATCTAAAAATACCTATAACAATCAGAATCTTAAAAAATAAAACCGTTGCAAAAATCAGCTCATCAGAATTTTCTTCAAAATTTATCTTGCGCACAAAATACATGCGCGATACATTTATCTGGCACTTAGTTAGCGCGCAAACATTTAGCGCAATAGAAACCCACTTAAACACCCCGAGGTTCCCTCATGAAAACTTTCAGCAAAGTGTTGACCGGTACCCTTCTCGCCCTGTCCATCGGCAATGCATTTGCCGCTGGCGGTTCGGATGTGGAGCACCACACTCAGGCATTCCTCGACGCACTCAACTCAGGCACCGGCAAGCCTATCGAGCAGTTGTCGGTCAAAGATGCCCGCGCAGTGCTGACCGGTGCGCAAGCCGGGGTGAAGTTGACGTTGCCTAAAGCCGACGTCAGCCAGAAGACCATCACGGTCGACGGCCAGTCCATCAGCCTGACCATCGTGCGTCCGGCCGGGGTCAAAGGGACGTTGCCAGTGTTCATGTACTTCCACGGCGGCGGCTGGGTGCTGGGCGACTTCCCGACCCACGAACGTCTGGTGCGTGACCTGGTAGCCGGTTCGGGGGCAGTGGCGGTGTTCGTCAATTACACCCCGTCGCCAGAAGCGCACTACCCGATCGCGATCAACCAGGCCTACGCCGCGACCAAATGGGTGGCTGAACACGGCAAGGAAATCAACGTTGACGGCAAACGCCTGGCAGTAGCGGGCAACAGCGTCGGCGGCAACATGGCAGCGGTCGTGGCGCTGATGGCCAAAGACAAAGGCACCCCGGCGATCAAGTACCAAGTGCTGTTGTGGCCAGTAACGGATGCCAACTTCGATACCGGTTCATACAACCAGTTTGCTGAAGGGCATTTCCTGACCCGCAACATGATGAAGTGGTTCTGGGATAACTACACCACCGACGCCAACCAGCGTAACGAGATCTACGCCTCGCCGCTGCGCGCCACCACCGAACAACTCAAAGGCCTGCCACCTGCACTGGTGCAGACCGCCGGCTCCGATGTCTTGCGCGACGAAGGTGAAGCCTACGCCCGCAAACTGGACCAGGCGGGAGTTGATGTGACCGCAGTGCGTTACAACGGCATGATCCACGACTACGGTCTGCTGAACGTGGTCAGCCAGGTTCCCGAAGTGCGCTCGGCCCTGCTGCAAGCGTCTGAAGAACTGAAGGTGCACTTGAAGTAACCAAACCCACAGGCAAAAAAAGCCCGCAGCGATGCGGGCTTTTGCGTTTCAGCGGTACAAGGTTGCGCTTATTTAGCGCGGCCTTTGTACGAACCGCCTTCACGGGTATCGATTTCGATCATGTCGCCAATTTCGACGAAGTCAGCAACGCTCAGCTCAGTGCCGTTTTTCAGCTTGGCTGGCTTCATGACTTTGCCCGACGTGTCGCCACGAGCGGAACCTTCGGTGTAGTCAACCTGACGCACGATAGTGGTCGGCAGTTCTACGGAAACCAGACGGTCTTCGAAGAAGATCGCTTCGCAGACGTCGGTCATGCCTTCTTCCACGAATGGCAGAACGGCTTCGATGTCTTCGGCGTTCAGCTCGTACATGGTGTAGTCAGTGGTGTCCATGAACGTGTAAGTGTCACCGCTGATGAAAGACAGGGTGGCTTCTTTACGGTCGAGGATCACGTCTTCCAGTTTGTCGTCGGCGCTGTAGACGATTTCAGTCTTGTAACCGGTCAACAGGTTCTTCAACTTGGTCTTCATGATTGCGCTGTTACGACCAGACTTGGTGAATTCAGCTTTCTGAACCAGCCAAGGGTCATTCTCGAGCTTGATCACGGTACCGGGTTTCAGTTCTTTACCAGTTTTCATTACGAATATCCGAATTTGGATGGATTTACAAAAATCTAGGCCGCGTATCATAGCCAATTTCGGTAAAACAAGGCCAGCGCTGCCGCGAGATCGGGTTGCGAGGCTTGTTCCAGACACCAGCGCTCGGCGTGTTGGCTGACTTCCAGCCACTGTTTCTGCAACGCCAACCAGCATTGGCCCATGTCCTGACCCGCATTCCACCCCCGCCAAACATCGCGCATGGCCTGTTCAGCCGCGGGCGAGAGGCCTTTTAGGTAGAGGTCGAGAAAGGCATCGAGCTTGATCCAGTGCGCATCGTCGTCCTGTTCGTAGATGTGCCACAGCAGCGGCCGACCGGCCCATTGCGCGCGAACGAACGAGTCTTCGCCACGCACGGCGTTGAAATCGCAGCACCACAACAGGCGGTCGTATTGCTCCTGTCGGACGAATGGCAACACCTGAACGGTCAACGCACCGCGCACATGCAGGGTACCGGCCTGTAACGCGTCGACCCCGAGCCAACGCTGCAGGTCGCCGAGAATCCTCCCTTCCGGCACCAACAGGTGAGTGTGTTGACTGTCGGCGGCCAGCGTATCCAGCCAACTGGCCAGCCCGGCATTTTCATAGGCGAACAGTGAAATCAGCCGCGCGCCCTCGGCCGCAACCACACCCAAACCCTGGAGAAACTGATGTTGGGCAGCGATGTCCTGCTGGAACGCCTGACGCTGATCGATCAAGCCCGCTTCGCGCAACAGGCCACCGGTCGTCGGGCGAAATCCGGGGAAGAAGAAGATTTTTCGCACACCGTTGGGCTGCGGCGACGGCAAAGCGTGGCAACCCGAGACCCAGTCCTCGGCGCTGAGGTATTCCAGGTTCAGCCACAAGGGCGCCCGCGTACGCTTGGGCATGGCTTCGATATACGCAGCTGGCAGACGACAGGCGAACGCCTCAATCACCACATCCGCAGGTTCGACAGTCTGCCAGTCCTTGCGCCAATGACACACGCTGACGCCGTCCTGCCACTGTTGCTCGGCCTGCGGATCGGCAGCGGGGCACAGACGGGCGAACGGCTGTAGATCATCCACCCACAAGCGCACGCTGAACGGGTACTCGGCCGCCAATTGCCGGGCCAAACGCCAGGTCACGCCGATGTCGCCGTAGTTATCCACAACCGTGCAAAAAATATCCCAGGTGGCTTTCATGCCAGATGTCCGAACCCTAAAGCGCTTGATTGTCGGTCATAACGGCCGGCAAGCTCCAGCTTAGACCGTCTGTCATGCGACAATCAGCGTCATCCACCGACTACACCAGGAAGCCGAAATGTCCACTCATCCCGTGAAATTGATTGTCTGCATTGCCCTGGGCGTCTGGCTCGGACTGGTTGCCACCGCGGCCACCGGTATCTTCGCCTACAACACCTTGGTGATAGGCAAGGTCAATGCCGTGAGCGCGGCCATCGGCAGTATGACCAGCCACAAATCCCGTGCGGAAAATACCGACGCCGAGTCAGACACTTCCAGCATGTTCGAGAAGTACAAACAAAACCTGATGGACACCCAGGCACAGCAAAACCATGAAACGGCCCAGGCCGAACGGGACAAACGCATGAGCGGTCCGAAATGCCAGTTCTGGATGCAGCAGGATCAGACTGCCCCGAGCGAAAAAACCCGCGCCAACGTTAACCAGTTCTGTGGTTGAAAATTGATGCCTGCGCTTCCGAATAAATCCGTGGTCCTGGACCTGATCATCGCCCGGCTCAAGGTCGATCTGGACCTTTTGCAGCGCGCCGCACAAAGCGCCTACGAAACCGCGACCCACGAAGAAAACATCGCCGAAAACAAGTACGACACCTTGGGTCTGGAAGCGTCTTATCTGGCGACCGGACAGGCCCGACGTGTCGAAGAGATTCGTCAGTCACTGGTGCAGTTCCAGAACCTCAGTCTGAAACCCTTCGATGAACAGCGCGGGATTCAGATCGGCGACCTGATCAGCCTCGAAGCCGAAAACGGCAGCCAGCAACAACTGTTTCTTGGCCCTGATGCAGCCGGTCTGAAAATCCAGGAGGACGACCTTTTAGTGACCGTGATCACAACTCGCGCACCGTTGGGGAAAAATTTATTGGGCAAGGCAGAAGGCGATGAGATCGAAATCACCATCAATGCCGCGAGCCAGACGTTTTCGGTAATTAATGTCCTCTGAGACCTATCCGTTTGCAGGGTTGATCCCCTCAACTTTTTCTGGGTATCGTTGGGTGGTCGCTACAATAACAATGGCCTGGACGGATTTTCCAGGAACATGGACTCATAAAAAAGGAGATTTTTCATGTCGAACGTCATCACTTTTCCTGACGCCCATGAACGTGATCGCCTCAAGTCCAGTCAGCATCCCGGATTGCTGTACCTGAGCAAAAAAGAGCGCCTGTTGATCGAAGAACTGCGCATGACCAGCCATGCCGGTCGGCAATACGTGTACGACTACGCGCACATCATGCAGGCGTCGAAGCCTTTGCATCCTGATTGAGTGATGTTCAGCCCGTATTCAGGCGTAACGTCTGGCGGGCATATCGAGGTTGACGACGGGCGCCTATAGTGGGCGGTGATGCCCGTCCGTCTTCATTTGATCAGGAAATTGTCATGACCTCCGTTACGCCCGACTCCGATCCCGTGGTACCGGCCAAACCTCACGACCATCACCTGCGCTTCCACAAAGATCACGCGCACCTGTCCTCGACCTTTGGCAGCGATACCTTTGCGCTCAAGGCCGAAGCCTTTGCGCGGTTTTTCGGCACGCCGACCTTTCTCGGCGCACAAACACTGATCGTGCTGTTGTGGGTCGGGGCCAACATCGCGGGGCTGACGCATTTCGACGTCTACCCGTTCATCCTGCTCAACCTCGCGTTCAGCCTGCAATCAGCGTATGCCGCGCCGCTGATCCTGCTGGCCCAGACCCGCCAGGCTGCGCGCGACAAGGCCAACGCCGACGCCGATGCGCAACACCGTGAAGCCCTGGCGGTGGCCAATGACCAACGCTTGGCCGACGCCGCGCAGAACTCGGCGATGATGCTGGAGTTACTGGAACAGAACACCCGCCTGACCGAACTGACCAAGGCCCTGACTGAACGGATCGAGGGCCTGACCGTGGAAATGCATGATCATTTTGTCAGTAAGCCCTGACTCCACACATTCCCTGTAGGAGCTGCCGAAGGCTGCGATCGACCGCAACGCGGTCGCAATTATTTGGGGCCTATCGCTAAACCGTGTAGGGGCGGGCTTGCTCGCGATTGCGGTGTGCCTGTTAGACCGCGGATCGCGGGCAAGCCCGCTCCTACAAAGGACCCCAATCAGTTGGAGTTCTGCATCTCACTAAACCCCGCCGCCGCTTCCTGCACATCCGCCGGGAAGTCTTCGAATTCCTGCACCTGCCGAACCTCGATGATTTCGTTATCGCCGGCCGGGCAGCGCTTGGCCCATTCGATGGCCTCCTCCCGCGAGTTGACCTTGATCATCCAATACCCCCCCAGCGCTTCGTTGGCTTCGGTAAACGGTGCGTCGATGACCCGTGGCTGGCCGCCGGAAAAAGTCACCCGGGCACCCATTGACGGTGGATGCAGCCCATCCAGGGTCAGCAGTACGCCGGCGGCTTGCAGCTGTTCGTTGTAACGCATCATCGCCGCGACGGCATCGGCTTCGGGCAGTGTGCCAGGGGTCGCCGTTTCGTAGCCCTTGGGAATCATCAGCATCATAAAGCGCATGGTTGTCGTCCTTTTCCAGTGGTTTCTCCCTCAACCATAGCCGAGGGTTTCAGCAAATAGTCGAACCCGGTAGCGCCAATTCGACAGGCGCGAACGTTTATTTTATCGGCTGAGAAAAGTTTATATTGCGACCATAATAAAATAGTTTAATGATGTTTCAGGCCAGATCAGTCGACCTAACCCTGACGCCCAACACGGAGTTCTACGCTATGCCGACCGCTTCTAACGAAGAAAAACTCGCCCGCTGGATTGCCGAGGAACACGCCGCCCGCGCGCGGCTGGGCGACCCAGGCACCACCCCGCTGGCCGACGTCAGCAGCATGATGCCCAACGATTTTTTCGAGCGGATCAGCAACGGCGAGCTGCCCTGCCCGCCCATCGGCGCCTTGATGGATTTCATTCCACTGGAGTGGTCGCCGGGGCGTTTCGTGTTCCAGGGCACCCCCGATGCTCGCCACTACAACCCGTTGGGCATCGTGCATGGCGGTTATGCCGCGACGCTGCTCGACTCGTGCATGGGTTGTGCAATCCACACCCAACTGAAAAAGGGCCTGGGCTACACCACCTTGGATTTGCGCATCAGCTACATCCGCGCGTTGACCGATACCACCGGCCCCGTGCGGGCTGAAGGTAAAGTGATCCACGTCGGCCGTTCCACCGCCCTGGCCGAAGGACGTTTGTACGATGTCGATGACCGCCTGTACGCCATCGGCAGTACCACCTGCATGATTTTCGATCTGACCCAGAAAGTCTGAAGCCGTCAGCTGAAAGCGGTAGAAGACCAAGCAGAAAGAGTCAACGTCCGATTCGTGCTTTGGGAGCAAATATCCCTTTCCGGTTCGGCGGTTTTTCCAGAAGGCTTGAGTGGGGATACTCCGCTCAAGCCTTTTAGATTCCGCCCTTCAACCAGAGAGCATCCCATGACTATTCCTGAACTCGGCCTTGGTACCTTTCGCCTGCAAGACCAGATCGTCATCGACTCGGTAAGCAACGGCCTCGACCTCGGCTATCGCGCAATCGATACCGCGCAGATCTACGGCAATGAAGCCGAAGTCGGTAGCGCCATCGCCGCCAGTGGCGTCCCTCGCGACCAGTTGTTTATCACCACCAAGATCTGGATCGAAAACCTCGACAGCGAGCGGCTGATTCCAAGCCTCAAGGAAAGCCTGGCGAAACTGCAAACCCGCTACGTTGACCTGACCCTGATCCACTGGCCGTCGCCTGAAGGCCAGGTGCCAGTCGCCGAGTTTATGTCGGCGCTGCTGGAAGCGAAAAAGCTGGGGCTGACGCGGCAGATCGGCGTGTCCAACTTCACCGTCGCCCTGATGAAAGAAGCGATCTCGGCGGTAGGTGCGGTCAATATCGCGACCAACCAGATTGAACTGCACCCGTACCTGCAAAACCGTACCGTAGCCGGTTTCGCGCGGATGCACGGGATTCACGTGACGTCCTACATGACCTTGGCGTATGGCGAAGTGTTGAAAGACCCGGTGATCGAGAAAATCGCCCAGCGCCATGACGCGACGCCGGCTCAAGTGGTTTTGGCTTGGGCGATGCAATGGGGTTATGCGGTGATTCCATCGTCGACCCAACGCGCCAACCTGCAGAGCAACCTCAAGGCCCGCGACCTGCGTTTAAGCGATGACGACATGGCGCAGATTGCTGCTCTGGATCGTGGGCAGCGCTTGACCAGCCCACCGGGTTTGGCGCCGCAGTGGGATTGATCGGCGCCTGACGCGTACCTTGTAGCTGCCGAAGGCTGCGATGCGGTTTACATGACACACCGCTATCGCAGCCTCCTACAGGTGACATTTTGAAGCTTTATTGCCAGCCAAAACGCCGGATGTAGAAGCCTTTCACCGCTTGGGTCAGGCCCATGTACGCCAGCAGGATCAGCGGCAGGAACACGAAGTACAGCGACGGCAACGCCTGCAATTTGAAGTAGTGCGCCAGCGGTCCCATCGGCAGGAAGATTCCGACCGCCATGATGACGCCGGTCATCACCATCAACGGCATCGCCGCGCGGCTTTGCAGGAACGGGATCTTCGGGGTGCGGATCATGTGCACGATCAAGGTCTGGGTCAGCAAGCCGACCACGAACCAGCCCGATTGGAACAGGGTCTGGTGATCAGGCGTGTTGGCATCGAACACGTACCACATCAGGACGAAGGTCAGGATGTCGAAGATCGAGCTGATCGGGCCGAAGAACAACATGAAACGCCCCACGTCCGCTGGCTGCCAGCGCTGTGGTTGCTTGAGCATTTCCTCGTCGACGTTATCGAACGGAATGGCGATTTGCGAAATGTCGTACAGCAGGTTCTGCACCAGCAGGTGCATCGGCAACATCGGCAGAAACGGAATGAACGCACTGGCCACCAGCACCGAGAACACGTTGCCGAAGTTGGAGCTGGCGGTCATCTTGATGTACTTGAGCATGTTGGCAAAGGTCCGACGACCTTCCAGTACACCCTCCTCCAGCACCATCAGACTTTTCTCCAACAAAATGATATCGGCCGCTTCCTTGGCGATGTCCACCGCGCTGTCGACCGAAATACCGATGTCCGCCGTGCGCAGCGCCGGGGCGTCGTTGATGCCGTCTCCCATAAACCCCACCACGTGGCCGTTGGCTTTCAGCAAACGCACGATGCGTTCCTTGTGCGTCGGCGTCAGTCTGGCGAAGACGTTGGTGCTCTCGACCGCAACCGCCAGTTCGGCGTCCGTCATGCGTTCCACGTCGCCGCCCAGCAGCAGGCCTTGTTGCTCCAGGCCCACTTCGCGGCAGATCTTCGCGGTGACCAATTCGTTGTCGCCGGTCAGAACTTTCACCGCCACGCCGTGGGCCGCCAGCGCTTTCAACGCAGGAGCGGTGCTTTCCTTCGGCGGATCGAGAAACGCCACATAGCCGATCAAGGTCAGTTCCTGCTCGTCCGCCAGGCTGTAGGTATCCCGCCCCGCAGCCATCGACCGCGCCGCCACCGCCACCACCCGCAGTCCTTCTTCGTTGAACGCCGCCGTCACCTGACGAATCCGCGTCAACAGCTCCTCGCACAGCGCGACTTCGGCCTCACCATGCCGCACGCGTTTGCACACGGACAACACTTCTTCGACCGCGCCTTTGCAGATCAACAGGTGTGGCTGGTCTTGCTCCGCGACCACCACCGACATCCGCCGGCGGTTGAAGTCGAAAGGGATCTCGTCGACCTTGCGGAATGCGGTGCCGACTTGCAGTTCGCGCTGCACTTCAACGTGCTCCAGTACCGCCACGTCGAGCAGGTTTTTCAGGCCAGTCTGGTAGTAGCTGTTGAGGTACGCCATTTCCAGCACGTCTTCCGACTCATCGCCCCACACGTCCACATGCCGCGCCAGAAAAATTTTGTCCTGGGTCAGGGTGCCGGTCTTGTCGGTGCACAGCACGTCCATTGCGCCGAAGTTCTGAATCGCGTCGAGGCGCTTGACGATGACTTTCTTGCGCGAGAGAAATACCGCGCCTTTGGCCAGGGTCGAGGTGACGATCATCGGCAACATTTCCGGGGTCAGGCCCACGGCGATAGACAGCGCGAACAGCAACGCTTCCATCCAGTCACCCTTGGTGAAACCGTTGATGAACAGCACCAACGGCGCCATGACGAACATGAAGCGGATCAACAGCCAGCTGACTTTGTTGACGCCGGTCTGGAACGCGGTCGGCGCACGGTCGGTGGCGCTGACCCGTTGCGCCAGGGCACCGAAATAGGTGCTGTTACCGGTGGTCAAAATCACCGCAGTCGCCGCGCCGGACACCACGTTGGTGCCCATGAACAGGATATTCTCCAGGTCCAGCGGGTTGCTGGTAGAGGCGTCCTGCTGGCGGACGAATTTCTCCACCGGCATCGATTCACCGGTCATCGCCGCCTGGCTGACGAACAGGTCCTTGGCGCTGAGCACGCGGCAATCCGCCGGGATCATGTCGCCGGCCGACAGCACGATCAGGTCGCCGGGCACCAGTTGTTTGATCGGCAACTCAATACGCGCGGCGTTGCTGCTGGCCACCGCCGCGCCGTAGAACTTGCCGAACATCGACGTCGCTTCTTCGCTTTCGCCGCTGCGCATCACGGTGGCGGTGTTACTCACCATCGCCTTGAGCGCGTCGGCCGCCTGGTTGGATTTGCTTTCCTGCCAGAAGCGCAGCAAGGTCGAGAGCACCACCATCGAGAAAATCACGGTGGCGGCTTTCAGGTCGTCGGTCAGCAACGAGACCACGGCCAGCAGTGTCAGCAATAGGTTGAACGGATTTTTGTAGCAGTGCCACAGGTGCACCCACCACGGCAGCGGCTGCTCATGTTCAACTTCGTTGAGGCCGAAACGCTCGCGGCGCTCATCGGCTTCGCTGCTGCTCAGGCCGTCGCTGTGGGTGCCGAGTTTTTCCAGTAACGCCCCCGCGTCACTGTTGGCGGCCATGACCAGGGTTTGCGCCAGAGTCGGCGGCACCTCGCGGCTGACCTTGGCATCGGTCAGGCTGTCGAGCAACGCCAGTCGGCGAAAATGCCGAGCGATATGCCGGGTGCGCAGGAAGCCTGCGAAAAACTCTTTCAAGAGAGTGAGGTTCATAACTATTCCCCTAACGGTAATGCGTAGGGAAAACCTTTTGGCAGGCACAACCAGCCTGAAACGCTGCCGAAATTTGGCAGGCAGGCGTGGCCTCGCCTATCGAAAAGACAGGCGCGTCCGCACAGCGATGCTCGACGCATAGGTCAAGCCATCACGCACTGTTTCAGTGTCGAAGAAAAGGACGTCGAGACAGAACCAGGACGGTTCTATCGGGGTGCCGCTCTCTCGCTAGTCGGCGAGACAACGGCAGGAAGTGCTGCGCGTTATCTTGCCGAGAATGTGCCGGTTATCAGGACCGGCCGACTACTGTCACTCGAACAAGTACCCACTGTGGGTCTCCGCAATTGATGAAATCGGGCGAATCGTACGCTTCGCTTTTGTGAGAGTAAACCGCTGAGAAATTTCTGCCGGGGCTATCAGAAATTTCTTCAGGGCACGTTCAGGAATGTCAGTGCATCAGCGAGTAGAGCAACGCCGAAATCGCCACCACGCCGATCACCGTCACAAACAGATTGGACGCTTTTCCGGCATAACGACGCATCGCCTGCACTTTGCGAATCGCGTACATCGGCATCAAAAACAACAGCGCGGCGATGATCGGACCACCCAGGGTTTCGATCATGCCGAGGATGCTCGGGTTCAAGGTCGCCACCAGCCAGCAGACCACCAGCATCAAGGCGGCGGTCAAGCGGTCCAGAGTCTTCGGCGCCGGACGATACCCGGCCTTGATCACCAGGCCCTTGAGCCCTTCACTGGCACCGATGTAGTGACCGAGAAACGACTTGGCGATGGCGACAAAGGCTATCAGCGGCGCCACGAAAGCAATGGTCGGGTTGCTGAAGTGGTTGGCCAGGTACGACAGGATCGACAGGTTCTGCGCCTTGGCTTCGGCCAGTTGCAACGGCGACAGGGTCAGCACGCAACTGAACACGAAGAACAGCACCATCACCACCATCAAGCCATGGGCACGCGACAGAATCTGCGAACTGCGCTGCTCGGCATGTTGCCCGTACTGACGTTTCTGGTCCATGGCGAAGGCCGAGATGATCGGTGAATGGTTGAACGAGAACACCATCACCGGAATCGCCAGCCACAAGGTACGCAACAACGCCGACGGTTCAGGCAAGGTGCTCGCGGTGGTCAGAATGCCGCCGGTCCAGTGCGGAATCAGGAACACCGCCAAAAACAGCAACGCCACAATGAACGGATACACCATCAGGCTCATGGCCTTGACGATAGCCTTCTCGCCGCAACGCACCACTGCCAGTAATCCAACGATCAACAGCAACGCCAACAGCGCACGTGGCGGTGGCTGCACATGCAATTGGTGCTCGAGAAAACTGCCGACGGTGTTGGTCAGTGCCACGCTGTAAATCAGCAGGATCGGAAACACCGCGAAGAAGTACAGCAGCGTGATCAACGCGCCCGCGGTCTTGCCAAAATGTTCCTCGACCACCTCCGTAATGTCCGCCCCTTCGCGCCCGGACAGCACGAAACGGGTCAGCCCGCGATGGGCATAAAAGGTCATGGGAAACGCCAGCACGGCGAGGATCAGCAACGGCCAGAAACCACCCATGCCGGCGTTGATCGGCAGGAACAAGGTGCCGGCACCAATCGCCGTGCCGAACAGCCCGAGCATCCAGGTGGTGTCGTGGCGGCTCCACGAGGCAAGGCTCGCGGGCACCGACTCAAAACGTTCATCGACGCTATTGGCCTGGTCATTCATCCGGTAGGACTCTCCGAGTTGACGATCAAAAGGCCGGCGATTGTCCGGGATCTGGCTTTAAAATCAAAGGGTTGTCGGAGGGATGGTCGCAGGCTTTGCACAAAAAACGGTTATTTGGGAGGTGTCTGGCACCTGCTGAGGACAGGTCTTACACTGCTGCCGACCGTGTCAAACCTGCCACGCACTGACAACGTCGGGCGCATCGATTAGGCTCGGTATCCGTTCACTTATGCATGGGTCAACAACCAGTGGTTGATTACCTCGCATCATTCTTCGCAGATGCCGGAAGCGTAGGTTTTCGACCTAACCTATGCCAAGCAAAAATCCTCTGTAGGCGCTGCCGGAGGCTGCGATCGATCTACATCGCGAAGGCCGTTCCGGCCTTATCGCAGCCTTCGGCAGCTCCCACAGTAATCGCGCAACCCTGTGCGCAACCAACAGCAGAGCATGCCTTCCGAGACTCAACGACTCAAATGAGCAAACCGTCCGGTAAAGCGCTTGCCCAGCGGGTAGGCCAGGTCGCCGTGCTTGGAGGTGCCCAACCCTAACTCGACCAACGACTCCGCCAGCTTCACCGCCGCACTGACCCCCTCGATCACCGGCAGTCCAATCGCCTCGCTCAGCACCTGACGCAGGTCGGCCATCCCGCCACAGCCCAGCACAATCGCGCCGGCACCCTCTTCGTCGCGGGCACGACGGCCTTCGGCGGCAATGCGTTCGATCAGCTCATCGTCACAGTGCTCCAGCGCCAGCACCGGGATTTCCATGCAGCGCACTGAGGTACACAGCTCACTCATGCCATAGCGTTGCAACAGGTGCTCGGCAATGATTCGCGTGCGACCCAGGGTGGTGATCACCGCAAAACGCGTGGCCACCAGACTGGCAAGATGAAAGCCCGCCTCGGCGATGCCGATCACCGGACCGCTGGCCAACTCCCGTGCGGCGAGCAAGCCCGGATCGCCGAAGCAGGCAATGATGTGCGCGTCGCAGCCTTGCTGCACGCCTTTGGCCATTTCCTCCAACATACCCACAGCAGCGATCGCTTCGTCGAAATGCCCCTCGATGGACTCCGGGCCATGCTCCGGGCAGCACGCCAGAATCTCGGTACCCGGACGCGCCACGGCCTGTGCCGCGAGGCCGATCTTGTGAGTCATCGCCTGGCTGGTGTTGGGGTTGATCACTTGAATGCGCATCGATCGGCCTCGGTTGAGCTGTAGTTTCAAATAAATTGTATACAACTATATGTCATCGCCAACCGGCCAATCCAGCCTTAAATTACCCAGACCAAAACCCGCAAACCCCTTGCACCGCTTGGGCGCGAGCGCACCGCAATTGGGCACAGCGCTGCTGCCTCAAGCTGTCCAAGAGGCCAGTTTTTATCGCGCCAAGCCTTTAAACCCAAGCGATGAGCAGCATTCAAATCCCCCTGAGATTTCATTGGCACACATCGTGCGTACTGCATCGTATACAAACAACGCCACGTCTCGTACGCGAAGTTCAGCAAGACCGGCGCAGCCAAGGGGAAACGATTCATGAATGAGCAACGCCCAGCGGGGTACAGCCCGCGCCTCTACAACGAAGACCTCGGCCCACTGCCGCAGAAGTGGAACTGGTACAACATCTTCGCCTTCTGGATGAGCGACGTGCACAGCGTGGGCGGCTATGTGTTCGCCTCCAGTCTGTTTGCCCTCGGCCTGGCCAGTTGGGAAGTGCTGATCGCACTGTTGGCCGGTATCTGCATCATTCAAGTGATCGCCAACCTGGTGGCCAAGCCCAGCCAACAAGCGGCCGTGCCTTACCCGGTGATTTGCCGACTGGCCTTCGGCGTATTCGGCGCGAATATCCCGGCGGTGATTCGCGGGCTGATCGCCGTGGCCTGGTACGGCGTGCAAACCTACCTCGCCTCCAGCGCGCTGGTCATCGTGATCTTGCGCTTCTTTCCCGAGCTGGCGCCGTATCAACAGGTGACCTTCGCCGGCCTGTCGTACCTGGGCTGGTTCGGTTTCATGTCATTGTGGGTGTTGCAGGCCGTGGTGTTCTGGACCGGCATGGACTCGATCCGCCGCTTCATCGACTGGGCAGGTCCGGTGGTCTACGCGGTGATGTTTGTGTTGGCGGGCTGGATCGTCTGGCGCGCCGGCTGGAGCAACATCAGCTTCACCCTGGCGGAAAAACAGCTCTCGGGCTGGGAGGCCTTCGGTCAGGTGATCATGGCCACCGCGCTGGTGGTGTCGTACTTCTCCGGACCGACGCTGAACTTCGGTGACTTCAGCCGTTATTGCCGGAGCATGGCGGACGTTCGCCGTGGAAATTTCTGGGGCCTGCCGGTCAACTTTCTCGCGTTCTCGCTGGTGACCGTGGTCATCGTTTCCGGAACCTTGCCGATCTTCGGCGAAATGATCCACGACCCGATCGCCACCGTGGCCCGCATCGACAACACCACCGCCGTGCTGCTGGGCGCTTTCGCCTTCGTCACGGCCACCATCGGCATCAACATCGTCGCCAACTTCGTTTCACCGGCCTTCGACTTCGCCAACATCGCTCCGAGCAAAATCACCTGGCGCATGGGCGGCATGATCGCGGCCGTGCTCTCGGTGTTTATCACGCCGTGGAACCTGTTCAACAACCCGCAAGTGATCCACTACACCCTCGACGTGCTGGCGGCGTGCATCGGCCCGCTGTTCGGTATTTTGCTGGTGGATTACTACCTGGTGAAGAAGCAGGAAATCGACGTCGATGCGTTGTTCAATGACACCCCGTCCGGCCGGTACTGGTACAGCAACGGCTTCAACTGGGTGGCGATCAAAGCCTTGATCGCGTCCGGCCTGATCGGCCTGTGCTTCAGCTTTATCCCGTGGTTCCAGCCGATTGCCAACTTCGCCTGGTTCACCGGCTGCGGCCTCGGCGGTCTGTTCTACTACTTGCTGGAACTGCGCTCGCGCGCCACGCTGCCGCTTGCCCTCGGCAGTCAGGCCTGAACGCGTAACGGCATCTGCAATTCGACACGCAGGCCATCGGCCTGACTGTCGAAGCGCAGGGAACAGACACAGCGCTGCACAATCGCCTGAACAATGGCCAGCCCCAGACCGCATCCGGGGCTTTTGCCGTTGCGCCAGAAGCGTTGGGTCAGGTGTTGCAGGTCGTCGCTGGAAATACCGGGGCCGTGGTCACGCACACAGAACCGCGCTTTATCGCCATCGGTCTCCAGGCTCAACACTACCTGCGCATCGGCCGGTGTATGCAACAAGGCGTTGTCGAGCAAGTTGCGCAGTGCGGCGATGGCCAACACGGACGGCATCTCTACCGCTGCTGACGAAATGTCCTTCGGCAGACGCAGCTCGATTCGTTCACGACCGCCCTGTCGCGCATCGTGGATCGCCAGCCTCGCCACCTCTTCGGCGCTGCACTGCACGCCGTCATCGAACGACAAACTGCCCTCAACCCGCGCCAGCAACAGCAATTGCTCGAGGGTACGATGCAGGCGGTCGGCGCCCTCTTCCGCGTGGGCCAACGACCGATCTCGGGCCTCGCCTTCGGTCATGCGCGCGACTTGCAGGTGGGTCTTGATCGCAGTCAGCGGGCTGCGCAATTCATGGGCGGCATCGCCGGTCAGACGACGCTCTCGTTCCAGGGTCTGGGCGATACGCTGGAACAGCTGATTCTGGGTTTCCAATAACGGCTGCAATTCGCTCGGCAGGCCCGGTACAACCAGCGGCTCCACCGAATCGGCGCTGCGTCGCTTCAGCGCATCTCGCATCCGATTCAATGGCGCCAGGCCGCGCCCCACGCCAAGCCACAACAGCGCCAGACTGCCGAGCAACGCCACCAGCACCGGCACCGACGCCGCGAGCAATACCGATTGACGCAGGCCATCGCGCTCGGACTGGCGGTCGGCGGTGGTCACCCGCAAATTACCCATGACCAGGGTAAAGCTGCGCCAGTGATCGCCATCAATTTCCTGATCGTGGAAACCGGTTTGTTGCGCGTCGAGCACCTGATTCGAATTGGCGTGAGTGCGTACCAGCACTTCGCCACGCAACGAGCTGACCTGACAGGCAATCCCGTTGGGCATGCCCAGTTGCTCGGCGGTGAGCGATTGATCGCCGACCTTGTCGGGCATTGGCATTTGCTTGAGCAGGCTCGCCACCATATGCGCCGACGCGCCCAGACGCTGGTCGAGGGATTGGCTGAGCTGGTTACGCAAGTCATACAACATCCACGCTGCGGCAAAGCTCCAGATCAGCAAAAACGCCGCGCCCAGAATCAGACTCAGGCGTACGCGCAAACTCATCATGGTGATTCAGCCTCCGTATTCGCGACATCCGCCGGCCCCAGTCGATACCCCAGACCGCGCACGGTTTCGACGATGCCGTTCCCCAGTTTGCGACGCAGGTGGTAGATGTGCACGTTGAGTGCGTTGCTCTCCACCTCATCGCTGAAACCGTAGACGCTGTCTTTCAACTGCTCGCTGGACAGCACCCTGCCGCGATTGTGTAACAACGCGTGCAACAACGCTTGCTCACGGCGGGACAAGTCCACCACCTGACCTGCCAAAAATGTTTCCCGACTGCTGGGGTCGTAGCTCAGGCTACCGTGTTCGATCAGGTTGACCGAACGCCCGGCGGCGCGACGAATCAAGGTGTGCAGGCGTGCACTGAGCTCGCGCAGGTCAAACGGCTTGAGCAGGTAATCGTCGGCACCGGCCTGCAAGCCATCGACCCGGTCGGTGACGGTATCGCGGGCAGTGAGGATCAGCACTGGCAGTTCAAGGCCGTTTTGGCGTAACTGACGCAATAGCTTCAGGCCATCTTCGTCCGGCAACCCAAGGTCGAGAATCAACACATCGAAATGCGCCGCTTGCAGGATCGCCCGGGTGGCGCCAGCGGTGGCGACACGGTCCACCGTCAGGCCTTGGGCGTTGAGGCCGGCGACAATGCCACTGGCTATCAGGTCGTCGTCTTCGCAGAGCAATACGTGCATGGGGGAGCTCGGGAAATAGGCTATTCAAGCGGGTCGGGATTAAGAGGGGATTATGCATCTGCCCGGCGGTTGATGTGTGTCAGTGGTGGCCTACTCGATGCCGCAGATCCACACCATTAATCCCGAGTTAATCGACACCCGCCACCCTTGCATGGACTTTGATTGTTAAGGCTTTCTCATGCGGATTTTTCTACTGGTGTTCTCCTTGCTGCTCCCCGCTCTGGCTCAGGCCTTTCAGGGCGGTGGTGCCTTCGCTCAAGCGGATTTCCTGCCCGTCGAGCAAGCTTTCGAATTCAGCTCCGAGCGCCTGGACTCGGGAGAAACCAAACTGCATTGGCGCATAACCGATGGCTATTACCTGTACCAGAAACGCCTGAAATTCGACGGTCTGTCGGCGGATGCCCAACCGGTTTTGCCGCAAGGCGAAGCTCATAGCGATGAGTTTTTTGGCGATCAGACCGTTTATCGCCAAGCGCTGGACGTCATTCTTCCCGCCTCCGCCACTGGCCAGGTGAAACTCAGTTGGCAGGGCTGTGCCGACGCCGGTCTGTGTTATCCGCCGCAAAGCAAAGTGCTGGATCTGGGGAGCCATGGCAGCGCTGCCCCGCTGGTCGGCGAAGCCCAGGATCAATCGCTGGCCAACAGCCTGCAACAACGCTCGCTGGGCTGGAGCCTGTTGATTTTCTTCGGTCTCGGCCTGCTGCTGGCCTTTACTCCGTGCTCGCTGCCGATGCTGCCGATTCTGGCGGGCGTGGTGGTCGGCAGTGGCGCCAGTCCGAAACGCGGCTTCGCTCTGGCCAGCAGTTATGTGCTGAGCATGGCACTGGTGTATGCCGGCCTCGGTGTACTGGCGGCGCTGCTCGGTGGCAACCTGCAAGCCCTGCTGCAACAACCCTGGCTGCTGGGCAGTTTCGCTGCGTTGTTTGTGGTCCTCGCGCTGCCGATGTTTGGCTTCTTTGAACTGCAACTGCCAGCGTTTGTGCGGGATCGCCTGGAGAACGCCGGGCGCCAGCGCAGTGGCGGCAGTCTGGTGGGCGCCGGGGTGCTGGGTGCCTTATCCGGGCTGATGGTCGGTCCGTGCATGACCGCGCCACTGGCCGGCGCCTTGCTCTATATCGCGCAGAGCGGCAATGCGCTGCACGGCGGTCTGGTGCTGTTTGTGATGGGCTTGGGCATCGGTGTGCCACTGTTGCTGCTGGTCACGGTGGGCAATCGTTTCCTGCCGAAACCCGGCGCCTGGATGAACATCCTCAAAGGCGTGTTTGGCTTCCTGTTTCTCGGCACCGCGTTGCTGATGGCCCGCTCGTTGCTGGACGAATCGCTGTGGGTTGGCCTGTGGGGCGCGTTGCTGTTGATCGTCGCTTACGCCGGGGTGATGCAGACCCGCCAATTGAAACGCGGCGGGCTAATATTCGGGCCGGGTGCGCTGGTGATCGGTTTCTGGGGCGCACTGATGTTGATCGGTGCGGCCGGTGGCGCGGATGACCCGTTGCGCCCACTGCAGGTATTCAGCGGCGCACGGCAGGCCGCCGCGCACACGGCGTCGGAACAGAACAGCTACACCAAGATCAACGATAACGCGGCGCTGCAACGTGAACTCGACGCGGCCAAGGCGAAGGGCCAGTGGGTGTTGGTGGATTACTATGCCGACTGGTGCGTGTCCTGCAAGATCATGGAGAAGCAGGTGTTCGCCAAACCTGAAGTGCAGGCCGCGTTGCAAGGCGTACGCTGGCTGAAACTGGATGTCACCGACGACAACGACGCCACCCATGCTTTGCTTAGCCGCTACAAAGTGCCGGGGCCGCCGACCTTCTTGTGGATCGGCCCGCAAGGCGAAGAGTTACGCGACCGACGCATCACGGGCGAGGTCGATGCCGAGGCCTTCCTGCAACACTGGCAAACCACCCGGGAGCGTGGCTGATGTTGAGTTTTTCGATTGGCCCCTTCGCGTTGGCGATGAATCACCTGCTGCTGTTGTTGGCGCTGGGCCTGGCGACGCTGGTGGGCTGGTGGGTGGCCAAACGCGGCGGCACCAATCCCGAATCGGCGCTGTTCAGTGTGTTCTTGCTGGGGTTAGTGGCGGCGCGGGCAGGTTTTGTCATCGCCTATTGGCCACAGTTTCGCCACGAGCCGCTGCAAATCATTGATATCCGCGACGGTGGTTTTCTGGTTTGGGTCGGGGTTGTCGCGGTCATCCTTGGCGGCCTGTGGCGTGGCTGGCGTCAGCCCGCGTTGCGCCGTTCGTTGGGGTTCGCCCTGAGCAGTGGTCTGCTGTTCTGGCTGCTGACCGGCATGGGCCTGAGCATCTATGAAAAAAGCGCACAGCTGCCGCAAATGACCTTGCGTAATGAAGCCGGCGAATCGGTGCAATTGGCGGACTTCAAAGGTCGCCCGGTGGTGATCAACCTGTGGGCCACCTGGTGCCCGCCGTGTCGTCGCGAGATGCCGGTGCTGGAAAAAGCCCAGGCCGAGCACGAGGGTGTGGTATTTCTGTTCGTCAATCAGGCCGAAAGCCCGCAGGCGGTTGCCAGCTTTCTCGCCGCGCAAAACCTCAAACTGAATAATGTGTTGTTCGATGGCAGCGGTGCGCTGGCGCAAAGCGTCGGCTCCATGGCCCTGCCGACCACGATTTTTTACTCCGCCGACGGTCGTCTGCTCGGCAGCCATCTCGGTGAATTGTCCACCGCCAGCCTGCAACGCTCGCTCGACAGCCTGGCCACTGACACTTCTACGCATTCGAATTCAAGGATTACCCCATGAAGTTGCATCGTCATTTTTTAGCAGCAGCCATCAGCCTGATCGCCCTGCAATCCAGCTTCGCTCAGGCGGAAGAACTGCCGGCCCCGATCAAGGCGCTGGAAGCCAAGGGCGCGAAAATCGTCGGCAGTTTCGATGCGCCGGACGGTTTGCGTGGCTATGCCGCCCAATACCAGAACGAAGGGATCGCCTTCTACCTGACCGCTGATGGCAAGCACGTGGTGGCGGGCAATCTGTACGACGAGAAAGGCGAAGACCTGAGCAAGGCGCCGCTGGATAAACTGGTCTACGCGCCGATGGCCAAGGAAGTCTGGGCCAAGATGGAACACAGCAACTGGATCGGCGACGGCAGCAAGACCGCACCGCGAGTGGTGTACCTGTTCAGCGACCCGAACTGCCCGTACTGCAACATGTTCTGGTCGCAGGCGCGGCCGTGGGTCGAGTCCGGCAAAGTGCAGTTGCGCCACATCATGGTCGGCGTGATCAGCGAAACCAGCCCGGCCAAAGCCGCCGCGCTGTTCGCCGACAAAGCCCCGGAAACCGCGCTGCACGATCACGAGAAAGCCGGCAGAAGCAGTACGCTGAAACCCTTGGATAACATCCCGAAAGACATTCAGGCCAAGCTCGACGCCAACATGCAGTTGATGACCGATCTGGGGCTGTCGGCCACGCCGTCGATTTTCTACATGGACGACAACGGCCGCCTGCAACAGCAACAAGGTGCGCCACGGCCGGAGATGTTGGGCAAAATCCTGGGGCCTAAGTAACGCCATTTCCTGTAGGAGCTGCCGAAGGCTGCGATTGGTCGGGAACCGGCCATTGTGATCCGACGCCATGAAGGTCCTTCGGCCCTCATCGCAGCCTTCGGCAGCTCCTACAGTTGATTTGCGTACCTCACGCCACCCGCTGCGCCATACGCTTGAGCATCTGCACCATCAACCCGCCAACCCCGACCATCGCCATGCAAAACGCCGGGTAGGAAATCCACCAGGGAATGGTCGCGGTCATCATGCTGTATTCCGACATGCCGCCAATCCCCGCAATCAGGTTCAACGGCAGGAACACCACGTTGATCACCGTCAGTTTGCGCAGCAGTGCGTTCATGTTGTTGTTCACCAAATTGCCCCGCGCGTCCATCAATCCGGCGAACACCGTCGAGTAGATTTCCGCCTGTTTGTAGCACTGCTCGTTTTCGATGATCAGGTCATCGATCAGGTCCATTGTGTGCGGTTCAAACGCCAGTTTCTGCGCATGGTTGCGCAAGCGCGCCAGCACGGTGCCGTTGCCGTGAATCGCATTGATGTAATAGATCAGGCTTTCGCTGAGGTTGAACATCTGGATGAAGTGCTGGTTCTCCAGCGAACTGTTCAGGCGCTGCTGCAATTCGCGCCCGACCATCTTGATCACCTTCAGGTGCCCAAGGTAGTGGTGGACGCTGTTGGCCAGCAAATCGAGCAATACATCGATCGGTTGCTGCAGGGGACGATGCGTACCCAGGTCATTCAGCTGACTGTCATCTTTGCTGATCAGCAACAAACGGCGCTCGCATAACACCAGACCAAACGAGGACACGCCGAAGGAGAAACCATTGTTGCCGGAGTAACTTTCCGGGCTCTTCCAGATCATGAACAGGTTGTTGGCACGGAATTCGATTCTTGATACTTCGTCCGGGTCCAGCGCCGAGGCCAGGGCGTGTTCATCAATATCGAAATGGCTGTGCAACCGCATTCGCTCGCCCACATCGGGAGCCATGAACAGCATCACATCGGCATTAAGGCTGGCCACCGGTAGCAACCGGCCCTCCGCCAGTTGAAAGCTTTTGATCACAGAACTCTCCAGACAACGATCGCAGCGAATTACCAGGCTTGCCCGCGACGCTTGAGCTCCAGGCGGCGGATGAACTCTTCAAGTACCAGGGTGTAGAGATCGTCTTTGAGGTAAGCGTCCTCGATGCCGGCGTCCATGTTCGGGTTGTCGTTGACTTCGATGACCACCACTTTATCGCCAGACTGTTTGAGGTCGACGCCGTACAAGCCGTCGCCGATCAGATTGGCGGTTTTCACGGCCAGTTCGACCACTGCGCGGGGTGCTTCGTGGACCGCCAAGGTGCGGCATTCGCCGTTGATGTCGCTGCCGATGGCCTTGTGGTTGTAGATCTGCCAGTGACCTTTGGACATGAAATATTGGCAGGCAAAAATCGGCTTGCGATTGAGTACGCCGATGCGCCAGTCGTACTCGGTGTAGAAGAACTCCTGAGCCAACAGCAACACCGAATGCTCGAACAACTCGGCGCTGGCCTTGAGCAGGGCTTGCTGGTTTTCGACCTTGATCACGCCACGGGAGAAACAACCGTCGGGAATTTTCAGCACCAGTGGGAAGCCCAATCGTTCACTGATCTGTTCGAAATCCTGCGGTCGATCCTTGTACAGGATTTCAGTGGCGGGCATGCCCAGTTGATGGCTTTTAAGCAGGTCGGCGAGGTACACCTTGTTGGTGCAGCGCAGGATCGACGCGGGGTCGTCCATCACCACCAGGCCCTCGCTTTCGGCCTTCTTGGCGAAGCGGTAGGTGTGGTTGTCGACGCTGGTGGTTTCGCGAATCAGCAGCGCGTCGTACTCGGCCAGGCGTGAGTAATCCTTGCGCTCGATCAGCTCGACATCGATACCCAGGGTCTTGCCGACACGGATGAAACCCTCGAGGGCTTTCTGGTTGGAAGGCGGCAAGGCTTCTTGCGGGTCATGCAGGATCGCCAGGTCGTATCGTGCCACGCGGCGTGAACGCGGTTGACGCCAAATCTTGCGACTGAAGCCGTCCAGCGAGTTGGCGAACTGGTCTTGTTGATCGTCGCGCAACTTGTGCAGGGCACCGGATTTGATCTCGGCGATATGCCAGGCATCGCTGTTGCGGAACTCCACCAACAGGATCGGACTGGGGAAGGCTTCGAACAACTGGCGGGCCAAATCCTGCAACGGTTCGAGATCGGTCTTACCGAAATACAGGCTCAGGGTGAAGCCTTCGGTGTGGCTGTAGGGATGATTGCCGAGGGCTTTTTTCAGGGTCTTGTCCAGGTCATCCAGGGCCAGGCCGTACAGCGATTTTTTGGTCAGCTCGCTGATGGTGCGCACCGACGGAATCACTTTGTGCCCGCGAGCTTCGGCCAGCAACGAACAGTAGTAACCGTGGCCCAGATACTTGTAGCTGCGGCACAGGTTGATCACCTGCACGCGCTTTCCGGCCTCGTTGTCCCTGGGTTTTTCCAGGTATTCCTGAGCGGTAACAACATCTTCACTGGGGAAGTAACTGGCCCAGTCCTCCTTGCGCTCAACGATGATCACCAGTTGGCTGTTGGCCTTGCCGGGGTCGGGCAAGTAGCTGGCGGGGGTCAAGGTCGTGGAGGTGCCGGGCTTGGGTAACGCAGGTAAGTTCGCTTGTGCCGCTGACATGTGATGGGGTCCGTTGGAGAACAAGTCCTTTTCTATTAAACACGGCGGTTTTCAAAAGTCCCGTTTCGTTACGCAAGTTTTACGGCAGGTTTTTTTCTCGACGGCACACTGTGCTCAGGGGAATTTCTCGCAGGATCAGCATGCACATCGACTTTCGCAAAGCCACCGAAAATGACCTCGACGCCCTGCTGGCGCTGGAGAACCAATGCTTCACCCATGACCGCATGAGCTCGCGCAGTTTTCACTGGATGATCAGCCGCGCCCACGCCAGTCTGATCGTCGCCTACGGTGATAACCGGGTGCTCGGCTATGCCTTGCTGCTGTTCCATCGCGGCACCTCGCTGGCGCGTTTGTACTCGATTGCGCTGGCCAGCGACGCACGCGGTCTGGGCCTGGGCCGACGCCTGCTGGCACAGGCCGAACAACGTGCGCGGCAACATGATTGCGCGTACCTGCGGCTTGAAGTACGCCCGGACAACCCGACCGCGATCAGCCTCTACGAGCGCAACGGGTATCGGCGCTTTGCCGAGATCAGCGATTACTACGAAGACCACGCCGCCGCGCTGCGCTTCGAAAAACGCATCCTCGAATTCCCCGACAACGACAGCCGTTCGCTGCCCTATTACCAACAAACCACCGATTTCACCTGCGGCCCGGCTTGCTTGCTGATGGCGATGACTGCCTTGCAGCCGCAACGGCCGATGCAACGGCGCGAGGAAGTGCAAATCTGGCGGGAAGCGACCACCGTGTTCATGACCTCAGGCCATGGCGGCTGCAGCCCGCAAGGCTTGGCGCTGGCCGCCTGGCGACGCGGGTTTCGGGTGCGCTTGCAGGTGAGCGTGAGCGGGCCGCTGTTTCTCAGTGGGGTGCGCAGCGAGGAAAAGAAACAGGTGATCAAACTCGTGCATGAAAGCTTCTGCGACGAGCTGGAACACAGCGATGTGCAGCAGGTGCACAGCGCGCAACTGGACCTGCGCGCATTGATTGACGAAGGCGGCCAGCCGCTGGTGTTGATCAGCAGCTACCGCCTGACCCGCTCCAAGGCGCCGCATTGGGTGATGATCACCGGTTGCGACAAGGATTTCGTCTACCTGCACGACCCCGACATCGACCACAGCCAACACCGCCAGGCCCTCGATTGCCAGCATGTGCCGGTGAGTCATCGGGACTTTGAGCGGATGAGTTGTTTTGGCGGGAATAAGCTGAGGGCGTCGGTGATTGTGTATGCGAGTGAGAATGGGGAAACCGGTACACCGCTGTAGAGCCTGTCATGCTGCTTTTCTGTAGGAGCTGCCGAAGGCTGCGATAAGGCCGGAACGGCCTTCGGGCCGTTGGTTCGCAGCCTTCGGCAGCTCCTACAAATTAGAGGTGTTTCAGCCGAGATCGCCACCACCTACCGGCAAGGTCACACCGGTAATGTAGGCGGCATCATCACTGGCTAAAAACAAGATTGCCCCCGCCTGTTCATCCACTGTGCCGTAGCGCTTCATCAGGCTGCTATCGACGGTCTGGTCAACGATCTGCTGATACCACACCTTCTCCGCCGCACTTTGTTCGGCGGTGTTGCGGGGGATGCGACGCGGCGGTGCTTCCGTCCCGCCTGGCGCGGTGGCGTTGATGCGAATCCCGCGTTCGGCATTCTCAAACGCCAGGCACGCGGTCAATGCATTCACGCCACCCTTGGCCGCGCCATACGGCACGCGGTTGACGCCGCGCGTGGCCACCGATGAAACGTTGACGATCGCGCCTGACTGCTGCTGCAACATAAATGGCAACACCGCATGGCAGCACCACAAGGTCGGGAACAGCGAGCGGCGCACTTCGCTTTCGATTTCATGCTCTTGATAGTGCTCGAACGGCTTGGCCCAAATGGTGCCGCCGACGTTATTGACCAGGATATCGATGCGGCCGAAACGCTCGGCGGCGGCGACCATCACCTGATGCGCGTCGTTGTACTGTTCGAGGTCGGCGGTGAGGGTCAGGACTTCGGCGTGTTGGCCGAGGCTGTCGTTGAGTTCGTGGACCAGTTCGGAACGGTCGACCAACACCAGCTTTGCGCCCTCCTCGGCCATGCGTTCAGCAACGCGGCGGCCGATGCCTTGGGCGGCGCCGGTGATGACGGCGACTTTTTCGGTGAAGCGGTGGTTGGGCATGAAGGGCTCTCCAATATGTGTAGGAGCGAACTTGTTCGCGAGGCGGTGTGTCAGGCAAATCACTTCAAGCTGCTCGCCAACAAGTTGGCTCCTACAGGGGAATGCGCTCCTTTATAGGACCGAACTTGTTCGCGAGGCGGCATCAGGCGCTGGCCGCAAATTTCTCGAAATAGAAATTCGCCGGCTGGGTGCCGCGTTCGCGCAGGTTGAGGCTCACGGCTTCGACCATCGGCGGCGGGCCGCAGAGGTAGATATCCACTTCACCCTCATTCAAATGCGCCGGCTCGATGTGCTGGGTCACGAAGCCTTTTTTCGGGTGCTGACTTTCCGCCGCTGCCACACAGGCGCTGTAACTGAAGTTGGGAATGCGCTGTGCCAGTGTTTCGAGCTTGTCCATCTCCACCAGGTCGAAGTCGTGACTCACGCCGTAGATCAAATGCACCGGGTAATCACTGCCGGCTTCGGCGATCTTTTCCAGCATCGCCAGAAACGGCGCCAACCCGGTACCACCCGCCAACATCAACAACGGACGCTTGATGTCACGCAGGTAAAAGCTGCCCAGCGGCCCGGTCAGGCTGATGCCCTGCCCGGCTGCGGCGTGGTCCTTGAGGTAAGTACTCATCAACCCGCCCGGCACGTAGCGAATCAGGAACGACACCTGCCCGTCCTGCTGCAACGAACTGAACGAGTACGCACGGCTTTCACTGCTGCCCGGCACTTGCAGGTTGACGTATTGCCCCGGCAAGAACGCCAGGGAGCCCAAACCTTCGCCGCTAATCGACAAGCGAATCGCGCTGTCGGACAACACCTGCACATCGCTAATGGCGCCATCGAAACTGGCCTTCTGCGTGCGGCACACTTCCGAGGAAGCCGGCACCCGCACCACGCAGTTGCTCTCGGCACGCATCTGACAGGTCAGCACGAAACCCTGCTCAGCCTCCTCCGCCGTCAGCGCGTCGTCGATGTACTCGTCGCCCAGGCTGTATTTGCCCGATTCGGCGAAGCACTTGCAGGTCCCACAGGCGCCGTCGCGGCAATCCAGCGGAATGTTGATGCCCTGACGATAGGCGGCATCAGCCACCACTTCGCCGGGGTTAGCGTCGATGAAACGGGTGACGCCGTCTTCAAAGTTGAACGCAATGGTATGAGTCATGATCGGGCACTCGCTTCAGAGGTGATAAACGTCGATGACCTGGCGCACGTAATCGTTTTTCAACACAATCTTCTTGGCCTTGATCAGCGGCGCTTCACCGCGGGTGTCGAGGGTGTAGAAGCTGGTGCCGAAATAACTGTCGACGGTTTTGTAACGAAAACTCAGGGTGTGCCAGTTGAAGCGCAGCTTGCACAGCCCGTCAGCCTGTTCGAGGATCTCGATGTTGCTGATGTTGTGCGAGGTGCGGGTGTCCGGCACGCTGGCGCTGGAGCGCTCGGTCTTTATGCGGAAGATGCGATCTTCCAGGCCGCTGCGGTTGCCGTACCAGATCAACGAAATTTCCCGCTGCGGGTCTTGGGTCAGTTCATCGTGATCGTCCCAGGACGGCATCCAGTAGCTTGAGTCAGGGGAATACAGTTCCAGCCAGTTGTCCCAGTCCTTGTCGTCCAGGTAACGCGCTTCACGATAGAGGAAGTCGCGCACGGCATCGTAGGAAATGCTCATCACACCGCCTCCACAGGAATCAATTGCCGAGCCGCTTGTTGTTGCTCAAGGGCTTTGTGCATGGTCGCGAGCCAATGCTTGTGCTGAACCACGAACAGACCTTCGTCCTCGGTGCGTTTGCCGCTGAGGATCGGGTGCAGGTCGATTTCACGCGCCGCATCGTCCGCGCCTTCGATCCAGTGCTTGGCGCCGCGCGACATGTCATTCCACGGCATGGCTTTGGCGTTAAAGCCCAACTGGCAGGAACGGAACTCTTCGAGGTCGTCCGGGGTGGCCATGCCACTGACATTGAAGAAGTCTTCGTACTGGCGAATACGCCGGGCGCGGGCTTCGTCGCTTTCGCCTTTGGGGGCGATGCAGTAGATGGTGATCTCGGTTTTATCCACAGAGATCGGCCGTGCGATGCGGATCTGCGAACCGAACTGATCCATCAGGTACAGGCTCGGGTACAGGCACAGGTTGCGCGAGTTGCCGATCATCCAGTCGGCGCGGGCCTGGCCGAAATCGCGGGCCAGTTCGTCGCGACGCTCGTACAGCGGCCGATCTTCCGGATTCGACCAACGCGTCCAGAGCAGCATGTGGCCGTGTTCGAACGAATAAAAACCACCGCCTTGCTTCGACCAGGTGCCGGCGTCCATCGCACGGATATCGTCGCCGCCGGCCGCTGTTTTACGGCGGTTGCTGGTGGCGGCGTAGTTCCAGTGCACCGAACTGACGTGATAACCATCGGCACCGTTTTCCGCGTGGAGTTTCCAGTTGCCTTCATAGACATAACTGGACGAACCACGCAGCACTTCCAGGCCGTCAGCCGATTGGTCGGCGATCATGTCGATGATTTTTGCCGATTCGCCCAAGTGTTCTTTGAGCGACACCACGTCGGGATTGAGGCTGCCGAACAGGAAGCCGCGATAGGACTCGAAGCGTGCGACTTTTTTCAGGTCGTGGGAGCCTTCGCAATTGAACGCGTCGGGGTAGCCTGCTTCGGCTGGGTCTTTGACTTTGAGCAACTTGCCGGAGTTGTTGAAGGTCCAGCCGTGGAACGGACAAGTGTAGCTGGAGCGGTTGCCGGTTTTGTGTCGGCAGAGCATGGCGCCGCGATGACTGCAGGCGTTGATGAAGGCGTTCAGCTCACCGTCCTTGTTGCGGGCGATGAACACCGGCTGACGGCCCATGGTGGTGGTGTAGTAGTCGTTTTTATTCGGCAGTTGGCTTTCATGGGCGAGGTACAGCCAATTGCCCTCGAAGATGTATTCCATCTCCAGTTCGAACAGGCGCGGATCAGTGAACATCTCGCGTTTGCAGCGATAGATGCCCTTCTCGTGATCTTCCTCAAGCAGGGAATGCAGGTAATCGAATCCCAGGGACATGACCCGGTTCTCCATTGTTATTGTTCGACCGTTGCAGGCTATGCCTGGCGGGGGGCGAACAATATCCACGGAGTGCGGAGGGTTATCCGATTTGTGCAAGATGTTGTAGGAGCGGGCTTGTCGGATCGCCGCACCGCCGCGATGACGGTGTGTCAGATACTGATTGTTCCCACGCTCTGCGTGGGAACGCATCCCGTGACGCTCCGCGTCACCTAGTACCTTATAATTGTGCACAGAGACGCTGAGCGTCTCGGTCTGCATTACCACGCGGAGCGTGGGAACGATCAAACAGCGTCATAACTCCGTCAGCGGCGTTTCAGGGTGACCGAGGGCAACTCGCCAAACTGATGCTTGTAGTACTCAGAGAACCGGCCCAGGTGAAGAAAGCCATAATCGAGGGCGATTTCAGTCAGGTTTCGCACCCGTTGATTCGGGTCTGACAGACTCATCTGAATCCGCTCCAGCTTCTTGCGCCGGATGTAATTCATCGGCGTAGTCCCGGCATGCCGCTCGAACAGCGCATACAGCGAGCGCAGGCTCATGTGACTGAGTCGGGCCAGAGAATCGGCCGTGATGTCCTGCTTGAGGTTCTGCGCAATGTACTCGGCCAGCCGTTCGAACGGCGCCGACTGCACCTCCAGCGACTCGCGGACGACGTTACTGCCCAGCAGCGTCAGCAACTTGCTGGCGATGATCTGCGTGTAATGCTCACGCACCCGAGGCATCACCAGATCAGTCTCCGCCTCCTGACACACCAGCCCCAGCAGCCCCATAAACCCGTCAAGCTCGGCCAGGTTATGCCGACTCGAGGCGAAACGAATGCCCTCGCTGGGCTTGTGCCAGCGCAGATCGGCGCAGGTCGTTTCAAGCACCGACAACGGCAATTTGAGAATGAATTTTTCGCAATCGGCGGAATACAGCAAATCCACCGGATCATCGGGATTGATCAGCAGCAACTCGCCCGGTTCGAAGTAGTGTTCTTTCCCGAAAGCCTTGGACAAACACTGCCCGCGCAACAGGATTTGCAGGTGGTAAATGGTTTCCAGCGCGGGAGAAGTGACGTGCACGCTATCGCCGTAACTGATGCGGCACAGGTCAAGGCTGGCGAATTTACTGTGATTGAGGTTGGCCTGCGGCCTGGAAGAGACAGGCAACTGGATGCAATGGGAACCTACATGCTGGTTAACGTATTCCGACACCGCATAGGGATCGGCTCGCTCAAACACCATGCTCTTATCGTTCAGCAGCCTGCTGTGCATACACGGCTAACTCATGCTCTTCTTATGGCAACGAGCCTACTGGAGATGCACGCCAAACAACAGGCTAATGTCCGATCACCGAACACTGTCTGCGCCGACCTGACCGACGGAGAGTCAGCTCAATAAATGAATGCTGCGCTACTTTGCTCATTCATGACAAAATTATGGTCACCATTTATAGAGCCACGCTCGGAGACTCCGGCAATGCGTTACTCGGAAGACCATAAAGCCCAAACCCATCAACGGATCATCAACGAAGCGTCGGCGCGCTTTCGGCGTGACGGCATTGGCGCCACGGGTCTGCAACCGCTGATGAAAGCCCTGGGCCTTACCCATGGCGGCTTCTATGCGCACTTCAAATCCAAAGATGAACTGGTCGAAAAATCGCTGTCCCAGGCGGCAGACGACCTGTCAGCGCACTGTGAAGAGTTGTTCTCGCAAAAAGAACACCCGCTGGCGGCGTTTATCGACAACTACCTGTCCAACGGCCACCGCTCCGCGCCGGAACAGGGCTGCCCGCTGCCGACCATGTCCTCGGAACTGGGGCAACGCGGCCAGCCCAGCCCAACCACCGACAAAATGATTCACAACCGCCTGAACGCGATCGAAAGTGGCTTGCCGGAAGGTATCGCCAATGCGGCAGAGCTGAGCACGGTGATGTTGTCGACACTGGTGGGCGCGCTGGTATTGTCGCGCAGCGCGCATGACGCCGAACTGGCCGACCGGATACTCGAGACCACACGCGAGTGGTTGAAGGAACAGGCGAAGGCTTAAGCCTGACGTCCGCACAATCCCTGTAGGAGCTGCCGCAGGCTGCGATCAATCTACATCGCGAAGGCCGTTCCGGCCTTATCGCAGCCTTCGGCGGCTCCTACAAGGGTCCCCAATCACCCCATCAATCCTGCCAACGCTTGAACAACACGCTCGCATTCACCCCGCCAAAACCAAACCCATTGGACAGCGCATAGTCGATCTTCATCTTGCGCGCTTCGCCATGCACGATGTCCAGGCCTTGCGCCGCTTCATCGGGGTTTTCAAAGTTCAGCGTGGCTGGCGCGACTTGATCGCGAATCGCCAACGCCGTGAAAATCGCCTCGATCCCGCCTGCTGCGCCGAGCAAATGCCCAGTGGCGGACTTGGTCGATGTCACCGCAATCGAATTCTGATCGCCGAACACCGACTTGATCGCCGCCATCTCGCCTTTATCGCCTACCGGTGTCGACGTCGCGTGAGCGTTCAAGTGCTGAATCTGCGAAGCCTGGATACCCGCCTGACGAATCGCCGCCTGCATCGCACGACGCGCGCCGCTGCCATCTTCCGGCCCGGCGGTCAGGTGATAAGCGTCAGCACTGCTGCCGTAACCCACCAACTCGACAATCGGCGTGGCGCCACGAGCGAGCGCATGCTCCAGCGACTCAATCACCAGAATCCCCGCGCCCTCGCCCATCACAAAACCATCGCGATCACGATCAAACGGACGCGACGCCTTGGTCGGCGTCTCGTTGAACGCACTCGACAATGCCCGCGCCGCCGCGAAACCACCGAGGCTGACCCGATCAATCGCCGCTTCCGCGCCGCCGCAAATCGCAATATCCGCCTCACCGCTATGAATCATCCGCGCCGCGTCACCGATCGCCTGCACACCGGCCGCACACGCCGTCACCGGCGCACCGAGCGGGCCTTTGAAACCGTGCTGAATCGACACATGCCCGGCCGCCAGATTGACCAGGAACGAAGGAATGGTGAACGGCGACAAACGACGCGGGCCACGAGTATCCACAGTCCTTACCGCGTCGGCAATCGCACCAAAGCCGCCGATCCCGGAACCAATGATGGTCGCGGTACGCTCTTTTTCCTCGTCGGACTCCGGCACCCAGCCGGCCTGAGCCACCGCTTCCTTGGCCGCCGCGATGGCGAACATGATGAAACGGTCCATCTTCTTCTGTTCTTTAGGCGCGATAGACTCATCCGGATCGAACCCCGCCTCAGCATCATCGGCGCGCGATGGCACAACACCACCGACCTTGCCTGGCAAGTCAGCCACCACGTCTTCCGGCAGCGTAACCAACCCGGAGCGGCCAGCCAGCAGCCGTTTCCACACCGCCTCTACGCCACTGCCCAAAGGCGAAACCAGGCCCATGCCCGTCACTACGACTCGGCGTCCGTTCATGCAATCACCTCAACCTAGAAAAGAAACTCAAGCAGACGGCTTATATCGCGCCGCCGCACTGCTCAACGACAAATTCGGCCCCATCGCATGACGGGCCGCTACAAACGCATCCCACTCCGCAGGGTTGGACAACGCCGGAATGGTAATCAACTCTTTCTGATCAAAACCGGCCAACGCGGCATCGACCAATTCATTCACTTCCATCACCATCTCAGGCGGAAATGCATTCAAATCCAGACCGCTACGCTCCCAGATCTCAGTCCGCGTCGCACCCGGCAACACCGCCTGAACCTGCACCCCCGCCTCACTGACCTCAGCATGCAACGACTGCGTCAGACTCAACACATACGCCTTGGTCGCCGCATACGTCGCGTTAAACCGCTCAGGCAACAACGCCACCACCGAAGCAATATTCACAATCGCCCCACGCCCGGCTTTGGAAAAACTGTCCGCCGCCGCCGACGCCAAATGCGTCAAGGCCACAACGTTCAACTGAATCATCCGATCCAACCCACCCAAATCCGCCGCCGCCAACGTACCGTCCGACGCTACACCAGCGTTATTCACCAACAACGAAATCGACGCATCAGTGCGCAGACGCTGTTCGACCTTATGCAGATCAGCGCTATCCACCAGATCAGCCTTCAACACCTCCACCTTTACACCTGTTTCATGACGCAGTCGCGTTGCCAGGGTTTCCAGGCGCTGCAAATCGCGAGCAACCAACAACAAATCGTAGCCGCGTTTGGCGAAACGGTCAGCATAGATAGAACCGATGCCAGTGGATGCACCGGTGATGAGGGCAGTGCCTTTTGACGTGGTCATGGGTTTGATACCTGGGTGAGGGAGCGTTTATATTACAATCGTAATTCATGGCGATTATATGACGCTCGACATGGACGATGTCAAGGAAGGGGGCTGAAGGGTTGGCAGGTGGGATGGAGGATAGACTGTAGCGGATGGCGAGTGCGGGGGTCTGACTGAAGGTCTGCAATACAACGAAAAAAGCCGATCCAAAGACCGGCCTTTTAGGCGCAATTTCCTAGTTGATACTGACTTTATCGCGGTTTTTCTCGAGGATTGCCTTACCGATGCCCTTCACCTCGAGCAGTTCGTCAATAGAGGTGAACTCGCCGTTCTCCTCACGGTAGGCAACGATGGCCTGGGCCTTTGCGCTGCCTATGCCGCTGAGCTGTTTTTGCAGGGTGTCGGCGTCTGCGGTATTGAGGTTGACCTTCACAGACTGATCGGCCTGCATGACTGCCTGCGCACTGACCGGGGCGGGGGCTGAAGGCTGAGCGGCAGGGGCCGCGCTGACGGCGACCGAGGCGGTGGTGAAGACGGCGAACAGGAGGGATGAGAGGAAAGCACTGCGCATAGGTGACGCTCCTTGTGAGACTGGGTTGGAAGCAGCAATCCGGGGCTGCTTTTCAAAGGTAGACGATGGGTGGGGGGCGTCAAAGGTGGAAGCGTTACTGGAGATTTTTGCCTTACCGCCGCTTGGAATCGAGTCTAGGGGTGACGGTACCCCGCCAGCATATTAATATGTCGGTTCCCAAAAGTCGGTGAAATAGCGTGCATACCAGTACAAGTAAATTCTCTATTTCACAGATCCTGAAAAAGTCCGGATGGACAGCCGACGCTAGCCTTCTAGTAAAAACAAAGGATCTCAAGGAAGAGTCGCAATGAAAAAAGTAGCTATTCTTCAGTCTAATTACATACCTTGGAAAGGGTACTTCGACATGATTGCATCCGTCGATGAGTTCATTCTTTATGATGACATGCAATACACCCGCAGAGACTGGCGGAACCGTAATCAGATTAAGACACCACAGGGAGTACAGTGGTTAACCGTACCCGTTTTGGTGAAAGGAAAATATCATCAAAAAATCCGTGAAACAGAAATTGACGGTACAGACTGGGCGGCTGCGCACTGGAAAGCGTTAGTACAAAATTACCGTCGTGCCCCACACTTCATGGAAATAGCCGACTGGCTCGAACCGCTTTATATGAACGGCTCATACACCCATATCTCCCAGCTAAATCGACGTTTTATTGAGGCCATTTGCGCTTACCTTGGCATCAAGACGACCATCAGTAATTCATGGGATTACACGCTGCTCGACGGAAAAACTGAACGTCTTGCTGACCTATGCTACCAGGCAGGTGGCAGTGAGTATGTCTCGGGCCCATCAGCAAAAGACTACGTAGTTGAAAAAGTATTCGACGACCTCAGTATAAAACTTAGTTGGTTTGATTACGCCGGGTACCCAGAATATCCACAACAGTGGGGTGAATTTTCTCATGGAGTCACTATTCTGGATCTACTATTTAACTGTGGTAGCGAGTCACACCTCTTTATTAGGCATGTCAACCCATGAAACCGCCCTTGGTCATGACCACTTATCCATCTGCACTGCGTTTCAACAACTGGTGTAAGGAAATATGCCGGGTGGCTAATTTTAAGGATATTTACGGGACCCCATCAATTTCTCTAAATCATCACGAGGTGAATTATGCATGAAACCAAGGCTGACCTTTTACGCGAAGTTGCCAACTACTATTCGGAAAAGCTAGCACTACATGGAGAAACCCCCCGCGGAGTGGATTGGAACGGCGAAGAGGGCCAAGCCTTAAGATTTAATCAACTCTGCAAGGTCGTCAATGGAGCCGATAGCTTCTCTTTGAACGACCTGGGCTGCGGGTATGGCTCCCTTTTCGATTTTTTACGCGAAAACTATTCCACTTTTTCCTATCTCGGTCTCGACGTCTCCGAGGATATGGTTCGTGCCGCTAGCACACGATATCTTGATCAGCATCAAGCGCGCTTCATAGCATCCCCCGAGCCCGATGCGGCAGCAGATTACGGTGTGGCCAGTGGAATATTTAATGTGCGACTCGGACGCACCGACGCTGAGTGGCAAAGCTACCTTGAGGCCACCCTGGACGTTCTGGATCGTACCAGCCGTTTAGGTTTTTCTTTCAATTGCCTGACCTCCTACTCAGACGAAAACAAAAAGCGCGACTACCTCTACTACGCAGATCCATGCCAACTATTCGACCTCTGCAAGAAGCGATATTCAACCCAGGTTGCGTTGCTGCACGATTATGGACTTTATGAGTTCACCATCCTCGTGAGGAAGATATAATGAAAAATAAACTCGTTATTTTTGGTTCAGGTGATATTGCTCAGCTGGCACACTTCTATTTCAGTTCGGACTCTGAATTCGAAGTCGTCGCATTCACCGCTGACGCAGACTACATTGAAAGCCCCACATTTTGCGGACTACCAGTTGTCGCCTTCGAAAGCGTAATGAACGAATTTCCTCCAGAGTCTCACTCGATTTTTGTAGCACTTAGCTACTCAAAACTAAATCTGGTGCGAAAAGAAAAGTATCTAGCCGCCAAAGCACTGGGCTACACAGTTGCCAGCTACATAAGTAGTAAAGCCACGGTATTGAACGAAGGTAAAATTGGTGAAAACTGCTTCATACTTGAAGACAACACTATTCAACCCTTTGTTGCAATAGGAAACAACGTTACGTTGTGGAGCGGCAATCACATTGGGCATCACTCCACACTGTCCGACCATACATTCATCGCTTCACACGTAGTCATCTCCGGCGGAGTCGTAATTGGTGAGCAATGTTTTATTGGTGTCAACGCAACACTGAGAGACCATATCAAAATCGGAGATCAATGCGTCATTGGTGCTGGCACATTATTATTAGCTGACGCGGAACCTAACGGAGTTTATATTGGCTCTTCAACGGAACGCTCCAAAGTACCTAGCAATAAACTGAGAAAGATATGAGCTTAGTTTGGAAAAAACTGGGGCAGCTCTATTCACCGCCAACCACTGGCAGGCACCCAAAGCTGTTATCCCACGCTGCAAACCCGCTACCCGTTCATCTCAAAGGGGACGTTTACCGTATTTTTTTTAGCGGTCGAGACTGCGATAACCGATCCTCTGTGGGTGCGGTGGACATAAATATCGTAGAGCGAAAAATAGTCCAAGATCACAACCTTCCCTTTTTCGAGCACGGACCAAAAGACAGCTTCTACGCTGATGGCGTCAGCATAGGAAACTGCTATACGGTGAATGGCGTTATGTACATGCTATTTATGGGATGGCAGTCTCCGCCCGATCAGCATTGGCGAGGAGACATCGGCAGGCTCATCGTCAACCCTGACCTGACGCTGAGGCTAGACAATGATCTCCCGTTTATGGCCGTCGACTCTACAGATGCGCTAAGCCTGTCATACCCTTGGGTGTACAAGAAAAAAGATGGTGAGTATTGCATGTGGTATGGGTCGACTAGAACTTGGGACGCCGGTAATGGAGAAATGCTCCACGTCATTAACCGTGCCTCGTCTATCGACGGCCATAAATGGGTTCGAGAAGGGTTAGCAATTCCATATCAGATTGGAGTCGCACAAGCATATTCACGACCTACAGTTGCGACAAACCCCCTAGGTGGTTTTGATATGTGGTTCTCCTACCGAAGCGGTAGCGGGGAAAAGTATCGAATTGGTTCCGCAACAACCGGCCACGGAGAAGTCTGGCGTTTGACACTTGAGAACACCGGCATAACCGTAGGGCCAGAAAAATGGGACTCTGACATGATTGAATACCCATTTGTATTCGAGCATAACGGAAGACACTACATGCTCTATAACGGCAACGATTACGGCAAAACAGGTTTCGGCCTCGCTATTAGGGAAGAAATCTGATGCCGCGCATATTCGACTATCTTTATATTTTTATAACAATAGGTTTTACCGTCTATGGCCAGTTAGTTTTGAAGTGGAGAATTTCAAAATTCGGACCTCTTCCTGAAGATATTCTTGAAAAGCTGAAGTTTTTAGTGTCACTGCTATTCGACCCTGTAATATTTACGGGCTTCGCGGCAGGTTTTCTGGCTTCGCTTGCCTGGATGGCGGCAATGACAAAGTTCGACCTAAGTCATGCCTACCCTTTTATGAGTTTGAATTTTGTTGTCGTGATTGTTTTAAGCGGATGGTTGCTGAGCGAGCCTATAACTCCGCAAAAAATATTGGGGATCTCTCTCATCATGTTGGGTACGGTGGTAGCTGCTCGTGGATAAACCTGTGGACTCACGCCGATCCTCACTGACAGGTTCATACCTATACATCTGCGCGCTATTCGCTGTAACCGCCCTCGTAGTGATTTTGTGCAATCTATCACAGCCTATGTGGGAAACAAACGACGACATCGCAATGTCAATGGTTGCTCATGGTTACGGTATCGCAGCTTTCAGCTCCCCAAACATTATATTCTCTAATATTATCTGGGGATATATTGTCAGATTAATCCCCACATTTGATGGAGTGCTCGGCTACTCCACAGCCACTTTTGGAGTATTAATAATCTCCGGTACGGCCATCTTTGCGGGACTGATGAAACTAGGTGCCCACCCGGTAAAATCAGCACTCGTATTAATTCTTATATTTACCCGACCAATTCTTTTCCCGCAATTTACACTTAATGCCGGCCTGCTTATGGTAGCAGCTATCATTTGTTTTCACTTGTATTCAAGAACGACAAGCTTAGTGGCGTTAGTAATCGGTTGCGTCCTCGCATATCTGAGTTACTTAGTTCGAAGCCAAGAATTTTTACTGGTACTTCTTGTTGCTTTACCACTACTTCCTTGGAAACTTCTAAAAAAAACGCGGGCCGCAAAATTTGCATTGGCAATCACAGCCTTCGCTATAGTGTTGTCAGCGATCACTGACTACAAAGCCTATCAGAGTCTTGATTGGCAAGCGTACAATCAATTAAACCCGGCTCGAGCTCATTTTACTGATTTCGGCGCTGGACAGCAGCTCAAAAATAGACCCGATATACTTGACGAACACAACTACAGCCAAAATGATATAAATCTCATTACAAACTGGTTTTTCGTCGATCCTGATATTGCCAATCCAGGCAAACTAAACTCTATGCTCGAAAAATTAGGGCCGTTACCCATCCAAAGCAACTCGCTAACCAACGCCTGGATTGGCGTAAACACTATAATTCACCCCAACCTTCTACCACTTATTATTGCGGCCCTTATATTATTTGTCTGCTGCCCAAGTCGAAAATATTTAGTCACTGCCTGCCTATGTCTGGCAGCAATATTTTGTTTAGGCTTATTGGGGCGCCCTGGAGTATTGAGAGTTTACATGCCTTTGGCCTCTCTACTTGTCATAGTCCCGTTTTTAAGCACACGAAAAAATAACATCTGGCGTGAGCGACTGGCGCTGGCGGCAATATTTTTAATTGTGGCATTCAATACGTACACTGTTTACGCGCAATCGAAGGCATTTGAAGCCTCATCTAAGCAGATAAACCAAGGGTTGAGCGACTTTCCGCCGCAGTCGTTAGTCGTTTGGGGAGCAGGATTTCCTTTTGAGGCCGCCTACGCACCTCTCACTCCATTAGCGTCCTCACTTCGTTTATATGGCCTAGGTGTCTTTACACTTGCCCCCTTTTCAGTTGCATCCCAAGATCAGAAAAATGGCGATGGCATTATCGATCTTCTTAAAAAAGGAATAGCAATTCCAATCGTCGGCACAGAGCAAAATTTCGCGTCACTTGGGAAATATTGCGAAGAGCATTTAAATAGAAAACTGATGCCGTATAAACCTCAGACCATCGACCAAGTTCAGGTAACCTGGATACGGTGTGAGGCCGGCTCAACACTTGGAATAAATCAGCAAAGGACGACCAATAAATGAATCAGCACATCCCGTTTAACTGGCCACACATGACAGGCAAAGAACTTTATTACATTGCTGAAGCCCACTTTAATGGTCGTTTGGCAGGTGATGGCCCCTTCACAAAGCGATGCCATAGCTGGATTGAGGAGCGTACAGGATGCAGTAAAGCTCTGCTGACCCACTCTTGCACCGCAGCACTAGAAATGGCGGCGTTGTTGCTGGATATACAACCGGGTGATGAGATCATCATGCCCTCTTATACTTTTGTATCTACCGCAAATGCTTTTGCATTGCGAGGCGGAGTGCCCGTCTTTGTCGATATTCGTGAGGACACGTTGAATATCGACGAGCGATTGATCGAATCAGCAATTACAACTCGCACAAAGGCAATCGTCGCAGTCCATTACGCCGGCGTAGCCTGTGAAATGGATACAATCATGGCAATCGCCCGAAAACACCATCTAAAAGTGGTGGAGGACGCTGCACAGGGAGTAATGGCCAGCTATAAAGGTCGAGCACTGGGGAGCATTGGTGATCTAGGGGCTTACAGCTTTCATGAAACAAAAAATGTAATTTCCGGCGAGGGCGGTGCACTTCTTGTCAACGACCCCGAATTAGCCTTAAGAGCTGAAATTATTCGTGAAAAAGGTACAGATCGAAGTAGATTTTTCCGTGGCGAGGTCGACAAGTATACTTGGCAAGAATTGGGCTCATCGTTTCTACCTGGCGAACTGATTGCCGCCTTTTTATGGGCCCAATTGGAGGAGGCAGATAGAATTACCCAAGAGCGGATAAATAGCTGGCAGCGTTATCATACCCTATTGGAGTACTTTGAATCAAAAGGACTGTTACGCCGTCCAATCGTACCAGAGGGATGCCAACATAACGCGCACATGTATTATGTATTACTTGCACCTGAGATTAATCGTCAAGCTGTGCTCGACAGTTTCAGAAGCAACGATATTGCGTCGGTATTCCATTACGTCCCACTTCATTCATCACCAGCAGGCCAACGATACGCTCGAGTTCACGGCGAGCTAAAGTTCACTAACAGCCAGTCTGAACGTCTAGTTCGTTTACCACTTTGGGTAGGTCTTACTGACGAACAGCAGGACAGAGTGCTTCGGGTCCTCAAATCGTCTTTATAGTAAACTTTCCCAATGGACTGAAGGGCAGACGAAATTTATTCGTATCTCTTCTGTCCACGGGGGGGGGCCACAAAAAAAGAGTAAGAGAGAATACGTCGAGGATTGCCACTAGTACGGTGAAGTACTAAACATTCGGCGCCAAAATCCGTTCAAGTGGTAAAAATAGAACTTCTCTTCAAACCTTTTTTCGGGTAATACTCAAGCCTTACTTGTTGATGGATTTACTCTCGCAGTAAAGTACCATTGCCTTCCGTGATCCACCACACAGTTTTTGAATAAGGTGCAGGGGAAACATCACCTTTTCGTTTAACAGTAAAGACAGAAACCCGGGAAAACTAGTTTTCATTGGAATTCCCCTTATTCCAGACTGTTTAGTGCGCTCCAACATGCTCAAGGTCAGCTTCTTGGATTCGTTGCGTTTCACAATGAAATTCGAAAGGGGGAATAGCATGTTGGATACGGGGTACGTGAGTCCCGTGACATGCGATACCGTCATGTCCTCTCTGCGAAAAGCTTCAATGGCAGTCTCTCTACTGTAACGCCGATAATGCCCGGCAATCTCATCTTCAATTCCCCAGTGATCCGGAGAACCAGGCACGATAGATATCATCAACCCGCCTGGAGCAAGACAATCTCGTCCGCGCGAGATAAACGCCCTCTCGCCATCGTCGTCAAAATGCTCCATTACCATGCATGAAACCACCAAGTCATACGACGCTACAGGCGCCGCAAGCCAGTCCCCAAGAACCACCTCATATCGTCCTTCAGAGATTTCAGCAGAAAACCGCGTCTGTAGTGATTCTACCGTGCTAGATGAAAGGTCGAATGCTTTCCCATGCCACCCAAGAGAAAGCAATAGGTCCGATATATGGCCGGAACCAGCACCAATTTCAACAAAACACCCAGGTTCGAGCCCTGAAACCCGTTCCTTAAGGTACATAAGCTGCAATAAAGTGCCTGGCGGGAGTACGTCCATGATGTTCTCAGATCTAGGAAATTTGTCCGATTTTCGCACCGCTAACGGATCTAGTCCAGCAGTCCGACGCATCGGTGAGGCATCGTACAGCGTTCTTGAGCTATGCGACGCTCGTCAACTGCCACTTTTCCTCGGTATACTGCCAGGCACATATTATATGCCTAGCCATCAGTTAGGAATGCGGGAAGCAGCTCAGATATGAAACTATCCATAGTAACAACCCTTTATCAATCGGCTCAATACGTACCTGAGTTTCTAGAGAGGGCAAAAGCCACCGCAGAAGAATACGCAGGGACGGACTATGAAATAATTTTCGTAAATGACGGCTCTCCAGACGATAGTTTAGATGTAGTTTTGAAACTGGCTCAGTCAAAAGCAAACGTTGTAGTTCTTGATCTTTCGAGAAACTTCGGACATCACAAAGCAATGATGACCGGATTGTCGTATTCTACAGGCGACCATGTGCTCTTAATCGATAGCGACCTTGAAGAGGAGCCAGAGTGGCTCATTAAATTTGACGCCGCTGCAAAGGAAAGCAACTCGGACGTAGTGTACGGCGTGCAGTCGAAACGGAAAGGAGGTGTTATTGAGCAATTTACCGGATCTATTTTTTATAAACTTTTCCGGACAATTACCGGCATCAATCAACCAGACAACATAGTAACCGCACGCCTCATGTCTCGGCGCTATGTAAATGCACTGATCATGCATAAGGAACGCGAGTTAAACATTGGTGGTCTATGGGTGATAACCGGCTTCAAGCAAACTGCAATTGACATCACCAAACATGACTCAAGCCCCACTACTTACTCGCTTCGAAAAAAAATCAGTCACCTTGTTAACGCAGTAACTTCATTTAGTAGCTTCCCACTAGTATTTACATTTTACAGCGGCCTCATTATTTCCTTAACCGCTATGGCATTCATAATAATTTTGGGCATCAAGTACGCTTTAATTTCAACCATACCAAGTGGCTATACATCCATTATTGCATCTATATGGTTATTTTCAGGACTAATTATTTCGTTCCTGGGTATACAAGGTATATACATATCAAAGATATTTATAGAGATAAAGCAGCGGCCCTACACCATCATCAAAGAAATACACAGGTCGAACAATGAAAACAAATAATATAGTACCCGATAAAAACTACGGAGTTCTTGATCAAATCGTATCTACAACTGATACAGATGAAGCTATTGAGCAAATACGCTCGATAGGTTACGCAGTAGTCCAATCCGGGTTGACTGCAGAAGACCTTATCATTTTTAAGAACGAATTCGATCGCGCCCACACTTGTTATATTGAAAAATATGGCAAAGAGTTTCTAGAGGATAGAGATGAGCAAAATACTATTCGCCTTCCCCTTCTGAGTGAAAGCAAAAGGTTTATTGAAATATCCACCAATCCAAATGTACTCGCAGTGATAGGACAGCTTATAAAGGGAAAATTTATACTTAACCAACAAAATGCAATCATCAACCCGCCGCGAGAGCAATACAACCAGGGTGCGTGGCATCGTGATTTACCCTACCAACATTTCGTTTCAAGCGACCCGATAGCGATAAACGCGCTGTTCTGCCTGGATGACTTTTCGAAAGAGAATGGTGCGACATTTGTGATTCCAGCATCTCATAAAACAGGCTCCTTCCCATCGGAAAAATACATAAAAAATAACGCCATTCAGGTAGAGGCAAAGGCAGGTTCCTTTATAGTTCTGGACTGTATGCTTTATCACGCCGGTGGGTATAATCGCACCCTAGAGAAGAGGAGAGCAATCAATCATATTTACAACATTCCATTTTTGAAGCAGCAAATACAGATCCCTGGGAACATTGACCCTAATACTCTGTCGAGTCTACAAAAAGATATTTTTGGTTTTTCGTATAGCGAACCTAAAACGGTAGAAGATTTTCTTTTATCCCGAAAATCAAAGTAACCAAGCGAATAAAGCAAACCTAATGTAGGCGCCGGCGTACCCTGCGTATAGTTTCAGCACGAGGATCTTCCTTACGGTCCCGCTTGCTCAAGCAGTTGCCGCAAAAGAAAAGTAAGCGCTCCATGAACCCCACATTCAAAACGCTTAGCTGATCTTCGATGCTGTGCTCCCGATTTCCTTCTGGAGCCAGCACCTCATGATGCGACCCGACGCTAAAGTCGAAAATATCTATTTTTACCCCAAGCCTGTCGGCTTTCGAAAATCAATCGTAAGCGCTCCATAAACCCCACCCGATCAAAAAGTTGTTCCTGGTGGTGTGTGACACGCTCGACCTGCTGCAACAGATGAACACACAACTGTCTGCCGACACTCATTTACCAGGACCAACACCGAGCCCAACCGATGCTGCCGCATTCACCAACAAAGTCAACTCCGCACTGCAACTTGCGGGGAAATTGAAGCCCACCACCCTGTAATTCTAGAGGAAAAGATCCGCAGAAAATAATGTCGGGGCGATGAACCACACAACTCCACATGCGACATGAGGGATAAGCGCTGTCCAGCCTGCCCAAGCTCGGTTGAAAGGCTGAGAAAATAGGAAAAATGCACTTTCAGCGTAGAGAAGAAAAATCACTGTTTGTCCTGTCCATGCAAAATTGCCTTGCATCATTCTCGGCCCACTTTCAACGACGCAAAAGCTAATTCCAAGGCCGACGACCAACATAAACCAGGAGAATATTAATCGGGGAGTCAAACGGCGAGTGGCCACAGCGATGCATAGTGTAACAAGAGGGAATAATAGTGCACCAGGCAATTTCGATATGACATCCGAGGCGCCTCCGTAAACTAAAAACGGAGCAAACGCCAACCCATTACCAGCTTGTGGTGATGAGAATGTCATTAGGTACTGAAAAATTAGCGCAGTCACCGCAGGCATTGCGATTAAAATGAAATTATAGACTGCTTGGCGCCGTGATGAAAAAATAAACCGATAAAGCTCAACTGCCGCAGCGCAGGGTAAGAAGACTATCAGGAATGACGGCTTTGCCAAGGCAGACAGTATTATTAGGATTGGCAACGCCAATTTTAGTAATCCTTTGCGCGTGGCACTGTTAGAAATAATGACTGAGTAATAGATTGTCATTATTAGTAGGGATATTAATTTTGACAGGTTTTGTGTGGGATTGTGATAAACAATTGGCGCAACGTATCCATAATAAAAATTATGCTGAAATGCACTTTGGATAAATATATGAGACGCGATAAGTACAGTTGACGGAATCAAAACTAGAATCCAGAATTTTGATTTATTGACTGAAGTTTTGTGGAATGAGTAACACAAAATTGCTGCCATCCCGCCATAACATAATGCTAGCGCTAGAACAGTAGCGTTTTCATAGGAAATGCCAAAAATAAAATGCAGTAATTTAAGTAATAGTTGGTAAAGAAAATGTGGTGATTTAATATCTGACAGTGCGCCTATTTGCTGCGCGTATTCAAGGTGAACCCACATATCGGTAGTTCGAGTGTTATTTACGAGATAGCCGTAAAACGGAACTGAAAACAAAATTGTCGCAATTGCAGCGGATAAAAAAATGTGCGAGTTGCAAACTACTGTTGCTTTAAATTTTGTCCAAGGCGAAAAAGCTTTTTTTTGACCCGGTGCGACAGCTTTATAAAATGAGTTTTTATTCATTTTGTTACCAGTTAAAAAACGATATGGTTTTATAATTTTTCGTATTGGCGGTACGCAGATTACGTTGTTCTGAACACATAGTCCCGGCGTGTCGTGGTGAAGTTAAAACTTGAAGGTATCAGTGGAAGTCCAGGAATCAGAGCTTTTCTGAAAGTGGGCTCTCCCCCATTGCCACCTAGCGTCGAGCCCTAGGCCAAGGCGCAGAATACCTCAACCAAGCGGTATCAGCTACATCTAGGACGTCCATGATGGCCTTATTCATTCGCTGCTGACGCTGCTAAAGCCGCATGACTATCGGACGAGCGTAAGTGCTCCATAAACCCTACATTCAAAACCGCTGCCTAAACCCCGATGCCTTGTTCCCGATTCCCTTCTGGAGCCAACACCTCATGATGCGACACGACGCTAAAGTCGAAAATATCTATTTTTAACCCAAGCCTGTCGACTTTCGAAAATCAATCGACGGCCTGGCTGCCCTAGTGGAGTTGGACATCAAAGTCGCGGTGTTCGACCCCGTGCTTTTCGTGTTCCTAAATAAGCCGCGTAACCGAGTGAAAATCCTTTACTGGGAGCGCAACGGCTTTTGCCTTTGGCTCAAGCGCCTTGAGTCCGAACGGTTTAAAACCTCGCCTGAAGTCACCGACCAAGCGATTGTGCTCACGGTGCAAGAGCTAAACTGGATGCTCGATGGCTTTGACCTTTGGCGAAACCGTCCTCATCAGGTTCTGACACCGCGATTTGTTGCCTGATTCGGTATAATCCTGGGTATGAATTCCATGCCCGAAAATCTTCCTGACGATCCAGTTCTGCTCAAGCAAATGCTTGCGCAGATGCTAGACGAGCGTCAGTTGGATAAAGGAAAAATTGTTCGGTTAGAAGAGCAAAATGCGCTCTTGATTCAGCGCCTGTTCGGTCGTAAGTCCGAGCAAACCGCTGATCCGGCACCGCCGCAACTTGCCCTGTTCAACGAAGCTGAAAGTGTTGCCGAGCCCGTCGACGAATCAGCGGAAGAAGAAGTTGTTGCGCCGACTAAGCGCCGTGGCAAACGCAAGCCATTGCCTGCTGATCTTCCGCGCATCGAAGTCATCCACGAACTGCCCGAGCATGAGTTGACCTGTGCTTGCGGCTGCCGCAAGCACAGCATTGGCGAAGAAGTCAGCGAGCAGCTTGAAATCGTGCCAATGCAGATCCGCGTGATCAAACATGTACGCAAGGTCTATGCGTGTCGCGATTGCGAAGGCGCGCCGGTCACTGCCGACAAGCCGGCGCAACTGATCGAAAAAAGCATGGCTATCCCCAGTGTCCTGGCGATGCTGCTGACCACCAAGTACGTCGACGGTTTACCCCTTCATCGCTTCGAGAAAGTGCTGGGCCGTCACGGCATCGATATCCCGCGCCAAACGCTGGCGCGCTGGGTGATCCAGTGCGGTGAGCACTTGCAGCTGCTTAACTTGATGCGTGACCGGTTGCTGGAAAGTCGAGTGATCCACTGCGACGAAACCCGCGTGCAAGTGTTGAAAGAGCCGGATCGAGAGGCCAGCAGCCAATCCTGGATGTGGGTGCAAACGGGCGGTCCGCCCGACAAACCTGTGATCCTTTTTGACTATTCCACCAGCCGCGCGCAGGAAGTACCCGCACGCCTGTTGGATGGTTATCGCGGCTATGTAATGACCGACGATTACGCGGGCTACAACGCCTTGGCGGCACAACCCGGCGTTGAGCGCATGGGCCGCTGGGCGCATGCGCGGCGTAAGTTTGTCGAAGCACAAAAAGTGCAACCGAAGGGCAAGATCGGGCGCGCCGATATCGCGCTGAACCTGATCAACAAGCTCTACGGTATTGAGGGCGATCTGAAAGAACTCAGCGATGCTCAACGGCACGAAGGCCGTCAGCAAGAAAGCCTGCCGCTTCTGACTCAACTGCGTACTTGGCTGGAAAAGACCCAACCACAGGTCACCACGCAGAACGCCTTGGGGAAGGCGGTCGGGTACTTGGCCAGCAACTGGAACAAGCTGGTGCGCTATACCGAGGCAGGTTACTTGCCCATCGACAATAACGCCGCTGAGCGGGCTATCCGGCTCTTCGTTATTGGTCGCAAAAACTGGCTATTTAGCGACACCCCAAAAGGCGCCAAGGCCAGCGCTCAACTTTACAGTTTGGTCGAGACCGCCAAAGCCAACGGCCAGGAGCCCTATGCGTGGCTGCGCCACGCACTTGAACGCTTGCCTCAGGCAACTTCGGTTGAAGATTATGAAGCCTTGTTGCCGTGGAACTGCTCGCCGGCATCGCCGAGCTAAGTGCACCGCCCCATTTTGATCGGGTGGGGTTTATGGAGCGCTTACGTATTTCCTGCGCGCGGATGGAGGAATAGTCAAAAAGGATATCTGGTTTGTCGGGCGACCGCCCGTTCGCCCCCACATCCAGGATTGGTTGCAGGCCTCTCGATCCAGTCCTTTCAGCACTTGCACGCGGGTTTCGTCACAGTGAATCACCAGACTTCCAACAACCGGTCACGCACCAAGTTAAAGAACGGCTGAAGTGCTCACCGCACTGGATGACCCAGCGCGCCAGCGTTTGACGCTGGATATTGATACCGTGACAGCCTAATACTTTGTCGAAACGATGAAGGGGTAAGCCGTCGACGCATTTGGTAGTCAGCAGCATCGCCAAAACACTAGGGCTAGCGAGCTCTTTTCGATCAGTCGAACGGGTTCGTCGGCAGTGACCGGCACGTTTTCGCAATCGCGACACGCATAGGCCTTTCGTACACGCTTGATCACACGGATCTGCATCGGCCCAATTTCAAGCTGTTCGCGGACTTCTTCACCATTGGTGAGTTTGCGGCAACCGTAGGCGCAGGTCAGTTCGTGTTCGGGGAGTACACGGATGACTTGGACGCGGGGCAGATCAGCAGGCATCGGCTAGCGTTTTCTGAGCGAAGGGGAATAGACCAGATCAGATAAACGCTCGGGTTGAAACGGTGACCACAAGGACATTCTTCAAACAGCTTTGCCCGTAGGGCCGCGTGATCGTCGCTGTAGACGGTTTCGATGAGTGGGTAGTCTATTATGCTGCATTCGCTGAGTGCGAAAGTCGGCATGCCAGTTCGAAGCCGCTTACTAGATGCGCTCATTCTCCGTGTATCAGCACACTCCTTCGGAGGCCATTTCTTGTCTACCTATTTGAGTTTTTTTAAGGTAAAGTTCAGGCCCTTTGCCACCAGATCAACGATTTATGCTTTTCAATTCTCCGCTTTTTATCTTTGCTTTTTTGCCAATTACCTTATTAGGCTATTACCTCCTAATTAATCGCAGGCGGACTGAGCCGGCGCTTGCTTGGTTAGTATTGTGCTCATTTGTATTCTATGGGTGGTGGAATCCTGTCTATGTTTGGTTGATCGCAGCCTCAATGATTTTTAATTTTGCGCTGGGGCAAGTAATAAGTCATCCGACAAAATGGCGAAAGTCCGGATTGGCTTTTGGCATATGCAGTAATTTATTGTTGCTTGGTTATTACAAGTATTTTGATTTTTTTATAAATACGTTGAACGTTGCACTTAGTGAGGATTTCAATCTTCAACATATTGTTTTGCCGTTGGCAATATCATTTTTCACGTTCACGCAAATTGCGTTTTTGGTGGACTCATATCGTGATGAGGCCCGGGAGTATAACTTCCTTCATTACTGCCTGTTTGTCACCTTTTTCACCCATCTAATAGCGGGTCCTATTGTTCATCATAAGCAATTTTTACCGCAGTTTTTAAAACGAGAAAACACTCTTGTAAATTTTAATGACATTGCTGTTGGGCTGACTATTTTCGGTGTTGGGCTCTTCAAAAAAATAGTTTTTGCTGACAATCTGGCCGGCGACGTGGCAGCCGTCTACGGACATCCAGGAGTAGCGATCGCTGTGGCCCCGGATTTTCTAAGCGCATGGATTGGAACTCTTTCCTACGCGCTTCAACTTTACTTCGATTTTTCGGGCTACTCAGACATGGCAATTGGCTTGTCGTTGCTTTTCGGGATCAGACTTCCCGTTAATTTTAACTCGCCTTATAAAGCTACCAATATAATCGAGTTTTGGCGACGTTGGCACATTACGCTATCCAATTTCCTCAGGGACTATCTTTATATATCCCTAGGTGGTAATCGGAAAGGGAAAGTGCGGCGCTACGTCAATCTTTGGTTAACCATGTTGCTGGGTGGGGCCTGGCATGGAGCGAGCCTGAATTTTATTATCTGGGGGGCTTTGCATGGTTTCTATCTCGTTATTAATCACGGCTGGCATGCCTTGCGACGTACAATGGGATTGCACTGTGTGTTGCCTATTTTCAGGGCTCCTGTACGAGCGATCAGTGTACTGGTCACTTTTATTGCCACCCTCTTTGCCTGGGTGTTTTTCAGAGCATACGATTGGTACTCTGCCAAACTTATTCTAGCTGCGCTGGTCGGGGGCTCTGGTTTTGATGTTTCAAAGGTGACCCAAGGGGCGGTACTAGGAATTACGCAGGCTAATACGGTGTTTGCTCAGGCAGAGACTCTTACTGGACTCTCATGGCCGCAAAGAACCTTGGTTTTTTTGATGGACGTACAGAAGGTAAACTGGGGTGTTACGGGGACTCTTTTCCTGTTGGTTGTTCTTCTGATCATTATTTGGTTTATTCCTAATACCCAGCAGATATTCAGGCACTACAAGCCCGCCTTTGGGTGCGGTCCTGATGTAGGCGAGGGGCGCTGGTGCTTTGGGATGTCCTGGCGTGCTGGGCTGATGGTCGCGTTGATATTTTTCGTGGCGCTGTCTCAGCTATTCTCGGCCTTACCGTCCCAATTTATGTACTTTAATTTTTAATGGCCCTTAATATGAGCAAGCCTGTTGTATACCTTTTGAGTGTTCTTTGCAGTTTTGTAACTCTGATCGCATTGTGGTGTGGGTTGTTTGTGTTTCAGTTGGGTCTCCCGACAAAGCACAGCTACTGGACTAATGCACTTGTAATAAATAAAATATTAGCTGCACACAAGGCTGATGGCGAAAAAATGGTTTTTGTGGCAGGCTCCAGCGGAAACTTCAACATTGATGCTGAGCGGATCTCAAAAGAAACCAATATTCGTTCAGTCAACTTGGGAACGCATGCAATCCTTCCCTTAGAGTACATGATCGATCATACAAAAAAAGAGCTGCATTCGGGTGATACGGTTGTATTGGCTTTAGAGTACTTGTATTTCGCTTCGGATGAGCGGCTTAGCGATGCTTATATAGACTACCTGATATCTAGAGATCCCGAATATTTCAAAAATCTTCCTTTGTCCGACAAGGTAGATATGATGAGTTACGTATCACTGAAGCGATTGCTCACTCCAATCAGGGAATCATTTTTTCCATCTGAACCGTCATATGCCTTTAATGTGTATAGCGAGTTTTTTTATTCACCTTACGGTGACTCGCACTCTAATAACATGATTTTTTTGAGTAAGGAAATGCGCGATCAACGCTCGACGGCTCCGCCAGAATATAGAATCCTATCAAATACCGCTGCAAAAAATAACTGGGCGCTCCTCAAAGATTTTGCTGGATGGTGTAAGAAGAATAATATTTCCGTGTTGGCGGTCCCACCAGCAACTATGAAGTTTGAAATTTACGATCAACCTAATTATCATAGTGCGCTGGCGAATTTGAAGGTTTTGTATTCGCGTGCCGGTATAGCTTTCATTGGAAATCCCTATGAAGTAATGCTCGACTCCAATCTTTTTTTTGATACCAATTACCATACTAACCAGATGGGTAAGTCGACCTATACGAATGCCTTGATTGGTTGGCTCAAGCCCTACTTGAAATTGCAGTCAGTGCGTACACCAATTATCGTCGACGAAACGCCAGTAGATCAGGCGCTTCATAACTTCAACGGCTGGATGCCCGTCTCAGGGCTTCGTACTCTCGAAGGACCTTACCCCGACCATAAACTGCCGGTGGTGGCGTGGGGAGCTCCACAAACCAAATTGGAGGTAATTACAGCTAAAAGCGGTATTGCCAAGTTAAAAATTGAGTTTCTGGCAAACCTAGAAGATCAACCGGTCACTGTTCTAATAGACGATGTTCAGGTTTTTTCCAAAAAAATAACAAAGTCTTTGAATTTCGAGAGCGTGGATTTGAGTTTTCCTATGGAGAAAGGAAAGCATGTAATAACCATAAACTCCAGCGATATGTCTTCTAGCGATACTGGTATAAGTTTGCTTTACAAGACGATTTTTTTTACCCCGCCGAATATCACAACCCAATGAATGTTCAGTAGCCCATGCGCCTCTAGCTGGGTCATTATTTACAGATATTTTTGTTGTAATCTTGGGCTGCCCTCAAGGCTGTTTGGTCGGCAATGGTCCCCGCGTAGATATCGAGAACAGATCGTCCAGTTGCTGCAGAGAGTTCGACGGTGCCTTCATCACCTCTGGTGGTGCTGGTGGGGCTGGGCATGTGTATCCACCACCACCTTTTCAGTTGAAGACTACTAAACTTCGCAGCCGCGGAAGTAGACACCTGAAATTCTACGAGATACACAAATTCACATCACAGATGATCGGGCTTATGCAGCGCAAACCATTAACGTCTAATCACATCTCATTTATATTCACACAGCAATAACCCATATCGTTACTTTTTTGTGCCGCCCTGAATTCATTAGGTATCCACTCACAACGAGAAATAATGCCAGGGCTATTTAGTTTCTTGAGAAAAGGGAGCAACTTTCCACCTGTTAAATCACCCCCGTAACCTAGTTCAGACACATACAAAACGTGGATGGGACTTCTATCCGATAGATAAGCAAAGTATGTCATATGGTCCACCACAAGGTTTGCAGTAGAAGCATCTGAGATCCCGCACTTAGCACCCAATGTCTTAATAGACTCAATGTGCGAAGTTGCGCCTAGTACAGGAATAGAGAGCGGCTGACCGTCTATGGTTGCAAGATCAGAGGACGCATGCTTAATGATCGAGGGGGTTACTAACGAAAAAAGCGCAATCAAAGATACTGTTGAACAGGCCATCAAAATAAAATAGGCTGATGCAGAAACACCTGCTAAAGGCCTAATCTGGCGCATTGACTGCAACATCAAAGCTACTAATACCACAGATACTGGGATAAACTGAGTCCCAGCATAAAAATTTTGAAGATTGTAGAACAAAACATTGAATAGATTAGAAATAACCAAAAGTGGCGCTAGAATCGATGTAGCTGTGGTTTTCCGCAAAACTAATTGAGCTAAATAAATTAGCAGGCAGACAAGATGACTACCGAGTACAAAAAAACCGATTAAATAGGCAATACCCGCATTCAAGCTAACTAACCACACAGAATCGCTAACATCAATAGGAGGAAGCCATCCAGATTGAAAATTCGCATTGTATGTCAAATGCAACAAGAACCTTTCAGGAAACATTATTAGATTATTAAGGGCCGCAGAGAAGAAATCCCAAGGATTAGAAAACAGCATATTTGGCAATAAAGTGTTAGATGTCAACATCTTCTGTACGAATGGAGCGTCCCCACAAACGGCTAAAGCACTGGAATCGTGATAAACCTGATAGCACAGGACGATTACAAAAAGCACAAAACTAAAACGTACTAATTTATTGTAGGCTCCCGTTGCCAACCAGGTTGCGAGTAAAACAAACGGAAAGAAGAAAAGGCTCTTCGGATGAGAGTAAAAAAAACAGGACAGCGTGACAGTTAGCGCTATTCCGCCTAAGTTTCTTTTAGTCGCTGATTTAGTCTGTTTTAAGAAAAGCGCAAACAAACAGAGCAATAATAGCGTAATGGTCAGAACCTGTTCTGACCTAGACATCACCCACAGATAAGGAGTTATGCCCAGAGAAGAAAGCGCGACCAGTCCTGCCAATCGATGAGTTGCGGTTTTAACACTTCGTGTTTGTTGATAGCACCACCAGCCAATTAAAGAAAACCAGACGATGGTGCAGACGATGCCACTGACTCGAATCCCAAGAGGTTCCAAATGAGAGTAAATAAGGGACAGCACTATCCCCGCAGGATAAAACACCGCAGAAATCGCTCGCCCTGTAGTACTTGTGCACTGTGGAAAAAATGATATAAGTTCCTGATCCTCCAGAAAAAATCTACCTAAGCTCCATTTTGCCATAACCTCATCCGAATAAATCGGAAGAAAAATTCCGCTCAACAGTGCGCAAAGAAACAAAAACAAAACAGCAACAGACACTTTAGTTATTATAAAGTCTTTCATACTTAACTAACAAAACCCCAGTGCGAACTAATAAAATAACCTTATACCTGTACGCTGCCAATTGCCCCAAAAGCTCGCTTCGAGGTAGGTTCACCGCTGTGCCGGCCCGCCATTTTCATTATCAGTACCTTAGCGCTCGTGACAGCTACTCTTCATGACCACTAGACGACTAAGGCTCCAGACAGCGTTGCTGATAAATCCAGTCAACGATTTCTCCATCTGGCGAATACCCGCTAACGGTTTCACGAAGCAGCTGACGGACTTTGTTGTAATCATCCACCTCTACAGCAGCAAGCAGTTCAGCCACCCGAACTTTAAGTACCTCCCACGAGAGATAATCTTCGTTCGCACTCATAATCATGGGGTGACCTGTCGCAACCACATTGTCTCCGATCAGAAGTTCTTCGTAGAGCTTCTCACCTGGGCGAAGCCCACTGAACTCAATCGATATGTCGCCATGCGGGTTCTTCTCAGAGCGAATGCTCAAACCAGACAGATGAACCATTTTTTCCGCCAACTCAACAATTTTCACCGGCTCGCCCATGTCGAGAACGAAAACGTCCCCTCCTTGGCCCATAGACCCAGCCTGAATCACTAACTGGGCGGCCTCGGGAATTGTCATAAAATACCTGGTAATCTTCGGGTGGGTAACCGTTATAGGTCCCCCCGATTTTATCTGCTTGTGAAATAGAGGGATAACTGACCCTGATGATCCCAAAACATTGCCAAAGCGAACCATCGTGAATCGGGTTTTGTTTACTTGTGAGACGTTTGACTTATCGCCAAACATGACGGGTGCCAGTTCACGACTTAACGCCTGCAAAACCAATTCGGCCAGACGCTTAGTACTACCCATCACATTAGTCGGTCGTACGGCTTTATCCGTGGAGATCAGGACAAAATTCTGGACGCCAGCTTGCAGAGCGGCTTGAGCGGTGTTGAGGGTACCGATTACATTATTCAACACGCCTTCAGCAATATTATGCTCGACCATCGGTACATGTTTGTAGGCTGCGGCATGGTAAACAGTTACGACATGCCAAGTTTTCATCACATCGAACAATTTGGATTGACTGCGAACTGATCCCAGTATCGGTAAGAGCTTAACCGGAAGCGCCTCACGAGCAATCCGCTGTTCAAGTTCGGAAAGAATGCTGTATAAATTAAATTCGCTGTGTTCAAACAGTAAAAGAATCGTCGGTCCCAAGGACAGAATCTGGCGGCAAAGCTCTGAACCAATGGAGCCACCCGCCCCCGTCACAAGTACCGACTGACCTCTAATGCAATGTTCTAGTAAGTTTTCCTGTGCAGGAACAGCGTCCCGCCCCAACAAGTCGGCGATGTCAACTTCTTGAATGTCGTCGACCTTGACCCGACCACTCGCGAGATCCATGAAACCTGGAACGCTTCTGACATGCAGAGGAAAGCCCTCAAGGTACCCAAGAATTTCGCGGCGACGCCCCCTAGTACAAGACGGAACCGCAAGAAGTATCTCTTGCGCGCCTGTAACTTCAATCAAGCGCTGAATATGTTTTGGTTTGTAAACCTGCAACCCAGAAATGACTCGATTTGAAATGCTTTCGTCGTCGTCTATAAATGCGACTGGACGCATCAGCCGCCCCATTCGCAAAGCTGCGACAAGTTGATTTCCTGCCGCACCCGCCCCGTAAATAGCTACCTTAGGTAACCCATTGTCTCTGCTGGCGAAAGGGACGTGCTGTGCGGCGCTGAACCAGTCACCCAAGAAGTACTGACGCATTGCCAAACGCAATCCGCCAATCATGACCATACTCAACCACCAGTAATTGAATATAATAGAGCGTGGCACAACACCTTGGTGGTTACTGTACCAATAAACAACAAAGCCTAGAATAAGCGCCGAAAGAGTAACCGCTTTTATAATCGCAATAAGAGCATCGTTACCGAAATACCGCATCACCGCGCGGTACATACCAAAACGAATAAATAACGGAATTGCAACTATTGGCGCACTCAGAAATAGCCACGTGTGCTCATGTAAAGGGTTGATCAAATCGTCAATCCCTAAACGCACGACGAATGCGGACCAAAGCGCGAACCAGACCAAAACCACATCCGTGGCTACCTGGATCATTCGCTTCTTGCGACGAGGCAATTGTAGCAACCAATTACGCATCCCGTTAATCATCCTTTGCGAACCCATCCGAGCTTTCCCACATCTACATACAAATCCGGGAGCAGCGTCGTTCGAAAACAAATGCTGCTGCTTTACCTGACAAAATCAGCCACACTCAAGCTACTGCAGCTTCTCGCATAACCTCTGACAACACTTCGCAGGTTTTGTTTATTTCTTCTGATGTCAACGTCGGATGCACCATGAACATGAGGCTGTCCTCCCCAAGAGCCTGTGCAACAGGCAACCGTGAGGCCGGACGCCACCCAGTATCGTCAAAAGCCTTCTCAAGATAAACCTCAGAGCAAGATCCGGAAAAGCATGGTACACCGCGAGCCGAGATTTCTCCCAAAATGCGATCGCGATTCCAACCGTCCTTCATTTCATCTGACTTGACAAAGACATAACATTTATAGGCTGCATGGGTGATATCCTGAGGAATAATCGGTACTCTTAGCCCACTCAATTGAGCAGCGCAGTCCCAGATTTTCTGAGCGTTATCTTGCCGTTTCTGGTGCCAATCAGCCATGTATTTTAGCTGAAGTCGCCCTATTGTTCCCTGTACCTCAAGCATTCTCCAGTTGGTGCCAAAACTTTCATGCAGCCAGCGGAAACCCGGGGCATGTTCACGCTCATAAACAGCCTCCCAGGACTTCCCGTGATCTTTAAATGACCACATCCTTGACCATAGTTCGCGGTCATTGGTGGTGACCATGCCGCCCTCACCTCCTGTGGTCATGATTTTATCCTGACAGAAGGACCAGGCACCTACGTGTCCTATTGAACCTACGGCACGACCTTTGTATCGAGCACCGTGGGCTTGTGCACAATCTTCAATAACCTTTAGCTGATGCTCGGAAGCCAACGCCATGATCGGGTCCATATCGCATGGCCACCCAGCAAGATGGACACAGATAACCGCTCGTGTACGGGGTGTCAGCACAGCGCTGATGGTGTCGGCTGTGAAGTTTTGAGAATCCGGATCCACATCCGCAAAAACGGGCACCGCCCCTGCGTTAACAATACTTGACACGGACGCAAGGAATGTACGAGAAGTAACAACTACCTCATCCCCCGCGCCGATGTCTAAACATTGGAGAGCCAAATCGAGCGCGACGGTGCCATTGGCCAATGCAATAGCATATTGGGTATCACTCCAGGCGGCGAACTCCTTCTCAAACTCCCGGCACTCTTGCCCCGTCCAGTAGTTGACCTTATTAGAAAGAATTACATTTCGAACCGCATCCGCCTCTTCATTGGTAAATGAGGGCCAAGGAGCAAAAGGTGAATTAAGCATTATTTTAAAGACCCCAATCAGTATTTGAAAAAACCATGACCTGTTTTACGACCCAAACGGTTTGCGCGAACCATCTTCCGCAACAAAGGATGAGCCCGATATTTCGGATCGCCGGTTTCAGTATGGAGTGTTTCCATTATAGAGAGATTGACATCATTACCTATTAAATCTGCGAGCGCCAACGGACCGATGGGATGATTTGCTCCCAATCTCATTGCCTTGTCGATTTCCTCAGCCGAAGCAACATCCTCAGCGAGAATACCAATCGCCTCATTGATCATCGGTATTAGCATTCGATTAACAATAAATCCGGGGGCTTCATTAACCAAAACCGGATCTTTTCCAAGCTGCCGAGCGAAGCTCATGGCAAAATCGATAGTTTGCTTAGACGTAGTCAAACCAGCAATTACTTCGGCAAGCTTCATAACAGGCGCCGGGTTGAAGAAATGCAACCCTACTACGTTGTCCGGCCTCTTTGTAAGACTAGCCAATTCAGTAATAGATAGAGAAGATGTGTTGGATGCAAGCACGGTATCCAGAGCACACACTTCTGCAAGATTAGAAAAAACCTCCCGCTTTATATCTATGTTCTCAGAAGTCGCCTCAATGATGCAATTCGAGTTATTAAGATCTTTGTAGTCGGCAGTGATAAATATTTTATGAAACGATTTGGCCGCAGCGTCCTCTGTCATTCTTTTTTTTGCGACAAGGCGCGACAGCTGCAACTTTATATCGGCAAGACCTGCGTGTGCGCGCTGTAATGTGCCCCCTTTCCATATGATGGAATCCACGCCTTCATTCTGGGAAAGTAGTTGTACAATACCATTGCCCATCGTACCTGTTCCAACCACAGAAACCTTAATAGCCGACAGTAAAACAGTCATTTTTTACTCTCATCAATCCGCAATAGTTTTGAATGCCTTAGCAGGGCTGCCAAAAAAAACCGTATTTTCAGGTATATTTTTTGTGAGCACACTTCCCATCCCCAGCATTCCACCACGACCAATTGTCAATCCCTGACGTATCGATGCCCCAGTCCCGACCTCAGCGGCCTCACCGATGAGAACATTGCCAGAGATCGCTACCAAGGGCGCGACTGTAACGAAATCTTCTAAGCGCGTTTCATGACCAACCGTGCAGTTTAAATTAATAATGACATGAGCACCGATCTCTATATCAACCGTACATATCGTACCGGCACAGATAATACTACCCGCTCCGACAGATACCTGTTCAGTCATAACAATAGCTGCAGGGTCAATTAGAGTGGCGAAGTCGGGCGAACCTGACAATAGCATCTTGCTCAAAATCTTTTTCCGGACACGAGGATTTCCAACCGCAATTACAAACGCGCAATCATCGTACTTTATCCACTGATCAATCGTATCCAGGACACGAGCACTGGAAAAAACGTGGCCTTGTACAGCAGGGTTGTCATCCAGAAAACCATGAATAACCAACCCTAGCCTCGACGCGAGAAAATGGACTTCCTTGCCAAAGCCGCTGAAACCCACAATTATCAACTTCTTACTGGTTAACATATTCGACTCCATACTTGGCATCTCGTCTAAACATGACGCCTCAGAAAAACGTTTGACTACTCGTCACCAGTGAACTTTGTCATCGTTGCCTCACCTTCAGCACTTATTCCGTCACGGACGATAACTTTTTTCACCGTCAAGGCAATTATCTTCACATCGAGTAAAAAAGACCTGTTGTCAACGTACCAGACATCAAGGCGAAATTTATCCTTCCAGCTTATCGCGTTTCGACCATTTACCTGGGCCCACCCCGTTACCCCAGGCCGAACCTCATGACGGCGGAATTGTTCCTTTGTATAAAGGGGTAAGTACTCTAACAACAAAGGACGAGGGCCTACTAAACTCATGTCGCCCTTTAGGACATTCCACAACTCAGGCAGCTCATCAAGACTGCTTGAACGTAAAAATCTCCCAAAAGGAGTCATGCGCTCAGCGTCAGGGAGTGGATTTCCATGTTCGTCGGTTGCATCGAGCATGGTACGAAATTTTATCATTTCGAAAGGTTTACCATCACGACCAGGCCTGACCTGGCGAAAAATTACAGGTGAACCCAATTTGGAACGGATCTTCCACGCAACAACAGCTATGACAGGCAGTAATGTCATTAGCCCTAGAGCAGATGCGACTATATCGAACAGTCTTTTAAACATCAAAAATCCCATAATTTATTGTTTTTTAGCCAATCGTCTAAAAATAAATCCAAATTTTTTCACACCCTGTTCAAGGGAGAGACTCTGTTCGTAAAACTGTTTTCCGTTGCTCGCCATGCTCTGCAGCATACTTGGGCTAGCGGTCTTTAACATTATCGCCGCTGCTGCTAAAGACTTCGCGCTTTCTGAATCGGCAATTACCCCGCACTGGCTTTCAGTAACAAGCGCTGCCGCGTCGCCATCAACGGCCATTAATAGCGGCCTTCCTGCAGCCATGTAAGCCTGAGTTTTAGACGGAATAGTCACTTCGAATAGTTTGTCTTTTTTCAGATGCACCAAAAGCGCATCGGCCTCTTGAAGGTAGCTTCCCACTTCTGACATAGGGACGGGCGGCAGAAAATCTACGTTCGTTAACGACATCGAGGCCGCCATATCTTTTAATCGCGATGCCTCAACTCCACCACCCAGAAAAATAAACGCAATATCTGGGTGCTCACTTTTGACTAATGCCGCAGCCTTTAAGACGTGATCCAACGCCTGCGCTTTACCCAGATTTCCTGCAAATAAAATTCTAAACATTCCATTCATCGGTAGTTTGGCACTCCCCGACTTATTTGGTTTTTTTAGATCATCTTCGGAGCACCAGTTATAGATTACCTCAATCTTGTCAGAGGGGACGCCGCGTTCGATCAGCAGGCTCTTGAATCCAGGCGACAACACCACTACCTGATCAACATGGCGATAAACCCAATCACAAACGGAAGAAATCAACCCCAAAATCTTCTCATTTGAAAACATACCGGTGGCTCGCAGCGTATCAGGCCACATATCCTGAATGTCATAGACAACGGGTACGCGCCGAAAAGACCGTAGCAAAGACGCTGCGATCCCTACCGTCAAAGGAGGATGATAGGCGTAAATAACATCTGGCCGTCTTGCACCAAACAATCCATAGACCAGCGCAGCGGCAGCGAAGCTGATGTAGTTTAGAATGCGCCCAACACCGCTTTGACCATGACTTGGGTATAAAGGCACCCGTGTAACGCTCACGCCATCAATAATTTCCTTCTGAAGCCAGCGCATTTTAAACCCTGGGTAAATTTTTCCTCCAGGATAGTTTGGAAAGCCCGTGAGCACTTCCACATCAAACCCCTGTGACATCAGCTCACGCGCGAAAACCAAACCCTTAAATGTAGGCTCAGGATCAAACCATTGTGTCAAAAGCAAAACACGTGGTGCCATTCTCTCAGAACCTTTTCCAAACAGTACGCATGACGTAATCACGATAGCTATGAATGATACGAACAACTTTCTCTGCCACGTTCGGCATACTGTAGTCCGCGACCAATCGTAACTCACGCATAATACCACGACCCTGGCTCTCCAGAATCTGGAGCCCCTGAAGCGCGCGTTCCACCTCAAGACCCACCATCATGACTGCAGCTTCCTCCATACCCTCAGGGCGTTCATGCGCCTCCCGGATATTCAAAGCAGGAAAGTTCAGGATTGATGACTCTTCGTTGATGGTCCCGCTATCGGAGAGCACAGCCTTGGACTCAAGCTGCAGCTTGTTGTAGTCCTTAAATCCGAGCGGCTTTAGCAGGCGTACGTTTTCATGAAAAACTACACCCATAGCATCCACTCGTTTCTGGGTGCGAGGGTGAGTGGAAACAATGACCGGCATACCGTATGTCGCGGCTACAGTGTTGAGCACATCGACCAGTTTCAGGAAGTTTTTATCAGAATCGATGTTTTCTTCCCGGTGAGCACTTACAACAAAGAATTTACCGGCCTCGAGTGATAGACGCTCAAGGACATCGGAAGACTCGATTCCTTCGCGATAGTAATTGAGCACTTCAAACATAGGGCTGCCAGTCTTGATCACCATATCCGGCGGTAACCCTTCGCGCAGTAGATAATCACGGGCGATGGAGCTATAGGTCAAATTTATATCGGCCGTATGGTCGACGATTCTGCGATTGATCTCCTCCGGCACGCGCATATCGAAGCACCGATTTCCGGCTTCCATATGGAAGGTTGGAATTTTTCGACGCTTTGCTGGAATGACAGCCATGCAGCTATTGGTGTCCCCAAGTACTAACATTGCGTCAGGTTGAACCTCGGCCAAAACCCGATCTACTGAGATAATCACGTTGCCTATGGTTTCAGCACCAGTGGTTCCAGCCGCATTCAGAAAATGATCCGGTTTGCGAATCCCCAGATCCTGAAAGAAAATTTCGTTTAATTCATAATCGTAATTTTGTCCGGTGTGAACCAAAACGTGATCACAATATTTATCAAGGGAGGCTATCACTCGCGACAACCGAATGATCTCCGGGCGAGTGCCCACGACCGTCATAATTTTCATTTTGTTCATTTTTGTTCTCTGTTCGAGTGCGCCGCTGCCTGTGTACCTACTGGAAGGGCGTAAGTATCCGGTTGCTGACGATCAAAAATTTCATTAGCCCAGAGCATTACAATCATCTCATCTGAGCCAGCGTTGGTGATATCATGAGTCCAGCCCGGCACAGTTTCTACTATTTCGGGCTTATCACCTGTGGTGAATAACTCATAAAACTCTCCACTCATAATATGGCGAAACCGGAAACAGGCGGTGCCCTTTATCACCAGAAATTTCTCAGTCTTCGAATGATGATAGTGGCCACCACGGGTAATTCCCGGATGTGCAGTAAAATACGAAAACTGGCCAGAATCGCGAGTTTTGAGCATCTCAACAAAAACGCCGCGAGGATCCCCGTACTTCGGAACTTCATAGGTAAAGCTTTCAGGTGGGAGATAACTCAAATACGTTGAATACAATGCACGTACCAGACCAGTGCCGACCGGTTCAGTAATGATTGTGTGTCTACTGTCTCGAAAAGCGCACAGCTGAACTGAAAGTTCTCCTACTGTAATCGTATATTGAGGCTCGATATCAACAAATGGCACCAAACCAAGCTCTCCGTCCATGATTGCTACAAAGCGCTTGATCACATCATCAATATAGACAAGTGTTATAGAGGCATCGGGATCGTTGATTTGTATCGGCAAGCCTCGAGAAATATTATGGCAAAAAGTTGCAACTGCCGAATTATAGTTAGGACGCGCCCATTTCCCGAAGACATTTGGCAACCGGAATATAGAAATCGATACGCCTTGACTTACAGCCAACTCTAGAACCGCATCCTCTGCTTCCCGTTTACTACAACCATAAGGGTTGTCGGCCTGGGCTTGAATAGAAGATGTATACACCACCGGGATTCGACGGCCACTTGCAGTCACGGCATCACACAGCGTACGAGTGAGATCCGCATTTCCGGTTTTAAACTCAATCGGGTTTTGAGGGCGATTAATCCCCGCTAAATGGAAAATGAAATCCGCCTGTAGAACCTTCGAATTTAAGCTATCTAACTCGTCGGCCCTACAAAAACGCAGAATCTCGATATCCTTTCGCTCCCGAAGGTGAGCGATTAGATTCTTTCCAATAAAACCATTTGCCCCAGTAATAAGTACTTTCATACCTTATTCCTCAGGTGTTGCATGCTCGCCGCGCTGAATAGCACGCATGAAATTCAGCTTAAGCAGTAGTTTTTGCATCCCCTCGACGTCAAGACGAACCGTATTATGAGAATTGTAATCCTCCATATGAGAGATTTTCTCCTCGCCTTGCTCGACAAATTTGCTGTAGTTCAGATCACGCAAATCGGGCGGCACACGGAAGTAATCACCCATATCCTCTGCACACGCCATTTCCTCGCGGCTAAGCAGGGCCTCATACAGCTTTTCACCGTGCCGAGTTCCTATTACCTGGATTGGATGTTCAGGCTTGCCAACTAGAGCTGTCAGCGCTTTGGCGAGTGTTTCAACAGTAGCACCTGGAGCCTTCTGCACAAAAAGGTCACCGTTATTACCGTGTTTGAACGCATACAGAACCAAATCTACAGCGTCTGCCAACGTCATCATGAAGCGAGTCATGTTGGGGTCGGTAATCGACAGCGGTTTGCCGGCTCGGATTTGCTCAATAAACAGAGGAATAACAGAGCCACGAGATGCCATAACGTTGCCGTACCGTGTCCCGCATATCACAGTGGACTTTTCATCGACATTCCTGGACTTGGCTACCATGACTTTCTCCATCATGGCTTTGGAAATGCCCATCGCGTTGATGGGATATACGGCCTTGTCGGTGCTCAGGCATACAACGCGCTTTACGCCATTCTGTATAGCCGCCTCAAGAACATTATCAGTGCCGATAACGTTGGTTTTAACAGCTTCCATTGGGTGAAATTCACATGACGGCACTTGTTTTAGCGCTGCCGCGTGAAATATATAGTCAACTCCGCGGGAGGCATTCAACACACACTGGTAGTCGCGAACATCACCAATGTAGAATTTAAGTTTTGAATTAGCATAGTGCTTTCGCATATCATCTTGCTTTTTTTCATCACGGCTGAATATACGTATCTCAGCAATTTCCGTATCCAAAAAGCGTTTAAGCACAGCGTTTCCGAAGGACCCAGTTCCCCCAGTGATCATCAAGGTTTTTCCAACAAACATAACGTTCTCCGTGTACTTATTTAAATTAAACGCATGCTTCATATGGTAAGCATGCTAGGTTCAAGCCTTACCACCTAAACATTCGTCTCATAGGTGCTGGATATTTGCTTTGCTGCTATCTCAACTGTCATATGTTGTAGATAATACTGCTGACCGTTAGCGCCACGCGCTAACAGTTCGTCCGCCTTCATTAAAGCGACTTCGCGGAAACGCTGAAATAATTGTTGTTCATTTCTCGGGCTGGCGCTCCAACCTGCTCGCATTCTCGTTTCCAAAAAAACACCGAAATCAGAGGCATCTTCAACATAGGCAAGAATAGGAACTCCCGCGCGAAGGTAGTCAATCGATTTAGAAGGAAATGTTGGGACTTCGGCAGCTCCAGAGTTGAATACCAGACCAATATCAGCACTTGAAACGAACTGCAAATACTCGTCTCGAGGCTTCATGCCCATGTAAACAATCATGTCCTGAATGCCTAGGTGTTTGACCTCCAACAGAATATTTTCTCTCTCAGGGCCATCGCCAAAAATGTAGAAAACTGCTGGTATTTCTTGTGCTTTTGCAAACTGGGCCAACTCAATAACCTTATTGACACCACGACCTCTGACCAGTTGCCCACCAAAAACACATACCAATTCGTCGGTGAAACCTTGAGCCGTTCGAGCCGCTCGATATGATTCTGCGGATCGATACAGCACATCGTTGGGGCCCCACACACTGAGTACTCCGAGCCTATTTTCTGGTAACAGACTATAATTCTGCTTTAGGAATTCGACATTTTTTGGTGACATAGCGCCAATATAGTCGCATCGATTATAAGCGTAGTTTTCGATACGTTTAAGCACTGCCTTTATCGGCTTGGGAATCAAATTAAACTCAGAATCATAAAGCGGAAAGAAATCCCACAACACAAGATAACTCTGTACACCTCTTTTTTTATACGCATTCAAAATCGGATTCATAATTAAAGCAGGCGAAAAATTTATCACCAAATCTAATTTGATCCCCGCCAAATCCTTCAAAACCTTGGAGACAATAATTTTCGGAAAAATAAACCACTTTAAAATTTTTCCAAGGCGCCCGCTAGCAAGCTTATTTTTGGTGGCGTAAACATGTATATCTACACCTGCGATGTTCTTATAAAAGTCAGTTTCCACCTGGCCAGTCCAGTCGAGGAAAACAACTGAGACTTTGTGATCTTTACTTAACTCTCGAGCCAGACCATCAGTTAGCCATGACTGCTTGACATCAAGAGAATATTTTTGGCATAGAATCAAAATATTCACACCGCGCGCCTCTTAAAATACTGGTATACGAATACAAACATCAAAACAAAACAAAACGCATAAGTTGATATATATACACTTCCGATATCAACAGACTTACGCCCCAGCATCACATTATACAACCCAACGAATACAACCCCTTGTAGGGCCTCAAACACCAACGCCTGGCTGTACCGCCCCGCCGCTATCATCGTAAAACTACAAAACAACGCAATCGCTCTAAAATAATCACCTATTAGATACAATGGTAAATAGTTCGCGACTGCCGAGTAACCCTCACCAAAAAGCAAAGAGATTATGTATTTCCTCAGGGCGTACGTCATACACGCTCCGAGAACGAAAATGGCCGAGACACCACCGAGGTGTATCAGCCACTCTCTGAAATTGAAATTCTCCAGTTTCCGAGACAAATACGGGAGCAGAATAACAGCGCAAAACATTCCATAGAATTGCTGAATCGTGTCTGATATCTTAACCGCGGCTTGCCAATAACTGAGTTCAACAGCGCCAAAGTGCTGGCTGAAATTTTCTCGCAGCAGCATGCTGACAACCGGAATAGATACCAGCCCTACATATACAATTAGACAAAACCTGAAGACCTCGAGGAGTCGACGACTCTCAAAAAGAAACCCGAAATCAATACGTATTTTACCGTTGAACGATTTGTATAGAAATACACCCGGCAAAACATAGGACAAAGGGAGTATCCAATAAACCCAAGAACTCAGATTTAGAAAAACCAGGGTAAGAACACAAGTCACAAATAATAATGCCCCTCCTGCATTGGAGAGAACATATCTATTGGTCTTACCTTGCGCCAAGACCACAGACATCAGCACGCCACTGATGTTAGAGAGCATGAACACTGTGAGTATATAAACAATAACCCACCAAGATACCTCCTTATAAAACACGAACTGCTCAAGCTCGGACTTGAAACCAATAACAACAAGGCTCAATAGACAAAAAAATAACAACCCATAGCTAAAAGCGACCGATATCTCACGTTCGTAGGCTTGGGTACTTTTGGCTTGAGAAAGGTTTTTCACTAAGTAGTTATTTGCTCCCCCCAGCGCCAACCCAAAAACAACGGCCAAAAACGACATATACTGAGTCAGGTATCCGAACCCCGCTTCTCCAAACGTGCCTGCCAAGACCCTCAAAACAACCAGAGAACAAAGCGGCTTGAAAATAAATGAGCATCCCATATAGATTGTTTGTTTCAATTATCCACCCAATCCCATATCGGAGCTAAAATCTCGATAATACTTCAGCGTCCTTGCCTCGCCATCATTGTCTTCCCCACCCAACCACCGCTCATATACATTGAAATATGGGGTATATGGATAAAACCCTTCGCCACTCACTTCGTGTAAGTAGACGGCTAAACTCATGCACAAAAAAGCCATACCGTAAACACACCTATCAAATACGCCTTTCTTGTCGATCACCATAAAAACCAAATAGAAAAAAGGCATCAGTGCCAAATACTTCAAGCGATCATGGAAAATCGGGTACTTCCAAAACAAGAGTAAAAACACAATATATATAAAACTAAGATTCAACAGATAACGCTCCACTCTGTTGTTCCAGTCAATATTGAATAAAACAAACCCAAAGAGCCCGCCCATAAAAAACTTGTACAAAAATTCGCTCGCACTGCGCTGATATAAGTCGCCTATCTTAAGGTACAAATCGACTTTGACAGCAATAAAATTAGGCATGTATGGCGTTAGAGGCGAAAGAACGACATCAATAATATTGACTCCCGCCAGATACAAACCACTCAGTACCAACAAAACCAACGCTATGATTTTTTTCGGGATATTCAAAGATGCAGCGATCATCACGACACTTAGCATCATGGAGAAAACATGAAACAGGCACGCCAACAGAACACACAACGCCAGCTTTACTCTTTTACGCTCTAGTAGATAAATTACGCCCAATGATAGAAAAGACAACGATATTGACATCCTCAGCACCCCCATTTGAAGGACCAAGAATAACCAACAACCGTAGATCAATAATCCCTTGACAGCACCACCACCCAGATAATTATTCAATCTTATGAAGGAATATACGTTTAGCAAGCTGACTAAAACTTGCAAAAACCAAAAACCGGTGCCTAGCACCGTTAATAAATATATTAATACGGTCAACCCCACCTCGGAACCATTTTGATAACCTATTTCAAGGGCTTCCGATAGCGACGACGCTGTATTTACCCCCTCAAAAATTGTTCGATACACAAACCAATCGTATCCGGTACTATCTCTCAATCCTGCGATGAAGACGAAATAAATAAAGGCAAAGATGATCGAAAACCCTTGGGTTTTTGACTTCGCACCCAACGTTACGTCCAGCAAATAAAATGGAATCAGCAAACATATGAGAGCAATATAGAAAAACACTAAAACTCCATTTCTAGATTTTTTATCGGGTTGAACTGAGCATCGAAACAACCGTGGAGTAGGCCTGCAGACACGCTACCGCCCCAGGATTTACCGTCGACTTCCTGAGAACGTTGAATTGCCGTTTCTACACGGTTGAACTCTGCCCGCATGGTCCTACAGCCTTTGCTCAATATTTTTCTTAACCAGGCCCAAGCGCCGCTCACCGGCTAGAAAGTCAATGAGAAGGCCTCCTCTCACAGCCCGATCTGTCGCCCCAAAAATTTCCTCGAGCCCTGCAAACGCTTCCTCTTCGCCTGTCGTTGTCCGCGCGTCCCGATCAATCTCATGATATGACGCTTCAATACTTTCAACTCGGGCTTGACGCTCGTTGATGAGTGCATGGCTCACAGCAGGGTGGAACTCACCAAAACCCACTATACCGCTGACTCCTCGCGTGAAGCGAAGGGAGGTCCAGTCTGAGCCGCCAGGAGGGTTGATAAATAAATACCCAGGAAACAAAGACTCTACTACCCATTGACGCTCACCGCGGGACAACCGAGGGAAATTGCATTTAGGTCGATAAATTTTATAGTCCTGCCTTCCTAAATTTCCCTCGGCGCGGTCGTCTTGGCGCGGTTTGCACTGTACGAGGTACCAGGTTCTCCGCGGTGTCCGGTCGATAGCGTCTTCGGGAGACCCAATAGCCATACATTTACCGCCAATAGTACATCTGTTGTATGAGCTCCAGACAGTGAAGCCTCATGCCAAAATCCTGACCGCAAGCTCGACAATCGGGGAGTTCAGATTTGTTTGATGCATTATGCCCACGGCTGCCCGGCATGACCTGCCGGTGATCAATGAATCGACCACTGGACCCTTTACATTATACGTATTGATCATGGGCCAGAACGACCGGGTGAATGAGAGAAACCACACGTCTCGTTGACGTCCCTCATGGTTCACGGACAACTGCATTTGGTTCGGCATGAAACGTGCCCTCTAGGAACCACTGCGTGCTCTGTGAGAGCATGCCCAATCGCCCAGCATATCTGGACGTCCGCAACTTTCCAGCTCACAACGTTTACAAGCTATTGCTTAGTTGTGGACGGACGGAGCCCAACTGGGAGCTGACAATGTGACGAATCAAGGCAAGCATCGCGCCTAACACCAAGCCAACCAAGAGCCCTAGCACGATGATAAAGGCCTTTTTAGGCTTTATTGGACTGTCGGGTAGTTCAATCGGCCCGTCCTGGCGGTAAACCGAAACCGCGTCCGGGTTGACATTGATGGACCGGAAATAGCTTTGCTCAACCTCTAATTTTCGAAGTTTTGGGATGAATGGGTCATCCGACACCCGCTCTTCAAGGTTCTTGATTTCCGCTTTAAGCGCTTCGCTACCACGCATATAGGTCAGAGGACCATCCATATTGGCTGACACATTGGTGGTTTTAGAGGATAGATTTCCTGAAATAATGGGGGGGTTCACCAGCCCGATTGACTCAGCTACTGACAACGCCTCCTGCAATTGGGCGATTGAGTCCTCCCGCGCGTGCTTTCCGTTTTCACGTAAAATGGAGATCTGCTGCTCGATATTTCGTGCCCGAACGTCCGACTCACTCATAACGTTACCAATCATCTCCTTTAGCGCGGCTGCGTTCGCCCGATCTACGAATGATTTCAGCCATAGAGTGGCGTTGGCTGGGTCATTGCCTTGAAGTGAAATGGCATATCTGTTTGGTGAATCGGCCGTAGGAAGCCCAACGGCCAATTGTTTAGAAAATTCCGCATATAGGGCATCTTGAGATCCCTGACGCTGTGCTTCAGTCAAAGAGGGCAAGTAAATATCTGTAAAAAACGTTCTACGCAATGACTCGGCTTGCAAGTTTCTGATGAATACTTCGTACACATCTTTTACGGTATACGGGACTAGCTCAGCGTGCATTGTACGACCATAGTTGAATTCTGCAATGCCGTTTATCGTTGGAGGCAGCACGTAGGCCTTTACTTCATAGACAGGCTTGCTCAAAAATGCATAGGCGGCCGCTATCAGTATCGAAAATACCGTTACCAGCACAATGATGGCTTTTTGTGCCCATATTGAGCGCATCAGCTCGAAAAGGTCGACCTCATTGGATTGGGCAATCATCTGCGTATGTGAGTTTGGAGACACGCTGAAACCTACTTTTGTAGAAAATACGGAATGGTCAGATAAGCAAAGCGGTTGTGATCGTTGGCTAAATTTCGGGAGCTGATTTCATTCGCAACTCCTGGACCACATACGTCATTCTCTGGCGATCTAAATAATGCTTCATTTTGCCAGTTAGCACAGTGATTACAAGCCTTGACAAGTAGGACGCCCCCGATTCACAGCTCAGTTTCCCACACCTTGGCGCTCAAGACGCGGATAGCGAGCATTGAAATATCGAGTTATTGCGACAACAACCCCAATCCCCCCCCCGACGAGCAAAGACAGAATAAGAATCAATGTCTTTTGTGGCTGAACGGATTTATCTGGCAGCTCGACCTCACCGTCCTGTTGGTACACTGACACCCTGCCTGGGCTGACGATCATTCGCTTGTAAAAATTCTGTCTTATCTGCAACTCTCGCAGTTGTTCCACAAACGGGTCATTGAATTTTCGATCTTGAAGATTCTTTATCTGGGCTTTCAGCGCCTTGCTTCCTTGCATGTATACTAGCTGCCCGCCCATATTGGCAGAAACTTCGGCTGGTGTTTCACCTGAAATGATCGGCGGATTTTCCAAGCCAATAGCTTCGGCAATCCGTAAGGCTTCGCGAAACCGGGCAATAGAGTCCTTTACTGTTTTTTCCCCGCTTTCTTGCAGCGTGGAAATTTGCTGCTCCAAACTTCTGGCGCGCACCTCAGCTTCACGAGTCACATTTCGGATCATTTCTTTCTTCGCAGACCCTCCTGCTGAGACGGCATAGCCTTCGGCCCATTCGGCGGCTTGAGCAGGATCAACGCTCTTAGCAACCACTGAGTATCGGTCTGGCGTATCTTTGGTGGGCGCTACGATAGCCACTGCTTTCAAATAGTCAGCATAAAGATCCTCTTTAGGCTTTTTGCTCTGCAATTCATTAAGCGATGGAAGATAAATTTTTTCAAAAAACTCTTGGTGCAATGATGCAGATAATAAAGTTCGGGAGAATACATCGTAAACTTCTTTGACTGTGAACGGTTTTAGTTCGGTCTCGTTCGTTCTCCCGTAGTTAAACTCTGCCATATCATTGTAGGTGGGGGGGCGTAGAAAGGCCTTGGCTTCATAAACTGCATTAATTAGAAATGCGTAAGTGCCGCCGATGAGTACCGCCAGCAAAGCGATACTGATAATTAATTTCTTCTGTGCCCACAAAGAAAAAAAAAGCTTAAGAAAATCAACTTCTGCCGAAGCCCGTTGGGTACCCTTAGTATCCATCATGGAAAAAATCGGTCCTTTTTAGTAGTAATAGCCAAGCAGCCGTATTATTTAGTAGCCTGACCCTTTGTATCAGCATCAAAATAACTAAGCCCACCTTCGCTTCAAAGCAAGCTCAAGCGTCAAACCAACCGAATCGCTTTGCGCTTTTTACGCCACCGCCCAACCCCACCTAAGATGGGACCAATCACCATCCCGATCAGCAAAGCCGCTATCATCAGGACGGCAACAGAAAGCTGCGGAGCAGACCAACCCAGAAACACCAACACGACGGATTGCTGGTTTTCCAAAATGAACAAGGCCTCTGCCGAAATGACCAAGAGGCAAATTAGGACTAACATGACGCGCTTGAGGTTCCGCATCGACCACTCCTTCCGTCGGAGGCGTTAGAAGCCTTCCTCCTCGTCCTCATTAACCCGGTCGCGCAACTCTTTGCCTGGCTTGAAGTGAGGGACAAATTTTCCATCCAGGCTCACCGACTGGCCAGTCTTGGGATTACGTCCGACGCGGGGGGCCCGGTAGTGCAGGGAGAAGCTGCCAAAACCACGGATCTCGATACGATCACCGGTAGCTAGGCATTGTGACATTTGCTCGAGCATGGTCTTGATAGCCAACTCGACATCCTTGGATGATAGCAGCCCCTGATGGGTGACAATTCGTTCGATCAACTCCGACTTCGTCATATTTTTCCCTTCTTTTTCAAGCAGCTAGGTGAACCGCTTCAAAGGTTTTAGCATGACTACAAGGATTTGAACAGTCCAGGCGCGAACTTTCTGAGTACATCGGTTATCACAACCATCCTGCGTGGTCGCGAGCCATCAAACGGCCCCGATCCTGCCAACCGTTCACGCTTTCCGCCCTGTACGCGTAGGCCCAAAAGCCTATTTGACATCTTTCTTTCCGAAAACCCTCCACATGACGAATTTTTTCAGCATTTGCATCTGCGCAACAAAATATTTCGGATCGCGCCAGATATTGATAAAAATAGACTTCAAAAAATTTGTTATCAGAATCGACACAAAATAAACGTCATGAACCCTTCCAGAAAGGTTCTTTCCTGGAAGATGCGAAAGCACTTCTTCATTCATATCGCACTCAATAACGATATGGACACGTGTCTGTGAGCTTTTGTTCTCAACTGCATGCAAAAATGATGTATCCAGCGCCCAAAGTTCACCAGGGAGCATAACTACGCGTTGCTTCGACACATTGAAAAATACGTTATCGTTTGTGATCACCGGCACATGAAAACGAAGCCGTGCGTTACTCGACGCCCCCGTAAGATCTCGATGTGGATGAAGGACCGCCCCTGGGGAGAGGTAGTAAAAAACGCAGATGCCATTTTTCTCTGCCCCCAGAAAATCATAAATACCAGCCACGAATGGGTAAGTAACCGGGTCGATATCCACTTTGTGCCACTGAATGTCTTTGTACTTTCCGCCCTCGTGGACGCTGGACTTATCCTCTTCCAGAAGCAAAGCCAATTTGCTGATCTCTGCTATTTTATCAGCATCGAAAAAATCCTTTTTTACTAAAAAAGTACCCGCATTCATTTCAAACTCCTAAAATAAAACCGCCTTGGGGACACACCCAAACCCCGGACTGAACATTCTCGGCTGCATCATTATCGAATGAGACAGCTCAGTGCGGTACGACTTTGATCACCCTGCTTACTTGCAGCAGGATTTCGACACTAACCAATGCCCTAGTTTACAGCGTGTTCAGTGGCTTGGCCAAATCGGCCCGACACAAAACACCGCCGCATGCCTGACAACCCCGCTGCGCAACAGCATCAGAGCACCTAATGACAAATCACCAACATCCGCCGATTCCACCACCCAGCCGGGTTCCAGCCGAACGGGTAATCATCGGGATCCTCTTTCACATCGCTGGATTTGGCCACGACCTTGAAGCTCTCGGGCCTGCACTCCTTGGCCGCTCGGGTGTAGCAGCGGTCCCAGTCGGAGAACATTCCGGAGCACTCGATGACCAGCCCGCTCTGCCCGCGCACAGCTTTGGTCTTATGTGATGTGGCACAGCCTGCGAGGGCCAGTACGGCGAGCAAGATGAGGATAAGGCGCATGTATTCCCTTATGCAGAGTGATGCCCTGCGACAGCTCTGAGACAAGCCCAGTCTAGCCGCGTATTGAGGGGTTTGTCTGTATCGGAAATATCAGCGAGTAAGGAGGGAAATTTCCTAAGGAATAGCGGCCACAAAAAAGGGCGACCGAAGTCGCCCTTTTTCTATGGTCAATCAGAACTTAGTTCTGTTTTTCCATTTGTGCGCGCAGCAGGTCACCAATAGTGGTAGGACCCGTGCTTTCCGCAGCTTCTGGCTTGGCGCGCAGGCTTTGGATAGCTTCTTTCTCGTCTTCAACGTCTTTCGACTTGATGGACAATTGGATTACGCGGCTCTTGCGGTCAACGCTGATGATCTTGGCTTCGATCTCTTCGCCTTCTTTCAGAACGTTACGCGCGTCTTCAACGCGGTCACGGCTGATTTCGGAGGCTTTCAGGGAAGCTTCGATGTCGTCGGCCAGAGTGATGATGGCGCCTTTGGCGTCAACTTCTTTAACGATACCGCGAACGATAGCGCCTTTGTCGTTGGTCATCACGTACTCAGAGAACGGATCGCTTTCCAGCTGCTTGATACCCAGCGAGATGCGCTCACGCTCTGGATCAACCGACAGGATCACGGTGTCGAGCTCGTCGCCCTTCTTGAAGCGACGTACGGCTTCTTCGCCCACTTCGTTCCAGGAGATGTCGGACAGGTGAACCAGGCCGTCGATGCCGCCGTCCAGACCAATGAAGATACCGAAATCGGTGATCGACTTGATGGTGCCGGAGATTTTATCGCCCTTGTTGAACTGGCCAGAGAAATCTTCCCATGGGTTAGATTTGCACTGCTTGATGCCGAGGGAGATACGACGACGCTCTTCGTCGATGTCCAGAACCATAACTTCCACTTCGTCGCCGACTTGTACGACTTTCGAAGGGTGGATGTTTTTGTTGGTCCAGTCCATTTCGGAAACGTGTACCAGGCCTTCAACGCCTTCTTCCAGCTCAGCGAAGCAGCCGTAGTCGGTCAGGTTGGTAACACGAGCGGTGACGCGAGTGCTTTCTGGGTAACGAGCTTTGATAGCGACCCATGGATCTTCGCCCAACTGCTTCAGACCCAGGGAAACACGATTGCGTTCGCGATCGTACTTCAGGACTTTTACATCGATCTCATCGCCAACGTTGACGATTTCCGATGGATGCTTGATACGCTTCCAAGCCATGTCGGTAATGTGCAGCAGGCCATCGACGCCACCCAGATCGACGAATGCGCCGTAATCGGTGAGGTTTTTGACGATACCTTTGACTTGCTGACCTTCTTGCAAGGATTCCAGCAGAGCTTCGCGCTCAGCGCTGTTCTCGGCTTCAAGGACGCTACGACGGGAAACGACAACGTTGTTGCGTTTCTGGTCGAGTTTGATGACCTTGAATTCGAGCTCTTTGCCTTCCAGGTGAGTCGTGTCGCGCACTGGGCGGACGTCGACCAAAGAACCAGGCAGGAACGCACGGATGCCGTTAACGTCGACAGTGAAGCCGCCTTTAACCTTACCGTTGATAACGCCCTTGACCACTTCTTCAGCAGCGAAAGCCGCTTCCAGAACAATCCAGCACTCAGCACGTTTGGCTTTTTCGCGGGACAGCTTGGTTTCGCCAAAGCCGTCTTCGACCGCGTCCAGTGCAACGTGCACTTCGTCGCCGATCTTGATGGTCAGCTCGCCAGCGTCGTTGTGGAACTGCTCCAGCGGGATGAGGCCTTCAGATTTGAGACCGGCGTGAACCGTCACCCAACCAGCCTGGTAATCGATATCAACGATGATCGCGGTGATGATCGAACCGGCCTGAAGGTTGAGGGTCTTTAGGCTTTCTTCAAAAAGTTCTGCAAAGCTTTCGCTCATTTTAATTCCTGTTGATCAAGGGCGAAGAATACGCCCATCTGCCACGTTCCAGACAACGTGGGTTTCGTTCAAGTAAAAGAAAGCCTGTGGGACTATGACTGGTCTCCCACACGCTTCCTCTGTCATCCGGCGATATCGCGTAATGCGACTTCACTCAAGATGCGTTCCAACACCTGCTCGATCGATAATTCAGTGGAATCCAGCTGTATGGCGTCATGCGCCGGCTTGAGCGGAGCAACCGCTCGCTGGGTGTCACGCTCATCGCGGACACGTATCTCATCTAGCAGACTCGACAGACTAACATCATCACCCTTGGCCTTCAACTGCAAGTAACGACGTCGAGCACGTTCCTCGGCGCTGGCGGTGAGGAAAATCTTCAGCGGCGCGTCTGGAAACACCACTGTGCCCATGTCGCGGCCGTCGGCGATAAGCCCCGGCGCTTCCTGAAATGCACGTTGACGTTGCAGCAAAGCATCGCGCACCGCTGGCAAAGAAGCGACCTGCGAGGCCCCGCTGCCAATGGTTTCGTTACGAATGGCGTGGGTAACGTCCTCGCCTTCGAGGATGATGCGCTGACCGTGGTCATCGGTGCCGGCGCTGAACTGCACGTCCAGGTGCGCCGCCAGCAACTTCAAGGCCTCTTCGTTGGTGAGGTCGACGCCGTGGTTGCGCGCGGCGAATGCCAGCAGGCGATAAAGCGCACCGGAATCGAGCAGGCACCAGCCCAAATGTTTGGCCAGCTTGCCTGCAACCGTACCTTTACCTGAACCGCTAGGCCCATCGATGGTGATGACTGGAGCTTGAATCTTCACGACTGTGCCTCTTGTGCTACACGGATACCGACCTGAGCGCAAAGCGCGAGGAAGTTGGGAAATGACGTCGCGACATTGGCGCAATCATGGATACGGATCGGCGCCGAGGCGCGCAGTGAGGCGACACTGAAAGCCATGGCGATCCGATGATCACCATGCCCCTGCACTTCGCCGCCGGCAAACGCCTGACCGCTGCCACCCACGCCATCAATAATGATGCCATCCGGCGTCGGCTGAGCCTTTACACCCAACGCCAACAGACCATCGGCCATGACCTGGATGCGGTCGGACTCCTTGACGCGCAATTCTTCGGCACCGCGCAGGACCGTTCGTCCTTGCGCGCAGGCTGCCGCCACGAACAACACCGGGAATTCGTCGATGGCCAACGGCACCAGCGACTCGGGAATCTCGATGCCTTTAAGCTTAGCTGCCCGCACGCGCAGGTCAGCCACGGGTTCACCACCGACTTCACGCTGGTTTTCCAGGGTGATATCGGCGCCCATCAGCCGCAGGATATCGATAACGCCAGTGCGCGTCGGGTTGATGCCGACATGCTCGAGCAACAAATCGGAACCTTCGGCAATGGAAGCCGCCACCAGAAAGAACGCTGCCGAGGAAATATCGGCCGGCACTTCAATCTGGGTCGCGATCAGTTTATGCCCTGAATCAAGCGAAACCGTGCTGCCGGCAACGCTCACTGGATAGCCGAAGCCACGCAGCATGCGCTCGGTGTGGTCGCGGGTCGGCGCCGGTTCGGTCACGCTGGTGGTGCCATCAGCATAGAGCCCGGCCAGCAACAGGCAGGATTTAACCTGGGCGCTGGCCATCGGCAGGGTGTAATCAACGCCCTTGAGAACCTGGCCGCCGCGAATGGTCAGCGGCGGACGGCCCTCGGCGGCGGTCTCGATCACAGCGCCCATCTCACGCAATGGATTGGCGACGCGATTCATCGGCCGCTTGGACAGCGAGGCATCACCGGTCAGGGTGCTGTCGAAACTCTGCGCCGCCAGCAAACCAGAGAGCAGGCGCATGGAAGTGCCGGAGTTGCCCAGGTAGATCGGGCCCGGCGCGGCTTTCAAGCCATGCAGACCCACGCCATGAATAGTCACGCGCCCGTGATGCGGCCCTTCAATGACCACGCCCATGTCGCGGAACGCCTGCAGCGTCGCCAGCGCATCTTCACCTTCAAGGAAGCCCTCGACCTCGGTCGTGCCTTCGGCCAGCGAGCCAAGCATGATCGAACGATGGGAAATCGATTTATCGCCGGGCACCCGAATCCGTCCGGACACACTGCCACCGGGGCTGGCGAGAAAAATCAGATCGTTGGCATTCATTGCGTCCACATAGGCCCGACGGGCGAGGATCTTGCTGAAATGCTCACGAGCCACCCGCGCACGGGTAAACACGCCCAATAACTGATGCCCATCCCCCGCATCGACCGCGTCGCGCAAGGCGTCGAGGTCGCTACGGAACGTATCCAGGGTGCGCAACACCGCCTCGCGGTTGGCGAGAAAGATGTCGTGCCACATCACCGGATCACTGCCGGCGATCCGGGTGAAGTCGCGGAAACCGCCTGCGGCGTAACGAAAAATCTCCAGGTTCTCGTTGCGCTTGGCCAGTGAGTCCACCAGTCCGAACGCCAGCAGATGCGGCAAGTGACTGGTGGCGGCCAACACTTCATCGTGGCGCTCGACCTGCATATGCTCGACATCCGCACCCAGCTCGGACCACATACGGTCGACCAGGGCCACCGCCGTCGGATCTGTTTCATCCAGCGGCGTCAAAATCACTTTATGGCGACGGAACAGCTGTGCGTTGGACGCTTCCACCCCGCTCTGCTCGGACCCGGCAATCGGATGCCCGGGCACGAAACGCGGCGGCATTTGGCCAAACGCCAGACGCGCGGCACGCACCACTTTGCCCTTGGCGCTGCCAACGTCAGTCAGCACGGCATTGCCCAGGTCGAAGGTGGCCAACAGCGTCAGCAGTTTTTCCATCGCTAGAATCGGCACGGCCAGCAGGATGACATCAGCGCCCTGACAGGCGAGCGCCAGATCTTCCTCGCCAGCGGTCGACTACCCCCAGTTCCACCGCCAGCTTGCGCGAGTGCGGGTCCAGATCGACGCCGACCACCTCGCCACACAAGCCGCTTTCACGCAGGCCCTTGGCAAACGAACCGCCGATCAATCCCAGTCCGACCACCACCAGGCGACCGATCATAGGGCCAGCTGATTGCATTGACATGACATCAACCACGCGCCAAAACCTGGGTCAGCGCCTCGAGGAAACGCGCGTTTTCGCTGGGCAGGCCGATGCTGACCCGCAGGTGATTGGGCATGCCGTAACCACCCACCGGACGCACGATCACCCCTTCGCGCAGCAGCCCCTGATACGCCGGAGCGCCTTCGCGACCGAGGTCGATGGCGAGAAAGTTGGCCTTGGACGGAATCCAGCTCAAGCCCAGCTCGCGCAAGCCTTGTTCAAGCTGCTGCATGCCGGCTTCGTTCAGGCGACGGCTTTCGGCCACGTATTCCACGTCGTCCAGCGCGGCACAGGCCGCCGCCAGGGCAAAGCTGTTGACGTTGAACGGTTGGCGAACGCGGTTGAGCACGTCAGCCACTGCCGGCGAAGACAGGCCGTAACCAACGCGCAACGACGCCAGGCCATAGGCTTTGGAGAAGGTGCGCGATACCAGCAAGTTCGGGTAAGCGGTCAGGTAATCCAGACCGTTTGGCAGCTCGGTGCCTGCGGCGTATTCGATGTAGGCTTCGTCCAGCACCACCAGCACGTTGTCCGGCACCTTGGCCAGGAACTCAGCCAGTGCCTGCGGGCCGAACCAGGTACCGGTCGGGTTGTTCGGGTTGGCGATGAACACCACGCGGGTGTTGCTATCGATCGCCGCCAACATGGCCGGCAGGTCGTGCCCCCAGTCTTTGGCCGGCGCAACGCGAGCGTCGGCGGACACCGCTTGCGTGACGATCGGGTAGATCGCAAACGCGTGCTCACTGAACACCGCGTTCAGACCCGGCGCCAGGTACGCGCGGGCCACCAGCTCCAGAATATCGTTGGAACCATTGCCCAGCGTTACTTGGTTGACCTGCACACCACAGCGCTCGGCGAGGCGAACTTTCAGATCAAAGCCATTGCCATCCGGATAGCGCGTCAGCTCAGCCAACTCTTTTTGGATGGCAGCCAAGGCTTTCGGGCTGGCGCCCAGCGGGTTTTCGTTGCTGGCCAGTTTGATGATGCTGGCCGGATCGATGTCCAGCTCGCGCGCCAATTCGTCCACAGGCTTGCCCGGAACGTAAGGCGAAAGTTTTTGCACGCCCGGCTGTGCCAGGGCGAGGAAGTCGCCGCTCATGTAGTGCTAACCCCTTTAGAGAACCGCTTTCGGGTAGGAACCCAGCACCTTGAGTGCCACTGCTTCCTGACTGATCCGCTCCAACACCGCTTTGATCAATGGATCACGGTGGTGGCCGACGAAGTCGATAAAGAACACGTAGGTCCATTTACCGCTGCGTGAAGGACGCGTTTCGATACGGGTCAGGTCGATTCCGTTCTCATGGAAGGGCACCAGCAATTCATGCAGGGCGCCTGGTTTGTTGCTCATCGACACGATAATCGAGGTTTTGTCGTCGCCAGTCGGTGGGACTTCCTGGCTGCCGATCATCAAGAAGCGCGTGGAGTTGTCCGGACGGTCTTCGATTTTTTCCGCGATACGGGTCAGACCGTAGAGGCCTGCCGCCATATCGCCGGCAATCGCCGCCGAACTCCACTCACCTTTGACCCGCTTGGCCGCTTCGGCGTTGCTGGCAACGGCGATACGCTCGACGTTCGGGTAATGCGCGTCCAGCCACTTGCGGCACTGGGCCAGCGACTGGGCGTGGGAATAGATGCGGCTGATGCTGTCGGTTTTGGTGTTTTCACCGACCAACAGGTGGTGGTGAATACGCAGTTCGACTTCGCCACAGATGACCATGTCGTGTTCGAGGAAGCTGTCGAGGGTGTGATTGACCGCGCCTTCGGTGGAGTTTTCCACCGGGACCACGCCAAAATTCACCGCCCCGGCGGCTACTTCACGGAACACTTCGTCGATTGCAGCCATCGGCAAGCTGATCACGGCGTGACCAAAGTGCTTCATCGCCGCCGCCTGGGTGAAGGTGCCTTCCGGGCCGAGGTAAGCCACTTTCAGTGGCTGCTCAAGCGCCAGGCAGGAGGACATGATTTCGCGAAACAAGCGCGCCATTTCCTCGTTGCCCAACGGTCCTTTGTTGCGCTCCATCACACGTTTAAGCACTTGGGCTTCGCGTTCAGGACGATAGAAAACCGGCACTTCGCCTTCAGCCAGCGAGGCCATTTTCACTCGGGCAACTTCTTGCGCACAGCGGGCACGCTCACTGATCAGTTCCAGGACTTTCTCATCCAGACTGTCGATGCGTACTCGCAGTGCCTTGAGCTCTTGTTCGGACATTAACCGTGTTCCTTCTCGAACTCTGCCATGTACGCCGTCAGGGCGTTGACCCCGTGGATGTCCACAGCGTTATAGATGGACGCGCGCATGCCGCCGACGGTGCGGTGACCTTTGAGGTTAAGCAGGCCGCGGGCTTCGGCGCCGACCAGGAACGGCTTGTCCAGGCGATCATCGGCCAGACGGAACGGCACGTTCATCCACGAGCGATCGGTTTTGTTGATCGGGTTGCTGTACAGGCCGCTGGCGTCGATGAAGTCATACAGCGTGCGCTGCTTGATGTCGTTGAGCTTGCCGATGGCTTCTACGCCGCCTTGCTCTTTGAGCCATTCGAACACCAGACCGGACAGGTACCAGGCCAGGGTCGGCGGGGTGTTGTACATCGAGCCGTTATCCGCCGCGACCTTGTAGTTGAGCATGGTCGGGCACAGCGAGCGGGCATGACCCAGCAGGTCTTCGCGAATGATCACCACGACGATACCGCTCGGACCGATGTTCTTCTGTGCACCGGCGTAGATCATGCCGAATTTGGACACATCGATTGGTCGCGACAGGATGTCCGAGGACATGTCAGCGACCAACGGCACATCACCGGTTTGTGGAACCCAGTTGAATTCCAGGCCGCCGATGGTTTCGTTGGGGGCGTAGTGAACGTAGGCCGCGTCTCTCGACAGCTTCCACTCGTTCTGACCGGGGATAGCGAAATAGTCATAAGGCTTGGCGCTGGCGGCAACGTTGACGTGGCCGTAGCGGGACGCTTCTTCGATGGCTTTTTGCGACCAGATGCCGGTGTCGATGTAATCGGCGGTGGCGTTTTCTGGCAGCAGGTTCAGCGGAATCTGGGCAAATTGCTGGCTTGCGCCGCCTTGCAGGAACAGCACTTTATAGTTCGAGGGAACGTTGAGCAGATCGCGCAGATCTTGCTCCGCCTTGCTGGCAATGGACATGAACTCATCACTGCGATGACTCATTTCCATGACGGACAGGCCTTTGCCATGCCAGTCCAGGAGTTCTGCCTGGGCACGCAGCAGAACAGCTTCAGGAAGCGCGGCCGGGCCTGCGCAGAAGTTAAAAGCTCGCTTGCTCATATCCACTCTCGTCAATGCTTGGGTCTGTTCGCATGTCGTTGTCGAGGCTGATGCCCGAATCGCAGGCAAGCCAGCGCCTACAGGTCTTGCACCCATCTGTAGGAGCGGGCTTGCCCGCGATCCATACAGTGGGCTGTAGCGTTGCTTAGTCTTGCGATTCTTCTTCGTCGGACGCAGCGTCGGCTTGCAGGTCGTCGGCGGCTTCGTCAATGTCGCCGACGATCAGCACTTCGCCTTCCAGCACTTCGCCTTCTTCCAGTTCGTCGCCTTCAACTTCCGACGGCTCTTGAACCCGCTCCAGGCCGACCAGCGTTTCGTCGCTGGCCAGTTTGATCAAGGTCACGCCTTGGGTGTTACGCCCCAGGCTCGACACTTCATCAACACGGGTACGAACCAGGGTGCCTTGGTCGGAAATCAACATGATTTCCTCACCGTCCAGCACCTGGACCGCGCCGACCAGACGGCCGTTACGCTCGTTGCTGACCATGGCGATGACACCCTGACCGCCACGTTTGTACTCTGGGAACTCGGTGATCGCGGTGCGTTTGCCGAAACCACGCGCCGAAGCGGTGAGGATCTGGCTGCCTTCTTCCGGGATCAACATGGAGATCAGTTTCTGACCTTCCGGCAGACGCATGCCGCGTACACCGCGAGCGGTACGGCCCATGGCGCGCACGTCGGACTCTTTGAAACGGGTGACCTTGCCGCCGTCGGAGAACAGCATGACTTCGCGTTCACCGTCGGTGATCGCGGCGCTGATCAGTACATCGCCTTCATCCAGTTCCAGGGCGATCAGGCCCACGCTGCGTTGACGGCTGAATTGTTCCAGCGGGGTCTTCTTCACGGTACCGTCAGCGGTCGCCATGAAGATGAAGTGACCTTCGGTGTATTCCTCGACCGGCAGCATGGTGGTGATGACTTCACCCTCATCCAGCGGCAGCAGGTTGACCAACGGACGACCACGGGCCGCGCGGGACGCTTCCGGAATTTCGTAGGTCTTGAGCCAGTACACTTTGCCCTTGCTCGAGAACATCAGCAGGGTGGTGTGGCTGTTGGCGACCAGCAGGTGAGCGATGTAGTCCTCATCCTTGACGCCGGTAGCCGACTTGCCTTTACCGCCACGGCGTTGAGCCTGGTAGACGGCCAATGGCTGAGTCTTGGCGTAACCACCGTGGGAAATAGTGACCACGCGCTCTTCTTCGGTGATCAAGTCACCCAGGGTCAGGTCCAGACGTGCATCGAGAATCTCGGTGCGACGGACATCGCCGTATTCGGCGCGGATCAGCTCCAGCTCTTCGCGGATGATTTCCATCAAACGCTCGGCGCTGTTGAGAATACGCAGCAGCTCGCCGATCTGAGTCAGGATTTCCTGGTACTCGGTCAGCAGCTTTTCGTGTTCCAGACCGGTCAGGCGGTGCAGACGCAGTTCCAGAATCGCCTGCGCCTGTTCTGGCGACAGGAAGTACTTGCCGTCACGCAGACCGTACTGTGGATCAAGGTTGTCCGGACGGCACGAATCGGCGCCGGCGCGTTCAACCATTTCCACCACCGCGCTGGATTCCCACGGGGTTTCGATCAACGCGATCTTGGCTTCAGCCGGGGTCGGCGAGGCTTTGATCAAGGCGATAACCGGGTCGATGTTCGACAGGGCAACCGCTTGGCCTTCGAGCAAATGACCGCGTTCGCGGGCTTTGCGCAATTCGAAAACGGTACGGCGGGTGACCACTTCGCGACGGTGACGAACGAAGGCTTCCAGCAGGTCCTTGAGGTTCAGGATCCGCGGACGGCCGTCGATCAGCGCAACGATGTTGATACCGAACACGGCTTGCAGTTGGGTCTGGGCGTAGAGGTTGTTGAGGATCACCTCAGGCACTTCGCCACGACGCAGCTCGATCACGACGCGCATACCGTCCTTGTCGGACTCGTCGCGCAGTTCGGTAATACCTTCGAGTTTCTTCTCTTTTACCAGCTCGGCGATCTTCTCGATCAGACGTGCTTTGTTCAGCTGGTAAGGGAGTTCGGTGATGACGATCTGCTGACGGCCGCCGACCTTGTCGATGTCTTCGACAGTGGAGCGGGCGCGCATGTAAATGCGACCACGGCCGGTGCGGTAGGCTTCGACGATACCGGCACGACCGTTGATGATCGCGGCGGTCGGGAAGTCCGGACCGGGGATGAACTGCATCAGTTCATCGATGGTGATGTCGGCGTTGTCGATCAGCGCCAGGCAACCGTCGATGACTTCACCGAGGTTGTGCGGCGGAATGTTGGTCGCCATGCCCACGGCGATACCGCTGGAGCCGTTGACCAACAGGTTGGGAATACGGGTCGGCATGACCGCGGGGATCAGTTCGGTGCCGTCGTAGTTCGGCACCCAGTCCACGGTTTCTTTGTGCAGGTCAGCCAGCAGCTCGTGCGCCAGCTTGGTCATGCGCACTTCGGTGTATCGCATGGCCGCAGCGTTGTCGCCGTCGACCGAACCGAAGTTGCCCTGGCCGTCTACCAGCAGATAGCGCAGGGAGAATGGCTGAGCCATCCGTACGATGGTGTCGTAAACAGCAGTGTCACCGTGCGGGTGATACTTACCGATCACGTCGCCGACCACACGGGCAGATTTCTTGTACGGCTTGTTCCAGTCGTTACCCAGTTCGCTCATCGCAAACAGAACGCGCCGATGCACGGGCTTCAAGCCATCACGCGCATCAGGCAGGGCCCGACCAACGATGACGCTCATCGCGTAGTCGAGGTAGGACTGTTTCAGCTCGTCTTCGATATTGACCGGGAGGATTTCTTTGGCCAGTTCGCCCATGAGAAGCCTGATTCCTTTTTCTGGTGAAACTTCGTCACATCCATGCGGGACGAACGAAGTCCGCCACTGCGGGCATTTGCCCTGCAGCGACTTACGACAAATCTACGAGTTGTGGCATGGATCTGCGCAGTAAACGCAACCGCATCGCGACACACTGGAAACCGCCGAATGTTATCACAATCGCGATCAGGGACCTATCCCTTGAAAGCCTGCCGAACCACTAATCGACCAATGATCGGCCTTTATAGCGCCTCTGAGGGGCTTTCACAGCTGATCGCTCCGTGTCGCTGCACAATTTTCCTGTAGGAGCTGCCGAAGGCTGCGATCTCGAGGCCGGAAGGCCGTTCCGGCCTTATCGCAGCCTGCGGCAGCTCCTACAGGGGGTGTATGCACTATTAGTGCAGGCGCTTACGGCACATCAATTGGGCCATTTTCGCGGTGTCGGGGCGTTCGACGATGCCTTTTTCGGTGACGATGACATCGATCAGGTCAGCCGGGGTGACGTCGAACACCGGGTTGAATGCATCGACGTCGGCGCCGACGCGCTGGCCGCCGACTTCCAGCAGTTCACGGCCGTCACGCTCTTCAATCGGGATGTCTTCGCCGCTGGCCAAGGCCATGTCAATCGTGGAACTAGGCGCCACCACCATAAACCGCACGCCGTGGTGCATCGCCGCGACGGCCAGTTGGTAAGTGCCGATTTTGTTCGCCACGTCGCCATTGGCGGTGATGCGGTCGGCGCCGACGATGACCCAGGTGATGCCCTTGGTGCGCATCAGGTGCGCGGCGGCCGAGTCAGCGTTGACCGTGACGGGGATGCCTTCGTTGGCCAGTTCCCACGCGGTCAGGCGCGAGCCTTGCAGCCAGGGACGGGTTTCATCGGCGTAGACACGCTCGATCATGCCTTCCAGATACGCCGCGCGAATCACCCCCAATGCAGTGCCGAAGCCACCAGTGGCCAGTGCACCAGTGTTGCAGTGGGTCAGCACGGTTTGCAGGTTGCCCTGGTGCTTGCGGATCAGATCGGCACCGAGCTGGGCCATGGTCAGGTTGGCTTCACGATCGCTCAGGTGAATCGCCACCGCTTCGGCTTCCAGCGCCTCAATGGGCGATTCAGTACCCTTCAAACGCTGCAAGCGTTCACGCATGCGGTTCAACGCCCAGAACAGATTGACTGCCGTAGGCCGCGATTCCGCGAGCAAACTGAAATCTTCTTCCAGTGCTGCTTTCCAGTCGCCACCCGCAGCAAACCGGGCACGCGCCGCCAGCACGAGGCCATACGCAGCACTGATGCCAATCGCCGGCGCACCGCGCACGACCATCGAGCGAATCGCCTCGGCCACGCCCGCTGCCGTGGTATAGGCAAACCAGGTTTCTTCGAACGGCAATACGCGCTGGTCGAGTAAATGCAGGGCGTCATCCCGCCAATCGATGGCTTTCACCTTCTCCGCAGCCAATAGTCGATCGCGCATCTCACACCCCTTTCTTATATAGAAAGCCACAAGAATCAAAAGCCGCCGATTATAGCGAGCCGCCCGCGAAGACGCTCGGGTATACTTCGCCGTCCCCATATCGATGCATCTGGATGCCTGCCATGCCCAACACCGCTGCCCCGCTCGACCTCCTGTTACTGCCCACCTGGCTGGTACCGGTCGAACCCGCTGGCGTGGTGCTCAAGGAGCATGGGCTGGGTATTCGCGATGGCCTTATCGTTTATATCGGCCCGCGTGCCGAGGCGCTGAAGCTCGCGGCAGCGGAAGTTCGTGAACTGCCCGGTATGTTGCTCAGCCCTGGCCTGATCAACGCCCACGGCCATGCGGCGATGACGCTGTTCCGTGGCATGGCCGATGATTTGCCGCTGATGACCTGGCTGGAACAACACATCTGGCCCGCTGAAGGCCGCTGGGTCAATGAAGATTTCGTCCGTGATGGCACCGATCTGGCCATCGCCGAACAGTTGAAAGGCGGCATCACCTGTTTCTCTGACATGTATTTCTACCCGCAAGTTGCCAGCGAACGCGTGCACAACAGCGGCATTCGCGCGCAAATCACCGTGCCAGTGCTGGACTTCCCGATCCCCGGCGCGCGCACCACGGATGAAGCGCTGCACAAGGGCGTCGAGCTGTTCAACGACCTCAAGCATCACCCGCGGATCAAAGTCGCCTTCGGCCCCCACGCGCCGTACACCGTCAGCGATGAAAACCTGGAGAAGATCCGGGTGCTCGCCGATGAGCTGGACGCGATGATCCACATGCACGTGCATGAAACTGCCTTCGAAGTCGATCAGGCCGTAGCACAGAACCAGGAACGACCGTTGGCCCGACTACAGCGTCTCGGCCTGTTGAGCCCGCGCTTCCAGGCCGTGCACATGACCCAGATCAACGAGGAAGACCTGGCCCTGCTGGTAGAAAGCAACGCCAGTGTGATCCATTGCCCGGAATCGAACCTGAAACTGGCCAGCGGCTTTTGCCCGGTGGAGCGCCTGTGGCAGGCCGGGGTCAATGTCGCGGTCGGCACCGACGGCGCGGCGAGCAACAACGACCTGGACCTGCTCGGCGAAACCCGTACCGCTGCCCTGCTGGCCAAGGCTGTCGCCGGCTCGGCTACCGCACTGGACGCCCATCGCGCCCTGCGCATGGCCACACTGAACGGCGCCCGGGCCATGGGTATCCAGGGCGAAACCGGCTCGCTGGAGCTGGGCAAGGCTGCGGACATCGTCGCCTTCGACCTGTCCGGGCTGGCGCAACAACCGGTTTATGATCCGGTCTCACAGCTTATTTATGCCACGGGCCGCGATTGCGTCGCCCATGTCTGGGTCGCCGGCAAACAGCTGCTCGAAAACCGGCGCCTGACGCGAATGGATGAAAACGCCTTGTGCGAGACCGCCAAGGCCTGGGGCCTGCGCATCTCGGGGCAAACAGAATAAAGATCGTGCAAGCACTGACGCTTGAACGGATCGCCGGCTTTATCAAGGTTTAGGGGAACACTCATGAGCAACGTCGACCACGCAGAAATCGCTAAATTCGAAGCCTTGGCGCATCGCTGGTGGGACCGCAACAGCGAGTTCAAACCGCTGCATGACATCAATCCGTTGCGGGTCAACTGGATCGACGAGCGGGTCAATCTGGCCGGCAAGAAGGTCCTCGACGTCGGTTGCGGCGGCGGCATTCTCAGCGAAGCCATGGCCCTGCGTGGCGCCACAGTGACCGGCATCGACATGGGCGAAGCACCGCTGGCGGTGGCGCAGCTGCATCAGCTGGAGTCTGGGGTGACGGTCGAATACCGGCAGATCACTGCCGAAGACCTCGCTGATGAAATGCCGGAGCAGTTCGACGTGGTGACCTGCCTGGAAATGCTCGAGCACGTTCCGGACCCGTCGTCGGTGATTCGCGCCTGCTTCCGCATGGTCAAACCGGGCGGCCAGGTGTTTTTCTCCACTATCAACCGCAACCCCAAGGCGTACCTGTTCGCCATCGTCGGCGCCGAGTACATCATGGGCCTGCTGCCGCGCGGCACCCACGATTTCAAGAAGTTCATCCGCCCGTCCGAACTGGGTGCCTGGAGCCGCGAAGCCGGCTTGCAGGTCAAGGACATCATCGGCCTGACCTACAACCCGCTGACCAAGCATTACAAGCTGGCGTCCGACGTCGACGTCAACTACATGATCCAGACACTGCGAGAGGCTTGATCCCATGCGCTTGAGAGCGGTTCTTTTCGACATGGACGGCACGCTGCTCGATACCGCGCCGGACTTCATCGCCATCTGCCAGAGCATGCTGGCCGACCGTGGCTTTCCAGCGGTGTCGGACAAGCTGATTCGCGATGAGATCTCCGGGGGCGCCAAGGCCATGGTCGCCGCGACCTTCGCCCTGTCGCCGAACGAGCCGGAATTCGAAGCCCTGCGCCTGGAATTTCTTGAACGCTATCAAGTCGCCTGCGCCGTACACAGCAAGCTGTTCGACGGCATGGCCGAGCTGCTGACCGATATCGAGAAGGCTGGCCTGATCTGGGGCGTGGTGACCAACAAGCCGGTGCGCTTTGCGCAGCCAATCATGGAGCAGTTGGGCCTGGCCGAGCGCTCGGCGCTGCTGATTTGCCCCGACCATGTGACCCACAGTAAGCCACACCCCGAGCCATTGATACTCGCCTGCCGCATGCTCGATCTCGACCCGGCCAGCGTGCTGTTCGTGGGTGATGACCTGCGCGATATCGAGTCCGGCCGCGATGCCGGGACCAAGACCGCTGCCGTGCGTTATGGCTACATCCACCCGCACGACAATCCGGATCACTGGGGTGCGGACGTGGTGGTCGATCATCCGCTGGACCTGCGGCGGGTGTTGGATAATGCGCTCTGTAGTTGCTGATTTTTTGGGCGCCTGCCGCATATCCTTTTAGGAGCTGCCGCAGGCTGCGATAAGGCCGGAACGGCCTTCCGGCCATTGAATCGCAGCCTGCGGCAGCTCCTACAGATCGCGGTGTATTTGCGGTTTTTGTTATTTCTGTTGAGGGTTCTTCATGTTTGATTACTCCGCTCGCCCTGAGCTGCTCAAGGATCGAGTCATTCTGGTGACCGGTGCAGGCCGCGGCATTGGTGCCGCTGCCGCTAAAACGTATGCGGCCCACGGCGCCACCGTGTTGCTGCTGGGCAAGACCGAAGCCAATCTGAGCCAGGTCTATGACGAGATCGAAGCGGCGGGCCATCCGCAGCCAGTGGTGATTCCGTTCAACCTGGAGACCGCCCTGCCCCACCAGTACGACGAACTGGCGGCCATGGTCGAGAACGAGTTCGGGCACCTCGACGGCTTGCTGCACAACGCGTCGATCATCGGTCCGCGTACACCGATGGAGCAGTTGTCCGGCGAGAACTTCATGCGCGTAATGCACATCAACGTCAACGCGATGTTCATGCTCACCAGCACCCTGCTGCCGTTGCTCAAGCTGTCGCAGGATGCGTCCGTGGTGTTTACCTCCAGCAGCGTCGGCCGCAAAGGGCGCGCTTACTGGGGTGCCTACGGGGTGTCGAAGTTCGCCACCGAGGGCCTGATGCAAACCCTGGCCGATGAAGTCGACGGTGTCGCGCCGATTCGCGCCAACAGCATCAACCCCGGCGCCACCCGCACCAGCATGCGCGCCCAGGCGTATCCGGGGGAAAACCCGGAGACCAATCCAACGCCGGAAGCGATCATGCCGGTGTACCTGTACCTGATGGGCCCGGACAGCACTGGCATCAACGGTCAGGCATTCAACGCTCAGTAACCTTCTTCTCTAATGGCCACGGCGTGACAGAATTTTGCCACCGCCCGTGGCGCGTTGAAATCAAGTCAAAATACTGCCGTGAGCAGCCTGCCGTACTACTGACGTATGAGCGTTAAGCCCCTGAATCCACATGAGTTAAAGTTTAAATGAACTGATTGGCATGATTTTCGCTCTAACTCCGTTAGCTAAGACCGCTTTTTTGTGTTTTAGGGAGTAGAGAATGAGTCCCCCCAGCCAGATCCACGCCGTTGAATTCGACAGTGCTAAATTGCAACGACTAGGGTTTGGTCAGCAACAGAACACCCTACTGCCGCCGGCCACCTTGCAGCAGTTACACCTCGAACTCGGCCTGCAATTGCAGACCAGCCTTGAAGCGGAAAAAATCCTCGCGACCTTTTTTTACGGCATCCAACGGCTAATGCCGCTTAACGCCTTGAGCTACGAACAACGCAGTGCCGACTTGCTGTTGAAATTCGGCGAGCGCACCCACCACCGGGCGAGCTACAGCTTGAGTCATGAAGGCGAGCACCTGGGCGAGTTGGTGTTCCAGCGCAACCTGCGTTTCTCCGAGCTGGAGTTGGCGCAACTGGAAACGCTGCTCTCGTGCCTGCTGTTCCCGCTGCGCAATGCCTTGATGTATCGGGCCGCGACCCAAAGCGCATTGCGAGACCCGCTGACCGGCACCGGCAACCGTATTGCCATGGATCAGACGCTGTCCCGGGAAACCGAGCTGGCGCGTCGGCACAAGCACCCACTGTCGTTGCTGATGCTCGATATCGACCACTTCAAACGGGTCAACGACACCCACGGCCATGCCACTGGCGATGAAGTGCTCAAGGCCGTGGCCGAGTCGATCAAAAGTCAGTTGCGCAACGTCGATATGGTGTTTCGATTTGGCGGCGAGGAGTTTCTGATCGTGCTGTCCAACACCTGTCGCGAAGCGGCGGCGATGGTGGGTGAGCGTCTGCGCTATGCCGCGCTGCGCCTGACTCACCCGGCGCCCGAGCACCCAATCGAACTGACGGTCAGCCTCGGCTGCGCGACGCTATTGCCAGCGGAATCGGCGGACAGCCTGTTACGCCGTGCTGACAATGCACTGTACGTGGCCAAGCGCGATGGACGAAATCGTCTGGCGATGGCGGGTTAAGCTCGATTAGCTCAGAGGCTTAACCTGCGTGCAACGATATTTGAACAATCAGCTTTCGACCAACACCATGCGCTCACGCGGCTGCGAGGTCTTCTCCTGCTGCATGCAGCGTTCCAGGAACAGGAACATATAGTCGTAGCTTTTGCTGATGGCCTGGCGCAGCTCGGTCTGCAATTGAACGCTTGGATTGTTACCTGCCAGCGTGCAAATGATTTCCAGGGCTTCCCAAGGATGTGAATCGTCATATTGCGCGTGCATCTTCAGCCACTTCATCGCGCCCTTGCGCTGCTCTTCCGGGAATGACGCGGCATAGACCCCGTTGGAACAGACGATGGCCGACCATTCACCGGTCGCCCCTTCGATGGCGTAGTTAGTCGCGGCGATGGCAATGATCAATGAATCAGACGAGCAGGTGTGCCAGCACCAATGACTCAACGCATGCAGTTCCGGGGCTACCTGCTGGGCCTGCAAGTCTTCCAGGCTGACGCCATGGGCCTTGCTCCAGTTCAGCCAGTAATCGGCATGGTTGAGTTCGACGCGGATGTTGCGCATCAACCAGCGACGCGCCATGTCTTCGCCGGGATGACGGGCAAAACGGGTTTTGATCAGGTTCTGCGCCATGTACACGGCGAACTGCTCGACCACCGGCCAACCGCCGATCAAGTACTGACGCATGGTTTTCGAGCTCAGGCGGGCATCGCGCATCCGCTGATAGAGCTCATGCTCGACCACTCGACGCTTGGCTTCACTGCAATCGACGATCAATTGCTGTGCCCACGCCGGATAACTGGTTGCTTCCATGAGCGGACCGGCTCTGCTGAAAGTATCGATCACTGTTAGGGCTCCTTTTTGAATGTGATTATTCAATCGTTTCAGCGGAATGTTCCAGGCGTCTTGAACAGCATCGGAGTCGGACGAGCCGGTCTGGAATGCAAACACTCACACGTGAACAACTGCGGGCGCTCAATAGTGTAGCCCTGCGCAAAATCAACACCGATTTCAAGCAATGCCTGCTCGATTTGCGGTGTTTCAACAAATTCGGCAATGGTCCGTTTGCCCATGACATGTCCGATATGATTGATCACTTCCACCATGGCGTGGTTGATCGGATCATCGAGCATGTCTTTGACAAAGCTGCCATCGATCTTCAGAAAGTCTACAGGTAAATGTTTAAGGTACGCGAACGACGACATCCCGGCACAAAAGTCATCCAGGGAAAACAGGCAACCCAAGCCTTTTAACTCATTAATAAAACGGATGGCGCTGCCCAGATTGGCGATGGCGCTGGTTTCGGTAATTTCAAAACAAATCAGATCGGGAGGTATTTGATGGGTGTCGAACTGCCCCTTCAAGTACTCAAGAAACGCGTCGTCACCAATGCTGGTGCCTGACAAATTGATAGCACACATCGCCATCGGTCCGGTGTGTCTGGCTTCGCGCAAGCACTGCGCAATGATCTTGAATACGTTGTGCACCACCCAGCGATCCAGGGTGGTCATCAGGCCATAACGCTCGGCGGCCGGAATGAAACTGTCCGGCAGGATCATCCGTCCGGTTTCATCGCGCAGGCGCAGCAAAATCTCGATGTGGCCACCAACATGCCCGTTGGGGTCGGTGCCATGGCCGAGTGTGGCGATTTCCTGGGAATACAGACAGAAGCGGTTTTCCTCCAGCGCCATGTGCAGCCGCTGAACCCAGGCCATTTCGCCATAGCGCAACGACAACTCCGAATCGTCGGCGTGGTAGACCTGGACCCGATTGCGCCCCTTCTCCTTGGCCATGTAGCACGCCATGTCGGCAGCCCGCAGCGAGGCTTCCAGCGTGGTCGGACCATGGTTGATATGCACCAGCCCGATGCTGACCGTGGTAACAAAGGGCCGGCCCTTCCACACAAAGTGCAGGCTTTGCACGGTCTGGCGCAGGCATTCAGCTATTTTTTCCGCCACGTCCGGCGGACAGTTCTCCAGCAAAATGCCGAACTCATCGCCGCCCAGCCGCGCCAGGGTGTCGCCCTCGCGCAGGCCTTGTTGCAGCAAGGTGCAGATGTGCCGCAGCAACTCATCGCCCGCCGCATGGCCGCTGGTGTCGTTGACCAGCTTGAACTGATCAAGGTCGAGAAACAGCAATGAATGGCGGCTGACCTGCCGCGTCAGGTTATTCAGCGCCTGTTCCAGCCGGTATTCGAACTCTCGGCGGTTGGCCAGGCCGGTCAAGGCGTCGTGGGTCGCCTGCCAGGAGAGGTTGGCGATGTATTGCCGTTCCTGGGTCATATCGTGCAGCACCAGCACAGTGCCGCTGGTTTTGCCGTCGGTGCGGATCGGCGAACCCACCAGCGCCACCGAAACAGTACTGCCATCCAGGCGCTGGATCAGTCGTGAATGTTCGCTGCCACCGCTGAGTTTGCCGCTGAGAATGTGCTCGATCAGGGTGAAACTGTCTTTCTGGTCGTTCTCGTCCAGCAGGTTGAACAGCGCGGCGAGCGGTAACCCGTGGGCCTGTTCGCTGCGCCAGTGAGTGAGGTGTTCAGCCGCCGGGTTCATGTAGGCAATCGAGCCGTCGACATCGGTGGTAATCACGCCATCACCAATCGACTCAAGGGTGATCTGCGCCCGCTCCTTTTCCTCTTGCAGCGCACTGGCGAAGGCGTGGCGCTGGGTCAACAGTTTGTGGGTACGCAACAGCGCCAGCAGAATCAACACCACGGCGACCGCCATGTTAGTGATCAGCAGAATACGCAGAATGACCCGGGAACCCTCGCCCAGCGCATCGCTGAAGGCTTTCGCCGCCGGCGTCACGCTTTCGTTGATGGCACTGATTTGCGTCTTCCACACCTGAACATCCGCCGCCGTGGCGGTGTGCCGGACAAAGTTGGCGTGCATTTGCTGGGCGACATCATCCAGTCGCAGCAGATAGCCGTCGCCGACTTTCCACAACTCGATGGCTTTTTCCAGGTAGCTGAAGTGGCGGAAGTTCAGGTACAGCCAAATGATACTGGGCGCGTCGTCCGGGTGATTGCCGCCTTGCAGCAGGCCAGCGCGCGCGCCAGACAAGTCCGGCACAGGTTTATCGAGCGCCACCCGCAAGTCGTGGCCGCCTTGAGGAATCGCAATGGCTTCCTGGTACTTAAGGTAGTTGAGCTCATCTCGGCTGTTGGCATACAGGTTGAGGTAGTAAATGGCGTCTTTCTGCCCTTTAGACCACAAACTCTCCCCGGCAACATATCCCCGCACGGCCGACAACATATACAAGCTCACGCATCCCAGAAGCGCCTGGAACAGCACGACAGCGATAAATGGCCAAACGATCCCCAAAAGACGGGGGTTTTCAAGAATCCGCTTTTGCTTCATGGGTTCCCTTTCATAAGCAATCCTGTATGCACCATGTCGCACCAGTAACAACAGCCTTCCCTGAGACTAGGCTAAAAATCCGACAACACCGCCGAGCTTTTCTCACTTTTGAAACGCGCTACCGCCCGACGCAGCCGCGTACCGGCCACATCAAGCAGGAATATGGGAAAAGTAGAATGTTGCGGGCGCTAGACTTATGCATAAATCGGTCTTGGGCAAGATCCGATTGCAATTATATTTGCTGCAGATGACCGTATAGCTTTGCGTACAGGCCGCCATCGGCGATCAATTGCTGGTGATCGCCATCTTCAGCGATGCGCCCGCCATCGAACACCAACACACGATCTGCCTGCTTCACCGCTGACAGGCGGTGGGCAATGATCAGCGTGGTACGGCCGCTGAGAAAGCGCGCCAGGGCCTGGTGCAGGTTGTATTCGGTCGCGGCATCGAGGGCCGAGGTGGCTTCGTCGAGGATCACCACTTTGGGATCGGCCAGCACCATCCGCGCGATGGCCAGACGCTGCCGCTGGCCGCCAGACAGGCGCACGCCAGAGCGGCCGACAATGCTGTCCAGGCCCTGTGGCAACAGGCGAATGGTGGTGTCGAGCTGGGCAATTTCCAACGCGCGCCAACAGGCTTCGTCGCTGCGCTCACGGCCCATGGTCAGGTTGGCGCGCACTGTGTCGTTGAACAACGCAGGGTGTTGCAGCACCACCGCGACATGCTCTCGCACGGTCTCCAGACCGATGTCTTGCTGGGTGGCTCCGCCAAAGCGAATCGTGCCGGCCTGCGCCGTGTACAGACCCAGCAACAATTGCACGAGGGTGCTCTTGCCGCCGCCGCTGGCACCGACGATGGCGACCTTCTCCCCCGGCGCGATGGACAGGTTCAGTTGGTCCAACACCAGGTCTTCGCCATAACCGAAACTCAGGCCACGCACCTCGATACCGACTGTTTCCCGGCCTTTGAACGGATCAACGCCCCCGGGGTACTGCGGCTCGTCGGCGCGGGCCAGCATTTCATTGATCCGGGTCAGCGCACCGCCGGCGGCATAGAACGCATATTGCAGATTGAGCAGCTGTTCCACCGGGCCGATCATGAACCACAGGTAGCTGAACACCGCCAACATCTGGCCGATGGACAGGTCGGAGAACAGCACCGTGAGCATCGCTGCCGCGCGGAAGATATCGATACCGAACTGAAACAACAGGCCACTGGCGCGGCTGGAGGCGTCGCTTTTCCATTGCGAAGCCACCGCGTAATCGCGGACTTCCTGCGCTTTCAGACCCAAACGACCGAGGAAGAAGCCCTGGCGGTTGCCGGCACGCACTTCCTGAATTGCTTCGAGGGTTTCGGTGAGCGCCTGGGTGAAGCGCGCGGTGCTGTCGTTTTCCAGCTTCTTCAGGTGTTTGACCCGCTTGCCCAACTGCACCGTGGCGTAGATCACCAGCGGATTGAACAGCAGAATCAACAACGCCAGCTGCCAGTGCATCCACATCAGAATGCCTGCGGTGCCGACCAGCGTCAGCATCGCCACCAGAAAGCGGCTCAGGGTTTCGCCGACGAACTTGTCCAGCGTGTCGAGATCGGTCACCAGATGGGTGGTGACGGTGCCGCCGCCAAGGCTTTCGTACTCACCGAGTGAGATACGCTTCAGGCGTTCGATCAAACGGATACGAATGCGGTAGACGATGTCCTTGGCCAGTCCGGCGAACAGCCGGGCCTGCACCACGTTGAACACCAGCGAAGCGAGTCGCAGGCTGAAGGTCACCACTAACATCAGGCCGATGTAGCCCACCGCCTTTTGCAGGCCGTCGGGCAACGCATGGTTCATGACCTTGAGCGCTGAATTGCCGTGACCGAGCAACACTTCGTCGACCAACAGCGGCAACAGCAACGGGATCGGCACGCTGCACAGTGTGGCCAACACCGCTACGCCGTTGGCGATCCACAGGGCTTTCTTGTGATGCATCGCCAGCCGGCGAATTTCCGCCCAGCTCAGTCGGTCGGTACGCGGCACCGATCCTGGTGGACCCGGTTGCTCATGCACAGGCAGCGCGCTCCAGCCAGCGGCCGAGCAGCGGAGCGAGTTCATCGAGGGGTTGGTAACCGTTGGTCAATAACGCCAGTTGACCGTTGCGCTCAGCGAGCAAGGTCGGGAAACCGGCGATCCCCAGATCCTGTACCCAGGTGAAATCCGCTGCGGTGGCCGTCGCTTGTTCGGCACTGTCGAAGGCTTCGGCAAACTCGATTCGCGGCAAGCCCGCCCGTTCGGCCAACGCCACCAGCACGCACGCCTGGGTGGTGTCACGACCTTCGGCGTAGAACGCCTGCTGGATCAAGTGCACCAGTTGCCACGCACTGTCCGGGTCCAGACTGCGCGCGGTGACAATGGCGCGGCACGCCGGCTCGGTGTCGTAAACGAAACCTTCGGGCAACGCGTCTTCAAAGCGAAACGGCTGACCAGTGGATTCGGCCACCGAATGCCAATGTTCAAGAATGTAGCGCCGTGTGCTCGGCTCCAGCGCCGATCCACCGCCCGTGCGCAAACCGCCCACCACCAGGTGCAGTTCCACGCCTGCCGCACGCGCTTGCTCCACCAGCGCTTCGGCCACAGGCGCGAAGCCATAACACCAGGAGCACATCGGGTCCATGACGTAGAGCAGACGGGTTTTCATGGCTCAGGCCTCTGTTTCCAGTCGGTAGTTGCGGCCAATCGGGTGTGGCTGATTACGCGCCTTGGCCAGTTCGATCTGCTTCTGCCGGTCGATGGCGCTGCGGCGAGTCTTCTCGCTCAACTTATCCCAGCAGTGCGGGCAACTGATCCCGGCGACGTAGTGTTCGCTGACGCGGTCTTCGACACTGATCGGCGTCCGGCACGCATGACACTGATCGTAGTCGCCTTCGCTCAAATCGTGACGCACGGTCACGCGGTTGTCGAACACGAAGCAGTCACCCTGCCACTTGCTTTCTTCCTGCGGGACCTGCTCAAGGTATTTGAGAATGCCGCCTTTAAGATGATAGACCTCGTCGAAGCCTTGGCTGAGCATGAAGCTCGAGGCTTTTTCACAACGAATACCGCCGGTGCAGAACATCGCAACCTTCTTGTGCACGGCCGGGTCGAAGTGTTCTTTGATGTAGTCGGGGAATTCGCGAAAACTGGTGGTTTTCGGGTCGATGGCGCCTTCGAAGGTGCCGATCGAGACTTCGTAATCGTTGCGGGTGTCGATCAACAGCACTTCCGGATCGCTGATCAGCGCGTTCCAGTTCTCCGGATCGACATAGGTGCCCACCTGTTTGTTCGGGTCCACGCCGTCGACGCCGAGGGTGACGATCTCTTTCTTCAGCTTGACCTTGGTCCGATAGAACGGCTGATCGTCGCAGTACGATTCCTTATGGTCGATATCGTCCATGCGCGGATCGTTTTTCAGCCAGGCCATCAAGCCGTCGATGCCTTCACGACTACCGGAGACGGTGCCGTTGATGCCTTCTTCAGCGATGAGCAGGGTGCCTTTGATGCCGTTGTCGATCATCGCCTGCTGCAAGGGCTCGCGCAGGGCAACGTAATCGGTGAGGGTGACGAACTTGTACAAAGCGGCCACGACAATCTGTTGAGTCATCTACGTCTCCAGGTGGGTGCTCTCGCAAAGAGCCGACCCGCTATCAATGCAATAAAAAACGCGCCGGCGAGCGGCGCGTTGGGTGATTCTAACAAAACCGTAGGGGTGTGACTTAATTCAGGTCAGACACAGGTGCCTGCAGAGCACACAACCCCCTGTAGGAGCTGCCGAAGGCTGCGAACCAATGGCCGGAAGGCCGATCCGGCCCTATCGCAGCCTTCGGCAGCTCCTACAGGTTTTATATCAGTGCTTGCTACCACCCGCACAGGTCGGCGAAGCCGGCGCGGCGCCGGTTTTTGCCCATTCTTCCGGGGTGTAGGTGTGCAGCGCCAGGGCGTGGAACTCGCCCATCAAGTCACCCAGCGTGGCGTAAACCTTCTGGTGGCGTTTGACCGAGCTCAAGCCGGCGAACTGGTCACTGACCAGCACTGCCTTGAAATGGGTCTGCAAGCCACGGCTGTGCATGTGGCTCTCGTCGAGCACTTGCAGATGCTGGGGCTGCAAGGCGGACAATGCCGCCTCGATACGCTGTTGCATGTTCATGACCTGAGCTTAAGGCTTCTTGGCTGGCGCTGGGGCTGCAGCAGGTGCCGCGGCTTTGCCCGGGTTCAGTTGCGCAGTCATATCAGCCAGCAATTTGTTGACCACCGGTACAGCGCTTTCCAGTTTGCCCTGGGCCAGTTGGTTCGACTGCATCAGGATTTCAGGCATTTTCGCCTGGACTTTCTTGCCCAGCGGCGACTGGTAGAACGCGATCAGGTCTTTCAGCTCGCCTTCGGTGAAGTTCGAGGTGTAGAGCTTGACCATGTCCGGACGGATTTTTTCCCAGCCGATAGCCTGGTCCAGAGCGGCGGAAGCCTTGGCTTGATAGGTCTCAAGCACGGCTTTCTGCGAGTCTGGTGCTTTGCTTTCTTCAAAGCGCTGCTGGAACATCTGCTGAACCTGCATGTAGACGCCGGTGCCCATTTTGTCGGCGTGGGTCAGCTTGAGGATGGTCTCAGCATTGGCGTTGTGGCTGGCAGTGTCGGCAAATACCTGGCCGCTGGCACATCCCAGAGCAACTGCGATACAGAGGGCACGAAGACGGGTCATCGAGTTTCCTTATCATCTAACTGGCGAGGCTGAACCCCAAGGCCGAACATTCTGCGCCCATGTTCACGTGCGGCTCAAGCCCTGACGGGCCAAGCGGTCAAAAAGTCTACCTATGGAACCTCTGTAACCTATCTGGGCCTAAACTGCGCATTCAAACCTTAGAGGAGTGCTCCGATGAGCCGTATCGAAACCGACAGCATTGGTCAGATCGATGTACCCGATGACGCTTACTGGGGAGCCCAGACGCAACGCTCGCTGATCAATTTCGAGATTGGCGACCAGCGCATGCCGCTGGCGGTACTGCACGCCCTCGCCCTGATCAAGAAAGCCGCGGCCCGGGTCAACAACCGCAATGGCGATCTGCCAACCGACATCGCCAACCTGATCGAACAATCGGCCGACGAAGTGCTGAGCGGCACGCTCGACGAACAATTCCCATTGGTGGTCTGGCAGACCGGCAGCGGCACCCAGAGCAACATGAACGTCAATGAAGTGATCGCCGGGCGCGCCAACGAGTTGGCCGGCAAAGGCCGTGGCGGTAAGCTGCCGGTGCACCCCAATGACCATGTGAACCGCTCGCAAAGCTCCAACGACTGCTTCCCCACCGCGATGCACATTGCGGCGGCGCAGGCGGTCACTCAGCACCTGCTGCCGGCGATTGCCGAACTGGCCGACGGGCTGGCCGATCAGTCGGCACGCCACATGAAGCTGGTCAAGACCGGCCGCACCCACATGATGGACGCCACGCCGATTACTTTCGGCCAGGAACTCTCAGGCTTCGTCGCGCAACTTGAATACTCTGCCCAAGCCATACGCCACACATTGCCTGCGGTCTATGAGCTGGCACAGGGTGGCACCGCAGTGGGCACCGGCCTCAACTCGCCTAAAGGTTTCGCCGAAGCGGTAGCGTCCGAATTGGCCAGCCTTTCCGGCCTGCCGTTTATCACCGCGCCGAACAAGTTCGCCGCGCTGGCCGGTCACGAACCGTTGACCGCCTTGTCCGGGGCCTTGAAAACCCTGGCCGTGACCCTGATGAAAATCGCCAACGACCTGCGTCTGTTGGGCTCCGGGCCGCGTGGCGGATTGGCTGAAGTCAAATTGCCCGCCAACGAACCTGGCAGCTCGATCATGCCCGGCAAGGTCAACCCGACCCAATGCGAGGCCTTGTCGATGCTCGCCTGCCAGGTGCTGGGCAATGACGTGACCATCGGTTTCGCTGCCAGCCAGGGTCACCTGCAGTTGAACGTGTTCAAGCCGGTGATCATCCACAACCTGCTGCAATCGATCCGCCTGCTCGGCGATGGTTGCAGCAACTTCCAGGAACATTGCGTGGCCGGAATGGAGCCGGACGCCGAGAAAATGGCTGAACACCTGGAGCGCGGCTTGATGCTGGTGACGGCGCTTAACCCGCATATCGGCTACGACAAATCGGCGAAAATCGCCAAGAAGGCTTACACCGAAGGCCTGACCCTGCGCGCAGCGGCGCTGGCGCTGGGGTATTTGACCGATGCCGAGTTCGACGCCTGGGTGCGGCCGGAGAACATGCTGGAGGCGGGTAGTAACGGCTGATTGAGATTCTGTAGGAGCGGGCTTGCCTGCGATTGGCTTAACGCGGCGTGTCAGGCAGGACGCCATCGCGGGCAAGCCCGACTCCTACACATTTGGCCTCAAACCCCAGCCATCAACCGCGCTCGCCGTGCGCGCAGCCCGGCAATCAACGATGGACCAAGGGCAACCAGCGCTGACCCCACCACCACCAACACCGCCCCGCCGTAACCCAGGCTATTGATGTCTTCGGCATGCACAAAGTCAGGCCACAGCCATGCCGCAGTCGCCACGCAGCCAAAGGTCACCAATGGCGTGATCGCCAGGGTCGCACTGACCCGCGAGGCCTCCCAATGCGCCAGCGCTTCGGCAAACGCGCCGTAAGCCACCAGCGTGTTCAAGCAACACGCCAGCAATAACCACCCTTGCAACGGGCTGAGTTCCAGCGCTTGCAGCGGATGCGCCCACGGCGTGACCAACAGCGCGCAGAACAGGTAGATCACCATCATCACCTGCGGCGATTTCCACACCGTCAACAGTTGCTTCTGGCTCAAGCCATAAAAAGTCCACACCGCCGACGCCAGCAGCACCATCAACACGCCGGCCGTGTAATCGCTCAACGACGTCAGTAATTCCGCCAGCCGCTGGTTAAAGAACAGCCCAAAACCGAGCAATAACACCATCAGCCCGACGCCCTGGCCGATGCTGAAGCGTTCCTTGAACAGGAAGATGCTGCTGATCAGCAACAGAATCGGCCCCATTTGGATCACCAACTGCGCCGTGCCGGGGCTGAGAATCCTCAGGCCGGCCAAGTACAATAGGTAATTGCCCAGCAGGCCGAATACAGACAATCCGACCAATACCTTGCCCTTGCCGCCCAACACTTTAAAGCTTGGCAGACCGCCGCTCAGGGCCTGCCAGACAAACAGTATCGAGCCGGAAACCACCAACCGATACCAGGTCACTGTCACCGGATCCATGATCAACATGACTTGCTTGAGTTTGACCGGCAGGACGCCCCAGAGCACCGCTGTCACCAGCGCAAGTGACAGGCCATACAACCAGCGGCCGGAAGAAACATGCATGAAAAAATTCTCGGTGGGACACGACAAAGGAAGGTGCGCATTCTAGGCTCGGATACGTTCCGTAACACAGGGACAGTTGACGCGAGAGTTGAGTCTCAATTGTGCGTTTACTAAGAATGACGGCGTAAGCTACATTGTCATCATTCAACCGAGGCCACCCCGCAGTCTTTCCAGCCGTAGACGGCACCGTCCAGGAAATGATCATGTTAGCCATGCGCGAGCAAGACCCGTCACCCACGGTTCACTTCCGCAGTAACCGTGTTTCGTTGGTCAATGGACAGTTTTTCTTCAGCACCCGGGAAAACACCCTCGAAGGTCCGTTTTCTACCCGCACCGATGCCGAACGGGAAACCGAGGCGTACATCTCTCGGATGCAACGGGCCAAGCTGGCTCAGCCATCTTCGCTGAACGGCTGACACTCACAGCGGATCGGATCGCTGGTGGTTACGCTGATAGGTGTCGTCACCCATCGCGGCAATCTGCCCGTCGATCAGCGCGTCGAACGGCCTTAACAAGGCCTCGAAGCTGCGGGGCGCTTCCAGTGTCTGCAAGGCCTGGACAATCGCCTCGACCGTAGACAAGGCGCCCGGCCCCGGCGCTTTGCGCAGTCGATAGCGCGAAGGCGTCGCGTCCACCAGGCTGACCCGTGGCAACGCCGCCAACAGCGGATTCAAGTGCAATAACTTGCGGGCTTTCTTCCAGGTGCCGTCCGGCACGACCAACAGTATTGAATCACTCGCCTCCTCGGCCGAGTAGGCGCTCAACGGTTGTGCATCGTCCGCGGGAAACAACAGGCGCGCCTGATAACCCGGCGGGCTGAGCAACGTGCTCAGGTCAGCAAACACCTCGCCCACCCGCAGTTCGGCATTGCTCAGCCCCAACGCGGCAAACCGCGCCGTATTCAACGCGTGGTTGACCTCACTGGGGTGCTGCAAAATCAATACGCGGGTGCGGCTGTCCAGGTGCGGGATCAGTGCGCACAGGCAATGGCTTTCGGGGCGCAGGCAACGAGGGCAATGGACGCGGGACATGCGGTAAATTCCTCAGCTCTGCTGATTGAGCTGGGCCTTGAGCAGATCGCGAAAGGTCTGGATCAAGGGTTCACGACTGCGGCCACGGCGCACGATCATCGAGAACGGAGCCTGATAACCGAAGGTCGCCGGTAACAACACGCGCAAATGGCCCGAGTCAGCCCAGGCTTGCGCGTAGTGTTCCGGCAGGTAGCCGATGTAGGCGCCCGAGAGCACCAAAATCAGTTGCGCTTCCATACTCTCCACCGTCGCCGCGCTGTGCTTGAAACCGTGCCGCGCCAATTCGGCCTGGCTCCAGTAACCACGTCCGACCATGCGCTGTTGGGTGATGACCTGCTCGGGAATGCGTCGCTCACCAAACAGCGGATGACGACTACTGCAATATAGCCAGTGCTGCTCGCGATACAACGGCTGATACAGCAAGCCGCTCATGCGCGTGGAAAACGCACCGATGGCCAGGTCGAGGCGGTTGTCCTGTACCCCGAGTTGCAACTCGTAAGGGCTCATTACCGACAAATGCAAATGCACCGCCGGGTGTTCCTGGCTGTAAGCACCGATGGCTTCGGCGAACGGCAAGGCGCGATCACTGACCGTGGAGTCGATCACCCCCAGATTCAGCGTACCGCGCAGTTCGCCCTTGAGCGCCGCCGCGTACTGCTCGAACCCTTCCAGTTCGCCCAGCAGACGCAATGTTTCCTGATGAAACAACTCGCCCTTGCTGGTCAGGCTGAACCCACCCCGCCCGCGATGACACAACACCAGGCCCAGCGCCGCTTCGAGCTGGCTCATGTAGGTGCTGATGGCCGAGGTCGACAGGTTGAGTTCCTGCTGCGCGCTGGCGAACCCCTGATGGCGCACCACGCTGGCGAAGATCCGCAAGAGTTTCAGGTCAGGTAGAGCGTTGGCCATGGGGGTCCTGTCGACGTGGGTGGGGAAACGGCGTCAGTCTAACCAAGGTGTGTGAGGGCGCACGGATTATTTGCTTCAAGTGAGCATGGCGTCGCCAACGCAGCCCTGCTGGCGATGCAGCCGATGCCTCATCACTGGGTATAAGCGCCCGAGTAGCCGAAGTCACTACTTGGACCCTTAACATTAAACATTTTTATAAACACACCCTTCATAAAACCCTTCGAATCAAGTTTATTGACGACACCTATCGATGCTGCTTACGTGATTTTGCCGTAACAATTACGTTGCGAATTAATTAACCATACAGGGACGAACACCATGAAACTTGAACACACTCAGCAAGTAGCGAACTACCGTGTGATGACTCAACAGTTTGTATTGCCTTGCGCGGCAGAACCGTTGCCACAGCAGGTGATTTACCTGCCGCCGCCCAACATTCTGCCTTCTCCATTTCCGACCTATGAAACACTTGTCGTTTCTGGCGTGGAAGCCGAAATTGCAATGGCCTCTCCGATGACCGCCGGAGACTGGGTGAACTTATCCGTCAGTTACGAAGGTCATGGCGCCATCTTTGTATCCCATCAGGTCAGTTTCGATGATCAACTAAACCCGACGATAAAATTCCCCCACATTGGCGGACAAGGCTTTGTTGGCCTTCAGGGAAAACGCGTGCATTTTGCCTTCGCCGTTGAACGTAATTTCGAGCTAGTGGCCGTTTCCGATTCATTCGACGTTACGCTTCTGTAACCGATTCAACCTCCCCATGCCAGCCATGGGGAGGCTCTTTTCCCCCACCTGCCAAGCCCTCCAGCCCATTACTTCAGAAATTCCTGAACTAAGTATTTGCTCTCACCGATTCTTCCCCGCCTCGTCTGTTTGCAAAAATCCGCTCAAATCACAACAACCGATGAGGCAATCCCGTGGACAAGATTTTTCACCAACCACTGGGCGGCAACGAAATGCCGCGCTTCGCCGGCATCGCCACCATGATGCGACTACCCCACCTGCAATCGGCCGCCGGCCTGGATGCTGCCTTTATCGGCGTCCCGCTGGACATCGGTACTTCGCTGCGCCCTGGCACACGTTTCGGGCCACGTGAGATTCGTGCTGAATCGGTGATGATTCGCCCGTACAACATGGCGACCGGTGCTGCTCCCTTCGATTCTCTTTCCGTGGCCGACATCGGCGACGTGGCAATCAACACCTTTAACCTGTTGGACGCTGTGCGCATCATCGAAGAGTCCTACAACGAGATTCTTGAACACGATGTCATCCCCCTGACGTTGGGCGGCGACCACACCATCACCCTGCCAATCCTGCGTGCGATCCATAAAAAGCACGGCAAGGTCGGTCTGGTGCACATCGACGCCCACGCTGACGTCAACGATCACATGTTCGGCGAGAAAATCGCCCACGGCACCACCTTCCGCCGCGCGGTAGAAGAAGGCCTGCTGGATTGCGACCGTGTGGTACAGATCGGTCTGCGCGCACAGGGTTACACCGCCGAAGACTTCAACTGGAGCCGCAAACAAGGCTTCCGTGTGGTTCAGGCCGAAGAGTGCTGGCACAAATCCTTGAGTCAACTGATGGCTGAAGTGCGTGAGAAAGTCGGCGGCGGACCGGTTTATCTAAGCTTCGACATCGACGGTATCGACCCAGCCTGGGCACCGGGCACCGGCACTCCTGAAATCGGCGGTCTGACCACCATTCAAGCGATCGAGATCATCCGCGGCTGCCAAGGCCTCGACCTCGTCGGTTGTGATCTGGTAGAAGTCTCGCCGCCGTATGACACCACCGGTAATACCTCACTGCTGGGCGCCAACCTGCTGTACGAGATGCTCTGCGTACTGCCGGGCGTGACACACCGCTAAAAGCGTTTGGCGTCGGTGGGTTTCCCCTGTGGCTGGGCCTGTCCCAGAAACCACAGCGGTATACGCACCAGACGATCCACGTAGCAAAGGTCAAAATAGAGCTGACGCTGTAGATTCAAGACAAACTGCCTGATCCATCCCGGCACGCGGCGGGCTGCCTGCAACACCCGCCCGCCACGTCGCTGCGCCTGATTTGTGCTTCAACATAAAAAAAAGATATTCGGTGATCCTCCCATGGCTTTAGACATATTCGTTGTTCTCATCTATGCCGCTGGCATGCTGGTACTCGGTTGGTACGGCATGCGCAAGGCAAAAACCCACGAAGACTACCTGGTCGCAGGGCGTAACCTCGGCCCCACCTTGTACATGGGCACCATGGCCGCCACCGTGCTTGGCGGCGCATCGACAGTCGGTACTGTGCGTCTGGGTTACGTTCACGGGATTTCCGGTTTCTGGCTGTGCGCAGCCCTGGGCCTGGGCATCATCGCGTTGAACCTGTTTCTCGCCAAACCGCTGCTCAAGCTGAAGATCTTCACCGTTACCCAGATCCTCGAAAAGCGTTACAACCCGATGGCCCGTCAAGCCAGCGCGGTGATCATGCTGGCGTACGCGCTGATGATCGGCGTGACGTCGATTCTGGCGATCGGCACCGTGATGCAAGTACTGTTCGGGCTGCCGTTCTGGCTGTCGGTATTGCTCGGTGGTGGCGTGGTGGTGATTTATTCGGCGATTGGCGGCATGTGGTCGCTGACCCTGACCGACATCGTGCAATTCGTGATCAAGACCGTCGGCCTGATCTTCATCCTGCTGCCGATCTGCATGTACCGTGTCGGGGGCTGGGACCAACTGGTCGCCAAGCTGCCAGCCGCCAGCTTCAGCTGGACCACCATCGGCTGGGACACCATCATCACCTACTTCCTGATCTACTTCTTCGGGATCCTGATCGGTCAGGACATCTGGCAGCGCGTGTTCACTGCCCGTACTGACAAGGTGGCGAAATACGCAGGTTCGGTTGCCGGCGTGTACTGCATTTTCTACGGCCTGGCGTGTGCCCTGATCGGCATGGCCGCTCACGTGCTGCTGCCGGATCTGGATAACGTCAACAACGCCTTCGCCGCCATCCTTAAAGTCTCGCTGCCGGACGGTTTGCGCGGTCTGGTGATCGCGGCTGCACTGGCTGCGATGATGTCCACCGCCAGCGCTGGTTTGCTTGCCGCTTCCACCACCTTGACCGAAGACCTGCTGCCACGTCTGCGCGGCGGCAAGCAATCGAGCCTGGGCATCAACCGCCTGTTCACCTTGCTCACCGGCATCGTGGTATTGGGTATCGCGCTGGTAGTTCACGACGTGATCAGCGCCCTGACGCTGGCCTACAACCTGTTGGTTGGCGGTATGCTGATTCCGTTGATCGGCGCGATCTTCTGGAAGCGTGCAACCACCTCCGGGGCGATCAGCAGCATGGCGCTGGGCTTCCTGACGGCGCTGGGTTTTATGATCAAAGACGGTCTCGACGCCAACACGCCGATCTACTACAGCCTTGCGGTTGGTTTGATCAGTTTTGTCGTGGTTAGCCTGGTGTCGCCGCGTCCAGTGAGCACGGCCCAAGTAGCCTGATATCTTTTCCCTTAAATGGGTGGGCTGCCGGGCATGGCAGACCACCCATTTTTTTTGCGCCAAGGAAAAACGCCCGATGAAAATCGTCAGTCGTGACCAATGGTTCGAAGTCAAACCCCTGAGTGATGGCGTCAGCCTGATCCATGAGCCGTACATCCGCCCCTTCTACCGCTGCAACCTGTGGCATATCCGCGGCCGCGACAAAGACTTGCTGGTGGACAGTGGTTCAGGGCTGGTCAGCCTGCGCGAACAACTGCCGTGGCTGACTGAGCGACCGCTGTTGGCGGTGGCCAGTCATTGCCATTTCGACCACATTGCCGGGCACCATGAGTTCCCCGAGCGACTGGTCCACCCCGCCGAAGCACAGATCCTTGCGCAGCCCGATGGCGACAACACCCTGGCCACCGCCTTCGTCGGCGACGACATGTTCGACGCCCACCCGGATTGCCCGCTGTGCTACGCCGAATACCGGGTCAAGGCCGCGCCCGCCACCCGCTTGATCGAAGAAGGCGATGTGCTGGACCTCGGCAACCGCACCCTGCAAGTGCTGCATACACCGGGACACTCACCTGGCGGCATCAGCCTGTGGGAAGCGACGACGGGTACGTTATTCAGCGGCGACATTATCTACGACGGCCCGCTGATCGAAGACGCCTACCACTCCAACCTCGACGACTACGCCACCAGCCTGGAACGCCTGCGCCAATTGCCGATCCGCACTGTGCATGGCGGGCACTTTGCGAGCTTCTCCGGAGAGCGCTTGCAGGAGATGATTGATCAGTGGTTGCGTGAGCATCGTTGACGCAATCCCCTGTAGGAGCGGGCTTGCCCGCGATGGCGGTGGACTTGACACACCGCATCAGACTAATCGCGGGCAAGCCCGCTCCTACATAATTAGGCAACACGGGCTAGCGCGTGAGCTAGCCTTATAAACAGATCCCTGCTTCCAGCCGTACAGGGCTGATTTACCGTACTGGCACCAGCAGGCGCTTTATGGAGCGGTTAGCAATACAGCAACGCGTCTACGACACCCTAGGGGTGATGCTGATCGACAAAACTGAAATTCGCGAAGAAGCCACGCTCAAGGACCTGGCGCTGGAAGATTTCGAAATCGAGGATTTTCTGGATCAGCTGGAATTCGATTTCGGCATTGTTTTCCCCACGCGCATCAAAGACCGAATCTACAAAGTGCCAGAGCATCTGACCCTGCAAATTCTGGTGGATGTGATTTTAGTCTTGAGGGAAATCGAGGAGCGCACGCGGCTCGAATAAGCACGGGCGCATGAATGCACGGAATAATTCCAGACAGATAGGCCAGGTCCTGCGGTTGATCCTTCAACAGGAGAGCCGGGCCTCAATCACCTGCAGATGATTACCGACGCGGACGTTGTTGACGTCGTTTGTCGTCATCCGTGCGAACGGGAATCGGTTGCAGTTTTGGCCGTTCGATCAGGCCGAGGGCGACACCGAGGTCATGGAGCCAGTCTTGCAATTTACTATTCATACGCGCCCCCTTCAGGGAAAAACTCGCGACTGACAAAAACGTTAAGCCGCGTCCTACTGATCATAGTTCTATGTCCTACTTTACGCCTGCTACCAAGTGTCGCGGGAAACAATTTATGACCAATAGCTTCAGAGTATTAAATACTGAGCGCTGAGCGTTCGGTCAATCAGACCTTAGGTGGGCGCGAAACCGATGCCACCGCGCCTACAGGTATCACGACACCCACTCCTACTCCGGCAACTGCAACAACCCCTCCTCATCGGTCATCGCGCGTTCGAGCAGCTCGGCTGGCAGGCTCTTGCTGGCCCGGGCGCCGAGCAGTTTCAGTTGCTCGCTGCGACTGACCAGATTACCGCGGCCTTCCGTCAGTTTATTGCGCGCGGCACCATAGGCCTTGTCCAACTGTTGCAAGCGGTTGCCGACTTCATCGAGATCCTGAATGAACAGTACAAACTTGTCGTACAGCCAGCCGGCCCGCTCGGCGATTTCCCGTGCGTTCTGACTTTGCCGCTCTTGTTTCCACAGGCTGTCGATCACACGCAGGGTGGCGAGCAAGGTGGTTGGGCTGACGATCACGATATTGCGATCGAACGCCTCTTGAAACAGGTTTGGCTCGGCTTGCAACGCGGCGGAGAACGCCGCCTCAATGGGCACAAACAGCAGCACGAAATCCAGACTGTGCAAGCCTTCGAGCCGTTTGTAATCCTTACCGGAAAGGCCTTTGACGTGACTACGGATCGACAGCACGTGAGATTTCAACGCTGCCTGGCCAATGACCTCATCGTCCGCCGAAACGTACTGTTGATAAGCCGTCAGGCTGACCTTGGCATCCACCACCACCTGCTTGTCGCCCGGCAGCATGATCAGCACGTCGGGCTGGAAGCGCTCGCCATCCGGCCCTTTAAGGTTGACCTGCGTCTGATACTCGCGGCCTTTTTCCAGCCCGGCATGCTCCAGCACACGCTCCAGGATCAACTCACCCCAATTGCCCTGAGTCTTCTGCCCCTTTAACGCACGGGTCAGGTTGGTGGCTTCATCGCTCAAGCGCTGGTTGAGTTGTTGCAGCCGCTCCAGCTCCTTGCCCAGCGAGAAACGCTCGCGGGCTTCTTGCTGATAGCTCTCCTCGACGCGCTTTTCGAAGGACTGAATGCGCTCCTTCAGCGGATTGAGCAACTGCCCGAGTTGCTGCTGACTGGTCTCGGCAAAGCGCTGCTCACGCTCGTCGAAGATTTTCCCCGCCAATTCGGCAAACTGCGCCCGCAGTTCATCACGCGAGCTCTGCAGGTCGCTCAACCGCTGCTGATGGCTTTCCTGCTGCTCACGCAGTTCGGCTCCCAGAGCCCCGCATTGAGCGTCCAGGCGCCGCAGTTCGGCTTCTTTGCTCGCCCGCTCCAGACTCCAGCCTTGCGCTGCCTCATGGGCGCTGTCGCGCTCCTGGCGCAGCAATTCGACTTCGCGGTGCAACGCGGCGAGATCGGCCTGTTTGGCGGCATTGGCATGACTCAGATCGCTTATTTCATCGCGACTGGCATCAAGCTGAGCACTCAGGCCGTCCTGAGCCATTTGCGCATTACTCAGGCGTTCATCGAGCAGCGCGACATCTGCCTGTTGTTGTGCCAGCCGACGCTGCAGTTGCCAGGCCAGGGCCAGTAGCGGCAAGGCTGCGGCGCCAAGGCCGAGCAGCAGGCTGGTCAGGTCCAGTGCCATAAAAACTCCAGTTATTCCATCACTACAGACGCGCCCGGGAGGTTCCTGGCACGCGCATTATGGACGCAATCTCACGCCGATTGCCGGGTAGCTCAACAAGGCGCGCGACTCTACGCGATTTACCCGCACAGTAAAGTCCGCGCTTTTCAGTTTTTTCGAAGGGGTAAAAATGTGCAGTCACTCGAAAGGATTAATTCCAAAACGTAATATTAAAAACGCTGATAGACGATCATTTTCCGTTTGAATAATATTTTTTTTCGACAAAATACGTCGCACCCGCGAGCTAGAGCAAGCGCTCGGGACAATCCACAGAAGCTGTGGATAACTCAGTGGACAACCCCCCTTTAACTTTCGCAAAGCCACACAGAATGGGGCCTGCGCTCAAACTGTCGATTTTTTCACCAGTGAAAAAAAACGATGTTTTTCATTGACTTAATAATTCACTACCGGCTATCCGGCCCAACACACAAGGTGTGACATCCATGTGACAGCTTCTTGGCCGCGTGTGCACAAGATGATTGCCATTGGTTATAACGCCCATTTCTTTTGCTACCAACGCTTTTCAACGGCCTGTGGGTGCTGCATAATCTTCGCCCCCTAACGAAAAGCCTCCTATCCAATTCCTTAGGTGGGCTTGCTATCCCTTTCGCGATCCGTTACTCTGCCCGCCGTTAGTACCAAGCTGAAAGTCAATTCTGGTCGAAAAAGTCCCCCGGCACGTCCTTTCTCACTGTAAAGCTCAGTGTGAAAAGCCCGCCGACCACAAGGGATCGACCACCTCGATGGTTTCCAGGCACTTACTCGACACACGACCTTCCCCACAGACTGGAAGGGTGTTTCGCAGAATTCGTGCTCTGACCCAACCAACCTGCAGATTGATCAGGATCTCCACCTCTGGCCTCGAACCTTTGCCAGTGTTGTGCCGCCTGCCCTCCTAAGTACCTACCGGTCAGCCCAAGCGCCATACGATAAAGCGCGCTTCAAACTGGCTGCTTTGTTCCAGTCAGGTTCTTCGCCCTGTCAGTTTGCCCTTGAAGCACTGGCCCGCGTTTACTGGAACGTTTTATTTTTGCACGGCCTTATTGCCGTGTCGTTTGCAGGAAACACCCATAACCATGAATACTCATATCCAGACTCAGGATGCCATTCGCACCCTAACCAACGCTTTTGCACCAATGAACTGCCTGATCATGGCCGCTCGCAAAGGCTGCTTCAGCTTCACCATCGTCAACGAACACGGCATCGCTCGTCACAGCGAACGCCTGTACCCCGATCAGTACTCCAGCGCCGAGCCGCTGCAGGCCGTGATCGAGCGTACCCGCCAGGCACTGGTTGCCTGATGAGTTGACGCCAGCCGCCGGCTGACGCAGCCCTCCAAGAGCCTCGCCCTAAAAAGCGGGGCTTTTTATTGCCCGTGATTTGTCCTTTGTATCGGCTATTCCGGCCAGCGTGGTATGCCGCGTAATTGATCACTTAATGAGCTGAGCTAAGCACCAAGGGATATATAGGAAGCGGGCGGCGGGCACAAATATTTTAAAAACAGCCCTTTACGTTCGAAATATGACACTACACTTCAACTCAAGCGGCGATGGTCGCTTCCGGCGGGCCCGACCCAAATCACTGCTGCCAACACCTGGGCCCAGCCGGCCATTATTACTTGATCAGGGATGTACGAGGACTTTATGGGAATCGCTGCAAACGAGCTGTGCCGCCATGTGATCCGCCCAACGCTGATCTACCTTGGCTGTCACTGCCCCAACGCCGAATCCCTGTTGCTCGGCATCGCCGCCAGCCAGTCTGCCCTGGGCGACGCGCTGGACAGCCGCCGGGGCCACGGGCTCTATCGCATTACCGAGCTACGCCATCAACACCTCTGGGACGACTACCTGGCCCGTGATCCGGATCGCGCCAGCCTGGTTCGCGGACTCGCCAGCCAGCATGCGTTCCTTAAAGGACCGCACCTGGAACTCACCGTCAATCTGCGTTATGCCACTGCCATTGCCTGGTTGCTGATCGAAGCACAAGGCACTCCCCTGCCACCCGACAACGACATCATCGGGATGGCCAGAATCTGGCGACAAACTTTCCAGCCGCAAGGTCGGTTACGCGACTTCGCTGCGGCTTGGCAAAATTGTATCGCCCCGCTTCACTCGGTTGCCTGAGTCATCAAGCATATCTGCAGGATCCCCGTAGATCGACGCAGCTTGGACAAATTGTCCTACAAAAAGGCTCTATCTCGGGCAATTCAAGCTATGGCGCTGCGACGAAAATGTTGGTAATTTCCGCGCGGTGATCAACAAGGAGTTTCTAATAATGAAAAAAGTAATGCTCAAGACCACACTTAGCCTCGCTGTAGGCCTTATCTCTACTCAGCTCTTCGCAAGCGGCTTTGCCCTCAACGAACAAAGCGTCAGTGGGATGGGTACTGGCTATGCAGGCCGCTCTTCTTCTGCCGAAGACGCCAGCACCGTAGTGGGTAACCCTGCCGGTATGTCCAAACTCAAACGCCAGGAAGTCAGCATCGGCGTTGCCGCGATCGACGCCAGTACCGACATCAAGCATGCCAGCGGCCAACCCGGCAGCACCAACGACGGCGACATGGTCCCGGCCACTTTTGTTCCGATGGGCTACTACGTCAAACCAATCGATGATCACTGGGCTTTCGGCCTAGGGGTGTACGCACCGTTCGGTCTGGTTACCGACTACGAAAAAAGCTTTCAGGGCCGCTACTACGGTGACAAGAGCAAGGTCTCGGTCATCACCGTCCAGCCCACCGTCAGCTACAAAATCAACGACTATGTGGCGGTGGGCTTCGGTCCGACCTTCAACCACATCAAGGGTGAGCTGACTTCCGCCCTGCAACTGAACCCTGCCGGCACCAACGATGGCAAGGCGCGGATCAATGGCCAGGACAACGCCTGGGGCTACACCGCCGGTATTCTGGTCACGCCGATCGAGAGCACCCAGGTCGGCCTGACCTACCACTCCAAGGTCACCTACAAGCTGGAAGGCAACACCAAGTACAGCGGCGCAAACCCGGCTTTCGCGTTTAACGGCGGGAAATACGACGGTAGCCTGGACCTGGACACCCCGGAATCCGCGGACTTCTCGGTGACCCACAAGCTCAACGACGACTGGACCCTGTACGCAGGCAGTACCTGGACTCGCTGGAGCCGCCTCAAGGACATTACTGTTCAGAACGAAGGTGTTCCAGCGTTCCTCGGCGGCAACGCAGGTCCTCTGGGCCGAATCTCCGAGCAAGAAAACTGGCATGACACCTGGGCGCACGCCATTGGTGCTGCTTACCGCTTGAACAAACAGATCGTGCTGCGCGCCGGCTATTCGGTTGACCAGTCTCCTACCAACAACACCGATCGTTCGGTGCGCATCCCAACCGGTGATCGCCGCATCATCAGCTTCGGTGCTGGCTGGAGCCCAACCGAAGACATGACCATCGACGTCGCTTATTCCTACCTGAAGGAAGAAAGCGTGTCGATCAACGACACCGGCAAGGGCGCACCTTACAGCGCCAGCTACCACAACAGCGCCAACGGTTTCGGTACGTCTTTGACCTACCGCTTCTAATTCGCTGAACAAAAAAGCCCCGCAGCCAGTGATGGATGCGGGGCTTTTTCATGTCGGGGATTACGCCTATTGGCAGATGCTCATGCCCAACTGTAGCGCGGACAGGCCGACCTGCTGCCAGCCCCACCATGCCAACGCCAACAACACGACGCCGAGGGTCACGCCAGTGCTCCACGACCAGACTCTGTTCACACAATGGCTCCTTGCAGTTGCAGCCGCGCCACTGGGCGCTCACGCACCGGCCAGTTCAAGGCCGCAGCCAACAGGCTAAGCAGGATCGACACCTGCCAGATCAAATCGTAGCTCCCCGTGCGGTCATAGACCACCCCACCCAACCAACCACCAAGGAAGGCGCCCAACTGGTGGAACAGGAACACGATCCCGCCCAACATCGACAGATTACGCACGCCAAACAGCGTGGCGACCGTACCGTTGGTCAGAGGAACCGTGGATAACCACAACAGCCCCATGGCCACGCCAAACAGATATGCGGTGGTTTCAGTGACCGGATTCGAGATAAACAAACCGATCACTACCGCGCGAATCAAGTACAGGCCGGTCAAGATCCGCGGCTTGGACAGACGTCCGCCGAGCCAGCCGGCGGTGTAGGTGCCGAACACGTTGAATAGCCCAATCAAGGCCAGCACGGTGGTCCCTACTTTTGCCGGCAGGTGTTGATCCACCAAATAGGCCGGCAGGTGCACGCCGATGAACACCACCTGAAAACCGCAGACAAAAAAGCCCAGCGCCAACAACCAGAAGCCCGAGTGGGTACAGGCTTCATGCAGGGCTTCGCGCAGGGTTTGATCACCCTCGGCGCGGGCCAGTGGCACGTCTTTCAACATCGTCACCAGCGGCACAATCAAGGCCACCAGCAGCCCCAATACCAGCAGCGCGGCCGACCAGCCCAACCACCCCAGTAGCCCGAGGGTGGTCGGCAGCATGGCAAACTGACCGAAAGAGCCGGCGGCGCTGGCAATACCCATGCCCATGCTGCGTTTCTCTGGCGGCAAGGCGCGCCCTACCACGCCCAGAATCACCGAAAACGACGTGCCGGACAGACCGATCCCGATCAACACCCCGGCGCTCAATGACAGCGACAACGGCGTGCTGGACAGGCTCATGAAGATCAGGCCGACGGCGTACAGAACGCCACCGATGAGAACCACCTTGGCCGCGCCGAAACGATCGGCCAGCGCCCCGGCAAAGGGTTGAGCCAGGCCCCACATCAGGTTCTGGAAGGCAATGGCAAAGGCAAACACCTCGCGGCCCCAGCCGAATTGAGCGCTCATCGGCGCCAGGAACAGACCAAAGCCGTGACGCACCCCCAGGGACAGCGCGAGGATCAGCGCACTCCCCACTAAAATCCAGCCACTGGTACGCCACATCGAGGTCATTATTATTCTCCAGCGGAAATAGGCGTATATGCCTGTATTTCGAGGGGGATGAAACTACGCCTGTAGTTAGCGGGCTGTCAATGTGGACGCGAATCTTGTAGGAGCGTGGCTTGCCCGCGATGCAGGCGCTTCGGTTTGTCTGATACACCGCAGAGATACCATCGCGGGCAAGCCCGCTCCTACAAATGGCATTGCGACCTATGCCAACGCCAACCCGACCAACACCGTCACTTCCAGCAACTCGAGCAATGCACCAGCGGTATCGCCGGTAGTGCCACCGAGGCGGCGCAGCATCAGATGGCGCAGCCAGAAGAAAACCAGGCCCGCCACCAGCAGCGCAATCACACCAGCGACACCCGCCAACAGCACACAGCCCACAGCACTCGCCAACAGCACCTGTTTACCCAACCGGCGCGGCAGGTGATCCGCCAACGCCTGCCCCAACCCTCCGGCGCGGACGTAAGGCGTGCACAGGAACAAACCAAGCAGGGCGCTGCGGCCAATCACTGGCGCGAGAATCAAGCCCAGGTTGTGGTGGTTTTCGATCAACGCCAGCAGTGCGCAGAATTTAAGCAGTAACACCAGCACCAGCGTGACCACCGCAATCGGGCCGCTGCGTGGGTCTTTCATAATGGTCAGGGTGCGTTCGCGGTCGCCGAAGCCCCCGAGCCAGGCATCGGCGCTGTCGGCCAGACCGTCGAGGTGCAATCCACCGCTGAGCAGCACCCAGACGGTCAACAGCAACGCCGCGTGCAACATCGGCGGCGCAGCGACCAATAGCGCATTCACCGCCAACAGGATCAGCCCGAACAGCAAACCGACCACCGGATAGAACAATAACGAACGACCCATTTCCCGGGGCTCTGGCATTCCCGACAGGCGGATCGGCAGGCTGCTGAGAAACTGCAGGGCGATCCACAGCGGCAACGGCTTCATTCGCTCAGCACACCGTCGGCGCCGACCAAAATCGAAAGCAATGCGGCGTGTGCGGCTTCGACTTGCAACAATTGCTCGCGAGGCAGGCCACGCGCCTGGGCCAGCAACAGGCGCATGACCCCGCCATGACTGATCAACAGCACCCGCTCACCGGCATGCGCCGCATACAGACGCTTGATCGCTGCCAGCACCCGAGCAGAGAACGCAGTCAGCGGTTCGCCCTGGGGCGGTGTGAAGGTGTAAGGATTGGCCCAGAACAGGCCCAGGGCTTCGGCGTCGGTCTGCATCAATTGCGCAGCGCTGCGCCCTTCCCACTCGCCGAAGTGCAATTCTTGCAGGTCCGCGTCCAGCTGTAAGGGCAGACCCAACTGTTGCGCCAGCTCTTCGGCGAAACGCGCACAGCGTTGCAGCGGCGAGCTGACGATCCGATCCCAAGGCCCCGCCTCGACCACCGCCGCGCGCATCTGCGCCCAACCGGTATCGGTCAGCGCATCGTCCAGACTGCCACGCAGGCCGCCACCCAATTCGGTTTCGCCGTGACGCAACAGGTCCAGACGCAAGGTCATGCCGGACGATCCGCTACCGCCGCTTCAGCGAAGGTCGCCATGCCGTTGTGCAGTTCGCAGGCCAGACGCAACAGCGGCACCGCCAACGCTGCACCACTGCCTTCGCCCAGGCGCAAGCCCAGATCCAGCAATGGCTCGGCCTGCAGGCTTTCCAACAAGTGACGATGACCGGGCTCTGCGCCACGATGACCGTAAAACAGCCAGTCGCGACACGACGGATTCAACTGCACCGCGACCAGCGCCGCGACGCTGCAAATGAAGCCATCGACCACGACCGCGAGGCCTTCTTGCGCGCACGCCAGGTAAGCGCCGACCAGCGCGGCGATCTCAAATCCACCGAGGCAAATCAGGCTGCGCAGTGGGTCGCCAGCGTGCTCCGCGTGCAAGGCCAAGGCGCGCTGAATCACCAGCGCCTTGTGGGTGACGCCGGCTGCGTTCAGCCCTGTTCCCGGCCCGACCAGCAATTGCACCGGGCTGTCGAGCAACGCGCAGGCCAGGGCACTGGCCGCGGTGGTGTTGCCGATGCCCATTTCGCCGCCGACAAACAATTCAGCACCCGCGGCCAACGCACGGCGCACGCTGTCACGTCCGGCTTCCAGCGCCTGCTCACCCTGCGCCTGGGTCATCGCCGGGCCTTGAGCAAAGTTTGCGGTACCGGCGCCCAGGTTCAGGTGACGCACGCCCGGCAAATTCAGTGGCGACACGGTGCCCAAATCGACCACTTCCAGTTGCGCCGAAAGCTGACGCGCCAGCACGCTGATCGCCGCGCCTCCGGTAACGAAGTTGTGCAGCATCTGCCCGGTGACTTCCTGCGGGAACGCCGAAACGCCCTCTGCCACCACACCATGGTCGCCGGCAAAAATCGCGATCCACAGCGAGTCGACCCTGGGTTTGACCCGGCCTTGCAAACCGGCCAGGCGCACCGCCACATTCTCTAACTGGCCAAGGGAGCCAGCCGGTTTCGTCAGTTGTTGCTGGCGCGCCAGGGCTTCTTCACGCGCCGAAACATTGATCGCCTGCGCGGGCTTCAGCCACCAGGAGTTACTCATAATGCAGGTCCTTTCAAAGTCAGCGGCAAGCCAGCGACGGTCAACACCACGCGCTGGCAACGTTCGGCCAGGGCTTGATGCAGCCAGCCGGCTTCATCGACATAACGGCGGGTCAGCTCACCGAGGGGCACCACGCCCAACCCGGTTTCGTTGCTGACAAAAATGATTTCGCCTGGCAGCTCGGCCAGGCAATTCAACAACGCCTCGCGCTCGTGGCTCAGGCGTTCGGGATCTTCCAGCATCAACAGGTTGGTCAGCCACAGCGTCAGGCAATCCACCAACAGGCAACGGTCGTTATCGGCGTTTTCGCGCAGCACCCGGGCCAGTTCGATCGGCTCTTCGATCAAACCCCAATGCTGCGGGCGGCTTTGTCGATGCATAGCCACGCGCTGAGTCATTTCGCCATCGAGGGGCTGGCTGGTGGCGATGTAAATGACGTCGAGGCTGGTTTCAGTAGCGAGGCGTTCGGCCAGTCGGCTTTTGCCAGAGCGAGCGCCACCAAGGATGAGTTGTTGCATGTCAGTTGCCCTCCAGACCACACAGGCTGCGCAGCAGCGGACCGTCGAGGTGTTTCTCCACGAGGTCTGCCAGGCGTTCGATATCCCGCTCGCGCAACGCGTGATAATCGACCTGCTGCACATCTTGCAAACCGGCCCAACGCAACAGGGCGCTGCAGGCGGGCGGCGACTCGAACAAGCCGTGCAGGTAGGTGCCGAGGATTTGTCCATCGGCACTTTGCGCACCATCGCAGCGGCCATCGTCCAGGTGCACGACTGACTGCTCCAGCGCCGCGCCAGACGTCACCCCGGCATGAATTTCATAACCACTGACCGGCGCATCTTCCAGCGCCAGGCGGCCGTGGACATTACGCAGTTGCTTCTCTTCTTCAAGCACGGTGCTCAGGTCCAGCAACCCGAAACCAGCACTCGAGCCGGCCGCGCCTTCCAGCCCCAGCGGGTCATGCACCTGCTGACCGAGCATCTGTAAACCACCGCAGATGCCCAGTAATTTGCCGCCGTAGCGCAGGTGCCGACTGATCGCCACGTCCCAGCCCTGGCCGCGCAAATACGCCAGATCGCTGCGCACACTTTTCGAACCCGGCAGGATGATCAGGTCCGCCGGCGGAATCGCCTGACCCGGCCCGATGAATTGCAGGTTCACTTGCGGATGCAGACGCAGCGGATCGAAATCGGTGTGGTTGCTGATGCGCGGCAACACCGGCACCACCACGTTCAACACCTGCTCGACCTTGTCGCCCTGGCGTTGATCGAGGCCGTCTTCAGCCTCCAGGTGCAGGTCCATCACGTATGGCAACACACCCACCACCGGCTTGCCGGTGCGCGCTTCGAGCCAGTCGAGGCCCGGTTGCAGCAGCGCGATATCGCCACGAAAACGGTTGATGATGAAACCTTTGACCCGCGCTTGCTCGCTGGCTGACAACAGCTCCAGCGTTCCCACCAAGTGCGCAAATACGCCACCGCGATTGATGTCGGCGATTAGCAGTACCGGGCAGTCCACCGCTTCGGCAAAGCCCATGTTGGCAATATCGCCGGCGCGCAGGTTGATCTCCGCCGGCGACCCGGCGCCTTCCACCATGACCACCGGATACGCCGCGCTCAAGCGTTGGTGCGAGGCGAGCACCGCCTGCATGGCGATGGCTTTGTAGTCATGATACGCCACCGCATTCATGGTGGTCACCGCACGGCCATGGATGATGACCTGCGCGCCGGTATCGCTGTTGGGTTTGAGCAGCACCGGGTTCATGTCGGTATGCGGTTTGAGTCCAGCGGCCTGAGCCTGTACCGCCTGCGCCCGACCAATCTCGCCGCCGTCTGCGGTCACGGCGCTGTTGAGCGCCATGTTCTGCGGTTTGAACGGCACCACGCGCACGCCCTGTCGAGTCAACCAGCGACACAACGCAGTCACCAGCGTGCTTTTACCGGCGTCGGACGTGGTGCCCTGCACCATCAGCGTGGTCATCGCAGCACCTTGTCGAAGGCGTCGAGCACCTGTTCCAGTCGCTGCCAGTCCGCTTCTTCGGCGGGTAAACCGAAACGCAAGCTGCTGTGGTGCGGGCTGCCGCTTTGCATGAACAGCCGCAGCAGAATCCCGCGTTGCGCGCAAAATTCGTGCAGGTGCACCGCCAACGGCGTAGTCAGCCATTGAAACAGGGCGCAACCGCCCACCGGGCTCAGACTGTGGCGCGTCAACAATGCCGCCAACCGTTCGCTGGCCTGTTCGGTGCGCGTGCGTTGCTGGTGATGCCCTTCCAGATCGCTGAGGCAGACCTGCCCGAGAATCCGGGTGGGCCCACTGACCGCCCACGGACCGATATGCCGCTCCAGCAGTTTCAGCAGCCTCGGCTCGGCAAGCACAAAGCCCAGGCGAACGCCGGCCAGGCCAAAGAACTTGCCGAACGAACGCAAGACAATCAGCCCGACACGCCAGGTTTCGGCACTGAGACTCAGCTCGGGCGTGTTGTCCATGAACGCTTCGTCGACCACCAGCCAGCCACCGCGCTGGGCCAGACGTGCGTGCCATCCCAACAGGCGCTCCGCAGGAATATTCACGCCGGTCGGGTTATTCGGATTGACCACCACCAGCACATCAAGGCTGTCGAGGAAGAAATCGACTTCGTGCTCCAGCACTTCACGCACCAGAAAGCCGTTGCTGCGCCAGGCGGCGGCATGCTCGGCATAACATGGCGAAACCACGCCGACCTTGCCCGCGCGACGCAAGCGCGGCAAGGCTTGAATCGCCGCTTGCGAGCCTGGCACCGGCAACACCTGCGAGGCACCGTAATAAGCACGGGCCGCCAATTCGAGGCCGTCATCGTTTTCCGGCAGGCGAGCCCAGGCCCGCAGCGGAATCTCCGGAATCGGCCATGGCCACGGCGCGATGCCGGTGGACAGGTCCAGCCAATCACCTTCCTCGATGCCGTACTGCAACGCTGCGAGCCGCAGGCGACCGCCATGCTCAAGCATAAAATTCAGCCCCCACGCACAAGATCAGTAACCATAACCAGACCCCACGTTGGACCAATTGCCAGCCGCGATCAATCGATCCGGCATCAGCGGGAACACCTTCACCGAGTTGCGCACGCTGGTGCAACTCACCATGATAAATCGCCGCGCCGCCCAGCTCCACGCCCAGCGCACCCGCACCCGCCGCCATCACCGGCCCCGCATTGGGACTGTCCCATTTCGGCGCCTGGGTTCGCCAGCAGCGCAAGGCCAGACGGGTTTTTCCCAGCAAGGCGTAGGTCAATGCTACCAGCCGTGCGGGAATGTAATTCAAGACGTCGTCGATCTTTGCCGCCGCCCAGCCGAAGCGTTCGAAACGTTCGTTGCGGTAGCCCCACATCGCATCGAGGGTATTACTTAAACGGTACAACACCACGCCGGGCGTGCCGGCGACGGCAAACCAGAACAGCGCGGCAAACACCGCATCGCTGCCGTTTTCCAGCACCGACTCAGTGGCCGCGCGGGCTACTTCGGTGGCGTCTAGTTCAGCGGTCTGCCGACTGACCAGATAACCGACCCGCCGCCGCGCCTCGTCCAGATCATCGCCGCGCAACGCCTGCGCCACCGGTTCGACGTGCTCACCCAGACTGCGCAGGCCCAACGCGCAATACAGCGCCAACACATCCACCAGCCAATCGATATACGGCAGCCAGCTCAAGGCCGTTGCCAGCAGGGTCAACGGAATCACCGCGATGAACCAGGCGGTGACGCCATGGCTGCGCCAGCCACGCCCGGCACTGTTGAAACGCTGCTCAAGGCGGTTGGCGAAGCGTCCGAACGCCACCAGCGGGTGCGCCCGTTTCGGCTCGCCGAGCAGCGCATCCAGCGCAACCCCGGCGACGCTCAGTAACGCCACGCTCATCGACTCACTCCCCATTGATTCTCATACAGCATGTCACTCAACGGCCGCTCCTGCGCCCAGCCTTCCAGCACCAGCATCGGCGCCGGGTAGAATTCCGCGACCGGTCCCAGACACAAAATCGCCAGCGGCTTGGCCCCGGCCGGCATGTTCAGCAGTTCAGCCAGCGCCTGGGGTTCGAACAACGACACCCAACCCATGCCCAGCCCTTCCGCGCGCGCCGCCAGCCACAAGTTCTGGATGGCGCAGGACAACGACGCCATGTCCATTTCCGGCAAGGTGCGGCGGCCAAAGATATGCCGTTCGCGATCATCCATCAGTGCCGCGACCAACACTTCCGCGCAATCGTTGATACCTTCGACCTTGAGTTTCATGAAGTCGTCGGAGCGCTCGCCCAACGCCTCGGCGGTACGAATCCGCTCTTGCTCGACCTGCGCCTGAATCTGTCCACGCAACGCCCGGTCGCTGATACGGATGAAGCGCCACGGTTGCATCAATCCGACGCTGGGGGCGTGGTGCGCCGCCTCGAGCAAGCGCGCCAACAACTCGGGCGCCACTTCGCCGCCGCTGAAATGGCGCATGTCACGGCGCTCGGCTATCGCTCGATAGACTGCTGCACGTTCGTCGGGGCTGAAGGCCTGATCATTCATGGTTTAAGAAGCGCCGCAACCGCTTGGGGGTTGGAAGGGAAATAGAAGTGCACGTAAGAAGCGGTCATCCGCCCGTCACGATAGACCGCCTCGGCGCCGCGCCCACCGTTGGGGCTCACGCCACGGGCGATGGGCTGCAGCTCGGTGCTGGTCAGCGAGTGATGATACGTGTGGCCACGCAACAGACCTTCCGGCAATTCGACCGCTTGCAGTGCCAGTGCTGCCAGGCGTTTCTGCATCACCGCCTCACCGCTGAGCAAGCCCACCAGTTCGACCCGCTGGCCTTCGACATCGGTCAGCGCATCCAGCAAATACAGCATGCCGCCACACTCAGCCAGCAAAGGTTTGCGTGCCGCGTGATGCGCGCGAATCGCCGTTAACATCGACTGGTTTTGCCCCAGGGTCAGGTGGTGCAATTCCGGGTAGCCGCCGGGCAAATATAGACTGTCGGCGTCGGGGATTTCGCTGTCGTGGATCGGCGAGAAGAACAACAGCTCGGCGCCCATGGCCCGCAGCAGGTCGAGGTTGGCGCCGTAGATGAACGCAAAGGCCTCGTCGTGGGCAACCGCGATCCGCACACCGGCCAACAATGGCTCGGCCTGGATAACCTCGGGGGCTGAAAACTCAACTGCGGGCGGCAGCGCCACTTCGCAAGTGCTGGCCAAGGCGCTGGCCGCCGCATCGAGACGCGCATCAAGGTCATTCAGTTCACTGGCCTGCACCAGGCCCAAATGCCGACTCGGCAATTCGATCCCGGTTTCCCGTGACAAGGCGCCGTACCAGCGCAAGCCCTCGGTCAAACTGCCTTCGAGCAATTGCGCGTGGCGCACGGTACCTACCCGATTGGCCAACACCCCGGCAAACGGCAAGTCCGGTTGATAGCGCGCCAGCCCCAGCGCCAACGCGCCAAAGGTTTGGGCCATGGCGGTGCCGTCGATCACGCCCAGCACCGGTACGCCGAAATGCCGCGCCAGATCGGCGCTGGACGGCGTGCCGTCGAACAGGCCCATCACGCCTTCGATCAGGATCAAGTCGGCTTCACCCGCCGCTTCCCACAACAGGCGACGACTTTCTTCAGCACCGACCATCCACAAATCCAGCTGATATACCGGTGCGCCGCTGGCACGTTCGAGGATCATCGGGTCGAGGAAGTCCGGACCGCACTTGAACACCCGCACCTTGCGCCCTTGGTTGCGGTGCAGGCGGGCCAGTGCGGCGGTGACGGTAGTTTTGCCCTGGCCAGAAGCCGGCGCGGCGATCAAGACCGCCGGGCAGTGACGCGCTGCTCTCATGAACAGATACTCATAGCTCGATGCCTTTCTGCGCGCGGATGCCGGCCTGGAAGGCATGCTTAACCACGGCGATCTCGGACACGGTATCGGCCAGGTCGATCAATTCTTGCTTGGCGCCACGACCGGTGACCAGCACGTGCTGCATCGGCGGCCGCGCTTGCAGATCACTGAGCACTCGGTCGAGGTCGAGATAGCCGTGCTTGAGAGCAATGTTCAGCTCATCCAGTACCACCAGGCCAATACTCGGGTCGCGCAGCAGTTCACGGGACACTTCCCAGGCAGCTTCAGCGGCGGCGATATCGCGCTGGCGATCTTGAGTCTCCCAGGTAAAGCCTTCGCCCATCACGTGGTAGCGCACTTGCTCGGGGAAACGGCGGAAAAACAGCTCTTCCCCGGTGGCGTTGCGGCCTTTGATGAATTGCACCACGCCACACTGCATGTCGTGGCCCATGGCGCGGGCGAGCATGCCGAACGCAGAGCTGCTTTTGCCTTTACCGTTGCCGGTCAGCACCAGCAACAGGCCGCATTCATTCGGTGCGCTGGCGATGCGCTCATCGATTATGGCTTTTTTGCGCAGCATGCGCGCCAGGTGGCGTTCGTCACGCTCAGTGGTTTCGGTCATCTCAGCTCTCCGCTTGAGGGTACGCGATAGCAAACGGAAGCAGACGACATGAACTGCCAGCACGGCCAAAGGCCCTGCGCAGAGCATCGCCCTCCGTGGTGCTGTTGAATGGATCAGGCCGGTCTCCGGACTCATGAGTGGGCTTTTTTTGCCCCACCGTACGCCTTCCCACGTCATGACAGACGCAGTGGCCCAATGCACGGCTTCGACTCATTTACCGTTGCGGGGGCAGTGTCGGAATCGAGCGCCCGAGGCGTCCTCACCGACTTCCCTGTTTCACTCCGGCAATCATTGATCGCGGAGCACCTGAAACACGCGCGAAGGGTAGAGGGTTGGGGGTAGAGCGTCAATCAAAGCGCCACGCGCAAAGGGATCTCAAGCAAAAAATCCCCTCGAACTACACTGACGGCCTGTCGGCATGGAACCTCGACGCTTTGGCTCCCTCTACCTTATGCGCCTCCCCGACTTTCATGGAGATCGACCATGTTCAGACTCAGTCCTCAGCTGTCCGCCCTGCTGTTGCTGACGGCCAGTATCACGGCCTGCGCCGATACCTCGCGCCTGCAGGTCTCCGATGGCACCGGGCCCACCCCGATGTTGCCGGCACCCACGACCTCACTGATGCCGACCGTGAACATCGCCCCGGCCGTGGGCTGGACCAAGGAGGCCAAACCCCTCGCAGCGCCGGGCATGCAGGTCGTCTCGTTCGCGAAAGACCTCGACCACCCACGCTGGCTGTACGTGCTGCCCAATGGCGATGTACTGGTAGCAGAAAGCAACTCGCCGCCCAAGCCCGATGATTCACCCGGCATTCGAGGCTGGATCACCAAGAAAGTCATGAGCCGCGCCGGAGCCGACACACCGTCGGCCAACCGAATCACCCTGCTGCGCGATCTCGACCACGACGGTGTCGCCGAAACCCGCACAGTATTTCTCGATAACCTTAATTCACCGTTCGGCATGACCCTGGTGGGCAATGACCTGTACGTCGCGGACACCGATCGATTGCTGCGCTTCCATTACGAAGAGGGGCAAACCTCGATCAGCGCGCCACCGACCATCGTCACCGACCTGCCAGCCGGTACGATCAATCACCACTGGACCAAGAACGTGATTGCCAGCAAGGACGGCAAAAAGCTTTACGTCACAGTGGGCTCTAACAGTAACGTCGGAGAAAACGGCCTGGATAAAGAAGAAGGCCGCGCGGCAATCTGGGAAGTGGACGCCGCGACCGGTACGCACCGGATTTTTGCTTCCGGCCTGCGCAACCCCAACGGCATGGACTGGGAACCGCAGACCGGCAAGCTGTGGACCGCGGTCAACGAGCGCGACGAACTGGGCAGCGACCTGGTGCCGGATTACGTCACCTCAGTCAAAGACGGTGCCTTTTATGGCTGGCCGTTCAGCTACTACGGTCAACATGTCGATACCCGTGTCGAACCTGCTCGACCGGACATGGTGGCCAAGGCCATCGCCCCGGACTACGCGGTCGGCCCGCACACCGCATCGCTGGGCCTGGCCTTTGCCGACGGCAAGCTGCCAGCACCTTTCAGCCAAGGTATGTTCGTCGGTCAACACGGCTCGTGGAACCGCAATCCGCACAGTGGTTATAAGGTGATTTTCATCCCGTTCACCAATGGCAAACCCAACGGCATGCCGGTTGATCTACTGACCGGCTTCCTGAATGCCGATGACAAAGCCCAGGGGCGGCCGGTGGGCGTGGTCAACGATCAACATGGCGGGGTGTTGGTGGCGGATGACGTGGGAAATGTGATCTGGCGGGTGTCGGCGGTGAAGGCTCAAACTGCTGCTTCGTTACCCTGATCTCGGCGGTGTGGCCCTCTATTTGTAGGAGCCAACTTGTTGGCGAGCCGTTTGACGCGGTGTATCAGATACGCCGCCTCGCGAACAAGTTCGCTCCTACACCGGCCGACGGGGCAGGCTACGGGTTATGCGCCAAATGCTGAGGCTGTATCACCCGCTTGGCGTTCAGGTAGGCTTTCTGCCAATAGGGTTTGTCCAGGTAATCGAGACGCACCGTACCGCCCGTTGCCGGCGCGTGAACGAAACGACCTTCACCGACATAGATGCCGGCATGGCTGACCACTGAGCCACCGCCTGTAGCGAAGAACACCAAATCGCCCGACTGCAGCTGATTACGGCTGATGTCCTGGGCCTTCATAGTGATCATTTCGTGAGTCGAACGCGGCAGGGTGATGCCCGCAGAACCGCGGTACACATAGCCGATCAACCCGCTGCAATCGAAACCGGAGTCCGGCGTATTGCCGCCCCAACGATACGGCGTGCCGACCAGGCCAATCGCACGGATCAGCACGTCTTCGGCAGCAGGAGAGGAAGGTTCATCGGAAGGCGCGTAAACCACCGGTTGCACAACCGGTGGTTTGTAAGCAGCGGGGGGATGTCCGGCACAGGCACTGATCAGTGCAGCCAAAATCCCTATTGACCCAACGCGTACCATCATCGACATAAACACAACAACCTGATCTGGATGCGGCTTACTCTGCCGTGAGCCGGAGCTGCGTGTAATAAGCCAGTGGCTGCTTACACGCTCCGGGAATTACTGATGCTGGGTCTGAATTGTAGTCGGAGCCATCGCTAATGCACGTTTGGCTTCAATAAAGGTCTTTTTCCAGTACGAATCGTCGAGGCTGTCGATACGCACACCGCCGCTACGAGTACTGCTGGAGTGGATGAACTGGTCATCACCCAGGTAGATACCGGCGTGGCTGACACGACCGCGACCTTTGGTACTGAAGAACAACAGGTCACCCGGCTTGAGGTTGTTACGCGCAACCAGTGGGGCCTTTACGTTGATCATTTGGCGCGTCGAGCGAGGCAAGGTCATGCCCGCCTCTTCTCGGAACAGGTAACCGATGAAACCGCTGCAGTCGAAACCGGCTTCAGAGGTGCCGCCTGCACGGTAACGCGTACCGATCAGGGCCATGCCGCGTTCGAGGATGCTGTCGGCGAGGCCTGGCATCTGGTACGGCTTGCTGTCGGCGAATTCGGCCAGTTCTTTCTCGGTGATCAGTTCTTCGTCCGCTACGGAGTCAGTCCCATTAGCGAGTTGTGCAGAGCGAACAGACTGCGCAGTAATGGCATTCTGTACTTGCTGCTGCTGTTGCGAGGCTGGCATCTGGGCCGCGCAACCAAAAAGTAGTGTAACCAGTGCGAGAGGCACGAGGGGTGCGAAGCGATTTAGCATGGGCACGACCGTGGCTGATATGTAAAGAAGACGAGACTATGCCTACTATCATCCTCATTTGCAAATTCAATCGAACTAAATGTGACTTACCAGTTCCTCGAGAACTTCTAATGCTCTACACCCGAGAAATACGTCCATGGACCCACTGTGGTCGGTCCGCGTCGGGTTGATTTCCGCTGTAAAGCCCCCGGACACCCGTGTTCGCAGGACCGGCTCGTGTATGTAGGGAAAGCTGGCGGTGGTGCCGATGCTCAGTACCGCGTCGAAACCCTTGTCCATTTCCTGATACAAAGTTTCCAGCGCCCGCTCGGGCAGCATCTCTTCGAACAACACCACTGGCGGACGCAAAATACCCTGGCATTGCTTGCACAAGGGTGGCAATGGTCGCCGCAGATGTTCACTCAACTCAGGATCGATTTCCCCACACGACTGACAAAACAACGGTGCCAATTGCCCGTGGATTTCGATCAGGCGCTCGGGTGGGCTGCCGGCCGCGCGATGATAGCCATCGACGTTTTGCGTCAGCACCCAGCACTCTGGTTTGATCCGCTGTAACTGAGCGATCGCGTAATGCCCGGCATTCGGTTGCGCACCGAGACACGCCCTGCCCAGTTGGGCAATGTATTTCCAGCACAACGCCGGGTCGCGACGCAGCATCGGCCCGGACAAGGCCATTTCAATAGGCAGCCCGTCTTCGGTGCTGCCGTTATAAAGGCCGCCCACGCCGCGATAGGTGGGCAATCCCGAATCGGCTGACAAACCGGCGCCGGTAATGATCAGAATCCGCTGGGCGTGACGAAGCGCCGCCGCTGTTTGCATCAGCAGCGCCCGCTCTACCATCCGAGTGTTTCTTTCAAGAAAGGAATCGTCAGCTTGCGTTGCGCTTGCAAGGAGGCCTGATCGAGTTGCTCCAGCAAATCGAACAGCGCACTCATGCTACGGGTCCCGCGAGTCAGAATGAAATGCCCGACTTCGTCGGTGAGGTGCAGACCCCGACGCGAGGCGCGCAGTTGCAGCGCACGCAGCTTGTCTTCATCGGACAGCCCACGCATCTGGAATACCAGGGCCATGGTCAGGCGGGATTTGAGGTCGGGCAACTTGACCGGCAATTCCCGAGGCGACTGCGAGGCAGCGATCAGCAACCGGCGACCGCTGTCACGCAGGCGATTGAACAAATGGAACAGCGCCTCTTCCCACTCCGGCTTGCCGACGATGGCCTGCAGGTCGTCCAGACACACCAGCTCGTACTGCTCCAGGTTGTCGAACAGCTCGACGCCCTCGTCGATCACTTCAGCCAACGGCAGGTACACCGCCGGTTCGCCCATTTGCTCGAAGCGCAGGCACGCGGCTTGCAACAGGTGAGTACGCCCCACGCCGTCCTTGCCCCACAGGTAGATCAGGCTTTCGGTCCAGCCAGCGTCGGCGTCGCAGAGTCGCTCGACATAGCCGAGTGCTGCGGCATTGGCGCCGGGGTAATAATTGACGAAGGTGGCGTCATCACGCAGACGCACACCCAAGGGCAGCTGAATCGGTTTCATGCTGGCTGAACGGTTCAGACGAACCGCTAGGGGCCTCTGTGTAAAGTGTGCAAAGTTTATACCCGTGACGCCGGAGGCACAATGCGGCAGACAAACAAGCAAAATCAAAGGTTTGCGTGGATTCGGTTGCTGCACATCTGTTACACCGCGTCAAACAATTCGACGTAGGAGCGAACTTGTTCGCGAGGCGGTGCCTCAGACATACCGCGTGGCGTCCTGCTACAAATCCGGATCTTCCATCCCGCCGTAAATATCCGACTCTTTATAGAGGTCACGGGCATGGCGCACCACAACCATGATCACTGCGGCCACCGGCAACGCCAGCAACACCCCGGTAAAGCCGAATAACTCACCGCCAGCGAGGATCGCGAAGATCACCGCCACCGGGTGCAGACCAATACGGTCGCCCACCAGCAACGGGGTCAACACCATGCCTTCCAGGGCCTGACCGACCATGAACACCGCGAGGATGCCGAGCATCGGGTACAGATCACCGCCGAACTGGAACAAACCCGCAACAATCGCCGAGCCGATACCAATCACGAAGCCCATGTACGGCACGATCGCCGCCAGCCCCGCCACCACGCCGATCAACAAGCCCAACTCCAGGCCCACCAGCATCAGACCCGCGGCGTAGATCACGCCCAGCGCCATCATCACCAGCAGTTGCCCGCGAATGAACGCCCCCAGCACTTCATGACATTCGTTGGCCAGTTTGACGATCTGTTCTTCGCGATGACGCGGCAGCAGGCTACGGATCTTGGCCATCATCAGGTCCCAGTCGCGCAGCAGGTAGAAACACACCACCGGGATCAGCACCAGATTGGTCAACCAGCCAATCAACGCCAGACTGGACGCCGTGGCCTGCGCCAGCACCACGCTGACGATGTCGCTGGTCTGGCCCATGTGCTCGGAAATCGCCGCTTTGACCTTGTCGAACTTCCAGAAGCCGTCCGCCAGACCGAGCTTGGCCTGAGTCCAGGGTAGCGCGGTGTGTTGCAGCCAATCGAGCATCTGCGGCGCCAACTCATAAAGGCGGAACAGTTGCTTGGCCAGCATCGGCACCAGGACCAACAGCAAAGTCATGAAAACCAAGGTGAACAGCCCGAACACCACCACCACGCCCAAGGTCCGCGACAGCCCGAGCGTTTCCAGCCGATCCACCAGCGGATCCGCCATATACGCCAACAACAGGGCAATCAGGAACGGCGTCAGAATCGGGTGCAGCAGGTAAACAAACACACACAGCAGGACAAACCCGCCAAGCCAGAACAAACGCCGTGATTCAGCCATTACCGCCCCACCCCAAAACCAAAAAAAATCCAAACCCAATATGCCGACGCCGAGGCGTTACCAGCGGAAATTCAACTGCGGCAGCGATGGTGGCTGCACCACGGGCGCCGCACCTGGAGCGGCCGGTGGTTGAGCCGCCACCACCGGCGCCGCTACCTCGGCCGCCGGAACCTCCTGCAGCTTGGCCAGCGACAATTGCGAACGCAGTTGATCGGCGTTGGCGTTGACCTCGTAGGTGACGCGATCACCGTCGACCGTCTTCAACTTGGCACCGAACGGATCGAGCAAACGCCCCAGTTGGGCATAGTGCTCCAGCGACATGCCTTGCACGTTGAGGACCAGGCCACTGGAGGCGCCAGCCTTGACCACAAAGCGTGGCGCCAGGCGCTCGCTGACCGCCAGCATCACCGCGTCGGCCAGTGCCGCGCTGTCAGCACCGGTAGCGCTGCCCTGCTCATGTTGATTGCCCAACCAGATATGCCACGTCGCCTGCCATTGACCATTCTCTTCATGGGCGTGCACCGCCAACAGCGCATCAGCACCATAGCGCTCGGACGCGGCCTTCAACGGTGTCGGGTCGCTGCCATCCAGGGTTTTCGCGCTGCCGATGCCCTGCTCGCCCAAATCCGCGAGCGGCAAGCGCAACGGCAGGCCGCGGTGCTGCGCCGCACGTTTTAAAGGCGCAGCCGTCGCCTGGCCGTCGCCCACCAGATTGGAGCCTTCGGTTGTGTCGTTCAGCCACCAGCCCAGAATCGCCGGCCGATTGGTACCCCACAACGGCATACCCGCCTTGCGCAGCACAGCGTCGGTGCTGGCCGGGTCGAAATCCACCAGCAACGATTCCGGCGGACCGGCTTCATAACCGTATTTACTGATGATTTGCTGCGGGTCCTTGCGCACTTCGGCCAGCCCCGGACTCTGCAAGGCTTTCACATCGCCGGTCAGGCGCAGGATCATGGTATCCAGCGCACGCTGAGTGGCCTGGGTGCGTTCGTCAGGGGTCTGCCCACTGACGGTTTCACGGACTTGATACAAATGGGTAACGGTTTCGGCGAAGCTCGGCAGGCTGAGCAAGGACAAACAGCCCGCAAACAAAAATTTAGAAAGACGCATGGATGATTCCCGAAGGGCAAAAAGCGGCATGAAAAAGACGTGTGAAAACGACTGATGAAGCTCAGACCACACATCGGGTCGATTCATTCACACAAAATCATAGCTACACCTTATACAGACACCGACAAACGAGCCAGCTTGAGCGTCTGCAGCAATTTATTTCCGCTCGATGAGCCTGCCCGTCGGCCTAAGGATGGCCGCTGCACGGTAAGCCTGATAAAATCGCGCGCCTTCACAGACTGACAATGGCCGTGGCCGCCGAAAATGCAGCGTTATTCTACGCGCCGCCTTTCGAGACGCCCCGCCGCCGCGTCGGTCGATTTCCCGAATCCCCCCTAAAGGCCTGGATTATGAGCAAGCAACCCTCCCTGAGCTACAAAGACGCCGGTGTAGACATCGACGCCGGTGAAGCATTGGTCGAACGCATCAAGAGCGTCGCCAAGCGCACCAAGCGTCCGGAAGTCATGGGCGGCCTGGGTGGCTTCGGCGCCCTTTGCGAAATCCCGGCCGGCTACAAGCAGCCCGTACTGGTTTCCGGCACCGACGGCGTTGGCACCAAGCTGCGTCTGGCGCTGAACCTGAACAAACACGACACCATCGGCATCGACCTGGTGGCCATGTGCGTCAACGACCTGGTGGTTTGTGGCGCCGAGCCGTTGTTCTTCCTCGATTACTACGCCACCGGCAAACTGAACGTCGACACCGCCGCTCAGGTCGTGACCGGCATCGGCGCTGGCTGTGAACTGGCCGGCTGCTCGCTGGTGGGCGGCGAAACCGCTGAAATGCCGGGCATGTACGAAGGCGAAGACTACGACCTGGCCGGCTTCTGTGTTGGCGTCGTGGAAAAAGCCGAGATCATCGACGGCTCAAAAGTCGCTGCCGGCGACGCCCTGCTCGCCCTGCCATCGTCCGGCCCGCACTCCAACGGTTACTCGCTGATCCGCAAGATCATCGAAGTGGCTGGTGCCGACATCGAAAACATCCAGCTCGACGGCAAGCCGCTGACCGAGTTGTTGATGGCGCCGACCCGCATTTACGTCAAGCCTCTGCTGCAACTGATCAAGGAGACTGGCGCGGTCAAGGCCATGGCTCACATCACTGGCGGCGGTCTGCTGGACAACATCCCGCGCGTTCTGCCAGCCGGCGCTCAAGCGGTGGTCGACGTCGCCAGCTGGCAGCGTCCAGCGGTCTTCGACTGGTTGCAGGAACAAGGCAACGTCGCTGAAACCGAAATGCACCGCGTGCTGAACTGCGGCGTCGGCATGGTCATCTGCGTGGCTCAAGAGCACGTCGAGTCCGCGCTGAAAGTCCTGCGTGACGCTGGCGAACAGCCTTGGGTCATTGGCCAGATCGCCACTGCTGCAGAAGGCGCGGCCCAGGTCGAGCTGAAAAACCTCAAGGCACATTGATGCCAGACGGGATGCCAGAGCACATGCCTGCCACCTGTAACGTCGTGGTTTTGCTGTCGGGCTCCGGCAGCAACCTGCAAGCCATGATCGACAACCTCCAGGGTGTCGATCACCCGGCTCGGCTGCGCGCGGTGATCTCCAACCGCGCCGACGCCTTCGGTCTGCAGCGCGCCAGCGACGCGGGGATCGACACCCGCGCTCTGGATCACAAGACGTTCGACGGTCGCGAGGCCTTCGACGCCGCGCTGATCGAACTGATCGACAGCTTCCAGCCACAACTGGTGGTACTCGCCGGTTTCATGCGTATCCTGAGTGCCGATTTCGTTCGCCACTACCACGGTCGCCTGCTGAACATCCATCCTTCACTATTGCCGCGCTATAAAGGCTTGCACACTCACCAGCGAGTACTGGAAGCTGGTGACCGCGAGCATGGCTGCAGCGTGCATTTCGTGACTGAGGAACTCGACGGAGGTCCACTGGTCGTACAGGCAGTCGTCCCGGTAGAGTTAAACGACTCGCCGAGCACTTTGGCGCAGCGCGTGCATGTGCAGGAACACCAGATTTATCCGCTGGCAATACGCTGGTTCGCCGAAGGCCGATTAAGCCTTGGTGAACAGGGCGCAATACTGGACGGCCAGTTACTTGGGGCCAGCGGCCACTTGATTCGAAACTAGGAGATATTATGCGTCGCGCTTTGCTCTTCGCTTTCGCTTTGCTGGCACTGCCCGCTGTGCAGGCCGCAGACCTTCAGCCCTACACCGCAAGCTACACCGCAGACTGGAAGCAACTGCCCATGAGCGGCGGCAGTGCCGAACGCAGCCTGACGAAAAACGACAACGGTACGTGGACCCTGAGCTTCAAGGCTTCCATGATGATCGCCAGCCTGACCGAAGGCAGCACCTTCAAGGTCGACAAAGGTACGCTGTTGCCGCAAACCTATAATTTTGAACGCGGTGGGCTAGGTAAAAGCAAGAAAATCGACCTGAGCTTTGACTGGGCCAGCAAGATGGTCACCGGCACTGATCGCAACGATGCGATCAAGCTGCCACTGAATAACGGCATCCTCGACAAGTCGACTTATCAGTTGGCGCTGCAGAACGACGTCGCCGCTGGCAAGAAGAGCATGAGCTACCAGGTCGTGGACGGTGACAGCATCGACACTTACGATTTCCGCGTCTTGAATGCGGAAAAGGTCAGCACCAAGGCCGGCCAGGTCGAGGCGATCAAAGTCGAGCGTGTGCGCGATCCGACGCAAAACAAACGGATCACTGAAATGTGGTTCGCCAAAGACTTCGACTACCTGCTGGTTCGCCTGCGTCAGGTCGAAACCGACGGCAAGGAATACAACATCATGCTGCTGAACGGCACGGTGAATGGGCGTGAAGTTAAGGGTAGTTAAGCTGCCTGGGTTCATTCCGTCATAAAAAATCCCGCACGTAGCGGGATTTTTTATGGGCGCCGATCAGCGCTGCCCTGCATCAGCCCCAACAAAATAATACGGACAACGCCCCACTTTCATGATCCGCTGTACCGTCAACGGCGCCGACGGCGGTTCTGCGCCTTCCATGATCGCCACGTTGCCGGGGTTGGCGCCTAGGTAGTGGGTTAGCTCCGCTGGTGTCTGCAAAATCAGCAGCTGGCTTTGGGTATAGAACACGCTGGCGCCGGCCACGCGTTCGTTGGGCTGGTACAGCACCACGTGTTGCCCATCCGCGCGCAGGCTTTGGATCTGGGTCATCAACGGCAAGAAGGACAGGTGACGATCCAGGTGTGGAAACAGCCAAAGGGCCGCCGCCAGGTAGGCCAGTATTACGCTACCCAGCACGCCCGCGGTAAGACTGCGACGGCGCTGGTAGAGCGTGCCAGCGAATGCTGAATCCAGTGAACGCTCGCGCAACCTGTCGAACAGCACGTGTCCATATTCGGCCGCCAGCACCGCCGCCGCCGGGGTCAGGGACATCAGGTACACCGTGCGTTTGCTGGACGCGAGGGTCAGCAGGGTGAATTGCGCCAACAGCCAGACGCTGAAAAACAATCGATAGCGGTTCTGCACCAGGCTTTTGCGGAAATGCCAAACGCCGAGGTAGACCAGAATGTTCCACGGCAAGAACGCCTGAGGCAGCTTGAGCAGGTAGTAATAGAACGGCTCATAGTGACCGGCGTCGGTGAATGAGCCGCTGAAGCGACCCACGCTGTTGGCCCACAGCACTTCCCCCACGGCCTCAAGGCCAGCGCGCTGATACAACAGGCTGAGCCAGACGGTCAGCGGGATCAGGCCCACTAGCGTCAGCAACCCCGGACGCCACCAATTGCCGAAATAAAAGCGCCTGTCGATCAGGCTTTCGCTGAGCAGATACGCAAAAATCACCACCCCCGGCATCGCCAGCCCCAACACGCCCTTGGTCAACGTAGCGATGGCGATGCCCAAGACGAACAGCCCCCAACTGCTGGCGGACGGTTGTTGCGTCGTTTGTTGCTGACGGGCGAGGAAGTAGCTGAGCAACGCCAGGGTCACGCCCAGGGTCAGCAACGAATCCTCACCCACCATCCGCGCGTTGTTCCAGTAACTGCTCATGGTGACGAGCATCACGGCGGCGGTCCAGGCGATCGCTGTGGGGCGTCCATAACGGCGCAGGAAATTGAACAACAGCAGCATCGTGAGCAGCGCGGCAAAGGCTGAGGTCAGGCGTACCGCCAAGGGCGAGGCGCCGATAATGCGAATCGCCGAAGCATCCAGCCACAGGCTCAGGGGTGGTTTTTCCAGAAAAGGCTCGCCGAACAGTTTGGGGATAACCCAATCGTTGTCCAAATGCATGGCCATGGCGATCCCGGCGACCCGAGCCTCTGTAGAGCCTTGCAGTTGATGATTACCGAGCATGAAAAAGAACAACAGGCAGCCAATCAGCAATAACGAGCCAGCGGGTCGAGACATATGCGGTGAATACCAGAGGAAAGGGCTACGCGGAAAAACTCACGCATATTCCGAGGATACGCTGGGGATTCTTAACCACGTCTGAACGCAAGCGTTTCAGTTTGTCAGCCATTTTGGCCGATAAACCCTCAGGTCGCGGATTTCGCGGTGCACAGGGATTGTGTCCGTTTTGGCAAAACTGTATTGCATTTGGCATGTATTTACTTAGCAGGCTAACAAAATATATAACAGACACCTGCGACGCGTTGCCGCAGTTACCTAGAGTCAGGAGCTTGCAAAGATGACCGTAAAAGTTACTGAACGCGACCCTTCCCACCTCTCCCACGAAGCTCAGGCCGCTGGCCTGCAAATCTGGGATGTTCATCAACAGGATTTGTTGGTAGGGATGTTCCATAACGAGACGGACGCTCATCAATACAAAGCCGAACTGGAAGACCTGGAAAGCAAGCGCACCACGTAGGACGCAGTTTCGGAATCGCTGGAAAAACAAAACCCGCCGAGGCGGGTTTTGTTTTGTTCGGTCTGACCTTGAAGTCGATTACCACATCAAGTCGTCAGGCACCTTATAGGCTGCGTACGGATCATCGCCATCCGCCTCTTCGGTCGGCTCATTGAGCAACACGATCCGCCGTGGATCGCGCTCCTGAATTTTCACCGCCGCCTCACGTGGGATAATTTCGTAACTGCCGCCATGGTGCACGATGGCTAGCGAGCCGCTGCTGAGCTTGTTGCGCATCAGGCTGTTGACCGAGATCCGCTTGACCTTCTTGTCGTCGACGAAGTTGTAGTAGTCCTCGGTGGTCAGCTTCGGCAGCCGAGAGACTTCGATCAACTGCTTGATCTGCGCGGTCCGGGCCTTTTGCTCGACCTTTTCCTGCTGCTGACGATTGAGCTCCTGATCGCGCTTGACCTTCTCGGCCGCAGCCTCCTGGGCGGCGCGCTTCTGCGAGTCATCAATCTCGATCTGGCCCTTGTGCGCCAGACGCTGTTCTTTCTGCTTGTCTTTGCCGACCTGTTTGGCCTGCTTTTGGTTGACCAGACCTGCTTTGAGCAACTGGTCGCGAAGGGAAATGCTCATGATGCGTTGTTTTCCTGACGTTTGGCTTCGCCCCACAGAGCGTCCAGTTCTTCGAGGCCGCAATTTTCTATGGGACGGTGGGTCTCGCGCAATGCCTGTTCGATAAATCGGAAGCGTCGTTCGAATTTGCGGTTGGCGGCGCGCAAGGCGCTTTCCGGGTCGACTTTAAGGTGCCGGGCCAAATTGACTACCGAGAACAGCAGATCGCCGACTTCATCGGCAATCCCCTCGGCGTCGTTATCGGCCATGGCTTCAAGCACTTCATCCAACTCTTCGCGCACCTTGTCCAGCACCGGCAAGGCGTCAGGCCAGTCGAAACCGACCTGAGCGGCGCGCTTCTGCAACTTCGCCGAGCGCGACAACGCCGGCAATGCCGTGGGCACGTCATCCAGCAGCGACAACTGCTCCGGAACCTCGGCCTTGGCCGCGCGCTCTTCGGCCTTGATCTCTTCCCAGCGTTGCTTGACCTGGGCCTCGCTCAGACGCGGCGTCTCCAGCGGGGCATACAAATCGCCGGTGGGAAACACGTGGGGATGGCGACGAATCAGCTTGCTGGTGATGCTGTCGACCACGCCGTCGAATTCAAAACGCCCTTCTTCCCGCGCCAACTGGCTGTAATACACCACCTGAAACAGTAAATCGCCCAACTCGCCTTGCAGATGATCGAAGTCACCACGCTCGATGGCGTCAGCGACTTCGTAGGCCTCTTCAAGGGTGTGCGGCACGATGGTCGCGTAATTCTGCTGAATGTCCCACGGGCAACCGTACTGCGGGTCACGCAGGCGGGCCATGAGGTGGAGCAGGTCTTCAAGCTTGTACATTGGTTGTTCCCAATGACTGTAGGAGCGGGCTTGCCCGCGATCGACCGCACGGCGGTCGCAATCCAATCGCGGGCAAGCCCGCTCCTACAGGGGGCGTAATCACGGTGTACGATTACGCCGCGTCTCAATGATGTTCGGCAGCTGGGATATACGCCCCAGCAACCGCCCCAGCGCGTCCAGGCCCGGGATCTCGATGGTCAGCGACATCAGCGCAGTGTTGTCCTCCTTGTTCGAGCGAGTGTTGACCGCCAGTACGTTGATCCGCTCGTTGAGCAACACCTGGGACACGTCGCGCAGCAAACCGGAACGGTCGTAGGCGCGGATCACGATGTCCACCGGGTAGGTGAGCACCGGCACCGGGCCCCAGCTGACCTGAATAATGCGCTCGGGTTCGCGCCCGCCCAGTTGCAACACCGAGGCACAGTCCTGACGGTGAATGCTGACGCCACGGCCCTGGGTGATGTAACCAACGATGGCATCGCCCGGCAACGGTTGGCAGCAACCGGCCATCTGCGTCATCAGGTTGCCGACGCCCTGGATCTGGATATCGCCGCGCTTGCCCGGCTTGTAGCCCGTGGCCTTGCGCGGAATCAGTTCCAGCTGTTCGTTGCCGCGTTCCGGCTCGACCAGTTGTTGCGCCAGATTCACCAGTTGCGCCAGACGCAAGTCGCCGGCACCCAGCGCCGCGAACACGTCCTCGGCGGTCTTGTAATTGGCTTTTTCCGCGAGTTTCTCGAAGTCCACCTGCGGCAAGGCCAGCCGCGCGAGTTCGCGCTCCAGCAACACCTTGCCGGCGGCGACGTTCTGATCACGGGCCTGCAACTTGAACCAGTGAACAATCTTCGCCCGCGCCCGCGAGGTGGTGATGTAGCCCAGGTTCGAGTTCAGCCAGTCGCGACTTGGGGTGCCGTGTTTGCTGGTGATGATCTCGACCTGTTCACCGGTCTGCAGGCTGTAGTTGAGCGGCACGATGCGCCCGTTGATCTTGGCGCCCCGGCAGTTGTGGCCGATTTCGGTGTGCACCCGATACGCGAAGTCCAGCGGCGTCGAGCCCTTGGGCAAGTCGATGGCATGGCCGTCGGGGGTGAACACGTAGACCCGGTCCGGCTCGATATCGACCCGCAGCTGATCTGCCAGGCCACCGATGTCGCCCAGCTCTTCATGCCATTCCAGCACCTGACGCAGCCAGGAGATTTTCTCTTCGTAATGATTGGAGCCGGATTTGACGTCGGTGCCCTTGTAGCGCCAGTGCGCACACACGCCCAGCTCGGCCTCTTCGTGCATGGCATGGGTACGGATCTGTACTTCCAGCACCTTGCCTTCCGGACCGATCACCGCGGTATGCAACGAGCGATAGCCGTTCTCTTTCGGGTTGGCGATGTAGTCGTCGAACTCTTTGGGGATGTGTCGCCACAGGGTGTGCACAATCCCCAGCGCGGTGTAGCAGTCGCGCATTTCCGGGACCAGCACGCGAACCGCGCGCACGTCGTAGATCTGGCTGAATTCCAGGCCTTTGCGCTGCATTTTGCGCCAGATCGAATAGATGTGTTTCGCCCGGCCGCTGATGTCGGCCTTGACGCCGGTGGCCAGCAGTTCGTTTCCCAACTGCCCCATGACATCACTGATGAAGCGCTCACGGTCGAGGCGGCGCTCATGCAGCAGCTTGGCGATCTGCTTGTACTGGTCAGGTTCGAGGTAGCGGAAGGACAAGTCCTCCAGCTCCCACTTGATATGACCGATCCCCAGACGGTGGGCCAGCGGTGCGTAGATGTCGAACACTTCGCGAGCGACGCGGTTGCGCTTTTCGTCGGACAGGTTCTTCACCGCCCGAATCGCGCAGGTACGCTCGGCGAGTTTGATCAACGCGACACGCACGTCGTCGACCATCGCCACCAGCATTTTGCGCAGGTTTTCCACTTGCGCCTGGTTACCCAACACCAGCGATTGACGCGGGCTGAGGCTGGCACTGATCGCCGCCATGCGCAGCACGCCGTCGATCAGTTTGGCAACGGTGGGACCAAAACGTTGGGCGACATCCGTCAGCGAGATTTTGTCCTCGCGCACGCCACGGTAGATCACGGCGGCGATCAGCGAGTCCTGATCCAGTTTGAGGTCAGCGAGAATCTCCGCGATTTCCAGGCCTGCCTGAAAACTGGAGGTACCCTCTGCCCATAGATTCTTGGCGGCGTTGTCCTGTTGCTCGATTTCACGGGCAAACTCGCAGGCCTCTTTCAAGGCCTGGCGGTCCAACGCCAGGTCGACGCTGACGACATGATCAAGCCATGCATCGAGGTTGATACTGCCATCGGTGTTGATCGGCTGGTGCGTTCTCACCTGAACCATGTTGCTTACCTTCCCTACGGCGCGATGAAATGCGCCATCAGTCGCTGGCCTTCTTGAGCAAACGCTCCTTGCTGGGCATGCAAGGGCTGTGCGTTCGCGGGCCAGTCGGATTAAACGAGATTCCCTGTAAACGGCCGACTCATTTCCCTGAGCCTTGCCAGTTACTTACTCGCTTCAAATAACGCCATCGCCTCGACATGGGCGGTTTGCGGAAACATATCGAGAATTCCGGCACGTTTTAATCGGTAGCCCTGCTTGATCAATTCGACAGTGTCCCGCGCCAAAGTTGCCGGATTGCATGACACATAAAGTAACCGTTCGGCGCCCAAAGTCGAGAGCTTGCGCACCACTTCAAAAGCACCGTCGCGTGGTGGATCCAAGAGTACCGCAGAAAAGCCTTTTGCGGCCCAGCTTGCTTCGGCCAACGGCTGCGACAAATCCGCCCGAACGAATGTCACGTTGTGCAAATCATTACTGATTGCATTGCCCGTTGCACGTTCGACCATCGTCTCGACACCCTCCACCGCCAGCACTTCGCGAGCGATTTTAGCCAGCGGCAAGGCGAAGTTACCCAGCCCGCAGAATAGATCAAGAATACGCTCGTCGGCACGCGGCGCCAGCCAGTCCAATGCCTGGGCGATCATCGCGGCGTTGACCGCAGCGTTGACCTGAATGAAATCTCCCGGCCGATACGCCAGTTGCAAGTCCCACTGTTCCAGCCGGTAACCCAGCGTCTGACTCGGGTCGAACGGTTGCGGCTCACCTTCCCCATGCAGCCACAACTGGGCCTCATGTTCGGCGCAAAACGTTTGCAACAGCGCCAGATCAGCCTCGTTAAGCGGCGCGGTATGGCGCAGCAACACCGCCGTCGACGAACCGCTGAACAACTCGACATGCCCCAGTACCTGAGGCTTGCTGAAACGGCGCAGCATCGCCGGCAATTGCGCCATGATCGGTTGCAAGGCTTGTACCAGTACCTGGCAATCGTCAATGCCGACGATGTCCTGGCTGGATGCCGCGCGGAAGCCGACGTCCAGCCGTTTGGCCTTGGCGTCCCAGCGCACGGCGACCCGCGCCCGGCGACGGTAGGCGAACTCGGGGCCGGTCAACGGCGCAGCCCATTCGTCGGGCTCGACACCGGCGACCCGGGTCAATTGCTCGGCGAGCATGCGCTGTTTCAGGGCGAGCTGTTCGTTATGGGGCAAATGCTGGAGACTGCAACCACCGCAACGCCCAAAATGCGCGCACGGCGCCGGGCGACGCACCGGATTGGCGGTGAACACGCGCTCGGTGCGGGCTTCGACGATCTTGCCGTGGGCATTGAGCACCCGCGCTTCGACCTCTTCACCGGCAAGACTGCCGGCAACGAACCAAGTCTTGCCGTCGACAAAGGCAATCCCGCGCCCGTCATTGGCCAGGCGCTCGATGGTCAGCCGTTGTTTTTTGCCGGTCGGCACTTGCGGCGCCTTGGTGCCGCCCGTGGGCTGGAAGCGCAGACCTCTTTCGTGCTTAGCCATCAGTTAGGCGCATCGTAGACGCCGGTCGACAAGTAACGGTCGCCACGGTCACAAATGATCGCGACCATGACCGCATTCTCGACTTCCTGAGACAAACGCAACATACCCGCCACGGCACCGCCAGACGACACACCGCAGAAGATGCCTTCTTCGCGGGCCAGTCGGCGGGTGGTTTCTTCGGCTTCGAGCTGCGCCATGTCAACGATGCGATCCACGCGTTCAGCGTTGTAGATCTTCGGCAGGTACTCCTGCGGCCAACGTCGAATCCCTGGAATCGCCGAGCCGTCCATCGGTTGCAGGCCGATAATCTGGACTTGCGGGTTCTGCTCCTTGAGGTAACGCGAGACACCCATGATGGTGCCCGTGGTGCCCATGGAACTGATGAAATGGGTGATGGTGCCGCCGGTCTGCTGCCAGATTTCCGGGCCGGTGCCGGTGTAGTGGGCTTCCGGGTTATCGCCATTGGCGAACTGATCGAGGACCTTGCCCTTGCCATCGGCCTGCATGCGCTCCGCCAGGTCGCGGGCACCTTCCATGCCCTCTTCCTTGCTGACCAGAATCAGCTCGGCGCCGTAGGCAGTCATCGCTGCCTTGCGCTCGGCACTGGAGTTGTCGGGCATGATCAGGATCATGCGGTAGCCTTTAATAGCAGCGGCCATGGCCAAGGCAATGCCGGTGTTGCCGGACGTCGCTTCGATCAGGGTATCGCCCTGATGGATCTGCCCGCGCAACTCGGCACGGGTGATCATCGACAGCGCCGGACGGTCCTTGACCGAACCCGCAGGGTTATTCCCTTCGAGCTTGAGCAGCAAGGTGTTGGTGGTGTTACCTGCCAGGCGTTGCAAACGTACCAGCGGGGTGTTGCCGACGCAGTCGGCGATGGTTTGATACTGCAGGGTCATGGCGTCTTCGCAATCCAGACTGCGGGGGCGCCTATCATAACGGCAAACGGATAAACCCCATATCACGCAAAGTATGTTGCCTATTCCTGAAACGCATAAGCCGTTGAATTGTAGAAGCGAGCTTGCTCGCGATCAGCTTGATGCGGTGTGTCAGCAATGCCGCTATCGCGAGCAAGCTCGCTCCTACGTGATAATGGCTTGGCGCGGTGTACCTGCCCCGCCACCAACTCGCTACACTGCGAGACTATCGATCGCGGGAAGCGGTCATGCCGGAGAAAAGGGCGTGCTGAACAAGCTGGGTATCAAAGGCCGTGTGCTGCTATTGACCATTGTCCCCGCGTTGCTGATGGCCGTGGTGCTGGGCGGCTATTTCACCTGGATGCAGCTGTCCGACCTGCAAGTCCAGCTGATGCAGCGCGGAGAAATGATCTGCGAAGAGCTGGCGCCGCTGGCCGCCCCGGCCTTGGGCCGCAATGACCGAGTACTGCTCGAACGCATTTCCGGGCAAGCGCTCGAACAAGCCGACGTTCGCTCGGTGACGTTCCTCGACGCCGACCGCAACGTATTGGCCCACGCCGGCCCGAACATGATCAACTCGGCACCCACCGCCACCAGCACCCATTTGCAACAACACACCGGCAACGACGCCACGCGCTTTCTGTTGCCGGTCTACGGCCGCCAGCGACACCTGACCGGCGACATGATCCCCGACGAAGCCGATCGCCTGCTGGGCTGGGTCGAGCTGGAACTGTCCCACACCGGCACTTTACTGCGCGGTTACCGCAGCCTGTTTGCCAGCCTGCTGCTGATCGCCACCGGCCTGATCCTCACGGCCATCGTCGCCCTGCGCATGAGCCGCACCATCAGCGTGCCGATCAGCCGTATCAAGCTCACCGTCGCGCAACTCAAGGACGGCAATCTCGAAGTGCGTCTGCCGCCACTGGGCAGTCTGGAGCTGGATGAGCTGGCCTCGGGCATCAACCGCATGGCCGCGACCCTGCAAAATGCCCAGGAAGAATTGCAACACAGCATCGACCAGGCCACCGAAGATGTGCGGCAAAACCTGGAAACCATCGAAATCCAGAACATCGAACTCGACCTGGCGCGCAAAGAAGCCCTGGAGGCGAGCCGGATCAAATCCGAATTCCTCGCCAACATGAGCCACGAGATCCGCACCCCGCTCAACGGCATCCTCGGCTTCACTCACTTGTTGCAAAAAAGTGAGATGACGCCACGCCAATTGGACTATTTGAGCACCATTGAAAAGTCCGCCGACAGCCTGCTGAGTATCATCAACGAGATTCTCGACTTCTCGAAAATCGAGGCCGGCAAGCTGGTGCTCGACAGCGTGCCGTTCAACCTGCGCGACCTGCTGCAAGACACCCTGACCATCCTCGCCCCCGCCGCCCACGCCAAACAGCTGGAGCTGGTGAGCCTAGTGTACCGCGACACGCCCCTGTCGCTGTTGGGCGATCCGCTGCGACTCAAGCAGATCCTCACCAACCTGGTGAGCAACGCCATCAAGTTCACCCGCGAGGGCACCATCGTCGCCCGCGCCATGCTCGAAGACGAACAGGAAGACAGCGTGCAACTGCGCATCAGCGTGCAGGACACCGGCATCGGTCTGTCCAGCCAGGACGTGCGTGCGTTGTTCCAGGCGTTCAGCCAGGCCGACAACTCGCTGTCGCGCCAACCGGGCGGCACTGGCTTGGGGCTGGTGATTTCCAAGCGCTTGATCGAACAAATGGGCGGCGAAATCGGCGTCGACAGCACGCCCGGCGAAGGTTCGGAGTTCTGGATCAGCCTTAATTTGCCGAAAACCCGTGACGATATGGACGACTTGCCCGCCCTGCCATTGTTGGGACGCCGCGCCGCCGTGCTGGAAAACCACGAATTGGCGCGTCAGGCCTTGAGTCATCAACTGGAAGATTGCGGCCTGGAGGCGATCGTCTTCAACAACCTGGAAAGTTTGATCAATGGCGTCACCGCTGCACATCAAACCCCGCAAGCCATCGACCTCGCCGTGCTGGGCATTACCGCCCACGAACTGCCGCCCGAGCGCCTGCGCCAACACATTTGGGACCTGGAAAACCTCGACTGCAAAGTGCTGGTGCTGTGCCCGACCACCGAACAGGCGCAGTTCCAGTTGGCGGTACCCAATGCGCAAAGTCAGCTACAGGCGAAACCGGCCTGCACGCGCAAACTGCGGCGCGGCCTGTCCGAATTGATCAGCCCGAACAAACTGCGCAGCGACACTGCCGAACCGATGTCCAGCAGAGCGCCGTACCTGCTGTGCGTGGACGACAATCCGGCCAATCTGTTGCTGGTGCAAACCCTGCTGGAAGACATGGGCGCCAAGGTGGTGGCGGTCGACAGTGGTTACGCCGCCGTCAACGCGGTGCAGAAAGAAACCTTCGATCTGGTGCTGATGGACGTGCAGATGCCGGGCATGGACGGACGCCAGGCCACAGAAGCGATCCGCGCCTGGGAAGCCGAGCGGCAGCGGACTTCGCTGCCGATCGTGGCCCTCACCGCCCACGCCATGGCCAATGAAAAGCGCGCCTTGTTGCAAAGCGGCATGGATGATTACTTGACCAAGCCCATCAGTGAACGGCAGTTGGCCCAGGTGGTGCTCAAGTGGACCGGCCTGGCGCTGCGCAATCACGCCCCGGAACGGCAGAGCGAAAACGCCCGCGGCTCGATTGACCTGCAAGTGCTGGATCACGAAGAAGGTTTGCGGCTGGCGGCTGGCAAGGCAGACTTGGCGGCGGACATGCTGGCGATGCTGCTGGCCTCGCTGGACACCGACCGCGAAGCCATCCGCAGCGCCCGGGACGCCCACGACAAGCTGGCACTGATCGAGCGCGTCCATCGCCTGCACGGCGCCACCCGCTACTGCGGCGTGCCGCAACTGCGCGCGGCCTGTCAACGCAGCGAAACCTTACTCAAGCAAGATGCACCGGAAGCGGATGCCGCGCTGGATGAACTGTCGATGGCGATAACCCGCCTCGCGCTGGAAGCGCGGGTGAGTGCTTGATCTGGGGCAGTAAATGGCAAATCCGGATTCGTTAGTGTAGGAGCGGGCTTGCCCGCGATGGCTGCTTGTCTGGCACACCGCGTCAGGCGTATCGCGGGCAAGCCCGCTCCTACAGGTGATTTGCGACAACTGAGGGATCTTCCATGCGCACACTGGTATTCAGCAGCCAAACCTACGACCGCGACAGTTTCCTCGCCGCCCGCCCACCGTCTGGCCTGGAACTGCATTTCCAGCCCGCGCGGCTGAATCTGGACACCGTTGCGCTGGCCGATAGTCATCCGGTGGTCTGCGCCTTCATTAATGACGACCTCAGCGCGCCGGTGCTGGAACATCTGGCCGCCGGCGGCACACGCCTGATCGCCCTGCGCTCGGCGGGTTACAACCATGTCGATCTGTCGACCGCCAAACGCCTGGGCCTCAGCGTGGTCCGCGTGCCGGCTTACTCGCCTCACGCCGTCGCCGAACACGCGGTGGCCTTGATCCTCGCGTTGAATCGCCATCTGCACCGCGCCTACAACCGCACCCGCGACGGCGATTTCAGCCTGCATGGGTTGACCGGCTTCGATCTGGTGGGGAAAACCGTGGGTATTGTCGGCACCGGGCAGATCGGCGCGACCTTCGCCCGGATCATGGCCGGTTTCGGCTGCACCTTATTGGCCTACGACCCCTTCCCCAATCCGCAGGTACAAGCCCTGGGCGCCCACTACCTGAGCCTGCCGGAATTGCTCACTCAGTCGCAGATCATCAGCCTGCATTGCCCGTTGACGCCGCAGAGCAAGCACCTGATCAACGCCACTTCGTTGATGCAGATGCAACCCGGCGCCATGTTGATCAACACCGGCCGTGGCGCGCTGGTCGACACCCCGGCGCTGATCGACGCGCTGAAAAGCGGGCAATTGGGCTATCTGGGTCTCGATGTGTATGAAGAAGAGGCGCAGTTGTTCTTCGAAGACCGCTCCGACCGTCCTCTGCAAGACGACGTATTGGCCCGTTTGCTGACCTTCCCCAACGTGATCATTACTGCGCATCAGGCGTTCCTGACCCACGAAGCCCTCGGCGCAATCGCCCAGACCACCCTGGACAACATCGCCGCCTGGACCAACGGCACGCCACAGAACCTGGTTGAGGGTTAAAAACTGATAGGATGCGCGCAGATTTGGAGGACCCATGGTCGAACACGATTTCCGCTACAGCCTGTTGAACCCGCAACACACCCTGACCGAGGTCCGCGCGCTGGCCCCGGGTCGATATCAAGTCACCGGCAACGGCGGCTCGATCCAGGCCAATGACATACTGCTGGTGACCCTCAAAGGCAGCAAGGACTTGTCCATGCGCCTGAGCGTCGACAAAGTCCGGCACCTGATCAACCCGCGTGGCCAATGGGTCGCAGTGGCGCATGGTCCGGCGTTCGGTGAGTTGGCGATCCACGAATGGCAGGTCAACTGCAACGCTTGCGAAACTCAGCTGAAATTCGAGTTCGCGGTCGATGCCAAACTCGGCACCAAAGCGCAAAAGCCGGCAGCCGCCGCGCGAATTGCCGAGCTGGGCTGGAAAACCGAAGGCGACAAGCACTTTTGCCGCAAATGCCAGGAGATCGCCGCATGATGCGCGCTGTCCTGCTTGGATTGCTTGGAAGCACCCTGCTGGGCTGCGCTGCTGAACCGTCGCCGGTGAAAACCGACCACAGCTACTTGCTGGAATGGATTGGCGAACGTCCGCTGGTTGATCGCAGCCACCTGACCATGACCCTGGGCCATGACGGCCGCGCCTACGGCAACGCCGGCTGCAACCATTGGTTCGCGCCGTATACGCTGGACGGTCAGAAAATGATCTTCGGCATCGTCGGCAGCACCCGTCGCATGTGCGCACCGGCACTGATGGAACAGGAACAACGCTTCCTCGACTCCCTGACCAAGGTGCAACGCTGGGACATCTCGCCGATCGAGCAACTGCGGTTGTGGCCGGAAGAAGGCAAGCCGCTGCGGTTCTGGTTGGAAGACAGCTGATTTAGCCGATGCCGATACTGTAGGAGCTGGCTTGTCGGATCGCCGCACCGCAGCGATCCGCTTAATGCGGTGTGCCAGGTAAATGGCAATCGCGGGCAAGCCCGCTCCTGCGGGCGCAACCGTTTAACCCTCGCCGCGCAATTCCGCCAGCTTCTTGCTGACCCCCGCCGCCGTCTGCTCACCCAGCAACTGTTCACGCACTTTGCCTTTGTCGTCGATGATGTAGGTCACCGGCAGTGCTTCGCTATGGGGCAGGTCATAGTGGTCGGCCGGGTCTTGCGCCAACACCGTGAAGCCGATCCCCAATGCCTTGATAGCTGACTTCAAGTCTTCGCCCTGCAAGCCATCGAAGTTAACCCCGAACACCGTCACCTGTTTGTCCTTGAGCTGGGTGGACAACGCGTTCAGTTCCGGGATTTCCGTGCGGCATGGCCCACACCACTCCGCCCAGTAATTGATCACCAACCAATGCTTGTCGATCTGTTCGCTGGCAACCTTGTGCCCATTCTGATCGGGCCCCAGGTCCGCACCGCACCCACTGAGCAGCAAACTACCGAGAAGCGCCACTACTGCTGCGATTCGCCTTGTCATGTGACCTTCCTCACTCGAAATATTCACCCTCACTGCGACCCATTACCGCTCAAGTTGCCGGCAAGGTTCTGGAGCGGACGCCGCCTATGTAGAATAGCTGCCACCTTACGCCAGATGCGACCCGCAAATGACCGACCTGACGCTTTATCACAATCCGCGCTGCTCGAAATCCCGCGGGGCGCTCGAACTGCTCGAAGCCCGTGGCCTGACGCCCACCATCGTGCGTTATCTGGAAACCCCGCCGGACGTCGCGACATTACGCGATCTGGTAAAGAAATTGGGGACCGGCGCGCGTGAATTGCTGCGAACAGGCGAAGACGAATACAAAACCCTGAACCTCGCCGACCCGGGCCTCAGCGACGAGCAACTGATCGCGGCCATGGCGGCCCACCCCAAACTGATCGAACGCCCGGTGCTGGTCGCCGGTGACAAAGCCGCTATCGGCCGCCCGATCGAGAAGGTGCTGGAGATTCTGCCGTGAGTGGGTCGTACATCCTGGTGTTGTTCTACAGCCGGGGCGGCGCCACCAGCGAAATGGCGCGGCAGATTGCGCGCGGGGTCGAGATGGGCGGCATGGAAGCGCGACTGCGCACCGTGCCGGCGATTTCTGCCGAGACCGAAGCCGTAGCGCCGAGCATTCCTGAGCAAGGTTCTTTATATGCCACGCTCGATGACTTGAAGAACTGCGCAGGTCTGGCCCTCGGCAGCCCGACGCGCTTCGGCAACATGGCGGCACCGTTGAAGTACTTCCTCGACGGCACCAGCAACCTGTGGCTGACCGGCGCGCTGGTGGGCAAACCGGCCAGTGTATTCACCTCCACCGCCAGCCTGCACGGCGGCCAGGAAACCACCTTGATGTCGATGCTGTTGCCGTTGCTGCACCACGGCATGCTGGTCACCGGCCTGCCCTACAGCGAAGCAGCCTTGCTGGAAACCAGCGGCGGCGGCACGCCTTATGGCGCCAGTCACCACGCCGGTGCAGATGGCAAGCGCGCACTCGATCCGCACGAGATCACCCTGTGCCGAGCCCTGGGTCAACGCCTGGCGAAGACTGCCATCCTGCTGGAGACGCCTCGTGGCTAAACAGCCGAAAGTCCTGCCTTCAGCGCTATGGCTGGAGCCTCGGGTGCAGCTGACTCGGGTGGCGAGCCTGATCTGTTTTCTCGGGTTGGCACTGTTGTTGGCGGTTTATTACCTGGTGTTCGCCGACCTGCACGGCGCGCGGCCCTGGGTAATTCTCAGCATCGAACTGGCGCCCTTGCTACTGCTCACCCCCGGCATGCTCAGCGGCAGCGCGCGCGGGCATTCGTGGACCTGCTTTGTGGTCAACCTGTACTTCATCAAGGGTGCGCTGGCGATCTACGACCCGAGTCGTAGCGTGTTCGGTGCTCTGGAAATGCTCGCCAGCGTGGCGGTGTTTACCAGTTCGTTGCTGTACGTGCGCTGGCGCTTTCAGCTCAATCGCAAGCTGGCGGGAGAAGGTGCATCAGCCTGATTTTGTAGGAGCGGGCTTGCCCGCCTTGGCGGTGGGTCAGATATACCGCTATCGCGGGCAAGCCCGCTCCTACAGGTATCAGCGGTGTCAGTGGTTAACGGTATACGCCAACATCATCGACAACTGACACATCGGCCGGCCGCTTTCGACGTGCCATTGGTTGAACGCCGCTTGTACCGCCGCCAGGTCCTTGAGACTGGTGGGTGCCTTGTCGATGATCTGCTGCGCGTTAAGTCCCGCGACCATGTCGTAGGTCGGGATAAACGTGTCTTTACCCACCATGCGCAGAAAACTCGGCGCTGACATCCCGCCCAACTGATGCCCGTGCTTGGCCAGGTATTTCCACAGGCCCACGATATCGGTCACCGGCCACTCGGCGAGGAAGTTGCCGAAGCTGCCGTGTTCCTTGCTGATATCCAGCACCATCTGCGCGTTGCGCGGCACACTTTTCAGCTTGCCCAAGTGGCGAATGATTCGCGCATCCTGCATCAGGCGCTCCAGGTGCTCAGCGCCCATCAACACTACTTTTTCCGGATCGAAGCGGAAGAACACTTCCTCGAAGGTCGGCCACTTGGCGTCCACCAGGCTGTGCTTCAGACCCGCACGAAACACCCGCTGGGCCAGTGCCGAGAGGTAGCGGTCATTGCTGATCTTGCGCAACTGCGCCGGCGACCTGGCGTCCGGCAGGTGGGCTTCCAGTGCGGCGGCCGAACCGAAGCGATTCAGGTTGTATTCGTGAAGCCATTGGTAATCGCGCATGCGGACAGAAGGTTCCGATCAGATGTTCACGACATTGACGAAGCGCGAGGCGGCGGTTTCGTCGATACGCAGGTTGGTGAAGTCGAACAGGTTGCGGTCCGCCAGTTGCGACGGGTGCACGTTCTGCAGACCACGGAAGATGCTTTCGGTCCGGCCGGGAGACTTGCGCTCCCACTCCAGCAGCATGTCCTTGACCACCTGACGCTGCAGGTTTTCCTGGGAGCCGCAGAGGTTGCACGGAATGATCGGGAAGGCCTTGAGATCGGAATAGGCCTGGATGTCTTTCTCGCTGCAATAGGCCAGCGGACGGATCACCACGTTGCGCCCGTCGTCGGCGCGCAGCTTGGGCGGCATGGCTTTGATCGAGCCGTTGAAGAACATATTGAGGAAGAAGGTTTCGACGATGTCATCGCGGTGGTGACCGAGGGCCATCTTGGTCGCGCCGATTTCGTCGGCGAAGGTGTACAGCGTGCCGCGACGCAGGCGCGAGCACAGCGAACAGGTGGTCTTGCCTTCCGGGATCAGTTCCTTGACCACTGAATAGGTGTCTTTTTCGACAATGTGGTACTCGACACCCAGCGCTTCGAGGTAGGCCGGCAGTACATGCTCAGGGAAACCCGGCTGCTTCTGGTCCATGTTGACTGCGACGATCTCGAATTTGACCGGCGCCACCTTTTGCAGGTGCATCAGCACATCGAGCAGGGTGTAGCTGTCCTTGCCGCCAGACAGGCAGACCATGACCTTGTCGCCGTCCTCAATCATGTTGAAATCGGCCACGGCTGCGCCCGCGAGCCGGCGCAGACGCTTCTGCAGTTTGTTCTGATTGACTGAAAGGGTGCCCATGGCGCTGATATCCGCTGACGGTGACTCGGAAAAGGCCCGCATTTTACGCGACAAGGATCGTTGACGCATGCCGATTTGCCGCGAAAACATAGGTTGAAGCCAGTCATGCGACTAAATAGCGAGTCGCGATTAACAGCGCCCTGTAGAGCGCGAATTACTCTAAAGCGCCGATGCGCCGGTCCCTATACTGCGACATAAGGTCGCATCCATTCCCTATACCGAGGCTGTGGCCTTACACCTGCCGTGGCACTTGGCCCGACAGGCGCTCCACTGGGGGGCGACGGTAAAAATAAGAGGAGTGACCGGTATGATGAATCACGTTTTGGGTCTTTTCACCCATCCTGATAGAGAGTGGCAACAGATTCGTGGCGATAAGGAAGAGTCTATCAGCCACATGTACCTCACCCACACCCTGATTCTCGCAGCCATTCCTGCGGTTGCAGCGTATATCGGCACTACCCAGGTCGGCTGGGTCATCGGCAGTCGAGCACCGGTGATGCTGACCCACGAAAGCGCGATCTGGATGACCGTGATGTCGTACATCGCCATGCTGGGCGGTGTCGGTGTCATGGGCGCGTTCATTCACTGGATGGCGCGTACCTACGACGCCAGTCCAAGTCTGGCGCGTTGCGTGGCCTTTGCCACTTATACCGCGACGCCGCTGTTCGTCGGCGGCCTGGCAGCGCTGTACCCGCACATGTGGCTGGGTATGGTGGTCGGCGTGGCAGCCATCAGTTACACGGTTTATCTGTTGTATGTCGGCTTGCCGACGTTCATGAACATTCCGTCCGACGAAGGCTTCATGTTCTCCAGCTCGGTGCTGGCGGTGGGCCTGGTGGTGTTGGTGGCGATCATGGCGTTCACCGTGGTGCTGTGGGGCGTCGGGGTCGGTCCTGAATACACTAACTGACTGATCGCAGCATTCTTTGCAATAACGAGCCGCCTTCAGGGCGGCTCGCTCGTTGTTGATGACCCATTTTCTATGACCATTGAGCAGCTTCAGTTTTTTAAAGGTCAGGGCTTTGCGGCATACTTGTCGCTTCAGGAGAGCCTTGAAGAATGCCCGAACAACTCAATACCCGTGTCGAGGCCTGCTTTGAGCAAGCCGAAGCGTTTTTCAAACGCACTTTCAAACGTCCCGTGGTCAGCTTTCAATTGCGTGGCCAGAAAGCGGGCGTCGCCCATCTGCACGAGAATCTGCTGCGCTTCAACCCCCAGCTGTACCGGGAAAACATCGAAGACTTTCTTAGGCAGACCGTTCCCCACGAAGTCGCCCACCTGATCGCCCATCAATTGTTCGGCGACCGTATCCAGCCCCACGGCGAGGAATGGCAGTTGATCATGCGCGGGGTCTACGAACTGCCGCCCAATCGCTGCCACACCTACGCGATCAAACGCCGTAGCGTGACCCGCTACATCTACCGCTGCCCGTGCCCGGACAGCGATTTCGCGTTCTCGGCGCAGCGCCATTCGATGGTGCGCCAGGGCCGGCGCTATTTGTGCCGGCGTTGCCGGTCGACGCTGGAATTCAGTGGCGAGATGCGGGTGGAATAGCGATATCAATTTTTAAATGCAGGAGCGGACTTGCCCACGATTTGTTTGACGCGGCGTGTCAGGTGAAACGCCATCGCGGCGGTGCGGCGATCCGACAAGCCCGCTCCTACAGCTTGATCAGGCTACAACCCCAGCGGCCCGCAACTCCGCAATCCGCTCAGCGCTATACCCCAACCCCAGCAATACCTCTTCACTGTGCGCACCGAGGCCAGCGCCAATGTGCCTTGGCTCAGGCAAGCCCGCGGAAAACTTCAGCGGGCAGGCAATTTGCGCCTGGGAACTGCCGTCCCCGCGCGGCACGTGGGTGACGACTTGCCGCGCTTGCAACTGCGGATGCTCCACCGCCTCCGCCACGCTCAGCACCGGCTCGACACACGCATCAATCCCGGCAAACAACTGACTCAATTCCTCGAACGAGCGCTTTTCAAATTCGATGCTCAATTCGAGCTTCAACGCTGCCTGCACCTGCGGCTCCGCTGACAATCCCTGAGCCGCCAGCTCCGGCCGCCCCAGCACATTGCACAATGGCTGCATGAACGCCGGCTCCAGACTGCCGACAGCAAACCAGCGTCCGTCACGGCTGCGGTAATAGTCATAAAAACTGCCGCCGTTGAGCATCTGGGTTTCCCAACCCGGCTCGACACCACTGGCCAGATAACCCGCCCCGGCCATGGCGTTGAGGCTGAACACGCAGTCGGTCATGCTGACGTCCACGTATTGCCCCCGCCCCGTGTGTTGCCGCGCAACCACCGCCGCCAGCAACCCGACCACCCCATGCAACGAGCCGCCCGCCACGTCCGCCGCCTGAATACCCAGCGGCAGCGGGCCACTGTCGCGGCGTCCGGTGTGGCTGGCGATCCCGGAGAGCGCCAGGTAATTGATGTCATGCCCGGCACGATCGCGATACGGACCGGTCTGCCCGTAACCGGTGATCGACACGTAAATCAAGCGCGGATTGATCGCTTTGAGTGCCTCGTAGCCCAGGCCCAGACGTTCCATCACCCCAGGACGAAACTGTTCGAGGACGATGTCGTATTCCGCCACCAACTGCCGGATCACTTCCAGCGCCTGAGGCTGTTTCAGGTCCAGCGCCAGGCTGCGTTTGTTGCGATTGAGGTAAGCGTGGCCAGCCGAAATCCCCTGGTCATGGGGTGGCAACAGGCGCACCAGGTCCAGGCGCGTGGGCGACTCGATGCGCAGTACCTGCGCGCCCATATCCGCCAGCAACAACGAAGCGAACGGCCCCGGCAGCAGGGTGGAAAAATCGAGGATCTTCAGCGATGACAGTGGGCCCGACATGAGTGCTCCCTTCAACAACCTGACCAGTGTCCTGCAGAGTAGGCAGCCCGGTGTCGCGATTCAATGGCCGCAGCCTTCATGGCCGCTGACCAATCCGCTCAGATCGCACGCATAAAAAAACCCATCCGAAGATGGGTTTTTCATCACCGCCCCGCGTTAAACAATTTTATGCGGGGTTTGGGTGGTAGGGATCGGGGCTTCGTTCACGCCCAAATCGTCTTCCGGACCAGTGTGAGTGATCGTACGACCACCCGACGCCAGCTCTTCGTGCATCTGCTCGACGTCCAGCTCCTTGACCCACTTGGCCACGACCAGCGTCGCCACGGCGTTACCGACCAGGTTGGTCAGTGCGCGCGCTTCGGACATGAAGCGGTCGATACCCAGGATCAGCGCCAGACCGGCAACCGGCAGATGGCCAACGGCCGACAGGGTGGCCGCCAGCACGATGAAGCCGCTACCGGTGACGCCAGCAGCGCCTTTGGAGGACAGCAACAGCACCACCAGCAGGGTGATCTGGTGCGTGATGTCCATGTGGGTGTCGGTCGCTTGAGCGATGAACACCGCAGCCATGGTCAGGTAGATCGCGGTACCGTCGAGGTTGAACGAGTAACCGGTCGGAATCACCAGACCCACCACCGACTTCTTCGCGCCCAGACGCTCCATCTTGACCAGCATGCGCGGCAGAACGGATTCCGAAGACGAGGTGCCCAGCACGATCAGCAGCTCTTCACGGATGTAACGGATGACCTTGATCACGCTGAAGCCGTGAGCGCGAGCGATGGCGCCCAGCACCACCAGCACAAACACCAGGCAGGTGAGGTAGAAGCACAGCATCAGTTGACCCAGCTGCACCAGCGAACCGACACCGTAGGCACCGATGGTGTACGCCATGGCACCCAGAGCACCCAGTGGCGCCAGCTTCATGATCATGTTGATGATGTTGAACATCACGTGGGCGAAGCGATCGATGAAGTCCAGCAGCGGTTTGCCGTAGGCACCCAGACGGTGCAGGGCGAAACCGAAGATCACCGAGAACATCAGCACCTGCAGGATATCGCCGGTAGCGAACGCGCCGAAGATGGTGTTCGGGATGATGTTGAGGATGAAGCCAATCACGCTCTGGTCAGCACCGGCAGCCACATAAGAGGCGACCTTGGAGGCATCCAGGGTGGCCGGATCAATGTGCATCCCAGCGCCTGGCTGGATCACGTTGACCACGAACAACCCCACGAGCAGGGCGATGGTGGAGACGATTTCGAAGTACAGCAGCGCATAGCCGCCGGTCTTGCCGACCGATTTCATGCTCTGCATGCCGGCGATACCGCTGACGACCGTACAGAAAATAATCGGAGCGATGATCATTTTGATCAGTTTAATGAACCCGTCACCCAGTGGCTTTAGCGCCACGCCGGCTTGCGGGTAGAAGTGGCCGACCAGAACGCCGATAACGATGGCGACGATGACCTGCAGATACAGGGATTTGTAGAGTGGCTGACGAGTCGTCATTGCAAAGTTCCTCAAAAGCACCGTTGCACACCCATTACCAGGTGCACACGACACTTAAAGCGCTTAACCCTCCTGCACTGGAGGGATTTGTTTTGTCGAGTTGCGAGGGCTTAACTTTCGCAAACCTCTGCGCGCTCTATCGCAAACCCTGTGCCATCTTCTTCAACACCGCTACACACCACGGAAACCGTGAAGCGACGCCAAAGCCGGCGTCTTTACCAGGCATAAATGTGGCGGATTTCCGCCCATTAGCGCAAAAATATCACCTGCATTGGCGGGTATCCGCCTTGTTCGTTGCCTGAGCGCTGACTAACATCGGCCCGTCCACGGATGAGTAACCCTATGCGCCAACGCACCATCGCCAGTCATTTCGCCAGCGCCGCCCTCGAGGGAGCGCGACGGCAGGGCTTCGAGTGTTCAGCGCTGCTGCAACAGGCCGGTATCCAGCCCGAACTGTTGGACGAACCCCGTGCCCGCATCGCCCCGGAACAATTCGCCCGCCTGATTCAAGTGGTGTGGCAGGCGCTGGACGATGAATACATGGGGTTCGGTCACGGCCCGAGCAAACGTGGCACCTTCGCCATGATGTGCCACGCACTGATCCATTGCCGCAGCCTCGAACGCGCGCTGACCCGTGGTTTACTATTTTATAGCCTATTCCCGCACGCCCCGCGTTTGAGTTTGAGCCGCGAGGGCGATGAGGTGCGCCTGACCCTCGACGATTCGGCCCTGCCGGATCCGGATCACTTTCTCAGTGAATGCCTGCTGGTGATCTGGCATCGCCTCGGCAGTTGGCTGATCGGCCAGCGCATTCGCCTGGAGCAGGTGACCTTCAGTTATGCCAGGCCCGAGCATGGTGACGAATACGACCTGTTGTTCCCCTGCCCGCTGGTGTTCGACGCCGGCAGCACCAGCCTGCTGTTTCATGCACGTTACTTGAGCCTGCCGCTGTTGCAGGATGAACGTACGCTAAAACACTTCCTCGAACGCTCCCCCGCCGACCTGCTGGCCCGCCCCGACGACGGCGACAGCCTGAGCAGCCAATTGCGCCGCCTGCTCAGCCGCGACTGCAGCCGCTGGCCAGATCTGGAGCACGTCGCCGAACAACTGAGCATCAGCCCACAAACCCTGCGCCGGCATTTGCGGGAAGAAGGCACCAGCTTTCAGGAATTGAAGGATCAACTGCGGCGGGACATGGCGATCTATCACTTGAGCCATGCCGAACTGTCCTTGCAACAGATCGCCGAACAACTGGGATTTTCCGAGCCCTCGGCGTTTCACCGGGCGTTCAAGAAATGGACCGGACTGACGCCGGGGGCGTATCGCGCACAGGAGATCTGAGGAAGTAGCGATTTTCCTGTAGGAGCGGGCTTGCCCGCGATTCGCTTGATGCGGTGTGTCAGGCATACCGCCATCGCGGGCAAGCCCGCTCCTACAAGGTGGAATTTACTTCGCGACGAAGTGAATCCGAAACGCCGCCCCGCCCAGCGGCGAGTCACTCAGGGTCAGGCGCGCGTTGTAGCTTTCAATGATGTCCTTGACCACCGCCAGACCGATACCTTGCCCCGGATTCTGCCGATCCAGCCGTTCGCCGCGCTGAAGGATCCGCGCGCGCTGGTTTTCCGGGACGCCGGGGCCGTCGTCCTCGACGCACAGTTCATCGCCGGTAGTGGACGGACGCAAGCTGACGCGCACCCGGCTCAGGCACAGGCGATAGGCGTTTTCCAGCAAGTTGCCGAGCATTTCCAGCAACGCGCCCTGCTCCATGGCGATCTGATAGTCGCCCGGTAGATCGATCAACACATCAACCCGCTTATCGCGATAGACCTTATCCAGCGTGTTGCACAAGCTTTCGATCACCGGTTTGAGCGTCACATGGTGCCGCACCAACCCACTCTTGCGCAGGCTCGCGCGCTGCAACTGGTAGTCGATTTGCTGGCTCATGCGCTCAATCTGCGATTGCAGAATACGCGCCTGGTCCAAGTCTTCCGGGCGTTTGGCGATGGTTTCGCTGACACCTTGCAGCACCGCCAACGGCGTTTTCAGGCTGTGCGCCAGATCGCCCAACGAGTCGCGATAACGGATGCGCTGTTCGCGTTCGCTGCTCAACAAACGGTTCAACGAATCCGTCAGGCGCAGCAATTCCCGTGGGTGTTCTTCACTCAAGCTTTCCCGCGAGCCGGCTTCCACCTGGTCCAACTCCTGACTTAAGCTGCGCAATGCGCGCAAGCCCCAGGTCAGCCCCGCCCATAGCAGGGCGAGCAACACCAACAACGCCGCGCCGAAGCCCAGGTAGAGCTTCTCGCGCAGGCCAGAAATGATTACTTTGTATTCGCGCACCGGCTGCAAGGCGACGATGCTGAACGCGGCGTTTCGGCCGCCAAGCAGCTTGATCTCGACGTCATACACGAAGTATTCCTGACCGTCGGATTCCTTGATTTTGTGAAACTCGCTGCCCGATCCGTCGTAGCGCGGGTAGTAGTTGATATTTTCCTGCTCAGTGGCCCGCGAGCGCCAGACCAGCCGCCCGTCACGGTCGTAGATGTAGCCGAGCAAACGGCTGTCCGGCAGGTTGAACTGCTCGCCCGGTAACAACAGCGGCATCAACAAGTGGCCGTCTTCGACCCGGGCCGCCGAGATCAATGTGGTGACGTCCGACGCCAGACGTTGCTCGATGGCGTCTTCCAGCGCCAGGCTATAAGCGCCTTGCAAGGCAGGCAGCAGCGCGATCATGAAGATGACGGCCAGGATGACAGCCGCCAGCATCAAGCGAACGCGCAGCGAGCGAATCACGTACAGCGCTCAGTGAACAGGTAGCCCAGACCTCGAACGGTTTCGATCGGTTTGAAACCATTCTGGCCTTCGAGTTTGCGGCGCAGGCGGCCGACCAGCACTTCGATCACGTTCGGATCGCGCTCGTCGTCGTCAGGATAGAGTTGTTCCATCAGTCGCTCTTTGGCCACCACTTGTTGATGGTGACGCATCAGGTATTCGAGGATCCGGTATTCGTAGGCGGTCAACGCCAACGGTTGTTCGTCGAGGGAAGCATGCTTGCGATTGAGGTCCAACAGCAAGGGACCGGCGACGATGGTCGATTGGGTAAAGCCACTGGAGCGGCGCAACAAGGCGTTCAGGCGGGCTTCCAGCTCTTCGAACTGAAACGGTTTGACCACGTAGTCGTCGGCACCGGCGGCCAGGCCTTCGACCTTGTCCTGCCAGTTGCCGCGCGCGGTGAGAATCAGGATCGGAAACGCCTTGCCCTGGGAACGGAACTGGCGAATCAGGTCCAGCCCGCCCATGCCCGGCAAGCCCAGATCGATGACCGCCAGATCGTGGTTGAACTGGGAGGCCTGGTACAACGCCTCCTCGGCATTCGGTACCGCTTCGACCACATGGCCATTTTCGGCAAGACGTGTCTGCAAGTGATGGCGCAACAACGCCTCATCTTCGACCACTAGCAGTTTCATGAGGCTCTCCCGGGCAAAATCATACCTCTCAAGACTAAGACTAATACTACGTGACCTATAGAACCTCGCCCAGACCACTGAGTGTGCGGTCTGGGCAGTAAATGTCCAGTGCCAGGTTGCGCTAAATCAAATGACAAAATTGGCCGGCTGCTGTGGGTCAAGCGCGCCGCGCAGCATGGCTTGACTCAGTGGCACGCCGTTGTGGCTGCCACACACACTTGCGCTGGTCGGGTAATAATGAAACTCGGCGGTCTTCAGGTCGGCCGTGGCCTTGTTCAGCCGCACCCCCACCTTGCCTTGAATCGAGGCGTTGGTACCGTCAGCGGCGTGAACGGCAGCGCTGCCACTGAGAAAAGCCAAAGCGAAAAAAAGCTTGTTGAAGGTAAGCATGGCGATGTCCTTCCTGCACAAGATGCTATGGGGGTACGCCGTCAGACTAATCACCAGGCGCTGAACCCACCCTGAACACCTGCCTGATCGCCTGCCGCTGGACAACGGATCGGCCTGCCATTGCGACAATCGTCTAACCTGTTTGAGCGAATCCCTGTGTCGAATCAGCAAAGGAGAAGCTCCCATGCGTATCTGCATAGCACTGGCAATGATGGCCCTGGCCAGCCTGGCCCAGGCTGCGGTCAAGACCGAAACCCTGCATTATCAAAGCGCCGATGGCAGCAAACTGGTGGGGTACTACGCCTACGACGACACCATCAAAGGCCCCCGCCCCGGCGTGCTGGTGGTGCATGAATGGTGGGGCCTGAACGAATACGCCAAAGGCCGGGCCAAGGCGCTCGCCGCGCTGGGCTACAGCGCGCTGGCGGTGGATATGTATGGCGATGGCAAGCACACCGAGCACCCCGCCGACGCCATGTCGTTCATGATGGCGGCGATGAAAAACAGCGACGCTGCGGCACAGCGTTTCGACGCCGGGCTGGCACTGCTGAAAAAACAACCGCAAACCAACCCGGATAAGATCGCCGCCATTGGTTACTGCTTCGGCGGTGGCGTGGTGCTCGATGCAGCCCGGCGCGGCGAACCGCTGGTCGGCGTGGTGACCTTCCACGGCATGCTTGCCACCAAAACCCCGGCGCAACCCGGTGCGATCAAGGCGAAAATCCTGGTGGAGCATGGCAACGCCGACACCTTGATCACCCCGGACAGCGTGGTGGCATTCAAAGCGGAGATGGATAAGGTCAAAGCGGATTATGAGTTTGTCGGCATCGACGGCGCCAAACACGGCTTCAGCAACCCCGACGCCGATCGTTTGGCCAAAGTCAAAGGCGCGCCGGACATCGCCTACGACAAAAAAGCCGACGAAAGCTCGTGGTCGGACATGCAGGCGTTTTTCAAGAAAGTCTTCGGTGTCTGACACAATGCAGATGCCTATGTAGGAGCGAGCTTGCTTGCGATGGCGGCGTACCTGACAAACCGCTGATCGCGGGCAAGCCCGCTCCTACCATTAGATTTGCGCTGTACCTGATGCCATCCGAAACGGCAAAATGCCGGGCATGACTCAACCGATAACCCTTCCCGCCTGTTGCCCCACACTCGACAGCCACTGGCCGTTGCCGCAAACGCTGCCCGGCGTGGCGCTGGTCAGTTCTGTGTTCGACCCGAAAAAACTCATCGACGGCGATTTCCAGCACTGTGGCATCAAGTGCCCCGCCACTATCCAGCGCTCGGTGGCCAAGCGTCAGACCGAGTTTCTGGCGGGGCGTTTGTGTGCTCGCGAAGCCCTGCGGCAATTGGACGGCCGAGGCTATGTCCCAAGCATCGGTGAAGACCGCGCGCCGATCTGGCCTGTGGATATCTGCGGCTCGATCACCCACAGCCACGGCTGGGCGGCGGCGATTGTCGGGCAGCGCCAGCAATGGCGCGGGTTGGGCATGGACATGGAACACCTGCTCGCCCCCGAACGGGCCAAACGCCTGGCCGGTGAAATCCTCACCGCCGATGAGCTGCAACGCATGGCCGCTGGCGCCGATGAACAGCTCGGCCTGTGGGTAACTCTGACTTTCTCCCTGAAAGAGAGCCTGTTCAAGGCGCTCTACCCCATCGTGCACACACGCTTCTATTTCGAAGACGCGCAACTGCTCGACTGGTCCGACAACGGCACTGCGCGCCTACGCTTGGACATTGACCTGTCCCGCGAATGGCACAAAGGTCGAGAACTGGACGCGCAATTCAGCGTGCAGGACGGTCAATTGTTGAGTCTGGTCAGCATCGCCGCCTGATTCAGGGCTTTTCCTGCTGACGCGGCCAGGCCAGGCTGAAACAGGCACCGCCCAGATTCTTGCTGTGGCTGATCAATGCCCGGCCGTTGTGCCAATGGATGATCCGCCGCACGATCGATAACCCCAGGCCGTGGCCACCCGAGGCCCGGGTGCGGCTGTCATCCAGGCGCATGAACGGCGTGAAAATCCGCTCCCAGGCACTTTCCGGCACACCGGGGCCGTCGTCTTCGATATCCACCCGACAACGCTGCTGCCCGACCTGATAACTGACGCTGACCCGCGACTCCGCGTGGCGCATGGCATTGCCCACCAGATTCTGCAGCGCCCGATGCAGGTAGCGCGGCTCGGCCTCGACCCACGCGCCATCGTTGTCCGCCGACGCCAGGCATTGCCCGCGACTGACCGTGACGTTGGCCCGCAGCGGCGCCAGCTCGGCGATCACCTGATTGACCAGCGCGTCGAGGTCGATGCGCTGGAAATTCAGGGTCGGCGAGCCCTGCTCCAGCCGCGCATAAGTCAGCATCTCGTCCACCAGCTTATCGAGGTCCTGAATGTCGCTGTCCATGCCGATCATGTATTTCTGTCGGGCTTCCGGCGTCGGCGCGTCGCCGATCATCTCCAGCCCGAAACGCAGACGCGCCACCGGCGTGCGCAGTTCATGGGACACCGCGCGCACCAGCTCGCGCTGCATCGCCAATGACCGTTGCAAGTGCTCGGCCATGCCATTGAACGCCGACGCCAGCCGCCCCACCGAGTCTGCGCCGGACGGCGGCACCCGGGTTTCCAGGCTGCCCTTGGCGATGCGCGTGGCCGCGGCTTCCAGACCGCGCAGCCGTCGCTCCAGCCGTCGCACCAGCAAATACACCACCAAACCAATCATGCACAGCCCGAGAAAACCGATCAGCACCAGCAACTCTGGCGGATAAGGATTCATCTGGAACAACGGCCCGATTTCCAGCACCCACGGGGTATTGGCCATGCCGGCGAACACGCGGATCGAGTCGCCGCCCTTGCCCAGCGCCATCACCGTATCGCCCTCATTCACCCGACGCCGCTGGTCATCGTCGAGGTTGGCCTGGTCGAGGCGGGCCAGTTGCATGTCGAAGCCGAAACCTTTCTCTGCCTTTATAGCGTCCAGACGCTGCGGCTGCTCATTCACGGGAACGCGCACCAGCTCGTCGATCAACAGGTAAATCGTCGCCCGCGCCAATTGCTCGCTGATTTGTTGCACTTCACCGATCAACACCAACTGCTCGGAATCGCTGACCAGGCAAAACACCTTGGCTGCATGCGGACCGGTCTGTTCGACCACCACCTGCCCGCGCATCATGCGCGCGCGGTCGCTGCTGTCGATCCGGGTGTCGCTGATCGATTGCAGGCTCAGGGGCATGCCCAGCAGGCGTTCCCAGGTGACCAGGGCGCGGCGGCGGTCGATGGCAATCATCGGCCGCAAATTGTCAGCCATCAGCGTGAAGGTGCCGTGGGCTAGACGCTCGCGGTACTGGTCGCTGCGCACCTGATTGACCAGGTGCAGCGTCAGCACCCCGAGCAGGGCCACCAACACCAGCACGCCAAGCATGCCGCCATAGATGCGCAGGAAGATCGAGTTCATGGGAGCAGGTAGCACGTCACGTCTTGCGCCGCTTCCGGCACGAAGAGATAACCTTTGCTGCGAATGGTTTTGATCAGGCGCGGATGAATCGGGTCGTCGCCGATTTTCGGGCGAATGCGCGAGATACGCACATCGATGGAACGGTCCTGGCCGTCGTAGCCGAAACCGCGCAGGGCGGTGAAGATTTCTTCGCGGGACAGAATGCGCCCGGCGTTGGCCACCAGCAGCCACAACAGGTCAAATTCGGCACTGGTCAACTCGATGCTGTTGTCCTGCAGCCAGGCCTCGCGCAAGGCGTTGTCCACCACCAGCGGGCCGAACACCAGGCGCCGAGGATTCCCGGCCACTTCCGGCTCAGCGCTTTCGCTGCGGCGCAACAACGCGTGAATACGCGCCAGCAACACCCGTGGATGCACCGGCTTGCAGACGAAGTCGTCGGCGCCCATGTCCAGGCCTTGAATCTGGTCGGTGTCATCGGTGCGCGCGGTCAGCATCAGGATCGGGCCGTCGTAGCGGTCACGCACCTTGCGGCAGATGCTCAGGCCATCTTCGCCGGGCAGCATCAGGTCGAGAATCACCAGATCCGGTTGCTCGGCGATGATCCGCGCTGCCGCCAGTGCGCCGTCGCCCTCGATGGTCACCCGCAGGCCGTTGCTTTGCAGATAGTCCTGGGTCAATTCAGCCAGGCGCTGGTCATCCTCGACGATCAATACCCTCCAGCTTTCTTGCTCCACGGGGCACCTCTCCTGTGTTTTTCTTATTAATAGGCACCGATGATATCGAGGAAACCAACGGACGTATTGTTCGATCTGGCCGGCCCACCCATTGACCGTTCGTCTTAGCACAGCTCATGCCAGATCGACCTTGTGATGTGCGATTTTTGTGATAGGGTTCGCGCCCGCAAAAACCCGCTCAAATCGTAAAAAACAGTGACAGCCGGTGTAGTCCAGCAGTTATGCGGCCTACACGCTGCTTCACGATTTCATACATGAATTACCCACAGATTTATCCACAGGTCCACGTTGCATTCCAGAGCCAAAACGCTTTATCTTGTAGCTCGGCTCGGAACCAGACCCTAGATGTAGGGTTTCACGCCAAAAACCAAACACAATTCGATCAGGAAATTCAAGCGGTTTTCTTGTAGGTCTTTGGTGTAAACCCTGCATTTTTCAGTAGACCAAACCACTCACGTGGATGGCAACCGCTCTACCTCTGAGATCGAGGTAAACCGGTACAAGTGTTGCAATAAAATACGAGCATCCTTCTTATAGATTTCCGGTTGTCGGGTTTTTGACCCCAACCTACGACTTCAAAGCCAGGGAATGGCGCAACAGCCTTTCCTTATCCGTTTTGAAGTCTTTGGACTGACGTTTGTCAGTCAACTGCCTCAAGACGGAACGGTGGGCACGCATTCAGTGCCCAAACAAAACTAGAGAACGTGGAGACACCCATGCAAACCGACACAACTCGCGAGAAGCCGCAGGCCACTGCACAGCAGGCTGGCGAATCCCTTCAGGATCTGTCCGCTACTGCGCCTGGCCAGCTGCGCGTGATCAAGCGCAACGGCACTGTCGTTCCTTACACCGATGACAAAATCACCGTCGCTATCACCAAGGCTTTTCTTGCTGTTGAAGGTGGCACCGCTGCTGCCTCGTCGCGCATCCACGACACCGTTGCCCGCCTGACCGAACAAGTCTCTGCCACGTTCAAACGTCGCATGCCGTCCGGTGGCACCATCCACATCGAAGAAATCCAGGACCAGGTCGAACTGGCCCTGATGCGTGCCGGCGAACAGAAAGTCGCTCGCGACTACGTGATCTACCGTGATTCGCGCGCCAAAGAACGTGCTGTTCGCGCGCCGGAAGAATCGCTCGACGCCCACCCGTCGATCCGCATCACCCGCGCCGACGGCAGCTTCGCGCCGCTGGACATGGGTCGCCTGAACACCATCGTCACCGAGGCCTGCGAAGGTCTGGAAGAAGTCGATGCGAACCTGATCCAGAGCGAAACCCTGAAAAACCTCTACGACGGCGTTGCGCTGAAAGACGTCAACACCGCACTGGTGATGACCGCGCGTACCCTGGTAGAGCGTGAGCCGAACTACTCCTTCGTGACCGCTCGCCTGCTGATGGACACCCTGCGTGCCGAAGGCCTGAGCTTCCTGGAAGTGGCCGACAGCGCCACTCACCACGAAATGGTCGACCTGTATGCCAAGGCACTGCCTTCGTATATCGCCAAAGGTATCGAGTTCGAATTGCTGAACCCGATTCTGGCCACCTTCGACCTGGAAAAACTGGGCAAGGCGATCAACCACGAGCGCGACCAGCAGTTCACCTACCTGGGCCTGCAAACCCTGTACGACCGTTACTTCATCCACAAGGACGGTATCCGCTTCGAACTGCCGCAAATCTTCTTCATGCGCGTGGCCATGGGCCTGGCGATTGAAGAAAAGCAGAAAGAAGACCGTGCGATCGAGTTCTACAACCTGCTGTCGTCCTTCGACTACATGTCGTCGACCCCGACTCTGTTCAACGCCGGTACCCTGCGTCCGCAGCTGTCCAGCTGCTACCTGACCACCGTGCCGGATGACCTGTCGGGCATCTACCACGCGATCCACGACAACGCCATGTTGTCCAAATTTGCTGGCGGTCTGGGCAACGACTGGACCCCGGTTCGCGCATTGGGCTCGTACATCAAGGGCACCAACGGCAAATCCCAGGGCGTTGTACCGTTCCTCAAAGTAGTGAACGACACGGCTGTGGCCGTTAACCAGGGCGGCAAGCGCAAAGGCGCGGTCTGTGCCTACCTGGAAACCTGGCACATGGACATCGAAGAGTTCATCGAGCTGCGCAAGAACACCGGTGATGATCGTCGTCGTACCCACGACATGAACACCGCCAACTGGATCCCTGACCTGTTCATGAAGCGCGTCTTCGATGACGGCCCGTGGACCCTGTTCTCGCCATCCGAAGTGCCGGACCTGCACGACCTGACCGGCAAGAAATTCGAAGAGCGCTACGAGTACTACGAAGCGCTGACCGAATACCCAGGCAAGATCAAACTGTTCAAGACCATCCAGGCCAAAGATCTGTGGCGCAAGATGCTCTCGATGCTGTTCGAAACCGGCCACCCATGGTTGACCTTCAAAGACCCATGCAACCTGCGCAGCCCGCAGCAGCACGTCGGCGTGGTCCACAGCTCGAACCTGTGCACCGAAATCACCTTGAACACCAACAAGGACGAAATCGCCGTTTGCAACCTGGGCTCGATCAACCTGCCGAACCACATCGTCAACGGCAAGCTGGACACCGACAAGCTGAAACGCACTGTCGATACCGCCGTGCGCATGCTCGATAACGTGATCGACATCAACTACTACTCGGTGCCGCAAGCGAAGAACTCCAACTTCAAGCACCGTCCGGTTGGCCTGGGCATCATGGGCTTCCAGGACGCGCTGTACCTGCAGCACCTGCCGTACGGTTCCGACGCTGCCGTCGAGTTCGCTGACCGTTCGATGGAAGCTGTCAGCTACTTCGCGATCCAGGCCTCTTGCGACCTGGCCGACGAGCGCGGCGCTTACGAGACGTTCCAGGGTTCCCTGTGGTCCAAAGGCATCCTGCCGCTGGATTCGCAACAGATCCTGATCGAACAACGTGGCCAGAAGTACATCGACGTTGACCTGAACGAAACCCTGGACTGGGCGCCAGTACGTGCCCGTGTGCAGAAAGGTATTCGTAACTCCAACATCATGGCCATCGCACCGACCGCCACCATCGCCAACATCACTGGCGTATCGCAGTCGATCGAACCGACCTACCAAAACCTGTACGTGAAGTCGAACCTCTCCGGCGAATTCACCGTGATCAACCCGTACCTGGTTCGCGACCTCAAGGCGCGCGGTCTGTGGGACTCGGTCATGATCAACGACCTGAAGTACTACGACGGTTCCGTACAGCAGATCGAACGCATCCCGCAGGAACTCAAAGAGCTCTACGCCACCGCGTTCGAAGTGGAAACCAAGTGGATCGTCGACGCCGCCAGCCGCCGTCAAAAGTGGATCGACCAGGCTCAATCGCTGAACCTGTACATCGCTGGCGCCTCGGGCAAGAAGCTGGACGTAACCTACCGCATGGCTTGGTACCGTGGTCTGAAAACCACTTACTACCTCCGTGCCCTGGCCGCGACCAGCACCGAGAAGTCGACCGTCAACACCGGCAAGCTCAACGCAGTGTCGAGCGGCAACCACGGCGACGACTCCATCCTGGCTGCTCCAAAGCCAAGCGAGTCAGCTCCAGCCGGTCCAGCGCCAGTGCCTAAAGCCTGCGCGATCGACGAGCCGGATTGCGAAGCTTGCCAATAAGCTGAGCAGTAAATAAAAACGGGCGCCCTGGTGGCGCCCGTTTTTTTTGTACTGTAAACACGTCTCTGTAGGAGCTGCCGAAGGCTGCGATAAGGCCGGAACGGCCTTCGCGATGTAGCGCCTACAAGGGGTTTGTGCCTGACACCGGCCCTGTGGGAGCTAGCAATACTTCTTCATGCTTTATCCAGATCAATCCCCCGCGTCTCTTTCAAGCAGAAAAGCCCCGTCACCAAACTCACCCCCGTCACCAGCACCGGGTACCACAGCCCGTAGTAAATATCCCCGGTGTACACCACCAACGCGAACGACACGGTCGGCAGAAACCCACCAAACCAGCCGTTGCCGATGTGATACGGCAGCGACATCGAGGTGTAGCGAATACGTGTCGGGAACAACTCGACCATCACCGCTGCCAACGGGCCGTAGGTCATGCAGGCGATAAGAATCAACGCGACGATGATCAGCACCACCATCGGCTGGTTGACCTGCACCGCATCGGCCTTGGCAGGGTAGCCGGCATCGCCCACGGCTTTGCGCATGGCGACTTCGTCATAACCAGCGATATGTTGCTCGCCGACATTCACTTGTACGGCGCTGCCGGCGGCGGCTTGCTCCGTGCGATACGGCAGGCCCTGCTTGACCAGGAAGGTTTTGACCTTGTCGCACGGGCTGTCGAATTTGGCCTTGCCCACCGGATCGAACTGGAAGGTGCAAGTCGCAGGATCGGCGATCACCGTGATCGGCGACTGGCTGCTCGCGTGATCAATCTGCGGGTTGGCGTAGTGGCCCAGGGCTTTGAACAGCGGGAAGTAGAACACCGTGGCCAACAACAGCCCCGCCATGATGATCGGCTTACGCCCGATGCGGTCCGACAACGCACCAAACAACACGAAAAACGGTGCGCCGATCACCACGCTGATGATCAGCAAAGTGGTGGCCTGCCCCGGGTCCATCTTGAGAATCTGAGTCAGGAAAAACAGCACGTAAAACTGCGCGGTATAAAAGGTCACCGCCTGCCCGGCGTTGATGCTGAACAGCGCGGTCAGGACGATTTTCAGGTTGGCCCAGTTGCCAAAGGATTCACGAATTGGCGACTTGCAGGTTTTGCCTTCGGCCTTCATTTTCACGAACGACGGCGACTCGCTCAGGCTCATCCGAATCCAGGTCGAAATACCGACCAGAATGATCGAAAGCAAAAACGGCAAGCGCCAGCCCCACGTCTCGAACTGATCACCGGTGAAGTAACGGCACCCCATCACCACCACCAAAGACAACAGCAGGCCGAGGGTCGCGGTCGACTGAATCCAGCCGGTGTGCCGCCCACGCTTGCCGAGAGGCGCATGTTCGGCCACATAAATCGCCGCCCCGCCATATTCGCCGCCCAACGCCAGGCCCTGCATCATGCGCAGGCACACCAGAATCACCGGCGCAGCAATCCCGATGCTGCTGTAGGTCGGCAACAATCCTACGGCGAATGTGGAAAGGCCCATCAGCACAATGGTCATCAGAAAGGTGTATTTTCGCCCGATCATATCGCCCAAACGGCCGAACACCAACGCGCCGAACGGCCGCACCAGAAAGCCGGCGGCAAAGGTCATCAAGGCAAAGATAAAGGCCGTCGTATCGTTCACGCCGGCGAAAAATTGTTTACTGATCACTGCCGCGAGCGCGCCATACAGAAAAAAGTCATACCACTCGAAAATCGTGCCCAGGGACGACGCAAAAATGATCTTGCGCTCCTCCTTCCTGGCATCAAGAGGGGCGGCGGCGTGCTGCTGGATGTAGTCCGACATGCTTGAGGTCCTCGGCCCGTGGGCCCACTGTTTTTGTTGTTATTCGATTGTCGGAGGCGCGATTGCGGGCAATACCGCGCAATCCTCGGAGCGACCCCATAGTTCTAGTCGAGAAAGCTCATTCCAGCCTGCCGAAACCCTACGCCCTACAACGATAGTCGTAGGGCACCGAAACATCGATCCATGTCAAAACGTCGCGTTGACCCTTAACTGCCTCCACTATATGATGTGCCTCTGTCTCGCACAGACCACTAGATAGAGTATCCAGCATGGAAGCCGTGCAGAATTTGCAAGAAATGTGTGTTGGGTTTGCTCGTCATATACAGAGCGTTAATCAAGCGCCTGTGGTGCGCGGTACTACGCTCGGCATCTCCAGGGCGTGTCTGAAAATTTCCCTGCCGAAAGCCATGAACCGGTATACTTCCGTCCCCCCGGAGGAGGCGCAACCATGATCAAAACTTCGCGTTTTTTCTCGTTGAACCGACCGAACCCTCACGGGACGCAGACCTCCAAATTAGATGCACTCCCCTCCTGCACGCCCCTGTAGGAGCGAATTTATTCGCGAGGCAGTCGTTGTGATCCATGAAAATCCACGACCGATGAATGGCTGAAGCCCACTACCGCTTCCGACAGCAAGACCGAGGGCCCGCCCTCAAGAACTCATACATTCGCGTCCCGCACCCTGATGCCGGCGACGCTTTAGATATCCACCGACCAGTCCACCCCGACTGGCCCTCACGCAGGAGACGCACAACCATGCTGAGCTGGGACGAATTCGATAAAGAAGACGGCGAAGTAGTCGCCAAAGCGACCAACGCCGGTCACGCCAACGAAGCCAACATGGACCGCCTCGACAGCGCCGGTGGCGCCGCGGCCAAAGAAGCCCGCGCCGTGACCGCCAGCGACTCGGCCGCGATCATTCGCGCCAAGGCCGCCCTGGACAGCCTCGACGTCGCCGAAGGTCTTGCCGAACTCGAAGGCGCCAGCGCCCGCGTCGCCGTTGACGAAAAAATGATGATCAACTGCCGCGCCGACCTCAACCAGCTCGTGCCATTCAAGTACGACTGGGCCTGGCAGAAGTACCTCGACGGCTGCGCAAACCACTGGATGCCGCAAGAAGTCAACATGACCGCCGACATCGCCCTCTGGAAAGACCCGGAAGGCCTGACCGACGACGAACGCCGCATCGTCATGCGCAACCTCGGCTTCTTCTCCACCGCCGACTCCCTGGTTGCCAACAACCTGGTACTGGCCGTGTACCGTCTGATCACCAACCCGGAGTGCCGCCAGTACATCCTGCGCCAGGCCTTCGAAGAAGCGATCCACACCCACGCCTACCAGTACTGCATCGAATCGTTGGCCATGGATGAAGGCGAAATCTTCAACATGTACCACGAGATCCCATCGGTCGCGAAAAAAGCCGCCTGGGGCCTGAAATACACCCGCTCGATCTCCGATCCGAAGTTCGAAACCGGCACCGTCGACACCGACAAAGAACTGCTGCGCAACCTGATCGCTTACTACTGCGTCCTGGAAGGCATCTTCTTCTACTGCGGCTTCACCCAAATCCTCTCCATGGGCCGCCGCAACAAAATGACAGGCGTCGCCGAGCAGTTCCAATACATCCTGCGCGACGAATCCATGCACCTGAACTTCGGCATCGACGTGATCAACCAGATCAAAATCGAAAACCCACACCTGTGGGATGCCGAAATGAAGGAAGAAGCGACCCAGATGATTCTGCAGGGTACGCAACTGGAGATCGAATACGCACGCGACACCATGCCGCGCGGCGTGCTGGGCATGAACGCGGCGATGATGGAGGACTACCTCAAGTTCATCGCTAACCGTCGCTTGAGCCAGATTGGTCTGAAGGAAGAGTATCCGGGGACTGTGAACCCGTTTCCTTGGATGAGCGAGATTATGGATCTTAAGAAAGAGAAGAACTTTTTTGAGACTCGGGTTATTGAGTATCAGACTGGTGGGGCTTTGAGCTGGGATTGACATTTAAAAATCACACAAACAAAAAGGTCGCCATTGAGCGACCTTTTTTATAGAAAATGATATTCCCTATGCATATTGATATCACAGAACATTTGAATTTAAATGACGAAGAACTCCAAGAGTTATCAACAGCAGAGCTCTCCGATTTTTTAACAGCCAAAACCAACTTAATTCTCAAAATTCCACTCCCCCATGTAAACAATTCAAACTCTTACATAGACATAATATCTAATTATATCGATGCTTCATACTTTGTCGAAAAAACCGCATCCTATTTTAAAACCACAACATTGAAAAAAGACTGGAGCAAGGGATACCAACCACAGTATCTACTTACCGTAGTAGACTTCGACAACACTTTGTTAGCAAATCATATAAAAGACTTCATGTGGGCCTTTCAATATCCCGAGAACGAAGACGATCACGATAAATTCCACGATGTGAGATCTGAAATAAATCTATTTGAGGATGATATCACTGACACAAAACTGCAGTATCCTGAAATAGCTGATGAGTATTTTGCAAATTTAATAAACGGAGCGTACTACGAGCTCGATACAAGCATATTCAAGCACCAACTCTCATTCTTCCCAGAAAGAAACTATGGTTATTGGAAGGCACCTTCCTATAATGGAGAGGAGAATGGAATTATGGTTTCGAGCAATGGCTGGATCGTTCCGACTCAAATAACCATCCAAGATGCTTTTAAATCACAAAGCCAAGACGGAGACATATCACTGCTTAACTCGCAATTTCTGACCCTCAACGCACAATCAATAATTATTACCGAAGGCTCTGTGGTTTTAGTTCCTTTAGGGAAAATTCTCCAAGCGCTCGCATGCATAGAAAGCACCGCCATAACAGAGGAAAAATATACTCAAAAATTAAACTGGGATGGAAATATATTTAGTCAAGCCCCCTCAACTGTAACTCTCTTAGAAAAAAATACGACACTAACCTCCATTCAAACCGGTGGACTAAGTTTTTACACATCAGAATTTTTAGATTTTATTGTAATAAAAACCAAACTTGCACAAATTGTAATTTTTGACATTTTAGAATTAAGTAAATCAGAATCCGAAAGATACATTGGCGCCGCCAGACAACTGTTCTCTTCATTTGACGACAATATAGACTCTCCCTCGGCCATTTCTCTTCCATGGGAAAAATTAGACGATGAAGCATTTGAACAGATCTGTTACGACATAATTTATCACAATTCAAAATTCGATAATAAAACAATAAGAAAACTCGGAAAATCTAGATCTAGGGACGGTGGCAGAGATATTGTTGTTCATACAGTAGCAAAGCTTGGTGAGCGTCCACGCAAATATATTTTTCAGTGCAAATTTTCTCTTCCAACCAAAACAATTGGAATCAGCAACATCGGATCAATTACAGACACGATCGAACAGTACGGCGCCGAAGGGTACGGCATAATGTGTAACTGCTATATCGATGCATCTCTTTACGATCGCTTAGATGCAATAGCTGAGCACCGAAAAATGAATACCGAAACTTGGTCGAAATTTGAGGTGGAACGATTTATAGCCAGACGTCCAACTATAAAAGCACGTCACTTTGAAATAAATACCTAAATCTCATATAAATATATGATCACATAATCTTCTCGGGTCAAGCCCTGAATGACGCGGAGTACCAGCAGAAGAATCTGTACAGTGTGGATTTATTGCACATATTTTAAGCCGCCATCTGACGGCTTAAAAACTTAGTAGAACATTAATAGACTCAAAAATATCGATATATTTAGAGCGCAAAATAGCCCTCTTTGATCATATGGCGTCTTATCTTCCATATCTCAATGCTTTGCCTTTCAGTTGGGAGCTTATTCGGCATCTGGGACGCCAGTTTTAACAAGCTGACCTGCTTGGGGCCAAGCTGCTCCTTCTTAATCCCCCACGCCAGCATACGCGCCCACTCGGCAGCAGGAACATCAATCACCAAGATCTGGATTTCAATTCCATCGTCAGTTTTCTGAACATCCTTGGACTTCTTAGACTCTTCAACCGCAGTACTAACATCTAACAACGTTTCCACAAAACCTGCCTGGAACGGAATGCTGACATCTTTGACCTGTTCCCAGCAAGCCTGCATTTTTGCCCACTCAGTGACGTTATCCTTCGGTCTATCCGGATCCGTTAACACTTCAAAGACTCTCTCAGCGATGTTCGCGAGCTGCTTAAGCAAAGGTTCGGGAACCCGCTGTTGATCCCAAATCAAGCGAAGATGCAGCTGTTTACCCAGTGCTTGTTCAGCAATCATATTATGTAGCTTTGCGATTGTGTAAGTAACTATGTTCGCTCGGTAACCGCCCTGATACCATGGTTGCTGGCTCACTAATGATTCAGTTCTGCGGAATATAATTGCCAAGGCTATAAGGCCTCTAAAATACTCCTCATTATATATTTTCCCGTCAGCCGCCCAACCTTTAGAAACAGCATCTGCAAAAAATATAAAGTTCTTTTGCGCCCCCATACTTACTCTATATGGAAGCTCCTTCCAACTATTTTCATATTTAGCGACGTCGGTCTTGCTGAACAATTGACCTTTTGGATTCTGAAGTAGAAACTGACTTTTCTGAGCGGTCGAAAGCTTAGCTTGCTCATTAAGGTATTGTCCCCGTGCCCTCTCATAGAACCAATGTGTCCCGTACTGAACTCCGCCCGACGGAGAGGTAAAGATACGGCGTGAAAATTCTTCCAAACGCACATGAAAAGGATGATTGGAGAAAAAGTCCGCATCGCTGACCTTATTTTGACTATTTGCATAACGTGCAATTTCAGGCGTCAAAGCTCCAGCTTTATCCGGTGGCAAAACAGATAATTTCATCTGAACCATCACCTTTGAAAGGTCTGCCGAATCCTTCCTCCCAGAACCGCCACGTTTTGCGAAAGCCAGCGATGCAGTTGTCTGTCCACCGTTAACAATTTGGAGGTTCGTAGCATTTAGAATTCGTAAGCCGCGTGATGTCTCCTCTATAACAATATTTTCTGCGGTCGCCGCAATACCGTTATTAAATGCGAAGAACATATCGGGCTGTGTACGTATTGTATTTTGAATCGCAGCGTTTACCTTTCCTTTAGTGCTTAGGAAGGTGCGGACGTTACCCTCTAATAATCGGCTACCGTACTTATCATAAATATCTGCAAGAGAATCACCGGGAATCATACAAAGGTAAGCCTAATACTCGCCTTCTGACTGCGCCGCTGCAAGACAAGGTAATCCCTTGCCCTCTACGTTTGAGAAATCAACAACAAGGTCATCGCGGCCTGTCGCGGACATATACGCGGTATGGAAACGATTTATATCCCAAATATGTAGCTCAGCCGGTATTCCTTTAACATTTTCTTCCAGCCATCCTTTTTGTCGCGTTTTAAGGAGTCCATTGCTGACAAAATAGAACCTGTACTTAGAAATCTTTGTATGCCAATCCATCAAATCGCAAGCAAGTCCATAACCTGGCTGGCTTTCATCCACTGTTCCGTCTGTCAAGTTACCATCTAGAGCCTCCTCTAGGAAAGAGCGAAGCAACTCAAATGTCCTTTTTACATCCTGGGTAACAAACGAACTTATCTCATCATCATTATAAAATTCAGCTATCACTAACGATAGAGAACTATCTGTATCATCAAAAGAGTAGCCATCTACTCGTAATTTCTTTTTATTACTTACCCCTTCAAAGCGGCAGCTCTCAAATACCAACATTTCCTCAGCATCAACAAGTCGCTCTCCGCACTCATCGACAAACCCAGCGCTAATAAAATTTTTGGCGAACTCCGCCTTAGCTCGCACTGTCTCTATTATATCTCTATGAAAACTCTCGATATCCAAGATCCATCTCCTTGAAAATAATCGTCATGAAATTTTAAATGGACCGCATACGGTTAAATCCACTTTATAAACTACGTGAGCGACTCCCTTGGGTACATCAGAAATCGTAATTCTGGGGAAGTCAGCCCTGATGTCGTAACTGTTAACATCACGTACAACAACGTTCAGCTCGTCATATTCAGGCCGATGGATATACCCCGCTTTGAATAACGTTCTATCGAACGTAGTCCTTGCATTGAAATCAGCCGATAATTCTAGTCGGACGTCCTCAACAAGTGAGTTCAAGGTAAATGCCCCTTGAGAGGAGCTTGTACAATTCCCGAGCTCAATTACGACAAGAATAATTGGTCGTATTTTGGTATCTAGCTGCTTTTCAGATGAAATTAATGTCGAGCTAGAGCCAGGGCGAAGCGTTTTAACTTCCCAGGCCTGATTTTCTATCTGAAAATCTTGATCGGAGAGATAGGGGCCTACCCAACTGTTAACCGCCGGGCCAGTCCCCAAAATTGGAATAAGTTTTACCAAGTGCACCAACTCACCACAGAGGCCTCTAACCTCACTATCACTCAAAAGGCCAAGATTCCCCCGTTCAAATAGCTGTCTCCAACTTGATAGACGCTTCAATACAAAATCTAAAGATTGATCTACGTTCAACGGACGAGAGGATTCGATTAAGTCTTCACACAAGAACGAAAAAAATTCAAACAGTTTGCTGTCTTCAAGTATCAAAAATAGCGACCACCTTCCATCATCCCGCGCTACAGAAATCAATTTGACCGACTTCAAGTCGCTTTGAAACGCTGGCTGTTCTTTACAGATTAATAAAAGGGTGTAACGCCCCTCATTATCAATACCCAAATAGAAATCAAGCACGTGTAGTGCATCGATTCTACGAAAACCTGAAGCGCCCCCTGCAGAGCTCAACGCCTCCCAAAGCAATTTTATTTTATTAGGCATCTTCATCATCCTGATCATCATCGTCGTCAGTTTCTGGGCCTGATGCTTCTCCAGATAACATATTCCGTAGCTCGACCAGATTAATTCGATACGCGACGCGGTGGCTCGCAACATCGAGCGCGGGAAAACTCAACCCAATGGCAACCAGCGCATCGCAGTCTGCTGGCAAAGCATAAAGTTCACTTGACTCACGCTGTTTTGGCTGGATCAGATGAATCAATAGAAGAGGATTTTGCCGTACTTCGGTATATATCTTCCCTGGAAAACCCCTTGATGTATTAGCGCTGTCAGATCGATATTGCCGCTCGGCATCTTCAATTTGCAGCTTAGTTAATCCAATTTTTTCATCTGCTGCGGATCCGACTCTTAACTTAGCACCGTTCACCAAGAGAGCACGAGTGTCGGCGTCAACGACGATAGTACGTTCGCGCCTCTTCACGTTCAGCCCCTCTACAAAATCGAAGGGGTTTCCATCGCCGCTGGGAATTGCTACATCCCAACTTCCAAGTTTCAAATCTGTAGATTTCTCAATAAACTCAGCCAAGCTAGCCGTTTGTAGTTTTACGCTTAATGGGTGATTGACAAACGACCTCAAGAACTTGACGATTAAAGATTTAGAAACTCCTCTCCACACAGGAAACAAATAACAACCATCTGCCTTAGGTACAGACATCATCACTTCACTAATAAAGCGCTGAGCTCCTTTATAATTGGCAGACACTATAGCCGGATCTTTTAGCAATCGGGGAGACTCTAAACTCTCTTGTGTGATAGAGATAATCTCAACAATCTCATCCGAGTACCGCATTTTGTTTCGAGCAGTAATCATTAAGGACTCAGGGTGAGACCTAACTCTAAGCCCAAAATCTATAGGCTTAAGCCGAGAAACCTGCATGCGATGTACTTCGCTCCTCAGCTCATCAGTAGCTTCAGATATATGCGCATACCAATCGGCCGTTTCGCTCGGCATCCAGACTCTACACAGGTCTTCGTAACCGACTCGATATCCAAACCAACGTCCCATTTGAAGAAGCGCATCGTACATCTTTGTGCTGCGATAAAAATAGCTTATGCACAATCCTTCTAATGTTAAACCGCGGGCCAAACTATTGCCACCCACGGCTATTACTCTGAGTCCATGCTCTTTATATGACGAATAGTCTAAACTAGCCGGGCCGCTCTTCTGGTTCACCGCCGTTATTTGAATTGGCAGGGTCGCTGACAGAAGCGAGCCTTGGACTTCATTCCAAGTAATCCCCGCATTAGAAAAATTCTTTTGGAAAACCTGATGCAAATCAAAAATGGTTCTGTTACGAAGAGCTTCATTTAATGGAAGAGATGCGTAGTTTCGAATATCGCCTTGCATCAACCGAATCTTGAGATCCAATATATCTCGAACCTGGTTCTGAACAAGCGTGAAATGACTAACATTTACTAGCATAGACCGATGCTTCGGCATGCCTTCACGGAGATCCATCAGCGCATTTACGATAAAAAAGCATCCTACGGCCTCCAGCAGGCTTTCTGGCACGCCGTCAACTATACTATTTGAGTCTAATTCTTTCGGAAAACACTCCTCGGCGTCGTCAATTTCCTTCACACAGTTAAGATCTGAGTCTTCCCCAAAAGTTCGACGAGCCCCTACGTAGTTAGTAGGCGCATCAAGCGCATATATGAAATCCCGAGGAAAGAGATCATCACCTTCCATATCTGATGTAGAATCAGGATTAATGAACACGTTTGCAAATGGTGTAGCAGTAAATCCGATATAACTAGAACGTGGAAAGACCTTCAACAACCCGCGTATACCTGCGTTTATTGCTGTAGCTTTTTTCGGATTTGTGTTGATAGAAGCGTTATCCGCCTCATCGTCAATAAGTAGTAATGGAATATCAATTCGCCCAGCAGAGCCGGCATTGTAAGTAACCAGCCAGTCTGCTAAATTTTCGAGGATCTTTTTATTTTTCTTGACCACCAACAAAACAGGCTCTTTATAATCTTTCAGTTTGAACCCTAATTGATTAACCGTGGCAGCTTTAAAATCCCCTACCGTAGAAGTGAATACTCCCGCTGATCGAGCGGCGTCGATTAATCCAACACCTATTTCTTTACGATGGCGCTTTCTATGATTCACAACGCCAGAGCTATCCAAACCTACAAAACCAGAGTCAAGTCGCTCTTGGGTCTGACGCCGCAAACTTTCCAAGGTCCCAGTGAGCAAAATAATTAATTTGTAACCACTGTCGGCAGCTTTGCAAATTAGACCAGTGTAATTAGACGTTTTCCCAGATTGCACATCCCCCATTACTAACCCCCGTCGAGGCCACCCAGTAGTACCTTGGGGATCCCCCATCAGATCAAGAATTTCATCTGTGACTTTATCCAGGGAATTAACGACTTTTGGGCCCCAACCTTGCTTTAGCAGATCGGTTTGGTAACGGCTCCAGTAGAATGGGTCAATCTCGGCTTGACGAGCCCGCAACCAAGGATTGTGCTCGTCGTATACGTAACTACCTAGTCCCATGTCCAGCGTGAGGGCCTCATGGAGACGCTTGATAACTGCCTCAAATTCAACCTCTGAAACCGCAAAAGCCGGGAGAACCCTCAGCATAGTGGCTAAATCTAATATCTCAGCCTCAGTAGGAACTCCTTCTACAGTTAACGTAGTTATTACACCCAGCTCTAATCGTCGAGCATTCGCAGACACTGCCATCCTTGATTTTTCATTCACGACATATATTCCTCAATTATTCTTTTTGTTAATTCTGGATGCAAACTAAAAGGCTCAATCAGATGCAAAGTAGCAAGAATTCTTTTCCTAGATACTGAATCTGTCGCCATATTAGAGAAAAGTTCTCGCGCCAATATGTAAATCTTGTCAGTGACACTATCTGCATTAAAGTCTGGACGAACATCCGCAGCCATTCGGGAGTAAAGAGCGTCTGCAGGAAAAGTACTCTCAATCACACTTAACACCAACTTAAAGGCAGACATTTCTTCAGGAGATAAAGTTCGGCAGTATTCTTTAACTAGTGGATGATCGCGATTAATATCATAACGAAATCCATCCCTATCCAATATTTCGTGCCACCCAGGAACTATTTCCGAAGACTCAACCTTTCGCCCTTTGAAAGCTATTGTTCGTCCACTTACAGCTCTGATTCGCTCAACGGTTCTCTTAAGATTAGCTCTAACAGCCTCAGGAGGATGCGCCGCGGATTTTTTAATATCTAATGTCCATAGATGATCAAGTGAGTTAGGTATATCTACCCTAACCCTTGCCAACTTGCTCAGCTCATCTTTTCGAGCTAAACGAAACCAAGTCCCCCAGATAATCAACCGTCTATTACGATAAATATAAAAGCCCTGCTGATTTCTAACACCTTCATTCCCCCCCGCTAATAGCACTTCTTGAGTAGACAACTTACTCGCGTGCGGTAAAATGAATGGCTTTACTAGTACTCTTTGACCCTCCACACTAAAGCTATCATCATCCAAAGGCTGGGTTGATTTGTGACTGCTAAAAAACGGATCCACTGCGGCTAAAGGATTGCCATTGATGGACATATTAACCCTATGCTTACTACCCTCTTTAATCAAAAACCGGTGGAAAACTAGAGAAAGATGCTCCCGTGCATAAAGCATTTTGTCACCTAGCGCCGACTCCGCCGAAGCCTCTCCAGCCGTCAACTTATCTAGATTTTGCCACAGAACGATGGTACCCGAACGCTGTCCCATCAACTCAGAGAAATGAGGAACAGCCTCGTAATCCACTGAGTCCAAAGCTAGCATTACCCAAGATCCCTTTTTGATAACAACATCAAGATCCCAACAGAAAGCACTTACAACATTGCCTTGTTTAGACACCACCGTCATACGTCTACATTGAGATAGAGATGCGGTCTTTAACCCGAGACCATAGCGCCCCATATCGTCAATGCCACGAGCGGCCAAGGGATTTGTGCTGCCGTGCCTCATTGCACTTTCCAAAACCTCCGGTGACATTCCCACCCCATTATCGATCAATGCAATGTACGGATCAACGAATGGTCTAAACTCAATATTAATATCTTTGGCTTTTGCAGAAAGACTGTTATCGATCAAATCAGCAAGCGCGGACTCGAGCGTATATCCGATCGACCTCATTGACTCCAAGAGAGACGCGGCATGAGGCGGATGCTGAATTTCTCTCATCGCACGACCACCACCATCCTGAACATGCACCAATCGACGTGCCCAACCATCACTCCTTGCCTCCCTTAGTCATTTCATAAAGACGAGGTCCGCCCACCTCACTAGGACAGCGCTATCTTTGATAGCATGAAGGCCATCCGCCATCATTTTTCGCACAATTTAATATTAGATGCAAGTAGCTAGATCCAACCTAGGCGATAATTTCTCTAGGTCAGCTTTTAGAAATTTAAATGGTACCTGTCCTCTCCGAGAGTGTAGCTGATGAATAGTTCTTCCCATTTATAATACGCTCTACAACATGGGCAATCTTGCTTGCCAACAGAGGTGGAACCGCATTGCCGACTTGATGGTATTGCTGAGTTCTATTTCCGAGAAAAAAATAGTTATCCGGAAATGTTTGCAACCTCGCAGCTTCCCGCACCGTTAAGCTTCGGCATTGATGAGGATCATAATGGATGAAATAGTGGCCGTCTTTTGATATGTGGCTTGTAATGGTAGATGACGTCTGTTTTTTTAGCTGCACGCGAAACCGATCACTGAACTTTCCGGTCTTCCAGTTTTTATGCTCAGGCGCCAAACCTGGCAAATCAAATTCTAGATGACCTTTAGGCGAGGCAGAGTGAACCTGCCCGAATGCGGAAGCATATACATAACGTTTTAAATCACTAGTCATATGACTCCGAGCTTCATGGTTCAGCCATACACCCATGCGTGGATCTAAAAACCATGAGTCGAGCTCAGGTGTCTTGGTTTTACCTCGCCAATTATCCTTTTTCTTGACACGTAACCCCCCATTATTTAGTGCTCCGCCGGAAAACGAGTCACGTATGATTTTCAGTTCCATTTCGAGCGAGAGATCCTTTCTACCCGACGAAACCAAGTCAAGGTGTAGCCTTTCAAGATGCCCGAGGACTTCCTTACACCAAATGTCTGGGGTATCTTTTCCCCGAGATATGGTGCTGCGCAATGGTGGTAAGTCTCCGATCATCTCACCCACGGTAGGGCCTACTGAGGGAGTCAATTTATGATCATGCATACCCTCAATGTAGTCCTCAGAGACTCCGACCAATATGACCCGATGCCGTCCTTGAGGAATACCATATTGCTCTGCGCGAATAACAAAATTACTGAAATCAAGTTTAGTTGGATCCATGCCAGCTTCAAATACGTCATCAGACACCAATGAGCATATTCTATATTTAGCACCGTTCTCGTTAACGATGCCTAATGCGGTATCAGGGTCCGCTAGGTCCTGCAATATTTGTGGAAATATTCGCTCCCCGCCAATTTTGGAGGAAAGAATGCCCTTCACATTTTCCATCACAAAAACTGCCGGCTTTTTCCGTTGTATGATTCTTAAATACTCTCGATATAAAAAATGGCGATGATCATCCTCTGCTTTATATTCTACATTACCCTTATTTCTTGCTCGGCCAACGATAGAGTACGCTTGGCAAGGAGGCCCTCCGATTAGAACCCAAGGCTTTGTTGTGTCCAATCGTTCTTCGAGGATTCGATCCAGCTCCTCGTTTCCTTCCGGGGTTCCGAGCTTTATTTGACGCGCCTCTTGATCTGCCTCCACCCATTGTTTATAGCTATTTGACGTCCACGGCTTATCTACTCCAGCCGTTTCACAAAACCTATAGTAATCTTCCAAGGCGTCTGGATTATTTTTTTTCAAAGCCCTATAAAAAGCTCTAAGACGAAGCGTCGATCTAGCGAACGGATCCATCTCCGCAGAAACTAATACTTCAAAGCTGTTTCCTTCATTGAGTGAGGAGAATCCTTCACCAAGACCGCCAGGCCCAGCAAATAAATCCACGACCTGCAAAGAGTTATCAAAATTCATACGCTAAATCTGCCAAAGGTAAGCCAAAGTGGATGTCGTAGACCCCGCAACCAGATCGAAGATGATGGCCGCCATACGTGGTAGCAATACACGTCCCGAGCTGCTGGTGAGGAGGTTTCTTCATGCTCATGGCTATCGATTTCGAATACATCGCAAAGACCTCCCTGGAAAGCCCGACATTGTACTGCCCAAATTGCGGACCTGTATATTTGTCCACGGGTGCTTTTGGCATCGACACCTAGGGTGCCGATACGCTACTACACCGAAGACTCGACAAGAATTTTGGGACGAGAAATTTTTACGCAATGTGGCAAGAGACGCCGAGAACATCGAGGCGTTGAAAAACCTAGGATGGCAAGTAGTTATCGTTTGGGAATGCCAGCTCAGGAAGGATGGAGAGGGTCTCCTTGAGCTGCTTCATCGGTTACGCACCGGTTCAAAAATGGTCACGTGACACCAGCCCGACATCATCAATCCTCGCTTACTTCATGATTGACGTCAGTTCCACTTCTCCCTAACCTGCCCCAGAGCCTAAGAAACTCGTCAACCAGAGCGGTCCTCCGCACCCGACAGCCATGCGGCTTTTTTGCGCCAGCGGTTTGCTTACGCCTGCAAGAAAGACCCCGTTATGTCGGGAGTGGGCGAATACAAGACCCGAAAGGGGAATATGTCCGGCCCGTCTCTGGTGGGTTTCTTAGCTCCCGGCACCTAATTCAATGCCCTAAGAAAGCATCCAGAGGTCAAAAAATGCTCAATCCACACGCAAGCTCCGCCCGCCATTTGCTCTCCTATCCGGAGGCACGACATGGCTGAACCCTTGGATTTCACCACATTCCTCCGACACCACCGACAATTGCGAGTGCTCTTGCTGGAAACCCAGGCGTGGTTCAGTGCCCGCGATCTGGGTAAGTTAATCGGATGGCCGATAAATGAACGCACTACCTGCAAGCTTGATCCTGACCAACGTCGCACGCTAACGCTGACCCGTCATGGTCTCGTCCAGGATGAGTTCATGCTGAGCGAGTCAGGGTTGTACGCAATGCTGGTTCATCACTATCACCCGGAGAATCGCAGCCTGCGGCACTGGATCACCAACGAAGTCGTCCCCGCCTTGCGTGACGCAGAGCAATCTCCAGTCGATGAGTCGCCCAATCTGAGTGTGCTGCAGTGGCCAGGCTTGTCGTTGAGCATGCTTCATTGGCAATGCGAGCCTTGGATCAGACTGCGGGATTTACCACAGGTGTTGCCACATCCTGAATTGAACCCGAGTATGCAACCCAACACACCGTCACGCTTTGGGTGGCGAGCCGTTTCGAGAATGTTTTTTCCACGCTGACTGACGCCCTCATGCCCCGCTATTCGGTTACAGCGCATGGGGGATTAACCTTGGCTCATTCCGGGTTTTAGCTCTCTCACCAAATTCGAGGTCGACGAACAATGCCCAAGCCTCTAGCCCGAATCCTGACCGTACTTGGCTTACTCGTCGCCGCCTGCAACCTCCACGCCTCCGAACGCTGCCCCTCCGGCCTTATCAACGAAGGGGACACCCCCTCCCAAGTCATCCAGAAATGCGGCGAACCCGCCCAGCGCGCCGTCACCCCACCCGCCGAGGACAGTGATGGCAACGTTCTGCATAAAGCCGTCACCGTCGAGCAATGGACCTACGGCCCCACCAACGGCATGTATCGCCACCTCCGCTTTATCGACGGCAAGCTGATGCAAATCAGCAGCGAACGAAACTAGCGCCGTCCCCCGATAGACATCAAATACTCAGCGACGTATCGTCGTAGCGGCCTTTCAACATCAGCGATCCCATGTCCAAAAAATCCTCGCTCTTCGACGATCTATTTCTCATCGCCAGCAAGCTCCCGTGGTGGGTCAGTGTGCTTATCGCCGTGGTTTCGGCCCTGTACCTGCACTCCGTCGCCACCGCTCCCGCGCCTGTTTACACGGACTTGCATCAACTGAGTTCGATGGTCTTCAGCACTGCCGCGAGGACCTTTGCCACCTTCGGCCAGTACCTGCTGCCGTTGGTGTTTCTTGGCGGTGCGGTGGCTTCGGTGTTGGGTCGGCGCAAACGCCGCAATCTCCTCGCCGCCATGACCCTACCCGGTGGCAAAACCATCGAGAACATCACCTGGCAGCAGTTCGAGTTGCTGGTCGGTGAGGCGTTGCGGCGTCAGGGTTTCAGCGTTCAGGAGACCGGCGGCAATGGCCCGGACGGTGGCGTTGATTTGGTGGCGCGCAAGGACGGGGAAAAGTATCTGGTGCAGTGCAAGCAGTGGCGTGCGTTGCAGGTCGGGGTGCCGACGGTTCGGGAGCTGTACGGCGCGATGGCGGCTGAGGGGGCGACGGGTGGGTTTGTGATTACCAGCGGGCGCTTTACCGGGCCGGCGAAGGCGTTTGCCTCGGGGCGCAATGTGCGCTTGGTGGATGGCGAGTTGCTGAATAAGTGGATCGCGGCAACCCGCAAGCCGGGGCCGCGGCCGACGTCGGAGGTGGTCAAGGAGCGGGTTGAACCGGTGGTGGCACCTGCCGCGCCGAAGGTTGTGCCGGTGGTTGAGACCAAGCCGGTGATTGAGGCTCCAACCAAACCGGTGGCGCCTGCGTGTCCGCATTGCAGGAAGCCGATGGTGATTCGGGTGGCGCGCAGTGGCGCGAATGCCGGGGGTGATTTTTGGGGGTGTGCGGCGTATCCGAAGTGTAAGGGGATTCGGCCGATTTTTAAGCCGATGTAGGGATTATCGCTTGTTCATCTGAAGGCCGTTCCGGCCTTATCGCAGCCTTCGGCAGCTCCTACAGGTGGGTGTTGCGTGGTTTTACCCGTCGCAACCTGTTTCGTATGCGCCAGTTTTACGAGGCTTACCGCTTCGACGAAAAAGTCTCACCACTGGTGAAACAGTTGCCCTGGACGCAGAACCTGATCATCCTCAGCCAGATCAGTTCAAAGATGTTAGTCCTTCCAGGCGGTGGAGACGGATCTGACATCCTCGCGAACAAGGTCGCTCCTACAGAACGCCAGAAGCTCCACAACTACCGAAATAGAGCCTCCACCGCCCTAAAGTTTCCCCACCCCCTGCCGCTACACATTCCGGGAATATACGAGCCGCCCACTGTGCGGCGACTGGATGTCACTTATCTCGGGTGTTTATGAATCACATGTTCAAGAAAACCGTACTGGCTGTTGTTATCAGTGCGGCGTCTTCGCACGCCTTCGCAACGGCTGGCTATAACGTTGGCACAGGCCCTACCACGTTCACAGGAACGATTCCCGGGACGATGACGCTGACGGGGCACCGGGTTCAAGTCGACAGCTCTGACATCCTGGGCGTGAAGGTCTCACAGGCTGCGGTCCAGGGGTCGATCCTCAATCAGGCTGATATCACCTTTACTACCAGCACTTTTCGCACGGCGACTGGTTTGGGCATTGATTCTGGTTTCAGTTCAGGGCTGACCGCCGGCAGTACCGTCGCTGGCGATGTGATCAACTCAGGGACGATATCGTTCACTGGCGTGCATGGTGCTGAAGGCTTCGAGATTGGCAATAGCGTGATTTCGGGGTCGGTGATCAACAACGGCGTGGTGCGTATTGTCGAGCAGGTCGGCGCGGGCTATGGCGTTGAGGCCATGTACCTGCATGGCACGTCGATCGGTGGTGATCTGATCAACAACGGCACTCTCGACAGTCAGGGCGATGGCTCCACGGGCTTGATTCTTGACTCGCACTTCGGCGTGACGCTGAACATCGCCGGTAAAATCATCAACACCGGAACGATTCGGGCTACCGGCAACAATGCTTTGGGCTTCGACGTCGAGACACCCACCAGCCCTCTCAGAATCGAGAACTCGGGGCTGATTGAAGCCAACGGTAACGGCGCTCTAGCGGTCTCGCTGTCGGTGCACTCGGTTATCGACTCCCTGAACAACAGCGCAACGATCAATGCCATGGGCGCCAACGCAGTGGCCGTGGATGTCGACGGCGCCACCTTCACCCAGACTTCGCCGTCAGGCCAGCGCGGTCTGATCAACACCGGCACGATCCAGTCCCAAGGAGTGGGCATTCTGGTCGGGCATACCTACACAACAAGCGCCTTCGAGATCAACCAGAAGGCCGGACTCATCAGCGGCGTGGGCACGGCGATTGACGGCGGCAATCTGGCAACGCTGAACTGGACCGGCGGCGCGATCGTCGGTGATCTGCTGAATTTGACCGCCACCAACATTGCCGGGCAGGCCAATTTCACCGGCCAAACGATCGACAGTAATGTGGCGATTTCCTCGGGCTCGCTGAACCTCAAGCAGCAAGGCACCCGCATCACCGACAACCTGCATGTCAGCAGTGGCGCGGGCGTGGATATGTTGCTGTCCGACCGTGTGACGCCCTCCTCGCCTTACCTGAACGTTGGTGGCACGGCGACGTTTGACCAAGGTTCGAAAGTGACCTTGAGCGCCAACCCGGGCGATTTTACGCCAACCGCCAACGGCACCCAGTACACGCTGATCAGGGCCAATACGCTGGTCAACAACGGCCTGGCCGTGAGCAGCGCTTCGTCACTGTTGAGTGTGTCGAGTTATACCGTCGACGGGCATGATGTGAATGCCGTGGTCACGGTGAAGAATGACAACGACGTCAATCAGGGTCTGGCCAATGCCAGCGCTTCGCCGACCACGCAACTGTTGGTCAACACCTTCAAGAACGGCGTGATGGGCAAGCTGCCGGGCAACGACCCGGTGTTCCAGGCCTTCGCTAACACGGCGAGCAACGAAGAGCTGGCCAAGTTGGGGGCGAGCCTGGCACCGGACGTGAGTCGTGGTGCGGTGGACGCTGCCGTGTCGAGCCAGGGCATGTCCAACAATGCGATCCTCGGCCGTGTGTCGGGCTTGCGTTCGGGTCTGTCGTCCGGTGATGTGCTTTCGGAAACCGGGGTCTGGGTGCAAGGCTTGAACAGCAGCCTGGATCAGGATTCACGCGACGGCGTAGCAGGTTATTCGGCCAACGCCAGCGGCATCGCCGTGGGCGCTGACGGCAAGCTCAACCCAAACACCACCGTCGGCCTGGCGTACTCGTACCTCAACACTAACGTGACCTCCGCCACCGGCAATAAGACCGATGTGCAAGGCAACGCGCTGTCGCTGTACGGCAGTTGGGCGTTGAATCGCTGGTTTGTCGATGGTGCCGCGAGTTATGGCCGCAACGACAACGACAGCAAGCGTTACGTCGCCGGTACCGCCGCCAAAGGCAGCTACGACAGCGACGTGTTGAGCCTCAGCGCATTGGGCGGTTACACCTTTGACGTGAGCGAACATCTGCAAGTCGAGCCACGTGTGGCGGCACGTTACGCCAATGTGCAAATCGACAGCTTCAACGAACACGGCTCTTCGGCGGCGTTGCACAACAATGCGCAACGCTTCGAAATCGGCGAGTTGGGAGCAGGGGTTCGCTTGATCGGCAACCTGCCGTTGCTCAATGGCACGCTGGAACCCGAGGCAACCCTCATGGCGTACCATGATTTCATTGGCGATCAGGTCAACCAGACCTCCAGCTTCCAGGCAGGCGGTTCGGCCTTTGTGGTCAGCGGTACGTCGCCGGTGCGTGACACTTACGAAGGCAGCGTCGGTGTGAACTATCAGATCAATGCCTTTACCGTGGGTGCCAATTACACCTATCAGGCGAAAAGCGGGTTTGATTCCGACACTGTACTGCTCAAGGCCAAGTACGCGTTTTGAGGTTCTAGACGTGTTGAAGCCCGCGATAATCGCGGGCTTTTTCTTATCTGGCTGTCAGAGGAAGACCATGTTCAAGCAATGGATCGTCGCCGGACTCGTGGTCATGGGCCTCGGTGGTTGTGCGAGCCGAGTGGACCTGCGCGAGGTCGTACACGGTTCTGCCCTCACGCCGACCGTGCTCGCCACGACACCTTACGCGCTGCAAGCGTTGTTGCCCGGAGCCGGTGTCCACAGGCATTTACGGGTGTATATCGAAGGCGATGGACATGCCTGGGCAACCCGTACCCAACCCAGCACCGACCCGACGCCGGCGATTTCATTGACCGCCCGTTTGGCCGCCAATGATCAGCAGCCGTCTGCCTACCTTGCGCGCCCCTGCCAGTTCGTCAGCGGGCCGAATTGCACTCAGGAGCTCTGGACCGAAGGCCGCTTTGACCGCACGGTAATGAGCGCGATGAATGCGGGCCTGGACTTTTTGAAACAACGATATGGCGTCGAGCAGTTTGAGCTGGTTGGTTACTCTGGCGGCGCGGCTGTTGCGTTGGTGTTGGCGGCCACCCGTAGCGATGTGAAGCAGGTGCAGACACTCGCGGGCAACCTCGACCCGCTGCTCTGGACTCAGATGCTGGGCCTGTCACCCCTGAAAAACCCGGTGACGCCCCTACAATTCCACGACGCGTTGCGGCACATTACGCAGCGACATTTTATCGGCCTCGATGACCAGGTCGTACCCCCCGCTATTGCGCACGCCTATGCGGAGCAATTGCAGGGGGATTGTCTGCAGATGGTGTCAGCCAAAGCCACCCACAGTGTGGGGTTTGAGCAGCTTTGGGCGGAGTATTCGGATAAACCGGTGGTTTGTGGCAGGACTGATGGACTTTAGCTGCCTAAGTCTGCGATTAATCTACATCGCGAAGGCCGCTCGGGCCATATCGCAGCCTTCGGCAGCTCCTACAGGGGTTATGTGTATTGCCTGACCGCAGGGCTACTCCGGCAATGCCACCGCCACTCCACCCGGATGCTGCTTCACCGCGCTGTACGGCACCACCGACCAATCCGGGCTTTCACACGAGCGCATCACCCGGGCGAACGACGGGCCGAAGTAGATGCCGTTGGGGCGCAAGTACCAGGCGGGGAAGTTCCAGATGTCCGGGTCGCTGAAGTCGCAGCTGTCTTCGTCCTCGGCGGCCGGTTTTTTCATGTCGTCGCTATGAAAAGTCTGTAGTTGGCTGACCAGCCAGGGTGCGAAGTATTTACTGCGGTAGTCGGAAAAGGTGTCGAAGGTGACGTCCGACGGGTTTTGTCCGTTGTGGGTTTCGTGCTCGTCGTAGCGAAAGGCTTTGCCCTCGCCGACCCACAGGATGTCTTCCAGCAGCAGTGGCTTGCCGGTCGTGACATCGAGGTTCAGCGGCGAGTCGCCAAAGTCCGGGTGGGCGCCGCCGCAGTCGTAGCTGGTGAAGATGCTGACGCTGACGATACTCGGCGACAGCAGCTCAGGGGTGACCGTTTGCAGGAAGTTACCACCAAAACGGCTGCCCTGAAGCAGGCAGGCGTGATAGCTGGTGACTTCATTCCACAGGCGGGCGCGCAGTAGTTGGTTGATCCGCGCTCGTTCCGCGTCGGGGTAGCCGTCGGTGACTTCGAACATCGAGATTTTCGACTGCGGTTCAGTCCACCATTGCAGGGTGTGGCCCATGAAACTCTGGGTTTTGCCGGCCTGCAACGGCAGTTGTGTAAGGCGCAGGTAGTCGTAGGGTGACTGCGCGTAGATCGCTTGCCAACCGGCGTCGGCCGTGGCGGCAGGTGGCGGGACCTGCAGTTCCGTCAGTTCGACTTTGAGGGGTTTGCCTTTGGCGGTTTTCCATTCGCCACTCAGCCCGGCATTCGCCGTTTGCCGCAGGTGCAGTTCCGGCAGGACTTTTCCGCTGCTGTCGTCCAGACCTTCTTTCAATGTCAGCTCTTTGCCCTTCATCACGCCGCTGAGTGCCAGATCCGTGTGGTACTTCTCGTAGAAGTAGCGCCCGAGCACTTCGCTTGGCAGGTTCAAGTCCAGTTCCACCACGATCGGCGTCTGCCCCAGCGTGCCGGTGTAGAGGTGTGGCGCTTCTTTGGCGTAGAGCGCGAGCGGCGAGAACATGCAGAGGGCGATGAGCGAGCGGGACAATCCCTGGAGCATGGCGCGGTCCTTGGGCGAGCAGGTGGCTGGAGTATGGCTAGGTTATGGCCGGGAGTGAAACGGCAGCTGCAAAATTTTCGGTGTCGGTCTAAATGCCCTCGCCAACAAGTTGGCTCCTACATAGGAATGCGATCCTCTGTAGGAGCTGCCGAAGGCTGCGAAGAGGCCATCAGCCATTCAAATACGGAACTGCTTCACCAGCCCGCCGAGGCGATTGCCGAGGTCGGTCAGGCTACGCGAGGTATGCGCACCGCTTTGCGCATCGCCGGCCACGTCATCAGCGGCCTGGGCGATTTGAGTCATGCTGCGGCTTACCTCTTCGGCCACCGAAGTTTGCTCTTCGGCGGCGCTGGCGATTTGCGCGTTCATGTCGTTGATGGTGTCGATCAACTGGCCAATCGCATCCAGCGACACACCGGCCTGGTTCGCCAGTTGGCCAGTGGTGCGCCCGGTTTCGCTGGAGCGGCCCATGGCAACCACGGCGTCCTGCGTGCCTTTTTGCAGCAGGCTGATCATTTCGTGGATTTCCTGGGTGCTTTTTTGCGTGCGGCTGGCCAACGCGCGAACTTCGTCGGCGACCACGGCAAACCCACGCCCGGCATCGCCCGCCCGTGCAGCTTCGATGGCAGCGTTCAACGCCAGCAGGTTGGTCTGTTCGGCAATCGAGCGAATCACGTCGACCACACTGGCAATCGACTGCACATCCTTGTTCAGGTTATCCAGCGAGGAACTGCTCTGGCCGATGTCTTCGATCAAGGTGTGGATACTATTAATGCTCTGGTTGACCACGCTCTTCGCCTGACCGCCCACATCACTGGTCTGCCTGGCGGCTTGCGAGGCGCCCTGCGCGCTGGCCGACACTTGCTGCGCGGCGGTGGACATCTCGTGAATCGCGGTGGCCACTTGATCGGTTTCCTGACGCTGACGGTCCATGGCCTGCTCGGAGCGCTGTGCCTGGGAGGACATATCGCCTACCAGCGACGTCAATTGCCCTGTCATCTCGGCGATTTGTCGTACAAGGCCATGGATCTTTTCCACGAACAGGTTGAACGAATTCGCCAGCGCCCCCAGTTCATCGTTACTGGTCACCGGCAGCCGACGCGTCAGGTCGCCATCGCCCGCCGCAATGTCATCGAGGTTCTGTTTGATCGCCAGCACCGGCTTGACGATGCTGTTGCCCAGCCACACGCCAACCACTGCCACCAACAGCAGCAAACCGGCGGCCAGGGCGAGGATGTACGCGGTGTACACACCGATGCGGCTGTAGCGATCGGTGGCAATGGCCTGCACCTGGACTTCGATGTCATCGAGGTTCACCTGGGTACCGAACACCAGGTCCCATTTGTCGAGGAACACCGTGTAGCCGAGTTTCGGCACTGGCTTGTCGCTGCCCGGGGTCGGCCAGTCGTAGCGGAAGTAGTGGGCGCCTGACTTGCCAGCGTCGACCAGACCGCGAATCACGTAGACGCCATTGGCATCTTTGGCGTCGATAAAGCTCTTGCCGATATCCAGGTCTTTGTTGGCCCAGAACACCCGAATACTGGCGGAGTTGTAACCGTAGAAATAACTTTGCTTATCGTAAATCAGGGTCTTGAGCACGTTGACCGCTTTATCCCGCGCAGCCATATCGCCGGGTGCCGAGGCGTCATAGATCGGCTGGATCGCCGCCTGGGCAATTTCCAGATAGTGCTTGAGTGAGAGTTTGCGCTCGTCTACCAGCAGCGTGCGGGTCTGCTCGACTTCTTCCGAGGCCAGCTTTTGCAGCACCAAAAAGGTGATGCCGCTGATCACGGCGGCCAGCAGCAGGCTCGGGATGATCGCCAGAAGAATAACTTTGCTACGTAGATTCAGCGCCACGATCGGGTCCGTCCCACTCAGGAAGTATTGAGGTAATGTTTCAGTCTATCGACTTCGGCAGCAAAATATTGAGTTGTAACGTCATTTGACGGTCAGCACCGCTGACAATTGCGCCACCAACGTGTGCACTTTGGGCAGTGATTCGCGGCTGCGCGGCCAGGCCAGGTACAGGGTCAGGCCCTGGGTCGCCAAATGCGGCAGGATCACCACCAGTTCGCCGCGCTGCAACTGTTCCTTGATCAACCATGTAGCCAATTGGGCGATACCGTAGCCCGCGCAGACCGCCGCCATCTGTGCTTCGCCATTGCCCAGCACCATGCGTGTAGCGCCCGGCGGTGATTGCTCGACGCCCTCGGCGAACAACCAGGGGCTGACACTGCCATCGGCTTTGCCGTACAGCACGCTGGCATGATCGGCCAGCGCTTCGGTCGTGGTCGGGGTGCCATGGCGTGCGAGGTAGTCCGGTGCGGCGCAGAACACCAGGCACTCTTGGCCGAGGCAGCGATGCCCTACCGCCGCGGGCCAGATGTCCTGCCCACCAATGCGCACCGCGAGGTCGATGCCCTCCTCGAGTAAATCGACGAAGCGATCGGTGAACGATACGTTCGGGCGTAATTTCGGGTGCTGGGCCGCAAATGCCAGGATCAGCGGCAACACCTGCAAGCGCCCGTAAGACGTCGGCAGATCGATACGCAGGGTGCCGGACGGTTCCGCACGCTGGGCCGCAAGCACTGTTTCCGCGTCTTCCAAGTCTTCGAGGATTCGGGTGCAGACACCGTAGTAAGTGGCGCCTGCCTCTGTCAGCGCCAGACTACGGGTGGTGCGCTCGAACAGGCGCATGCCCAGGCGATTTTCCAGCCGCGCCACACTTTTGCTCACCGCAGAATTGCTCAGGTACAAGCGCTCGGCGGCGGCGGTAAAACTGCCCGCATTGGCGACGGAGACGAAGGTGGCAATGCCTTTCAGGCGGTCAGTGGGCGACATGGGCAAGCGCTGCTATTGATGAATTGAGTTCCATAATGCGTGGAAAAATCACCCGCGATAAGAATCCGTTTCTCCAATAAGCTGCCGTTCTTCTTTTTACCCTGAGTGATGGCGATGCCTGCCCTGGATTCAACCGCCTCTACCGCCTCGCTGAACCCCGTCCGCGCCGGCGGAGCGAATGTGGCCATCGCGATTCTTGCGCTGGCGGGTTTCGTGATCGTGACCACGGAATTCCTGATCATCGGCCTGTTACCGGCGATGGCCCGCGATCTGGGGATCTCGATTTCCAGCGCCGGGCTGCTGGTCACGCTGTTTGCGTTTACCGTGATGCTGTTCGGCCCGCCTCTCACGGCGTCGCTGTCGCATCTGAACCGCAAGCAGGTGTTCATCGCCATTGTGCTGATCTTCGCCGCCTCGAATGCCTTGGCGGCGTTGGCCGGCAATATCTGGGTGCTGGCCCTGGCGCGCTTCATACCGGCGCTGGCATTGCCGGTGTTCTGGGGCACGGCCAGCGAGACCGCGGGTTTGCTCGCCGGTCCCGAGCGCGCCGGACGCGCGGTGGCGCAGATCTACCTGGGTATTTCCGCCGCGTTCCTGTTCGGTATTCCGCTGGGCACGGTGCTGTCTGATGCCGTCGGCTGGCGCGGTGCGTTTTGGGCGCTGTGTGTACTGTCACTATTAATGGCCCTGTTGTTGTGGACCTGCATGCCATCCATGGCACCCACTCGGAAAGTTCGCCTCGCCGAGCAGGCAAAGATCCTTACCAACGTCGCCTTCATCTCGCATTTGCTGCTGTCGGTCCTGTTGTTTACGGCCATGTTCACCGCCTACACCTACCTCGCCGATACCCTGGAACGCATCGCCGGCGTGTCTTCGGCTTGGGTCGGCTGGTGGTTGATGGGCTTTGGCGCGGTGGGTTTGATCGGTAACTGGCTGGGCGGGCGGTATGTCGACCGCAGCCCGTTAGGTTCAACCGTGGCCTTCGCCCTGCTGCTGGCGTTGGGCATGAGTGCCAGTGTACCGTCCGTCGATTCCTGGCCGTTGCTCGGAGCGGTGCTGCTGGTGTGGGGCGTGGCGCATACCGCTTTGTTTCCGATCTGCCAGATCCGCGTGATGAAAGCCGCACCTCAGGCTCAGGCACTGGCCGGAACCTTGAACGTCTCGGCCGCCAACGCAGGGATCGGCCTTGGCTCGATCATCGGCGGCCTGACCATCGAACAATGGGGGCTGGGGATGGTCGGCTACGTCTCCACCTTACTGGCAGGCCTGGCACTGCTGATGGCGTGGATCACAGCCCGGGTCAGTGCAACGCCTGAATCCTGAACACAGGCTTACTGAGGAACTGATAGCAGCGTTTTTTTTTCCGATAATGGCAAAAGGCTCTTCCCTGCGGCGTAACAACCAAGCGACACTCGGGAATGTCGTAATTGTGGGCGGGCTTTTTGTCCCTACAGGACAAGAAATCGCCAAAAGGGAGCTATGAACAGCCATTCAGGTAAGGGAATTTCCTTCGCCAAACGCATCTATTTGCCGCGCGCGTTCGGCTTGGGCCTAGGCACGTTTTGCGTGGCTGCGGCTCTGTATCCCCTGAACCCCTCCGCGTGGGTATGGGTGGTGATGCTGCTGAACGGTTTCGTCTGGCCGCATGTGGCGTACCAAATATCCCGCCGTTCCCCTCAGCCGTACGCGGCAGAGCGGCGCAATGTGCTGCTTGACTCGCTGTTCGGTGGCTTCTGGGCCGGCGCCATTGGCCTCAATCCGCTGCCAACCGTGTGCATTCTGGCGATGATGGCCCTGAATAACATCGCCACGGGTGGTCTGCGCCTGTTCTGGCATGGCTGCACTAGTCAGTTACTGGGACTGGTGATCGCGTACCTGTTGTTGTCGCCGCCGTTCGTGTCGATCAATACCCCGCTGCAGCTCTATACCTGTCTGCCGGTGTTGGTGATTTACCCCATCGCGGTGGGCCTGATCTGCTATCGCCTGGCGCTCAAACTGTCCGAACACAAGCATGTACTGGGCAAACTCAGCCGTACCGATAGCCTGACCGGCTTGCTCAACCACGGTGCCTGGAAGGACCTGCTGCAAATCGAGTTCGACACCTGCCGTGCCCTGGCCCGCTCCACCACCATTGCCCTGATCGATATCGATCACTTCAAAGACATCAATGACACCCACGGGCATATCGTTGGCGATGACGTGCTCAAGCAATTGAGTGTCGAGCTGATCAAAAACCTGCGCGACACCGACCTTGCCGGGCGCTACGGCGGCGACGAATTCTGCGTCATCCTGCCCAATACCCAACTCAGCCAGGCCACTGAAATCCTCGACCGCCTGCGCATCATCGTCAGCAACTACCGCGACCTGCGCTTCCCCTCGCTGGGCATGAGCCTGAGTATCGGCGTTGCCCACTACGGCCCGCACCTCACCGACGCAAGCATGTGGCTCAACGAAGCCGACAAAGCGTTGTACGCGGCAAAAACCACCGGCCGCAATAAAATCAACTTCGCCTCCCTGGAACTCGACACCTGCTCGCTGCTGTCCTCCAATGCAATCTAAGCCCCGTCACTAACGCCCGGAACGCATCAGGAAGTCGGCGAGACTGGAGACTCGGCCCATGCTGTAACGCAGGTAATCGGTAACGATTCGGCGCAGGGCTTGTTTCAGGGTTTCGGGTTGGCTTGGGATGGTTGCGGGTTGACGGATGTTTTTTAGCTTTCCGTTGGTTTTGTTTTTTAGCAGTACCGGGGTATCCCCGGTGAGATCGTACTTTTCTTTGGACCGAGTGTTTATAAAGTTATTTTCTATATATTCATGCTTCTCAAATTTCGCGCCCAATGGCGGTACTTCCGCACCCTTGGCAGAGAATCTATTGATGACTTGCTCCATGAATTCGAAGTCACTATAGCGCATCGGCCCATAGTCCTTATCCAACGAGAGACGTATGAACCCGTGATCCAGCTCCGTGGTTTTCAGCGCCTCGCTGGCCAAGATACGCTTTGCTGTTGCAGCGTCCTTGTCAGTAAAACTGTAGAACATCATATGCCCTTCTACGTCGAACGCAGTTCCTTTATTATGGGGAGCCATGTACCTCCCATTATCGTGCTCCCGATAATCAGCCAAATCAAAACCCAACGAATCGACGTACCCCAAGTCAGCGCCCTGCTCTTGGGCAAATTCGTAGACCTTACCCAGTAGCTGTCTATCGCCCACTGTAAGAAAATTAACCATAGGCGAAGAATTTAGAACGCCGGGGGTCACGTTTGCCACCCTGGGAAGCCTATAGTTCGGATCATTAGTAAGCCACAAGCGCTGCCTTAGTAAAGCTTGACCACTGATGGATACCGACGAAGAAAGCAAGCCCGACTTCTGGGCATTGGCAGTCGAGGATAGCTCAGGTTTTGGTGAGGCACTCTCCCGAACTGAGGGGGATAGCAGATTGGGCTGTACCGAAAAATCTTTAATATTCATATTAATTCCTTATCTCAAAAAACCTCTGACGACCGCATCGCCAGAGGTATTCAGACAAATCTCTACCTTCTCCCCTAGGCTCCCCGGAAACATTGTCGTATTCCACAAAACATTCCTCTATCGCGACATCATCATCGCCCCCTCGGATAATCCGAAGACATCGGTCGAAACACTGAAGTTGCCTTATGCCCCGGCATCAACATCGATACCGGCGCCATGGATTTAGTCACGGAAAAATCTCCCGCAACACTCGAAACAGACACCAACAACAAAACCGCAGGCAATAGTGTTCTCATAGCGAAATACTCAATTTTCGAAGTTTTAAAATTATTAACCGTTACGTTTACAACCAGAAAAAGCACTCATTATCCGATACAGGCACCTCGTTCAGATCAATACAGTTCACGTCTTGAGATGATGAGTTAACGCCCGGAACGCATCAGGAAGTCGGCGAGGCTGGAGACCCGGCCCATGCTAAAGCGCAGGTAGTCGGTGACGATTCGGCGTAGTGCTTGTTTCAGGGTTTCGGGTTGCGTGGATTGCGCATTTACGGCTTTACCTTTGTTTTTATTTGACGTTGAACCCGACTTTTTCTTGGGATCAAGATATCTTTCCTGGGAGAGGCGCTCAACGACGTCTCTTTCCCACTTGTACTGAGAAAACCGTCCATTCAATGACGACACTTTATCTCCTCGGGCAGAGAACTTATCTATCATTGCTTCCATAAATTCGAAATTCGGATGATTCAACCCCCCATACTGAACATTAGTCTTCTGCCGTATAAATGCCTGATCCAGCCGGGAGGTCTTTAGCGACTCACTGGCTAAAATACGTTTGGCGGTCGCGGCATCTTTATCGGTAAAATCGTAAAAAATTTTACGACCCTCAATATCGTAGATTCCTCCAACGCTTTGAGGTTGCTTGTATTTTTCGTTATCCGACTGTCGATAACGACCCAGCGAAAATGCCAGGTTATCCACATAGCTCAAGTCGGCCCCTTCCTCTTGGGCGAACTCGTACATATCGGCGAGCACCTGACGATCTTCTTTATTTAAAAAAAACGCACAGGACCCGGTTTGCGTTTTAAAATTAAACTCCTTGATAACTTCGGGTTCAAAATTCAGATTTTTGCTAAAGAACACGCGCGTCATCAATAACGTTCTTCCACTGATGGAAACAGATTCTCCAGGCCTGTACGCAGAGACTTGTTTGGTTGCAGGCTCGCTGACCGAGTTGCCTGTACCATTTGACATATGCAAAGGTTCAACCAATTGAACATCAGGGGATCGCGAACCTGCAATATACATACTGCTCTCCTTATCAATAGGGAAACATCACGCCTTAATGGGAGACGTGATGTTTTACACCTTAGTAGTAGCTGTAATTGAACGTCATCGTATCTTGGCCAGCCGGCCGACTATTCTGCTTCCCGTCCTGCGCGTGATGCCGAACGTACAGAGACACACCCACATCAAATCGCTGCGTATTGAATCTCTCAATCTTTATCAGCGCGTTCGGGCTGGCATCAATGCAATTATTCAACCCTCGCTGACTGACAGACATAAAGCAAACTTCGACCGTCTCCCCGATACTATTCGGAAAATAGGTAGTCCGCAGTTGAATAGAGTTCAACCGAGGCGTCTTCCACCCCCGACCCGGAAAGTCCGCCATCCTCATCGTGTACATCGCGCCGCCGGCAACCCCCGGCCGCGTAATTGAAAACGGCGTCACCGATCGGGTGATCGATTGATCCGCCATCACAGCGCCGGATACCGACACCAACAACAAAACCGCAGGCAATAGTGTTCTCATAGCGAAATACTCACTTTTCAAAAAGATTCATTTAAAAAACAACGCATTTACAACCAGAAACAACACCCGTTATCCCGATACAATCCCTCCCTATTAATCGCTACTCAATTCGCTTTATCGGTTCGAACAAACCCAGGAAACAAACCAAACACTTCAACTCCTTCCGTCGTCGATTGCCCCAGTGAAACGCTCACTCGTCGGCCATGGGTTTCAGGGGTGCGTCGGAAGTTGACGAAGTGCTGGCCCTGCTGTTCGTCGATGGCGTCGTGGGGGACGATCAGGGCTTTGGGGTTTTGGTAGGTGATGATCGACAACCGCGCGCTCATGCCAAGGCGAATGTGCTGTTGTTGTGCGGCGGTCAATGTCGGAAGGGCGACGCTGAGTTCGTAGGACGCGCCGCTGCCCTCGAATTCCGATTGCAGGACTTGCGAGCCAACGGTGGTGACGTTGCCGTTGAGCAGGACGCCGTCAAATCCGCTGCCGGTGATGTCGACCGGCAGGCCTGCGCGCAGTTGGTTGATGTCACTTTCGTCGACTTTGGCCACGACCTTCAGTTGTTCCAGATTGGCCAAGCCCATGAGCGACTGCCCTTGACTGACGCGGGCGCCTTGTTGCACGGGGCGCGCGTGGGTGTCGGAGCTGTTGCCAGGCAGGCTGACGACAATGCCGGCGAACGGCGCTTTAACCTCGCGCTGCCCTTCCAGCGCCTGCAATGCCTGGTGCTTGGCCGTGGCGTTGGCTAACTGCATGTCGGCAATCTGTCGATTTTCGCCGCGGCCTTTGTCCTCGACTTCCTTGAGCTCGGCTTGCGCGGCTTTGACGTCAAGGCGCTGCATCTGTACTTGCTGCTGCAACGCGTCCAGCTCCATGCGCGGCACGATTCCGCGCTCGTGCAGAACGCGGGTTTCCTCGAGTTTGCGTTGGGTGTCATTCAGATTCAGCTGGCCGGTGCTCAGCGCCCTGCGCGCCCGGGCCATGTCCTGGCCGCTGGCCCAGCCCTGCAAGTCCTGCACCGCGCGACGGGCCTTGAGCAGTTCCGCCTGGGCTTCCCGCAGCTGGATTTGTAACTGCGCGGTGTCCAGCCGCAGCAACACTTGCCCGCGCTCGACCTGCTGCCCTTGCACCACCGGCTTGTCCAGCAACGTGCCGTCGAAGGGCGCGCTGATGGTCAGCGACATCCCCGGCTGAATCCGTCCGGCCAACCCCAGGCGCTGCACCAGTGGCGTGGGGCTGACAGGCAGCCACTGCTCCTGGTGGGTGATGGCGGATCGGGCATCAATGTAGAAAAACAGCCCCACGGCACTCAGCAACACACTACTCGCCAGCCCCACTGCCTTGGTCCGACGATTGCCGGCGAAAATTCGTTCAATCATTGAGGGCGATCTCCCAACTCTGCAATGTCATGCCTAGGCGCTCATCCAGTTGCGTCTGCGCGTTGAGGTAAGCGATCTGTGCGTTCAGCGCGGAGTTTTCCGCCTGGCGTAAATCGCCCTCAAAACTCAGGACCTGGAAGTTACTGGAGCGCCCGACCTGTAACTTGTCGCGCTCGATGTCCAACTTGCGTCGCGACAATTCGCGCAGGCGCTGGGCGATTTCGTACTGGCGCCAGCGGGTGCCCATGTCGCGCACGGCGTCGCCCACCTCGCGCTCCAGCATCTGCCTGGCTTCAGCCTGACGGAGGGCCTGGTCTTGCACCGCAACGTGCGCCCGCACCACCGCTTGGCGCGCGCTCAAATCACCGAGGGGGATTTCCAGCTGAATGCCGACATAACTGCCCCAGCGCTGCTCGGCCTGTCGCGGTTCGATGTCGAGGTGGCGATTGCGCGCCTGACTCGCGCCCCCCACCAGCGACACATCCCAGAGCTGCTGGTCTTGCGCGAGCAACAGATTGATGTCGGCTTGTTCGGCCGCCAGCAATTGCTGCAAATAGTGCGGTTGCCGGGTCAGCGCCAGTTGCAGCGCTTGCTGTTGATCGATGTCCAGGCGCTTGGCATCGACTGGCTCACTGGCCCGCAGCACAGTGCCCAGATCCAGCGCCAGCAGGCGCAGTAACTCCCGGCGGCTGGCGTCCAGTTGATTGGCGGTTTCTTCGGCGCCCAACTCCTGGCTGGCCAGATCCGCTTCGGTCTGCACTTGCTCGAAGGGCGCCATGCGTCCGGCAGTGATCAGCGCCTGGTTTACTTCCAGCAATTGCCGAGAGCGGGCCAGCGCAGTTTGCGCGATGCGTTGTTGTTCCTGCGCCCGTACCAACTCGCGGTAAGCGGTGACAATCTGGGTGATGGTCTGCGCCACCGTGGCGTTCAGTTGCAGCTTATTGCTGCTTTCACTCAAGCGCGCCAGGCGTCGCGGCGCCGTCACAATGTCGCGCCCCGCCCCGCGCAGCAGCGGTTGAACGATGCCCAGTTCGAGGCCGTTGTCGAGCTTGCGTCCACCCCGGTCCGCGCGGTTCAAATGCTGTGCCCACGACAGGCTGAAACGGGTGCCCCACTCGTTGGTCACCGTGGCCGAGGGCGTCAGCGTGTAATCGCGATGACGCTCATCATTGCCTCGATTGGCCTGGGCTTTATGGGTAATCCGCGTACGCGGGGTGAAGGCATCTTCCGCTACGCGCAAGTCGAATTTATGCGCAATGCGTTGCAGGTACGCGCTGCGAATACTGCGGTTATCGCGCAAGCCGAGGTACACCGCGTCAGCCAGGCTTAGCTCCAACCGCTGCTCTGACAGCGCCACCACCCTGACCAACGCCATGCTCGGCTGCGCAGGCCGCAACGATTGGGCGCTGCACAGGGTGTGGGCACTGAACGCCAGCGCGGCCGGAATCCACAGGCGCCGACGTCGTGAAACCGCGCCCACCTGCAGGCCTTTATCGCGACTGGCCTTATTCATTGCGCAGGCACGTTCATTCGCCCGCCTCGAGGCTGGCCACCACGTTTTGCGGGGATTCCTCGGCAAGCATCCTCCACAGTGGTTCGTGCAGTTTCAGCTTGCCGTAGAGTTCCTCCTCACGATGCAGATGCTCGACCTGCACCTCGCGATAGCCAAACAGATAGATACTCTGCTCCACCGGCAGCAATGAATCGAAGTGTTCGATCAGCCCCAGAAACACCAGCCGCCGCTCCACTGTTTCGCGGGTCGTGGCGATCAATTTGACAAAAAAGCGGCTATCGGATGCCCGCAGCTCCTCGAGGGCGGCATAGCGTTCGGCCAGGTTGTAGGTCCGCGTGTCGTCGTAGACCACTGCACACAGGGTTCTCCTCGGCAGACCCGCGAACGGATTCTTGGCAAATGCCCGGCGATGATGACGGGCCAGGGCGAACCTTATCGAGCGCTCCGTCAGCAGCCGGCGTAGCGGGTCAGCGCTGTCAGGCAGCACTTGCAGGTCCGGTGCTTGCCGACCCTGCTCCGCCACCTGGGTCGCAAACGCGGCCAGTAGCCCGGAAGGTCCGCAGATTCTCGACTGCAGTTCCTGTAGTTGCGGTTTGGACAGCGCGAACTGCCGCGCAGCCAGCGTCAGGCAATCCGTTGGCAGGCACTCGGCAAGGCTACCGAGTTTGATCCGGCGAGGTGTTTGAACGATTGCATCAGCGGTGGTCATAAAACATCACTCCAGTTGTGAATAACAAAGACATCCAGGTCTTGTGTCGCGGCGGTCACTCGTCCCGCAGCGCCGTGATCGGCGACAGCCGCGACGCCGAAATCGCCGGGTACAGGCCAAAAAACACCCCCATCAACAGAGAACTGCCGATACCCAGCGGCAACGACAGGGGCGAAAGGCTGAACTGCCAGCCAGAAAACCAGGCAAAACCGTAGGCCGACGCCACGCCAAGCACGGCGCCCAACGTGGCACCGACGATAGAAAGGGCCACGGCCTCAAGCAGAAACAACCGACGGATATCTCGCGGGCGGGCGCCCAGGGCCATGCGCACGCCAATCTCGCGGCGGCGCTCGATAACGTTCATCAGCATCACGTTCATCACGCCCACACCGCCCACCACCAGGGAAATGCCGCCCAACCCCGCCAGTAACCAGGTGAAGGTGTCGGCCTGGCGTTGCAGCCCTTCCAACAATTGTTGCGGTATCTGTACGCTGACTTCACGGCCGTCCAGCCGCTGTTTCAATTGCGCTTCCAGCGCCACGGCGGTGGCGGCAAGGTCCGCATCGGCGACGACCCTGGCCACCAGGTTGCCAATCTCGGCGGATGGTCTCAGGCGACGCAGGCTGTCAAGGGACACCCACACCGACTCGTCCGCCAGGATCGGCAACAAGGTGTTGTCTGACTGGCTGGCGGCGATGCCGATCACCTGAAACAGGTAATGGTCGATTTGCAGCACATCGTTGACGTGCAGCGGCCGGCCCCGCACCCGCAAGTCCTCAGCCACGCGCGCGCCGACCACAATGAAGGTGGCGCGTTGATCGAGGGGCGAAATGAAGCGGCCGCTGTGCAGGCGCAGGCCCATGATGGCGGCCAGATCAGTCGTGGTCCCCACCAGGCTTGCGTCGGCGTGGACACCCTCGCGACTGACGCGCACCGACTGCTGAGTCAGCGGTGCCAGATCGGACACCTGCGGCAACGCCTGGCGGATTGCCTGAACATCGAGGGTGATGGGCAACGGACGCTTGTTGTCGGCGCTGAACGGAAAACTGGCGACCAGCGTGTCGGTGCCCATGTCCTTGAAGGTACGCAGGGCCTCATCGGCGGCATTGCGACCGACGTTGAGCAACGCGATGATCGAGGCACTGCCGATCACAATGCCGAGCAAGGCCAGCACTGATCGGCGACCCAGCAATCGCAGGCTGTCGATGGCCTCGACGAACACTTGCGACCCCGTTGGCGCAGACATCGACTCAGCACCGGCCATGCGTGGCGCCCTCCTGCAATTGACCATCGATCACCCGAATCCGCCGCTCGAAGCGCTCGGCCAGCGCGGTATCGTGGGTCACCATCACCAGCGTCACCCCACGCTCGCGGTTCAACTCCAGCAGCAGCGCCATAATCTCCTCGGCGGTATGGCTGTCCAGATTGCCGGTGGGTTCGTCGGCCAGGATCAGGCTGGGGTTTCCCACCAACGCACGGGCAATGGCCACCCGCTGACGCTGCCCACCGGACAGGTCGGCAGGCTTGTCATGGGCCTTGTCCGCCAAACCCACCTGCTGTAACTGTTGCAGTGCCTGACAACGCGCTTCCCGTCGCGGCAAACCGCGATAGCTCAGCGGCAAGGCCACGTTGTCCATGGCGCTCAGCCGTGGCAGCAGGTTGAACGCTTGAAACACAAAACCAATGTCACGATTGCGCAGACGGGCCAGCACGTCGGCATTGGCGTTGAGCATGTTGTGCCCGGCAAACATCAAACGGCCCGACACGGGCGACTCCAGCAGCCCGAGAATATTCAACAAGGTACTTTTGCCCGAGCCGGACGCTCCCACCAAGGCGGAGGTTTGCCCGCGCATAAGGGTCAGGTTGATATCGCGCAGCACCAGGACCGCCTGCCCACCCCGCGAGTAACTCTGGCTGACGTTATGCAACCTCAACAACTCGGAAGCGCAAGATTCAATTCCATTATTCATTGCCTACTCCCCCTTATATTCATACAGACAGCCGACTGCGCACCCCTTCATCGGAGTACCCAACTTAAACTTGCCATTAAGCGCAAGACGACCTGACTGTTACGCCCTCGAAATCAACCGTTCACAACAGAAACCTTACTTCTTCGATCTTCATTATGATCAAGTTGATATCGAGCACAATCCGACAGATGTAGGGGATTTAAGATTATTTCAACTCGCGCTCGGACATATGCTCGGCCATGAGCGCAGCACGGGTCTTGACCCCGCTTTTTTTTAGCAGCGACGACACGTGATCGCGAACGGTATAGCCGCTGATATTCAGGGTTTCGGCGATCTGCTTGTTGGTTTTCCCGCGCAGCAGAAGGCATAGGACGTCGCGCTCTCTCCGTGTTACCCGCATAGGTTTCAACCCTTTTATTGTCGATGCAACTCAAACAAACATGTAGGAAAATTCTTACAAGCAACGCTTTCCCGCTAAAGGTTCAATCGGCTTGCCGAGCATTTAATTTAGAATTTTTTATTAAGTAATCACTAAAACAAATGCAAACAGATTCACCATCGATTGATCGCGAGAGGAATTTTCCTACATAAAATAAAGACACAACACACAGAAAAAACACCTCACCCAGTGAAGCGTTTCAACATCAGTTGTATAGACAGGGACAATAAACTTCGCGAATAACAATTACAATCATCTGTTACAAATATCAGCGTAACAAAACAGCGCTTTGGTTGTCCGCGACACAGGAGGCAAACCCGCACAGACGTGCGGGTTGCGGGGGGATGGCGATCAGGATTGCATCTGTTTGAACGCTGCTTCGGCGCGTTTGCCGATTTCCTCGGGGGTCAGGTCTTCCTTGTGGGTGCTGATCAGCCACAGATGACCGAACGGGTCTTTCACCGTACCCATGCGGTCGCCGTAGAACTGGTCTTGCACCTCGCGCTCGACCTTGGCCCCGGCATCGACCGCGCGCTTGAATTGCACGTCGACATCCGGCACGTACAGGTGCATGGCAAAGGTGCTTTTGCTCTGCGGGTCCGGGCTGGCGAAGCCGCCTTGATCGCAGGGATCACTGAGCATGACCCTTGAGTCGCCGATCTGGATTTCAGCATGCCCGACTCGACCGTCCGGCGTGTCGAGGCGAAAATGTTCGATGGCACCAAAGGCCTTTTTGTAGAAATCGATGGCCTTGGCTGCGTCCTTGACGCCCATGTAGACGGTCAGGCTGTGGAAGCCTTCCGGAATTGGTTTGACGCTCATATCCACGCTCCTTTTGTGACGATATGGGTAGGAATGACTCAGGCGGCTAGCTCGCCTGTTGTTGCAGGTTCAGTGTGCGGACCGGGCGAACCTCGACGCTACCGACGCGTGCCGCAGGAATTTTCGCAGCGACTTGTAGGGCATCGTTTAGATCCCGGGCATCGATCAAGTAGAAACCGGCCAACTGCTCCTTGGTTTCGGCGAACGGCCCGTCGGTGATCGAGACCTTGCCGTTGCGTACCCGCACCGTTGTCGCGGTCTGTACCGACTCCAGTGGCTCGGCAGCCAGCATGTGGCCGCTTGCCTGCACCGACTGCGCATACGCCAGGCACTCGTCATCCCGAGGGCTGTCAGGGTGCGTGTGCAAGGTGTGTTCGTTGCTGTAGATCAGACACAGGTATTTCATGACGTCCTCCCCTTCGGGCTGCTGAGCCCTGGTTTACTGGATAGTCGTTTGCCGTTGTCGGAAATCGACAGGAACTTTGCAGAAAATTCAGGTCCCGACCGGTGGTTACGCTGATATACCGCGTGAGCCAACGTGTCGGCGAAGAGGCCCTGTCATGCACGACCCAGCTCATCCAGACAGCGCTGTAAAAAATGGCGATCCACGCGCTGCCGGGCGCGTTCAATCGCTTTGATATACGCCTCGCGCGCGTCGTCGATGCGCCCCAGACGGCGACATAAATCGGCCCTCGCCGACCATGCCAGGTGATAGTCCTGCAACTCGCCCGCGGCCAATAGCCCATCGACCAGCGCAAGCCCCGCCTCGGGCCCATCGCGCATGGCAACCGCCACCGCGCGGTTGAGTTCGACCACCGGGGAATCGCTCAACCGCGCCAGCACGTCGTACAGCCCGACAATTTGCGCCCAATCGGTTTCATCGGCGCCAGGCGCATCGGCGTGCACCGCAGCGATGGCGGCCTGCACGCTGTAGACGCCAAAACGCCCAGAGCGCAGTGCCTTCTCGACCAGGACTTCGCCTTCGTTGATCAACGAACGGTCCCACAGGCTGCGATCCTGCTGATCGAGCAATACCGGCTCGCCATTGACCGACAGCCGCGCCGGACGTCGCGACTCGATCAGCAACATCAGCCCGAGCAACCCCACTACTTCGGGTTCCGGCAACAGATCGAGCAACAACCGCCCCAGCCGCAAGGCCTCGGCCGACAGGTCGCTGCGGATCAACTCCTCGCCCGAGCTGGCAAAATAACCTTCGTTGAACACCAGATAGACCACTCGCAACACCGCCTCCAGCCGCTCGGGCAATTCAGCGTGGGCCGGCACTTCGTAAGGGATGCGCGCATCACGAATCTTGTTTTTCGCGCGCACGATGCGTTGCGCCACGGTGGACGGTGTGGTGAGGAAGGCGCGGGCGATTTCTTCGGTGGTGAGGTCGCAGACTTCGCGTAACGTCAGGGCGACCTGGGCGTCGCCGGTCAAGGCCGGGTGACAGCAGGTGAAGATCAGCCGCAAGCGGTCATCTTCGACGCTGTCCGGGTCAGCGGGGGCGGCCTGCAATTGTGTTTCCAGATGCAGGGCCAGCTCGCTCAGCGACGCATCGAAACGCGCGCGCCGACGAAGACTGTCGATGGCCTTGAAGCGCCCGGCAGACACCAGCCAGGCGCGGGGATTGTCGGGCATGCCGGCGGCGGGCCACTGTTCGACGGCGGCCATAAAGGCGTCCTGCAACGCCTCCTCCGCCAACTCGAAATTGCCCAACAAGCGTATCAGCGTTGCCAGCACCCGGCGTGATTCGCGCCGGAACAACGCCTCGACCTCGCTGTGCACTGACTGATGGTGAGTGTCCATGCCCTTGCCTCGAACGGTCCTCGAGCCAAAAGCGTAGCGCCGCTTTTCCTCACGCTGGCGCCAAAGCGATCAGCGCCCGGTATTTGCCCTTATAACGCCATCAACTTGCAGGCCACGATGCAGGCCGAAAAACGCTGCCGTCAGCAACCCCACACCGCCCATGACCACGCAATAGCCGACGCACACCCACGGGCTCCAAGGCATCAACGCGATCAGCATCAACGGCGTGGTTGCGCCCCACAGGGCGTAGGCGATGTTGTAGGTGAAGGAAATTCCCGAGACGCGAATCTGCGCGGGAAACAGCCCGACCATCACCGAGGGCACCACCCCGACAATCCCGCACGCCAGGCCGGCAATGGCATAGGCCAGGCCCGGTGCGATCCAGTCGAAAATCAGGCTGGCGTACAGCACCGCAACCCCCATGGGCAGCAGCAGGCTATAGAGAATCACCCCGCGCCAGGCGCCGATGCGGTCCACCAGCATCCCGGCCAGCACGCAACCGATGTTGAGGAACACAATGCCCAGCGCACTCAGGCCAAACGTATGACTGGCGGTCATGCCGAAGCGCTGCTGCATCACCGTTGGTGTGATCACCACCAGCACCACCACCGCCGAGGTCAGCACGCAGGTCAGCAGGGCCGCCGGCAACAACGCCTGACGGTGCTCACGCAACACGGCGCGCAGGGGAAACTCACCCAACGCCTCACGTTGCGCGTGCATGGCCATGAACACCGGAGTTTCGCTCAGCCAGCGACGCAGCCAGACGCCGACCACCCCGAACACGCCGCCCAGCAGAAAGGGAATACGCCACGCGTAATCGAGCATCTCGGCCGGGCTGAACACCCGCGACAGCCAGGTCGCGATCAACGCGCCCAGCAGATAGCCAAAGGTCAGCCCGGCCTGCAGCACACCCAGCGCATACCCGCGATGGCCCTTGGGCGCATGCTCGGCAACGAACACCCAGGCGCTCGGCACCTCACCGCCAACTGCCGCGCCCTGGAGGATGCGCAACGCCAGCAATATCAATGGTGCCCAATAGCCGATCTGAGCGTAGGTCGGCATCACCCCGATCAACAGGCACGGCAGCGCCATCAACAGAATGCTCAGGCTGAACACCCGCTTGCGCCCCAATCGGTCGGCAAAGTGCGCCATCAAAATCCCGCCCAGCGGCCGCGCCAGATAACCGGTGACGAAAATCCCGAAGCTTTGCAGCAAACGCAGCCATTCCGGCATTTGTGGCGGGAAAAACAGCTGGCTGAGGGTCAGCGCAAAGAACACGAAAATGATGAAGTCATAAATTTCCAGCGCCCCGCCCAAGGCGGCAAGGCCCAGGGTCTTGTAGTCGGCCCTGGACAGCGGCTGGGGGCGTGGTCGGAGAATGGCTGTCATAGAACATCCGCAAACGGCAGGCAGTTAAGGGTCGCCGAGCAATGGCTCGGACACAGGGCGCGAAGCATAGCAAAGCCTGTCGCCGTGAATGGTGGACAGCTTATCGTCCCGGCACAGCGGCCGAACCCGCCAACAATCCACCATCAATATTAAATTCCGTGCCCGTTATGTAGGTGGCCTCATCGGATGCGAGCATCAACGCAACGGCCGCGACTTCGTCAGGTAAACCAAAACGCTGCAAGGGTACTGGCGACCACACGCATTGTGGCGCTGCCGAAGGCCGCGATGTGGACGGTAAAGCTGAGACCACGTTGTGGTCTATCGCAGCCTTCGGCAGCTCCTACGGATATTGTGCTGTTTACAGGATCAAGCGCCTTTGGCGCGACGCTCCGCCACTTGTGCAAGCACCGCCAGGTCCATGTTGCCTTCGCCGTGGGCCATGGCGTCGAGCAGGTTTTCCCGCACCAGTTCTGCCGTGGGTAGCGGCACCGAGACTTTCTCGGCAGCCGCGAGGATCAGGTTGACGTCCTTGAGGCCCAACGACGCTTTGAACGCAGCGGGCTCGTAAGTGCGTTTCGCCATCAGCGCGCCGTAGCCCGAATAGACCGGTCCGGTGAAGATGGTGTTGGAGATCAGGTCAATCAGGTCTGCTGACTCAATGCCATAACCGTTGACCAGCACCGTGGCTTCGCCCATGGCCTCGACGGCGGCGACCAACAGGAAGTTGGTCGCCAGTTTCATCGCGTTGGCGCTGGAGGCTTTTTCACCCAGGCGCCAGGTTTTGCGCCCGATCAGGTCCAGCAAAGGCTGCACCTGATCGATCGCCGTCGCGGGGCCGGCCGCCAGAATATTCAATTGACCGCTGGCGGCAACGTTCGGACGCCCCATCACCGGGGCGGCGATGTAGGCCACGCCTTGCGCCTGGTGCAAGGCGGCCAGCTCTTCGGCGAACGCCACCGCGACCGTCGCCAGGTTGACGTGGATCAGCGGCGCTTTGAGGGTTTTCAGCAGGCCGGATTCCAGCAGCACCGAGCGCAGTGCCTGGTCGTCGGCGAGCATGCTGAATACGATGTCGGTCGCGAACGCTTGCTGCGGGTCGGCAGCCGCTTTCGCGCCCAGTTCGACCAACGCGTTTACCGGCGCCGGCGAACGGTTCCAGACCCAAAGTTCATGACCGCTTTTGAGTAGATTGCTGGCCATGGCCTGGCCCATGCTGCCGAGTCCTACGAAGCCGATTTTCATGTGCCTGCTCTCTCGCGGAAAAAATAGTCGGCACAGAGTGCGCTTGTCCGGCGACAAGAAAAAGACCGACATTTGTCGGAGGCTGTTTCGCCCGACAGACCGCCCTCCGTGTAGGAGCCAACTTGTTGGCGAGCAGTTTGACGCGGAGTTGCTGACAAAGCGCCTCGCGAACAAGTTCGCTCCTACACGCTAATGGCTCGACGCGGTCTGTCAGGCACACCGCGTCTGACATACACTTCAGCGACCCTTCAAGGAGTCTCGGTATGAATGCCTCGCTGCTGTTGGCTGTACTTGCGTCCGGTTTTATCTATGGCATCACTCCCGGCCCCGGCGTGCTGGCGGTGTTTGGTATTGGCGCGGCGCAGGGCCGGCGGGCGGGGGCGGCGTTTCTCAGTGGGCATTTGCTGGGTGACGTGATCTGGTGCAGTACCGCGCTGGTGGCGATTGTCGGCGCTCGGGTGATTGGCAGCACCGCGTTCGATGTACTGGGACTGTTAAGCGGCTTGTACCTGTTCTGGCTCGGTGCGCGGGCGATTCGTGCCAAGCGCAGCAGCGTCGATCAACCACAAGGCGTCGCGCGCCAGCCGTTCTGGCACGGCGTGACCTTCGGCCTGACCAACCCCAAGGCCTACCCGGTGGCCGTCGCCACCTTTACCGCGCTGATTTCCACCCGCGCCGAACTGCTGGATTGGTCGATGTTGCCGGCCATGATTTTCCTGAGTTTCATCGGCGGAATTGCCGCCTATGCCATCGTGGTGGCGATCGTCGGCGCGCGGCATGTACGGTCACTGTATGTGCGGCACGAAGTGGCGATTACCCGGATCTGTGGCGTGATGTTTATCGGCTTTGCGATCAACGCTCTGTTCCACGCCGTGCCTGGTTTGCTGCCGCGCAGGTCTTAGGTGCCAGGTATTAGCCCTTTGGCGTCGCCACTGCTTCCTGCTCCAGCCAGGCGAGAAACTCTTTCACCGGCGAGCGCCGTTCGTGGCCTGGATTCCAGGCCGCGACGTAACGCGCACCCGGCAGGCTGATCTCGGCGCGATACGGCACCAGCACGCCATTGGCCACGCTGTCGGCCACTAACACGCTGCTGGCCAGTTCCAGACCATGCCCGGCGCGTAGTAAATCCACCCGTTGATTGCTGGTTTCGATCCGCACATTGAACTGCGACCAGGCGCGATGAAAGCGCCCCACCCGCGGCCTCGAACGCACGCAGGGCGGTCAACGGGATTTTTGAAAACACGGAGCCGTCCTGTGGATTAGCTGAATTGAATCGCGCTCAATTTATCTCATTTTCCTACGTGGAAACGCGAATGTATTCTACGCATCAGTAAAGCCATCCTGCCCCTCGGGGCTATCGGAGTCATCCCATGCAAGGCCCGTCACGCAAAGTTCTGCAGGCCATTCTTTATGAAACCGGCGGCGTGTTTTTCCTCTCCCCGACCCTGGCGCTGATGTATGACGAAGGCCTGGTGTATTCGGGCGCGCTGTCGTTGCTGATGTCCACCACCGCGCTGCTGTGGAACATGCTGTTCAACTACGGTTTTGAATACTGGGAAGCCCGCCAGCCCCAGCGTAGCCGCACGTTCCTGCGGCGCCTGATTCATTCGTTGGGTTACGAAGGCAGCCTGACCTTAATGTTGGTGCCGTTGATTGCCTGGTGGCTGCACCTCTCATGGCTGACGGCGCTGGCGACAAACCTGGGATTGTTCGTGTTCTTCTTTTTCTATGCGTTTGCCTTTCAGTGGGCCTTCGACCGGGTGTTCGATGTCCCTCTGTCGGCGAAAGACGCAGCACAATGTTCCGTATGAAAGCGGCCTCTCTGGCGTAGGCAATTTAAGCGTGAGTTAAGTTGCGATGGTTACCTTGGCTGCAACTAAAACGATGTACCCAAGGAACATTTTGATGAAAAAGTTACTCGCCGTATTCGCCGCCCTGACCCTGACCACCGCTGCCAGCGTCGCCCATGCCGGCATCGGCCCCGACGAAATCGTGCGCTTGCACAAGGCCGGTACCGTGATGGATTTCGAAGAGCTGAACAAAGCGGCACTGGCCAAACATCCCGGCTCGACTATCCACAGCACTGGGCTGAAAAACAGCAACGGTCGCTATGTGTACAAGGCCGAAATGCGCGACGCCAAAGGCGTTGAATGGGACGTGAGCCTGGACGCCAAGACCGCTGAGGTGTTGAAGGACAAGCAGGACACCTAAGTCCCGCTCTCTACAAGGAGCCAACTTGTTGGCGAGGCTCTAAATGGCCTACCCGGAACACCGTCTCGCGAACTAGTTCGACCCTTGTATCTCGACTATCGCTGCGGCGCCCTGTTTGAAGGTGACCCATCAGGCACTGAAAACGATGGCTGCTGACGAGTAGGGTAACCGTTGCCAATCCCGCCGTTTTCCAATGTAGGCGGCCTCGGGTTGCTGGTGGGATTGTCTCGCTGGACCGAGGGCGTGGTCGACACCGTGCCCTGTCGGCTATTGGGGTTGGCAGCGCGCACGGCGCTGTTATACGGATTGTTGTCGCTGGCGCTGCGACTATCGATTCTGCTTGCCGCCCAGGCACCCGTCACGCCCAGCGCCAGCCAACCGCCCAGTGCCAGGCTTGCGATACTTCGCTTGAGACTATTCATCACCGACCTTCTCTTCGATAAAGGCTTAGCGTTGCCGATCAGCCTTTATCTTGCGCCTTCTTGCGCGCTATTTCGAAGCGTCGAGCAAACTGCGAGAAATAATGATTTTCTGCACCTCCGAGGTGCCCTCGAAAATCCGCAGAATCCGCGCGTCACGCACAAAGCGCTCCAGCGGCAGATCACGAATGTAGCCATATCCGCCGTGCAGTTGCAGCGCCGCATCGGTGACAAAACCGGCGCATTCGGCCGCCACCAGTTTCGCCGTCGCCGACTCCAGGCTGAAACGCTCGCCGCTGTCACGCCGGGCAGCGGCTTTCCAGGTAAGCATCCGCGCGCTTTCCAGTTGCGCGTACATATCGGCCAAGCGCCATTGCGTGCCCTGATAAGCCGCCAGTGGTTTGCTGCCGATCTGCCGCTCACGCACCCAGCTCAAGCTGCATTGCAACGCGGCATTGGCGATGCCCAGCGACATGGCCGCCACTTCGACCCGCCCCCGGTCCAGAACCGCCATCGCCGTATTGAAACCCTGCCCTTCGACACCCAGCAGCGCCGACGCCGGCAGCCAGCAATCGATCGCCAGTTCGTAAATGGTGCTGCCACGCAGGCCCATGGTTTTTTCCGGGCTGGAGAAGCTGATGCCCTCGGTGCCCTTGGCGATCACGAACGCGCTGATGCCCTTGTGCCCGGCGTCAAGGTCGGTCTTGGCGTACAACACGATGAAGTCCGCTTCACGGGCGTTGGTGATGTAATGCTTATTGCCACGCACCCGCCAGCCACCATCTTCGCGCACCGCCCGAGTGCGCATGTCTGCCGGGTTCGAGCCGGCCGCCGGTTCGGTCAGGGCAAACGCGCCGAGCCATTCGCCGCTGGCGGCACGTGGCAGCCACTCATGTTTTTGTTCCTCGCTACCGCCCAACAGAATCGAGTCGGTGGCGAGGAAGTGCGCGGTCATCGCTGAGGCGGTCGACGCACAGGCACCGGCTACCGCTTCGACCACCCGACTCATCGCCAGACTGCCGATCCCCAGACCGCCGTATTCCTCCGGCAAGTTGATGCCCATGCAGCCGAGGTCGCCCAGTGCCTTGATGCTGTCGGCGCAGAAGGTTTCGCTTTCGTCATAGTGTTGCGCCAGCGGCTGAATCACTTCGCGCGCCACTTGCTCGGCGGATTCAATGACAGCGAGCTCTACTTCGTCCAATTCGAAATTCATGCGACTGCTCCGGATTTACTCAGGCCGAATGCCTGGTTGTCAGCGCCCAACTTCGGGGCTTGGGTGGTGACGTGGGGTTTTACACCGTTGAAGAACACCGGCTGTGGCACCATCGGCAACTCAGCGCCCGCCGGCAGGTACTGCAATTGACGAACGCGGGCGTGTTCGCTGCTGGCCGCGTCCGCCAGGTTCCATACCGGCGAAGACGGCACGCCGGCATCCAGCAGCAGATTGCACAGCGACTCGACCGAACCCAACTGAGTCCAGGCCTCGATTTCGGCGCGCAACGCAGACTCGTTGCAGGTCCGCTGGCCGTCATCAATGAAGCGCGGGTCCAGCGCCAGCTCGGGCTTGCCCATGCATTCGCACAAGCGCTGGAACAAGCGGTTGCTGGCCACCGCGATCACCACCAGACCGTCGGCGGCGCGGTAGGTGTCGAAGGGTGTCGAGACGGGATGACGATTGCCCACCAGGCCCGGCGCCACGCCATGGGCATACAGATTGGCCAGGCCCGTCATTTGCAAACTGAACAATACGTCGAACATCGCAACGTCGATGTATTGCGCGCCCGGCGCATGGCGTTCGCGGGCGAACAGTGCCGAACTGATCGCCCAGGCGGCGTAGACCCCGGCACACAGATCGCCGATGGCCTCGCCACTGCGGGTTGGACCGGTGGCGGCGAAACCGGTGACGCTCATCAGCCCGGACATGGCCTGGGCGACGATGTCGTAAGCCGGCCGTTTTGACAGCGGGCCGTCCTGGCCGAAGCCGGAGATGCTGGCGTAGATCAGCGTCGGGTTGTGTTGCTTGAGGGTGTCGAAATCGATGCCCAGCCGTTGCGTCACGCCCGGCCGGAAGTTCTCCACCACCACATCGGCATCGGCCACCAATTCGTAGAAACGCGCGCGATCGGAGTCGGACTTGAAGTCGATTTCAACGCTGCGCTTGCCGCGATTGATCAAACCGAAATAGACACTTTCGCCATCGCGAAAAGGCCCCAGATGCCGGGCATCATCGCCCTCTTCCGGCACTTCGAACTTGATCACATCGGCCCCCAGGTCGGCCAGCATCGCCGTGCAATGAGGGCCGGCGAGCACCCGGCTGATATCCAGCACGCGCACGCCTTTGAGTTGTTGAGTGAAAGGACCGCTGCTCATCGTCACCTGCTCCACACTGAGATGGTCGATATCTCTTATATCAACCTGTATGTACAAGTGAATGCAAGTGAAGGGCCATTTTTGGACGGATGAGTGGATTCCTGATTAAGATAAGTAAATAAATTACTTAAAAATTAAATAGATAATATTTTATGAAAATTATCTGCCGATGGCGAGCAAGCGCCTAAGGTAGGAAAACCTGCCGCAATTATGTGCAAAATAGGCTAAAAAAGTAACGCTACTGCACCAAAAGTAACGCAGGTAACACCACTGATCACTATCACTGTAGGAGCTGCCGAAGGCTGCGATAGCATCAGAACATTCACCGCCTTTTAATGCCCATCGCAGCCTTCGGCAGCGCCTACAGGGACCGTAGCTCAATCCTAACTGCCAAACGTTCCTTCCAGCCGATAACGCGACCCCGGGTACACCAGCCGCGCGCTGCCGACTTGCCCTTGCGCCGACCAGGTGCGACGACGGATCAACAGGCAGGGCTCATTGCGCTTGATCTGTAACAACCGACACTCGGCAGACTTAGCGTGAATGGCTTCGACCACGTGCTGCCCCTCAGTCAACGGCGCCAACTGGATCAGGTACGCGTAAGGCGTGACCCGCGTGAAGTCCTGCTGCAGATAGTGCGGAGCGATCTTCGCGTTGACGAACCGCTCTTCGATTTGCACCGGCACTTCGTTTTCGTAATGCACCACCACCGAGTGAAACATCCGCTCCACGCCGTCCAAAGCAAACGGCAGTACCGGATCAGACTTGGCCGGCACTTCTTCGAGGGTCACCACTTCACAGCGATGAACGTGGCCGCGGGCCTCGATTTCTTCGGCGATATTGTGGATTTCGAACAGTGCCGCGTGACCTTTTGGCTCAGCAACAAAGGTGCCGACGCCCTGCATGCGCACCAGCAAGCCTTCGATGGTCAGCTCGCGCAACGCCCGGTTGACCGTCATCCGGCTGACGCCCAGCAGGGTCAGCAGTTCGCTTTCGGACGGCAACTTGGAATTGGGCAGCCAGGCACCGGTGCGGATCTTCTCCACGATGGCGTGCTTGACCCGCGCATACAGGGGCGAAGGGCTCTCGATCGAAAACGATTCGAGGGATGAATTGCCATCGACAGACTTGGACACAACGACTCCTGTTCACTAGATAAGGCTGCGCTCTATTAGATATCAGCAAGTGTTCACTGCCAAATGCTCATCTCTATACAATCCCCCGTCCCCTTCGAGATCGACCGCCCATGACTGACTCACAGCAAGCCGCTCCCGCCCTTAAAGAGATCTTCAATCGGGCGCGGTTGCAGCACATTGCCGACGAAACAGCAGCGGTCTATCCAGCCTTCGACGTCAGGGCATTCATGCAGCATGCGTCGCAGGACCTTGACGCACTGTCAGTGATGCAGCGTCTGAATCGGGTCAGCCAAAGCCTGCACGCGGGTCTGCCCGCGGACTACCCGCAAGCGCTGGAGATCCTGCAACAACTGGCGCCACGGCTGAACAGTGGCTTCGTCAGCATGATCCTGCCGGAGTACGTCGCACTGTACGGGCAAGCCGATTTCGAGCGTTCGATGCACGCGCTTAAGTTCTTCACCGCCTTTGGTTCGTCGGAATTCGCGGTACGCCACTTCCTGCGTCTGGACTTCAAGCGCGCGCTGAAACTGATGCAAGGCTGGTCGAAAGATCCCGACGAGCATGTACGCCGTCTCGCCAGCGAGGGCAGTCGGCCGCGTCTGCCGTGGTCGTTTCGCCTGGAAAACCTGATGCTCGATCCTTCGCCGGTGCTGCCGATCCTCAGCAACCTCAACGCCGACGACAGCCTGTACGTGCGCAAATCAGTCGCCAATCACCTCAACGACATCACCAAGGACAACCCGGACTGGGTACTGGACCTGATCGAAGGCTGGTCGCTTGAGGACCCGCGCACCGCCTGGATTGCCCGGCATGCCTTGCGCTCGCTGATCAAAAAAGGCGACCGTCGGGCCTTAGCCATCATGGGCGCGGGCGCTGCGCCGGACGTGTTGGTCAATGAGCTGAGCGTCACTCCGCAAGCGGTCCGGTTAGGCGACCGACTCAGCCTGTCGTTTCGTCTGACCTCCACCTCCAGCGCCAGCCAACGCCTGATCATCGACTACGCAATTCATTACGTGAAGAAATCCGGCGGCACCTCGGCCAAGGTGTTCAAGCTGAAAACCCTGACGCTGGCGCCCGGCGAATCGGTGATCGTCAGCCGCGAACAACAGATCCGCAACTTCACCACCCGTGTGCACTACGCCGGTAAACATGAGCTGGACATCCTGATCAACGGTGAATGCCTGGCCCGGAGCTGGTTCGATCTGTCGGAATAATCCGCGCGCTGCACAATTGTTCCAGACAGCCACCCCCTGAGCTTGTACCGTGATTGATCGAAAGCACGGCAAGTGAATGGGGTGGCCCTATGACCACGCGAAACTGGATCGATCTGAAGCAGGACACCGAGTCCGGCATCGAGACCATTCATGCCCATTTTGAAGGCCATGCCTACGACCCGCATTGGCACGACAGCTATCTGGTGGGCTATACCGAGCAAGGCGTGCAGCAGTTTCATTGCCGACGTCAACGCCATGTGAGTATTCCCGGCCAGGTGTTTTTGCTGGAACCCGGCGACATCCACGACGGCGACTCACCGACCGACGACGGTTTCACCTACCGCACCCTGTACCTCGACCCGCAGTGGCTGGACCGCGAACTGCGTTCGCTGTTCGAAGACGCTCCCGGCCACTATCAGTTGAATTTCGCTGAAACCCAGGCCAATGACTCGCGCCTGACCCTCGCCACCGCCAATGCCTTTCAGACGCTGCATGGTCAGGAAATGCGCATCGTCCGCCAGACCGCCCTTGATAACCTGCTGTCCAATCTGACCCGCCACGTGCACTGGCGTGCGCAACTGACGCCCGACCCGAGCTTGCCGCTGGTGGCGCAAAAAGCGCGGGATTACCTGCACAGTAACCTGACCCAGGACATCGGCCTCGACGACCTGGCGCGGGTAACCGGCGTCGACCGCTTTCGCCTGACCCGCGCGTTCAAGGCGGCCTTTGGCATTGCGCCTCACGCTTACCTGATTCAACTGCGACTGGCCAAAGCCCGGCGCCTGCTGGCCAGCGGTTTGACGCCCGTGGAGGTCGCCGCCGCACTCGGTTTTGCCGACCAGAGCCACCTCGGGCGCTGGTTCCAGCGCACCTACCGCATGACCCCGGCCGACTACCGCAAGCGCTGCTCAAATCTTCCAGACTGAGCCGCTGCGGATGGCGATGATCGAACCACGATCAATCACCACCGAGTTGTGCCATGAACCCGTTTTTGCCCTTCGTGCTGTTCGCTTTCGTCGCCTCGATCACCCCCGGCCCGACCAACATCCTGGTCCTGACCAACAGTTCGCGCCACGGTATGACGGCAGTGCTGCCCATCGTGTTCGGCGCCTGCGCCGGGGCGGCGCTTCTGGTGTTGGTGGTGGGCATGGGGCTCGGCGATGTGCTCGGCCGCTATCACGGCGTGCAAACCGCCATGTCGTGGATCGGCATCGCCTGGTTGACCTATCTGGCGTGGCAGATTTTCAGCAGCCCGGCGACGACGGTTGATCCTGCGCCAGGGTCGTCTTCCGGCCCGAGCATGGGCCTGGTGGGTGGCGCCAGTTTGCAATTGGTCAACCCGAAAACCTGGATGATGGCACTGGCCGTAGTCAGCGTCTTTGCCGGCACCGACGCGGACCGCATGCTGCGGGTGGCGTATTTGTCGCTGATATTTTTTCTGGTGTCCGTGCCCTGCATGATTGCCTGGGGATATTTGGGTGTCAGCGCTGCCAAGTTCTGCCGCTCGGCCAGCAGCATGCAGCGCTTCAATCGGGTGATGGCGCTGTTGTTGCTGGTGTCGGCGTGGTTGACGGTGGTGGTTTGATACTCCCCTTGTCGCTATCGCGGGCACGCTCGCTCCTACACCGGCGAAGCTTTTCAACTACAGATATCGGTGTAATATGACGACCTGAATCTTAATGATACCTCTCTTCAGGTCACTCATCCGATGGAAACCTCCGGCAGTCAAAGCATCGGCATCATTCTGTACCCAGGCTTCCAGGTGTTGGGCCTGGCGGTGTCGACGGTGTTCGAGTTCGCCAACATCGTCACCGAAGCGCCGACCTATAAAGTCACATTGCTCTCTGAAGCAGGCGGCCCGGTGATGACCTCGGGCGGTTTCGAGGTGAACAGCGAAGCCTTTGGTCCGCGTCAATTCGATACGCTGGTGGTGCTGGGCGATAACTTCGTCGAGCCGGTTTCATCAACAGTAGTCGAGTACCTGCGCGCCGCTGGCCCGCATACCCGACGTATCAGCGCAGTCTGCACCGGCGCCTTTGTGCTCGGCGAGGCCGGATTGCTCGACGGCCGTCGCGCCACCACCCACTGGTTTCATGCGCGAGCGCTGCAGCAAAGCTACCCGAAAATGACGCTGGAAGAGGACCGGATTTTCATCGTCGATGGTCCGGTCTGGACTTCCGCAGGCGCCAGTGCTGGCGTGGACCTCGCCCTCGCGTTGGTGGAAAAGGATCTCGGCGCCGACATCGCGCGCAACATCGCCCGCAAGCTGGTGGTGTACCACCGTCGCGCTGGCGGCCAATCGCAGTTCTCGGTGATGCTCGATCTGGAACCCAAGTCCGACCGCATCCAGACCGCGCTGCAATATGCCAAACAGAACCTCAATTCCGAGCTGTCAGTGGAAGAGCTGGCGGGCGCCGCGAACCTGAGCCCGCGTCAGTTCAGCCGGGTGTTCCGCGCCGAAACCGGGCAATCCCCCGCCAAAGCCATCGAACGCCTGCGCGTCGAGTCAGCGCGGTTGATGATGGAAGGTGGCCGACACCCGATTGATGTGGTCGCCCACGACACCGGGTTTGGCGATCGCGAACGCATGCGCCGGGCGTTTATCCGTGCGTTTGGCCAATCGCCACAAACCATCCAGCGCGCCAGCCGCGCCTGATACCCGTATCGGCAGATTGCGTTTACAGTAAGCGCCATGACAGCTGATTCACTGGGGATGCAGATGGCAACGGCGATAGCTACAGACGCGGCAGCCCCGCAATTCTGGCGTGATGAACAGTTGCCATTTATCGAAGCGCGCTCGATTCAGGACGGGCGCAAGGTCTGCTATGGGCCACATGCCCACGAAACCTTTTCCATTGGCGCGGTGACCGGCGGACGCAGTACCTACCTGAACAAACACGCCAGGGAACGGATCGGCGCCGGTGTCGTGGTGCTGATGAACCCGGAAGACGTACACGCCTGCAATCCCGTCGATGATCAACCGTGGTCGTACCGGATGCTGTATGTGGACGTGCCCTGGCTGACCCGTCTGCAACACGAGCTGGGCTTTAGCCAGAATCAGGACTTCCGCGCGTTTGCACCGATCATGAGCGCAGACCCGGTGCTGTTCAGCGGCCTCAATCGACTGTACGCCACCCTCACCGATCCCGACGCGGAAACGCTGCACCAGCACAGCAGCGTGATTGAGTTTTTTACCCTGGCGCAGCAAACCCTCAATCCCTCGCCGCGGCTGACCAAAGAGTCGAACCTGAAACTCGAGCGCGCCGCCGATTTCATCAGCGAGCACTGCACGCAAGCGCTGAGCCTGGATGATATTTGCAGCGCGGCCGATTTGTCCGCGTCGTACCTGATTCGTGCCTTCAAGCAGCGTTTCGGCATGACGCCCCATGCCTACCTGATCAACCGCCGCCTGCAATTCGGCCGGGCGCAACTCAAGCGCGGCCATCGCATCGCCGACGTGGCGCTGGAGGCCGGCTTTGCCGATCAGGCGCATTTCCAGCGCGCATTCAAACGCTTCCATGCCGCGACGCCGGGGCAGTACCAGGGCTGAGTAAAGCCTCAGGCCGCCAGCAGATAAACCGCGCTGCCGGCCAATAACAACGCCATCGAACGATTGAACAACCGCACTCGCGCGGGCACCTGCAAGTAACCGCGCAGGTAACTACCGGCATACGCCCAGCACGCAATCGACGCATAGCAGACCAGAAAATACACCGCCGCAAACGTCCATATCAGCTGCTCATCACCTCGACTGACGTAAGCGCCCATGCCCGCCAGCGATGCCAGCCAGGCTTTGGGGTTGAGCCATTGCATCAGCGCGCCGTATAGGAACGACGGCGCCTTGAGCGATTTTCCGGCGCCGAGGCTGCCGTCATCGGCGGCCAGCTTCCAGGCCAGGAACAACAGAAACGCCACGCCTGCCCACTGAATGATGCGGGTCAGCATCGGCAGCCGATTCAACACCTCATGCAGGCCGAGCCCGACCAACAGCAATAACAGGGTAAAGCCCACGGTCGCGCCGCTGACGTGTCGCAGGCTGGCGAAGAAGCCGAACTGCGCGCCGGAACTCAGGGCGACGATATTCACTGGGCCAGGCGAAATGGAGCAGGCCAGCGCAAACGCGGCCATGGAAATAAGCGGACTCATCTAATACCTTCTTGTCTGTGGGGACGATGTGCGTTCAAAGGTAAAGACTGCGCAGCCGCAGTGATTGAACAAAATCACCCTGTACCCAAACGATGGATGGAATGAACCCATGACCAGGCTCTATGACGCTCGCGGCAATCTCTACGCTGTGACCACACCGCAGGCCTTGCGCCTGCTGGGCATCGACTTGCCCGACAGCGCCGAACAGGCTGCCCTGACGCGCGTCAGTTGGAGCCTCGCCGCCATCGACGCGTTGTGCAGTTGGCCCGAAGGCCAGCGACCGGAGGGCGCCAAGCAACACCGTTCGGACGGCTTGCTGGTCGGGCCGTTTCAAAGCGCGGCGCCCTATGACCTGTTGATCGTCAACACCGACGGCACCCTCGCCGAACGCAGTGGCAATGGCCTGACCATCTTCGCCCAGGCGCTGACTGATGAAGGGCAATTGCTCGTCGGCCAGGCGTTCACCCTGCAGGTGCATCACGATCAGCAGAACAGTGCATCGCCGGTGCCGGTGCAGGTCGAAGCCGCACAGGTCGAAGAGGTTAGTGGTTTCTGGCTGGACCTTGGGGCACCCGGATTCGGACCGACGGCCGTGGGCGCAGGGTCTGTTGGCGTTCACCACCCACACAACGTCAGCCGCGTCGAGCGTCTGGCCGAACTGAATCAGGACTGGGCACGCAGCGTGTTTGTGCGCATTGGCAATCCGCATTGCGTCACCCTGGTGCCGAACCCCGACGCCCTGCCATCCTTTGCCCACCTGCACGAAGCCGGATTGCATGCGGCGCTGGTTCGCATCGCCTTTGTCGGCGGCGAGCCGTGTCCGGCAGGGGTCAATCTGCAATGGGCGTTTGTCGAATCGAGTAACCGTATCATCGCCCGAGTGTTTGAACGCGGCGAAGGCCCGACTGCTTCCTCGGGCACCAGCGCCAGCGCAGTGGCGTGCGCGGCGTGGCGCGTGGGCGAGGTTGATGCGGGGCTGGTGCAGGTAGTGATGCCGGGGGGCACGGCGCCGGTGAGGTTGATCGAGCAAGATGGCGCGTTGCAGCAAGTGATGCTGTTTGGCGCAGCGCGGCGGGTCTGAGAACGCAGCAGCGCAACGCTATCCCTACGAACGGTATATATAACCACTTGCGCCCGTACTTTCTTTGTCTATGCTTGGTTCATTCCCGACCGTACTTGCGGAGGGATAACGGCCTGTCATTTCGTAAACATGGATTTATTACGAGGCTCGAAGTATGGATGCTCGCGTTAACCCTCTCATCCCCCGCTGCCTGTTGGTATATCCCGCCACCCTGTTAAATGACCCGTGAACCTCTCTGCCCTCCTCAAGCTCGGGTGCGCCCGGCCGACTTATTTTTAAAACAATACTGGGTAATAGCATTATTACCTGATAAGTAAACTCATCTCGTGGGTCGCAACCGTATGTTCAATTCTCAACGCAAAGCAGACCGAGCAGAACTTGAAGTTACAGCCACTGCCCTGTGCGAGACGAAAGCCAAACTCCAGGCCATCAGCCGCTCCATGGCCATGATCGAGTTCACGCCGGACGGCTTCGTCATCGACGCCAATGAGAATTTCTGTAAGACCATGGGGTATCACGCAGAAGAAGTCCGCGGTAAACACCACCGTATTTTCTGCGAAAAAGAGTTCTACGACAGCGAAGAATACGCGCGCATGTGGCGTGAACTGGCGCGTGGCGAGCCGCTGTGCAAGACCTTCCTGCGCCTCGACAAATCCGGCCGTGAGGTGTGGCTGGAGGCCAGCTACATGCCGGTCTTGAATGCCGACAAACAGGTGACCAGCATTCTCAAAGTCGCCACCGATGTCTCCACCGCCGTGCATAAAGAACGTGAAAACCAGAGCATGGTCGACGCCATCAGTCGCTCCATGGCGATGATTGAATTCACCCCCGATGGCAAAATCATCAAGGCCAATGACAACTTCCTGAAGACCATGCACTACCAACTCAGCGAAGTCACCGGCCAACACCACAGCCTGTTCTGTAAACGTGATGAAACAGATTCGGCAAGTTACAAGGCCTTCTGGGCTTCATTAAATCGCGGTGAATACCATTCTCACCGTTTCGAACGGGTCGATAAATACGGGCACACGGTTTTTCTCGAGGCGTCGTATAACCCGCTGTTCGATGCCAAGGGTCGTTTATACAAAGTGGTGAAGTTTGCCAGCGATATTACCGAACAAGTAACCGTACAGCGGTCAGCGGCAAAAACCGCCCATGATACGTCGGTGCAAACCGATGCCTGTGCGCAAAAAGGCTCGGCCGTGGTGCAACAGACCGTCAATGTGATCGAGGAAATTTCCCACGACTTAAACGAGGCAGCGCGCAGCATCGATGCCGTGAACAAGCAATCGGAGATCATCGGCAGCATCGTTCAGACCATTCGTGGAATCGCCGACCAGACCAACCTGCTGGCGCTTAACGCGGCCATCGAAGCGGCGCGCGCTGGCGAGCATGGCCGCGGTTTTGCGGTGGTGGCCGATGAAGTTCGCAGCCTGGCGGCGCGCACCAGCAAAGCCACCCTGGAGATTGTTGATGTCGTGCGGCAGAACAACGAACTGGCGCGCAGTGCCGTGGCGAGCATGCAGTCGAGTCTGAGCCGCACCGGCACCGGGGTCGAGCTGGCCAACGAGGCAGGGGGCGTGATTATGGAAATTCAGCAAGGCTCGCGACATGTGGTGGACGCCATCAGCCAGTTCAATTCGACGCTGCAACTGCACTAAACCAGCGCGTGCCCTCCTCGCCGGGGGCACGCCGCGTTGCGTTTTACTCGCCGATGTCTTCGTTCCACAACTGCGGTTTGTTGGCGATAAAGTCGCGCATCAGCTCGACGCAGGTGTGGTTGTCCACCACATCGACCTGCACACCCCGTGAGCGCAGCAACGTCTCCTCGCCCATGAAAGTCTGGTTCTCGCCGACCACGATTTTCGGGATGCCGTACAACAGGATCGCACCGCTGCACATCGCACACGGCGACAGTGTGGTGTACAGCACCGACTCCCGGTAGGTTTGCGCCGATTGCCGTCCCGCGTTCTCCAGCGCATCCATTTCGCCGTGCTTGATCGCGCTGCCTTCTTGCACCCGGCGATTATGCCCGCGACCAATGATCTGGCCGTTGTGCACGATTACCGAACCAATCGGAATGCCGCCTTCGGCCAGCCCCAGTTGAGCTTCCTCGATTGCCGCTTGCATGAATGGGTCCATGGTTTTCCCTGCCGTTCGAAGGATTGAAAAGTCGCTAGCGTGAAATCTTGGTCATTGCATTGAGCAACGCTTTGGACACATAGGTTTTGAGCAAATCTTCAGACTTGGCTTTCATGCTCATGCTGACGTCGTTCTGCGCCGATTTGAATTTATCAGCCAGTGGCTTCGGCGGGTTGCCAATGACCAACTGGCGCATTTCAGCGGCGGAGAACGACTCAGAGTAGGCCTGCGCCATGTTGCGGGTCCACTGCTCCTGATAAGTCGGCTGCAGGCGCTGCAACTCGTCCTGGACGATGGTTTGCGCCTGAACCTTGCCGACTTTCTGCACGATGGCGCTGAAGGTGGTGGTACGCGACGCCACTTGATAACCGAGCCAGGGCAGGCCGTCGCCCAAATGGTTCTGGCGGACGAAGGCCAGCGCGCTGTCGCTGCTATCGGCGGCCAGGGCAGTGGTCGGGATGTCCAGCATCAGCAGGCACAGCAGCGTGAGCATGAGTTTGAAGGCTGTCACGCACTTCCCTGTCATGTTGACTCCTCGGCATTGGCGCTGAGCGCGGTCCAGGCTGGCCGCGTCATGCGATAGATCTTCACTCCACGCCGATGATATTGGCTGTGGATAAAGGTATTGAAGCCGAGTTTTTCGATGACGTTGACCGAGGCGATGTTTTCCGGCTCGACGATGGCGATCAGCGAGTCGATGCCGATGACGCCAAACGCGTAATCGCGGGTGGCCCTGGCCGCTTCCGTGGCAAATCCACGGCCCCAGAATGGACGTGCGAAGCGATAGCCGATTTCGACTTCCTCGGCACCTTCCACCAGTTCGGCATTCAAGCCGCAGAAACCGATGAAGGTCGACGAGCTTTTTTCGATCACGGCCCACGGACCGAAGTCGTTGGCCTGGTAGGAAAAAACGCAGCCGGCGATAAACTCGCGCGTGGCTTTGGCGCTCAGCACGCCACCGACCGAATGCCGCATCACCTGCGCATCCCCCAGAATCGCCGCAAGCGCCGACACATCCTGAGCCGTCAGTTCGCGGATAAGCAATCGTTCGGTTTGTAGAAGCAGTCCTGTCCTACCCATCTGTGCCTCTTCGTCACACACATGGGTTGGATTTACGCATAACTGGCGGGGATTGTGCGAGTTTTGGAGGGGTATTTCAGAGGGATAACACAAATTCTCTGTAGGAGCTGCCGCAGGCTGCGATCTGGCCTGATCGCAGCCTGCGGCAGCTCCTACAAAATCCACATCACAAGCTTTGGCTGACCTTGGCAGCGACTTCCGCCGGCACCCAGGCTTTCCACACTTCAGGGTGATCTTTGAGGAACGATTGCGCGACGGCTTTCGGCTCCAGGCGTTTCTCACTCATCTGGCCGAGGGTCTGGTTTAGCAGGTCGATCGGCAGGTCCACCTTCTGGAAGAACGCCACCAGGTCCGGGTATTGCGAATGGAACGGTGCGGAAACACCAATCGCCAGGTGCGCCGCCAACGAAGCGGAACCAATCGGATTAGGGTTATTGGCGTCAGATAAAGTCTTCCAGGCTTCGGCACTGAACGGCGGCTCTTCCAGCTTCACCAGCTTGAAGCGACCCAGCAACGGCGTTGGCGACCAGTAGTAAAACAGCACCGGCTTGCCACGTTTGATCGACGAACTCACTTCAGCGTCCAGCGCCGCGCCCGAACCAGTGCGGAAGTTCACGTAGCTGTCCGTCAAGCCATAGGCCTTGAGCTTCTGCGTGTTGACGATTTCCGAAGTCCAGCCGCTCGGGCTGTTGAGGAAACGGCCTTTGCTCGGTTCTTCCTGATCCTTGAATACGTCTTTATATTTAGGCAAATCAGCCACCGACTTCAGGTCCGGCGCCACCGCCTTGATGCCGCGTTCCGGATCGCCCTTGATCACGTATTCCGGTACCCACCAACCTTCAGTAGCGCCTTTGACGGTATCGCCCAGACCAAACACCTTGCCCTCACCTTCGGCCTTGATCCACGCCGGACTGCGCCCGGCCCACTCTTCACCAATCACCTGCACGTCATTCTTCGCCAGTGCGGCTTCAAGGCTGACCGTGCTGCCCGGCAAGGTGTCGGTCGGGTAGCCATAACCTTTCTCGACGATGGTGCGCAGAATCTCGGTGATCAGGCTGCCGCTTTCCCAGGTAATGTCACCGAAATGAATCGGTGTGGTTTTTTCCGCAGCAGGTACCGTTTGCGAAAGCAACCCCAACGCCAACAGCGAACTGCCCAGCAAATGTTTGATTGATGTCATGGTCGTCCCGTAGTCAATTCGTTGTTCAATTCGTTGTTATGCCCGCATACAGCGGGTGAAAGCCTTGGTCATGTATACGCTGACCGAGCGCTGGCAGATGCCCAGCTCGGCGGCGATCTGTGGATAAGTCAGGCCGTTGATTTGCGACAACAGAAAGGTCGCCTTGACCTGTTTGGGCAAACTGTCGAGCGACACATCGACCGCTTGCAGCGCTTCCAGTGCCTGCGCGCCATCCTCAGGTGAAATCTGGTGTACGTCAAAATCCTCGTGCAATCCATCAAAAAAACGTTGCTCCAGCTTTCGGCGACGCCAAAACTGGTATAGCAGACGCTGCGCAATGGTGGTCAACAACGCCCGCGGTTCACGAATCGGCACCACACCCGGCGAGGCCAGCAACTGGGCAAACACCTCCGCCGCGATGTCCTCGGCGCTCACCCCTGAATAGCGCCGCAACCGCTCGCACAGCCATCCATAGTGATGACGAAACAACCCGCCCACGTACTCGCTGTGTGAAATATCGGTGCCGGACATGGAGACTCCAGGGATGTTGAAAACAAAAAATCTCCGGCGTTCCGGTCGCGCCATGCTAGCAAGGGTTTTTATGCGTTAAAAATACTTAAAATGTATTTTTATATTCTTTAAAAGAATAACTGTAGGAGCGGGTTTGCCCGCGATGGCGGTGTGTCAGGGCGATAGCTATCGCGGGCAAGCCCGCTCCTACACGATGTGCGGCAGGCCGTTGTGTTCGGCTTCGCGCTGGTAGTCGAGCAAAACCAGATAATCCTCTTCCCTCGCAGGCATCACTTCGCGAATCGCCAGGGTGGCAGCGACTTCAGGCAGTTCGTTGAGCGCCTGATTCATCAGCAGTCGAACCCGCTCCGCCTGCGCCGCATCGAGGGTGACAGGGCCGATATAAGGCAAGGTCGGACTCAACGCACTGCGCTCGATCACCCGCAGCCCCGCGACTTCTTCGCTGGCATCACGCGCCAGGTAGTCGTAGGTGACGCTGTCGATGGCAGCCAGGTCGCCCTTGCCTTCGCGCAGCCAGCGCAGGCTGTCGCGATGGCCGCCGGTCAGCGACACGCTGGCGAAGAACCGGCCATCGCGCTGCAAGAATGCAATCCGATGCCGCAGCAGGTTCATGCCGGAGTTGGAGTCTTCATTGTTGATCAGGCCGTGGCTGTCGTAGAACTGCGCCAGCTCTGTACGCGGGTCTTCGTTGCGCGCCAGCAGCAGACTGCAATGGTTGCCGTTGGCGCTGTGGGGCAGTTGGTAATCCGGGCGGCCGATGACCCGTACTTTGCCGCGCAAGGCGGTCATCAATGGGTAGCCACAGGTTTGGCTCAACAGCAGATTTGGCGACAGCCACAAGGGTTTCAATGCCAACGCCGAGGCGTCGTCCCGATTGGCGCCCAGCAATTGCAGGATGCGCGTCAGCCAAGTGTGGTTGGCGGCGCGTACGCGATCCGGCGCGACGTACATCAATAACTCTGCAAAGCCATGGGTCATGTGCACATCCAGAAGTCAGGCGCTCGGGTGTTGTGGGCTGTCGATGGGGTTGAGGGCGTGTCGAAGGAACAGTTCACCATACCCTTGCACCAGAAAACCACCGCTGCGTGCCAGCCATTGTTCACGCCGCGACTGGTAAACCCTGGGCAGGTAATACCAGGGCAAACCCGGCAAGTCGTGGTGCACCAGGTGCAGGTTCAGGTGCAGAAACAGCCAACTCCATGGCCAGGCCGCTTCGTTGATCACGCTGCGTTGTTCCGGGCGCTCGGTCGGGCGGTGTTCGTAGTAGGAGCGAACCATGGACACCGACAACGCTGGCACGCTGATTAACAGCAGGTAATGCCAGACCGGCACGTCGCTGAAGCCCGCAATGAACCAGAACATCAGCAGGGTGAACGCGGCGTGCGTCAGCCACATCAACCAGGCCTGACGCTGCCCTTGGCGCAGGCTGACAAACGCCTCGCGCGCCAAGGCAATCAGGGCCAGCGGTGCACCGAGCACCACCCGTCCGGGCAAGGTTTTATCCAGCCAGCGCAGGGTTTGATACAGCGAGGACGTGTGTTGCCAATGCTCGCGGCTGAGGTAGCGGCTCTCCGGATCGAGTCCGGGCAGCGTCAGGTCTTCATCGCGGTGATGGGCCAAATGCGTGTCGCGGTACAGGGTGTAGGGATACCACACCGCAAACGGTGCATAGCCCAGCGCCTTGTTCAGCCACAGCCAGCGCGTGGGATGGCCGTGCAACAACTCGTGCTGCACCGACATCCACAGCACCAATAGCGGAATCATCAACAGCGTGGTCGGCCACAGCCCCAAGCGGTGGCTGGCCAGCAGTAAACCCACCCACGCCGAATACACCCCCAGCAACAGTAGCCAGGTCGGCCATTCACTGCGGCCGGTAAAGCGTTGACGCAGGCGCAGCACTTCATCGCGCTGGGCTTCATCGAGGTAGTTGGGCATTGAACATTTCCTTGCGTCACGGCCGGATCAGTCGAAATCGACGACTTCAATCCTTATGTGTTTCGGCGCAGGGAAATCATGTAGACCGATGGGTTATGAACTTAGAACCGCTAAAACAAGTGCGGAGCCTGAAAGGCTCCGCGGAGGGGATGATCAATGCTCGGAAAGACCCGAGACACCTGTTTTTTTGGCTCGTTTTTCTACGCGCCGTTCATCCAGGGTCTTGGTTGGCTTTTTCTTGGCTGCTTTCTTTGAATCCATGCCTTTCATGATGCGCACTCCACGGGTGAGGGATCTGCCCATAGTTATACACCTAATCGGAACCCACACCGAACCGGTTTTTAGCGGGTTATGATGCGCCGCTGAACGCCCTCCCCGACCTGCCGCCGCCTAGCGACCGAACCTATGCCAGATACCCTTTTTTATGTACTCCCAGGCCATTCCCGGCCCTTGTTGAACAAGTTCTACCAGCAACATAAATCATCCATGCGCGCCGGTGGCGACGCTCAGGTCTGGGCGGCAAAACGCGCAGAAATCGTCGGTGGACTGTGCCTCACTGCCGTGGCTGATGGACATTGGTTAACGGGTTTGTTTGTGGCACCGGCAATGCGCGGCCAGGCGATTGCCAGCCGCCTGCTTGCAGAAGTGCGGGCACAAACGGTAGGACCGGTCTGGTTATTTTGTCATCCGGATCTGAGCGACTTTTACCAACGCGCGGGGTATGAACTCACCGAGGTTTTACCCGAGGCCCTGACGACCCGGCTTGAGCGCTATCGGCAAACTAAACCGCTGGTTGCACTGTCCAACGCCGGCGATCAGGCATAGAACTTTTTGTTCTGTAGACTGCAAAAAATGTGTAGGCGCCCCCGTAAAACCGCGTGGTAGCCTCCGCTCCAGATAGGCCCGAACCGGGCCTGAAACGACAAGGATTGGTATGAAACTTCAGCTTATCGCTTGCTCCCTCGCGGCCCTGATCGGCGCTGCGCAGGTTCAGGCTACCGAATCGGCTGCACCCAAGGCACCCGCTTCAACCGTGACCTCGGCAGCATTTTCCAAAGTATTGGCCGGTGACTGGCGCTCGCCGGAAAACAGTGCGCGGGATGTATTTCGTCACCCGCAACAAACCTTGCAATTCTTCGGTTTGCGCCCCAATCAAACGCTGATCGAAATCACCCCCGGCAGTGGCTGGTACAGCGAACTGCTGGCGCCGCTGCTGAATAAACAAGGGCATTACATCGCCGCCGTGCAGAACGCCGACAGCGGTGATAACTCGCGCAAGTCACTGGAAAAACTGAAGCAGAAGTTCAGCGCTGACCCAACCCACTACGCCAAGGCGAAAATCGTCGAGTTCGACCCGCAAGCCCCGGTGTTTGGCAAACCGGCCTCGGCGGACAGCGTGCTGACCTTCCGTAATGTGCACAACTGGGTGATGGCCGACGACGCGCCAGCGATGTTCAAGGGTTTTTATGCCGTGCTGAAGACCGGCGGCACGTTGGGCATCGTCGATCATCGGGCCAAGGATGACGCCACCGAAGAGTCGATCAAGGACAGTGGTTACCTGCCGACCGCTTACGTGGTCAAGCTGGCCACCGATGCCGGCTTCACCCTGGTCGGCGCCAGCGAAGTGAACGCCAACCCCAAGGACACCAAGGACTACCCGGCTGGCGTGTGGACCTTGCCGCCGACCTACACCCTCGGCGACCAGGACCGCGATAAATACAAGGCGATTGGCGAGTCGGACCGGATGACGCTGCGCTTTATCAAGCTCAAGCCCAAAGGCAAGCAACACCACCCGGTGAAAGCGATCAGCGCCGTCAAGCCCTGATCAATCGTCCGCGTTCGGGTCCATGCCCGGGAACAGCACTTCAGTAAAGCCAAATTTGCTGAAGTCGCTGATCCGCGACGGGTACAGCCGGCCGATCAGGTGATCGCACTCGTGCTGCACCACTCGGGCATGGAAACCTTCGGCCACGCGCTGAATCGGCCGACCGTTAGGGTCAAAACCTTCATAACGAATCCGCAGGTAACGGTCCACCGCGCCGCGCAATCCAGGCACTGACAGGCAACCTTCCCAGCCTTCTTCCAGAGTTGGTTCCAGCGGGGTGATCAGCGGGTTGAGCAAGATGGTCTGCGGCACCGCTTCGGCGTCGGGATAGCGTTCGCTGTGCTCGAAACCGAAGATTACCAATTGCAGATCGACACCGATCTGCGGCGCGGCAAGTCCGACGCCGCCGACGCTTTCCATGGTTTCGAACATGTCGGTGATCAGGGCCTTGAGTTCGGGCGAACCAAACATCGCTTCGGGCACCGGTGGGGCGATACGCAGCAAGCGTTCGTCACCCATTTTCAGAATCTCGCGAATCATAAAAACCTACTCTGTCGACGGATGCAGCCATCCTGCCACAAGGACTCACGATTCGTCAGTCTTCGCCTCTAACGGGAGCGAGTGATCGCGCCCCAGCCCTGAAACATGCTGTTTTTCCTCAGGCTGCGCGGCGTCGTGGGCAAACTCTTTATCCCCCGGGTTCTTGCCTTCGCGGGACATGTGCTCGATGACCGCGTTCATCTCCGCGCCCAACAGCAGTACCGCCGCCGAAATGTAGAAATACAGCAACAGGACAATGATCGCGCCGATGCTGCCGTACATGGCGTTGTAGTCGGAAAAGGTTTTAACGTAATAGGCGAAGCCCAGCGAGGCGATGATCCACACCACCACTGCCAGCACCGAACCGGGGGTGATGAAATGAAATTTCTGCTCCACGTCCGGCATCACGTAGTAGATCAACGCCACCGCGATCATCATCAAAAGGATACTCAGCGGCCAGCGCAGGACTGTCCACAGGGTCAGGATGAAATCCTCGACCCCGAACTGCGACGCCACCCAGTCCATGACCTGCGGCCCGGTCACCATCAAGCCCGCCGCCACCAGCAACATGCCGGCGATGCCAATGGTGTAGATCACCGACAGCGGAAAACGCTTCCAGATCGGCCGCCCTTCCACCACGTCGTAGGCGGCGTTCATTGCGCTCATCATCAAGCGCACGCCCGCCGAGGCGGTGTACAGCGCGATAACGATACCCACCGAGAGCAAGCCACCCTTGGATTGCTGCAACTGATCGATCACCGGATTGACCTGGTCCAAGGCTTGCGGTGGCAGGACCATTTCCGACTGCAGGCGCAGCCAGGAAAAGAAGTCCGGCAAATGCAGAAAGCCGATCAGGGCAATCAGAAACAGTAAAAACGGGAACAACGAGAACAGCATTTGATAAGCCAGTGCCGACGCGTAGGTCGACATCTCATCTTCCATGAACTCATTGACGGTACGCACCAACACCTTGCCCAGGTGAATGCCGCGCAAATCCGGAAATAACATGGTGTCTCCTTACAGCAGCTCGAAACGGCTTACACGAATAAAAAGGTCAGGCGTTCTACCTTAACGTAGCCTACTTGGCGAGCGTAAACAGGTTTCAATCCTTGTCGATAACGCTTATCAGACACTACAACGGCCATCCGAAGATGACCGTCGTGGTTCACATCAAGCCAGCAAATTGTTTCAGGCTTTGTCGACACCTTTTTTCACCGCGTCTTTCGCCTTGCCCACGGCTTGCTGGACGTCGCCTTTGACTTCCTGGGCTTTACCCTCTGCTCTGAGGTTCGGATTGTCAGTGGCTTTGCCCACGCCCTGCTTGACCTTGCCGACAGCCTCGTTGGTCATGCCTTTGACTTTATCGCCAGTGCTACTCATGGTGTATCTCCTGGGTTGAAAGTAGGTGTCGATACACTCGACATAAAGGTTGACCCGACCCGGTTGCGCAGAGTTTCAATTATTTTTCCGGCCGGTCTTGCCGCTCATCGCCCATTCCAGCAGCAAAAAAAGCGATCATTTGATCGCCTGGAACAGGATTAACTTTATGTTTTCGCAACAACCCCCGAGAATGCGCGACGCAGTCAGGCAAGGGTGGTCCACGCCTTGCGCTGAACAGACAGATCCACGGGAACATTATGAAACTCGATAAAACGCTGGCCATCGCCCGCAGAAACGAAGAACTGGGCGGTAAAGTGCTCGGCACCAACAACGCCCACTTCACCGCGCTGAATACCAACAAGAACATCTGGTGGTTCGACCTGCCGATGGGCCGCTTGGCGATCGGTCAGTACGAGTGGGTGCATTTGCTGTTGCACACCCCGAGCACCGACGAACTGCTGCACCTGAAAGTGCCGACCGTGTTCCTGCGTGATCACATGGAAGGTCTGGTGGTACGCAATGAGGGCAAGCGTAATTGCTCCGTCAGCCTGGAGTTGAGCGCCGACAAGGACTCCTTCCTCAAGGACGTCCGCCCGGCCGGCGCCAACGTGGCGTTTGCCTCGTTCATACAGCCGTAAGCAGCGCATTGGGGGATCCTGTGTCCCCCGACACTCACCCTATTCAGCCGAACCTGCGGGTCACCAGATAACCGCCCGTCCCCGCCAGCCCTGACACCAGCATCCCCCACACGATATCCACCAGCGCCAACTGCGCCGGCCAGCCCTGTAACGTCGCCCAATTGCTCAGGTCGTAGGTGCCGTACGCCAGCAGACCGAGAAACACACCGCCTGCCGCCGCCCTGCCCCATCGCTCCTTGTGCAGCGCCGGCAACACCGCGAACACTACAAGCCCCAACGCGTACAGCAGGTAAAACGCAACGGCCGGGCCCACCACCGGCGTCTCCCGCATCAATGGCCCCAACCAGCCGCGATAGGTGGACCCCATCAGCAGGCCGAGCCAGATGCCGTCGCCGATCAACAACACCAGCAAGGTGCTGACGTAGGCCGTGAGCTGTTTTTTCATGGGAATCCTTAAGCACGCAGTGTGGGTAGACCATAGCCGACCTCGTGCTCGTCCGACGGCAGGACTTTTCCGGGCATGCTGTAGTCAGTGTTAGAAGGCAGTCATGGAGAAATGGATATGAACAGTGATAGTCAATTGATGGTCGATATCTGGAGCGATTACGTCTGTCCCTTCTGCTACCTGCAATTGCCTGTGTTCGAGCAGTTGCAACGCGATTACGGCACACGGATCACGGTGCAATGGCACGCGTTTGAATTGCGCCCCGAACCCATGGGCACGCTTGATCCCGATGCCGACTATTTGCGTTCGACCTGGACCCGCTCAATCTATCCCATGGCGCAGAAGCGCAATGTCCTCATGAAGCTGCCACCGGTTCAGCCGCGCAGTCGTAATGTCCTGGAAGCCGCAGCGTTCGCCAGGGCGCAGGGTAAATTCGAGGATTTCCATAAGCAGGCATTTCGGGCGTTTTTCGAGTTTGGCCGCGACATTGGCCAGGTGCCCGAACTGTTGGAGCTGGGCGGCCAGATCGGCCTTGACCGCCTGGCGCTGAACAACGCGCTGTCGAGCCATAGCTATGCCCAGCAGATAGTGGCTGATGAAGGCTTGGCCGATGAGCTGGGCTTGCGCGCAGTACCCGCGTTTCTGGTACGTCGGGCGGATCAACCGCTGAGTGCGGCCAAGGTGTTGAAAGGTGCGCTGAACATCGAACCGTTCAGGCGGGAGATTGAGCGGTTGAGCAGGTGAGCATACAGATCCCGGTAGGAGCCGCCGCAGGCTGTGATCTGCGCGCAGCGGCAGCATTTTTGAAGGCCTTTCAGGCCTTATCGCAGCCTTCGGCAGCTCCTACAGGTGCTTCGCTACGATCAGACCAACTCGATCCGGTCGGCATGAATCACGATCTGGCCTTGCTTGTACAACGCGCCGATCGCTTTCTTGAAGTTGCCTTTGCTGACGCCGAACAAGTTGCTGATCACTTGCGGATCGCTCTTGTCGCTGACGGGCAGCACGCCGTTGTTTTCCTTGAGCTTGGCGATGATCTTCGAATTCAGGCTGCTGGCGGCCTCTTCGCCCACGGGTTGCAGACTGAGGCTGATATTACCGTCGGCACGAATTTCTTTGACGTAGCCTTTTTCTTCTTTACCAGGGCGCAAGAACTTGAACACTTCGTTCTTGTGGATCAAGCCCCAGTGTTTGTTATTGATGATCGCCTTGAAGCCCATGTCGGTCGCTTCCGCTACCAACAGGTTGACTTCCTGACCGACCTTGTAATCGGCTGGTGTCTTGTCCAGGTAACGGTCCAGGCGCGCAGTGGCGGTGATTCGGCGGGTGTACTTGTCGAGGTAGACATGCACCACGCAGTAATCGCCAGCCTGCAACGAGCGCTTTTCTTCGGAGTACGGCAGCAGCAAGTCCTTGGACAGGCCCCAGTCGAGGAAAATGCCGATGCTGTTCACTTCGACGACTTTCAAACTGGCAAATTCACCGACCTGAACTTTAGGCTTTTCAGTGGTGGCAATCAGTTTGTCGTCACTGTCCAGATAGATGAATACGTTGAGCCAATCTTCATCTTCACTGGGAATATCTTTAGGGATATAGCGATTCGGCAGCAGAATTTCGCCGTCCTGCGCCCCGTCCAGATATAAACCGAAGTTAGTGTGTTTTACCACTTGCAAGCTGTTGTAGCGCCCGACTAAAGCCATTTCCAAATACCCTCATTGCGTGGGCGGCATTCTACCCGAGTTTGCCGGTTGTGTTCGCGGTGCTCGCCGCTGCCGCTTCTGCGCAGGCCGAAACAGCCAATAATTCAATGCTTTGCCCAGCGTCGGAGACGGCTGGCGAGCGCGGGATCGGCTCCGCTCGTCAGGTCGCTAGCGCCAACCTGGGCCCTGCGGCAACGCTGACGTCAATCCGTCAAAAAATAACTTTTCATTTAAAACAGACGCTTAGCCGCCTTATTCAATCCCGAACGCCGCCAAATCCTCGGTTTAAAGCCTGCGTATTTTAGGGCTATATTAGCCAAGCAATTGTCAAGCCTTTCATATACAATGGCTGGCCGTATTAAGTTTATATAGGTTAATGGCAGCCATGCGCGTAAAAGCATCCAACTCGAAAGCAAAGCCAGCTCCAGCCGTTGAGACGAGCGATTCGATCAACGCACAAATTGCTGCTTTCTTGAAGTCCGGTGGTGAAATCCAGCAGATCGCCAAAGGCGTCAGTGGCCAGACTTTCGGCCCGTCCAAGCAAATCACCCTCGGCAAAAAGTAAATCCCCCCGCATCCGTTGTCGATCTCTATGCGCTTTGTCTTCCAAGGCGCTAGATCCACCCCCTCCTTGCCCTTGAACCCGTCTTGGCTATATTGAACAGCTGAGCGCGGCAGGCAGGATGTTTCCCTGACGGTCAATTCCTTCAGCGGACTCGACAATGACTAAATGGATGCTTCTCGGCGCACTGCTCGGCCTGGGTGGATGCGCGTCACATCATTGCGACAACTCCAACGACTTCAACTCGAACGGCAAAGCCAGCCTCGTCGACAGTCCTTGTTACGTCGATCATCTGATTTATCAAAACGATATGCTCCAGGCAAAGCTGCTGGTCAGCGAGCGTGGTGAGCAAAACACTCAACTGGCCAAGGCCCTGCTCGAGCGCTCGGCGAGTCGTGATCAAAGCGGCGAAGCCGAGTTCTATCAGGCGGTGTTGCTGCTGCGCGACGGCACCGAACTCGTGGAAGCCGTGCGCCTGCTCAGAGTGGCCGCCAGGTATCAACACCCGCTGGCCATAGCGCTGCTGTCGCAGGCGCTGTCGAACATCGATCCGCAACAATCGGCCGAGTACCGCGCCGACTACGCCCAACTGGACGTAGCGAAAAGCGGTTACCCCTCGTTCGTCCAGGCGCAAAAAGTTGCGGATGGATTGATTGCACCAACGCATTGATCGCCGGGTCCAACCGATATCGAACGCCAGGAACGGCTGATTTTCGAAGGAAGTGAATCATGCACTCTGTGTTCAAAACTTTTGTTTCGTTACTGTTGACCGCGTTGTTGATCGTGGGCGGCTGTACCCGAATCGGCCTGGCGTATCGTCATCTGGACGTGATCATTCCGTGGTCGGTCAACGACTACCTGGGCATGAACTCCACGCAAAAAACCTGGCTGGACGAACGCCTCAAGCAACAACTGAGCTGGCACTGCACCACCCAACTGCCGGGTTACCTGACCTGGCTGGACCGCTTGCAGCAGATGGTCGAGAACAACCAGGTCACCGAGCCGGAGTTGAAGGCGCGCACGGCCGAGGCGCGACAAGCCATCGCCCAAGTGACCCACGAAATCACCCCGTCGGCGGTGGAACTGCTGCGCAAGCTGGACGATTCGCAGGTGCAGACCATGCAAGAGGCCTTCGCCAAGGATTTGCGCGAGCACCAGGACGAGTACGTCAAGCCACCGCTGGACAAGCAAATCGATGACCGCGCCAAGCGCATGGAGAAACGCCTGGTCCCCTGGGTCGGCAGCCTGACGCCGGCGCAGCATCAGCAAGTCATGACCTGGTCGTCGACACTGGGTAATCAAAACCAGATGTGGATCGACAACCGCAGGCAATGGCAATCTCTGTTCGTGGCCGCAGTCCAGCAACGCCACGCCGCCGACTTCCCGCAGCGCATCAGCCAATTGCTGGGGGAGCGCGACAGCTACTGGTCGCCCGAATACCGTCAGGCCTACGACCGTACCGAACAGGCGACCACTCGCTTAATGGTGGACTTAATGGCCATCAGCACCCCGCAACAACGTCAGCGTCTGGTGGAAAAAATCGCGGACGTGCGGGCGGACTTCAATGACCTGAGTTGCCTGAAGGCGGCGCAGCAGGATTGATAATGCCGATCCCGCTCTGTAGGAGCTGCCGAAGGTTTGGCAGGCTGGAGACCGTCACAGGCGCTGAACTTTTGCCCGCGTGCAGCCCTCAATCAGATAAGTCCCTATTTGAAAGAGGCAGACCATGAAGACCCTGCTGAGCATCACCGCCGCGCTGACCTTGCTCGCGGCCCTCCCGACCTGGGCCTGTACCCTTGAAGAAGCCACCGCCAAGCGTGCGCAACTGGCGCAGGAAGTGCAAAAGCTCACCCAGAAGAATCCAGAGAAAGCCAAGGAGATGAACGAGGAATTGCAAAACATGAACATGGACACTGCCAGCAAAGACTTGCCGGACAAGTGCCAGCTGATTGATCAGCGTCTCAAGGACCTGGATACCGCCGCGAAAAAAGCCGACGGTTGATCAGGCATAAAAAAACCGGCGCGGGTGAGGCGCCGGTTTTTTGCTTGAAGCGGGCTGCTTACTCGGCAGCTGGCGCTTCTGGCTTGCGCTTCTTCAGCGGAGCCTTGCCGTCAGCACTGACCAGCGACAGCGGGTCGGTCTTCGGACGGTTGGCGATACGACGCTTGGTCGGTGCCTTGGCGGCGCTTTTCTTCTCGGTCTTCTTGTCGCCGGTCTTTTTCTTCTTCACGCCGACCGCTTTGCCCGACGCCTTAACCTTCTTCGGTCCGCCGTAGGTGCCTTTGACTTCCTTGATCGTGCGACGCTCGAAGGTCTGCTTCAGGTAGCGCTCGACGCTCGACATCAGGTTCCAGTCGCCGTGGCAGATCAGCGAGATCGCCAGACCTTCGCCACCGGCACGCCCGGTACGACCGATACGGTGGACGTAATCGTCGCCACTGCGCGGCATGTCGAAGTTGATGACCATGTCCAGGCCTTCAACGTCCAAGCCACGGGCCGCGACATCGGTCGCCACCAGAATCTTCACGCCGCCTTGCTTCAGACGGTCGATGGCCAGCTTGCGGTCTTTCTGGTCTTTGTCGCCGTGCAAAACGAACGCTTTGTATTCCAACGCCACCAGACGCCCGTAAAGACGATCGGCCATGGCCCGAGTGTTGGTGAAGATGATCGCCTTCTGATACGTCTCGTTAGCCAGCAACCAGTGCACGATCTTTTCTTTGTGCACGTTGTGGTCGGCGGTGATGATCTGCTGACGAGTACCGGCAGCCAGTTCGCTGACGCTGTTGACCTGCAAGTGTTGCGGGTCAGTCAGCACCTTGCCGATCATCTCGCGCAGGCCGGCACCGCCGGTGGTGGCCGAGAACAACAGGGTCTGCTGGCGGTTCTTGCACTCGCCGGCCAGACGCTCGACGTCTTCGGCAAAGCCCATGTCCAGCATGCGGTCGGCTTCGTCGAGCACCAGCAATTCGACCTGCGACAGGTCCAGGTTACCGGCGTTGAGTTGTTCCAGCAGGCGCCCAGGCGTACCGATCAGGATATCCGGCACCTTGCGCAGCATCGCGGCCTGGACCTTGAAGTCTTCGCCGCCAGTGATCAGACCGGACTTGATAAAGGTGAACTGCGAGAAGCGTTCGACTTCCTTGAGCGTCTGCTGCGCCAGTTCACGGGTCGGCAGCAGGATCACCGCACGAATGTCGACGCGAACCTTGGCCGGGCCCATCAGGCGGTTAAGCATCGGCAAGACGAAGGCGGCGGTCTTGCCGCTACCGGTTTGCGCAGTCACCCGCAGGTCACGCCCTTCCAGTGCCAGCGGAATAGCCGCTGCTTGCACTGGCGTAGGCTCGACAAAATTAAGCTCGGCCACGGCTTTAAGCAGGCGTTCGTGCAGGGCGAATTGGGAAAACACGGGTGTTACCTCGACGAAAAGCAAAAAAACAGTCGCATAGACTAACGGTTTCGGGCGCCGAGGCCCATTTTCTTTACGCCTCCGGGGTGTTTTTCTTTTCTGCAAAGCCTCTTTTCTGTCGTGAAAACGCCTTCGCAAGCAATTTCCCCGGCAATAAAAAAACCCGATCGCTCCAACGGAGGATCGGGCAGCTGTACCAAAGGTGCGAAAAGGTACCCATGGGAATTCGGTGCAGCGTTCGACTCAGGCAACCTGAGCGATTTTGGCTTTAGCCTGATTCAGACCTTTCTCGAGGAAGTCGCCGCCCATGTTCAGGCCTTCGGCGTGGATGAAGGTGACATCGTGGATGCCAACAAAGCCCAGCACCTGACGCAGGTACGGTTCCTGGTGATCCAGCGGGCTGCCGGCGTAAATGCCGCCGCGAGCGGTGAGGACGTAGGCGCGCTTGCCGGTCAGCAGACCTTGCGGGCCGGTCTCGCCGTATTTGAAGGTCACGCCCGCACGCAGCACGTGGTCGAACCAGGCTTTCAGGGTGCTGGGGATCGCGAAGTTGTACATCGGTGCAGCCAGCACCAGCACATCGGCGGCAATCAATTCGTCAGTCAGCAGGTTGGAACGCTCCAGCGCGGCTTGCTCCACCTCGCTGCGATCTTCGGCGGGCTTCATCCAGCCACCCATCAAATTCACATCCAGGTGCGGCGCAGGGTTGGTCGCCAAGTCACGCACCGTGAGCTGATCATCCGGGTGTGCGGCTTGCCACTGACCGATGAATTGCTGGGTCAATTGACGTGAAACCGAACCTTGCTGGCGGGCGCTGCTTTCAATGATCAGTACGCGGGACATGGGTGTTGCCTCCATCGAAGGGTTGTCTTGAGTCGATGGAGTGGAGATTAAACAGGGAAGAATCGATTAAAAAGCGTAAAAAACTGCTACAACCAATCTAATAAATTGTTTTATAGCAACCGGAGCAGTACTCTCGCACACAGCAAGAAACCGCTCCGATCAGGCCCTTATTTTGCCTGGCAGGTCAGGGTGATCCGCAGTTTGATGATGCTGCGGGTGAACTTGGCCGACGCGTCGACACTGCGCCCTGCAGGGACTTGAATACGACGGGTACGCGGGTTTTCCGGACCATTGACGAACAACACCGTGCATTCAGCCGGCGTATTACCGTAGTTATTCACGGTGATGCTGCCGATGTCGTAGTCGGTGTCATGGGTGTTGTAGTCCACGCTGACCCCGTTGAGGTGCTTTTCCACATCAATCGGATAGGCGAAAGCAGTTACGGGAAGCAACGCCAACAACACACAACAGAATTTTTTCATTCGGCAGTCTCCAATTTGGGCTGCCAGCTTAGGGCAAGAGGATCCAATCATGAAAGCGCCTCGCGTTACCCTTGATCAATGGCGGACATTGCAAGCCGTGGTCGACCATGGCGGTTTCGCTCAGGCCGCCGAGGCGCTGCACCGTTCGCAGTCGTCGGTGAGCTACACCGTGGCGCGCATGCAAGACCAGTTGGGCGTGCCGCTGTTGCGTATCGACGGGCGCAAAGCCGTGCTCACCGAAGCCGGTGGCGTGCTGCTGCGACGCTCGCGGCAACTGGTCAAACAGGCCAGCCAGCTGGAAGACCTGGCGCACCACATGGAACAAGGCTGGGAGGCCGAAGTCCGTTTGGTGGTCGATGCCGCCTACCCGAACGCGCGACTGGTGCGCGCCTTGACTGCGTTTATGCCGCAAAGCCGTGGTTGCCGCGTGCGCTTGCGCGAGGAAGTGCTGTCCGGTGTTGAAGAGGTATTACTCGAAGGTGTCGCCGACCTGGCCATCAGTGGTTTCAATATTCCGGGGTATCTGGGCAATGAAATGAGCGCCGTCGAGTTCGTCGCTGTCGCCCACCCGGAACACCCGCTGCATCAGATGCAACGCGAACTGACGTTCCAGGACCTGGAAAGCCAGCTGCAAGTGGTGATCCGCGACTCGGGCCGCAACCAGCCGCGAGACGTCGGCTGGCTGGGCTCCGAGCAGCGCTGGACGGTCGGCAGCCTGGCGACCGCGGCCACCTTTGTCAGCAGCGGGCTGGGCTTTGCCTGGTTGCCACGGCACATGATCGAGCGTGAAATAACCGAGGGCGTGCTCAAGCCATTGCCGCTGGACAAAGGCGGCAGCCGTCACCCGGTATTCTTTCTCTACGCCAGCAAGGAAAAACCGCTGGGGCCAGCGACGCAGATCCTCATCGACCTGATTCGCAACTTCGACACCGCCCCGCTGAACGCTGCATTTGCTGCCCCACAACAAGCCTGACAAGGAGTTCGGCCATGGCCTTTTTTGAACATGACGGTTGTTCACTGCATTACGAGGAATATGGCCAGGGCTCTCCCCTGTTATTGGTTCACGGCCTGGGCTCCAGCTGCCAGGACTGGGAATACCAGATCCCGGCACTGGCTGCGCATTACCGGGTAATCGTGATGGATGTGCGCGGCCACGGGCGCTCTGACAAACCCAAAGAGCGCTACAGCATTCCAGGTTTTACCGCCGACATTGAAGCACTGATCGAACATCTGCAGCTGGGACCGGTGCATCTGGTCGGGCTGTCGATGGGCGGGATGATCGGCTTCCAGTTGGCCGTCAATCAGCCGCAATTGCTGAAAAGCCTGTGCATCGTCAACAGCGCGCCGCAGGTCAAGATCAAATCCGGTAACGATGTTATGCAATGGCTCAAACGTTGGGGGCTCGGGCGACTGCTGAGCATGCAAACCATTGGCAAGGGACTGGGCCAAAACCTGTTCCCCAAACCGGAACAGGCCGATCTGCGGCGCAAGATCGCGCAACGTTGGGCGCAGAACGACAAGCGCGCGTACCTGGCCAGCTTCGATGCGATTGTCGGTTGGGGGGTGCAGGAACGTTTGTCGCGCATCTGTTGTCCGACGCTGATCGTCAGCGCCGACCGCGATTACACGCCGGTCACACTCAAGGAGGAGTATGTGCGATTGATCCCTCAGGCACGCCTGGTGGTGATCAAGGATTCCCGCCACGCGACACCGCTGGATCAGCCTGACGTATTCAACCGGACGCTGCTGGAATTTGTCGATGCGGCGGAGGTAAAAGTCAGCGCTTGAACGAACACTATCCATGGCCCCGCACAAATTCCCTGTAGGAGCTGCCGCAGGCTGCGATAAGGTCCGAAGGACCTTCACGACTGCTGCGCAGCCGATCTCAGCCTGCAGCAGCTCCTACAAGATGGGGTCCGGCACTGTGCAAAAAAACCCAAACGTGCTTACCTTGTGCGCTTGATGGCACGCGTATGCATTGCTTATCTGCAGTCGAAACCACTACCCAGGATCTCTTTCCCATGCTGAAAAAAATCGCCCTCGCCGCCTGTTCCGTGCTGTTCGCCGCCTCTGTCATGGCTGCGCAACCGGCTGGCAAGCCGACCCACGTGCTGCTGACCACCGATATGGGGCAGATCGAGATTGAACTGGAAGACACCAAAGCGCCGATCAGCACCAAAAACTTTTTGGCTTACGTCGACAGCGGTTTCTACACCAACACCATTTTCCACCGTGTGATCCCTGGCTTCATGATTCAGGGCGGTGGTTTCACCTCGTCCATGTCGCAGAAATCGACCAACGATCCGATCCAGAACGAAGGCACCAACGGCCTGCATAACGTTCGCGGCACCATCGCCATGGCGCGCACCTCGGACGTGAACTCGGCCACCAGCCAGTTCTACATCAACCACCGCGACAACGATTCGCTGGACGCCCAGCCTGGCAAGCCTGGCTATGCGGTATTCGGTAAAGTGATCAAGGGCATGGACGTGGTCGACATGATCGCCCAGACCCCGACCGCCACTAAGCAAGGCATGCAGAACGTTCCGCAAGTTCCTGTGCTGATCAAATCGGCAAAACGCGTCGACGACTGAGTCGAAGCGCACCAGCCCGCCTGAAATGTCCGCGAGCAAACGCGGATTCAGGCGGTCTGATCAGGGAAGTTTTCCACCAGCAAGGAGAGCCCGCTGCGGTGGGCGACAGAACCAATGTTTTATCGTCGTTTCGAACAACTGATCGACATCTTTCGTGACGCCCCTACGGCGGCTCCTCCCGCTAACGTCCTGTCGTTTTACGTCTACTACCTGCGTCAGGTCTGGCCCAGCTTTGCAGCACTGCTGATCGTCGGCTTGATCGGCGCGCTGATCGAGGTTGCGCTGTTCAGCTACCTGAGCCGGATCATCGACCTGGCCCAGGGCACGCCGAATCCGAACTTCTTCAGCCTGCACGCCCACGAGCTGATCTGGATGACCGTAGTGACGCTGATCTTCCGACCGATCTTCGTTGGCCTGCATGACCTGCTGGTACACCAGACCATCAGCCCAGGCATGACCAGCCTGATTCGCTGGCAGAACCACAGCTATGTCCTCAAACAGAGCCTGAATTTCTTCCAGAACGACTTCGCCGGCCGGATCGCCCAGCGCATCATGCAAACCGGTAACTCGCTGCGTGATTCGGCGGTGTCGGCGGTGGATGCGTTGTGGCACGTGTTGATCTACGCCATCGGTTCGCTGGTGTTGTTCGCCGAAGCCGACTGGCGCCTGATGATTCCGCTGCTGACGTGGATCGTCTGTTACATCCTCTCGCTGTGGTACTTCGTGCCACGGGTCAAGGAGCGCTCGGTAGTGTCCTCGGAGGCGCGCTCGAAACTGATGGGGCGAATCGTCGATGGCTACACCAACATCGCCACCCTCAAGCTGTTCGCCCACACCAACTTCGAGCAGCAATACGCCCGGGAAGCGATCAGCGAACAAACCGAGAAAACCCAATTGGCCGGGCGCGTGGTCACCGAGATGGACACGGTGATAACCAGCCTCAACGGCATTCTGATCGTCGGCACCACCGGCCTGGCCTTGTGGTTGTGGTCGACCGGCTCGATCAGCGTCGGCGCCATCGCGCTGGCTACCGGGCTGGCGATTCGCATCGTCAACATGTCCGGCTGGATCATGTGGGTGGTCAACGGCATTTTCGAAAACATCGGCATGGTTCAGGACGGTCTGCAAACCATCGCCCAGCCGGTCAGCGTCACCGACCGCGATCAGGCGCCGAAGCTCAATGTCGATCGTGGCGGGGTGAAATTCACCAACGTCGATTTCCATTACGGTAAAAGCAACGGGCTCATCAGCGGCCTGAATCTGGACATCAAACCTGGGGAAAAGATTGGTTTGATCGGCCCTTCCGGTGCGGGTAAGTCGACGCTGGTCAACTTGCTGCTGCGGCTGTACGACCTGCAAAGCGGGAGTATTCTGGTCGACGGCCAGGACATTTCTCACGTTGCGCAGGAAAGCTTGCGCGAGCGGATCGGCATGATCACTCAGGACACCTCGCTGCTGCACCGCTCGATCCGCGACAACCTGCTGTACGGCAAGCCCGACGCCAGCGATGCCGAGCTGTGGGAAGCGGTACACAAGGCACGCGCCGATGAGTTCATTCCGCTGCTGTCGGATGCCGAAGGCCGTACCGGCTTTGACGCGCATGTCGGCGAACGTGGGGTGAAGCTGTCAGGCGGTCAACGCCAACGGATCGCCATCGCTCGCGTATTGCTCAAGGACGCGCCGATTCTGATCATGGACGAAGCCACCTCGGCACTGGATTCGGAGGTGGAAGCGGCGATTCAGGAAAGTCTGGAAACCTTGATGCAAGGCAAAACCGTAATCGCCATCGCCCACCGCCTGTCGACCATCGCCCGTATGGATCGTCTGGTGGTGCTGGAGAAAGGCCAGATTGCCGAGAGCGGCACCCATGCAGAATTGCTGGCCCATGGCGGGCTGTATGCAAGGCTGTGGCAGCATCAGACGGGTGGGTTTGTCGGGATCGATTGAAAACTCGGGTAACACCAATCCCCTGTAGGAGCTGCCGCAGGCTGCGATAAGGCCTGGAAGGCCTTCAAAACCTGCTGTCGCTGCGCAACAGATCGCAGCCTTCGGCAGCTCCTACAGGCGTAAGCGTCAAACCTGCCGATACGGCAACGCGGTCCGTGCTTCTTCGGCGTAGGCGAGAATGCCCGGGCGTTCCTGTTCGAGGAAGTCGCTGACCGCTGACTTCAGCCCCGGATGCGCCAGGTAGTGCCAGGAGTGGGTGATCACCGGCTCAAAGCCCCGAATCAATTTGTGCTCGCCCTGCGCGCCGGCGTCGAAACGCTGGAAGCCCTTGTCGATGGCGTATTCCATGCCTTGATAAAAACAGGTCTCGAAGTGCAGCCGATCGAACTCCGCCAGGCACCCCCAATAACGCCCATAAAAACTGTCGCCGCCGACCAGGCTGAACGCCATCGCCACCGGCCGTGAGCCCTGCTTGGCAAACACCACGCGAATCGCCTCCGGCATACGCTCGGCCAGCAGGCTGAAAAACTCACGCGTCAGGTACGGCGCCTGACGACGCACCGCGTAGGTGTTGGCATAGCAGGCGTAAACGAAGTCCCACTGCGCTTCGCTCAGCTCATGACCTTCCAGCCATTCAAACTCGAAACCCTGACCCGCCACCTGCTCGCGCTCTTTGCGCATTTGCTTGCGCTTGCGTGAACTCAAAACGTCGAGGAAGTCCTGAAAATCCCGGTAGCCGCGATTCTGCCAATGGAACTGACAGCCCAGACGCTGCAACCAGCCCGGTTCTTGAGCCAACAAGGCGTTGGCCATCGGGTCGGTGAAGTTGATGTGCACGCTGGATAGCTGCTCGATTTCCATATAACCGGGCAACGCCCTCAACAGCTCGATCCCGGCCTCGGGCGTCGCCGCCAGCAAACGCGGACCGGTCACCGGGCTGAAGGGCACGGCGATCAGTAACTTCGGGTAATAATCGATGCCAGCGCGCTCGCACGCCTGAGCCCAGCCGTGATCGAACACGTACTCGCCGTAGGAGTGCCATTTGCGATAACCGGGCATTGCCGCGATCAGTTGGCCATCCTCGTAGTGCAGCAGGTGCTCCGCACTCCAGCCCGAACGCGGGCCGAGGCTGCCGCTGTCTTCCAGGGCGCTGAGAAAGGCATGGCGTAGAAAAGGCTGTCCGGAAGGCACCAAGGCGTCCCATTGTTCCGGGGCCAGCGCCGAAAGACTGTCCAAACGTTGTAGCGGCATCAGCATTCCCCAAGCGTTATTACGCACAAGCCTGGCGAGTATCGCGCATCCGTTGGCGAAGCCGAAATAAAAAACCCCGCCGAAGCGGGGCAAAAACGATGAGCTTTAACGGATGAAGAAAAAACCCGACGTCGCGTTATACGGAGTCTCCAATCGCCCGACGTGAGGCATGGCGAGTGAACGAACCGATGATGCCGCTTTGATGTTTCATATAAGTGACTGGTAGATAGAAGTTTTACGACATCATCTGACGCTATCTGTAGTTCTAATATCTGCTTCGATAGATTGGGTCAACTCCAGTGCGAGGGCATCGATAGCCGATTCTCGGGCGCTCTGAATCGCTTTGACCCGACTCAGATAGGCCTCATCGGTGATGTTCTTGCTCTCGGCATCCAGTGCCTCCAACTGCACATGAAAAGGGCTCTGAACAGACTCGAAACGCTGTACATAGCGCCGTTCGAGGAAGGTCACCCAGAACTCTCGGGCAATTATCGACTGCAAAAACGCGGGTGTGCGCTCTCGCGCGAAAATCAATTGCTCGGCGCTATCGAGCATGTCATTCGAGACCCCGGACAACTGGTTGAACAGCATGCCTTGCGGTTGCTCCGGCAACTCCAGGCGTTGCGCCAAGCCTACCCTGTACGCGAGCCGAACCTCGGCCGGGTCGGGCTGGTCGTTCGCTTCCAGCCTGCGGGTGATCTCGCTTTCGGCTATTTTTTCGAGTTCATCCAGCCGGTCCAGACCTCTGGCCAAACCGAACAACGCATCGCGCTGAGCCGCAACGTTCAATGCTTGCATCCCTTTCATAGCCTTGAACACCAACACCTGGACTTCCATGTTGTTGAAGAGGATCGCGGCTCCGTCGCCACAGGTTTCGGGATGCTCCGTCATGCTAAATAACTCGTCACGCAAAGCCGCACTGGTGGACACTTCGTCGATCACCGACCAGACACGCCGAGTCAGTACCAATCGGTTATTGCGATAATCCGCAGACTGAGTCAAATCATCCAGCACGTGAAAAAAATCCCCTGAACGAGGCTCTACCTGCAGGTCGCCCCACTGGTACAAACGGGTCTGAAACTGATCGCTGGCGACACCCTCCATCCACAGCGATCCGTTGTTCACCACGCTACGCGCGCGGGTTCGCACAGGGCTGAGTCCCATGCGTGTAAGCGTCCTGCCATCGAGCAACTGCGTCGCCCGCGCCAGACTTTGCCGATTGATGGGATTGTCATGCAGATGAATCCGTCTGGCGTTGTTGCTCACACTCTGCAAAACGGCATCGGATAGTTCGCTGATACGGTTATCACGCAGATCGGCGTGTCTCAGTGCCTCACACTCCAGCAGACCGGTCGGTACGCTCTCGATTCCAGTGCCGCGCAAGCAGAGTCTGGACAAGTGGTTGAACGGGGTGAGGTCCAGCAACGAACCCAGGGGGCATCGATTAAGATTGAGTTCGCGCAACTGTGCCAGCCGCTGCAAACGCTGCACCGAGAGTTCGCCCAACGTCAGCGGATTGTCCTGCAGCTCCAGACGAACCAGCTGAGTCTGTTCGCCCAGCGCCTCGGGGATCGAGGTGAGCCCATTGCCTCGCAGACCCAGCCAATACAGCTTGGGAAATTGCTGGAGCGACGCACTGACTTGACTTGAGCGCAGCCCAAGGCCATTGAGCTGCAACGACCCAACGTGGTCGAAATGTGCTGTGAGGGGAGGCAGTTGCCCGATGGCCAGGCTGCTCAAGTCCAATTCATAACCGATAAACTCCCCACTAGTGAGGTAGCGCCTTTCACTCTGCCGTCTCCAGCAGTTCTTGATTCGGCTGGCAGCAATCTGCTTGTCGGCTTGAATGAACAGTGGCAAGTGCACCCCATCGCCCTCTGCGACCCAGTTATCCAACGCCCCAAGCAGCACGTCGTATTCCACTTTCAGCGCTTCGAGTCGGCGCCGGACATACGCCTCGACCCCACCAGAACCTGCGCTGTACTCGGCCCGAAGCTCGGCGAGAAAGGCCTGAGCCTCGATGTCGTTAAAAGACGGAAACAGCTCTTTGATCGCCAGTTCCGGCGAGAAACTGGAACCCCGGCGTCCCAGCCTGGTAAACAGTCCTCGCATGCGCCCGCTGAGTGGATACCCCACGCGCCCCTCCTCCAGCCGCGAGGGTGATTTGAACCCGGGCTTGATCGGCTGCATCCCCAATGACCGAGCGACCACATCACGACGGCTGACGGCAATATCTCCCAACATCATCCGCAGCGCTTGCTCACTCGAGTCGCTCGACAATCCGACAGCCCTGCGGCTGGCGTCCGGCAATGCCTGCAGCAATGCCGTAAAGAACCCTTGATCAGGCTGACCCAAGGCCTTGCCAGTAGGGTCGAAAGCCTGGTAACCCGACACTGACTTGACCAATACCTGGCGGATCGTCGCCTGCTGAGTGTCGCCGACGACAGCCAGTCGCGTGCCGCTGAAACTGGCCTCGCGCACCTCCAATGCCAGGTCGCGTGGCCAGCCGGGCAAGTGTTGCAACAGCTGCAAACCGGCAGAGGCGGTGTCCGGGTTGTTCGCAGCCGCTTGATAAAACCCTTGGTTGGCGCGGTTCAAGCGCAACAGTTGCTGGTATTCCCGCGCCTGCTCGGCCAGGCGCAACGGCAATCGATTGGCGGTCGTCATGCGGGCCTTTTCCACGGTGTTCGCCGATTGCAGGATCTCGTTGGCGACGCTCGTCGGCAGGCTCGGGAAATCCCGCTGGATCAGCAGCACATGGGGATCGCTCGACGTCGGGGCACTGACCGGAGCGCTTTGAAGGTGTTGCACCGCATCATGCAACAATGCCGGCAGTTCCTGGTTTTCGACATGGATCTGCCGCAGCACGTCCTCATCAGCGCCGGTGACCGTCATGATTCGCTCCAGACTCTGTTGCGATACTTGCCCCAGCGAACCATGCAGACGCCGGAACAAAGTCTCTGCCTCCCACGCCATGGGATTTTCACTCGTGTGTCGCCAGCGACCGACGGCACTGCGCTCAAGGACCGGCGAATAATAATTGGCGTCCGTCGGATGCTTGATCCGCCATTTTTGCAGTGCCGGGTCGAGTTCAACCCGATAGAACTTGCCCTCTATGGGCAGCCAGGTTTTGCCATCGATCGCGATACGGCCCTCGACATCAGCCAGCGCCCCGGCCGGCAGCCTCACCTTCTGTTCGAAGGGTTTCAACTCCGGTTTCCATAACCGCGTGCTGCCATCATTCAGCGTGACCGGAGTTAACCCTTCAATAAAGCTGGAGGGTGCTGGAGCGTTGCGCGCCGGTGCACCGACAGCGCTTACCAATACCGCGGTCAGCGCGACGTTCTGGGCAATATCGCAAATATGGGTAAGCGCCTCATCGGTTTCTCCGTGGTTCCATTCTTCGAAAGCGGTAAACCCCTCCTGCAATAACTGGGAAATAGCGACCACAGCCATTACTTCGCCCAGGACGGGTATGAAAAAAGCCGCGACATTGAGCAAATCCAGGCTATGAGTTTCATAAGACAGCAGCCTGGCAAGGCGCAGCGCTTGATCCTCATCGCCCGTGGGCACTGCCAACACCCGGGAATCGCCATATGTTTTGCGCAATAAATGGCCATATAGCAGCTTAAAAGGGGGCGTAGCGACGACGATCTTCTCCAACTGCAAATCCGCCTGCTGGTTGAACGTATCGCCGGACGAGTGGCTCGTCAGGCCCAAACGGTCGTTAATTTTTTTGAAAAAGAAGTGGCTGATCCGTAAGTCGACGAAGCGTTGGAAATACTGCTGATAGGTTTTGCTCGCCAGCTTTCGGCGGAGCAAGTCAGTAAACGCCGTAAACGATGAGTATTCCTTGAGCGGGTGCTCTGGCTCCGCAGGCATGTACACCAGGCAGGCGCCGCTTCCTTCTGCGGCTTCGATCAACAGAGCGCCGGACAGCACACTGCCGGGAAAGGCGGTGCTGTCCACCAGTTCGCGGAACAGTGCGTTTCCAGGCAGTGCCGGGGTATTCAACACATCACCGATCAGGCCTTGTTGGGGAAGTTTGGGAGTGGTCAACATTTGCAATTGGCAGTGCCGAACAGGCGCACCATTCCACTGGGGGACACTCCCCGGTGTGATCCACTGCACCAGCATTTCATGGGCTGACGGGCTGATGTGTTTTTTCATCAGCGCGATGTGGGTGAGCACCGCGAAGGTATTGCGCTCGCAGTGCATAAATTTGTCTGCGACACCCTGAGCGGCCCCAGCAGCGGTTTGTCCATTAGCCGCCGCCGGCTTGAACACGCTGTCCAGGTGCGCCTGGTACTTGCTGCCCAGGTCGAGGCTGCGGCACAACGCCGTGAAATCTTCAGGTTTGATAGCGATACGGCCGTTGTAAACATATTTCCAGCGCTTGGCTGGGGCGTCCGGAAAGTCAGGATAGCGATCTTCATCCACCTCGACCTGCTGCAATCCATTGACCGGCAGCAGCGCAGCGCCCAGGAGAAAACGCCCGGGCCGCATCTCGGATTCATCGAAATTTTGCAAGGCAGCCAGCAGCAGACTTTGTTTACGAACAAAGGTGTGACTGCCCGTCAAATGGGAGTTTTCAATTCGAAAGGTGACGAATTGATTGCCCTGCACATCCAGCCTCAGGTTGAATCGCCGATCCAGCGCATGGATCAGCAGTGGCTCGGCAAAGGCTTGCACGGACATCAATCGCTTGCGCACCGGTTCCAGGTCACGCTGGGAAAACTGGCTGTACAACTGGCTCAGTTGCAAGGTTTTGCGCATTTCTGGAGAAGCCTTCAAATACCACGCTGGCAAGCGGTCCTTGAGGAACTCGAGATTGGGGTGACCGTCGCCGAATGGCTCATCGCTGACCAGCGATGGTTCGGGGCTTTGAACGGTTTGATCTGACATCGGAAATACCTTGAGCGATTAAAGACGCTACTCAGGGTATTGATCCGGTTTATCGGAAGGGCGTAACAGATTAATACCCGTCGTTCACTCCGAGCGCTGCGCCGCGTGTTCCCGAACAAGGCCGTCGACGATAGTTTCAAGGTCGGCAGGCGGCGATTCCGGCATCAACCGCAACGCAGCCTGCGCCAGACGCATTTGCCGCATGAACCGTCGGCAGTTCGGGCAGATCGCCAAGTGATAACGAACGCCCAGACGCTCGCGAAAGCTCAAATGACCATCGAGATAATCGCTGGATTTCGCCACTTGTTGTTTGCAGGTCAACATTCGCCCGTCCCCTCAAAATGCTCGATGGTGGCAAACACCTTCAAGCGCGCCCTGTGCAACAGCACGCGGACATTAGAGAGAGACAGGTCCAAAAGATTACAAATCTCTTCAGCTTCGAGGCCTTGCCGTTCCCGGAGCAGCAATACGCTGCTTTGCAATTGCGGCAAACTGAGCAAGGTTTTTTCCAGGCACTCGCGCAGCTCGCCTTCGGTCAGCAAGGCTTCGGGCGTGTCTTCGTGCCAGGCGGCCGGGCCGACGCGCCAATGCCCGTCACTGGCAAAACGTCCGTCATCGAGGGTGCCGTGAGGCGCAGGAAGATCGTCCAGCAGCACCTCGCGACGAGTGCTTTTGTAGCGATTTTTCGCAGCGTTGGCGGTGATGGTCAGCAGCCAGGTTTTCAGGCTGGAACGCCCTTGAAAACTGCTCAGGTTGCGCACCACTGACAGCCAGGCATCCTGCACCACTTCATCGACGTGACGCTGGCCCGCAATCGCATAAGCCACGGCACGCATCGCACTTTGATAGGTGCTGACCAACTCACGATACGCCCGCTGCTCACCGGCCAGCAGGCGTTGAATCAGTAATGCGTCATCCGTGGAGGACATCGATCAACGCTTGCGCAAGATGACGCTGCCAATCGAGTAACCGGCGCCGAACGAGCTCAGTACCGACAGCGCGCCCTTGGGCAAATCGTCTTGATGGGTGTGGAAGGCGATGACTGAACCGGCAGAGCTGGTGTTGGCGTAGGTGTCGAGGATGACCGGCGCTTCTTCGACCGTAGCTTCGCGCCCCAGCAGCTTCTTCACGATCAGGTGGTTCATGCTCAGGTTGGCCTGATGCAGCCAGAAACGCTTGATGTCGCTGACGTTCAGATCGTTTTCCTGCAAGTGAGTACCGATCAGCTCGGCCACCATCGGGCAGACGTCGCGGAACACTTTGCGGCCTTCCTGGACGAACAGCTTGTCCCGCGCGCCGACGCCTTCTTCGTCCGCACGGTTGAGGAAGCCGAAGTTGTTGCGGATGTTGTTGGAGAACTTGGTCAGCAGCTTGGTGCTGACGATCTCGAACTGATGTTCCGAAGTGGCCAGATCGGCGCGCTCGATGACTACGGCGGTCGCGGCATCACCGAAGATGAAATGGCTGTCGCGATCACGGAAGTTCAGGTGGCCGGTGCAGATTTCCGGACTGACCAGCAGCAAGGCACGGGCCTGGCCCAGCTTGATGCTGTTGCTGGCGGTCTGGATGCCGAAGGTGGCCGACGAACAGGCAACGTTCATGTCGAAGCCGAAACCCTGGATACCCAGCGCTTCCTGGATTTCGATGGAAATCGCCGGGTAGGCACGTTCCAGATTGGAGCAGGCGACGATCACGCCGTCGATATCGGCGGCGGTCTTACCGGCACGCTGCAAGGCTTGCTCGGCCGCCTTGACGCCCATTTGGCAGAGGATCGACTGCTCGTCGTTGCCACGTTGCGGCAGACGTGGCGTCATGCGCGCTGGATCGAGAATGCCGTCCTTGTCCATGACAAAACGGCTCTTGATGCCCGAGGCTTTTTCGACAAAGGCAGCGCTGGACTCCGTCAGGGCCTCGACCTCGCCGCGCCCGATGGCCTCGGCGTTCTCGGCATTGAACAGGGCAACGTATGCGTTGAAAGACTGCACCAGCTCATCGTTGGAAATACTGTTGGCAGGGGTAAACAAGCCAGTGCCGCTGATGACGACGTTATGCACGGTCGTTCCTCTCTTATTAGATCGCTACGGGCAACGATCTGCTGGGCATGAACATTGGTACAAACGTACCAATTACGGAAAATAGGGCGCGAAGTGTGCCATAAACGCCCGATTTTCGCGCTATTGCTACTGATTATTGAGCAAAACTGCGAAACGCATCAGCTGTCGACCTGATTCCATTGTTTGCTCAAACGCTTGTCCGAGACAGGTATTTTGGTCCCTAACTGCTGCGCAAACAACGACACTCGATATTCCTCCAGCCACCAGCGATACAGCGTCAGTTCTTCGTCGCGCTTGCCTTCCTGCGCATGTTTCTTCGCGCGCGTCTCGTATTGCGTCCATAGCCCCGCCAGTTCAAGGCTCCAGACCCGGTCCTTCTGCACTTGCGATGGCAGCTTTTCCAGGCGCATTTCGATGGACTTCAAATAACGCGGCAGTTCCTTGAGCCACTGCATTGGGGTTTCGCGAACAAAGCCCGGATACACTAACCGACTGAGCTGGGATTTGATGTCGTTCAAGGCCACGGCCTGTGTCAGATCGATCTTGCCTTTGAAGCGTTTTTGCAGACCGTGCCACAGCGTGAGGATTTCCAGGGTCAGCCTGGCCAGGCGCTCGGCGTGCTCGGTCCAGCCGCCGCGCTTGCGCTCGGCCAGCGAGGCCAGGCCTGCACCGTCGCGCGGCAAGCTGCTTTCATCGGCCAGTATGCAATTGTCGAGACTGGCCAACAGGATGTCTTCGACCAAGGCATCGATGCGCCCCAGATCGCGGTGGAGCAACGCCAATTCGGTTTGCCCCGGCAATTTGCCGCGCAGGAACTTCGCTGGCTCGGCCAGTTGCTGCAACAACAAACGCTGCAAGCCGCGACGATGCTGGAACTCAGCTTCGGCCGGCGTCGAGAATCGCCCTTCCTTGACCGTGCCCGCCTCTTCCACCAACGCCGGATAGACCGTCATCGACAGACCGGCGATTTTTTGCTGAGTCTTCTCCGCCACCGGCGCAAAAACCTTGGCTTCGACCGGTTGCTGGCCCTTGGCCGATTGCGGCACGGCCAATGCCGCCTGGCTGGCCTCGGCGAACCGCGCAGTCAAGGCATCCAGTTCACGGCCTTCGCCGAGAAACTTGCCGCTGCCGTCGAGGATTTCCAAGTTCATCTTCAGATGGCTTTCCAGCAGTTGTGCGGCTTCAGCCCAGGCTTCGTCGCTCACCCGCGCGCCGGTCATGCGCAGCAATTCACGGCCCAGCGCTTGCGGCAACGAGGCATCACCGAAGGTAATGCGTTCGAGCGCAGCCTTGATGAAGTCCGGCGCCGGCACAAAGTTTTTGCGAATCGCCTTCGGCAGGTTGCGCACCAGCGCGATGCACTTGGCTTCCAACAAGCCCGGCACCAGCCACTGCAGACGCTCCGCCGGCAGCATCGGCAACAGCGGCGCCGGCACCCGCAGCGTCACACCGTCGCGAGGATGATTGGGTTCGAAGTGATAACTCAGGGCCAGGGTCAGATCACCCAGACGCAGGGTGTCCGGGTAATACGCGGCCGTGACTTCGTTAGCATCGCGGGCCAGCACGTCCTCTTCGCGCATGATCAGCAGTTGAGGGTTTTTCTGACTCTCGATGCGATACCAACTGTCAAAGGTCGCGGTTTGATGAATCTCCGCCGGGACCCGCGTCTCGTAGTAACCGAACAGCGTGTCTTCGTCCGCCAGAATGTCGCGACGACGGGCCTTGGCTTCCAGTTCGTCGAGGGACTCCAGCAGCTTGGTATTGGCCGTCAGGCATTTGGCCCGGGACAGAATCTCGCCGCGCACCAGCCCTTCGCGGATAAACAATTCGCGGGACACCACAGGATCGATCGGCCCAAAATGCACCGGGCGGCGACCGACCACGATCAGGCCAAACAGGGTGATCTGTTCGAACGCCACCACTTGGCCGCGCTTCTTCTCCCAGTGCGGTTCGAAATGGTTTTTCTTGATCAAATGCCCGGCCAGCGGCTCGATCCAGTCGGAATCAATCTTGGCCACCATTCGCGCATAGAGCTTGGTGGTTTCCACCAGTTCGGCGGTCATCAGCCATTGCGGGCGTTTTTTGCCCAGACCGGATGACGGGTGAATCCAGAAACGCCGCTGGCGCGCGCCGAGGTAGTCGCCCTCTTCGGCCTTCTGTCCGATCTGGCTGAGCAACCCCGAGAGCACGGCTTTGTGCAGCTTGGCGTAGTCCGCCGGGTCTTTGTTGATGGTCAGTTGCAGGTCGCGACAGATCAGGCTCAATTGCCGATGGGAGTCACGCCACTCGCGCAGGCGAAGGTAGTTCAGGAAGTTCTTGCGGCACCAATTGCGCAGTGGGCTGGCGGTCAGGGCCAGGCGTTGCTCTTCAAACCCGCGCCACAGATTGACCAGGCCAGCGAAGTCGGAGTCGGCATCCTTCCACTGCGCGTGGGCCTGATCGGCGGCCTGCTGACGCTCGGGCGGACGCTCGCGCACGTCTTGCACCGACATGGCGCTGGCGACGATCAGCACTTCCTGCAAGCTGCCCTGGTTGGCCGCCTCCAGCAACATGCGACCCATGCGCGGGTCCACCGGCAGGCGCGCCAACTGACGGCCCAACGGCGTCAGCTGGTTCTCGCGATTGACCGCCGACAGTTCCTGCAACAGGTTGAAACCGTCGCTGATGGCCTTGCCATCGGGCGGCTCGATAAACGGGAAATCGGTGATCTCACCCAGGCGCAGATGCAGCATTTGCAAAATCACGGCGGCGAGGTTGGTGCGCAGGATTTCCGGATCGGTGAATTCCGGCCGAGCGTTGAAATCCTCTTCGCTGTACAGGCGCACGCACAGCCCCGGTTCGACCCGCCCGCAACGGCCTTTACGCTGGTTGGCGCTGGCTTGCGACACGGCTTCGATGGGTAGGCGCTGGACTTTGGCGCGATAGCTGTAGCGACTGATGCGCGCAGTGCCGCTGTCAATCACATAGCGAATGCCCGGCACGGTCAGCGAAGTTTCGGCAACGTTGGTCGCCAGTACCACGCGACGGCCTGGGTGCGACTGGAAAATCCGCTGCTGTTCGGCCGGCGACAGGCGCGCGTACAGAGGCAGAATCTCGGTGTGTTTAAGTTGCGCCTTACGCAGCATTTCCGCAGCGTCGCGGATTTCCCGCTCGCCGGGCAGGAACACCAGCACATCGCCGGGACTCTTGCGTTCACTGCGCTCCAAGGCCGCCAGTTCGTCCAGCGTCGCCAGAATCGCCTGATCGACCGTCAGGTCATCCTCGACCGGGTTGCCCTCTTCGTCCTGTTCCGAGGTCAGCGGCCGGTACCAGGTTTCCACCGGAAAGGTGCGGCCCGAGACTTCGACAATCGGCGCGTCGTTGAAGTGTTTGGAGAAACGCTCCAGATCGATGGTCGCCGAAGTGATGATCACCTTCAGGTCAGGACGACGCGGCAGCAGGGTTTTCAGGTAGCCGAGCAGGAAGTCGATGTTCAGACTGCGTTCGTGGGCTTCGTCTACGATGATCGTGTCGTAGCGCTCGAGGAAGCGGTCGTGCTGGGTCTCGGCCAGCAGAATACCGTCGGTCATCAGCTTGATCAGGGTGTTGCTGTCGCTTTGATCTTCGAAGCGCACTTGGTAACCGACCAGTGCACCCAACGGCGTGCCCAACTCTTCAGCGACCCGACTGGCCACGCTGCGCGCCGCAATTCGGCGCGGCTGAGTGTGACCGATAAGACCGTGTTGGCCGCGGCCGATTTCCAGGCAGATTTTCGGCAGCTGAGTGGTTTTGCCCGAACCGGTTTCGCCGGCAATGATCAACACCTGATGCTTGAGCAGCGCGTCCTTGATTTCATCGCGCTTGGCGGCAATCGGCAGGTTGTCGTCATAGCGAATCGACGGCACGCTCTCGCGTCGCGACGTGACCTGAGCGAAAGACGCCTGCGCACGCTCGACCCACTGCGCCAGCTTGCCCGCGTCGGGCTTCTTGCGCAGTTCATGCAACTGGCGACGCAGGCGATGACGATCGGAGATCATCGCGTGGTCGAGGTTATTCAGCATTTGGTCGATGGAAGGCGATTGGTCTGTCATCAGCTACGCAAAGTCTTTTGAGGGTGCAAAGGCGGGGATTGTCGCAGATTTGCCGGGTTCTGGCCGCAGGGTTGTGGGTGAGTGATCGGGCACATGACTCTGTAGGAGCCAACTTGTTGGCGAGCAGCTTGACTGCGGTGTGCCTGACACACCGTCTCGCGAACAAGTTCGCTCCTACAGAGAAATCATTCGCGCATCTCTAAAACAACCAAGCCCCGCATCGGCGGGGCTTGGTGTGGTGCAGGTCGCTTACGCGGTTTTTTTCAAGCCGATTTTTTTCAGCTCTTCATCGCGCAGTTCGCGACGCAGGATCTTGCCCACGTTGGTGGTCGGCAACGCCTCGCGGAATTCCACCGTTTTCGGCACTTTGTACCCGGTGACGTTGGCGCGCATGTGTTCCATGACCTGGTCCTTGGTCAGGGTCACGCCCGGTTTGGCGACGATGAAAATCTTGATCGCCTCACCGGATTTCTCGTCCGGGATACCAATGGCCGCGCATTGCAGCACGCCCGGCAACGAAGCCAGGACATCCTCAAGCTCGTTGGGGTAAACGTTGAAACCGGAGACCAGAATCATGTCTTTCTTGCGGTCGACGATGCGCATGTAGCCGTCAGGCTGGATGATCGCGATGTCACCGGTTTTCAACCAGCCGTCGGCGTCGAGCATTTCATCGGTGGCGTCCTGGCGTTTCCAGTAGCCCTTCATCACCTGCGGACCTTTCACACACAGCTCGCCGGTGCCGCCCAGGGGCAGTTCGTTGCCGGCGTCATCGATGACCCGACACTGGGTCGAGGGCACCGGAATACCGATGGTGCCAATCTGGATGTGCTGGATCGGATTGACCGTGGCCACCGGGCTGGTTTCGGTCATGCCGTAACCTTCGCAGATGCTACAGCCGGTCACTTCTTTCCAACGTTCGGCCGCTGCCAACTGCAGTGCCATGCCGCCAGACAGCGTCACTTTCAGCGCCGAGAAGTCCAGGCTGCGGAACTCCTGGTTATTGCACAGCGCCACGAACAACGTGTTGAGGCCGACGAAACCGCTGAACTTCCACTTCGACAATTCCTTGACCATCGCCGGCAGGTCGCGCGGGTTGCTGATCAGGATGTTGTGGTTGCCCAGCAGCAGCATCGACATGCAGTGAAAGGTGAAGGCATAGATGTGGTACAGCGGCAGCGGCGTGATCAGGATCTCGCAACCTTCATTCAGGTTGGAAGCCATCAGCGCCTTGCACTGCAGCATGTTGGCGACCAGGTTGCGGTGGGTCAACATCGCGCCCTTGGCCACACCGGTGGTGCCGCCGGTGTATTGCAGCACCGCGACATCGCCGCTGACGGGCGACGCGTCGTTCACCGGTTGGCCACGGCCTTTGCTCAGCACATCGTTGAAAGCGATGGCCTTGGGCAGGCTGTAGGCCGGAACCATCTTCTTCACGTACTTGATCACGCTGTTGACCAGCAGGCGCTTGACCGGCGGCAGCAGGTCGCCGACTTCGGTGACGATCACGTGCTGGACGTTGGTCTTGGGCACGACGATTTCAGCCAGGTGCGCCATGTTCGCCAGACACACCAGCGCCTTGGCGCCGGAGTCATTGAACTGGTGTTCCATTTCCCGCGCGGTGTATAGCGGGTTGGTGTTGACCACGATCAGGCCGGCGCGGATCGCTCCGAACACGGCAACCGGGTATTGCAGCAGGTTCGGCAGTTGCACGGCGATGCGATCGCCCGACTGCAGATCGGTGTGCTGTTGCAGGTACGCCGCAAAAGCGCCCGACAGTTCGTACAGCTCACCGTAAGTGAGAGTCTTGCCCAGGTTGCTGAACGCAGGCTTGTTGGCGAAACGCTCGCAAGACTGTTTCAATACCGCCTGAATATTTGGATACTCGTCAGGATTGATATCGGCAGCAATGCCAGACGGGTATTTATCCTTCCAAAAATTTTCGATCATGGAAGCCGACTCCTCAGCGACAGCAAATTCTACACACCGCTTAAATACGATGATTTTTTGTGGGTGTTCCAGGCTTTTCGCTTACCGATAGGCACGAAAAGCGGGCCGAGAGTAGCAGCTTTGCCGAGGGTCGACCAGAGCCAAAAGAGACCCCTACAGTCATAAACATGACTCAAGATACACATCAAGTCACAATTAGAGCATTAATTCTATTTACAAAAAATCACACTGAAAAAGCAATCGCGGGCAAGCCCGCTCCTACAGTTCGACGCCTTGTAGAAGCGGCTTGCCCGCGATTGACGGTGTAGCAGGTTTTACCCGATCAAGCGATATCGCGCAGCTCGCGGCGCAGGATTTTGCCGACAGGCGTCATTGGCAACGAGTCTCGCAGCACGATGTGCTTGGGGACTTTGTAACCAGTAAAGTTTTCTTTGCAGTAAGTCTTCAGCTCTTCAATGCTGACCCCCGCCTCCCGTGCGACCACGAACAGTTTCACGGCTTCGCCCGACCGCTCGTCGGGTACGCCGATCACCGCGCAACTGGCGACTTTCGGGTGTGCCATGACCACATCTTCGATTTCATTCGGATAAACGTTGAAACCGGAAACGATGATCATGTCTTTCTTGCGATCGACGATGCGGACGAAGCCGTCCGGGTCGATCACCGCGATATCACCGGTTTTCAGCCAGCCATCGGCATCCAACACTTCGGCGGTGGCTTCGAGGCGATGCCAGTAGCCCTTCATCACCTGCGGGCCCTTGATGCACAACTCGCCCCGTTCGCCCAACGGCAGCTCGACGCCGTTGTCATCGGTGACTTTCATCCAGGTGCCCGGCACGGGAATGCCCACGGTGCCCAAACGCGCCTTCTCGCCGTAGGGGTTGGTACAGGCCACTGGCGAGGTTTCGGTCAAGCCGTAGCCTTCGACAATCGCGCAGCCGGTGATTTGCTGCCAGCGCTCGGCCGTAGCCTTGACCAGCGCGGTGCCGCCGGAGTTGGTCAGCTTGAGGTGAGAGAAGTCCAGGCTTTTGAAGTCCGGGTGATCCATCAACGCCACGAACAAGGTGTTGAGCCCGAGCAACGCCGAGAAACGCCAGTTTTTCAGCTCTTTGATGAAGCCGCCGATATCCCGCGGGTTGGTGATCAGCACGTTGTGGTTGCCGCTGACCATCATGCACATGCAGTTCGCGGTGAAGGCATAGATATGGTACAGCGGCAGCGGCGCGATCATCACTTCGCTGCCCTGCTTGAACAGCGGCGTACCGTCCGGACCGTGTTGCAACATGCAGGCATACACCTGCTGCATGTTCGCCACCAGATTGCCGTGGGTCAGCATCGCGCCCTTGGGCAAGCCAGTGGTGCCGCCGGTGTATTGCAGCACGGCAATGTTGTCGAGGCCGATGCGCACCGCTTGCAGGTGATGACCACGGCCCAGTTTCAGTACGCTTTTGAACGAGACTGCCTGTGGCAGGTCGTAGGCCGGCACCAGCTTCTTGACCTTGTCGACGACGGTGTTGACCAGCCAGCCTTTGGCGGCCGACTGCATGTCGCCCATCTTCACTTCGATCAGGTATTGAATGTCGGTGTCCGGCAGCACTTCCTGCACCAGTTTGCCGAACACGTTCAGGTAGACCAGCGCCCGCGCGCCCGAATCCTTGAACTGATGACGCATTTCCCGCGCGGTGTACAACGGGTTGGTATTGACCACGATCAGGCCGGCGCGCAAGGCACCAAACACGGCGATCGGGTATTGCAGCAGGTTAGGCATCTGCACGGCGATGCGATCGCCGGGTTGCAGATCGGTATTCTCTTGCAGGTAAGCGGTAAACGCTGCCGAATGACGTTCCAGCTCGGCATAGGTCAGGGTGACGCCCATGTTGCTGAATGCCGGGCGGTCAGCGAACTTTTTGCAGCAACGCTCGAATACCTCGATCACCGACTTGTACGCCGCAAGGTCCACCTCGGGGAGCACACCGGCCGGGCGTTTATCGTTCCAGAAATCAGGTTGCATTGTTGTTTGTCCTCTTACCTGAGTGTGTCTGGCCCGCGTATTCAACAGCGGGGCTTGCCGGACGTTAGCAGCTAACGTCAACAAGGCAAATAGTCCACAGCTCGTCATCAATCGTGTGAATCTTGCTGCTGGTCGGACTGAGATTGGTCATCGGCTATACAATGCAAGGATATGTCACACGAGGCACAAGGAATCGCCATGACTCACTCTGCTTTTTGGCTCGATGCCAGTGATCACAGTCGCCTGTACGTCAATCATTGGTACCCGCCGGTATCGCCCAGGGCTGTTGTGATGTTGTCTCATGGAATGGCTGAACACAGTGGTCGTTACGAACGCTTCGGCGCAGCGCTGAATACCGCAGGTTTCGCCTTGTATGCGCTGGATCAGCGCGGCCACGGGAATACCGCCGCCCATGGCGAACTGGGGCACTACGCCGACGAAGATGGCTGGAGCAAAGTGGTCGGTGATCTGGCCAGCCTGTCGCAATACATCCATCAGAAACATCCGGGGCTGCCGATTTTCCTCATGGGCCACAGCATGGGCAGTTACATCGCCCAGGCCTATCTGCTGCACCACAGCGGTAGCTTGCAAGGGGCGATTCTCAGTGGTTCGAATTTCCAGCCGGTGTCGCTGTATCGCAGCGCCAGCCTGGTTGCCCGCCTGGAGCGCTGGCGTCAGGGGCCGACCGGGCGCAGCGCGCTGATCGAATGGTTGTCCTTTGGCTCCTTCAATAAAGCCTTCAAACCGAACCGCACGCCATTTGATTGGTTGAGCCGCGACCCGCAAGAAGTCGACAATTACATCAACGACCCTAATTGCGGCTTTCGCTGCACCAATCAATTCTGGCTGGATATGCTCGGCGGCTTGCAGCAAATCAGCAAACCGACCAACCTTGCCCAGATCGATCCCTGCTTGCCGTTGCTGATTACCGGGGGAGAATGTGATCCGGTGAGCGAGGGCAAACGTCTCAAAGATCTTGCCGCTGCAATGACCCAGGCCGGGAACCAAGCAGTGCAACTCAAACTCTATCCGCAGGCGCGTCACGAGGTGCTCAACGAAACCAACCGCGATGAAGTCACCCGTGACTTGCTCGACTGGCTTGAGCAGGCACTGAGGATTTCTCGACCACCGCGCACCGAATAGAGAGAGCGGCACCCGCCACCGATACGTTTATCGTCAACCTTTACGCCACGGGAACACTCCATGACTCAAGTCACCAACACGCCGTACGAAGCGCTCGAAGTCGGCCAGACCGCCAGTTACAGCAAGACCGTCGAAGAGCGTGATATCCAGCTGTTCGCTGCGATGTCGGGCGACCACAACCCGGTGCATCTGGATCCCGAGTTCGCCGCCGCCACCATGTTCAAGGAGCGCATCGCCCACGGCATGTTCAGCGGCGCGTTGATCAGCGCGGCGGTCGCTTGCGAATTGCCTGGGCCGGGCACTATCTATATCGGTCAGCAAATGAGCTTCCAGAAGCCGGTGAAGATTGGCGACACCTTGACGGTTCGTCTGGAGATTCTGGAAAAGCTGCCGAAATTCCGCGTACGCATTGCTACCCGCGTATTCAACCAGCGCGATGAGCTGGTGGTGGATGGCGAGGCCGAAATCCTCGCGCCGCGCAAACAACAGACCGTCACTCTGCCGACGCTGCCAACCATCACCATCGGCTGAAAAGCTTCGCACCTGCTCCTACATGGTGATGCGATCTATTGTAGGAGCGGGCTCTTTTGCGCCTGAGCAAAGAACGAAAAAAAGGCGACCGAAGTCGCCCAAAATGCCTTGCGTGCTCTTTTCCAGCGCTATTTGCGCTTGTTCGTATCCTTCCAGATGAAAATTCCCAAGCCCGCGAAGAACGCCAGCATCAGGCCGACGGTGAGTACACCGGCGATGACCACATTATCGAGAAACATAAACGCCTCCCCTGCTTCATCCTGTTCGATGAAGCAAGGTTAACCAGCAAGGCGTTGGAGGATATTGATCCAGGTCAATAGCGGCCACGACAAGGCGCGACAAGCAGTGGATCACTGACCGGCATCAAACATCGGAGGGATGAGCCGTGGCACTCAAGGCTTTTTCGGTTTGCCCTTGGGCTTTTTCTTGCCTTTGCCCATGGGCATCGCCTGCTCGAACGCCAGACGAATTTCATTGAGGCGTTTGTCTTTGAGATCGTGGGTACGCTTGGCGCGTTCGGCGCCCAAGTCTATCAATTTGTCGTCTTCGCTCATGGCTTCTACGTCTTGAACTCGGGATACGCCAATAATGCGTGGGGAAGGCCGCCGTGGCTAGCGGTGATCGAGCTAGTTGCACGACAAAATGTTGGAAGCTGCCGCCCCTTTCGTCGCAAAACGGCAGCAGGTCGATATCAGCCGGACCACGGAACCCTACACCTCTACATCCACCCACAGCCCTTTATGCGGCTCTTCGTCCATCAGGGCGATAACGGGCACGGTGTTGTCGGCATTCAACGAATCCCCGGGAATCGCCAACGGCTCTTCCGGCTCAGGCTCGCCATTACGGCGCCGTTGCTGACGGCGTTCCTGCTCCTCACGCAACATGGTCGCGGTCTGTTCGGGATCGCGCTTGCGCAGGTCGATGGTGCTTTCATTGGACGTTGGCTGCACCGGCATCACGGGCGGGATGTCCGGCCGTTGCTTGACCGGATCGAGCTGTGACGTAACGGGCACTGCGCTCAGCGGTAGAAACGGTGGCAGCATAATTATTGATCTCCTGTCTGCAGACTGTCGGCTGCCGCTTCGTCGACTTGAGTAACATGAAGTAAAACTTTCAACTAAGGTCTTGCCCAACAAGTGCCTTACGTCGCCAAAGCAAAGGCACCTATCCAATGAATACGGCCTGTTTTCAACAGCGTCCTTTGGCTCAGCGCCGTGTTCCGTTAAGATAGTCGGCTTTTTCACGGCGGGAGTCAGGCAGCATGGCGCAGCAGTATCAACCGGGGCAACGCTGGATTAGTGACAGCGAAGCTGAGCTGGGATTAGGCACCGTTTTGGCACAAGACGGCCGCTTGTTGACCGTGCTCTATCCGGCCACTGGCGATACCCGCCAATATGCGCTGCGAAATGCACCGCTGACACGCGTACGTTTTTCGCCGGGTGACACCATCACCCACTTCGAAGGCTGGAAAATGACCGTGCGCGAAGTCGATGACGTCGACGGTCTGCTGGTCTATCACGGGCTCAACGCGCAAAACGAAGGCGTCACGCTGCCGGAGACCCAGCTGTCGAACTTCATTCAGTTCCGCTTGGCCACCGACCGTTTGTTCGCGGGTCAGATCGACCCGCTGGCCTGGTTCTCGCTGCGTTACCACACCCTGGAGCACACCAGCCGCCAGTTGCAGTCCTCGCTCTGGGGCCTGGGCGGCGTGCGTGCGCAACCTATCGCGCACCAATTGCACATCGCCCGCGAAGTCGCTGATCGTATCGCGCCACGGGTGCTGCTGGCCGACGAAGTAGGCCTGGGTAAAACCATCGAAGCCGGTCTGGTGATTCACCGCCAACTGTTGTCGGGCCGCGCCAACCGGGTGTTGATCCTGGTTCCGGAAAACCTCCAGCACCAGTGGCTGGTGGAGATGCGTCGCCGCTTCAACCTGCAAGTGGCGTTGTTCGATGAAGAACGCTTTATCGAAAGCGATGCCTCTAACCCGTTTGAAGACACGCAACTGGCGCTGGTGGCGCTGGAGTGGCTGGTGGACGACGAGAAGGCCCAGGACGCACTGTTTGCCGCCGGTTGGGATTTGCTGGTGGTCGACGAAGCGCATCACCTGGTCTGGCACGAAGAGCAGGCCAGCCCTGAATACACCCTGGTCGAGCAGCTGGCTGAAACGATCCCGGGCGTGCTGTTGCTGACCGCAACCCCGGAACAACTGGGCCAGGACAGCCACTTCGCGCGTTTGCGCCTGCTCGATCCGAACCGTTTCCACGACCTGAACGCCTTCCGCGCCGAGAGCGATAACTATCGCCCGATCGCCGAAGCGGTGCAGGAACTGCTCGATCAAGGCCGTCTGTCGCCTGCTGCGCACAAGACCATCCACGGTTTCCTCGGTGCCGAAGGCGATTCGCTGCTGGCCGCCGTGGCCGATGGCGACACCGAAGCCAACGCTCGCCTGATTCGTGAATTGCTCGATCGTCATGGCACCGGCCGCGTACTGTTCCGTAACACCCGGGCTGCCGTTCAAGGCTTCCCGGAACGCAAACTGCACCCGTATCCGCTGGCTTGCCCTGCCGAATACCTGGAGTTGCCGGTGGGCGAACATGCCGACCTGTACCCGGAAGTCAGCTTCCAGTCGCAACCGGACCTTACCGAAGACCAGCGCTGGTGGCGTTTCGACCCGCGTGTCGATTGGCTGATCGACACCCTGAAGATGCTCAAGCGGGTCAAAGTGCTGGTCATCTGTGCCCACGCCGAAACCGCGATGGACCTGGAAGACGCCCTGCGCGTGCGTTCCGGGATTCCGGCCACGGTGTTCCACGAAGGTATGAACATCCTCGAACGTGACCGCGCTGCGGCGTACTTCGCCGACGAAGAGTTTGGCGCGCAAGTGCTGATCTGTTCGGAAATCGGCAGTGAAGGCCGCAACTTCCAGTTCGCGCACCATCTGGTGTTGTTCGATCTGCCGGCGCACCCGGACTTGCTGGAGCAGCGTATCGGTCGTCTCGACCGGATCGGCCAGAAGCACATCATCGAATTGCACGTCCCCTACCTGGAAACCAGCCCGCAAGAGCGCCTGTTCCAGTGGTACCACGAAGCGTTGAATGCCTTCCTCAATACCTGTCCGACCGGCAACGCCCTGCAGCACCAGTTCGGTCCGCGCTTGCTGCCGTTGCTGGAAAGTGGCGATGACGATGACTGGCGCGTGCTGGTCGATGAAGCGCGTGAACAACGTATCCGTCTGGAGGGCGAGCTGCACAGTGGCCGCGACCGCTTGCTGGAGCTCAATTCGGGCGGCGCCGGCGAAGGCGAAGCGCTGGTCGAGGACATCCTTGAGCAAGACGATCAGTTCACCCTGCCGATCTACATGGAGACCCTGTTCGACGCCTTTGGCATCGACAGCGAGGACCATTCGGAAAACGCGCTGATCCTCAGGCCAAGCGAGAAAATGCTCGACGCCAGCTTCCCGCTGGGCGACGACGAAGGCGTGACCATCACCTACGACCGCAATCAGGCGCTTGCCCGTGAAGACATGCAGTTCATCACGTGGGAACACCCGATGGTGCAAGGTGGCATGGACCTGGTGCTCGCCGGCTCGATGGGCAACACCGCCGTGGCGCTGATCAAGAACAAGGCGCTGAAACCTGGCACCGTGTTGCTGGAGCTGCTGTACGTCAGTGAAGTAGTTGCTCCGCGTTCGCTGCAACTGGGCCGCTACTTGCCACCGGCCGCCCTGCGCTGCCTGCTGGACGCCCAAGGCAATGACTTGTCCGGGCGTGTGTCGTTCGTGACCTTGAATGAACAGTTGGAGAGCGTGCCACGTGCCAGCGCCAACAAGTTCATCCAGGCCCAGCGCGACGTGCTCAACCCGCAGATCAATGCCGGCGAAGCCAAGATCTTCCCGAAACACGCCGAGCGCGTGGCTGAGGCACAACGTCGTCTGGCGGCCGATACCGAAGAAGAACTGGCGCGCCTGACCGCCCTGCAAGCGGTCAACCCGACCGTGCGCGACAGCGAACTGGTTGCACTGCGTCAACAACGTGAGCAAGGCCTGGCCATGCTCGACAAAGCAGCACTGCGCCTGGAAGCGATTCGGGTGTTGGTTGCCGGTTGATTCGCTGACTGCATGAATGACAAAGTCCGCTGATGCGGGCTTTGTTGTTTTTGAAGATCGCCGTTGCCTGTTCTGGCCCCGATTCTGTAGGAGCTGCCGAAGGCTGCGATAAGGTCGGAACGACCTTCGCGATGGCGATTGATCGCAGCCTTCGGCAGCTCCTACAGGGTCGGGGCACAGACTATCAGGCCGTCACCGCCGGCATCTGCGGCTCATCCGCCACCATCCCGGCCTTCATCCGCTCGGCGTCGCGAGCAAAGCTGCGGGAGGCCTGGAGCAGGAACAGCAAGGTCATGAACAACGCCACCGGGATCAGCAGCATTGCATCGTGCAAGCCGTCGGCCTTGAACACTTCACTCATCTGCTCGACACCCGCCGCCTGCATCGCTGAATGCGAGAAGTAGTCAGACAGCAGCCCGACCACCACCGGCCCAAGACCGCCGCCCAACAGGTACAACCCGGCGAAGAACACTGCCATCGCCGTTGCCCGCAAACGGGGTTCGACCACGTCCTGGATCGCGGTGTAGACGCAGGTGTAGAAGTTGTAGGAAAACAGCCAGCCCACGCTGAACACGCCGACGAACAAGCCAATGTCGATTCGCCCGGCATGCAAGGCGTAGCCCGTTGCCGCCACGGAGACGATCATGCTCAAGGCCGCAAACATCAGTCGACCATTGGCGTAACGCTGGTGAAGTTTGTCGGCAATCCAGCCACCCAGAGTCAGCCCGAACAAACCGGTCACGCCGACGATCAGCCCGGTCGCGACTGCCGCCTGCTGCAATGGCATCTGGAAGTAGCGCTGCAGCATCGGCACCATGAACGAGTTACAGGCATAGGTTGCAAAGTTGAAACTCAACCCGGCCAGTACCAGCCATAAAAAGGTGGGAATCGCCAGCACCCGACGAATCGGCTTTTCGATTTTTTCCTGAGACATGCGCACGCTTTCCGCCGCCCCCCGCTTGGGCTCACGGATAAAGAACATGAACACCGCCAGTACCAGGCCCGGCAACGCGGCGATGAAGAACGGCGCACGCCAGGTACCGAATTCCTTGACGATGGCGCCGGTGGTGAAAAACGCCAGCAGCAGGCCCAACGGCAGACCCAGCATGAAGATGCCCATGGCCCGCGCACGACGGCCGGCCGGGAACAAGTCACCGATCAAGGAGTTCGCGGCCGGTGCATAGCTGGCCTCACCGATGCCGATACCCATGCGTACTAACAGAAACGTCCAGAAGCTGCCCACCAGGCCATTGGCCGCAGTCAGCCCGCTCCATACCGCCAGCCCGCAACCCATGAGCTTGCGCCGCGAACCATTGTCGGCCATGCGCCCCAAGGGCAGACCGGCGATGGCGTAAACGATGGTGAACGCCGTGCCAATGATCCCGATCTGAAAGTCGCTCAGGTGCCATTCCATGCGGATTGGCTCGATGATGATGGCGGGCAGCGTGCGATCGTAGAAATTGAACAGGTTTGCCAGGAACAGCAGGAACAGAATGCGCCAGGCATTCTCCGCTTGGGTCGAGTTCTGCATGGGTGTCCGTCTCTTTTATTGTTATTCACATGGCCTGCGATCTGTAATCTAGGACTGTAGGACAAACCTGTCTGTAAACATTCGTAACGCTGATAGTGCTCAATGGACCTGTCGGCGAGTTTTTAGAACTATTCGCTATTGATTCAATGCCAAAATCGTTGAGGTCAAATAGCCATTAACTTTAGCGCACAGCGCGTAGCTCCTATACTCCCAGTCGACTCGCCACCGTCTATAGGACCGTGGCACCCTGGCATTGAGTAATGGGGCGCGCTATGGATTGGCTGGGTTTACATTTTCTCGCTGAGCTTCCAGCGAGCGGGCAAATTTTGCTGGACTGTACCCACTATGGCCTGCTGGTTGTTTTGGCCTACCTGATCGCTTGCGCCGCCAACTTCGCCACCCTGGATATGGCCGAACGGCTGAGCCATGCAGAAAAACCGGAAGCGCAAACCTTGTGGTGCTGGCTGGGCGCCATGTGCCTGGCCGTGGGCATCTGGGCAATGCACTTTATTAACATGCTCGCGTTCCAGGCCCCGATCGAGGTCCACTACGACCTGCACATCACGGTGATGTCGCTGCTGATTGCGTTGATTGCCGGACTGGTCGTGATGCGCATGCTCAGTAACACCTCGCTGAGTACCACGCAGTACATTCACTCTTCGATCCTGGTCGGCCTGGGCATTACGGCCATGCACTACGTCGGGATGTCGGCGCTGCGCTCCAACGCCACGCAATATTATGAACCACGCCTGTTTGCCTTATCGACGCTGACGGCGATCGCGTCCAGCCTGGCCATTTTGCTGCTGGCGGTGCGCCTGCGCAAAGGCAGCGGCATGCTCCATCAACTTTACAAAGTCGGCGCCAGTCTGTTGCTCGGCGCCGGAATCCTGTTGACGCATTTCCTGGGCATGTGGTCGTTGAATCTGGTGGTGCCCGCCGCCAGTGCCCTGCAACCCGCAACCAGCGACAACAGTCTGCAACTGGGCCTGACCATTGCCCTGATCGTGATGCTGATCATCGTCGGCAGCATCAGCGCCGCGCTGGCCGACAAAAAACTGCAAGGCAAAGAACACGATCTGCGGCGGGTCAATGCCCTGCTCAGCCAACTGGATCAGGCCAGGGTCTCCTTGCAGCAAGTGGCCCACTATGACGCCTTGACCAATCTGATCAATCGCCGCGGTTTCAACCATATCTTCGCCGAGAAGCTGCTGGAGCAAACGCTGAGCGGCGGCATGCTGGCGGTGATGTTTCTCGACATCGACCACTTCAAGCGCATCAACGACAGCCTCGGACACGACGCCGGCGATGAGCTGCTCAAAGTCATCGCCGACCATATTCGCAATGCCACCCGGACTCAGGATGTCGTGGCACGCTTTGGCGGCGACGAGTTCTGTATTTTGATCTCCTTGAACAACCGCGAAGAGGCCCGCCACCTGGCGCAACGGGTCATGCACGCCATGAAAGAACCCATTGCACTGGGTGGCCGGCGCATGGTGATGACCACCAGTATCGGTATCAGCGTGTTCCCCGATGACGGTAAAACCTGCGAAGAACTGCTGAAAAACGCAGACCTGGCGCTGTATGAGTCCAAGGGCAGTGGCCGCAACGCCCTGTACTTTTTCAGCTCGAACCTGAAAACCAAGGCCACCCTTGAATTGCAACTTGAGGAGGAACTGCGAGGTGCACTGCGCGACGGAGAGGGATTATTACTTTACTACCAGCCTATCGTTGATCTGCAAACCGGGCATGTCGCCAAGCTCGAAGCGCTGGTGCGCTGGCAGCATCCACAGCACGGTCTGCTGACCCCGGAGCGCTTCATTGCGATTGCTGAAGCCAACGGTTTGATTGCCGAGCTGGATAACTGGGTGCTGAGACGTGCCTGCCGGGATTTGTCACTGCTGCACAAAGGTGGCTTCGAACGCCTCCTCATCGCGGTCAACTGTTCAGCATTGAACCTGGCCCGGGAGGAACTGGCCGAAGAAATCCGCTTCGCCCTGGAAGACGCCGGAGTCTCGCCAGACCGGCTTGAACTGGAGGTAACCGAAAACGCGCTGATGGGCAATATCAGCAACACCATCGAACTGCTGAAGCACATCCGCGCCCTGGGCGTATCGTTGTCCATCGATGACTTTGGCACGGGCTATTCGTCATTGGCCTATCTGCGACGGCTGCCGTTGAATACCCTGAAAATCGATCGATCGTTCATCGTGGACATCCCCAAATCGCAACAGGACATGGAAATCGTCCAGGCAATTATTATCATGGCCCACACCCTGCACCTCAAAGTGGTCACTGAGGGCGTGGAAACTCCGCAGCAACTGGACTTTCTCAGTCAATATGGCTGCGACTATGCGCAAGGCTACCTGTTCAGCAAGCCGGCGCCGCTGGAATTGCTGCTGCCGCTGATACAAGAACTCAATCAACGCAAACCGGCAAGCCTTTGGCCACCTGCGCTCCCCCCGCAATTCACCGGCCTGACCACCAGCGGAAACCTGTTCACCGACAGCTTGATCCCATACATTGGCGCCACTGTTGCCCATCCCGCAGGCTGATCGAACGCATCGCCCCCTCCTTTCTCGGTAAATCCTTGTCTCGTTGAATTAAAGAGCCGGCAATCTCGGCCGACAAATCAATAGCTTGAACAAGGGAACACCCTAGTCAGCACTAGGGTTAAACCCTATCGCTCAAGCTTATGACGCACTGTAAAGTCGTATTTTCTTCCCCCATGATGGCGCGATAACACTAAATCGAGCAGCCATCCACTCCAGGCATATGGCGCACGATGACTCAGAAAAACGACCCGGCCAGCGCGGTATCAGAACTCCTTATTACTGCCCCTCCTGTCCCTCGCAGTGTCTACAGTCCGCAGCCGATGCCCGCGCACCAGTATCTGTACTTCACCGAGACTGACACCGATCGCATCCTCGACAATCTGGATGGCCTGCGAGACATCGTGTTTCCACCTTCGTCCCTTATCGAAGACGAAAACGATATGCGTCGCGACCAGCAATTCCCGTCGGTATGCCTGATTGGTCTGGGTCGTTGCGGGTCGAACATTGCGCTGGACGTCGCCGAACTGGTGTACAACGCACGCAAGTTCTACCTCAATCAGTTCAGCAACGAAGACCGGCTGGTCGACGAAAAGGGCTACAGCCCAGCGCGCTGGATTCGCAATAACCTGCGCCTGGTGCATAACAAGGCCAGCAAACCGGTGTTCCTGGTGGAGCCACTGGTCATGTTGGGCGACCTGGACAAGGACATTGCCGGGCGCATCCGTTTCTCTCGCAAGGGCGAGAAAGGCGGCTTCATCAATGACTACAGCAAAATGAAAATCATGGACCTGTCCGAGGTCCACGCGGGTGGTGCCGGTAACGCACCGATCCTCGGTCAGTACCTGGCCAAGATCATCCTGAACAAGGACACCCAGAACTTTTCCAGCGCCGACTGGAAACTGGTTCACTCGTACCTGATCGACTCGTGCGGGATCAAAGCCAACCAATCGCGCTTGTACTTCTACATTTTCAGTGCGGGCGGCGGTACCGGTTCCGGCATGGCGTCGGAATTTGGTCTGGCGCAACAGTATTCGTACATGAACAAGACGTTCGACACCAAGCCTGCCAGCGAGAATGACAGCAAGCGCGGACGCTCCTTCGTCTTCGAGCCGATCTTCACCAGCGGCATCTGCATCCTGCCGAACATTTCTGACCATCGCAGCGAAATGTCTGAAGCACTGCACATCAACGCCGGACGCCTGCTTTGCAAGTACCTGGCTGAGGAGTGGGACTTCTCCTACAACTTCGCCAATGAAGACAGCAGCGAAGCCAGCGTCATGGGCCGGATTCGTCCCTGGAACGCGATGATGCTGATTTCCAACGACATCATGCGTTACGCCGAAGAAAGCGACGACGGCAACATCGAGAACATCGACGTGAACGCCATGGAGCGTCACGCCAACCAGTACATCTCGCAGCAGATTTTCAACATTCTGACAGCGCAGGCGGTTACCACCGACTACGACCAGAACTACTTCCGACGCGCCGGGATCGACATTGGCGAAACCATTCGCCTGGACGCCAACGACTTGTTCATGAGTCTGGCGGGGCCGGTAGCGATTGCCTACGCAGAATCGGTGGTACCGGAACAGCCGGCGCCCAACTCAGACAAATTCAAGGTGTTCGAAAAAGAACAGCCACGTCTGAACATCGATGACCTGTTCTTCCGCTCCATCGACCTGCCGCACTTCAACAAAGTCACCCAGGCCATCGAAGGCATCAGCTTGCTGCCGATCGAATCCACGCGTTATCGCGCGGCGCTGGAGCAGTACAAAGCATCCGGTTACGACGCAGCGGCGCTGCATGACCTGCACTTCTTCAAGAACTGCTCGTCGGTGGTATCGATCGTTTCGTTGCCCAAGGACTACAAGCTGTCCTACATGGACCTGAACCGGCTGAAAACCCACCTCAACAGCCTGTTCCCGAATACCACGCTCAAGCGTTATGCGTTGGTAATCGGCGCGTCTGCCAACTTGTCGCTGACCACCCTGATCGCGAAAAGCCCGTGCCTGTCGGACGACTTCCTGACGCTGATCGTGGCCTTCATCAAGCGCTGCTTCGCGCGTAACGAATACCGTTTCGACGACACCCTGGACAACGCCATTATCGACTTTATCGTCAGCGATGAGTTCGACGAAGGGCGTATCGACGACTTGCTCAACGAGTACGAAAACCCGGCGAAGATCCTCGACACCAACTGGTACGCGATCAAACCGATGTACGAGAAGAAGTACCGCGAACTGATCGACGACAAATCCAAGTTCGTCTCGATCAACGACATCCGTATTTCCCGGGACAGCGTGAAGAAAGCGGTCAAATACCTGCGTGAGATCTACCGTCACCGGATCGGCAAGACACGGGTTATTTCGCTTAATAACCACACGGGTAAAACTGCGCACTAACGCTTGTAGGAGCGGGCTTGCCCGCGATGGCGATCGGCCTGATGCACCGCATTGCGCCGATCGTGGGCAAGCCCGCTCCTACATAAGATATTCGGCGCTGTAATCCACGTATTCAGGTGGGATTTTTCGCTACGGCACTTCGCCATCTTTTGCCAGTTCGGTTACCGCCCTACTCATTCATCAAACAACCGCACCAACCACGAGCACCGGATCAGGCTTGCGCCCTGTCCTGGATCAGCACCCACGGTGCCACCACTACTGCCCATAACGGCGGGTCACGCTCAAGAAGATCCAGCGCCCTTGATTCAGCCACCTTGCTGATCTCTCCGGCTGCAAGCCACGCTGCGACTTTGTCTGCCTGGTTTTCAGCCACGGCCTGCGACCTCAATCAAATCCAGCGACGTCTCGACCCACAACAGGGCACCCTTCGCAAAGAACGGTTGCAATTCAGTCCAGGTAATTGAGGCGGTTTCGCCAAGCAGCTTGGCATAGAGGGTGCTAGGTTGTTGGGTCATGGGTTTCACCAAAAAGAAAATCGGCGCAATGATAGCGCCGCCGTTTCCGCAGACAAACCCAGATTTAAGTGGTTGATTGCATGGAGGGTTCAGAAACGTTTGGGGGTTCGACTCACTCATGAGACCTGTGAGAGGGGGAAAGTCGTAGCGATTCTGTATCTTTCTTACAATTAAGCGACATCATTCGGTTTTGCCCCCAGTAGCCAGCTTTTCAAGCGGCAAACCGGCGCTCTACACTGTACCGGTACAGTTGCCGGGGGGAAGATCGGGCGCTTTTTGAATCCGGTCCTGCAGCTTTTGGCCGCCAGGATATAAAAATTACAACACAAGAGTGGAGCATCATGACTAAGGGTACTAAGCAGATTTCCAAGCTGTTTGCCGCATTGGTTCTGGCCGGGGTTGCCAGCCATTCGTACGCAGCCGATACCATCAAGATCGGCATCGCCGGCCCTAAAACCGGCGCAGTAGCTCAGTACGGCGACATGCAGTTCAGCGGCGCGAAAATGGCTATCGCTGACATCAACGCCAAAGGCGGTGTCGACGGCAAGAAACTCGAAGCCGTTGAGTACGATGATGCGTGTGATCCGAAGCAAGCCGTTGCGATCGCCAACAAAGTCGTCAACGACGGCGTGAAATTCGTGGTCGGTCACCTATGCTCCAGCTCGACTCAGCCAGCTTCGGATATCTACGAAGACGAAGGCATCATCATGGTGACCCCGGCTGCTACCAGCCCGGACATCACCAACCGTGGCTATAAAATGGTCTTCCGTACCATCGGCCTGGACAGCGCTCAAGGCCCGGCAGCGGGTAACTATATCGCTGACGTGGTCAAACCGAAAATCGTTGCTGTCATCCACGACAAGCAGCAATACGGTGAAGGCATCGCGACCGCAGTGAAGAAAACCCTCGAAGGCAAAAACGTAAAAGTTGCCCTGTTCGAAGGTATCAACGCTGGCGACAAAGACTTCTCCTCGCTGATCGCGAAAATGAAACAAGCCAACGTCGACTTCGTTTACTACGGCGGCTACCACCCTGAGCTGGGTCTGATCCTGCGTCAGGCGCAAGAAAAAGGCTTGAAAGCACGCTTCATGGGTCCAGAAGGCGTGGGTAACGCATCGATCTCGCAGATCGCTCAAGACGCTTCCGAAGGCCTGTTGGTGACCCTGCCGAAGTCGTTCGACCAGGATCCAGCGAACAAGGCACTGGTAGCCGAGTTCACCGCGAAGAAAGAAGACCCGAGCGGTCCTTTCGTATTCCCGGCCTACGCGGCTGTTGAAGTGATTGCCGACGCGATCAAAACCGCTAAATCCGAAGACACCAAAAAAGTGTCTGACGCGATCCGTGCCGGTACCTTCAAGACCCCTACCGGCGACCTGAGCTTCGACGCCAAGGGCGACCTGAAAGACTTCAAATTCGTGGTCTACACCTGGCACAAAGACGGCACCAAAACCGAAGCTCCGATGAAATAACCGGCTAGCTTGTGACTCACCCAAAGCCCACTGCATCCACAGTGGGCTTTGTTTTACGAGGTAACGGGTCGAGCCTTGCGCCATAGCGACTCTTCCCCCCTGAAAATCTTGAAACCGTCACCAGTGATTCACTGGGCTCAATCGCCAAACGTGGACCCATACCATGAACAGCGAACGGGAAATGACTTCACCAGTGAAATACTCAGTAGGTTTTTAGGAGCGCGGTAATGCCTGATATAGACATCTATCACTTTTTCCAACAGCTGGTTAATGGTCTGACCATTGGCAGCACCTATGCATTGATTGCCATCGGCTACACAATGGTCTACGGCATCATTGGCATGATCAACTTCGCCCACGGCGAGGTTTACATGATTGGCTCGTACGTGGCGTTTATCGTCTTGGCTGGCCTGTCCATGCTCGGTCTGGACAACCTGCCCCTGCTGATCACCGCTGCCTTCGTGGCAAGCATCGTCGTTACCAGTGCCTACGGTTACGCCATCGAACGTGTTGCCTATCGCCCTCTGCGCGGCAGCAACCGCTTGATCCCGCTGATCTCGGCTATCGGTATGTCGATCTTTCTGCAGAACACTGTTCTGCTCGCCCAGGACTCGAAAGACAAATCGATTCCCAACCTGATTCCCGGCAATTTCGTGTTCGGCATCTCCAACTCGCAAGAGGTGGTGATTTCCTACATGCAAATTCTGATCTTCATCGTGACTCTGGTCGCCATGCTTGCGCTGACCTGGTTCATTTCCCGCTCTCGCCTGGGTCGCGCCTGCCGCGCCTGTGCTGAAGACATCAAGATGGCCAACCTGTTGGGCATCAATACCAACAACATCATCGCCCTGACCTTCGTGATCGGCGCGGCGCTGGCTGCGGTTGCTGCTGTCCTGCTGAGCATGCAATACGGCGTGATCAACCCTAACGCCGGCTTCCTCGTCGGGATCAAGGCGTTTACCGCTGGCGGTTCTGGGCGGTATCGGCAGTATCCCTGGCGCCATGCTGGGTGGTTTGGTGTTGGGCGTGGCCGAGGCTTTCGGCGCCGATATATTCGGCGACCAATACAAGGATGTAGTCGCGTTCGCTCTTCTCGTATTGGTGCTGTTGTTCCGGCCGACCGGTCTGCTGGGCCGCCCGGAGGTTGAAAAAGTATGACCAAGAATCTTAAACAGGCGTTCTTCAGCGCCTTGCTGGTATTGGCTGTTGCCTACCCGATCCTCGGCCTGAAGCTGGATATCGTCGGAGTTAATCTGGCGGTCGTCGGTGCCAGCAACGCGATGCTTACAGCCATTTTCGGCTGCGCCATTCTTATGTTTTTGCGGGTCCTGTTCCACGAACAGATCGTCACTGTATGGCGTTCGACACCCAACGCTCCGCGTATTCCGGGCAAAGCCACCAGCTTCCTGACCCTGCCCAGCACTCAGCGTTGGGGGGTTCTAGCGATCATTGTGGTTGCATTCGTCTGGCCGTTCTTCGGTTCTCGCGGCGCGGTGGATATCGCCACGTTGATCCTGATTTACGTAATGCTCGGCCTTGGCCTGAACATCGTGGTCGGCCTGGCCGGTCTGCTCGACCTGGGGTATGTCGGCTTCTATGCCGTCGGCGCGTATACCTATGCCTTGCTCTCGCACTACTTTGGGTTGAGTTTCTGGATCTGCCTGCCCCTCGCCGGGATGATGGCGGCGTTGTTCGGCTTCCTGCTGGGCTTCCCGGTGTTGCGTCTGCGTGGTGACTACCTGGCGATCGTGACCCTGGGCTTCGGTGAAATCATCCGTCTGCTGCTGCGTAACATGACCGACCTGACTGGCGGCCCGAACGGCATCAGCAATATTCCGAAACCAACGTTGTTCGGCCTGTCGTTCGAACGTACCGCAGCGGATGGCATGCGCACCTTCAGCGACTTTTTCGGGGTTGCCTACAACCCGGCGAGCAAGGTGGTTTTCCTCTACCTGATCGCGTTGCTGCTGGCCCTGTTCGCGTTGTTCGTCATCAATCGCTTGCTGCGCATGCCCATCGGCCGCGCCTGGGAAGCGCTGCGTGAAGACGAAATCGCTTGCCGCGCGCTGGGTCTGAACCCGACCTTGATCAAGCTCTCGGCCTTCACCCTCGGCGCTTGCTTTGCCGGCTTCGCGGGCAGTTTCTTCGCCGCACGCCAGGGGCTGGTAACGCCGGAATCCTTCACCTTCATTGAGTCCGCCACCATCCTTGCCATCGTCGTGCTGGGCGGTATGGGCTCGCAATTGGGCGTACTTCTCGCCGCTATCGTGATGATCCTGCTGCCAGAGCTGATGCGTGACTTCAGCGAATACCGCATGTTGATGTTCGGTGCCGTAATGGTGCTGATGATGATCTGGCGTCCACAAGGTCTGCTGCCAATGCAACGTCCTGAAATGAAACTGAAAGCGGAGACGCACTGATGAGCCGTCCGCTTCTGCAAGTCAGCGGCCTGAGCATGCGCTTTGGCGGCCTGTTGGCGGTCAACGGCGTAGGCCTGACCGTCAACGAGAAACAAGTGGTGTCGATGATCGGCCCGAACGGCGCCGGCAAGACCACCGTATTCAACTGCCTGACCGGATTCTACAAACCGACTGCCGGCAGCATCGTGCTGGACGGTGAAGAGATTCAGGGCCTCGCTGGTCACCAGATCGCCCGTAAAGGCGTGGTGCGCACTTTCCAGAACGTGCGCCTGTTCAAAGAGATGACGGCCGTTGAGAACCTGCTGGTCGCCCAGCATCGTCACCTCAACACCAACTTCTTCGCCGGCCTGTTCAAGACCCCTGCGTTTCGCAAGAGCGAACGCGAGGCCATGGACTACGCCGAGCATTGGCTGGAACAGGTCAACCTCAAGGAATTCGCCAATCGCACGGCCGGAACGCTGGCCTACGGTCAGCAACGCCGCCTGGAAATCGCTCGCTGCATGATGACGCGCCCGCGCATCCTCATGCTCGATGAACCGGCAGCCGGTCTGAACCCGCGTGAAACCGAAGACCTCAAGGCACTGATCGGCATGCTGCGTAACGACCACAACGCCACGGTGTTGCTGATCGAGCACGACATGAAACTGGTGATGAGCATCTCCGACCATATCGTGGTGATCAACCAGGGCACGCCACTGGCTGACGGCACGCCGGAACAGATCCGCGACAATCCTGACGTGATCAAAGCCTACCTGGGGGAAGCGTAAATGCTGCAATTCGAAAACGTTTCCACCTTCTACGGCAAGATCCAGGCGCTGCACTCGGTCAACGTCGAAATCCGCCAGGGCGAAATCGTCACCCTGATCGGCGCCAACGGCGCTGGTAAATCCACCCTGCTGATGACCCTCTGCGGCTCGCCACGCGCCCACAGCGGCAGTATCCGCTACATGGGCGAGGAACTGGTCGGCCAGGAATCGTCGCAGATCATGCGCAAAAGCATTGCCGTCGTGCCGGAAGGCCGCCGCGTGTTCGCCCGCCTGACCGTGGAAGAAAACCTGGCCATGGGCGGCTTCTTCACCGAAAAAGGCGATTATCAGGAGCAAATGGACAAAGTCCTGCACCTGTTCCCGCGCCTCAAGGAACGCTTCAACCAGCGCGGCGGCACCATGTCCGGCGGCGAACAGCAAATGCTCGCCATCGGGCGCGCGTTGATGAGCAAGCCGAAACTGTTGCTGCTCGACGAACCGTCGCTGGGCCTGGCACCGATCATCATTCAGCAGATTTTCGAGATCGTCGAACAATTGCGCCGTGATGGGGTGACCGTATTCCTGGTCGAACAAAACGCCAACCAGGCCCTGAAAATCGCCGACCGCGCTTATGTACTGGAGAACGGTCGCGTGGTGATGCAAGGGACCGGGGAAGAGTTGCTGGTCGATCCGAAAGTGCGGGATGCGTATTTGGGCGGTTGAGCACTCAGTGTTTGAAGAAACGGCCTTCGGGCCGTTTTTTATGGGCGAAGTTTTTTCACTCCACTGTAATTCCCACCCACCTACGCTCTCTACAGAAACAAGGAAGCACTCTCTGACCACAACAAAGGCGATGCCATGAACGCTCAAACAGACTCCCAAGGCGCTTTACCCACGCTGATCAACCGGATCATCGCGCTGTTCGAGAAAATACCTCACAGCTTTATTGCGTTCATGGGGCGCTTCGGCATCGCGGCGGTGTTCTGGCAGTCGGGGCAGACCAAGGTGCAGAACTTCGCTATCGACCTGTTTACCGGCACGTTCAACATCGGCATTCCACGGTTGGCGGATTCGACCATTCCGTTGTTCCAGACCGAGTACAAGCTGCCGTTGATTTCACCTGAAATTGGCGCGCATCTCGCGGCGTTTAACGAGCACTTCTTTGCCCTGCTGTTGCTGCTGGGACTGGCGACGCGCTTTTCAGCGTTGGCTCTGCTGGGCATGACGCTGGTGATCGAGATCTTCGTCTATCCCGACGCTTATCCGACTCACGCGACTTGGGCGGCGGTGATGTTGCTTCTGATCGCCAAAGGGCCGGGGGTGTTTTCGATCGACCATTTGATTGCGCGCCGCTTTCGCTGAGTTTTCCTATAAGCGCTCGAGGGCCTCGCTGCTGCGGGAGAACCAGCCGAGCAAGTAGTCCGCCAGCACCTGAGTACGCTTCGGCAATCCGCCTTCATAGGGATGCACCAGGAACAGCGGCAGGCTGCGGGTCTGGTAATCACGCAGCAACCAGCGCAAGCGCCCGTCGTTGATCTCGTTGTGCACCATATAGGAAGGCAAACGGGCGATGCCGGCGCCCACCAGCGCGGCCTTCTTCAGCAGGCTGTAGTGGTTGCTGGCAAAGGGTCCCGCCACGCGCACCCGCGACAGTTGATGCTCCTGATGGTAGAGCCACTCTTCGCGACCACTGTGGTGACTGTTGAGCAGGCAGCGGTGCTCGCTCAGCGCCATTGGATGGCTCGGTTCGCCGTAGCGCTCGAGATAAGCCGGGCTGGCGCAGGTCAGCTCTTGCATGGCCAGCAGCGGCTTGGCCACCAGACGCTCGTCACTGCCGATTCGAGTACGGATGGCCAGGTCGAAGCCGTCGCGGTGCAGGTCGTGGTAACCGTTGCTCAGTTCCAGCTCGATCTGCACCAGCGGATACTCTTTGGAAAACTCCATCAGCAGACCGTCAAAAAAAGTCTCGCCCAAGGACACCGGCACGGTCATGCGCACCGAGCCGGAGATTTCGTTATGCAACCGCGCCAGGGCCTGCTTGGCGCGTTCTGTCTGGGTGATCAAGGCGCGGGCATGGGGTAGCAGCGCCGCACCAGCGGCCGTCAGGCTCAAGCGACGGGTCGTACGGTGCAAAAGGACCACAGAAAAACGGGTTTCCAGAAGTTTGATGCGCTTGGACAACTGGCCTTTACTGCAGCCCAAACGTTGCGCCGCCTGGGTGAAGCTGCCCGCTTCGATCAAGATCGCAAAGGCGACCAGATCATCCATTTCACTCATGCATTGTTTCCTTTTGAAAACCAAAGGTTGCCCATTAGCACTCTTATCGACCGCAAAGCGCCACACTACACTGAGTGTTCTTTCAACCCGCTCAAGGACAGCTCAATGAAAATTCTATTGATTGGCGCTAATGGCACCGTAGGCTCCGCTGTTGCCAAAGAACTGGCGCAGCGTCATGAGGTGGTAGCCATCGGTCGAACCAGCGGCGAATTCCAGGTCGATATTAGTGACAGCGCTTCGATCCGGAAACTATTCGAACGGACAGGTAAGTTCGATGCACTGGTCTGCGCTGCGGGCAGTGTTACCTTCGCTGCGCTGGAGCAAATGACTGAGGAAAGCTTTGCTCTGGGTCTGCAAAACAAACTGATGGGCCAGGTCAATCTGCTGCTGATCGGCCGTGAATACGCCAATGACGGCGCATCGTTCACCTTCACCAGCGGCATTCTCAACCGCGACCCGATTCTGTCCGGCGCCTCGGCCGCCTTGGTCAACGGTGCTATCGACGCCTTCGTACGCGCAGCGGCAATCGAGCTGCCACGCGGTCTGCGCGTGAACTCGGTGAGCCCGACCGTGCTGGAAGAAGCAATGGACGTTTATGCGCCCTACTTCCGTGGGTTCAAACCGGTGTCTGGCGCCGACGTCGCACTGGCTTACGCGAAGAGCGTCGAAGGTTTGCAGACCGGTCAAACGTACATCGTAGGCTGAGGCCTCTTGTGATCGGGCAGCGGCCTGAGTAACGTGTCGGCACTTGTCTGGAGACCGACCGTCCATGTTTGCTGCCCGTTCGCTTTTGATGTTTGCCTTGCTGCCGATTTTCGCCGGCTGCCAGATGTTCAGTGCCAAGCCTGAGAACCCCAATCAAGGCTTGACCCGAATGCAGGGCCAACTGACCGCCGAGGGTGGTCAACTGTGGTTCCAGCCGTGTAATTCACAGCGCCGCTTCTCGATCATCGACAACGGCAACACCGGCGTCTTGCAAGAAGCCGGGGCGTTGGCTGCGCGCAAGGGTGCCCTGTTCGCGGATCTGCGTGGCGGCTTCGTTGCCGGCTCCGGGATGGATGGCCAGGTGAATATGCAACAGCTGTATCGTGTCGAACGCTCGGCCACCGCCTGTAACGACGCCAACTTCAAAAAACTGCTCGTGCATGCCAGCGGCACTGCCCCGGCGTGGGCGGCCAATGTCAACGAAAAGGGCATGGTGCTCAGCCGCGAAGGCAAAGACTCGGTTGCTTTTCCTTACGTCGAAGAACAACTGCCTGACGGCCGCCTCGACCTGAGCACCGAGGCCAACGGTCAGCGCATCGAGTTGTGGGTCGCGCCGCAACGTTGCGTCGATCCGGTGGACGGTTCCGTGCAGCATTTGACTGCCGAGTTGCGAGTCAATGGCCAGGTTCAGCGCGGCTGTGCTTACTACGGCGGCGCACGTAACGACTGATTCCGCCAGCCGGGCACCGATTAGCCTCACAGCAACGACGCGAAGCGGCCTATAATTGTCGGTTCGCTCAAAGCTGGCCCGGATAAAGGACCCCTTCATGTTACGAATCACCGAACTCAAGCTGCCCATCGATCACCCGGAAGAAGACCTGCGGCCTGCACTGCTGCGTCGCCTGGGGATCGACAGCGATGAACTGCTCGCCTTCACCCTGTTCAAGCGCAGCTATGACGCGCGGAAAAAATCCACAGAGCTGTGCTTCATCTACACCATCGATTTCGAGGTGCGTGATGAAGCCGCGCTGCTGCGCAAATTCCCGGAAGACCGTCACCTCGGCCCGGCACCCGATGTCAGCTACAAAGTCGTCGGGCACGCGCCTGAAGGCTTGAGCGAACGCCCGATCGTGGTCGGTTTCGGTCCCTGCGGCATTTTCGCCGGCCTGCTGTTGGCGCAGATGGGCTTCAAGCCGATCATTCTCGAGCGCGGCCCGGAAGTCCGTCAGCGCACCAAGGACACCTGGGGCCTGTGGCGCAAGAACGTGCTCAACCCTGAGTCCAACGTGCAGTTCGGTGAAGGTGGTGCCGGGACTTTTTCCGACGGCAAGCTGTACAGCCAGATCAAAGACCCGGCGTTCCACGGGCGCAAGGTGTTGCACGAGTTCGTCAAAGCCGGCGCACCGGAAGAAATTCTCTACGTCAGCAAACCGCACATCGGCACCTTCCGCCTGACCGGCGTGGTCGAAAACATGCGTCAGCAGATCGAAGCTCTGGGCGGTGAAGTACGCTTCCAGCAGCGGGTCACCGATGTGCTTATCGAGGACGGCCAACTGCAAGGCGTAGTGCTCGACGGCGGCGAACAGATTGCTTCGCGGCACGTGATCATCGCCCTCGGCCACAGCGCCCGCGATACCTTCCGCATGCTCCACGGTCGTGGCGTGTACATGGAAGCCAAGCCGTTCTCCGTGGGTTTTCGCATCGAACACCCGCAGTCGCTGATCGACCGCGCACGCCTGGGCAAATACGCCGGGCACCCGAAACTGGGCGCGGCAGACTACAAGCTGGTGCACCACGCCAAGAACGGTCGTTCCGTCTACAGCTTCTGCATGTGCCCGGGCGGTACGGTGGTGGCAGCGACTTCGGAGCCGAACCGCGTCGTCACCAATGGCATGAGCCAGTATTCGCGCAACGAACGCAATGCCAACTCGGGGATCGTGGTCGGTATTACACCGGAAGACTATCCGGGTGGCCCGCTAGCCGGGATCGAGTTGCAAGAACGACTGGAGTCCCACGCTTACATCATGGGTGGCAGCACCTACGAAGCGCCGGCGCAGTTGGTCGGTGATTTCATCGCTGGCAAAGCGTCTGCGGAGCTGGGCAGTGTCGAACCGTCCTACAAGCCTGGCGTGAAACTGGTGGACCTGGCCGACGCCCTGCCCGCCTACGCCATCGAAGCGATTCGTGAAGCACTGCCGGCGTTCGACAAGCAGATCAAAGGCTTCGCCCAGCACGATGCGATCCTCACCGGGATCGAGACGCGCACCTCATCGCCACTGCGTATCACCCGTGATGCCAGTCTGCAAAGCCTGAACGTCAAAGGCCTGTTCCCGGCCGGTGAAGGCGCGGGCTATGCCGGCGGTATCCTGTCCGCGGGCGTGGACGGGATTCGCGTGGCCGAGGCGCTGGTGCGGGAGATGCTGGGTATGTAGCAGCCAACTTGTTGGCGAGAGGCTGGATGCGGTGTATCAGGTACATCGCCTCGCGAACAAGTTCGCTCCTACAGGGGTGTTGCGTGTCGTCTGGTTTTGCGTCAGATCCCGGCGCGCAGCACGCCTTCCGGCAGCGCCTGGCCCTGCTCGACGCAGGCGGCAACGCTGTCGATCAAGCCCGACAATTCATACCCCTGAGCCTTCAGCCAATCCTGGTCATAGTAGGACGTCGCATAGCGCTCGCCGCTGTCGCACAGAATCGCCACGATTGACCCGGTCTCACCCGCTGCGACCATCTCTGCCGCCGCCACCAACGCACCGATCAGGTTAGTCCCGCTCGAGCCACCGACATGTCGGCCCAAACGCTTCGCCAGGTAGTGCATGGCGGCCAGCGACAACGCATCCGGCACTTTGACCATCGCATCGATCACCTTCGGCATGAACGACGCTTCAACCCGTGGCCGGCCAATGCCTTCAATGCGCGAACCGTGGTCCAGGCGCAAGCTGGCATCGCCACTCTGGTAGAAATCAAAAAACACCGAGCGTTCGGCGTCGGCGCACAACACCCGGGTATTGTGCTGGCGATAGCGCACGTAGCGGCCGAGGGTCGCGGTGGTGCCGCCGGTACCAGGGCTGGACACCAGCCAACTCGGCTCCGGGTGGCGCTCGAAGCGCAGTTGATGGAAGATCGACTCGGCGATGTTGTTGTTGGCGCGCCAGTCGGTCGCGCGCTCGGCATAGGTGAATTGATCCATGAAATGCCCGCCGCTCTCCCGCGCCAAGCGTTCCGACTCGGCGTAGATCTGCGTCGGGTCCTGCACCAGATGGCTCCTGCCGCCGTAAAACTCGATCTGCGCGATCTTCTCTTGAGAGGTCGTGGCCGGCATCACCGCAATGAACGGCAGGCCCAGCATCCGCGCAAAATAGGCCTCGGAGATCGCCGTCGAACCACTGGAAGCCTCAATCACCGGCGCGCCCGGCTTGAGCCAGCCATTGCACAACGCATACAGAAACAGCGAACGTGCCAGACGGTGCTTGAGACTGCCGGTCGGGTGGCTAGACTCGTCCTTGAAATACAATTCGACACCCGGCAAGCCCGGCAACTCCAGCGGGATCAAATGGGTATCGGCGCTGCGCTGGAAATCCGCTTCAATAATCCGGATGGCTTCACGGGACCACTGGTGGTTATCACTCATTGTAGGGTTCTCATTGGAGCGGAATTGACCTTCATAGTAGGTAAGATTCCAGCCCCGGAACAGGCACAGTGATGAAGCAATTAGTTACATAACTGCTTGGTTTTTCGAACTTTCTAATTCGCTACATCACATATAACAAAAAAGAATATAACTTTTGTTTTAACAACTATCGGCACAGGTTAGGGTGTCATTCCTTTCGAGCAAAATCATGGAGATCGACTTTGCCCTTTCGTAGCACCTTAACCCGTTTCCTGCAGATGGAAGCCGCCAGCGGTCTGATCCTGATCGCTGCGGCGGCGTTGGCCCTGGTCATCAATAACTCGCCCCTGGCATGGCTCTACAACGGCTTGCTCGACGTGCCCGTGGTGGCTCAGGTCGGCGCCTTGAAAATCGCCAAACCTTTGTTGCTCTGGATCAACGACGGCCTGATGGCGCTGTTCTTCCTGCTGATCGGCCTGGAAGTCAAACGCGAAGTCCTTGAAGGCCATTTGTCCAAACCCTCGCAAATCGTCTTGCCGGGCGCCGCGGCGATTGGCGGCATGGTGGTCCCCGCACTGATTTACTGGTTTTTCAACAAGGACTACCCGGGTGCCCTCGATGGCTGGGCGATTCCCATGGCCACCGACATCGCGTTCGCCCTCGGCGTGCTGGCCTTGTTGGGCAAGCGCGTGCCGGTATCGTTGAAACTGTTCCTGATGACCCTGGCGATTATCGACGACCTCGGGGCAATCATTGTTATCGCCATTTTCTACTCCACCGACTTGTCTGGGGTGTCGCTGCTGATGGCGGCGCTGTGCATCATTACCTTGATCGCGATGAACCGTCTGGGCGTGGTCAAGCTCGGCCCGTATTTGGTCATCGGACTGATCCTGTGGGTGTGCGTACTGAAAAGCGGCGTTCACGCCACACTGGCCGGCGTGGTCCTGGCGTTCTGCATTCCGTTGCGCACCAAAAATGCCGAAGCATCGCCGCTGCTCACGCTGGAGCACGGGTTACATCCGTGGGTCGCCTTCGGTATTTTGCCGCTGTTTGCCTTCGCCAATGCCGGCGTGCCGCTGACCGGGCTGACCCCGGAAAGCTTCACCCATCACGTACCGATGGGGATTGCCGCCGGCTTGCTGGTGGGTAAGACCATTGGTGTGTTTGGCCTGACTTGGCTAGCGGTGAAAACCAGCATGGCCGCCCTGCCGACCGGCGCGAATTGGTGGCAGGTGCTGGGGGTTTCGATTCTGTGCGGGATCGGCTTCACCATGAGCCTGTTTGTTGGATCGCTGGCCTTCGTTCCGGGTGTGAGCGAGTTTGCCGGGGAAGACCGCATGGGCATCCTCACCGGCTCCATTATCGCGGCACTGATCGGCTACGCCGTGACGGCCATAGCCAGCGGCAAAAACAAACCCGCCTGATTGCTAAACCGCAGGCATAAAAAAACCCGATCAGTGATCGGGTTTTTTATTGTTTCAGACGCTGTGAGGCTTAGTGAGCCACGCGGCTGGTGCCGTTAACGGTCATGATGCGGACACGTTCACCGACACGGAAAACCTCGTTTTCAGCAACGGCCTGAACGTAGGCGCGCATGGTGCCATCGTCTTCATGGACCGTGATTTCCACGCCCTGGGTACGCATCATTCCTTCTTCAGCGGCCGAACCCAGCAGACCGCCGGCAACCGCACCGATCACCGCAGTGATGATACTGCCTTTACCGCCACCCACTGCGCTACCGGCTACGCCACCCACCACAGCACCGGCACCTGCGCCGATGGGGGTCTTGGTGCCTTCGATTTTAACCGGGCGCAGCGATTCGATAGTACCCAAGCGTACGGTCTGCACTTGCCGAGCCTCATCACGGGAATACGAGTCGCCGGTCAGGCTTGAGGCACAGCCGCCCAGTGTCAATGCAATGGCAGTGAGCGAAGCAACCAACAGAACAGACTTACGCATGAGATCATCTCCAAAAAATACAGATAGCCATTAAACTCCGGGACATGAAGGCTGTCACGGGCCGGACTGACAAATTTAACTCTATTCAGCCCTCATACAGTCGCTGCCTCTGCTTACTTAACAGACTTTTGTGCCAGAAATTAATTCAAAGCATTTCTACTGAAGAAGGTGTTACGAACTATTTCATCATTGCTATAACCACCCTCGCAGGTTTGTATTTCCGCGAGTAGTTATAAGATCAGGGAGCCAATCGTTCACGGGACCATTGCTGACCCTGCAAACGATAGTTCAAGCGATCATGCAAGCGGCTCGGACGGCCCTGCCAGAACTCGACTCGCTCAGGCAACAGCCGATAACCGCCCCAATGCTCCGGGCAATGGGGTTGGCTGTCGCTGAAGCGCTGCTCGGTGCTCTTGAGCAGGTTTTCCAGTTCGGTGCGATCGGCGATGACCTCGCTTTGTGGCGACGCCCAGGCCCCCAGACGACTGCCCAAGGGGCGAACCTGATAGTAGGCGTCCGATTCCTCGGCGCTGACTTTGACCACCCGCCCTTCGATGCGCACCTGGCGTTCGAGGGTCGGCCAGAAAAAGGTCATGGCCGCGAAGGGCTGCGCGGCGATCTGCTGCCCCTTGGCACTCTCGTAGTTGGTGAAGAACGTGAAGCCCAACTCATCCAGGCCCTTGAGCAGCAAAATGCGGCAATGCGGGCGGCCGTCTGCATCGACGGTCGCCAGGGTCATGGCGTTGGCTTCGATCGGTGCCTGCTCGGTTATCACCGCTTCGTCGAACCAGCGACGGAACAAGGCAAAAGGCTCCACCGGGGCTTGCGCCTCAGTCAAACCGTCTCGGGCGTAATCACGGCGCATATCGGCCAACGCTTGGGTCATGACGTGCATCCTTCGCTTTTAGTGCCTGTATCAGTTGACTTTGGCTTGATCCGCCGGCACTGCCGGTGCAGCTGGATCGGTTTTTTTCGCAGGCGTCGCTTTTTTCACCGGGGCTTTTTTCGCGGCAGGCTTTTTCGCCGGGGCTTTTTTCGCAGCGGTCTTCTTCGTAGTCGCAGCAGGCTTGGCTACAGGTGCAGGCGTGACGGCCATCAGCGGAGTCGGAGCAGGCATCGCCGCAGGCGCAGGCATGTTGTACTTGCTCAGCAGGGCGACCATGGTCACTTGCGGCGTCATCAGGATTTCAATACGACGGTTCAGCTTGCGACCGGCCGGGCTGTCGTTCGCTGCACGCGGCATGACCGAACCCAGGCCACGCATGCCCAGACGGTTACGCTCCAGACCGCTCAAACGGAAAATTGCTGCCACGGAACCGGCACGGTCCTGGCTCAATTTCACGATCTCTTCTGTAACACCCCCAGAGTCGGCGTGGCCCAGGATCAGCACCGCGGTTTTTGGATCGGCTTCAACAATTTTCGCCAAACGGGTAATCGGTGCCAGGGTGACAGGCATCAGCATGGTCGGGCGATTCGGGTTGAAGGAACTGTCAATTGGCGCGGTGATCACCAATACGTTGTCACGACGCTCGAGTTCGAACGGGCTGTCCTTGATCGCGACGCGCAGGCGTGGTTCATAGTCGTCCAGCCAGGCTTGGGTGACTTTTGGATCAGGCATTGGCACCGGTTCGGCGCGCACGGCGAGCAACGGCTTGGCAGCGTCCTTTTGCTCTTTGCTGGCGGCGCTGCTCGGGAACGGCCACCACCAGTGGGTTTCCGAATCGTTGGCGGCGGGGGCCGGAGCAGCCGGTGTGGCAGCGGCGGTGGCCGTGGATTTGGCGTCAGCCTTGACGTCAGTCTTCGCGGCAACGACATCCGCTTTAACCGCAGGCGCAGCGGCTTTCACGTCAGTCTTGGCGGCTGCAGCCTGATCGGGAGCTTTTTCTGCGACCTTGTCGGCGCCAAAGGGCCACCAGCTAGAACTCCCTTGGGCAGAGCCGTCATGAGGGGTTTGAGCGCAACCGGTAACAACCAGGCACAGGGCGAACGCAAAGCTTTTGTTAGATGACATTGTTAATCCACACATAAATAAGCAGAAATAGCGCTTTAATAAGCACGTTTAAACAGACGCTTTGAAACCAAAACCGTCACTCAGTTCCCCAAGTACGGAACTAGAGGACCATTGGCTACAGCACCTCGGCCAATACTTGCGCCAACTTCTGAGCACGAGGGTCCATCAAAACATACGGCCCAAGCGTATTGGTGACAAAGCCAAACGCCACCTCACGCTCGGGGTCGGCAAAACCAATCGAACCACCCGCACCGGGGTGGCCAAAGGCTTTAGGTCCCAGACCGTAGGTAGCGTTAGGCACCTGCGGCTGGTCAAGCATGCAACCCAGTCCGAAACGGGTCTGGGTCAACAAGGTTTTATCCATTCCGAGACTGTGTTCCCGGGTCAGTTCGCCCAGTAACTCGGCTTCCAGTAAACGACCGTCCAACAGGCCGCTGTAGAAACCCGCGAGACTACGGGCATTGCCGTGGCCATTGGCCGCCGGTTGTTGCATCCGTCGCCACTCGGGCTTGTTGGTACTGGTCATCATCGACGGCGGATTGGTAAACGCTCGCGCGGTCATGGAAGTCGGTTCACGCATAGTGGCTTGCAGCAGGCGTTGCGCAGCTTCATCACCGACATTGCCTTTGCCGCGCGCGATATGTGCAACACGGTGAAACTCTTCATCGGCCAGACCAACATGGAAGTCGAGCCCCAGCGGACGCGACACCCGTGCCGCGATTGATTCGCCCGGCCCACGTCCGTCGGCACGCCGGATGAGTTCGCCCACCAGCCAGCCGTAAGTGATCGCGGCATAACCGTGGCCCTGACCTGGCGTCCACCAGGGCTCCTCTGCCGCCAGGGCGTCGGTCATGGCCTGCCAGTTGTACAGTGCTTCGGCAGGCAACAGGTGACGCAGCGCCGGTAGCCCCGCCTGATGGCAGAGCAACTGACGTACGGTGATTTTGCCTTTGCCGGCCTCGGCGAATTCCGGCCAGAGCCTGGCCACCGGTTCGTCCAGGCTCAGCTTGCCTTCGTCAACCAGCTGCAGCGCCGTCACCGCAGTGAAGGTCTTGGTGCAGGAGAACACATTGGCGATGGTGTCGCTGTGCCAAACCTCAGCCCCATCCTTGTCCGCCGTACCGCCCCACAGGTCGACCACGGTTTCCCCGCCGATCTGGATGCACAACGCGGCGCCGCGTTCGTGAGGATCATCGAAGAGTGCTGCAAAGGCTTCCCGCACTGCTTCAAACTTAAGCTCGAAATGACCCTGAATCTGCACGCGCGTGCTCCCTTGGGCGGCTTGATCTGAACGTTGGCGTGCATTGTTCCAGCGATTGAGCGCTTTGGGAACAGAGTCAGGCCCGACGGTGAAGATTAACGAGTACTGCGCGCACCTTTGTCTGCCGCCGGATTGCTTCGCGCCTGCTTACTCAGGGCCTCGATGGTCTGCAAATTACTCTTGCGCACCGCCTCGACGAAGCCCTGAAACGGTACGTCGGTAATGCCCACCAGCCCGATGTGACCGTTCTCGCCATCCAGCAAGCGGCCCGTCACCGGCTGATCGAGGTACTCGAACCAGTGCACGCCGACGATGGACGGTTCGGCCAATGCCTGCTTGAGAAAGTTGGCGTAAGCCGGACCACGGTCCTCTTCTTTGGGCACTTCCATCACCCCGCCCCAGAACGGACCGCGATCACGGGAGCCGAAGTGGAATTCTCCTACCAGTACCGGCTTGTCCAACTCACGTAGTTTGGCGAAGTCATAACCATCCTGCGGCGTGGGCGTGTAGAAGTTGAAGCTCAGCACATCGCAGTACTGGGCACAGGACTCGACGGCCTCTGGTGTGCTGACCGAGAAACGCCCGCCCAGTAGCAGATGGTTCGGCGCATGCCATTTCAAAGAGTCGGAGATCGTCTTGAAGTAGGTATCGGCGAACACCCGCTGGAAGTGTTTGAAATCAGCTTCGATTTCCGGGTGTTCCGCGTTCGGCATCGGTGGTTCAAAGCCCGGGTCTTCCAGCAACTCCCAGGCGGGCAAGTCGATGCCCCAGGCGTGCGACAACCCTTGCTGGTTGCGGTATTTATCGCGCAACTGCTTGAGGAACACCCGTTTGGCCGGCGCATCGGTGGTCTGTTTCAGCGTGCCGTAGGCCAGCGCATAGCGTGACTTGAGGTCATTTCCCGGACCGGCCCAGGCCAATTCGTTATCAGCGAAATACCCCACCAGCCATGGATCATCGCGATGGTCGCGGGCGGCAATCGCCACGGCGCGCTCGGTGGCCATGGCGAATTTCGGGTCGAACGGATCCGGCATGCCACCCCAGCGATCGGCACCCGTGCTGATGCTGTTGTAGTCGCCAATGATCGACAGCGGCAAGGTGTACGGCATGCGATCGTTACTGACCAGCGCCGGATCGCTCCAATTGCCGATGGTGTTGAAACCCCAGGCTTGCAGGCGATTGAGGGTGTGTTGAGTCCAGCGTTTGCCATCGAGCCTGGCGGAGTGGCCGGCGGAGTGGTCATAGGTACGTTGCAGGTTGGCGGCATAGAAATCGAACCAGCGCCCTTGATTGAAACCACGCACCCCATCGGCCCCGGCGTTATTACGATTGTCGTCATGACCGAAGAAGGCTGACAGCGGATCGTCACTGTCCGGCAGCGCGGCAAACATCGATTCACGCCCTTCCACGTAGGTCCGGCTATCCCCCGCCGTCACCGTGTTCACGCCCAGGGAATAGAACGGGTGCCCTTCCGGCGTCACCAGATACCAGCGACCGTCACGTTTCTCGGTGCGGAAAAACCCCATGGCCTCAAAGCGCGGGCCGTCGAGCCACCCGCCGAATTGATCGCGCTTGGGTAGATCCGCCAACCAGTTTTTGAGTTGTAGCTGCTCTTTGCTCGCCGACGTTTTCAATTGCTCATCGGTAAGGATCTTTTCCGGCCACTTGCCGCGAGTGGATTGGCCGTAGGCATCGACGAGATTGGCGTAAACGGCTGTTTGCAATGCGTCGCCCGCCTGCACGCCGAAGCGCTCGAGCAAGATGCTTTGCGCAACGTTTGGCTGGGTCATCGACAGCGTCACCGACGCCACTTTGCTGCGATCCAGTTCGCCAGATGAGCTGGCCAATATGACCCGCTGCCCCTCATAGACCCACGGCATAGGCGGGCCGGCGAACATGCCCTGAGTCAGCGGCGAACGGGCCTGCAACGGGATGAACAGGGTTTGCGCCGGGCCGGCGGGCAGGTCGACACGGCTGTTGAGGACTTTGCCGTCGGCACTCTGAACCTGCACATCGAGGGTCAGCGCCCAGTCCATCGCACTTTGCAGGCGCAGGGTCATGGCGCTGTCGTCGGACCAGTCCCAGGTTCCGCTTTGCGGGGTGAGACGCAAGCTCGGACGCGCGACGGGGCTGAACACCACACGGCGCAACACATCGCCTTCCGGCGTTTGCTCGGCATTGGCTTGCGGCAGGCTGGTGTCTTGGGTCGTCACCTGGACCACGTCGGCCGGGCGAACGAAGTTGAACAAGGTTTGTTGTCCCTCGGCGGCCAGTAACGGGCCAGACAGCAGAAACATGAAAACCGTGGACAGCGAACGGCGAATCATTTGATCAAGACCTCCCTGAAGATCGAATCGCTGTAGGAGCGGCCGCAGGCTGCGATGCGGTTCACATGACACACCGCTATCGCGGGCAAGCCCGCTCCTACAGGTTTAACTGCGAGCCGCGAAATGGTCAGGAAATCTCGCGGCGGAACGGCGGCAGTGCATTGAGAATAGCCTTGCCGTAGCGCTGGGTGACCACGCGGCGGTCGAGCAGCGTGATGGTGCCGCGATCCTCCTCGGTGCGCAGCAAGCGACCGCATGCCTGGATCAGGCGCAGCGAGGCGTCCGGCACCGCGATTTCCATGAACGGGTTGCCGCCGCGGGCTTCGATCCATTCCGCCAGGGCTGCTTCCACCGGATCATCCGGCACCGCGAACGGGATCTTGGCGATGACCACGTGCTCACAATAAGCACCCGGCAAGTCGACGCCTTCGGCAAAGCTGGCCAGCCCGAACAGCACGCTGGACTCCCCGCTGTCGACCCGCGCCTTGTGCTTGTTCAGGGTTTCCTGTTTGGACAGGTTGCCCTGAATGAACACCTGTTTGCGCCAGTCGCGCTCCAGGCCGTCGAACACTTCCTGCATCTGTTTGCGCGAAGAGAACAACACCAGCGTGCCGCGCGAGCCTTCGACAATGTTCGGCAGCTCACGAATGATCGCCGCCGTGTGGGCAGCGGCGTCGCGCGGGTCGGCCTTGAGGTCGGGCACGCGCAATACACCGGCATCGGCGTGGTGGAATGGGCTCGGCACCACCGCCGTGACCGCGCCTTTCGGCAGCCCCGAACGCATGCGGAAACGGTCGAACTTGCCCAACGCGGTCAAGGTGGCCGAGGTCACCAGCGCGCCGTAGGCCACGTTCCACAGGTTACGCCGCAGCATCTCCGCCGCCAGAATCGGACTGGCGTTGACTTCGATATCGAACAACGAGCCACTGTCGGCCAGGGTCAGCCAACGCGCCATCGGCGGGCTGTCTTCCGGATCTTCGACCGTGAAGGCCGTCCACAGCTCCCAGTTACCGTGAGCACGAGCCAGCAAGCTGCCAAACAGCGGGTACCACTCTTCGGCCTGATGGCTGGCGATACCAATATTGGTCTCGCCATCCATGCCGTCCTTGAGCAGTTCGGTCAGACGGGTGAACAGGTCATCCAGCCGGGCAAAGCCCTTCTTCAGCTCCGCACCCATTTCACGCATGTGCTCAGGCACCACACCGCCGACAAAGCGGTGACGTGGGCGCTCGCGGCCTTCCATGTCTTCGCCGGCCTTGAAATCAGCCAGTTGTTCGCAGGCGGCGAACATGAATTGCTGCTGGGTCTTGATCTCCCGCGCCAGCTCCGGCACTTGCTCGATCAACTTGCCCAGATCGCCCGGCAACGGGTGCTGGGCCAGCAGTTTGGTGAGGTTCTTCGCGGTTTGCTCCAACCAGTCCGAGGTCGAGCGCAGACGGGTGTAGTGGGCGAAGTGGCCGATGGCCTTGTCCGGCAGGTGATGACCTTCGTCGAACACGTAGAGGGTTTCTCGTGGATCGGGCAACACCGCCCCGCCACCCAGCGCCAGGTCAGCCAGCACCATGTCGTGGTTGGTGACGATGACATCGACTTTGCCCATGCCTTCGCGGGCTTTATAAAAAGCGCACTGCTGGAAGTTCGGGCAATGACGATTGGTGCATTGGCTGTGATCGGTGGTGACGCGCGCCCAGTCCTGATCTTCAAGAGCGGTCGGCCAGCTGTCGCGATCGCCGTCCCATTTGTTGCCGGCGAGCTTTTCGATCATGGCGGTGAACAGCTTCTGGCTGGCTTCATCGACCTCGATCTTGAAGCCTTCTTCTTCGAAAAGCTGGGCGGTAGCGGTTTGCGCGTTGCCTTCCTGCAGCAGCATGTCGAGTTTGGACAGGCACATGTAACGACCGCGCCCCTTGGCCAGGGCGAAAGTGAAGTTCAGGCCGCTGTTGCGCATCAGGTCCGGCAGGTCCTTGAACACGATCTGTTCTTGCAGGGCAACGGTCGCGGTGGCAATCACCAGTCGCTTGCCCGCCGCCTTGGCCGTCGGGATAGCCGCCAGCGCGTAGGCCACGGTTTTACCGGTACCGGTGCCCGCCTCGACCGCGACCACCGCCGGATCACCCGAACGCCGACCTTCTTCATCGGTGTCGATATCGCCCAGCACCTTGGCGATTTCAGCGATCATCAAACGCTGGCCATAGCGTGGCTTGAGGCTCTTGGCTTCGAGGAAACGCGTATAGGCGCCCTGAATCTGGGATTTGAGTTCGTTACTGATCATGGGTTTCAGGGCGCTACGAATGCTGGATAAATTTTCAGTGTTTCTGAGAGGTCGCTATCATACCCCGCTAAACCCCATTGCGCAGAACGGAGTACCGAATGACAGCTTTTGCCCTTGTCTACACCTTGCATGTGCTGGCCGCCCTGGTCTGGGTTGGTGGCATGTTCTTCGCCTGGATGGTATTGCGCCCGGCCGTGGGTGTCGCGCTGGAAGGGCCAATGCGCCTGAAATTGTGGGTCCAGGTGTTTCCACGATTCTTTAAATGGGTCTGGGCGGCGGTCGTGGTGTTGCCGATTACCGGTGTCGGCATTATCAACTTGCATTTCGTCAGTTTCGAGACCGCACCGCGCTATGTGCAGGTGATGATGGGGCTTTATGTGGTGATGGTGGCATTGTTCATCCGCATCCAGGGCTTGCAACTGCCAGAGCTGCGCCGCGCGGTGGAGCATGAACAATGGCAGGAAGGAGCGGCCGCGTTGGGCCGGATTCGCCGCTTGGTGGGGATCAATTTGCTGGTTGGGTTGGCGCTGGTGGCCGTCGCGGCTTCCAGACCGGGGTTTTAACGATTGACTCTGTAGGAGCTGTCGAAAGCCGCGATCGGCTGTGAAACAGTCGCAACGTCAGTGACGTCTGGAAGGCCCTTCGGACCTTATCGCAGCCTTCGGCATCTCCTACAAAGTTTAAAAGTGATGACCCGTTGCGATTACAACCGCTGCACCGTCAACGATCCATTGCTACCGGATGCGCCAACCTGGCCCGCTTGCCCTGGCTTGCCGGACTTGCCGCCATCAGCGCGATAAACCAGGCAGCCCTTGGACGCACCGCCCTTGCCCGCCTTGCCGCCTGCACCCGGCACGCCGCCAGCTCCACCGTTGACCTGCACCTTTACCCGCTCGCCCGGAAAGCTCTGGGGCAAGGCAAGACGCACCAACGCACCCGCCGCGCCATCACGACCGTTGCCACCGTTATCGCCGTCGAAACCCTTGCCGGCCGAGCCCCAGGTGCAACCCGGGTCTTCACCGTTGCCGCCATCGAGACCGACAAAACCTGGCGCGCCCGAACCACCTCGTGCATCGATCGACAACTCTGCAGCCGTCAGTGCTTCCACGCGCAGGGACAGGTTACGCCCCGGTAAAGCAGGCTTTTCGTAAGTGCCCGGCGCGCCACGTGCGGTGATCTGGCTGCCCGCTGCCAACTGACCACGTTTAATCACCAGGTTGAACGTCTGCTCGCCAGGCACGATTGCGATCCGCGCCTCGTGGCCCAACACCAATTCGCCAACTTTCATTTCCGCCAGTCCCGCCGGGATCAGCAAAGTGCCGTAGTCGGCGACCTCCAGACGATCCAGCTGCACGACACTGGTATTACCCGGCAAACGCATCAGCGAATGGGGTTCGACGGTGACCACTTGAGCCATGGCCACAGGGCTGCACAATGCAGCCAATAGAAACAGATTACGCATGAGCAACACCCGCTGACGGACCGGAGATAGATTGCAGGTGGAAAATTCCAAATACCAGAATCAGCCCACGATCAAGCCACGGACGCGGACGCCCGCGCACGCTGCCATTGAACAAAACCATTTCAAGCAAATGAGTCAACAGCACCAGGCTGCCGGCCAGACTGACCAGTAAATCAAAAGGATTCGGCAGTGCGCTGACCATATTGGCCACGACCACCAGCCAGAACCCCAGCGTCAACAGTTTCCCCAGCCCCCAAAAAACCTTCATACATGCCTCTGGTCATTATTCTTTGCCGCACAGTAACGGCTTCTGCGCGGAACTTTCCAGTGCACAGTGAAAAATGTTCGAGTGGTCCGATTAGAGGTGCTGTCCGGCGGGTTAAAAGGCTGGGCCGACGCGCAGGGTCGGCCCGATGCCACAAACGGCCATTAATGGTTGAGGTGCAGTTCGACGCGACGGTTCTTCGCGCGGCCCTCATCGGTGTTGTTATCCGCCACCGGCTGGGTTTCACCCATCCCTTGAGTACTGACTTTGCCGGCCGGCAAGCCTTGACTGATGAGGAAGGTGGCGACGCTGGCAGCCCTGCGTTCCGAGAGCTTCTGGTTGTAAGCATCCGTTCCTCGGCTGTCGGTATGACCGATGACCTTGATACTGACGATACTGGCATTCTTCAGACGATCCATCAGCGCCACTAACTGGTTGCGGGCTTCTGGTGTCAGGTCGGACTTGTTGAAGGCAAACAGCACCGCCCCCTGATCGTTGAGGGTGATGACTTCCTCGGCAGACGTGATGGTGGGTTCTGGTGGTTTGACCGCGACGGGGTATTGCGCAATCGGGCAACCGTTATTGTCGACCGGCGTGTTTTTAGGCGTATCCGGACAGGTATCCCGGCGATCAAATACACCATCGCCATCTTCGTCGCCATCCTGGGCATAGCAGATCAAGCCACCGGCCATCAGTCCTAATGCGGCACCGCCGCCGGCCCATGCACCACTCTCGATTGCACCCAGACCTCCCCCAACCAAACCCCCGATCAAGCTACAAATCGGCCAATTCTTTTGATTGAGCGGAGCACTGCCATCGCTGGTAGTCGCACAACCGGAAAGAACACTGCTGACCACAATAAGAGGAAGTACTGCCCTTGCAAGTACGCTCATAAGTGAATGCTCCTGAGTTACCGGCCAATACCGGTACCTCAGGAGTAAAGACGCACAAACAGTTCTGCACAAGCAACGGCCTGGCGGGCTTTAGCGGTTGATTTTGATCTCCACACGACGGTTGAGCGCACGCCCTTCTGCCGTTTTGTTATCCGCTACCGGACGAGATTCACCTTCCCCGACTACCGAGATGAAACTGCCACGTGGAACACCGGTGCTAACCAAATAGTTGGTGACCGATGTCGCGCGTTTTTGCGAGAGCGTTTTGTTGTACTTATCACTGCCGACACTGTCGGTATGACCGCTGACACGAAGTTGCGCACTCGGTGCTTCTTTTTTCAGGCGGGTACTGATCATGTCGAGTTTTTGTTTATCGGCAGCGGTCAGTTGCGCCGAATCAAACTTGAAGTACACGTCGTTGATAACAATGGTTTCTTCTTTAACTACCGGCGCCTCTACAACAGTCGGCTCTGCAACTGGCGGCGGTGGTGGTGGGCAACCATTTGCATCAACCTTGACCCCGTGAGGTGTGCCTGGACACTTGTCGCGGCTATCCGGTACACCGTCGCCGTCTTCATCGCCATCGCCGTGAACCCAGCAATAGGCTGCTGCTATGCCGCCGCCGAGTAATGCTCCGTAACCGGCCCAGGCGCCGCTCTCAGTGGCGCCTAACCCGGCGCCTGTTACACCGCCGACTGCGGCGCAAATCGGCCAATCGGTCTTTTGTAAGCCTGCGCAACCAGTCAACACACTGGTCAGCAGGATCAGAGGTAACGCCTTCCGAATCATGCTCATTGAGTTCATCTCCTATGGGATCGGTGTCAAACCGATGCATTGGGAGTAAAGACCTCACTTTCGTACTACGCCAATTCGCCACCACAAAAGGTGCAAACGCCATGATTGCGGGGGCTAGGCCATTGCGTCCGAGCAGGCTAGTCTTGCAGTTCAATAGAGGATTTTCGATGACCGAAGGCTTTTCTACCCGGACCCCGCAACAAGCGTTGGCCGCCCTGCTCGATCGTTACGCGCCAAAACGCCTGCTGCTGATTGGCGCCGGCAGCTTTCCCGCGCTCGAAGCCTTTCAGCAGGCGCATCCTGGCACCGAACTGTCTCACGCCGCGCCGGGCCCGCTGCCGGCAGACCTGGCCGCACAACGCTTCGACCTGGCGTTGGCCGTCGATTGCCTGGAACACTTGCCCAAACGCGCAGGCCTGGAACTGTTGGGTGGCGTGCGCAATCTCAACGCCAGCCGCATCGCCGTGCTGGCTGACCTGCAGGCCTGTGGCTGGCTGGACACCGATTTCTTTTCATTGGCACTGCAAGCCAGTGAACGCTTCGCCCGAGACGAGCAGGTCCTGACGCTGTACACCTACGACCTGCGCGAATACAAACAAGTCCCCGACTGGCTGAACGCGAAGTTCTGGGCCAATCCGGAGAATTTTGGCAAGTACTGGTGGTAACTCATGAGTCGTTCGATTTGCCCATGCGGCAGCGGAAATCTGTTGGATGCCTGCTGTGGCCATTATCACTCAGGCCTGGCCGCGCCTTGCGCCGAAGCCCTGATGCGCTCGCGCTATAGCGCGTATGTACTCGGACTGGTGGATTACCTGCTGGACACCACATTGCCCGCGCAGAAAGCCGAGCTGGATCGTCAGTCGATCAGCGACTGGAAGTGCGCAAAGCACCTGGCTGGGACTGGATGTCGAGCATGTCGAGGTGCTGGGCGGTAAACCCGAGCATTCATTCGTCACCTTCGTCGCCCGCTGGCATGACGGCAATGGCGAACACAGCCATCGCGAGCGCTCGGCCTTTGTACAGAATCAGGGTCGCTGGTATTTCATCGATCCGACAGTCCCGCTCAAAGCCGGTCGCAATGACGCCTGCCCATGCGGTAGCGAACAGAAATTCAAGAAATGCTGCGCCAGCTATGTGAAGTGAACTCAGCTCACCTTCAAATGTGAGGTGTCGGGGACCGGGCCGGTTTTCGGCCGCTCGATCTCGCCCATGTCACTGCCGACCGGCGCCAGGCTCATCTTCGACAGATCCACACGCGGCGCCTGGGCCGGGGCTTGCGGCTCCAGCATCAGGGCACCTGCGGCAGCAATCGAGAAGTCGGGAGCATCCACGTTGGCGAACGCGGCCATATAAGCGTCGCGCGGGACGACCTGTAGCCGGCGAGTTTGCGTGGCCGGTGGCGGGCGATAGAAACCCGGAGCATCCGGCGGCGGTGCCAGCTCTACTTCTTCCATGTCGAGGTGCATGTCTACCACCTCAGCCAACGCACCAGCCCGTTCCAGGGTCGCGCGGTATTTTTCTGCTGCGGCCTCGTCGAGGTTGTTTTTCAGCACCAGCCGACGACCGGAAAACAACAATGCAATGCGCTGCGCATCGGCCTGGAACAACTTCCCCAGATTCGCCTCGACCCGTTCGCGCTGCGCGCCGGGGACCAATTGGCCCGTAAATACGATTTCATAAAGGTTCATTGGGCGTGCTCCTGCGCAGCCTGTACTGCTCGTGTGGCGCAGTATGGCCGAAAATTCTGCGTTCATCGCGTGCACGGCAGACGCAATGGCGGGATAATTCGCGGCAAATCGACTCTGGAGTAACTTGATGAACCAGGAAAACCACGTTCATGGCCCTGATTGCAACCACGACCATGACCACGGCCATCAGCACCATGACCACGATCACGGTCATGTACACGGCCCGCACTGCAACCACACGCCCCAGGAACCGGTGCGTAATACGCTGAAGGACGTGGGCCGCAACGACCCTTGCCCGTGCGGCAGCGAGAAAAAATTCAAGAAGTGCCACGGCGCTTGATTTGATCGCAACACTTCTCTGTAGGAGCTTCCGCAGGCTGCGATAAGGTTGGTACAACCTTCTTATCTATCAAAACACGGCCGCACGCGGCCAATCGCAACCTTCGGCAGCGCCTACAAGATCGAGTCGTCTGCGCATTGAGCGACTTATCTGACCTCCAAAACGACAAAATCCTTACATTAGCCCCGTTGGCCGCTTGCGTGCCGCGTGCCTGCTCTCTAACGTAGCGCCTTTGAAAACGCACCCCGCAGGAGCTTTCCGATGGCCTCGCCAGCCCTTTCACATTTTCTACCCCGGTTCGGCGTTGCCGCAGCAGTGGCCAGTGCCCTGAGTCTGGCCGGTTGCCAGCTCAACGGTGCCGGCAGCGATACGCTCCCACCGACGACGGGCGTACTCCCGATCAAAGGGTTGGCGCAGAACGTTTCGGTACGCCGCAACAGCATGGGCATGCCGCTGATCGAAAGCAGTACCTTCCACGATGCGCTGTTCACCTTGGGTTATGTGCACGCCAGCGACCGCATCAGCCAGATGGTCAGCATGCGATTGCTGGCCCAGGGCCGCCTGTCCGAACTGGAAGGTCCGAGCGCGCTGGAACTCGACCGCCTGATGCGCTCGGTAAACCTGAAGAAAAGCGCCAGCGAGCTGTACAACAACGCCTCGCCGCGCCTCAAACGCTTCTACGAAGTGTATGCGCGTGGCGTCAACGCCTACCTGTTCCGCTACCGCGACAAACTGCCGAGTGACCTGGCATCGAAGGGCTATCACCCTGAATACTGGGCGCCACAGGATTCGGCGCTGATCTTCAGCCTGCTGAATTTCGGCATGTCGCAGAACCTGCAACAAGAGCTGTCGTCGCTGGTCCTGGCGCAAAAAGTCGGCGCAGAGAAGCTCGCCTGGCTGATCCCGACCTATCCCGACGAAGAGCTACCGACCGCCGAAGCCGAGAAACTCAAGGGTGTGACCCTGCAAGTGCCAGGGCTGGGCGATCTGAACAAGGCGGCGCTGCAGCTATCCGACTTGAACATGCTGGGTGTCGCGGCCTCGAACAACTGGGCGATCACGCCACAGCACAGTCGCAGCGGCAAAAGTCTGCTGGCCAACGATATGCACCTGCCGGCCACCTTGCCGTCGGGTTGGAGTTTCGTGCAAATCCGCGCCCCGAAATTCGAGGCGGCCGGGATGACCATCGCCGGCCTGCCGATCATCCTGTCGGGTTTCAACGGCAAACTGGCGTGGGGCATGAACAGCGCGATGGGCGACAATCAGGACCTGTTCCTGGAGAAGCTCAAGCGCGAGAACAACACGCTTTCCTACATGGTCGATGGCAAATGGCAGCCGGCCATCGTGCGCAACGAAACCTATTTCGTCAAAGGCGAGCGCCCGGTTCGCGAGGCAGTGTTCGAGACCCGCCACGGCCCGCTGCTGAACAGTGCCATGGGTGAGCGCAGCAGCCCGGAACAAGCAATCCAGCTAGGTAACGGCTTGGGTCTGGCCCTGCAAACCCCGGACTTCAAAGAAGACAAGAGCATGGACGCGCTGTTCAACCTGTCCCGCGCGCAGAACGTCGACAGGGCTTCCGACGCTGTTCGTGAAGTCCGCGCCATGGCGCTGAACATGGTGTTTGCCGATGCCCAACACGTCGGCTGGCAAGTCACCGGACGCTTCCCGAACCGCCGCGAAGGCCTCGGCTTGCTGCCATCGCCGGGCTGGGACAGCCGTTTCGACTGGGACGGTTACGCCGACCCGATGCTGCACCCGTATGACCAGGACCCGCAGCAAGGCTGGGTCGGCACCGCCAACCAGCGCACCCTGCAAAAAGGTTACGGCATGCAGTTGTCCAACTCCTGGAACTACCCGGAACGCGCTGAACGCATCGCCGAACTGGCGAACAGCGGCAAGCAGGACATCCGCAGCACCATCGCGATGCAGAACGACCAGACCACCACGTTCGCCGCCAAACTGAGAAAAATGTTTGAAGCGCCGGGCATGGCACAACCGTTGAAAAAAGCCATCGACGCGCTGCCAGAGGCTGATCGCGCCAAGGCGCACGAGGCACTGACCCGGATCATGGCATTCAACGGCCAACTGTCTGCCACCTCGGCCGACGCGGCGGTGTATGAGTTGTTCCTGCAAGAAAGCGCCAAGCAGATCTTCCTCGACGAGCTAGGCCCGGAAAGCAGCCCTGCGTGGAAAGCCCTGGTGGAGAACGCCAACTTTACCTACTCGGCGCAGGCTGACCACTTGCTCGGGCGCGAGGACAGCCCGTTCTGGGATGATATCCGCACACCCCAGAAAGAAGACAAGCCAACGATCCTCGCTCGCAGCCTTGCCGCCGCCATTACCGCCGGCGACAGCCAGTTGGGCAGCGATCGCAAGGCGTGGCAATGGGGCAAACTGCACCGCTACACCTGGTCAGCGCAGAACGGTGCGATGACCAACCGCAACCCGATTCCGGCCGGCGGCGACCACAGCACCCTCAACATGGCGGGTTACAACTGGGGGCAGAACTTCGACACAAGCCTGACGCCGGACCTGCGCATCATCGTCGACTTCGGCCAGCCGGAGCCATTGATGGGCCAGAACAGCGCCGGTGAGTCGGGTAATCCGGCCAGTCCACACTTTGCCGACGGCATCGATGCCGTGCTCAAGGCACAGTACCTGACGATTCCGATGCAACCGCAGAACCTGGAAAAAGCCTACGGCAAGGATCGGCTGACACTGACACCGGGCAAGTAGGCCATTTCTCACCCCTGTAGGAGCGGGCTTGCCCGCGATCCGCTTGACGCGATATGTCAGGCAGATTGAAATCGCGGGCAAGCCCGCTCCTACATGGACTTGAGCAAAACTCCACAGAACTTCCCCGCCCCCACCGCCTCATAACTAACAAGCCCATCCCTCTGGTCATCCCATGGACCTTGTTATCGCGCGGCCCGAAGGTTTGTACTGCCCGCCGGGTGATTTTTACATCGACCCGTGGCGCCCGGTGGAGCGCGCGGTCATCACTCATGGCCATGGCGATCACGCACGAATCGGCAATCGGCACTATCTGGCGGCGGCGCCTGGTGAGGGTATTCTGCGTGCACGTCTGGGCCGGGATATCGCCCTGCAATCGCTCAATTATGGCGAACGGATCAACCACCACGGCGTCACCCTGAGCCTGCACCCCGCCGGCCATGTGCTGGGATCAGCCCAAGTGCGTCTGGAATACGCAGGCCAAGTCTGGGTCGCGTCCGGGGATTACAAAGTCGAACCCGACGGCACCTGCGCCCCATTCGAGCCGGTGCCCTGCCACACCTTTATTACCGAGTCGACGTTTGGCCTGCCGATCTATCGCTGGCAAGCGCAAGCCGAGATCTTTGCAGACGTTAATCAATGGTGGCGCGCGAACATCGAGGCCGGCAAAGCCAGCGTGTTGTTCTGTTACGCATTCGGCAAAGCCCAACGCATCCTGCATGGCATTGACCCCACCATCGGGCCGATTCTGGTTCACGGCGCGGTCGAACCGTTGAATCGGGTGTACCGCGAGGCGGGAGTGCACTTGCCGGAAACCCACTACGCCGGGGATTTCAAGAAAACCGACCCTTTGTTACGTCAGGCGCTGATTCTGGCCCCGCCCTCCGCTGGCGGCAGCACCTGGATGCGACGTTTCGGCGACTTTAGCGACGCCTTTGCCAGCGGCTGGATGATGCTGCGCGGGACGCGACGGCGGCGCGGCGTGGACCGTGGCTTCGCACTCTCGGATCATGCTGACTGGCCGGGATTGCTTTGGGCGATTGAGCAAACCGGCGCCGAACGGGTGATGGTGACCCACGGTTCGGTGAATATCCTGGTGCGTTATCTGCGGGAAAAAGGCCTGGATGCCCAAGGGTTCAGCACTGAATACGGGGACGATGAAGACCTCGCCGCTGAGGCCCAAGAGCCCGGCGAGGTACCCGCATGAAAGCCTTCGCCGAACTCTACGCCACGCTCGACGCCACGACCTCGAGCAACGCCAAGCTGGCAGCGTTGGTCACTTACTTTTCTGCCGCGCCACCTGACGATGCTGCCTGGGCCGTGTACTTTCTGGCGGGCGGACGTCCTCGGCAACTGGTGCCGACACGCCTGCTCCGCGAGCAAGCCATGGCCTTGTCCGGGTTGCCCGAGTGGTTGTTCGAGGAAAGTTACCAGGCTGTCGGTGACCTGGCGGAAACCCTGTCACTGGTACTGCCCGAGGCCGATCACAGCTCCGACGCCGGTCTCGCCACCTGGATGGAACACAAACTACTGCCCCTGCGCGGACTACCGCCGGAAGAATTGAGCCAGCGCCTTGTGCCCTTGTGGTCACAACTGGATCGCGGCAGCCTGATGGTGTGCATCAAATTGATCACCGGCAGCTTTCGCGTCGGCGTGTCCAAGTTGCTGGTGACCCGCGCCCTCGCCGCCCTGGCCGATATCGACAGCAAACGCATCGCCCAGCGTCTGGTGGGCTACACCGACTTATCCCACCGCCCCAGCGCCGAGGATTACCTGAAACTGATCGCCGCCGAGTCGGACGACGAACACGCGCAACGCGGCGGCCAGCCTTATCCGTTCTTCCTCGCCCACGCCTTGCAGCAGCCAGTGGATCAGTTCGACACCCTGCTCGGACCACCCGAACACTGGCAGGTCGAGTGGAAATGGGACGGCATCCGCGCGCAACTGGTCAAGCGCGAGGGTCGCTTGTGGATCTGGTCCCGGGGTGAAGAGCTGGTCACCGATCGTTTTCCCGAATTGCACAGCCTCAGCCAATGCCTGGCAGATGGCACGGTCATCGATGGCGAAATCGTCGTCTGGAAAACCGCGGAACCGTCAGACCAACCTTCGGTGCAGCCTTTCGCCCTGCTGCAACAACGCATTGGCCGTAAAACCCTGGGCAAGAAAATCCTCGAAGATGTGCCGGTGGTGATGTTGGCCTACGACCTGCTGGAGTGGCAGGGCGAGGACTGGCGCAGCCGGGCGCAACATGAACGACGCAGCCAACTCGATGCCCTCCTCCTGCACTGCCAAAGCCCGGTGCTGCTGCCCTCTCCGGTCCTCAGTGGCCGTGATTGGCAGGACCTGGCTCGGCAGCGCGAAGCCTCGCGCAGCCTTGGCGTCGAAGGCATGATGCTCAAGGCTCGCGACTCGCTGTACGGCGTCGGCCGTACCAAGGACATGGGCGTGTGGTGGAAATGGAAGGTCGATCCATTCAGCGTCGACGCCGTGTTGATTTACGCCCAGCGCGGACATGGCCGCCGCGCCAGCCTGTACAGCGACTACACCTTCGCCGTGTGGGACGGCCCGCCCGAGGCCAGCGAACGCTCGCTGGTGCCGTTCGCCAAAGCCTATTCCGGCCTCACCGATGCAGAGATGCGCAAGGTCGACGCTATCGTACGCAAGACCACCGTGGAGAAATTCGGCCCGGTGCGCAGCGTCACGCCGAGTCTGGTGTTCGAACTGGGTTTTGAGGGCATCGCCCTGTCAAAGCGCCACAAAAGCGGAATTGCCGTGCGCTTTCCACGCATGCTGCGCTGGCGTCAGGACAAACCCGTCGCCGAGGCCGACAGCCTGGCCACGTTACAAGATTTGCTGAGCTGAGCATGACGCGCTATTTTAGTGCGCTTGTTTGGCGACGCACCTTTTTGGACACGGCCACAACATGCGGTAACAGACAGGTCTGAAAATGGGTCTGAATACCCCATTGGAGCGATGCCGCACGATCCTGAGTCTCGACTATTCTGAAGCGCGCTATAGGCTTGCAACGGACATTTGTGGCTCAAAGTCATCATTGCGACATGTCTGTACATTTAAAACGCACGTTCGTCTGTTTGGTTCAAATATTGCTATCTTCTTCGCGTCTGGCTCTCGCCGGTAGCAAGAGTTCGCGTGTTCCCAACGCTCATTTTGGTTTTAAGGACTGATCAATGAAAAAAGCATGGCTGACCCTTTCCGCATTGGCTATCGCCCTGGCCGCTGGTAATGCAATGGCCAAGGAATACAAGGAACTGCGTTTTGGCGTGGATCCTTCTTATGCACCTTTCGAATCGAAAGCGGCCGATGGCAGCCTGGTAGGCTTCGACATCGACCTGGGCAATGCGATTTGCGCCGAGCTGAAAGTAAAATGCACATGGGTTGAAAACGATTTCGACGGCATGATTCCTGGCTTGAACGCTGGCAAGTTCGACGGTGTGATCTCGTCGATGACCGTGACCGACGCTCGCGAGAAAGTCATCGACTTCTCTAGCGAACTGTTCTCCGGCCCAACCGCTCTGGTGTTCAAAAAAGGCTCGAACTTCTCGACACCTGAGTCGCTCAAGGGCAAAACCGTTGGCTATGAGCAAGGCACTATTCAAGAAGCCTACGCTAAAGCCGTTCTGGACAAAGCTGGCGTGACCACCAAGGCCTACGCCAACCAGGACCAGGTTTACGCTGACCTGACTTCCGGTCGTCTGGATGCTTCCGTACAAGACATGCTGCAAGCCGAACTGGGCTTCCTGAAATCGCCAGCCGGCGGTGGCTATGAAGTCAGCAAGCCAATCAACGATCCACTGCTGCCAGCTAAAACTGCAGTCGGTATCAAGAAAGGCAACAAAGACCTGAAAGCCCTGTTGGACAAAGGCATTGCTGCACTGCACAAAGACGGCAAATACGCCGAGATCCAGAAGAAAACGTTTGGTGATCTGAACCTGTACAGCGGTAAATAACATCCCGACGCCCATCGTTTCAGGTGAGAATCTGCACCCGTTTCGATGGGCGTTTTTTTGACCGCAAAAGGCTCTACCCATGCTCGACGATATGCTGCAATACGTTGGATTGTCCGCCCTCAGTTTGAAAGGCTTCGGCCCGATCTTGCTGCAAGGGACCTGGATGACCATCAAATTAGGGATTCTGTCGCTGTTGGTCGCCGTTGTGCTCGGCTTGATCGGCGCCAGTTCCAAACTCTCCAGTCTGCGCGTGCTGCGCATTCCGGCGCAGGTCTACACCACCTTGATCCGCGGCGTGCCCGATCTGGTGTTGATGCTGCTGATTTTCTATAGCCTGCAAACCTGGCTGTCGAACCTGACCGATGCCATGGACTGGGACTACATCGAGATTGACCCGTTCTCGTCCGGCGTCATTACCCTGGGCTTCATCTACGGTGCCTATTTCACCGAGACCTTCCGCGGCGCGATTCTGTCCGTGCCACGTGGTCAGGTCGAAGCGGCCACCGCGTATGGCCTGAGCCGTAGTCAGCGCTTTCGTTTCGTGGTGTTCCCGCAGATGATGCGTTTCGCCCTGCCGGGCATCGGCAACAACTGGATGGTGATGCTCAAGGCCACCGCCCTGGTGTCGATCATCGGCCTCGCCGACCTGGTCAAGGCCGCTCAGGATGCCGGTAAAAGCACCTATGAATTGTTCTACTTCCTGGTCGTGGCCGCGCTGATCTATCTGCTGATCACCAGCGCTTCGAATTTTGCCCTGCGCTGGGCAGAACGACGCTACGCCGCCGGTAGCCGGGAGGCTCAACGATGATCGAACTTCTGCAAGACTACTGGCGCCCCTTCCTTTATAGCGACGGCCAGCACATCACCGGTCTGGCCATGACCATGTGGCTGCTCAGTGCGTCGATCTTCATTGGCTTCATCGTATCGATTCCGCTGTCTATCGCCCGAGTATCCAGCAAGTTTTACGTGCGCTTGCCGGTGCAGTTCTACACCTACCTGTTTCGCGGTACGCCGCTGTATATCCAGTTGCTGATTTGCTACACCGGTATCTACAGCATCGCCGCCATCCGCGCTCAGCCAGTCCTCGATGCGTTCTTTCGCGATGCGATGAACTGCACCATCCTCGCGTTCGCCCTCAATACCTGCGCCTACACCACGGAGATTTTTGCCGGGGCGATTCGCAGCATGAACCACGGCGAAGTCGAAGCGGCCAAAGCCTACGGTCTGACCGGCTGGAAGTTGTACGCCTACGTGATCATGCCATCGGCACTGCGCCGCTCGCTGCCGTTCTACAGCAACGAAGTGATTTTGATGCTGCATTCGACTACCGTTGCGTTTACCGCGACCGTGCCGGACGTACTGAAGGTTGCACGGGACGCCAACTCGGCGACCTTCCTGACCTTCCAATCCTTCGGTATCGCCGCCCTGATTTACTTGACGGTCACCTTTGCTCTGGTCGGTCTGTTCCGTCTGGCTGAGCGCCGTTGGCTGGCCTTCCTCGGCCCGGCTCACTAGGACGTATTAGCATGCGCCACCATACGCACGATCTGCTCGCGCCCGTCCCTGGGACCGCGCGACAGATCCACAGCTTCCACTACGGCCCGGAAAACACCGGCCGCAAGATCTACATTCAGTCGTCCCTGCACGCCGATGAGTTGCCCGGCATGCTGGTGTCCTGGTACCTCAAACAGCGCCTGGCCGAACTGGAAGGTGCCGGCCGTTTGTTGAGCGAAATCGTCGTGGTCCCGGTGGCCAACCCGATTGGTCTCGAGCAAGTGGTGATGGACATCCCGCTGGGTCGCTATGAGCTGGAGAGCGGGCAGAACTTCAATCGCCAGTTCGTTGATTTAAGCCAGCAAGTCGGCGACGACATTGAAGCGCGCCTCAACGACGATCCGCAGCACAACCTCGAATTGATCCGCAGCAGCCTGCGCGCGGCCCTGGCGGCCAAAGTCGCCACGACCCAGCTGCAATCCCAGCGTCTGACCCTGCAAGCCCTGGCCTGCGACGCGGACATGGTGCTGGACCTGCATTGCGACTTCGAAGCCGTGGAACACCTGTACACCACGCCGGAAGCCTGGTCGCTGGTCGAGCCGCTGTCGCGCTTTATCGGCGCCCAGGCCAGTCTGCTGGCCACCGACTCGGGCGGTCAGTCGTTTGATGAATGCTTCACCCTGCTGTGGTGGCAATTGCAGCAACGCTTCGGCGAACGGTTTGCTGTGCCGATGGGCAGCTTCTCGGTCACTGTGGAATTGCGCGGCCAAGGCGACGTCAATCATGCGCTGGCCAGTCGCGACTGCCAGGCACTGATCAGCTTTTTGATGCACTTCGGCGCTATCGCCGGCGAGCCGATGCCGCTGCCGGAATTGCTGTACCCGGCCACGCCACTGGCGGCGGTCGAACCGGTCGAAACGCCCGTGGGCGGTCTGTTGGTGTATTGCGTTCAACCGGGCGAGTATCTGGAAGCCGGGCAACTCATCGCCGAGATCATCGACCCGATCAACGATCGGGTAACGCCGATCCACACCATCAATCCCGGCCTGTTGTATGCCCGCTCCTTGCGTCGCATGGCAACCGCCGGCATGGTCATCGCTCACGTGGCAGGCACCGAAGCCTACCGTAGCGGTTACCTGCTTTCTCCTTAAGGACTGCACGGCATGTACAAACTGACCATCGATAGCCTGCACAAATGCTATGGCGACAACGAAGTGCTCAAGGGCGTCTCGCTCAAGGCCAAGACCGGTGACGTGATCAGTCTGATCGGCGCCAGCGGTTCGGGTAAAAGCACCTTTTTGCGCTGCATCAACTTCCTTGAAACCCCGAACAGCGGCGCCATGAGCCTGGACGGCAAAGACGTGCGCATGGTCACCGACCGCCACGGCATGCACGTCGCCGACCCGGCTGAATTGCAGCGCATCCGCACGCGCCTCGCGATGGTGTTCCAGCACTTCAACCTGTGGAGCCACATGACCGTTCTGGAGAACGTGACCATGGCCCCGCGTCGCGTGCTGGGCATTTCGCATCAGGAAGCTGAACAACGCGCGCGCAAGTACCTGGACAAAGTCGGCTTGCCGGCCCGCGTGGCCGATCAGTACCCGGCGTTCCTTTCCGGTGGTCAGCAACAACGTGTAGCGATTGCCCGTGCGCTGGCGATGGAACCGGAAGTCATGCTGTTCGACGAGCCGACCTCAGCCCTCGACCCGGAACTGGTCGGTGAAGTGCTGAAGGTGATTCAGGGCCTGGCCGAAGAAGGCCGGACCATGATCATGGTGACCCACGAAATGAGCTTTGCGCGCAAGGTTTCCAATCAAGTGATGTTCCTGCACAAGGGCCTGGTGGAAGAGCAAGGTCACCCGGACGAAGTGCTGGGCAGCCCGAAAAGCGAGCGTTTGCAGCAGTTTTTGAGTGGCAACCTGAAGTAAGCTCTCTTGAATCTGACAAATATCCTGTAGGAGCTGCCGAAGGCTGCGACAGGTCCGTAGGACCTCAATCGCGAATATAGGCCTATCGCAGCCTTCGGCTCCTACATAGTGTTTGTGTCAGATAGCGCCGCGTACCTGCGCCCTGTCCTGCACCACAAAACTAATCCCTCGCCGCCGCTGTCTCTGAAATAAGGCCATTTCAGAGCATCAGCGCGGCATGAGCACACCCAGCGATTTCGCTCGACGATGGTTCTCCGCGCGCGGCTGGACACCTTTCGCGTTCCAGAAAGCCGTGTGGGCCGCCGTCAAACGGGGAGAGTCTGGCTTGCTGCACGCCAGCACCGGCGCGGGCAAGACTTACGCCGTCTGGTTTGCCGCGCTCAACCGCTTTGCCTCCGCCCCCTCTGCTGCACGCAAACCGCTTGCAGCCCCACTCAGCGTGTTGTGGATCACCCCGATGCGCGCCCTCGCCGCTGACACCGCGCGCGCGTTGCAAGCACCTTTATTGGATCTGCAGATTCCCTGGAGCGTCGGCCTGCGCACGGGCGACACCAGTAGCAGCGAGCGGGCCAAGCAGGGCCGGCGCCTGCCCAGCGCACTGATCACCACCCCGGAAAGCCTGACCCTGCTGCTGACCCGCGCAGACGCTCAAGCCACGTTCTCGACCTTGCGCATGGTGGTGGTCGATGAATGGCACGAGTTGATCGGCAACAAACGCGGCGTGCAACTGCAACTGGCGCTGGCCCGCTTAAGGCACTGGAACCCACAACTGATCGTGTGGGGCGTTTCTGCGACGCTGGGCAATCAGGCCCATGCACAGCAAGTGCTGCTGGGCGAGCACGGGGTGACGGTACAGGGCGCGGCCAACAAAGACTTACAGGTCGACACCTTGCTGCCCGAGGTCATCGAGCGCTTCCCTTGGGCCGGCCATATGGGCTTGCGCCTGCTGCCCCAGGTGTTGGCCGAGGTCGACAGCAGTGCCAGCTGCCTGTTGTTCACTAACACCCGGGCGCAGTCGGAAATCTGGTACCAGGCGCTGCTCGAAGCCCGGCCGGATTGGGCCGGGCTGATCGCCCTGCATCACGGCTCGCTGGCCCGCGAGGTCCGCGACTGGGTCGAAATGAGCCTCAAGGAAGGTCATCTGAAAGCCGTGGTCTGCACCTCTAGCCTGGATCTGGGTGTGGATTTTCTGCCCGTAGAACGGGTGCTGCAAATCGGCTCGGCCAAGGGCGTCGCCCGCTTGATGCAACGTGCCGGACGCTCGGGCCATGCGCCCGGTCGTCCTTCCCGCGTGACGCTGGTGCCGACCCATAGCCTGGAACTGGTGGAGGCCGCCGCAGCTCACGACGCCGTGGCCGCGCGGATGATCGAGCCCCGCGAGTCGCCGCACAATCCGCTGGATGTGCTGGTCCAGCATCTGGTCAGCATGGCGCTGGGTGGTGGCTTCCGGCCCGATGAATTGCTGGCTGAAGTACGCAGTGCCTGGGCCTACCGCGATTTGAGCGAGGCGCAATGGCAGTGGGCGCTGGCGTTCGTCAGACACGGTGGTCATTCACTGACGGCCTATCCGGATTACCGTCGAGTCGAGCCCGACGAAAATGGCATCTGGCGCGTTCCCGACGCACGTTTGGCGCGACGCCATCGCATGAGCATCGGCACCATTGTCAGCGACGCCAGCATCAACCTGAAGTACTGGAGCAAAGGCGGCGGCGGTCGGTCATTGGGCAGCGTCGAAGAGGCGTTCATCGCGCGCTTGAAGCCCGGTGATGGCTTCTTGTTCGGCGGTCGTCTGCTGGAATTGGTGCGGGTCGAAAACATGACCGCCTACGTGCGCCGCGCCACCGGCAAGAAAGCCGCCGTACCGCGCTGGAATGGCGGGCGCATGCCGCTGTCCAACGAATTGGCGCAAGCGGTGGTGGCGAAATTCGACGAGGGGGCGCGCGGCGAGTTCAAGCGCCCGGAAATGCAGGCCATCCGGCCGTTACTGGAGGTACAGCGGCAATGGTCCGGGTTGCCCCGGCTAACCACGGTACTGGCCGAAGTGCTGAAATCCAGGGAAGGCTGGCACCTGTTTTTCTACCCGTTCGCGGGCCGCCACGTGCATTTGGGGCTGGCAAGTTTGCTGGCCTGGCGCTTGAGCCGGGATCAGCCACTGACGTTTTCGATTGCCGTCAACGACTATGGTTTCGAACTGCTCAGCGCCACACCGATCGACTGGGCCGACGCATTGCGCCCGGAGCTGTTCAGTCCCGAACACTTGTTGGCCGATATTATCGCCAGTCTCAACGCTGGCGAGTTGGCCCTGCGGCGCTTTCGGGAAATCGCCCGAATTGCTGGTCTGGTGTTCTCCGGCTACCCCGGTGCGCCGAAAAGCGCTCGCCAGTTGCAGGCGTCCAGCGGCTTGTTTTACGAGGTGTTCAAACAGTACGACGCCGGCAACTTGCTGCTGACCCAGGCCCAAGAAGAAGTCTTGCGTCAGGAGCTGGATGTTCAGCGGCTCGAACATGCCTTGCAGCAAATTAACGGCCGCACGCTGGATCTGTACCTGATCAAACGCCCGACCCCGCTGGCCTTTCCGCTGCTGGTGGAGCGCTTTCGCGAGAGTTTGAGCAGCGAAAAGCTGGCGGATCGCATCGCCCGCATGGTCCGTGATCTGGAGCAAGCCGCCCAATGAGGACCTACTACCCCTTGGCCCTGGCGGGCGCCGAACTCTGGCTGCTGGCGGAAAAGGCAATTTACTACCCGGCCTGTCGGACGCTGCTGATTGCCGACGCCCACTTCGGCAAGGCCGCGGCCTATCGCAAACTCGGGCAACCGGTACCTCACGGCACCACGCGAAACAACTTACAACGTCTCGACATATTGCTCGCCGAGCATGTCTGCGAGCGCCTGGTTTTTCTCGGAGATTTCCTGCACGCGCCTGGGTCACGCAACGCCGCCACGTTTGCCGCTGTCGAGGAATGGCGATCCCGACACCCCACCCTGGCCATCACCCTGATACGCGGCAATCATGATCGACGCGCCGGGGACCCGCCGCAGGAATGGAGCTTCGCGGTGGTTTCAGAACCGTTGCTGCTGGGGCCCTTTGCTTTGCAACACGAGCCACAGCCCCACCCCACCCACCACGTACTGGCCGGGCATGTGCACCCCATGTATCGGTTGCAAGGCCGTGGCCGGCAAAACCTGCGACTACCCTGCTTCTACGTCGGAAAGCGAGCCACCCTGCTGCCGGCGTTCGGCGCCTTTACCGGAGGCATGAACATAACCCCGGACAGCGATGGCCGGGTATTCGTCGTAGGAGATGGCGCAGTGTGGGTTGCGTACTGAAACGCTACTAGCTCATACCACCGGAGCAGGAGGCGGCTCGTCGGGAAGCATGGGCTCGCCGGGCTCGGAGGGCTGCTCATTGGGCGTATCGGGATCCGGCTGACCCGGAATGCCACCCACCCTGTTCGACTGGGGGTGCGCAAGCAGCGACCAGGCCAGCAGTCCTACATGATTCCGTTCAGAATCTGCGGCGGGGACGATGCGTTTTTGGGTTGTCTTCATAGGGCGCTCCTGAGCATTGGTCCCCCTCACTTGTCGCGAGAGGGAGCCGTCAGTCAGTAGAGTCCCGAAACCAGCACTAATTCCCAGGCTGTCGGATCAACGGCCGAATCAGGTGCGTGGCAGGGTAACCCCGCGCTGCCCCTGATACTTGCCGCCACGGTCCTTGTAAGAGATTTCACACTCTTCGTCGGATTCCAGGAACAGCATCTGCGCCACGCCTTCGTTGGCGTAGATCTTCGCTGGCAGGGTGGTGGTGTTGGAGAACTCCAGGGTCACGTGCCCTTCCCACTCAGGCTCGAGCGGCGTCACGTTGACGATGATTCCGCAGCGGGCGTAGGTGCTCTTGCCCAGACAGATGGTCAATACGTTGCGCGGAATGCGGAAATATTCGACGGTGCGTGCCAGGGCGAAGGAGTTAGGCGGAATGATGCAAACGTCGCTGGTGACGTCGACGAAACTCTTCTCATCGAAGTTCTTCGGATCGACGGTCGCCGAGTTGATGTTGGTGAACACCTTGAATTCCGCAGCGCAGCGCACATCGTAGCCGTAGCTGGACACACCGTAGGAGATCAGACGGTTGGCGCCTTCACCGCGCATCTGGCGCTCTACGAAGGGCTCGATCATGCCGTGCTCTTGCGCCATGCGGCGAATCCACTTGTCCGATTTGATGCTCATGGCGATGTCCTGAATAACGAGGTGAAAAAGATGTCCGGCATCTTACCGGGCTGGGCCTTCGGGTTCAAAGCCCACGGAAAGACTCTGGGCAAGACTTTCATGTATTGAGGAAACGTCCTATACCGCCCGGCGGACAGATAATGAACAACTATCAGCACCGTGAATGCGTTCGGCCCGCTCTAGAGCGCTGTGTGGCTGGTCTGCGCAGCCGTTTTGTCGCGAAAATAAATAATCGTGAACAAGACCATTGGCACGTCCCTGAAAAAGGGTTAAGGTGGCGCCACTGTGTTGCTTGTGTCACTGAGAATCTCTACACGATGTTGAATTTCGATCCAACCATCTCCAAGAATTTTTCCTGCTCTTTGCACTCAGTCTCGGCCAGGGCTTTTCCTGAGTCGCAGTTAACTTTGTCCAAGGAGATACACCATGTCTAATCGCCAAACTGGTACCGTTAAGTGGTTCAACGATGAAAAAGGCTTCGGCTTCATCACTCCACAATCCGGTGACGACCTGTTCGTACACTTCAAAGCTATCCAATCCGACGGCTTCAAAAGCCTGAAAGAAGGCCAACAGGTTTCTTTCATCGCTACCCGCGGTCAGAAAGGCATGCAAGCTGAAGAAGTTCAAGTTATCTAACTTGTACTTATTCGCTTAAAAAGAGCCCCGCCCTCAAAAGCGGGGCTTTTTTGTGCCTGCGTGTTTTATGTGCGAACACCCGAATCGCTGTAGGAGCTGGCTTGCCAGCGATGCGCTTACCTCGGGACATCAGATAAACCGCTATCGCGGGCGAGCCCGCTCCTACAGGGGAATCAATCGTCGCTGACGGTGATATTCGGCATTGCTGGCGTTATAGCTTCCTGCAACACAATCCGCGCGCCCACGTGCCGCGCCAATTCCTGATACACCATCGCAATCGGGCTTTCAGGCTCGGCAATGGCTGTCGGCTTGCCGCCGTCCGCCTGTTCGCGAATCGACATCGACAACGGCAACGACGCCAGCAGTTCGACGTCATACTGCGAAGCCAGCTTCTCGCCACCGCCTTCACCGAACAGATGCTCGGCATGGCCGCAGTTGGAGCAGATGTGTACCGCCATGTTCTCGACCACACCCAGCACTGGAATGTTGACCTTGCGGAACATTTCCACGCCTTTCTTCGCATCCAGCAACGCCAGATCCTGCGGCGTGGTGACGATCACCGCGCCGGCCACCGGGACTTTCTGCGCCAGAGTCAGCTGGATATCACCGGTGCCTGGCGGCATGTCAATCACCAGATAATCCAGATCATTCCACGCCGTTTGGGTAATCAGTTGCAGCAATGCACCCGACACCATAGGCCCGCGCCAGACCATCGGCGTATTGTCGTCGGTGAGAAACGCCATCGACATCACTTCAATGCCATGCGCCTCAATCGGCACGAACCATTTCTGATCCTTGATCTTCGGCCGCGTGCCTTCCGCGATGCCGAACATCACGCCCTGACTCGGACCGTAGATATCGGCGTCGAGAATCCCGACCCGCGCGCCCTCACGGTGTAGTGCCAACGCCAGGTTGGCAGCCGTAGTGGACTTGCCCACTCCGCCTTTGCCGGAAGCCACAGCCACAATGTTCTTCACGTTGGCCATGCCCGGGATCTGCCCCTGAGCCTTGTGCGCGGCAATCACACTGCGAACTTCGACCTTGGCCGACGACACGCCGTCCAGACCTTCGATCGCCATTTGCAGCATTTGCGCCCAGCCGTTCTTGAACAAGGCTGCGGCATAACCCAGCTCCAGCTGCACGCTGACGCGGTCGCCCTGAACGTCGATGGCGCGAACGCAACCAGCGCTGACAGGGTCTTGGTTCAAATAAGGGTCGGTATATTGGCGAAGAACGGCTTCCACCGCTGCGCGATTAACGGCGCTCATGGCTACTCCCGATAGAAAGACTGACTAAAACAGGCGGCTATCCTACGCCTTCTGATGAGTGTAGGCATGAAAAAGCCTGCCACCGCTGGAGAACCCTCGTTGCCCAGCAAACACGGCCGTTGTAGGAGCTGGCTTGCTGGCGATCGACCGCGTAGCGGTCGTAAATCCGGATTATCGGATGTACCTGTCTCTCCGAGTTAACTGGTTTTTACTGCCGCTACGCGTCAGATCGCAGGCAAGCCAGCTCCTACAGGGAATTGTTGGGTATCGTCGCAAGGTGAAAAAAAACGCTCAGACCTTTATAGTGGCCGACCTCCGTTTCACTTCAAGTAGCCGAGCCCCATGTCCGAGCCACGCAAGATTCTCGTCACCAGCGCCCTGCCCTATGCCAATGGTTCAATCCATCTTGGCCATATGCTTGAGTACATCCAGACCGATATGTGGGTGCGCTTCCAGAAGCATCGCGGCAACCAATGCATTTATGTCTGCGCGGACGACGCCCACGGTTCGGCCATCATGCTGCGCGCTGAAAAAGAAGGGATCACCCCGGAACAACTGATCGCCAACGTCCAGGCTGAACACAGCGCCGACTTTGCCGACTTCCTGGTGGACTTCGACAACTTCCACTCGACGCACGCCGAAGAAAACCGCGAGCTGTCGAGCATGATCTACAAACGCCTGCGTGACGCCGGCCACATCGCAACGCGTTCGATCACCCAGTATTTCGACCCGGAAAAGAAAATGTTCCTGGCCGACCGCTTCATCAAGGGCACCTGCCCGAAGTGCGGCACTGAGGATCAGTACGGCGACAACTGCGAAAAGTGCGGCGCCACCTACGCTCCGACCGACCTGAAAGACCCGAAATCGGCGATTTCCGGCGCGACTCCGGTGCTCAAGGACTCGAAGCATTTCTTCTTCGATCTGCCTGCCTTCGACGCCATGCTGAAAAGCTGGACCCGCAGCGGCACCCTGCAAGACGCCGTGGCCAACAAAATCGCCGAGTGGCTGGATTCTGGCCTGCAGCAGTGGGACATCTCCCGCGACGCACCGTATTTCGGCTTCGAAATTCCCGACGAGCCAGGCAAGTATTTCTACGTCTGGCTGGACGCCCCCATCGGCTACATGGCCAGCTTCAAAAACCTCTGCGCACGTCGCCCGGAGCTGGACTTCGACGCGTTCTGGGCCAAGGATTCCACCGCCGAGCTGTACCACTTCATCGGCAAGGACATCGTCAACTTTCACGCCCTGTTCTGGCCAGCGATGCTCGAAGGCTCGGGTTTCCGCAAGCCAAGCGGGATCAACGTGCACGGCTACCTGACCGTCAATGGCCAGAAGATGTCGAAATCGCGCGGCACCTTCATCAAGGCCCGCACCTATCTCGACAACCTGCCGCCGGAATACCTGCGTTACTACTACGCGGCCAAGCTGAGCCGTGGCGTCGACGACCTCGACCTGAACCTCGAAGACTTCGTGCAGAAGGTCAACTCCGACCTGATCGGCAAAGTGGTGAACATTGCCAGCCGTTGCGCCGGCTTTATCCACAAAGGTAACGCCGGCGTGCTGGTGGCCGGCAATGCCGCACCGGAACTGACCGACGCCTTCCTGGCCGCCGCGCCAAGCATCGCCGATGCCTATGAAACGCGGGATTTTGCCCGTGCCATGCGTGAGATCATGGGCCTCGCCGACCGCGCCAACGCCTACATCGCAGATAAAGCGCCGTGGTCGCTGGCCAAGCTGGAAGGCAAACAAGACGAAGTCCAGGCCGTTTGCGCCCTGGGCGTCAACCTGTTCCGCCAGTTGGTGATTTTCCTCAAGCCGGTATTGCCGCTGCTGGCCGCCGATGCCGAGAAATTCCTCAACGTCGCACCGCTGACGTGGGATGACCACCTGACATTGCTGAGCAATCACCCACTCAACCCGTTCCAGGCGCTGATGACTCGCATCGATCCAGTGAAAGTCCAGGCCATGTCCGACGCATCAAAAGAAGACCTGACCGCCAGCCAGACCTCCGCCGCACCGCAAGGCAACGGCGAACTGGCAAAAGACCCACTGTCAGCCGAAATCGACTTCGATGCCTTCGCCGCCGTCGACCTGCGCGTCGCGCTGATCCTCAAGGCCGAGCACGTCGAAGGCGCAGACAAGCTGCTGCGTCTGACCCTGGATATCGGCGATGAGCAACGCAACGTGTTCTCCGGGATCAAGAGTGCCTACCCGAACCCGGCCGAACTGGAAGGTCGCCTGACCATGATGATCGCCAACCTCAAGCCCCGGAAAATGCGTTTTGGCATCTCCGAGGGCATGGTGATGGCAGCCGGCCCTGGCGGTGAAGAAATCTACCTGCTAAGCCCGGACAGCGGCGCCAAACCAGGTCAGCGGATCAAGTAACCGCTGGCCGAAGCCCACTGATTGCCTTTGTGCAGTCAGTGGGCTTTTGCGTGACTGGCACGTCTGCTTTCCCTGCCGGATACTATCTTTGTCACAGGCTCATTGGCCGGCACGATCATGACTGACTTCATCCCCACGCTCATCAGCGCCGCCCTGATCAACAACCTCGTGTTGCAGTTGCCGCTGAGCGTCGATCCTGTGCTCAAGACTGCGCGCGAGACTGATCGCTTGCAGGTTCATGCTTTGGGCATTGCCACGGCGTGGTTCATGCTGGTGAGCAGCGTGCTCAGTTACCTGCTGTATCACTTCCTGTTGCTACCGCTGGAACTGGGCTACCTGCGTCTTTTCGTGTTTCTGCCGGTCAGTGTGCTGGCGATCAAACCCTGCCTGTTGTTGCTCGGCCGGGCGTTACCGCGCCTGCCCCTCGAGGGTTTATGGCCGCTGCTGCTGAGTAACGCTGGTGTCCTCGGCGTGATGCTGCTGAGCACCCGGCCCGACAACGGCATCATTTCCATGTTGGCGCAGAGCCTGGGGGCCGGACTTGGCTTTTGGCTGGCACTAAGCCTGTTCCACGACCTTCGCCAACGCATTCAACTTCAGGACGTCCCGTTGCCTTTTCGCGGTTTACCCATTGAATTGATCGGCGCCGGCCTGATGGGCCTGGCGTTCCTCGGCCTCGGCGGGCTGGTACGCACATGAACCTGATCCAGAGCATCGACGCCCTGCTGCCGCAGACCCAATGCGGCAAGTGCGGCCACCCCGGTTGCAAGCCTTACGCCGAAGGCATTGCCAGCGGTGAGGCGATCAACAAATGTCCGCCCGGCGGCGACGAAACCATTGCCGCGCTGGCCCGGTTGTTGGAAGTGCCGGTGCTGCACCTGGACCTCGAACGCGGCACCGCGCCGGCTCAAGTCGCTTACATCCGCGAGGCCGAGTGCATAGGCTGCACCAAGTGCATTCAGGCGTGCCCGGTGGATGCCATTGTCGGTGCGGCAAAGTTGATGCACACCGTGATCATCGACGAATGCACCGGCTGTGACCTGTGCGTGGCACCGTGCCCGGTGGATTGCATCGATATGCACCCCTTGCCGCTGGCTGGCATCACCCCGGTGGTTGGCGGCCTGGCATTTAACGACGCACAACGACAGGCGCGCACCAGCAAGCGCAACCATGCCCGTCGACGCTTTGAATTGCGCAATGACCGCCTACGGCGCGAAGAGGAACACCGACAAGCTGAGCGCCTGGCTCGGGCCCAGCGCGCAACGCAGGTCAGCAGCGCCGCGAGCGAACCGCTGAATCCGGTGCAAGCCGCGCTGGAACGAATCCGCGCCCAGAAAGCCGAAGCCAATGATCAGGCGCTGAAGAAAGCCAAGATCACCCTGGCGATGAGTCGGGCGCAGTTGAACAAGTCGCTCAAAGCATTCGGCCATCCGCCGACCCGCGAGCAGCAGGCACAGTTGGTGGTCTTGCAGCAGGAGTTCGAAACCGCGGAACAGGCCTTGCAGGCACTCGAAGCCAAGGCGCAACCACTCGCCAGGGTCGATGCCCATGCCAAAGCCTGATGCAATCGATCTGAGCGAACGCCTGCAAAAAACCATGTCGCTGGTGCTCCTGGCCACAGTCCCCGGCGCCCTGACGCTGATGTGGTTTTATGGCTGGGGCGTGGTAATCAATTGGCTACTGTCCGCGAGCATGGCCCTGGCGGTTGAGGCTGTGGTGCTCAAACTACGCCAGCAACCGCTCCAATCCTCGCTGAGCGACGGCAGCGCGCTGGTCAGTGCGACTCTGCTGGCGTTGGCCCTGCCCCCGTATTCGCCGTGGTGGCTGACACTGGCGGCCAGCGGTTTCGCCTTGTTGTTCGGCAAACACCTGTTCGGTGGCGTCGGCAAGAACCCCTTCAACCCGGCGATGCTTGGCTATGCCATGGTGCTGGTGTCGTTTCCGCAGCACATGAACCACTGGCCCGCGCCCCACGGTCTGAATCTCGTGGGCGGTTTACAGGAAATTTTCGGTTTCAGTTTTTCCAGCGACGGCCAACCGGATGCCTGGGCGCAAGCGACTGCGCTGGATGCACTGCGGATCAACAAAAGCCTGACCATTGACGAACTGTTCGCGCGCAATCCGTCGTTTGGCACCTTTGGTGGGCGCGGGGCCGAATGGCTCAATCTGGCGTTCCTCGCCGGCGGTGTGTTTCTGCTGCAGCAACGGGTTTTCACCTGGCATGCGCCGGTGGGGATGTTGGGCAGCCTGTTCGTGATCAGCCTGTTGTGCTGGAACGGCTCCGGTTCGGATTCCAACGGTTCACCGCTGTTCCACCTGCTGACCGGCGCGAGCATGCTCGGTGCATTCTTTATCGCGACAGAGCCGGTGTCCGGCCCCAAGAGCCCGTTCGCTCGCCTGTTGTTCGGCATCGGCGTCGGCTTGATCACGTACCTGATCCGTACCTGGGGCGGTTACCCGGACGGCGTTGCCTTCGCCGTTTTACTGATGAACCTGGGCGTACCGGCGCTCGAACGTATCGAAAGCCTGAAGAGCCTCAGGGGGAAAGCCTCATGAACAAGCCCTCCGGAGCGCTGGGCATGCTGTCCATCGCGGCGCTGGCCTGTATCGGGGTCGCCCTCACCATCGCGTTGCATCGAAGCACGGCACCGCAAATCAGCGCAGCGCAAGAAGCGGCCCAGAGCCAGGCGCTGTTGTCGGTGTTGCCGGCGGACAGTTACGACAATCAACCGCTGAAACATCCGCTGACTCTTCCCCCACGGACACCCGACACACAAGCTGTAATCGCCGCTTACCTTGTCACCCGAGGCGAAAAACCCAGTGCCGTGTTGTTTCAAAGCCAGGCCGAAGGTTATGTGGGTCCCATCGAACTGCTGATCGCCGTCTCGTTCGACGGCCAGTTGATGGGCGTCAAAGTGCTGAAGCAGAATGAAACGGCTGGACTCGGCGACCGCATTGTCACCAAACCTGACTGGTTGGCGCGTTTTCTCGGCAAGTCGCTGAACAACCCCGATGAATCGGCCTGGGCGCTGAAGAAAGACAACGGCCAGTTCGACCAGATTGCCGGCGCGACAGTAACGTCCCGCGCGACAGTCGAAGCCATCCACCAAACCTTGCGCTTTTTCGACGCGTACCGGGCGCAACTGTTGTCGACCGCAAACACAGGCGGCAAGCAGCCATGAGCCAAATCAAACGGCCTGACATCCCCTCTGGCGCCTTGCTCAGCCCGCTGAGCCTGACACCCTTGCTGGGCGCGACAGACTCGCTGATACGGGCGCTGAGCTTGCTGGTACTGCTGTGGAGCGTCGGCGTACTGCACCACGCCCTGTGCCGCTTGCTACGCCCGTTATTCAGCACCGCGATGCACCGGATTGCCAGCACGCTGTTGGCAGCGCTGTTGGTCAGCGGTGTCGAGCTGATACTGCAGGCATACGCACTGGCGCTCTATCAGGGATTGGGGATTTATCTGGCGTTGATAGCCATACATTGCGTCGTGCGCGAGGAGACAGCCAATTCGCATGACAACGGCCCACACGCCTTGTTTCTATTCAGCGGGCTGATGCTGGCCTTAGGCGTGCTTCGGGAAATACTTGGCAGCGGCACCCTGTTTAGCCATGCCCAATGGCTGTTTGGTGCAACCGCGACCCATTGGGAAATCCACCTGCTTAACCAGGGCTGGCACCTTGCCTTGTCAGTACCGGGAGGGTTTATCCTGCTGGGATTGCTGCTCGTGGCAAGGAGCGCCTGGACGCTGCGTGCCGAATCAAAGCCATTGCCCATCGCCGATAACCCTGCTTCGTCTTCCGCCACCAAGGAAACGCTCCACCCATGAATGCCGCAAAACGCCTGGAAATATTCCGTCGTCTGCAAGAAGACAATCCGGACCCGAAGACAGAATTGGCCTACAGCTCACCGTTCGAGCTGTTGATCTCGGTGATTCTCTCGGCCCAGTCAACCGATGTCGGGGTCAACAAAGCCACCGCGCGCCTGTACCCCGTGGCCAATACCGCGCAGGCTATTTACGAGCTGGGGGTAGCCGGACTATCCGAATACATAAAGACCATCGGGCTGTACAACAGCAAGGCGAAAAACGTCATCGAGACTTGCCGGCTGCTGGTCGAGCGACACGGCGGCGAAGTTCCGCAAACTCGCGAAGCCCTGGAGGCGCTGCCAGGCGTGGGGCGTAAAACGGCTAACGTGGTGCTCAATACGGCGTTTCGGCAAATTGCGATGGCGGTCGATACGCATATTTTTCGCGTCAGCAATCGCACGGGCATTGCACCCGGCAAGAATGTGGTCGACGTGGAAAAGCAGTTGATGAAGTTTGTTCCCAAAGATTTCCTGCTGGATGCTCACCACTGGCTGATCCTTCACGGCCGTTATGTGTGTCAAGCGCGCAAGCCTCGCTGTGGCAGTTGCAGGATCGAAGACCTGTGCGAATACAAGCAAAAGACCTCGGACGATTGAGCGATAGTAGTTTCCGAGTGGAATCGATTGAAAAAATCTTTTTTACCCGCAGAAGGATTGCCGCTATAAGGTGCGCCAATGAGACCCTAAGTCTGGAGTCACTTTATGAGCACTGGCAAAGAGCAACTGGACGTAGAAGACGATTTCGTTGTGGCCGATGACGACGCACAAGCCCCCGTCGAACAGGCAAAGACCAACCTCAGCAAACGTCGCACCATCGATAACCTTCTGGAAGAGCGTCGCCTGCAGAAGCAGCTGGCGGACTACGATTTCGACCTGTAGCACCCGGTGTCACCCAGCCCGTGGCCGGACCACGGCATTTCTATAAAGCCTCTCACCCAGGAGAGGCTTTAGCGCTTGATGGTACTCACTGTGCTCCCGCGGCTCTGGAGCCTGCCCTCTTTATCCGATATTCCTGCGCCCCCTGAACGCGGGTGAAGGGCCTTTATCAGACCAAACCGTTACGTTGGGCAAGCTCGATCAGATCGACCAGCGAGTGCGCGTTGAGCTTGAGCAGCAGACGTGTTTTGTAGGTGCTGACGGTCTTGTTGCTGAGAAACATCCCGTCGGCAATTTCTTTATTGGTTTTTCCACGCGCCAGTTGTTGCAGCACCATCATCTCTCGCCCCGATAGTCGATCGACCATGTCGGCTTCACTGGCATTCCCCAGACTTGAGCGCACGGTGTGCAACGCCTGGTTGGGAAAATAGCTATAGCCCGACAGTACCGCCTTGATCGCACTCAACAACTCGGTGAGATCTTGTTGCTTGCAAACATACCCGGCGGCACCCGCCTGCATACAGCGCATGGAGAAATGTCCCGGGGCCTGAGACGTCAGAATCAACACCTTGAAGGGTAACGTCATGGCCGACAATCGAGCGATGACTTCCAGCCCGTCCAGCTTGGGAATACCGATATCAAGAATCACGATATCGGGTAAATGCTCACGAGCCAGTTGCAAGGCATCCACGCCATTATCCGTTTCCGCAATGACTTCATAGCCATGGCGCTCCATTAGCATGCGTACAGCAAGGCGAATGACGGGGTGATCATCCACGATCAGCACTTTATTCATGGGAAATTCCAATTTTCGCTGTTCGAATTTTTAGAGTCAGCACAATAGCGTAGTCGTTTAGTGCTGTGCATAGTGCCACCCCCTGTGTACCAACAGCCAAAGACCATTCCTACATCGACGCCAGATATTTCCTACAAAAGACGTCACCTTCAATGTAAATTTTGAGTTTTTTGACAACCGCATACCTTCGGAGGCAGACAACAAGGTTCCATTTTCATTTGCAGCTCTATTGCATCCCGATTCACGTAATCGAATTATCACCGTCAGGTCAAGCATTGGCCTAATACTCCTTCAGACTAATCGACCTGCGCCGCCATTCCGTTGGGGAACATACTCCCCGCAAAATTCGGCGCCGATCATCTTCCATACACATCCTTGATCCAGCAAAGCACAGTCACCTCGCTAAATGCTACTGATCTCTCCCGCTCAGAATATGTCGGATTGTCAGACATGCCAGCGAGCAAAGCTCAAGAAAATATTACCAACTCAACCGCAAGTATCACACTGCCACCCCATCTGTGCGCAGGTTGAAACTACACACTTACGAAGTATCCTTTATTACACCTACGCACATTAGGAAAGAGCCTACAAACTATTCAGACAACTCCTAGGCCGGTGGATTGTTGCTGCTTACGCGCTCAACCAGCTTCTCAGTCAAAGAGCACACTCAACTAGCGGCAACTAACAGTGCCAGCCAAATCCGTCAACACAAAAATGAACACCAAACGCACTTGACAAATTACTCATTCAGCACTTTTCATTTCAGAAAAGCCCAGTAATGAAAAACATAGCTCATCCGACAATGAGTTAATGCTATCCGTCTCATTTCGGCCATACCCGATTGGACATTAAGGAAACGTACTACGCAGCCCAAAGAAGACTGTTGATTTTTATGTAAGAAACTAACGGCTCGCACAACTGAATGAAGGGCCAGCTATTTTTTTACTTGCAAATTCTATTACCAGTCGTTACTTTTTATCAGCGAAGGCCTCATCAACCCCCTTACATAGTGCTCTTATGAACCATTGAGCACTTCATTTATTACATGTCGGCCCTGCGCCGACAGTGATTTCACACACCCCAGTTCATTGCGCCGAGTTAATTAAACCCGGTGACTTAAACCCGGCCATTCAGAGTTCTGCGTTCTCGGCAAACAGCGGGCTGCAGCAACGCATACTTTATGAAGTGGCCGTCTCCGTTGCTGCATTCAAAGAAGGTAGATGCCCATGAGCAATAAAGAATCCCACCCTGCGTCTAAATCAGCCAATGAGTTGGACCTGACCAGCGCCGTGGAACATTTCATTCAACAGGGAGGGGTTATTCATGTAGTCCCCGCAGGTGAATCCGGTGAATTAGTTAATGAGGCGCCAACCTCTCGACCGGACACGGAGTTAGAAGATGAAAGGCTGAAAAAACTGGAACAGTTTAAGAGCCTGGTCGCGAAAGGCGCGGGTGTCAGCGCGTTACAGTATTCATTGCGGATGAACAAACGTGACCTCCGACGCATGGCCGGGGAAAACGGGCTGAAAATATCCTACAGCCGACCCATACGCCGCAGCCGAAATGAAAAGGCACGCACGACCGAAACCGTCGACGATGAACTCGCCGGCCACGCCATGCATTATTCAAGTCTCGGCTTCTCGGCCCTGGAGATTGCTCAGAAACTGAACCTTAGCGTTCGCCAAGTATGGGAAATCGGTCGCGACTATCGCGTTGAATTCAAACATGCCGGTGAACAACATGAGTTCGATACACCCACTGAGGAATAACCGTCTTGCCCATTCGAACGATACCTCCGACACCCAGCAGTGATTAATGCAGCAGGACCCTCGCCGGTAGACGCGTGCTGACCGTATGCAGTTCAGCGTTCAACAACCACGTTGATACCGGCCGGACTTTAAGATCAAGGAGTCCTGCGCGGGGTCCCACAGGTTTTAAATGCCGTACCCGTGTCATAAACAACCCGCCGGTATCAGCGTCTATTGCAAAGGCGCCGACAATCCGCTTAAACAGCCATTCATCGTATCTACTGCCCACCCTACCGAGATCCCCCATGCTCAAAGAATCCCTCAATGCAATGAATCCCGTCACCGTGATCGCGTTGTTCGCCGCACTGTGCGAAGGCTCCGCCGCCACGGCATTACCCTTCCTCGCCGATGAAAACCAGGATATATATGTATGGTTTCTAATCAGTTTCCCTACCGCACTGACACTGCTTTTTTTTCTGACCCTGAACTTCAACCATAAAGTGCTCTATGCACCCTCAGATTTTTCCAACGAAAAAAACTTCCTAAAGGCATTCAAAAAATCCACTATTGAATTGAAATCGAACGCCCACGCTGACCCTTCTGATGCAGCGCAACTTGGCCATCTGCGCCCGCTGCCAAAATTATTATTACCCCCCGACAAAAAGATAGACGTTTTCTACGGCGGCTTTATTTCTTCCCGGCACGACATCGAGCACCTGATATCGATACTTGACCTGTGTGAGACTGCCGAAAAACCCACGAGCAAGCACAGAGCAAGGCTTATCTTGCTACTCAAGAAACAAAACAAACACGACGAGGAACTCATATCACCCCTCAGGCGGCGTTCGATAGAAACTGCTTACGCCGAAATATTCGCCATTCTCGCTACCGACTCCAGTGACGTAATCGTCTTGTAAACTCACAGACGGTTTTGCAACCTGCATTGCGTGTAGGAAAAAACCAAACTCGCTTACTTCATTATCAACATCGATGCGGGTTTATCCGTTTTTTAGTGTAGGTTTTAGCCTTACATCGTTGCAGCCTATTCGATTGCGAATGAATGACGAACCACAACAGCTTGAATCCACAAGGGTTTTAAAATTTTACGCCCTTGCATAAGTTTTCCTTATGCGTGATGACACCGACACTGCAGGTTCAGAAGCAGCTAAGGTGAAATGCAGGAATGTGCCATCCTCCATTCACCGAGGCGCACAGAAACGTCAGACGAATAATCGAGCAGGAACAATCATGGACAGATTAAAGTGGCTTCAGGACAGTGAGCACGAACTTGAGCGACAACTCCAGTTGCTCACGTTACTTGGATCAAATGCAGCCGACATCAAAGAGCAGGATGTTGAAATCCGGCTTAAAGCATTAATGAAGGGATATCGAATGACATTGGCCGATATTCTTAAACTTCTGGAGGCACCGGTGCCAGGCCGATGTCATAACGGTGACAGTCACCGCTAATACCGTAGCCCCTGATCCGTCTCACACGGTGAACCGGACAGGGGCTACATCTGCTCAAGGCATCAGAACAGCTTGCGGCCTTTATTGGCGGCGATGCGCATGCGCAACGCGTTCAACTTGATGAAGCCAGCAGCGTCCGCCTGATTGTAAGCACCGCCATCTTCTTCGAAGGTGGCGATATTGGCATCGAACAACGATTCGTCGGACTTGCGGCCGGTAACGATGACGTTGCCCTTGTACAGCTTCAGGCGAACCACGCCGTTGACGTGCGCCTGGGAAGCATCGATCATCTGTTGCAGCATCAGACGCTCAGGGCTCCACCAGTAGCCGGTGTAGATCAGGCTGGCGTATTTCGGCATCAACTCGTCTTTGAGGTGAGCGACTTCACGATCCAGGGTAATCGACTCGATGGCGCGGTGGGCACGCAGCATGATGGTGCCGCCAGGGGTCTCGTAGCAGCCACGGGACTTCATGCCGACATAACGGTTCTCGACAATGTCCAGACGGCCGATACCGTGTTCACCACCAATACGGTTCAGGGTCGCCAACACGGTAGCCGGGCTCATTTCGACGCCGTCCAGTGCTACGATATCGCCGTTGCGGTAGGTCAGTTCCAGGTACTGCGCCTTGTCAGGCGCGTTCTCCGGGGAGACGGTCCAACGCCACATGTCTTCTTCGTGCTCGGTCCAGGTGTCTTCCAGCACGCCGCCTTCATAGGAGATGTGCAGCAGGTTAGCATCCATGGAGTACGGCGACTTCTTCTTGCCGTGACGCTCGATCGGAATGTTGTGCTTCTCGGCGTAGTCCATCAGCTTTTCGCGTGACAGCAAATCCCACTCACGCCATGGAGCAATCACTTTCACGCCAGGCTTGAGGGCATAGGCGCCCAATTCGAAACGCACCTGATCGTTGCCTTTACCGGTAGCGCCGTGGGAAATGGCGTCAGCACCGGTTTCGTTGGCGATTTCGATAAGACGTTTGGCGATCAGCGGGCGAGCGATGGAAGTACCCAACAGGTACTCGCCTTCGTAGACGGTGTTGGCGCGGAACATCGGGAATACGAAATCACGCACGAATTCTTCGCGCAGATCGTCGATGTAGATTTCTTTAACGCCCATGGCCTGAGCCTTGGCGCGTGCAGGCTCGACTTCTTCGCCCTGACCGAGATCAGCGGTGAAGGTCACCACTTCACAGTTATAGGTGTCCTGCAGCCATTTCAGGATTACCGAAGTATCCAGGCCACCGGAATACGCGAGAACGACCTTATTTACGTCCGCCATGCCATCACTCCAACGGGTTGTACGGAAAGCGGACGATTCTACCGCTCAAACCCGAGGGTTTACAGGGGCGCGACAGCTTCTGACGAGTAAGCGACAGTTAATGTCGAGCGTACGACCCATTGCAGCTGATTATGATGTAGACGCAGCCGATCCCGCTGTCGCAACAGGCGTTGGCTTCTCGTCCGGCGCAACCCGTTCGAGGTGAATATTCACCCGACGATTAAGCGCACGGTTGGCGGCGTTGGTATTGGGCGCCAACGGGTAGCGCTCGCCATGGAAACGCATGGTGATTTGTTTTTCCGGGATCCCTTGCGCCTTAAAGTAGTCCATCACCGCCAGCGCGCGACGCCTTGAGGTTTCGCGGTTGGTCAAACGGTTACCGCCATTGTCGGAATGGCCATCGAGCTCAATGTGATTGACGGTGGGGTCTGCCTTGAGGAAGTCGACGATCATCTGGAGTTTGGTCCGCGCGTGTGGATCAAGCTCGTCGCCGCCACCGGGGAAACCGATTTGCGCTTGTTTGACCTGCTCGTAGTTCATTGGCAACAGCTTGGCCGTGCAGGCCTGATAATCGCTGTAGGCCTTGGTGAACTTGACTGGTAGCAGACGCACTTCCAGCACGCTGTCGCCGCCGAGGGAATGGTGGCGAATCACCGGGCTGCGACCTTCCAGCAAGCCGGCAATCAATCGCCCGGCCTGCCCTTGAGAGCTGTTGAACGGAATCTGGCTGTTATTCACCTTGACCGCGCCCAGGCTGACATCACCACGGCCTGGCTGCCATGGCGCCTCCGCCGCCAGCAAGGTCGCCGAGCCCGGTGCGAGCATGCCGCCATTGGCCTTGAGGCGGAACGTCGCCTGTTCGCCCGCACGACGGACGAATTCTCCTACACCGAAATCGGTGATGGGTTGGCTCAATCGACACTCGAACTGATCGCCGTCGACTTTCCATTCGATACTTTCCAGACGCGTCTGGAAGGTGATAGCCATTGCCGGCAGGCTGGCAAATACACTGAGCAAGGCTAGATAACGCTGGCGCACGGGAGGCTCCACAGGAATACGCATACGTCTGGCTATCGGTTAGTTGCTGGAAAACTTGATAGCGAGTGCCTGCAAGAGTCTTTTCCGGTAGCATTCCCAGCGAGTTTGACCCGCCTGGAATCCCCAATGTCCGACCGCCTGACCCTCCTGCGTCCCGACGACTGGCATATTCACCTCCGCGATGGAGCTGTTTTGCCTCACACCGTTGCTGACGTAGCGCGCACTTTTGGCCGCGCAATCATCATGCCTAACCTGGTGCCGCCTGTACGTAATGCACTGGAAGCTGACGCTTATCGCCAGCGAATCCTTGCTGCACGACCGGCTGGCAGTCGCTTCGAGCCACTGATGGTGCTGTACCTGACCGATCTGACACAGCCACAGGATATCCGCGACGCGAAAGCCAGCGGTTTCGTCCATGCGGCAAAACTGTATCCGGCCGGGGCAACCACCAACTCTGATTCCGGCGTTACCAGCATCGACAAGATTTTCCCGGCACTGGAAACCATGGCCGAGGTCGGCTTGCCGCTTCTGGTCCACGGTGAAGTGACCCGTGGCGAAATCGATGTCTTCGACCGTGAAAAGATGTTCATCGACGAGCATCTGCGTCGCGTGGTCGAGCGTTTCCCGACGCTAAAAGTGGTGTTCGAACACATCACCACCTCCGAGGCCGTGCAATTCGTCAATCAGGCATCAGCCAACGTGGGTGCGACGATCACCGCTCACCACTTGCTGTATAACCGCAACCACATGTTGGTTGGCGGTATTCGCCCGCACTTCTATTGCCTGCCGATCCTCAAGCGCAATACGCACCAGGAAGCCTTGCTCGACGCTGCCACCAGTGGCAGCACGAAGTTCTTCCTCGGCACCGATTCGGCCCCGCACGCCCAGCACGCCAAAGAAAATGCCTGTGGTTGTGCCGGCTGCTACACCGCGTATGCGGCGATCGAGCTGTACGCCGAAGCCTTCGAGAACCGCAACGCCTTGGACAAGCTGGAAGGTTTTGCCAGCCTGCACGGTCCTGCGTTCTACGGCCTGACACCGAACAGTGACACCATAACGCTGGTCCGTGATGAATGGACCGCACCTGCCAGCCTGCCCTTTGGCGAGTTGTCTGTAATCCCGCTGCGCGCCGGTGAAAAACTGCGCTGGCGTCTGCTGGAGGAACACGCGTGAGTGAAGACCATTTCGACGACGAACAGGACGGTCATAGCGGCGGTGGTGGCTCGCGTCACCCTATGGCTGCCCGCTTCCGCGGCTATCTGCCGGTCGTTATCGACGTAGAAACCGGTGGTTTCAACTGCGCCACCGATGCGTTGCTGGAAATTGCCGCGACCACCATCGGCATGGATGAGCGGGGTTTCGTGTTCCCTGAGCACACCTACTTCTTCCGCGTCGAACCGTTCGAAGGCGCCAACGTTGAAGCGGCAGCGCTGGAATTCACCGGCATCAAGCTCGACCATCCGCTGCGCATGGCGGTGAGTGAAGAAACCGCGCTGAATGACATCTTCCGTGGTGTGCGCAAGGCATTGAAAGCCAATGGCTGCAAGCGCGCGGTGCTGGTCGGGCACAACGCCAGTTTCGACCTCGGCTTCCTCAATGCCGCAGTCGCTCGCCTGGACATGAAACGCAACCCGTTTCACCCGTTCTCCAGCTTCGACACCGCGACCCTGGCCGGTCTGGCCTACGGTCAAACCGTGTTGGCCAAGGCCTGCTCGGCGGCGGGCATCGATTTTGACGGTCGTGAAGCCCACTCGGCACGCTATGACACCGAAAAGACCGCCGAGCTGTTCTGCGGCATCGTCAACCGCTGGAAAGAAATGGGCGGCTGGGAAGACTTCGACGATTGAAGCCTGCTTTAGCCCCTGCAAAACCGGCCCTTATGGCCGGTTTTTTTTCGCCTGCACATCACTGTAGGAGCCAACTTGTTGGCGAACGGCTTGACGCGACCTGTCTGACACATTGCCTCGCCAACAAGTTGGCTCCTACAGAGGGTTGCGGTTTTCAGCTCAATCGCCGTTCATCGCCTCCTCGCCTTTCACTTACGAATGCGACCAAAGTTGCTTTGACAAGCATTCTCATTAACATTAAGATCCCTCGCATCGAGCCACAACCCACGACGGTTCCTCTTTATGTATGTTTGCCTCTGCCAAGGTGTTACTGACGGACAAATCCGCGACGCGATCATGGAAGGTTGCTGCAGTTACCGTGACGTCCGACAGACCTTGGGCGTAGCCAGCAAATGCGGTAAATGCGCCTCGTTTGCCAAAGAAGTGGTTCGCGAAACCTTGACCGAGCTACAAAGCAGTCAAGTGGTGATGGCTTACCCCGCAGAATTTTCAGTCGCTTGAACCCAGCGATTTAAACAACCGGACCTAGTGTCCGGTTTTTTTATGCTCGTAATTCAATTGCTTAGCGCCAAGATGCGGAACACAAACATTCTTATTAGTATTTAAATGACTTATTATTCAACAACTTAGGTTTGACAGTAATAACAGTGCGGCCCAGACTATCGGCTTATCGACATAACTACTGAGCAGGACCTCGACATGAAAGGCGACATTACAGTCATCCAGCATCTCAACAAGATCCTCGGAAACGAGCTGGTCGCAATCAACCAATATTTCCTTCACGCCCGCATGTACGAAGATTGGGGCCTGAAAAAACTCGGTGAACACGAGTATCACGAGTCCATCGACGAGATGAAGCACGCCGACAAGCTGATCAAGCGCATCCTGTTCCTCGAGGGTCTGCCGAATCTGCAAGAGCTGGGCAAAATCCTGATCGGTGAACACACCAAGGAAATGCTTGAGTGCGACCTGAAGATCGAGCAAAAAGGCCATGCCGATCTGAAAGCAGCTATCGCTCACTTTGAAACCGTGGGTGACTTCGGCAGCCGCGAGCTGCTGGAAGATATCCTCGAGTCCGAAGAAGAGCACATCGACTGGCTGGAAACCCAACTGGGCCTGATCGATAAAGTCGGTATCGAGAACTACCTGCAATCGCAGATGGGCGACTGATACCCGCTTCAAGCCCAACAAAAAGCCCCGCTCCTCTTTCGAGGGCGGGGCTTTTTAATGCGCCGGACTTGATCCGGCGCGGGCGACCGTTACGCGTCAGCTTTGGCAGCTGCGGCTTTGACGGTGGCGTCCTTGACCTGCGTTTGCAACTCGCCACTGGCAAACAGCTCAGTGATGATGTCGCTGCCGCCGACCAACTCGCCGCCAACCCACAACTGCGGGAAGGTTGGCCAGTTAGCGTATTTCGGCAGGTTTGCACGAATTTCCGGGTTTTGCAGGATATCGACGTAAGCGAACTTCTCGCCGCACGCCATCAATGCCTGGGAAGCCTTGGCCGAAAAACCACACTGTGGCGCATTCGGCGAGCCTTTCATGTAAAGCAGAACGGTGTTGCTAGCAATCTGCTCTTTAATAGTTTCGATGATATCCATGGAGCACCTCGGCTGAACTTTCCGACTCAGATGTCGGCACGGTGCCGCATTGTAGCGGAAACCCGAGCGTGACGCTCGGGCTCTCCTTTTGCTATTCGACTATTGACTGAGTCTTTATGCCGCAGCCACCTGCACCGGCACTCCGTTCAGCGCTGGCGTTGCCTGAGAGCACGTCCAGCTGACGCTCATCGGTCAGGTCGTTGGCACTGACGCCCGGCTGATCGCTGGCGATGCCCATCTGCACACCGGGACGCGCATGCCCCCAGCCGTGAGGCAGGCTGACCACGCCCTGCATCATCTCGACGCTGCCCAGCACCTGCACCTCGACCATCCCGACCCGTGAACTGACCCGCACCCACTGCCCGTCCACCAACCCGCGACTGCTTAGGTCATCCGGGTGCATCAGCAACTGATGACGCGGCTTACCCTTCACCAAACGGTGGTAGTTGTGCATCCAGGAGTTGTTGCTGCGTACGTGCCGTCGGCCAATCAGCAGCAGTTCGCCGGTTGCCGGCTGCTCGGCATCGAAACGCGCCAGATCGGCCATGATCACGGGCGGTGCGGCCTGGATGCGTTGGTTGGCGGTCTTCAAGCGTGGCGCCAGATTCGGCTTGAGTGCGCCCAAATCGACCCCGTGTGGAAAGTCGCGCAGTCGCTCCACGGACAGTTGGTATTCACTGTTGTCGCCATACATGCCGGCGCGCAGACCGAGATCAATCATCTTCGCCGGAGAAATGGTCGGTTTCAGCTCGCGCTCGGCTTTGGCGGCGAACGCCTGGGCCAGGCCGACGAAGATTTCCCAGTCATGCAGCGCCCCTTCGGGCTTTGGCAGCATCGCGCGGTTGAATCGGGTGACGTTGCGCACCGCGAACATATTGAACGTGGTGTCGTAATGATCGTTTTCCAGGGCTGAGGTCGACGGCAGAATCAGATCGGCGTAGCGCGTGGTTTCATTGATGTACAAGTCGATACTGAGCATGAACTCGAGACCGTCCAGCGCGTGCTCCAGATTGCGCCCGTTCGGCGTCGACAGCACTGGATTGCCGGCCACGGTGATCAAGGCGCGCACCTGCCCTTCCCCTTCGCTCAGCATCTCTTCGGCCAGCGCCGAAACCGGCAACTCACCCGAATACTCAGGCAGACCGGAAACCCGACTCTGCCAACGATTGAAATGCCCGCCCGAGGTCGAACTGACCAGATCCAGCGCAGGCTCGGTGCACAACGCGCCACCCACCCGGTCCAGATTGCCGCTGACCAGATTGATCAACTGCACCAGCCAATGGCACAGGGTGCCGAACGACTGGGTGGAAATCCCCATGCGCCCGTAGCACACCGCTTTGTCGGCGCTGGCGAAGTCCCGCGCCAGTTGCCGGATCTGCTCGGCCGGTATGCCGCAACGCGGGCTCATGGCCTCTGCGTTCAAATGAGCAATGGCTTGCCGTACTTCATCCAGGCCATCCACCGGCAGATGGCTGGCGCGGGTCAGGTTTTCTTCGAACAGCGTGTTGAGCAGACCGAACAGCAACGCCGCATCACCACCCGGCCGCACGAACACATGTTGATCGGCGATCGCAGCGGTTTCACTGCGACGAGGATCGACCACCACCACTTTGCCGCCGCGCTTCTGAATGGCCTTGAGACGTTTCTCGACGTCCGGCACGGTCATGATGCTGCCGTTGGATGCCAGCGGATTACCGCCGAGGATCAGCATGAAGTCGGTGTGATCGATGTCCGGAATTGGCAACAGCAAGCCGTGGCCATACATCAAATGGCTGCTCAAGTGATGCGGCAGTTGGTCCACCGAGGTCGCGGAAAAACGATTACGGGATTTCAGCAGGCCCAGGAAATAGTTGCTGTGGGTCATCAACCCATAGTTATGCACACTGGGATTGCCCTGATAAATCGCCACGGCGTTCTGCCCATGACGTTGCTGAATCGCGAACAAGCGCTCAGCCACCAGGTCAAACGCGGCCTGCCACTCGATTGGCTGCCATTCGCTACCGACTCTGAGCATCGGTTGACGCAAGCGGTCAGGGTCGTTCTGGATATCTTGCAGCGCCACCGCTTTGGGACAGATATGGCCGCGACTGAAGGTGTCCTCGGCATCGCCCTTGATCGAGGTAATGCGAATGTCCTGGCCGTCTTCTTCAGTGGTTTCGATGGTCAGGCCGCAAATGGCCTCGCACAGATGGCAAGCACGGTGATGGAGAGTCTTGGTCATCGCCAGCCTCATTTTGTTATGGACGACCTTGCGGCCGCAGAAACAAAACTATGGTGCCAGATGGACAAGGAAGCCAGAGACGTTCGTCTTGTGAATCGAGGGGCATCAGGCGCGCCGATGCCACTTATTGAAAAAGCTTGGCGCCTGATCTGTCGGGTCAGTCAGCCGATCAGGTGATGGTCTTGCGCTGCATCTGCAGCTCGTGGACGGTTTCAATCTGTTCCTGCGCGACATGCACACCGGTCAGCTCGCCTATCAGGCGCCAGTGCTCATCCAGCCCGGCACTGATCGTTGCCATGCGGTCGATCATCCGCCGGCCAGCCGAACGCGTGATCTCGTCGTTACTGCGCAGCAATTCGAACGACATGGAGGTCACCGAAGCAGTGAGGTGCGTCAGCGTCCGAGCGGTGAGCCCGAGTAACTCCGTCAATTGCTGTTCTTTAGATTCCATTCCTTGAAGCCCTAGTGGTCAGCAGGCGCTATTTATACCGCAGCCGAGGGTTTTATGAAATGGTTGTACCGATGCTTACCCGGCTAGATACAGACTGGATACAGTGTGTAACGCGCTGTCACTATTACAAGAAGGGCATTAATTGCCAAAGCACGAAACCGCAGTGTACAAATGCCGCCTTCTTCGCTGAAGATAGCTCGCTATTGGCAATACGCGACATTTGCTTATACCATCGCGCCTTCCCTATTCGTCGCCACGTGCGGCTTTCGCCGCAGGTCTCGCCTGTTTTCCCGATAAAACCCGGCTTTGAGTATCTGCGGTCTGTTGCAAAAAGGTAGTTAATGATGAGCGCAAGGCACTTTCTCTCGATGATGGATTACACGCCAGAAGAGCTGGTTAGCGTGATTCGTCGCGGCGTAGAGCTGAAGGACCTGCGAAATCGCGGTGTACTCTTCGAGCCACTGAAAAACCGGGTTCTCGGAATGATCTTCGAGAAATCCTCGACTCGTACCCGTGTTTCCTTCGAAGCCGGCATCATCCAGCTCGGTGGCCAGGCGATCTTTTTATCGCCGCGTGACACTCAATTGGGTCGTGGCGAGCCGATTGCCGATGCCGCGCGCGTGATGTCGCGCATGGTCGATGCGGTGATGATTCGCACCTATGCGCACAGCAATCTGCTCGAATTTGCCGCTCACTCCAACGTACCTGTGATCAACGGCCTGTCCGATGATTTGCATCCGTGCCAGTTGCTGGCCGACATGCAAACCTTCCTCGAACATCGCGGTTCGATCAAAGGCAAGACCGTGGCCTGGATCGGCGATGGCAACAACATGTGCAACAGCTATATAGAAGCGGCGATCCAGTTCGACTTCCAACTGCGTGTCGCCTGCCCGCAGGGTTACGAGCCGAATCCTGAGTTCGTCGAGCTGGCCGGTGATCGCGTGGTCGTCGTGCGTGATCCGAAGCAAGCCGTTGCCGGCGCGCACCTGGTCAGTACTGACGTCTGGACCTCCATGGGTCAAGAAGAAGAAACCGCCAAACGCCTGGCCCTGTTCGCGCCTTATCAGGTGACCCGTGAGTTGCTTGATCTGGCGGTCGAGGACGTGCTGTTCATGCACTGCCTGCCGGCGCACCGTGGCGAAGAAATCAGCCTCGACTTACTCGACGATCCGCGCTCCGTCGCGTGGGATCAGGCCGAAAACCGCCTGCACGCGCAAAAAGCGCTGCTCGAATTCCTCGTCGCGCCAGCCTACCGTCCCGAATGACTCAGGCTCTACTGTTGAACCTGCGCAATCTGGCGTGCGGGTATCAGGATCAACGTGTGGTGCAGGACCTCAACCTGCACCTCAACGCGGGTGATATCGGCTGTCTGCTAGGCCCTTCCGGTTGCGGCAAAACCACCACATTGCGGGCCATCGCCGGTTTTGAGCCGGTGCATGAAGGCGATATCAGCCTCGCTGGCGAGGTGATTTCTCGCGCGGGTTTTACCCTCGCACCGGAGAAACGCCGAATCGGTATGGTGTTTCAGGATTACGCACTGTTCCCGCACCTGAGCGTCGCCGAGAACATCGCCTTCGGCATCCGCAATCACCCGCGACTACAGCAGGTGATCGACGAAATGCTGGAGTTGGTCAATCTCGGAGCCTTGGGCAAACGCTACCCCCACGAACTGTCCGGTGGTCAGCAGCAGCGCGTCGCATTGGCCCGTGCCTTGGCGCCCGAACCGCAACTGCTGCTGTTGGACGAACCTTTTTCCAACCTTGATGGCGAACTGCGTCGGCGCCTCAGCCACGAAGTGCGCGACATCCTCAAGGCCCGTGGCACCAGCGCCATTCTGGTTACTCACGACCAGGAAGAAGCCTTTGCCGTGAGTGATCAGGTGGGTGTGTTCAACCAGGGTCGGCTTGAGCAGTGGGATACGCCTTACAACCTGTATCACCAGCCGCTGACGCCTTTTGTCGCGAGCTTTATCGGGCAGGGCTATTTCATTCGTGGCCAACTCGCCAATGCGCAGTCAGCGCACACCGAGCTGGGCCTGTTGCACAGCCAGCAGCCGCACAGCGGAGCCAGCGGCAGCGCGGTGGACGTGCTGTTACGGCCTGACGATATCGTTTACGCGCAGGACAGTGCGCTGAAGATGAGAGTCAAAAGCCGAACCTTCCAGGGCGCCTCGACGCTTTACCGTCTGCAAACGCCCAGTGGCGGACAGCTTGAAGCGATCTTTCCGAGCCATGCCGAGCATTCAGCGGGCGACGAGGTGGGGATTAGGGTGAAAGCTGAGCATGTGGTGTTTTTTCAAACGCCATAGGCTGTAGGAGCGGGCTTGCCCGCGATGGCGGTGTCGCAGATATATCGCGATTGCGGGCAAGCCCGCTCCTACAGATCTTGTTCAACCGAGCAGCAACGTCCCCTTCGCCACCAGCTTCGCATACCCGCCGATCTTCACCCGGTCACCTTCCAGGCGACAAAACAACTCGCCACCCCGAGCCGAACACTGGTACGCGGTCATCCCTAGTTTGCCGAGACGATTCGACCAGTAGGGGATCAGGCTGCAATGGGTCGAGCCAGTGACTGGATCCTCGGGAATACCGATGCCCGGCGCAAAGTAGCGCGAGACGAAATCATGCTGATCGCCCTTGGCGGTGACGATCACCCCCGGCCAAGGCAAGCGCGCCAATGCCACCATGTCCGGCTTGCACTCACGAACCGCTTGCTCGGACTCAAGCAGCACCATCAATTCCGCTGAACCGAAGACATCGACAATATCGACACCCAGCGCCTGCTCCAACTCCACGGTCACGCCCACATTGGTTGGCACCATCGCCGGGAAGTCCAACAGCAAGCGACTATTTTCCCGGGTAACGCTCAAGGCACCCGTCTTGCCGATGAAATCAATGCGCTCGGAGGGTTCGCCGTAGACCTCAAACAACACGTGGGCGCTGGCCAGTGTGGCGTGGCCGCACAGCGGGACTTCAGTGGTCGGGGTGAACCAGCGGATGTGCCAGCCTTGGACCTCGCGCACCAGAAACGCGGTCTCCGCCAGGTTGTGCTCAGCCGCGATGCGTTGCATCAAATCGTCCGCCAACCAACTGTCGAGCCGATAAACCATGGCCGGATTACCACTGAACGGGCGATCACTGAAGGCGTCGACTTGGTGAAATTCAAGCTCCATAAGCGGGAAACCTTGTGGTGATTCGAGTAGAGGTTGATGCCCAGCATGCACGCCGAGTGAAGCCACCGCCAGTGACAGAGTCCGCAGTTATCAACAATACAGTGCGTTATGCGCGGCCGATTTCGGCAAAAATGCCCTGGGTGTGTTGCGCCAGTATCGCCGCCGACAGCTCGACTTCCAGGCCCCGGCGCCCGGCGCTGACGAAGACGGTGGCGAACGGCTGCGCAGACTCATCGATAAAGGTCCGCAGGCGCTTCTTCTGCCCCAGCGGACTGATGCCGCCGAGCAGATAGCCTGTGGCGCGCTGGGCGGCTGCCGGGTCGGCCATTTCGGTTTTCTTCGCACCCGCGGCATGCGCCAGTGCTTTCAGGTCCAACGTGCCCGCGACCGGCACCACCGCCACCAACAGCTCGCCCTTTTCCGTGGCCGCCAACAGGGTCTTGAACACTCTGGCAGGTTCCAGCCCGAGCTTTTCCGCCGCTTCCAGACCGTACGAAGCCGCCTTCGGATCGTGTTCATAGCTGTGGACATGGTGCTCGGCGCGAGCTTTTTTCAGTAAATCCAATGCGGGGGTCATGCAGCTCTCCAAAGGCGCTGGACGTTGAAAACGGTGTGCCCACTTTAAAACATCTGCTGCTAAAACACCCCATCGGCTGCGAAGCTCAGGCGATCTCCAGCTTATCCCATAAAACCCGCCTGGAATCGTACCTGTCGTTCGCTTTCGACCTTTGACAGTATTCCTTAATGTCTATATTTTTTCGATAACGAATATTTAGCACCCGAGAGGTGTTGCTGATCGCTGTTTACGCTGTACCCCGCGCGAGATTTCAGACCTAAACTAATGGCTCTTTAGTGCAAGGCAGTCGACATGACCGACACACAGAATAAGAATTACATCATTGCCCTTGACCAGGGTACGACCAGTTCCCGTGCGATCATTTTCGACCGCGATGCCAACGTGGTCAGTTCCGCACAGAGCGAGTTTGCCCAACACTATCCACAGCCTGGTTGGGTCGAACATGACCCGATGGAAATCTTCGCCACCCAGACTGCGTGCATGACCAAAGCACTGGCACAAGCCAACCTGAGCCACGCCCAAGTCGCGGCGATCGGCATAACTAACCAGCGCGAAACCACTGTTGTCTGGGAGAAAGACAGCGGCCGGCCGATCTACAACGCCGTAGTCTGGCAATGCCGCCGCAGCACCGAGATCTGCCAGCAGCTCAAGCGCGACGGCCACGAAGACTACATCCGCCAGACCACCGGCCTGGTCACTGACCCGTACTTTTCCGGCACCAAGCTCAAGTGGATCCTGGACCACGTCGAAGGCAGCCGCGAACGCGCACGCAAGGGCGAGCTGCTGTTCGGCACCATCGACAGCTGGCTGATCTGGAAATTCACCGGTGGCAAGGTGCACGTCACCGACTACACCAACGCCTCGCGCACCCTGCTCTTCAACATCCACACGCTGGAGTGGGACGCGAAGATGCTTGAGCTGCTGGATATTCCGCGGGAAATGCTGCCGCAAGTTCGCAGTTCTTCCGAGGTCTACGGCGAAAGCAAGAGCGGCATCCCCATCGCCGGTATCGCAGGCGACCAGCAATCCGCGCTGTTCGGCCAAATGTGCGTGGAAGCCGGCCAGGCTAAAAACACCTACGGCACCGGCTGCTTCCTGTTGATGAACACCGGTAAGAAGGCCGTGCAATCGACCCATGGCATGCTCACCACCATTGCCTGTGGCCCTCGGGGCGAAGTGGCTTACGCATTGGAAGGCGCAGTGTTCAACGGTGGCTCGACCATTCAGTGGCTGCGTGACGAACTGAAACTGGTCAACGATGCATTCGATACCGAATACTTCGCCAGCAAGGTCAAGAACAGCAACGGTGTCTACCTGGTGCCCGCGTTTACCGGTTTGGGCGCGCCGTACTGGGACCCCTATGCACGAGGCGCGTTGTTCGGTTTGACCCGTGGGGTCAAGGTCGACCACATCATTCGTGCCGCGCTGGAGTCCATCGCCTACCAGACCCGCGACGTGCTGGACGCCATGCAACAAGACGCCGGCGAGCGCCTGAAGTCCCTGCGGGTAGACGGCGGCGCGGTGGCCAACAACTTCCTGATGCAGTTCCAGGCCGACATCCTTGGCACCAAGGTCGAACGCCCGCAAATGCGTGAAACCACGGCCCTGGGCGCCGCCTACCTGGCCGGCCTGGCCATCGGTTTCTGGGGCAGCCTGGACGAATTGCGCAGCAAAGCGGTGATCGAGCGTGAGTTCCAGCCGCAATGCGACGATGCAGAAAAAGAGAAGATGTATGCCGGCTGGAAGAAAGCCGTGGACCGCACCCGCGACTGGGAGCCCCACGAAGAAAGTCACTGATTCGATGCCCGCATGCAGGTGCGGGAAGCAGGCGGGGGCACCATTCATTAGCTGACAGGTGCGACCGGCCTGCGGCATCATGGAGGCCATTTGCACGGCAGCCTGATAGGAAAATCAAAATAATGAATCTGCCTCCCCGTCAGCAGCAGATCCTCGAACTGGTGCGCGAACGTGGTTACGTCAGCATCGAAGAAATGGCTCAGTTGTTCGTCGTGACCCCGCAAACCATTCGCCGTGACATCAATCAATTGGCGGAAATGAACCTGCTGCGGCGCTACCACGGCGGCGCGGCCTATGACTCCAGCATTGAAAACACCGCTTACGCCATGCGTGCGGATCAGATGCGCGATGAAAAACAACGGATCGCCGAAGCCATTGCCGCGCAGATCCCTGATCACGCCTCGTTATTCATCAATATCGGCACCACGACCGAGTCCATCGCTCGTGCGCTGCTCAACCACAACCACCTGAAGATCATCACCAACAACCTGCACGTGGCCTCGATCCTCAGCGCCAAGGACGACTTCGAAGTCCTGCTGGCCGGCGGCAATGTGCGGCGTGACGGCGGCGTCGTGGGTCAAGCCAGCGTCGACTTCATCAATCAGTTCAAGGTTGACTTCGCCCTGGTGGGCATCAGCGGTATTGATGAGGACGGCAGCCTGCTGGACTTCGACTATCAGGAAGTACGCGTTTCCCAGGCGATCATCGCCAACGCGCGGCAAGTGATATTGGCCGCCGACTCCAGCAAATTCGGGCGCAATGCCATGGTGCGACTGGGGCCGATCAGCCTGATCGATTGCCTGGTGACCGACCATGCGCCGGTCCCGGCGCTGATGCACTTGCTGACCCAGCACAAGATTCGCCTCGAAGTGGTTTGATTTGCCCATCGCACATCCCTTGTAGGAGCTGCCGCAGGCTGCGATCCATCGGCCGGAAGGCCGTTCCGGTCTTATCGTCTCCTACAGGACTTCTGTACGCCCCTCGCTAAAAATGTTCGATTTTTTTCCTTTTATTATCAATACCCTCCAAATTTTCAATGATTGGCCGCTAGCGACCCCTTTCTTATTGCGCTACTATTTTCGATATTGAACATAAATGTTCGAATTCGCCATTCGAAGATATGCACAGAGGCCGTCAGATGTCCCAGTCAATCTTGCCCGCGCCACCGCTTTCCGAGGTCTATGACATTGCCGTCATTGGCGGTGGTATCAATGGCGTCGGTATTGCCGCGGACGCAGCCGGTCGCGGTTTGTCGGTGTTCCTGTGTGAAAAGGACGATCTGGCCAGCCATACCTCGTCGGCCAGCAGCAAGCTGATCCACGGCGGTTTGCGCTATCTCGAACATTACGAATTCCGTCTGGTGCGTGAAGCGCTGGCCGAGCGTGAAGTGCTATTGGCCAAAGCGCCACACATCGTCAAACCGATGCGCTTTGTTTTGCCGCACCGCCCGCACCTGCGTCCGGCCTGGATGATTCGTGCCGGCTTGTTCCTTTATGATCATTTGGGCAAACGCGAAAAGCTGCCGGCCTCGCGCAGCTTGAAATTCGGCAACGACAGCCCGCTGAAATCGACCATCACCCGCGGTTTCGAATACTCCGATTGCTGGGTCGACGACGCTCGCCTGGTGGTGCTCAACGCCATGTCGGCCCGGGAAAACGGTGCGCACATTCACACCCAGACCCGCTGCCTTAACGCCAAACGCAGCAAGGGCATGTGGCACCTGCACATGGAACGCGCCGACGGCGGCCTGTTTTCGATTCGGGCCAAAGCACTGGTCAACGCGGCCGGGCCTTGGGTGGCCAAGTTCATCCGGGATGACCTGAAACTCGATTCGCCATACGGCATCCGCCTGATTCAGGGCAGCCACCTGATCGTGCCGAAGCTGTATGAAGGCGAAAATGCGTTCATCCTGCAGAACGAAGATCAGCGCATCGTGTTTGCCATTCCATACCTCGAACACTTCACCATTATCGGCACCACAGACCGGGAATATCAGGGCGATCCAAGCCAGGTGGCGATTACCGAAGGCGAAACCGATTACCTGCTGAAAGTGGTCAACGAACACTTCAAGAAACAACTGAGCCGCAGCGATATCCTGCGCACCTATTCCGGCGTGCGTCCGCTGTGCAACGACGAATCGGATAACCCGTCAGCGATTACCCGCGACTACACGTTGTCGCTGTCGGGCGGCGCTGGCGAGGCACCGATTCTGTCGGTCTTCGGCGGCAAGCTGACCACCTATCGCAAGCTGGCTGAATCGGCCATGGCGCAACTGGCGCCGTTCTTCACTCAGATGAAACCGAGCTGGACCGCCACCGCCAGCCTGCCCGGTGGCGAGGACATGACCACGCCGCATGCGCTGGTCAATCAACTGAAAACCCGTTTCGACTGGCTGCCGATTGAAATCGCCCGGCGTTGGGCGCGGACTTACGGCAGCCGTAGCTGGCGCTTAATGGAAGGCGTGCAGACTCTCGCCGACATGGGCGATCCTTTGGGCGGCGGCCTGTACACCCGCGAGGTCGATTACCTGTGCAGCGAGGAATGGGCGACCCACGCCGATGACATTCTGTGGCGCCGCAGCAAGCTGGGGCTGTTCACCACGGCTGAAGAACAGGCGCGGGTGCAGGACTACCTGAACACCGTGGCCCGTCATAAAAGCACCATCGAAGCGGCCTGATCACGTGTGGCGGGGCGTCGGGAACGAAGCCTTCGCAGGCAAGCCTGCGAAGACTGTGTGACAGGCACGGAAGCATTACCTGACAACCGCGAATTACCTACCGGCGACTTCCCCCGCTCCGCCATTCGGAATCCCGAACGCGCAACAGCCATTAGTTCGGACAACCGGACGCGGCCAATTGCCATCTCGCTATATTTAAAAATAAAACCCTTAAAAATCAACATATTAGTCGGTTTCACGTGCTTGGCATGAGTCATGCTCTACACTTTCCGTCGAATGCGTCGACCGTAGCGTGCGCCTCAGGTTGAGCCGCCGTTGAGGTATTCGCAGATTTGAGAGGACCTTCTTTCCGGTCCCATAAAAAAAACAAATTCGAGGAAACACTGATGCGCATCGTTCCCCATCTTTTGGGCGCAGCAATCGCTGCCGCTCTGATCACCACTCCAGTTTTCGCTGCTGAACTCACCGGCACACTGAAGAAAATCAAAGAGTCCGGCACCATCACCCTCGGACATCGCGACAGCTCGATCCCGTTCTCTTACATCGCTGACGCGTCCGGCGTTCCGGTTGGCTACTCGCACGATATCCAACTGAAAATCGTCGAAGCCATCAAGAAAGACCTGGACATGCCTGACCTGAAGGTCAAGTACAACCTGGTCACTTCGCAGACCCGTATCCCGCTGGTACAGAACGGTACTGTCGACGTTGAGTGTGGCTCCACCACCAACAACGCCGAGCGCGGCCAGCAAGTCGACTTCTCGGTCGGTATCTTCGAAATCGGCACCCGTCTGCTGAGCAAGAAAGGCTCCGAGTACAAAGACTTCGCGGACCTGAAAGGCAAGAACGTCGTGACCACCGCTGGCACCACGTCCGAGCGCATCCTCAAATCGATGAATGCCGACAAGCAAATGGGCATGAACGTGATCTCGGCTAAAGACCACGGCGAGTCGTTCCAGATGCTGGAATCCGGCCGCGCGGTCGCGTTCATGATGGACGACGCCCTGCTCGCAGGCGAAATGGCCAAGGCTAAAGTGCCAACTGACTGGGCTGTGACCGGTACGCCACAATCCTACGAAATCTATGGCTGCATGGTTCGCAAGGACGACCCTGCGTTTAAGAAAGCCGTGGATGACGCCATCGTCGCGACCTACAAGTCTGGCGAAATCAACACTATCTACGCCAAGTGGTTCACTCAGCCGATCCCGCCGAAGGGTCTGAACCTGATGTTCCCGATGAGCGACCAGCTCAAAGCGTTGATCGCCAACCCGACCGACAAGCCGGCTCCTGACGTCAAGATTTAAAGCACTGGCTACTCTTCCACCTGAACGCGCCCACGCGCGGTCAAGTGGAAGAAGGTGCCTAAGAATCGATTCAACTGAGGGGAGACCCTGATGAACTACAACTGGGACTGGGGCGTATTCCTCAAGTCCACCGGCATCGGCAACGAAATCTATCTGGACTGGTACCTTACCGGCCTGGGCTGGACCATCGGTATCGCCGTCGTCGCCTGGATCATCGCATTGGCACTGGGCTCGGTGCTCGGGGTCATGCGGACTGTGCCAAACCGCTGGGTGTCTGGCATCGCCACGGTCTACGTGGAAATCTTCCGTAACGTTCCACTGCTGGTACAGCTGTTTATCTGGTACTTCCTGGTACCCGATCTGCTGCCCGCTGGCTTGCAGGAATGGTACAAGCAAGACCTTAACCCAACGACCTCAGCGTTTCTGAGCGTCGTGGTGTGCCTGGGTCTGTTCACCACCGCACGGGTGTGCGAACAGGTGCGAACCGGTATTCAAGCGTTGCCGCGCGGACAGGAGTCCGCTGCACGCGCCATGGGCTTCAAGCTGCCGCAGATCTACTGGAACGTACTGCTGCCTCAGGCTTACCGGGTGATCATTCCGCCGCTGACCTCGGAATTCCTCAACGTCTTCAAGAACACGTCCGTCGCCTCGCTGATCGGTCTGATGGAGCTGCTCGCGCAAACCAAGCAGACCGCCGAGTTCTCCGCCAACCTGTTCGAAGCCTTCACCTTGGCAACCCTGATTTATTTCACCTTGAACATGGGACTGATGCTGTTGATGCGCCTGATCGAGAAGAAAGTCGCGGTACCCGGCTTGATCTCTCTGGGGGGTAAATAATGGACTTCAGTGGAATTGTTCCCGCCCTGCCCGGCATGTGGAACGGCATGATCATGACCCTGCAATTGATGGCGCTGGGTGTCGTCGGCGGCATCGCACTCGGCACCGTTCTGGCGTTGATGCGTTTGTCGTCGAGTAAGTTGCTGGCCAACCTGGCCGGCGCTTACGTGAACTACTTTCGCTCGATCCCGTTGCTGCTGGTGATCACCTGGTTCTACCTGGCGGTGCCCTTTGTGCTGCGCTGGATCACTGGCCAGGACACCCCGATTGGCGCGTTCACCTCGTGCCTGATCGCGTTCATGATGTTCGAAGCCGCGTACTTCTGCGAAATCGTGCGGGCCGGTGTGCAGTCCATTTCCAAAGGCCAGATGGGCGCAGCCCAGGCCTTGGGCATGAGCTACGGGCAAATGATGCGGTTGATCATCCTGCCCCAGGCGTTTCGCAAGATGACCCCGCTGCTGTTGCAGCAAAGCATCATTTTGTTCCAGGACACCTCGCTGGTGTATGCCGTCGGCCTGGTGGACTTCCTCAATGCCTCGCGCTCCAGTGGCGACATCATCGGCCGGTCCAATGAGTTCCTGATCTTCGCCGGTCTGGTGTATTTCGTGATCAGCTTTGCCGCCTCGCAGCTGGTGAAGCGTCTGCAAAAAAGGTTTGCCGTATGATTTCCATCAAGAACATCAACAAGTGGTATGGCGACTTCCAGGTGCTGACCGATTGCAGCACCGAGGTCAAAAAAGGCGAAGTGGTGGTGGTTTGCGGCCCATCGGGTTCCGGCAAATCGACGCTGATCAAGTGCGTCAACGCGCTGGAACCCTTCCAGAAGGGTGACATCGTGGTCGACGGCACGTCGATCGGAGATCCCAAGACCAACCTGCCGAAACTGCGCTCACGCGTCGGCATGGTGTTCCAGCATTTCGAACTGTTCCCGCACCTGTCGATCGTTGAAAACCTGACCATCGCGCAGATCAAAGTGCTGGGTCGCAGCAAGGAAGAAGCCACCGACAAAGGTCTGAAGTTGCTGGAGCGTGTCGGCCTGTCCGCGCACGCCAACAAGCATCCGGGCCAGCTTTCCGGTGGTCAGCAACAACGTGTGGCGATTGCCCGTGCGCTGGCGATGGACCCGGTGGTCATGTTGTTCGACGAACCGACCTCGGCCCTTGACCCGGAAATGGTCAACGAAGTGCTCGACGTGATGGTGCAGCTGGCCCACGAAGGCATGACCATGATGTGCGTGACCCACGAAATGGGCTTCGCCCGTAAAGTGGCGAACCGGGTGATCTTCATGGATCAAGGCCACATCGTTGAAGATTGCGAAAAAGAAGAGTTTTTTGGTGATGTCACTGCACGCTCCGAGCGCGCTCAGCACTTCCTTGCCAAGATCCTGCAGCACTAAGTAAAACCGGCTGTCCGTGCCTGCCAAAAAGGGGCACGGACAACTGGTCGGTCCAGGACGACTGTGATGAAATGCGACACCAAAACCACCCGCGCCGCCCCGCCATCACTCGCCGTGAAACCCCGCCTGATACGCCACCTGTTTCTGCCCCCGTTGGTCATCCTGCTGATGGTCGCGCTGGGCTATGTCAGCTATCTGGTCAGTGAACACAACGGTATTCAGGCCCTGAGTGAAAATGGCCAGCGTCAGCTTGAGCTGCATGCGCGCACGGTTGAAAGCGAAATCAGCCGCTACACCTACCTGCCGAGCGTGCTCGAGCTCGAAGGCAATGTTTCTCGTCTGTTGAAAGATCCGACGCCTGAGCTGCGTCAGGACGTCAACGACTACCTCGAAGGCCTCAACCGCCGCAGCCGCAGTCGGGCGATCTATGTGCTCGACACCTCCGGCCGCGTGCTCGCCACCAGTAACTGGCGCGACGCCGACAGTTACCTCGGTGAAGACCTGTCGTTTCGCGCGTATTTCCAGGACGCCGTGCGCGGTCTGCCCGGACGTTTCTATGGCATCGGCAGCACCACCGGCGAAGCCGGCTACTACCTGGCCCACGGTCTGGAAGAACACGGCAAAATCATCGGCGTCGCTGTGATCAAAGTGCGTCTCGAAGCGCTTGAGGAACGCTGGCAGCGTGCGCGCCTTGAGGCCTACGTCACCGACGAAAACGGCATCATCATTCTGTCCAGCGACCCGACCCGCCGGCTTAAATCCGTTCGCCCGCTGACCCCGGAAATCAAAGAGCGTCTGGCCCGCAGCCTGCAGTATTACTGGTGGCCACTGATCGAACTGCAGCCGTTGGCCCGTGAAACACTGGCCGAAGGCGTCGAGAAGCTGACCTTCCCCGCCAACAGCAGCGTCGACCCAAGCCACAGTGAGGTCAGCTACCTGGCGCAGACCCGCCCGCTGAGCGATACACCCTGGCATTTGACGTTGCTCACGCCACTGGAAGAACTGCGCAGCGAAGCCGCCCGCCAAGGTATGTTGGTCGCGGTGGTCTGTGCGCTGGTGGCGTTTTTGCTGATCGCCTGGAACGAGCGACGCAAAGTGATCGCCACCCGACTGGCTGCCCGCGAAGCCTTGCAGGAAGCCAACGACGAACTCGAACGCAAGATTGCCGAGCGCACCGCCGATCTTCGCGCCAGCAACGAACGCCTCAAGGGCCAGATTCGTGAGCGACGTCAGGCCGAAGACACTTTGCGTCACGCCCAGGATGAACTGGTTCAGGCCGGCAAACTGGCCGCCATCGGCCAGATGTCCACCAGCATTGCCCATGAGCTGAATCAGCCACTGGCGGCGTTGCGCACCTTGTCCGGCAATACCGTGCGCTTCATCGAGCGCGGCGCCTTTGATACCGCCACCACCAACCTGCGCACCATCAACGACCTGGTGGATCGCATGGGCCGGATTACCGCCAGCCTGCGTGCCTTCGCCCGACGCGGTGACGACAAGGGCATGGCCTCGTTGCGCAAAGCCGTCGACGCCGCGCTGCAAGTGCTCAACGGTCGACTGGAAAACTTCCATCTCGATCTGCATGAGCAGTTTGACGACGTCGCACTGATGATTGACCAGACACGTCTGGAGCAGATTCTGGTCAACCTGATCGGCAACGCCCTGGACGCGATGCAATCGCAACCGCTGCCCGAGCTCTGGCTGGAGGGCGCTGTGGTCGATGGCCGCTATCGCCTCGACGTCCGCGACAATGGCCACGGCATTGACCTCGACGCGCGCAAGCACCTGTTCGAACCCTTCTTCACCACCAAGCCCGGCGAACAAGGCCTGGGGCTGGGGTTGACCCTTTCGGCCAGCCTCGCCGCCGCTGCTGGCGGTAAACTCAGTGCAGAACATCCGCCCGGTGGTGGCACCGTGTTTGTCCTGTGCCTGCCGCTGGTCAACGCCCCGCACTCCCGTGAAGCCGAGCCGATATGAATGAGCCGAGAAGCATGAACAGCGACCTGACCGTTCTGATCGTCGAGGATGATCCCCACGTGCTGCTGGGTTGCCAGCAAGCCCTGGCCCTGGAAGATATTCCCAGCGAAGGCGTCGGCAGTGCCGAAGAAGCGCTGGCGCGGATCGGCGATGATTTCGCCGGGATTGTCATCAGCGATATTCGCCTGCCGGGCATCGACGGACTGGAGCTGCTGACCCGCCTCAAGGCGCGTGATCGCAGCCTGCCGGTGGTGCTGATTACCGGCCACGGCGACATCTCCATGGCGGTCAATGCCATGCGTGACGGCGCCTACGACTTCATGGAAAAACCTTTCTCCCCGGAACGCCTGGTGGAGGTCGCGCGCCGCGCCCTCGAGCAACGCGGCCTGGCCCGTGAAGTGTGGTCGCTGCGCCGGCAACTGGCCGAACGCAACTCGCTGGAAGGCCGAATCATTGGCCGCTCGCCAGCAATGCAAAACCTGCGCGCGCTGATCGCCAACGTCGCCGACACCTCGGCCAATGTGCTGATCGAAGGCGAAACCGGTACTGGCAAGGAATTGGTTGCGCGCTGCCTGCATGACTTCAGCCGTCGTCATTCCCATCAATTCGTCGCGCTCAATTGCGGAGGCTTGCCAGAGAACCTATTCGAAAGCGAGATATTCGGCCACGAGGCCAACGCCTTCACCGGCGCGGGCAAACGGCGCATCGGTAAGATCGAACACGCGCACAACGGCACGTTGTTCCTCGATGAAGTGGAAAGCATGCCGATGAACCTGCAGATCAAGCTGTTGCGGGTATTGCAGGAGCGAACCCTGGAACGCCTGGGCTCCAACCAGAGCGTGGCCGTGGATTGCCGGGTGATTGCGGCCACCAAATCCGATCTGGACGAGTTGAGCAGAGCCTCGCAATTTCGCAGCGACCTGTATTACCGCCTCAACGTGGTGACCCTGGAGTTGCCGCCACTGCGCGAACGACGTGAAGACATCCTGCAGCTGTTCGAACACTTCTTGCAGCTATCGTCGTTGCGCTTTGACCGAGAAACGCCGGAGCTGGATCGCCAGACCCTGTCGAACCTGATGAGCCACGACTGGCCGGGCAACGTGCGTGAATTGCGTAACGTCGCCGAACGTTATGCCCTGGGCCTGCCGGCGTTCAAGAAATCCGGAACTGCTGCCGCGAGTAACAGCCTCGACTTCGCCGAAGCCGTGGAAGCCTTCGAACGCAACCTGCTCAGCGACGCCCTGCAACGCAGTGGCGGCAACCTGAGCCAGGCCAGTCAGGAACTGGGCATGGCCAAGACCACCCTGTTCGATAAAGTGAAGAAGTACGGGCTGGCCTGATCAGCGCACCTTCCATCAATTGCTGCCAAGAGATTCCCGTGGACCTGATCTTCAAAGCCCTGTTGGGCGCCGCTGTCGTCGTCATCCTGGCCGCACTGGCCAAGACCAAAAACTATTACATCGCCGGGCTGGTACCGCTGTTCCCGACCTTCGCCTTGATTGCGCATTACATCGTCGGCAAGAACCGATCGCTAGATGATCTGAAGACCACCATCCTGTTTGGTATGTGGTCGATCATTCCGTACTTCGTTTATCTGGCGACGTTGTATGTGCTGGTGGATCGGTTGCGTCTGGAGGCTTCCCTGGCCTTGGCGGCGGTGGCGTGGTTGTTCGCCGCGACGGTACTGGTGACGGTGTGGGTCAGGGTTCACGCCTGACTGACCGCTTCCCTGTAGGAGCCAACTTGTTGGCGAGAGGCATAGTGCGGTGTGTCAGGTATCACGCCTCGCGAACAAGTTCGCTCCTACAAGGACACCGTCCACCGAGTGGCCCGGTCTTTGCAGTACCCCGACCCACTTTGTCTGGAGCTGTTCCCTTGTCCCCATCCGTGATCCTGTTGATCGCACTGTGCATCGTTCTCGATGTCACCGGCCAGATAGCGTTCAAGCTTGGCCTGGACCGTTTGCCGGAACACGAAGGCGGTTTCAAGTTGCGCAATTTCTGGCGGCAAATCGCGGGTTCTCCGCTGCTGTGGTGCGGGGTGACCTGTTACGCGGTGTTATTCGTCGCCTGGCTGGAAGTGCTATCGCTGGCACCGCTGAGCCTGGTGTTTCCGGCGATCAGCTTGAGCTATTGCGGCGTGGTGCTGGGCGGGCGTCTGGTGCTGGGCGAAACCGTCAGCCGTCGGCGCTGGCTGGGTACTCTTGTGATTACCGCCGGCGTCATGCTGGTTTGCGCTACGGGCGCATGAGGCTGTTATGAAGAACAATTGGATTGAAGGCCCGGTGGCCAATATTGCGTTGTGGGTGTTGCTGATCGCCTTCGAAAGCGGCGCGCAGATTTCGTTGAAAGTCGGGGGCGATGGGCTGTCAGCGATTGCCTTCGGTGCCGACTGGCTGCTGGCAGCGGTGAGTAGTGTCGCGGTGATGATCGCCGTGGGCTGCTACATCGGCTCGTTTCTGACCTGGATGCTGATCCTGCGCACCAGCAAGCTGTCGTTGGCGTTTCCGCTGAGTTCGCTGGTGTTCGTGGTGGTGTTGCTCAGCTCATGGCTGGGCCTGGGGGAAAGCATCCGCCCGCTGCATTGGCTGGGCGTGTGCGTGATTATCTTCGGCATTGTGTTGCTGGCTGACGGCAAAGACGCGACCGCTTGAGTTCAGCGGCCGCTGTCGATATTCAAAGCCCTTTGAAGTGGTAGGCCACGGCGACATTCACTTCGCCCTGGTTGTTGTCACCCACCTGTTTGACAATCGAGCTGTCGGCCGCCGAGTTGGTGAGGCGGGTCCAGGTGGCGCTGGTGACCAGCAGCCAGCCATCGGCCAAAGGAAACTGCGCGCTTTGCGTCAGGGCGACTTTCTGCAGGCCACCGCTGGCGTTGTACGGGCGGATACCCGAAGCCTGGGACTCCTCTTGGCTGACGCCGAAGAACGTTTGTGCTTGTCGGCCGTCTGCAAAGTGCGCGGTGATCTCGGTGTCGCCGATGATACCCAGACCCAGTGGATAACCCAGCTCGCCGCCGACGCGACCCAACACACCGCCTTGTCCCGAGGCAGCACCATAGGCACGGCCCATCTCAGCAAACACACGCCAAAAGTCAGCCGGCGCATATTGCACGAAGCCACCGACTTCAAGCGTGTCGGACACGTCACGCAGGCCGCGCAACGAACGGTCAGAGGTGCGACCAGGCAGGTAATTGGCAAAAGGCCCGACGCTCCAGCCATCGGCCTTGAACGCTCGCCAGGTCAGCCCGTCGTCCGAGCTTAGGCTGACATCGCCCCAGTCCAGATCCATATACGGAAAAGGCTGGAATTCGTAGCGGCTGCCGCTGGGATCGTGGGGCTTGTAGCCGAAGCCAGCGCCGAGGTCGCCGGTAATTCCTTCGGCGTGCGCAACCGCACTGAAGCTCAGCGCGCAGGCCAGTCCGGCGAAGCCTTTAAGGAAAGAGCGCACAGAACGGTTGAGCCGAATTGAAGGCATGAAATATCTCGAACTGATCGAACCTGAGCGAATCCACCCCTTGAGGAAGTCCCATCACGCAAGCACTTATGTTGTTTGTAGCAAGCTACAAAAATTGTAGCTTGATGTGTACCGCTAACTCTGTCCCCGTCGCCAACCCGCTCTAGAACAGGCCTCGCGCCGACTACTGCCGTATTGGCACAGTCTATGCTAGGACTAGGTGCAAGCGCAAAGTGCGCTCTTACTTAAATAGGCACCTGCAGATGATGCACTGGCATATTGTGTGTGATTTCGATGGGACCGTCACCCGGACCGACGCGGTGGATAATATCCTGGAGCGTTTCGCCGACCCAAGCTGGGAAGCCATCGAAGACGAGTGGCTCTCTGGCAAGATTGGTTCGCGAGAGTGCTTGAGCCGTCAGCTGGCGATGGTAAAAGCCACGCCGAGCGAACTCCTGGGTTATTTCGACACCGTTGATATCGACCCGGCGTTTCCCGACTTTGTCGAACATGTGTTGAACTTGGGCGCCACGCTGGACATCGTCAGCGACGGCATCGAACAGGGTATCGCCCGCGTTCTGTCGCGCAACAATAGCCCGTTGCTGCACATCATCGCAAACCGCTTGCGTCAGGTTGGCCCTGATAGCTGGCGCATCGAGTTCCCCTATTCCAGTGACGCCTGCCGGGCCGCCTCTGGTAACTGCAAATGTAAGGCTGCCCCCGCAGGCAAACGTGTACTGGTGATCGGCGACGGTCAATCGGACATGTGCGTCGCCGGAACCGCCGACTTCGTATTCGCTAAAGATCGCTTGGCCGAACACTGCGAACGTAACGGCATCCCTTATGCCCGTTTCGATTCTTTCGCCGATTTACCGGCGCTGCTCGCCCGCTTGCCTCACAGCGAACCGGCCGTTGCAATCAGCCTCCCTCTCGAACAGCAGGAACTTTTCCACCATGTCTGATATCCGTATTGCCACCCCTGAAGACCAGATTCTTCTGGAAAAAGAAGCTAAGTACTGCTCCTTTGGCGACACCGTTCACTACATCGATCCACCACGTATCTTCAATCGTTGCGAAGGTTCGTACGTTTTCGACACCAGTGACCAGGCGTACCTCGACCTGCAAATGTGGTACTCGGCCGTTAACTTCGGCTACGGCAACAAGCGTTTGAACGATGCCCTGCACGCTCAGATCGACTCCATGCCACAAATCGCCAGCCAGTACCTGCACAAAGGCAAGATCGAGCTGTCGGAAATGATCGCTGTCGACGCCAAGAAGAAGTTCGGTCTTGATGGTCGCGTTCACTTCAACGTGGGCGGTTCGCAGTCCATCGAAGACTCCCTGAAAGTGGTTCGTAACGCCAGCAACGGCAAGAGCCTGATGTTCGCCTTCGAAGGCGGCTACCACGGTCGCACCCTGGGTGCATCGTCGATCACTTCCAGCTACCGCTACCGTCGCCGCTACGGTCACTTCGGTGAGCGTGCGCAGTTCATTCCTTTCCCATACCACTTCCGTGGCCCGAAAGGCATGACCAAAGAAGAATACGGCAGCTACTGCGTTCAGCAGTTCGCCCGCCTGTTCGAAACCGAATACAACGGTGTTTGGGATCCGAAGACCAACCAGTGCGAATACGCAGCGTTCTACGTCGAGCCAATCCAGGGCACCGGCGGCTACGTCATCCCACCGATGAACTTCTACAAAGAATTGAAGCAAGTGCTGGATCAGCACGGCATCTTGATGGTCTGCGACGAAATCCAGATGGGTTTCTACCGTACCGGCAAGCTGTGGTCGATCGAACACTTCGGCGTCCAGCCAGACGTCATCGTTTTCGGTAAGGCACTGACCAACGGTCTGAACCCACTGGGCGGTATCTGGGCTCGTGAAGAACTGATCAACCCGGGTATCTTCCCACCAGGTTCGACCCACTCCACCTTCGCCTCCAACCCACTGGGTACGGCTGTCGGTCTGGAAATGTTCAAAATGACCTCCGAAGTCGATTACGGCGCGATGGTCATGGAAAAGGGCAAATACTTCCTGGCTGGCCTGCAAGAGCTGCAAAAGCGCTACCCGATCATCGGCGACGTCGACGGCCTGGGTCTAGCTCTGCGTGCAGAAATCTGCCAGGCAGACGGCTTCACTCCAGACAAAGCCACCCTCGACTTCATGGTTGATGAAGGCATGAAGGGCGATATCGAAATCGACGGCAAGCGTCTGGGTCTGATTCTGGACGTGGGCGGCTACTACAAAAACGTTATCACCCTGGCTCCGTCGCTGGAAATCAGCTACCCGGAAATCGACCTGGGCCTGGCCCTGCTCGACCGCCTGCTGCATCGGGCAATGAAGCGGTGAACCTGCCAGAGATCGATATGGGCGAAGGTGACGCCGGTTTCGTTCTCGGCAGTGGTCCGGTCGCGGTGTTGTTGATCCACGGCCTGACCGGCACCCCGACGGAACTCCGTCGGGTTGCCCAAGGCTTGGCCAAGCGCGGGCACACGGTTTACGTGCCCACGCTTGCCGGGCACTGCGGTGACAACTCCGACCTTCAAGCCACCGGCTGGAAAGACTGGTACGAAAGTGCCCGCCGGACCTTTGTCGGCATCCGTCAGCGTCACGAAAAAGTGATCGTCGGCGGCCTGTCGATGGGAGCAGTCATGTCTATGCACATGGCAGCTCAACATCCAGGTGAAGTGGCTGGATTGCTGCTGTATTCGACCACCCTGCGCTACGACGGCTGGAACATGCCAAAAGCAGCAGTGTTGACGCCTTTTCTGATGATGATTCCGTTTGGCGTGCATATCTGCCGCTTCAACGAAACCTCACCGTACGGCATCAAGGATGTGCGTTTGCGCGCCATCGTTGAACGTCAGATGAAGGCCGGCGAAAGCAGCAGTGCCGGGCTGTTGACCATGTCAGGTACCAGCGTGCGCGAACTGCATCGCCTGGTGGCGGTCGTGAAACGAGGCATGCCTTCGGTCAAGACCCCTGCCCTGGTGCTGCATTCGAGCGAAGATGACATCACCAGTCGTTGGAACGCCGATTACGTCGAGAAGCATCTTGGCGGGCCGGTGACCAAGATTCTGCTGGACGATTGCTACCACATGATCACGGTCGACCTACAATATCGGTCAGTGATTTCACACAGCGCAGACTTTATCGATCAGCTGGTCGAGAAAGAATCGCTTGAAGCGGCCACGTTGAGCGATCATCGACAACTGGCCTGATTTGACATGCTCACCGCCTCTGTCCTTTCACGCTTGCGAATCAGCCGTTGCAGTTTCTGCAACGGCTGTTTTTCTGAGGCGACAAACAACGGGCACAAGGCTCGGTACATTCGCGATTCAGCGGAACGAATAATCCCAGGCATGGCTGCTACGAAAAGCGAACGTTGATGACTGAAGACACCAGCGACACCAAGCAAGCCTTCTCTCTTTCCCGCTGGAGCTTGCAGCGCAAGTTGGTACTGGCCTTCTGGCTGGTCAGCGTCATTCCGACCATGATCGCCGCCGAACTGGCCGCGACCACGCTGTCGCAGATTTTTGAAAGTAACGTACGCGTCTGGTTGCAAGAGTCGACCAGGATCGTCCAGGACCAAATCGCCGAAATCCAAAGCGACAACGCCAGGGTTTCACAACTGTTGCTGCAGAACACTCGTCCATTCGAGCCCTCTTCGAGCCGACACAACAAATTGACCATCGAACTGGCCAATGCCATGGGCATCGACGTGGTCGCGTTGATCCGGACCAGTGACCACAAAGTGGTGTTTTCCACGGTATCCGACACCATCATTGACCAAATCAGTCTCGCTCCCAATGCGGTACTGCAAACCATCCACAACGGCAGTGTTTTCGCGGGGGTTGTGGTCTCGACCTTTCAATCCATACAGGATAACGTCGACTATGAATTGCTGATCGGGACCTACTTGGACAGCAGTTTCCTGAACAGTGTGGCCGACGTGCACTCCCTCGACCTGCGCCTATACATGAATGATTCAGGCGGTTTCAGCGAGATTTTCTCGACCCAACGTTTCATGAACCATCCGGCTGTCGTCCCCCGGGAAATCGAAAACACCCTGCGCCTGACCAAAGAGCCCAGCGAGCAATCCACCAGCGTGTACGCGGGGCTGTACACGCCGATCTTTAATGACACTGGCGAGCTACAGGGCATTATTTTCAGCGGCCTGCTGCGACACACGACACTGGTCGGGCTGGTGAACCAGACCAACTTGTTCGTCGCCATTCTACTGCTCGGGTCCGCTCTGTCGCTGAGCGTGGGCTGGTTGATTTCCCGACGCCTGACCCTGCCGCTTCGCCGCTTGTCCGAAGGTGTCCGCGCCGTAACCGAAGGCGACTATCGCCAGCGTGTCGAGGTCATCGGCAGCGATGAAATCGCTGAATTGAGCACCACCTTCAACCACATGACTGAACGCCTGAAAGAGCTTCAGCATCTGGAGGCGCAACTGCGTCGTCGTGACCGCCTGCACGCGCTGGGTGAAGTGGCCATGGGCCTGGCCCACGAAATCCGCAACCCGTTGGGCATCATCAAGACTGCCACTCAGCTGCTGCACCGTCGCGCGCTGTTGCCGGAAACCGATATGCGTCACCTGGAGTATGTGATTTCCGAGGTCACCCGGATCAACGACCTGATCACCGAGTTCCTCGACTTCGCCAAGCCAAGCCCACCACTGCGCTCCACACAGCTGGCACGGCCACTGTTAGAGGACTTGCTGGGCTTCTGCGCCCCTGAATTGGCAACTCACAATATCGACGCCGAGATTATCGAGCACGACGCCAATTCGACGATTTACGCCGACGCTCGACAGTTGACCCAGGCCTGCCTGAACCTGGTGCTGAATGCGATCGACGCAATGCCCACTGGCGGGATGCTGACGATCGACATATCGTCAGATCAAGACACTACGATTATCAGCATCGCCGACTCCGGCCAAGGCGTCGAGCCCGGCATGATTGAACGTATCTTCAACCCCTTTGTCACTACCAAGGCATCCGGCACCGGATTGGGCCTGGCCAAGGTTTTCTCGATCATGGAAAACCATGACGGGCGGGTGGAGTGCATCAGCCAAATTGGCTCCGGGGCGACGTTCAACCTGTATCTGCCGGCCCATGAGGGGTATCTGCCATGAGCCATAACGTGCTGGTGGTCGACGACGAACCGAAACTCTGCGATTTGTTGGCTTCGGCCTTGAGCCAGGGCGATCTTCAAGTATTTACTGCGGGCAACGGCCTGCATGCACTGACCGTGCTCGAACGCGAAGAAATCGACCTGGTGATCAGCGATTGGCGCATGCCGGGCATGGACGGGCCGGCGCTGCTGGCCGAGATCAAGACCCGCTACCCGACTCTGCCCGTGATCGTAATGACCGCCTACAGCACGGTGAAAAATGCAGTGCAGTCGATGCGCAACGGCGCCTTCGACTACATCAGCAAGCCGTTCGACATTGACGAGTTGGACATCACCGTCAACAAGGCGCTGCAGTTTCGCGACATCCTGCGCGACAACGCCCGACTGCGCGCTGAGCTTGATGAGCATCAACAGTTCGACAGTCTGGTCGGCGAAAGTCCGTCCTTTCGTCGCGTGCTGCAGGCCGTGGATTCAGTCCGCGACAGCACCGCCACTATCTTGCTGACCGGCGAAAGCGGCACCGGCAAGGAAATGGTCGCACGGGCGATCCACAAACACGGCAACCGCGCGGACAAACCTTTCGTCGCGGTCAACTGTGCGGCGATTCCGGAAGGTCTGCTGGAAAGCGAGATGTTCGGCCATCGCAAAGGCGCGTTTACCGGCGCGGTGGCGGATCGGGTCGGGCGATTCATGCAGGCGGATAAGGGCACTCTGTTTCTGGATGAAGTCGGTGATATGCCGCTGGCGCTGCAAGCAAAGATTTTGCGCGCGCTACAGGAGCGAATCATCGAGCCGGTGGGCGACCCCCGTGAGCGCAAGGTCGACGTCCGGGTCATTGCTGCGACCAACAAGGACTTGCTGGAGGCCGTGTCCAACAAGGAGTTCCGTGAAGACCTGTATTACCGCCTGAACGTGTTTCCGATTCCGCTGCCGCCCTTGCGCGAGCGCCCGGAAGACATCGCCCCACTGGCCCGACACTTTGCCCATGTACTGGGCGCCACGGCCGGCAAACGCATCACCGGCTTCAGCCCGGAAGCCTTGCAGACCATGGTCAACTACCCGTGGCCGGGCAATATTCGCGAACTGCAAAACTGTGTCGAACGCGCCACCATCGTTGCGTCCGGCAGCCTCATCGAAGAGAGCGACTTGCCAGCCTACCTGTTCGGTTCACGGCCGTTGAATGGCAGCACCACCAGCCTCGCGCTGGAAAACCCGGGGGTCCCGGAAAACCTCGATGCAGCCTTGGCCGACGTGGAAAAAAGCTACATCCTGGCGGCATTGCAGGAAACCAACGGCGTCCAGGCCGCAGCGGCACAGTTGATGGGAATCTCGGAACGCAGCCTGTGGTATCGCCTGAAAAAGCTGGCGATTCATGTGGACAAGATTGTTCGATAGCAACACACATCTCCTGTAGGCGCTGCCGAAGGCTGCAATCTAACGGCCGGAAGGCTGTTCCGGCCTTCGCAGCCTTCGGCAGCGCCTACAGAAATATTGCGTCAATCCACACGCTGATTACTTGATCAGTGCATCCACTTCAGCAGCCGTCGGTGAGGTGGCAGGCCCCCAGCGGGTCACCGCCACCGCCGCGGCAGCATTCGCCCGCAACGCCGCCTGTTCAGGCGTACACCCCGCCGCCAACGCTGCCAACAACACTCCCGCATGGGCATCGCCGGCGCCGTTGGTATCAATCGCCTGCACTGGAAATCCTTTTACATGCCGGGTCTCGCCATGCTGACTGATCCAGCAACCTTGCGGCCCGTCACGTACAACGATCAACGCGTTATCCGGCATTAACCCCGTCAGCGTCGATAACGCCTCACCAATGCTCTGCACCTGGGTAAACCGCAACGCTTCTTCGCAGTTGCTGGTCCACAGATTGACCCGTGGCAGCAAGCGCGCAACGGCCGGCGCATCCGGTGAGTTCACCAGCGGCCCCGGATCGAACACCACGGTCACGGCCGCCGCCAGCGAGTCCAGCCAATCCAGCAAGCACTGCACCTTGCCGTCATGCAGCAAGCTGTAACCGCTGACGTAGACATAATCCTCATCGCGCACGTCAACCAGCGCCAGGTCCTGCGCCGACAAACCACCTTCGGCGCCGACGTAGGAAATGAACGAGCGCTCCGCCGATGGTTCGATCAACGCGACTGACAGCCCGGTGTCCTGCTCGGTGGAAGCCGGGGTCGACACCTCAATGCCTTCAACCGCCATGGCATACCGCGCCAGGTCGCCGAACTGGCCTTTGCCGTGTCGCCCCAGGTACACCACCGGCATGCCGTTGCGGGCAGCGGCGGCCATCACGTTAAAGCCGCCCCCGGTTTCGAACTGCGCCGAACGAGCCAACACGTCGCCACCCGAGCGCGGCAGGTTATCCAGGGCCATGACCAGGTCAACAACGACCTGGCCGGTGTGCAGCAATCTAGCCGACATGAGACATCTCTTTCATCGCTACACGACGATCACGGGCGCCACCCAATGCGGCGTAAATCCCGCCCGCCACGAGGAAGGTCACAATCCAGCCGAGGCCATTTTGACCCAGCCACGAGTCTGACAGCGGGCCGGCGAACAATACGTTATCGGCGGTGGTCGCTACTTTGGTGAAGCTGAAACCCAGCACGATGGCGACCGCCCAGGCACCCAACGCCCGCCATTCGACGCCGCCGCGATACCAGTAGGCACTGCTTGACGACACGTTCATCAGGTCTTTCGCCGAGTAGTAATGGCGATGCATCAAGTCGACCACGAAGATCCCGACCCATGCCGTGATCGGTACGGCCAGCAGGCAGATAAAGGTAATGAACGGGCCGTAGAAGCTGTCGGCGATCAACATGAAATAAATCGAACCGGCGAAAATCGCCACGATGTCGACGATCACCGCGTGCACTCGCTTGACCTTCAAGCCCAGGGTCAAGGTGGTCAGGCCCGCCGAGTACACCGACAGGTTGTTCGACAGCAGCAGGCCACCGAACGCCGTGATCAGGTAAGGCACGGCCATCCAGGTCGGCAGCAGTTCGCGGATCGCGATGATCGGGTCCGTCGCCGACGCCAGGTGATCGTTGCCCACCGACAGCAGGCCGCCGAGGGTGATCAACAACACCAGCGGAATCCCGGCGCCGAACGCAGCGGACGCCACCAGTCGACCGGCTCGGACACTGCCATGCTGATAGCGCGACATGTCGGCCCCGGCATTCGCCCAGCCAATCCCGGTACCGGCGGCCATAGTGCCGATGCCGATAATCATTGCGCTCATCGGTGCGGGCGTGGCGTTGAACACCGCTGTCCAATCGATGTTAGCGATCAGAAAACCACCGACGATCAGGTTCAGCGCGCCGAAAATGTACGTTGCCCATCGTTGAATCACCAGCAGGGTCGCGTGGCCCAGACCCGATACACACAAGGTCATCAGCACGAAAATCGCGATGAACACCAGGGTCATGGCGGGTGCGCTCTTGGCCTCGACCGGGGTGTGGAACAGGATCGAACACAACGACAGCAGCACAAACGCGGCGGTGGTGGTGTTGACCGTTTCCCAGCCCAGGCGCGACATCAGCGAGACGATGGTCGGGCCGATATTGCCACGAACCCCGAAGATCGCACGGGACAGCGTCAGGCTCGGCGCGCGGCCGCGACGCCCGGCAATCGAGATGATCCCGACCACGGCAAACGAGCCGCCAGCGCCAAGAATCGCCACGATGATCGCCTGCCAGATCGACAGGCCACGAAAGGCAACCAGGGTCGCGCCCAGCGGCAGACCGAGAATGCTGATGTTGGCGGCGAACCAGACCCAAAAGAGTTGCAACGGGTGACCGTTGCATTCGTTTTCCGGCACCGGTTCGATGCCGCGGGTTTCCAGTTGTCCCGCGCCTTGTGTGACGTTGGATGAAGTCATATTTCGGCTCCTGATGTGCCAATTGTTTTGGTTGTGGGCAGTACGGAATCCAGTCGACATCCTGTCTTGCGCAGCAATCCGGGCAGCAGACGCCTCTTGTCGCGTCGAAAATCGACGCAACCGGTGCGTTCTAAACAAAACTGTCCTAGGAAGCGCGCAACACCAGCAACCCCTCGACCAGCGACGCCAGGTCGAGTCGGTTGACGGTTTTTAGTTGTTCGATCATTGCTGCGGGCCAGACACTCAGACCCAGACAAGCACCCAGCATCGCCCCGAGCACGGCAGCGATGGTGTCCGTGTCGCCGCCCAGGCTCGCCGCCATGCACAGCGCGTCGAAGGCCGACAGGCGCTCCGCTGCCACCTGTTGCGCGAGGGCGAACGCCGCGACCACCGATTCTTGCGACGCCACCGAGGTCCCGATTACGTCGTACAGAAGATCGGGCAAGGCCGCGTTTTCACAGTCAGCGCACAGGCTCTGCGCCCATTGGATACGTGCAGCAATACGCCCACCCGCAACCCAATGTCCATGACGTTCACCCAACTGCGCGGCCATCACGCCGGCAGCCAGGGCCTGTTTCAATGTCGACCCGTTGATCCCGGCCGAGACCACTCCCGCCACCGCCGCGGCACTGGAAATCCCCAGCGTGGTGTTGTGGGTGACCTGACACGCCTGAACCACCGACTCAATGAAACGCTTGGGGTTGGCGATATCCGCCGCAATCCCTACCGGGGTGATGCGCATTGCCGCACCATTAGTGGTGCCGAAACGACCGGCCTCCTCCGGACTGTGACCGGCGAGAATCATCTCGATGGCGCGCTTGGTGGACGGGCCGAGCAAGTCCTGCGAGCCCTTGGCCTGCATCACCGCTTCCCAGTCGATCAGGCGCTGCGCCAACGTCGACGGCTCGATGCGCCCACCGCTTTCGATCAGCAATTCACCGACCAGAATCGCCTGTTCGGTGTCGTCAGTGATCGAGCCGGCGGGCATGTTTGGCGCGATGGGTTGATCAGGGCCGGCGTCCAGCAGACGGTTGACCCGACCAAAGCGGGCCTTGATCTGCTCACGGCTCAGGGATTGGGTCGGCATGCCCAGTGCATCGCCGAGGGCCAGGCCATAAAACGCGCCCAAGGCATGATCGGCGCGGCTCATGACAAGCTGCCAAAGGCCAGGTGCAGACGAAAATGAACCGGGTCGAGCAAGCTTTCCACGTGTTCCATGAAGCGCTCATGGCGATCGTAAGTGGTGCGCAAGGCCTTGAGGAAGACGCTGCCGGGCTCGCGCAGCATCAACAACGCGTCAGAGGCGTCCAGCGGTTCGGCGCCGATCCACTGATCACCGCGATCACCGACGTAACCGTGGGCCGCCAGGGTGATGGTCAAGGAGTCTTCAATCAAACCGGTCGCGGGCAGGTTTTCCAGGCCGTCGCGTGCCGGAATCAGGGCGCGTTCAAGGGAGACCACACTGCCATCGTTGGCGCGCCGCCGACGGTCGAGGGCGATGAAGTGTCGGGTGCCGAAGCGCAGCTCGAAGTCCGGGCGTTCGACTTCGACCAGTCGCAGGATCTCGGTACTGATCCCGGAACCGGAATCCGCCAGCGCCTGCGCCCAACCGCTGGCGTTGATCCAGCGAGATCCCGTCGTAGGTCACAATCGAACCGACACCGGATTGGGTCGCAATGTAATTGCGCCGTTTCAGCTCGGACAGGGCTTCACGTAGCGTGCCGCGGCTGACATCGAATTCAACGGCGAGCTGGTGTTCCCCCGGCAATAGATTACCGGCACCCAGTTGGCCACTTTCGATGCGTCGTGCGAGCTCGTCGACTACGCGTTGTTTCTTATCAAATCGGACATGTCTAATCATGTACAAATTGATAACCGAAACGGGTTGCATGGCGCAAGAGTTTTTTTGTGGGTCTGTAGGAGCGGGCTTGCCCGCGATGGCGGCTTATCTGGCATATCGCGTCGCCAAAATCGCGGGCAAGCCCGCTCCTACAGGGGTTGTCAGTGTTTGCTGTTCTCAGCAATGATCTGACGAATGGCCCCTTCAAAGGCTTCCACCGGCTGACCACCTGACACCATGTATTGGTCGTTGAACACGATGGCCGGTACCGAGTTGATGCCACGCGACAACCACAGTTTTTCCAGTTCACGCACTTCAGCGGTGTATTCATCCGACGCCAGAATGGCTTCGGCACGCGAACGATCCAGACCGACCTGCCCAGCCACAGCCGCCAGCAGTTCATGGTTCGACACATCGGAGTGGTCAGTGAAATAGGCCGCGAACAGCGCTTCTTTCAGCGCCAGTTGCTTGCCTTCCAGCTCAGCCCAATGCAGCAGACGATGCGCGTCGAAGGTGTTGTAGATACGGCGGTCACCGAGGTTGAAGTCAAACCCCAGCTCGGCGCAACGATCATGAAGCCCCTGACGAGCGGCTCTCGATTGCTCAGGCTTCTGGCCGTATTTCTCGAAGATGTGCTCGTTCATGTCCTGACCTTCCTTGGCCATCTTCGGGTTGAGTTCGAACGGCTGGAAATGGATCTGGGCCGTCACTTCAGGACCCAGATTTTCCAGTGCCTGGTTCAAGGCACGCAGCCCCACCAGACACCAAGGGCAGGAAACATCGGAGACGAAATCAATCTTCAGGGCAGTGCTCATGGAACCCTCGCTCAAGTACGCATTGGGAAAACCAGAACTTTACTCCTTCACCCCTGCCCTTTCACTGCGACTAAAGCTGTGCCACATGCGCGACATCGTGCTGATGGGCCTTCAAATACGGCAATACCGCGGCCAACAACGGCGCCTTGAACGCCTCCTGAAAACGATGGGCCAGGCCTGGAATCAAGCGCAGCTCACTGCCCTGGATATGCGCCGCGACATGAATGCCGTGCATCACCGGCAACAGCGGATCGGCCGTGCCGTGCACCACCAACGTCGGCACCCGCAAGTGGTCGAGCAAGGCCACCCGACTCGGTTCGGCGAGGATTGCCAGAATCTGCCGCTTCACGCCGTCAGGATTGAACGCACGATCGTAGGAAATCGCAGCTTGCTGCAGCAACTTGTTGCGATCATCCACCACCTGCGGACTGCCCAGTGCCGCCAGCAAATCGGCCTGTTGTTCAATCGCCGTCTCGCGATTCGGCGCGCTGCGACGGGCCAGCAATTGCAACAAGGCCGGATTGGGCATCGGCAGACCGGCAGCGCCGGAACTGGTCATGATCAGCGTCAGGCTTTCCACACGGTCCGGCACCATGGCGGCCATATGCTGCGCAATCATCCCGCCCATGCTGGCGCCCAACACGTGGAATTGCCTTACGTGCAGTGCGTCCATCAGCTCGATGGCGTCATTGGCCATGTCGGTCAGGGAGTAAGGCGACGAGACCGGCAACCCCAGTTTGTAGCGCAGCACTTCATAGGTGAGATTCGGGCTGGCCGGGGCCTGTACCCAGGTCGACAGGCCCACGTCGCGGTTGTCATACCGGATCACCCGAAAACCTTGCTGACACAGGGCAACCACGACTTCATCGGGCCAGTGAATCAACTGCCCACCCAGGCCCATGACCAGAATCAGCGCCGGATCGGAATCGCGCCCGATGCTCTGATAAGCCAGGTGAACCTCGCTGAGGTCTGCCACTTGCGTGGGAACGTTGACGTCACATCGAGAAGCCGCAAAAGACGGCAGGCTGCACAGCAAGGCAGCCAGAAAAATGAACAACCGCATGAAAAACACCAAGTCGCAAATCCCCAGTAGGTGCGGAGTTTGATGATGTTTTTCAAAGCGCGCTGCCACAGTTGCGTGACATTTTGATGAACAGGGCTGAGCGGTCGTCGTGAATCCGAACTCAACCCCCCTGTAGGAGCTGCCACAGGCTGCGATCTGTCGCGAAGCGGCAGCATTTGTTAAGGCATAAAGGCCATTCTGGCCTTATCGCAGCCTGCGGCAGCTCCTACACAGATTGGCGGTTTACGCCAGCTGTCGGCGCAATTGGCGCGCCGCCGCCACCATGTTGACCAACGCCGCTTCGGTCTCGGCCCAGCCACGGGTTTTCAGGCCGCAGTCCGGGTTGACCCACAAGCGCTCGGCCGGGATACGTTTCACCGCTTTGGCCATCAACTTGACCATCTCGGTCGTGTCAGGCACCCGTGGCGAGTGGATGTCGTAGACCCCTGGGCCGATGTCGTTCGGGTAGTCGAACACTTTGAAAGCCTCCAGCAATTCCATGTCCGAGCGCGAGGTTTCGATGGTGATCACGTCGGCGTCCATCGCAGCGATGGCACCGATCACGTCGTTGAATTCGCTGTAGCACATGTGGGTGTGGATCTGCGTTTCGTCGCCCACGCCCGAGGCGCACAAACGGAACGCTTGCACCGCCCAGTCGAGGTATTCCTGCCACTGCGCGCGACGTAACGGCAAGCCCTCACGGAACGCGGCTTCATCGATCTGCACAATCTTGATCCCGGCTTTTTCCAGGTCCACCACTTCATCACGAATCGCCAGCGCCAGTTGTTGCGCCTGGACCTTGCGCGATATGTCCTCGCGCGGGAACGACCACATCAGCATGGTCACCGGGCCGGTCAGCATGCCTTTCATGACCTTGTCGGTCAGGCTTTGCGCGTACTGAATCCACGCCACGGTCATCGCTTGCGGACGGCTCAAGTCGCCGAAGATCACCGCCGGTTTCACACAACGCGAGCCATAGCTCTGCACCCAGCCGAAGCGGGTGAACAGGTAGCCATCGAGCTGCTCGGCGAAGTATTCGACCATGTCATTGCGCTCGGCCTCGCCATGCACCAATACATCCAGACCCAGTCGCTCCTGAATCTCCACCGCATGACGGATTTCGCTGTGCATGGCGTCGGTGTAATCGTTGGTCGACAACGTGCCCAGCTTGTACGACTGACGCGCCAGACGAATCGAGGCCGTCTGTGGGAACGAGCCGATGGTGGTCGTCGGAAATGCCGGCAGTTGCAGTCTCGCCTGTTGCAACGCGATGCGCTTGGAGAACGGCGATTGACGTTGGCTGTCAGCGTCAGTGATTGCCGCCAGACGCGCCTGGACCCGTGGCTTGTGAATCCGCGAAGACTGCTGACGGCTGGTCTGCACCGCACGGCTTGCGGCCAACGCAGCTTCTACCGACGGCGCCTGAGGGTTATTCAACGCTGCGCTGAGCACGGCGATTTCTTCGCACTTCTGCACCGCGAAAGCCAGCCAGCTTTTCAGCTCGGTATCCAGTTGATCTTCACGCTCCAGGTTCACCGGGCTGTGTAACAACGAGGACGAACCGGCGACCCACAGATTATTGCCAAAGCGGGTGTGCGCTTCTTTGAGCTGAGCCAATGCCTGATCCAGATCGCAGCGCCAGACGTTACGGCCATTGACCACACCCAACGACAACACTTTGTAGGTCGGCAAGCGATCCAGCACCCATGCCAGTTGTTCCGGCGCACGCACCAGATCGACGTGCAAACCGTCCACCGGCAGCGACACCGCCAGCCCGAGGTTGTCCTCCAGGCCACCGAAGTAAGTCGCGATCATTTTTTTCAACGGCGAATATTGCAGGCTGTGGTAAGCGCGTTCGAAGGCGTTTTTCCAGTCTTGCGGCAGGTCCAGGGTCAGGATCGGTTCGTCGATCTGCACCCATTCCACGCCCTGCGCGGCGAGGCGGCCGAGGATTTCGCCGTAGATCGGCAGCAGGCGGTCCAGCAGGTCGAGCTTGTCGAAGCTGTTGCCCTTGGCTTTACCCAGCCATAGGTAGGTCAGCGGGCCGATCAGCACCGGCTTGACCACATGGCCAAGGGCCTTGGCTTCGTCGACTTCTTCGAACAACTGCTCCCAGCTCAGTTGGAAGCGTTGGTCTTCGGTGAACTCCGGGACCAGGTAGTGATAGTTGGTGTCGAACCACTTGGTCAGCTCTTGAGCATATTGAGTCTTGGCGTGACCGTGGGTGCCACCGCAGCAGTTGGCTGTGGCGCCACGGGCCATGGCGAACAGGGTATCGAGGGTCGGCAGGCCCTTGTCATCGGTGGCGCTGGCGAAGCGCTCGGGAATCACACCGAAGGTCAACGAGTGAGTCAGCACCTGGTCGTACCAGGCAAAGTCGCCGACCGGCAGCAGTTCGATGCCGGCGTCTTTCTGCAACTGCCAATGGTTGGCGCGCAGCTCGCGACCAACGGCCTTCAGACCGGCCTGGTCGAGATCGCCCTTCCAATACGCTTCCAGGGCTTTTTTCAGTTCACGATCTGCGCCAATGCGCGGAAATCCAAGGTTGTGGGCCAGGGCCATGACAATGTTCCTTTAATCTGAAGGTGGCGATAAAACATGGCGCTATTGTCGACAGCCAAGGCAACATGAGACAAACTCATTGTTTTCGTGTTGATCACAAAATTAATTCATGGAGCGCGCCGTGCTGGAAATTCGTCACCTGAAAACCCTGCACGCCTTGCGCGAGGCCGACAGCCTTGTGGAAGCCGCCGAGCGCCTGCACCTGACTCAGTCAGCGCTCTCCCACCAGTTCAAGGAACTGGAAGAACGCATGGGCATGACGCTGTTCGTGCGCAAGACCAAACCGGTGCGGTTCACCAGCGCCGGCCTGCGTCTACTGCAATTGGCAGATGCGGTGTTGCCGCAATTGCGCGGCGCTGAACGGGATATCGCACGCCTGGCGGGCGGCACCGCAGGGCGACTGCACATGGCCATCGAATGCCACAGTTGCTTCCAGTGGTTGATGCCGACCATCGACCAATTCCGCGACGCCTGGCCGGAAGTCGAACTGGACCTGGCCTCAGGCTTCGCCTTTGCCCCGCTGCCGGCGTTGGCCCGTGGCGATCTTGACCTGGTGGTGACCTCCGACCCGCTGGAGTTGGTCGGCATCACTTACGTGCCGCTATTCACCTACGAAGCAATGCTGGCGGTGGCCAATCAGCATCCGCTGGCGAGCAAGCCGTACATCGTGCCGGATGATCTACTCAAGGAAACCTTGATCACCTACCCCGTGGAACGCGACCGCCTGGACATCTTCACCCGCTTCCTCGAACCGGCTGACATCGAACCCGCGCAGGTGCGCACGTCGGAACTGACGGTGATGATGATGCAGCTGGTGGCCAGCGGCCGTGGCGTGTGTGGCATGCCGCATTGGGCGCTGCATGAATACAGCTCACGGGGTTATGTGAAGGCCAAGCGCCTGGGTGAAAAAGGGCTGTTCGCGACGCTGTATGCGGCGGTCCGCGCAGACATGCTGGACACGCCGTACATGAAGGATTTTCTGCTAACGGCGAAGGACACGTCGTTTTCGACGCTGGATGGGGTGAGTGCGGTTCGATAGGACGGAGCGCGGTATTTGTAGGAGCGAACTTATTCGCAAGGCGGTGTGTCAGGCAAACCGCGTCAAGCCGCTCGCCAACAAGTTGGCTCCTACAGATTTTGGCCCTTCAGAACGCCTCGGTCTTGAGCAGTTGCGCCTCGGCCCCGCGCTCCAGCGCCAACACGATCAAGCGATCGATCAACTGTGGATAGGTCAACCCGCTCGCTTGCCACAGCTTCGGGTACATGCTGATCGAGGTGAAACCAGGAATGGTGTTGACCTCGTTGATGATGATCGCGTTCGCTGCGGTGACGAAAAAATCGACCCGCGCCATGCCCGCGCACTCCAGCACGCTGTAAGCACGCAACGCCACGGCACGCACCTGGTCACTGACACCTGAAGGCAAGTCCGCCGGGATCGCAACGCGGGCCTGACCGTCGTTCAGGTACTTGGTGTCGTAGGCATAGAACTCGTCGTTGGCGATCACTTCACCCACGACACTGGCTTGCGGATCACGATTGCCCAGCACCGCGCACTCGACTTCACGGCCGACCATGCCTTGTTCAATCAGCACTTTGTGGTCGTACTCGAACGCTAGCGCCAAGGCCTTGCTGAACCCGGCCTCGTTGGTGACTTTACTGACGCCGACCGACGAACCCTGGCTCGCCGGTTTGACGAACAGCGGCAGACCCAACTGGCTGACTACCGTGCTGAATTCAATCGATTGATTGCGCGTCAGAACCACGAAAGGCGCCACGGCAATCCCGGCGTCGCGCAACAGACGCTTGGTCACGTCCTTGTCCATGCACGCCGCAGAGCCCAGCACGTCCGGGCCGACGAACGGGATGTTCATCATCCGCAGCAGACCCTGGATCGAGCCGTCTTCGCCGTAGGTGCCGTGGATCAGGGGGAATACCACGTCGATGTGCGGCAGCGTCACGCCACTCTCGACCGCGACGAACTGCGCACCCACGCTGCCTGGCAGCAACGACACCAGTTTGCCCGACGCACTGAGTTTGATCTTCGCCGGATCGGTGGGGTTCAGCAGGTAGTCCTGCTCATCGAAATGCAGCCAGCGGCCTGATTTGTCAACGCCGATCAGGATCACGTCGTAGCTGGCGCGATCGATCGCATTGACCACATTCCGGGCTGATTGCAGCGAGACTTCGTGTTCGCTGGAGTGCCCACCAAAGACGATGGCGACTGTTTTTTTCAAAGCGGCGATTCCTTGTGTTCAAGCCGCGAAGATAAAAGCAATTTTCAGCGTTCGTCCAGTGGTAAAGGGCATAACACGGTCTTTGTGGGAGCTGGCTCGCCTGCGATTTGCCTGACGCGGTGTGTCAGGTGAGACGCCATCGCGGGCAAGCCCGCTCCTACAAGGTTCTACGACATTAGGTCGCTTCCTGGAAATCCATTTCCGGTGGTTGACGACGGAAGCCGCTAGTCAGCCAAGCCAGATAAACCACGCCCACCGCCAACCAGCTCAAGCCGAGGATGATCGCCAGTTTGTCGAGGCTGATCATCAGCCACAGGTCAGCCGCCAGGCCGATCAGCGGGAACACCAGGAACAGCACCAGCTCACGCAGGCCACGGTTTTTGCCGCCGATCCAGTAGTGGAAGATCACCGACAGGTTGACCAGGCTAAACGCCAGGAATGCACCGAAGTTGATGAACGAGGTCGAGGTGGTGACGTCGAGCTTCAGCGCCAACAGAGCAACGACGCCACACAACACGATGCTGTTGACCGGAGTACCGAAACGCTCGCTGACTGAACCGAAGAACGAGTTGGACAGCACGCCGTCACGGCCCATCGCATAGAGCAGACGCGAACCGCTGGCCTGAGCTGCCAGGCCCGACGCAAATTGGCCGACGATCAAGCCGATCAGGAAGATCGAGACGAACAGGTCGCCGCCGATGTTCTTGGCGATTTCGTAAGCGGCCGAATCCGCGTTCTCGAACACGAACGATGGGTGCGCCAACTGCACGAAGTACGACACGCCGACGAAGATCAAACCGCCGATCAGGGTAATCAACATGATCGCCCGTGGAATGGTGCGCACCGGGTCCTTGGTTTCTTCGGTCAAGGTGCTGACCGCGTCGAAGCCAAGGAACGAATAGCAGGCAATCGCTGCACCGCTCATGATCAGCGGCATCTGCATATCGCCGGTGAAGAACGGCGCCAGGGTCCACAGCGGCTTGGTCGCATCACCGCCGATGTAGTGGATGCTCAGCGCGACGAACGCGATCAGCACCAGCGCCTGAATCACCATCAGCAAGGCGTTGACGGTGTTGGCCAGCTTCAACCCGATGATGTTGATGAAGCTGGTGATCACGATGAACGCCAGCACCCAGACCGGCTGTGGCACCGACGGAAACGCCGAACCCAGGTACGCCGCGCCAATCAGCCAAATGGCCATGGGCAGGAACAGGTAATCCAGCAGTACGGCCCAACCGGCGAGGAAGCCGAGTTTCGGGCTGATCGCCTTGCGCACGTAGCTATAAGCAGAACCCGCGACCGGGAACGCAGCGGCCATGCGACCGTAGCTCAGTGCGGTGAAGAACATCGCCACCAGTGCCGCCAGGTACGCAGCCGGCACCATGCCGTTGGTGGACTGCGCGAGGATCCCGAAAGTACCGAGCACGATGATTGGTGTCATGTAAGCGATGCCAAACAGCACCACCGACCCTAGTGAAAGGGTGCGTTGCAAACGAGCCATGGGCGAATTACTCCGGATTATTGGTTTTATGGCAGAGAAAAGTTCGGCAGAACAACTATGTTTTTCTTATATAGAGCGTTTATGTAGAGCGTTTTTTGCGGCGAACACCGGGGCATCCGTGCTCGCCGTTTGGGGTGCTTATCGGGGAATCAACAACTCACGCCGACCGTCAGCGTGTTCGATGACTTCACCTGGCAAACGCAGGCGTTGGTCATTCAAATAGCGGTAATCGCGGCGCGCTTTGGCCAGTTGGCTGAAGTCCAGCTCGACGGTCACTTGGCCCTCTTCGCGGCCGGATTCGTGGAGCAAGGTGCCAAACGGATCGACCAACGCACTGCCACCCGCGAACAAAAGGTCGCCGTCACCAGACCCGACGCGATTGACCATCACCGCAAACGCCTGGTTTTCCTGGGCGCGGGCCATGATCGCGGTGCGGTGCGTCGGGCCGTATGGGTCCATGTTGCCGTTGGTGACGATGATCAGGTCAGCGCCCAACTGCGCCACGGCACGGGCGGTTTCCGGGAATTCGATGTCGTAGCAGATCAGCAGGCCGACGCGGACACCGTTCCATTCGCAGGTGGCAAACCGGTCGCCCGGGGTGAACACGCCGCGATCCGACGCCCACAGGTGGGTCTTGCGGTATTTCAGGGCGATGCCTTCAGGGGTGATCAACAGCGTGGTGTTGTAGAATTTGCCGTTATCGTTTTCGGCAACGCCAATCGCCACCGCGATATTGTGTTCGCGAGCGGCCTGTTGCACGGCCTGCACGGTCGGGCCATCCAGCGGCTCGGCGACCTGGGCCACGGTTTCAGCCGAGGGAAAGCCCATCAGATGAGTTTCCGGGAATACGATCAACTGGGTATCAGCGGCGCAAGCGGCAATCGCTGCCAGGGCACGCTGCAGGTTGTAGGCGGTGCCGTTATCCTGACCTGCCAGTTGCGCGAGTTCGACCTTCATGGGTTCTCCTTGTTAACGTGGGCCGACCCGGCACAATAAATGCTGGCTGGTCATCGGCTCTGCGGGCAGTATGCGCATCAGCAAGGGGTGCGGGAAATTACGCAGCTGTGGTAACCCAATAGGGGTAGAGGCATGACAATCGCACTACAGGACATCGCCTGGCATCGCTCGGTCGCGCAATTGATCGAAGCGTTGGACAAGCCGAATTTCTGGGCGCAATTGGTGCGCCTGCTCAATCAGTACGTCAGCTTCGATAGTTGGGTGGCGCTGCAATTCAGCTCTCGACAACGACCGTTGGTCTTTGCGGAGTGTCCGGCCGAAGACGGTGCGCCCGACCAACTGTTCCAGGACTACCTCAAGGGTCTGTACCTGCTCGACCCCTTCTATATCGCCAGTCGCGAGCATTCGCAGACCGGATTATTTCGCCTGGCGGAGGTCGCGCCCGAGCATTTCGAGCTGACCGAATACTATCAACGCTACTTCCGTCTAAATGTCGTCGCCGACGAAATCCAGTTCAATTGCCAGCTCGATGCCGACCGCACTCTGTGCCTGTCACTGGGTTCCACCCAACGCTTTGGCGCCGAACAGATCGCCCTGTTGTCGATGATTCAGCCGTGGGTCGTCGCATTGTTGCGACAACGTCTACCCTTCGAGTTGCTGGAAACCGAAGCGCTGACCGAGGCCTCGACCGAAATACAGGCGCTGCCCCTGCAACCCGGCAATGACTGGCGCAGCCAACTGGAAGCGTCGGTGCAGCAGAGCCGGGGCGCACAACTGACCGCCCGCGAGCTGGATGTCGGCCGTTTGATGCTCAGCGGCTGCTCCGGCAAGGAAATCGCCCGCAAACTGGAGATCTCGGTGGAAACCGTGCGGGTCCACAAGAAGCACATGTACAGCAAGCTCGGCATCAAGTCGCAGTCCGAGCTGTTTTCGATTTTTCTTCAGGCACAGAGTGCCTAATCCAAGGGAAAGGTTTCACGTCATGTGAGACCACAGACTGATAGGCGCGATACAGCGTCAGCGTTTTTCACTAACCGTCATTGCCCAGGATCCCCTTATGAGCTTGTCTTTACTCAGTCGTTACGCCTTTTTTGTCCTTTGCGTGTTGTTCACGCTTGTCAGCATTCCCTTCTGGCAACACGAATGGCTGTGGCCCTTCACCCTGGTGACTGGCGTCCTCAGCCTGATCGGCATCGGCGACCTGATACAACAACCGCATGCGGTGCGTCGTAATTACCCGATCCTCGGCAATATCCGTTACCTGGTGGAGAAGATCCGCCCGGAGATCCGCCAGTACCTGCTGGAATCCGACAGCGATGCCCTGCCCTTTTCCCGCGCCCAGCGCTCGCTGGTGTATTCCCGCGCGAAGAACGAATCGGCCGACAAACCGTTCGGCACCTTGATCGACGTCTACCAGACCGGCTTTGAATTCATCGGCCACTCGATGCGCCCTGCGCCGCTGAGCGATCCAAAATCCTTCCGGGTGGAAGTCGGCGGCCCGCAGTGCACCCAGCCTTACTCGGCCTCGGTGTTCAACATTTCGGCGATGAGCTTCGGCTCGCTGAGCGCCAACGCGATTCGCGCGCTGAACCAAGGGGCGAAGCTCGGTAATTTCGCCCACGACACCGGCGAAGGCAGCATCAGCCCCTACCACCGGGAAAACGGCGGCGACCTGACCTGGGAGCTGGGCAGCGGCTATTTCGGCTGCCGCACCTCGGACGGCCGCTTCGATCCGCAAAAATTCGCCGCACAAGCCACCACCCCGCAAGTGCGGATGATCGAAATCAAGATGAGCCAGGGCGCCAAACCCGGCCACGGCGGGATCCTGCCCAAGGGCAAGGTGACCAAGGAAATCGCTGAAACCCGCGGCATCATGATGGGCGAAGACTGCATTTCGCCGTCGCGGCACAGCGCGTTTTCCACCCCGTGCGAAATGATGCATTTCGTCCAGCAATTGCGTGAACTGTCAGGCGGCAAACCGGTGGGCTTCAAGTTCTGCCTGGGCCACCCGTGGGAGTTCATGGGCATTGCCAAAGCCATGCTGGAAACCGGCATCCTGCCTGACTTCATCGTGGTCGACGGCAAGGAAGGCGGCACCGGCGCCGCGCCCGTAGAGTTCACCGACCACATCGGCGTCCCCATGCGCGAAGGCCTGTTGTTCGTCCACAACACCCTGGTTGGCCTGAACCTGCGGGACAAAATCAAGATCGGCGCCAGCGGCAAGATCGTCAGCGCGTTCGACATCGCCAGCGTGCTGGCCATCGGCGCCGACTGGGCTAACGCCGCGCGCGGCTTCATGTTCGCCATCGGCTGCATCCAGTCACAAAGCTGCCACACCAATAAATGCCCGACCGGCGTCGCCACCCAAGACCCACTGCGCCAACGCGCGCTGGTGGTGCCGGACAAAGCGCAGCGGGTGTTCAACTTCCACCGCAGCACCCTCCACGCACTGGCCGAAATGCTCGCCGCTGCCGGCCTGGAGCACCCGTCGCAACTCGAAGCCAAGCACCTGGTACGCCGGATGTCGGCGACCGAGATCAAACTGTTCTCGCAATCCCACGTGTTCCTCAAGCCCGGCCAACTGCTGACCGGGCCGGCGGATGGCAGTTTCTACTCGAACATGTGGCAGATGGCACGGGCGGATAGTTTTGAGCCGAATGTGATTTAGGTTCTGTGCGAACTGGTTGATTGGTACAAATAAGTAACGTCGCTGCCATCAGAGGCAGTAATCCCTGATGGAGGGGAGATGCGATGCGAACAAGAAAATGCAACCGAAAAATGATTGCCTAGTGAAGGAACTCAACCACGCGCCCGTCGATTCAAAGAAGCCGCCTATCCTAATGTTCGTGAGGCGGCTATTTTCTCTTGCTACAGTGAAATCAATCCCTGCGCTAACGCGGTACTTACTGCTTGCCGACGACTGAAAGAGCCTAACTTACGACTCGCATTGGCTATATGAAAATTAATGGTGCGCTCCGAGCAACCCAGAATGCGGCTCATTTCCCAGGTCGTCTTACCGACCCCGGACCATCTCAGCACTTCGGATTCTCGCACCGTCAAGCTGCACTGCAGCTCGCCTGGTTTGCTCAAGTGCTTCTGCAATCCTTCCAAAATAAAAGGAGTAAGCATAAATAACTTGCTTAGCGGACCATTCGGATCATCGTCGAATTCGTGAACAGGGTTTATATATCGAGAGACATTGAGTGATCCGTCCATCTCACTACAGCGGAGGGGGATACTGACCCCCTGTAAAAGACCGTATCTCTCGCGGGCCTTCCAGAACTCCGTGGATTTGCCCCGAGCACGCCTACGCGCCCGCCCCCAAAAAAGCGGTACAAAGTGTTGACGACAATGTCTTAATATTGGATCTACCTTGATAAAATTTTCCTCCTTGTATCGCCTGAGCCATTCAGAAGGGTAATTGGTCATGATTCTATTGAACGGGTCACTCGTAGTGGAGGAGCCCAAACTCACCAGATAACTGTCGTAACCAATTCGACGTAGTACCTTGCGTAAATTACATTCCCAGTCGCGCCTGTGTGACTCCTTGGTAAGCACAGAGAAATCATCTAATACCTCTTCGACGCTACTCTTAAAAAATATATCTTCATTTTTATTGCCGTGTATATCACCCACGATAAACTCCTGTCGCCCATAGAAGCATTCCCGTTATCTGATACTGAAAATATGGCTGCAGCTCAAGCAGTCCGCTGCCCACCCCTTAGATCACTGACTTGCGACAGTGCTGTTCTATAAAACTTCTGAATATCCCAATCCCGCCCTCCGTCAAAATACTCTCAGGATGAAACTGAACACCCTCTATCGAATATGTACGGTGTCTGACACCCATAATATATCCGTCATCACTTGAGGTCGACGTCAATACGAGACCCTCAGGGAAATCACTATTATCAATAATTAGCGAATGGTAACGTGTCGCCTTGATTGGCTTACCTTTGGTATATGAGTACACACCTTGCCCGTCATTATTTATCGTACTTATCTTTCCATGCCTTACATGGGAGGCTCGAATGACCGAGCCGCCAAATGCGAGGCCAATGGCTTGATGTCCAAGGCACACACCCAACATGGGCAGTCGCCCCTTAAAGTGTTGGAGCACCTCGATATACTTGGCATCTCGCGGATGACCCGGCCCCGGTCCCAGTACGCAAAAATCTGGAGCATACTCTTCAATTCTCCGAATCAAGTCTGGAACATCGTTTCGTTCTACGCGAGTTTCCAGCCCCAATTGTTCAAGGTACTGGCTAATAACGAATACAAAACTGTCATAGGCATCAATCAAGAAAACTTTCACTGAAACATCTCCTTTCCGGTAACGGCGCGATAAATGGAGGCCATTTTGTAGAATGTTTCAGTCCACTCTTTATCCGGGATCGAATCCGAGACGACACCCGCGGAGGCACGCAAGTAATAAGTACCCTCTTTATGAACCGCCGAACGAATGCACAATGCGGTATTGACGCTACCGTCAAACCCAATCAAGCCGACCGCCCCTGCATATATCCCACGACGATTGACCTCCATGCTTTCGATAATCTGCATCGCTCGAATTTTCGGAGCGCCCGTCATCGTTCCCGCAGGGAAGGACGCTTTGATGACGTCAAAGGCGTCAAATCCTTTTCGCAACAAACCGCGCACGTTTGACACCATGTGATAGAGGTGGGAGTACTCCTCCACCAGCATCAACTCGTCGACCTCAAGTGACCCAGGCTGGCAGATGCGACCGATATCGTTTCTGCACAAATCAACCAGCATCAAATGCTCAGCTCGTTCCTTTTCAGACCTCGTCATACTCAAAATCAATTTACTGGACGGTACGCCGGGTGATTTCCCCACCGTTCCGGCGATGGGCCTCATCTCGATCAGGTTGTCTTTGATGCGTACAAACAACTCAGGGCTGGCGCCAATCAGGTCTACGCCTCCCAGATTTGCCAGATACATGTAAGGAGAAGGGTTGTTTTTACGAAGCGCTCGATAGACGTCAAAGGGTTTGACCCGCGTATCGACCTGTACTTCGTGGCCCAACTGAATTTGATAGATGTCGCCCTGGCGAATGTGCTCCAGAGCTTTATCCACCCAACCAAGAAACTGCTCTTTATTCACGGTATCGCGAGCGACTGTGATCTGCGGGTAATGAATCGGTGCCTCGAAGGGCTGTGTGCCCGCGACATCTGCCATCAGAGCAACACAGTCGGCGGTACTGCGGGTACTCCATAGAGGACAATTGTTGACCATCACCTCCACGGTTCCTCCGGCATGGAAGTACAGCAGCGTCTGGAATACGGTCAATGCGATGATCGGGTAGTTATTGGTGCGTTCGGTTAGATCAGGAATGTCTTCCACGAACCTGACGCTGTCGTAAGAGAGGTAACCAAAAAATGCGAGACTTGGGTTGGGATGCCGTGGAACATCAAACGGCGCTTGCAGCGCTCGTAACAGGTCCCAAACGGTGTCATTCGAAGCAATGTCGATGCGTCTACGGTCATCGAGAACAAATCCGCGCGCCGACAGCGCACTTCTTAAATGCGCGATCAGCAGGTCTGCGCCTTCAAGCGTCGCATATCCTTCATAGACTTTTACGGCCAGCAATGGCTCCATTCCAATGATAGTCGCCTTGCGATCACGGCTGGGTCCCGACAAAGATTCAAGGATAAAGGTCTTATCAGAACCTAACACTTTTAAGGCCGCTTCATATACGGCCAGCGGATCACATTTCAAACGTTCAGTGTGGATCTGGACACTGACTTGTGCTGCTTTCACGTTCATGACGCAACTCCTTTATTATTACCAACCATTAACGAAGATAAGAATCGAACACACAGACCGATAACTCAAACTCGTAAAAACAGTTTAATCAGCAAATTACTTATTCAAAGGACTCATTGGCCAGACTGACGCACAAACTCACGCAAAGAGACATCTCGAAAAGAGACAGTGCTTTCCGCACCGTTCGTGTATTTCGATTTTCGTACGAACAGGCACGATCAATCGAATAACAGCACTCAACTATTCAAGGAATCACTATTTTTTCGCGAGGGTGTACTGAAACAGACAGCAATACACCGGCGGTTGCTGTGTTAACTACGCCAGATATTGCTTTTGAAGATCGAGAGATAGACAGTGCTGGACTCGGATGGGGATCCGATGGAATTCTTCAGCAGCAATATTTGGTAATACATTTAGACTTCCTTTGTCTTGGGAGATATTACAGGAGCGATTCCTCAGTCCCAATCGGATACTACCATAGGTTTAATAAGGGTCAACCTACAATTACTCATGTTCAATAGTAATCCTATGCCAGCGTAGCAACCCGCTGCGAAGTCGTCTCTTCGCATTCGGCGCACTCTATCAAGCAAGGAATCGCTGAATGACGTCGAGTGTTTGATCCGCGCATTCCAGATACGGAACATGCCCCGCTTCTTCGATAATGCAGACATTTGCCTCAGGCAGGAGCCTGCTGACCTCATCCAGGCAGGAGATATCAAACACCCGGTCGTTACTCTCCCATATGATCAAGGTCCGGGCTTGAACATCCGATAGCTGCACTTGAAGCGGATACAGCCCGCCGCCCTTAAAGTCTTCCAGTATTTTTCCAACCCGTGCATAGCGCAGCCCTCCCTTGATCGCCAGCGCGGTTGCCAAAAATGCTGGCACCTTGGGAGGCCGAGTAAAGGCAATGCTCCAAAGATCCTGCATCTCGCTCACGCATCGGTAGCCAAAAGGATGCTTACCCGACGCAAGAAACTGGCTCATCGCCGGACTAAGCCTTGAGGCTGGCAGGCCGGCGGGTGCCATTGCGATCAAACGGGAGACCTGATCCGGATAGGTGGCGGCATACAGACAGGCGATGCATCCGCCAATGGAACTGCCAATCAGTACGACATCCTTGATTGCCAGAGCATCGAGAAAAGCCTTCAGCCGCTCCACTTGAGACACTGGACTGTAACTTTGCGTGCCGTCAAACGACGACTCTCCTTCACCGGGAAGGTCCAGGAAAAGGCACCTGTGAGCATCGACTAACGAATAAATCTGCGGCCCCCACTGGTCCTTGCCTGCGCCTAACCCGTGCAGGAACACCAAGGTGCTTCCAGTATTGCGGCCGCTCGATTGTAAATACGCGATCTCATCAGTGGCAGCCCTCCAGCGCTTGGCTTTAAGCCTGAAACAAAACCGATTTCGCTGGCGCAATACGAGCAATAGCAACAGACCTACCCACTTCATTGAACATGATCCTCCCATCTTGTTTTCGCCGGTCAGTCGGCCGGGTTATTGCTTGCGGATGCCTGTCGGGGTTGCAGGCGTACCTGGCACAGTCCAACGCCGATCAAGACGGCCATACCGCCGATGACAAGGCTAAGCGATACCCCCTCCTTCAGAAAAATCTGACTGAGCGCGACCGCAAACACCGGCACTAGTAACAGGAAAGGAGCCAGTCGCTGGACAGGGTGTCTGCCCAAAAGCCAATACCACAGTCCAAACCCAATCAGCCCGCCACTGACCGCCGTATACAACACCGCGGCCCACGCGGTCGCACTGGCAGTCATTACCGATCCCCAAGCGTGCCCCTCTACCACAGCCGATACGATCAGCAACTCCGGTGTCGCAATCAATGCCGTCCACGCACTTATGGCGACCGGATTGAACGGCCCCCACCGCTTGGTCAGGATAGTGCCCACGGCAAAAACAAAAGCCGCCGCGATCACTAGCAACACTCCCGGCAGAGCGCCGCCTTTACCTACTCCTCCCAGCACCGTCAACACGCCGAGCAACGCGAGAACAATGCCCCCGATGACGTGCAATGCAATGCGCTCCCCCAGTACCGCGAAGGCCAGCAAAAGAGTGAAGGGTGTGGCCAGTTGATAGGCGACAGCAGATGTCGACGCGTCCACTCGTGAGATGCCGCAATACAGTAGTCCGAAATGGAGTGCACCAGTCAACGACGCAATCCAGAACACTTGGGGGAGTTCGCTACGTTTCGGAATCCCGCAGAACGGCACCAATACAACGGCCATCAAGGCGAAACGAATCGCCACCATGAGGATAGACGGAAGCTCTTGACCTCCAATTTTCACCGCCGTCACTTGGGCCCCCCAAAGGAATGCCACCAGTATTGCTATCAATGAATCTCGAATAGGCATTAAACAATCATCCCGTTTGAAATTGGACTTGCTTTAGCAGGCGCAGGCGCTCGACACCATGAGGCGGCCGTTCGTGCAACTTGTGATAGTGCTCAATGAGGCGATCCAGCGTTTCCTGCAATGCCTGTTCCGCTTCCGGGTCCTGAATAAGCTGCGTATTGAATGTGGCCGGAAACCCTGAGCCAACCAATACCATTTTGTTCAACAGAACATTGAGCACCACTTGACCAAATACCGCCGTATGGCCATATCGACGTCCAACCACTGCCACGGCCGCAAGCTTGTCTCGTAGCGGGCGTTCGCGGGGGCGCATGAAGCCATAACCCACGCGCTCCAGAAACGCCTGAAACCGACTGTTAGTTCCATAGGCGTGCATCACCGGCAGGTACAGAATGGCGTCCGACTTAACCATTTCATCGACAATCGCAGCGACATCGTCCTGAATTGCACAATCAGTTTCTGAACACGCATTATCTGCATCGCAGTAATCTATGCGGTAGTCCCGAAGCCAGAGTTCCTCAATCGAGGCGCGGCCTTCTAGGTGGCGTCGAATAAACGACACCACACGACTGCTGACCCCGTGTGCCCGGCTTGACCCGACAATGATGATCAGTTTCATGCGTTCAAGAAGCCTTCGCCAATAGCGCGCCAGCGAGCCGCTCGTACTCCAGCAGAGACTCTTCAAGCAATTGACCGGTGAGGTACAACGTTACCCTCGCAACTTCCTTGATCAGCGCCCGCTCTGCATCCGTCTTCACCGCACGTTGCATGGCCAGGCGAACTTCTTCGGAATGCTTTTCGTCAATGCTCGAATGTGCAACGAAGAAAGTCATTTGTTCGTCTTTTAGACCCAGGTCTGTCCGGAATTTGTTCAGTATGGGTTGGATGTGGTCATAAACCTCTTCCGCCCAGTAGCTATAACCCAGACGAGCAATCGGCCCCAAGCGAATAGCCACGTCGTTCAAATAAGCAATCAGCGCCTGAGTCGGAGGAAGAGGTGCGGGTAGCGATGCGGGCAAGGCACCGATGGATTCCAAGTCACGAATGACCATTTTTTCATGGCCTAACTCTTCAAGTGCATGCTTGTAAACGAACCGCAGCAGTGTTGTCTGCCCCGGATCGGCACTGAAAGCACACGCCGCCTGATTGACGGAGTTGAACCGCGTGTAATGGTAGATCTGGAGCATGACCTGTTGATAAAGCTCTACCGTAATAGGCTTTTCAAGGCTGCGACTCCAATAGCGACCTTTTTTGATTTTGTCCCAACCACTGATGACAATTGCGTCCAGCTCACTGAAAAAATTATCCATGAGTTACTTTACCTTTTATAGTGTTAAAGACTGTTTCCAGTTCCAGATATACCAAACTGTAACGGCGGGATGAATGAAGAGTCCTCCACGTTATATCATCGCTCAGAATACGCCCGCCGATATCGACATACAGGGCAGCTAACCGTCCTCTGCACAACGCCGAGATATGTCGAAACTGCGTATTACCTTTCAACCAGATCGCTGTTTGCAGAAGGAAAAACCTCAGGTGCAAACCGCCCCTGTACTTTTCATCCAAAACCAGCCGATTGGCATCAAACGAATCGATCGGATTGGCGAAGTAAGGGGTGACATCAACGACCTGTTCGACAAAGCTCATGCCGTGCCCCATGGGTGTTATCCGAATAGCACCGACAACTTCTTCGCCATCCAGATAAGCCATGTGATAAGAGCAGGTATCGCGTAACCTCTCGGCATCGGAAAAATATTCTTCACTGGCTGGGTTATCACCGATGTAACGCAACCTTAAAGCGCAGACTTTTTTAAACAGTTCACTTTTTGCCGATACAGTTTGCACGGACATGCTCATACGATGCCCCCAACTATCCGATGCGCTGATCGACAATCCGTGCTTCTTTCCAACTGAACCAACTCCCCAGGTTCACATGGTCATCAAGGTCATCGACAATCATGATCGTCGCCTCGACACCTAAGCGCTCGCGTACCCGCTCACGAATCAATAGAGTCAGTTGACTGCGGTCACCGTTGTAAAACTTGGACATCTCCATCTTGGCTATCATCGTATCCCTGCCGTTAACGCAGTTGATGACGATTTGATAACCTAGGCACTGCTCAACACCTTCCAATAGCGCTTGTTCAATATGGCCGGCAGTTAACGCCTTGCCGTTGAGTGTCATAGCGTCTTTGACACGCCCGGCTACTTTCATCACTTGTGCGGTGGCGATAGGGTTTCCGGGGAATTTTTGAACTGAAACAAGATCACCCGTACGATAGCGGATCAGCGGTTTAACTCCATCGATAAGCATCGTTACGCACAGTTCGCCTTCACCGCTGTCACCAAGACTTTCTCCCGTTTGCGGGTTCAACACCTCGATGATGTAGTTCAGCCGATGGGGCATCAGCTGATCGTTGGTGTTTGTGGCCGCAATGATCATCGCCTCCTGCGAGCCATAAAGACTGTTGTAAGCTTCACTTCCCCAAAGGCTATAGAGGTTGTTCTTCAAGGCCGGAGTACAGAGTTCGCCGCTCATCATGAACGCACGCAAGTGGAAATCCTCACGTGGATTGAAGCCCAGGCGTTCGGCTTCCTTGGCTAATGCCAGTAGTAGGCCCGGCGCCGAAGCCACTACTCCAATACGCAGATTCTGCATCAACTGGAGAGTTTTGGGATAACCGATGACCGGGGAATGCGGCCATAGTTTCGCGTTACAAACGCCCAACTGATAGCATACGTCACCCAAGGTGTCGCCAAAGGAATGCACCTCGGTCGGCCCCATGACACCCACAACGGTTTTCTCATCGGGAAAGTGTTTATCGAGAACAGCCTGATAAGCCATTGCGAGTTGTTTGTTACTCGCATAGCTTTCTTTCTTATCTCGCGGACAAGGTGTCGCCGGCCCGGTTGTGCCTGTTGTTTCATAATAATAAATGCTGTCTTCAAGTGCACCCGATAAAACATCCAGCATTGACACTCTTAAATCGTCCTTTGTGGTAAAAGGCAACGAAGAAAGATTGGCCAGTGTCACGACTTCAACATCAATACCCTTAAGATGCTTACCATAGAAAGCAGATTTGCTCTTAACGTGTTTCAAGACTTGTTTCAGCCTGTCTTCATGCCAGCTCTTCAGTGCCTCCTCACTTAGGGCGTTGGTCCAATACGCCTTATGAATATCGTCATACTTCACTTTGAACTCATCAAATATCTTGCGTGTACCCACAATCTGCCCCCTTGTCGACGTTTATGTTGTTCGCTATTACGGCTACCATCTGTGGTTGCGAACACTAACAAACGCCGAAAAATTACGTACCTGTCAACTGAGACAGTTGTTTGCGTACGAAGAACATGCTAGGAACCGTCCTCAGACGGCCTCCCAAATCCTGTGGAATGGCGAATTGCTTGCGTTTCCCAACGAATATAGATGGCTTTTTGCTAAGTTCTGTACGAAAACCGCGAATATCCAATTAAAAAATCCCCGCAATCAAAGGCATGAGCCTTGATGGCGATGCGATTCAAAATAAGGAAAGAAGGGGGAAAGAATTCGCCTGGACCACTTCATGGGGTGTTTCCACGCGTTTGTTTGGCGCGATGATCATGGCCCATGGCGATGACGACAGCCTGGTGATTCCACCCTTGGTGGCACCGACAAAGGTCGTTATTGTTCCCATCGTACGCAGCGAACAGGATGCCGAAGCCATTCATGCCTTCTGCGATGAGCTGCAAAAACAGATCTCGCGGAAAACTGAACGGACAAAACCTACAGGTCAGCGTTGATAAACGGGATATGAACGGCGGTGAAAAAAATGGTATCACGTTAAACGTGGGGTGCCCGTCCGAGTCGAAGCAGGAATAAAAGAGCTGGGCATGGTTTCCTACGCTTGCCGTAACGACGGCAAGAACACTATTAAAATTAACTAAACCATCTGCATAATAAGCATTTGAAAAAATGCTGCAGAACATTCAGACAGACCTGCTTGATAGCGCCAAAGAAAAACTGTCAAATAACATAAACACGGTCACGACGCTCGAGGTTTTCAAGAACGCCTTTATAAAAAAGACAAACTAAACCCCTTCGTTGTTGCACCTTTCATTGATGACAAAAACGTTGAGAGCGCCATTAGCGAGTTAGGCGTGACCGTCCGCTGCATCCCCCTGACTCAACCCAAGACTAGCGCAGTTTGTTTATTTACAGGCAAGCCCACCAGCACGTGGGCCTTGTATGCAAAGTCATACTGACTCTTGATCAATAACAGATTTGTTTGACGGAGGTTGTTGTATCAAGCGAGTAGCCAAGCACCTAGTACGCCGGATGTCCGCCACCGAGATCAAACTGTTCTCGCAATCCCACGTGTTCCTCAAGCCCGGGCAACTGCTGACCGGGCCGGCGGATGGCAGTTTCTACTCGAACATGTGGCAGATGGCGCGGGCGGATAGTTTTGAGCCGAATGCGATTTGAGGCAAATCGATCAGTTTTCTGTGCAAGTTTTATTCGTAGTGGACTGACTGGCGGTGGCGACGACAGGTGAGCAGAGGACATAAAGCTTAACTTGCGTGTCACCGCCATTTAGCACGCTGACTTGTCGCCAGTTGTGCGGGACTGTTATCAGACCGTCTGCACTGCTGGCAGACATCAGCCAAACCCGCTTTGTATCCGGCGGCAATGAGCCGAGACTGTATAGATACACACTGTCATTATCCTGATAAAAAAAAGTCCCGCCCCCCCGCTCGTCACCGCGACCCAAGTAGGTGGAAGAACCTGCGGGTGCATACAATTGTGGTTGCGCGCTCGTTTTATTGTAATAAAGCACACTCAGATACCAAAACATGGCATCTACCACAATACGATCGCCCACCTCAAAACGCTGGTTAATTTCCTCCACCGTTCTGCCCACCTGATCATTGAACTGTCGTCCGAAATAATTGAGTTTGCTTCGCTGAGCGTAGACATTAGAAAGTCCTACGCCCTCCATGCCGAGTAATAGAACGAGAAGCAACAGGGCCGATACCTGATAACGCCGCATCAATTGATCAACGGTTATGGCCAATATCAACGGTAGCCCACTTGCTGCAAACACAAAATATCGCGTATTAAAAAATGAATGCTGGAACGAAATAAAAAACACGACCAATGCAGGAGCCCATGTGTACATCACCAGCAGAGCCGTCAACTTATGGTGTCCTGTATCGTGCCAAACCAACCACACAGAAGCGCCTGCAATCATCAACGGCAACGTGACATAACTCAGCCACGGCAGATCCAGCCCGTCATTCAATGTTAAAAACTGCCAGATCATCGAAGGCAAACTGAAGCGACTCGGGGGAGATACCCAACCCACAAGTGGTAACGAGTGCGAAAACTGAACGATTAGTTCAGGCACCCAGGGCAAATACAATATGACCATTGCACCATTGGCAAGCCACCAACCTGAACGACTAATAAGATGACCGTCTGGAGGCTCAAAACGAAATAAAAAAAGCAGATAAAGCCAGTGCGACAGTAAACAGAACGCTGCAAAATAGTGAGTATATAAGCCTGCGACAATAAGCAACACATATAGGATCAGACAGTGATGACGCTGTGGATTTTTTACCCAGTAGTAGAGAGCAATGGTCGCCCCCATTGTCCAGACGCCCAGCAGAGCATACATCCGTACCTCTTGACTGTAACGCACTGCGATCGGTAACAGCGCCAGCAGTAATGTCGCCAAACACGCTGCACGACGCGTCGCGACCAAGCATGCTAACCATGCCCCCAGCACGACAGTCACTACGCCCACAAAAACACTCAACGAGCGCACTGCAAAAACCCCATTGCCCACCATTGCCATCCAGCCATGCAACAGTAAGTAATATAAGGGAGGATGAACATCGTGTGCAGCGTGAAACCATATCAGGCTGGGCGGGTAGGCACTCAGCAATGCACTGAAGGCTTCGTCAAACCAAATAGTTGGCTCGGTCAGATCATGGAAGCGCACCAGCGTCGCGAGTGCGACAACCGGCAACAACCAATATTTGCACTCCCATAAAATAATGCGCGGAACACTCGTCCATTTACGATAACCCATCCGTTCCATCACGCTCTCCATAGCCGTTGACCCTGACAACAGCGGCCAACCAAAATCCACGTAAAACACACCCAAGCTTTTAATACACCCAACAACAGTAAAGAGCAATTCCCTCTATCCGGACAGGTCATTCGGTAAAAAACCTAACCGACTACCGAACGAACGGAACATAACCCACGATCTAAATAACCTGACGCTCTTAGAGCAACCGTGATAATCGCCAATTATAAATTCGCGCACGCCTTACACTTTTACACCTCGCGCTATCGATATAATTATGGCAACACAGGGCCAATTGAATAAAGCCGAAGCTGCGTATCGCCGAAGTTCATAACGAATTGTCTGTTCCAGTGCTGCGGAACAGCGACATGACCTTCAGCATCATTGCCATACATCAACCACACGCGGCGGGTATCTGCGGGGATCGAGCTCAGCGTGTCGAGGTAAGTGTCGCCGGCCGCTCGAAAAAATAACGTGCCCGCACCATGGGGCCCTGGCCGCGTAGAGGCGCCCGAGGTCGATAACGGAGTATAGAGCAGTGGCCGAGAGGCCGTGTGGTTGTAGTACACGACACTGAGGTACCAATACAGCCCGTAAACCACCAGCCGATCCCCTGATTCGAAATGCTGATTGATGTACGTCGTCATCTCGCCGACGTGATTGTTCAGCTCATGGATCGGGTCGTTCATTTTGTTGTTTTGGGTATATAGATTAAACAGACCGACCCCCTGCAAACCGATCAATAACACCAGCGCGAGTAATGCCCACTTAGGAAATCGAAGGGCCCATTGGTCCAGTGCAATCCCGAGGACCAAGGGCAGCCCCATGGCCGCGAAGACAAAATATCGAGGCGAAAACAGCGGCAATTTGAATGACACCCCATACACCACCAGCAGGGGCACCAGGGTGTAAATCCCGAGCATCCAGTAGAATCGGTACGCCCCTTTATCGCGATCCGCCGTCCAGATCGCGAGTAACAACATCAATAAGGGAAACGCCACATACACCGGCCACGGCAATAACACCTCCTCGTCTAGCGTGAAGTACTGCCAAATCGTTGAGGGCAAGGTGTAACGCGAGGCAGGCGGTATCCAGTCGACACTGGCAACGTGGGAAAACTGGTCGATGATTGACGGAATCCACGGCAGGTAGCACACGACAATCACCACGTTGGCCAACCACCAGGCCGGCCGCGTAATAAAAGCCCCTTTTTTTCCGGCAGCTAACGGTAGTACTAACAGGTACAGCCAGTGTGACAACGCGCCCAATGCCGCGAAGTAATGAGTGTAAAAAGCGGCGCTCATCAACAGCACATAGATAACCAGCGGACGATAACGCTGAGGGTTTTTCACCCAGTAGATCAACGCGATACTCGCGCCCATCAACCAGACACTGACCAGCGCATACATTCGCGCTTCCTGGCTGTAACGCACGGCAATCGGCAGTAGCGCCAGAATCAATCCCGCCACAATCGCCGCCCGCCGGGTGGCGATCAAGCTGACCCACCACTGCCCCAGCACGATGCCTGTCAGGCCGGCCAGTACGCTCATGGCCCGAACCGCAAATACACTGTTGCCAAACATCGCGTTCCAGCCGTGCAACAACACGTAGTAGAGCGGCGGATGAACATCCTGGGCGCTATGAAACCAGATCAGCGCCGGGGAATAGGCACTGACCAACACGCTGAAGCCTTCGTCGTACCAGAGGGTGGCCTGGGTGATACCGTAAAGTCGCAACGCCAGCGCCAGTGCCAGAATCGGCACTACCTGACAGTCTCGAACGAACACAAACAAGGGATGCGCATCCGTACCTTTGCGCGGCGCGAGAAGCTCCATCAATGCGGGTCTTCATGGTGGCCGACGACATCTTTCACCACGTAACGCGGACGGTGTTTGGCTTCCATGTAAATCCGCCCGATGTATTCGCCGAGGATGCCAATGCCGATCAGTTGCACCCCGCCGAGAAACAGAATGGCGGTCATCAACGAGGTATAACCCGGCACGTCGTTTCCGAAGAACAGTTTGTCGATGACTCGATACGCCGCATACAGCAAGGAAAACAACGACACCGCACCACCGACATAGCTCCAGACTCGCAACGGGACAGTACTGAATGAGGTGATGCCATCCAGCGCCAGATTCCACAGTTTCCAGCCATTGAATTTGGTCTTGCCGGCAGAACGTCGTGCCCGGTCGTACTCAACGATCACGGTCTTGAACCCGGCCCATGACAGCACCCCCTTCATGAATAATTGCTGCTCGGGCAAGGCCCGGATCACGTCGACCACCTTGCGATCAATCAAGCGGAAATCGCCGACGTTTTCCTCGATCCGGGTGCTGGCAATGACGTTTAGCACTTGATAGAACAACCCGGCTGCGTGGCGCTTCAGGTAGCCGTCTGTCGAACGATCATGGCGCTTGGCCAAGACCACTTCAGCGCCGTTTTCCCACTCTCGAACCAACCGCGGGATGACACTGACCGGGTCCTGCAGATCGACATCCATCGGAATCACCGCCGCCCCGCTGGCGTACTCCAGGCCGGCAAACAACGCGGCTTCCTTGCCGAAGTTTCGCGAGAAGTTCACCAGCAACACGTCGTTGTCCGCCAATGCCAAGGCCTGGGCAAACTCGCCGGTGTGGTCGGAACTGCCATCGTTCACAAAGACGATTTCGACGGTATAAGCCTGCAACAAAGGCTCTTGCCGGACGGAACGATAAAACAGCGCGATGGCCTGCTCTTCGTTGAACACAGGAACAATCAACGAGATTTTCATGGCGCGCCTTCCCGAAAAATCACCCGTTTCGAATACAGAAAACCGCAGCAGAGACTGATGGCTGAAAATACCAGCCACGTGATTATCGGGGCCAACAGGTAGAAGTCGGCCAAGTAACCGACGCTCAGACTTAACGAGCCCATAAACGCCACGAAGCGCAGATAGCGCGACCAGGAGCGTTTGGCGTTGAAGGTATAACGGGCGTTGGCATAAAACGAAAATGACACGGCCACTGCAAAGGCGCTTAGATTGCTATAGGCCTGACTGATCGCCAGGCCTATATGCAGGGTGAAAAAGACTACGCCATGAATCAGTGTATTGATCAGTCCTATGACGACATAGCTGGCGAACTGTTTTTCTTGTGGTCTCATGTTCAACCTGCCGTTTTTGCACCGGCCTCTTTTAACGTTAGAAAACCTCCGTGTCCTTATCCCGTAAAAATGGCGTTAAAGACCACGTTGAACTGTAGTGCAGGATTTGCGCTCAAGGTTCCCGGCTTACGACCGGTAACCTCTGAGACATTCAGCAATACCCCTTTTTTGCATTTACCAGCGGGTAACGTCACCCTGCGCGCCGCCGATGCGCGGCAGGGAACCTCCTTGGCGCGCACCAATCCTTATTGAATACCGCTCAAGAGCCCGCAGGCATGACAAACGCACGCGACCCTCGCATTGATTTCTTTCGAGGGCTGGCGCTGATCTTCATTTTTTGGGATCACGTGCCGGATAACCCTTTCGCACAACTGACCGTGCGCAACTTCGGCTTCAGCGATGCTGCCGAGATATTCGTGTTCCTCGCCGGTTACGCCGCCGTGCTCGCTTACGGCCGTGTGGCTGAGCGCGACGGTATGCTGGTCGCCTGTACCCGTATCTTGCGACGGGTGTGGGTGCTTTATGTAGTGCACATCTTTCTGCTGACGCTGTTAATGGGCATCGTCTTCGTCGCCAACAACCACGTCGAATCCCGCGACATGATTCAGATCATGGGCCTCGAATACTTCGTCAAATACCCGCAACAAGCCCTCGCCGACGAGTTGCTGCTGCGCTTCAAGCCCAACCTGACCGACCCGCTACCGCTTTATATTCTGCTGTTGCTGGCACTGCCGTTGATCCTGCCGTGGCTGTTGCGGCGGGCGCACTACGTGGTCGGCTTGTCGCTGGCCTTGTATTTGATGGTGCCGCTGTTTGGCTGGAATTTATCGGCGTATGAAGGCGGCGTCTGGTACTTCAACCCGGTAGCCTGGCAACTGCTGTTTGTCCTCGGCGGCGTGTGTGCGGTGCGTAGCCGAAACGCCGTGGTTCAGCCCACCCGCCCGTTGAGTCGTCAGCCATTGTTCATCGCTGCGGCGACCTACGTGGTGTTGGCCGGGCTGATTACCCTGTCGTGGAAATGGCCAGCGTTTCATGAAGCGTTGATGCCTAAACTGCTCAACGACGTGCTCTACCCCATCAGCAAGACCGATCTGGCGCCAGCGCGTCTACTGCACTTCCTAGCGCTGGCCTACTGCACCGCGAAACTGCTGCCGCGCAGTCAGGCGTTGCTGAACAATTGGCCAGCGCAGCAAACCTGTCGCATGGGCCGTTATTCGCTGGAAGTCTTTTGCCTCGGCGTATTGCTGGCACCGATGGCCGACATGCTGAACGCCCTGGCGGGCGACACCTGGCCGATGCAGGTGTGCACGGCGCTGGCGGGGTTGGGATTGATGATGATGCTGGCAGGATGGTTGGAGTGGAATCGGCGATTGGGGCTTTCTGCACGGGCACTTGCGGTTTGATGGGTCAATTTGTTGACGAAGGAGTGAACGCTGTGGCTGTCAAATCCAACCGTCGGAAAATCAACGCCAAAAGCTTTTTCCTGCACCGCGCGCCACAAATTTTTCACCAAACGCGGTCAGCGTCTAAGCTTGTGACAGGTGCGATTAACATTTGATTAACCGGGCCAATGACTATGGGCGCTTTGTGGCATTCAGATTCGAAGAAGACCGTTGTTCCTGCTGACGGTCCCGATGACACTCCATTGCCCAAACCGCCACGCCGTAAACGCTACGGCTGGCGCTTGTTCTGGCTGCTCCTGCTCATGGCGCTGGTGGCGTCGGCCATCGCCATCCTGAAAGAAACCCGCAGCTCCAGACTGCAAGCCCGTGAATTCAGTCATCTGGCGAGCAAACTCAACTACTCGCTGGAAGCCGGACCCAGTGGCTCGATTGTCTATCCGGGCGATGGGCCTTTCGATAAGCGGCTGGGTTATTCGGGGCTGGATGAATTTCTGCCGCGCATGCTCAAGCGCAATTATCTGGTGACCCAACAGACCCGCTTCTCTCCTGATCTGGTGGCCTACACCCAGCACGGCTTCTTCGTGCCCTATGTAGAGAAAATTCAAGCTGGGCTGTCGATCACCGATTGTGCCGGCGCCCCGCTGTATCAGTACCGTTACCCGCAACAGCTGTACGCCGACTTCGCGTCGATCCCACCGTTGGTGGTGAACAGCCTGCTGTTCATCGAAAACCGCGACCTGCTTGACCCGCAAACGCCCTTGGCCAACCCCGCAGTGGACTGGCCGCGGTTTGCCAAGGCGGTCCTTTCCCAAGCGGCCAAAGTGCTGTCCATCGGCGGGCAATCGGCGGGTGGCAGTACCTTGGCCACTCAATTGGAGAAGTACCGCCACTCTCCTGATGGCTTGACCCTCTCGGGCGGCGAGAAAATCCGGCAGATGGTTTCCGCCAGCGTTCGCGCCTATCAACCCGGCCCGGACACCCTGGAAGCCCGCCAGCGGGTAGTGCGCGATTACCTCAACAGTGTGCCGCTGTCCGCCGTGCCGGGGCATGGCGAGGTGCACGGGATGGCAGAAGGTTTGCGGGTCTGGTACGGCGCGGATTTCGATAAGGTCAACCAACAACTCAACGACACCGCCGGTGACGCCAAGAGCCTTGCCGCACGTGGCCTGGCGCTGCGTGAGGTGTTGTCGCTGATCATCGCCCAGCGCCGGCCGTCGCACTATCTGTCCAAGGGCCGCGAAGAGTTGGCGCAGTTGACCGATAGCCACATTCGCCTGTTGGCGCAGAACGGTGTGATCGATCAATCGCTGTCCAGCGCCGCACTGGACAGCGTGGTCAGTTATCGCGACTGGGCGCAACAGCCGACCGTTCAACCGATCGAAACCAACAAAGGCATCACGGTCGCGCGTACCCGCCTGTCCTTGATGCTCGATCGTTCGCTGTATGACCTTGACCGTCTGGACCTGTCGGCGACCAGCACCTTGCAGTATCAGTTGCAGACCAGCGTCAGCGAATATTTGCATAGCCTGGCAGACCCGGCGACCGCGGCGAAGCTCGGTTTGCTCGGCGAACACCTGCTGACCCCGACCAGCACCGGCCAAGTCAGTTACAGCTTCACCTTGTTTGAACGTAATCCGGATGGCGCGAGGGTGCGGGTGCAAACCGACAGCACCGACCAACCGTTCGACATCAACGAAGGCAGCAAGCTGGAACTGGGCTCGACGGCGAAGATGCGAGTGCTGACCTCTTATCTGGAAATCATTACCGAATTGCATGATAAATACGCCGGACAAGCCCCTGCCGAGCTGAAAAAAATCCCGGTAGATGACCCCGACCACATTACCCGCTGGGCCCTGGATTATCTGATCGAGAACAAGGACCAGAGCCTGCCGAAAATGCTCTCGGCAGCGCTGGATCGCAAGTACTCGGCGAACACCGGTGAATACTTTTTCACCGGCGGTGGCATGCACCATTTCGACAACTTCCGCAAAGAAGACAACCTACGCAATCCGACCCTGCGTGACGCGATCCGTGAGTCGATCAACCTGCCGTTCATTCGCCTGATGCGCGACGTTGTGCGCTACGTCACCTACCAATCCCCCAACAGCAGTGCGCAGTTGCTCAAGGACGATGACAACCCGAGACGCCAGGAGTACCTGAGCAACTTCGCCGACCGCGAGGGCTCGGTGTACTTGCTGCGCTTCTGGAAACGCTACAAAAACAAATCGACCCAGGACCGCCTCGACACCTTCCTCGACGGCATGCACCCCACCGCTATGCGTCTGTCCGCCGTACACCGCTACCTGCTGCCAAATGCCGATCAGGAAGCCTTCAACGCCTTCGTTCGCGAGCACTTGGCTGACGACAAGAAAGAGGTTGGCAAGCTGACCGACGACAAACTGGAAGTGCTGTACGAAAACTATGGACCGGGCAAATTCAACCTGCCGGATCAAGGGTTCGTGGCCAAGGTTCATCCGCTGGACATGTGGTTGGTGGGGTATCTGTTGCAGCACCCGCAAGCGACGTTCAAGGAGATGATTACCGCCAGCTCTGATGCGCGCCAGGAGGTCTACAGCTGGCTGTTCAAGAGCCGCCACCGCAGCGCCCGCGACAGTCGTGTGCGGACCATGCTCGAGATCGAAGCCTTCACCGAAATTCATCGTCGCTGGCAGCGCCTGGGCTATCCATTCGATCACCTGGTGCCGTCGCTGGCCACCGCCATCGGCAGTTCCGGCGACCGCCCGGCAGCCTTGGCCGAGCTGATCGGGATCATCCAGAACGACGGAATTCGTATACCGGTGCTGCGTGTCGACAGCCTGCACTTCGCTGCCGATACACCCTACGAAACCCAGTTGAACAACAACCCGGCGCTGGCCAAGCGGGTCATCCCCTCGGAAGTCGCCGCAGCAATGCGTGAAGCCCTGTCGCAAGTGGTCGATGCCGGTACCGCACGACGCGTGCAGGGTACCTTCAAGGCGCCCGACGGTACGCCGCTGGCCATGGGCGGCAAGACCGGCACCGGCGACAACCGCATCGAGAGCTTTGGTGCACGCGGCGTGCTGCTCGGCTCCAAGTCGATCAACCGCACGGCCACCTTTGTGTTCTACCTCGGCGCCGACCACTACGGCACCCTGACCGCCTTCGTGCCGGGGCGCGCGTCGGAGGCCTTCAAATTCACTTCAGCCTTGCCTGTGCAGGTGCTCAAAGGCATGGCCCCGCTGCTCAACCCCTACCTGACCCCGGGCAACCACACCGAATGCCTGGTGCCGAAAAACCCACTGTCACTGCAAGCCAGCGCCCAATAAGAACCGTTCGTCTTTAGCTCTTGTGTTTTAGTTAAGATATATCTTAAGGTATATCTTAACTACACAGGAGAACGAGCAATGAGAGATATGGGTGAGCACCACCATCATCCCCACCGAGAACACGGTGACGGCCGCGACGGCTTTGAAAGACGCCCTGGTCGTGAACGCGGCGGTCGCGGTCCACGCGTCTTCGCCCCCGGTGATCTGAAACTGCTGTTGCTGGCGTTGATCGCCGAACAGCCCTGCCACGGCTACGACCTGATTCGCCAGATCGAGGGCATGTTCGATGGCGCCTACAGCCCCAGCCCTGGCGTTATCTACCCGACGCTGACCTTCCTCGAAGAAAGCGAACTGATCCTCGGCAACGCCGACGGCGGGAAAAAACACTACACCGTCACCGACGTTGGTCGGCAATCACTGGTCGAGCAAGCGGTCGCGCTGGATGGCGTGCGCATGCGCATCGACGTCAGCAAACGCTCATTGCGCGGTCATGATCGGCCGGCGGAAATCCACGAGGCGGTGCATAACCTGCGCCACGCACTGCAAATCCACCACGGCCGCTGGAGCCCGCAAGAAATCCTGCGGGTTCGCGATCTGCTGAACAACACCGCCAAAGCCATCGCCGATGGCCCGTCCAATACGCCGGAGAAGTCTTGATGAATGCGCAACAAATCCACCGCGTCAGCCATGAAATCAAACGTCGCAAGCTGGACGTGCTGCGGGTCGTCGACCTGACGCCACGGATGCGTCGTATCACCCTCGGCGGGCCGGAGCTGGCAGGCTTTGTCACGCTGGGCACTGACGATCACATCAAACTGCTGTTCGCCCAGAACGCCGAAGAGCAAGCCGCCCTCGACAGCGTTGTTCCTGGCGCACCCGGTGAAGGTCCGCGCCCGGCCATGCGTGATTACACGCCTCGTCGCTTCGATCCGGCGAGCAATGAGCTGGACATTGATTTCGTCCTGCACGGCGACGGCCCGGCGGCGACCTGGGCGGCTCAGGCGGCACCGGGGCAACAGTTGCACGTCGCCGGTCCACGGGGATCGATGATCGTTCCGGACATGTTCGACAGCTACTTGCTGATCGGCGACGAAACCGCCCTGCCAGCCATTGCCCGCCGCGTCGAAGGCCTGCCGGCCAACCGGGCTGCGCTGGTGGTGGTGGAGATTGAAGACTCGGCCGAGCAACAAACCTTCGACTGCAAAGCTCAGGTCGATGTGATCTGGGTGGTGCGTGGCGAACAGGACCTGGTGGACGTCGTGCGCAAACTGGAAATGCCCGAAGGCGAGCTGTATGCCTGGGTCGCGACCGAAGCCGCACTGTCGCGCAAAGTGCGGCGGGTGTTGCTGCAGGAGTTCGGGCTGAGCGAGGCGCTGGTCAAGGCCTCGGGGTACTGGCGTATCGATGAGTCGGACGAGGGTTGAGATCGGATGCGGTGTGCCTGACACATCGCTATTCCCGTGTAGGAGCTGGCATGCCAGCGATCCGCTTGACGGGGTGTGTCAGAGACACCGCTATCGCGGGCAAGCCCGCTCCTACAGTGTGGGTGCTTTCCGGCCCTTGAGCCAATCCAGCCCCAGCAACACCAACCCGATCACCACAAACCCGGCCAACACCCCGCTGGCATTGATCAACGCCTGTGGATAACCCAGGGTTCCGGCGTCGATGAAGTAATACAGGTAATCGCCAATCAGGTTGCCACGCAGCAGGATGTAGGCGAAGTAGACGACCGGATACAGAATCCATAGCAGCACATGCTTGAGCCGCAACAAACCCTTCGGCACATAGAGCCACCAATACAACGCAAACAACACCGGCACCACGTCGTGCAGCAACTCGTCGGCCAGCCATTGCAGGCCATCGGGCCGCCACAAATGGCGTAGCAACAAGCTATAGGCGATGCCCACCAACAAAATACTCACGGTGATGCCACTGACGATTGCGGGCGCCCGGAACAATCGGTGACCCCGCGAGTCGCGGCCGCTGAGCGCGCAGGTCAGCGCCGTCGCCACCAGGGTGTTGGTCAGCATGGTAAAGAAACTGAAGTAGCGCACCAGCCCACCGAGCACGCTCGTGTGGTCAATCCAGCGCGCATAGAACACCAGGTACATCTGGATCGCCAACGCCGACCAGCTCAAGAGCGTGATCAGCAGGGTAAACATGCGCTGTCTCTGCGCCGCTTGCGGGCAGTGCATCACTCGGGGCGCTTGGTGCGTTGCAATTTCAGGTAAAGACCTTCGACTTTCTCCCGCGCCCACGGCGTCTTGCGCAGGAACGTCAGGCTCGACTTGATGCTCGGATCGCTTTTGAAGCAGCGAATATCAATGCGCTCGGCCAGCCCCGACCATTCGTAATGCGCCACCAGGGCGACCAGGATCTGCTCCAGCGTGACGCCGTGCAGCGGGTTGTTGTTGGGTGTCGTCATGCCAAACCTTCAAGGGTATGAGAGGCGCCTGCCTCAGAAAGTGCGCACCTTAGCCGAGGCTGTCACGCGCGGGAAGGCTTTACGGTGCATGACTTCAGAATGGCACAAGATCACACGTCCTCCTGAACTCTACGAATCCTCCGATGCCTATCCACAAACCCTGCCTACACTTGAACAGGGCACGGCGCATGGATTTCTTGAAAAAGAGACATGGAGAAAAGACAAATGAGCAGATCTCGGCTGTTACCGACCTTACTCGGTCTGGTGTTGCTGTTGATGGGCCTGGCCATGCTGGCCGGAGGCATAAAGCTGGGGCAGTTGGGCGGCTCCTTTTACTACGTGCTGGCGGGTATCGGTTTCGGCCTGAGTGGCGTGTTGTTGATCGCCGGACACCGGGGCGCGCTGGGGCTGTACGCGCTGACACTGTTTGCCAGCACGCTCTGGGCGCTGTGGGAAGTCGGCCTGGATTGGTGGCAACTGGTGCCGCGTCTGGCGCTGTGGTTCGCCTTGGGCATTGTCCTGTTGTTGCCATGGTTCCGGCTGGCGCTGTGGCGCGGGCAACCGTCGGCCATGGGCACTGGTGCGCTGAGTATCGCGGTGATCCTCGCCGGCCTTGCAGCCCTGGCCAGCCAGTTCACCAGTCCCGGTGAGATCAAGGGGCAACTGGACCGCGAAACCGCCGGCACCACCAGCGCCGCGCCCGCCATGCCCGACGGCGACTGGCAGTCCTACGGCCGCACCGCCTTCGGTGACCGATATTCGCCGTTGGCGCAAATTACCCCGGACAACGTCAGCAAACTGGTGCCCGCCTGGACCTACCGCACCGGCGACATTCCCGGCCCCGGCGATCCCAACGAAACCACGGCAGAGAACACCCCGCTCAAGGTTAACGGCATGCTGTATGTATGCACCCCGCACAGCATGGTCATCGCCCTGGACCCGGACACCGGCAAGGAGCTGTGGCGCTTCGACCCGAAAATCAGCACCCAGAACGAAGCCAACTTCAGAGGCTGGGGCCACATGACCTGTCGCGGCGTGGCGTATCACGACGACGCGGCCTACCCCGCGCCCAATCAAAGCCCGGCCAGCAACGCCTGCCCGCGCCGCTTGTTTCTGCCGACGGCGGACACCCGCCTGATCGCCCTCAACGCCGACACCGGCAAGATGTGCGAGGACTTCGGTGACAAGGGCTCCATCGACCTGCGCGCCAACATCGGCAGCATGATCCCGGGTGGCTACTACTCGACATCGCCACCTGCCGTCACGCAAAACCTGGTGGTGATCGGCGGCCACGTCACCGACAACGTCTCGACCGACGAGCCGTCCGGGGTGATTCGCGCCTTCGACGTGCACACCGGCCGTCTGGTGTGGAACTGGGACAGCGGCAACCCGGACGACACCACACCGATTGCGTCCGGCAAGACCTACACCCGCAACTCACCCAACATGTGGTCGATGTTTGCGGTCGATGAAAAGCTCGGCATGTTGTACCTGCCAATGGGCAACCAGACGCCTGACCAGTGGGGCGGCAACCGTGCACCCAACTCGGAAAAATACAGCGCCGGCCTGACCGCGCTGGACATCAACAGCGGCCGCGTGCGCTGGACCTATCAGTTCACCCACCACGACCTGTGGGACATGGACGTTGGCGGCCAACCCTCGTTGATGGATATCAAAACCGCCAGCGGCATGAAGCAGGCGGTGCTGGCCTCGACCAAGCAAGGCAGCATCTACGTGCTGGACCGGGGTACGGGTCAGCCCATCGTGCCGATCAATGAAATTCCAGTGCCGCAAGGCGCAGTCGCCGGCGATCACACGGCACTGACCCAACCCAAGTCCGACCTGAATTTCATGCCGCCACCGATTAAGGAAAGCGACATGTGGGGCGTGACGCCGTTCGACCAACTGCTGTGCCGGATCAAGCTCAAGTCGTTGCGTTATGACGGCCCGTTTACCCCACCGTCGTTGCAAGGCTCGATCATTTATCCGGGCAACTTCGGCGTGTTCGACTGGGGTGGGATTTCGGTGGACCCGGTGCGCCAGATCGCCTTCGTCAACCCCGACGCCATGGCCTTCGAATCGCGATTGATACCGGCCGCCGAGATTGCCGCCCAAGGGCCGCGCAAAAGTGAAACCGAAGGTGTGCAGGTCAACAAAGGCGCGCCGTACGGCGTGATCCTGCAACCGATGCTCTCGCCGCTGGGCCTGCCGTGCCAGACGCCGCCATGGGGTTACGTCGCCGCGGTGGACCTGACCAACAACACCACAATCTGGAAACACAAAAACGGCACCGTGCGCGACAGCTCACCCGTGCCAATACCGTTGCCGATGGGGGTTCCGAGCCTCGGCGGGACCTTCATGACCAAAGGTGGCGTGGGCTTCCTCAGCGGTACGCTCGACCAATACCTGCGCGCGTATGACATGCGTAACGGCAAACAACTGTGGGAAGCCCGCCTGCCCGCAGGCGCTCAGACCACACCGATGACCTACACCGGCAAGGATGGCAAACAGTACGTGCTGGTGATGGCCGGCGGGCATGGATCGTTGCAAACCAAGAAAGGTGATTACGTGCTGGCGTTTAAATTGCCGGAGTGAGAATTCCTGCCTCCGTCTGTAGGAGCCAACTTGTTGGCGAGCAGCTTGACGCGGTGTGTAGGCACACTGCCTCGCGAACAAGTTCGCTCCTACAGGGTTTTGCAACTGCCGCTATTTCTCGATCACATCCCCGCGCATCGGCGCCAGGCGCGCGATCAGGCGATTTTGCGTGGGCACCGGGATGTGTTCGGCGTCCATCGAATCGATAAGGTCTTCCACCAGTGCGGTGAAATCGCTGCGGGTCAGGTGTTGGCCTTTGTGCGATTCGGCCATGCTGTCGCCGGTGTAACGGCACGGGCCACCGGCCTCGACGCAGACTTTCTCAACCAGCTTGTCGCGCAGGCGCACGATGTCGATTTTCTTGAAATGCTCGACGATACGTTTGTCGTGGGCGATGTTCAGCAACATGCCTTCGACAATCCGCTGAATGCCCGCACGCTGTCCCAGTTCGTGATACAGGCTGTCATCTTTCGGCGGCGTCTGCGCACAACCCGCCAGGGCGAGGATCACAAGCCAGGACCACAGGCGCATGTTAAAAACTCCCCTGCACGGATAGGTACGTGCCGTTCTGATTGTCCAGGGTGGCGATCTGGCCCAGCCGCGCATAGGCCAGCACAAACGACAAATGCTTGCTCGGGAAATAGCCGAGGAACAGGTCAGTCCAGTCACTTTCGCCGGAGAACGACAGGTTGTCCGGCTTCTCCCGGTATTCCACGCCCAACGCCCAACGCGGGTTGAACAACACCGCAATCGAGCTTTCCTTGAGCACGCTACGGCTGTCGCGTCGATCGCCACCGAAGCCCAGCAGGCCCATTTCGTTGGCGCGGCTGTAGCGCACGCCGCCGTTGACCACCAGGTTGTAGCCAAACGCCGCGCCCATGAACAGGCGGCTAGCGGTCAGGTACGCGTCGGTGTCGGCATCGCGCTTGGCACCGACCAGGCTTGGAATCAGAAAGTCGTTCTGATGTTTGTATTCCAGCCCCAGCGACACCTGCGGCAGGTAGTCGTAAATCAGGTCGCCAAACAGCCGCACCTTCACGCCAAAGATGTCCTGGCTCAGGCTGTCGTCGGGCAGGTGCAGTTTGCTCACCAGCGAGCCGAGGTCGAAGCGCTGGTGGGCGTAGGACACTTCAATGCGGTTGTCGTAGGCCGCTGCCATACCCACCACATCCAGCTTGTAGTCTTTGAGGTCGATATGGGTGGCGAATACGTCAGTGCCCCACTCGCCCTTTTCGCCATAACCGGCCAGTACCGCCCACGGCGTGATCCCGCCACCGGCAGCGCCGTCGATACTGCTGGCGCCACCGGTCGCGATCAATCGGCCTTGATCGGCGTGAGCACCCGCTGGCGAGCACTGCACACAAACATCCCAACAAGAGGCAAAAACGACGCGGCATAAATCAGTGAACCATCAGGCTGGGTGAGCGAAGCGGCTGGGCAACCCAGGCCTCAAAAGCGGCGGCGGTCAGCGGACGGCTGATCAGATAACCCTGCGCGGTGTCGCACTGCCAGCGTTCAAGCAGGCGCAGGCTGTGTTCGTACTCGACGCCCTCGGCCACCACCTTGAGCCCCAGGTTATGGCTCATCTCGATGGTGGAGCGAACGATCACTGCGTCCTCGCTGGTCTCGTCGAGGTCACGCACGAACGACTGGTCGATCTTCAGCTCTTGTACCGGCAACCGCTTGAGGTGAGCCAGCGACGAATAACCAGTGCCGAAATCGTCGATCGACAGGCTGATGCCACATTCGCGCAACCGATGAAGAACTTTCAGTGCATGTTCAGGCTCACGCATCACCGCGCTTTCCGTGATCTCGAAGATCAGTTGTTCGGCCGGCACCTGGTATTGCTTGAGCAGAACCGACACGCGGTCGGCCAGGTCATGACTGAGCAGATCATCCGCCGAGATGTTCAACGACACCTGCACCCGCAAACCCCGCCGCGCCCACTCGGACAATTGGCGCATGCCCTCTTCAATCACCCAGTTGGTCAGCAGTTGAATGCTGCCGGTGCGCTCGGCCAACACGATGAACTCGGCCGGCGAGACCAGACCGAATTGCGGGTGTTGCCAACGCAATAGCGCTTCGGCCTGACGCACTTTGCCCTGAAGAATGTCCAGCTTTGGTTGGTAATGCAGGATCAATTCATTGTTCGACGCGGCGTGGCGCAGGTCACGAATCAGGCTGATCTGCCGCTGGTGCGCGAGGTCGCGGCCCTGTTGATAGACTTGCAAACGCCCCGGCAATTGCGCGGCATCCTGGCGGGCGATGGCCGCGCGATTGAGCAGTTCTTGCGGAACATTGCCATCCGCCGGGTACGCAGCGATACCGATGCAGCACTCCAGCGCGATGTCGTGGCCACTGATGCGCTGCGGCGTGACCAACAGCTGTTGCAGGGTGTCAGCCACGGCAACCGCGCCGTCACTGCCGACGTTATCGATCAACAACAGGAATTCGTCGGCCGTCAGGCGCGCCACGGTATCGCCGGGACGCAGTTGGGTCTGAATCCGTGCGCCAACCTGTTGCAGCATCTGATCGACACCCTCGGCGCCACAGGCTTCGTTGATTGCGCGAAAATTATCGATGCCCAGGTACAACAGCGCCATCGGGCGTTCGGCGGAGATCGCACTGCCCAGACGCTCCATGGCCAATGCCCGGTTCGGCAGACCAGTCAGGGCATCGTGCAGGGCGTTGTGCGCCAACTGTTGTTCACGTTCAGCAATGCCGCTCTGCATCGAATTGAATGCGCTGGCGAGCAAGCCCAGTTCGTCGCTGCGCTTGAGGGTCAGCGGCGTCTGGTAGTCACCCTCACCGATGCGTTCGGCGGCTCTGGCCAGCGCCCGGACTGGCAACGACACACTTCGCGCCAGCAACAGCGCGCCGATCAGCGAGGCAAACAACGCCGCCAGGGCGATCCAGATAATCTTCTGATCCAGCGGCGCAAAGGCCTGCATCGCTTGGTCCAGCGGACTTTGCAGCAGCGCGATAACTTGACCGTCGCTGGCATTTCCGGTGTTAGCCAGCATCAGCGATTGACTGAGGAAGCGCTGGTTCAAGTGCTCGGTCATGTGCACATGCCGGCCTTGCGAGCTGTCGAGCATCAATTGGCTCAGGCTGGTGTACAACGAGTCGGGCTGGGTACTGACAATCTGCCCCGGCTGCTGATTTTCGACCGCGAGAAACGACACCTCCAGGCCGCTCATCGAGCGCAGTTCCTGAGCAAATTCGGCGTCCATCACAAAGCCCATCACCACGCGACCAATCGGCAACGGTGCCAGTACCGTGCTTTCCACCAGCAAATGCGGCTTGCCTTGCATCGCAACAATCAGCATCGACTGGTTGCTGCGCCGCGTCTCGATCAGCGCCTTGTCGTAACTGAACTGACTGCCTTCGGGCACCTGAGCCACGGTACTGGCCATGACCTTGCCGTCCATGCTCAGCAGGAACATGTCCGAGGCGTTGATCCGCGCGCCGTGGTTGCGCAATACCGAGCGAATGGTTGCCGAATCGCCGCTGGCCACCGCGTCGCGAAAGCCGAAGTCTGCCGCCACCAATTGCACGCCGTCGCGCAACTGTCGGCCACGAATCCCCAGCAACCGCTCGAACACCCGTGTACCGACTTCCAACTGCTCCTTGGCCTGGGTGCCCACAGCGTCCTTGGTCGCCGCGTTGACCGCGAAATACACGGCGCCGATCACCACCAACAGCAACAGGATCAGTACGCAAGCGATGCGCGCCTGAAAACTACTTCGCAGTTTCATTCATGTGCGGCCTTATTGAAGGCGTCGCCGAAAGCACTCGGCGCCGGAGCCATGGGCATGTCTTGATCCTTGGCCTTTACGGCCACGATAAAGCGCTGATGCAGGCCTTGGGCAGGCACATCGATTTCGCCACCGGCAACCGGTTGCATATCGGGGGATTGTGGATGCCACAGGGTTACGCTGTAGTGCCCGACCGGCAACGCGTCCAGCTTGAGCGCGCCCTTGTCGTGACTGACGGTGAACCAGGGGTCGTCCGTGACGAAAACGTAGCCGAGCATCCAGTCATGAATGTTGCAACCCAGCACCACGACGCCGGGTTTGTCGAACAGCACCGGAAGCGACGGTGTGCCCTCGTACAAGCGCAGTTCGAAGCGTTTGGCAGCGGAAAATGAATAAACCTGATGGCGAACGTTATCGCTATTGGGAAAGGCAATCTGCGTACCGGTATGCACCGCCAGTACGTGAGGCGCAAACTGTTGACCGCGCTGGTCCATGTCGGCTTTGGCGGTGATCGACGTTTTGCCCGGCGGACCGGCGAGGGTCAACACAGCATCGTTCAACGGATTGCCCTGCTGGTCGACCACCTCAGCGTCGAGCGTCGCTGCCGAAACACTGAGGCTGAACAGAGCAGAAAACGCGAGCAGAGCAGTTGTCGATAAAGCCTTGAACATACCTGTTTCCAAATCGTGGACAAGCCGGTTAAAAGTTCGCCAGCCCTGGCAACGAAATGCAGTCCGCGCAGATTAACGGCAGGTGGCCAGAAGATCACGCACAAAAAGAGGCGTTTAGCCATCACTCAGTTCGGACTGACGAAAGGTTATCGGCCTGTGAAGGGCTAACCTAAGCTAATTTGCTCCCGCCATTGAAAGCAGCTCTGCAGTGCCCCATCTAAACACCATATTCATTTGTGCAGGTGCCCCATGAGCGACCAGCAAAACGATTCAGATGACGCCACTCCAGAGCAAAAAAGCGACCACCCGGCTTCAACCAACACCAGCCTGACCCTTCCGGGACAGAACTACCCGGACAAGGTCTACATCATCCCGATTCACAATCGGCCGTTCTTCCCGGCGCAAGTGCTGCCGGTCATCGTCAACGAAGAGCCCTGGGCTGAAACTCTGGAGCTGGTCAGCAAGTCCGACCATCATTCCCTGGCGCTGTTCTTCATGGACACGCCGCAAGACGACACCCGCCATTTCGACACCGACGCCCTGCCGGAATACGGCACGCTGGTGAAGGTGCATCACGCCAGCCGCGAAAACGGCAAGCTGCAATTCGTCGCACAGGGCCTGAGCCGGGTGCGCATCAAGACCTGGCTCAAACACCATCGCCCGCCGTATCTGGTGGAAGTCGAATACCCGCATCAGCCCGAAGAAGCCACCGACGAGGTCAAGGCCTACGGCATGGCCCTGATCAATGCGATCAAGGAGCTGCTGCCGCTCAACCCGCTGTACAGCGAAGAGCTGAAGAATTACCTCAACCGCTTCAGTCCTAACGATCCTTCGCCGCTGACTGACTTCGCCGCCGCGCTGACCTCAGCCTCGGGCGTCGACCTGCAAGCAGTGCTGGACTGCGTACCCATGCTCAAGCGCATGGAAAAAGTCCTGCCGATGCTGCGCAAGGAAGTCGAAGTCGCGCGCCTGCAGAAAGAAATCTCCGCCGAAGTGAACCGCAAGATCGGTGAGCACCAGCGCGAGTTTTTCCTCAGGGAACAGCTCAAGGTCATCCAGCAAGAGCTGGGCCTGAGCAAAGACGACCGCAGCGCCGACATCGAGCAGTTCGAGCAGCGCATGGTCGGCAAAGTGTTGCCGCCGCAAGCGCGCAAACGCATTGACGAAGAACTCGGCAAGCTGAAGATTCTGGAAACCGGCTCGCCGGAGTACGCGGTCACCCGCAATTACCTGGATTGGGCCAGCTCGGTGCCGTGGGGCGTTTACGGCGAAGACAAGCTCGACCTCAATCGCGCGCGCAAAGTGCTCGACCAGCACCACGCCGGGCTCGGCGACATCAAGAGCCGCATCCTCGAATTCCTCGCGGTGGGTGCCTACAAAGGCGAGATCAGCGGTTCTATCGTGCTGCTGGTAGGCCCGCCGGGTGTGGGCAAAACCAGCGTCGGCCGCTCGATTGCTGAATCGCTGGGACGCCCGTTCTTCCGTTTCAGCGTCGGCGGCATGCGTGACGAGGCGGAGATCAAGGGCCATCGCCGCACCTACATCGGCGCGCAACCGGGCAAGCTGGTTCAAGCGTTGAAAGACGTCGAAGTGATGAACCCGGTGATCATGCTCGACGAAATCGACAAGATGGGCCAAAGCTACCAGGGCGATCCGGCTTCGGCGCTGCTGGAAACCCTCGACCCGGAACAGAACGTGGAATTTCTCGACCACTACCTGGACCTGCGCCTGGACCTGTCGAAAGTCCTGTTCATCTGCACCGCCAACACCCTGGATTCGATTCCCGGCCCATTGCTGGACCGGATGGAAGTGATTCGCCTGTCGGGCTATATCACCGAAGAAAAACTCGCCATCGCCAAGCGTCACCTGTGGCCCAAGCAACTGGAAAAGGCTGGCGTGACCAAAAGCAGCCTGACCATCAGCGACAACGCGTTGCGCACCGTGATTGACGGTTACGCGCGTGAGGCCGGGGTCCGGCAATTGGAGAAACAGCTGGGCAAACTGGTGCGCAAGTCAGTGATCAAGCTGCTGGATAATCCGGACTCGGTGCTGAAGATCGCGCCGAAGGACCTGGAGTCCATGCTCGGCTCGGTGGTGTTCCGCAACGAGCAAGTATTGGCCGGTACTGGCGTGATCACTGGCCTGGCCTGGACCAGCATGGGCGGCGCGACCCTGCCGATTGAAGCGACGCGCATCCACACGTTGAATCGCGGCTTCAAACTGACCGGGCAATTGGGCGATGTGATGAAGGAGTCCGCGGAAATCGCCTACAGCTACGTCACCGCCAACCTCGCGCAGTTTGGTGGCGATCCGCGGTTCTTCGACGAAGCCTTCGTGCACATGCATGTACCGGAAGGCGCGACGCCGAAAGACGGCCCGAGCGCCGGCGTGACCATGGCCAGTGCCTTGCTCTCGCTGGCACGCAACCAGGCGCCGAAGAAAGGCGTGGCCATGACTGGCGAACTGACCTTGACCGGGCATGTACTGCCCATTGGCGGCGTGCGGGAAAAGGTCATTGCGGCGCGGCGGCAGAAGATCTTTGAACTGATCCTGCCTGAACCAAACCGTGGCAACTTCGAAGAGCTGCCGGATTACCTGAAGGAAGGTATCACCGTGCACTTCGCCAAGCGCTTTGCGGACGTGGCCAAAGTGTTGTTCTAAGAACCACGCCTATCTCTGTAGGAGTTGCCGGAGGCTGCGAACCTGGCGGCCGGAAGGCCGTTCCGGCCTTATCGTCCGGATGCGGCCCAAACCTTCGGCAGCTCCTACAGGGATGTGTGCTGCCTAACGCACCGCATCTATCCAATCTTCAGTTATGCTCCAGACTCGTTGTGTACGACTGGAGCTTTCATGACTGTTACCCGCCTGATCGTCCCCCTGAGCCTCGCCCTGCTTGCCGCCTGTGCGCAGCAACCCCGACAGATCGTCACTGTTGAAAAACAAGGCGAATGCCCACTGAAGCTGACAACCGGGCAAACCATCATCCTGACCCTGCCCAGCACCCCCGAAACCGGTTATCGCTGGACCGTGCAAAATCCTGCGCCCGGCGTTTTGCGCAGCCTCGGGCCGGAGGTGTACAGCAACCCGGAAAACGCAGGGTTGGTCGGCAGCGCCGGGCAATCGGTGTGGCGCTATCAGGCGGCTAATGCCGGAACCGGGCGTTTGCTGATGACCTATCAACAGCCCTGGGCACCTGAAGTAGCGCCGATGAAGACCTTCGATTGCTCGGTCACGGTCAATTAAAGATGAAGCCGAGGACCTGGTTGATTCTTGCACTGCTGGGTGCCCTGACCTTTTTATACGGCCTCAGTGTTCACTCCATCTGGATGTGCCTGCTCAGCAAACCCCTGCCGATTCTGGCGTTGTTGGGTTGGCTGCGCACGACTGCGATGGAAAGCTATCCACGCTGGATTGGCATCGGCCTGCTGTTTTCGTTGTTGGGTGATGTGCTGCTGGCCTGGCCGGCGGACTTGTTTGTGTTTGGGCTCGGCGCGTTTTTGTTTGCGCATCTGGCGTATCTGAAGGCGTACCTGAGCGATTGTCGGCGTCTTGCGCCCATGGCGCTGTTGCTGTCACTCAGCGTCGGTGGCGTATTGTTATCGGTGTTGGCGGCGCACGGCCTTGGCCCGTTGTTGATTCCGGTCACGGTCTACGCACTGGCCATCAGCGCGATGTTGTGGCGTGCGTTGGCGCGGTTGAATTCCGATGTTCATAAACGCTCGGCACGGCTGGCTGCAGCGGGCGCATTGCTGTTCGTGTTCTCCGACAGCCTGATCGGTATCAACCGCTTCGTCCTGCCCTTCGACGCCGCGCCGTACCTGATCATCCTCAGCTACTGGCTCGGACAATGGGCAATTACCGCGTCAGCCACCAAGGTCTCTGTAGGAGCGAACTTGTTCGCGAGGTGGTGTACCTGACTGACCGCGTCAAGCCGCTCGCCAACAAGTTGGCTCCTACAGACGGGACGCGTCGCTTCTCGGGCTCAAACTGGCTAAAATGCCGGCCTTTTCGCCATTCCGCTGGAACTGCCGTGAGCAAAGAACCCGATCGCATATTCGCCAAGCCTTTGGCTCAGGTGCCTGACTTCGCCTTCAACGAAGACGTAGTGCGGGTGTTCCCGGACATGATCAAGCGTTCGGTGCCCGGTTACCCGACCATCGTCGAGAACCTTGGGGTGCTGGCGGCGCAATTCGCCCAGCCCAATAGCGTGCTGTATGACCTCGGCAGTTCCCTCGGCGCCGTCACCCAGGCTTTGCGCCGCCATGTGCGCACGGAAGGCTGCAAGGTCATCGCTGTGGATAACTCGGCGGCGATGGTCGAACGCTGCCGCGAATACCTCAACGCGCAGAACTCGATGTACCAGGAATTACTGCCGGTCGAGGTGATCGACGGCGATATCCTCGCCCTGGAGTTCCAGCCCGCCTCGGTGGTGGCGCTGAACTTCACGCTGCAATTCATCGCCCCCGACCAACGCCTGGCCCTGCTCGGCCGGATTCGTCAGGCGCTGGTGCCGGGCGGCGCGTTGATCCTCTCGGAAAAACTGCGCTTCAACGATGATCAGGAACATGCGCTGCTCACCGATCTGCACATCGCGTTCAAACGCGCCAACGGCTATAGCGAACTGGAAATTGCCCAGAAGCGCAGCGCCATCGAAAACGTCATGAAACCCGACAGCCTCGACGAACACCGCGAACGCCTGCTGGCCGCTGGCTTTTCCAAGGTGGTGCCGTGGTTCCAGTGCCTTAACTTTGCCTCGTTGATTGCCTTGCCATGATTGATCTCGCTCCCCTGGTCCGCCGTCTGGCGGGCACCCCGCTGGCTGACTGGGCCAACGGCCTGCAAGCGCAACTCGATGCCAAGATGGAGAAAGGTCATGGCGACCTGGAGCGCTGGCAGAACGCGCTGGATTCGTTGCCGGCCATGATCCCGACCCGCGTCGACCTCGCGGATAGCTTCACCCTCGACAACGACTGCGACGCCGAGACCCGGGCCCGGGTGCACACGGCGCTGATGGGTCTGTCGCCGTGGCGCAAAGGACCGTTCGATGTGTTTGGCGTGCACGTCGACACCGAATGGCGCTCGGACTGGAAGTGGTCGCGGGTGTCGCCGCACCTGAATCTGAAAGGCAAACGCATTCTCGACGTCGGCTGCGGCAACGGTTATTACCAGTGGCGCATGCTCGGTGCCGGCGCCGATAGCGTGATTGGCGTCGACCCGAACTGGCTGTTTTTCTGCCAGTTCCAGGCCATGCATCGCTACCTGCCCGACCTGCCTGCCTGGCACCTGCCGTTCACCCTGGAGGACTTGCCAGCCCGACTGGAAGGCTTCGACACAGTGTTTTCCATGGGCGTGTTGTATCACCGCAAATCGCCCATCGACCACTTACTGGCGTTGAAAGACTGCCTGGTCAAGGGGGGTGAGTTGGTGCTGGAAACCATGGTGGTGGAAGGCGACGAACAGCAAGTACTGGTGCCGGAAGACCGCTATTCGCAGATGCGCAACGTGTGGTTTCTGCCGTCGGTGCCTGCGCTTGAGTTGTGGCTGCGGCGTGCAGGGTTTACTGATGTACGTTGCGTGGATGTCAGCACCACTACGGTCGAGGAACAACGCGGTACTGACTGGATGCGTTTTCAGTCGTTGAGTGACTATCTGGACCCGGCAGACCACAGCCGCACCGTTGAAGGATTGCCGGCACCGATGCGGGCTGTGATTGTGGCGCGTAAGCCTTAATCGCACTTCCAATCAATATGGGTGCGCAAATTCTGTAGGAGCGAACTTGTTCGCGAGCAGCTTTACGCGGGGTTTGCCTGACACTCCGCCTCGCGAACAAGTTCGCTCCTACAAAGGGATCAATTACGCCTTGGGTGCGGCCGCCACAATCAACGCTTTCATTTCGGACACTGCGGCCTTGAAGCCCACAAACAACGCATGCGCCACCAGCGCGTGGCCGATGTTCAGTTCGTTAATGCCTTTGATCGCCGCAACTGCTTCGACGTTGTGGTAGTGCAGGCCATGGCCGGCGTTGACGATCAGACCCTGGGCCACGCCAAACGCTACGCCGTCGGCAATGCGCTTCAGCTCTTCAGCCACTTCACTCGGCGATTCAGCATCAGCATAACGACCGGTGTGCAGCTCGACAGCCGGTGCGCCGACACGCTTGGACGCTGCAATCTGACGCTCGTCCGGGTCGATGAACAACGACACTTCGCAGCCGATCTTCGCCAGTCGCTCTACCGCCGCCTTGATCCGCGCTTCCTGCCCCGCCACGTCCAGACCGCCTTCGGTGGTCAGCTCCTGACGGGTTTCCGGTACCAGGCACACGTGGGCCGGACGGATGCGTTCGGCGAATGCGAGCATCTCTTCAGTGACGCCCATTTCGAAGTTCATGCGGGTTTGCAGCACGTCCTTGAGCAGCAACACGTCGCGCTCCTGGATGTGCCGACGGTCTTCACGCAGGTGCACGGTGATGCCATCGGCGCCCGCCTCTTCGGCATCCAGCGCCGCTTTCACCGGGTCCGGGTAACGGGTGCCACGGGCCTGACGCAGTGTGGCGACATGGTCGATGTTCACGCCAAGAAGAATGCGGGTGCTTTGGGTCACGGATGTCTCCTAACAATTTGATCAAAACAGACCGGGGCAGCATAAAGCTTGCTCACGGCTTGCGAAACAGTTCTCGGCTGACTAACGGACGGCCGCCCAAATGCACGGCCAGCGCCTGACGCATCAGACGCTTGGCCGCGGCCAGCGCGCCGGGTGCACTCCAGTCGGCTTCAGCCATGGCCAGCAACTCGACGCCCTGAAACACCCCCGGCTGCAACAGCCAGACGCGCTCCAGCCCCGCATCGACCTTCAGCCGGTACATACCGTCGGCTTCCACCGGATCGCCATTGATATCGGCGTGCAGGTCGAAGCCATAGCCCAGATCATCGAGCAATCGCCATTCGAACGAGCGCAGCAAAGGCTCCAGCGGCCGCCCGGCAGACAATGCCAGCAACGTCGCGGCATAGTGGTCGAACACGGCGGGATGCGGATCTTCGGCGGGTAGCAGGCGGATCAGCAATTCATTCAGGTACAGGCCACTGAACAGCGCGTCGCCGACCAGCCAGGTAGACAGACCGGCGCTTTCCATGCGGCCGACGTTCTTCAGCTCACCGCGTCCGCGAAACTCGACGTCCAGCGGAACGAAAGGTCTGGCCAAGGTGCCGGCCTTGCCGCGCGCACTGCGCAATACCGCGCGCAGCCGACCTTGGGGCGTGAGGAAATCCACCAGTGCGCTGCTTTCGCGATACGCCCGGCTGTGCAGCACATAAGCAAGTTGGCCGGTGGGCGTGCTCATCGTTCAGGCAGGCTCGCAGATCGCAGCAAAGAGGGAGGTGTAACGAAGATGAAGCTTGCCCGAGATGAGCCGGCGAGGCGACTCATCATCGGACAGTGAGGCTTACAGGTCGCCGTAGCCCAACGAACGCAGGGCGCGCTCGTCATCGGACCAGCCGCCTTTGACCTTGACCCACAGGTTGAGCATGACCTTGGAGTCGAACAGCAACTCCATGTCCCGGCGCGCGTCGGTGCCGATACGTTTGATCCGCTCACCCTTGTCGCCAATGATGATTTTCTTCTGGCCGTCACGCTCCACCAGAATCAACGCGTGGATGTGCAGGGTCTTGCCTTGTTGCTTGAATTCTTCGATTTCCACGGTGATCTGATACGGCAGTTCGGCACCGAGCTGACGCATGATCTTTTCCCGAACCAGCTCGGCCGCAAGGAAACGGCTGCTGCGGTCGGTGATCTGATCTTCCGGGAAGAAGTGTTCGTTTTCCGGAAGATGAGCGGCGATCAGGCCCTCCAGCGCTTCAAGGTTGTGACCTTGCTGTGCAGAGATCGGCACGATCTGCGCATTCGGCAGTTGGCCTTGCAGCCACTCCAGGTGCGGCATCAGCGCGGCTTTGTCTTCGATACGGTCGGTCTTGTTGATCGCCAGGATCACCGGGCCTTGCACGTACTGCACGCGTTCGAGAACCATCTGGTCTTCTTCGGTCCAGCGGGTGCGATCGACCACAAAAATCACAACATCGACGTCTTTCAACGCCGCCGAAGCGGTTTTGTTCATGTAGCGGTTGAGGGCTTTCTCACCGTTTTTGTGCATGCCAGGCGTGTCGACGTAGACCGCTTGCACGGTGCCTTCAGTCTTGATCCCGAGCATGTTGTGACGGGTGGTCTGCGGCTTGCGCGAAGTGATCGCCAGCTTTTGTCCGAGAATGTGGTTCAGCAGCGTGGATTTGCCCACGTTGGGCCGGCCAACAATGGCGACATAGCCACAGCGTGTTGCAGTTGAATCAGTCATGACCGTTCTCCACGCCAAGAGCGATGAGTGCTGCGGCCGCTGCTACCTGTTCGGCAATGCGACGGCTGACACCCTGGCCCCGGCTTTTTTCATTCAATAAGGTGATCTCGCACTCGACGAAGAACGTCCGGCAGTGCGGCTCGCCCTGGATATCCACCACTTCGTAACGCGGCAGTTCACAGGCACGCGACTGCAGAAACTCCTGCAGCCGGGTTTTCGGATCTTTGTTGGTATCGACCAGCGTCAGGCTGTCGAACTCGGTGGTCAGCCAGGCCAGTACGCGTTCGCGCGCCATGTCCATGCCAGCATCTAGGTAGATCGCACCGATCAGCGCTTCAAGGGCGTCGGCCAGAATCGATTCACGACGGAAGCCGCCGCTCTTCAGCTCGCCGGAACCCAGACGCAAGTACTCGCCCAGATCGAAACCACGGGCCAGCAATGCCAGTGTCTCGCCCTTCACCAGGCGTGCGCGCAGGCGCGACAACTGACCTTCGCGCGCCAGTGGGAAGCGATCGAACAGGGCTTCACCGGCGACGAAATTGAGGATGGCATCACCGAGAAACTCCAGGCGCTCGTTATTGCGACCGGCAAAGCTGCGGTGTGTCAGGGCCAGGACCATCAGTTCCTGGTCTTTGAAGGTATAGCCGAGCTGACGCTCCAGGCGACTCAAGGAAACGCTCACGGTTTAGCCACGCTGAATTCGTGGTCGAACTTCACCACCAGATCGATGTTCTGAATCAGTGGCTCACGTTCTTCATAGTTCAAATGGGCCAAGAACTGATTGTCCTTCACCGTCACACTTAACGCCTTTTCCAAATCCAAGTCCCGAATGCTGTTGACCTGCATGCCTTTTCTGACATAACTGTAAAAATCGCTGACTGTCGTAACATCCAGCGCTTTGTCGGTTCCGACCGAGCTGATGATTTTCTTCATCGACATATAGTCGAGGTAATGCGGAATCACTTTGAATGCCGTGCTCGCCACGAAAGCGACCAGAGCCAGGGCGATAATCCAGCCCAGGAACGACAATCCCTTCTGCGAACCGGCAAACTTCATGTTTGACCTCAAGCGTAGCTGCTGTTCAGAGCCAGCAAGGTGAGTTGTTTCAACGCCGGCATTTCGAGCCAGCCCAAACGACATACGGCGCTGTAGAGTACAGCGCCGCATGGGCTACTTGATCAGGCCAACCCGAGAGAAATTCGGCAGATGGCTCAGTTTCGGCTCAGGCCAGCTCATCCATACTGCGAAGGCTTTGCCGACGATGTTCTTGTCCGGGACCATGCCCAACTCGTCTTTCCGGATATTCGGATCATCCCAGAAGCGACTGTCGTTCGAGTTGTCGCGGTTGTCACCCATCATGAAGTAGTGCGCGGCCGGCACCGTCCATTCATGATCAGGCGGCGCGCGGTAGCGGGTCATTTCCTCGCGGATCTGATGCTCTACTTCGCCCAGCTTCTCGTTGTACAACTGAGCGCTGCCCAAGGTGCCCGGCTCGGCGCCGATCAACTGCTTGGCCACCAGTCCACCGTTGACGAACAGCTGCTTGTCATTGGTGTAACGAATGCGGTCACCCGGCAAGCCGACGACACGTTTGATGTAGTTGACGCTCGGGTCGCTTGGGTAGCGGAACACCATCACATCGCCGCGCTGTGGATCACCGACATGGATCACCTTCTCATCCAGCACCGGCAAGCGGATACCGTAGGAGAATTTGTTCACCAGGATGAAATCGCCCACGTCCAGCGTTGGCTTCATCGACCCCGAAGGGATCTGGAACGGCTCTACCAAAAAGGAGCGTAATACCAGCACGATGAACAACACCGGAAAGAACGATTTGCCGTATTCAACCAGCAGGGGTTCTTTGTTCAGACGCTCGACGACAGCGACGTCTGGCTGGCTCACGCTGCCCTGATAAGTCACTATCGCTGTCTTCCGGCGCGGTGCCAGAATCAACAGATCGAGCAAAGCAAGCACACCGCAGACAATGACAGCGATGACCAACAACAGCGGGAAATTTAGTGACATAGGACCTAACTATCCAACCTGAGCACTGCAAGGAAGGCTTCTTGTGGAATTTCCACGTTACCGACTTGCTTCATGCGTTTTTTACCGGCCTTTTGCTTCTCGAGCAATTTACGCTTACGGCTGACGTCACCACCGTAACACTTGGCCAGTACGTTCTTTCTGAGCGCCTTGACGGTTGTACGCGCCACAACCTGCCCACCAATGGCGGCCTGGATTGCCACGTCGAACATCTGCCGCGGGATCAGTTCTTTCATCTTTTCAGTTAACGCGCGACCTTTGTAGTTCGCGTTGTCACGGTGCACGATCAACGCCAGGGCGTCGACTTTTTCGCCGTTGATCAACACATCAAGCTTGACCAGGTTGGCGGACTGATAACGGTTGAAATGGTAGTCCAGAGACGCATAACCACGGCTCACCGACTTGAGACGGTCGAAGAAGTCGAGGACCACTTCGTTCATCGGCAAGTCGTAACTGACTTGAACCTGAGTGCCAAGGAACAGCATGTCGTGTTGTACACCGCGTTTCTCGATGCACAGCGTAATGACGTTCCCAAGGTGCTCTTGCGGCACAAGAATATTGGCCCGCACGATCGGCTCACGCATGTCTTCGACAGCAGACTGATCCGGGAGCTTGGACGGGTTATCGACGTAAATCGTTTCACCGGTCTTCAACAATAGTTCGAAAATCACCGTTGGCGCGGTGGTAATCAGGTCCAGGTCGTACTCGCGCTCGAGACGTTCCTGGATGATTTCCATGTGCAGCATGCCGAGGAAGCCGCAACGGAAGCCGAACCCCAGGGCGTCGGAGCTTTCCGGCGCGTACTGCAGAGAGGAGTCGTTCAGCGTGAGCTTCTGCAGCGCTTCGCGGAAGTCTTCGAAATCGTCGGAGCTGACCGGGAACAGACCGGCGTAAACCTGCGGCTGGATACGCTTGAAGCCAGGCAACACGTCGACATCCGGCGTGGTGCTCAGGGTCAGGGTGTCACCGACCGGGGCGCCGTGAATGTCTTTGATACCGGCGATGATGAAGCCTACTTCGCCGGCTTTCAGATCTTCGGTCTGGGTGTGTTTCGGGGTGAATACGCCGACGCTGTCCACCAGGTGCAACTTGCCGGTGGATTTCACCAGGATCTTGTCGCCCTTCTTCACGCGGCCGTGACGTACACGGACCAGCGAGACGACGCCCAGGTAGTTGTCGAACCAGGAGTCGATGATCAACGCTTGCAGCGGATCTTCGATGTTGCCGGTCGGCGCGGGGATGGTGTGAACCAGACGCTCCAACACTTCATCGACGCCCAGACCGGTTTTGGCCGAACAGGCGACCGCGTCGGTGGCATCGATGCCGATGATCTTCTCGATTTCTTCCTTGACGCGGTCCGGGTCGGCCTGCGGCAAGTCGATCTTGTTCAGTACCGGCATGACCTCAAGGCCCTGCTCGATAGCGGTGTAGCAGTTGGCGACGGACTGGGCTTCTACGCCTTGACCGGCATCGACCACCAGCAGCGCGCCTTCACAGGCGGCCAGGGAACGGCTGACTTCATAGGTGAAGTCCACGTGGCCCGGGGTGTCGATGAAGTTCAACTGGTAGGTAATACCGTCCTGCGCCGTGTAGTACAGGGTAACGCTGTGGGCCTTGATGGTGATGCCGCGTTCGCGCTCGAGGTCCATGGAGTCAAGGACTTGAGATTCCATCTCGCGCTCGGACAGGCCGCCGCACATCTGGATGAAACGGTCAGCCAGAGTCGACTTGCCATGGTCAATGTGGGCGATGATGGAGAAATTGCGGATATGACTCAAATCACTCACGGATCAACACTCAAAAAGGCTGCAGGCCGATTGCCCGCCGAAAAATAGCCGGGAATTGTACCTGATTGAAGGCCGGGGCGTCACGTTCGCAGGTCACGTCAACGGTCAGTCAGCGCAATCTCTGGACGACAGGCACAAAAAAGGGCGGTGATCACCGCCCTTTTTGTTTTACAACGGCTTACTCAGACAGTTTGAAGGTGATGAAGCTGGCACGCTTGTCACGCAGGACCCGCATGGACACCGAACGATTCTTCGGCAGACCTTTGGCGATCTCGGTGAAGTTTTTGGTCGACGTGATCGCCTGGTTGTCCAGGTGAGTGATCACATCGCCCGATTGCAGGCCAATGCGCGCGGCAGGACTGTCATCTTCAACGTCCTTGATGACCACGCCACCTTTGAGGTCCCAGGTTTTCTTCTGTTCGTCGGTCAGTTCGACCACCGAAACCCCCAGGCGATTACTGCTGCGCGCGGCGCTACCACCGTCCGAAGCACCCATTTCCTGGCCTTCTTCAGGCAAGGCACCGACGGTCACGGTCAAGGTTTGACGCTTGCCGTCACGAATCACTTCCAGGTCGGCCTTGCTGCCGTCTTTCATGTTGCCGACCAAGTGTGGCAAATCGGCAGACATGACAATAGGCTGACCGTTGGCGCTGAGGATCACATCACCCACTTGCACGCCACCTTTGGCCGCCGGGCCGTTTTCCAGCACCTGGGCAACCAGCGCGCCGGCCGGCTTGTCCAGACCGAAGGACTCAGCCAGGTCTTTGTTGACCTCCTGGATCACCACGCCCAGCCAGCCGCGACTGACCTTGCCGCCTGTCTTCAGCTGATTGGCCACATCCATCGCGACATCGATCGGAATCGCGAAAGACAAGCCCATGAAACCGCCGGAACGGGTGAATATCTGCGAGTTGATGCCCACCACTTCACCCGCCATGTTGAACAGCGGACCACCGGAGTTACCCGGGTTGATCGCAACGTCGGTCTGGATGAACGGTACATAAGTGTCGTTTGGCAGGCTACGGCCCTTGGCGCTGACGATACCTTTGGTCACCGAGTGGTCGAAACCGAACGGCGAGCCGATGGCCAGCACCCACTCACCGACTTTCAGCTTGTCGGAGTTACCGATTTTGACGGTCGGCAGGTCCTTGCCTTCGATTTTCAGCACCGCAACGTCGGTGCGCGGGTCGGTGCCCACCAGCTTGGCTTTCAACTCGCTACGATCGGAAAGACGCACGATGATTTCGTCTGCGCCGTCGATCACGTGGTTGTTGGTCAGTACATACCCGTCGGCAGAAATGATAAAGCCCGACCCTAGAGACTGGACTTCACGCTGACGGTCGGATTTCGGGGGACGCTGATTCTTCGGCATGTTGTGCTCGAAAAATTCGCGCAATTGCGGCGGCAGACCGTCCAGATCGGGCATCTGACTGTTGTTCGAGGCGACACGATCCGGCATTTTCTGATGGGTACTGATGTTGACTACGGCTGGCGATGCCTGCTCAACCAGACCGGTAAAGTCTGGCAAGGCCTCCGCCTGGGCGACGGCCATCTGACTCAGCATCAACACAGCTGCAACGAGTGACAAATAAGACTTCAAGCGTGGTATCAACATACGACTCCCGTTCACAACGAGCATGGTTAAGCCATGCGAACCGACCGGCCCACACAGCTAGCGCATCGCAGATAACTGCGGTGGCGGCATTCTGTCAGTCAGTTTTTCTGATCCAGAAACGACTAAGGCCAGGGCTGCCAAGCCATGACCTATAGAAAAAATCGATTTTATTTGCAACCTGAAAAGTTCACCAAACATTTCAGTTTCTCAACCGCAGGACAAGCTCAGGCCTGCCCCGTCGATAAAAAGGCCTGAGAAAAGCATCACTCGTCTCAGGCATTAGCCCCGCCATTATTGGTCAGACCAGTCATTTGGTGACCTGTTTGGCCTGCGGCTCCGAGTTGCGCATCGACAACGCAATACGTTCAGCGGTACCAATCGGAATTTCGCCGACCACGGTGACCATCGAGTCGCCGGACGCTGTCGAAACCTTCCTCGATACCGCCACGGTTGGCCCCAGCTGAGTACGGATATCCGGCACGGTGGCGCCATTGAGCGGTTCGATAAACACCGAGAAACGGGCCAGACCATCGCCATACATCAAATTGGTGACCGTGACCTTGGTTTCAGGGTCCTTGCGTGCGCCACTGCCGCTCAATTCAAATCCATCGGGTAACCAATCAGAGTGCCAGGTCGCTGGCGCACTGGGTGTTTCGTCTTTTTTCGCAACTTGGATCGGCTTGCAATCGGCGCTGGCTTCGAGCATTTGATCGGTGGGCACGTCCTTGGTATCCAGCTCAGTGAACTGGAAACGCTCAAGGAGTTGCCCCTTGTCGTTCAGCAGCAACGACTTGAGCGGCAACGCAGTTTCTTTGTCCAGATGCAGCTCAACACCGTAACGATGCTGATCGCGCGGCGTCATCGCCACGATGATCGCATCACGACCGGCCACCCGCGACTTGCCGACGATGTTCATTTCGTAGAAAGCGGAGAGTTTTTGCGGATCAAGGCCTTTCACTGGCGAGTTGGGCTGATTGCCAACGCCCGCGACAAGAGTGCCGCTGACGCATTGGGTTTGCCCATCGACTCGCAACACTTCCTGCGCTGAACCATCCAGCTGAAGCAGGTGCTCACGAACCTTGCCGTCGGTCACCCGATGCCAGATTCGATGAGTAGAGAAGCTGCCGTTACGCTCGTAAACGAAAGTACCTTCGAAGCTTTGCTGCTGTTCCGCTAGCGCAAGACGCTTGAGCAGGTCTTGCGCATCCTCGGCATGCGCTGGAAGAACCAGCCATCCACCGAGCAGGAGCGGCAATAGAGGGATGGCGCGCATGATCCTCCTTAACGGTTTTCCAGGCTGGCAGCGCGAGCATAAGGCAATGCGCTTTCAGTCCCCTTCAACGCGGCTTGCTGAGCATGTTGACGCAGATAACCTGGCAAACGTTGGTCGTGCCAGCCCGGTTGACCTTGCAACACTCCACTGGCCATCGGGCCTGGAGCCTGCTCGGCGCTTTCATTGTAGCCGGCCAAAACCGCTGGACCTTTTACTTGTGGTACCGAAAGCGTAGACGACTGGGTCTGTGGCGCCTGCTGTTGAGCCAGTTCGACACCCTTGATGTCATCCTGGTTGTACAGACGCACGCCAGCCAGTACGGCAAGCGTCACCGAAGCGGCGACCGCCAGGCGACCGAGGCTGCGCCATAGGCTGCGAGGGACCTTGGCAGGGCTGTCTTCTTCGGCGATAGCGGCAGATACGGCTGCCGAGATATCCAGACGAGGCAGTATCAGATCCTTGTGCATGGCTGCACGAGCAACCTGGTAACGCGACCATGTGGCCCGTGTATCCGCATCGTCGAAGGCGTTCAGCACCCGACGTAATTCCAGCTCGTCTGCTTCGTTATCCATCACTGCGGACAGCGATTCCTGCAGGGCTTCACGACTCATGGCGGTTCCTCTCTTGGCTATCGCCGCTGTCTCAGGATTCCTGCAACAGCGGTTGCAGGGCTTTATCGATGGCTTCCCGAGCGCGGAAAATCCGAGATCGCACGGTACCCACCGGACACTGCATGACGCTCGCAATGTCCTCGTAACTCAGACCATCAAATTCACGTAAAGTTAGTGCCGTACGCAAATCTTCTGGAAGTAACTGGATAGTTCGATGGACGGTGCCCTCGATCTCATCCCTTAACAACGCACGCTCTGGCGACTCGATATCCTTGAGGCCATGATCGCCGTCGTAGAATTCTGCGTCTTCAGACCTAACATCACTGTCCGGCGGCCGACGGCCACGAGAAACCAGATAGTTCTTTGCCGTGTTAATGGCAATGCGGTACAGCCATGTATAAAAGGCGCTGTCGCCGCGAAAATTCCCCAGTGCGCGATAGGCTTTGATAAAGGCCTCTTGCGCAACATCCTGGGCTTCATGGGTGTCGTGCACAAAACGCACGATCAACCCGAGAATTTTGTGCTGGTATTTCAGCACGAGCAGATCAAAAGCTCGCTTGTCGCCGCGCTGTACGCGCTCGACCAGCTGCTGATCCTCTTCCTGGGTTAGCATGAACACTCCTCGGTGAGCTTGAGGGAGTGTTGCATCAGCCGTTGAACTGGCTTGCAAACATAGACTCGGGCTTTTCGCAAAAGTTCTCCCCCTTCAAGCAAGTTTCCTGCGAGCCATGATTTAACCCGCACGAAAAACGCAGCGCGGACAGGGCCGGCTGCGGAAATAATCTTGTCGTCGAATCTTGCAGTGACAGTTGCCTGAACCCCGCACATAACCGACGCGTCCCTTTATAGGCAACCTGCTATTGAGCCCGGTCTTGTATGAAAAGTTCCCGGATTTCGCCTTCAGGTGCAATAACCCTACCTTTGCTTTCGCAAAAATCTGATTCAGCGCTGAAACACTGGAATCACCGACCTTCTATCTGAAAAACGGTAGGCATGTTCCTTCAGACTAGAGCACAATCCGAGCCCGCTGTGGTTTCACAATGCCATAAATGCTCGGCTATTGTGCCGCTCCACCCCTCTATATACTAGTGGCCGCTGCGCGCGGAGTTCTGAGATGAGCCAACAATTTCAACATGACGTCCTCGTGATCGGCAGCGGTGCCGCCGGGCTCAGCCTTGCGCTGACCTTGCCCAGCCACCTGCGCATTGCCGTCTTGAGCAAGGGCGATCTGGCCAACGGCTCGACATTCTGGGCACAGGGTGGCGTTGCGGCCGTCCTCGACACCGCCGACACCGTCCAATCCCATGTCGAAGACACGCTCAATGCCGGCGGCGGCCTGTGCCATGAAGACGCCGTGCGCTTTACCGTCGAACATAGCCGGGCCGCCATTCAGTGGCTGATCGATCAGGGCGTGCCCTTTACTCGCGACGAACAGGCGACGGTCGAAGACGGTGGATTCGAGTTTCACCTGACCCGTGAAGGCGGTCACAGCCATCGGCGCATCATCCATGCCGCCGACGCAACCGGCGCCGCGATCTTCAATACGCTGCTGGAACAAGTGCGTCAGCGACCCAACATCGAGCTGCTGGAACAGCGGGTTGCGGTCGACTTGATCACCGAACGCCGGCTGGGTTTGCCCGGCCAGCGCTGCCTGGGTGCCTATGTGCTCAATCGCGCCAGCGGCGAAGTCGACACCTACGGTGCACGCTTTACCATTCTGGCCTCGGGCGGTGCCGCCAAGGTCTACCTGTACACCAGCAACCCCGATGGCGCCTGCGGTGATGGCATCGCCATGGCCTGGCGCTCCGGCTGCCGGGTGGCAAACCTGGAGTTCAACCAGTTTCATCCGACGTGCCTGTATCACCCACAAGCCAAGAGCTTTTTGATCACCGAGGCCCTGCGCGGCGAAGGCGCCTATCTCAAGCTGCCGAATGGCGAACGTTTCATGCAACGCTTCGACCCTCGGGCTGAACTGGCGCCTCGGGACATCGTGGCGCGCGCCATCGACCACGAAATGAAGCGGCTGGGTGTCGACTGCGTGTACCTGGACATCACCCACAAATCGGAAGAATTCATCAAGACCCACTTCCCGACGGTCTATGAACGCTGCCTGGAATTTTCCATCGACATCACCAAACAACCGATCCCGGTGGTGCCGGCTGCGCACTACACCTGCGGCGGGGTGATGGTCGACGAGCACGGTCGCACCGATGTGCCCGGCCTGTACGCCATTGGCGAAACCAGCTTCACCGGCCTGCACGGCGCCAACCGCATGGCCAGTAATTCGCTGCTGGAATGTTTCGTTTACGCTCGCTCTGCGGCCACCGATATCCTTGCTCAACTGCCGAACGTCGCGCAGCCAAAACCGCTGCCGACGTGGGACGCCAGTCAGGTGACCGATTCCGATGAAGACGTGATCATCGCGCATAACTGGGATGAACTGCGGCGATTCATGTGGGACTACGTCGGTATCGTGCGCACCAACAAACGCCTGCAGCGGGCTCAGCACCGTGTGCGTTTGCTGCTGGACGAAATCGACGAGTTCTACAGCAACTATAAAGTCAGCCGCGACCTGATCGAGTTGCGGAATCTGGCACAAGTGGCTGAACTGATGATCCGCTGTGCCATGGAACGCAAGGAAAGCCGCGGCCTGCACTACACCCTGGATTATCCGGAAATGCTGCCCGAAGCGCTGGACACTATTCTGCGGCCGCCCACCTACGCCGACTGAATTTCAAGCGCACGCGCAACCGTCGGTGGACATCCGGCGGCAGCGCGTCGCGGGGAATGCACAGCCCGCGCAGTCGACGCTCAAACAACGGGCGCTTGCCAATCAGGCGAAAGCGCAGAACCACCGTCAATGGCAGTGCCAGACTGTCGCGTCGCAACTGCACCGCCTGCCAGCCGCCAGCCGCACTCCATAACTGCCATCCGTCGGCATCGCGCCGTAGCCCGGTGAATGCCGAAGCGTGGTTCAGCAGGATAAAACGCGGTAACGCCCACACCCCATGGACCAGGCACGACACCACGCCGAGCGCGCACGCCCAGACGGGAATATCCAGAAAATATAACGAAACCAGCGCCAGCGCCTGGCTGATCAGATATGCCGCCAGCAACAGCCGAGAGGCCTGCCAACGGCATTCGAAACGATCACTGCGGCTGGACACGGTCCAGAATCATGCGAACCATGCGCTGCAATTCTGCGTCTTCCGACTCGGCGCGCTGCATGAACCAGCCGAACATGTCCTGGTCTTCACTGGTCAGCAACCGGCGATACAGGTCGCGATCGACATCATTCAGGGTGGGATAAACTTCTTTTACGAAAGGTACCAGCAACACATCCAGCTCTAGCATGCCGCGACGGCTGTGCCAGTAAAGCCGGTTGAGTTCGATGTCATCGACCATGGAGCGCTCCTCAAATAGGCGGCAAGTATACAGGCGCAGCTCCCCTCCTCGCACTGAGCTTTGGTCGCAGCAGTTTTCAGTAGACATACTTTTCAGTAGACGGACTAAAGGCCTGTACCCATTATGCGAACACCGCACTATTATGACCCCCTAGACTTTTTACCCTGCGATGACCAATGGCCGACTCCGCTTTTTTCTGCACGCTGTCCCACGAGGGCGTTCTTGCCGTCCGCGGCCCTGACGCCAGCAAATTCCTTCAAGGCCAGTTGACGTGCAACCTCAACTACCTGAATGACACCACCGCGACCCTCGGTGCGCGCTGCACGCAAAAAGGGCGCATGCAGTCGAGTTTCCGGATCTTGCTGGAAGGTGACGGTTGCCTGTTGGCGATGGCATCGGAGCTGATCGAGCCGCAATTGGCGGATCTGAAAAAATACGCGGTGTTTTCCAAATCGAAACTGACTGACGAAAGCGCCGGCTGGGTTCGCTTTGGCGTCGACCACGGCGACGCTGCGTTGCTGGCACTGGGACTGGATCTACCGCCTGCGTCAGACGCCGCTGTACGCGCCAATGGTTTGATCGCGATTCGTGTGTCGCCGAACCGCGCCGAACTGTGGCTAGCGGCGGATCAGGCCGACAGCGTGCGCGCCAGTCTCGCGGCGTACCTGACTGAAGGTTCACTGAACAATTGGCTGCTGGGGCAGATTCGCGCCGGCATCGGTCAAGTCATGCCAAGCACCCGCGAAACCTTTATCCCGCAAATGCTCAATTTGCAGGCAGTGGGCGGCGTGAGCTTCAAGAAAGGCTGCTACACCGGGCAGGAAATCGTCGCGCGCATGCAGTACCTGGGCAAACTCAAGCGCCGGCTGTATCGCCTGACCCTGGCCGGCACTGAAGCCCCAGAGCCGGGCGTCGAGTTGTTCTCGCCGGTGCACGGCAGCGCAGTGGGTGAAGTGGTGATTGCGGCCAACAGCAGCGACGGTATCGAACTGCTGGCGGTACTACAGGACAACGCGGTAGAAGACGGTCATATTCATCTGGGCGCGGCCGATGGCCCAACACTGCAATTGACACACCTGCCATACACACTCGACGCAAAACTCGAAACCCAGCGCTAAGCGGCACGCCCCTCCGCCCTTGGCGATGGGGCACGAACCACGCAACACCTACGAGACGCGACATGAGTACGATGGCTGACACGGTTCAAAGGGACTTGATCAAGGCAATCAATAACGATGCGTTATTTTTGCCGACGTTGCCGGAAGTGGCGCTGAAGATTCGTGTCGCCGCAGAAAATCAGGACATCAGCGTCAGCGGTTTGAGCAAAGTCATCGGCAGCGATACGGCGCTTTCCGCGCGTCTGATCAAGGTGGTAAACAGCCCGCTGATGCGCGGCAACTCCGAAGTCAGCGACCTGCACACCGCCATCACTCGCCTGGGTATCAATTACAGCTGCAACCTGGCCATCGGGCTGGTGGTGGAACAGATGTTCCAGGCCAAGTCCGAGGTGATCGAGCAGAAGATGCGCGACGTCTGGAAGCAAAGCCAGCACGTGGCGGGTATCAGTTACGCACTGTGCCGCAACCACACTCACCTCAAACCCGACCAGGCGACATTGGCGGGCATGGTGCATTTGATCGGGGTTTTGCCAATCCTGACCTACGCCGAAGACCACTATGAACTGCTGTCAGACCCGGTCAGCCTCAACCATGTGATCGAAAGCATCCACCCAATCATCGGCGAGAAACTGCTCAGGGCCTGGGAGTTCCCGGAACCGCTGGCCAAGCTGCCGGGGCAATTCCAGAACCTGTTCAATCGGGATGCAAAGCAGGTCGATTACGTCGATCTGGTGCAAATTGCGACGGTACACAGCCACCACGGCACCCGCCATCCTTACGGTGACATCGCACTCGACAGCCTGCCCGCCTTCGCACGCCTGGGTCTTGATCTCGAAGACGGCAAACTGGTCGTTGAAATGAATGAAGCAATGACCCTGCTTGTCTAGACAGCGCACGACGTATGCGCTCGCTGAAGGAGCAACCGGTCGACGCCCGATTGTTCGCGAGCGCGGTGTGCCAGGCTCCCCTCATCGCAGCCCTCGCCAACAAGTTGGCTCCTACAGTGAAGAGGACCGCACAGACAACCCATCAAACCACCAAAAACCTCACCCGCACCTTCAACCCGCGTTCCGCCCCGTCATGCAAACTGATCTGCGCCAGGTGCGCGCGGCAGATTTCACCGACTATCGCCAAGCCCAAACCCGAGCCACTGCCCTGCTGCTGCCGACGATAAAAGCGCTCGAACACCCGCTCGCGCTCGGCTTCGGGAATCCCCGGCCCGTCATCTTCGACCTCCAGCACGCCCGGCGCATAGACGCGTAAAACCACGTTGCCACCCGACGGGGTATGCGCCAAGGCATTGTCCACCAGGTTGCTCAGTAGCTCGTTGAGCAAGGTCGGCTCGCCGCGCAACCACACCGGTTCAGAGGCTTCCAACGCTAAGGCCACGCCCCGCGCGTGGGCCAACGGTGCCATGGCCATACCGAGTTCGCGGGCCAACTGGCTGAGATCCAGCAACTGCGCGCCACCCTCCGCAATCGCCCGCGCGCCGTTTTCGATGCGCGCCAGCGACAACAGTTGGTTGGCCAGGTGTGTCAGTCGATCCGTGCCTTGCGCGGCGGCTTCCAGGGTAGTACGCCAGTGGGCCGGTTCGTTATCGCGCAACCCCAACTCGACCCGCGCCTTGAGCGCCGCCAATGGGGTGCGAAGTTCGTGGGCAGCGTCGGCAATAAACTGCGACTGACGCTCGAATTGCACTCGCAGACGTTCAGTAAAGTGATTGAGCGCACCCACCAGCGGCCGCAATTCGTGCTGCACCTCCACCAACGGCAACGCTCGCAGATCATCCGGCTGCCGCTCTTCGACTGCCGTGCGCAGGCGCTCCAGCGGGCGCAACGCCGCACTCACGGTGAACCACACCAGCACCAATGCCCCGCCGCCCAACATGCCCAGGCGCAATAAGGTATCGGCCATCAAGCTGCGGGCCATGCGGACCCGCGCTTCCTCGGTTTCGGCGACGCGAATTTCCGCCATGCCATTGATATTCGGCTCGCTGACCGGCTTGAGCAGGCTGACCACGCGCACATCCTGGCCCAGATAACGGCCGCTGTAGAAGCTCGCCAACGCCGGATAATCATCCGTGCGCAACGTACCCGGTGGCGGCGCCGGCAGGTTTTCGTAACCGGAAATCAGCTTTTGGTTGATGTCGTTGACCTGGTAATAAATGCGCCCCGCACTGTCGTAGGCGAAGGTATCGAGGGCGACGTAAGGCACGTCGGCACTCAGCCCGCCGTCACGCTCGGAAAGACCGGCGGCGATGGTGCGTGCCGAAGCCAACAGGGTGCGGTCATACGCGGTATCTGCGGCTTCGCGACCATTCCAGTAAGCGCTCAAGCCGCTGGCGAGCATCAACACAATCAGCAGTAGGCCGAGGTTCCACAGCAATCGCCAACGCAGGCTATTGGTCCGCGAGTGCTCGATATCAGGCATCGCGGCTTTCCAGCAGATAACCAAGGCCACGAAAAGTCACGATGGCTATCGGCTGCCCATCGAGCTTTTTGCGCAGGCGATGCACGTAGATTTCGATGGCATCGGGGCTGGCTTCTTCATCCAGGCCAAACACTTGAGCCGCCAACTGCTCTTTGCTCATGACCCGTCCAGGGCGCGCAATCAGTGCTTCAAGCACCGCTTGTTCACGGGAAGTCAGCGTCAGCAGTTCATTGCCCAGGGTGAAACGACGCGTGTCGAGGTCATAGACCAGCACACCGCAGCGCTGTTGCCGCTCGCCACCCAGTACACTGCGCCGCAACAGCGCCTTGACCCGCGCTTCCAGTTCGGACAGTTCGAACGGTTTGGCCAGGTAATCGTCGGCGCCCAGATTGAGACCATGGACCCGATCCTTGACGTCGCTGCGAGCGGTCAGCATCAGCACCGGCAGGTTCTTGCCCCGGGCACGCAAGCGCGCCAGCACCTCGAAACCATCCAGCCGTGGTAAACCGACGTCCAGAACAGCCACCGCATATTCCTCGCTGCTCAATGCCAGATCGGCAGCGACCCCATCGTGCAGCACGTCGACGGTCAACCCCAGCCCCTTGAGGGCCTGGCCAACGCTTTCGGCGAGCTGCAGATGATCTTCCACGAGAAGAACACGCATCGACTTCTCCAGATTCTTGGACTTATCAAAGCGCGGAGTTTACAGCCGCATCGGCCGCTGTGGAGGGCGCATGATCACAACCAGCGCCGAAAGGTAAATTGAAAGGTTACTGAAAGCTTCACCCTTTAGGATCCCGAAACGAAGAACGCCACGATGCGTTTTCAAAGCCTGGCCTTCACCACGGCTGGCTCACAATAAGAACAATAACGGAGTGCCCCATGACCCCATCCTTGCGTCGTTTCGCCCTGGCTGCCAGTTGTCTGCTGGTCGCCACCCAATTGTGCGCCGCCGAACCCAAGCGTCCCGAATGCATCGCCCCGGCCTCCCCCGGTGGTGGTTTTGACCTGACCTGCAAACTGGCGCAGAGCGCGCTGGTCAACGAGAAACTGCTGAGCAAACCCATGCGCGTGACCTACATGCCCGGAGGCGTGGGCGCGGTGGCCTACAACGCGGTGGTCGCTCAACGGCCCGCGGACGCCGGCACGCTGGTGGCCTGGTCCAGCGGCTCATTGCTGAATCTGGCGCAAGGCAAGTTCGGCCGCTTCGACGAAAGCGCCGTGCGTTGGCTGGCCGCGGTGGGCACCAGCTATGGCGCCATTGCGGTGAAAAACGATTCGCCGTACAAAAATCTCGACGATCTGGTCAAGGCACTGCGGGCAGACCCGAGCAAAGTGGTGATCGGCTCCAGCGGTACCGTCGGCAGCCAGGACTGGATGCAGACCGCACTGATCGCCAAGGCCGCCGGCATCAACCCGCGCGACCTGCGTTACGTTGCCCTCGAAGGCGGTGGTGAAATCGCCACCGCACTGCTCGGCGGGCACATTCAAGTCGGCAGCACCGACATTTCCGACTCCATGCCCCACGTTATCAGCGGTGACATGCGCCTGCTGGCGGTGTTCGCCGAGCAGCGTCTGGACGAGCCGGAAATGAAAAACATCCCCACCGCCAAGGAACAGGGCTACAACATCGTCTGGCCGGTGGTTCGCGGTTTCTACCTGGGGCCCAAGGTCAGCGACGAAGAGTACGCTTGGTGGAAAGCGGCCTTCGACACCCTGCTGGCCTCGAAGGACTTCGCCACATTGCGCGACCAACGCGAGCTGTTCCCTTTCGCCATGACCGGCGACGAACTGGACAAGTACGTGAAAAAACAGGTCGCCGACTACAAGATCCTGGCCAAGGAATTTGGCCTGATTCAGTGATCGCACTCAATTGATATCAGTGGCTGCGCGCGCCTTCGGGCGTCGCGCGGCACAGGAGTTCCCCATGCTTTTACAACGACTCTTCGCCTCGGCGTTGCTGCTGGCGTGTGCCGGTCTGGCGTTGATGGCCTGGCCGTATCAGGCAGCCTACTCCTACGAGCCTGTAGGACCACGAGCCTTTCCGCTGTTGATGCTCGGCCTGATGATGGCCGGCCTGCTGTACATGCTGTTGCGCCCGACAGCCATCGTCCATAGCGACGACGAGCCCGCGCTGGATCAACCGACCCTGATCAAGATCAGCCTGTGCGTCGTCTTGTTGCTGGTGTTCGCCGGATTGTTCGAACCGCTGGGATTCATCCTCAGCAGCATGCTGATCGGCATTCCCATGGCACGCCTGTATGGCGGGCGCTGGGACCTGAGTGTGCTGGTCGTGACCTTGATGAGCGTCGGCCTTTACCTGCTATTCGATAAAGCCATGGACGTTCCGTTACCCCTGGGCCTGCTCGACGTTCTGGAGAATTGACATGGAAACTTTCAGCTACTTGAGCCAGGGCTTCGGCGTTGCGCTGACCCCGTACAACCTGATCACTGCGCTGTGTGGCACCTTGATCGGTACCGTCGTCGGATTGCTGCCGGGCCTCGGTCCGATCAACGGCGTCGCACTGCTGATCCCGATCGCCTTCGCCCTTGGTCTGCCACCTGAATCGGCACTGATCCTGCTGGCTGCGGTGTACCTGGGGTGTGAATATGGCGGGCGGATCAGTTCGATCCTACTGAACATCCCCGGCGAGGCGTCCACCGTCATGACCACCCTCGACGGCTACCCAATGGCGCGTCAGGGCTTGGCCGGCGTCGCCTTGTCACTGTCTGCCTGGAGTTCATTCATCGGCGCTTTAATCGCTACCTGCGGCATGGTGTTGTTCGCGCCGTTGTTGGCCAAGTGGGCCATTGCCTTCGGCCCGGCAGAATATTTCGTACTGATGGTGTTCGCGATTGTCTGCCTCGGCGGCATGGCCGGTGATCGTCCGCTGAAAACGTTTATCGCAGCGTTGATCGGCCTGTTTCTGTCGAGTGTCGGCATCGACGCCAACAGCGGTGTGTACCGTTTCACTGGCGACAACATCCACATGGCCGACGGCATTCAGTTCGTGGTGTTGGTGCTGGGTCTGTTTTCGATCAGCGAAATCCTGCTGTTGCTGGAAAAAACCCATCGCGGCCAGGAGGCGGTCAAAGCCACCGGGCGCATGATGTTCAACCTCAAGGAAGCCAGCGCGGTGTTGATGGTCAACCTGCGCTGCGGTCTGCTGGGCTTCATCATGGGCGTGCTGCCGGGGGCCGGCGCGACATTGGCCAGTGCCGTGGCCTACATGACCGAGAAACGTCTGGCGGGCAAGGACGGTAAATTCGGACAAGGCGACCTGCGCGGTCTGGCCGCGCCGGAAACCGCCATCGGTGGCGCGGCTTGCGGCGCGCTGGTGCCGATGCTGACCCTCGGCGTACCCGGCTCGGGCACCACGGCGGTGATGATCGGCGCACTGTCGCTGTACAACATCACCCCCGGCCCGCTGCTGTTTCAGCAACAGCCGGACATCGTCTGGGGCCTGATCGCCTCGTTGTTCGTCGCCAACGTCATGCTGGTGATCCTCAACATCCCGATGATCCGCATCTTCACCCGCATCCTCAGCGTGCCGAACTGGGCGCTGGTGCCGGTGATCGCCATCATCACCGCGATTGGCGTCTACGCCGTGCACGCCACCACCTTCGACCTGTTCATGATGGTCGGCATCGGCATCTTCGGCTACGCCTTGCGCAAGATGGACTTCCCTCTGTCGCCGATCCTGCTGGGCTTTATCCTCGGCGGCCTGATGGAACAGAACGTGCGCCGCGCACTGTCGATTTCCAACGGTGCGCTGGAGATTCTGTGGTCGAGTCCCATCACCTTCAGCATCTGGGTGCTGACCGTGATCATGCTGCTGATGCCGCTGCTGCGGATCTGGCGTAAACGTTCGAGCCAGCGGCGCGCCCTCGCCGATGCCTGATCGCGCCTTCAAAGCCTGGTGGGGCACGCCGCTGATCGGCCTGCTCGGTGGCTACCTCGCCAGCCAGGTCGGCTGGCCGTTGCCGTGGATGGTCGGCTCGTTGTTGGCGATCATCCTGGTGCGCACGTTGACACCGTGGCAACTGGGGGAAATCCCCGGCGGGCGCAAATGTGGGCAATGGATCGTCGGCATCGGCATTGGCTTGCACTTCACGCCGTTGGTCATCGAACAGGTGCTTTCGCATTTCGGTCTGATCTTCTCCGGTGCGCTGGTCACCAGCGTTTCCAGCGTGGTCGGTGTGTGGTTGATGCGCCGTACCGGCGAAGACCGCGCCACCGCATTTTTTGCCAGCATGCCTGGCGGCTCAGGGGGAAATGGTCAACCTCGGTGCACGCAATGGCGCCGTGCTCAGCAGCGTCGCCGCCGGGCAAAGCTTGCGGGTGTTGATGGTGGTGCTGTGTGTGCCGGCGCTGTTCAAGTACGTGTCGGGTGACGGTGCGCCTGCATTGCAACCGGCAACGGTGGACTGGCCTTGGCTGTTGCTGCTATTTCCGGCGGGAGGCGTGCTGGCCTGGTTATGGCAACGCTTGAAGCAACCCAATCCCTGGCTGTTCGGCCCCTTGCTGCTCAGCGCTACCGTGAGCATCGCCTGGGACTTGCACATCGGTTTGCCGAAGGGCGGTAGTCAGGTCGGGCAGTGGTTGATCGGCAGCGGCCTGGGCTGTCATTTCAACCGCTCGTTCTTTCGCCGTGCACCGTCGTTCATTGGCCGGACACTGCTGGGAACCGCCCTGACCATGCTCATCGCCGCACTCGCTGCCCTGGGCTTGAGCGCGATGACCCATCTGGATCTGCGCTCGCTGACCCTGGGCATGATGCCCGGTGGCATTGCCGAAATGAGCCTGACGGCAGAAGTGTTGCAGTTGTCGGTGCCGCTGGTCACGGCGATGCAGGTGATGCGCTTGTTGTTTGTGTTGTTTTTGGCTGAGCCGCTGTTCAGGCATTGGGATCGACGGCCCAATTGACACTGTGTTTATTGGAAAACCTGTAGGACGGTTGATTCAAGACATGGACTCTCCAAAGGGTTCCTAGCCGATCGCGACCGGTATGTATCTCAACGTATCCCGCCACCCTTTAGACACTGTGCAACTCAACACAGGCCGTTCTCGACACATGCGAGATACCTCGCGGGCATTAAATAGGTTCCATCGAGACAACACAGACCGTCTCGATCGAACCTACTTAAACCCTGAGGAAATGACCATGAACTCGAAAGCCATCTACGCTGCCTGCCTGTTTGCTGCGCTGAACATCTGCACCCTGTCTGCGCGTGCCGAGTCCACCGTCAAGACCGACGCCTACAGCCACGGCAGCCAGCTGGACATCCGCCACGTGGTCTCCGAAGTCGACAGCGCCAGCAGTTCCTGCGGTGTGGTGAATGCACACCTGACGTACCAGAACTCTCAGGGCCAAACCAAAGGCCTGGACTACCTGACCTTCGCTGAAGTGTGCAATCAGGGCGGCTGATCGCGTCTCATCGAACTGAATTGCTTAGACTTTTCGCACTATCAATTTCAACGATATTCGCTACCAACCCGATTGACTTCTTAATAATCGGGCGCGGCGTAGAATCCAACCCATACCTACTTACAACGACTAAAACACTTCGGAGCAACTAGCATGAAAACTTCCAAACTGATCTTCGGCCTGGCTTTCTCGGTACTGGCTAGCGCAACTTTCGCAGTTCCAGCGTTCGCAGAAAACGGTTCGGCTCATCTTCACTCCACTCACGTAGCCGCCGATGGTGCTGATCACGTTGGTGCAAACCGCCTAGCCGCTGATGGTGCCGATCACGTCGGTGCAAACCGTGTAGCCGCTGATGGTGCTGACCACGTTGGTGCAAACCGCGTAGCCGCTGATGGTGCTGACCACGTTGGTGCAAACCGCCTAGCCGCAGATGGTGCTGACCACGTTGGTGCAAACCGCATCAGCTAAGGCGTTCCCTGATTCAAACCCAGCCCGGCCTTCGCCGGGCTTAATTTTGCGCGATGAAAAAGTGATGTGGCAGTCTTGCGGGCCTCTTCGCCAACAAGTTGGGTCCCACAATCTCGGAGCACTCAACCAAATCCTGAGGCAGCCAAAAATCCCGTGGGAGCTAACTTGTTGGCGAATGGATTGACGCGGTGTATCAGCCACGCCACCAAATCAAACCGTCGGCAACTTCCACTCAATCGGCGCCAACCCATTCTGCTGCAAAAACTTGTTGGTACGGCCAAAGTGCCCGTTACCCAAAAAGCCCTTATAGGCCGACAACGGCGATGGATGGACCGAGCACAACACCAGATGCTTACTGGCATCGATCAGTTTTTGCTTGCTCTGGGCATGCGCACCCCACAGCAGGAACACCAGGTGCGGCTGGTGTGCGCTGACCACTTCGATGATTTTGTCGGTAAAGAACTGCCAGCCTTTTTTCGCATGGGAGGCGGCGTTGGCGCGCTCGACGGTCATGGTGGTGTTGAGCAGCAACACGCCCTGATCGGCCCAGGATTGCAGATAGCCATGGTTGGGGATGTCGATGTTCAGGTCGCGTTTCAGTTCTTTATAGATATTGACCAGCGATGGCGGCGTCGGAATGCCAGGCTGCACCGAGAAGCACAAACCGTGAGCCTGACCCGGCCCGTGGTACGGGTCCTGGCCCAGGATCACCACCTTGACCTGGTCCAGTGGCGTCGAATTCAGCGCGTTGAAGATCATCGGTCCCGGCGGGTAGATTTCCTTGCCGGCCGCATGCTCCTGACGCAGAAATTCACGCAATTCATTCATGTAGGGTTGTTCGAACTCGTCACGCAGCGCGTGCTTCCAGCCCGGTTCGAGTTTGATACGGTCATCGCTAGTCATGGCACACCTGCAAAAATCATTGGGCGCACCCTAGGAAAGCCGAGCGCCGATGTCAAATGACGTCACACTCTGCTTCTGTTTTCTACACTTGCTCTTACGCGACTGTTTGCAACTTCCCACGGCCCCGCGGTATCAGAGCCTTAATGGCCGGTTGCCCTGCTTTTTCGAGAGATCTCTATGAATCTGCAATTTGAAGAGCTGCATGCCCAAGGCGGTGCGCGCATCGGTATCGCGACACTGGATGCGGAAAAATCACTCAATGCCCTGTCATTGCCAATGATTCTGGCACTGATGGATCGCCTTGAGACGTGGGCCAACGACCCGCAAATCGTCTGCGTAGTGCTGCGCGGCAATGGCGACAAGGCCTTTTGCGCGGGTGGCGACGTGCGCAGTCTGGTGGAGGCTTGCCGCGCTCACCCCGGCGAAGTGCCGCCGCTGGCCGCGAATTTTTTTGCGGCGGAATACCGTCTCGACTACCGCCTGCACACCTACCCAAAACCGTTGATCTGTTGGGGCCATGGTTATGTGCTGGGCGGCGGCATGGGTTTGCTGCAAGCGGCCGGGGTTCGGATCGTGACGCCCAGCAGTCGTCTGGCGATGCCGGAAATCAGCATCGGCCTGTACCCCGACGTCGGCGCCAGTTGGTTTCTCTCGCGCACGCCCGGCAAGCTGGGCTTGTTCCTCGGCTTGACTGGTGCACAGATCAACGCCCGCGATGCCCTGGACCTGGATCTGGCCGACCGTTTTCTGCTGGATGAACAGCAGGAAGCGTTGATCGAAGGCCTGCTGCAACTCAACTGGGAGGAGCAGACCGCCGTCCAACTCAACAGCCTGCTCAAGGCCTTGCAGCAGGAGGCCGTCAGTCAAATGCCGGCTGCGCAATGGCTACCGCGCCGGGCGCAGATCGATGAATGGCTAGATGTCGCCGATATTGCCTCGGCCTGGCGCGCCATCGCCCAGTTGCACAGCCATGACGACACCGTGCTCCACCGCGCGGCAAAAAACCTCAAGGAAGGTTGCCCGCTGACCGCCCATCTGGTGTGGGAACAAATCGCCCGCGCGCGGCATTTGTCGTTGGCCCAGGTGTTCCAGATGGAGTACACCCTGAGCCTCAATTGCTGCCAGCATCCCGAATTCAGCGAAGGGGTGCGCGCGCGCCTGATCGACAAAGACCACACTCCACATTGGCATTGGCCTGACGTCGCGCGCGTGCCGCAGAAGGTGGTCGAAGCACACTTTGACAAGGCTTGGGAGGGTCGGCATCCGTTAGCGGACTTGTCGGATTACTGATGGGTCACGACTAGGGGCGATCCCAAGGGCCACGCCCACCGCCGGCGCCATAATGGCCGTCGTACTGACGCTCGTAATGCTGTGGCGGACCGCGCTGAAAACCGGGATTGCCCGGATAACGCGGGTCCCAGCCCTGCCCCGCCGGGCCTCGGTCGACGGAGGGTCTCGTTGGTTCGGCACTGGGTGGCAAGGTCATGTAACTGGGACGCGGGGAATAATATCCGGGCGTCGTCAGCGAACCGGGTTGACCATAGTCAGTGGTGCCGCCATAGCCTTCGGCGCAGACGCTGCGGCCTATCAGCAGTAATGCAGCTGAAGTTATGAGTACGAGTTGTCGACGCATGATGGCCTCCTGAAAGCCCGGGCAACTCGGCTTCATCAGCCGATGCCGGGACTGTACGAGCCCGTATTTTCCGTCAAGAAGAAACGGCGCCCTGCCGAGCGCCGCTGAATACCGCGTTAGCGGCGACCACCGGTAGAGCCACCACCATTACCACCATTGCTGTTGCCGTGGCCGCCACCGGAGTGCCCTCCGGGCCGCCCGCCACTGCCACCGCCCGATGGCGGATGATAACCACCACCATACCCGGAGCCGCCGCCGTGATAACCGCCGCCGGGGACACCTGGACCCGGGTGAAAACCCGAGCCGGGAGGTGGTCCACCGTGGCCATAGCCGTACCCTGGACCGTGGCCGTAACCGGGCCCGCCATAGCCGGGTCTTGGATAATAAGGGCCATGTCCGCCGTAATAGCCGGGGTGCACGACATAACCTGGACGGTAGTAACTGCCGCCGTAATAAGAACCACTGTAGTAATAACTGTCGGTGTAAACCGGCGTGCCGTAAACCGGTGCGGTGTACACGTCTGATTCGTAGTAACCGGGACCTCCGTAGCAACCTGACAGCGTCAAACCCAGCAAAGCAATGAGCAAAGGTCGTCGATACATAGCGGCCTCCTGGACCGCGATAGAGCTCAAACCAGCGACGCTGGTCGGCGTCCGCGGATACAGCACGACGGACATAACGTCAGACAGCAAATCGGTTCGCGAGTGCCTTTGCGGCAAAAGTATATGTGGCGCTGCAGGCTGTCGCGGACACAACGCTTCAGCCGCTCCTACAAAATCCTGCGCCCTACTCCGGTGCATGCCCGCACCATATCAAGGCGAAATTTTTCGTATCTGTATCTGCAAAAATCTATCACCCCTTGCCAACCAAGGTCCGCAGCAACTTGGCACGCCTCTCGCTTAGCAATCCTTGTGCAGGAGTCAAAACGGTTCGCGGCACCACAATTTGCAATAGCCGACTAGGGTTCCGGCTCGCCACAAGCGAGTGGCTGGTCCGAGAGTTGGCGACCTCCAGTAGAGGTTACACGGCGGGATAAAAGCCCGGGAGACAGGACACCAGTGGTGTCACGTGACTCCTGAACGCCTAAATTTTTCCTACTGGAGGTTGTTACATGAAGCTCTCTGTAAAAAAATCTCGCCTGATTCCCCTGCTGGCCGCTGGTTTCGCCGCCGCTGCATTGAGCCTCTCGGCACACGCTGCCGCCCCGAAACAACACTTCAACGTCTGCTGGACCATCTATGCCGGTTGGATGCCGTGGGAGTTCGCTGGCACTCAAGGCATCGTCGACAAGTGGGCCAAGAAGTACGGCATCACCATTGATGTCACCCAACTGAACGACTACGTCGAATCAATCAACCAATACACCGCCGGCCAGTTCGATGGCTGCACCATGACCAACATGGACGCCCTGACCATCCCGGCTGCCGGCGGTCTGGACAGCACTGCGCTGATCGTCAGCGACTTCTCCAACGGCAACGACGGCATCGTCCTCAAGGGCGAAGGCAAGACCCTGGCCGACCTCAAAGGCATGAACGTCAATCTGGTGCAGCTGTCGGTCTCGCACTACCTGCTGGCCCGAGGCCTGGAGCGCGCCAAGCTGGCCGAGAAAGACCTGAAAGTGGTCAACACCTCGGACGCCGATATCAGCGCCGCCTTCAACACCGACGAGGTCAAAGCCGTCACCACCTGGAACCCGATGCTGGCGGATATCAAGGCCAAGCCGGGCGTCACCGAAGTCTTCGACTCCAGCCAGATCCCTGGCGAGATCATGGACATGATGGTGGTCAACACCCAGACCCTGAAAGACAACCCGGCACTGGGCAAGGCACTGACTGGCGCCTGGTTCGAAGTGGTCGCGCTGATGAACGCGAAAAACGCTGCCAGCACCTCCGCGCTGGAACACATGGCCAAGGCTTCCGGGACCGATCTTGCTGGCTTCCAGTCGCAACTGGACACCACCAAGCTGTTCGCCACGCCGAAGGAAGCACTGGAGTTCGCCAACAGCCCGAAACTGCCGACGACCATGGATAAAGTCGCGAGCTTCTCGTTCGCCCACGGCCTGCTCGGCGACGGCGCGAAAAACGCGGGCGCGGTCGGCATCGCTTTCGCCAAAGACGTCAGCACCGGTGACAAGGGCAACATCAAATTGCGCTTCGACCCGAGCTACGTGCAGATGGCTGCCGACGGCAAGCTGTAACCGCGTCCCAGCCCAAAGGTCATTGCCATGCGTTTGATAAACCGCCGTCCGGATCGCGCCAGTCGCCTGGTCCTGGTGATCCTGCCGTTCGCCTTGTTGTTCTTTGCCTATTTCATGGGCTCGGCAAGCCGGCTGACGGAAAACCCCAACGACAAGCTGCTACCCAGCGCGGTGCAGATGACCGATGCGGTCAAGCGCATGGCCTTTACCGAGGACCAGCGCAGCGGCGGTTATCTGCTGTGGCAAGACACCGGTTCCAGTCTGCAACGTTTGGCGATTGGCCTGGGCATCAGCGCCTTGCTGGGGCTGTGCCTGGGCATCGCTTCGGGGATTCTGCCGTTGTTCGGCGCGCCGTTGTCGCCATTGCTGACGGTGTTGTCGATGGTGCCGCCGCTGGCGATCCTGCCGATTCTGTTCATCGTGGTTGGTCTGGGTGAGCTGTCGAAAGTGATGCTGATCGTGATCGGCATCACCCCGGTGCTGGCGCGGGATCTGGAGCAACGGGCCAAGGAAATCCCGGTGGAGTTGCTGATCAAGGCGCAGACCTTGGGCGCCTCGACCTGGACCTTGATCCTGCGAGTGGTTCTGCCGCAATTGCTGCCGCGTCTGCTGATTGCGCTGCGGCTGGTGCTGGGTTCGGCCTGGTTGTTCCTGATCGCGGCCGAAGCCATCGCCTCCACCGACGGCTTGGGTTTCCGGATCTTCCTGGTGCGGCGTTACCTGGCGATGGACGTGATCCTGCCTTACGTGGTGTGGATCACTCTGCTGGCCTGGCTAATGGATTGGGGCCTCAAGGCCCTGACCCGACGCGCGTTCCCCTGGTATGAAGGAGCACGCGCATGAGCTTCATTTCGGTGAATAACGTCTGGCAACAGTACGACGATCAAGTGGTACTCGAAGGCCTGAACCTGAGCGTCAACGAAGGCGAGTTCTGCACCTTGGTCGGCGCCTCTGGCTGCGGCAAATCGACTTTCCTGCGCCTGTTGCTAGGCCAGGAAGTGCCGAGTCGCGGACAGATTCATCTGGACGGTAAACCACTGGTGGGCGAGCCAGATTCCAGCCGTGGTGTGGTTTTCCAACGCTACTCGGTGTTCCCGCACCTCTCGGTGCTGGACAACGTGGCGCTGGGTCTGGAATTGCCACGTTCGGCACTGCTCGGACGATTGTTCGGCACAGCCAAGCGCGAGGCCCGCGAACAGGCGGCGGCATTGCTGCACAAGGTCGGCCTTAGCCACTCGCTGGACAAGTATCCGACGCAGCTGTCCGGCGGCATGCAACAACGACTGGCGATCGCCCAGGCACTGATCATGAAACCCCGCGTGTTGCTGCTCGACGAACCGTTCGGCGCGCTGGACCCCGGCATCCGCAAAGACATGCACGGCCTGCTGCTGGAGCTGTGGCGCGAAACGCAACTGACCGTGTTCATGGTCACCCACGATTTGTCCGAGGGCTTCAACCTCGGCACACGCCTGCTGGTTTTCGACAAGATTCGTCACGACCCGCACGCGCCCGGTGCCTATGGCGCCCGCATCACCTACGACATTCCCCTCAACAGCGACCGCCGCGCTGCACGCGCCGCCTTCGATTCGCTGCAAACGGTTTGAAGGAACACTGCACATGACTGACTCACTGTTTCCGATTTTTGCTGAAGAGCTGTTGCCCGGTGGCGGCCACCGCTCGTTCGTACTCAAGCGCGGCCAGTTGCTGCGCCTGACCGACATCCGCGGCGGCGCCAACGTCAGCCTGACGCTGCTCAATGCCAACGAGAAAACCGAGCGCCTGAACCTGCCCGACAGCCTCAAATGCCAACACACCGCCAAGCTCACCAGCGGCCACTGCCTGTACTCGGACATGGGCCGCGTGCTGGCGGCGATCACCGCCGACTCCTGTGGCTGGAGCGACAGCATCGGCGGCGTGTTGTGCGCTGAAGAAGTCGCGGAAAAATACGGCCAGGGCCGCTATCAAGAACTGCGCAATGGCTTCTTCCGCAACGGCACCGACAACCTGCTGGTGGAACTGGGCAAGTGGGGCCTGGGCCTGTCCGACCTGTTGATGACCCTGAACCTGTTCAGCCGGGTCAACGTCGATGCTGACGGCCGTTTCCACTTCGTCGCCGACAACTCGAAAGCCGGCGACTTCATCGAGCTGTATGCGCCGATGGACACCCTCGTCGTGCTGACCGCGCTGCAACACCCGATGGACCCCGATCCGCAGTACGCACCCAAGCCGGTGAAGCTCAGCTGGATGCGCGCCGACGCCAGCGTCGCCGAGCACTGCCGCACCTCGCGCCCGGAGAACGAGCGCGGTTTTGTCAACACTGATCGCTTGTTCGCGTGAGGAGCGCCGCCATGACCTTGACTGCCAAACACCCTGAAGCCGCGATCTACAACGCGACCATTGCCGCCGGCGAGCCCTTCCTCAAGGAAGTCAAAGCCGGACAAACCCTGCGCATCCTCGACCTGGAAGGCAATCAGGCCGTCGACACGCTGTTTTACAGCCTGGCCAACCCGCGCGAACGCTACGACGTGCAACGCACTCTGCGTCGGCAGAATAGCGTGTACCTGACCACCGGCAGCGTCCTGTATTCGAACCTCGGCAAGCCGATGCTGACCATCGTCGACGACACCTGCGGCCGTCACGACACCCTCGGCGGTGCCTGCGCGCAAGAGAGCAACACCGTGCGTTACGCCCTGGAAAAACGCCACATGCACAGCTGCCGCGACAACTACCTGCGCGCCTGTGTGCATGACGGGCGTCTGGGCAAAGGCGACATCGGGCCGAACATCAACTTCTTCATGAACGTGCCTGTCACCGCTGATGGCGGGCTGACCTTTGAAGACGGCATCTCGGCGCCCGGCAAATACGTCGAACTGCGCGCGAAAATGGACGTGATCGTGCTGATCTCCAACTGCCCGCAACTGAACAACCCGTGCAACGCCTACAACCCGACACCTGCGCAGTTTTTGATATGGGACTGACCATGAAAAGTCTTCGCCGGTGGCTGTTCGTTCTGTGCCAAAGCCGGTCCGGACAGTGCCTCACGCAATCCTCTGTAGGAGCTGCCGAAGGCTGCGATCTGCCGCGTTAGCGGCAACCCCTACATAAGAACCAGAATCCTCCATCGGGGACGGCCTCGATGTACGACGAAAAACAGCGGGACGGCCCGCTTCCCATTACGAAACCGTGCAGCCAGCGGTTTCCGGGGTTTATGCCATGTTCGACACACTGCTGATTGCCAACCGTGGCGCCATCGCCTGCCGCATCCTGCGAACCCTGCGCACTTTGCAGGTCAAGGGCGTGGCGGTTTACTCCGAAGCCGATGCCGCCAGCCTGCACATCCTCCAGGCCGACGAAGCCCACAGCCTCGGTGAAGGCGGCGCGGCCGGAACCTACCTGGCAGTGGATAAAATCCTCGCCATCGCCAAGGCCACTGGCGCCAGGGCGATCCATCCCGGTTACGGCTTCCTCTCGGAAAACGCAGCCTTCGCCCAATCCTGTGAAGACGCCGGGATTGCCTTCGTCGGCCCGACGCCGGAACAACTGCGCGTATTCGGTCTCAAGCACACCGCTCGCGCGCTGGCCAAACAGCATGGCGTGCCGATGCTGGAAGGCACCGAGCTGCTCGACAGCCTCGACGATGCGCTGGGTGCCGCCGAACTGATCGGCTACCCGGTGATGCTGAAAAGCACCGCAGGTGGTGGCGGGATTGGCATGCGCGTGTGTCGCAGTGCTGCCGAGCTGAGCGAATCCTTCGAAGCGGTGAAACGTCTTGGCCAGAACAACTTCAGCGACGCTGGGGTGTTCATCGAGAAGTACATCCAACGCGCCCGCCATCTCGAAGTGCAGGTGTTCGGTGACGGCCAGGGCGAAGTCATCGCCCTCGGTGTACGTGACTGTTCGGTACAACGCCGCAACCAGAAAGTCCTCGAAGAAACCCCGGCGCCGAACCTGCCGGCAGGCATGGCCGACGAACTGTGTGCAGCCGCCATCAAGCTGGCCAAGGCGGTCAACTACCGTAGCGCCGGCACTGTGGAGTTCGTGTTTGACAGCAAAGACCAGCGCTTTTACTTCCTCGAAGTGAACACCCGTTTGCAGGTCGAGCACGGCGTCACCGAGCAAGTGTGGGGCGTTGATCTGGTCAGTTGGATGGTGCAGTTGGCGGCAGGTGATCTGCCCCCACTTGGCCAGTTGCGCGACGGCTTGCAACCTCAGGGGCACGCGATTCAGGCGCGTCTGTATGCCGAAGATCCGGGTCGGGATTTCCAGCCTTGCCCTGGCTTGCTGACTGCAGTGGACTTCCCGGTGGCCGACGGCAAAACGTTGCGCATCGACACCTGGGTTGAAGCCGGCTGCGAGATTCCGCCGTTCTTCGACCCGATGATCGCCAAGCTGATCAGTTGGGCACCGACTCGTGAACAGGCCAGCGCCGGCCTTGAGCAAGCGCTGGCGGACAGTCATCTGTACGGCGTGGAAACCAATCGCGATTACCTGCGCCAAATCATCGTCGACGCACCGTTCGCCAGCGGCCAGCCGTGGACCCGTTGCCTGGAAGCGCTGGTGTATCGCGCCAACACCTTCGAAGTGCTGAGCGGCGGCACCCAGACCAGCGTGCAGGACTATCCGGGGCGCCTGGGTTTCTGGGCCGTCGGTGTGCCGCCGTCGGGACCGATGGACAGCCGCGCGTTGCGTCTGGGCAATCTGCTGTTGGGGAATGCCGAGGGCTGTGCCGCGCTGGAAATCACCATGAGCGGGCCGCTGTTGCGCTTCAATACCGATGCGGTAGTCGCTGTTACTGGCGCGGTTATTCCAGTGACGCTGGATGGCGAACCTCAGGCGATGAATACGGCGCTTCTGCTGCCGGCAGGTTCGACCCTGTCCCTCGGCACCATCGCCGGTGCCGGCGCGCGCAGTTATTTGTGTGTGCGCGGCGGTCTGGAGTTGCCGGATTACCTGGGCAGCAAAAGCACCTTCACCCTTGGCCAGTTTGGCGGCCATGGCGGCCGTGCCTTGCGCGCTGGCGACGTGCTGCACATTCCTGCGCTGAGTGATCGCAGTGTCGGTCAGCGTGTACCTGAAGAGCAGCTTCAAGACCTGCCCGCCGTGCGCCAGATTCGAGTGATCTATGGCCCCCACGGCGCGCCGGAATACTTCACCGAAAACTACATCGAGACCTTCTTCGCCACCCATTGGGAAGTGCACTTCAACTCCAGCCGCACCGGCGTGCGCCTGATCGGGCCGAAGCCGGAATGGGTCCGCGCCGACGGTGGCGAAGCCGGGTTGCATCCGTCCAACATCCACGACAACCCTTACGCCATCGGCGCAGTGGACTTCACCGGCGACATGCCGGTGATCCTCGGCCCCGATGGCCCGAGCCTCGGCGGTTTTGTGTGCCCGGTAACCATCATCGAGGCGGATCTGTGGCAACTGGGGCAGCTCAAGGCGGGAGACAAAGTACAGTTTTCTCCGGTAACCGTCGAAGCCGCTCGCGCCGCCTTCTGTAGGAGCGGGCTTGCCCGCGATGCGGCCGGTACATCCGATACATCCCTGGTGGATGACAATCAGTCATCGCGGGCAAGCCCGCTCCTACAGTTGATGTCGCCGATTGTGTTGGACATTGGTCAGGACGACACCCGCCTCGTCGCACGCCTGTCCGGCGACACCCACCTGCTGCTGGAAATCGGCGCCCCGGAGCTGGATCTGGTGCTGCGGTTCCGTGGCCATGCCTTGATGCAAGCGCTGGAAGCCAAGGCGTTGCATGGCGTCATCGATCTCACCCCGGGCATTCGTTCGCTGCAAGTGCACTACCAACCCGAGCAATTGCCGCTGGCAAAACTGCTGACCATCGTCGCCGGCGAATGGGACGCCGTGTGCGCCAGCAAGGACCTGCAAGTGCCCTCACGCATCGTGCATTTGCCGCTGTCCTGGGACGACCCGGCCTGCCAACTGGCCATCGAGAAATACATGACCACCGTGCGTAAAGACGCACCGTGGTGCCCGAGTAATCTGGAGTTCATCCGCCGCATCAACGACCTGCCGAACCTCGACGAAGTACAGCGCACGGTGTTCGACGCCAGTTATCTGGTGATGGGGCTGGGCGACGTGTACCTCGGCGCGCCAGTCGCCACCCCGCTCGATCCGCGCCACCGTCTGGTGACCACCAAATACAACCCGGCGCGCACCTGGACCGCCGAGAACTCGGTAGGCATCGGCGGCGCGTACATGTGCGTGTACGGCATGGAAGGCCCCGGCGGTTACCAGTTCGTCGGGCGCACGCTGCAGATGTGGAACCGCTACCGCGAAGTCGCCGCGTTCGATGGCAAACCGTGGCTGTTGCGCTTCTTCGACCAGATCCGTTTCTACCCGGTCAGCGCTGACGAATTGTTGCGTATCCGCCGCGATTTTCCGCTGGGTCGCTTCGAGCTGAACATCGAACACAGCACCCTGAACCTCGCCGATTACCAAGACTTCCTCGCCCGCGAAGCCGAGGGCATCGCCGCGTTCCGTGCGCAACAGCAAGGTGCGTTCAACGCCGAGCGCGAGCGTTGGATCGCCAGCGGTCAGGCGAATTTCGAGAGCGACGAAGCGGCCGCACCGGCCACCGACGATGCGCCGTTGGACGCCGGGCAACACAGCATCGATAGCCATATCGCCGGCAACCTGTGGCAAGTCCAGGTCGAGGTCGGCCATCGGGTCGAAGTCGGTGATGTGTTGGTGATTCTCGAGTCGATGAAGATGGAAATCCCACTGCTGGCGACCCTGGCCGGCACCGTGCGCGAGGTCCGTGTGCAACCCGGATCGGCGGTGCGCGCCGGGCAACGGGTCGTGGTCCTGGAAGCAGACTGAATCTTTTAATTTTTAACGGAATTTCGCCATGACACTCACTGTTTTGAACGACCTACGCCTCGACAGCGTACGTGCTGCCTATTCAGCTGGCAGCCAGACACCTCGCCAATTGATTCTCGCCCTGCGCGACAAAGCCGCTGCGTTGAACCCGGATTATCACCTGTTCATCCACCTGCTCAGCGTCGCCGAACTGGAACCGTATCTGATTTCACTGGAAAGTCGCGACATCAAGGATCTGCCGCTGTACGGCGTGCCGTTCGCGATCAAGGACAACATCGATCTGGCCGGCATCCCGACCACCGCTGCCTGCCCTGATTTCGCCTATACGCCGCAGCACTCGGCGACCATCGTCGAACAGTTGATTCAGCTCGGCGCGATCCCGCTAGGCAAGACCAATCTCGATCAATTCGCCACCGGATTGAACGGCAGTCGCTCGCCTTACGGTGCCTGCCCGAACAGCGTGTTGACCGATTATCCATCGGGCGGCTCCAGCGCCGGCTCGTCGCTGGCAGTGGCTTTGGGCGTCGCCAGTTTCTCACTGGGCACCGACACCGCCGGTTCGGGTCGCGTACCCGCCGCGCTGAACAATTTAGTGGGCATGAAGGCCAGCAAAGGTCTGATCTCCACCGCCGGTGTGGTCCCGGCCTGTCGCACTTTGGATTGCGTCACTACCTTCACCGCCACCGCACGGGAAGCCAGCCAGTTGCTGGGGCTGACCGCCCGCCTCGACCCGCGTGATGAATACAGCCGCAGCAACCCGCTGTGGAACGACGGCTCGGCATTCGGCGCACCTCGGCCGTTCCGTTTCGGCGTGCCTCGCCCGCAAGACCTGGAGTTCTTTGGTTGTGAGCAAGGCCCGGCTCTGTTCGATGCCGCCATTCAACGCTTGATCGCGCTGGGCGGCGAAGCGGTCACACTCGACCTGTCACCCTTCCTCGAAGCCGCGAGCCTGTTGTACAACGGCCCGTGGGTCGCTGAGCGTTACAGCGTCGCCGGGGAACTGATGGAGACCCGTCCAGAAGCGGTGCTGCCGGTGATTCGCGCTGTGTTGGCCAAAGCCCCAGCAGTCGACGGCGTACAGACCTTTCGCGCGCAATACCGCCTGCAGGCACTCAAGGCGCTGTGCGACAAAGCGCTGGAACCTCTCGACTGCGTCATCACCCCGTCCATCCCGCGCCCGGTGACCCTCGCCGAGCTGGAAGCGGAACCGGTGCTGCGCAACTCGGAGCTGGGTTACTACACCAACTTCATGAACCTGCTGGACTACGCCGCGGTCGCCGTTCCCAGCGCCTTCATGGCCAACGGACTGCCGTGGGGCGTGACCTTGTTCGGTCGCGTGTTCACCGATCAATACCTGCTGAGCCTCGCCGACGCTCTGCAACGGCACAGCGACTTGCCGGTGATTGGCGGCCATCCACTGAACCTGTCGGCACCCGCCGCCACCGCTCGCAATGACAAAGCGCGTCTGGTGGTTTGCGGCGCACACCTCGACGGGCTGGCGTTGAACTGGCAACTCAAACAACGCGGCGCGCGCTTGCTGGAAGCCACTCATAGCTCGCCGGACTATCAGCTCTACGCCCTGGCTGGCGGCCCGCCATTTCGGCCGGGCATGGTGCGTGTTGCGCAAGACGGCGTGGCGATTGCCGTGGAAGTCTGGGAACTGCCGAGCAGTGAATTGGGTTCGTTCCTCACCGGTATTCCGGCACCGCTGGGAGTGGGCAAGGTGCAGTTGCACGACGGTCGCTGGGAAAGCGGATTTATCTGTGAACCCTACGGTCTGGAAGGCGCCACCAACATCAGCCATCTGGGCGGCTGGCGCGCCTATCTGAACGCGTAAAAAAAACCCCATAGCAGTCCGGCTTGCTGGCGTCAGTGCTCATAAAATCGCCATCGCCGGCAAGCCACGCTGCTACGACGGGATCATGATTTTACCGCTTGCCGTACATAGCTATACGATGTGAGGGCGCTTCAGGCGACATAGTGAGTGCTCACTTTCGCCAGCCCTTACGTCGACATGACCGCCACGCTCCCCCCGGTAACACCGCCCCCTGACCTCAACCAAAAAAGGCTCGAAAGCCTGAGAAAAAGCCCCGTTGCCCGGATGTTGACGGGTGCGACGCTGGTGCTGAAAGCCTACCAACTGGACATGGACTGGCCGCCGCCCGTACGCACTTACCTGCAACAGCGGCTCTCCCGCGCGCTGCAGGACACTGCCGGCAAACCGTTGTCGCCCGACGACCTGCATGTGCACTTCAGCACCGAGGACAATCCGGCGGTGGAGGTCGACGGGCACGAACACTACTCGCTGCAACTGTCGCTGACCGATCTGGCGCTGCTGTCATTTACTCCTCGAGATTTTCTGGCCTTGATTCGCTGTATCGAGCCCGATCGCCCGCTGGATCACTCAAGCCCACAGCTGACGACCACCGCAGCAGTACGACTGATCATGAACGCGCGCTGGACCGATGATTATGCCGTGTTGTGGGAGGTATTCTGGGCCCGGCATGAGGCCACCTACTGCGCCCTTGCCAAGCTTTCCTTCCTGGCAGGATTGGCCAGACAGTACCGCCAGAAAAAGATCAGTCGTGACGGTTACCACCTCGCACTCGACGCTTTGGGTCTGACAGCATTCCCCAAAACGCCTGACTGCCTCGAACGCCCGGCCAGGGCCACTCGCGCCGCCATCAGTCTGTTGTCGATCAACGAGCAGTGCATCCCAGGTGTTTTTCAGCTGCGATCAGCAACCACCTCCCATTGTTTTATCCACACCCTTGGGCGCAAACCGTCCGCCCTTGAATACATCAGCGACAACCCGGAACACATGACGAACAGACTGCTGGCCGCGGCCAATGCATCGCCATGGCTCGCGCCCTGCCTGGACGTCGTGCATAGCGAGAGCAAGGAGCTCGCCACTCTCGGGAGCAAAACGATTGAAGGCGATGTATTCGCGGCACTGACGGCGGCGCAGAAGCGATTCTCCCTGGATCGCCTGGACACCGATATTCATCAAACTGGCGACGACGCTGCCCTGTTCGAACCCATCGCACGAGGCCTGCGGATTATCAGCACCCTGGATCTTTGGCAATCAGAACCGCCCATTCTGGAGCGAGTGCCGGTGGCGCTCAAGGTCGCCGGGCGCGTCATGCGCACCCTGATCAAGCGGCATCACGGATTGGCAGTGAACCCGGATCAGGTGTTCATTCGCTACGTGCGCGGAACGTCGACCAGCCCCTTGGGCAACGCACGTACGCCCACCACTCACGTTCATGTACCGAATGAAAAACCGATCAGCTTGAGTCAGGCACTGATGACTAACTATCGCGTCGAACACGCCGAGGGTTATCTCGATCACGGCGCTCGCAACATCGTCTACACCGACCCTGATGGCAAGGGTCAGTGGACTGACGACAGGTTGTTGGCCATCGACGCCGATGCCATTGAACGTCTGGTCAAAGGCATCGATTTTCTCGCCCAGATGACTCAGGCCATCGATACGTTCTGGGACAATCAACAGGCGTTTATCGAGCAATCATTCAAGACAACGTTTCTCGCCCAGGCCGTGATCAGCCTGAAGAGAGGCACGCTGTCACGCGTTGGTTTCGATACCGTGGTCCAGGCGTTGGACACCCGCATCGACGCTGTGCGCTGGGTGGCGCTCGGTCTCTATGTGCAGTATTCGCTCATCGATGGGCCGCAGGAACACTATTGCGCCGGCTTGCTGGTACTGGTCCCTGCGGGCAAATCACCGAGAGTGCTCTATCAGGCCGGGCAAGCCCAAGCCTTCATCGAATTCAACAGCAGCGACGAACTGAACCAGCATATCGAAACCGCTGCCAAGGCCGCGCAGTGGCGGCAGGTAGTCCTGAGTTACCTCCCGGTCCGGCATCATCAACGGTTCGACTACCTGCTGAAACTATGGGCCCACGAGCAACAACCCACGGCACCGACGTCGGTGTTTCGGCCATGGACGGACGTTTTGTATAACCATGACGTGCGTAAGGCACAAGCTCACTCATTGTGCGAAAAAGCCCTGACCGGGTCGCCTTTCGCCTTCATGCGCGAGACCTTGAAGCAAAACTGTCTGGATGATGCGCAAGATCAAATCATCACCTCGAAACAGGTAGCGCTCGACTACTGGACACACCAACTCAATCGTCTACAGCTCCTGCTGGCACCCTTGGCATTTTTCCTGACACCCGCCGCGATGGCCTCTCTGGCCACCGAGCTCGGTGTCCTGTCACTGAACATCAGTTCGGCACAGTTACCCGGCGGCCGTTATCGCGAAAAGAATCAGGCATTGGTCACTGCACTCTCACTTGGTCTACTGCAAGCAGCACCCTCTACCCCGCGCTTGCTGCGTGCGCTCCGAAAAATCGCCACCCCAGCGCTCACTACCCGGCTGAGCATTCCTCTCAACTCAGTTATCCGCAGCAAATCGTTTAGCGCACTGCTCAATCGCTTGGTCAATGCGCGCAAAACCCGATTAGAGCGTTTCTTCAATACCGACAGCCTGCTCAAGACTTGGAACATTCCCGGTCATCCTGCTTTCGGTACCTTGCCGGTCAACGTCTGGAAACTTGAACGAAATTTCTTGCTGTGGACGTCAGACACCGCTCAGGCAAGGACGCTGTTGGTCAGTACTCATGGGTACGATCTGCCGTGGGGCAAAACCGCACAGATCCCCAACGGCACCGAACTCAGGACGTATGTCCCCCATGGTTACTCACTGCCCGACCCTGGTCTGCATCGGGTTATCCGCAAAAGAATCAAAACCTTCTCGATCCTGAACAACGTCGATAACACGCTGGCGTCGACATCGAACCTTCCAACGCCGTATGTCATGACGGACAAACTACTGGCTGGCACGTCGCGTCCGGGAATGATCAGAAATTATCGTCTGTCGAAATTTCAGAGTCAGGATGGCGAAAGCTATCAAGACATCAGCTACCTGGTGCGCAACTCGAACCTGTCACCGCTACACGGCCAGCTGGCATCGACACCGGTGGACGTGCTGACCGTCAGAAATCGCCTGGGCATCGCCCATCCCACGCTGGAAAATCTGTTCAATGCGTTATCCGCCCAAGGTATTCATTACGACAAAATCTTGCTGGTGCATTGTCGCTGCTCCGCGTTTAAAGGCCTGTTCGGACTTGCCCCGACGTATCAGCCACCCGTAGCATGACGCCATGAACGATCCCACAACGCACTCCAACCCGATCAGCCCTGACCTGTGCCCGGTCTGTGGCCTGAGCAACCGCTGCACCCTGGCCGACCCGCGCAGCGCGACCAAGCCCTGCTGGTGCTTCGCCGTGAGCATCGATCTCGCGGTGCTTGAAGCGTTGCCCGAAGCGGTGCGCAACCAGGCCTGCCTGTGCCCGGGCTGCGCTCGCATTGAAGTCGACAGCCATTCGCCACGCAGCGACTAGCTCGGTATGCGCCTGGATCGATTCCTCAGCAACCTGCCACGTTTCAGTCGCAAGGACGTGCGTTTCGCGTTGGTCGCCCGACGGATCAAAGTCGACGGATTGGTCGTCAGCGATCCGCTGTTCGAGGTGCGCGAATTCAGTCGAGTCGAGTGCGACGACGAGGTGCTGCAGGATGGCAAACCCGCACGTTATTTCATGCTGCACAAACCGCCAGGGTGTGTCAGTGCGACGCTCGACCCGCAGCACCCGACCGTCCTCGATCTGCTGGACGAGCCGGATAAGCAGGATTTACACATCGCCGGTCGGCTCGACTTCAATACCACTGGTCTGATGCTGATCACCAACGATGGCCTCTGGTCCCGCCGTTTGACCGAACCAAAAACCAGACAGTCAAAGATTTACTACGTCGAAACCGAGCAAGAAATCGGCCCGGACTACGTGAAAAAATTTGCCAAAGGTTTTTATTTTGCCTTCGAAAACCTCACCACCCAGCCTGCCGAACTGGAGGTTTTGGGCCCGCATTCAGGGCGCCTGAGCATCGTCGAGGGCCGTTATCACCAGGTCAAACGCATGTTCGGCCACTTCAACAACAAGGTGTTGCGCCTGCACCGGGAACGCATGGGACCGCTCTATCTCGACCCCTTGCTTGCACCTGGCCAATACCGCTCCCTGACCACAGAGGAAATTCTCGCCGTCTGAACCTCTGCTACCGTTCAGCAGAAGTTGTCCAACAATTTCCCCAACGGCACTTGCGACATCCCCGTGAGCCTGCTTGAATGAAATCGCACGGTCCACATGTGACTTGCCAGTCACGAGTGCCATCCAAGAAACCTTTTGCCGCGCCGAGAGCCTCTGGCTCCGAGCCGACAAACCGCCCGCCAATAACAATACCTGTCGACCAGACCACACGGGATCGACATGGGCTCACTTCCAAGGCGTATGCCTACCTGTCATGAAACTCGTGCAGTCTCATCTGCGCGCATACCTGTTCTACGCCAGGAGTCCTACGACATGAGGCCAGAAATCGCTGTGCTTGATATACAAGGCCAGTACCGGGTTTACACGGAGTTCTATCGCGCAGACGCAGCCGAAAAGACCATCATCCTGGTCAACGGCTCAATGGCCACCACTGCGTCCTTCGCTCAGACCGCTCGCAACCTGTACCCGCAATTTAACGTGGTGCTGTACGACCAACCCTACGCGGGCAAATCCAAAGCCCACAACCTGCACGGCAAACCGCTGACCAAAGAACTGGAAGGCCAGATCCTTCTGGAATTGATCGACCACTTTGCCGCCGAGCACGTGCTGTCTTTCTCATGGGGCGGTGCCGCCACCCTGATCGCCCTCGCGCAAAAACCGCGTCGGATCGAAAAAGCCGTGATCAGTTCGTTTTCGCCAGTGGTCAACGAACACATGCGCGACTACCTGGAGCGCGGCGTTCGCCACCTTGGCGCGTTCGACCGGCATGAAGTCGGCCATCTGGTGAACAACACCATTGGCAAACACCTGCCGTCATTGTTCAAACGCTTCAACTATCGGCACGTCAGCGGCCTCGATATCCATGAATACGTGCAGATGCACTTTCATATCAGCCAGGTCCTGTGCAAAGACCAGCTGTGCTACCTGAGCGCCGCACAAAACATCGACGTGCCTGTGTTGTTCCTCAATGGCGAGTGGGACGAATACACCGCAGTCGAGGGCGCGCGCCTGTTTGGTAACCACGTACGCAACTGCGAGTTCAGCACCATCAAGAGCACCGGACACTTCCTGGACATGGAGCACAAAGCGGCCTGCTGCGACTCGCAAAAAGCCCTGCTGGGTTTCCTGAAACCAGAACCGGCCCCGCAACGTAAACGCTATACCCAAGTCCAAAGCCACTATGCCTTTGCGCTTTGAAGGAATGCGTGTCTGTGGGAACCGGCTTATTTGCGTCCCCACAGACATTGCAGCGCATTCTATGACTGCGGCAGCAGGCTTCTCGGATCACCGCACCGCTGCTAAAGCAGTCTGCCGGGCAGTGTTGCTTGACCTGTAAAACGCGAAAAATCGCCTTCAGAAAAAATTAGCACTTCAACTCGGCGCTGACATCTGGTACAAAGTCAGCCGCTCTGAGCGGGTATAGTTTAATGGTAGAACAGTAGCTTCCCAAGCTTCCGACGAGGGTTCGATTCCCTCTACCCGCTCCACCTCTGCTTCCTTGCCAAACCGTAAAATCCCCCCCTGCTTTAACCCTCGAAGCTTGTTCGCACCGTTGTCGCCAGACAAACGGTAGAGTCGCTGCTGCCTTGATCAAATCAGGATTCAAACCAGACTGGGGATTTTCACCCGGAATGGGTGGGGAATGGGGGGGACGTGGATACTGCCTTGGTTCGACATACAAAACCCGTCCCCGGAATTTTGCATGAATGAATCAGTTGCCGTCAGGCGCCGCCCCGATCATCGCCCGGCTCGCCATTGGCGTGAACGCCATGATCATCGCCGACCTGGCCGGCATGGTTACCGTGGTCATCGCCGACTTCACCAGCATGATTACCGTGATCATCGCCGACTTCGCCAGCATGGTTGCCGTGGTCATCGCCGACTTCGCCAGCATGGTTGCCGTGGTCGTCGCCTGGTTCGGCATGTTCACTGTTGCGCCCGGAAGTGGCTACGCCAGCTGCATTTCCAGGTCCGGAATTAGCGCCGGGGCCGCTGTTGCTTGAGCCCGAGTGACCGCTGCTGGCGCTGGAACCGCCGTGACCGCTGCCGCTGGAACCGCCACCGCCGTTTCCACCGCCACCACTTCCGCCGCCGCCCCCACTACCACCGCCCCCTCCGCCGCTACCGCCTCCGCCACCTCCACCACCTCCACCGCCGCCTCCACCGCTGCCTCCGCCTCCACCGCCGCCTCCGCCTCCGCCGTCCTTGGCATAAGCACTGGAGTCGTGGGAAATGGTGTCCGGAACCAGCACGATGGATGCCGACAGCACCCCACCGATAGCCAACGTCAGTAAAACTTTCTGGAATAGCATATGAACCTCCGACTTGCGTCTGGTGGTGATTTACCACGCTCAAGGCTAGTGCAAATGAGGGGCCATTCTGCGAAAGCCCGACGGGAGTGGCTTGCGCGGATGTAGTCGCACTTGAGAGATGACCTGACGTTATCCCCAGTACTAAAGGATTTTCATACTGTTTTACGTCGGCAAATAAGAACTATTCCAGCTGAAACCATTCATCGGTTTACCACATCCGCCAGCCTGCGAATCAAGGGCGCTGCCATCAGCAGGATGGGCAGGATGGTGATCGAGGACGGCAGCCAAACGCCGAGCCAATGAACCACAAAATCTCCGGTGACCATGAACGACAGGCTGGCAATCGCCGCTGCGACGGAACAGGTCAGACCTGTCGCTTCTTCTTGTAAAGTGCTGCCGACAACTCTTCCACGCGCCGTTCCAGCTCTCGGGACCTCTTTTTCTCCTCGATCACGTTCAAGACCGCGCGCCGGTCTTCGTCCGTCAGCGCCCTCATATGACCGATCGCCGACGCTTCCCAATCACTGAGCGCCGGGCCACCAGCGCCCGCCATCGGCTGCTGATCACTGCGCATCGGGCCTTCGCCGGCAAAAAACCAGTTCAACGAGATCGACTCCGCCTCACATACTTTTATGCATAATGAATAAGGAATTGAGTTTCTGCTCCTCCAGCTGCCTAAGGTCTGTCGGTTCACATCGAGCTTTCGTGCCAAATCGCTATCAGTCTCCAGCCCATATATGGAGAGCAAGCGCTCAAGAACGGCATTCAAGGATCTGTTCTGCATCAAAATATGTAATCGCTTGTTTTATCATTTAATAGTAAATAGTCTGCGCGCAACGGGGCCATCTTAACCAACAACAAAACCCCGAACCACGCCTCTCCCGGGAAAAGCTATTACCTTTCACTACCAGGAACGACACGCGCTGCCGAGGAACTGCATCCCGACACCGGTCACACTCAAGGAGCTACACCATGCAAGTAAAACTCAGTCTTTGCCCCGCCAACTACAGGTTCCGAATCGGCGACAGGGCTGCCTGTGTCAAAGTTATCAACCGGCCGAAAATGGCGCACATTTACCGCTCACACGGTGTGATCATGAAGATCAGGGGCGACCGCGCGACGCTTAAATTCCCGAACGGCCGAGCCTCGTCCATCCCGCTGAAAAGCCTGAGCCCTTCCGGCACCCAGAATGAACTGACCCGGGCCCTTTCACGCCGCGCAACCCGTCGTAGTCGACGAGGCTGATAAACGGCAGGCGGTCGCCCATCCATCCCCCGGGCGAATCCGCCTTCCCTGCCTACACTCAAAATTCGATTAACCCGAACACTGCGGAGGCATTATGAAACTCAATACCTATCTCATATTCGACGGCCAGTGCGAAGCGGCTTTCAAGCATTACGCCCAGGCCCTCAACGGTAATCTGGCAATGATGATGCGTTTCGGCGAAGGCCCCGAGAGCGCAAAGCTGGCAGAGCAAGACAAGAACCGCATCATGCATGTTCGCCTTGAAGTCGGCGACCAGGCACTGATGGGCTCGGACACCACTGCCGACTACCCTTTCCAGGGTTCCAAGGGCTTTTCCGTGTCGGTCAATGTCAACAGCGTCGCAGAGGCCGAACGTGTATTCAGCGCGCTGGAAGCCGGCGGCTCGGTGACCATGCCACTGAGCAAAACCTTCTGGGCCGAGCGCTTCGGCATGTTGACCGATCGCTTTGGCGTGGCGTGGATGGTGAATTGCGAGAGTGCTTGAGCACCCCGCCCCTTTCCTGACTGTAGCAGTCCGGCTTGCCGGCGATGACGGGCTTATAAGCGCTGACACCGGCAAGCCGGACTGCTACGGAATCAGCGCCTCAAAGCGTCAGCAGCACCAACAACCCGAATTTACGACGTTGTCAAAACAAGCTATCCGTTCTCCGCATCAAGTTCTAAAGGCACCGTGCTAAAGTCCCCTCCCGCGCTGCCCCTCCCGATTTTGATAACGACGAACTGAGATTATGGAATTCACGGATTTTGATGCCGAACTGGCCCACTGGGACGACGTGCGTGCGAGCACTGTGTTTTCCGGCTTGTTGGTCGGCAATGGCGCGAGCCTGGCGATGTGGAAGAACTTTTCCTACGACGCATTGTTCGACGTGGCCGAGACCACCCGCAACAAACCGTTGAGCCAGACCGAGCTGGCGGTGTTCAAAGCCCTGGACACCAGCAATTTCGAGCCGGTATTGAGTGCGTTGAAAAGCGCCATGCGCGTCAATGCGGCGCTGACCATCAGTTCGTCGTCGCCGCGCAATCGCTACTTCGCGATCAAGGAAGCGCTGATCCACGCGATCCGCTCGGTTCATATTCCGTGGCGTCTGGTCGACGAAAAATCCTTGGTCCGGATCAATCAGGAACTCAGCCAATATCGCACCGTGTACTCGACCAATTATGACCTGCTGTGCTATTGGGCCGTGATGCAATCGCCGCAGAAATTCAACGATCAGTTCGACGAAAACGCCAGCTTCGACCGCTATCAGACGACCGCCAAAACCACGCGCATGCTGTACTTGCACGGTGGCCTGCACTTGGTGAAAAACCTCGACGGCAGCGTGCGCAAACTGCAGTCGTCGGAGAGCACCTTACTCGGCAGTTTTGCCATCAATGCGCTGGACGACGTGCCGATTTTCGTCAGTGAGGACAGCAGTGCCAACAAGCAGAAAATGATCCGTCACACCGACTACTTGTCGTTCTGCCACGCCCAATTGGCCAGTCACAAGGACGCGTTGTGCATCTTCGGCCACGCACTGGGCAAGCAGGATCGGCATATCGTTGACGCGATCAAACACGCAGGGATCAAGACCATTGCGTTGTCGATCCTGCCCCGCAGCGACGCGTTTATTCAGCATCAGAAGCGCCACTACAGCAGTCTGTTCGAAGGCCTTGGCGTGGCCCTGAAGTTCTTCAACGCCAAGACCCATCCGCTGGGTGATCCCGACCTGTCCGTGTCGATCGAAGGTCTGAATACGCCGCTGCCAACCCCTAAGCCTTAGCGCCAACAACTGGCCAACTGTACGGATAAATCTGTTACTAGCTGTGAGGGCGCTGAGCGACGGTTTGTGGCTAGATAACGCTTAACAAAACCAATAACCACAGGCCTTGCTTCGATCATGTCCTCTCGCGAAAACACCGGTATGGCCCTGGGCCTGATCGGGGTGATTATTTTCAGTCTGACCCTGCCCATGACCCGCATCGTGGTTCAGGAAGTCCACCCGCTCCTCAACGGCCTGGGCCGTGCACTGCTGGCGGCGATTCCAGCGGCGCTGTTGCTGTTGATCCGTCGAGAGAAATGGCCGACCTGGGCACAGATCAAAGGCCTGGCCCTGGTGGCGCTCGGCGTCATCATCGGCTTCCCGGTGCTGTCGGCCTGGGCGATGAAAACCCTGCCCGCGTCCCACGGCGCGCTGGTCAACGGCCTGCAACCGTTGTTCGTGGCGATCTATGCGGCGTGGCTGTCCCACGAACGACCGTCGAAAGCCTTTTGGGGCTGCGCGGCGTTAGGTAGCGCGTTGGTATTGGGCTATGCCCTGATCAGCGGCGCGGGCAGCATCCAGCCGGGCGATTTATGGATGCTGGCGGCGATTGGCATCGGTGCGCTGGGTTACGCCGAGGGTGGCCGACTGGCCAAGGAAATGGGCGGCTGGCAAGTGATCTGCTGGGCTCTGGTGCTGTCGATTCCGGTACTGATCGGGCCGGTGGTGTATCTGGCGATGCAACATCAAGGACCGATCTCGACCGGCGCCTGGTGGGCCTTTGGTTATGTGTCGATCTTCTCGCAGTTCATCGGGTTCTTCGCCTGGTACGCAGGTCTGGCCATGGGCGGTATCTCGCGGGTCAGTCAGGTGCAGTTGCTGCAGATCTTCTTCACCATGGCCTTTTCCGCACTGTTTTTCGGCGAACATATCGACCCGATTACCTGGGTGTTTGCTGGCGGCGTGATCCTCACCGTGGTTCTGGGGCGCAAGACCACAGTCATTGCGCCCAAAACCCTGGTCAGCAGTCGCTGATCAACCGATAAGGCCATCTGCCTGGAGCAAGGTTTCCAGGCAGTGTTCCTGAATCCCGTAGAACGTCTTCAACTCCTGGATTTTCGCCAGCAGTTCCGTCTGCTTCAGCGGTTCGGCGCGCTTCACCGCAAGAATCATTTTGTTCTTGTTGGTGTGCTCCAGTGAGATGAACTCGAAGACCTTGGTTTCGTAACCGCACACTTCAAGGTACAGGGCGCGCAGGCTATCGGTGACCATCTCCGCCTGCTGGCCCATGTGCAGGCCATATTGCAGCATCGGCCGCAGCAGGGCCGGGCTCTGGATCTGCAAGCGAATCTGTTTGTGGCAGCACGGCGAACACATGATGATCGCCGCACCGCAGCGAATCCCGGTGTGGATCGCGTAGTCGGTGGCGATGTCACAGGCATGCAGGGCGATCATCACATCCAGCTCGCTCGGCGCCACCGTGCGCACATCGCCGTGCTTGAACACCAGCCCCGGATGGTCCAGCCGCTCGGCAGCGCTGTTGCACAGGGTCACCATGTCTTCGCGCAACTCGACGCCCGTCACCTCGCCTTCGGCTTGCAAGGTATTGCGCAGGTAATCGTGGATGGCGAACGTCAGATAGCCCTTGCCCGAACCAAAGTCGGCGACCTTGATCGGTTGGTCCAGCTTCAGCGGCGACGTGCTCAAGGCGTGGGAAAACACCTCGATGAACTTGTTGATCTGCTTCCATTTGCGCGACATGGCCGGGATCAGTTCGTGCTGCTTATTGGTCACGCCGAGATCGGTGAGAAACGGCCGCGTCAGCTCCAGAAAGCGCTTCTTCTCGCGATCATGCCCGGCCGAAGGCGCTTCACGCTCCTGCTGCGCCTTGCTCTTGAACAGTGTGCTTTTGCCTTTCTTGCTGAATTCCAGCTGCACTTCGTCGGTCAGGGACAGCAGATGTGCATTCTTGAACGACTCCGGCAGCAGATCGGCAATCAGCGCCACCCCTTCCGACAGTGGAAAATTCTTGGTGATGTCGCGGGTTTTGTAGCGATACACGAGCGACAGGTGCGGCAGTTCCTTGATCGTCATCAGTTTGATGATGATTCGCTGCAACTCGACCTCAGCGCCAACGTACTTGGCCAGCACCAGCTTGATAAAGGAGTTCTGCGACAGACTGGTGTCGAGCAGGCTCAAGAATTGCGCACGGTGGTCCGGCACAGGCTGGGTGGAGGTTGCAGTGGCTGACATCAGAAAACGCCTCGGGGGGCTGGCAATAACGAGGCGGCCATTTTAGGCGGGTTGTCGGTGGAGGGTTAATTTAATTGCCGGCAGGCGATTGGCGGCACCCACTTACCCCAATATCACCAGCCGATTCGGCAATTCATTGCGCGTGTGTGTCACCGGCACATGCATCGCCAACAACTCACCACAGGCCTCGATACACCCCAGAAAACCCTCCAGAACCTGCCCGTCGGTCACGCGCTGGGTAAAGGTATCGATCAGCGCCTGCCAGACCTGATCATCCAGACGACTGCTAATGCCCCGATCGACCAGGATTTCCACATAACGCTCGGCTTCCGAGACAAAGATCAAAATCCCGGTTCCACCCACCGTGTGATGCAGGTTCTGCTCCAGAAACTGCCGCCGGGCCAGGTTGCTGGCGCGCCAATGACGCACTCCAAGCGGGATCAACTGCGAGGTCACCGTCGGCACGCGCATGATCAGCGCCGCCACAACAAAGGTGATGATTTGACTCAACAGCAGCTCATTGGCGCTCAGCCAGCCCGGAAAGTAGTTGAGCAATCCCGGCCCCAGCAACGCCAGCAACCCGGCCCAGATCAAGGGCACATAGGTGTAGTCATCCGATTGTGCGGTCAACACCGTCACCAGTTCGGCATCCGTGCGTTGCTCGACCCGAGCGACCGCTTCGGCCACCTGACGCTGTTCGTCGTAACTCAGTAAGGCCATGGCGTACATTCACTCGCAGATTCATTGATGACCAACGACTCGCTTCTATTTATTACCAACTGCCGGACGCGCCGCCCCCGCCAAAACTCCCGCCACCGCCACTGAAACCTCCGCCCCCGGAACTGCTGGAACCAAACCCGCCGCCACCGATGAATCTTCCCCCCGAACGTCCGCCACCACCCCAGCGTGAACTGATAAAGATGACAAACACCAGCAACACGAAAAACAACACGGTCTGAGTGATGTCCTCGCCAGGCGTGTTGCCAAGGTCCGCTGCCAACGGTTCGGGCTCGGCCAACGGATCGCCGCCCAGCACCTGAATCATTGCCTGCACGCCCTGCGTGATGCCGCCGGAAAAGTTACCCGCTTTGAACGACGGGGCGATGATTTGGTTGATGATCACCGACGACTGGGCGTCCGTCAGCCGATCCTCAAGGCCATAGCCGACTTCGATGCGCATTTTGTGATCATCCCGAGCGACGATCAGCAGCGCGCCGTTATTCTTGTCTGCATGCCCGATGCCCCAGGCACGCCCCAACTGATAGCCGTAATCCTCGATGGTAGTGCCCTGCAGGTTGGGCAACGTGACCACCACCAGTTGTTCACCGGTGGACTTCTCATGGGCGGCGAGCATTTCGGTCAATTGCGTACGGTTTTGTGCGTCAATCAGCTGCGCGCTGTCGACCACTCGTCCGGTCAAGGTCGGAAATGACAAATCGGCCAGGGCCAAGGTGGCAATCGTCAGCAACGCAGCCGCCAAAATCCGCCGCAGGGTTTTCATCAGAACTTCACTTGCGGAGCGGTATCCGCGCCTGGGGTGGTTGCGTCGAAATTCGGCCGAATCGGTAAATCGCTGTACATCAACGAGTGCCAGAGCCGACCGGGGAAGGTGCGAATTTCAGTGTTGTAGCGTTCGACCGCAGCGATGAAGTCCTTGCGCGCCACGCTGATGCGGTTTTCCGTGCCTTCCAGTTGCGATTGCAAGGCGAGGAAGTTCTGGTTGGATTTCAAATCCGGGTAACGCTCTGACACCACCATCAAACGACTCAACGCGCCCGTCAGTTGACCTTGCGCTTGTTGAAACTGTTTCAGCTTTTCCGGATCGTTCAAGCTATTGGCGTCGATCTGGATCGAGGTCGCCTTGGCCCGCGCCTCAATGACGGCAGTCAGGGTTTCCTGCTCTTGTTTGGCATAGCCCTTGACCGTCTCCACCAGGTTGGGGATCAGGTCGGCACGACGCTGATACTGGTTCTGCACCTGTGCCCACGCGGCCTTGACCTGTTCGTCATAGGTGGGAATGTTGTTGATACCACACCCGGTGAGCAGCGTGCTCAGCAACATCAAGGCTGTCATAGACCAACTGAAGCGGCGGCCCCGTGGGGTTTGCATGTCCTTTTCTCCCTTTGAAATACATTTTCTTTCGAGCCAGTAGACTGACTTTAGCCAAATCCAGCGAACCCCGGCATAATCCGCGCCCAAGACTGGTGTCCTGACGCGCAATGCGCTAAAACTCGCAGCGCTTGAAAGATGCTCTGCGCCATAAAGAGTTCAGCGGCGGCTCGCCCTGATCGATAACACGCGCACCAGACTCATACCTTAAAAAAATTGGCTGACCAGTACTTGCTCTGAGTGGCTGAAGAACGCCTTGAGAAAATATTCATGAATAAGCTGTGTTTGCTGGGCCTTGTTGTAGGCCTTGCCAGTCAATCGGTCATGGCCGAGACCAACGCCACCCTGTTGCACAATAAAAACGCATTCATTGCCAATTTGATGAAGCAAATGACCCTCGATGAAAAAATCGGGCAATTGCGACTGATCAGTATTGGCCCGGAAATGCCGCAGCCTCAAATTCTCAAGGAAATTGCCGCCGGTCGCATTGGCGGCACGTTCAACTCCATCACGCGCTCGGAAAACCGTCCATTGCAGGACGCGGCTGTCGCTCACAGCCGTCTGAAAATTCCGATGTTCTTTGCCTATGACGTCATTCACGGCCAACGCACGATTTTCCCGATCAGCCTCGGCCTGGCCGCCAGCTGGGACATGGACGCCATCGGTCTCGCTGGTCGTATCTCGGCCATCGAAGCGACCGCCGACAGTCTGGACATGACCTTCGCACCAATGGTCGATATCTCCCGCGATCCGCGTTGGGGCCGCAGCTCCGAAGGTTTCGGCGAAGACACCTACCTGGTGTCACGCATTGCCAAAGTCATGACCAATTCCTTTAACGGCCAGCATCCGGGCGGTGCCGACAGCCTGATGCCGATCGTCAAACACTTCGCCCTGTACGGCGCCGTGGAAGGTGGCAAGGACTACAACAGCGTCGACATGAGTCCGACGCGGATGTACCAGGATTACCTGCCGCCTTATCGCGCCTCCCTCGACGCCGGTGCCGGCGGGGTGATGATCGCCCTCAACGCCGTCAACGGTGTTCCAGCAACCGCCAACACGTGGCTGTTGAAAGACCTGCTGCGCAAGGAGTGGGGCTTCAAAGGCGTGACCATCAGCGACCACGGTGCGATCAAGGAACTGATTCGCCACGGCGTCGCTCGCGATGACCGTGAAGCCGCGAAACTGGCAATCAAGGCCGGCGTCGACATGAGCATGAACGACAAGGTGTACGGCGAACAGCTGCCGGCGCTGCTCAAGGACGGCGAAATCGCCCAGCAAGACATCGACAACGCCGTGCGTGAAGTGCTCGGCGCCAAGTACGACATGGGCCTGTTCGCCGACCCGTACCGCCGCATCGGCGCTGCCGCCCAGGACCCGCAAGACACCTACGCCGACAGCCTGCTGCACCGCCCGCAAGCGCGTGAAGTGGCACGCAAGACCCTGGTTCTGTTGAAAAACGACAACCAGACCCTGCCGCTGAAGAAACAAGGCACCATCGCGGTAGTCGGCGCCTTGGCGAAAAGCCATCTGGACATGCTCGGCAGTTGGTCCGCCGCTGGCGTGCCGAATCAAACCGTGACCGTGTTTGAAGGCCTGACCAATGCGGTCGGCAATAAGGCCAAGTTGATCTACGCCCGAGGCGCCAACGTTTCTGACGATCCGAAGATCCTCGAGTACCTCAACTTCATGATCACCGAGGTGGAAGTCGACCCGCGTCCAGCCCAGGAAATGATCGACGAAGCGGTCAAGGCCGCACAGCAGGCCGATGTGGTGGTCGCTGTGGTCGGCGAGTCGCGGGGCATGTCCCACGAATCGGCCAGCCGCACCACCCTCAACCTGCCAGGCCGCCAACGGGATTTGATTGCCGCGCTGAAAGCCACCGGCAAGCCATTGGTGCTGGTGCTGATGAACGGTCGCCCGCTGACCCTGGTCAAGGAACAGCAACAGGCTGACGCGATGCTGGAAACCTGGTTCCCGGGCACCGAAGGCGGTAACGCGGTGGCCGACGTGCTGTTCGGCGACTACAACCCGTCGGGCAAGCTGGCGATGTCCTTCCCGCGCTCAATCGGACAACTGCCGGTCTACTACGCGCACTTCGGAACGGGTCGCCCGTACGTGCCAGGCAAGCCGGGTAACTACACCTCGCAGTACTTTGAAGAAACCAACGGGCCGCTGTTTCCGTTCGGTTTTGGCCTGAGCTACACCCAGTTCAGCCTGTCCGACGTGACCTTGTCCAATGACACCCTTAAGCGCGGCGGCAAGCTGACCGCCAGTGTCACCCTGAAAAACAGCGGCAAATATGACGGAGAAACCGTTGTGCAGCTTTACCTGCACGACGTTGCGGCCTCGATCAGCCGTCCGGTCAAAGAGCTGAAGAACTTCCAGAAAGTCATGCTGAAGGCCGGGGAAGAGAAGGTCATCACCTTCACCCTGAGCGAAGATGATCTGAAGTTCTACAACTCGCAGCTGAAGTACGCCGCTGAGCCCGGTGTGTTCGACGTGATGATCGGCCTCGATTCGCAGGATGTGAAACAGCAGAGTTTTAGCCTGCTGTAACCCGATTGGCAGGAGCGGGCTTGCCCGCGGTCAGCTTGACGCGGTGTGTCAGAAACGACGCCATCGCGGGCAAGCCCGCTCCTGCACACCAACGGCCTGCCCGGCGACACACTATCTGCCAAACAGCTGATTATTCTCCACCTCGCCGCATGCTAAGGTGCCCGCCGGTTCACCTATGCTTGCATCATCATGCCCTTTACCCCTCGCCTTTTGCGCCTCTGTTCCTACGTGCTGCTGATTCTCGCTGGCGCGGTGCTGGCTGCCGGGTTGGCGATACGTCAGGCCGAGCGCCACGCTTTGGCCGACGATGCCACGCGCGCCAGCGAGCAACTGGCGTTGTACGGCAATACCTTGCACACCCTGATCGAACGCTATCGCGCCCTGCCTGCCGTCCTCGCACTCGACCCTGAACTACGCTCGGCGCTGCTTGGCCCGATCAGCCCTGAAACCCAGGATGCGCTGAATCGCCGGCTGGAACGAATCAACAGTGCCGCGCAGTCTTCAACCCTGGAACTGCTGGACCGCACCGGCCTGGCCATCGGCGCGAGTAACTGGCGCTTGCCCAGCAGCTACGTCGGGCATAACTACGGTTTTCGCCCGTACTTCCTGCAGACCAAGGCGCAAGGCACCGGGCACTTCTATGCCGTAGGCGTCACTAGCGGCATTCCCGGTTATTTTCTGGCTAATGCGGTGACCAGCGACAGCGGCGACTTTCTCGGCGCCATGGTGGTGAAACTGGAGTTCCCGGATCTCGAACGCGAATGGGGCCAGGGAGAAGACGTGCTGTTGGTCAGCGACGCCAAGGGCATCGTGTTCCTTGCCAGCCAGGACGCCTGGCGGTATCGCGAGTTGCTGCCGGTTTCGCCCGCAGACCGCACAGAACTGGCGGCCACCCGACAGTACGACAAGCACCCGCTGTCAGCGCTGAATCGCCAGGTGATTCGTGAGTTCGACGCCAACAGCCACTTGAGCCGGGTCGACGCGCCCGATGGCAAGGCCGACTACCTGTGGGAGTCGCTGCCACTGGCCTCCGAGGGCTGGACCTTGCACCTGCTGCGCAAACCCGTGGTTCCTGCCGAGGACACCCGTAATGCGGCTCTGGCTGCCGCAGGTATCTGGCTGACCCTGGTGTTTCTCAGCCTGTTTCTTTATCAGCGCTGGCGCCTGGCGCGCCTGCGGCAGCGCAGCCGCGAGGAACTGGAGCGCTTGGTAGAGGAACGAACCCGTGACCTGCGCACCGCTCAGGACGGCTTGGTGCAGTCCGCCAAGCTGGCGGCGCTGGGGCAGATGTCGGCGGCGCTGGCCCACGAAATCAATCAACCGCTGACCGCTCAGCGCATGCAACTGGCCACGCTGCGCCTGCTGCTGGACCACGGCCGGGTCGATGACGCCTACAAGGCGCTGACGCCCATCGATCAGCAATTGACCCGCATGGCCGCATTGACCGGCCACTTGAAGACCTTCGCCCGCAAAAGCCCCGGTGGCCTGCGCGAACGGCTGGACCTGGCGACGGTGGTCGATCAGGCCCTGTTGCTGCTGGAGCCCCGCGTGCGTGACGAACAGATTGAATGCGTCCTGCACCTGACGCGCCCGGCCTGGGTACGAGGTGATGCCATTCGTCTCGAGCAAGTGCTGATCAATCTGCTGCGCAACGCCCTGGACGCCATGCGTGACAAGCCGCTCAAGCGACTTGAAGTCTGTATCGACGCCATACCCCCCGGTTGGTGCCTGAGTGTCAGCGACAGTGGCGGCGGCATTGGCGCGGAATATCTGGCCAACGTGTTCGACCCGTTTTTCACCACCAAGCCGGTGGGTGACGGTCTGGGGTTGGGGCTGGCAGTGTCTTACGCCATCATCCATGAATCCGGCGGGACGCTGACCGTGGCCAATCATGGCAACGGCGCACGCTTCATGCTTACCCTGCCCACTGATCCCGAGGCCTGATCCTACATGCTGAACTCTGTAATGGTGGTCGACGACGAAGCCAGCATCCGCGATGCAGTGCAGCAGTGGTTGTCGCTGTCGGGCTTCGACGTGCACCTCCATCGTCGCGCCGAAGACTGCCTGGCGGCCCTTCCCGAGCACTTCCCCGGCGTGATCCTCAGTGACGTGCGCATGCCGGGAATCGGAGGCCTGGAACTGCTGGATCGTCTGCAAGCCCTCGACCCGGATTTGCCGGTCATCCTGCTCACCGGCCATGGCGACGTGCCGATGGCCGTGGATGCCATGCGCGACGGTGCCTACGACTTTCTGGAAAAACCCTTCAGCCCGGAGAGTCTGATGCGCACGCTGCGTCGGGCATTGGAGAAACGCCAACTGGTGCTGGAGAACCGCCGCCTGCATGAACAGGCCGACGCCAAGGCACGGCTCGACGCAACCCTGCTCGGCGTGTCCCTTGGCTTACAGACCTTGCGCCGACAAGTGCTGGATTTGTCGGCATTGCCGGTCAACGTGGTGATTCGCGGCGAAACCGGCAGCGGCAAAGAACTGGTCGCGCGCTGCCTGCATGATTTCGGTCCGCGCGCCGGCAAAGCCTTTGTCGCCCTGAATTGCGCAGCGATTCCGGAGCAACTGTTCGAAGCCGAGCTGTTTGGCCATGAAAGTGGCGCCTTCACCGGCGCCCAGGGCAAGCGTATCGGCAAGCTGGAATACGCCGACGGCGGCACCTTGTTCCTCGACGAGATTGAAAGCATGCCGCTGGCCCAACAGGTAAAACTGTTGCGCGTCCTGCAGGAGCAACGCCTGGAACGCCTGGGTTCGAACCAGAGCATCCACGTTGATATCCGCATCATCGCCGCCACCAAACCGGACTTGCTGGACGAGGCGCGGGCCGGGAGGTTCCGCGAAGACCTGGCGTATCGCTTGAACGTCGCGGAGCTGCGCCTGCCGCCCTTGCGAGAGCGCCGGGAAGACATCCCGTTGCTGTTCGGCCATTTCGCCCGCACCGCCGCCGATCGCCTGGGGCGCAAGGCACCTGTTCTAAGCGGCATGCAATTGAGTCAGCTGTTGAGTCATGACTGGCCTGGCAACGTGCGTGAACTGGCCAACGCGGCAGAACGCCAGGTGCTCGGACTGGGTCAGACGGAACCTGCGGCGATTGAGGCGGGGCAATCGCTGGCCACGCAACAGGAAGCTTTCGAAGCTCACTGCCTGCGCGCGGCGTTGGGTCGGCACAAGGGCGACATCAAGGCCGTGTTGCAGGAACTGCAACTGCCGCGCCGAACCCTTAATGAAAAAATGCAGCGTCACGGGCTGCAACGGGAGATGTTCCTTCCCAACCCTTAGCCCTTCAGCAATAGGCAAAATTCCGCTTATGCAAACCAACGCACTAAGCGGATTTTCGCCGATAAAACCGGCAAAACCCCTCTAGATCGGCCCTCTCGGCACTGGCACAGCTCCTGCTATAGGACAGTCAGGCTGCGCTTGCGCGCGCTTCACTAAAAACAATGACTTACAGGATCCGTGATGGAAACTTCCAATACCCTGTCTCAAGGGTCGGCTGCCGTGTCGACCAAAGAACGCAGCACAGGCAATCGCCTGAAATCGATTTTCAGCGGTTCCGTCGGCAACATGGTCGAGTGGTACGACTGGTACGTCTACGCTGCCTTCTCACTGTACTTCGCCAAATCCTTCTTCCCAAAAGGCGACACCACCGCGCAATTGCTGAACACAGCTGCAATCTTTGCCGTGGGCTTCCTGATGCGTCCGATCGGTGGCTGGTTGATGGGCCTGTACGCTGACCGTGCCGGTCGTAAAGCGGCGCTGATGGCCTCGGTGCTGTTGATGTGCTTCGGCTCGTTGGTCATTGCCCTGACCCCGAGCTATGAAGTCATCGGCGTCGGCGCCCCGATCCTGCTGGTGTTCGCCCGTCTGTTGCAAGGTCTGTCAGTGGGCGGCGAATACGGCACCTCCGCGACCTACCTCAGCGAAATGGCGACCAAGGAGCGTCGCGGCTTCTTCTCCAGCTTCCAGTACGTCACGCTGATTTCAGGCCAGCTTATCGCCCTGGGCGTGCTGATCGTCTTGCAACAGACCCTGACTTCCGAGCAGCTGTACGCGTGGGGCTGGCGGATCCCGTTCGTGATCGGCGCGCTGTGTGCCGTGGTCGCGCTGTATCTGCGTCGTGGCATGGAAGAAACCGAGTCGTTCACCAAGAAGAAAAAGGAGCCAAAAGAAAGCCTGATGCGCACACTGATGCGTCATCCGAAAGAGCTGATGACCGTGGTCGGCCTGACCATGGGCGGCACGCTGGCGTTCTACACCTACACCACTTATATGCAGAAGTACCTGGTGAACACCGTCGGCATGAGCATTTCCGATTCCACCACCATCTCTGCGGCCACCCTGTTTCTGTTCATGTGCCTGCAACCAGTCATCGGCGCGCTGTCGGATAAAATCGGCCGTCGTCCGATCCTGATCGCCTTCGGGGTGCTGGGAACGCTGTGCACGGTGCCGATCCTGACCACTCTGCACACGATTCAAAGCTGGTGGGGCGCGTTCTTCCTGATCATGGCCGCCTTGATCATTGTCAGCGGCTACACCTCAATCAACGCGGTGGTGAAGGCTGAACTGTTCCCGACCGAAATCCGTGCGCTGGGCGTAGGTCTGCCTTATGCCCTGACCGTATCGATCTTCGGCGGTACCGCTGAATACATCGCCCTATGGTTCAAGAGCATTGGCATGGAGACCGGCTACTACTGGTACGTCACTGCCTGCATCGCCATTTCGTTGCTGGTGTATGTGTTCATGAAAGACACCCGCAAGCATTCGCGGATCGACACTGACTGATGTTCATAACGGTTTACTGATCAGCGATCAGGTAAAAAAACAGGGGTGGCCACTGCATGTGACCGCCCCTTTTTGTTGCCTGTAGTGCCTATCAATACTGCCCTTCGACCTCTCAAAACCTGCGTCAAAACCACTTGAAACTTTAGTCGACATACAGCTTAACCACATGATTTTAAATACTTTTATCGACTATCAATTTCAATAATGGTCAGTAGTGACTCGATTAACTTCTTAAAAAAACAGGGCAGCGTAGGATTCATTTCATGCCCACCCACAACTCCGTGTATGGCGTTGATTCCACAGGTGAATATCATGATGCTGCTAATGGCTTTGATCTCCTCGGTGCAAACCACTTTGCTGCTGATGGTGCTGGTTACCTTTCTGCTGACTGGCCTGCTATTGACCGCACTGATCACCTGGGCGCTGAAGGCCTGAAAGCAACCGCCTGATAGCGCCCTCAAGCACGCCGTTCGGCGCGCTCCCGGTTACAGTTCGCCTCGCTGAAAAAGTTCACCCTTCCCATACACCTTCAGTGGGTGTGGCGTTGCTTCGCCTGAAAAACAGTCATAACTAATTGATTAATATATTAATTATCACACTATCAATTCCGACGATAATCGATAGCACCCTTATTAACTTCTTAATAAATGGCTGAGGCGTAAAATTCATTCCATAGCGAGAGACAACGTCCTCGCACCTAAATTGAACGAATTGGAGCAACCCCCATGAAAACTTCGAAACTGATTTTTGGTCTGGCTTTCTCGGTACTGGCAAGCAGCGCGTTCTCCCTGCCAGCCTTCGCGGAAAATGGTTCGGCTCATACCCATGCCGCCCATATCACTTCCGATGGTGCTGATCACGTCGGTGCTAACCGCCTTGCTCAAGATGGCGCTGACCACGTCGGTGCAAACCGCCAGGCTGCCGATGGTGCTGACCACGTAGGCGCTAACCGTCTCGCTCAAGATGGCGCTGACCACGTGGGTGCAAACCGCCAGGCTGCCGATGGTGCCGACCACGTAGGCGCTAATCGCCTTGCTCAAGATGGCGCTGACCACGTCGGTGCAAACCGCACCAGCTAATACCGCAACACTGCTTTCCCTTTCAGCCCGGCCTTTGCCGGGCTTAATTTTGCCTGTCAGAAAATACCCCGATCGTGTTGATAGGCCCTTCGCAGGCAAGCCTGCCACAGAGGACGCAATGCACAACTAATCAGTTGATAACAAAGCATTTTTTCCACTATCAATTTCAGCAATGTTTGCTACTAACCGGATTGAATTCTTAATAAAAGTGGGAGGCGTAAAATAAACCCCAGAGCAACTTACAACCCCTTATCAAGTCTTTCGGAGCAACTAAAATGAAAACTTCTAAACTGATTTTTGGCTTGGCGTTCTCGGTACTGGCCGGTGCAACGTTCACCCTGCCAGCCTTCGCTGGTGACGCAGACCACCACACAGACCGCGTTACTCAGGATGGTGCTGATCACGTCGGTGCAAACCGTGTAGCTCAGGATGGCGCTGATCACGTTGGTGCAAACCGCGTTGCTCAAGATGGTGCCGACCACGTAGGCGCTAACCGCCTCGCTCAAGACGGCGCTGATCACGTCGGTGCAAACCGTACCAGCTAAGATTGCCCGTTCCAGTATTCAGCCCGGCCTTTGCCGGGCTTAATTTTGCGCGCGATGAAAGTCAAGTCTGGCAACCACAGCGGATGGCTTGCACTATGAGCGTCTATTTCGAACAACTGCTGTCATCAGGAAGCCCGCCATGTCAGACGACATTCACTTCTACGAACCTGGTAAAGGGCATGGACTGCCGCACGACCCCTTCAACGCCATCGTCGGCCCGCGGCCTATCGGCTGGATTTCATCCCATGACGCTGATGGCAAGTTAAATCTGGCGCCGTACAGCTTCTTCAATGGTTTCAACTACACGCCGCCGATTATTGGTTTCGCCAGTGTCGGTCGCAAAGACAGCCTGAATAATATCGAGCAAACCGGTGAGTTCGTCTGGAACCTGGCGACCCGTTCGCTGGCGGATGCAATGAATCAGAGCTGCGCGCCAGTGCCGCCCGACGTCAATGAATTTGAACTGGCGAACCTCACGCCCGTGGCCTCACGCATCGTCAAGGTGCCGCGCGTGCTGGAAACCCCTGTGGCGTTCGAGTGTAAGGTGACGCAGATTATTCAGCTGCAGCGCGCGGACAAGGAATTGGTGCCGACCTGGCTGGTGCTGGGGGAAGTGGTGGCGGTGCATATCGCCAAGTCGATGCTCAAGGATGGCATTTACGACACGGCGACCGCCGAACACATTTTGCGCGGAGGCGGTCCGGCGGATTATTTCTCGCTAGGCCCTGAATCACTGTTCAAGATGTACCGCCCGAGAGCGTAAATCGGTTTAAAACACCAGTTCGCCGTCCGCGTCGACATCGACCAGTCGCGCCAGTTCTTCTGTCGCGGCCTGGTCGGCTTCATGGGCAGTCTTAAAGGTTTGCCCGTCCAGCACACGATGAAAACGAGGCACACCCGCACTAAGGGCTTTGACAGCAATCGCCGCACTGTAGCCACCCTCGCCCGGAATCACTGCGGAAACTGCTTCGACGTCGTTGAATTCTTTACGTGCCATGCCACATGTCCTGCCAGTTAATGAAATCGTGGCGATTCTAAACTGTTTGCACAGTGTTTATGGAGGAGTACGACCTCTGTAGGAGCGAGCTTGCTCGCGATAGCGATTTAACTGACAAACCGCATCAAGCTGATCGCGAGCAAGCTCGCTCCTACAAGGGGCTTGTGCTCAGCCCACCATCTTCTGTGTTGGCTGACACGCGGTTTCGGCTTGAATGGCGGTCACTTGCTTGAAGGTCTGGAAATCCAGGCTGCTGACAACCCGCTCCTGCACCAGCTCGGAAAACACGCTCAGCTCCGGCGTCGCAAACCAACCCGTCATCGCCAACTCACTGGTCCATACACCGTTCAACATCCATATCTCAGGGTCAAGCAACGATTGCTGCAGCGCAAAACTCAGGCACCCGGGCAGGTCCAGTGCGGGTTCGATCAAGCTGCTCAAGCGCACGCCCAAGTGTGCGCTGCAGCCTGCTGCGGCGCGGGCAAAGACGAGGTGACTCACTGGGTTTGGCTTGGTCATGCTTTGCACTCCTGCGGGTGAAACGCTTGTGTAAGGTGTGTCGTGCGGTTTGTTACAGGAGCAAAGATTAAGGGTTGGCGGAAATATCCGTTAGCCGGTTTCTGCCCGGTTCTTGCCTATTTCTGCGCAGGGGTGCTTTCTCAGGACTGGGCAAGAGACCGCGAAACCAGTACTGGCGGCGCAGCATCGAGCAAGTTCAAACTAGTCTAGACAGCGCTTTGTGACACTTTATGTGCCCGCCAGCAGAATCAGGCAAGCATCAGGCAGGATTCGGATAACGCTTTTCTTTGCACAAAAATAGGCTGTGGCCATCGGTAGATTTCCAGAGGATTCAAGGCATGACGCAGAGTGAGCATTTCAGCGCTCCCGTAGACGACGAGATGGAGAAGCAGCGCGTCGAACTGGCCAGCATCATTCGCCGCTTCGCACCTGAAGATGGCTCCTTCCCGACCGCCGTCCCGCAGTTGCACATGGTTTGCCATGACCATCCGCTACAGTCGATTCCGACGCTGGTGCAGCCAGCCCTGTGCATCCTCGCCCAAGGCAGCAAAGAGGTCAGCCTTGGCGAAGAAACCTACACCTATGACCCGCTGAATTATCTGGTGATCTCGGTGGCGATGCCGATGAGTGGCTGCATCCAACATGCGTCGCCTGAGCGGCCGAACCTCTCGGCACGTCTGGATATCGACCCGGCGCAAATCAACGCGTTGATTGCCGAAGCCGGCCCGATGAGCGTTCCCACCCGGCCCAGCGGGCGTGGGCTGTACGTGGAAAAGATCGATGCGCAATTGCTGGATGCCGTGTTACGCCTGGCTCGCTTGCTGGCGACGCCAAAAGACATCGCCATGCTCGCGCCGCTGATCCAGCGTGAAATCCTCTATCGCTTGCTGCGCAGTCCGGAAGGCTACCGGTTATACGAAATTGCCATCTCCAACAGTCAGACCCATCGCGTCACACAAGCCGTAAAGTGGTTGAACAATCATTTCGAGCAACCGCTGCGCATCGAGGAGTTGGCGCGCGAAGTGAATCTCAGCGTGTCGACGCTGCATCATCGCTTCAAATCGGTAACGGCCATGAGCCCGTTGCAGTATCAGAAGCAACTGCGCTTGCAGGAAGCCCGGCGTTTGATGCTCGCGGACGGGTTGGACGCGTCCGCGGCGGGGTATCGCGTAGGCTATGAAAGCCCGTCGCAGTTCAGTCGTGAATACAGCCGCTTGTTCGGCGCTCCGCCCTCGCGCGACCTGGCCCGGTTGCGCAAGAGCGTCTGATCGGCGGTCAGGCAGTCAGTACCCGACAGGCTTCGGCAGGAATGGTGATCGACACCGGATGACCAATGCCCAGACCGAAGTCCTGGTTCGGCGTGCTCAGTGCCGTCAGCGACAGGCCGCCACAATCCACCGTGGTTTCGATGGTGGCGCCGATGTCGCGAACGAAGGTCACCTTGCCCAACAAACGGTTGCCCGACGTCGGCAGCGGCGACGACAGTTGCAAGTCTTCAGGACGCACCAGCATCTTGATCGCAGACCCCGCCTGAATGCTGGTGCAGATCGGCACTTGCAGCGCTTCCCCACCCGGCAAACCGACGCGGCCATCACCCAGCGCAGTGGCTGGAAAGATATTGCCCGAACCAATGAAATCAGCGACGAATTCGTTGGCCGGGTTGCGATAGATCTCGATCGGCGTTCCCACCTGTTGCACCCGATTCTGCCCCAACACCACCACGATATCAGCCATGGTCATGGCTTCGCGCTGGTCGTGGGTCACCAGAATGGTGGTGATGTTCAGGCGTTGTTGCAGTTGGCGGATTTCCACCTGCATCGACTCGCGCAGTTTGGCATCCAACGCTGACAACGGCTCGTCCAGCAACAACAGTTTCGGGTGCGAAGCAATCGCCCTGGCAATCGCCACGCGCTGGCGCTGACCGCCTGAAAGCTTGGCCACTGGCCGATTGATCATCGGTTGCAACTGGATCAGGTCCAGCAACTCAACCACCCTCGCCTGTTGATCGGCTTTGCTTACGCCGCGCAGTTTCAACGGATAAGCAATGTTTTCACCGACGGTCATGTGCGGGAACAGCGCCAGCGACTGGAACACCATGCCGAAATTGCGCTGATGCGCCGGGGTGTGGCTGACGTCTTCGCCGTCCAGACGAATCTCGCCGCTGCTCAAGGTTTCCAGGCCAGCGATCATCCGCAGCAAGGTGGTTTTGCCACAGCCCGACGGGCCAAGGAAGCACACCAGTTTGCCTTCAGGCAGGTGCAGGTTGACGTCGGTTACCGCGCACGCCGAGCCGTAGAATTTCTCGACGTTTTCCAACATTAATCCGGTCATGGTCCAAACCTCAAAAAATCAGAACGAAACGCCACCTTCACCAACCAGCTTCTCCAACGCCCAGATCAGGACGAAGTCGATCAGCACGATCAGCACGGCAAACGAGAATACGGTTGGGTCGAGCGAGGACACGGTGCGGCTGTACATCCAGATCGGCACGGTCATCACGTCGATGTTGTAGAGGAAGTAGGTCACGGTGAACTCGTTGAACGAGACGATGAACGCCAACAACATCCCGGCGAGTATCCCTGACTTCATCAACGGCACGACCACATCGAAGATCGCACGGGTCGGTGAGGCGCCGAGCATTTGCGCGGCCTCTTCGACTTCGGTGCCGATGGACATCATCGCCGCCGTGCAGTTTTTCACCACGAACGGCAGCGCGAGGATGACGTGGGCGATGACCAACCGTGAGGTATTCATCTGGAACGGCAAGCTGTCGAAAATCAACAACAACGCCAGACCGAGCACCACCATCGGAAACACCAAGGGCAGCGACATCAGTTGCAGTGCCACGCCTTTGCCACGGAATTCACAGCGGGTCAGCGCGTAGGATGCCGGCACGGCGACTACGGTCGCCAGCGACCATGGTCAGGCACGCCACCCACAGGCTGGTGACCATGGCTTTGCCGAGGCTCAGCACATCGCTGGCATCCGGCGAGACGAAGGTCTGCCAGGCAGCTTTGTACCATTGCAGGCTGTAGCTGCTGGGCGGGAAGTCGAGGTTCGCCGCGCCGCTGAACGACATGACGATCATGGTCAGAATCGGCAACACCGCCAGCAACAGAATGAACCCCGACAGCAGGCCAGCGAAGCGCCCGGTATCACCCGGCAACAACGGTTGAAAGCGCAAACGGCTTTTCGAAGAACTGCTCATTGCGAAGCCTCCAGCTGACGGCGACGACGGCCCGTGATGTATTCGGAAAGGGTCATGATTGCCAAGGTGGTGACGATCAGCACGACGCCGGCCGCCGAGGCTGCGGGCCAGTTCATCAGTGGGGCGATCTGGTCATGGACCATCACCGCCAGCATCGGCACCCGGCGGCCACCCAGCAGCAGCGGTACGACAAAGCTGCTGGCGTTGTAGGCAAACACCAGCGTTGCGCCGGTGATGATCCCCGGCAGACTCATCGGCAGTACCACCTGGCGAAACACCTGAAAACGGCTGGCGCCAAGGGTGGCGGCGGCTTCTTCGTAACTGCGGGAAACCCCGCGCATGGCGCTGGCGATCGGCAATACGGCCAACGGAAAGGCGGTTTGCACCAGGCCCATCAACACGCCGTTCTGGTTGTACAGCAACATGATCGGGCGGCTGATGATACCCAGGCTCATTAACGCCTTATTGAGCATCCCGGCCGGGCCAAGAATCACCAACCAACCGTAGCTTTGCAGCAGCAGGTTGACCAGCAACGGCAACAGCACCGCAGCAAGGAAAATCCGGCGCAACAATGGCGCTTGCAAGCGCGACATGGTGTAGCCCACCGGGATCGCCAGGATCACGGCGATGACTGCGCTGAAAAGCGCCAGACGCAATGTCAGCAGCAAGGATTTCAGGTAATAGGGCTCAACCAGCTGTGCATAACTGGCAAGGCTGAAGCCGCTCCATTCGGCGCCCTTGGTGCCGACGCTCATGCGCAACACCAGTAGGCTGGCAGCGATCAGCACGGCAAGAAACAGCATCGATGGCGTCAGGAAAAGCCATGCGCGTGCCGTGGGGGAAATCGTTTTGGCCGGGCGTGGCAAGGCCACGCTGACCGCGGGGGTCAAAGACGGGTGTTCCATGGCAATGATCTCGTTGGGCGTCAGTTACACCGCAAATCGAGAGCAAGCCCGACTCCTACAGGGAATCGTGTCCACATGTAGGAGCGGGCTTGCCCACGATAGCGTCAGATCAGGAAGAGAAAATTTCCGTGTAACGACGAATCCATTGATCGTGAACGGTGGCCAGGAAGGCGTTGTCGTGCATGATCGCTTTGTCGGCGATCTGCTCCGGCGTGAGGATGTACGGGCTCTTGCGCGCTTCGGCCGAGATGATAGCTTTGGAGTTGACCGGGCCGTTGAAGATGTCTTCGGCCATCTTGCCTTGCACCAGCGGGTCCAGCGAGTGGTTGAGGAAGGCGTAGGCCAGGTCGGTGTCGCCTGGACGGTTTTTCGGCATCACCGACTGCATCAGGTCAGTATAAAAACCTTCCTTCATGCCGAAAGTAGCGCCCAGACCGTAGTTTGGATCGCGAATCTGCTTCGGGAAAAACGCCGGTGCGTACAGGCCACCCATGTCCAGCGAGCCGGTGCGGAACAGCTCGGCGATCTGGTTCGGGTTCTCGCCCAGGGTCACCACGCGGTCTTTCAACTCGGCCAGCTTCTTGAAGCCAGGCTCGATGTTGTGCTCGTCACCACCGGCCAGTTTGGCGGCGATGATGATCAGGTCCATGGCCTCGGTCCAGTTTGGCGGCGGCAGGAAGATGTTCGGCGCCATGTCCTTGTCCCACAGGGCGGCGTAGCTGGTCGGCGCCTCTTTCACGGTGCGGGTGCTGTAGATCAGGCTGTTGCACCAGAGCAGGTAACCGATGCCGTGGCCGTTGGCGCCGGTGCGGTATTTTTCCGGTACATCGACGATATTCGGGATGCGGTTCAGGTCAGGCTTTTCCAGCAGACCGGCTGCAGCCAGGCCTTCGGCGCCAACACCAGCCAGGGTGATGATGTCGTACTGCGGGCGATCACCGCCAGCCTTGAGCTTGGCGACCATTTCCGAGGTGCTGCCGGTGCGGTCGGCGATCACCTTGGCGCCAGTTTTGGCTTCAAAGGTGGCGGCGATATTGCGCAATGCGGCCAGACCGGTGTCATCCGACCAGGTGAGCAGACGCAGGGTTTTGCCCTGGAATTTGGTGTCGCTGGCACTCGCCCGGATGAAGGGCATGGACATCGCTGCTGCGGCCACCGATGTGACGCCCACAGCCTTGATGAATTGCCTTCTGTTCAAATCATGCTCGCCCATGCCGGACTCCTTTTGTTTTTCTAAAAGTAAGGTTTGATCGCTTCATTGCCAGCGGCTTAGAGCGTCTGTCGATCAGCTGGAGCGCCCGTAGACCGGGGCGTTTGGCCGTTTCGATAGGGTCATCCTGAGGCGCAGCGGAAGTCGCAACAATCGAAAGTTTGTCATTGAAGCCATGTGCCAGACGCATGCCTCGTAACGAGGCATGCGTGGGCCATTTAGAGGGCGCGAACGACGTGCTTGGTTTCCTGGAACGCTTGCAGGCCCCACGGCCCTAGCTCGCGGCCGATGCTGCTCTGCTTGTAACCACCCCAGGAGGTCTGCGGGAAAATCACTTGTGGCGCGTTGATCCACACCAGCCCTGCCTGCAGCGCGTTGGCGACGCGATCAGCCGCCTGCGGATCGCTGCTGACCACGCTGGCTACCAGGCCGAATTGACTGTCGTTGGCCAACGCGATGGCCTCCGCTTCGGTGGCAAAACTGCGTACACACAACACTGGGCCAAAGATCTCCTCACGCCACAGTGCACTGTCCAGGGGCACGTCGACGAACACGGTCGGCCGCAAAAAATAACCTTTCGGTAGATCAGCCGGACGTTCGCCACCGCAGACCAGCCGCGCACCCACACCCTGGCCACGCTGGATGTGTCCCAGCACGCGCTGGTATTGCGCCTGATTGACCAGCGCACCCATTTCCACTTCGGGATCAAACGGATCAGCGACGCGAATGGCTTCCGCGCGTGCCACCAGTTTTTCCAGAAACGCATCCGCCACTTCATCGGCGACCAGCACCCGACTGGTGGCGGAACACATCTGCCCGGCGTTGAAGTATCCACCGCCGCTGGCCAGTTCTACGGCCAGATCCACATCGGCATCGGCCAGCACCAGCAACGAGGATTTACCGCCCAGTTCCAGACTGACGCCCTTCACTGTTTCAGCGGCCCGTTGCATCACCTGAACGCCCACCGCGTTGCTGCCGGTGAAGGAGATTTTTGCGATACCCGGATGCGCAGACAACGGCGCACCGACCGCCAGGCCGGTGCCGCACACCAGGTTAAACACCCCGGCCGGCAGCCCGCATTCGGCGATGATCGCCGCCAGTTCCAGTTCCGGCAGCGGCGTGACTTCCGAGGGCTTCAACACCACGCAGCAGCCGGCGGCCAAGGCTGGCGCCAGTTTCCACGCGGTGGTGACCATCGGGAAGTTCCACGGCACGATCAGGCCGACGACACCGCACGGCTCGCGACGCAGACGCGCGGCAAAGTCGTCGCTGGGCAGCGGCACGGCGCTGTCTTGTTTGGCGTCCAGCGCTTCGGCCAGCTCGGCGTAATAGTTAAAGGTGGCGAAGACGTCATCAACGTCGATCCCCGCCTCAAACAGCGGCTTGCCGTTGTTCAGCGATTGCAGCTCGATCAGCCGTTCGCGGCGCGCTTGCACGCCATGGGCGATCTTGCGCAACAGCGCACCACGCTCAGCGCCGGACGTTTGCGACCAGTGAGTGAACGCCTGCCGTGCAGCTTCAACCGCAGCATCGACGGCTGTCTCGCCACCGCCGGTGACCGTTGCCAAAACCGTTTCTGTCGACGGGTTGATCACCGTCAGTTGTTCAAAACCGGCCAGCCATTGGCCGTTGATGTACAGGCCGTCATGGGCTTTGTTGTTCAGGTTCATTTGAGTGCTCAACGTTATTGCAGCCCGTTCATCCAGGTGGTCTGGTCGATTTCGATCAAGGTCGGCCCTTGGCGATCAGCGGCTGAGCAAAGGGCCGCTTTCAGCGCATCGACGCCAGCAACCGCTTCAGCGGCACAGCCCAGAGCTTTGGCAACACCGATGAAATCCGGGGTGTAAATGTCCACGCCCACCGGCTCGATGGCGCGATTGACCATGTACTTCTTGATCTCTTCGTAGCCCTGGTTATTCCACAGCAGGACGATGATCGGCGTGCGTGCTTCCACCGCGCTGGCCAACTCCGACAGGGTGAATTGCAAACCGCCATCGCCGATCAGGCACACCACCGCGCCGCGCTCGCTGGCCTCGGAACTGCGCCCCAGCCAGGCACCGACCGCCGCCGGCAAGGCATAGCCCAGGGTGCCGTAACCCGTGGACGAGTTGAACCAGCGACGCGGCTGCTCCAGGTTCAAGGTCAGGTTGCCGGCGTACACCGGTTGGGTCGAGTCGCCGACCAGTACCGCATCGGGCAACACGTCGAGAATCGTCTGCAGGAAAACCGTCTGCCCGCGAGTCGGCGCATCCCACGAGAGCTCCAGTGTTGCCCGCAATGCCGCCGCGCGTTTGTGGCCCCAGTCGTCGCGACGGGCCGCCAGTTGTTTCACGGACACGGCAGCCAGCAACGCCTGCGCCGCGCTGTCGGAATCGGAGACCAGCGCCACGTTCGGCAGGTAGTTACGCACAGTCTGGTCGGGGTCAATGTCAACGCGCAGCAACGCACCGCGAATTTCGAAACCGCCAGCGAAGGTGATGTCGTAGTCGGTCTCGGCCAGTTCGGTGCCGATGGCCAGCACCACATCGGCGTCGTTCACCAGCGCGCGGGTGGCGACCAGCGATTGCGTCGAGCCGATCAGCAACGGGTGACGCGACGGCAGCATGCCTTTGGCGTTGATGGTCAGCGCAACCGGTGCATCGAGCATCTCTGCGAGACGGGTCAATGCCGGTGCAGCGTCTATCGCACCGCCACCGGCGAGGATCAATGGGCGCTTGGCCGACGCCAGCAGGTTGGCCATTTGCTCGACTGCCGCCGGCGCTGCGCCGGCACGGCTGACACTGATCGGCTCGCTGCCGAGCAAAGCGTCGGCGTTCTCGACCAACACGTCGAGCGGGATTTCGATGTGCACCGGGCGCGGGCGACCAGCCTGGAACAGCGCAAAGGCACGGGCCAGCACGCCTGGCAATTCTGCCGCCGACATCAGGGTATAGGAGAACGCCGCCACGCCAGCCACCAGGTTGCTCTGCGATGGCAGCTCATGCAGCTTGCCGCGACCGCCGCCCAACTGGCTGCGCGATTGCACGCTGGAAATCACCAGCATCGGAATCGAGTCGGCGTAGGCCTGCCCCATCGCCGTGGTGATGTTGGTCATGCCTGGGCCGGTGATGATAAAACACACGCCCGGCTTGCCGCTGGTGCGCGCATAGCCGTCAGCCATGAAGCCGGCACCTTGTTCGTGGCGCGGGGTGACGTGGTTGATTGACGAACGGGCCAGGCCGCGATACAGCTCGACGGTATGCACACCGGGGATGCCGAAGACCTGCTCTACGCCGTAGCCTTCGAGCAATTTGACCAATACTTCGCCGCACGTTGCCATGTTTATCCGCCTTTCTTTTATTCGGAAACTGCACGCGGCCCCGGCACACAGGGCTCGAGACACGATACAGATGAGGCTTAATTGGACCCGTGCGGGCGTATGTGTGACAAGGCAAAAAATGTCATGCTAGGCATGTCCTCCATTCATGCCTGAGCGCCCATGAAACGCCTGCCGCCCTTGCCTGCCCTGCACACCTTCCTGATCACAGCCCAGTGCTGCAACTTCACGCGCGCGGCGGAGCTGCTGCACATCACCCAAGGCGCGGTGAGTCGGCAGATCTCCGGGCTGGAAAGTCATCTGGGTTACGCGTTGTTTCAGCGTCAGGCACGCGGCTTGAGCCTGACCACCCAAGGGCGTGAGCTTTTTCCACGAATTCAGAAAGTGTTTTCGCTGATCGATGAAGCCGTCGAACAAGTCGGCGCCAAGCGCGAAACCCTGCAACTCAAGGCCCCGACCTGCATGATGCGCTGGCTGCTGCCGCGTTTATTGCAATGGCAGAAGGAGCGCCCGGACGTGCCAGTGGAATTGACTACCACCGTGCAGCACGCGGTGGACTTTCGTCGGGAAGAGTTCGATGCCGCCGTGGTCTATGGCGCGCGGCCGGCGAATACGATGGCCGCACACCATTTGTTCGATGAGCAACTGACCCCGGTCTGCTCCCAGCAATTACTGGCCGGACCGATCCCGCTCAACACCCTGGCCGATCTGGAACAGCATATGCTGCTGCACCCGACCCGCGATGAACGCGATTGGGAAGCCTGGCTCAAGGTTGCCGGCACCACGGTCTGCAACATCGGCAAGGGCCAGCATTTCGATACGCTGGACCTGGCTATGTCGGTCGCCTCCCAAGGCACCGGCGTCGCGATTGGCGATTGGGCGTTGATCGGCGATGACCTCAGCGCCGGACGGCTGGTGGCACCCTTCGACCTCAAGGTGCGCACTGGCGCCGCGTATTACCTGGTCTACCCCGAGCGTTCTGACCCGTCGCCGCAGTTGCGCGAACTGATCGACTGGCTGTTGACCCAGGCCGCCGAGCGTGAACGCCCGTAAGCGCGATCAGTAACCGACGGTGAAACGCTGACGTGGGTGCGCCGGGCGCTCGATTTCGTCGAGCATGGCAATCGCGAAGTCAGCAAAGCTGATTGAGCTGTTGCCGCTGGCGTCGATCAGCAAATCATCCTTGCCCAAGCGAAACGCGCCCGTGCGTTCACCTTCGACGAACAATGCCGACGGCGACAGGAAGGTCCAGTTCAGGCTTTTCTCTGCACGCAACACGTCGAGGAACGCAGCGCCGGCAGTAGCTTCAACTTTGTATTCGTCGGGGAAGTTCGGCGTGTCGATAACCCGTACACCGGGTGCGACGAACAAGCTGCCTGCGCCACCTACCACCAGCAAACGCGGCACACCGGCCTGTTTCACCGGCTCGATAGTCGTTTGTGCGGACACTGTGGAAAAGTGCGTCGAGCTGATCACCACATCGTGACCGGCAACCGCTTGCGCATAGGCTTTGGCATCGCTGACATCCAGACTCTTGGGCACCACTCCTGCGCGGCCCGCCAACGACGAAGCGTCCCGCGCAATCGCCGTGACGCTATGACCACGGCGCAGGGCTTCTTCCAACAGTTGGCTGCCAGCACGGCCGGTGGCACCGATAATTGCGATGTTGCTCATGGTGTATCTCCGAAGATCAGGTGGATGACGATTGAGCAGAGCTTAGTTGCGTTTCCCGGTACAAAAAATGCGATGCTTGAACATAGTTTGTTTCTAAAATCGGGCAGATCATGGATCGTTTGGTGGCAATGCGCGTGTTCGTCACGGTGGTGGATCTGGGCAGCCAGTCAGCAGCGGCGGATTATCTGGAGATGTCACGGCCAGTGATTTCCCGCTACCTGGCCGAATTGGAAGAATGGGTTGGCGTGCGCTTGATGCACCGCACCACGCGCAAGTTGAGCCTGACCGCCGCTGGCAATGAAACCCTGCCCCGCTGCCGCCAGTTGCTGGAGCTGTCCGCCGACATGCAGGCTGCGGTGAAAATGCCCGAAGACGCCTTGCGCGGCGATTTACGGATCAGCGTCAGCACCTCGTTCGGGCACGCGCAAATGGCCGATGCCGTCAGCGACTTCGTCAAGCGTCATCCCGCCGTCAACATCGACCTGCAGGCGCTGGATCGCACTGTCAACCTGATCGATGAGCGCATTGACCTGGCGATTCGGGTCAGCAAAGAAGTGGACCCGAATCTGATCGCGCGTCCCTTGGCGGTTTGCGGTTCATCGATCTGTGCATCGCCGGCCTACCTGCGCGAACACCCCACGCCGCAACGGGTGCAGGACCTCAGCCAGCACAATTGCCTGACCCATTCCTACTTCGGCAGGACTCAGTGGCATTTCGAGCAGGACGGAAAGGAAGTGGCGGTGCCGATCCACGGCAATATCAGCGCCAACGAAACCACTACCCTGATGCGCGCGACCATGGCCGGAGCCGGGGTGGCGATGTTGCCGACTTTTTTGGTCAGACCCTTCCTGCTGAGTGGCGAGCTGATTCGGTTGGTACCTGACGCGCGACCACGGGAATTGACGTTGTACGCGGTCTACGCTTCACGCAAGCATATGCCTGCACCTTTGCGCAGTTTGCTGGACTTTTTGGTCGAGCGTTTCAAGGACCCTCAATGGGAACACACCCTCTGATCCTGACGTCAGAAAATCAGCGGGCGACTGACGTGCCGTCGGTCGGCAGCGCAACGAAAACGCTTCTAAATCCTGACTTGTGTTCGCCACTATTGTCCTACAATTACCTCAGTCCTTTTAAAACCTGTTTTAAAGTCGGATCGAGGTGGCAACATGATCATTACAACAAGAAGAACCATGGCTGCACTGTCCGTTGCTGTTGTTGTCGCGATCTACGCCGCAGGTGCCTATCGCATTGAAATGGCTCGGCAAGCTCCGCGCTTCACCGTGTTATGCGACGGTGCCCACTGCGCACCACAAGATGCAACGTTCGCAGCCTTGAGCGGGAAGTAACGGTTGGAAATCCTGCGAGAACATTAATACGAGCCTATCGAATAGCCTGCTATCGGATTAGACTAGCCCTCTTGCTGCTGCCATTTTTGGGCAGAATTTACTGCTAGTTGGGCTCTCCCTTGACCAGTCTCGGCCAACCAAAACCCGCCATTCGCAACGTGCTGTTCGCGCTGATGATGGCCGTCTTTCTCAGTGCGTTGGATCAGACCATTGTTGCGGTCTCGATGCCGGCGATTTCTGCACAATTCCATGACTTCGACCTGCTCGCCTGGGTGATCTCTGCCTATATGGTGGCGCTGACGGTGGCCGTGCCGATCTACGGCAAGCTCGGTGATTTGTATGGCCGCCGCCGCCTGATGCTGTTCGGGCTTGGCCTGTTCACCCTGGCCTCGTTGTTCTGCGGCATGGCCCAGAGCATGGAGCAGCTGGTACTGGCGAGGGTCATCCAGGGCATCGGCGCTGGCGGCATGGTCTCGGTCAGCCAGGCGATCATCGGCGATATCGTTCCTCCCCGTGAGCGTGGTCGCTATCAGGGCTATTTCAGTGGCATGTACGCGATCGCCAGCGTCGCCGGGCCGGTGTTAGGCGGAGTGATGACCGAATACATGTCCTGGCGCTGGGTTTTTCTGATCAACCTGCCACTGGGCCTGAGCGCCTGGTGGATCGCCCGTCGTACGCTGATCGGGCTGCCGATCCCACAACGTACGCCGATCATCGACTACCTTGGCACGGTGCTGATGATCATCGGCTTGAGCGCGCTGCTGCTGGGCGTCACCGAGATCGGTCAAGGCCGCGGCTGGCGTGATCCCGAGGTGCTGGCGTTGTTGGGCGTGGCACTGCTGACACTGGCCGCCTTCGTTGCCTACGAACGCCGGGCACGCGAGCCGCTATTGCCGATGCACCTGTTCGGCATCCGCAGCGCGGTATTGTGTTGGTGCACGATATTCTTCACCAGTTTTCAGTCGATTTCGCTGATTGTGCTGATGCCGCTGCGTTTTCAGACCGTCACCGGCGGTGGTGCCGATGCGGCCGCCCTGCACTTGCTACCACTGGCGATTGGCATGCCGATGGGCGCGTATTTCGCCGGGCGGCGCACGTCGTTCACCGGGCGTTACAAGCCGCTGATTCTGACCGGCGCCGCCATGGTGCCGGTCATGGTGCTGGGCATGGCCCTCACTCCGCCGGATTCGCTCGTACTCGCCAGCGTGTTCATGTTGCTGACCGGCATCGCCTGCGGCTTGCAGTTTCCTACATCGCTGGTCGGCACGCAGAACTCGGTCGAACAGCAGGACATGGGGGTGGCCACCAGTACCACCAACCTGTTCCGCTCGCTGGGCGGCGCGGTCGGCGTGGCGTTGATGTCGGCGTTGTTGCTGGCGATGCTGCAAAGCGCCGGTCTCGGCCAGGTCAGTGACGCGGCGGTCGGTGAAGGCCATTCCGGCAATGTGTTGATGGATAGCCTGAACGCCGTCAGCGGCCCTGCGCTCGAACTGTTGCGCGGTGAGTTGCTGGTGACCTTCCGTCATCTGTTGATGATCAGCGCCGGCATTTCACTGCTAGGGTTGGCGGCTGCGCTGGCGATGCCGAACAACCTGCTGCGCGGGCGGGCTCACGGCGACAAGAGCTGACAGAGACCGTCAGCTCGCCCGTTGCTGTCAGCGACTGTAATAGCCCACGGCGACCAGATAGTGGTCGACCTTGCGGATATACGCGTGTTTGTTCTCGATCTTGTTGGTCACCGGGTTACGCCAGTGATAGTCGTACTCGCCCTCGTCCTGCTTGTTGATCAAGGCCAGGATCGGCTCGCCGACCGGTTGCCCTTCTGGATCGCGAACCTTGCTGAAGTCGGTCTTGACCATCCGCAGATTGGTGCCGTGCGCGACGTAGCGCTGGTCCTTCAGATCAACCACGAACACGTATAAGTCGTCCTCGAGGAAGCCGCCTTTCAGGCCGTTGATGGCATTGATGGTGCCTTTTTCATCCTTGACCAGTGCGCTGGAAGCCTTATCCAGTAGGGCTTTGGCTTGCTCGGGAGAGGCGCGGGGAATGTAGTAACCCACTGCCAGCACCCGATCACCGACACGTTGGTAGTACACGCGCTTGCGCTCGACCTTGCCATCACTCCAGTTCTGCCAGCGGTATTCGGACTCCTGAATGCCGTTGGCTTCGGGCGTCGAGAGCACGTCTTTAAAGACTTTTTGTAAATCCGGCGACAGCGTCCCGGACACGTCGCGACCGATCAACACGGCGGAAGGTCCGCCACTGGCGAGCATCACGCCTTTGGTGTCGAGGACGTAGACATACAGGTCACCTTTGACGAACTCGCCCTGACGGCTGAATTCGGCGAATGCCTTGTCACCCTCATCGTGATAGCGCGCCAACGCCTTGACCAACAACGCCTTGGCCGCCGGCCCATCATCCACCGCCCCACCTGCCGCCCACGCCTGACTGAAGCTCAGGCACAACAGCGATCCCAACAGCACCCGCTTGAGCAGCCCCGTCATTGCGCGTTCCCCGTTTTTTATTAGTGTTTGCAGAGCTTAGACGGCGGTTGAGTATTTAACCGTTATTCACGCTACATGTAGGAGCTGCCGCAGGCTGCGATAAGGCCCGCAGGGCCTTCAAGATCAACAGCATTGGCAGCCTTCGGCAGCTCCTGCAGGATGTTTATTCAGTCAGTGATGATCTTGCAGCCGGTCGCCTCTTTCAGCGCTTCGAGGCTGACGCCGGTTGCCAACTCCACCAGTTTCAAACCGGCCTCAGTGACGTCGATCACCGCCAAATCGGTGATGATCCGATCCACCACCCCCACGCCCGTCAACGGTAGCTCGCACTTTTCCAGCAACTTGTGCACGCCGCCCTTGGCTGTGTGTTCCATCAACACCACCACCCGCTTGACCCCGGCCACCAGGTCCATGGCGCCGCCCATGCCTTTGACCATCTTGCCGGGGATCATCCAGTTGGCCAGATCGCCCGTCTGCGAGACCTGCATCGCGCCGAGGATCGACAAGTTGATGTGCCCGCCGCGAATCATCGCGAATGAGTCGGCGCTGTTGAAAAAACTGCTACCGGGCAAGGTGGTGATGGTTTGTTTGCCGGCGTTGATCAGGTCGGCATCGACTTCATTGTCCCGGGGAAACGGACCGATACCCAACAGCCCGTTTTCGCTTTGCAGCCAGACATCCATGCCTTCAGGAATGTAATTGGCCACCAGCGTAGGCAAGCCGATGCCAAGGTTGACGTAAAAACCGTCCTGCAATTCTTGCGCGGCGCGTTGCGCCATTTCTTCACGAGTCCAGGCCATGATCAGGCGCTCCGCACAGTGCGTTGTTCGATACGTTTTTCCGGCGTCGCATTCAATACCAAACGCTGCACGTAAATACCCGGCAGGTGAATCTGATCAGGCTCCAGCGCGCCGGTCTCGACGATTTCTTCGACCTCGACCACGCACACCTTGGCCGCCATCGCCGCCAGCGGGTTGAAGTTGCGCGCCGTCTTGTTGAACAGCAGGTTGCCGGACTTGTCGGCTTTCCATGCCTTGACCAGCGCCACGTCTGCCCGCAGCGAGCGCTCCATCACGTACCACTCGCCGTCGAACTCACGGGTCTCCTTGCCTTCAGCCACCAGGGTGCCATAGCCGGTTTTGGTGAAAAACGCCGGAATGCCAGAGCCGCCCGCGCGCAGTTTTTCCGCCAGCGTGCCTTGCGGAGTGAATTCCAGTTCCAGTTCGCCTGCCAGAAACTGGCGCTCGAACTCTTTGTTCTCGCCAACGTATGAAGAGATCATCTTGCGGATCTGCCGCGTCTCAAGCAGTTGCCCGAGGCCGAAACCGTCGACGCCGGCGTTATTGCTGATAACGGTCAACTGCCGTCTGCCGCTGTCGCGCAGCGCCGCAATCAGGGCTTCCGGGATGCCACACAGCCCAAAACCGCCGACAGCCAGGGTCATGCCGTCTTCGACGAGACCTTGCAGGGCCGATTCGGCGGTCGAGTAGATTTTATTCATTATCATTCCTCGTCATGGTCCGTCGCGTACGACGGTGCGTATTCGAGTGTAGGCCTAACTCAGTGCGTTGCCTTGAGCCAAAACCATTGCGTTCGCTTGCCATTGGAAGGGCCGAGCGTCGGCATGATTTCCCCTGTGCGGAACACGCAACGCGAGCCTGCCGCCGAGCTGTTGAACCAGTACCCGTCACGGGTGCAGGCCTGCCCGGCAAATAAAGGCGGTACTGGTTTGTCGTCGAAGCGGGCGTACCACTGCGCCGAAGAGGCTTCGCAGAACCCACCACCACCGTTCACCAGAAAAGGGTGCAAACAGCCGCCCGACACGCGTATCGGCCTGATCACACGGTTCACTTCAACGTAGGCAGCCAGGGAGTCTTGCGCATCACCGCCCAGCACGGGCAAGGCGCCCGCACGAATGATCAAGCCGTCATCATAGGTCTGAAACTCCACCTCGCGGCAACCACTCAGCTGTCGGCGCACGGCATCGTTACCGCCCAATTGCTTGACGAATCGCTGCCCCAGCACCGTGTACCAATTCGCGCCCTTGATGTGATTCAGCAGGCGCAAGCTTTCAATCTGCGGCATCGGATCGACCATCAAACCGATATAGCGTTGCGCCAGTCGTTGCTCCAGCGCAAAGCAGTGCTGACCGTCATGCGGCAAGATGCACGCCAGCCCACCAAAACCGTGATCGGCATTGAGCTGACCGCACAGGTAGTTCAGCCACTCCTCGTAGCGTCGCGGGCCATCAGGGCTAAGCAGAATCGACCAGGGCAGCACCATCTTCAGGCACGAACAATCAATGTCGGCCAGACCGTCAGGCACGTTCATCACAAACATCCGATAGCCGGCGACTTCTTGCAGGGTGCCGCTGCTGATTGCCCAAATCAGCTGTTCATCGACTGAACTGGTGCGCACCAACTTACGGCGATAACCGAAATTACCGTCGTTCAGGCGAAATAGAGTCCGGTGAAACTGCCATCGGAGTTCACGCTTGAACGCGTGCCGAAAGCGGCTGAAGCACTCCGCGATCCGCAGCTTGGCCTGCGCGGTGTGGCCATTCTTGAAGTACAGCGTCGTGATCAGTCCGAGGCGAACCAGTGGCACGCCTTCATCGGAGTTGATCATCAGGTGCGCCGCCTGATTTCTGAGTTTGATCAGCTGACACACATCATCAGAGGCGTTGTCTGACATCCTTTGTCCCCCTAGTCCGAAAATTTCTGACTGCGGAGACTGATAGTTCTTTCAGAGAGGATCAATACAGGAAAATGGGTTTGGGAAATGGACTACTTTTTTCAGGAAGCGTCCTACTTTATTCCTACACAGCAGCGAGCTGGTTCAACGTTTTCGCTGGCCCCACGCCACCGCCAGGCCACTCAGGCAGATCACGCTAATACCCACCACGCCGTAAATATCCGGGGTGTGATTGAAGATCAGGTAGCCATACATCCCGGCAAACAGAATCTGCCCGTAACTGAAGGGTGCCAGCAGCGCGGGAGGTGCATGGCGGAAGGCCTCGGTCAGCAGTAAATGGCCCAACATGCCGCAGGTGCCAAGGCCAATCATCAACAGGCCGTGGCTAAGGGTCGGGGTGCTCCAGAAAAACGGCACCAGTGCCGTCATGATCAGGCTGTTGAAAATACCCGTGAGGAAGTTACTGGTGGTCGGGCTGTCGATGCCACTGAGTTGGCGGGTCAGTATCTGGTAGAAACCGAAGCACAGTGCGGATGCCAGCGGGAACAGGATCTCCGGGGTAAACAGCGAGCCGCCGGGGCGCACCACAATCGTCACGCCAACGAAACCAGTGAGCACCGCCAGCCATTGGCTGCGACTGACGTGCTCCTTGAGCAGCGGCACCGACAAGGCAGTCACCAACAAGGGCGCAAGAAAGTTGACCGCCGTGGCTTCCGCCAACGGGATGTACCGCAGCCCGGTGGTGAAGAACAGGCTGGTGCCGATCAGGCACAGTGCGCGCGCCAGTTGCATCCCCGGGCGCTTGGTGCGGACTACGCTCAAGCCGCTTTTCGGGATAAAAATGAACAGCATCATCAGGGTGTGCACTACATAACGTGCCCACACCACCATGACGATGGGATAAAAACCGGAAAGGTATTTGGATATCGTGTCGTGAGTGGAAAACAGCAGCAATGCCAGACAAATCAGCGCAATTCCTTTGGCTGGCTGATCGATCCCTTTGCCCAGGGAGTTCTGCACACTCATGCACACGCTCACAAACAGGAGGTAAATACTTAGTAAACTAACTACTCAAGCAACGCAGATGGCGATATAAATACAGGCTCACTGCCATAAAGCCAGCGTCACGCGGTTTCCGCGTTGGTCAGGGCCGGATGTCGTAAAGAAGGACTCAGGCGCAGCATATCCAAGGCTGTATCGACCAGGGACTCGGCATCTTGACTGAGCCCGAAGCTCTCGGGGACCAGTAACCACTGACCGAGAATGCCATCAATATAGGCATGCAGACAGATCGCTGCACGAGCAGTATCCAAATTAGCCGGCATTTGGCCTCTACGCACGGCGTTGCTCAGGGTAAGAGCAATTCGATCATTGCAATCGAGTGAGGCCATTTGTCGCTGACGCCGCATGTCACACATTTCATCAGTGAACTCACACTTATGAAACAGAATTTCATTAATGCGACGGGTTTTTGGGTCCAGTGCAACTTGATGAAACAATTTGATCAGCAATTTTCGCATGCAGCCCAGCGGGTCGATTTCTTCCTCACTCTCGCTGGCCTTGGCCATTTCCTCCAGCGGTTCATGCAGGCTGTCGAGCATCGCCTGCACCAGGTCCGCCTTGTTACTGAAGTGCCAGTAGATGGCACCGCGCGTGACGCCCGCGAGCGTCGCGATGTCTCCCAGCGTGGTGCGCGCCACTCCACGTCCGTAGAAAGCTTTTTCCGCTGCCTCGAGAATCTGGCTGCGAGTCTCCTGAGCTTCCTCTTTGGTGCGACGGACCATGGCAGTAAAACCTCACTCAAAATGTTCACGGCAAATCATCACAATCGGCCCGAAGCCTTATCGGGCGGCTTTTGTATTGCCTTGCCCCGGACGTACACTTCAGGGCTGAGCATGCCGCAGGGCCAACGCGCTGACTATTTACAAACAGCCATGAACGTAAGTATATTCATTAGCATCCTACTTATCTAGCTGACTCTCTTCAGTCTTTCCACTTTCTTGAGCCATAAACGCTCCAGACCCGAGGATCTTCATGCATTTCAAGCCAGCTGTTTCCGTTCTGGTTACTGCCGTTGCCCTGGCCTCGCTGCTCAGCGGTTGCGACCAAAAGCAACAGGCGGCGCCTGCCCCACCACCTCCTCAGGTCGGCGTAGTCACGCTGCAAACCCAATCGTATACCCTGACCACCGAGCTTCCGGGCCGCACCACGGCCTACCGCGTTGCCGAAGTGCGTCCACAGGTCAACGGCATCATTCTCAAGCGCCTGTTCACCGAAGGCTCGGACGTCAAGGCCGGTGACCAGCTGTATCAGATTGACCCGGCCATCTACGACGCCACGGCCAACAGCGCCAGGGCGACCTTGCAGTCCGCCAAGTCGCTGGCTGATCGCTACAAGCAACTGGTCAACGAGCAGGCGGTCAGCCGTCAGGAGTACGACACCGCTACCGCCTCTGCCCAGGAAGCCCAGGCTGCCGTGCAGACCGCTGAAATCAACCTGCGCTACACCAAAGTGCTGGCGCCTATTTCCGGTCGCATCGGTCGCTCGTCCATCACCGAAGGTGCACTGGTCAACAACGCACAAACCGACGCCATGGCGGTCATCCAACAGCTCGACCCGATCTATGTCGACGTCGTGCAGTCCTCGGCTGACCTGATCAAACTGCGTCGCGAACTGGAAAGCGGCCAGCTGCAAAAAGCCGGCGACAACGCGGCCAAGGTCAAACTGACCCTGGAAGACGACAGCCCGTATCCGCAGGAAGGCAAACTCGAGTTCTCCGAAGTCTCGGTTGACCAGACCACAGGCTCGGTGACCCTGCGCGCCAAGTTCCCCAACCCGAACCACACCTTGCTGCCGGGCATGTTCGTTCATGCGCGTCTGCAATCCGGCGTTCAAGCCGCCGCCATTCTGGTTCCACAGCAAGGCGTGACGCGTGACCTGAAAGGCACACCGACCTCGCTGATCGTGAACAAGGACAACAAGGTCGAGCTGCGTCAGATCGTGGCCACCCGTACCGTGGGCAACGACTGGCTGGTGGAAAGTGGCTTGAGTGCCGGCGACCGCGTGATCACTGAAGGCCTGCAATACATTAAGCCAGGCGCTGAAGTGAAGGTCGCCGACGCGACCAACGTCAAGCCTGCCAACCCGGTCCCTGCAACTGCTCCAGCTCCTGCACCGGCAACCGAAAAAGCCGCGAGCAGCAAAGGGGAGTAAGTCATGTCAAAGTTTTTCATCGACAGGCCGATTTTCGCCTGGGTAATCGCCCTGATCATTATGTTGATCGGGACATTGTCGATCCTCAAACTGCCAATCAACCAGTACCCGGCCATTGCACCGCCGGCCATCGCGATTTCGGTTACCTACCCGGGCGCCTCTGCACAGACCGTGCAGGACACCGTGGTTCAGGTGATCGAACAGCAACTGAACGGTATCGATAACCTGCGTTATGTCAGTTCGGAAAGTGACTCCGACGGCAGCATGACCATTACCGCGACGTTCAACCAGGGCACCAGCCCGGACATCGCCCAGGTTCAGGTGCAGAACAAACTGAACCTGGCGACCCCGCTGCTGCCGCAAGAAGTACAACAGCAAGGTATCCGCGTTACCAAGTCGGTGAAGAACTACCTGCTGGTAATTGGTCTGGTGTCGGAAGACGGCAGCATGACCCGAGACGACCTGGCCAACTACATCGTGTCGAACATGCAAGACCCGATCTCCCGGACTTCCGGTGTCGGTGACTTCCAGGTGTTCGGTGCGCAGTACGCCATGCGTATCTGGCTCGACCCGGCCAAGCTGAACAACTTCCAGCTGACGCCGGTGGACGTGAGTACCGCCATCGCGGCACAGAACGTTCAAGTGTCCTCGGGCCAGATCGGCGGTCTGCCGGCCGTTGCCGGCCAGCAGTTGAACGCCACCATCATTGGTAAAACCCGTCTGCAAACGGCCGAGCAGTTCGAAAACATTCTGCTCAAAGTCAATCGTGATGGCTCCCAGGTTCGCATCCGTGACGTGGGTACCGTTGGCCTGGGCGGTGAAAACTATGCGGTCAGCGCTCAGTTCAACGGCAAACCGGCTTCCGGTCTGGCGATCAAACTGGCGACCGGCGCCAACGCCCTCGACACGTCTAAAGCGATTCGCGCCACCGTTGCCCAGCTGGAGCCGTTCTTTCCGCCTGGCATGAAAGCGGTGTACCCGTATGACACCACGCCCGTCATCACTGAATCGATCTCCGGTGTAATCCATACGCTGATCGAAGCGATCGTCCTGGTGTTCCTGGTGATGTTCCTGTTCCTGCAAAACATGCGGGCCACGATCATCACCACCATGACCGTGCCAGTGGTGTTGCTCGGCACGTTCGGCATCCTCGCGGCAGCCGGCTTCACCATCAACACCCTGACCATGTTCGGTATGGTGTTGGCCATCGGCTTGCTGGTGGACGATGCGATCGTGGTGGTGGAAAACGTTGAGCGGGTGATGGCGGAAGAAAAACTTTCGCCGCGCGACGCGACACGCAAATCCATGGGCCAGATTCAAGGCGCCCTGGTGGGTATCGCGATGGTGCTGTCGGCGGTATTGCTGCCCATGGCGTTCTTCGGTGGTTCAACCGGTGTGATTTACCGTCAGTTCTCGATCACCATTGTTTCGGCGATGGCGCTCTCGGTACTGGTAGCACTGATCTTCACCCCGGCACTGTGCGCAACCCTGCTCAAGCCGATCAATGAAGAAAACCACGGCCATCCGAAAACCGGTTTCTTCGGCTGGTTCAACCGCACGTTCGATCGCAGCGTCTTGAGCTACGAGCGCGGCGTCGGCAACATGCTCAAGCACAAGATCCCGTCTTTTCTGGCCTATGCGCTGATCTTCGCCGGCATGATCTGGATGTTTACCCGGATCCCGAGTGCGTTCCTGCCAGAAGAAGACCAGGGCGTGATCTTTGCCCAGGTGCAGACACCGGCAGGCTCTTCGGCACAGCGTACCCAAGACGTCCTCGACAAGATGCGCTCCTACTTGCTGGACAAGGAAAGCGGCACGGTCAAGTCGGTGTTCACCGTCAACGGTTACAACTTTGCCGGTCGCGGTCAGAGTTCGGGCTTGGCGTTCATCCTGCTCAAGCCATGGGACGAGCGCCCTGGCAGTGACAACAGCGTATTCGCCCTGGCCAAGCGTGCTCAGGCACACTTCTTCAGCTTCCGCGATTCGATGACCTTCGCGGTCGTACCGCCATCGGTACTGGAACTGGGTAACGCCACCGGCTTCGACTTCTATCTGCAGGACCAGGCCGGTGTCGGCCACGCCAAGTTGATGGAAGCGCGCGGTAAATTCCTCGGGTTGGCGGCACAAAGCAAGATTCTCGCAGGCGTGCGTCCTAACGGTCTGAACGATGAACCTCAGTATCAATTGAGGATCGATGACGAGCGCGCCAACGCCCTGGGGGTGTCTCTGGCGAGCATCAACACCACGCTGTCGATTGCGCTGGGTGGTAACTACATCAACGACTTCATTGACCGTGGTCGAGTGAAAAAGGTCTTCATTCAAGGTGAACCCGACAGCCGGATGAAACCTGAAGACCTGAAGAAGTGGTACGTGCGCAACGCGTCAGGAACCATGGTGCCCTTCGCCTCCTTCGCCTCCGGCGAGTGGGTCTTCGGCTCACCGAAACTGTCGCGTTATAACGGCGTGTCGGCGGAAGAAATTCTCGGTACGCCGGCGCCGGGTTATTCCACCGGTCAGGCGATGGACGAGGTTGAACGCATCGCCAAAGAGCTGCCACCGGGCATCGGCTACTCATGGACTGGTTTGTCCTACGAGGAACGGCTCTCCGGTTCTCAGGCACCTGCGCTGTACGCCCTGTCGCTGCTGGTGGTGTTCCTTTGTCTCGCGGCGCTGTATGAAAGCTGGTCGATTCCGATCGCGGTCATGCTCGTGGTACCGCTGGGGGTTATCGGTGCGTTGATGGCGACCAGTTTGCGCGGGCTGTCCAACGACGTGTTCTTCCAGGTCGGTTTGTTGGTGACGGTGGGGCTATCGGCGAAGAACGCGATTCTGATCGTCGAGTTTGCCAAAGAGCTGCATGAACAAGGCAAGAGCTATGTCGACGCGGCCATCGAGGCCTGCCGCATGCGTCTGCGTCCGATCGTCATGACCTCCGCCGCGTTCATTCTCGGCGTGGTGCCACTGGCAACGTCCTCGGGCGCAGGCTCGGGTAGCCAGCACTCCATCGGTACCGGTGTAATCGGCGGTATGATTACCGCGACGATTCTGGCGATTTTCTGGGTGCCGCTGTTTTTCGTTTCGGTATCCTCGCTGTTCAAGACCCAACCGAAAAAAATTCACAACGATGATGAGGCTGGCCAATGAGCAAGTCCCTGATCTCTCTGGCAGTCACCGCGTTTATTCTCAGCGGCTGCTCGTTGATCCCCGATTACACGCAGCCAGCGGCACCGGTTCCGGCCCAATTCCCGCAAGGTCCGGCCTACTCGCCACAAGAGGCGGCCAACGCCGCGGCGGCCGAGCAAGGCTGGCGCCAGTTCTTCAAGGACCCGGCGCTGCAACAGTTGATTCAGTCCGCACTGGTCAACAACCGCGACCTGCGGGTCGCGGTCCTGAACATCGATGCATTCCGCGCGCAATACCGTATTCAGCGTGCAGACCTGTACCCGGCTGTTTCAGCCGATGCCAGCGGCAGCCGTCAGCGGGTTCCAGCCAAGTTGTCGCAGACCGGTGAAGCCGGGATTTCCAGCCAGTACTCCGCTACGCTGGGCGTCAGCTCCTACGAGCTGGACATGTTCGGTCGCGTGCGCAGCCTCAGCGAACAGGCGTTGGAAACCTACTTTTCCAGCGAGGAAGCCCGACGCAGCACGCAGATCAGTCTGGTGGCGAGCGTCGCCAATGCCTACCTGACGTGGCAAGCCGACAAAGAACTGCTCAAGCTGAGTCAGGACACCTTTCACACCTATGAGGAGAGTTACAACCTCACCTTGCGCAGCAGTGAAGTCGGTGTGTCTTCGGCCCTTGACCTTGCACAGTCGAAAACGGCAGTGGAAGGCGCTCGCGTCAAGATTAACCAATACCAGCGTTTTGTCGCTCAAGACCTGAACAGCCTGACGCTGTTGGTGGGCGCGGGTCTGCCTGCCAACTTGCCAGCAGGTTTGCCACTGCTCAACAGTGACTTGCTGACCGAAATGCCAGCGGGCTTGCCGTCGGAGCTGCTGCAACGCCGTCCGGACATCCTTGAAGCCGAGCACCAGCTCAAGGCCGCCAATGCCAATATCGGCGCAGCACGCGCGGCGTTCTTCCCGAGCATCACCCTCACCGCCAGTGCCGGCACCGGCAGCCCATCGCTGTCTGGCCTGTTCGATGGCGGCTCGGGCACCTGGTTGTTCGAGCCCCGCATCAATCTGCCGATCTTCAACGCCGGCAGCCTGCGAGCCAGCCTGGACTACTCGAAGATCCAGAAAGACATTGGCGTCGCCAAGTACGAAAAGAGCATTCAGACGGCGTTCCAGGAAGTCTCGGATGGCCTGGCCGCACGCCTGACCTTCGTACATCAATTGCAGGCGCAACGTGACCTGGTCGCCGCTAACCAGGACTACTATCGCCTGGCCGAGCGACGCTACCGGATCGGCATCGACAGCAACCTGACCTTCCTCGACGCCCAACGCTCGTTGTACGTCTCACAGCAGTCGCTGATCAGCGATCGCCTGACGCAGCTGACCAGCGAGGTCAATCTGTACAAGGCACTGGGTGGCGGCTGGAACGAGCAAACCGCGCAAGGCAACAAGCCGGTAACCGGCGATGTTCCTGAAATGCGGATGTTCTGATAGTTGTGTCGCAATAAAAAACCCACCGACTTGGTGGGTTTTTTATTGTTGCTGATCAGTCCGCCGACACCGCCGGGTAGTTCGCCAGTACCGAAGTATTTAACAGTCCCGGATCTGTCTTGCGCCGCGCCGCCCAGTCCACAAGGTTCTTTGGACGGTACGTCGAATCTTTCTGCCAGCGCTCGAACACTGAAACATCGATGCTTTCATTGATGGTCGTGGTGATGGCAACGCCGGTATCGATCGGCTCGGCACCGATAGGCCGATAATAATGTTTTCCCAGGGTCAATATTTCATAGGCCCCGTGCGCCATTTCCGCTAACGAATCGCGAATGGGGCACGTGATTTCATCGCCATCGATTACCACTTCATCGGTGAACTCAAGGCCATGCACGATCGCCTTGTCCATCAACCACTTCAAAGGAACCTGTGCCAACAGATCGTTTTCGTAGCCGCCACCCACATTGGCATGCGCGCCGACGAACCAGCGTTGCTCCACGTGATCCAGGTCGCGAGGTTTGAACGTCTCGCCTTGTTTGGGCGTGTCCTTGGTCCACAAGGTCGGCTTAAACGCTTCGCGGTGCTCATCAATCGCCAATGCGTGAAAGGCATAGGTATCGTTGATTCGGAGGTCTGTTTCGAGGAATTTGAAGTCGGCTTTATTGACCTTGGGCAGCCAAGGGATCGGTACACCCAGCGAGCCGACCGTGTCCCAGACACCCTGAAACCAGACCGGGATCGGCCGTGAGTACTTCTTGAGCCACTGATCTTCCTGCGACAAGCCGCTGATATCCGTCTCGTGCGACAACGACAGAATGGAGGTGGCATTGCCTCGACGATAGCGCTCGAACAGTTGATTCATCGAAACCGGAGAGCCGGGCTTGAGAAGACCGCACTTTGAGATAAAACCGGCCAGACTGCGGGCGGTGAATGCGCCCCGGCTAAAGCCAAAAATGAAGATCTTTGCATCAACCTCGTAGTGCTCCACGAGCCATTGATAGGCGGTAGTAACCTCTTCATTTATGCCAATACCAAACATACCGCCCGAGAGATGTTCCCCCGTTTGCGTCCCCACGCCGGCACTGTAGTAACACAGCTGCTCAGGCGATTTTGTGCACAGGGACTTCAAGCGAAAAACGTTGGTGTTGTCGTCAACGTTGTTCCAGGTGCCATCCAGGAACAAGGCGATGCGTTTGACGTCAGTCATGGCGGTGATTCCTTTCAGGGTGATTGAGTCAACAGTGGCTGCGGACCAACAATACACCTACTCCTGTAGGAGATCCCCCGTCGTCCAGACGCCGCGCTGTCGCGCTGCAAACGCGGTTCCTGTAGGAGCCAGCTTGCTCGCGATCGGCTGCGCAGCAGTCGTAAAATCAAGTTGTCGGATTTAACTAACACTCCGCGTACTCAGGTTTTACTGCCGCTGCGTCCGAGTGCGGCCCAGCCAGATCGCGAGCAAGCTGGCTCCTACACCTTCGGCAGAAGCAAATTTCGGAGCCTTTTAAATCAACAGGTTATCTTTTGTTTGATAGGAGCAGCCTGGAAAAACCCTCAAGCACCTTGGGTCAGCAGGAACTCACGCACATGGCTGGTAAACACTTCACCCGCTTCCACATTGGAAAGGTGCGCCGCATGCACGACTTCAAACTGGGAACCACTGACATGCTCATGGATAAACCGCCCGCCTGCAGGTGGCGTGACCGCATCTTGAGTGCCGGAGATCACCAGCGTCGGCGCGCTGATCGCGCCCAGTTGTGAACGGAAGTCCGCGTCGCGCACAGCCGCGCAGCTTGCGGCATAACCTTGCGGCGAAGTTGCCGCGAGCATGTCGGTAACACGCTTGGCTTGATCCGGGTGGGCCGCCGCAAACTCGGGGGTGAACCAGCGGGCGATGGACGCATCGCGCAGGCCGATCATCGCCGCTTTGCCGTCGCGCAACACGGTTTCGATGCGCGGGTCCCAGACCTCCGGGCCGGCGATTTTCGCCGCAGTGTTGCACACCACCAGCTTGCGCAAGCGGTCGTTGGCGTGGATGCCCAGCCACTGACCAATCAGGCCTCCCATGGACAAACCACAGAAGTGCGCCTGCTCAATGTACAGACCGTCCAGCAACGCCAGCACGTCACGCCCCAGCTGTTCGATACTGTACGGCCCCGGCGTCACCAGCGAGCGCCCGTGACCACGGGTGTCGTAGCGCAACACGCGAAAGTATTTGCTGAAGGTCGGCATTTGGGTGTCCCACATGTGCAGGTCCGTGCCCAACGAGTTGGACAACACCAGCACCGGCGCATCGACCGGCCCCTCGAGTTCATAGTGCAGCTCACCATCTGCAAGTCGCAGGGATCCCATAGCAGCCTCCTTCGGGCACTTTCATGTACTTAGGTTGGAGAGTAGCGCGCGCCCGAACGGACGCGCGCGGATCGATCAAAGATCGTGATGCAAGTACTTCGGTTGTTTCGGCAAGCGCAGGCTGAACAGGAAAGCGATGGCCATCATGACCGTCACGTACCAGTAGAAGTTGTTCTCCATGCCCATATTTTTCAGGCTCAGTGCAACGTATTCAGCCGAGCCGCCGAAAACCGCGTTGGCCACCGCATACGCCAGGCCAACGCCCAGTGCGCGGATGTGTGGCGGGAACATTTCGGCTTTCACCAGACCACTGATCGAGGTGTAGAAGCTGACGATCGCCAGTGCAAGGGTGATCAGTATGAACGCCACGAACGGGTTGCTGGTGGTCTTCAGGGTCATCAGGATCGGTACGGTGCAAATCGTGCCCAGTGCGCCGAACCACATCATGGAACTACGACGGCCGATCTTGTCGGCGATCATGCCGAACAATGGCTGCATGCACATATAAACGAACAGCGCGCCGGTCATGATGTAACTGGCGGTCTTGGCATCCATCCCGCTGGTGTTCACCAGGTACTTCTGCATGTACGTGGTAAAGGTGTAGAAAATCAGCGAACCGCCGGCGGTGTAACCCAGTACGGTGATGAACGCTGCTTTGTTGTCACGGAACAATGCCGCCATGCTGCCAGCGTCTTTGTTTTTGCGCATTTCGGCGCTGGTGGTTTCTTTCAGCGAACGACGCAGGAACAGCGAAATCACCGCCGCGATGGCGCCCACCACAAACGGAATCCGCCAGCCGTAGGCTTTCAGTTCGTCAGTGCTCAGGAATTGCTGCAGGATGACCACTGTCAGCACAGCCAGCAATTGGCCGCCGATCAGGGTCACGTACTGGAATGAACCGAAGAAACCACGCTGGCCCTTGAGTGCAATTTCACTCATGTAGGTCGCGGTGGTGCCGTACTCGCCGCCCACAGACAGGCCCTGGAACAGACGTGCGACCAGCAGCAACGCTGGCGCCCAGGCGCCAATTGAGTGATAGGTCGGTAGACAGGCGATGAGCAATGAGCCACCGCACATCATCAATACCGAGATCATCATCGAGTTTTTACGGCCATGTTTGTCGGCCACACGACCGAATAACCAGCCACCGATAGGACGCATCAAGAAGCCGGCAGCAAATACACCTGCGGTGTTGAGCAGTTGTACGGTCGGATCATCTGACGGAAAGAAAGCAGGCGCGAAATAGATCGCACAGAAGGCATAGACGTAAAAGTCGAACCATTCGACGAGGTTACCGGACGAGGCACCTACGATCGCTAAAATCCGCTTGCTGCGTTCTTCCCCGGTGTAATGCGCCGACTCGGGTATGGCAGTGTTTGTTGTTGTCATTAGTTGCTCACTCTGAGGGGGGAACTACCCCCCATTCTAGTCATATTCTGTTACTGACCTACGCGACTAAAGCACAATCATCCAGAAGAAAGTTCACCTGTCGTGGAGGCAAACCTTGTCCCGGATGTGTGCAAGCTCTTTAGTTAAACGCGTTCGATCGCCAGCGCCAGTCCTTGGCCAACGCCTACACACATGGTTGCCAGACCTTTACGGCCACCGGTTTTTTCCAGTTGATGCAACGCCGTCAACACCAGACGCGTGCCGCTCATGCCCAGCGGGTGACCCAAGGCAATCGCGCCACCGTTCGGATTGACCTGCGGCGCGTCATCGGCGATACCCAGGCCGCGCAACACGGCAAGGCCCTGGCTGGCGAAGGCCTCGTTCAATTCGATCACGTCGAAATCAGTAACCGCCAGCCCCAGACGCTCGACCAGTTTGCGCACAGCCGGTACTGGACCGATGCCCATGACCCGTGGCGCAACGGCCGCACTGGCCATGCCCAGCACCCGGGCACGCGCAGTCAAACCGTGTTTTTTCACGGCTTCGGCCGACGCCAGAATCATCGCCGCCGCACCGTCATTGACCCCGGAGGCATTGCCGGCAGTCACGGTTTTGTTTACTCCGTTGACCGGTTTGAGTTTGCTCAATGTTTCCAGGCTGGTGTCGGCCCGTGGGTGCTCATCCTGTGAAACGATGGTCTCGCCTTTTTTATGAACCACACGTACCGGCACGATTTCTTCAGCGAAGAAGCCCGCTGCCTGAGCCGCCGCCGCACGCTGCTGGCTACGCAGGGCGAACGCGTCCTGATCGGCGCGGGAGACCTGGTAGTCGTCAGCCACGTTATCGCCGGTTTCCGGCATCGCATCGACGCCGTACTGGGCTTTCATCAGCGGGTTGATGAAGCGCCAGCCGATGGTGGTGTCTTCCAGTTTCATGTTGCGCGAGAACGCGGCGTCGGCCTTGCCCATGACGAAGGGCGCGCGGGACATCGATTCAACGCCACCCGCAATAGCTAACTCAATTTCGCCGCTGGCGATGGCGCGGAACGCAGTGCCCACCGCATCCATGCCCGAAGCGCAGAGACGGTTGAGGGTCACGCCCGGAATGCTTTCCGGCAAGCCGGCCAACAATGCAGCCATGCGTGCCACGTTACGGTTGTCTTCGCCGGCCTGGTTGGCGCAGCCGAAGAACACTTCTTCGACGTCGTTCCAGTTCACCGACGGATTGCGTTCGATCAGCGCCTTGATCGGCAAGGCCGCCAGGTCATCGGCGCGCACGGTGGACAAGCCACCGCCGAAGCGGCCAATCGGGGTACGAATCGCGTCACAGATAAAGACGTCACGCATCATGCTTCTCCTGGCGCCTGGCCGTGAGCAGCCGCGGTACGCGCTTCCAGATCACGCAGGGCGGTCAATTCAATTTCAGTCGGTTCTGCAGAGTGCACGAGGTTTTCGGCAAAGCGCACGTCCCAACCGGTGGCAGCGATCACTTGCTCGCGGGTGACACCCGGATGCAGGGTGGTGACCACGAATTCGTGGGTGTCGGCTTCCGGCTCCATGATGCACAGGTCCGTAATAATGCCCACTGGACCGGCGCCTGGCAGGCCCAGACGCTTGCGCGAGTCGCCGCCTTCGCCATGACCGACCGAGGTAATGAAGTCGAGCTTATTGACGAACGATCGCGCCGATTGCTTGAGGATGATCAGCACTTGCTTCGCCGAACCGGCGATTTCCGGTGCGCCACCCGCGCCCGGCAAACGGACTTTCGGGTTGTGGTAATCGCCGACCACAGTGGTGTTGATGTTGCCGAAACGGTCGACCTGAGCCGCGCCGAGGAAACCCACGTCGACCCGGCCACCTTGCAGCCAGTAACGGAAGATTTCGCTGGTCGCGACCACGGTGTCGGCGGTTTCCGCCAGCTCACCGTCACCAATCGACAGCGGCAGAACACTCGGCTTGGCGCCAATCGGGCCTGATTCGTAGATCAGCACCACGTCTGGCGAGGAGGTCAGGCGCGCCAGGTTGGCCGCCTTGGACGGCAGGCCGATACCGACGAAGCAAACCGAACCGTTCTTCAAACGACGGGCCGCAGCAACCGTCATCATTTCATTGGTGGTGTAAGTCATTACTTAGCCTCCGACGTGCTGGCCAACCGGGCTTTGAATTCGTTGAAGTCCGCAGTGCCGTGGATGTATTCGGCAATCCATGCGGTGAAGCTTTCGCGGTCACGGGCAATCGCGTCCCAGGCCTGATAGAAACGGTTGTCGCGCTCGTAGTAACCATGGGCGTAGGACGGATGCGCACCGCCCGGTACCAGGCACACGGCGCTCAAGGCCCAGGTCGGCAGCACGCAGGCGTTCATCGGCGCGTTGAGGTCGTCGACGATCTCTTCAACCGTGACAATGCAACGCTTGGCGGCCAGCGCGGCTTCTTTTTGCACGCCGAGGATGCCCCACAACAGCACGTTACCTTTACGGTCGGCCTTCTGGGCGTGGATCACCGTGACGTCCGGACGCACGGCCGGAACAGCTGCCAACACTTCGCCAGTGAAGGGGCAAGTCACGGTTTTGATCAGCGGGTTGACCTTCGGCAGATCGGAACCGGCGTAGGCACGCAGCACCGCGAATGGCAGGCCGGAGGCACCGGCGACGTAGGCGTTGGCCAGGTCGGCATGACTGTGTTCTTCGATTTCAAGCGGCTGTGGCCACTTTTTCTCGACCGCATCCCGCAGACGATGCAGGGAGCCGACGCCAGGATTGCCGCCCCAGGAGAAAATCAGTTTCTTCGCACAACCGGCACCGATCAGTTGGTCGTAGATCAGGTCGGGCGTCATACGGACCAGTGTCAGGTCTTTCTTGCCCTGACGAATGATTTCGTGACCAGCGGCGGTGGGAATCAGATGAGTGAAGCCTTCCAGCGCAACGGTGTCGCCATCGTTGACGAATTGCTTCACGGCATCATGGAGAGAAATAATTTCAGCCATGGAGGTGCTCCCAATCTCGACATCACAATCGATTAATAGCGCCACGTTCGGCGCTGGACTGCGAATCAAGATATGCCTGAGAGACCGGCCAAACAATCCGATAATCGACTAAGTGTTCGTTAATCGCACAAATAATGGCTAAAGGGTGATTCAAGTAAACAGCTGAGTACTCAGATCCTGGCTGGCATCGAGCATGATCGGCAGAAAACGCTGCTCCAGTTCGTTACGCGAAACCCGCGCCGCGCTGGTGCTGACGTTCAGCGCAGCCAACACCTGGCCCGAAGCGTCGTACACCGGCACCGCAATTGAACGCAGCCCTTGTTCCAACTCCTGATCAACGATGCACCAGCCCTGCTGACGAACTTGCTGCAAACACTCCAGCAGCGCTTCGGCAGTGGACAGCGTACGACTGGTCTTGGGCTGCAAATCGACGTGTTCGAGGTATTCATGCAGCGATACGTCGTCCAGCGCCGCCAAAAGGATCCTACCCATGGACGTGCAATAGGCCGGCAAGCGACCGCCCACGGACAGGTCCACCGAAATCAAACGCTGAGTGGTCGCTGAACGGGCGATATAAAGGATGTCTTCTCCTTCAAGCGTGGCCATGTTGCAGGCTTCGTGCAGCTGATCGCTCATGCGGTCCAGATACGGCTGGGCCGAAATCGCCAAGGGTGTTGACGACAGATAGGCATGGCCGAGCGTCAACACTTTAGGCAGCAACGAGTAAGTGCGGCCGTCGCTGGTGGCATAGCCGAGCTTGATCAAGGTATGCAGGCAACGGCGCACCGCCGCGCGAGGTATTTCCGTACGGTGACTGATCTGGGCAATCGTCAAATGACGCTTGCGCTCCTGAAACGCATGAATTACCGCCAACCCTCGGGCTAACGAGGTCATGAAATCCGGATCACCGGTCAGGGCCTGGATACGCTTGGCCGGCGACGCCACGATCGGCGGGGCCAACGAGGTAAATGAGTTGCGCAGTTGATCGTTCATCCCTAACACCGCCTATCGTCGCCCCTTAGGACTGGATCCATAGCTAATTCGCCCTCGTTTTGACGAGTGCGATTACGCCAATTTGGGCGATTATCGAACCAATGGCCGATAATCGCAATTGACCCGTCGCTCATATCCTTATACCTTTCACCCGCCACTAAAAGTGGCTTCTTGGAATTACTGGTCAGGTACCCACGAGAAGTCCCTCGGCACGGCCTTGCCCTTGAGGCGAGGCCGTTTTCTTTCCGCGCCATTCGCGACCGCGAAAAGCTGCTCCTTCATTTATCAAGGAACGACCGCTGCGTTACTCTTCGCCTCCCCTTTCTCAACCACTTCGCTGAACGCCACGTAAACCGGGGCCTATACTGACTCAGCCTAATGCGCGGCAATTGACCTGAACAATGGCCCGTGCTTGATATGGAAGTTCCATTGATATTGCGTCGCGGAAAAAAACTTCAGAACATTCGTACAAAAACAGTATCGATAGAAGACTTGCCGTAACAAACGCGAACATAAAGTTGACGCCACTGACATCTTGGAGATAGTGTTAGTCACTCGACCGGCTATAATGCCTCGAAGAGATTGAGGCCCAACGCGCTAAGCGTGGATCCAATCTCATGAAGTCTTCACTGAATCAGCGCAAGGCTTCTACGCAAGCGGATGGAATGTCGAGCTATTGTCAGCATCGCGCTTGCAATCCGTAACTGTTGCTACGACAGCTGTTTTTTCTGGTGCCCGTAGCCGCGTGCAGCAAGCAAGTGTTTGCATACCCCCGTGCCTGAACGGTGAACGCTGTTTAATCAGCTGACCCATTGCGCATAGTCGTACGAACACTTTCAGGGCTCTGCGTTTTCACCAGAATTAATCTCGACTTATTAGGTAACATCGTGACGAAAGATGAACTGCGCGCGGAACTAGAGCGCCAGGAACAACGTTACAAGGAAGTATACGGCGGGGAAGTCACCACCTACGCCGCGCAACCAGAGCCAGAACGCAAGCCTTGGCGTAAAAGAGCCAGCCTTCTCGATCAGGCTTTCCAGCAAGAACTGCAAAAGATGGAAAAAGACCTCAAGGAAGAACAAGAACCTTGATGGCGGCTGACTGAAAAACAGTCACGGCAGACTATTGCGTTTTGTTTCGGCTGGCGCAGAAGCCCGTGCTGCCAAGGGTAGAGCATGGACGAACGAAGGCATGCCGCACGGGCAACCTGGGGCTGCAGTGGCTGTGTCTGGTCAATTTATTAAAGAATTGTTACCGATTGGCTGCAAAGGCATCGAATTTTAGGGTTTTCTGGCATAATCGCGCCCCCTTATGACCGGGTCAGAAAACCTTCATGATCGATTTATTCAGCGGACTGGATGCCTGGGTAGTAGTAAGCCTGGTGCTTGCTCTGGCGTTTGTCCTCACGTTCGAGTTCATCAATGGCTTTCATGACACAGCTAACGCAGTAGCGACTGTCATCTACACCAAAGCCATGCCGCCACAGTTGGCCGTGCTTCTTTCCGGCGTCTTCAACTTCCTCGGCGTGCTGCTGGGTGGCGTCGGCGTTGCCTATGCCATTGTTCACTTGCTGCCGGTCGAACTGCTGATCAACGTCAATACCGGACATGGCCTGGCCATGGTGTTTTCGCTGCTTGCAGCGGCGATCACCTGGAACCTGGGGACCTGGTATTTCGGGATACCTGCTTCCAGCTCGCACACCTTGATCGGTTCGATCCTGGGCGTCGGCCTGGCCAACGCGCTGATCAACAACATCCCGTTGGCCGATGGCGTCAACTGGCAGAAAGCGATCGATATCGGCTCATCCCTGGTGTTCTCGCCGGTGGTCGGCTTTGTCGTGTCCGCTTTGCTGCTGCTGGGCCTCAAGTGGTGGCGTCCGCTGTCGAAGATGCACAAGACCCCCGACCAGCGCCGCCAGCTTGATGATAAGAAACACCCGCCATTCTGGAATCGCCTGGTACTGGTGATTTCGGCCATGGCCGTCAGCTTCGTGCATGGTTCCAACGATGGCCAGAAAGGCATCGGCCTGATCATGCTGGTGTTGATCGGCATCGTTCCGGCGCAATTCGTTCTCGACCTGAGCAGCACCACATACCAGATCGAACGTACTCGCGATGCAACCTTGCACCTGAACCAGTTCTACCAGCGCAACAACGACACCCTCGGCGAGTTTCTGGCCCTGGGCAAAGCGAAGGACAACGACCTGCCAGAGCGTTTCAGTTGCAACCCTGAACAGACCGAGCCGACCATTAATGCGCTGCTGCGCACCCTCAATGGCGTAGCGGATTACCACTCGTTGTCACCTGAAAGCCGCATCGAAGTGCGTCGTTACCTGCTTTGCCTTGATGACACGGCGAAAAAGGTCAGCAAGTTGCCAGCACTGGGCGCTCGCGAGAAAGCCGACCTCGACAAGCTGCGCAAAGACCTGACCACCACCACCGAATACGCGCCGTTCTGGGTGATCTTCGCCGTGGCGCTGGCGCTGGGCCTTGGCACAATGATCGGCTGGAAGCGTGTGGTACTGACCATTGGCGAGAAAATCGGCAAGCAGGGCATGACTTACGCTCAGGGCATGTCGGCGCAGATCACCACCACGCTGGCGATCGGTCTGGCTAACGTCTGGGCTCTACCGGTGTCAACCACGCACATCCTGTCTTCCGGCGTTGCCGGGACCATGATTGCCAACAAAAGCGGTCTGCAAGGCGGGACCGTGCGCAATATTCTGCTGGCCTGGGTACTGACCCTGCCAGCGACCGTTGCCCTGTCGGCCGGGTTGTTCTGGTTGGCGTCCAAAGCATTGGCTTGATTGCAGACCCGACATGTAGGAGCCGGGCCTGCCGGCGATAGCGATTTATCTGATACACCGCTATCGCGGGCAAGCCCGGCTCCTACAAGTATCTAATCACCTACCGCTTCTTCCCACCCAACAACGACCCCAGCAACCTTGCACCAACTCCCTCTCCTATCTGGTTGGCCGCCTGACGCACCGCCGTCTTCATCGCCTGCCCCGCCAGACTTCCAAGAAATCCCCCCAAGCCCTGGCGTTACCCCTGCATCACTGAAGGTCTCCGGGAGCGACGCGCTGAGTGACCAAAGACCTGAATCCAACGACACCAGTTGTGCACCGAACATCTATTCTTGTCAGTGGTCAACGTAAAGGAGGACGAGTAAACGGAGGAACTTTTACCGTGCATATCGCTGACATGACGATGTTCTACGCCCCTGCCAGCGGTGGCGTGCGTACTTATCTGGATGCCAAACACCGACGCTTGGGACGATACCCAGGGGTTCGTCACAGTCTGCTGATTCCGGGCGCCAGCTACAGCCACAAGGACGGTATCTATAAAGTCCCGGCGCCGGCGCTGCCGTTCGGCAACGGTTATCGGTTTCCGTTGCGTCTCGCCCCTTGGCGAAACGTGCTGCAAGACTTGCAGCCCGATCTGATTGAAGTCGGCGATCCCTATCTAACTGCGTGGGCTGCACTCGATGCACGCCGTCAATTGGATGTGCCGGTGATTGGCTTCTATCACTCGGACTTGCCGTTATTAGTCAGTAATCGCATCGGCAACTGGGCGGAAACCAACGTCGAAGCCTATATCAGCAAGTTGTACAGCAACTTTGATCGCGTCCTGGCCCCGAGTACGACGATGGCAAATAAGTTGATCGGACTGGGCGTAGAGAACGTGCACGTGCAACCCTTGGGCGTGGACCTGGTGACCTTCACCCCGACGGTGCGCGATCCCGGGTTGAAGGCGGAAATGGGCCTGGCCGAAGACACCCGACTGCTGATCTTCGCCGGACGCGGCTCGCGCGAGAAGAATTTACCGGTCCTGCTCGATTGCATGCGGCAACTGGGCGACAGCTACCACTTGCTGCTGGTTGGCTCGCATATGCCTGCGATGACTCCCGACAACGTGTCAGTAATTGATCATTTTCTACCCGCCCGTGAAGTGGCCCGGCTGCTGGCCAGTAGTGACGCCTTGCTGCACGGTGGCGATCAGGAAACCTTCGGCCTGGTCATTCTGGAAGCCATGGCTTGCGGTATCCCCGTGGTGGCCGTGGCGGCCGGGGCCTTTACCGAGATCGTGCCCCAAACCTGCGGCTTGCTGTGCGAGCCAAACAATCCACAGGCGATGGCCAGCGCCGTGCGCGAACTGTTTAGCCATGACCGCGAATTGAAAGGCAGCCAGGCGCGGCGCTATGTCGAACAGCACTATGCGTGGGATACCGTCGTCGCCGGGCTGCTCGGGCATTATCAGGCCGTGCTCGGCACGCGCCTGCCGGTGCTTGCTCATGGCTGAGGGCGAGCGTAGCGTGCTACTGGTGCTGCACGACGTAGCACCGGAAACCTGGGCCGACTATCAGCCCTTTGTCGAGGCGGTAGACGCCTTGGGCAATGTCCCCATGACCTGGCTGGTGGTGCCCGACTTCCACAAGCGCAACCCGCTGGCGCGCGACCGACAATTCCAGCAGTTGCTGACGAAGCGTCTGGCCCGTGGTGACGAATTGGCGCTGCACGGCTACTACCATTGCGACGACAGCCCACCACCACGCACGCCGAAGGACTACTTCATGCGGCGAGTTTTCACGTGGGAGGGTGAGTTTTATACCCTCGACCATGCGCAAGCCTTGGCACGTCTGCACGCCGGGATAGAACTGTTTCAGCGTCTTGGCTGGCCGCTCCACGGCTTCGTCGCACCGGCGTGGTTGATGAGCCAAGGCACGCGACAAGCGCTGGGTGAATTGCCGCTACGCTATACCAGTGACGCACAGCACCTGTATCGACTGCCGGACTTCACCGCGATCCAGGCACCGGGCATCGTCTGGAGCGCACGCAGCGCCTGGCGACGCGGGATGTCGAAAATCGTCAGCGATCATCTGCAGCACAAATATCAGACAGCACCGACCTTGCGCCTGGGCGTGCATCCGGTGGATATGCGCCACGAATTTTCCCGCCGCTACTGGCTACAAACCCTGATGCGACTCATGGAAAACGGCCGCACCCCCATGACCAAAATCCACTGGCTGCAAACCACCCGCCTGGCACTGAGGTCGGCCGCATGAAACGCCTCGCTTGGCTACTGGCCGCTTTGTTCGCGGCCATCCTGATTCCATTGGCGTTGGGCGGTAGCGAGCTGTTTCAACGCCTGCGTAGCTTTCCCCTGCAGTTGTTGTTGGCCATGCTCGGCATGATCGTCCTGTGCTGGTGCCTCAATGCGCTGCGCTTACGCCTGTTGCTGGGCGACAGCCTGAACGGAATCAGCCCGCTGAAAAGCCTTGGGATTGTCATGTCCACCGAGTTTGCGATCTGCGCCACGCCTGCCGGCAGTGGCGGTCCGCTGACACTGATGGCGCTGCTGGCGCGCAACGGCGTGCGCCCAGCCAAAGGCAGCGCGGTGTTTGCCACCGACCAGCTCAGCGACCTGCTGTTCTTTCTGTTCGCGCTGCTGGGTATTTTGCTGTACGCGCTGTTCCACAACCTCAGTCAGAAACTGGAGTCGATGCTCGGCGTCAGTGCATTGCTGATGCTGGGCGGACTGTGCCTGGGGCTCGGCTGTGCTCGTTATCATCGGCAGGTGATCACGTTCAACGGCTACCTGCTCAAGCGTCTCAACACCCAGGCAATCACTCGCCGGCGGTGGGCACGCAAGCTCCTGCATTTTCGCGACGCGCTCATCGACACGCTGAAGATGCCTCGCCGAAAAATGCTGCTGGTGATGTTGCTGACCTGCAGCCACTGGGCTTTGCGATACAGCGTGATGTACCTGGCGCTACGAGGGTTAGGCGCAGACGTGCAATGGGCCTGGACGTTTCTGATTCAGATGGTGTCCCTAAGCGCGGGACAATTCAGTCTGCTGCCTGGCGGCGCAGGGGCCGCAGAGCTGACGTCGGCCGCGTTGCTGGCGCCCATGGTTGGAAAGTCCACCGCAGCGGCGACCATTCTGATCTGGCGGGTAGTGACGTATTACTTCTACTTGCTCGCCGGCGGCCCGGTGTTTTTGCTGATGCTTGGGCGACCGTTACTGAACAAATTGATGCGCGTGCGCGAGGCCTGACTATTTTTCAGGCGCGTCCTGCTTCGGCTCATTCTGCAGTTGCTGCCACAGGTCGGCAGCGCCTTCGAATTCGGTGCCGTCCTCCGGGCTGAGCGCTTCCGGGTCATAACGGCTGAGACAACCCTCGCCCAAGGTGGCGGGTGCGGTGGAGGTGGCTTTGTCGAGTGGATCGGTCATGGGGATCTCCATTTGGACATCTCATGCAGATTGAGTGGGAGCCAACTTGTTGGCTCCCACATTAAACTTGCTGCCTGAAAGACTAGTCGAACACCACGGTCTTGTTGTCGTGCACCAACACGCGATCTTCCAGGTGGGCGCGCAAACCACGCGCCAGGACCATTTTTTCCACGTCACGACCGAAGCGCACCATGTTTTCAATGCTGTCGCGGTGGCTGACACGCACCACGTCCTGCTCGATGATCGGACCGGCGTCGAGCTCTTCAGTCACGTAATGGCAGGTCGCGCCGATCAGCTTCACACCGCGCAGCGATGCCTGATGGTATGGCTTGGCGCCGACGAACGAAGGCAGGAAGCTGTGGTGGATGTTGATCACTTGATGCGCGTATTCACGGCACAGTTGCGGCGGCAGAATCTGCATGTAGCGCGCCAGTACCACCACGTCGGCCTGGTGGTGGCTGACCAGACGCGAGACCTCGGCGAACGCCGGCTGTTTGTCCTTTGGATCCACCGGCACATGGTAATAAGGAATGTTGTGCCATTCGACCATGCTGCGCAGGTCTTCATGGTTGGAAATTACACAAGCGATTTCACAGTCCAGCTCATCGGTATGCCAGCGGTGCAACAAGTCTGCGAGGCAGTGTGATTCGCGGCTGGCCATCAGCACCACACGCTTCTTCTGTGCCGAATCGGTAATGCGCCAGTCCATGCCAAACTCTTCGGCAATTGGTGTAAAGGCCTCGCGGAACGCGTCGAGTTCGAGCGGCAAGGTATCGGCCCGAATCTCGTGGCGCATAAAGAACCAGCCACTGAGGTTGTCCGAGTGATGGCTCGCTTCGGTAATCCATCCGTTATAGGAGGCCAGAAAGTTACTGACTTTAGCAACGATGCCGACCCGGTCCGGGCAAGCAATCACCAGACGAAAAGTGCGCATGGGGGGAAAACTCCAGAACTTCGCAAAGGCTGTCATTCTAGCGATGTCGCAGCAAAACTGCAGTATTCCTCTGGCCTTGATTGGAACCGTTCGGGCGCCCCATCGCTCCGTTCACCTGATCGCACCGAATTTCTTTTGCTGGGTTCACACTGTCAATCGTGCAGCGCCAAGCTTAAAGCGCCTGTTAGACACAGGTCCTTTAAGGGCTGCAGGCATTATTTAGTTTTCCCCCGCCAGTAGCCGGCTGGCGTTGTATAAATAAATGCTCTAAAACTTTTCTTTAATGTTTACTTGATCAAAGTGTCTGACTATTATTGGCTCACTGTCTCCCTGTCCACCTCACAACATTAGGTAGTCCTCATGTCCCTGATCAACGAATACCGCGCTACAGAAGAAGCCATCAAAGAACTGCAAGCCCGTTTGAAGAACCTGTCCCAAGACGACAAACTGCAAACTGAGCTGGAATTCGAAGGCAAACTGCGCACCCTGATGGGCGAATATGCCAAATCGCTGCGTGACATCATTGCACTGCTCGACCCAGAGTCGAAAGTTAAAGCACCACGTGGCGGCGCCGTGAAAACTACCGGCACCAAGCGCGCTCGCAAGGTCAAGCAATACAAAAACCCGCACAACGGCGAAGTCATTGAAACCAAAGGCGGCAACCACAAGACTCTGAAAGAGTGGAAAGCCAAGTGGGGCGGTGACGTGGTTGAAGGCTGGGCAACTCTGCTGGGCTAAGCAAGACCGCGTCGTCCACACTGACGACCCAAAAAAACGCCAGCTTGCTGGCGTTTTTTATTGCCGGATGTTTTTACCACAGTAGTTGGCTCACGTCCGGCACAGCACTCAAAGACCGAATCGCCCCCGCAGCTGCTCAGCATAGTCCTGCCACTGGCTCAACACCTTGAGCTGGGCGGGCGTAGCACTAAGGGACGATTTAACAAGGGCCTCGGTAAAACTTTGTAACGTATTAGGCGCCCCGTTCCGCGCGTCTGACAAACGCTGCTGACAGAATGCATACCAACGTTGTTGCTCCTCGGCCGTCAAGGTCTCGGCAAAGTTCCGTGCACGATATCGAAACAGTAATTCAGGCAACCGAGGGTCATCGAAAGGCCATTCGTCATGGGCCAATTGTTCTGGCTCCGACGTCCGTACTTGCTCACAAAGCCGCCGATCGCGATCCCCGAGAAACCCGTCATATAATTGCTGCTCAGGATCTTCGCTGGGGGTGAAGTCTTCACGGCCGTAAACGGCCTTCAATTTATCCCGCCAAAGTTCCTGCCCGTTGATTAGGCGCTGAGCGCAATTTTGGTAACTCGCCATGTCCAACTGCAAACGTTGCCGGTCTTCCGCACGCAGCACTTTAAGCGGTGCGACCACCGGGCAGCGGTTTATATGCAGCAATTTAAGCGGCACCGGCAGTTCGCCTACAGCCATATCCTCGCGACGGGTATATAAACGTTGACGCAACGTGTCAGCATTTTCCTCAAGCAATGGCGAAGGATCCTGGTGCAGGTCGCAGACTATCAACGCATTACGATTCTGCGGGTGCCAGGCCAGCGGCAATACCACCCCTATATAGTTGCGCGCGGCAGAAAACCGTCCAGAGATGTGCACCAGCGGTTGCAGCAACTGAATCTGCTCCTGCACCTTTTGTTTGCTACGCAACTCATATAAATAGTCGTACAGTTTTGGCTGTTTCTCACGAATCAGACGCGCCAGGGCAATAGTCGCTCGCACATCGGATAACGCATCATGCGCCTGGCCATGATCGATTCCGTTGGCCGCCGTTAACCGTTCCAACTTCAGCGTGACCCGCCCCTCTTCCTCCGGCCAGACGATGCCTTCCGGGCGCAGCGCAAAACAGGTGCGCACTACATCGATCAAATCCCAGCGACTGTTGCCGCCCTGCCACTCCCGTGCGTAAGGATCAAAGAAGTTTCGGTACAAGCTGTAACGCGTGACTTCATCGTCAAAACGCAAGGTGTTGTAACCTGCGCCGCACGTACCGGGCGCTGACAGTTCAGCATGGACGCGAGTCATGAAGTCGGCTTCGCTCAGTCCGTGATCCGTCAGCCGCTGGGGAGTAATGCCGGTAATCAGGCACGCCGCCGGGTGCGGAAGAATATCCTCGCTCGGCTGGCAATATAGATTGATCGGAGCAGCAATCTCGTTGAGCTCGGCGTCGGTACGGATACCCGCGACCTGAAGCGCACGATCGTTGCGCGGATTGATACCGGTTGTTTCGTAGTCGTACCAGAAGATGCTGGAGGTCACGGGTTATTCCTGAACAGTGGACTGGCAAAGTGTAGGGGCTGAATGCATCAATTGGCCAATCGCTGATGAGTCAGGTTGCTTCACTGGCCGGTGCTGGCTAGCATCAACCCACCATCAACAGTCTCTGGAGATGCACCCCTCAATAATGTCCCCTCTTCCAGCTACGCCAAGGATTGCAGCGCCACTGGATACCCGTGCCCGAATTGAAACCCCGGAAGGGATCGACTTGATGCTGCGCCCCGCCGGGCTGGTGCCGCGCTCGCTGGCATTCGGTTTCGACCTGCTGGTTCGCGGGGTGATCCTGGCCAGCCTGTTCTTTTTTCTCAGCCTGTTCGACAAGTTCGGCATGGGGCTGAGCGCTCTTGTATTGTTCCTCGGCACCTGGTGGTATCAGGTCCTGTTCGAGGTACTGAATCAAGGCCGTACTCCCGGCAAACAGATCATGGGCCTGAGGGTGGTACACGATGACGGCACACCGATTGGCTGGACCGCCTCCCTGACCCGCAACCTCCTGCGTTTCGTCGACATGCTGCCATTCGGCTACGGCCTGGGCGCCGTCAGCTGCCTGCAACATCCACTGTTCAAGCGCCTGGGGGACGTGGCCGCCGGCTCGCTGGTGATCTATACCGACAAACCCATAGAGCGCCCCCAGCTGCCCAACGCCAGCGCCGCTGATGCCACCGTTCGCCTTGACACTGGAGGAGCAACGCGCCGTGCTGAGCTTTGCCGAACGGCAATCCAGCTTGTCCGTCGAGCGCAAGCAGGAGCTGGCGGCGATTCTCGCGCAACCCTTGCAGGTCGCGCCTGATCAGGCCGTGGCGCAACTCAACGGTATCGCCCGCAGCCTATGGGGGTCGACATGAAACAGAGCCAGTTCGAGCGCCTTCACCAAGCCGACTGGCAACGCTTCGAGACGTTGCTGGAAGCGCTCGAACACGGCAAGCGTAAAACCCCGGCCAGCGAAACCTTTGCTGCTGACTATCGACGCATCTGCCAGCATTTGGCGCTGGCTCAGGAACGCGGCTATAGCAGCCTGCTGATCGATCCATTGCAACAATTGGCGATGCGCGGCCATCAACAGTTTTATCGCCATCGCAGCCAATTGACCGCGCAGGTGCTGGCGTTCATCCTCGCCGGTTTCCCCAGACTGGTACGGGCACAATGGCGCTTTGTGCTGGTCTCGGCCCTGCTGTTTTTTGGCAGCCTGATCGGCATGGGGCTGCTGGTGTATTTTTTTCCGGATCTGGTCTACAGCGTCGTCACTCCGGAGCAGGTCACCGAAATGGAGGGCATGTACGATCCCGCTGCTCACCGCCTGGGCCAGGCCGCCGCGCGAGGCGCCAATGAAGACTGGATGATGTTCGGCTACTACATCATGAATAACATCGGCATCGCTTTTCAGACCTTCGCCAGTGGTTTGCTGTTTGGTTTGGGCAGCCTGTTCTTTCTGTTCTTCAACGGTCTGATGATCGGTGCCGTGGCCGGGCATTTGAGTGGCGTGGGCTTTGGCCAGACCTTTTGGTCGTTTGCCATCGGCCATGGCGCGTTCGAACTGACGGCTATCGCGCTGGCGGGTGCCGCCGGGCTGAAACTCGGCTGGTCATTGCTCGCGCCCGGCCCATTGCCCCGCAGCGAAGCCTTGCGCCTGGCGGCGAAAACCAGTGTGCAACTGATTTGCGGGGTCATGCTGTTTTTGCTGATCGCAGCCTTTATCGAGGCGTATTGGTCGTCAATGAATACCCTACAAGCGCAGACCAAATACCTGGTCGGCGCCGGTTTGTGGGCATTGGTCGTCCTGTACCTGACCCTTGCCGGACGGACTCGCCATGCGCCTGACTGACGCCAGCGTCGCGATTCGCCCACGCACGCCCTGGGAAGCCATCGACCTCGGCGTGCTGTTGGCCCGGGAACATCGCACCTTGCTCATGAGCAGTTGGGCGATCGTCACGCTGCCGATCTTTGCCCTGATCACTCTGGCCTTCTGGGACTACCCGACCCTCGCCATTTTGCTGTTCTGGTGGCTGAAACCGGCGTACGAACGCTTGCCGTTACTGATCCTCTCGCAAGCATTGTTCGGCTCGACACCCAGCCTCAAGCAAGCGCTGCTGGATTGGCCGCACACGCTGAAATCGCAGTTGCTGGCCAGCCTGACCTGGCGCCGCTTCAGCCTCAGTCGCAGCTTCAAACTGCCCGTGCAGCAGCTTGAGCAACTGTCCGGCCCGGCACGCCAACAGCGAATTGCCGTGCTCAGCCAAAGCAGCCTGAGCGCCGCCCGTTGGTTGACCTCCGTCGGCAACTCGCTGGAAATGACACTGTGGCTTGGGCTGATGGTGCTGTTCTATTTAATGATTCCGCAGCAAGTGGAGTTGAACTGGAGCTGGGCTCGGCTGCTCGATATAGAAAATGACTTGAACTGGCTGGAGCACCTGAGCAATGCCTTTTATGCCCTGGTATTGATCTTCTGGGAGCCCATTTATGTGGCCTGTGGTTTCACCCTGTACCTGAATCGACGTACCGCGCTGGAAGCCTGGGATATCGAGTTGGTGCTGCGTAGCCTTCGCCAGCGGTTGATCGGCAGTGCTTATGTGCTGTTGCTCGGCCTGGGCCTGGCCTTCTCGACCTTCACCCCGTCCGCCTGGGCCGCTGAAGACAGTTATAGCTGTCCGCTGCCGGAAGCGCAGGTAAGGTCCGACCATATCCCCGCCGGCCCCGACAGCCCGCGCCTGACGCATCAAAAACTGACCAGCAAGACCGCCCGCGACGCCATCAAGGCCGAGTTGTCGCAAGCGCCGTTCAAAAACACCGAGACCGTCAGCGGCTGGCGCCTGACCCAAGACAAGATCAAGCCCGCGAAAATAGCGGACCCGGCGCACTGGCTGGTGCGCCTGCTTAACGCCTTGAGCCAGACCGCGAACATTTTTGCGCACACGCTTTCGGTGCTGTTGTGGACGGCAGCGATCCTCGCGGTCGGCACCTTGATCTGGCGTTACCGCGCCTGGCTCGCCACCTTCGTCAGCCGACGCCGAACCGAGCCGCCGACTCAACAAGAGCTGCCGCAGCACCTGTTCGGCTTGCAAGTCAGCGCCGAGAGTCTGCCCGACGACGTGGCCGGGGCCGCCGAACAATTGTGGTCGAGCCATCCCCGCGAAGCCTTGGGTTTGCTCTATCGCGCGCTGTTGAGCCGCCTGCTGCTGGACTACCAGTTGCCGCTGAAAAGCGCCGATACCGAAGGCGAAGTACTGCAACAGGTCGCGCAGCTGCAATCGCATCCCCTGATGCAGTTCAGCCAAAACCTCACCACCCACTGGCAAAATCTGGCATACGGCCACCGCTTGCCGGGACCGCAGTTGCAGCAAGAGTTGTGTCAGGGCTGGCGCCAGTTGTTCGACTCAGGGTCGACGCCATGAACCGGCGCCATCTGCCGCTAATCGGCCTGTTGTTGGCGATCGTCCTCGGCGTGGGCTACTACCTCGGCACCCACCTGGAACGCTACAGCGAAGTCGTCGATCTTGGGCCATCGCCCGAAGCGCGGAGCAATCCGTATCTGGCGGCCGAGCACTTCCTGCGTCAACATTCGACGCCGGTGCAGGTCACCGACGTGATCCAGAACCTGCCCGATCCACGCATGGACCCGCAGACCCTGTTGTTGCTCGCCAGTCGTCAAAACATGACGCCGCGGCAGGTCGAGCGTCTGCTGGATTGGACTCGCTCCGGTGGCCATTTATTGTTCGTTGCCGAGCAACTGTGGGATGCGGACAAAGGCCGCAGCGGCGATTTATTGCTGGACCGCGTACAGATTCATCAACGCCTGAGTGCCGAACTGCAGGACGAAGGCAATCCCGCCACCGCGCCCAAGCCTCGGAACGGTGCGCCACTGACGCCGCTGGCGCCCACTGATTTTCCGCAGTTGACCAAGCTTTACCTGGAAAACGAAGACGACCCGGCGTACTTCAGTTTCGACACCCGCTTTCATCTGGAAGACCCCAAAGATCTGGCGCAGGCCTGGGCCAACAGCGACCTGGCAACGCACATGATGCAACTGGCCTATGGCGACGGGCTGATCACGGTGCTGACCGACAGCGACCTGTGGAAAAACCGCGCCATCGGCCGGTACGACAATGCGTGGCTGTTGTGGTATCTGACCCAGGACAGCGCGGTCACCTTGCTGCTGCAAACCGAACACGACGACCTGTTCAGTCTGCTGCTGCGTTATTTCCCGGAAGCCCTGGCCACGCTGGCGCTGTTGATTTCCCTGCTGTTGTGGCATGTCGGCATGCGCCAGGGGCCGTTGCTGGCCCCTGCGCCGAGAGCGCGTCGGCAACTGGCTGAACACCTGCGTGCCAGCGCCGACTTTCTGTTGCGGCGCAACGGCCAACAAGCCCTGTTGCGAGCGCTGCAACAGGACATCTTGCGCCGCGCCCGCCAGCGTCATCCCGGCTTTGAACAGTTGGTCGTCGCAGACCAGTGGCAAGTGCTGTCACGGTTGACGCGCCAGCCCACCAGTGCCATCAGCCAAGCCCTGCGCACTCGGCCAAAACAGCGCCTGTCCAGCAGCGATTTCACCCGCCAGGTTGCCCACCTGCAAACCCTCAGGAATGCCCTATGAGCGAACACCCGACGGACCCGCAAAACACCACCGTAGCCAGCCCTGCGCCCAGCAATCAGGCGCAGCAACGGCAACGCGCCAGTCAGTTGGCACAGGCCCTGCGTCACGAATTGCAGTTGGTGGTCATCGGCCAGAACGCGGTCATCGACGACGTGTTGACCGCCTTGATCGCGGGCGGCCACGTGCTGCTCGAAGGCGTGCCGGGGCTGGGTAAAACCTTGTTGGTGCGGGCCCTCGCCCGCTGCTTTGGCGGTGAGTTCGCGCGCATCCAGTTCACCCCCGACCTGATGCCCAGCGACGTCACCGGCCACGCGGTGTACGACATGCACACCGAGCAATTCAAGCTACGCAAGGGACCGCTGTTCACCAACCTGCTGTTGGCGGACGAAATCAACCGGGCACCGGCGAAAACCCAGGCGGCGTTACTGGAGGCCATGCAAGAACGGCAGGTCACCCTCGAAGGCCGCCCGTTGCCGATTGCTCAGCCGTTCATGGTGCTGGCCACGCAAAACCCCATCGAGCAGGAAGGCACGTACCCTTTGCCCGAAGCCGAACTCGATCGTTTCATGCTCAAGCTGCGCATGGATTATCCCGATGCGGCCGACGAGCTGAGCATGGTGCGTCAGGTCACTCGCTCGACCAAGGCCGACATGCTCGACGTGCACCCGCCCCGCACGATCCTGCAGGCCAAGGACGTGCTGGTGTTACAACGGATCGCCAGCGAATTGCCACTGGACGAGCAGGTGCTGGATTACGCCGTGCGCCTGGCCCGCACCACCCGCAGTTGGCCGGGCCTGACGTTGGGCGCCGGGCCACGCGCATCGATTGCACTGGTTCGCGGCGCACGCGCACGGGCGTTGATTCGTGGCGGCGACTTCGTCATCCCGGACGACATCAAAAGCTGCGCCCTGGCGGTATTGCGGCATCGGGTCCGGCTTTCGCCTGAACTGGATATAGAAGGTATGTCGGTTGATCAGGTGCTCAAGCAACTGCTTGATCAGGTGCCGGCGCCGCGCCTATGAAGCAGGCGCTAAAGCCTTCTCGCCTGTTGCTCGGCTGGCTCGGTGGCTTGACTGCCGTCGCGCTGGTTGTCGGCACTCTAGGCACGTTGGGCGTCGACCTGCCGACAAAACTCTCGGCGGTGTGCTGGGGTTTGTTGCTGGCGCTGATCGTCCTCAGCCTGCTGGACGCCGTGAAGCTGATTCGCCTGCCATCGCCACAGGTGCAACGTCAGCTGCCGGGCAGCCTGGCGCTGGGACGCTGGGGCGAAGTACGCATCAGCCTTGCCCACGACCTTGACCGGCCGTTGACACTGCAGGTGTTTGATCACGTCCCCAATGGCCTGTCGTTCGAACATCTGCCGCAACAGATCACCGTAGAGCCCGGCGAACAAGGCCAGTTCGGTTATCGCCTGCGACCCTTGAGTCGTGGGCATTTTCAATTCGAACAGTGTGAAGTCGGCCTCCCCAGCACCTTGCGTCTGTGGACCTCGCGCCGCTACCTGCCGCTGCTCGATGCTACCCGCGTTTACCCGGACTTCGCTCATCTGTACGGTGGGCAATTGCTGGCGGTGGATAACTGGCTCAGCCAGATGGGCGTGCGTCAACGCCAGCGTCGGGGCATGGGCCTGGAGTTTCATCAGCTACGGGAGTTTCGCGAGGGCGACAGCCTGCGGCAGATTGACTGGAAAGCCACCGCCCGGCAACGCACCCCCATCGCCCGCGAGTATGAAGATGAACGCGATCAGCAACTGGTGTTCATGCTCGATTGTGGTCGGCGAATGCGCAGCCAGGACGGCGATCTGGCGCATTTCGACCATGCACTGAACGCCTGTCTTCTGCTTAGCTACGTTGCCTTGCGCCAGGGGGATGCGGTGGGCATCACCACCTTTGCCGGCGAGCAGGACCACTATCTGGCGCCAGTCAAAGGTCCCGGCCAGTTGAAGGTGCTGCTCAACCATGTCTACGACCTGAAAAGCACACAACGCGCTGCCGACTACAGCGTCGCGGTGCAACAGTTACTGACGCGACAGCAACGTCGGGCGCTGGTGGTGCTGGTCACCAACCTGCGGGACGAAGACGATGAACAGCTACTCGGCGCGGTGAAGCAGTTGAGCCGCCTGCATCGGGTCCTGGTGGTCAGTCTGCGCGAGGAGCTGCTCGACCAGGTTCGACAGACACCCGTGCAGACCTGGCAGGACGCACTCACTTACTGCGGCACGGTCGACTACCTCAACGCCCGCGCCACACTGCACGAACGCCTGATCGCCCACGGAATCCCGGTATTGGACGCGCGTCCCGGCGAACTCGGTGCCGAGTTGGTCAGTCGTTATCTGGGTTGGAAAAAGGCAGGCACGCTGTGAGGGCGAAAGCTTAAAGCAGGCAATCCAGTGCCTGCTTTAAACCGATTCAGTGCTCAGGCCGAGGCTTCCTGGGGATGAAAGCTGAAATACGACTTCAACACATGGACCAGATGCATGTATTCGTAGGGCGTGTTTTGCAGCATGAACCCAGAATCGAAATGCCCTGGGGTCTCATCTTCATGACACCAGAGACAGGCGGCATTGATATCGATGATTTTCTGACTGCCATTCTCGCCCGGGGTCTTCAAACGCAATTCAAAATCAGCGCCGACCAGAATCGGCAATTCGCTGATCAACATCAAACCGTGTTCTGAAACATTGCCCAGGTAACCCATCGGTCTATCCGTGTACCGATTGAAAACCTGTAAAAAGTAAGGCAACTGGTGACGCTCGATTCGTCGCTCGATAAGCATGTCTGACGGTCGCTATGCAATGAACCATTAAGCATGGTCGCGCTAGTGCCTTCTGAATTCGTACCTGCGTTGGCCATGCATCGCCGGTACCAACTCTCCTTTGATGCCACGCGCGATCGAGCACTTCCTGGCGTCCCCTGACAAGCGGAGCCTGAGGTGTTCGCTTGCGCGACTACCGGCCGGTCCCTGGCTGCCATGCGACTGTACGTCCGTACTGCTCCTTACCCCAAAGACTAGACCAAAGCTGGCTTACAGCCACTTAGCAACACAGCAAATCTATTCAAATGAGTGTAACTACAAGGGCGCAGGGCTCGGATGGGCCGATCCGCCGCCGTTCAAATGTCCCAATTGTTGCAACGTTTCCAGACGTGCACGCGCTCGAAACGCGTATTCGCTGGTCGGATACTGGGACATGATGAACTGATAGGTCTGCGCAGCGTCCACGTACAGGTCCTGACGCTCCAGGCATTGACCGCGCAACATCGATACTTCCGGCTGGACGAATCGACGCTCACGGCTTTCGCGATCAACCTGGGATAACTCCAGCATTACGCTATCGCAATTTCCCGCCGCATACGAGCGGTAAGCGCTGTTCAAGTGCTCGTCCATCGACCAACGGGTGCAGCCGACGACACTGGCCATTACGGCCAAAACGATCAAAATTCGCATGGGTATCTCCTGTGCTCTGAAGTGTATCGTCCCCGCTATGGATTTCTTCAGGTTGTTTTTTGCCCAGTGACCTCTCGTGCAGGTAGTGCAAAGGAACAATGACTACAGGACAAGAGAGTAGTAGCCTCACGCTGCGCTTCAATTAAGGAGTTTGTGCATGACCGTTCGTCGTACCAAAATCGTCGCCACACTTGGCCCTGCCAGTAATTCGCCGGAAGTTATCGAGAAGCTGATTCTCGCCGGGCTGGACGTTGCCCGCCTGAACTTCTCCCACGGCACGCCCGACGAGCACAAGGCTCGTGCAAAGCTGATCCGCGAAATCGCCGCGAAAAACGGTCGTTTCGTTGCGCTGCTGGGTGACCTGCAAGGTCCGAAAATTCGTATCGCCAAATTCGCCAACAAGAAGATCGAGCTGAAAGTCGGTGACAAGTTCACCTTCTCCACCAGCCATCCTCTGACTGAAGGCACCCAGGAAGTCGTCGGTATCGACTACCCGGATCTGGTCAAGGACTGCGGCGTAGGCGACGAGCTGTTGCTCGACGACGGCCGCGTGGTCATGCGCGTCGACACCTCTACCGACGATGCTCTGCATTGCACGGTATTGATCGGCGGTCCGCTGTCTGACCATAAAGGCATCAACCGCCGTGGCGGTGGTCTGACGGCTCCGGCCCTGACCGAGAAAGACAAGCAAGACATCAAGCTGGCTGCTGAGATGGACCTGGATTACCTGGCCGTTTCCTTCCCGCGCGATGCCGCTGATATGGAATACGCCCGTAAGCTGCGTGACGAGTCCGGCGGTACTGCCTGGCTGGTGGCGAAGATCGAACGCGCCGAAGCCGTGGCCGACGACGAAACCCTCGATGCCCTGATCCGCGCCAGTGACGCAGTGATGGTCGCTCGTGGCGACCTCGGCGTGGAAATCGGTGACGCGGAACTGGTCGGTATCCAGAAAAAAATCATCCTGCACGCACGTCGCCACAACAAAGCGGTGATCGTAGCGACGCAGATGATGGAGTCGATGATCCAGAACCCGATGCCGACTCGCGCCGAAGTGTCCGACGTGGCCAACGCCGTGCTCGACTACACCGACGCTGTGATGCTCTCGGCTGAAAGTGCTGCGGGTTCGTACCCGATCGAGGCTGTCGAAGCCATGGCGCGGATTTGCATCGGCGCTGAAAAGCACCCGACCAGCAAAACCTCCAGCCATCGCATTGGCAAAACCTTCGAACGTTGCGACGAAAGCATCGCGCTGGCCGCCATGTACACGGCCAACCACTTCCCCGGTGTGAAAGCGATCATCGCCCTCACCGAAAGTGGCTACACGCCGTTGATCATGTCGCGCATCCGTTCTTCGGTGCCGATCTACGCGTTCTCCCCGCACCGCGACACCCAGGCTCGCGCCGCGATGTTCCGTGGTGTGTACACCATCCCGTTTGACCCGGCGGCACTGCCAGTCGGCCAGGTCAGCCAGGCAGCCGTGGACGAACTGGTCAAGCGTGGCCTGGTTCAACAAGGCGACTGGGTGATCCTGACCAAGGGTGATAGCTATCACACCATTGGCGGCACCAACGGCATGAAGATCCTGCACGTCGGCGACCCAATCGTGTAACACCGCCCCGGCAGTATCAAAAAAGCCCCGCAGTGCGAACTGTGGGGCTTTTTCATTTTTCAGGTGACCGTTAATTTGTAGGAGCGGGCTTTTGCCTGCGATCCAATTGATGCGGTGGGTCGGTTATACCGCCAATCGCGGGCAAGCCCGCGCCTACAATGCTCAGCGTTTGCTAATGAACCCCGACAGCGCTGCTATCGCTTCCGGCGAGCGCAGGCGTTCGGCGAAGAGTTCGCCTTCGTGCTGGATGACTTTCAATAACGCCTCACGCTCGGGCGCTCTCATTAATTGCTTGCTGATACGCACGGCATCGACGGCGAGGTTGTCCAGGCGGGCAGCCACTTCGCGGGCCTTATCGAGTGCGGCCTGACCACTGTCCACCGAAGCAGTCGCCAGACCCCAGGCGGCGGCTTGTTCGCCGCTGAAGGACTCACCCAGCAACAGCAACTCCGACGCTTTCGCATGGCCGATCAAGCGCGGCAGGATCAGGCTGGAGCCGAACTCCGGGCACAGTCCCAGATTGACGAAGGGCATCTTCAGTCGCGCATCGCGGCTGACGTAGACGAAATCGCAGTGCAGCAATAAGGTCGTGCCAATCCCCACCGCTGGCCCGGCGACGGCGGCAATGACTGGTTTGCTGCAGTTGAACAAACCGCGCATGAAGCGAAACACAGGGTTATCGAGGCCGCTGAGCGGTTGCTCGAGGAAGTCGGCGATGTCGTTGCCGCTGGTGAAGCACTCGTTGCCACCCGTCAGCAGCACCGCACGGATGCTCGAATCCTCATCAGCGCGTTCGAACGCCACGGCCAAGCGTTCATACATGGCCAGGGTCAGGGCATTCTTTTTCTCGGGACGATCCACACGCAGCGTCAGCAGGCTGCCTTCGCGTTCGATCACTACGGATTCAGACATGAGGCTCTCGCTTGGAAATCAGCGTTCAGCTACGGCCGAGAAACACATCGGCCAGCAGTTGACTGCGCGGTAGACCAGCGAGATAGAGGCGCTTGGCAAAGTGCTCGACGCTGGCAGGGTGCCCGCAGAGTAAGGCTATGGTTTGCCGGGAAACAAGCCGCAGTTCAGCCAAAGCTGCCGCCAAGTGTGCCGCGTCGACTAATTGAATTTGTACCTGCGAATGCTGCGCAGCCAGCTCCGCCAAGGGTTGCGCCAGATAATGTTCGCTATTGTCATGGGCCACATGAATGACCCGGATCGCGCCTTGGTGATCCTGACGCAACGCCTCGCGCAGCACGCCCCACAACGGCCCCAACCCGGTCCCGGCCGCCAGCAGCCACAAGGGCCGGTTGTGCCAGTCGGGATCGTAATGCAAGGCGCCGCCGCGCAGTTCGCCGAGGCGGATCGGGTCGCCGGCCTTGAGCAAGCGTGCAGCGTCACTGAAGGCGCCAGGGTGTCGGCAGTCGAGATGGAATTCGAGAAACCGATCTTCGTCCGGCAGACTGGCCAGCGAATACGGTCGCGCAATTGCCCCCGTCCAGAGCACCAGATGTTGCCCTGCACGATAACGCAGCGCACGCTCCGGGATCAGGCGCAAACGCAGGACGGTCGGACTCAACCACTGGCAACTCTCGACCGTCGCCGGCAAGCCATCGCGCAGCGGATCGAAGATTTCCACGCTCAGATCATCGACTACCTGACACTGGCAGGACAGCCGCCAGCCCTGCTGGCGCTTGCTCGCGTCCAGCGCTTCAGGCTGTGCATCCATCGGTTCGCCACTGACACACCGCACCAGACAGGCATGGCAACTGCCCGCCCGGCAACTGTAGGGCACGGCGATTCCGGCGCTATTGAGGGCATCGAGCAGATTGCTGGAAGCAGCGACCGACCATTGCCGGTCGCCAACGCGAAGATCAGGCATCGACGTTTTCCCACGCCGCCGCACAGCGATTGCGGCCGCTGCGTTTGGCGCGGTACAGCGCCTGGTCCGCACGTTGCAGGGCTTCATCAAGATCGTCGCCCACTTCCAACAACGTCATGCCCGCCGACAGGCTCAAGTCCGCCACCGACAACCCGACCAATTGCACATGGGTGAACGCCTCGCGCAGCCGTTCGCAACAGCTGGTCAAGTGCGCGGAGGTGCATTGCGGGATCAACAGCACGAACTCTTCGCCGCCGTAGCGCGCCAGCACATCGCCTTCGCGCAGACAGGCTGTAGCAACGGCGGCAAACGCCTGCAACACCTGATCCCCGGCGGCGTGGCCATGGGCATCGTTGATGCGTTTGAAGTGATCCAGGTCGATCAGCGCCAGCCCGTGGGTGAAGGTATCGTCCATCGCCTCCAACTCGCGGGAGGCCATGCGCAGAAAGTGCCGGCGGTTGAACAAACCGGTCAATTCGTCAGTGGCCACCAGATCTTCCAGCTGCCGCATCATCCCGCGCAGGGTGTCCTGGTGCGCTTGCAAGGCAAAGCGACGCTGACGCATGCGCTGTTGCGAGTGCTGCACGTAACGCGCATACAGGCACAACCAGACCAGCACGATAAACAGCGCCAGCACCTGCAGCGCCGCGAGCCCCGGATCGGCCAGCTCTTGATGAAAGGCTTCCCACAGGTTCAGGCCCGCGAAACTCAGGAACACAAAGGACACGCAGCGCACGAACACTTTGGCCTGTAAATGAAACAGGCCGAACAGCATGATCAGCACATACATGACCAGGAAGGTTCCGCGCGCGGCGTCCAGATTGGTCAGCAAATAGGTTTGCCAACCCAGCGCAATCAACACCTGCAGCTCGGTCAGGCTCGGGTCACGAAACTTGAGGTTGTAACCGCTGAGAAAAATCACCAGCAGCAGCACTTGGCTGGCAATCACCAGACCACTGGCGATCAGCGCCGTGTTCAGGGACGCGTGGTAGTAGCCCGTCAGAATCGCCACCCACGCGAGTGCCAGCACCAGCACATAGGTGCCAGCAGCCAGGAAAAAGCGTTTCAGTAACAATTTCTGTATGGCTTTATGGGTCACTTGTTGACTCACCGTGCTCAAAGGGACTCCTTCCCGAACCAGCACTAACGGCCTGCGTGGCTCAATTCCATCAGCTCGCATCAGCCTACTGCTCTGACCTGACACTCCAGCGTGTCATTCATGTTTTTCGGATACCGCCTGTGTCGCCGCCACTCCATGCCGCGCAAAGGTCTGAACCCGCCCTGTTTGATACGTCAATCGCGATCGATGCACCATAGCGGCCAGTAGCCACTTTAGTGCTACCACTCAAAAATGACTATTCAATTCGTATTCTTGCCTCCCTGCAAAAGCCTGCCAAACCTACGCAAAAAGAATGCCGGAGCACAGGTCGACTAAGGTTTGCGACCAAGCGGATGTGTCTGCGCCGGGCGCACGGTATACTGCCGCGCCTTTTTTGCGTCGGCGTTGTCAGCCGGCGCGCTTATTAAAGATGTTTTCAACGGACCACAGCGGTACTGTTGGAAACAGCTCAATCAATGTTCCCGTCCCGATAGAGGAGCGCGCTGCATGACCGTGATCAAGCAAGACGACCTGATACAGAGCGTTGCCGACGCCCTGCAGTTCATTTCCTACTACCACCCCGTAGATTTCATTCAAGCCATGCACGAAGCCTACCTTCGTGAAGAGTCGCCGGCTGCTCGCGATTCCATGGCCCAGATCCTGATCAACTCGCGCATGTGTGCGACCGGCCATCGGCCGATCTGCCAGGATACCGGTATCGTTACTGTATTCGTTCGCGTGGGCATGGACGTACGCTGGGACGGCGCCACCATGAGTCTGGACGACATGATCAACGAAGGCGTGCGTCGCGCCTACAACCTGCCGGAAAACGTGCTGCGTGCTTCGATCCTGGCCGACCCGGCCGGTGCGCGTAAAAACACTAAAGACAACACCCCGGCGGTCATCCACTACTCCATCGTTCCCGGCAACACCGTTTCAGTGGACGTCGCGGCCAAAGGCGGCGGCTCGGAAAACAAATCGAAGATGGCGATGCTCAACCCGTCCGACTCGATCGTTGACTGGGTGCTGAAAACCGTTCCGACCATGGGCGCTGGCTGGTGCCCGCCTGGCATGCTCGGCATCGGCATCGGCGGCACGGCTGAAAAAGCGGCCGTGATGGCCAAAGAAGTGTTGATGGAATCCATCGACATTCACGAGCTGATCAAGCGCGGCCCGTCCAACCGTATTGAAGAGTTGCGCCTGGAGCTGTTCGAGAAGGTCAACCAGTTGGGCATCGGCGCTCAAGGCCTTGGCGGCCTGACCACCGTGCTCGACGTGAAGATCATGGACTACCCGACCCACGCCGCTTCGTTGCCGGTGTGCATGATCCCGAACTGTGCCGCAACTCGTCATACGCACTTCGTGCTCGATGGCAGCGGCCCGGTCGCCCAGGAAGCGCCGCCGCTGGACGCTTACCCGGACATCGTCTGGGAAGCGGGCCCGTCTGCGCGCCGTGTCAACCTCGACACCCTGACCCCGGAAGAAGTAGAGAGCTGGAAGCCGGGCGAAACCCTGCTGCTCAACGGCAAGATGCTCACCGGTCGCGACGCTGCGCACAAACGCATGGTCGAGATGCTGGACCGTGGCGAAGAACTGCCCGTGGACCTCAAGGGTCGCTTCATCTACTACGTCGGCCCGGTTGATCCGGTGCGCGACGAAGTGGTTGGCCCTGCCGGCCCGACCACGGCGACGCGGATGGACAAGTTCACCCGTCAGATCCTCGATCAGACCGGCCTGCTGGGCATGATCGGTAAATCCGAGCGTGGCCCGGTCGCCATCGAAGCGATCAAGGACCACAAAGCCGTGTACTTGATGGTCGTCGGCGGCGCTGCGTACCTGGTGGCACAAGCCATCAAGAAATCACGCGTCGTGGCCTTCCCGGAAATGGGCATGGAAGCGATCTACGAGTTCGACGTCACCGACATGCCGGCCACTGTTGCCGTGGATACCAAAGGCGAATCGGTCCATACCACCGGTCCTGCGATCTGGCAGAAGAAGATCAGTGAGAGTCTGGCGGTGGAAGTGCAGTAAGTAACGCCCCACAAAAAACCCGATCATTTGATCGGGTTTTTTTATGCCTGGCACTTTATTTCGCCGCCGCCCGCACCACACTCAACTCAGGCGCCGCCCCCCGGCGCTGACTCAAATACCGCGTGCAACTCACGCGCAGGAACGAGGCGAAATTCACTACTTCGCCATTGAAGCCCATGACTTCTTCGTACAGTTTGGTAATCAGCTGATTGGTGGTCATGCCGTCGTTGCGGGCGATTTCGGCGAGGATGTCCCAAAACTGGTTTTCCAGACGCAAAGTGGTGACCACGCCGCAGATTCGCAGCGAACGGGAGCGCGACTCGTAGAGGATGGGGTCGGCTTTAACGTAGAGTTCGCACATGGGCGTGATCTCCTGAGTCAGGGTTGTTTGTGCTGGCCTTCTCGCGAACAAGTTCGCTCCTACAGTTGTAATGCGAACCTCTGTAGGAGCGAACTTGTTCGCGAGACGCCAGCCCAGCCACCTCTTGGTTAAAGAATAATCTCGGTCCCGAGCACTTTCAGAAACGCATTCAACCAGTTCGAATGCGCCGGCCAGGCGGGCGCGGTGACCAGGTTGCGATGGGTGTGCGCGTCGGTCACCGGGATGTCCATGAACGTCCCCCCAGCCAGCCGCACTTCCGGCGCGCAGGCCGGATAAGCACTGCACTCACGGCCTTCGAGAACCCCGGCCGCCGCCAGCAATTGCGCACCATGGCACACCGAGGCAATCGGTTTATTGGCTTTGTCGAACGCGCGCACCCACTCAAGTACGGTGTCGTTCAAGCGCAGGTATTCCGGCGCACGACCACCGGGTATCACCAATGCGTCGTAGTCCTCAGCCTTGACCTTGTCAAAATCGAAGTTGAGCCCAAAGTTGTGCCCCGGCTTTTCGCTGTAGGTCTGGTCGCCTTCAAAATCGTGGATCGCGGTGCGGACCGACTGTCCGCTTTTCTTGCCCGGGCAGACCGCGTGCACGGTGTGCCCGATCATTTGCAGCGCCTGGAACGGCACCATGACTTCGTAATCTTCGACGTAATCGCCAACCAGCATCAGAATTTTCTTTGCGGCCATCGGGTTCTCTCCTTGGATTACTCGGCAGTAAGACTTTCAAATTACGACCGATGTGCAGCACTCGGGTAATAGGCTGCTACTACGGTCGAGTGGGCAGCGTAGGACTTTTCTGACATATTCTCCGCCCGAAGCCTACAACAATAGTCCCTGATCCCAGGCCCCGAGCGATCCCTGCCACGGTTTTCCGTCAAGCGGTTGCGGCCCAAGGCTTACAGGGAATTGGAGACCGTCCTACATGCGTCAACTGCCCTCGCTGAATATGCTCAGGGTGTTCGAGGAAGTGGCGCGCCACCGCAGCTTCAGCCGTGCCGCCGAATCATTGAATGTCACTCAGGGTGCTGTCAGTCGTCAGATCAAACAGCTGGAGGACTACCTCGGCGTCGCGCTGTTCGTGCGCACCCCACGCGGTCTGTCCCTCACTGAAAGTGGCAGCGCGTTGTCACCGCAACTGGGCGAAGCCTTCGACCACATTGAGCGCGCCCTGCAAGGCGTTCGCGTGACCAACCTGCGCCAGCGCTTGCGCATTCTCGCGCCGCCGACCTGGGCCACCCGCTGGCTGTCGCCGAACCTGCGGGTATTCTGCGAGCGTTACCCGGACATCAGCCTGAGCGTGAACAATCAGGTCAGCCCCGATGGCATGGGTGAGATCGACTGCCATATCCGCTTCGGCCTGGCCGCCGCGCAGCATGGCGACAGCCATTTGCTGACCATGGAACGGCACATTGCCGTGGCCAGCCCCGAGCTGTTCAGCAACGGCAAACCACCTGAACTCGGACAGTACCCGCTGCTGCACATCCTGCACGAAGGCAAACGGCTGAAGATTTGGGAGAACTGGCTGGAGGTGATGAACATCAGCGGTGTCGATGCCGAGCGCGGCCTTGAATTCAGTACGCTGGATCAGGTGATCCACACGGCATTGGCCGGGGGTGGCCTGGCGGTGATCGACCGGCAGATGATCGAGCGCGAACTGGCGAATGGCAGCCTGGTGCCGATCACTCCCGCAGAAGTGGTCGGCCCGTATGGCTATTGGCTGGACATTCCTACCGACAAGCTCGGCCTGTCCAAGGTCGAGCTGTTCAGGGGATGGTTGGATCAGCAGTTGTTGAGCCCTGGCAAAAGCACCTGACTCACGCCCGCGCAGTCACCCCGACCTCGACGGCTGGCTCTTCAGCTTCGACGGTGCACGCCTCGGTCAACGACAGGGATTTGGTTTCCGGTGCCCAGGCGTAGGACAACGCCGCGCCAATCGCCAGAATGCCCGCCAGAATCGCGATGGTCGAGTTAAGACCGATGCCCGCTACGCTCATCGGCAGCAGGAAGGTGCTAACCGCCGAACCAAGCCGACTCACCGCGGTAGCCAAGCCAATACCACTGGCGCGCACTTCGGTAGGGAAGCTTTCAGCCGGGAACACTCCCACCAGGTTGCTCACCGCCGACAACACCAGGGTGAACAAGCCGAACACCAACACCATCAAGAACGCCGAGCTGTTGGGCAGCGCTGCAAGGACGAACAAAGCCACAGCGAGGATGATGAACGAGTTGATCAAGAAACCACGGCGGGTGAACTTGATCGTGCACCAAATGCCGATCAGCGCGCCGATGATCAACAGCATGTTGAGCATGAACTCCGTACCGAAACCATCGGCCAGGCCCATCTTCTCCAGGATCGACGGGAGGAAGGTGTAGATCGCGAAATACGGCATCACGATGCAAACGAAGAACAGGCAGTTGAATGCCGTGCGCTTGCGATATTCGCGGCTAAACAACACGCTGTAGCCGCCACCTTTTTTCGCCGAAGGTTGCTCATCCAGCACCACGTTGGCGCCAAGATGTTTACGCACAATGGCCCGCGCCTCTTCAACACGGCCATGATTGAGCAGCCAACGCGGTGACTCAGGGGTGCCAATGCGCGCGATGAGGATCAGGAACGCCGGCACTGCCGACGAAGCCAGCATCCAGCGCCAGGCGTCGTCACCCAGGCTAAGCATTGCCGTGCCGACAAAGGTCGAAGCCACGTAACCGACAGTCCAGATCACACTGAATGAACCGAGCAATACGCCCCGATGTTTGCGTGGCGAGAACTCCGCCAGCATCGCGTGACCGACACTGAAGTCGCCGCCCAGGCCGATGCCGATCAGCACCCGACAGAGGAACAACTGCATGGCGGTCTGCGCATAGAACTGCATGACGGATGCAAGAGTGATCAGGATAAAGCTGACCAGGAAGATTTTCTGCCGGCCGACGATGTCGGAAATCCGGCCAAAGAACAGGCTGCCAAAGAACAGGCCAATCAACGCCGAGCTACCGATCAGGCCTTGCCAGAACGGGTCGAGGTGCATTTGCGGGCTGAGCAGCGTAAAGGCGATACCGATCAGGCCCAGGATGTAGCCGTCGGTGAAGTGCGCACCGAAGGTCAGTGCGGCAATTTTGATGTGGAAGCGACCGATGGGCAGATCGTCGATCTTGATAGGTTGTGCGGACATGATCTTCTCCATTTTTTATTCTTGATAGGAGTGACGAGCCGGGTGTCGCCTTCGCTTCCCTGAGAAGGCGACGTTTTACGTGTTGCGGGCCTGGACAGACCCGCACTGCATCAGTTGGCCGACAGTCCGCCCATCAACAGGTATTTGATTTCCAGATAATCCTCTATCCCGTACTTCGAGCCTTCACGGCCCTGACCGGATTCCTTGATCCCGCCAAACGGCGCGACTTCGGTAGAGATAATCCCTTCGTTGATCCCGACGATGCCAGCTTCCAGGCCTTCGGCCATGCGCCAGACACGGCCGATATCGCGGCTGTAGAAATAGGCCGACAAACCAAACGGTGTGTCATTGGCCTTGCGCAAGACTTCAGCTTCATCCTTGAAGCGGAAGCAGGCAGCGACCGGGCCGAAGGTTTCTTCGTGGGCGATCAGCATGTCGCTGCGCGCTTCGGTCAAAACGGTCGGCTCGAAAAAGGTGCCACCCAGCGCGTGACGCTGGCCACCGCAGAGGACTTTCGCGCCCTTCTCCAGTGCATCGCTGACGTGGGCTTCGACCTTGGTTAGGGCCGCCGCGTTGATCAACGGGCCTTGCTCGGTCTCGCCTTCCAGGGCATTGCCAACGCGCATGGCGCGCACGGCGACGGCGAGTTTTTCAGTGAAGGCTTCGAACACGCCGTCCTGAATGAAGAAGCGGTTGACGCAGACGCAGGTCTGACCGGTGTTGCGGAACTTCGAGGCCATGGCGCCTTTTACCGCGGCGTCCAGATCGGCATCATCGAAGACGATAAACGGCGCGTTGCCGCCCAGCTCCAACGAGACTTTTTTCAGGGTGTCCGAGGCCTGACGCATCAGCAATTTGCCGACCCGGGTCGAGCCGGTGAACGACAACTTACGCACGATGCTCGACGCTTGCAGCGCGCCGCCAATCGCCACGGCATCGCCGGACACCACGTTGAACACACCGGCTGGAATCCCGGCCTGCTCGGCCAATACCGCCAGGGCAAAGGACGACAACGGCGTCTCTTCGGACGGTTTGAGAATCATGGTGCAACCGGCTGCCAGCGCAGGGCCGACTTTTCGGGTGACCATCGCCAACGGGAAGTTCCACGGCGTGATGGCTGCGACGACGCCCACCGGCTCCTTGATCACGATGATCCGCGAATCCGCTTTAGGCGATGGAATCACATCGCCATAAACGCGCTTGGCTTCTTCGCCAAACCACTCCAGAAAGCTCGCTGCGTAGGCCACTTCGCCTTTGGCTTCAGCGAGCGGTTTACCTTGCTCGCGGCACAGCAAGGTCGCGAGTTCGTTCTGATGAACCATCATCAAATCGGCCCAACGACGCAGACGAATCGCACGTTCCTTGGCGATCAGTGCACGCCAGGCCGGCAACGCTTTGTTGGCTGCGGCGATGGCCAGATCAGTCTCTTCAGCGCCGCCCTTTTGTACGTCGGCGACCAACTCGCCGGTCGCCGGGTTGAGCACTGGATAGGTCGGGCCACCGCTCAGCCACTGGCCGTCGATGTAGTGACCGGTTTTCAGGAAAACACTCATGCTACTGCCCCTTTCAGGCTGAACGCTTCGCGCGCCGGACGAGCAACTCGCAGGATACGTTTGCCAGAGGTGTAATCGTTGATCACGTCGCACGGTGTGTAATTGCGTTCCAGCTCGTAGCGCTCTTCGTCATCCAATGGCGCTTCCAGTGCCGCCAGGGCGCTGTCGAATTGCTCGGTGGTGTCGGCGCCGACCAACATGCAATCCACGCCTGGGTGATGCAGAACCCAGGATTGCGCGACTTGGGCGTTGGACACACCACGGGCCTGCGCAACGCGCTGCACCGAGTGCGAGATGTCGAAGCTGGCGTCGTCGCTGTACATCTGTTGGGTGAAGAAGTCGGTCTGGTTGCGCGTCGATTGCGCCTCGCCGGTCAACAGGCCACGGGCCAGTGGACTGAACACCGAAACGCCGATGCCTTGATCGCGGCAGAACGGAATCATCTCGCGCTCTTCTTCGCGGTAGGCGCAGTTCAGCTGCAACTGCATGTTGATCGGCTTGACCCAACCATTGCGCTCGCAGGCCATGAGGATTTTTGCCAACTGACCAGTGAGCATGGTCGACACGCCGATGTAGCGCGCTTTGCCGGATCGCACAATGTCGTTCATCGCGCACATCACTTCTTCGACCGGGGTGTTTACGTCGTAGAAGTGCAGCATGTAGATGTCGACGTAATCCATGCCCAGACGCTTCAGCGACGCATCAATGCTGTCCATGATGTGCTTGCGCGAATGACCGCTGGCGTTGATGCCATCACGGGTGCCGTAACCGACCTTGGTGGCGACTACGATGTCTTCGCGACGTGCCAGACGCTTGAGGATGCGACCGACGACTTCTTCGCCAACGCCAGCGGAATAGAAGTCCGCCAGGTCGATGAAATTAACCCCGCTTTCCAGCGCGTGCTTGACGATCGGCTCACTCTTTTTCTCGTCGAAAATCCACGGTTTCCAGTCTGGCGTGCCCATGTTCATGGTGCCCAGGCAGAGGCGGGAAACTTGCAGGCCCGATTGGCCCAAACGAATGTATTTCATGGGAGCGGCCTCAGGCTTTAGGGGTGTAGAAAGGGTTGGCGATGCGGTTGACCACATCGGCCAATTGCGCACGTTCTGGCTTGCCGGTCAGGGCGGCGCGGATAGCAGTTCGGCAAGCGTTGTAGTTGTTCAGGTACACGGCGTCGAGGTCGTCGCAGGAAGGGTTGACCCAGTTTGCGGTGATGATGGCCCACTCGTCTTCGGCTTCAGCCGGCAGGGTGCCGTCGAGCAGTGCTTCGGTGACCGCCTTGGCGATACCGGCCTGCGAGGCGCCCCAGGTGGCGTTGCCGTGCATGTCGCTGCCGATCGCAGCCTTGTTCACGTACAGGGTCATCGGCTTGACCGGAATGTTCGGCGCAGCGATGACCATGAATGGGCAGTGACCCTGGCTTGGCGATGCCAGGCTGTTGGCAAACGCCTGGCCCACAGGACCATTGCGTGGGCCCATCATGATATTGATATGCGCGGCGTTCACGCCTGGGCCTTCAAAACCTTCGCCGATGTACAGATTGAGGGTCTTCATAGAGGAAATCCTTGCGGGCAGTAAAAGAGGGATTGCGGGAACGTCAGGCAAACACCGGCGACACAGCAGGGGTGCTGTGGACAGGTGTCGAATTCGAAAGAGGGAGCTGGGGCAGGCAGGTAATACACATGATCGCTATCGCTCGTTGTTTTTATAGATGAGCTTGGGTTGGCGACTTTTTATCACCGACCCTGAGAGCGACCGTAACCATTAAAAGTCATGGGGGTATGAGGTCAGGTAATACCCAATGAACGGATCATCTGTAGGAGCTGCCGAAGGCTGCGATCGACTGCGCAGCAGGCGCCGAGCTTGATAGCAATGAAGGCCGTGACGGCCTTATCGCAGCTACAGAGGCTAGGTGTCTGTTACTTGCCCCACGATCCAACCCGCCACTTTTTCTGAAGTCGCCGGCTCGTATCTTTAGAAAACGTCCTACGTTATGGCTCGTTGTGTTGTATGACTTGGATTCCAAGGTTGTAGGGTGTTTCTTATTTTTTTCGGCGATGTTTTACGCGGCTTTTTCGCTGGTAGGGTCTGGGTATTCCAACCTAGAAGCCCGAACCATGACGCAGTGTTTCAAAGACCACGAGTGCGATAACGAGAACCTCAACGAGAACACCATCCCCATTTCCGAGTGCAAAACCGAGATCGTGGAACGCGACGGAGTCATGACGAAAGTGACGATAGTCCCGGTCCTGACCTGCGAATGTATCTGGCACTATTTTCAACGCGAAGCGGAAGAGATCGTCGCCCCAGGCGGCGTGCTGATTGCCGATCCCCTTGAACGCAACCGCGCGATCAATGCTGCCTACGCGAGGTTGTGGCTGCATGACGAACGGTTCCAGTGGGCAGGATTGGCGGCTTTCGCGTCGAAGCAGGTGGGGTGCGGGTTGTTGCATGCAACAAAGACCATTAATGCGATTCAAGCCGAAGAAAAGGCACTACAAAAACTTCAAGACAAAAGGTGGGCGCTGATCACGCCCGGCAAAAAGCACGAGGCGGAACAAGCCTTGCGCGATTATCAGCAGGCCGCTGCCGCCAACCCCGTTGTGCCTTGGAATCTTCGTGCAGGCCTCGAGTCGGCGGCGATCGAGATAGTGGCTGTGCAGGATGACCTTCGCTACGTGCACGACATGATGGCCTTGGGTAATACCTCGTTGTTCCTCGACGTGTTTCCGTTGCATGCGTTTTATGCGAAGAGGGGACTTAAGGAGTTGAAGCAGTGTTTGAAGTCACGACAGACGATCTACGATCACCCAAAGTTGCCAGTGCTGTGGCCGATAGGGCAAGAAAGGGTCCGTTTCGGTAGGCCACACGAAGAAATCCTGCAAGCCTTCGAGGCCATCGAAGCAGGTGACATTGCTAAAAGCGTGGTGCATCTGGCATGGCATGAGCAACAGAACATCCTGCAGCCCTCGATGTACGAGGACAGCAAGTTGGTGAGGTTGCTACGTAGCAATCACATCTCCTATGTCATCAACTTTCCGTCTGGTTTGGCGCAAGCCATTGAGCTGACCCTCGCCAGTCAATGTCAGCGTATCGAAGATGGCCGCACCATCGGTTTTGATAGTAGTGTTTCGGCTAATCTGGCAGATCTCGATCAACGCATGCCTTTCGTAATCAAGGCGGCGACGCGCTTTCACAAGATGCTGCACGACGAAAATCGCAGTCTGCTGGAGCAATCGATCAAGGACATTGCCGACGGCCGAGGGGCGCAATGAATCCCGTCCCTCTAGTTGCTCGGCGTCGTTGGCTCTTGCGCGTAGTGGTCGCGCTTATTGCAGTGAACGCGACCTATCTCATGGTGCAAGTGCTGTGGGACGAGCCGGAAATCGCTCTGGAAATGGGCGGAACCTACGAAGATATGAGTTCGCAGTCAACAGCACGTTTCAGCCCGCTTATTCGGGGGCACATTTGGTTTGGAGTTCCGAAAACCGATGCACGATTGCGCTTTATTGATACCCAATATGGATTTGTCACCCCAGCGGCCAGATTTTTCACCGTTAATTTCGATGACAACATCATCGATGGCATCCGCATATCTCCACAGGTAGAACCGTTGTTACTGGAGGGCGCTTTAAAGGTGGTACTGGACTTGCAGGATCAGTGGCGTTCCGGGGGTTGGGCTGTTTTGTATCCGAAGGATAATCCACCCTTCGCGGACACACCCGAATGGCGCGCGAGAATACGCGACGCAAATAATGGTGAAATCACCTACTGGCAAGCTGGATACAAGTATCAGATCTTGTTGGGTATGAGTCGATTCAAGGATAGCAAGCGCCCTCAAGAAGAACGCTACTTGATCACTCTTGGCCTCGGTAAACCTTGGTTGACCAGCCATGCCGAATAAGGACTTCCTAAAAGCTATCGACCAAGGGCCGGTGGTTGAAATGAATCCCGGCCCTATCATTACGCGGCGTCGTTGGCTCATGCGTGTAATGGTCGCACTTATTGCAACGAGCGCGACTTATCTTGTAATGCAGGTGCTGCGGGATGAACCGGAAATCGCTCTGGAAATGGGCGGAACCTACGAAGACATGCTCTTGCAATCGACGGCTCACTTCAGCCCGCTTATTCCAGGGCACATCTGGTTTAGAGTTCCGAAAACCGATGCACGATTGCGCTTTATTGATACCCAATATGGATTTATCACTCCAGCGGCTCGATTCTTTACAGTGTCGTTTAACGACAACGTGATTACCAATATTCGTATGTCGCCGCAAATAGAGCCGCTCCTGCTAGATGATGTATTAAAAGTTGTTCTCGATTTGCAGGATCAATGGAGAGCGAATGGGTGGACGGTCATGTACCCGAGAGACAATCCACCCTTCGCAGATACTCCTGAGTGGCGTGCCAAATTGCGCGATGTGAACAAGGGAGGGATAACCTTTTGGCAGGCCGGCGATAAATACCAGGTTTTCTTGGATATGGGCCGATTCAGGGATAGCAAACGTCCCAACGAAGAGCGCTACTTGATAACCCTTGCGCTTGCAAAACCCTGGTTACCAACCCAAGTGGAATAACCCAGCGCTCGGATCACCCACGCCGCCCCAACACATTCACCACCAGCCGATCAATCCAGCCCCACAGCCGCTGTTGCACTCGTCGCCAGACTGGACGCGCTTGCCAGTCGGCGAGGCTGACCGAGGTGCTGAGGGCGAAGTCTTTTTCGAAGCTGGCAACGACGTCGCGGGTCAAGCCGGAATCAAGCGCTTCGAGGTTGGCTTCGAGGTTGAAGCGCAGGTTCCAGTGGTCGAAGTTGCAGGAGCCGATGCTGACCCAGTCATCGATCAGCACCATTTTCAGGTGCAGGAAACACGGCTGGTATTCGAAGATTTCCACGCCGGCCTTGAGCAGGCGCGGGTAGTAGCGATGGCCGGCATAGCGTACCGAGGGGTGGTCGGTGCGGGGGCCGGTGAGCAGCAGGCGAACGTCGACGCCGCGCGCAACCGCACGCCGTAGTGAGCGACGCACGGACCAAGTGGGTAAGAAATAAGGCGTCGCCAGCCAAATACGTTGCTGGGCGCTGTTCAGGCCGCGCACCAGCGAGCGCAAAATGTCTCGGTGTTGCTGCGCATCGGCGTAGGCCACGCGGCCATATCCCTCGCCGGCTATCGGTGCCTTGGGCAATCGTGGCAGGCCGAAGTTGTGTGCCGGGCGCCACGCAGTGGGCCGTTCGTTGGCGTGGAATTGGCGGTCGAACAGCGCCTGCCAGTCGATGACCAACGGCCCGCTGATTTCCACCATGACTTCGTGCCAGTCGCTGGTATTGTTTTGCGGATGCCAGAATTCGTCAGTCACGCCGGTGCCGCCGACCACCGCCAGTTGCTTGTCCACCAGCAGCAGTTTGCGATGATCGCGGTACAGATTGCGCACGCCGCGACGCCAGTGCACGCGGTTGTAGAAACGCAGGATCACGCCAGCGTCGGTCAGGCGCTTGCGCAGGCTCAAGGTAAACGCCTGCGCCCCGTAATCATCGAACAGGCAGCGCACGATCACCCCGCGCTGGGCCGCGTTGACCAGCGCCTGCACCACCACGTCGGCACAGGCGCCCGCCTCCACCAGATACAGCTCCAACTCAATCTGCTGCTGCGCCTGTTCGATGGCCGCGATCATCCGTGGGAAGAACGCCGGCCCATCGATCAGCAGTTTGAACTGGCTATCGGCGCGCCACGGAAAGATCGTCCCGCGCATGTCAGCTCAACAACTGCGGCGGACAACGTTTGACCCAGTGCGTGAGTTGTTCATGGGCGTAAGCCAGCTGCAGCACCGCCCAATCAGCTTGCGCCGGGCCGATGATCTGCAGGCCCATGGACAAACCGGCCGGGTTGAAGCCCACCGGAATACTCATGGCCGGCAAGCCCGCCAGTGTCGCGCCGACCACCACTTCCATCCAGCGGTGATAGGTGTCCATCGGGCGCCCGGCGATCGAGGTCGGCCAGTGTTGTTCGGCATCGAACGCAAACACCTGGGCGCTGGGCAGCAACAGGTAGTCGTAGCGCTCGAACAGCTTGCTCAGGGCGCGGTACCAGTCACTGCGATCCACAGACGCCTGGAACACCTGTTCGCCGGTCAGGTGCAAACCGCCTTCGACTTCCCATTGCGCTTCCGGCTTGAGCAGATTGCGCAACTCAGGGTTGGCGTAGGCCTTGCCGAGGTTGCCGTGGATCAGCCAGTGACGATGCACCAGCCAACTGCGCCAGAGTTTTTCCAGCGGAAAATCCGGCTGGCAGGTTTCGACCACACAACCGAGTTGGGTGAAATCCTGCAGCGCCGATTCACACAGCGCCAGCACGCCGTCTTCCATCGGCAGGTAGCCGTTGTAGTCGCCAAGCCACCCCAATCGCACGCCCTTAAAGTCCCGTTGCAACGAGCCGTTGAACAACGACGGATCACTGCGCAGCGACAACGGCGCACGCGCGTCGAAGCCGGCCTGGGTGCTCAACAAATGTGCAACGTCGGCCACGGTACGACCCATTGGCCCCTCTGTGGATAACTGCTGCACGAATAATTCCGGCGCTGGGCCGTGGGGCACGCGGCCTTGGGAGGGTCGCAAACCGAAGACGTTGTTGAACCCCGCCGGGTTGCGCAATGAACCCATCATGTCGCTGCCGTCAGCCACCGGCAGCATGCGCGTCGCCAGCGCCACCGCTGCCCCGCCGCTACTGCCACCGGCCACTCGGCTCAGGTCGTAGGCGTTGCGCGTGGTGCCGAACAGGGTGTTGTAGCTCTGCGAACCGAGGCCGAACTCCGGGACGTTGGTCTTGCCGATAATGATTGCACCGCTGGCCCGCACACAAGCGACGGAAATGGCGTCGTGCTCGGGGATTTGCTCGGCAAACAGCGGCGAGCCCAGGGTCGTGCGCAAGCCGGCGGTGGCGGCCAGGTCCTTGATCGCTTGCGGCATGCCGTGCATCCAGCCTCGGGATTGACCTTGCGCCAACTGCTCGTCGCATTGGTCAGCCTCGGCCAGTAACTGCTCGGTTGGGCGCAGGGAGACGATGGCGTTGACCTGAGGGTTGATGCGCTCGATATGGCTCAGGTAAGCCTGCATGACTTCGCGGCAACTGACGTGGCGGGTGTGGATAAGGCGAGACAATTCCAGCGCGTCAGCGTTGACGATGTCGTTGCCGGTTACTGCTAGTTTCATGGTTGCTTCACCCTGAGAAAATTTGGGCCATACACATACCTGTAGGAGCTGCCGCAGGCTGCGATCCAACGGCAGGAAGGCCGTTCCGGCCTTATCGCAGCCTGCGGCAGCTCCTACAGGTGTCTTGCGAATTCTAGGGCTCCAACTGACAGCCCTGCCGCTGACCTTTCCACGCCGCGCTGCTGGTGCGGCCCATGCCGCTGGCGGTCACGCGCCTGGCGGCTGCATCATCACTCAAGGCGCTCGGTACCCATTGTTTTACATAACCGGCACAGTACTCAGCCGGGTTGTCCATCACGTAGCGACACGAGCAATACTCCTTCGCCGTATAGGCACTGATGATGCTCGGAAACGCCTGCAATGCAACTCGATTTTGCCAACCGAGAAGGCCGATCACGACCAATACCAGCAGCAACAGACTGCTGAAAGGCCGGCGTCGAATAAACGTTCTACGTTCGCTCATTGCGCGCCCTCCCCGGCAAATGCGGCCAGCGCTCGCTGCAGCAATTGGTCATGGCTGTAGCTGCTGTCGCGATCATCGGCATAACGCACGATCACCAATTTCGCGCTGGGTATCACATACAGCGCTTGCCCCCAATGCCCGAGAGCAGCGAAGGCATCTACCGGCGCATCGGGCCAGGGTCGTGTGCTCAAATCAGACTCGTCGGCAGGCAGACGGTTCAACCACCACTGCGCACCGGGCACTTCATTGATGCGTTTACTTCGGTTGTGGGCGAAGGGCGTCAGGTTGAAATCGACCCACGCCTTGGGCAACAACTGCCGGTCTTGCCAGCGGCCGCCGCGCTGCATCAATAGGCCGATGCGCGCCAGATCGCGCGCGGTCATGTACGCGTAGGAGGACCCGACGAACGTGCCTGTCGGATCGGTTTCCCACACGGCGCTGCGAATGCCCAATGGCTCGAACAACGCGGTCCACGGATAGTCCGCATACGCTTTGTCGCCAACCATGGTTTTCAGTGAGGCCGACAACAGGTTGCTGTCGCCGCTGGAGTAACGGTAGGACGTCCCCGGCGCGCTGGCGACTCCGTGCTCACTGGTGAATTTGGCCATGTCGTCATGGCCTCGGGTGTAAAGCATGGCCACCACCGACGAGTTGAGCGGCGCGTATTCGTAATCTTCCTGCCAGTCCAGGCCCGACGCCCAATACATCAAGTCGCCAATACGAATATCAGGATGGGCCTTGAGCGGCGGATAAAACTTCGTCGCAGAATCCTTAAGCTGGAATCGTCCTTCGGCAAATGCGACGCCCAGTACGCTGGCCATAATGCTTTTGCTCACCGACCAGGTCAGGTGCGGTGTGTTGACCTTGGTCACGCCAGCATAGCGCTCGTAGACCAACTGCCCGTCGCGGATGACCAACAAGGCATCAGTGCGGATGCCCTTGCGTGTGTTGTCATCTCGAGTCGGGAAGGCGTAGTCCTCCAGCGCCTTTAGCGCGGGTTTTTTTGCTGCGGGTGCGCTGGGCCACTCAGCGCCAGGCCAGACCTCCGCCATTGCCGATTGGGCACCCAGCCCGAGAGCCGCCATCAGACACAAGCGCTGGAAAAACCGAGGATTCATAGGGCGATCTCAGAAGAAGACTGCACAACCCTAGCAGAGTCCTCCGCCCCACTGTAGGAGCTGGCTTGCCAGCGATCCGCTTGACGCGTGGTGTCTGACACTCCGCCATCGCGGGCATGCCCGCTCCTACAAAGGGTGGCTTTGCCCCGTGTCACACAAGCATCACCAAAGCTTAATGGTGGTGACATCGCGTCTACCTAGCCTGCGTTTGTAGCCAATGCGCATGAACAGACAGTAGACCGGCCGCATTCCCAGGCTGGCTCACGGAGACTCGCATGACCCAGATCGCCCGCACTTGCGACACCAGCGCCGAACGCCGTCTTCAAGCAGAACGCCTGATCGGTAGCCGCGCGCTGCTAGAAGCCCAGGCTTTGCGCTTCAGCGTATTCAGTGGCGAGTTCAACGCCAAGCTCAAAGGCGCTGAACTTGGCCTGGATATGGACGATTACGATGTGCACTGCTCGCACATTGGTGTACGCGACCTCAGCACCGGCCGTCTGGTGGCGACCACCCGCCTGCTGGACCACAAGGCTGCCAACACCCTGGGCCGCTTCTACAGCGAAGAAGAATTCAGCCTGCATGGCCTCAGCCATCTGAAAGGCCCGATCCTCGAACTGGGCCGCACCTGCGTCGACCCGGCTTACCGCAACGGCGGCACCATCGCCGTGTTGTGGAGCGAGCTGGCGGAGATTCTCAACGAAGGCAGCTACAGCTACCTGATGGGTTGCGCCAGCATTCCGATGCAAGACGGCGGTATCCAGGCCCACGCCATCATGCAACGTTTGCGCGAGCGTTATCTGTGCAACGAAAACCTGCGCGCCGAACCGAAAAATCCGCTGCCGGTGCTCGACCTGCCAAGCAACGTGATCTGCGAGATGCCGCCACTGCTCAAGGCTTACATGCGTTTGGGCGCGAAGATCTGCGGCGAGCCGTGCTGGGATGAAGACTTCCAGGTGGCCGATGTGTTCATCCTGCTCAAGCGCGACGACCTGTGCCCACGCTACGCTCGCCACTTCAAGGCAGCCGTGTGATGAGCCGGGTTCGCGGTTACGCGCGAGTCATCCGAGTGCTGTGGGTTATCGCCTTGGGCCTGACAATTGCTGGCGCATTCGGTTTGATGGAACGCTTTAAAATCGGCGACTCCATGGCCCGTCGGCAACGCTGGAGCCGCTGGTTCATGGCGCGCCTTACGGCTGCATTGCCGTTTCGCGTGACGGTCACCGGCGAGCTGCCGCGTGAACCAATGCTGTGGGTCAGCAACCATGTGTCATGGACTGACATCCCGCTGCTCGGCATGCTCTCGCCGCTGTCGTTCCTGTCCAAAGCCGAAGTGCGCACCTGGCCGGTGGCCGGTTGGCTGGCGTTGAAAGCCGGCACCTTGTTCATTCGTCGAGGCTCGGGCGACAGCCGTTTGATTCAGCGGCAGATGACCCAGCATTTACAGAAGCACGACGGCCTGATGATTTTCCCGGAAGGCACCACCTCCGACGGCCGCAGCCTGCGCACCTTCCACGGTCGCCTGCTGTCCAGCGCGATTGATGCCGGCGTGCCATTGCAACCGGTCGCCATTCGTTACCTGCGTGACGGCAAGCCCTGCCCTATCGCGCCGTTCATTGGCGATGACGATCTGCTGTCACACCTGCGCCGCTTGTTCGCCAACGAGCAGGGCGATGTGCACATCCAGTTGCTGAAACCGATCGTCAGCGAAAATCAGGAACGGGCGGCGTTGGCCTTTCAAGCGCAACAGGCGGTGCAACTGGCTTTGTTCGGCGAAGTCGCTCAGGTGCGGGAACCGCGTTCGGCCAGGGCGGCCTGAGCGAAGTCCTGCAGGATCGGATAGAACTCGGCAAAGTCTGCACTCAACGGCTGATACAGCGCCTGCAGCTCCTGCATGGCGCCGGCCAAACCTTCCGGCCGCGACAGGCGCCGGGAGATCCCGCCCAGCACTTGCTCCAGAATCTCGAACTCGCGGTACGACCCCAGCCAGTCATGGGCTGCCATGCGTGGCGCGATCATTGCCAGGCGCTCCGGTAACGCCGGTTCGGCCGCCAGCACGCGATAGACCTGCGCCGTAAACTCATCCAGCGGTTGTTGCGCGTACTGCGCCCAGTCCCGCGCCAGACAATGATCGAAAAACACATCCAGCACGATCCCGGCAAAACGCCGTCGTGGCGCGGGGAAACGTGCGATGGCGTCTTTGATCAGCGGGTGGGCGTCGGTGAAGGTGTCGATGCTGCGGTGTAGCTGGATGGCGGCTTCCAGTTCCGCAGGAAAGCGTCCCGGCAGCGGTCCTTTGACGAAATCGCCATACAGGCTGCCGAGCAATTGAGCCGGACGTTGACCGCCCAAATGGAGGTGTGCGAGGTAGTTCATGGCGCTGATCTTACGCCTATTCGCTGGCCGATCCTATATCGATATAACCCGATATACCGTTTTACGAGGTGGTTAGCTGATTTGTGTATTTGTATATCGCGAAATACAAATATATAGTTCGCTCCATCGCGATATACCGCTATATCGCTCTATTTCGCTTCCTTGCAGTCAACGATCTGAGAACGACATGCCTATCGACCTCGACGAAATAATAAAAGCCCTGGCCCATCCTGTGCGTCGCGAGATTCTCGTGTGGCTCAAGGATCCAACTGTTTGCTTCCCCGATCAGGACCACCCCATCGATTACGGCGTCTGCGCCGGGCAGATCGATCAACGGGCCGGACTGTCGCAATCGACCATTTCCGCGCATCTGGCGACGCTGCAACGCGCCGGATTGATCACCAGTAGAAAAGTCGGCCAGTGGCATTTCTTCAAGCGTAACGAAGAAGCCATTCAGGCGTTTCTGCAGGAAATGGCCAAGCAGCTTTAGTTTTACGCGCTCAGATTTCCCACCCCTCAAGGAGATGCCTCGTGCCTCTGTCGTTACTTATGCTGGCGCTCAGCGCCTTCGCCATCGGCACCACGGAATTCGTGATCATGGGCTTGCTGCCCAACGTCGCGGCGGACCTGGGGGTGTCGATTCCTGGCGCTGGCTGGCTGGTCACCGGTTACGCACTGGGCGTGGCCATCGGTGCGCCCTTCATGGCCATGGTCACCGCCAAATTGCCGCGCAAGGCCGCGCTGGTTGCGCTGATGGTGATCTTCATCATCGGTAACCTGCTGTGCGCCCTGGCCAGTGATTACAACGTACTGATGTTTGCCCGGATCGTTACCGCCCTGTGTCACGGCGCGTTCTTCGGTATCGGCTCGGTGGTTGCGGCGGGACTGGTTGCACCGAACCGCCGTGCTTCAGCGGTGGCAATGATGTTCACCGGCCTGACCCTGGCCAACGTCCTCGGCGTTCCGATGGGCACGGCACTGGGTCAATACGCCGGCTGGCGCTCGACCTTCTTCGCAGTAACCGTGATCGGCGTGATTTCGCTGATTGGCCTGCTGCGTTTCCTGCCGGTCAAACACGACGAAGAAAAGCTCGATATGCGTGCCGAACTGGCCGCCCTCAAAGGCGCCGGGATCTGGTTGTCGCTGAGCATGACCGTGATGTTCTCCGCCTCTGTATTCGCCCTGTTTACCTACGTCGCCCCATTGCTCGGTGAAGTCACTGGTGTCACGCCACGTGGCGTGACCTGGACCCTGCTGCTGATCGGCCTGGGTTTGACCCTTGGCAACGTCATCGGCGGCAAGCTGGCGGACCGCAACATGGCCCTGACTCTGATTGGTGCGTTCATCGTGATGGCCGTGGTGTCTACGGTGCTTACCTGGACCAGCGTTGCGCTGATCCCGACCGAAATCACCCTGTTCCTCTGGGCCACCGCCGCGTTCGCCGCCGTACCAGCCCTGCAAGTGAACGTGATGACCTTCGGCAAGGCTGCTCCAAACCTGATTTCCACCCTGAACATCGGCGCGTTCAACGTCGGTAACGCACTGGGTGCCTGGGTCGGTGGCAGCGTCATCGCCAACGGCTTCGGCCTGACTGCCGTGCCACTGGCCGCCGCCGTGCTGGCCGTGATCGCCCTGTTGCTAACCCTGATTACCTTTCGCCAGTCGGCCACCGTCGAACTGGCTGCCGCTACCAACTGATCAACTCAATTAGAGGGTTTCACCCAATGACCACTATTTTTGATCCCATTACCCTGGGCGATCTGCAACTGCCTAACCGCGTCATCATGGCTCCGTTGACCCGTTGCCGCGCTGACGAAGGCCGTGTTCCTAACGCACTGATGGCTGAGTACTACGTGCAACGGGCCACCGCCGGGCTGATCATCAGCGAAGCGACTTCGGTCACGCCGATGGGCGTTGGTTACCCGGACACCCCGGGTATCTGGTCCGACGATCAGGTTCGCGGCTGGAGCAACATCACCAAGGCCGTTCACGCTGCCGGTGGCCGCATCGTTCTGCAACTGTGGCACGTAGGCCGTGTTTCCCACACCTCGTACCTGAATGGCGAAGCACCCGTAGCACCTAGCGCTATCGCCGCTGGTGGTCATGTGAGCCTGGTTCGCCCACTGGCCGAATACCCGGTGCCGCGCGCACTGGAACTGGCAGAAATCGCTGATGTGGTCGACGCTTATCGTCAAGGCGCGGAAAACGCCAAGGCTGCCGGTTTTGATGGTGTTGAAGTGCATGGCGCCAACGGTTACCTGCTCGATCAGTTCCTGCAAACCAGCACCAACCAACGTACCGACGCCTACGGCGGCTCACTGGAAAACCGTGCACGTCTGTTGCTGGAAGTGACCGACGCAGTGGTTGAAGTCTGGGGCGCTGGCCGGGTCGGCATGCACCTCTCGCCGCGCGCTGACGCGCATGACATGGGCGACAGCAACCTGTCCGAAACTTTCACTTACGTCGCACGTGAGCTGGGCAAACGCGGTATCGCCTTCATCTGCGCCCGTGAAAAAGAAGCCGACGACAGCCTCGGCCCACAACTGAAACAAGCGTTTGGCGGCCAGTACATCGCCAACGAACGATTCACCAAAGACACTGCCAACGAATGGCTGTCGAGCGGCAAGGCTGATGCGGTGGCGTTCGGCGTGCCGTACATCGCCAACCCGGATTTGCTGGAGCGCCTGCGCGACGACGCACCGCTGAACACGCCGATTCCGGAAACCTTCTACGCCAAAGGCGCGCAGGGCTACATCGACTATCCGCGCCTGTAATCCATCGTCAGCTGAACTAAAAAAGCCCCGGCTCGCGAGAGTCGGGGCTTTTTCATGTGTGGCAAACATCAACCCCCGTAGGAGCTGGTTTTCGATTTGTCACTGCTTCGCATTAATCTGCTGTTGCAGGTTCTGCACCTGGCTTTGCAGGGTGTTGATGTTGCGAGTCATCTGGCTACGGAAGGCATCGAATTCGGCGGTGTTGGTGCCTCCGCCCTGCGCTGCAACCGGCGCCGGGCGATTGTCCTGTTCGCTTTTGAGCACCACCAGCTCTTGCTCCAGACGGTCGATGGCAATGTTGGGATTGCCCTGTTTCTTCAACACTGCCAAATCGGCGGTCAGGTTTTTCAACTGCTGATCCACTTGCGCCTGAACGGCTTGATTTGCCTGGTTCGCCTTGGCGTCAGACTGCGCGGCTTTCAACGTTGACACCTCAGTGCTCAGGCTTTTCACCTGCTCTTGCAACTGGCTGTTAGCCGCCTGCAATTGCGTGTTGGCGCCCTGCAACTGGGTGGTCTGCGCCGACATCTGGTCAAGACGCTTATCGAGGCCGGTTTGTTGACCTGCGACGCCTTCCTGCTGCTTGTCTTGATCGGCCAGTTTGCTTTCCAGCTTCTGGATCTGCAATTTCAAGGCTTCGCTGCCGGTGGTAGCCACAGATTCCGTGGCGACCACCTTGCCGGAAATATCTTGCAGACGCCCGGCCGCATCTTCACTGATCCGCGCAAAGCTTTCCTGAGTCGCCACCAGTTGCTGGCCCATCAGTGAGATTTGCTGAAAGCTCCACCAGGCCAGGCCAGCGAAGGCAATGAACAAAGCCCCGACCAACGCCCAGATTGGCCCGGTGTTGACCCGTTTTACCTTGACGCCGCGCGCAAGGGCAGCGCGTTCGCGCCCGGTACCGGCTGGAACAAAATCATCATCGTCGTCTTTGGCCGACAGAGGCGGCACATCATCGAAGTCGTCGTGAGGCTCTTTACGCATGGTTCAACCTTTAAGGGGCCACAGAATAAGGAAAAGGGAAGCAGTATAACGATTCAAGCCACCGACTAAATTGCTTCGAAATTCATTGTTGCGCCTTCCACCAGCCACAAAACTCGTCCAATGCCGTCCACAGACTGACACGCGGCTGATAGTCGAGATAATGCCTTGCGCGAGAGATATCCAACGTGAAATCTTTGCTCATCACCTGCATCCCCAGGCGTGACAGCGTCGGTTCCGGTCGCCCCGGCCACAGCAGGCACGCGCCTTCATTCAGCGCCGCCGCGCTGTAGCACAGGCCGAAGGGGCGATAGCGGGTGACTTGCGGCATGTCCATCTGCCGCATCACGTAATTCACCACATCCCACAGCGGGACCGGCGCTCCGTTGCTGATGTTGTAGGCCTTGCCCAGCGCCGAACCCGCCGCCAGCAAGCTGCTGAGAATCGCCTCGTTGAGGTTCTGCATGCTGGTGAAATCGACCTTGTTCAGGCCATTGCCAATGATCGACAGACGCTTCTTGCGCTGCATGGTCAGCAAGCGCGGGAAAATGCTGGTGTCGCCAGCACCAGTGACAAAACGCGGGCGCAAGGCGATCACTTCCAGGCCGAACTCTTCGGCGCCGAACACCTTCTGCTCCGCCAGGTACTTGGTGGCCGCGTAATGGTTGTGGAAACGTTTGGGAACCTGTTCTTCTTTGATATCGAGATGGGAACGACCGTCGAAATAAATCGACGGCGAGGACAGATGCACCAACCGACGTACCTGTTGTTTCAGGCAGCCTTCGACGATGTTTTCCGTCACCTGCACATTGCCCAACTGGAAATCCTGACGCCGCCCCCAAGTCCCCACCGCGCCGGCGCAATGCACCACGGCTTCGACGTCATGGCACAGGCGCTGCACCAGTTCCGGATCGGACAAATCACCCTGTATGAATTCCGCACCACGGCGCACCAGGTGTTCGACGCCCTCGGCCCGACGACCGTTGACGCGCACGCTCAAGCCCTGTTCGAGGGCGAAGCGCGCAAAGCGCCCGCCGATGAAGCCGCTTGCGCCGGTGACCAGAATCTTCATTTACCGCTCCGTTTACTGTGTGTTCGTTTTGTGTGGCGTGTCGCTCGAAATCAATGACGCTCATTCAACCGCCAGCGGCACCAGCCATTCGCCTGCGCGTTTGACCAGGTAATCGGTCAACTGCGTCAGCAACTGCCCGCCATTACGCCAATGATGCCAGTACAGCGGCACATCGATGGGCCGATCGGGCAGTAACTCCACCAGCAGGCCGCGCCGTATCTGCTCGCGAACCTGTAACTCCGGCACCAGCCCCCAGCCGAGCCCAGCCTCGGTCAAACGCAAAAAACCTTCGGAAGACGGGCACAAATGATGCTCGAAACCGCCCTCCACTCCCAACGAGGCCAGGTAACGATGCTGGAGGAAATCATCGGGACCGAATACCAGCGCCGGCGAACGGGCCAATTGTGCAACGCTCACGCCGCCTGCGAAGTGACGGGCGATAAAACCGGGGCTGGCCAACGCACGATAGCGCATGGCGCCCAACAGCACGCAGCGCGCCCCGGCCACCGGACGTTCCGTGCCGCAGACACAACCCGCCACTTCCCCGGCGCGCATGCGCTTGAGGCCGACGTCCTGATCTTCGACCACCAGGTCCAGCAATAGGTGCTGCTCGGCGCAAAAATCCCCCACCGCCGCCGCCCACCAGGTGGCCAGGCTGTCGGCATTGAGCGCGATACGCAGGCGTTCGGGCATGCCTTCTTCATCGAGCGCCGGCACCTGGCTTTGCAGATCCCGCTCAAGCAAACGGACCTGTTGCACGTGGTTCAACAGGCGTCGACCAATTTCCGTGGGGCTGGGCGGGGTGGCGCGAATCAACACCGGCTGGCCGATTCGCGCTTCCAGCAGTTTGATCCGTTGCGAAACCGCCGACTGGGATAACCCCAATACCTGGGCAGCGCGTTCGAAACCGGCCTGTTCGATCACGGCCGCCAACGCGGAAAGCAATTTATAGTCGAACATCAGTTTCTCTAATGAGCGATCAGTAATATTGGTTTTTCTTATACAACCAAGCATCGCACAATCGCCACACAAACTGCATCGATCAAGGAACACACCATGGCTGGCGAAACGTCTCTCGCAACCCTACTGCGCAGCATGAGCCCGGAATTGAATGACGGGGAGTACGTGTTTTGCAGCGTAGCCGACGCAAACCTGCTGCAAGGCGTCGAGGTGTTGGGCAGCTTTCGTGAGCGTGAAGGCCTGACAGTGATAGTCGAGCGCCAACAGGCTGAAGCCCTGGGACTGACCTTCGACTACGTCGCGGCCTGGATCACTTTGAACGTGCACTCCGCGCTGGAGGCGGTGGGTTTGACGGCCGCTTTCGCCACCGCCCTTGGGCAGGCGGGCATCAGTTGCAACGTGATCGCTGGCTTCTATCACGATCATTTGTTTGTCGGCAAAGATGACGCGGGTAAAGCGCTGTCGGTACTGCGGCAATTGGCTGCCAACGCTTAGAAGGAATAACCGCTCATGTGGCAAAGCTATCTTAACGGTCTGCTGGTGGCGGCGGGGCTGATCATGGCCATCGGCACGCAGAACGCGTTTGTCCTGGCGCAAGGCCTGCGTCGTGAGCACCATGTGCCGGTGGCCTTGCTGTGCATCGTGTGTGATGCGCTGTTGGTGGCCGCCGGGGTGTTTGGCCTGGCGAATCTGTTGGCGCAGAACCCTACCTTGTTAGCCGTTACCCGCTGGGGCGGCGCGGCGTTTTTGCTGTGGTATGGCAGTCAGGCGCTTCGTCGTGCGTGTTCGCGGCAGAGCTTGCAGCAGGGTGAAAACACCGGCGTGCGCTCACGGCGCGCAGTGTTGTTGAGTGCGTTGGCGGTGACCCTGCTCAACCCGCATGTGTATCTGGATACGGTGCTGTTGATCGGCTCCCTCGGCGCGCAACAAACCGTGCCCAGTGCCTACGTGGTCGGCGCCGCCAGTGCCTCGCTGCTGTGGTTCAGCGCCCTGGCAATCGGCGCCGCGTGGCTCGCCCCCTGGCTGGCCAGACCGGCCACCTGGCGACTGCTGGATCTGCTGGTGGCGGTGATGATGTTCAGTGTGGCGGTGCAGTTGATCGTGACGTGACACAATTTTCAAGGAGCTGCCGGAGGCTACGATAAGGTCAGCATGACCTTCAAAACATCCAGGTCTGGCGACCGGTACCTGGTCGATCGCAGCCTGCGGCAGTTCCTACAATGAAAGCGCGATATCAGGATCGATCTGCCAATCAATAAATACCATTACCCTCCCCACAATGCTCTGGAACCTCTATCCCACACAGTTGTTGCGTGGTTATGCCGCAGGCCCGGTGCTATGATCCAGCCCCTGCGTCGCCAAGAGTACAAACTCCCCCGACGCATGTAGATGTCTGGCCGCCCGTGATCGGCCTTGCGCTCACCGCAACTGACCTGATTAGGAGATTAACCATGGCTTTCGAATTGCCAGCGCTGCCTTACGCACACGATGCTTTGGCCCCGCACATTTCCAAAGAAACGCTGGAATATCACCACGACAAGCACCACAACACCTATGTCGTGAACCTGAACAACCTGGTGCCAGGCACCGAGTTCGAAGGCAAAACCCTGGAAGAGATCATCAAATCCTCTTCGGGCGGCATCTTCAACAACGCCGCTCAGGTCTGGAACCACACGTTCTACTGGAACTGCCTGGCGCCAAACGCTGGCGGCGCGCCTACCGGTGCTCTGGCTGACGCGATCAACTCCGCGTTCGGTTCCTTTGACAAGTTCAAAGAAGAGTTCAGCAAAACCTCGATCGGCACCTTCGGTTCCGGCTGGGGCTGGCTGGTGAAAAAGGCTGACGGTTCCCTGGCTCTGGCCAGCACCATTGGCGCCGGCAACCCGCTGACCAGCGGCGACCTGCCACTGCTGACCTGCGATGTGTGGGAACACGCTTACTACATCGACTACCGCAACCTGCGTCCGAAGTACGTCGAAGCGTTCTGGAACCTGGTCAACTGGAAATTCGTTGCAGAGCAGTTCGAAGGCAAAGCCTTTACCGCTTAAGTTTGTTAAAAGCAGCGCTCCAGACAAAAAACCCGGCAATGCCGGGTTTTTTTTCGTCTAGAGATCGTGGTTCCCCTATTGTCACCGGGCAATAGCGGACTAATATCAGTTTCTTTACGATTTTGCAGAATGGCTCTCAAGTTACACGGGTATCGGACCGACACATAAAGATAGCCTGACCCCTTTTTTTTGAAACGACTGCAGACAACGGACACGCATTACCGACACTTCGGCGGGTATGCCCCTTTGACGAGCCGCTTGTGTTTGCCAATACTCGTAGACGGTCGCACGCTCCCAGCACGGATAAGGAATACCCAATTGAAGCTGGAACTCAAAAACAGCTTGTCGGTGAAGTTGTTGCGCGTGGTGCTACTTTCCGCATTGATCGTTGGCGTGGTACTGAGTTGCGCGCAGATCGTCTTTGACGCCTACAAAACCCGAGAAGCCGTGGCCACCGATGCCGGCCGTATTCTCGACATGTTCCGCGACCCATCGACCCAGGCGGTCTATAGCCTTGACCGCGAAATGGGTATGCAGGTCATTGAGGGTCTGTTTCAGGACCATGCCGTGCGCATGGCGTCCATTGGCCATCCTGGCGAAACCATGCTCGCGGAGAAATCCCGAGAACTGCAGCCTGCCCCGACCCGCTGGCTGACCGACCTGATCCTCGGCCAGGAGCGTAGCTTCACCACCCAACTGGTCGGTCGCGGCCCCTATAGCGAATATTACGGTGACCTGCGCATCACCCTCGACACCGCTACCTATGGCGAAAGCTTCATCGTCAGTTCGGTGATCATCTTCATTTCCGGTGTACTGCGCGCGCTGGCCATGGGCCTGGTGCTGTACCTGGTCTACCACTGGCTGCTGACCAAGCCGCTGTCGAGAATCATCGAACACCTGACCCAGATCAATCCGGATCGCCCCAGCGAGCACCAACTGCCGATTCTCAAAGGTCACGAGAAGAACGAACTGGGCATCTGGGTCAATACCGCCAACCAGTTACTGGCCTCGATCGAGCGCAACACCCACCTGCGTCACGAGGCCGAGAACAGCCTGTTGCGCATGGCGCAGTACGATTTCCTCACCGGCCTGCCCAATCGTCAGCAACTGCAACAACAACTGGACAAAATCCTGGTCGACGCCGGCCGCCTGCAACGTCGGGTTGCCGTGCTGTGTGTCGGCCTGGACGACTTCAAAGGCATCAACGAGCAATTCAGCTATCAGGCTGGCGATCAGCTGCTGTTGGCGCTGGCCGACCGTCTGCGCGGTCACAGCGGCCGCCTGGGTGCCCTCGCCCGTTTGGGTGGCGATCAGTTCGCACTGGTGCAGGCTGATATCGAGCAGCCTTACGAAGCCGCCGAACTGGCGCAGAACATCCTCGACGATCTGGAAGCACCGTTCGCTCTCGAAAATCAGGAAATCCGCCTGAGGGCCACCATTGGTATCACCCTGTTCCCGGAAGATGGCGACAGCACCGAGAAGCTGCTGCAAAAAGCCGAACAGACCATGACCCTGGCCAAGTCTCGTTCGCGTAACCGCTATCAGTTCTACATCGCCAGCGTCGACAGCGAAATGCGTCGTCGTCGCGAGCTGGAAAAAGACCTGCGCGAAGCCCTGACACGCAACCAGTTGTACCTGGTCTATCAACCACAGATCAGCTATCGCGACCACCGTGTGGTCGGCGTTGAAGCGCTGATCCGCTGGCAACATCCGGAACACGGCCTGGTGCCGCCGGATTTGTTCATTCCGCTGGCGGAACAGAACGGCACGATCATCGCGATTGGCGAGTGGGTACTGGATCAGGCGTGTCGGCAGCTACGCGAATGGCACGATCAGGGTTTCAGCGACCTGCGCATGGCGGTCAACCTGTCCACCGTGCAGTTACACCACGCCGAGCTGCCGCGGGTGGTCAACAACCTGCTGCAAATCTACCGCTTGCCGCCGCGCAGCCTGGAACTGGAAGTCACCGAAACCGGCCTGATGGAAGACATCAGCACCGCCGCCCAGCATCTGCTGAGCCTGCGTCGCTCAGGCGCGCTGATCGCCATTGATGACTTCGGCACCGGCTACTCGTCATTGAGTTACCTGAAAAGCTTGCCGCTGGACAAGATCAAGATCGACAAGAGTTTCGTCCAGGACCTGATCGACGATGACGACGACGCCACCATCGTGCGCGCCATCATCCAGTTGGGTAAAAGTCTCGGCATGCAGGTCATCGCCGAAGGCGTGGAGACCGCCGAGCAAGAGGCGTACATCATTTCCGAAGGCTGTCATGAAGGCCAGGGCTACCACTACAGCAAACCACTGCCAGCCCGTGAACTGCTGGCCTACTTGAAGCAGGCCCAGCGCTCTAACGCGGCGATTCTGTAACCCGGAACGCCGCTGTTCCCTCCTCCCTGCGACATCATTGATTACATTTCGACATCTTATGTAACTAAGTTCCAGCCCACTTGCTCTTACACAGACTGCGTATCTTTCGCATCATGGCGCCCCTAATCCAGACGCAGGATTCCGTCATGATTCGTATGCCTTTGGCAACCGCCAGTCTGTTGGCCATCGCTGTCTCGCTCGCTGGCTGCGGGGAAGACAAGGACAAGGCTGCCGCCGTGCAGGCACCCGCTCCTGCCGCCGTCGTCACCGCGCCCGAAGCGCCCGGACATCTGGACGATGCAGCCGCCAAAGCGGTGGTCGCCAACTACGCCGACATGGTGTTCGCCGTGTTCAGCGATGCCGAGTCCACCGCAAAAAAACTGCGCACGGCGGTGGATCAACTGCTCGCCCACCCCGACGACAAAACCCTGAAAGCCGCCCGTGATGCCTGGGTCGCCGCCCGCGTGCCGTACATGCAGAGCGAAGTGTTCCGCTTCGGCAACAGCGTCATCGACGAATGGGAAGGCCAGGTGAATGCCTGGCCGCTGGACGAGGGACTGATCGACTACGTCGCCAACGACTATCAGTCTGCGTTGGGTAACCCGGGCGCCACGGCCAACATCATCGCCAACACGCAAATCCAGGTCGGCGAAAATAAGGTCAATGTGACTCGCATCACCGGCGAAACACTGGCCAGCCTGAACGAGCTAGGCGGCTCCGAAGCCAACGTCGCCACCGGTTACCACGCCATCGAATTCTTGCTGTGGGGCCAGGACCTGAACGGTAACGGTCCCGGCGCGGGCAACCGGCCGGCCACCGATTACGTCGAAGGCCCCGGCGCCACCGGCGGCAACAACGACCGCCGTCGCGCCTACCTCAAGGCGGTTACGGACTTGTTGGTGAGCGATCTGGAGACCATGGTCGGGCACTGGAAACCCAACGTCGCGAGCAACTACCGCGCGACCCTGGAAAACGAATCCGGCGAAAGCGGCCTGCGCAAAATGCTGTTCGGCATGGGCAGTCTGTCCCTCGGTGAACTGGCTGGCGAGCGGATGAAAGTCGCACTGGAGGCCAACTCCAGCGAAGACGAGCACGACTGCTTCAGCGACAACACCCACCACTCGCACTTCTACAACGGGCTGGGCATCCGCAACGTTTATCTGGGCGAATATACCCGGGTCGACGGGCAAAAAATCAGCGGGCCGAGCCTGTCATCGCTGGTGGCTAAAATCGATCCGGCCACCGACACCAAGCTCAAGGACGATCTGAACGACACCCAGGCCAAGCTGCAAGCCATCGTCGACCAGGCCAATAAGGGGCAACACTTCGACCAGTTGATCGCCGCCGGCAACACCGACGGCAACCTGATCGTGCGTGATGCCATTGCCTCGCTGGTGAACCAGACCGGATCGATTGAACAGGCAGCCGGCAAGCTGGGGATCACCGACCTGAATCCGGATAACGCTGAGCACAGGTTTGATTGATTGATGATGCGGTGTGCCTGACACACCGCCTTCGCCAACAATACGCATGTCCCTGTAGGCGCTGCCGGAGGCCGCGATAAGGCCGGAACGGCCTTCGCGATGCCAATTGATCGCAGCCTTCGGCAGCTCCTACAGACGATCGTGTACGCCTGTGGGAGCAGGCTTGCCTGCGAATAAAACTCACCACAACGCCCCTGCAGGAAACCTATGCTTTCGCCGCGCCACCTAACCCCCACCCTATTCTTGGCCATGGCCTTGAGTGGGTGCGATGACGCCCCGCGTTTCACCCAAGCCGAGCCCGATGAAGAACTGTCGGGCGGCCGGGCGACGGTCAGGAAGTTCGATCAAAACGCCTTCTCGATGCCGTCTGCCAACCTCTCGCCCACACGACGCCTGGACTTCAGTGTCGGCAACAGTTTCTTCCGTAACCCCTGGGTCATTGCGCCCTCGACTACCACCGCTCGCGACGGGCTGGGGCCGCTGTTCAATACCAATGCCTGCCAGAACTGCCACATCAAGGATGGTCGTGGTCACCCGCCGGAACCTAACGCCGACAATGCCGTGTCGATGCTGGTGCGGCTGTCGCTGCCCAATGATCCGGCCTACGCCAGCGTCATCGAAAAACTCGGCGTGCTCCCAGAGCCGGTGTATGGCGGGCAGTTGCAGGACATGGCGATCCCCGGCGTCGCACCGGAGGCCAAGGTCCGGGTGAGCTACCACTCAGTGCCCGTCACCTTCAACGACGGCACGCGAGTTGAACTGCGCCAGCCCACACTGCAAATCAGTCAGCTCGGCTATGGCCCGATGCATCCGCAGACCCGTTTCTCTGCCCGCGTTGCACCGCCAATGATCGGCCTCGGCTTGCTCGAGGCCATTCCCGAGGCGGCGATTCTGGCCAATGCCGATCCCGACGATAAAAACCGCGACGGCATCTCGGGTCGCGCCAACCGGGTCTGGGATGACACCCAGCAAAAGACCGTGCTCGGACGCTTCGGCTGGAAAGCCGGGCAACCGAGCCTTGAACAGCAAAATGCTCACGCCTTTGCTGGCGACATGGGCCTGACCAGCCGCCTCAAACCCACGGATGACTGCACCGCCAGCCAGACTGACTGCCTTCAGGCCGCCAATGGCAACGGCGTCGACGGCGAGTTGGAGGTCAGCGACAACATCCAGCGTCTGGTGCTGTTTTACAGCCGCAATCTCGGTGTGCCGGCCCGACGGAATGTCGCCGACTCGCAGGTGCTGGCCGGGAAAAATCTGTTCTACAAGGCCGGCTGCCAGCAATGCCATACCCCGCAGTTCACCACAGCGGCTGACGCAGCTGAGCCGGAACTGGCGAATCAAGTCATTCGCCCCTACAGCGACCTGCTACTGCACGACATGGGCGAAGGCCTGGCGGACCACCGCAGCGAGTTCCAGGCTTCTGGAAACGAGTGGCGCACGCCACCGCTGTGGGGCATCGGCCTGATCGGGCAGGTCAACGGCCACAGCCAATTCCTGCATGACGGACGCGCGCGCAATTTGCTGGAGGCGGTGCTCTGGCACGGCGGTGAAGCACAGGCCGCACAACAACAGGTGCTGGCCTTCACCGGCGAACAGCGCGACGCGTTATTGGCGTTTCTGAATTCCCTTTAATGTAAAAGCTCACAGGAGCCGGACATGTTCCGCCCCAAACTGTTACTCAGCAGCCTGACCGCCCTCGCCGCCCTGGCCACGGCGGCCTGCTCGCCACAGGATCCACAGGCCGTGACCTCGGCGGCCATTGCCAAGCAGGTGATCTTGCCGTCCTACAGTCGCTGGGTGGAAGCCGACCGTCAGCTGTCGATCAGCGCCTTGGCGTTCTGCCAGGGCACAGCCACGCTGGACACCGCCCGCGCCGACTTCCTGTATGCGCAAAAAGCCTGGGCCGAATTGCAGCCATTGTTGATCGGCCCGTTGGCGGAGGGTAATCGGGCCTGGCAGGTGCAGTTCTGGCCGGACAAGAAGAATCTGGTGGGGCGCCAGGTCGAGCAACTGCTGAGCGCGCAACCGCAGGTCGATGCCAGCGCATTGGCCAACGCCAGCGTGGTGGTTCAGGGGTTATCGGCCTACGAATACATCCTCTACGACACCAGTATCGACATGGCCAATGCCGAGCAAAAATCCCGTTATTGCCCGCTGTTGATGGCCATTGGCGAACGTCAGAAAGGCTTGGCCGAACAGATCCTCACCACGTGGAACAGCAGTGACGGCATGCTCGCGCAACTGAGCCAGTTTCCTAACCAGCGCTACGCCGATTCCCACGAAGCCATAGCCGAGTTGCTGCGAGTACAAGTGACCGCGCTCGACAGCTTGAAAAAGAAACTCGGCACGCCGCTGGGCCGCCAGACCAAGGGCGTACCACAACCGTTCCAGGCAGAGTCCTGGCGCAGCAAGTCGTCGTTGAACAGTCTCGAAGCCAGCCTGATCAGCGCGCAAAACGTCTGGACCGGGGTCGACAACCATGGCCTGCGCGGATTGCTGTCGAGCGAGCAAAAACCACTGGCCGAAAAAATCGACGCCGCCTACGCAAAAAGTCGTGCCCTGCTCGCAGCCTTACAACCACCGCTGACCGACTTGCTTGCCAGCGAAACCGGACGCCAACAGCTCAACGCCTTCTACGACAGCCTCAACGAGGTCCATCGCTTGCACGGCAATGACCTGGCCAAGGCGCTGGGGATTGCCCTGGGCTTCAACGCAAACGATGGTGATTGATATGTTGCGACGTCAGGCTTTGGGCCTGGGTGGCCTGCTGCTCAGCGCGCTGACCTTGGGCGGCTGGTCGCTGTTTCGCCAGAAAGACGCCAGCCCCTTACTGTTGTCGGCACGCGACGACAGCGACGGGCAGCATTACGCCGTGGGTTATCGGCTGGATGGCACGCAAGCCTTTGCGACTCGCGTAGGCCAGCGCTGCCACGATGTGGTCAACCACCCGCACCTGCCGCTGGCGCTGTTCGTCGCCCGCCGGCCGGGTACTGAAAGTTACTGGCTCGACCTGCGCGACGGCCGCTTGCTGCAAACCCTGACCTCGCAGCCAAACCGGCATTTCTATGGGCACGCGGTGATCCATGGCAGCGGCGAATGGCTGTACGCCACCGAGAATGACACGACCGACCCGGGCGCGGCGTGCTGGGCGTCTATCGCCTCGTCAACGAACGCCTGGAGCATAGCGGTGAACTTTCCACCCATGGTGTCGGCCCGCATCAGGTGTCGTGGATGCCCGACGGTGAAACCCTGGTGGTGGCCAACGGCGGCATTCGCACCGAGGCTGAAAGCCGGGTGGAGATGAACCTCGACGCCATGCAAGCGAGTCTGGTGTTGATGCGCCGTGACGGCAGCCTGCTGAGCCACGAAACCCTGCGTCAGCCAATGAACAGTATTCGCCACCTGGCCATCGCCAGCGACGGCACGATTGTCACTGGTCAACAGTTCATGGGCGATGCCCACGAGCCTGCTGAATTATTAGCCATTAAACGTCCGGGCGAGTTACTCGTCTCTTTCCCGTTGGCTGACCACCAACGCCAGGCCATGAACCATTACACCGCCAGCGTCGCCGTTCATAACGATTTGCGTTTGGTCGCCTTGACGGCTCCGCGCGGCAATCGTTTTTTCATCTGGGATCTGGACACCGGCAACCTTTGGCTGGACGCGCCGCTGCCCGATTGCGCCGGCGTAGGTGCGGTGGCCGATGGGTTTGTGGTGACGTCGGGCCAAGGCCGTTGCCGATTCTATGACTGCCGCAAACAAGCACTGCAGGCAACGCCGATGGACCTGCCCATGGGCCTTTGGGATAACCATTTACACCTGGTTTGATGCAGCGCCGCCACAGCAGGCCTATCCTGCGTCAGCGAACCTGCAGTCGTAAGCAACGTTGCCCATTGGCAACACCGGGCCGAGGATTCAACCGACCCGGCGGATTCAACTGTCTTTCCAAGGAAACGGGATATGCTGCGTCGCCGCATGCTGATTATGTTGGGTGTTGTACTACTGGTGGTACTGAGTCTGGGCGGCTACAAGGCCTTCACCATTTACCGGCAGATTCAGGTTTTCACCAAACCCAAACCACCCGTGAGTGTCGGCGTGGCGACGGCCACCGAACAACCCTGGCAAAGCTTGCTGCCTGCGATTGGCAGCCTCAAGGCCCTGCAAGGGGTGGACTTGAGCCTTGAGGTGGCGGGTACGGTCAAAGCCTTGCAGTTCGAATCCGGGCAGAAGGTCAAGGCCGGCCAAGTGCTGCTGCAACTGGACAACGACGTCGAGAAGGCCCTGCTCGGGACAGCCGAGGCTGATCTGGGCCTGGCGCAAATCGAACATGGCCGTGGCAGCCAATTAGTGGACAGCCGGGCGATATCCCGTGGCGATTTCGACCGCATGGCGGCGCAACTGAAAAAGGCCAGCGCCACCGTGGCGCAATTGAACGCCTCGCTCGCGAAGAAACGCATCCTCGCGCCCTTTAGCGGCACCATCGGCATTCGTCAGGTGGACGTCGGCGATTACCTGCCCAGCGGCACCATGATCGCCACCTTGCAAGACATCAGCAGCCTGTACGTCGACTTCTATGTGCCGGAACAGGCGCTGCCGAAACTGGCGCTCGGGCAGGTGGTTCAAGTCACTCTCGCCGCCTATCCCACGCAAACCTTCGAAGCAAAAATCAGCGCGATCAACCCGAAAGTCGAAGACGCCACGCGCAATGTGCTGATCCGCGCCACGCTGCCCAACCCGGACAGCACCTTGCTGCCGGGCATGTTCGCAAACCTGCAAGTGCTGTTGCCCGGCGCGAGCACCCGTGTCCTGGTTCCAGAAAGCGCGATCTCTTACACGCTGTACGGCAACTCGGTGTACGTCGTGGAGCCGAAGAAAGACGCCGACGGCAAGCCGGAAAAAGACGACAAGGGCGAACCGGTCATGACCGCCAACCGGCGCTTCGTCGGCACCGGCGAACGGCGCAATGGTCTCGCGGTAATCACTAAAGGGCTGCACGCGGGTGAGCAGGTGGTCAGCGCTGGCCAGCTCAAACTGAATGCCGGCGCCAACGTTGCGATCAGTGTCGACAAGACCCTGCAAGCCGATCAGAACAGTCCGCCGCGCGTCGACTGATCAAGGAAATATTCATGGCTTTTACCGATCCGTTCATCCGTCGCCCGGTGCTGGCCACCGTGGTCAGTCTGTTGATTGTGCTCCTGGGTTTCCAGGCGTTCAGCAAGCTGTCGATCCGCGAATACCCGAAACTGGAAAACGCCCTGATTACCGTCAGCACCGCCTATCCCGGCGCCAACGCGGAAACCATTCAGGGCTACATTACGCAACCGTTGCAACAAAGCCTGGCCAGCGCCGAGGGCATCGATTACATGACCTCGGTCAGCAGCCAGAACGTCTCGCTGATCTCGATCTATGCGCGCATCGGTTCGGACAGCGACCGCCTGTTCACCGAATTATTGGCCAAGGCCAACTCCGTCAAGAACCAGCTACCGAAGGACGCCGAGGATCCGGTGCTGAGCAAGGAAGCCGCCGACGCCTCGGCCCTGATGTACATCAGCTTCTACAGCGCCGAGTTGAACAACCCGCAGATCACCGATTACTTGTCGCGGGTGATTCAACCCAAGCTTGCAACTCTGCCGGGTATGGCCTCGGCGGATATCCTCGGTAACCAGGTGTTCGCCATGCGCTTGTGGCTGGACCCGGTGCGCCTCGCCGGTTTCGGCCTGACCGCCAGCGACGTCACCGATGCCGTGCGCCACTACAACTTCCTGTCGGCGGCCGGTGAGGTCAAAGGCGAGTACGTGGTCACCAGCATCAACGCCGCCACCGAACTGAAATCGGCCGAAGCCTTTGCCGCTATCCCGCTGAAAGTCTCGGGCGACAGCAGGGTGCTGTTGGGTGACGTGGCGCGGGTGGAAATGGGCGCAGAGAACTACAACACCCTCAGTTCGTTCGACGGCACGCCGTCGGTGTACATCGGCATCAAGGGCACACCCAGCGCCAACCCGCTGGACGTGATCAAGGAGGTGCGCAAGATCCTGCCGGAACTGGAGCGCCAGTTGCCGCCCAACCTGAAGGTCTCCGTGGCCTATGACGCCACGCTATTCATTCAAGCGTCGATTCGTGAGGTGGTGAAGACCCTGATTGAAGCGGTGTTGATCGTTATCGTGGTGGTGTTCCTGTTCCTCGGCGCCCTACGTTCGGTGCTGATCCCGGTGATCACCATTCCGCTGTCGATGATTGGCGTGCTGTTCTTCATGCAGTTGATGGGCTACTCGATCAACTTGCTGACCTTGCTGGCGATGGTGTTGGCCATCGGCCTGGTGGTGGATGACGCGATTGTGGTGGTGGAGAACATCCACCGGCATATCGAAAAAGGTAAAACGCCGTTTGAGGCTGCTCTGGACGGCGCCAGGGAAATCGCTATGCCGGTGGTATCGATGACCATCACCCTGGCGGCGGTCTACGCGCCCATCGGCTTTCTCGAAGGCCTGACCGGTGCTCTGTTCAAGGAGTTCGCCCTGACCCTCGCCGGGGCCGTGGTGATTTCCGGGATTGTCGCCCTGACGCTGTCGCCGATGATGTGCGCCCTGCTCCTGCGTCACGACCCCAACCCCAGCGGCCTGGCGCATAAGCTGGATGAGCTGTTCAATCGGCTCAAGTCTCGCTACCAGCGCATCCTGCACGGCACTCTGAACACTCGCCCGGTGGTGCTGGTGTTCACCTTGATCGTGCTGTGCCTGATCCCGGTACTGCTCAAGTTCACCAAGTCGGAACTGGCACCGAACGAAGACCAGGGCATCATTTTCATGCTGGCCACCGCGCCGCAGACGGTGAACCTCAACTATGTGAATGCCTACACCGACGACTTCATCAAACTGTTCAAGGAGTTCCCGGAGTACTACTCGTCGTTCCAGATCAATGGATTTAACGGCGTGCAATCCGGGGTCGGCGGTTTCTTGCTCAAGCCCTGGAATGAGCGCAAACGCACGCAAATGGAGATCCTGCCCGAGGTCCAGGCCAGGCTGTCGAGCATTCCAGGTTTGCAGATCTTCGGTTTCAACCTGCCGTCGCTGCCGGGTACCGGCCAAGGGCTGCCGCTCCAGTTCGTGATCAACACGCCGAACGATTACGCGTCGCTGCTGCAAGTGGTCGACCGGATAAAAAAACGCGCGCTGGACTCCGGCAAGTTTGCCTTCCTTGACGTAGACCTGGCCTTCGACCGCCCTGAAGTCATCGTCGACATCGACCGGGCCAAGGCCGCGCAGATGGGCGTCTCGATGCAGGATCTGGGCAGCACGCTGGCGACCTTGCTGGGCGAGGCAGAGATCAACCGGTTCACCATCGAAGGCCGCAGTTACAAGGTCATCGCTCAGGTCGAACGGCCGTATCGAGATAACCCAGAGTGGCTGAACAATTACTATGTGAAAAACAGCAAAGGCAAACTGCTGCCGCTGTCGACGCTCATCACGGTTAGCGATCGCGCCAAACCCCGTGCGCTAAACCAGTTCCAACAGCTGAACTCAGCGATTATCTCGGGCTTCCCCACCGTGAGCATGGGCGAGGCCATCGACACCATTCGCCAGATCACAGACGAAGAAGCCCCGCCCGGCTACGCCTATGATTATGCCGGCGGCTCGCGGCAGTTCATTCAGGAAGGCAACGCCCTGTGGGTGACTTTCGGCCTGGCGCTGGCGATCATCTTCCTGGTGCTGGCCGCGCAGTTCGAAAGCTTCCGCGATGCCCTCGTCATTCTGGTGACGGTGCCTCTGTCGATCTGTGGCGCCTTGATCCCGCTGTTCCTCGGCTGGTCGACCATGAACATCTACACCCAGGTCGGTTTGGTGACCTTGATCGGGTTGATCAGCAAGCACGGAATCCTGATCGTCGAGTTCGCTAACCAATTGCGTCACGAAAAGGGGTTGAGTGCGCGGGAAGCGGTGGAACAAGCGGCTTCGATTCGCCTGCGTCCGGTGTTGATGACCACCGCGGCGATGGTGTTCGGCATGGTGCCGTTGATCCTGGCCACAGGTGCCGGCGCGGTCAGCCGCTTCGACATCGGCACAGTGATCGCGACCGGGATGTCGGTGGGCACCTTGTTCACCCTGTTTGTGTTGCCATGCGTGTATACGCTGTTGGCGAAGCCGGAGAAGAAGGCAGCGGTATCTGTACAGGGTGCATAGATAACTTGTTGGCGAGCCGTTTGACCCGGTGTGTCAGGCACACCGTCTCGCGAACAAGTTCGCGCCTACACAAGATTGCAACCCTGAAGACAAAGGCCCCGTAAACGGGGCCTTTGTTTTTTCGCGTTGATTCATTGCCGGAAACCGAACATGAACAACAGCAAATCATGGTCGGGTCTGGCGGTTACCTCAACCTTGGCGACACGCGGCAACGGGCAATGCCCCGCCCCCGCTTGTGCGCTCAATATCTGCGTTCCCGGTTGCTCCCACACGGTAAGAGCCAAGGATGCAATCCCCAACGCCCCTACCAGAAACAAACCTCGCGCTATTTCGAGTTTCATTACCGTAAGCCTTTGATGGCGCTGCCGAACGCCTTCTCGTAAACGTAGACCAGTTTCTGCTGATCTGCGGCACTGAACGACGAGTGGCGGCGCGATTGTGTCATGTTGTGATGGGTGGCCTGACGAGCCCAAAGGCGGCCTCGGAATTGCTCCAAATCAAGCAGCGCCTCCTCAATTCTGGCCTCTGCACCTCGCCCGCGACCCTCACGAATACGTGCTTGATGTATCGATAACTGTGCTGACAACGCCCCAAGTGCACAGTGTCAATGGGTGCTCTGCGTCACCGACGTGATGTAATAAGCGCATACAAAACACTCTCTACTGCATTATCGGGCAAGTCGATAGCAAACGCCGATGTTTGCAAAACCTTTACTCGGGCAACTACTGCAGGCGGTTGCAGCTGAGTAGAAGTCTCTAAAATCGCAGGGAATTTGTCCGCATCGAAAAGAGTTTTACCTTAGGCAGGAAACCATCATCGCCAGGTCATATGCATGTGAAAATTTTGTATTGGAGTTAATCAAGTGTAACTAGGTTTTTCGAAGTATCCGAAGTAACTAATAGCACTCAGCTACTAATCTATTACTTCAAATCCACTTGAAAACGGCAGCCATTGGGCTCCATGGTACTCAGGCTCACGCGCCAGCCTTCGTTTTCACAAATACGCTGAACCAGTGAAAGCCCCAGGCCCAAACCTTCACCACGCTGCTCATTCCCGCGCACGAACGGCTGGAACATGGCTTCGCGCTTTTCTTCAGGAATGCCGACGCCGCTGTCTTCAACCACGAAGCCGCTGTTTTCAAGGGTCAGACGAATAAAACCTCTGTCTGTGTAATGCAGTGCGTTACGCAGCAGGTTCCCCATCACCGCCAGCAGGAAGGTGGTGTTATAGAAGTCGCCGGAAGTCGCCGCTGGCTCGAAGATCAACCGCAGCCCCTTGCGTTCGATGGGCTCGCGCCACAGCGAGGTCAATTGCTCGGCCACCGCGCCCAGAGAAATCTTCGAGGCGTTGGCATCCTCACGCTGAGTACGCGCCAACATCAGGAAGGTCTGCACCAGGTCGCGCATTTCTTCACAGGCCCTGGCGATACGCTCCACCTGGGCACGCGCGGATTGATCGAGGCCAGTGTTTTCCAGCAGCAACTCACAGGAGCTGGCGAGCACCATCAACGGTGTACGCAGTTCATGGCTGACGTCACTGGTGAACAGCCGCTCACGGGTCAGGGCTTGGCGCAGACGGCCCAGCGTCGCATCGAACGCCACGGCCAATTCACCCACCTCATCGGCGGCATAATCCGGTGCCAACGGCGGCGCCAGCCCCAGCAATTGATCGCGGTGACGCACCTGCCGAGCCAATCGGACCACCGGTGCCATCACCCGACGCGCAAGGATCCAGCCGAGGAACACCGCCAACGCCAGCGCCAGCACGAAGCCCACCAGCACCACGGCGAACAGCACCCGTTCACGCTCTTCAAAATCGCTTTGATCCTGCAACAGCACATAACGCCGGCCGTCAACGATCTCGACCATCGCGTGATACGAGATATCGCCACGGAAAACTTCATGAAACCCTGAATCAAGGCTGCGCAAGTCTTTCGGCAGCGCAAAGTCGCCACGACCGTTGCTGAAGTAAAACAGTTGATCCGGTTCGGGACGATGATTCCAGTCACTCACGCTGTCCATCAGCAGCAAGCGATTCAGGTCTCCCCCCAACCCGGCGGAAATCAGTTTTTCTTCTACCAGATGGACCGTCGCCACGATCCCGAGGGCGAACGACCCGGCGACCAACGCACTCATCAGCGCAAACGCAATAATAATCCGCTGCGCAAGGCTTTGCTTAAACTCCATCACGGCCCTCGGCCAGGCGATAACCCACACCATGCACTGTTTGCAACAGTGGCTTGGCGAAGGGCTTATCGATCACCTGACGCAATTGGTGCACGTGGCTGCGCAGACTGTCGCTGTCCGGGCAATCATCGCCCCACAACGCCTCTTCAAGAATCTCGCGACGCAGGACATGCGGGCTCTTCTGCATGAGCACCGCCAGCAGCTTTAGGCCTACCGGGTTGAGCTTGAGCAAACGCCCGTCGCGACTGACCTCCAGGGTATCTAGGTCGTAGATCAGATCCGCCACCTGCAATGTCCGCCGCCCGCCGCCCTGGGCACGGCGCAACACGGCTTCAATACGTGCAGCCAGTTCGGACAAGGCAAACGGCTTGAGCAGGTAGTCATCGGCACCGGAGCGGAAGCCTTGCAGGCGGTCATCCAGTTGATCCCGCGCCGTTAGCATGATCACCGGCGTATCGCGGCGTGCATCCTCGCGCAGGCGCTTACAGAGGGTATAGCCATCAATACCCGGCAACATGATGTCGAGTACGATCAAATCGTAATGTTCGGTGGCCGCCAGATGCAGACCGGAAAGACCATCCTGCGCGCAGTCGACGGTATAGCCTTTCAAACCCAGGTAATCCGCCAGGTTGGCCAGGATGTCGCGATTGTCTTCCACCAGCAGGATTCGCATGGAGCACTCTCTCCGTATCAGTAATGACCTTTGAAGCTGGCGCAGCTTAAGGCGTCGAGACGCGTTCGGCCAGACCTTATGGTCAGACCGCCTCCTACAAAAACAATGCTCCCACAGTTTTCCGTTACTCAACAAAAAAAACCCCGCACAAGGCGGGGTTCTTTTTGAGTACAGCTAAGGGGTAAAGCTGGCTTACATCATGCCGCCCATACCGCCCATGCCGCCCATGTCTGGCATGCCGCCAGACGGTGCCTTGTCATCAACCACGTCAGCGATCATCGCTTCGGTGGTGATCATCAGGCTGGCAATCGACGACGCAGCCTGCAGAGCAGAGCGAGTCACTTTAGCCGGGTCCAGGATACCCATTTCGATCATGTCGCCGTATTCGCCGGTAGCAGCGTTGTAACCGAAGTTACCCGAACCCTGCTTGACCTTGTCGACAACAACGCTTGGCTCGTCACCGGAGTTGGCAACGATCTGGCGCAGTGGAGCTTCTACAGCGCGACGCAGCAGAGCGATACCGACGTCCTGATCAGCGTTGTCGCCTTTCAGACCGGAGATAGCTTGCAGCGAGCGAACCAGTGCCACGCCACCGCCAGGTACCACGCCTTCTTCAACGGCTGCACGGGTAGCGTGCAGGGCGTCTTCAACGCGTGCTTTTTTCTCTTTCATTTCAACTTCGGAACCAGCACCGACTTTGATCACTGCAACGCCGCCGGACAGCTTGGCCAGACGCTCTTGCAGTTTTTCTTTGTCGTAGTCCGAAGTGGTGTCAGCCACTTGAGTGCGGATCTGAGCGATACGCGAGTCGATGTCCGAACGAACGCCAGCACCGTCGATGATGGTGGTGTTTTCTTTGTTCAGCACAACGCGCTTGGCATTACCCAGGTGTTCCAGGGTAGTGGTTTCCAGGCTCAGGCCGATCTCTTCGGAGATAACGGTACCGCCGGTCAGGACAGCGATGTCCTGCAGCATTGCCTTGCGACGGTCGCCGAAACCTGGAGCCTTGACGGCTGCAACTTTGACGATACCGCGCATGTTGTTCACAACCAGGGTCGCCAGGGCTTCGCCTTCAACGTCTTCGGCAACGATCAACAGCGGACGGCCGGCTTTGGCCACTGCTTCCAGAACTGGCAGCATTTCGCGGATGTTCGAGATCTTCTTGTCAACCAGCAGGATCAGCGGGCTGTCCAGCTCGGCAACCATGGTGTCTGGCTTGTTGATGAAGTACGGGGACAGGTAGCCACGGTCAAACTGCATGCCTTCAACGACAGACAGTTCGTTTTCCAGACCAGTGCCTTCTTCAACGGTGATAACGCCGTCTTTGGTCACTTTTTCCATGGCTTCAGCGATGATGTCGCCGATGGAATTGTCGGAGTTCGCGGAGATAGTACCTACCTGAGCGATAGCCTTGGTGTCGGTGCAAGGCTTGGACAGCTTGCGCAGCTCAGCAACGATGGCGATGGTCGCCTTGTCGATGCCGCGCTTCAGGTCCATCGGGTTCATGCCGGCAGCGACGGCTTTCAGGCCTTCGTTGACGATGGCTTGAGCCAGAACGGTTGCAGTAGTAGTACCGTCACCAGCGTCATCGTTGGCACGGGAGGCAACGTCTTTGACCAGCTGCGCGCCCATGTTTTCGAAACGGTCTTTCAGTTCGATTTCTTTAGCAACCGAAACGCCGTCCTTGGTGATCAGAGGAGCGCCGAAGCTCTTCTCGATGATCACGTTACGGCCCTTTGGACCCAGGGTCGCTTTTACCGCGTCAGCCAGCACGTTTACACCAGCCAGCATTTTCTTACGGCCAACGTCGCCGAACTTAACTTCTTTAGCAGCCATGATCGTTATTCCTTAAATACTTTGTAGTAACGGGAAAGTGCGCGGGAGATGCTCAGGCTTCGACGACTGCGAGAATTTCGTTCTCGCTCATCACCAGCAGGTCTTCGCCGTCAACTTTCACAGTGTTGCTGCCGGAGTACGGGCCAAACACCACTTTGTCACCCACTTTCACAGCCAGCGCACGTACTTCACCGTTGTCCAGCACGCGGCCGGTACCTACAGCGAGGATCTCGCCACGGTTAGGCTTTTCAGCAGCCGAACCCGGCAAAACGATACCGCCAGCGGTTTTCGATTCTTCTTCGCTGCGACGGATTACGACGCGGTCATGCAGAGGACGAAGCTTCATTGTCGATCTCTCCTAATTGTGGTTTTTAACGTCCGGTGTCGACACCGGTGGTTTAGAACATCCGGCGTTGCCGGTTGCGGTTCGGCGAGCGAACCGCAGAATACGGTCTGGCGATTTCACCAGAAACCTTGCGGTGACCCATACATAAGGGCGAGCGAGGTGATTACAAGGCTTGAGACATAATTTTTTTGCGAAACGTATCAATGGTTATAACGCCAACGGCGCCCGCAGACGCCGCGTAGACCGTGGATACCCTTACTTGTCGCGATGCTCGAATTCACCTTCGATCACGGTGGGCTGGCGCTGACCGGGCTGAACCGCTCCTGCACGGCCAGGGCCAGCGGCTTGCGGTTCATCGGCAAAGGCACGTTGGCGCATCGACTGCGCTTCGGCGCGCTTGCGGATGCCATTGACCAGCACCCGACGAGTGACCGGCAGCAGGCAGATCAGACCCAGCACATCGCTGATGAAACCTGGAAGCAGAAGCAGGCCGCCACCGACGGCGACCATCAGGCCTTCAAGCATCTGCTGAGCAGGCAATTCGCCACGCGACAGGCTTTCACGCGCGCGCAAGGCGGTGGCGAAGCCGGCGACACGGATAAGAAACAAGCCGAGCATCGAGGTGGCGACCACCAGCAGGAAGGTCGGCAGAAAACCGATGGCCATGCCGACCTTGACCAGAACGAACAGCTCAAGCACTGGAAACAGCAGGAAGAGAAACAAGAAAACGCGCATCAAAGGAGTTCCTGAACGGAAGATGACTTCCAATAAACCCTATGTGACGTCGCGGAATCGTGAATTCAAGCTTCCTCGGCTTCTGCGACGGGCCATTTTTCGGCGTGGGCCAGTTGGACCAAGGCTTCGCGAACTTGTATCGGGGTATTACAAGACTGCGCAAAGGGTAACCAGTATATGCCTGCAGCGATGCGCAGGTGCAGGCCTTCGCTGTCGATTCCAACCAATTTCGCCGGTTCGCTTTGCGGCAGACCCGACAGCGCCACGTAATGGGCGATGGCTTTGCTGTGGTCTTCGTTCATGTGCTCGACCATGCTGGTTTCGGCCGCGCCAGCGAACGGGTTGGCCACGGCGACATCGTCCAGCCAGTGAATGGCTCCGAAGCCACCGATAAAGCGGTAGCGCACCGGGGTCAGGACCCAGAAGTCAAAATCGTGAGCGCTGTGATAGCTCGCAGACTCAGGGAAGAAGCGGTAATAACGCAGGGCTGCGGCGTCAATGGCGGCGCTGTCAGTCAGCTTCGAGGCTTCGGCCAGCACCGTGACCCGCCCAACCGCCTGCACATCCTCGGCCTCACGCTCACCCACCAGCATCGAGCACTTGGGATCTTTTTGCAGGTTGTGGGTGTGTTGCGCGATGCGGCTGATCAGAATCAGCGGACGGCCTTGATCGTCCAGGCAATAAGGCACCACCGAGCCGAACGGATAACCCGGCATCGACTTCGAGTGCGTGGACAGAACGCCACGGTATTCCTTGAGCAGCAGCTCGCGGGCTTGCTTGACGGCTTTCGCACTCATCTTGTAACTCCTGGGGGCATGTACCTGCGATAGAGAGACAAGATAATAATTATCACTGGCGTTTGCAAAGTGGGAACCCTCGTGACTCCACGGAGTGGACGCCCACAATGTGCCAGAGGCAAGTCTTGTGTAGGAGCTAATTCACATGAGCCTTGCTGCGCGACCTACCACGCCACCCCAAACCCTGCGGTATAGCGCGTCTTGTTCAGATCGCCATCCGAGGCGCCGCTGATGATGTTCTTCTCGGCCTTGAGGTTCAGGGAAGCCCAATCGGTCACCTTGTAGCGCAAGCCCACTTCAGAATCCAGGCTGTAGTCCGCCGCGCCGCTCAATGGTTTACCCAATTCGCCGTTGGTGAAGAACTCGACTTTTTTGCCGATCAGGAAGCGGTTGTAATCCCACTTGAGCGCCGCCGAATAGAAATTCTGTTTCGAACCATTGGAGAATTCGTAGTCAGTACGGTTGATCAGCGACCCCAGTGAGAACGCGCCCAACTGATCGTCCCAGAACTGGTAGCCTGGACCTGTACCCACCACACGCTGGCGTGCCAGGTCTTCGACATAGTCGCGCTTGTAGGTCAAGCGGCCTTCCCAGAACCATTTGTCGGTGAGGAAACGGTCAGCCGAGTATTCGGCGCTCCAGTTGTTGGTATTGACCGTACTGTTGTCGGTCGTCTCGCGGCTGTACTCACCCTTGGCGTTGTGTCGCCAGTCGCCGTGGCGCGCGGTGGTCTTGAAAGCGATGTTGTAATCGTCGGTATTGTTTTGCGCTCGCTGGAAGTCCAGCGCAAGGTCGACGTTACCCTTCCAGACAAAATCCGTAATCAGCGGTTTCGGGCTCATGATCAGTTGAATACTGGACAAGTCCACGGTTTTCGGCGGCTCGCCGTTGGCCAGAATCACCTTGCCGTCTTCGGCCGGCTTTAACGCCTTGGCGATTTCATTATGCTTGTCTTGGGTGACCAACAGTTTCTGGTCACTTTCCAGGGTTTTGACCTGTTTCCAGTCGACGTTGATGTCACCTGCGTAATCGGTGTGCAGCAACAACTTGCCGCCATCGAACACCGTGATTTTGCCCGTCAAGCGATCACCGTTTTTCAACCAGACGGTATCGGCGAGCAAAGGCATAGACACACTGGTAAGCGCGAGGCAAAGCAAGGATCTGGACAACATAAGCACGGGACAACTCAAATTCGCGGAAAATCGGGCATCATCCCCCAAGGACGACAGCGAACTATCAAAGACCCAATGAATAGGCTGTAGTTCCACATACCCTGTTACAGATACCGATAAACGGGAATTAAACGCGTGACCGATGACCGATAGGGCACTTGACCACGACAACGCGGCTGAACCCACACCCGCTGAAATACGCCGCACGGCACTGTACGTGACCCTTCATCAGGTTCCTGAAGGCAAAGTGGTGAGTTACGGACAATTGGCCGAACTGGCGGGCTTGGGGCGTGCCGCACGTTATGTCGGACGCACGCTCAGCCAGCTGCCGCAAGGCACTTCACTGCCGTGGCACCGCGTATTGGGCTCCGGTGGCAAGCTCAGTCTGGCCGTCGGAACCGTATCAGGCGACGAACAACGTGCCCGACTGCGTGCGGAAGGCGTCTCTATCTCCAATAATCGGGTAGATATGCGCCGTCATGGCTGGCGCCCGATAGAGCACAGCGGTTAGAGTGCGCCCTTTGTTTTCGTAATCTGAGGCAGACTCCAGCCCATGCCCCGTAAAACCTGGCGCGCCGCGCTCGACGCTTACGCCAATCCCTCGACATTCGTGCTGTTATTGCTCGGATTTGCCGCTGGCTTGCCTTACATGTTGGTGTTTTCCACGTTGTCAGTCTGGCTTCGAGAAGCCGGTGTTGCCCGTGAAACCATCGGCTATGCGAGTCTGATCGGACTGGCGTATGCCTTTAAATGGGTCTGGTCGCCCCTTTTGGACCAATGGCGCCTGCCGCTTCTCGGTCGACTCGGTCGCCGGCGTTCGTGGCTGATACTCGCGCAGTCTCTCGTAGTCCTCGGCTTGATCGGTATGGGTTTCTGCGACCCGCAAAAGCATTTGTCCTGGCTGATCGCCATGGCGGTCCTGGTGGCGTTCTCTTCCGCCACCCAAGACATCGCCATTGACGCCTATCGTCTGGAAATTGCCGAAGAAAGCAGCCAGGCCGCCCTCGCCGCCAGCTACATGTCGGGTTACCGGGTCGCCGCCCTGCTGGCTACTGCCGGCGCCCTGTACTTTGCCGAAGGTTTTGGCTCGACTGGCTTCAACTACAAGCATTCGGCCTGGGCCGGCACCTACTTTCTGTTTGGTCTGCTGATGCTGCCTGCGCTGATCACAACGATGGTGATGCGTGAGTCACCCGTTCCAATGCGCACTCAATTGTCCGCCGCACGTTACGGCTTCGGCCACCAACTGGCTTCGGTCTTCGTCCTGATCGTCCTGCTGGTTTCCGTTCCGGCGATGTTCACTCAGCTGTATTACACCGACTTCGCTGGCGTGCTGTTCGACGGCGGCAGTTGGGCTGACCTGTTCATGGAAGACCGCGCATTCCTGCGGGCCATTCTCTATACCCTGCTGACCGCGCTGTGCCTCTCTTCTCTCGGCCGACGCGGGCTGGCACCGGTGCTGACGCCGATCAACGACTTCATTCGACGCTATCGCTGGCAGGCATTCCTGCTGCTGGGTCTGATTGCAACCTATCGCATGTCCGACACGGTCATGGGCGTGATGGCCAACGTGTTCTACATCGATATGGGCTTCACCAAGGATCAGATTGCCAGCGTCAGCAAACTGTTCGGACTGGTGATGACCCTGCTGGGGGCAGGCGCAGGCGGGTTGTTGATCGTGCGTTTTGGCACCCTGCCGATTCTGTTCGTCGGCGGCTTCGCTTCCGCCGCCACCAACCTGCTGTTCCTGATGCTCGCGGACATGGGTCCGAACCTGAAGATGTTGATCCTGACCATTTCGCTGGATAACTTCAGTTCAGGTATGGCCACTTCGGCGTTTGTCGCGTACCTGTCGAGCCTGACCAACCTGAAGTTCTCCGCGACCCAGTACGCCTTGCTCAGTTCGATCATGCTACTGCTGCCACGACTGATCGGCGGCTACTCCGGGGTCATGGTGGAGAGGCTTGGTTACCACAACTTCTTCCTCGCCACGGCCCTCATGGGCATACCGACGCTGGTGATGATTGCCCTGCACTGGTCTATGGAAACTCGCCGCACTCGGGCTGCCGAAGCGGCCAAGGCCGCCGAGGAGCCTCCGGCAAAGCCCCCCATCGAGGCCAGCGAGACACCCGTCAGTAATCGCCCTTAGGCACTGACAAAAAAGCCCCGACTCGTGAGAGCCGGGGCTTTTTGTTGAAGCGCGATAAATGCTGTGATCTTACGACTCTTGAAGCACCCGAACCATGCGCTGAGGCGCAGGGATGGAGATATCCGCCGACCTCAACCGATCCCGCGCTTCAACGTTGAAGTGTGAAATCACATCGCCATAGTCGCCGGTCTTGGTCCAGACCCGCAGCGACAGGGTGATCGAGTTTTCACCCAGGGCCGCAACCACCGCTTGTGGCGCCGGATCCAGCAAGATACGCGGCTCTTTGGCCATTTCCAGCAACACCTTCAGCGCCTGCTTGAGGTCGGCATCGTGAGCCACCACGGTATCGAACACCACCTTGCGGGTTGGCTGACGATTGGTGTTGGTGATGATGCCATTGGACAGAATGCCGTTGGGCACGATCACCGTCTTGTTATCACCCGTGCGCAACACCGTGTGGAAAATCATGATGTTGTCGACCGTGCCACTGACGTTCTGGGCCTCGATCCAATCACCGATTCGAAACGGACGGAACAGCAGAATCAGCACTCCGCCGGCAAAGTTTGCCAGGCTACCCTGCAAGGCCAAACCGATAGCCAGGCCAGCAGCACCAATGGCAGCCACAAAGGATGTGGTTTCGACACCGATCATCGAGGCTACGCTGACGATCAGCAGAATTTTCAGAATGATGTTGGCCAGGCTGCTGATGAAGCCTTGCAAGGCCAGATCGGCATTGCGCAATGCGAGCAGACCGCCCAGTTTGCGCGTCACCACGTTGATCACCCACCAGCCAATGCCAAGGGTGATTACCGCCAGTAACACCCGACTGCCGTATTGTAGGAACAGTGGAATCCAGGCCTGAGTGACCTTTTCCAGATGATCGACTTGTGCGGTCAGATCCATGGGTATCTCCTTGTAACGGCCGGAATTCGGCTCGCAAGACGGAACGAAAGAAGCCAGGGCCCTATCGGTCCAGATGCAGACTTTTAAAAAGCTGACGTTGGCCTATGACAGCGGTCCGGAAATAGAGGTTCCCCTCTCCCAACTGACCGATCAGAGACCAGGCGTCATCCTGTCGACCGTTGGTCAGTCGCGGAAGTTATTGAATTGCAGCGGCATGCCGAACTCGTGGCCACGCAACAGCGCCATGGCTTCTTGCAGGTCATCACGCTTCTTGCCGGTAACGCGCACTTGCTCGCCTTGAATGGCGGCTTGTACCTTCAACTTGCCATCTTTGATGTGAGCGACGATTTTCTTCGCCAGCTCCTTGTCGATGCCCTCTTTGAGGGTCGCTTCCTGCTTCATGATTTTGCCGGACGCATAGGCGTCCTTCAGTTCCAGGCACTGCACGTCAATCTTGCGCTTGACCAGGCACAGCTTGAGGATTTCAACCATTGCTTCGAGCTGGAACTCCGCCTCGGCGGTCATGTTCACAGTCAATTCCTTGAATTCGAAAGTGCCTTTGCCTTTGAGGTCGTAGCGACGGTCCAGCTCTTTGACCGCATTTTCGACGGCATTCGTGACTTCGTGTTTATCCAGTTCAGACACTACGTCGAACGAGGGCATGTAATTTCTCCAGATGAATGGCGCATGCTGCGGAGGTACGCCTGACTTGACGGTAATAAATGCGCCGTCATTATAACGAGACTTTCCCTACATAAACTGCGGGCCTGCCATGTTGAATCTCGATTCTTTCATCCTGCGGCTGGTCGTGAACGGTTAATGGCCACTCTCTGGCATGTTCTCGGCGCCGGTAGTCTTGGGAGCCTATGGGCCGCGAGACTGGCGCGTGCCGGGTTGCCCGTACGCCTGATCTTGCGCGACGCAGAGCGGTTGGCAGCCTATGAGGCCTCGGGCGGTTTGACCCTGGTCGAGCACGGGCAGCCTCAGCTCTTTGAGGTGTGCGCCCAGACCTGGGACGCCGACGAACCTATCGAACGTCTATTGGTCGCGTGTAAAGCCTACGACGCCGAAAGCGCTGTCTCACAGCTGGCCCCGCGCCTGCAGCCCAACGCTGAACTGATCCTGTTGCAAAACGGTCTTGGCAGCCAGGATGCCGTGGCTGCGAAAGTGCCCCAGGCCCGCTGTATCTTTGCCTCAAGCACCGAAGGCGCCTTCCGCGACGGAGACTGGCGCGTGGTGTTTGCCGGCCATGGTTATACCTGGCTGGGCGATGCGAGCGATCCCACTCCGCCCGCCTGGCTGGATGAATTACAGTCCGCTGGCATCCCCCATCAATGGACGCCTGACATCCTCACTCGGCTCTGGCGCAAGCTGGCGTTGAATTGTGCAATTAACCCCCTGACCGTCCTCCACGACTGCCGCAACGGCGGTCTCCAGGCGCACAACTGCGAAATCGCCATGTTGTGCGCAGAGTTGACCGACGTGCTCAATCGCTGTGGCCAACCGGCCGCCGCCGAAGCCTTGCACACTGAGGTCGAGCGGGTGATTCATGCAACGGCCGCCAACTATTCGTCGATGTATCAGGACGTCGCCCACAATCGGCGCACCGAAATCAGCTATCTACTCGGCCATGTCTGTGCCGTGGCCGCCCGCCATCAATGCCCAACGCCTTACCTGACTCAACTGCAGACCCGGCTGGTGGGCCACCTGCAATCACGCGGTTTGCCCACGGACTAGAAAGCGCTACCCTGATGGCTTATCAATAGCCTGTGATTTGCCGATGCCATTGCGCCAGCGCCTAGAAAACCTACCGGTGGGCCAGAAGCTTCTGGCAGCCCTGCTGGTCTTGCTGACAACCGTGTTGTTGGTGGCCAACCTGACCTTCATCAGTGCGGCCTATTACATCTCCCAGGAAAGCATGGCACCGCAGGCCTTGCAGACCATCGGCCGACTGATCAGCACGCCCAACCTCACGGCCCAGGCCCTCAGTTCTGCCAACAACGCCCAGGCACTGCTCAGGGAGCTGAAAAGCTACAACCCCTTGCGCGCGGCAGCGTTGTACGACAGCAACGGCGATCGTCTGGCCGAGTTGCAGCACGATGACAAACTCAAGCTGCCCGAGCGCTTCAAAAGCGTCGAAAGCTGGCGTCTGACCGAGTTTCGCAGCACGCAACTGATCACCATCCCCAAAGGCGCCGGCCAGGAGCCCGGGCATCTGCTGCTGGTCGCCAGTAGCGAATTACCGGCCGCTTTTTACACCGGCACGTTCACCGCCAGCGCCGGGATTCTGGTGTTCAGCGTACTGCTCTGGCTGGTGGTCGCGCGGCAGATTCGGCGCCTGATCACCCAACCGATTTACCAGCTCGAAGAGCTTTCACGCCAGGTCACCCGCGAAGAAAATTACGCATTGCGGGCCGAGCCGGGCAACAACGATGAAATCGGCAACCTCGCAGAAGCGTTCAACACCATGCTCTCGCGGATCGAAGCCCGCGAGCAGCAACTCAAGCGCGCCCGCGACGACTCGCAAGACGCCTACGACCAGGCACAGGGACTGGCGGAAGAAACCCGCCACACCAATCGCAAGCTGGAACTCGAAGTGCAAGTGCGCAGCAAGATCGAGAAAAAACTCACCGGTTTCCAGAATTATCTGAATAGCATCATCGACTCCATGCCCTCGGCCCTGATCGCACTGGACGAGCAACTGTACGTCACCCAATGGAACCAGGAGGCCAGTGCGCTTTCTGGCACGCCGCTGGATGAGGCCCTGAATCAGCCGATCTTCCTTGCGTTTGAACCGATGAAAGCGTTTCTGCCGAAGATCAAAGAGACCGTCGAACGCCATACCGTGGCCAAGATCGAGCGGGTCACCTGGGTCAAGGACGATATGCCGCACCACTACGCCCTGACGTTCTATCCGCTGACCGGCGGCGCGGGACGGGGCGTGGTCATTCGGATCGACGACATTACCCAGCGCCTCTCGCTGGAAGACATGATGGTGCAGTCGGAGAAGATGCTCTCCGTCGGTGGTCTGGCAGCGGGCATGGCCCACGAGATCAATAACCCCTTGGGCGCGATCCTGCATAACGTGCAGAACATTCGTCGACGCCTGTCGCCGGACCTGCCAAAAAACCTTGAGCAAGCCGAGCTGATTGGCGTTCCACTGGCGACGGTCAATCAATACCTGGCCGGCCGCGAAGTGCCGCAACTGCTCGATGGCATCCAGCAGGCGGGGGCTCGCGCGGCGAAGATCGTCAGCCATATGCTCAGCTTCAGTCGCTTGAGTAACCGCAAAATGGCCCCTTGCGATTTGCCGGCGTTGATTGATCAGGCGGTGGAGATCGCCAGCAACGATTTCGACCTGACCATCGGATTCGACTTCAAGGGCCAGGCCATCACCCGTCATTTCGACCCCAACCTCGGCCCGGTTCCCGGTACCGCCAACGAGCTGGAGCAAGTGCTGCTGAACCTGCTGAAAAACGCCGCGCAAGCGATTCACCAGCGCGCCGACGACGGCCAGCCAGGACGAATCATCCTGCGCACCCGACTGAATCCGCCGTGGGCGGAAATCCAGGTGGAAGACAACGGCGTCGGCATGCCGGAGAACGTACGCAAGCGCACTTTTGAACCGTTTTTCACCACCAAGGAAATCGGTCAGGGCACGGGACTCGGATTGTCGGTCTCGTACTTCATCATCACCAACAACCATAAAGGCCAGATGGAAGTGCAATCGACCCCTGGCCAGGGCACCTGCTTCACCCTGCGCTTGCCGCTGGCGGGCAGCACGATCAACGCCCAGGAACAGACCCTTTCGGAGTTATGAGTATGGGCTTTCGCCTATCAAAGATTTATACGAAAACCGGCGACAAAGGCGAAACCGGCCTCGGTGATGGCCGACGCGTGCCCAAAGACCACCCACGCATCGAAGCCATCGGCGAAGTCGATAGCCTGAACAGTCAGGTGGGTGTGTTGCTTGCCGGACTGGCGGAGCAGGTCGAACACTTTCCCGGCTTAACGGAAGTGATCGAGGTCCTTGCCCCCTGCCAACATCGCTTGTTCGATTTGGGCGGCGAGCTGGCGATGCCTGAGTACCGGGCGTTGAACACGCAGGAAATCGAGCGACTGGAAGCCGCCATCGACCTGTGGAATGAGGAATTGGGACCGCTGGAGAACTTCATTCTGCCGGGCGGCTCAGCGCTGATTGCACAGGCCCACGTCTGTCGCAGCCTGGCTCGCAGTGCTGAGCGGCGGTGCCAGCAGTTGAATGCGCTTGAGCCGTTGGCGGGGGTTGGGCTGGCTTACATTAACCGGCTGTCAGACCTGTTGTTCGTGGTCGCGCGGTTGATTGCCAAGCGTCAGGGGATCGCCGAGATCCTGTGGCAGCCTGCGCCGAAGCCTTAATGGCGTCCCCATGTAGGAGCGAACTTGTTCGCGAGGGGGCGTGTCAGGCACACCCAGTCAAGCTCTCGCCAACAAGTTGGCTCTTACACAGGATTTGCGCCTGACTCATAATATGTCAGGCCAAAACGCCCGAATCCCTGCCACACCCTGCGCCCCGGATTCCCAGGCTTTCTGCCGCTCATCAGGCCCGACACCACCCAACAAAAACACCGGCTTGCTGAAACCGGCAATCAACTGCGACGCCAATTCCCAGCCCAGCGGCTGCGCGTCCGGGTGAGTCTGGGTCAATTGCACTGGCGACAAGGTGACGAAGTCCACGCCCATTTGCTCGGCCAAGGCCAATTCTTCAGCGTCATGACAGGATGCCGCCAACCAACGGTCCTCAGGGAACGGACGGCCCTTGCTGGCGTACTTACGCAGCTGAGCCGCCGTAAGATGCCAACCCGCAGCCGGAAAGTCTCCCAGCCACTCCAGAGGGCCTTTGAGCATCAGTTGCGCCTTGCCAGCACACAGGCCCACCGCATCCACCGCCAGGTCGCGGTATTTCGGGTCGTAGCCATTGGGCGTGCGCAATTGAATCAGCTTGATACCGCCCGCGATGGCTTTCTGTATCCCGCGCAGCAACTCGGGGGTCTCCAGGCCATCGGGGGTGATCATGTATTCAGCGGGTAACCGCGCCGCCGCCACAATCGGCCGGTTGGCCGCAGGGAAGTCGTAATCGGCCAACTCCCGCGCCGACACCCAAGCCAGTGGCTGGCCTTCCGCACCATGGGGTTCGCCGGTAAACGACGAGACTTCCCAGACATCCAGCAACACCTGTTTGTCTGGGTAATCGTGCTGAACCTTGATCAGCGGGCGCGCAGCACCGACGACGATGCCCAGTTCTTCGTGCAGCTCACGGGTCAGCGCCGTTTCGACCGACTCGTCGGCCTCGACCTTGCCTCCTGGGAACTCCCACAAACCGCCCTGATGCTGGGTATCCGCACGCCGGGCGATGAGGATTTTGCCGTCTATACCGCGGATCACGGCGGCCGCTACATGAACTCGTTTCACCGCACTGCTTCCTCTAAACCTGCTTTCTGCCAGCGCTGAAAAGCGGGCCACTGATAAATCGTCTCGACATACGCCTCGGCCTCAGCAGGCAACGCCACGCGGAATGTACGCAAGCGCACGGCCACTGGCGCGAAGAAGGCATCTGCCGCACTGATTTTGCCAAACAGGTACGGACCGCTTTCGGTCGCGGCAGCCCGGCATTCGGCCCACAGCGCAATCATGCGTTCAATGTCCGCCTGCGCTTCAACCGGAATCACTTCCAGCGCCTCATTCTGACAAAGGTCAAAACCCATGTTCGAGCGCAGTCCGAAAAACCCACTGTGCATTTGCGCACACGCCGAACGCGCCTGAGCTCTTGCAGCTATATCCTGCGGCCAAAGCTGCGCGTCAGGGAAACGTTCGTTCAGGTATTCGATGATCGCGAGGGAATCGGAGATGGTGCCGTGTTCCGTCTTAAGCAAAGGCACCTTGCCGGTAGGCCCGTGCTCAAGCGCCTTTTGCAAGCTGTCGGGCTGGTTCAGCCAGATGATTTGCTCGGTATACGGCACACCGACCATATCGAGTGCCAACGCCGGGCGCAGGGACCAGGAGGAAAACCGTTTGTCGCCGATGATCAGGTGCAGGCTCATGCCAATCCTCTCAAGGAATACTCGATGACCTGTAGGAGCTGCCGAAGGCTGCGAAGGCTGTGTGCCTGAAACTGCGCGGTGTTTTTATCGCAGCCTGCGGCAGCTCCTACAAGTCTGTGCGGTCTTAGGTGCGATATTCCGCGTTGATTTTTACGTACTCGTGCGACAGATCGGTAGTCCAGATGGTTTCGCGGCAGTCACCACGACCCAGCTCGATGCGGATGGTGATTTCTTCCTGGGCCATGACCGCCGAGCCCTGCTCTTCGGTGTAGGTGGTCGCGCGGCAACCCTTGCTGGCGATGCACACCGAATCAAGGAACACATCGATCTTGCTCACGTCCAGGTCCGGCACACCGGCACGACCCACGGCAGCGAGGATACGGCCCCAGTTCGGATCGGAAGCGAACAACGCCGTCTTGATCAGTGGCGAATGCGCCACGGCGTAACCGACGTCCAGGCATTCCTGATGATTGCCGCCGCCGTTGACTTCAACGGTGACGAACTTGGTCGCGCCTTCGCCGTCGCGGACGATGGCCTGCGCCACCTCCATGCACACGTCGAACACCGCCTGCTTAAGTGCCGTGAACAACGGGCCTTTGGCTTCGGTAATTTCCGGCAGCGCGGCCTTGCCAGTGGCAATCAGCATGCAGCAGTCGTTGGTCGATGTATCGCCGTCGATGGTGATGCGGTTGAACGATTTGTTCGCGCCATCACGCAACAGATCCTGCAACACGTTCTGCGCCACTTTGGCGTCAGTGGCGATGTAACCGAGCATGGTCGCCATGTTCGGACGAATCATGCCCGCGCCCTTACTGATACCCGTGACGGTAATGGTCACGCCATCGTGCTGGAACTGACGGCTCGCACCTTTGGGCAAGGTGTCGGTGGTCATGATCCCGGTGGCGGCAGCCGCCCAGTTATCCACCGACAGATCGTCAAGGGCGGCTTGCAGCGCGCCTTCGATTTTCTCGACCGGCAGAGGCTCGCCGATCACACCCGTGGAGTACGGCAGCACGGCTTCAGCACTGACGCCGGTCAGTTCAGCCAGTTTGGCGCAGGTGCGCTTGGCGGCCTCCAGGCCTGGCTCGCCAGTGCCCGCGTTGGCATTGCCGGTGTTGGTCAACAGGTAACGAACCGCGCCTTGCACACGCTGCTTGGCCAGGATCACCGGTGCCGCGCAGAACGCGTTGAGGGTGAACACGCCAGCAACGCTGGAACCCTCGGCGCAACGCATGACCACCACGTCTTTGCGCCCAGGACGCTTGATGCCGGCGGAGGAGATACCCAGTTCAAAACCTGCAACCGGGTGCAGTGTCGGCAAAGGACCAAGACCAACAGCCATTAAGTGCGCTCCTTGAAAACTCTCTGCGCCGCCCGCGTCGGAACGGCGAAATCAATGGAAAAACGCCGCGACGGCTAGAGCCGGTCGCGGCGCGGGTATTTCATATAAACAACGCCGGCTCGAACTTAGTCGATCTTACCGTGGCAATGTTTGAACTTCTTGCCCGAACCACACCAGCACACTTCGTTACGACCCAGTTTCTGGTCATTGCGAACCGGTGCCGTGGCAACGGCTACTTCTTCGCCGTCATCCATCAAGGCTTGAGGCTGCTCAAGACCCGGTGCGGCAGCGTGTTCGAATTGCATGCGCTGAGCCAATTCCTCGGCTTCGCGACGCACGCGCTCTTCTTCTTCGATCGGATCTTCGCGACGAACCTGAACGTGGGACAGCACACGGATGGTATCGCGCTTGATCGAATCCAACAGTTCCTGGAACAGCGAGAAGGATTCGCGTTTGTATTCCTGCTTCGGGTTCTTCTGTGCGTAACCGCGCAGGTGAATGCCGTGACGCAGGTGGTCCATGGTCGACAGGTGGTCTTTCCACAAATCGTCGAGGACGCGCAGCAGGATCTGCTTCTCGAACGTGCGCAGTGCTTCGGCGCTGGCTTGTTCTTCTTTCTCGTTGTACGCCGCCAGCAGCTCATGCATCAGCTTCTCGCGCAGGGTTTCTTCGTACAGGTGATCGTCTTCATCGAGCCACTGCTGAACAGGCAGCTTCACGCCAAAATCGCTGCTCAGCGAAGCTTCCAGACCGGCGACATCCCACTGCTCAGGCAGGGACTGTGGCGGAATGTGCTGGCTGACCAGACCGTTGAGCACGTCCAGACGGAAGTCAGCGATGGTGTCCCCAATGTTGGTCGCAGCCAGCAGGCTGTTACGCATGTGGTAGATCACTTTACGCTGTTCGTTGGAAACGTCGTCGAACTCGAGCAGTTGCTTACGAATGTCGAAGTTACGGCCTTCAACCTTGCGCTGAGCCTTCTCGATCGCGTTGGTCACCATGCGGTGCTCGATCGCTTCGCCGGACTGCATGCCCAGCGCTTTCATGAAGTTCTTCACCCGATCAGAGGCGAAGATGCGCATCAGGCTGTCTTCCAGCGACAGGTAGAAACGGCTGGAACCGGTGTCGCCCTGACGGCCGGCACGACCACGCAACTGGTTGTCGATACGACGCGATTCATGACGTTCGGAAGCGATCACATGCAGACCGCCGGCCTGGATCACTTGCTGATGGCGTTTCTGCCAGTCGGCCTTGATCTGAGCGATCTGCTCTGGAGTCGGCTCTTCCAGGCTGGCGACTTCCACTTCCCAGTTGCCGCCCAACAGAATGTCGGTACCACGACCGGCCATGTTGGTGGCGATGGTCAGCGCGCCCGGACGGCCGGCCTGGGCGATGATTTCAGCTTCTTTTTCGTGGAACTTGGCGTTCAGAACCTTGTGCTCGATGCCTTCCTTGTTCAACAGGCTGGACATGTGCTCAGACGTTTCGATGGTCGCCGTACCCACCAGCACCGGACGATTCTCGGCCAGACAGGCCTTGATGTCGGCAACGATGGCCAGGTACTTCTCGTCCGCGGTCAGGTAGACCAGGTCGTTGAAGTCCTTACGCGCCAGCGGCTTGTTCGGCGGGATCACCATCACGGCCAGGGCGTAGATCTGGTGGAATTCGAACGCTTCGGTGTCGGCTGTACCGGTCATGCCGGACAGTTTGTTGTACAGACGGAAGTAGTTCTGGAACGTGGTCGATGCCAGGGTCTGGCTTTCGGCCTGAATATTCAGCACTTCCTTCGCTTCGATGGCCTGGTGCAGGCCTTCCGACAAACGACGACCCGGCATGGTACGACCGGTGTGTTCGTCGACCAGCAGGATCTGACCGTCTTGAACGATGTACTCAACGTTGCGATGGAACAGCTTGTGCGCGCGCAGACCGGAGTAAACATGAGTCAGCAGACCCAGGTTGTGCGCCGAGTACAGGCTCTCGCCTTCTGCCAGCAGACCGACTTCGGTCAGCATTTCTTCGACGAACTGGTGACCGGCTTCGTTCAGTTCCACCTGACGGGTTTTCTCGTCAACGGAGTAATGACCGGCCTTGGTGACCACGCCTTCCACTTCCTCGATGTGTTGCTCGAGTTTCGGGATCAGCTTGTTGATTTCGGTGTACAGACGGGAGCTGTCTTCGGCCTGACCGGAAATGATCAGCGGCGTCCGCGCTTCGTCGATGAGGATCGAGTCGACTTCGTCGATTACGGCAAAATTGAGTTCGCGCTGGAATTTTTCTTCCATGCTGAACGCCATGTTGTCGCGCAGGTAGTCGAAACCGAATTCGTTGTTGGTGCCGTAGGTGATGTCCGACGCATACGCAGCACGCTTCTCTTCCGGCGGCGCGAATGGCGTGACAACGCCTACGGTCAGACCGAGGAATTCATACAGCGGACGCATCCAGTTGGCGTCACGACGGGCCAGGTAGTCGTTCACGGTTACCACGTGCACGCCTTGACCCGACAGCGCGTTCAGGTACACCGCCAGGGTTGCTACCAAGGTCTTGCCTTCACCGGTACGCATTTCTGCGATCATGCCTTCATGCAAGGTCATGCCGCCGATCAGCTGTACGTCGAAGTGGCGCATACCCATGACCCGCTTGCCGGCTTCACGGGCAACCGCGAAAGCTTCAGGCAGCAGTTTATCGAGGGTCTCACCTTTGGCTAAGCGGGCCTTGAACTCTGCGGTCTTGGCACGCAATTGCTCGTCCGAAAGGGCCACCATTTGCTCTTCGAAGGCATTGACGAATTGAACCGTCTTGAGCATGCGCTTTACTTCACGCTCGTTCTTGCTTCCGAAAAGCTTTTTTAACAAAGGTGCAAACATATCGACAGGATCTTCCACACATAGGAATGGAGGGCGGCCCCGTGAGTCGCCCGTGCAGCCCTCATGGCCGCATGCGAACGAGCATTCTACCCGGAAACGGTGGTGAAGAAAGTGGCGTTGTACCACGATGCTGACACAGCGTTTTAACGGGGCAGAACTACAAATAGGGCCGTTTTCTCAGACTTCAAGCCATCAACCGTAGAAGTGGCTCTTCTTAACCGCGTATGAAAGCACGGAATGCCCATCCAGCGAAGCTATAACGATGCTTTCTGCTAACATGGCCGATCAGTAACCCAAGGTGTCCGCTATGGCATTTCGCCCCCTCCCCGCACGGGCACCCGCCGTCTTGCTTCGTGAAGCAAAACCGCTCAAAGCCATCTTCCACCAGGCCCAACGCCTGGGCCACCTGCAACGCCTGCTGGAAAGCCAACTGCAACCCGCCGCCCGCGAACACTGCCACGTCGCCTCATGGCGTGAGGGCACCTTGCTATTGATCGTCACCGACGGCCATTGGGCCACTCGACTGCGCTATCAACAGAAGCGTTTGCAACGGCAGTTGGTGGCTTTTGACGAGTTTGCCAGCCTGACGCGGATTCTTTTCAAAGTGCAGCCACCGACGGTGCAACGCGGCCCGGAGGGGCATTGCGCTAATTTGTCGGCTGTGGCGGCTGAGAGTATTCAGGCTACGGCGGAGGGGATTAGTGATCCGAATTTGCGGGCGGCGCTGGAGCGGTTGGCTAGTCATGGGAAGGCCAAGCCCTGAGCCAAGGGTTGGGCCACTTGCTTCTTGATATTTCGCATCAGGTAACAGCTTGTAGATGGTGCAAACAGAGTCGTCTATTTGATGTTTCTCCAAGTGCATCTCAAAGCCTTCGATTGCTAGATCCTTGTATCGCTTCCACAGGCAATACATGCAAGGGCCGATGACTGGCGGTCAGGTTGGCTTCGACTGATAAGCCACACAGTTCTATGGGAAGATGTAGTTTGGCCCAGTCAAGATCTTGGGCGGGAAGGGAAAATTTTGTTCTCCTCCCGCTCAGAGTTTCTGGCCTGCATCGGACCACAATATCGGTCCCTACCACTTCCACGGCGCTTCCGTGAATACGGCAGTCGATGGCAAAACTGCTTTCAGAGTATTAAGGTACACATCAAACAACTCTTTCGACAAATGAACATCAAAACCAACGTCCAAACGTGTCTGATGAGCAATGATCATCCGCCTTTTTCTATCCACGGTAACGAAATTGCATGAATGCCAGTAAGGGTACGCTTCAAATTTTTTTTCGATCTCCCATCCCAGGAAAAATTTTGCGCCACCTATTGCTATCCCAACGGGACCGGCGAGCCCCCAAACAAAAGCAGGGTCCACGGCAATCAAACAGACAACAACAAACAGTGAGATGCCGGACAGCCATTTGAAGAAAGCGCCCATATTCTCAGGATAGTCAGGCCAGGATTCAACCTCGCCACCTTGGTCGGTGATTCGGTAGTTAAAAACTGTTTTTTGACGTGCGCCCCTTATCCATAGAAAAAGACAACAGCAAAGCACAATGACACCCGTATATACTAGAGAATCATCATTATCACCAAGCGGCTGAAAAAAGTAACCATACACAATGAGGCTTATCGGCAATAGTGTTGCAACCCCCATCGTGATGTCAACTAAATGCATGGGATGAGGGTGAGCCTTGATGGTCCAACGCATTAATGTTTTCCCCTCCAATACGGGTCTTACATGCTCTTTATCGTCAACATCTTGAGTTTCATTGCCTGATAATTTAGTCATGGTGCGTCCCTTAATTCGGCACAAGAATAGCGATTGATTTTTCTCGACCACCTAAGGTTTCTATTTGTAAAGTGCCAGGATCAAGGCTCGCGAGACGCGTACCTTTCTCATCAGATACGCCCTCTTTGTCTAATTCAAACTGAAAGCGATATCCTCGGTCGCCTTCACTAGAGGCTAGAATTTCGGGCGAGTACCAGACCTGCATCTCTATAAATTGGACGTTCTCGGTCAGTGGCACCCATGTTTGCCAAACAACACCTTTCCCTTCCGGGGGCATGTCGTAACGCCCGTCATCCGGGCCGTCGGTTTTTATGTGATCTGGCGTATGACCCAACAACCCCGGCTCGACGATTACCCCGTGCTTGATAAACGGTTCTTGCAACGACTGGTCTATCGCTTCTACAGGTAGTACATACAACGGCCGATGACTGGCAGCCAGGTTGGCCTCGACTAATGAGCCACGCAGTTCTACGGGAAGATACAGCTGGATCCAGGCGCCGTTCAGAACGGGGAATTTTTGATGCCCATTGGGGTGAACGTAGATAAGCTTTGTTCCATAGGTCGGTTTGACGTAGAGCGATGGGCTGAGTTGTATTTCAAGAAAGGCCCGTTGTTCCTCCAGATGTCCGGATATATCATCAGGATGACGCTCCTCGCGGGAACGCGACCATGTTCCTTTACGCAACCATTGACCAATCGCGTCACGCTTCAAATAGTTAAGGGCATAGGAGGCGAACAGGTAGATCAAGCCGGTTGCCAGGGCGGCGCCAGCTACCCAAGGCCCCATTGCAATCATTACAATCGTAGGCGCTCCAGAGGGTGCTAAACCGCCTGCAAGAATTTGAATGACAGCTATTGCCAAAAATCCGAAAACGGCCCCGCGTTTAATTTTCAAAAATACCTTATCTACTGACGACTCTGTTTTATTCAAATCATCAGCGATGTCCCACATTTCCGCCGTTGTAGCGATCAACGTAAATGCCCCCAACGCTATCATTCGAGCACTAAACCCCTTCAGATGCTTCCCCCAAGCTTTGGTGTGATCATCAGCATTACTCCAAAACGCCGCCGCTTTTTCGGTTATCCCCACCGGTTTTTTCTCGAGAATAGTGGTCAGCCCTTTGATCGCCTCCCACTTCGTCCCCACCACTAGCGCCATCAATGCACTGCCGGTGTACGCCATCCCCGACTTGATTTTTACCCAGTCCTTAGCATCCAGACTCCCATCCCGAGACAAATCGCGATAAACCAACGCGGTGTTAATCAAGTTGGCCAACACCACGCCATAGGTAATCGCGCCGGCGACTGACCCGTGCTTGGCACTCCATGCCGTCATTAACTCGGGCCATTTTATTCGGGCCAGACCTCTGGTCACCGACTTGGCGATGGCCTCCTGAATAGTCCGTACATGCCGTGACTTTTGGTAATCAAACAACACCGGCAGGCGCAGCAGGTGTTGTTTGATTGCCTCGTTCACGTTCGCGGCGATGCGGCCCAGTTCCTTGGCGCCGTAGGCCTTGCGCCTAAAAAACCATGCGCTCATCGCGCGGTTGTAATTGTTCTTCAGTGCTTGCAGGTCGGCCTTCCACTGGTGGTAGTGTTTCTTGAAGCCCGGATCGAGTTCTACGCGCTCGGGATGCCCCATCAGAAAATGGCCCACGAGCATGTTTCGCAACAGGGCGCCAAGGCTCTGGCTGCTGCTGTAGGCCAGACGACTGTCCACCGCCAGCAGGGCCAACAGGGTCTTTTCCCCGGCCTGTTTGCCGGCTCCGGTGGCCATCTCGCCCAGCGCTTTAAAGGTCAGTCGCGCCGTTTCGCTTAGGGCCAGCATCCAGGGTTTGTTGGCGATGTCTTCATGGCTGAGAAAGCCATTCAGCTCCGCGAGGCGACCGATCAACGAAGTAATGTCGTTGTGGTCATTGACCAGCTGGTTGGCCTCTTTATCCAAAGCATCTTTGATCTGTGTCGAAAACCCGAACCGCGAAATACCAAACAGGGTGGTGGCTTTCTGGTCTTGCTCCGCCAGCCATTTCGACGCGGCAGTGTCTTGGGCCATGGCTTCCATCAGGTCCGCGACGATGGTTTGCAGGTAGAGCAGCGTGTCGGGATTGGTGGTGTCGATGAACAGCTTCAGCGGCTCGGTGCCGATGCGCTCGGCCCAGGTTTGCAAGTCGGATTGGGTGTCGTGCACTTGCTGGCGCAGGAGCAGGCTCTTTTCCTGTTGGTCCTCGACAAAACTGCGGGCGGCTTTTAGATCAACCTCCCTTCGCCACTTGCTGCGATTTTCCCAGGTCTCGCGCAGGGCAGCGGACGGCTCGCTGCCGTATTTGGCTTTGATCTTTTGCGCCAGCCCTTTGGAGGGCAGGTCGTGCAGGCCTTGCAGGATGCCGATATCGGCCTGCCCCGCGCCTTCTTCGACATTGAGCTGTTCGAAATAGGCTTCAACGTCGATCAAGTATTCTCGGGCTTTGCTGTCATCGCCACGAACCGAGGCTGGCAGTAATTCAGGATCGCCGCCCACCCCGCACAGCTGCTCGACGACACCGGCCATGCTCAGTTTGTGTTCATGCGCCTCTTGCCACTCCTGAAACGCAGCCTGGTCGGCGATGAGTTGCATGCCCAGGTCTTCCATCACCGCCAGCGAGTCGTCGAGAGCGACCATCACCGAACTGAATTTGTCATCGACGCTGCCGGTCCAGATCACGTGGGCGGCCAAGGGCACCACATGCTGTGAGGGACCGACTTCAGAGACCGAGGGATGCGCGGAGTCAGCGAAACGGCCGTCGTGATTGATCGGCCAGACGTCGACGTCGGCGACGATGTGTTTATCCAGGTCCATCAATTGCAGGGCGTGCGGCACGTCCATGGTGCGGCAGTATTCTTTGAGGTTCAGCGGCTGCATCCACAGGGCACGGCTGTCGCTGTGGGAACGCAGGTGCTCACAGACGCGCCACGTCCATTGCTGCGGCGAAAAGGCAATGTGCAGCTGGTTATTGCGCGGGTACAGCAGGTAGTTGCGGATTTCACCGCCCTCAGTGCTGCGTAGATCTTGACCAATGTCGGCATCGCTCCAGACGATGCGCGTCAGGTTGGCGTCCAGCGCCGAGTAGCTGTATTCATGCAGGGTGTTGGCGGTCTCGTCGAAGACGTAAACATAGCCGCCGCGCAGTTGGCGCAAGGTGTAGGTGCGGGTTTTCAGCTTGGGCAACCTGGCCCACTGACCTTCGGCGCACAAGGGTCTGAGCTGGGTCGGATCGACGTCATAGCGCGAGCGGTCCAGCGCGTAACGCATAGGTACGACAGCGACCTCAGGGTCCTTGAACGGGCAGGTGGTCATGCCGGTCAGCGGTGTATCGCTGAAACGGTCGTTGCGACGCTGTTGCAGGTTGCCGTTTTTGTCAGTCATGGGCGGTGTCCTTGTGCGAACGACGGAAGTGGTCGAAAGCTTTTATGCGCAACACTGGCATCAAGCGAAAATACTGGGCCTGATCAAGGTCGGCAAAATGTTCGTCGAACATTGAAGGCGGGATATTCGATGCGTAAGACATAAGCGTTTCTTCTCGCTGGGCACGAGAACAAAGCCTATAGGTCGATTCCTAAAGAATCTGCGAGCGAGGGAGACAAGCTATGTGGGAAATGTCCTAGATTTTTGTGGGCCAGTCCTTAAAGGATTGGCATCGACAAATCTCCATAAAAAAAGGCCGCCCGAAGGCAGCCTTAAAAAAACTAAAAGGAAAGAGAGTACTAATTACACCGCCGCAACTGGACGCATGTAAGAGATCGGTGCGGTGCTGGCGTCTTCGAAGGTCACGACTTCCCAGGCATCTGTTTGCGCGATCAATGTGCGCAGCAGTTGGTTGTTCAGTGCATGCCCCGACTTGAAGCCACGGAACTCGCCTATCAGGCTATTGCCCAGCAGGTACAGGTCGCCGATTGCATCGAGGATCTTGTGTTTGACGAATTCGTCCTCGTAACGCAGGCCGTCTTCGTTCAACACGCCGTCCTTGTCGACCACGATGGCATTTTCAACGCTACCGCCGAGTGCGAGGTTGTGCTTGCGCAGGTACTCGATGTCACTCATGAAGCCAAAGGTGCGGGCGCGGCTGACTTCTTTCACGAAAGAAGTGCTGGAAAAATCCACGCTGGCACTTTGGGTGCGGTTGCGGAATACCGGGTGATCGAAATCGATCTCGAAACTCACTTTGAACCCTTCGAAAGGCAGGAAAGTAGCGCGTTTACCGCCCTCTTCCACTGTGACTTCCTTCAGGATGCGGATGAATTTCTTGGCTGCGTCCTGTTCTTCCAGGCCGGCAGATTGAATCAGGAATACGAAGGGTCCTGCGCTACCGTCCATGATCGGGACTTCGGAGGCGGAGAGTTCGACGTAGGCGTTATCGATGCCCAGGCCAGCCATGGCCGAAAGCAAATGTTCTACCGTGTCCACCTTAACGTCCCCGCTGACCAATGTGGTCGACAGGGTGGTGTCACCGACGTTTTCCGCACGGGCAGGGATCTGCACCATAGGGTCAAGGTCAGCGCGGCAAAACACGATGCCGGTATTCACAGGTGCAGGCTTGAGGGTCAGGTAAACCTTTTCCCCGGAGTGCAGGCCGACACCTGTGGCACGGATAATATTTTTCAGGGTGCGTTGTTTAATCATGGCATTGGCCGCTTCAGCGCAAGTTGCGAACTGGTATCAACAAAGGCTGGCGATGATAGCAGACCCGGCCTTTGCTGAACACCAATCACCCTAATACCCCTGATACATTTCATCAATCAGCCTGGCGACGTAGGAAAGCTGGGATGTCCAGGTAGTCCAAATCGTCGTTAGGGTTCATCTTCGCAGCCGCTTGAGCACCGGCGTGAGCCTGATTGCGCATCACGGTCGGACGATCCAGGTCGCGATAATTCACGGCTGGCATTTCCTGACGAGTAGCATGTTGTTGCACCGACACGCTTGCAGTTTGCATGGTGTTATCGATCACCTTCACAGGTTTCTCGATTTTCGCGCCCAGGCCAGTAGCAACCACGGTCACGTGCAACTCGTCACGCATGTCCGGATCGATAACAGTACCGACCTTGACCATGGCGTGCTCGGAAGCGAACGCTTCGATGATGCTACCCACGTCCGAGTACTCACCCAGAGACAGGTCAGGACCGGCAGTGATGTTGACCAGAATGCCACGGGCACCCTGCAGGTTGACGTCTTCCAGCAGCGGGTTGCGAATAGCTGCTTCGGTCGCTTCACGGGCACGGTTCGGACCGCTGGCGCAGCCAGTGCCCATCATCGCCATACCCATTTCGCTCATCACGGTACGCACGTCGGCGAAGTCGACGTTGATCATGCCCGGACGCTTGATGATGTCGGAGATACCGCGAACGGCACCGGCGAGTACATCGTCTGCCTTGGCGAAAGCCGACAGCAGGCTGGCGTCTTTACCGAGGATGGTCAGCAGCTTCTCGTTAGGAATGGTGATCAACGAGTCGACGCTTTCCGACAGCAGGCGGATGCCTTCGTCGGCGATCTGCATGCGTTTGCGACCTTCGAACGGGAACGGACGGGTCACCACCGCAACGGTGAGGATGCCCATTTCCTTGGCCACTTCGGCGATGATCGGCGCAGCACCGGTACCGGTACCGCCACCCATGCCAGTGGTGATGAAGACCATGTTGGTGCCTTGCAGCACTTCAGCGATACGCTCGCGGTCTTCCAGTGCGGCCTGACGGCCCACTTCAGGGTTAGCGCCAGCACCCAGGCCCTTGGTCACACCGGTGCCCAATTGCAGGATGGTGCGCGCACCAATGCTTTTCAGTGCTTGAGCATCGGTGTTGGCGCAGATGAACTCGACGCCTTCGATGTTGCTCTTGACCATATGGTTGACAGCGTTGCCGCCGCCACCGCCGACGCCGATAACTTTAATTACCGGACTTTGCGGGACATTGTCTACGAGTTCGAACATTTTCCCTCTCCTTTCATTCTCTAGTTTTTTCGCCTACTACCGTCTTCCCACTACTGCTTTTGAAACTTAAAAGTTTCCTTGCACCCAGCGCTTGAGGCGTTCAAGCACGGGGGCTTTAGCGTCATCACTGCTATAGCTACTGCTGCTATTGCTACTGATGCCGGACAACGAGATGCCGTCGGACTGTTTTTGCAGTCCGTACAGCAGCAGACCGACACCCGTGGAATAAATCGGGTTACGCACGACATCTGCGAGCCCTTTGACGCTATGCGGAACGCCCAGGCGCACCGGCATGTGGAAGATTTCCTCGGCCAGTTCGACCGCGCCTTCCATTTTCGAGGTACCACCGGTCAGCACAATGCCGGCCGGGATCAAATCTTCGTAACCGCTGCGGCGCAGTTCCGCCTGAATCAGGGTGAACAGCTCGTCGTAACGCGGCTCGACCACTTCGGCCAAGGCCTGACGCGACAGCTCGCGCGGTGGACGATCACCCACGCTTGGCACCTTGATGGTTTCACCGGCACCGGCCAGTTTCGCCAGGGCGCAGGCGTAGCGAATCTTGATTTCTTCGGCGTATTGGGTCGGTGTACGCAACGCCATGGCGATGTCGTTGGTCACCTGGTCGCCGGCAATCGGGATCACAGCGGTATGGCGAATCGCGCCTTCGGTGAAGATCGCGATGTCGGTGGTGCCGCCGCCGATGTCCACCAGGCACACGCCCAGTTCTTTCTCGTCGTCGGTCAGGACCGAGTAGGCCGAAGCCAGTTGCTCGAGAATGATGTCGTCGATTTCCAGGCCGCAACGGCGCACGCATTTTTCAATGTTCTGTGCAGCGTTGACCGCGCAGGTCACCACGTGGACCTTGGCTTCCAGACGCACGCCCGACATGCCCAAAGGCTCGCGCACGCCTTCCTGGTTATCGATCACGTAGTCCTGCGGCAGAGTGTGCAAGACACGCTGGTCGGCAGGAATCGCCACGGCCTGGGCCGCGTCCAGTACGCGTTCGAGGTCAGCCATGCTGACTTCACGATCACGGATCGCGACGATGCCGTGGGAGTTCAGGCTGCGGATGTGGTTGCCCGCAACGCCGACGAACGCCGAGTGAATGCGGCAACCCGCCATCAGCTGGGCCTCTTCCACCGCGCGCTGAATCGATTGCACAGTGGACTCGATATTCACCACCACGCCCTTCTTCAGGCCGCGGGATGGATGGGTGCCGATACCGACGATTTCCAGCGTGCCATCGGCCGCGACTTCGCCCACCAGCGCCACCACCTTCGAGGTGCCGATATCCAAGCCGACGATCATTTTGCCGCTTTGCACGTTTGCCATGGTCCTGCCTCTTGTCAATTCTTCGCGACGGCGGGTTTGTCCGTCGTAGGCGCTGCCGGCGTACGCCATCCCACGGCGAGGCCGTTGGAATAACGCAGGTCGATGCGCTCGATATTCGTGATCTGTTCTTTAAGCGTTTTTTCGTAAATGGCGATGAAACGGCGCATTTTTTCCACGAGGTGATCGCGTCCCAGCAACAACTCGATACCTGGGCCTGCACTGCCTGCGCCAGTGGTCAAGAACCAACTGCCGCGTTCACGCAACTCCAGGCGCGCGATGGAGAAGCCCAAAGGCCGCAACATCTGACTCAACACCTGGTACTGCTGCATCACTTGCTGTTGGGCCCGCTGCGGGCCGAACAACTGTGGAAGATGTTCGTAGTTAGCCAATTCACGCGGGGCAAACGCCTGCCCCTGGTTGTTCAACAAAGCCTCATCGCCCCAGCGTGCTACCGGCAGTTGCTCTTCCAGACGAATCACCACCTGATCGGGCCAGACACGTCTGACCTCGGCGTGGGCAATCCAAGGCATCTGCTCAAGTTCGGTGCGCATGCTTGCCAGGTCGATGGTGAAGAAACTCGCCGCAACATAGGGTGCGATGCGTTGCTGCACGGCTTGCTGACTGATGTAACTCAAGTCGCCTTGCACGTTGATCTTGGTGATCGGTCGGTCGGCGTAAGGCAGCAGGCGCTGAGCCGCTTCGTAGGTGCCGAAGCCCAGCACCACCAATAGCACTGGCCAAAACAGGAACTTGAAGAAACCGAAGTTGGCCTTGGGCAGGCGCGCGGACAGCGGCTCTTTGGCCACCATTCGACTGGCACCACGCGGTACCGGCTTGCGGCCGGGAACGGGGGGTTGCTGATGACGTAGCATCGCGCCTTGCATGGGATTAACCTCGCGCCTCAACACTGTCGGCCAGAATCGCCAACACCAACTGCTGGAAGTCCAGGCCGGCAGCGCGCGCTGCCATTGGCACCAGACTGTGATCGGTCATGCCCGGAACGGTGTTGACTTCCAACAGCCAAAACTTGCCGTCGGCGTCCTGCATGACATCCGCCCGCGCCCAACCTGCGATGCCAACGGCTTCGCATGCACGCGCAGTGAGATCTTTAAGCTCTTGTTCCTTGGCGGCATCAAGCCCGCACGGAATCCGGTACTGGGTATCGGAAGCCAGGTACTTGGCGTCGTAGTCGTAGAAACTGTGGGGCGTGCCTAGCCCAATGGGCGGCAGAATCTGGTCACGCAACGTGGCAATGGTGAACTCCGGTCCTTGAATCCATTGCTCGACCAATACTTGCGAATCGTAGGTGCAGGCGGCTTTCCAGGCGGCGATCAATTCGTCGACGCTGGAGACCTTGGCCATACCGATGCTGGAACCTTCATGCGCCGGTTTGACGATCAACGGGAAGCCCAGTTCCGCAGCCGCAGAAATACAGTCGTCAGCAGAGCTCAACACCGCATGACGCGGCGTCGACAAGCCGAGGCTTTGCCAAACCTGTTTGGTGCGCAGCTTGTCCATCGCCAGCGCTGACGCCAGGACGCCGCTGCCGGTGTAAGGAATTTCCAGGCACTCAAGCAGACCTTGCATGCTGCCGTCTTCACCACCACGGCCGTGAAGCACGATGAACGCGCGGTCGATCTTTTCGCTGACCAGACGCTGCAGAAAGTCGTCACCCACGTCGATACCGAACGCGTCGACGCCTGCACTTTGCAGCGCATCAAGCACGGCATTGCCCGACTTCAACGACACTTCCCGCTCGGCACTTTTGCCACCGAAGAGCACGGCAACGCGGCCGAAGGCTTTCGGCTCCAGCGTGGAGCGCAGGGAGGATTGAGTGACCTGGGTCATTTCAATTTGCCTTCGGTCGAGGCCACAACAGCGCCGACAAACAATGGGCTTTTCAGCAATTGCGGCGCGAGGCCACCGATATCACCGGCGCCCTGGCACAGCAGAATGTCGCCGGCACGCAGCAGCGGCTTGACCAGCGGCGCCAGCTCGACGCCACGCTCGATGTAGATCGGGTCCAGTTGCCCGCGCTGACGGATGCTTTGCGCCAATTTACGGCTGTCCGCGCCCGGAATCGGCTCTTCACCGGCCGGATAGACTTCCATCAACAGCAACACATTGGCCTCACCCAGCACCTGCACGAAGTCATCGTAAAGATCTCGGGTACGGCTGTAGCGATGTGGCTGATAGACCATGACCAGACGACGATCCGGCCAGCCGCCACGTACAGCGTTGATCACTGCGGCGACTTCACGCGGGTGATGACCATAGTCGTCGACCAGCATCACGTTGCCGCCTTCGACGGGCAGTTCGCCATAGATCTGGAAGCGTCGGCCAACACCCTGGAAGCCTGACAGGCCCTGCACGATGGCTTCGTCGGAAACGCCTTCGTCGGTAGCAATCGCGATGGTCGCCAGCGAATTGAGCACGTTGTGATTGCCCGGCATGTTCACCGAAACATCCAGCGGCTCGCGGTCGCGACGCAGCACGGTGAAGTAAGTCACCATGCCCTGCTGACGCACGTTGATCGCACGCACGTCGGCTTCTTCGCTGAAGCCGTAAGTCAGGGTCGGACGCTTGACCAGCGGCAGAATATCGCGCACCACCGGATCATCGATGCACACCACGGCCAGACCGTAGAACGGCAGGTTGTGCAGGAATTCGACGAAGGTTTTCTTCAGCTTGTTGAAGTCGCCTTCGTAGGTCGCCATGTGGTCGGCGTCAATGTTGGTGACCACGGCTACCAGCGGTTGCAAGTGCAGGAAACTGGCGTCACTTTCATCGGCTTCGGCGATCAGGTAACGGCTGGTGCCCAACTGCGCGTTGGTGCCAGCAGCGTTCAAACGGCCACCGATCACGAACGTCGGGTCCAGGCCACCTGCGGCGAATACCGAGGCGATCAGGCTGGTGGTGGTGGTTTTGCCGTGAGTACCGGCGACCGCGATACCGTGGCGATAGCGCATCAGTTCAGCCAGCATTTCGGCACGCGGCACCACGGGAATACGACGCTCAAGCGCGCTGGCGACTTCCGGGTTGGACGTATTGACTGCGCTGGAAACCACCAGTACGTCAGCGTTCGCTGTGTTCTCGGCACGGTGACCGATGAAGATGTGCGCACCGAACGACTCAAGACGCTCAGTGACGGGTGAAGCTTTCAGGTCGGAGCCGGACACCTGGTAACCGAGGTTAAGCAACACTTCGGCGATACCGCACATGCCCACGCCGCCGATACCGACGAAGTGAATGTTACGGATGCGGCGCATTTCCGGCTGGGGCATCGCTCGTTGATTCTCAACCATGGGCCACCTCCAGGCAGACTTCGACCACAGTGCGCGTTGCGTCAGGTTTGGCTAGGCGGCGAGCCGTGCGGGCCATGGTGTTCAATTGTTCGGGTTGCATCAAAACCTCTTTCAGGCGTGCGGCCATTTCGGCTACGCCTGTTGTTGCTTGTGGCATGACGAAGGCTGCACCTTCGCGGGCCAGATAGTCGGCGTTGCGGGACTGGTGGTCGTCGATCGCATGGGGCAAAGGCACCAGGAGCGAGGGCAGACCGGCAGCCGCCAGTTCACTGACGGTCAGCGCGCCCGCGCGACAGACCACCAGGTCGGCCCAGCCATAGGCTTGGGCCATGTCTTTGATGAAGGGCGCCACTTGCGCCTCGACACCGGCAGTGCGATAGCGCTCTGCCGTGATTTCGTCGTGTTTCTTGCCGGCCTGATGGAACACTTCAGGACGCAGCTCTGCTGGCAACAGCTTCAGCGCAGCCGGCAGCAATTTGTTCAGCGGCTCGGCGCCCAGGCTGCCCCCCAGAATCAACAGGCGCGGCTTGCGTCCGTCCAGGGCCTGACGCGGTGTTTCGAGGAACAATTCGCTACGCACCGGGTTACCCGTGGTGCGACGCTTGGACGAGGCAGGGAAGGTATTCGGGAAGGCTTCACACACGCGGCTGGCGAACCGCGCCAGATTGCGATTGGCCGTGCCAGCGATTGCGTTCTGCTCCTGAATGATCAAGGGCACGCCCGCCAGTCTTGCCGCCAGGCCGCCAGGCGCCGTCACGAAACCGCCCAGGCCCAACACGCACACCGGCTGCAACTCACGCACAACCTTGCGCGCCTGCATCAACGCCTTGAGCAATACAAACGGCGCCTTGAGCAACGTCATCAGGCCCTTGCCGCGCAGACCGGTCATGCTGATCAGGTGCAGCGGCAGGCCTGCCTGCGGCACCAGTTCATTCTCGATACCGCGTGGCGTACCGAGCCAATGCACGGTGTAGCCGCGCGCCTGGAATTCCCGTGCGCACGCCAGCGCCGGGAACACATGCCCGCCGGTACCGCCGGCCATGATCAGCACGTTAGCGCCCATGGGTCGACTCCTCGGCGAAGTCGCTCTCGTTGAACTCGGTTTCTTCACTGCCGGTATTGGTCCGCGCTTCCCATTCGATGCGTAGCAACAAGCCCAGGCTCGCGCAGCAAATCACCAACGAACTGCCGCCGTAACTGAGGAACGGCAAGGTCAGGCCTTTGGTCGGCAGCAGGCCGACGTTCACCCCGATATTGATCAGGAATTGACCGATCCACAGGAATGACAAGCCGTACGCCACATACGCCGCGAAATACTGTTTGGCCTTTTCCGCCCACAGGCCGATGTACATGCCGCGAATACTGACGAACACGAACAGCGCCACGGTCAGCAGCGAGCCGACCACCCCCAGCTCTTCGGCCAGTACCGAGAACACGAAGTCGGTGTGCGCTTCCGGCAGGTAGAACTGCTTCTGCACGCTGTTGCCCAGACCTACGCCGAACCACTCGCCACGGCCAAAGGCGATTAGCGCCTGAGTCAATTGATAGCCCGAACCGAATTGATCGGACCACGGGTCGGTGAAGGTAATCAGACGCGCCATCCGATACGGCTGCGCTTGCACCAGCACGAACACCGCACCTACGGCCAGAATCACCATCAGGCTGAAACGGAACAGACCCACGCCGCCGAGAAACAGCATCGCTGCTGCCGCGCCCATCATTACAACGGTGGCACCGAAGTCCGGCTCCATCAGCAACAGGCCCGCCATTGGCAGCAGTACGATGAATGGCTTGAAGAAACCCATCCAGCTCTCGCGCACTTCCTGCTGGCGTCGTACCAGATAACCGGCGAGGAAAATCACCACGAATACTTTGGCGATTTCCGAGGGCTGTACGTTAAACATGCCAAAGCCGATCCAGCGCATCGAACCGTTAACTTCACGGCCAATACCAGGCAGCAGCACCATGATCAGCAAGCCAAAGGCGCCGAGCAGCATCAGCCAGCCCAGACGTTGCCAGGTAGCGACCGGAATCATCATGGTGGCGACGCAGGCACCCAGGCCCAGAACGATGTAGAACAAATGACGAATCATCATGTACAGCGGATTGCCGGACTGCACGGCGGCCACTTCCGACGACGCGGAAGTGATCATCACCAGGCCCAGGCCCAGCAACGCCAGGCAACCTGCCAACATCGGAAAGTCGACATCGATCCCGTGGCCGCTGATCAGCGGCGATGGGTAAGGTTTGATTACGCCGAGAATCATGACAAGGCCCCCACTGCTTGAGCGAACAGGCGGCCGCGCTCTTCGTAATTCTTGAACATGTCCAGGCTGGCGCACGCCGGCGACAGCAACACAGCGTCCCCGTCCTGAGCGATTTCGGCGGCACGCTGCACGGCTTCTTCCAGTGTCTTGACGCGAATTAATGGAACAGCTTCGCCGACCGCTTGCGCGACCAGCTCTGCGTCACGGCCCAACAACACCACCGCGCGGCAATGCGCTGCGACTGGCGCACGCAGGGCGCTAAAGTCGGCACCTTTGCCATCACCACCCGCGATCAACACCAATTTGCCGCCAATATCGGCGCCGAGCCCTTCGATGGCGGCCAGCGCGGCCCCCACGTTGGTGGCCTTGGAATCGTCGTAGTAACTGACCCCATCACGCTCGCGCAGCCATTGGCAACGATGCGTCAGACCAGTGAAGGTGCGCAGGCTGTCGAGCATGGCGTCGAATGGCAAACCGACCGCATGCCCCAGGGCCAGGGCAGCCAAAGCGTTGGCTTGGTTGTGCGCGCCACGAATTTTCAGTTCGCGAACCGGCATCAGTAAGTCGAACTGGAAGGCGAGGTATTTTTCGCCGTTCTCTTCGCGCAAACCGAAGCCGTGGAAATCGGGCTTGTTCAAACCGAAGGTCCAGCACGGCAGACCTTCGCCAATCAGCGGCCGCGACAACGCGTCCTGCCGATTGACCACCACCTGACGCGCGCCCCGGAAGATCCGGTGCTTGGCCAGGTGATAAGCCGGCAGACCGCTGTAGCGGTCCATGTGGTCTTCGCTGACGTTCAACACGGTTGCGACTTCAGCACGGAGGTCATCCGTGGTCTCGAGCTGGAAGCTGGACAGCTCGAGCACATACAGCTCGACCGAGTCATCCAGCAGGTCCAACGCCGGCGTACCGAGATTGCCACCGACCGCCACACGCTTACCCGCCGCAGCGGCCATCTCGCCAACCATGGTGGTGACGGTGCTCTTCGCGTTCGAACCGCTGATGGCCACGATCGGCGCTTTCGCGTTGCGCGCGAACAACTCAATGTCGCCCGACAATTTCACGCCACGAGCAGCCGCTTGCTGCAGAGCTGGGGTGGCCAACGCCAGGCCGGGGCTTACGTACAGCTCGTCGGCACGGCACAGGAACTCGACGTCCAGCTCACCACAACGCACTTCCACCTGCGGATATTGCTGGCGCAAGGTCGCCAGCTCAGGTGGATTTTCCCGCGTATCGGCCACTGCAAACGACACGCCCCGGTTCGCCAGGAAGCGAACCAGGGACATGCCGCTCTTGCCGAGGCCGACAACGATGCGGAAGTGGTCAGAAGCGATCAGAGACACTCGTTCTACCTCAGCTTCAGGGTGGCAAGGCCGATCAGCACCAGAATCACGGTGATGATCCAGAAACGGACGATCACACGCGGCTCGGGCCAGCCTTTGAGTTCAAAGTGGTGGTGAATCGGCGCCATGCGAAACACACGACGGCCGGTCAATTTGAATGACGCGACTTGAATCACCACCGAAAGGGTTTCCATCACGAACACGCCGCCCATGATGAACAAAACGATTTCCTGACGAACGATCACCGCAATGGTGCCCAGCGCAGCGCCCAGTGCCAGCGCACCGACGTCGCCCATGAACACTTGTGCCGGGTAGGTGTTGAACCAGAGGAAGCCCAACCCCGCACCAATCAAGGCACCGCAGAACACGATCAACTCACCGGCGCCGGGGATGTACGGAATCAACAGGTATTCAGCGAATTTCACGTTACCCGACAGGTAGCAGAAGATGCCGAGTGCGCCGCCGACCATCACCGTGGGCAGGATCGCCAGGCCGTCGAGGCCGTCGGTCAGGTTAACCGCGTTGCTTGAGCCAACGATCACGAAGTAGGAAAGTACGATGAAGCCGATGCCCAGAGCGATGCTGGCGTCTTTGAACATCGGGATGATCAAGGTGGTCTCGACCGCGCTTGGCGCTGTCGAATACAGGAAGATTGCTGCCACCAGGGCAAACACCGACTGCCAGAAATACTTCCAGCGGCTCGGCAAGCCTTTCGAGTTCTTCTCAATCACTTTGCGATAATCATCGACCCAGCCAATGCCGCCAAACAGCAACGTGACGATCAATACCACCCAGACATAACGATTGCTCAGGTCAGCCCACAGCAAGGTGCTGACGCCGATAGCCGACAGAATCAACGCGCCGCCCATGGTCGGCGTACCCGATTTGGACAGGTGCGATTGTGGACCGTCGTTACGAACCGATTGACCGATCTGGCGATTCTGCAAGGTGCGAATCATCCACGGGCCCAAGCACAGCGCCAGCGACAAAGCGGTGAGCACACCGAGGATCCCGCGCAGGGTCAGGTATTGGAAGACCGCGAAGCCTTTGTAGAACTGTTGCAGATACTCCGCCAGCAGCAGCAGCATTAATGTTTCTCCAGACTGGAACCGCATAAAGCCGTCACGACGTTTTCCATCGCAGCGCTGCGCGAACCTTTGATCAAAATAGTGGTGTTTGTGTCCTGCTCCGCGCCAAGCGCAGCGATCAGGTCGGTCTGGTTGGCGAAATGGCGAGCATTCTGGCCAAACGCGTTCACCGCGTGGGCCATCAACGGCCCAACGGCATATAAGGCGTCAACCTTGCCCACGGCATACGATCCAACCTGGCGATGGCCTTCCTCAGCCCAGGCGCCTAACTCGCCAATATCTCCGAGCACCAGGACGGTGCGTCCAGAAAAGCCGGCGAGTATATCAACGGCTGCGCACATTGAGGTCGGGTTGGCGTTGTAAGTGTCATCAATCACGCGGATGCCATTAGTGGCCAATTGCGCCACGGTGCGCCCTTTGACCGGCTGCACGGCGTTGAGGCCGGCGATGATACCGTCCATCGATACACCCAGCGCATGAGCCGCCGCTGCGGCGGCCAATGCATTGGTAACATTGTGTGTGCCCAGCAGATTGAGCTGGACCGAGGCCGCCCCCGCAGGACCGTGCAAGGTGAAGCTCGGGCAGCCACGGGCATCGCGCGACAGATCCCGGGAATAGAAGTCGGCGGTATCGTCACTCAGGGCAAAGCTCAGCACCTGTCGGCCTTTGGCCCGTGCATGCCAAATGTCGAAGGCCTTGTCGTCACGGTTGAGGACCGCAACGCCTTTGTCGTCCAGCCCTTCGATGATTTCACCCTTGGCCAGTACGATTTTGTCCGGCCCACCGAACTCGCCGACGTGGGCGGTCCCGGCGTTGGTGATCATCGCGACATGGGGTTTGGTCAGCGCCACGGTGTAGGCAATTTCGCCAACCCGTGAAGCGCCCAACTCGATCACGGCCGCCGTGTGCTCCGGCGCCAGCTCGAGCAGGGTCAGCGGAACACCCAGGTCATTGTTCAAATTGCCACGCGTGGCCAGCACCACACCACGGGTGCGCATGATGCTGGCGAGCATTTCCTTGACCGTGGTTTTGCCGCTGGAACCGGTAATCGCCGCCAGCGGTTTGTCGAACGCCTTGCGGTTAATACCACCCAACTGCGCCAATGCGTGACGGGTATCGCCCACCACCAATTGCGGCAACGCAGCACCCGGCACTTCGCGCTCGACCAACGCGCCCACTGCACCTTTGGCAGCGACTTCGTTGAGGTAATCGTGACCATCGAAACGTGGACCGGTCAGCGCAATAAACAGCTGACCCGGAACAATGTTGCGGCTGTCGATGCTGACACCATTGAAAGTGCACTCGCCGACCTGGCGGCCATTCAAGGGCACGACCAGTTCGCTGAAGGTCAGAGGCTTAAGCATGCGCCACCTCCCATGCGGCCAAGGCTTTGGCGGCTTCTTCAAGGTCGGAAAACGGATGACGTTGGTTATCGATTTCCTGGTAGTCCTCGTGGCCTTTACCGGCCAGAACGATTACGTCATTGGCCTGGGCACTGGCGACCAGTTGCGCAATGGCCACGCCACGACCGGCGACAAAACTGACGTTATCCACAACTGCAAAACCTTTGCGGATGTCATCAAAAATCTGTGCTGGCGCTTCGGTGCGCGGGTTGTCGTCGGTGACCAGCACGGTATCGGCCAGACGTTCGACCACTTCTGCCATCAACGGACGCTTGCCGCGATCACGATCGCCGCCACAACCGAACAGGCACATCAAACGACCTTTGGCGTGCGGACGCAGGGCTTCAAGGACTTTTTCCAGCGCATCAGGTGTGTGGGCGTAATCAACCACCACCAGCGGTTTTGTACCGCCACCCAAACGCTGCATGCGACCGACCGGACCTTCCAGCGACGGCAGCACTTTGAGAATTTCATCCAGCGCATAATCCAGCCCCAGCAACGCGCCAATGGCAGCCAGCACGTTACTCAGGTTGAAGCGGCCCAGCAGGCTGCTGCGCAGATGATGTTCGCCATGGGCAGTGACCAACGTGGCGCGCACGCCATCATCATCGAAGTGCGCATCACGGCAATAAAGGGAGGCGCCGGCATCGCTCACGCTGTAGGTGATCAGGCGCGAGTCATGCTTTTCAGAGGCCAACTGCCGACCGAAGTCGTCATCCAGATTGATCACCCGGCAACGCAGGTCAGTCCAGGCGAACAGCTTGGCTTTGGCCGCCGCGTAGGCCTCCATCGAACCGTGGTAGTCCAGGTGATCGCGAGACAGATTGGTCAACACCGCGACGTCGAACGCCAGTGCAGTCGCACGGCCTTGATCCAGCGCATGGGACGACACTTCCATGGCCACGGCACGGGCACCGGCTTTCTTCAAGTCCGCGAGGGTTGCCTGGACGGCAATCGGATCCGGCGTGGTCAAGCGACCGCTTTGCAGCGCGCCATAGAAACCGGTGCCCAGGGTGCCGATCAGCCCGCAGTGCTGACCCAACTGGTCCAGCGCTTGCGCGACCAGTTGCGTGACACTGGTTTTGCCGTTGGTGCCGGTGACGCCCACCAGATTCAGGCTGCGGCTCGGGTCGCCATAGAAACGCCCGGCAATGTCGGACAGCTGTGCAGCCAGACCTTTGACCGGGATCAAGGGGGCGTCGGTGAGTGGCAATACAGTCGAGCCTTCGACTTCATAGGCGACTGCTGCCGCGCCGCGCTTCAGTGCATCGGCGATGTGCGCACGGCCGTCAAACTTGCCGCCCTTGATTGCCAGGAACAGATCACCGGGACGCACATTGCGGCTGTCGAGGGTCAACTCGCGGATCAACAGATCGCGGTCGGCATGGGCGAAAATCTTGTTCAGACTAAAAGGCATCAACCACGCCCTCCTTTAACAGCGGGAACCACGGGCGCAGCATTAACCTGTTGTTCCGGTGGAGTGGGCGCGAGGTTATCCGGGGTGACGTTCATCAGGCGCAGCGTGCCGGACATCACTTTGCTGAACACCGGCGCAGAGACCAGACCACCGAAGTATCCCTTACCACCCGGCTCGTCGATCACCACCACGATGGCGTAACGCGGATTGCTCATCGGGCCAAAGCCGGCGAACAACGAGCGGTAAGCGTTCTCTTCGTAGCCCTTGGTGCCCGACGCGGTTTTACGTGCGGTACCACTCTTGCCCGCTACGTGATACGACGGCACCCGGGCACGGTAAACGCCGCGCGGATCTTCGATCACTTGCTGCATCATGCCCTGCAAGGTTTTCGCCGTGGCTTCAGGAATGGCCTGGGTAGCAACCGGCTCGGCGTCGGACTTGAGGATCGTCAACGGTACGATTTTGCCGTTGTTGGCGATGGCCGAGTAGGCGTGCACCAACTGCAGCGCAGTTACCGACAAGCCGTAGCCATACGACAGGGTCGCCGTCTCGGCTTTACGCCACTCGCGGTAGTTCGGCAGGTTGCCTACACGCTCGCCCGGGAAACCCAGACCGGTGTACTGACCAAGTCCAACGCGTTGCATGGCGTGGAAAATCGCTTCCCCGCCAATGTCGAATGCCACTTTACTCATGCCAACGTTACTGGAGTTGATCAGGATGCCGGTCAAGTCGAGGATCGGACCCTCGGTCTTGGTTACGTCACGGATGGTGTACTTACCGATTTGCAGCGTGCCCGGATAGACCTCGACTTTGTCAGTTGGTTTCCAGCGACCGCTGTCCAGCGCGGCAGTCATCGAGATCGGCTTCATGGTCGAACCCGGTTCGAACACGTCGATGATCGCGCGGTTACGCATCGCGGCCGGGACCATGGTGCGGCGGTTGTTCGGGTTGTAGGTTGGCGAGTTGACCATGGCCAGCACTTCGCCGGTCTTGACGTCCATGATCACCAGGCTGCCCGCTTTCGCGTCGTTTTCCTGGATCGCGTTGCGCAACTCGCGCGTAGCCAGATATTGCAGACGCAGGTCAATAGACAAAGCCAAGGTCTTTCCGGCCTTGGCGTTTTTTGTAACCTGGACGTCTTTGATCAATCGACCGCGACGGTCCTTGATCACCTGTCGTCTGCCGGGCACCCCGGCGAGCCAGTCGTCATAGGCGAGTTCCACCCCTTCTCGACCATGGTCGTCGAGGTCGGTGAAGCCCACCATGTGCGCCGTTACATCACCGGCCGGATAAAAACGCCGGAATTCTTCGATGCCATAGACACCCGGGACCTTCAGATCGAGTACGACCTGGCCCTGCTCCGGGGTCAGGCCACGGACCAGATAGATGAATTCTTTGTCGGCCTGTGATTCGAGGCGGTCGGTCAGCAATTTTGCGTCCTGCCCCAAAGCCGCCGCCAGCGCAGGCCATTTATCCTTGCCCTGCTGCATTTCCTTCGGGTTGGCCCACAGCGTGGTCACTGGGGTACTGACCGCCAATGGTTCGCCATTACGGTCAGTGATCAGGCCGCGGTGCGCCGGAATAGGGATATGACGAACGCTACGCGCATCGCCCTGTTGCTTGAGAAATTTGTGGTCGATGACCTGCAAGTCGACGATACGCCACGAAATCGCGGCCACCATGATGCCCAGCAGACCGACGACTACGCGAAAACGCCACGGATAGAGGCCGCCCTCAAGGTTCATCATGGCGCCACCATCCGTACTTCGGCGGCATTCGGGATGCGCATCTTCAGCTGTTCGGTGGCCAGGGTTTCGATGCGGCTGTGGGCAGTCCAGGTGCTCTGTTCAAGAATCAGGCGCCCCCACTCCGCCTGCGCTTTATCGCGCACGCTGAGTTCGTTGTAGAGCGAGTTCAGCAACTGCCGGTTCCAGTGGGCGCTATACGCCACGCCGATAGCCGAAACGAGGACGGCAATGAACAGCAGCAGCATGAAGAAACTGCCGCCTGGTAAAGGCTTGAAGTACAGCCGGGTCACCGAAGCTTCTCCGCCACACGCATGACCGCGCTGCGCGAGCGTGGGTTAGCTTTGGTTTCTTCGTCGGAAGCAAACTGTGCCTTGCCGAGGACTTTGATTTTCGGATCGAAGGCTTTGAACTGGATCGGCAGGTTGCGCGGCAGGTTGTCCGCCTCGCCCTTGGCCAGCTTGCGCATGAACAGTTTGACGATACGGTCTTCCAGCGAGTGGAAGCTGATCACCACCAGGCGGCCACCGATCTCCAGCGCTTCGAGTGCAGCCTCAAGCCCGGCTTCAAGATCGCCCAGCTCGTTGTTGACGTGGATGCGCAGGCCCTGGAAAGCACGGGTCGCGGGGTTCTTACCCTTTTCCCACGCCGGATTGGCCACTTTCAGTACTTCAGCCAGATCGGCGGTGCGCTCGAAAGGCTTGACCTGACGACGCTCGACCACCGCGTTGGCCATGCGTTTAGCGAAACGTTCTTCGCCGTATTCCTTGAAAACACGAGCGATTTCTTCGGCCGGAGCGGTGGCAATGAACTCGGCGGCGCTGACGCCACGGCTCGGGTCCATGCGCATGTCCAACGGGCCGTCGTTCATGAAACTGAAGCCACGCTCCGGGTCGTCGAGCTGCGGCGAAGACACGCCGAGGTCCAGCAAAATGCCGTTGACCTTGCCCGCCAGACCCTGGATTTCAACTTCGGACCCCAGCTCGGCAAAGCTGCGCTGCACAACGACAAAGCGGCCGTCTTCGGCCGCTAGCGCTTGCCCGGTGGCAATCGCTTGAGGATCTTTGTCAAAACCGAGAAGTCGCCCGTCAGGGCCGAGGTGCTTCAGTATTAAACGGCTGTGACCACCACGCCCGAACGTGCCGTCCAAATAGCAGCCATCGCTGCGCACCGCGAGAGCCTCTACGGCTTCTTCGAGCAGTACGGTGATGTGGGTAAAGCCGCTATTCATAGTCACAGGATCAAATCACGCAGTTCATCAGGCATAGCGCCCGGTTTTTGAATGGCTGCAAGGTCCGCTTCAGCAAGCGCGTTCCAGGCATCCTCGTCCCACAGTTGAAACTTGTTGAGCTGGCCAACCAGCATCACGCGCTTATCCAACTTGGCGTATTCGCGCAGGCGTGGCGGCACAACGAAGCGGCCGCTGCCATCAAGTTCCAGATCAACGGCATTCCCGATCAACAGTCGCTGCAGACGACGGTTTTCTTCACGGAATGTCGCCAGTTCACGCAATTTGGCTTCAATCAACTCCCATTCGGATAATGGGTACACGCATAAGCAAGGGTCGACAGCATCAATGGTCACGATCAATTGCCCGGCACTACGCGAATCCAACTCGTCGCGGTACCGGCTCGGCATGGCGAGACGTCCCTTTGCGTCGAGATTGATTGCGTTTGCACCACGAAACACAGGCGCGATCTCCGAATATTAACTTTTTACGCTGAAAAAACCCACTTCACGCCACTTTCTGCCACTTGCGCACACTATAGGAATGCGTCGACCACACCGTCAAGGCGCGGTCCTAAGGAAAACCCTTACAGATCGGAGATTTAGGAGAGGAAAAACAGGTGAAAGAACAATTTTTCAATTGTTTTTGCGGATAAATCTCAATCGACTCAGAGCGCTAACGCTCGAAGTTAAAGTGATTTATGAAGAGTAAGATTTTTTTGATATTACAAAAGCGGTTCTGCTGTGAAAAAGCAGAGAAGGGAAAAAGGTGGAGAGTCGATCTGTAAGCCGGGTTCTGTCGAGGACAGTCATTCCTCTACGATGGCCATCACTGGACATCTTTAGCAACCTACCCGGTTCCAGCGCGGGCCACGCCTTGGAACCCTATTTGGTCTTGCTCCGAGTGGGGTTTACCGTGACCACGAACTGTTGCCAGACGTGCGGTGCGCTCTTACCGCACCTTTTCACCCTTACCGGCACCGAAGTGCTTAGGCGGTTATTTTCTGTGGCACTTTCCGTAGGCTCGCGCCTCCCAGGCGTTACCTGGCACTCTGCCCTATGGAGCCCGGACTTTCCTCCCCCCTATTGCGGAACAATAGGAGGCAGCGACTGTCCAATCGACTCTCCACCGCCAAGGTTAGCGGCACGGAGGCTCGAGAACAAGCTTTAATCCGTCCTACACACTTTGGTCTATAGGCCCAAGGCAGTTATTCATGCGTCTTTTGTTTATCCAGCGCCACCTGATAAAGCAAATTCTTGCGCACGCCGGTAATTTCCGCTGCCAATGCCGCGGCGCGCTTGAGCGGCATTTCTTCCAGCAGTAAATCCAGAATGCGTCGCGCCTCGGCGCCAATCACGTCCTCGTCTTCCGGCACGGTCCAGCCCGCGACCAACACCACACACTCACCGCGCTGCTGGTTGCTATCGCCTTCGACAAACGCCCGCAACTCCGCCAATGGCAGCCCTTTGAGGGTTTCGAAGGTTTTAGTCAATTCGCGCGCGAGCAAGGCCGGTCGTTCGGCACCGAATACCAGCTCCAGGTCCTGCAGACACTCAAGAATACGGTGCGGCGCCTCGTAGAAAATCAAGGTGCGCGGCTCTTCCTTAAGCAGCTCAAGACGCGCTCGACGCCCTACAGCCTTGGCTGGCAAAAAACCTTCGAAGATAAATCGGTCCGACGGCAGGCCGGCAGCCGACAACGCTGCGATCAAGGCACAGGCTCCCGGCACCGGGACCACTTGAATCCCGGCAGCACGGGCCTGACGAACCAGGTGATAGCCCGGATCGGAGATCAACGGCGTGCCGGCATCGGAGATCAGCGCCACGTCCTCGCCTGCCAACAGTTTGGCCAAAAAGCGGCTACCCTCCTCCCGCTCGTTATGCTCGTGACAGGCCGCCAAAGGCGTAGGGATACCAAAATGCTGCATGAGACGCATCGAGTGCCGGGTATCTTCCGCAGCGATCAACGACACCTCGCGCAACACCTTCAGCGCTCGCACGCTCATGTCATCCAGGTTACCGATAGGCGTGGCGACCACATAAAGCGAGCCAGTAGCGGAATTCAAAGCACCTGGAGCAGTCAAAGCGCACACCTCTTGGGTTAAGCAAAAAGACGCATTGTACAGATTACGGCTTGGGCCAACGGCCAGCCGATAAAAGCAAACACTGAAATCAGATTGAAAAAAGCGTTTGTTTTCATTGCAACCAAGCCTCAGCGACACCGTAAAACAGTGGATTCACCCCTTATTTGCCTGCTCCACGACCAATATGACTGCTTTAACGCCACTAACATCGCGCCCCGGCCAGTGCTTGGGTACAATTCCACGCTAATTTGCTCGAGTATCAGGATCACACATGATCGCTTGCCTGCGGCTGTTTACTGCCCTTTGTCTTGCTGCCCTCTTGGCGGCTTGCGCCAGTTCGCCTTCGTCAAGCCTTGGCGAACTTCCACGCACCCCTGACGCCAGCATCGAGCAACTGCTCGAACAGGCCGCAGCGGCGAAAACGCCCGACCAGGCCGCGCTGCTGAGACTGAGCGCGGCCGACCAGGCCTTCCGCCAGGGCAACCCGGGCCGTTCGGCGAAGATCCTCGAACAAGTGCCGCTCGATCAACTCAAGCCGGCACAGCAAGTGTATGCCAGCACCTTGTCGGCCGAACTCGCTCTGACGCGCAACCAACCCAAGGCAGCCCTCGCCGCCTTGAACCACCCAAGCCTGCAACGCCTGGGTGAGTTGCCGGTCGAGCAGCAAGTGCGGACCGGTGTCGTTCAGGCGCGCGCCTTGGAAGCCGACGGCCAAACACTGGCTGCTGCCCGCGAGCGTGTGTTTATCGCGCCACTGCTCAAGGGTGCTGACGCTAGCGCCAATAACGATGCGATCTGGAGCCTGGTCGCCGCCCTGCCCACTGAGCAACTGCAAAGCACAGGCGCCGACGACCTTTCCGGCTGGATGAGTCTGGCCCGCGCCGTCAAAGGCGCCGGCACGCTGGAGCAACAGCAGGCCGCCATCGACACCTGGAAAGCACAGAACCCGCAACACCCGGCAGCCCAGCAATTGCCGAGCGCCTTGGTGAAACTGCGCGCGCTGACCAGCGAACCGCTGAACAAAATTGCCCTGCTGCTGCCCCAGGACGGTCAACTGGCCTCGGTGGCCCGCGCCCTGCGTGAAGGCTTCATGGCTGCGCACTACCAGGCGCAGAAAGCCGGTCAAAAGCCACCTGTCATCGAAGTGTTCGACAGCTCGCGCCTGACCTCGATGGATGATTTCTACCGTCAGGCCAAAGCCGCCGGCGTGCAACTGGTGATCGGCCCGCTGGAAAAACCACTGGTCAAACAACTGAGCAGCCGCCCGCAATTGCCGATCCCTACCCTGGCACTGAACTACAGCGACTCGCGTCAGTCGGGTCCGCCCCAGCTCTACCAATTCGGCCTCGCTGCTGAAGACGAAGCCCGCGAAGTCGCGCGTCGCGCCTGGGCCGATGGCAAGCGCAGTGCTGCCGCCATGGTGCCAAAAGGCGAATGGGGCGACCGTGTTCTGGACGCATTCCGGCAAAACTGGCAAGCCCTGGGCGGCACCTTCATCGTCTCTGAACGCGTTGACCAGCCGGTGGATCTCGCCAAGCAAATTGCTGACATGTTCCAGTTGCGCAACAGCGAAGCTCGCGCCAAGAGTCTGCAAAGCACGGTTGGCGGTCAGGTAGCCGCGCAACCGACGCGTCGTCAGGACATCGACTTCATCTTCCTCGCCGCCACGCCTCAACAAGCCCAGCAAATCAAACCCACACTGGTGTTCCAGTACGCGGGCGATGTCCCGGTGTATGCCACGTCGCACCTGTTCACCAACAGCGGCGACAAAGCACAGTACAAGGACCTCGAAGGCATTCGCTTTTGCGAAACCCCGTGGCTGCTCGACAGCAGCGATCCCCTGCACCAGCAAGTGGTCGCACAGTGGCCACAAGCCTCGGGCAGCCTTGGCCGCCTGTACGCCATGGGTATTGACGCCTATCGCCTGGCGCCGCGCCTGGACCAGCTCAAGGCCATACCTGACAGTCGCATCGACGGCCTGACCGGCAGCCTGAGCCTGGGCCAGGGTCAGCGGATCGAACGCCAATTGCCGTGGGCACAGTTCACCAGCGGTCAGGTTCAACGCCTGCCGGATACAGCCCACTGATGCCGAGCGCGTCTCGGCAAAAAGCAGGGCGCGAGGCTGAAACCTTCGCCCTGCAGTATCTGCAACAACAGGATCTACGCCTCGTCACACAGAACTGGTTATGTAAACGTGGCGAGCTTGATCTGGTCATGCTCGATGGCGATACAGTAGTATTCGTCGAAGTTCGCTATCGACGCCACGCAGGCTGGGGTGGAGCGCTGGAAAGCGTGGATTTTCGCAAGCGCGAAAAACTCGTACTCGCCGCTCAGCTGTTCCTGCAACAAGAGTCGCACTGGGCGGATTTCCCCTGCCGCTTCGACGTGATTGCCATCAATGGCGATCCCGGCAATGCGCCTTCGCTGAACTGGATCAAGAACGCATTTGATAGTTGATTCAAGGTGCCGATAACTGAACCTTGAACGCTTTGATATTGAACAACGCACACACAATGATTTTGCTTTTTGCTTTGCAGGCTGCACCTTTCCGTGCCTGGAGCAGTTGCCCTACTTAAGGTCACATTGATGGACATGCAATCCCGAATTCGCCAGCTTTTTCAGGCCAGCATCGACACCAAGCAGCAGGCAATGGAAGTTCTTGCACCCTACATCGAGCAAGCCAGCCAAGTGATGGTCAACGCCCTGCTCAACGAAGGCAAAATGCTTTCCTGTGGCAATGGCGGTTCGGCTGGAGACGCACAACACTTTTCTTCGGAACTGCTCAACCGTTTCGAACGTGAGCGGCCAAGCCTGCCAGCCATCGCGCTGACCACTGACACCTCGACTATCACCTCGATTGCCAACGACTACAGCTACAACGAAATCTTCTCCAAGCAGATCCGCGCACTGGGCCAGCCAGGCGATGTGCTGTTGGCTATTTCCACCAGCGGCAACTCTGCAAACATTATTCAAGCGATCCAGGCCGCACATGATCGCGAAATGATTGTCGTAGCTTTGACCGGTCGCGACGGTGGTGACATGGCCTCGCTGCTGTTGCCCGAGGATGTGGAGATCCGCGTACCGGCCAAAGTCACCGCACGAATTCAAGAAGTCCACCTGCTGACGATCCATTGCCTTTGCGATTTGATCGACAGCCAACTGTTCGGGAGTGAAGAATGACCCCTAATCGCCTCAGCCTACTGGCTCTGACACTGTGCCTCGGCCTCAGCGGATGCAGTTCGGTCCTGACCGCAACTCGCGACACACCGATCGAAGACGATCGCGGTACCCGGACCTTCGGCAGCAAAATTGACGACTCGCTGATCGAAACCAAAGTTGCGGTCAACGTCGCCAAAGCCAACCCGGACCTCGACGAGGGCTCGCACATCATCGTCACCAGCTTTAACGGCGTCGTCTTGCTCGCCGGCCAGACCCCTCGCCCAGAGCTGAAAAGCATGGCCGAACAAGCGGCCGGCACCGTGCAACGGGTGAAGAAGGTCAACAACGAGCTGCAAGTCATGCCGCCTTCTTCGATTCTGGCGCGCAACAACGACGCCTGGCTGACCACCAAGATCAAAACCCAAATGCTGACGGACAACACCATTCCTGGTTCACGCATCAAAGTCGTGACCGAGAATGGCATCGTCTACATGCTCGGCCTGGTGACCCAACAGGAAGCCTCGCGCGCCACCAACCTGGTGCAGGGCGTGTCGGGCGTACAGAAGATCGTCAAGCTGTTCGAGTACATCGACTGACAACGAGACACCGTGCATAAAAAAGGCGATCCCTGCGGATCGCCTTTTTTATTGGCTTTGGATCACTTGACCACTTTCAGACTCGGTCGACCGCTTGGGCGCGGAGGCTCGCTGTCCGGTGGTGGAGTATCGTCATCCGGGCCGATCCCGTCTTCGTCTTCCTCCTCCAGAGAAGGCTCCAGATCGAAAACCATGCCCTGACCGTTTTCCCGGGCGTAAATACCCAGGATCGCGGCGATCGGCACGTACAGCGTGTGTGGCACACCACCGAAGCGACCTTCGAAGCTCACGGCGTCGTTGTCCATGTGCAAGTGACGCACGGCACTGGGTGAAATGTTCAAAACGATCTGACCGTCATTGGCGAAGCCCTGAGGGACCTGTACCGACGGGTATTCCGCATTAACCAGCACATGCGGGGTGCAATCGTTATCCACGATCCACTCATACAGAGCGCGGATCAGATATGGGCGACTGGAATTCATCAAAGGCTCCTTAAGCCTTAGCGCATATCACGTTCAGCACCAGACAGACTCGTCTGGAAAGCTTCGCGCGCAAATTGGCGGTCCATGTAATCAAGCAACGGCTTGGCCTGCCGCGGCAATTCTATACCCAGCTTCGGAAGACGCCAAAGTATGGGCAGTAGACAGCAATCGACAAGACTTTGATCTTCACTGAGAAAAAAAGGCTTGTCGGCGAACAGCGGAGAGACACCCGTCAGGCTTTCACGCAACTCTTTGCGCGCCACGACGCGAGCGGCCTCTTTACTGCGTGAATCCAGAATCACATCCACCAGACCACACCAGTCGCGCTGGATTCGATGAATCAGCAGACGACTATTGGCCCGAGCCACCGGATAAACCGGCATTAACGGCGGGTGCGGGTAACGCTCATCCAGGTATTCCATCACCACCGTTGACTCGTACAACGCCAGGTCACGATCGATCAGGGTGGGTACGCTACCGTAGGGATTCACCTCGATCAACTTCGGCGGGTGCTGACCCGCCACAACATCAATGATCTCGGCGCTGACACCTTTCTCGGCGAGCACAATGCGCACGCGGTGGGAATAGTGGTCGGCGGGGTCGGAGTAACAGGCCAACCGGTTGGTCACGCCCATGGCGGTCCTCCTCGCTTGTAAAAGTTTTCAGAAGCAGAAAAACGAGCGCGCCCTAAGGGCACCTCCGATATCGACTGCACGGGAACAGGTAGCTTAAAAAACAACCGGTCGAGTCATCCGACCCGACCGGTTGCCTATTCTACCTGTTCCGAGCTCGTTATCGGAGACGCCCCAGGGCGCGCATCGCTAACAGCAGGGATTACAGCATTATCAATGGTGAACGTCTTTCCAGTATTCACGCTTGAGCAGGTAAGCGAATATGAAGAAGAAGGCCAGGTACAGCAACACATACGTACCAATGCGCTGATGCTCCAGCTTCACCGGGTTCGCCGAATAGGCGAGGAACGTCACCAGATTCTTGACCGTCTCATTGAACTGTTCTTCGTTCTGCGTACCGGTTTTCGGCATCACGGTCAGTTGATCACAGGCTTCGTGAGTCAGGGGCGAGCCGGTCAACGGATCGTATTGCTTCTTGCCCTCCTCAACCACCTGAATCTGCTTGCAACCAATGACCTGGCGACCTTGCAGGCCGGCCAGTACGTTAGGCATGCCGACGTTCGGGAAGACCTTGTTGTTCACGCCCCAAGGACGCGCAGGGTCTTCATAGAACGAACGCAAGTAACCGTAGAGCCAGTCAGTACCACGAACGCGAGCCACCAGGGTCAGGTCAGGCGGCGCCGCACCGAACCAGGCTTTGGCGTCAGCCGGCTGCATGCCGATGCTCATGTGGTCGCCAATCTTGGCGCCGGTGAAGATCAGCTTCGACAGCATCAGGTCATGAGGAATACCCAAGTCGTCCGCAACGCGTTCATAGCGCTGGAACTTGGCACTGTGGCAACCCATGCAGTAGTTGGCGAAGGTCCGCGCGCCATCTTGCATGGCCGCCTTGTCGGACACGTCGATATCGACCTGTTCCAGCTCAGGGCCGCCGTGCTCGGCTGCGAAGCTCAACGTAGGCAGAAGAGCAAACATTAATACAGCAAATAGCTTTTTCATCAGCCAGTCACCCTTTCTGGAACCGGTTTGGTCTTCTCGAGCCGGGTATAGAACGGCATCAGAATGAAGTAGGCGAAGTACAGGAACGTACAGATCTGCGAAATGAGCGTGCGCTCTGGCGTCGGCGGCAGAACCCCCAACATACCCAGGATCACGAACGAAACGCAGAACACCACCAACCAGATCTTGCTCAACCAGCCTTTGTAGCGCATCGACTTGACCGGGCTTCGATCGAGCCACGGCAACACGAACAGCACCGCAATCGATGCACCCATGGCGATAACCCCCATGAGTTTGTCCGGGATCGCTCGAAGAATCGCGTAGAACGGCGTGAAGTACCAAACCGGAGCAATGTGCTCTGGGGTCTTGAAGGCGTTCGCCACTTCGAAGTTCGGCTTCTCGAGGAAATAACCACCCATCTCCGGGAAGAAGAACACGATCGAGCAGAAAATGAACAGGAACACCACGACACCGACGATATCTTTCACGGTGTAATACGGGTGGAACGCGATGCCATCCAGCGGTATGCCGTTTTCGTCCTTGTGTTTCTTGATGTCGACGCCGTCGGGGTTGTTCGAACCGACTTCGTGCAGCGCCAGAACGTGCAACACCACCAGACCCAGAATCACGATCGGCAGCGCAACCACGTGCAAGGCGAAGAAGCGGTTCAGGGTAATGCCCGAGATCAGGTAGTCACCTCGAATCCACTGCGTCAGGTCGCCGCCAATCACAGGGATCGCACCGAACAGCGAGATGATCACCTGGGCACCCCAGTAGGACATCTGCCCCCAAGGCAGCAGATAGCCCATGAAGGCTTCCGCCATCAGCGCCAGGTAGATCAGCATGCCGAACAGCCAGACCAGCTCACGCGGCTTCTGGTACGAACCGTAGAGCAAGCCACGGAACATGTGCAGATAGACCACGATGAAGAAGGCAGATGCGCCGGTGGAGTGCAACAGGCGCAGGATCGAGCCGTACTCCACGTCACGCATGATGTATTCGACGGAGGCAAATGCTTCTTCAGCTGACGGCGTGTAGCTCATGGTCAGCCAGACACCGGTGACGATCTGGTTGACCAGCACCAGCAGCGCCAGGGAGCCGAAGAAGTAGAAGAAGTTGAAGTTCTTTGGTGCGTAATATTTGCTGAGGTGGTCTTCCCACATTTTTGTGGCGGGAAACCGCGCGTCAACCCAATCCATGAACTTGCTCATCACGCTTTCTCCTGATCAACGCCCACGACAATAATACTGTCGGACTCATAGGAATGCGGAGGCACGGGCAGATTCAGCGGTGCCGGTTGCGATTTGAAGACGCGGCCTGCGAGGTCGTAGTGGGAGCCGTGGCAGGGGCAGAAATAGCCACCGACCCAGTCTTTACCCAAGTCGGCTGGAGCCACTTCAGGACGGAAAGTCGGCGAACAGCCCAAGTGCGTACAAATCCCGATCAGCAGCAGCAGTTCCGGCTTGATCGAACGCACTTCAGGGTCAACATAGCTTGGCTGGGTCGAATTCTTGGACGTGGGATCAGACAACTGACCTTCGATTTTCTTCAGATTGCTTAGAATCTCTGGGGTACGGCGCACAATGAACACCGGCTGACCACGCCACTCAGCAATCATTTGCTGACCTGGCTCGACCTTGCTGATGTTCACTTTTACCGGTGCTCCTGCGGCTTTCGCCTTGGCACTGGGAAACCACGATCCCACGAACGGGACCGCAGCCCCCACCGCTCCTGCAGCACCCACAACAGATGTGGCTGCTACGAGGAAGCGACGCCGGCCTGTATTCACGCCGTCATTGCTCATTCCGTCCTCTCCCATCAGCTCTGTGGCCTGTTCAATCAGGCATCTACTTAGTTAGAAATCTTTGAACTGTGCTTAAAAATCCTGCCGAATGGTAAAGAAAAGCCCTGTAACTGACAAGGGAATTACCACCCCGAAACCAGCCGAAGCCTTATTACACGGGGGCCGGCGGATGTGGCACGTTGTCACACCTGACGCCCTCATCGTAGCTTCTTCTTACAAAACAGCAGACAAAAAAAAACGCCCAGCTCCGAAAAGGAACTGGGCGCTTTTGACAGTAGCAGCGAATTAACGCTTCGAGTACTGCGGACGCTTACGCGCTTTACGCAGACCGACTTTCTTACGCTCTACTTCACGTGCATCGCGAGTCACGAAACCAGCTTTGCGCAGTGCGCCACGCAGGGTTTCGTCGTACTGCATCAGGGCACGGGTAATGCCGTGGCGGATCGCGCCGGCTTGGCCGGTGGTACCACCACCGATCACGGTGACGTAGATGTCGAATTTCTCGGCAGTCTCAGTCAATTCCAGCGGCTGACGAACTACCATGCGGGCAGTTTCGCGACCGAAGAAATTCTCCAGCGAACGGTTGTTGATGGAGATGTTGCCAGTGCCCGGACGCAGGAAAACGCGTGCGGTTGCAGTCTTGCGACGGCCAGTGCCGTAATTTTGAGTCGCCGACATAATGAACTATTCCGTTAAAACTTCAGTTCTTGGGGCTGCTGAGCAGTATGAGGGTGTGCAGTGCCCGCATAGACTTTCAGCTTACGATACATGTCGCGACCCAGCGGGTTCTTAGGCAGCATGCCTTTAACCGCGGTCTCGATCACGCGTTCTGGGGCCTTGGCGATCAGCTTTTCAAAGTTGATCGACTTGATCCCGCCCGGAAAACCGGAGTGAGAGTAGTAGATCTTGTCGGTGGTTTTAGCACCGGTAACACGGATTTGCTCAGCGTTGATCACGACGATGTAGTCGCCGGTATCGACGTGCGGAGTGTACTCCGGCTTGTGCTTGCCGCGCAGACGGCTCGCGATCTCGGTGGCCAGACGACCCAGGGTCTGACCAGCAGCGTCGACGACGAACCAGTCGCGCTTAACTGTTTCCGGTTTAGCAGTAAAAGTTTTCATTCTTTATAGCCTCAGGGGCCGCCCTGACAAATTAGACGGCGGATCTTACTGAATAGTGCGTACTTTGACAAGGTCAAAGGCAGCCGGAAACAGACGCTATCGGGGGCTCGGGTCGGCGCGTCCGTTATACGGCAAGATTCTTCGGCAGACGGCGCATCACTTCCACTGCAAAGAGGTGCGGAATTATGCAGATTGCGAAAAAAAATTCAACCTGCTTTTATGTTTCACCTCAAATTTAGGAGAAGAACATGGACTACCGTCAACTGGGCCGAACCGACCTCAAGGTCAGCGCCCTCTGCCTGGGCACCATGACCTGGGGCGAGCAAAACAGCGAGCCAGAGGCCTTCGCTCAGATCGAACGAGCCAAAGCCGCCGGGATCAACTTCATGGATACCGCGGAAATGTACCCGGTACCGCCCAAAGCAGAAACCTACGCGACCACCGAAAAATTCATCGGTAACTGGTTCAAGTCTCGCGGCGATCGCGCCGACTGGATCCTGGCCAGCAAGATTGCCGGCCCGGGCAACGGGATTGATTACATTCGTGACGGCAAGCTCAAACACAACCGCGATCACGTGGTTGCCGCCGTGGACGCCAGCCTGAAACGCCTGCAAACCGACTACATCGACCTGTATCAGCTGCATTGGCCAGAGCGCAGCACCAACTACTTTGGTCAGTTGGGCTACACGCACAAGGAAGAGCAATTTACGCCGATCCTGGAAATCCTTCAGGCGCTGGACGAGCAAGTGAAAGCGGGCAAAATCCGCCACATTGGCCTGTCCAACGAAACCCCGTGGGGCACCATGAAGTTCCTCGCCCAAGCCGAAGCCCATGGCCTGCCGCGCGCCGCGTCGATTCAGAACCCGTACAACCTGCTCAACCGCAGTTTCGAGGTGGGTCTGGCAGAAGTCGCGATTCGCGAACAATGCGGGCTGCTGGCGTATTCACCCCTGGCGTTTGGCATGTTGAGCGGCAAGTACGCCAACGGCGCCCGCCCACCAAAGGGTCGCCTGAGTCTGTACAGCCGTTTCACCCGCTACTTCAACCCGCAATCGGAAGCCGCCTGCGCGCGTTACGTCGCCCTGGCGCACGAACACGGCCTGGACCCGGCACAAATGGCACTGGCGTTCGTCACCAGCCGTCCATTCGTGACCAGCAACATCATCGGCGCGACCTCGCTCGAACAACTGGACAGCAACATCGCCAGCTTCGAGTTGAAATTGTCCGATGAAGTGCTGGAAGGGATTGCAGCGATCCAGAAGGATCAGCCGAACCCTGCGCCGTAACGCATCGCAATGCCCCTGTAGGAGCGAACTTGTTCGCGAGGGCGGTGCAGGTGCGTCAGACAAACCGCCTCGCGAACAAGTTCGCTCCTACAGCGATCGGGTGTTGCCACAAACTTGTGCCAAGCCCTGATCTACAACGTCCGGGCGATGATCTCTTTCATGATTTCATTAGCCCCGGCATAGATCCGCTGCACCCGCGCATCCGCCCAAGCCCGGGCAATCGGGTATCCCCACATGAAGCCGTAACCGCCATGCAGCTGCACGCACTCGTCGAGCACTTTGCATTGCAGGTCTGTGCACCAGTACTTGGCCATCGCCGCCGTAGGGACGTCCAGCTTGCCTTCAAGGTGTTGCTCCAGGCAGCGGTCGACGAAAACCCGGCCAATCTGCACTTCGGTGGCGATTTCTGCGAGTTTGAAACGGGTGTTCTGAAAATCCGCAATCGCCTGACCGAACGCCTTGCGCTCGCGGGTGTATTCCAGCGTCCACTGCAACGCCGCCTCCGCCGACGCCAAAGCGCCTATGGCCACCGTCAGGCGTTCCTGCGGCAGTTCCTGCATCAGGTACGCAAACCCCTGCCCCGCCACGCCCAGGAGATTCTCCTTAGGCACCCGCACGTCCTGGAAAAACAACTCCGATGTATCTTGAGCCTTCATCCCGACCTTCTCCAGGCGCTTGCCCTTGGCGAAGCCCGGCGTGTTGGCTTCCACCAAAAACAAGCTGGTGCCTTTGGCGCCCGCCTTGGGGTCGGTCTTGGCCACCACAATCACCAGATCAGCTAGAAAACCGTTGGTGATAAAGGTCTTCGAACCGTTGATCACGTACTCGTCGCCGTCCAGCACTGCCGTGGTTTTCACTCCCTGCAGATCGGACCCGGCGCCCGGCTCGGTCATGGCGATGGCAGTCACCATCTCTCCCGACACCAGTTTCGGCAGGTACTTGAGCTTTAGCGCCTCACTGCCGTAGTGCAGGATGTACGGCGCGACGATGTCCGAATGCAGCGAGAAGCCAATGCCGGTCAGCCCCATACGACCGATTTCCTCGATCACCACGGTGCTGTAGAGAAAGTCGGCCGCCATGCCGCCGTACTCTTCCGGCAGATGCGAGCAAAGCATGCCCTGCTCGCCCGCCCTGTCCCACAGCGTGCGGTCGATGAAACCCTGTTTTTCCCACTGCGCATGAAACGGCTCGGCTTCTTGCTCGAGGAATTTACGCACACTGCTGCGGAACAGTTCGTGTTCGGGACTAAACAGGGTTCTGGGGATCATGCGGCACCTGTAAAAAAGTCAAACGCCCGTATTGGCCAACAGAGCCTAAGCCCATGATCTGCGCGAGGACACTGGACACATACGCCAAAAAATAAGACGATCACGCCGTTGCTTGACCACTATCCCATATAAGAACAAAAGAATTATGTCTACCCAACAGTCCGCGCCATTGCGGCGCGTCAGCATCCTGGCCATTGACCGGGTGTTCGCTTCGACCCTGATGCAAGCCAAGGATTTTTTTCACCTCGCCAGCCTACGCCACGGCAGGCAAATCGGCCCAGGCACCAAGTCAACCTTCGATATTCGCATCGTCAGCCCCGATGGCTTGCCCGTTCGCAGCTTCAGCGACGTGGTGCTGCCGGTCGACAGCGGTCTGGAACCCAGCGATGTGATTATCCTCCCTGCGTTCTGGGGCGACTTCGATGCGTTGTGCCAGCGTTACCCGCAGGTGCTGCCATGGCTGCGCGAGCAACACGCCAGAGGCGCCGTGATCTGCGGTGAAGCCGGTGGGGTGTTCTGGATGGCTCAGGCTGGCTTGCTGGATGGCAAGGAAGCGACCACTTACTGGCGCTTCTTCAGCGAGTTCGGCGAGCGCTTCCCCAAAGTGTTGCTCAATCCGGACAAACACCTGACTGATGCCGACAACCTGTACTGCGCTGGCGGCACGACGTCGGCCTGTGACTTGTACATTTACCTGATAGAACGCTTCTGCGGCGCCAACGTCGCTCAGGCCGTGGCCCGTGACATTCTGTACGAAGTGCAGCGCAATTATTCGCCGGGACGGATGGGCTTTGGCGGGCAGAAGCTGCACCAGGACGTGATCATTCTGCAGATTCAGCAATGGCTCGAAGAGCACTTTGCCGACAAATTCCGTTTCGAAGACGTCGCGCGCGAACACGGCATGAGCATCCGCAACTTCATGCGCCGGTTTCAGACCGCGACCGGCGACAAACCGCTGCATTACCTGCAACGCCTGCGCATCGAAACCGCCAAGGGCTTGCTGTCGGGAACGCGCAAGAGCATCAAGACCATCAGCTATGAAGTGGGCTATGACGACGCCAGCTTCTTCGCACGGTTGTTCCGCCAGCACACGGAGTTGTCGCCAAACCAGTATCGGCAGCAGTTTTTACAAGCGGCGTAGAGGCATCAGGAAAACGCGATGGTGTTAGATGTGACGCCATCGCAGACAAGTCAGCTCCTACAAAATTGGCGCCATGCGCACATCTGTAGGAGCGGGGCTTGCCCGCGATCAGCCAATTTAAGGCTTGTGCGCCCGCGACAGGAATTCGTGGGATTGCATCTCCAGCAGACGGCTAAGGGTCCGTTGGAATTCGAAATTCAGACGACCGCCGGTGTACAGATCCTTGAGCTCCACTTCCGCAGAGATGATCAGTTTGACGTTCCGGTCGTAGAATTCGTCGACCATGTTGATAAAGCGTCGCGCGATGTCGTCGGTGGTGACGCTCATCTGCTCGACACCGCTGAGCAACACGGCGTGGAAGATCTTTCCGAGCTCGATGTAGTCGTTCTGGCTACGAGGGCCGTCACACAGGGCGCGGAAGTCGAACCAAGCCACGTCATCGCAGGTGAGCAACGCATTGATTTCACGGTTTTCGATCATCAGCACATCATTTTCGATGGCCTGAGTGCATTCCGGGGTCAGCGCACGGAAACTCTTGCGCATGCTTTCTTCGGCCGCATCGTTCAGCGGGAAGTGGAACAGCTCGGCTTGCTCGAGGTGACGCAGACGGTAGTCCACACCACTGTCGACGTTGACGATCTCGGTGTTCTGCTTGATCAAAGCAATCGCCGGCAGGAAGCGCGCACGCTGCAAACCATCTTTGTACAGACCGTCCGGCACGATGTTCGAGGTCGCGACCAGGGTCACGCCGTTCTTGAACAATTCTTCCATCAGCGTGCCGAGGATCATCGCGTCGGTTATGTCCGACACAAAGAATTCATCGAAACAAATCACCCGCGCTTCATCGGAGAAACGCTTGGCGATGATGGTCAGCGGGTTTTTCTCGCCGTTGAGGGTCTTCATCTCTTCGTGTACGCGCTTCATGAAGCGGTGGAAGTGAGTGCGGACCTTTTCCTGGAACGGCAAGGCTTCGAAAAAGGTATCGACCAGATAGGTCTTGCCCCGGCCAACGCCACCCCAGAAATACAAACCTTTGACCGGCGTATGTTCTTTCTTGCCGAACAGTTTGCTGAATATCCCTGGCTTGCTGTTGTGCGCGGCGATCAGATCTTCGTACAAACGCTGCAAATGGCGCACAGCAGTTTCCTGCGCGGCATCGTGGAAGAAGTCAGGGCGCTTCAGATCAGCTTGATATCGTTCTAGGGGATTCATATTCGTTAGCAAGGCAACAAAAACGGGCCGCCACTGTAGCGACGGCCCTTGAAAATGGCAATCAGACCTATTGAGGGGTCAGTGCCACGGTCAGGTTTTCGAGGGCTGCATCACGCGCCGCACTAGTGGCGAACTCGGGGCTTTCGGCCACGCAGGCGTCGTCGATCCACAGGCTGAAGCGATCATCTTCGATGCGCAGATCGAGTTCATCACCCTGCTGCAACTGCTTGGTGATAGCACCCGCAGTCTTGCCATCGGCAAAGCGGCTGGACAACAGCAGTTGCTCACCATCGGCTGCCAACAGGCGGAAACGGAAGCTGCCGTCGTCTTCACGGAAGCTGACGAAGCGTGCACCTTTGGTCGCTTTTTTCTTGCCGCTGTCCGCGCTCTGCACCGTGCTGCGGAACGAACGCAGGCCGACTGCCTCGCGCAACTCACCGAGGAACGGGGTCGCCACACGGCGGGCTTTGGCGGCGCCGGCCTCGAGGATGTCTTCCAGATCGGCCGGACGCTGCATGAAACCGTGATAACGCTCGCGCGCCTCGCTCAGCTCGCCGTCAAGCAGTGTGAACAGGCGCTGCTTGGCCTCGCCCCAACCCAGACCCTGCAACAGCTCAGAACGGAACTCAGCGCCTTGCTCAGGGGTTGCGAAGGCCTGGTAGAGGGTGAACAGGTGCGAATTGTCCGGGTCCTTGGCTTCGCCCGGCGCGCGGGAGTCGGTGACGATGCGCGAAATCGCCTCTTTCATCTCTTTCGGGCTGCTGAACAACGGGATGGTGTTGTCGTAGCTTTTCGACATCTTGCGCCCGTCCAGACCCGGCAGCGTGGCCACGCTTTCCTCGATCAGGGCTTCCGGCATGACAAAAAATTCTTTGCCCTGGCCGAACAGATGGTTGAAGCGCTGGCCGATATCCCGCGCCATTTCCACGTGCTGGATCTGATCGCGACCGACTGGCACCTTGTGCGCGTTGAACATCAGGATGTCGGCCGCCATCAGCACCGGGTAGCTGTACAAGCCCATGGTGATGCCGGCATCCGGGTCTTCACCGGTTTCCACGTTCTTGTCCACCGACGCTTTGTAGGCGTGGGCGCGATTGAGCAGGCCCTTGGCTGCGACACAGGTCAGCAGCCAGGTCAGCTCAGGGATTTCCGGGATGTCGGACTGGCGGTAGAAGGTCACCCGATTCACATCCAGCCCGGCAGCCAGCCAGGTCGCGGCGATTTCCAGGCGCGAACGCTGGATGCGCAACGGCTCGTCGCATTTGATCAGGGCGTGGTAATCGGCCAGAAAGTAGAACGAATCGGCATCGCTCTGGCGGCTGGCAACGATGGCCGGGCGGATGGCACCGGCGTAATTGCCAAGGTGCGGCGTACCGGTGGTGGTAATGCCGGTCAGGATACGAGTGGTCATGGCTGGTCGCTTATAAAGTCTGGCGCCCGCAAAATCAGGCGCGTTGGGCTGCAATCAATTCGAAAGACGCGGCAGGACCAAATCCTTGAGATCGGTCAGCTTGCCGTGAAAAAAGTGTCCGCATTCTGCCACTTTCAGCAGCTCATGGGGACGTTCGAGGGTTTCGGACCAGCGATAGACCGCCTGCGGGTCGACCACTTCGTCAGTTTCTGGCTGGATGACAGTCAGCGGGCAGTTTTGTGGCACCGGTGTTTGGTCGTTAAGACGCATCACCGCGGCGGCAACCATGAACAAATGTTTCAGTTTCTCGCCCTTGGCTTCCAGGCGTCCACCCAGGGTGGCGGCAATAAAACCACCGAACGAAAAACCGAGCAAGGCCATCGGCAGATCCGGGTGTTTGTCGCGCAACCATTGTGCGGCGGCTTCGGCGTCGTCGACTTCACCGGTGCCCATATCGTGCGTACCGGCACTGGTGCCGACGCCGCGATAATTGAAGCGCAAGGTAATAAAACCGGCGTCGCGAGCGGTACGCTGCAACGTCGATACGACTTTATTGAGCATGGTGCCGCCCTGTACCGGGTTAGGATGGCAGATCAACGCCACGCCGTGAGCGCCCTCCAGATCGAGGTAAAGTGCTTCCAGCTGGCCAACCGGGCCGTCGATCAATACAGGGGTTTCGCGCATGAGCAAAAATGAACTCCGTGACCTCGAATTGGGTCGACTCGTCTAGCTGATTGTCTGCGACTAGGATATCCGTGAGCGTGTCACGGTATACAGCGCAGGTTCGAGCCGTTAACGTAAAGCAAAGCCGTTTATAGAGGAAGGACTCGTGGAACACTCGCTCTTAGTTTGGTTGTTGCCGACTCTTGCCCTGGTCGTGGGTGTCGTCATTGGTTTCCTGGCCGCGCGTCTGCTGCCCAACGCCGCGCCGAGCAGCACGCAGCGTCAGTTGGATGACGTACAGGAACGCTTCAACAGTTATCAGAACGAGGTGGTAACCCACTTCAACAGCACGGCGACCCTGGTCAACAAGCTGTCGCAGAGCTACCAGGACGTACAGGACCATCTCTCCGATGGCGCCAACCGTCTGGCCCTGGATGAGCTGACCCGTCAACGTTTGCTGGCCAGCCTGCATTCCGATGCCGCGCCAACGCCCCGCGACCGCCTGACCCCGCCACGCCACTCGGAACCGCCAAAGGACTACGCGCCCAAAACCCCGAATGCCCCCGGCATGCTTGATGAGCATTACGGTTTGAAGAAGTGATCTGACTTCTTCGCAATGAAAAGCCCGCCGTTCTGGACCGAACGGCGGGCTTTTTTGTTTCCAGCAAGACACCAACTTCCGTAGCAGTCCGGCGCAATAGCGAAACAAGTTGCGGACCCTTCCTACAAGCCTTTCGGAAGCTGGTGGATAGTTATGGAGTTATCTCGCCATTAAGCTCCTCCGATATTTGGAGGGGCGTATGAAATCAGTCGTGATGATCGTTAGTTTCTTAGTGCTTTCTGGCTGTGTGGGCGGTTGCCACAACGGCTGCGACATTAGTTGGCAGGGAGGGAGCATCCCTAAAAACCAGATATTAATATGTGAAAAAAACCCGTATCACCCTCAGTGCAGTGATGCCTTGTAATTATCGCTGTATTCGAGATTGTCACGACTCACTAAAAAGCCCACCTGACAGTTCGCTGGTGGGCTTTTTTATTTTCCGCAAGTGTTTTCAAAGGGATCGCACTGGCTCCATTGCGGGTAAGCCCGCAGTGCATGAAACATGTTACGGACTATTCCTACAACTTTTTCGGATGATGACGGATAGATAACATTTTGAATCGTCATTAAGCTCTCTCGAAATTTGGAGGAACGCATGAAAACAGTCGCAACAATCATCACCGCGCTAGTACTTACCGGCTGCGTGCCTGGGGACTGCACAGAAAATTGCTTCATATGGGCACGTCGCGGTTTTGACCTAGAGCACAAATGCGATATTAACCCACTTCACCCGGATTGCCCCGCTAGCCGGTAGTCAATTCACCCCATCAAAACTCCCAAGTCCATTTTTTCAAAATATTAGTGTGAGGGTCATTAACATTAACCAGCTTCGGTTTCCCAATACGTCCAGGCACAAACCCAAAACGCGCCCAACGCAAACCACCCGAACGATTGTCATAGATAACGAGATTTCCATCATCCTGGATAGCCAGATAATTGTTGTACCAAAATGACTTGTCGGTCGATTCGGTACTTCTGGCAATCCAGGTGCGTCTCCCCGGCCCGTCATACAGGAAACCACCATTACTCACCAAGAAAGTAATGACTGTACCGCCTTTTCGTTGCAACGTGCTGCTGTAAGGCTGTTTAGCATCAGCAACCCACGCAACCACTCCGTTATCTTTGATTACCAGATTCCCATCACCCCACAACTCCAACCGGAACCGCCCATTTGGAGATACAAGAAAGTGCCCGGGTGACATTTTCTGGTTAGGCGGCAGCACCGAAGAGCCGCTGCCTTGAAATGGAACATATTGAATACTCATTTTTATTGCCTCAATTACGATGAATGAGCCTCCACCTAATCAAGCTCTTTTCACCTGAGTGACATATATATGTATGTCATTTCACTCTTGTTTCACGCTTAACTGCCGCCACGTCCGGCTCTGAGCCCTCAGCATGCGGCCGTCGTCACCGGTGGCGTAGCCGTTTCACTGTGGTGGTTGTCGGAGGCAGGTGAACTCTTCGGCGGTCTGTCTGGCACACCGCCCTCGCGAACAAGTTCGCTCCTACAAGGGTTTCGTCAACCTGTAGCCCATAAAAAACCCCGCGAAAGATCGCTCCTTCGCGGGGTTTTCAGTCAGCGAGCGACGTTTAAATCGCGCCGCGACTGCGCAGTAGTTCCAGCACCAACTTCACGCTGTCGTCCAACGAGACGGTTTGAGTGTCGATAACCAGATCGGCATTCAGCGGCACGTCGTAGGGGAAGGACTCACCCGGGATGTTGTCGCCATTGGCGGCATACAAGCCCTGCGGATCACGCTCGCGGCAGACGGTTGGCGAGGCCTGGACGTAAACGATGATCATCCGATCAGCGCCGATCAAGGCTTTCGCCTGTTCACGACCTTCTGCATCCGGCGCAACGAAAGCCGCCAGCGTCAGCAGACCGGCTTCGTTGAACTGACGCGCAACGTGTGCTGCACGACGCCAGTTTTCAGTGCGGCCGGCACGGTCATTTGGCAGACCCTTGTTCAGGTCATGACGCAGGTTCTGGCCATCGAGTACATACACCGCTCGGCCCATGTCGAACAGCTTGCGCTCCACGGCATACGCCAGCGTGCTTTTACCCGCGCCCGACAGGCCGCTGAACAGCACGGTTGCCGGTTGCTGGCCGAAGCGACGAGCACGCTCTTCGGTGGCGACGTGGGCTTTATGGTCGTGGTGGCTGGTACCGGCCAGGACCGGACGGGCGATGATCATGCCCGCAGCCACGGTGCCGTTGGTCAAACGATCGATGACGATGAAAGAACCGGTGGTGCGGTTGCTTTCGTAGCCGTCCAGCGCGATGGCGGTGTCGAGACTGATCTTCACCCGGCCGATTTCGTTCAGCTTCAACTCGCTGGCGGGACCTTCGGCCAGGGTGTTGACGTCGACCTTGTGCGTAATGCTGGCAATCGAGCCCGGCACATAGCTGGTGGCGCGCTTGATGTCGTATTTCTTGCCCGGCAGCATCGGTTCTTCAGCCATCCAGACCAGCATGGCGTCGAAGTTGTCGGAGATCTGCGGGATGCTGTCGGCGTGAACCAACAGGTCGCCACGGGAGATATCGATCTCGTCTTCCATGGTCAGGGTGACGGCCTGACCTGGACCCGCCTGCTCCAGTTCACCTTCGAAAGTGACGATGGATTTGACGCGGCTGGTCTTGCCCGACGGCAACACGACGACTTCATCGCCCTTGTGCACGATGCCGCTGGCCAGGGTACCGGCGAAACCACGGAAGTTCAGGTTCGGACGGTTGACGTACTGCACCGGGAATCGCAAATCGGTGAGGTTGCGGTCAGCCGCGACTTCAACGGTTTCGAGGATTTCCATCAGGGTCTGACCGGTGTACCACGGCGAACGCTCGCTGTGGTTGACCACGTTATCGCCCTTGAGCGCCGACATCGGCACGAAGTGCATGGTGGTCGGCTTCAGCGCGACACCCTTGGCAAACTCCAGGTAATCCGCCTTGATCGACTCGAACACGCCTTCGTCGAAGCCCTTCAGGTCCATCTTGTTGATGGCAACCACGATGTGCTTGATGCCGAGCAACGAGGCAATGAAGCTGTGACGACGGGTCTGGGTCTGCACGCCGTAGCGCGCGTCCACCAGAATGATCGCCAGGTCACAGGTCGACGCACCGGTGGCCATGTTGCGGGTGTACTGCTCATGGCCAGGGGTGTCGGCGATGATGAATTTGCGCTTGGCGGTGGAGAAATAGCGGTACGCAACATCGATGGTGATGCCCTGCTCGCGCTCGGCCTGCAGGCCGTCGACCAGCAATGCCAGGTCGATCTCGTCGCCCGTGGTGCCGACTTTCTTCGAATCGCGGGTAATGGCTTCCAGATGATCTTCGTAGATCATCTTGGAATCGTGCAGCAAACGCCCGATCAGCGTGCTTTTGCCGTCGTCGACGTTACCGCAGGTTAGAAAGCGCAGCAGTTCCTTGCGTTCGTGCTGGCCCAGATAGGCGAGGATGTCCTCGCTGATCAATTCAGATTGATGCGACATGTGCAGACACCCTGTTTAGAAATAGCCCTGACGTTTCTTTTCTTCCATGGAACCGGCGCCATCGTGGTCGATGACCCGGCCCTGGCGCTCGGAAGTTCGCGTCAGGAGCATTTCCTGAATGATGTCGGTGAGGGTGACAGCCTCAGACTCGACCGCGCCCGTTAACGGGTAGTCGCCAAGTGTGCGGAAACGGACTTTCTTTTTGACGATGCGCTTTTTGTCCTCATCGCTGAGGTGGTTCAGCAGGCGATCGTCGTCGATCATGATCCAGGTGCCATTCATCTCGATCACATCGCGCTCGGCCGCGAAGTACAGCGGAACGATCGGGATGCCTTCGAGGTAGATGTACTGCCAGATGTCCAGTTCGGTCCAGTTCGACAACGGGAATACACGAATGGATTCGCCCTTGTTGACCTTGCCGTTGTAGACGTTCCACAGTTCCGGACGCTGGTTTTTCGGGTCCCAGCGGTGCTTGTTGTCGCGGAATGAGTAGACGCGCTCTTTGGCGCGGGACTTCTCTTCATCGCGACGGGCACCGCCGAATGCCGCATCGAAACCATGTTTATCCAGCGCCTGCTTGAGGCCCTCGGTCTTCATGATGTCGGTGTGTTTGGCGCTACCGTGGGTCAGCGGGTTGATACCCTGCGCAACACCATCCGGGTTGACGTGCACGATCAGGTCAAGGCCCAGCTCTTCGACCATGCGGTCGCGAAAGCTGTACATTTCCTTGAACTTCCAACGGGTGTCCACGTGCATCACCGGAAACGGCAGCTTGCCCGGGAAGAATGCCTTGCGGGCCAGGTGCAGCATTACGGCGGAATCTTTACCGACGGAGTACAGCATCACCGGGTTATCAAACTCGGCGGCGACCTCGCGGATGATGTGGATGCTTTCCGCCTCCAGCTGTTTCAGATGCGTCAGTTTGTCGACCATGGCTACTCACGAAAACGTACGGATTGACGGCCAGCGGGCCGTGTTCGAGCCGGGCACTTTATCACAGCGCCTGCTTATACTCAGGGAGCCAGCTAGATCGAAACGATCTATCAATAGAACGGCTCGTTTGGGTCGTTAGATCGGATTCGGGCAATCGATGAACAAATGCTCCAGCGCAAAGCGTCGCGCCAGATAATCGCCCAAGGCCTGGACCCCATAGCGTTCCGTGGCGTGGTGACCGGCGGCAATAAAACTGATGTCGTTTTCCCGCGCGCTATGGAAAGTCTGCTCCGATGCTTCACCGCTCAGGTACAGATCGACGCCTGCCAATACCGCCTGATCGATATAGCCCTGCCCGCCTCCCGTACACCAGCCGACCCGACGAATCATCTCGCTGCCTTCGATCAACAGCGGCTCGCGCCCCAGCGCGCTTTGCACGCGGCGCGCGAAATCGCGGGGTGTCATTGGCTCGGACAACGAGCCCACCAGACCGACAATACGCGGATTTTCAGGGTCCAGCGGGCCTTCGATGGTGATATCGAGTTGACGCGCCAGTTGCACGTTATTGCCGACATCGGGGTGCAGGTCCAACGGCAGGTGGTAAGACAACAAACTGATGTCGTGTTTGAGCAGCGTTTTCAGCCGACGCTGCTTCATCCCCGTAATACAAGGGTTCTCACCCTTCCAGAAATAACCGTGATGAACCAGGATCAAGTCCGCTTCAGCCTCGACCGCCGCGTCGAGCAATGCCTGACTGGCGGTCACGCCGCTGACGATGCGCATCACTTGCGGACGCCCTTCGACTTGCAATCCATTTGGGCAGTAATCCTGGATTCGAGCGCTATTCAGATAGCGATCCGCTTCCTCGACCAGGGTGCTCAGGGCAACAGCCATAAAAGACTCCTAAATATGCAGTTCAGACCTGCGCTGTACTCGTATAATGCCCGCCATTATGGCGCAAACCCGGCAAAAAGCCCTGCGCTTGGCATCCATCAGGACTTTGCTCAATGCTTAAAGCACTGCGTTTTTTCGGCTGGCCATTGCTGGCTGGTGTGCTTATCGCGATGTTGGTTATCCAGCGTTACCCGACTTGGGTCGGATTACCGACCCAGGATGTCAACCTGCAGCAGGCGCCGCAGTCCGCCGCTATTCAGCAGGGCCCGGTGTCGTATGCCGACGCGGTGATTATTGCGGCCCCGGCCGTGGCCAACCTGTACACCACCAAAGTGGTGAGCAAGCCCAATCATCCGTTGTTCGAAGACCCGCAGTTCCGTCGCTTCTTCGGTGACAACCTGCCCAAGCAACGCCGGATGGAGTCGAGCCTCGGTTCTGCGGTGATCATGAGCCCGGAAGGTTACCTGCTGACCAACAACCACGTGACCTCTGGTGCAGACCAGATCGTGGTGGCACTTAAGGATGGCCGTGAAACCCTGGCCCGAGTGATCGGCAGCGATCCGGAAACGGACCTGGCGGTCCTGAAAATCGATCTGAAAAACCTGCCGGCGATTACCATCGGCCGTTCAGACAACATTCGCATCGGCGATGTCGCACTGGCGATCGGTAACCCGTTTGGTGTCGGCCAGACCGTGACCATGGGCATCATCAGCGCCACCGGCCGCAACCAATTGGGCCTGAACACCTACGAAGATTTCATCCAGACCGACGCCGCGATCAACCCCGGCAACTCGGGCGGCGCATTGGTCGATGCCAACGGTAACCTCACCGGCATCAACACCGCGATCTTCTCCAAGTCCGGTGGCTCGCAAGGTATTGGCTTCGCGATTCCGGTGAAACTGGCGCTGGAGGTGATGAAGTCGATCATCGAACACGGCCAGGTGATTCGTGGCTGGTTGGGGATTGAAGTACAGCCACTGACTCAGGAATTGGCTGAATCCTTTGGTTTGAAAGACCGACCGGGCATCGTGGTCGCAGGTATCTTCCGCGACGGTCCGTCACAAAAGGCCGGCTTGCAGTTGGGCGACGTGATTCTCAGCATCGATGGCGAAGCGGCTGGCGATGGTCGGCGCTCAATGAACCAGGTGGCGCGGACCAAACCGGGCGACAAGATTGCCATTGAAGTGATGCGTAATGGCAAACAGCTTACGTTGACTGCCGAAGTGGGCTTGCGTCCACCACCGGCACCGGCGCCGGCTGAAGAGCAGTAATTTCAGCGGTACCCTGTAGGAGCTGCCGAAGGCTGCGATAAGGCCGGAATGGCCTTCCGGCCGTAGGGATCGCAGCTACCGGCAGCCCCTACAGGGTAGTGCGCGTCGCTTTAGAGAGAACCCAACCCATCCAGCAACGCCTGGTTCTGCTCCGGCGTGCCGATGCTGATCCGCAGGAACTGTGCAATGCGTTCCTGCTTGAAGTGCCGAACGATCACGCCCTGCGCCCTCAACTTCGCCGCTATCCCGGCAGCATCATGCTGTGGGTGACGGGCGAAGATGAAGTTGGCGGCTGACGGCAGCACTTCAAAGCCCTTGCCTTCCAGTTGCTCGATCAGTGCCTCACGGCTATCGATCACCGCCTTGCAGGTGCTCTCGAAGTGCTCACGGTCTTCAAACGCAGCGGTCGCACCGACGATGGCCAGACGATCCAGCGGGTACGAGTTGAAACTGTTTTTCACCCGTTCCAGCGCCTCGATCAAATCGGGGTGACCCACCGCCAGCCCTACCCGCAACCCAGCCAACGAACGCGACTTGGACAAGGTTTGCGTGACCAGCAGGTTCGGATAGCGATCCACCAGCGCAATCGCCGTCTCGCCGCCGAAGTCGATGTACGCTTCATCGACCACGACCACTGAGTCAGGGCTGCCTTTGAGCATTTGCTCCACCGCACTCAGCGGCAGCAGGCATCCGGTAGGTGCGTTCGGATTCGGGAAGATGATGCCGGCGTTGGGTCGCGCGTAATCCTCGATCCGAATCTGAAACTGCTCGTCCAGCGGGATCGCGTCGTATTCGATCTCATAAAGAGCGCAGTAAACCGGGTAGAAGCTGTAGCTGATGTCTGGAAACAACAACGGCTTGTCGTGCTTGAAAAACGCGCTGAACGCGTGGGCCAACACCTCGTCGGAGCCGTTGCCGAGGAACACCTGATTGCTTTGCACACCGTAATAGCTGGCGACGGCTTTCTTCAGCAAATCGCTGTTCGGGTCCGGGTACAGACGCAAATCGTCGGTCAGCTCGGCGCGCATCGCGGCCAGCGCTTTCGGCGACGGGCCGTAAGGGTTTTCGTTGGTGTTGAGCTTGACCAGCTTGGTCAGCTTCGGCTGCTCGCCCGGCACATAAGGCACCAGTTTGCTGACAAATGGACTCCAGAACTTGCTCATGCTTTTTTCCCTTGTGCCTGGTTGTCGACAATCCGATATTCCGCGCTGCGGGCGTGGCCGGTCAGCGACTCGCCGCGGGCCAGCACCGAGGCGGTTTTGCCCAGCTCGGATGCGCCCTGCTCCGAGCAATAAATGATCGATGAACGCTTCTGGAAATCGTACACACCCAGTGGCGACGAGAAGCGCGCAGTGCCGGAAGTCGGCAACACGTGATTCGGCCCGGCGCAGTAATCGCCCAGCGCTTCGGAAGTGTGGCGGCCCATGAAGATCGCGCCAGCGTGGCGAATCTGCGGCAACCAGGCTTCAGGATCGGCCACCGACAACTCAAGGTGCTCAGGCGCGATGCGGTTGGCGACGTCAATCGCTTGCTGCATGTCCGCTACTTTGATCAGCGCGCCACGGCTGGTGATCGAGGTGTTGATAATTTCCGCACGCTCCATGGTCGGCAGCAATTTGGCGATGCTCGCCGCGACCTTGTCGAGGAACTCGGCGTCCGGGCTGACCAGAATAGCCTGGGCGTCTTCGTCGTGCTCGGCCTGGGAGAACAGGTCCATGGCGATCCAGTCAGGATCGGTCAGGCCATCGCACACCACCAGAATTTCGGACGGCCCGGCGATCATGTCGATACCCACCTGACCGAACACGTGACGCTTGGCAGTGGCCACATAGATGTTGCCGGGACCGACAACCTTGTCGACCCGCGGCACGCTTTCAGTGCCGTAGGCCAAGGCAGCAACAGCCTGCGCACCACCAATGGTGAACACCCGGTCGACGCCAGCAATGCAGGCCGCCGCCAGCACCAGCTCGTTGATTTCGCCACGCGGGGTCGGCACCACCATGACCACCTCAGGCACGCCAGCCACTTTGGCCGGAATCGCGTTCATCAACACTGACGACGGGTACGATGCCTTGCCACCTGGCACGTACAGACCGGCGCGATCAAGCGGCGTGACCTTCTGGCCCAGCACCGTGCCGTCGGCCTCGGTGTAGCTCCAGGAATCCTGCTTTTGCTTTTCGTGGTAACTGCGCACGCGCTCGGCAGCGGTTTCCAAGGCGGTACGCTGTTCGGGCGTGATGCGCGTCAGGGCCAGTTCCAGACGCTCGCGCGGCAGGATCAGATCGGCCATGGACGCAACTTCCAGACCATCGAAGCGCTGGGTGAACTCCACCAACGCCGCATCGCCGCGTTCGCGGACCGCGTTGATGATGTCGAGCACGCGCTGATTGACCGAGTCGTCAGACACACTTTCCCAGCTCAGCAGATGATCCAGATGATGTGCGAAATCCGGGTCAGCAGCGTTGAGTCGGCGTATTGCAGTGGACGTGGTCATAGCGAGGGCCTCGATGATTGGCTATTTACTCAGGTGCCGCGTGGCTAAGCTACCAAGCCATCCGCGCGGGCACCTGAGAAATTTGGCTATGACACGGATAGCTGGGCGCAACTCAAGGTCGCGCGGGAGGACTAGCCGCGGTGTCGCGACTCGACTGCTTGACGCAGTGTATCGATCAGCGCCTGGATACGCGCGTGTTGCATCTTCATCGACGCCTTGTTCACCACCAGACGTGAACTGATAGTTGCAATCAGTTCCTGGGGTTCAAGGCCGTTGGCACGCAGCGTATTGCCGGTGTCGACAACGTCGATGATTTTGTCGGCCAGGCCGATCAGCGGTGCGAGTTCCATCGAGCCATACAGCTTGATGATATCGACCTGACGGCCCTGCTCGGCGTAATAACGCTTGGCGACGTTGACGAATTTGGTCGCAACGCGCAGACGGCCTTTAGGCTCGACGGCACCGATGGCGCCCGCAGTCATCAAACGGCACTTGGCAATTTGTAGGTCCAGCGGCTCATACAGGCCCTGGCCACTGTATTCCATCAACACATCTTTACCCGCGACACCCAGATCGGCAGCGCCGTGTTCGACGTAGGTCGGCACATCGGTCGCGCGCACAATCAGCAGGCGCACATCGGCCTGAGTCGTGGGGATGATCAGCTTGCGGCTCTTGTCCGGATTCTCGGTCGGCACAATGCCTGCTTCAGCGAGAAGCGGCAGCGTGTCGTCAAGGATACGGCCCTTGGACAGTGCGATGGTTAACATGGGAAACGTAAGTCCTTGGCAATCGGGCACATCCCTGTGCCCTACGTGTCCCGGGCACATCAGCCCGGAACATTAGCGTTCAAAACGTACTAGCCCGGAACGCGACGGATCTTGGCGCCCAGCATCTGCAGTTTTTCTTCGATGCACTCATAACCACGATCGATGTGGTAGATGCGATCGATCAAGGTGTCACCTTCGGCAACCAGCGCCGAGATCACCAGGCTGGCCGAAGCACGCAGGTCGGTGGCCATGACTGGCGCGCCTTTGAGCGTCTCTACGCCGGTGACAACCGCAGTGTTGCCTTCCACCAGGATGTGCGCGCCCATGCGGTGCATTTCATACACGTGCATGAAACGGTTTTCAAAGATGGTTTCGATGACTGCACCGGTGCCTTCACCGATGGCATTGAGCGAGATGAACTGCGCCTGCATGTCGGTCGGGAACGCCGGGTATGGAGCCGTGCGCACGTTGACCGCCTTCGGCCGCTTGCCGTGCATGTTCAGCTCGATCCAGTCTTTGCCGGTAGTGATTTCAGCGCCGGCTTCCTGAAGCTTGAGCAACACCGCTTCGAGGATGGTTGGATCGGTGTCCTTGAGCTTGACGCGACCACCGGTGGCTGCAGCAGCTACCAGGTAGGTGCCGGTCTCGATACGGTCGGGCATGACTTTGTAAGTCGCGCCGTGCAGACGTTTAACGCCATCGATGGTGATGGTGTCGGTGCCGGCGCCGGTGATGTTCGCACCCATGGCAATCAGGCAGTTGGCCAGGTCGACCACTTCAGGCTCACGGGCAGCGTTTTGCAAAACGCTACGGCCGTTGGCCAGGCTGGCTGCCATCATGATGTTCTCGGTACCAGTCACGCTGACGGTATCGAAGAAGAAGTTCGCACCACGCAGGCCGCCTTCTGGCGCCTTGGCCTTGATGTAGCCGCCTTCGACGTCAATGGTCGCGCCCATGGCTTCAAGACCACGGATGTGCAGGTCTACCGGACGCGAACCAATGGCGCAACCGCCAGGCAGAGCAACTTCGGCGTAACCGAAACGGGCAACCATCGGACCTAATACCAGGATCGACGCGCGCATGGTTTTCACCAGCTCGTACGGTGCGACCAAGGTCTTGATGGTACGTGCGTCGATTTCAACGCTCAGCTTTTCGTCGATCACAGGCTCGATGCCCATGCGCCCGAACAGCTCGATCATCGTGGTGATGTCGTGCAGGTGCGGCAGGTTGCAGACCGTTACCGGCCCATCGGCCAGCAAGGTTGCAGCCAGAATCGGCAGGGCAGAGTTCTTTGCCCCGGAGATGCGGATTTCGCCATCAAGACGAACGCCGCCAGTAATAATCAGTTTATCCATAAGAGTCTCGACGCCAATTGGCTCAGGTGCGCTCGGCCCATGCAGCGCGGCTGAAAAATTTCATGGTGACCGCATGGATGCTGCCATCGGCGATCCAGGGGTTCAAATGGGCATAGATCTGCTGCTGACGCTTGACTGGGCTAAGTGTAGCCAGTTCGTCACTGATCACGTTCAGCTGAAAATTGCAGCCTTCGCCTTCAACTTCTACCTGGGTTTCTGGCAGCTTTCCTTCAAGGAAGCTTTTAACTTCTACGGCCTGCATGCTTAACCTCAATCGGCGCCCTACGCGCGCGGGTCGGCCATCATACAAAAAAAGCGCCCTCCCTGCGAACCCCGGATAGCGAGACTCAGACGGAAAGCGCTTTTCTGATGGTTATTGATGTTGGTCCAGCAACTCGGTCAAGCCGGAGACCTGAGCGATTTCGCGCATGTCATCCGGCAGCGACTGAACGCTGACGATCTTCCCGGCCACCTTGGCATCACGCATGAACGCGAGCAGCAACGACAGACCCACACTGCTGGACTTCTGTACCTCGGAGCAGTCCAGAATCACGGCCGGAGCAGCGCTGGCCTTGATCAAATCCTGACCTTGCTTGCGCAAGGCCGGACCGGTGCGGTAGTCGAGCACACCACTCAGGAACAATTCACCTGCGGCGCCAAGACGTACGGCTGCCTCACTCATTGGGCTTGTTTCTCGGCAGCTTTATCCGCTGTGTCCTTGGCTTTGGCGACTTCGCCAGCCCAGCCATTGATGGTCTTGTCGAGATCGTTGCCGTTCTGCTGCATGGCGTCAGCGAACTGATCACGGAACAACTTGCCGATGTTGATACCGTTGATGATCACGTTGCGCACTTTCCACTCGCCACCGACCTTCTCGAGGGTGTACTGCACAGGGTAAACCGCGCCGCCGTTACCTTTCACGCTCATATCAACGCTGGTACGGTCGCCGCTTTCATCCTTGGGCGCAGCCACGGTAATGCCCTGGTTGTTGTATTCCAGCAGCGCATTGCCATAGAACTGAATCAAGCTGCGTTTGAAGTTTTCCTGGAAGGTCTTCATCTGCTGCGGCGTAGCCTTGGCCGAATACTTGACGGTCATGATGCTTTTCGAGATGCCGTCAGCGTCGATCACCGGACCGACAATACCGTTCAAGGCATCGTAGAAGGCGCTTGGATCAGCTTTGTACTTCGCCTTGTTGGCGGCCAGATCGGCCAACAGTTGCTTGGTCGTACCGTCAACAATGTCATGAGCCGACTGGCCCGGAGCAGCGTTGACCAACATAGGAAGCGCAGCCAACAAGATCAGCAGGCCGCGGCGCAAGGTGGAGAACATGGAGATATTCCTCATTTGGCGTCTTTACTCACAGTATTAAGCAGGAATTTGCCGATCAGGTCTTCCAGTACCAGCGCAGACTGGGTGTCATGGATCGTGCTGCCATCCTTGAGCACAGTTTCATCACCGCCCACGCTGATACCGATGTATTTCTCGCCCAACAGACCGGCGGTGAGGATCGACGCAGTGGAGTCAGTCGGCATGTTGTTAACCTGCTTTTGAACCTCCATCGTCACCCGACCGGTAAATTTGTCGCGATCCAGATCGATAGCTGTGACCTTGCCGATGGCCACACCAGCCATGGTCACCTTGGCTCTGACAGTCAAACCGGCGATATTGTCGAAGTAAGCGTAAATTTTATAGCTGTCATTGGTCGAACTCACGGTCAGACCACTGACCCGCAAGGCCAACAAGATCAAAGCCAGGATCCCGGCCAGCAGGAACAGGCCGACACCGGTTTCCAGGGAGCGGTTTTGCATCAGAAGTCTCCAAACATCAAGGCGGTCAAAATAAAGTCCAGGCCCAATATGGCCAGCGAGGCATACACCACGGTTTTCGTCGTGGCGCGACTGATCCCTTCTGAGGTGGGCTCACAATCGTACCCCTGGAACACGGCAATCCAGGTCACTACAAAAGCAAAGATAACGCTTTTAATTACACCATTGAGCACGTCGTTGTTGAAGGACACGCTGCTTTGCATGTTCGCCCAAAACGAGCCTTCGTAAACGCCCAGCCAGTCGATGGCGACCCATGAACCGCACCAGATGCCCACTACGCTGAAAATCATGGTCAGCAATGGCAACGAGATAAAGCCGGCCCACAAGCGCGGCGCGATGATGTACTTGAGCGGGTCGACGCCAATCATTTCCAGGCTGGAAAGTTGCTCGGTGGACTTCATGTTGCCAATTTCTGCGGTCAATGCCGAACCGGCACGACCCGCGAACAGCAACGCCGCCACCACAGGCCCCAATTCACGCAACAGAGTCAAGGCTACCAACTGGCCGACCGCCTGCTCCGAACCGTACTTGGTCAGAATACTGAATCCCTGCAGCGACAGCACCATGCCGATGAACCCGCCCGAGACGACAATGATCAGCAGGGACATGACACCGACCGAATACAACTGCCGAACCAGCAATTGAAAACCACCACCAATGCCGCGACCGGCCAAGGCGTGAAGCAGAAACAGCGCCGAGCGCCCCAATGCCGCAACAATGTCGAGTGCAGAGCGCCCGAACAGGTTGATACGGCCCAGTATTGTCTTTCTGCGCATCAGCGCTTCCCCAAAAGATCTTTGCGATAATCCGGTGCCGGATAATGGAATGGAACGGGGCCATCCGGCTCACCGGTCATAAATTGGTGAATGCGCGGATTATCCGAATTCATCAGCTCGGCCGGCGTGCCATGCCCGAGGACCTGCCCATCGCCGACGACGTAGAGGTAGTCGGCAATACTCGCGGTTTCGGCCAGGTCATGGGAGACCACGACACTGGTGATCCCGAGGGCATCGTTGAGCAGGCGAATAAGACGTACCAGCACCCCCATTGCAATCGGGTCCTGACCTACGAACGGTTCGTCGTACATGAGGATCTGCGGATCGAGGGCGATGGCTCGAGCCAGTGCCACGCGCCGCTTCATGCCACCAGACAGCTCATCGGGCATCAATTCAACGGCACCGCGCAATCCGACCGCCTGCAACTTGAGCAGGACGATGTCGCGAATCATGTCTTCAGGCAGCTTGGTGTGAACCCGCAACGGGAAGGCAACGTTTTCGAAGACGTCGAGGTCCGTGAACAGCGCACCGCTCTGAAACAGAACACCCATCCGCTTGCGGGCGTCGAACAGATCGCTGCGCGACAGCTTCGGCAGATTCTGACCGTTGACCCAGACTTCACCCTTGTCCGGACGCAGTTGTGCGCCCATCAAACGCAGCAAAGTAGTCTTGCCACTGCCGGAAGGTCCCATGATGCCGGTGACCTTGCCTCGCGGAATGTGAATATCGACATTATTGAAGATGCTGCGCGTACCGCGCTTGAAGGAAACACCCTTCAGCTCGACCGCGTAGGCGTTATCGGCGCTCATCTAAACTCCTGGCTATGCAGCCTCACTCTCCTGCGCCGAGTCCATGACGCAAGACATGCACTGGCTAGGTGGGCCGAACTGGCGGCGAACTATACCACCGCAAGCGCACCTGGCCCATGCAATGAAGCGTTTTTCCTGCAAACGAGCAGTAGGTAATTGGCACAATTGACTACAGCGAAAGACGCAGCGACAAGCCTCTGCCGTCAATTGAACCCCCTTAAGCAAGAAAGACCGACGATCAAGCGTGAGGGAATTGACCATTACCGCTATAATCGCCGCCTTTTCACCAGGCTAACTGATTTCTGACATGAGCCAATCCAGCGACCTGATCCAAACAGCACAGCGCACCATTCGCCTCGAAATAGAAGCCGTAGAAGGCTTGCTGACCCGCATCGATGCGGATTTCGTGCGTGCCTGCGAGATGATTCTGGCCGGCAAGGGACGCGTTGTAGTGGTTGGCATGGGGAAATCCGGGCATATCGGCAACAAGATTGCTGCCACCCTGGCCAGCACCGGTACTACTGCATTCTTTGTCCACCCAGCCGAAGCGAGCCATGGCGACATGGGCATGATCACTTCCGACGACATCATCCTGGCGATTTCCAACTCAGGCTCGACTGCTGAAATCGTGACCCTGCTGCCGCTGATCAAGCGCCTGGGCATCAAGATGATCAGTCTGACCGGCAATCCGGACTCAGCGATGGCCAAGGCCGCCGAGGTCAATCTGAACGTGCACGTCGAGCAGGAAGCCTGCCCGCTGAACCTGGCGCCGACTTCGTCGACCACCGCCGCGCTGGTCATGGGCGATGCCCTGGCAGTGGCGCTGCTTGAAGCGCGCGGCTTCACCGCCGAAGACTTCGCTTTCTCGCATCCCGGCGGCGCCCTGGGCCGTCGCTTGCTGCTCAAGGTCGAGCACGTCATGCACACTGGCGACGACTTGCCAAAGGTCCTGCGTGGCACCTTGCTGCGCGACTCGCTGATGGAAATGACTCGCAAGGGCCTGGGCATGACCGCCATCACCGAAGCCGACGGGCGTCTTGCCGGGATCTTCACCGACGGTGATTTGCGCCGCACGCTGGACCGCAACATCGACATTCGCAAGGCGACCATCGACGAAGTGATGACCGTCCACGGCAAGACCGCCCGCCCCGAGATGCTCGCGGCCGAGGCACTGAAAATCATGGAAGACAACAAGATTGGCGCACTGATCGTGGTGGACGAAAACGACCACCCCATCGGCGCCTTCAACCTGCAGGATCTTCTGCGCGCAGGGGTTATGTAATGAGCGAAGCGACCACCGATCTGCTGCAACGCGGCAAGAACATCAAGCTGGCGATTTTCGACGTCGACGGCGTGTTGACCGACGGCCGCCTGTACTTCCTCGAAGACGGCAGCGAGTTCAAGACCTTCAACACCCTCGACGGCCAGGGTATCAAGATGCTGATTGCATCCGGCGTGCGCACCGCAATCATCAGCGGCCGCAAGACTCCCGTGGTCGAACGCCGCGCGAAGAACCTGGGCATTCATCATTTGTATCAAGGTCGCGAAGATAAATTGGTGGTTCTCGACGAACTCCTCGCTGAACTCAACCTAAGCTATGAACAAGTCGCCTATCTGGGTGACGATCTGCCAGACTTGCCGGTCATTCGGCGCGTAGGCCTGGGCATGGCAGTCGCGAATGCCGCCAGTTTCGTTCGGCAACATGCCGATGGCATTACCCAGGCGCGCGGCGGTGAAGGCGCGGCCCGTGAATTCTGCGAGCTGATCCTGACCGCCCAAGGCAGTCTTGAAGCGGCCCACGCCGCCTACCTATAGAAGTTATTTATGCTGAGCAAAACAATTCGCAGGTTTTTGTTTCTGGGCGTGATCGCGGGGCTGGTAGCTGCCGCAGGCTACTGGAACATCAACCCTGAAACCTTTCTCGAGAAGAAGGCGGCACAGATTGACGCGGGCACGATCGACTTTTATGCGATCAATGCCCACAGCCGCCAGTTTCTTCCTGACGGCAAGCTGCAATACGACATGACAGCCGACAAAGTCGAGCACCTGCAGGTGTCCGACGTCACCCTGCTGACCATGCCGGACCTGAACATGTTTCGCGGTGCCGCTTACCCGTGGCACGTCCAGAGCCTGAAGGGCGAGGTTTCGCCAGGCGGCGATCATGTCGAACTGATCGACCAGGTTCGCATTGCCCGCACAGACGAAAAAAACCGCACGACCATCATTACCAGCAGCCGAATGACCGTATTCCCACAGAAGCAATATGCGCAGACCGAGCAAGCCGTTAGAATCGACGGTTTCGGCGGTGTATCTACCGGCACGGGCATGAAAGCGTATTTGAACGACGGCAGGATGAACCTGCTGTCCAAAGTAAGAGGACTGTATGAGGCTCGTTAAAACCCTCCCTTTTTTGCTCGGCCTGGGCACAGCACTGGGAAGCGTGAGCGCATGGGCTCTGCCGACGGATCGCGATCAGCCTATCCATATCCAGTCTGACGACGCGCAGCTTGATGACAAACAAGGCATTGCCACTTACAAAGGCAACGTCATCATCACGCAGGGCACGCTGAAGATCACCGGCAACACGGTGACCATCACCCGTCTGCCTACCGGCGAAATCAACGTATTCACTGCTGTTGGCAACCTGGCGTACTACGAACAGAAGCCGGAACTGAACAAGCCGATCGTGCAGGCATGGGGCGTGACCATCCAGTACTTTGCCACCCAGGATAAAATCGTCCTGATTGACAGAGCCAAGGTCGTCAATGATGGCAACACGTCGGAAGGCGAGAAAATCATCTATGACACCGTGAAGCAGATCGTCAACGCCGGGCGCGCCAACGGCGCCAAAGTAACCGCCCCGCGCCCACGGATCGACATGGTTATCCAGCCGAAAAGCAAACCCGACGCGCAGAAGGCTCCTTAATGGCAACGCTGAAAGCCCAGCATCTGGCTAAAAGCTATAAGGGCCGTCAGGTCGTTCGTGATGTCAGCCTGTCCATCGAAAGTGGGCAGATCGTTGGTCTTCTGGGGCCAAACGGCGCCGGCAAGACCACGTGTTTCTACATGATCGTCGGCCTGGTACGCGCCGATCAGGGCCGCGTATTGATCGATGACCTCGACGTCAGCCATCAGCCCATGCACGGCCGCGCACGCTCCGGTATCGGCTATCTGCCGCAGGAAGCGTCGATTTTCCGCAAGCTCTCGGTGGCCGACAACATCATGGCCATCCTCGAGACCCGTAAGGAACTCGACCGCGCCGCACGTCGCAAGGAGCTGGAAAGCCTGCTGCAGGAATTCCACATCAGCCACATTCGCGACAACCTGGGCATGAGCCTGTCCGGTGGTGAGCGCCGCCGGGTAGAAATCGCCCGCGCCCTGGCCACATCGCCCAAGTTCATTCTGCTCGATGAACCGTTTGCCGGCGTCGACCCGATCTCGGTCGGCGATATCAAACAGATCATCCACCACTTGAAAGCCAAGGGCATCGGCGTTCTGATCACGGACCACAACGTTCGTGAGACGCTGGATATCTGTGAAACCGCGTACATCGTCAACGACGGGCAACTGATCGCTGAGGGTGATGCGGAGACAATTCTGGCCAACCAACTGGTTAAAGAGGTTTACCTCGGCCATGAGTTCCGCCTGTAAGTTCTGCGGTGTTTCGCTCTTCATAGGCGACGGACACTAGGGTGCGGTGGTTGGCAAGTATATTAATTGTCACCACACCCTAGGCAAACACTTAGGTTTCAGGCATATAATTTGCTTAAGTTGGCGCTCCGGCGCCCTGTAGTGGATGGCGCATGTGCGCCGGCGAATAAGGTGTTTAGCCCCTGCCATGAAACCATCGCTAGTCCTGAGAATGGGCCAGCAGCTGACGATGACACCGCAGCTGCAACAGGCCATCCGTCTACTCCAACTGTCGACCCTGGACCTTCAACAAGAGATCCAGGAAGCGTTGGAATCCAATCCTATGCTCGAGCGCCAGGAAGAAGGCGACGACTTCGATAACGCCGACCCGCTGGCCGACAACATCGAGAAACCCAATCCTGATGTCCAGGAACCGACGTACCAGGAAGCTGCCCCCACGGTAGACAACCTGGAAGACGGCGAGTGGAACGAGCGCATTCCTAGCGAGCTGCCCGTCGACACCGCCTGGGAAGACGTCTACCAGACCAGCGCCAGCAGCCTGCCCAGCAACGATGATGACGAGTGGGACTTCACCACCCGTACCTCGGTCGGTGAAAGCCTGCAAAGCCATCTGCTGTGGCAACTGAACCTGGCCCCGATGTCCGACACCGATCGTCTGATTGCCGTGACCCTGATCGATTGCATCAACAATCAGGGCTACCTTGACGAGTCGCTCGAGGAAATCCTCGATGCCTTCGATCCGGAGATGGATGTCGAGCTAGATGAAATCGAAGCGGTCCTGCATCGAATTCAACAATTCGAGCCGGCCGGTATCGGTGCCCGCAACCTCAGCGAATGCCTGCTGCTGCAACTGCGCCAGATGCCGTTGAAAACCCGCTGGCTGGCCGAAGCACAGCGCCTGGTGACCGACTTCATCGATTTGCTGGGCAGCCGTGACTACGCGCAGCTGATGCGGCGCATGAAGCTCAAGGAAGACGAACTGCGCCAGGTGATTGAACTGGTACAGAGCCTCAACCCGCGTCCGGGTTCGCAGATCGAGTCCACCGAAGCCGAGTACGTCGTGCCCGACGTTATCGTGCGCAAGGACAACGAACGCTGGCTGGTCGAACTCAATCAAGAGTCCGTGCCGCGCCTGCGGGTCAATCCGCAGTACGCCGGCTTCGTCCGCCGCGCCGACACCAGCGCCGACAACACCTTCATGCGCAATCAGCTGCAGGAAGCCCGTTGGTTCATCAAGAGCCTGCAAAGCCGCAACGAAACGCTGATGAAAGTCGCCACGCAAATCGTCGAGCATCAACGTGGCTTCCTTGAGTACGGCGACGAAGCGATGAAACCGTTGGTCCTGCACGACATCGCGGAAGCGGTTGGCATGCACGAGTCGACGATTTCCCGCGTTACCACGCAGAAATTCATGCACACCCCGCGTGGCATTTATGAGCTGAAGTACTTCTTCTCCAGCCACGTCAGCACCTCCGAGGGCGGTGAATGCTCGTCCACGGCGATACGCGCAATCATCAAAAAACTGGTTGCGGCGGAAAATCAGAAAAAGCCGTTGAGTGACAGCAAGATCGCTGGTTTACTGGAGGCACAAGGCATTCAAGTAGCCCGTCGCACAGTCGCCAAATACCGCGAATCACTTGGGATCGCGCCTTCGAGCGAGCGCAAGCGATTGATGTGACGCCCAAGCCAGTCTGAGATTCGCTTACAGACCGGTCAGGCTAAGAGCCACAGCGTTCCAGTGGCAGGCATTCCAGCCTGCCTCTTTATGCACTGGCAACGAAGGAGAAGCTGTATGCAAGTCAACATCAGTGGACACCAGCTTGAAGTGACAAAGCCCATGCGCGAATACATTGAGGCCAAACTCAAGAAACTCGAAGGGCACTTTGACAAGATTACCAATGTGCAAGTGACCATGGCGGTCGAGAAGCTGAAACAGAAGATCGAAGCCACACTGCATATCCACGGTGGAGAGGTGGTCGCCAACGCCGAACATGACGACATGTACGCAGCCATCGACCTCCTGACTGACAAGCTCGACCGACAATTGCTCAAGCATAAGGAAAAGCAGCAAAGCATCCTCAAGGGTGCGACAGCTCGCTAACACCCCCTACTCATGATTCGACTTGAAAACATCCTGACCCCTGGCCGTTCACTCGTGAACGTGCCGGGTGGCAGTAAAAAACGCGCGCTCGAGACGATTGCCAATGTGATCGTCCGCGAAGTGCCCGAACTGTTTGAGCAAGATGTTTACGAGAGCCTGATCGCTCGTGAAAAACTTGGCTCGACCGGCTTTGGCAATGGCATCGCCATTCCTCATTGCCGCCTGAAAGGTTGCAGCCAGCCGATCAGCGCCCTGGTTCACCTGGATCACCCCATAGAATATGACGCCATCGATGGCGCGCCCGTGGATTTGCTGTTCGTCCTGCTCGTCCCCGAAGCCGCCACCGATGCACACCTGGAATTGCTGCGGCAGATTGCAGGCATGCTCGACCGCAAGGATGTGCGTGACAAGCTGCGCAGTGCAGCCAGCAATGAAGCCCTGTATCAAGTTGTCCTGGACATACAGAGCGGTCACTAATCATGCGCATGATTATCGTCAGTGGTAGATCGGGTTCCGGCAAGAGCACCGCGCTCGATGTGCTGGAGGACAGTGGCTTTTACTGCATCGATAATCTGCCGGCCGGTTTGTTGCCCGAATTGGCCGAGCGCGCGCTGATCCATACCGAACTGGCTCAACCCCAGGTTGCCGTCTCTATCGACGCGCGCAACCTGCCGAGCCACTTGTCGCGCTTCCCGCAATTGCTGGAAGAAGTCCGCAGCCGCCACATTCAATGCGATGTGCTGTATCTGGACGCCGACGAAGAAACCCTGCTTAAACGCTTCTCGGAAACCCGTCGTCGCCACCCATTGAGCACACCTGAGCGCTCGCTGGCTGAAGCGATACGTGACGAGAGCACCCTGCTCGGCCCGATCATTGACCTGGCCGACCTGAAGATCAACACCACCCAGCTGAACCTTTATCAGTTGCGCGACATGATCAAACTGCGCCTGCTCAACACCCCGGAACCGGGAACGGCGTTTCTGATCGAGTCATTTGGCTTCAAGCGCGGCATGCCGGTGGATGCCGACCTGGTATTCGACGTGCGCTGCCTGCCGAACCCTTATTGGAAGCCCGAGCTGCGCGAACAATCCGGCCTCGATCAACCGGTGGCGGATTATCTGGCTGCCCAGCCGGATGTCGAAGAGATGTTTCAGGACATCTTTACCTACTTGAACAAGTGGTTGCCGCGCTTCGCCGCCAGCAACCGCGCCTACGTCACCATTGCCATTGGCTGCACTGGCGGGCATCACCGTTCTGTCTACCTGACCGAACGCCTGGGCCGCGTCCTGCAACAATCCCTCAAGAACGTTCAGGTTCGCCACCGCGACCTCAACTGAAAGGATCTTCATCGCGATGCCTGTTCGTCAAATCACCATCATCAACAAGCTCGGCCTCCATGCCCGTGCCGCCGCCAAATTCGTCGGCGTCGCCGGCAGATTCCCCTGCCAGATCCGCGTCGGTCGCAGCCCTGAAAGCATGGTCGATGGCAAAAGCATCATGGCCGTGATGATGCTGGCCGCCGGCAAAGGCACTGACATCCACCTGTCTACCGAAGGCGAAGAAGACCAGGCCGCACTGGAAGGCCTGATCGAGTTGATCAATAACCGTTTTGATGAGGGCGAGTAATTCGCCCGGTTTTACACCAACGCCGTATCCATCACCATCATCAAACAAAACCCGGACAGCAACCCAAGGCTGGCGATCTTTTCGTGACCGTTACGCCGGGATTCCGGGATGATTTCGTGGGTCACCACCAGCAACATCGCACCCGCCGCGAGGGCCAGTCCCAGCGGTAGCAGTAATTCGGCAATGGCCACCAGCCAGGCGCAAAGCAAGGCGAATATCGGTTCTACCAGACCTGAGGCGGCGCCAATCAGGAAAGCCTTGAAGCGCGACATTCCCGCCCCGGCCAATACCAATGCGATGACCAACCCTTCCGGTACGTCCTGCAAGGCGATGCCCATGGCAAGGCTGTCGGCATCGGCCAAACCGCCGCCGGCCGAAACGCCTATCGCCATCCCTTCCGGGATGTTGTGCGCAATGATTGCGATGACGAACAGCCAGATCCGCGGCGCAATCGCCGGGCGCTCGGAGGCACCCGATAAGCGCCCGCCACGGGAAACCTGGTGATCGACCACAAACAAACCCAACGCACCCAGCAGGATGCCGAAACTGACCAGAGCGCCCGTGCCCCATTGGGAGAAACCCAGCCCTTGCGCGGCCTGCAGCCCCGGCACGATCAATGAGAACGCCGTAGCCGCCAGCATCACACCGGCACCGAACCCCAGCAGACCATCACCGACCATGATCGGCATACGCCGGATCACCAGCACCGGCAATGCGCCCAACGCAGTCCCTAACGCACACACCGCCCCGCCCTGCAGCGCGCGAAGCAGGTGCGGTTCCAGGCTCAACCAAGCCAGCCCCTGAGCCACCAGCAACGCTGTACCCGCCAGCGTCAGCAACGAACCCCACGCCAGACGAAACAACCGCCCGCTGCTGACCGCCAGTATTTCCGTACGCATAATCGGCCTTAATTGTTGTTTTTAGAGATCAGGCAACAGCCGCGTGATAGCGCCGAGCGACTTCGTTCCAGTCGATGACGTTGTAGAACGCGTTGATGTATTCCGGACGGCGGTTCTGGTAGCGCAGGTAATAGGCGTGTTCCCAAACATCCAGCCCAAGGATCGGCGTATTGCCATGCATCAGCGGGCTGTCCTGGTTGCCGCTGCTTTCGACCACCAGCTTTTTCTCCGGCGTAACGCTCAGCCAGGCCCAGCCGCTGCCGAAACGGGTCAGCGCGGCTTTGGTGAACGCATCTTTGAAGCTGTCGATACCGCCCAACTGAGCGTCAATGGCGTGCGCCAGATCACCTTGCGGCAACCCGCCTGCCCCGGGCGCCATCACGGTCCAGAACAGCGAATGGTTGGCATGCCCCCCGCCCTGATTGATCACCGCGGGTTGCAGCTTCTCCGGTAACTGACGAACGTTGGCCACCAGTTTCTCGATGGGCCATTGCGCCCACTGGGTGCCCTCGACAGCGGCGTTGAGGTTATTGATGTAGGTTTGATGATGCTTGGTGTAGTGAATCTCCATGGTCTGCGTGTCGATGTGCGGTTCCAGGGCATCGTAGGCATACGGCAAGGCAGGCAGGGTAAACGGCATCTCAATGTACTCCGTAGAAATGGCCGGTGATGGCCGCCGCATCGCGCTGCAAGGCAATGCCACTGTTGAGCAAGCGATGGGTGCGAGGGTATTCGCCGTATTCGCTGATGAACCCCAACAACTCGGCGTAGGTTTTATTGCTCTGGCGCAGCGCCGATTGACGCAGCGTCGGTGCCATTCGCGGGTCCTGCATGACCTGCAACAATCGCTGGTGGATTGCGCACAGATACTCCGCGCTCTCTTCCGGCTGGTGCAAATGCAGGTGAAGGTCGGCAAGGTTGTGGTGGGAAATTACACAGGCAGCCACTGCCTCGTCGGTATCGGGCCAACGCTCGAACAGCACTTGCGCCAAGGCAAGTGCTTGCAAATACAGCTCTCGAGCATCGATGTACTCGCCAAGGTTGAAGCAGCGATTCGCTCGTTCGATGGTGCGTTTCCAGAGTTCCATAGCGCGCCTCCAGAGGCAGTGGCCAGCCTGGGTCAGATCCCGCCGGCAGCGATTTTTCGGGGTCGAGCAACACTTGCAGTCGGTTGCGTTACAAATCGATAACGCAGCTCAAATCTTAATGATATTCATTATTAATTGATATTGAGAACCAAAACAACCCCGACGTTGGCCAAAGAGTGTTTTGCGAGAAATCCGAGGAGAGGGTGAAGGCGGGGATTTGTAGGAGCTGGCTTGCCTGCGATGCCGACGACGCGGTGTATCAGAAACACCGCGATCGCGGGCAAGCCCGCTCCTACAGAGGGTGGGCTTTTAGCTGCCGGCTACGGTCATGCGCTCGATGAGTACCGAGCCGGTGCGGATGTTGCTGCGCAGTTCCAGGTCGTTACCGACCGCGACGATCTGCTTGAACATGTCGCGCAGGTTGCCGGCGATGGTCACTTCCTGCACCGGGAACTGGATTTCGCCATTCTCGACCCAGAAACCTGCCGCGCCACGGGAGTAATCGCCCGTCACCATGTTCAAGCCACTGCCCATCAATTCAGTGACCAGCAAACCACGGCCCATGCGTCGCAACAATGCTGCCTGGTCTTCAATGCCGTGGGTGACGAACAGGTTATGCACGCCGCCGGAGTTGGCGGTGCTCGGCAGGCCCAGCTTGCGTCCGGAGTAAGTGCCCAGTACGTAGGACACTAAATCACCGTTTTCGACGAACGGTTTGGCGTAGGTCGCCAGGCCATCGCCATCGAATGCCGCACTGCCCATGGCGCGCATCAGGTGAGGACGCTCGTCGAGGGTCAGCCACTCAGGAAACAGGCGCTGGCCCATCGCGCCTTCGAGGAACGACGATTTGCGGTACAGGTTGCCACCGGAAATCGCCGACAGGAAATGCCCGAACAAACCACCGGCCAGTTCAGCAGAGAACAATACCGGCACTTCGCAGGTCGGCACCGGACGCGCGCCCAGACGGCTGGCGGCACGTTCTGCGGCACGGCGGCCAATGCTTTTTGCATCGGCCAGCAACTCACCCTGGCGACTCACGTCGTACCAGTAATCACGCTGCATCTGCCCTTCGCCTTCGGCGATCATCACGCAGCTCAAGCTGTGGCGTGTCGAGGCATAACCGCCGATAAAACCGTGGCTGTTACCGTAGACGCGACAGCCTTGGTGGGTGTTAAGCGTGGTGCCGTCGGCGTTCTTGATCCGACTGTCGGTATCGAACGCCGCCGCTTCACAGATCAACGCGCGCTCGATGGCTTGTTCCGGGGTGATATCCCAGGCATGGAACAAATCGAAATCCGGTTGCTCCTTGGCCATCAACGCAGCGTCGGCCAGGCCTGAGCTTTCATCTTCCGAGGTGTGCTTGGCAATCGCTAGTGCGGCAGCGACCGTCTCACGAATCGCATCGGCGCCACTGGCCGACGTGCTGGCCGAGCCTTTGCGCTGGCCCACGTACAAGGTGATGCCGAAACCCTGGTCGCGATTGAACTCGACAGTTTCTACTTCACGCTGACGCACCGAGGTCGACAATCCCTGCTCCAGCGACACCGCTACTTCGCAGGCGCTGGCGCCCTGACGCTTGGCTTCGGCAAGGATTTGCTCGACCTGTTGTTGCAGTGCCGGCAACGCTTGTGGGCCGACGCTTTGAGATTCACTCATGACTTTCTCCATCAAATTCTGCTTTCGGCACAGGCCGAGTACCGAGCGGGCCGGACAAGTGGCCCCCGACTGGTTATCATGGCGGCGATTATTAGCGGACTGCCCCCATGGTTGATTCTTACGACGACTCCCTCGACGGGGAGAAAAGCAAAACTCAGGTCAAACGCGAGCTACATGCTCTGGTTGATATGGGCGAGCGCCTCACGACCCTCAAGCCTGACCTGCTGGCGAAGCTGCCTCTGACCGACGCGTTGCGCCGGGCTTTGGCTGAAGCGCCGAAACACACGGCCAACATTGCGCGCAAGCGGCATATTCAGTTCATCGGCAAATTGATGCGCGACCAGGATCTGGACGCCATTCTGATGCTGATCGATCAATTGGATGCCTCCACTCGCCAATACAACGAACGTTTTCATAACCTGGAACGCTGGCGTGATCGCCTGCTCACTGGGACCGACGAAGTACTCGAGAAGTTTATGGGCGACTTTCCGGATGCGGATCGCCAGCAACTGCGCTCGTTCATTCGTCAGGCTCAGCACGAGCTGGCGCAAAACAAGGCGCCGGCTTCCAGCCGTAAACTGTTCAAGTACATCCGTGAGTTGGACGAGACTGTGCGCGGTCTGCGCTAGTCCCGATCCGGGGCGGGATGCCAGGCATCCTGCCCCGCTCACGTTCAAGCGCCCGTGCCACCGACTGTGATCGCATCGATCTTCAGCGTCGGCTGACCCACGCCTACCGGAACCGACTGACCGTCCTTGCCGCAGGTGCCTACACCGCTGTCCAGCGACAAGTCGTTACCGACCATCGACACTCGACTCATGGCTTCCGGCCCGTTACCGATCAAGGTCGCGCCTTTGACCGGCGCGGTGATTTTGCCGTCTTCGATCAAATACGCTTCGCTGGTGGAAAACACGAACTTGCCGCTGGTGATGTCGACCTGACCACCGCCGAGGTTGGCGCAGTAAATGCCACGCTTGACCGACGCAATGATTTCAGCCGGATCGCTCTGACCGGCCAGCATGTAGGTGTTGGTCATGCGTGGCATCGGCAAGTGCGCATAGGACTCGCGACGGCCGTTTCCGGTACGCGCCACGCCCATCAGACGCGCGTTGAGCTTGTCTTGCATGTAACCCTTGAGCACACCGTTTTCGATCAGTGTGGTGCATTCGGTCGGTGTGCCTTCGTCGTCGATACTCAGCGAACCACGACGACCGGCCAACGTGCCGTCATCGACGATGGTGCACAGCTTCGACGCGACCATTTCACCCATGCGCCCGCTGTAGGCGGAGCTGCCTTTACGATTGAAGTCACCTTCCAGGCCATGGCCAACGGCTTCATGCAGCAGCACGCCCGACCACCCGGAACCCAATACCACTGGCAGCGTGCCAGCAGGCGCAGGAATCGCTTCGAGGTTGACCAGCGCCTGACGCAGCGCTTCGCGGGCATAGCCCATGGCGCGGTCTTCGGCGAGGAAATAGCGATAGTCGGTACGACCGCCACCGCCATGACCACCGCGTTCGCGGCGGCCATTCTGTTCGACGATCACGCTGACGTTGAAGCGCACCAGTGGCCGTACATCTGCGGCCAGGCTGCCGTCGGTGGAGGCGATCAGAATCCGCTCCCAGACGCCGGCCATGCTCACAGTGACTTGTTGAATGCGTGAATCCAGTGCGCGAGTCGCGACGTCGATGCGTTTCAGCAATTCGACTTTCTCTGCGCGGCTCAGCACTTCCAGCGGGTTATCGGGTGCGTACAGTTGTGCGACGTCTTGAGTGGTGAACGCCTGCACCTTGCCTTCTTGCCCGGCCCGTGAGATTGAGCGCGCAGCGCGGGCCGCCAGGCTCAAGGCTTCATGGGTGATAGTGTTGCTGTAGGCAAAGCCGGTCTTCTCGCCCGATTGCGCACGGACACCGACGCCCTGATCGAGGTTGAAACTGCCTTCTTTGACGATGCCGTCTTCGAGGGACCAGGACTCGGAAATCTGCCCTTGAAAATACAGGTCAGCCGCGTCGATACCGGGACCGGCCAGTTCGCCCAACACCGACTGCAAGCTGTCGATCGTAACGCCGCCAGGCGCTAAAAGGTGTTCGCTGACAGAGGACAAGTCGCTCATATTCACTCCGAAGTGTGCGCAGGCCGCATGGCGTCCTGCGAAAAAAATCGCCGGTGACTGGATACCGGCATTCGCGCCCGTATGGACGCCTGTTCAATGCTGTCGCGTTCGGCCAGTAACACCGCTTCGCCTTGGGCCTGCTCCGCCAACACCCGACCCCAGGGGTCGACGATGGCGGCATGCCCGTAAGTTTCTCGTGGACCCGGGTGAACCCCACCCTGGGCCGCTGCCAGTACATAGCACTGGGTTTCTATCGCTCGCGCCCGGATCAAAATGTCCCAGTGCGCCGCGCCCGTCACTGCGGTAAACGCCGACGGTGCGGTGATCAATTCCGCGCCTGCTTCTCGCAACGCGCTGTACAACTCTGGGAAGCGCAGGTCGTAGCACACGCTCAATCCCAACCGCCCCACCGGGGTATCGGCTACCACCACGTTATTGCCATGAGCATAGTCGTCCGACTCGCGGTAGCGCCCACGGGTATCGGCCACATCCACGTCGAACAGGTGCAATTTGTCGTAACGCGCGACCTGCTCGCCGTGCTCATCAATCAACAAGGAGCAGGCGGTCACTTTGGCGTGGGGTTGATCGCGCGGCGGCAGCGGAATAGTGCCCGCCACTATCCATAACTTGAGGTCGCGGGCGGCCAATTTCAACCATGGCAGGATAGGTCCCTGCCCTTGAGCCTCGGCGCGGCCGATGTCGGCGACGTCACGACGGCCCATGGCGGTGAAGTTTTCCGGCAATACCGCAAGGCGTGCACCCGACTCGGCGGCCTGTTCCAGCAGCCGGCGGGCCTGGGTCAGGTTCGCCAGAACATCGCTCTGGCTGACCATTTGAATCACGGCAAAAGACATGGCGCGCTCCAGACAAGAGATGCGTCCACTGTACTCCATGCCGCGCTACCGGGGATTTTCAAACGGCTTGTCAAAGGTGATTTTCGGCTCTTTCCACGGGCCTTTGACGCTGTATTGCACACTGGCCAGTCGCGATACGCGATCACCGAACAACTTGTCTGCCAGGAACAGCGCACCACCGATGGCCGGAGCACCGATCAACAATGCTGCAATGGGCAGGTTATTAGTCACCGGCAAGGCCACCAATAGCTTGGCATCGATCCGATCATTGACCATGTCCAGCGTGCCGTTGAGCTCAATGTTACTCGACGGCCCGGTGACTGATATCGGATCGCGGGTCACGTACACCCCATCACTGGCCACCAGCAACCCTTTGACCTGATCGTAGCTCAGGCCTTTGCCGAACAAGTCCGAAAAATCCAGACGCAGGCGGCGGCCGATAGAGTTGAAGTTGAGGAGGCCAAACACGCGCAACGCTTGCGCGCCCCCTTCGACTTCGACGAACTGGCCCTGACGCAGCGTCGCATCGAGGCTGCCAGAATAACGTTTGGTGCCGATCCAGGCCGGCGACCCCGGCCAGCGGCCATCAACGTTGAGTTCAAAGCTCTGGCTGGTTACGGTCGGCGCAAAACCCCAGGCCTTGAGCACGTCCGCCAGATTCTTGCCGTCAATGCGTCCTTTGTACCAACTGCGCGTCGAGCCCGGCGTGCCGTCCCAACTGCCCTCGCCCTGCAACAGCATGCCTTTGAGACCCATGCTCAGGTCGGACAGACGAATACCGGTTGGCGTTGGGCGCGACTTGAGCGACCAGGCACCCACCAATTGCTCGCCTTGAAACAGCTGCAGGATTTTGATATCCATCGCCGGAATCTGCCGTGGGTCAACGTCCACCAACGGGTCCGGCGCATTTTCCACCACCGCCGCGTTCGGGTCGGCGGGCGGCAGTTTGATGTATTGAAGATTGATCGCAATCGGCGTGGTCTTGGCATCAGGCAGCATCGCCGTGCCTTTGACCAACGAGCTGGCCAGCGCCAAATTCCACGCTGCATCGCTTCGCGCAACTTGCACGCTGGCGTTTTCCAAGGTGGTTCCCAGAGCACTCAATTTGCCGATCTGCAAATCAGCGCTGTTCAACAGCTGCTTGGCGCTGCCGCCGGGATCATTCCCGGCGTAGAGTTCGGCCACCGATTTCCAGGGCGCAATGTCCAGCTCCGACAATGTACCGCGCAGCCGCAAGCCTTTGCTGTCAGGAAGCACCGCGCTGCCTTCGCCCAGAAATAGCTCGCCCCGGCCATCGCCCATTTTTCCGCTGGGCGCCGCAAACGCGAGATTGGCGAGCTTGCCGTAACTCACCCAGAACTGTCGTTCCGCGCCCTGCAAGGTCATGCGAAATTGAGTATCACGCGTCTCGTCGGCCGTCTTGCCAAATGGCGCGGGCAAATCGACCACCAACCCTTTGAGGTCAGAGTCGATCTGCAATTGGTTATCGGTGCCACCCAAGGTCAATTGCAATTGGTACGGCAAGTCACCCGATGCGGGCAATGGCTGGGTATTACCTAACCATTCGGCCAGACGCTTTTCGGTGATCACCCCACCCGCCTTCACTCGGGTAACGATTGCGCCGGGCTTGCCCTCGGCCAGAATCTGCGCGGTGATCGGATGTTCGAACGCCTGCGCGCTGATGCCCTCGCCACTCAAGCCCTTGGCACTGTCAAAGCGAAAGTTGCCTTTGAGTTGGGCCAACTCCAGCGCCGGATCGCTGATCTTCAAGCGAGCTCCGTTGGTGTTGAAATCCACCAGAATCTTCGGTTCCTCGCCCTTGCCCAGCGGAATATCGAGCTTGAGTTTGCCCGACAGCGGCCCATCGCCCTGCCAACCGGCAAAGGTGCTGCCGGTGCCGATCGGTGCTTCCTGAAGGATTTTCACGCCATCGGCCAAGCCACCGGCAAAATCGCCATCCACCATCAAGTGGCTGTTTTTCCCTTCCGACGCATGGGGAATGTTGACCAATACATTGCTGACATGAGTATTCAACAACTGGCCTTTGCTGGCCTTGACCCGGACCCCGGCGCCATCGACATAGACCTTGCCGTCCACCCCTGAAAGCTGAGGCCAACCCGGCTGGAACGCCAATGCTGCGTCGTGAACCTTGAAAAACAGGCTGATACTGCGCGCCGCGTCTACCGCATCGTGATGCAGCGAACCTTGATACTGGAAGAACCCTTCATCCACGGCACCGCTCAAAATCGAGGTGCGCAACCAGTGATCCAGCGTAGGGCTGAGCACCGCCGGCAGGTACTTGCCGGTGTAACTGCCGTCGCCGTCCAGCATGCCGACCCTCAGGTCCATGTAGTCTTCGAGGGTCGAGCCGTTGAAGTGCAGACGGATCAGGAAATCGCTGGCAATTTTGCCCTCGTCGCCCAACACCTTGATGTATGGCGCGATCAACGTGAAGCTTTGCGAATCGAGTTTCCAGGTCAGGCGGGCGTTGGCCTTCTGGTATCTCCACGGATTATTGAAGATTGGGTACAGGTGCAGCATGAAGTCGGTGGTATCCAGGCGCAGTTCGCCCTGCCCCATATCGCCGCTGATACTGCCGCTGACGTTCCCCGCCGCCGGCGCACCGTCATAAGCGTTGAAGCCGACCTTGTCGAGATTGGCGGCGAAGCTGACACGCTGGTCGCCCACCGCTTGTGGCCGGTAGTCGAGTAAGACGTTGCGCAGGCTACCCGTGACTTTCAGGTTGTCGAGCACCGTCATCAGCCCTTCCGGCAACGGCGCCAGAGAATCCAGCATCGGTGTGATCGGCGTCAGGTCCACGCGATCCGCCTGGAGATGCCAGAGCTCGTCCTTTTCGCCGCTGGCTGCTTGCTGGGTCAGTTGCACCCGGCTTTCCCAACGCTTGCCGCCCAGGTCCATCGCCAAGGGCGCAAGGGACAGGCTGAAGCCCTGCTCGTTGCGCTGGAACCAGGCATTGAGCGCCAGGTTATCGATGCTGGTGGCCTTGCGGTGGGCGTAAGCGCCTTTGAAATGCGGAACATTAAGACGAGCAACTGCGCTTTGCAGGGTGCCCTTGCCCCAGGTCAACCACAGTTCGCCACCGGCCTTGAGAGAAGACAGCTTAAATTGCTGGGTCAGGCTGGCAGGCAACCATGGCGCCCAATCGCTTTGCGGCAGGCTCAGGTAGGCAGCGACCTCACCCTCTCGCCATTTGGCCGGCTCGATGCGCGAACGCAGGTTGAGCGCCAGCGGCTGGCCGTCCGGCAAGGTCAAGCGCGCGTCCAGACGCTGGGTGCTGTAGGTGGTTTCCAGGGTGAAGCTGGCGTAGGTGAAGGTCAGCGGCGATTGGCCATACGGCTGCAGGGTGATCTGGCTGTCGAGCAACGACAGACGAGTAACAGCCTGGATTTGCGTCAGCAACTGCTCTGGATCGATGGGTTTGTCGTCTTTGGCCGGCAGCCCCTGAAGCGCCCAGCCGCCGTCCTGGTCTTCCTTGAGGTTCAGTTGCAAACCATCCAGTTCAAGGTGGGCGATCCGCACTTCGTGGGCTTTGAGACTGGCCCACAAGTCCGGCACTGCGCGCACGTGGTCGAGGCGCAAGGCACTGGCGCCCTCGCCCACGGTGACCTCATTCGCCAGCAGTATCGGGGTAAATCCACTCCAGCGGCCTTCGAGGCTGCCAATGCTGAGCGGCATATCCAGCGCGGCACGGGCTTTGGTTTCGATTTCGTAGCGGTATTCAGCGACCAACGGCACCAGTTGCCGGCCAACGCTGACGTAAAGCGCTGTCAGCACCAAAAAAAGTGCGCAAAGGCCCAAACCCAGACGGGTCAGAATTGCAAGAATACGTGTCAGCCCCCCCATATCAGAGGCCCCGCCTGGCAGAAGGCTGCACATGCAATCGGCGCTGCCGTGCAGTTATCCGGAGGATCGGGGATTGCTCATTTACCACGCACAGTTCTCATTAAAATTATCTGAAGCTGATGGATCGCTGATCAGAGCAGCACAACGTCATATTGTTCCTGGCAATACATGGTTTCGACCTGAAAACGAATGGTGCGGCCGATAAAACTCTCTAACTCTGCAACGTTGCCCGACTCTTCATCCAGCAAACGATCCACGACCTTTTGGTTAGCCAATACACGATAGCCTTCCGCCTGATACGCGCGTGCCTCGCGCAGGATTTCGCGAAAGATTTCGTAGCAGATCGTTTCCGGGGTCTTCAACTTGCCTCGGCCCTGACAACTGGCGCACGGCTCACACAGAATCTGTTCGAGACTTTCCCGAGTGCGCTTGCGGGTCATCTGCACCAGGCCCAGCTCGGTGATGCCGATGATATTGGTCTTGGCGTGGTCGCGTTCCAGCTGCTTCTCCAGCGTGCGCAAGACCTGGCGTTGGTGCTCGCCATCTTCCATGTCGATAAAATCGATGATGATGATCCCGCCAAGGTTGCGCAGGCGCATCTGCCGGGCAATCGCGGTGGCGGCTTCGAGGTTGGTCTTGAAGATGGTCTCTTCGAGGTTGCGATGGCCGACAAACGCCCCGGTGTTGACGTCGATGGTGGTCATCGCTTCCGCCGGGTCGATCACCAGATAGCCGCCCGACTTCAACGGCACCTTGCGCTCCAGGGCTTTCTGGATTTCATCTTCGACGCCGTACAGGTCAAAAATCGGGCGCTCGCCAGGGTAGTGCTCCAGACGATCAGCGATCTCCGGCATCAACTCGGCGACGAACTGCGTGGTCTTCTGGAAAGTTTCCCGGGAGTCGATACGGATCTTCTCGATTCGCGGGCTGACCAAATCGCGCAACGTACGCAGGGCCAGGCCCAGGTCTTCGTAGATCACACTCGGCGCACCGGCGGTCTGGATCTGTACGCCAATCTGATCCCACAAACGGCGCAGGTAGCGGATGTCCATGAGGATTTCATCGGCGCCGGCCCCTTCAGCCGCCGTACGCAGGATAAAGCCACCGGCTTCCTTGATACCTTCTTTGGCGACGCAATCGGTGACCACCTGCTTGAGGCGATCACGCTCGGCTTCGTCTTCGATTTTCAGCGAAATCCCGACATGGGCCGTGCGCGGCATGTACACCAGATAGCGCGACGGGATCGACAACTGGGTAGTCAGACGCGCGCCCTTGCTGCCAATCGGATCCTTGGTGACCTGTACCACCAGGCTCTGGCCTTCGTGGACCAGTGCACTGATGCTTTCAACCGCCGGACCTTCGCGCATGGAGATTTCCGAGGCGTGAATAAACGCCGCGCGATCCAGGCCGATGTCGATAAAAGCAGCCTGCATGCCGGGCAGAACCCGCACCACTTTGCCTTTATAAATGTTGCCAACGATACCGCGACGCTGGGTCCGCTCAACGTGGACTTCCTGCAGCACACCGTTCTCAACCACTGCCACGCGCGATTCCATCGGCGTGATATTGATCAGAATTTCTTCACTCATGGCTTATTACCTTCCAGGCGTTGCCAACAGGGTATGCCGAAACGGCCAAGCAGTTCTGCGGTTTCGCACAACGGTAAGCCAACGACTGCAGAATAGCTGCCCTGCAACCCCTCAACGAAGATTGCTGCGAGGCCCTGAATCGCGTAACTGCCTGCCTTGTCCCGAGGTTCGCCGCTGGCCCAATAGGCCTCGGCCACTTCCACCAGAATCGGCCGAAACCCTACGCGACTGCTGACCACGCGGGTTTCGCAGCGCTGACCGTCCAGCAGCGCAATGCCCGTCAGTACTTCATGCTCGCGCCCGGACAACGCATTCAACATTGCCAATGCATCGGCCTTGTCAGCCGGTTTGCCAAGAATGCGCCCCTCCAGCACCACAGCTGTATCAGCCCCCAACACGCAGCGTTTCGCCGGCCCGCCGCTGGAAAGCAGCGACGCCATGCCCGCCTCGGCCTTGCTGCGCGCCAGGCGCTCGACATAGGCCGTTGGGGTTTCGTTGAAGAGAGGGGTTTCATCGATGTCCGCGCCGACAACGGTAAACGGCACGCCAATTTGTGTCAGCAACTCACGACGGCGCGGTGATCCGGAGGCCAGGAAGAGTGGGGGCAAAAGACAGCTCCTTGTCGAGGTTCGTGGGCGTTGTCACTGGACAATAGAGCCATGCGACCCGTGCAACTATACGAAAAATGCCGCCTTGCGATCCGCTCAATAAATACTCAAGCGTTTACTCAGGCCACGCATGCCATAACTCACCCACGGCCACAGCAGGGCACTGACCAAGGCCGGCAAGACCAGCGCCAGTGTGGGTTGACGGTTACCGGTCAACGCGCTGAGCCAGAGTTGTACCAGTTGCGCCAGGCCGAATATCACCAGCAATACCAGGCTTTGCTGCCACATCGGGAAGGTGCGCAAGCGTTGCTGCAAGGACACCACCAAAAAGGTAATCAGGGTCAGGATGATCGCGTTCTGCCCCAACAACGTGCCATACAGCACGTCTTCAGCCAGACCGAGCAACCAGGCCGTGGTCATGCCGATCTTGTGCGGCAATGCCAACGCCCAGAACGCCAGCAACAAGGCCAACCAAAGTGGGCGAAAGATTTCCATGAACTGAGGCAACGGCGAAACACTCAGCAGCAGGCCAACCACAAAGCTGAACCAGACCACCCAACCGTTTTTCGCACGGGCAAGACTTACCATTACTCTTCCCTCTGATGAGGTACGACAGGCTCGACGACTGGTGGCTTGACCACCACAGGCTTGGGCGGCTTGTTGACCGGATGCGCGGGCTCATGCACCGCCGGCGCTGCCGGGGTTGCAGGGGCTGCTGGCGCAGGCGTTTGGGTCGCGGATGCGCGAGATCCAGGCACATGAGCGCCGGGTGCATGGGTCGAGGCCGTTGGTACATGAACAGGCGTCGCAGCAGACGCCGGGTTCGCGTGGGAAGCAGCCGGAGTCGCGGCCATGGCCGGGGTATGCGCGGCAGCCGCGGCAGGTGTCGCGTGTGTCCCGGCAGGCAGCGCAGCAGCGGGCACTGAAGGATTGGTGGCGGCCGCTGCATCCGTACCTTGCCGATCAATGGCTTCCTGGGCTTGCGCGGCCTCAGCGGCACGCTGCTCAGGTGAACGACCGTCACTGAACACCAGCAACAGGTAGCGACTGCGATTCAACGCCGCAGTCGGAACGGCGCGCACGATGGCGAATGGCTGACCGGAATCGTGAATCACTTCCTTGACTGTCGCTACCGGATAGCCCGCAGGGAAACGCTGACCCAGGCCGGAACTCACCAACAGGTCACCTTCCTTGATGTCCGCCGTGTCGGGCACGTGACGCAACTCCAGACGCTCCGGGTTACCAGTGCCGCTGGCGATGGCGCGCAGGCCGTTGCGATTGACCTGGACCGGAATGCTGTGGGTGGTGTCGGTCAACAGCAGTACCCGCGAGGTGTACGGCATCAATTCGACCACTTGCCCCATCAGACCGCGGGCATCGAGCACCGGCTGACCGAGCACCACACCATCGCGTTCACCCTTGTTGATGATAATGCGATGGGTAAAGGGATTGGGGTCCATACCGATCAATTCGGCCACTTCGACCTTTTCATTGACCAGCGCGGAGGAGTTGAGCAACTCGCGCAGACGCACGTTCTGCTCGGTCAAGGCCGCCAGCTTTTGCAGGCGCCCTTGCAGGAGCAAGGCTTCAGTCTTGAGTTTTTCGTTTTCAGCGATCAGTTCGGTACGGCTGCCAAACTGGCTGGCCACACCCTGATAAAGACGTTGCGGCAAGTCAGCAATCCAGTAGGACTGCATCAACACCAACGACATCTGGCTGCGCACCGGCTTGAGCACCGTGAAGCGCGCATCCACCACCATCAGCGCAACCGACAACACGACCAGCACCAGCAGGCGCACGCCCAATGAGGGACCTTTTGCGAAAAGCGGTTTAATAGGCCGCTCCTCCGAGGCTAATGATCAGTTGGATGTGCTTATTCATGCGGTATGGAACCGGCCTGGAAACAGATGGACAAAAATACGCCCTATTTTGGCGCAAGCCTAACGCACACAGGTAGCACGAGCGCTACCTGTTAACGAGGCCACCTGGAGCTGTACCTGGCGATTTTATTCGCTGGAGAGCAGATCCATGGTGTGCTTGTCCATCATCTCCAGCGCACGACCACCGCCGCGAGCGACGCAGGTCAGCGGATCTTCGGCAACGATGACCGGCAGACCGGTTTCCTGGGCCAGCAGCTTGTCCAGGTCACGCAGCAAGGCGCCACCACCGGTCAGCACCAGACCGCGCTCGGCGATGTCCGAAGCCAGCTCCGGAGGCGATTGCTCCAGCGCGCTTTTGACCGCCTGAACGATAGTCGCCAGGGATTCCTGCAGTGCTTCGAGCACTTCGTTGGAATTCAAGGTAAAGGCACGTGGAACGCCTTCAGCCAGGTTACGGCCGCGTACGTCGACTTCACGTACTTCACCGCCTGGGTAGGCAGTACCGATTTCCTGTTTGATGCGCTCTGCGGTGGATTCACCGATCAGGCTGCCGTAGTTACGACGCACGTAGGTGATGATCGCTTCGTCGAAACGGTCGCCGCCAACACGAACGGATTCGGCGTAAACCACACCGTTCAGCGAGATCAGGGCGATTTCAGTGGTACCACCACCGATATCGACGACCATCGAACCGCGCGCTTCTTCAACCGGCAGACCCGCACCGATTGCAGCAGCCATTGGCTCTTCGATCAGGAACACTTCACGGGCACCGGCACCGAGCGCCGACTCACGGATGGCACGACGCTCAACCTGAGTGGACTTGCACGGTACGCAGATGAGCACACGAGGGCTCGGCTGCAGGAAGCTGTTTTCGTGAACCTTGTTGATGAAGTACTGCAGCATCTTTTCGCACACGCTGAAGTCGGCAATGACGCCGTCTTTCATTGGACGAATGGCCGCAATGTTGCCAGGCGTACGACCAAGCATGCGCTTGGCTTCCATCCCGACAGCGACGACGCTCTTCTGGTTGCCGTGGGTGCGAATGGCCACAACCGACGGTTCATTCAGGACGATACCGCGCTCACGCACGTAAATAAGGGTGTTGGCAGTACCCAGGTCGATCGAGAGATCGCTGGAAAACATGCCACGCAGTTTCTTGAACATGGGAAAGGGACCCTGGGCAACGCGTGGGTAAAAAAGTGCGGCAAACTCTAACAACGACAGGGATTTTGGGCAAGGAGCCAATATGTTAAATTGGCGGTTTTTCCGAGCACTACCCTAGACGTTCGCGGCCTTATGACCGTAGAAATGCGTTAGTGTTCCACAATCTAACACACAGAATCCGTTCGTCTGTCTTCCACTGGAGAATCCCCATGGCACTTGACCGCTCCGACGTGGAAAAAATCGCTCATCTGGCTCGATTGGGCCTGAATGACGCCGATATTCCGCGTACTACCGAAGCACTGAACAGCATATTAAAGCTGGTCGATCAGATGCAGGCCGTCGATACCACCGGTATCGAACCCCTTGCGCACCCGCTCGAAGCCTCGCAACGTCTGCGTGTAGACGTGGTGACCGAGCATAATAACCGCGACACTTACCAAGCCATCGCACCAGCGGTCGAAAAAGGCCTGTATCTGGTTCCGAAAGTCATCGAGTAAGGGAAAAAGCCTTCAATGCACCATATGACTCTGGCCGAGATCGCCCGCGGACTCGCCGATAAAAAGTTTTCTTCCGAAGAATTGACCCGCGTTCTGCTGGCGCGCATCGCCCAGCTCGACCCGCAACTCAATAGCTTCATCACGCTCACCGAAGAGCTGGCCATTGGTCAAGCGAAAGCTGCCGACGCCCGCCGTGCCGCCGGTGAGAACGGCGCGCTGCTGGGCGCCCCACTGGCTCACAAGGACTTGTTCTGCACCCAGGGCGTACGCACCAGCTGCGGCTCGAAGATGCTCGACAACTTCAAAGCACCGTACGACGCCACCGTGGTCGCCAAGCTGGCAGCCGCCGGCACCGTGACCCTGGGCAAGACCAACATGGACGAATTCGCCATGGGTTCGGCCAACGAGTCGAGCTACTACGGCGCGGTGAAAAACCCGTGGAACCTTGAACACGTGCCCGGCGGTTCGTCGGGTGGTTCAGCGGCAGCGGTTGCCGCTCGTCTGTTACCGGCTGCCACCGGCACCGATACCGGCGGTTCGATTCGCCAACCGGCAGCGTTGACCAACCTCACCGGCCTGAAACCGACGTACGGTCGCGTTTCGCGCTGGGGCATGATCGCTTACGCCTCCAGCCTCGACCAGGCAGGCCCGATGGCCCGCACCGCTGAAGATTGCGCCCTGCTGCTGCAAGGCATGGCCGGCTTCGATCCGCAGGACTCCACCAGCATCGACGAGCCGGTTCCGGACTATTGCGCCAGCCTCAACGCTTCGCTGCAAGGCTTGCGCATCGGTATTCCAAAGGAATATTTCAGCGCCGGTCTCGACCCACGCATTGCCGAACTGGTCATGGCCAGCGTCAAAGAGTTGGAAAAGCTCGGTGCCGTGGTCAAGGAAATCAGCCTGCCGAACCTGCAACACGCGATCCCCGCTTATTATGTGATCGCGCCGGCTGAGGCCTCTTCCAACCTGTCGCGCTTCGACGGCGTGCGCTTTGGCTATCGCTGCGAAGACCCGAAAGACCTGACCGACCTGTACAAGCGCTCGCGCGCCGAAGGCTTCGGCCCGGAAGTCCAGCGGCGGATTCTGGTCGGCGCCTACGCGTTGTCGGCCGGCTACTACGACGCTTATTACCTGCAAGCGCAGAAAATTCGTCGCCTGATCAAGAACGACTTCATGAACGCCTTCACCGAAGTCGACGTGATCCTCGGCCCAACCACGCCAAACCCGGCGTGGAAAATCGGCGCCAAGAACGACGACCCGATTTCCGCGTACCTGGAAGACTTCTACACCATCACCGCCAACCTCGCGGGCTTGCCGGGCTTGTCCATGCCTGCCGGTTTCGCTGGAGGCCTGCCGGTCGGCGTGCAACTGCTCGCCCCGTATTTCCAGGAAGGCCGCCTGCTCAACGTCGCGCATCAATACCAACAGGTAACTGATTGGCACACTCGCGCACCTGAAGGCTTCTAAGGAGAAAACACATGCAATGGGAAGTTGTGATCGGGCTGGAGATTCATACCCAGCTGTCGACCCACTCGAAGATTTTCTCCGGCAGCAGCACTACGTTTGGCTCCGAGCCGAATACGCAAGCCAGCCTGGTTGACCTGGGCATGCCCGGCGTTTTGCCGGTGCTGAACCAGGAAGCCGTGCGCATGGCCGTGAAGTTCGGTCTGGCGATCGATGCCGAGATCGGTCAGCACAACGTGTTCGCGCGCAAGAACTACTTCTACCCGGACCTGCCGAAGGGTTACCAAATCAGCCAGATGGAACTGCCGATTGTCGGCAAGGGCCACCTGGACATCACCCTGGAAGACGGCACGGTCAAACGCGTCGGCATTACCCGTGCGCACCTGGAAGAAGACGCCGGCAAAAGCCTGCACGAAGATTTCAGCGGCATGACCGGGATCGACCTGAACCGCGCGGGCACACCGCTGCTGGAAATCGTTTCCGAGCCGGACATGCGTTCGGCCAAGGAAGCCGTGGCTTATGTGAAAGCCATGCACGCACTGGTGCGCTACCTCGACATTTGCGACGGCAACATGGCCGAAGGCTCGCTGCGTTGCGACTGCAACGTCTCGATCCGCCCTAAAGGCCAGGTCGAGTTCGGCACGCGCTGCGAGATCAAGAACGTCAACTCGTTCCGCTTCATCGAAAAGGCGATCAACACTGAAGTGCAGCGCCAGATCGAGTTGATCGAAGACGGCGGCCGCGTCATTCAGCAAACCCGCCTGTATGACCCGAGCAAAGACGAAACCCGCGCCATGCGCAGCAAAGAGGAAGCCAACGACTACCGTTACTTTCCCGATCCAGACCTGCTGCCGGTGGTGATCGACGATTCGTTCCTCGTTGAAATGCGCGCCACCTTGCCGGAATTGCCACCGCAGAAGCGTGCACGCTTCCAGGAGCAATTCGGCCTGTCGACCTACGACGCCAGCGTTCTGGCATCGAGCCGCGAGCAAGCCGACTACTACGAGAAAGTCGTGAGCATCGGCGGCGACGCCAAGCTGGCGGCCAACTGGGTGATGGTTGAGCTGGGCAGCCTGCTGAACAAGCTGGGCGTGGAAATCGATCAGTCGCCAGTCAGCGCCGAGCAATTGGGCGGCATGCTGCTGCGCATCACCGACAACACCATCTCCGGCAAGATCGCGAAAATGGTCTTCGAGGGGATGGCCAACGGTGAAGGCAGCGCGGACGAAGTCATCGAGCAACGCGGCCTCAAACAAGTGACTGACAGCGGCGCCATTGAGTCGATGCTCGACGAAATGCTCGCCGCCAATGCTCAACAAGTCACCGACTACCGTGCCGCCGATGAAGCCAAGCGCGGCAAGATGTTCGGTTTCTTCGTGGGCCAGGCGATGAAACTGTCGAAAGGCAAAGCCAACCCGCAACAAGTGAACGAATTGTTGAAAAACAAGCTCGAGGGATAAAAGCGGGCAAAATCTTGTCTGTGGATGTGTGCGCTGCCTGACACATCGCCCTCGCTGTAGGAGCCAACTTGTTGGCGAGCAGCCTGACACGGTTTGCCTGACTCACCGCCTCGCGAACAAGTTCGCTCCTACAGGGTGACGCAACCCTGTAGGTCCGGATTTGTCCGCGAGAACGTCAGCCCAGACAAACAAGCTTTCTTCGGCGTTCCAATCAAGGACTGACCCATGCTACGGCTTCTCGGTGCTTGCGCCTTCCTCACTCTCCTGGCTGGCTGTGCTACCCACGAGACCGACATCGACCCACACGGTTACAACCAAACCGGTGGCGCCTCCTATTACGGCGCCAAACATCAGGGCAAACGCACCGCCAGCGGTGAGCGTTTCGACCAAAACTCCCTGACCGCCGCACATCGCAATCTGCCTTTCGGCACCCGCTTGTTGGTCACCAACCTGGGCAATGACAAAAAGGTTGTGGTTCGCGTCAACGACCGTGGCCCGCACACACGTGGTCGCCTGATAGATTTGTCACGCAAAGCAGCCGAACAACTCGGTATGCTGGGCAGCGGTGTGGCGCAGGTACGCGTACAGACCTTGGGCGACTGACGGGTGATTTGAATTCTCGAGCTATCCACACTTCCACTGCCAAATCTGCTGCAACTGATTGGTGGGTTGTTAATGCTGGTGATTGGCGCCGAAGTCTCGGTGCGCGCGGCCGTGCGCCTGGCGGCCAGCCTGCGGGTTCGCCCGCTGATTATCGGCCTGACGGTGGTCGCCCTCGGCAGCAGCGCTCCGCAAATGGCGGTGAGCCTGCAAGCCGCGTTCTCCTCCAGCCCCGACATTGCCGTCGGTAGCGTGGTCGGCAGCAATATCTTCAATGTGCTGGTCACCCTTGGCCTCTCAGCGCTGATCATTCCCTTACGCGTGCCACGGCAAGTGGTGCGCCTGGACATTCCGCTGATGATCGGCGCCAGCCTGCTGGTTTTCGGCCTGTCCTATAACGGCGAACTCAGTGCCCTCGACGGCGGAATTTTGCTGTTGTCGCTGCTGGCGTACCTGATGATCCTCACCCATCAATCCCGTGGCCATTTGCAGAAAAGCCCGGACACTCAACATCGAACCCCTTGGCTACGCAGCCTGACCCGCATGGTCCTCGGCCTGCTTTTGCTGGTGTTTGGCGCACGGTTACTGGTGCAGGCAGCGGTGATCGTTGCCCAGGACCTGGGTCTGTCGGAACGGGTCATCGGCCTGACCGTAATCGCCGGCAGCACGTCGGTGCCGGCCCTGACCACCTCGCTGATTGCCGCGATCCGCGGTCAACGGGACATCGCGGTCGGCAATGTGATCGGCAGCAACTTGCTCAACCTGCTGGGCGTACTCGGCTTTACCGCATTGATCGCGCCACAACCGCTCTCGGTCTCACCCAACGCACTGAGTTTCGATCTGCCGGTGATGCTGGCCGTGGCGGCACTGTGTCTGCCGGTGTTTTATTCCGGCTACCGCGTGACCCGAACCGAGGGTGTGCTGCTGTTGGCGTTGTACTTCGCTTATGGCCTGCACATCATTTCGTTCACCACCGGGATGCCGCTGGCCGACAGCCTGGAAAAGTTGATGATCCGTTTCGTACTGCCCCTGCTTGCCGCCTTTCTTGTGTTCGGTACGGTTCGAGCCTGGCGGCGCCAACACTAACGAGGAAAGTGAGATGAGCGATAACCAAGAACGCAGCGCTGGCGAGCAGATGCGTCGTCAGGTCATGAGCGATGAATTCGTCGACCGCGCACTGGGCAACGCCACCGATTTCACCCAACCGCTGCAGGACTTCGTCAACGAGCATGCCTGGGGCAGTGTCTGGACCCGCGAAGGCTTGCCGCTTAAAACCCGCAGCCTGATTACCCTCGCCGCCCTGACGGCATTGAAGTGCCCACAGGAGCTCAAAGGCCACGTGCGCGGCGCGCTGAATAACGGCTGCACCGTCGAGGAAATCCGCGAAACACTGCTGCATTGCGCGGTGTATGCCGGTGCTCCGGCGGCGATCGATGCGTTCCGTGCCGCGCAGGAAGTGATCGACGCTTACCAGAAAGCGAACTAAATCCAGCCGCCCCACTGCAAGATAAAAATCCCGATATTCGTCGTCACCGCCGCAGCCAGCGTGGTGATGACGATGATCGCGGCCGCCAGTTCGTGATTGCCATTGGCCGCGCGGGCCATGACGAAACTCACCGAGGCCGTCGGGCTGCCGAAGTACAGGAAAAGTATCCCCAACTCCGCACCACGAAAACCGCACAGCCAGCCGCCCAGGGTGCTGAGAATCGGCAACCAGATCATCTTCAACATGCTCGAACTGACCGCCAGCTTGCCGCTTTTGCGCAGCGCCACCAGCGACAAGGTGCCGCCGATACACATCAACGCCAGTGGCAACGTCATCTGCGCCAGGTACTCACCCGAGGTTTGCAGCCAGCCAGGGATGCCGATTTTGAAATAAGCGAATGGCGCGGCGACCAACACACTGATGATCAGTGGGTTGCACAGCACGCTCTTGAAGATGCTCCACGGATCAGACTTGATCACCGGGCTGTAGACGGCGAGGACGATGGTCGACAGCGTGTTGTAGAACAGAATCACCAGCGCCGCGAGAATCGCGCCAAGGGAAATGCCGTAGCTGCCGTACATACTGCCGGCCAGCGCGAGGCCGATGACGCCGTTGTTCCCGCGAAACGCGCCTTGGGTAAAGATCCCGCGATCCTCGTAGGGACAACGCCAGATCGCCCAGCCCCAGGCCACGGCAAAACTGACCAGTGTCGCGACGAAGAAATACAGCAACAACGTCGGCTTCAGCGCGGCGCTTAGATCCGCGTGAATAATGCCGAGAAACAACAGCGCCGGCATGGTGACGTTGAACACCAACGCCGATGCCGTGTGGATAAAACTATCGTTGATCCACCCCACCCGTTTCAGCACCACGCCGAGAAACAGCATGGCGAATACCGGTGCGGTGATGTTCAGGGTTTCGAGAAATAGACCCAGCATGCCGTTCAGAACCCTGACCTGTCGTTAGGTGGCTAATGATATGTCAGCGGGTGTGTCAGGTATACCGGGTTGGCGCAATGATCCTTTGTAGGAGCGGGCTTGCCCGCGATCCGCTTGATGCGGTGTATCAGGCAAGCCCGCTCCTACAGGGGGCATCCCTCGGTCAATCAGGTCACCGCCACACCTTCCAACTCCACCACTTCCGGCCGCTTCAACAGGGCGTAGGCAATCCCGGTCAGCAAGCTCCCCGCCGCTATCGCGAACACATAGGGCATGGCGTGATTGATCGCATTCGGGATCAGCATCACGAACAGGCCGCCGTGGGGTGCCATGAGCTTGCAGCCGAACGCCATCGACAGCGCCCCGGTCAACGCGCCGCCAGCAATACTCGCCGGAATTACCCGCAAAGGATCTTTTGCCGCGAACGGGATCGCGCCCTCGGAGATGAAGCACAAGCCCAACACCAACGCCGCTTTGCCCGCCTCCCGCTCACTCTGGGCAAACTTGTTGCGGGCGATGAAGCTGGCGATGGCCATGCCAATCGGCGGCACCATGCCGGCGGCCATTGTCGCCGCCATCGGCGCGTAGCTTTGCGAAGCCAGCAACCCGACCGAGAACGCATACGACGCCTTGTTGATCGGCCCACCCAGGTCAACGCACATCATCGCGCCAAGCAACACACCCAACAGAATTGCGTTAGTGGTGCCCATGCTGTCGAGGAAATGGGTCAGGCTTTCAAGCATGCCCGCCACCGGCTTGCCGACCACATAGATCATCACCAGACCCGTGAACAGACTCGCAAACAGAGGAATGATCAGGATCGGTTTCAGTGCCTCGACACTCGCTGGCAAGCGCGCGTAACGGTTGATTGCCCACGCACAGTAACCCGCCAGGAACCCAGCAATGATCCCACCGATAAAACCGGCGCCCAGTGTGCTGGCGAGCAAACCGCCAATCATTCCCGGGGCCAGGCCTGGTCGGTCGGCGATGGAGTAAGCGATGTACCCCGCCAGCAGCGGCACCATCAATTTAAACGCCGACTCGCCGCCGATCTGCATCAGCGCCGCCGCCAGCGTGCCTTGTTCCTTGAACGCGGTGATGCCGAACACGAACGACAACGCAATCAACAACCCACCCGCCACCACCATCGGCAGCATGAACGACACGCCCGTCAGCAGGTGCTTGTAGACCCCGATCTTCTCCTTGCGCGGCGTCACCTGCGTAGCCGATGTCGACTCCACCGCGCCTTCAGCCAAAGCCTTTTTCAGCGTGGCGTCGGCTTGTTTAAGGGCGACCCCGGTGCCGCAGCGGTAAATACGCTTGCCAGCGAATCGCTCGGTATTGACCTCGATATCGGCGGCGAGCAGTACCACGTCGGCCTCGGCAATCGCCTGCGCACTCAATGGATTTCGCGCCCCCACCGAGCCTTGGGTTTCGACGTGCAGTTCATAGCCCAAACGCTTGGCCGCTTGTTGAATGGCTTCGGCCGCCATGAAGGTATGAGCGACGCCTGTCGGGCAAGCGGTCACGGCGACCAGACGTGATTGTTGCGCGCCGACTACTGGAAGCGGCTCTTCGACTTGCGACGCCACATGCACTTCAGCCTTCTCGGCCGCCATGCGCAGAAACCCTTCTACATCCTGCAAGGCATGCGCCGGCGTGTCCCGGAACAGGCGTTTGCCGATAAAGCGGCTGAGGTCCAACGGCCCCGTGTTGATCACCAACACCCAATCAGCGGCCACGATCACCTCGGGCGACAGTTGATTGTCGGGGCGCTGCGGGTCATGGATTTCGACGCTGGTTTGCCAGCCCTGACGTTGCGCGGCGGCGTCCAGCAATCTGGCGCTGAGCACGCTGCTGACCTTGCCGTTCGGGCAGGCAGTAACAATGGCTAATTTCATGACAATCCCTCTTATTGTTCGGTCAGGGCGCGCACGCTGACACTTTTCTCAAGCAGCTTCAGTTGCGCCGCATCGCTGATACCAAAACCAATCTGGGTCACCGCCATCGCCGCGATTGCCGTGGCCGTGCGCAAGGTCTGTTGCGGGGTATCGCCACTGAGCAGACCGTGAACCATCCCTGCCAACAACGAATCGCCCGCGCCGACGGTGCTGGCGACCACCACTTTCGGCGGCAGCGCATGCAGGGCAATGCCGGCGCTGAACCAGTGCACGCCCTCCGAGCCCTGGGAAATCACCACATGCTCGATACCTTGCGCGTGCAGGCGGCGAGCGGCCTCGGCCTGCGCTTCGACCGAAATGATCGGCGCATCCAGCGCTTCGGCCAGTTCTTCGGTGTTGGGTTTGATCAACCACGGTCCCGCCGCCAACCCGGCACGCAACGCCAGGCCGCTGGTGTCGAGCACCACTTTCAGGCCCTGGGCTTTCAGGCGCAGCAGTAACGTCAGCAACCATTCAGGACTCACGCCACGGGGCAAACTGCCGGCGACCACCACCACATCAAATTCGGCGGCGATTTGCTCCAGCCGGGCCAACAGCGCCTGCTGTGCGTCGTCGCTGACGTTCGGTCCGGGACCATTGAGGTCGGTAATCCGCCCACTGCCTTCGGCCAGCTTTATGTTGCTGCGGGTCTCACCCGGCACCCGCACGAATTCGTCGACGAACCGCCGCTGGCTGAACAGGGTTTCGAACGCTTGTTGATTATCAACACCGAGAAAACCAGCGACGGTCAGGTGGTGTCCGAGATCGGCCAACACCTGCGCAACGTTGATCCCCTTGCCTGCCGCATGGCAAAGCATGGCGTCGCTGCGGTTGACCTGGCCCACCTGCAATTGGCCCAACTGCACCGTCAGGTCCAGCGCCGGATTGAGGGTCAGGGTCAGAATGTTCGCCATCAGTGACTCTCCAAAAGGGCATCGCCCACTAGCACCGTCTCTGCCGAGAGGGCCTCGACCAATGCCCGCACTTCGCCCGCCGTGCCGAGCGTCAACGCGCGCTGGGCCAGACTTTGCGCCGCGCTCATGTTCAACTCGCGCACGCAGGCCTTGACCTCGCCAATGCTGCGCGCGGCCACACTCAACTCATCGACGCCCATGCCCACCAGCACCGGCACCGCCAACGGATCGGCCGCCAACTCGCCACACACCCCGACCCATTTGCCATGGGCGTGGGCCGCACGCACGGTGATGTCGATCAGTTGCAAGACGGCGGGATGCAGGCCATCGGCTTGCGCAGACAGGGTTGGGTGACCACGGTCGATGGCGAGGGTGTATTGCGTCAGGTCATTGGTGCCGACGCTGAAGAAGTCCACTTCACGGGCCAGTACCGGCGCCAGCAACGCTGCAGAGGGCACTTCGATCATGATCCCCAGTTGCAGATCCACCACCGGAATTTCCTGACGCAAGCGCTGGGTCATGTCCCGCGCCTGACGCCATTCTTCAACGGTACCGACCATCGGGAACATGATGCGCAACGGCCGATTGTCCGCCGCCCGCAACAGCGCGCGGAGTTGGCTTTCCATGATCTGCGGCCGCTGCAAAGTCAGACGAATCCCGCGTACGCCGAGGAAAGGGTTCTCTTCTTTGTCGATGGGCCAATACGGCAACGGTTTGTCGCCGCCTACATCCAGGGTTCGCACCACCAACGGTCGACCGGCGAGGGTGTCGAGCACCCGGCGGTACTCGGCCTCTTGCGTCGCTTCGTCGGGCGCCTGGGTGTGCGCCATGAAAATCAGTTCGGTGCGCAGCAGGCCGATACCTTCCGCGCCCTGCTCCACCGCCAACGCCGTGCCTGCGCTGTCGCCGATGTTGGCGAACACTTCAACCGCATGACCGTCACGGGTCACGGCAGGTTTCAGGCGCAATTCTGCCGCTGCCTGCAGGCGTTGGCTGCGGGTATCGCGGTCGTGGGTAGCGCGTTGCAAAGTGGCCGAATCCGGCGCAACGCTTAAACGCCCGCGTTGGCCGTCGAGCAACAACAGGGTCCCTGACTTAATCAGCAACACCGCATCGCCGGCGCCAACCAACGCCGGAATCCCCAGTGCCCGAGCGACAATCGCACTGTGGGCGGTAGCGCCGCCGCGCGCGGTGAGAATGCCGGCGACGCGCGCTGGATCAAGGCGCGCCACGTCCGATGGACCCACCTCGTCCATGACCAGGATGTACGGCTGCTCCGGTTCGGCCGGGGTTTCAACGCCACACAACTGGGCCAATACGCGACGGCCAATGTCACGCAAATCTGCCGCTCGCTCGGCCAGCAAAACGTCCTGCAATAACTCCTGCTGCCGGGCGGCGCTTTCGATCACGCCGATCCATGCCGCTGCCGCGCTATCACCCTGCGTCAGGCGTGCAGTGACTTCGTCGGTCAAGCCCGGATCTTCGAGCATCTCCTGATGAGCAATGAAAATCTCGCGAATGGCGGTGGCCTGGGCGCGCTGGATCAGCGTCTCCAGATCCTGACGCACCGCGCTCACGGCCTGCTGCAAGCGCTGTTGTTCAGCCTCGAGCGACTCGCCTTGCTGCGGAAAATCGAAGGTCTGCGGCACTTGAACATGGGCCGGCCCCACGGCAAAACCGGGCGCTGCGGCAATCGCTTGAATGGCGCTGCCGTCCAGTGGCGCGAGCAGGCGGGGTACGTTGATCGCCGTCTGCGTCACCGCTGCCTCGGCAATGATCGGTGTTGCCTCTTGCGGCAGCGGCTCGATATCTTCACCCAGCCCTTGCTGCACGGCTGCGACCATGGCTGGCAACGCAGCGGCGGCAATCCCGGGTTCGGCGACAAACTCCAACACCTGCCCGCGACGCACGCCCAGGCTGAGCAATTTGGTCAGGCTCTTGACCGATACCGCGCTCTCGGCGCTATCGACGACCCGCACGCGAATCTCGCCCTCGAAGTTTTTCGCCAGTTGCGCGAGGATCTTCGCCGGGCGCGCGTGCAGGCCGTGGGCATTGGCCAGCACCACCTGCTGGCTCGGCCACTGCTGCGGCAATTCGCCACCCAAGGCCTCCAATATGGCGCGGCTGCTGGTGGCCTGACCTAATTCGTGGCCGCGACCTTCAATCAACAACGCGCACAGTCGTTCCAGCAACGCTTGATGAGCTTCACCCAGGCTGGCGAGGCAAAACAGACCGTTGAGCGGCTGGCCCAGATAGCGAATCGGCTTATCCGGGGTGACGAACGCGAGACCTGGGCGCTTGACCGTCTGCTCGCTGTGCAACCACCACAGGCCATCACCCAACGACAGGGCCTCCACCTGATGCAGCACCGCCGCGAAACCGTTGCTCACGCACTCGGCCTTGCGCAGCAGACGCGCGCCGCGCCACACCAGCTCTTCGAAGTCATCCGCCGACACGCCAAGGCTGATCATCTGCGCATCCAGCGCCAATTCCTGCGGCGCCCCTTGCAGCAGTTTGAGCAATGCTTCAGGCGTTCTGGCCTGACGCAACGCCTCAGCCAAATCGGTTTCGCCCAAGGCTCGCGTCAGCAGTTGCAGCAAACGCAGGTGCTCGTCGGTTCTGGCCGCGATACCGATGGCCAGGTAGACCATTTGCCCTTCGCCCCAGTCCACGCCCTCGGGGAACTGCAACAGGCGCACGCCGGTGGCGAACACCTGATCACGGGTGTCAGGCGTACCATGGGGGATTGCGATACCTTGACCGAGGAATGTCGAGCCTTGGGCCTCGCGGGCTTGCAGGCCCTGCAAATAACCCTCGGCGACCAGACCATCGGTCACCAGCTTGCTGGCAAGCAATTGCAGCGCGGCGGACTTGTCCACAACCGTTTGCGCCATGGAAATTTGCTCTACGGTAAGTTCGAGCATGCCTTTCTCCTGTTCGGTACCCACGGGCACCCGTTTCTTGTTTTGGCTGAGCGAAAGCTTAGGCAATGCCGGGGATAACTGTGTGACAGCCCGGATTAAGCATTTGCGGCAGAAAATTCTGTTGCTGAATCGTTTAATCTATCAACAACGGCACGTTACTCGATAATCTCTCGCCGTTGAAGTCCAACCGTCAGATGGTTGTGGGAAGTTTCTATAGGTCAGAGTCGAAAATAGGTGAGAGCTTCTCATTGGACCGTGGTCAGCAATTGTAGGAGCGGGCTTGCCCGCGATGGCGGTTTACCTGACACAGCGGGTTGCATGGATCGCGGGCAAGCCCGCTCCTACAGCCCGGTACTGGCATACAAATAACAAAAGGAATTTTCGGCTTGAAACTCAGCGATATTGCCCGTCTGGCCGGTGTCTCTGTCACCACCGCCAGCTACGTGATCAACGGCAAGGCCGAACAACAACGCATCAGCAGCGCCACGGTCGAACGTGTGCGGCAAGTGGTGGAGCTGCACGGTTTTCGACCCAACCCTCAGGCCGCAGGTTTGCGCAGCCGTCATACGCGCACGCTCGGTTTTATCCTGCCAGACCTGGAAAACCCCAGCTACTCGCGGATTGCCAAGCTGTTGGAGCAAGGCGCACGCGCCCAAGGTTATCAACTACTGATCGCCAGCTCCGACGACTCGCCCGAGAGCGAGTTGCAACTGCTACAACTGTTCCGCGCTCGACGTTGCGACGCGCTGTTCGTCGCCAGTTGCCTGCCAGAAACCGACGACAGTTATCGCGAACTGCAAAAGCTCGGCCTGCCGGTGATCGCCATCGACCGGGAAATGGACCCTGCGAGCTTCTGTTCAGTGGTCAGTGACGACCATGGCGCCGCCTTACAGCTCACCCGTAGTCTGCTCACACCCATGCCACGCCACATCGCGTTGATCGGTGCACGCCCTGAGTTGGTGGTCAGCCAGGCGCGCGCCGCGGGCTTTCGTGATGCCCTGAGCCATTTCGAAGGCACGATCTTCGTCGAACAGGGTGAGGCCTTCAGCCGCGAGTGCGGCCGGCGCCTGGCCACTGAATTGTTCGACCGCCTGGGCCACTTGCCTGACGCCTTGATCACCACGTCCTACGTGCTGTTACAGGGCATTTTCGATGTATTGCACAGCCGCAAACTCAACCCGACGCAGTTGCACCTCGGCACGTTCGGCGATACACAGTTACTGGACTTCCTGCCGTTGCCGGTGAACGCCATGGCCCAACAGCACTCGCTGATCGCCGAACAAGCGCTGGCGCTGGCCTTGGCGGCGGTCGAGCAGAATCAATACCAACCTGGCGTCCACGCGATTGCGCGGACGTTCAAGCAACGGATTCACGAGGCCTGAGCGTGACCCTGATCGACACCCATACCCACCTGGATTTTCCGGATTTCGACGCCGATCGCGACACCTTGCTCGCCAATTGTCGAGCGTTGGGCGTGGAGCGCGTGGTGGTGCTGGGGGTGTATCAACGCAACTGGCAACGGGTGTGGGATCTAGTACAAAGCGACGCAGGACTTTTCGCCGCGCTGGGACTGCACCCGCTCTACATCGATGAGCATCTTCCGCAACACCTGCGCGAATTGGCTGACTGGTTGACCCGCCTTAACGGACATCCGCAACTGTGCGCGGTGGGCGAGATCGGGCTGGATTATTTCGTCGAAGGCCTCGACCACGAACGCCAGCAACAGGTGTTCGAAGCGCAACTGCAACTGGCCGCCGACTTCAAACTGCCGGCCTTGCTCCACGTCCGGCGCAGCCACGCCGCGACGATCGCTACGCTGAAACGCTTCAAACTTGAACGCGGCGGCATCATCCACGCCTTTGCCGGCAGCCGCGAAGAAGCGCGGGAGTACATCAAGCTGGGGTTCAAGTTGGGACTGGGCGGTGCCGCGACCTGGCCGCAAGCGTTGCGCATGCACCGGGTGATCGCCGAGCTGCCGCTGGACAGCGTGGTGTTGGAAACCGACTCGCCGGACATGGCGCCGGCAATGTACCCGAACCAACGCAACAGCCCCGAGCATCTGCCCGACATCGCGATGGCGCTGGCGCAATTGATGGGCATTCCGGCGCAGGCACTGGCCGACGCCAGCACCCGCAACGCTTATGAATTGTTCAACTGGCGCAACGCCCCGGTTACACCCGAAACGCGCTGATCAGCTGTTTCAACTCCACCACCTGCAATGACAACTGACGGCTGGCGCTTTCAGTCTGATGCGCGCCCTCTGCCGTACGTTCGCCCGCGCGGTTGATCTCTACGATGTTGCGGTCGATATCGTGGGCAACCGCCGTTTGCTGCTCGACCGCCGCCGCAATTTGCTGGTTCTGATCGACGATCATGCCTACAGCACCGAGGATATTTTCCAGCGCCTGCTGGACCTTTTCCGACTGACTGACCGTGCCATTGGCCACTTCATGGCTGACGCCCATGGCCTTGACCGCCGCGCCGACGCCGCCTTGCAACTTGGCGATCATCTGCTCGATTTCTTCCGTGGATTGCTGGGTGCGTTTGGCCAGGGTGCGAACTTCGTCCGCCACCACGGCAAAGCCACGCCCTTGCTCACCAGCCCGAGCCGCTTCAATCGCGGCATTCAGCGCCAGCAGATTGGTTTGCCCGGCGATACTTTTGATCACGTCCAGCACTTGGCTGATGGACGTGCTATCAGCGGCCAATTGGTTGATCACCAGCACTGACTGATCGATCTCGCTGGACAGTTGGGCGATGCTGCTCTGCTGCGACGCCACCAGACCACGACCGCTGACGGTTTCCTGATTGACGCTGTGCGCACTGCTCACCGCCGCGGCCGCGCTGCGTGCCACTTCCAGTGCGGTGGCTGACATCTGGTTCATCGCCGTCGCCACCAACTCGATCTGACTGCGCTGTCCGGCCACCGCCTGATTGCTGGTCGCCGACACCGACTCCACCTGACCTGCCTGACGCTCGACCTCGACCACGGTCTTGCTCACCAACTCGATCAGGTCATGGATTTTCTTCACTGTGCCGTTGAACACCAGACCCAACTCGCCCAGTTCATCGTGACTGTGGGCAGTGAAACTGGCTGTCATGTCACCGGCAGCCACTTTGTCCATCACCCCGCCCAGGCGTTTCAACGTGGTGCGCGTCGACGCGTAGAAACCGCCGTACAAGTAGAGGATCAACAAAAACGTACCCGCCAATGCCGTCACCAACAAAATGGTGTGCAGGCGGTTTTCCACCAGACGCTCTTGCAACTGCTGGTTGAGGAACGCAACGATGGCGTCGTTCAATTGATAGGTTTGCGTCATCAGCTCGGTGGTTTGTTGATAGAACTGTTGCCACGGCATGTTCAGACTTTCGGCGGAGATCACCTTGTCTTCGAACAACTCGCTGCTTTGTTTGAGGGTCGCGAGACTGGCCTTGGCCTGGGTTTCCAGCACTTTGCGCGCCGCCGGGCTTTCATCCAACGCATCTTGCAGCTTTAACGCGTAATCGCCCTGAACCCGCTCCAACTGTTGCAGCAACTCATCGAAGTGGGCGCTGGCCGCTGAGTTGATCATGCCTTGGCCCAGCGAATAGGCGCCCATAGCTCGACCGGCACCAATGGCCTGGGTGATGATCGGGGTGGCGCTGGTGACCAAATCGGTGAGTTGCCGCACGTCGCTGCTGCCGTCCTGACTGAGCCCGGCCTGGCTGGCCACGACCTTGCCGAAGGTCTGCGCCTTGCTCAGCACCCGACCGACCATCCCCACTTTGCTTTGAAGCGAAGTCTCGCTCTGCGCGGCCTTGAAATCGGTAATCAGTTCATCGCGCTTGCTATTAAACGCCGCGACCTGCGCCGGATCCTCCAACGGCGCCTCCAGTGCCTGCATCGCATGAAAGACGCCGGCTTCCTGGGAAACGATCTGCGAGGCCAGCTCCGGGAACTGATTGCTTTGCCCGAGCACGCCATTGATCTGCACCAGATCATTGAGGGTTTCCAGATCCTTGCGCAGATTCAGGCTGGCGGTCACCAGATTGAGGCTTTGCAGCTCCGTGCGAGTGCCGACGAACTCGCGGTAGGAGTCGCGGACCAGATAAAAATTGGTGACCAACATCGGTAGGAAAAACAGGATGCTGATGAGCGTGAACTTCATCGCGAAGCTCAAACGGTTCATCAACGCGACAGCCGGATACAAAAGGCTCTTCACAAGAAGTCTCCCTTTTCTTTTATTTTTATTGGGTACCGCGAATCGTCAAAATAGCGAAATTCCGCCATTTAGCGATGTGACCTGTATACCTGATATCGACTGGGGGCTTTGTAACTAAAGGTAAATGGAAAAGTACGCCGACCCTGTAGGAGCTGCGCTTATCAGAGCAGCAATGTCCACAGGGCAAACCCTGCGTACCAGACCAGCGCCGAGCGCAGCAGCAGTTCCCAGATGGCATCCAGGCTGGCGACGCCATCGGCGCCCACTACCGGCGCCGGTGTTTCGCTGGCGATCTGACCGGCCCTTTTCACCAGTTCCGCCGCGCTGATGTTCCAGTTGAGCAATTCGTGAAGCATCACCCGGCTGACTGAGACGAAATTTCCCACCAAGGCGAAGCTGGCGACCAGCAGGCGCACCGGCACCCAATCGAAGGCGTGACGCAATTGCGCGGCGCGCTCGAGCACCGCCGGGTTCTTGCTGTTGTTCACCGCCAGCGCCAGCAACCGATAACTCAACGCCGCCACCGGTCCCAGCAAGAAGTACCAAAAAATCACCGCGAAGAAACTCTGATAGGCCTGCCACAGCAGATAGCCCTGAACGCCTTCCAGCAGTTGCTCACTGTTTTCGGCGACCACGCCCAGATCACGCTCAGCCACATGGCTGGCCGCCTGTTCATCACCCCGGCGCCAGGCATCGCGAAACGGCCCCAACGCCGTCAGCAAATCACCGCGCCCCAAGGCATAAATCAATACCAGCAAATGGATCGGCAGCCCCAGCCAGCCGTATGCCACCGACTGCACCACCACCAACAACAGCCACAGCAGCAGGACCGGCAGCAGCACCAGCAACGCCAGCACCAACCACGGACGCGATTGCAAATGAGGGCCGCTTTCCAGCTTGGCCAATTCGCGCAGCCACAGACCATCGCGCTGAACGCGGTGGCGCAAGCCTGAAAACTTCTCGATCCATACTGCAAACAGCAACACCAAAAAACTCATTCCCTGTTCCTCTCACTTCAATCTTGCAAAGCCGCCCGATAACGCGCCCAGTCAAAGCACGGACCTGGATCGGTCTTGCGTCCCGGTGCAATATCGCTGTGACCACAAATCCGCTGCGTGGTAATCGCCGGAAACGCCGCCTGCAACTGGCCCGTCAACGCGATCAACGCCGCGTACTGAGCGTCAGTGAATGGCTGATCGTCGGTGCCTTCCAGCTCAATGCCGATGGAGAAATCATTGCACGTTTCGCGACCCTGAAAATTAGACACTCCGGCATGCCAGGCGCGTTCCAGGCAAGAGACGAACTGGGTCACCTCACCCTCACGCTCGATCAAAAAATGCGCCGACACCCGCAGATCGGCAATGCCTTCAAAGTACGGGTGTTCTGTGACATCCAGTTTGTTTTGAAAAAACGCCTGCACCTTGCCGGTCTTGAACTGAGCCGGTGGCAAGCTGATGTTGTGGATCACCAGCAGCGAAATCTCAGCCTCGGGACGGGCATTGAAATTGGGCGACGGACAATGATGCGCACCCACGCACCAGCCGCTTGCGGAGTCCAACTGCATGGAGGGTTCCTTGAACGGGCAATCGATAAGCCCAAGTATGCCCGCGATGGGGAATCGCGGGGCAGCAATATTTGAGTGGGTGACGTGTCGTGCAGCAAACGCGGTCAGCGTAGGAGGGACATTCGCGTCTGTCAGACCGCACCCTTGAGGCGACGCAGATTCCCGATCACCGCTTCCAGCGCCCGGTCAAACAACAGCGCGTCATCCAACAGGCGCACCGCGCCACGACGAAACTCAACCGCGAGGCCCATGCGGGTCTTTTCCAACACCTTCATCCCGGTGCGGTTGACGAACACATAACGGCCGGTGGATTCGATGATCGCCGCCAGTTTGCAGCGCAATTTGTGGTCTTCGTCTTCTTGCATTTCCACCCAGCAACCGACTCTCAGCGCATCGACTTGCAGGACAGCAGCGTCATCGTCCGCCAGACGAATACTCGGCTCACTGAGGGCCTGTTCGCCAGGGGCGATCAGCACGATCTCTTCCATCACCTCGACCATTTCCCCCGTTAGCGCAGGGGCTGCGTGGCGTTCTTCCTGAGCATCTTGCTGGCGTGCAAAGTGCTGAAACGCCTGAACATGCAGACCCTCCAACTGGCTGAAAAAGTCGCTGGTGGCGAAGGGGTCGAACGCTGCGCTGGTCAGGCCATCGCGCAATGACTTGAGCAAGCCCGGCACCAGATCGAGCAACCGCTGCCGTGCTTCAGGCTCGTCGTGCAGTTCGACGCTCCAGATCAGATCGTCCATCGCACCCAGACCGGCCTGCCACTCTGCCGATTGCTCGCCATGTTTCAAGCAGGTCAACAGCAGCACCTTGCTCCAGGCTTCCTGGAGTAGACGCACCACCACTTCCGGCAAGGTCTTGCCCAACAAGCGCTGATTCAATTCTTGCTGTACCCGTTGACGCGCCAATTCAGCTCGGGCGCGGCCTTCCTCGGCATCACGGGTGCGCTGTTCCAGCAATTCGCTGCGACGACGCTCGTCACTGGTGTAGGCAAGGAAATCCACCAACAATTCCGAGAAAATCGCCGGATCGTCGACAAAATCATTGAGCAGCCGCTGTACCACTTGCTCAATCCGCACGTACAGCGTGTCGCGCTGATAGTCGTCGCGACCGCCCCAACCCAGGGCCGCCGAGGCAATTTCGTTCAACAAGCGACGCGCTGGATGACTGCCACGGCTGAAGAAGCTCTTGTCGATCACCGCCACTTTCAGCATCGGAATCTGCAAGCGGCCGATCAACGCCTTGAGCGAATCCGGCAGGTTGCGATCGTTGAGGATGAAATCGAACAGCATCGCGATCAGGTTGATTACGTCTTCATCGACCACACCCACGACGCGGAATTTACCGCTCTTGACGCTGACCCGGGTCAACAACTGCTCAAGCTGGTTGCGCAGATCGAACTCGTCTGCGGCCTCCGGCGCCGGTACGTACTGCTGCAAATGCGAGAGCAGGCGCAGCAGGTCGTGGCTGGAAATTGGTTTCGCTTCGGAATTGGGTGCGTGCAATGGCGTGACGCTGCTGCGCACCAGCGACAACAACTCCTGCAACGCCGCAAATACTTCGTGTACGTCAGAATCCAACGGCCGGCTGCTGCTGTTCGCCGCACGCTCTTCAGCTGCCTGCGTCGAACGCGCAGCGGCTGGAGCACGGTCGCTGACACGACGTGCCGGCGCGGCTTTAAGCTCCGGAAGAATACCCGCTGCGACCAACAGCTGATTGGCTTCACAGTAAAGATGATCGGCGTCGGTCAGCACGTACTTTTCGAACAGCTTGAGGATGATCAGTTTGACCTTGATTTCCACGCCCAGGCTGCGCCCGGCTTGCAGGAAAAAATCGCACAACATGGCCGGACCCATCGGGTTGGCCGCGTCGGTCAAAGGTTGCGGAATAAGACTGTTGAGACGCGTGGTCAGTTGGGTCAGGGCAAAGCCGTCGCGGCTCAATACCTTGGAGACCATGGCATCCACTGCCACCGTGCGTTCCAGATCGTCGTTATGCACCAGCGCCAGCTTATCGAACGTCACCGGCGCCTCGATTTCCGGCTCGCTGACCTCGTACTGCCCCAGGCGCAAAAAGGCCTCATAAAACTTGTCGAGAAAAGCGCGTTCGATGCTTTTGCGCTTCAGACGCAGGTCGCGCATGGCTTCGAAGAAGGTGTTCTGTTCGACGTTGTTATGCGCCCGATCGGCCATTTCAAACAGCGTATCGTCGGCGTTGTCGAACAGCGCTTGCAGGCCCTCTTTGAGCTGTTGCGCAGCCTTGTCGCGAACTTGCAGGAGCACAACGGGCAGCCTCGCCAGTGGCGACGTCGTCGCTGGCTCGGGGGTCGCTTTAGTCAGCGGCACCACTTTCCCGTCGTTTTGCATCCCGATCTCCTGCTTAGAACCGTCTGAACCTCCCCACAGACAAGACCTACAACCGCTGTCTGTAAAGTAATTCGGTAGTCATTTTTCGGACAGCGCCAAAGTCATGGCGTCAATTGCACGGCAGAGTATCTGGCAAAACATGACAGTTATGCCAGCACTCTCTGCATACTCCTGAGCAATCAGGCGACCAATGGACCGTAATATTTGTGATACATCGCAAAACATCGGACAAAACCGACGAACTGCAGTTTCAGGCTTTCGATGGGAGGCAGGTCTCGGGGTGGGTTGCTGCGGTGGGGTGCCTTATACTCGGCCGACTTAGAAAGTGGAGCCCGCTATGCCGAATCTACGCCTCGCCGACCTGACCGCCGAAATCGAAGCCAATGTGCGCCGCGCGTTGCTAGAGGACGTGGGCAGCGGCGACATCACTGCCCAACTGATCCCGGCCGAGCGTCTGGCCAAAGCCACCATCATCACCCGCGACACCGCCGTGATCAGTGGCACCGCCTGGGTCGATACGGTTTTCCGTCAATTGGACCCACGCGTGGCCGTGCACTGGCAAGTCGCCGACGGTGATCGGGTCAGCCCCGACCAAGCCCTGTTCCACCTCGAAGGCCCGGCTCGTTCCCTGCTCACCGGCGAACGCAGCGCGCTGAACTTTCTGCAAATGTTGTCAGGCGTCGCCACTCGCTCCCAACATTACGCCGACCTCGTCGCGCACACCCAGGTAAAACTTCTCGACACCCGCAAAACCCTGCCGGGCCTGCGCATGGCGCAGAAATACGCAGTCACCTGCGGCGGCTGCCACAACCACCGCATCGGCCTGTTCGACGCCTTCCTGATCAAGGAAAACCACATCGCCGCCTGCGGTGGTATCGCCCAGGCCATCAGCGCCGCCCGTAAAATCGCCCCCGGCAAACCGGTGGAAATCGAAGTCGAAAGCCTCGACGAACTCGACCAGGCCCTCACAGCCAACGCCGACATCATCATGCTCGACGAACTCAGCCTCGACGACATGCGCCAAGCCGTGCGCCTGACCGCAGGCCGGGCCAAGCTGGAGGCCAGCGGCGGAATTAATGACACCACATTGAAGCCGATTGCCGAAACGGGTGTGGACTACATCTCGATTGGCACGCTGACCAAGGACGTGAAGGCGGTAGATTTGTCGATGCGGTTGAGTTTGTGATGTCACGCAAGATGTAAACACATACCCGTCGTCTATCCTGTCCGTCACATCCATCTGACAGGAGTGCTGGGGTGACATTCATGAATGTGCTGTCGCGGTCATTTGATCCGCTGCATGGGGTGTCGCCCTCGGTCAAAGAGGACTTCGTCATTTGGCACCGGCAGGCCAAGCTCTTGCAGATTCGTTATGTCGCCTTCCTCACTGCGCTGCTGTACCTCGTTTATGCCGCCATTGAGCAATCCGTGCTCACCGAACAGCGCGACCTGCGACTTTACGCTCATGGCCTGGTGCTGCCCGCCTCGCTGCTGACCATCGGCATCATGAGCTACAAGAGTATTTTGCGGCGTTTGATGATCTGGCTGTTGATCCTGGCGTCGATCGGCGCAGTGACGGTGAGCCTTTACTTCAATAGCCGGCTCGACGATTTCGCTTACTACGCACCGGAGGTCTATCTGAACCTGATGTGGACCTTCGCCATCTCGGGACTGTCCTTGCGCCAGGCCACGCTCACCGCGTCCGCCTCGGTGCTTATAACCCTCGCGTTCACCTTGAGCAGCTCGCTGCTGCCCGGCGCTCAGCGCTTGAACCTGTTGTGGATCATGGCGGCTTATTCCTTTGGTTTTCTCAGCGCGTTCTTGCTGGAAAAAGCCCACAAATCGATGTTCCTGCATCAAAGTCGCCTGACGCTGGCCGCCAGCCTCGACGGCCTGACCGGACTCTGGAACCGCACTCGAATCGACCAATTCTTCGCCGAAGAAATCGCCCGCGCCAATCGTTACGACGCTCCACTTTCGGTGATCCTGATGGACATTGACCACTTTAAAAGCGTTAACGACACACACGGCCACACCGTCGGCGACACCGTCCTGCAACAGTTCGCCTCGTTGCTTCGCGACAACGTCAGGGTGTCCGACAAAGTCGGTCGCCTGGGCGGCGAGGAGTTCTTGATCGTGCTACCGGAAGTCAACGGCAAACAGGCACAAGCCGCCGCCCGCGCACTGCGACAGCGAATCAACGCCTTTGATTTCTATACCATACAACGCAAGACAGCCAGCTTCGGCGTAACCCAATACCGCGACGACGAAAGCCTGCACACCATGCTGGAACGGGTTGATCGGGCGTTGTACAAAGCCAAGGAGAATGGGCGGGATCGGGTTGAGGTGTTATGAGGTCGGGGTTGAGATCTGACGCTGGAATTGAAAAAGCCCCGGCTTGTGAGAGCCAGGGCTTTTTGTTTGGTGCCGAAAATAGGAATCGAACCTACGACCTTCTACCTAGGAGGTTCCTGCAATTCTTTGTACCGGGAGCTTACATAAAAATGCGAAATAAAAATGTAAAAGATATTTTTTTATAAGTCCGACGAACGGTAGAAAGTACTAAAAACTGTCAAACTAAAAAAAAATGTAAAACCATTACCGCAATAAAGCGTTGAAAAATACAAACCCCCAAAATCAAACAGTGTAATTCCATCAAAACTTTAAAAAAAGCGTATGAACCATAAAGATAAAGTCTGCAAAAAAGTTTGAGCAAAATAATTTTATGCGAATAAATATAATATATGCCTATTGTTAATAGGTGTTAATAGGCACTAGCAAGAATCCTGCCTACTGCCACTCTATTGACACCAACTATATCCATGTGAAAGCCTCGACGCATTACGTTTTGGGTATCGACTCATGTGGAACGTCACCACAGTCAAAAACTTTCTGCCTCTTACTCCAAAGGCATCATTCAACGGCATTGCGAATCCGAAAGGACCCGATGGCGCTCCGCTATTATGCTGGGAACAATCGCCGGAACTCGACCGCACAGAGATATACCTATACCCCATCATTGCCAATAGCATTACAGGCGAACTTTGGACGGAGGCTAATCTTTATCTCTTTGACAAGGCATTCAATATTGACCTGCCTGCACTAGAGCCCGAGACTATTCTTTCGAAAGCAAAAGACCTTGCCGAAATGAGGAACATTTTAGACGGTGATGGAACAGACTATGTCCTAGACATCGTTCATAAGATATACAGACCAACCTATGTCCTATGTGAACGACTTGGCGAGAAAGCCGATTTAGGTAGATCTAAAGACGCATGCGTCAGAATTATTAGAAATTCAATCGATATGTATGAGTGGATGCAAGAAAATAAACTTGCTTCCTTTAAATATCCGCTGTGGCGGGAACAGAATCGTACCGTAAGAGTTGAAGACAATATAGGTCGCATAATGTACGTGGTGCGAAGAAGCTTTGATCTAATCTCCGACTTTCGAAACAGCACCATCTCGGCAAGTGAAGTAATTATAGCTAATACACAAAGTCTAGATGACGTTATTGTGGATGGTGGGCGCCTAACGCCGCTGGAGCCAAATGAGCAGATCATGCTCATGCAATCGCTGAGAGAGTCCAACAGGTATTCTATAGGCTTGTCATTTCAATTCTCACTCTCTACAGGAGCGAGGATAGAATCAACATTTACAGTTAGAAAAAAGCATTTTGAAAGAGACGACGTAAGCGATGACGACTTTGTATATATTGCAGCCGGACCTATAACAGGTATTGATACCAAGTATAACAAACCGCAACTGTTAGAACTTTCGGGGTTCATTTACAACAAGATCAAGACATACCTAACTTCGCCGCATTATAAATGTAGGGAAGCTGTTGCGCCGCATTACGGAAACGAAAGAGATCAATACGTATTTTTGACAGATCAAGGTAACCCTTATTACTCTAGCAGTGATCATCGCAACCTCCACAATTTTGATGGAGGAACCATCCGGAAATACATCTCTGAAACGCTTATCCCTATTATGCAATCCAAGGGGTTCAACCGAACCTTTACGTTCCATGATTTACGCGCTACTTGTGGCATGAATGTAGTAAACGCGAACCTGCACCTCATAGAAAGCGGTAAAATGTCAAGGGATGGACTTTTAAATCTGGTAATGAAAAAACTCAACCAGAACAGCGTTGATGTGGCAGTTCAATATTTAGGATATAAAAATCGTCACAAATTAGAATCCGACACAGCTCAGGCCTGGGAAGCGTATTTAATGAGCCAGTGGGAGGACTGGCAGTGAGTGCGCGCAACCTCACATACATATCCTTGGAGGACTTGAAAGACTCTAAGAAATTGGGTTGGTTAGTGGAACACCAAACCCCAGAGGACATCGTTATCTATAGCAAAAAAAAGAAATCCGTTCTCTACTTGGGAGGACTCGCATATATTCAAAGGACCCGCGACAAAAAAACTACCAAGTAACTCTAAGCTCTCTCAACATTTCGAGAAGAGCATTCATAGCAAACATTATATCAAATTCAGCCTCGCTGCTTGTTCGAGGGGCAATTAAAGCCGATGGGGTCAGAACCAGAATTTCCGAAGGCTCACACTTCTTCGATTGGTATGACGCAAATCACTCGACCACTGAATTAATGATCAGTGATTTTGAGTCAAGGTTCAGAGAGTACAGTTTCCATTTACACGACAGCCTAAACCACGGCAATCTCGGGCCTACTGCGGCATGCAAACGCCAGGGTTCGGCCAAAATGCTACTTACATGGGCATCGGGCGATAGTGAAGCCAACGTGGGGAGAGGAGCCCTTATATTGCCCTCTCCTAGCACTGTTGTTCCAGCACCGCTCAAGAAGAACGTAGATGCTGCCATGAACCTTGCGCTACATCTGTTCAATCAGCTTGAAAATTTTATTACCAAGAATCTTTGCTATCCATTTTTATTAAAATTACCCCATGAGCGCGCGTGGATTGTGCCCGCTACAAGGTGGATTTACACCAACGCTAAACTTGCAGATAGATACAAGCACTCGAATGCTAACTGGATATGGGATTATACCAACGGCGAAATACATGAGGCCAATTGGGTTCAAGATTTTTATGGTTATAATCCAGCCAAAGCCCAAGACGAGCGAGAAAAAGTACTGAAACGCCTGAACGCAGCAAATAATGATCAATATCATTACCGGCGTATGAAACTTGCAAGCTGGGCATACAACTCCTTCATGGTATTGATATTTGCTTTAACAGGCGCCAACCTTTCGACATTTATTGATTTCCCGTGGAGTGACGACATCACCCTAGAACCCACTCGCCAGGGTTTCAGAGCCTTCAAAGGTAGAGCTGGAAAAATAGTCTCCTATGAAATAAAAGCAAAGTTTATCCCCTACTTCCGAAGATATCTGAAATTAAGATCATTTTTATTGAGAGGGCAAGAGTTTTCATTTTTATTTTTTAAAATTAAAAATGGCAAGCCAGAAAAAGTATCAGGAGATTTCATTGATGTTTATTTCCAGATGGCTCACACAGTTCTTGGACTGGACCTCGAACCCATTAGCGCCACGGAATTCAGAAAATATAAAGCTAACTGGTCTGCGAACAATCTATCGATTGATGAAGGTGCAAAACTCGCGCAAAACTCTGCCCAAGTCTTCTCGGAAAGATACACGGGTGGAAATCGCCAAATCCAGGCAATAGATATTACAAATCACTTCAGCAGGCTTGCTAACCAAACTAAAGCCAACGAAAAGAAGTTGATACCAATACCCGCCGGCGGCTGTACTGAGTATGGATCGCCGATTGAAAATGAGGTGGGTATCCAACCATCTTGCTCAACCCAAATTTGCTGTTTCTTTTGTGAACACTATTTGATCCACCGAAACAAGGAAGACATCTGGAAAATACTTAGTATTAGGCATGTTTGCAGCGATCTTACCCAAGCTCATCAGTTAGGAGATGAGGACACGATCGCTCTTGTGATGACAGCAATTGACTCAATATTAGCCGAATTCATGAAGAGCCCTGAAACAGAAAAAATAATACGTCAGTGCAGATCACTTGTTAGCAACGGCTATCTAAGCGAATACTGGCAAGAATACTTCAACCTGCTACTTCGACTACAGGTGTTAGAATAATGCGTACCTTCTCACTGCCCACCTTTAATCATCTGTCAGAACCAGACTCAATGCCGTTTAGAGATCGTGCGCCTCACACTCCGGTTAGTTTACCTGATGCCAGTTTTGTCATCTCGCGTGATAAAAATGGAAATATCCTATCACGCCTAACAGATATGAGTTGGAAACTATACCCCTATGCAACACAGGCGCGAGGTTACGCCACGTTAAATTTCAGCCAAAAAATTAAAGATCTTAACAGTTACCTTCTCGACCAACATATGCTACTACTCTTAATAACCATGCATCCTCCTCAAGGCTTCACCCAAACTGTTAGCGTTGATACGATACTAAAGCGTCACTCATTATTGGACAAGGCATCCCATTTCGCAGTCATCCATGACATCTCACTCTATGATATTTTTACATCAATGGAATGGTTTAAACTGTTTGCTTCTACCATTTCGAAAGCACTCAAAGAAGTACTTATTTCTTTTGGAAGATATCTTTACAAAATTGAAAGAAACACCTTACCGTTCCCCGCTCTGATGCCACCAAAGTCCGGCTTTCGAAAGTCAAAGAGTAGGTACTCCCAGACACCTGTAATCCCACAGCGTATTTACAGCTATATTTTAATAGAGCTTGAACGGAGAATACGCGAGTTTGAAGTTCACTGGCCTTCGATTAAGGATTTTGTATATCGAGTGCGCACCTCGGCTAACTACGCAACATCTCAGGATAACTCACCATCAATGTATGTAAATCGTTCCAATTTCGAAAATGCGATTTATCCTTATGGGCTTTTCGAGTATTTCTCAGCTAATGAAATAAAATCAACAAACCAAATAAATAGATTTCTGAGCAAAATACAATACACATGTAAACTTCTAATACATGCTTATTCTGGCATGCGTGACGACGAGGCATATAGTCTGCCAATATACCCAATCACAAAGGAACGAATTGATGGGAAAAATATAACTTGGATTGTAGGGACGACAACAAAACTTGAGAAAGGGAAAAAATTAACACAATGGATTATTGGCACCCCTGGAGTCTACGCCTGCCAAGTGGCCGCTAATATCGCTAAATTCTTCTATGAATTTAATATAACTTCTACACAGCGACAAACGCAGATGCTTTTTCCGAATGTCAGCGCACTGCCCAGCGAAAACTCTTCTAATGTGGAGTTGCAGGACATGGCCCTGGCAGACTTGAAACATATTAAATTCTCGACTTTCTTTAGGTCCGAACAAACCACTCTAACCGAAGAAGATCTAAAAAACCTCTACCTGACAGAGATTGGTCGCGACTGGGCAAATGAAAAGGACTTCATCGTCGGTAAGCATTGGCACTTCACTAGCCATCAGTTTCGTAGGTCTTTAGCTTACTATGCGATTGACGGGGGGCTCGTACAATTAACTTCATTGAAGCGCCAAATGCAACACCTGTCCTTGTTGATGACAGTTTATTACGCGAAGGGATTTACACAGTATGGTTCGTTTTTTGGTGATAGCTCCGACCACTTTAGGTATGAATACAATGAGTGCCGACCCACAGTGCAGGCCTTAACGTATTTTCGCGACGCATTCCAATCTACAGTTACTCTCACGGGTGGCCATGGAACTTGGATCGAGCAATTCATGAAGTCTCAAGGCCCTGTTAAAATTGCAAACATGAAGGAGGAAACACTGGCAAGCTTCGAACGTGGCGAGATTTTCTATGTATCTCGCCCCACCGGCGGCTGCACCAACCCGTCTTGCAATCTCTGGACCATAGATCCGATTGCAGCGTGTTCTTTTAAAGGTTGCAGTAAGTCTGTAATCAACTCAGTAAAAATGCGCAAAGCAGTGCTTGCATATGAGCATTTCGCCCTCAGTCTTCCAAAAGATTCTCCAGAAAGAAAAACCGCTGAAAAGATTGTCGTACAAGCCGAAGAGTATTTGGCAAAACCACCGAAATAGGAGTAAATCAATGACGAGTGTATTATCTCTCTTTGAAGCCTTAGAGCGGCTTAAAACCAATAACCCTATCAAACTAAAAAAGGGTGAGTACCGCATCAACAACGATTCAGTAGCGCTTGAGGCTGGAGCTATAAAAGGATTTATCCGAAAGGAAAAGCCGGAGCATATCGAGCTTATCGAAGCCATAAAAAATTTCAGGCTTGATACCAAACCACGATCCTATGCTGCTGCATGGAAGTCCAAGAGCGAGTCCCTTCGCCTTAAAAATAAAGCTTTGCAGATACTTTTAAAGGAAGCATGGGCGCGGGAGGTATTGTTGGCTCATCGCCTTCGTGAACTCGAAAAAGCGATTGCCAAACGCTCCAACGTTATCGATTTCCCGAAGCGTTGACACACGACTCGTATCAGATTAATCGGATCGGTTCTTTCTGTAGGAGGCGTGAAATGACGTCGGGTGTTTAACTTGAATGGTGCCGCTTACCGGATTCGAACTGGTGACCTTTTCATTACGAATGAATTGCTCTACCAACTGAGCTAAAGCGGCGTATAACGTTCGCACCTTCCATACGGACCATACCAAGGGCCTCGCCAGGTAGTCAACACGTCACAAACCTTCCCTTATCGGCACCAGCAGGGCAAGCCCACCAGAAAACCACCTATGGGCTAGAATCAACACACATGCTCAATACCCCTCAAGAAAGCTAAGAGATCAGTGATGGACACCCCTGAAAAAGGCATAGGCATGTCTGCACCACGCTCAGTTCTGACGTTTGATGAAATGGTCAGACTGAAGGCTTTAGGTCATCAACTGACTGATGAGCTTCGGCTCATTTGGCGTGCCAGAACTGCGGCGATGACCGATAGCGAACGCAAGATTGCAGAGCACCGGATGGGCGAGGCTTTCGGGAAAATTGCAATCCAATTTGGCAAAAGCAGGCGACTGGTGATCGACGATGAGGATATCTAGAGGTCCCTGTGTGAATTCGTGTTGATGGGCCGAGCATTTTGGTCGGGCGTATGGTGGCAGGAGCTAATTCGCCTGGGACTTGGATGGCTAACCGACCCGAAGTAGCCCCCAAAAAAACCGCCGACTCGTGAGAGACCGGCGGCAAATATTCAAAAAACTTAGCTGCGCGCAGTAGATTTGAGTTCGGTAATGGAACTGCCGACTTCACTGTAAAGCGGGTAGGTCGATGCCGTCGCTGGAAGCTTGGTTGCTGAGGCAGTCACTTCTTCTACTGGCTCAGGCTCCCCGTTCAACGCGCGATTCATTTTCGCTGTGTCCAATGCACCGACCCATTTGGCAATGGCCATGGTGCCAATGCCGTTGCCGATGGTGTTGGTAATGGCGCGTGCTTCCGACATGAATCGGTCGACCCCCAGGAGCAACACCATGCCCGCCACCGGAATGGTGCCTAGCGACGACAGCGTTGCTGCGAGGATGATGAAGCCAGAACCCGTAACACCTGCCGAGCCCTTGGAGGTAAACATCAACACTGCCAGCACGATCAACTGATCGGTGAGGGTCAGCGGGGTGTTGGTCGCCTGGGCAATGAAGATCGCGGCGATGGTGTAATAGATCGCTTGGCCATCCGGGTTAAAGGTCAAACCGGCAGGAATGATCATACCGGCCACCGGTTTGGAAACACCGGCCTTTTCCATCTTGGTAATCATCTGCGGCAGTACCGACTCCGAGGAGCTGGTGCCGAGCACCGTGAACAACTCTTCTTTGATAAAACGCAGGAACTTCCACAGGCTAAAACCGCTGTATCGGCAGACAGGACCCAAGACGCATATCACGAAGATTGCGCAGGTGAGATAGACGCAGGCCATCAGCTTACCGAGTGAAAACAGAGAGCCGAAGCCGTACTTGCCGATGGTGAACGCAATCGCGCCAAAGGCGCCGATGGGGGCCAGGCGCATCACCATGTTGACGATGCGGAACATGCCGTACATCAGACTATCAAGTGCGTCGACGAAGAATTTTGCACGAGGTCCAACCTGCGCCAGCGCTACACCAAGCAAGATGGAAAACAACAGGATTTGCAGCACGTTGCCCTTGGCGAACGCATCCACGATTGTGTCCGGGATGATGTTCATCACAAAATCCATGAACGAATCGTGTTTCACCGCAGAGGTATAAGTCGCTAGGCTCGATGTATCAAGGCTGGCCACATTGACGTTCATGCCCGCGCCGGGTTTAAACACATTGACCACCACCAGCCCCACGAGAAGCGCCAGCGTCGACATTACTTCGAAATAAAGCAGCGCACGGAAACCAACTCGGCCTAACTCCTTCATGCTCTCCATGCGCGCGATCCCGGAGACCACGGTTAAGAAGATGACTGGCGCGAGGAGCATTTTGATCAGTTTGATAAAAGCATCGCCAAGCGGCTTAAGCGCTGTGCCCGTTTCAGGAACGAGGACACCGATAATGGCGCCGAGAATCACGGCGATGAGCACTTGCACGTAGAGTTTACTTAGGATTCGTTTCATTACAGGGCCCTGATTTTTTATTGTTGTCAGGAAATGCCAAGGGGTCGGATCGTTAACCCTCCCCTTGGCGCTGTGCCGCAGAACGACTTTGGATCAGCGGTTGATCAGCGCAATCACTGCATCCGTGATTTGCCGAGTGGTCGCTGTGCCACCCAGATCAGGCGTGTGCAGTCCGCTTTCGGTTACAGCTTCGATGGCCGACATAAGCTGCTTGGCGGCATCAGGCTCACCAAGGTGCTCAAGCATCATTGCGGCAGTCCAGAACGTTGCAATCGGGTTGGCGACGCCTTTGCCGGTGATATCGAAGGCCGAACCGTGGATCGGTTCGAACATGGAAGGGAATTTACGCGACGGGTTCAAGTTGGCTGTCGGTGCAATGCCCAGGCTGCCAGACAAAGCGGCTGCGAGGTCGGACAGAATGTCGGCGTGCAGGTTGGTCGCGACGATCACGTCCAGCGTCGAAGGTTTGAGCACCATGCGAGTGGTCACGGCGTCGACCAGTTCCTTGTCGATCTTGACGTCCGGGAAATCCTTGGCGACTTCGTAGAAAATCTCGTCCCACAACACCATGCCGTGACGCTGAGCGTTGGATTTGGTGACCATAGTCAGGTGTTTGCGTGGACGGCTTCGCGCCAGCTCGAAAGCAAAGCGGTGAATACGTTCGACGCCAGCACGGGTGAAGACCGACACCTCTGTCGCCACTTCTTCCGGCAGGCCACGGTGCACACGACCGCCGTTGCCGGAGTATTCACCCTCGGAGTTTTCGCGCACTACAACCCAGTCGATTAGATGGCCGTTATGCAGCGGGCTTTTCACACCCGGCAGAACGCGAGCTGGCCGCACGTTGGCGTACTGGTCAAAACCCTGGCAGATCGGCAGGCGCAGACCCCAGAGGGAAATGTGGTCAGGTACATTCAGCGCACCGACAGCACCAAAGAAGATAGCATCAAAGGTCTTGAGTTCTTCAAGGCCACCTTCAGGAATGTAGTAGCCGTTTTTTAGGTAGTTATCCGAGTTCCAGTCGAAGTCCTTGAAGGACATTTCGAAACCGGATTTTTTCGACAGGGCTTTCAAAACCTCGACACCTGCGGCAATCACTTCGATACCGATACCGTCACCTGGAACCGCAGCAATTTTGTATGCGCTCATCGTCAATACCTTCACATAGCGTTTTTGTTTTGCCTATTGAACGGGTCTGTTCAATCAGGGTGTGGTCGGAGTATATGTATTGCCTACAAGAGTGTGAGCTACTCGAAATCACTACATACTTAACTTTGAGTTACGAATGAGCCAGACCCTCGACCTATCCTTTTTTTACCTGCTGGCCAATCAGGGCAGCCTTGCTGCGACGGCGCGGGAGTTGGGCGTGACTCCACCAGCGGTGAGCAAAAGGCTCAGCGCCCTGGAAGCGCGATTGGGCATTCGGTTAGTCACCCGCACCACTCGCTCGATGAGCCTGACCGCAGAGGGCGAGCTGTATTTCTCCCATGCCGCGCGGATCCTCACGCAGATCGATGAGGTCGAGCAGTTGATGAGCAACAGCCGAGCTACACCAAAGGGTTTGATCCGGGTGAACGCGTCACTGGGTTTTGGCAGGCGTTACATAGGCCCTGCGTTAGCTGCTTTCTTCGCACGATATCCAGAGGTGGAAATACAACTGGAAATCACCGACCACCCGCTAGATCTGGCCACACATGGCTTCGATTTGGGCATCCGATTTGGCTCTCTGCCCGATACTGCATTTCATGCCCGCAAGATCGCCTCGAATCGCCGCCTGCTGTGCGCTTCACCGCTGTATCTTGAGAAACATGGAGTGCCTCAACGACTCGCCGATTTGCCTCAGCACAACTGCATTTTCCTGAGACAGAACGAAACACCCTATGGCGTCTGGAGCTTCACCACTGGCAGCAAAACCCAGAACATCAAAGTGCGTGGAGCACTGGGCTGCAACGACGGTGAAGTGGCATTGAACTGGGCACTGGAGGGTTACGGCATATTGCTTAGAGCAGAATGGGATATCGCTCGTTATGTACGCAGTGGCCGGTTACGCCTGGTCCTCGAAGAGGAGACTCCGACCCGAGCAGATGTGTATGCGGTTTACCCGCAACAGTTGCACTTATCGGCTAGGGTTCGCAGCCTCATAGATTTCTTGGTTGATCGCTTCCAGAACATCGATCATCTCGACGACTCGCCCTCTATTCACGACTGACTCTCAGGCAGCCAAGAGAAATAGACTTCAAGTTTTCCGCCGCTGTTCCGCGTGAAAATTACTAGGTCGATTGGCTCGAAACCAACGCTTTTGGCTGTATGTGCGCCCCAATCGTAACCTCGCGACACGCTATAGATTTTATGGGGTGGTCTTAGGTCCATCAACAGTTGAGCTGGGTTGAGCGCGCTCACGTCTCATCTCCGCCCACTCAATGAGCGACTGAATTGAAGGCCCGAGCGCGTGACCGTCATCCGTAAGCTGGTACTCCACTCTGGGCGGCACCTGGGCGTATACAGTCCGCTGGACGATCCCATCTCTTTCCAACTGCTTAAGCTGCTGAATCAGCATCTTCTGATTGATCCCTTCGATCAATTTCTCCAGATCCGAGAAGCGAAGCGTTTCCTTTGCAGCGAAAAGCTGACACAGAATGATGATCTTCCATTTCCCCTCCAGTACGCGAAGGGTCTCAGTTGTAGCCTCAGCCCAATCCCGCCGATTTTGCGGATCCCCGCAGTTCCAATTCCGTTCCATTTCATCCTTACCGGTTTGTTACCCACCTTTTGGTGGGTACTTATCATTATCACAGCGACTCCCTAGAATCACTTCAAGACATGCGACTTGATGAGGATCAACTATGAAAATCGGCATCATTGGAACCGGAAATATTGGCGGCACCCTTGCACGGAAGTTCAAAGCCGCTGGCCACGAAGTCCGTGTAGCGAACTCTGGCGGGGTCGATGGCGTGCAGCCGTTTGCCGATAAGATTGGTGCTGAGCCCGTAGACGTCCGAGGCGCCGTCGATGGCGTAGATGTAATCATTCTGTCGATTCCACTGCCTGCCTTGAGCGCACTCCCTTCTGATTTGTTCACGAGTGTTCCGGGTAGCGTCCCAGTCGTCGACACTAGCAATTATTACCCTGATTTGCGTGACCCTCACATTGCACAAATCGATGACGGGTTGACGGAAAGCGTATGTGTTGCGACTCAGATCGGACGGCCTGTGATCAAGGCGTTCAACAATGTGCTTGCCTATTCCCTCGCCGAGTTTGGGCGTCCAGAAGGCGCTCCGAAACGTTTAGCCGCAGCGATTGCAGGCGATGACGCGATGGCTAAGGAAATAGTGATGTCACTGGTGAGCCAAGCAGGCTTCGAACCGGTCGACGGTGGCTCTATTGAGGAGTCATGGAGACAGCAACCGTCCACACCAGGCTATTGCTGCGACTATGATGCCGAAACTATGCGCCGAGCGCTTTTGATTGCCGTCAAAGGACAGGCCGCAGTGACGCGAGATGAACTGCCTAGCCACTTTGCAAAGCTTGGTTCCAACCCTAGCCATGAGGACGTCGTCGCTATGAATCGCTCCTTCAGTCCATTAGATTGACAAGATAGGCGCGAGCCAGAACAACTAGCAACTGGCCCTACACGGCTAAAGTAGACATCCACCATTATTGGCGAATTCATTCAGGCCTCTGAAACGAGAGGCCTGCCTGTAAGTCACCCTACCGCCGCTGAATCCTCGTCACTTTGAAACGCGAGCACTCTGGATAGGAGTGACGACATGGGCGCCGGTGGCCGCATGCTCTTCGCCATTGGACACCAATGCGCTTGCCAACATGCCCAGATTGGCATAACCAACTGCATGGCCATTCGCGTCCAGGACGGTGAAGTCGGTGTTTGGAAAACCCGCGACGACTCGCACTGCTTCCTCGATGGTCTGGGACGAACTCAATACATTTGCGCTGGTAGCAGTATTGGTTTTCAACGGCGCCATCACTGCGTCGACATTGACCACTTTGCCGCGATTCACCTGTCTGACGAAGTTGGCAACGTACTCATCGGCTGGCCGCAGCACGATGTCCTGACGCGTTCCCTGCTGGACAATAATACCGTCCCTCAATATCGCAATTTGATCACCCAGGCGAAGTGCTTCATCCAGATCATGAGTGATGAAGACGATGGTTTTCTTGATCTCTTTTTGCAAATCAAGGAGCACCGTCTGCATGTCCATCCGAATCAGCGGATCTAGCGCGGAGTAGGCTTCATCCATCAACAGCACGGGTGCGTCGCTTGAGAGCGCACGTGCCAGGCCAACTCGCTGCTGCATGCCTCCCGACAACTGATTTGGATAGCGCTTCTCAAAGCCCTTCAGGCCCACTCGCTCGATCCACCTCATCGCCGTTTCAACACACTCTTTACGACCGATATTGCGAACCTCTAGGCCGTAGAGGACGTTCTCCAGAACGTTGCGATGCGGCAGAAGCGCGAACTTCTGAAAAACCATCGCCGTCTGGTGCCGCCGAAACTCTCGCAGCTCAGCAGCATTCATCTTCATCACGTCCTTGCCGCCAATCACCACTTCACCGGAAGTTGGATCAATCAGTCGGTTGATGTGGCGAATCAGTGTTGACTTGCCTGAGCCCGAAAGCCCCATGATCACCTGAATGGTGCCGCTTGGGATATCGAGGTTGATATCGCGCAGGCCCAACACGTGACTATGCTTTTCTAGCAGCTCAGTCTTGGACATGCCATTGGCAACACTCTGCACATACTCTTGCGCGTGTTGACCAAATATCTTGTAAAGGTTGCGGATTTTTATACCGCCTGCGGGATCAGCCATGAGCCACCTCCTGATGCTTCTGCAAGCGTTTGCCGTAAGCCTGACTGATACGGTCGAAAATCACTGCGATACCAACGATGGCCAAGCCATTGAAGATACCGAGGGTGAAATACTGGTTGGCGATGGCCTTGAGAACCGGTTGACCAAGCCCTTGAACACCGATCATGGAAGCGACGACAACCATCGCCAGCGCCATCATGATGGTCTGATTGACACCGGCCATGATGGTCGGAAGTGCCAACGGAAGCTGCACTTTAACCAAGCGTTGCCAAGTGGATGAGCCAAACGCATCCGCTGCTTCCAGAATGTCCTTGTCGACCAGGCGAATGCCAAGGTCGGTCAGCCGGATCATCGGTGGCAATGCGTAAATGACTACTGCGATGAGCCCAGGCACACGCCCAATACCCAAGAGCATGACCACTGGGATCAGATAGACGAAGCTCGGCATTGTCTGCATGACATCGAGTATCGGACTGATCACTCTCTGGAATCGCTCGGAGCGAGACATAAGGATTCCGACCGGGATCCCGACGACGATGGCCACCACCGTCGAAACGAAGATCATCGATACGGTGCGCATCGTGTCTTCCCACATGTCGAAATAACCAATGAGCAGCAACACCACTGCACACCCGACAACCACCTTCCAGCTTCTACTTGCGAACCACGCCAGCGCCATGATGATCAGCATGATCACCGGCCAAGGCGTATTGGTCATGAATCGCTCACTGGCGAGCAGGAACTGTTGTAGCGGGCTGAACAGTGTGTCGATGCTGTCCCCGTAAGCACGAGTAAAAGCGCGGAAACTTTCATCAATGCCTTTCTTTAGCCCTAACAAAGACTCATCGTCCATGTGCGGAAATTTGGTTAACCAGTCCATACAGTACCTCGTTACTTCTCAAGCGGACTGAGTGCGCATTACGCACCCAGTCTCAGGCCGATTTACAGAGACGACTTGATTTTTGCCGCAGCATCCGCAGACACCCAGCTATTCCAGATATTCGGATTTGTTTTCAAGAAGTGCTGTGCCGCTTGCTCGCCAGTTGCCTGGTTATCAGCCATCCAAGACATGAGCGCGCTGATATCATTATTTTTCCAAGAGCGCTTACTCAGGTAGGCCATCACGTCAGCGTTAGCGCGCTTGGCGAACGTTCCTGAAACAAGCGTCACCACGCGGTCAACGGGACCTGCTGACGGTTTTGGATTTGGACAGTCAGCAATTGTGATGCACTTGTGCCACTGATCCGCATCGTACGGCACACCTGGCTGGAGCATTACCATCTGGTACTTACCGAGCAGGCCAGTAGGAGACCAGTAGTAGCCAACCCAGCCTTTTTTGCGCTCGTATGCCTTGGCAATAGAACCGTCCAGGCCCGCAGCAGAACCCGTGTCGATCAAATCGAAACCGGCAGCTTTAGCGTTGTAGGCCTTGTACAGCTGGGAGGTGATGATGGTCCAACCCCACCCTTGAGGGCCGTTGTAAATTGCGCCGCGAGACGTATCTTCCGGGTTCGGGAATAGCTCAGGATGCTTGAGCATATCCGCAATCGTTTTGATATCCGGGTGGGCATCGGCCACGTACTTGGGTATCCACCACCCATTGACGCCGCCTTCTGAGAAGACATTCGTGGTTGAAACCAGCTTGCCTTCTTTTGTCGCCTTATCAACGACGTCAGCGAGGTGATCTACCCAAGCCTCTGGAGCAATGTCCGGCTGGCCTTTTTCAGCCATCGACGTGATTGTGGGCACGGTGTCGCCGATACTCACTTCAACATTGCAGCCGTAGCCTTTCTCCAGAACCAGTTTGTCGATGCTTGATAGCACCTCTGCACTTTGCCAGTTCATGCTGGCAATCGTTACCGTGTCACAAGCTGCTGCGAAGGCTGTTGAGGTAATCCCCAATAAGCCGAGCACTAAACTTGTAGAAGCGAGCACTTTTTTCATCTGCGATTCCTCTGTGTTTATTCTAGTTCGGATATTCGGGCGCACCGCTGCGATACGACCAAATGGCAGTTATAAAGTTATTGCTAAGCTTCGGCAGGGTTGGGACCCTGGATTAGTTTTATTTGATGCCGTATTCGGCGTTGTTATTAATTCGCTAAATACCTTTCTATTTTTTTCGTTAGCGGTAAATCACTTTGATAGTTATTCTCGACCGGCCTGCCACTCTTTGTAACGCAGGTTAGCTTTGGCCCCGATGCTCAAAAAGGGCTGCGGAGGCAAACTGACGGGATTCGCGTATTGGCTGAAAATTTCAGTCATCGCTGTTTTCACTCCCAATGCAACCTCAGCTGCTGCAATGCCAGCCGCTGTGGACTTTGAAGCACCAAGCCCGTTGCAAGCGCATGCCGCAATTACACCCTGGTCGACCTCACCAAACGCAGGCACGCTGTTGCGTGTGAGTGCCATCGGTCCACCCCAGCGGTACTGCATCGCTACGCCATTGAGAGACGGAAAGCGGTCAGCGAATTTGTGATCATGCACTCGCCCTGCTCGCTGAACCGTCGCGTCACTGACTTGCGGCTTGGAGTGATAGGTATAGCGTGACCGTATCAACACCCGATCTCCGTCTTTACCACTGATACGTCGTACCGTTGTGCCCATAGGCAAGGCAGGTGTAGCAGCCCAATCGCGTTGACCAGCCAGGCGCTTAGGATCGAACGGTTCAGTCATCGATGCATACGTAAAAATATGCAGTAGATTGCCCTTAAAGAAACCGAAGCTTTCTGCATGTCCGTTGTTCGCCAGAATGATCTTTCCCGCGTTCACTCTTCCCTTCGGTGTCTTGATCGACCAGCCGCCTGACGCCTTCTCGAAAGACAATGCCGGAGTGTTTTCAAGCACTCTTATAGGAGCCTTGAAGCTGTCCGCAATCGAACGGATATAGGCCGCAGGCTGAATCATTACAGTTCCAGGCATGTACAGCCCGGATGTATAGGTTGAGCAACCCGTTACCCCAACGATCTCTTTTGCATCCAACAGCGTGTATGGCTCGTTCAGACCGTCCAACTGGCTGGCATAGGACTTGATGTGATCATCGCCCTGACCGCTGATTGCCACGCTGTATCGACCGCAAGGATCGTAGATATCCTTACCCCAACCTTGCTCCTGAGCCATCGTCGCGGCCAACTCAATGGCGGTGCGATAAAGCGTGATGTCTCTCAGGGCACGCTCATTGGAAGACTTCCCGAAATCATCAGATGACACCTCGTGAGGCAGGTCGATGATGAAACCGGAATTACGTCCCGCAGCACCTTCGCCGATCACACCCGCTTCGAGTACAACAACTCGAAGCGAGGGGTCCAGCAAAGACAGCCGCCGTGCGGCTGACAAGCCAGCGAATCCACCACCGATGATCGCTATGTCAGCCGTGATAGTTTCAGTCAGAGGGAGATTCGGGTGACGTGCTGGCAGCATATGCACCCAGCCTGACACGTCGGTAGTTATTGGAAGTCTGGAAGCCACATACATGATTGTTGCGCTCCACCGTTAGAGTGAGCTTGCTTCAATTTCTACGAGCGAGCCCAGCGCTGCACGCAGCGTCTCAACTTTTTCGGAGGACAGACGAGCTAGAGGACGTCGTGGATTACCGGCGCCGTAACCTGTCATTTCGACCCCGGCGTAGACGGACTGGACGTAATCGCCTTGCCAGATCAGGGACATCACCGGCTCCAACTGCTTCCAGATTTCGCGGGCTTCGTCCCAGCGTTTTTCCAGCGCGGCGTTCACCAGCGAGACGCAGGTTTTCGGGGCCATATTTGCACCACCCCAGATCAGGCCAGCGCAGCCTGCAAAGATTGCGTACGGAACCAGTGGATCGGCGCCGTTCATGGCTGGCAGGCCGGTACGGATCAGGGAAGCCTGGGCAGCAAGATCACCGCTGCTGTCTTTCACACCGGCAAAATTCGGAATTTTGCACAGTTCACAAAGCAGTGACGGAGTGACTTCAACGCCCACGGCTTGCGGCACGTTATAACCAATCACTGGCAAACCGGCGCTGGCGAAGGTTGTGTAGAAATCGATAATGCCTTGGTCATCGGTGGGCCCTTCAAAGAAAGGCGGGAGAACCATCACACCATCAGCACCTGCGTCAGCGGCACGACGAGTACGCTCAACAACGTCGTCTGCCAACAAGGCGGAAGTCTGAGCGATCACTTTGGCGCGACCACCAATAACCTTGGCGCCGAAAGTGATGAGTTCGATAGATTCCTCTTTCGACAGATATACGTGCATGCCCGTCCCGGAACTGAGCACGAAACCATGCACGCCTGCCGCGATATAACGCTCGATCAGTTGCTCGAAGCGAGGGAAATCAATCTTCCCTTGGGCATCAAACGGGGTAGTGATCGCCAGGTTAAGACCGGTGAATTGGAAACTCGACATCTTCTCAAACCTCTTCTTGTTCATCGCTGGACAGGTCCAGCCAGATCGTTTTCAGTTGCGTGTACTGGTCGTGTGCATGCAGCGAGTTGTCACGGCCACCAAAGCCCGATTGCTTGAACCCACCGAATGGAGTGGTGATATCACCCTCGCCGAACGAGTTGACGGTGACCGTGCCAGCACGCAAAGCCCGAGCAATGCGCATCGCGCGTTTGCCATTGTCGGTGAACACCGATGCCGCCAAGCCGTACTCAGTATCATTAGCGACAGCGACAGCTTCTTGAGCGCTGCTGACGGTGATGACCGACAAAATCGGGCCGAAGATTTCTTCGCGGGCAGGCTTTGAGTCGTTGCTCGAAACATCCAGCACGGTTGGATGCACGTAACGACCATGGCTGGTCTTGCCGCCGTAGATGACCTTTTCATCACCACCGAGGTACGAGCTGACCTTGCTGTAGTGCTCTGGCGAAACCAGAGGACCTACGCGGTTAGCAGGATCAAGCGGATCACCCACATGCCAGTCATCAGCAAGGGTTTCGATTCGCTGAAGCAGTTGCTCTTTGATGTCTTTGTGGACAATGAGTCGAGAAATCGCCGAGCAGTTTTCGCCCATGTTCCAGAATGCACCGTTCACAATATGAGCAGCTGCCGTATCCAGATCCTCGACGTCATCCAGGACGATGCAGGGGTTCTTGCCTCCCATCTCCAGGACGACTTCCTTGAGATTGCTCTCAGCGGAGTACTTGAGGAATCGGCGACCGGTTTCAGTTGAGCCGGTGAACGAAATTACATCCACATCAGGATGGCGACCGAGCGGTTCGCCAACGTCTGGACCTGAACCCGTTACCACGTTGAATACGCCTGCTGGAACGCCTGCTTCCAGAGCAAGCTCAGCGACACGAAGAGCAGTGAGAGAGGTTTCCTCGGCTGGCTTCACCACCAACGAGCAACCCGCTGCGAGCGCCGGACCGATCTTCCAAGCCAGCATCAGCAGAGGGAAGTTCCATGGCAGTACCAGCCCGACTACACCAATAGCTTCGCGCACAATGACCGCGATATGGCTGTTTGATGCGGGTGAAACCTGATCGTAAATCTTGTCGATAGCCTCGGCGTGCCACTTAAGGCAGTTCACCGTTTCCGGGAGGTCGACGGTTTCGCAGTCAAAAATGGTTTTGCCGCTATCCAGGCTTTCCATCACCGCCAATTCTTGCGCGTTGTCCTCGATCAACTGACCAAGACGCAACAGCACTTTTTTACGGCTTGCAGGGTGAAGCTTGGACCAGGAGCCGCTTTCCCACGCTGCACGAGCAGCAGCAACAGCACGATCAACATCCTCAGAGGAACATGCTGGCAACAGGGCCAGACGTTCTCCAGTCGCTGGATTGATCGTATCGAAGGTTTCTCCTGATGCCGCAGCACAGGGTTTGCCATCAATCACAGCGGCTTCGGGAAGTTTCAGATTTCGGGCAATGCCTTCGTACTCGTGTTTCTGTAGCAAGGTGGTCATGCGAGTCTCCTGAACGGGTCAACTGAGCTAAATCTCTATCTGCACCTCAACGCCCTCCGGCGCCGTGTACATAGCCATGCGACGTCGGGCCAGATCGATGTGCGAGCGCACGATCTGTTCAGCCGTTTCCGGATCACGTCGCTCGATGGCATCAATGATGTCGTCGTGCTGCTGCACCGCTTCCTCCAAGTCCGCCTGCATCGTGGCGTCGTTAGATAAGCCGTAAAAAGTCTTCGCTTGCCGGGCGTGGTCGATCAACAGACGGCAAAGGCTTGGAAACAGATGTGGGTTCTTGGCCACAACTCCGATCTGGCGATGGAACAGATCGTTGTAAAAAACCCGACCGTCGACATCTTTTTCGTCAACCGCCTGACGGAAACGCGCCTGGATCCGTCTCAACCCTTGGATCTCCGAAGGTGTTGCAATCATTGCTGCCAGCTTCGTTGTCGCCGCATAAATAAGCGGTGCGGCCAAGAAGTAGCTGCGAAGCGTTTCATGGCTCATCGAGGACACTCGTGGTGCTCGATTCGCCTCAAGCTCTATGTAGCCCTCAGCAGCCATCTGCCGGATCAGCTCACGAACAGGTGGCCGAGACATCCCGAACTCGTCGCTCAATGCGACCTCGTCGAGGATCGCGCCAGGCGCTATCTCCATGCTCAGGATTCGCTTCTTCAGCGTCTGCTCCAAAGCTGTCTTACGGTCTACAGGTGGGGCCTCTCGAACCCTTTCATCGCTTGCGTTTAAAGCCTTCATGCGGTATCTCCTAGGTGACTTCAGATTAATAATACAATTTGTAGACGTCAATAAGACATATTGTATAATGTCGTAAATCGCTATTTTTTGTCGCAAACAGGCATGGCCATTTTTGCGAATTATGCTGATACCCATAACCTCACTGGCGAGGCGAATCATGGTCGAACGTAGGCAGTTCAGCGGATGCATGCAGGGCAAAAACCTTAGGTTTTTAGAAGCAAACAATACCGCGCCAGTGCAGCAGACGCGGGTGGGCTTTCTGCTGCTGGAGCATTTTTCGTTGCCAGCATTTACCCAAGTGCTAGACACGATTGTCACGGCGAATCTGCTGCGGCCCAAGCTGTTTTGCTCTCGAACCTTTGGGCTTGGCAACGGCGAGATACTCAGCGACCTGGGCCTCGTCATTCGGCCCGATGCTCAAATAGGACCTGAAGCCCTCAAAGATCTGGACTTGCTGCTCATCTGCGGGGGCTATCGAACTGAGCTAAAGGCCGACGAACAGTTGATCAGCCTACTCAAGCTCGCATCTAAGACAGATGTCTGCCTGGCAGGTCTTTGGAATGGTGCTTGGTTTTTAGGTGCTGCCGGTTTGCTTGACGGATACCGCTGTGCGATTCATCCAGAACATCGCCCGGCTCTCGCCGAAATATCAAAAGCGACTCAAGTCACGAGCGAGCCATTTCTTCTGGATCGAGATCGATTGACCGCTTCCAGTCCCTCTGGCTCCTACCACATGGCACTGGAGTGGATTAAGGGGCTACACGGTAAAGCTCTCGTGGAAGGCATCGAGGACATTCTTTCCTTCGAGGAGTCTCGTTATCGGCGAACCAAGGCGTCACCAAACGTCTCAGTTAGTGCGCCCTTAAGAGAGGTCATCAAACTGATGGATACGAATCTGGAGGAACCACTGGAGATGGAGCAGCTCGCGGTATATTCAGGCCGATCACGTCGACAGGTTGAGCGTCTGTTCAGAGAGCAGCTTGGTACGACGCCCCAACGCTACTATCTGGAGCTTCGAATTACTGAAGCTCGGCGCTTACTGCAACACAGCGAGATGTCTCAGGTCGAGGTGCTGGTGGCCTGCGGGTTCGTGTCGCCCAGCCACTTCAGCAAATGCTACAGCTCCTTTTTTGGCTATCGTCCTTCCAAGGAAAAGAGGCTAAGCAGGTAGCGACTTAACGGTTGCCGAATACATATTGCTGACACCCACACTTGTGTTCATTGCGACTGAGAAAATCTCGACCGTCCGTTGTGGGTCGAAATCGGCCTATCGCTATAGGCAGCAATCGCCCTCGAATTTACGGTGGCGACTTGCAAAAATCGGTCAGAAGCGGTCGTTCGATCCATGGTCGCCCCTATAAAATGGTGATGCATGTTTTTTCGTCAACTCTCCGCGTCAGTATGTGTCTTTACTGATCCTTTTGAGCTGTACCTTCTGCACCACTTTTTAGTCTCGTCGGATTTTAGGCTCTCAACCATGGCAGATCGCAAACGTATACCTAAAGAAACGAAACTGCGGCTGTTTTCTGAGGCCGCAGGTCACTGCCAACACCCCGAATGCCTCCAGCCTCTATTCCCAGCTGAAATGGGCGGAGATAAGCATATAGCCGAAATGGCTCATGTGATTCCGCACGGAGAATCGGGGCCGCGACACGAAGAAAGGTCCGTCGTAGAGTTCGACGCTGACTCCTTTGAAAACCTTATCCTGTTGTGCCCGACCTGCCATACGATCATCGACAAGGATCCCGGCGGATATAGCCGGGGTACATTGCTAGGCTGGAAAAGTAACCACCTCGCGGCCTTGGCAAACAAGCAAGGAATTCGTGTCTACGATGAGCGCGGCCAAGTTAAAGACGCTGTGGTCGCCGCCATGGCCGAAAACAAGGCAGTATGGAAGGAGTTCGCGCCCTCCGATGGATCAAGCTTCGAATATGATCCGGAATCTGAAGCAGCTAAGACGTGGGTGCAGAGGATGCGAGGTGTCATTCTGCCTAATCATTTCCGCACCCAAGCCATCATCAAGGCAAATCTGCACCACATGACGGAAGCTGAGAGACAGACATTCGCTCGGTATCAAGAACATGTTCGGGGTCTCTCAGAGCGTCACGTTTGTGGTGTCGCGGGCGGCGCTATTCGCTATCCCGCAGAAATGGATGGAATCTTCGAATGAACTGGCAGGTGAATTACGCACTTAAAAATATTTGGGCAAATCACGGAGCGTCGTCGGCGCAGCATTTCCGCGATGACGCTATCAGGATCACGATGCCTGACCGGCCCGACGCAGTTGCGGTTATCTCAGCCGCCTACGCGATCAACGCCGAATTGGCAATGAGATACCTTGCAGATTTCCCTGACATGGATTTCCTATGCGGATATCGAAAGGAGTGTATCTGGGAAGGCGGGGCGATTAGATATTTAGAAAGCAACACAATAGGCTGGGGAAACGCCGGTACACTCGGTTCCGCCATTTACACAGGAGATGTAAAGACTGCGGCCCAGAAGGACTACTTCTTCTCGTATCGACTCATACGGCAAATTAGATCCGTTACGAGCCTCGATAGGGAGTTTGATCGCGTCTTCACGATGACGCTCGCCAGCGGGCGCACCTGTCGCGTAGGAATGATTTTGGAGTACGAGCCGACAGCCGATGCCATTCGCACCTTCTGGGATCGGTTCGGCCCCATCGATATAGCCTGGAACATCAATCCCAACGGGGAGCCCACTCAGAATGCCATAGAAGCAGGGCGAGGCCTTGGATGTGAGGTAATGAAATGGGACGAGTTAAAAGTGCTGTTGCAGAACCGCTGATGACGGCACGTGAAGTCGCAATATACCTACTTAAATCCTGCCAGTCCCTGCGGGAGTTCGAGCCCTTCATGTTTGGGTCTTCTCTGTTCGGTGTGGGCAGTGATTTTGACATTTTGATCGTCGGCCCGTCTGGCGAGCCTCTGTCCCGACTGAAGACGGAATTGAGACTTGCAGGAAAGGAGTTACCACTCGACGTTCTATATATGCTGCCGACGGAGGCGGAGGAGACAGGGTTTGTCACGAGCGAAGGATGCATACCTCTCGCGCGATTGGCCGCCTCCGAAAAGAGCTGACTTCCTTCTTACAGGCAGGTTCCAACCTGCTGCTTCGCAATAGCTATGATTGCTTGTCGAAATATAAAGATCGTCAGGGCGAGTTTGTTATTTCATAGTCGCGCGTCCGGATTGGGCCGAAACAAGCCCTATCGAAGCCCTCTTCTGGCCGCTCTCTGCCGGTCACTCCAGGCGGGAGTCGGCCAGAAGCGGCCACTTGCACAGTTTGCTATAGAACGCTCCGTGTAGACTGAAGTAACGATCTGTTGCGCGCACACAAAAATCCACCAGGGTAGGAATGGATCAATGATCAATCAGATAGACATCGCAAACTTCGGCAGCTTTTCCGGGCTAGAGTGGAAGAAAGCCGTTAGGGACAGTGGAAAAAACGTTAAGACCTTTCAGCGTCTGAATATCCTCTACGGGCGCAACTACTCGGGCAAGACGACCCTTTCTCGTATCTTTCGTGCACTGGAGACGCATAGACTCCCCTTGAACTACGCTGGCTCGTCCTTCACCGTTACGGGCGACAAGGGCGCTGTCACCTGCTCGGGCCTACTGGCCCACAACTATGACGTGAGGGTCTACAACCGCGACTTTGTGACTGATAATCTCAGCTTCTTGGTCAATCAGGATGGCGGCGAGATCAAGACCTTCGCCATAGTCGGTGAGCAGAACAAGGAAATTGACGACGCCATTGCTGCCATCGAGACTAAGCTGGGAAGCGTTGAGGCCAAGGCTGGCCTCTGCTTTGACTTTGAGGCCACGAGAAAAGAGCGCGACCGCACCAATACCGACCACAGTACCGCTTTCACTGCACTGGAAGGCAAGCTGCGTTCGCACGCCGCTGACAAGATCAAGAAGAACCTCCAGTACGGCGTTCCCGTTTACAATATCGACCACATAAGACGCGACATTGCCGCCACTAAGAAGGCTGAATTCGTCCCGCTGACGCTTCAGGAGCAGGCTGGCAAGCTTGCACTGCTCAAGCAAGAAGCTTTGCCTGACATAACAAACACGCTTGTAATTGCCCTCCAGTTTGATTCCTTGAAAGGTCAAGCCGAGCCAATTCTGTCCAAAGTGATTACGCCGACCAAACCCATTCAAGAACTACTCAACGACAGCGTATTGCAACTGTGGGTCAAGCAAGGTATCGCCCATCACCGTGACAAACGCGATATCTGTGCCTTCTGTCGGCAGAGCTTGCCTCATGACGTTTGGCAGAGGCTGGACGAGCACTTCAGTAAGGAATCCGGTGATCTTGAAACCTCCTTGGACAATGCCATCACCTCAGTCAATGGCGAGATTGCGGCCGTCGCTGGCTTCGTCTCGTTGAGAAGCGATCAGTTCTACACGGAGGAACGTTCTGAATTTGACACGAGCAGCAAGGCGCTTGCCGAGGCATTGGGCGTCTACAAGAAAGACATGGAAGCGCTCAAGAGGTTGCTGGAAACACGAAAAAGCAATCTGTTCCACTCCGTGGCACTGCTGCCGTCATTGTACGATCCCAAAGAAATCCAGAAGCATGTGGACGCCATCAATACTTTGATTGCCACAAATAATGGCAAGACAAAGACTCTGGAAAAAGACAAGACTGCTGCCAGAGATGCGCTTCGGTTTGCTGACGTGTTTGCGTTTGCGGACGCGATAACCTATGACACGGAACTTGCCCGCATAGCGGCCCTCAAGACCAGAGCCGATACCGCAGGCACAGCATATACGGACGCAGAAAAGGAAATTCGTGACGCCAAGGCAGAAATGCAAACCTTAAGAGCGAAGCAGAAGGATGAGCGCAAAGGGGCTGAGCGAGTCAACTCCCTGCTCAACAACTTCTTTGGCCATGACGGCCTCAAGCTTGAGCCTCGTGATAGTGCTGATAAGGCAACTGTCAAATTCGAGATCACACGAGACGGCAAGGCCGCGTACAACCTAAGCGAAGGAGAATGCAGTTTGATTGCCTTCTGCTACTTCATTGCAAAATTAAACGATCCAGAGAGCAAGGGTAAAGAACTTGTAATCTACATTGACGACCCAATTTCAAGCTTGGACAGTAACCATATATTTTTTATGTTCAGCTTGATTGAAAGCTTGATCGCTAAGCCCATAAAAAAAACCGATGGTTCAAACGGTTACCGCTACAAGCAGCTTTTCATCTCAACACACAATTTGGATTTTCTGAAATATCTCAAGCGGCTGTCCATTCCCACAAAGAAAATACCTGCGGGTGAAGGTAAGACCAAGAGCGTTTATGACCACGAGCATTTCCTGATCGAGCGCAACGGCGCAGCAAGCAACATCCTACTCATGCCGTCTTATCTAAAAGACTACATCACTGAATTTCACTACCTGTTTCATCAGATCTATAAGTGCAAAGATCAGGCTGCCGCGCAAATGAGCCACGAACCATTCTTTGGTTTCGGAAACAATTTGCGGAAGTTCCTTGAGGCTTTTCTGTTCTTCAAATACCCCTATCATGACAACGCAAGCGACGCCTTTGAACGGATAAAAAAGTTCTTTGGTGAAGAGGAAGACACCGCCATTGCTCTTGTCAATCGCCTAAACAATGAGTTCTCTCACTTGGAAGCTGTTCCAGACAGAAGCTTCAAGCCAGTAGAAATTCCTGAGATTGCTAAAGTAGCGAACTACGTCTTGGATAAAATATATGCCTCTGATGCTGTCCAATATAACGCTCTATTGAAAAGCATTGGTGAACCCGAACGAGTGGTTTGATGTACAAGCTTTCCAGAGCGTCTGCCACTCAAGGTGCAACAGCATCTTGGGAATGCTAAAGCGTGCGCTAATCTGCGGCCCGAGGGTCGTAACCAGACGATGTCAAATGTCTGCTATCGACTCAGTTGCAGGGGCAGCTTGGAGTTTCTGGGTTGATGGCGTGCATGACATTCGCAGTCTGCGCGCCCAGTTTCACCTGACTTATAGGATTCCGACAGTCCGCTCTTGGCCGAAAGCGGTCTGCTTGGTACGGCAGCTTTCGGCCGAGAGTGTGTAAAAACACTTTCGTATCTTGTGTGGTTCAGCCCAGTGCTCCTGGGCGTGGCGATTTCCCGAGCATTTGACACGATCAGCGTCGGTGACGCGTCAGAGCGCTTATGAAGTGCTTTGGCAACTGTTGGAGCAGAAAAAGCTGGGGCTTTTACGCCGCCATCGCCTTCAACAAGCCTTCGGTGCCGATGATTTTCATCACCCGCTTCAAGTTGTAGGCGAGCACATTCAAGCTCATCTCTGCACTCACCCCGTTAAGTTTTCGAGTCAGGAAGTGCGTTGCCCCCATCCATTGTTTGAGCGTCCCGAAGGGATGCTCAACAGTCCGTTTTCGAACCCTCATCATCTCTGGCGCGTGGTTCAACCGGGTCTGCATTTCGTCCAGCACCCCCTCATGTTCCCAGCGCCGCACTCGCCGCTCCGTGCTCGGTGTGCACTGCGTTTTCAGCGCGCAGCTTTGGCAGCTCGAACTCCAGTAGCAGTGCATGTTACCGGGGCGTTTTTACACACTCTGGGCCAGGAGCCGCTATACAACCATGCTGTTGCACCACTAACCCATGGCCTTCGGCAAAGGCAGCGGACGACTTTCAATCACGGCTTTCATCACCAGTGTTGAGGTTAGCCGGAGCACATTGGGCAGTCGCGACAGGTGCTCGTCGTAGAGCCTTTGGAACGCTGGCAGATCCGCGGTTACGATCTGCAACAGGTAATCAGGATCACCGAACAGTCGCTGCGCCTGGACGATCTCCGGGATCCCTTGCAATGCAGTCTCGAAGTCCCCAACGGCATGGTGGTGGCCCTCCCGCAGCGTGACGAAAACGATGGACGAGAAATTTAGTCCAAGCTCTCTTGCGCAAAGCTCGGCGCGGTATCCCACGATTACACCTGCGTCTTCCAAAGCGCGCACTCGTCGGTGACAGGGCGAAAGGCTCAAGCCGATGTGTTCTGCCAACTCCGTAAGAGATTGGCGCCCGTCTCTCTGCAACTCCGCAAGAATCTTCCTGTCAGTTCGATCTATGTTCATATTTCTTCCAAAAAAAGCCTTAGCCAGCAGAAGGTTTGAAAGCACATTCTACAGCGCCTTCTTTAATCTTCCTGCTGTCACGAGCGGCATTGCGTCACTCGATTAGTGAGGTAGAAAAGTGAGCATCGGAGTTCTTGCGGCATTCTGGGCCGTTTCATTTCTGTTTGTTATTACGCCAGGAGTGGACTGGGCGTATTCCATCTCAGCTGGTTTACACGGTCGTCGTGTTATGCCAGCTGTAGCTGGCATGCTTTCGGGCCACCTCGCTGCGACCCTCGTTGTGGCTACGGGCGTAGGGAGCGCAGTTGCCAGTATGCCGGTGACCATGAGCCTGCTCACCGTAGGGGGTGGCCTGTATTTACTTTGGCTTGGCGTGAACCTTCTCGTAGCTCCTGCGTCCGCCATCAAAGGTGCCGAGACTCCTGCCGGAAGCTCTTTGCGGTGGTACGTCAAAGGGTTCTGCGTGAGCGGATTGAATCCAAAAGTTTTTCTGCTTTTCCTGGCGCTGCTTCCACAATTTTCCGATCCGCATTCCACTTGGCCAATGCCTATGCAGCTTATTTGTTTGGGTATGGTCCACATGATCAGCTGCGCGGTGGTCTACCTTGTCGTTGGTTTCGGGGCGAAGACGGTGTTACGCACCCGACCTGGTGCTGCCAAAGTAGTAAGTCAGATATCTGGAGGCGCAATGGTGATTGTTGCAGTCTCACTCGTGGTGGAGCGCTTCATCTGATTCACAGCCCGACTTCAATCGAGCGTCCGCAACGGGTCGACTTCAGCCGGTCGAAGGCGCGAACTGTGCTGGCAGATCCGATGCAAAAACCTGGTCAGTTCGAATGCAAGCGGGTGGTCAAGACGAATGCAAATAGGTGGTCAGGTACGGTGCAATTTCCCATCAACGCCTCCATGTAGCGCGCTGGCTGTCTTGCCTAAGCAAGCGAATAGGCAATACATGCCTACCATGTCTACTGACGCTGCCCAAGGTTTTTAAGCCAGAGTTTGGGGTGGATCTTAGCGATGATTCCTAGCCTTAAGCGCCGTCGTAACGGCCGTGTTCGTAAGCGTCCATGATTGCCCGTTCCGTGAACTCGAAGATTCGAACGTAACCATGGATCATTCTGCTGGTGTCACGGAAATGCACAACAAACAAAGGGGGACTCCGGGACAGGGCTATCGACATGCACGATCCATGCTTCGATCTTTTGCCCTTCAGCGGTGTACTGGCGGCCGGTGTTGAACTAATAGAGGTCACCCGTACATCTGGCGAATCCGGTCTGCTGATCTCGTCACCGAATTCCGCGACTAAAGCTGCATAGTGATCGTCACCCCGCCGCAACAAACTGTCTCAACTATCCGATCATGGGACAGTCACACACAGAACGAAGGACCTCCATGCATATCGAGGCCGGATGAGTTTTATTCTTTGCATGACTGTGCTCGGCGTCCTGTTGATGCTGCTCGCATTGACGTCCTCTTACCTGCGCTGGTTGCCCGTGACCACGTCAGCGGTGTGCCTGGCGTTCGGGTTCGCCATCGGCCCCATGGGACTGGACCTGATGAAACTGGACGTGCGCACTTCCTTTGATTGGCTTGAGCGCCTGACCGAAGTCGCCGTGCTGTTTTCGCTGTTCAACATCGGGATCAAGCTGCGCCTGCCGTTCAATAGCAAGGCATGGGTGGCCGCGTACCTGCTGGCCGGGCCGGTGATGCTGCTAACTATACTGGGCACCTGTTTGGCGGCGCATTACCTGCTGGGGATTTCCTGGGGGATTTCACTGCTGCTGGGCGCGATGCTGTCGCCCACGGACCCGGTGCTGGCCGGGTTAGTGCAGGTCAACAACGCGCAGGACTTTGACCGGGTCCGGTTCGGATTGTCGGGCGAGGCCGGGATGAACGACGGCACCGCCTTCCCCTTCGTGATTTTTGCCCTGGCGTTTCTGGGCATGCACGACAGCAACTTCGACTGGGTGCAGGGCTGGTTGTTGAGGAACATTGTCTGGGGCGTGCCGGTGGGGTTGCTGCTGGGTTACGGCCTGGGCCGTGGCGTCGGGCAGTTGATGATTTACCTGCGGATCAAGAACGCCGACAGCACCTCTTCACCCAATGACTTTCTGGCCCTGGCGCTCATCGCCATTTCCTACGTGATTGCTGAAGGCCTGGGCGCGTTCGGCTTCCTATCGGTGTTTGCGGCCGGGCTGGGCCTGCGTCAGGCCGAAGCGCAGATCACGCAGTCCGAGCTGCCGTCCGAGCACGTGGCCAAACCGGTTTTGGGCCACATGCACGCCGACCCGGAAGCCGCCCTGGCCACCACCGAAGAACTGAGCGATACCCAGCTTGCAGCGGGCGTGATGATGGGCGATATGCTGGCCTTCGGCGGGCTGGTGGAACGCTCGATGGAAGTGCTGCTGATCACCCTGCTGGGCGCGGCGCTCTCGCTGTATTGGGACTGGCAGGCCATCGGCCTGGGATTGGTGCTGTTCTGCATCATCCGTCCGCTCAGCGTCTGGCTGTTGGTCAGCAAGCGCTTGTTGAACGTGCCACAGAAAGCACTGGTAAGCTGGTTCGGGATTCGCGGCATCGGCACCTTGTATTACCTGTGCTATGCGTTGGCCCATGGGCTGCCGGCGAATTCCGCGCACAACACCATCAGCATGACGCTGTCGGTTGTGGCGCTGAGTATTTTGCTGCACGGGGTGAGTATTCAACCGCTGCTGGAACGCTACGAACGCGGCAACGCGATCAATCGCGACGACTGAGGGCATACCGGGCCGGAGCCGCGACGCCAGGAGGCGGGATTTGCACGGGAGAAGTGCCGTCTGACTTTCCCGTAGCAGTGCGCGCGAGCCAGACCCTCGACCTTGCCCGCGGTCTGACTATGCGTGCGCTGATGGGCACGCCGCGCAAGACGCTCCTCAAAGACGCCGAGGAAGCGGCTGACTTGGTGCTCCTTCCGCGGCGGGAAAATGCGGCGCCAGAAGGTTGATACTGGGTGGCGTGGACATCGAACCGATCGCTAGCGGCGACAGACGCGGGGTAAGATGTCGGCGAAATGGGCTACGATCGCCCACGCCGAGGGTTTAGCCGCGCTGCCATTCGTGAACACGGCACGGACACTCCACGGATCGTAATGGCAGCCTTCAGGGCGCGTATCTGATTTTGGCAGCACGGGCGCCAGGGCTCGACTGCCATCCGATGTCGGGTTTCGATAATGACGACCTAGACAGGAAGTTCTTTGCAGGGACCCGGGTCAAATCAAATTTCATCTGCTCGATCGGTTACGCTTCCGGTGAAGCAATGTTCCCTCGCAATCCGCGCTTGACGTTCGAGGCAGCTCGCCGCGAAGCCTGAAGGGCGCGCGCGCCAACACTCCGCAGGGCAACACTAACAATCGCATCCGGGGAATGCGTGCGCTTCGAGGGAGCCTCTTAGTCCAGGCGTTGAACTCGGTTCTCGGGGAGTTCATCTGGCCGCCTCGGGTCTCAATACGGTTAAGTCAGACGGGCAAAGCGGCTGTTTGCCTGAACGGTCCGTACATCGTCAGCTGAACGGCCTATACCGGCCGAGAATTGTTGATGGACCAACGTCCGCTAAGACCGAATAGCAGTAAACGTCGAGAGATCGCGCAATTCGTTGAAGGCTTGTTCGGCATAGCTACTTGGATCGGTCGATCCATGTTCGAACCAGGCGGCAACAGCGTGACCGAGCGTCACCATCCCGACTAGTGCCGCGAGGCCGGCTGCCCGCTCGGGCACACCACGCTGGCAATGCGCTCCCGCCAAGGCCGACACTGATGCAATCAGTGCACGCGAAAAGACGTCCGGCTCGCTCATCCCGAGCGCGAAGGTCCAAAAGAAAATGTGCAGCGGACGTCCAAATGTCCTTTAAACGCTTTTGCGAACGGCCGTAATTGGCCGATTCTGTTGAAAAAGTCGATCTTGGTTTCCATGGGCAAAAAGTACGCGTCTGAGATTGAAATCTTGAATCGTCGCAGAGGCATTCGGACTCAGTTTTACGTAGCTGCGTGCTAAAAAGGCGCTTTCACCGATCAGTCTTCGGGCAGCTTGAGAAAACTGGCTTTTTCAACAGAATCGGCCATTTTCTACCTGTCGTGACTGGCCGATTAACCGTAACTGGTGGGTTTGATCTGAGTGGTGTAGAAAACATCGTCGACTGCCAATACGTTCACGCCCGCTCCTGCGAGTCGTGTCAGAAGTCGCATGGCTGGTGCCTTGGAAGGGTTGGTGCGTTTGAGGAAATGATCTGGATGTCTTTCGTCGAAATTCTGAAATTTTCTGTCTGAAACAGTTGACGGAAAAAGCACTTTTAGTTGTACTTATTTGAACGATTTTCAACCTATTAAAATGAGTGGTCGTAAGTCCATAACTGGCAGGCGAGAACATCATGATTACTAAAGGATTTATCGCGGGAATCGTAGCCTTGGCGCTCCTGTGGATCGCTGTGGTGTATGGCGTCATGAAGTACATGGAAGGGGGCAGCCATGTACCACCCGACTTCGAGCCGGCGAGTACGCGGGTCCGCGGATAGTCTCTTGGTCGAGACTCTTCTTGGCACAATTTGGCCTCGGCTTGGACGAAACCGATGAATGATAAATTTCGACAGATTTACGGCTATCGTAGCGATGTTGTCGTGGTCGAGGATGACCCCGTCATACGTACCCTCATCGTTGATATTTTGACAGACATCGGCGCCACGGCCGTGGCTTTCGAAACCGCCGATGACGCCCTAGAACATGTCCTTGAGTCCCACGCAATTTGTCCGCTGGTGATCGTCGATCATGGCTTGCCTGGACGGTTGCTGGGAACCAGGTTTGCTGAGATGGTCAAGGTGAAGTGGCCCAACGTTGCTCTCCTGATTACCAGCGGATACGAGCTACCATTGACAACACTTCCTCCGGGCGCTGCTTACATTCAGAAGCCTTGGACAGTTGACCAATTTGAGCGGATGACGTTGGAACTCCTTCGTTAGAGCCTTGGACATCTGTAGATGGCCCGGGTCTGCCGCCTGTGCTTCCGCCGTAAGTAGCCATTCACCTCGCAACGTTTCTCTCTTATTCCGAATTGTTCACCCAGGTGATCGCTTGCATCCGAAAATGCAAGCGAGGGGCCGGTCTCAAGCGGCAGGCTTGAGCACAACTTTGGTCCAACCATCATCCCGTGCATCGAAGTGCTTGTAGGCCTCCGGGCCTTCAGCGAGAGGCAGGCGATGAGAAATAATTTGCGAAGGCTTGGCGCGGTCGTGATGAATCAGTTCAGCCAGTTGGCGATTGTACGCCTTGACGTTGGCCTGACCGGTTCGGATAGTCTGGCCTTTGAACCAGAACGAGCCAAAGTCGAAGGCCATTTTGCCTTCCTTCGCTAACTCGCTCTTTGCGCCTGGGTCCTCAGGTATGAGGCAGCAACGCAGGATTATTCACTACCATCGACCTCTTTTCTCGAAGCGAAGAGGTCGTCGTGGAGCGTATATCCATGCGTAAAATCCGAGAGGTACTACGCTTAAAGTTCGACGCCGGCCTGTCCGTGCGCAAAATTGCCACCAGCCTTCGCATCAGCAGCGGCAGTGCCGGCAATTATCTGCACCGCTTCAACGCTTGCGGGCTGACTTGGCCCACGCAGTTGTCGGACGCCGAACTGGAGCGATGTCTATTCCCGCCAGCGCCGACGGTTCCCAGTGATCAACGTAAAGAGCCTGGTGCTGGCTGAGATCGCGTCGGAGCAATTCGGTGTGCCGTTCATGGACCTGAGCACGCTGGATAAAGAAGCTCAGCCCAAAGGCCTGGTCAGCGAAAAGCTGATTCGTCAGCACCAGGCCATGCCACTGTGGCGGCGCGGCAATAAATTATTTGTTGGCATTTCCGACCCGACCAATCACCAGGCCATCACCGACATTCAGTTCAGCACCGGGCTGAACACCGAAGCCATTCTGGTTGAAGACGATAAACTCAGCGACGCCATCGACAAGTTCTTCGACGGTAATAACGCTGGCCTTGGCGAGATGGGAGATGTCGATCTCGAACACCTCGACATCGAGTCCACCGACGATAAAAAGCATGACGCGATCGCCGGACAGGATGCCGACGATGCGCCAGTCGTGCGTTTCGTTAACAAGATGCTGCTGGATGCGATCAAGCTAGGTTCCTCTGACTTGCACTTCGAACCTTATGAGAAGACCTTTCGCGTTCGCCTGCGCACCGATGGGATTTTGCATGAGGTCGCTAAACCTCCGATTCAACTGGCAGGACGAATCGCAGCACGCTTGAAAGTGATGGCCAGCCTCGATATTTCCGAACGTCGTCGTCCGCAAGACGGTCGGATCAAGCTGCGTATTTCCAAGACCAAGGCAATCGATTTTCGGGTCAATACCCTGCCGACGTTGTGGGGCGAAAAGATTGTGATGCGGATCCTCGATCCGTCCAGTGCGCAGATGGGCATCGACGCACTCGGTTACGAGCCTGAACAGAAGCAATTGTATCTGGATGCACTTAAGCAACCGCAAGGCATGATTCTGGTTACCGGACCAACTGGCTCGGGTAAAACCGTTTCGCTGTACACCGGTCTGAATATTCTCAACACAGTGGATATCAACATCTCCACTGCAGAAGACCCGGTGGAGATCAACCTGGAAGGCATCAACCAGGTCAACGTCAACCCGCGACAAGGCATGGACTTCTCCCAGGCCCTCCGCGCATTCCTGCGTCAAGATCCGGACGTGATCATGGTGGGTGAAATCCGAGATCTGGAAACCGCCGAGATCGCGATCAAGGCGTCGCAGACCGGGCATATGGTGTTATCGACACTGCACACCAACAGCGCCGCAGAAACCCTGACTCGCCTGCACCATATGGGCGTCGCCGCGTTTAACATTGCCACCGCGATCAACCTGATCATCGCGCAGCGATTGGCGCGTAAGCTCTGCACCCACTGTAAAAAAGAAGCGGACATTCCCCACGAAACTCTAGTCAAAGAGGGTTTTCCTGAGGCAAGCATCGGCACCTTCACCTTGTATTCGCCAGTCGGCTGCGACAACTGCAATGGCGGATACAAAGGCCGCGTCGGGATTTATGAAGTGGTGAAGAACACCCCTGACCTGCAGCGCTTGATCATGGAAGAAGGCAACTCCATGGACATCGCCATTCAGATGCGCAAAGACGGCTTTAATGATTTGCGCACCTCAGGCTTGATGAAGGCGATGCAGGGTGTCACCAGCCTTGAAGAAATCAACCGCGTGACCAAGGATTAAGCATGGCGACCAAAGCAGTCAAAGTCAGTGTTTACGCCTGGGAAGGTACTGACAAGAAAGGCGCCAAACTCAGCGGTGAGTTGAATGGGCATAACCAGGCGCTGGTCAAAGCCCAATTGCGCAAGCAAGGCATCAATCCGATCAAGGTGCGCAAGAAAGCAATCTCGATTTTCGGCGAAGGCAAGAAAATCAAACCGCTGGACATCGCTTTTTTTACTCGCCAAATGGCAACGATGATGAAAGCGGGGGTTCCATTACTGCAGTCCTTCGACATCATCGGAGAAAGCTCCGACAACCCGCGGATGCGCACTTTGGTCAATGAGATCAAACAAGAAGTGGCTGCCGGTAACAGTTTCGCTAATTCCTTGAAGAAGAAGCCAGAGTACTTCGACGAGTTGTACTGCAGCCTAGTTGATGCTGGGGAGCAAGCAGGCGCACTCGAAACCCTGCTAGATCGGGTAGCTACTTATAAAGAAAAAACAGAAAAGCTCAAAGCCAAAATCAAGAAAGCAATGTCCTACCCTATTGCGGTGGTGGTCGTAGCCTTGATTGTCTCAGCCATTTTGTTGATCAAAGTCGTGCCTCAATTTCAGGCGGTTTTTTCCAGCTTTGGCGCAAAGCTACCAGCCTTCACACTGATGGTTATAGGTCTTTCCGAAATATTGCAAAACTGGTGGTATATCGTTTTGGCGGGATTTGTAGTAGCGACGTTCGGCTTTAAACGCGCATATAAGACCTCCCAAAAATTTCGCGACTCATTAGACCGTGGACTACTCAAAGTCCCCGTCGTCGGTCCATTAATCTACAAATCATCCGTAGCCCGCTATGCCCGTACCCTCTCCACAACTTTTGCGGCCGGCGTACCCCTGGTAGAAGCACTGGATTCCGTAGCCGGAGCAACCGGTAACGTCGTATTCAAAAACGCGGTGATCAGAATCAAACAAGACGTTTCCACCGGCATGCAACTGAACTTCTCCATGCGCACCACCGGCGTGTTCCCAACCCTAGCCATCCAGATGACAGCCATCGGCGAAGAATCCGGTGCCCTCGACTCCATGCTCGACAAAGTCGCCACCTACTACGAAGACGAAGTCGACGATATGGTCGATAACATGACCGCGCTGATGGAGCCCTTCATCATGGCCGTTCTCGGTGTCGTGGTCGGCGGCCTCGTTATTGCCATGTACCTACCCATCTTCCAGCTCGGAAACGTCGTCTAACCATGTCCCTCTTCGACCTCCTGGCCAGCTCTCCGCTGGCCTTTACGTTGTGCGTGCTCGTCCTCGGCCTGCTCGTCGGCAGTTTCCTCAATGTCGTGGTCTACCGTCTGCCGGTTATGCTCGACCGCGACTGGAAATCCCAGGCCCGCGAGATGCTCGCCCTGCCCGCCGAGCCTGCTGGCGACACCTTCAACCTGATGCTGCCCCACTCGCGTTGCCCACACTGCGCGCACAAGATCCGCGCCTGGGAAAACCTGCCGGTGATCAGCTACCTGTTTCTCGGCGGCAAGTGCTCCAGCTGCAAGGCGCCGATCAGCAAGCGCTATCCCTTGGTGGAGCTGGCCTGCGGTTTGTTATCGGCCTTCATCGCCTGGCATTTCGGCTTCGGTTGGCCCGCGGCGGCAATGCTGGTGTTGGCCTGGGGTCTGCTGGCGATGAGTTTGATCGACGCTGATCACCAGTTGTTGCCGGATGCATTGGTCTTGCCGTTGTTGTGGATGGGGTTGATCGTTAACGCGTTCGGGCTGTTCACCAATCTGCATGATGCGTTGTGGGGTGCGGTGGCGGGTTATATGAGTTTGTGGCTGGTGTTCTGGCTGTTCAAACTGGTGACCGGCAAGGAAGGCATGGGTTACGGCGACTTCAAGTTGCTGGCGATGTTGGGTGCTTGGGGCGGCTGGCAGATTTTGCCGTTGACGGTGTTGCTGTCGTCGCTGGTGGGCGCGGTGTTGGGGGTGATTATGCTCAAGCTGCGCAACGCAGAAACCAGCACGCCGATCCCTTTCGGACCTTATCTGGCCATTGCAGGCTGGATCGCTTTGCTCTGGGGTGATCAAATAACCACTTCCTACATGCAGTTTGCCGGTTTCAGATGACCAACCCCGTTTTCAAACCCTGGATTCTCGGCCTTACCGGTGGCATCGGTAGTGGCAAAAGCGCTGCAGCGCAGCACTTTATCGACCTTGGCGTGCACCTGGTGGATGCCGACCATGCCGCGCGCTGGGTGGTTGAACCCGGTCGCCCGGCGCTGGCCAGCATCGCCGAGCACTTTGGTCCGAGCGTGTTGCAGGCCGATGGCCAACTGGATCGCACGGCGCTGCGCGGGCTGATCTTTCAGAACCCCGAGCAACGTCGCTGGCTGGAAGCGCTGCTACATCCGCTGATCGGCCAGGAGATCATGAGTTACCTGGCTCGCGCAGAATCGCCCTACGCGATTCTGGTGTCGCCGCTGCTGGTAGAGTCAGGCCAGTACAAGATGACTCAGCGTGTGCTGGTGATCGACGCGCCGGAACAGCTGCAAATTCAGCGCACTATGCTCCGTGACAGCACCAGCGAGGAGCAGGTCCAGGCCATCCTCAAGGTCCAGGCCAATCGCGAGAAGCGCTTGGCTCATGCCGATGATGTGCTGGTCAACGACCGCGATCCCGCTTGGCTGAAAAGCGAAGTCGAGCGCCTGCATCACTTTTATCTTACTTTGTGTGGAGGCCAATCATGAGCCAGCCCTTGACCGTTGAATGCCCGACCTGCGGCGCGCCCGTGGAGTGGAGCGCCAACAGCCCGTTTCGCCCGTTCTGTTCCGACCGTTGCAAGCTGATCGACCTGGGGGCCTGGGCCGCAGAAGAACATGCGATTCCGGTCAGCCCGGACTCTGAAGATGAAATGTTTTCCGGTGATTTGCCGTCGCGGGAACATTGATCGAACGGGCCGCTAAGTAGCCTGCTCAGCGGTCACCTTTCGACGGGCCGTCGTCCTTCCACGGTGCGGACAGGTAACGCGTGCGATTGAAGGTTTCCAGCCACTCGGGGCAAAACACCACCAGCGCGCTGATCACCGTCCCATTGATAAAGGCCTCGGGAAAGATGATCAGCCACAAGTAGCCGATAAAGTCCTCCAGCCATTCCGGCATCGCGAATAACCCCTCGTACCACAGCAGGCCTATTCCCAGCAGCACGCAGGCCAGGGCCGACAACGCCGCCGCGAAAAAGCCCGAGCAAAAGATGTACACGAAGGGGTTTTTCGGCTGCGCGCGCTCCACCAGTATCGCGCAGCCCTCGGTGATCAGCACCGGCAACACAATCAGCAGCAGGCCATTGACGCCCATCGCTGCGAGGTCCTGCCGCCCGAGCAACACCAACCCCACCTGCGCCACCAGCCCGCCGACGATCGCCAGCGGCCAGTCGAGCAACAGGGTGACGGCGGTCATGCCGATGAAATGGTAGGACACCCCCGTATCAAAATCCCGGCGCATCAGCCATAGCAAAAACAGACCCAGCACCGTACCGAACAGCAGGTGCTGACGGCGGCGGTCAGTGAACAACTCGACCCACGGCGAACGCCAGATCGCCCACAGCACCACGAGTACATAGAGTACCCAGGCAAGGGTCATGGTCTCGGCGGTCAGAACGTGTGCGCTGATCATGGTGGTTTGGGGTAAAGATCCTTAAGGCCGTACTTAACTATGCCCCGAAGTCTACACCGAGAAAATCCTGGCAGCGGGATCTGGCACTTCGGTGAAAAAACGCCTCAAGATTTGATTACTCAATGTAATAAGTGAAATCCAATTCAGGGACTCTTTCACCGTCTGCTCCAGTAATAAGATGGCGCCATCAAATCATCCTTACTGGAGAATCGCGTGAAGAAAACCATTATCGCCGCCCTGCTGGCCGCTGCCGCTAACTACGCCAACGCTGGCACGGTGCTGGTCGTGTTGTCGGATCAGGACCAATTGAACCTGCAAGACGGCAAGGTCATGCAAACCGGCTTCTTCCTCAACGAACTGATGCAACCGGTACAGACGTTCATCGCGGCTGGCCAGACCGTGGTATTTGCCACCCCTAGCGGTAAGGCGCCAACCGCGGACCAGAAATCCAATGATGCGAGCTTCTGGGGCGGCGATGAAAAAGCCCGCCACGAAAGCCTCGCGCTGCTGGATACGCTGAAGCTGACCTCGAAGAGCGGCTCTCCTGCAATCAGCTTCGCGCAGGTCCAGAAAATCGGCTACGACAAGTTCGATGCGGTGTTCGTCCCCGGAGGCCACATCCCGATGCAGGATCTGCTGAAGGACAAACAATTGGGCCAACTGCTGACCAACTTCCATGAAAAAGGCAAGGTCACTGGCTTCACCTGCCACGGCACCATCGCCATGTTGTCGGCGATCCCGGATGCGCACGGTTTTGTCTCCGCACTGGAGTCGGGCAAGAAGCCAGCAGCGCCAGCTAATTGGATTTACAAGGGCTACAAAGTTACCGCCTTCACTGACGCGGAAGAAGAACAGGCAAAAGGCTTCCTAGGCGGCGGCCATATGAAACTGTTCCCGCAGGATGGGCTGACGGCAGCCGGCGCCAACTTCTCCGAAGCCAAGCCATGGAGCGAGAATGTGGTCGAAGACCGCGAAGTCATCTCCGGCCAAAACCCACAGTCGGCCAAGGCAGTCGCCGTGGCCATGTTGGCGAAACTGAAGTAATTCGCGCAGGCGCCCGTAGGGGGTGCGGATCAAGCTGCAATGGCCCCCGCATCACCTTCGGACGCTTTTAGTTTAAGTTATATATAGAAAGACACCCGCGCACTACAACTAAAATCAAACTCGATAACGAACACTTTAAAATGAAAGCGCCTCTGTTTTCTTTATATAAAAGCATTGAAACTTAAACCAAGCACAAACAACTCAATAGCCACCTGAACACGGGGTCTGACGTGAAGCTGCAGCCCCGCGCTGTTGGTTGCCGTAGAGAGGCCGCGTGGGGCCGGTCAGCGGCCATGACCGAAAAGCAAAAGACTTCCCGCTTGAAAAACCGGATAATGGCGGCCAATTCGTATTGCTCGCTATCATGGTAATCCCGCATGGAAATCAAGGTAAACTTTCTCGACAACCTTCGCCTTGAAGCCAAGTTCGATGACTTCACGGTGGTGGCCGATCAACCCATCCGCTATAAGGGCGATGGCTCGGCACCCGGTCCGTTCGATTACTTTCTGGCTTCATCCGCGCTGTGTGCGGCTTACTTTGTGAAGTTGTACTGCGACACTCGCAATATTCCCACCGATAACATCCGCCTGTCGCAGAACAACATTGTTGACCCGGAAAACCGCTACAACCAGATTTTCAAGATTCAGGTCGAGTTGCCGGCGGATATCTCTGCCAAAGACCGCCAGGGCATTTTGCGTTCCATCGACCGTTGCACCGTGAAAAAGGTGGTGCAAGCCGGGCCGGAGTTTGTAATCGAGGAAGTGGAAAACCTGGACGCTGATGCCCAGGCGCTGCTGATGCCGAATCAGGGTTCAGACGCAGACACTTATATTGTCGGCAAAGACCTGCCGCTGGAGCAGACCATCGCCAATATGTCGGCCATTTTGGCGGGCCTGGGCATGAAGATTGAAATCGCTTCGTGGCGCAATATTGTTCCCAACGTATGGTCGCTACACATCCGCGATGCGCACTCGCCGATGTGCTTTACCAATGGCAAGGGCGCGACCAAAGAAGGCGCATTGGCGTCGGCGCTGGGCGAATTTATCGAGCGACTGAATTGTAATTTCTTCTACAACGATCAGTTTTGGGGGGAAGACATCGCCAACGCGGCGTTTGTGCATTATCCGAACGAGCGTTGGTTCCAGCCTGGCCCTAAAGACGAGCTGCCGGCGGAGATTCTCGACGCGTACTGCCTGAAGATTTTCAACCGCGACGGTGAGCTGCGCGGCTCACACCTGTACGACACCAACTCCGGCAATATCGAACGCGGCATTTGTTCGCTGCCGTATGTGCGCCAGTCGGACGGCGAGGCGGTGTATTTCCCGTCCAACCTGATCGAAAACCTGTACCTCAGCAACGGCATGAGCGCCGGTAATACGCTGGCCGAAGCGCAGGTGCAATGCCTATCGGAAATCTTCGAGCGCGCGGTAAAACGCGAAATTATCGAAGGTGAAATGGCACTGCCTGATGTGCCGCAGGAAGTGCTGGCGAAATACCCCGGTATTCTGGCCGGTATTCAAGGGCTGGAAGAGCAAGGCTTTCCAGTGCTGGTGAAGGATGCATCGCTGGGTGGCGAGTTCCCGGTGATGTGCGTCACCTTGATGAACCCGCGTACTGGCGGCGTGTTTGCCTCGTTCGGGGCGCACCCAAGCCTTGAGGTGGCGCTGGAACGCAGCCTTACGGAGTTGCTGCAGGGCCGTAGCTTTGAAGGCCTTAACGATTTACCGCAGCCCACTTTCGAAGGCCACGCGGTGACCGAGCCGAATAACTTCGTCGAGCACTTTATCGATTCCAGCGGCGTGGTGTCGTGGCGCTTTTTCTGTGCCAAGTCTGACTACGAGTTTGTTGAGTGGGATTTCTCTGGCCAGGGTGAAAACTCCAACGCCGAGGAAGCCGCGACCTTGTTCGGCATTCTCCAGGACATGGGCAAAGAAGCGTACATGGCGGTGTATGAGCATTTAGGCGCACCCGCTTGCCGTATTCTAGTGCCAGACTATTCGGAAATTTATCCGATAGACGATCTGATCTGGGATAACACCAACAAAGCGCTGTTCTTCCGCGAAGACATATTGAATCTGCACAGCCTGGACAATCGCGGCCTGAAAGCATTGGCCAAGCGTCTGGAAGACAGCGAGCTGGATGATTACACCGACATCACCACCTTGATCGGCATTGAGTTTGACGACAATACGGCCTGGGGTCAGTTAACGATCCTGGAGTTGAAGCTGCTGATCTATCTCGCCCTGCAGAAAGTTGAAGAGGCGAAAGAGCTGACGGAAACCTTCCTGCAGTACAACGACAACACGGTGGAACGCGGGTTGTTTTACCAGGCCGTGAATGTGGTGCTGGAAATGCAGTTGGACGAAGATCTGGAACTGGCCGATTACGAGGTCAATTTCCGCCGGATGTTTGGCAACGAACGGATGGACGCCGCGATCGGCTCGGTGGACGGCAGCGTGCGTTTCTTCGGCTTGACGCCTACGAGTATGAAGCTGGAAGGACTCGACAGGCACCTGCGCCTGATCGACAGCTACAAAAAACTGCACTCGACGCGGGCCAAGGTGACGGCTTTATCCCGTTAATCGCGCCAACACAAAAGCACCTTAGGTGCTTTTGTGTTGTTGGCGGCCAGCCACTCGTCCTGATTCATTCCCTCCCCCCGGGTTTAGTTCTTTTCACGCACTGCCAAATGGTGGTCCAGCGGCACTCGGCGCGTTGCTGGTGCGATGGCTGACCTGCGGAAACGATTAAGGTAGCCCTTAACCTGCATTTCCGGTCTGGCACGCATTTCGCTAAAAGATTGGATGCAGAAATCCAATGAGCTCATTGCTCAAACTCCCCTTGGCTTTTCGGGACGACCCGACCGTGCTGCTCCACTGGACGACCAGGTGCGGTCTTCGGGCTAAGTCGCGTCCAGACCCTGTACAAGATTCAGTTGCCCCAAGTGGTGCGCCTGACCTCACCGGCGCTCATCTCGAAGCTTATTGACGCGATCAAAGTGTCCTCGGTGGTGTCGGTGGTGTCGGTGGTGTCGGTGGTGCCACTACAACCCCGTGCCCATGAAAAGAAGCGACTCTGTGCACATACGTTTTTGCAGGTTCGCAGCAACGTGATCTGGAGTGCCCATACCTTTTAGGGAAGGCCCGTTACCTAAAGAGAATTGGTCAGCACCCCGCTGCAGGCGCTTCCATGAGCACAGACAGCTTCCAGTGGGAAGCTGAGTGTTCAATTGAGGTGTGTATGGCGAGTCAAATCAACAGTGTCGGTAAACTTAACGGCCGACGCGGTGCCGAGGTTCTTTTGGAGACCCTTGCCAGCGAGGGTGTCGAATACATCTTCGGCAACCCAGGCACCACCGAGTTGCCGCTGATGGACGCGCTGTCGACATCCCCAGGGCTGAGTTACATCCTCGCGTTGCAGGAAGCATCTGCCGTTGCAATGGCAGACGGCTACGCTCAGGCCGCGAAGAAGCCCGGTTTTTTGAACCTTCACACCGCCGGAGGCCTCGGGCATGGCATGGGCAACTTGCTCAATGCCAGCGTTGCGCATGTACCGCTGGTGGTCACCGCCGGGCAGCAAGACTCACGCCATAGCATCACCGACCCGTTGCTGCTGGGTGACCTCGTGAGCATTGCCCGCCCGGCAGTGAAATGGGCGTACGAAGTCACCCGTGCGGACCAGTTACCGGTGATTCTCAGGCGCGCCTTCCATGACTCGACGGCGGCCCCATCTGGCCCGGTGTTTCTTTCTTTGCCGATGAATGTCATGGAAGAGATGAGCACCGTGTGCATTGGTGAACCGTCCATCGTTGATGATCGCACCCTGGCAGGTTCACTGCCAAAGCTGGCGCAGCTTCTGGCCCAGGTCAAGCCGGGCCGGCTGGCATTGATTGCTGGCGACGAGATTTATCAGCATGGCGCCTCCCAGGAGGTCGTTGCCCTCGCCGAACTACTCGGCGCGCCTGTGTACGGATCATCATGGCCGTCGAGAATCCCGTTTCCGACCTCCCATGCCCTGTGGGCGGGCAACCTGCCGACGAAGTCCACGGAGATTGCTGCGACGCTGGCCAACTATGACGCCTTGTTCGCCTTGGGCGGCAAATCGTTGATCACGATCCTTTATTCCGAAGGGTCAGCGGTGCCCAAGGGGTGCGAGGTGTATCAGTTGTCGTCGGATGTCACCGACCTTGGCCGAACCTACGCCACTAAACTGTCGGTGATGGGGGATATCAGCCTCTCGCTAAAGGCCCTGTATCCGTTGCTGGCGGCAAACACCGAGGCGCAGCTGGCAGTGGTTCGCAACCTCAGGCAAAAAGCGGGCGTGCGCCGCGAAAATGTCTGGGCTGAACTCAATAACAAGGCTGATGCGGACAGTGATCTTGCAACCATTTCTCCGCTACTGGCGGCTCGCGAGGCAATGCGCGCAATCGGTCCGCGTGTGCCGATCGTGGATGAGGCTCTGGCTACCACGGCGCATATACGCAGCTTCCTGCGCAGTGGCTCCAGCGATCAGTACTCGTTTTTCCGCGGAGGTGGCTTGGGTTGGGGCATGCCTGCAGCGGTCGGGGTGTCATTGGGCCTTGGGCGCGAACCGGTGGTTTCACTGGTGGGCGACGGCGCCGCAATGTATTCGCCTCAGGCGCTGTGGACCGCAGCCCACGAACGCCTGCCGATCACGTTCATCGTCATGAACAATCGGGAATACAACGTCCTGAAAAAATTCATGAAGTCCCAGGCGCACTACCTGTCGACCCAAAGCAACCAGTACATCGCCATGGAGCTGAACGATCCGGCCATTGATTACGTGGCTTTGGCACAGTCGATGGGCGTTGAGGCCCGGCGGGTGGTGAGGGCCGGGGATGTGGCCCCGGCGGTGGCGGCCGGCATCGCCAGCGGGCGTCCGAACCTGATTGAAATCATGATCAGCAAGGACTGATGGTGGTCCCGTAACGCCCGGCACTAATCTGCGCACATGGCCTGGAAGTTACTCCGGCAGGGATTGGTATTGGTATTGCGCCAGTACAGCCACTGCTGGAGAACGGGAGGCTGTTCGACTGCCAGGAAACAAACGTTGGCCGGACTGGCGCGCTTTACCGAGCGCGGCACGAAGGCCACGCCCATTTCTTCGGCCACCAAATTGACCACGGTCTGCTGCAAATAGACCTGATACGCCACCCGCGGCTCGAAACCTGCGGCGTGACAGTGGCTGAGAATGGTGTCGTGCAGCCTGGGGGCCTGCTCCCGAGGAATCAGGATGAACTCCTCGGCAGCAAATCGCGCGGTGGTGAGTTGCGGTTCATTGGCCAGAGGATGTGATTGGCTGTAGATCAGGTCTAGCGGCTCTTCGAACAACAGCAGAGCCTCGACTTGAGGGTTTTCCAATCCGGCAAAACTGATGGCCAGATCAATTTCGCCAGCCTCCAGGGCTTCCTGCAAGGCCGGCGGGGTCATCTCCCGCAGCGTGAAGGTGACGGCGGGGTAGCGTGAGCGAAAGCGTTTTGCCAATTTAGGCAGTGTATTGAGGGCTGCATGCATGGTGAACCCCAGGCGAAACTCACCAGTCTCGCCCTTGGACGCGGCTTGCGCATTGAATTTAGCCCTGTGGACCAGGTGCTCGATTTCACTGACATCGGTCGCAAACTGCCGGCCAGACTCGGTCAAAAACACCCCTTGGGGAGAACGTACGAAGAGCGGAGTGCCCAGCTCATCTTCCAGTGAAGCGATGGCACGACTTAGCGGCGGTTGCGAAATATTGAGTTCATGGGCTGCCCGGCCAAAGTGCCGGGTACGGGCCAAGACGGAAAAGTACCGAAGTTGTGTCAATGAGATATTCATCCAGAACGGCACTTCGCTAGTCAGATGTCGAGTATTTGGGCATGCCATAGCCCTGCATGTCTATAAACGCCGCTATTTCAAACCCTGCCACGACTATTACCTTGGAAGCCGCCTCCCTCCCGGTCTTCAAGCAAATGCTCAACGCCCCGGGCGATGTGCTTGAATCCCGCCATGGCTCGGCAATGGCTGAAATCGCTGAGATGTTGGAGCTGCGAAAAAAGCGCAACGACTTCTTTGGGGGCATTAAATTATCAGTACGATTTTCCCAGGCGCATGCGGCTGCATCAATGCAGCCTGTGCCGCTGCCGCTTGGTCCAGCGGGTAAGTCGCCGCGATTGGCACCCTAAGGCTACCCGCCTCCATCATCTCCACGAGCCGCACCAAGATCTCCGCATCCAAACGCGCATAAACGGTTTTAATTCCTGGTCCCCCGTCCGCAATCGAACAGGTGCGCACGCGACTCGACCCCAATTCGGCGGTGGTTGCCAGAACTCCCTTGCCAACGCAGTCGAGCACCGCGTCGAGCCCGTTGGGGGCGAGCGCCCGTACGCGTTCCGCCATGCCGACTCCATGGGCGACCGGGAGAGCGCCGATGGATGACAGATAGTCGTGGTTTCGTAGCGATGCCGTGCCAATCACTCGAGCGCCCCTGGCTAGCGCGAGTTGCGCGGCCAATGCACCCACGCCGCCGGCAGCTCCGTGGATAAGGAGCGTTTCTCCAGGCTGTATGTTCAACGTCTGAATGATGGCGCGATAGGCTGTGAGACCCGCCAAAGGGAGGCCTGCCGCCTCCGCCCAGCTCGCGTTTTTCGGCTTCCTGACCAGCGTCTCAACGGGTGTGCTGACCCGTTCTGCATAGGCGCCATGATGGAGGATTTCCTGACGGATATAGCCGATCACTTCGTCGCCGGGCCCAAACTCGCTGACGCCAGCCCCCACGCGTTCAACAGTGCCCGCGACGTCCCATCCTGGAATAACCGGGAACCATGTGTCGGTGTGAGCCTCGCCCAGACCCGCTTGCAGCATAGGGTCGGCCGGGTTAAGCGCTGCCGCCCTGACGCGCACGAGTACACTGTTCTGGGCGACCTTCGGGTCTGGGACGTCGGTATATTCCAGCACTTCGGCACCACCGAAGCGGCGATAGACGATGGCTTTCATCTCAGTTCCTTCCTCAGAAAGCCATCGGCAGATTGTGGATAATCCGGAGCGCTTCGATCAACCACTGTCCATTGACGCGAACCAGACTCTGGCGGTAGTAACCTGACTCGATCGGGGTGATCGTGCCCTGCGCACCCGTGGCACCCTGAGGCCAGCCTGTATCGGGCCTCGCCGCACCGACAATGTTGAAGACCATGAACTGGGCGTCGACTGTTGCATGGTCGCCATCAATGTCGATTAGCAGCCCGTCGGTGGCGTTGTGGCTCCACCCCCGAGCCGGGTGCGGCTTCATCATGTGCGCGACCGCGTTGGCGATCGTCTCGCGCCCCACGAGCTCACCCATCGGCTCCAGCTTGCCCGCGTTGTTATATAGAATGTCTACACGCCCTTGGGGAGTAAAGAGCGCTGCCATTGCGACGCCATCGCGCTGGTCGTGGGCTCGGACATAGTGGGCAAGGACCTGCTGCACGGCCAGTTCTTGAGTCATCTGTATCTCCATTTCTTAAACTGTGATTTTCAAAGATACATATTCACCTCTTGATATGCAATAGTCACTATTGCATATTTAATTCCGGTTTCTAGAGAGTTCAAGGCAGACGCCACACCATGATCGACGTCAGGTTTCCGACAGCCCTACAAATAATGCTCAGCCTTGCCCTCGCCGAGGCCGAGGGCGTCGCGCAACTGAGCTCTTCTCAACTGGCCGATGGGGTCGGCGCGAATCCGAGTTTCGTGCGCAAACTGTTGCTTCCGCTTGCTGACGCCGGACTTGTTCACTCGACTTTCGGGCGCGGTGGCGGTACCCGTCTGGGTCGCCTGGCGAATCTCATTACCCTGCGCGACATCTATCGCGCCGCAATGGGCGAGAAGAGCCTTTGGACGCCTCGCGAGGTTCCTCATCAATGTCTCGTCAGTTCAAACGTCGAGAGCTTTTTCGTCAAACTGTCCGCCGAGGCAGATGACGCCGTCATGCGAGCGCTCGAACACCGAACGTTGGCTGACAGCCTTGCTGAGCTCCGGGTTATGCATGCCGCGCAGTAACGGATGCCCCTCCCCGATATCGGGGCCTTGATCTACGTCCAGGCTAATGTGATCACCCTGACGAAAATCGTAGCTGCGCGTGGTCTTTTTTACATCAGTTGGTTATAGCCAGTTTGGCACCGCCCGAGGACTCTATGCTCTGCCCGGTTACCCAACGGAAATCATCCGAGAGCACAGCCGCGATGGTGGCCCCCACATCATTCGCCTCACCGAGGCGACCCAGCGCTGTGTTGTCGACGATCCGCTGGATGGCTTGCGGATACTTGTCATAGGCGTCGTCAGCAATGCGAGTACGAGTCGCGCCCGGCGCGACCGCGTTGACGCGGATCCCGCGGCCGCCGAACTCCATGGCCATGTAGCGCGTCAACGTGGTCAGGCCTCCTTTCATCGATGCGTAAGCAGAGCCGCCCGGGCCCATACCGCTCTGATAGACCGAGTTGCTCGTCACGTTTACGATCGCGCCGCCGTCCGAGAGCACTGGAAGCAAAGCCTGGGTCAGGAAAAATGGCCCTTTGAGCAGGACACGCTGATAGGATTCAAACAGCTCTACTGTCGTGTCTTCAAAAGACGCCATCTGCAAGAAGCCCGCATTATTGACGAGGTAGTCAAAGGCAGTAGCCTTCCATTCTTGAACCAACAGTGCGATCACCTCATCCCGGAAGGTGAGGAAACTAGCGCTCACGCTGACATCGAGGCGTAAAGGAATTGCCTTGGCGCCCCTTTCCTTAACCGCCGCGACAACGTCGAGCACTCGATCTTCGTGGTTGTTAAACGTCAGGATGGAATCAACTCCACGCTCGGCGAGAGCAATGGCCGTTGCCGCGCCGATGCCTGAACTCGCGCCTGTAATGATTGCGATCTTGCTCATTAATGTCTCCCGATTGGACCGTTGTGATAGGTAGACTTTAGAGAGTCCAATCGATACGCTGAATAACCTATCGTCTCCAATACATTACGGACCGTCCTAGATATGGAACCGCTTGCTGACGTCATATCGTTGCTCCGCCCCCAGGCGGTCGCAAGCAAGCTTATGCAGGGCGCAGGCCGTTGGGGCGTGCGTCGTTCGCAAACGGCTTACGCCGGCTTTGGGCTCGTACTGAAGGGCCAATGCTGGCTGACCATCGACGGCCATGACCCCTTGCATCTCTGCGCAGGCGATTTCATCCTCATGCCTGCCGTCCCGGGCTTCACGATCGCCAGTGATCTTTCTTGCGAGATTGTTTCGCTCGACGCCCAGGCGCCACTGGCGTGTCAGGACAACGGGGCCTGGTACGGCGATCACGATCTTGAGGCTGACTTCAAGCAGCTCGGCGGCTATTTTCAATTGGATTCCGCCAACCGCAGCCTGCTTGGCGGACTGCTGCCGACCTTTATCCACATCCAGGCCTCCAATCCGGCGGCGGAACGGCTTAAGCGCACGATAGATTTGATCGTCGAGGAAGCGCTTGCCGACCGACCAGGCCGCGATCTTATCGTCGATCGACTTATCGAGGTTCTGCTCGTAGAAGCGCTGCGGTTCCGCACCGAAAGCGTTGACGCCATTGGACAACCCGGCCTCCTCGCGGGGCTGGCTGATCCGCTTCTCGCCCGAGCCCTGAGACGGGTCCACAACAACGTGGCTCACCCATGGTCCGTGGAGGAACTAGCCAGGGAAGCAGGCCTGTCCCGCTCGGTCTTCAGCGAACGCTTCACTCGCCAGGTTGGGGTACCACCGATGCAGTATTTAATCGACTGGCGCATTGCCTTAGCCAAAGCCATGCTCCAACGCGACGCCCCGCCCTTGGAAACCGTTGCGGCCGCGATCGGTTATCAATCGGCAAGCGCCTTTAGCACCGCTTTTCGACGGGAGGTTGGTAGCCCTCCCAGTCAATTCGCTCGAACCACCAATCGCCGAGAATCAACCAGTTCATCCCTATGAGTTAACTAACCCTGCGACTCAATGAAATCGAATTCCATGCCTGACTTGATAACTTCGAAACTCACGCCCGCTCCAAAGAACAGTCGAAGCATGCTTTGAGCATGCTGCCAGGACAACTCCGAGTTCTGACTGCACTGCTCAAAATACGGATTTCAATCTCAGGCATATACTTGGAGCACCCGTGTGCCCGGTAGATCCGCCTCAACCAACCAGTGAGTGCCACTGGCATTTCTCCAACGCCCGTTGGAGGCTCGATGGCACGCTCGTTTAGAATGTTACCGCCCGACAGTTTTTAATCCCGCCCGATAGCTTTTATTCTTTTTGATCATCGCTTTGAACGCTAAGCTAGGTCCATGGATGACTCAGACTATCTGCGCCTGCTCACGATCCAGGCCGAACAAGCCAACGCGTTTCTTTCCAATGCGCGAAAGTGGGAGCGTGAGCGTTGGGTTTGTGAGCGTCTGCTGCAAGGTCTGAACATCCCCCATCGCAACGAAGACTTCGCCCCCGCCGGGCAGGAACCACCGGATGTGCTGTTTCGCGACGCCAGTTTTGAAGTGTTCTTCGTGCTGGATGAAGGGCGTCGACTGAACGATGAGTGGCGCGAGGAATTGCAGCGTCGGCGCAGTGCCTTTTCCCTCAGTCAGTTAGTGCGACGCGAGGCCAAGCCAAAACGCATTGCGGCGATCGAATTATTGCAGCGCCTGGCGCCGACCTTGCGCAAAAAAGCACACAACTACCGCGAACGCGGGCTGGAATTGGGCGAACTGGATATCATCGCTTTCGCCAGCCTGAAACGTGAAGTGCTGGATTTGAATAGCTACTTTCCGCCGCCGACCGAATACCTGCGACAGGGCTGGCGCTCATTGTCGCTGGTGGGTCCGACCTTCGCCCGCGTGCTGTTTGCCCACCCGGATGCACCGGATTTTCTGCGAACCAACCTGGGACGTAGCGTGGTGTTCGATGTTGGTATCAGTTTGTGAGACTCTGGCGCTGGTTCTCTACCGTTTTTTCACGACATCCGGATTTAGACCTAAGCTTTCAGCCATCTATTTCGTCTTTTAAGGGAATTCGATGACCAGCCGCCTGAACCCTGATGATCAGCAACGTGTCGAAGAATACTTACGCGCGCCCCAGCACCAAGTCGAGCGCCGGCCTTTTCGGCCGTGGATGCTCCTGGTTCTGGTGACCGCCGTGACCGTGGGCCTTGGCCTGCTGAGCCGATTACTGAGTTATCTGACGCTATGAGCTGCCTGGCGCTCGCGCGGATAGCCGCAAGGATTCCCTAGCCTTATGAGATATCCCTATGACTCATCGTATCGTGATCGTTGGCGGAGGCGCTGGCGGTCTGGAACTGGCTACCCGTCTGGGTAAAACCCTGGGTAAACGCGGCACCGCCAGCGTGGTATTGGTCGACGCCAACCTGACGCACATCTGGAAACCACTGCTGCACGAGGTGGCCGCCGGCTCGTTGAACTCTTACGAGGACGAGCTGAACTACGTCGCGCAAGCCAAATGGAACCACTTCCAGTTCCAGCTCGGACGCATGACCGGACTCGACCGCGCCAACAAACAACTGCATCTGGCCGCGACGCAGGACGAGAACGGCAACGAGCTGGTGCCGGCGCGCAGCCTGGAGTACGACTCGCTGGTGATCGCCGTAGGCAGCACTACCAATGACTTCAACACTCTCGGTGCGGCGGAGCACTGCCTGTTTCTCGACACCCGCAAGCAAGCCGAACGCTTTCACCAGCAGTTGCTCAATCGCTACCTGCGCGCCCACGCCGGGCAATCCGATATAACTGAAGAAATCACCGTGGCCATCGTTGGTGCCGGAGCAACAGGCGTCGAACTGGCCGCCGAACTGCACAACGCGGCCCATGAACTGGCCTCTTATGGCCTGGGTCGGATCAAACCGGAAAACCTGCGCATCACCCTGATCGAAGCCGGTCCACGGGTGCTGCCTGCCTTGCCGGAGCGGATTGGCGGGCCGGTGCATAAGACCCTGGAGAAATTGGGCGTCACGGTGATGACCAACGCGGCGGTCAGTGAAGTGACGGCTGACAGCTTGATCACCGCCAATGGTCAGATAATTCCAGCGACGCTGAAAGTCTGGGCTGCGGGAATCCGCGCGCCGATGTTCCTCAAGGATCTGGACGGGCTGGAAAGCAATCGCATCAACCAGTTGCAAGTGCGCCCTACCCTGCAAACCACGCGCGATGACAACATCTTCGCCTTCGGCGACTGCGCGGCCTGCCCGCAACCGGGGACTGATCGCAATGTTCCGCCACGGGCACAGGCGGCGCATCAACAAGCGTCGTTGCTGGCAAAGGCGTTGAAGCTGCGGATCGAAGGCCAGACTCTGCCGGAATACACGTACACGGACTACGGCTCGCTGATTTCCCTGTCGAGATTTTCAGCGGTGGGTAATTTGATGGGCAACCTGATGGGCACCGTGATGCTGGAGGGTTGGCTGGCGCGGATGTTTTATATCTCGCTGTACCGCATGCACCAGACAGCGCTCTACGGGCCATTTCGCACCCTGATGCTGATGCTTAGCAGTCGGATCGGGCGCGGTACAGATCCGCGGATGAAGTTGCACTGAGTAGGAGCGGGCCTGAACGCGATGGTGGTATCTGACACACCGCTATCGCGGGCAAGCCCGCTCCTACAGGTGTTATGTATTTCAGAAACAAAAAAGGCGCCCCGAAGGACGCCTTTTTCGTTTGGCTTCAATGCGCAAAGCATCTGGCCTGTATTTTCTGATTCAAACAACACGAATCGAAAATGGTCGGGGTAAGGGGATTCGAACTCCTGACATCCTGCTCCCAAAGCAGGCGCGCTACCGGACTGCGCTATACCCCGGTGATAAAAAAGGCACCTCGTTAAAGGCGCCTTTTACTTGGGTGACGCTTGTGGCGTCACTCCCTAAGATTTAATCAAGACATCTGATCAAAAATGGTGGGTCGTGTGGGATTCGAACCTACGACCAATTGGTTAAAAGCCAACTGCTCTACCAACTGAGCTAACGACCCAAAAATGGTCGGGGTAAGGGGATTCGAACTCCTGACATCCTGCTCCCAAAGCAGGCGCGCTACCGGACTGCGCTATACCCCGATATGGCTACATCTGTAGTAAGTGGCTCCACGACCTGGACTCGAACCAGGGACCCAATGATTAACAGTCATTTGCTCTACCAACTGAGCTATCGCGGAACTATTCCTACTGATGCAACTTTTACTGCTCTGAACCCTAGCTATAACGCTTTAAATTCAGCCACTTCGACTTGTTTGCATCGCTGCGTTCGCGTCTCTGTGGCGCGCTATTCTACAAGTTTCAAAGAGGGTGTCAACCCTCAAAATTGCATTTAAGACAATGATTTGCGTTTTTTTTCACCGAGTCATAAGAACCGCCAAAACCACCGTTTCCTCAGCAAAATCATCGCAATAAAAAAAGGCCCTCTAGTCGAGGGCCCTTCTATATAGACAGCAGAATCGAATCAGGCGAAGACGATCTTGTCGTCGACCACCGATCCGGTCACGCTGGATCCCGGCAGGAACTGCCCGGAAAGGATCAACTGTGCCAACGGGTTTTCGATCCAGCGCTGAATCGCACGCTTCAGTGGCCGTGCGCCATACACCGGGTCATAACCGACAGCGATCAGCTTATCCAGCGCCTCGCTGGTCAGCTCCAGCTTTAGCTCACGCTCCGCCAGACGGCTGCGCAGCCGACCCAACTGAATCTCGGCGATGCCGGCGATCTGATCACGGGCCAATGGCTCGAAGATCACCACTTCATCGATCCGGTTGAGGAACTCTGGACGGAAGTGTGAGCTGACCGCGTCCATCACCGCCGCCTGCTGCGCCTCACGGTCGCCCATCAACTCCTGGATCTGCGTCGAGCCCAGGTTCGAGGTCATGACGATCACGGTATTACGAAAATCCACCGTGCGTCCGTGGCTGTCGGTCAGGCGGCCGTCTTCCAGCACCTGCAACAGGATGTTGAACACCTCAGGGTGCGCCTTCTCCACTTCGTCGAGCAGGATCACCGAGTACGGCTTGCGGCGCACGGCCTCAGTGAGGTAACCGCCCTCTTCATAACCAACATAACCCGGCGGTGCACCGATCAGCCGCGCCACAGAGTGTTTCTCCATGAACTCGGACATGTCGATGCGCACCATCGCCTCTTCAGTGTCGAACAGGAACTCGGCCAGCGCCTTGCACAGCTCCGTCTTACCGACACCGGTCGGGCCAAGGAACATAAACGAGCCGCTCGGACGATCCGGGTCAGACAACCCGGCACGCGAGCGACGCACGGCGTTGGAGACCGCCACCACCGCCTCGTTCTGCCCGATGACGCGCTGATGCAGCAGGCTTTCCATCTTCAACAGCTTGTCGCGCTCGCCTTCAAGCATCTTCGCGACCGGGATACCGGTCCACTTCGACACCACCTCGGCAATCTCTTCTTCAGTCACCTTGCTGCGTAGCAACTGATTTTCAGTCTTGCCGTGTTGATCGACCATCTGCAGGCTGCGTTCCAGATCGGGAATGATCCCGTACTGCAATTCCGCCATGCGGTTCAGGTCGCCTTTACGACGGGCCGCTTCCAGCTCCTGACGCGACTGTTCGATTTTCTGCTGGATCTGCGCCGAGCCCTGTACTTCGGATTTCTCTGCGGTCCAGATTTCCTCCAGATCAGCGTACTCACGCTCCAGGCGAACGATTTCTTCCTGCAGTTTTTCCAGGCGCTTGATCGCCGCTTCGTCGTCTTCTTTCTTTAACGCCTGGGATTCAACCTTGAGCTGAATCAGACGACGCTCAAGACGGTCGAGCACTTCCGGCTTAGAGTCGATTTCCATGCGGATACGGCTGGCCGCTTCGTCGATCAGGTCGATGGCCTTGTCCGGTAGTTGACGGTCAGTGATGTAGCGATGGCTCAACTTGGCCGCCGCAATGATCGCGCCGTCAGTAATCGCCACCCGGTGGTGGACCTCGTAGCGTTCTTTCAGGCCACGCAGGATCGCAATGGTGTCTTCCTCGCTCGGCTCATCTACCAGCACTTTTTGGAAGCGCCGTTCGAGGGCCGCATCCTTCTCTATATATTGGCGATACTCGTTGAGCGTGGTCGCGCCGACGCAGTGCAGCTCGCCGCGCGCCAGCGCAGGCTTGAGCATGTTGCCCGCATCCATCGAGCCCTCGCCTTTACCGGCGCCGACCATGGTGTGCAGTTCATCGATAAACAGGATGATCTGGCCTTCCTGTTTCGACAGTTCGTTGAGCAGCGACTTCAGGCGCTCTTCGAATTCACCGCGAAATTTCGCGCCAGCGATCAGCGCACCCATGTCCAGCGACAGCAGACGCTTGCCTTTAAGGCCGTCCGGCACTTCGCCGTTGATGATGCGCTGGGCCAAACCTTCAGCAATCGCGGTTTTACCCACGCCAGGTTCGCCGATCAGCACCGGGTTGTTCTTGGTCCGGCGTTGCAGCACCTGAATAGTCCGACGGATTTCGTCGTCACGACCGATCACCGGGTCGAGCTTGCCCTCTTCGGCACGCTTGGTCAGGTCGATGGTGTACTTGTCCAGCGCCTGCCGCGACTCTTCGACGTTGGGATCGTTGACCGCATTCCCGCCACGCAAGTTGGCAACGGCGTTCTCCAGGGCTTTCCTGCTCACGCCCTGCCCCAGCAACAATTTGCCGAGCTTGCTGTTTTCGTCCATGGCCGCCAGCAATACCAATTCACTGGAGATGAACTGATCGCTCTTCTGCTGTGCAAGGCGATCGGCCTGATTGAGCAGGCGCGCCAAATCCTGCGACATGTTCACATCGCCGGTCGGGTTCTGGATTTTTGGCAGTTGGTCGAGCTCTTTGCTCAACTCTTTGCGCAGGCTGTTGACGTCAAAGCCTACCTGCATCAGCAGAGGCTTGATGGTGCCACCCTGTTGATCAAGCAGCGCCTGCATCAAGTGCGCGGGCTCGATGGCCGGGTGGTCGAGGCCCACCGCCAGGGATTGGGCATCAGATAACGCTAACTGTAATTTACTGGTTAAACGGTCTATACGCATTGGTCACCTTCCTTTGAGCAGGCCGGAGCGATGGACACACCTAAATAAAGAAAACCTGCTGGATAGCCCACTAGATGCGGTCGATTCTGCAGGATTCAAGCGCCGTTTGATTGACGCAAGTCAGCTCTTATGAAGAGAAAGCGTAGTCTGACCGGCAGATGATGGCCGAACGAAGCCTCGCGGTTACCGCGAAGCGTCTTGCTCGATCCAGACCAGGGAGGCGAAGCGACCGGTGCGAGCGCTCCGGCGATAGGAATAAAACCGTGAATCGCTGACCGTGCAGAAACCACCGCCATACACCGCCGTGACCCCACAGGCCGCCAGACGCAGGCGCGCCAAGGCATAAATATCGGCCACGAATTTGCCAGGATTGCGACTGGGTACGAACGCTTCGATGGTTTCAGGGTGAGTGCTGATAAAGGCTTCACGCACTTCCGGCCCGACCTCGAACGCACCGGGGCCGATGGCCGGGCCAAGCCAGACCAGAATCTCGCTCGCCGGCACCGCCATGCGCTCGACCGTCGCCTCCAGAATGCCCGCCGCCAGACCGCGCCACCCGCCGTGGGCCGCAGCAACACGGCTCCCGGCGCGATCACAAAACAGCGCAGGCAGGCAGTCGGCGGTCATGATCGTGCAGGCAACACCCGATTGATCGCTGAAACTGGCGTCCGCTTCGACCACTTGACGAGGGTCGGCATCCGCGACCACCACACCGTGCACCTGACGCAGCCACGCCGGCTGAACGCCGAGGTTTGAGGTCAGTCGCAGGCGGTTAGCGGCCACCGCTTCGGGATTGTCATCCACATGATCGCCGAGGTTGAAGCTGTCGAACGGTGCCACGCTGACACCGCCGGCGCGGGTTGTGACGCACGATTTGACGCCGGCCGGCGCAGGCCAGTCGGGTATCAGCCAATCCGTCACGAAGGTACTCACCCGATGAACGCCTCGCGATCCTGCTTCAACAACGACAGCAGCCAGACAAAATCATCGGGCAGTGGTGATTCCCACTTCATGCGCTTACCGGTGATCGGATGATCCAGTTCCAAGAAACGCGCGTGAAGCGCCTGACGCGGGAAGTGTTTCAACGACTCGACCATGGTGGCACTGGCCGCTGGTGGAATACGGAAGCGACCGCCGTAAGCCGGATCGCCGACCAACGGGAAGTTGATGTGCGCCATGTGCACGCGGATCTGGTGGGTACGACCGGTTTCCAGCTTGACCCGCACATGCGTGTGGGAGCGGAAACGCTCGAGCACGCGGTAATGACTCACCGCCTGCTTGCCGCCTTCCATGACCGCCATGCGCTGGCGTTGCTGACCGTGACGACCAATCGGGGCGTCGATCTTGCCGCCGGCCGTGACCACACCGATGACGATGCACTCATAAATCCGGCTGACCGTACGGCTCTGCAACTGTGTTACGAGCCTTGTCTGGGCTTCAATAGTCTTGGCCACCACCATCAGACCGGTGGTGTCCTTGTCCAGACGGTGCACGATACCGGCGCGCGGCACGTTGACGATGTCTGGAAAATGATGCAGCAGAGCGTTGAGCAGCGTGCCATCAGCATGACCCACCGCGGGGTGAACCACCAAACCAGACGGTTTGTTGATCACCATGATTTGATCGTCCTCGTAAACGATATCGAGCTCAATATCCTGCGCCACCCATTCACCCTGGGCTTCCTGCTCTGCAATAAGCTGCAGAACAGCGCCACCGTGCACGATGTCACGAGGGCGCAAAACGTCCCCATCCACAGTCAGGCGGCCGTCTTTGATCCAGGCGGAAAGGCGCGAACGCGAGTGTTCGGCGAATAATTGTGCGGCGACTTGATCGAGGCGTTGACCACCCAGTTCGGACGGCACCTCTGCGCTAAGTTCTATATTTTCGGACATGACCAGACTAGAAGGCGCGAGGCCTTTGGTTTCGGCGGCGCGCTTGTGGTTAAATACGGCGTCTTTTGCCCCGGGGGTTCCGCGGGGCGCCCATCATAACAGGACGGCCACGCCCAAGACAGCCGGCCGTCATAGGGACGCAAGCCGCCATGCAAGTGAAACACCTGCTGCTGATCGCCATCCTCGCACTCACCGCTGCCTGTTCATCGAAAGAAGTCATCGACGAAAACCTGAGCGAAGTCGAGCTGTACCAGCAGGCGCAGGCCGACCTGGACAATAGTAGCTATACCAGTGCAACCAACAAGTTGAAGGCGCTGGAATCGCGGTATCCGTTCGGACGCTATGCCGATCAGGCACAGCTTGAGCTGATTTACGCCAACTATAAAAACGGTGAGCCCGAAGCTGCGAAGTCGGCGGCTGAGCGTTTTATTCGTTTGCACCCGCAACACCCCAACGTTGACTACGCCTACTACCTCAAAGGTCTGACTTCGTTTGACCAGGACGTCGGCGTGATCGCCCGCTTCGTGCCGTTGGACATGACCAAGCGTGACCCTGGCGCCGCACGTGACTCGTACAACGAGTTCGCGCAACTCACCAGCCGTTACCCGAACAGCCGTTACTCGACCGACGCCAAGCAGCGCATGATTTATCTGCGCAACCTGCTGGCAGCCTACGAAATCCACGTAGCGGACTACTACCTGACCCGTCAGGCGTACGTTGCAGCGGCTAACCGTGGTCGTTACGTCGTAGAGAACTTCCAGGAAACCCCATCCGTGGCTGATGGCCTGGCAGTGATGGTCGAGTCGTATCAGCGTATGCACCTGGACGAACTGGCTAACACCAGCCTGGAAATCCTCAAGCTGAACTACCCGAACAGCCCAAGCCTGGTCGATGGCCAGTTCGTGCCGCGGCTTGCCGAGGCCGACAACCGTTCGTGGCTGTCGAAAGCGACCTTGGGTCTGATCGAAAGCCGTCCGCCGCTGCCGCCGGGTCAAACCCGCGCCAACCAGGACGTTCTCAAGCAGTACCAGGATGCCAAGGACTCGATCCCCGCCGACCTGCTGCCAGAGAACCAGGATCAAGTGAAAGAAGAACAACACGAAGCGACTGGCAGCAACAGTACGGATCGTTCGTGGTTCAGCTACATGACCTTCGGCGTCTTCGACTGATTCAGTCGCGCTGGAAAAAGAGACCTTCGGGTCTCTTTTTTTATTCCTGATTTCTCTGCTGTGCGCCCGACAAGTCCTTGGCTACACTGCCGAATCTTCATTCGAAAAGCTGGTAGACATGGTTCGCTTATTGTTGTGGGTCGCCTTGATTGCGGCGGCCGTGTATTTCTTCAAACGCATGGGCAAAAAGCCCGAGCCGCGCAAAGGCGCACAACCGCCTGAGGCTGTCGCCGCGCCGATGGTGCGCTGCGCCCACTGCGGTGTTCACCTGCCCCGCGACCGCGCGCTGAGCCTGCAACAGCAATGGTATTGCACCCAGGCGCACCTGGAGCAAGGCCCGGGTTCACGTGACCGCTGATCGACTGTCGTTGAGCAGCGATCAGGCGCAACGCATTCTTCGGCTTTACCACCTTTATCGCCTGGCCATCGGCGTCACCCTGGTCCTGCTGATCTCCAGCAATCTGGACGGTGAGTTGTTGGAGCTGGTCAACGCCAGGCTGTTTCGCGCCGGCTGCTGGGTGTACCTGATCGTCAACATCATGGTCGGCGTGCTGCTGAACAAGCCGGAGCACTCGACGCAGATTTTCAGCCTGGCCCTGGCCGACGTCGTGATGCTCTCGGCACTGTTCTACGCCGGCGGCGGCCCGCCCAGTGGCATCGGCAACCTGCTGATCGCTTCTGTGGCCATCAGTAACGTGTTGCTGCGCGGCCGTAGTGGCCTGATGATCGCCGCCGTCGCGGCCAGCGGCATTATTTACCTGACGTTTTACCTCAGCTTCGATCGAGCACCGATCTCCAACTACTACATGCAAGCCGGTTCGCTGGGCACCCTGAGTTTCGCGGCCGCCCTGCTGGTACAGGCACTCAGCCGACGCATGCGCCTCAGTGAAACACTGGCAGAAGAGCGTGCAGCAGACGTCGACAACCTGGAAGAGCTCAACGCGCTGATCCTGCAACGGATGCGCACCGGCATTCTGGTGCTGGACGCCAAGCGCCGGGTGTTGCTGGCCAATAAGGGCGCTTTAAACCTACTGGGACAGGACCATTTAATCGGTGAAATCGACGGCTATTCCCCTCAACTGGTGGAGCGTCTGCGCCAATGGCTACTCAACCCGATGTTGCGCTCGCACAGCGTGGTGACCGCCGCCGGTGGACCGGAACTGCAACCCAGCTTCATTGCCCTGAACCGCTATGGCCAACGTCAGACTCTGATATTTCTCGAAGACCTGTCGGAAATCTCCCAACAAGCGCAGCAACTCAAGCTCGCCGCGCTGGGGCGCCTGACCGCCGGGATCGCCCACGAAATTCGCAATCCACTGGGCGCCATCAGCCATGCAGCCCAACTGCTCAAAGAATCCGAAGAACTGAGCCCGCCGGATCAACGCCTGAGCCAAATCATTCATGATCAAACCCGGCGCATGGATCTGGTGATCGAAAACGTCTTGCAACTGTCTCGAAGACGTCAGGCCGAACCGCAGCTATTGGATCTAAAGGGCTGGCTTGAGCAGTTCGTCAGCGAGGTACGCGGCGCGGCGACAGCCAATCAACGACTGCACGTAGACATCGGCACCGGCACCTTGACCACGCGCATGGACCCGGAGCAATTGACCCAGGTGATGACCAACCTGCTGCAGAATGGCTTGCGCTATAGCGGCAAATTCCACGATGTCGCTCAAGTTTGGCTAACATTACTGCACGAGCCGATCAGTGACCTGCCGATCATCGAAGTGATGGATGACGGTCCTGGGGTAGCCACCGAGCAGCTGAGCAAGGTATTCGAACCCTTCTTCACTACGGAAAGCAAAGGTACCGGTCTGGGCCTCTATATTTCGCGCGAGCTGTGCGAAAGCAATCAGGCACATCTGGATTACAGACCCCGAGACGGCGGCGGTAGTTGTTTCCGCATTACGTTCGCCCATCCGCTGAAATTGAGTTGAACATGAGCCCACGGCAAAAAATCCTGATCGTCGATGATGAACCGGATATCCGCGAACTGCTTGAGATCACCCTAGGCCGGATGAAACTCGACACCCGCAGCGCCCGCAACGTCAAGGAAGCCCGCGATTGGCTGGCGCGCGAACCCTTCGACCTGTGCCTTACCGACATGCGCCTGCCCGACGGTAATGGCCTGGAACTGGTGCAGCACATCCAGCAGCGTCATCCGCAGGTGCCGGTGGCGATGATCACCGCCTTCGGCAGCCTCGATACCGCGATCAATGCGCTGAAAGCCGGCGCGTTCGACTTCCTGACCAAACCAGTGGACCTCAATCGCTTGCGCGAACTGGTGTCCAGCGCCCTGCGCATGCACGCGGCGGAAGGCAGCGAAAACACCATCGACAAACGCCTGCTCGGCGACTCGCCGCCGATGCGCACACTGCGTAAACAGATCAGCAAACTGGCACGCAGTCAGGCGCCGATCTACATCAGTGGCGAATCGGGCAGTGGCAAGGAACTGGTCGCGCGCCTGATTCACGAACAAGGACCGCGCATCGACCGACCGTTCGTCCCGGTCAACTGTGGTGCAATTCCTACCGAGCTGATGGAAAGTGAATTCTTCGGCCATCGCAAAGGCAGCTTCACCGGCGCGGTCGAAGACAAGCCAGGATTATTCCAGGCGGCCAACGGCGGCACCTTGTTCCTCGATGAAGTCGCCGATTTGCCGCTGACCATGCAAGTCAAACTGTTGCGCGCGATCCAGGAAAAGGCCGTGCGCAGCATTGGCGGGCAACAGGAATCCGTGGTGGACGTGCGCATTCTCTGCGCCACCCACAAGGATTTGAGCGCGGAAGTGGCCGCCGGACGCTTCCGCCAGGATCTGTACTACCGCCTGAACGTCATTGAACTACGTGTGCCCTCCCTGCGCGAACGGCGGGAAGACATCCTGCAACTCGCCGACAATGTCCTGCGTCGCCTGGCCGACGGCACCGGCCAGCCTGCTGCCCGGCTCGACGCCCAGGCACTGGACACCCTGAAAAGCTACCGCTTTCCGGGTAACGTGCGCGAGCTGGAAAACATGCTCGAACGCGCCTACACCCTGTGCGAAAACGACCAGATCGAAGCCGGCGACCTGCGCCTGGCCGACACCCCGAGCACCAGCGACCCCGGCGAACCGAACCTCGCGGACATCGACAACCTGGAAGACTACCTGGAAAGCATCGAACGCAAACTGATCCTGCAGGCACTGGAAGAAACCCGCTGGAACCGTACGGCGGCGGCGCAACGACTGAGTCTGACGTTCAGGTCGATGCGGTATCGGTTGAAGAAGTTGGGGTTGGATTGAGGGGACTTCCCCCCTGTAGGAGCGAACTTGTTCGCGAGGCGGTATTTCTGAAACACCGCGGCCGGCTTCTCGCCATCAAGTTGGCTCCCACAGTGATTTGTGGCTGGACAAAAATCTACGATTGGCCCTGATTTTGTGTAGGAGCTGCCGAAGGCTGCGATAAGGCCGGAACGGCCTTCGCCCTTCAACACCTACTGCCGCTGCACGCCAGAATCGCTGCCTTCGGCAGCTCCTACAGGGGCATATGTGTTGCTTGGCAACATAGGAATCGCCTACAGATCAGAGTCAACCCGCCAATCGCCCATCCGGTGCATAAGGTGCCGCATCGATAATCGGCTCGCGCTCAAGCAGCAGGTCCGCCAGTAACTGGCAGGATGCCGGTGCCAGCACCAGACCATTGCGGTAGTGCCCACAGTTCAGCCATAACCCCGCAAAACCCGCCAACGGTCCAATGAAGGGAATGCCTTCCGGCGAGCCTGGGCGCAGGCCTGCCCAGTGGCCGACAACTTCTGCGTCTGCCAGCGCAGGTATCAGCTCCACAGCCGAAGCCTTCAGGCTTTCCAGCGCGCTGGCAGTCGGGGTTTTGTCGAAGCCTTCGTGCTCCAGCGTGCTGCCGATCAGAATGTGCCCATCGCGGCGCGGGATGGCGTACCGCCCCTTGGCGAGGATCATGCTCGGCAGGAAATCGGACGCACATTTGTACAAAATCATCTGCCCTTTGACCGGCTCGACCGGCAAATCCACGCCCAGGGTTTTCAGCAACTCGCCGCTCCAGGCGCCTGCCGCCAACACCACACGATCCCCCAGCACATCGCCGGAAGCCGTGCGTACACCGAGCACTTTGTCGGCTTCACGGATAAAGCCGCTGACTTCGCATTGCTCAAGCAGCGTCACATTCGGCAACGCCAGCAACGCTGCTTTCAGCGACTTCACCAGACGCGGATTACGCACGTTGGCGACATCAGCCATATAAATCGCCCGCGAATAACCGCCACCCATCACCGGCACAGCGTCATACACCGCCGAAACATCCACTGCGCTCAGCGGCCGGCCCAGGCGTGCCGCCCACTCCAGCGCCTCTTTCTCGTCGTCGAGATCCAGCCAGTACAGCCCGGTCTTATGCACCTCAGGATCGATCCCGGTGGATGCGAACAAACGCTCGCCCAACTGTGGATAAAAATCCTGCGACCAATGGGCCAGCGCAGTGACTGCCGGGCTGTAGCGCCACGGGTATAGCGGCGAAACAATTCCGCCCCCCGCCCAAGAAGACTCCTGCCCAACGCCAGACCGGTCGAGCACGACCACGCTTTCAACCTCTGAGGCCAGATTGAACGCGGTCAACAAACCGATCACACCACCACCAACAATGACTACCCGCTGCTTGGACATCTTGGACTCATGCTAAGAAGGAAAGGGCCAATAGCTCCAGCACTGACATGCTGTCGACGACGAATATAGACATGATCGCAGACTGCAAGAAATTGTTCGATCACGCCTTTAGCAGGGCGTAACGCTGACCTTACAGAGCGTCAAAATGCCACTGGTCTGCTGAAATGCCCGGACATCTATTACCTAAGGACTTTCGATTTGAGTAGTATCACGATATTTCGACCGCAAAAAGGAATTCTCCCAAATGGATTTCGGCTCTCGCGTCAGGCAGTTAGAAGCGCAAAGCCGCCTTCGTAGTCCACAGTACCTTGATGGGACCAGCGCTGGGTTTTCGCTGATCGAATTAATGATCGTGGTCGCCATCGTCGCCATTTTTGCGGCCATTGCGGCGCCAAACTTTGCCAGCATCCTTCATAAAAGCAGCGTGAACAGCGCCGCCAACGAACTGTATGACCTGCTTCAGTATTCTCGCAGCGAAGCGGTGACGCGGGGTAAAAGAGTCATCATCACGGCGCCTGCCGGGAACGTTGCGTCCTGGAACGGTGACATTACCGTCAGCATCGTCGGCTCCACCGTTCTGAGAGATATCGGTGCCGGCGGCCTTCGAAACGGCGTCGCGGTTGCCGCGACGGTCGGTTCCATCACCTTCTCGCCCACCGGAAATGCCTCGGCCGCTGCCTGCTTCCAAGTTTCCTACGCCTCAGACGCCAACGTCCCCACCCAATTCATCGCGGTACAAGGCAGTGGTCGCGTCACCTCGCCCTCCACCGTCGCACCGGCAACAGGAGAGTGCAATTGATCACCGGCACCTCCGCCAGATCGTCTGGCTTCAGCATGATCGAAGTATTGGTCAGCTTGCTGATAATCGTTATTGGCGTGTTGGGCATGGTCGGCCTGCAAAGTAAGGCCGTGCCTTATACCCAGGATTCAGTGCAGCGAAATAACGCGATTATGCTGGCGGATGATTTGATTGAGTTGATTCGTAGTTCCAGTTTCGATGGCACCACCAATTACAAGAGCTTTCAAAAGCCGGTCGGTTCAGCATTCCCGACACCGCAAACTTCGTGCGTTCCCACGCCCATCAGCATCCCCGATCGCCTTGGCTGCTGGGCTGCCCAGGCAGCTACGATGCTGCCGACCACCCCCAGCCAACTGTTGAACTCGTTTTATATCTGCTGGAGTACCATCCCTGGAGACGCAACTTCCGCCATATGCCCAGGCGGAAGCGAAGTAGAAATTCAACTAGCGTGGACTGTTAAGCCCGGTGCTTGCCTGGACGGTTCCAGTACCGCAACGACGTGCACCTATAAAATCAGGACACGCCTATGAAACACCTTTTGTTCGGCATCAAAAACAGCCGGCGCCAGCAACGGGGCCTGTCGCTGATCGAATTGATGATCGCGATGACTATCGGCTCTTTTCTGATACTGGGGATCACGCAAATATTTATTAGCAACCAGACCAGTTATCTGTTTCAACAAAGTCAGTTGGGCAATCAGGAAAATGGCCGATTTACCTTGGCTGTGCTGGAGCAAGAGTTGTCCAAGGCGGGCTATAGAAGCCTGCCTCGTTTCCCTTTCGCCGCCAGCAGCGGCGTGGTGACAGGCTGTAACTTTGCACAATCAACCTCCGTGTCGGCCGTGTCGGCCACATCGCTGTGCATCCAGTATCAGGCCAGCAATGCTCTGGACACAGCCTGTCAGGGCACTGCTTTACCTTCATCGGCAGCGACGCAGATCATCAAGCCCTATAACCAGGTCAATCCCGTGTTAGTGGAGAGCATTGCACTCGATACCAACACTAACTCAATAACCTGCACCACTGGCGGCACTACGCAGCAGTTGGTCACGGGAGTCAGAGATGTTCGCTTCGACTACGGCGCAGGAGATTCCGGCGGCGGCGCATCCAAAACCGTGACTTCGTTCAGTACCGCTCCTGGAGCGCTAGCCATCGGCGCCGTTCGTTACACAGCACTGCTACAAAGCAGCGGCGGCTCGACCCTCATTCGTGACACGGCAACGATCTCGCCAGCGCTGGCCAATTGGAATACGCGCTACGGCACTAACTACGTCGACAACACGAGGATTTATCAGATCGTGCAGGGAACTGTCATGATCAGGAATCAAATGCCATGACCGTTCGCACTTCATTTGAAGCCCTCGCCCTGTCCCGTAAACAATCGGGTGTGACACTGATCATCGCGATTATTTTTCTGCTGCTGATTACGTTGCTGGGCATCTCCAGCATGCGTGGAGTGACGCTTGAGTCCCGTATCACCGGCAACCTTAAAGAACAAAAGATACTGACAGAAGCTGCGGAGGCGGGGCTGCGCATTGGTGAGAACAGTATTGGCAGTGGCATTGCACCCACGGTAATCAGAACCTGTACTCCAGCAGTCTGTATGCCGTGGCAACTGTCTGATCTTATTGCGTCGACCACCAGAATTGACACGCCCGCAACTTTTACCAATGCAACTAACGTCGCCACCGTAACGAATGCGTACGATCCCACGGTGACCAAAATTCAGTGGTACGTCGTGATGCTGGGGAAACTCGGGGCACCCAGTGTGAACTCCTGCGCCTCAAGAGGCTGTGGCACCTGGTACTACGAAGTCAACGCATGCGCCTCAACCGTTTTGTGTACCAGCGATACCACGACACCGCGCATCATTCTGCGCAGCGTCATTGCCCGCACTTACCAATGAAAATGCCCTTACTGGATTTAGCTCATGATTAGTTCAAAAACCATTCAAGGCATTTTCATTGCAATAAGTGGCTTGTTGGCGCTGGGTGCTTCACCCGCCGAAGCGGCGACGGTCAGCCAGGTACCGGCGCAATTACCGCTGTTCGTTAACAATGCCGTCCCGCCACTTAATATGCTGGTGGTGGGCCGCGACCATAAGCTTTTTTTCCCTGCCTACAACGACGCCTCCGACCTGGACGGCGACGGTTCGATTGATATTCGCTACAAACCTTCGATCACCTATTTGGGTTATTTTGACTCGAATAAATGCTACACGTACGGAAATGGTTATTTCACACCGTCATCGGTAACAGCCACTAAAAAATGCTCAGGTAACTGGAGCGGTGACTACCTGAATTACCTGACTACGTCCCGAGCCGATGCGCTCCGAAAGGTACTGTATGGCGGCTATCGCTATGTCGATACGGCGACACAAACCATCCTCTCACGGGCTTACATTTCCACGGACGCCCACACGTGGGGCAAGGAATACAACAGCCCGACGATAGACGGCTACAACCTCTCTGACTACACGCCGCTCGCGAACCCAACTGGCGGCAACCGTACTTTATTTGCCAACAACAGCCAGGGAACAACCGAGTCGACTTTCCCACCACTGTTGAGAGTGCTTCCCAACATTGCCAACGTCCGTATCTATGGCTGGGTATCACGCGAGGTGTTACAAGGAGGCAATACGGTTACGAATACGAGCTTTGTTGATATCCCGGTTACGCCTAACGATTTTGCAGTAAGGGTTCAAGTGTGCCTGCCCAACCTTCTGGAGACCAACTGCAAACTTTATCCAAACGGCCAATACAAACCCACCGGCATCCTTCACGACTACGGTGAGGGTAATCAAATGTATTTCGGCCTGATCACAGGCACTTACACCAACAACCTGCAAGGCGGCGCCCTGCGCAAGGGGATGGGGAGCTTCTCCAATGAGATCGATCCGAGCACGGGAATTTTCGGCACACAAAGCGGCGGCACATATACTAAAGGCGCCATTATTGGAACGCTTGACAATATTAAGTTAAGCCCAACCTCCTGCTACATCTATACCAACTCCTTGCCCAACTCCAACTGCCCAAACTGGGGAAACCCGCTGGCAGAAATGATGTTTGAAACATTGCGCTACTTCAGCGGAACAACAGCCCCCACTTCAAGCTATCTGTCAGGCGCCGCTGACACTACGGTAGGCCTCAACGGCCTCACCACCTGGACCAACCCCTACTCAGCGTCGCCCAATGCGAATGCGGCCAACCCGACCTACCCTAGCTGCTCAAAACCGTTTGAGACGCTGGTCAGTGACGTCAACCCTAACTATGACTCTGATCTTCCGGGTAGTAGCTTTACCACCACGGCAGCGCCCTCTCCCACCACAGCGTTGCAATCATTCAGCGCATCAAGCCTGGGCTCAACGATTTGGAACAATGATGTCGGGGGCACCAAGAACATCAACATCGGCGAAACCACCACACTCAGCGATACCGCCCCGACCTCAAAATCTGCATCCAGCTTTGGTTCGATAAGAGGACTCCAGGAAGAGCCGACCAAACAAGGTACCTTTAATGCAGGGGCGGTGGCGTATTTCGCCAATACCAATCCGATTACCAGCGTCGGCAACCAGAAAGTTCAAACGTTCTCCATTGCCCTGTCATCGACTCTGCCACGAATTCAAATGCCGGTAGGTAATGGCACCATTACCTTACTGCCTTTCGGTAAAGTGGCTGGCTCTGGCGTTACCGAGCAATTCAGCGGTTTCTACATTGACTCACTCTACAACATGCAGGGCCAACCTCAGGACACGACTGTCAATGGGGGACGAGCGCAGGCTATATTCCGAGTTGTGTTTGACGATTGCGGCCAAGGTTGCGATTTTGACATGGACGCCATTGTGCTCTATACGGTGGCGGTCAATGCAGCCGGCACGCTGGATGTCACCACTCAGACCGTGTACTCGGTGTCTGGCTCTGAATCCCACATGGGCTATACGATCTCGGGTACCACTCAAGATGGTATCTATATCGAAGTCACAGGCGGTGGCAACCAGTCGAGCACTACTCGTTATTCTCTTGACACGCCCGGGACACAACTTCCAGGCTCATGCGTAGCGGTCTCCAATTGTCCAGTCTTGCCTGGCAGAAAAACAAACAGTGTCATCGTCAACGGCAGCGATACTCACACTCGTAACTTTACTGCCTCAGGCACTACCTCTATCACCAATCTGCAGAACCCATTATGGTACGCGGCCAAGTGGGGTGGCTTCGGCGATTCAAGCAACACCACCAGTAGCCTGCCAATTACCGGACAGTGGGACTCGAATGCGTCGGGCACCCCCAATAACTACTTTCTGGTGACAAACGCCTCGACGCTAAAAGCTCAATTATCAAAAGCCTTCAACCAGATCTTGCAGACCAACAGTTCAGTTGCGGCCCCTGCCGTGACCCAGTTGCTGGGCACTACCAGTTCCAACTCGGTGTACTTGAACAGTCTCAATGTCACCTTCTGGAGTGGTGACCTAACCAAATCGACCATTACCACCACTACCGTGGGAAACACGCCGACTTCATCGACTACTACCGACTGGACAGCCAGCCAGCAAATTCCCGCCTGGGGCAGCAGGAATATAATGATGGCCAACTCCGCAGGCACCGGGCTCCAGAGTTTTAGCTTTAGCAACCTGGCTAATGTGAGTTACGCGGGCGTCCAATTGCAGACAACCCTGACTTCGTCTCAAGTCGATTTCATTCGCGGCGATACCAGCAACGAGACATCCACCTTTCGCAAGCGTGCGACGCTGATCGGTGATTTGATCGACTCGGCGCCGTTAGTGGTCAGCACCGCTAGTTACCTGCCTTCGGTTGCTGAGACGCTGGACGGTAACATCGGGGATTATTCAGCCTTCCAAACCACCCAGGCCAGTCGTCGCGCACAGGTTTATGTCGGCGCCAACGACGGCATGCTGCATGCGTTTGATGCCACCACCGGGGTTGAGAAGTTCGCGTTTATTCCAACAGCCGTCATTGCCAACCTCAATGCCCTGACATCCAAGACGTATAACACGGACGCATCGTTGCACCGGTACTTTGTGGACGGCTCTCCAGTTTCAGCCGATGTTTACTTCGGCGGCGCCTGGCACACGATACTAATAGGCACATTGGGCGGTGGCGGACGCGAGATCTTTGCGCTGGACATCAGCAATCCCGACAGTATCCAGTTACTGTGGGAGTTCACTTCGCAGACAGATGCGGACCTCGGCTATACCTTCTCGACACCGGTAATCACCAAGTTGCACAACGGTAACTGGGGGGTAATCGTTGGCAACGGCTACAGCGGCAACAGCGGCAATGCCTCGCTACTGATTCTGAACGCGGCCACGGGCGCGACCATCAGCAAGCTGGCGACCTCTGTCAGTGGTAACAACGGTCTGTCTTCACCCGTGGTGCTGGATGCAGACTCCAATGGTATTGCTGACTACGTCTATGCCGGTGACCTGCAAGGCAACCTGTGGCGCTTCGACCTCATCAGCCCTGGGTCGCTGACCGCAACCGCAACCGCCAGTAACTTCAAGGTCGCGTTCGGTAATGCGCCGCTGTATAGCGCCACCGCCAGCGTCTCGAACACAGCCGTACAGTCCATTACTGCGCCACCCACTTTCGTCCAGCATCCAAGCGGCACAGGGGTGATCGTGACATTTGGCACAGGGAGATATTTCACTTCAGCGGACAAATCCAGTACCGACGTACAGACCCTCTATGGCGTGTGGGATAAACAGACCGCGGCACAATCGGCAGCCAGCACACCCAGCCTGGGCCGCGCCAGCTTGCAGGCGCAGACCATTTTGACCGAGGGACCCGCCACGTTCGGGACAACAACCCGAACGGTGCGAACGGTCAGCAGTACCTCCGTGGACTGGACCAGCAAATTCGGCTGGTACCTGGACTTCCAGGTGGGCTCCGCGCAACTGGGCGAGCGGCTGGTCGATCCACTAAGTGTTGTCGGCAGCGTTCTGTTTATTGCGACTCGCACCCCTATCTCCGATGTGTGCTCGCCTGGCGTGACAGGATGGACTTATGGTTTGGATCCGGCCACGGGGGGAAGTACGACTTTTACGGTATTCAACCTTTCCAAGAATGGCGTCATTACAAACAACGATAAACTTAACGGGACCACGGTGGTCAGTTCACTCAGCTCAGCGGCCGGTGGTTTTACCCTGATTTCCACTTCCGGTAACTCCCCGGGCAGCGCCAGTTCAACAACCAACGGGACCATTTTTAACGGCGCTGGCAGCGATAGCGTTTACACCGGTTCCCTAGGCACTGGCCGCCAAACCTGGCGCGTAATGCCATTCCCTACGAATTAAGGATTCAGTATGCGCACTAACATTCAACGACAATCAGGTTTCACCTTGATCGAACTGATGATCGTCGTCGCCATCGTTGGCATCCTCGCGGCGATTGCTTACCCGAGCTACAGAAACCACGTGCAGCATGGTTATCGGTCGGAAGGGATCGCTATGCTGACCGACACAGCTGCGCGACTGGAGCGCTTCTATGCGCAAAGCAACACCTATGCCGCGACTGACATGACGAGCCTTGGCTATACCGCCAACCCGGCTATGTCTCCGACAAGTAAATACAGTGTTAACTTCACCGCAACATCAACGACCTATACCATCACGGCAACGCCGATCGGCGTTCAGGGCAGCGACCCTTGCGCTATCCTGAGCCTCAATCAAGCTGGCACCCAAGGCACAACTTCGACCCTCACCAACTGCTTCCAATAACAACCCGATAACAAAAAGCCCTGCCTGACCAGCAGGGCTTCGTTCAAACCTTCTACCGCCCCCAACACCCTTCCGCTGGTCCCGAATTAGCCAATCGCCCCGCGTTATCCACTATAAAAATCCCGCACTTATCCCCATCCATCACCGCCCCCGCGATTGGCGTCGCAACTAACTTGAACATCCTTGCATCGCGTTCCGCTTCAACCCGATACACCTCATTGCCCGCAGTAATTTCGAGTGTCGCCGAAGGCGGTCCCACAACATCCGAATATTGCCCGTGACGTGAATAAAACCTTTCCAGTTGCTGCGCCGTATCAGAGAGTAGCCCGGTGACATCAGCGCGGTGTGCCCGCCGCACATAATCGCTGTAACTCGGGTAGGCCATCGCCCCCAGAATGCCCACGATAGCGACGACGATCAGCAGTTCGATCAGGGTGAATCCGTTCATGACACGCTCCTTCGTTCAGTGTATTTGTCGCCACATGATCCTTCGGCCAATGACATTGACACTCTCCAACACCGTGCGTGAGCTGCCTTGAATACCGATGCCGGTAATGCGGTACAAGGTCCACGGTTCTGGCTCTTCGTCCTGGCGCATGACATTGACTGGATCGAGCGTTTGAGCAAAATTCTGCACGCCATAAAAGCCACCACTGACTGCGACCCAAGTCACGCCCGATGTTGGATGTCTACCCGCTGTCGTGAGCTGAACGGCCTCTGCGGGGGGCGCGCAGGTGGTGATGCCGGGACAGCGCTCCAACGCGTAGTCCGGGTGCAGAAGTGTCGACTCGCCAATGCGTAACGCGGCCTCGGCCAATTGAAACGACTCGTTGCGCAGCTTGACGCTACCCGCGATTTTTTCCTGGAGGCTGGCATTACGCATCGAAGAGAGGCTGAGCAGGCTCAACAGAAGCAGGAAGATCAGGCTGGTCAGTAACACCATGCCGCGTTGCTGGGCTGTGTTCATTCTGATCTCACCTAACCCAGCCGATTGCGCAGTGCAGCCACGACACTGAAGGTCTGGTCTTTCACCCGTTTGCCAGGGTCTTCCAGCGTCAGCGTCAGGCGCACGCTGCGGATCAGTGAAGGGTCTGGCGGATTGTTGATGTAACGGGCGATGCCGGTGTCGTTGAGGTCATTGGCCACCCCAAACAGGACGTTGAAGGAACTAACGTTCTGGATCAGGTTGGTGATTTCTCGGGCTCGTCGGTTGTAGGTGTAGGTCACCTGGCTGATCGGAAACTTCAACGGCCCTACCCCCGAGTCTTTCTTGTTGTGCGCAGTCGCCGACGTCTCACAGTCCGAATAAAGGGTCCAGGTCGGATTGCCGTCCGTCGAACCGACGTCAGCCGTAACCAGCGTCAGTGCCTGCCTGCCACTGTCCCAGCGAATCGGGTTTTGCTGAGCCGCCGCAAAGCCGCTCCCGCTCTTATCGTCAATCGTCGCCAAACAACCAAACATCCCGACCATGCGGATTTCATGAATCAGTCTGCTCAGGGCAAATCGCGCATCCTCTTGCATGGCAGCCGAGGCGTTTTGACTCAGATGGGTGCTCTTCACGCTGATGAACAGTTGGCTGAGACCCAACATAATCAGCAGCCCCAGAGTCATTGCAATCATGATCTCGATCAGCCCAAATCCTCGGCAACGCTTGATCATGGCGCCACCCATGAATCTGCCGCGACGCGGCTTTGCAGGGTGAAGGTCTGCAAGTCTTCCACCGCATCGGCCGCCCGCGAGTCGTTCCAGGTCAAGGTGATGGTGACCGCGGCCTTGACCTTGGAGATGCTGGCATCGGCATTCGCGCCTGCAAACGCTTTGATGTTGCTGGCGAAGTCATACAGGTCCTGGTCTCGCGGCGCACTGAGGTTGCCACTGCCCGGAGCGCTGGCCAACGAGGTCAAGGTGTAGTTCGCGTCGGGGTTGGCGCGGATGCGGTCGAGCATGTCGTAGGCAATGAAACTGGCCTGGCTGTGCAACATCGCGCTGTCGCTGTACTTCAAGGCATTGAGTTGTGTCATGGCCACGCCGAGCAAGCCGACGGCAAGGATCAGCAGGGTGATCATGACCTCGATCAAGGCGACTCCGGTCTGGAAATATCCATTTCCCTGAAACATTGTGGGTCCGTCCAAAGCAATCCGTGCGCATCAGTGAAGTCGATGACCGCAAACTTGCCAGGCCCGAGACAGCACTGGTTTGTAACTTTTTTCCTGCCGCTGGGTGCCGACACAGCGACTCACATTTCCAATTATTTGCCCTCTTGGAAAGCGCTCCCAATGGGTGTCTTCTTGACGACCTCATGGCGTGCAAGGAAGCCCTACATGAATCAGGCAGGCTTGGGTCTCGTTCAATTGTTGGTCGGCATGGCCTTGGTCGCGATCCTCGCGAGTATCGCCGTGCCGGGTTTTGCTCAGGTCATTGAAACCCAGCGCCGAGCCGATGCCGCGCAACAGTTGGCCAGCGCCATTCGCTCGGCACGCACCGAAGCGATCCTGCGTAATCAGGTAGTGTGGGTGCAGGCGCTAGAGGGTGACTGGAGTCGAGGATGGAGAATCGTCGTCGAGCGCAACGACGCTGAAGACCCGGTATTGATGGAGCGAACCAGCGTGGGAAAAGTGCGCATCGTCGGTAATTACTGGGTGAGCCAACAGGTACGATTTAACGGGATGGGAGCGCCGATCAGCGCAGGCGGCGCCTGGAACTCGGGCACGCTGTTCATTTGCGAGAAAGGCAGGCCGATCAGTCATCACCAGGTGGTGCTTTCCAGTACCGGCAGGGTCAAAGTCGATAGCGGCAAAGCGGATGAACCGCTTTGCCGCTAGTCGTTTCAGATCGCGCGAACGCGCAATTCCTTGGGCATCGAGAAGGTGATGTTCTCTTCACGGCCAGCCAGTTCATCGGCACCGGTCGCGCCCCAGGCTTGCAGTTGCTGAATCACGCCACGCACCAGCACTTCCGGTGCCGAAGCGCCGGCAGTGATGCCGATACGCTGCACACCATCGAACCAGCTGCGCTGCATGTCTTCGGCGCCGTCGATCAGGTAGGCCGGGGTGGCCATGCGCTCTGCCAATTCGCGCAGGCGATTGGAGTTGGAGCTGTTCGGGCTGCCGACTACCAGCACCACGTCACACTCATCGGCCAGCTGCTTGACCGCGTCCTGACGGTTTTGCGTGGCGTAGCAAATGTCGTCCTTGCGCGGGCCGCCGATGCTTGGGAAACGCGTACGCAAAGCATCGATGACACGACTGGTGTCGTCCATCGACAAGGTGGTCTGCGTCACGAACGCCAGGCTTTCCGGGTTATTCACCTGCAATTTGGCAACGTCTGCTTCGTCTTCCACCAGGTAAATCGCGCCGCCGTTGCTGGCGTCGTATTGACCCATGGTGCCTTCGACTTCCGGGTGACCGGCGTGGCCGATCAGGATGCATTCACGACCGTCGCGGCTGTAGCGCGCAACCTCGATGTGCACCTTGGTTACCAGCGGACAGGTGGCGTCGAACACTTTCAAGCCACGGCCCGCCGCTTCAGTACGCACGGCCTGGGAAACACCGTGGGCGCTGAAGATCACGATCACGTCGTCTGGCACCTGATCCAGCTCTTCTACGAAGATCGCACCGCGTGAGCGCAGGTCTTCGACGACGAATTTGTTGTGAACCACTTCGTGGCGCACGTAGATCGGCGGGCCAAACACTTCAAGGGCGCGATTGACGATTTCGATCGCGCGGTCCACACCAGCGCAGAAGCCGCGGGGGTTGGCGAGTTTGATTTGCATGCTGTGCCTCGTAGCTACGCGCAGGAAAACAGGGCGCTGAACAGACCCGCCCGGGTCTGTTCACACTCTAAAGATTTAGAGCGCCTTGACCTCGAAGATTTCAACTTCGAAGCTCAGGGTCTTGCCCGCCAGCGGGTGGTTGAAGTCGATAGTCACTTGAGCATCGTCGAACGCTTTGACGATGCCCGGCAGCTCAGTATTGGCCGCATCGTTGAAAATCACCAGCAAGCCCTCGGACAGGTCCATGTCCTGGAACTGCGAGCGCGGGATGATTTGCACGTTTTGCACGTTTGGCTGACCGAACGCGTTCTCTGGCAAAACTTCGACGGTGCGCTTGTCTCCGGCCTTGAAACCGAAAATCGCCATCTCGAAACCAGGCAACAAGTTGCCATCACCGACCTTGAAGGTCGCCGGGGCTTTGTCGAAGGTACTGTCGACGGTGTCGCCGTTCTCCAGGCGCAAGGCAAAATGCAGGGTGACTTCCGTGTTCTGGCCAATACGCTGCTCGTTCTTCGAGCTTTGGGCCAACAACTGTTCAGTCATGAACGGGTTCTCCGGACTTCTTACTTTTAAACATATCCAGCGCCAACATGATCGCGCCCACGGTAATGGCGCTGTCAGCGAGGTTGAACGCCGGGAAATACCAGCGGTTTTGCCAGTGTACCAGCACGAAATCGATCACATGGCCGAGCACGATGCGGTCATAGAGGTTGCCCAGGGCGCCCCCTAGAACCAGCGCCAGGGCGACGGCCAGCCAGGTTTCGTTACGACCGAGGCGTTTCAGCCAGATGATCAGCACGGCGCTGACCACCACGGCGATCAGCGCAAACAACCAGCGCTGCCAGCCCGAGCTGTCCGCGAGGAAGCTGAAAGCCGCGCCGGTGTTATAGGCCAAGGTCCAGCTGAAGTAGTCCGGAATCACGACCATTTGCTGATACAAGGTCAGCGCATGCTCGAAATAGAACTTGCTGGCCTGGTCACCGACCACCACCAGCACGCTCAACCAGAGCCAGCTCAAACGGCCAAGACGAGCTGCCGCTCCCGCATTAGGCATAGTGACGAACCTCGCCAGCGCCGCTGATGTTGTCGACACAACGACCGCAGATTTCCGGATGCTCAGGATTGACCCCGACATCCGCGCGGTGGTGCCAGCAACGGGCGCACTTGGCGTGACCGGACTTGACCACTTTCAGCTTCATGCCACTGACTTCGGTGGCCACGGCGTCCGCCGGCGCATCAGCCAAAGGCGCAACAGTGGCAGTGGAGGTGATCAGGACGAAGCGCAGTTCGTTGCTCAGCTTGGCCAGGTCGGCCGCCAGCGACTCTTCCGCGTAGACAGTCACTTCCGCTTGCAGGTTGCCTCCGATGGCCTTGGCTGCACGCAGGTTTTCCATCTCTTTGTTGACCGCAACTTTCACGGCCATGATCCGCTCCCAGTAGGCGCGATCCAGCTCGATGCCTTCCGGCAGCTCGCTCAGGCCGTCATACCAGGTGTTGAGCATGACCGATTCGTTGCGCTCGCCCGGCAGGTACTGCCACAGCTCGTCCGCAGTGAAGGCCAGGATCGGTGCGATCCAGCGCACCAGCGCTTCGGAAATGTGGAACAGCGCGGTCTGGCAGGAGCGACGCGCGGTGCTGTCAGCGGCCGTGGTGTACTGGCGGTCCTTGATGATGTCCAGGTAGAAACCGCCCAGCTCCTGCACGCAGAAGTTGTGCACTTTCGAGTAGACGTTCCAGAAGCGGTATTCACCGTAGTGCTCTTCCAACTCGCGTTGCAGCAACAAGGCACGGTCCACGGCCCAACGGTCCAGCGCCAGCATTTCTTCAGCCGGGAGGATGTCGGTGGCCGGGTTGAAACCGGTCAGGTTGGAAAGCAGGAAGCGCGCGGTGTTACGAATACGACGGTAAGCATCGGCACTGCGCTGCAGGATCTGGTCGGAAACCGCCATCTCGCCGGAGTAGTCAGTGGCCGAAACCCACAGGCGCATGATGTCTGCGCCCAACGAGTCGTTGACCTTCTGCGGCGCGACCACGTTGTTCAGCGACTTGGACATCTTGCGACCGTTCTCGTCGACCACGAAGCCATGCGTCAGCAATTCACGGTACGGCGCGTGGTTGTCGATGGCGCAACCGGTCAGCAGCGACGAGTGGAACCAGCCACGGTGTTGGTCGGAACCTTCCAGGTACAGGTCCGCGCGCGGGCCGGTTTCGTGGCCCATCGGGTGCGAGCCGCGAAGGACGTGCCAGTGGGTGGTGCCGGAGTCGAACCAGACGTCCAGTGTGTCGGAGATCTTGTCGTACTTCGGCGCTTCATCACCCAGCAACTCGGCCGCGTCCATCTTGAACCAGGCTTCGATGCCTTCTTTCTCGACGCGCAACGCCACTTCTTCCATCAGCTCGACGGTGCGTGGGTGCAGCTCGCCGCTTTCCTTGTTCAGGAAGAACGGGATCGGCACGCCCCAGTTGCGTTGACGCGAAATGCACCAGTCCGGACGATTGGCGATCATCGAGTGCAGACGCGCCTGGCCCCAGGCCGGAACGAAGGCAGTGTCCTCGATGGCTTTGACCGCGCGCTGACGCAGGGTGTCGCCGGTTTCTGGCTGCTTGTCCATGCCGACGAACCACTGTGCGGTGGCACGGTAGATCAGCGGGGTTTTGTGACGCCAGCAGTGCATGTAACTGTGGCTGATGGTTTCGGTGTCCATCAGGCTGCCGACTTCGGTCAGCTTGTCGATGATGTTCTGGTTGGCCTTGAAGATGAACTGGCCACCGAAGAACTCCAGCGATTCGACATACACACCGTTGCTCTGCACCGGGCTGAGGATGTCGTCGTTGGTCAGGCCGTAGCTTTTGCTGATCACGAAGTCGTCGACGCCATAGGCCGGCGAGCAGTGAACCACGCCCGTACCAGCGCCCAGCTCAACGTAGTTCGCCAGGTAAACCGGCGACAGACGATCGTAGAACGGGTGACGGAAGTTAATCAGTTCCAGGTCAGCGCCGGTTGTGGTGGCGATCACCGAGCCTTGCAGCTTGTAGCGTGCAAGGCAGGCTTCAACCAGTTCTTCGGCCAGCACCAGCAACTTGTCGCCGACGTCGACTAGCGCGTAGGTGAACTCTGGATGGACGTTCAGCGCCTGGTTGGCCGGGATGGTCCACGGGGTGGTGGTCCAGATTACGATCGAAGCCGGTTTGCTCAGTGCAGGCAAACCGAAGGCCGCCGCCAGCTTGGCGTCATCGGCAATCGGGAAGGCAACGTCGATGGTCGAGGATTTTTTGTCCTGGTATTCGACTTCTGCTTCAGCCAGTGCCGAACCGCAATCGAAGCACCAGTTGACCGGCTTTAGGCCTTTGAACACGAAACCGCCTTTGACCATTTCAGCCAGCGCGCGGATTTCTCCGGCTTCGTTGGCGAAGTCCATGGTGCGGTACGGATTGGCCCAGTCGCCCAGCACGCCGAGGCGAATGAATTCGGCTTTCTGACCTTCGATCTGCTCGCCCGCGTAGGCACGGCACAGTTCGCGCGTCTTGTCCGCTGGCATGTTCTTGCCGTGGGTGACTTCGACTTTGTGCTCGATCGGCAGACCGTGGCAGTCCCAGCCTGGAACATAAGGTGCGTCGAAGCCCGCCAGGGTCTTCGAGCGAATGATCATGTCCTTGAGAATCTTGTTAACGGCGTGACCGATGTGAATATTGCCGTTGGCGTAAGGAGGACCGTCGTGCAAGACGAACTTTGGACGATCCTTGCCAATTTCACGCAGCTTCTGGTACAGGCCAATGCTGTCCCAGCGCTGCAGAATTTGCGGCTCGCGCTGGGGCAGGCCGGCCTTCATTGGGAAGGCGGTGTCCGGAAGATTTAGCGTGGCTTTATAGTCGGTCATTTAAGGCTCTTCATTAGCGATTAGCGCTACGTATGTTACTTGCGCCAATGGGCACGGGCGGCGGCGACATCCGCATTGATCGCCGTTTTCAGCGCCTCCAGAGAGGCGAATCGCTGCTCATCACGCAGCTTGTGGTGGAAAGCCACCGTCAAACGCCGGCCATAGAGATCACCGGTAAAATCCAGAATATGTATTTCCAGGTGGGCATTGCCATCACCTGCCACGGTCGGGCGCACGCCGATGTTAGCGACCCCCGGCCAGGCCTTGCCGTCGATTTCGGTGCTCACCAGATAGACCCCGGTGAACGGCACGCGACGACGCTTCAGTTGTACGTTGGCGGTGGGCGTACCCAACTGCCGGGCGAGTTTCTGGCCATGCAAGACGCGGCCGGCAATCTTGAACGGACGCCCCAGCAGGCGCTCGGCCAGCGCAAAATCTGCTGCTGCCAGCGCGTTGCGGATCATGGTGCTGCTGACCCGAACTTCATCGATTTCCACCGTTTGCGCGGCTTCCACGGTGAAACCCTGGGTCACGCCTGCCTGCTGCAGGAAATCGAAATCACCCATGCGATCACAGCCAAATCGGAAATCATCGCCGACTTCAAGGTGCTGTACGCCCAGACCATCGACCAATATGGTGTCGACGAACTCGGCGGCGCTGAGTTTCCTCAGGCGTTGGTTGAAGGCCAGGCATAACACCAGGTCGACGCCCTCGCCCGCCAACAGCTCAAGCTTGTCACGCAAGCGCGTCAGACGTGCCGGAGCGGTCTCGGGAGCGAAAAATTCGCGCGGTTGTGGTTCAAAAATAACCACACAGCTGGGCAGGCCCAACTCGACCGCTCGCTCACGCAGGCGCGCCAGGATAGCCTGGTGGCCACGGTGAACACCGTCAAAGTTGCCAATAGTGGCGACACAGCCCCGATGCTGGGGGCGCAGATTTTGGAGGCCTCGAACCAGCTGCATAACGCGCTTCTTGCTCATAAAGTGGCCGATTATAACCACACCACGCCCATCACGACAGGCAACAGTCCAGGGCAAAACGCATGCTTTTGCCCTCAGACGCGAAAAACCGACGAATCTGTATTACGTAATCGCGCTGCGGGCGAAGTCCTTCGGGCGAAAACCGAGCAGCAGCAACATACCGAAATAAGTCACGACACCCGCCACCACCAGTACCCCAAGACGCAGCAGACGCTCGAGCATCTGCCCCTCATCCCACGCCGGCATGAAATGCATCACGCCCAGCAATACTGCCGTCATCACCAGCACCGCGATGATCAGTTTAAACAAAAACGTCATCCAGCCCGGCTGCGGCTGAAACAGATCCTGCTTGCGCAGTTGATAAAACAGCAGGCCGGCATTGATGCACGCGCCCACGCTGATCGCCAACGCCAGGCCAGCGTGATGCAGCGGCCCAATGAATGCCAGGTTCAGCAACTGAGTAACAATGAGGGTGAAGATCGCGATTTTCACCGGGGTGCGAATATTTTGTTGCGCATAAAAGCCGGGAGCCAAGACTTTGATCACGATGATCCCGAGCAAACCGACCGAATAAGCGATCAGCGCGCGCTGGGTCATCAGCGCATCGACTGCATCGAATTTTCCGTATTGAAACAACGAAACAGTCAGCGGTTCGGACAACAGCCCCAGCGCCAGGGTGCAGGGCAGCACCAGCAGGAAGCACAGGCGCAGACCCCAGTCGAGAATCCGCGAGTATTCGTGGCGATCCTTATTGGCGTAGGTTTTCGACAGGATCGGCAACAGGATCGTACCCAACGCCACCCCGAGCACACCGGACGGCAACTCCATCAAACGGTCGGCGTAGTACATCCAGGAGACTGACCCCGCAGCGAGGAACGAGGCAAAGATCGTGTTGATGATCAGAGAAATCTGACTGACGGACACCCCGAGCATCGCTGGCAGCATCTGCTTCATTACCCGCCATACGCCGGCGTCACGCAGATTCAGGCGCGGCAGGACCAACATGCCGATCTTTTTCAGGTGTGGCAGTTGATAGGCAATTTGCAACACACCGCCCGCCAGCACCGCCCAGCCCAGCACCATCACCGGCGGGTGGAAGTACGGCGTCAGGAACACCGTGAAAATAATCATGCTGAGGTTGAGCAGGGTCGGCACGAAGGCCGGGACCGAGAACCGGTTCCAGGTATTGAGCACCGCGCCGGCCAGGGACGACAGAGAAATCAGGAAGATATAAGGAAAGGTCACCCGCAGCAGATCGGTGGTCAGGGCGAATTTTTCCGGGGTGTCGGCGAAACCGGGGGCGGTAATCCAGATCACCCAAGGCGCGGCAACGATGCCGATCAACGTCACCACCGCCAGCACCAGCGTCAACAGGCCACTGACGTAAGCCACAAAGGTACGCGCCGCCTCCTCACCCTGCTGGCTCTTGTATTCGGCCAAAATCGGAACGAAGGCCTGGGAAAAAGCCCCCTCGGCAAAGATCCGCCGCAGCAAATTGGGCAGTTTGAACGCAATAAAGAACGCGTCCGTCGCCATTCCGGCACCAAAAATACGCGCAATGATGGTGTCGCGAACAAAGCCTAATACGCGTGAAACCATCGTAATAGAGCTAACGGCGGCTAATGATCTGAGTAGGTTCATTGAAAGAGTTTTGCGCCTTAGCGAAAGGACAAGGGATTACCGCGTCCATTTATGCGATACTCCGCGCCCCAGCAGCACAGAGCCAAAGCCCGCGAGTTTACAGGTCGTACGCCGGAAATAAATAACCCAGCGACAGATCGGGACCACTCAGCGGATTGCATCATTCGCCCTTGACAAGACTTCACGTCATCGGCATGATTCGCGGCCTATTTTGTTTGCTATTTCCCAAGTATTTCGAGGAGCTCGACGGTGGCCAACTCACCTTCTGCCAAAAAACGTGCAAAACAGGCTGAGAAGCGTCGCAGCCACAACGCCAGCATGCGTTCCATGGTTCGTACCTACATCAAGAATGTAGTTAAGGCCATCGACGCTAAAGACGCTGACAAAGCTCAAGCTGCTTATGTCCTGGCTGTTCCTGTTATCGACCGTCTGGCCGATAAAGGCATCATCCACAAGAACAAAGCTGCACGTCATAAAAGCCGCCTGAATGGCCACATCAAGGCTCTGAACCTTGCTGTTGCTGCCTAAGCGATAAGCTTTTAAAAAAACCGACCCAAGGGTCGGTTTTTTGTTGTCTGCGATTTGCACGCTACACCGCTTTCGCAATTGTAGGAGCGGGCTTGCCCGCGATAACGGTGTGTCTGACACACCGCATCAATCGGATCGCGAGCAAGCTCGCTCCTACAGTGGTTACGCGTCAGTTTAACCCTGCATAACCCAACGCTCCCCCAGACCTTCAGTAATCGCCCCAGCTTCGAACCGATACGCCATCAACGCCGCAAACCCACGCCGCCCATCTATCGCAGCCGGCGCACTGGTAAAGCCGTGCTTGGCCAGGATCGACGCTTCAATCGCATCCGCTGCTGCTTTACCGACTTCAATCGACGCCATTGAATGCCCCTCATTACGGGCCAAACCTGCCGTTTGAGTCGCCGCAAGCCCCAAGGCATGCCGTGTCCGCGCCTCATCAAGCTTGAGCAAGCGCGAAGCTGCCAGCGCCGCACCCAGCACACCAACAGACGACGCAACGTTCCAGCGCTGGCGATACTCGGCACTGTCGACCGCCGCAAGAATGCGCACGGCCGCCTCAATACCGATGGCCGCCGCCGCAGCGATTTCATCTTCCGGTACCTTCAGGCTCTCGCCCAGGGCGATGACCGCCGCCAACACCGGCATTGAGATCGTCGTCTGCGTTTGATGCGCCAGCAACGCACCTAACTCCCAGGCACGCACTCGCATGTCGTTGCCCTGGGACTGCAATAAACCCGGGATCCGACCGCTAATGTCTTCTTCCAGAATCGCCACCTCCCGCGCTTGAGACACGGCCAGCCCAGCCCATAACAGCACACCCATATCGGTCAACGGCTTAACCGCAAAGGCGGCGAGCGCATCGGTAATCTCAGAATTAACCACAGTGTTATGCATGGCTCAGCTCCTTGGCTGGAACGCACAATGCAAAGAGCGAATCCAGATTGACCGCCCCGTAAAGACCCTCCACCAGTGCAGCAAGACGCTCTGCGGTTCCGGCGCCCAACAACGGATCGACCAGCAGTCGAACCTTGTCCAGCAACTCCGCGTCGGTCAGCGGTCGCGCAAGACTGCCGCGCGCGTGGTCGACGTGCGCCTTGATCGACGAACCATCCTTGAGCAACGCTTCGATGAACGCCTCGTCACGCTGCACCGAGGCGTCTGGGGCCAGGCGAATCTTCGCGCGCACCGATCGGACATCTTCCTGCACTACCCGCCAATCTTCGTACTGCGCCAACCCCACACGCTTGTCGCACAACGCAGAGGCAACCCCGTGAATCGCGCTGAATCTCGCCTGCAACCCATCACCTGGCTGAGGGTTGCCCATCAGCTCGGGCACTAGCGGATGGCAGCGCAAGGTCACGCTTTCGATCTGGTCGATGCTGTCGATCTGCGCCGACAGCATCAAACCCGCATCAATCGCCGGATGCGCAACGATGCCGCAGGGGTAAGGCTTGTAGGTATTGAACAACAGCTCCCAGCGATCGCCCATCTGACCATTCATCAGATCGAAATCAACCTTGGTCGACAGCGAGTGCGAGAAACCACCCAAGGCCTCAAAAATATCGGTCGCGGCTTTTTGCCCCAGGGCCGCAAGACGAGCGGCTGCGATACCGTTCGCCGCAGCCTTGCCAGGATGGAACGGCTTGGTCATGGTGCCGAACGCTTCGCGCTGCCCGACGAACATCGAGGCTGCGATACCGATGGCCTCGGTCAGCGTTGCCTCGTCAAAGCCCAATAAAAGCCCTGCCGTGACCGCACACCCCACCACACCGCAGGTGCCGGTTATGTGCCAACCGCGGTCGTAGTGCTCCGGGGAAATCGACACCCCCACCCGCAACTGCGCCTCGCAACCCAACGCAAACGCCCGCAACGCTTCAGCGCCGCTGGGTTTGGTTTCCGCGGCCAACGCCGTCAATACCGCCAGCACAGAGGCTGCCGGGTGAATCACCGTCGCCAAATGCGTGTCATCGAAATCATCAAGATGGCCAGCGAACCCCGTGGCCACCGCAGAAAAATGCACATCGACTCGCTCGGTACGGCCCGGTACCGACGCGACCTGAGCAACGCCCAGCTCCTGGGCAGTTGCCAGAATCGCCTCCACCCCAGGGTGCAACGATGCCCCAATCGACGTGCCGATCACATTAATCAACGAACGCCTGGCCTCTTTAGCGACCACCGCAGACAACGGTTGCTGCGCCAGCGCATATAGCCCGTGCGCAAATTCAGCGGCAATAGAACTCATTGAGACAACTCCTCAAGACGAATGCCGTTGGTTTTCGGGCCAAGCAGCCCAACCATCACGACAATCACCAACATGGCTGATGAAATCAGCACAAATACGGCAGGCACGCCTGATTGCTTCAGCAGTGCCGCCACCCAAAAACCGACAAAAATGGAACTGACCCGACTCCAGCTAAAGACAAAGCCGACAGCGCGAGCACGAATGCGTGTGGGATAAAGCTCAGCCTGGTAGGTGTGAAAAATGCCGATCAGCCAGTTGTTGGCGATAGTGACCGCACTGCCGAAGATCAGAATCAGCGCCGGCTCACGCACCATGCCGAACATCACGCCGCAGACCGCCACCACCACGGCGCAGCCGACCAACTGCCATTTACGCTGCCAGCGCTCGGCGAAGTACATGGCCCCCAACGCACCCAGCGGCGTGGCAAAAGCGATGACCATGGTGTAAAGCAGGGAATGCGTCAGGGTGATGCCTTTGGTGTAAAGCAACACCGGCACCCAGGCGCCGAAACCGTAAACGCCGAACGTCTGGAAAAAGTTGAAGATCGACAGCATCACAGTTCGCTTCAGGTAGCGGCCCTTCCAGATCTCCATCCAGGAACCGCCGGCTTCGACAGCCACCTCGTCAGCACTGATCGCCGGCACCTGTAATGGCTGCCCGGTCTCAGCAATCACTCGGCGCTCGATTTGATCGACAATCGCCCGCGCCTCTTCCACTCGCCCCTTACTTTCCAGCCAGCGCGGCGACTCCGGCAGACCACGACGAATGAACCAGACCAGCACCGAACCTGCCGACCCGATAATCATCACCCAGCGCCAGCCATCCAGACCCAGCACCGTCAACGGCACCAACAGGTAAGACAGCACCGCAACCACGGGCACCGAGGTCAGAATCACCAGAATACTGAACGCCATGTAGCGGCCTCGCGTGTGGTGCGGGGTCAGCTCAGAAATATAAGTGTCGACAGTAATCAGCTGAACACCGATTCCCATGCCGGCGAAGAAACGCCAAATATCCATGGCCTCCGGCGAGGTCTGGAACGCTGCGACAAAGGTCGCCAGCGAATAGGTGACCATCGCCACGGTAAACACCGCCCGACGCCCAAAGCGATCAGTCAGGCCACCCAGCGCCACGGTGCCGATAAACATCCCGGCGAAAAACGAGCCCAGAAAACTGGCAAACCCGTTGACGTCGAACAGGCCCTCGGTGGTCGCGCGATACAGCCCGCCGCCGATCAAACCGAGGGAAATATAGGCCGCCATAAACATTTCATAGAACTCGAACCAACCACCAATGGCGATGCGCGCTACCAGGCCACGGAAGTATCGCGTGGGTGGCAAGCAATCCAGCCGCGCCGACACCGTCGGCTCAGCCGGTGATCGCACATTTTCCTGCCGCATATTCATTTCTCAGACCCTCTTATCGTTCTTGTTTTTTTGTAGTGTCGACAGATAGAGAGCCTACTCCTTGTATTTTTGATATTTCAAGTGAATATTTTGTAAACTGTACACACTTAGCTTGATCGACGATCAACCGCCCAAGCGCGGAGCGGTTTGTTAAACTCCGCGCGATCACCGTGATCGAGGGATGTGCTTTGAGGAATCGCAATGGTTAAAAACGTCGACACGCCCGAAGAAACCGAGGACGGCGAACAGTCACCGGTGGCGGAAATCGTCGAATGGGTAACCCGTGGAATTATCGAAGGCAGGCTCAAGGCCGGTGATGACCTGAACTCAGTCGAGCTGGCGAAACGCTTTAACGTCAGCCGCACACCGGTACGTGAGGCGCTGTTTGCATTGAGCCGCGAAGGCTTGGTGGACTGGTCGCCGCGCCGCCGACCACGGGTGTCGGCCATCAATCTCAAGGACGTCCGCGAGATTTATCAACTGCGGGCCGTTCTCTATGCACAGGTTTCCCTGGCAATCATCGAGTGCGCCAGCGACGAAGACATCGAGGCACTCTGGCGCGCGCACCAGCCGCTGGCCGACGCGGCCGCCGTGGGTGATGTCGATGGTTATTTCTGGGCCAACGTGGCGTTTCGCGACGAAGAACTGCGCGTAGCCGGCAACAGAATTATCAAGGAAGTATTGGATTCGCTGCGCACGCGCACCAATCGCCTGCGCCACTTGAGCGCGACATTGCCAGGTCGATTGCAGCGCTCATGCATCGACCATCAACGGCTGTGCCAGGCCTATGCCGAGCGTGACGGAACGCTGGCGGCGGCCTTGAATCGATCGATCGTGCTGAATGCGTTGGCGGCGATTGAGTTGGCGTGGGATGCCGAAAACACATAACTCTCTGTAGGCGCTGCCGAGGGCTGCGATAAGATCGGAACGACCTTCGCGTTTTAGGGCCAATCGCAGCCTTCGGCAGCTTCTACAGGTGATTTGTACAGATCACGGCGCGGGCGCGGGCACCCACGGCAATATCGGAATCGCCGTCACCGCATTCTGCGGGCTGCCTTCGATCACGCGGTCGCTATACACCAGGTACACCAGCGTATTGCGCTTCTTGTCGAGGAAGCGCACCACCTGCATGGTCTTGAACACCAACGACGTGCGCTGCTGGAACACCACGTCGCCGTCGCTCAACGTGCCCTGAAACTTGATCGGCCCAACCTGGCGGCAGGCGATGGACGCTTCGGCACGGTCCTCCGCCAGACCCAGACCGCCCTTCACCCCACCGGTTTTGGCGCGAGAGAGATAGCAGGTCACGCCCTCGACCTTGGGATCGTCGAACGCCTCCACCACGATTTTGTCGTTCGGGCCGACGAACTTGAACACCGTCGACACCGAGCCGATTTCCTCCGCCGATGCCAGCAACGGCAGCGCCAACAACACGCCCAGCAATCCTTTCATGACTCGCATCGCAGCTCCTTCGAGGTTGTCGACCACTTACACCAGGATCAGGTTATCCCGATGCACCAGCTCCGGCTCAGCCATGAAGCCCAATACGTGGACGATGGCTTCAGATGACTGGCCGATGATTTTTTGCGCTTCCAGTGCACTGTAGTTACTCAGCCCGCGAGCGATCTCACGACCGTCCGGCGCCACGCAGACCACCATCTCGCCGCGGCGGAAGCTGCCTTGCACCAGTTTTACGCCCACCGGCAGCAAGCTTTTGTTGCCTTCAGACAACGCGGTGACTGCGCCAGCATCCAGCACCAGCGTGCCACGCGTCTGCAGATGCCCGGCCAACCATTGCTTGCGCGCTGCCAGCATGCCGCGTTCAGGCGAGAGCAAGGTGCCCAACTGCTCGCCGCTTTTCAGCCGCGCCAGCACCCGCTCAAGACGACCACCGACGATGATGGTGTGCGCACCGGAACGCGCCGCTAAACGCGCCGCACGCAGCTTGGTTTGCATACCGCCACGGCCCAACGCGCCACCGGTACCGCCGGCAACAGCATCCAGCGCCGGATCATCGGCGCGTGCTTCAAGAATCAGTTTCGCATCGGGATTGTTGCGCGGATCGGCGTCGAACATGCCGTCGCGATCGGTGAGGATCACCAGCAGATCAGCTTCAACCAGGTTGGCCACCAGTGCAGCCAGCGTGTCGTTGTCGCCGAAACGAATTTCGTCGGTGACCACCGTGTCGTTTTCGTTGATCACCGGGATCACGCCCAACTCCACCAGCGTGCGCAAGGTGCTGCGCGCGTTCAGGTAGCGCTTACGGTCGGACAAATCGTCATGAGTCAGCAGAATTTGCGCAGTGTGGCGACCATGCACGGCAAAGCTCGACTCCCACGCCTGCACCAGGCCCATCTGGCCGATGGCAGCAGCCGCCTGCAGCTCGTGCATCGCACTGGGTCGGACGGTCCAGCCCAAGCGACTCATCCCGGCGGCAACGGCCCCGGAAGACACCAGAACCAGTTCGACGCCCGCTTCATGCAACGCCACCATCTGCTCGACCCAAACACCCATTGCTGCCCGGTCTAGCCCTTTGCCATCAGCCGTCAGCAGAGCACTGCCGATTTTCACGACCCAGCGCTGGGCACCCGTCACTTTGCTGCGCATCATCTTCCAACCTTAGCCAGAGAATTTTGGTTAATACGAATTCGAAATATTAAAACGCAGATACAAAAACGCCGCTATATCGATAGCGGCGTTTAGTTTACTGCACCCGATCAGTCTCGGACGTAAATGATTTCCGGACCATCTTCATCGTCCTCATCATCGCCCCACACATCGTCATCGTCATTGACGTCAAGCACGCTCTTCACGCCAGTGCGGCGCAGGGCACGCTGATCGTCCAGCGCTTGCAGCTGGGCACGCGCTTCGTCTTCGATGTTCTGGTCCAGTTCGGCCAGTTCACGGGCGAACACCGGATCTTCAGCCAGACGCAGATTACGCTCTTCGAGGTAATTCATGATGTCGCGGCTGAGCTGCTCGGTACCGACCTTGGAAATCGCGGAAATGACGTAGACCGGACCGGTCCACTCCAGACGATCGACGATTTCCTTGACCCGCGCTTCGTGTTCTTCTTCCAGCAACTGATCGCACTTGTTCAATACCAACCAACGATCACGCTCGGCCAACGACGGGCTGAACTTGATCAGTTCGTTGACGATGATTTCAGCGTTATCCGCTGCGCTGATGTTTTCATCCAGCGGCGCCATGTCGACGAGGTGCAGCAGTAAACGCGTACGCGCCAAGTGCTTGAGGAAGCGAATCCCCAGGCCAGCGCCATCGGAAGCGCCTTCGATCAGGCCCGGAATGTCGGCGATGACGAAGCTTTTCCAGCGATCGACACTGACCACACCCAGGTTCGGTATCAGGGTGGTGAACGGATAATCCGCAACCTTTGGCTTGGCGGCCGACACAGAACGGATGAAGGTGCTTTTGCCAGCGTTCGGCAAGCCCAGCAGACCGACGTCTGCCAACACTTTCAATTCCAGCTTGAGGTCACGCTGCTCGCCGAACTTGCCCGGCGAGGTCTGACGTGGCGCACGGTTGGTACTGGACTTGAAACGGGTGTTGCCCAGACCGTGCCAGCCGCCCATGGCCACCAGCAAGCGCTGACCGTCTTTGGTCAGGTCACCGATGATTTCCTGGGTACTCGCGTCGATTACCGTGGTACCGACCGGCACACGCAGCACCAGCTCTTCGCCCTTCTTCCCGGTGCAGTCAGCGCTGCCGCCGTTGGCACCGCGCTCGGCGTCGAAGTGACGGGTGTAGCGGTAGTCGACCAGGGTATTGAGGTTGACGTCAGCGATCATGAAGATCGAACCGCCATCACCGCCGTCACCGCCGTTAGGACCACCGTTTTCGATGAATTTTTCGCGACGGAAGCTCATGCAACCGTTACCGCCATCACCAGCCTTTACTCGAATCGAAACTTCATCAACAAACTTCATAACGCACGCCTCCCGCCACAGGGACGAGCAGAACAACACAAAGACATAAGACTCTTGCAAAAATGAGCGTTGCGATACCCGATCAGAAACCAGCGACCCCAAGGGTCAGAACCACAACAGCCCGCACAAACAGTTTTGCAAGAGACTCACCGACATCTACAAACAAAAAAGCCCCGTCGCGAGACAGGGCTTTTCCAGCTACTGCGAGATTATGCCGCGACGACTACAGTCTTCGGGACAATGCTCACGTAGCGACGACCGAAGGCGCCCTTAACCTGGAACTTGATCACGCCTTCCACTTTCGCGAACAGGGTGTGATCTTTACCCATGCCAACGCCGTAGCCAGCGTGGAATTGGGTGCCGCGCTGACGCACGATGATGTTGCCCGGGATGATAGCCTGGCCGCCATACATCTTCACGCCAAGGCGTTTGGCTTCTGAGTCGCGACCGTTGCGGGTACTACCACCAGCTTTTTTGTGTGCCATGAGTCAATTCTCCTAGTGAGGAATTAGGCTGAAATTAAGCCTGAATACCGGTGATTTTGATCTCGGTGTACCACTGGCGGTGGCCCATACGCTTCATGTGGTGCTTACGACGACGGAACTTGATGATGCGAATCTTGTCGTGACGACCTTGGGAGATCACTTCAGCAACAACGGTAGCGCCAGCAACAACTGGAGCGCCGATATTCACGTCATCGCCGTTAGCGACCAACAGAACGCGATCAAAAGTAACGGATTCGCCGGTAGCGATTTCCAGTTTCTCGATCTTCAGGTATTCACCTGGGGCGACTTTGTACTGCTTGCCGCCGGTAACGATTACTGCGTAAGACATGGTGTTTCTCCGATAATCCTGCTCACCCAGCTCTTTATAGGAAGAGGTATTGGCTGGCATGGCTGCAACTGGCTGGAACGGCCCGAATGCAATTGCGTAAGGCAGGTGCTGCCCAGGAAAGTTAGGGTGCGCGATTGTACGCAAGGCTGGCACACGTTGCAAGTGCCGAAACAGCGCGCCTTGACAGGGCTCTACCCGACACCTAGCATGCCGCGCAACCCTTCTGGAGCACGTGTCGCTGATGCAACCCCAAGCCTTCTACCGCGCGGTGGCGGATGATTTTAATGCCGTTGACGTCATTATCAAGAAGCAGCTGACTTCGCGCGTGCCGCTCGTCTCCAAAATCGGCGACTACATCACCTCGGCCGGCGGTAAGCGCCTGCGTCCTTTATTGGTATTGCTGTGTGGCAAGGCCCTCGGCCGCGAAGGCGACGACGTGCGCCTGCTGGCGGCGACCATCGAGTTCCTGCACACCGCGACCCTGCTGCACGACGACGTGGTCGACATGTCCGGCATGCGCCGTGGCCGCTCGACTGCCAACGCCTTGTGGGGTAACGCGCCCAGCGTGCTGGTCGGCGACTTCCTGTATTCGCGCTCCTTCGAGATGATGGTTGAACTGGGCTCGATGCAGGTGATGCAGATCCTGTCCAAGGCCACGCGCGTCATCGCGGAAGGCGAAGTGCTGCAACTGTCGAAGATTCGCGACGCAAGCACCACCGAAGAAACCTATATGGAAGTGATTCGCGGCAAGACAGCCATGCTGTTCGAAGCCTCGACCCACAGCGCTGCTGCCTTGTGCGGCGCGACCGAAGAACAAAGCGAAGCCTTGCGCACCTTTGGCGATCATTTGGGCGTCGCGTTCCAGTTGGTCGACGACTTGCTGGACTATCGCGGCGATGCCGAGACCTTGGGCAAGAACATCGGTGATGACTTGGCTGAAGGCAAGCCAACCCTGCCACTGATCTACACCATGCGCGAAGGCACCCCGGAACAGGCAGCACTGGTGCGTCAGGCGATCCAGAAAGGCGGCCTCGAAGACCTCGAGAGCATCCGCGCCGCCGTCGAAAGCGCCGGCGCGCTGGATTACACCGCACAAATGGCCCGCGACTTCGTTGCCCGAGCCATTGCCTGCCTTGACGTACTGCCTGCCAGCGAATACCGCGATGCCTTGATCGAACTCAGCGAGTTCGCGGTCGCCCGTACGCACTGATCAACACCGCACCGCACCTCGCCTCTACAAGGTTTGCGAATTCCTTGTAGGAGCGGGCTTGCCCGCGATTGGCGCCTTGTCTGGCATACCGCGTCGTCGGGATCGCGGGCAAGCCCGCTCCTACCCCCCCACCAGCGCTAATAACAAATCGCCAACAGTCCCTTGCTATTATCGAAATAAGAATTATTCTCATTGAAACCTTTCAAGGAGAAGACCCATGACTTATTTGATCGATGCCTGGCTGGACCGCCCGCACCCCTACCTGCGAATTCTCCACCGAGAAACGGGCGAAGTCTGCGCGGTGCTGGGAGAAGAGGCGTTAGATGAGTTGCGTGATCAGGGCGATCTGGATGTCACAGGGCTGAGCTCAAGCGAACCCGGCGTGCAGAAGGAGTTGGTGCGCAGTCTGTTTCTATTTTGCTATGCCCGAGCGTTGCGCCCGACCGGGGAGTTGCACTGAGTATGGTGCCAGAACCTGTCATTGCTGAACGAATCAGGGCGATCCGTTCAGCAATCATCAGCTCATCAAGCGATGTTTACAGAACGTCCAACAGCTCGACGTCGAATACCAGAACGCTGTGCGGAGGGATGCTGCCAACGCCTTGTGCGCCGTAAGCCAGTTCGCTCGGAACGTGCAGACGCCATTTGCTGCCGGCATTCATCAGTTGCAGAGCTTCGGTCCAGCCGGCGATCACGCCACCCACTGGGAATTCAGCAGGCTCGCCACGGTCGTAGGAGCTGTCGAACACAGTGCCGTCGATCAGGGTGCCGTGGTAGTGAGTACGAACCTGATCTTCGCGGCTTGGCTTGGCGCCTTCACCAGCGGTCAATACTTCGAATTGCAGACCCGAAGCCAGCGTGGTCACGCCGTCGCGCTTGCCGTTCTCTGCCAGGTAAGCCAGACCCGCGCCAGCCGCTTGTTCAGCCTTGGCAGACGCTTCGGCTTGCATGATTTCGCGAATGACTTTGAAGCTGGCAGACAGCTCTTCCTGACCCACACGGCTTTCTTTACCGTGGAAGGCGTCAGTCAGGCCGGCCAGGATCGCGTCCAGGTTGATGCCTGGTGGTGGGTTGTCACGCAGTTGGTCACCCAACTGGCGGCCAATGCCGTAGCTGACGCGGGTTTCGTCGGTGGACAGATTAACTTCGGACATAACGCTGCTCCGCAGAGGGACGCCTAGAGAAAACCGCACGTGGGCAGACGGCGCTGCAACTCCACGGCGTGTCCAAAGACGCCCCGAATCAAAAGGGCGAGCAGCCTAGCACAAATGAACAATGGCTCCCTACTCGCAACCGTTACCAGGTTGAACGGAAGGAGATCGGCACGCGCAACGTTTGTTCGTCGACATCACGCAACCCGCACATTTCGTCGTGTACCACCGAATGCACCAGGTTGAACGGCATTTTCGGCAAGGTATGCAGCAGATCCCGTGCATGCTCGACCGAGCGCAGATGGATGGTCTTGCCATTGAAGTCATTCAACGGATGCGCCATGCCACGCACGCGGGCTTCCAGCAGATAGATGCCGCCTTCCATGGAGATCAGATTCAACTCATCGACCCTTCCCGCATGGGCAAAGGCCGTTAGTTCCTGGAGGTTCATGATTCGCCTCTCGAAGCTGTACATAACATTAGGAAATATAAGTTTTGTACAGTGGAGCGAAATCACAACGTTAAAACCACGCCGCCCGTCCACTTCCTCCCATAGGGTTAAATCGACAGGCGGCGAGTGATGGGTCAATGCTTGGTCAGTTTATCCAGATAACCCATGGCGAACGCGGAGATAACAAAGGTCATGTGAATGATCACGTACCACATGAGGTGTTGCGGGTCGATGTTCTTGGCGTCCATGAACACCCGCAACAGGTGAATGGATGAAATGGCCACGATCGACGCCGCGACTTTCATCTTCAGAGAGCTGGAGTCCATCTTGCCCAGCCAGCTGAGCTTCTCTTTGCTGTCATCGATATCCAACTGCGAAACAAAGTTCTCGTAGCCGGAAATCATCACCATCACCAGCAAACCGCCCACCAGTGCCATATCGATCAACGACAGCAGCACCAGGATCACATCCGACTCGGCCATGGAAAAAACAGTGGGGATGACGTGAAAGATTTCCTGGAAAAATTTCAGTGCCAAGGCCAACAGGCCCAGCGACAGTCCAAAATAAATCGGCGCCAGCAGCCAGCGCGAGGCGTACATCGCATTCTCGAAAAAGCGTTCCATCGATACTCACAGGGGGTTAAAAAATCGCCGGAAGTATATCAGCGGCTGATTCGGCGAAATGGCTGACGAGGCTTCTCTGGGCTGCGCCGGGCCGTTAAATAGTTACTAAACTTTGCACGATTGAAGCCCGCCGCCATTCGCCAATCACGGGCTCAGAACGTTCTTGCTGCCGTGTCGCGCTGTCACGGCCCACAGTTTTCACGGACGTGTCTTACACTTCGAGTGTTACGGCGGTTATTCAGCGGATCGATCGGGCGTCCTTGACGGGTCCGATACCTACAGGAACACCGTGAATGGATGTCAGACCTTCGCTCTCCAGCCTGGCTCTCGCCCTGACGCTGCTGATCAGTGGTTGCTCGGAAAAAACCGAGGAGCAGCAACAGGCGGCCTTCAAGGCCAAAGCCGATCAATTCGAGAAAAAGCTCGAATCCATCCAGGATCCGAAACTGAAGGAAACCGCCACCGACCTCGGCGAGTCACTGTTGATGGTCGATCGCATCCAGCTGGAAATGCAGAAAAAGCCTGTCGAAACGCAGTACAGCGAAAACAGTCTGATTCTGCTCAAGGATTATCCTGACACCCAGAGTGTCACCGATACCTACGTCAAAGACTTGTTCATCCTGCGCAAGGCCTCAGACTCCGACTATCTGACGACGCTGGAACCCAGGTTCCCCTTCGCCTTTCACTTCCCGGCCGACTTCCCGTTCCCGCAGAAACTCAGCTGGCAATCGGTGGTTCTCGACAACAAAAAAACCGTCCCCTTCACTAAGGAACGCCTGGAGGACGCCAGTCACATCCAGCTGTCACCCTCGCTGTACGACGCCAACAACCCCAACGATCTCGACCTGATCTACCCCTACGTCGACGGCGCGCCGCCGCCCACCGACAAAGACAAACCCAACCCAGTGACACTCAATGGCGAGATCCAGATCGTTACGCCGCGCAGGGTCAGCACCTTCGAGTTCTTGCCGACCGAAGTGGGCGCACGGCGCACTGATGGCAATATCAGCGTGACCTTGCTGGGCTTGAACGAGAACTACGCCGAAGTCGAGATGCAAAACAGTGTCAACCTGTCGGATGAACTGGTAGATCAGGACTTTAACCCCTTGGTCCTTCAAGCCCAGGACCGCACCCATCAGTTTCTGTCCAGGGCCGCGGGCATCACGCAGAGCGCTGAGCAACTCGCGTTCTACCAAAAACAACTCGATGCCTTGATGGCGCAAAAGCAGTACAGCGACGCCTTTCATCAGCAACAGATTGCCGACTTGCACGCCTTTAATCGCCAACTGAAAACCCATTACACCAAGGCCTACTTCAACGGCACGATCGAAAAGCTGCAGGTCAGTGTGCTGGATTATGCGCAAAGCGAGATTCGAAAAACCCAACTGAGCCTGCCCGTGCGCCAGTTCAACGAACACACGTTTGGCCTCACGGTTCAGCCCTTGTCGATGCCGGTGGTGGTCTACGACTCCGAGGCCCAGGACTTTCTCAAGAGCTACGAGATGAACGAGGAGCAACTGAGGAAAAGCATTGTCATTCGTCAGGACGTGGAAAACCCGCAAGATGCGCGCATTGAGTTCAGCCATCCGCCGACCTTCAACGAGGCGTTACTCGGCCCCGAGTTAAGCAGCGAGTCGCCGATTACCTTTTACGCCGAGGACGACGGCGGCAAACCGGGCAAAACCCTGCAACCACCCATCGACTCCTACGAAACCAATACCACGGAAGGCTACATCAGCTATGACCTGAGCCAGTTCCAGGTGCCCCCTGCCTATGCCTCCGGGACCATGCCGCTGCACCTGGCACACATTGAAAAAAGCTTCATGGACGGCGCTAACCTGCCCCAGGGGCTGACGCTGAAAGACAACGCGTTGATCATCGACCAGGCGTTGTTCCCCTCGGAGAAGTGGCGTTTTTACGGCAAAGACAGCAAGGGCAAGTATCTCAAGGAAATCCTTTCGGTCAGCCACGCCGTCAAGGAGTACAGCCCTGCCATGTTTGAGGTGCACTATTTCTATGGCAAGCCGACCAGTCTGGAAGCGTACCAACGCACCGGACTCGACACCGTGAACTATGCCTTCAAGGTCAAACTCGCCAAGCCAAGCGCTGCCAGCCTGGACGAAATCGACCAGACTGGTTCAGCAGCACCCGATGAAGCCGAGTAACAATGACGCGCTCAGAACGGAGAAGATCGCTGGCAGCGCGAGTGATCGCCGTTGATGCGTCTTAGCTCACCCTGCAAATGTAATTGCCAGATGGGCACGTCCTCGGCCACCTGATAACCGTGCAGGGATAGACTTTCAGCGATGGCCATCAATACCGACTCGGCGGCCAGCGGTCCATGAAAAGGCCCTTGAGCCTTGAGTGCAGAAGGTTGTTCACCAGACATGCCGGCAGCGAACAGTAATGTCCACATACCGTTATCCCCAGAGAGAGGGCGAATCACACATTCGATACGAGTGACGAGTCCAAGGCATTGGCGGGTAAGACAGAGGCTGCGCGACATGGCGAGCTCCTCATTTAGTACAGTGTTCGCTCCTCAAAGCGAGGGAGGAGCGCGTCAGTCCATTTGACAACTGTGTTATGTCTCCAGAATAGAAGAAAACCCGAATTCTAAAAGTCCCGTAAAGCATCGGGCGCCGAATGGTCGTCACACCACTTAGCGCCCGAACGGCACAAATCGATCAGTCCTTCTTTTTCTTGGCCATGGCCTTCAGCTCGGGCTGAAGTTGAGCCGGCTCTTTTTCCAGTTCTTCTTTGAGGTCTTCATCGCTGAGCATCTCGGCGATGTCGCGCAGGCGCTCGACCACCCGGTAGTTGACGCTGCCTTCCGGGAATTCGCCGTTCTCGTCGGGCGCACCCGCAGGTTCGCCGACCAACAAGCTCAATGCTTCGTCGGCCTGGCGCACCGCGTAAACATGGAACTGCCCGGCGCGCACCGCTTGCAGCACGCGCTCGTCGAGCATCAAGGTCGCGACGTTGGCTTGCGGGATGATTGCACCCTGCTCGCCTGTCAGACCACGCGCTTCACACAGCCGGAAGAAGCCTTCGATTTTTTCGTTGACCCCACCCACCGCCTGCACTTCACCAAACTGGTTGATCGAGCCGGTAATGGCGAAACATTGCTTGAGCGGGGTTTTCGACAGCGCCGAGATCAAGGTGCAGGCTTCGCCCAATGAAGCGCTGTCGCCGTCCACATACCCGTAGGACTGCTCCAGCGCGATGCTCGCGGAAATCGCCAGCGGGAATTCCTGCGCGTAACGGCTGCCCAGGTAACCGGTAAGAATCATCACGCCCTTGGAGTGAATCGGCTGACCGAGGTTGACCTCGCGCTCGATGTCGACAATGCCGCTACCGCCCGGATACACCGACGCCGAAATCCGCGCCGGCACGCCGAACGCCGAGTCGCCGACTTCCAGCACCGTCAGCCCGTTGCACTTGCCTACCGCCGCGCCGTCAGTGTCGATCAGGATGATCCCGGCGAGCATGTCGTCGAGAATCCGCGCCGAAACGCGCCCGGTGCGCGTGGCCTTGGCCTTGAGCGCACGTTCGATGTGCCCGGCATCGGTCTTGTCGTCATTGGCCAACTGGCGAATGAAGTCCGCCTCGCTGACCAACTGAAACAGGTCGCCGATCCGCGCCGACAAACGGCCCTGATGCTCGGCCAGTCGGGCGCTGTAAGTGGCCAGACGCGCCACGGCATCACCGGTCAGCGGCGCCATACCCTCTTCCGAGGTGCGGGTTTTCAGCAACTGGGCGAATTGCTCCAGGCTTTCGTCGACCATCGGAATGTCTTCATCGAAATCCACCAGCACCCGGAACATCTCCTGGAAGTCCGGATCGAGGTCTTGCAGGGTGTAGTACAGCGAACGTGCGCCAATTATGATGACTTTGACCTGCAACGGGATCATTTGCGGGGTCAGGCTCACGGTCGCGATGCGACCCAGTTCCCCCAGCGGCGATTCCATCTTCAACTTGCGCGATTGCAGGGCGCGTTTCAGCGCGTCCCAGACAAACGGCTCGCTGAGCATTTTTTCCGCTTCCAGCACCAGAAAACCGCCATTGGCCCGATGCAGAGCACCCGGGCGCAGTTGCCGATAGGTGGTGTACAACGCGCCTTGGTCGGTGCTGTATTCAATGCGCCCGAACAGGTTGTCGTAGGTCGGGTGCGGCTCGAACACCACGGGTGCGCCAGCGTTGAGCGGATGACCGACCACCAGGCTCGGACAGTACTGCTCTTCCAGCAACTTGCGCGCCTGGGCATCGGTTTTGGCGTCGTCGACCAGTTGCTCGACCACGGTTTTCAGCAAATACACCTGCATGCCTTGCAGATAGGCGCAAACTCCGGCGTTTTCCGCGTACTTTTCCGACAAAGGCGACAACAAGGGTTGCAGCGCCAGAGTGATGGTCTCTTCGTTCAACTGACGCATCTGGTTGCTGGTTTCACGCTTCCACTGCGGCAGGCTGGCCAATTCCTCGTTGAGGCGTTCTTCGAGGCCAGAAATATCATCGTGGAATCGATCGCGCTCGGCTTCCGGCAGTTGCGAAAACTCCGCCTCGTCCAGCGCCTTGCCTTCGCTCATCGGCGTGAAGGCGATGTTGGTGCTGTCACGGTAAAGGGCAATGTCCTTTTCCAGCGCCAGACGCTCGATGATGTCCAATGCCTTGTCATAGCGCTGGTTGAACGCACGATCGATGGCGCTTTTCTTCTGCTGGTAGGACGGGTGCTCGAAGACTGCCGGAAAGGTCGCCAGCAGATTGTCGATCAGGCCGTTGATATCCGCGATGAACGAAGCTGCGCGGCCAGATGGCAATTCCAGGGCGCGAGGTTCGCGAGGCTCATCGAAATTGTTGACGTAGACCCAATCCGCCGGGGTCTGCATGCGCTTGCCCTCGGCTTTGAGGTAGCGCTTGACGAAAGAAAAGCGTCCCGTACCGGGCTCGCCCATGACGAACACGTTGTAACCGGGGCGCGGCATGGCCACCCCGAATTGCAGTGCCTCTACTGCTCGCTCCTGGCCGAGCACACCACGGAAGGGCTCCAGATCATTAGTCGTCGAGAAGCTGAACTGTTCAGCGGAGAAAGGACGTGTCAGCGCTTCGGGCGCTAGACGCAAGCTGGCAGCAACAGAATCGGGCATCGGACATCCTTACATCAGGCGGGGCAGATGAAGGCATTCTGGCGCTCGCCATGCCCGGCTGGCAAGGCACGCTGCAGGCTAATATTTACCAGCCCGCGCCAACCAGCGCTGGCGGCAAGCGAAGCGGCGATTTAGATAACATTTGGCAATAAATCACGGAACGTTGAGATCGTGCCTAAACTCCAACCTACGCGGCTGGTGATAGTAACGCTGGCTCGCCCTGGCGCAGCGACCGGCCAGGAACCCGACCCTTGGTTGAACTCAGAAAGAGAACTCAAGCTATGAAACGGATTCTTCTCGGTACTCTCTTCACCGTCGTATCTCTAAACGCCATGGCCCAGGCACCAGGCGGCCCGGATTGTGGCTGGGGCAACATGCTGTTCGCAGGCCAACACGGCACAGGGCCACACATCTTCGCGTCGACGACCAACGGAACGTCCGGTAACGCGACTTTCGGCATGACCTCTGGCACCAACGGCTGCTCCACCAGCTCAACACTGACTTACGGCGGCAAGTCCTGGCTGTCTATGAACGGCATGATGGATGAGCTTTCCAAAGACATGGCCATGGGCCAAGGTGAAGCATTGACTACCTACGCGGTGGTGCTGGGCGTTGCTCCAGAAGACCGCGCACACTTCGCCGCCGTCACCCATGAACACTTCCAGCAAATCTTCAGCAAGGCCGACGTAACCGCCGACGATGTTCACACCAACACCCTCGCTGTGTTGAAAAGCGATCCGACCTTGGCCAAATATGCCACCCAGGCTTAATTTAGTTGCACCTGCCTCCCATCCGGGGGGCAGGTTTTTGCAGCACTGATTGCCCTCAATCCTGACTAGTTGCTTTCTATGCTCAAACGCCTTGCCTATATGGTGCTGTTTGTTTGCGCCCCTCTCTACGCCGCGCCACCTATCGACAATGATCGCTTGCAGCAATTGGCCAACATGCCGCTATGGCTTGCTCTAGGTCACTACACACCGGCAAAGCTCGGCGGCTGGCGCAGCTATGTCGACGATTCGAAGTTCTTTCTCGCAACTGACGGAGCCCATGACCCGACTGCCGAGCTAAGGGCGACTCTGGACGCTATCTATACGCCGGTCAGCGGTGACTCGACGGCGCAAGACCAGCATCCGCAATGTGTCTACCCGGCCCGTTCGCGCTTTCTGCGTGAGCAGTTGCACCTGACTGACCTGCCAACCCCGGAGTGCAAAACGTTCAAACAGTGGTTCGGTGATATCGCGCCGGACAGTACCGTACTGATATTCCCCGCAGCCTACCTGAACAGCCCATCTTCGATGTTTGGTCACACATTGCTGCGCGTTGATCAGGCCGATGTGCAAAAGGACCACACCGAACTGCTGAGCTACGCGATCAACTTCGGCGCTTACATCGAAGGCTCGGACAACAGCATTCTGTATGCCTGGAAGGGCCTGATGGGTGGCTATCCGGGATTATTCGCGCTGGTGCCCTATCAAGAAAAACTCCGAGAATACCGTAGTCTGGAAAACCGCGACCTGTGGGAATACCGACTGAATCTGACCCACGAAGAAACCGGGCGTATGGTCGAGCATGTGTGGGAGCTGAAGCAGATTCGCTTCGGCTATTTCTTCTTCGACGAAAACTGCTCCTATCGCTTGCTCGAACTGCTGCAGGTCGCGCGGCCCGGCCTGGACCTGACTTCGTTATTTCCGCTGACGGCGATTCCGACCGACACCGTGCGCGCCGTGAAAGACGCCGGGCTGGTGGAGAAAACCAATTATCGACCGTCCGCCGAACGCGAACTGCTCAGTCGCGCAGAGCCTTTGAGCAGCAACGAGCAGCAGTGGGTGTTGAAGGTCAGCGCCGATCAAAAGCAGCTGCAAAACCCTGACTATCTGGCCCTGCCGAAAGACCGTCGCGCGTTGATTCAGGACGCTGCCTACCGCCTCGTGCGCTATCGCGTCAATGGCGAAGAACGCACCAGCGACAGTTCGCAGCGCAGTTTTGAACTGTTGCGAGCGATCAGCCAGAACCCGCCGCCAGCGTTGCAGATCGAACGCCCCGGTCTGACCGAGGATGGCCATGAGTCGCGCACCTGGCAATTGGGCGCGGGCTCTCGCGACGATAAAGCCTTCGCCGAATACGGTCTGCGCATGGCGTATCACGACCTGAACGACAACGCCTACGGCTTTCCGTTGGGCGCGCAGATCGAAATCCTGCAACTCAAGCTGCGCCAATACGAGGGTAACCAATGGCAGGTGCAACAATTGGATCTGGCGACGATACGCTCCCTCACGCCGCGTACCGCCCTGCTGCAGCCGTGGTCCTGGCAAGTCATGGGCGGCCTGGAACGCGTATTGAGCAAGCATGACAACGAGAGATTGGTCAGCCACGTCAACGGTGGTGGCGGCGGCACCTGGCAATTGAGCGACGACCTGCTGGGGTTTGCGCTGGGCACCGTGCGTGTTGAGCACAACACCGACTTCTCCGCGGCCGTCTCGCCGGCAGCGGGCTTCGATAGTGGGTTGTTGTGGCATAACCCGTTGGGTAACTTGAGCCTGGAAGCCAAGGGCGACTACTTCACCAATGGCGAAGTACGCCGTAGCTTCAGTCTGAATCAGCAATGGGAACTGTCACGCAACCTCGGCCTGCGCCTGACGGCCCAACGCGAGTTCAGCCAACTGGCATCGCCGGTGAATGAAGTGATGCTGGAGATGAAGTGGTATCACTATTAATTTGTATGCGTGCAAACACTCTCTTTGTAGGCAATCGATGAAACCAAACGCCTGCCAACATGGCCCAAACCCAATAACAGGGAGATAACGCCATGAGCCGCGCATTCGTTAACGAAGACCAGGCCGCCGCGCAAGCCAGCCAACCGGTGGAGCGTCGGGTCAGCAAACAACCCAATTACGTCACCGCTCACGGCCTGACGCAGTTGCAGGCACGGGTGGCGGAGTTGCAGGCGCAGCACAACGAACAATCGGCCTTGGGCGATCGTGCCGACAAGCAGCGGCTCGCCGATATCGAACGTGATCAGCGCTACTACAACCAGCGCCTGCAAAGCGCTCAGGTAATGACGCCAGCTATTTCGACCGAGAAAGTGCAGATTGGCAGTTGGGTGACGTTTGCCGATGAAAACAATACCAAGCAACGCGTACAGCTGGTCGGCGAAGACCAGGCCGATGCTGCCCATGCTTTGATCAATTGGGGGTCGCCGTTGGGGCGTGCGCTACTTGGGGCGCAGGTGGGTGATGACGTGCTGTGGAAACGCCCGGCGGGGGATCAGTTGATCGAGATTCTGGAGATTGAATCGGACCTGTAGGAGCTGCCGAAGGCTGCGATAAGGTCTGCAGGACCTTCAAATCCGAAGAAGCACGACCGGTTTCCGGTCGATCGCAGCCTTCGGCAGCGCCTACAGATATTGTGCATCAACCATAAAAAACGGAGCCCGAAGGCTCCGTTTTTGTCTTACGCCAGTTTCTTGTGGCGTACCCGATGCGGCTGGGCCGCTGCGTCGCCGAGGCGCTTTTTGCGGTCGGCTTCGTATTCGGTGTAGTTACCTTCGAAGAACACGGCTTGCGAGTCATCTTCGTACGCGAGGATGTGGGTCGCAACACGGTCCAGGAACCACCGATCGTGAGAGATCACAATCGCAGCGCCCGGGAAGTCCAGCAGGGCTTCTTCCAGCGAACGCAGGGTTTCCACGTCGAGGTCGTTGGACGGTTCGTCGAGCAGCAGGACGTTGCCGCCCTCTTTCAAGGTCAACGCCAGGTGCAAGCGACCACGCTCACCACCGGAGAGGTCCTTGACGAACTTCTGCTGATCGCCGCCTTTGAAGTTGAAACGCCCGACATAGGTGCGCGACGGGATTTCATAGTTGCCGATGCGGATCTGGTCAGAGCCGTCGGAAATCTGCTGGAACACCGTTTTGCTGCCGTCAAGGTCGTCACGGCTCTGATCAACGCAGGCCAGCTGTACGGTTTCGCCGACTTCAATGCTGCCGGAATCCGGCTGCTCTTTGCCCATCAGCATGCGGAACAAGGTCGACTTACCGGCACCGTTACCACCGATTACGCCGACGATTGCACCTTTTGGCATCGAGAACGACAGGTTGTCGATCAACACGCGATCGCCATAACCTTTGCTGACGTTCTTGAACTCGATGACCTTGTCACCCAGGCGCGGACCGGCCGGGATGTAGATTTCGTTAGTCTCGCTGCGCTTCTGGAATTCCTGCGATTGCATTTCTTCGAAGCGTTGCAGACGCGCCTTGGATTTCGATTGACGCGCCTTGGCGCCTTTACGAAACCACTCCAGCTCGTCTTTCATGGCCTTTTCATGGGCCGTTTGCTGCTTGGATTCCTGGGCCAGACGATCCGACTTGGCTTCCAGCCAGCCCGAATAGTTGCCTTCGTATGGAATGCCCGCGCCGCGGTCGAGTTCGAGGATCCAGCCCGCAACGTTGTCCAGGAAGTAACGGTCGTGCGTGATCGCTACCACAGTACCCGGGAAGTCGTGCAGGAAGTGCTCCAGCCAGGCGACGGAGTCGGCGTCCAGGTGGTTGGTTGGTTCGTCGAGCAGCAGCATGTCAGGGGCCGACAGCAGCAGGCGGCACAGGGCCACACGACGCTTTTCACCACCGGAGAGGTGTTCGATCTTCGCATCCCACGCTGGCAGACGCAGCGCATCAGCGGCGACTTCCAGTTGGCGGTCGAGGTTATGACCGTCGCCCGCTTGCAGGATGGCTTCGAGCTTGGCCTGTTCAGCCGCCAGCTTGTCGAAGTCGGCATCCGGGTCGGCGTATTCGGCGTAGACCTGATCCAGACGCGCTTGCGCATCCTTGATCACGCTGACGGCTTCTTCGACGACTTCACGAACGGTCTTAGTGGGGTCAAGTTGTGGCTCTTGCGGCAGATAACCGACATTGAGCTCAGGCATTGGCCGCGCTTCGCCGTCGAATTCGGTGTCGACGCCGGCCATGATTTTCAACAAAGTGGATTTACCCGAACCGTTCAGACCCAAAACGCCGATCTTGGCGCCAGGGAAGAACGACAGGGAGATGTTTTTCAGAATTTCCCGCTTCGGCGGCACAACTTTGCTCAGCCGATGCATGGTGAATACGTATTGAGCCATGGAAAGAAAACCCGGTCGGTGACAGTGAATAGAGAGCGAGCTTAGTGCCGCGCCTCAAAAATAGCTGTTCAATTTTATTTGCCTGCGGCACTTGCCGCCAGCCAGATTGAATCCTTGAATGAAACAACGTCAGGCCGCCAATCGATTGCCGGTGGCGCGATGGCTGATTTCAGGTCAATGCTTACTTAACAGTGCAGTCACTATTATGAGAAACGGACGACACAGTGCATCGGGCAAAGCTACCCGAATGCACCCTACAGGGCAAACCGTCCGGCTCAATGGGGCTGGCACTTAGCCACATATCAAGGCATGCTAGCCGCCCTTTGGGCGTCCAGCTTATAGTGCGTTTCGCATTCGGTGCTTCAGTCCAGTCGCCAGGATTAACGCTTGCCCACATCATTGCCTCCTTCTTCACTGCGCAGCCCCACGGACGCGCCTCCAGCGCCTCTGCGCGGCACATTGAAAGGTGCACTCGCGGCGCTGGTACTGCTGATGCTTGTGCTGCTGTTCTGGCAACTGATGGATCAATTCCAGCAGACCCAGGACCGTGAGCGCCAGCGCAGCTTTGATTACAGCTCGTTACTGGCCGATCGCTTGAGCCTGAACATGGCACTCAATGCGCAAATGGCCCTCAACCTGCTGGCCGGCCCGCAGCAAGACTCACTGACCGATAATCAACAGGCGCTGGCACTCGAAAAGCTACGTGTGACCCTGCCCTCGCTGCGCAGCGTTGTCTGGTTGAGTGCGGCTGGCGACATCATCAAAGACAGCGCCGGCAGCAGTAACATGCCCGACGGCGAGGCTGTGTTTCTCAAACACTTGATGCTGCGTGCTCAGGCCCGCCCTTATTACTTCGCCAACACCGATGACGGCTCGCAGCTCTATCTGCTGGTGCGCCAACCCGGTGAAACAGCCAAAAGCTTTTGGGCGTTACGCCTGGCGCCCGAGCTGCTGAGCATCCTCACCCGGCAGACCGCGCAGGACTACCATCCCAAGTGGCAGCTGGAAAATCATCTGACGCAAAAAATCCTGTTCCGCGATGAGGCCAGCGCTGCGAAAGCTGCCGCCACTGAGGCTCTCGAGTCCCGACCGGGTGACGTCAAAAGTGTGCTGCTGTCGCCGCTGACGAACAGTGACTGGCAATTGCGCGGGCTGTTCGACGCCGGCAAGGCGCGCCGCGACCTGCTGCCGGCGCTGATCGGCAAGTGCCTGATCGGCTTGCTGTGCTCTCTGATTCCGCTGCTGGCCCTTGCCAGCCTGCGTCGTCGACAAAAAGAGTTGCTGGAAAGCAAACGCCGCTACCAAGACATTTTCGACGGCACCAAAGTCGCGCTCTGCGTCCTCAACCTGTCTGGGCTTCCGGCGCTGTTGGACAAGCGTCAATTGCACAGCGGCGCAGACCTGGATCGCCTGCTGGCCACGCATCCGGAACACTGCAACGAATTGCTGCAGCAACTGCGATTTACCGAGGTCAACCAGATTGCGCTTGATCTGCTGAAGGTTGAGTCCAATGCCCACGCGTGGGTGAAACTGATCAAGGGTGATAGCCGCAGCCAACAAGGCATCGGCCTGCAAATGATCCGCGCGGTACTGGATCGGCAAGAGCAGCTTGAATTGGAAATCCAGCTTTCCAATCCACCACAAAGCGATGATCAGCACTTGTGGCTGGTCATGCGTGTGCCGCAACAGCCGGCCGACTATTCGGCGGTGATTCTCAGCATCAGCGATATCAGCAGCCGCAAGTTGGTCGAACTGTCATTGCTCGAACGTGAAAGTTTCTGGTCCGACGTCGTGCGTACAGTACCGGATCACCTGTACGTGCAGGACGTACTCAGCCAACGGATGATCTACAGCAACCACCACCTGGGGCATACGCTGGGCTACAGCAAAGCCGAACTGCACGAGATGGGTGAATACTTCTGGGAGATTCTGCTGCACCCGGACGACGCCGAGCATTATCACGACCTGCGCCTGCAACAGCGTCAGCAGGGGTACATCGAACTGCTGCAATGCCAATTACGCTTTCGTGACCGCAATCAAAACTGGCGGCGCTTCGATATCCGCGAACAGGCCCTGGCGCCCGATAAACACAACCACGTCACGCGGATTATCGGCGTGGCCAAGGACATCACCGAGCAACTCGAAGCCAGTGAGTCGTTGCGCGACAGCGAGCAACGCTATCGGATGCTCGCGGAAAGCATTAGCGATGTGATTTTCTCCACCGACAGCCAGCTCACGCCCAACTATGTAAGCCCCTCGGTGCAAGCCGTACTGGGCTACAGCGCCGAGTGGATTCTTGATAACGGCTGGCAATCGACCATCGCCAACCCGCAGCAACTGGTCGGCATGTACTCGCTGCTCGACCGTGTCACCAAGGCCCTGGGCACGCCCGAAGCGATGGCGGCCCTGCGCGCCAACCTGCCGACCCGACTGTTCCTGTTCGACTGCCTGCGGGCGGATGGGCGCAAGATCCCGATTGAGTTGCGTCTGGTGCTGGTGTGGGACGAGCACGGCACCTTCGAAGGCATTCTTGGCGTCGGCCGCGACATCAGCCAGCAGCGCCGTGCCGAGAAAGACCTGCGCATGGCGGCAACCGTATTCGAGCACTCGACCTCGGCCATTCTGATCACCGACCCGGCGGGCTACATCGTCCAGGCCAACGACGCCTTCAGCCGCGTCAGTGGTTATGCGGTGTCGCAGGTTCTCGACCAATTGCCGACCATGCTCACCGTCGACGATCAGCAAGAAGCCCATCTGCGCTACATCCTCAAACAACTGCACCAACGTGGCAGTTGGGAGGGCGAGGTGTGGCTCAAACGCCGTAGCGGCGAGCACTATCCGGCATGGGTCGGCATCACGGCGGTGTTCGACGACGAAGGCGACCTTGCCAGTTACGTGTGTTTCTTCAGTGACATCAGCGAGCGCAAGGCCAGTGAGCAACGCATTCACCGCCTCGCGTATTACGATGCCCTGACGCACCTGCCGAACCGCACACTGTTCCAGGATCGCCTGCACAGCGCGCTGCAACAGGCCGAGCGCCAGCAGGCGTGGGTGGTGCTGATGTTCCTCGACCTGGACCGTTTCAAGCCGATCAACGACTCCCTGGGCCACGCCGCCGGCGACCGTATGCTTCAGGAAATGGCCACACGCCTGTTGGGTTGTGTTGCCGATGACGACACCGTGGCGCGCATGGGTGGCGACGAGTTCACCCTGTTGCTGCAACCGGGCGCCAACCGTCAGCTTGCGTTGAACCGCGCTATCCATGTTGCCGAACAGATTCTCGGCAGTCTGGTGAAGCCGTTCGTGCTTGAAGGCCGCGAGTTCTTCGTCACCGCCAGTATCGGCATTGCCCTCAGCCCGCAAGACGGCAATGAGTTGAGCCAACTGATGAAAAACGCCGACACGGCGATGTATCACGCCAAAGAGCGCGGCAAAAACAACTTCCAGTTCTATCAGGCCGACATGAACGCCAGCGCCCTTGAGCGTCTGGAACTGGAAAGCGATCTGCGCCACGCCCTTGAGCAGCAAGAGTTTACGTTGTACTACCAGCCGCAATTCAGTGGTGACGGCAAACGCCTGACCGGTGCTGAAGCCCTGCTGCGCTGGCGTCATCCGCGCCGTGGCCTGGTGCCACCGGTCGAGTTCATCCCGGTGCTGGAAGAGCTCGGTCTGGTTGTGGAAGTCGGCGACTGGGTGCTGGCCGAAGCCTGCCGTCAGCTCAAGAGCTGGCATCAAGCCAAGGTTCGCGTGCCGAAAATTTCGGTGAACATCTCCGCCCGTCAGTTCTCCGATGGCCAGCTGGGCACGCGCATCGCCACCATCCTCAACGAAACAGGCCTGCCGCCAGCGTGCCTCGAACTGGAACTGACCGAAAGTATTCTGATGCGTGAAGTCAACGAAGCCATGCATATCCTCGACGGCCTGAAATGCCTGGGCTTGAGCATCGCCGTGGACGACTTCGGCACCGGCTATTCGTCGCTCAACTACCTCAAGCAGTTCCCGATCGACGTGCTGAAAATCGACCGCACCTTCGTCGATGGCTTGCCGTCCGGCGAGCAGGATGCGCAGATTGCCCGCGCCATCATCGCCATGGCCCACAGCCTCAACCTCGCGGTGATCGCCGAGGGCGTGGAGACTCACGAGCAGCTTGAGTTTTTGAGAGAGCACGGCTGCGACGAGGTCCAGGGCTACCTGTTCGGCCGCCCGATGCCGCCCGCGCGATTTGAAGCGCAATTCAGCAATGATGCGCTGTTCATGTTTGATTGATTACGCCTTCTCTGTAGGAGCGGGCTTGCCCGCGATAAGGTCCGCAGGACCTTCAATTCATCATTTTGCGACTGCTGCGCAGCCGATCGCGGGCAAGCCCGCTCCTACATAAGTGAAAACCACTTGTCCCCTGCATGACTGGCTTTCATATGCCAGATAAAACCCTATGGGTTAGAATGCCCTCCTTTTCTGCCCCCGATCCTTGAGGACCGCCATGTTCAGCCGTGATTTGACTCTCGCCAAGTACGACTCCGATCTCTTTGCCGCGATGGAGCAAGAAGCTCAGCGCCAGGAAGAACACATCGAGCTGATCGCTTCGGAAAACTACACCAGCCCAGCGGTGATGGAAGCCCAGGGTTCGGTGTTGACCAACAAGTACGCCGAAGGTTATCCAGGCAAGCGTTACTACGGCGGTTGCGAATACGTCGACGTGGTTGAGCAACTGGCCATCGACCGTGCCAAGCAACTGTTCGGCGCCGATTACGCCAACGTCCAGCCACACGCAGGTTCCCAGGCCAACAGCGCTGTTTACCTGGCCCTGCTGCAAGCCGGCGACACCATTCTGGGCATGAGCCTGGCTCACGGCGGTCACCTGACCCACGGTGCCAGCGTCAGCTCGTCGGGCAAGCTGTATAACGCCGTGCAGTACGGCATCGACGGCAACGGCCTGATCGACTACGACGAAGTCGAGCGTCTGGCAGTCGAGCACAAGCCAAAAATGATCGTGGCGGGATTCTCCGCTTATTCGCAAGTGCTGGACTTCCCGCGCTTCCGCGAAATCGCTGACAAGGTGGGCGCTTACCTGTTCGTCGACATGGCTCACGTAGCCGGTCTGGTCGCTGCAGGCGTTTACCCGAATCCGGTTCCGTTCGCTGACGTGGTCACCACCACCACGCACAAAACCCTGCGCGGTCCCCGCGGCGGCCTGATCCTGGCCAAAGCCAACGCCGACATCGAGAAGAAGCTGAACTCGGCTGTGTTCCCAGGCGCACAAGGTGGCCCACTGGAGCACGTGATCGCCGCCAAGGCCGTCTGCTTCAAAGAAGCCCTGCAGCCTGAGTTCAAGACTTACCAGCAGCAAGTCGTGAAGAACGCCAAGGCCATGGCCGGCGTGTTCATCGAACGCGGCTTTGACGTGGTCTCCGGCGGTACCGAGAACCACCTGTTTCTGCTGTCGCTGATCAAACAGGAAATCTCCGGTAAAGACGCCGACGCCGCCTTGGGTCGCGCGTTCATCACCGTGAACAAAAACTCCGTGCCAAACGACCCACGCTCCCCGTTCGTCACCTCCGGCCTGCGCTTCGGCACCCCGGCAGTGACCACTCGCGGCTTCAAAGAAGCAGAGTGCAAGGAACTGGCTGGCTGGATCTGCGACATCCTGGCTGACCTGAACAACGAAGCGGTGATCGACGCCGTTCGTGCGAAAGTCAAAACCATCTGCGCGAAACTGCCGGTGTACGGCAAGTAATTCGTACAGTAATGAAAAAGCCCGGCTCTTGAGCCGGGCTTTTTATTGCTTGCGATGAAGACCTGTAGCAGCTGCCGAAGGCTGCGATTGGCCTGATGACGCGAACGCCGTTCCGGCCTTATCGCAGCCTGCGGCAGCTCCTACAGAGATTTCTGTCACATTGCGACTTTGGCAAACCCCGCCCGAATCTTTTCTTCCGGCAACTCATCGGCAATAAACACGATCACGCTTTCGCGCTTCTCGCCTTCTGCCCACTCCGCGTCGAAATCAAATCCGTAGAGTTTCAACACGCCTTGAAACACCAGTTTTCGGTCTTCCCCAGCAATGTTGAGCACGCCTTTGTAGCGCAGCAGTTGTTTGCCGTGGTCTTCCAGCAGTTCGTTCATGAACTCGCTGAGCTTATCCAGATCCAGTGGTTTGTCACTGCGCAGGACCAGACTGCTGATGCGGTCGATGGAGCGTCCGCTCGGCGCCAGTGGGCGCAGGGTCATGCCAGCGCCTAGGTCGGCGTTGAGGTTGAAGCCGCGCACGTCCAGCAGTTCGGCGAGGTCGATCTTGCCGTGATCGACGGTACGGATAGCGGCGCGGCGGTTGATGCGGGTCAGACGCTCGCTGAGGGCGTCAAAGGCTGCGTCGTCCACCAGATCTCGCTTGCTTATCAGCAAGCGATCAGCAAACCCGATTTGCGCCTGGGCGATGGTCTGAGTCAGGTGCTGATCCGCGTGCGCAGCGTCCACCAAGGTGATGATGCCGTCGAGAATGTAGCGTTCGCGCAGCTCTTCATCGATGAAGAAGGTTTGCGCCACGGGAGCTGGATCGGCCAGGCCCGTGCATTCGATCACCAGACGGTCGAAGGCGATTTCACCGCTGTCGAGCCGCTCCAGCAGCAGAAACAGTGCTTTGGTCAGGTCCGTATGGATGGTGCAGCACACGCAGCCGTTGGACAGGGTCATCACCTGTACCGGCTCCGCGCCGAGCAATTGAGTGTCGATGCCAGCGTCGCTGAATTCGTTTTCGATGACGGCGATTTTCAAGCCATGCTCGGCCTTGAGCAGATGACGCAGCAAGGTGGTCTTGCCCGCACCGAGAAAGCCACTGAGGACCGTGACCGGGATGGGTTGCGAAACAGTCATGCGTACTCCTGCCGTTGAAACAAAAAAGGTTCACCAATAAAAACGCGCCACGACAGTGCGTGACGCGTTGAGTCAATCAAGCCCGCCGATCAATGGATCAGCAACACTTCGGCCCGCCCTTGCCGCCGTAACGCTTTTCCTGACGCTCACGAAAGAACGCTTCGTAGGTCATGACCGGCTTGTCCGGGTGGGTCTTCTGCATGTGCTCGACGTAGTTGTCGAAGTCGGGCATGCCCACCATCAGGCGCGCAGCCTGACCGAGGTATTTGCCGAGGCGACTCAGGTCATTGAACATATGCAACTCCTTCCGTAAGGGCCGTTATCAACACACTCATCGTGCACTCGGCAACGCCTGGAATGGCGCTTCCTTGTCAGTCCGGTCTTTGCTGCCCCAGGCCGAAACACCGACCTTGATCGCATAGAACAGGATGGCGAAGACCACGAACAGGAACAGGCCGGTCAACACCGCGTTGGTGTAGGCGTTGAAGATCACATGCTGCATCTGATCAATGTTGGTTGCCGGAGCCACCACCTGACCGGCGGCCAGCGCCGTGCTGTACTTGGTGGCCAAGGCCAGGAAACCAACGGCCGGGCTCGGGTCGAACAGTTTGATATAGCCGGCCATGGTAGTGCACACCAGCAACCAGACTGCTGGCAACAGCGGCACCCAGATGTAGCGTTGGCGTTTCATTTTGATCAGAACCACGGTAGCGAGCATCAGCGCGATACCGGCGAGCATCTGGTTGGAGATACCGAACAGCGGCCACAAGGTGTTGATCCCGCCCAGTGGGTCGATCACGCCTTGGTACAGCAGGTAGCCCCACATCGCCACGCAACCGCCGGTGGCGATCAGGTTGGCGGTCCAGGATTCAGTACGCTTGAGTGACGGCACCATGGTGCCGAGCAAATCTTGCAGCATGAAACGACCGGCACGGGTCCCGGCGTCAACCGCAGTCAGGATGAACAAGGCTTCAAACAGAATGGCGAAGTGATACCAGAAAGCCATGGTGTCTTTGCCTGGCAATACCTGGTGCAGGATCTGCGCAATACCCACCGCCAACGTTGGCGCACCGCCGGCACGCGCCAGAACGGTGGTTTCACCAATGTCCTTGGCCACGGCGATCAGCGTGTCAGGAGTCAGCGCAAAGCCCCAACTGCTGATGGTTTGCGCCACAGCAACCGGATCGGAACCAACAATCGCCGCAGGGCTGTTCATGGCGAAGTACACGCCCGGATCAATAACCGAGGCCGCGACCATCGCCATGATGGCGACGAACGACTCCATTAACATCGCGCCGTAGCCGATGTAACGAGAGTTGGCTTCGTTATCCAGTAGTTTCGGCGTAGTACCCGACGAGATCAGCGCGTGGAAACCCGAGACCGCACCACAGGCGATGGTGATGAACAGGAATGGGAACAGCGCACCTTTCCAGACCGGGCCGGTGCCATCGACGAACTGGGTCAGGGCCGGCATTTTCAATTGAGGCGAAACGATCAGGATGCCAATCGCCAGCGCGATGATGGTGCCGATTTTCAGGAACGTGGACAGGTAGTCACGTGGCGCCAGCAACAGCCAGACTGGCAGTACCGAGGCGACGAAACCGTAGCCGACCAACATCCAGGTGATCTGAATGCCGGTAAAGGTAAACGCCTTTGCCCAGACCGGATCAGCAGCAATCTGCCCACCGAACCAAATCGCCGCCAGCAACAGAATGACCCCGACCAGCGAGATTTCGCCGATGCGCCCCGGACGGATGTAGCGCATGTAAATGCCCATGAACATCGCCACCGGAATCGTCGCCAGCACGGTGAACATGCCCCACGGGCTGCCCGCCAGCGCTTTGACCACAATCAGCGCCAGCACCGCGAGGATGATGATCATGATCAGGAAGCAGCCAAACAGAGCGATTGAACCCGGAATGTTGCCCATTTCCTCACGTACCATTTCGCCCAGCGAGCGGCCGTTGCGACGCGTGGAGAGGAACAGGATCATGAAGTCCTGTACTGCACCGGCGAACACTACACCGGCAATCAGCCACAGCGTGCCGGGCAGATAACCCATCTGCGCTGCGAGCACGGGGCCGACCAACGGGCCTGCACCAGCGATGGCCGCAAAATGGTGACCGAAAAGGATATGTTTGTTGGTCGGCACATAGTCCAGACCGTCGTTATTGATGACCGCCGGCGTGGCGCGGTTAGGGTCCAGTTGCATCACCTTAGTTGCGATAAACAGACTGTAATAACGATAAGCGACCAGATAGATGGCAATGGCTGCAACGACGATCCACAGAGCACTAATCGACTCTCCGCGGCGTAAAGCCACAACACCCAACGCAGCGGCCCCGACAACGGCGAGGACCAACCAGGGAACGTGACGCAGCAGGCTATTATTGTTTTTCATTTTTTTTATTTTCCAGCTGAATGGACTAGAAGAACTGCCCTTCGAGTTTAGACCTGTCAGCGTGAAAGACCACCCCCTTCGATAGTCGAGACCGGGGTTTTGTCAATCCTGGGCAAGGAACACTTTACCCTCAACAAAGAGGAATCAATGCCGATAGGTAGGGGTCTACTTATGACCTATAGTCAGGGCTCCAGAGGGTGAAATCATGACCGAATCACACGCAGATCGCCGACGGTTTAAACGAATCGCCTTCGACGCCAAAACCGAGCTTAGCCAAGGCCAGAATCACTGGTCTGTGCAACTGGTCGACTTGTCACTCAAAGGCCTGCTGATCCAGCGTCCGGAGCCGTGGCACGGCAATCCCGAACTGCCCTTTGAGGTCGATATACAGCTCAGCGACGACGTCGACGTGCGAATGGACGTGCAACTCAGCCATGAGCAGAACGGGCAGTTGGGGTTTGTCTGTTTGCACATCGGTCTGGACTCAATCAGCCATCTTCGGCGTTTGATCGAGTTGAATCTGGGGGATATGCAGGAGTTGGAGCGAGAAATGCGGGCGTTAGTGGAAGGTTGAGGCACAGGCGCAACGCCCGTCCCTCAACCCTCAGCAGGGGATTTAGTCCGTACCGTATTTTGGCGAACGCGGCCCGTAGAGCAGGCCGGCGTTATGCCCGGCAGACAGCAGGCGATTGCTGGCAAGACCGGCAACTGGATGGCTGGCATCCGTGGCAGTGTTGATGATCTGCTTGACCGCCGCTGTAATCAGAATACCGACCAACCCACCGCCACTATTGTTATTGCCTTCGTCGCTGGCGGCAGACGCTGTGCCGGTCCACAGGGCGGCGCCGCTCTTCAAATCCACCAGCTTGGCGCTGACTGTTACCACGGTCTGACTGCCGATCACGATGTACTTGGTGCCGTACTGCGACACCGAAATGTACAGCGCGGCGTCCGCGCCAAAGATCTCGTGCAGCTTCGCGGCCGGTACCTGAGCAATATCATTCGGCGTGGTCAGGCCGTTCTGGCGGAACGTCTCGTCAACCAACGCCACTGGCATCACGTAGTAACCGGCTTCGGCGAGCGGGAAACTAATCTGCGACAACACGCTGTAGGTCGCCTTCACATCCGGCGATTCGTTCACCGGCGGTAACACCACGATGCTGCGCGGCCGGCTTTGTTTAAACGCCGAGTAATCGGTGGTTTTCTTCGCCGCACAGCCTGCGAACAAGGCCAGAACCATGATGCCCACGCACAACTTCAACAACTTCGACATCACTTAGCTTCCCTTCTTCGCGTTTTTCAGCAGGAAATCCATATAGGCCGTGGACTCTGGAAACAGCGTCTTCTCGGTATTGAATTCCTGGACCATCTGATCGTCTCTGCCGGCGCTCAGGTACAGCAGCCCCAGTTGCGCGTGATAACCCGGCGGAGCGAGACGATTCGTCGAGCGAATCTTCTGCAGGTCACCCTCCAGCGCAATGATCTGGGCTTCCTTGGATTCCCCTTCAAAGTACTGATAGACCTGCGGCTCGTAGCCTTCCCACTGATACAACGTCTTCGGCTGCTGAGCGCAACCCGCCAAAAATGCACTGCCCAACGCAACGGCCGTTACGACCCGCAACGACATAAACATCTTGCTCATCAACTTCATCCTTGTTGTCGCAGATTAATGGTTGCCCGGTTTCCAGACACCGCTGTCGAGCGCGTGGACCATGTTGTTCACGGCCTCGCGCATGGCCAGGTCGAGCACCTTGCCGTTCAACGTCGAGTCATAGCTGGCAGTGCCGCCGAAGCCAACAATCTCGCGGTTCGACAGTTCGTACTCACCCGCGCCCTGGGTCGCGTAGACCACTTCAGAGGTGGTGATATTGACGATATTCAGCGCGACCTTGGCGTAAGCCACTTGTGACTTGCCACGACCGAGCAGGCCGAACAATTGATGATCACCCGTTTCTTTGCGGCCAAACTCGGTCACGTCGCCGGTCACAACGTAGTCCGCACCCTTCAAGTGTTGGGCCTGGCCCTTGATTGCCGCTTCCTGCTGAATTTCGCCCATGTTGTCGCGATCAAGCACATTGAAGTGGTTGCTCTGCTGCATATGGGTGATGAGGATGGTCTTGGCCTGGCCCCCAAGACGGTCGACGCCATCAGAGAAAATCCCGCGCATGTAACTTGAGCGGTTGTCGAACTTGCCGACAGCCATCGGCGTACGCGTGCCGTTATAGGCATAACTGGCGCTTTCAACTTGCGCCACCGGCAACGCTCGGGAGCTTTCGGTAGCCGCGCAGCCAGCCAGCAGCCCGAGTGCCACCGGGAGCGCGCCCAGTAACAGCAGTCGTGTGGTGTGTTTCACATGAATCTCCTTGAAGGCCAAATCCGATTCCGGCAATGAGCCGTGGCGGGTAAACAAAACAGCGATTTGAACGGCGTAACAATGCACCGCTGAGGGAAGTGATTCGAGGGCGAATCGACTGCGCAGAACGACATCAACAGGCCATCAGTATCAATATGCCACCAATGGTAAATTGACGTCTTTGTGGCGTCAATTTATTGATTTATTCTATTTTTTTGAAGGTTTCTAACCTATTGAAATCGATAGATTTTTTATGAGGTCTCGGTAGACCAGAAAAACTGCTAGAACCGGTAGTTATCACAATTAATTGAACTCTGCGTAACGGTTTTGTTACGTCACCACGCCTACACTGCTGCGCATTATTTCTTTAGGGCGGCCAGGCATGGCGACCCTCTTTCTAACAATAATTCGAGCAGGCCACTCCGTGACTGACACCCGATTCTCATGCGTTGGATGCGGTAAATGCTGCAATGACCATCATGTTCCGCTCACCCTCAGTGAATCCAGACAATGGGCTGCCGATGGTGGAACGGTCATCGTGTTGGTGGAGGCCTTTCTCGAGAACGGTTATGGCGTGCCGCCTGCGCAGCTGGAACATGCGCAGCGTCGCTCGGTGTTGATCAGCAGTGGCAAAACCCGGGCTTACATCGCCATCACCTTCGCAGCCTACAATTCCGGCCCCTGCCATAACCTGCGGGCGGACGACCTGTGCGGCATCTACGAAAGACGCCCGTTGGTGTGTCGCATCTATCCGATGGAAATCAACCCCCATATCCCACTGCGACCTGCCGCCAAAGACTGCCCTCCCCACGCGTGGGAAGAAGGCCCGGAGCTGATCATCGGCAGTCAATTGGTCGACCTTGAACTCAAGGACCTGATCGACCGCTCACGCCAGGCCGACCGCGAAGACATCGCCGCTAAAGAAGCCATCTGCGCGCTGCTGGGAATACGGACCACCGCGTTGAAAGGCGACGGCTTTGCGACTTACCTGCCTGATATGTCTGCGTTTGCCGAGGCGGCGCGGCTGATTTGCGAACAGAAAGCCGAAGCGGGAGATGTCGGGGATTGGGGGTTTCAGCTGTCAAACGAGATCGTTGCGGGTCAGCTCCTGAGCGAAGGCGCAAGAACGGTTCAGGGCGGGGTGGGGGCCTACACGTTTATCCCGTTGCAGCAGGTGGGATGACCACTTTTTTGTAGGCGATCCCCACCCGTAGCAGCCCGGCTTGCCGGCGATAGCGATTTTACGTGCGTCGACGCCGGAAAACCGAACTGCTATGAGGCAATGACTTCGATATCAATCGCTACTTACTCAAACAACGCATCCAACGCCTGTTCCAGCCTGGTCACCGCAATAATCTGCAAACCCGCAGGCGCCTCTTTCGGCGCGTTGCCTTTAGGCACGATGGCCCGTTTAAAACCATGTTTCGCCGCTTCTTTCAGGCGTTCCTGGCCACTAGGGACCGGGCGTACCTCACCCGATAGGCCGACCTCGCCAAACACCAGCAAGTCGTGGGGCAATGGGCGGTTGCGCAAGCTGGACATGACGGCGGCCATCAGCGCGAGATCGGAGGCGGTTTCGAGGACTTTCACCCCGCCGACCACGTTCAGAAACACGTCCTGATCATGGGTCGGAATACCGCCATGTCGATGCAGGACAGCCAGTAGCATTGCCAACCGATTCTGATCCAAGCCCAGCGTCACTCGACGCGGATTAGCCAGATGGCTGTCATCCACCAATGCCTGAACTTCAACCAGCATTGGCCGAGTCCCTTCCCACGTCGCCATCACCACACTGCCCGGGACTTCTTCCTGGGCTCGAGTCAGAAAAATCGCCGAGGGGTTGGAGACTTCTTTCAGGCCTTTGTCGGTCATGCCGAACACGCCCAACTCGTTGACCGCACCGAAGCGGTTTTTCACAGCACGCAACAAGCGCAGACGGCCGTCGGATTCACCTTCGAAATACAGCACGGTGTCGACCATGTGCTCAAGCACGCGCGGCCCCGCCAGTGCGCCTTCCTTGGTGACGTGGCCGACCAGGAAGATCGCCGTGCCGCTTTGCTTGGCATAGCGCACCAGCAAGGCGGCACTTTCGCGCACTTGCGAGACACCGCCCGGCGCCGATTGCAGTTGTTCGGTGAAGATGGTCTGGATCGAGTCGATCACCATGACCCTAGGTCTCTCGACCTTTGCCGTGGCGATGATGGTTTCAATACAGGTCTCGGTCATCACCCGAAGTTTGTCCTGCGGCAATCCCAGACGCCGGGCGCGCATGGCGACCTGCTGTTGCGATTCTTCACCGGTGACATACAGCGCTGACATTTGCTCCGCCAGGGCGCACAGGGTTTGCAGCAGAATGGTGGATTTACCGATGCCGGGATCACCGCCAATCAGCACCACCGAGCCATCCACCAGACCACCGCCCAACACGCGATCCAGCTCAGTGGAGTTGGTGGTGAAGCGCGGGACTTCCTCGACGCTGACTTCGGCCAGGGTCCTGATCTGCGCTTGCTGCCCGGTCCAGCCGGTACGGCCGCTGGGCGCGGCAGCGGCACCACTTTCCAACATGGTTTCGACCAGGGTGTTCCAGGCGTTACATTCACTGCACTGCCCTGCCCATTTCGGAAAAGTCGCACCGCACTCGGTACAGCCGTACATGCGCTTAGCCTTGGCCATAACCACCCCAGTCTTAAAAGGGGGCAATCATAACGTAGGTTGGTGCGGCTGCGAGGCTGAACGCGGCGAGCGGCAGAATAGACAGCTTGATAAAACTTAACGCGCCAGCATGGGTCGATTGACTGGTCTCAAAGCGCAATCGCTATAGCTGAATTACACTGCCCTGATCCACTCATCTGTAACAAGGAATAACCTATGAGCGTACTAAGCGAGTTCAAGGCCTTCGCCGTCAAAGGCAACGTGGTCGACATGGCTGTCGGTATCATCATTGGCGCGGCCTTCGGAAAAATCGTTTCGTCGTTCGTCGGCGACGTGATCATGCCGCCCATAGGGCTGTTGATCGGTGGCGTGGATTTCGCAGACCTGAACGTCGTCCTGCGCCCCGCCCAAGGCGCTGTGCCTGCCGTGTTGCTGTCGTATGGCAAGTTCATTCAGTCGATCATCGACTTCATCATCATCGCGTTCGCGATTTTTATGGGCGTCAAAGCGATCAATAAACTGAAGCGTGAGGAGGCAGTAGCCCCAACCCTGCCACCGGCACCGACGCCGGAAGAGCTGTTGCTGACCGAGATTCGTGACCTGTTGAAGGTTCAGAACGGCAAGAACCTGGAAAGCCTGGCAGCAGACCCGACCCGACTGGGATGATCCGACGGTGACGATTGGCCTGACGTGGTGTGTCAGGTCTGTCGCCTTACCAATAATTCTCCACCGCCACCTGCCCCGGTTTGCGACTCAGGCTTAGCCGCAGCTCGCGTCGTTTGAGCAGTGCGCGAGTGTCATCAATCATCTGTGGATTGCCGCAGATCATGACCCGAGAGTGTTCCGGGCTGATCTCCAGCCCCGCAGCCTGCTCGAGCTCGCCGCTGTCAATCAACTGAGTGATGCGTCCTGTGAGTGCGCCCGGATGCTGCTCGCGAGTGACCGTCGGCAGATACAGCAATTTATGAGCGTGTTCGGCCAAGTAATCGCGCTCGGCCAAGCCTGCTATCAACGCCTGATAGGCCAGCTCCTTCGCCTCGCGAGCGCTGTAAACCAAAACGATGCGCTCGAATTTTTCCCACACCTCAAAGTCCTGCAGGATCGACAGGAACGGCGCGACGCCAGTCCCTGTGGACAACAACCACAGATCACGCCCATCGACAAAACGATCCAGCGTCAGGTAGCCAAAGGCCTGGCGATCGACCAGCAGTGTGTCGCCTTCGCGCAGTCGACTCAGCTCACTGGTGAACTCGCCGTCGGGCACCACGATGGAGAAGAACTCCAGAAATTCGTCATAAGGCGATGACACCATGGAGTACGCCCGCCATACGACACTGCCGTCAGCCTTGGTCACGCCCAACCGTGCGAACTGCCCTGCCTGGAAGCGAAAGCCTGGGTCGCGCGTGGTGCGCAAGGTGAACAAGCTCGGCGTCAGCGGTGTGACATCGAGCAGGGTCTGGCGCGTGAATTTCTCTGCGCTGGCGGTCATGGGCGCTCCTGTCGCAATGAAAAGATGCGCTCAGTGTCCCGCAAAGTGATGTCGATAAACACCGCCGGTTTGTAGTGGCATAGCGGCTCACGCCCACTGACCAGGGTGCAATTGGTCACCCACATGCCGGTTTTTCCAGGTCGCAGACGGCTGCGTATCGATTCGACACGCCATCAGGCGATGCCCGTTAACCACCTGCACAGTCCCGGTCCTGCGCGCCTGAAAGCCGGCTCGATGGAGCAACGTCTCGACTCCGACCGGGCTCACCGCGACCAGTTGCCTGACCTCATGCTCGGCGGCGTAGTGCAGCGCCGCCTGCAGCAGTTCGACCGCCAGCGGTGCAGAAAACGGATCGACGCGCAGCGCACCGCCATGACGCAGGTCCAGCGCGGCAAAACGTGACAGTTCCCAGACATCCGCAGCGCCAGGCAATTCATCGCCCTTCATAAGTTGCGGAAAAATCGTACTCAGCAGATAAGGCCGGGTGGTGGGCAGCAAGCGAGCGCAGCCGACGATCGACCCGCTGTCATCCTGGGCAATCAGGTAAACAGTATGGACCGAGTCGAACTGATCCAGCTCCAGGCCGCTGTCTTGTGCCAGATCCCAGCCCAATAGCTCGATGAAGACCTTGCGCCGATAATGACCCAAGGCAATGAACAGTTCGGACGGTATGTGCGAGAGGGTGTACGCACTGATGCGCATGGCGATCTTCCTTGAATGAATGACGAATTCCGATTCGTTTAAAGCGCGGGTACTTCGTCAAAAAATAAAGCATCGCGACGGCTTGAGCCAGCCCACACCTAGAGCATTTCACTCTTTGGCTTATAGCAACAAACCCTGTCATGCGTCTGATTAAGGCCTTGGGGACCTTTGCTCAAGGAGGCACTTCTCTATACTGACTCAGACCTATTTCGAGTACGGACGCTCGCCATGGAAAACTGGAAAGCCGATCAACTACAGGAATTAATGCTGATCAAAGACGAGCAACTTCTCTATCAAAACGCACTGGGACTTATCGTCCACCTGGGTTTCGACTACTGCTCATTCGGTATTCGCACCCAACTGTCGATGCCTCGCCCTCGCCTGATCATGCACAGTAACTACCCGGATCAATGGCAAGCCGAGTACCAGGCGCAGCACTACCTCGACATTGACCCCAGCGTAAAACGTTGTCACTGCTCGGTTTTGCCGGTGTTGTGGTCCGATGAGTTGTTCGCCGACACGCCGGAGTTCTGGGAGCACGCACGCTCGTATGGGTTGCGCCAAGGCTGGGCGCAGTCGACCCACGATAGCCGCGGTGTCGAAAGCATGCTGACCCTGGCCCGCAGCCATGAAGTCATTTCCTCGGTCGAATATTTTGAAAAAGCCGCGCAGATCCTGTGGTTGTGCAACCTGCTGCATGCCTTGATGGCTGAGCGCTTATTGAGCGAAGTGACGCCAGTGCAGCGTGCGCCGCTGTCGAACAGAGAAACCGAAGTCCTCAAATGGTCGGCCGAGGGCAAGACCGCAGAGGACATCGGCACCATCCTCAATTTGAAAGAGCGCACGATCAATTTTCATATCGGCAATGCGATCAGAAAAACCGGCGCGACCAATAAAACCTCGGCCGTGGTCCAGGCCATCTTGAGTGGCGCGCTCTGAAGGCCGCGTACGGAAAAGCAGCAGCAGAGGCGCAAAAGCACGTAAAATCGGCAATCTCTGCGAGTCCCGCATTATCCGAGACTTGCGCAATAAATGCCGAAGCCCAGAGTTTTCTTGCCCATGCCCCTGCTCACCAGCCCTTTCGCTCAGCTCGATCTCATCCGCCAGCCTGATCAACCGAACGAGCCCTTGCAGGCGTTCGACGCGGCCGATGAATACCTGCTTAGCCACGTGGCGGAACAGGGCCTGACGCTGACCACCCGCGTCCTGGTACTCAACGACAGCTTTGGTGCATTGGCCGCCAGCCTGGCCAGCCATGCAACAGTGATCAGCAGCAGCGATTCGTTCCTGGCCGCCCAAGCGCTGGAGAAAAATCTGGTGCGCAATGGTCAGGCCTTCGATGCGGTGCCGGTGATCCCGGCGAGCGAGCCGTTGACGGGTCCGTTCGACTGGGTATTGATTCGTGTACCGAAGACGCTGGCGTTGCTGGAAGAACAACTGATCCGCCTGCAAGGCCAACTGGCGCCGGGGGCCCGGGTGGTGGCGGCGGCGATGGTCAAGCACCTGCCGCGTGCCGCAGGTGACTTGCTGGAGGAATATGTCGGCCCGGTGCAGGCCTCGCTGGCACTGAAAAAAGCCCGTTTGTTGTTCGCCACGCCCGAAGCCAGAGCCGTGCAGCCTTCGCCTTACCCGACGCGCTACACCCTCGATCAACCCAACATCGAACTGCTTAACCACGCCAACGTGTTCTGCCGCGAAGGCCTGGACATCGGCACCCGCGCCTTCTTGCCACACTTGCCCAACAACCTGGGCTCAGCGCGCGTCGCGGACCTGGGTTGCGGCAACGGCGTGCTGGCGATTGCCAGCGCACTGGCCAACCCCCAGGCGCAGTACACGATGGTCGATGAGTCGTTCATGTCAGTGCAATCCGCCCGTGAAAACTGGCTGGCGGCGTTGGGCGAGCGCGAAGTAATCGTGCGCGCAGGTGATGGTCTGGCGGGGCAAGAAGCTGATTCACTGGATGTCGTGCTGTGCAATCCGCCCTTCCATCAGCAACAAGTGGTCGGTGACTTTCTGGCCTGGCGGATGTTCCAGCAGGCACGGGAGGCCTTGGTGACCGGAGGTGCGCTGTACATCGTCGGCAACCGCCATTTGGGTTACCACACCAAATTGGCGCGGTTGTTCAGGGGCGTGGAGCAGGTTGCAGCGACGCCGAAGTTTGTGATTTTGAAAGCGCGCAAGTAACACCAACACTGTAGGAGCGGGCTTGCCCGCGATCGCGGTATATCTGACAAACCATCATCGCGGCGGTGCGGCGATCCGACAAGCCCGCTCCTACAGGTGTTGAATTCAGTGCGTGGTCAAGCCCGCTGCATTCATGAACAACCGCATCCCGTAGGCCGCGATCCCCAGCGCCGTCACGCTGCCGACGTAGATCGCTGCCAGCCAGGCCACGCGTTGCCAGAACGGGGTTTTCAACGCCGGATCGGGTTCGAGTCGGGAAGAATTTTTTACTGCCATCGTCATCTCTCCTCAATAAAAACTCCGACCCGAAGGCCGGAGCTCGCGCACTAGTGGTAGCCGTCTTCATGGGTGACCTTGCCGCGGAACACGTAATAGCTCCAGAAGGTGTAACCCAGGATGAACGGGATGATGAACAACGTACCCACCAGCATGAAGCCCTGGCTCTGCGGCGGCGCGGCGGCGTCCCAGATAGTCACCGACGGCGGCACGATGTGCGGCCACAGGCTGATGCCCAAACCGCTGTAGCCAAGGAAGATCAGTACCAGGGTCAGCAGGAACGGCGTGTAATTAGCGTTACGTGCGACAGCCCGCAGCAAGCCATACATGGTCACTAACACCAGAATCGGTACCGGCAAGAACCAGAACAGGTTCGGCAGGCTGAACCAGCGATGCGCGATTTCAGGGTGGGCCAACGGCGTCCAGATGCTGACGATACCGGTCACAGCCAACACTACCAGCGCCAATGGCCGCGCCAGATCGTGCATCTGCAGTTGCAAGCGGCCTTCGGTTTTCATGATCAGCCAGGTGCAGCCCAACAGTGCGTAGGCCACCACCAGTGCGACGCCGCAGAACATCGTGAACGGCGTCAGCCAGTCCAGCGAGCCGCCGGCGAACTGCCGGTTGACCACGGGAATGCCGTCGATGAACGCCCCCAGCGCCACGCCCTGGAAGAACGTCGCGGCCACCGAACCACCGATGAACGCCTTGTCCCACCAGTGACGCGCTTCGTCTCTGGCCTTGAAGCGGAACTCGAAAGCCACGCCGCGAAAAATCAGACCGATCAGCATGAAAATCAATGGCAGGTACAACGCCGACAACACTACCGAATAGGCCAGCGGGAAGGCACCGAACAATGCAGCGCCCCCCAGCACCAGCCAGGTTTCGTTACCGTCCCATACGGGCGCCACGGTGTTCATCATGACATCGCGGTCGGACTCGCCCTTGACGAACGGAAAGAGAATGCCGATGCCCAGGTCGAAGCCGTCCATCACCACGTACATCATGATGCCGAAGATGATGATGACGGCCCAAATCAGCGGAAGATCAATACCCATGACTCAGTTCCCCTTGCTCAGGCTGTCGTGACCATGGCCGTCTTCGGCGCCGTCTTCGGCGGCGGAGAGAGGACGTGCAGGCGTACGTTTCTGGCCGGGTCCACCATCGTGCTGTCCCTTGCCTTCGTCAGGGATCGGGCCTTTACGCACCAGGCGCATCATGTAGCCCAGACCCGTACCGAACAGCAGGAAATACACCACGACGAACAACACCAGGGTCAGGCTCATCTGCGCGAAACTGTGCCCGGAAGAAGCATCGGCGGTACGCATCAGGCCATAGACGACCCAAGGCTGACGGCCGATTTCAGTGGTGAACCAGCCGGCCAGTATCGCGATCAAACCCGATGGCCCCATCCACAACGCCAGGTACAGGAACGCTCGTGACTGGTAGAGCTTGTTGCGCGAACGCAGCCACAGACTCCACAAACCGGTGAACACCATCAGGAAACCCAGACCGGCCATGACCCGAAACGACCAGAACACAATGGTCGAATTCGGTCGATCTTCTGGCTTGAAGCTCTTCAACGCCGGCACTTGCTCGGTCAGCGAGTGAGTGAGAATCAGGCTGCCCAGGTAAGGCACCTCCAGCGAGAATTTGGTCTTTTCCTCTTTCATGTCGGGCCAGCCGAATAAAATCAGCGGGGTCGGTTCGTCACCGATATTTTCCCAGTGGCCTTCGATGGCCGCGATTTTTGCCGGTTGATGCTTGAGGGTGTTCAGCCCGTGAAAGTCACCGATGACGATTTGAATCGGTGCAACGATCAGCGCCATCCACATCGCCATCGAGAGCATGGTGCGGATTTGCGGCGTGTCACGCCCACGAAGTAAATGCCAGGCTGCCGAGGAGCCTACGAAAAATGCCGTGGCAACGAAGGCCGCCGTGGCCATGTGCGCTAACCGGTACGGGAACGACGGGTTGAAAATCACCGCCAGCCAGTCCACGGGAATGACCTGCCCGTTGACGATTTCATAACCCTGCGGGGTCTGCATCCAGCTGTTGGAGGCGAGAATCCAGAAAGTCGAAATCAAGGTGCCGATGGCGACCATCACGGTCGCGAAGAAGTGCAAGTTGCGCCCGACCTTGTTCCAGCCGAACAACATGACGCCGAGGAAACCGGCTTCAAGGAAGAAGGCAGTCAGTACTTCATAGGTCAGCAACGGTCCCGTGACCGAGCCGGCGAAGTCGGAAAAGCGACTCCAGTTGGTGCCGAACTGATAGGCCATGACCAACCCGGACACCACGCCCATGCCGAAGTTGACGGCAAAAATCTTCGACCAGAAGTGATACAGGTCACGGTACACATCGTTGTGCGTTTTCAGCCACAAACCTTCCAGCACGGCCAGATAACTTGCCAGACCGATGGTGATGGCAGGGAACAGGATGTGAAACGAGATGGTGAATGCGAACTGAATTCGGGCGAGATCAATTGCCTCCAAACCGAACATAGGTCTACCTCTATCAAGTGATACCGGCCACTGACTTCAGGTCAGCACCAACGGACCCCACGGTTATGGAGTGCTGCGTGTTGGAATTGTTCTGTAATAATTTCGCTGCGTAGGGATTTGTGCACAAGCAAGGCAAAAAGGACCTTGCTGCAGATCAACTACCGCTGAAAGAGTAGACCCATTTCAAGGGTTGAACTGTGTGGTTGATTGTCGCGTGACGTGTTGCCTCACCCCCTTTACAGACGCCTCGCAGGGGATATTGGTACAGATTGCGCGATTTTAATATGCGCAATTTTTTCAGCCGAAACGGGGCGCCTGCCCACTATCGTCGCAAAGAAATGTTACAAAGCTCGTGGTAATCTCGCGTATCCCTGTCGAGACCGCTTTTCCTATGTCGAATCAAGCACCTACGATGTTGCGCAATCATCGACCGTTCGTCGCCTTTTGGTTCGCGCGAATTTTCACTGCCAGCGGCTTCCAGATGCTGACGGTAGCCATCGGCTGGAACATTTACCAGTTGACCGGCAATGTCATGGATTTGGGCCTCGTAGGGCTGGTCCAGTTCATCCCTCGCGTGCTGTTCATGTTGCACACCGGGCATGTGGCTGACCGCTACGACCGACGAAAAGTCGCTGCGATCTGTCAGGCGGTTCAGGCGCTGATCGCGCTGGTGTTGGTCATCACCAGCAGCACCGGGACCGTGACCCCAGAAATGATTTTCATCCTGTCCTTCGTGCTCGGCGCTTCCCGCGCCTTCGAAATGCCCACCACCCAGGCACTGCTGCCATCCATCGTACCCAATGACCTTTTCCCACGGGCCTTGGCGGCGGCGCAGTCGGCGCAGCAATCGGCGACCATCATTGCCCCGGCACTGGGCGGTTTTCTCTATGCCTTCGGCAGTAGCTGGGTCTATGGCCCTACCGTGCTGCTGTATGTCATCGCCTGTGCGCTGATGCTCAACCTGCCGGCACGACAAGCGCCAGTGAACAAAAACAAGGCGACCCTCGACTCACTGTTGGCCGGGATTCGCTTTATCCGCAGCCGCCCGGACATCCTCGGCGCGATTTCGCTGGATCTATTTGCTGTGCTGCTGGGTGGCGCGACCGCACTGCTGCCGGTATTCGCCAAAGATATATTGCTGACTGGCCCGTGGGGCTTGGGTCTGTTGCGTTCGGCGCCTGCGGTGGGCGCGCTGTTGATGTCGTTCTGGCTGGCGCGCTTCGCGATTGATCGTAATGTCGGCCGGGTGATGTTTACCGCCGTTGCGATCTTCGGCGTCGCGACCATCGCCTTTGGCCTGTCGACTTCATTCTGGTTTTCCCTGGCGGTGTTGGTGGTGCTCGGCGCGGCAGACATGATCAGCATGGTAATTCGCGGTTCGTTCGTGCAGCTGGAAACCCCGGACGAAATGCGTGGTCGGGTCAGTGCGGTCAATGGCTTGTTCATCGGCGCATCGAATCAGTTGGGCGAATTCGAATCGGGGCTCACCGCTCACTTGTTTGGCACCGTCCCGGCGGTGGTGCTCGGCGGCGTTGGCACCCTGATCGTGACCGCAAGCTGGTACAAACTGTTCCCAACCCTGGCCAAGCGCGATCGGATGCGCGATATCGTCGAAGAGCAGAACAAGAAGTCTGCGTAAGCCGTCGCCGAACCTATGTGGGACCGAAGGCTGCGATAAGGTCGGAACGGCCTTCAAACATGTCGTACACAAACGACTGCTGCGCAGCCGATCGCAGCCTACGGCAGCTCCTACAAGAAGCCCCGTAATGCGCCAACCAATGCTTTGTACAGAGCATCAACTTCTGCCGCCTGCCCTTTGGCGCGAAGGCAGCCATGCACCAACCCCAGCCCCGGATAAAAGCGGCTTGCCACGCCCGCCTCCGTCAGCGCTCGGTGGTAACACTCACCGTCGTCACGCAGCGGATCGAACTGCGCCACCGCGATAAAGGCCGGGGCCAGAGCACTAAAGTCAGTCGCCATCAACGGCATCGCATACGGTGATTTTTCCTGCTCGCGGCGACTCAAGTACAACGCCCGATAGCACTCCAGATCATTGTTACTGAGCAACGGTGCATCCGCACATTCGCTGCGTGACGCAAGCGTCGAGGCGCCACCCAACCCCGGATAAATCAGCGCCTGGCCCAACGGCTGAGCTTCACCGGCATCGCGTAACGCCAGGCACACCGCCGCTGCCAGATTGCCGCCCGCACTGTCACCGGCAATGGCCATGCGCTGCGGATCAATCCCAAGCCCCTCTGCCTGCGCCTTCACCCTGCGCCATACCGCCAGGCAATCATCGAACGCCGCCGGGAACGGAAACTCCGGTGCCAGCCGGTAATCCACGGCAATCACCACTGCCTTTAAGTCCACCGCCAGGGGTGCGGTCAAGAAATCATGTGAGTCCAGATCACCCACCACCCAACCACCGCCGTGTAGATAAATCACACAGGGCGCAGGTTCTTCTCGCACAACTCCGGCAGGCCGATACAGACGCACAGGGACATCGGCGATGGAAAAGTCTGACACCTCAAGGCCGACAGGATGCGCAGGCGTGAACGCTCGGCACATGCGTGAATAAGCGTTACGCATGCCGCTGATATCAGGTTCGGTAGCGGGAAAGCTGAGGGTCACCGCGACAAATTCAGCCAGCTCGGGTGACAAGGGATAGGACGTGGTCATCGAAGCTCCAGCCCCGCCCCACGACTGGGGAGGGGCTGGGCACATGCAGTATGTGCGGTTACTTGAGGCTCAATTGCAGGTTGGACGCAGCGTCTTTACCGTCGAAGGTGGTCACGCCGGCCAACCAGCGCTGTACGTCTTCTGGGTGATCGCGCAGCCATTGCTTGGCCACCTCTTCCGGTGCCTTGCGGTCCATAATTGGCACCATCAACTGGCTTTCCTGGGCCGCGTTGAACGTCAGATTGCTCATCAGACGGCTGACGTTCGGGCAACGCTGAGCGTAGTCCGGAGCCGTCACTACCGATACGGTTGCAGCACCCTCTTGCGGGCCGAACACATCTTCGCTGCCCGTCAGGTAAGCGATTTTCATGTTGATGTTCATTGGGTGCGGCGTCCAGCCAACGAACACCACCCACTCTTTACGCTGAATAGCACGCTGCACGGCGGCAAGCATGCCCGCCTCACCCGATTCGACCAGTTGGAAGCCAGCCAGACCGAATTGATTCTTATCGATCATGCCTTTGATGTTGCCGTTGGCGCCGGTACCTGGCTCGATACCATAAATCTTGCCGCCAAGCTTATCTTTGAATTTGGCGATGTCGGCGAAAGTCTTGAGGCCACCCGCTGCCACATAATCGGGCACAGCCAGGGTCGCCTGTGCATCATTCATGCTCGGTTTATCGAGGACTTTGACCTGGTTGGCGGTCACGAAGGGTGCGATGTTCTTGTCCATCGCCGGTTTCCAGTAGCCGAGGAACACATCCAGACGCCCGTCACGAATACCGCCGAATACGATTTGCTGCGCGGCGCTGGTTTGTTTGACCTCGTACCCCATGTTTTTCAGCAACACCTCAGCCACTGCACTGGTCGCGATTACATCCGTCCAGTTGACCACGCCCATGCGCACGTTCTGGCACGCGGCGGGTTCAGCCGCCATCAACGCGGTACTGCTCAGCATCAACACACCACAACTGATACGACGGATAAATCTCTTCATGCGTGCTCCCTCGGATTGGCTCGTTATTCTTTTTAGGAAAGCGGCAATCGAACGCTGCCGTGTCGTACCAAATTACGCAGCAGTAGTGCACATAAAACGCACCTGTGCGACCTGCGCTTGCACTCCAGCGACATTGAGGGTTGACGTTTTATTGTAAGAGCGGGCTCGCCCGCGATAGTGGTGTTTCTGACACATTGCGTGAAGCTGATCGCGGGCAAGCCCGCGCCTACAACAGAGGCCATCAACCTCCTACAATTCCTGACCGAGCAGTCATATCTGACAGACCCGACAAATGGCTGAATTCCTGCATGTTTACCGTTGAACATCTGCCAGCAGCCAGCGGCTCGGGCTGCTGTTATGATGCGCGGCTTTTTCCGACGCACAGAAAACGTGCAGGCTTATTCAACAGTCTGTGCTTTGCTGTTTTAGTCGATACATTTAACGGCGCAGGACGCGTCATGGGGAGCAAACATGCTGGAAAGGCTGTTCCAACTCAGCGCACACAAAACGAATGTGCGCACCGAAATTCTTGCGGGCGTCACCACTTTCCTGGCCATGGCCTACATACTGTTCGTTAACCCGAGCATTCTTGGTGCGACGGGCATGGACAAAGGCGCGGTATTTGTCGCGACGTGCCTGGCGGCGGCCATCGGTTCGACCGTGATGGGCCTGATCGCCAACTACCCGATCGCCCTGGCTCCGGGTATGGGCCTCAACGCGTTCTTTACCTACACCGTCGTCCTGCACATGGGCCACACCTGGCAAGTGGCGTTGGGTGCGGTGTTCATCTCCGCCGTGATGTTCTTCATTCTGTCGATCTTCAAGATTCGTGAGTGGATCATCAACAGCATCCCCCTGCCCTTGCGCTCGGCGATTGCGGCGGGTATCGGCCTGTTCCTGGCGCTGATCGCGCTGCAGAACGCCGGCATCGTCGCGGCGAACCCTGCGACCATGGTCGGTATGGGTGATCTGGCCAAACCAGGTCCGATCCTCGCCGTCCTCGGCTTTTTCCTGATCGTGGCGCTGGAAGCTCTAAGCGTGAAAGGTTCGGTGCTGATCGGGATTCTGGTGGTCACCATCGTCTCCATCGTCTTCGGTTTCTCGCCGTTCGGCGGTGTGATGTCGGCCCCGCCTTCGCTGCTGCCGACCTTTCTGCAACTGGACATTAAAGGTGCACTGAACATCGGTTTGGTCAGCGTGATCTTCTCCTTCCTGTTCGTTGACCTGTTCGACAACTCCGGCACCCTGATCGGCGTAGCAAAACGCGCCGGCCTGATGGGCAAAGACGGCTACATGCCAAAAATGGGCCGCGCGCTGGTCGCCGACAGTACCGCTGCCATGGCCGGTTCCCTGCTGGGCACTTCGACCACCACCAGCTACATCGAGTCGGCTGCGGGTGTGGCAGCGGGTGGCCGCACCGGTCTGACCGCCGTCGTCGTCGCCATCTTGTTCCTGCTGGCGCTGTTCTTCGCCCCGTTGGCCGGCAGCGTTCCGGAGTTCGCCACCGCACCGGCACTGATGTTCGTCGCCGTGTTGATGATGTCGGGCCTGGCTGAAATAGAATGGGATGACATCACCGTCGCCGCGCCTGTGGTCATTACCGCGCTGGCGATGCCATTTACCTTTTCTATCGCCAACGGCATTGCATTTGGTTTCATCTCCTGGACCGCGATCAAACTGCTGTCCGGGCGCGGGCGCGAGCTGAACCCGGCGCTGGTGATCCTGTCGATTCTGTTCGTGATCAAGTTGGGCTGGTTTAACGCATGAGTGTACCTTTTGACCCCGCGAGCTACGATCTGCAGCTCGCCGACAAAGCCACGCGTTTGCGTGACTTGCTGGCGCCGTTCGCGGCGCCGGAACCGCAGGTATTCGATTCGCCGCGCGAGCATTACCGCCTGCGCGCCGAGTTTCGCCTGTGGCGCGAAAACCAGCAGCGCTTCTACGCAATGTTCGCGCCTGGCGATAACCACACGCCGATCCTGATCAATGACTTCCCGATTGCCAGCCAGCGCATCAATGATTTGATGCCGCTGCTGCGCAGCCGTTGGGAAGCCAGCGCAGTCCTGAACCACAAGCTGTTCCAGGTGGACTTCCTGACTACTCTGGCAGGCGATGCGATTATCACTCTGTGTTATCACCGCCCGCTGGATGACGCCTGGCTCACAGCCGCGCAAACACTGGCTGAAGAGTTGAAGGTCAGCGTCATCGGTCGCTCCAAGGGTAAACGTCTGGTGGTCGGTCGCGATTACGCTATCGAAGCACTGCAGGTCGCCGGTCGTACCTTCAGTTACCAGCAACCGGAAGGCTCGTTCACCCAGCCCAACGGCTCGGTCAACCAGAAGATGCTCAGCTGGGCGTATGAAGCCTTGGGCCAGCGCGACGACGACTTGCTGGAGCTGTATTGCGGCAACGGCAACTTCACCCTGCCGCTGGCGACCCGTGTACGCAAAGTCCTGGCCACTGAGATCAGCAAGACCTCAGTCGCCGCGGCCTTGAACAACCTGGCCGACAACCAGGTGGACAACGTCAGTCTGGTGCGCCTGTCTGCTGAAGAGCTGACCGAAGCCCTGAACGATGTACGCCCTTTCCGACGTCTGGCCGGGATCGATCTGAAGAGCTACGACTTCGGCAGCGTGTTCGTCGACCCGCCACGGGCCGGCATGGACCCGGACACCTGCGAACTGACCCGCCGCTTCGAACGCATCCTGTACATCTCCTGCAACCCGGAAACCCTGGCGGCGAATATCGCGCAATTGAATGACACCCACCGCATCGAGCGCTGTGCGTTATTTGATCAGTTCCCGTATACCCACCATATGGAATCGGGCGTGTTGCTGGTTCGGCGCTAAGCCATCTCGTCGGGGAAGTACGCTTTCCCGACACCTTCTTCTCCTCTCTCCCCTCGCCTTCCACCCGGACGACCGGTCTGGCGCATGCCGTTGCCAGCAACAACACTCTCAGCTTGAGAAGAAGAGGATTCCCCCATGCTCTGGAAAAAAGGCAGACGCAGCGACAACGTGATTGCCCACGAAGTGGGTCATCATGTGCAGACACTTTTGGGGGTATCGGCCAAGGTCGACGCGGCGCGGCAACGGGGGGCTCGCCTGGAGGGCAACAACGGTTTGTTGGTGCATCAGGAGTTGCAAGCTGACTGTCTTGCGGGTGTTTGGGCCAATAACGCACAAAAGCGTTTGAATTGGTTGGAGCCGGGTGATATTGAAGAAGCCCTGAACGCGGCCAATGCCATTGGCGATGACCGATTGCAGCAACAGAGTCAGGGTAGAGTGGTACCCGACTCGTTTACCCATGGCACCTCGGCACAGCGCGTGCGCTGGTTCAAGACCGGTTTTGCTCAGGGCCAACTTAATCAGTGCGATACCTTCTCCGCAAAGAGCCTTTAATCACATGATAAAACCGTTATTGGTCCTGTTGTTGAGCACCCTAATGAGCCTGACGGCACATGCAGCGGATTTGGCGGTGAAAGCCCTCAGCCCCGAACGGCTGCCGGTTAACGGCGCGCTGGCGACGCTTGGGTTGAGCAAGGACTGGAAATCACCGCAACCGAACACTCGCCGCGCCCTGATCATCATTCATGGCCGCCTGCGCAATGCACAGACCTACCTGCGCAGTGCTGAGCGAGCTTCGTATCGCTCGGGCCTGCGCAGCTCCACATTGCTGATCGCTCCGCAGTTCCTCGATCAGAAAGACATCACCAAGCACCAGCTGAAAGACAATATCCTGCGCTGGCACAAAGATGACTGGATGGGCGGCGAAGCGGCTCTTGGCCCGGTGCCTGTCAGTTCATTCACCGTCATCGACGAAATCCTGACCAAACTCAGCGACCGCAAGCTGTTCCCGAACTTGCGTGAAGTCATTATCGCTGGGCATTCGGGTGGTGCTCAGGTGGTTCAGCGTTATGTGGAAGTGGGCAAAGGCGGTGCAGATCTGGAGAAAGCCGGCATCACCCTGCGCTACGTGATCGCCAACCCGTCGTCCTACGCCTATTTCGATGACAAGCGGCCTGAGACCGTGGACCCGAAGACCTGCCCGACGTTCGATACCTGGAAATACGGGATGAACAAGTTGCCGGCGTACGCGGGTAAACTGACCGCAGAGCAGATCGAGAAAAACTACGTCAGCCGCGATGTGACCTACTTGCTGGGTCAACTGGACACTGACCCCAAGCACCCGGCGCTGGACACCACCTGCGCCGCCGAAGCTCAGGGCGCTTATCGCCTGATCCGCGGGCATAATTTCTTCAACTACCTGCAACAGCGTCACCCTGAGGGGCTGAAGCATCAACTGGTTGAAGTCCCGAGTGTCGGTCATGACGGCGACTTGATGTTCACCTCGCCGGAAGGTCAGGCGGCGGTGTTCAAGCCGTTCGCCAACTGATCTTGATGCACATCGCGGGCAAGCCCGCTCCTACAAGGTTTCGTGAATCTTTTGTAGGAGCGGGCTTGCCCGCGATTGGCGCGACACGGTGCTGGATCAGACCACCAACATCTCGCGCAACGCGAAGCAATCCAGGGCATACCAATCGGTCAGTTGCGGCCACGGATTCTCTGGCAGGTTGACCAACACCGTCTGTGCACCCGCCGCACGGCCACAGTCGAGATCGAAGCGGTAGTCGCCGACCATTACCATCTGCGACGGTGCTACATCCCACGCCTGCGCCAACTTCAGCAGGCCGCCGGGATCGGGCTTGGGTGGTGCCTCATCCCGCCCCAGAACGTCATCGACCGCAAAACAATCCGCCAGCCCGATCGCTTCCAGGGTGATGTGCGCCAGCTCGCGAGCGTTACGCGTGAGAATGCCCAAGCGATAACCGCGCGCCGCCAGCTCACGAACCAGCTCCACCGCTCCGGGAGCCGGTTGCGACGCCAGCGCCAGTTCGCGCTCATGCTCCAGCAGCCAGGCATGCTTGGCCGCTGACACCTCAGGCGGTAGCGCAGCCAAATGACTGAGGATGTCGTCGTCCTGCGGAATCTCCAGCGCCCGTTTGATCGCGGGGAAATCGTGGGCAGCCAACGTCAGGGTGCCGTCCATGTCGAACACCCAATGACGAACCTGCTGCAGACTCACGCCCAATCCTTCCGATGACGGATCAGTCCTTCCTGGCTGACAGACGCCACCAGTTGCCCGGCGCGGTTGTACACGCTGCCACGTGAGAAACCACGGGAATTGCCCGCCCACGGGCTGTCCATCGCATACAGCAGCCAGTCATCGGCGCGCAGGTCGGCGTGGAACCACAGGGAATGGTCGAGACTGGCAACCTGCATGTCTTTCTGGAACACCGATTTGCCGTGCGGCTGCAATGAAGTGGTCAGCAGATTGAAGTCGGAGGCATAGGCCAGCAGGTACTTATGCAGCGCCGGAACGTCAGGCAGGCTGCCGTCGGCGCGGAACCACACGTATTTCACCGCTTCGCTTGGCTTGGGATCGTAGGGGTCGGTGGCCGTCACCGGGCGAAATTCGATCGGCTTTGGGCACAGCAGTTTTTCGCGCATTTTTTCGGGAATCAAATGCGCACGCTGCTGCGTCAACTCCAATTCGGACGGCAGGTTTTCCGGTCCGACGATTTGCGGCATCTGGGTCTGGTGCTCGAAGCCTTTCTCGTCGTACTGGAACGACGCGCTACAGGTGAAGATCGGCTGCCCTTTCTGGATCGCCGAGACACGACGAGTGCTGAAACTACCGCCATCGCGCACGCGGTCGACTTGATAGACCACCGGCAGCGACGCGTCGCCCGGACGCAAGAAGTAACCGTGCAACGAATGCACATGGCGTTCGTCCTCTACGGTCTGGCTTGCCGCCGACAACGATTGACCGAGCACCTGGCCGCCGAACAGCTGACGAAAGCCGAGGTCCTGGCTGCGACCGCGAAAGAGGTTTTCTTCAATCGCCTCAAGGGCCAGCAGCGAAACCAGATCATCTAGAACCAGGCTCATCGGAAACTCCTCACACAAAACAATGCTGCGCCTCCAGGACTATTGCAGGCGACGTAATCAGGCAAAGACGAAAGAACGCAAAGGCTCATCACAGTCACTGCGCACAAGCGCAAATGATACAGGCTTTGGCGGCGCCAGCCTTGTTCAACCGTTCAGGGTTCTGATCCATTGCTGCCGGGTGATCCGGTATAAGGCGTGAGGTTTCAATGGGTCGCCATCCGGCAGGCTCGGATGCTGGAAATCATCGGTCGGGTTATGGTGCATCCCGATGGCTTGCATGACCTTCTGCGACGGCAAATTACTCTGCGCCGTGAACGAGACGATTTGGTCCAGCGCCAGGTGTTCAAAGCCGCAGCCCAGAGCGGTCCACGCCGCCTCGCTGGCGAACCCCAACCCCCAATGCTCGCGGGCCAGACGCCAGCCGATTTCCACTGCCGGGGTGAAATGGGCCGTGAAGCCCACCACGCTCAAGCCGGTAAAGCCAATAAACTCCCCGGTGTCCTTGCGTTCCAGAGCCCACAAGCCAAACCCCAGTTCGGCAAAATGCCCGCGTATTCGGCCAATCAATGCCGCGCTTTCCAAACGGCTCAAGGGCTCCGGAAAATAACGCATTACTTGCGGGTCGGCACACAACGCCGCGAACGCTGGCAAATCATCATCACGCCACTGTCGCATTAGCAATCGCGCGCTGTGGAGTTCCAGTAGCGGCTCCATCGGTGTGCTCCTATAACGTTGCCCGGCATGGCTCGCAGTGTAGTCCGCCGCACGGGGCCTCCCTATCGAGGCGCTGTGCGGGCAGCGACATTGCTGGCAAGATCCACTTTCGACCTCTGACCAGACTAAAAATGCCTCTGCCACTCATCTACCACGATGATTACAGCCCGGATTTTCCAGCTGAGCATCGCTTTCCGATGGATAAATTCCGCTTACTGCGTGACCACCTGGTCGATAGCGGCCTGACCACCGACGCCCGATTGCTGCGTCCCGAGGTCTGCCCTGCGGATATTCTGGCCCTGGCACATGACCCAGCGTACATCCAGCGCTTCATGAGCAACGAGCTGTCGCGCGAGGACCAACGCCGTCTCGGCCTGCCCTGGAGCGAGGCACTGGCGCTGCGCACCGTGCGCGCCGTGGGTGGCTCGCTGCTGGCGGCCGAACAAGCCCTGCAGCACGGCCTGGCCTGCCATCTGGCGGGCGGCACGCACCATGCCCACTACGATCACCCGGCGGGTTTCTGCATCTTCAACGATCTGGCAGTCATCAGCCGCTACCTGCTGGAAAGCGGACGCGTCGGCCGCGTGCTGATCTTCGACTGCGACGTACACCAGGGTGACGGCACCGCCCGCATACTCGCTGATACGCCGGATGCGATTACCGTTTCACTACATTGCGAAAAGAATTTTCCCGCACGCAAAGCAGAAAGCGACTGGGACATCCCGCTGCCCATGGGCGTGGGCGATGCTGAATACCTGAAGGTGGTCGACGACACCCTCAATTACCTGTTGCCGTTCTATCAACCGGATCTGGTGCTATATGACGCCGGCGTGGATGTGCACAAAGACGACGCCCTCGGCTACCTGAAGCTAACCGACGAAGGGGTCGCCGCACGCGATGAAGCGGTAATGCGCCATTGCCTGAAGCGAAATATTCCGGTGCTCGGGGTTATCGGCGGTGGTTACAGCAAGGATCGCGTAGCCCTGGCACGTCGCCACGGCATTCTGCATCACAGCGCACAGAGAGTCTGGGTGTCGGAAGGATTGAATTAACTGTCCACAATCGCTGTGGAACGGCCTGTGGATAACCTGAGTGAAAGCCGCTAAAGCCCATATTCCGCTTGGCTTGGCGGCCACTGTCTATTTATTGATCAATAGTTTTCCACAGGCCGAATCAGGGGCGAATCCGCTTCACCCCTGAATAAGCGGTTTATTGCAAAAAGCCGGTACTGACCGCAGCAATCAGAAAGATCCCCAGCGCTGCCCGGTAAATCACGAAAGGCCAGGTCGAGAAGCGTTCAAGAAACCTCATCAGCCCCCAGATCGCAAAAAAGGCCGACACGCTGGCGACGAGAATGCCGAAAAACAAGTGAGACCAAGCCTCAGGCGGTATTTCCGCCTTATGCAGTACCCACAATTCCTTGAGCCCGGCCAATGCAATCGCCGGCAAGCCCAACAAAAAGGAGAAACGCGCCGCCTCTTCACGCTTGAAGTTCAGAAACAGTGCCGCTGTCAGGGTAGAACCCGAGCGAGAAACACCAGGGATCAACGCACCAATCTGCGCAATACCGACAATCAAGGCATCGCGCAGGCGCATTTGCTCTACCGTTCGACGATGCCGACACGTGAACTCGGACACCCCCATCAACACCGCCATCACCAGACAGGAAACGCCAATCACCATCAGCCCGCGCAACGGCGAGCCGCAGGCATTGAGCACCGACGACAACGCCAGCCCGGCAATACCGATGGGAATAGTCGCGAGAATAATCGCCACGGCCAGCAAGAACCACTTGTTGCTGAAGTCTCGCTCGCGCACAGCCGTGACGCTTCCTGAAACTACATCCCGGACGTCGCGCCAGAAATAACTGACAACCGCGGCCAGCGCAGCCATTTGCATGGCGGCCGAAAACGCTGATCCCGGGTCACGCCAACCGAGAACGGCTGGCACCACGCGCATGTGCGCCGTGGAAGAGATCGGCAACAGCTCCGTGATGCCCTGAATGACGCCGAGAATGCCTATTTGCAAATAATCCAGTGAAGCGAAACCAATATCGAGGCCGCTGGAACACACGTCAGTCAAAGATTAACTCCTGGAGAAAGGACCATCACAAAGGCCTTCAAGGAGTAGCTGACTCATCCTGAAGGCACGCACAACCAGAGGAATCATGGATTGTTTTGTTACGATTTTCCAGTCCGCGTCCATCATCCACATCAGCGCCCTCGCAGCCTGTTTATAATCCCCGCCTGTTCTTTTTAATCAGGCCGTGTTTATGACCCATTCCCCTCCCCCGCAGGTTGCCGTTATTGGTGGAGGCCCAGCCGGCTTGATGGCCGCCGAGGTCCTGAGCCAGGCCGGAATCAAGGTCGATCTGTACGATGCCATGCCGTCGGTGGGCCGCAAGTTTCTGCTGGCAGGCGTGGGCGGAATGAACATTACCCACTCGGAACCCTACCCCGCGTTTCTCTCGCGCTACGCGGAGCGCGCGCCTTTTATCGCGCCCCTGCTGCGCGAATTTGGCGCCGACGCGTTGCGCAACTGGATTCACGAATTGGGTATTGAGACCTTTGTCGGCAGTTCAGGTCGGGTATTTCCTGCCGACATGAAAGCCGCGCCCTTATTGCGCGCCTGGCTCAAGCGCCTGCGTGATGCCGGCGTGGTGATCCACACCCGCCATCGCTGGCTGGGCTGGAACAACGAAGGTGAACTGCGGGTGGCTCACGCCGACAGCGAACAGGCCATCAAGCCCGATGCGGTGTTGCTGGCGTTGGGTGGCGGAAGCTGGGCACGCCTCGGTTCCGACGGCGCGTGGCTGCCGTGGCTGGAGCAACGCGGCGTCACAATGACGGCCCTGCAACCCAGCAATTGCGGGTTTGAAACCACGGCCTGGAGCGAATTGCTGCGCAGCAAGTTCGCCGGCTCGCCACTGAAGAACGTGGCCATCGGCTTGCGGGGACAAACACCGCGTCTGGGCGAATGCGTGCTGACCGAGACCGGTATCGAGGGCAGCCTGGTGTATGCGTTGTCTGCACCTATTCGTGAACAGATCAATCAGCACGGCTGCGCAACGGTGGAGATCGACCTGCTGCCGGGCAAGGACATCGGCAAGGTCCAGGCAGCACTGGCCAAACCGCGTGGTTCGCGGTCGATGTCCAAGCACCTGCACAGTCAACTGGGAATTGATGGGGTCAAGGCTGCGTTGTTGCGCGAACTGGCGCCGGCCGAGGCGTTTGCCGATCCGTTATCGCTGGGTAAAGCCTTGAAAGGGTTACCACTGACGCTGATCAAAACCCGGCCAATTGACGAGGCCATCAGCACCGCCGGTGGCGTGCCGTTTGAGGCGTTGGACGAAGGGTTGATGTTGAAGCAACTGCCGGGGGTGTTCTGTGCCGGGGAAATGCTCGACTGGGAAGCGCCAACCGGTGGCTATCTGCTGACCGCCTGCTTTGCCAGTGGTCGCGCTGCGGCGTTGGGGATGGTGGCCTGGTTGAAGTTGTAGGAGCGGGCTTGCCCGCGATCGCGGTGTATCAGAGAAATCTGATCGCGGGCAAGCCCGTTCCTACACAGGCGATGGAATTAAGGCTTGCGCTTACGCGGTCCGGTGTTGAATACCGGAACTTTGCGCACAGGCTTGACCGCAGGGACGTCCGCAGCCGACTCGTTGCTGTCGACCCACTTGCCCAGATTGCGCTTACCACCACCCGAGACTTTTGGCTTCTTCGGCTTCTTCGGTTTTTTCAGGATCTGGCCACTGGCGTCGGTGGTAGGCACCCGATGTTCCGGCTCGAAATCCTGTTCTTCGTGACGCGTCAGCGTTTGGCGAGTCAAGGTTTCGATAGCGGACAACAATTCCACTTCATCGGCGCACACCAGCGAGATCGCCTCACCGGTCAAGCCCGCGCGGCCGGTACGACCGATGCGGTGGATGTAGTCTTCAGCCACGATCGGCAAGTCGAAGTTAACCACGGTCGGCAGGTCGTCGATGTCCAGGCCACGTGCTGCTACATCGGTCGCGACCAAAATCTGCACTTCACTGGCCTTGAAGCGATCCAGCGCTCGCTGACGGGTTGCCTGCGGTTTGTCACCGTGGATGCCGTCGGCATTGATGCCCAGACCTTGCAGGCGTTCAACCAACTGATCAACGCCAACACGGGTCTTGGCGAATACCAGCACTTGGCTCCAGCGCTGTTTTTTCAGCAGGTGGATAAACAGTTCCGTTTTACGCTTCTTGTCGACCGGCACCACCCACTGTTTGACCGAACTCGCCGCGACGTTGCGCGGGCTGACTTCGATGGTCAGCGGGTCGTCGAGCATCTGCCCGGCCAACAGGCGGATCGCGTCGGAGAAGGTCGCGGAGAACAGCAGCGTCTGACGGCGCTTCGGCAGCGCGGCATAGATATCACGCAGCTCTTCGGAGAAACCCAGGTCGAGCATCCGGTCGGCTTCGTCGAGGACCAGGGTTTGCAGTTGCGAGAACTTCAGCGCTTTCTGGCGATACAAATCCAGCAGGCGACCCGGCGTCGCCACCAGCACGTCGACGCCTTTACGCAACTTCATCATTTGCGGGTTGATGCTGACACCGCCGTACACCGCGTAGGTGCTCAGCGGCAGGTGTTCGGCGTACTGACGAATGCTTTCGTGAACCTGCTCGGCCAGTTCGCGGGTCGGCACCAGCACCAGTGCACGCACCGAGTTGGGCGCCACTTTCGGGCCTTCCATTGTCAGGCGTTGCAGCAGCGGCAAGGCAAAACCGGCGGTCTTGCCGGTGCCGGTCTGGGCAGCGGCCATCAAGTCGCGGCCGGCCAGTACCGGTGGAATCGCCTGTGCCTGAACAGGCGTCGGAGTCTGGTAGCCGAGGGCCTCAAGGGCACGCAACAAGGGTTCGATCAGGCCGAGAGTGGCGAATGTCATGGGGATACCGTAGGGAAAATTCAGCGCAAGGCGCGCAGTTTACCCTGTCCGCACGGTTCCAGCCTGCTCGAGTAAGGGTCGTTTGCGCCACTGCGGGATTCCGATCAGTACCACTGCGCTGATAATCACCGCCATCGCCAGGCACTCGGGGACGCCAATGTGCTCATCGGCAAACAAAATACCCAGTAACACCGCCACCGCCGGGTTGACGTAGGCGTAGCTGGTCGCCGCCGCCGGACGCACGTTTTTCAGCAGGTACATGTAGGCACTGAACGCGACGATCGAGCCGAACACCACCAGATACGCCAGTGCGCCCCAACCGGCGGCAGTCGGCATGTGCTCCATGCGCTCACCGGTCAACGCGCTGCCGATCAGCAGGACAACACCGGCGATCAGCATTTCCGCCGCGCTGGCCATCGGGCCGGCGGGCAGCGGCAGCGTTTTGCTCCAGATCGAGCCGAAGGCCCAGGCCGCAGCAGCGAAGATCACCATAGCGGCGCCATAAGGGCTGGCTTGCAGGTTGGAGCCCAGGTTCAGCAAGCCAATGCCCACCAGCCCCAGCGCGATGCCGGCCCACTCAAGACGTGTATTGCGATGCCCCCATAACAGGCCAAATATCAGCGTGAACAGCGGCACGGTGGCCACCGCCAAGGCCGCAACGCCCGACGCTACACCGGCGTGTTCCGCCAGGGTCACGCCCCCATTTCCGCAGGCGAGCAACAGAAAGCCGATCATTCCGGCGTTCTTCCACTGCTGCCATGTCGGGTTCGGCGCGCCGCGAAAACGCATGAAGCCATACAGCAAGCCACCGGCGATCAAAAAGCGCACACCCGCCATCATCAATGGCGGCCAGGACTCGATGCCGATGCGAATTACCAGGTAGGTGGATCCCCAGATCACATACAACGCAAAGAAAGCGCCAATCAGTAGCAGAGGAAAACGACGAGAGGTCGGCATGCTGATCTCTAAAGTTAGGTTCTTATAACGACTTATCTTATGAAAGCGCTGTAGGAAAAATAAGCAGCATTCCGGGTTTATGACACGCCTGGACCTTTTAAAGCATCGTTGTTTGGCCTATAAACACTCTTTTCGAAAGCTCGATGCAGGTGCGTCATGACCCTGGACAAATACGATCGAATTTTGCTCGATGCGCTGCTGGAAAACGGGCGGGCATCTTTTGCCCAATTGGCGCGCCTGGTCAATCTGTCGGCGCCGGCAGTCGCCGAGCGCGTGGCCAAACTGGAAGCCTGCGGAGTGATCACCGGCTATGAAGCCAAAGTCGACATGGCCAAGATCGGGCTGCCGATTCAATGCGTGATCGAGCTGCGCCTGACCAGCCACGGCAATCAGCAGGCCTACGATGAACTGGCGCGAATTCCCGAACTGACGCAATGCCACCGGGTGACCGGTGACCCCTGCGTGATCATGCAGGCCGCTGTCGGCTCGATGCCGGAGCTGGAAAACCTGATCAATCGCGTGGCCCAGTTCGGCTTCAGCAAGACCTCGATCGTGCTCTCGACTGCCGTCGAACGACGCATACCGCTGGGGTATCTGGAGGTCAACGGCAAAGCGGAAAAGCCTGCGCTTAAAGCCCGCGCTGGCGCTTTAGAGCTTCGCTGATCTTCGCCGCCGGGACTTTCTGCAAGGCACACAGCAATTGATGTGAAACCCCGGCGATACCGTGGGTCTGGCGCAATTCGTTGGTCAGGTGCACGGTCAGGTTGGCTGCCATCTCGGCATCGGCCATCGCCCGGTGAGCCTTGCCGGTGTTCGGCAGCCCGGCCCAACTGGTCAAGGTGCCGAGTTTGTGGTTCGGCGCGCCGGGCATCAGCCGTCGTGCCAGCAGCATCGAGCAGGCAAAGCTCTGCTCTCGCGTGCGCTGAATGCGTGACAGCTCGTAGTCCCAGAACTTCTGGTCGAACGAGGCGTTGTGCGCCACCAACGGCGTGGTGCCGACGAATTCCGCGACTTCATTCATCACCTGCGTGGCCGGCGGGGCGGTGCGCAGCATGCTGTTGCTGATGCCGGTCAAACCTTCGATGAATGCAGGAATGCGTATCCCGGCGTTCATCAGGCTTTGGTAACGCTCGACGATGCGCCCCTGCTCCATGATCACCACGGCGATTTCAGTCGCACGGCAACTGTTGTTCGGCGAGATACCGGTGGTTTCGAAGTCGATGACAGCAATACGTTCCAAACTGGGCCCAACCTGTTAGCAGTATCAGTGTTTAGTTTTTCAACAGCAGCGCGCCTTCGATCGGCACGTAACGACTGGCGGCGCGGATCAGCGAGTTGGCCGTCAAACCCGGGACGCCATAGGCGACGGCCTCGACGCTGTGCTTGCTGATGATGCGTTCGAGCAATAGATCGAAGTCGCCATCACCGGAAGCCAGTACCACCTCATCGACATGCGGCGCGGCGTCCATGATGTCGATGGTGATGCCTACGTCCCAGTCGCCCTTGGCTGAACCGTCGCTGCGCTGGATGTAGGGTTTGAGTTTTACCGTGAAGCCGAGGTTGCGCAGGATCTGCTGGAATTGCTGCTGTTTGCTGTCGCCACGATCGATGGCATAGGCATACGCCTCGACAATCTGCCCGCGTTTGCTGATATCAGCCCACAGCGCGGCGTAGTTGAAGTGGCAACCATGGGCCTGGCGAACGGTGTAATAGAGGTTTTGTACGTCGGCGAACACCGCAATCTTTTTCACCGGATTTCCCCATGGCGCAGGCGCGCGCGAGTTGGCAACAACGACCCAGGAATTGAATCGGCGCTCAGTATGCCAGTTTGGGGGGATTTTGCGGGTGTAGTGTGTCAGCGGGACCGCGCCGCGCCTTTCGCCTGTGTAGGAGCCAACTTGTTGGCGAGCCGTTTGATGCGGTGTGTCAGGCACACCGCCTCGCCAACAAGTTGGCTCCTACCGGCGAAGGCGTCCTAACGGACGCCGCTAATCAGATCAGACATACGAATCATCATCGTCGGAGAAACCGCCACCGTCATCACTGTCGTAACCGCTGTCAGCAAAGCCGCCACTGTCGTTGTTACTGAAGGAGTCGTTGTTGCTCACACGCTGGTTGTCATTGCCCCAACCATTGTCGCCACCATTGGAGTTATCGTTGGCGCGGCTTGGCTCTTCGATAATTTCTTCCACGATCTGTGGCTGCTGCTGGTTGTGGTGGAACAGGCTGCTGATACCTTCTGCCAGCATCACACCACCGGCCACACCTGCGGCGGTTTTCAGTGCACCGCCCAGGAACCCGCTGCCAATCGGTGCGGCAGGTGCGGCTTGTGGCTGCTGATATTGCTGCGGCGGTGGCGCGTAGTTGCCTTGCGGGGCGTTGTACTGCTGCGGCGCAGGTTCACGCCAGCCGCCGGACGACGGAGGTGGCGAGGCTGGCCGGGGTTGCGAGAACGATGGCTGTTGCGCTTGCGGCTGTGGATCGCGGGAGCTGCCGAAGATGCTCGACAGGAAACCACCGCTGCTCGGCGCCGGTGCGGCCTGGGCTTGTTGCAGTTGCGCCTGGGCCTGCTGCAATTGCGCCTGCAATTGGGCGACTTGCTCGGCGAGCTGTTTGCCTTGAGCATCAAGCTGCTTGATGGCGGCTTCTTGCACCAGAATCGTCTGTGTCATGTAGTACGGGACAGACGGTTGCTGAGTCACATGTTCCTTGATCCGCGCTTCAGCCAGGGCGTCTCGGGCAGCTGAACTCGTTTCGGCTTGTCTCAACTTTGAGAAAAGACCATCGATCAGGGTTTGCTCTTCGCTGTTCATGGCGACCTCGTTAGATTGCCGATAAAAAAAACATCGTCTGCCAAAAATAGGACAGCCGTGATCAAGGTAATGGGGCTGATCCGCGTCGTTTCAATAGAACGCTGAAAATGTTACCGGATAATGCCGACGAAGCGCGCGGTTGGCCCTGCACCAGCCTTACGCTAAAGTGTCGCACTGCTTTTGGCCTTGCGATATTGACTGATGAACCCGCTGACCGTTCTACAAGACTCGCTGTACTTTTTCCGACGCAACCTGTCCAGCATTCTGATGCTGTGCCTGCCGTTGGTGGTACTCGAAGCCTTCAGCAAACAGCTGGTGAGCAATGCGCTGGGTGAGGACGCCTCGCCGGCGTATCAACTGTTGGTCGGCCTGCTGTTTTATCCGCTGTATACCGCCGCGTTGATCCTGTTCCTCGACGCCCGCACCCGCAGCGAACAACCACGCAAACGCGACCTGATGGCCATGGCCTTGCGCCTGTGGCCGACCTTTGCCGTGTTGTCCGCCCTGAGCACCTTGCTGATCATGCTCGGCATGTCGATGTTCGTCATCCCCGGGATCTGGGTGATGATCAAGCTGGTGTTCTCCGAGTACCTGCTGGTATTGGAGGGCATGACGCCACTGGCGGCCATGCGCGAAAGCTTCAAGATGAGCCAGGGACATTTCCTGCGCATCATGGTGTGTGTGCTGTGTGTTTACCTGCCGTTGTCGGTGCTGGAAGGCGTCAGCCTGTACATCTTGCCGAACCCGCTGAACATGCCGCTGTCACTGGCGGTCGACAGTGCCAGCAGCTTCTTGCAGCTGTTTACCAGCGTGGTGATGTTCCGCCTGTTCATGCTGATCCATCAGCCTCCAGCAGAAGCCTGACTTTTTAAGCACCCTCGCCACTTCGGTGGCGGACTCGGTTATGCTCGGCTGATTCAGTCCTTGAACGTTCTGCGTTCTAAGTCGAGCCGATGACCCGATTATTGCGCTATTCCTCGATAAGCCTGCTGTCGGTCGGGCTCGTGTCTGCGCTGATTTACAGCATGAGCTGGCACCCATCGGCGCGCGAAAACGCACCCACCCGTTGCAAATCCCCCGCCCCGGTACTGGCCCCCGGCCAGGCACTGAAAGTCATGACCTGGAACATCCAATACCTGGCCGGCAAGCGCTATGTATTCTGGTACGACATGGCCGACGGCAGCGGCCAGGATGACCGCCCCACCCCTGAAGACACGGCCTACAACCTCGATGAAGTGGCTCGGGTGATCCGCGACGAACAGCCCGACATCGTATTGCTGCAAGAAGTGAACGACGGCGCTAAAAACACTGACTACGAGAATCAACTGGGGCTGTTGCGCGAACGAGTCGTTGATCTCTACCCCTGCACTTCCGAAGCGTTCTACTGGAAAGCCGACTTCATCCCGAGCCCGCATATCTATGGCAGCGTCGGCACAAAACTGGCGACGTTGAGCCATTACCAAATCGAACACGCCGAGCGCCTGCAATTGCCGCACTCGAACAGCAATCTCATCAGCCGCCAGTTCCAGCCGAAACGCGCGTTGCTGGTGAGCTACCTGCCCCTGCGCGACGGTGGGCAAATGGCGGTGATCAATACCCACCTCGACCCCTACGCCAGCAACGACGACACCTCGCAGCGCCAGGTGCAGGCGCTGCTCAAGTTGCTGGATAAATTCGAAAGCCAAGGTACGCCCTGGTTGATCGGCGGCGACTTCAACCTGTTGCCGCTAGGCCAATACCAACGCCTCGCCCCTGAACAACGCAGCGGCTACGCGCAAGACAGTGGGCTGCATGAGCTGTGGGACAAATACCCGATGATCCCGAGCAACGCCGAAAGCGGTGGCGAAGATCGGCGGCAATGGCTGACCTACTTTCCCAACGACCCACGGCTGAGCGGGCCGGACAGAACGGTGGATTACTTCTTTCACAGCCCTAAATTGACGCGAGTCAGCGCCCAAGTACGTGGCGACGATACCTTGCTGATCTCCAGTCACTTGCCGGTGATTGCACAGTTTTTATTGCCGGCGCAGCCGTAAGACCGTGTGGACCTCTTCGCAGGCACCCTACTTCCTCGGCTTGATCCGCGCCGTCGCTTCCGCCACCAGGGGGTCATCCGGCCAGTAATGCTTCGGATAACGGCCCTTTAAATCCTTCTTCACCTCGGCATAAGTACTGCGCCAGAAGTTGGCCAGATCCTGAGTGACTTGAACCGGACGCCGCGCCGGTGACAGCAGGTGCAATTTGACGATTTGCCGACCGCCCGCGATGCGTGGCGTCTCCGCCAGACCAAACAGTTCCTGCAGACGCACCGCCAGAATCGGTGGATGTTCGCTGTAGTCCAGGCGCACCGATGAACCGGACGGTACGCTCAGGTGATGCGGTGCGAGTTCGTCCAGGCGCTGCGGCAAGGGCCACGGCAACAGGTTATGCAGGATCGAAGACAGGTCGAGATTGCCGAAGTGACTGAGGCGCGAGACTTTGCCCAGATACGGCAGCAGCCACTTTTCCAGACTGGCGAGCAGGGCCGCGTCGCTGACATCCGGCCATTCACTGTCGGCTGGTTTTTCCAGATCGAGGTGGCGCAATAACGAAACTCGGGCCTGCCACTGACGCAGTTCAGGCGTCCACGGCAACAGTTCCAGCCCCTTGCGACGCACCAGCGCCAGCAACGCCTGACCACGCGCCGACTCATCCAGATCAGTCATCGGCTCGCGGCTGAGGACCAGCTCACCGACTTTGCGCTGACGTTCGGCGCGGAATACACCTTCGCGCTCATCCCACTCCAGATGGTCGAGTGCGACGACTTGCTCGGCCAACACTGAATCGAACAGCCCTGGATCAAACTCGGCGGCCATATAAATACGCTCTTCGCGCTGCCCCTGACGACTGCCCAGATCAGCCACCACCAGCCACGGCTGCTTCATCAAAGCGTCGGCTTCGGCAAACAACGCCGCGCGGCCGTTGGCCAGCCGATATTCCGCACCGCCAGCGCGTCTCTGCTGAGCCACACGATCAGGGTAAGCCAGCGCCAGCAAGGCACCGAGCCAGCGTGGATGGTCGGGATCGCCAACGGCCGAACTCGATGCGCCACGCTGTTTCTGCAATAAACTTCGGTATTGTCGGGACAGCTGTTTTGCCCGTTGAACGCCGCCCTGCGCACCTCGAGCGGCGCGCTCAGTGCCCGCCAACAAGGTCAGGCGACTGTGCAAATCGGCGCCGCCACCGCGCATAATGTCACGCTCGCCCAGCAACGAAGCCACGTCACAAGCCAATTCACCCAGACCCAATGCTTGCCCGCGCAGCAGTAAATGCCCGATCCGTGGATGCGCTGGCAGCTCCGCCATCGCCTGGCCGTGGCCCGTGAGTTTCCAGTCTTCACCCGGCTTTTGCGTCAGCGCGCCCAAGCGCCCGAGCAAATCCTGCGCCTGCGAATAAGCCGCCGCTGGCGGTACATCGAGCCAGACCAACTGCCCCGGTGCTACGCCCCAACGCGCCAGTTGCAGCGCCAGGCCCGCGAGATCGGCCTGAAGAATTTCCGCCGTGCCGTAAGCAGCCAACTGCTCATGCTGAGCCTCGGACCACAGGCGATAACACACGCCCGGTTCCAGACGCCCCGCCCGACCTGCGCGCTGGGTGGCGCTGGCGCGGGAGATGCGTTGAGTGTCGAGGCGGGTCATGCCACTGCCGGGGTCGAAACGCGGGACTCGCGCCAAACCGGCATCGATTACCACCCGCACGCCATTGATGGTCAAGCTGGTCTCGGCGATGTTAGTCGCCAAGACCACTTTGCGCGTGCCACTCGGCGCCGGTTCGATGGCCGCGCGTTGTGCGCTCAGGTCCAACTCGCCATGCAGAGGGCACAGCAAGATGTCGTGGCGCCCGCTCAGTGCTTCTTCCAGTTGTTGATTGACCCGGCGGATTTCGGCCTGCCCCGGCAGGAACACCAACAGGCTGCCAGACTCTGCATCCAGCGCATCGAGAACGGCCTGTACCACCCGCGGCTCAATGAATTCGCCTACCTGAAACGGCCGACTCCAGCGCATGTCCACCGGAAACATCCGACCATCGCTGCGGATGACCGGCGCGTCGTCGAGCAAGCCAGACAGGCGTTCACCTTCCAGCGTGGCGGACATCAGCAAGATCTTCAGCGGCTGATCGTCGCGAAACAGCGCTCGGCCGTTCAAGCTCAGGGCTAATGCGAGGTCGGCGTCGAGGCTGCGCTCGTGAAATTCATCGAATATCAGCAAACCCACGCCGTCCAGCGCCGGATCATCCTGCAAGCGGCGAGTCAGAATGCCTTCGGTGACCACTTCGATGCGGGTATTGGGTCCGACCTTGCTCTCTAAGCGAATTCGGTAACCGACCGTCTCGCCGACTTTTTCACCCAGCTCACTGGCCAGGCGTTCAGCCGCCGCCCGCGCGGCCAGGCGGCGCGGTTCCAGCATCAGAATGGTTTGCCCGGCCAGCCATGTTTCTTCCAGCAACGCCAAGGGCACACGCGTGGTTTTACCCGCGCCCGGTGGTGCTTCGAGCACCGCTTCATGGCGCACGGCCAAAGCGTCGCGCAAGGCGGGTAGGACAGCATCAATGGGCAACGAAATCATGGCAGCTCCAGAACAAGCCGCCGATTATACGGTGTTGCACTTATTGCACGAACACTCGCGGGAATAGTCTTAAGGAGTAAGCATTTGCCTTGTATAGTTGCGCCCACCTTTCAGGAGATCCCTATGCGCATTCCTTCCCGTGTTATCGGCGGCGTTCTGGTCGCTAGTTTGCTGACCCAATTGACCGCCTGCGGCAGCATTTTCTACCCGGATCGTCGCGGTCAGATCGATGGTCATCTCGACCCCGTGATCGTTGCGCTGGATGCCATCGGCCTGCTGTTCTACATTATCCCGGGGCTGATCGCCTTTGGTGTCGACTTCACCACCGGCGCTATCTACTTCCCCGGAGGCCGCACATCACAGATCGATCCGCACAAATTGCAGCCTGCAATCAAGGCGGATGGCAGCATTGATAACAGCAAGCTGCAAGCCATCCTCGAAACCGAGCTGGGCCGTAGCCTGCCACTCAATGACCCGCGCCTGATCCAGCATCGCGGCAGCGCACAACAATTGGCAATGTACGGCCTGGTCCCGTCTGCCTGATTCAGTCAAAGGAAGAGCCATGATCACCAGCCCGGAACACGAACGTTTACTACGGCTGGCGACCCGCGCTTCGCTGGCCGTCGCAAGCATCCTGATCGTTGCCAAAGCCATTGCCTGGTGGCTGAGTGGTTCGGTCAGCCTGCTTGCCGGCCTCACCGACTCGGCGCTGGACGGTGTCGCGTCGTTCCTCAATTTGCTGGCAGTGCATTACGCGCTGCGCCCGGCTGACGAAGATCACCGCTATGGGCACGGCAAGGCCGAAGCGCTGTCGGGTATCGCGCAATCGCTGTTCATTGGGGTCAGTGCACTGTTGATTGCTTATCAGGCGGTCGATCGTATTCAGCACCCGGAACCACTGGGTGCGCCGGGGCTGGGTATTGCGGTGATGCTGCTGTCGATTGCATTGACCGTGGCGCTGTTGATGTTCCAGCACAAAGTCATTCGCGAAACCGGCTCGACGGCAATCCGCGCTGACTCGTTGCACTACCGCTCTGACCTGCTGCTCAATGCCAGCATTCTCGTCGCGTTGATTCTGGCGTTGTTTGGCTGGCAGCAACTGGATGCCTATTTTGGTTTGGCGATTGCCGTCTACATCCTCTGGAGTTCGATTCAGATCGCCCGGGAAACCGTCGCTATTTTGATGGATGAAGAACTTCCACCCGATGTCAGTGTGCGCATGCTGGAACTGGCTCGTAGTGTACCGGGGGTGCTGGGAGCCCATGATCTGCGGACGCGAGTTTCCGGTAACCACTGGTTCGTGCAATTGCATCTGGAACTACCGGGGCATTTGACCCTTTCGGTAGCCCACGCCCTGAGTGATCAAGCGGCCGACGCCATTCAACAAGAATTCCCAAAGGCCGAAGTGCTGGTGCACGCCGACCCTCGGGAAGTGGTCAAACGAGCGGTGGTTTGACCGGTGTTGCTGACGAAATACGCCCAAAGGCGGATGGTTGGTTGAATGTCACGCTAGATAAAAAAAGGGAGCCTGTTGGCTCCCTTTTTTGAATTGCGTGTTTTAGCGTTACGTTAATAACTAACGCTGTAACCACGACTGGACAGGCAGTTGCTCATCGAGCGCCGGTAGACGTCGACTACCTGCTCCGAGGGGGCGTAAGCAGCCGCACTCGGGTCGAAGCGACTCTGGTCGATTGCGTACATGTGGCAGTCGTAGCCATCCTGGTTCATTTGATCCTGACCTTGACCATTGATTGGGGCAAATCTCGGATCGTAGCTGATGTTGAACGCCGGCGCCGATCCAGGTGGCGGGGCGTCTGGATAGGCCGGTTCGACACCTTGCGGCGGCTCGGAGACGACATAATCCTGGGTATCCTGCTGATACAGGTAGTAAGTGCCTGCGGCGACGAAGAACAACGTTCCACCCAACCATACTTCCTGCGAGTACGACGGCAATTCGTGAACCCGGATTCCCCGTGGCGGCTGCACGATCACGTAACGCGGACCCTGCGGGCGATACCAATAACCACCAGAGTAGAAGTAGTCCTGACCATGCCAGCCATAGCGTGAATGCTCGGATGGCATCCTGTCGATCTCATAACCTGGACGGCGTTGCGGACCTGGCCCCCAACCGTTGCCATGCCCATCAGGTCGGCCCTGCCAGTGATCATTGCCCGGACGACCGTCGCCACCCCCTGGCCGCGGCGGTTGTCCGCCCTGCCAATGTTGATTCTGGTTACTCGCCTGACGTGGGTTGTCCTGATAAAAGCCCTGACGTGGCTGTTGGGTCTGGCGCACTTCATCTGGACGCGGCTGGATAGGCAGACGCTGCTGCTGTGTCTGTTGTTGCTGCAATTGGCGTTGCTGCTCTTGTTGCTGCTGTGCCTGCTGCTGGTGTTGCTGCTGTTGGAACTGCTGCTGACGCTGCTGTTCCTGTTGCTGCTGCGCCTGCTGCTGATGTTGTTGCTGCTCCTGCTGCTGACGCTGTTGCTGCTGGCGTTGTTGTTCCTGCTGCTGTGCCTGCTGCTGGTGCTGTTGTTCCTGTTGCTGGTGTTGTTGCTGCTGGATTTGTTGCTGGCGCTGCTGATCCTGCTGCTGGTGCTGCTGGACCTGTTGCTGCTGTTGTTGGTTTTGTTGCTGCTGATGTTGTTGCTGTTGTTGTTGCTGTTGTTGTTGTTGTTGGTGCTGATGCTGTTCTTGCTCACGCTGGCGATCTTCCTCGCCCTGGCCTTCCGCCAACGCTTGGGCGCTGACACTCATACACAGCAAACTAACACCTGCAAAACGCCAGATGCACGATTTCATGCTTTCCTCACTGTGGTGCAAATGCCCATTGATTAAACTACTGACTGAATTCGTTAGGGGCAGCACTCTAACAGTACGTTTGACCGCGTGCGGGCGCTTTTAGTCGAAACCCACGCAATAAAAAAAGGGGACCCGTCGGCCCCCTTTTGGGAATTTCGTCCGTGCTCAACGCTTTTGGCATTGGCTCACCTCACGCCGTCTTCTGGACAGTGTGTAGCCCGGGGGCCTGCCCAACCCTGTTGGGTTGGCGGCCGCGGCTGACCTGATTCGGCGAGCCGCGCTGGACGCTATGTCCGGGCAGTGATTCTGTTAATAAGAATAGGCCTGAGGCCCCAGCAGAGGATTGCGAAGATTGCTGAATAAAACATGACTTGCGCAATTTTTCACTTCAGATGAATAATCCAGCGCAATACATCTGAGATAGGCGCAACCAATGAGCAAACTCGACAGATACGACCTGAGCATTTTGGCTGAATTGCAGCGTGACGCGCGGATCTCCAATCAAGAGCTGGCCGAACGCATCGGATTGTCGCCCTCGCCCTGCTCGCGTCGGGTCAAGCAACTGGAAGACGACGGCTACATTTCTCGCCAGGTCGCGCTGCTGGACCGCAAAAAACTTGGCTTAAGCCTGACGGCCTACGTGTTGATCGGCATGGACCGACACACGCCCGAACGCTTCGAGCATTTCGAGCAACAGATCCGCAACCTGCCTCAGGTATTGGAATGCAGCCTGGTCACAGGGATGGACGCTGATTATCAGTTGAAGGTCGTAGTGCCAGACATGGATCACTATCAGAAACTGTTGCTGGGTCATCTGACTCGCATTGAAGGTGTCACCAGCGTACGTTCGAGCTTTGTGCTCAATCAGGTGCTGGCCAGCACCGAACTACCGCTGACGCACCTACGAAGCTAAGGATCGCCGGCGTCCTGTATACTCGCCGCGCCTTTGCCGACGAGCTGGAGAACACGATGGATCCTGCGGTTTTTGAAGATTGGATGATGACGATTCTGGTCACCATCCTGATTGGTTTCATGGGCTTTATCGTCTGGGATCTGGCGAAAAAATCCAAAGCCGGAAAATTCGGCACCATGATTCTGTTCCTGGTGTTGGGCTTGGGCATCATGGCCTTTGTGATCAAAAGCGTTGTGATTGCGTACCTCGAACACTGAAATCTGTTTCGCCGCTCAAGTCACTACACCCTCTGTAGGAGCGAGCTTGCTCGCGATCTGACGCAAAGCGGCAGTAAAACCAGCCAACGCGATGTGTCAGGTACAACCGACAACCCGGAATTACGACTGCTACGCAGCCGATCGCGAGCAAGCTTGCTCCTACACCGACCGGGTGTTGATCACAGCTTCGCCGGCACTTCCCGCCATTGCCCCTGATCCAGCCCTTCGATGCTCCAGTCGCCGATTCGCACGCGCACCAGGCGCAAGGTCGGCAAGCCAACAGCGGCAGTCATACGTCGGACCTGGCGGTTGCGCCCTTCTTTGATCACCAACTCCAGCCAACTGGTCGGAATGCTCTGACGAAAACGCACAGGCGGATTGCGTGGCCAGAGCTGAGGCTCGTCCAGTAGTCGCGCTTGCGCCGGCAAAGTCGGGCCGTCGTTCAGCTCCACACCATCGCGCAATCGCTGCAATTGCTCTTGCGTCGGCACGCCTTCCACTTGCACCCAATAGGTCTTGGCCAGCTTGTGCTTGGGATCAGCAATCCGCGCCTGCAGTTGGCCATCGTTGGTCAGCAGCAATAAACCTTCGCTGTCGCGATCCAAGCGTCCGGCCGGGTAGATTCCGGGGATCTCGATGTAGTCCTTGAGCGTCGCCCGGCCTTCACCGTCGCTGAATTGCGTCAGCACATCGAATGGTTTGTTGAACAGAATCAAACGAGGCTCGGCAGGTGGCGCTTTGGCAACGCGGCGGGGATTAGCCGACGAGTTAGAAGTGGGGCGACGGGAGATGGGGCGCGGGGTGCGGGGCATGACGGTTTACATTTCGAAAACGGAAAGGGCCACTTTAGTGGCCCTTCGCGTAAATGCCTAACCCAACCGATCAATTAACGGAACGGTGGCTCGTCAAAGCTGCGCAGTTTGCGCGAGTGCAACGAGTTGAGCTGGCTGCGCATCAGGTCGACGGCAGCAATACCGATCTTCAAATGCTGGCTGACCGCGCGCTCGTAGAACGCGTTGGCCGAACCCGGCAGTTTGATTTCACTGTGCAGCGGCTTGTCGGAAACGCACAGCAACGTGCCGTAAGGAACGCGCAGACGATAACCCTGGGCGGCGATGGTGCCGCTTTCCATGTCCACCGCCACAGCACGGGACAGGTTGATCAGCGGACGTTCCTGAGCCCAGCGCAATTCCCAGTTACGGTCGTCGTAGGTCAGAACCGTGCCGGTGCGCAAACGCTTCTTCAGGTCGTCGCCGCGCTCGCCGGTCACCTGTGCCGCCGCTTCCTGCAACGCCAGCTGCACTTCCGCCAAGGCCGGGATCGGAATGTTCGGCGGCACCACCCGGTCGAGAATCCCGTCGCGGCGCATGTAAGCGTGAGCCAGCACGTAGTCGCCGATGGTCTGCGATTGGCGCAAGCCACCACAGTGGCCGATCATCAGCCAGCAATGCGGACGCAACACCGCCAGGTGGTCGGTGATGTTCTTGGCGTTGGACGGGCCGACGCCGATATTGACCAGCGTCACGCCATGACCATCAGTCGCGATCAGGTGATAAGCAGGCATCTGATAGCGATGCCAGACCACGCCGGCGACGATCGACTGCATCTCGCCATGGTCCATGCTTTTGTCGACGATCACGTTGCCCGGCAGCACCATGCGCACGAAACGCGGGTCGCTGCGCAGTTGCTCCAGACCATGCAAGATGAATTGGTCGACATAGCGGTGGTAGTTGGTCAGCAGAATCCACGGCTGCACATGCCGCCAGTCGCTGCCGGTGTAGTGCACCAGTCGGCGCAGGGAGAAGTCCACCCGTGCGGCGTCGAACAAGGCCAATGGCAACGGGTCGGTGTTGGCCCAATCGTAGAGGCCGTCGGCAATGCCATCGGTGGCGGCGGACAGGTCGGTACTCGGGAACACACGTGCCAGCGCCGCTGCGGTTACGCCAGAGCCAGCCAGCTCATCGCCTTGCTCGACCACGTACGGATAAGGAATGTTTTGTTCGCTGACGCCCACTTCCACCGTGACGGTGAAGTCGTTCATCAGTGGCACCAGTTGCTCGAGCAGATAGGCGCGGAATGACGAAGGGTGGGTCACAGTGACGCTGTAGGTGCCGGGCAACTGGACCTTGGCGTAAGCCCGTGTGGTCAATGGCACTTCGCCCTGGCAGTGATAACTCAGACGCAATTCGGGGTAGCGGAACAGTTCACGCTCAGCCGCCGTCGGTTCGACGCGGTCTTTGAGATAGCGCTTGAGCGCCTGGCTCAGGGCGCCGGTGGCGCGTTCATGCAAAACGGCAAGCCGATCAACAGCTTGCTCGGCGGTTTCAACGACAATAAAAGCTTCGGTCACGATACACATCCTGTCTGATCTTGCAGACTTGTATCTTGCCTGCATCGACAGCCGAAGGCACTAGCAGATGTCACTGTAGGAGCGGGCTTGCCCGCGATGGCGATATGCCTGACACACCGCGTGACGATTATCGCGGGCAAGCCCGCTCCTACAGAGATTGCCTATTACCCGACATTCGGCGACGAACGTGCGACCAACCCCACCACATCAACCCCGCGCGGCAACGTGCCATACACCCGCCCGGTCGAGGCCAGGCGGCTGCTGATGAAGCCATCGCTGACGCTGGCATTGCCGGCTTCCAACAACAGCTTGGCCTGTAGCCCTATGGCGATGTCTTCGGTCAGTTGCCGAGCGCGGTATTGAATGTCATCGGTGTCCCGGAAGTTGGTTTTTAGCTGCGCGATGTGAGCGGCCAAACGCTTGTCGCCATGACCATCGCCCAATTCATCGAACAGCGCATCAAGCACGCCCGGCTCTTTGGACAGCGCGCGCAAAACGTCCAGGCATTGCACGTTGCCGGAACCTTCCCACGTCGAGTTGACCGGCGCCTCACGGTACAAACGCGGCAGGATGCTTTCTTCAACGTACCCCGCGCCGCCCATGCATTCGGCGGCCTCGTTGATCATCGCCGGCGCACGCTTGCAGATCCAATACTTGCCTACCGCCGTGACCAGCCGGGCAAAACGCCCTTCCCGCGAGTCGTCTTGATGATCCAGCGCGCGCCCCATGCGCATGGTCAGCGCCAACGCCGCTTCGCTTTCCAGCGCCAGATCGGCGAGTACGTTTTGCATCAATGGCTGTTCGCTGAGCACCCGCCCACCGACGCTGCGATGCGCGCAGTGGTGCGCCGCCTGGGTCAAGGCCTGACGCATCAAGGCGCTGGAGCCGACCATGCAATCAAAGCGGGTCATGGCGACCATCTCGATAATGGTCGGCACGCCGCGCCCTTCTTCGCCGATCATCCACGCCAGCGCGCCACGGAATTCGACTTCGCTGGAAGCGTTGGAGTTGTTACCCAATTTGTTTTTCAGGCGCTGGATGTAGAACTCATTGCGCGTGTCGTCAGGCCGATGACGTGGCAGCAGGAAGCAGGTCAGGCCTTTGTCAGTCTGTGCGAGGGTCAGGAACGCGTCGCACATCGGTGCCGAACAGAACCACTTGTGGCCAACCAACTCATAGGCCTGCCCCGGCCCGGTGGCGCCCACCGGATACGCGCGGGTGGTGTTGGCACGGACGTCGGTGCCGCCCTGCTTTTCGGTCATTGCCATACCGATGGTGACCCCGGCCTTGTGGCGCATGCCGACGTTGCGGGGGTCGTATTCGGTGGCGAGGATTTTTGGCAGCCAGAGGTCAGCCAGATCGGGCTGCAGCTTCATCGCCGGCACGCTGGCAAAGGTCATGGTCAACGGACATCCACTGCCCGCCTCGGCCTGACTGTGCAGGTAGCTCATGGCCGCACGGGCGACATGGGCGCCAGGTTGCGGATCGGTCCAGGGCAAGGATGGCAGGCCATGCTCGACCGCGGTGCGCATCAGTTCGTGGTAAGCCGGATGAAACTCCACCAGATCGATGCGATGCCCGTAGCGGTCATGACTGACAAACACCGGCTTGTTCTGGTTGGCGAGAAAACCTGCTGCCATCAGCGGCCCACCGGCCAGCGCGCCATAGGTGTCGATCCGCGCCTGCGCCCAACCGGCGCCATAGCGTTGCGACCACTCTTGCAGCGGGAGGTCGACGCGGTACAGGTTGACGCCATCCAGAGACGGTGGCTGATTGGTGACTTCGTGGGTTTCCGCGAACTGATGCAGGTTCATGAGACAGGCTCCTGTCTTCGCGGGCGCACCAACGTGCGCCCTGATGAAGATCAGTGAATCATGCACGCCTACGCGTACAAAGCGCCATATCGGACTAAATAACGGCGCTTTTGCCCTGCACGCGTTGTCGACCTACAAACTCCACTGACCCTGGACCGCAGACGAAGCTTGCAACGGCTCGGGGTCACACTGCTTCAATTCAAGGCTCAAGCGGAAACAGCTGCCAAGTCCTGGCTCTGATTCATGACTCAGGCTGCCACCCATCAAGCCGATCAGTTGCCGGCAAATCGCCAGACCGATGCCCAACCCGCCGTGTTCGCGGGTCATCGAGCCATCGACCTGAAAAAAGGTCTGGTACAGCGTTGCTTGATCCAGATGACTGAAACCGATGCCGGTATCGATCACTTCAATCACCAACCGATATTTTTCCGCCCCGCTGGGCTGCCCCGAAACCCTGACACCGACCGAGCCAGACCGGGTGAACTTGATGGCGTTGTCCATCAGGCAACCCATGCACTGGCGCAACTTGCTCACATCACCCAACAAGCTATCAGGGAGCTTTTCATCAAGCTCGACGCTGAAGCCCAGGCCTTTGTTTTCCGCAGCGCTGGTGTATTGACCGCGCACCCCGGCCATCAGACGACGCACGCTAAAAGGCTCATCCACCGGGCGCAGCTTGCCGGCCTGCAGTTCGGTCAGGGTCAGAATGCCGTTGACCATGCCCATCATGTCCTGCGCGGAGCCGGCCGCCGTTTGTTGGTACAGCTCAAGTTCGCTGTCCATGGGCAGCGTCTGCATCAACTCCAGGGAACCGATCACGCCGTTCATCGGCGTGCGCAGTTCATGGGTCAGCGTGGCCAGGAACTCATCTTTCAAACGGTTACTGGTCGCCAATTGCTGGTTCAAACGCTCCAGATTCTGCCCGGACTCCAGCAGGATTTGCGCCTGTTGCTCACGCATCATGTTGATACGATCGGCCAGCGCCAGCGACAGCAACGCCACTTCCAGCACCGAACCGATCTGGCTGGAGTACATGGTGAAGAAGGTATTGGGCAGATAGCCGAGCAGCATGACCGCATTGATCAAGCCGCCAGTGAGGAACACCGACCAGGCGATGATGAAATAACGTGCTACGCGCAATCCACGAACACCGGCGGTGATCCCGGTGGCGATGATGACCAGTGTAAACAGCAGCACCAGGCCCGTGGCCAGACGTAATGCCACGCCGTAATCAACGGTCAGCGCCAGCGCCATGACGACGACGGCAAACGCCATCATCAACAGCAACGAGCGGTCGAGCCAGCGACTCAGGGTACTGGTCTTGAGGAAGTGCCGAGAGAACTGGCTGGCGAAAAACACCGCCGAGCCCACCAGGAAGGGCGTCGCAGCGTTGGCCCACCAGGGATTGTCCGGCCAGAAAAACTCGACGCCCGCACCATTCACCGAGATCTGATACAGCCCGAACGAGGCGATATAAAGGTTGTAATACAGATAACTGGTATCGCGCACGCTGAGGTAGATGAACAGGTTGTAGACCAGCATCCCCAGTAACATGCCGTAGATCAGACCCAGAACATAAATGCGCGCCGGCTGCGCTTCTATATAAGCGTGACTGTTCCACAGGACCAGCGGAGCCTGAATCGAACCATGACCGGCCACCCGCACATACAGCGTCTGTGGTTGATTGGCCGGAAGTTTCAAGTCAAATAGGAAGTTGTTCTGTTTAATCTGCCGATGGGAAAACGGCAGCATATCGCCGGTCTGCCAGGCCACCTGGAAGCGACCGGTCTCGTCGGCGGTATAGAGGTCGACGTGATCCATGGGCGGATAGGCCATTTCCAACAGCCAGTCCGGACGTGCCAAAGGATTCGTGGGGCGAAATTGCAGCTCCACCTTCATCCAGAATGCAGAACGCGAATAACCGGCATTCAGGGTGTCGGCATCCAGCGGGCGAAAGCGCACCTGCATCTCGGGAGCGCTGACCTGATCGATGGTCACCTTCCCCGTAACATCTTCGAGCACCTGTACTGCTCGGCCCAAGGGCAACGTCCGCGTGTTCTCGTCGAACTCGATCGCACTGGCCCATAGCGGGAACAAGGTGATCAACATAATCAGCAAATAGCGCATACAGCCCCAGCGTGGTCTGTCTGACGGGTCGAAAAGCCTCTCTCCCTAAGAGACGACGGTCGTCAGCAGTGCCTGTTATAGATTGTGAATAACTGATGAGGTCCGGTTACTTAACCGACTGTCCATTATGACCGTATTTTAGTGAGTGCCCCGGTTGCCCCTGACACTGAAACTTTAAGTCAGCCTATTGGCTAATGGCAGTCAGCATAGCCGTGAATGGCTATACGACACCACTCTTTTTAAATTACCGAAAAGGCTCTAAACCGGGCCTCTTAGCGATTTACGTTGTAGTACATGACGGAAACAAGCTAATCAGTGCTGAAAAATGACCGTTCCGGCCGTATGAAAATTCCGCCATCGCCTAGCGGCCGCGGAAAAAGTTTGATGGTAAGCTCGCGCACCATGAATACCTATAGCTCCCGCCCTGTTGTCCTCTGTCTCTCCGGCCACGACCCTAGTGGTGGCGCCGGCCTGCAGGCAGATATCGAAGCCCTTATCGCTCAAGGCTGTCACGCCGCCCCGACCGTGACCGCCCTGACCGTTCAAGACACCGTCAATGTCAGTGATTTCCGCGTGCTGGATCGCGAGTGGGTGTTGGCGCAAGCCAATGCAGTGCTCAATGACTCCACCGTAGCGGCGGTCAAGCTGGGCATGCTCGGCTCGCTGGAAATGGTCGACACCGTCGTCGAACTGCTCCAGGCGCACCCGCATTTGCCAATGGTCTGCGACCCCGTGCTGCGTGCCGGCGGCGGCGGTCGACTGGGCAAGGATGAAGTCGGCTACGCCATGCGCGAACGCTTGCTGCCGTTGGCCATCATTGCCACGCCAAACCTCCCGGAAGCGCGCATCCTCGCCGAACTGCCTGAAGGCACCGCCGACGAGTGCGCCGCCAAACTGCTGCCCTTCTGCAAAAACCTGCTGATCACCGGCGGCCACGGTGACGAAGAACTGATCCACAACCGCCTGTACATCCGCGACGGCGAATCACAGACCTACACCTGCCAACGCTTGCCGGGCAGCTATCACGGTTCGGGATGCACCTTGGCCAGTGCGCTGGCTGGGCGCTTGGCGCTGGGTGAAAACCTGATCAGCGCGGTGCAATCGGCGCTCAACTACACTTGGCGTACATTGCGCGACGCTGAACAGCTGGGCAAAGGCCAGTACGTTCCACGTCGTCTGCCGTTGGATTTTTGCTCGTAATGCCACGCTTCGAGGTCTGACCGATGAAACTACGTGGCCTGTACGCCATTACCGACAGCCAACTGTTGGCCGGCAAATTCTTGTCTTACGTGGAGGCCGCCCTTGAAGGCGGCGTCACCCTGTTGCAGTACCGCGACAAAAGCGGCGACGAGTCCCGCCGCTTGCGTGAGGCAGAAACGCTGCGCGGGCTGTGCGAACAATATAAAACCCACCTGATCATCAACGACGATGCCGAACTTGCCGCGCGCTTGAACGTGGGCGTTCATTTGGGCCAAACCGACGGCTCGCTGCCGGATGCACGCGCATTGCTCGGGCATCGGGCGGTTGTCGGCGCCACGTGCCACGGCAGCCTGGCGATGGCCGAAAGAGCCAAGGCTGACGGCGCCAGTTACGTCGCGTTCGGCCGGTTTTTCAGCTCCACAACCAAACCCGATGCACCCGGCGTGCCCTTCGATTTACTCGATCAGGTTCGCGCCAAGCTTCATCTGCCGATTGCCGTGATTGGCGGGATCACCCTGGAAAACGCCGCGCCACTGGTGGCTCACGGCGCTGATCTGCTGGCCGTGGTGCATGGCCTGTTTGGTGCCGACAGCACGGCGGAAGTCACTCGTCGCGCTCGGGCATTCAACGCATTGCTCAAAGTCAACTGATTCAGTTCGCGGTCAATTCGAACTCAAACCCGGCGGGCCTGCCGATCGCGTTTTCCAGCGACAGCAGCGCCCGTTTGCGGTCGACACCGCCGGCATAACCAGTGAGATCACCACTGCTACCGATGACGCGGTGACAAGGGACGATGATCGAAATCGGGTTCTTGCCATTGGCGCTGCCTACCGCGCGTGAGTGCCCCGGACTCAAACCCATGTTCCTTGCCATGTCTCCATACGAGACGATCTCGCCGTAGGGAATTCGCGACAACTCCTCCCAGACCGCCCTCTGAAACGGCGTGCCCTGAGCCCGAAAAGGCACTTCGAAAACCCGACGCTCGCCGCGAAAAAACTCGGCCAACTCTTGGTGCGCCTGCTGCACCACCCGTGGCGCCTGCGCATCGCCCGCACCGAGCATGAGTGACGGGTAATATTTCTGGCCGACGAAAAACACGCCGGTCAACACCTCGTCCTCGACCCGCAAGGCGATATCACCCAGCGGGCTGGGAACCCAATAACCAGCGCTCATCGTTTTGCCTCTTCATGTTGACGCCATAGGTGCACCACGGCGTAGGCCCGCCACGGCGCCCACTGGCTGGCACGCTCGCTGAGTTGCAGCGCCGTCGTGCAGCCGAGGTGCTTTTTCAGCACTGCATCGCCTTCCGGGAAAGCATTCGGCCAGCGCAACGCGCGCATGGCAATGTATTGCACCGTCCACTCGCCGATGCCACGAATATCACGCAGCGCGTTGAGCGTGTCGTCCAACGGTGCGTGTGGAGTGAGCACGATCCGCAGCGCGGCTACTTCCTGCGCGGCCGCCACGATGGCCTCGGCGCGGATCCGAATGATACCGGTCAAAATCAGCGCCAGCGCATCCAGCTCCGCAATCACCGCTGCGCCCGGCAAGGTGTGGACCAGCCCAAACGGCGCGTTTTCGACCCGTGTTCCAAATTGCCCGGCAATCCGCCCCAGCACTTTGCGCGCATTGATGACCGAAATCTGCTGCCCGACCACCGCACGAATCACAATCTCAAAACCGTCGAAGGTCCCTGGCACACGCATACCGGGAAGCTCTGCGGCCAACGCCCCCAAGTGAGCGTCTATCGGACCCGGCTGGCTCTCGGTATCAAACACGCGTCGTGTCCGCTCCAGCACTTCGGCGATTGCTGGTTGCAGCGAGACAGAAACCGCCACCTCCAGCGCATTGCGCAACGGCGCGTGCGTAACGCTGATCCATCCGTTTAGACGCTGCGCCCCGTGCATGACTTCCACCGCACGCGCGTAGACGTCCTCGCCCACATACTCCACGCCCTCGATCTGGCGATGACGGAGGAAATGCAGCACCCCGGACCAGGAATAAGGTGCCTGATAAGGAAGGTCGTAGCTGACGGCGGTGTCGTGCATGTTCGGACCGAGTGTATTCATGGGGGACTTCAGTTGACCGGCACAGCCAAAGAGAAGCTAGGTATAATCCGTCCCCTGCCTCTTCTGGACAACCGAGATCTCATCATGTCCCGTTCCGAAACCCTGTTTGCCAACGCTCAAAAACACATTCCAGGTGGCGTCAACTCGCCGGTTCGTGCCTTCAAGAGCGTGGGCGGCACGCCGTTGTTCTTCAAACATGCCGCCGGCGCCTACGTGACTGACGAAGACGACAAGCGCTATGTGGATTACGTCGGTTCGTGGGGCCCGATGATCCTCGGCCACAGCCATCCGGACGTACTCGACGCGGTACGCAAGCAACTGGAACACGGCCTGTCCTACGGCGCACCGACGGCGATGGAAACCGAGATGGCGGACCTGGTCTGCTCGATCGTGCCGTCGATGGAAATGGTACGGATGGTCAGTTCGGGCACTGAAGCGACCATGAGTGCGATTCGCCTGGCCCGTGGCTTCACCGGCCGCGACAGCATCATCAAATTCGAAGGCTGCTACCACGGTCACTCCGACAGCCTGCTGGTCAAGGCCGGTTCCGGCGCCCTGACCCAAGGTGTGCCAAGCTCGGCCGGCGTACCGGCCGCGTTTGCCAAACACACCCTCACAGCGGCGTTCAACGACCTCGATGCGGTCGAGCAGATGCTCGCGGAAGTCGGCCAGGAAGTAGCGTGCATCATCGTCGAGCCGGTTGCCGGCAACATGAACTGCGTACCGCCAGCGCCAGGTTTCCTGCAAGGCCTGCGCACGCTGTGCGACAAACACGGCGTAGTGCTGATTTTCGACGAAGTGATGACCGGCTTCCGCGTGGCACTGGGCGGCGCTCAGGCTTACTACGGCGTTGTCCCGGACCTCAGCACCTTCGGCAAGATCATCGGCGGCGGCATGCCGGTTGGCTGCTTCGGCGGCAAGCGCGAAATCATGTCGCACATCGCACCGCTGGGCCCGGTCTATCAGGCTGGCACCTTGTCGGGCAACCCGTTGGCGATGGCGGCGGGTCTGACCACGTTGCGTCTGATCAGCCGGCCTGGCTTCCACGACGAACTGAGCGACTACACAGCGCGCCTGCTGGCTGGTTTGCAAGAACGTGCCGACGCTGCCGGTATTCCGTTCGTGACCACCCAGGCAGGTGGCATGTTCGGCCTGTACTTCAGCGGCGCCGATGACATCGTCACCTTTCAGGACGTGATGAGCAGCGATGCCGACCGCTTCAAACGCTTCTTCCACCTGATGCTGGAAGGCGGCGTGTACCTGGCGCCGAGCGCGTTCGAAGCCGGCTTCACCTCCATCGCCCACGGCGACGCAGAGCTGAAACTGACGCTCGATGCCGCTGAGAAAGCTTTTGCAGCGCTGAAGTAAAGCTGTCGGCGATTCTGTGTAGGAGCTGCCGCAGGCTGCGATAAGGTCTGAAAGACCTTCATTGAGTTTGAATACGGCGACCGCGTTGCGGTCGATCGCAGCCTTCGGCAGCTCCTACAGAGATAAAGTTGCAATTCCCACACTGCTTTTCCCCCGCAAAATCAGGCACATCAAGCCCGTGCAGCAGAAAATCCGTAAAGACTTTGTAAGGTAGCCCCCGCTTATTTCATAATGTGCCGCCAGCGCGTTCTGCTGGACGGGTACGCCCGCACCTTTTTCAGAGGTAAGTCGATTCCCATGAACCGCACCGGCCGCGCCCTTGCTTTGGGCTGCCTGATGCTCCTTCATCCCCTGCTGGCCAATGCAGGCGGCAACTCGTTGTTAATCCCAGCGGTGGGACGCTGCACCCTCAATACTCAGCCAGACAACCTGCCTGAGGCTTTGGCCGTGTGCCAAAAAGCCGCGCAATCCGGGGATGCACAAGCACAATACGAGTTGGGCGAGTTCTACTACTCAGGCAAAAACACCACCCGCGACCTGACCCAAGCGCTGAATTACTTCGAAAAAGCTTCGCTGCAAGGCCATGCGCAGGCGCAGTACAAGCTGGGTTTGATGTTTTTCCATGGCGAAGGCGTTCAGGCCAATAACATCCAGGCCTATATCGTGCTGAAGATGGCGGCGGTCAACGGTTCGGAAGATGCGCTGGATGTGGCTGACGAAGTGTCGGCGAAAATGCAGCGTTCAGAGCTGGAAGTCGCGACCCAGGTGCTGGGACAGATTTTCCGCAACTACCTGCTGGAGCTGCAAACGGCTGAAGGTCGTACGCCGTTCGCTCCACTGCCCTGATCTGATGTTGACTATTTTTCCGGCATCGGCATCGGAAACGGCATCACGTTGCTGGTGCCTCGGGCCTCACTGATCTTTGGCGTACCAATGCGCTCGACTTCATCGATGCGCACGATCGAATGCATCGGCACAAAACTGCGCACCACGCCTTCGAACTGGGCCTTGAGCTTTTCTTCGCTCGGGTCCACCACCACGGTCGTACGCTCACCGAAGACGAACTCTTCCACCTCGAGGAAACCCCACAGATCGCTCTGATAGATCTGCTTGGCGTACATCTCGAACACCTGGCCCTGGTTGAGGAAAATCACCTTGTAGATTGGAGCTTCACGTTTGGTCATAACAGGCGGGTAACAATCGGGGGACATAAAGAGGGCGCAAACTATAGCATGTCCTCCGGGCAGGGAATGCTAGGAAGCTGTGACCGGCAACACTATAATGCGCGGTTCTTCGAATCACCTGATGATCACGCATGGCCAAGAAGCTTTATATCGAAACCCACGGTTGCCAAATGAACGAGTACGACAGCTCGCGCATGGTCGATCTGCTGGGCGAACATCAAGCCCTGGAAGTCACTGCTCGCGCGGAAGATGCCGATGTCATCCTGCTCAACACCTGCTCGATTCGCGAGCGGGCGCAGGACCGGGTCTACTCCCAGCTTGGCCGCTGGCGTGAACTGAAACTGGCCAACCCGGACATGGTCATCGCCGTCGGCGGTTGCGTGGCCAGCCAGGAAGGCGCGGCGATTCGTGATCGCGCGCCCTACGTCGACGTGGTGTTCGGCCCGCAAACCCTGCACCGCCTGCCGGAAATGATCGACGCTGCCCGCGCTACCCGCCTGCCACAGGTGGATGTGTCGTTCCCGGAAATCGAAAAATTCGACCACCTGCCCGAGCCTCGCGTCGATGGCCCGAGCGCCTATGTGTCGGTCATGGAAGGTTGCAGCAAGTACTGCACCTTCTGCGTGGTGCCGTATACCCGTGGCGAAGAAGTCAGCCGCCCGTTCGACGACGTCATCACCGAAGTCATTCACCTGGCCGAAAACGGCGTGCGTGAAGTGACGCTGCTGGGGCAGAACGTCAACGGCTATCGTGGCGCGACCCACGACGGACGCATGGCCGATCTGGCCGAGCTGATCCGCGTTGTCGCCGCCATCGATGGCATCGACCGCATTCGCTATACAACTTCGCACCCGCTGGAATTTTCCGACAGCCTGATCCTCGCCCACGCTGAAGTACCCGAGTTGGTGAAACACCTGCATTTGCCGGTGCAGTCGGGCTCGGACCGGATTCTGTCCGCGATGAAGCGCAACCACACCGCGCTTGAATACAAATCCAAGCTGCGCAAGCTGAGGGCTGCTGTTCCGGGTATCAGCATCAGCTCTGACTTTATTGTCGGTTTCCCCGGCGAGACCGAAAAAGACTTCGAAAACACCATGAAGCTGATCGAGGACGTCGGTTTCGACTTCTCGTTCTCCTTCGTCTACAGCCCGCGCCCAGGCACGCCTGCCGCCGATCTGAAAGACGAAACCCCCGAAGCATTGAAAAAACAGCGCCTGGCCGCCTTGCAGCACCGCTTGAATCAGCAAGGCTTCGAGATCAGCCGGCAAATGGTTGGCAGCACCCAGCGGATTCTGGTCACCGATTATTCGAAAAAAGACCCCGGCGAATTGCAGGGTCGTACCGAGAACAATCGGATCGTCAACTTCAAGTGCGACAACCCCAAGCTGATCGGGCAATTCGCTGACGTCCATATCGACGACGCGCAGCCACATTCGTTGCGCGGTTCGCTGTTGCAGTAAGTGCTCTGGCGCGGGCGTTTAACGGCGCTCGCAGCCCAGCTCGATGACGTTTAGCAAGTGAAGGCTTTCACACATAGATTTACGGGGTTATCCTTCATTTCATCTTCATTGCCGTCGGGCGGCTAAAAACAGACCTTGAACGCTCCCATCGAACCACATCGTTTCATCCTCGAGCCTATCGAGGCCCACCGATTCGCAAATCTTTGCGGGCAATTCGACGAGCATCTGCGCTTGATCGAACAACGCCTGAATATCGAAATCCGCAATCGCGGAAACCAATTCGAACTGATCGGCGAACCCCAACACACCACTTCGGCCGAAAATCTGTTGCGCCGCCTGTACCGGGAAACCAAGGGTACCGAGCTGTCGCCAGACATGGTGCACCTGTTCCTACAGGAATCCGGCGTCGAAGAACTGGACAACCACCCGGCTGCCGAAGTCGGCGTGGCCCTGCGCACCAAGAAGGGCATGATTCGCCCGCGCGGCCTGAATCAGCAGCGTTACGTCAAAGAAATCCTCAGCAACGACATCAACTTCGGCATCGGCCCGGCCGGTACCGGCAAGACCTATCTTGCCGTCGCCTGTGCCGTGGATGCACTGGAGCGTGAGCAGATCCGCCGCATCCTGCTGGTACGCCCAGCGGTTGAAGCGGGCGAGAAGCTCGGCTTCCTGCCCGGCGATCTGTCGCAGAAAATCGACCCATACCTGCGCCCGCTGTACGACGCGCTGTATGAAATGCTCGGTTTCGAATACGTGGCCAAGCTGATCGAGCGTCAGGTCATCGAAGTTGCGCCGCTGGCCTACATGCGCGGTCGCACCCTTAATAACAGCTTCATCATTCTCGACGAAAGTCAGAACACCACTGTCGAGCAGATGAAGATGTTTTTGACCCGTATCGGTTTCGGCTCCACCGCCGTGATCACTGGCGATATCACCCAGGTTGACCTGCCCAAGGGCACGCGCTCGGGCCTGAACCATGTGATCGACGTGCTCAAGGATGTGCCGGGCATCAGTTTCACCCACTTCAAGCCCAAGGACGTGGTGCGCCATCCGTTGGTGCAGCGCATCGTCGAAGCCTACGAGCGCTTCGAGACTCGCTTCAACGACGAGCCGCCGGTCAGATATACGTCTAACCAGGACACCCGCCGCGATGCTTGAGCTGGATCTGCAACTTGCCAGTGAAGCGCAAGCACCGACTGAAGCCCAGTTCCGCCAATGGTGCGAGCTGGCCTTGCGCCAACGCAGCGCCGATTCGGAGCTGACCATTCGCCTGGTCGACGAAGCCGAAGGCCGCGAGCTAAATCACACCTGGCGCCACAAGGACTACGCCACCAACGTATTGTCCTTCCCTGCCGATGTGCCGGATGAATTGCTGGATATCCCGCTGCTGGGCGATCTGGTGATCTGCGTACCGGTGGTGGTGCGCGAAGCCGGCGAACAGGGCAAGGCTGTCGACGCACATTGGGCGCACCTTGTCATTCATGGCTGCCTGCATCTTCTCGGTTACGACCACATCGACGATGAAGAAGCCGAAGAAATGGAAGCACTGGAACGAACGTTGCTTGAAGAACTGGGTTATCCCGATCCTTATGCAGACGACGAAACCGCTGACCATCACCCTTTAGAAACAACCAGCAAGGAACACGAGTAAGGGCTATGAGCGAAGACCGATCGAGCAACGGGCAAAAGTCATGGCTGGGGAAAATCACCCAGGCTTTTGCCCACGAGCCGAAAAACCGCCAGGAGCTGCTTGAGCTGCTGCGCGAGGCCCATCAAAACAAGCTGCTGGACAGCGAAGCGCTGGCCATCGTCGAAGGCGCCATTCAGGTGGCTGATCTGCAGGTGCGGGACATCATGGTCCCGCGCTCGCAAATGGTCAGCATCAAGGCGACCCAGACCCCTCGCGAATTTCTGCCGGCAGTCATCGACTCCGCGCACTCGCGCTACCCGGTGATCGGCGAAAGCCACGACGACGTGCTCGGCGTGCTGCTGGCGAAAGACTTGCTGCCGCTGATTCTCAAGGCAGACGGTGACCTCGACAGCATCAAGGATCTGCTGCGCCCGGCGACGTTCGTGCCCGAGTCCAAGCGTCTCAACGTGCTGCTGCGTGAGTTCCGCGCCAACCACAACCACATGGCCATCGTCATTGACGAATACGGCGGTGTGGCAGGTCTGGTGACCATCGAAGACGTACTGGAACAGATCGTTGGCGACATCGAGGACGAGCACGACGTCGAGGAAGACAGCTACATCAAACCGCTGCCCAGCGGCGACTTCCTGGTCAAGGCGCTGACGCCGATCGACAGCTTCAACGAGTTCTTCGACAGCGAGTTCTCGGATGACGAGTTCGACACCGTAGGCGGACTGGTGATGAGCGCGTTTGGTCATCTGCCAAAACGCAACGAAACCACCGAGATCGGCGCCTACCGTTTCCGTATTCTCAACGCCGACAGCCGCCGCATTCACCTGCTGCGCCTAAGCCCAATCTCGCGCTAAGGAACATCCATGCACTGGATCACCCGCCCCGGCTGGCCCGGTAACCTGCTGGCCATGGCGGCCGGTGCACTGACCACCCTGGCCCTGGCGCCCTTCGATATCTGGCCGTTGGCGCTGGTGTCGCTGATTGTTCTGTACCTCGGCTTGCGCGAGCTGAACCCGCGCCAGGCGTTGGTTCGCGGCTGGTGCTATGGCTTCGGCTTGTTCGGTGCCGGCACCAGCTGGATCTACGTCAGCATCCACACCTACGGCGGTGCTTCGGCATTGCTCGCCGGCCTGCTGATGCTCGGCTTCATCGCTGCGATTGCCTGGTTTTTCGCCTTGCCGACCTGGCTTTGGGCGAAATGGGTTCGCCGCAACAACGCGCCGCTGGCCGATGCACTGGCTTTCGCCGCGTTGTGGCTGGGGCAGGAAGCGTTTCGTGGCTGGTTCCTCACCGGTTTCCCGTGGCTCTACTCGGGCTACAGCCAACTCGATGGCCCGCTGTCCGGGCTGGCGCCGCTGGGTGGCATGTGGCTGATTTCCTTCACCCTGGCACTGACCGCTGCCCTGCTGTGCAATCTGCCGCGGCTGCGGATGAACAGGTCTGCACTGATCGGTGGCGTGGTCTTGCTGCTGGCACCGTGGGGCCTGAGCCTGGCGCTGAAAACCCACGCATGGACTTCCCCGGCCGGCGCACCGTTGAGCGTTGCAGCGATTCAGGGCAACGTCGAACAGAGCATGAAGTGGGACCCGGCCGAACTGGACGCCCAACTGAAGCTGTACCGCGACATGACCTTCACCAGTAAACGCGCCGATCTGATTATCTGGCCGGAAACCGCGATCCCGATCCTCAAAGAGTCAGCCGAAGGCTACCTGTCGATGATGGGCAAATTCGCCGCAGATCGCGATTCGGCGATGATTACCGGCGTGCCGCTTCGTCAACTGGGTGGACACGGCGAATACCGTTACTACAACGGCATCACGGTGGTCGGCGAAGGCGATGGCACCTACCTCAAGCAGAAACTGGTGCCGTTCGGTGAGTACGTGCCGCTGCAGGAATTGCTGCGTGGCGTGATTACCTTCTTCAACCTGCCGATGTCGGACTTCGCTCGTGGGCCGGCCGATCAGGCATTGCTGCAAGCCAAGGGTTATCAGATCGCGCCGTACATTTGCTACGAAGTGGTGTACCCCGAATTCGCCGCCGGGCTTGCCGCCCAAAGCGACTTGTTGCTGACGGTGAGCAACGACACTTGGTTCGGTACCTCCATCGGCCCGCTGCAACATTTGCAGATGGCGAAGATGCGCGCTCTGGAAGCCGGTCGCTGGATGATCCGCGCCACCAACAACGGCGTGAGCGCACTGATCAACCCGTTCGGCAAGATCACTGAGACCATTCCACAGTTCCAGCCCGGCGTGCTGTACGGCGAGGTGGTGCCGATGCATGAGCTGACGCCTTACCTGCGCTGGCGTTCGTGGCCGTTGACGGTATTGTCGGTGGTGTTGATTGGTTGGGCGTTGGTGGCTCGGCGGGTAAAACGCCAAACTGCGTCCTGCGCAGACGCCCTGTAGGAGCTGGCTTGCCAGCGATCCGCTTGACGCGGTGTACCTGTTACACCGCTATCGCGGGCAAGCCCGCTCCTACAGACCGATGCCCTACCGATAAAACAACGGATACGCCAACAACCCCGCCACCTCATTGAGCAACTGCCCGCTCTGCCACACCGATTTGCTCTCCGGCAGCCAGCCGTTGAACGGTCGGGCGTTATCGACACCCAGAAAGCCCACCGGCGCCGCCACCACGGTGAAACCTGCCTGTTCAAAGCTCCAGCGCGAGCGCGGCATGTGCCACGCCTGGGTGACCACCACCACACGTTTGATGCCCAGCGGCTGCAACAGCGCGGCGGTCATGGTCGCGTTTTCCCAAGTGGTGCGGCTGAGCCCTTCTTGCCAGCGTACGTCCACGCCAAAATCGTTCTTCAGCGAGTCAGCCATGATCTGCGCTTCACTCGGCGGCTGGTCATAGTGCAGGCCGCCACTGGTCAGAATCGGCAAACCTGAGACTTTTGACAGATGTGCAGCAAAGCGCATGCGCTCAAGGGCCAGCCCGGTAGGGATATCACCGCCCCACGTAGGGTCGTTGCGCTCACGGCCAACCCCCAGAATCACTATCGCATCAGCCCGCTGCGCCAGCGACGCCCACTGGCTCTGCGGCAGGACCGGCTCAGTCTCAATAGCCCGAGCGCTCCACTCCACGACAATCGGCAGGCTCATGGCCCACATCCCTCCACAACCCACGACGAAAAACAGGGTGGCCAGGCGCGGCCGCGAGCGACGCAGCCACCAGGCGATCAAGATGAGCAGAATAAGAATGCCGGGCGGCAGGAGTAATTGTTTGATCAAGTAACGAATAGGCATCGAGCATCTCCAGAGATGCTCGAAGCCTAGAAGGATTGACGCTAAGCAACAATGCTTATGAAGCAGGCCCTAAGCCTGCAGTGGCTGACGTATATCGCGTACTAATAGCGTAACTACCTGAAATTCGATGATTTAATCTTTGCCGATGCCTTGGCACGCTGTTGATTGTTTAGCCAGATGACCTTGGCCGAACGCAGCGGCGTCGAAGTCGGCCCATCAAGCTCCCTTGCAGCAGAAGAACTCCTCATTACACGTTCAGCCACAAAACCAAAGGCACCTGAATCCAGGTAGGCTTCGATAAGCTCAAACTCCGCAGGGCTAAGGCCACGTAGCACCAGTTCGGCAGGGGCTTCATCACGAAGTCGAACCGCTGTATTTGCCACGTCCAGGGCCTGCCCCAAACGATTGATCAAGCGCTCGTAAAGCTCGGGTTTTATCGCTGCTTGCTGCAACTCTGCCATCCGTTCACCTCATTGAAGATAAAACACACTCCCCCGATATTGAGCTTAGCGAAACTGCCCAGATCAGCCGGATGCCGCGACCAACGGCCTCTGGCGGCCTTTTCGAAGCAATCAGGGTTTCCCTCGATAGTCGGCCCTCATGTATGCTACGGCGCTTCCTTTAATTCCACTTCCCGCTCTGCTGAGGCCAATTGACTCAGGGTTGCCACGAAGAGGATGAGGTCACCAATTCCTTAGTAAAAAAGTAGCCATGCACGAACTCTATCAGCCCCGCGAAATCGAAGCCGCCGCCCAGACCTTCTGGGACGAGCAAAAATCCTTTGAAGTCAGTGAGCAGCCAGGCAAGGAAACCTTCTATTGCCTGTCGATGTTCCCGTACCCGAGCGGCAAGCTGCACATGGGTCATGTGCGCAACTACACCATCGGCGACGTGATCGCGCGCTACCAGCGCATGCAAGGCAAGAATGTCCTGCAGCCAATGGGTTGGGATGCGTTCGGCATGCCGGCAGAAAACGCCGCGATGAAGAACAACGTCGCCCCGGCCAAGTGGACCTACGAAAACATCGCCTACATGAAAACCCAGCTGCGCAGCCTGGGCCTGGGCGTTGACTGGTCGCGCGAAGTCACCACCTGCAAACCCGACTACTACCGCTGGGAACAATGGCTGTTCACGCGCCTGTTCGAAAAAGGCGTGATCTACCGCAAGAACGGCACCGTCAACTGGGACCCGGTGGACCAGACCGTACTGGCTAACGAGCAAGTGATCGATGGCCGCGGCTGGCGTTCCGGCGCAGTGATCGAGAAGCGCGAAATTCCGATGTACTACTTCAAGATCACCGCCTACGCGGATGAACTGCTGGAGAGTCTCGACGACTTGCCGGGCTGGCCTGAGCAAGTCAAAACCATGCAGCGCAACTGGATTGGCAAATCCCGTGGCATGGAAGTGCAGTTCCCCTACGACCAGGCGTCGATCGGCGAAGCAGGCACACTGAAAGTATTCACCACCCGTCCGGACACCCTGATGGGCGCAACCTACGTCGCCGTGGCCGCCGAGCACCCGCTGGCAACGCTGGCTGCACAAGGCAATCCTGAGCTGCAAGCCTTCATCAACGAATGCAAAAGCGGCAGCGTGGCTGAAGCCGACATCGCCACTCAGGCGAAGAAAGGCCTGCCGACCTCGCTGTTCGTCGAGCACCCACTGACGGGCGAAAAGCTGCCAGTGTGGGTCGCCAACTATGTCCTGATGCATTACGGCGACGGCGCAGTCATGGCGGTCCCGGCGCACGACGAGCGCGATTTTGAATTCGCTACTCAGTACAATCTGCCGATCAAGGCGGTCGTTCGCACCAGCGCTGGCGATGAAACGCCCGCACCGTGGCAAGCCGCTTACGGCGAGCATGGCGAACTGATCAACTCCGGTGAGTTCAACGGCCTGGATTTCGCCGGCGCATTCGACGCCATCGAAGTGGCCCTGCTGAAGAAAAACCTTGGCGCTTCCCGCACCCAGTTCCGCTTGCGCGACTGGGGCATCAGCCGTCAACGCTACTGGGGCTGCCCGATCCCGATCGTGCACTGCGACACCTGTGGTGACGTGCCGGTGCCGGAAGACCAATTGCCGGTCGTGCTGCCGGAAGACGTCGTGCCTGACGGCGCCGGTTCGCCGCTGGCGCGCATGCCTGAGTTCTACGAGTGCAGCTGCCCGAAATGCGGTGCACCGGCGCGTCGTGAAACCGACACCATGGACACCTTCGTCGAGTCCTCGTGGTACTACGCTCGTTACGCATCGCCTCACTACGAAGGCGGTCTGGTCGACCCGGTTGCAGCCAACCACTGGTTGCCGGTCGATCAGTACATCGGCGGCATCGAACACGCGATCCTGCACCTGTTGTATGCGCGCTTCTTCCACAAATTGATGCGCGACGAAGGCCTTGTCAGCTCCAACGAGCCGTTCAAGAACCTGCTGACCCAAGGCATGGTGATCGCCGAAACCTACTATCGCCTCGAAGCCAACGGCAGCAAGACCTGGTTCAACCCGGCGGATGTCGAGCTTGAGCGTGACAGCAAAGCCAAGATCATCGGCGCCAAACTGATCAGCGACGGCTTGCCGGTCGAGATCGGTGGCACCGAGAAAATGGCCAAGTCGAAAAACAACGGCGTCGACCCACAGTCGATGATCGATCAGTACGGCGCCGATACCTGCCGCCTGTTCATGATGTTCGCTTCGCCACCTGACATGAGCCTGGAATGGTCGGACTCGGGCGTCGAAGGTTCGCACCGTTTCCTGCGTCGCGTCTGGCGTCTGGCGCAGACCCACGTCACGGCGGGCCTGCCAGGCACGCTCGACGTCTCTGCGTTGAACGACGAACAGAAAGCCGTTCGCCGCGCCATTCACTTGGCGATCAAGCACGCCGGTCAGGATATTGGCCAACACCAGAAATTCAACACGGCCATCGCCCAGGTGATGACCTTGATGAACGTGCTGGAAAAAGCCGCACAGACTTCCGAACAAGATCGCGCACTGGTGCAGGAAGGCCTGGAAACGGTCGCCCTGTTGCTGGCACCGATCACACCGCACATCAGCCACGAACTGTGGAGCCAACTGGGCCACAGCACGCCGGTCATTGACGCAGGCTGGCCAGTGCTGGATGAAACCGCACTGGTGCAGGACAGCCTGACGCTGGTGATCCAGGTCAACGGCAAGCTGCGTGGCCAGATTGAAATGCCGGCCAGCGCCACCCGCGAAGAAATCGAAGCCGCGGCGCGCGTGAACGAAAACGTCCTGCGCTTCACCGATGGCCTGACGATCCGCAAAGTGATCGTGGTCCCGGGCAAGCTGGTCAATATCGTCGCAAGCTAACGGGATCAAGCGCCCGGTATTGACTGGGCGCCGTACACACTTCCAGGGCGCGCAGTGTCGGCCCAAACGGATTCAAGGGGAGCTTCAAATGATCAAACGCAATGTGCTGGTGATGGGTCTCGCCATCTTGCTGAGCGCCTGTGGTTTCCAGCTGCGTGGCACGGGTACTACCGCGCTGACCCTCAAGGAGCTGGATGTAAGTGCGCGTGACGCTTATGGTCAGACCGTGACCGAGCTGACCAAGACGCTGAAAAACAGCGGCGTGAATGTGCATCAAGGCGCCGAGTACAAACTGTTCCTGGCGAGCGAAAATGAAAGTTCGCGCTCGCTCAGCTACAACGGCTCCAACCGTTCCGCCGAGTATGAGCTGACCGACACCCTGAACTACGAGCTTCGTGGTGAGCGTGGTCTGTTGCTGCTCGAAGACAAAACGCAAGTGCAGAAAGTCTATGTGCAGGACAGCAACAACCTGGCCGGTTCCGACCAGGAAGCCAGTCAGATTCGTCGCGAAATGCGCAGCCAACTGGTACAGAACATGGTCCTGCGCCTGCAACTGCTGACCCCGGAACAACTGGACAAGCTGCAGACCGCCGCCGATCGCAAAGCCAAGGCTGAACAAGATGCCCTGGATGCAGCGAAGAAAATCGAGGACGAAACACCTCGCCAGTCGCCTGTTGAAGTACCGGCTCGCTAAATGCTTCGGGGCCAGTTCGCTGGTCCCAGCATCTTCTGACTTATGAAACTCACTCCAGCCCAACTCGGCAAACACCTTCAGGGCAATTTATCGCCGGTCTACGTGATCAGCGGTGATGACCCGTTGTTGTGTCAGGAAGCCGCCGACACCATTCGCGCAGCTGCTCGCCAACAAGGTTTCGACGAGCGTCAGGTGTTCAGCGCCGATGCCAGCTTCGATTGGGGCACGCTGCTGCAAGCGGGCGCCAGCATGTCGTTGTTTGCAGAACGACGCCTGTTGGAGCTGCGCCTGCCTTCCGGCAAGCCCGGCGACAAGGGCGCCGCAGCGCTGATGGAATACTGCGGCCGCCCCGCCGAGGACACGCTGCTGTTGATCAGCTTGCCGAAACTCGACGGCAGCGCGCAGAAAACCAAGTGGGGCAAAGCGCTGATCGACGGTCCGCAGACGCAATTCGTGCAGATTTGGCCGGTGGATGCCGGGCAACTGCCACAGTGGATTCGTCAGCGATTGTCGCAGGCCGGATTGGCGGCCAGTCAGGATGCGGTCGAGCTGATTGCGGCGCGGGTCGAAGGCAACTTGCTGGCGGCTGCGCAAGAAATCGAAAAGCTCAAGCTGATGGCCGAGGGCGGACAGATCACCGTCGAAACCGTACAAGCCGCCGTGGCGGACAGTGCGCGCTTTGATGTGTTCGGCTTGACCGATGCCGTGCTCAACGGAGAAGCCGCGCATACCGTGCGGATGCTGGAAGGGTTGCGCGGTGAAGGCGTCGAGCCACCCGTGATTCTTTGGGCACTGTCCCGAGAACTGCGTGTGCTGGCCAGCCTGGCGCTGCAATTCAGCCAGGGTACGCCACTGGATAAAGCCTTCAGCCAGGCGCGCCCGCCGATCTGGGACAAGCGCAAGCCGCTTATGAGCAAAGCCCTGCAACGTCACTCGGCGCAACGCTGGAACCAGTTGTTGATGGACGCCCAGCGGATCGACGCTCAGATCAAGGGGCAGGCGGCCGGCTCAGCCTGGAGCAGCCTCACGCGCCTGGCGCTGTTGATGGCCGGGCAGCGCTTGAGTTTGCCTGCCGAGTAAGAAGTACGAAAGATTTCGTAGGATGAGGCTGTCCAAGCGATAGCAGACATCTATTAGACAGAACTCTCGCGCTGTCCGATCATTCCCCCCGCTTCAACCATCCCTCAAGAGAGCACCCGCCATGAGCAAGCCAAAGCGGCCGAACAAGGCCAAATCCATCGTCGCCCAGCCATTGTTCCGCAGTCGTCAGGAACAACCCTCCAAGGGCAAAGGCAGCTACCGCCGCGAAGCCTTCCAGTCTAAAAGCTGGGAGGCTTCTTACTTTCTGGCCGCTTGAAAACGCTTTAAAGCCTTGTTGAAAAACCCCGCTACACCACCCAAGGCCCATAACAACAGGCAAGCATGGTAAGGTCTGCATCTGTTGGTAATACCTTGGACCCGAGCATGCCCCCTAGTTTTTCCCATCGCTGGCCGTTGCGCCAACTGATGACCGTCTCCAGCTTCATCCTGCTAGTTGCCTGCGCGGAAAAACCGATCGCAGCCGACGCAACGCCTTTTCAAGTTGCCAATGTTCCACCGGCGGCCACCGCTCCTGCTGCCCCGCCGACGACTGCGCCTGGCACGGGCGACTACGATATTCAGCCCACTATCAGCTTTAGCGACTGGGAAGCCGGCTTCCGCGTCCAGGCCTTGCAGGCCGGTATTCGTCCCGATGTATTCGACAATGCCTTCGCGGGCGTGGTCCCGGACATGAGCGTGGTCAAGGCCGACCGCAGCCAGCCGGAATTCACTCGCCCAGTCTGGGAATACCTCGATGGCGCTATTTCTGGTGCGCGTGTGCGTAAGGGTCAGGCACTGATCGCGCAATACGCCGACGCCTTGCAAATCATTGAGCAACGTTATGGCGTCGACCGCCAGGCGTTGGTCGCGGTATGGGCCATGGAAAGTAACTATGGCCAGTTCCAGGGCACCCAATATGTGATCCGCTCACTGGCGACCCTGGCCTACGAAGGCCGTCGTCGAAACTTTGCCCAGGATCAACTGTTGGCTGCCCTGCAAATTCTCCAGCATGGCGATATCTCCCCGGCACAGATGCTCGGTTCCTGGGGCGGCGCGATGGGTCAGACGCAGTTCATCCCCACCACCTACAACACCCATGCCGTGGATTTCGACGGTGATGGCCGCCGGGATATCTGGAACACGCCGACCGACGCGCTGGCTTCCACTGCACATTACTTACAGAGCTCCGGCTGGCAACGCGGGCAGCCCTGGGGCTTTGAAGTGCGACTGGCCCAAGGTTTCGATTACTCGCTGGCCGATGCCTCGACGCGCAAAAGTGTTTTCGATTGGCAACAATTGGGGCTGAAATTGCCCGACGGCAGCCCGTTACCGGCCAACGTCGGCCAACAACAAGCCGCGCTGTTGCTGCCGGCGGGCTATCGCGGCCCGGCGTTTCTGGTGCTGGATAACTTCCGCGCGGTGCTCAGGTACAACAACTCGTCGTCCTATGCGCTGGCGATCAACTTGCTGTCCCAGCGCTTCAACGGTGGGGGTTACGTGCAAGGCAACTGGCCACGCGACGACCTGCCTCTGAGCCGTTCTGAGCGCATTGAACTGCAGACCCTACTGTCTTCACGCCAGTACGATGCAGGCGCCCCAGACGGCATTATCGGGGCCAATACGCGTAAGGCTATTCGCAGCGCACAGCAGTCCTTGGGCTGGCCGGCGGACGGCTATCCGACGCATGAGTTACTCAATAGCTTGCGCAAGCAGTAACGGGAAAATCCTGTAGGAGCGAACTTGTTCGCGAGGCGGTTTACCAAATACACCGCATATAGCCCTCGCCAACAAGTTGGCTCCCATCAAACAAAAGATAACCGGTTGACTTCAAAGGTTCCGCAATCTGCTTCTGCCGAAGGCGTAGGAGCTAGCTTGCTCGCGATCGGGCTGGGCCGCACTCGGACGCAGCGGCAGTAAAACCTGAGCACGCGGAGTGTCAGTTAAACCCGACAACCTGATTTTACGACTGCTGCGCAGCCGATCGCGAGCAAGCTGGCTCCTACAGGGACCGCGTTTGCTGCACGACAGCGCGGCGTCTGGACGACGGGCGCCCTCCTACAGAAAATCATCGACACAAAAAAAGGCCGGATATCACTATCCGGCCCTTTTTTTGTTCAGTGTTTTTTAGATAGCCATGGCTTCCACGGCAATCTTCGCCTGCTCATCGGCGTGGTACGAAGAACGCACCAGTGGACCGGAAGCAACGTTTTTGAAGCCCATTTTGTAACCTTCCTCGGCGAACCAGGCGAAGGTGTCCGGGTGCACGAAACGCTGCACCGGCAAGTGGCTGCGCGAAGGTTGCAGGTATTGACCCAAGGTGAGCATGTCGATGTCGTGTTCACGCATGCGCTTCATGACTTCGATGACTTCTTCGTCGGTCTCGCCCAGACCCAGCATCAGGCCGGACTTGGTCGGTACGTGCGGCACCAATTGCTTGAACTTCTGCAGCAAAGTCAGCGACCACTGGAAATCCGAACCCGGACGTGCAGCCTTGTACAGACGCGGCACGGTTTCCAGGTTGTGGTTGAACACGTCTGGCGGTGTAGCCGCAGTGATTTCCAGGGCGATGTCCATGCGACCACGGTAATCCGGTACCAGGGTTTCCAACTGCACGTTAGGCGACAACGCCCGGATTTCGCGAATACAGTCGGCGAAGTGCTGAGCACCACCGTCACGCAGATCGTCGCGGTCTACCGAGGTGATCACAACGTACTTGAGACGCAGGTCAGCGATGGCGATGGCGAGGTTTTTCGGCTCGTCGGCATCCAGCGCTTTCGGACGGCCGTGGCCGACGTCGCAGAATGGGCAGCGACGGGTGCAGATGTCACCCATGATCATGAAGGTCGCAGTACCACCAGAGAAGCATTCGCCCAGGTTCGGGCAAGATGCCTCTTCGCACACACTGTGCAGCTTGTGCTTACGCAGCAGTTGTTTGACGCGGTCCACTTCCGGGGAGACCGGGATGCGCACACGAATCCAGTCAGGCTTTTTCGGCAGATCGACCGTCGGAATGATCTTCACCGGGATTCGTGCAACCTTTTCCGCGCCGCGCAGCTTGACGCCCGCTTCCACTTTATGGGGACGGGCCGGCGTCTCGACACTCAGCGTCGGGATCAGGGTTTGCACGGAGCTATCTTGCGAGGCGATTCCCGCAGTATCAGTCGCAGTAGTCATATCAATCGATTCCGCCCGTTAGGGTCGTCTGCTCAGCATAGTCGAGGTGTTTGACGAGCTGCGCACGCAGCCGGGCACTTACCTCGGCAAATTCAATCGGGCCTGTATGGTCGCGCAGCTGGGTCATTGCCAGCCCTGCATACCCACAGGGATTAATCCGTCGGAACGGTTCAAGATCCATGTCCACATTCAGCGCCAGGCCGTGGAAGGAAAAACCGTTGCGAATACGCAGTCCAAGGGACGCGATCTTCGCTCCATTGACATAGACACCCGGCGCATCCGCTTTCGCCGCGGCCGTTACACCGTAACTGGCCAGCAGTTCGATCAGGGTGTGCTCAACTCGGGTGACAAGATCACGCACACCGAAACCCAGCCGCCGAACATCCAGCATCAGGTAAGCGACCAGTTGGCCGGGGCCATGATAAGTCACTTGGCCACCACGATCGACCTGAACCACCGGGATATTGCCCGGCAGCAGTAAATGTTCGGCCTTGCCGGCCTGCCCTTGGGTGAACACCGGCGGGTGCTGGACCAGCCAGACCTCATCGTCGGTGTCGCGGCCACGCTCGCTGGTGAAGCGCTGCATGGCATGCCAGGCCGGCTCGTAATCAACTTGCCCCAAGTCCCGGAAGCCCAGGCTACCGGGCATCAGAGCACCATGCGAACGGGACCCGTAGCGCGCAAGGCACTATTGATATCGCTCAATTGTTCTTCGCCAGTGGCGATGATATGCAGTTGTACGGTGGTGTACTTGCCATTACTGCTCTGGCGCTCGGCGAGCGTAGCGAGGTCAACTTCGGCGTATTTGCCAAGCACCTCAATCACCATTGCAGTAAAGCCCGCGCCGGTATCACCAATCACTTTGATAGGGTAGTCGGCGCAGGGAAATACGATTTTATGTGAATCAACATCAGTATCGGTCATGGCAGTAACGGCCTCGTAAGCCGTGACGACCGGCATGCCGCACGCTCTGGATCAGAGCCGCTGCGCGCCGGTCGGCAACATCAGTTGAACAAACCGTAGAAGAACAGGCGGATGCTATCCCACACGCGGCGGAAGATACCACCCTGCTCCACGGCGTCGAGGGCAATCAGGTCGGCGGTGTGCACAACCTTATCGTCCATCTTCACTTCTACTTTACCGATCACGTCGCCCTTGGCGATTGGCGCAACCAGTTTCGGGTTCATAGTCATGCTAGCGGCCAGCTTTTTCAATTGGCCTTTAGGCAAAGTCATGGTCAGGTCGTCTGCCAGACCGGCTTTGACTTGATGCTCGGAACCCTTCCAGACGGGCGCCTGCGCCAACTCGGTGCCTTTCTGGTAGAAGGTCTGGGTTTCGAAGAAACGGAAGCCGTAAGTCAGCAGCTTCTGGGTTTCGGCCGCACGAGCCTGTTCGCTGTTGGTGCCAAACACCACGGCGATCAGACGCATGCCATCACGCACGGCAGACGACACCATGCAGTAGCCCGCTTCTTCAGTGTGGCCGGTTTTCAGACCGTCGACGGTCTTGTCGCGCCACAGCAGCAGGTTACGGTTAGGTTGCTTGATGCCGTTCCAGAAGAACTCTTTCTGCGAGTAGATCGCATAGTGAGCCGGGTCCACGGTGATGATCGCGCGAGCCAGCAACGACATGTCGTGAGCCGATGAGTAGTGCTCCGGGTTCGGCAGACCGGTCGGGTTCATGAAGTGGCTGTTGGTCATGCCCAGGTCGCCGGCGGTTTTGTTCATCATGTCGGCGAAAGCATCTTCGCTGCCGGCGATGTGCTCGGAAAGCGCAACGCTGGCGTCGTTGCCGGACTGAATGATGATGCCGTGCAGCAAGTCGCTGACGGTTACCTGAGTGCCCACTTTAATGAACATTCGCGAACCGCCGGTACGCCAGGCGTTCTCGCTGACGGTCACCGGATCGTTTTCACCGATCTGGCCGCGACGGATTTCCAGGGTCGCGATGTAAGCCGTCATCAGCTTGGTCAGACTCGCCGGAGGCAAGCGTTGGTCGCCATTGTTTTCGACCAAAACGTTACCGCTGGAGGCATCCATCAGCACCCAGGCTTTGGCGGCCAACTGCGGAGCAGCCGGAGTCATCTGCTCTGTCGCCCAGGCGGCAGGAGTGACGATCAGGGGGAGAAGCAGGCACAGGCGTTTTGCAAAGGTGGTGATGTTCATCCGTCTCTCGAAATTGCTAATGGGCAAACATGCCCTCGCGGGCAAAGCTATTCAGACCGGCGATAACACTGCGCGTTCATCCGGTCTTTGGCGCCAGGCTTTATCCCTGGCTGACAAAACTGCCTGAAGATTCAGACCGTTCTGTGACAAGTTGCTTGTATCGCTTGCTCTGTCGGCAAGTCCCCTTCGAACAAGCAACGACACATCGTTCCCTGAAGCAACCAGGATGATTACTGATCCACCGTCACCACGCTTGGCTGGCCAAGGTTGGCGGATCTGACATTGGTTTGCAGCTGCTGCGCTTCACCCTGCGTGCTTATCGGCCCGGTCCTTACCCGATACAGCGTCTGCTGATTGCGTACGATCGAACTGATAAACACTGGGTGTTGCACCATCCCGCTGAGTTTCGACCTCAGGAGTTCCGCAGCGTCCGGGTTGGCGAAGGCGCCCACCTGGAGATACAGCCCAGAGGCTTGTACGGAAGCGTTTTTTTTTGCGTCCATCGGTGACGATACGACCGCGACAGCGACCGCGTGTTGCTGGGGCGGCGGCGTGTATTGCTCGATGGTCCCGGTGGAAGCGGTGAACGCCGGCGGTGTCGCCTGCGCCGTCACTACCGGCTCATCCAGCATCAACGGCGCCGGACGACCGCGCTGCGCCCACCATTCCTGCGGATCGATACCCTCGACTTTTACCCGAGCGGTACCCATTTCGGCGTAACCCAGCTTTTTCGCCGCCGCGTAGGACAAGTCGATAATCCGGTCCGAGTAGAACGGCCCTCGGTCGTTGACCCGCAAGATCACGCTGCGGTTGTTGTCCAGGTTGGTCACTCGGACATAACTCGGCAACGGCAAGGTCTTGTGCGCGGCACTCATGCCGTACAAGTCATATTTCTCGCCGTTGGCGGTGTCTTGCCCGTGAAACTTGGTGCCGTACCAGGACGCCGTACCCGTCGCGATGTAACGCTTGGAGTCAGTCAGCGGGAAGTAAGTCTTGCCCAATACCGTGTACGGGTTGGCTTTGTAAGGGCCGTTGTGCAACGTCGGTACGGCATCCGGGATGCGCGAAACATCGACATCCCACCACGGGGCACCATCTTTGTGCGCCCGATTGATATCCAGACCAGGCTGCGCACGCACGGTAGTACCGCTCTGCGGCGAGCGACTGGTCGAACAGCTGACCATCAAAACTGCCAGCGCTGTGAACGCCATGAACTTAAGTGGTTTGCGAATCGGCAGTGCTCGCATTACTTGACGCCCCGTGCTTGGACCAACAGCTCAGACAGCTGATGCACTGCCATGGCATACATCACGCTGCGGTTGTAGCGCGTGATTGCATAAAAATTCTTCAAGCCCATCCAATATTCGGGCCCATTCTCGCCATCCAGGCGAAAAGCTGTCACCGGCATATCGTCGCGCAGCGCATCATGACTCGACCAACCCAAGGCTCGCAACTCCCCAACATTCTTTACCGGGTCGATTCCCGGGCTCAAACCTTCCTCTACACGCCCACCTTGGACGCTGGCCAGACTCACCACCGGCTCTCCGGCAACCCAACCGTGACGCTTGAAATAACTGGCGACGCTACCGATCGCATCGTCCGGATTGGTCCAGATGTTGATGTGACCATCACCGTCAAAATCTACTGCATACGCACGAAAACTGCTCGGCATGAACTGCGGCAAACCCATTGCCCCAGCGTAGGAACCTTTGAGCGTCAAGGGATCGACCTGCTCCTCACGTGCCAGCAACAGGAACTCGCGCAACTCCTTGCGAAAGAACTCGGCGCGTGGAGGATAATCGAAACTCAACGTCGACAAGGCGTCTATTACGCGGTAGTTGCCGGTGTTGCGCCCAAAAAACGTCTCCACGCCGATGATCGCAACGATCACCTGAGCCGGTACGCCGTACTCTTGTTCGGCACGCGCCAACACCGCTTCATGCTGGCGCCAGAAGTCCACACCCCGCGCGATTCGCGCGTCGGTGATGAACATTGGCCGATAATCCTTCCACTGCTTTACTCGTTCCGCCGGGCGGGAAATCGCGTCAAGAATAGCCTGTTTACGCTCGGCTTCACGAAAAACACCCATCAACTGCTCACCGGCAAATCCGTAATCGCGGGTCATTTCACCGACGAATTCAGCCACTTGCGGCGAGCCCTCATAGTCGCCCGCCAGTGCTTCCTGCACGGAACCAAGAATGCCCACCAGGCCGACCAACGGAGCATATCGAGCCGCCCAGTTACGCACTACTTGCATTGAATTCTTCACCTTAATCAAACCTGAGCGATCCATTTGCGATGCGTATGGATCGACATCAGCACCCCGAACGCTGACAGCAGGGTCACCAGCGAAGTTCCGCCGTAGCTAATGAATGGCAATGGGACGCCTACAACAGGCAGAAGGCCACTCACCATCCCGATGTTGACGAACACATAAACAAAAAAGGTCATGGTCAGGCTGCCGGCCAATAATTTGCCGAACAACGTCTGCGCCTGCGCGGTAATCACCAGACCGCGTCCGATGAGCAGTAGATACAGCAACAATAGCGCGCAAATACCGACCAGCCCGAACTCTTCGCCCAGTACCGCAATAATGAAATCGGTGTGGCTTTCGGGCAGGAAGTCCAGGTGCGACTGAGTGCCCAGCAGCCAGCCCTTGCCAAATACCCCGCCCGAACCAATCGCCGCCTTGGACTGAATGATGTTCCAACCGGTGCCCAGCGGATCGCTTTCGGGGTCAAGGAAGGTCAGGATTCGCTGCTTTTGGTAGTCATGCATGAAGAAGAACCACATGCCGACGGCGACCGGTACCGCGGCGGTGAGCACGCTGATGATCCAGCGCCAGCGCAGGCCGGCCATGAACAATACGAATGTGCCCGACGCCAGAATCAGCAGCGAGGTGCCGAGGTCGGGCTGGCGCACGATAAGAATGAACGGCAGGCCGATCAAGGCCAGGCTCAAACCCACATGCTTCAGGGTCGGGGGCAAGGTGCGCTTGGCCAGATACCAGGCGATGGTCGCCGGCATGATCACCTTCATGAACTCTGAAGGCTGGAAGCGAATGACCCCCGGAATGTTGATCCAGCGGGTCGCACCCAGGGCGTTGTGGCCCATGACGTCCACCGCCACCAGCAGCACCAGGCCCATGACATACAACACCGGCACCCAGCGCGCCATAAAACGCGGCTCCAACTGGGCGATGACGAACATGGCTACCAGACCGATACCAAAGGACGTCGCCTGCTTGATCAGCAAGTCCCAGCTTTTGCCACTGGCCGAATACAGCACGAACAGGCTGCCGGCAGCCAGGGTCAGCAACAGGATCAACAACGGCCCATCAATATGGATGCGCTGCAAAAACGTGGCGCGACGGCGCATCACATCATCACTGGAGAGGATGCGGTCGAAATTACTCTTCACTGGCCGCAGCCTCCGCGTTTGAATTGCTGGCGTACTCAGGCTTGAGTAAACCGTCCGGGCCGAGCAACCAGGAATCCATCACCTGGCGGACCACGGGAGCCGCGACGCCGGAACCGGATTCACCGTTTTCCACCATCACCGCAACAACAATTTTCGGGTTATCGGCCGGCGCAAAGCCCACGAACAACGCGTGGTCGCGATGGCGCTCCTGGACCTTGCTGCGGTCGTATTTTTCGCCCTGCTTGATCGCGACCACCTGCGCCGTACCGCTTTTCCCGGCAATCCGGTATTGCGAGCCTATGGCCGCCTTGCGTGCCGTACCGCGCGCGCCGTGCATCACCTGCTGCATGCCGTGGTTAACCTTGGTCCAGTCAGACGGGTCGCGCAGGACGATGTTCGGCATTGGGTTTTCGTCCACTGGCGCTACGCCATCGACGGTTTTCGCCAGATGCGGACGGTTCCACACGCCTTTGTTGGCCACCAGCGCCGTGGCCTGCGCCAGTTGCAGTGGGGTGGCCTGCATGTAGCCCTGACCGATGCCGAGAATCAGCGTTTCGCCCGGGAACCAGGCCTGACGCCGCGTGATGCGCTTCCAGTCCCGCGACGGCATCAAGCCTGGCGACTCTTCGAACATGTCCAGCGAGACTTTCTGCCCGACACCGAACTTGTTCAGGTAAGACGACAGCCGATCGATGCCTATCTTGTGCGCCAGATCGTAAAAATAAGTGTCGTTGGAGCGCATGATCGCCGTGTCCAGATCGACCCAGCCGTCACCGGTACGGTTCCAGTTGCGGTATTTGTGGTCGTAGTTCGGCAACTGATAGAAACCCGGATCAAAGACACGGGTCTGCGCCGTCACCACACCGCTGTCCAGCCCGGCGATGGCCACCGCTGGCTTGATTGTCGATCCCGGTGGATACAGCCCACGCAGAATGCGATTGAACAGCGGCCGATCCACCGAATCGCGCAGTTCGGAATACGCCTTGAAGCTGATGCCGGTCACGAACGGATTAGGATCGAAGCTGGGTTGGCTGACCATCGCCAGTACCTCGCCCGTGGCCGGATCGAGCGCCACAACCGCGCCACGACGCCCACCCAGTGCCGTTTCCGCCGCTTCCTGCAACTGGATGTCGAGGCTCAGGATGATGTCTTTGCCAGGCACCGGGTCAGTGCGTTTGAGCACGCGCAGCACACGGCCTCGGGCATTGGTTTCGACTTCTTCGTAGCCCACCTGACCATGCAGGTCGGCTTCGTAGAAACGCTCGATCCCGGTTTTGCCAATATGGTGCGTGCCACTGTAATTGACGGCACTGAGCGTTTTCAGCTCTTTCTCGTTAATCCGCCCCATGTAACCCACGGAGTGCGCAAAGTGCGCGCCCTGCGGATAGTGACGAACCAACTGCGCGACCACTTCAACCCCGGGTAGACGGAACTGGTTGACCGCGATGCGGGCGATTTGCTCTTCGCTCAGCTCAAACAGAATCGGCACTGGCTCAAACGGCCGGCGTCCCTGTTTCATGCGTTTCTCGAACAACACCCGATCGTCGGGCGTCATTTCCAGGATATCGACGATAGAGTCGAGCACCTGCGCCCAGTTGCCGGAGCGCTCACGGGTCATGCTCAAGCTGAAACTCGGCCGGTTATCGGCGACCACGACGCCATTGCGGTCGTAGATCAAGCCACGGCTCGGCGGAATCGGCTGAACGTGAACCCGGTTGTTTTCCGACAGGGTCGAGTGATATTCGTACTGAATGACCTGCAAGTAATACAGGCGCGCGATCAGTACACACATCAGCAACAGCACGGCCACACCACCGACCACGATCCGGCCGCGCACCATGCGTGCGTCTTTCTCGTGATCTTTCAGGCGGAGGGGCTGAGACATGTGGGCTACGGATTACTTGTGATAAGGGTGCCCGGACAGAACTGTCCAGGCGCGATACATCTGCTCACCGATCAGAATCCGCACCAGCGGGTGCGGCAACGTCAGCGGCGACAACGACCAGCGCTGCTCACTGCGCGCGCACACTTCCGGCGCCAGCCCTTCCGGACCACCGACCATCAAATTCACGGTGCGTGCGTCGAGGCGCCAGCGATCGAGCTCAACCGCCAGTTGTTCGGTGCTCCAGGGTTTGCCGTGCACTTCAAGGGTGACAATCCGCTCGCCCGGCTGCACTTTTGCGAGCATGGCTTCGCCTTCCTGACGGATGAAGCGAGCCACGTCGGCATTCTTGCCACGGGTATTGAGCGGAATTTCCACCAATTCGAGTGCCAGCTCGGACGGCATCCGCTTGGCATATTCCTGCCAACCTTCTTCCACCCACTTGGGCATACGCGAACCGACAGCGATCAGGCGCAGGCGCACAACGGCCCCTTAGCCTTTTTCGTTGTCTACGTGACCGATCATCGGGTCGAACGGGTTACCTTCGTGAGTACCATGCAGAGCGCGGCTTTGTTCCGCACCGTGCCACAGACGCTCCAGGTCATAGAACTGACGAGCAGCAGCGGTCATCACGTGAACGATTACGTCGCCCAGGTCCAGCAGGACCCAGTCGCTGTCGCCCTTGCCTTCTTCGCTCAACGGCATCACACCGGCGGCCTTGACCTTGTCGCGAACGTTCTCGACCAGGGCGCTGAGTTGGCGATTGGAGGTACCGGTGCAGATCAGCATGTAATCAGCGATGCTGGTCTTGTCGCGAACGTCAATGGCCAAAATGTCGGTGCCCTTGACGTCTTCCAGAGCGGCAGTTGCCAACTTGATGACATCTTCGCTGGTCAATTTATGCGTCTTTTGCTTTGTCATAAAAACTCATTCAACTCGTGTGTAGGGGGACTGGAAACGCCATTTAACTAGGCTGTTTCAACGCGTCCCCTCGGTGTTCGGCGCATGGTACAGCCCGTGCGCGTCGATATAGGCCAGTACCGCGTCTGGCACCAGAAAACGTACCGACTTCCCGCTGGCCAGCAGTTGGCGGATCTGGGTGGCAGACACCGCTAACGGGGTCTGCCAGACGAATGTAATGTGCCCACCAGGCCCTTTCAGGGCCTTCGGATCGCTGACTGCGCGCCCCGCCAGCAAATTGCGCATGGCATCGGGTGATTCGCTGTCGGCGTCCGGGCGTTGCAGCACCACGATATGGCAGTGCTCCAGCAATTCTTCCCACCGATGCCAGGTTGGCAACCCGCAGAAGGCATCCCAGCCCAACAACAGGAATAACTGGTCATCTGCGGCCAACTCGGCCCGCATCAATTCCAGGGTATCGATGGTGTACGACGGTTTGTCCCGTTGTAACTCACGGTCATCCACCGTCAGGGGAGACACACCCGCTACCGCGTGCCGAACCATCGCCAGACGGTCCTGCGCGCTCACGCTCGGTGTGTCGCGATGAGGTGGCCTGGCACTGGGTGTCAGGCGCAACTCATCCAGTTCAAGCAGCTCGGCAACTTCCAGTGCACCGCGCAAATGGCCAATGTGCACCGGGTCGAAGGTCCCGCCCAGCATGCCGATACGTCGCGGCTGCCGTGGGGCTTGCTTCACCGAAGCAGCTGGCTGTTCAAGGTCGGCCAAGTCAGACCGGCCCCTGGCCACGCAATTGGTGACCGTCGCCGATCACGATGTACTTCTCGCAGGTCAGGCCTTCGAGGCCGACCGGGCCACGGGCGTGCAGCTTATCAGTAGAAATGCCGATCTCGGCACCCAATCCGTATTCAAAGCCGTCGGCGAAGCTGGTTGGCGCGTTGACCATCACCGAGCTCGAGTCGACTTCGGCCATGAAACGTCGGGACTCGCCCTGGTGATCGGTGACGATCGCGTCGGTATGGTGCGAGCCGTAATGGTTTATGTGCACGATGGCCTGATCCAGGCCATCCACCACTTTGATCGACAAAATCGGCGCCAGATATTCGGTGTTCCAGTCCTCTTCGGTCGCCGGCACGGCATCGATCAGGGCACGGGTACGTTCGCAGCCGCGCAGTTCGACGCCTTTTTCGACCAATTGACCGGCCATGGTCGGCAGGAACGCCGCCGCAACTGCCGAATCGACCAGCAAGGTCTCCATGGCACCGCAGATACCGTAACGGTAGGTCTTGGCGTTGAAGCAGATGCGATAGGCGCTTTCCAGGTCGGCGTGGGCACTGACATAAACGTGGCAAATGCCGTCCAAGTGTTTGATCACCGGAACCCGGGCGTCGCGGCTGACGCGTTCTATCAAACCTTTGCCGCCGCGCGGAACGATGACGTCGACGTATTCCGGCATGGTGATCAAGGCCGCAACCGCTTCGCGATCGGTGGTTTCGACCACTTGTACGACGGCAGCCGGTAAATCGGCCGCAGCTAAACCGCGCTGAATGCAGGTGGCAATCGCACGGTTGGAATGGATGGCTTCGGAGCCGCCGCGCAGAATGGTCGCATTACCCGACTTCAGGCACAGACTGGCGGCATCAATGGTCACGTTCGGACGCGACTCGTAGATAATCCCTACCACGCCCAGCGGCACACGCATCTTGCCGACCTGAATACCCGACGGCATGAAGCTCATGTCGCGAATCGCGCCAATAGGGTCAGCCAGACTGGCAACCTGACGCAACCCGACGATCATGCTATCGATACGCTCCGGGGTCAGGGTCAGTCGCTCGAGCATATAAGGCGACAAACCGTTGGCGCGGCCAGCGGCCAGATCCTGTTCGTTGGCAGCAGACAGCTCGGCACGCGCGTCATCGAGGGCGGCGGCGGCAGCTTGCAGGGCACGGTTTTTCTGCGCGGTGCTGGCACGGCCGATCACTCGCGAAGCTTCGCGGGCGGCGCGACCCAGGCGGGTCATGTAGTCAAGAACAGACTCAGTCATGGTCTCAGAGGTCTTGGCAAAGAGGAAAGCGGTCGATTATAGCTGTCAGACCCGTCTAACGACAGCGGTCACAGGCGGATGGTCGATAAGCTGCGCAGAAACAAGGCGAAAACTACCTTTCCAAGTCCTAAAACGATCTGTAGGAGTTGCCGAAAAGCACCGGTACTCGTTCAGGCCCGATTAAGACGGTTGTTGGTACAATCAACGCCTGTTCCGTCTCTGGCCCAGCCCACGCCAATGCCTGCCTATACCCCCACACCGCTGCCCGACGCCTTCTTCGACCGTGATGCACAGGTACTTGCCCGCGATTTGTTGGGCAAAGTCATTCGCCATCGATCTGGTACCGCGTCTGACGCGTTATGGCTCTCGGCGCGGATTATCGAAACAGAAGCTTACTATTTCGACGAAAAAGGCAGCCATGCTTCCTTGGGCTACACCGAAAAACGCAGAGCGCTGTTTTTGGATGGCGGGCATATCTATATGTACTATTCCCGAGGCGGAGATTCGCTGAATTTCAGTGCCAAGGGCCCCGGCAATGCCGTGCTGATCAAGTCCGCCTACCCATGGGTCGACACCTTTTCCGATAGCAACAGCCTGACACAAATGCTGCTGAACAACCCCGACGCCAAGGGCGCGCTGCGCACACCGGAACGCCTTTGCTCCGGACAAACCTTGCTGTGCAAGGCGTTGGGCCTGAAAGTCCCGGTGTGGGACGCCAAACGCTTTGACACCGAGCAACTGTTCGTCGAAGACGTCGGCGCGACTCCCCGGCAAATCATTCAAGCCACCCGCCTGGGCATTCCCCAAGGCCGAGATGAACACCTGATGTACCGCTTCATTGATGCCAATTACGCCCGTTTCTGTACCCGAAACCCGCTCCGGCGCGGCCAATTGGAAGGCCGGGACTATTTTGTACTTGAGCAAGGAAATGAGACATGGGCCCATGGCTCGAAAGCATCACTGCATGGCTGACGGCCAACCCGTCGTGGTTGGGGCTGGCGATATTTCTAGTGGCGTGCGTGGAATGCCTGGCGATTGCCGGAATCATCGTTCCCGGCACCGTCTTGCTGTTTGCCATCGCCGTGCTGGCCGGCAGCGGCGCCCTGTCATTAGGCGAAACACTTTTGTTGGGGTTGTGTGGCGGTTTGCTCGGCGACGGCCTGTCTTATCTCCTCGGTCGGCACTTCCACCAGAACATCCGGCGCTTGCCGGGGCTGCGCCATCACCCGGAATGGATCGGCAGCGCGGAGAGTTACTTTCAGCGATATGGTATCGCCAGCCTGTTGGTCGGGCGCTTTATCGGACCGCTGCGGCCGATGCTGCCAATGGTCGCAGGCATGTTCGACATGCCGTTCCCGCGCTTTGCCGCCGTCAGCCTGGTGGCTGCCTCTGGTTGGTCGGTAGCTTACCTGCTGCCAGGCTGGGTTACGGGCGCCGCCATTCGCCTGCCGCTGCCGGAAGGTTTCTGGCCGCAGGCCGGGGTGGTCGCGGGCGCCATCGTAGTATTCGCAGCACTGAGCATTCACGTCAGCGTGACCGGAAAACGTTATGCGACCAAACTGATCGCGGCGCTGAGCCTGTTGATGCTGATCGGCCTATGCCTCGGTTACCCCTATCTGCCGCACTTCGATCAAGGCGTAATGGCGCTGGTCCAAGAGCATCGCAGTCAGGCAGCCGAACTGTTCGTGGTACTCACGACCCGGCTTGGCGACTTCCGCACCCAGGCCTTCATCGTCCCGACCCTGATCGGCATTCTGCTGATTAGCCGGCAGTGGCGGCACGCTGCATTTGCCGCCATCGCCCTACTGGGTGCGGCACTGTGCAACACCTTCGTGAAGTGGGCGGCCGCCCGCGCGCGCCCCGACATTCTGCTCGACCCACTCACCAGCTACAGCATGCCCAGCGGCCACAGCTCAGGGTCTTTTGCGATTTTCATGGTATTGGCGATATTGGCCGGACGCGGGCAGCCCGTGCGCTTGCGCCTGACATGGCTGTTGCTGGGCAGCATTCCCGCGCTGTCGATTGCCCTGTCGCGGGTTTATCTGGGGGTGCATTGGCCAACCGACATTCTCGCCGGGGCCATGCTGGCGTTCTTTACCTGCGCCACCAGTCTGTCGCTAATCCAGTACAAGCAACCGCTGCCCGCACTGCGAAAGCCGGTGTGGTGGACCCTGTTACCGGTGCTGGCCGCGGTTTATGGATTTTTTGCGATGCACGAACTGGCCCGCTCGGTTATTCGATATCAATATTGAAACAGGTTCAGCGGTTTGACGCCTGTACCTCAAGCATGCAGATCGCCCTGCATTTCATCGAGCAGATCCTGAATAGCGTCCAGGCGTTCCTGGGCGTCGCTCAGCTCAAGCAGTTCGATTTTGTCTTCTTCAGCGAAGGGCAGCAGATACGCCAACTGATTAGCCAACGATTGTTGCCCGCTGGCGGTCATGCCCATGTTCAGCGCGGCGACCATCGGATGCTCGGCAAGGGCGGCCAGCAGTGCCACCAGATCATCATCTTCTTCCTGTAACGGGCGCTCTTGCAGCTCATCCAGCCACTCGATATGCGCGACGATCAACTGATCTTTCTGCACCTCGGTACTGACCACGCGAAAACGTCGGCCGCCTTCCACTCGAATGCCCAACAGGCCGTTTGCCTGCTGCTGAAAGTCACGCACCACGGCTTCGCAGCCCACCAATGCATAACCATCCGGTGCCTGGCCGACCTCTTCACCGTCCAGAATGCACACCACACCAAAGCCCTCCCCCTGCTTCATGCAGCGGCCGATCATGTCCAGATAACGCGCTTCAAACAGCTGTAAATCGAGCACGCAACCCGGGAACAGCACAGCGTTGAGGGGGAATAACGGCAAAATCATAAACGTGTCCTTAAACGGTCCGACCGCGTGGGCGAGCAGCGCACAGCATAAAACATTCAACCTAAACGAACAGTGAAACCGCCAACGGCAAGCACACGGCGGTCGCCACACCCATCAAACTCATGGCCAGCGCGGCAAACGCGCCGCACTCCTCACCTTCTTGCAATGCTACCGAGGTGCCGACGGCATGGGCGGTCATCCCCAGGGCCATACCCCGTGCTTCCGGACTGTTCACTCCCAACATAGACAGCAACCCCGGACCAAAAATTGCGCCGACCACACCGGTAATCAACACAAACACCGCAGCCAACGCGGCGACGCCGCCAATCTGTTCGGCCACCAGCATGGCAATGGGCGATGTCACCGATTTGGGCAGCATGGTCATTAAGATCATGTGCTCGGCGCCGAACAGCCAGCCCAACGTCACACCCAGCGACGTCGCCAGCACCCCGCCTACCATCAGCGTAGTAAAGGTCGGCCAGAACAATTGCTTGATCCGACGCAGATTGAGGAACAGCGGCACCGCCAGCGCGACCGTCGCCGGGCCTAGCAGGATGCTGAGGATTTCCGTGCTTTTGCGGTACTCGGCGTAATCAATGCCGCAACTGAGCAAAATCCCGATCACCACCACCATCGACATCAACACTGGCTGCAGAAACACCCAACGGGTTTTCTCATACGCCGCCAGCATCAGTTGATACGCGCCCAAGGTAATGGCGATGCCAAACAAGGGGTGATGGATCACCGAACCCCAGGCACCACTCCAGTCCAGGCTCATGAGAGCTCCCGGCGACGCGATTGGCGCGTGATCAATTTCTGCATCAACCAACCCACGAAGCCCAGAGAAAGCAGCAGCGACAGCACCAACGAGCCGACGATTGCCCAAAAATCGGCGGCAATCGCCGCAGCGTAAACCATGACCCCGACAGCGGGCGGCACCAGCAATAGCGGCAAATAACGCAGCAGGCTTTTGGCGGCAAGACTCAGCGCCTCATCGACCTCGCCCCGGGCCATGAGAAAAAACAACAACAGCACCAGCCCGATAATCGGACCCGGCAATATCGGCAGGAATAAATGGTTGAGCCAGGTGCCCACCAATTGAAACAGCACCAGCCACGTCAAACCTTTCAGCACCATAAAAACCCCCGCGTATTCACGGTGCCATTATAGGCATGCACACGGAATGGCTGATCAATCAGCATTCGCCAAAGGCATAGATCCTTGACCATCCCCGCGCCTCGTGCTGATCTTAAGGCTTGGCGCGGTGAAAACTCCGACGCCCTTGGTGGCTGAAAATGACAGCGACCCCAGCAAAGAACCGATGACAACAAGGAGAGTACTTATGCCGATTGTACCCGTTGCAGAGCTTAAGAATTATGCAGGCAAGGAACTGGGATGTTCCGAATGGCTGACCATCGATCAAGACCGCATCAACCTGTTCGCCGAGGCCACCGGTGACTTTCAATTCATTCACGTCGACCCGGTCAAAGCGGCGCAAACCCCGTTCGGCAGCACCATCGCCCACGGCTTTCTCTCGCTGTCGCTGATCCCGAAACTGATGGAAGACCTGCTGCTGGTGCCCGAAGGTCTGAAAATGGTGGTCAATTACGGACTGGACAGCGTGCGTTTCATCCAGCCGGTCAAAGTGAATTCCCGGGTTCGCCTGAGCGTAAAAATGGCCGAAATCATCGAGAAGAAGCCCGGCCAATGGCTGCTAAAGGCCACCGCCACGCTGGAAATCGAAGGTTCGGAAAAACCGGCCTATGTCGCCGAATCCCTGTCGTTGTGCTTCGTTTAATCCGCTAAAAACGCGAAACAGTCCACACTGACTGTTTCGCTGCCTCTATAAAGCAACCACATAGCTACGGCATACTCCGCGGTGGCTGTGTGAAAGCGACTGTTTTTGGGGACGCCTTCACCCGCCTGGAAATTTATCTTCGGGATCTACCATGCGCGCGCTCTCTCCACTTGCCCCACTGGCACTCATTCTCATGCTCGCCGCTTGCGGCAAAGGCGAACCCTTGTCGCCTCCAGACGCACGTCTGCCGGACGGCGGCCGTTATCGCGGCGACGTGGTCAATGGCCTGCTGCAAGGTCATGGCCGGGTCGACTACCCCAACGGCAGTTGGTATGAAGGCCAGTTCCAGAATGGCGTGTGGCATGGCGACGGCGAGTGGCATGCCAGTAACGGCGATGTCTATAAAGGTCAATTCAAGAACGGCCTGTTCGATGGCATGGGCACTTTGACCACCGGGTCAGGCAGTTTTGTCGGCGGCTTCAAGCTCGGACGCCGCGACGGCGAAGGCACGCTCAAGGAAACCGGAGTCTCCTACCGAGGTGAATTCAAGGCCGACCAGTACGACGGCCTCGGCCACCTGGAACTGGACGACGGCAGCGAATACCAAGGCCAGTTCGCCCACGGCAAGCCCAACGGTGAAGGCCAGCGCAGCGACGCCAGCGGCAATCAGTTCAGCGGCAAGTTCGTCAACGGCCAGCTGGAGGGTAACGGCACCTTTAACAGCGCTGACGGCGATCAATACGTCGGTGGCTTCCACAACAACCAGTTGCAGGGTAAAGGTCGCTACGAAAACAGCGACGGCGACGTGTGGATCGGCCAATTCAAGGACGGCACCCTCAGCGGTGCGGGTGAGTTGATCGGCGCCGACGGCAGCCATTATCAAGGCGGCTTCAATACCTGGCGTTTCTCGGGCAACGGCTTCCTGCGCCTCGCGGATAACAGCTTCTATCAAGGCGGGTTCGCCGAAGACACCTACGAAGGCAAAGGCTCGTTGACCCTGGCCGATGGCAGCGTGCAGAGCGGCACCTGGACCAACGGTCAACGGGTACGAGACGCTCAAGGCAAGCTGCTGCCTGACTCGCTGGACATCGGCTTGCTCGCCCAAGGTCCCCTGCTGGAAAAAGCCTTGGCCGCCGTGCCGGTTTCAACGCCAGCCGTCGAGCTGTACAGCCTGGTCGTCGGCGGCGATGGCAAGCAAAGCGTGTTCATGCGTGAAGCCGATTTCGTCAGCAAGCTGCTGTCCACGCGCTTCGGCGCCTATGGGCAGATCACCCTGGTCAACCATCGTGACCACATGGCCGACCGGCCGTTGGCGACCCGCGAGAACATCAATCGCGCAGCACAAACCCTGGCCCAACGCAGCGGTCCGGAAGACCTGATCTTCATCTACCTGACCAGTCACGGCACCCATGACCATGAACTGGTACTCGACCAGCCACGCCTGGAGCTGACCGACCTGCCAGCCGACGAACTGGCCGCAGTGCTCGCCCCGCTGAAGAACCGCGACAAGATCATCGTGATCTCTGCCTGTTACTCCGGCGGCTTTATCCCGGCACTGAAAGACGACAGAACCGTAGTGATCACCGCGTCCCGTGCCGACCGAGTGTCGTTCGGCTGCTCGGAAGAAGCGGACTTCACCTACTTTGGCGATGCACTGTTTGCCAAGGCGCTGGTCGAAACCGACGACCTGCAACAAGCCTTTAATCAGGCCAAGACTACGGTTGCTGCTCGCGAAGCCAGCGAAAACTTCGAAGCCTCCGAACCCCAAATCTGGGCGCCGAAAGCAGTGATGGCGCATTGGCAACAACTGCGCAAGACTCAAGCCGAGCGAGCGCTTACAACATCTTTGACGAACAAGGAAGCAAAGACCACGGGCAGCCACTAAACTGACGCGTATCAAGGGAGAGACACTATGTACCTGACGCCTCAACACATATTGCTCGGTGGTGCCACCGGTCTGACCGGTGAGCATTTGCTTGATCGCCTGCTCAACGAACCCACTGTCAGCCGTGTTCTCGCGCCGACCCGCCGCCCACTATCCGAGCACACACACCTGGAAAACCCGGTGGGTGAGTTGACGATCACGCTGCCGAATCTGAATGGCCGCGTAGACATCGCCTTTTGCTGCCTCGGCAGCACGATCAAACAAGCCGGCTCGCAGGACGCATTCCGTGCAGTTGATCTGGACATGGTGGTGGCCTTCGGCAGACGCGCACGGGAGCTGGGTGCACGGCACCTGGTGGTGATCAGCGCAGTGAATGCCGACCCGAAATCCAGCATTTTCTACAGCCGGATCAAAGGCGAGATGGAAAAGGCGCTCAAAGCGCAAGACTGGCCACAACTGACCATCGTCCGGCCGTCGCTGTTGATCGGTAACCGCACCGAAACACGCTTGGCTGAACAGTTGGCAGCGCCGTTGGCGAAATTGATTCCTGGCAAGTATCGCGGCATCGAAGCCTGCACCCTGGCCCGCGCGCTGTGGCGGCTGGCGTTGGAAGAGCAGGATGGACTGCGGATTGTTGAAGCCGAGGAATTGTGCAAGTTGGGTAAATAACCCGACAGCACGTCAGCTGTTAAAGCTGCCGAAGGCTGCGATCGACCGAGCATCGGTCGCTGCGATTAAAGCCTTCTCGCAGCCTTCGGCAGCTCCTACCGTGAGTTCATCGCAAACTGTTAAAACCCACCCGTCGCACCAAACCCCACACCCAAAACCGTCAACACCGACAGCGGCAACAGCAGGGTATCGAGCAACGCACTACCCGGCAGGTCAACATGTGGCCACTCAGGTGCTTCAGCACCAAAATGGTCTTTCGCGCAGCAACCGTGGTCTATCGCATACAAATCCAGTCGCGTCCCCGCGTACACCACTGGTGCGCCCGGTTTGGCCGCATCGAGGGTACGCGCCGTCGCGCAGCCAGCCAGATGCAGTACCAGCAGGCTCAGCGCCAGACCTTTGATCCGTCGCTTATTCATCGGCGCCCAAGTGGTGTTCGCCCCAACGTGGCAGCATGTCTTGAGGGATACTCAGCAGGTTGAGAATCCGTGCGACGACAAAATCCACCAGGTCGTCGATGGTCTGCGGCTGATGATAAAAACCGGGCGACGCCGGCAGAATCACCGCGCCCATGTTCGACAGCTTGAGCATGTTCTCCAGATGAATGCTGGAATACGGCGCCTCACGCGGCACCAGAATCAACTGGCGTCGCTCCTTCAATGTCACGTCCGCTGCGCGTTCGATCAGGTTGTTGCAGGCACCGGTAGCGATGGCCGACAAGGTCCCGGTAGAGCACGGCACCACCACCATTGCCGCCGGCGACCCCGAACCCGAAGCAACCGGTGACATCCAGTCTTCCTTGCCATACACCCGAATCTGCCCCGCCGAGGCCCCGGTGTACTCGGTCAGAAAGGCCTGCATCATCATCGGTTTTGGCGGCAGCGAGACGTCGGTCTCGGTGGCCATGACCAACTGCGCCGCCTTGGAGATCAGGAAGTGTACTTCCCACTCTTCGCGAACCAGGCAGTCCAGCAAGCGCAAACCGTACTGCGCCCCCGAAGCCCCAGTCATCGCCAGGGTAATGCGTTCCGGGCCACTCATTTCAGCGCCTCGGCCAATTTGCCGTGCAGACCGCCAAAGCCGCCGTTGCTCATGATCACCACTTGGGTGCCCGGCTGGGCCTGACTTTTCACTCGCGCGATGATCGCATCAAGGGAATCGCAGACCACCGATGGCACTGAACACAAGGCCGCCGTGGCGCCCAGATCCCAGCCCAGGTTGGCCGGCGCGTACCAGACCACTTGATCGGCCTGGTTGACGCTGTCTGGCAAACCGTCACGGTGTGCGCCGAGCTTCATCGAGTTAGAGCGTGGTTCGATAATGGCAATCACCGGCGCGTCGCCGACTTTTTTGCGCAGGCCATCTAGGGTGGTAGCAATCGCTGTCGGGTGGTGAGCGAAGTCGTCGTAGATCGTGATGCCGTTGACCTCAGCCACCTTCTCCATCCGCCGTTTAACGCTTTTGAACGCGCTCAACGCATCGACGCCTTGCGCAGGCACCACGCCCACATGCCGCGCTGCCGCCAGGGTAACGAGAGCATTGGCGACGTTGTGCTGGCCGGTCATGTCCCACTCGACTACACCTTGAGCGACGCCTTCAAAGATCACTTCAAAGCGCGAGCCGTCTTCGCTAAGCAAACTCGCCTGCCACTGACCGCCTTCGCCGGTGGTTTGCACCGGCGTCCAGCAGCCCATCTGAATCACCCGCGCCAAGGCCGGTTCGGTGGTCGGATGAATCACCAGACCTTCGCTCGGAATGGTGCGCACCAAGTGGTGGAACTGACGCTCGATGGCTGGCAGATCGGGGAAGATGTCCGCATGATCGAACTCGAGATTATTCAGAATCGCCGTACGCGGGCGGTAGTGAACGAACTTGGAGCGCTTGTCGAAAAAGGCGCTGTCGTATTCGTCAGCCTCGACCACGAAGAACGGGGTATCGCCCAGACGCGCCGAGACGGCAAAGTTCTGCGGCACGCCACCGATCAGGAAACCGGGGCTCATGCCCGCATGTTCCAACACCCAGGCCAGCATGCTGCTGGTGGTGGTTTTACCGTGGGTCCCGGCAACCGCCAGCACCCAGCGGCCTTGCAGCACGTGATCCGCCAGCCATTGCGGGCCGGACACATAAGGCAGGCCCTTGTTCAGCACGTACTCCACCGCTGGATTGCCACGGGACAGCGCGTTACCGATGACCACCAGATCCGGCGCCGGATCGAGTTGCGCAGCGTCGTAGCCTTGAGTCAGCTCGATGCCCTGCGCTTGCAGCTGCGTACTCATCGGCGGGTAGACGTTAGCGTCGGAGCCGGTGACGTGATGCCCCAACTCTTTGGCGAGCACCGCCAGCGAACCCATGAACGTACCGCAGATGCCAAGAATGTGAATATGCATGATCGACCTCTTAAAACATGGGCGCAGGTTAGCGTAGAGGACCACAAATCGCACCCGCTGTTTAAAAACCAGCCAGAATCGAGCGCGGCATTGGGCGGCAACGGAGACAAAAACGCCCTCGACAGACAACCGCCGAGGGCGCCAGTCCATCGACACTTACAACGCTTTAGGCGGCTGTTCCAGGTGATGTACCTCTGGCGCGAATATCACTTCGTCCGCCACCATGACGGCAGGGATGCCCAGCCCGGCGGCAATCAGACTGTCATTAATGGCTTTTATCGCCGCCTCAATCATTCGGCCCTTGATCATCCACATCCCGGCCTTGGCGGCAGTCAGGTCGACAAAACTCAGACCCAAGGGCTCCAGCGTTTTGCCAACGACCTTATCCAGCCGCTCGGAAATCGCGTCATGCAGGCTTTCGGCTCTGAACAGGTCGACCGGCCACTGGCTGGGCAACTCCTCGATCCCATCCCGCGACCGCAGCCTTTGCACCAACGGAATGATCGGAAGGTGTTTGACCCCGGGATCAAGTACATCATCTGAGCCCCAGATCGCCAGCAGCCCGGCTTCGTTATGCTCACGGGCGTGTTTGAACAGGGAATTGCCCAGCGGCAAGGTAAAGCCGTCGGTGAGGAATTTCTGCGCATTGCGCCGCCCGAGCAAATAATCGTGATGCCGATACTCGATGTGGAAGAGCCCGGACAGGCCGCCCAATGCGCCACAGGCGATGTGCAACTGCGTCGCACCGGCCGGGCGCTCGCGCCTTGGGCTGATCAAAAAACGGCTGTAGACACTTTCATCGGCCGCCAGCGCCAACTCCTCGGCGTTGAACCGAGCCTGGTTGCTCCACGCCCCCATCAACTGTCGAATCAGCGGTAACAGCGCCGGCGGTTGCGGCGCGGGTGTTTCGCTGGCACCGGCGGCATCGGAGAACGGGTCAATCATTAAAATAGTGCGGTGGGCCAGCAGTCCGTCGCGCAGGTTGCAGCCCTTGCGTCCGGCCAGCTCATTACGCGCCAAATCCACCCGAGGCCGTGCCGCGAAGCCTATCGGAAAGGCACCGCTGGCCAGTGCCGTCATGCCCAACGCGTGCCAACCGTCGTGCACATCGGCCGCCCAATCGAGCACCACGTCATCCGCCTTGACCCTGTCGCTCGCCGCATTGCCGCCGTAGCTGATGGAGAAACTGCGAAAGTCCTTGTGCCGTGACCGCCCCGTATCAGCATCCTCAGGCACAGAGGGCGCAAATACCGACAGCTCGGACATACCATCCAGGGTGAAGATATAGCGCACCGGATCGGCGAGGTAATCACGCGTTACCTTTTCGGCCGCCGGAATCGAATGCGCCGGATACTCCAGCGCATGCCGGGTGATCGCCATCAGCGCCGCGCTGTTGAGCAGCGAGCTTAACGCCGCACCGGGTTGATTGAGGTCCTCGCTGTCCAACAGCCGCTCCATCGACATGTCTTGCACCCACGCCTTATAGAACGGGTTCGAGGCGCCGATTTCCCGAACGGCTTCATCGACATGCGCATATCCGCCCTCACCGGCAATCGCGGTGCTGAAGTGCGGAATGTCGTAGCGCGCGGCGACCGCGAGAATCGCCGCGCTCAAGCTTCCGGCCGAAGCGCCGGTGACAACACGGATGCGTACGTTGTGCTGAGGTATCGAATGTTCCTGCGCAGTACCTTTGAGACGCTTCTTTTCCGCCTCCCACTCGTCCAGCGCTTCAATCAAAAAATCCAGCACGCCTGCCGTATAGGCGCCCGCCGAAATGGCCCCGGCCATGACCAGACCGATTTCGAAGGTGTCATCGCTGGGGGGTGGTTCTACCTTGCGACCGTAGCCGGAATGTTCGTCTCCCATCTGGACTTCCTCGTCAGAAAGGGCAGTTCAACGGCCCAATGACTACACAAGCTGTAAAGATTCAGCTTAGCCAAACAACCCGGCACCACTGGAACGATTGAGCCCGTGCTTGCGTAATTTGCGGTAGAGCGTGTTGCGGCTGACGCCCAGTTGCTCTGCGCAGTGACTGATGTGCCATCGCTGCCCTTCGAGGGCCGCCAACAAGGCCGTGCGCTCAGCGTCCGCCAACGGATGTTCGCTGACTATTGGCAATGCGGGCGCAGCGGGCTGCTGGCGAATGATCAGCGGCAATTCATCGAAACCAATGATCCCGTCATCACACAGCGCCACCAGCGTGCGCAATACCGTGCGCAGTTGCCGCACGTTACCGGGCCAGGCGAAATCCAGCAGCGCCTGACGGGTTGCGGCGTCGAGAGAGACGACTTGTGTGCCCGACTCTTCGTCCAATATGAAGTCCAGCAACTGCGACTTGTCGCTGCGTAACCGTAACGGCGGCAAGGCGATTTCGAGGCCGTTCAGCCGGTAATACAGGTCTTCGCGAAAACTACCGTCCGCGACTTTTTCCAGCAGATTGCGGTGGGTCGCGCTGACGATGCGCACATCCACAGCGTGAGGTTCGCCACCCAACGGCACCACCTGCCGATCCTCCAGCACCCGCAGCAAGCGGGTTTGCAGCGCCAGAGGCATGTCGCCAATTTCATCGAAGAACAGCGTGCCACCATCGGCCTGTTGCAGCTTGCCGCGCATGCCCTCCTTGCGCGCGCCAGTGAAGCTGCCGCCGCGATAGCCGAACAGCTCGCTCTCGATCAGGCTCTCCGGGATCGCCGCACAGTTCAGCGCAATAAAGGATTTGTCGCGGCGCAGACTGGCTTGATGCACGGCCTTGGCGAACGCCTCCTTGCCGGAGCCGGTTTCGCCGCTAATCAGCAGCGGCACATCACGTTCGAATACACGCAGCGCCCGGCGGAAATCGTTCTGCAATCCCGGATCGCCCAAACAGAGGCCACTTATCGACGGTGCCACGACCACTGGGCGCACCGGTGCAGCACTGGGCACGCTCCTGGGCTGACCACGCAACAACGCAAACAACCGCCGTCCATCACGCGTGCGCAGCGGCCAACTGGCGCTGGGCTGCGTGCTTGCGCGGCCGAGCAGCTCGTCCAGCGCACACTCGAACAACGACTCCACTGGCTGGCCGAGCAACTGGTTGCGCCCCTGCCCCAGCAGATTCAGCGCACTCTGATTGAGCGCACTGATCCGCCCTTCGCCGTCGAACGCCAACAAACCTTCACTGAACATTCCGACCGATTCGGCCTGCAGGTGAAAGCGCAGCAGCCATTGATGGCCGTAATAGCGCAGAAAATAGCTGCTCTCGATCATCTTCGCCGAGAGATTGACCAACGTCATGGTGTGGAACTGACTTTGGCGCGACACATCCGGGCGCGCCGACGAGACATCCAGCACAGCCAACAGCTCGCCATGGGGATCGAACACCGGGCTCGCCGAGCAGGTCAGCCCGGTGTGCCGCCCGCGGAAATGTTCGTCTTGGTGAATGGTCAGCGCCTGACGCTCGACCAGACAGGTGCCAATACCGTTGGTGCCTTCACAGGCCTCGCTCCAGTCGGCGCCCAGCCACAGCCCGGCGCGCTCGAAAGTCTTGCGCTCGGTCGGCGCAGTGACGCAATTGAGGATCACGCCTCGGGCATCGGTCAGCAGCACCGCATGCCCGGCGCCGGACAGCTGCTGATGCAGGCTGGCCATTTCGCTACCAGCGATGGTCAGCACCTGCTGCATACGTTCGCGGCTTTCCAACAGGCGATCGTGTTCAAGCACGGTCGGCGCCATGGCCAAGGCGGGATCGAGGTGGTAGTCCTCAAGGCAGCGCAGCCAGGAGCGGGCAATCGAAGGATCGCTGCCTGGCCCGCGTGTACGGGTTTTGCCTTGGGCGACAGTGAGGACTTGCTGGGCGTGCCGCGTCAGATGATTGCTGTGCACTTTTTATTGTTCTCCCAGGGAGGTCCGCCCAGCATCCTCCTCGACACCTGTCATTGCAACGCTGCGCCGACTGGCGAGTCAGCCGTTGTGCCGAAACCGGTACAAAGTGTCACCCGCACTGCGTCAAAGCCGCGACAAACAAGGCGTTACGCCACTGCCAAAATCGCCAAAACGCCCAGAAACAGGGGTTCAAAAGGCGCTGGCCCGACCTTTGCTCTACGCTTAATGCAGCGCTACAGCGCGTACTCCCCCATAACCACAATAGTCAGGAGACACTCACCATGCGTTATGCCCATCCCGGTACTGAAGGCGCCCTGGTCACCTTCAAGACCAAATACGGCAACTACATCGGTGGCGAGTTTGTGCCGCCGGTCAAAGGCCAATATTTCGAAAACACCTCGCCGGTCAACGGCAAGCTGATCGCTGAGTTTCCTCGCTCCAGCGCCGAAGACATCGATAAAGCCCTGGATGCTGCCCACGCCGCTGCCGATGCGTGGGGCAAGACTTCGGTGCAAGAACGCTCGCTGACCCTGTTGAAAATCGCCGACCGCATCGAGCAAAACCTCGAGCTGCTGGCCATCACCGAAACCTGGGACAACGGCAAAGCGGTTCGCGAAACCCTGAACGCCGACATCCCGCTGGCCGTCGACCATTTCCGTTATTTCGCCGGCTGCCTGCGTGCTCAAGAAGGCAGCGCCGCCGAAATCGACGGCAACACCGTGGCTTATCACATTCATGAGCCACTGGGCGTGGTCGGTCAGATCATTCCGTGGAACTTCCCGCTGCTAATGGCCGCCTGGAAACTCGCGCCAGCGCTGGCTGCCGGTAACTGCGTCGTGCTCAAGCCAGCAGAACAAACCCCGCTGGGTATCAGCGTGCTGATGGAACTGATCGGCGACCTGCTGCCACCGGGTGTACTGAACGTAGTGCAAGGCTATGGCCGCGAAGCCGGCGAAGCGTTGGCCAGTAGCAAACGTATCGCCAAAATCGCCTTCACCGGCTCGACCCCGGTCGGCTCGCACATCATGAAACTGGCGGCAGACAACATCATCCCGTCCACCGTGGAGCTGGGCGGAAAATCGCCGAACATCTTCTTCGAAGACATCATGCAAGCCGAGCCAGAGTTCATCGACAAGGCTGCGGAAGGCATGGTGCTGGCGTTCTTCAACCAGGGCGAAGTGTGCACCTGCCCATCGCGAGCGCTGGTTCAGGAATCGATCTATCCACAGTTCATCCAGGCCGTGCTGAAAAAGGTCGAACAGATCAAACGCGGCGACCCACTGGACACTGACACCATGGTCGGCGCGCAGGCGTCGGAACAGCAATTCGACAAAATCCTCTCGTACCTGGAAATCGCCAAAGGCGAAGGTGCCGAGCTGTTGACGGGCGGTAGCGTGCAGAAACTCGACGGCGATCTGTCGACGGGTTACTACATCCAGCCAACCCTGCTCAAAGGCAACAACAAGATGCGGGTGTTCCAGGAAGAAATTTTTGGCCCGGTGGTCAGCATCACCACCTTCAAGGATGAAGCTGAAGCCGTCGCCATCGCCAACGACACCCAGTTCGGCCTCGGTGCCGGCGTGTGGACCCGCGACATCAACCGCGCCTACCGCGTCGGTCGTGCACTGAAAGCCGGTCGCGTCTGGACCAACTGCTACCACCTGTACCCGGCGCACGCAGCGTTCGGTGGCTACAAAAAATCCGGCGTCGGCCGCGAAACCCACAAAGTCGCGCTTGAGCATTACCAACAGACGAAAAACCTGCTGGTGAGCTACGACACCAATCCGCTGGGCTTTTTCTAAGCTTCCAGCGTTGTAACAGCCAATGGCCTCCTCGGAGGCCATTGCTGTTTCTGCCCTTTGTAGGAGCGGGCTTGCCCGCGATGGCAATGCAACTGACACACCGCATCGCATCAATCGCGGGCAAGCCCGCTCCTACATGCTGCTTTCTGCGCAAAACCTACCCATCTACGCCCTATTCCGCCGCTTTTGGCCCGATGAATGGCGATGTTCCCCTCGATGGAGTATTAATTGCTTGGTTCGCTGCTTACCGTCGGCCTGACTGGATTCTGGCCGAACGTCATGGAGAATATGTATGGCCAGCTTTTCCCATTCAGTCGGCGCCCAGACTTATCGTTTTGACAGTCTCAAGGACGTCATGGCTAAAGCCAGCCCTGCACGCTCGGGAGATTTTCTCGCCGGTGTCGCGGCCTCCAATGACGGCGAGCGCGTGGCAGCGCAGATGACGCTGGCCGATATCCCGCTCAAGCACTTCCTCGAAGAGGCGTTGGTTCCTTACGAGGACGATGAAGTCACCCGACTGATCATCGATACCCACGACAATCAGGCCTTCGCCGTGGTCAGCCACCTCACGGTTGGCGGTCTGCGCGATTGGCTGCTCAGCGATCACGCCGACGAAGTCAGTCTGCGCGCCCTTGCCCCCGGCCTGACGCCTGAGATGGCGGCCGCCGTGTCGAAAATCATGCGCGTACAGGATCTGGTACTGGTGGCGCAAAAGATCCGCGTGGTCACTCGTTTTCGCGGCACCCTGGGCTTGCGCGGACGCCTGTCGACCCGCCTGCAGCCCAACCATCCGACCGACGAACCGTCCGGTATCGCCGCCAGCATTCTCGACGGCCTGCTACACGGCAATGGCGACGCCATGATCGGCATCAACCCCGCCACTGACAGCACTTCATCGATTAGCGCGATGCTGGAGATGCTCAACGCAATTATCCAGCGCTATGAGATCCCGACCCAGGCCTGCGTGCTGACCCACGTCACCACCTCCATCGAAGTGATCAATCGCGGCGTACCTTTGGATTTGGTGTTCCAGTCCATCGCTGGCACCGAAGCGGCCAACGCCAGTTTCGGGATCAATCTGAACATTTTGAAGGAAGGATACGACGCCGGCCTCAGCCTGAATCGCGGCACCGTCGGGCAAAATCTGATGTATTTCGAAACCGGCCAAGGCAGCGCGTTGTCGGCTAACGCCCACCACGGCATGGACCAACAGACCTGCGAAACCCGCGCCTACGCCGTGGCGCGGCATTTCAATCCGTTTCTGGTAAACACCGTGGTCGGCTTCATTGGCCCTGAATACCTGTACAACGGCAAGCAGATCATTCGCGCCGGGCTGGAAGACCATTTCTGCGGCAAGCTGCTGGGCGTGCCCATGGGGTGCGACATTTGTTACACCAACCATGCCGAAGCTGATCAGGACGACATGGACACCTTGCTGACCCTGCTGGGTGTAGCCGGAATCAACTTCATCATGGGTATTCCCGGCTCCGACGACATCATGCTCAATTACCAGACCACTTCGTTCCACGACGCCCTCTACGCACGCCAGACCCTCGGCCTGCGCCCGGCGCCGGAGTACGAAGCGTGGCTGGAGAAAATGGGCATCTTCACCCAGGCCGATGGCCGCGTACGCTTCGGCGACAACCTGCCGCCGGCCTTTCGCCAGGCGTTGGCACAATTAAAATGAGCGACTTGCCAGTGGATAAACTTCCTACAGAGAGCCCAGACATCTCGCCCAACAAGGTTCTGAATCCCTGGCTGGAGTTGCGTCGCCTGACGCCCGCCCGTATTGCCCTCGGCCGCACCGGCACCAGCCTGCCGACCAGCGCGCAACTGGACTTCCAGTACGCCCACGCCCAGGCTCGCGACGCCGTGCATCTGCCCTTCGATCACGCAGCCCTCAGCGCTCAACTGGCCGAGCATGGGCGCGACACCTTGTTGCTGCACAGCGCGGCGCTCAATCGCGACAGCTATCTGCAACGTCCGGACCTCGGGCGGCGCCTGAATGACGCGTCGGCTCAACAACTGCGCGACTATGCGCTGGCTCATCCGGGCGGCGTCGACCTGGTAATTGTGGTGGCCGACGGTTTGTCGTCGTTGGCGGTGCATCGCCACACCTTGCCGTTTCTGGAGCGCATGGAGGAACAGATCGCCGCCGAAGGCTGGTCCGTGGCGCCCGTCATTCTGGTTGAACAGGGCCGGGTCGCCGTGGCTGATGAAGTCGGCGAACTGTTGGGCGCGAAAATGTCAGTGATTCTGATCGGCGAGCGCCCCGGTTTGAGTTCGCCGGACAGCCTCGGCCTGTATTTCACCTACGAGCCGAAAGTAGGCCTGACCGACGCTTATCGCAACTGTATTTCCAATGTTCGCCTAGAGGGCTTGAGCTACGCCATGGCCGCACATCGCCTGTTGTATCTGATGCGCGAAGCCTGCCGACGGCAGTTGTCAGGGGTCAACTTGAAGGATGAAACGCAGGTGCTGACGATCGATTCAGACGTTTCCACCAACCCAAACGGAAACTTCCTACTGGCAAAAGATGACGATTGAGTGACTCTAGATTGCACTTTCTAATCGCTTTCAGGCAGCATCGAAAAACGACTGGCTGATCGAGCCGTTTACGGTCATCCCCCATTGTGAAGTGAGACCCCAATATGCGGATCATCCAAGCCACGCTGGACCATCTCGACCTGTTAACCCCTCTGTTCGTCAAATATCGCGAGTTCTACGGCGAGCTGCCGTTCCCGGATTCGTCCCGCGCCTTCCTGGAAAAGCGCCTGCGCCGTAAAGAGTCAGTGATTTACCTGGCCCTGCACGACGAAGATGACAACAAGCTGATGGGCTTCTGCCAGCTCTACCCGAGTTACTCCTCGCTGTCGCTCAAGCGCGTATGGATCCTCAACGACATCTACGTCGCCGAAGACGCCCGCCGCATGCTGGTCGCCGACCACCTGATCAAAAGCGCGAAAAAAATGGCCAAGGAAACCCAGGCCGTGCGCATGCGCGTTTCCACCAGCAGCAACAACGAAGTTGCGCGCAAGACTTACGAATCCATCGGCTTCCGCGTCGACACGCAGTTCATCAACTATGTGTTGCCGATCAGCGAAGATTGAAATCACATCCCCTGTAGGCGCTGCCGAAGGTTTGGGCCGCACTCGGACGATAGGCCGGAACGGCCCCCCGACCAATGGTTCGCAGCCTTCGGCAGCGCCTACAGATTATTCCTGCAGTGCCAGCACCTCCTGCATCCAGGCAACATCTGGTAACCCTCGCAGTCTCAATTCCGACACTTTATTCACACATTGAGCGACAAACTGCTCAAGCGAGGCTCGTTTATCACCCTATAATGCAGCCCTTTCCAAGCGCTCGACCCAAGGCCGGGTCATCCACACAGGTGCCGTACATGGATTTCAACCCGCTCGACATTATTCTGCATCTCGATGTTTACCTCGACATGCTCGTCACCAATTACGGCACCTGGGTCTACGCGATCCTGTTCCTGGTGATCTTCTGTGAAACCGGCCTGGTGGTGACGCCTTTCTTGCCTGGCGACTCCCTGCTGTTTATCGCGGGCGCAGTGGCGGCCGGCGGTGGCATGGACCCCTACCTGCTCGGTGGGTTATTGATGCTCGCGGCGATACTCGGCGACAGCACCAACTACGTCATTGGCCGAACGGCGGGCGAAAAACTGTTCAGTAACCCGAATTCGAAGATCTTCCGCCGTGACTACCTGCAAAAGACCCACGACTTTTACGAGGTTCATGGCGGTAAAACCGTGACCCTGGCGCGCTTCCTGCCGATCGTCCGCACCTTCGCGCCATTCGTGGCCGGCGTGGGCAAGATGCCGTATCTGCGCTTCTTCTTCTTTAGCGTGGTCGGCACCATTGCTTGGGTTGGCGGCTTGGTGGCCTTGGGCTATTTCTTCGGCAACGTGCCATTCATCAAGAAGAATCTGTCGCTGCTGGTGGTGGCAATCATCCTGCTGTCGCTGATCCCTATGATCATCGGCATGGTGCGCAGCCGAATGGGCCGTTCCGCCAACGCCCGCTGATCCACGATGTGGTCGCTTAACGGCTGGCGTCGACGCCGGGTTCTCGCCCGGCACCCCGTCGATCAAGCTGTCTGGAATCGAATTCGGCAACGAATCGCGATTCTCGACGGCTTGAATGCCGAACAGGACCAACGTCTGCGCGACAACTGCGTATTTTTCCTGCAAGACAAACACCTGAACGCCCTGCCCGGGGTCGACCTGGACGATGAGCAACGCCTGTTCCTAGCCGCCCAGGCCCAATTGCCGCTGCTCAACCTGGGCGACCTCAACTGGTATCAGGGCTTTCACGAACTGCTGCTGTACCCCGATGACTTCGTCAGCCCACAGCGACACCGCGACCCCAGCGGCGTCGAGCATGAGTGGGATGCCGAGCACAGCGGCGAAGCCTGGTTGCAAGGTCCGGTGATTCTGGCGTGGCCAGGGGTGCTGGCCAGTGGTGGTTGGGACGCTTATAACCTGGTGATCCACGAACTGGCGCACAAGCTCGATATGCTCAATGGCACCGCCAACGGCATGCCGCCCTTGCACCGCGACATGCACGGCAAAGACTGGGCAAAAGCCATGCAAAGCGCCTACGACCACATGAACCGACAACTGGACCACGACCCGGACGCTGTAACCGCCATCGATCCCTACGCGGCGGAAAACCCCGCCGAATTCTTCGCAGTGACCAGCGAATACTTCTTCAGCGCCCCGGACGTCCTCGCCGAAGCCTACCCAGCCGTGTATCAGCAACTCAAAGGCTTCTATCGGCAAGACACACTCGCCCGCCTGCGACACCTGCAACACGAACATCCGGCCTATACGTCGCACCACTAAGCTGCGCTCCATCGCCATCCGTAGCGCCAGATTTTAAATATGCCTATAATCGCGGCCACTTTTTGGTCTTTATGACCAAAGCCTGACTGGTTAACTACGGGGGCAACGCCCAATGAGCTACAGCAAGATTCCGGCTGGTAAAGACCTGCCGAACGACATCTACGTCGCGATCGAAATTCCGGCCAACCACGCGCCGATCAAATACGAAATCGACAAAGAAACCGATTGCCTGTTCGTTGACCGTTTCATGGCCACCCCTATGTTCTACCCGGCCAACTACGGTTTCATCCCGAACACCCTGGCAGACGACGGTGACCCCCTCGACGTGCTGGTCGTGACCCCTTACCCGGTCTCGCCAGGCTCGGTGATCCGCGCACGTCCAGTCGGCATCCTGCACATGACCGACGACGGCGGCGGCGATGCCAAAGTCATCGCAGTCCCGCACGACAAGCTGTCGCAACTGTACGTCGACGTCAAAGAGTACACCGACCTGCCACCTCTGCTGCTTGAGCAGATCAAGCACTTCTTCGAGAACTACAAAGACCTCGAAAAAGGCAAGTGGGTGAAGATCGAAGGTTGGGGTGACGCAGAAGCAGCCCGCACCGAAATCATGAAGTCGGTCAAGGCTTTCAAAGGCTGATCCACTGACGAGGCCACCTCGGTAGCCTCGTGAAAAAGCCCCGGCATCCTCTACGGACACCGGGGCTTTTTTTCGCCTCGAATCCGGCCGGTTTACTCAAAATGAAACACTCCCGGAAACCCCCTACAGCACCCGGGAAAACCTGTAGTCCAGCTGTTCAGCACAGGACCTGACTCACCTCTCATTTGAACACCTCGTTTATTTAAACAGCCCCGAGACCTCCGTAGACTCGGCGTTTATGAATACATCAGGTGATCGCTTACGCGCCCTCCTTCGGGAGTGCCATCTCTCCGCCACGGACTTCGCTGCCAACCGCAACGTGACGCCGCAGCACGTCAACAACTGGTTCAAACGCGGCATCCCCATGGCGCGCATGCAAGAAGTGGCCGAACTACTAACCGTCAACGTTCGCTGGCTGCGCAGCGGCGAAGGCTCCAAACATCCCGGCGACGAACCGGAAACCATCGACGACAACCCGGCCGACCACCCCCAGACCGAGCCGGCCCCGGAATACGTCCACCTGCCACTGGTCAAGGAGATACAAGCCAGCGCAGGGCTGGACCAGACCATCGTCTCCGAAGTCGTCGGTCGCACCCTGCGCCTGCCGCTGTGGACCCTGCAGGCCGTCGGCGTCGAGCCGAGCGACGCGGTCTGCGCGCCGATGATCGGCAACAGCATGGCCGAGAAAATCCAGGACGGCTCCGTCATCGGCATCGACCGTGGGCTCACCCACATCACCGACGGCGAAATCTACGCCCTCGAACACGACGGCATGCTCCGTGTGAAATACCTCTATCGCCTGCCAGGCGGCGCCCTGCGCCTGCGCAGCCACAACAGCGGCGAATACCCGGACGAAATATTCGCCGCAGAACAAATTCAGCAACAAAATATCCAGATCATCGGATGGGTTTTCTGGTGGTCAACATTAAACACCCGCCGACGACCGGCATCGTTTCGGGTAGGCGCATAAACAGAAGGTGTAGCGGTCCGGCTTCCTCTGTGGGAGATTCGGTGTTTTCGGGCAACACACTTGCCCCCTGTAGGAGCTGCCGAAGGCTGCGATCGGCTGCGAAGCAGTCGTGTTCTCAGCTTTGCTGAAGGTCCTTCGGACCTTATCGCAGCCTGCGGCAGCTCCTACAGGGGATCTGCGTTGTGCGCAGCGTTGCGCCATACACAAATCCTCTGTGCCAGGCTTGCCTGCGAGAGCGCCCCACCAGTCGGCCGATAAAGAATGATTGGTCCAAAAGCTGGGCATCCCCTCCAAACCCCAGTATGATCCGCGCCACGTTTTACCGACGCGAGCAACACCCTCGCCTCGTACCCCTATCCCGTCGATCCCCTGCGGATCGCACACTTTGAAGGCGGATGCGGTTTACCAAAAATAAACCAAGCCCGTCCCCGAGAAGCCGGCCACAAGCCGGCTTTTTAATGCCTGAAATAATCCTGCCCCATCCGAGAATCCTCCTGATAGCCTAGCTATTCCGGGCGTTTCAGACATGCCCTTGTCCAATGGTGTTCAACGCCATCTGACCTCATCCGACGATGAAGTGGGGGGACAGAAGGGACAATAAGGGGAAACCAATGGGTAAGCTGAGTCCGAAACAAGTCGAAAACCTGACCGAACCTGGCACTAGTTGCAAAAGCAGCCTCGGCCTGGCAATCGGCGCTTTTGCCGGTGGCGCTTACTGCGTGGTATTGATTGCGGCCTTATTGTTGCCCGAAACCAAGGGCAGGACGCTGGACTGACAGGTAACGCCCCTTTGTGACCCAAAGGGGCGACTATCGGTTGATCGCTGCAACCTTTGCGAGCAGGGCTACGCCTTGACGTCCTTCGCCAGCATCGCCTTCGGAATCAACAGAATCAGTACACAACTCACCAACAAACACCCACCCAGCACATAGGTGCCGTTGTTCATATCACCGGTCAGGGTTTCGGCCATGGCGGTGATCATCGAGCCGGTGAACCCCGACAGGTTGCCGATCGCATTGATCATGCCGATACCCGCAGCCGCCGCCACGCCCGACAGCACTGTGCCCGGCAATGTCCAGAAAATCGGCATGAGGCTCAACAAGCCGGAAGCTGAAACGCTGAGGAAGAAAATCGATACCGGCAGGTTGTGGGCAAAGATGGCGCTGCAGATCAACCCTATGCCGCCGATGAAAGCGGGAATGGCCGCGTGCAGTCGGCGCTCTCCGGTTTTGTTGGAGTGCCACGCGTTCAAGGTCATGGCCACGATGGCGGTGAGGTAAGGAATCGCGGTCAGCAAACCGATGTGCAGGGTGTTGGAAATCCCCGTGGACTTGATGATGGTCGGCATCCAGAACGCTAGCCCGTAAAAGCCGGTGTTGAACGTCAGCAATATCAACACCAGCAACCAGACCCGCCCGTTAAACAGCACATCGCGAAGACCGGAAGCCTTGCTGGTCTTCTCTTGGTTGAGGTTGTTCTTGAGCATGCTTTTTTCTGCGGGGGTCAGCCATTTGGCTTTGTCGATGTTGTCGACCAGCATAGTCACTACCACGACGGCCATTACCAGCGACGGAATGCCTTCGATAAGCAGCATCCACTGCCAGCCCGCCAAGCCGTGCACACCTTGCATGGCGCCCATCAACCACCCGGAAAGAATCCCGCCCAGGGTCAGGCTGATCGGCATGGCCATGAGAAAACCGGCCATCACGCGGCTCTGCCGATGGGTCGGGAACCAGTAGTTGAGGTAGAGGATCACGCCAGGGAAAAAACCGGCTTCGCATATCCCGAGCAGGAAGCGCAGCACGTAGAACGTCGTTTCTGATTCAACGTGAAAGAATTTCGCCAGAGGCACTGTGAACGCCACGGCAACCGAGACGATGCTCCAGCTGATCATGATCCGGGCAATCCACAGCCGTGCGCCAAACCGATGCAGCAACAGGTTGCTCGGGACTTCAAAGAGGAAATATCCCCAGAAGAAAATACTCGCACCGAGGGCGTAAACGGTATTGCTGAACTGCAGATCGTTGAGCATATCAAGCTTGGCGAAGCCGATATTCACACGGTCCAGGTACGCCGCCATGTAACAGAACAACAGGATCGGCAAGATGCGCAGGATGACCTTTCGGTAGGTCCGATCCTCAAAGGTAAGCTCCGCCGAGCCCTCCCCTTCGAGGGGACGCTGAGATACTGATTCCATGTGTTGGACCTCAAGGCACGTTGTCATGCCGATTGTTTTTGTTTTTGGCTTGCGACCTTGAGTCGTAGGGACTGATGTTGAGTCATCCGCACGAAGAGCAGGAATCTGCAAGAGGCTTGTTACCGGTAACATTTTTAATTTAGCAATTAGTTTCACGGCAATGCAAGCAGGCCCGCTTAAAAATTTTCAGGTGCTTTCGCGCGCCAGGATCTTGAATTCGACGACGTCGGATTCGCGCGGACGTGGCAGCCCAAGCCGTTGTGCCGAGGCACTGGCCAGCAGCAATTGCCCCGCGCGCCGGCCAATACCATAGGGATCGACCGAGACAGTGGTGATGGTTGGCGTGCAATAACGCGAGACTTCGAAGTCGCCAAATCCGGCGATTGCAACGTCACTCGGCACGCTCAAGCCTTGTCGATGGCACTCCATGACCGCCCCGAACGCCGACAGGTCACTGACGCACATCACTGCGTCGGTATCCGGCCACTTTTCCAGTAACCGCTTCACTGACTCGCCACCATGGCTCATGGTGATCGGCGACTCGCCATACTCCATCACTCGCGGCTCACTTACCCCCAGCGCGGCGACAGCCTGCAAGTAACCTTGCTGACGCTGCTGACCACGGTGGTCGAGGACCGAGGCGCCACCGATGTAGCCGATCCGCCGATATCCGCGCTCGATCAAGTGCTCGTACAGGGCAGCAGCGGCTGCCACGTTGGAGAAACCGACGGACTGTTCAATCGGATCAGTGGGGATATCCCAGGTTTCAACCACGGGAACCTGCGCCTGGCGTAACAGCTTGCGCGTTTCCTCCAGGTGCGCGCTGCCGGTCAGCATCACCCCTACCGGGCGATGACGCAGCAACGTGCGCACCAGCAAGGCTTCCTGTTCCAGGTGGTAATCCGTGTCGCCCAACAGCAAGCACAGGCCATGCTCGCGGACGATGTCGTTGAGACCGCGCACGGTGTCGGCGAAGTTCGAGCTCGCCAAAGACGGTACCAAGGCCACGATAAACTCGGAGCGCCCGGTAGAAAGGGTCCCGGCGGAGGCATCCGGCAAGTAACCGAGGCTTTCAATCGCCGCGTGGACCGCCGCCTGGGTACGCTCCGATACATCGCGACCGGCCAGGACTCTGGACACGGTCATCTTCGAAACGCCCGCCAGTTTGGCGACATCGGCCATACGCGGCGGCGTGGTGATTTTGCCTGATTCCTCGTGACTCATGGACGCCCTGTTTTCCTGAAGAATGACCCAGCGAAAGATAAAACCCTGCTGCTGGCGCTGACGGCCGCCGATTATACATGCTGATTATCCCCGCCCGGTTATCCATCCCGAAACCGCAGCCCGCAGGCCACTTGCGGCGCCTGATGAAGTTGAATGCAGGTCTTTACAAAAAAATTGTTACCGGTAACATCGGATCAAATCGAATGCTTGCGGCTGCTTCATCCCTCTCGTTTTCACTCGTCAGCAGCCGGTTATGTCCATCTAACAAGAGATAAAAACCATGCCTGAAAACACTCCTCTGCCCCTCAGAAGCCAGCAATGGTTTGACGATCCCAGTCATGCCGACATGACTGCGCTGTACGTCGAGCGCTTCATGAATTACGGCATGACGCGCGAGGAGTTACAGTCCGGCAGGCCGATCATTGGTATTGCACAGACCGGCAGCGACCTCGCCCCGTGCAACCGCCATCACATCGAACTCTCGCAACGCACCAAGGCCGGCATTCGCGATGCCGGCGGCATTCCCATGGAATTTCCCGTGCACCCGATGGCCGAACAAAGCCGTCGGCCCACCGCCGCACTCGATCGCAATCTGGCTTATCTGGGCCTGGTCGAGGTTCTCCACGGTTTCCCGCTGGATGGCGTGGTGCTGACCACTGGATGCGACAAGACCACACCCGCCTGCCTTATGGCTGCGGCGACCGTTGATTTGCCGGCGATCGTATTGTCGGGCGGCCCGATGCTTGACGGTCATTACAAGGGCCAGTTGATTGGCTCCGGCACCGTGCTCTGGCATGCACGCAATCTGCTGGCCAGCGGTGAGATCGACTACGAAGGTTTCATGGAAATGACTACGGCGGCCTCGCCGTCGATTGGTCACTGCAACACCATGGGCACAGCCTTGTCGATGAACGCCCTCGCCGAAGCGCTGGGGATGTCCTTGCCGGGCTGCGCGAGCATTCCAGCGGCCTATCGTGAGCGCGGACAAATGGCCTATGCCACCGGCAAACGCATCGTCGAGATGGTGCGCCAGGATATTCGCCCGTCTCAGATCATGACCCGCGAGGCCTTTGAGAACGCCATCGCGGTAGCGTCGGCCTTGGGCGCCTCGACCAATTGCCCGCCGCACCTGATCGCCATCGCTCGGCACACCGGCATCGATCTTGGGCTGGAAGACTGGCAGCGCGTCGGTGAAGACGTGCCATTGCTGGTCAACTGCATGCCGGCCGGCAAATACCTTGGCGAAGGCTTCCACCGCGCTGGTGGTGTGCCTGCTGTGATGCACGAACTGCAGAAAGCCGGCCTGCTGCATGAAGACTGCGGCACGGTTTCAGGCAAGACCATCGGTGAGATCGTCAGCAACGCGGCCGCCAGTGATACCGACGTTATTCACTCTTATCAGGACCCGCTGATTCAGCGAGCCGGGTTCATCGTCTTGAGCGGCAACTTCTTCGACAGCGCGATCATGAAGATGTCGGTGGTGGGCGAAGCGTTCCGCAAAACCTACCTGTCGGAACCGGGCGCGGAAAACAGCTTCGAAGCCAGAGCGATCGTTTTTGAAGGCCCCGAGGACTACCACGCACGGATCAACGACCCTGCTTTGGACATCGACGAGCGCTGCATTCTGGTGATCCGTGGCTGCGGTACCGTGGGTTATCCAGGCAGCGCCGAAGTGGTCAACATGGCGCCGCCAGCGGCCCTGATAAAACGCGGGATCGATTCGTTACCGTGCCTGGGCGATGGTCGCCAGAGCGGCACCTCCGCCAGCCCGTCAATCCTCAACATGTCGCCTGAAGCGGCCGTCGGTGGCGGCCTGGCGCTGCTGAAAACCAATGACCGGCTGCGTGTCGATCTCAATGCCCGCCGTGTCGACCTGCTGGTCGACGAAAGTGAAATGGCACGTCGCCAGGCGGAGTTCAAGCCATCGTTCCCGGCGTCGCAAACCCCTTGGCAGGAACTCTACCGGCAACTGGTTGGCCAACTGTCCACCGGTGGTTGCCTGGAGCCCGCCACCTTGCACCTGCGGGTTATCGCCCGTAGCGGCAATCCACGTCATTCCCACTGAGTCGACCACTTCCACTAGAGGGTTTCGTCAATGTCCCAAACATCCACGGCAACGACGTTGTCGGAGTTGAATGTACTGGCCCAGGATCTGGCCCAAGGCACCTGGATCAGCCGCGTCTGGATTCCCGGCAACACGGCGGGGCCAGCTGTGGTCCTGCTCAGAGACGGTCAGGTGTACGACATCAGCGCTCGGGTTGCGACCGTATCAGCGCTGCTTGAGCTGGATGATCCCGTCAGTTATCTGCGCAGCTTGCCGTTGCAGCAATCGTTGATTGGCTTCGACGAACTGCTGCGCAACAGCGACGCTTCCTTGCGCGACGACAGTCAGCCATGGTTGCTGGCGCCGATTGACCTGCAAGCGGTGAAGGCCGCCGGTGTGACCTTCGCCACCAGCATGCTGGAGCGTGTCGTCGAAGAACAGGCCAAGGGTGACCCGGCCAAGGCAGAGAGCATTCGCGCCAGCCTGGTAGAAAGCATTGGCATCGACCTCGGACAAATCGTACCCGGTTCACTCCAGGCCGCCACCCTCAAAGAAGTACTGATCAGCAAGGGGATGTGGTCGCAATACCTCGAAGTGGGCATCGGCCCGGACGCCGAAGTATTCACCAAGGCTCAGCCGCTGTCGGCGGTAGGTTACGGGTCGGCGATTGGCATTCATCCGAAATCCAGCTGGAACAATCCCGAACCCGAAGTGGTGGTGGTGGTATCCAGCCGCGGCAAGGTACAGGGCGCGACGCTGGGCAATGACGTTAACCTGCGTGACTTCGAAGGCCGCAGTGCCCTGCTGCTGTCCAAGGCCAAAGACAACAATGCCTCGACCGCCCTCGGGCCATTTCTGCGTCTGTTCGATGAGACGTTCAGTATCGACGACGTGCGCGCTGCCGAGGTGTCTCTGCGGGTAGTCGGCAAGGACGGTTTCATCATGGACGGCAGCAGCTCGATGAACCAGATCAGCCGCGATCCGCTGGATCTCGTCGCACAAACCCTCAATGAGAACCACCAATACCCGGATGGCTTCGTGCTGTTTCTCGGCACCCTGTTTGCGCCGAAGCAAGACCGCGACCAACCGGGCGGTGGCTTCACCCACAAAGAGGGCGACATGGTCGCCATCAGCAGCGCCAAATTCGGCACGTTGGTCAATCGGGTAACAACCAGCGACCGCGCACCGGCATGGCAGATGGGCTACCGCGCCTTGCTGGAAAACCTGGATGGGCGAGGATTGGTTTCGGCGGCGTTCAAGCCGCGTTAATACCGGTAGCGGCGACGTATCCTGTAGGAGCTGCCGAAGGCTGCGATAAGGCCAGAACAATTGACGCGTTCTAGTGCCATTCGCAGCCTTCGGCAGCTCCTACAGAGATAGAAGCTCGGGCGACGACGCCCATCGCCTTGGCGATGTAGCCCGCATCCCCTGTCTCAAACGCGTCAGCTACAAAGACCGCAATAGACTCTGGGTCGCTGAGTGACGCAGCGGGGTCATATTCAAACAGGGGTTCGCTCGTTCTTCGCTCCTCTGACTGGCTAAAATTCTTGTCAGATCAATCACACGACTCTAGCTACCTCCCCCCTCACGGCAACCAAACCCGAAACTCGCCCCCACCCAACGCGCCACCATTACCAATCTCAATCCGCCCCTTCACCCCGCCGCGCTCATGCAATTCCGCTATTCGCGCCGCGAAGTACAACCCCAATCCGGTACTGCCACTGCTCTGATTGATGCCCAGCACATAGTCCATCTGGCTCTCAATCATCTGCGCCGGATAGCCAGGGCCATCGTCGTTGATCGCCAACACCAGCTGCCCGTCTTCCTCGGCAACGCTGATCGATATCGCACTGCGCGCATAGCGAATTGCGTTGGTGACGATGTTGGAGATCACTGAGCCAATCAGTTCGCGATCAAAAAAACCCAGCGGGCTGAAGTCGTCGATGTGGTAGCTGGCGGCGATGCCGCGGCTGTCGAGGACTTCCTGGTGACAGGCGAGTTGGGCCTCGATGAAGTCGTCGAGTTCGTGGTAGTCGGGGCGCAGCGGGAGTTGGTTGACACCCAGTTTGTAAAGGCCGAGCAGTTGCACGAGCATGCCGTTGAGGTGGGCGAATTCGTATTCGATGACCCCATGTTCAGGGGTTTCTCGCTGGCTGTCGGGCAGCCGCGCCAGCCACTGGCTGTGGGCCTGAATGAGCATCGCCAGCGAGTTTTTCATGTCATGCACGGTGGAGGCGATGACAGTGGAGAAGTCGAGGCCTTTGCTCATGTCATTCATTCGCCCAGCACCTTGATTCGCAGTTTTTCATAACGCGGGTAGCGTGGGTCGGTGTCGGGCATTTTGTCGATCATGTTCAGGCCGGATCGACACTCTTCAAACACAGCGGGCGGCAGTATGGCGCTTGCGCCGTGCAGCAGCGATTGCACCAGGTTGAGGGCGATGCTGATGTTTTTCGGTTGCAACGCCAGCGCTTTACGGAACAACTCCTGGGCTTCAGCGAGGTTGGCCGCTTTGTAGCTGCGCACGCCTTGCAGGTTGAGGTCGACGGCGGCCTTGCTGGCGCCAAGGATCGCCGGGTCGTCAGTCAGGCGGGCGATGCCTTGCATGACAACCGGGTCGTCGCCGTAAATCTCGCCGACGCTTTTCAGGACGGCGGTGCCGGCTTCTTCATGCCCGAGTTTTTGCAATTGTGCGGCGACGGCCAGCGCAGCGTCGGCGGAGAGGAACTGCTCCATGCCATCGAGGCGCGCCATGGCTTGCTCGACGAGTTTCCCCGCCGTTTCAGGGTCGGACTTGAACATGCTGGTGGCTTTCATCAGCCGCGCGCGCACCTGCAGCCCTTGGTCGCCTTCGTTTTGTTTGGCGACTTCGCTCAGCGTCTGGTTGATCTCCAGCCGGGTGCGGGTGTCGAGCCCCTGCTCACCGCCTTTGCTGATCAGTGCCTGAGCGAGGCCGAGGTTGCTTTCCGGGTTCTTGAACCGTGAATGCTGCCCTTGAGCCACCGCCTGGCGATACGCGCGGGAGGCGCTTTCGAAGTCTTCGTTGGCCAGCGCGAGTTTGCCCAACATTGTTTGTCGCCGTACCGCCAGTGGCGACAGACGCACCGCTTCATTCAGCACGCTTTGCGCGCGTTTGGTCTCGCCACGGGCGACCAGCACTTCGGCCATGCCGTCGTAGAGTGCCGGCAGCATCGGGAACGCTTTAAGCGCCACTTCGTAAACTGCCTGCGCCTCTTTCATCTGACCGCGCTTGAATAGCAAGGCACCCAGTGCCGCATGCGCCCAAGGGGTAGGACGGTCGGCGAGGATGCCCTTGAGAAATTTCTCCAGCGTCTCATGTTGGTTCAGATCGCGCAGGGCGTCGGCACGATAGCGCAGGCACAACGGTGCATAACGTGGGTCTTGCTGACACAGCGCGGCACAGGCGGACAACACTTCGGCAGGCTTGCCGCGGTCGAGGGCTTGCAGGATCGGCTTGAGCAGGTTTTTGCGCTGCACCAGTTTGTCCAGGCGCTGGGCCAGGCCGGAGCGGTTGAACGGCTTGGACAGATACGCATCCGGCTCGTGCTCAAGGGCGCTGAGCACCATGGCCTGGCTGGTCTCGGCCGTGACCATGACAAATATGCTTTCGTGACTGATCAGCTTGTCGATCATCAGGTCTTCAAGCACCTGTTGGCCGTTCTTCTTGCCGTCGCCCAAGTGATAGTCGTGCAGGATGAAGTCATAGCGCTTCTGGCCGCACATGCGCAGCGCCTGCTCACCAGTGTCGGCGGTGTCTACTTCCTTGACGCCCAGCTCACGCAGCATGGACCTGACTGAACTGCGAAAATCGGAGAAATCGTCGACGATAAGAAAGCTTTTTTGGTGATACGCCAACATCGAAGATTCCTGACACGGGAAATAGGAGATGAACTCAACGCAAGACAACAACGGCTCAACATCAATGCGCCAGCACGCAATTCTACACAATCGCGCGGCGCAGCTTGCTAACCGTCAACGTACCGGACAAATGGATTTGTCCCTGGCAGCGTTCTTTTCGTTGGCACCCGTCATCATATCGGCGGCTACCGGCAGTTCTTCAGAGGTTTCCACTGCGACCTTAGTCACGCTATGGACATGTGTGAGCGGGCCGTATCGCAGGCCGAAGGGAGGGCGACGCTGTTTATCAGGGGGATTTGCCGATGCATCGAGGAGGTGCAGCATCAACCGGCGCGGCTAGCGTCTCTGCGGCACAAGGCGTTACAGAGAGCCAGCTGGCGTCGGTCTATGTTTGATGTTCCAACCTGGGGACAGCTGCGACTTAACCGTTGCAACCATCGCCCACGACTTGATAATCAAGTTCGTGTTTCAAACCGGTGGAATCCAGGTAAATCATTTTTTCCGGTACCACGTCGCAGCTGTTAGCGGGTGTCGATACAGACAGCACTTTGGAAATATCCAGATGCGTCCCGTATTTATAATTATCCACTTTGGCCATCGACGCCTGGTGAGCCGTGTCAGAGCCAGCTGCCATTGCGGTATTAAGGAAAGCCAACAACACTGCGCCTACGAATAAAGCTTTCATGAGTCCACCTCGTTATATGAGTAAAAAATGTATGTCTGAGCTGATGTGCAGAGCTATTTGCGAGTGCTCTTGCGTTGGACATACGTTACGAGATGGGCGACAGCGCAACCATTGTACCTAGGTGTTCGGCGCTCATACGTTGGAGCCAGCACCCTATACCTTGGTTTTAAACTGGCCAGTATCAGGCTCCTTTTGTCCTGAAAATCGAACGTCTGTCACACGATCGACATAATGGCGACTTAATATCACACGCTCCTTCGGCCAATGGATGAGCTTTCCATGAACGCTCCGTTCTCGCCTTTCCGACGCCCTCAAACGCCGGGAGATCACCGGTGTGCCGGTGATTTGTGTCAGGACGTGCCCGCGATAGACGTGTCGGGCTCCAATTCGCAAGTGATGGAGATGTTCTCGCAACGAGACATCACCAGCCTGGCCGTGCTTGAGAACGAGCGACCGATCGGGCTAATCAACCGCAATATCTTTTTGTCGCAGATGAGTAAGCCGTTTCACCGCGAGCTGTACGACAAGAAGAGTTGCATCGCCTTCATGGACAAGGAACCGCTGATCGTCGACGCCGGAATGAGCATCGAGGCGCTGACCTTCAAAACCGTGGAAGTGGGCGAGAAGGCCTTGGCCGACGGTTTCATCGTGACGCGCGACGGTTGTTTTGCCGGACTGGGTAATGGCCTGCAATTGATGGCCGTGGTCGCCGCGCTGCAGGAAGAAAAAAATCGCCAGATCATGCAGAGCATCGAGTACGCCAGCGTCATCCAGCGCGCCATGCTCCGCGCCTCACGGGAAACCCTGGCCTCTACCCTGCGTGACGCCGCATTGCTGTGGGCGCCGCGAGATGTGGTCGGCGGCGATTTCTATCATTTCGTCACCCAGGAAGACGGCTGGTTCGGTGCCGTGGCGGACTGCACCGGGCATGGCGTGCCGGGGGCGTTCATGACATTGATCGCTTCATCGTCGCTGTCCAAAGCGCTGGAACAACACGGCCCACGCAATCCGGCGGCGTTGTTGGCGGCGGTCAATCGCAGCGTCAAAGGCCTGCTGGGTCAGGTCAATGGCGTCGATGACACCCCGGAATCCAACGACGGCCTCGATGCCGCGTTTTTCTGGTTCGACACCGACCGTTCAGAACTGACCTTCGCCGGTGCGCGAATCGGCCTGCATATCCTCAGCCCGGGTGCCGACACATTTGACACCCTTGGCGGACAGCGCATGGGCGTTGGTTACGTGGACAGTGACGCCGACTACCAGTGGACGCAAACCACGGTTCCGCTGCCGGCCGACAGTTTGCTGTTCATCACCACCGACGGTTTAACCGATCAGATCGGCGGCCCGCGCCAAATCGCTTTCGGCAAGCGTCGCGCCCATGACGTGATCATCGAGCATCGTGACCAACCCGCCAGTGCCATCGCCGAGCAGCTGAAACAGGCTCTCGACACGTGGCAAGGCACGCAAAACCGTCGCGATGACGTGACCCTATTTTGTGCTCGCATTCAGGACAAACTATGAGTGTTTCGTCTCTCTCCGTGCAGGACTGCGCCTTCCTTGAGCTGGCTCAGCAACGCAACGTGATTTTTTATCACATGGGTTATTTCTCCCATAACATCGTCACCGCGATGGCCGAGGTGGTGAAGCTGCAGTTGGAGGTCTCCGGGGTTAGCGGGCCTACGCGACGCAAGCTGTTTTCCTCGTTCGTCGAGCTGTCGCAGAACATCATTCATTACTCGTCAGAAGCGCTGGCTGCCGAAGAACCGCCGGCCCTGCGCCAGGGCGCGGTGTGCATTACCGCCGAGGGCGAGCACCACTTGATGTTGTGCGCCAACCCCATTGCCACGCGGGACGTGGAAGCGTTGCGCGGCAAGCTTGAGCCGCTGCGTGAGATGTCGCTGGAAGAGATCAAGCAGGCCTACAAGGTCTCGCTGCGAGCGGAAACGCCGGTTGACAGCAAGGGCGCAGGGTTAGGTTTTCTGACCATGGCCCGGGATGCAAGCGCACCACTGGATTTCGCTTTTCATCCACGCGCCGATGATCCCGACACCACGCTGTTTTGTCTCAAAGCCATTATCTGAACAAGAAGAGCGACACGAGCCATGGATAATCTGCATATCGCCGCAACGGCCACCTCCCCGGAAGTCGATTTCCGCTTCGACGCGCATCTGCTGTCGCTGACTGGCGAGTCGTACCCGGAAAACGCTGCGGCGTTCTACACCCCGATCCTTCAGCAGTTGAACGCTTATCTGGCGTCCTGCAACGGTGTTTCGATCATCGCCAACGTGGCGCTGGCCTACTTCAACAGTTCGAGCACCAAGATGCTGTTCAGCATCTTCGACGCCCTGGACCGCTCAGTGCAGGCCGGTAACAAAGTGCAGATGAATTGGTATCACGACGAAGAAGACGACACGATTTTCGAGTTCGGCGAGGAGCTGCGCGCGGATTTCCAGTCGATCGACTTCATCGATCACCCGGTTGCCACTCAGTGAGGATGTCATGCCTGCTTTAGCTTCGTCTGCAGACGCGCCCTCGGGCGACGTGCCGGACCTGTTCGAAAGCGAGAATGCTGCGCTTGAGAAGGCTCGCGCGACGCTGGCCGCAGCTGAAGGCGGCGCACAGGTGTATCGCCAATCGCTAAAGGAATTGAGCACGCATTTCGAGCGTCTGATGCGCGAGACACGGCGTCTGATTGGCCGCAGCGACCGGGCCGAACGCGAAATGAACGCGCTGAACTTGCAGTTGCACACCCTCGCCCAGCAGCTCGAACACCGCGCGACCCATGACGCCCTGACCGGGATTCTGAACCGCGGCGCGGTGATCGAACTGGCGGCCAAGGCCCTGCGCGAAGGCAGCGTGGTGATGATCGTACTGGACATCGACTACTTCAAACGCATCAACGACGAATTCGGTCACCCCACCGGCGATGCCGTGATCCAGGGCATCGTCACCTGCCTGCGCCACATCGTCAAAGACGCCGGCATTATCGGCCGGGTCGGCGGCGAAGAGTTCACCGTGTTGCTGCCGGCCTTTGAGCTGGACGCTGCCGTGAGCCTGGCCGAAGCCATGCGCGACGCAGTCGCCCGTCATGTATTCCCTACGCCTGTGGATCGCTGCATCACCGCCAGTTTTGGAGTGAGCATCAGCCCCGGCGGCACCGAGTTCGACCACGCCTACGGCCTTGCGGATGCCGCCTTGTACAGCGCAAAACGGCTTGGGCGCAATCGGGTTGAAGTGGCGGGCCGGGAAACAAGCTATCCCGCAGACTTGATTCTTTGAGTTTTCATCGAAATTCAAACGAATCACTAAAGCCTGAATCGTCACCCAAATGGATTGCTTTTAAACTATCGGCTTCTGCTATGGTCAACTGAATTCATCTCCTCCTCGCCGGCGTCTTTTCAGCGGCCATCTGTGAGCGTGTTCTGCAGCGCGACGTGTCGACGCGCTGATTTGATTGTTTATGGACGGAAGCCGTGGACGAGAACAACGCAGGCGATGGTGCACGATTGCTGCGCGCCGAACGGATCGTTGAATCCCGTCGCCAGGAAACCCTGCTCAAGACTGGCGCCCTGCAAGACGCTATTTTCAACAGTGCCAACTTTTCCAGCATCGCCACCGACGAGAAGGGCGTGATCCAGATCTTCAACGTCGGCGCCGAGCGCATGCTGGGTTACGAGGCGCAGGATGTGGTCAATCTGATCACCCCGGCTGACATTTCCGACCCCACCGAACTGATCGCTCGCGCCGCCGCCCTTAGCCTGGAACTCGATACACCCATCACCCCGGGGTTCGAGGCGCTGGTGTTCAAGGCGTCGCGGGGTATCGAAGACATTTACGAACTGACCTATATCCGCAAGGACGGCAGTCGCTTCTCGGCCATCGTTTCGGTGACTGCCCTGCGCGATGCCAAGGATGCGATCATCGGCTACCTGTTGATCGGTACCGACAACACTGCGCGCAAACGCTTCGAGCGCAGCCTCGAAGAGCAGAATATCGAGCTGGTACATGCCAGTCGTATGAAATCCGAATTCCTCGCCACCATGTCCCATGAGCTGCGCACGCCACTGAACGCGATCATCGGTTTTTCCGAAGCGCTGAAGGATGGTCTGGCCGGCGACATGAGCGCGACGCAGTTCGAGTACATCGGCGACATTTTTACCAGTGGCCAACATCTGTTATCGCTGATCAACGACATTCTCGATTTGTCCAAGGTCGAGGCCGGCATGATGAACCTCGAACTGGAGTTCGTTGATCTGCACAATCTGCTGGGCAACAGCTTGTCGATCGTCAGGGAAAAAGCCGCTGCACAACAGATCCGTCTGGAACTGAAAACCGCGGAGGACTTCGGCCTGCTGGTACTGGACCCGCGCAAGACCAAACAGATTGTTTATAACCTGCTGGCCAACGCAGTTAAATTCAGCGCCAGCGGCGGCCAGGTGATCCTCGCCGCCCGGCGCGTTTCCCGGGAGGTGGTCGGCACCCTGGAGGGCGACTGGCCGGTGCATGGTTTTCCTCTCGGGGGCAATGAACACAGCGAATTCCTCGAACTCTGTGTGAGCGATACCGGGATTGGCATTTCGCAGGACAACATGACCAAGTTGTTCGTCGCCTTCAGCCAGATCGACAGCAGCCTGGCGCGCAAATTCGAAGGCACCGGCCTGGGCCTGGCAATGGTCAAGCAGCTCGCGCAATTGCACGGCGGCAGCGTGGCGGTGGCCAGTGAGGTCGGCGCAGGTGCGCGTTTCGCCGTCTGGCTGCCGTTACGTGATTCAGGGCAATTCCACACACAGCAAGAAGCGACGGCGACAACCCTATGGCCCAAGTTCTGATTGTTGAAGACAATGCGGCAAACATGAAGCTGGCTCGCCTGCTGCTGCGCAATGCCGGGCACACGGTGCTCAGCGCGGTGGATGCGGAAACCGGCCTGATGCTCGCCCGCGACCAACAGCCCGACTTGATTCTGATGGACATCCAGCTGCCCGGGATGGACGGCCTGGCAGCGACGGCCCTGCTCAAAACCGACCCGTCCACCGCCAACATTCCGGTCATCGCGCTCACCGCAATGGCCATGAAGGAAGACAAGGACAAGTGCCATCTCGCCGGGTGCGACGGCTACATTGCCAAGCCATTGCGCTACTCGGAACTGTACGCCGCAATTGACGCGCTGCTACCCGGGCATACAAAACTCAGCCCAAGCGGGCCTCGCTCATGACCGACTCATCAACCACGATATTGGTCGTCGACGACGATCCCCAGGTCCGCAAGCTGCTGGACATGCTGCTGCGGCACGAGGGTTATCAAACCCATATAGCGTCCAGCGGCGAAGAGGCGCTGGAGATCCTCAAGGATCATCCGCCCGATTTGATTCTGCTGGACGTGATGATGCCGGGGATGGACGGTTATCAAGTGGCCAGTCATCTCAAGGCCAGCGCCGACACCTCGAATATCCCGATCATTCTGCTCACCGCGCTGAATGATCATGCCGCGCGCCTGGAAGGCTTGGCAGCCGGTGCCGAAGAGTTCCTCAGTAAACCGGTGGATCAGGCCGAGTTGCGGCTGCGCGTGCGCAACATGCTGCGACTCAAGTCGTTCAGTGACCTTGTCCTGGGCCACAGCGCCATCCTCGAAGCTCAGGTTCAGCAACGCACCGCAGATCTGCAACGCTTTCGCACCGCCATGGACGTCACCGCCGACGCAATTATTCTGATCGACCGCAAGACCATGAGCTTTATCGAGTTCAACGTCGCAGCCTGCAACATGCTGGGCTACAGCCGCGATGAACTGCTGCGGATGAGCCCCGGCGATCTGAACGGCTCTCGTCTGGAAGACCTGCAAGCGTTGTATGACGAAATCATCGCCGGCCGAGGCTCGAATGCGCTGACCGAATCCAGGATGCGGCGCAACGACGGCTCGCTGTTGAATGTCGAGATTCGTCGCCAGGCGTATCAATCAGGTCAGGACTGGATCATTGTCGGCGTCGTGCGTGACATCACTGACCGCAAGGAAGCTGACCAGCGCCTGCTGCACATGGCGCATTACGATACGCTGACCGGCCTGCCCAACCGCACGCTGTTTTATTCAACCTTGCAAGCCGCCCTGGACCAGGCCAGCGATAAAGGTTTGCAAGTCGCGATCCTGCTCATCGATCTGGATCACTTCAAGAACATCAACGACACCCTTGGCCATGCCGTCGGCGACGATTTGTTACGCCAACTCAGCAACCGACTCATGCATTGCGTGCGCATCCGCGATACGGTTGGGCGGCTGGGTGGCGATGAGTTCGCCTTGATCCTGGTGATGCGCGACGGCTTGAAAGGCGCAACCAGCGTGATCAGCAAAATCCGCGAAGTCCTGCGCGCGCCCTTCCATCTCGGCGGCCATGCGATTCCGATGACCGCCAGTATTGGCATCACCCTGTTTCCCGACGATAGCCTCGACACCAATACCCTGCTCAAGTATGCCGACACTGCCATGTATCGAGCCAAGCAGGCCGGGCGCGACAACTATCGATTCTTCACCGCGCAAATGAACACTGAGGTATTGGCCCGACTTGAGCTGGAAACAGCCCTGCGCAAAGCCTGGGCCGAAGAACAGTTTGTTCTGCACTACCAACCGAAAGTCAGCCTGATCGACGGGCGCGTTTGCGGTCTGGAGGCCTTGTTGCGCTGGCAGCGACCGGGCCACGGCCTGGTCTCGCCCCTGGTGTTTATCCCTATTCTGGAAGAAACCGGATTGATCGTTGACGTGGGGCGCTGGGTCATCGAAACAGCCTGCCAGCAGATCGGCCAGTGGCAGCGCTCGGACATCGGTTCGATGCAGATTTCGGTGAATGTGTCCGGTCGCCAATTCGCCGATGGCACGTTGGCGGCAGATGTCCGCCGCGCCCTCGCCGACAACCACATCGCCGCGGGTTTACTGGAGTTGGAGCTGACCGAGACCTCGCTGATGGTCAATACCGAGAGCACCATTGCCAGCTTGCACAGCTTGCGCGATCAGGGCGTGAAGATTTCCATCGATGACTTCGGCACCGGCTTTTCCAGCCTGGCTTACCTGCGTCGATTCCCCATCGACAAGCTGAAAATCGATATCGCGTTTATCCGCGAAGTCACCAGTAATCAGGAAGACGCCGCCATCGCCCTGACCATTATCCACCTCGCCCACAGCCTGAAACTTGAGGTCATCGCCGAAGGGGTGGAAACCGAAGGCCAGCTTGAGTTTTTGCAGCGCAACCGCTGCGATCAAATTCAAGGCTATCTGTTCAGCCGGCCAGTGGGGTTGCTGGCCGTCGAGCAATTACTGCGCGAGAACAGACGCTTGATGTTGGGGAGTCAGTATCAGCGTGGGCAGCAGCAATGATGATGTGTGGATGCGGGTGCGCGATGGCGGCGTAACCCATGGCACAAATCCCCGAATAGCTCATGCAACATGAAGCGCATGTCACGCAGTGGGGCTTGATAACTCATAGCTGACCGTCCTTTACGTCAGAGAAATGCTGACCGCTGGCGGCCAGGCGCTCGATCAACTTGGCAGGTTGCCAATGGCCGCCTAAGCGAGATTGCAGGTCACGCAGACGCTGAAGAATGTCGGCGGCGCCTTGCTGATCGGCCCAACTCATCGGCCCATTTTTGTCCGCTGGGAAGCCGTAACCGTTGAGGAACACCAAGTCCAGGTCGTGGCTGTTGCCGGCGATGTTTTCTTCAAGAATTTTCGCGCCTTCGTTCACCAGCGCCAACAGGCAACGTTCGAGGATTTCCTCGGCACCGATATCGCGGCGCTGAAAGCCGAGCTTTTCGCTGACGCGCACCACCAAGGCATCGACTTCGGGGTCGTGCTCAGCCTGACGACTGCCTTCGGCGTACAGGTAATAACCCTTGCGCGACTTCTGGCCGAAACGCTCCATTTCGCAGAGCTGGATGTCCACCTGCGCCGCAGGATCGTCCAGCCCCTGGCCCGACAGATTGCGCGCCCGCCATTCAAGGTCGAGGCCCACCACGTCATAGGTACGGAACACGCCCATGGCGAAACCGAAGCCTTGCAATGCAGCATCCGCCTGATACGGCAGCGCACCTTCCAGCAGCATCATCCGCGCTTCACGCACGTAGGTGTGGAACATGCGATTGCCGATAAAACCCCGGCAGTTGCCAGCCACCACGCTGACCTTGCCCATGCGTTTGCCCAGCGTCAGGGCAGCCTCGAGCACGGCGGGCGCGGTCTTGGCGCCACGCACGATTTCCAGCAGTTTCATGATGTGTGCCGGACTGAAGAAGTGCAGGCCCAGCACATGCTCCGGCCGCGAGGTCACTGCCGCGATAGCGTCGATATCCAGCGCCGAGGTGTTGCTGGCGAGAATCGCGCCAGGCTTGAGCGTGGCGTCGAGGGTGCGAAAGATCTGCTGCTTGAGTTCAAGGTTTTCGTACACCGCTTCGATGACCAGATCGGCATCCTTCAGCGCCGGATAATCGGCGACCGGCGTGACGCATGCACGACGAGCGGCGGCCTGTTCTTCGCTGATCCGCCCTTGGCGCACGCTATGGGCGTAGGTCTCGGCAATCAACGCCTGACCGCTGTCGAGCATCTGTGGATTGTTGTCCAGCCACAACACCTGAACGCCGGCATTGGCCAGGCTCATGACGATGCCGCGACCCATGGTGCCGGCGCCAATCACGGCGACGCGCTGAATATCGAAAGCGGTCTGACTCATTTGGACTTCCTGTAGGTGACTGGACGCTGCGCTTGCCCACCACCATAAGAAACTTCCGACTACTTTTGAAATTTAGTCTGGTGATGGGGCACATTCACCGGCTGGATTTTGGTCCTGCCCTTCCATTTCCAACCCTGCTGCATCCCCGCTGCGGCCAGTAGAATCGCGATCACACCGAGCCATTGCAGAAGGCTCAGACGGTGACCGAACGCCAACCAATCGACAAAGATCGCCGCTATCGGATAGATGAACGACAGCGCGCCGGTCAGCGCCGTCGGCAATTTTTGAATCGCACCGTAGAGCAACACGTACATCACGCCGGTATGCACCAGGCCGAGGGTCAGCAAGCTGCCCCAGGCTGTGGCCTGTTGCGGCAATGGCGAGAAGTCGGCAAACGGCGCCAGCATCAGGGTGCCGGTACACACTTGAATCAACGCGATCAGGTGCGGCGGCGTGCCGCTCAGGCGTTTGATGATCAGCGCAGCGAACGCGTACAACAGCGCAGCGCCCAGCGCCAAGGCAATGCCTGTCAGGTAAGTGTCGCCGGTCTGACTTTGATCTCCGTGAGCGCTGACGATCGCCAACATTCCGACAAATGACACGCCGAGCCACACCAGCTTTTGCGCGGTGATTTTCTCGCCGAGAAACACCGCTGCCAGCCCCACCAGCATAAACGGCTGAACGTTGTACACCGCCGTGCTGATGGCAATCGATGCCCGCGAGTAAGAGGCGAACAACAGCAACCAGTTGCCGACGATTGCCACGCCGCTGAGCACCGCCAAGGTAAACGTGCTGCGCGTCAGAATACCCGGCCGCAGGTAGCCCAACACCGCACTGATCAGCAACAAGGTTACCGCGCCGAACACGCAACGCCAGAACACCACGTCCAGCACCGGTTGCCCGGACACCAGGACAAACCAGCCGATGGTGCCGGATATCAGCATGGCGGCAATCATTTCCAGTGACCCGCGACGTATCGATGTGTTCATGATTTAACTCCTGTGGGAGTGCAAATTATGAGCAACGGTAGAGGCCTACTCCAGAGCCAAAAGAAGGCTAGAATTCAATTACGCCTTTCTTATGAAGGCAGATTTCGCGAATGACCTAATGAGGTAGATATGACCGATGACATCGACCAACTGTTGATCGCCGCGCTGATGGAGGACTCGCGTCGCTCGCTGAAAGCGTTGGCGCAGATCAGCGGCCTGTCCTCGCCCAGCGTTGCTGAACGCCTGCGCAGGCTGGAAGAGCGCGGGGTTCTGAAGGGCTATACGGTGGAGATCGACGCCAAAGCCTTCGGTTACCAGCTACAGGCCATCGTTCGGGTAAGGCCGTTGCCAGGGCAATTGCAGGAAGTGGAGCGACAGATTCAGTCGATTCCGGAATTTACCGAATGCGACAAAGTGACGGGCGAGGATTGCTTCATCGCGAGAATGCATGTGCGCTCGATGGAGCAACTGGATACGTTGCTCGACCGGCTGAATCTGTATGCGGAAACCAACACCGCCATCGTCAAGAAAACCCCGGTGAAGCGGCGGCTGCCGCCGATGGGGTAAGAGCCTCGGAACATCCTGTAGGAGCTGCCGAAGGCTGCGATCGACCGAAGGTCGTACCGACCTTATCGCAGCCTGCGGCAGCTCCTACTGGGTGACGCATATCAGATAACAGCGGTCTGCCAGACAAATCGATACGTTTGGGCAGCCGGTTCTGGGTGGCATTGACCGTTGTCGGCATCAGGCCCCACCAGGTACCACTCCGCGCGCGAGGTAGTACCCAACTGCCGCGCCTTGTCCGGCAGGAAGCAGCGACCCAGTTCCTGCGCCGGCACCAGCGCGAAGTCTTTTGGATGGCCGCGCAGCCACAGCGCCGCCTGCTCCACGGTCGAGCCTGACAAGAAGCCGAAATGCACGATCGGCTGGCGAGCAAACAACCAGTTGCCTTCGCGCCAACCGGCGAGCACCAGATCGGCACCGCCGCTTAATTCGGCTGCCTGACGCATGATCCCGTCGTGGGGGTTGGCGCCGTCCTTCACTGGCTCGACAAAACCCCAGACGAACCACGCGCCAAACCAGGCCACCGTCGCCGCCAGAAACACCTTGCGACCCCGGGGCCGCTCGGCAAACCAGCGCCGCATCAACCACGGCACCAAGGGCGCGACCAACAACACCAGGCCTGGCAACGCGGGGTAGATGTACAGCTTGCGCTTGCCGGTGCTCAGGCTGAAAAACAGCACAACCAGAACCACCCAGCCCAGCAACACCAGCACCCGGCCATCCTGCTTCATTAACTGCTTGCGCCACGCCGGCACCAGCCACGGCAGGGCGAGAAACATCGGCAGCCAGTATTTGGGGATAACGTTGACGAGGAAGTACCAAAACGGCTCGCGATGCTCCCAGGCATCGGCATAGCGTTTGGCGGTCTGGTGCAACAGGATGTTGTCGAGGTACGCCGCTCCGTCGGCAGTCCCTCCCAGCTTCACGCTTAACACCATCGGCACCAGCCACACCGCAACGGCCGCCAACATCACCAACGGTCCCAGCGCCCAGGCCAGCTTTCGGTTGGGCATCGCCACCACACCGGACCAGCCTTTGCGCACAGCGTAGGCATAAGGAATCAACATCAACAGCGGGACAAATCCCACACCTTTGGTGGCAATACCAAAACCCATCGCCGCGCAAGCCGCATAAAACCAACCCCAGGCCGGCCCCAGCAACAGATGGCGCACCAAACCGTACACGCCAATGGCGATCCACAAACACAGGAAGCCGTCGATCTGCCCGGCGCGGAGAATGCTCATTGTTTGATAAGTGCCGAGGAACAACAGCCCTGCAATCACCCCGATACGCCGATTCCACAAACGTCGGCCAAGGTCATACAGGCACCCCGTCGCCACCATGCCGGATACCAGCGCTGGCAAAAACAACGCAACCTTTGGCAGGCCCGTCAGGCGCGTGAAAAACGCCACCGCCCACATGAACAAAGGCGGCTTGTCCGGGTAGATCTCTGCGGCGCGATGCGGAATGAACCACGAGCCGTCCTGCAACATTTCCAGGGCGACACCGAGGAAGCGCTCTTCGTCGACGTTGAGGGGTTGCCGCAGCCCAAGACCAGCGCCAATCAACAGCACCGCCAGCAACATCAAACCCAACTGCTCTATGCGGGGGGAAAATTCTCTACGCACTGGGTTGTTCGTCCTTCACCGGTTTTTGCTTGGCAATCAACTGCAAGTTACGCAGGTAGACCACGATCCCGAACGACTGGCCGATAATGAATACCGGGTCTGCTCGGTAGATGGCATACGCCAGCAATAACAGGCTGCCCACGATACTCAGATACCAGAAACTCACGGGGATGACGCTGCGTTTTTTGTATTCGCTGTACAGCCATTGCAGGACAAAGCGTCCGGTAAACGCCAATTGCCCGATGAAGCCTACCGCCAACCACATTGCTTCGCGGCTCATATTCATTCATGCAACTCCTGCGGCACAGCATCCAGCCGGGTGCGGCGGATCAGCCACCAGACTCCAAACAAATCAAGGATGCCCACCAACGCACGGTCGATGTTGCCGTATTTGGAAACCCCGGCGCTGCGGTGGCGATGATTGACCGGGTGCACGATCATCCGCCCGTTGTGGCGTTGAATCAGGGCCGGAATGTAACGGTGCATGTGGTCGAAATACGGCAGGCGAAGAAACGCTTCGCGCTCGATCAACTTGAGGCCGCAGCCCGTGTCAGGCGTGGCGTCCTTCAGCAAACGGCTACGCAGTCCGTTGGCAAACCGCGAGGCCCAGCGTTTGCTGGCGGTGTCGCGGCGATTGACGCGATGTCCGGCGACCAACTTGACGCCTTGCGGGTTGCCTTCGCTGCCGCGCACCAGCGCGAGCATGCCAGGAATATCGGCCGGGTCGTTCTGCCCGTCGCCATCGAGCGTTGCCAACCAATGCCCACGGGCAGCCTTGGCTGCATGATAGATCGAGGTGCTTTGCCCCAACGAACGTTGGTGGCTAAGGACCCGTAACTGATGAAAACCTGCCGCTTTCAAGGCATTCAGCTCAACAATGCTGCTGTCCGTGCTGCCATCGTCTACCACGATCACTTCGTAGTCTTCATCGCCCAACGCGCTGCGGATCTCTTCAAGCAGGGGGGTTAGATTGCTGGCCTCGTTCTTGGCAGGAATCAGCACGGAGAGGTAAACGTTGTTGCTCATTAATGGACCCTTTATAGCTATAAATGTGCTGCGGCACGGCGGTCGGCAGCGTCACCTTGAAGTAGTCACAATACCAATCCACGAAATGTCGCACGCCTGTATCGAGGCTGACCTGGGGTAAAAAATCGATCCGTTGCGCCAGTTCCGAGACATCAGCCCAGGTCTGCAGAACCTCGCCCGGCTGCATCGGCAAATAATTTCTGAGCGCCTTGATACCGATCGTCGCTTCCAGGCATTCGATAAAATCCAACAATTTCACCGGCGCGCCACGACCGATATTGTAGACCTTGTTCCGCACGCCCGGGCCGTCAGGAGGCAGCAAGCGCAGGCGCACAATGCCTTCAACAATGTCGTCTATATAAGTGAAATCGCGCGACATCAGGCCGTCGTTATAAATATCGATGGGCGTGCCATTCAAAATCGACTGGGTGAATTTGAACAGTGCCATGTCTGGACGACCCCAGGGGCCATACACGGTAAAAAAGCGCAGGCCGGTAACGGGAATGTCGTATAGGTGAGAGTAGGTATACGCCATTAGTTCATTGGCGCGTTTGGTCGCGGCATAGAACGACGCAGGAGAATCGACGGCATCGGCAGTGGAAAACGGCACTTTTTCGTTGTGGCCATACACGGAACTGCTCGACGCATAGATCAGATGTTCAAGCTTCACCCGACGGCAGACCTCAAGCACATTGAGGAACCCGCTGACGTTAGACTCCGCATACGCCTCCGGATGGTCCAACGAATGGCGCACGCCCGCTTGCGCAGCCAAATGAATAACTTGAGTAAAAACATGAGCCTGAAATAGCTCTAACAACGCGTCCTTGTCGACGATATCCAGCACCTTGAATTGAAAATTGGGGAATTCGCTCAACAGTGCAAGGCGTGCTCGCTTGAGCTCGACACTGTAATAGTCGTTTAAGTTATCGATCCCTACGATCTCTACACCCTCCTGGCATAGACGCCGCGCTGTATGGAATCCGATGAAGCCAGCCACTCCGGTGATCAATACCGTCATGTCGTTCCGCCAAATTAAAATATATAGGGTGAATTACTTGCCAGTCTGATGACAATTAGATCTAAGACGGGTGTAGTACCTGTGAAATCTTAGCACCTTTGCCAAAAAATTACTTCGTCAGTCAGGAGCGATCCTGACCATCGCGGTATCGCAGTTTTTTGCAAACCTGCAGGCACAACAGAGAATAGCCGCGCCTTGTGAGCGTGGGCACCGCCAATGGCACTCTGTGATTTGCCCCAAAGGCGCCGCTCTGCTAGTGTCGCGCCGGTTTAACGTCACCGAGAAAACTGCCATGGCCCGCAAGAAAGCTGCACTGGATTTCGAACAGTCACTCGCTGACCTGCAATCGCTGGTCGAACGCCTGGAGAATGGCGAGCTGTCGCTGGAAGACTCTCTGACGGCCTTCGAACAAGGCATCCGCCTGACGCGTGACTGTCAGAGCGCCTTGGCGCAGGCCGAGCAAAAGGTCCAGGTCCTGCTCGAGCGCGATGGTGAACTGGCTGAAGAACCCTTCGATGCGGACCAGCCGGAATGATTGCAGTTTATCTGGCCAACAGTCAGGCCCGCGTCAACGCCGCCCTTGAGGGCCTATTTCAAGCGCCAAGCCCCGAACTGAACCGCCTGTATGACGCCATGCGCTACAGCGTGATGAACGGCGGCAAGCGCGTGCGTCCATTGTTGGCCTATGCCGCGTGCGAAGCCTTGGGTTCGGCGCCGGAGCTGGCCAATGGTGCGGCCTGTGCGGTGGAACTGATTCACGCCTACTCGCTGGTGCACGACGACTTACCGGCGATGGACGATGACGATCTGCGTCGCGGCCAGCCCACTACCCACAAAGCGTTCGATGAAGCCTGCGCGATCCTGGCCGGTGATGGCCTGCAAAGCCTGGCATTCAGCGTCTTGCTCGACCCGCAACTGACGCCACAAGACGCCGACACTCGCTTGAACATGGTCAAGGCCCTGGCCTTTGCCGCAGGCCCGGCCGGCATGGTCGGCGGCCAGGCCATCGACCTCGGTTCGGTTGGCCTCAAGCTCGATCAAACTGCGTTGGCCTTCATGCACCGGCACAAGACCGGCGCCCTGATTGAGGCAAGCATCAAACTCGGAGCCCTGGCCAGTGGGCGCGCGGAGAAAACCGAGCTTAAATCCTTGCAGACTTACGCTCGGGCAATCGGTCTGGCGTTCCAGGTGCAAGACGACATTCTCGACGTCGAAAGTGACACCGCGACCCTGGGCAAACGCCAGGGCGCCGATATTGCGCGCGACAAGCCAACCTATCCGTCGCTGCTGGGCCTGAGCGCGGCCAAAGGTTATGCGTTGGAGCTGCGCGATCAAGCGTTGCATGCCCTGCGACCTTTCGACGCGTCAGCCGAGCCATTGCGTGAGCTGGCGCGCTACATCGTTGATCGCCGTAGCTGAAAATACACCGCTGCGACGAACCGATGGCCAGAAAATCAACTATATAAATGCCACTGTCTGACCATCCGATGCTGCGCTTCGTGGGCAGCTCGCGATGCATCAGGTAAACTGCCGCCTCTTCTACTTATAACGATTCGCCTGATGCCCACGACGTTTAAAGAGATCCCCCGCGAGCGCCCGACCACGCCCCTGCTCGACCGCGCCAATACGCCGGACGGTTTGCGGCGACTGGGTGAGGCCGAGCTGGAAACCCTGGCCGATGAACTGCGCCTGGAGCTGCTCTACACCGTAGGTCAAACGGGTGGGCATTTTGGTGCCGGCCTGGGTGTCATCGAGCTGACGATTGCGCTGCATTATGTCTTCGATACCCCGGACGACCGCCTGGTCTGGGACGTGGGCCATCAAGCCTACCCGCACAAGATCCTCACCGGTCGTCGCCTGCAGATGGGCAGTCTGCGCCAGAAAGGCGGGGTTGCTGCTTTCCCGCGTCGCAGCGAGAGCGAGTACGACACCTTTGGCGTCGGTCACTCCAGCACCTCGATCAGCGCCGCGCTGGGTATGGCCCTTGGTGCGCGTCTGCAAAACAGCCCGCGTAAAGCCATTGCCGTGATCGGTGACGGCGCGCTGACGGCCGGCATGGCCTTCGAAGCGCTGAACCATGCGCCGGAAGTCGCCGCCGACATGCTGGTGATCCTCAACGACAACGACATGTCGATCTCGCGCAACGTCGGCGGGTTGTCCAACTACCTGGCGAAAATTCTCTCCAGCCGCACCTACGCAAGCATGCGCGAAGGCAGCAAAAAAGTGCTGTCGCGTCTGCCCGGCGCCTGGGAAATCGCCCGCCGTACCGAAGAATATGCCAAGGGCATGCTGGTCCCCGGCACCCTGTTCGAAGAGCTGGGCTGGAACTACATCGGCCCGATCGACGGCCATGACCTGCCGACCCTGATTGCCACCTTGCGCAACATGCGTGACCTCAAGGGCCCGCAATTCCTGCACGTCGTGACCAAGAAAGGCAAAGGCTTCGCGCCGGCGGAAGCCGATCCGATCGGTTACCACGCAATCACCAAGCTCGAACCACTGGACGCTCCTGCCGTCGCGCCGAAAAAAACCGGCGGGCCGAAGTACTCTGCGGTGTTTGGCCAGTGGCTGTGTGACATGGCTGAAGCGGATGCGCGCGTGGTCGGCATTACCCCGGCGATGAAAGAAGGTTCGGACCTGATCGAGTTCAGCGAACGCTTTCCTGAGCGCTATTTCGACGTCGCCATTGCCGAACAGCATGCGGTGACGCTGGCTGCGGGCATGGCCTGCGAAGGCGCCAAGCCGGTAGTAGCGATCTACTCCACCTTCCTGCAACGCGGCTATGACCAGTTGATCCACGACGTGGCGGTGCAGAACCTCGACGTATTATTCGCCATCGACCGTGCGGGTCTGGTGGGCGAAGACGGCCCGACTCACGCCGGCAGCTTCGATTTGTCCTTCTTGCGTTGCGTCCCCGGCATGCTGGTGATGACCCCGAGCGACGAAAACGAACTGCGCAAAATGCTCAGCACCGGCCACCTGTTCCCAGGTCCTGCTGCCGTGCGTTACCCGCGTGGGACAGGCCCGAATGCGCTGATCGACAGCAGCCTCGAACCGCTGGAAATCGGCAAGGGCGTGGTACGTCGAACCGGCAACAAAGTCGCGATGCTGGTGTTTGGCGTGCAACTGGCCGAAGCCCTCAAGGTTGCCGAAACCCTGGACGCGACCGTGGTCGACATGCGCTTCGTCAAACCGCTGGATGAAACGCTGATTCGCGAAATGGCCGACCGTCATGAGTTGCTGGTGACCATCGAAGAAAACGCGATCATGGGCGGCGCCGGCGCTGCGGTCAGCGAATTCCTGGCGCGGGAAAACATTCTCAAATCGGTCCTGCATCTCGGCTTGCCGGACAGCTACGTCGAACACGCCAAGCCGGCGCAGATGCTGGCCGAGTGTGGGCTGGATGCCGTTGGGATTGAAGCGTCGATCCAGAAGCGCCTAGAGTTGATGTAGCCAGATAAATCGCCATCGCGGGCAAGCCCGCTCCTACAGGGGGATGTGATCCTCTGTCGGAGCGGGCTTGCCCGCGATGGGATTCCCAGTCAGCGCGTCATCGCATTACAGAGTTTTTCGACCGCCCCAATCATCTGCCCACTCGGGCGCTCTATGCCTTTATCCGGTACCACGACCAACCTCGCATTCAGCGACCAGGCGTTCCAGGCATCCAGTTGCGCCTGACTCCCGGCAACAATCACCTCTGGTTTTCGCTGCAGCACTGCCTCGACACTCACCTGCGGCGCAGGCAACGACAGGTCGGCAAACAGGTTCTCGCCCCCACAGACCTTCAATGCATCGCTGATGATCTGCTCACCACCCACGGTATATAGCGGTCGATCCCAGACTTGGTAGAACACCCGCAACGGCACGTCGCGTCGATAATGCTGACGCAACTCTGCCACTCGCTGTCGAAACATCTCGGCCAATTGCCGCCCACGCTCAACGCGCCCCAACTGTAAGCCGACTTGCTCAAACTGAGTGGCCAGTTGGTCGAGCGTTTGGGGTTCTGCGGTGTAAGTGGGAATGCCCAGGCGCTGCAATTGCTCGCGCTGGGCGACGCCGACGCTGCCGGGCCAGAGCAACAGCAGATCGGGTTTGAGACTGAGCAAGCGCTCCATATCCAACTGACCGTAGCGACCGACCGAAGGGATGCCCGCCAACTCAAGCGGACGCTCGCCACCGTCCAGGACCCCGACCAATAAATCGGCGGCACCCAGCTCAACAGCGATTTCAGTCAGGGAAGGCGCAAGGCTGACGACTCGCTCGGCGCCCTGTGCAGGCCAAACGAGGACCAGCAGCAGACAGGCGACAAGCCGTTTCATCAGGCCAGTTGGCGTGGAATACGATAGAGGTACAGCAGCACCACGCTGGAAAACCCCAGCAAAAACAGCGGCACCGCCTCCAGGCCAACAAATACCGCCAGTGCAGCGATCCAGGCTGGCAATCCGGCCGCGAGAAACGCGATGCGTCGACGCGCTGCCAATTCAATCCAGGCTGCCGGTTCGTCTGCAGTGTCCAGGGCTTTTTGCGTAGCAATCAGCGCGTTTTTATAGCCGCCGAAGTATTTCAGGCTGACGAACATCGAGGCGACGCCGGCGATGAACATTGGCATTGCCAACACCGGAATCAAAGGTTCGCCACCGCCGAAGAAGCCATTGATGACCAACAGCGGTGCCAGCGTCAGGAACAACTGCCACCACCACGCCAGCGCCAGGCGGCGCCGTACATTGTTTCGCGTCACGCGCGACCGGCCTCGCCCAGATGCTCGTTGCCCATCATGTGCCCGAGCTTGCCGGCTTTGGTCGCCAGGTACATTTTGTTGTGCGGGTTGTGCCCGGTGTGCAACGGTACGCGCTCGGAGACGGCAATGCCCATGTCGGTCAAAGCTTTGACCTTACGTGGGTTGTTGGTCATCAAGCGCAGGGATTTGACGCCCATGTGCTCGAGCATCGGCTGGCAGATTGCATAGTCACGCTGATCGGCAGCGAAACCCAGGCGCTCGTTGGCCTCAACGGTGTCGGCACCGCCGTCCTGCAATTCATAGGCGCGGATTTTGTTCATCAAGCCAATTCCACGGCCTTCCTGGCGCAGGTAAAGCAGAACACCACGGCCCTCGGAAGCAATGGCGCGCAACGCGGCTTCAAGTTGCGAGCCACAATCGCAGCGTTGGCTGAACAGCGCATCACCGGTCAGGCATTCGGAATGCACGCGACCCAGGACGGGCGCACCATCCGCCACGTCGCCAAGGCTCAGCACGACGTGCTCGCGCCCGGTGGCTTCCTCAAAGAAGCCATGCATGGTGAATTGCGCAAAAGGAGTAGGCAGCTTGGAAGCTGCGACAAAGACGACGGGCACCGTTGTGCTCCTGATCATGATGGGGCTGAAAATTCGCAGAGCCGGCATTGTAACAGCAGCTTTCAGCAGACGCTTAGGCTGAATTATTGCCTATACATATCGACTCGATAGATTAATGCTCCTCGCCAGACTGCGGATGGCTCTCTTCGTCCTCGAATGGATAGGGTTGCCGCCAGCGCGCGAAGATCGGTCGCAACTGCCCGGAACGGACCAGATGCGCCATGCGCTGATCGTATATCGAGCGCAGCGCTTTGCCTTTCGGCGTGTCGGCAAAGCCCAGAAACAACGGCAACTCAGCCAGATGGGTGGCGCGCAAAGCCCCGGGATTACCCGACACGCTGACCAAATGATCGATCTCGGTTTTGGCGTCGATATAGAAATCTGCGCGCTCATGATCGAGCATCGACACAATGCTGTCGCGACGCTGGATCTCGTTGTACTGATTGACGTTGGGTAAATAGCGCTGATATTGATAGCCACGAACCCAGGCCAAACGATAGTGGCCCAGCGTAGACAGGGTCGGTGTCGGACGATTGGCCAGCCCCAGCGCGTAGATATGATCTGTGTCGTAATGCCAGCGCGGATAGAGCGCACCCCCGACTTCATCCTGATAGGCACCGACCCAGGCATCCGCCTCGCCACGCTTCACCAGACCGATAGAACGAATGTACGGCGCGCTGCGGGTCTGCACTTTGACGCCCTGAGGCTCGAACACCTCACGCAGAATATCCCAGCCCAGACCGCTGCCATTGGCATCGGTGTATTCATCCCATGGTTCGCTGACCAGACGAATGTCTTTCGGCGCGGCCACCGGACTGTTTTCAGCCAGCGCCCCTCCCATCATGCAGAACCACAGTAAAAACACCCAGCAACCGCGCATACGCCTACTCCCTTAAGCGAACACCCATACCAGCGCGTGCATTCCCAGCCAGGCGAAAACCCCAGCCAGCACGTCATCCAGCATGATCCCCAATCCACCATGAACATGCCGGTCGATCCAACTGATGGGCCACGGCTTGAGAATGTCGAAGAAACGAAACATCAAAAAGCCGGCCAACAGCCAATACCAACCTTCCGGCACCAGCCACAAGGTAATCCACATGCCGACCATTTCGTCCCAGACGATGCCTTCATGGTCATGCACACGCAGGTCTTCGGCGACTTTGCCGCACAGCCAGAAGCCGAACAGCATGGTGACGCCCAGCATCAACCAATAACCCCAGTCGGGCAACATTTGCCACAACGGAACGAATGGCAGCGCGACCAGCGAACCCCAGGTGCCCGGCGCCTTGCGCATGGTGCCTGCGCCAAAACCGAAGGCCAGAAAATGCCAGGGATTGGTCCACACCGAAGGCGGCACCCGATCCACCGGAGTTTTATTAGAATCTGTCACTGAGACTCCTGAAAGTGTTGATAGCCGCGTGTCAGCGGCGTGACATCCTGTCCATCGGCGTCGAGCACAACCACGCCCTGCCCGACCTCGACCCTACCCACTACATGCACAGACAATCCCGCCGCGCGCAACCCGGTCAGCTGCGATGCTGGCAAGGTGAATGCCAGCACATAATCATCGCCACCAGTGAGCGCGGCTTCGCGTGCGGCCTCCAGACCGAGGAATTCACTCAGTGCCGATGACAACGGCAACGCCTCGCGCTCGATCAGCAAACGGACATTAGACGCGAGGGCAATGTGCCCGCAATCAGCCAATAGTCCATCGGAGATATCCAGCGCCGAGGTCGCTTTGCCACGCAACGCCTGACCCAACGCCAGTTGCGGTTGCGGCGACCAGTAACGCGCCAGCAATGCCTCGGCCACCGGTGCGTCGGCGCTGCGCTGGTTCAACACCAGCGGCAAGGCACCTGCGCCATCACCCAACGCGCCACCGACACACAGCAAATCGCCCGGCCGGGCGCCGCTGCGGGTCAATGCCTGGCCCGTCGGCACGCGGCCAAACACAGTCAAGGTCAGGCTCAAAGGACCACGGGTGGTATCGCCGCCAACCAAACGCAGCGAGCAGCCCTGCGCCATCTGGTTCAAACCACGGGCGAACGCCTGCAGCCAGTCGGCATCGACGCTGGGCAAGGTCAGGGCAAGGGTGAAGGCAAGCGGCGTTGCTCCCATGGCCGCCAGATCACTGGCAGACACAGCGAGGGCTCGTTGGCCCAGAAGAAAAGGATCGCAGACAACGGGGAAGTGCACCCCGGCGACCAGGGTGTCAGTAGAAATCGCCAACTGTTCGCCGGAGGTAACCGTCAGCAAGGCGCAGTCGTCACCGATCCCCAAAGCGACACCTTCGCCCGCCTGCGCACAGGGAGCAGCGGCGAAGTAATTGCGGATCAGCTCGAACTCGCCCATGAAGAGTCAGGCGCTCAAGAGCGCTTGTGAGCCTTCACTTCGGCTTCACGCAAGCGTGGCGCCAGTTTGTCCAGAACACCGTTGACGAACTTGTGGCCGTCGGTAGAGCCGTAGACTTTCGCCAGCTCGATACCTTCGTTGATCACCACGCGATACGGAACGTCGATGCGCTTGAGCAACTCGTAGGTGGACAGGCGCAGGATCGCCAGTTCAACCGGATCGAGCTCTTCGATGGTCAAGTCCAGGCAAGGCTTGAGCGCGGTGTCGATCTCGGTCTTGTTGGTCGGAACGCCGTGCAGCAACTCACGAAAATACGTGCTGTCAACGTTGCTGAAATCGTTGTCGACGCGGAACTGCGCTTCGATTTCGTTCAGCGAGTGACCTGCCATGTGCCACTGATACAGGGCCTGAGTCGCGAGCTGACGAGCTTCGCGGCGCTTGGCGCTTTTGCTCTTGGCGACTTCTGGATCTTTTTCGTCGCGCGGGTTGAAGCGATCGCTTTCGTCGGAAATCACTTGGCCTCCAACTGTGCCAGCAGGCTGACCATCTCGATGGCAGACAATGCGGCTTCAGCACCTTTGTTACCGGCCTTGGTGCCGGAACGCTCGATGGCTTGTTCGATGGAATCGACGGTCAACACGCCGAAGGAAACCGGTACGCCGAATTCCATGGCAACCTGCGACAGGCCTTTGGTGCACTCGCCGGCAACGTATTCGAAGTGCGGAGTACCGCCACGAATGACCGCGCCGAGGGCGATGATGGCGGCGAACTCGCTGGCGTTGGGCAACTTTCTGCACCACCAGCGGAATTTCAAAAGCACCCGGCGCGCGGATGATGGTGATGTCGCTTTCTTTCACACCGTGGCGAACCAGTGCATCAACGGCACCGCTCACCAGGCTTTCGACGACGAAGCTGTTGAAACGGCCTACCACCAGGGCATAGCGGCCTTGGGGGGCGATGAAGGTACCTTCGATGGTCTTCAGGGTCATTTAGGGTGAGTCTCGTCTTAAAGAGCAAGCACGCCCAATCGGCGTGCTTTCAGGGATTTTAGGCCACCAATCGTAGACTGTCGGGGGCAAAGTGTGAAAGCCATGAGGATTTCACCCAACGCCCGGGCGGTCGTTATTCGGAGGGCACGTATTCTACAACTTCCAGATCGAAACCGGATATCGCATTGAACTTAACCGGCGAACTCATCAGGCGCATTTTACGCACGCCGAGGTCACGCAGGATCTGCGAACCGGCACCGACCGTGCTGTAGGTACTCGGGGTTTTCACCACCACTTGTTCCGCCGTTTCGCGGATATGGGCCAGCAACACGTCGCCATCCAGCGGGTGTCCGAGCAACAGCACGACACCGCTGCCAGCCTCGGCCACTGCGGTCATGGCAGCGCGCAGGCTCCAGCGGCCGGGCTGTTTGACCATCAGCAGGTCGCGTAGCGGGTCCATGTTGTGCACACGAACCAGGGTCGGTTCTTCCGCGCAGATCTTGCCCAGGGTCAACGCCAGGTGCACGTCGCCTTCGACGGCGTCGCGGTAGGTCACCAGGTTGAACTGGCCCAATTCGCTGTCCAGCGGCTGCTCGGCAATCCGCTGAACGGTACGTTCGTGGATCATGCGGTAGTGAATCAGGTCGGCGATGGTGCCGATCTTGATCCCGTGTTCCGCTGCAAAGGTTTCCAGTTCAGGACGACGGGCCATGGTGCCGTCATCGTTCATCACTTCGCAGATCACGCCACTTGGCTCGAAACCGGCCATGCGCGCCAGGTCGCAAGCAGCTTCGGTGTGACCGGCGCGTGCCAGGGTGCCGCCGGCCTGGGCCATCAGCGGGAAGATGTGCCCCGGGCTGACGATGTCTTCAGCCTTGGCGTCCTTCGCGGCCGCAGCCTGTACCGTGCGTGCGCGGTCAGCGGCGGAAATACCGGTGGTCACGCCTTCAGCCGCTTCAATGGACACGGTGAACTTGGTACCGAAACCGGAACCGTTGCGCGGCGCCATCAAGGGCAGCTTGAGGGTTTCGCAGCGCTCGCGGGTCATCGGCATGCAGATCAGGCCACGGGCGTGCTTGGCCATGAAGTTGATGTGCTCGGCCTGGCAGCTCTCGGCGGCCATGATCAGGTCGCCTTCGTTCTCGCGGTCTTCGTCATCCATGAGGATGACCATCTTGCCTTGGCGGATGTCTTCAACCAGTTCTTCGATGCTGTTGAGCGCCACAAGGCACCCCCTTTAATCAGGATTTGAGGTAGCCGTTGGCGGCCAGAAAGCTTTCGGTGATGCCGCCCTTCGAGGGGTCGGTCGGCTCGGCGGCCTTGTCACCCAGCAGCAGCCGCTCCATGTAGCGCGCCAGCAGGTCCACTTCGAGGTTGACCTGACGCCCCGGTTTGTACTCAGCCATGATAGTTTCGGCCAGCGTGTGCGGGACGATGGTCAGTTCAAATTCGGCGCCATTGACTGCGTTCACGGTCAGGCTGGTGCCGTCGACGGTGATCGAGCCCTTGTGCGAGATGTACTTAGCCAACTCACGCGGTGCGCGGACGCGGAACTGGATAGCGCGCGCGTTATCTTCGCGGGAAACAATCTCGCCCACGCCATCGACGTGGCCGCTGACCAAGTGACCGCCCAGACGCGTGGTCGGGGTCAGGGCCTTTTCCAGGTTGACCGGGCTGCCGGCCTTCAAGTCGACGAACGCGGTGCAGTCGAGGGTTTCACGGCTGACGTCGGCCCAGAAACCGTCGCCCGGCAGTTCCACCGCAGTCAGGCAAACGCCGTTCACTGCAATGCTGTCGCCGAGTTTGACGTCGCTGAGGTCGAGTTTGCCGGTGGCCACGTAAACGCGGACGTCGCCGCCTTTAGGGGTAATGGCGCGGATGCTGCCGATGGATTCGATGATGCCGGTAAACATGAGGTCCTCCAGGAGAACAAAGCCAGCGCTGTGCGATGGCTGAAAATTATACGCCGGGTACTACGACAGGGACTGCAATGACTCGCCAGTCATCACCGACGGCGCGCATTTCTGTGATTTTAAGTTCTACCGCATCGCTCATCTGCGCCAACGGCAGGTCAAGCAGCGGTCGCGCCGAGGAGCCAAGAAACTTGCTCGCGACGAATATCTGAAATTCATCGACCAGACCGTACCGGGTAAACGCACCGGCCAATTGCGGTCCGGCTTCCACCAACACGTCATTGACGCCACGGGCGGCCAGTTCGTGCATGAGCTTGCGCAGGTCGACTCGCCCTTCGCTGTTGGCCAATGCCAGCAAGTCGTGGCCCTGCGCGTGATAGCGCTCGCGGGCTTCGGCGGCGGCACAGGTCACTACCAGCGTAGGACCTGCCTGAAAGAATGGCGCATCAAGCGGCACACGCAGCCGACCGTCGATCAGCACGCGCAACGGCGGACGGGTGACGGCCAACGCCGTCAATTCGGCATCCAGGCCCAGCTCATCCGGGCGCACCGTGAGGCGCGCGCCATCAGCCAACACGGTGTCGGCACCCGTCAGGATCACACTGGATTGTGCACGCAGCCGTTGCACCGCCGAGCGCGCAGCCGGGCCGGTGATCCATTTGCTTTCGCCGCTGGCCATCGCCGTGCGACCGTCAAGACTCATCGCCAGCTTGACCCGCACGTACGGCAGGCCATGCTCCATGCGTTTGAGGAAACCGTTGTTCAGCGCACGGGCCTCGCTTTCCAGCACACCGCTGCGCACCACAATCCCGGCGCTCATCAACCGCAACAGGCCCTTGCCCGCGACACTGGGGTTTGGGTCCTGCATCGCCGCGACCACCCGCGCCAGCCCGGCGTTGACCAAGGCATCGGCGCAGGGCGGCGTTCGACCATGATGGCTGCAAGGTTCGAGGGTGACGTAAGCCGTTGCGCCCTGGGCTTTGTCGCCCGCCTGACGCAGCGCATGGACTTCGGCATGGGGCTCGCCAGCGCGCACGTGCCAGCCTTCGCCGACAATCTCGCCGTCGCGAACAATCACGCAGCCGACACGAGGATTCGGGTGGGCGGTGTAAATGCCCTTGCGCGCCAGTTCCAGCGCCCGTCCCATGTAATGCAGGTCGAGGACGCTCTGCTCAGCCGATGGCAGGGTCATGTCTTCACTGGCTCACGGGCCAGGCGATCGATTTCTTCGCGGAATTCATTGAGGTCCTGGAACCGGCGGTAAACCGAGGCGAAACGGATATAGGCCACTTCGTCGAGCTTCTGCAGCTCGCCCATGACCAACTCGCCGACCACCAGCGATTTGACTTCGCGCTCGCCCGTCGCTCGCAGCTTGTGCTTGATGTGCACCAGTGCGGCCTCCAGACGCTCGACGCTGACCGGACGCTTCTCCAGCGCCCGCTGCATGCCGGCGCGCAGCTTTTCTTCGTCGAACGGCTGCCGGCTGCCGTCTTGCTTGATCAGGCGCGGCAGCACCAGTTCGGCAGTTTCGAAAGTCGTGAAACGCTCAACGCAGGCCAGGCATTCGCGGCGGCGACGAACTTGATCGCCCTCGGCGACGAGGCGCGAGTCGATAACCTTGGTGTCGTTGGCACCGCAGAAGGGACAGTGCATGGTGGCAGGCAACAAAAAAATGGAGGGTCATGGTAGGGCGAGTCACCATTTATTTCCAGCGCGGCAAACAAATGATGTCTCGGTCCACGGCAAGACAAGTCCGGGGCTTTGCGGTATATAGACGCCCGGCGAGCCGTGTGAAATTCATCGGGCTGAGCAATACTCAGCTGTCTACCTCCGCCGCTATCGGATTTTTTGTTTTGTTGGAGCTGTTCATGTCGCTACGACCGCTTGTTGCTCTCTGTCTGTTCGGTCTGCTGGTCTCCTGCAGCAGCAAGGCGCCCACACCTGTCGTGACCGCCCCGACGGCGCAACAACCAGCGACCAGGGAACCCGAGGGTCAAGGCCCGCTGCCGGCGTTCCAGCGCGAAATCAGCGGGCAATTGCTGGGCGCACCTGCCGGGGCCATGGTCGAACTGGCGCTGCTGGTGGTTGATGAGCGCAGCCGTCCAACGCAATTATTGGCCAACATCACCCTCACCGGCACCAATCAGCCGCTGAATTTCCAGTTGCGCTTCAATCCTGATTCATTCCCCGTCGGTGCCCGTGTCGAGTTGCGTGGTCGCGCCAGTCAGTCCGGCCAGTTGATTTTGCATCTGCCGTCTCGACGTATCGACCAGGGCATCACTCAAACGGTTGGCGCCATGCAGTTCGTTACTGCGCCATGAAGCAACCGCTGTCTCTGCAACAGGCCCTGAGCGAGTTGCTCGGCGATGCGCAACTGGTCGCCAGCGAACTACCGGGCACGAACTTGAAGCTGTGGCTGATCGACGCCGACAACATGGACCGAGCCTTCAGCCCGGAAGAAACCCGACGCATCCTCGACGAACCGCCGTACTGGAGTTTCTGCTGGGCCAGTGGTCTGGCGTTGGCGCGCTTCCTCGCCGAGTTTCCTGAATGGGTGGCCGGCAAGCGCGTGCTGGACTTTGGCGCTGGCTCGGGCGTAGCGGGCATCGCGGCGCTGAAAACCGGTGCGCTGGAAGTGGTGGCCTGTGACCTCGACCCACTGGCTATCGCCGCGTGTCGGGCGAATGCCGAACTGAACGACGTGCAACTGAGTTATTCCACGGACTTTTTCGCCGAGGACGACCGTTTCGACCTGATTCTGGTGGCCGACGTGCTGTATGACCGGGCCAATCTGCCGTTGCTGGATCACTTCCTCAGTCGCGGACGTCAGGCGCTGGTGGCCGATTCACGCGTGCGCGATTTCCGACACCCGGCGTATCAACGCCTGACCATGCTTGAAGCCCATACCCTGCCCGATCTGGCCGAACCCCACGAGTTTCGTCACGTCAGCCTCTATCACGCGCAACGCGATTCTGCTTAAGGCGTGCGGCAAAACCCCGCGACCATTATAGTTGTCGATATTGAATGACTTTTTGAGACTAGCGATGAGCCAGGACACCCCGTACATCTTTGACGCGACCACCCTGACCTTTGACCAACTGGTCATTCAGAACTCCTACCTCAAGCCGGTGCTGGTGGATTTCTGGGCCGAGTGGTGCGCACCTTGCAAAGTGCTGATGCCACTGCTCAAGCAAATCGCCGAGGATTATCAGGGCGAGTTGCTGCTGGCCAAGGTCGATTGCGATGCCGAACAGGACATCGTCGCTCGCTTCGGCATCCGTAGCCTGCCGACCGTAGTGCTATTCAAGGACGGCCAGCCGGTCGACGGCTTTACCGGCGCACAACCGGAGTCGGCGATTCGTGCCTTGCTCGAACCGCATGTGCAAATGCCGCCGCCTGCTGCGGCTGATCCGCTGGTGCAAGCGCAAGAACTGTTCGCCGAAGGCCGTATTGCCGACGCCGAAGCGGTGCTCAAGGCGTTGCTCGGCGAAGACAACAGCAATGCAGCGGCGCTGATTCTGTATGCGCGCTGCCTGGCCGAACGCGGTGAATTGCTGGAAGCCCAGACCGTGCTGGATGCGGTCAAAGGCGACGAGCACAAGGCCGCGCTGGCCGGTGCCCGTGCGCAACTGACGTTCTTGCGTGAAGCCGCCAATCTGCCCGACGTGGCTGACTTGAAGACGCGCCTGGCCAAAGATCCGCAAGACGACGAAGCGGCTCATCAACTGGCGATTCAGCAACTGTCACGCCAGCAATACGAGGCGGCGCTGGAAGGTTTGCTGAGGCTGTTTATCCGTAATCGCAGCTACGCCGAAGGCCTGGCCCACAAGACCCTGCTGCAAGTATTCGACCTGCTGGGTAACGATCACCCGTTGGTGACCACTTACCGTCGCAAGTTGTTTGCTGCGCTTTACTGATCGACCCAGCTGTACAGCGGTGCATCGGCGCCGCTTTGCACTTTGACCTCGGCACTGTGGCGCAAACGCACCAATAATCGTTTGCCCGCTGCGGTGCTGCCGGTCAGACCTTCCAGTTGATCGAGCAACTCCGGCCCACTCATCTGCCCCGCCTTGCGCAGCAAATCTTTGGCGATCTGCCAGATGGCGTCGTCCTGGGTCACAGGCGCGGCAGCGGTTTGGCTGGCGGCGGGCTTGCTCGCCTGCAATTGCGCGCCCAGTTGCGCCCAGTCGCCCTCGTCCAGCTCCAGCGTCAGGTCTACCGGCCAATCGCCGATGGTTCCGCGAATGCGCAGCATAGGTTTGATTCCTTGGTAAGTCATACGTCGCCCAGTGTAGGAGCGGGCTTGCCCGCGATCAATTCCACGCGGTATGTCAGACCTGCCGCGCCTACAGGAAATGCAATCTGTCAGGCGAGGACAAATTGTTATAAGATCACATAACAATTTTATCCAATCTGCCTCCGGGGACTTTTTATGCGCCGTTTGTTGCTCGCTCTGCCGTTTGCCTTGCTTCCGCTGGCTGCTGCCCATGCAGCGACCGCGACCGAGCACGCCAGCCTGGGCGCACATGAACACGGCGTTGCGCGTCTGGACATCGCGCTAGATGGCAAGTCGCTGGAGTTCGAGTTCGACAGCCCGTCGATGAACATTGTCGGTTTCGAGCATGATGCCAATACCCCGGATGACAAGGCCAAGGTCGCCAACGCGCGCGAACTGCTGCTGAAATCTCAGGCCCTGTTCAATCTGCCAGAAGCAGCCCAGTGTTCGGTCAGCTCACAAACGCTGCAAAGCCCGCTGTTCGGCGATAAGTCAGATGCCGACGCCATCGATGATGACCACGATGAAGACGAAGACCACGCCAAGGGTGAAGAACATCACCACAGCGAAGTCCACGCGCACTACATTTTTGTCTGCGACAGCCCGTCTTCGCTGAAAAAAATCGACCTGTCGCAAATCTTCAAGACATTCCCCGGCACTCACAAAATTCAGGTACAACTGATCGCCCCGAGTGGTCAGCAAGGTGTTGAAGCGACGCCTGACAATGCGACGCTGAAGTTCTGATATCGCGAACGTCAATGACCTACACCCAACGAATCGGCCTCACATGACCCAAGCACTGATCGAGTTGTCCGACCTGGGCTTTGCCTGGCCCGGCCACGCGCCGTTACTGGATATTCCGGCGTTCCGTCTGGAACCGGGTGAAACGCTGTTTCTCAAAGGCCCCAGCGGAAGCGGCAAAACCACGCTGCTCGGGTTGCTGGGCGGCGTGCAGAAACCCAATCGCGGCAGTATTCGCCTGCTGGGCCAGGAACTGACGGAGCTGTCCGCCGGCGCCCGCGATCGCTTTCGGGTCGATCACACCGGCTACATCTTCCAGCAGTTCAACCTGCTGCCCTTCCTGTCGGTGCGGGAAAACGTCGAACTGCCCTGCCACTTCTCCAAATTGCGCGCCGCGCGTGCGACCCAGCGCCACGGCAGCGTCGATCAGGCCGCCGCGACCTTGCTCGCGCACCTTGGGTTAAAAGACCCGGCGCTGCTGGAACGTCGTGCCGACTCACTGTCCATCGGCCAGCAGCAGCGCGTCGCCGCAGCCCGGGCATTGATCGGCCAGCCGGAACTGGTGATTGCCGACGAACCGACCTCCGCGCTGGACGCCGATGCGCGGGAGGCGTTTATCCGCCTGCTGTTCGCCGAATGCCAGGAGGCCGGCGCCAGTCTGCTGTTTGTCAGTCACGATCAGAGCCTCGCGCCGCTGTTCGACCGCAACCTGTCGCTGTCCGAACTCAATCGCGCCGCCGTCGCCGCAGAGGTTTGAGATGTATTTGTTCCGCCTAGCCATGGCCAGTCTGGCTAACCGCCGCTTCACCGCGTTTCTCACCGCGTTCGCCATCGCCCTGTCGGTCTGCTTGTTGCTGGCGGTCGAACGGGTGCGCACCGAAGCCCGCAACAGTTTCGCCAGCACCATCAGCGGCACCGACCTGATCGTCGGCGCTCGCTCAGGCTCGATCAACCTGCTGCTGTATTCGGTGTTCCGCATCGGCAACGCCACCAACAATATTCGTTGGGACAGTTTTGAACATTTCGCCAACGATCCCCATGTGAAGTGGGCGATCCCGATTTCTCTCGGTGACTCGCATCGCGGCTACCGAGTGATGGGCACCAACGAGTCGTATTTCGAGCACTACCAGTACGGCCGCCAGCAAAACCTGGAGCTGGCCAGCGGTCGCCCGTTTGCCACCGATCCCTTTGAAGTGGTGCTGGGTGCCGAAGTCGCCGAGACCTTGAAATACAAACTTGGTGACAAGCTGGTGCTGGCCCACGGCGTGGCGGTGGTCAGTCTGGTCAAACACGATGACAAGCCGTTCACCGTGGTCGGGATTCTCAAGCCGACCGGCACCCCGGTGGACCGCACGCTGCACATCAGCCTCGGCGGCATGGAGGCGATTCATATCGACTGGCACAACGGCGTGCCGGCCCATGGTGAGGGTCGCATCAGCGCCGATCAGGCGCGCAACATGGACCTGACGCCGACCGCGATCACCGCCTTCATGCTCGGCCTGAACAGCAAGATCTCGACCTTCGCCGTGCAGCGCGAGATCAATGACTTCCGGGGCGAACCGTTGCTGGCGATTCTGCCGGGCGTGGCGCTTCAGGAGCTATGGGGGTTGATGGGCACTGCGGAGAAGGCACTGTTCGTGATTTCGCTGTTCGTGGTGTTGACCGGTTTGATCGGCATGCTTACCGCCATTCTCACCAGCCTTAACGAACGTCGGCGAGAGATGGCGATCCTGCGTTCGGTGGGTGCCCGACCCTGGCACGTCGCCAGCCTGTTGATCCTCGAAGCCTTTGCACTGGCTTTGATCGGCGTGGTCAGCGGCGTGGCGCTGCTGTACGTCGGGATCGCGGCGGCGCAAGGCTATGTGCAAACCAATTACGGGCTGTTCTTGCCACTGTCACTGCCGACCGCATATGAATGGACCCTGCTCGGCGGTATTCTGGTGGCCGCGCTGTTGATCGGGATCGTTCCGGCCTGGCGCGCCTATCGCCAATCACTGGCGGATGGGCTGTCGATTCGTTTATGAGGACGTCCACCATGTCGCGCCGTTTGCTAGCGCTGTTGCTGCTGATCGCTCCCCTGCTGGCCACCACGCCGGCTTGGGCCGATCAGCCCAAGGACCTGACCTGGGAACAGATGATCCCGCCCGACGCGCCAAAGATCGCCCCACAAATGGCACCGATCCATAACCTGTCGGGCATGTCCGATGCGCTGTCTGTCGAGTCAGCGCCCGCCGCCAAGCAGCAACAGCCGTCAGCGCCGGTGGTCAAGGCGCTGGACGGGCAACACATCCGCCTGCCGGGCTACATTGTGCCGCTGGAAGTGACGGAAGAAGGCCGGGTGACCGAGTTCTTGCTGGTGCCGTACTTCGGCGCGTGCATCCACGTGCCGCCACCGCCGTCGAACCAGATCGTTTACGTGAAGAGCAAGGTCGGGGTGAAACTGGATGAGTTGTACCAGCCGTACTGGATCGAAGGCTCGATGAAGGTCGAAGCGTCCACCAGTGAGCTGGCGGATGCCGGGTACAAGATGGATGCCGAGAAGATCTACGTGTATGAGCTTCCGGACTCTTGAGGTTACCGCTCGGCGGATCGTGATTCCCTGTAGGAGCGAACTTGTTCGCGAGGCGTTCTGACAGACACTCCGAGTTGAATACCTCGCCAACAAGTTGGCTCCTACAGTGTGACTTCATTGAGCTACGTCAAAAGGCCCGATTTAGCCACGCCTTACCATTAGACATCGCTACTTTTATCGTCTAATGGAGTCCTTATGCATAGGTCATTGCTCAGCGCGTCCCTCCTTGCGCTGGCGCTCAGCGCCCCTTTTATCGCCCATGCCCACGAAGCCGGCGACATCATCGTCCGTGTCGGTGCGGCCACCGCCGATCCCCACGAGGACAGCGGCAACATCAAGCTCGACGGCGCCAAAGTGTCGGGCACCAAGGCAACTCTGGACAGCGATACTCAGCTCGGCCTGACCCTGGCTTACATGCTCACTGATCACCTCGGCATTGAGTTACTGGCCGCCACGCCGTTCCACCACAACGTTGGCGTCAAAGGCCTCGGCCCGGGGCTGGATGGCAAGCTGGGGAGCAGCAAACAATTGCCGCCAACCCTGTCGCTGCAGTACTACCCGATGGACCCGACGTCGAAGTTTCAGCCTTACGCCGGGTTGGGCGTGAACTACATGATGTTCTTCGATGAAGACCTGACCGGCAACCGCCAGCAACAAGGCTTCAGCAACCTGAACATCAAAAACAAGTTCAGCCCGGCGGCGCAGGTGGGGATGGATTACATGCTGACCGACAAGGTGATGCTCAACGCGTCGGTCTGGTACATCGACATGAGCACCACGGCAACGATGGATGGCCCGACGGCGCTGGGCGTGGGTCAGACCAAGGTTAATATCGATGTCGATCCGTGGGTGTATATGGTGGGGATTGGCTATAAGTTCTGATCGACACAATTCCCGGTAGGAGCCAACTTGTTGGCGAGGGGGCTTACGCGGAGTGTCAGGTACACCACCTCGCGAACAAGTTCGCTCCTACAGGTTTTTTTAGCGGCCGAGCAGGCGCGCCAAGCCAACAGCTAGCGGTGTTGGCTCAGGAAATTCAAAACGCTGCAGCAAGCGCTGATTGTTCGCCCGCGAATGGCGGATATCACCCGAGCGACCTGGCAGATAGCTGACTTCAGGCAAACCACCCAACACCTGCGACAACGCCGACAACAGCTGATTAAGCGTCGTCGACTGATTCAGCCCAACATTGATCGCGCCCTCTTCTACCACCGGTATTTCCAGCGCTTGCACCAGCAACGCCGCCAGGTCGCCGACATAGACGAAATCCCGGGTCTGCTCGCCGTCGCCGAACACTGCGATCGGCAGACCTTTTTCCGCGCGCTCGCAGAAAATACTGATCACCCCGGAGTACGGAGAGGATGGGTCCTGGCGCGGGCCGAAGATATTGAAGAAGCGGAACAGCACCGGCTCCAGGCCATGTTGGCGGCGGTAGAAGTCCAGGTAGTACTCACTCGACAGCTTGTCCGAGGCGTAGGGCGTCAGCGGCGCTTTCGACGTGTCTTCGCTGATCGACTCACCTTCGCCATTGTTGCCATACACCGCCGCGCTGGACGCAAACAATACGCGCTTGATCCCGGCCTGACGCATGGCTTCGCAGACGTTCAGCGTGCCGACGAAGTTGCTTTGATGGGTGCGCACCGGGTCCTCCACCGAGGCTTGCACCGAGGCGACCGCCGCCAGGTGGGCGACAGCCTGACAGCCGAGGGCAGCACGGGCGACCAGTGCGGCGTCGGCGACATCACCGACGATCAATTCAACGCGCGGATTGCCCAGCGGCAGGTTGCTGCGTTTGCCGGTGGACAGGTCGTCCAGCACGCGGACCGCGTAACCTTTGGCGAGCAAGGCATCGGCCAGGTGCGAGCCAATAAAGCCGGCGCCGCCGGTGATTAGAATGGGTGCATCAACCATGGCGATAATAACGATCCAGTAGGCTTGGCAGCGCGGCGCGCCAGGCGCGGGGCTTGATACCAAAGGTATGGAGAATTTTCTTGCAGGCCAATACCGCGTGCTGTGGTTCTTCGGCTGCATCGGGACGTGCGGCATGGGCCTGCGCGGTCGGCTCTTCAATGGCCAGCGGGTGCATCGAACGCGCTTCGGTGAGAATCGCCTGACCCAACGCCAGTGGCGTGGTCGCCTCGTGTCCGGCGTAGTGGTAGGTGCCCCACAACGGCGCCGCGCAATCCAGTTGCTTGAGCACCGAGATAATCACCCGCGCCGCATCATCGACCGGGGTCGGGTTGCCCCGGCGGTCATCGGCCATCAGTAATTCTTCAGCCCGCTCGGCACGCGTCAGAAAACGCCCCAACACACCGTCGCAACTGTCATCGAGCAGCCAGCCGAAGCGCAGCAGCACGTGTTGCGGACAGGTCGCACGCACGCTCTGCTCGATCCGCCACAGCGACTGACCACGCAAGCCCAGCGGGACGGGTTCGTCTTTTTCGCTGTAGGCCGTCGCCCGCGAGCCATCGAAGACCCGATAGCTGGAGGGTTGCAGGAGGACGATATTATGGTGCTGGCACAGTTCAGCGAGGCGCTCGATAGCACGCTCCTGACCAGCCAGACGTGTTTCGCTCACGCTCTCCGCCTGAAACCAGTCGAAGTAATAAGCAAGATTGATCAGTGCATCAGGACGGGTGTCGTCGAGCAGTTGCGTCAGGCTCGCTGCGTCCCAACCGGCATCCGGTGGACGCGGTGCGAGGAAACCAATGTCTTCCTCGGCACCAAGGCGAATCAGCGCCTGCCCGAGGGCATTCCCGCCGCCCAACAGCATAAGGCGCATTCGCATAGAGTCAGCAGGCTCGGTATCAGAATCAGTCAAAAAAAGTGGAAAAACGTCAACAAACATAACACGTTGGTGCCTATCACCCAATAGGCCAAGGGCCGTGGCGCTGGCTCTATGTAGGAGCGGGCTTGCCCGCGATCGGTTTGGGCCGCACTTGGACGCAGCGGTCGCCGTTTGTTTTACAACCGCTTCGCGCTTGATCGCGGGCAAGCCCGCTCCTACAGGGGATTAGCGGCTCTTGCATCTTGCCTGCGCAGCCCGCATAACTCGCGAATGAACCTTCTCACCGCCCCAGACCCGGTCCTGAGCGAGTTTCACCCCGCCGTCAGCACCTGGTTTCATCGCACCTTCCCTTCGGTGACCCCTGCACAGGCCCAGGCGTGGCCGCTGATCAAGGCGCGCCGTTCGACCCTGATCGCCGCGCCCACCGGTTCGGGCAAGACCCTGACCGCCTTTCTCGCCGTGATCGACGATCTGGTGCATCAAGGCCTCGAGCACGGCGGAGAATTGCCGGATCAGACCTTCGTGGTCTACGTTTCACCGCTCAAGGCGCTGTCCAACGACATCCAGATCAACCTGCAAACGCCTCTGGCCGGCATCACCGAGCAACTGGCGCACCTGGGCCTGCCTGAGCTGCGCATCCGTACTGCCGTGCGCACCGGCGACACCCTGCAAAAAGAACGCACGGCGATGCGCAAAACCGCACCGCATATTTTGGTGACGACTCCGGAATCGCTCTATGTACTGCTGGGTTCCGATTCGGGTCGACGAATGCTCGCCAGCACCCAAACCGTGATCGTCGACGAAATCCATGCCATTGCCGCCGGTAAACGTGGCAGCCATCTGGCGCTGAGCCTGGAGCGGCTGCAAGCCTTGTGCAATCAACCGCTATTGCGCATTGGTCTATCGGCCACGCAAAAACCCATCGAACGCGTCTCGCGTTTTTTGGCCGGCAGCGATCTGCTGCAACGGCCTTGCGCGATTGTCGATATTGGCCACGCACGCCCTCGGGATCTGGACATCGAAGTACCGCCGGTGCCGTTGAGCGCGGTGATGGCCAATGATGTCTGGGAGCTGGTTTACGACCGCCTCGCGCAGTTGGCCCGCGAGCACCGGACCACGCTGATTTTCGTCAACACCCGGCGCATGGCCGAGCGTATGGCCCGACATATGAGCGAACGCCTCGGTAAGGAAGCGGTCGCCGCGCACCACGGCAGCATGGCCAAGGAGCATCGCCTCGACGCCGAGCAACGCCTCAAGCGCGGCGACTTGCAGGTGCTGATTGCCACGGCGTCGCTGGAGCTGGGCATCGATATCGGCGATGTCGATCTGGTGTGTCAGATCGCGTCCCCCCGCTCTATCGCCGCGTTCCTGCAAAGGGTCGGGCGCTCCGGGCACCACGTCGGCGGCACACCGAAAGGACGTTTGTTCGCCACCTCGCGGGATGACTTGATCGAATGCACGGCGCTGCTTGATTGCATACGCCGTGGCGAGCTGGACACCTTGCTAATACCCGAAGCGCCGCTGGATGTGCTGGCACAGCAAATCATTGCCGAAGTCAGCTGCCAGGAATGGCACGAGCAAGCATTGCTGGCGATGATCCGCCAGGCGTCGCCTTACGCCCAATTGGATGAGCGACATTTCCAGGCGCTGCTGAAAATGCTTGCCGAAGGCTACAACGGTCGTCTGGGTATTCGCAGCGCTTACCTGCACCGCGACGCGCTGACCCGCACACTGCGTGGCCGGCGCGGCAGCAAACTAACCGCCGTCACCAGTGGCGGCACGATCCCGGACAACGCTGACTACAGCGTGATACTCGAGCCACAGGCGCTGAACATCGGCACCGTCAACGAAGACTTCGCCGTGGAAAGTCTCGCCGGCGACGTGTTCCAACTGGGCAATACCTCGTATCGCATCCTGCGCATCGAGACCGGTCGAGTGCGGGTTGAAGACGCACAAGGCCAGCCGCCGAATATTCCGTTCTGGCTTGGTGAAGCGCCGGGGCGCAGTGCCGAGCTGTCGTTTGCCATTGCCCGTCTGCAAGCGCAGATCGATGAGTTGCTCAGCGCCAGCCCTGGCGATTTGCAACCCTGCATTGACTGGTTGAGTGGCACGCTCGGATTGAATCGGCAGAGCGCCGAGCAACTGGTGGATTACCTGGCACGGGCGCGCTTGGCATTGGGCGCACTGCCGTCGCAGGACACGCTGATCATGGAGCGTTTTTTCGACGAATCCGGCGGCACCCAACTGGTTATCCACACGCCGTTCGGCAGCCGGGTCAACCGCGCCTGGGGCCTGGCACTGCGCAAGCGCTTTTGCCGCACCTTCAATTTCGAGCTACAGGCCGCCGCCAGTGAAGACGCCATTGTGTTGTCGCTGTCCGCCAGCCACAGCTTCGAACTGGACGAGGTTTGGCGTTACCTGAATTCGAACAGCGCGGAGCATTTGCTGATCCAGGCCGTGCTGGAAGCTCCGTTGTTTGGCGTGCGTTGGCGCTGGAACGCCGGTGTCGCACTGGCATTGCCACGCTACGCTGGCGGACGCAAAGTCGCGCCGCAGTTGCAGCGAATGAAAAGCGAAGACCTGATCGCCGCCGTGTTCCCCGACCAGATCGCCTGTGTGGAAAATCTGCTGGGCGAGCGGGAAATTCCCGATCATCCGCTGATCGAACAAACCCTCGATGATTGCCTGCATGAAGCGATGGACTGTGAAGGCTGGTTGACGCTGCTGCGACGCATGGAACACGGCAAGGTGCGCTTGATCAGTCGTGATCTGCCCGCGCCCTCGCCCTTGGCCGCAGAAATTCTCAGCGCGCGGCCCTACACCTTTCTCGACGACGCGCCGCTGGAAGAGCGCCGTACCCAGGCGGTGCTCACCCGACGCTGGAGCGATCCTCAGTCCACCGACGACCTCGGGGCGCTGGACGCCGAAGCAATTACCGCCGTGCGCGACGAGGCTTGGCCCCAGCCGCAGTCTGTCGATGAAATGCACGAAGCGTTGATGAGCCTGAGTTGTATCAGCGGCGCTGAAGCACGCGACAATCCGAATTGGCTGACACGGCTGGAAGCATTGGCCCACTCCGGACGCGCCACGCGTTTGCAGGTCAGCGCCGAGCTCGCGTTGTGGTTACCGCTAGAGCGCCTCACCTGTCTGCGCGCTATTTATCCACAGGCTGAAATGCATCCGCCGTTGCAATCGCTGGCGGATTTCGACGAGCCGTGGGACGCCGACGACGCCACGCTGGAAATTGTTCGCGCCCGTCTCGCCGGTTTCGGTCCGCTGCCGTTGCAAGACATTGCTGAACCGCTGGCCCTGCCGCACAGCCGCGTCGCACAGGCCCTGACCCAACTGGAGGGCGAAGGCTACGTGCTGCGCGGTCGTTTCAGCCCCGGCACGAAGGATGATCAATGGTGCGAACGACACCTGTTGGCGCGTATCCATCGCTATACGATCAAGCGCCTGCGCCGGGAAGTCGAGCCGGTATCGCTCCAGGACTTCATGCGTTTTCTGTTCGATTGGCAACACCTGTCCAACGCCACTCGCCTGCAAGGCAAAGCGGCGCTGTCGGCGGTGGTGGAGCAACTGGAAGGCTATTCTGCGGCCGCTGGCGCTTGGGACAGCGACCTACTGCCAACCCGCCTGAAAGACTACACGCCCACCTGGCTCGACGAGTTGTGTCGCTCTGGAAAAACGGTGTGGACGCGCCTGTCGCCACGGCATAAAACCACAGCGGCGGCGCTGCGCAGCACGCCGATTGTGTTGCTGCCTCGCCGTCAGGTCAGCCTGTGGAGCGAGTTGACAGAGCAGCCTCCGGTGGCGGATTTATCGCTGCGTGCGCAGAAAGTGCATGCGGCGCTGCTCAGCCACGGCGCGCTGTTTTTCGATGAGCTGATGCATGAAGCCCATCTGCTGCGCACTGAGCTGGAAAATGCGCTGCAAGAACTGGTCGGTGCTGGATTGGCCAACGCCGACAGCTTCGCCGGCCTGCGCGCCCTGATTACGCCCGCCAGCAAACGCTCGGCGCACACCAGTCGTCGCCAGCGTGGCGCGTTTATCGGCGGGATGGACGATGCCGGACGTTGGGCGCTGTTGCGGCGCTCCACCGCGCCCGCCACTGACAGCAATCGGACCGCCACGGCAACCCTGGAACATATCGCCATGACCTTGCTCCGTCGCTACGGCGTGGTGTTCTGGCGCTTGCTCGAGCGTGAAGCAGAGTGGCTGCCGAGCTGGCGTGAACTGCTGCACACTTTTCATCGATTGGAGGCTCGGGGCGAGATTCGTGGTGGGCGTTTCGTCAGTGGCCTGGCCGGCGAGCAGTTTGCCTTGCCCGAGGCAATTCCGCTGCTGCGCGAGATTCGCAGGCGGCCGCTGGATGGCAGCTTGATCGCCGTGTGCGCGGTGGACCCGCTGAACCTGGCGGGCACCTTGTTGCCGGGGGATAAAGTCCCGGCGCTGGCGGGAAATCGAGTGGTGTATCGGGACGGCGTTGCGATGGCGGCGATGGTGGCTGGCAAGCCGGTGATCTGGCTGGAACTGGACGCACTGGAAATGGCGCGGGTTCGCGATCGGTTGCTGCATTAGCACCGCATCGCGCCCTTCGCCAACCAGTTGTCGCAGGCGTCAGTTCAGACCGCCGGGCTTTCCGAACCATCGCCATTCACCATCGGCGGCTGCGGATGAGGACTGATCACCGTCTGTGGATAAGTCTGCGCAAAGCGAACATCCGTGGCTTTATCCACAAGCTTTTTCAAGCGCTCGTTAAACGCTCGACTCACCCCATATTGCCCACCCGATACCGTCCGAAATTGCGCTGTCAGCACCACGCCATTCAGGTCCATCCGGTCAACGCCAAACACTTCCAGCGGCCCTTGCAAATTGCCCTGCAGCAACAAGTCTTCGGTAATCGAATTGCCGGCCTCGCGAATCAACCCGGTGGCTGAATCAATATCGCTGTCGTAAGTGAATTGAATGGAAAAGAACGCGTAGGCGAACTGACGTGATTGGTTGGTCACCGCCTTGATCTGCCCGAACGGCACCGAATGCACGAAGCCTTTGCCATCGCGCAGACGCAAGGTGCGGATGGTCAGGCTTTCCACGGTGCCGGCGTGGCCAGAGTCGAGCACCACCCAGTCGCCGATGGAAATGGTGTCCTCGATGATGATGAACAGACCAGTGATCACGTCCTGCACTAATTGCTGCGAACCAAAACCGATGGCCAGGCCGACGACACCCGCACCGGCCAGCAGTGGCGCCACGTTGATCCCCAGATTGGCCATGGTAGTGATGGCGCACACCAATACCAGCAGCACTTTGACCGCGTTGCGCAGCATCGGCAGGATGGTTTTCACCCGCGTACTGGCTTGGCGCAATGAGCTCTTGTTGAGCGGCGGTTTCAGCGCCTCTTGAATCGCCGTGTCGATGATCACCCAGAGCAGCCAGTTGACCAGGAAAATCAGGCCGATTCGGCTGATCGAATTACTGATCGCCCGACCAACACTGTTGCCCTCGGCGAACTCCAGCAACGAAAAACCCCAGATCCGCGCCAACAGTTCAATGAACGCTACCGCCAACACAATGCGCAGTACGGCATACACCAGACTCAGCAAGCGCTCTCGATAAACATGTTCGCTACGTGCGGTCGACTCGGTAGTTCTGAAAACATGTTGAAATACCGTGCTCAAAAAAACCGTGGCAATCATCAGCACCGTGGTCAGCAAAGCACAGCGCAAAGCCTGCTGACTGTCTTCACCGAGGCCGATCAGATGGATGGCCGAGACCAGAATCATCAGCAAAATCGGTAGGTACCACACACTGGAAAAAATCTTCAGTGATTCCTGCAACGCCGGCTGGTGCAAACGACTGCTCAGCGAACGATTACGGATCAAATGCGCCACCGGCCGCCGCATCTTGACCACCAGGACGCAGAACATCACCGAAGCGAACAGCCCGGTTACTACCGCCACGCTGCCGGCCACGTTTTCACCCAACTGCCGGGAAATCTGCGGGCTGGTCAGGCCGTCGCTCAGCGCCGCGAAGAAGGCGGTCAGAAACAATGGGCGCGGGCTGTAGCGGCGAATGATGCGCACCGCCGCGCGCTTGTGGCCGACGTTAAACATGACGATCACGCACAACACTGCCGAGGTCGAGACAATGCCGCTGCTGGTGGCGTAGGCAAAACACAACGCCAACACACGCCCCACCGAGGTCGTGATGAAGTGGCTGACATACAGGGTCAACGGCAAGCTGATCAGTGCCGGAAGGGTGAACGGCAACAAGTAATTGAGCAGCGCCCTGACCCGCGGAAACGTCTTGAAGAAGCGGCGGCGGCCTGCACGCAGCATGATGAATCGGCCGATCACAAACGGAATGGCAAAGGTTGCAAGCCACACCGCTGTCAATGCCAGGAAGTCGCCCACCAGGCTGACGTCCGAGCGCGAGGTGGTTTGGGTGACCAACTGATCAAGCTCGTCAGCCGCCCGATCCGTGCGCAGACGCCAGGCATCGACCAAGTGCCCACCCAGCTCACTTTGCGCGCTATCTATGCTCGAACTGATCGCCCCGAGCAGCCCTCCTTGCACCAGAATGTCCGGCTTGGCCGGTGCTGACGCCGAGGCGGTCGGTGCCGTGAGTGCAGCAATCGCGGAGGGCGCCGCCACCGCCGCGAGGTTGAAAGTGCCTGCATAAAGCAGGGTGCATAACAGCGTCAAGGTCTTGAACTTCAACAAAGCGCGGGTCCCTCCTGTGTCCGGCGAGCCGACAAATGTGCAGCACAGAGGAATGGATCTGAATTTATCCAGCAAGTTCGTTGCGCCCCTGACTCCGATGATTATGGAAACCATAGCTCTGATTAACTTCAAACGACCACTTGGTTGATTTCAAGCACGACGCTTGACCATGGAGAACGATCGTTCTACCATCTTTCACATGAACACACAGACCACTCAAACTGTACGCGACACGGTCCTGAAGACCGCCGAAGCGCTTATTTACCAAAACGGTATTCATGCCACCGGCATGGACTTGTTGGTGAGGACTTCCGGCGTAGCGAGAAAGACTATTTATCGCTACTTCAGTACCAAGGACGAAATAGCCGCCCAGGCACTGCACGCCCGCGATATTCGCTGGATGGCATGGTTCAGGGCCGAGGTCGACAAGGCTGAAACGCCCGCAGAACGCATCCTCAACCTGTTTACCGCGCTTAAAGGCTGGTTCACCAGCGAAGGCTTTTGCGGTTGTGCGTTTATCAACACGGCCGGTGAAGTGGGCGATCCCGACGACCCGATACGTTTAATTGCCAAAGAACACAAACAGAAGGTGTTCGAGTATGCACTTGAGTTGTGTAAAGACTATGGCGCGGCCAATCCAGATGCGTTGGCAAAACAGCTACTTATCTTGATGGACGGCGCTATAACCGTTGCCCGTGTCATGGGAGACCACAGTTCGGCGGATACCGCGCGTGATATTGCGCAGAACCTGTTGAATACATAGCGTTTATTTCAAACGCGGGCTTTATTGCTAGACCCTTGTCATTAATCAGGAGCAATTGCCATGTCTGACGCTGAAACTCGCCCACCGCTTCCGCCCTTTACTCGCGAATCCGCCATCCTCAAAGTTCGCCTCGCGGAAGATGGCTGGAACGGCCGCGACCCGGAAAAGGTCTCCCTGGCCTACACCCTCGATACAAAGTGGCGTAATCGCGCAGACTTCGCCACGAACCGCGCTGAAGCCAAAGCCTTCCTGACCCGCAAGTGGAACAAGGAACTGGACTATCGGTTGATCAAAGAGCTGTGGGCTTTCACCGATAACCGCATCGCCGTACGTTATGCCTACGAATGGCACGATGATTCGGGTAACTGGTTCCGTTCCTACGGCAACGAGAACTGGGAATTCGCTGAAAACGGTCTGATGGCCAACCGCTTCGCCTGCATCAACGACATGCCGATCAAAGAGTCCGAGCGCAAATTCCACTGGCCACTGGGCCGTCGTCCTGACGATCACCCAAGCCTGTCCGATCTGGGTCTGTAACCCGCTGTTGATCGCTCGAGCGAGCAAGGATGCTCGCTGATAGAGTGGGTCGATCATGCGGTCATAAATAGCGATTGGATAAAAAATACCTTACCTCTTAGTCTGAGACTCTCCAACGCGATGGCCACGGAGACCTCGTGTGCTGACGCCGGCAAGCCGGGCTGCTACAGGAGCAACATTCAACGATCTGCAAAAGAGGCACCCATGTCAGACCGTATTTTGATGGACAGCTTTTCGCGCAAAGTCGATTACGTTCGGTTGTCCGTCACCGACCGTTGCGATTTTCGTTGCGTCTATTGCATGGCCGAAGACATGGAATTCCTGCCGCGCCAACGCATTCTCACCCTGGAAGAAATCTATCAACTGGCGCAGAGCTTCGTCGCGCTGGGGACACGCAAGATTCGCCTGACCGGCGGCGAACCGTTGATCCGTCCGGGCATCGTTGAACTGTGCCGGCAAATCGCCGCGCTGCCTGGCTTGCGCGAGCTGTGCATGACCACCAACGGATCGCAGTTGGGCAAGCTCGCTGCGCCGCTGTTCGATGCCGGCCTCAAGCGGCTGAATGTCAGCCTCGACAGCCTGAATCCCGAGCGCTTTCGCGAACTGACACGCACCGGCGATCTGGCGAAAGTCATCGCGGGTATCGATGCCGCCAATGCTGCGGGTTTCCATCACACCAAACTTAATTGCGTGGTGATGAAAGGTCGCAACGATCACGAAATCAACGACCTGATCCGCTTCGCCATCGACCGCCAGTTGGACATCACCTTCATTGAAGAAATGCCGCTGGGTGCCATCAGTGAGCACAGCCGCGCCGAATCGTTTTTCTCCAGCGATCAAGTGCGTGACCTGATTGCCGAACGCTACACGCTGATTGACTCCGCCGAGTCGACCCAAGGTCCGTCGCGCTACTGGCGCCTGGCCGAGGCACCCGAGATTCGCGTCGGCTTCATCTCGCCCCACAGCCATAACTTCTGCGCCACCTGCAATCGCGTTCGCGTGACCGTGGAAGGCCGCTTGCTGCTGTGCCTGGGTAACGAACATTCAGCCGATCTCAAGGCGATATTGCGCGGCCACCCGGGACAACCGCACAAGCTGGAAAAGGCGATTATCGACGCCATGCGCCTCAAGCCCTATCGCCATAACTTCGAGATCAACGACGACGTGCAGGTCGTGCGTTTCATGAACATGACCGGAGGCTAGGGGTAATGATTGTCAGACCCAAGCCGAACTTCATTCATATCCTGACCTCCCTCAAAGGCTCGATTGCCCGATACATCGCCCTGCGCAGTTTGATGGTCACCCTGCTGGCATCGGTGATTGTGCTGGTCGAAGCCCTGCGTCCGACTTACTTTTCCGGGGTCAGCGCGATCCCCTTTACCTTGCTCGGGTTGTCGCTGTCGATCTTCATGAGCTTTCGCAACAACGCCTGCTACGACCGTTGGTACGAAGGGCGCAAGTTATGGGGCGAGATGGTGATGGATATTCGCTCGATGAGCCGGGAAACCCAGGTCATCAAAGACCCGGCCCTACGTGCGAGCATTCTGCGAAACCTGTGCGGCTTTGCCCACGCCTTGAATGCGCGCTTGCGCGGCGAGGACGAACAATCCGAAGCACGCACCTGGCTCAGTTTCTCGCCGTCGGACAGCACGCCGAATATCAGCGAACGGATTTTGCGTGAGGTCGGCCAACAATGTTCGGACCTCGCAGAAGCTGGGGACATCAGTGAATGGCGTTACACCTTGATGGAAACGCGCCTGACCAATCTCACACGCACGCTGACCTTCTGCGACCGGATCAAAACCACGCCTCTGCCCTTTCCGTACACCTTGCTGTTGCACCGCACGATTTATCTGTTTTGTATCCTGCTGCCCTTCGCCATGGCTGAATCATTGGGCTGGCTGACGCCGCTGTTCACGGCCATCGTCAGCTACACCTTCTTCGGTCTGGACGCGATTGGCGATCAGTTAGAAGATCCCTTCGGCCGCAACGAACATGACCTGCCGACTGACTCCCTGGTGCGCATCATCGAACGTGAAATTCTCGACGCACTGGGCGTGACCGAGCTGCCGCCCCTCCTCCAACCCGTGGACTTCGTCCTGAGCTGAGCCTTGCCATGCACGACACATCGACTGATCCCAATCGCTGCTCGATCCTGCTACTGGCGGGCGGCCGTGGACAACGCATGGGTGGTCAGGACAAAGGGTTGGTGCAGTGGAACGGTCGGCCATTGATCGCTTACCTACATGACACCGTCAGGCCGCTGACGGATGACCTGATCATTTCCTGCAACCGCAATCAGGATCGCTATCAGTCTTTTGCCGACCGTCTGGTCAGCGATGAGCAACTGGACTTTCCAGGACCGCTGGCCGGCGTGTTGGCAGGTCTGGCATTGGCGCATCATCGCTGGGTGCTGGTGTTGGCCTGTGATGCACCGAGGATTGATCGCCCACTGATCGAGCAGCTATTGAACGGAGCCTCGGGAACATCGCCGTTGATGGTGCAACAGGCCGGGCAATGGCAGCCGATGTTCAGTTTGATTCCCAGCGCTTTGTTGCCAGCGTTGCGAGCGAGCTGGGATCAGGGCGAACGGAGTTTGTTGCGGGTGCTGCTGCAGCACGATCTACGCGCACTGGACTGCGCGGCCGATGACCTGCGCCTGACGAATTTCAATTCGCCGGATTTGCTGAAGTCACTGTAGGAGCGGGCTTGCCCGCGATCGCGATGTGTCAGGTAAATCGCTATCGCGGGCAAGCCCGCTCCTACAGGGTTAGATCAGCTCCGCCAGACAGCTCTCAAAAATATCCAGCCCTTCATTCAGCACCGATAACTCGGTGGTCAACGGTGGCAGCAAGCGAATGATGTGGCGCGCCTTGCCACTTGGCATTAGCAGCAAGCCTTTGTTTCGCGCCGCCTCCAGCAACGCTGCCAATTGCGCGGTTGCCGGCTTGCCTTCCGGGGTGACGAACTCGATGCCGCGCATGGCGCCGACACCGGTCAGTCGACCGAGGAATGGCGACACCTTGTTGTCTACCCACTGCTGATAACGACTGACAATGGCCTGTTCCTGCGCCTCACCCCAGGCTGACAGATTGGCGTCGGTCATTTGCGCCAACGACGCCAGACCCGCCGCGCAGGCAATCGGGTTGCCCGAATAGGTGCCACCCAAACCGCCTTTGGGCAGGGTGTCCATCAATTCTTTTCTGCCCGCAACCGCACCCAGTGGTACGCCGCCGGCAATGCTTTTGCCCATCAGCAGCAAATCAGGCTCGATGCCCAGACGCGAAAATGCGAAGCGCTGACCGCTGCGGCCAAAGCCCGACTGAATCTCGTCGATGATCAGCAAAATGCCTTTTTCATCGCAGAACCTGCGTAGGTGTTGAGCGAACTCGACGTCCAGCGCAAGGAAACCGCCTTCACCCTGTATCGGCTCGATGATGAAACAGGCTATTTCTTCCACGTCGATTTCGACGCTGAACAGACGATCCATCGCCTTCAACGCTTCGGCAGTGGTGACGCCGTTGTCCTTGCTCGGAAACGGCAAGTGATACACCGGCCCCGGCAGTACACCGACTTTTTGCTTGTAGGGCGCTACCTTGCCGTTGAGGTTCAAGGTCGCCAGGGTCCGGCCGTGGAAGCCGCCGTCGAACGCGATGACTGCAGTGCGCCCGGTATGACCGCGGACGATTTTCAGGGCGTTTTCCGCAGCTTCAGCACCACTGTTGGTGAGCATGCCGCTCACCGGATAACTGACCGGAATGAACTCGGCCAGACGCGCCATGAACTGCTTGTAGGGGCCGTGAGGGACAGCGTTGAAGCAGTAATGGGTGAGCTTGGTCGCCTGCTCGCGAATGGCGTCGACGATGAGCGGGTTGCAATGCCCCAGGTTCAGCACACCAATGCCACCGACGAAGTCGATGTAGCGCTTGCCATCCTCATCCCAGACTTCGGCGTTCTTGCCGTGATCCAGAGTGATCGGGTGGACCATGGAGATCGAACCGCTGATTGCTGCAGTGCTCATGCTGGAAAACATCCCGTGAAAATCGTTGCGTCATATAAGCGAGGAATGCCCATGGCTCACAAGCGAAATAAAATCGCAGGGTTATTCCGGATTTTCCGGATGTCTGTAGGAGCGGGCTTGCCCGCGATCAGCGGTGTGTCAGTTGCACCGCCATCGCGGGCAAGCCCGCTCCTACAAGTGTCAGCCCTGCCCACCAAAAATCTGCGAGGGCCGGCGCAGAGTCGGGTCGAACGGGTTGATTCTCGGCCCGATGGCCGCCGCTTCGCGCTTGAGCAGTTCCACCACCGTGGGCAGCCGATCCGGCCCCAGGCGATCGCTGATGGTCGCCACACTGAGCGCTGCCACCGCATACCCGTCACGGTTGAGGATCGGCACCGCAAGCCCCGCCATGCCTTGCAGCACGCCGGTATTGCGCGCGGCGTAACCCAACCGTCGGACGTTCTCCACTTCCGAACGCAGGAACACTTCGTCGTACAGGTGAAAGTCCTTGAGCCGTGGCAGGTTGTAGCGGATCACCGTCTCGCGCTCTTCCTCCGGCAAGAACGCCAAGATCGCCAGACTGCCTTGCCCGACGCCCAGCGCCACGCGCCCACCGATGTCGCCGGTAAAGGTGCGGATCGGGTAAGGACCTTCACTGCGGTCCAGGCATATCGCGTCGAAGCCACTGCGCGCCAGCAAGAACAACGAATCCCCCAGCGATGCACTGAGGCGCAACATGCTCGGCCGGACCAGATCCCGAAGATTACCGCTGTTGCCTGCCTGAGCGGCCAGGGCGAAGAACTCGATGCTCAGCCGATAGCGCTTGCTGCGCGCGTCCTGCTCGACCATGCCCTCGTCCATCAGGCTGCGTAATAACCGGTGGGTCGTCGGTTGCGATAACCCCACCTGCTGCGCCAACTGAGTCACCCTTTCACCTTCAGCGGGCGCCGCCCCCAGCGTACGCAGCACGGCAAACACTCTTGATACACCACCGGCGCCGACATCTTTGGGCTCTTCATTCCGCTCAGTGGAATTCATTTATCTATTTCCTTTCATTAAATTTATTCACTGAATGAAACTGAAAAAAGTCTGCCGTTCAGTGAAATAACCTCTTCCGCACATCCTAGTCTTCGCCCTAATCTGAGTCCACAGGGGCGAATCGAACAACATACTTGGCAGCCGACTCAGATCGAGCGCCAACGCACCCGCGGTACTCCTTCGCATCTGCCCATTACAAAAAAGCGCGTTTCGACGCGTCCTAAAAACACAGGTGGAACGCAGACATGGCTTTTCTCCAGCTAGAAGGTCTCAGCAAGCGCTATGGCGCCATTGACGCCGTCGTCGCCACACATCTCGCGGTGGAGAAAGGCGAGTTCGTTTCTCTACTCGGCCCTTCCGGTTGCGGCAAGACCACTACCCTGCAAATGATCGCCGGTTTTGTCGAAGCCACCTCCGGGCGCATCGTGCTGGATGGCCGAGACATCACCAACGCCAAACCGAGCAGCCGCGGCCTGGGCGTGGTGTTCCAGAGCTACGCGCTGTTCCCGCACATGACGGTGCGTGATAACGTCGCCTTCGGCCTGCGTATGCGCAAGGTTCCAGCCGCCGACATCGCCAAGCGTGTGGCCACGGTGTTGCAGTTGGTGCGTCTGGCGCAGCACGCCGAGCGTTATCCGCGCGAGCTGTCTGGCGGCCAACGCCAGCGTGTCGCATTGGCCCGCGCCCTGGTGATCGAGCCGCCGGTGCTGTTGCTCGATGAGCCGCTGTCCAACCTCGACGCCAACTTGCGCGAAGAGATGCAATTCGAGATTCGTCGCATTCAGTGTGAGGTGGGCATCACCACCCTGATGGTGACCCACGATCAGGCCGAAGCACTGTCGATCAGTGATCGCGTGGTGGTGATGCAGGCCGGTCGCGTGACCCAAATCGACGAGCCGTACAAACTGTATGAACATCCGCGCACACGCTTCATTTCCGGCTTCGTCGGCAAGGCCAACATGCTCCCCGGCGACCGCGATTCGGAGGGTCACCCACAAGTGCGGCATGCCGCTGGCGACGGCGAGCTGACCCTCAGCCTGCGCCCGGAAAAGATCGACCTGCTCGACGCCGGCAACGGCCGCCTGCAAGGGCGCATCCTGATCCGCTACTTCCTCGGCAGCCAATGGCTGTACCGCATCGACACCGCGCTGGGCGAGATCACTGTGGTTCGCCGCAACGACGGCAGCGCGCCGTTGGCCGAAGGCACATCCGTCGGGCTCGACTGGCAAGCCGACCTGCTGCGTGTGCTCGCCGCCGACGAGGTGCCGGCATGAGTACACTCGCCGCCATGCGTCAGGGCGGGCGCGGTTATCTGTTGTCGATGCCGGCGATGGTGCTGTTCTTTTGTCTGCTGGTGTTGCCGTTGTGCCTGACGCTGGTGCTGTCGTTCAACGTGTTCGACTTTCAGCTCGGGGTGAAGAACGGCGCCTACACCCTCTCCCAATACATCAACCTGTTCAGCGATTCGTACTTTTACGAGATCTTCTTTCGTACGTTCTGGATCAGTGCGTTGGTCACGCTGTTGTGCGTGGTGATCGGCGTGCCCGAGGCCTACATTCTCAGCCGAATGGGCACACCGTGGCGCTCGATTTTTCTGATTCTGATCCTCACGCCGTTGCTGATTTCAGTGGTGGTGCGAGCCTTCGGCTGGAGCCTGTTGCTCGGTGCCGATGGCCTGGTCAATCAGGCGATCCAGGCGCTGGGCGGGCGCCCGGTGAAACTGCTTTACACCTCATTCGCGGTGATCATTGCACTGGTGCACGTAATGCTGCCGTTCATGATCATTCCGGTCTGGACCTCGCTACAAAAACTCGACCCCGCTGCTGAACAGGCCGCTCTGTCCCTCGGCGCCAGCCACGCGAAAGTCATGCGTCTGGTGGTGCTGCCGCAAGTCATGCCCGGCGTATTGTCCGGCACCTTGATTGTGTTTGGTCTGTCGGCCAGTTCCTTCGCCATCCCCGGTTTGCTCGGCGGACGACGTCTGAAAATGGTCGCTACCGTGGTCTACGACCAATACCTCTCGGAGCTGAACTGGCCCATGGGCGCGACCATCGCCGTGGTGCTGTTGCTGATCAACCTGCTGGTGATGTTGACCTGGAATCGCCTGGTCGAAGGCCGTTACAAAAAGACCTTGGGGGAATAAGACATGTCCAAAAACGGTCCTTTGGCGCTGGGCTTCCATGGCCTGGTGGTGCTGTTCATGATGGCGCCGCTGGTAGTGGTTTGCCTGGTGGCCTTCACTCCAGAAAATACTCTGAGCCTGCCGACCTCCGGCTTCTCGCTGCGCTGGTTCAAAGCGGTGTTCGAACGCGCCGACTTTATCCATGCGTTCTACAACAGCATCATTCTGGCGTTCGTCGCTGCGACCCTGGCAACGCTGATTGCGGTTCCCGCTGCGCTGGCAATCACCCGCTATAAATTTCCGGGACGCGACTTCCTCAACAGCGTGTTCCTCTCGCCGATCATCATTCCGCACCTGGTGCTGGGCGTGGCGATGTTGCGCCTGTTCGCGTTGATGGGCGTCAACGGCAGCTTCACCTGGCTGATGCTGGCCCACGTGGTGATCATCACACCGTACGTGTTGCGGCTGGTGATTGCGGCGGCTATCGGCATTGATCGCAGCGCCGAGCAGGCGGCTGAATCCTTGGGTGCCAGCCGCTTCACGCTGTTTCGCCAGATCACCCTGCCGATGATTTTGCCGGGGGTCGCCGGTGGCTGGCTGCTGGCGTTTATTAATAGCTTCGACGAAGTCACCTTGTCGATTTTCGTCAGCTCGCCGTCGACGCAAACACTGCCGGTGCGCATGTACGTCTACGCCACCGAATCCATCGACCCGATGATGGCCGCCGTGTCGGCACTGGTGATCGCCCTGACGGCGGCGACCATGATTGTCCTCGACCGCGTCTACGGCCTGGACCGGGTTCTGGTCGGTAAACATTGAAAGGAAAGCACTTAAATGGCGCTGCTTAAACGACTGGCCGAACAGGATCGTCCGGGGCTGGCTTTCACCCTCGACGGCCAACCGGCGACTGGCTTGCTCGGCGACACGCTGCTGACCGCCGTACTGACCTGCGCCGATCACTTGCGCGGCAGCGACTTCAGCGCCGAACCGCGTGCCGGTTTCTGCATGATGGGCGCGTGCCAGGATTGTTGGGTCCGCCTGGGCGATGGTCGCCGGGTGCGCGCGTGCTCGACGCTGCTGGAAGCCGGGCAAGTGGTCAGCCGTGAACCGGGGCGTCGTTCATGAGCGAACAAAAGATCGTCATCGTCGGTGCCGGCCCGGCCGGAATTCGCGCCGCGCAAACCTTGCTGGCGCATGGCGTGGCGCCTTGCCTGATCGATGAAGCGGCGCGTGGCGGCGGGCAGATTTATCGGCGCCAACCGGCGAATTTTCAACGCTCGCCACACAAGCTGTACGGCTTCGAAGCGTCCAAAGCCGAGGCGATTCATCGCACCGCCGACGAGCTGATGACGCAGGTCGATTATCGCCCTGACACCCTGGTGTGGAACGCCGAAAGCAATCGGCTGGACACCCTGCGCAATGGCCGCTCCGAGGTCGTGGAGTATTCGAAGATCATTGTCGCCACTGGCGCCACCGACCGTATTTTGCCGGTGCCGGGTTGGACCTTGCCCGGCGTCTACAGCCTCGGTGCGGCACAAATCGCCCTGAAATATCAGGGCTGCGCCATTGGCGAACGCGTGGCCTTTTGTGGCAGCGGACCGCTGCTGTATCTGGTCGCCTATCAATACGCCAAGGCCGGAGCCAAGGTGGTTGGCGTATTTGATAGCGCGCCGTTCAGCGCTCAATTGCGCGCCTTGCCAGCGTTGGTCGGACAGCCATCAACACTGGCCAAGGGCATGTACTACCGCAGTTGGTTGACGGCCCATGGCATCCCCGTGCATCAAGGTGCAACCCTGGAACGCATCGAGGGTGAGCAGCGCGTCGGTTCTATTACGTGGCGTCAGGGTCAGAACCAACAGACGCTGGCCTGCGACGCCGTGGCTTTCGCTCACGCCCTACGCAGCGAAACGCAATTGGCTGACTTGCTCGGCTGTGATTTCCACTGGAACGAATTGAATCGTGCCTGGTTGCCGACTCGCAACAGCGCCGGACGCAGCAGTGCCGAAGGTGTTTACCTCGCTGGTGATGGCGCCGGAATCATGGGCGCAGACGCCGCAGAAATGGCGGGCGAACGCGCGGCGCTGGCGCTGCTGGAAGACAGCGGACACCCGGTCGACCACACACGCGGCCAACAACTGGAACACAAACTGGCGTCCATCGAACGCTTCCGCCACGGTCTCGAAACCGCGTTCCCTTTCCCGACTGACTGGGCGGCCAACGCCCCGGACGAACTGATAATTTGCCGCTGTGAAGAAGTGTCGGTCGGCGAGGTGCGGGCGGTAGTCGATGAGGGGCATTGGGAGCTGAATCGGGTCAAGGCCCATTGCCGTGTAGGCATGGGTCGTTGCCAAGGCAGGATGTGCGGCTCCGCGGCGGCAGAAATTGTTGCGCAACATAGCGGTCGGGCATTGGACAGCATCGGTCGGTTGCGCGGTCAGGCGCCGATCAAGCCGCTGCCGTTTGGCGTGGAGATCGAGCAATGAGTGCGCGGATGGAAGTTGATGCCGTGGTGTTGGGCGGTGGCATCGTCGGCGCCTCTGCGGCCTTGATGTTGGCGCGCAAAGGCAAGCACGTGGTATTGCTGGAACGCGACTTCTGCGGCTCCCATTCCAGCGGCGTGAATTATGGTGGCGTGCGGCGTCAGGGAAGGCCGTTGAGCCAATTGCCTTTGTCGCAACGCGCGCATCAGATCTGGGATAACCTGCCCGAACTGATCGGCATCGATGGCGAATATGTGCGCTCCGGACATCTCAAACTTGCGCGCAGTCATGAGGACATGAAGGCGTTGCAGCAGTATGCCGAGTCCACCCGTGGTTTTGGTTTGGAGCTGCAACTGCTCGACCACACTGAATTACGCGCACGCTTTCCGTGGGTCGGCGATGTGGCCGTGGGCGCTTCGCTGTGTCCCGATGATGGCCACGCCAACCCGCGACTGGTTTCCCCCGCCTTCGCCCGCGCGGCAAAACGCTTCGGTGCGCAGGTGTTCGAACAGACTGAGGTCACGCACATCGAACACGATGGTCAGGCATTCTTGCTGCGTTGCGCCAATGGTTTGCAAGTCCGCGCGCCGTGGCTGCTGAATTGCGCGGGTGCGTGGGCCGGGACGGTCGCGGCGCAGTTCGGCGAGGCAGTGCCTATGCACTCCGGACATCCGGCGATGTTGGTCACCGAACCGTTGCCGGTCGTAATGGACGTCAGCACCGGCGTCGAAGGTGGCGGGATTTATGCGCGTCAGGTGGCACGCGGCAATTGCGTATTGGGTGGCGGTCAAGGGTTCGCCCTCGGCCCGCAGCAGGCCCGACCGGGTCAGGCAGCGGTATTGGAGATCCTGCGCAACGCCGTCGAGCTTTACCCTTTCCTCGCGGGCGCCCAGGCGATTCGTACCTGGAGCGGTACCGAAGGCTACTTGCCGGATCGCGAACCGGTGATCGGCGCCAGCACCACGCAACCTGGTTTACTTCACGGTTTCGGCTTCGCCGGATCCGGTTTCCAAATTGCCCCGGCGGTCGGTGAGGCCTTGGCCGAACTGGTGTGCGCGGGTCAAGCAACACAGCCTATCGACGCGTTTTCAATTCGTCGGTTTCAACCCACTCCAACCGCTGCAAGCGGGGATCGTCATTTAGGAAGATGTCTATGAAGAACGTCAGTCGTATCGCCCTGTCTTGTCTACCCTTGGCCAGCCTGCTGCTGTCGGCCACGGCCCATGCCGATCCGACGCTGTATCTGGGCATGAACGGCGGCACCATGGAGCGGGTCTACGCCGATAAAGTCTTGCCGGCGTTCGAAAAGGCCAACCACGTCAAAGTAGTGATTGTCCCCGGCACGTCCTCGGACATCCTGGCCAAGGTCCAGGCCAGCAAAGACAATCCGCAGATCCACGTGATGTTCCTCGACGACGGCATCATGTACCGCGCAATCTCCATGGGCCTGTGCGATAAGCTGCAGGATAGCCCGGCGCTGGCAGACATCCCGGCCAAAGCCAAGATCAAAGACCAGGCCGTCGCCGTTACGCTTGGTGTCACCGGTCTGGCCTACAACACCCGTATGTTTAAGGAAAAGGGCTGGGCCGCTCCGACCTCGTGGATGGACATGGCTGACAGCCGCTTCAAAGACAAGCTGGTATTTCAGTCCCTGGCCTCGTCGACCTTCGGCCTTCACGGCTTCTTGATGTTCAACCGCATTCAAGGCGGCAGCGAATCCAACGTCGAGCCAGGCTTCAAGGCCTGGCCGAAAACCGTTGGCCCGAACGTGCTGGAATACATCGCCAGCTCGGCGAAGATTTCCGAAATGGTGCAGACCGACGAAGCGGCAATCTTCCCGCTGACACCGACTGGCGTTACCACGCTGAAGCTGCTCGGCGTCCCGGTTGAATACGCACAACCGAAAGAAGGCGCTGTGGTGCTTAACGTTGCCGAGTGCGCAATTGCCCACAACGACCAACCCGAACTCGCACAGAAACTGGCCGCGTTCCTGCTGACACCGGAAGCACAAGCGCCAGCGCTGGAAGAAGGTGACCAGATCCCGTCCAACCCGAAAACCCCGACCACCGACAAGACTCGCGCTCGGGTCGAGGCGATGAACACCTACCTGCAAACCGCGATCTCGATTGATTGGGATCAGGTGAATCAGCAGCGTCCGGAATGGAACGCGCGCTGGAGCAAGACCATCGAGCGTTAACCGCTGCACAGCTCCGGCAGAAAATCCGGAGCTGTGCTACCTGAACTGCGGACATTGGAGTGGCATACGTTAGACTTCGCCTACGTCACACAGTAGGTCGCGCCTATGTCCTTCGCTCCTTCCGACATGCCTTCCCCGGAAATCGATCTGCTGCGCAAGCGCACATATCAACGTCGCCGAGTACGTCAGCAGCGATTGAGGGAGTGGCGCCAGCGCTTGGCGTTTTGGTGTGGCGCGCTATTGGTGGGTCTGATCGCCCTTGCGTTCGCGTGGCTCGCGGACCAAGCCTTTGTGCTGTTCAAGCAGATCACCTCACGAGCTGCATGGCTCCCATGGATCATCACGCCGGCGGGCTTTGCTTTGCTGGCCTGGGTGACCGAGCGCTGGTTTCGCGATGCGCGGGGCAGCGGTATCCCGCAAGTCATCGCAGCGCTGGAACACCCCGTTCACAGCTTCCGCCGCAAAGTGCTGGCATTGCCCATAGCCGCAGCAAAAATGCTGCTGACGGTTGGTGCGTTGTTGGTGGGCGCCTCCGTCGGCCGTGAAGGCCCGACCGTGCATGTCGGTGCAGCGGTGATGTATGCCTTCGGTCGACGTCTCGGCCTGCATGGCCGACGCACCGTCGCCGGGCTGATCCTCGCAGGCGGTGCTGCTGGTATCGCCGCCGCGTTCAATACGCCGCTGGCGGGGGTGGTGTTTGCCATCGAAGAACTCAGCCATACCTTCGAGCAGCGATTCAACGGCCTGGTGCTGACCGCCGTGGTCATCGGTGGCATGGTCACCCTCGGCCTGCTCGGCCCTTACACCTACTTCGGCGAGCTCGGTGCCCACCTCGCCTGGGGCTGGGGTTGGAGCGCGGTACCGATCTGCGGCGTGCTCGGCGGCGTGGTGGGAGGCGGCTACGTGCGCCTGGTGCTGCCAACCAAACACGGCTGGCTTGGCCGGATGTTCGCACTGCGTAGCCGGTTTCCGGTGCGTTTTGCCGCAGGCTGCGGTGTGGTGCTGGCGTTGCTGGGGCTGCTGTCTGGCAACCATGTATTCGGCACAGGTTACGCAGAAACCCGGGCCATCCTCGACGGCGATCCGCTGACTGGGTCGGATTTTATTGTGTGGAAATTTCTCGCCAACGTCGTGTCCTACCTGGCCGGAATTCCCGGCGGACTGTTCTCGCCCTCACTGGCAGTAGGTGCGGCTTTCGCCCCGTGGTTAACGCCTTGGCTGCCCGGAGTCAGCGCAGCGATTGGCGCCCAGCTCGGCATGGGCGCCTACCTCGCCGGCGTCACCCGGTCACCGCTGACCGCCGCCGTGATCACCCTGGAGTTATCCCACAGCCCTGACCTGGCGATTCCATTGCTGGCCACGGCATTGATCGCCAGCGGTGTGTCAGGGTGGATTTCGCCGGTCTCGCTTTATCATGCGTTGGCTGCGCAGGTGTTGGAGAGGGTCAGGCCAGTAAACGATAAAAACTGACCCAAAGAAAACTGTCACACGAGCTGAGACAAGGCTTTGATTTGCCACTGGGGTAGACATTTCTTAGAACGGTTTCGCGCGAATCACCGCCAAGGCTTGAAAGGTCGCCGAGGTCTAGCAGGTGCTGTTGAACGGACATAAAAAATCCGATGCCAGAGATCTGGCATCGGATTTTTCAGAAAGCCCAGTATGAGTTCAACTGCTTGAGTGAAAAGCATTACCCGGTCAGTGGGTGCTTTTGCAATCAGTTACCGAACAATTTATCCGACCGGTTCACGTCGGCCTTGCCGGTGTCTTCCAGCAGTGTCTTAGTGCCCGAACTGACGTCGCGCGTGGCATCGGCCCTGGACTGCACTACATCGGTTTGTGCCGCGCTGCTGCGCAATTCGGCGTCGATGTAATCGTTGGAGCGGTCGGCCTTGGCTTTCATCGCTTGCAGCTTGAGCTTGCGCTCTTCGATGTCCAGGGAGTGCTCTTCGTCGGCCTGTTGTTCGGCACGGCTACGCAAGCGGGAATTCTCCTGGGCGACAGACTTACGCTGCTCGGCGGCCTGTTCGGCTGAACGGGCCTGCGCTGCGGCACGAGCGCGACGGTTGGCGTCTTCACGGGCCTGAGCCTGGGCCTGCTGGTCTTGCCACTGGCGCTGCTGGGTAGCCTGCTGGTAGGCGTCGGCCTGCTGCTGCTGGACTTCGATCTGGTGCAACTGGTCGAACTGGCCAGCATGTGCCTGAGCCACCCACAGCGCCAAGGTTGCGGCAATGATTGTGCGATTCATTCCGAGTATCAACCCTTGGCAGGTGGTGGGCAGGTAGCATTAGGCTGGATGCGAGTTTCGTTGTTGAGCATCATCACCATCAGCGAAATGCTGCCCGTTGTGAACTGGCAAGGCTGGCCGACCTGGGCAGAAGTGTAGATTTTTCCGCTGTCCGAGTAGCCAATTAGTACGCCCGGCACCAGGCTGGTCTCGCTGACCAAGGACCCTGCCAGGGCACCAGCAGCGCCGCCGCCAACTGCGCCGACCACCGCAGTGTTTCCGCTACGTGTAGCTCCCAATGCGCCACCGCCAACTACGCCAAGCAAGCCGCCGACCACGGTGGCCGCTTTGCGGTTAGCTTCGTTGCTGACTTTAATCCTGGTAGGCGAAACCGTGATGATCTGTACGGTCTTTGCTGGCTGCTTGGTGTTTACTTGACTGGCATCGAACACGTCGGCCTGATATTCCTCACCGGTGGCCTGGCAGCCAGCGAGTACAGTGGCCAGGGAGATAACAGCTATGGTTTGCTTGAACATAAACAACATTTCCTTAGGTCCTTCGAGGGAGCAGACCGCTTCCTGGCGCTTTTCGAATATCGCCACGCAACGAATTCTGGTGTGCATAGGCAATAAATGACATCAATTTGACATCAGTAAATTGTAACCACGCGATACCGCCGAGGGAACTATTTATTTCTCAATCTGATGGCCAACTATGCCTCGCCCCGGACGACGCCGTTGTACGACCGGAGCCGAGATCAGGAGCGAGTCAGGCTATGACGCCAAGATTGGCCATGGCGTACGCAAGCCTCCGCTCAGCGCTCAAAAAAATCCGGGCGGGGGTGGCGGTTTACCGCTGGGGACCATTCATTACTGCATTCTCTACGCTTATCGCTAGCCATCCCCTGCGCCTGTCACCCGGCTATAATTTATTTTTTTTGGGCAAAGAAAAAGCCCCGAGCGCTTGCGCACCGGGGCTTTCAGGGGAAAACCTTACATTGCTCTATGGTAATGCCTAGAACGGAATATCGTCATCAAAGCTGTCGAAATCCGGAGCCGGTTGCGGCGCTTGCTGCTGGGGAGCAGGACGCGACTCGCGCTGTGGCGGCTGGGATTGCTGCGGACGCTGCTGTTGAGGACGCGGCGCGGAGTTGGACATGCCGCCTTGACCCTGTGGAGCGCCTTCGCCTTGTGGACGACCGCCCAGCAGTTGCATGGTGCCTTGCATGTCGACGACGATTTCAGTGGTGTAGCGCTTGATGCCGTCTTTTTCCCACTCGCGGGTCTGCAGCTTGCCTTCGATGTAGACCTGCGAACCTTTACGCAGGTATTCGCCAGCGATTTCCGCCACTTTGCCGAACATCGAAACGCGGTGCCATTCAGTCTTTTCGACTTTCTGACCCGTTTGTTTGTCGGTCCATTGTTCGCTGGTCGCCAGACTCAGGTTGGTCACGGCGTTACCGTTAGGCAAGTAGCGAACTTCGGGATCCTGGCCACAAGTGCCGACCAAAATGACTTTGTTAACCCCACGGGCCATAACGTTCTCCTAGGCTTCACACGCCGCAGGCACCGGGTCGTTGACCAGGCGCTCAAGGGACGAGCGATCCAATAGTTCGGTATCCAATTTGATATAGATGGCAGCTTCATCCGCCACCACCACTGCATCTGTCACTCCCGGGACCGCCATCAGACGCGCGATCAGACCGGCTTCGCGCTGTGTCTCTGGCGTCAACGGCACACGTAAGCTCGTCACGTATGGAGGTTCACGCATAGTAACAGCAAAGGCGAGCCAGATGGCGCTAAGCGCAGCGCCCCCGAGGAAGACCACACTCAAGCCACCATGCTGAAACAGCCAGCCGCCGAGTATGCCGCCAGCCGCCGAACCGAGGAACTGGCTGGTGGAGTAAACCCCCATCGCCGTGCCCTTGCCGCCCGCCGGTGACACCTTGCTGATCAACGATGGCAACGACGCTTCGAGCAGATTGAACGCAGTGAAGAACACCACCGTGCCGATCACCAATGCTCGCAGCGTATCGCCAAACGCCCAGAAATATAGCTCCGTTAACATCAGCACTGTGACCGCGCCCAGCAACACCCGTTTCATCTGGCGTTTTTTCTCGCCATAGATGATGAACGGGATCATCGCAAAGAACGAAATCAGCAATGCCGTCAGGTAGACCCACCAATGCTGCTCTTTCGGCAGACCGGCTTTTTCCACCAGCGCCAAGGGTAGCGCAACAAAGCTGGACATGAGCATCGCGTGCAACACAAAGATACCCAAATCCAGACGCAACAAGTCAGGGTGACGCAAGGTCGGCCCCAACGCCTGGCGCGCCACGCCCGACTCTCGGTGCATCAGCGGTCCGGTTGCGCGCGGCACCATGAACGCGACGATCAGAATTCCGACCAATGCCATGCCACCCGTGGCCAGAAACAGCCCCGACAAACCAAACGCGCGAGTCAGCAACGGCCCGACCACCATGGCCACCGCGAAGGACACGCCGATGGTCATGCCGATCATGGCCATGGCCTTGGTGCGATGTTGTTCGCGGGTCAGATCAGAGAGCAGTGCCATGACGGCCGCCGAAATCGCACCCGCACCTTGCAGGATCCGTCCGGCGATGACGCCCCAGATCGAGTCCGCATTGGCCGCCAGCAGGCTGCCAAGGGCGAAGATAATCAGCCCCAGGTAAATCACCGGTCGCCGACCAATGCGGTCAGAAATCATACCGAACGGTATTTGAAGCACCGCCTGAGTCAGGCCATATGCACCAATTGCCAGACCAATCAGCGCGGGAGACGCGCCCGCCAGGTCCATGCCATAGGTGGCCAGCACCGGCAAAACCATAAACATGCCAAGCATACGGAACGCGAACACCAGGGCCAGACCGCTGGCTGCGCGGGTCTCGGCACCACTCATGCGTTCGCTAAGGGGATCGTGCATGGAAAAACCTCATGTGAACCGGCGGCGATTCTACCAGTCCCATCGATGGAGAGCACATACGTGACGCTTTGCCGCGTACTGGCATGGAGCCGTATACTCCGACGTTTATGCCCGCCAAGCGAGGCCGCAGTGGACAAGATCCTGATACGTGGGGCGCGAACCCACAACCTGAAGAACATTGACCTGACCCTGCCACGCGACAAATTGATCGTCATTACCGGACTTTCCGGCTCTGGCAAATCGTCGCTGGCGTTCGACACGCTGTATGCCGAAGGGCAACGGCGCTATGTCGAATCGCTCTCTGCCTACGCCAGACAATTCCTGTCGATGATGGAGAAACCGGACGTCGACACAATCGAAGGGCTGTCACCTGCCATTTCGATCGAACAAAAATCCACGTCGCACAACCCGCGTTCGACCGTGGGTACCATCACCGAAATTTACGACTACCTGCGTCTGTTGTATGCGCGGGTCGGTCAGCCGCGTTGCCCGGATCACGATATCCCGCTGGAAGCGCAGACCGTCAGCCAGATGGTTGACCTGGTGTTGGCGCAACCGGAAGGCAGCAAGCTGATGCTGTTGGCGCCGGTGGTTCGGGAACGTAAGGGCGAACACCTGGCCATTTTCGAAGAGCTACGCGCACAAGGTTTTGTTCGTGCCCGGGTCAACGGCAGGCTGTGCGAACTCGATGAGCTGCCAAAACTGGACAAGCAAAAGAAGCACTCCATCGATGTAGTGGTCGACCGCTTCAAGGTTCGCGAGGACATGCAGCAGCGTCTGGCTGAATCCTTCGAAACCGCGCTGAAACTGGCCGACGGCATCGCGTGGGTCGCGCCGATGGACGATGAGCCGGGCGAAGAGATGATTTTCTCCGCGCGCTTCGCCTGCCCGATCTGTGGCCACGCCATTAGCGAGCTGGAACCCAAGCTGTTCTCGTTCAATAACCCGGCTGGCGCTTGCCCGACCTGTGATGGGTTGGGCGTGAAGCAATTCTTCGACACCAAACGTCTGGTCAATGGCGAGCTGACATTGGCGGAGGGTGCGATTCGCGGTTGGGATCGGCGCAACGTGTATTACTTCCAGATGCTCGGCTCGCTGGCGAGTCACTATGGCTTCAGCCTGGAAGTGCCGTTCAACGAACTTCCTGCCGACCAACAGAAGATTCTGTTGCATGGCAGCGGCACGCAGAACGTTGATTTCCGTTACCTCAATGACCGGGGGGACATCGTCAAGCGTGCGCACCCGTTCGAAGGCATCGTGCCGAACCTCGAACGCCGTTACCGCGAAACCGAATCGGCCACCGTGCGCGAAGAGCTGGCCAAGTTTCTCAGCACCCAGCCTTGCCCGGATTGCCGTGGCACGCGCCTGCGTCGTGAAGCGCGCCATGTGTGGGTCGGCGAGAAGAATTTGCCAGCGGTGACCAACTTGCCGATTGGCGATGCAGCCAATTATTTCGCCACGCTGTCGCTGACCGGGCGACGCGGCGAAATTGCCGACAAGATACTCAAGGAAATTCGCGAGCGCCTGCAGTTCCTGGTCAACGTCGGCTTGGATTATTTGTCGCTGGACCGCAGCGCCGATACCTTGTCTGGCGGTGAAGCGCAGCGTATTCGTCTGGCGAGCCAGATTGGCGCGGGGCTGGTCGGGGTGCTGTACATCCTCGACGAGCCGTCAATCGGCCTGCATCAACGCGACAACGATCGGCTGCTCGGTACGCTGAAACACCTGCGCGACATCGGCAACACAGTGATCGTGGTCGAGCACGACGAAGACGCTATTCGTCTGGCGGACTACGTCGTGGATATCGGCCCTGGCGCCGGTATTCATGGCGGGCACATCGTTGCTGAAGGCACGCCAGCTGAAGTTATGGCGCACCCGGATTCGCTGACGGGCAAATATCTGTCGGGCCGGGTGAAGATCGAAGTCCCGGCGAAACGCACGCCGCGTGACAAGAAGCTGTCGCTGAAGCTCAACGGCGCGCGCGGCAACAACCTGCGCAACGTCGACCTGGAGATCCCGATTGGCTTGTTGACCTGCGTCACCGGGGTTTCCGGCTCGGGTAAGTCGACACTGATCAACAATACCCTGTTCCCGCTCAGCGCCACCGCATTGAACGGCGCCACCACGCTTGAGGCGGCGGTGCATGACAGCATCGATGGCCTGCAACATCTGGACAAGGTCGTGGACATCGACCAAAGCCCGATCGGTCGTACGCCGCGCTCCAACCCCGCCACCTACACCGGGTTATTCACCCCGATCCGCGAGCTGTTTGCCGGTGTTCCCGAGTCGCGCTCCCGTGGTTATGGCCCGGGGCGTTTCTCGTTCAACGTCAAAGGCGGACGCTGCGAAGCCTGTCAGGGCGATGGCCTGATCAAGGTCGAGATGCACTTCTTGCCGGACATTTACGTGCCTTGTGATGTGTGCAAAAGCAATCGCTATAACCGCGAGACGCTGGAGATCCGCTACAAAGGCAAGAGCATCCACGAGGTGCTGGAGATGACCATTGAAGACGCGCGAGTGTTCTTCGATGCCGTGCCGGCGCTTGCGCGCAAGCTGCAAACCTTGATGGATGTGGGCTTGTCCTACATCAAGCTGGGGCAGTCGGCGACTACGCTATCGGGCGGTGAAGCGCAGCGGGTCAAGCTGTCTCGCGAGCTGTCCAAACGCGATACCGGCAAGACGCTGTACATCCTCGACGAGCCGACCACCGGCCTGCACTTCGCCGATATCCAGCAGTTGCTCGACGTTCTGCATCGCCTGCGCGATCACGGTAATACGGTGGTGGTCATCGAGCACAACCTTGACGTGATCAAGACAGCCGACTGGTTGGTGGACCTGGGGCCAGAAGGTGGCTCCAAGGGCGGCCAGATCATCGCCTGCGGCACACCGGAACAAGTGGCGGAGATGGAACAGTCCTACACCGGGCACTACCTCAAACCGTTGTTGATTCGCGACCGGGCGTAAGACCAAAAAAACCCCTGCCATCTCGCGATGGCAGGGGTTTTTTATTGCCGGTACTGTCAGAACTGCGATTGCAAATAGTTTTCCAGGCCAATCGACTTGATCAAACCAAACTGCTGCTCCAGCCAGTAGGTGTGGTCTTCTTCGGTGTCGGCCAACTGGATTCGCAGAATGTCACGGGTGACATAGTCCTTGTGCTGCTCGCAGAGCGCGATACCCTTGCACAGCGCGGCACGCACCTTGTATTCGAGGCGCAAGTCGCTGGCGAGCATCTCAGGCACCGTGGTACCCACGTCCAAGTCATCCGCGCGCATGCGGGGCGTCCCTTCGAGCATCAGAATACGACGCATCAACGCGTCAGCGTGTTCTGTCTCTTCCTGCATCTCGTGGTTGATACGTTCGTAGAGCTTGGAAAAGCCCCAGTCCTCGTACATCCGCGAATGGATGAAATATTGATCGCGCGCTGCCAGTTCGCCGGTCAGCAACGTGTTGAGATAATCGATTACGTCCGGGTGACCTTGCATCGCCCTGCATCTCCCTGCTTGAAAGCCTGTAGTTTGAACCAAGCAACTCCCAAGGTCACTTCACAAAGTTAAATAAAGTGTGAAAAAAGCGTCGAAAGTCGGACAACCGGAGGCGAAAACCGCCCAAATGAGGGCGGTTTGCTTTCTCACTTCGAATTACGACAGATTTACCCCCAAGGCCTTGGCAATGCCTTCGCCGTAGGCGGGATCAGCCTGGTAGAAGTACTGCAGCTGACGTTGAACGACATCGCTGGAAACACCCGCCATCGCGCCGGCAATGTTGTTGATCAGGTGAGCCTTCTGCTCGACAGTCATCAGACGGAACAGTGCACCGGCGTGGCTGAAGTAATCGGTGTCTTCACGGTGATCGTAGCGAGTAGCGACACCATTAAGCGCCAAGGCCGGCTCCGCGTACGCTGGCGCTTGCTTCGGTGCGTCGGTGTAACTGTTTGGCTCATAGTTCGGCGCCGAACCACCGTTGTCGCCAAAACGCATCGATCCGTCACGCTGATAGCTATGCACTGGACTTTTTGGTGCATTGATCGGCAGTTGCTGATGGTTGGTACCCACGCGGTAGCGGTGTGCGTCCGCATAGGCAAACACACGACCTTGCAGCATACGATCAGGCGACAAACCAACGCCTGGCACCATATTGCTCGGGCCAAACGTCACTTGCTCGACCTCAGCAAAGTAATTCTGCGGATTGCGGTTGAGTTCCAGCTCGCCCACTTCGATCAGCGGGTATTCCTTTTGCGACCAGGTCTTGGTTACGTCGAACGGGTTTTCGTGATGCGCCTGAGCCTGATCTTCACTCATGATCTGCACGCAGACACTCCATTTCGGGAAATCGCCACGCTCAATCGCCGAGAACAGATCACGTTGGGCGTAGTCAGGATCAGTGCCCGCCAGACGCGCAGCATCGGCCGGCGACAGGTTCTTGATGCCTTGCTGGGTCTTGTAGTGCCACTTCACCCAGTGACGCTCACCCTTGGCGCTGAGCAGACTATAGGTGTGGCTGCCGAAACCGTGCATGAAGCGGTAGCCGTCCGGAATTCCACGATCCGAAAACAGGATAGTGACCTGGTGCAGCGCCTCTGGAGAATGCGACCAGAAATCCCAAACCATTTGCCCACTTTTCAGGTTGGTTTGCGGCTGACGCTTTTGCGTGTGAATAAAGTCGGGGAATTTCAGCGGATCACGAATGAAGAACACCGGCGTGTTATTACCAACGATGTCCCAGTTACCTTCCTCGGTGTAGAACTTAACCGAGAAGCCGCGCGGGTCACGCTCGGTGTCCGCAGATCCACGCTCGCCACCTACGGTCGAAAACCGAAGGAAAATAGGGGTTTGTTTGCCGGCGCTCTGGAACAACTTGGCGCTGGTGTACTGGGTGATATCACGCGTCACAGTGAAGGTCCCGTGAGCGCCCGAGCCTTTGGCGTGAACGCGGCGTTCCGGGATGTTCTCGCGATTAAAATGAGCCAGCTTCTCGATCAAATGAAAATCGTCGAGCAGCAGTGGACCGCGTGGTCCTGCCGAGCGGGAATTCTGGTTGTCGGCAACGGGTGCGCCGCTGGCAGTGGTAAGCGTCTTGTTCTGGCTCATGGGAAATCTCTCTGTGTCAGCAATTGGCCGGTCACCGGCATGGGAGAGAGTATTGTCCGTTTTTATTACACCATCTAATTCATTGATCTTCTGGCAGCGATAGTTTTTTACAATTCATACAGACACAAAAAACCGGGCACTAGGCCCGGTTCCTTGATCAAGCTGACAGCTTATTCAGCGTCTACAGCAGCACCGCTAACAGCACGGTCAACCAGCTCGACGTACGCCATAGGCGCGTTGTCGCCAGTGCGGAAACCGCACTTCAGGATGCGCAGGTAGCCACCCTCACGGGTTGCATAACGCTTGCCCAGATCGTTGAACAGCTTACCAACGATAGCTTTCGAACGAGTACGGTCGAAGGCCAGACGACGGTTAGCAACGCTATCAATCTTAGCCAAAGTGATCAGCGGCTCAGCAACGCGACGCAGCTCTTTAGCTTTCGGCAGTGTAGTTTTGATCAGCTCGTGCTCGAACAGCGACACCGCCATGTTTTGAAACATGGCTTTGCGGTGAGAGCTGGTACGGCTCAGGTGACGTCCACTTTTACGATGACGCATGGTTCATTCCTTACCAAACACAACGTTCGGTGATTACGACGATCAGGCAGTCGCCTTGTCGTCCTTCTTAAGACTTGCAGGCGGCCAGTTGTCGAGGCGCATGCCGAGGGACAGACCACGGGAGGCCAGAACGTCCTTGATTTCAGTCAAGGATTTCTTGCCCAGGTTCGGAGTCTTCAACAGTTCTACTTCGGTGCGCTGAATCAGGTCGCCGATGTAGTAAATGTTCTCCGCCTTAAGGCAGTTGGCCGAACGTACAGTCAGTTCCAGATCGTCAACCGGACGGAGAAGGATCGGATCGATCTCGTCTTCCTGTTCGATTACCACTGGCTCACTGTCACCTTTGAGGTCGACGAACGCAGCCAACTGCTGTTGCAGAATGGTTGCAGCACGACGGATTGCCTCTTCAGGATCCAGAGTACCGTTGGTTTCCAGATCAATAACCAGCTTGTCCAGGTTAGTACGCTGCTCGACACGGGCGTTTTCCACCACGTATGCGATACGGCGAACCGGGCTGAACGAAGAGTCAAGCTGCAAGCGACCAATGCTGCGGCTTTCGTCTTCATCGCTCTGACGCGAATCGGCCGGTTCATAACCACGACCACGAGCTACGGTGAGCTTCATGTTCAGGGCGCCGTTAGACGCCAGGTTAGCGATTACGTGATCGGGATTAACGATCTCGACATCATGATCCAGCTGAATATCGGCAGCGGTAACCACCCCCGAACCCTTCTTCGACAAGGTCAGCGTAACTTCGTCTCGACCGTGCAGCTTGATAGCCAGACCTTTAAGGTTCAACAGGATTTCAATAACATCTTCCTGTACACCTTCGATGGCGCTGTACTCATGGAGTACACCGTCAATCTCGGCCTCGACTACTGCACAGCCGGGCATGGAGGACAACAGGATGCGGCGCAGCGCGTTGCCCAGGGTATGGCCGAAACCACGCTCGAGAGGCTCGAGAGTGATTTTGGCGCGGGTTGGACTGACAACCTGCACATCAATGTGACGGGGTGTCAGGAACTCATTTACCGAAATCTGCATGGATGCACCTATTTTCTAGCCCTTACTTGGAGTAGAGCTCGACAATCAGGCTTTCGTTGATGTCGGCGGACAGATCACTGCGAGCTGGAACGTTTTTGAAGACGCCAGATTTTTTCTCAGTGTCTACTTCTACCCATTCTACGCGGCCACGTTGGGCACACAGATCGAGAGCCTGGACGATGCGCAGTTGGTTTTTCGCCTTCTCGCGGATAGCAACCACATCACCAGCACGCACTTGGTAAGAAGGAACGTTAACGGTTTTGCCGTTTACGCTAACCGACTTGTGCGATACCAGTTGACGCGATTCGGCACGAGTCGAACCAAAGCCCATACGGTATACAACGTTGTCCAGACGGCACTCGAGCAGTTGCAGCAGGTTCTCACCAGTAGCGCCTTTCTTGCCGGCAGCTTCTTTGTAGTAACCACTGAACTGACGCTCGAGAACGCCGTAGATACGACGAACTTTTTGCTTCTCACGCAGCTGGGTGCCGTAATCGGACTGACGACCGCGGCGCTGACCGTGGATGCCTGGAGCTGCTTCGATGTTGCACTTGGATTCGATTGCGCGAACGCCGCTCTTCAAGAAGAGATCGGTGCCTTCACGACGAGCCAATTTGCATTTTGGACCAATGTAACGAGCCATTCTATACAGTCTCCTGGATTACACGCGGCGCTTCTTCGGCGGACGGCACCCGTTGTGCGGGATTGGCGTCACGTCGGTGATGCTGGCGATCTTATAGCCGCAGCCGTTCAAAGCACGGACAGCAGATTCACGACCTGGACCTGGACCCTTGACGTTAACGTCGAGGTTCTTCAGGCCGTATTCCAGCGCAGCTTGGCCAGCACGTTCAGCAGCTACTTGAGCAGCGAACGGGGTGGATTTGCGCGAACCGCGGAAACCCGAGCCGCCGGAGGTAGCCCAAGAAAGCGCGTTACCTTGACGATCGGTGATGGTGACGATTGTGTTGTTAAACGACGCGTGGATGTGGGCGATGCCATCAACCACTGTCTTTTTAACTTTTTTACGAGGACGAGCAGCAGGTTTTGCCATGACTAATTTCCTGTCGTTGCGCTGGTGCGATTACTTGCGGATCGGCTTACGCGGACCTTTGCGAGTACGCGCGTTGGTCTTGGTACGCTGACCGCGTACTGGCAGACCACGACGATGACGCAGACCGCGGTAGCAGCCCAAGTCCATCAAGCGCTTGATTTTCATGTTGATTTCGCGACGCAGGTCACCTTCAGTGGTGAACTTCGCCACTTCGCCACGCAGCTGTTCGATCTGCTCGTCGCTCAGATCTTTGATCTTTGCCGCTGGGTTAACCCCAGTGGTTGCACAGATTTTGTGTGCAGTAGTGCGACCGACACCATAGATGTAGGTCAGCGAGATAACAGTATGCTTGTTATCTGGAATGTTAACGCCTGCAATACGGGCCATTCAGTGGGACTCCAATTGACAGCTACCTACGCCCCGGAAGCCAAGAAATAGGGCGCGAGATAATATCGCTGTAATAACAAATAATCAACCCAGCAGCGCACTAGCTGCTGGGCTTTAAGCACAAATCACAATCAGCCTTGGCGCTGCTTATGACGTGGTTCCGCGCTGCAAATTACTCGAACAACACCTTCGCGGCGAATAATCTTGCAGTTGCGGCACAGTTTTTTAACCGATGCACGAACTTTCATCACCAACTCCTCGAACCTTAGGGGTGCTTCAGCGCAGCATTCCGCTGCCGTAGCCCTTCAGGTTGGCTTTCTTCATCAGGGATTCGTACTGGTGCGAAACGAGGTGGGATTGTACTTGCGACATGAAGTCCATCACAACCACTACCACGATCAGCAACGAGGTCCCGCCAAGGTAGAACGGTACGTTTGCCGCAACCACCAGGAACTGGGGAAGCAGACAGACGGCCGTCATATAAAGAGCACCGAACATGGTCAAACGAGTCAGAACGCCATCAATGTAGCGCGCCGACTGCTCGCCCGGACGGATACCCGGAATAAAGGCACCGGACTTCTTCAGGTTTTCCGCTACGTCTTTCGGATTGAACATCAACGCCGTATAGAAGAAGCAGAAGAAAATAATCCCTGCACTAAACAGCAGAATATTCAACGGCTGACCAGGAGCGATCGACTGCGAGAGATCCTGCAACCAGCCCAAACCTTCAGACTGACCGAACCAGGCGCCCAACGAAGCCGGAAACAGCAAAATGCTGCTCGCGAAAATGGCCGGAATCACACCAGCCATGTTCACTTTCAGCGGCAAGTGGCTAGTCTGCGCAGCGAAGACCTTACGGCCCTGCTGACGCTTGGCGTAGTGAACAGCAATACGACGCTGACCACGCTCAATGAACACCACGAAACCGATGATCGCTACTGCCAGCAAACCGATGGCGACCAAGGCGAAAATGTTGATATCACCCTGACGTGCAGACTCGAAAGACTGCCCAATCGCTCTCGGAAGACCGGCGACGATACCCGAAAAAATCAACATCGAGATACCGTTACCAACACCGCGCTCGGTAATCTGCTCACCCAGCCACATCATAAACAGTGCGCCAGCCACAAACGTGGATACCGCAACGAAATGGAAGCCAAGGCCACCAGAGAACGCGACGCCCTGCCCTGCCAGACCAGCGGACATGCCGATAGCCTGAACAAGAGCGAGGACAACGGTGCCATAGCGGGTGTATTGACTGATCTTACGACGACCAGCCTCACCTTCCTTCTTCAACTGCTCCAACTGCGGGCTGACGGCGGTCATCAGTTGCATGATGATCGATGCCGAAATGTACGGCATGATCCCCAGTGCAAAGATGCTCATCCGTTCCAGCGCGCCGCCGGAAAACATGTTGAACAAGCTAAGAATGGTCCCCTCATTCTGTCGAAACAGGTCCGCCAGCCGGTCCGGGTTGATACCTGGAACTGGGATGTGCGCGCCGATCCGGTAGACGATAATCGCCAGGACTAGAAAACGCAGACGAGCCCAGAGCTCGGATAACCCGCCTTTGCTGAGCGCTGAGAGAGCACCTTGCTTAGCCATTTATTCCTCGAACTTGCCGCCAGCTGCTTCGATAGCCGCACGCGCACCTTTGGTGGCTGCGATACCCTTGATGGTGACTGCGCGAGTAACTTCACCGGACAACATGATTTTCACACGTTGTACGTTTTGGTTGATCACGTTGGCATCCTTCAGGGACTGCACGGTGACGATGTCGCCTTCCACTTTAGCCAGCTCGGACAGACGCACTTCTGCGCGGTCCATGGCCTTCAGGGAAACGAAACCGAACTTCGGCAGACGACGATGCAGAGGCTGTTGGCCACCTTCAAAGCCCGGAGCAATAGTGCCACCGGAGCGGGAGGTTTGACCTTTGTGGCCACGGCCACCAGTCTTACCCAAACCGCTACCGATACCACGGCCCGGACGATGCTTTTCGCGACGGGAACCCGGCGCTGGACTCAGATCATTGAGTTTCATCGATTAACCCTCGACTCGCAGCATGTAGTAAGCCTTGTTGATCATCCCGCGATTCTCAGGAGTATCCAGCACTTCTACAGTGTGACCGATGCGACGCAGACCCAGACCCTTAACGCACAGTTTGTGGTTAGGGATGCGGCCGGTCATGCTTTTGATCAGCGTTACTTTAACGGTAGCCATGATCAGAAGATCTCCTTAACACTTTTGCCGCGCTTGGCAGCAATAGACGAAGGAGACTGCATAGCTTTCAAACCTTTAAAAGTGGCGTGAACCACGTTTACCGGGTTAGTCGAGCCGTAGCACTTGGCCAGAACGTTCTGAACGCCAGCAACTTCGAGGACAGCACGCATTGCGCCGCCAGCGATGATACCGGTACCTTCAGAAGCAGGCTGCATGTACACCTTCGAAGCGCCATGAGCGGACTTCATTGCGTACTGCAGAGTGGTGCCGTTCAGATCAACCTGGATCATGTTGCGGCGAGCAGCTTCCATTGCCTTCTGGATCGCAGCAGGCACTTCACGTGACTTGCCACGGCCGAAGCCAACGCGCCCTTTACCATCACCCACCACGGTCAACGCGGTGAAAGTGAAGATACGGCCGCCTTTAACGGTTTTGGCTACGCGGTTAACTTGAACCAGCTTCTCGATGTAGCCTTCGTCGCGCTTTTGGTCGTTATTTGACATAACTTAGAACTCCAGCCCAGCTTCACGAGCAGCATCAGCCAGCGCCTTGACGCGGCCGTGATACTTGAAGCCAGAGCGGTCGAAAGCCACTTGCGAGACGCCAGCGGCTTTTGCACGCGTAGCGACCAGCTGGCCAACCTTAGTGGCCGCGTCGATGTTGCCAGTGGCGCCATCACGCAGTTCTTTGTCCAAAGTCGAGGCGCTCGCCAAGACTTTGCTGCCGTCGGCCGAAATGACCTGGGCATAAATGTGCTGCGAAGAGCGGAACACGCAGAGACGCACGACTTCTAGCTCGTGCATTTTCAGGCGTGCTTTGCGAGCGCGACGCAGTCGGGTAACTTTTTTGACGGTCATTTGCTATGCCCTACTTCTTCTTGGCTTCTTTACGGCGGACGACTTCGTCTGCGTAACGCACACCTTTGCCTTTGTATGGCTCAGGACGGCGGAAGTCGCGGATCTCAGCGGCCACTTGACCAACCAACTGCTTGTCGATACCTCGGATGAAGATATCGGTCTGGTTGGGAGTCTCAGCGGTGATGCCTTCCGGCAGTTCGTAATCCACTGGGTGCGAGAAGCCGAGAGCCAGGTTCAGCACTGTGCCTTTTGCTTGCGCTTTATAACCAACACCGACCAGCTGGAGCTTACGCTCGAAGCCTTGGCTTACGCCTTGGACCATGTTGTTAACCAGTGCACGAGTGGTGCCTGCCATTGCGCGAGTTTGTTGATCGCCATTGCGAGCAGCGAAACGCAGCTCACCAGCTTCTTCAACAATCTCAACGGACGAATGGATGTTCAGATCTAAAGTGCCCTTGGCACCTTTCACCGAAAGCTGCTGGCCGACGAGTTTAACTTCGACGCCTGCTGGCAACTTAACGGGGTTCTTAGCGACGCGTGACATGCTTATCCCCCCTTAGAACACTGTGCAAAGAACTTCGCCGCCGACACCGGCAGCGCGCGCAGCACGATCCGTCATCACACCTTTGTTGGTGGAGACGATAGACACACCGAGACCGCCACGAACTTTTGGCAGATCATCGACGGACTTGTACTGACGCAGGCCTGGACGGCTAACGCGCTTCACTTCCTCGATGACCGGACGGCCTTCGAAGTACTTCAGCTCGATGGACAGCAACGGTTTGATTTCGCTGCTGATCTGATAACCCGCAATGTAACCCTCGTCCTTCAGGACTTTGGCTACAGCAACCTTCAACGTGGAAGATGGCATGCTTACGACGGGCTTTTCAGCCATCTGGGCATTACGGATACGAGTTAGCATGTCCGCTAACGGGTCCTGCATACTCATGGGCTAGACGCTCCTAATACAAAAAAATGAGCCTTACGGCTACAACCTATCGCCGAAAAATCCTGGCCACGTGAAAAACACGGGCTCTGGCGAGCCGGCAATTCTAGACGTACCTCACAAACGAATCAAGCCCCAAAAGGGGCTTGATTCGAATTCAGGCGTCTCGCTGGTCGATTTCCGAGGAAACCGACCGACGGGATGCGAGAAGTGCGCCTTACCAGCTGGCTTTAACCAGACCTGGTACGTCACCACGCATGGCAGCTTCACGCAGCTTGTTACGGCCAAGGCCGAACTTGCGGTAAACGCCGTGCGGACGACCGGTGATGCGGCAGCGGTTACGCATGCGCGAAGCGCTTGCGTCACGTGGCTGCTTCTGCAGAGCTACTTGAGCTTCCCAACGCGCTTCTGGACTTGCGTTCAGATCAACGATGACAGCTTTCAGTTCTGCACGCTTCTTGGCGTACTTTTTAACCGTGAGCTGACGTTTCAGCTCGCGGTTTTTCATGCTCATCTTGGCCATTGTCCTACTCCAATCAGTTGCGGAACGGGAACTTAAAGGCACGCAGCAACGCGCGACCTTCGTCATCCGTACGAGCAGTGGTGGTCAGGGTAATGTCCAGACCGCGCAGAGCATCGATCTTGTCGTAATCGATTTCCGGGAAAATGATCTGCTCTTTCACGCCCATGCTGTAGTTGCCACGACCATCGAAGGACTTGGCATTCAGGCCGCGGAAGTCGCGAACCCGAGGCAGGGAGATCGACAGCAGACGATCCAGGAATTCATACATACGATCGCGACGCAGAGTAACTTTAACGCCGATCGGCCAACCTTCACGGACTTTGAAGCCAGCGATGGATTTCCGAGCGTAAGTCACAACGACTTTCTGACCGGTGATCTTTTCCAGGTCAGCAACAGCGTGCTCGATGACTTTTTTGTCGCCGATCGCTTCGCCCAGACCCATGTTCAGGGTGATCTTTGTAACGCGCGGAACTTCCATCACGTTCGCGAGCTTAAGTTCTTCCTTAAGCTTCGGAGCGATTTCCTTCCGGTAAATCTCTTTTAGTCGTGCCATGGTCTTCTACCTAGCAGTGTTCAAGCATCAACCGCTTTTTGGGTCGACTTGAAGACACGAATTTTTTTGCCGTCTTCAACTTTGAAACCAACGCGGTCAGCCTTGTTGGTTGCGCCGTTGAAAATGGCGACGTTAGAAGCGTGCAATGGCGCTTCTTTCTCGACGATACCGCCTTGGACACCCGACGCTGGGTTTGGCTTGGTATGACGCTTCACCAGGTTGATCCCACCAACGACCAAACGGTCGTCAGCGAGAACCTTGAGCACCTTACCGCGCTTACCTTTGTCTTTGCCGGCGATCACGATGATCTCGTCGTCACGACGAATCTTTTGCATGTCGGATCTCCTTACAGCACTTCTGGGGCGAGTGAGACGATCTTCATGAACTTCTCAGTACGAAGTTCACGGGTCACTGGCCCAAAGATACGGGTGCCGATCGGCTCTTGCTTGTTGTTCAACAGAACAGCAGCGTTGCCATCAAAGCGGATGATGGAGCCGTCAGCACGACGAACACCATGGCGAGTGCGGACTACAACAGCAGTCATCACTTGGCCTTTCTTCACTTTACCGCGCGGAATTGCTTCCTTGACGGTTACTTTGATGATGTCACCGATACCAGCGTAACGACGATGGGAGCCACCCAGCACCTTGATGCACATAACGCGGCGTGCGCCGCTGTTATCGGCCACATCGAGCATGGATTGAGTCTGAATCATATAATTTCTCCGACCCCTAGTCCTTAGACTTCCACAGCGCGTTCGAGAATATCAACCAATGCCCAAGACTTGGTCTTGGCCAGCGGACGAGTTTCACGAATAGTGACTTTGTCGCCGATGTGGCACTGATTGGTTTCGTCGTGCGCGTGCAGCTTAGTCGAACGCTTAACATATTTACCGTAGATCGGGTGCTTAACGCGACGCTCGATCAGAACGGTGATGGTCTTGTCCATCTTGTCGCTGACAACACGGCCAGTCAGCGTACGGACGGTTTTTTCGGCTTCAGCCATGATCACTTACCTGCCTGCTGGTTGAGCACAGTCTTCACGCGAGCAATGTCACGTTTAACTTGCGAGAGCAGGTGAGACTGCCCCAACTGGCCAGTTGCTTTCTGCATACGCAGATTGAACTGGTCCCGCAGCAGGCCGAGCAGTTGCTCGTTCAGCTGCTGTGCTGATTTTTCACGAAGTTCATTCGCTTTCATCACATCACCGTCCGTTTAACAAAGGAGGTGGCGAGCGGCAGCTTTGCAGCAGCCAGGGCGAAAGCCTCACGCGCCAGCTCTTCAGAAACACCCTCGATTTCATACAGGACTTTGCCTGGCTGAATCTGGGCAACCCAGTACTCCACGTTACCCTTACCTTTACCCATCCGAACTTCGAGGGGCTTTTTGGAGATAGGCTTGTCCGGGAATACACGGATCCAGATTTTGCCGCCACGTTTTACGTGACGGGTCAGTGCACGACGCGCTGACTCAATCTGACGAGCGGTGAGACGACCACGAGCAACAGACTTCAGCGCATATTCGCCGAAGCTGACTTTGCTACCGCGCTGAGCCAGGCCACGGTTGTGACCTGTCATCTGCTTGCGGAACTTCGTACGCTTTGGTTGCAACATTTGGCGTACCCCTTACTTAGCAGCTTTTTTACGAGGCGCTGGCGCTTGTGGTTTCAGTTCTTCTTGGCGACCACCAATTACTTCGCCTTTAAAGATCCAAACCTTCACACCGATCACACCGTAAGTGGTGTGAGCTTCGTAGTTGGCATAGTCGATGTCAGCACGCAGGGTGTGCAATGGAACACGACCCTCGCGATACCATTCAGTACGTGCGATTTCAGCACCGCCGAGACGACCGCTCACTTGGATTTTGATGCCTTTGGCACCAATGCGCATTGCGTTCTGTACTGCGCGCTTCATAGCGCGACGGAACATTACACGGCGCTCCAGCTGCTGAGCTACGCTCTGCGCAACCAGCATACCGTCGAGTTCCGGCTTGCGGATCTCTTCGATATTGATGTGCACAGGCACACCCATTTGCTTGGTCAGGTCCTGACGCAGCTTCTCAACATCTTCACCTTTCTTCCCGATAACGATACCTGGACGAGCGGTGTGGATGGTGATGCGTGCTGTCTGAGCCGGACGATGGATATCGATACGGCTTACGGACGCGCTTTTTAGTTTGTCTTGGAGATACTCGCGCACCTTCAGATCAGCGAACAAATAGTCCGCATAAGTCCGACCGTCTGCGTACCAGACGGAGGTGTGCTCCTTGACGATTCCCAGGCGAATGCCAATGGGATGTACTTTCTGACCCATCTCTTCGACTCCGTTACTTGTCAGCAACCTTGACAGTGATATGGCAAGACCGCTTGACGATGCGATCAGCACGGCCTTTGGCTCGTGGCATGATGCGCTTCAGCGAACGCCCTTCGTTGACGAAAACAGTAGAGACTTTAAGGTCATCTACGTCTGCGCCTTCGTTATGCTCGGCGTTGGCTACGGCCGACTCCAGCACTTTTTTCAGGATCTCGGCGGCTTTCTTACTGCTGAAAGCCAACAGGTTGAGCGCTTCGCCCACCTTCTTCCCGCGGATCTGGTCGGCGACCAAGCGGGCTTTCTGGGCGGAGATTCGAGCGCCCGACAACTTAGCGGCTACTTCCATCGTTCCTTACCCCTTAACGCTTGGCTTTCTTGTCTGCCACGTGCCCACGATAAGTGCGGGTACCGGCAAACTCGCCTAGTTTATGGCCGACCATGTCTTCGTTCACGAGAACTGGGACATGTTGACGACCGTTATGCACAGCAATGGTCAAACCGACCATTTGTGGCAGGATCATAGAACGGCGCGACCAGGTCTTAACTGGTTTGCGATCGTTCTTTTCCGCCGCCACTTCGATCTTCTTCAGTAGGTGAAGATCAATAAAAGGACCTTTTTTCAGAGAACGTGGCACTGTCGTATCCCTCTATTTACTTGCGACGACGGACGATCATTTTGTCGGTACGCTTATTACCACGAGTCTTCGCGCCCTTAGTCGGGAAGCCCCACGGCGATACCGGATGACGACCACCAGAGGTACGACCTTCACCACCACCATGTGGGTGGTCAACCGGGTTCATGGCAACACCACGAACGGTTGGGCGAACGCCACGCCAGCGTTTGGCACCAGCTTTACCCAGCGAACGCAGGCTGTGCTCGGAGTTCGAGACTTCGCCAAGCGTTGCACGGCATTCAGCCAATACTTTACGCATTTCACCGGAGCGCAGACGCAGGGTCACGTAGACACCTTCACGAGCGACCAACTGAGCCGAAGCACCAGCCGAACGAGCGATTTGTGCACCTTTACCCGGCTTCAACTCGATACCGTGTACAGTCGAACCAACTGGAATGTTACGCAGTTGCAGAGCGTTGCCCGGCTTGATCGGTGCCAAAGCACCTGCGATCAGCTGGTCACCAGCACTCACGCCTTTAGGGGCGATGATGTAGCGGCGCTCGCCGTCTGCGTACAGCAGCAGTGCGATGTGAGCAGTACGGTTTGGATCGTATTCAATACGCTCGACAGTGGCAGCGATGCCATCTTTGTCGTTGCGACGGAAATCAACCAGACGATAATGCTGCTTATGACCACCACCGATGTGACGGGTAGTAATACGGCCATTGTTGTTACGACCACCAGTCTTCGATTTTTTCTCGAGCAGCGGTGCGTGAGGAGCGCCTTTATGCAGCTCCTGGTTGACCACCTTGACCACAAAACGGCGGCCAGGGGAAGTCGGTTTGCATTTAACGATTGCCATGATGCACCCCTTCCTTACTCAGCACTGCTGCTGAAATCGAGATCTTGGCCTGGCTGAAGGGAGATAACTGCCTTCTTCCAGTCATTACGCTTGCCCAGACCGCGAGCAGTGCGCTTGCTCTTACCCAGAACATTCAGGGTAGTAACACGCTCAACTTTCACGCTGAACAGGCTTTCGACGGCCTTCTTGATTTCCAGCTTGGTTGCATCAGTAGCAACCTTGAAAACGAACTGGCCTTTCTTGTCAGCCAGAACCGTAGCCTTTTCGGAAACGTGCGGGCCAAGCAGAACTTTAAATACGCGTTCCTGGTTCATCCCAGCAGCTCCTCGAATTTCTTCACGGCCGACACGGTGATCAACACCTTGTCGTATGCGATCAGACTAACTGGATCGGAACCTTGCACGTCACGAACATCAACGTGTGGCAGGTTGCGAGCAGCCAGGTACAGATTCTGATCAACAGCATCAGACACGATCAATACGTCGGTCAGTTGCATGCCATTCAGCTTGCCCAGCAGGTCTTTGGTTTTCGGCGATTCAACAGCGAAATCCTGAACCACGACCAGACGATCAGTACGAACCAGCTCAGCGAGGATGGAGCGCAGTGCTGCGCGGTACATCTTCTTGTTGAGCTTCTGAGAGTGATCTTGTGGACGTGCTGCGAAAGTGGTACCGCCGCCACGCCAGATTGGGCTACGGATAGTACCGGCACGAGCACGGCCAGTACCCTTCTGACGCCATGGGCGCTTACCGCCACCAGAAACGTCGGAACGGGTCTTTTGCGCTTTGCTACCTTGACGGCCGCCAGCCATGTAGGCCACGACTGCTTGGTGAACCAGCGTCTCGTTGAACTCGCCGCCAAATGTCAGTTCGGAAACTTCGATCGCTTGAGCGTCATTTACATTTAATTGCATGTCAGCTTCCCCTTAACCGCGAGCCTTGGCTGCTGGACGTACAACCAGATTGCCGCCAGTAGCGCCAGGAACAGCACCCTTGACCAACAACAGATTGCGTTCAGCGTCCACGCGCACTACTTCCAAGGACTGTACAGTCACGCGCTCAGCGCCCATGTGACCGGACATCTTTTTGCCCTTGAATACACGACCAGGAGTCTGGCACTGGCCGATAGAGCCTGGGACGCGGTGGGATACGGAGTTACCGTGAGTGTTATCTTGGCCACGGAAATTGTGACGTTTGATAGTACCCTGGAAGCCCTTACCCTTGGACTGACCGGTCACATCGACCAGTTGACCAGCAGCAAAAAGCTCCGCATTGATCAGATCGCCAGCTTGGTAGTCGCCTTCTTCAAGACGGAACTCCCAAACACCGCGACCAGCGGCAACGTTCGCTTTTGCAAAGTGACCAGCTTGAGCAGCAGTCACACGCGAAGCACGACGCTCGCCGACAGTGACTTGCACTGCACGATAGCCATCGGTTTCTTCGGTTTTAAACTGGGTGACGCGATTCGGCTCGATCTCAATGACCGTAACCGGAATGGAGACACCTTCTTCGGTGAAAATACGGGTCATACCGCATTTACGACCGACTACACCAATAGTCATGTTGTAAACCTCATGAGTGTACGGGGCTTTCACCCGCTATGGCCGCCCATTTCAGAGCGTTACACGACTAAGACCCAAGTCTTAGCCGAGGCTGATCTGTACTTCCACACCGGCCGCCAGATCTAGCTTCATAAGTGCATCAACGGTTTTATCCGTTGGCTGGACGATGTCCAGTACGCGCTTATGAGTACGGATCTCATACTGGTCGCGCGCGTCTTTGTTGACGTGCGGAGAAACCAGAACAGTGAACCGCTCTTTACGTGTTGGCAGTGGAATTGGACCACGCACCTGTGCACCAGTACGTTTCGCGGTTTCCACGATTTCCTGGGTAGATTGGTCGATCAGGCGATGGTCAAAAGCCTTCAACCTGATACGGATTTGCTGATTTTGCATTGGATTTCAGACTCCGGCTGCTATTCCCACCGGACGCAATGCGCCCGTTAAAAGGAGGCGCAATTCTATAGACGCCCCCACCCAGTGTCAACTCAATAAAAAAGCCCCCGCAAGGCGGGGGCTTTTTCAAAGCATCGAAGCCGACTCTATGAAAGAGACTTACTCGATGATTTTGGCTACGACGCCAGCGCCGACGGTACGACCGCCTTCACGGATAGCGAAACGCAGGCCATCTTCCATTGCGATGGTTTTGATCAGGGTAACAGTCATCTGAATGTTGTCACCTGGCATTACCATTTCAACGCCTTCTGGCAGCTCGCAGTTACCAGTCACGTCAGTAGTACGGAAGTAGAACTGTGGACGGTAGCCTTTGAAGAACGGAGTATGACGGCCGCCTTCTTCCTTGCTCAGAACGTAAACTTCTGCGGTGAACTTGGTGTGCGGCTTAACCGAACCTGGCTTGACCAGAACCTGGCCACGCTCAACGTCGTCACGCTTGGTACCACGCAGCAGGACGCCGCAGTTCTCGCCAGCACGACCTTCGTCGAGCAGCTTACGGAACATCTCAACACCAGTACAGGTAGTGGTGGTGGTGTCACGCAGACCAACGATTTCCAGCGAATCCTGAACGCGAACGATACCGCGCTCGATACGACCAGTCACAACAGTACCGCGACCCGAGATCGAGAATACGTCTTCGATTGGCATCAGGAACGGCTTGTCGATAGCACGCTCTGGCTGTGGAATGTAGCTGTCCAGAGTCTCAACCAATTTCTTGACTGAGGTGGTGCCCATTTCGTTGTCGTCTTTGCCTTCCAGCGCCATACGAGCAGAACCGATGATGATTGGAGTGTCATCACCTGGGAAGTCGTAAGTGCTCAGCAGGTCGCGCACTTCCATCTCAACCAGTTCCAGCAGCTCAGCGTCGTCTACCAGGTCAGCCTTGTTCAGGTAAACCACGATGTACGGAACGCCTACCTGACGGGACAGCAGGATGTGTTCACGAGTCTGAGGCATCGGACCATCAGCGGCCGAGCAAACCAGGATCGCGCCGTCCATCTGCGCAGCACCGGTGATCATGTTCTTCACATAGTCAGCGTGACCTGGGCAGTCAACGTGAGCGTAGTGACGAACGGCAGAGTTGTACTCTACGTGCGCGGTGTTGATGGTGATACCACGAGCTTTTTCTTCTGGTGCGCTGTCGATCTTGTCGAAGTCAACACGAGCCGAACCGAAAATTTCGGAGCAGACGCGAGTCAGAGCAGCGGTCAGAGTGGTTTTACCGTGGTCAACGTGACCGATGGTGCCAACGTTGACGTGCGGAAGGGAACGATCAAATTTTTCTTTAGCCACGACAATTAACTCCTAGCCTAAAGGGGGCTGAATCAGCCTTGTTTTTTAACGATAGCTTCGACGATGTTCGACGGAGCTTCGGAGTATTTGGAAAATTCCATGGAGTAGCTCGCGCGACCCTGAGACATGGAACGGACGTCGGTCGCATAACCGAACATCTCACCCAGCGGAACTTCGGCGCGAATCACTTTGCCGGAGACCGTGTCTTCCATACCCTGAATCAGACCACGACGACGGTTCAGGTCACCCATCACGTCACCCATGTAATCCTCAGGTGTTACAACTTCCACCCTCATGATCGGCTCAAGCACCACACCACCACCTTTGGTAGCCAGTTGCTTGGTCGCCATGGAGGCAGCCACCTTGAACGCCATCTCGTTGGAGTCGACGTCGTGGTAAGAACCATCGAACACAGTAGCCTTCAGGCCGATCAGCGGATAGCCGGCAACAACGCCGTTCTTCATCTGCTCTTCGATACCCTTCTGGATAGCAGGGATGTATTCCTTAGGAACCACACCACCCACTACTTCGTTCACGAATTGCAGACCTTCCTGACCTTCGTCAGCAGGAGCAAAACGAATCCAGCAGTGGCCAAACTGACCACGGCCGCCGGACTGACGAACGAACTTGCCTTCGATCTCACAAGCCTTCGTGATTTTCTCACGATAGGAAACCTGTGGTTTACCGATGTTGGCTTCAACGTTGAACTCACGGCGCATCCGGTCAACCAGGATGTCCAGGTGCAACTCGCCCATGCCAGAGATGATCGTTTGACCAGTCTCTTCATCAGTTTTGACGCGGAAAGACGGGTCTTCCTGAGCAAGTTTGCCCAGTGCGATGCCCATTTTTTCCTGGTCATCCTTGGTCTTAGGCTCTACCGCAACCGAAATTACCGGCTCCGGGAAGTCCATACGAACCAGGATGATTGGCTTGTCGATATCGCACAAGGTATCACCAGTGGTGACGTCCTTCATGCCGATCAGGGCTGCGATGTCGCCAGCGCAAACTGCCTTGATCTCTTCGCGGGTGTTTGCGTGCATTTGCACCATACGACCCACGCGCTCTTTCTTGCCTTTAACCGAGTTGAGTACGGCAGTGCCGGAGTTCAACACGCCCGAGTAAACGCGGGCAAAGGTCAAGGTACCGACGAATGGGTCGGTCGCGATCTTGAACGCCAGCGCCGAGAACGGTTCGCTGTCGTCTGCATGACGCAGCATTTCGACAGTCTCGTCATCCGGGTCGGAACCCTTGATGGCAGGAATGTCTACAGGCGCAGGCAGGTACTTGATCACAGCGTCGAGAACCAGGGGAACACCCTTGTTCTTGAACGAAGAACCGCAAACAGCCAGAACGATCTCACCAGCGATAGTACGCTGACGCAGAGCGCCTTCGATTTCCTCGATAGTGAGTTCTTCACCCTCGAGGTATTTGTTCATCAGCTCATCACTGGCTTCGGCAGCAGCCTCAACCATGTTCTGGCGCCACTCTACAGCCAGCTCTTGCAGCTCAGCAGGAATCGCTTCGCGACGAGGAGCCATGCCTTTGTCAGCGTCGTCCCAGTAAACCGCTTCCATGGTCATCAGATCGATCTGACCCTGGAAGTTGTCTTCGGCACCGATTGCCAACTGGATAGGCACCGGAGTGTGACCCAGGCGCTTTTTGATCTGTTCGATCACACGCAGGAAGTTCGCACCGGCACGGTCCATCTTGTTGACATAAACAAGACGTGGAACGCCGTATTTGTTGGCCTGACGCCATACGGTTTCCGACTGCGGCTCAACACCCGACGTACCGCAGAACACAACGACCGCGCCGTCGAGTACGCGCAGGGAGCGCTCTACTTCGATGGTGAAGTCTACGTGACCCGGGGTATCGATGATGTTGAAGCGATGGTTTTCGAACTGCTTGGTGGAGCCAGCCCAGAATGCAGTAGTAGCAGCGGAGGTAATGGTAATACCCCGCTCCTGCTCCTGCACCATCCAGTCCATGGTCGCGGCGCCATCATGCACCTCGCCCATTTTGTGGTTTACGCCGGTGTAAAACAGTACGCGCTCAGTGGTGGTGGTTTTACCCGCATCCACGTGAGCAACGATACCGATATTACGATAGCGCTTGATATCAGTTGTACGAGCCATAAAGCCCTCGCAAAATTAATGACGCTAAAATTAGAAGCGGTAGTGCGAGAAAGCCTTGTTGGCTTCAGCCATACGGTGCACGTCTTCACGCTTCTTAACTGCAGCACCTTTGCCTTCGGCAGCGTCCAACAGTTCGCCAGCCAAGCGCAGAGCCATAGACTTCTCGCCACGCTTACGTGCGAAGTCTACCAACCAGCGCATTGCCAGGGCGTTACGACGGGACGGACGAACTTCGACCGGAACCTGGTAAGTAGCACCGCCTACACGGCGCGACTTCACTTCGACCAGCGGAGCGATGGCGTCGAGAGCTTTCTCGAAGATTTCCAGGGGGTCGCTGTTCTTACGCTCTTTAACCTTCTCCAGCGCGCCATAAACGATACGCTCGGCAACGGCTTTCTTGCCGCTTTCCATCACGTGGTTCATGAACTTGGCCAGGATCTGGCTACCGTATTTTGGATCGTCAAGCACATCGCGCTTGGCTGCTACGCGTCTTCTTGGCATGGATAAGCCCTCAAACGGTCTTCAGGTTAGCTCGGGACCACTGACTCTTTCGAGACACGCCCGACCTTACTCTTATCGACTCAGAAAAATAGAAATCAATGTTTTGCTACAAAAAGCCACTACTACTTAGGCTTCTTGGTACCGTACTTCGAACGACCTTGGTTACGACCTTTAACGCCGGAAGTATCCAGGGAGCCGCGAACGGTGTGGTAACGAACACCTGGCAAGTCTTTTACACGACCGCCACGGATCAGTACGACGCTGTGCTCTTGCAGGTTGTGACCTTCACCACCGATGTACGAGGAAACCTCGAAACCGTTGGTCAGGCGCACACGGCATACTTTACGCAGTGCCGAGTTAGGTTTTTTCGGCGTAGTTGTATACACACGGGTGCATACGCCACGACGTTGCGGGCAGTTCTGCAGCGCAGGCACGTCGGATTTCTCGACGATACGCTTACGCGGCTGACGTACCAGCTGGTTGATAGTTGCCATCTACTAGCTCCACTGTTGTCTTTCGACATAAACAATATGGCAGGACACAAGTCCCGCCAAATTTAGGGGTACAAGAGTCTAAAGAGGATCTTGCCCCCAGTCAAGGCAAAGCCCCGACCTCCCCGACCGTAAGGACAGCTGATTTTCACCAGATGTCTTCTTTGGTCGAGGTAGCCGGGGCTCTACTCTCAATTGCCGCTTGAGTTCAGCGCTTCGGTCAGTGCAGCTTCCACTTCACTCGCGCTAACACGCATCGGCTTGTCTGCTTCACGGCGACGCTTGCGCTCGCTGTGGTAAGCCAGACCGGTACCGGCCGGGATCAAACGACCCACGACCACGTTCTCTTTCAGGCCACGCAGGTAATCGCGCTTGCCGGTCACAGCCGCTTCGGTCAGCACGCGGGTGGTCTCTTGGAAAGAGGCCGCGGAGATGAACGACTCGGTGGACAGCGATGCCTTGGTAATACCCAGCAACACACGAGTGAACTTGGAGACAAACTTCTCATCAGCAGCCAGGCGCTCGTTCTCTACCAGAACGTGCGTCAATTCCATTTGGTCGCCTTTGATGAAGGTCGAATCGCCAGACTCGGCAATTTCAACTTTACGCAGCATCTGACGAAGAATCGTCTCGATGTGCTTATCGTTGATCTTCACGCCCTGCAGACGGTAAACGTCCTGGATCTCGTTGACGATGTACTTGGCCAGCGCACTTACACCTAGCAGACGCAGGATGTCGTGTGGATCGCTCGGACCGTCGGAGATAACTTCGCCGCGGTTCACTTGTTCGCCTTCGAAGACGTTCAGGTGACGCCACTTTGGAATCAGCTCTTCGTACGGATCGCTACCGTCGTTCGGGGTAATGACCAGACGGCGCTTGCCCTTGGTCTCTTTACCGAACGCGATGGTGCCGCTGACTTCAGCCAAAATCGAGGCTTCTTTCGGACGACGAGCTTCGAACAAGTCGGCAACACGCGGCAAACCACCGGTGATGTCACGAGTCTTCGAAGTTTCTTGCGGGATACGAGCGATAACATCACCGATCGCGATCTGCGCACCATCCGCAACACCGACCAGGGCGTTGGCTGGCAGGAAGTACTGTGCTGGTACGTCGGTACCTGGCAGCAGCAGATCCTTGCCATCCAGACCCACCATCTTGACTGCAGGACGAATGTCCTTGCCGGCAGCTGGACGGTCTTTGGCGTCAAGTACTTCAATGTTGGTCATACCGGTCAATTCGTCAGTTTGACGCTTGATCGTGATGCCTTCTTCCATGCCCACGTAGGTCACGGTACCTTTCATTTCGGTAACGATTGGGTGAGTGTGCGGATCCCACTTGGCCACGATTGCGCCAGCGTCGACCTTGTCACCTTCCTTCACCGAAATCACAGCACCGTACGGCAGCTTGTAACGCTCGCGCTCACGACCGTAGTCATCAGCGATCGCCAGCTCACCGGAACGGGACACAGCAACCAGGCAACCATCCACTCGCTCAACGTGCTTCAGGTTGTGCAGACGGACAGTACCGCCATTCTTCACCTGAACACTGTCAGCCGCGGAGGTCCGGCTTGCCGCACCACCGATGTGGAACGTACGCATCGTCAGCTGGGTACCCGGCTCACCGATGGACTGAGCAGCGATAACGCCGACAGCTTCACCGATGTTCACCTGGTGACCACGCGCCAGATCACGGCCGTAGCACTTGGCGCAAATGCCATAGCGAGTTTCGCAGCTGATCGGCGAGCGAACGATCACTTCGTCGATGCTGTTCAGCTCGATGAACTCAACCCACTTCTCGTCAACCAGGGTGCCCGCAGGAACGATAATGTCATCGGTACCCGGCTTGAACACGTCACGGGCGATAACTCGACCCAGTACGCGCTCACCCAACGGCTCAACAACGTCACCGCCTTCGATGTGCGGAGTCATCAGCAGACCGTGTTCGGTGCCGCAGTCGACTTCAGTCACCACCAGATCCTGAGCAACGTCTACCAGACGACGAGTCAGGTAACCGGAGTTCGCGGTTTTCAACGCGGTATCCGCCAGACCCTTACGAGCACCGTGAGTCGAGATGAAGTACTGAAGTACGCTCAAACCTTCACGGAAGTTCGCGGTGATCGGCGTCTCGATGATCGAGCCGTCCGGCTTGGCCATCAGACCACGCATACCGGCGAGCTGACGAATCTGTGCAGCGGAACCCCGCGCACCGGAGTCAGCCATCATGTACATCGAGTTGAAGGACTCTTGGTCGACTTCGACGCCGTGACGGTCGATGACCTTCTCTTTCGAGAGGTTCGACATCATCGCCTTGGAAACTTCGTCGTTCGCCTTGGACCAAAGGTCGATCACTTTATTGTACTTCTCGCCCTGGGTTACCAGGCCTGAGGCGTACTGACTTTCGATCTCTTTAACCTCTTCGGTCGCCGATTCGATGATGCGAGCTTTCTCATCCGGGATAACGAAGTCGTTAACGCCGATGGAAACACCCGAAATAGTCGAGTAAGCAAAACCGGTGTACATCAACTGGTCGGCGAAAATAACGGTCTCTTTCAAACCAACCACGCGGTAGCACTGGTTGATCAGCTTGGAGATCGCCTTTTTCTTCATCGGCTGGTTGACTACGTCGTACGACAGGCCGGCCGGAACCACCTGGAACAGCAACGCACGGCCAACAGTGGTGTCGACGATACGGGTGTTCTTGACGCTGCCACCATCACGATCGTTGACCGTTTCGTGGATGCGGACTTTGACTTTTGCATGCAGTGCGGCTTCGCCGGCACGGAACACACGGTCAACTTCCTGCAGATCCGCGAACACGCGACCTTCGCCCTTGGCGTTGATCGCTTCACGAGTCATGTAGTACAGACCCAATACAACGTCCTGCGACGGAACGATGATTGGCTCACCGTTGGCTGGCGACAGAATGTTGTTGGTCGACATCATCAGCGCACGCGCTTCGAGCTGGGCTTCCAGCGTCAGCGGTACGTGAACGGCCATTTGGTCGCCGTCGAAGTCGGCGTTGTACGCGGCGCAGACCAGCGGGTGAAGCTGGATCGCTTTACCTTCGATCAGAACCGGTTCAAACGCCTGGATACCCAGACGGTGAAGGGTCGGTGCACGGTTGAGAAGCACTGGGTGTTCGCGAATCACTTCAGCGAGAACGTCCCAAACCTCTGGCAGCTCGCGCTCAACCATTTTCTTCGCGGCTTTGATGGTGGTGGCCAGGCCACGCATTTCCAACTTGCCGAAAATGAACGGTTTGAACAGCTCGAGAGCCATTTTCTTCGGCAGACCGCACTGGTGCAGACGCAGGGTCGGACCTACGGTAATTACCGAACGACCGGAGTAGTCAACACGCTTACCGAGCAAGTTCTGACGGAAACGACCTTGCTTACCCTTGATCATGTCAGCCAAGGATTTCAAAGGACGCTTGTTGGAACCGGTGATAGCGCGGCCACGACGACCGTTGTCGAGCAAGGCGTCGACGGCTTCCTGCAACATACGCTTTTCGTTGCGCACGATGATGTCCGGAGCGGACAGATCAAGCAGGCGCTTCAAGCGGTTGTTACGGTTGATCACTCGACGATACAGATCGTTGAGGTCGGAAGTCGCGAAACGACCGCCATCCAGCGGGACCAGTGGACGCAGATCTGGCGGCAGAACCGGCAGAACGGTCAGCACCATCCACTCAGGAAGGTTGCCGGAACCCTGGAAGGCTTCCATCAACTTCAAGCGCTTGGACAGCTTCTTGATTTTGGTTTCCGAGTTGGTTTGCGGAATTTCTTCACGCAGACGACCAATCTCGTGCTCCAGATCGATAGCGTGCAGGAGTTCACGGACAGCCTCGGCACCCATGCGGGCGTCGAAATCATCACCAAACTCTTCCAGCGCTTCGAAATACTGCTCGTCGTTCAGCAGCTGACCCTTTTCAAGGGTGGTCATGCCTGGATCGATAACGACATAGCTCTCGAAATAGAGAACGCGTTCGATATCACGCAGGGTCATGTCCATCAGCAAGCCGATACGGGACGGCAGCGATTTCAGGAACCAGATGTGGGCAACCGGAGAGGCCAGCTCGATGTGAGCCATGCGCTCGCGACGAACTTTTGCCAGGGCGACTTCAACGCCGCACTTCTCACAGATCACACCACGGTGCTTCAGGCGCTTGTACTTACCGCACAGGCACTCGTAATCCTTGACCGGGCCAAAGATCTTGGCGCAGAACAAGCCGTCACGCTCAGGTTTGAACGTACGGTAGTTGATGGTTTCCGGCTTTTTAACTTCACCGAACGACCACGAACGGATCATCTCAGGCGATGCCAATCCGATACGGATGGCGTCGAACTCTTCGACTTGACCCTGGTTTTTCAGCAAATTCAGTAGGTCTTTCAAGGCCTTTCCTCCTGGCGGAGCTGAGAGCGGGCAAATCCTGCCCCGCTCTCATTCGCGTCACGTGTTATTCGGTTTCCAGATCGATGTCGATGCCAAGGGAACGAATTTCCTTGATCAACACGTTGAAAGACTCGGGCATGCCCGGCTCCATACGGTGATCGCCGTCCACGATGTTTTTGTACATCTTGGTCCGGCCGTTCACATCGTCCGACTTCACTGTGAGCATTTCTTGCAGAGTGTATGCAGCACCGTATGCTTCCAGTGCCCAAACCTCCATCTCCCCGAAACGCTGACCACCGAACTGAGCCTTACCACCCAGCGGCTGCTGGGTAACCAGGCTGTACGAACCGGTAGAACGAGCGTGCATCTTGTCGTCTACCAAGTGGTTCAGCTTCAGCATGTACATGTAGCCAACGGTAACCGGGCGCTCAAACTTGTTGCCGGTACGACCATCAAACAGCTGCATCTGGCCGCTTTCTGGCATATCCGCCAGTTTCAGCATGGCCTTGATTTCGCTTTCCTTGGCACCGTCAAATACCGGAGTAGCCATTGGAACGCCGTTACGCAGGTTCTTCGCGAGATCCAGGATTTCCTTGTCGGACAGATCGTCCAGGCTTTCCTGGCGGCCGCCGATTTCGTTATAGATCTCGTTGAGGAACTTACGCAGTTCGATGACTTTGCGCTGCTCTTCAAGCATGCGGTTGATCTTCTCGCCCAAACCTTTGGCCGCTAGGCCCAGGTGAGTTTCGAGAATCTGACCAACGTTCATACGCGAAGGTACGCCCAACGGGTTGAGGACGATGTCGACCGGGGTGCCATTGGCATCGTGCGGCATGTCTTCAACTGGCATGATCACGGAGACCACACCCTTGTTACCGTGACGACCGGCCATCTTGTCGCCCGGCTGGATGCGGCGACGGATTGCCAGGTAAACCTTGACGATTTTCAGAACGCCAGGTGCGAGGTCATCGCCCTGCTGCAGCTTGCGCTTCTTGTCTTCGAACTTGTCGTCCAGCAGACGGCGGCGATCAACGATATAAGCCTGAGCTTTCTCGAGCTGCTCGTTCAGAGCGTCTTCGACCATGCGCAGTTTGAACCACTGACCATGCTCAAGACCGTCGAGAATTTCGTCGGTGATTTCCTGACCTTTCTTCAAGCCCGCGCCGCCTTCAGCCACACGGCCTACCAGAGCGGAACGCAGACGTTCGAAGGTCGCGCCTTCAACGATACGGAACTCTTCGTTCAGATCTTTACGGATCTCGTCGAGCTGGGTTTTCTCGATGGACAGTGCACGAGCATCACGCTCAACGCCGTCACGAGTGAACACCTGAACGTCGATGACAGTACCCTTGGTACCAGTAGGTACGCGCAGGGAAGTGTCTTTAACGTCGCTCGCCTTTTCACCGAAGATCGCACGCAACAGTTTTTCTTCTGGTGTCAGCTGGGTCTCGCCTTTCGGAGTGACCTTACCGACCAGAATGTCGCCTGCGCCTACTTCAGCACCGACATAAACGATACCGGCTTCGTCCAGCTTGTTCAGTGCAGCTTCACCCACGTTCGGGATGTCTGCAGTGATTTCCTCTGGCCCAAGCTTGGTGTCACGCGCCACACAGGTCAGTTCCTGAATGTGGATCGTGGTGAAGCGGTCTTCCTGAACCACACGCTCGGACAGGCAGATGGAGTCTTCGAAGTTGAAGCCGTTCCACGCCATGAACGCGATGCGCATGTTCTGACCCAGAGCCAGCTCACCCATATCGGTGGACGGACCGTCAGCCATGATGTCGCTTCGCTCAACCCGATCACCTTTGCTCACCAGCGGACGCTGGTTGATGCAGGTGTTCTGGTTCGAACGGGTGTATTTGGTCAGGTTGTAGATGTCGACACCGGCTTCACCGGTCTCTACTTCATCATCGGCAACACGAACCACGATACGGCTGGCATCGACGGAGTCGATTACACCACCGCGACGCGCAACAACGCACACGCCGGAGTCACGAGCAACGTTGCGCTCCATGCCGGTACCTACCAGCGGCTTGTCAGCACGCAGGGTTGGTACAGCCTGACGCTGCATGTTCGAACCCATCAACGCACGGTTGGCGTCGTCGTGCTCGAGGAACGGGATCAGCGACGCTGCAACAGAAACAACCTGCTTCGGCGAAACGTCCATCAAGGTGACGTCTTCCGGCGCCTTGACGGTGAACTCGTTCAAGTGACGAACGGCTACCAGCTCATCGATCAGGACTTTCTTGTCGTTCATCGTGGCCGAAGCCTGAGCGATCACGTGATCAGCTTCTTCGATGGCGGACAGGAACACGATCTCGTCAGTTACCAATGCATCTTTAACCACGCGGTACGGGCTTTCGAGGAAGCCGTACTGGTTGGTGCGAGCATAAGCAGCCAGGGAGTTGATCAGACCGATGTTCGGACCTTCCGGCGTTTCGATCGGGCAAACACGACCGTAGTGCGTCGGGTGTACGTCACGAACTTCAAAGCCAGCACGCTCACGAGTCAAACCGCCAGGGCCGAGTGCAGAGACACGACGCTTGTGGGTGATCTCGGACAACGGGTTGTTCTGGTCCATGAACTGCGACAGCTGGCTGGAACCAAAGAACTCTTTGACCGCAGCAGCAACCGGCTTGGCGTTGATCAGGTCCTGAGGCATCAGGCCTTCGCTTTCCGCCATCGACAGACGCTCTTTGACCGCACGCTCAACACGTACCAGGCCAACGCGGAACTGGTTTTCTGCCATTTCGCCAACACAGCGAACACGACGGTTACCCAGGTGGTCGATGTCGTCGACGATGCCTTTACCGTTACGGATATCAACCAGCGTCTTGAGGACGGCAACGATATCTTCTTTGCACAACACGCCCGAACCTTCGATCTCGGTACGACCGATACGACGGTTGAACTTCATCCGGCCGACCGCAGACAGGTCATAGCGCTCAGGGCTGAAGAACAGGTTGTTGAACAGCGTTTCGGCTGCGTCTTTGGTTGGCGGCTCGCCAGGACGCATCATGCGATAGATCTCGACCAGCGCTTCCAATTGGTTGCTGGTGGAGTCGATCTTCAGAGTGTCTGAAACGAACGGACCGCAATCGATGTCGTTGGTGTACAACGTTTCGAGACGGACAACCTGAGCCTTGGCGATTTTTGCCAGAATCTCGGTGTTCAGTTCAGTGTTGCACTCAGCAATGATTTCGCCGGTAGCCGGGTGCACGATGACCTTGGCTGTAGTGCGACCCAGGACGTAGTCCAGAGGCACTTGCAGCTCTTTGATGCCGGCTTTTTCCATCTGGCTTACATGGCGCGCGGTGATCCGACGGCCCTGTTCGACGATGACTTTGCCCTTGTCGTCCAGGATGTCCAGAACAGCAATTTCGCCACGCAGACGCTGAGGGATCAGCTCCAGATTCAGGTTTTCACCCTGCACATGGAAGACGTTGGTGGTGTAGAACGCATCGAGCACTTGTTCAGTCGTGTAGCCGAGTGCGCGCAACAATACGGACGCAGGCAGCTTGCGACGACGGTCGATACGGACGAACACGCAGTCTTTCGGATCGAACTCGAAGTCCAACCACGAACCACGGTATGGAATGATACGCGCGGAGTAGAGCAGCTTACCGGAGCTGTGCGTCTTGCCGCGGTCGTGGTCGAAGAACACGCCCGGGGAACGGTGCAACTGGGAAACGATTACGCGCTCGGTACCGTTGATTACGAAGGTACCGTTTTCAGTCATCAGGGGGATTTCACCCATGTAGACTTCTTGCTCTTTGATGTCCTTGATCGCTTTGTTCGACGATTCTTTGTCGAAAATGATCAGACGGACCTTGACCCGCAAAGGCACAGCGTAAGTCACACCGCGCAGCACGCACTCTTTGACATCAAATGCCGGTTCGCCCAAGCGATAACCCACATACTCCAGCGCAGCATTGCCGGAGTAGCTGATGATCGGGAAAACGGATTTGAAGGCTGCATGCAGACCGACGTCGCGGAACTGATCTTTGGTCGCTCCCGCTTGCAAGAATTCGCGATACGAATCCAGCTGGATGGCCAGGAGATACGGCACATCCATCACGTCCGGCAACTTGCTAAAGTCCTTGCGGATACGTTTTTTCTCAGTATATGAGTAAGCCATCAGCGTTCCCCAGCTTGGTCACCTGCTTGTTTGGCTCCTCCCGACGGGAGCAGCCAGAAAATCGTGCAAACCCCTTGGTTTGCACCACCACATCGGGTGGTTCCTGCACGTTATAGAAGCCGACCCGGTCAGCCTTCAATAACGGAAAAAGGCCGGTGGCAAGAGCCACCAGCCATCAGCCTTTCGCTTTACGCTCGGGCTGGAGACACAAAGTCGATGCTTACTTCAGCTCGACTTTAGCGCCTGCTTCTTCCAGTGCAGCTTTGGCTTTGTCAGCAGCGTCTTTCGAAACTGCTTCCAGAACCATCGAAGGCGCGCTGTCAGCTACAGCTTTGGCTTCTTTCAAGCCCAGGCCGGTCAGCTCACGTACTGCCTTGATCACGTTAACTTTCTTCTCGCCAGTTTCAAGCAACATGACGTTGAATTCAGTTTGCTCTTCAACAACAGCAGCGGCAGCAGCTGGGCCAGCCGAAGCAGCGGCAGCAGTAACGCCGAATTTTTCTTCGAAAGCTTTGATCAGCTCAACAACTTCCATTACGGACATGTTGCCAACTGCTTCAAGGATATCGTTTTGAGAGATAGACATGACTCTAATTCCTGAATTGGGGGACGGCCTACGCGACCATCGAAATAAACAAAAAACGCGAGAGGATGACGAGCCTTAGGCTGCGACAGCTTCTTTTTGGTCGCGGACTGCAGCCAGTGTACGAGCCAACTTGCTGGTAGCGCCTTGAATCACGCTCATCAGCTGGGAGATAGCTTCGTCACGGGTCGGCAGAGTTGCCAGCACGTCGATTTGGTTAGCTGCGAGGAACTTGCCCTCGAACGCAGCTGCCTTGATCTCGAACTTGTCCTGACCTTTTGCGAACTCTTTGAACAAACGGGCAGCAGCGCCTGGATGTTGGGTGGAGAACGCGATTAAGGTCGGGCCAGTGAACACGTCGTTGAGGACACTGTATTCAGTGCCAGCAACAGCGCGCTTGAGCAGGGTGTTACGTACAACACGTACGTATACGCCAGCTTCACGAGCCTCTTTACGGAGTCCGGTCATAGCGCCTACTGTCACACCACGGGCATCAGCCACGACAGCGGACAGGGCAGCTTTGGCAGCCTCGTTGACTTCAGCGACGATGGCCTTCTTGTCTTCGAGATTAATTGCCACGGGTTAACTCCTGCTTGTTACCGTTTCATCTGGCCGAAGCCGGATGTCGTTTTGGTGTCTGATTCGGTAAGGAACCGGGAGCACCATCTGCGTAGGCTTAAGGTTTAAGGCTTGCGCCGCCTACGGTCTTGGATAGCCCCCGCCAGGCAGGGACCCCAATTTTTCATGAGTGCAGTTACCTGCACCCAGTTTGTCTTACGCGTCCAACGAACCTTGGTCGATGATCAGACCTGGGCCCATAGTGGTGCTCAAGGTGACGCGCTTGACGTAAATGCCTTTCGAAGAAGCTGGCTTGATACGCTTCAAATCAGCGATCAGGGCTTCAACGTTTTCCTTCAGCTTGACAGCGTCGAAACCGACCTTGCCAACGGAAGTGTGGATGATGCCGTTTTTGTCGGTGCGATAACGAACCTGACCAGCCTTCGCGTTTTTGACCGCGGTAGCGACGTCCGGAGTTACGGTGCCGACTTTAGGGTTAGGCATCAGGCCACGTGGACCGAGGATCTGACCCAACTGACCAACAACACGCATCGCGTCCGGGGAGGCGATAACGACGTCATAGTTCAGGTCGCCGCCTTTCATTTCGGCAGCCAGGTCGTCCATACCAACGCGATCAGCGCCGGCAGCCAGAGCAGCTTCAGCAGCTGGGCCCTGGGTGAAAACTGCAACGCGAACAGTCTTGCCAGTGCCGTGTGGCAGCACAGTAGCGCTACGAACAACCTGGTCAGATTTACGCGGGTCAACACCGAGGTTTACAGCAATGTCTACGGACTCGCTGAATTTAACGGTGGACAATTCGGTCAGCAGCGCAGCAGCATCAACGAAGCTGTAGGACTTGCCTGCTTCGATTTTGCCGGCGATTGCCTTTTGACGCTTGGTCAGCTTAGCCATTACACACCCTCCACGTTAAGGCCCATGCTACGAGCAGAACCGGCGATGGTACGCACGGCTGCATCCATATCAGCTGCAGTCAGATCCGCATTTTTTGCTTTAGCGATATCTTCCAGCTGAGCACGGGTAACGGTGCCAACCTTAACGGTGTTTGGACGAGCGGAACCGCTAGTCAAACCAGCAGCCTTCTTCAGCAGAACCGAAGCAGGGGTGCTTTTAGTTTCGAAGGTGAAGCTACGGTCGCTGTAGACAGTGATGATCACTGGAGTCGGCAGGCCTGGCTCAATACCCTGAGTACGGGCGTTGAAAGCCTTGCAGAATTCCATGATGTTCACGCCGTGCTGACCCAGTGCAGGACCAACAGGTGGGCTAGGGTTAGCCTGAGCGGCCTTCACTTGCAGCTTGATGTAAGCGGTAATTTTCTTGGCCATGAGGCACTCCAATTACGGGTTCAGACGCCTATAAAGGCTCCCCGGTTACTTGCGCGTTTATCCCGGTGACGACAAAACCCCACAGCCTAGGGCTGCGGGGTTTGGGATTCTCGTTCAGCTATGCCTTTTCGACCTGGCTAAACTCTAGCTCTACCGGAGTAGAGCGACCGAAAATGAGCACTGCCACTTGGATTCGGCTCTTTTCGTAGTTAACTTCTTCAACCGTGCCGTTAAAATCAGCGAACGGACCGTCGGTGACACGAACAACTTCACCCGGCTCGAACAGCGTTTTTGGCTTCGGCTTGTCGCTACCATCAGCGACGCGACGCAGAATCGCTTCTGCTTCTTTATCAGTGATCGGCGCAGGCTTATCAGCGGTACCGCCGATGAAACCCATCACCCGAGGAGTATCCTTGACCAAGTGCCAAGTACCCTCGTTCATATCCATCTGGACCAGCACGTAACCAGGGAAGAATTTACGCTCACTCTTGCGCTTCTGGCCGTTGCGCATCTCAACCACTTCTTCAGTGGGGACCAGAATTTCGCCGAAGCCATCTTCCATGCCAGCCAGCTTCACACGCTCGACCAACGAGCGCATGACATGCTTCTCGTAACCCGAGTAAGCATGCACTACGTACCAACGCTTAGCCACGGGACACCCTTAGCCAACAATCGAAGAAACAAGCCAACCGAGCAGGGAATCTAGCCCCCACAACAGCAGCGCCATAACCAGAACAACAGCCACAACAATCAGCGTGGTCTGCGTAGTCTCTTGGCGAGTAGGCCAAACAACTTTACGAATCTCGGTACGGGCTTCCTTTGCCAACACGAAGAAAGCCTTACCTTTGCCCGTCTGCAGACCTACGAACGCAGCAGCAGCAGCAATGACAAGCAATACAAGCACGCGGTACAGGATCGGTTCCGCTGAGTAGTACTGATTGCCGACAACACCTACAACCACCAGAACGACTACTGCTAGCCACTTCAGGAGATCAAAGCGAGAGTCTTGGGCTTCAGCCTTGGGAGTCATCTACGAGGATCCTGTGAAAAGAAAGCCAGATTACACCGAGTGAATCTGGCAGGTCAGGAGGGAATCGAACCCCCAACCTACGGTTTTGGAGACCGTCGCTCTGCCAATTGAGCTACTGACCTAAAAGCAAAATTAGGCCGACCATTATGCCGGCCCAACGAGAGTTTTTCAACTACGCTTAAAACAAAGGCAGATATTTTCATATCTGCCTTAGTAATGGAGCTCTTGAGCAGATTCGAACTGCTGACCTCACCCTTACCAAGGGTGTGCTCTACCAACTGAGCTACAAGAGCGAAACACATTGCACGAACAACAAATCTGGAGCGGGTAGCGGGAATCGAACCCGCATCATCAGCTTGGAAGGCTGAGGTTCTACCACTAAACTATACCCGCTGAGCTTGTTGCTAATGCTCAAATTTGGTGGAGGGGGAAGGATTCGAACCTTCGAAGTCGTAGACGTCAGATTTACAGTCTGATCCCTTTGGCCGCTCGGGAACCCCTCCTAAGCGAGGCAGCATTCTCAACTCATGCTACCCTTCTGTCAACCTTTTTCTCATTAAAAACCTGAGGTTACATCAGTTGACACTTGCAGCTTCGCAGATTTGATTTACATCACACTGCGAAGCGGGCGCCATTCTATGCAAACTAATCCGCAGTTGCAATGCCTTCACAGGACATTATTTTGTTTTTTAATTGTGAGAAATCCTGAACAAGCCCACGAACCAACCCTTCATCCACCAGACGCCGACTAACCGGGGCGATCTTCACCCAATAACTGGCGGCAGAACCGTTTTCAAGCGACAGAAACTGAGCCTGTATGTCCAGACTGGTCAAGCGCTGCTCCACCAGGCGCGCATCCTCCTGACGAACAAATCCTCCAAGATACAAACACTTCCCCTCGCCCTCACGGGGCACAGAAGGTCCTTCATGCCCCTCAGACTCGCTCAGAAGGCGGATATCCTGCTGCGCGCCCTTGTACTGCGACAGCGACACGACCTCCTTGGCCCGCCAGCGGCGCTTCCTGCTGATGCCATAGGTAATAGAAAGAATTGAGCATTACCAGTAAAAGGAATAGCCAACGCATAGGAGCCTCAAGACAGCGGACAAGCCAAGGCCAGGCCGACGAAAACCAGGTCAGGCATCACTCGCGCACCCGGCAGGGTTTCACTGACCAGCGCAGCGTCACCCCCCGTCACGAAAATAGAAAAATCGTCACCCCAATGCTCTTGCGCCACCTCCAGCTGACTCTGCACAAAGCCTCTGACCATTAACGAGCAACCTCTTTCAACCGCCTCAGCCGTGGAGCGACCGGGAGAGAGATTTTTCAGCGCTTCCTGCGCTGCCGCCTCGTGATAACGGATACGTCGCGTGTGCGTGCGCAGCAGATTGCGCATAAGCGGCATGCCTGGACAAATGAAACCACCGATATGCTCACCATCGCGAGAAACGAAGTCAGAGGTAATAGCCGTGCCCAGATCAATCACCAGGCATGCCTTACGCGCCAGGTGATAAGCACCGACGAACGCCAGCCAGCGATCCAGGCCCAGGCGCTGATAGTCATCATAGCCATTGACGACCCCGGCAAGACTCCGCTCAGAGCCGGCACACTGCACCTTCATCGAGAACGCCTGGGTCAGGCTGGAGATCAGCAACTCAGTCTCGTCGCTACTGCGCACACTTACCAGCCGGCAATGAACCAGGGTCAAGCCCACTACTTGCTGGAGCGCCAGGACCAGGGCAGCATCGGAGTCGACCACACCACCGGCGACTACCTCAATGCCCTCAGCGCGGATGACGCGCCACTTGATGAAGCTGTTTCCACAATCGAGTTCAAGAATCATCACGCAGCCTCAGACTGAGCTCACCACCACTGAACACCTGCACGTCATTACCTACCTTCAACCTCAGAGCCCCCTGAGCATCAACGCCCAGAATCACTCCTTCTACTTTATTGGTGCCGGCCAGCAATGTAGCTGCTCGGCCCTGCCATAGATGATTGTGTTCCCACTCAACCTGCAGGGCACTGAACCCTCCCGCCAGATGAATACTGAAGTAATGCGCCAACTGCCGACTCAGGCGCACGACCAGATCATTACGATCGACAAGCTGCCGAGTCTCAAGCCGAACCGAGGTCCACGGCTGATCGACCTCCGGCGCTGCCTGCATATTGACGTTTATGCCAATACCAACCACCACATGACAGACGTCGGCAGGATCTCCAACCAGCTCCAGGAGCACCCCCGCAATCTTGCGCTGACCGACCAGAATGTCGTTTGGCCACTTCAGACCCGCACCCGCAACGCCGACCTCACGCAATGTATGCATCACGGCCAGCCCGACAACCAGACTCAAGCCCTCAAGCTGACGCATACCGCCATCAACCCTCAGTACCAGGCTGTAATAGATATTTTCAGCGAACGGGCTTATCCACTTGCGACCGCGACGACCTCTTCCCGCGAGTTGCCGCTCAGCCAATACCAGCACTGGCAACGACGTCCCACCTTCGATAGCACGCATCGCTTGCGCATTGGTCGAATCAATAGAGTCGAAAATGAACGTCGTCCATTTCGAATCAAGCCCTGCCCCTTCGATGGCGTCTTTATCCAACAGCGATAACGGACTGGCAAGACGGTACCCACGACCCCGAACCTTATGGATTTCGAGACCCAGCTCAGCCTCCAGCTGCTGGAGCTGTTTCCAGACGGCACTACGGCTGACGCCAAGGTCACGACCCAAGGTCTGCCCAGAATGGAAATTGCCATCCTTGAGAAGCTTTAACAACGTCAGCATGCGGGTATCGCCTAACAGTGAGGCACGCATAATAGCCATGCGAAGGGCCTATGCATAGAAACGAAGTGCTGGGTCGTAATGGCTATAACCCGTAGGCATTCCGATGATTTTTCGCGCACAAAAACAAAACCCCTGTTCGCGTTAGCAAACAGGGGTTTCGGAATTTAATCTTGACGATGACCTACTCTCACATGGGGAAACCCCACACTACCATCGGCGATGCATCGTTTCACTGCTGAGTTCGGGATGGGATCAGGTGGTTCCAATGCTCTATGGTCGTCAAGAAATTCGGGTACTGACGCGTCTTTCAACGTTTCAGCAAATCGGGTATGTGATAGCAATCTGTGTGCTGCAAATTTTCGTCGTTTGCGTCTTCACACCTGCATTTGCTTGTCTCTAAGCAAATTGCTTGGGTGTTATATGGTCAAGCCTCACGGGCAATTAGTATGGGTTAGCTCAATGCCTCACAGCACTTACACACCCCACCTATCAACGTCGTAGTCTTCGACGGCCCTTCAGGGGACTCAAGGTCCCAGTGAGATCTCATCTTGAGGCTAGTTTCCCGCTTAGATGCTTTCAGCGGTTATCTATTCCGAACATAGCTACCCGGCAATGCCACTGGCGTGACAACCGGAACACCAGAGGTTCGTCCACTCCGGTCCTCTCGTACTAGGAGCAGCCCCTCTCAAATCTCAAACGTCCACGGCAGATAGGGACCGAACTGTCTCACGACGTTCTAAACCCAGCTCGCGTACCACTTTAAATGGCGAACAGCCATACCCTTGGGACCGGCTTCAGCCCCAGGATGTGATGAGCCGACATCGAGGTGCCAAACACCGCCGTCGATATGAACTCTTGGGCGGTATCAGCCTGTTATCCCCGGAGTACCTTTTATCCGTTGAGCGATGGCCCTTCCATACAGAACCACCGGATCACTAAGACCTACTTTCGTACCTGCTCGACGTGTCTGTCTCGCAGTCAAGCGCGCTTTTGCCTTTATACTCTACGACCGATTTCCGACCGGTCTGAGCGCACCTTCGTACTCCTCCGTTACTCTTTAGGAGGAGACCGCCCCAGTCAAACTACCCACCATACACTGTCCTCGATCCGGATAACGGACCTGAGTTAGAACCTCAAAGTTGCCAGGGTGGTATTTCAAGGTTGGCTCCATGCAGACTGGCGTCCACACTTCAAAGCCTCCCACCTATCCTACACAAGCAAATTCAAAGTCCAGTGCAAAGCTATAGTAAAGGTTCACGGGGTCTTTCCGTCTAGCCGCGGATACACTGCATCTTCACAGCGATTTCAATTTCACTGAGTCTCGGGTGGAGACAGCGCCGCCATCGTTACGCCATTCGTGCAGGTCGGAACTTACCCGACAAGGAATTTCGCTACCTTAGGACCGTTATAGTTACGGCCGCCGTTTACCGGGGCTTCGATCAAGAGCTTCGCGTTAGCTAACCCCATCAATTAACCTTCCGGCACCGGGCAGGCGTCACACCCTATACGTCCACTTTCGTGTTTGCAGAGTGCTGTGTTTTTAATAAACAGTCGCAGCGGCCTGGTATCTTCGACCGGCATGGGCTTACGCAGTAAATGCTTCACCCTCACCGGCGCACCTTCTCCCGAAGTTACGGTGCCATTTTGCCTAGTTCCTTCACCCGAGTTCTCTCAAGCGCCTTGGTATTCTCTACCCAACCACCTGTGTCGGTTTGGGGTACGGTTCCTGGTTACCTGAAGCTTAGAAGCTTTTCTTGGAAGCATGGCATCAACCACTTCGTCGCCTAATGGCAACTCGTCATCAGCTCTCGGCCTTAGACTCCCGGATTTACCTAAGAGTCCAGCCTACCACCTTAAACTTGGACAACCAACGCCAAGCTGGCCTAGCCTTCTCCGTCCCTCCATCGCAATAACCAGAAGTACAGGAATATTAACCTGTTTTCCATCGACTACGCTTTTCAGCCTCGCCTTAGGGACCGACTAACCCTGCGTCGATTAACGTTGCGCAGGAAACCTTGGTCTTTCGGCGTGGGTGTTTTTCACACCCATTGTCGTTACTCATGTCAGCATTCGCACTTCTGATACCTCCAGCAAGCTTCTCAACTCACCTTCACAGGCTTACAGAACGCTCCTCTACCGCATCACCTAAGTGATACCCGTAGCTTCGGTGCATGGTTTGAGCCCCGTTACATCTTCCGCGCAGGCCGACTCGACTAGTGAGCTATTACGCTTTCTTTAAAGGGTGGCTGCTTCTAAGCCAACCTCCTAGCTGTCTAAGCCTTCCCACATCGTTTCCCACTTAACCATGACTTTGGGACCTTAGCTGACGGTCTGGGTTGTTTCCCTTTTCACGACGGACGTTAGCACCCGCCGTGTGTCTCCCATGCTCGGCACTTGTAGGTATTCGGAGTTTGCATCGGGTTGGTAAGTCGGGATGACCCCCTAGCCGAAACAGTGCTCTACCCCCTACAGTGATACATGAGGCGCTACCTAAATAGCTTTCGAGGAGAACCAGCTATCTCCGAGCTTGATTAGCCTTTCACTCCGATCCACAGGTCATCCGCTAACTTTTCAACGGTAGTCGGTTCGGTCCTCCAGTTAGTGTTACCCAACCTTCAACCTGCCCATGGATAGATCGCCCGGTTTCGGGTCTATTCCCAGCGACTAGACGCCCTATTAA
>NZ_CP172305.1:2500-350000 GCF_044336365.1 Pseudomonas sp. NA-150 | reverse complement strand
GTTGCACGAAGTGCTGGCCAGCAACAAGGACGCCAAGCAGTTCAGCCAGTTGAAACATGGGCAACTGTTGCAGTTCGAGTTCACCCCTGCAGGTCAGCTCAAACAGCTGCACAGCAAGATCAGCGACCTGGAGACCATCAGCCTGGTCAAGGTCGACAAGGGCTACACGTTCAACCACGAAATTACCAAGCCGAATGTCCGGACGGCCTACGCCCGCGGCATCATCAATAGCTCGCTGTCACTGTCGGCCCAGCGCGCCGGCCTGTCCCACAGCATGACCATGGACATGGCCAGCATCTTTGGCTACGACATCGACTTCGCCCAGGATATTCGCCAGGGTGACGAGTTCGACGTGATCTATGAGCAGAAGGTCGCCAATGGCAAAACCGTGGGTGCCGGTAACATTCTGTCGGCTCGCTTTACCAACCGCGGCAAGACCTACAGCGCCATCCGCTATACCAATAAACAGGGCAATACCAATTACTACACGTCCGAAGGCAACAGCATGCGCAAGGCGTTCATCCGCACACCCGTGGATTTCGCCCGCATCAGCTCGTTGTTTTCCATGGGCCGCAAGCATCCGATCCTGAACAAGATTCGCGCTCACCAAGGCGTGGACTACGCTGCTCCACGAGGGACGCCCATCAAGGCCACCGGTGACGGCAAAGTGATTCTTGCCGGCCGCAAAGGCGGTTACGGCAACACGGTCATCCTGCAACACGGCGACACCTACCGCACGCTCTACGGCCACATGCAAGGTTTCGCCAAAGGCGTTCAGACCGGTAGCAGCGTCAAGCAAGGTCAGGTGATCGGCTATATTGGTACAACAGGCCTTTCAACCGGCCCGCATTTGCATTATGAATTCCAGGTCAACGGTGTTCACGTTGATCCACTGGGCCAGAAACTGCCGATGGCTGATCCGATTGCCAAGGCTGAGAAGCAGCATTTCCTACAGCAAAGCCAACCACTCATGGCGCGCATGGACCAGGAAAAGGCAACCATGCTGGCCTCTAGCAAGAGATAATCTATGGCGTTCTATTATATAGGTGTGATGTCCGGAACCAGTCTCGACGGGCTGGATATCGCTCTTATAGAGCAGGACAGCCGACCAACCCTGCTGGCAACCCACTACATTCCGATGCCCGACGATCTACGCGCTGAACTGCTCGGGCTGTGCGCCAGCGGTCCGGATGAATTGGCCAGGGCAGCAATCGCCGAACAGAAGTGGGTGCGCCTCGCCGCTCAAGGCGTTTTAGCGCTACTCGAACAGGAAAACCTGTCTGCCGGCGAGATTCGCGCAATTGGCAGCCATGGCCAGACGGTTCGCCATGAACCCGGCCGCGGCTTCACCATCCAGATCGGTAACCCTTCCCTGCTGGCCGAATTGACCGAGATCACGGTTGTCAGTGATTTCCGCCGCCGCGATATTGCCGCTGGCGGCCAAGGCGCGCCGTTAGTCCCCGCGTTTCATGAAGCACTGTTCGATAAGCCGCTTGGCTCGGCACAGGACCACCGTGCCGTGCTCAACATTGGCGGTTTCAGCAACCTGAGCCTGATCGACCCAGACCGACCAGTATCCGGCTTCGACTGTGGCCCAGGCAATGTGCTGCTAGACGCCTGGATTCAGGCACAACGCGGCGAGAACTATGACCGCGACGGTGCGTGGGGGGCCAGCGGAAAGGTTGAACCGACACTTCTGAAATCACTGCTCAGCGATCCATATTTCCTGACCCAGGGACCAAAAAGTACCGGGCGCGAAGTATTCAATCTGGGCTGGCTTCAGCATCACCTGTTCCAGTTGCCGACGTTTCCCCCGGAAAACATCCAGGCCACATTGGTAGAGCTGACCGCGCTGACCATCACGCAGTCGCTGCAAAAGGCCCAGCCGATAACCGATGAGTTGCTAATCTGCGGTGGCGGCGCACATAACGTGGCGCTGATGGCGAGACTGGCCGACCTGCTGCCGGCGACCAAGGTCAGCAGCACGGCGCTCTACAATGTAGATCCGGATTGGGTTGAGGCCATGGCGTTTGCCTGGCTGGCGCATTGCTGCCTCGAAGGCGTACCCGCCAACCGCCCAAGCGTGACCGGCGCCCGGGGCCTGCGTGTTCTGGGCGCGATCTATCCCGCCTGACGCACGCACCCCCCGGAAAGCAAAACGCCGCGCATAAGCGCGGCGTTTGTTTATACGGTATAGCGTAATCAGATCGAGAACGACGAGCCACAGCCACAGGTCGTGGATGCATTCGGGTTCTTGATCACAAAGCGGGATCCTTCCAGCCCTTCCTGATAGTCCACCTCTGCGCCTGCCAGGTACTGGAAGCTCATCGGGTCGACAACCAGGCTAACGCCATCACGCTCGACGATGGTGTCGTCATCAGCCACGTCTTCATCAAAAGTGAAGCCGTACTGGAAGCCTGAACAGCCACCACCGGTCACGAAAACGCGCAGCTTCAGGCGATCATTGCCCTCTTCATCGACCAGGGTCTTCACCTTGTGCGCTGCACCGTGGGTAAATTCCAAAACCGTAGGAGTGAAGGTTTCGACGCTCATGCTCAATATCTCCCGGCGCTATGCCGTCATAATGCGTAATGACGGGCATTATCCGCTTGCCCCAGTAAACTGGTCAACTATTAGAGGAGCAGCGGCAAGCTATAAGCTTCAAGCGGCAAGCTGGGCGCGACTACTTGCAGCTCGAGGCTTGAAGCTTGGCGCTGCTCTTAAGGCAACATCCCCGCATGGGACAGACCCAGGCGCTCATCCAGGCCAAACAGGATGTTCATGTTCTGCACCGCTTGACCCGAGGCGCCCTTCACCAGGTTGTCGATAACCGACAACACCACCACCAGATCGCCGCCCTGTGGACGGTGCACAGCAATGCGGCACACGTTGGCGCCCCGCACGCTACGGGTTTCCGGATGGCTGCCGGCTGGCATCACATCAACAAACGGTTCGTTGGCGTAACGCTTTTCAAACAAGGCTTGCAGGTCCACCGACTTGTCGACGACGGTCGCGTACAACGTAGCGTGAATGCCACGAATCATCGGTGTCAGGTGCGGCACGAAGGTCAGTCCGACATCGCCACCCGCTGCACGACGCAGGCCCTGGCTGATTTCCGGCAGATGACGATGGCCTTTAACCGCATAAGCCTTGAAGCTCTCGCTGGCCTCGGAGTACAGCGAACCAACGCTCGCGCCGCGGCCCGCGCCACTTACCCCGGATTTGCAGTCAGCAATCAGGCGCGAGTTATCGGCCAGGCCAGCCTCAAGCAAAGGCAGGAAGCCCAACTGCGTCGCCGTTGGATAGCAGCCCGGCACGGCGATCAATCGTGCTTGCTTGATCAGTTCGCGATTGACTTCCGGCAGACCATAAACCGCTTCCTCCAGCAGTTCCGGCGCGCCGTGAGGCTGACCGTACCACTTGGCCCACTCCTCGGCGTCCTGCAAACGGAAGTCGGCCGACAGGTCAATGACCTTGGTCCCGGCCTTCAGCAAATCACCCGCCAGTGCGTGAGCCACGCCGTGCGGGGTAGCGAAATACACAACGTCACAGGCACCCAGGGTAGCAATGTCCGGTACGCTGAACTTCAAGCCGTCGTAGTGGCCTCGCAGGTTCGGATACAGATCGGCTACAGCAAGCCCTGCCTCAGAGCGCGAAGTGATCACCACCACCTCGGCTTGTGGATGCTGCGCCAACAGACGCAGTAGCTCGACCCCGGTGTAACCCGTGCCGCCGACGATACCGACCTTGACCATAACTCTGCCCCTTCAACGAACCGACTGGAAAGCCGTCGATAATATGGGCGTAACGCCTGTGCGACAACCGCGAACGTGACGTACGGCGCCGCATCACACTACTATTTGGCCACCGTGAACCTGGGAATAACCAAAAATGCTTTATCTGTGGCTCAAAGCTTTCCACATCGTGTCGATCGTCTGCTGGTTTGCCGGTCTGTTTTACCTGCCGCGACTGTTCGTTTATCACTCAATGAGCGAAGACGCCGTCAGCCGGGAACGTTTCTGCGTCATGGAGCGCAAGCTCTATCGCGGCATCATGGGCCCTGCCATGATTGCTACGCTGGTGTTCGGGATCTGGTTGATCAGCCTCAACCCCAGCGGCTATTTCAGTCAGGGCTGGATGCATGCCAAGCTGACCTTGGTGGTGGTGTTGATTGGCTATCATCATGTCTGCGGCGCGCAGGTCAAACGCTTCGCCCGTGGCGAAAATGGCCGCAGTCATGTGTTCTATCGCTGGTTCAATGAAGTCCCTGTTCTGATATTGCTCGCTATCGTCATTCTCGTTGTGGTCCGACCCTTCTAATAAGTAATTGAATTTGGGGTATTGCGATGTCTCTGCCAGCTCTGCTTGAAAACCGTCTGCGTTTGCCTGTAGTCGCGGCGCCGATGTTTCTGATTTCCAATCCGCAATCGGTGCTGGCCTGCTGCCGTAACGGCATAGTCGGAAGCTTTCCGGCGTTGAATCAACGAGAAAGCAGTGGCTTCAAAGCCTGGCTGGAGGAAATCGAAGCCGGGCTGGCAGAAATGACCAACCCCGCGCCCTACGCCGTCAACCTGATAGTGCACAACAGCAACCCGCGCCTGCAGGCTGACCTGGATATCTGTATCGAGCACAAAGTGCCAATCGTGATTACCAGCCTGGGCGCGGTCAAAGAACTGGTGGATGCCGTGCATAGCTATGGCGGGCTGGTGTTCCATGACGTCACCACTCGCCGCCATGCAGAAAAAGCGGCGCAAGCCGGTGTCGATGGATTGATCGCCGTCGCGGCCGGTGCCGGTGGGCACGCCGGGACCTGGAGTCCGTTTTCTCTGATCGCCGAGATCCGTCAGTTCTTCGATAAAACATTGCTGCTGGCCGGTTGTCTGAACCACGGTCACGAGATTCTTGCCGCCCAGTTGCTGGGCGCGGACCTGGCCTACTTTGGTACGCGCTTTATCGCTACCCGAGAAAGCCATGCGCCTGACGCTTATAAAGAGATGCTGATGACCGCCAAAGCGGCCGACATCGTGCACACGGCCGCAGTTTCCGGCGTGCCGGCAAGCTTTATGCGGCAGAGTCTAGAGAACGCAGGCTTTGACTTGGCCGCTTTACAAGGCAAAGGAGAGATCAATTTTGGCGCTAAACTCAAGCCCATCAGTGATGAAGCCAAAGCCTGGAAAACGGTGTGGTCTGCCGGACAAGGCGTCGGTGAGATCGACGATCTGCCCGGCACCGATGAGCTGATTGAGCGTCTGGATGCCGAATACCGCCAGGCACAAAAGCGCATGAGCGAGCTGGCAGGCGTTTGGCCGCGCTAAAGGTTTGTGACCTGTCTCGCCGGCAGGTCATCGATTAAATTGGAACACCACCTCCGCGCCACCGAGACAAGGAAGCCAGATATGGCAGACACCCACTTCAAGATTATTTTCGAAGGGACGTTACGCAACGGCGTCGACCTTGAGACGGCCAAGCTGAATCTGGCTGCCTTGTTCAAAAGTGATACTGCGGTGGTGGAACGACTGTTCGGTGGCAAAGCTGTGATCCTCAAGCGCGGTCTGTCGCAAGAGAAAGCCAATCAGTATTTGAGCGCGCTGAATGATGCCGGGGTAGAGGCACGGATCGAGCCCGAGCCGGCGCCCGTCGTGCTTCAGGCAGAGGTTCGCGAACCTGATATTTACCGGGCGCCTTTGGAACAAAACGCACAGGACTCATCGCCTTACACTCCCCCTCGTGCCCCTGTCGGCGCCATGCTATCGGAGTACGCGGAACTCAAGGTGTTCAGCCTTCAGGGCCGAATCGGCCGGGTCCGTTATCTGGCCTGGAGCCTGGTGCTGATGGTCGCGCTCTTGGTTGTGACGTGCATGTGCGCGGCCATGCTGACTAATACGCTGGTCGGTGGTGGACTGTTTATTACCATCGTAGCGGTTGGTTTTCTCATCGTCAGCGTGCAGATCGGGGCACAGCGACTACACGACGCAGGCTGGTCCGCCTGGCTCTTGCTGATCAATCTCATCCCCTTCGTGGGAATGTTTTTTCCGCTGCTGATGATGATTATTCCGGGTAACACCGGGGCCAATCAGTACGGCGCACCGGAGCCGCCCGTGGGCAGAGGGGTTAAAGTCCTCGCCAGCATGTGGGTGCTGTTTATTGCGATGACCTCGACAGGGCTATACATAGGTGGAGTTAACATGTTCGAAGAAGAAGTGCAGACCAGCGCTACCCAATTCGAGAACACCCTGCCGCAAGATGACGATAATGATGGCGACAGCACACAGCCTGCCGATACCACACCTTCTGTAACCGAAAAAGATCAATAACGCACCCATTGGCGTCCGACGTGAATTGTCGCGGACGCTGAGTGTGTTGCCTGGAGAATTGCATGCCCCCTTACGCCTTGATCACTGGTGCTTCCAGCGGTATCGGACTGGCCATGGCCGAAGCTTTGGCGCGCCGTGGTCGCAGCCTGATTTTGGTTGCCCGCCAGCGCGATGTACTGGAAGGCATCGCGATCGAACTGACCCAGCGCTTTGGCGTGGAGGTCCTGTTTCGCGCCTGTGACCTGGGTGAACCACTGCGCCTCTCTGGCTTTTTGCTTGAACTGGAAGAAAGCGAACGCAAGATCGATTTGTTGGTGAATTGCGCTGGCGTTGGCACTTGCGGCCCTTTCATGGCTCAGGACTGGGGCGCCGAACAAGACCTGATCGAGCTGAACATCCTGGCCCTCACCCGTTTGTGTCATGCGATAGGCAACGCGATGGCGGTCCAGGGCGGCGGGCAGATCCTCAACGTCGCGTCAGTCGCCGCCTTCCAGCCTGGGCCATGGATGAGCACTTACTTCGCGAGCAAGGCCTATGTACTGCATTTCTCCGAAGGGTTGCGCGAAGAGCTGAAGAAAACCGGGGTGAAAATCTCGGTGCTGTGCCCCGGCATCACCCGCACCGCGTTTTTTCGCAACGCGCATCTGGTCGAAGACAGGTTGTCCACCAGCAAACTGATGATGAGCCCGGAAGAGGTAGCGCTGTATGCCGTTCGTGCGCTGGCAAAAAACCGTGCGGTGATCATTCCAGGCTGGCGTAACAAGCTGATGACCTGTTTCCCACGCCTTGGCCCGCGCTGGCTTACGCGGAAAATCGTCGGTTCGATGAACAAGGGTGTCTGCCCGCGCTAAACAACTGGGCGTCACGCCGCCCCCTCAGTACACTCAGGCTCTCAACAAAACGGAGAAATAGCTGTGGAGACTCTGTTCACCAAGATTATCAACCGAGAGATACCGGCGAAGATCATCTATGAAGATGATCAGGTGCTGGCCTTTCACGACATCGCCCCACAAGCGCCGGTGCATTTTCTGGTCATCCCGAAAAAAGCCATCCGCACCCTGAACGACGCGACTGAAGAAGATAAAGGCCTGTTGGGCCATATTGTGTTCACCGCGCAACGTTTGGCCAAGGAATTGGGTTGCGAAGAAGGCTTCCGGGTGGTCATGAACACTAACCCGCTGGGCGGGCAGACCGTCTATCACATTCATATGCATGTGCTGGGTCAGCGTCAGATGCACTGGCCGCCGGGCTGATACAGGGTTGCAATAGCTTACGCCCACCGGGACAGAGCACTCGGTGGGTTGATCCTGCTCAAGCCGCGCCCGTTCGATTCGGGTAAACTGGCCGCCGTGGACTTATCCGGAGGTGCCCATGGCTACCGAACGTCACTACTCCCCAGTTGACCGTCTTTTATTGCAGGCTGATGCTGCGATGCGCACGTTGCTGCCTTTCAGTGGGCAGCCGTATCGTCCATCCCCTGCCATTGTTCAGCCCGACGTCCAGATGAACGAGGCCGACACCCGGCATGTAGCAGGCCTGATGCGCATCAATCATACCGGCGAAGTCTGCGCGCAGGCGCTGTACCAGGGCCAGGCATTGACTGCGAAACTTCCAAAAGTGCGCGCAGCCATGGAGCACGCGGCCGAAGAAGAAGTCGACCATCTGGTCTGGTGCGAACAGCGCATCCGCCAGCTGGGAAGCCACACCAGTGTTCTCAATCCGCTTTTTTATGGCATGTCCTTTGGGATCGGCGCTGTTGCGGGCCTGATCAGCGATAAAGTCAGCCTGGGTTTCGTCGCGGCGACCGAGGATCAGGTGTGCAAACACTTGAATGAACATCTGCAGCAATTGCCTGTCGAGGACGAGAAGTCCCGGGCGATTCTTGAGCAGATGCGTACCGATGAAGAACTGCATGCCGAAAGCGCATTGGAAGCTGGCGGTTTCCGCTTTCCGCGGCCGATCAAATTCGGCATGAGCGTGCTGGCCAAGGTCATGACCAAAAGCACTTATCGTATTTAACGCAAGCCTCTGCAGGAGCGAACTTGTTCGCGAGTTGGTATTCCTGACATACCGCGTCAAGCCTCTCGCCAACAAGTTGGCTCCTACAATGTCTAGTCCTGAAATAGGTTTACACCTGTTTCACTTCAAAAACGCCCGATGCACCGCATCGGGCGTTTTGTATTTCAAGGCTAGGTGGGGCCGCTTCTCGTTGTAGATCCTTACAGACTCTCCAACTATGTGGGTCGCATCAGCCAAGTCCTTGGGGCGGTGCAGCAAGAATTCTGTTTTCAAAATGCCGTTCACACGCTCTGCGAGCGCGTTCTGATAGCAGTCATAGCCATCGGTCATCGAACACCTGACGCCATGCTTGGCGTGCAGCCTTTGGTAAAGATCAGAGCAATACTGGGCACCTCTATCCGAGTGATGAACCAGTAGCTGATCGGTTTTCCTTTGTCGCAGCGCTTTACTCATTGCCTGGATGACTGATGCCGTGTGCAGGCTTTCATGCACGTGATAGCCGACAATCTTGCGAGAGTAAGCGTCCGTCACCAAGCTCAGATAAACGACACTTTGCTGCGTAGGCAAGTAGGTGATATCTGCGACCCAAACCTGCTCGGGACCTGTAGCCACAGCCTGATTAGGGCCAGGTTTGAGCAGGTTGGGGTGTCGGCGAAAGCGATGATGGCTGTCAGTTGTCTTGTGATAGGCACGCTTGCGCTGAACCAGCTGACGGCGGTCACGCAAGATATCAAACAGCCGGTCTCGACCGACCTTCAGGGCCTCGTCGGGCTCTGAGTGCATCAGACTATGCAGCTTGCGAGTACCTAACCGAGGCAACTGAAGGCGCGTCTCAAGAACGAAGCCCATTACGGTTTGGGCGCTCTTCGCGCGCGCGTCAAACGCTCGGTTACGTTTGTAATATGCCTGTCGGGAAATGCCCATGAACTGGCAAGCCCTGGAAATGCTCAGGTCTTTGATTTGCCCTTGGGTGAGGACTTGCCGGATCGCTTTTTTACGACGCAAACACCGTAGTCGTTTTTCAGAACGTTCACGACAGCTTCAAAGAACTGCGCTTTCTGGTTGCTTAGCGCCAACTGTTCTTCAAGCTCTTTGATCCGTTGCTCGGGCGTCAACGGGAGGTTTGGTTCGGTCATGGACCTGCTCCTCGGCTCTCGAATTGATGCGCCTAGGCTCCAGTCCTGCCGACCGTGCTTGCGTAACCAGACCAGCACCGTGGACCGGCCTTGGATGCCATAGCGCCGTTGGGCTTCTTTATAACCCAACTCGCCTTTTTCGACTTGGTCTACGACCGATAATTTAAAGGCTAGCGTGTAGTCACGCTGGCTCCGCCTTTTGCCTGATTCCATTACATCCTCCTGAAGATAGGTCAGAAGGTGTAAACCTTATTCAGGACGAGACACAAGCCATAAAAAAGGCGCCTTGATAGGCGCCTTTTTTTGTTGCGTGAAGTCTTACACCGGCATGTTGCGGCCGTAGAAGATTTCCAGCATTTCGTGTTTCACGCGCGCAGTCACGTGGTCACGCTGCTCGACCGACAAGTTGCTGGTGGCATCGCCGAACAGGTAGTTGTCCAGTTCGAAATCCTTGAGCAACATCTTGGTGTGGAACAGGTGCTCTTGATACACGTTGACGTCAGTCATTTGGTAACCCGACTGCGTGTCTTCGGAGAGGTAATTCTGAATCGAGTTGATCTCGTGATCGATAAAGTGCTTCCTGCCTTCAACGTCACGGGTGAAACCACGTACCCGATAATCGACGGTCACGATGTCCGAATCGAACTGATGGATCAGGTAGTTGAGTGCCTTGAGCGGTGAAATCACCCCGCAAGTTGACACGTCGATGTCCACACGGAACGTCGCGATACCGTCAACCGGATGGATTTCCGGATAGGTGTGCACCGTGATGTGGCTCTTGTCGAGGTGGGCCAGAATGGTTTCTGGCAGCGGACCCGGCGACTCTTCGATCTGGCTGTCGGTAGGTGTCACCGGCTGCTCGGAGATCAGAATGGTCACGCTGGCGCCCTGCGGGTCGTAGTCCTGACGGGCGATGTTCAGGATGTTGGCGCCAATGATATCGACGACATCGGTGAGGATCTGCGTCAGGCGTTCGGCGTCGTACTCGCGATTGATGTACTCGACGTAAGCCTGCTGATCTTGCGGGGTTTCCGCATAGCAGATGTCATAGATGTTGAAGCTCAAGGTCTTTGTCAGGTTATTGAACCCGTGGAGCTTGAGTTTGCTTTTCACCGTTAAAAACTCTCTTTATATATGCGACCCAGGTCGCGTGATCAAGCATGCCCGTCAGATAAGAAACGCTCACCTGCGTAGGACGGTTAACACCTCTTCGCGTTGGCGATTTTGGTTGTCTGTTCGGGCGCAGACATAGCCCTTCCGGCTTGGATCGCACCCTGAAAAAGGGGCGCATTATGCAGATGTAAGCAACGGTCTGCCAGAGTGTGCGCCGCTTTTATGAATGTTGGGTGTCGAATCAGCCCAATTCAATGATTTCGTAGTCGTGGGTGATCTCTACGCCAGCGTTGCCGAGCATGATCGACGCCGAGCAATACTTCTCGGCGGACAACTCGATGGCACGCTTGACCTGGGTTTCTTTCAGGCCACGACCCTTGACCACAAAGTGTAGATGGATCTTGGTGAACACCTTTGGGTCTTCGTTCGCGCGCTCGGCTTCAAGAAATGCTTCGCAGCTTTCGATAGGCTGACGGGCCTTCTTCAGAATGCTGACCACGTCGAAGTTGCTGCAGCCACCCAGGCCGATCAACACCATCTCCATCGGGCGCACGCCCAGATTGCGACCACCGCTTTCGGGTGGGCCATCCATGACCACCACATGACCGCTACCGGATTCACCGAGGAACATGGCTTCGCCAGCCCATTGGATGCGTGCCTTCATCGCCAAGACTCCACTACTAAAAAAGGGTCGCCAGCTTAGCACAAGGCCAAGCCTTCACCGGATGTTGGGCTAAATGCCTATTCGGAATAAGCACGTAGGAAATTTCCCAAAAATTGGTAAATTCTCCTGATAAGCTGCGGCAAATCATCAGCACTGCCGATACCCATAAGGATGCCCTGTGGCGCAGTACTTTTCCGGGAAACATGCATGGTTGCTATTACCCTCACACCCAAAATAAAGAACCTCGACAAGCTGCTGACCCACTGCCAACGTCGACGCTTCTCATCGAAGAGCAATATCATCTGCGCGGGTGACCGCTCTGATTCACTGTTCTTCATCGTCAAAGGCACCGTTACGATCCTGATCGAGGACGACGAAGGTCGCGAGATGATCGTTGCCTATCTGAATACTGGTGACTTCTTCGGTGAGCTGGGCCTGTTCGACCAGATCGGACACGAGATCGAGCGCAGCGCCTGGGTTCGTAGCAAGACCGAGTGCGAAGTGGCCGAGATCAGCTACAGCAAATTCCGCGAAGTCACGCAGCAAGATCCGGAAATTCTGTACGCCATCGGTGGGCAGATGGCTGAACGCCTGCGCAATACCACGCGCAAAGTCGGTGACCTGGCCTTTCTCGACGTAACCGGACGTGTCGCCCGCAGCTTGCTGGATCTGTGCAAGCAGCCAGATGCCATGACCCACCCGGACGGCATGCAGATCAAGGTGACCCGCCAGGAAATCGGCCGCATTGTGGGCTGTTCGCGGGAAATGGTCGGCCGTGTACTCAAGGCCCTGCAAGAGCAGAACCTGGTACACGTCAAAGGCAAGACCATGGTGGTGTTCGGCACACGCTGAACCGCGCGCTTAAAATCCGGACAGGATGTCCTGATAAGCTTTCACCAATGGCGCCAGCACGTCGGCGCCTGGGAAGGCTTCGTGTAGGGCGATGTGGCTGTTGGCGCGTACTCGCTGATCTTGCCCACATATCTGGTTGAAGCGGTTGACCGACTCGACCATCGCTTCGCGCTCGTCATCCAGCAGCAGAGCACCGTGGGCCAGCACCACAGGACGTTGCCCGCCCTGACTTTGCCGCCAGCGCTGGGCCGTGCCGACCATCTTGCGACCATCAAGGTTGACGTTGTAACGCCCGTCACAGAACGCTCCGTCCACCTCACCGAGCGAAGCGTTGCCACCGAGTTCGATCAACACATCACAGATCGGCTGGCACAAACGCAGGTAAGCATTTTCGATGCGATCACGGTCAATGTCATTGCGCGGCTGCGCATAAACCAACGCGATATTTACCGTTGCCGATGATTGCGGGACAGGTTCACCGCCACTTTCGCGCAGCAGAATTGGCCAGCCGCTGTCGGCCAAAGCCTGAGTGGCCAGATCAAAATCCGGCAAGCGGCTCATGCGTCTTGGCATCACCAACGCCCGATCCGTCGGCCGCCACAACAGCAGGCCGTGCTCGATCTCGCCCTGGCAAACCGACGCGAGCAGATCCTGTTCGGCTTGCAGGCCAGCGGCGACGGTGGTTTCGATGAAGGGGTTATTCATGCGGTGATCCTGTCAGACGGTGTCGCACTGATCGCGGGCAAGCCCGCTCCTACAACATATTGAGCATCCCTGCAGGTGCGGGCTTGTCGGATCGCCGCACCGCCGCGATCAGCGATCTATCAGTTATTAAGCAACGGCCCACGCTCTGGGAAGAACAACCGCTGCAACTCAGCGCCCGGGTGTTCCGCGCGCATGAAGGTTTCGCCGACCAGGAACGAATACACGTCACTGATTTCCATCAGCTCGACGTCCGCGCGGTTGACGATCCCGCTCTCGGTCACCACCAGACGCCCTTCGGGAATACGCGGCAGCAGGTCCAGCGTATGTTCCAGGCTCACCTCAAACGTATGCAGGTTACGGTTATTGATCCCAATCAGCGGCGTGTCGAGGGTTTTCAGCGCGCGCTCCAGCTCATCGCCGTCATGCACTTCCACCAGAACATCGAGGCCAACGTCCTTGGCGACGGCGGCCAGTTCAGCCATCTGCATGTCATCCATCGCAGCAACGATCAGCAGCACGCAATCGGCACCCAAGGCACGGGACTCAACTATCTGGTAGGGATCGATCATGAAGTCTTTGCGGATCACCGGCAAACTGCACGCCGCGCGCGCTTGTTGCAGATAAGCATCCGCGCCCTGGAAGAAATCGATATCCGTCAGCACGGACAGGCACGTCGCGCCACCTGCCTGGTAACTCTTGGCGATGTCAGCCGGGTGAAAGTTCGGCCGGATCACGCCTTTGCTTGGCGATGCCTTCTTGATCTCAGCAATGACCGCCGGGTGCTTGGTCTTGGCCTGAGCCAACAACGCCTTGGCGAACCCACGTGGCGCGCTGGCCACCTTTGCCTGGCTTTCGAGCTCTGCGATACTGACCAGCGCACGGCGCGCTGCTACTTCCTCGGCCTTGCGAGCAAGGATCTTTTCCAGAACCGTCGGCACACTCATCCCTCATTCTCCTGTCTGAATACCGCGGTAAAGGCACCCAACTCTTCCAGTTTTTCCCGGGCAAGGCCGGTGTGCAACGCATCATGCGCCAGCGCAACACCCTCTTTCAGGGAGTAGGCGAGATCAGCGGCATACAACGCCGCGCCAGCGTTGAGCACAATCATCTCGGCTGCTTTCTGACCGTTTTCAGTCTTGCGTCGCCCCAGCGCATCGCGGATCAGCTCCAGCGACTGGGCCGGGCTGTCCACCACCAGACCGAACAGGCTCTGGCTCTTGATGCCCAGATCTTCTGGCTGCACCCAATACTCGGTGACTTCGCCGTTTTTCAACTCGGCAACAAAGGTCGGCGCGGCGAGGCTGAATTCGTCCAGCCCGTCTTGCGAATGCACGACCAGTACGTGCTTGCTACCCATGCGCGCCAGGACCTCAGCCAACGGACGGCACAACGCCTGACTGAAGACGCCCACTACCTGATGCTTGACCCCGGCAGGGTTGGTCAACGGACCGAGCATGTTGAACAAGGTACGCAAGCCCAACTCTTTACGCGGACCCGCCGCATATTTCATGGCGCCATGGTGCGATTGAGCGAACATGAAGCCGATGCCGACGCTGTCAATGCAGCGCGCCACTTGGACCGGCGTCAGGTTCAGATAAACGCCGGCTGCTTCCAGCAAATCCGCGCTACCGCTCTTGCCCGAGACAGCGCGATTGCCATGTTTGGCCACGGTGCAACCGGCTGCGGCAATCACAAAGGCCGAGGCGGTGGACACGTTGAAAATGTTAGCGCCATCGCCGCCCGTGCCGACGATGTCGACCACGCCGTCCAGAGTCTTGAGTTCAACCTTGTCAGCCAGTTCACGCATCACGCTCACGGCGCCGACGATTTCGTCGATGCTTTCGCTCTTCATGCGCATGGCCATCATGAACGCACCAATCTGCGCGTCGGTGCATTGGCCGGTCATGATTTCGCGCATGACGTCGCGCATTTCTTCAGTGCTCAGGTCCAGGTGGTTAACAATACGACCCAGCGCGGTTTTAATGTCCATAACGATCCTTAACCCTGACGACTGCCGCCGGTTTGTTTGAGGAAGTTGGCGAACAGCTCGTGGCCCTGCTCGGTCAGAATCGATTCAGGGTGGAATTGCACCCCTTCGATGTTCAGCGTCTTGTGGCGCAAGCCCATGATTTCGTCGACCGAGCCGTCGTCCAACTCAGTCCAGGCAGTCAACTCGAGGCAGTCCGGCAGGGTGTCACGCTTGACCACCAGCGAGTGGTAACGAGTGACCGTCAACGGATGATTCAAACCCTCGAACACACCGAGGTCCTGGTGGATCACCGGACTGGTCTTGCCGTGCATCACTTGCCGGGCGCGCACTACGTCACCACCAAAAGCCTGGCCGATAGCCTGATGGCCCAGGCAAACACCCAGCAGCGGCAGCTTGCCCGCGAAGTGCTTGATCACTTCCAGCGAAACACCTGCTTCAGTCGGGGTGCAGGGGCCTGGGGATACGACAATGCGTTCAGGATTCAGGGCTTCGATTTCGGCGACGGTCAATTCGTCGTTGCGGATCACTTTGACCTCCGCGCCCAACTCACCCAAATATTGCACGACGTTATAGGTAAACGAGTCGTAGTTATCGATCATCAGCAGCATGGTGCTTAACCTCTTGAAATCACTGACCTTTATTCAAACCTTCAGAAAACCGTTACCGCTTTGTTCAGTCACTGCAAAACGCTCGACTGGCGGGATAAGTCACGGTGTGAAGGCATAGTGTTGCAGGGCCGGTTAACCGGCAGGGAAAGAGTCAGGCGCGCCAACGCCAGCGGGCGTGTGCCTTGATAACGCGCATCAAGAGTTTGCTGACAGTCGTCACGGAAGGAGTCTCATCTATACGTCTCGGGACATTAGCTTACCGAATCACGGGGTGCAAGATCATTGTACTTTAGAAAAATAAAGCGAGATGTCATCCGCATGGCAGCTATACCACTCAAGTTGGCGTGACATCGCAAAGTTCTCCCGAGGTGCGCAAGCGTAGACGCGGCGTCACGAAGTCGAGGAACGCACGCAACTTCAATGGCAGGGGTGTTTGTCCTTTATGGACGAGGCTGACGGGCAATGGCGCCGACTCGAACGTATCGAGCACCACGCGAAGTGCGTTGTCACGTACCGCCTCCGCGACCTGGTAAGACAGTACGCGTGTCAATCCAACACCCAATGTTGCCGCCGCAATAGCCGCCTCCGCCGTATTCACCGCCAACCGTGAACGAACGGGCACCGACAGCTCCGACTTGCCTGCCCCGAAAACCCAGGCGCGCAGGGACGCAAGCACCTCAAACGTAATGCAGTTGTGCCCCGCCAGGTCGTGTGGGCTCAGGGGCACGCCATGGGTTGCCAAATAGGCCGGGCTCGCACAGATGACCCTGCGGACCGTTCCAACTTCCGTCGCCATCAGCGTGCTATCCGGCAGTGCTCCAATCCGCACCGCGACATCGCCTTGCTCGTCCATCAGGTGTACGACGCGATCGGTGAGCATCAGGCTGATGTCGATCTCCGGGTAGTGGGCAAGAAACTCGGCAACCACCGGCACCACATGCAAACGCCCGAACGCCACGGGGGCGGTGACCAGCAGCTCGCCTTTAGGCGCGGCGTATTCACCTGTCGCAGCGCGCTCGGCCTCACCAATCTCTTCAAGAATACGTCGGCAGGCAGCCACGTATGAACTCCCGGCTTCGGTCAACGAAAGACGACGAGTCGTGCGATGCAGTAAGCGCGTCTTCAGATGCGACTCCAGCTCGGCAACCTTGCGACTGACCGTGGCCAACGGCATGTCGAGATAGCGCGCTGCAGCCGACAGACTGCCCGAGTCTACGACGGCGACAAGAATAGACATGGATTCAAGGCGATTCACCTGACCCTCTCAATTAGTGGAAGGATGATTCTCAATCTTAGGGAATTATCTTTATATATGCGAACACGTAAGGTTTGAGCCTAACCTCCGACCTGCGGCACCCCGCTGCAAACCCTGGAGATATTTAGTTAAAAGGAGGGCGCCATGAGCGGCCAGCCGAATACATCTCAAAGTCAGCATACCCCCGCCGTCGCGTCTCGCGGCAAGATCGTCATGATGGCGATCATTGCCGGCGCGGTGATCACCAACATCTATTGCACCCAACCCATCCTGCCGTTGATAGCCTCGGATCTGGGGATCGACGTGTCGACCGTCGACCTGGTTGCCGCCGCAGCGTTGCTGGGCTTCGCCACCGGACTTGGCTTTCTGTTACCACTGGGTGACGGTTTTGACCGACGCAAGCTAGTGCTTATTCAAATCGCAGTAGCCTTCGGCTTTGCTATAGCGGCGGCACTCGCACCGGGTGTCTGGGCTCTGATCGCGGCCTCGTTTGGTCTTGGCATTGTCAGCTGCGTACCGCAGCAACTGGTGCCCTTCGCGGCAGTCATGTCAAACCCCAGCGAGCGCGGGCGTAACGTCGGTACGGTCGTCAGCGGCATCATGGTCGGCATCCTGGTCGGCCGCACGATTAGCGGCGTGGTCGGAGATGCCTACGGTTGGCGCGCGGTTTACGGCCTGGAAGCAGTGTTCATGATCCCGGTGTTCATCGCTGCCGCCATGCTCCTGCCGCGTGGTTTACCAACCACCAACCTGTCCTACGGCAAGTTGCTCGCCTCGCTCTGGCCGCTGATGCGCGACAATCGTCCGATTCGTGAATCGATGATTGTCCAGGCACTGTTGTGGGCCTGTTTCAACGCGTTTTGGGTCAACCTGGCGGCGCTCCTGAAAAATGGACCTTGGCACCTCAGCAGTGCCTGGGCGGGTGGCTTCGGTATCATCGGGGCAGCCGGTGCGCTTGCCGCGACACTGGGCGGCCGCGCCACTGACCGACTGGGGTCACGCACTGTAGTGGGCGCCAGTATTGCAATCGTCACCCTCGCCTACCTGCTTCTCTCCGGTGCGGAATCTTCGCTGGCCTTGCTGGTGATCGGCGTCATCGTGCTCGACATCGGCGTGCAATCGGGCCTGGTGTCCAACCAGACTCGTGCCTTTGCAGTCGATCCGAAAGCGCAGGGTCGCATCAATAGCCTTTATATGACTGCCACCTTCCTCGGCGGCGCCCTTGGCACAATGATCAGCGGATGGTTGATGGGCCGCTTCGGCTGGACGGGCATCGTTGTGTTCGGTATCGCGCTCGGCCTGGTCGCCGCCGCCATCCACTTGATCGGCGCCCCACGCAAGACAGAGGATCAACGCAGCGCGACTTCCTGATTCCGATCAATAGTACGAAGGTGTTCACTGATTGAGGTGGGCACCTTTTTTTGCTGGCTGATCAGCACAGGCTTACTCATAAATACGCAACACTTAAACACCGTTGGGCAGTTCACAGAACGGTACACCAAGGCTTTGCTACTTTCGTAAGAGGATGAAAAACAGAAATAACAAGGGTCTAAACAATGATAAAAAAGGTGCTGGCTCTACCCTTCGCAGTCTGCGTGCTTTCTTTGGCCTGCTCTCACGCCTTCGCAGCCCCCTCCCCTTATTCAACGATGGTGGTGTTTGGCGACAGTTTGGCCGATGCCGGGCAATTCCCGGACGTTGGCGGCCCACTGGGTTCAACACTGCGTTTCACTAACCGTACCGGCCCAACCTTCCAGGACAACAGTGGCGAAGCTTTCGGCGCAGTCTCGTCGACGCTACTGGGTCTCAAACTCGGCGTCGCCCCCGCAGACCTGCTTGCCTCAACCTCCCCGGTCAACGCTGCGCTCGGCATCAAGGACGGCAACAACTGGGCGGTGGGCGGGTATCGGACCGACCAGATTTACAACTCGATCACCTCCATATCGGACGTCTCCGTGGACGACGGCCAGGGCGGCACCATCGACTTGCGCAATAAACCGGGCTATCTGGTGGGCGCCAACTTCCGCGCTGACCCGAATGCGCTGTATTACCTCACCGGCGGCGGTAATGACTTCTTTCAAGGCGTGGTAACTGACGTGGCCTCGGCACAAGGGTCCGCGGATCAACTGGCCAATAGCGCACGCGCCCTGCAACAGTCCGGCGCGCGTTACATCATGGTCTGGCTGTTACCGGATCTGGGACTGATCCCCGCCATCAACGGCACGCCTTTGCAAAGTTCGTCGTCGCAACTCAGCAGTGTGTTCAACACAGAGTTGCTGAGCCAGCTGTCGCAAATCCATGCCGAAATCATTCCGCTGAATATTCCTTTGCTGATTCAGGAAACCCTGGCCAATCCAGGGCGTTTCGGTCTGGCGGCCAATCAAAATCTGGTCGGCACCTGCTTCAGTGGCGACAGCTGCACGGAAAATCCGGTGTACGGACTGCACAGCGCGACGCCCGATCCGACCAAGCTGCTGTTCAACGATGACGTGCACCCGACCATCGCTGGGCAACAACTGATCGCCGACTATGCCTACTCGCTGTTGTCTGCGCCGTGGGAAATCAGCCTGCTGCCAGAAATGGCCCTCAGCAGTTTGAACGCCCACCAGAGTGAACTGCGTAATCAGTGGCAAGCCGATTGGGGCAACTGGCAGGGCGTGGGTCAATGGCGGGCGATTGTTGCCGGGGGTGGCGACTACCTGAAAATCGATGATCAAAGCAGCTCCGCCAAGGGCGATGGGCATGGCTACAACCTGACCATCGGCGGCAACTATCGGTTGAATGAAGAATGGCGCGTCGGCATGGCGGCCGGTTTCTATCGCCAGCAACTGGAAGCGGGCGAGCGGGATTCCGATTACTCGCTCAACAGCTACCTGGCGACGGCGTTCGTGCAATACCAAACCAACCACTGGTGGGCCGATGCAGCGTTGACCGGGGGCAAGCTCGACGTCGAAGACGCCAACCGCAAGTTTCAGTTGGGCGTCGCCCAAGGCGAAGAAAAAGGCAATACCGACGGCGAGCTGTGGGCGTTCAATACTCGTCTTGGCTACGACCTGGCGTCAGCCGAAAGCATCTGGCATTTGTCGCCTTTCGTCAGCGCCGACTATGCCCACGTAACCGTAGATGGCTACTCGGAGGACAGCTCACGCTCAACGGCATTGAGCTACGAAACGCAACGCCGCAGCTCGCGGCGCCTGGGTGTCGGCCTGCAAGGCAAGTTCGACATCACGCCGCAGACTCAGCTGTTTGGCGAAATTGCCCACGAGCATGAATACGCCAATGACGAGCAAGACGTGACCATTGCCCTTAACAGCCTGCCCAACAACAGCTTCACGCTGGCCGGCTACAAACCCGAGGCAAGCCTCAACCGCGCAAGCCTGGGGGTTAACCAGAAGCTGACCAAGGAAGTGTCATTGAGGGGCAATTACAACTGGGTGAAGAATGGTGATGTGACCCAGCAAGGGATTGGCCTGGCGGTGAGTCTGGATTTCTAATCCTGTGTCCAAGCGCCTGTAGGGGCTGGCTTGCCTGCGATCAGCTTGACTGTGTGTCAGACATATTGCTATCGCGGGCAAGCCCACACCTACAGGGTTCAAGGGTCTCTTAGATTGGCTCTTGCTCTGCCAATGCCACCGCGCGGAACATCGCGCGGCGTTTATTCAGGGTTTCTTCCCACTCCAGCAACGGCACCGAGTCAGCAACGATCCCGCCGCCCGCCTGCACATGCAGCTCGCCGTCCTTGATCACCGCGGTACGAATCGCGATGGCGGTATCCATATTGCCGTTCCACGCCAGGTAACCCACCGCGCCGCCGTAGACGCCACGCTTTACCGGCTCCAGCTCGTCGATGATTTCCATCGCACGGACTTTTGAAGCGCCGGACAAGGTGCCCGCCGGCAGAATCGCCCGCAGTGCGTCCATCGCCGTCAGCCCGCTTTTGAGCTGGCCGGTCACGTTGGAAACGATGTGCATCACGTTGGAATAACGCTCGATGACCATCTTCTCGGTCAGTTTGACCGACCCGATTTCTGAAACACGCCCCGTGTCGTTACGGCCCAGGTCGATCAGCATCAAGTGCTCGGCGATTTCCTTGGCGTCGGACAGCAGGTCCTTTTCCAGCGCCAGGTCTTCTTCTTCGTTGGCGCCACGCGGACGCGTACCGGCAATCGGGCGCACGGTAATCAGGTTGTCTTCGACCCGCACCAGCACTTCTGGCGAACTGCCGACCACATGGAAGTCGCCGAAGTTGAAGAAATACATGTACGGCGTCGGGTTGAAGCAACGCAGCGCACGGTACAGATCGATCGGCGCGGCCTTGAAGTCGATGGACATGCGTTGCGACGGCACCACCTGCATCACGTCACCGGCAAGGATGTACTCCTTGATGGTTTCGACGGCACGCTCGTAATCCGCCTGGCTGAAACTGGAGCGGAAAATCGGGTCCGGTGCTTGCGGTCGGGTCAGGTCCAGACCGCGACGCGGCGTGATGGGCTGACGGAGTTTTTCCATCAGTGCTTCCAGACGCGCCTTGGCATTGTCGTAGGCATTTTCTTCAGACGGATCTGCCAGGACAATCGCGTGCATCTTGCCGGCGAGGTTGTCGAACACCACCACGGCATCGGACACCATCAGCAGAATATCCGGTACGCCGAGCGGGTCCGGGTTCGGGCACTTGCCCAGACGCGGCTCGACATAGCGCACGCAGTCGTAACCGAAATAACCCACCAGCCCGCCATTGAAGCGCGGCAAGCCAGGGATGGTCGGCACGTTGTAGCGCGCCTTGAATTCTTCGACGAATGCCAGCGGGTCTTCCGACTCGAGGCTTTCGATTTCGACGCCGTCCAGGGTCACGCTGATCTGGTGCTCGTGCACGCGCATCACGGTGCGGCACGGCAGACCGATGATGGAGTAACGCCCCCACTTCTCACCGCCCTGCACCGACTCCAACAGATAGGAGTTCGGCTGGTCGGCCAGCTTCAGGTAAATCGACAGCGGAGTGTCGAAATCGGCAAGGGTTTCGTAGGCAAGCGGGATACGGTTGTAACCGGCAGCGGCCAAACGCAGGAATTCTTCGCGGGTCATGATCAGCCTCGTGGCTTGAGGGTAAAACGGTCAGGTGTGCAAACGCGCCGGGGAGCCGGCCAGATTCAAGTCAGGCGCGCCAACGCCAACGGGCCAGGGCCTTGATGACTTTCATCCAGAGTTTGCGGGTGACCACCACGATGGAATCTCTTTGAGGGGGAGCGTTGACGTCGGCCAACGTTAGCTCAGCGGCCGGATCTAAGCAACCGGGGAGCAGTTTGCGCAGATCATCAATCACCAGCGACGGCGATTCCTCGGCAATCGGTCGACCGTGGTTGTAACCGTAAGTCAGCGCGACACTGGCAACACCAGCCGCCTTCGCCGCCAGTACATCGTTGCGCGAATCGCCGACAAACAGCGACTGCGATGCCGGAACACCGGCCATTTTCATCACAAAGAACAGCGCGGCAGGATCAGGCTTTTGTTGGGGCAAGGTGTCGCCACCAATGATCCACTTGAAAAAACGCCCCAGCTTCAGCTCATCCAGCAATGGTGCAACAAACCGCTCTGGCTTGTTGGTGATCAACGCCATGACCACACCCTGCTTTTGCAGCCATTTCAGCGTCTCACGCACGCCAGGATAAACCTGGGTCAGCGCATGATTACCGCCATAGACGTCCATGAAAATCGCCAGGGCTTCTTCGGTTTCTTCTTCGCCCACAGACGCGTGATCGAAGTGGTTGGCCAAGGCACGGCGCACCAGAACCCGTGCGCCATTGCCGATCCAGATCCGTACCGACTCAATACCCGCAGGCGGGCGTCCCAGAGTGAGCAGCATGCTCTCGATGGCTGCCGCCAGATCCGGCACTGAATCGACCAATGTGCCGTCCAGATCGAACATCACCAGCTTGGGCAGATGACCGGGAAACAACTGCTCGAAGCCACTCATGGGCGAGCCAACGCCAATTCAGAGCGCATTTTCTGGATCACTTCCTGGTAGTCCGGTGCGTTGAAAATGGCGGAGCCTGCAACGAAGGTGTCAGCACCGGCAGCGGCGATTTCACGGATGTTGTTGACGTTGACCCCGCCATCGATTTCCAGCCGGATGTCATAACCCGACTTCTCGATCAGCGCCCGTGCTTCGCGCAGTTTGTTCAGTGTGCCAGGGATAAATTTCTGCCCGCCAAAACCCGGGTTCACGCTCATCAGCAAGATCATGTCGACCTTGTCCATGACGTATTCGAGCAGGTTCAGCGGAGTGGCCGGGTTGAACACCAGGCCTGCCTTGCAGCCGCCCTCACGGATCAACTGCAACGAGCGGTCGATGTGCTGGGTGGCTTCAGGGTGGAAGGTAATGTAGGTGGCGCCGGCTTCAATGAAGTCACCGATGATGCGGTCGACCGGGCTGACCATCAAATGCACGTCGATGGGCGCGGTGATGCCGTACTTGCGCAACGCCGTACATACCATGGGACCGATGGTCAGGTTGGGGACGTAATGATTGTCCATGACATCGAAGTGAACGATGTCGGCGCCGGCGGCAAGAACATTGTCGACTTCCTGGCCCAGACGGGCGAAGTCGGCGGAAAGAATCGACGGAGCAAGAGCGAACGGCTGCATGACGCACCTTTGAGCAGAATCACGTTGGCGCGCATTGTACCTCATGAGTGATCGACAGCGCCCTGCAGCCGTGCCGATCCCCGATGAATGCCAAATCCAGATACACCGCATCGCGGGCAAGCCCGCTCCTACAACGGGCCGAAACTCACTATAGGAGCGGGCTTGCCCGCGATAGCGCCAGTTCAGTCAACCAAGGCTTCTGCCGCCACGCGCGCCGGTTCAACCACCACGGGCTTAACCACTGGCGCATCCGTCGTCGTCAAATCCTTGGTAAACGTCTTATCGTTCTCGCCCTTGAAGAAGTTCTTGCCGTAGATCAGCAGACACAACACCACCCCAATGGCAAACGCCCAACTCGCGCCCTTCACCGCCAACACCGCGCCGATAACACCGGCAATTCCCAAGTCACGCTGACTGCGCGCCTCAAGAATCCCCAGACGCACGCTGACATATCCCTGAATCAACAACGTCAGCGCCAGCGCCACACCCAGAATTGGCTGCACCAGGGTCACCACCGGCAGCAACAGCAAGCCGGTATTGGTGCCCCAACGGAACGAACCGACGCCGCCGATAATCGACTTCATCGCTTTCGGGCCGCCTTTGAAGCGCTCGATGATGACCACCAACATCGCCGCCCACTTCGGACCGCACATGGCAACATCCGGACCGAACACGCTCATGAACGCGTTGCGCGCACCAAAAATCAGGTGAGCACGATCAGGGTTGTAATCGACATTCTCATCGGTACGAATCTGCTGCGCCTCGTCCAGCAACACCTTGGCGCTCAGTACGTCACCGAACACGATGATGTACACCGCCAGCATCGTCGGCAGCGCCGAGATAAACATCGACAGCGGCGGCATGCCCAGCCCGAACACGGTGTAGTTGTTCCACAGGCCAGCAAAGTCAGGCTTGCTGAAACCCCACTGAATGGTCGGCCACGGCGCTTCGCTAAACAACGGGGCAATCACCACGGCCAGCAGAATAATCGGCAGGATCCCGAGCTTGGCAAAGTTCCACCATAGGCGATTGCGCTGCTTCAGTTGCTGGAAGTGCTGAGAGAAGATCAAGTAGAACGCGACACCGATGGCGATCGAGATGGTCCAGGGGAACACGTCGAACTTGCCACCGACCTGGAATACTGCCGACACCGCACTCAAACCGGCGCCGACTATAATCCCGGACTTGATCGCCGAAGGCACGTAAGCCACCACCTTCTTCGCCATCCCTGTCGCACCGAGGGCGATGGAGAACACCCCGAGCATCATCTGGAATGCAATCAAGGCATGCACACGCTCCGGGCCCATGGGGAAATGGGCACAGTAAGCCATGAGCAAGGGCACCGCAGGAGTGATCCAGCCCGGCACAGTGGGGTCACCCAGCAAGTGGTGCGTGAGGTACAGCAGGCCATTGAGCATGACCACCGCCAGCGCCACCTCGAAAGGCATGCCCAGCAATTCGGTCATCAGCGGAATGGCCGCCAGGTCCACCGCACACATCAACAGGCCTTGCAGGTAATCCGGCAATTCGAAGTTGTAGTGAATGAACGGCAGGCGCACTTTGAACGGGCCTACAGGGATATACGGGCTTTCACGACCCGCGTCGGAAACATCAGACATAAACGGCACCTGTTTTATTGGTATTGGTTGCGGTGTTAAGACAGAACAGTTGAGGCAAAGCGCCCAAAGCCGAAGCCGGGCGCCCAAGAGGGTTGGCGTGAAGAATCAATAGGCGGCGCGATAAATCTTCTCGATATCGGCGGCGGTCAATTTGCGCGGGTTATTGCGCATCAACCGATCGATCTTGCTGGCCTCTTCGGCCATCGCTGGAATCGCGTCTTCCGGCACGTTGAAACTGCGCATACCTGACGGGATGTCGACGGCAGCGCACAGGTCAGTCATGGCTTGCACGGCTTGATCGGCGGCGTCCTTGTCACTTAAGTGAGCAACACGCACGCCCATGGCTTCAGCGATATCACGGAAACGTTCGACGCAGGCCATCTTGTTCCAGGCCATGACGTAGGGCAGCAACAGCGCGTTGCTGACGCCGTGGGCAATGTTGAAACGCCCGCCCAGCGGATAGGCCAGCGCGTGTACGGCGCCCACGCCAGCATTACCGAACGCCATGCCGGCCATCAGGCTGGCGGTGGCCATGTCTTCGCGAGCGGCGAGGTTGTTTGGGTTGGCGTAAGCCTTGGGCAGCGCTTTGGCAATCAACTTGATGGCACCGATGGCCAGCGCATCGGTAATTGGCGAACCATTGACCGACAGGTAAGACTCAATGGCGTGCACCAGCGCATCGACGCCGCTGGCCGCTGTCACACTGCGCGGGCAGCTCAGGGTCATGGTCGGGCTGACCAACGCCACGTCTGGCAGCAGGTAATCGCTGACGATGCCCTTTTTCAGCTGCGCTTGCTTGTCGGAAAAAATCGCGACGTTGGTCACTTCGGAGCCGGTGCCCGCTGTCGTCGGAATCGCAATCAACGGTGGGCCTTTGCGCTTGACCTGGTCGACGCCGAACAACTCGGACAGCGGACCTTCATGCCCGGCAAACGCCGCAACACCTTTGGCGATATCAATCGCGCTGCCGCCACCGACACCGATCAGGCCGTCATGCCCGCCTTGGCGATAAACCAGAGTGCAGTCTTCGACGATAGAGATTTCCGGCTCGGGTTTGACCTGATCAAAAATCCCGTACGGGCGACCCCCCAACTGCGCGAGAGCCAGATCGACGGTGCCGGACTTGACCAGCACCGCATCGGTCACGATCAGTGGATTGGTGATATTCAGACGGGTCAGCTCAGCGGCCAGTTGCTCGATGGCAGCCGGCCCAGTGATCAGTTTGTTGGCAATTTTGAATGCAGAGATGCTCATCGGCTCGTCCTTTATTAGTTGTTGTGCGCGAGGGCGTGCCAGATCAATAGCGAAAGCTGTGCCAACACGCGCAAAACTCCGTAGAGCAAGGCCTTGAGCGTTTTAAAAAAGGTTTTATCGGTCAGTAGCGATCAGGATTCTAATCGCTGAAAGGTGCCTTGATTGAAATCTTAATCAGAGCGTTCCCAGCGCTTCATTTTCTGCACCACCGTGGCCTGGCTGACCCCGAGGGCCTTGGCCGCTTGACGGGTGGTTTTGTGCAGGTGTAACGCCGCGCGAATCGCTGTGCGCTCGGCGTTTTCCAGCACCTTGCGCAATGGCAGGCGGCTGTCGTCGGTGGACTGCGGGTTGAGGTGGAGGATTTCTTCGGGCAGGTCCAGCGCTTCGATCACATCAGCGCGACTGGTAACCACCAGACGCTCGACGATATTGATCAGTTCACGGATGTTTCCCGGCCAGGTGTAGTCGCACAACAGGTCGACGGCTTCGAGGCTCAATTGCACCTGACGCTGGTAACGGGTGTTGAAGCTTTCGAGGTAGTAATGCAGCAGCGGCGCGATTTCTTCGCTGCGCTCACGCAACGCCGGAATCGCAATCGGCACCACGTTGAGCCGGTAATACAGGTCGGCGCGAAAACGTCCTTCCGCTACCAATTGTTTGAGGTCGTGGTGAGTGGCGCTGATGATGCGCACATCCACTTCCTTGAGCTCAAGACCACCCACCGGAATAAAGCGATTCTCTTCGATGACCTTGAGCAACTTGACCTGCACCGGCAGCGGCAAGTCGCCGATCTCATCGAGAAACAACGTGCCGTGGTGCGCCAACTCCAAAAGCCCGCGCTTGCCTTTGGGGCCGGCACCGGTAAAGGCGCCGGGAGCGTAGCCGAACAGTTCCGCCTCGATCAGGTTTTCCGGCAATGCACCGCAGTTCAACGCCAAAAAAGGTTCTTTTGCGCGATTGCTGGCGTTGTGGATAAATTGCGCGACCAGGGTTTTACCGACGCCGGTTTCACCTTGCAGCAGGACTTTGACGTTGCTGTCGGCGACTTGTCGCGCCAGAGCGAAGACTCGACCCGAGACTTCCTGATCGGCCACCAATGGTGAATGCAGCAGGTTGTCGCGCTGTCCGGCGTGCAGTTTGGCGGTGCTGTTGCGCAGCTGCTTGAGTTGCTGCAACTCATCGCGCTCGTGCTTCATACGCAGCAACTCGGTCATGTCGCGGACCGTGCTGACCACGTAACGAATGCTCTTGTCTGACGCCAGGATCGGCGTAGCGCTGACCAACAGTTTCTTGCCTTGATGCAGGCTCTGCATCACCGACACCGGCCGGCCTTCCTGCAACACGCGCAGCGAGGCCGATTGCGAAATGACGCCTTCCTTGACCAGCTCCTGCATCGGGCGCCCGATCAATTCGGCACTGTCGAGGCCGGTCAGACGCTCGTAAGCCTTATTGACCTTCAGCGTCTTGCCGTCGCCATCGGTGATGTAGACGCCATCGTGCAAGGCATTGAGCAGTTCTTCAAAACTGGCGTCGTTGACGTTCACCTGAGACTCCACGGTGCAGCGGGAAAGGTGTGGAGTTTAAACGGTGATTGAGGGAGCGCTAAGGTTCTTTGTAGGAGCGGGCTTGCCCGCGATCAGCGATGTGTCAAATACAGCGCCATCGCGGGCAAGCCCGCTCCTACAGGGTATTGCGAGTATCAGGCGGCTTGGGTACGCAGCTTCTCACTGCGCCCACGCAACCACTCCAGCACCAGCAGCAACACCACAGAGAAACCGATCAACAGCGTCGCGGCCGCGGCGATGGTCGGGCTGAGGTTTTCACGGATGCCGCTGAACATTTGCCGAGGCAGCGTTGCCTGTTCAGGACCGGCGAGGAACAAGGTCACCACCACTTCATCGAATGAGGTTGCGAAAGCAAACAGCGCCCCGGAAATCACCCCCGGCGCAATCAGCGGCAAAGTCACACGACGGAATGCAGTCACTGGCGAAGCACCCAGACTGGCCGCCGCACGTACCAGGTTGTAGTTAAAGCCTTGCAGGGTCGCCGACACAGTGATGATCACGAACGGCACACCCAACACCGCGTGCACCAGAATCAGCGAGGTATAGCTATTGCCCAACCCCAGCGGGGCGAAGAACAGGTAGCTGGCAACACCGACGATCACCACCGGCACCACCATCGGCGAAATCACCAAGGCCATGACCAGCGCCTTGCCGCGGAAGTTGCCACGGGTCAAACCAATCGCTGCCAACGTACCGAAACTCATGGCCAGCACCGTTGCGGCAGGCGCAACGATCATGCTGTTTTTCAGTGACCGCATCCATTCGGCGGAGGCGAAAAAGTCCTGATACCAGTGCAAGGAAAAGCCTTGCATCGGGTAGACCAGAAAGCTACCGGTGTTGAACGACAGCGGAATGATCACCAGCACTGGCAGGACCAGGAACAACAACACCAGCCCGCAAAGAATGCGCAAGGCGTAATACCAGACTCGCTCGATAGGCGATGTGTAAGGGCTCAGCATGGTCAATCTCCTCAGCTCAGACGCATACGGCTAGCGCCGATCAGCCAGCTATAAATCAGATAAAGCACGACCGTCGCCGCCAACAGCAGACCGCCCAATGCCGTGGCCATGCCCCAGTTGATGCTGGTGTTGGTGTAGAACGCGACGAAGTAGCTGACCATTTGGTCGTTCGGGCTGCCCAGCAGTGCCGGGGTGATGTAGTAGCCAATCGACAAAATGAACACCAACAGGCAACCCGCACCGATGCCGGCGTAGGTCTGCGGAAAGTACACGCGCCAGAAGCTGGTGATCGGATGACAGCCGAGGGAGATCGCGGCGCGCATGTACGTCGGGGAAATGCCCTTCATCACGCTGTAGATCGGCAGGATCATGAACGGCAGCATGATGTGCACCATCGAGATATAAACGCCGGTTCGGTTGAACACCAACTCGATCGGCTTATCGATAACCCCCATCGCCATCAGCGCGCCATTGATCAGGCCGCTCGACTGCAACAACACGATCCAGGCCGCGACCCGCACCAGAATCGAGGTCCAGAACGGCAGCAGCACCATGATCATCAGCAGGTTGCTCTGCCGCGATGGCAAGTTGGCCAGCAGGTAAGCCAGTGGATAGGCCAGTAGCAGACAGACCACGGTAATGACCAGGCCCATCCAGAAGGTACGGCCGAAAATATCCAGGTAAATCGCTTGATCCGGGGTCGCAGGCGCTACTTCACCGAGGTCATCGATGCGGTGGTCAACTGCAGCCAGTAAATAAAAGGGCGTGACGCTGCTGGTATTTCGGCGGACCGCTTGCCAATAGGCAGGATCGCCCCAGCGCTCATCGAGTGCTTCGAGTGCATCTTTATAAGAAGCAGGTTCGGTTGCGAAAGGCAGTGCGCGCGCGGTTTTCGTCAGCAGGCTGCGATAACCGGCCAGTTCCATGTTCAGACGCTTGGACAAATCGCCGAGGGTCTGATTCTTGCGGGCGTCCGCCAGGTCCAGGCTCAGTGCCTTGTAGACCGGCTCCGGAGGCAGGCTTTTGCCGTCCCATTGCTTTACGGCAAGGACAGTGCGCGGCATGGCGTCGACCACTTCCGGGTTGCCGACGCTCTTATAGAGCAGAGCAACAATCGGTACCAGAAACACCAGCAGCAGAAACAGCACCAACGGCGCAATCAATGCCTGAGCCTTCCAGCGATTAACCCGTTCGGCACGCGCCAGGCGTTGCTTCAGGGTGAGGTTGGCGCCTTCGGTGAGGGGCACTGCGATGGCCATAGCGAACTCCGAAAATCTTTGAACAATGGATGCGCCCCTCCTGCGTGCCGTAACACGAGGAGGGAACTCATCTGCAACTATCTCAAACAGCTAACGCTTACTTGGCAGCCCAAGCAGTGAAGCGCTGCTCCAGTTGCTCGCCGTTGTCAGCCCAGAAGCTCACGTCGATCTGCACTTGGTCTTTGATGTTATCCGGGGTAGTCGGCATGTTTTGCAGCGTGTCCTTGCTCAACAACTTCACGGCCTGGACGTTTGCAGGACCGTAGGCGATGTTTTCCGAGTAGGTCTTCTGCTGTTCAGGCGACAGCGAGTAAGCGATGAACTTCTTCGCTTCGGCTGCAGTTTTCGAACCCTTCGGGATTGCCCATGCGTCGAAGTCGTAGATGCCGCCGGTCCATACCACTTTCAGGTTGCTTTCTTTCTGTACAGCAGCGATACGGCCGTTGTAAGCCGAGCTCATGACCACGTCACCGGAAGCGAGGAACTGTGGCGGTTGAGCGCCGGCTTCCCACCACTGGATGGATGGCTTCAGCTCATCGAGCTTCTTGAACGCGCGGTCTGCACCGTCTTTGCTGGCCAGCACTTTGTAGACGTCTTTCGGTGCAACACCGTCAGCCATCAGGGCGAATTCCAGGGTGTACTTGGCGCCTTTACGCAGGCCACGCTTGCCTGGGAATTTCTTGGTGTCCCAGAAATCAGCCCAGCTGGTCGGTGCGGTTTTCAGTTTGTCAGCGTTGTACGCCAACACGGTCGACCACACGAAGAAGCCAGCGCCGCAGGTCTGGATAGCGCCTTTAACGTAGTCTGCTGGATTGCCGAACATTTTCGGGTCGAGTTCTTCGAACATGCCTTCGTCGCAACCGCGCGACAGCTCAGGCGATTCGACTTCTACCAGATCCCAGGAAACGCTCTTGGTATCGACCATGGTTTTCACCTTGGCCATCTCACCGTTGTATTCGCCAGCGATGATTTTGCCGTTACCGGCTTTTTCCCACGGCGCATAGAACGCCTTCTCCTGTGCCGCCTTGTTGGCGCCACCGAAGGAAATAACGGTCAGATCTGCTGCCGCCATGGCGTGCGAAGCGCACATCATGCCCAGCGTAATAGCGGTGAACTTCAAGGATTTGAGCATTTATTGTTCTCTCCACAGTGCAGTGTTGGTTTTACGTGGGGCGATTCATTCGCCTCTGACTGTTAATGCGCTTCCAGCAAGGGATCGAGCGCGCGAGCGTGTTCGACCTGCCATCCAATTGGCACAACGTCGCCCACCGTCAACCCCGGATCCAGCTCCGCGATTGGCTGCTTGACGAAGAAGTCGGTTTTTCCAGCAACTTCCAGACGCACACGCACGTGGTCGCCCAGGTAAATGAATTCCGCAACGCGACCAGAGAACCGGTTCACGCAACTCTCACTGCTGCCGTTGACGCAGATGCGCTCGGGGCGGATCGACAAGGTCACCGGATCGCCGATTTCGCCAACATTGACGGCCAACGCCTCAACCTTCTCGCCACGGGCCAGCGCGATCACGCAACGGTCGCCATTGCGGCTGATCAGGTTGCCGCTCAGACGGTTGTTTTCGCCGATGAAGTTGGCGACGAAGGTGTTTTTTGGCTCTTCGTAGAGCGTGCGCGGTGGCGCGATTTGCTGAATCTCGCCCTGGTGGAACACGGCCACCCGGTCAGACATGGTCAGGGCTTCACCCTGGTCATGGGTCACGTAGACCACGGTCACGCCGAGGCGCTGGTGCAGGTGCTTGATCTCCATCTGCATGTGTTCACGCAGTTGTTTATCCAGTGCACCCAGCGGTTCGTCCATCAGCACCAGTTGCGGTTCGAACACCAGCGCACGGGCCAACGCCACACGCTGCTGCTGACCACCGGAAAGCTGCGCCGGGTAGCGATGGGCGAAGGTGTCCAGCTGCACCATGCTCAACACTTTTTTGACTCGATCACTGATGTCGCTTTTGTTCAGGCCACGTACCGACAGTGGAAACGCCAGGTTCTCCACAACGGTCATGTGCGGGAACAATGCATAGTTCTGAAACACCATGCCGATGTCGCGTTTATGTGGCGGCACGTTGTTGATCGAACGACCGGCCAGCAGGATTTCACCCGCGGTCGGCGTTTCGAAGCCGGCCAGCATCATCAAGCTGGTGGTCTTGCCCGAACCGGAAGGACCGAGCAGCGTGAGGAACTCGCCTTTGCGAATCTCCAGGTTGAGGTCTTTGACGATCAGGTTTTCGCCGTCGTAGCTTTTCTGCACACCACGGAAGCTGACCAGAACATCATTGGCCCCAGCACTTGAATCGACGTCGCTCATTACCCACACCTTTTGTTTTGTCTGCCGTGGATTAAGCCTAGATCAGGCTCAAGCACAGGCAAATCGGGCGGTATGAGAGATTGGGGTAGGGATTGCCCTACAAGGATGGCGTGAATAGATATGAAGTCTGCGATATCTTTTCTGTCCGGTCTGGCGTCATCGCGGGCAAGCCCGCTCCTACAATGGATCACCTGTGCACTGTAGGAGCGGGCTTGCCCGCGATAAGGGAGGAACAGACGCTAGATGATGTCGCTTTCAGACACGCGCCTATCAGAGCAACTTGTGCTCCATCGCGTACTTGACCAGATCCGCCAGCGAGGTGACGTTAAGTTTCTGCATCAGCCGCGCTTTGTGGGTGCTGATGGTCTTGCTGCTCAAGGCCAGTTGCTGGGCGATGTCGTTGACGTTGGCACCCTGAGCCAGGCGCTCAAACACTGAAAATTCGCGCTCGGACAACAGCGAATGCAGCGGACGGTTATCCGTCAGGCCCACCTCGAACACCATGCGGTCGGCCAGGTCCGGATCGATGTAGCGCCCACCCGCGGCCACTCGTCGAATCGCGGTCAGCAACAGTGCCGGATCGCTGTCCTTGGTGGCGTATCCCGCAGCGCCGACCTTCAGTGCCCGCGCCGCCATCTGCGCCTCATCGTGCATCGACAACACCAAAATCGCCGGCGGATTGCTCAATGCACGAATCCGTGGAATCGCCTCAAGTCCATTGACGCCGGGCATTGAAATATCCAACAACACCACTTCACACTCGACGTGGCGCAAGGTCTCCAGCAACTGTTCGCCATTGCTGGCCTCGCCCACCACCAACAGGTCTTTGGCCAGACCGATCAGCTGTTTGATGCCCTCGCGAACGATGGTGTGGTCTTCAGCTACCAATACACGAATCACAGTCATGCTCCTGCCCAACGGCATTCAACGATTAAACGGCCAGTGGAATATAAGCGCGCAAGGTTGTGCCTTCACCCGACTCGCTGTCCAGTTGCAATGTGCCGCCCAGCATCAACACCCGCTCGCGCATCCCCACCAACCCGAACGAGGTCGGCCTGCCCTGCTCCGGGACAAAACCACGGCCATCGTCGGCGATCGTCATGCACAACAGGCCTTCTTCAAGGGTCAGGCTCAGCTCGACCGTGTGCGCCTCGGCGTGACGCATCACGTTGGTCAGTGCTTCCTGCAAAATGCGAAACAGGCCGATGGCCTTGGCATCGCTGAGCATCGGCAAATTGTCCGGGACCTGCACCAGACACGGAATCTGCGTCCGCGCCTCAAAACGTCGCGCCTGCCACTCGATGGCCGACGCAATGCCTGCATCGAGAATCGGCGGACGCAACGCCGTGGCGACATCGCGCACCAGTTGAAAAAGTTGCGAAATCAGACGCTTCATACTGTTCAGTCGATCATGCAGGCCAGGGTCGAGATCAGCGTAGGCCAGTTCGCACATGGACGTTTCCAGCTTGAGCACGGTGAGCATCTGCCCCAGCTCATCGTGTACTTCGCGGGCGATGCGCGCCTTCTCTTCCTCACGCACACTTTCCAGATGCGCCGACAACTCGCGCAGTTGCTCGCGGGAACTGGCCAGTTCCAGTTCAATGCGCTTGCTTTCGGTGATATCCCAGACGATGCCGTCCCAGGCCACGCGTTTGTCGTCCAGGTGTCGGGCGATGGCTTTGATCTCGGCCCAGCGCTGTTCGCCTTCTCGAGTCAGAATCCGTCCTTGCCATGACCAATCACTGTCGCTGCCCAGTGAACGGTCCTGCACCACGTGATAGCCCGCGCGGTCATCCGGATGTACCAGATTGCGCAAGCCCATGTCCGGATGACGCAACGTCTCCGACGCATAACCCACCAGACTTTCACTGCCCTCACTGATGTAGGCGAACTCTGGCTCTTCCCCGACCTGCGCCCGCTCCAGACGAAACACCAGCCCCGGCACGTTGGCGGCGATGCCTTTCAGTCGCGCCTCACTCTCCTGCAAGGCCGCCAGCGCCCGCCGCCGCTCTGTCACGTCGGTGAGGAACACCACCAGATATTCGGCGTTGCTGAAGCGAAGAAAACTCAGGGACACGTCGGCCGGCAAGATACTGCCGTCGGCGCGAATGCAACTGGTCTCGAAGTTCTGCGGACTCTCCTCGGTGGAGCGAGCACGCTTCCACAGGTTCAACCAGCGATCCATATGCAGACCGGGCTCGAAATCAATCAGGGGGCGATCAACCACGCCGCCGGCGGCATAACCCAGCATCGCTTCGGCCGCATGGTTGGCGTAGCGCACATGACTGTCCCAATTCACCCAGAGAATGCCCACCGTGCTTTGGTCGATGGAGAACTGCGTCAGGCGCAGCGCTTGCTCACTGGCCTGGCGCCGGGCGATGTCATCGCGGGCAATGGCCAGGCTTTGCTCCAGCGCATGCTGTTGACGTCGCTGCCAGACCACTATCGCAAAACAGGCCAGCACCATCACCAGCAGCAAAAAGGTGAGGTTTTGCCAAAAGCCGGGGGACTGGCTCAAACTCGGGTACTGCGGCTGCAACCAGCGCGCATGCAGTTGTTCAAGATCGCGCGCCGGTATCGCGTGCAGCGCGGCGCTGATGATGCTCGCCAACTCCGGCCAGTCCTTGCGCGATGCCACCCGCAGCAACTGTGGCAAGCCGATATCACCCACCACGGCCAAACCGGCAAACTCGGGCTCGATGGACAGCCGGCTGAGCTGCGCCTCGTCGATGACCGCGTACTTGGCTTGCTGGCTCAATACTAATTGCAGCGCCTGTCGCTCCAACGGCACACCTTGCAGGTTGAGGTGGGTGTAAGTGCTGCCCAGATAGTCAGCGACAGAGCCCGGCATGCGCACAGCGACACGATCACGCGGATCGAGCTTTTCCAGATCCACCGCACCCGCACCGTTGCGCTCGCCAACCACCAGGTTCGGCACCCGCATGTAAGGATCGGAGTACAGCCACAACCGCAACCCGGCCGGGGTTTGGGTCAAGCCGGGCGCGAGGTCGATAGCGCCTTCTTGCAGCGCTTTCTCCAGCGACGCCTGGTCGGGATAGTTACGCCAGATCAGTTCGACTTGCAGGGTATTTTCCAACGCTTTGATTAAATCGACGTTCGCACCCGACAATTGCTGCAGGCGCCGATCAAACTGCGCATAGGGCGCCTGCAACACCAAACCGACGCGCAACTGATCGCGCTGCCCCAGCCAGTCGCGCTGCTCCGGGCTCAGGACCGCAGCCGGCGGCGCCGGTGCAGGGACAGCCGATGCCACGAATGAAACGGTCATCAACGGCAGCACCATCAAGAGCAACCTTGAGCAGCCGATAAGCCATGGGCGCATCGATCGAATCATCACGCTGTCATTCCAATTGCTTCCTGAACTGTTTTTCTCGTGCTGTCGCACCGCGCTGGCGCCTGACAAATGCTGATCAACCCATTAGGCTGCCAGGACTGTTTCTGGCCTGGAATATCCGATGTCCTACATCTTCCGCACAACGCTTCCTGCATTGTGTTTGTCACTGATACTACCCTGTGCCTTGCCCGTCATGGCAGCCGATCCAGTACCGGCCAAAGATTCAGCCGCTGCTCCGGCTGTCGAGCGTCAACCCTTGATCGAGCGCAGCCAGGAAGATGCCGCCGCACTGCAACGGCAACTGCCGCCACAAGAGCAACAGCAACTGGTGGCGGGTACTGACAGTTTCCTCGCGCTGTGGAAGCCGGCAAACATTGATCAACCCAAGGGCACGGTGATCATCATCCCGGGGACGGGCGAATCGGCGGACTGGCCACAAGCCGTCGGCCCACTGCGACGCAAGTTTCCGGATGATGGCTGGGCCAGCTTGAGCGTGACGCTGCCAGACGTGGCAATGGATGGCAGCCTGCCGCGCGTCGAGGACAAGCCAGCCGAACCCACCAAGGGCACAGCGCCCGCCAAAGATCCGAAAAAGGATGCCGTCGCGAAAGCGCCAGAGCCGGAAAAGACCGTCGAAGCGGAGGCTGCCGACGGCGTCGCGCGCGCCGCAGCTGCGCAAGAACAGGCCAAGGCTGAGGCCGAGCGCATTTTCGCTCGCATTGATAGTGCGATTGCCTACGCGCAACAGCAGAAATCCCACGGTATTGTACTGCTCGGCCATGGCAGTGGCGCGTACTGGGCCGCTCGCTACCTCAACGAGCACCCGTCGCCCACGATTCAGAAGCTGGTGCTGGTCGCCGCGCAGGAGCCGTCCGGCGCCAAGCCGCGTTTAGACGAGTTAGCCCCCCTGTTGAAGGTCAAGACAGCGGATTTTGTCTACAAGGACATGCCACTGAACGCCCAGGCCGCGCAGCAGCGCCTGCAAGCGAGCAAACGGGCGAAAACCACGGGTTACACCCAGGTCGCGCTGGCGGCAATACCGGGCAACGATAGCGCTGAGCAAGAGCAGATGTTTCGACGGGTTCGGGGTTGGCTGGAGGCGAAATAAATCGCGGCGCGCGCATTCGCAGGCGAGCCTGCGAATGCGGCGTAATTGACACACCCTGATCAGCGAAAATCCCGCCGCTCGCGAATCAAGGTATATGCCTGATGCAGCTCGCGGGTTTTGTCGGTGGCTTCACGCACTTGCAACGCATTCGCCCCCGCTCCCGCGACTTTATCCGGATGATGCCGACTGAGCAGCCGGCGGTAAGCACGCTTGATCTGCGCCGGTTCGGCACTGGCCGTCACCCCCAACAATTGCAGCGCGTCTTGATACAGGTCGGCACTGCTGGCGACAGGTTTTCGCTGTGGGTCATAGTCGATGGCCAAGGCCTGGACTCTCACCGCAGTCCAACCCAACCAGGACCCCCAGAGTTCGATCAACTCGCGCTCGGCCCGCGATGCTTTGCCATCGGCCCACGCCATGCGCCAACACGCGCGAAGCAATCCTTCGGCCGCGTGCGATTGGCTCCTCAAGCGGCGCAAATGCCCCCGCAGGCGGTCGCCGCCGCTCTTGCCGCGATTGAACGCGGCAATGGCCCGACGTTGAGCAGGGTCGCTAAGCCCCATCCGATGCATTTCCAATCGCGCCTGCTGGATATGGCCATCGACTACCCGTCCATTCGACTTGGCCAAACGACCCAGCACAATAAACAGCAATTCATCATCGTGCGGCACCGCACGGCCACCCAGACGCTCGCGCAAGTGCGCCCAGCTGTGCAGTTCCAGACGCCGATCCAGCGCCTGCCCAAGCAGCGCCCCTAATAGCGCGCCCGGAATGTTAGCGATGGCAAAACCCGCACCCGCGCCAATCAGCGTGCTTGGCCAGAGCATTTAGCGACTCACCGCGAGCAAGCGTTCGACGTCCGCCAGCCGCTCATGGGTGCCGACATCGACCCACCGCCCGGTAAAGTGCTCGCCTGAAACCCGACCTTGCGCCATGGCTTCGCGCAGCAAGGGTGCCAGCTTGAAAGCACCGGCCTCGCAGTCTTCGAACAAGTCCGGATGCAAAATCGCCATGCCGCTGTATGTCAGGCGCGGCAAAGACCGGCTCTCGATAACCTGTCCATCCACCAGGGCGAAATCGCCTGCCGGATGATGCTCGGGGTTATCCACCAGCACCAGATGCGCCAGGCCGCTGATCGGCCGGCTGAGCGCGCTGAAGTCGTAATCGGTCCAGATATCCCCGTTAACCACCAGGAATGGCCCGTCGCCCAGCAACGGCAAGGCACGGAAGATCCCGCCGCCAGTTTCCAACGGTTCGCCTTCCGGAGAGTATTGAATGCTTAAACCCAGGCGTTGCCCATCACCGAGGTACTCCTCGATCTGCTGGCCCAACCATGCGTGGTTGACCACGATTTCGGTGAAACCCGCAGCATGCAATGCGCGCAGGTGATACTCGATCAAGGGCACACCGCCAGCTCGCACCAATGGTTTAGGCGTGTGCAAGGTCAAAGGGCGCAGGCGTTCACCCTTGCCCGCGGCGAGAATCATCGCCTTCATGCGCGGACTACTTTTATTGTCATATTGCCGCTCCAACAGGTTGACGCAGGCTTGCCAGCAACTCGCCCAACTCAGCCAACTCCGGCCGCCGCGCCAATACAGCTTCTATATAGGCGAAGAAACGCGGGACATCGGCCAGGTAACGGGGCTTGCCGTCACGGTGGCAAATACGCGCAAAAATACCGATTACTTTCAAATGTCGCTGCACGCCCATCAAATCGCTGGCGCGCAGAAAATCTTCAAACTGTGCCTGCACTGGAATCCCGACTGCGCCCGCCGCCTGCCAATACTGTTTCAACCACCCCTGCACACGCTCTTCAGGCCAGCTCAAAAACGCATCTTTGAACAGGCAGGTCACGTCGTAAGTCACAGGCCCGTACACCGCATCCTGAAAATCCAGCACGCCCGGATTGGGCTCGCTGTGCATCAGGTTACGAGGCATGTAGTCGCGATGCACCAAGACCTTCGGCTGCGCCAGTGCGCTATCGATCAGCAGATCGCTGGCGCGCTGCCAGAGTGCCAATTGGTGCGAATCCAGCTCGATGCCCAAGTGTCGACGGATGTACCACTCGGGAAAAAGCTCGAGTTCACGACGCAACAAAGCGACGTCGTAACTGGGCAGTGGCGCATCCATCGGCAGCTGCTGATAGGCGAGCAAAGCATCCAGTGCATCGTCGAACAATGGGTCGGCATTTTCCGCATCAATCACGTCGAGGTAGGTTTTTTGACCCAAATCGTTGAGCAGAAGAAAGCCTTGTTTCAGGTCTTCGGCATAAATTTTTGGAACATTAATTCCTGATTTACTTAATAAATGTGCGATATCCACGAAAGGTTTGCAGTTTTCCTGGGGTGGCGGCGCGTCCATGACAATAAAAGTTCGGCCGGCACCCTCCCAGCGAAAATATCGACGAAAACTGGCATCACTACTGGCCGCAGTCAACGTGGCCGGGGGTACGACGCCCCAATCCTGAGCTAAAAACAGCTTCGGAAGTTGCGCTTCGAGCCAAACTTTCAGGTGTTGCAGGCGTACATCTTGATCTGGCATTGCAAGGGTCTCCGACGGCGCTAGCCGTCAAGCGGGTCATGCTTTATTATCCGACATCTTTTTCAGCCCATCGAGAGGCGTGCGGCCCCCCCGCGGGCAGATGGCGCGCAGGAAGCCCGGACTAATAAGATGGCATTGAAATCCCCCGCGTTTCGTAAAAAATTTCCGTTGCTCATGACCGGCAGTTTGCTGGCGATGCAACCTTTGGCCACTCAGTTTGCGGTTGCTGCTGAACAGTATGACTGTACAGTCTCTGCTTCGGGTGCCTGGGCGTGTGCCCCTAAAACCAATGCTGCTGTATTGCCACCGCGCCCTGTGCACGGTGCAGACAATGTCAGCACCGTGGCGACGCCTGAAAGCGGCTCAACCGCCAGCGACAAGCCCGCCACTGTACTGGTTACCGAAGCCAAGGGTCGTGGCCTGAAGTCGCGTAGTGCAGACTACAGCCACCTCGATTGGGTTCCACGGGAAAACCTCACGCCTGCGCAATTGGCCGAAACCGGTCCTTATTGCTCGGGTGCGTACATCGAGCCGATTCGTCCTGGCATGAATGACAAGACGAAGATGAGCGATGCGCCGATGTTCGTGGGTGCCAAAGCCTCTCGTTACGAGCAGGAAGCACAAACGGCGACGCTGGCAGGTGATGTCGTGCTGCGCCAGGGCAGTATGCAGGTACAGGCGGACGAAGCCAGCCTGCACCAGGCCGAGAACCACGGCGAGCTCAACGGCAACGTGCGCTTGCGTCAGAACGGCGCGCTCATTGTCGGCGATCACGCTGAGATTCAGCTCGATACTGGCGAAGCCAAGATCGACAACGCCGAATACGTGATGCACAAGTCCAACGTTCGCGGCAGCGCCTTGTACGCCAAGCGCGCCGAGAATGCGATCATTCGTCTGCGGGATGGTACTTACACCACCTGTGAGCCGAGCAGCAACGCCTGGGAACTCAGGGGTAACAACATCACCCTTAACCCGGCCACGGGCTTCGGTACTGCGACCAACGCCACGCTGCGGGTCAAAGACATTCCGATCTTCTACACCCCGTACATTTACTTCCCGATCGATAGTCGTCGTCAGTCCGGTTTCCTGGCACCGTCTATTGGTAGCGGTGGCAAGACCGGCGCAACCCTGCTTACGCCTTACTACTTCAACTTGGCACCGGATTACGACGCCACCTTGTATCCACGTCTGATGGCCAAGCGCGGCCTGTTGATGGAAGGTGAGTTCCGTTATTTGACCAAGTCGAGTGAAGGACAGATCGGCGGCGGCTATCTGAACGATCAGGATAACGAACGAGATCAGCAGACGGACGCCAAAAGCACCCGCTGGATGATCAACCTGCAACACAAGGGCGGCCTTGACTCGCGCCTGAGCACTCAGGTCGACTACACCAAGATCAGCGACCCGTATTACTTCCAGGATCTCGAGACTGGGGTTCTCGGCGTTCAGAAACTCGATTACCTGAACCAGCAAGCTTCTACGACCTGGCGCGGCGATACCTTTAACGCCCGCCTCAACGTGCAGGCTTACCAGTTGGCCACGGTGTCGGATATCACACCGTACAACCGCCTGCCGCAACTCACCATCAATGGTACGCTGCCGTATCATCCGGGTGGCCTGGACTTCTCCTACGAGACTGAGGCGGTCCGGTTTCAGCGCTCGCTACAGACAGGCAACTTTTCCGACGAAGATGGTAACGAAACTCCGCGGCTTGACACCAACGTTACCGGCCTGGCTCGGGCGAACGGCGACCGCCTGAACCTCGCGCCATCCGTTAGCCTGCCAATGAACGCCAGCTACGGGTTCGTGACGCCAAAGCTGAAATATGTCTACACCAAATATGACCTGGATCTGGGTAATACCGGCCAACAACAGATCGTTGATCAACAGACTGCGGCAGCAGCAGCCGGTACGCCGTTCCTTACGGGCGAATTCAACAGCTCCCAAGACCGCGCCGTCCCGATTTTCAGCGTAGACAGCGGCCTGTACTTCGACCGGAACACCAACTGGTTCGGCAAAGACTACCGCCAGACTCTGGAACCTCGTCTGTACTACCTGTACGTGCCGAACAAGAACCAGGAAGACATCCCGATTTTCGACTCGGGTGAAACCACGTTCAACTACGCCTCGCTGTTTCGCGACAACCGTTTCGTGGGCTCCGACCGTATCGGTGACGAGAACAAGCTGTCGCTGGGCATCACCAACCGCTGGATTGAAGACAACGGCTTCGAACGTCAACGCATCAGCATTGGCCAGGCGATGTACTTCCAGGATCGCAAGGTACAACTGCCAGGTATCGACTACCACACACGTGCGTCGTCCACCGCGAACGTTTCACCTTACGCACTGGACTATGCCTACGCCTTCAACCACGACTGGCGCGCGACTGCTGAATACAACTGGGACCCGGATAGCCGCAGCCCCCGTTCTGGCAACGCGATGATGCACTATCAGCCTGAAGACAATCCGAACAAGGTCGTCAACGTCGGCTACCGCTATCGCAACGACTTGATTCGTTATGACCAGAACACGGGTAAATGGGTCGATGGCGGCGGTGACCTCGGTACACCTGGCCAACCGGGCTTCATCAAGGATTACTACAAAATCCAGCAACACGATTTCTCGGTTATCTGGCCAATCGTGCCGCAATGGAGCGCTATCAGCCGCTGGCAGTACGATTACAACCGCAACCGTACGCTCGAAGCCTTTGGTGGTTTTGAATATGACAACTGCTGCTGGAAGCTGCGCTTCATCAATCGTTACTGGGTCAACTATGACGAGTTCAGTCAAGACGTATCTCAGAACGAAAAAGGCGACCACGGCATTTTCTTACAAATCGTGCTGAAGGGACTTGGCGGCGTTACTGGCCAAAAAGTTGAAAGCTTCCTCGACAAAGGCATCCAGGGTTATCGTGAACGTGAAGACCAAGCTTTCTAATTGCCTGCGCCCGCTGATGTTGGGCGCGTTACTCCTGAGCGCCGCCGCGCATGCCGAGGTGAAAAATCTCGACAGCGTGGTGGCCATCGTCGACAACGACGTGATCATGCGCAGCCAACTGGACCAGCGTGTTCACGAAGTGATGCAGACCATCGCCAAGCGCGGCGGTGGCATGCCACCTCCGGGCGTGCTGGACCAGCAGGTGCTGGAGCGCCTGATCGTCGAGAACCTGCAGCTGCAAATCGGTGAACGCTCCGGCATTCGCATTACCGATGAAGAGCTGAGCCAGGCTGTCGGCACCATTGCCCAGCGCAATAACATGAGCGTTGACCAGTTCCGCGCGGCACTGACCCATGACGGTCTGTCGTATGAAGCTGCTCGTGATCAGATCCGTCGCGAAATGATCATCAGCCGCGTGCGTCAGCGGCGGGTTGCCGAGCGTATCCAGGTGTCGGAACAGGAAGTGAAAAACTTCCTCGCCTCCGACGTGGGCAAGATGCAATTGTCCGAGGAATATCACCTGGCCAACATCTTGATCGCGACCAAGGACAGTGCCAGCTCGGATGAAATCCAGGCTGCGGCGCGTCAGGCTCAGGACGTTTATCAGCAGCTCAAAGACGGCGCCAACTTCTCGCAACTGGCTATTGCCAAGTCGAAAAGTGATAACGCCCTCGACGGCGGTGACATGGGCTGGCGTAAAGCCGCTCAATTGCCGCCTCCGTTCGACGATCAGATCAGAGCACTGAGCAACGGCGGTATCACCCAGCCAACGCGCACGCCTGGCGGCTTCATTATCCTGAAAAAGCTGGAAACACGTGGCGGTCAGAGTCAGGCACAGATGAAGGACGAAATTCATGTTCGTCACATCCTGCTCAAGCCAAACGCTATCCGCAGCGATGATGAGACCAAACGTCTGGCCGAGCGCCTGTACGAGCGCATCAAGAACGGCGAAGACTTTGGCGAACTGGCAAAAAGCTTCTCTGAAGACCCAGGTTCGGCACTCAACGGTGGCGATCTGAACTGGGTGGACCCGAACCAGCTGGTTCCAGAGTTCCGCGCAGTGATGGCTGAGAGCCCGATCGGTCAGCTGTCCAAGCCGTTCCAGACACAATATGGCTGGCACGTACTGGAAGTTCTTGGCCGTCGCGCCACAGACAGCAGCAACGAAGCACGCGAAGAGCAAGCCAAGACTGCACTGCGCAACCGCAAGTACGATGAAGAGCTGCAAACCTGGCTGCGTCAGATCCGCGACGAAGCCTACGTTGAAATCAAGCTCCCAGGCGCCGATCAGTCCGATCAGGCTGACGCGGCGGCGAAGTGAAACCGCAGCGTTTCGCTCTGACACCCGGCGAGCCGGCGGGTATAGGTCCAGACCTGTGCCTGCTGCTCGCTTCGCAACCTCAGCCGCACCCCCTGATTGCCATTACCAGCCGCGACCTGCTCCTCGAGCGGGCCGCGCTGCTGGGTGTGGCGGTCAATTTACTCCCGGTAGCCCCCGATGCCTGGCCAGACAAGCCTGCGCCGGCCGGTAGCCTGTATGTCTGGGACACCCCGCTGTCAGCGCATGTAACGCCGGGCCAGCTGGACAAGGCCAATGCCGCCTTTGTCCTGGAAACCTTGACCCGCGCCGGACAGGGCTGCATCGATGGCGATTTTGCCGGGATGATTACCGCCCCAGTACACAAGGGCGTAATCAACGAATCCGGCATCCCGTTTTCCGGTCACACCGAATTCCTCGCCGAACTGACCCACACCGAACAGGTGGTGATGATGCTCGCGACTGGCGACCTGCGCGTCGCTCTGGTGACCACTCACCTGCCGCTGCGGGACATCGCCGACGCGATCACGCCTGAGCGACTGGAACGTGTCACACGCATTCTGCATGCCGATCTGGTCAACAAGTTCGGCATCGCCCAGCCACGTATCCTGGTGTGTGGTCTCAACCCTCACGCTGGCGAAGGTGGACACCTGGGCCACGAAGAAATCGACATTATCGAACCTACTCTGGAGCGTCTGCGCAGCGAAGGCATGAACTTACGCGGCCCGCTGCCTGCCGACACTCTGTTTACCCCCAAATATCTGGAGCACTGCGACGCAGTGCTGGCGATGTACCATGACCAGGGTTTGCCCGTGCTGAAATACAAAGGTTTCGGCGCTGCAGTCAACGTGACTCTGGGCCTGCCGATCATCCGCACCTCCGTCGACCATGGCACCGCCCTGGATCTGGCGGGCACCGGCAAGATCGACACCGGCAGCCTCAAAGTCGCCCTGGAAACCGCCTACCAGATGGCCGAGACCCATTCATGACCGAGCAATTCCAACACAAGGCGCGCAAGCGCTTTGGGCAAAACTTCCTGCACGACGCTGGCGTGATCGACAAAATCCTGCGTGCTATTCGTGCCCGTCCGGAAGATCGCCTGCTGGAAATCGGTCCGGGCCAAGGCGCCCTGACTGAAGGTCTGCTCAATAGCGGCGCCCAACTGGATGTGGTTGAGCTGGACAAGGACTTGATCCCGATCCTCACCAGCCACTTCGGCGGCAAACCGAACTTCAATCTGCATCAAGGCGATGCGCTGAAGTTTGACTTCACCAGCTTGAACGCCGCGCCGAGCAGCCTGCGTGTGGTGGGCAACCTGCCCTACAACATCTCCACCCCGCTGATTTTCCACCTGTTGCAAAACGCGAACCTGATCCGCGACATGCACTTCATGCTGCAAAAAGAAGTCGTCCAGCGTCTTGCCGCCGGCCCTGGCGGCGGCGACTACGGTCGCCTGTCGATCATGGTTCAGTACCACTGCCGCGTCGAACACCTGTTCAACGTTGGCCCTGGCGCGTTCAACCCACCACCAAAAGTCGATTCCGCCATCGTCCGCCTGGTGCCGCACGAAACCCTGCCGCACCCGGCCAAGGATCACCGCCTGCTTGAGCGTGTGGTTCGCGAAGCCTTCAACCAGCGCCGCAAGACGCTGCGCAACACCCTTAAAGCCTTGCTCAGCAGCGAGGAAATCACTGCGGCAGGCGTTGACGGCGGCTTGCGCCCCGAGCAACTGGACCTTGCCGCTTTCGTCCGCCTGGCGGACAAATTGAGCGAACAGGCTCCCGCCGAGTAGAGTAGTTGGCCATGTAACGTGGGGTGAACAGCCACAGAATGCAGGCACAACGCCGCATCGTTGGTTTTTTACCCTCGACATGTCCTAGACTGGATTTCACCGGTATGGTCCGGCTTTTTCCGCTTTTGCTTTTAAGGCCTATTGCATGTCCGATTCCCGTTACCAAGTCGACGTCAGCGTCGTTACCCGCTTCCTGGCAGAACAATCGCAGCCCGAGCAGAACCGTTTCGCGTTTGCGTACACAATCACCGTGCACAACAGTGGTGAACTGCCGGCCAAGCTGCTTTCCCGGCACTGGGTGATCACCGACGGTGATGGCCATGTCGAAGAAGTGCGTGGCGATGGCGTGGTGGGTCAACAGCCGTTGATCAAGTCCGGACAGAGCCATACCTACAGCAGCGGCACCGTCATGACGACCAAAGTTGGCAATATGCAGGGCAGTTATCAGATGCTCGCGGAAGATGGAAAGCGTTTCGACGCCGTGATTGCCCCCTTCCGCCTTGCAGTACCTGGAGCCCTGCACTGATGGCGGTGTATGCCGTCGGCGACCTGCAAGGCTGCCTGGAACCCCTGCAATGCCTGCTCGAACACGTTGATTTCGATCCAGGCAAAGACCAGCTGTGGCTGGTCGGCGATCTGGTCAACCGTGGCCCCGAATCACTGGAGACCTTGCGTTTCCTGTACGCCATGCGTGATTCCGTGGTGTGCGTGCTGGGCAACCATGACCTGCACCTGCTGGCCATATCGTGCAATATCGAACGCCTGAAAAAGAACGATACGTTGCGCGAGATTCTGCAGGCGCCGGACCGCGACGAACTGCTCGCCTGGCTTCGCCAGCAAAAGCTCATGCACTACGACAGCGAACGCGATATCGCCCTGGTCCACGCAGGCATTGCCCCGCAATGGACGCTGAAGAAAGCGCTCCGGTATGCCGAAGAAGTCGAAAGCGCCTTGCGCGACGATAATCTGTACCAGCCCTTCCTCGATGGCATGTACGGTAATGAGCCGGCGCTCTGGGATCCCGAACTGCACGGCGTAACCCGGCTTCGCGTGATCACCAACTACTTCACCCGCATGCGCTTCTGCGACCGCCACGGCAAGCTCGATTTGAAGAGCAAGGAAGGCATCGGCAGTGCCTTGCCGGGCTACGCGCCATGGTTCAAGCACAAGGACCGCAAAACCAAGGGTCTGAAGATTATCTTCGGTCATTGGGCGGCACTTGAAGGCCAATGCGATGAACCAGGTTTGTTCGCGCTGGACACCGGTTGCGTGTGGGGCGGCGCCATGACCCTGCTTAACGTCGACAGCGGCCAATTGCATCGCTGTGTGTGCGACGGCAAGGGGCTGGCCAATGATGTTCCGGTCACATTGCCCCTTCCCGCCCCGCGCGGTGAAGTCAGGCATTAGCATTCACCTTTCAGTTCAAATCAGGAGCCAGTTCCATGACCGAGTTCAAACGCATTCCTCCTGCGCAAGCCCACGCCCTGCGCGAACAAGGCGCGGTGGTGGTCGACGTGCGCGACCCGCAGACCTTCAACGCCCAGCACATCCCTGGCGCGCAACATCTGGACAACCACTCCATCGCTGACTTTATTGCCAAAGCAGACCTGGACAAGCCCTTGGTCGTGGTGTGCTATCACGGCAACTCCAGCCAAAGCGCCGCTGCCTACCTCGTGGGCCAGGGCTTTTCGGACGTCTACAGCATGGACGGCGGTTTTGAGCTGTGGCGGAACACGTACCCTGACGAAACAGTTCAGAGCACCGCTGAATAATTTTTTTTCATCGGCCGACCCCGCGTCCTGAGCGGGCTCGCGCCGAAATCTGACGAACGGTCGCGCAGACTTATTCGTCAATCCGCCTTGACCTCTCCGATTCCGAACTATCCTTAGCCCTAGGCCATCCAAAACAGGGGAGAGCCGGTACTCCGGCGCGTGGGTCATCGGTAGTAATTTTATGGTGTTCTGGGGGGTAAACAGCAGCTGGATTTCAGCTGCCTGCCAGCATCAACTGACGATCCGCCGCCGGCTCCACGTATCGAGCGAGGTGACGTCATGAGTATTTTTAGCCACTTCCAACAACGCTTTGAGTCGACACGCCAGGAAGAGCTCTCGCTACAGGAGTATCTGGAGCTCTGCAAAAAGGAACGCCAGCGCCTACGCCTCTTCCGCAGAGCGTCTTCTGCTGGCCATTGGCGAGCCCGAGTTGCTCGATACGTCGGCCAACTCCCGGCTGTCGCGGATTTTCTCCAACAAGGTGATCCGCCGTTATCCGGCGTTCGAAGACTTCCATGGCATGGAAGAATGCATCGACCAGATCGTCTCGTACTTCCGCCACGCCGCTCAGGGCCTGGAAGAGAAGAAACAAATCCTTTATCTGCTGGGTCCGGTCGGTGGTGGTAAATCGTCACTGGCGGAAAAACTCAAACAACTGATCGAGAAAGTACCTTTCTATGCGATCAAAGGCTCCCCGGTGTTTGAATCGCCTCTCGGGCTGTTCAATGCCACTGAGGACGGTGCGATTCTTGAAGAAGATTTCGGCATCCCACGGCGCTATCTGAACACCATCATGTCGCCCTGGGCGACCAAACGTCTGGCTGAGTTCGGGGGCGACATCAGCCAGTTCCGCGTGGTGAAACTGTATCCATCGATCCTGAACCAGATCGCAGTGGCGAAAACCGAACCGGGCGACGAGAACAACCAGGACATTTCGGCACTGGTCGGTAAAGTCGATATTCGCAAACTGGAAGAATTCCCACAGAACGACGCCGACGCCTACAGCTACTCCGGGGCACTCTGCCGGGCCAACCAAGGCCTGATGGAGTTCGTCGAAATGTTCAAGGCGCCGATCAAGGTCCTGCACCCGTTACTGACCGCCACCCAGGAAGGGAACTACAACAGTACCGAAGGCCTGGGCGCCATTCCGTTCACTGGCATCCTGCTGGCCCACTCCAACGAGTCGGAATGGCACAGCTTCCGTAACAACAAGAACAACGAAGCCTTCATCGACCGGATCTACATCGTCAAGGTGCCGTACTGCTTGCGGGTCAGCGATGAAGTCAAAATCTACGACAAACTACTGTTCAACAGCTCGCTGGCCAAGGCTCATTGCGCGCCTGACACCCTGAAAATGCTTGCGCAGTTCACCGTCCTGTCGCGCCTCAAAGAGCCTGAGAACTCGAACATCTACTCGAAGATGCGTGTGTATGACGGCGAGAACCTGAAAGACACCGATCCAAAAGCCAAGTCGATCCAGGAATACCGCGATAACGCCGGTGTCGATGAGGGGATGAACGGCCTGTCGACCCGATTTGCATTCAAGATCCTGTCGAAAGTCTTCAACTTCGATCCCCACGAAATCGCCGCCAACCCGGTCCACCTGCTGTACGTGCTGGAACAGCAAATCGAGCAAGAGCAATTCCAGGCTGAAGTGCGCGAGCGTTACCTGCGGTTCATCAAAGAATACTTGGCACCGCGCTATATCGAGTTCATTGGCAAGGAAATCCAGACGGCCTACCTCGAGTCTTACAGCGAATACGGTCAGAACATCTTTGACCGCTATGTGCTCTACGCAGACTTCTGGATTCAGGATCAGGAATACCGCGATCCGGAGACCGGTGAAATCCTCAACCGCGTCGCCCTTAACGAGGAACTGGAAAAAATCGAGAAGCCAGCCGGTATCAGCAATCCGAAAGATTTCCGCAACGAGATCGTTAACTTCGTATTGCGTGCCCGCGCCAACAACAACGGCAAAAACCCAACCTGGCTCAGCTACGAGAAGCTGCGAGTAGTGATCGAGAAGAAAATGTTCTCGAACACCGAGGATCTGCTGCCGGTCATCAGCTTCAACGCCAAAGCCAGCAAAGAGGACCAACAAAAACACAACGACTTCGTCACACGCATGGTCGAGCGTGGGTATACCGACAAACAGGTACGGCTGCTGTCCGAGTGGTATCTGCGGGTCAGGAAGTCGCAGTAAAGCAGCAGCAAGTCACACGCCTCAAGTGGCAAGCAAACAGCCCGTCGAGCCAATGTTTCCGGCCCGACGGCGCTTACCGCTTGGCCTTGAAACCTGTAGCTTGTAGGGAAGTTTGCGACTTGGAGCTTGTGGTTTGAGCTCCCCGAAGGGGTCTCTTATGAGTTATGTGATCGACCGACGTCTCAATGGAAAGAACAAAAGCACGGTAAACCGCCAGCGTTTCCTGCGGCGGTATCGTGATCACATCAAAAAAGCCGTCGAAGAGGCGGTCAGTCGCCGCTCCATCACTGATATGGAGCACGGTGAACAGATCAGTATTCCTGGTCGCGATATCGATGAACCGGTCCTGCATCACGGTCGCGGCGGCAAACAGACCGTCGTGCATCCCGGCAACAAGGAATTCACCACCGGCGAACACATCGCCCGTCCGCAAGGGGGCGGCGGCGGCAAAGGTCCTGGCAAAGCCAGCAACTCCGGCGAAGGCATGGATGAGTTTGTGTTTCAGATCACTCAGGAAGAGTTTCTTGAGTTCATGTTCGAAGATCTGGAACTGCCCAACCTGGTCAAACGCAACCTGACCGGCACCGACACCTTTAAAACCGTACGCGCCGGGATCAGCAACGAGGGCAACCCGTCCCGCATCAATATCATTCGCACGCTGCGCTCGGCTCATGCGAGACGTATTGCACTGTCCGGCAGTAGCCGCAAAAAACTGCGCGAGGCGCTCAGCGAGCTAGAGCGTATAAAACGCGAAGAACCTGACAACTTCGGCGACATTCAGGACCTTGAAACCGAAATTGAGCGCCTCAAGGCCCGAATTAATCGAGTGCCTTATCTGGACACTTTTGACCTCAAATACAACCTGCTGGTCAAACAACCGAACCCCAGCTCCAAGGCGGTGATGTTCTGTCTGATGGACGTTTCCGGCTCCATGACCCAAGCAACCAAGGACATCGCCAAACGCTTCTTCATCCTGCTGTACCTGTTCCTCAAGCGGAACTACGACAAGATCGAAGTAGTGTTCATCCGCCATCACACCAGCGCCCGTGAAGTGGACGAAGAGGAGTTCTTCTATTCCCGGGAAACCGGCGGCACAATCGTTTCCAGCGCGTTGAAAATGATGCAGGAGATCATGGCCGAGCGTTATCCCGTCAACGAGTGGAACATTTACGCCGCCCAGGCTTCTGACGGTGATAACTGGAACGACGACTCGCCGATCTGCCGCGACATCCTGATCAAGCAAATCATGCCGTTCGTGCAGTACTACACTTATGTGGAAATTACCCCACGTGAGCACCAGGCACTGTGGTTCGAGTACGAGCGCATCAGCGAAGCATTCCCCGATACGTTTGCCCAGCAACAACTGGTATCTGCCGGCGATATCTATCCGGTATTCCGTGAACTCTTCCAGCGCAGGCTAGTGACATGAACGCTAGAGAGCAGAAGCGCCAACCTATCTCCACGGGTTCAGAGTGGACGTTCGAGCTGATCCAGGCCTACGACCGGGAAATCAGCCGTATTGCCGAACGTTATGCGCTGGATACTTACCCCAACCAGATCGAGGTCATTACCGCTGAGCAGATGATGGACGCCTATGCGTCCGTCGGCATGCCGCTGGGTTATCACCATTGGTCCTACGGCAAACACTTCCTCAGCACTGAGAAATCCTACAGCCGCGGACAGATGGGGCTGGCCTACGAGATCGTCATCAACTCCGACCCGTGCATCGCGTACCTGATGGAAGAAAACACCATCTGCATGCAGGCACTGGTCGTGGCGCACGCCTGCTATGGGCATAACAGCTTCTTCAAAGGCAATTACCTGTTCCGCACCTGGACCGATGCCAGCTCGATCATTGACTACCTGGTCTTCGCCAAGCAATACATCATGCAATGCGAGGAGCGCCACGGCATCGACGCCGTGGAAGACCTGCTCGATTCCTGCCATGCGCTGATGAATTACGGAGTAGACCGTTACAAGCGTCCTTACCCGATTTCTGCCGAGGAAGAACGGCGCCGCCAGAAAGACCGCGAAGAGCACCTGCAGAAGCAGATCAACGACCTGTGGCGGACCATTCCTAAAGGCGCGGACAAAAACAGCGACAAGGACAACGCCCGTTTTCCCACGGAGCCGCAGGAAAACATCCTCTACTTCATCGAAAAACACGCACCGCTACTGGAGCCGTGGCAACGAGAAGTGGTGCGGATCGTGCGCAAAATTGCGCAGTACTTCTACCCACAACGCCAGACCCAGGTGATGAACGAAGGCTGGGCGACCTTCTGGCACTACACATTGATGAACGATCTTTATGACGAAGGTCTGGTGACTGACGGCTTCATGATGGAGTTTCTGACGTCGCATACCAGCGTGGTGTATCAGCCCGGCTTCGACAGCCCGTATTACAGCGGTATCAATCCCTACACCCTGGGATTTGCCATGTACCGGGATATCCGCCGGATTTGCGAGGCGCCTACTGACGAAGATCGCCACTGGTTCCCCGACATCGCTGGTAGCGACTGGCTGGCCACCATCAAGTTCGCCATGAGCAGCTTCAAGGATGAGAGTTTCATCCTGCAATACTTGTCACCCAAGGTGATTCGCGACCTGAAGCTGTTTAGCATCATGGACGACGATCAGAAGGATGACCTGCTGGTTCCGGCAATCCATGACGAACCTGGCTACAAGATCATTCGGGAAACCCTGGCTGCGCAATACAACCTGGGCAACCGCGAACCCAACGTACAGATCTACAGCATCGACCGTCGCGGCGACCGCTCGCTGACCCTGCGCCATCAGCAGCACGACCGTAAGCCGCTGGGCGACTCCACCGAGGAAGTACTCAAGCACCTGCACCGTTTGTGGGGCTTTGATATTCATCTGGAGACATTGCAAGGCGACCAGGTGATGAAAACCCACCACGTACCGCCGAGAAGCGATCACGCCGACAGTGAATATCCCCGGCTCGATTTGGCGGTCATACACCTATAAAACCTGATTCGGGTCGGTAGACGACCTCCGCTAGTGCGATCCACAGGTTATCCTGTCGCGCTAACGGAGGTTTTTTATGCAGATTTATAAAGTAGGCGGCGCGGTACGCGATCGCCTCCTCGGCAAGAACGTCGCCGACACTGATTGGGTCGTCGTCGGCGCCACCACCGATGAAATGCTCAATCAGGGATTTCGCCCGGTCGGCGCGGATTTTCCGGTATTCCTGCACCCGAAAACCGGTGAGGAATACGCCCTCGCGCGCACCGAGCGCAAGAGTGGACGCGGCTATGGTGGCTTCACTTTTCACGCCAGCCCTGAGGTCACGCTTGAAGAAGATCTGATCCGCCGCGACCTCACGATCAACGCCATCGCAGAGGACGATCACGGCCAACTGACTGATCCTTACCACGGCCAGAAAGACCTTGAAGCACGTATTTTACGCCACATTTCCCCGGCGTTTGCCGAAGATCCACTCCGCGTACTGCGCGTCGCCCGCTTTGCCGCCCGCTATGCGCCGGACGGGTTCAGCATCGCCCCAGAGACCCTGGCGCTCATGCAGCAGCTTAGTGAGTCAGGTGAACTGGAAGCCCTGACCCCGGAGCGTAGCTGGAAGGAAATATCCCGCGCACTGATGGAAAACCAACCACAGGTGTTCATCCAGGTGCTGCGCGCATGCGGCGCGCTCAAAGTGCTGTTCCCGGAAGTCGATGCATTGTTCGGCGTCCCGCAGCCTGAGGCACACCACCCGGAAATCGATACCGGCGAACACGTCCTGAGCGTCCTGCAACAGGCCGCCATTCATCAGCAACCATTGAGCGTACGCTGGGCATGCCTGCTGCACGATCTGGGCAAGGGACTGACCCCAGAGAGCGAATGGCCACGGCACATCGCCCATGAACACACAGGCCTGAAGCTGATCAAGGCAGTGAACGCGCGCTATAAAGTGCCGAGAGAGTGTCAGGAGTTGGCGATGCTAGTGGGTCAGTACCACACCCACGGGCACCGCGCGCTTGAATTGAAAGCCGCGACCCTGCTTGAGCTACTGCAAAGCTTCGACATCTACCGCCGCCCACAGCGCTTCGAAGAGTTCATCGCCGCTTGCGAGATGGATGCGCGAGGTCGCCTGGGATTGGAACAGAGAGAGTACCCACAGGCTGATTACCTGCGCGGTGCCGCCAACGCAGCACGAACCGTGGCGGTGCAACCGTTGCGCGAGCAAGGGTTTGAAGGACCTGAACTGGGCGAGGCGCTCAAACGCGAACGGCTGCAGGCGCTGAAGACCTACAAGCAAAATCATTCAGCCTGAAACCGTATCAACCCCTTCAGACCGGTCAGAGCGCGGAAGGCGTCAACTGCACGCCCCGCCATTCAAACCCTACCGGCGCCAGCACCTGATCGATCTGCGCCTCTTGCCACAACGCTTTGAAGCTCTTGAGTACACCCGGATGCTCACGATCCGGCGCAATCAGCGACAACGGCCACAGCACAAACGCGTTCTTGAGAATTTCCGCGCGCGGCAGAATCAATCCATCAAAGTTACCGACCAGCTCGCCATACAGCAGCACGTCGATATCCAATGGCAAGCCCTTACGCTCCGGCGCATATCGACCGTTGTCAGCCTCGATGAATTTCAGACGGCGATCCAGCTCCATCAATGGCAGATCGGTAAAGGCCGTCACCACCAGATTGAAGAATGGGCCGCTCTTGATCCCCACCGGCTGGCTTTCGAATACCGGGGAACAGCTCATCCGCGTCAGAAAGCCATCCAGCGCTTCAAGCCCCGCCTGCAGGTGTTTTTCGCGCTCGATGTTGCTGCCGAGGCCAAGAAATATCTGGGTTAGCGACATCCGCGCTCGATCTCCACGCCCACACCTTTGGCCGCCGCGACGGCGCCTGGCTTGGTCAGTTTGAGGTGCAGCCAGGGAATCTGGAATTCACTCATCAACACCTCGGCCAGACGCTCGGCGAACGTCTCCACCAGCTGGAATTGCGAGGCTTCGGCAAACGCCTGAATACGTGTCGAGACACTAGCGTAGTCGAGCGCCTTGCTCAGGTCATCACCCGCCGCAGCTGGCCGATTATCCCAGGCGAAGCTAAGGTCCAGGCGCAAGCACTGACGAATGCTGCGCTCCCAGTCGTAGGCACCAATCACCGTATCGACCTCCAGACCCTCGATAAAAACTCTGTCCAAGCACTGTTCTCCGCTGCACGACAAGGGCGCGATGCGCCGTTAGAATCAGGGCATCCTCGCCCGGAATGGTTAGCATGTTTTGGTTACTGGCGATCCTCGCCTACCTGCTCGGCTCACTCTCCTTCGCCATCTGGCTCAGCCGCCTCACCGGCAGCCCGGATCCGCGTGCCAGTGGTTCAGGCAACGCCGGCGCTACCAACATGCTGCGCCTGGCCGGAAAGAAGCTCGCCGTTCTAACCCTGATCGGCGACGTTTGCAAAGGTTTGCTACCTGTCCTGATGGCCAATCTGCTCGGTCTCGACCCTGAACAGCAAGCGTGGGTAGGGCTTTTCGCAGTACTGGGCCATCTCTTTCCCCTGTACTTTCGCTTTCACGGAGGCAAGGGTGTCGCCACGGCAGCCGGCATGTTAGTGGGCCTTTACCCACCCGCAGCCGCGCTGGCGATCTGCACGTGGCTACTGGTGTTTTATTTGACTCGCACCAGCTCGCTCGCCGCCCTGATCGCCACCCCGCTAAGCCTGCCACTGTTGGCCTGGCAAGAGCCGAAGGCACTGCTGCCGATGAGTTTCATCACGCTGATTATCGTCTGGCGTCATCGCGGCAATTTACGCGACCTGTTTGCCGGGCGCGAACGGCATTTTTGAATCCCGCCAATGAAACCGGCTCAGGTTGTAGCCGTCACAGCCCCGTCAACTGCTCCATCGGCCAACGTGCCTGCACACTGATGCTTAAATCTTCTTTCTGCCCAGCCAGTAAGCGCTGACAGCCGGCAAACGCAATCATCGCGCCATTATCGGTGCAGAATTCGGGGCGGGCGTAGAACACGTTGCCATGCAACTCGCCGAGCATTTTTTCCAGCGACAGGCGCAAAGCTTTGTTGGCGCTGACGCCGCCCGCAATCACCAGGCGCTTAAGGCCAGTCTGCTTGAGGGCGCGCTTGCACTTGATGGTCAAAGTCTCCACCACCGCATGCTGGAAGGCCAGAGCGATGTCGCAACGGGTTTGCTCACTGTCGTCCCCAGCGCTCTGGCACTGCTGCCACGTGTTGAGGGCGGACGTTTTCAAGCCGCTGAAGCTGAAGTCCAGGCCAGGACGATCGGTCATCGGCTTCGGAAAAACGAAACGCCCCGCCACGCCCTGCCCCGCCAGACGCGCGATTTCCGGACCACCTGGATATTGCAGCCCCATCATCTTGGCAGTCTTGTCGAATGCTTCACCGGCCGCGTCATCCAGGGTCTCGCCCAACAGCTGATACAGACCGATGCCATCGACCCGAACCAACTGCGTATGGCCACCCGAGACCAACAAAGCGACGAACGGGAATTCTGGCGGCTGCGCTTCAAGCATCGGCGCCAGAAGATGGCCTTCCATGTGGTGCACGCCCAAGGCTGGAATGCCCCAGGCGAAGGCCAGCGCTTGAGCGCAGGAGGCACCCACGAGCAAAGCCCCGACCAGGCCAGGACCCGCGGTGTAGGCGATTGCATCGATCTCGGTGGCCACACAATCCGCCTCCGCCAACACCTGACGAATCAAGGGCAGCATGCGCTTGACGTGGTCACGGGAGGCCAGTTCAGGCACTACCCCACCATAGGCGCGGTGCAGATCAATCTGGCTGAACAGCGCGTCGGAAAGAAGACCGCGCTCACTGTCGTAAAGTGCGACACCTGTTTCGTCGCACGATGTCTCTAATCCCAGTACTAGCATGGGTTTGCGCCTTGTAGAGGCTGAATTCGAAGGCGCGCATAATAGTCGTCAGTCCAGGTGCCTGCCAGCGCTTTTCGATCAGAGGCTTTGCATTCCTTGCGATGAGGGGTTAACATCCGCAACCCTTAAAAACCGACGTACTTATGTGCAGTTTTTGCACGAGGCGTTGACCCCGGTAATGAATGAAGGTAGCTCTGGATGCCAGCCGTCAAAGTTAAAGAGAACGAACCCTTCGACGTAGCTCTGCGTCGTTTCAAGCGCTCCTGCGAAAAAGCCGGTGTTCTGGCTGAAGTTCGTAGCCGCGAATTTTACGAGAAGCCGACTTCTGAGCGTAAGCGTAAAGCAGCAGCCGCTGTTAAGCGTCACGCCAAGAAAGTACAGCGCGAACAGCGCCGCGCCGTTCGTCTGTATTAATTTACAGACAACCGTCGCAAGCTTCTGCCACGCCCGGCCCCAAAGCCGGGCTGCCGGCAGTTGCCGATCAAGCCTCACGTTTCACTGACAGAGGCTGTCTAAGCCGCAGGTGCATGTCAACTGCGACTCGGACAAATCCCGTCAAGGCACGTCTTGCTCTGACTTCGCAAGGATTCAAGCAGCATTGATCAGGTCTACACTGACTCTGAATCAACGCACGGACGAGCACGCCTCGCTGTTCTTCGAAAGAAGCCCAACCGAGGCAGCGTCTCCCAATGTCAGCTTAGTGAACACAGTGGCCCGCGATGATCATCGCATGGGTTGATGTAGCTACGTTTCAGTTTCGCCGCGATTAGCTGGCGGGCGCCTGATAATGAGAACGCCATGGCCGGGCTAATTCCCCAAAGCTTTATTGACGACCTGCTGAACCGCACCGACATCGTCGATGTTGTCAGCTCGCGCGTGCAATTAAAGAAAGCCGGGAAGAACTACAGCGCCTGCTGCCCGTTCCACAAAGAAAAAACACCCTCATTCAGCGTCAGCCCGGACAAACAGTTCTATTACTGCTTTGGCTGCGGCGCAGGCGGCAATGCCCTCGGCTTCATGATGGACCACGACAACCTGGACTTCCCCCAGGCCGTCGAGGAACTGGCCAAGGCCGCCGGCATGGAAGTGCCGCGCGAACAAAGCGTCAAAGGGCAGAAACCGCGTCAGCCGACCGATTCACCGCTGTATCCGCTACTGACCGCGGCTGCCGAATTTTATCGCCAGGCCCTGAAGAGCCACCCGACGCGAAAAGCAGCGGTGGACTACCTGAAAGGTCGCGGCCTGTCCGGCGAAATCGCGCGCGATTTCGGCCTGGGGTTTGCCCCACCTGGCTGGGACAACCTGCATAAGCACTTGAGCAGCGACACCCTTCAGCAGAAGACCATGATCGATGCCGGGCTGCTGATCGAAAACGCCGAGACCGGCAAGCGTTACGATCGCTTCCGTGATCGCGTGATGTTTCCGATCCGCGACAGTCGCGGACGAGTGATCGCTTTCGGCGGCCGCGTACTGGGTGACGACAAGCCCAAGTACCTGAACTCACCGGAAACGCCGGTGTTTCACAAAGGGCAGGAGCTTTACGGCCTGTTCGAAGCACGCAAACACAATCGCAACCTTGACGAGATCATCGTTGTCGAAGGCTACATGGACGTCATTGCCCTCGCCCAACAAGGCCTGCGCAATGCCGTCGCCACCCTGGGTACCGCCACCAGCGAAGAGCACCTGAAACGCTTGTTTCGAGTGGTACCTAACGTGTTGTTTTGTTTCGATGGCGACCAGGCGGGTCGCAATGCGGCATGGCGCGCCCTGGAGGCCGCGCTGTCGAGCTTGCAGGATGGACGTCGTGCGCGATTCCTGTTCCTGCCCGAAGGCGAAGACCCGGATACGCTGGTCCGCTCCGAGGGCACAGATGCCTTCAAAGCCCGGATCAATCAGCATGCGCAACCGCTGGCCGACTATTTTTTCGAGCAGTTGACCAAGGAAGCCGATCCGCGCTCGCTGGAAGGCAAAGCCCATATGGCGACGCTGGCAGCACCGCTGATCGATAAAGTACCGGGCGCCAACTTACGCACCCTGATGCGTCAACGCCTGAGTGAAATTACCGGCCTCAACAGTGAGGCCATGCATCAACTGGTGCAGAGCGCCCCCAGCGAAGCGCCGCCCAGTTATGACCCGAACATCGATTATGACGCCATTCCGGACTACGCTGATTATCAGCAGCAGGGCAGTTACGAGGCTCAGCCGGAGTGGACGCCGAAGAAATCCGGCGGACAGAAACAGTGGGAGAAGAAGCCCTGGGACAAGAAAGGCAAGCGGCCTGACTTCGAACCTCGAACCCCGCGTACACCCGCGACGGTTGAACCCCCGACACTGACCGCATTACGAACATTACTGCACCATCCGCAATTGGCGGAGAAAGTAGAAGATGCCAGCCACTTTGCTGCAGAAGATCATGTTTATGCGCAATTGCTGGTCGCTTTGCTCGAAGCGCTGCAGAAAAATCCAAAGCTGCGCTCGCTTCAGTTGATTGCGCGGTGGCATGGAACGGACCAGGGTCGATTATTACGCGCACTGGCCGAGAAAGAATGGTTGATCGAGGCCGATAACCTTGAACAACAGTTTTTCGACACTATAACTAGCCTGTCAGCCCGCCAACGCGAGCGCAGTCTGGAACATCTGATCAGGAAAGAGCGTCAAAGCGGATTGAGTGCGGAAGAGAAAGTCCAGCTACTCAATCTGTTAAAACGCAATGTTCCTGCACAAACCCCGACCTCAACTGGCGCGTGAGGTCCATGCTCGGGTATAATCCTCGGCTTGTTTTTTGCCCGCCAAGACCTTCAGTGGATAGGGTGTTATGTCCGGAAAAGCGCAACAGCAGTCTCGCCTCAAAGAGTTGATCAGCCGCGGTCGTGAGCAGGGTTACCTGACTTACGCGGAGGTCAACGACCACCTGCCGGAGGATATTTCAGATCCGGAACAGGTGGAAGACATCATCCGCATGATTAACGACATGGGGATCAACGTATTCGAGAGTGCCCCGGATGCGGATGCCCTTTTGTTGGCCGAAGCTGACACCGATGAGGCGGCCGCAGAAGAAGCGGCCGCAGCGTTGGCGGCAGTCGAAACCGACATTGGACGCACCACCGACCCGGTGCGCATGTATATGCGCGAAATGGGCACGGTCGAGCTTCTGACCCGTGAAGGCGAAATCGAAATCGCCAAACGTATCGAAGAGGGCATCCGTGAAGTGATGGGCGCAATCGCGCACTTCCCAGGCACGGTTGACCATATTCTTTCCGAATACACGCGTGTCACCAGCGAAGGTGGTCGTCTCTCTGACGTTCTGAGCGGTTATATCGACCCCGACGACGGCATTGCGCCGCCTGCCGAAGTACCGCCGCCGGTAGACCCGAAAGCGGACAAGGCAGCGGATAGCGACGACGACGAGGAAGAAACGGCCGAAAGTTCGGACGATGAAGACGAAGTCGAAAGCGGTCCTGATCCGATCATCGCGGCTCAGCGTTTCGGTGCGGTTTCCGATCAAATGGAAATCACCCGCAAGGCGTTGAAGAAGCACGGTCGTGACAACAAGCAAGTGATCGCCGAACTGGTGGCGCTGGGCGAGTTGTTCATGCCGATCAAACTGGTTCCTAAACAGTTTGAGGGTCTGGTCGAGCGTGTTCGCAGTGCACTTGAGCGCCTGCGTGCTCAGGAACGCGCCATCATGCAGCTGTGCGTACGTGATGCACGTATGCCACGCGCCGATTTCCTGCGCCAGTTCCCTGGCCACGAAGTCGACGAGAGCTGGACCGATGCGCTGGCTAAAGGCAAAAGCAAATACGCTGAAGCCATTGGCCGCCTGCAAGTCGATATTCAGCGTTGCCAGCAGAAGCTGACTGCACTCGAGACCGAGACCGGTCTGAAGATCTCCGAGATCAAGGACATCAACCGTCGCATGTCGATCGGTGAGGCCAAGGCCCGCCGCGCGAAGAAAGAGATGGTTGAAGCGAACTTGCGTCTGGTGATCTCCATCGCCAAGAAGTACACCAACCGCGGCCTGCAATTCCTCGACCTGATCCAGGAAGGCAACATCGGTTTGATGAAAGCGGTAGACAAGTTCGAATACCGTCGTGGTTACAAGTTCTCGACTTATGCCACCTGGTGGATCCGTCAGGCGATCACTCGCTCGATCGCCGACCAGGCTCGCACCATCCGTATTCCGGTGCACATGATCGAGACGATCAACAAGCTCAACCGTATTTCCCGGCAGATGTTGCAGGAAATGGGTCGCGAACCGACGCCGGAAGAGCTGGGCGAACGCATGGAAATGCCTGAGGATAAAATCCGCAAGGTATTGAAGATCGCTAAAGAGCCGATCTCCATGGAAACCCCGATCGGTGACGACGAAGATTCGCACCTGGGTGACTTCATCGAAGACTCGACCATGCAGTCGCCAATCGATGTCGCCACGGTCGAAAGCCTCAAGGAAGCGACGCGCGAAGTGCTCTCGGGCCTGACCGCTCGTGAAGCCAAGGTGCTGCGCATGCGTTTCGGCATCGACATGAATACCGACCACACCCTTGAGGAGGTTGGTAAGCAGTTTGACGTAACCCGCGAGCGGATTCGTCAGATCGAAGCCAAGGCACTGCGCAAGCTGCGCCACCCGACGCGAAGCGAACACCTGCGTTCGTTCCTCGACGAGTAAGTAAGCACGTAACAACAAAACCCCCGGCCTGCCGGGGGTTTTGCATTGTGCAGAATTAAGTTGCCACTATCCCCCCTCACGGTTCTTCGCCCGGCTACACTCGACTCATTCCCGACTGCCGAATGAGACTGTGATGTCACGACTGCCGGCCATTATTTTCTTTTTTTTGATGGGTGCGACAGTAACGGCTAATGCCCTGACCCTCTCGGATGAGGAGAAAGGCTGGCTTAGTTCACATAAAGAACTACGCCTGGGCGTAGACGCTACCTGGCCACCCTTTGAGTTTCGCGACGAACAAGGCACCTATCAGGGCCTTGCCGCGGAATACATCGCCTTGATTGAAAAACGCCTCGCGATCAGCCTGAAACCGGTCGAGCCGGTGAGCTGGAATGAGGTACTCAACAAGGCAAAGAAAGGCGATGTCGACTTACTGCCGGGCATCATGTCGACACCGGAACGCCATCAGTACCTGTCGTTCACCCATCCGTATCTGGACTTCCCGATCGTTATCCTGGCCCACGAAGGCAACGCACACCCGCGCAATTTGCAGGAGCTGTACGGCCTCAAGGTCGCAGTGGTCGAGAGCTATGCACCGCACGAGCTGCTACGCACTGAGCACCCGGATCTCAATCTGATAGCCCTGCCCAATACCAGCTCTGCGCTAGAGGCATTGGCGACCGACAAGGTGGATGCCGTCGTCGCCGACCTGGCGTCCAGCGTCTGGAGCATACGCCAACTGAAAGTTGACGGGATTTATGTCAGCGGAGAGACGCCTTATCGCTACAAACTGGCGATGGCAGTGCCGACGGGTGAAAAGCTGCTCGCCAGTATTCTAGACAAGGCCCTTTCGGATCTAAGCCCGACAGAGATCAGCGCCATTCAGGAGCGTTGGGTCGGCGGCGTGCTCAATCGCCCGAGGTTCTGGCAGGACTTTCTCCTATACGGACTTCCCGGACTGTTATTACTGTCGGCTGTGTTGCTGGTGGTCGTCCGCATCAACCGCCGATTGAGCTCGGAAATCTCGCGCCGCATTGCCCTGGAGCAGGAGCTGCGCACCAGCGAATATCACTATCGCGGGCTGGTGGAGAGTCTGTCAGCGGTTGCCTGGGAGGCGAGCATCAGCGATTTGACCTACAGCTACGTGTCGCCCCACGCCGAAGACCTGCTGGGTTATCCACAGGCGCAATGGCTCCAACCTGGCTTCTGGCGCAGCATCGTGCACCCGGCGGACCTTGAGGAGGCCGCCCGCTTCAGCGAGCAGGAAACCCGCCTCAGCCGCGATCACAGCCTCGACTATCGCGTACTGCGTGCCGATGGCACCGCGCTGTGGGTGCGTAATATCGTCAGCCTGATCCAGCATGGCCAGCAGCCGGTGATGCGTGGACTGATGATCGACATCAGCGAAACCAAGCTCACCGAAGATGCTTTGCGCTTATCAGAAGAAAAGTTCGGCTCGGTGTTCAAGCAGTGCCCGGATATTCTGGTGATTGCTCGCTTGATCGACGGCGTGGTGCTTGAAGCCAACAAAGCGTTCGAAGAACAGATCGGCCTTCGCGCAGACCAAGTGATTGGCAGAACCGCCACCGACCTCAACATCTGGGGTATTCCCGGCATCGGCCCGGGCCTGTTGATGCGCTTGCAGAGTGGCAGTATTCGCAACCTGGAAATGCCCTTCCGCCGCCAGGATGGGCGCATGTTCACCGGACTGATTTCCGCAGAGCCCTTTGACCTCGACTCAACACCGGCGCTGGTGGTGGTAGTCCGCGACATCAGCCCGCTCAAAGAAGCCCAACAGCAACTGCAAATTTCCGAGGAGAAATTTGCCAAGGCCTTCCACTCTTCGCCCGACGGCCTGCTCATCACCCGTCAGCGCGATGGCTTGTTGATTGAGGTCAACGAAGGCTTCAGTCGACTGACGGGCTACAACAATGCCTTGTCGGTGGACCACTCGACCCTGGACCTTGGCATTTGGGTCGACCTCAAAGAACGCAACAAAATGCTCGACGAACTGACGCGCGAAGGTTTCGTGCGCGACTTCAGCTGCCATATTCGGCGTAGGGACGGACAGATCAGACTGTGTGAAATTTCCGCGAGACCACTGCCTATCGGCGGCGAAGACTGCATGCTGACCATCGCCCGCGACATCACTGAGCGCCATCAGATGCAGGAGAAACTGCAACTGGCCGCGACCGTGTTCGAGAGCACGGCCGAAGGCGTGTTGATCACCGACACTCGCCAGCGAATCAACGCCGTCAACCGCGCGTTTAGCGAAATTACCGGCTATAGCGAAGCCGAAGCCTTGGGCCAGACCCCACGCCTGCTTGCCTCGGGACAGCACGACAGCGCCTTCTATGCCGCCATGTGGTACCAGTTGACCGCCGAAGGCCACTGGCAGGGCGAAATCAGCAACCGGCGCAAGAACGGCGAGCTTTATCCAAGTTGGCTGACCATCAGCGCGGTACGCAACACCGACAACGTGATTACCCACTTTGTGGCGGTGTTTGCCGATATTTCCAGCATCAAACACGCCCAGGCCAAGCTCGACTACCAGGCACACCACGACCCATTGACCGGCCTGCCCAATCGCACGCTGTTTGAAAGCCGCCTGCAAGCGGCACTCAATCACAGCCAGGAAGCCTGTGGGCAAGGAGCGGTGCTGTTCCTCGATCTTGACCGCTTCAAACACATCAACGACAGCCTCGGCCATCCCGTCGGCGATCTGCTGCTCAAGGACATTGCCGTTCGCCTCAAAGACCAACTGCGAGATGTCGACACCGTCGCGCGGCTGGGCGGCGACGAATTCATCATCTTGTTGCCCGGCCTGCTCCATGCCAGCGACGCCGAAATAGTCGCCAACAAGCTGTTGATGTGCTTTGGCGCGCCGTTCCAGGCGGGCGAACACGAGTTCTTCATCAGCGCCAGTATTGGCACCAGCCTGTTCCCTCTCGACGGCAGTGACGTCGCCACGCTGATCAAAAATGCCGACGCCGCGATGTACCGCTCCAAAGCCAAAGGACGCAACCGGGTCGAAAGCTACACCCGCGACCTCACGGCACAGGCCAGCGAACGCATCGCCCTCGAGCACGAACTCAGACGCGCCATCGAACGCAACGAACTGAGCCTTAACTATCAACCGAAACTCAGCCTGCTATCGCAACGCCTGGTGGGCGCCGAAGCCTTAATTCGCTGGCACCACCCGACCTTCGGCGACGTCCCCCCTGAGCACTTCATATCGCTGGCAGAAGAAAACGGCATGATCCTGCAGATCGGCGACTGGGTACTGGAAACAGCTTGCCGGCAGCTGCGTGACTGGAACCTCAACTACAGATCGTTCGGTCCACTCTCCGTGAACCTCGCTGGTGCACAACTGCGCCAACCGAACCTGCTGCTGCGCATCGAACAACTGCTCAACGAAAACAACCTGCGCCCCGGCTGCCTGCAACTGGAGATCACCGAAAACTTCATCATGAGCCAGGCCGAAGAAGCCCTCGCCGTCCTGCACAAACTGAAAAGACTCGGCGTTCAGCTGGCCATCGACGACTTCGGTACCGGCTACTCATCGCTTAGCTACCTTAAACGGCTGCCACTCGACATCCTCAAAATCGACCAATCCTTCGTCCGCGGCCTGCCCGACGACACCCACGACGCCGCCATCGTCCGCGCCATCATTGCCCTCGGCCGCAGCATGCAACTGACCGTCATCGCCGAAGGCGTCGAAACCCGCGAACAACAGGAATTCCTCGCCCTCGAAGGCTGCGAACAAATCCAGGGCTACATCGTCAGCCAGCCCCTGACACCCGAAGAATTCAGCGCGACATTTCTTCACATGAATGTTTCAGACTTTTCGGATAGCACAGCCGGGAAACCATCGTTATAATCCGCGACCTACTGAGGGCCTATAGCTCAGTTGGTTAGAGCAGAGGACTCATAATCCTTTGGTCCACGGTTCGAGTCCGTGTAGGCCCACCATCTTCAAAGCCGCGCATTGCGCGGCTTTCGTGTTTCTGGCGGAACCTGCTGAGATACAGTCCTATGGTCCAAGGGTACAATTTAGGTACAGTGCTGGTTCGCCAGCCGCCTAGGAGCACCCTCTCATGGCCACTCTCGTTAAAACTCCTTCCGGTACATGGAAGGCCCTCATTCGTAAAACTGGCTGGCCCACAGTCGCCAAAACCTTTCGCACCAAGCGCGATGCGGAAGACTGGTCGCGCCGTACCGAAGACGAAATGGTTCGCGGTGTGTACATCCAACGCAGCGGCTCGGAAAAAATGACGTTAGAGGTAGCACTCAAGCGCTACCTGAGCGATATCACTCCCACCAAGAAGCCAACCACTCAGCGTGGCGAAACCTCGAAAGCCAAAAAGCTGATTGAGCACCTCGGCAAATACTCCATGGCAGCCCTATCCGCTGAAATCATCGCTGCGTATCGCGACAAGCGCCTGAACGAACCCAGCCGAGGCGGAACCATCAGTAACAACACTGTGCGCCTCGAGCTGGCACTATTGAGCCACCTGTATACGGTAGCGATTCAGGAGTGGGGTTTGGGTCTGACGTTCAATCCAGTGCTGAACATCCGCAAGCCAAGCCCAGGAGATGGTCGTGACCGAAGGCTATCGCCTGAGGAGGAGCGCCGCTTGCTGGCGACAGTGAATGCCCACAGCAATCCGATGCTGGGATGGATTGTTCGCATCGCCTTGGAGACAGGCATGCGCTCCTCTGAGATCTCATCGCTACGTCGCCCTCAGGTTGATCTAGCAAAACGCGACATACGCCTCTCAGACACGAAGAACGACGCATCGCGTACAGTTCCGCTGAGCAAGCTCGCTACAGAAACCTTCAAGGCAGCGATGGACAACCCTGTACGCCCAATTGACTGCAATCTCGTATTCTTTGGCGAGCCGGGAAAAGATGGCAAGCGCAGGCCGTACACTTTCACCAAGATTTGGGGACAAATGAAAAAAAAGCTTGGCCTTCCTGACTTTAGATTTCATGACCTACGACATGAAGCCGTCAGCAGACTCGTAGAGGGAGGGCTATCCGATCAGGAGGTCTCAGCTATCAGCGGGCATAAGTCGATGCAGATGCTTAAACGTTATACGCACCTCAGAGCAGAAGACTTGGTGATAAGGCTCGACACACTCAAAGATAATAAATCCTTATGATGTGCTGTCGCTGGCCGAAAACTGGCCCAGTCAGTTTTCGCCCAGCGACAGCACCCTTGATGCACAGAGAGAGAAACAAGCCTATCTCCGAAGTTACATACTTTTACCTATCCTTTGGATTAACTTATGTTATTAACATGTGAGCATTGCATTTTAACGATTGAAGATTAAATACAGTTTAATATTGTACCTGACGAATTTTTCCGCTAACAACGCATATGAAATCTGAGCCTCCCATAAACGAAATATTCTGAAGCGTAACGCACCAATGGAGCAGAATATGAGCAAGTTTGCTCGACTACGCTTGCCATGTTCTGGCGCCTCTCACCCTTCATCTAGCAACCAACAGCAAGATTACGACATTCCAATGCTACGCGTTCGAGATATTTCGCACTGGCAGCCACTATTCTCGAAATAAATCAGTTATGGGAAAAGTAGACGATTGATAAAATTTTGCTTTTCATAAATGAGTACTGCTTTTTTTTCGAAAACAGTACACTAGGCTTCAGAAACTGATTACAGCCAAAATCATTAAAAATAGGGGGAGACATGCAAGAACCCAAGAAAGCTACCCGCTTTAGTATCTCAGGCGACTGGGGAGGTGCCAAGCCTAAGATTACAAAAGAACTTATAAATATTGTATTTGATATAGTTGAGGAGCTTTTTGGAAAAAAGCTTAATTACCCAGTACTGATAACCAACTTCCCACTCTCAGAGAACCCTATCGCCTGCTATGCCATGAAGGAAGGCTGCTATCAAGTTAACCTAAGTGCGAGCTCAGGCTTGAGTTGGTGTCAGATAGTTTATCAGCTCGCGCATGAGTTGTGCCATCTCAATAGCAACTATTCTGATTCAATAGGGCACAAATACAAATGGCTTGAAGAAAGCCTGTGTGAAATGTGCTCTATAGCGGTGCTTATTGCGCTCAGCAAGCGGTGGAATAAAACTGCTATGTATAGGTATGATAGAGGGTATTCGGCCAGCGTAAAAAAATATATTGAATCACTTCCGTCCATGATCGGTTATATGCCTAAAAATCGAGGCGCGTATCTCGTCTGGTTCGACTCCAATGTTGGGAGATTGGAAAGCAGCTGTGATAATCGAGAGTTAAATGGTGTGGTGGCAAACTATCTTTACAAGAACGTATTCAGTATCCATCCCACTGCCTGGAACTGTGTAGGCATGTTAAACAAATGGAACTGTCATCAGAATTTGAATTTCACTAGCTATAAAGAGTCTTGGCGCGAGCAATGCAATGATTCCATGGAGGTGAATACAGTTTTAAATGCAATGTAATTTTGTAGGGCGCAATCAAAATCCCTAGGTTACAGCTCGTTGAGCCGGAGGCGAATAAGTGATGGTGATAGGGGGGGCGCAAGCGACTTAAGATCACTAGACAAGCAGTCTCAAAAACCCTAAAGAATCAAAAATAGCTTTTTAATTCCATCACATTGAGTGCAATGCGTTAAATTTAGGAAAATTAGCTTTTATGCTTATCCCACTTTAACAAATCTAAATTATCTATCCATTGTGGCACTCGTAAAAAAAAACCGCCGCACCAAGCAGCCAAATCATTCCACTCGAGTAAAATTCTCTGACAATATTTCTTTACATTTATGAGCAGAAGCGTTTAACGGCTCTGCTTGAAGCCAAAAAGCGACCTTACCAGCAATAGACTCTAGATAAAAAGGGTCTTTTATTTTCATTTGAGAAATATGTGAGAACAGCCCATATTTTCCTATGTAAAAAACATCCTTGGTAATTGATCGCCTCATCTCCCGAGTAATCTTTAAGCTGCTTCCAGCTACCGACAACCCTGTTACAAGTTTTTTATTTTTTTCTATTAATAGCCTTGTTTTTGACTCGTTAACAACCAAACCAAATTCAGAAACCACACTACTAACCACAGACACAAAATTAGTAGATATATACCCTCCTGAAAATGTAAGATCGTCTGCATAACGTGTATAACGCAGTCCACTTCTAGCAGACAGCTTAAACAAACGATCATCTAAACCATACAATAAAATATTAGTCAGGTACGGACTAGTAGATGCTCCTTGAACTAAACGCCCTTTATTACAGCATAGCGCTGCTAGCGAGCTGGCTACATCCTTAGTATACCCTAGCGTTGAAAAAAAATTTACCACCCAGCCAATCCCTACGGATGGGAAAAAGTCTTTAAAATCCATCTTCAATAATGTATTACAGCCAAGATGAGCTGTTGCATTAGTAAAAATAGACCTTCCCGGAACGTATCCGTGTGCGCAATCATGCACTGGGCTTTTCAGTAAGATTTGATGGTATATCCAGGTTTGACACTGAAGAAGACTAGGATATGGAGCTTCAATGATTCGCTCACCACCAGCACGTTTCTTTATCGAAAACGTCCGATAGTAGCTTGCACTTCCACGAATCATACTTAGAAGCACCTCATATTTAACTCCAACCAACAGAGAAAGGTGCTCAAGCTCAAAAATTACAGGAGATTTAGTATTAGAAAGTAAGCTGATCTGCGCTAAATAACTTTCAACCAGCTCATTAGATATTCCGCGACTTAAAAAAAAACGCTTCCATTCTTGAACGCTATGCATAAAAAAAGCCCACAGATGACTACCTTCTAAACCAAACGCGCTTTTCAGTCGAAAGGCGTGCGGAAGCGGGCGGAGCCCGCTTTTGTGCGCATTTCGACTGCGGAGGCGCGAAGCGGCGGAGCATCGCATCCATCAGCACGCTTCACCGCTGATGGATGCGATATTCGGTTATCGAAATCCTTAACCTTGAGAGCGACTACACTCTAACGTACTAGCCTCTGTGGGCAGGTTTAAGATTACTATAACAACAACAAAAAACCAGAAAAATGTTAAGTTTTTAGAAGAAAAATATTTGGAGCATAAAATTCATCAACATCTATTCTCCGCCCAAGCATTTCGACTGGGACCTTGCGCCACTCCTTAGGCCCCGAAAGAACTTTTGTGGAGTCACCAAGAAACACCTCCAACCCCTTCTTAGTTAGAGAAATCAATAATTTCTTCTCAACTACCAGCCCTTTTACAGTCAACGAATTAAAAACCTTCAAAAAAACCTCACCCGACAATTTGCTTCTCATAAGCAGCGTATAGGGTTGAAGCCCAGCATCTGACTCATACAAAATTCGCATAATAACAAAGCTGGCTCTATCAATCTTAGATCGCACTATGCATCCCCCATCGCTCTATGCAAGATTGTCAATCTAGGATCAAGGTTATCTCTAAAAGGCCACCAAAAAATAGGAAAAACACTATTAGGGGTATTGGCTCGCTCCCTACAAAATGCCGCTTGAGCACCGTTAAAACCAAGACTAGGAATTGCTCTACCGCCATATTCCTTTGAGAGCCCATCCTCTAGCACAAGCATTAAAGCTCGGTACTCTGCGGCCACTTCATCCGGATAGCAATCATCGATAGCTTTATGTATTTCGTGCTGGGCTGTAATAGCTATACCAGCCTTTCTAACCGTTTGCAAACCATCTTTCGTAGCAACTAAAACCTTGAACGAAATTGTATAATCAGTAACATTATTATCTTTGAATTGAGCCGTTATGGCTTTATACCTATTCTTAACTGTCTGCCCTGAACCAACAAAATCGTCAACGACCACAACATTGTTACGCTGGGTTTTAGTGTACGTCCTATACGCCGCAGTGCTTAAGGAGACTCCTTTAAAATCGAGCCAGCCAAGCTTTGGAAATACGAACTTCAAGTTATATAAAACCTCTTGAGAGCTATCTGTCCCAGAGTCAACGGCCATTGCTACAACTTGAGTTTTACGCTGATAATCTTCTTCAGCTGCAATCTCTCGAGCTAGAGATTCCAGAGCATCATTGTACTTGTCACCAGATAAATAAAAAAAACCGCTCACGATGTTGATAATCATGTCGCGAGAGCGGTCGCACTGGCACTCATCAAAAAGCATGTGGGCTAGCTCTTCATGCTTAGTCCCAAGCCATGGTTGGCGAGTTAGCAGCGTAAAAACAGTGTTGAATTTCTCTCTGCTATCCATCGCAAAATTTCACTAATTGAGGTTGATCCGAGCGCGTTTGGTGAGGCTTACGGTATCCGTGCTTGGGCTGACCGTCGAGGTGCAAATACAGTACAGTGGCTAGGTTACCTTGACTACTCTAAACTACGTTTAGGCCCAACAAATCCGGTACTCAGGCTTGCCGAGCCTACGCTAGGCTTGCTACGATTTCACTAGGCTTGTCGCGTGTCAAGCAAACTCATAATCCTTTGGTCCACGGTTCGAGTCCGTGTAGGCCCACCATCTTCAAAGCCGCGCACTGCGCGGCTTTGCTCGTTTTTGGCCTACCAAAATTTCTGACTGAAAATCGTGAAAAACTGGTTTCCGTCCAAGAATCGTCCAACTTCAATTTTTTTCGGTTTCGACATCACCCTTCTTCTCCTCCAAAAAACTCGCCAAAGGGTTCAGCGCGACAACCTCTGCCATATGCCCAGGGCTGAAATGAGCATATTTTTGAGTCCTGCCCAGACGACAACACGAGTGTTCTATATTGTCCCTGCAAAACCTCATTCAAAAATGGCAGTCCGTGATGGCAGTGTCCGGGCGAATCAACGGCTGGACCATCATGGAGCGATCAACGTGGCAAACGCTTGAAAGCGTCCAGACGCTTACTTGCCCCGTCGTAAGAGCCAGCGATGTAGAAGAATTTCAGCAAGCATACGAGTGGATGAAATTATCCATGGCTGAGGCAGGTCTCTCAGCGCCTGCATCAAAACTCACACCATGGTGGTGCTGGGTGCAGCGAGAACCCGATCACCCACATCCCTATCTAGAAGACGCTGATGGTTACGACGATCCAGTAGTACTTCAACTGTCCATTCCAGCTGCTAACGTAGTTTTGTCGTGCTTCGATCTATGGCACTGGGCCCTCAATCGCTGGTACGTCCCTGCCAACCTTGAAGACGAGGCTGATTACGAGATCGCGATGAAGGCCACGGGCGTCGATCCAGAGATTGTTGTCCAGCTTGAGAAACGACTTCAAAGTTCGTGGCTGACCATTTTTGATCTTGATCAAGACAAAATCGATGCAAGACCTTTCTCTTCCAAGAGCATCCAGGGTTGCTTCTGGCGACTTGAAAAATCATACGTCGAGGCCGTGCTGGAGAGGGAGGACTTGGAAAGCTATGAAGCGTCGGAATAGCGATATGTGAATGCACGGTTCGAGTCCGTGTAGGCCCACCATCTTCAAAGCCGCGCACTGCGCGGCTTTGCTCGTTTTCAGGGGCTAACAATCCCATCCTCTTTGGGCTGCAAAACACTGAAAACGTCCACAATGCGTCCACCCCAGTTTGCGGGGGAGGTGAGTTTTACGACGTCCGCCAAGTGCCCAAGGCTGAATGGGCATACTTTTGAGTCACGGCCAGAGTCGTGCGACCGAGCACTTTGTGCGGCGTGATCCCCTCCCTTCACCCTATAAAGACTCAGACGAATCAATAGTCTTCGCTCGACAAATGCCTGATAACTATTCCGATATTGCCTCTTGGGGCGGTATATCGACCTTAGAATCGACATTGAGCAACGTCTTGGCGGATATATCCCTTGAACCGTGCTCGTCAGGAATAAACGCAACGCTGCCAGTGTCACGAGAATGAAACAACCGCGCGCCGTTGTTGGGTTTGGTAATAATCACCCGGTGATCCTTCGCCAAATAACTCAATGGCAACTTATCCGCCTTTTGGTATTGGGCAAGAATGATGGTGTGTGCGGGGTCCCAATGCTGACCACTGCTTTTGTCCAGCCAAGCCATGAATGCAGCACTGTCACCTTCGCGGGGAAAACCCTGTGAGGGATCAACATAGTAGAAAGGTGCACCCTGATTCTGCAGGTACATAGGCAATTTGTTATCAACGTCGATCAGCACCATCCTCCATTGATTCCATGGCGCACTCTTGGTCGCCTCCTCACGCACATCTGCGGTGAACTTCATGACTCCCCCTCCGCCGTTGGTCCAAGGATAGGCAACGCCGATCACTAACAGCAACACACCCGCCGCCGCTGCGAATCCACGTTTCCAGCCTGGACCGCTTACCTTGCCTGCCGCGCGCTGCTCAGCGAGCCGACGCGTTACCCACCAGGCCGCCAGTAACTGGGCGAAGGGCACCAGTGGCAAAACGTAGTAGCTACGCCGACTGCCGCTGGCGGTGAAGAACAGGAACAACAGCCCCAGGCCCATTATCAGCCAACGAGTGTTCGGCTCGATTTGCCGCCAATTGCGCACCGCGACCCATAGGCCCAATATCCAGCACGGCGCCCACGGCAAGGTGTAAATCGGTAGATAAAGAATGTAAGTGTAGATAGGGCCGAGGTTGTCGAAGGGGTGGAAGAAGCGAACGACGTTTTCCCGGAAGACCAGGTCCAGGCCACTCTCGCGATAGGTGGGCGATCCATAGAGGTGCGACAGTATGAACGGCACCATGTAAACCAGCGCGGCAATCAGCAGCGCCAAGCACATCCGCAGGTTGAGATGACGCTTCCAGCGCCCCTCACTGAGCAAGTGTGGCAACAGCAAGAGCCCAGGCAAAATGAACCCGATCAAGCCTTTGAACAGCGACGTCAGCGCCAGCAGAAGGAAAAATACGCTGTAACGCCCAAGACGCGTGTCATCTGGTCCCCGCCAGTACCACCAATAGGCCGCGAGCACACCGCACACTGTCAGCATGTCGGCCGTGGCAACGCGCGCCCAAAAGATGAAAAAGAAGGTTGTCGCCAACATCCAGCCAGCGATCAGGCCAGTGCCTTTGCTGAACAGTCGCGCGCCGATCAAATAAACCAGCCAAATACTGAACCAGCCGGCGATGACCGACGATAACCGCAACGACCAATGGTTCAGTCCTCCCATTAACCAGGCCGTGGCGGTAATCAGCCAATAGGAGGGTAATGGCTTGTCGTAATAGGCCGAACCCTTGAGATAGGGATCAAAATAATTTCCTGACTGCAGCATTTGCAGTGCGATATTCGCCCACCGTGTCTCCGCCCCCCAGAGTTCTCGCCCGCCTAACCCCAACAATAGGATCAGCGCAGAAACGCCGAGAAGCAACGCAAGCGCCCTTCGCTCAGTTTCCCAAAACTTCATTTTTATTAATCCCTCGGACGTTGTTAACCTCAAACTCATGGAGCTTGATGCGACTCGATATTAATCAACGGTCCGTGGTGGGCTTGTTACGGGATTGAGAAAAAAATGTTTAATCCAGGGCGCCAGGAGCTAAAGCTAAATATTCTATTTATCAATTGACAATGATTTTTCCGATCATCTGTGGATGCAACGTACAAAAATACTCGAACGTCCCCGCCGTTATGAACGTGTAAGAAAACTGATCCAGGGTATCCAATGCAGCCGAGTGGAAAACTTTATGGGTCTCCACAATCGTATGCGGCACTTGGTCGTCGTTCACCCAGGTCACTTTCGTGCCCACTGCCACGTTCAAGTCTTTGGGTGAATACATAAAGTCTTTGATGTTGATCTGTATGTCTTGGGCCCAAGTCGGCGCGCAAACCAACAGACAACTCAGGGCGAAAATCCGTATGGCATTTTTCATAAGCGACTCCTCTCACCCCTGGCAGTCCGGCTTGCCGGCTTCGACGAGGCTGGAATCGCCAGCGTCGGCAAGCCGGACTGCAGGGTGGTGTATTTAATGGTGGTTTAAACCAGGGTTGAGTTGATCAGTGCCAACGGGTGATCGCCTTGGGTCGCGACCACTTCGGTCAGCCCTAAATAATTACGCAGTTGGTCTGCGGCCACAGTCATTGGACCGGGTGCCGGGGCAGCGCCGGGCGCAGGCTGTGGGTAGGCCGTTGAACGCGCCGTATGGAAGGTGATGTTGCCTTCGACCTTCTGGATGACCTGATGAATGTGGCCATTGAGCACAGTGACCGAGCCATATTTGCGCAGCATGGCGATGGCCTGATCGCCGTCTTCCGTACCCCAGCCCCACGGCTGATAAATCGACCACAACGGAATATGGGTGAACACCACCACTGGCGTGCTGGTGGACACCGCGCGCAGGTCGTCTTCCAGCCACTTCAATTGATCGGCGCCCAGCGTGGCTTCGTGGCCGGCCTGGAAATTAACCACGTTAATCAGCGCAATGAAATGCACGCCGTGATCATCGAAGCTGTACCAACCGCTGCCTTTGGTGCCTTTGCCGTAGCGATCGAGATAGGCTTTGCCGCCACCTTCATCCAGCATGTCGTGTTCGCCGGGGATGTAATGCACGGGGGACGGCAGGCCTTTGAGTACTTCGTTGGCGGTGTCGAATTCCGCTGGTCTGGACAGGTGAGTGATGTCGCCGGTGTGCAGGATCAGTGATGGTCTTTTCGGCAGGGCGATGACTTTATCCACCGCCAGCTGCAGGGTTTTGATTGGCTCGGGATTGGCCTCTTTGTTGAAACCAATATGGGTGTCGCTGATTTGCAGGAAACTGAAGTTAGTGGCCAGTTTACTCGCCGCCAATTGCGCCCCGGCATCGTCCAAAGCAAAAGCGCGGGGAATACCGCCACTCATGACCCACAGAATGCCAGCGCCCGCCCAGGCTGAACATTTCAACAGTTCCCTGCGCCCAAGACCTTGGCGTTCTTCTTCATCTGGTGTGTTCGAACCCGTTTTCATAAAAGACTCCGCAGTGATTGTTATGTTGATGGGACTGTCGGGGTCTATAACGAAGGAGCAGACATCTTTATTCCACGATAAAAAATATTTCCGAAACCGGGAATAAAAACCGTAGCAACGGAGTTTATGTAGGGATGGAACGGGGCCACGAAGTTGATATGAAGCGTTTTGATGAACTGCTGACGCCGCATATGGATGCGGCCTACAACCTTGCACGATGGCTCACCGGCAACGAAAGTGCTGCGCGTGATGTTGTGCAGGAAAGCGCATTGAAGGCGTTCAAATTTCTTCATCGCTTTGAAGGTGGAAACGCCAAAGCCTGGTTACTGGCCATCGTGCGTAACGAAAGTTACACCTGGCTGCGCGCGTCTACCGGACATCGCTGGCTGGCCATCGGCGACGAGATTGATGAAGACGACGCGGCACTGGCCCACACCCACACACCGGAAATCAGCGCCATTCGCACGCAGGACGCGGCGTTTCTGCAGCAGGCGCTCAAAGCCCTGTCGCCGGTATTTCGGGAAGTGATCATTCTCAAGGAGCTTGAAGACATGCCTTACAAGGAGATTGCGACGGTGATCGACGTGCCGCTGGGCACGGTGATGTCGAGGCTGGCCCGGGCACGCGCCATGCTCAAAACTGAATTTATGAAGTTGTATCGCCATGAGTGAAATGAACTGCGAACACTGCCACGCTCTGATGCATGGCTATCTGGATGATGAGCTGGATGTCGCTGCCCATCAGCGCTTTACCGGACATTTAACCGACTGCACTGACTGTCAGCTGCGGCTGGAAGAGTTAAAGGTATTTTCGATGGCGGTGAAAACCCATGCGCCTTACTACAGCGCACCGGCGTCGTTTACCGAAAGCCTGCGCGCCAGCCTGCAACCGCCTACGGCGCCCAGGCCCAACGCCTGGCAAAACCTGCGCAACTGGCTGGCACCTGCTTTGTCGGCCACGGTATTTGCGGCAGCGCTGCTGCTCTACATCGCCACCCCGTCCAGCGATGACGTCTGGACCGACGAAGCCGTGTCCAGCCATGTGCGCTCGTTGATGGGTGAGCATTTGATGGACGTTGCCTCCTCCGACCGGCACACGGTCAAACCCTGGTTCACTGGCAAACTGGATTTCTCACCACCGGTAAACGACTTTGCCGCGCAAGGTTTCCCACTGCTGGGCGGGCGATTGGACTACCTGCAACATCAAACTGCGGCGGCGCTTTCCTACCGTCACGACAAACACATCATCAACACCTTCGTGGTGCCAACGACAGAGGCTGACAGCCCACTGCAAATCCAGTCGAAACGCGGTTATAACATTGTGTCCTGGCGGCAAAACCACATGCGCTTCATCGTGGTGTCCGACCTGGAAAAAAGCGAGCTGGAGGCGTTCAGTCAACTCACACAAAAAGGCCTGTAATCCCATCACGGACTTGACCCGCGACACGTCGGCAGCGTAATCATTTGCCCCTCGTATCCGCTCAGTCATCTCCGGAGAAAACATGGCAAACGCTTACAGCCAGGAAGAGTGGCACCTCAGGACCGAACTGGCCGCGTGTTATCGGCTGGTCGCGCACTTCCGCATGACCGATCTGATTTCGACGCATATCTCCGTGCGCATTCCGGGACCTGAACATCATTTTCTGATCAACCCGTATGGGCTGTTTTTCGAGGAAATGACTGCCTCGAATCTGGTGAAAATCGATTTGCAAGGCAACAAGGTCGAAGCCTCGCCCCACCCTGTAAACCCCGCCGGTTTCTTGATCCACAGCGCCATCCACAGCGCCCGCGAAGATGCGCAATGCGTGCTGCATACCCATACCAAAGCCGGTTGCGCGGTGGCGGCACAGGAATGTGGTTTGCTGCCGCTCAACCAAATCTCCATGGAGTTTTACGGCCGGGTCGCTTATCACGAGTACGAAGGCATCGCGCTCAACTTCAGTGAAAAAGAGCGATTGGTGGCCGACCTGGGCGACAAGTCGGTGATGATCTTGCGCAATCACGGCTTGCTCAGTGTCGGCGACAGTGTCCAGCAGGCATTTCTGCGTATGTATTACCTGGAAAAAGCCTGCGACATCCAGATCGCCGCGCAAGCCGGTGGCGCGCTACGCATTCCTTCGGATGAGGTTTGCCGCCGCACCGAGCAACAGTTCAATGCGCCAGGTCATGAAGTGCCCGAAGGTGAGTTGAGCGATCCGGACGCCAATCGCATGGCCTGGGCCGCCCTGTTGCGACTGGCAGAGCGCATCGCGCCTGATTACAAAAGCTGAGGTGCAGGTAACATGCTCGCCCCGCCGTCCCCGATGGAGATGACCTTGTCCGATAGTCGCCCGCCCGTTCTCGATGAAATCGACCGCCAACTGATCGCGGCCTTGCAGATCAACGCCCGCGAAAGCGTGGCAATGCTGGCTCGACAATTGGGCATCGCCCGCACCACCGTGACCTCGCGGCTAAGCCGGCTGGAGAAGGCCAAGGTGATCACCGGTTACGGCGTGCGGCTCAGTCAGCGGGTGGTCGATGGCGGGTTGCAGGCTTATGTTGGTATCACCGTGCAGCCGCGGTCGGGCAAGGAAGTGCTGAAAAAACTAAGCGCCATGGCGCAGGTTCAGCAGTTGTGCGCGGTGAGTGGCGAGTTCGACTACGTGGCCTGGCTGCGGACCGATTCGCCTGAGCAGTTGGATCAATTGCTGGATTTGATCGGCAGTGTGGATGGCGTGGAGAAGACGACAACCTCGATCATCCTCAGCAGCAAGATTGATCGCGGGCAACCGGTTTAGGGAGGTCCCCTGTAGGAGCGGGCTTGCCCGCGATGGCGCCATTTGTGACAGACCGCGTCAAGCTGATCGCGGGCAAGCCCGCTCCTACAGAGAGCAATGTGTTATTTATGTTCGTCACAATGACTTATAAATCATCAAAACGACGACACATTGCGTCTTATTAACGTGCTTACTCTTATCTAGACTGTGTTCTTTTGCGTACCAGCCGAGCAAGGTCAGTCATGAACAACAATCGCCATCCTGCAGACGGTAAAAAGCCGATCACTATTTTCGGCCCGGACTTCCCTTTTGCCTTTGACGACTGGATCGAACACCCGGCCGGGTTGGGCAGTATTCCAGCGCAGAACCATGGCGCGGAAGTGGCGATTGTCGGTGCAGGCATCGCAGGTCTGGTCGCGGCTTATGAACTGATGAAGCTCGGGTTGAAGCCAGTTGTCTACGAAGCGTCGAAGATGGGCGGTCGGTTGCGCTCGCAGGCGTTTGAAGGAACCGAAGGCATCATTGCCGAGCTGGGCGGCATGCGCTTTCCGGTGTCCTCCACGGCGTTTTACCACTACGTCGACAAGCTGGGCCTCGAATCCAAACCCTTCCCCAACCCGCTGACTGCCGCCTCTGGCAGCACGGTGATCGACCTGGAAGGCACCACCCATTACGCACAGAAACTGTCTGATCTTCCGGCACTGTTTCAGGAAGTGGCTGACGCCTGGGCCGATGCGCTGGAAGCCGGTTCGCAATTCGCAGAGATCCAGCAAGCCATCCGCGATCGTGATGTGCCGCGTCTGAAAGAATTGTGGAATACCCTGGTTCCGCTCTGGGACGACCGCACCTTCTACGATTTCGTCGCCACCTCGAAAGCCTTCGCCAAACTGTCTTTCACCCACCGCGAAGTGTTCGGCCAGGTTGGTTTCGGCACCGGTGGCTGGGACTCGGACTTCCCCAACTCGATGCTGGAAATTTTCCGCGTGGTGATGACCAACTGCGACGATCACCAACACCTGATTGTCGGCGGCGTGGAACAAGTGCCGCTGGGGATCTGGCGCCATGTACCGGAGCATTGCGCCCATTGGCCGCAAGGCACCAGCCTGTCGTCACTGCACAATGGCGCACCGCGTACCGGGGTCAAGCGCATTGCCCGCGCTGACGACGGCCGCTTCGCCGTCACCGATAACTGGGGCGATACCCGCCACTACGCGGCCGTGCTCACCACGTGCCAAAGCTGGTTGTTGACCACGCAAATCGAATGCGAAGAGTCGCTGTTCTCACAAAAAATGTGGATGGCCCTGGACCGCACGCGCTATATGCAGTCATCGAAAACCTTCGTCATGGTCGACCGCCCGTTCTGGAAGGACAAAGACCCGGAAACCGGCCGCGACGTGATGAGCATGACCCTCACTGATCGCCTGACCCGTGGCACTTACCTGTTCGACAACGGCGACGATAAGCCGGGGGTGATCTGCCTGTCTTACTCGTGGATGAGCGACGCCCTGAAAATGCTGCCGCAACCCATCGAAAAACGCGTGAAACTGGCCCTCGACGCGCTGAAAAAGATCTACCCGAAAGTCGATATTGCCGCACGTATCATCGGCGACCCGATCACCGTGTCGTGGGAAGCCGACCCGCATTTCCTGGGTGCCTTCAAAGGTGCATTGCCAGGTCACTATCGTTACAACCAGCGCATGTACGCGCACTTCATGCAGCAAGACATGCCCAGCGAACAGCGCGGCATTTTTATTGCGGGTGATGACGTCTCGTGGACGCCCGCGTGGGTCGAAGGCGCGGTGCAGACATCGTTGAACGCGGTGTGGGGCATCATGAAACACTTCGGCGGCAGCACTCATGCAGAGAACCCGGGCCCCGGCGACGTGTTCGACGAAATCGGCCCTATCGCCCTCGCGGACTGAGGAATACGCCCATGCGCATTGCTTTATACCAATGCCCACCGCTGCCACTGGATGTCCGCGGCAACTTGCAACGCTTGTCGCACAGAGCGGCAGAAGCAGCGGCTCTAGGGGCGGACCTGTTGGTCTGCCCGGAGATGTTCCTGACCGGCTACAACATCGGCGCTGAGTCAGCATTTTCGCTGGCCGAAGCCCGTGACGGTTATTGCGCCGAGCAAGTCGCGACCATTGCTCAGGCCTCGGGAATCGCCATCGTGTATGGCTACCCCGAGCTTTCCAGCGATGATCAGGTGTACAACGCAGTGCAGTTGATCGATGCCCAGGGCCGAAGTCTCTGTAATTATCGTAAGACCCATCTGTACGGTGAGCTGGATAAGTCGATGTTTGCCGTGGCCGAGGATGACTTCCCGGTGGTCGAGCTCAATGGCTGGCGTCTCGGCCTGTTGATTTGCTACGACGTGGAGTTTCCGGAAAACACCCGGCGGTTAGCACTGGCCGGCGCGGACTTGATTCTGGTGCCGACGGCAAACATGGCGCCCTATGATTTCGTCGCCGAGGTCACGGTTCGCGCGCGAGCCTTCGAGAACCAGTGTTATGTGGTGTATGCCAACTACTGTGGTAGCGAGGGCGATATTCACTACTGCGGATTGAGCAGCATCGCCGCCCCGGATGGCAGCCGCATCGCGCTGGCGGCGCAGGATGAAACGCTGATCATTGGCACCCTGGACCGGCAATTGATGGAAGACTCACGCGCCATCAACACCTACTTCAACGATCGCCGGCCGGGGTTGTACTCACAATTGCTGAAACCTTGACGTGTAGGAGATTCCCCGTCGTCCAGACGCCGCGCTGTCGCGCAGCAAACGTGGTCCCTGTAGGAGCCAGCTTGCTCGCGATCGGCTGCGCAGCAGTCGTAAAATCAGGTTGTCGGGTTTAACTGATACTCCGCGTGCTCAGGTTTTACTGCCGCTGCGTCCGAGTGCGGCCCAGCCCGATCGCGAGCAAGCTGGCTCCTGCGCCTTCGGCAGAAGCAGATTGCGGAGCCTTTGAAATCAACCGGTTATCTTTTGTTTGATGAGAGCTGCCGAAGGTTGGGGCCGCATTCGGACGATAAGGCCGGAACGCCCTTCGCCGTATAGACTGAATCGCAGCCTTCGGCAGCTCCTACAGTTCAAGGGATACCCGCCAGCATGCCTATCAAATACCTGACGTTGTCCAATGGGTTGCGGGTCGTGCTGTATCACGCCCCAAGGCTAAACCGTTGTGCTGCGGTATTACGGGTAGCGGCCGGCAGTCATGATGTTTCACCCAAGTGGCCGGGCTTGGCGCATTTCCTCGAGCACCTGCTGTTCCTCGGCACCGAACGCTTCCCGGCCGACGAAAACCTCATGACGTTCGTCCAGCGTCACGGCGGACAGGTGAACGCCAGCACCCGCGAACGCCTGACTGATTTTTTCTTCGAGCTGTCACCCTCTGCATTCGCCCAAGGCCTGGAACGGCTATGCGACATGCTCACTCATCCGCGCCTGGCACCGGCTGACCAACTGCGCGAACGGGACGTGGTCCACGCTGAGTTCATTGCCTGGTCGCAGGATACCCAGGCCATGGCTCAGGCAAGCCTGATGCAGTGGGTTTCAGCTGAGCATCCATTACGCGCCTTTCACGCTGGCAATCGCTACAGTCTGCCGGTGCCGCGTCAGGCGTTTCAGCAGGCGTTGCAGGACTTCTATCAGTGTTTCTATCAGGCAGGGCAAATGACCCTGAGCCTGAGCGGGCCACAACCGCTGATCGAATTGGAGGCACTGGCAACCCAGTACGGCAGCCAGTTTGTGCCGGGAGAAAAACATCAACAACAGCCACCACCACGGCTGCTGGACGCGCTTTGCACACAGCCGGTTACCGATCCTCGGCGGCTGAATCTGCTTTTTGCGTGTGAAGACTTACCCGAATCCAGCGCCGAGGCCGTCCGGTTTCTCTGCACCTGGGTCATTGACGCCCGGCCTGGCGGCTTATTGTTCGAATTGCGTGAGCGCGGTTTTATCCAGGCGCTCAAAGCTGAACCTCTGTATCAGTTCGGTGGCCAGTTGCTGCTCAATATCGAATTTACCCTTAGCGATGACGGCCTCGACCAACGTCAGACCCTCACGGCGTTGTTCTTTGACTGGCTAAGCTTCTTTAAAACCCATTGGCCAGCACTGCGTGAGGAGTACGCGCTGTTGCAGCAACGACGCCTGGCCGTCAGTAGCGCGTTGGATCTGGCACGGTTTTTCAGTGAACACCTCAACGGCAAACTTCCGGTGAACGCAGTGCTGGATCAGCTACGTCCAGCCGCTGTGGATAACTTTTCCATCGAGCCCGTCAGTTGGCACCTCCCCGAGCCTAATCCTTTTCTGCGCGGTGACGTCGACGATAGCGACGACGGCGCCGTGTTCCTGCGCTGGCGACTGGACGCGGCGCACCCGGCGCTGTGGCAGATGCTCAACAGCAGCCTGCAAAACCTCAGCCACGCCGCACAGCAGGCGGGCGTTATCCTGAACTTCAGCGCGCTGGGAAATTTCTGGCAACTCACCCTCAGCGGTCTGCCGTCCCCGATGCCCTCCATCCTGCAACACGCGCTCCGTCTACTGACCGAGCCAGACAGCAAAGCGCTGGCTCAGTTTGGTCAATGCCATCGCGAACCCGCGCAGATTGCGATCCGTCAGTTGCTCAAGCAGCTTCCCGATGACTACTTGGACGCTCGCGAGGCTGTGGATAACGTCAACGACCTTGCAACGGTGTGGGACAGCGCTCAGTGGACAACCTTCAATCTGGGTCTGGCCGCCGACGCACTGGAGGGCGAGCATCTGATGATACCCGGCACGCCTGAGCCACCGCCCTTGCATGTCCCCGCCATCCCTCCCGGTGAACGGCAAAAAGCCCACACATCGAACACCTCGGAAAATGCGCTGCTGCTGTTCTGCCCGACACGCGGTCAGCGCTTATCTGACGAAGCCGCCTGGCGCTTGCTGGTACACCTCGGTCAGGCCGCGTTCTATCAGCGACTACGGGTTGAGCTGCAACTGGGCTACGCAGTATTCAGCGGTTTCCGACAGATCGCCGGGCAATCTGGCTGGCTGTTCGGCGTGCAATCGCCCAACGCGTCGGTCGACGAAATCTTCGATCACGTGCAGGCCTTCATCAGCAAGCTGCCAGCGCTGATCGCCGCATCCGATCTGGCCACCCAACAGCAAGTGCTGGTCAGCCAACTGGACCAAGCGACAATGCCGCCTGGGCAAGCCAGCGAATGGCTCTGGCAAGCCTATCTGGCCGGCCGTGATGCGTTTTATCCCCAGCGTCTGCGGGACGCTCTTCTACACTTCAAAAAGCCACAGTTACTCAATGCGGCTAATCAGTTGCAGCGGCCAACCGGCGGGTGGCTGATCATGACCAGTCGTCCGTTAACCCGATAGCCCCCTAACAATCTGAACGTCTCCACGCGCCTGTGGACTAAAGTTTGGACATCAACCGTTGCATCTACCCAGAAGGAGCGCCCCATGTCGTGGACTAAACCTGCTTACACCGACCTGCGTATCGGTTTCGAAGTCACCATGTACTTCGCCAACCGTTGATTCCGACGCAATGCCATGCCTCGGTTCGCCGGGGCATTTTTTTGCTGGGGAGCTAAAGGGAGCATCAATGCACATCCAGATTCTTGGTTCCGCGGCGGGTGGCGGTTTCCCGCAGTGGAATTGCAATTGCCTTAATTGTGCAGGGTTTCGCAACGGTAGCCTGAGGGCTCAAGCGCGTACGCAATCGTCCATCGCCCTGTCGGACGACGGTGTGCATTGGGTCCTGTGTAATGCCTCTCCCGACATCCGCGCACAACTTCAGGACTTTGCCCCGATGCAACCCGGCCGCGCCCTGCGCGATACCGGCATCAGCGCCATCATCCTGATGGACAGCCAGATCGACCACACCACCGGGCTCCTCAGCCTGCGCGAAGGCTGTCCACATCACGTCTGGTGTACCGACATGGTTCACGACGACCTGAGTACCGGCTTCCCCTTGTTCAACATGCTGACGCACTGGAACGGCGGCCTGATCTGGAACCGCATCGCGCTGGACAGTCATTTCATTATTCCGGCCTGTCCAAACCTGCGTTTTACCCCTTCCCCACTGCGCAGCGCAGCCCCGCCCTACTCGCCGCATCGCTTTGACCCACACCCCGGCGACAACATCGGCCTGATCGTCGACGACCTGAAAACCGGCGGCCGGCTGTTTTATGCCCCGGGTCTCGGTGCCGTTGATGATGCATTGATGGAGCAAATGTCGGCCGCCGATTGTCTGCTGATAGATGGCACCTTGTGGACTGACGACGAAATGCAGCGCCGTGGCGTCGGCTCCCGCACTGGCCGGCAAATGGGGCATCTGGCGCAGAGCGGCGCCGGTGGCATGCTGGAGGTGTTGGCGCGCTTGCCCAGGCAACGCAAGGTGCTTATCCACATCAACAACACCAACCCGATCCTCGATGAAGATTCCCCGGAGCGCGCCGAGTTGGTCCGGCGCAATGTCGAAGTGGCCTACGACGGCATGAGCATCGAACTGTAGGAGTTTGCATGAACGACGTCCCTGCACTGTCCCCCGCCGAGTTCGAAAAAGCCCTGCGAGCCAAAGGCGCTTACTACCACATCTATCATCCGTTTCATGTGGCGATGTACGAAGGCCGAGCGACCCGCGAGCAGATCCAGGGCTGGGTCGCCAATCGTTTTTACTACCAGGTGAACATCCCGCTCAAGGACGCAGCGATTCTGGCCAACTGCCCGGATCGCGAGGTGCGGCGCGAGTGGATTCAGCGCTTGCTGGACCACGACGGCGCCCCCGGCGAAGACGGCGGTATCGAGGCGTGGTTACGACTGGGACAAGCCGTCGGGTTGGACCCGGATCAATTACGCTCGCAGGAGTTAGTCCTGCCCGGCGTACGATTTGCGGTAGATGCCTACGTCAACTTCGCCCGCCGTGCCCGTTGGCAGGAAGCCGCCAGCAGTTCGCTGACCGAACTGTTTGCGCCGCAGATTCATCAGTCGCGGCTGGACAGTTGGCCGCAGCACTACCCCTGGATCGACCCCAGCGGTTACGAGTATTTCCGCACCCGACTGGGACAGGCCCGACGCGATGTAGAGCATGGTCTGACCATCACCTTGCAGCACTACACCACCTACGAAGCGCAGCAGCGCATGCTGGAAATTCTCCAGTTCAAGCTGGATATCCTGTGGAGCATGCTGGACGCCATGAGCATGGCCTATGAACTGAATCGGCCGCCGTATCACAGCGTCACCGACCAGCGAGTCTGGCATAGGGGAATCGCGTTATGAGCCTCGATCGACAACTGATTCCGCAGTGGCGTCGAGGCTATCGTTTTCAATTCGAGCCCGCGCAAAACGCCCACGTGCTGCTGTACCCCGAGGGCATGATCAAGCTCAACGAAAGCGCGAGTGCCATCGGCGGACTGATTGATGGCGAGCGCAGCGTCGCGCTGATTATCGAAGCGCTGGACCTGCAGTTTCCCGGCTTTCCGGAACTGGGCAGCGATGTCGAACAATTCATGGAGGTCGCCCGTGCCGAACACTGGATTGACCTCGCCTGAAACCGAGGTCCAACTTCCGCCGAAGCCCGCCACCGGCTTGCCGTTATGGCTGCTGGCCGAGCTGACGTATCGCTGCCCGCTGCAATGCCCGTACTGCTCGAACCCCCTGGACTTCGCGGATCACGGGCAGGAATTGAGCACCGAAGAATGGTTCAAGGTGTTCCGTGAGGCGCGCCAGATGGGCGCGGCGCAGATCGGCTTTTCCGGGGGCGAGCCGCTGGTGCGCCAGGATCTCGCCGAACTGATCGGCGAAGCCCGGCAGTTGGGCTTTTACACCAACCTGATCACCTCTGGCATCGGCCTGACCGAAGCGAAAATTGCCGACTTCAAGAAGGCCGGCCTGGACCATATCCAGATCAGTTTCCAGGCCAGTGATGAACAAGTGAACAACCTGTTGGCCGGCTCGAAAAAGGCCTTCGCACAGAAGCTGGAAATGGCCCGCGCCGTGAAAGCACATGGCTATCCAATGGTGCTGAACTTCGTCACCCATCGGCACAATATCGATAAGATCGACCGCATCATCGAGCTATGCCTGGCACTCGATGCAGACTTCGTCGAGCTTGCCACCTGCCAGTTCTATGGTTGGGCAAAACTCAACCGCGCCGGCTTGCTGCCAACCCGCGAACAGTTGGTACGTGCCGAACGCATCACCAACGAATACCGGGCAAAACTGGCCGCCGAACAGCACCCGTGCAAACTGATTTTCGTCACCCCCGACTACTATGAAGAACGCCCAAAAGCCTGCATGAATGGCTGGGGCAGCGTATTTCTGACAGTGACACCGGACGGAACTGCACTGCCATGTCACGCGGCCCGACAGTTGCCGGTGCAATTTCCTAACGTGCGCGATCACAGCCTGCAGCACATCTGGTATGACTCCTTCGGCTTCAACCGCTTTCGCGGCTACGACTGGATGCCCGAACCCTGCCGCTCGTGCGACGAGAAAGAAAAGGACTTTGGCGGCTGCCGCTGTCAGGCTTTTATGCTGACCGGCGATGCCAGTAATGCCGATCCAGTCTGTGGGAAATCTCCCAATCACGACCTGATCATCAAGGCTCGGGAACAAGCCGAGTATGCTAGCCAAACCATTGAGCAACTGGCCTTCCGCAATGAACGCAACGCCCGACTCATCCTCAAATCCTGAACCGCTCGGCGCCGCACAGGCCGTTGCCGCCGGCGTCGAATTCGCCGAACTGGCGATCAGTGCCGCAGGGCTTTTCTGGAATGAATACCGACCCTCTGAAACAGCCTGCCAGATCTGGCGTCGGCATCAGGGGCAGATCCACTGCCTGACCCCCGAAGGCTTCAGCGTGCGTAGCCGCGTCTACGAATATGGCGGCGGTTCGTTCTGCCTGAGCGATGAGGCTGTGGTGTTCGTCAACGAGGCGGATCAGCAGCTGTATCGTCAGGGATTCGACGGCGCCGAGCCGCAGTTACTCAGTCACGGCGGCAAATGCTACGGCGCTCTGCACTACGCCAACGGGCAGCTTTTGGCTGTGGAACAGGATCATGACGTGCATCGTCTGGTGGCCTTCGACCTTGCCAGCGGTCAACGCCATCTGCTGGCCGAAGGCGCCGATTTCTATGCGGCGCCGATTGTCAGTGCGAATGGTCAGCGCCTGGCCTGGATCGAATGGCAGCGCCCGCATCAACCCTGGACCTCAACCCGGTTGATGTGTGCTGAGCGACAGGCCGACGGGCAGTGGGGAGCGCCGCGATGTGTCGCCGGACTGGATCAGGAACAGTCCATTCAGCAACCTCGCTTTGATGCCCAAGGTCGCTTGTTGTGTCTGACCGATCGCGGCGGTTTCTGGCAGCCGTGGGGCGAAACTGCTGACGGCCTGAGCGCCCTGCCCGCCGCCCTGGCCGATCACGCCCCCGCACCTTGGCAGTTGGGCGATGTCACCTGGTTGCCGATGGACAATGGCGGCTATCTGGCTAGCTGGAGCGAAGCAGGTTTCGGCCGATTGGCCATTTGCAGCCCCGATGGCTCGTTCGAAGAGTTCACTGGCGACTACAGCCGTTTTCGCAGCCTGGCGGTGGATGAACAGTTCATCTACTGCGTCGCAGCCTCGGCGATCAGTTCACAAGCCGTGCTCGCAATTCGCCGCCAGGATCATCAGCTCCAGGTGCTGGCAGGTGGTATCGCGCCGCTGCCCGCTGAACAGATCACCCGCCCCCAGGCTCTCCATTACCCCAGCGGTTCAGGTGAAGCACATGGCTTCTTTTATGCGCCGTTGAATGCGGCACCGCAGCCGCCATTGGTGGTGTTCGTCCATGGCGGACCGACCTCGTCCTGCTACCCGGTGCTTGATCCGCGCATCCAGTACTGGAACCAACGCGGCTTCGCGGTTGCTGATCTCAATTACCGGGGCAGCACCGGGTATGGCCGTGCTTATCGATTGGGCCTGCATTTGAATTGGGGTGACGTGGATGTCGAGGATGCTTGCGCAGTCGTGGCCCATCTGGCTGAGCGCAATCTGATCAACCCTGAACAGGCATTTATTCGTGGCGGCAGCGCTGGAGGTTATACCGTGCTGTGCGCGCTGGCCTTCCATCACGTGTTCCGCGCGGGGGCGAGTCTGTATGGCGTCAGCGATCCCGCTGCGCTGGCTCGGGCGACGCATAAGTTCGAGAGTGATTATCTGGACTGGCTGATCGGCGATCCGGAGCAAGACGCCGAGCGTTACCGGGCAAGGACACCGTTGTTGCATGCCGACAAGATCAAGGTCCCGGTGATCTTCTTTCAGGGCGAACTCGACGCAGTGGTCGTCCCTGGGCAGACACGGGATATGCTCGAGGCGCTATTGGCCAACGGGATTGCTGCCGAAGCCCACTTCTATGCCGATGAGCGACATGGCTTTCGCAAGGCGGCGAACCTGGCCCATGCGCTGGAGGAGGAATGGAGGTTTTACCGCAAGGTTATAGACAGCTAACAGGGCCCTTCACAGGCGCAAATTTTCTGTAGGAGCTGCCGAAGGCTGCGATCAATCTACACCGCGAAGGCCGTTCCGACCTTATCGCAGCCTTCGGCAGCTCCTACAAAATGGGGGCCGACCGTAGATTTTCGTCAGATCAAGCCGCCACCGCGCCCCAATGTTCGGGCAATGCAGTAACCGCACGCGGCGCCGAACGCTGCAACACTGCCGCCATTGACGATCCACCGTCCACACCACTGCCCAGCACCACCATATCGGCGCGGATGCCGCAGCGCGATTCGCACAGCAAGGCTTCGCGGCGCCCCAGACCGGCGCGGGTGTCATCGAGTACCAGCAGGATTTTCAGTTCGCGGCACAGTTTCTCCGCGCCCAGATAGTACGCTCGCGCGGTCGGCGTGAGGTCAGCGCTACTCAAGGGCTGCAGAATGATCGCCACCGTGTGCGCATCGACCGCAGCATGCAGGGCTTTCAAATCATTGCGTGGCACATGGGTTGCGCCAGGTACTGCTGTGTTGGTCGAGATTAGGCCGAACTCGCCACGTCGATGCTGCTGACTCCAGAGACGCGACAGCTTGATCGCCATGTCGCGGGCATCGGCACCGGTATCAACGATATGCACCTGATCACTGGACGTGGTCTTGCGCAGGCGTTCTATCCCGCTCAGCCCGAGGTAAGCCTCTTCAGTGTCCAATTCGGCCGCGACGCCGGTGTCTGTCAACGCCTGGCGGTTAAACAGCAACTTCAACAGATTCATGCGCGTAATCCTTCCAACGGCAAGCCCAGCAGGCGGTCTGACCAATCTTCGACACGCCCGGTGCGCAGGCGCTTAAGAGCGATGTCACGCCAACGCGAGGACAGCGCCGCGCAATCCACCAGTTTTTTCAGGCCCGAGCGCTCCAGCGGTTCGTGATAAAAACTGCGCAATGCCCAAGCCACAGTCAAGCCGGGATAGCTGCGCTGGACCAGCTCGAACGGATCATTCTCACTGACGAAGCCGGGTTTGAGTACTCGGTAAAACCAACCACAACGGCCACTGTCTTGCGCCTGCTGCGGCATATCTTCAAGACCCCAGCGATGGCTCAGGCGATAACACGGCGAGCGTGGCTGGCTGACTTGTAGCAACGCGCTGCCCCAACGAAACATATCGCCCAGGCACACGTCGTCTTCGGCAATACCTTGCGTGGAGAGGTTTTCGCCGAACGCCGGCGCACTCCAATCAATCTGCGGATAGAGCTGACGCCAGTGAGCGTAGTGTTCAGCGGGGTAGTGGTGCAGCGCGCGTTCCGGCCCGGTATGAAAGCGCGGATCACCATGTTCATCAGCGCCCAGGCCTTGAGGCCAAAGCCAGATTCGGCGATCTAGACGCTGCTTATCGATATCGACGACCAATCCATGACCAAGGTTTTTTGCTTTTCCTATGTAAACACCTTCGACATATACGCTGTTCATCACGACTGCTGGCCCTATAAGCCTCTCGGAATGCGCGTAGAATAGGCCGCAATGTGGCCTGAGGCCATTTCGATTTTCCAGTGGCTTCGATAAGACTTACTTATGGATTTCCGTCAGCTACGTTATTTTGTCGCCGTCTATGAAGAGGGCCACGTCGGGCGCGCGGCGGAGCGGCTGTCCTTGTCGCAACCGGCGCTCTCGCAGCAGATTAGGCAGCTGGAACACAGCCTGGATGTCAGCCTGTTCGAACGCAGCAGCAAACGCCTCCTGCCAACACTCGCCGCGCACACCCTGTACAACCACGCGCTGCCATTGCTCGAAGGCATGCAACGGGCCCGTGATGCCTTGCGCAGCTTCAAGGGGCAGTCGGTGCGAACCCTGGCCATTGGCGTACTGCAAACCGTGCTCAACCTTGTGCCGCAACTGCTGGACAGCCTGCGCAAGGCTCAGCCGCATTTGGTGGTGCAGATTTACGAGCTGTCGGGCATGGAAATCGAACGGCGCCTGCTCAATGGTTCGTTGGACATCGGCATCAGCTTCCTGCCAGCTCACCAGCCTGGGCTGCACAGCCTGTTGCTGTATGAAGACGAACTGCGACTGGTCATCCCCGCCGAGCATCCGCTGCGGGAATTCAAAAAAGTGTCGGTGAGTCAGGCCGCTGAATTACCGATGCTGCTGTTAGGCGAGGAATATCAGGTGCGGCAGATCTGGCAGGCGGAGTTGGCCAATCTCGGGCGCCGCCCGCATGTGCAGGCAGAACTCAACAGCATGCCGGGGATTCTCGACAGCTTGCTGAACACCACACTGGCGACCGTTCTGCCAGGTCGAGTACAGCGTATCCACGGCAACTCGAAATTATTATGGAAACCGCTGACTGAACCGCGGGTGCTGCTCAAGGTTGGATTGGTCTATCGCGATGCGCAGCGGCACCAAGCCACGCTGGAGTTGCTGCGGTCGTTGCTGGAAGAAGCGCCCAATGTGCGCAAGGCGTCATTGGATGTTCTGAGTTGACGGCGGCAAGTTAAATCGCGCCCAAAAGAAAACCCCGCCGAAGCGGGGTTTTGCAGACTGTTTCCCTGACATCCTTTTCGCCCCGCCATCCTGGCAGGAATCCCTACGTGTCCCTGTTATGTCTTATTGCGCGTCCTGCGCTACGTCCATGTGAAGTAGATTAGCTTTGGATCCATTCAAGCGCTAGGGGGCAATCACCATCACGTCATGTAAGCAAATGCTTACATGACGTCAGACTTATCCGACTCGCATCAGAACTGCGACGCATCCAGTAAAAACAGCGATTCGCTGCCGGCTTTCACCGAGGCGCTCAGCGAATGGATACGCGGCAGTAAACGCGCAAAATAGAAGCGTGCGGTGCCCAATTTGCTGGCGTAGAAGTCTTCTTGAGCTTCTTTGCCCAAGGCCGCGCGCGCCATCAACGCCCACATGTAAGCGTATGCCATATACCCGAAGGCATGCAGGTACTCGACCGATGCCGCACCGATTTCATTCGGATTGGCCGCCGCACGATCCAATACCCACTCAGTCAACTCATCGAGGGTGGTTAGCGCATCGTTCAGTGGCTTGCTGAACTCAGCCAGCTCGCTACCGGCCGTCGCGGTGAAATGGCGAATCTCGTCGGCGAACAGCTTGTAGTACGCCCCGCCGCTGCCGACGATTTTGCGCCCTACCAGGTCCAACGCCTGAATACCGTTGGTGCCTTCGTAAATCTGGGTGATGCGCACATCGCGCACCAGTTGTTCCTGGCCCCATTCACGAATGAACCCATGGCCGCCGAACACTTGCTGACCGTGGATGGTGGTTTCCAGACCCAAGTCCGTCAGGAACGCTTTAGCCACCGGGGTCAACAAAGCCACCAGCGCGTCGGCGCGTTGACGGGCCTCGGCGTCTTCGCTGAACTTCGCGGTGTCCAGCTGCATCGCCACATAGGTGGAAAACGCACGACCGCCCTCGTTGCAGGCTTTCATCGTCAGCAACATGCGGCGCACGTCAGGGTGAACGATGATCGGGTCAGCCACTTTTTCTTTGGCTTGAGCACCGGTCGGCGAGCGGCTTTGCAGACGGTCGCGGGCGTATTCGATAGCGTTCTGATACGAGCGCTCACCCGAGGCCAGGCCCTGGATACCAACACCCAGTCGCTCGTAGTTCATCATGGTGAACATTGCCGCCAGACCGCGATTAGGCTCGCCTACCAGGTATCCCACCGCCTGATCGAAGTTCATCACGCAGGTCGCGGACGCTTGAATGCCCATCTTGTGTTCAATGGAGCCACAGGTCACCGGGTTGCGCTCACCCAGGCTGCCATCGGCATTGACCATGAACTTCGGCACCAGGAACAGTGAAATGCCTTTCGGACCTGCCGGCGCATCCGGCAGCTTGGCCAGCACCAGGTGGATGATGTTTTCGGTCAGGTCGTGCTCACCACCTGTGATGAAGATCTTGGTGCCACTGATCTTGTAGGAACCATCAGCCTGAGGCTCGGCCTTGGTGCGGATAATTCCCAGATCGGTGCCCGCGTGGGCTTCAGTCAGGCACATCGAACCCGACCAGGTACCCGCATACATATTCGGCAGGTAGGTGGCTTTGAGTTCTTCGCTGGCGTGGGTGTTGATCGACACGCAGGCGCCCGAAGTCAGCATCGGATACAGGCCGAATGCCAGGCTGGAAGAGTTGATCATTTCCTCGACTTGCGCCGAGACCACTTTCGGCATGCCCATGCCGCCGAACGCCGGATCACCGCCGACACCGACCCAACCGCCTTCGGCGTAGGTTTTGTAAGCCTCAGGGAAACCAGCCGGGGTGGTGACGTTACCGTCGTTCCAGTGGCAGCCTTCTTCGTCAGCCGCCCGGCTGAGCGGGGCAACACTTTTGCCGGTGACCTTGCCCGCTTCTTCGAGGATGGCTTCTACGGTTTCGGCGTCCACGGTCTCGGCCAACGCCGGCAGTTCAGCCCAGAGTTTGGAAACCTCGAAGACTTCATTGAGGACGAAACGCATATCGCGCAGTGGCGCTTTGTAATCAGCCATGGCAAACCTCGAAAAACGTGAGCAGGTAGTTGTAACAGTGCTTTCGAGTGTAACCGAACACCATTTGCGACACATAGGGTCGAGGCGTGACTGTTTTGTTATTTTTAGTCACTGAGATTTGATTGGGAATGAAGAACTGTAGGAGCTGCCGAAGGCTGCGATAAGGTCCGCAGAACCTTCATGATGCGCGGCCAGCGACTGGTACCCAGTCGATCGCAGCCTTCGGCCGCTCCTACAGGTGATCAGTGGGCGTTATAGAGAAAACATCTCCGCCGGCATTTGCATCAGGCAATCGCTGCCCGCTTCAATGGCTGCCATGTGGCTGGTGGTGCGCGGTAGCAGACGCTTGAAGTAGAACTCGCACGTCACCAATTTGCCTTGGAAATACGCTGCCTCGCCACTGCCACTATCCAGTTGTGCTTGTGCCACCAAGGCCATGCGCAGCCACAGGTAAGCAAGGATGATGTAGCCGCTGTACATCAGGTAATCCAGTGCCGCCGCGCCGACTTCGTCAGGATTCTTCATCGCCGACATGCCGATTTTAGTGGTCAACTCACCCCACTGTTTGTTCAAACCACTCAACTGCGCGACGAAGCCCTTGAGCTGCGGATGCTCGGCATTGGCTTCGCAGAATTTGTGCACGATCTTGGTAAAGCCGCGCAGCAGCTTGCCTTGGCTGCCCAGCACTTTACGGCCAAGCAAGTCGAGGGCTTGAATGCCGTTGGTGCCTTCGTAAATGGGTGCAATGCGGCAGTCGCGAACCAACTGCTCCATGCCCCACTCACGGATGAAGCCGTGGCCGCCGAAGATCTGCATGCCATGGTTGGTGACTTCCAGACCGGTCTCGGTCATGAACGCTTTGCAGATCGGCGTCAGGAACGCCAACAGGTTTTCCGCTTCCTCACGCTTGGCGGCGTCGTCGCTCATGTGCGCGGTATCAAGCATCTGGCCGGCAAAGTAAGTCAGCGCACGGTTGCCTTCATTGAACGCTTTCATGGTCAACAGCATGCGACGCACGTCAGGGTGAACGATGATCGGGTCAGCGGCTTTCTCCGGCGCTTTCGGGCCGGTCAATGCGCGCATCTGCAAGCGTTCGTTGGCGTATTTGATCGCGCCCTGGAAGCTCGCTTCGCCGAGGCACAAGCCCTGCATCCCCGTGCCCAGTCGCGCATGGTTCATCATGGTGAACATGCAGTTCAGGCCTTTGTTGGCCTCGCCAATCAGGTAACCGGTGGCGTTATCGAAGTTGATCACGCAGGTGGCCGAGGCCTTGATCCCCATCTTGTGTTCGATGGAACCGCAAGACACGCCATTGCGCTCGCCGGCATTGCCAGCGGCGTCCGGCATGAACTTCGGCACGATGAACAGCGAGATACCACGGGTGCCCGCCGGTGCATCCGGCAGCTTCGCCAACACCAGGTGGACGATGTTCTGGCTCATGTCGTGCTCGCCGGCCGAGATGAAAATCTTGCTGCCAGAGATGGCATAACTGCCGTTGGCCTGCGGCACGGCGCGGGTCTTGATGATGCCCAGATCAGTGCCGCAATGGGCTTCGGTCAGGCACATGGTGCCGGTCCATTCGCCTTCGGTGAGCTTGGTCAGGTAGGTCTGTTTCTGTTCCTCGGTGCCGTGGGCGTGGATCGCCGACATCGCACCGTGGGTCAAGCCAGGGTACATACCCCAGGAGGTGTTGCTGGAGGCGATCATTTCGCTGATCACCAGGCCCAGCGACAACGGCAGGCCTTGACCGCCGTAAGCCGGATCTGCCGCCAGACCGTGCCAGCCGCCCTCGACGTATTGGGCAAAGGCCTCTTTGAATCCTTTAGGCGTCGTCACCACGCCCTTGTCGAAATGGCAGCCTTCTTCGTCACCGGAGCGGTTCAGCGGCGATAACACTTGTTCGCAGAATTTTGCACCCTCTTCGAGGATCGCGCTGACCATGTCCGGGCTCGCGTCGTGCGCGCCCAGGCTTGCGTAATGAGCAGGGAAGTCAAAAACGTTGTCGATCAGAAAGCGCATGTCGCGCAAGGGGGCTTTGTATTCAGGCATGGTCGTTTCTCCGGCAGCAGATGAGTCAACCTACTGCGCGAGCATACCCTGAACAATCACAGTCCAGACGCTGAATGCGCCGCCATAACTTAACTGGCAGCGCCGGCCATGCGCACCGCGCCACGACGGTTCTGGCCGTGAGCCACCACGCAGTTGCGCCCCGCGCCTTTGGCGGCGTACAACGCCTGGTCAGCAGACTTCAGCACTTCTTCAGGAGAGCGCTGATCCAACTGACGCTCTGCAACGCCAATGCTGACCGTGACCGACACACTGGACGCCTGCCCGCCGTGCCGACGTTGCCTACCCTGTTGGTCGTCCTGCGGCCGATCCTGATTTCGCAGCTGAATGTTGTAGCTGGCGATGGATTCGCGGATCACTTCCAGATGGGGCATGCACTCTTCCAGCGTCTTGGCGGCAAACACCAGGGCGAACTCCTCACCGCCATAGCGATAGGCACGACCGCCACCGCCAATCTTCGACAGCTTGCTCGCCACCAGACGCAACACTTGATCACCCACATCATGGCCGTGGGTGTCGTTGAATTTCTTGAAGTGGTCGACGTCGCTCATCGCCAGCACGTAGTTACGCCCCAGACGCTGCATGCGTTCGTTGAGCGCGCGACGGCCCGGCAGGCCCGTCAGCTCATCGCGGAAGGCCATTTGATAGGCCTCATGCGCGACCGCCGCCGCAATCATCAACATCACCTGACTGCACATGATGTTCAATGTAAACGGCAGGATGAAGGTTTGCGGCAAGGCCCAAAACAATCCGAGCAAACCGACGATCTGCGCCGCATGCAACGGACGCGGATTGCGAACGTATTGCACGATAACCAGGACGAAACTGGCGAAGAATACCGGGTACGCCAGTTGAATCAGGCTCATCCAGCTTCCGTGCAGGCTCGGCCAGCGAATCTCCGCCAGCCAGTTCAACAGCGCCACGGGGAAGCTTTGCTCCAACGCCAACGCGACGCTGCCAAAGGCGAATAACACCGCAAACCGCGCGACCATGTCGCGAAACAGGTGCGTGCGCTCCTCCCAGCCCGCGAACAGGCCGAACAGCAGCGGCAGCAGCAGGCAGCACAGGTGAAAGACCACGGCCGCGTCTTCACGCACCTTGCCGTTGTCGCGGTAAAAGTCCGTCTGGGTATCAAGCAAGAAGTAGGCGATGTACACCGTGATCATCAGGAACAGCTCACGCTGCCGCCGATACACCGCGCAATACGAGCCGCCCAACAGCAGCACCAGGGTGGGCAGTACGTTGAACAGCGAAGTGAAGAACACATTGAGATCTTTTACATACGCAGCCGCAAGCCCTGACACCAGCAACAGTAATGAAGGCAGGAAATGGCTGAAACGTACTGCGGAAAAACGCTGCAAGGGAGACGGCTCCTACCCGGCGTGACAATGGATTATCAACAAGTGGCATTGTGCCTGCACTGCGAGAGTTAAGCACTTAAATGGCCGAAATGCCTGATTAATCTTCTTTAACGGCAGCAGCTGAAAAAGGTTGATCGCTAATTGCTACTACTTTAACTCTGTGATGTCTGTTCTGACGATTTTCCTGTAGGAGCCAACTTGTTGGCGAGCGGGATGGCGCGGTATTGCTGACACACCGCCTCGCGAACAAGTTCGCTCCTACAGTGGCAGCGGCAGATCTGGCTACATGACAGACACAAAAAAAGCCGCCTCCCCCGAAGGAGAAGCGGCTTTTCAGCAAACCACGCCTGTGCTTAGTAGCCCAGGTCGAAGTGCTCTTCTTTCATGTCCATCAGGTTGTTGGCACCCGACAGCATGGTGGCAACGTGCGTACGGGTACGCGGCAGGATGCGCTGGAAGTAGAAACGCGCGGTCTGCAGTTTAGCGGTGTAGAAGTCTTTCTCGGTGGTGCCGGCCGCCAGCTTTTCAGCCGCCAGACGCGCCATGTCAGCCCAGAAGTAAGCCAGGCAGACATAACCGGAGTACATCAGGTAATCCACCGAAGCGGCACCGACTTCTTCACGGTCTTTCATCGCCGCCATACCGACCTTCATGGTCAGCTCGCCCCATTCTTTGTTCAGGGCAACCAATGGCGCAACGAACTCTTGAACGCCTTCCTTGCCTTCGTTGTTCTGGCAGAACTTGTGGACGATCTTGGTGAAGCCTTTCAGCGCTTCGCCTTGGGTCATCAACACTTTACGGCCCAGCAGGTCCAGCGCCTGGATACCGGTGGTGCCCTCGTACAGCATGGAGATTCGGCTGTCGCGAACGTTCTGCTCCATGCCCCATTCGGCGATGAAGCCGTGGCCGCCATAGATCTGCACGCCGTGGTTGGCTGATTCAAAGCCGACTTCAGTCATGAAGGCTTTGGCGATCGGCGTCATGAAGGCCAGCAGTGCGTCGGCTTTCTTCTTCTCTTCTTCATCGACACCGTATTTGACGATGTCGACCTGTTTAGCGGTGAAGTACACCATCGCACGGTTGCCTTCGGCGAAGGCTTTCATGGTCAGCAGCATACGCCGCACGTCAGGGTGGACGATGATCGGGTCAGCGGCTTTGTCCGGCGCTTTCGGGCCAGTCAGTGAACGCATTTGCAGGCGATCACGTGCGTATTTCAGGCCGCCCTGGAAGCCGATCTCGGCGTGAGCCAGACCTTGCAAAGCAGTGCCCAGACGCGCGGTGTTCATGAACGTGAACATGCAGTTCAGGCCCTTGTTCGCCGGGCCGATCAGGTAGCCGGTGGCTGCATCGAAGTTCATCACGCAGGTGGCGTTACCGTGGATGCCCATCTTGTGTTCGATGGAACCGCAGTTCACCGCATTGCGGTCGCCGATGTTGCCATCAGCGTCCGGAACGAATTTCGGCACGATGAACAGCGAAATGCCTTTGGTGCCAGCCGGTGCATCCGGCAGGCGTGCCAGCACGATGTGGACGATGTTATCGGCCATATCGTGTTCGCCAGCGGAGATGAAGATCTTGGTGCCGGAGACTTTGTACGAACCGTCAGCCTGAGGTTCGGCCTTGGTGCGCAGCATGCCCAGGTCCGTGCCGCAGTGCGACTCGGTCAGGCACATGGTGCCAGTCCATTCGCCGGTCACCAGCTTGGTCAGGTAGGCATGACGCTGCTCGTCAGTGCCGTGCTCGGCAATGGTGTTCATCGCGCCATGCGACAGGCCTGGGTACATGCCCCACGACCAGTTGGCTTCGCCGACCATTTCGCTGACCGCCAGACCCAGCGATTCAGGCAGACCCTGACCACCGTGGGCCACGTCGTGCGCCAGGCTTGGCCAGCCGCCTTCAACGAATTGCTTGTAGGCCGCTTTGAAGCCGGTCGGGGTTTTCACGCCGGACTCACTCCAGGTGCAACCTTCGGTGTCACCCACGCGGTTCAGCGGCGCCAACACCTGCTCACAAAACTTCGCGCCTTCTTCGAGAATGGCGTTAACCATGTCTGGAGTAGCGTCCTGGCAAGCCGGGAGGCTCTGATAGTGCGCTTCGTAGCCGAGCAGCTCGTCACGAACGAAGCGAATATCACGCAAGGGGGCCTTGTAGTCAGGCATAGCGATAAACCTCTGCTGATGAATCCTGGAAATGAATGATCGATCTGTCGATCAAACAGTTGTTTGAAACATACGTTTACGCCTAAACCTTGTCAAGCACGGCGCATCATCCATTCGTCTCCAACAGCAATGAATGCCTCGAGCAGGGCAAGGCACAGCATGCGCTGGACAGGGTTTGAGCTAGATGAAATTTAGTTAATACGAGGAGAGCGCCGCGAAGGCACCGGCGCGTCAATGCGCACCGGGGAGGCAGAAATCAGGCGTGGGTGTCGATCAACGTGCCGAGTGCTTCGTCAGAGGCTTTGGCGACTTTGACGCCCAACTGCGCCTGGATCTTGCCAAGCTCCAGTTGCACCACGTTGGTGGCCATGTCGGTCTGCTGGCTGCGATCAACCGAGTGCAAACGCTCGACCTGCTGGCTGGAAGATTGGCTGCCCGCAGAGGAATTACCGCTAGCGCTTGAGCCGGCACTGTTGACCGAGTCATCAAGCGTGACACCGCCTGCGGCGATTTGCGTGGCCGCTTGGTCAACGCGGTGCTGCCCAGCCTGAATCAGGCTCAAGCCAGAATTGAATGCGCTGGTACTGGAGATTTGCATGGACGACCCTCAGTTCATAAAGCGAACAGGCGGCTATTGAAGCAGAGCGGCTGGCAAAAGGCCCGACAAAAAGACTAATGGCAATTGGCCTATCCATAGAGGAAGCAGGTCACCGAGTACCTCAGCGATAAGCTTGGGGTGGTATCTGAATTAACTGCATACAACCTTTGTAGGAGCGGGCTTGCCCGCGATGGCGTCGGATCAGACACATTGCCATCGCGGGCAAGCCCGCTCCTACAGGTTTCAGTCCAGCAATTCCAGATGCAGGTACTCAGCCACCGCCTCCGCCGAAGGTTTTTTCAACTTCGGCACACGCCCCAGGCACGGCGCCGGCAAGCGCTCGGCCAAGGTTGCGAGGTTCTCCTCCAACCGGGAAGTCTTGCCGTCGATGACATTCGCCACCCAACCCGCCAATTGCAGACCATCTCGAGCAATCGCTTCAGCCGTCAGCAGCGCATGGTTGATGCAGCCCAAACGCACGCCCACCACCAGAATCACCGGCAGTTGCAGCGCTTGCGCCAGATCGGACAAATTGGCCTGATCCGCCAGCGGCACACGCCAACCGCCCGCGCCTTCGATCAAGGTGAAATCCGCGCCCTTGGCCAACACATGGCGCATCGGCTCCAGCAACGATTGCACGGTCAGCGCCACCCCGGCTTCCCGTGCGGCCAGATGCGGTGCGATAGCCGGCTCGAACGCCACTGGGTTGATCTCTTCGTAGGTCAGCGCGACAGAACACTCCGCCATAAGCGCCAGCGCATCGGCATTTCGCAACCCACTGGGGCCAGGCACGCTACCCGAAGCGACCGGTTTGCCTGCTGCTGTCGATAGCCCTGCCTGTCGAGCGGCGTAGAGCAATCCTGCCGCGATAGTGGTTTTGCCGACATCAGTGTCGGTGCCCGTGATGAAGTACGAACTACTCATCTCAGTGCCTGCTATTCAAGGTTTTTCCAACACCGCGTAGACCACTTGATAAGTGGCCGGCAGCCCTTCGCTCTGGCGAAACCGTTCATAAGCGTCGATCAGTCCCATTATGCGCGCTCTCCCGGTCAAACCACCTGGCCGACCTGGATTTAGATTATGCGCGCCCAACGCTTTCAGTTCGTGGGTCAGGCTACGGACATCAGGGTAATGCAACACATGGGGCTGCACCTCGAGACTGCGCACACGCAGACCGCTCGCAGCGCACAGTCGCTGGTAATCCTCACGCTGACGGAAGCGATTGACGTGCACCATCCCGTCCACCGCCTGCCAGCTTTCACGCAACTCATACAAGGTGCCCACGCACAGGCTGGCGAAGCCAAACACCCCGCCCGGCTGCAACACGCGCTGCGCCTCGCTCAGGACGGCGGCGAAATCCGCGCACCACTGCACCGCCAGGCTGGAGAAAATAAGGCCGCAGCGTTGATCGGCCAGCGGCATGCGCTCGGCATCGCCGGCCACAAAATACTCAGCGCCGCCCAGTGGCTGTGCATGACGCAGCATGCCCTCGGCGATATCCAGCGCGATGCCTTCGCTGCGCGTGAAGCGTTCAGCCAGAATTCGGCTGAAGTGCCCAGTGCCGCTGCCCAGATCCAGCCAGCGCGAAGGGTTCAGCGAATCCGGCAGACGTGCGAGCAATTGATTGCCGACATCACGCTGCAATTCAGCAACGCTGTCATAGCTGGACGCCGCACGGGAAAACGACGCGGCTACCTGACGTTTGTCGGGCAACGCACCCGGCAATGTTAGCGAATGGGAAAGATCAGTCATCACCCGACTCATGTAAGAAAGCCTGGATCGCCGCTGCAACTCCGTGAGGGTTTTCCAGGGGAAACGCGTGACTGGCCTGTTCGATCAGACCAATTTCAACATCGGGCAACAGGCTCAAAAGCTCGCTCGCCGCTTCTGCTGGCACCAACGCATCGAGCCCGGCAAACAGGTGCAATTGCGGGCCGCGATAGGCTTGCAGGGCGCTACGGGTATCGAGTTGCGCCAGCCATTTCAGGCCATTGAGCAGCGCTTCGTGAGTGCTTGGCGGTTTGGCGGAGTTCAGCAGTCGCGCCAGACCGCGTGGGTCTTCGGCGCCTTGCCCGCACAGCAGGCTGAAACGTTTGAGGGTGCCTTGCGGGTCCGCATCGCAGCCTGCCAGAAACGCCTCGAAGACCTCCGGTGCCATCGCCCCGGACCAACCGTCCCGCGCGACAAAACAGGCATTGCTGGCCAGCGCCACCAGACCACAGCAGCGATCGCCACGGCGTGCCGCCAGTTCTGCGGCGAGCATCCCGCCCAGCGACCAGCCGCCGAGCCAGGCGTTATCCGGCAAGGACTCATCCAGTTCATCCAGCAATTCGCTCAGCTCGATGTCGCCAAAAGCCGACAGGGTCAACTCGGGCAGCGGCTCGATTTCAACCCGCAAATGCTCGTCCAGACCTCGCAGCGCGGCGGCCAACGGCTCCAGCGGCGAGATCCCGAGACCCCAGCCTGGTAGCAAAATCAGACGATCACGCATGGTCTGTTTCCACCGTTTCGCTTGTACCGAGCAGCGGGTAGCACTGCGCCAATGCATTCAACAATAGCTGCACTTGCGCTTCGCTGTGGGCGGCGGACAAGGTGACCCGCAAACGCGCACCGCCAGCGGGCACGGTCGGCGGGCGAATCGCGGTCACCAGCAGGCCACGCTCACGCAACATCTGCGACAGACGCAGCGCACGGCCACTTTCGCCGATGAGGATCGGCTGGATCGGCGTGAAGCTGTCCATCAGTTGCAGGCCGATCTGCTCAGCCCCGCTGCGGAACTGCTGAATCAAGCGCGTCAGGTGCTCACGCCGCCAGTGTTCGGTGCGCAGCAGCTCCAGGCTCTTCAGCGTGGCGCAGGCCAGCGCTGGCGGTTGGCTGGTGGTGTAGATGTAAGGGCGAGCGAACTGAATCAAGGTTTCAATCAGCTCTTCGCTGCCGGCGACGAAGGCTCCCGCAGTGCCGAACGCCTTGCCCAACGTACCGATCAACACCGGTACGTCCTCCATGCTCAAGCCGAAATGCTCGACGATCCCGGCACCGTTGGCACCCAATGGACCAAAGCCGTGGGCATCATCGACCATCAACCATGCGCCCTTGGCCTTCGCGGTTTTGGCCAGTGCAGGCAGGTCGGCAATATCGCCGTCCATGCTGAATACGCCGTCGGTCACCACCAGCGTATCGCCTACAGCCTTATCCAGACGCGAGGCCAAACTGTCAGCATCGTTGTGCAGATAACGAGAGAATCGCGCGCCACTGAGCAGCCCGGCGTCGAGCAACGATGCATGGTTGAGGCGGTCTTCAAGCACGGTATCGCCCTGCCCCACCAGCGCCGTCACCGCGCCGAGGTTGGCCATGTAGCCATTGGAAAACAGCAGCGCACGCGGGCGCCCGGTCAGCTCGGCCAAGGCTTCTTCAAGTTGGTGATGCGGCGTGCTGTGACCGATCACCAAATGCGATGCGCCACCGCCCACGCCCCAACGCTCCGCGCCGGCACGCCAGGCAGCGATCACGTCGGGATGATTGGCCAGACCCAGGTAGTCGTTGTTGCAAAACGCCAGCAACGGCTGACCATCCACCACAACTTCCGGGCCTTGCGGGCTTTGCAGCAACGGCCGATGCCGGTACAGCTGCTCTGCGCGCCGGGCAGCCAGACGCGTGCCGAGATCGAATGACATGCGGACTCCGACGTTCAGTGGACAGAATAAGGTCTGGGCCAGCAAACGCTGGCCCAGCGGCGTGCATCAGGCCGACGTGGCGTCGTAGAACATTTCGCTGCTTTTCTGTTCGACCAGTGCTTGCTCGATAGCGGCCTGGTGAACTTCGTCAGCGTGCTCCTGCCCGGCTTCCGGCTTGATGCCCAGACGCGAGAACAGCTGCATGTCCTTGTCCGCCTGCGGGTTGGCGGTGGTCAGCAGTTTGTCGCCGTAGAAAATCGAGTTGGCGCCGGCGAAGAATGCCAGGGCCTGCATTTGCTCGTTCATCGCTTCACGGCCCGCAGACAGGCGCACGTGGGATTCCGGCATCATGATGCGCGCCACGGCCAGCATGCGGATGAAGTCGAACGGGTCGATGTCTTCGGCGTTTTCCAGCGGGGTGCCAGCCACTTTGACCAGCATGTTGATCGGCACCGATTCCGGGTGCTCTGGCAGGTTGGCCAGCTGGATCAGCAGACCGGCGCGGTCGTCCAGGCTCTCGCCCATGCCAAGGATGCCACCGGAGCAGATTTTCATCCCCGACTCACGCACGTACGCCAGCGTTTGCAGACGCTCGCCGTAGGTACGGGTGGTGATGATGCTGCCGTAGAACTCCGGCGAGGTGTCGAGGTTGTGGTTGTAGTAGTCGAGGCCCGCATCGGCCAGCGCAGCGGTTTGATCCTGATCGAGGCGACCGAGGGTCATGCAGGTCTCCAGGCCCATGGCTTTCACGCCTTTGACCATTTCCAGCACGTACGGCATGTCTTTAGCCGAAGGATGCTTCCAGGCAGCGCCCATGCAGAAGCGGGTCGAGCCGATGGACTTGGCGCGCGCGGCTTCCTCCAGGACTTTCTGCACTTCCAGCAGCTTTTCTTTTTCCAGGCCGGTGTTGTAGTGACCGGACTGCGGGCAGTACTTGCAGTCTTCAGGACAGGCACCGGTCTTGATCGACAGCAGGGTCGACACTTGCACGCGGTTGGCATCGAAGTGGGCGCGGTGCACGGTCTGCGCCTGAAACAACAGGTCATTGAACGGCTGTACGAACAGCGCTTTGACCTCGGGTAAAGTCCAGTCGTGACGCAGAGTGGCGGTGATGCTGGCGCTCATGGGTGGCTCCTTATTTGTTCTTTGTTTGCGCCTGTGGGGCTGGTCTACACACAAAGCCCACAGTCACTACACGGATGTTCGGCATATTTAAGGAAGAGCCATGCGCTGTCAACCACAGAGCTCGCATCAGGTTTACATCTGGTTAAAAAACAAACAAACATGCTTGTTATGCGACGAAATGACAGATGCCGCGGTGCCCATCTGCACCGACTGCGAGGCCGATCTACCCTGGCTCCGCGATCAATGTGAACGCTGCGCGCTACCACTGCCGATGTCGGGGCTGACCTGCGGACAATGTCTGCGGCAATCACCCACGTTCAACGACGTTGTCGTGCCATGGCGTTACGACTTCCCTATCGACACGTTGGTCACACGCTTCAAGCATCAAGGCAAGTGGCCAATGGGCCGATTGCTCGCGGAACTGCTCGGGCAATTACTGCAAAACCGCTTCGCCGACGGCCTGCAACGCCCGGATTGCCTGCTGCCGGTGCCTCTGGCTCGCAAACGCCTGCGCCAACGGGGTTACAACCAATCGGAAATGCTCGGCCGTTGGCTGACGGCGCAACTGGGCATACCGATGGACGATCACTTGCTGCTCCGTGTACTGGAAACCCTGGCCCAGCAAGGGCTGGATGCCAAGGCCCGGCAACGCAACCTGCGCAAGGCGTTCGCCTTGGCTGAGGGGGCTCAAGTGGCGGGGAGGCATTTCGCGTTGATCGATGATGTGTTGACCACCGGCGCCACGGCCAATGCGCTGGCTGGGATATTGAAGAAAGCAGGCGCCCGGCGGGTGGATATTTACTGTTTGGCGCGTACACCGAAGCCATCCGATTGATCCGAAATCGACATCATTCGTGTAGGACCTTTCGAGCAGAACACGGCCGCTTCGTAGCCGATCACAGCCTTCGGCAGCGCCTACAAGTGGTTTGCCGCCAGAATTGCCTTACACTCCAAACCTCACCACCAAGCCTGAACATCATGCCCCTACCCCTTCTGCTTACCCAGCACATGGTCCGCCGCCCGCAGCGGATTGCCTTGCTTCAGCACATCGCCGAGCAGGGTTCGATTACCCGTGCGGCGAAGAGTGCCGGCTTGAGTTACAAGGCGGCCTGGGATGCCATCGACGAACTGAACAACATGGCACAGCGACCGTTGGTCGAGCGCAGTGTCGGTGGGCGGGGCGGTGGTGGCGCGCAGCTGTCGGCGGAAGGCGAGCGAGTGCTGCGTCTTTATCAACGCTTGCAAGCCCTGCAGGCGCAGGTGCTGGAAGCCACCGAAGAAAGTGCCGACCTGGGCCTGCTCAGTCGCTTGATGCTGCGCACCAGTGCTCGCAATCAACTGCACGGGCAAGTTGAGAGCATCACTCGCCAGAGCCACAACGACCTGATTCGCCTGCACTTGGCGGGTGATCTGTTCATCGATGCGCAAATCACCCATGACAGCACCCTCAGGCTGGAGCTGGAAATCGGCACCGACGTTGTCGCCTTGATCAAGGCCAGTTGGTTGGATGTGTTCGCAGTTGATCAACCGGTGGCGCCCGGGCACAACAGTTTGTCCGGGGTTATCGAGAACGTGCTCGACGCTGACGACGGCCCGAGCGAAGTGCGCATCACCCTGCCCAACGGCCAGACCTTGTGCTCGCTGGTCGGGCCTTCCCATTTGCTGGCGTTGCAGTTGAAGAAAGGCAGCCCGGTGCAGGTGCAGTTCGCGCCGTCCTACGTCTTGCTCGGCACTCCTTTGTAGGAGCGGGCTTGCCCGCGATGGCGGCATTCCTGACACTCCGCGTCAAACGGATCGCGGGCAAGCCCGCTCCTACAAACTAATTTCCCCCGCGTTGCGTTACCATGACTGGCCCGACGCGGCAGCCTGCTGCGCGCAGGAGTCAGCATGGCCCACCCGTTTGCAACACTCACACCTGATCTCGTGCTGGATGCTGTCGAAAGCATCGGTTTTCTCAGTGACGCCCGCATTCTTGCGCTCAACAGCTACGAAAACCGCGTGTACCAGGTCGGTATCGAAGACGGCCAGCCGCTGATCGCCAAGTTCTACCGGCCGCAGCGCTGGACCAATGAAGCCATCCTTGAAGAACACAGCTTTACCCAGGAACTGACCGAGGTCGAAGTGCCCGTAGTCGCGCCGATGGTGCACAACGGCCAAACCCTGCACGAACACGCCGGTTTCCGCTTCACCCTGTTCCCACGTCGCGGCGGCCGGGCGCCGGAGCCTGGCAATCTGGACCAATTGTATCGCCTCGGCCAACTCCTCGGTCGCCTGCACGCTGTCGGTGCAACCCGCCCGTTCGAGCACCGCGAAGCGCTGGGCGTACAGAATTTCGGCCATAACTCGCTGAAGTTCCTGCTGGAAAACAACTGCATTCCGCGCAGCCTGCTGCCGGCCTACGAGTCAGTCGCCCGCGATCTGCTGAAACGCGTCGAAGACGTATACGCCGCCACGCCGCATAAAAACATCCGCATGCACGGCGATTGCCACCCCGGCAACATGATGGCGCGTGATGAGATGTTCCACATCGTCGACCTCGACGACTGCCGCATGGGGCCGGCGGTGCAGGATATCTGGATGATGCTGGCCGGCGACCGCCAGGATTGCCTGAGTCAGTTGTCAGAGTTGATGGACGGCTACAACGAATTCCACGACTTCGACCCGCGAGAACTGGCACTGATCGAACCGTTGCGCGCGCTGCGTTTGATGCATTACAGCGCCTGGCTGGCCCGACGTTGGGATGACCCGGCATTCCCGCACAGCTTTCCTTGGTTTGGCACCGAGCGTTACTGGGGGGACCAGATCCTCGCGTTGCGTGAGCAACTCTCGGCGCTCAACGAAGAACCTTTGAAGTTGTTTTAACCTTTAAGTCCGGAGCAGACCCGCGCGGGCTGCCCCGGCTTATCACGAAACCGCGTAATAATTAGCTGCCTAAGGAACATGCATGCAAGCCGCCAACCCGCGACGCGGGTACACCCTCGGCCTTACGGCCTACATCAGTTGGGGCCTGTTTCCGCTCTACTTCAAACTCCTTTCTACTGTGCCCTCCGTGGAAATCATCGTCCACCGCGTGCTGTGGTCGGCGTTGTGCGGCTCCCTGTTGCTGCTGGTGTGGAAACATCCTGGCTGGTGGAGCGAACTGCGCAACAACCCACGCCGCCTGGCCACGCTGGCCCTCAGCGGTTCGCTGATCGCCGCCAACTGGCTGGTGTATGTGTGGGCTGTGAATAACGGGCGCATGGTGGAAGCCAGCCTGGGTTATTACATCAACCCGCTGGTGAACGTATTGCTGGGCATGTTGCTGTTGCGCGAGCGCTTGCGCCCATTGCAGTGGGCGGCCGTCGCCCTCGCAGCCATCGGCGTTGCACAACAGGTGTGGCATGTTGGCAGTCTGCCGTGGGTATCGCTGGTGTTGGCGTTGACCTTCGGTTTCTACGGCTTGATTCGCAAGAAAGCGCCGGTCGCGGCACTGCCCGGGCTGGTGGTGGAAACCTGGATGCTAGTGCCGTTGGCCGTTGGCTGGCTATTGCTCAACCCGGCAGCAGTGAGTGAGCAGTCCAGTTTCTGGACCACGTCCCAAGCCTGGTGGTTGGCCGCCGCCGGCCCGATCACGGTGATGCCGTTGATTTGCTTCAACGCGGCGGCGCGGCATTTGCCCTACACCACCTTGGGTTTCCTGCAATACATTGCCCCGACACTGGTGCTGTCGCTGGCAGTGCTGGTCTATGGTGAAACCTTGCCCACCAGCACCTTGATAGCGTTCGGGTTTATCTGGACGGGATTGGTGGTGTACAGCGCGGACATCTGGCTGCGCTCGCGGCGAATTAAATGATCAAAAAATGATCAGCACCCTGCAAGCCGCCGCCACTGTGGCTTGCAGCGTTCGCTCCAGAGGTTATCCACAGCCTCGTTCACGCTATTTGTGTACAAGCCATTGAAAGTGTTGGTTTTTTGATCAGCCTCCGCAAAGCCTTGGTGACCGTGGGCCGCAGCGCGGTCTCCCCAGGTTATCCACAGGCAAGTGCACGTATAACTTGGATAACCTGTTGCAGCCTTTGTCGCCTCACGTCTCGGCGCGCAGCACCAGATCGACCATCAAGTCATCCGCCAGGGTTTCCAGGCGCTTCTGCAATACGTCCAGCGATAGGGTCAGGGGCACCGCAAGCATCGCCTCGGCGTGAAACAGTGGCTCGCTGCTCATAGGGGCCGGCCTGACGTCGGTGATCAACCGCTCGACGTTCACCCCTTGTTCCGCCAGCAACCGCGTAATGTCTCGCACGATGCCCGGCCGGTCATTACCCACCAGTTCCATGGTGATCGGTTTCCAGGTGCAGGATTGCTCGATGCCACTCTCGGCAATCAGTACCCGAATGCCATGGGCGCTCAATGCCTGTAATGCGTCGATCAGTTCATGGTGAGCTTCGGCGGGCACCCCGACTCGCAAAATCCCGGCGAATTGCCCGGCCATTCTCGACATACGGCTTTCCAGCCAATTGCCACCATGCTCGGCAATGCATTGAGCGATGCGTTCGACCTGGCCAGGTTGATCAGGAGCAAATACGGTGATGACAAGATGGTCCATAGTCGATTCCTCTTCTTTTACATGAGCCCAGGCGCCGAAAAATCCGGCGTTTCCAGGTTGTCGGCCAAGTATAGGCAACGGCTGCGGATGCGCTTTGGCCGCGTGGCGGGCAAAGCTGAAAAACAAATCGTGTACTGTTTTTAGATTTATCTGGAACAATTGTCATATTTTTTGAGAACATCCTGTCCCCCAGAGTGACCAGTAGCCAAATCCTGGTCGCTCAGTGACGTATTTAGTCCGATTTTCACAACCGCGACTCATCATGTAGTATGCCGCGGCACGCACTACATAATGTCGAAATAGCTGAGCAGAGTGAGGCAAGCAATGACTGAACACGTTCAAGTCGGTGGCCTGCAGGTCGCCAAAGTCCTGTTCGACTTCGTAAATAACGAAGCCATCCCTGGAACCGGCCTCGACGCCGATACGTTCTGGGCCGGTGCAGACAAGGTCATTCATGAACTCGCGCCGAAAAACAAAGCCCTACTCGCCAAACGTGATGACTTCCAGGCCAAGATCGACGCCTGGCACCAATCGCACGCCGGCGTCGCCCATGACGCCGCGGCTTACAAAGCCTTCCTGCAAGAAATCGGTTACCTGCTGCCAGAAGCAGCCGACTTTCAGATAACGACGCAAAACGTCGACGACGAAGTCGCCCGAATGGCTGGCCCACAATTGGTGGTGCCGGTGATGAATGCTCGTTTCGCCCTCAACGCCTCGAATGCACGCTGGGGTTCGCTGTACGACGCCCTGTACGGCACCGATGCCATCAGCGAAGCCGACGGCGCGGAAAAAGGCAAAGGCTACAACAAGGTTCGCGGCGACAAGGTCATCGCCTTCGCCCGCGCCTTCCTCGACGAAGCTGCGCCCTTGGCTGCTGGCGCCCACGTCGATTCCGTTGGCTACAAGATCGTCGACGGCAAGCTGGTCGTCGCCCTGAAAGGCGGCGGCAACAGCGGCCTGAAGGACGACGCGCAGCTGATCGGCTTCCACGGTCAGGCATCGGCACCGACTGCCGTGCTGTTGAAGCACAACGGCCTGCATTTCGAAATCCAGGTCGACGCCTCCAGCCCCATCGGCCAAACCGATGCTGCGGGCGTCAAAGACGTGCTGATGGAAGCTGCGTTGACCACGATTATGGACTGCGAAGACTCCATCGCTGCGGTCGACGCGGACGACAAAGTTGTGGTTTACCGCAACTGGCTGGGCCTGATGAAGGGCGACTTGGCCGAACAAGTGTCCAAAGGCGGCGAAACCTTTACCCGCACCATGAACGCCGATCGCAGCTACACCGCGCCTGACGGTGGCGAAGTCAGCCTGCACGGCCGTTCGTTGCTGTTTGTGCGAAACGTCGGTCACCTGATGACCATCGACGCGATTCTCGATAAAAACGGCAATGAAGTGCCCGAAGGCATTCTCGACGGTCTGATCACCAGCCTTGCGGCGATCCACAGCCTCAATGGCAAAAGCCTGCGCAAGAACAGCCGCACCGGTTCGGTCTACATCGTTAAACCGAAGATGCACGGCCCGGAAGAAGCAGCGTTCACCAACGAGCTGTTCGGGCGCATCGAAGACCTGCTGAACCTGCCGCGCAACACGCTGAAAGTCGGGATCATGGACGAAGAGCGCCGCACCACGGTCAACCTCAAGGCCTGCATCAAGGCGGCGAGCGAGCGTGTGGTGTTCATCAACACCGGTTTCCTCGACCGCACGGGCGACGAAATTCACACCTCGATGGAAGCCGGCCCGGTCGTGCGTAAAGCACAGATGAAAGCCGAGAAATGGATTGGCGCCTACGAAAACTGGAACGTTGATATCGGTTTGAGCTGTGGCCTGCAAGGTCGTGCGCAGATTGGTAAAGGCATGTGGGCGATGCCCGACCTGATGGCCGCGATGCTCGAACAGAAAATCGCCCACCCACTGGCCGGCGCCAACACCGCTTGGGTCCCGTCGCCGACCGCCGCTGCGTTGCACGCGCTGCATTACCACAAGGTCGACGTGTTCGCCCGCCAGGCTGAACTGGCCAAACGCGCGCGCGCCTCGGTCGATGACATCCTGACCATTCCGTTGGCACCCAACACCCACTGGACGCCTGAAGAGATCCAGAACGAACTGGATAACAACTCACAGGGCATCCTCGGCTACGTGGTGCGCTGGATCGACCAGGGTGTTGGCTGCTCGAAAGTGCCGGACATCAACGACATCGGCCTGATGGAAGACCGCGCCACCCTGCGGATTTCCAGCCAGCACATCGCCAACTGGCTGCGTCACGGCGTGGTCAATGAAGCGCAGGTACTGGAAAGCCTGAAGCGCATGGCGCCGGTGGTAGACCGCCAAAACGCCAACGACCCGCTGTATCGCCCGCTGGCGCCAAACTTCGATAGCAATATCGCGTTCCAGGCGGCGGTTGAACTGGTGATCGAAGGGACGAAGCAACCGAACGGGTATACCGAGCCGGTTCTGCATCGTCGTCGTCGTGAGTTCAAGGCGAAGAACGGGTTGTAATTCAGACCCGAGGGCGGTGTGCATTCGACGCACCGCCTGCCCTTGTAGGAGCTGCCGAAGGCTGCGATAAGGCCGGCACGGCCTTTAACCGAGTCACGGTCGATCGCAGCCTTCGGCAGCTCCTACATGGTTAGCCGACTATCCCCAACTCACGCCGCACCAACTCCAGCAATTTCTGGACATTGATCGGTTTGAGCAAGAAATCCACCACGCTCAGATGCATCGCCTCGATGGCGTCTTTCACATCCGCATCGCCAGAGATGATGATGATCGGCAACGCAGCCATCGGCGATTCGCGCACCTGGCGAATCAAATCCAGACCGCTGCACGGCGCCATGCGCAGGTCGGTGATCAACAGACCAATGGATTTACGGGTTTCCAGCAGGTTCATTGCGGAGCTGCCACTGGCTGCGGTCAGGCAACTGATGTCATTCAAGCTGAGGATTTCAGCCAGTGTTTCACGCGCATGCCTGTCGTCATCGACGATCAAGACGCGCTGGTGTGCTGAGACGTCGGGCGCTTGCATCGCCTCGTTGATCGCCTCTCGCTCTTCGTCACTCAAAATATCGACGTCAGACATACATGTCTCGTTTTTTCCTGGCCATAGCTAAGACAGCAGTTTGAACGGAGTTGCCGTGCGTTTCGTCGGTTTCTCAGGTCGACAATCATGCACCCTCCCTGTGCCAACCGAAGCGCGAATGTATTACACACAGTTGCACACTTTCCCACGACCCTAGACTTACGTCCAATGGGCACTGCGTTCTAAGCGGCCGACCATGGCTGTCCATAACAAATCAATAAAAACAGCTCGTCCAATAAGCGGTAAAAAGGTCATGAGTAAAGCGGATGCGTTCGCCCAGGCAGGCAAAACAGCGGTGTTGCAGAACATCCACGGCACCATGCAGTTTCTGCAAAAGTTTCCGCCGTTCAACCAGATGGAAAACGCCCACCTCGCGTACCTGGTCGAGCAATGCCAACTGCGTTTCTACGCCGATGGCGAGAGCATCATCAAGCCTGCCGACGGTCCAGTAGAACACTTCTATATCGTCAAACAGGGTCGGGTCGTCGGCGAGCGCACCTACCCGGCCAAGAGCGGCACCGAAACCACCTTCGAGATTTCCACCGGCGAGTGCTTCCCGCTGGCCGCGCTGTTGGGCGAACGCGCCACGCGTACCGAGCATCTTGCCGCGGAAGATACCTTCTGCCTGCAACTGAACAAGATGGCGTTCATCAAGCTGTTCGCCCTGTCCAGCACCTTCCGCGACTTCGCCCTGCGCGGGGTCAGCAGCCTGTTGGAACAGGTTAATCAGCAAGTTCAGCAACGCGCCGTAGAAACCCTGAGCACTCAATACTCGCTGAACACGCGGCTGGGCGAACTGGCGATGCGTCACCCGGTGACGTGCAGCCCGGACACCCCGTTGCGTGAAGCGGTCAAGCTGATGCACGACCAGCAAGTCGGCAGCATCGTAATCGTCGATGAGCAAAAAGCGCCGCTGGGGATTTTCACCCTGCGCGATTTACGTCAGGTGGTGGCCGATAACAGTGCCGATTTCGGTCTGCCCATCGAAAGCCGGATGATCCAGGCGCCGTTCTCCCTGACGCCAGACCACAGCGCCTTCGACGCGGCGATTGCCATGACCGAACGCCATATCGCCCACGTTTGCCTGGTGAAAAACCAGCGCCTGTGCGGTGTGGTTTCAGAGCGCGATCTGTTTTCCTTGCAACGCGTCGACCTCGTGCATCTGGCGCGAACCATCCGCAATGCGCCGCGTATTGAAAACCTGGCGAACCTGCGCGGTGAAATCGTGCAACTGGTCGATCGCATGCTGGCCCACGGTGCTTCCTCGACGCAAATTACCCAGATCATCACCCTGCTCAACGATCACACCGTGTGCCGGGTCATCGAACTGACGCTGAAAGAGAAGGGCGACCCCGGTGTACCGTTCAGTTGGCTGTGCTTCGGCAGCGAAGGCCGGCGCGAACAGACGCTGCATACCGATCAGGACAACGGCATCCTGTTCGAAGCCAAAGACGCAGCGGAAGCGGCGACGATCCGCAACCTGCTGCTGCCCATAGCGCAACAGATCAACCAGGGGCTGGCGCAGTGCGGCTTCACCTTGTGCAAAGGCAACATCATGGCCGGCAACCCGGATCTGTGCCTGTCCCGCGCCGAATGGGCACGACGTTTTTCGGCGTTTATTCGCGAAGCCACGCCGGAGAACCTGCTGGCGTCGAGCATTTATTTCGACTTGCGGGTGGTGTGGGGCGATGAACACAGCGCAGACCAGTTGCGCCGCGGGATACTCGATCAAGTCGCCGACAACCGCCTGTTCCAACGCATGATGGCCGACAACGCGTTGCGCCAACGTCCGCCCGTGGGACGCTTCCGCGAATTTGTGCTGCCGCGCAAGGGCAGCGAAAAAGCCACGCTGGACTTGAAGGTTCAGGGCCTGACGCCCTTCGTCGATGGTGCTCGTCTGCTGGCGCTGGCCAACGGCATCGAGGCCAACAATACCCTGGAACGCCTGCGCCAACTGGTCGATAAAGAAGTCATCGAGCCGCTGGACGGCGCGGCTTATGAAGAGGCTTATCACTTCATCCAGCAAACCCGCATGCAGCAGCACCAACTGCAGAGCCGACAAAACCTGCCGTATTCCAACCGGGTAGACCCGGAACTTCTCAACCATCTGGACCGGCGAATCCTGCGCGAATCCTTGCGCCAGGCCCAACGCCTGCAAAGCAGCCTGACCTTACGCTATCAGCTATGAATCTATTTTCCTGGTTACGTCGCCCCGCGCCGAAGCTCAATGCCCGCCAACAACAGCGCCTGGAGCAACTGGCACCGCGGCCCGTTTTCAATGAAAGCCCGTTGCGCCAACACCGCTGGGTGGTGCTGGATCTGGAGACCAGCGGCCTGAATATGAATCGCGATCAGGTGCTTTCAATTGGCGCAGTGGTGATCGAAGACGGCGCCATCGATTTCAGTCAACAGTTCGAACGCACGCTGCTACGGCCAGACCACAAACTCAATCCCAGCGTATTGATTCACGGCCTCGGCCCCAGCGCGATTGCCGCTGGCAGCGAACCGGTGGAGGCCCTGCTGGATTTGATGGAGTTCGTCGGCAACAGTCCGCTGCTGGCGTTCCATGCGCAGTTCGACCAGCACATGCTTGGTCGCGCGCTGAAGGACAGCCTGGGTTATCGCTTGCACCACCCGTTCTTCGATGTGGCCGAGCTGGCGCCAATGCTGTGCCCTGACGCCAACATTCGTCAGGCCGGGCTGGATGACTGGACGCGGTTTTTCGGCTTGCAGGCGGGCGAGCGACACAACGCCAGCGCCGATGCGTTGGTCACGGCCGAGCTGGCGTTGATCCTGTTCAGCCACGCCCGTCGCCAAAAGATCGACAGCCCTGCCCTCCTGGAGCAAAGCCTGGGCAAATGGCGCCGGCGACAGCAGTCGCATTCTTTCTAGAGGCACCGCATCAAACCCTTCGCAGCGGTGCGGCGACCCGACAGGCCTCCTTCCACAGACCCTGTGTCAGGCACAAATTTACTGTAGGAGCTGCCGCAGGCTGCGAACAATAGCCATCGCGAAGGTCGTTCCGACCTTATCGCAGCCTTCGGCAGCTCCTACAAAATTGGGGGCAACCGTAGATTTTTGTCCAGCCACAAATTTCTGTGAGCCAACTTGTTGGCGAAGACCATCTATCAGTCGACCCACAACACGCCCACCTGCCAGCAAACAGGGCACCACCCGATGAGTGGCCAATTGCGCCTTAAGCTGTGCTCTGACACAATCGCGAATAATTCTCGTTAGTTACAAAATATTTTCCGGGGCCGTCTGTGTCTTCAGTCCAAAGCACTCAAACCGAGCTGGTTGGCGCGCTGTATCGCGACCATCGCGGCTGGCTGCTGTCTTGGCTGAAACGCAACGTCGCCTGCCCGCATCGCGCCGAAGACCTGAGCCAGGACACCTTCATGCGCCTGCTCGGTCGCGCTGAGCTGAAAGCGCCGAACGAACCCCGTGCCTTTCTCGTCGCCGTCGCCAAAGGCTTGCTGTTCGACTATTTCCGTCGGGCCGCGCTGGAACAGGCGTATCTGAACGAGCTGATGCTGGTCCCTGAGGACGAACAGCCGTCACCGGAAGAACAGCAACTGATCCTCGAAGACCTCAAAGCCATTGATCGCCTGCTGAGCAAGCTCTCCAGCAAGGCGCGTGCGGCCTTTCTTTTTAACCGCCTCGACGGCATGACCCACGCTGAAATTGCTGAGAGCCTCGGCGTTTCGGTGCCCCGCGTGCGGCAGTACCTGGCGCAGGGCATTCGCCAGTGCTACGTCGCGCTGTATGGCGAACCGGCATGAGTCGTCTTAACACCAGACCGGTTTCCTCTCGCGTACTGGACGCGGCCATCGCCTGGCAGCTATGCCTCGGTGCCGATGACTGCAATGGCGATGCGGAGCGTACCGAGTTCAACGCGTGGTACGCCGCCAGTGAAGAACACGCCCGCGCCTGGATGCAGTTGGGCATGCTCGATCAACGCTTTGCCATTGCCCCGGGACCTGCCCGGGTCGCCTTGATGCAATCGCCTGCCGGTGTACGTCGCAAAATACGCAGCCTCGGGGGCGGCGTTGCCAGCGTGTTGCTGGTCTGCGGGTTGAGCCTGTTTGCTGGCCACCGCTACCTGCCGATCGACTACTGGATGGCCGATCAGCGCACGGCCACCGGCGAGCAACGCACCGTTCGCCTGGCCGACAACACCCTGATCCGTCTGAACACCCACAGTGCGATGGATGTGCGATTCGACGACAAACAGCGTCGGGTGATTCTTCAGGAAGGCGAAATTCTGGTGGAGACCGGCAGCCACGACGACCCACGCCCATTCATCGTGGAAACCAGCGAAGGTCGCCTGCATGCGCTGGGCACCCGCTTTCTGGTCAAGCGAGAAGACGACGGCACGCTGCTGAGCGTCTTGCAGTCGGCAGTGGCGGCGCGTCCGAAGCACAGTGAAGATGAACAAATTCTGCATGAAGGTCATCAAATGCTGATGCACCGCGACAGCCTGGGGCCAATGCTTGCTCTTAGCCCCGGTGCCGACGCCTGGACACGCGGGATGCTGGTCGTGGAGAACGCGCGACTGGAAGATCTGGTCAGTGAGCTGGGGCGCTATCGCCAAGGTCACCTCGGTGTGGCGCCTGAAATCGCCGATCTACGCATTACCGGCAGCTTTCCCCTGAACAACACCGACCTGGCGCTCAAGTCTTTGCTGCCGACCCTCCCGGTGCAGATCGAACAGCACACCAAATGGTGGGTCACGGTGGTCGCGGACAATGACAAACCTCCGTCGGCTATCCCTGCAAAACTCTGATTAATTCGTATTCCCTCCCCTGAATAAAAACTATTTTCAATTAGACCTATCACTTTTTGCATTTCGTTCGGCACATAGGCATTGAGAACAATTTTCATTCAGGAACCGCCTTAATGTCCCGTTCGCTCCACACCCTGATGCGCCCTAGCCTTCTGGCCTTGTCCATCGCCCTGACCCTGCCGTTGGCCAGCACTCAAACGGTTGCCGCTGAACAAGCGTCGACCGTTCGGGCGTACAACCTGCCTGCCGGTTCCTTGTCGACCACTCTGAACCAAATTGCCAGCCAGTCCGGTCTGGCGCTGTCGCTGGACCCTTCGCTGGCTGCTGGCCGCACTTCGGCGCCGGTCCAGGGTCAATTCGATGCCACAGGCGCTCTGCGTCAGGCGCTGCGTGGCACGGGTCTGCAATTGGTCCAGAGCAGCGCGGGCACCTTCAGTGTGATAGCAGTACCCGACAGTGTTGTAGCACTGCCGGAAACCAGCATTCAGGGCAGGAGTGACACCGAGACCGCGTGGGGCCCGGTCAGCGGCTATACCGCAACCCGCACTGCCGCCGGCACCAAAACCGATACACCGATCCTGGAAACGCCTCGCTCGATTTCGGTAGTGACTCGCCAGCAGATGGAAGATCGCGCCGTACAGAATCTCGACGACGCCCTGCGTTACACCCCCGGCGTGATTGCCAGCAGCTACGGCAGCGACACTCGCGCCGACTGGCTGCGCGTACGCGGCTTCGTACCGACTCAGTTTCTCGACGGCCTGCCGCTGCCGGCCGGTTCGTTCGCTAACCCGAAAATCGAAACCTGGGACCTGGAACGCGTCGCCCTGCTGCGCGGCCCGTCTTCTTCGGTCTACGGCCAGACCCCGCCAGGCGGCATGCTCGACATGGTCAGTCGTCGTCCGGATGCCGAAGACAGCCATGAAGTGCAGCTGAAGATCGGCAGCAACCAGCGTAAGCAGATCAGCTTCGACAGCACCGGCAAGATCGACGATGACGGCAAGTTCCTCTATCGCATCGACGGCGTCGTGCGGGATGGCAACACCCCCATCGACCACATCGACGACAAGCGCTACAACATCGCGCCAAGCCTGACCTGGAACATCGATCCCGACACACACCTGACGTTCCTGAGTCAGTTCACCCATGACGATACCGGCGTCAGCAGCCAATTCCTGCCGTTGAATGGCACCAAGCTCTCGTCGCCAGTCGGCAACATCTCGCACCACACAGACCTTGGCGAACCGAACGCGGATTACTACCACCGCGAGTACTACGCGCTGGGCTACGCCTTTGATCATCGCTTCAACGACGTGTGGCAGTTCCATCAAAACGTGCGTTACACGAAGAGCGATCTGGAATTCCACACCACATACTCGAGCTATGCCGCAGGCGCTCTGGCATCGGATGGCACTCTGAAGCGGATCTACGACAAAGTTGATGAAGACATCAGCCAATTCGCGATGGATAACAACTTCCAGGCTGACTTCGACACCGGACCGGTCAAGCACACCGTGCTGTTGGGCGCAGACGTCCAGCATTCCAACACCAACTACCACTGGATCGAAGGTGATGCACCGAGCATCAACGTGAGCAACCCGATCTATGGCCAGCCGTATCCGGGCACTAACACTTTCACCTTCGATAACTACAACCAGAAAACCACGCAGACAGGTGTCTACGCACAGGATCAGATGGCGCTGGACAAGTGGCGCCTGACCCTGGGTGGTCGTGAGGACTGGGTCCATACCGGCACCGAGTTTCACAACTTCGACGACGCGACCCACACCGAGCGCGACAGCAAGTTCAGCGGCAACGCTGGCATTAGCTACGTGTTCGACACCGGCATCACGCCGTACGTCTCCTACGCCGAGTCGTTCCAGCCAACGTCGGGCGCAGCGGTCAGCACCACCGAGTCGTTCAAACCGACTTCCGGCAAGCAATACGAAGTGGGCGTGAAGTATCAGCCACCCGGCAGCAAAACCCTGCTGACTGCCGCAGCCTTTGACCTGCGTCAGCAGAACGTTTCGGTGACTCAGGGCAACGTCACCCGCCAGGTCGGCGAAGTGAAAGTACACGGCCTGGAACTGGAAGCGACGTCCGACGTTACCAACAACCTGAAGCTGGTGGGTTCTTACACCTACACAGACACCGATACCGTCAAAGGCCCAAGCGATGGCAGCCGTCTGAAACTGGTCCCGCGCAACGCTGCGTCGGGCTGGGCTGATTACACCTGGCACAATGGCCTGCTCGATGGCTTCGGCATGGGCGCAGGCGTACGTTATGTCGGCGACACCTACGGCAACGTACCGAACACAGAAAGTGGCCACGTCGGCTCGTACACGATCTACGACGCCGCCGTGCACTACGACCTCAGCCGCCTGAGCAACAGCCTGGCGGGCGTATCGGTTGCAGTGAACGCCAACAACCTGTTCAACAAAGACTACATCTCGACGTGCGACGGTTTCTGGTGCTACTACGGCGACGAACGCAACGTGCTGGCGAGCGTTAACTACAAGTGGTAACTGTCCGGCGCCAAGCCTGACCGTGTAACAGGGCCACTTACTGCAAGTGGCCCTTCGCTTTTGGAAAAAACATGAAAAGCCAAACCATCCGTCGCTGGTCATTCGTCCACACCTGGACCAGCCTGATCTGCACGCTGTTCCTGCTGATGTTGGCGGTGACCGGGCTGCCATTGATTTTTCATCACGAAATCGATCATCTGCTGGGCAATACCCCCGAATTCAAAACGATGCCGGCCAACACGCCGCCTCTGGACCTGCAAAAACTGGTCGCTGCCGCCGAGGCCCATCGGCCGGGCGAGGTCATGCAATATTTCGGTTGGGACGAGGATACTCCCGACGCCGTGACCACCATCATGGCTGCCACTGCCGGCACCGAGCCGAACGCTTCGCACACCTTCCTGCTCGACGCACGCACCGGGGAAGCCTACGAGCAACCTGCGGCCAACGGCGGTTTCACCATGATCATGCTGCGCCTGCACACCGACATGTATGCCGGGCCGTGGGGCATGTTGTTCCTCGGCTCCATGGGCGTGATGTTCGTGATCGCCATCGTGTCCGGCGTGGTGCTGTATGCGCCATTCATGCGCCGCTTGAAGTTCGCCACCGTGCGCCCGGACAAATCCACCCGCGTGCGCTGGCTCGACCTGCATAACCTGATCGGCGTCGTCACCCTGACCTGGGCGCTGGTGGTGGGTGTGACGGGTGTGATCAACGCCTGCGCCGACTTGGTGATCGCCGCTTGGCGCAACGACAGCCTCGCCGCGATGATCGCGCCCTACCGCGACGCCCCGCCGCTGCAGCAACGGGCGCCTGCCACTCATTTGCTGGACATCGCCGAAGCCGCCGTGCCCGGCATGGCCGCCGACTTCATTGCCTTCCCCGGCACCCGTTTTTCCAGCGAACACCACTACGCAGTGTTCATGAAAGGCGCCACTCACCTGACTTCGCACCTGCTGACCCCGGTACTGATCGACGCCAGTAATCTGCAAGTCACCGCCATCGTCGAACGCCCGTGGTACATGGACGCGATGGGCATGTCGCAACCGCTGCACTTCGGTGACTACGGCGGCATGCCGATGAAAGTGCTGTGGGCCGCGCTCGACGTACTGACCATCATCGTTCTCGGCAGCGGTCTGTACCTGTGGTGGGTTCGCCGTCGTGCCGCTGCATCGGTGGGAGCCGCGCGGGGGGAGTTGGCGGGATGAAGGTTACACATACGAGCAACTGGAGCGTATTCGCCCAACCGATCTGGATTGGCCTGCTGATGGCGGCCGGGCTTTTCGCCGCGCTGTTGGGCGACGGCTGGTGGGATACGTTGTCGTGGCTTGGAATGGGGCTTCCGGCGTTTTTAAGTGTGCGCGGGTTGTTGACGAGGCGTGGGGAAATTCGGCAGCGTTCGACGATTGCAGACCGCCCCACGGCTGATTAGTCTAGGCGCCTGTCTCGTCCGAGGTTCTTCCATGTCTACCCCCAGCATGACGCTGTTTTACAACACTGCCTCGCCATTCGCCCGCAAGGTTCTGGTGATGCTGCACGAGACCGGGCAATTTGATCAGGTGGCCTTGCAGCAAACGCTGGTGACGCCGGTGAACCCGGTTCCCGAACTGAACGACGCCAACCCGGCAGGCAAATTGCCGGCGCTGCGTCTGGCGGATGGATCGATGATCCATGACAGTCGGGTGATTCTGGATTACCTCGACCACCAGCATGCCGGTACGCCACTGATTCCACGGGATGGCGCGGCGCGATGGGCACGCTTGACCCTGGCATCGTTGGCGGATGCGTTGCTCGATGCGGCGTTGCTGATTCGCTACGAAACCTTCCTGCGCCCGGCAGAGAAACATTGGGATCTGTGGCTGGAAAACCAGGCAGAGAAAATCCAGCGCTCGCTGGCTTATTTCGAACAGCATGCCGCAGCGGATTTGTCTGCGCAGTTCGATGTGGCCGCGATCAGCGTCGCCGCAGCCTTGGGTTATCTGGATTTCCGTCAGCCGAATTTGAACTGGCGTGAGCGTTATCCACAGCTGGCGGAGTGGTATGCGGTGGTGAGTCAACGTCCGTCGATGCTGAGTACCCAGCCGCCGGTTTGACGCCGAGGATCACACATCACCTGTAGGCGTTGCCGAAGGTTGCGATCGGCCAGGAACTGGTCGTAGTGGCTGAGCATTTTGAAGGTCCTGAGGACCTTATTGCAGCCTTCGGCAGCTCCTACAGGGTTTTATGGTCTTGCAGTCGCTGTTCAACACTCAGGCTGGTCTGCCGTATAACGCCGAGCCGGGTTGATCGCCGCGCCGAACTCACGCAGTGCTTTGGCGCCGATCAACAGCGGGTAGTTGAAGCTGCTGCGGTTGGTCAGGTTGACCTCGACAGTGCGTTTGACATTGCCCAGGCACAGTTCCAGATTGACCACCGGGCGTTGGGTCGTGTCGGCGCTGTCCTCTTCGTCTTCATCAGCGCGAGCCTTGATCCGGCTGATCCGCGCAACCTTATGTTCGTAGACCTTGTCGCTGGCGTCCTTGGTCGCCAGGCGGAAGCGCACCCAGTCTTCGCCGTCGCGCTTGAACAGCTCGATGTCTTTGGCCGACAGCGAGGCCGTCAGCGCACCCGTGTCCATCTTGCCCTTCAGAACTTGGCCGATTTCCGGCAGCCCTATGTATTCGTAGCGACCATATAACGTTGGCTCGGCGGCCATCACGGGCAGGGCCAGCAGGGACAACAAGGCCAGGATCGTTTTCACGTAAGGGATTCCTCTAGAGGGATGAAGCCTGCAAGCGACGCCTGATTTAGATCATCAGCTTTGATTGGATTGGCCAGTGCCAAGCGCCGCCAGCATAAACATTTCCGTGTGAAACATCCGTAAACAGTCGACAGGAAAAGAACCACCGCATCGCCGCCTTGCGCGACGATGCGTCAAACCTCGGCGTCAATCGGCTGAATCAGCCGCCAACACCCCAGATACCGCCCAGGCTTTTCAGCACTGAACCACTGGCGCCCTGCTTGCCCAGATAGTCGATGATCACCGGGGCAAACTGGCCAACCATGCCACTGTCCATACCCAGTTTGCTGAACGCCGAATTCACGTCGCCCATGCTTTTCACGTTGCCCAGCGCACCGGTAGCTGCCGAACCGGAGCCCCCCAGCATGCCGCTCAGAGCACCTGCACCGGACAATTGGTCCAGACCCGGAACGGACTTGGTCAGCGACGAATAATCACCGCTGCTCAGTTGGTTCTTGGCCAGCCCCATCAGGGCGCCGGTGCCGCCGACGGCCTGGGTCGGCGTCACGTTGAGCTGGGAACCCAAGGTCCCGAGCAGGCCCGACGCTTGTGGCGTGGTCGCTGCGCTGCCGCTACCACCGGTTGCAGCGGAAACAGCGCCAGCGGCGTCGTTCAGGTTAAAGGCGAAGACCGGGCTTGCTGCGACGGTCATGAAAGTAGCCAGGGCAACAGCGCGTGAAAGCTTCATTGAAACAACTCCTTGATCCATGGACCCGGCCTGACGCCGGTAGAAAACTGCCGATTTTGACCGCGTAAACGGTCTGAATGTTCCCTGACAGCCGTAATACACCGGCCATATCAGAGACTAAAAAAATAATTTTGCATGGCGTGCATCCACGTTGGCGGCCCCTGCGTATATCAAGCACGGACAGATTCTCTGACCGATATCTTTAATAAGAAGGGATCATCACCATGACACGCACATCGATTAAAGCCCCACTAATCGCCAGTTTGCTGACGTTGGCGTTGTCCACCAGTTTAGTTGCTCTTAACGCGCAAGCGGCCGATATGTCCCACCCCGTGATGGTTGGCGGGCAAGCCATGTTGCCGAGTAAAGATATCGTCGACAACGCGGTCAATTCCGCAGACCACACCACTCTGGTCGCTGCCGTGAAAGCTGCTGGTTTGGTCGACACCCTGAAAGGCAAAGGCCCGTTCACCGTGTTCGCTCCGGTCAACTCAGCGTTTACCGAATTGCCGGCGGGCACCGTCAACACCCTGCTCAAGCCTGAAAACAAAGCCACCCTGACGCACATCCTGACCTATCACGTAGTGGCCGGAAATCTGGACATGGCCGAACTCGCAAAGCGAATCCAGGCCGGCGGCGGCAAAACTGAACTGACCACCGTCAGTGGCGGCAAGCTGTGGCTGATGATGAATGGCCCGCACAACATCCAGATCAAAGATGAAAAAGGCGATGTCGCCGATATCAGCACTTACGACGTGACTCAGTCCAATGGTGTGATTCACGTGATCGACAAAGTACTGCTGCCGAAAAGTTAAGGCAGTCCCCGGCATGGAATTAAGTAGTCGTGCCGGGTTTTATTTTCTCCACGTCTCCGTACTTTTATTAAGAGCACACTCAAGTGAATGGAATGGCGGCGCAACCTGGACTACCCTGCGATGGGTCTGGCAAGCCGCGCGGCCAACTTCATCATCTTGTTTGGAGAACCACTATTTCCTCTGTCGACGCCGATGAACTCAGGCACTTGCTGGCTCAATGTACGCTGGGCAATCGGCGAGCCTTTGAAGACCTCTACCGCAAGGCTTCCAGCCAACTGTTCGCCGTGGCCCTGCGCTGCATGACGCGCCGCGATCTGGCCGAAGAAGTGTTGCAGGAAAGCTTCGTGCGCATCTGGCACAACGCTTCGCGTTACGACAGCAACCTGTCGGCGCCGATGACGTGGATGGTCAACATCACGCGTAATCAGGCCATCGACCAGTTGCGCAAACACCGGGAAGTGCCGCTGAGCGATGAGCAGACCGAGGCGCTGTTTGATGAAACACCGGGCGCCCCTGAACAACTCGACAGTCAGCGCGAGGCCACTGCCTTGCGCCGTTGCCTGGACACGCTTGAGGGCATGCAGCGTAAATCGATCATTACTGCTTATTTCCACGGCGTGTCCCACGCCGAGCTGGCCGCGCAACTGGCCGCGCCACTAGGCTCGGTCAAATCGTGGATTCGCCGAGGCATGGAGCGCCTGCGCAGGTGCCTTGAATCATGAACTATCAACAACCCGCCCTGCGCCGCGCCCTCGCCGCCGATTACGCCATTGGCTTGATGTCCTCTGCGGCACGCCGTCGCTTTGAACAACTGCTGCTGGATGATGCCGCCTTGCGGGCTGAAGTCGCGCAATGGCAAACCACGTTGGCCTCCCTCACCGAGCACTTGTCGGAAGAACCCGTTCCGGAGCGAGTGTGGGACGCCATCGTCGCGCGCATCGATCCGCAACAATTGCACGTGCCGGTCAAGCGTCCGTTCTGGAACTGGCTGCGCATTGCCGCCGTCGCCTGCTCATTGCTCGTGGTGATCGGCCTTGGCGTGCTCTACAAACGCGACCCACTTAACTACAACGCCACTCTGATGGCCGCCAACCAGTTGCCGGTGATGAGCGTTCACACGTACAACCGCCACATCGAGGTCGAGCCTCTGGTTCTGCCGTCTATCGAGTCTGACCGCAGCCTGGAACTCTGGGCCATCCCGGCCGACGGCAAACCCGTGTCCCTCGGCGTATTGCCGGCGGGTGGGAAAGGTCGACTGGAGTTGAGCGAAAGCCAGCAGAAATTGCTGAGCAAACCGCTGACGTTGGCGGTCAGTCTCGAGCCAAAAGGTGGCTCGCCGACCGGGCAGCCGACTGGGCCAGTGTTGTACCAAGGGGCGTTGGCGGGGTTGTAACGGTTGGCACATAACTCTGTAGGAGCTGCCGAAGGCTGCGAACCAACGGCCGGAAGGCCGTACCGGCCTGATCGCAGCCTTCGGCAGCTCCTACAGGTAACGTGTGATCTGACAAACAAAAAAGGCGGCCTTTTAGCCGCCCTTCTCATTTGCGCTGAAACTTACGCCGCGCTGAACAACTTATGCGGATCAATCACAAACTTCTTCGGCACGCCCGCATCAAACTCGCCATAACCACGAGGTGCCTGGTCGAGGCTGATGACTTCGACGCCGACGACGTCAGCGATGTTGATCCGGTCCCACATGATGGCTTGCATCAGTTGGCGGTTGTACTTCATCACTGGGGTTTGGCCGGTGTGGAAGCTGTGGGATTTAGCCCAGCCCAGACCCAGACGAATGCTCAGGCTGCCCATTTTCGCGGCAGCGTCGACAGCACCTGGATCTTCGGTCACGTACAGGCCTGGAATACCGATCTTACCGGCAACGCGAACCACGCCCATCAGCGAGTTGAGTACCGTGGCTGGGGCTTCGTGTTGCGCACCGGCATGGCCATGGCCGCGTGCTTCGAAGCCTACGGCGTCGATGGCGCAGTCCACTTCCGGCTCGCCCAGCAGTGCGGCGATTTGCTCGTGTAGCGGGGTGTCGAGGGACAGGTCGGCGATCTCAAAACCTTGCGCCTTGGCGTGAACCAGACGCGTCGGGTTGACGTCGCCGACGATCACCACCGCAGCACCCAGCAAACGCGCCGAAGCCGCAGCGGCCAGACCGACAGGACCCGCGCCCGCCACGTACACGGTGCTGCCCGGACCCACGCCCGCTGTCACAGCGCCGTGGTAACCGGTTGGCAGGATGTCGGAGAGGCAGGTCAGGTCACGGATTTTTTCCATGGCCCGGTCGCGATCCGGCAGTTTCAGCAGGTTGAAGTCGGCATACGGCACCAGCACGAACTCAGCCTGGCCACCGACCCAGTCACCCATGTCCACATAACCGTAAGCACCGCCCGGACGCGCCGGGTTGACGGTCAGGCACACGCCGGTGTTTTGTTCTTTACAGCTGCGGCAACGGCCGCACGCGACGTTGAACGGTACGGAAACCAGGTCGCCGACTTTCAGATGTTCTACGTCACGACCGGCTTCGATGACTTCGCCGGTGATTTCATGACCCAGCACCAGACCGGTCTGGGCTGTGGTACGGCCACGCACCATGTGTTGGTCAGAGCCGCAGATGTTGGTGGAAACCACACGCAGGATCACGCCGTGTTCGATGCGTTTGCCGCGTGGGTCCTGCATTTTCGGGAAAGGAATCGCTTGTACTTCGACCTTGCCCGCGCCGAGATACACCACACCACGATTGTCAGCCATGTTTCACCTCGCTGTTTGTTGTTATTGATACAGCTATGTCGCGGAGAAAAAGCGCTGCTTTTTTAGGCAGAGCAACGCATCTATTGCTCGAGTTGTTCTGTGTTTGTGATGCCGCCATCGCGGGCAAGCCCGCTCCTACAAGTATTCCAAATCCCTGTAGGAGCGGGCTTGCCCGCGATCGAGCGCGCAGCGGTCGCAAGCAATCTACAAAACAACGGTCCGGCTCGCGTTGAGGAAAACGCGCCGTTCAATGTGAAAACCCACCGCCCGCGCCAACGTCTGCGCTTCGATATCCCGACCTTTGGCAATCAGGTCCTCGGGATAGTGGCTGTGGTCTACGGTCTCGACGCCCTGGGCAATGATCGGGCCTTCGTCGAGGTCGTTGTTGATGTAATGCGCCGTTGCCCCGACCAGTTTCACGCCCTTGTTGTAGGCCTGATGGTAGGGTTTTGCGCCCTTGAAGCCCGGCAGCAACGAGTGATGGATGTTGATTGCCCAGCCATCCAGACGACGGCACAGCTCGGGCGACAGCACCTGCATGTATCGGGCGAGCACCACCAGTTCGGCACCGGTGTCCTGGATCACCTGCCACACCTGACGCTCTTGCGCCGGTTTGTCATGGGGATCGAGGGGGAAATGGTAGTAGGGAATTTCGTGCCAGCGCGCCAGCGGTTCCAGGTCCGGGTGGTTGGACACTACCGCCACTACATCCATCGACAATTGCCCGATGCGTTGCCGATAGAGCAAGTCGTTCAGGCAGTGGTCGGACTTGGAGACCATCAGCACCACTTTCGGCCGATAGTTCGGCGCGGTCAGTTCGAACAGCATGCCGAACGCTTCACCACGTGCCGCCAAACCCAAACGGAAGGCTTGCTCATCGAAGCCATCCGGCTGACGAAACTCGACGCGGATGAAGAAGCGACTCGAGAGTCGATCATCGAAGGAGTGGTGCTCGGTGACGTAGCAATTCTGCTCGTACAGATAGCGGGTGACCGCGTCCACCGTGCCTAGAACGCTCGGGCAGTCGGCAGTCAGAATCCATGTGTCGGGGGCGCGGCTCATTGTTCGGGTGACTCCTGTGTACAGATTTTGTGTAGGAGCGGGCTTGCCCGCGATCGGCGGTGTGTCAGATATACCGCTATCGCGGGCAAGCCCGCTCCTACAGGTTATGCGGTGATGGCCAGGCCATACTCGGCGCTGGCATCTTGCAGCCACATCCACCAGTAATCGGAGAACGAGCGACGAATCAGCAGTTCCCAGGTTTCTTCGCCGGTACGACGAATCACCAATTGCGACTTGGCGAACACGGTGCCGATAGCTTTGCCCACCGGAAAATTGTCCGGGTGCACGTCGTAGCTGGTGGACTTCATCAGCACGTCGCGAACCTTAGGCCCGGTTAGTTCTAGCAGAGATTGGCCGCCGCTGACGTTAACCACGGCGATATGCAGCCCGGCCAGTGCTTCGCGCAGGCGCTGTTCGGCGGCGAACTCTTCGCCCGTCGGGACAATCAGCAGCCACTCATCCGGGCCCATCCATTGCAGCGAGCTTTCGCCGCTGATTACCAGGCCCAATGCGCCTGGCAATTGCATGCCCAGTGCTTTGCTCACGCCGGCAGCGAACGCCGCGTCGTGACCATCGCCACGCAGGGTCAGATGACCGAGCAGTTTTTTCTCGCGCAGGGTCACGCCAGGGTTGTTGCGGCCTTTGCCGACCAGGCTGCCGAGGTCGGCATGGAACAACGGTGACTCGGCTTTTACGCCGGTCGTTGGCCGTTGTTGGTAAACGTTGGCTGTGGTCATAGAGCACCTGTCCTGAATTCTGTTTTGCTGTTAAGCCCGACATTCCCTGAAGGAGCGGGCTTGCCCGCTCCTTCAGGGGTGCATGCACTCACACGTTCTGCTGATCGCCTTTCGGATCGAAGAACACCGACGAAACGATTTCGGCTTCGATCACGCTGCCATCGGCCAGCGGTGCGAACACACGTTCGCCCATGCGCTTGAGGCCGCCTTTGACCACACCCATCGCAAACGAATAGCCCAGCGAGTTCGAGGCGTAGCTGGAGGTCACATGACCGACCATGGTCATCGGGATCGCTTGCTTGGTGTCGAACACCAGCTGTGCACCTTCCGGCAGCCATTTGGTCGGATCGATCGGCTTCAGGCCTACCAGTTGCTTACGTTGATCACGCACGCAGTCTTCGCGGTTCATGCCACGCCAGCCCAGCCACGAGAACGGTTTGGTGCGACCGACACACCAGCCCATGTTCAGGTCGTCCGGAGTCATCGAGCCATCCGTATCCTGGCCAACGATGATGAAACCCTTCTCGGCCCGCAGGACGTGCATGGTTTCAGTGCCGTACGGCGTCAGGTTGTACTTCTTGCCAGCCTCGGCGATTTTCTCAAGGACACCCATGGCGTAGTCAGCCTGGATGTTCACTTCGTAGGACAGTTCGCCGGTGAACGAGATACGGAACACCCGCGCTGGCACGCCACCGACCAGACCTTCTTTCCAGGTCATGAACGGGAAGTCTTCACGGCCCAGATCGATGTCGGTCACTTCGCTGAGCAGCTTGCGGCTGTTCGGGCCGGACAAGGTCAGGGTTGCGTAGTGGTCAGTCACGGAAGTGAAGTACACCTTCAGGTCTGGCCATTCGGTCTGTTGGTAGATTTCCAGCCATTGCAGAACGCGTGCAGCGCCGCCGGTCGTGGTGGTCATGATGAAATGGTTGTCGGCGACACAGGCGGTTACGCCGTCGTCGAAGACCATGCCGTCTTCTTTGCACATCAGGCCGTAACGCGCCTTGCCCACGTCGAGCTTGGTCCAGGCGTTGGTGTAGATACGATTGAGGAACTCACGCGCATCCGGGCCTTGAATGTCGATCTTGCCGAGGGTCGAGGCATCCAGCAGGCCGACGCTTTCACGCACGGCTTTGCATTCGCGAGCGACGGCGGCATGCAGGTCTTCACCACGTTTCGGGAAGTACCACGGACGTTTCCACTGACCGACGTCTTCGAATTCGGCGCCGTTCTTGACGTGCCAGGCATGCAGCGCGGTGAAGCGCACAGGCTCGAAGATGTGACCGCAGTGACGACCGGCTACCGCGCCGAATGTCACCGGCGTGTAGTTCGGGCGGAACATGGTGGTGCCCATTTCCGGGATCGAAACGTTCAGCGAACGGGCAGCGATGGCCAGACCGTTGACGTTACCCAGCTTGCCTTGGTCAGTACCGAAACCGAGTGCGGTGTAGCGTTTAACGTGTTCAACCGACTCGAAGCCTTCGCGGGTCGCCAGTTCGATGGCAGCCGCGGTGACGTCGTTCTGCAAGTCGACGAATTGCTTCGGCGCACGGGCAGTGGCTTTTTCGTGGGGCACCTGGAACAGCGCCAGAGTTGGTTCTTCCAGACGCGTCAGGGCTTTCGGCAACACGCCTTCGACAATTTTGAAGCCTGCTTCGCTGGCCGCACGGGCGCCGCCTTCAAAACCGTCGGCCAGGGAATCGGCCAGGCCGTAGACACCGTTGATGCCACCGACGCACACGCGTTTCTGCGGTGCTTCGCCCGGTACGAAACCGAGAATATCTTCACGCCAGATCGGTTTGCCGCCCAAGTGGGAAGCCAAGTGCACGATCGGGCTGTAACCACCGGAGCTGGCAACCAGGTCGCAGTCGAGCCATTCGCCAGGGCTGGTCACACGATGACCTTTGACGTCGATGGCGGCAACGCGAGCAGCGGTCACACGCTTGGAACCGCGTGTTTCAATCACTGCGCTGGAGGTCAGGATGCGGATGCCTTTGGCGCGCGCTTCTTCAACCAGCGCACCGCGTGGGTTGCTACGGGCGTCAGCGATAGCCACCACTTGCAGGCTGGCATCGAGCCAATCCAGGGCAACGCGGTAGGCATGGTCGTTGTTGGTCGACAGCACCAGCTTCTTGCCCGGTGCGACGCCATAACGACGGACGTAGGTCGATACCGCGCCGGCCAGCATGTTGCCCGGCACGTCATTGTTGCCGTACACCAGTGGACGCTCGTGAGTACCGGTAGCCAGGACTACACGCTTGGCGCGAACCCGGTGCATGCGCTGACGCACTTGACCGATAGGCGCGCGGTCACCGAGGTGATCGGCCAGACGCTCATGAATGGTCAGGAAGTTATGGTCGTGGTAGCCGTTCACAGTCGCCCGTGGCAGCAGCAACACTTCCGGCATTTTCTTCAGTTCGGCCAATACCGTGGCGACCCATTCGGCCGCTGGTTTACCGTCCAGGCTTTCGCGGCTGTCGAGCAGACTGCCGCCGAATTCTTCCTGCTCATCGGCCAGGATCACCCGAGCACCGCTACGACCGGCCGCCAAGGCAGCTGCCAGACCCGAAGGACCAGCACCGACGATCAGCACGTCGCAGTGACGGTTCATTGCATCGTAGGAATCCGGATCGTTTTCAGTCGGCGAACGACCAAGACCGGCGGCCTTACGAATGTACTTCTCGTAGGTCATCCAGAACGATTGCGGGTACATGAAGGTTTTGTAGTAGAAGCCCGGTGGCATCAGCTTGCCGCCGACTTTACCGAGAATCCCCATCATGTCGGTGTTAACGCTTGGCCAGCCGTTGGTGCTGGTGGCGACCAGGCCCGAATACAGCGCTTGTTGCGTGGCGCGTACGTTGGGGATCTGGGTGGCTTCGGTTGCGCCGATCTGCAGTACAGCGTTTGGCTCTTCGGAACCGGCGGCGAAAATCCCGCGAGGACGCGAATATTTGAAGCTACGGCCGATGATGTCGACGCCGTTGGCCAGCAAGGCTGCGGCCAGGGTGTCGCCTTCAAAGCCCTGATAAGTCTGACCGTTGAAGGTGAAGTTCAGCACCTTGCTGCGGTCGATGCGGCCACCGTTAGGCAGGCGGTTGTTCTGGCTCATACCTTGTCTCCCGCCGCTTTCGCAGTGAACTGCGGTTTGGCGCCAATCGGGTAAGTCTCGAGAATTTCGTAGGTCACGGTGTCACGGGTCGCATTGAAGTACTGACGGCAACCGGCAGCGTGAATCCACAGCTCGTGGTGCAGACCGCGCGGGTTGTCGCGGAAGAACATGTAGTCGCCCCACTGCTCGTCGGTGCAGGTGTTCGGGTCCAGCGGACGCGGAATATGAGCCTGGCCGGAAGCGTGGAATTCCTCTTCGGAGCGCAGTTCGCCACAGTGAGGACAGAAGATATGCAACATAGGGATTTCTCCTGTTAGTGGGCGACAGCCGCGGCGCCGTGTTCGTCGATCAGCGCACCGTTGTGAAAACGGTCGATGGAGAAAGGCTTGGCCAATGGGTGCATTTCACCCTTGGCGAGGCTGGCGGCAAATACGTTGCCCGAGCCGGGTGTTGCCTTGAAGCCACCGGTACCCCAACCGCAGTTGAAGAACATGTTGGGTACGGGTGTTTTGGAAATGATCGGGCATGCGTCCGGCGTGGTGTCGACGATGCCGCCCCACTGACGGTTCATGCGCACGCGGGACAGTACCGGGAACATCTCGACGATGGCCTGGATGGTGTGCTCGATCACCGGGTACGAACCGCGCTGGCCATAGCCGTTGTAGCCGTCGATACCGGCGCCGATCACCAGGTCGCCCTTGTCGGACTGGCTGATATAGCCATGAACGGCGTTGGACATGATCACACTGTCGATAATCGGCTTGATCGGCTCGGACACCAGCGCTTGCAGCGGGTGCGATTCGATCGGCAGACGGAAGCCCGCCAGTTTGGCCATGTGACCGGAGTTACCCGCGGTCACCACACCGACGCGCTTGGCGCCGATGAAGCCTTTGTTGGTTTCCACACCGATGCACACGCCGTTTTCCTTGCGGAAGCCGATGACTTCGGTCTGTTGAATCAGGTCGACACCCAGGGCGTCAGCGGCACGGGCAAAGCCCCAGGCCACGGCGTCGTGACGAGCAACGCCGCCACGGCGTTGAACGGTGGCACCGATGATCGGGTAACGGGTGTTTTTCGAGCAATCCAGGTACGGAATTTCTTCCGCGACCTGCTTGGCGTTGAGCAACTCGCCATCCACGCCGTTGAGGCGGTTGGCGCTAACCCGGCGTTCCGAGTCACGAATGTCTTGCAGGGTGTGGCACAGGTTGTAGACGCCGCGCTGGGAGAACATCACGTTGTAGTTGATGTCCTGCGACAGGCCTTCCCACAACTTCATTGCGTGTTCGTACAGGTGGGCCGATTCGTCCCACAGGTAGTTCGAGCGCACGATGGTGGTGTTGCGCGCGGTGTTACCGCCGCCCAGCCAGCCCTTCTCGACCACGGCCACGTTAGTGATGCCATGCTCTTTCGCCAGGTAGTACGCCGTGGCCAGACCGTGCCCGCCGCCGCCGACGATGACGACGTCGTAGACCTTTTTCGGGGTCGGCGTGCGCCACATGCGCTGCCAATTCTCGTGGTGGCTGAGGGAGTGTTTGAAAAGGCCGAAGCCTGAGTAATGTTGCATGGGGCTACTCCTGACTCAGCGATAAACCGGGAAATCGGCGCACAGTGCGGAAACCTGGCTGGCAACATTCGCTTCCACGTCAGCATCGCCGAGGTTGTCGAGGATGTCGCAGATCCAGCCAGCGAGCTCTACGCACTGGGTCACTTTGAAGCCACGGCTAGTGACGGCCGGGGTGCCGATACGCAGACCAGAGGTCACGAATGGCGATTGTGGATCGTTCGGCACGGCGTTCTTGTTCACGGTGATGTGCGCGCGGCCCAGGGCGGCGTCGGCATCTTTACCGGTGAGGCCCTGACGAATCAGGCTGACCAGGAACAAATGGTTGTCGGTACCGCCGGACACTACGTCGTAGCCTCGGTCGATGAACACCTGAGCCATGGCCTGGGCGTTGTTGATCACTTGTTGCTGGTACGCCTTGAAACCTGGCTCCAGTGCTTCTTTAAAGCACACAGCCTTGGCCGCGATCACGTGCATCAACGGGCCGCCCTGACCGCCAGGGAACACAGCAGCGTTGAGCTTCTTCTCGATCTCTTCGTTGGCCTTGGCCAGGATCAAGCCACCACGCGGACCGCGCAGGGTTTTGTGAGTGGTGGTGGTGACGACGTCAGCGTACGGCAGCGGGTTCGGGTACAGACCAGCGGCGACCAGACCGGCCACGTGAGCCATGTCAACGAACAGGTAGGCGCCAACCTTGTCAGCGATTTCGCGGAAGCGTGGGAAATCCAGAGTCTTCGAGTACGCCGAGAACCCGGCGATGATCATTTTTGGCTTCGTTTCGAGGGCAATGCGCTCGACTTCGTCGTAATCGATCAAGCCAGTGTTGGTGTCGATGCCATATTGCACAGCGTTATACAGTTTGCCGGAGAAGCTGACTTTGGCGCCGTGGGTCAGGTGACCGCCGTGGGCCAGGCTCATGCCCAGCACGGTGTCGCCGGCTTGCAGCAGGGCCAGATAAACAGCGGCGTTGGCCTGGCTGCCGGAGTGTGGCTGGACGTTGGCGTAATCGGCGCCGAACAGTTGCTTGGCGCGTTCGATGGCCAGCGACTCGACTTTATCCACGTGCTCGCAACCGCCGTAGTAGCGCTTGCCCGGGTAGCCTTCGGCGTACTTGTTGGTCAGGCCGCTGCCTTGAGCTTCCATGACACGCTTGCTGGTGTAGTTCTCCGAGGCGATCAGCTCGATATGGTCTTCCTGGCGTTGCTCCTCGGCATTCATGGCCGCCAACAGTGCATCGTCATAACCTTGGATTTGGTCTTGCTTGCTGAACATCGCGGTTCTCCCAGCGGCGGCGCTGCGCCTTGCTTATCGATAGGGCTTGTAGACTGCCCTTTGATAGCGATGGTAGGTCCGACGCAGACAGGTCAAATGCCTATGGACGCCACGCAAAGGTGCGTTTACGACATGGGTTTGGCGGGGAGAGATAAATAGGCTCCAAAGCGGGGCCGCCCGGACGAATGCCCTCGGCCTGTAGCCAACTGGTTGGCGAGAGGCTTAACGCGGAGTGTCAGCCTGACCGCTTCGCGAACAAGTTCGCTCCTACAGAGGTCGGCGCACCCATCCAGATAAAAAAATCCCCCGGCTTTCGACCGCGGGATTTTGAAGAGCCAATGTCGCAACCAGACAGATTCTGCTGGGAATACCATTTATCCGATTCTCTTTCCTACTGTCATTTCTGACAGCTGCCAGGAATTCAGCTCGATCATATACTCGCTACACCGGAAGACAAAAATGTGCAGTTTTCGGTATCAATCACTAAACCAAGGAAAGGTGTCAACAAATGAACAAGTTAACAGAGACTAAGTTTAACCATCCGGGACTGGCTGTTGCCGATTTTTTTAAGTACGTACGTGTAGGCGATCAGATAGGTGCCGGAACCGTACAGGGTCGCGTCTATAGCAAAATCGCGAAAAAAATGGCTAATAACACGATCCAATTTCAGCTTGAGGTCGGAGACGGTTTCATCACAGGGACCGCACCGCTACTGGAAGGCTACCAATACATCGACAACGACACTTTGATTGTCGAAGCAGACGGTCGCACCCTATCGCGTTTAGGAGGTAAAACTTGGTACGACGGTGATGCAATGATTGCAACCAGCAGATATCCACTCTGAAGCGTGCTGAAGTAGCTATAACGCCACTAAAATCTTTCGGGGCACTTGAGAGGTTTTAGTGACGTATTATCTCCATCAAACAGATTTTGCAGGCAACTGAACATCCGCCCGGAACATATTGCGAATACCGCGCACCGCCTGACGAATCCGGTCCTGGTTTTCAATCAACGCAAAACGCACATGATCGTCGCCGTACTCCCCGAAACCGACGCCCGGCGAGACACAGACTTTGGCTTCGGCCAGCATCTTCTTGGCGAATTCCAGCGAACCCATGTGCGCGTAGGCTTCCGGGATCTTGGCCCAGACATACATCGACGCTTTCGGGTTTTCTACCATCCAGCCCAGTTCGTGCAGGCCTTTGACCAACACGTTGCGACGCTGACGGTATTGCTCGGCGATGTCGAGCACGCACTGCTGGTCGCCTTCGAGGGCAGCAATCGCCGCGACTTGCAGCGGGGTGAAGGTGCCGTAGTCGTGGTAGCTCTTGATCCGCGCCAGGGCGTTGACCAATTCCTTATTACCGACCATGAAACCAATCCGCCAGCCAGCCATGTTGTAGCTCTTGGACAGGGTGAAGAACTCCACCGCAATGTCCTTGGCGCCTGGAACCTGCATGATCGACGGCGCTTTCCAGCCGTCGTAAACGATGTCGGCGTAGGCCAGGTCGTGAACCACCAGCACGTCGTATTGCTTGGCCAGCGCGACCACACGTTCGAAGAAGTCCAGTTCCACGCACTGCGCAGTCGGGTTCGACGGGAAACCCAAAATCATCATTTTCGGCTTGGGAATCGAGCCGCGAATGGCCTTTTCCAGCTCGGCGAAGAAGTCCACGCCTGGGATCAGCGGCACCGACCGCACCTGGGCGCCGGCAATCACGGCACCGTAGATGTGAATCGGATAGCTCGGGTTTGGCACCAATACCGTGTCGCCCTGATCGAGGGTGGCGAGCATCAAGTGCGCCAGACCTTCCTTCGAACCGATGGTGACGATGGCTTCGTCTTCCGGGTCGATATCGACGTCGTAACGTTTTTTGTACCAGGTAGAGATAGCCCGACGCAGACGCGGAATACCGCGTGAGGTGGAGTAACCATGGGTGTCTTCACGCTGGGCGACGGTGACCAGTTTTTCGACGATGTGCGGTGGAGTAGCCCCGTCGGGGTTGCCCATGCTCAGGTCGATAATGTCCTCACCACGACGACGAGCAGCCATTTTCAGCTCGGCAGTGATGTTGAACACGTAAGGGGGGAGACGATCGATGCGCGAAAAGCGGCGCGGCGAACCTTGGTCGGCCATGTAAACCTCTGAAGACGTAAGCGCCCGGAACCGTCCGAGCGACGCTGGCCACTGCGGTGGCCTGGTGCAGAACATAATGGCAGCGCTGACGTTTTGTCTATAAAGATTTTTCAGAACGACCTGTAGGAACTGTCGAAGGCTGTGATCGGGCCCAATGAAGATCCTGCGGATCTTATCGCAGCCTTCGGCAACTCCTACAAAAGATGCGCATTTCAGGCCACCAACAAAACCCTGAGGCCCCACAACGCTAAAAAGTGCAGCGGGTAGATCGCATACGCCCAACGCCGCATCGGCCACACCGCAAAGCCCGGTTTGCTGCGCACGATCGCCAACCCCAGCATCGGTCCTGACAGGCAGGCAATCAGCGCACCTGTCGAAATTGGATCACCCCATCCCACTGCCGCGAATATCTCCGCCCAGGCATTGCTCGCGAGGCACACCACACCCGGCAGCAGCGCCCACCACAGCGGCCGATGCAGCGCCATCAAACACGCCAACGGCAGCAGCACGCCCCAGAAACCGAACATGATTTTTTGCTGGAAGAGCGCCGCCAGTAGCAGCGCGCCCAGCGCCAGCACGCGATTCAGAGCACTACGCTGCAACCACCCCTGCGCCACCAATAATCCCAGGGCCAGGGTCGGCAGGACATTCAGGGTAGTGACCTCTCCAGGTGGCATGTACAGCCGATACGGGAGCTCTGCCAACGCCGAAAACACCGCCAGCCACGTCAGATAACGCCACTGTACGATAAGGCCGAAAGGGCTTGCGCCTTGGCGCGCAAGATTGGCCGCAATCGCCAGGCAAAACCACGGAAACGCCAACCGCCCCGGCGCATACACGAAATTGATCGATTCGCCGAGATATCGCAGGTGATCGAGCACCATGCTCAGCATCGCCAGCCACTTGAGCAAATCCAGCGCCTTGTCTCGGCGAGGCAGAAACGGCGGGTTAGAAAGGTCCATGGCACTCCGTGCGCTGAAATAATTGACCTACATAACAACACATGACCAAAGCCCGCAATCTTCGCTACAGTGCGCACCATTATCGATCACAAGGAAACGGCCATGACCGACAAAAGCCAGCAGTTCGCCAGCGACAACTATTCAGGGATTTGCCCTGAGGCGTGGGCCGCCATGGAACAGGCCAACCAAGGACATCAACGCGCTTACGGCGACGACGAGTGGACCGCGCGCGCTTCCGACCACTTCCGCAAATTGTTCGAAACCGACTGCGAAGTGTTCTTTGCCTTCAACGGCACGGCCGCCAACTCACTGGCGCTGTCGTCGCTGTGCCAGAGCTACCACAGCGTCATCTGCTCGGAAACTGCCCACGTCGAAACCGACGAATGCGGCGCACCGGAATTCTTCTCCAACGGCTCCAAGCTGCTGACTGCCCGCAGTGAAAACGGCAAGCTGACCCCGGAGTCGATCCGCGAAATCGCGTTGAAGCGTCAGGACATTCACTACCCGAAACCTCGCGTTGTGACCCTGACCCAGGCGACTGAGGTCGGCAGCGTCTACCAGCCGGAAGAACTCAAAGCCATCAGCGCCACCTGCAAGGAGCTGGGACTGCACCTGCACATGGACGGCGCGCGGTTCTCCAATGCCTGCGCCTTCCTTGATTGCAGCCCGGCGGAACTGACCTGGAAAGCCGGCGTCGATGTGCTGTGCTTTGGCGGTACCAAAAACGGCATGGCCGTGGGTGAGGCGATCCTGTTCTTCAACCGCGAACTGGCGGAAGACTTCGATTATCGCTGCAAACAAGCCGGGCAACTGGCGTCGAAAATGCGCTTCCTTTCTGCACCCTGGGTCGGCCTGCTGGAAAACGACGCCTGGCTCAAACACGCACGCCACGCCAACCACTGCGCGCAATTGCTCAGCGAGTTGGTGAAGGACATTCCTGGTGTTGAACTGATGTTCCCGGTGCAGGCCAACGGCGTGTTTCTGCAACTGTCGGAGCCAGCCATCGCTGCGCTGACTGCCAGGGGCTGGCGTTTCTATACCTTCATTGGCAACGGCGGCGCACGCTTCATGTGCTCGTGGGATACCGAAGAAGAGCGCGTGCGGGAATTGGCGGCTGATATTCGGTTGGTGATGCAGGCCTGAATCCCACAATCACCGCACATCCCCTGTAGGAGCTGCCGAAGGCTGCGATAAGATCCACAGGATCTTCATTAAGACCAATCGCAGCCTTCGGCAGCGCCTACAGTTTGTACCGTTAAGCTCTCGCCATTGCCTTTGAAATCACTTCAACCGTGGCGCTGACCTGCTCTTGATAACGGTCGAGTTCCTTTTCGTGTTGCCTTTTGAGTTCGATCTGCTGCGAACACAGGTTCAACGCCGCCAATACCAGCAGCCTGTCGCCGATCAAGCCTGGATACTTCCTTTTGGTGTCCGACAGCGCCGACTTGAGCATCACCGTCGCATCCAGCAGGGTCTGCTCTTCGCCCGCAGGGGCTTTGATCGAGTAGTCGTGGCCCAGAATCGAGACGACCTTCACTCCGTCCCTGTCGTAACTCATGCGCTGACAGCGGTGACGCTAGTGGCGCGTTCAACCAGTGCCTGAATACGGGCCGCGGTGGCGCCCTGCTTTTCTTCGTGCTCCAGCAGGCTCAGTTGCAGGTTCTCGTTGTCATCCTTGACTTGGGCCAGCTCGGCGTTCAGTTGCGCGTTGGTGTTTTGCAGGTGTTGATTCTGCTGCACCAGGTCGCCGACCAGTTGTTCCAATTGACTCAGGGATGCTTCCAACATTTTGATTTCTCTAGCAAATTTCAAAGGGCGCACACGATAAAGAAAAGTCATTGCGCGCACCAGCGATAAAAGGGCATTTCAGCCTTTGTTTCTGGCGGATACGCAGCATGTCGACCGTTACCGAGGTAAATGCATAAGGACTGTTACTGACTGCGTTTTTTGGTTCTGGTTCCTGCGCCTCGTCAAAGCAATCCAGATCAGGAGAAATACGTAGTCTGGGTCCTACAACCTCAAGACTTTGGTCTTACGTCCGATACCCCATGCAGACCCGTCAATTTTTGCCCTCTCACCGCACGGAATGCGTCATTCCAGGAAGATCCCATGTCCCTACGAAATATGAATATCGCCCCGCGCGCATTCCTCGGATTTGCTGTGATTGGTGCACTGATGTTGATTCTCGGCGTCTTCTCGCTGACGCAAATGAGCACCATCCGCAGCGCTGGTGAAGAAATAGCGAAAAGCAGCGTCCCGAGCATCCGCAACCTGGACAAGTTGATCGAACACAGTGTGCGCCTGCGCGTGTTGTCGTTTCGCTTGATGTTCAATCGCGACCCGGCGATCCAGGAAAAGACCATAAACCTGATGACCACTCGCGACCAAATGGTCACGGATGCCCAGGCGGCCTACGAAAAGCTGATCAGCAATCCCGAAGAACAACAGACCTACACCCAGTTCGTGCAGTTGGTGAATCAATATCGCCAGCTTGAAGAGCGCATGAAGAGCCTGAGCCGCGCCAACAAAATCGACGAATTGGGCAGCCTGCTCAACGTCGAACTGCAAGACAACTCGGACCAGATGAACACCGTCCTGTCGAAGTTGGTGGAAATCAATGCCCGCGAGTTGAACGCAGCCAATGATGAAGCAGCCAGCCAATACTCGACCGCCTTCAAGATGGTGATCGGCGTCCTGATCATCGCCACCATCCTCACGCTGGTGTTCGCTTGGCTGCTGACCAACAGCATCACTCAGCCGATTGCCCTGGCACTCAGCGCCGCCGAAAGCATCGCCGAGGGTAACCTGACCCGCCCGATCAAGGCCGATGGTAAAGACGAAGCTGGCCGTTTGTTAGCCGCCATGCAGAAGATGCAGGAGAAGCTGCGCGACACCCTGCACCGTATTTCCGGTTCCGCCACTCAACTGGCCTCAGCGGCGGAAGAGCTGAATGCCGTCACTGACGAAAGTGCGCGCGGCCTGGCCCAGCAGAACAAAGAAATCGAACAAGCGGCGACGGCGGTCAACCAGATGACCAGCGCCGTAGAAGAAGTCGCACGCAATGCCGTGAGCACTTCCGACGCGTCGAAAGAAGCCACTACCTCGGCCAGCGATGGCCGTGAGCTGGTACTGGAAACCGTTGGCGCCATTGAGCGCATGAGCGGCGACGTGGAAAGTACCGCACAACTGATCGGCAACCTGGCCAACGAATCGCGAGACATCGGCAAAGTGCTGGATGTGATTCGCGGCCTCGCCGATCAGACCAACCTGCTGGCCCTCAACGCGGCTATCGAAGCCGCGCGCGCCGGTGAAGCCGGACGTGGTTTTGCCGTGGTGGCTGACGAAGTTCGTGCCCTGGCGCATCGCACTCAACAGTCCACCAGCGAAATCGAGCGGATGATCGGCAGCATTCAAGGCGGCACTGAACAGGCCGTGGATTCGATGCGCAACAGCACCGAACGCGCTGAATCGACCCTGAGCATCGCCAAAGGCGCCGGCATCGCCCTGGAAACCATCAACTTGGCCATCGCGCAGATCAACGAGCGCAACCTGGTGATCGCCAGCGCGGCGGAAGAGCAGGCGCAAGTCGCCCGTGAAGTTGACCGCAACCTGGTGAACATTCGCGACCTGTCAGTGCAATCAGCCACTGGCGCCAACCAGACCAGCTCGGCCAGCGGTGAGTTGTCGCGTCTGGCGGTGGACCTGAACAGCATGGTTTCGCGGTTCAGTTTGTAACGTTAAAACAATGCTCCCACAGCCTGTGTGGGGGCAGGCTTGCCTGCGAACCGGCCAGACCTGACACACCTCGCGTACAATGCCTGCTGCCCAGGACAGGAAGGACCACCATGACGCGAGCCGCCGCCCCCCGTAAACCCCGCGCACGCAGCCAGGCCCGGATCGATTCGATTCTCGACGCCGCCCGCACGCTGCTTGCTGCCGAGGGGGTGGCCAGCTTGTCGATCTACAGCGTTGCCGAGCGCGCGCAGATTCCGCCGTCGTCGGTCTATCACTTCTTTGCCAGCGTCCCTGCCCTACTGGAAGCCCTCACCGCCGACATTCACGCCGCCTTCCGCGCCTGCCTGCAAGAGCCCATAGAACACGATCAGCTGACGCACTGGCGTGATCTGTCGCGGATCGTCGAACAGCGGATGTTGAGCATTTACGAAGCCGATGCGGCCGCTCGCCAGTTAATCTTGGCGCAGCACGGTTTGACTGAAGTGACACAGGCGGATCGGCAGCACGACATTGAGTTGGGCAACTTGATGCATGAGCTGTTCGCCCGGCATTTCCAGCTGCCGGCGATGCCGGATGACGTCGACGTGTTTGCGCTGGCGATGGAGCTGGGTGATCGGGTGTATGCGCGATCAGTGCAGTTGCATGATCAGATTACGCCGCGCATGGCGGAGGAAGGGATGCGGGTGTTTGACGCTTATCTTGGGCTGTATTTGCCGCCCTTTTTACCTAGAAAATTGTAGGAGCGGGTCTGCCCGCGATCACGTCGACGCGGCGTGTCATACACACCGCTATCGCGAGCAAGCTCGCTCCTACAAGGTCCGAGCACATTTAGAAGGCATCGATCACAACTTGGCGATCGACACCTCGGTGGATTTCACGAAGGCAATCACTTCGCTGCCGACTACCAATTCCAGCTCTTTTACCGAGCGGGTGGTGATCACGGAAGTGACGATGCCGGACGGGGTTTGTACGTCGATTTCCGACAGGACATCGCCTTCGACGATTTCTTTGATGGTGCCTCTGAACTGGTTACGGACGTTGATCGCTTTGATAGTCATGTGAGTCTTCCTTTGGATGAGTTAGGTGGTTCGCTTATTGAGCCCAACGCAGTTGCGTGGGCAAGGGTGAAACAGGTTCGGGTTCGGGCGGCGTGCCCGGCAGTGACAGGACGCGGTTGAGTACTTCGGTTTCCAGCGCGGCCTGACGATACGAGCCGCGCAACCGTGGTCGCGGCAGCTCCACAAGCAGATCCAGACCGACCTGACCGTCTTCGATCAGGATCACCCGGTCGGCAATCGCCACCGCTTCGCTGACGTCATGGGTCACCAGCAACACGGTAAAACCGTGCTGTTGCCACAGACGCTCGATCAGTTGCTGCATCTCGATTCGGGTTAGCGCGTCCAGGGCGCCCAGAGGCTCGTCCAGCAGCAACAACCGCGGCTGGTGAATCAACGCTCGCGCCAGGGCGACGCGCTGCTTCTGCCCACCGGACAACGCCGCTGGCCACTCATTGGCCCGCTCTGCCAGCCCCACGGCCTCAAGTGCTTCCAGCGCCCTTGGGCGCCAGTTGCCGCTCAAGCCGAGACCGACGTTGTCGATTATCTTTTTCCAGGGCAGCAACCGCGCTTCCTGAAACATCAGTCGCGTGTCTTCCCGCGCCTCGCTAAGTGCCGCCGAGCCAGCCAGCAGTTCACCACTGGTAGGCTGATCAAGCCCGGCCAGCAGGCGCAGCAAGGTGCTTTTACCGCAACCGCTGCGCCCCACCACCGCGACGAATTGCCCGGCGGGAATATGCAGATCGATACCGCGCAATACTTCACGCGCACCGAAGGTTTTGCGTAATGCGTTGACCGCCAGCGGGATGCCACGCAGCAAATTCGGCGGTGTTGCTTGTTTCAGACTGCTCATGCCGCACCGCCTTTAACCACTTGATAGGCCGGGTGCCAGCGCAACCAGACGCGCTCCAGACCACGCGCCGCAAGGTCGGCCAACTTGCCGAGCACCGCGTACAAAACGATTGCCAGTACCACCACGTCAGTCTGCAAAAACTCACGGGCGTTCATTGCCAGATATCCAATGCCCGAACTGGCGGAGATGGTTTCAGCCACGATCAGCGTCAGCCACATGAAGCCCAGAGCAAAGCGCACCCCCACCAGAATCGAAGGCAGCGCGCCAGGCAGAATCACCTGACGAAACAGGGCGAAACCGGACAGCCCATAACTGCGCGACATCTCCACCAATGCCGGATCGACGTTGCGAATGCCGTGGTAGGTGTTCAGGTAAATCGGGAACACCGTGCCCAGCGCCACCAGAAAAATCTTCGCCGACTCATCGATACCGAACCACAGAATCACCAGCGGAATCAGCGCCAGGTGCGGCACGTTGCGGATCATCTGCACCGAACTGTCGAGCAGGCGCTCTCCCCATTTCGACAGACCGGTGATGAAACCCAGCGTCAGACCGATGCTGCCGCCAATGACGAAACCGACACCGGCACGCCAACTGCTGATTGCCAGGTGAGTCCAGATTTCACCGCTGCGAAACAGGCTGACTCCAGCCTCGATCACGGCACTTGGCGACGGCAAAATTCGAGTCGACAACCAACCAGCACTGACCGATAGCTGCCAGACAGCGAATAACAAGACGGGAAGCAACCAAGGCGCCAGTCTGTGGATAATCTGTTGCGAAGCCCTTTGGCTCATGGAGTTGTCTCCTCTCGGGGCCGTTGATTACTGAGCCGTAGCCACTTTGGCAGGCGGGGTCCAGATCACGTCCTTGATGCTCAACGGCTTGGGAATCAACTTGAGCTGGTAGAAGCTGTCGGCGATTTTCTGTTGCGCGGCGACCACTTCAGGGGTGATCAACTGCGCACCGTAGCCTTGGCGTTTAACGGTGGTCAGGCTAATTTCCTCTGAGAGGCCAAGCAGCGGTGCCACTTGTTTCGCCACGTCACCGGGGTTGGCTTTGGACCATTCGCCGACCGCGCGGATCTCCTCGATCAACGTCTGAATCACCTGCGGATGTTTTTCCGCGTAAGGCTTGGTCGCCAGGTAGAACTGCAGGTTGTCGACGATGCCTTTGCCGTCACGCAGGGTGCGGGCTTGCAGTTGTTTCTCCGCAGCGGCCTGGTACGGGTCCCAGATCACCCACGCATCGACGCTGCCACGCTCGAACGCCGCACGGGCGTCAGCCGGGGCCAGGAACAAGACCTGGATATCGCTGTACTTGAGACCGGCATCTTCCAGCGCACGTACCAACAGGTAATGCACGTTGGAGCCTTTGTTCAGGACGACTTTTTTACCCTTCAGGTCTTTGACCGAGGTGATCGGTGAATCCTTGGGAACCAGAATCGCTTCGCTGCCGGGAGCTGCCGGCTCATTGGCGACATAAAGCAAATCTGCGCCAGCGGCCTGGGCAAATACCGGTGGGGTTTCACCCGTCACACCGAAATCGATAGCGCCGACATTGAGCCCTTCCAGCAATTGCGGGCCGCCTGGGAACTCAGTCCACTGCACCTGCACGCCTTGTTCAGCCAACCGCTTTTCCAGCGAGCCTTTGGCTTTGAGCAGCACCAATGTGCCGTACTTTTGATAACCGATGCGCAAACTTTCAGCCTGGGCCTGAGTGATGGCGCCGAGGGTGATCGCTGCAGCAAACAGAGCGACCAGGCTTCGACGCAAAGTGATAGTGCGCATGGCGCTCTCCCCTGCTTGTAGCAATATGGTTGGACCTGCTTGCCTGTTGTCGGGCGAGTAAGGTGGGTTAGCGATTGCGCTAAGTTGGACAGACCATAACAGGAGTTTTTTATATCTATAAATCTCATTTATTCATTTGTTTATTCCTTAATTGAATATAGGTGTTTCTCCGCAAAACCTTGAATCGCAGGCAAAAAAAGGGGCCGCATAAGCGACCCTTTTTTTTGCGCCCTGACGTTAACGATTAGGCTGCGGCGTCAAACGCAGATAAGGCGTGACCGCCTTGTAGCCCTTCGGAAAGCGTTGTTTGATTTCGTCTTCATCCTTGATCGACGGCACGATCACCACATCTTCGCCATCCTGCCAATTGGCCGGGGTTGCGACTTTGTAGTTGTCGGTCAATTGCAGCGAGTCGATGACCCGCAGGATTTCGTTGAAATTTCGCCCGGTGCTGGCCGGGTAGGTGATGGTCAGACGTACCTTTTTATTCGGATCGATCACGAACAGCGAACGCACGGTCAGGGTTTCACTGGCGTTAGGATGGATCAGGTCGTACAGCTCGGAGACCTTGCGATCAGCGTCGGCCAGGATCGGGAAGTTGACGATGGTGTTCTGCGTGGTGTTGATATCCTCGATCCATTTCACGTGGGATTCGACCGGGTCAACCGACAGCGCAATAGCCTTGACCTTGCGCTTGGTGAATTCGTCTTTCAGCTTGGCCGTGAAGCCAAGTTCGGTGGTGCAGACCGGCGTAAAGTCGGCCGGGTGGGAAAACAACACACCCCAGCTATCGCCAAGCCATTGGTGAAATTTGATCGTTCCTTCGCTGGATTCCTGCTCGAAGTCGGGGGCGATGTCGCCAAGTTTCAGACTCATGGTGCGGCTCCTTTGGTTGGTTAACAACCGCACTACTTTGCCCCTTACCTCGTGAATATAAAAAGAATAAATCCTGTTCCAAATATGTTTTTTTGGAATAAAAAAACGTTTCTATAGCGCCACCCCAATGTCAGCCACCCTCTACTACTAATGAAGTTTTCACAAACCAGCCAAAACGTTCTGCAAATTTTCACAAGCGTTTCACCGTTCGTTTACCTCAGCTTCCGCACACTCAACGAATAATAAACAAAAGCGGGATTTGCTCCCGTCGGTCCCGACCCGTCCGAATGCGCTGTCGATTTTTCCATTCAACGTGACGCTATGCGGTGGCGCCACAGGAGAGCTGTTTGATCATGCAGTACCGGTTATGGCTTGCTCGGACCCGACTTTCATTCACCTATAGCAATCTTGCCAAACACAAGCTGCGGCTAGCCATCCTCGCGTGCGTCGGCGTCGGCGCCATCGCCGGCATCACGCTTACTCGCCAAGCCAAACTCCCGAATTTATCCAAAGCCGACGCAGCCACTATTGCCGGCTTTGAAGCCCAGTGGGCCAAGGGCGACATGATCGTCCTGGTGCGCCACGCCGAACGCTGTGACCATTCAAGTGCTCCCTGCCTGGGCCCTGCCGACGGCATCACGGTTCGCGGCAAAGCCATGGCGCAAGAAGTCGGTTTGCAGTTTCAGAAGCTCGGAATGGAAAGAGCTGATATTTACAGCAGCCCGCTGACCCGCGCCGCGCAGACTTCAGGCTTCATGTTCAATTACGCCAGCGAAGATCAGGGTTGGTTGTTCGACTGCCGCAAAACAATGCTCGCCGACGCCCTCAGGCACAAAGTCAAAAATCGCAACCTGGTGCTGGTGACTCACAGCGAATGCTTCAGTGCACTGGAACAGCAGCTGGATTTGCCTGAATCCAAGACCCCCGAGTTCGCCTCATCGCTGTTCCTCACCGTCGGCGATGACGGCCTGACACCTCGCGTCACCGGCTTCATCAATGCGAACGAATGGCCAAAAGTGTTGGGCAAGTGAACGAGTACCCGATGATCAAAAGCGCACAGCCATCAAGTGCCGGACTTTGCCGTTCGCGCTTGTCATTGGTCCGCTGTTTCGCTCACCAAATCACAGGCAATAAAAAGCCCCGCACAAGGCGGGGCTCTTTCAGCTCAACACACTTACAGGAAGTTGTAGGTGTAGTTGAAGATCAGACGAGTCTGGTCCTGGTTAGCAATACCAGTGCCATCAGCGTGGTAGCTACCGGTACGCAAAGTAGTACCGAAACCTTTCAGGTAACCGGTCTGAACTACGTAGTCGATACGCGCGTCACGTTCCCACTCGGAGTGGTCCGGGCCGCTACCGGAAACGTCCTTGATGTCATTACCGTACAGGTAAGAGATCGAGGCTTTCAGGCCAGGAACACCGAGGCGGGCGAAGTCATACGAGTACTGAGCGAACTTGGTCTGCTCACCGGCACGGATGAAGCTGTTGATCACAGAGTCAGTGAACAGGTAGAAGCTGGTGCCGCCGTTGTCTTCGCTATTGGAACCGTTCGCAGCAAGAGCCTTACCATCTTTAGTGACGTTACCCTGGTTCAGCAGAACGAAACCACCATCGTCGCTTACGCTCTGATAGCCCACCAACAGGGAGTGGCCGCCCAGTTGGTAGGTGAACATGGAACTCCAGGTGACGTTATCGACTTCACCCTTGTTCTTGGCGTAACCACCGTTGTTGTTGAACGCGTAGCCAGCGGTGTCGCTGCTGCTTTTGCCGTCGGAGCTGCTGTTGAAGTACCGCAGGTCAGTCTTGAACGACTGGTCGTCGCCGATCGGCAGAACGTGAACCAAACCGAGGAAGTGTTGCTTGTAGAAATCTTCCAGGTTTGCGAAGTAGTACTGCACGGTCAGATCTTTAGTGACCCTGTAGTCACCACCCGCGAAGCGGAACTGATTGCTGCCCTTGGTAGCGCCTGCAACCGACAGCGAAGTGCTGTTGGTCGAAGCACGGCCTGTGGAGTGCTCCAGTTGACCAGCAGTCAGGGTCAGGTTGTCGATTTCTTTGGAGGTGATGATGCCACCGTCAAAGTTTTGCGGCAGTGCGCGGCTGTCGTTTGCCAACAGGATTGGCAACTGAGGAGCCAGAGCGCCACCGACGTGCAATTCAGTTTTCGAGTAACGGAATTTAACGTTTGCGTCGCCACGTTGCAGATCGCTCTGGGCAGTACCATCGCTGTCGCTAGGCCAGAAAGAGTTACCGGTAGCAGGGTGGTGACCAGCGCCGCCATCCAGGTGCAGGCCGTAGATGTACTGAGCATCGATACCGACGCCGATGGTGCCTTGGGTGAAGCCGGATTTGTAATCGAGTTTTAGAACTTCAGCGGTTTCACGCTGGTTGTTCTGAGTAGCTGATGCCGTGTGGTTGTCGTTCTCATAGTAAAAAGTACGGGAACTGAGGGAGAGTTTGCTGTCTTCCAGGAAACCCGCTGCACCGGCTTGCTGCGCCAGAACCCCAACAGCCACGGCTAGCGCCAAGCTTGACTTGTACATTGTTTTGCTCCTCTACGTTTCTAATTCTTGTGTTCTAAGGCTTGGGGATCTGCGCCCCGTCCACCACAGATGTGCGAATAGCACTAAAGTGTGACCACCAAGTCAACACATTACTGTCACATTCCTACCTTGGTCTAATGCCTCCCGAATCCACCGGGAGAGATTAAATAATATTTCATAAATCTAAAAATAATTGTTTCATCATTTTTCAGACGATTATGGAATATTAAACCGCATCAGCCAAACCAATGGCCTTATGATGCCATTGGAACGCCATATTATTCATAAAAAGCATAAGCGTCTCTGTCTTTAGACCGACTACTTTACAAAACCTAGCCATTCGGGCCTTGAACCCCCACTGCAAACCTCGAAGCGTAGACCTTTTGGGGGTGTTCACTGGCTATCGGCGGCAATTTCTCAAAATAAAGTTACAGTTTTTGTATCATGTGAAAAATTTGTTAGCGCGTTTTGCCAGCCCTTTTTTGTGAGGTGATCTGACCTGAGAGGCCCGCCGGTCTTCACTTGACTTAAAATTGGAACAGGAAACGAGACGATCAACGGTCACGTCCCGGTCACATATCTGCCCATAAGCTCATTCCTAAACGTTATTTATCTGTGAATTCTTAGATCATTTAGCCTCGGCGGTCTGCCACTTCGGCCCTTGACCAGGATTTTCACGATGAATCGACATCACCCCTTCACCCGACGACTGTTGGCAGGCGCCACCCTGGCACTGGCCGCCACCCTGACCTTGCCCGCTTTGGCACAGGAAACCCTGCGCATCGGCTACCAAAAATCCTCCACCTTGATAACCGTACTCAAAACCCAGGGCACGCTTGAGCGCGAACTCGCCAAGCAAGGTATCGACGTGACATGGCACGAGTTTCCCAGTGGTTTGCCGCTGCTGGAGTCATTGAACGTCGGCAACGTCGATCTCAGCGCTGATGTGGCAGACACGGTTCCGGTGTTCGCCCAGGCAGCCGGCGCACGACTGACCTACTTCGCCCAGGAAGCGCCTTCACCCGCCGCTCAAGCCATCGTCGTGCGTAGCGACTCTACGATCAAAAGCCTGGCCGACCTCAAAGGCAAAAAGGTGGCAGTAACCAAAGCCGCAGGCAGTCATTACCTGCTGATTGCCGCACTGAACAAAGCCGGTTTGAAATTCAGTGACATCGAACCCGCGTACCTGACACCCGCGGATGGCCGCGCCGCCTTCGAGAACGGCAAGGTCGATGCGTGGGTCACCTGGGAACCCTTCCTCAGCGGCGTCCAGCGCCAATTGGCCACCCGGACACTGACTGACGGCAAGGGTCTGGCCCAGTACCAGCGCTACTACCTGACGACCAACACCTTTGCGGCGAGTCATCCGCAGGTACTGGCTGTGGTGTTCGGCGAGTTGCGTGATGCAGGTCGCTGGATCAAAGCCAATCCCGCAGACGCTGCGAAAATTCTTGGCCCGCTGTGGGGCAACCTTGATGCCGCGACCGTGGAAGCAGCAAACGAGCGGCGCAGCTACGAGGTGCAAAGCGTGAAAGCCGACAAATTGGATGAGCAGCAAAGCATTGCCGATGCGTTCTTCGCCGCCGGGTTGTTGCCCAAGGCCGTGGATGCAAAGGATGTTGCGGTTTGGCAACCTTGAGATAACGCGTCTTCTGAATGGGCCCCTTCGCAGGCGCAAATCCACTGTAGAAGCTGCCGCAGGCTTCCACAGAGATCACTAACGCTTTAAATCCTGTGGGCCTGCGAAGGCGGCGTAATGACCTGTCCGTTCCGCTCATAAGCTAATGCTAAAAAGTTATTTATTTTTGGTTTATTAGATCATTTAGTCTCCATCTCAGCCGGACTTCGGCCGCCTGAACTGGAGCTCCATGATGAAACTGCACACACCTTTGCGCCTGCTGGCGGCCCTGTCGCTGGCCGGTGCGACCTTTTTTGCCCAGGCTGCGGACTTTACCGTGGCCTACCAAACCACCGTTGACCCCGCGAAAGTCGCCCAAGCTGACGGCGCTTATGAAAAGGCCACCAACGCCAAGATCGATTGGCGCAAATTCGACAGCGGCGCCGACGTCATTACCGCCATCGCTTCGGGCGACGTGCAAATCGGCTACCTCGGCTCAAGCCCACTGACCGCCGCCGCCACCCGCAAACTGCCGGTGGAAACTTTCCTGATCGCCACCCAGATCGGCGCCGCCGAAGCCTTGGTCGTGCGCAACGGCTCGGGAATCAATTCGCCGCAGGACCTGATCGGTAAAAAGATCGCGGTTCCGTTCGTCTCCACCGGCCACTACAGCCTGCTGGCCGCGCTGAAACACTGGAACATCGACCCTTCGAAAGTCACCATCCTCAACCTCGCGCCACCGGCCATCGCCGCTGCATGGAAACGTGGTGACATCGACGCCACTTACGTTTGGGACCCTGCGTTGGGTGTCGCCAAGGAAACCGGCAAGGTGCTGATCACCTCCGGCGATCTGGCCAAGCTCGGTGCGCCGACCTTCGACGCGTGGATTGTGCGTAAAGATTTTGCCGCTAAACATCCGGAAATCGTCAGCGCCTTCGCCAAGGTCACCCTTGATGCCTACGCCGGCTACCGCAAAGACCCGGCCGCCTGGCTCGCCAACACCAGCAACGTCGACAAGCTGGTGAAACTGTCGGGCGCCAAAGCTTCGGACATCCCGACCTTGCTGCAAGGCAACGTCTACCCGCTGGCTGCTGACCAAATCACCGCACTGGGCGCACCGACCATCGACGCCGTGACCAAAACCGCTGCCTTCCTTAAAGAGCAGGGCAAGGTTGACGCGGTATTGGCCGACTACTCGCCGTACGTCAGCGCCAAGTTCGTCACTCAATAAGTCGATATTAATCTGGAGTTCTTGCCATGGCCTTGTTACAGCTGGAGCGCATCAGCGCACAGTACCCCGGCGCGGCCGAACCGGTACTGTCGGACATTTCCCTGAGTCTCGGCCCGCAGCAGCTGCTGGTCGCACTGGGCCCGTCCGGCAGTGGCAAGACTTCGCTGTTGAATCTGATCGCTGGGTTTGTTGAACCAAGCGCCGGGCGTATCACCCTCGACGGTGTCCCGGTAAAAGGCCCAAACGCCGAACGCGGCGTGGTGTTTCAGGACGACGCGTTGCTGCCTTGGCAGGACGTGTTGGCCAACGCTGCTTTCGGTCTCGAACTGGCCGGCGTGCCGCGCCAGCAACGTGAAGCCAAAGCCAGAGAGATGCTGGCATTGGTGGATCTGGCGGGCTTTGATAAGCGCCGGATCTGGCAACTCTCTGGTGGGCAAAAGCAGCGTGTCGGCCTGGCTCGCGCATTAGCCGCCGACCCACGCGTGCTATTGATGGACGAGCCCTTCGGCGCCCTCGACGCCTTTACCCGCGAACAAATGCAGGAACTGCTGCTGCAAGTCTGGCAGCGCACCGCAAAGCCAGTGTTCCTGATTACCCACGATATAGAAGAAGCGGTATTTCTCGCCACAGACCTGATTCTGCTGGCGCCCAATCCAGGGCAGATTGTCGAACGCCTGCATTTGGACTTCGGCCAGCGCTATGCCGCCGGAGAGTCAGCGCGTGCGATCAAGTCTGATCCGCGCTTTATCGAAACCCGCGAACACGTGCTAGCCAAAGTCTTCGCTCAGCGCAGTGCGGCCACTGGGGAGCAACGCGCATGAGCAGCTATCAAATACCGGCCGCTGCCACGGCGAGCGCCACCGCGAAGAAACCGGCGATGATCCCCTTGCGTCGCACCCTGAGCACCCGCTGGATCAGCGTGCTGACATTACTGACCTTGCTGGCGATTTGGTGGGCGGTGACCGCCGCTGAACTGATCGAACCCTTGTTTCTGCCACCGCCTTCGGCTGTATTGGAAAAAGGTTGGCTGCTGGCGACCACCGGCTACATGGACTCCACACTGTGGCAGCACCTCGGCGCCAGCCTGAAGCGCATCGGTCTGGGTCTGGGGTTTGCCGTGCTGACGGCGATTCCAATCGGCATCGCCATTGGTCATAACCGCATCGCTCGCGGCATCTTCGACCCACTGATCGAGTTCTACCGCCCTATCCCGCCGCTGGCTTATCTGCCGCTGATCGTAATCTGGTGCGGGATCGGCGAGCTGTCGAAAGTGCTGCTTATATACCTGGCGATTTTTGCCCCGATCGCCATCGCCACCGCCACCGGCGTGCGCACCGTGGACCCCACCAAAATTCGCGCCGCGCAATCCTTGGGTGCGACCCGCTGGCAGTTGATTCGTCATGTAATTTTGCCCAGCGCCTTGCCCGACATTCTCACCGGCGTACGCATTGGTTTGGGCGTGGGCTGGTCGACGCTGGTGGCGGCCGAATTGATCGCCGCCACCAGCGGCCTGGGCTTTATGGTGCAGTCAGCGGCTCAGTTCCTGGTCACTGACGTGGTGGTGCTGGGCATTCTGGTGATCGCGCTGATCGCCTTCGCCATGGAAATGGGCCTGCGTGCCCTGCAGCGCAAGCTGGTGCCGTGGCACGGCCAGACACACTGAACCATTGACTACGCCGACAGCTCGGCGCCGCATTGAACGAGACCGACCATGACCCTACACATCACTCCGCTCAGTTCTGCCCTTGGCGCACAGATCAGTGGCGTCGACATCAGCCAGCAACTGAATGCCGAACACCGCGACGCCATTGAACAGGCGCTGCTCACCTATTCCGTGCTGTTCTTTCGCGAGCAGCCGCTGACGCCGCAGCAACATGCACGCTTCGCGGCCAATTTCGGTGATCTGCACATTCATCCGATCTACCCGAACGTGCCGGAACAACCGGAGGTGCTGATCCTCGATACGGCGGAGACCGACGTGCGCGACAACGCGATCTGGCACACCGACGTCACCTTCCTGCCGAGCCCAGCGTTGGGCGCGGTACTCAGTGCCAAGCATCTGCCGGCATTTGGCGGCGATACCTTGTGGGCCAGCGGCATCGCGGCCTACGAAGCGCTGTCTAAACCACTGCAAAACCTGCTCGACGGTCTGACCGCGACGCACGACTTCACCCGATCCTTTCCGCTTGAGCGGTTCGGCAATACGGCGCAAGACGTCGCACGCTGGGAAGACACCCGACGCAAGAATCCGCCGCTGTCGCATCCAGTGATCCGCACCCATCCGGTCAGCGGGCGCAAGTCGCTGTTCGTCAACGATGGCTTCACCACACGGATTAACGAACTGGAGCCGGCGGAAAGCGAGGCAATTCTCAAGCTGCTGTTCAGCCACGCCACCCGCCCGGAGTTCACCCTCCGCTGGCGCTGGCAGGAAAACGATTTGGCGTTCTGGGATAACCGCTGCACCCAACACTACGCCGTCGACGACTACCGCCCGCAGCGGCGAGTGATGCATCGGGCGACCATCCTCGGTGACAAGCCTTTTTAAACACACTGTGCAGGAGCGGGCTTGCCCGCGATGGCGGTGTATCAGACATATAGCCATCGCGGGCAAGCCCGCTCCTACAAGGGCGTACGGCCATTCAAAGTGCATTTCAGGAGAAGAGCGCACCGTTTAGATGCACAAATGAAAGTCCAAAAGATCACTAAAGAATCCGTCCGAAGCTTTCCATACACCCTTGCGAAAACATTCGAAAACCTCGAAAGCCTCGTATTTCAAGGCCCGCACAGCCATCCAAAGTTTTATTCAGAACCAAAACCAAAAACTGGCACACACCCTGCAATAGGTTAACTATCACCAGTTTTGGGGACCTTGGTACAGGCAGGCCGGGGATTCCCCTCTTTTATTCCTCTCGGAGACTGACCTCCAGTCTCCAGCGCCCGTCCACCTTTGCACCGTGCCAGTCACCATGCAACGGGCGGGCCGCCAGCAGGTTCAGCAACAACCCCCCCTTCGCATGCTGCACCTTCCAACGCACATCTTTGCCATTGAGCTTGAATTGCCCTTGCTGCGCAGTGCCCTCTGCGTTGAACAGCATGGCCAGCGAGCCGGAAACATCCTCGCCGTGCACCGTCGGCTCATCGTTGAACCACAGCACCAGTCCGGTCGCTGAAGGCTCGATCTGTTGCAGCGTCAAAGGCTCAGGCGCGGTCAGGCGACCGATCATCATCCCCACCATCATCCCGACAATGGCCATCGATCCTAAAACCTTGGGCCAGAGTTTCGGTCTTGGGTCTTCTTCGGGGGTAGAATGCACCCCGTCGTTCAGTTCGGAGCCGTGCATGTTTCACGTCATCCTTTTTCAACCAGAAATTCCGCCGAATACCGGCAACGTCATCAGGCTGTGCGCCAACAGTGGCTGCACCCTGCATTTGATCGAGCCCCTGGGCTTCGAACTGGATGACAAACGTCTGCGGCGGGCCGGCCTCGACTATCACGAGTATGCCACCCTGAAGACTCACCCGGACCTCGCCAGCTGTCTGGAGAGTATCGGCAACCCGCGCCTGTTCGCCTTCACTACCAAAGGTTCGAAACCCTTCCACGACGTGCGCTTCGAGAAAGGCGATGCCTTCCTGTTCGGCCCGGAAAGCCGTGGCTTGCCAGCCGAAGTGCTGGACTCGCTCTCCGGCGAGCACCGCCTGCGCCTGCCCATGCGCGAAGGCTGCCGCAGCCTGAACCTGTCGAACACCGTGGCCGTGGCGGTTTATGAAGCCTGGCGGCAAAACGACTTCGCCTGACTTCGCCAACCGGCGCTCGCACACAAAAAAAGCGCCCCGAAAGGCGCTTTTTCAATTCAAGCCAGGGTGCTTATTGCACAGTCTGGGTTTCGCCAGACTCTTGAATGCGTTGCAGCTCTTGCGCGTACAGGGCGTCAAAGTTCACCGGAGCCAGCATCAGCGCAGGGAACGAACCACGGACAACCAGGCTGTCGATGGTTTCGCGAGCGTACGGGAACAGAATGTTCGGGCAGAACGCGCCGAGGGTGTGGCTCATGGAAGCGGCGTCCAGACCCTTGATCAGGAAGATACCGGCTTGCTGAACTTCAACGATGAAGGCTACTTCGTCGCCGTTGTTAACGGTGACAGACAGAGTCAGCACGACTTCGTAGAACTCGCCTTCCAGTTGTTTCTGGCGGGTGTTCAGGTCCAGGCTGACGCTTGGAGTCCACTCCTGGCGGAAGATCGCCGGGCTTTTCGGCGCTTCGAACGACAAGTCACGAACGTAGATACGCTGCAGCGAAAATTGCGGCGCTTCAGCTTCGTCGGTCACAGGGCCGTTGGTCGGTTGGTCAGTCATGTCAGGTCCTTCTTATAAGGTCTTGTAGGGTTTGGGGTTCAAGCCTGAAGCAGTGCGTCGAGCTTGCCGGCGCGCTCCAGGGCAAACAAATCATCACAACCGCCCACGTGGGAGGCGCCAATCCAGATTTGCGGGACTGACGTACGCCCGGCTTTCTGGGTCATTTCAGCGCGAACCTGCGGCTTACCATCGACCTTGATCTCGTCGAAGGCGACACCTTTTTTCTGAAGCAACTGCTTGGCGCGAATGCAGTAAGGGCACCAATCGCTGGAGTAGACGATGACATCAGCCATTTCACTTCACCAGCGGCAGATTTTCTGAACGCCAGGCGGACACGCCACCGGCGAGCTTGGCGGCGGTGAAGCCGGCCTTGAGCAGTTCCCGAGCCGTGGTGCCAGAGTGCTGGCCCATGGCGTCGACGATGATCAGGGTCTTGGCCTTGTGCTTTTCCAGCTCGGCGACACGCGCCAGCACTTTGTCCGAAGGAAAGCTCAGCGCGCCAACGATGTGGCCTGCAGTGAAGTCCTTGGTCGGGCGCACGTCGATCACCACGCCCTGATCCTTGTTGACCAGCGCAGTCAGCTCGCTGGTACTGAGGCTACGGCCGCCTTTGCTCATCTCGGTCGCGATCAACAGCGCCAGCAGGATGACGAAAGCGCCAGCAATCAGATAGTGGTTAGTGGCGAATTGAATCAGGTGCTCAACCATCAGTAGGTTCCAGGGCGTTAAAATGTCGGCCAGTATACACAGCACCCAAGGTGCACCAAAGCCCGTACGGCAGTGACGCCGTCTGAACTTGCCCTTAAAATGCCGATCTCTTTTCTATCTTCCTTAATAGCCACGAGTGGATTCCATGACTGCCACGCCTAAACCTTTGGTCCTGATTATCCTGGATGGCTTCGGACACAGCGAAAGCCACCATGACAATGCCATCTATTCGGCGAAAATGCCGGTCATGGATCGCCTCTACGCCACCCAGCCCCACGGCCTGATTTCTGGCTCGGGGATGGACGTCGGTCTGCCGGACGGTCAGATGGGTAACTCGGAAGTCGGCCACATGAACCTCGGCGCCGGCCGCGTGGTGTACCAGGACTTCACCCGCGTGACCAAATCGATCCGTGACGGCGAGTTCTTCGAAAACCCGACCATTTGCGCAGCGGTGGATAAAGCGGTTGCGGCTGGCAAGGCCGTGCATTTCATGGGCCTGCTGTCCGACGGCGGCGTCCACAGCCACCAGGATCATCTGGTCGCGATGGCCGAGCTGGCCGCCAAACGCGGCGCGGAAAATATCTACCTGCACGCCTTCCTCGATGGCCGTGACACGCCACCACGCAGCGCCAAAGCCTCGATCGAGCTGATGGATTCGACCTTCGCCCGCCTGGGCAAGGGCCGCATCGCCTCGATCGTTGGCCGTTATTTCGCCATGGACCGTGACAATCGTTGGGACCGCGTCGCCTCGGCCTACAACCTGATCGTCGACGGCACTGGCGAGTTCGAGGCAGCAAGCGGCGTGGCCGGGCTTGAAGCCGCCTATGCGCGCGGCGAGAACGACGAGTTCGTCAAAGCCACCAGCATCGGCGACAAGGTCAAGGTTGAAGACGGCGACGCCGTGATCTTCATGAACTTCCGTGCCGACCGTGCCCGCGAGTTGACTCGCGTGTTCGTTGAAGATGGCTTCAAAGACTTCGAACGCGCCCGTCAGCCAAAACTGGCCGGTTTCGTCATGCTGACTCAATACGCCGCCAGCATTCCCGCCCCCTCCGCCTTCGCCGCCGGCAGCCTGGACAACGTGCTGGGCGAATACCTGGCGAAAAACGGCAAGACGCAGCTGCGCATCGCCGAAACCGAGAAATATGCCCACGTCACCTTCTTCTTCTCCGGCGGTCGTGAAGAACCGTTCCCGGGCGAAGAGCGCATCCTGATTCCATCGCCGAAAGTCGCTACCTATGACTTGCAGCCGGAAATGAGCGCGCCGGAAGTCACCGACAAGATCGTCGACGCCATCGAGAACCAGCGTTACGACGTGATCGTGGTCAACTACGCCAACGGCGACATGGTCGGTCACAGCGGCATCCTTGAAGCGGCGGTCAAGGCAGTGGAGTGCCTGGACGTGTGCGTCGGCCGCATCGCCGAAGCGCTGGAAAAAGTCGGCGGCGAAGCGCTGATCACCGCGGACCACGGCAACGTCGAGCAAATGTCCGACGAAACCACCGGCCAGGCACATACCGCCCACACCTCGGAGCCGGTGCCGTTCATCTATATCGGCAAGCGCGAGCTGAAAGTCCGCGAAGGCGGGGTTCTGGCTGACGTTGCGCCGACCATGTTGCAGCTGTTGGGCTTGCCGATACCGCAAGAGATGACCGGCCACTCGATCCTCGTCGCTAAATAACGTCGATGTATCGCTCTGTAGGCGCTACCGAAGGCTGCGAATGGCACTGAAACACGCTGAGTGTTCTGGCTTTATCGCAGCCTTCGGCAGCTCCTACAGTGTTACCGGGTCAAACTGACTCGGATTACACGCTTTGAGGCGTTTTTTTTGCAGCTCGCCGCGGGCATACTAGGCTCTGTTCATCACTCCTCCTTGGTGTCGCCCACCCCATGCTTCGCGCCCTGATCGCCTTATTCCTGATTTGCCTGCTCAATCCGGCCTTTGCCGATGAGCGTGCGCAAACCCAACAACAGTTGGAAGCTGCGCAAAAGGACATTGCCGAGCTGAAAAAGCGACTCGGTGAACTCCAGCAAGAAAAATCCGGTGTGCAGAAAGACCTGCGCAAAACAGAAACCGACATGGGTAAGCTGGAAAAGCAGGTCGAGGTCCTGCAAAAGGAACAAAAAAAGACGGAAGTCGAGCTAGAGCGGCTCGACCAACAGAAGAAAAAGCTCCAGAGCTCCCGGACCGAACAGCAACGCCTGATAGCGATTCAAGCGCGAGCGGCGTACCAGGGCGGCCGTGAGGAATACCTCAAGCTGCTCCTGAACCAGCAAAACCCGGAAAAATTCGCCCGCACCCTGACCTATTACGATTACTTGAGTCAGGCGCGGCTGGCGCAATTGCACAGCTTCAACGAGACCTTGCGGCAGTTGGCCAACGTCGAGAAAGACATCGACCTGCAACAGGCGCAGTTGCTGGTGCAACAAGGCAGCCTGGACAGCCAGCGCCAGGAGTTAGAGGCCGCTCGGCAAGAACGCAAAGACGCATTGGCCAAGCTCAATGATGACGTAAAAGCCCGCGACCAGAAGTTGCAGGCGCGCCAGCAAGAACAGTCTGACCTGGCCAATGTCCTGAAAACCATTGAAGAAACCCTGGCCCGACAAGCTCGCGAAGCTGAAGAGGCCCGTCAAAAAGCCTTGATCGCCCAGCAGGAAGCAGAAAAACGCGCGCGCGAAGAGCAAGCAGCCCGCGCCCTGGCAAAAAACAATGCCAGCAAAGACAGCAACAACGACAATGACGAAGCTCCGGTCAAACGCCCGGTCAAGGCCCCCGGCGAACTGGTTTCCAGCGCCGGCGTTTCTTATGGCGGACAATTTGCTCAGGCTCGGGGAAAACTTCCATGGCCGGTTGATGGTCGACTGTTGGCACGCTTCGGTGATCCGCGTGGCGATGACGCGCGTTCGACGTGGGATGGCGTAATGATCAGTGCTCCCGCCGGCAGCCAGGTGCATGCTGTACATGGCGGCCGTGTGGTGTTTGCCGACTGGTTGCGCGGCGCCGGGCTTCTGGTCATTCTCGACCATGGCAACGGTTATTTGAGTCTTTACGGTCACAACCAGAGTCTGCTTAAAGACGCTGGCGACATTGTTAAAGCCGGAGAAGCGATTTCCACTGTCGGCAACAGTGGCGGTCAAGAAACACCGGCGTTGTATTTTGCTATTCGTCAGCAGGGCCGCCCGAGCGACCCTGCGCAATGGTGCCACGTTCAAGGATAAGTTGGCGCCAACCTCAGTTTTAGGAGTTCGTTCGATGTTGCATTTGTCCCGCCTCACTTCGCTGGCCCTGGCTATTGCCATCGTTATCGGCGCTCCTCTGGCGCAAGCCGCTGACCCCGTAAAACCAGCAACACCGCCCGCTTCGACCTCCGCCGCCGTTGCCGCTCAGGCTGCCGCCAAGGCGCCTTTGCCGTTGGAAGAACTGCGTACTTTCGCCGAGGTCATGGATCGGATCAAAGCGGCTTACGTTGAACCAGTAGACGACAAAACCCTGCTGGAAAACGCGATCAAGGGCATGCTCAGCAACCTTGATCCGCACTCCGCCTACCTCGGCCCGGAAGACTTCCAGGAGCTGCAGGAAAGCACCAGCGGCGAGTTCGGTGGCCTGGGTATCGAAGTCGGCATCGAAGACGGCTTCATTAAAGTGGTTTCGCCTATCGACGATACCCCGGCCTCCAAGGCTGGCGTCGAGGCTGGCGACCTGATCGTCAAGATCAACGGCGCACCGACTCGCGGCCAGACCATGCAGGAAGCGGTCGACAAGATGCGCGGCAAGATCGGCGAAAAAATCACCCTGACCCTGGTACGCGACGGCGGCAACCCGTTCGACGTGACGCTGGCGCGGGCGACCATTCAGGTCAAGAGCGTCAAGGCGCAGATGCTGGAGAACGGCTACGGCTACATCCGCATCACTCAGTTCCAGGTCAAGACCGGCGAAGAAGTCGGCAAAGCGCTGGCCAAACTGCGCAAAGACAACGGCAAGAAGATGAGCGGCCTGGTGCTCGACCTGCGTAACAACCCGGGCGGCGTGCTGCAAGCCGCTGTTGAAGTGGCCGACCACTTCTTGACCAAGGGCCTGATCGTCTACACCAAAGGCCGGATCGCCAACTCCGAGCTGCGCTTCTACGCTGATGCGGCCGACGCCAGCGAAGGTGTGCCGCTGGTAGTGTTGATCAACGGCGGCAGTGCGTCGGCTTCCGAGATCGTCGCGGGCGCGTTGCAGGATCAGAAACGCGGTGTGCTGATGGGCACCGACAGCTTCGGTAAAGGCTCGGTGCAAACCGTACTGCCACTGGCCAACGATCGCGCGATCAAGATCACCACTGCGCTGTACTACACCCCCAATGGCCGTTCGATCCAGGCCCAGGGCATCGTGCCGGACATCGAAGTGCGTCGCGCCAAGGTGACCAGCGAAGTCGACAGCGAGAACTACAAGGAAGCCGATCTGGCGGGCCACTTGGGCAACGGCAACGGCGGCGCAGACAAACCGACCAAAGCCTCCAAAACTGCCGCTGCGAAGGCGCGTCCGCAAGACGACGACTTTCAGTTGAGCCAGGCACTCAGCCTGCTTAAAGGCCTGAGTGTGACTCGCGGCAACTGATATGCGCGCTTGGCTGTACCGGTTGTTGTGGCTGCTTTCCTGCAGCTTGACCGGCGTTGTTCACGCAACGCCGGTCGCGCCCGCCAAAAGCGAAAGCACGCCTCATGTGGTTTACCTCAGCCTGATCATCGATGACCTCGGGCAATCGCCGGCGGGTGACAGCCGCGCGCTGGCATTGCCAGGGCCGGTCACCATTGCGATCATGCCGGACACGCCCCACGCCACCGAATTTGCCCGCGAGGCCCATCGCGCGCACAAAACGGTGATCTTGCACATGCCAATGGACCCGGCCACCGGCCCTTTCGCCTGGCATCCCGAACTGCCCATCGAAGAACTGCAAAAACGCTTGGCGGCCGCGCTAAAAATGGTGCCGTATGCTGCCGGGATCAATAACCACATGGGCAGCCGCATGACTGCCCAACCACAAGCCATGGCCTGGCTGGTGGAAGAGCTGCAACGCCGCCGGTTGTTCCTGCTGGACAGCCGCACCAGCGCGCAGACCGTCGCCGCCGCCTCGGCGCAGCGCATCGGCCTGGCCAGCGTGTCTCGCGACGTGTTTCTCGACGACGTACGCACCACCGAAGCGGTGACCGCCCAACTCGACACCGCGATTCAACTGGCGAAGAAACAAGGCTCAGTCGTCATGATCGGCCACCCCTACCCCGTCACCCTCGACGTGCTGGAGCGCGCCTTGCCACGCTTGAAAGCGCAAGGTATCGAGTGGATCGAGCTGCGCCAGATGATCGCCCTGCGCAGTAATCAAGCCATGCCGGCCCACGGCAAGAATGGGGTTTATCGCTGAGTACAGCGGCTGTCTGTAGGAGCTAACTTGTTAGCGAGACGGGGGTACCTGACCCACCGCTCTCGCGAACAAGTTAGCTCCTACAACAGTCTGTTTTGCCGCAAATTTTTGCGTCAGGTCAAATCGTGTCGGCGAAAACGTCAGAGATAACGCCCAAGAATCTCGTCCACCAAGCCTTCAGCACGCATCTGATCCAACGCTTTCTGCAACTTGGCGACCACTTCATCCGGCACGCTTTTATTCAGGGCCAGAAATAGCTCGTCGCTGTTGAAGCGCAACACGGTCTTGAGGCCAGCAACGCCTTCCTGGCGAGCCAGATAGCGCCCGGCAGGGTCACCCGTAGCCCACAAATCGATCTGGCCGGTGGCGAGCTTCTTCGCGTTGTCTTGATCGCGCAACGCGACAATCGGGTTCAAGCCCTGGGCTGTCAGATTCTCGGCAATGACGTCGCCCTTATAGGCGCCAATCCGGTATTTTTTCGCTTGCTCCAACGAGGTCAACTGGATCGGGCTGTCGTCGCGCGCCAGCATGATCCAGTCATCCGGACCGATCGGCCCTACCCACTTGAACAGTTTTTCCCGCTCAGGCGAACGCGCGGTCACGAACACGCCGTAACCCGGTTTTTCCAATGCGGTTTTGTAGATGCGGTCCCACGGAAAGCGCAGGGTCATGCTGTAGCCGATTCCGGCGCGCTTGAAGGTTTCGCGCAAAATCTCCGCGGCGATGCCGTCGATCCTTTCATCCGGGGCGAAGTTTTTGCCGTCGGAGGCCATGTTGTAAGGCGGGAAATTTTCCGTCAGCAAGACGATTGAATAGGCACCGTTGGGCCCGACTACCGCTGGCGCAACCTCACCGGCTGCATCTTCACCATGGGCAATACCCGATAGCAAAATACCGACGCTTACTACTGCAAGAAGAAAACGTTTGAACATGTGCTATCTCCTCAACCATTGCAGCGCTCAGCGTGCCGTGAGGCGCGACTGATGTCCAGTGGCCATCAGTCTATTTACTTAACGAACGACGATACCGCGCTGGGCCATGTAGGCCTTGGCTTCCGGGACAGTGTATTCACCGAAGTGGAAAATGCTCGCCGCCAATACTGCGCTGGCATGCCCTTCGATAATCCCTGCCGCCAAATGCTCCAGATTGCCGACGCCGCCGGAAGCAATCACCGGAATCCCCAGCGCATCGCTGATCGCACGGGTCACGCCCAGGTCGAAGCCGTTTTTCATGCCGTCCTGGTCCATGCTGGTCAGCAGAATCTCGCCAGCGCCCAGTTCTTCCATCTTCTTCGCCCACTGCACGGCGTCCAGACCTGTCGGCTTGCGACCGCCGTGAGTGAAGATTTCCCAGCGCGGGGTTTCGCCCGGCAGAGACACTTTCTTCGCATCGATGGCCACCACGATGCACTGCGAACCGAAGTGCGCCGCCGCTTCGCCGACAAAATCAGGATTGAACACCGCAGCGGTGTTGATCGAGACCTTATCCGCACCGGCGTTCAGCAGGTTGCGGATGTCTTGCACGGTGCGCACGCCGCCGCCCACGGTCAGCGGGATAAACACCTGGCTGGCCATGCGCTCGACGGTATGCAGCGTGGTATCACGACCGTCGACGCTGGCAGTGATGTCGAGAAAAGTAATCTCGTCCGCGCCCTGCTCGTCATACAGGCGGGCAATTTCCACCGGATCACCCGCGTCGCGGATGTTCTCGAACTTGACGCCTTTGACCACTCGACCGTTGTCTACGTCGAGGCACGGGATGATGCGTTTCGCCAGCGCCATGAGTTGCTCCTTAGCCTTGGTAGCTGTCGCAGAAAGCTTGCGCTTCCGCTACGTCGAGGGTGCCTTCATAGATCGCACGACCGGTGATGGCGCCGATGATCCCCGGTGCCTTGGCATCCAGCAGGGACTTGATGTCACCCAGGTTGTGAATGCCGCCGGAAGCGATCACTGGAATCCGCGTGGCCGCAGCCAGCGCCAGCGGTGAACGGAACGTTGCAGCCCTGCATCATGCCGTCTTTGGCGATGTCGGTGTAAACGATGGCCGAAACGCCGTCTGCTTCAAAACGCTTGGCCAGGTCGATTACCTGAATAGTGCTGATTTCAGCCCAACCGTCGGTGGCGACGAAACCGTCTTTGGCGTCCAGCCCCACAATGATCTTGCCCGGAAACGCACGGCAGGCCTCAGCGACGAACGCCGGGTCCTTGACCGCCTTGGTGCCGATGATCACGTAGCTGACGCCAGCTTTGACGTAATGCTCGATGGTTTCCAGCGAGCGAATGCCACCACCGATCTGGATCGGCAACTGCGGGTAACGCTTGGCAATCGCGGTGACCACTTCGCCATTGACTGGCTGGCCTTCGAACGCGCCGTTCAGATCGACCAGATGCAAACGACGGCAGCCGCCATCCACCCACTTGGCAGCCATGCTCACCGGGTCATCGGAGAACACTGTGGAATCTTCCATGCGGCCCTGGCGCAGACGCACACAGGCACCGTCTTTAAGATCGATAGCGGGGATAATCAGCATCTGGAAAACCTTCAAATTCGATGTTTCAGCTTCGCTCGAGAATCAGTTTTTCTCGAGCGCCCACAGGTCGCTTTCGATGCTTTCGAACCTCTCTTTGAGGTGCGTCTGCACATCGAAAATCGCCCTGTTGTAATAGTGAGGAGCAATTTCGCGGGTGAACAGCTCAAGGATCTCAGCCGCCTCGAACGACCCCAGATCCAGCTCGAAGCGATCTTCCATGAATCGCTTGATCTTATGGTTCGCGTCACGCTCCTGTTCGGGCGTGAGGGTCAGGATCGGCGGTTTGACCTTCTTGCTCATTACCAGCGACCGTCCCAGGCGGCGAAGTTCTGCAGCAATTGCAGGCCATGGGTATGGCTCTTCTCCGGGTGGAACTGCACGGCAAAGCGCGATCCGTCGGCCAATGCGGCGGCGAAGTCGGTGCTGTAGTGCCCGCGACCGACCACCTGACGCTGGTTGGCGGCGTCGATGTAGTAGCTGTGCACGAAGTAGAAGCGCGCCTTGTCCGGAATGCCGTGCCACAGCGGGTGATCGACCGCCTGCGTCACTTCGTTCCAGCCCATGTGCGGTACTTTCAGGCTCTCGCCGTCTTCGTACAAATCCTTGCCGAAGAACTTCACCTGACCTGGGAACAGGCCGATGCAATCGACGCCGCCGTTCTCTTCGCTGCGATCAAGCAAGGCTTGCATGCCGACGCAAATACCGAGGAACGGACGGTCCTGACTGACTTCACGCACCAGCTCGTCGAAGCCCAACCGACGAATCTCGGCCATGCAATCGCGAATCGCGCCAACGCCGGGGAATACCACGCGGTCGGCTTCACGAATTACCGCAGCGTCACTGGTGATCAGCACCTTGCCGGCACCGACGTGTTCCAGCGCCTTGGCGACCGAGTGCAGGTTGCCCATGCCGTAATCGATAACCGCAACCGTCTGCATCAGAGTACGCCCTTGGTCGACGGCATTTGCCCGGCCATACGCTCATCCAGCTCGACCGCCATGCGCAGCGCACGACCGAAAGCCTTGAACACGGTTTCGATCTGGTGGTGGGTGTTGGTGCCACGCAGGTTGTCGATGTGCAAACTCACATTGGCGTGGTTGACGAAGCCCTGGAAGAATTCCTGGAACAAGTCCACGTCGAAGCCGCCTACGACAGCGCGGGTAAACGGTACATGCATCTGCAGGCCCGGGCGGCCGGAGAAGTCGATGACCACACGCGACAGCGCTTCATCGAGCGGCACGTAAGCGTGGCCGTAACGACGAATGCCTTTCTTGTCGCCAATCGCCTTGCTGAAGGCTTGACCCAAGGTGATACCGACGTCCTCCACCGTATGGTGGTCGTCGATCTCGAGGTCGCCTTTGCATTCGATGTCCAGGTCAATCAGCCCGTGGCGGGCGATCTGATCCAGCATGTGTTCAAGGAAGGGAACACCGATATCAAATCGGGCCTTTCCGGTGCCATCCAGGTTGATCGAGGCTTTGATCTGGGTTTCCAGAGTGTCGCGCTCGACGGACGCCTTACGTTCGGCCATCACCAGCTCCGCAAAATCATTGGGCGAAAAAGGCGAGCATTATAGGCCTAGAACGGGCTGGCATGAAGTAAACAGAAGAAGGGAGCGATAAATGACAGGAGAAGGGCCTGCGAACAGGCCCTCATCTCCGGTCTGTAGGAGCTAACTTGTTAGCGAGGCGGTGCGTCAGACATGACGCCTCGCCAACAAGTTGGCTCCTACAAAGGGTTACCGCGCTCTGTTTAGTGAAACAGCACCGCAGTCTTTTGCAGGGTGATCCAGATGCCCCACGCCAGCGGAATACCCACCGCCAACCACGCAGCAACAGCCAATGGCTTGCTACCCGGCGCAGCTTTCCACTCCAGCACGGTGTTTTGATCAGCACCGGCATCGCGGCCGTACGATTGCTCGACTGCCAGTTCAGCGTCGGTCATGAAGTACTTGTCGGCCACCGGACGTACCAGCAGGTTGCAGACAAAGCCCAGCACCAACAGGCCCGCAAGGATGTACAGCGTGATGTCATAGGCGTCGGCACGTGCCACACCGATGCTCAGCTGATACTCGCGGATATAGTTGACCAACACAGGGCCCAATACGCCCGCCGCGGCCCAAGCCGTCAACAGACGACCGTGGATCGCACCCACCATTTGCGTACCGAACAAGTCAGCCAGATAAGCCGGAACGGTCGCGAAACCACCGCCGTACATCGACAGGATCACGCAGAACGCCGCCACGAACAGCGCGATGCTGCCCGAATGTCCCAGGCTCGGAACCGATGAGTACAACACCAGACCCAGCACGAAGAACACGAAGTAGGTGGCTTTACGGCCGATGTAGTCGGAGAAGGTCGCCCAGAAGAAACGACCACCGATGTTGAACAGGCTCAACAGACCGGTGAAGCCCGCCGCGATAGCCGCGATCTGGCCCAGTTCAGCAGTATTCAGTTGGTTGAACGCCAGGGTGTTGCCCAGCAACTTGCCACCGAACACTTCCTGCAGCAGTGGCGAGGCCATGCCGAGGATACCGATACCGGCAGAAACGTTCAGGCACAGCACCAGCCACACCAGACGGAACTGCGGGGTCTTCCACGCAACACTGACGTGCACATGGCGGTGAGTGATCATCGAGTTATTGCCTTTCTTCGCCGGAGCGGTCCAGCCTTCAGGCTTCCAACCGGTTGGCGGAACGCGATACGCCAGCGCACCACCGATCATGAATACGAAGTAAATCGCCGCCATAGCCAAGAAGGCCTGCCAAACGCCTACGCCGGCAGGCGATGCGAAATGGCCCATCAGCGCTGCGGCCAACGGTGCACCCACCATCGCACCACCACCGAAGCCCATGATCGCCATGCCGGTAGCCATGCCGCGCTTGTCCGGGAACCACTTGATCAGCGTCGATACCGGCGAGATATAGCCCAGACCCAGGCCGATACCACCGATAACACCGGAACCCAGCCACATCAGCCAGATCTGGTGGGAGTAAATCCCCAACGCCGAAAGCACCAGGCCGCCACACCAGCACAGGGCCGATACGACGCCAGCTTTACGTGGGCCCGCATGTTCCAGCCAGCCGCCCCAAATGGCTGCCGAGCAACCGAGGAAGATGAAGAACAGGGTGAAGATCCAGCCGAGCATGGAGATCGGCCAGTCGCAGTTTGAAGAGAATACTTGCGAGATGAAGCTAACGTCCGGCGCGCATGCGACCGGAGCGGTGACACCCAGCGCTTTGGACAACGGCAGCCAGAACACTGAAAAGCCATACGCCATACCGATACACAGGTGGATGGCCAACGCGGCAGGCGGTACCAGCCAACGGTTAAAACCGGGCTTGGCGATAATACGTTCTTTGGACAAGAACGCCGGCTGAGCGACAGAACCGCCCAACGCAGTGGTTGTAGTCATTATTATTTCCCCCAGATGAGTGTAACCAGCAAGGCAATCGCCTCGATCCGCCCACAACCTTCAATGGTTTGTTTTATCGGCGGCGATCCTGCAAACGTGACACAAAGACGCAGCAGGACTGACGATCCGCAAGAGGTTAACATTTAGTCATGCGATAGAAAGCAATCTGCCATCACCTTTTTCGTTACATCTGCTCATATGCCACTATTCTCAAATCACGCTTGGTTGATCAAGGAATCGCAATGCCCATTGTCGTAGAGTCCGTCCGCTCAGCTACCCCGCAGGATCGGGAGGATCTGCAGAAGATTTATCGCGATGCACCCGACTGGCTGGTCGCACCGTTTACCGACACTCAAACCTTGATCGAAGCCCACCTGGCCGAAGGCTCGGTGCTGGCGGCTCGCTTTAATGATCGGCTGCTGGGTGCCGCGCGACTGCAGCGCCAGGAAGGCATCTGGCATCTATCGCATCTGTGTGTGCGAAAACTTACCCGCCGTCGCGGGGTGGCTGAGCGTTTGCTGGTGGAGGCACAGAAAATGGCGCGTCTGGCCGGCGGTGAACTGCGCTTGCTGGCGCCTGTCGGACATCTTGAGGCGCAGGCATTGGCGGCCAAATTGCATCTGCCGCTGGATCCGCAACAGGCGTGAAATCAAGGATGGCGATGCCTACAGTATCAGCAGCCCGGTGGCTGTTTCAGGGCGCTATACTCGCCGGCTCAATTTTGAATGATTCAATCTCACTAACAAGGACTCGCCCATGAAAGCGTTCGGCAAAATCCTGGGTCTGGTTATTCTCGGGTTGTTGCTGATCATCGTGGCTCTTGGCTTTGCCCTGACCCATTTTTTTGATCCCAACAACTACAAAGACGAGATCCGCGAACTGGCCCGTGATAAGGCTCACATTGAACTGACGCTCAATGGCGACATCGGTTGGAGCCTGTTCCCCTGGCTCGGCCTGGAGTTGCACAACGCCAGTGTGGCGACGCTCATTAACCCGACCAAACCCTTTGCCGACCTGCAAATGCTCGGGCTCTCCGTTCGCGTGTTGCCACTGTTCCGTCGCGAAGTGCAGATGAGCGATGTGCGTGTCGAAGGCTTGAACCTGACCCTGAACCGTGACGAAAACGGCCACGGCAACTGGGAAGACATCGGTCGTCAGCCAAAGCCAGCCGCCACGACGCCTGCCGTCCCGGCAACCCCGGAACAGACCGCCGCTGACGCAGCCGCCGCCGCACAACCTAAGCCGGAAAAACCGCCACAACCGATCCGCCTGGACATCGACAGCCTGACGATCAACAACGCCCACGTCGATTACAGCGATGCCCGAAGCGGGCGGCAGATCACTGCTGACAGTATTCAACTGAGCACTGGCGCAGTCCATGAAGGCGCAACCATTCCGGTCAAGTTCACCTCGTTCATCAGCACTAACCTGCCGGTGGTGCGCGTCAGAACCGAGTTGATCGGGCAACTGCGCATCAACCATGCACAGAAACGCTACCAGTTTGAAGACATGCGCCTGTCGGGCGAGATCACCGGTGATCCGCTGAACGAAAAGACCGTGACCTATGCCGCGCAAGGCCAACTGCTGCTGGATCAGGCGGCCAACGTCGCCGACTGGAACGGCCTGAAATTCTCCGCCAACCAACTGCGCGCGCTGGGCGAACTGCATCTGCGCGATCTGGATAAAACACCACAACTCAGTGGCGGCCTGTCCATCGCGCAGTTCAGCCTGCGCGACTTCCTCGACGGCATCGGCCAACCGCTGACCGAAATGGCCGACGCCACCACCCTGAACAAGGTAGAACTGGTCAGCCGCCTTACTGGCAGCCCGACCAGCATCGCCCTGGAAGACCTGACACTGAAAGTCGACGACAGTACCTTCAGTGGTCGCGTCGCAGTCGACGACTTCGCCAGACAGGCGCTGCGCGTCCAGCTCAAAGGCGATACCTTCGACGCCGATCGATATCGTCCAGGCAAGAAAGATCAGGACCAGAGCGCCGGTGCAGCGCGCAAAGTCGAAGTTCAGGGCACTGAAAACCAAGCCTTCGCCACTGTGGGCGGCAGCACGCCACTGCCGAATGCGCCAACTCAAGGCGCATGGAGCGAAACACGACTGCTGCCGCTTGAGCGATTGCGCAAAATCGATGTCGAGGCCGACCTCAGCTTCGGTCAACTGACTCTTGAGAAGCTGCCGATCCAGAATGCCTCGCTCAAGACCCAGGGCTTTGAGGGCCAGATTAATCTTGAAACCCTGCGTGGCGACCTCTACAACGGCAGCTTCGAAGCCAAAGGCAGCCTCGACGTGCGCCCTGACGTACCGCTGATGAGCGTGCAAACGGTCATCACTAAAGTGCCGGTCGAGCGCTTCATCCAGAGCAAAAATCCGACACCACCGATCAAGGGCCTGCTAACCCTGCACAGCGACGTCACGGGCAAGGGCAATAGCGAGAAGGCACTGATCGACAGCCTCAACGGCACGACCAACTTCGTGCTCAACGACGGCGTGCTGGTCAATGCCAACCTGGAACAACAGCTGTGCCAGGGCATCGCCAAGCTCAATCGCCAGACCCTCAGCGGCGAACCCCATGGCCGTGACACGCCGTTCCAGCAACTCAACGGCAATCTGGTGTTCCGTAACGGCGTCGCCAACAACCCGGACCTGAAAGTGAAGATCCCGGGCCTGACCATCAACGGCAATGGCGACATCGACCTGCGCGTGCTGGGCATGGACTACCGCATCGGCATCATCGTCGAAGGCGACAAGAGCGACATGCCCGACCCGGCGTGCCAGGTCAACGAACGCTACGCCGGTATCGAATGGCCCGTGCGTTGCCGCGGCCCGCTGGAATTGGGCGCCAAGGCCTGTCGCGTGGATAACGAAGGCCTGAGCCTGATCGCCGCCAAATTGGTCGGCGACAAGCTTGAGCAAAAGATCGACGACAAGCTGGGCGACAAGGCTCCACAGATCAAAGAAGCATTGAAAGGTTTGTTCAAACGATGAAACCCGAGCAATTTTCTACGGCCGTACTCGACTGGTATGACCGTCACGGCCGGCACGACCTGCCTTGGCAACAGGGCATCACCCCGTACCGCGTCTGGGTTTCGGAAATCATGCTGCAACAGACACAGGTCAGCACCGTGCTGAACTACTTCGACCGCTTCATGGAAGCCCTGCCAACCGTGCAGGCCTTGGCCGAGGCACCGGAAGACGAAGTGTTGCACCTGTGGACCGGCCTCGGTTATTACACCCGCGCCCGCAACCTGCAAAAGACCGCCAAAATTGTCGTCGCGGAATACGACGGCGAGTTTCCCCGTGATGTGGAAAAGCTCACGGACCTGCCGGGGATCGGCCTGTCCACCGCTGGCGCGATTGCCAGCCTGAGCATGGGCCTGCGCGCGCCGATCCTCGACGGCAACGTCAAACGCGTGCTGGCGCGCTACACCGCCCAGGAAGGCTACCCCGGCGAGCCGAAGGTGGCGAAACAGCTGTGGGCCAACGCCGAACGCTTCACGCCGCATGCGCGCGTCAACAACTACACCCAGGCGATGATGGACCTCGGCGCAACCCTGTGCACCCGCAGCAAGCCGAGCTGCCTCCTCTGCCCGCTGGAAAAAAGCTGTGAGGCGCACATGCTCGGCCTGGAGATTCGCTACCCGATTCCCAAACCGCGCAAAACCGTGCCCCAGAAGCGTACGCTGATGCCGATGTTCGCCAACCGCGACGGCGACATTCTGCTGTACCGACGCCCTTCCACGGGCTTGTGGGGCGGTTTGTGGAGCTTGCCGGAGCTGGATCAGTTCAGCGACCTGGAACACCTGGCCGACCAACACGCACTGCAACTGGGCAAACACCACGAACTGCCAGGGCTGGTGCACACCTTCAGCCACTTTCAGCTGTCCATCGAACCGTGGCTGGTGCGGGTCGAAGAGTCCGCCCATCACGTGGCCGAGGCCGACTGGCTCTGGTATAACCTCGCCACCCCACCGCGCCTGGGCCTTGCCGCCCCGGTGAAGAAGCTGCTGAAACGCGCAGCCGACGTATTGAATGCAGGAGAGTTGTCATGACCCGCACCGTAATGTGCCGCAAGTACAAAGAAGAATTGCCAGGCCTGGACCGCGCCCCTTACCCAGGCGCCAAAGGCGAAGACATCTTCAACCACGTCTCGCAAAAAGCCTGGGCTGACTGGCAGAAACACCAAACCCTGCTGATCAACGAACGCCGCCTGAACATGATGAACGCCGAGGATCGAAAATTCCTGCAAGGCGAGATGGATAAATTCCTGTCCGGCGAGGAATACGCCAAGGCCGACGGCTACGTCGCCCCCAAGGAATAAGGGCTTTCAGCAGGTGTGGGTCGTAAGCGACGGTAATGTTTGAATATTTTTTAATAACACGCTTGACGACCCCCCGAAAAACTAGTCTAATGCGCCCCGTTGCCCAGATAGCTCAGTCGGTAGAGCAGGGGATTGAAAATCCCCGTGTCGGCGGTTCGATTCCGTCTCTGGGCACCACCTTCAGTTTTAAGGTGATGCCAAGCACACGTTAAAACACTTAAAAAACCCGCCTAGTGCGGGTTTTTTATTGCCTGTGGTTTCCCACCCAATGCTTTGAGCAGATCCACTCCCCTCGGATCTACTCACCCCTCCCATCGTTGAAAGCCTCAAGCCTGCATACGTCTACACATGATGCGCCAGGTACTCGCTCAGCGCTTTTCTGGTGAGGTCGTTGAGGGAAATACTCTGCCGAATCGCAGCAACGCTGGCAGCCAGATGCAGGTCGTGACCTACCCTTACATTGAACGAACCCTTGCAAGGTATCTCGGCGTCTTGGTTCAGCGATGCGCAGGCGTTGAGGTAATCGTCCACAGCATCACGAAATGCCTGGCTCAATTCAGCCACAGTTGTCCCCTCGTAGCTGACAAGAGCCCGGATGAACTGAAGCTTACCGAACAGGCAATTATCTTCGGGACTGGCTTCAATGGAACCGTAATAGCCCCGGTGTTGTAGCATGGTGTTCATCAGATCACTCCCCCTGCCTTTAGATGTTCGATAACCTGGCGTTTCACGTAGGCCTTTAGCTCATTACCGGGATGCGGCTTGTGCAGGTTGATCATCGCCAATGGATTTCCATTATCGAATTTCACTCGACTGCCATCACCCTCAAGCTGACCGTAGCCAAAGCCACGCAGGAGCGTTACCAGTTCAGACCATGAAAATCCGGCCTGTTTATTGAGTAGTTTTGCGAGCAGCTTTTCTTGCTTGGACATCAGACCTCCTGGAATGCAACTGATTTTAGTTGCAGCAGACTGTGAATACCACCCCTCTGCTCCACGCCGTTTGTAACCTCTCCACCCTAAGAACGACGAAGGTCTATTGGCTATTGAGGAGCGATGCGTTTCAATAGCGCCCCCAAAAGGCACCTACTCTGCCGTCATCAGGACCCGAGCTCATGGCTTCGCCAGACAAACAGCAAAAACGCGCCAAGCGGGCGAAAACCAAAGCCAAGCAGAATCGCATCGGCAAGCCTGTGCAGAACGTCGTCCATCCCGTCCTCTCATCACCGCTGATCAACGAGCCGTTCGATGACGTCGAGATTGACCTGAGTACCTTTGACTTCAACGACATCCTGGAAAACGGTTTCGACCCGGCCGACTTCGATGATCTGTTCAGCGCAATGAAAGCCGCCGAGGCCATCAGCCAGTTGGCGATGTGCGTGGTTTTCCTGCAATACCCGGTGCTGGAACTGGTGATTGCCGAAGAGGAAGAAGAGAACGCCACCGACTTCCTGATGGGTTTGTTGATCTCGTACCGGGCGATTTTCCACGACGAAGATGAAGAAGCAGCCGTGGTCTGGATCGGCAGTTCCGCATTCCAGGCCGACTACAACGAAGCTTCCCGGATCTTGCTGGAAAAAAACAAACGCCGCTACTGAACCAGATCGAATAAACAGACTCTGATTCATGCCCTTATCCACTATGTGCAACATCCCTATTCATTGAGGCTCGCAACATGATCCGTACAACTCTTTCAGCCATTGCCCTGACTGTCGGCCTGCTGGCTACTCAAAGCGCCATGGCGGGCAACGAACTCAACTCGGCTCTGGGTGGTGGTGTCGGTGGCGCACTGGGTAACGTCGTCGGCAAGAAGCTGATTGGCGGTAAAAATGGCGCCGTCATCGGTGCTGGCCTCGGCGGAGCGGCAGGTGGTGCACTCACAGCCAAGAAAGGCACCAAGACTGCCGCAGCAATTGGTGGCGGAGTTGGTTCAGCCGGCGGCTCGCTGCTGGGTGGCACCGTTGGCGCAGGCCTGGGCGGCGCAGCAGGCGGCGCGCTGGGTACAGCTTTGAAGAAGTAATACGACTGACTGAATTGGTCGTACACAAAAACCCGCCTGGTGCGGGTTTTTTGTTGTCTGGGTTGCTAGGATTATTGCTTATCGCCAACCAATGGAGCGCGAGATCTCCCACAATACTTGTTCACTGCTTTTACGCATAATCCCGAAGAGTTTCTAACCCGGCTTAAGTAGGCGCCTCGCATGCAGACATACAAAAAGCTTCTGTTCGCCGCAGTTGTCACTCTGGCCTTCGCTACCAACGCCCTGGCCGTGGAAAAACTCAAAATGGGCGTCCAGGCCGCTTACCCGCCGTTCAACAACAAAGACGCCAGCGGTCAGGTGGTGGGCTTTGACGTCGATATCGGCAACGCGCTGTGCGCCAAGATGAAGGTCGAGTGCGAGGTGGTCGCTGCTGACTGGGACAACATCATCCCGGCACTCAATTCCAATCAGTTCAATTTCCTGATCTCGTCGATGTCGATCACCGAGGAACGCAAGCAGTTGGTGGATTTCACCGCGCCGTATTATTCCAACAAGCTGCAGTTCATCGCATCGAAAGCGGTCACGTTGAACATCACCAAAGACACGCTCCAGCAAAACCTCAGCGGCAAGATCATCGGTGCACCGCGCGGCACCCTGGCCGCGAGCTGGTTGCAGGACAAGTTGGCTGACGTGGCCACCATCAAGCTCTACGACACCCAGGCCGACGCCAATACCGACCTCGCCGCCGGGCACCTCGATACCGTACTGGCAGACAAGTTCGTCAGTTACGAATGGCTAAAGAGCGAAGTCGGCAAGAGCTATGAGTTCAAAGGCTCTCCCGTGCTCGACAACGACAAGATCGGCATCGCCGTGCGCAAAGGTGATCCCCTGCTTGAGCAGTTGAACACCGCGCTGAAAGAAATCATCGCCGACGGCACCTACAAAAAGATCAACGACAGGTATTTCCCATTCAGCATCCTCTGACGGGCGAGCAGATTCGTACACGCTTCCGCGCCCTGGACGACTACCTGCTCGCTCATCAGGACCTATGGCGACCTCGCCCGTTCACCCATCGGCAATTACCGTGGGAGGCCCAACACGTTGAGCTGGCCGCATGGCTACGCTCCCGCTCGCTGGCCGAGGCTGAAGCCGCGCATAACCATCCTGAATGGTTGACCGCGCCGGCGCCGTTCGCGCAGTTGGCGGCTGAGTCCGCGACCCTGAGCCTGGTTGGCCATCTGCCCACTGAAAAACTGGCGCCCGTCTCGGCTCGCATGAGTGTCGATGTGCCCGGTCGCAAATGGCAGCAGATCGAGGCCTTCGCCGGCGCCCTGCACTTTCAGCACACGCCCGAACACTGGCTCGACTGGTGCGCCGGTAAAGGCCATCTCGGCCGACGCCTTGCCCACGGCGGCCAGGCGCTGACCTGCCTGGAGTACAACCCGGAGCTGGTGACTGCCGGGGAACAGCTCAGCAAACGGCTGGGCATCGACGCCACCCATCAACAGCAAGATGTCATGGCCGCTAACACCGGCGACCTCCTGAGCGCCCGCCACACGCCGATCGCCCTGCACGCCTGCGGCGATCTGCATGTGCAACTGATTCGCCTGGCCAGCGATGCCCAGTGCCCTCAAATGGCCATCGCCCCATGTTGTTACAACCGCATTAGCGCCAACGACTATCAACCACTGAGCGTCGACGCACGGGCCTCGGCACTGAAGCTCTCGCTGGAAGACCTCGGGCTGCCCCTCAGCGAAACGGTCACCGCAGGCGCTCGGGTAAGGCGTCAGCGTGACACCTCGATGGCTCGCCGTCTGGGGTTCGATTCACTGCAAAGAGACCTGCGTGGGGTCGATGAATACTTACCCACACCCTCCCTGCCCGTCGCGTGGCTGGAAAAATCCATCGCCGATTTCTGCCGAGATCTGGCGGCACTCAAGGAATTACCTGACGTCGGGCAGCAGAACTGGACCGAGCGGGAAGCCGTTGGCTGGCAACGCCTGGCCGAAGTGCGCAACCTGGAGCTGGTCAGAGGCCTGTTTCGCCGCCCACTGGAGCTATGGCTGGTGCTCGACCGCGCCCTGTATTTGCAAGAGCGTGGCTATGCGGTGCAGCTTGGCCTGTTCTGCGACAGCCTGGTGACACCGCGCAATTTACTGCTGCTGGCTGAACGTCCTTAGCCTGTGGATAACTCTGTTGATGAAAATCCTGCCAAGTCACGGAATCCATGGCTTACCGGGCAAAATTCACCCTGTTCATTTTTTGTACACATCTTAAAGGTTCATAAAAACAGCAAGTTGCAGCCATACGAGAACTATTCCGCAAAAATTCATTTTTCATGCCGATTACAGAGACCGCTTGTGCATAAGCATTCCTACAAAACGGAATAAGCCCTGATAGTTGGGCCTGGGCGTAGTAGCTCGTATGCTGGCGCGGACTTGTTTAACCCTGACCCAATGGTGATCCACGATGATGGACAGTCTCAGCGGAATCGTCGCCTTTGTGCACGTCGCGGAAACCCGCAGCTTCACTGAGGCCGGGCGCATTCTTGAGGTGTCGTCCTCCGCCATCGGCAAAAGCGTGGCCCGGGTCGAAGAGCGTTTGGGCGTCAGACTTTTCCACCGCAGCACGCGCAGCGTGACGCTAACGTCGGAAGGCGAGCTGTTTCTGGAACGCTGCAAAAGGATCATTGACGAGCTCGACGCCGCTCAATTGGAGTTGTCGCAACTCAGCGCCGCACCACGGGGCAAGTTGCGCATCAGCATGCCGCTGCAAAACACCCTGATTCTGCCCGTGCTCGCCGCCTTCACCCGTGCTTATCCCGAGATCGAGCTGGACGTGGACTTGTCCGATCGCATGGTCGATGTGATCGAGGAAGGCTTCGATGCAGTGGTGCGTACGGGCGAGCCGATGGACTCGCGCCTGATGTCGCGCAAACTGGGGAATTACAAACTGCAGCTGGTGGCCTCGCCGGACTACCTGATGCGACAGGGCACACCGACTCATCCCGATGAACTGCGTGATCACAGCTGCCTGTTACATCGCTTCCCGGCCTCGGGCCTGATCGAACGCTGGCCGGTGCGTGTCGCCGATTCAATGGCCGGGCCAGAGCTGTCCCGGACCATCACCTGCACCACCACCGATGCCCTCAACTACCTGGCGCTGGACGGCATTGGCATCGCCTGCCTGCCGGACTTCTCGATCAAGCAGTCGATCAAGGAAGGCAAACTCACAGTACTGCTGGATGAATTCAACGACTTCAACGGCACACTGTGGATGCTATGGCCGTCGAACCGTCACGCCTCGCCCAAACTGCGGGCGCTGATCGACTTCTTCCGCGACCACATGCTGGCTTAGGGGCAAGTTGCCAGCGTCGCCGTCCGCGCCTGACTCGTCCGACGCGAGATCGCCACAGTCAGCACCAACGCCGCCAACTCACAGGCCGCCGCTGTCCAACCGAGATCGGTCACGCTGGTGAAACTCAATGTCAGTGAACCCAAGGCCGCGCCCAGCGAAAAGCCCAGGTACATAAACGATGCATTCAGCGACAGCGCGATAGGCGTGCCCTTGAGCCCGGCAATGCCGATCAGATTGGCCTGCTGCGCCGGGTAAAACGCCCAATGCGCCATACCCCAGGCAATCACCGCGATCAGAATTGGCACCAGCGCCAGCGACGTCGGCAACAAATGCGCGCTGACCGACAAACTGAAGAACGCAATCATCGCCACCACCAGCGTAGGAACAATCAACCTACGACCACCGAAACGGTCCACCGCCTTACCACTGAACACCACCCCCACCGCCGCCGCCACGCCCCAGGCGAACAACACATAACCAATCTCGGCGCCCTGCAACTGCGTGGTGTGCGCAATGAACAGCGCCAGATAGGTGTAAACCGTATACGCGCCCATCGCCCACAGCGTGGTCACCAACAACGTCAGCAAAATCACCGGCTGCCGCGCCGTATTCAAACGCTCACGCAACGAAGCCACCGGCAAGCCCGCGCCAATCCCCTTCGACAGCCCGAACATCAACGCCACCGTAGCAATGGCCGACAACAACGCCACGCCAGCAAAGGTCATGCGCCAGCCCAAACGATCACCGACAAACGCACCCAACGGCACACCAAACGCCACCGCAATCGTGATCCCGCCATTCACAATCGCCAACGCCGTCCCACGCTTCTCAGGCCCGGCAATCGCCCCGGCCAACGCATTCGCCCCCGGCACATAAAGCCCGGCGGTAAACGCCAACAGAATCCGCGCCGCCATCAACACCCAATAATTCTCGGCGCTAAACGCCACGATATTGGCCAACGCAAACGCCGCCATCGAACCCACCAGCAACGAATGACGACTGAAACTGCCAGTCAACGCCGTCAGAATCGGCGAACTCAAGGCGTAGGCCAGCGCAAACACCGTCACCAACTGCCCCGCCGCCACAACACTCACCGACAAATCAGCCGCCATTTCCGGCAACAACCCGGCAATCATGAAACTCTCGGTACCCACCGCAAAGGTACCCAACGCCAGCCAGAACAACGGCACCAGCGAAAAGGTCGAAGGAGAAGGAGAAGAAGCAGACATATCGAACTCCTGAAAAATGAGCGCCACGAGACCCGGCGGCGTGATTGAGCGCAAAGGTAGGCTAATCAGGAGAAGAAAAAAACCGGGCAAAACTCCGAACATAGCGGACAAAACCGTCCTAAATTCGGGTGCACGGATGCGAAGGCCCCGTAGCGGTCTGGCTTGCCGGCGATGGTGATCTTACGGGTGCTGTCGCCGGCAAGCCGGACTGCTTGTGATTTTTTTGTATTTTTGCAATCGAATCAGACAGCTAGGGGTTTACAAGGCCGAAAAACTGGATATACTCTGCGCCCATTACGCCGGTATAGCTCAGTTGGTAGAGCAACTGACTTGTAATCAGTAGGTCCCGAGTTCGACTCTTGGTGCCGGCACCATACAAAACGAAGCCTCCACAGAAATGTGGGGGCTTCGTTGTTTCTGCGTGTCCACAAAACGCCCACGCCTTGAGATGTGATCCTCCGATACCATTGCAGGAGCACCCTTGCTCGCGATTTTGTCGCTGCAGCGGCAACGCTTTTTCCACTCTACTAGCTACTCAAATACTGGACGCAGCGCCGTTCAGGACGCCTTCGCAGGCAAGTCTGACTCCCACAGGTTTTTGCGCCTGCCCCAAATTCCACTTCTGCAAGGCCCTACGTCAGACAAACACACGCAGTCCGGCTTGCCGACGATAGCGATTTTATGGGCACCATCGCCGCCCCACAACCAACTCCCCCCGACCTAAGTCTCAGAAACCCATGACCTTTATCCCCCACCCCTTCACAAAATTCTCACAATCCCCCTGAAACAATTACCGCTAGCGCTAATACAAACACTTCCTATTCAGGAGTATGATCCTCCCACCCGCCACACGGATCCGTGGCTGGTCCTACTCCTTTAACCCCCACAGGAGCTGCCCCTACAATGATTTCTCGTTCTCCTTCGTTCGCAAAGATCGCTCTGCTTGCTTCAGCCTTGATGGCGGCTGGTAGTGTTTACGCAGCTCCAAGTGCTGACGGTATTGTTGTTTACAACGCCCAGCACGAAAGCCTGACCAAGGCTTGGGTTGAAGGCTTTACTAAAGAAACCGGGATCAAGGTCACGCTGCGCAGCGGTGATGACACTGAGATGGGTAATCAGATTGTTCAGGAAGGCGCGGCGTCTCCGGCGGATGTGTTTCTGACCGAGAACTCGCCGGCGATGGTGTTGGTGGATAATGCGGGGCTGTTTGCTCCGGTTGCACCGACCACGCTGTCGCAGGTGGATTCGGCTTATCGTCCGGCGCATGGCAAGTGGGTGGGTATCGCGGCGCGTTCGACGGTGTTTGTTTATAACAAGGACAAGTTGAAAGCCGCTGATATGCCGAAGTCGCTGTTGGACCTGGCTGATCCAAGCTGGAAAGGTCGTTGGGCGGCGTCGCCATCGGGTGCGGATTTCCAGGCGATTGTCAGCGCGTTGCTTGAGCAGAAAGGCGAAGCGGCGACGCTGGATTGGTTGAAGGCGATGAAGACCAACTTCACGGCGTACCGTGGCAACGGCTCGGTGTTGAAGGCGGTGAATGCCGGCCAGATCGACAGTGGTGTGATCTATCACTACTACCCGTTGGTGGATCAGTCGAAAACCGGCGAGAACAGCAACCACACTGGCCTGTACTACTTCAAGCATAAGGATCCGGGTGCGTTCGTGAGCATTTCCGGGGGCGCGGTTCTGGCTTCCAGCAAGCACGCTGATGAAGCGCAGGCGTTCCTGAAGTATGTGACGGGTAAAGAAGGCCAGAACGTTCTGAAGACCGGCAATTCGTTCGAGTACGCCGTGGGCCAGGGTGCTGCATCCAACCCGAAGCTGACCCCGCTGGCTGAACTGGACGCGCCAAAAGTTGACGCTTCCCAGCTGAACAGCAAGAAAGCCGTCGAGCTGATGACCAAAGCAGGCTTGTTGTAAGGTGAAGGCGGAGAATTTTACGGGTGCCGACCTCGAAGCACCTAACGCTGTAGGACTTGTCTCCGCCTTGACCGGACGGTCCCGCTCGCGCGGCGGCCGTCCCGCTACCTGGATTGTGGTGACATCGGTGCTGATTTCACTGTTGGCACTGATGCCCATCGGTTTCGTGATCGGCATTTCGATTCAGACCGGTTGGGACACTATCGTTGAGTTGGTGTTTCGGCCCAGGGTCGGCGAACTGCTGATCAATACCGTGTTGCTGGTCGTTTTGACGATCCCTCTTTGTGTGCTGCTGGGTGTCGGGCTTGCCTGGCTGACCGAGCGCACCGATTTACCTTACAGACGCTTGTGGTCAGCGCTGGCCACCGCGCCGCTGGCGGTGCCGGCGTTTGTTCACAGTTATGCGTGGGTCAGTCTTTTCCCACCGATTCATGGCCTGTTTGCTGGCGTGCTGGTGTCGGTAATCGCCTACTTTCCGTTCCTTTATCTGCCAGCGGCTGCTGCGTTGCGGCGTCTTGATCCGGGTATCGAGGACGTGGCGGAGTCGTTGGGCCTGAAGCCGTGGGCGGTGTTTTTCCGGGTAGTGTTGCCGCAGTTGCGTCTGGCGATCTGGGGCGGCGGCTTGTTAGTTGGCCTACATTTGCTGTCGGAATATGGCTTGTACGTGATGGTGCGTTTCGACACCTTCACCACGGCAATTTTTGACCAGTTCCAATCATCGTTTAACGGCCCTGCGGCGAACATGCTGGCCGGGGTGTTGGCGCTGTGTTGCCTGGCGATGCTGGTGTTCGAATCGGGCACTCGCGGCAAGGCCCGTTATGCCCGGGTCGGTTCCGGCAGTGCGCGAGAGCAGCGGGTGTTTCAGCTGAGCCACATGACCACGGCGCTGGTGCTGTTGCTACCGATCCTGACCTCGGTGTTGGCGCTCGGTGTACCGTTGGTGACGCTGACCAAGTGGCTGATCGCGGGCGGTGCCGAGGTCTGGGATCTGGCCAATATTCTCCCGGCGCTGGAGCAGACTATGGTCCTGGCCAGTGTCGGAGCGATCCTCACGACGCTGGCGGCGATTCCGATTGCATGGCTGTCGGTGCGCTCACCGGGGCGTTTGCATCGCTTGCTGGAAAGCTGCAATTACATCGCCAGCTCCCTGCCCGGGATTGTCGTCGCGCTGGCACTGGTGACGGTCACTGTCCGATACGCTCGACCGATTTATCAGACAGCGATTACCGTGCTGCTGGCCTACATCCTGATGTTTCTGCCCCGGGCCTTGGTCAATCTGCGCGCGGGTATTGCCCAGGCGCCGGTAGAGCTGGAAAACATTGCACGCAGTCTCGGGCGTTCGCCGATTCAGGCGTTGTGGGTGGTCACCATGCGTCTGGCTTCGCCGGGCGCGGCAGCGGGTGTGGCGCTGGTGTTCCTGGCGATCACCAATGAGTTGACCGCCACCCTGTTGCTCGCGCCCAGCGGCACCCGTACGCTGGCAACAGCCTTTTGGGCGATGACCAGCGAAATCGACTACGCCGCCGCTGCGCCCTATGCGCTGATCATGGTCGTGCTTTCGTTGCCGCTGACCTGGCTTCTTTATTACCAATCCAAACGCACGGCAGGCCGATGAGCTCACTTGATTTAACCGCTATCAGCAAATTTTTCGGCGCAGTGCCGGCAGTGGATAACGTCAGTTTGTCGGTGCCGGAAGGCAGTCGTACCGCCATCGTCGGCCCCTCGGGGTCGGGCAAGACCACGTTGTTGCGTATGATCGCCGGCTTTGAATTTCCCGACTCCGGCGTGATTACGCTCAACGGCAAGACGCTGTTCGATCAATCGACCGAGGTCCCCGCGCATCAACGGTTGATCGGCTATGTCCCACAAGATGGCGCGCTGTTTCCGCACATGACGGTCGCCGGCAACATCGGCTTCGGTCTACCCGGCAACAACGCGTCGAAACAGCAACGCATCGGCGAGTTGATGGACATGGTGTCCCTCGACCCGCGCATGCTGCCGCGCTGGCCGCATGAGCTTTCAGGCGGTCAGCAACAGCGTGTCGCCCTCGCCCGCGCGCTGGCGCAACGACCCAAGCTGATGCTGCTCGATGAACCCTTTTCGGCCCTCGACACCGGCTTGCGCGCATCGATGCGTAAGGCCGTGGCGCAGATGCTGGCCGATGCGGGCTGCACCACCATTCTCGTTACCCACGACCAGGCCGAAGCCCTGTCGTTTGCTAATCAACTGGCGGTGATGCGCCAGGGCAAGCTGATCCAGGTCGGCGCGCCCATGGACCTTTACCTGCGTCCACGTGACGAAGAAACCGCACATTTCCTTGGCGATGCGGTGGTGATTCCAGGCACTGTCGACAACGGTTGGGCGGTCTGCGAGCTGGGGCGGATTTCGGTGGGTGACAGCACTCATCAAGGCGCGGCACAGATCCTGTTACGCCCGGAGCAGATCCAACTGACGCCGGCGGACGCACAGTCGGCAGGCTGCCTGGGGGTGGTGACTGACAGTGATTTCGGCGGCAATGCCTGCATGCTGACGGTGAAGCTGACAGGCGCGACGTCACGGGAATTGTTGGTGCGCAGCTTGAGTATTCATGCGCCGACGGTAGGCAGCACTGTGGGGATTAGCGTGAGCGGTGGCGGGCATGTTTTGGGCAAAGGTTTGCAGTGATGGCAATGCGGGGCTGGTCTTTCTGTTCTTCCGTGGGCATCCCGAGGCTAACCGCTTTGGCCCTCAGCTAGCACTTGCTCACTGAGGGTCAAGACGGTATCTACAGAAGATTTGTGCGTGAGGGTTTAAGGAATCAAAATAATCTTGTCCGCACTGCCCTTGTTCACGTCCTCATAACGCGACAGACCTTCGCTCAATGGTGACTCGAACAGATCGGTCGGCAGCGGCAGCAGTCCCGCATCAAAGAACTGGCTGAACTGGTCGAGCATCCCCGCGCAGATGTCGGTGCCGTAGAGCAGCGAGTTGATGCCCACGATCGAGCCGCCTTTGCGGTACAGCGCCAGAATCGGCACTTGCACGTGGCCATCTACCGGCGCGGAGATGACGGCGATACGACCGAAAGGCGCCAGGGTCTGGATCGCCAGCGGGCAGCCAGAAGCCGGTGGTGTCGAAGATCACTTCCGGGCCACCCTGAAATACCGCGTGAACCTGAGCCGCCAGGTCTTCCGGCTTGTCGAGCAGGACGGCATCGAAACCGTCAGCCTTGAGCGCTGCAACCTGCTCCGGGCGGCGCACGGCGCCCAACACTTGCGCGCCACGGATTTTCCCCAGCGCCATCGCCGCGCTACCCACCGCGCCATTGGCGCCAATGACCAGCAAGCGCGTATTGCCGTCGACCAGACTGCGCTCCAATGCGTCCCACGCGGTGGTAAATGGCACGCCGAGGCTCGCTGCCTGGGCGAAGCTCAGCGCCTTGGGTTTACGCGCAACGCCTTTGACCGGCAGGGTCAGGTATTCCGCGTGCGAGCCATCACGGAAGAAACCAGGCTCCCGACCGGTGCCCCAAACTTCCTGACCCAGTAGCGCTTGCGGACCTTCGATGACTACACCGGCAAAGTCACGGCCGGGAATGCGCGGCAGCGTGGTGTACGGGAAACGGCCCAGGACGTTCTTCACGTCACTCGGATTGAGGCCGGCGGCTTTGACTTGAATCAGTACTTCGTCCTGCGCCGCTACCGGCTGTGGGACGTCGACGTATTGCAGAGCGGAAAGGTCGCCGGTTTTGGCAAATTGCAGGGCTTTCATGAGGACTCCGGACAACGGTTCAAGGTGTCCAGAGTGTAGGAGCTGTCCGAAATAGCTGTCGGTCATGTGCTTCTGCCTGCCGGCCAAATAGCACACCGTTGATCAGGCAGCGCGTTCGCCGAGCGGGTATTGCGACGGGCTCATGCCCAGTTCACGGCGAAACATGTCACTGAAGCTGCTGGGGGAATAGCCCAGTTCGCGGGCGATGCTGCTGACCGGCACACCCTGAATCAGCTCGGCCACAGCGGTCGCCAGTTGCACCTGACGTCGCCAGTCGGCAAAGCCCAGCCCCAGTGAGCGCTGAAACAAACGCGACAGGGTACGCACGCTGGCACCGGCGTTTTCCGCGTGCTGTTCGAACGAAATATCCAGCGACGGCGAACCCATGACCGCCTGACACAGATTGACCAGGCGGCGATCCGAATCGGACGGCATGGGAATTTTCATGACGCTGCGCCTGGCCCGCTTCAATTCCAGCAATGCCAGGCCAACCAAGGCTTCGTAGTATTCCTGACCTTGCTGATCCGGCCCCTGATCCACCAGACCGAGGATCAACTCACGCAGTAATTTACCGACTTCGAGCACCTGCACCGTGCTTTCCAGCGTCGCGGCAATCGCCGGGCGCAGGTAGATATTGCGCATCTGCAAGTCAGACACCACGCGAATCCCGTGTGGGATTCCAGGAGGCAGCCACACCGCACGCTGTGGCGGCACCACCAAGGCTTCGTTCGGGGTTTCGACCCACATCACTCCGGACATCGCATACAGCACTTGCCCCCAGACGTGTTCGTGCGGCTCGACATACAGCCCACGCGGGTAGGTCCGCGCCAGCGGTTGCACGGGGACGTCGGTGTCACTGAGGTCGGGCGGTACAGCGAGGGCCATTGCGGGGCAAACCGGAAACGGGATGGTCTGCGCATGGTAGCGACCGCCGCGGGTTGTCGCCAGCGACGGTCGGACGGGGCTTTTTTTGTTGTCCGTTATGGCGCCTTCGCCAACTGCGCCTGGGCCACTTGCAGCGCCGGTTTGCCATCTCTGCTGCTGACGCCCGCCAACCAGGTATTGAGCACCTCAGGGTTGGCCTTGATCCACGCTTTGGCGGCATCACGCGGTTTCTGTTTGTCGTTGAGCACGGCGTCCATCAACTGGTTTTCCATCTTCAGGCTGAACACCATGTTCTGCAGCAGTTTGCCGACGTTGCTGCACTCCTGGGTGTAACCCTTGCGCACGTTGGTGTAGACGGTCGCCTGGCCAAAGTTGGGTCCGAAATAGTCATCGCCGCCGGTGAGGTATTTCATCTTGTTCTTGGTGTTCATCGGGTGCGGTTCCCAGCCGAGGAACACGATCCACTCGTTCTTGCGCGTCGATCGTCCGAGTTGCGAGAGCATCGCCGCTTCGCTGGATTCCACCACTTTGAAGTCCTTCAGGCCGAAGGCATTTTTGTCGATCATGCTCTGGATCAGCCGATTGCCGTCGTTGCCCGGCTCGATGCCGTAGATCTGGCCGTTGAGTTTGTCCTTGAATTTGGCGATGTCGGCGAAGTCTTTAAGGCCGGCGTTGTACACGTATTCCGGCACCGCCAGGGTGTATTTGGCGCCTTCAAGGTTGGCGCGCACGGTCTCGACCGTACCGGCGTCGCGGTAGGCCTTGATGTCGTTTTCGGTGGTCGGCATCCAGTTGCCGAGGAACACGTCGAGGTCCTTGCCTGCCGCCAGCGATTTGTAGGTCACGGGAATCGAGAGCAGGGTGGTTTTGGTTTTGTAGCCCAGGGTTTCCAGCACTTCGCTGGTCATCGCCGTGGTAACGCTGATGTCGGTCCAGCCGACGTCGGAGAAGCGAACGGTGTCGCAGGACTCGGGTTCCGCCGCGCTGGCCAGCAGCGGCACGGTGAGTGATGCGATCAACAACAGGGACGGGCAAGCTCTCATGAAATGGACTCCTCGGGATTGACGACGGCAGTGTTCGGCTAAATGCGAAGCGGTTTTTTGTTGTTGTTTTTATGCGGTCTGGTCCTGCTGTATTGCCCTCAGCTCGCCTGCTCGACACCAAACCAGTTCAACGCAACCGGCGCAGTGTTGAGGTAGACGTGCTTGAGTTCGGTGAACTCATCCAGCCCGGCGCGCGACAGCTCGCGACCAATGCCGCTGGACTTGTACCCACCCCACGGCGCTTGCGGAAACGCCGCGTTGTAGTCGTTGATCCATAAGGTGCCGACCCGCAGGCGCTTGGCTATGCGATAGGCCTTGCCGAGGTCTTGGGTCCAGACACCGGCCGCGAGGCCGTAGGGCGTGTCATTGGCCAGGTGTAGGGCTTGTGCCTCGCCACTGAAACGCTCGACGGTAATCACCGGGCCGAAGACCTCTTCCTGGGCGATGCGCATCGTCGCCGTGACGTTGCCCAGCAGGGTCGGTTCCAGCCAGAAACCGCGTTCAAATGCCGGGCCTTGTGGGATCTTGCCTCCCGCCAGCAATTGCGCGCCTTGCTCCACTGCGCCCGCGATCATGGTCAGCACCTGATCGCGTTGGCTGGCGGAAATCACCGGGCCCATTTGCGTGGTCGGATCGAGGCCATCGCCCAGACGGATGTTGCCAGTGCGTTGCTGCAGGGCGGCGACGAAACGGTCGTGAATCGCGTCTTCCACCAACAGCCGCGAGCCGGCTGAACAGATTTGTCCGGCGTTGAAAAACACTGCGTTGAGCGCCTGATCCAACGCCACGTCGAAATCAGCGTCGGCGAACACGATGTTCGGATTCTTGCCGCCCAACTCCAATGCCACGCGTTTGAAATTGCCGCTGGCCGCGCGCATCACTTTGCCGCCCGCACCCGCGCCGCCGGTCAGCGACACCAGGTCGACCTCGTGACTGGTCGCCAACAGTTCGCCGATGTCTCCGGGCCCGCAGAGCAGGTTGAATACGCCGTCGGGCAAGCCAACTGTTTCCAACAATTCGGTCAGACGATGGGCTGTCATCGGCGTCAGACTGCTGGGTTTGAACACCACGGTGTTACCCGCGGCCAACGCCGGGGCGATCTTCCACACGGCTTGCAGCAGCGGGTAATTCCACGGCGCGATCAACGCGCAGACGCCCACCGGCTCGCGCTGGTTGAGGCTGATTACATGGGCCGGAGCGTGGGAGTTGACGCTGCCACTCTCGGTTTCCAGCAGCGCGGCGTAGTAACGAAAGGTCGCGACCACGTTGCCAATATCGGCCTGACTTTCGCCGAGCGTCTTACCCGCATTGAGGGTTTCCAGACGCGCGAGGTTTTCACTATCAGCGTCGATGGCGGCGGCGATTCGTTGCAGGACTTGGGCGCGCTCAGTCACCGCCATGTTCGGCCACTCGCCGTGGTCGAAGGCTTGCCGCGCAGCCTGAATCGCCCGCTCGGCATCGACGCGCCCAGCCACCGCCACGCGCGTCAGCACCTGCTCGTTCGCTGGGTTGATGACGTCGCGCCAGGCCTGTGCTTGCGGCGCTTGCCATTGCCCTCCGATAAACAGCGATATGTCCGACATCTGTGTCTCCAGCTCAGGTGGCTTGTGCCAGCCACTATCTGCCTGGCGACACCGGCGCTATTGATCAAAAACGGCAATTCCCTGCCGTTTTGTCACGACGGCAATAACGTCAGCGAACGTCGCTTCCCATCAAGTGCTCATGGGGTCCGGTCCTACACTGGCCATAACAACCGCCCCACGGAGACGATAAACATGTCCGACGCCCACACCCAACAGCGCACTGAGCTGGCCTGCGCCTTTCGCTGGGCCGCCCGACTGGGCATGCACGAGTCCATCGCCAACCATTTCAGCGTTGCGGTTTCGGCGGACGGTCGGGAGTTTTTGATCAACCCGTACGGCACGCATTTCTCGCAGATCAAGGCCAGCGATCTGCTGCTGGTCAACGCTGATGATCCCAGCACGCTGGACCGCCCCGACGCCCCGGACATCACCGCGTGCGCGCTGCACAGTGCGCTGCACCGCAACCAGCCGCACGCGCGCTGCATCCTGCATACCCATTCGAAATACGCGACGACGCTGGCCTGCCTGGCCGACTCGCGCCTGCCGCCGATCGAGCAAAACTCCATGCGTTTTTTCGAGCGCGTGGCGATTGATGAAGGCTTCGACGGCATGGGTTTGGGCGATGAAGCTGAACGGGTCAGTCACCTGCTGGAGGGCAAGCCGATTCTATTGATGGGCAGCCATGGACTGTTGGTGGCGGCGCCGAGCATTGCTCAGGCGTTCGATGATTTGTATTACTTCGAACGGGCGTGTGAGGTGTACATCACGGCGCTGTCGACGGGGCGTCCGTTGCGGGTTGCCAGTGATGAGGTAGCTAGGAAAACGGCGCGCCAGTGGCAGGATTATCCGGGGTTTGCGGATAGGCATTTTTCGGCGTTGATGAAGATTTTAAGTGAGGAAGAGCCTGGGTTTCGCGGGTGATGGAGGATGCGCCATGTAGGAGCTGCCGGAGGCTGCGATAAGGTCCGCAGAACCTTTAAAAAATCAAAGACGACGCCTGGTTCCCAGGCGATCGCAGCCTCCGGCAGTTCCTACAGAGAATCGCAAAATCAGCTAGCTTGCCTTGGCTCTTTAGTTAACGGCTGACGCATCACCGGCGCAGTCCACACTTGGCTACGATCCTCACTCGGCGGGCAGCCAAACTTGGCGCGGTAGGTGCGGGAGAAGTGCTCCAGCGAACCAAACCCCGAACACGCCGCCACTTGAGCGACGCTGAGTTGTGTCTGCTGCAACAGGCTGTGAGCCCTCGCCAGGCGCAAAGTGATGTAGTACTTGAGGGGCGACAGGCCGGTGTGTTGCTTGAACTGCCGCTCGAGCTGCCGACGCGATAACCCGACCTGACTGGCAATCGCCTCGCAGTCCAGCGGCTCTTCCAGCGCCTGCTCCATCAACAGCACCGCGCGACGCATTTTGCCGCCGTACAGCTTGGTGTTGGTCAGGCCGCCATCGCGTTGGTTGTCGGCCGGTTGGCGCACTTCGCCCATCAACAGGTGCATGGCGATTTCCCGCGCCAGATCGCTGTCGATGCTTTGACCGAGCCAACTGATCATCATGTCCAGCGTGCTGGTGGCGCCAGCGCAGGTCAGACGTTGGCGCTCAAGGGTGTAGAGCTGAGTCCGGGCCTGCACCCGTGGATAACTTTCCTGGAAGCCCTGCAAATTGTCCCAATGCACAGCCGCCTCGTAGCCATCGAGAACGCCGGCGGCCGCGAGTAATTCGGTGCCGGTTTCCACGCCCATCAACACCGCGCCAAACAATGCCTGTTTGCGCAGCCAGCTTTTCAAGGCCTGATTGCGGCTGTGTTTATGCACATCGAAACTGGCGATGACCAGGCACACATCGAAGCCCTGATCCGCGCGAATAGCATCCGAAACAGAGCTGCTCAGTCCGTTGCTGGCCTGCACGGGTTGGCCGTCGAGGGATAACAAGGTCCACTCAAACAGCTGGCGTTGAGTCAGCCAGTTGGCAATGGCCAGCGGCTCGACGACCGCTGCCAGCCCGAGGTTGGAAAACGACGGCAACAGCAACACCGCGACACGCAAAGCAGCCACTTCGCCTTTGCGCCAGTCGGGCAGGTTTTCGATCCGAGCGGATGATGGTTTCATGGTTCGTCCTTACAGATAAACACACACTCTGTAGGCGCTGCCGAAGGCTGCGATTGGCCGTCAAACGCGGCGACCGCTTCGCGATTGATCGCAGCCTTCGGCAGCTCCTACAGGTAAATTGCATTCCGAATCTAGCGCTGCTGTACGCGCCACTGCGGATGCATCCACACCGCCGCCTGGGACGCTGGTAATGGCTTGAATCCGCGAATCATGTCGCTGGCTTTTTCCGCGATCATCACCGTCGGCGCGTTGGTGTTGCCGCTGACAATGATCGGCATGATCGACGCATCCACCACGCGTAATCCTTCAAGCCCATGCACCCGCAACTGCGGATCGACCACCGCCTCGGGATCGTCACTCGGCCCCATCTTGCACGTGCCGCTGGCATGGTAGCCGGTTTCCGTGACGCGTCGCGCCCAGGCGTCGAGTTCGGCGTCGCTTTGCGCTTCAGGGCCTGGCACCAACTCATCGCCTTTGAACGCCGCCATGGCCGGTTGATCGATGATTTCGCGCACCAGACGAGCGCCGGCGCGCATGTCGGCGCGGTCCTGTTCGGTCTGCAAATAATTGAACAGAATACGCGGCGGTTGATGCGGGTCGGCGCTGTTCAGGGTGACGCTGCCGAGGCTGGTCGGACGCATCAAATCAATGTGAATCTGAAAGGCGTGGGCCGGCACCAGATCGACACTTCCCGGCTGCACCGCCAGCGGCATGAAGGTCAGTTGCAAATCCGGATGCTCGACACCGGCCCGTGAGCGAATGAACGCGCCCGCCTCAAAATGGTTGCTGGCGGCCGGGCCATCGTGAGTCACGAACCAGCGCGCGCCGATCCACCATTTGCCCGGCGCAGTGGTCCAGGGATACAGCGAAACCGGCGCCTTGCACAGGAACTGCACCACGGTATCCGGGTGATCGTTGAGCCGCCGGCCGACGCCCGGCAAATCGTGCTGCACCTCTACGCCGAGCGCTCGCAGCTCATCTGCCGGCCCGACGCCCGACAACAGTAGCAACTGCGGCGAATTGATCGCCCCCGCGGTCAGCAACACTTCGCGCCGAACCCTCGCCTGCCGCACCTGATCATTTTGTTCATATTCGATGCCATAGGCGCGACGCCCATCGAACAAGATGCGCAACGCCAATGCTCCGGTCGCGACGCTGACATTGCCGCGCTTGATGGCTTCGGTGAGATACCCGCGCGCCGTGCTCCAGCGCCGACCATTGCGCGTGGTGCGATCCACCGGACCAAAACCTTCCTGGCGATAGCCGTTCAAATCACTGCTCAAGGCGTATCCCGCTTGCGCGCCAGCCTGCACAAAAGCGTTGCACAGCGGCGTGTCGATATTGCCGGGCGTGACATGCAAATGCCCGGCGCCACCTCGATAGTCATCCGCGCCGTTGGCATGGGTCTGTGAGCGGATGAAATAAGGCAGCACTTCTTTATAGCTCCAGCCATGACAGCCTTGCTTGGCCCACGCATCGTAATCACGGGCATGGCCGCGAATGTAGACCATGCCATTGATCGACGACGAGCCACCCAACGTCCGACCGCGCGGCGTGCCAATGCGACGGCCGTCCAGGTACGGCTCAGGCTCGGAGTTGTAACTCCAGTTGTAGCGTGTGCCGCCCACCACGAGGCCCACCGCCGATGGCATGTCGATGGTCCAGCTTTTATCCACAGGCCCGGCTTCGAGCAGCAGAATGCTCAACGCCGGGTCTTCGCTCAATCGATTGGCCAACACGCAGCCCGCCGAACCGGCGCCCACAATCACGTAATCAAACTCATGCTCGGACATGGCCGGCGTGCTCCGTCAGGTGGTCGAAACGTGATCAGCGCGCGGACGGACCGTGAATGCCTTCAAACACCAGTCGGTGAAAGTGATGCACCAGGTGTTCGCTTTCGTTGCTGCGCTGGGCGTCGATCATGTAACGGCCCTGGTCGTAACCGAGGGAGTGCAGGCCCTTTTGTACCGAGATATTCAGCGCGATGTCTTCCGGTCCCAAATCTTCGTTCATCCACTTCATGCAGGCTGCGCTCACCGGCGCAGTTTCGGCATTTGATGAGTAGTAACCAAAGCGCAGCAGCGAGCGTTCGGCATCCAGCGGGATCATCATGAACGAGCCCAAAAACTCGGAAAACGGGAAGGTATAGAAGGTGTTGTTCGGCCACATGCCGATGTTGAAAAAGCACTCGTCCGGGTTCATATCGCTTCGCAGTTTCACGCCATAAGCTTCGGTGACCGAGAGATTCGCAGGAGCGATGTACGTCCACCAGTTGTCGCGTTTCGTCAACTCGTAGCCCTTGAAGTCGATCAGCTTGGCGAGGTCGATATGGCAAGGCCCCGAGAGCTTGAAGTGATAACCCTCTATGGAGTTGTCCATGATCACTTTCCAGTTGGCCGGCACGATCACGTCCTGCTCTTCGATCAGGCGCATGTTCTCCAGGTCGGGGAAAACCCTGCGCATTTCTTCGTCTGCACCGGGAAACAGATCACGTAGCGATGGAGCTTTCGGGTCAAGGTTGAAGTAGATAAATCCGCCCAGTTCTTCGGTGCGGATCTGCGGAATATTGAAATTCTGCAGCTCAAAATTCTTCATCTTTTCGCAACGTGGCGCGCTACGCAGGGTGCCGTCCATTTCGTAACACCACGAGTGATAGGCGCAGCGCACCACGCCGCCGGTAGTGCCACGGCGGGTTTCCAGCAACCGATTACCACGGTGCTGACACACGTTATGGAACCCATGAATCTGCCCCTGCCGGTTGCGCGCCACCACCACGCTCTGGTCGAACAAGTCGGTGACCACGTACTGACCCGGCTCGGCAAACTCACTCACATGCCCCGCCACATGCCAGGCGTGCATGAAAATATTGTCGCGCTCAGCCTTGAACAGGGTCTCGTCGAAGAAGTAACGCGAGGGCAAGGTAAAGGCTTCTTCAGGGTCTTGATGATCCCAGCCTTCGACCGGACTTTGCTGCTTCAGAATGTTCACGGATTGCATCGATACTCTCCCCGACAGTGACTGACCGCACAGCACGGCAGCCTGCTCTTGGGAGTTAATTTAGGGCGCAAGCGGGGATGGGTATTGATGGAATGCGACGAGTTGGTTGGTTAATAAATCAATTGGGCCGACTGATTTATCGCGTCACGCCCTTCGCCAACGAGTTGGCGAAGGCGTCAGCTTGGACAGCCCATTCAAGAAGCTTACCGGTCCACAACTCGTAACAAAGCTTCAAGCTCTGCGTCACTGATCAGCCCTGCCGGGTAGCGGGCGAGGATCAATTGTCGTGCATCGGCCTTGGGGGTCATCGTTCTGTTTCTGGTTGTCCTTAACCAGTCGGCCATTATCTGGCGCGCTTCGTTACTTGCAGACAAACCGCGAGCAACGTTCTGCTCTATAGCTGCGTTCATTGGGGACAACCTCTTGAGTCTGAGCGCCTGAATGTACCTGTGCTTTGTTACAACTTTAATAGAAGTTGTTACGGGTCAGCGAATTGACGCCAACAAAAAAAGCCCATCGTTTGATGGGCTTTCAAGTAGCAAGAACAGGACCAACTCAGCCCTTGTGCGGGGCCGGCTGTTGTTGCGTCAGGCAGTGAATATTGCCGCCACCCAGTAACAACTCGCGACCGGGAACCATGACAACTTCATGTTCCGGAAACAGACGCTGAAGGATTTCACGCGCTGTTTCATCGTGCGGATCATCAAAGCTGGGGGCTACAAGCCCGCCGTTAACAATCAAGAAGTTAACGTAGGATCCGGCGAGGCGCACCGAAGGAGTGCGTTCCTGACTACCGTGCACCTGATCCACACCTGCGCACTCCTCTTCGGTCGCGTACAACGGACCCGGGATTGGCATTTTGTGAACGACAAACGGTCGCCCTTTGGCGTCGCGGGTACTTTCCAGTACCTTCATTGCTGCCTGGCAGCGCGGAAAGTTGGGATCTTTTGGATCATCCGTCCACGCCAGTAACACTTCAGCGGGCCCCACGTAGCAGCAAAAGTTATCCACATGGCCATCGGTTTCGTCGTTGAACAAACCGTCCGGCAGCCAAATAACCTTTTCTACCGACAAATGTTCGCACAGCACGGCTTCGATCTGTTCACGCGACAGGTGTGAGTTGCGATTGCGATTGAGCAGGCATTCTTCGGTGGTAATGACCGTGCCTTCACCGTCGACGTGAATCGAACCGCCTTCCAGCACGAAATCTTCAGTCACGTAGCGTGGCGAGCGTTCGATCTCGAGGATCTTGCTCGCCACTTGCTCGTCGAGGTTCCACGGTGAGTACAGACCGCCGTCGAAACCACCCCAGGCATTGAAGCCCCAATCGACACCGCGCACTTCACCTTTATCGTTAATGACGAAGGTCGGGCCAGTATCGCGGACCCAGGCGTCGTTGTTGCTCATCTCGACGACACGGATATTCGGCACACCATCGAGTTGCGCCTTGGCGTTGTCATACTGGGCCGCGGAGACGCCCACAGTAACGGGTTCGAAACGCGCAATGGCCTTGGCCAACGTGACATGCGCGCGTTGCACCGGCTTGCCACCCAGGCGCCAGTTGTCCGGGCGCTCGGGCCAGATCATCCAGGTTTGGGTCTGCTGCGCCCATTCGGCCGGCATATAAAAGCCGTCGGCGCGTGGTGTGCTGTTCAGCGTGGTCATGGCGGTCAGGACTCCAGGGAACCATCAAGTGTTTTCAGAGGGCCATACAGGTTTGGACGACGATCGCGGAACGAACCCCAGGCGCTGCGGATGTGCTCGAGCTCGTCGAGGTCGAAGCTGTGTACCAGAATACCTTCTTCGGTTTCGTTGAGTTCGGCGACTTTCTCGCCGAACTGATTGGCGATGAACGATGAGCCGTAAAACGTGATGTCGTAACCGTCCTGTTCTTCGTTGCCGATGCGGTTGCTGGCGATCAGCGGCATTAGATTAGCGCCGGCATGACCTTGTTGCACACGCTGCCAGTGGTCGCGGGAGCTGATGGTCTTGTCGTGCGGCTCGCTGCCAATGGCCGTTGGGTAGAACAGAATTTCCGCGCCCAGCAACGCCATGCTGCGCGCGCACTCAGGGAACCATTGATCCCAGCAGATGCCCACGCCGATTTTCGCGTAGCGGGTTTGCCAGACCTTGAAGCCGGTATCGCCTGGGTTGAAGTAGTACTTTTCGTGGTAGCCAGGGCCGTCCGGGATGTGGCTCTTGCGATAGATGCCGAGGTTGCTGCCGTCGGCGTCGATGATCGCAATGCTGTTGAATCGCGCGCGACCCGCCCGCTCATAGAAGCTGATCGGCAGAACGACTTGCAGCTCTTTGGCGACTTTCTGGAAGTGCTTGATCGCGACGTTTTCTTCGACCGAGGTTGCCAACTGCAAGTAGTCCGGATTCGGCTTCTGGCAGAAGTACGGTGCCTCGAACAGCTCCTGGATCAGGATGATCTGCGCGCCTTTGGCCGCGGCGTCGCGCACCAGTCGCTCGGCGGTCTCGATGTTGGCTTCAAGATCCCAGGAACACGCCATCTGGGTGGCAGCGACGGAAACGGTACGACTCATGGAACACCTCGTGTGCGGGTTATTGACCTTAATGGCTAGCTTTATAACCGATAAATATCGGCTATAAAAGCTATTCAAGACACATGGATGGCAAAAAAATGAAATTTAACTCGATAACAATCGACTTAGCATAAAAACCTTACCCCTGTAGGAGCTGCCGAAGGCTGCGAACAAGGCCGGAACGGCCTTCGCGTCATAGATCCAATCGCAGCCTTCGGCAGCTCCTACGGTGTATTGATGCGTGGCTTACAGCGCGTCAGCCCAACTCACCCAACACCTTCGCCACGCTATCCACAAAGAAATCCACACTCTGCCGAGTGGTGCACATCGGTGGTTTGATTTTGAGGATGTTCAGGTAATCCCCCGTAGGCTGCATGAAGATCCCCAGTTCACGCAGGCGATCGCACAGGTAGGTGGTTTCCTCAGTAGCCGGTTCCAGGCTTTCTCGGTCGCGAATCAACTCCACTCCGAGATAGAAACCCGAACCATGCACTGCACCGACTAACGGATGTTTATCGATTAACGCTTCGAGCCGCGCCTTGAAGTGGTCACCCACCACTTTGGCGTTGTCCCACAGGCCTTCCTTGTTCATTACATCCAGCACCGCCATGCCGATGCGGCAACTGACCGGACTGCCGCCTGCCGAGGAGAAGAAATAACCTTCAGCCTCCAGCGCCTCGGCGATTTCTCGGCGAGTGATGACCGCGCCCAACGGGTGGCCATTGCCCATGCCCTTGGCCATGGTAATGATGTCCGGCACCACACCCTGCTCTTCGAAGCCCCAGAAGTAATGGCCCAAACGGCCGTAACCGACCTGCACTTCGTCGGCGATGCACACGCCGCCCTGTGCCCGCACCCTGGCGTAAACGTCCTTCAAATAGCCCGGCGGTAATGAAATACCCCCAGCGTTGCCGTACACCGGCTCGCAGATAAACCCAGCAACCTGACGCTTTTGCTCGGCCAGCCTGGCCAAATTGTGCTCGACGCTGCGCACGTAATCCGGCGCACTGTCGGCACCGCGATACTCGCCGCGATACATGTTTGGCGCGGTCACCGGATGCACCCAGTCCGGCCGCGTGCTCAGTGCTTGCGGGTTGTCGGCAATCGACGTGGAGATGGCATCGGTGGCCACCGACCAACCGTGATACGCCTCCAGCACACTGAGCATGTCGCGCCCGCCGCTGTAGGCCCAGGCCAGACGAATCGCCAGATCATTCGCTTCGGTGCCACTGTTGACCAGGAACACCCGATCCATGGAATCCGGCGCCAGTTCCAGCAAGCGTTCAGAAAATTCGGCAATCGCGGCGTAGTGAAAGCGCGAGTTGGTGTTGAGCAACGACCACTGCTTGCCCGCTTCCTGCGCCATGCGCGGGTGACCATGACCCAACACCGCGACGTTGTTGAGCATGTCCAGATAAGACCGGCCCTGCATGTCGATCAGGTGATTGCGCCAGCCACGCTCGATCTGCGGCGGCGCCTGGTAATAATGCTTCTGCGAACGCGCGAAACTGGCGTCGCGACGTGCCAGCAGTTTCGCTGCGTCTTCCAGCGCGGGCGCATCGCAATCGAAACCCAGCAGGGCCGTTGGCGACGGGCACAACGCCTTCCAGGCTGCGGCCCAGGATGGCGTACAGAACAGCGGCGGGCTGATTTCCGCCACGCGGCACAGCTGCACCATCACCGAACCACGGCTCTCGCCCAATGCCTGACCAGCGCTGACAGTGCTGCCCGAATCCAATGATGACGCCACGCCCCACAAGCGCAGGCTCATATGCTCGCCTACCAGACACAGCGCCGCGTCGGCGGTCAGGCGCAATGTTCCGGCGAACGGCGCATGCACAGCAGTGCCCGACGGCAGATGCAGTTCAACATGCAGCGCGCACGTATCGGGCTCTTTCGGGCTGTCGGGCTGGGTCCGCGACAGGCGATATTCGCCGTATCGGGTTGCCGCCAGACCCTCCTTAACCCCGACTTCCGTCAATAAGCGCTCATCAATGCCGCTTTGTTCCCAGTTACCCGCGTCGAAATGCTGACTCAGTACGCCAAGATCGACCGGCGTAAAAGTTTGCCCGCTGAGACTTGGCAGCAGTGGGTCAAAGACGCAGACGTTGTTTTCAGTCCCAGCCATGCCAACGCAGTGCAGAATCGCCTCTTCCATCAACTCCAGCGGCAGCGACGTGGCGAGATCAAAAATGCCCCATTCACTCTGCAAGTTGGCTTGTATATAGGTATTGCCCGGCTCGACACTGGCCTGCTGTTCGCTGCTCAACACCAAAATCGCCGCCCGCGCCACGATCAACGGCCACAGCGCTTGCAGCTCTTCGCGTTGCAGCGGATTGATCGCGTGATACGCCTGAATGGCCGGCACTATATAGAGAGGATCTCCCTCGGCATGATGCAACAGCGCCGCGCAGGTCACCGACAGGTCAGCCACGCGCCAGGTAGTCACCAGATCACCGAAATCAATCAACCCCTGCAACTGCCACTGACGCTGCACATCGCGCTGCCAAACCACGTTGTATTCAGTGATATCCAGGTGAATCGCCTGCACCGGCAGCTTCGCCACCAATGGCCGCAAACGCCGCTGCGCCTGCTCGGCAGCGTGGCCGAGAAACGCGCGCTCTTCAGCGTTTTTGATCACCGGCAACAGATGCTTGATCAACGCATCGGCATGGCGCGGGTCCCACTGCAACGTGCGCTCAAGCCCCGCATGCTGAAACCCCGCCAACGCCTGATCGACCTGAGCACACAACTCACCGAGGCCCACCACCACGTTGCGACTCAAGTGGCTCAAATGCGCCAAAGACTGCCCGTCGATAAACTCCAGCACCCGAACCTGCACCGCCCGACCCTCCACCTCCAGCGACAACAACTCCTCACCGTTGCGCGCCTTCAACACCCGAGGCACCCGCAACCCCGACACCGCCCCCAAATGCGCCAACGCCGCGTGCTGCGCCTGAAGCTCCAGCGGCGAGTAATCACCGTGGCAGATTTTCAACACAAACCGCCCCGCGTCACTGTCGACAAGGTAATTGCGATCCTGCTGGCTACCCAACTCCTTGAGCGCCCCACTCAGCCCGTAATGCAACTCAAGCAACCGCAACGCCTGAGCAGCGCTGACCTCCGGGCACGGCAGGCTGGAACGATGAATCAACGTGGCGAGCGGCATGACGCGACCTCTGTGGTTCTTGTTAGGCGCTTATATCGCCAGTTGTGGGAGTGATGTGCAAGGGTTGTGTTGAAAAAAATTAACAGGAGGTCGATGCGCGACCGGCTATCTAAGGTGGCGCCTTTAAAATGGCTGGAACGGTACATCCGTTTTTGATTCTGCCCGGAGAGCGTAGGAGCTCGGCTTGCCAGCGATCGGCTGCGCAGCAGTCGTAAATCCGAACTAGCGGCTGTACCTGACACTCACGTTAGCTGGTTTTACTGCCGCTTCGCGACAGATCGCTGGCAAGCCAAGCTCCTACGCCTTCGGCAGAAACAAATGGCCGAGCCCTCAACATCAACGATCTAGCGCTTTTCTGATGTGATCGGTCTGACGCTTTACCATTTCTTCCGAACGATTTTTCTCTAATTTTTGTAGGGTATTTCTGGATTTTTCCGGTGATGTTTTCAGCGGCATTTTCGCTGCTAGGGTCGCGGTTTCTCAGCCAAAGGAGCCCCACCATGGCAGCGTCCGCCTACCTCACCATCAAAGGATCGCGACAAGGTTCAATCAGCGCCGGCGCCCTCGGTCCGGATTCCGGCCCTGCCTGGCAACAGGGTCACGAGGACCAGATTATGGTCCACGCGGTGGACCACCACATCTCTGCAGAAGGCGGAAAGTCCAACCATCGAATACACCGGCCGTTGGTCATCACCAAAGTTCTCGATAAATCCACACCCCTGCTGCTTCAGGCGCTGAACGACAAAGAGGCCCTCGATTACTGTCGACTGGAGCTCTACCGAACTTCAACGCAGGGCGGGCAAGAACACTTCCTCACCATCGAATTGGAAGATGCCGTTATCACCGACATCGAGTTTCAAATGCCCCGCTACCTGGATCCGTTCAGTCCCCAAATCACATCGATGGAAACCGTTCATATCGCCTATCGACGCATCCGGTGGGCGCATGAAATCGCCAAAACCTTTGCCAATGACGAGTGGGAAGGAGGCGGGGCGAGCGACGAGTCGATACGACACCGGCTGGTAAGGGCACACGAGCAAGCACGCAGAGAGCGCAAGGACTACGGCCATATTATCCAAGTGACTAACAGCGAAACGGGCAAACCTGCCATCAACCGTGGCTGCATTGTGACTAAAGAGGGGAAGAGTTGGGAAAGCTGGACCAACGAGTGTGGCCAGATCGAGATTGAGACCGCCGATATCGACTCGGATATTTCCATTCACGTGAACTACGAAGCACCCACCGGCGAATATTCAGACTATCGGAAGAAAGTAAATGATTGAGCACAAAACAACTCATTTGAAATCGCAAGAACTAAACGGCCGTGTTACTCATACCATAACTGTCAACGACAGGGCGGCAACGCGGGCGACGATTTTTAGGCGGATAACGGCGGCGGGGTTTGCTGCGATTGAGCGGTCGGATTGGGCGGCGCTTAAGATTGAAACACATATGGAATCCGATTGGGATTATTCGATGATTGCCATTCACCATATAGGGCAACGAGAGTCTTGTAATCCTGGCTCACTTCAAATGCAAGACATTCAACGGTTGCATATTAAAACCGACTGGGATGACATCGGGTATCACTTTGGCATCGACTGCTCTGGATTTATTTTCGAAGGAAGAGATATTCGTCAAAAAGGAAGCAATGTCAACAAATTCAATACCGGCGTAATAGGAATTGTGCTTCTGGAGAATTTGCTGGCTTTAGAGGAAGGCCATGAAGTTTTGGTGAAGGGAAAAAAGAGTCTAAAAAAATATTTTAACTATGACACCACCCAGGAGATCCCAAACAAACAAATTGCGGCATTACTGACGCTTATAGATGTTTTGCGTAGCGTCTTTAATATAACAATACTGGGCGGTCATATGGAGTACCCTCATCAACAAGACTCTGAAGAAGGCAGGATATGCCCTGGAGAGGTTGGGATGGTTTTGGTTGAAGAGCTTCGAGAGCACACAAACCTGTTGCCCCCACCGTTCCTGTGACGAACTGATTTTCGATTCGCAGATATTTTCATTTTAGAGTTTATCTTTATGAAGATTTTTATACTGGCAACATTGTTAGCTACTATTGGAGTGTTAAACATTGGCTACTATACATACTTAGAAGAGCTAGACCCAATAAGAGTCTGGTTTATAAAAAAACACCCAACCTTCCAGGTTGAATTTTATAATATTTATGCGGGTGGAATGATTGAAACAAAGCTAGAAAAGCTTTCAGTTAGGCGCCGAAATCTGATGATCGACTATTGCAAATATCGGCTAGGAATCATAACTGAGCTAAAGACCGAAGAGGAACTAGAACGCTGCAAGGTAGGGCAGTATCGTTCAGAATTTTAACAACCAGCTATCACGCAGCGGTGTCATGCTGATGACGCCACTGCGTGAGCCATTGGCTGCTGTAAATTCGGCCGAGCATAGAAACCAACCTAGATATAGAACGCTGTAGCGTTCGCCAATCGCACTCTCTAACTGACAGCGAAGCATTAAGAGCCTGCTACGTTTGGAGGCTAAAAAAATAACAGCGCTATCGACCTATCAGGGCACTCAGTAACCGGGATGCCCTGATCCCCCACCACCCACCTGCCGACGCCACATCCCCCCGCCCCGGCAATAAACTCGGCATATCCCTTAACCGAATCCAAGGTTCATCCTGCCAGTGCAAAACCCTCAATTCTCCGCTACGCCATTCCAACACTCCCGGCGTCGGACCATCATCCCGGGTAGGCATGTGGGACTCACGCAACACTGGCAACACCTGATACGTCAGCCACCGCCGCAGCTGAAAATTCTCCGGATGATGGTGGTAGATCAACATCGCATACACCGCAGATTCGCTGATCATCTGCATGTCCTTGAGCTCGCCGTAGTATTCCAACGTCACCACCCGACGCTGGTCGGTGTCGAGCTTCCGGGTGATGCGGTCTTCGAAAAACATACCCATCAACCGCCCAAGGTCGCGGGTGCAGAACCAGGCTTGGCGTTCGATGATCAGGGCGTGGAGTTTGAGTTTGTGGCGGGTGAAGACGTGGGGTTGGTGCGGCGATTCCATGCTCGGTCTGTCCTTTGCGTCCGTGTGGGGACGTGGGTGTCGGGAGCTAAGAACACCTACAAGGAGTGCCGACATATTCCCCCGAAGGGTCTTGTATTAGCCGACTCCCGACATAACAGACGAGCAGAAGCAAATTGCGCTTACGATAAGTAACCTTACCGCAGGCGCAAAAAAACCGCTGTCTATCGTGGCGGGTGACGCTTGTATAGAGTTCTTAGGCTCTTGGGGCGCAATGATTCAGCACCAGCGCACGAGGGTCAATCCGACAGGTGTCGGGGGTGGGGTGTTTTGATGTAACCGTTTGATGCGAGGGTGTGGTGATATAGCCAAGGCGTTTGTCGCGCTTGAGGCCGTTCGCAGCCTTCGGCAGCTCCTACAGGGGCGTCGGCGGCTTTGTGGCACCTCAATCAGTATTTTTCATGGCTCCGCGCGCCTTTTCTCGATCAACCGCTATTGCACACGCCCTCTCCTGCCGACAAGCTATGTCCCATCGGCTTAACGACCATCCAAGGATGAAGGTAAAACCATGCGAATTCTTATCACCGGCGGCGCCGGCTTCATTGGTTCGGCGCTGGTCCGCCATCTGATTCAACACACCGATCACGACGTGCTCAACTTCGACAAGCTGACCTACGCCGGCAATCTCGAGTCGCTGCAAAGCATTGCGACTGACACGCGCTATGAATTCGTGCAGGCCGATATCGTTGATCAGGCCAAGGTCAGTGAAGTGCTGGAGCGTTTCCAGCCTCACGCGATCATGCATTTGGCGGCGGAGTCCCACGTTGACCGTTCGATTGACGGCCCGTCGGAGTTTATCCAGACCAATATCGTCGGCACTTACAGTTTGCTGGAGGCCACTCGTGCTTATTGGAGCAAGCTGCCTGAGGCCGAGCGCGCTGCGTTTCGTTTCCACCATATTTCTACCGACGAGGTGTACGGCGACCTGCACGGCGTTGACGACCTGTTCACCGAAACCACGCCTTACGCGCCAAGTTCGCCGTATTCGGCCAGTAAAGCGGCGTCGGATCACTTGGTTCGCGCCTGGCATCGCACGTACGGCCTGCCGGTGGTGATCACTAACTGTTCGAACAACTACGGGCCGTTCCATTTCCCGGAAAAGTTGATCCCGCTGGTGATTCTCAATGCGCTGGCCGGGAAGCCGCTGCCGGTGTATGGCAATGGTTTGCAGGTGCGCGACTGGCTATATGTCGAAGACCATGCGCGCGCGCTGTTTAAAGTTGTGACCGAAGGCGTGGTAGGCGAGACCTACAATATCGGCGGGCACAACGAGCAGAAAAACATCGATGTGGTGCGTGGGATTTGTGCGCTGCTCGAAGAGCTGGCGCCGCAGCGTCCTGCAGGCGTGGCGAACTTTGCTGACTTGATCACGTTTGTGGTCGATCGTCCGGGCCACGACATGCGTTATGCCATTGACGCCGGCAAGATCGAGCGCGAGCTGGGCTGGACCCCGGAAGAGACCTTTGAGTCGGGCCTGCGTAAAACCGTGCAATGGTATTTGAATAATCTAGACTGGTGCCGAAGGGTCCAGGACGGCAGCTACCAAGGCGAACGGCTGGGCTTCACTGACATAAAGGATTTGATTGCATGATGAAAGGCATCGTTCTGGCAGGAGGCTCAGGCACGCGCCTGCATCCGATTACGCTCGGCGTTTCCAAACAGTTGCTGCCGATCTACGACAAACCCATGATCTATTACCCGATCTCGGTGCTGATGCTGGCCGGCATCCGCGAAATCCTGATCATTTCGACCCCGGCGGACCTGCCGCAATACCGCAACCTGTTGGGCGATGGCAGCCAGTTCGGCGTGCACTTCCACTACGAAGAGCAACCTCGTCCGGATGGATTGGCTCAGGCTTTTTTGATCGGTGAAAAATTCATCGGCAAAGACCCGGTGTGCCTGATCCTCGGCGACAACATTTTCCACGGCCAGCATTTCAGCGAACAGCTGCAAAGCGCAGCCGAGCACCCCAAAGGCGCGACAGTGTTCGGCTATTGGGTGAAGGATCCGGAGCGTTTCGGCGTAATCGACTTTGATGAACAAGGCCACGCGCTGTCCATCGAGGAGAAACCCAAGCAGCCGAAGTCCAGCTATGCGGTCACCGGTCTGTATTTCTACGACAACGATGTGATCCAGATTGCCAAAGCGGTGAAGCCTTCACCCCGTGGCGAGCTGGAGATTACTGACGTCAACAATGCTTACCTGGAACGCGGCGACTTGCGCGTCGAGCGTTTCGGCCGTGGTTTTGCATGGCTGGACACGGGCACTCACGACAGTCTGCTGGAAGCTTCGCAGTATGTGCAGACCATCGAACATCGCCAAGGCCTGAAAGTCGCGTGCCTGGAAGAGATTGCTTACCAGAACGACTGGATCGACCGCGAGCATTTGCTTGAACGCGCCGACGCATTCGGCAAAACCGGCTACGGCCAATACCTGTTTAAACTGGCTGAGGAACGTCAATGAATGTAGTTGCGTCTGAACTCCCCGGCGTCCTGATCCTTGAGCCCAAGGTATTTGGCGACGAGCGCGGTTTTTTCTACGAAAGTTTTAATGCGCGGAGTTTTGAGCAGGCAACTGGCATTACCGCTCAGTTTGTTCAGGACAACCACTCACGCTCGCAAAAGAGCGTGTTGCGCGGCCTGCACTACCAGTTGGAGCACACTCAGGGCAAATTGGTACGGGTGACCGCCGGTGAAGTGCTGGATGTGGCGGTGGATATTCGTCGCAGTTCGCCGAACTTTGGTCGCTGGGCCAGCGTCCGGCTTTCCGCCGAAAACAATCGCCAACTGTGGATCCCGGAAGGCTTTGCCCATGGTTTCGTGGTGCTCAGCGACTACGCCGAATTCCTCTACAAGACCACCGACTACTATCAGCCGAGCGCCGAGCGTTGCATCCGTTGGGATGACCCGGAATTGGCCATCGACTGGCAGTTGACCGAGACACCGAAACTGTCGGCCAAAGACATAGACGGCAAATTCCTGAAAGAGGCAGATCTGTTCCCATGACATCGACATCGGCAAAACCTCTGAAGATCTTCATCAGCGGTCAGCACGGTCAGGTTTCACGCGAACTGCAGGCTTGCCTTGCCGGTCTGGGCGAGTTGCGCGTGCTGGGCCGCGACCAACTGGACCTGAGCCACCCCGAAACCATTCGCGAGGCAGTGAGTGAGTGGCGCCCGGACATGATTATCAACGCTGCCGCGCACACGGCGGTCGATCAGGCGGAGAGCGAGCCAGAACTGGCGTTCGCGATCAATGGCGTTGCGCCGGGGGTTTTCGCGGAAGAGGCGAAGAAGCTCGGTATTCCGTTGATTCATTACTCCACCGATTACGTCTTCGATGGCAAAAAAACCTCGCCCTATACCGAACAAGACGAGCCTGCGCCGTTGGGCGTTTATGGCAAGAGTAAACTGGCCGGTGAACAGGCGATCATGGCAGTCGGTGGCCAGTACCTGATTTTGCGCACCAGTTGGGTGTATTCGCTGCACGGCAAGAACTTCCTGCTGACCATGCAACGGTTGTTGCAAGAACGGCCGGAGTTACGTGTGGTGGCCGACCAGATCGGTGCGCCGACCTGGGCGGGGACCATTGCCCAGACTACCCGTGCATTGATCGAGCATTGGCGCGATGGCAGGGCCGGCCCTTCCGGCGTCTATCACCTGACCGCTGGCGGCGAGACCTCGTGGTATGGCTTCGCTCAGGCCATCGGTGAGCAGTTGGTCAAGCAGGGCAAGTCTTGCGCGACGCTGGAGCCAATTCCGGCCAGCGCCTACCCGACGCCTGCCGAACGCCCACAAAACTCGCGCCTCGATTGCAGCCTGCTGCGCGATGAGTGGCAAGTGCGATTGCCTGACTGGCACAGCGCAATGCTGGAGTGCCTGGCGGGGCAGCAATAGGCATACTGACCCGTACCGCACTCACCTGTAGGAGCTGCCGAAGGCTGCGCCTGGCCATCGTTCGCAGCCTTCGGCAGCTCCTACAGATAATGTGCCAGACGAACTTAATTCGGCGCATTTTCAACATGACCACCACCCCCACCCTGGCCCGACGTCCCCGCTGGCGCAGCCTTGCTTTATTGGCAGTGTGCCTCGCGCCTCTGTTGTGGCCGCTGCAGCACCTGGCCGAGCGCTATTACGGTAACGAGCTGACCAGCCAGAACCGCCAGACCCTTGATCTGTACGTCGCCAACCTGTTGGGCACGTTGCATCGCTACGAAGTGTTGCCGCAGATCCTCAGCGACCTTCCCGCATTGCGCGCGGTGCTGGACAACCCGCAGCAACAGCTCGCGCAGGAAAATGCCAATCGCTTGCTCAAGGAAATCAGCCGTCAGACCGGCGCCGAGGTGTTGTACCTGATGGACCCCAACGGCAATACGCTGGCGGCGTCCAATTGGGATAAACACGACAGTTTCGTCGACCGCAATTTCGCCTTTCGGCCTTATTTCAGCGAGGCGATGGAGGGCCGCCTGGGGCGTTTTTTTGGTCTGGGTACCACTTCGGCCAAGCGCGGCTACTTCTTCGCATCAGCGGTGCACGGCGGCGGCCAGGTGCTCGGCGTGCTGGTGGTGAAGGTCGATCTGGACCGCACCGAGACCTTATGGGGCAAGACGCCGGAACAACTGCTGCTGACCGATGCCAACGGCGTGGTGATCCTGACCTCCAACCCCGACTGGCGCTTCCGTGCGACCCGCCCGTTGAGCGATGCCGAAAAACAGGCGATTGCCGCCATTCAGCCCTATCCGACGCGCGACCCGAAACCGCTGAATCTCAATGAGAAGGCCTGGCTCACGCAAACTCAAATCATGGACGAAACCGGCTGGCGAGTCAGCATTCTTGCGCCTCGGGTGCTGGTCGACCGACCTGTACGCACGGTGGTGGCGGTCGGTGGCGCAGCGTTGCTGGTACTGATGTTGCTGCTGGGCCTGATGATGCAACGCCGGCGGCATTACCTCGAACGCATTGCCTTTGAAGCCAAGGCCCGGCGTGAACTGGAAGTGCGCGTGGTCGAGCGGACCAGCGATCTTGAGGGCCTGAACAGCCGACTCAAGCAGGAAGTATTAGAGCGCGAACAAGCGCAACAAGAGTTGGTTCGCGCCCAGGACGAACTGGTGCAGGCCAGCAAATTGTCGGCGCTGGGCACCATGTCCGCCAGTATCAGCCATGAGCTCAATCAACCATTGGCGGCGATCCGCAGTTACGCGGAAAACGCCGAAGTGCTGCTCGATCATCAACGCACCGACGATGCCCGCGGCAATCTCAAGCTGATCAACGAGCTGACCGGGCGCATGTCTTCGATCATCGCCCACCTGCGCGCTTTCGCCCGCCGCGATCGGCATGCGCCAGAAAGTGTCGCTCTGCAACCAGCGCTGGACGACGCTCTGGCACTGTTGGCCAAACGGCGACGCGCCATGGAAGTTGAACTGATCCGCGATCTGCCAGACGCGACGTTGTGGGTGCAAGCGGGCGAAACCCGATTGCGCCAGGTACTGGGCAATCTGCTGGCCAACGCCCTCGATGCGCTCACCGAAAAAGGCCCGCCACGTAGAATCTGGTTAAGTGCCGAGCAGACCGCCGAGGGCGTCAACCTGTACATCCGTGACAACGGGCCGGGGTTTTCCAACGAAGCGCTGGCCCATGCCAGAGAGCCGTTTTTCACCACCAAGACTCGCACCCAGGGCTTGGGGCTCGGCCTGGCGATTTGCGATACGCTGATGCGCGCGCTGGGCGGCGAGTTGCTGTTCGCCAATCACCCCACCGGCGGCGCAGTGCTGACGTTATGCCTGCGCGCCGGCGCGTCCGGGGTCAATCTTCAACCGCCAGAGGATCTATCGGCATGAGTACGGACCACGCCATCGACAGCCGGATTCAAGTGGTGCTGATCGACGACGACCCGCATTTGCGCGGCGCTCTCAGTCAGACCCTGGACCTCGCGGGCCTGAAAGTCCTGTCGTTGACTGAGGCCAAGGGCCTGGCAGATCGTATCGAGCGCGACTGGCCCGGGGTGATCGTCAGCGACATCCGCATGCCCGGTATCGATGGCCTTGAGCTGCTGACTCAACTGCACAGCCAGGACCCGGAGCTGCCGGTGCTGCTGATCACCGGCCACGGCGATGTGCCGCTGGCGGTGCAGGCCATGCGTGCCGGTGCTTATGACTTCCTTGAAAAACCTTTTGCCAGCGACGCGCTGTTGGACAGCGTGCGCCGCGCACTCGACCTGCGTCGTCTGGTACTGGACAACCGCAGCCTGCGTCTGGCGTTGAGCGATCGACAGCAACTGAGCGCACGACTGGTGGGGCAGTCCGCGCCGATGCTGCGCCTGCGCGAGCAAATCGGTGCCCTCGCCGCGACCAAGGCCGACGTGTTGATCCTCGGTGAAACCGGCGCCGGCAAAGAAGTGGTCGCCCGCGCCCTGCATGATCTGTCTAACCGTCGCGCTGGACCTTTTGTCGCGATCAACGCCGGGGCGCTGGCCGAGTCGGTGGTCGAAAGCGAGCTGTTCGGCCATGAACCGGGTGCGTTCACCGGCGCGCAAAAACGCCGGATCGGCAAGTTCGAGTTCGCCAACGGCGGCACGCTGTTTCTCGACGAAATCGAAAGCATGAGCCTGGAGGTGCAGGTGAAATTGCTGCGCTTGCTGCAAGAACGAATGGTCGAACGCTTGGGCGGCAACCAGCAGATCGCGCTGGATATACGGGTGATTGCGGCAACCAAGGAAGACTTGCGCCAGGCCGCGGATCAGGGCCGTTTCCGTGCCGACCTGTATTACCGCCTGAATGTCGCGCCACTGAAAATTCCGCCACTGCGCGAGCGCGGCGAAGATGCGCTGATGTTGTTCCAGCATTTCGCCGACGCCGCCAGCGTTCGCCACGGCTTGCCCAAACATGAACTGCAACCTGGCCAACGTGCCCTGCTGCTGCGTTACACCTGGCCGGGCAACGTGCGCGAACTGCAAAACGCCGCCGAGCGTTTCGCCCTCGGCCTGGAGCTGGCGCTGGAAGGTAATGAAATGCCGAATATGCCCAACACGGTGGGTGGCCTCAGTGAGCAGGTTGAAAGCTTCGAGCGCTCATTGATCGCCGCCGAATTGACCCGCCCCCACAGTTCAGTGCGCAGCCTGGCCGAAGCCCTCGGCCTGCCGCGCAAAACCCTGCACGACAAACTGCGCAAACACGGTTTGAGCTTCGGTGATAGCCACAACGGCACCGACGACCTCGATTGATCGCAAGGAACGGCTATGAGCGATGACAGCAACTACCTGGAACAGGTCCTGCACCAGGACATTCCACTGACCCGCGAGATGGGCATCAAGGTGCTGAGCTGGCAAGGCGGGCAACTGCGCCTGCAATTGCCGCTGGACGTCAACATCAACCATAAGAGCACGATGTTCGGCGGCAGCCTGTACTGCGCCGCGGTGCTTGCCGGCTGGGGCTGGCTGCACCTGCGATTGCGTGAAGCGGGAGTCGACGACGGGCATATCGTGATTCATGAAGGCCAGATCAGCTATCCGATACCGGTCACCACCGATGCCATCGCGCTGTGCGATGCACCGGATGAAGCAGTGTGGGAGCGGTTTCTGCGCACATACCAGCGTTATGACCGTGCACGGCTGATACTGCCCACGCGTGTGGTTAACCTGGGGAGCGAAGAACCGGCGGTGCGGTTTACCGGGCAGTATGTGTTGCACCGATGAATGGCTATCGCGGGCAAGCCCGCTCCTACAGAGGTTATGAAAATCATTGTAGGAGCGGGCTTGCCCGCGATTAGATCGACGCAGCTCAAAGACCAGACTTGGCCAATTCCAATAACTTCCCACGCCACGCCGCCTTGGTTGGCAGTGCGAGGAAGAACGCGTTAAGCAGCGACTCACGCGGCGGATAGGTAAAGGTATTGCCCGACAGGTCCAGCACCTCGCCACCTGCCCCTTCCAGCACGCCTTGCGCCGCAGCGGTGTCCCACTGCGACGTCGGCGCCAGTCGTGGATAGCAATCCGCAGCCCCTTCCGCCAGCAGGCAGAACTTCAGCGAGCTGCCGATATTGGCCAACTGCAACTCACCCAGGCTGGCAGACAACCCAGCCAACAAACGCTCTTGCTCCGGGCTGCTGTGGCGGCGGCTGGCAACCACAGTGAACGCTTCACCCGCCGCGGGCACTTCGCGTACGCTGATTGGCTCGGCATGGTTCTCGTCATTACTGCGCCAGGCGCCCAAACCAGCACCGCCGAAGTAGCAGCGGTTGTTGGTCGGCATCGACACCACGCCAAACACCACACGGCCGTTTTCGATCAGGGCGATGTTGACGGTGAACTCTTCACTGCCGGAAATGAATTCCTTGGTGCCGTCCAGCGGATCCACCAGCCACCAACGCTTCCAAGTGGCGCGCTCGCTCTGGGGGATATCGGCATCTTCTTCGGACAACACGTGGATATCCGGCGCCAGCGCCTGCAAACCCGCCACCAACAAATGGTGGGCCGCCAGGTCGGCAGCGGTCACCGGCGACGCATCGGCCTTGGATTCAACGGCGACATTGGCACGCCAGAACGGCAGGATCACTTCCCCGGCGCGGCGCGCCAGTTCGATTACCGGCGCCAAAAGCGGATGCGGCAGGTTGGAAAACACATCAGTCACGGCTGGAAATCCCCGCGTTGGGTCAATAGATCGCGCGCCAGATACAGGGCCGCCAACGCGCGGCCCTCGCTGAATTGTGGATGCTGGATCAGGCTCGACAGCTCGCGCAGGTTGACTTTGTCGACCCGCATTGGCTCAGGCTCGTCGCCCGGCAGCGTTTCTTCGTACAGATCGGTGGCCAGTACCACCTGGATTTTCTGGCTCATGTAACCGGGCGACAATGACAGCTCGGTCAAATGCTCCAATTGGTGCGCGCCAAACCCGGCTTCTTCCTTAAGCTCGCGGTTGGCGGCGGCCAGCACGTCTTCGCCCGGCTCGATCAAGCCTTTAGGCAAGGACAACTCGTACTCATCGGTACCGCCGCAATATTCTTCGATCAGCACAGCGTGATCGGCATCGAGCATCGCGACGATCATCACCGCGCCATAGCCGGCACCACGGCCCACCAGGCGTTCGTAGGTGCGTTCGACGCCGTTGGAAAAGCGCAATTGCAGCTCTTCGACTCGAAACAGGCGGCTACTGGCGACGATTTCGCGGGCGAGGACGGTGGGTTTCTGGCGCATGACAGGCTCCTTGGCGTAGACGGGGTACTATACCGTGGCTTTTCCGATTGTCTGTGTCGGAAACGACACCTAATTCATACATCACCCGAGATCCCGAATGCCTTCTTTACCTTGGCACGACATTGATACCGTTCTGCTCGATATGGACGGCACCTTGCTCGACCTGCATTACGACAACCATTTCTGGCTGCAACACCTGCCACAGCGCTACGCCGACCTGCACGGGGTCAGTCGGGCCATGGCCGAGCTGGAGATAAAGCCGCTGTTCGAAAAGAACGCCGGCACGCTGAATTGGTACTGCCTGGATTTCTGGAGCGCCGAGCTCAAGCTTTCCCTGCGCGACCTGAAAAAAGAGACCGCTGACCTCATCTCCTTGCGCCCCGATGCCGAAACCTTTCTGGCGGCGATCAAACAGGCCGGCAAGCGCGTGATCATGATCACCAACGCGCACCGCGACTCGCTGTCATTGAAAATGGAGCGCGTGCAACTGGCGTCGTACTTCGAACGGATGATCAGCTCCCACGACTACGGGTACCCCAAAGAGCACCCGCAGTTCTGGGACGCACTGCAAGCCGACATCGCCTTCGAGCCAAGTCGCAGCCTGTTTATCGACGACACTTTGCCGATTCTGCGCAGCGCCCAACGCTTTGGCATTGGCCATTTGCTGGCGGTCAGCGAACCGGACAGCCGCAAAGGGCCGAAAGACACCGAGGAATTCGCCGCAGTTGGCGATTATCGCGAGCTGATTGTCGGACTTTGATTCAATACCGCGTCGCCAATCTCCTACAGCCCTCTTGCACTCCGGAATGAAGATGGACATCAAACAACTGAAATTCCTCGTCGCCCTCGATGAGACGCGACACTTCGGTCAGGCGGCGGCGCGTTGTCACATTACCCAGCCGACCTTGTCCATGCGCTTGCGCAGCCTGGAGGAAGAGCTCGATCTGTCGTTGGTCAATCGCGGCCAGCGCTTCGAAGGCTTTACCGCACCGGGCGAGCGGGTATTGGCCTGGGCGCGCACGGTTCTGGCCGCGTATGACGGCCTGCACGCCGAAGCCGCTGCCTGCCGGGGGCATCTGGTGGGGACCTTGCGTCTCGGTGTCGTGCCTTTATCAAGCTTCGACCCGCTGGCGCTGATGCGGCGCATGCACCGGTTGCACCCGAACCTGCGTTTCGAACTGTCGTCGCTCAGTTCCGAGCAAGTGCTGGATCAGTTGGCGAGCAACCAGCTGGATCTGGGTGTGTCGTACATTGAGCGACTGGACAACGAGCGTTTCGAATTACTGCCCCTGGCACAAACCCAAATGGGCCTGCTGTATGACCACCGGCATTTCAGCTTCGGCGAACAGCCGCTGAGCTGGGAAGCGCTGGTCGAACTGCCCCTGGGCCTGCTCACCAGCGGCATGCATTTTCGCCAATCCATCGATCACAATTTTCTTAGCCGCGGCCTGAGCCCGAAACCGCTGTTGCAGACCGATGCCGTGCATCAATTGTTGCAAGCGGTGCATGGCGGTTTCTGCTGCGCGATCATGCCCTTGGAGGGCGGCCTGGAAAGTCTCACCGAACACTTGCGACTGCACCCGATTGCCGACGCGCAAACCCTGGCCCGTCTCGGCCTGATCATGCGCCGTGGGGCGCCACGCTCCGCATTGGCCGAAGCCTGCTTCATTGAGTATCGGACCCTGATTGATGAGTCTTGATCGACACGCTCTATCAGAGGATCAGTACTAACGATTAGACGCAAACCGGCGAGCGCCCCTAGGCTAGGCGCTAATCTGCCGGTACCCCAGCGCTGAGGGATTACCGCCCTGCGATGGAGTACGATAGCGTGGCCAATCACCAACAAGCCGACAAACCCCCAGTCCCGCGATACAAACCCTACAAGGGTGCAGCGGGCGGTTGGGGTGCGCTGATCAGCGTGACCCAAGCGTGGCTGACCAGTGACAACGCGCTGAAAAACCTCCGCATGATGCTCAAGACCAACCAGAATGGCGGCTTTGACTGCCCTGGTTGTGCCTGGGGTGATTCGCCGGAAAGCGGCATGGTCAAGTTTTGCGAAAACGGCGCCAAGGCCGTCAACTGGGAAGCCACCAAGCGCCGCGTCGATGCCTCGTTTTTCGCCCGCTACAGCGTCAGCTCCCTGCTTGAGCAAAGTGATTACTGGCTTGAGTATCAGGGCCGCTTGACCGAGCCGATGCGCTACAACGCCGAAACCGATCGTTATGTACCGGTCAGCTGGGACGAGGCCTTCGCCCTGATCGCCAAGCATCTAAACAACCTGCCAAGCCCGGACATGGCCGAGTTCTATACCTCGGGCCGGGCCAGCAACGAAGCGGCGTACCTGTATCAGCTGTTCGTGCGCGCTTACGGCACCAACAATTTCCCTGACTGTTCGAACATGTGCCACGAAGCCAGTGGTGTGGCGTTGGCGCAGAGCGTTGGCGTCGGTAAAGGCACCGTGACCTTCGACGATTTCGAACACGCCGATGCCATTTTCGTCCTCGGTCAGAACCCTGGCACCAACCACCCACGAATGCTCGAACCGCTGCGTGAAGCAGTGAAACGCGGTGCCCACGTGGTGTGCGTCAACCCGTTGAAAGAACGCGGTCTAGAGCGCTTCCAACATCCGCAGCACCCGATTGAAATGCTGACCAATGGTTCCGAGCCGACCAATACCGCGTACTTCCGTCCTGCGCTGGGTGGCGACATGGCGTTGCTGCGCGGCATGGCCAAGTACCTGCTGCAATGGGAACGCGAGGCTCAGGCTGCCAACGAGCCTGCCGTTTTCGATCATGATTTCCTCAACGAGCACACTGACGGCGTGCTGGATTACCTGGCGGCGGTGGATGACACCTCATGGGAAGAAATCATCCAGCAATCCGGTCTGACCATCGGCGATATCGAAACCTCTGCAAAGATGTACCGCAAGAGCAAGAACGTGATCATGTGCTGGGCGATGGGCATCACTCAGCATAGGCACTCGGTACCGACCATTCAGGAAATCGCCAACCTGATGCTGCTGCGCGGCAACATTGGCAAGCCTGGCGCTGGCCTGTGCCCGGTACGTGGCCACAGTAACGTGCAGGGCGACCGCACCATGGGGATCAACGAGCGCCCGCCGGCGTTCTTCCTCGACTCGCTGGAAAAGCGCTTCCAGTTCAAAGTCCCGCGCAGCAACGGCCACAACGTAGTGGAAGCGATCCACGCAATGCTCGACGGGCGCTCCAAAGTGTTTATCGCCCTGGGCGGTAACTTCGCCCAGGCGACGCCGGACAGCCCGCGCACCTTCCAGGCGCTGAACAACTGCGACCTGACCGTGCAAATCAGCACCAAGCTCAACCGTAGCCATTTGGCCCACGGCAAAGATGCACTGATCCTGCCGTGCTTCGGGCGCACCGATATCGACATGCAAGACGAAGGTCCGCAGGCAGTGACGGTGGAAGACTCTTTCAGCATGGTCCACGCCTCCAACGGCCAGTTGCGCCCGCTGTCCAAACAGATGCGCTCCGAGCCTGCGATCATCGCCGGCATCGCCAATGCCACACTCGGCAAACAGCCGGTGGACTGGTTGTGGTTGACCGCCGATTACCGCCGCATTCGCGACCTGATCGCCGACACCATTCCAGGTTTCAAAGACTTCAACCAACGTCTCGACAATCCAGGTGGTTTCTATCTGGGCAACGCTGCGAGCGAGCGTCGCTGGAACACCCCGTCGACTCGCGCCAACTTCAAGTCCAACGTGTTGCCTCTGGATCTGGTGCACGAAAACGTACGTTCGACCGGCCAGATTCCCGACCTGATCATGCAGTCCATGCGCTCCCACGATCAGTACAACACCACGATCTATGGCCTCGACGACCGCTATCGTGGGGTTAAGGGCCAACGTGATGTGCTGTTCGTCAACGAAGCCGACATCATCCGCCTGGGCTTCAAGCCGGGGCAGAAAGCGGATTTGGTTTCGATCTGGGATGATGGGCTCGAACGTCGGGTCAAGGGCTTCACCCTGCTGGCATTCGATATTCCTGCTGGCCAGGCAGCGGCGTATTACCCTGAAGTGAACCCGCTGGTGCCGCTGGAAAGCGTGGGCGATGGTAGCCATACACCGACGTCGAAATTTGTTGCGATTCGCCTGGAACACGCGGCGGTTAGTCAGCGGATTATGTAAGAAGGCGAACTACTGCTATCGCGGGCAAGCCCGCTCCTACATGATATTTTCAACAGCCTGTAGGAGCGGGCTTGCCCGCGATGCGTCAAGCAATACACTTACGTGAAGTAAAATAGGAGCGAATCTTTCAACTAAAGTTCCCTCTAAAAAACAGCAACTTAGTATATTTTTCAACGCCGTGTTATTCGTCGGATTTAGATTGTTAGTCGTTAGCCGCAGCCTCAGGATCGCGCCGTCATCCACCTGAGGTTCCTATATGAAGTATTCCTCGATTCTGTTGTTGTCCCTGAGTCTGGTCAGTGGTTTTGCGTCTGCGGGCGGCACTGCCGAGGCCGGCGTGGGCGGAGCATTGGGTGGAGTACTGGGCTCGGTTGTAGGCCAACAATTGGGCGGCAGCACAGGTTCGGCAATTGGTGCCGGCCTGGGCGGTGCAGCCGGTGGCGCTGTCGGCGCGAACCGTCACAACCGTGCGGAAGCGGCTATCGGCGGTGGCCTGGGCGCAGCGGGCGGTAACGTGGTCGGCCGCAGCCTTGGCGGCAATACCGGCAGTCTGATCGGCGCAGCCGCAGGCGGTGGTGCTGGCGGCGCACTGGGTAACTACATGGGCAATCAAAGCCGTAACGATGATCGCGGCTACCGTGGTGGTCATGACGATCGTCGCGGCTACCGTGGCGACCACCGTCGCCATCGTCACGACTACGGTCATCACCGTGGTCATCGCCATGAGCATGATCGCGACTGATTGATGGCACGCTTGCGGAGGTAGGCGTTAGACCACTAGTTGCTCTAACGCCCCACGCAAGTTGGCGGGAATCGGCACCGGCCGGTTCGACACCCGGTCAACGAATACATGCACAAACCGCCCCGCCGCGCAGGCTTCCTCTTCGCCCGCCTTAAACACCGCCAATTCGTACTGCACCGAACTATTGCCCAACTTGCCGACCCGGACGCCTACTTCGATCAGGTCTGGATAGGCAATCGAAGCGAAGTAATCGCACGACGAACTCACCACGAACCCCACCACCTCCCCCTCATGAATATCCAGCCCACCGCGCTCGATCAGATAACTGTTCACCGCACTGTCGAAAAAGCTGTAGTAGGTGACGTTATTCACATGCCCGTAGATATCGTTGTCGTGCCACCGCGTGGTGATCGGCTGGAAGTGACGGTAATCGGCGCGTTGCGGGGTTTGATCGGTCATGAACCAGCCTCTGAATGCGAATGAACCGACAGTCTAACCGGATGTGGGAGATTCTATGTTTTCAGACAATACACATAACCCCGTAGGAGCTGCCGCAGGCTGCGATAAGGCCGGAACAGCCTTCGCGATATAGAGTGATCGCAGCCTTCGGCAGCTCCTACAGAGACTTGTATCCGACACAGGTTCTGTACGATGCATTTCAGATGGATTTCTGCAGCCACTCCCGCACCTGCGCATACGGATAATTTTCAAGCGCGGCAAAGCCCTTGATCCCCCGCGCCTTGAGTTTGGTGAACAACGGCACACCGATACCGCAGAGGAATCGAGTCAGGCGCTCTACGCTCGGCGCATGGCCGCTGTAGTCCTGATGCTTGCGGATAAAGTCGCCACACAATCGATCAAAACTCTGTTCCTCCAAGGCCGGTAGCGCGGGCGGCTTTTGCAATACGGCTGGATGTCCGTGGCACACCGAGCAATGCCCACACGGTTGCGGCGCCTTATGATCTCCGAAGTATTGCGCAAGACGCCAACTCAGGCATTGCCCGGAGGCGAAAAAATCCAGCATGGCGTGGATCCGGGCAACTTCCGTGGTTTCGTGCTGCCTGAAATGATCGAACAATTCGAGACTGAGCGCTTCGGGGTCGAAGGCCGAACCGAGCACGCTGTAAACCTCGGTCATCTGTTTACTTTCCAGCTCGATCCAGCTTTTCTCCTGGAAGTAATCCAGCGCCGTCACCACCCGCCCGCGCTCGGCCTGGTGCTGTTGATACAACGCATCGAAATCCACCGTGGCCCAGGTTCTCGCCCGCTCAGAGGTGTTGATAATCGCCTCTACGAACTGCCGTCGCTCGCCCTCGAAGCGTTGCAACAGCTCATTCGGTTCAACCAGAAACTTGAACCGATACTCTGCGAAATACGCGAAGCGCGGGGCGATAATGCCGCGCAACTCAAGCTGCACCAGCAGGGTTTTCAGCGGCAGCTGACGAATATTGCTGCTATCGGCCAAAGGCCCAAGCAGCAACTCCCACTGCCCTTCGGCACTGGCATTGAACACTTCATCGAGCACATGGCGAATGCCAACCTGCTCCGGTGTATCGCCGTAGATGAAGTTTTCCAGCACGTTCAGGCTGTCGCGATTGGCCAACACCAGGCAGTCAGAGGGCTGGCCATCGCGCCCTGCACGGCCGATTTCCTGGCTGTAGTTTTCGATGGATTTAGGCAGATCGAAATGCACCACATTGCGGATGTCGCTCTTGTCGATGCCCATGCCGAAGGCAATGGTGGCAACGATGCAATTGAGCCGGCCGCCCATGAACTGATGCTGGATCGACTCACGCTGCTCATGAGGCAAGCCGGCGTGATAAGCGCTGGCGGCAATACCGTTCTGGCTGAGATGCGCAGCAATTTGCTCGGCGGTTTTCTGCAGGGTCACGTAGACGATGGTCGGCTCATCCGTCCGCGCGCTCAGCCATTCGACCAGCCGTCGACGCTTGTCGTGGCCCGCAATCGGCTCGACCAACAGATTAAGGTTGGGACGATAAAAGCCGGTGGTGACCACGTCGTCAGGCGCTATGGCAAATCTGACCTGCATGTCGAGGATGACCTTCGGCGTGGCGGTAGCCGTCAGCAGCAACACTTGTGGGATATTGAACTGCCGCTGGTAGTCCGGCAGCTTGAGATAGTCCGGACGGAAATTATGGCCCCACTCGGATATGCAGTGCGCTTCGTCCACCACCAGCAACGAAATCGGCACTTGGGCGATGAAATGGCGAAAGCGCTCATTCTTCAGGCGCTCTACGGAAATCATCAGAATCTTCAACTCGCCGGACCGCGCGCGGGACATGACCTCGGCCGCCTCGTCGCGGCTCTGCACTGAGTCGATGCTCGCTGCTGCAATGCCATGCCGCTGCAAGAACGCCAACTGGTCCTGAATCAACGCCAACAGCGGCGAGACTACCAACGTCAGGTGCGGCAACAGCACGGCCGGCAGCTGATAACACAATGATTTGCCCGACCCCGTCGGAAAAATCGCCGCCGCCGAACGCCCTGCCAATACCGCACCGATCGCCGACTCCTGACCCGGGCGAAACTGTGGATAACCGAAAACCTGCTCAAGTGTTTTGTACATGCCGTCACTCCTTTGACCGCCTGAAGACCTCGCGACCATAGCGTGGCTTTCCTGGCGAATCTATAAAAGGCTGTCGCTTCAGCACGACAAACTGAAACAAAAAATCAGATACTCAAATCTGAAAACGATGCGTATTGGCTGCTTCACGGGTCCATAAGCGACTCAATATACCGAAGTCTTGTGGCCGGGGATTAATGAACCTGAAGGCAGCCTCCCGGCTGGCAAGCAAGCGGGTAAAAGAACTCAAAACGCTGTAGCAACGCCGATAAAACGCGGGATTGCCAAGTCACCCGCCGTTTGCAACCAGCCACCTGTCAAAACGCTTAACACGTCTCAAAAAGCACCAGGACTTGCACAGTTGAGCTTCCTTGCAGCGGGATAACTGGCAAACTGATATTGCGCGCATTACCCTGCGCTCAACGACTCGCATAGGAAGCGAAATGGATCACATGAAAAAGCCTGATGACGAAGGCTTGACCCATATTCAACGATTGAGCCCCGATCAATTCGATGTGGTCCTCGGCGCGCATCCCAGCAAGCAAAAAGTCCCGCAGCCAGCGAAGTCCGGGTCTTTCGGCCGCACGCTTGTAGTGCTTACCGCACTGGGGATTGGCGCCTACGCACTCATCCCCCAGTTTCACACCAGCAAGCCTGCGGTCGTCGCCACCAATGCTCAGCCTGCGACCGACGTGCCCAGCGAAACGGTCGCCGTAGTGGCACCTGTCTCCGAGCCAACACCCGTCGCAAAACCGGTTGCTCCCACCGTAGAACCCATCGTTGTTGTCAGCGAGCCAGAGCTTGACTCTGAGCCCGAGCCAGCCGCCACCCCACGCCCAGCCAAACCCGCTCAAGGCATGGTCTCTGCTGCCTACATGGCTGACTTCAAACACGACCTGGCCCACAGCGCGACACCGCAGCGTCGGGTAAAAACAGAAATCGCCACCGCCGAAATCCACGAATGGGACGGCCGCAACCGCTATCGCGCCCAGTGGCGCATCTTCAACAATCACATCGAAGGTGACAGTGTCTGCTTCAACTTTCCGGCCGCCTCCATCGAACATCGCGAGTGCCGCAAAGCCGCGCAGGTATTCTTCAAGGAAGAATGCCGCGAGTGGAGCAAACGCTCGGAAAGTGATCGAGAAGAACAAAGCAAGTTGACGCAAACCCGATATTGCGAGGCGGCGGGGAGCTTTAATCCGGCGGGGTGATGGGTGTCTACGACGGTAATACCGACATAAAAAAACCGCCCCTAAAGGCGGCTTTTTCATTCATCCGGTAACAACCAGATTACAGCTTCGGCCCAGCATTCTTGATCGAGTCGCTAACATCAAACTTCTTGAAGTTCTCGATGAACAAGCCTGCCAAAGCTTTAGCCGCTTCGTCGTAGGCGGCTTTGTCTTCCCACGTGTTGCGTGGGTTCAACAGGCCGGTGTCGACGCCAGGAACCAGCTTCGGCACGTCAAGGTTGACGGTGGCCAGATGCTCGGTTTCGGCACCAATCAACGCGCCGCTCTGGATCGCTGCAATCACGCCACGGGTGGTCGGGATGTTGAAGCGTTTGCCGACGCCGTAGCCGCCGCCGGTCCAGCCGGTATTGACCAGGTAGACTTTCGAGCCAAAACCACGGATGCGCTTGATCAGCAGCTCAGCGTATTCGCCGGCCGGACGCGGGAAGAACGGCGCACCGAAGCAGGTGGAGAAGGTCGACTTGATACCAGCGCCCGAGCCCATTTCAGTAGAGCCAACCAGTGCGGTGTAGCCCGACAGGAAGTGGTAGGCCGCTTGCTCTTCGCTGAGGATCGACACGGGCGGCAGAACGCCGGTCAGGTCGCAGGTCAGGAAGATCACAGCGTTTGGCTCGCCACCGAGGTTTTTCGGTGCGCGTTTTTCGATCAGTTCGCGCGGGTAAGCGGCGCGGCTGTTCTGGGTCAGGCTGTCGTCTGCGTAGTCAGCCTTTTTGTTGGCATCGAGTACGACGTTTTCCAATACTGCGCCGTGCTGAATGGCTTTCCAGATGACAGGCTCGTTCTTCTCGGACAGGTCGATGCACTTGGCATAGCAACCGCCTTCGATGTTGAACACCACGCCCACACCCCAGCCGTGTTCGTCGTCACCGATCAGGTAACGGCTTTCATCAGCCGACAGCGTGGTCTTGCCGGTGCCGGACAGGCCGAAGAACAGGGTAACGTCGCCTTCTTCGCCCATGTTGGCAGCACAGTGCATTGGCAGCACGTCGACTGCTGGCAGCAGGAAGTTCTGTACCGAGAACAGGGCTTTTTTCATTTCGCCGGCGTAACGCATGCCAGCGATCAGCACTTTCTTGGCCGCGAAGTTGATGATCACGGTGCCATCAGAGTTGGTGCCATCGCGCTCTGGTTCGCAGACGAAACCAGGAACGTTGAGAATCTGCCACTCGGTCTTGCCGCCAGCGTTGTACTGACCCTGCTCAGGGTTGATGAACAGGCAACGGCCAAACAGGTTGTGCCAGGCGGTACCGGTGGTCATCTTGACCGGCAGGTAGTGCGCCGGATCAGAACCTACATGAACGTGGGAGACGAAACGTTCGTGCTCACCCAGGAAAGCTTCTACGCGGTTCCACAGCGCATCGAACTTGTCGGCCGGGAACTTGCGGTTGATCGGGCCCCAGGCGATGGCGTCCTGGGTGGTCGGCTCTTCAACGATGAAACGGTCGACTGGCGAACGACCAGTGCGATGACCAGTTCTCACAACGAGTGCGCCGGTATCGGACAGCTCGCCTTCACCGCGATTCAGGGCTTCTTTAACCAGATCATCGATGCTCAGATCGGTGTACACGGCGTTGTTAGCTTGCGTCATGAGGTTCCCCGTCGGCCATTGGCCGAGTGCTCCAAACGTTTTGTAGTAGAAAATTTCGCACTACTACAGCTTAAAAGTGGGCCGGATTATGCCAGAAATGCCCAGAAAAGGTAGAACCCTCCTGTCAGAACAGCAATCTCGCGGCCCAGAGCGCGTTTCAGGCGCCTTAAGACGTTACTTAATGATGCGTGCCGGATGGAGAATCCACACCGCCGCCAGCGAACAGCTGAGCTACGTCAGTGGCATCGAACAAATAACGCTGGTTGCAGAATTGACAGTCGATTTCGATGTGACCGTTGTGCTCAATCACCAGTTGCTGGGCATCTTCCAGACCCAGACTGACCAACGCGTTGCCGGAACGCTCACGCGAGCAGCTGCAACGGAAATGCAGCGGCTGAATATCGAACATACGCACGGCATCTTCGTGGAACAGACGGTGCAGAACCGTTTCATTATCCAGGCTGAGCAGCTCTTCAGCAGTCAACGTGCTGGCCAGCGCAATCACGTGTTGCCAGCTTTCGTCGCGGTCGTCCGGGTCGGTCAGGCGTGCGGCAGGCAATTGCTGTAACAGCAGACCACGCGCTCGCTTGCCATCGGCATGGAGCCAGAAGCGCGTGCCCAACTGCTCGGACAGCTTGAAATAGGCCGTGAAGCATTCCGAAAGGTCAGCACCATCCAGCGCAACCACACCTTGGTAGCGCTTGCCGTGAGTCGGGTCGATGGTCATCGTCAACGTGCCGTCGGGCATCAGATCACGCAAGCCTGCACCTGCCGTGATCAGCGAGGCGTCGTAGCGAGCGATGCCACGGATCTCGCGATCACTGGAAATTTCGACCATCAGTGTCGGAACCGGGCCACTGGAGTTGGCCTGCAGAATCAACAACCCGTCGAATTTCAACGTACCAACCAGCAAGCCGGCAGCCGCAAGCAATTCGCCCAACAGCTGCGCCACAGGCTCCGGGTACGTGTGCTTGGCGAGCACTTCTGCATAGCTGCGCTCAAGGGCCACCAGCTCGCCGCGCACGTCACTTTCTTCAAAAATGAAGCGTTGGGTGTAATCGATATCTGGAAAATCATGCATAAGAAAAGGTATCTGAAGTGATGACAAAATAATGACAGGCGCTTATAAAACGCCGCTTAACACCTAACATCCTTGGTGACGTAATACATGCCGATGCGGCGCATTTTATGAACAATCCCGAACTCTTCCAAGCAAGGTGGAATTTCAGCCGCCTTTTGCTGTGCCATTTTTTCGCTGTGGTGCTGATGTGTTTATGGCTGTGGCCCACGGGCCAAGCCCTCTTCACCGAATCGACGGGTGGCCTTTCCACCTGCTGAACCACCCGCTGAGCGAGAGTGCAGTGTGGCTGGACATCTTGACTGCCGCCAGTATGCGCCCCTTCGACATCGTGGTTGGGCTGATTCTGCTTTCGCTGTTGATCAAAGGTGACCGGGTGATCAAGGCCGTCATGTGCCGGCGTCAGCGTCTGTAAAATCGTGATCGCCGGCAAGCCGGACTGCTACGGAATCAGCGTCCGCGAGGGTTCAATCGTCATTGCTTGAACCACGAAACTGATGGAGTTGCCGACGCTGTTTCTTGGTCGGCCGCCCATCGGTCATGACGCCCAACCCGCCAGCCTTGCGCATGGCCGCAGCGTTTTCTCGTTTGGCGATACTTTCTTCGGTCTCCACGTAGAGTGCCTGCGCTTCCGGTGCACCACGACGCACGGCCGACAGCGCCTTGACCACTACGGTACGCTCGTCGAAACCAGCGCGAATCTGGTACTCATCACCGATATGCGGCTCCTTGCCCGGCTTGCAGCGCTCGCCCCGCCAATGCACTTTGCCGCTTTCTATCGCCGCTTTAGCCAGGGATCGGGTTTTGAAAAAGCGCGCCGCCCAGAGCCATTTGTCCAGTCGAACCTTGTCGTCTTCTTCTGGTTTTTGTGCCATATGAATGCCTCGATCAGGTAATAGACGGAACTGTACTACGACACGCGGAGCACGCGGCAAACCGATCCCCAGTTTAGAATGCAGCACCCCGTAGCTTTGATTCGCGATATCCATCACGATCACGTTCATCAGGCTATCGTTCGGTTGTCGTCAAAATCTGGAATTGCTTTGAAAACATTTGATCACTTAACGGTCGTTGGCCTTCGCGAATGGGTGGCGCTGCCTTCTTTAGGGGTTGCGGGCCTGCGCGCAAAAATCGACACCGGAGCCAGTACTTCAAGCCTACATGCGACGGAGATCGAACCCTTCGAACGCGACGGCGAAAAGTGGGTACGCTTCAACGCGCATCTCGGCACAGTCGTGCAATTGCGCCATCGACGCTGCGAAGCGCTGCTGGTCGCAATGAAAACCATAAAAAGCTCCAACGGTCAGGCGCAGGTCCGCTACGTTATTCGTACAACCTTGGCGCTGGGTGATCGGGTCTGGCCGGTGGAGTTCACGCTGGCCTGTCGCAAAGCCATGCGTTATCGCTTGTTGCTGGGTTCAAAAGCCCTGATCGATGGCCAGTTGGTAGTCAATCCAGGCATCACATACGTTCAAGAAAAACCGGTATTCCCGGCCTCTACTACCTCTGCCACAGGTGTTGCATGAAGATCGCTGTGCTGTCGCGAAATCCGCGTCTGTATTCCACCCGTCGCATGGTCGAAGCGGGGACTGAGCGGGGCCACGAGATGGTGGTGATCGATACCCTCCGTGCCTATATGAACATTGCCAGTCATAAGCCGCAGATTCACTATCGTGGCAAACCGCTGGAAGGCTTTGATGCGGTCATTCCGCGGATCGGCGCTTCGGTGACATTTTATGGCTGCGCGGTACTGCGCCAGTTTGAAATGATGGGCGTTTTCCCGCTCAATGAATCGGTCGCCATTGCTCGCTCGCGGGACAAGCTGCGGTCGCTGCAACTGCTGTCTCGCCGTGGCATCGGCCTGCCAGTGACCGGGTTTGCCCACTCCCCCGACGACATCCCGGACTTGATCCAGATGGTCAACGGCGCACCGCTGGTGATCAAGGTGCTGGAAGGTACTCAGGGGATCGGCGTGGTGCTGTGTGAGACGGCCACTGCGGCTGAATCGGTGATCGAGGCGTTCATGGGCCTCAAGCAGGACATCATGGTTCAGGAGTACATCAAGGAAGCCGGCGGCGCCGATATCCGCTGCTTCGTGGTGGGTGACAAGGTCATCGCTTCGATGAAACGCCAGGCCAAACCGGGAGAGTTCCGCTCGAACCTGCACCGAGGCGGCAGCGCCAGCCTGATCAAGATCACGCCGGAAGAGCGCATGACCGCCATCCGCGCCGCCAAGGTCATGGGCCTGAGCGTAGCGGGCGTAGATATTCTACGGTCCAATCACGGTCCGCTGGTGATGGAAGTGAACTCGTCACCAGGTCTGGAAGGCATCGAAACCACCACCAACAAGGACGTGGCCGGGATGATCATTGAGTACCTGGAGAAGAACAGCGGGCCGCATATGACCCGGACTAAAGGCAAGGGATAACCATGTAGGAGCGGGCTTGCCCGCGATTGCGGCGTATCAGGTATACCGCCATCGCGGGCAAGCCCGCTCCTACAATTTGTTTAGACAGCGTCCCTCGGCAACATCAATCCCAGCGGCAAGCGCACCCGTGCTTCAAGCCCGCCACCCGACCGATTACGCAGTTCGACGTTGCCACCATGCATCGCCGCGATTCGCTTGACGATTGCCAGACCCAATCCGGTGCCCTTTCCGCTGCGTGCCTTATCTCCGCGAATAAAGGGGTTGAAGATGACCTCCAGCTCTGAGGGATCGATCCCGGCGCCACGGTCCATCACACTCAGCACCACGTAAGGCGCACCGGGATCGCCCGACACATACGCCGCGACTTCGATATCGTTACCCGCGTGATGCATCGCGTTGCCGATCAGGTTATTCAGCAGACGTTTAACCGATACCCGACGCAGCGGAAAAGGCGGGATGGGCTCCAGACGCAAACGAACCTGCTCGGTCGCCGTGTTGAACGGCGCCACCACTTCGCGCACGAGATCGCTCAGGTCAACTTCTTCTATCTGCTCATCACGCCCATCTCGAATGAACGCCAGGAACTGGTCGAGAATCGCGTCCATGTCTTCAATGTCGCGCACCATCCCGTCAGTGAACTCGCTCTCGCCCTTCATCAACTCAAGGGACAGGCGCAAGCGCGTCAGCGGCGTGCGCAAATCGTGGGACACGCCTGCCAGCATCAGCTCGCGCTCCTGCCCCGCCTGCTCGACGTCCTCTGCCATCTGGTTGAAGGCTTTGTATACTTCAGCCATCTCACTTGGCGTGTCGCTGATGGGCAGGCGTACGCTGCTGCCCTGCCCGAGTTGACGCGCGGCAAAGACCAGGCGCTTCAGGGGTTGGTTAAGCTGCCTGACGAAAATCCAGGCTGAAGCGGTGGACAGCAGGCCGATCGCCAGGAACCAGCCCAGCACACTCCAGATTTTCTGGCCACGCAAAGGATGCGGATACAACGGGACTTTCAGCCAGCCGGCGCCCAGGCTCGGCGCGCGAACCCACAGCGCTGGTGGTGCGTGCACGCGCAGACGAACTTCGGTGTCGGCGCCCAGCTCAGCCTGCATCTGACGCTGATAGATCTCACTGTACGGCCAGTGCTGCTCGCCTTCCGGTACGCCGCCACCCACCACCCTGATCAGCCCTGCCGCCTCGGCGATAGCCTCACGATCATGCTCATCCACTGCCCAGTAGGCCCGTAACGTCAGCGCGACGCCGTGGCTGTATTGCCTGTCGACCAGCACGTCCTCGTTCATCAACAGATAAACCAGGGTCAGTGCCTTGGAAAACAGCACGACGATCAGCACCAGCCAGAGGGTGCGTGAGAAGAAGCTTTGCGGGAACCAGAGCGGGGTTTTCATAGCAGCAGCTACACACTTTGCAGGCGCGAGCCAGGCTCGCAGAAATGACAGATAACGAACGGAGTCAAATGCACGAACGCTCCTGCCAAAAACGTCGATAACCCTCAAGAGGGCTATCGATTATACCAGCGAGGACTCAGCACCCTGAGCGACTCACTCCTACAAAGCACCGATCACTTGCCGACGCCATCGGGAACGAACACATAACCCACGCCCCAGACAGTCTGGATGTAGCGTGGTTTGGACGGGTCCGGCTCGATCAGGCGACGCAGGCGCGAAATCTGTACATCGATCGAGCGCTCCAGCGCATCCCACTCGCGGCCACGGGCCAGGTTCATCAGCTTGTCGCGGGTCAGGGGCTCGCGTGCGTGCATCACGAGCGCCTTGAGCACCGCGAATTCGCCAGTGGTCAGCATATGCACTTCTTTGCCGCGCTTGAGTTCGCGGGTCGCCAGCGACAGCTCGTAGTCGCCGAAGGTCACGGACTCGTCTTCGCTGCCCGGTGCACCCGGAACCGGCGAGGACTGACGACGCAGGACGGCCTTGACCCGAGCCATCAGCTCGTCGGGGTTGAAAGGTTTGGCCAGGTAATCGTCAGCGCCCAGTTCCAGACCACGAATACGGCTCAGCTCGTCGCCCTTGGCCGTCAGCATGATAATCGGGATCTGATTATTGGCGGCACGCAAGCGGCGGCAGGCCGACAGGCCATCTTCACCGGGCAGCATCAAGTCCAGCACCACCAGGTGGAAAACTTCACGCCCCAGCAGGCGGTCCATATGCTCGGTGTTGGCCACTGCCCGCGCGCGATAGCCTTTGCTGGTGAAAAAGCGCTCTAGCAGAGAGCTAAGTCCTGGGTCGTCATCGACGATGAGGATTTTTTCGCCTTCAGCAGTTTGTGCAGTGCCGCTCATTTGATGCTCCTTTGATCTCGGCGCGCATTATGCGCGTAGCTGCCGATTAGCGTGCTGTGTGCATTGTTAGCAGATTTTTCATGAGCCGCCAGTAACGGTTCTTCATAGCGCCTGTTACAGGCAGCGATCACCCTAAGTCGAGATCGACGGGTATAATGCGCCGCCGTTGAAGTCAGGCAGCGTTTTACCAAGGCCGTTCGCCAAAACTCGCTTTTTATTTGTTCACAATTTGCCAGGTGGTTTTATGGACAGCATCAACAGCCGCATCGCCGAGGAACTCGGTGTACGCCCACAACAGGTCGCAGCGGCCGTAGCTCTGCTTGATGAAGGCTCCACCGTGCCCTTCATCTCCCGTTACCGTAAAGAAGTGACAGGCAGCCTCGATGACACCCAATTGCGTCATCTGGAAGAGCGCCTGCGCTACCTGCGCGAACTCGACGAGCGGCGCGTCAGCATCATTGCCAGCATCGAAGAACAGGGCAAGATGACCCCCGAGCTGGCCCGCGACATCAACCTCGCCGACACCAAAACCCGCCTCGAAGACTTGTACCTGCCGTACAAACAGAAGCGCCGCACCAAGGGCCAGATTGCTCTGGAGGCCGGTCTCGGCGAATTGGCTGACGGCCTGTTCAACGACCCGAGCCTGAACCCCGAGAGCGAAGCAGCACGCTTTGTCGACGCGGAAAAAGGCGTGGCCGACGTAAAAGCCGCACTCGAAGGCGCCAAGTACATCCTCATGGAACGCTTCGCCGAAGACGCCAGCCTGCTGGAAAAACTGCGTGGTTTCCTCAAGCAGGAATCGGTGATCAGCGCCCGTGTCGTGGCTGGCAAGGAAGAGGAAGGCGCAAAGTTCCGCGACTACTTCGAACACGACGAACCGCTGAAAAGCATGCCATCGCACCGTGCCTTGGCGATTTTCCGCGGCCGCAATGAGGGTTTCCTCAGCTCCTCGCTTAAAGTCGGCGAAGAACTGCCGGGCGCCATGCACCCGTGCGAAATGATGATCAGCGAGCGCTTCGGCCTGCAAAACCAGAACCGCCCTGCCGACAAATGGCTGGCCGAAGTGGTGCGCTGGACCTGGAAGGTCAAGCTCTACAGCCATCTGGAAACCGATCTCCTGGGCGAACTGCGCGATGGCGCGGAAACCGAGGCGATCAACGTGTTCGCCCACAACCTGCATGACCTGTTGCTGGCCGCACCTGCCGGTCCACGCGCCACGCTGGGCCTCGACCCCGGCCTTCGCACCGGCTGCAAGGTTGCCGTGGTCGATGCCACCGGCAAGCTGCTGGACTACGCGACGGTTTACCCGCACGTACCGAAAAACCAGTGGGACCAGACCATCGCCGTGCTGGCTGCACTGTGCGCCAAGCACGCTGTGGACCTGATCGCCATCGGCAACGGCACCGGCAGCCGCGAGACCGACAAGCTGGCCGCCGAACTGATCAAAAAATACCCAGGACTGAAAATGACCAAGGTCATGGTCTCCGAGGCTGGCGCTTCGGTGTATTCCGCCTCGGAACTGGCTGCCAAGGAGTTCCCGGACCTGGACGTTACCATCCGTGGCGCCGTGTCGATTGCCCGCCGCCTGCAGGATCCACTGGCAGAACTGGTGAAAATCGATCCGAAGTCCATCGGTGTCGGCCAGTATCAACACGACGTGTCGCAGCTGAAACTGGCACGCGGCCTGGACGCGGTGGTTGAAGACTGCGTAAACGCCGTCGGCGTCGACGTGAACACCGCTTCGGTGGCGTTGCTGGCCCGTATTTCCGGCCTCAACTTCACCCTGGCGCAGAATATCGTTGCGCACCGTGATGAAAATGGCGCGTTCAAGACCCGTGCAGCACTGAAGAAAGTCAGCCGCCTCGGCGAAAAAACCTTCGAACAGGCCGCGGGTTTCCTACGTGTCATGAATGGTGACAACCCGCTGGATTCGTCGGCCGTTCACCCGGAAGCCTATCCGCTGGTGCAACGCATTGCCGCCGAAACCGATCGTGACATTCGTTCGTTGATCGGCGACGCCAGTTTCCTCAAGCGCCTCGATCCGAAGAAGTTCACCGACGAAACCTTCGGTTTGCCGACCGTGACCGACATCCTGCAGGAATTGGAAAAGCCAGGTCGCGACCCGCGTCCCGAGTTCAAGACTGCCGAATTCCAGGAAGGCGTCGAAGATCTCAAGGATCTGCAACTGGGCATGATTCTCGAAGGTGTCGTCACTAACGTCACCAACTTCGGCGCGTTCGTCGACATTGGCGTGCATCAGGACGGTCTGGTGCATATCTCCGCGTTGTCCGAGAAGTTCATCAAGGACCCGCGTGAGGCGGTGAAGGCCGGCGATGTGGTCAAGGTCAAGGTCATGGAAATCGACATCCCGCGCAAACGCGTTGGCCTGTCGATGCGCATGAGCGACACCCCCGGCGAGAAAATCGACGGGGCACGCGGCGCTCGCCCTGGTTCCGCCCCTCGTCCGCAGCAAAGCGCTCCGCGCAAGGAAACCCAGACAGCGGCAGCTCCGGCCAATAACGCAATGGCTTCGCTGTTCGCCAACGCCAAACAGTTGAAGAAACGCTGATGGAAATTCCAGAAGGTCTGACCCAAAGCGCGTTCTTCAACACACTTGGCTGCCGGCTGGTGCGCCTGGATGAGGGCGTCTCCGAAGTCGCCCTGGCGCTGGAACCGCACCTGCGCAATCGCGGCAACGTGATGCACGGTGGTGCGATTTTCAGCTTGATCGATATCGGCATGGGGCTGGCCTGTTCCAGCTCCCATGGCTTCGATCAGCGGAGCGTGACCATCGAGTGCAAGATCAACTATATGCGCTCGGTATCCGAAGGCGAGGTGCTGTGTATCGCCAAGGTTCTGCATGCTGGACGACGCACCCTGGTGGTCGAAGCCGAGGTGCGCCAAAACGACAAGCTGGTCGCCAAAGCACAAGGCACCTTCGCAGTTCTGTAGAATTGAGTTAATTTCGACACTGTGCAAACCGTGTCGAAATCGACTGTTTGACGCACGGCCAAACCGGACAACGGGTATCGGCGTTTCGAAGCAAAACCAGGCGACGACGCCAGTTCTTCTCTTCACCCTTGTAGACGGTCATATCCACCCCCATATTGGGGCGACTGACGCGTGAAGGAATCCAACTTGAGCGAACTTCTCAACCGCCGCCTGGCTCTGCTTAGCGACCGCAACAACCTCTCTCTGCTGGAGCAGTGCCTGCACGGTATTGAGCGTGAATGCCTGCGGGTAACCGGCCAGGCCCGCCTGGCACAGACGCCGCACCCTGAAGCATTGGGCGCCGCGTTGACCCACGAGCAGATCACCACGGACTATTCCGAGTCGCTGCTTGAGTTCATTACTCCCGCGCTGGCGAACCCGGCGGACACCCTGGCCAGCCTCGACAAGATTCATCGCTTTGCCTACAGCAAGCTCGGCAACGAGTACCTGTGGAGCCCATCGATGCCTTGCCCTCTGCCGGCTGAAGAAGATATTCCGATTGCCTACTATGGCACCTCGAATATCGGCCAGCTCAAGTACGTTTATCGCAAGGGCCTGGCCCTGCGTTACGGCAAGACCATGCAATGCATTGCCGGGATTCACTACAATTTTTCGTTGCCGGAAAAGCTTTGGCCACTGCTCAAGCAGGACGAAGGCTTCGTCGGCACCGACCGTGATTACCAGTCGTCGGCTTACATCGCCCTGATTCGTAACTTCCGTCGCTACAGCTGGTTGTTGATGTACCTGTTCGGCGCTTCGCCAGCACTGGATGCAGGCTTCCTGCGTGGCCGCTCGCATCAACTGGAGCAGTGGGACGCGGACACGCTGTATCTGCCCTACGCCACCAGCCTGCGCATGAGCGACCTCGGTTATCAGAGCAACGCCCAGGCGGGCCTGACGCCGTGCTACAACGATCTGGACAGCTACATCGACAGCCTGCGTAAAGCCGTGGCGACGCCTTATGCGCCGTATGTCGAAATCGGCACGCGCAAGGACGGTGAATGGATTCAGCTGAACACCAACATCCTGCAGATCGAAAACGAGTACTACTCGAACATCCGCCCGAAACGCGTGACCTACTCTGGCGAGCGTCCGATTCAGGCACTGATGGCCCGCGGAATTCAGTACGTCGAAGTCCGTTGCCTGGACATCAACCCGTTCCTGCCAATGGGTATAGACCTGCAGCAATCGCGTTTCATCGACGCTTTCGTACTGTTCTGTGCCCTGCAAGACAGCCCACAGCTAACCGACAACGAGTGCGGCAACGCCACTTCGAACTTCCTGAGCGTGGTCAAGGAAGGCCGCCGTCCTGATCTTGAGCTGCAACGCAATGGTCAGCCGATCGATCTGAAATTCTGGGCCACTGAGCTGCTGGAGAAAATTGCGCCAATCGTGCAACTGCTCGACGCAAGCAATGGTAGCGACGAACACGCCAAGTCACTGGCAACGCAACAAGCCAAGGTCAACAACTCGGCCCTGACGCCGTCGGCACAAGTGCTGGCGAGCATGACGGAACACAAGGAAGGCTTCACCGCGTTCTCGTTCCGTCAGAGCCAGGCACACGCCGAGCACTTCCGTAGCGAGCCACTGAGCACCGACGACCAGTCGACCTTCGAAACCCTCGCCCGCAACTCCATCGCCCAACAGTCGGAGCTGGAACAAACCGAGGAAACGGTAGACTTCGATACGTTTGTCGGGGCGTATCAGGCGAGTATTTTGGCGATTAGTAACTAAGCCATCGCGGGCAAGCCCGCTCCTACAAGATATTGCGATCTCCTGTAGGAGCGGGCTTGCCCGCGATGATCTCAGCTACAACGTCTTCTCGAAAATCTTCGAATTACGCTGATAGTTATAAAGCGACGCCCGCGCGCTCGGCAGTCGATCAACGCTGCTTGGCTCGAAGCCACGCTCGCGGAACCAGTGCGCAGTTCGGGTGGTGAGCACGAACAAGGTCTTCAAGCCCTGTTCACGGGCACGGACTTCAATCCGCTCCAGCAACTCGTCCCCGCGACCGCCGTGGCGGTATTCCGGGTTGACCGCCAGACACGCCAACTCCCCCGCATCAGAATCAGCGATCTGATACAGCGCCGCACAGGCAATGATCAATCCTTCTCGCTCGACCACACTGAACTGCTCGACTTCACGCTCCAGCACTTCGCGCGAGCGACGTACCAGAATCCCTTGCTCTTCCAGAGGGCTGATCAACTCCAGCAAGCCGCCGACGTCTTCAATCGCCGCCTCGCGCACCAGTTCGAACTGTTCCTGCGCAACCAGCGTGCCGCCACCGTCACGGGTGAACAGCTCGGTCAGTAGTGCGCCATCTTCGGCGTAGCTGACGATATGGCTGCGGCCAACGCCACCACGGCAGGCTTCCGCCGCCGCATCCAGCAGTTCAGCCTGGTAGTTGCTGCCCAACCGCTGCATGTGGGCCGGCACCTGTTGCGGACGGAGTTCACGCACCAGCCGGCCATCAGCGTCGATCAAGCCGCGTTCGGCGCCGAACAGCAGCAATTTGTCGGCGCCCAGGTCGATGGCGGCGCGGGTAGCGACGTCTTCGCAGGCGATGTTGAAAATCTCACCGGTCGGCGAATAGCCCAGCGGCGACAGCAGCACGATGGAGCGTTCGTCCAACAGGCGATTGATGCCTTTGCGGTCGACCCGGCGCACTTCGCCGGTGTGGTGGTAATCCACACCTTCGAGCACGCCGATTGGCCGCGCCGTCACCAGGTTGCCGCTGGCCACGCGCAAGCGTGATCCCTGCATCGGCGAGGCCGCCATGTCCATCGACAGGCGTGCTTCGATGGCGATGCGCAGATGACCGACGGCGTCGATCACGCACTCCAGAGTGGCAGCGTCGGTGACACGCAGGTCGCGGTGGAAGTGCGGGGTAATCCCCCGTGCCGCGAGGCGGCTTTCGATTTGCGGACGGGAACCATGCACCAACACCAGTCGCACCCCGAGGCTGTGTAGCAACACCAGGTCGTGGACGATATTACCGAAGTTCGGATGATCGACACCGTCGCCGGGGAGCATGACGACGAAGGTGCAATCCCGGTGGGCGTTGATGTACGGCGAAGCGTGGCGAAGCCAGTTTACGTATTCGGGCATAACCTGAAGAGCCTGTAGAAGTTGGACGAAAAGCGTAAAAACACACACGACTGAGTGGTGGTTATCGTCGTAACAGGCATGGCAACACGCGCACTCTCCTTCTCTGATGAGTCAATTGGGGCAAAGGTCCGGTCAGGCCGGGCTCAGGCAATAATGTTCAACCAACTGACGTAATAGTCGCACAGTAGGCTCCAAGCGTGACATTTCAAGGTACTCGCCCGGTTGGTGTGCACAGGCGATGTCACCCGGCCCCAATACAATGGTCTCGCAACCCAGGCGCTGAAGATAAGGCGCTTCGGTGCCAAACGCTACTGCCTCGGCGCTATGTCCTGTAAGACGTTCGGCTATACGCACCAGTTCGGCGTCGGCAGACTGTTCAAATGGCGGCACTTCGGGGAACAGCGGCGCGTAGTCGATCTTCACCTGGTGCTGTTCGGCCAAGGGCTGCAGCTTGTGCATGATTGCCGAGCGCAGAACCTGCGGGTCCATGCCCGGCAGAGGCCGCAGATCAAACTCTAGCGAGCACTGACCACATATCCGGTTCGGGTTATCACCGCCGTGGATGCAACCGAAGTTCAGGGTTGGCTGCGGCACACTGAACTGCGGGTTGTTGTATTCACGCTGCCATTGTTGGCGCAGACCTTTGAGCTCAGTGATCGCGTCGTGCATCGCTTCCAAAGCGCTGTGGCCAAGGCTGGGATCCGACGAATGGCCGCTGCGCCCCAGAATATCGATGCGATCCATCATTACGCCCTTGTGCAGGCGGATCGGCCGCAGCCCGGTTGGCTCACCAATCACCGCCGCCCGCCCCAACGGACGACCGGCGTCGGCCAACGCACGGGCGCCGGACATCGAGCTTTCTTCGTCGCAGGTGGCGAGGATCATCAACGGCTGTTTGAACGGCTTATCGAGCAAAGGCTGAATGGCTTCGATGGCCAGGGCGAAGAAGCCTTTCATGTCGCAGCTACCGAGTCCTACCCAGCGCCCGTCGACTTCGGTCAGTTTGAGTGGATCGGTCTGCCACAGCGCACCGTCGAACGGCACCGTGTCACTGTGCCCGGCCAACACCAGCCCGCCGGGGCCGCTGCCGAAGGTCGCCAACAAGTTGAATTTGCCAGGCAACACTTGCTGGATATCGCAGGCAAAGCCCAGATCTCCGAGCCAACTTGCCAGCAGATCGATCACGGCGCGGTTGGACTGATCCAGTGCGGGCTGAGTGCAACTCACCGAGGGCGCGGCAATCAAGGCGGCAAACTGGTCTTTCATGGACGGCAAGGGCATACGCGATCTCCTCGTGTGAAGCCCATCATAGGGCTATCGAGCCGTAGGAATAAACCGTTGCAGCTCATGTCCTGTACACTGCTCGGCCTTAGCGGCCAGACATTCACAGGCCGCGCTCCTGTTATTAGCGATCAGCGCTTGGATTCCCCGGCCATGCAGAAAGAAACCGAAATCAAACTCCGCGTCAGCCGCGAAACCCTCGCCGCCTTGCGCGAGCATCCGTTACTGAAGAAACGTAACAAAAGCGGCTGGGAACGCCTCGAACTGCTCAACCAGTATTTCGACACCCCGGAACGCGAACTGGCCCACGCCAAAGTGGCGCTGCGCATCCGTCGTGACGGCGACGCGATCATTCAGACGCTGAAAACCAAAGGCAACAGTGTCGCCGGTCTGTCGGAACGCAATGAATACAACTGGGATTTGGCCAAAGCCAAACTCGACCTGAAAAAGCTCGATGGCGAATGCTGGCCTGAACAACTGGCCGAGCTGGACAAGAAAACCATCAAGCCGCTGTTCACTACCGACTTCGTCCGCGAACGCGCTGAAATCGCGTGGGGCCGTGGCAAGAGCAAAGTCGTGATCGAAGCCGCGCTGGACCTGGGCAACGTGATCGTCGGCAAGCAGAAAGAAGAAATCTGCGAGCTGGAGCTGGAATTGCGCGAAGGCGAACCCGGCGCGCTGCTGGAACTGGCTGCCGAGCTGGCCCTCACCCTGCCGTTGATGCCGTGCGATATCAGCAAGGCCGAGCGAGGCTACCGTCTGTTCGACGCCAGCAGCTATTCGCTGAGCCTGCCGATCCCGGAGCTGAACCCCGAGATGCCGCTGGACGACGCCTACTCCGTTTTGGCCTGGCACTTGTTGGGTAGCAGCCAGCGTCTGGCCGAGCAATACCGTTTCAACGGTCACTGGCGCTTGCTGCAAGACTGGGTCGCGCTGCTTTCCGAGCTGCGTGCCCTGACCAGCAGCCTCGGCCAGGCCGCGCCGCGTGCCACCACCCACGACCTGCGTCTGGCACTGGATGCCTTGCTGGAAGACTGGCGTCCGCTGGTTCAGGCGGGCCATGACGATGCCGACGTGCGCAACGTCGCCCATGAGCAGTTCCTCGAAGAACTTCAAGACCCACGCTGGGGCCTGTTCTCGCTGAACACCTCACGCTGGTTGATGGGCCGTAGCTGGACTGTTGGCCGCAACACCCGCGGCGATCGCCAGGGCGCTGCGCAACTGCAGAACTGGGTGCCACGCCTGCTGGCCGAAGAAGCGACTTCGCTGCAACTGGGTCGCTACCAGCAACAGCCGGAAGACCTCGCAGAACAACTGCCGCGCATTGAACGCATCCAATCCTGGCTGCACCTGGCCCGTGGTGTTCTCGATTTGCCGGAACTGGATCGTCTGTATGGCGAGTTGAACAAGCTGGAAGCGCTGGCACATTTGCCGATCAGCGATGAAGTGCTGGAAGAGCGTGTGCAGCAAACCATCGTGGTGTTCCAGAGCCGCGCCTGGAAAACCTTGTTGCGTTTGTAACCGCCTTGACTGTAAGAGCCGGGCTTGCCCGCGATGGCGATAGGTCTGACACTTCGCTATCGCGGGCAAGCCCGGCTCCTACAAGGTCTGGCGTCAGCGCAAAATCGGCAAACTGGTGGTGGACTTGATCTCTGACAAGGCCACCGTCGAGTTGACCTCCTGAATCCCCGGCACCAGCGACAATTTCTCGAAGAAAAACCGCTCGTAGGCTTCGATATCCGGGGTCACGATGCGCAGCAGAAAATCCACCGACCCCATCAACACGTAACACTCCAACACTTCCGGAAAACCACGAATGGCCTCGGTGAACTCCGTGAAGTTCGATCGGCCGTGGGCGTTGAGTTTTACCTCGGCGAATATCTGCGTGTTGAGGCCGATTTTCTTGCGATCCAGCAGGGTGACCTGCCGCCGGATTACACCTTCATCCTTGAGTCGCTGAATCCGTCGCCAGCATGGCGACTGCGACAAGCCAACCTGCTCGGCGATTTGCGCGCTGGACAGTGATGCATCCTCCTGCAACAGCGCCAGAATCTTTCGGTCGTAAGGGTCCAGCTCTATTTGCATAAAATTTCCCTATTACTGGCAAGAAACGCATTAACAAGTCGTAAACAGGCTAATTCAATCGATCATGGATAAGAAATTTCTTTTCCATGATGCAAGAATTTCTCTCAATCAAAAAGGAGAGGCCAGCATGTCCCACCTCGAAGCCGTCAGTGCTCGCCCCGACGTTTGGGCCACCAATAGCGCTCACACGCGTGCGCATTATCAGATCCTCGCCGAAGCCGATCCGGACTTGCTGTGCCGCGTGCTTAACCTGTTCGCGATGCAATACCTGATTCCCCAACACATCAGTGTGCTGCAGCAAGAACAGATGCTGAAGATCGAAATCCAGCTGGACGGCTTAAGCTGGCATCGAGCGCAGGTTATTGGCGAAAAAATGCGCAGCTTTATCGACGTTTGCTCGGTGACCCTGAACCCCGTCGAGCGTCACAATGTCTTGTCGCAGCACGTAGCACTGGCTGTCGGCTAGCGTTCAGGTAAACTTTTGCAATCGTTGCCCTCGCTCCGGGTATCGCAGGCGGCGCGCCGGGGACTACTCTTGTCTCGTCCAGAGCAAAACTGTCCCAAGGAGCCCGAATGTCCCTCGCCTCAGCTACCCAGGACCGCCCACTGGATCTGAACGACCTGCTGCGCGACCTGGTCGCTCAAGGTTTAATTGATCGGGATTGCGCCGAAGACGCCGTGAAGTTGCGTCGCACAGCGCTCAATCTGCAAATGCACCCCCTGGAATTTCTTGCCGCCCAGCAGTTCGACGATCTGTTGCGCCCTGGCAAAAAGCTCGACCTGGAAACCTTGACGCTTTGGCTTGCCAAGCACGCGGGTCAGCCGTATCTGCGTATCGATCCGCTGAAGATCAACGTTGCCGCCATCACCCCGTTGATGTCCTATGCCTTTGCCCAACGCCACAAGATTCTTGCCGTGGCCGTGGATCGCGAAGCCGTGACCATCGCCAGTGCTCAGCCGTTTGTCAGTGCATGGGAAGCGGATTTGACCCACGTCCTGAAACTGCCGATCAAGCGAGTGATCGCCAACCCGTCTGACATTCAGCGCCTGACTGTGGAGTTTTTCCGTCTGGCGAAGTCAGTCAGCGGCGCCAACGCGATTGATCAGAAATTAAGCAATCTCGGTAACTTCGAACAACTGCTCAAGCTGGGCGCCAGTGATCAGGAGCCGGACGCCAACGATGCGCACATCGTCAACATCGTCGATTGGCTGTTCCAATACGCGTTCCAGCAACGCGCCAGTGATATCCACATCGAACCTCGTCGTGAACAAGGCACCGTGCGCTTTCGCATCGACGGCGTGCTGCACAACGTTTATCAATTCCCGCCACAGGTCACCATGGCCATCGTCAGTCGCCTGAAAAGCCTGGGACGGATGAACGTAGCCGAGAAGCGCAAGCCGCAGGACGGTCGGGTCAAGACCACCACACCCGACGGCGGCGAAGTCGAACTACGGCTGTCGACCTTGCCCACCGCGTTCGGCGAAAAGATGGTGATGCGGATTTTCGACCCGGAAGTGCTGCTGAAGAACTTCGACCAACTGGGCTTTTCCAGCGATGACCTGCGGCGCTGGCAGGACATGACGCAGCAACCCAACGGCATCATCCTGGTGACCGGCCCCACCGGGTCGGGCAAGACCACCACGCTTTACACCACGCTGAAAAAGCTGGCGACCTCAGAGGTCAACCTCTGCACCATCGAAGACCCGATCGAGATGGTCGAGCCGGCCTTCAACCAGATGCAGGTGCAGTACAACATCGACCTGACCTTCGCCAGCGGCGTGCGCGCGTTGATGCGACAAGACCCGGACATCATCATGATCGGCGAGATACGTGACCTCGAAACCGCCGAGATGGCGGTTCAGGCCGCGCTCACCGGTCACTTGGTGCTGTCGACCCTGCACACCAACGACGCACCAAGCGCCATCAGCCGATTGCTGGAGCTGGGAGTACCGCATTACCTGCTCAAGGCGACGATCCTCGGCGTCATGGCGCAACGATTGGTGCGCACCTTGTGCCCGCACTGCAAGGCGCCGATAGAGCTGGCAGAGGACGATTGGCAATCCCTGACCCGACCGTGGCAAGCCCCTGTGCCGGCCGGCGCTCACCGCGCGGTGGGCTGCGCGGAATGCCGTGACACGGGTTATCGCGGCCGCGCCGGGGTGTACGAAATCATGTTGATGTCCGACGGCGTCAAATCGCTTATCACCGCCGATCTCGACCTCACCGCCATGCGCCGACAGGCGTTCAAGGAAGGTATGCGCAGCTTGCGGCTGTCCGGCGCACAGAAAGTGTCGGCGGGGCTGACTACCATTGAGGAAGTGTTGCGGGTGACTCCGCAGAGCGAGCAGCGCTGACTTATAGGCCGTCTTCGCCAACTTGTTGGCGAATGGCTTGATGCGATCTATCTGGCCAATCCTGCCACATCTTGAACAGATCTATTCTTGTTAATAGTCGCCCTTGCGCGAGCATTTCTGTCTAAATGGCGCTTAACAACCAAACAGGGAATGGTTATGCAAATCGGTAGCGTGCTTTTACTTTTCGTCGGCCTGGCGATTGCCATCGTATTCATGGGCTTCAAGGTGGTGCCGCAGGGCTATCAATGGACGGTGGAACGCTTCGGTCGTTACACCAATACACTCAAGCCAGGTCTGAATATCATTGTGCCGGTCATGGATCGCATCGGACGCAAGATCAACGTGATGGAAAGCGTGCTGGATATCCCACCGCAGGAAGTCATCACCGCAGACAACGCCACCGTGCAGATTGACGCGGTGTGCTTCTTCCAGGTGGTCAATACCGCGCAGGCGGCCTACGAGGTGAACAACCTCGAACATGCAATCCGCAACCTGCTGCAAACCAATATACGCACCGTGCTCGGCTCGATGGAGCTGGACGCCATGCTTAGCCAGCGCGACGGGATCAATGAAAAACTGCTGCGCACCGTCGACGAGGCGACCGCACCGTGGGGCATCAAGATCACCCGGATCGAGATCAAGGACATCAGCCCACCCGCCGACTTGATGGCGGCCATGTCCGGGCAGATGAAAGCCGAACGAATCAAACGCGCACAAATCCTCGAAGCCGAAGGCTTGCGAGCGGCGGCGATTTTGACGGCGGAAGGCAAGAAACAAGCGCAGATCCTCGAGGCCGAAGGTGGTCGTCAGGCAGCTTTCCTTGAATCCGAAGCGCGGGAGCGTCAAGCCGAAGCGGAAGCCCGCGCGACGCAAGTGGTCTCCGAAGCCATTGCCTCTGGCAACGTGCAGGCGATCAACTACTTCGTCGCCCAGAAGTACATCGATGCGTTGGGGAAACTGGCGTCGGCGAACAACAGTAAAGTCATTCTGATGCCGCTTGAAGCCAGCCAGGTGATAGGCGCGGTGGGCGGTATCAGCGAAATCGTCAAAGCCACCTTCGACAATAAAAAGGTCTGAGGCGTAACCATGTGGGAGTACCTGCAACACCTGTCGTTCTGGGATTGGCTGGGGTTGGGCACCATACTGCTGATTCTTGAAGTATTCGGCGCTGGCGGCTATCTGCTGTGGATCGGCGTCGCGGCAGCAGGTGTCGGAGTGATCAGCTTTTTGATTCCTCTGCCCTGGACTATGCAGTTTCTGTTGTTTGCGGTGCTCTCGGTGCTGACGGCGGCTTACTGGTGGCGCAGGCAGCGCACTGCGGCCAGACCATCGGACCAACCCGGGTTGAACATGCGCGGGCAAGAGCTGATCGGACGTACTTTTATGGTCCAGAGCGCGATTGTCGGCGGGCGTGGCAAGATCAAAGTGAATGACGGCGTATGGATGGTAATCGGCCCCGACCTGCCGGTGGGAAGTCAGGTGCGGGTGGTCAGTCAGGACGGTGCGATTCTCAGGGTCGAAGCCGCACCTTGAAGCAAAATTGAACTACGGCTGGGTCTCGGTAATCAAAAGTTACAGAACAACCAGTCGGAGTTACTCATCATGCGTTTCAAATTTGCTGTAGCCACGTTAGCTGTACTCTCACTCCCGGTCGGTTCTGCAATGGCCGACGGTTTCTTGCGCGACGTACTTTCGTCAGGCGCCACTACCGGCTCCTCCTATCTGACTTCCAAACACCACAAGCTGATCGTTGCCTCTCAGGATGACGCTGACAGCTACGTGGCCAGCGACGGTCAGATTCGCGGGCCTTATCTGGAAGCGGCGCTCCAGCAGGTGCGCGCGGACAACCCTGGCCTGAAAGCGTCGGATATGGACCTGGCCAACGCGATCCTGGCGAAGAACCTTAGCGAAGAAAACTGATTCGCTTCGACACAATGACGTGACACAGATGCCGCTCAATTGAGCGGCATCTGTCGTTATGGAATGGGCAAAGCCGATTCCTACTTTCGATCGCGCATTTACCTGCCAATTTCGATGACGTTACTCTCAGGCTTTTAGGCAGCGGCTGATATCGCGACCCTTTGAGCATCTGTAGCAGTCCGGCTTGCCGGCGTCAGCGTTTTTAAGATCGCCATCGCCAGCAAGCCGAATTGCTATAGGTGTTTGCAACGCGCGGCATTAGCGGTAGTCGTCTACCGGTACGCAGGAACAGAACAAGTTTCGATCGCCATAGACGTTGTCCACCCGATTCACGGTTGGCCAATATTTATGCTGGCGGGTATGTGCCGTCGGCGTTACGGCTTGAGCAATGCTATAGGGCCGCTCCCAGATACCGGTGACATCAGCCAGCGTATGCGGCGCCCGCTTGAGCGGGTTGTCTTCTGCTGGCCAACTACCGTTTTGCACCTGGGTGATTTCCGCGCGGATGCTCAGCATCGCCTCGATAAAGCGGTCCAGCTCAGCCTTGGGTTCGCTTTCCGTGGGCTCGATCATCAAGGTGCCCGGGACCGGGAACGACATGGTTGGCGCGTGAAAACCATAATCCATCAGCCGCTTGGCCACGTCCTCTTCGCTGATTCCGGTTTCCGCCTTGATCGGCCGCAAATCGATAATGCATTCATGGGCCACACGATCATTGCGGCCGCTGTAGAGCAACGGAAAGGCACCACCCAACTGCTGCGCCAGATAGTTAGCCGAGAGAATCGCCACCTCGCTGGCATCTGCCAGTTGCGGGCCCATCATGGCGATGTACATCCAACTGATCGGCAGAATACTCGCACTGCCCCAGGGCGCAGCGCTGACCGCGGTATTCTGAGGGTCCGGGCCATCCAGTTGCACCACCGGGTGATTGGCCACAAACGGCGCCAGGTGCGCCCGTACACCAATCGGCCCCATGCCCGGTCCGCCGCCACCATGCGGAATGCAGAAGGTCTTGTGCAGGTTCATGTGCGACACGTCGGCACCGATATCAGCCGGGCGCGCCAGACCGACTTGAGCGTTCAAGTTGGCGCCGTCCATATACACCTGACCGCCATGGCTGTGGATAACCTCACAGATTTCACGAATGCCTTCCTCATAAACACCGTGAGTCGATGGGTAAGTCACCATCAGGCAGGACAACTTTTCCCCCGCCGCCTGCGCCTTGGCATTCAGATCCTGCAGATCGACGTTGCCAGCGTCATCGCATTCGACAATGACTACGCGCATGCCGGCCATCTGTGCCGAAGCCGGGTTGGTGCCGTGGGCGGACGACGGAATCAGGCAAATATCACGCTGCCCCTGCTTACGACTGACGTGATATTTGTGGATCGCCAGCAGCCCGGCGTACTCACCTTGCGCGCCGGAGTTGGGCTGCATGCAGATCGCGTCAAACCCGGTTATCGCGCAGAGCCAGGCTTCAAGCTCTTCGATCATCGCCGTGTAGCCCATCGCCTGCTCACGCGGTACGAAGGGATGCAGACTGGCAAAACCGGGCCAGGTAATCGGGATCATTTCGCTGCTGGCGTTGAGCTTCATGGTGCAGGAGCCGAGAGGAATCATCGACTGGTTCAGCGCCAGATCCTTGTTTTCCAGTTGCTTGAGATACCGCAGCATTTCGGTTTCGCTGTGATGCGCGCTGAACACCGGATGAGTCAGGTAAGAGGAGCTGCGCAACACGTCGGCAGGGATCCCTGACTCCAGCGCTTCGGCGTCCAGTTCAACCACGCTCAGCCCATGATCGGCACCGAGAAATACATCGAACAAGCGCGCTACCGTTTGTTCATTACAGGTCTCGTCGAGGCTAAGCCCCAGCTTGCCCCGACCGAGGATGCGCAAATTGATGTGTAACGCCTTGGCGCTGTCGAGAATCGCTCCCTGGCTGCCGCCGACCTCCAGGGTCAAGGTGTCGAAAAATTGCTTGTTCAAACGTTGAATACCGTTGCGTTCGAGTCCTACGGCCAGGATTGTCGTCAGCCGGTGCACCCGCAAGGCGATGCGCTTGAGTCCTTGCGGCCCGTGATAGACCGCATAAAAACTGGCGATATTGGCGAGCAATACTTGTGCGGTGCAGATGTTGGAATTGGCCTTCTCCCGGCGGATATGTTGCTCGCGGGTTTGCAGGGCCATGCGCAGGGCGACATTACCTCGGGCATCTTTCGAGACGCCGATGATCCGCCCCGGAATCGCCCGTTTGAACTCGTCGCGACAGGCGAAATAAGCCGCATGCGGGCCGCCGTAGCCCATGGGCACGCCGAATCGCTGGGAGGAACCGAACACCACATCGGCGCCCATTTCCCCCGGTGGCGTCAACACCAGCAGACTTAACAGATCGGCGGCGACACAGGCCAAGGCTTGCTGGGCATGCAATAACTCGATCATCGGTCGCAGATCACGAATCTCGCCGTGAGTATCCGGGTATTGCAGTAATGCACCGAACACCTGGTATTTGCCAAGGTTGCTGACCGTATCGATGACCAGTTCGAAACCAAAGCCTTCAGCCCGGGTGCGTACCACGGAGATGGTTTGCGGGTGACAGTGCTGGTCGACGAAAAACACATTGCTTTTAGACTTAGCCACCCGCTTGGCCAGCGCCATGGCTTCAGCGGCGGCGGTCGCTTCATCGAGCAAGGAGGCGTTGGCCAGTTCAAGCCCTGTGAGGTCGATGGTCAGTTGTTGAAAATTCAGCAATGCTTCGAGACGCCCTTGAGCGATCTCGGGCTGATAAGGCGTGTACGCGGTGTACCAGCCAGGGTTCTCCAGCACGTTGCGCAAAATCACAGTCGGCGTGAGGGTGCCGTGGTAACCCATGCCGATCAGGCTGGTCCAGACTTCGTTCTGCTCGGCGTAACCTTTGAGTTTGGCCAGTGCAGCTTCTTCATCCAGCGCGGCCGGAAGGTTCAGCTCGCTTTTAAAGAGAATGGCGGGGGGGACGGTCTGCTCGATCAATTCCGTTCGGCTGGTCACGCCGAGGCTTTCAAGCATGGCTTGCTGCTCGCTGACATCCGGCCCTAGGTGGCGCCGCAGGAAGACGTTGGGGTCTTGCAACTGGCTCAGGGATGGCAACTGGGACATGACGGCTCTCTCTTATAAGACAAAGCCTCGACAGGTCGAGGCTTGTTCAGTCTAGGAAGGGATTGCCGTTTGTGTAGCGAATCTATCTACAAACTTGGTGCGGCAGGATTACTCGCCAATGGCGCTTTTGTAAGCGGCGGCGTCCAGCAGTTTGGCCAGGTCAACATCGACACTGCTTGGCTTGAGTTTGAAGATCCACGCGGTATAAGGCTCGCTGTTCAACGCTTCCGGGGTGCCGCCCAGGTCTTCGTTGACTGCAATCACTTCGCCCGAGATTGGCGAGTAAATGTCGGACGCCGCTTTAACGGACTCGACCACGCCCGCAGCATCACCGGCGGCGAACACTTTGCCGATTTCCGGCAACTCAACGAACACTACATCGCCCAACGCTTCCTGCGCATGGTCAGAGATACCGACAGTAACGCTACCGTCAGCTTCCAGGCGAGCCCATTCGTGGCTCTCGGCAAAACGCAGTTCGGCGGGGATATTGCTCATTTAGTCATCCTCTAAATCAGGTCAGCGGAAAACCCGCCAGAGAAAAAGTCATATCAAGGCTTTGCCATGACGTACGAATGTAGGTTGTACCACGCGAACTGGATACCACTTGCCGCGGATTTCCACCTCGGCACGGTCAGCGGTTGCCACTGGCACGCGCGCCAAGGCAATCGACTTGCTTAGCGTAGGTGAGAAACTACCACTGGTGATCTCTCCTTCGCCAATATTTGTAATTCTGACGACCTGGTGCGCGCGCAAAACCCCACGCTCTTCCAACACCAGCCCGACCAGTTTGAGTTGCACCCCTGCAGCGCGTTCATTTTCCAACGCAGCGCGGCCGATGAAGTCGCGATCAGCAGGCTCCCACGCCACCGTCCAGGCCATGTTCGCGGCCAACGGTGACACCTGTTCGTGAATATCCTGACCATACAGGTTCAAGCCGGCCTCCAGACGCAAGGTATCGCGTGCGCCCAGGCCGATAGGGGATATGCCAGCACCCACCAGGTCGTTGAAAAAGCCGTAGGCCTGATCGGCAGGGAGAATGATTTCCAGGCCGTCTTCACCGGTGTAGCCCGTACGGGCGATGAACCAGTCTCCTTCACTGCGACCTTCGAACGGGCGCAATTGCTGGATCACGGCGGCGCGAGCACTGTCCACCAACTCAGCGATTTTTTGGCGGGCATGCGGTCCTTGAATCGCCAGCATCGCGACGTCATCGCGCTCGACCAGCTGCACATCGAAACCGGACAGATGCGCCTGCATCCAGGCCAGATCCTTGGCGCCGGTCGCCGCATTCACCACCAGCCGATAACCACTGTCGATGTAGTAGACGATCATGTCGTCGATGATCCCGCCTTCGCGGTTGAGCATCGCGCTGTACAGCGCACGGCCCGGCTCATGCAAGCGGCCGATGTCGTTGGCCAGCAGATACTGAAGCCAAGGCTTGGCCTGAGTGCCGGCAACGTCGATGACCATCATATGAGACACGTCAAACACCCCACAGTCGCGGCGCACCTGATGGTGTTCCTCAACTTGTGAGCCGTAATGCAGCGGCATATCCCAACCACCAAAATCAACCATCTTCGCGCCCAGCGCGAGGTGCAGGTCAAAGAGGGGCGTACGCTGTCCCATGGGTTTCTCCTTCCGGGCGTGGCGAAGGTGCAGAGAGACGCAGCACTGGGCGAAGCCCCGAAAACAGAGGCTTTCAGCAGTTTTCAACGACCCGACTGGTCTGACAGACCGCACCGATTGCGGCGCATTGTAGCCGCATGCCGGTAGACCCGCACCTAGCTGATCGGTCAACAGGCCCTGGCCGAGCGTCGAATCAATCCGACAACCGGTAGCAGCCCAACCAATACCAGTGTCAACGCCGGCAATGCCGCCTTCGCCCATTCGCCCTCACTGGTCATTTCAAAAATGCGCACTGCCAAGGTATCCCATCCAAATGGACGCATAAGCAATGTCGCAGGCATCTCTTTGAGCACATCAACAAATACCAGCAATGCCGCACTCAACGTGCCGGGCACCAACAATGGTAAATAAACCCGAGTAAACAATCGCAAACCGCCCACCCCCAAACTGCGCGAGGCCTCCGCAAGCGAGGGTCGAATCCGCGCCAGGCTGCTTTCCAGCGGACCGTAGGCCACCGCTATGAAACGCACCAGATAAGCCACCAGCAACGCCACCAGACTGCCCAGCAACAGCGGCTTGCCTGCACCGCCCAGCCAACTCGACAACGGGATGATCAATTCCCTGTCCAGATAGCTGAAGGCCAACATGATTGACACTGCCAGCACCGAGCCGGGCAAGGCGTAACCCAGGTTGGCCAGACTGACCCCGGAACGAATTGCGCGGGTCGGTGCCATGCGCGCCGCGAACGCCAAAATCAGCGCCACACTCACGGTGATCAGCGCTGCCATGCCGCCCAGGTACAAGGTGTGCAGAATCAAACCGATGTAGCGCTCATCCAGATCGATACGCCCACGCTGCCAGCACCACGCCATCAACTGCAGCACCGGCACCAGAAACGCGCAGGCGAACACCAAAGCACACCAGCCACTGGCCGCCCAGGCTTTCACCCCTCGCAGGTGATACAGCGCCTTGACGCGCGGGCGCTCGTTACTTGGCCGGCTGGCACCGCGCGCACGACGCTCGCCGTACAGCACCACCATCACCGCCAGCAACAATAAACTGGCCAACTGCGTCGCACTGGAAAGACTGAAAAAGCCATACCAGGTTTTATAAATCGCGGTCGTGAAGGTATCGAAGTTGAACACCGAGACCGCGCCAAAATCCGCCAGGGTTTCCATCAAGGCCAGCGCCACGCCCGCGCCAATCGCCGGTCGCGCCATTGGCAACGCCACCCGCCAGAACGCCTGCCATGGAGATTGGCCCAGGACCCGCGCCGCCTCCATCAAACCCTTGCCCTGAGCGAGAAACGCCGTGCGCGCCAGCAGGTAAACGTAGGGGTAGAAAACCAGCACCAGCACGATGATCACCCCACCCGTGGAACGCACTCGGGGCAGCCGCACGCCGTTACCGAACCACTCACGCAGCTGGGTTTGCAGTGGACCGGCGAAATCCAGCAGACCGACGAAGACAAACGCCAACACGTAGGCCGGAATCGCGAAGGGCAGCATCAACGCCCAATCCAGCCAGCGCCGACCGGGAAATTCGCAGAGGCTGGTCAGCCACGCGAGACTGACGCCAAGCAAGGTGACGCCGATGCCAACGCCGACGAGCAACTGCAGCGTATTGCCCAGCAGGCGTGGCATCTGCGTTGCCCACAGATGCGCCCAAATCTGCTGATCAATGGATTGCCACGACAGCAGCAAAACGCTCAGGGGCAACAGCACCAACGCCGCGATGCTGAAGACCAGCGGGTACCAACGGCGTTGGGCGGGATGAGGCACGCAGAAGTCTCGGATTATGTGATCAAAATAAAAACGCCATCGCTTTGTGTAGGAGCGGGCTTGCCCGCGATCCAAACGATGCGGTGTCGCTGGCTAACTCAATTCCAACCCGCCCGATCCATCATGCGAATCGCTTCGGCCTGGCGCTTGCCGGCGACTTCCACCGGCAAGGTGTCGGCCTTGAACGCGCCCCAACCCGCCACCTCTGCGGACGGCGCAACGTTCGGATTGGCCGGGAATTCCTGGTTGATGCCGGCGAATATTTTTTGTGCCTCAGGTTCGGTCATCCATTCCACCAGCGCTTTGGCGGCCTCTGGATGCGGTGCGTAGCGAGTCAGGCCGATGCCCGACAGGTTGACGTGAACACCCCGATCCGACTGGTTCGGCCAAAACAATTTCACCGCCAGTTTCGGGTTCTGCTGGTGCAGACGACCGTAGTAGTAAGTGTTGACGATGCCGACGTCACACTGCCCGGCATTGATAGCCTCCATCACGGCATTGTCATCAGAGAACACGTCGGTCGACAGGTTGTTGACCCAGCCCTTGAGAATCTTTTCCGACTCCTCGGCGCCATGGGTTTCAATCAGAGTGGCGGTCAGCGACTGGTTGTAGACCTTCTTCGCCGTGCGCAGGCACAAGCGTCCTTCCCAGTCCTTGCCTGCCAACGCTTCATAGGTCGACAGATCTTCCGGTTTCACCCGCTCAGTGGAGTAAACGATGGTCCGCGCACGCAGGCTCAAGCCCGTCCAGCGGTGGGTGGACGACCGATATTGCGCAGGAATGTTGGCGTCGATCACCGGCGAGGTGAAGGGCTGGAGAATGCCCATTTGCTCGGCCTGCCAGAGGTTGCCGGCGTCGACGGTGAGCAGCAGATCAGCCGTGGCATGCTCGCCCTCGGCCTTGATCCGCTGCATCAGCGGCGCTTCCTTGTCGGTGATGAACTTGACCTTGACCCCGGTCTTGGCGGTATAGGCATCGAACACCGGTTTGATCAGCTCATCGATCCGTGATGAGTACACCACTACTTCGTCGGCGGCCTGGACGGTGCTGGCGAGCACGCTCAGTGTCAGGGCCGTCAGAAGACGTTTGCTTACCTGCATGGGTGTGACCTTGTGTCTTGAGGAAAGAGACGAAATGGTAGGGAATCCCATTTGTCATCTCAATCAATCTCATGACCAAGCAGTTACTGGATGTTGCGTGAGCATAATGTGTAGGAGCGGGCTTGCCCGCGATAGCGATTTATCTGACACACCGAGTCAATCGAATCGCGGGCAAGCCCGCTCCTACAAGGATCTTACAAGCGCGCCAACGCGGGTAGATCACCCGACAAACCCAACGCCTGACGCACGAACATCGCCTTGGCTTCCGGCATCTGGTCGACCATCTTCAAGCCTGTATTACGCAACCAACGCATCGGCAGCGGATCGGCCTGGAACAATCGCTCCAAACCTTCCATCGCTGCCATCAGCGCCAGATTGTGCGGCATCCGTCGACGTTCGTAGCGGCTGAGCACGCGGACATCCGCCAGACGTTCGCCTCGACCGGCTGCATGCTCCAGCACTTCAGCCAGTACGGCCGCATCGAGAAAACCCAGGTTGACGCCTTGTCCGGCCAACGGGTGAATGGTGTGAGCCGCATCGCCGATCAGCGCCAGACCTTCAGCGACATAGCGCTTGGCGTGGCGTTGGCGCAGCGGCACACAGAGCCGTGGATCAGCACTGATCACCGTGCCCAGACGACCTTCAAAAGCCTTTTCCAGCTCACGACAGAAGCCATCGTCGGCCAGCATCATCAAGCGCTCGGCCTCAGACGGCGTCACCGACCAGACAATCGAACACCAATGCTCGCCCTCACGCTCCAACGGCAGGAACGCCAGCGGCCCCTCGTCGGTAAAGCGTTGCCAGGCGGTGCTTTGGTGCGTGTCAGCGGTGCGCACGCTGGTGACGATGGCGTGGTGCAGATAATCCCACTCCCGGGTGGCACAACCGGTGAGGCGACGCACAGCGGAATTGGCGCCATCGGCAGCGATCACCAGCGGTGCGCGCAAGGTACGGCCATCGGCCAGGGTCAGCAGCCACTCGTCACCGGAGCGGCGCATCTGTTCCAGCCGCGCGTTAGCCATCAGGCCGATGTCGCTGTCATGCAGACGCTCAAGCAGAGCGTCCTGAATCACCCGGTTTTCGACGATATGCCCAAGCACATCGGCATGCACGCTGCCCGCAGAAAAGTGGACCTGCCCGGTGCCGCTGCCATCCCACACCTGCATTTCGGCATAAGGGCTTAAGCGACGCGCGACGATGCCATCCCACGCGTTGAGCCGCTGCAAAATGCGCTGGGTCGCCGCCGATAAGGCACTGACCCGTGGCTCGAAGGCCGACTGCCGGTCGAAGGGTTTGACACTCATCGGGCCGCCATCGAGCAGCACGATATTCAGGCCGCTGTCATGCAACGCCAGCGCCAGGGCACTACCCACCATTCCAGCCCCGACGATCAGCAGATCTGCGCGCGTTTCCATGCTTTAAATTGTTCCCGCGTGTGGCGTGAGCCGAATGTTAAGAAGGCCGGTATCAAACATCAGGGCGCGTTCCCAGCCCCATAGCCTGACGCGCGAACCAACGTTTGGCCGGTGGCAGCAAATCGAGCCCCAGCAACCCCAGGTTACGCCCGGCACCCACCAACGGCTGCGAGCTGCCGAAAAGGCGCGTGACTTTGTCAGAAAAGCCCACGGTCATCGCCTGATCCAGACGCTGGCGCTCGTGGTACGCCTGCAAGGTCGCGAAGTCGCCAGGAATCCGCAGACTGGTCAACAACGCCCCCGCCAAGGCATGGGCGTCACGCAGCGACAAGTTGAAACCCTGCCCGGCAATCGGATGCAGGCTGTGCGCGGCGTTACCCAAAACAGCCAGATGCGGACGCACCTGCTCTTCGGCTTCGATCAGTTTCAGTGGGTACAAGTGCCGAACGCCGACCTGACGCAAATTGCCCAGACGGTAGCCGAACACGCCCTGTAATTCTCGAAGGAAACTGCGCTCGTCCAGATCAGCCAGCCGCTGCGCGTCCATGCCCAGACGCGTCCAGACCAGCGCGCAACGGTTGTCCGGCAAGGGCAGCAAGGCCATCGGACCATCATCGGTGAAACGCTCGAACGCCTGACCGCAGTGGGCTTCGCTTGGGCTGATGTTGGCGATCAGCGCGCTCTGGTTGTACTCGCGCTGACGCACACCGATGCCCAACTGCTCACGCAAGCCGGAACGACCGCCGTCGGCCAACACTGCCAGGTCGCACTCCAATTCGGTGTCGTCATTCAGGGTCAGCCGGTAGCCGTCGCCCAGCGCTTGCATGCGCGTCACTTCGGCCGGGCAGCGCCACGTAACGATGTCTCTATCCAGACCTTGCCACAAACATTGGCCCAGCCAGGCGTTCTCGACCACATAACCCAGCGCCGGCACACCTTCTTCCAGCGCCGACAAACGCGCTGCGCCGAAGCGCCCCCGGTCGGACACCTGAATTTGCAGGATCGGCTCGGCGCGACGATTGATCTGTTGCCACAGGCCCAGGCGCTCGTAGATTTGCCGCGCACCGAAGGACAGCGCAGTGGAGCGGGCGTCGTAACTTGGCTGATAGGAATCGCCCGGAGCGAACGGCTCGATCAGCACAATCTTCCAGCCACGCGCCTTGGCCCCGGCCTGCAGCGCCAACGCCAGGCTGGCGCCAACCAGGCCACCACCGATGATTGCAATGTTGACCCGGCTCATGCGGCCTCGGTGCGCGAGGCAGCCATCAAGGCTTCGATGTCGGCGACGGTCTTGGGCACGCCACCCGAAAGAATTTCACAGCCTTGCTTGGTCACCACTACGTCATCCTCGATGCGCACGCCAATTCCGCGCCACTTCTTCGCAACATTTTGATTATCCGGAGCGATATAAATCCCCGGCTCGACGGTCAGCGTCATGCCGACTTCCAGTACGCGCCACTCGCCGCCGACTTTGTATTCGCCCACGTCATGCACGTCCATGCCCAACCAGTGGCCGGCCCGGTGCATGTAGAACGCTTTGTAGGACTCGTTAGCGATCAGCTCGTCGACCTTGCCTTCCAGCAACCCCAGTTCAACCAGGCCGCTGGTGATCACCTTGACGGTGGCTTCGTGCGCCTGGTTCCAGTGCTTGTCCGGGCCGATGGCCGCGAACGCCGCTTCCTGGGACTTGAGCACCAACTCATAGATGGCTTTCTGTTCAGTCGAAAATTTGCCACTGACCGGAAAGGTGCGGGTGATGTCGCTGGCGTAGCAATCAATCTCGCAACCTGCGTCGATCAACACCAGATCACCGTCCTTGAGCACGGCATCGTTTTCCTGGTAATGCAGGATGCAGGCATTGCGACCCGAGGCAACGATGGAGCCGTAGGCCGGCATTTTCGCCCCGCCTTTGCGGAATTCGTAATCCAGCTCGGCTTCAAGGCTGAACTCATGCAACCCGGCGCGGCTGGCTTGCATCGCTCGCACATGGGCACGCGCGGAAATTTCCGCCGCGCTGCGCATGACTTTGAGTTCCGCCGCCGATTTATACAGGCGCATGTCATGCAGCAGATGATCCAGCGCAACGAATTCGTTCGGCGGCTGAGCGCCCAGATGCGCCTTGGAGCGAATCACGTTGATCCACTCCATCACATGCCGATCGAATTCAGGGTTGCTGCCCATCGCCGAATACACGCGGTCGCGCCCCTCAATCAGGCCCGGCAGGATGTCGTCGATATCGCTGATCGGGAACGCGTCATCTGCGCCGAAGTCGCGCATCGCGCCTTCCTGCCCGGCACGCAGGCCATCCCACAGCTCACGCTGCGGATTGCGCTCACGGCAGAACAACACGTACTCGCCGTACTCGCGACCGGGGATCAGCACGATCACCGCTTCCGGCTCAGGAAAACCGCTGAGGTACTGGAAGTCGCTGTCCTGGCGATAAACGTGTTCGACATCGCGATTACGAATGGCCACCGCAGCGGCTGGCAGAATGGCGATGCTGTTAGGCACCATCTGCGCCATCAGGGCTTTGCGGCGACGGGCGTATTCCGACTTCGGGATATGGATCATAAGCGGATGAAGTCCCCTTTCGAGCCCCGTCGACGCTCAACCTGAATCACAGGCCGAGCGCCAACAGCGCCAATGATGAGCGATCAGTGCAAAGAAGGCTTCGGCTCAGGTGCAGCAGGCTTATTGCATTCTGTGAACAGCAGCAGCGGAGCGACCCGCAGGTATTCCATCACTTCCATGTAATCGCTTTCGCCATCGTCGGACTCGTCCAGCGCGTCCTGGACCTGAGCGATGGCAGCCAGATCCTGCAGCACTTCCATGGCCTCTGTGGTGAGCGCAGTCTGCCCGGCAGCCAGACCGAAACCGGCAAGGAAGCCCTGGCACCACTGACCCAGCGCAATGGCACGCTCAGCCAACGGCTCGTCATCACTCGGCAACAACAACACGACGGTCATGTCGTCGCCAGTAAGCTCACCTTTGACCATCTCTTGCAGGCCGATCAGCGCCTGACGCACGGTGTCTTCCGGGGCGCTGCCGAGCACATCGCTGGCATCGACCAGCCAGCCGTCGGCATCAAAGCCGGCACCGGCGCAACTACGACCCAGCAACAGGCCGTGCAGCTCGGCCGGAGACACGGGATGACCGCTGCTGCTGAGCAGGGTGGCGAAAGCTTTGTACGGAGAATTCTGAATAGGCATGGGTAACTAGGCGCCAAGCGGCGCAATGTCTAGAATGAAGGCCTTGTATCGTAGGGCGTGCGCTCATTTATTTCCAGCGATTGCACCTGCAGACATGCCAAGACCACCGGGCACGCTATCTTTGAACCACTATCAAGGCGCTCGCTGCGGCGCCATTCATCAGAAAGTATTCAGTGGGAACCAATGGAAGACACCGATCTGCAAGCGCTGATGGCCCGACTGGAGTTGCTGATTAACCGTGTCGAGCAACTTAAAAGCCAAAATGGACTCCTACTAGCTCAGGAAAAATCCTGGCGCGAGGAACGCGCTCACCTCATTGAAAAAAACGAAATCGCCCGGCATAAGGTCGAATCGATGATTTCGCGCCTAAAAGCCCTGGAGCAAGACTCATGAGTTCAAGCAACAGCGTTACCGTTCAGATTCTCGATAAAGAATATTCGATCATTTGTCCTCAGGAAGAGCGCACTAACCTGATCAGTGCGGCGCGGTACCTGGACGGCAAAATGCGTGAGATCCGCAGCAGCGGCAAAGTCATCGGAGCCGATCGCATCGCCGTGATGGCTGCGCTGAACATCACTCACGACCTGCTGCACAGGCAAGAAGTGCCGGACGTCAAAGCCAGCGGTTCTACGCGCGAACAAGTGCGTGATTTGTTGGAAAGGGTTGATCTAGTGCTTGCCACTGATCCGGAACCGACTCAAAAGTGATCTTTGCGAAGTGTTTCGGGTATACTGCCGACCGCTCCCTGGAGTGCTAGCCAGTCGGTCAAGTCCCTGAGCCGATACGCACAACCACGGGGGTTGCACGTTGGGGACGGTGTGCATGTCCGCTTGACGGAAAGCCTTAAGTCCTCCTGCAATCTCCACCTTGAACTTTCGGGTTCAAGGGCTAAACCGACAGCGGTTCGTCGGGGAGTCTCATCTTTGTGCCCATCGCCAGGCTTGCTGCGTGGCGGTGGTTTTTCGGACATGCTGCCGAGTATGCTGATCTGCCGCATTCGACTCTGGATCACTGTCGATGACCAGCCCTGCTCCTCTTTCGCGACAACAGCTGCGCACGCAGTTACGTCAAGCCCGTCGCGCCTTGAACCCCAGCCAGCAACGCCAGGCCGCTCGCGGTTTATATCGGCAGCTTGCACAACACCCCCTGTTCCGTCGCTCGCGCCACATTGCCCTGTACCTGCCCAACGATGGCGAGATCGACCCGCGCCTGCTGCTGCGGGCGGCGCAAAAACGTGGCAAAAAAACCTATCTGCCGGTGCTCAGCGCCTGGCCGCAGACCAAGATGGTGTTTCAGCGCGTGCGCCATGGCGAAAAATTCCGGCCCAATCGCTTTCGCATTCCCGAGCCACGGATCAACAACGCACAACAACGCACGGTTTGGGCCCTGGACCTGGTTCTGTTGCCGCTGGTGGGATTTGACGATGCCGGTGGCCGTCTCGGCATGGGCGGCGGTTTTTACGATCGCAGCCTGGCCTACCAGGCGCGCAGAAAAGCCTGGCAGAAACCGGTTCTGCTGGGGCTCGCGCATGAGTGTCAGAAGGTCGAACGATTGGCGCAGGCCAGTTGGGACGTGCCATTACAGGGCACGGTGACCGACAAGCGCTGGTATGAAGTATCGAGTAACAAATAGCTGACGACGCTGCTCAGGGTGGCAGCGTCGGCACGTTAACGTCGAATCAGTGGCGAGTCGGTGTCTGCTGTTGTTGCTGTGTCAGTTCGACAGGCGCGTCGACTTTATTCGTCCACAAGCTCTGTGCGTAGCCGGTGGTCACGATGCCCAAACCGAACAAAAAAGCCAGTACCCACAATACATCCGGTTTGCGTCTCATCGATTGCCCCCCCTTAGGCAAATTCTTGCGCTGTCTGTAACGGTTTTCTAGTAGGCCGTTGAGTAGCGCAGTGCTTAAAATCCCGGGCATTCTCCGACAACATTCACGCACACGCAAATGGTGGCGTCAACCAACCGTCGGTTTGTCATAAATTTGCCGTACTCGCTGTCCGGCCCCCTGATTCAGGAGCACCAACGATGGCCTTTTGGCTAATGAAATCCGAGCCCGAAGAACTCTCGATCAAAGACCTGCAACACTTGGGTGAAACCCGCTGGGACGGCGTGCGCAACTACCAGGCACGCAACTTCATGCGCGCGATGGCCCCCGGTGACCTGTTCTTTTTCTATCACTCCAGTTGCGCCGAGCCGGGCATCGTCGGCATCGGCCGCATTGTCGGTACCGCATACCCCGACCCCACGGCACTGGATCCGGGTGGCGTCTACTTCGACGCCAAATCACACCCCGACAAGAATCGCTGGAGCGCGGTGAACGTCGGCTTCGTCGAGGCCTTTCCCGAGGTGCTGAAAATCGGCTACCTCAAACAGCAAAGTGCACTGGAGCAAATGCCCTTGGTACAAAAAGGCACGCGACTGTCGGTCATGCCGGTGACGGCCGAACAATGGCAGGCGATTCTGGCACTACGCTAAGCCGCCAGCGCGTTATTGAATGATCAGGTTGTTGAAGAGCAAGTCCTCGACGATTGGCTTGCCTTCTTCATCGCTCATGACTTGCTGCGTCTGCTTCAGGGCTTCCTGGCGCAGCTTTTCCTTGGCATCGACGTTGTTCATGGTGTCAGCGGTCTGCTGCGAGAACAGCGCCACCAGCTGATTGCGAATCAACGGCTCATTGCGCTTTACCGCCTTCTCGGACTCGGCGCCGGTGACGCGCAGCGCAATATCAGCCTTGTACACATGCAGCTTCGGCCCGCCATCCAGCGCGTAATTGCCGACAAATGCAGGGCTCAGAGTGACGTAGGACACCTTGGTCGCATCGTTTTCTTTTGACTCTTCGGCAGACGCCGCCAGTGGCAGTGACAAAGCCAACAACATCATGATCCACGCTTTCACAGTTCACTCCTTATCCGATTTGCTGCGTAGCTTACTGCAACTTATGGCTGCCTATATCGCTCGGGCATGCTGATTGACCCACAAACCCACACACCTACACTTATCGGCCATCACTCCAAAAGGAATAGCCCGATGAAAGCCGTGCTGTGTAAAGCCTTCGGCCCAGCCGAAACGCTGGTGCTGGAAGAAGTCGCCAGTCCCGAAGCGAAGAAGAACGAAGTCGTGGTGGACATACACGCCGCCGGGGTCAACTTCCCCGATACGCTGATCATCGAGGGCAAATACCAATTCAAGCCGCCCTTCCCCTTCTCCCCGGGTGGCGAAGCGTCGGGCGTGGTGTCATCGGTGGGCGAAAAAGTCAGCCACCTCAAAGTCGGCGACAGGGTCATGGCCCTCACCGGCTGGGGCAGCTTCGCCGAACAAATCGCCGTCGCCGGCTACAACGTGCTGCCGATCCCCGAAGCGATGGACTTCACCACCGCCGCCGCCTTCAGCATGACCTACGGGACCTCGATGCACGCGCTGAAACAACGCGCCAACATCCAGCCCGGCGAAACCCTGCTGGTCCTAGGCGCCTCCGGCGGCGTCGGCCTGGCCGCCGTTGAAATCGGCAAAGCCATGGGCGCCAAAGTCATCGCCGCCGCCAGCAGCGCCGACAAACTCGCCGTGGCCAAAGCCGCCGGGGCGGATGAGCTGATCAACTACAGCGAAACTAATCTTAAAGACGAACTTAAGCGCATCACCAATGGGAACGGCGTGGACGTGATCTACGACCCGGTTGGCGGGGATTTGTTTGATCAAGCTGTGCGCTCGATTGCCTGGAATGGCCGGTTGCTGGTGGTTGGGTTTGCGAGTGGGCGGATTCCTGAACTGCCGGTTAATTTGGCGTTGCTGAAAGGCGCTTCGGTGGTTGGGGTGTTTTGGGGGTCTTTTGCTCAGAGGCAGCCTCAGGATAATGCGGCTAACTTTCAGCAATTGTTTAAGTGGTTTGCTGAAGGGAAGTTGAAGCCGTTGGTTTCGCAGGTTTATCCGTTGGATAAGGCGGCGGATGCGATTAATGCGTTGGGGCAAAGGAAGGCTGTGGGGAAGGTTGTGGTTAGTGTTAGATAAATTCAATTAAATAGTTCGGGCCGCGACTAGGCGGCTCGAACTGTGACAGTTCGCTGCAATAAGCCACAAGGAATGTAATCCAGTTCAAGCTGGAAATATGCCTGCGCTGTATCGAAGAACATCGAAAGCAGCAATAGCGCAGAGACACTCAAGCGTACTGTTTGCGACTTCGTCGTTAAGATGGGCGCAGGGGATATTCCTTAAACCAATGCTAACCTCATTAGAAAACGGTCTACCGCCACCAGGACCAAAAATCACCGGCATCATAATGGTGATGCTGGCAGGAGCATCGGCGGCTTCGATCCGCGGTTTGTAACTCCATAGGATCATTGAATCCCGTACCGCTTCGGCGAGCTGTGGATGAGGACTTTCCACAATTCTGACATTCTGAACGGAGCCATCGGGCCCAATAGTGGGGCTCGCGCGCACTTTCCCGGTATATCGAGAGTCGATAAGCTGCTGCGGGTATTCAGGCTTAGGGGTGAATATCTGAGTTAATAACACTCCTTGTGCATACACGGCCAATGAACAGGTCAAGCCTATGATGAATGCCAAAAATCTCATTTCAAACTTCCGTATCTTTAACGCGAGGTTCAATTGATTTTTCGCTGAATGCCAAACGCTTCGCGCTTGATCGCAGGCAAGCCTACGCCCACAGGGTTATCTGCGTTTGTTATCAACTTACTTATCCATATAGAACTTGACCGGCGCTACTGCTTCAATCTCTGACGGTTTACCTTCCCCTACCGTCCACGGTTTATCGCAGTGGGGCGGGATGATAGTGGGGTGAAGTAAAAGCGGTAAGTGGAATGATTCCTATTTGATTGTGGGATTGGCCCTAGGTTTGAAAAGTTTAGACACATCTGATGTAACTCCCCCCGTAGCAGTCCGGCTTACCGGCGATGGCTCTCGCCGGACTGCTACGAGGACGTGAGTTACATTAAATCCAGGAGTTTCTTGGGTAGGTAGTCGGCGTATTTTGCTGTGGGGTTTTTGCGGCAGTCGAAAGGCGGGATGGTATTGAGGCCGGGAATTCAGGGTAAGGGGAGCATTCCGACTTGGCTGTAGGATGAATCCTAAATAATTGATTCAGAATAAACCGAGTGACGCCATTCGCAGGCAAGCCTGCTTAATCGGTGGTTCTGCGGCAGGCACAAATCCACTGTAGGAGCTGCCGCAGGCTGCGATCTATCGACATCGCGAAGGCCGTTCCGGCCTTATCGCAGCCTTCGGCAGCTCCTACAGGGGTCAAATGGTTGCTTGAGAACATAGAATGGGGCAAGCAATCGGCGAAGTCGTCCTGTCAGGCCAGCTGCGAAACAGCCTCGGCCAACGCAGTCTTGTGCTCGCCCCAGCAGCGCTTGAGCCGTGCTTCCAGGTTGAGGTCCGGCATGGCATGGCTACGCAACGCATGGGCGGTTTGTTCGACGTAGTCGCGGGTGGTGCCATAGCGGCCGCAGGCGCTGGCGAGGACCTGGCTCAGCACGCTGTCGGGCAGGTTGCCGGCGTAGCTTGGCAGGTGACGTTCGAGGACGAAGCCCAGTGCTTGCACCCGAGTATCGTCTTCGAGGCGACAGCTCAGCCAGTGGGGCTTGTACGATGGATAGGGCATTTCGCGCTGCCACAGGGCCAGCAGCGACTCTTGCAGGCAGTCGTCGGGCAGACGGTAGGCGAAACCGCTGCAGGAGCCGCCGCGATCCAGGCCGAAAACCAGCCCGGGAAGTTCCGGCGTGCCGCGATGTTCGTGGGACCAAAGGTACAAACCACGGTGATAACCGTGCACGCGTCCGCGTTGGCGCTCCACGGCGGAGCATTCAGGTCGCCAAATAAGGGAACCGTAAGCGAATAACCAGACTGGGCCACCTTTATGTAGCTTCAGGGTGTCCTGCATCGATTGCATCAGTTGTTCGCGCGTCAGTTGCGGCCCCAGGTCAATTACAGGTGGGTAATTGAGTTCCAGACCGGTATGGGCAGCCGTTATCAAGCTGTTGAGTTGAGTCCCCATTTGATTCCCCCCTGGCAGTACGGCGCCAGTTGTCGCGCTGAGCTAACGCGCTGAATTAATGCAACGTCATGCAATTTGTACTCCACCACCCGACGCGCACTTTCGGGTGCTGATCCTACAAAGACGCCAAGCTGTTTCTGGTGGTCACGGTTATAGCTTATAAGCCCTTACCGTCTGTCTTAAATACCGATATCGAATAGAGACCGCTAAAAGACGAAGGTCTTCTCAGGACCACTGGTAAATATTTTCAGAAAAATCCTACAAGTCGCGTAGGCCTGTACACCTATCAAGGCGCAGCTCAGCTGCGTATAAAGCCGCCCCTTGCCAATAAAAGGTTGAGAGGGCATGAGTAATGAGTAAGTCAGGCAAAGCCACGGTGCTGGCTGCACTGCTGGCAGGTTCACCGCAGATGGCGGAAGCGACGTCGGAGGAAAAGAAGGGGTTCTGGCAGGTGCAAACCAGCGCCTACACCCGGCACTTTTCACCAAAACCAGAGCACAACAACCGTCAGAAGCTGATCGGTGTCGAATACAACGAGGCGTCCGGACTGCTCTACGGCGCGACCACGTTCAGCAATTCCTATGATCAACAATCGGTTTACGGCTACATCGGCAAGCGCTTCGAGCACGCGGATTACCCGGTCTATCTGAAGGTGTCTGGGGGTCTGCTGTACGGCTATCGTGGTGAACACCGTGACAAGATTCCACTGAATAACCTTGGTGTCGCACCGGTGATCATTCCAGGCGTGGGCATGCACCTCGGGCCCGTGACGGCCGAGGTGGTGTTGTTGGGCCTGTCGGCAACCATGCTGAACGTGGGCGTGCGCTTTTAGCGTCGGGATCAGCCTCGAGGCGCGTAGGCAAATACGTCGGCGTGCATCTGATGTGCGTCCATGCCGGCGCTGACCAAGGCGTCGAGTGTGGCGTAGACCATGGCTGGCGAGCCGCTGGCGTACACCTGCACCGACGCCAGATCGGTGATGTCTTCGCACACGGCTTCATGCAGCATGCCGCGCCGGCCTTGCCAACCGCATTCGTCGCTGACGACTTTGTGCAGGTGCAGGTTCGGCACTTTCTGCCAGTCGTTCCAATGAGCCAGTTCGTAGAACTCATCCATACGCCGCACGCCCCAGTACACATGCACCGGGTGCTTGAAGCCTTTGGCGCGACAATGCTCGATCAGGCCGTGCATCTGCCCCATGCCGGTCCCTGCCGCGATCAGCACCAGCGGTGCATCTGGCAGGTGGGCAAGGTGAGAGTCGCCGTAAGGCAATTCGACACGCACCATGGAATTACGCTGCAACTGCTCGATCAGGCTCAGCGCGCTGGCTTCACGGGCCAGCACGTGAATCTCCAGGTCGCGCCCGTAATGCGGCGCAGACGCCATGGAGAATGCCGATTTTTCGCCATTCTCGCGCTCGATCAGCATGTACTGCCCAGCGTGATAACGCGGCGGCTTGCCCGCAGGTGCGCGCAGGTGCACTCGCCACACGTCACCACCGACTTCGGCACATTCGACAATCTGGCAGGCAAAGGTTCGCACCGGCAGGTTACCCAGCGCCAACACCCCATCCCACAACACCACGCAGTCTTGCAGTGGCTCGGCCAGGCAGGTGTAGAACTCGCCCTTGTCCACCGACTCACCGGCCTGCGTTACCCGGCCTTCGACCAACAGCGCCGCGCAAATATGGCAATTACCATTGCGACAGCTCTGCGGGCACTCATAACCGAGGCGTTGCGCAGCATCGAGTATCCGTTCGCCGGGTAAAACCTCCAGCACCGCACCAGACGGCCGCAACGTTACACGCATCAATCTATTCCTAACTGATTCCAGATTTCGTCGATCCGGCGGGTCACCGCCTCATCTTTGACGATCACCCGGCCCCATTCGCGAGTGGTCTCGCCCGGCCATTTATGCGTTGCGTCCAGGCCCATCTTCGACCCCAGCCCGGAGACCGGCGACGCGAAATCCAGATAGTCGATTGGCGTATTGTCGATCATTACCGTGTCGCGCTTGGGGTCCATGCGCGTGGTAATCGCCCAGATCACATCGTTCCAGTCCCGGGCATTGATGTCGTCGTCGGTGACGATAACGAACTTGGTGTACATGAACTGTCGCAGAAACGACCACACGCCGAGCATTACGCGCTTGGCATGACCCGGATATTGCTTCTTCATGGTCACGATGGCCATGCGGTACGAGCAGCCTTCGGGCGGCAGGTAGAAGTCGGTGATCTCCGGAAACTGCTTTTGCAGGATCGGCACGAACACTTCGTTCAGCGCCAGTCCGAGAATCGCCGGCTCATCAGGCGGTCGCCCGGTGTAGGTGCTGTGGTAGATCGGCTTGATCCGATGGGTCATCCGCTCGACCGTGAACACCGGGAAGCTGTCGACTTCATTGTAGTAACCCGTGTGGTCGCCGTACGGACCTTCAGGCGCCATTTCGCCCGGATGGATCACACCTTCCAGGACGATTTCGGCACTGGCCGGTACTTGCAGGTCGTTGCCACGGCACTTGATCAGCTCGGTGCGATTACCACGCAGCAAGCCGGCGAAGGCGTACTCGGACAGGCTGTCCGGCACCGGCGTTACGGCACCAAGGATGGTCGCAGGATCGGCGCCGAGAGCCACCGAAACCGGGAAAGGTTTACCGGGATGCTTCTCGCACCATTCCTTGAAATCGAGCGCGCCACCACGGTGGCTGAGCCAGCGCATGATGACTTTGTTGCGGCCAATCACTTGCTGACGGTAGATGCCAAGGTTCTGCCGGTCCTTGTTCGGACCTTTGGTGACCGTCAGTCCCCAGGTGATCAGGGGCGCGACGTCGCCTGGCCAACAGGTCTGTACCGGGAGCATGCCGAGGTCGACGTCATCGCCTTCGATCACGACTTCCTGACACGGTGCGTCCTTCACTACCTTGGGTGCCATGGCAATGATCTTGCGGAAAATCGGCAACTTCGACCAGGCATCTTTCAGGCCCTTGGGCGGCTCCGGTTCCTTGAGGAACGCCAGCAGCTTGCCGATTTCCCGCAGTTCGCTAACCGCCTCGGCACCCATGCCCATGGCCACCCGCTCGGGCGTGCCGAACAGGTTGCCCAGCACCGGGATGTCATAACCGACAGGGTTTTCGAAGAGCAGCGCCGGTCCCTTGTTGCGCAAGGTGCGATCGCAAATTTCAGTCATCTCAAGTACCGGAGAAACCGGCACCTGAATGCGTTTCAACTCTCCGCGCTGCTCTAGCTGCTGCACGAAATCCCGAAGATCGTTGAATTTCATTAACCAGGCCATTCGTAAAATAGATGCACATCCTACCTGCTCTGAGGATTGGCGGCAGCTATGAACACTGATTAGCGGTGTTCATGGCGCATTTTCACTCAAGAAAACAGGCGCCAACAATGGCTGCATTCGTTGTCCGCCCTGATCGGAGAGGTGATTTTCGTCCATGTACAACGATGCACCATTGATTTCGGCTCGACATATCCCGTCGGCGCACAGCAACGACGCCGGATCGAGCACATGCACCTGAGGATCGGCAGCGCTCAACTGGGCAAAGAGCGCCTCGAGAAACTGTTGACGCTGTCGGTGTTCGGCGATTGGGCGGCCAACCAGCGAAGCCGAGCGACCGATCATGGTCAAGCTGCTGAGTCGGCCAATAGTGCCCAGCCTCTGCATCGGGACTTCCTTGAATATCCACACGTTCGCACCGGTTTCACGAACGCCCGCCACCATCTTGCGCACGTCATCGGCCATCTTTTGCTCGGCGCTGGCTTGGCTGTCGCCATGGTAAGCGACGTACTTTTGGTCTCCATTTTCTTCGCCGTACAAATAGAGGCTCCAGCGTGCCGCCAGCACCACATCCCGCACTTTTTCGTGGTGCAGCAATGCCAGGGTTTGCTGATTGAACGTCTGGCATTGCGCCCGAACATCGGCACCCGGCAACGGCGGACAACCCGACAGGCTCGCCAGCGAGACCGGAATCCCATATTGCTCTGCGTCAACCCGCAATGCTGGCGTCAGTGCTGCCGCATGACTGTCGCCCCACACCAGCTGTTCGGGTGGACCGTCAGTGGCCGGACCAAAGTGACAAATCGTGTTCAGGCTCGGATTTTCAAACCCGATCAAGCAATCCATCTGCCCCTGTTGCCAATTCCGCGCTTGCGCATAGCGCATCGCTTGCGCGGATAAGCGCTCAGGCAAGCCGTCCGTCCAGCGCAGGGTTTGCCCCATCAAGGTGAGCAGCAACATGCTGACGACCGCTGCAACAACCATCGATTTACGACCCGGCAGCAGGCGTTTTTCTCTAAAGGGTGTCTCGATAAAGCGCCAGCTCAGGTAGGCCAACACCACACTCAACGCGATCCAGGCCACAGCCTCGAACGACTGCACACCGTCGATGGACGCCGCATTGGCGTACACATAAACAGGCCAATGCCACAGGTACAGGGAGTAAGAAATCAATCCCACAGCCACCAGCACGCGAGTACCCAACAGTCGGGAAACAAGCGTCGCCGATTGCCCGTTAGCCCAAATCATCGCCGTGACACCCAGTACCGGCAGCAACGCCGCCCAGCCAGGGAACACCGTATTTTTGTCAAAACCAAAAACCGCCAGCAACACCGCCAGCAGCCCTGCCAGGCTGACACCCTGATAAACCCAGGGCCGAACATTCAGTGACGACGCCGGCAACACCGCCAACATCGCGCCGCACAACAATTCCCAGGCGCGCATGGGCAGCAAGAAAAACGCTGCATCCGGCTGGTGGCTCACGGCCCAGATATTGAGTGCGAATGACACCAGCAGCATCGCGAACAACATCCAGCGCCAGTTTTTGAAAAAGCGTATGAGAAGGACCATCAGCAGCGGAAAAAACAAGTAGTACTGCTCCTCCACGGCCAGCGACCAGGTGTGCAACAACGGCTTGAGTCCTGACGCGGCGTCGAAATAGCCATCCTGGTGCATGTACAGAAGGTTGGAGAGGAACATGGCCTGATAGCGGACCGCCCGTCCCAGCTGCGAATAGTCACTGGCCGGCAGCAGGAACCAACCGACCAGCAGGGCCGCGACCAACACCACGCTCAACGCGGGAATGATGCGTCGAGCCCGCCGTGACCAAAAATCGTAAAAGCTGAAACGCCCCGCCGCGATTTCACGGTAAATGATCGAGGTAATCAGAAAGCCGGAAATGACAAAAAAAACATCGACGCCGACAAAGCCGCCGCCAAACCCACTGAAGCCAAAGTGAAACAACACGACAGGGATAACGGCCAACGCCCTCAATCCGTCGATATCACGTCGATTGACCAGTGTTTGCATCGCTTTCCCTACCCCTCAAAAAAAACAAAAAAAAATGGTGTCCATAACGACACCATTCTTTTCACACGGTTCAGCCTGTTTGATTCAGCCGCTTATTTGCGCTTCATCGACAGGAAGAATTCGTCGTTGGTCTTGGTCTGCTTGAGCTTGTCGATCAAGAACTCGATAGCCGCGACTTCGTCCATAGGGTGCAGCAGTTTGCGCAGAATCCACATCCGTTGCAGCTCGTCATCAGCGGTCAGCAACTCTTCGCGGCGAGTACCGGAACGGTTGATGTTGATCGCCGGGAACACACGCTTTTCAGCAATCTTGCGATCCAGAGGCAGTTCCATGTTGCCGGTGCCTTTGAATTCTTCGTAGATCACTTCATCCATCTTCGAGCCGGTTTCAACCAGCGCGGTAGCGATGATGGTCAGCGAGCCGCCTTCTTCGATGTTCCGTGCAGCACCGAAGAAACGCTTCGGTTTCTCCAGGGCGTGAGCATCGACACCACCGGTGAGGACCTTGCCGGAGCTCGGGATCACGGTGTTGTAGGCGCGAGCCAGACGAGTGATGGAGTCAAGCAGGATAACCACATCCTTCTTGTGCTCGACCAGGCGCTTGGCCTTCTCGATCACCATTTCAGCGACCTGTACGTGCCGGGTTGGCGGCTCGTCGAATGTCGAGGCAACCACTTCGCCGCGCACGGTGCGCTGCATTTCGGTCACTTCTTCCGGACGCTCATCGATCAGCAGAACGATCAGGTGCACTTCCGGGTTGTTACGCGTGATGTTCGACGCGATGTTCTGCAGCATGATGGTCTTGCCCGCCTTCGGCGGAGCAACGATCAAGCCGCGCTGGCCTTTGCCGATCGGAGCACACAGATCGATCACACGGCCAGTCAGGTCTTCGGTGGAGCCGTTGCCGACTTCCATCTTCATCCGGATGGTCGGGAACAACGGCGTCAGGTTTTCGAAAAGAATCTTGTTCTTCGCGTTTTCCGGACGGTCGTAGTTGATCGTGTCGACCTTGAGCAGAGCGAAGTAACGCTCGCCTTCTTTAGGAGGACGGATCTTGCCGACGATAGTGTCGCCAGTGCGCAGGTTGAAGCGACGAATCTGGCTCGGCGAGACGTAAATGTCGTCTGGGCCGGCGAGATAGGAGGCGTCTGCGGAGCGGAGGAAGCCGAAGCCGTCCTGGAGGATCTCCAGCACGCCATCACCGGAAATTTCCTCGCCACTTTTGGCATGCTTTTTCAGCAGGGAGAAAATCACATCCTGCTTGCGCGAACGGGCCATATTTTCTATGCCCATCTGTTCGGCCATTTCGAGCAGATCGGTAATCGGCTTTTGCTTGAGTTCAGTCAGGTTCATATAGGAATGACGTAATCATGTATGGAGGGGGAAATTAAGCTTTTGGCTTAATGAGGCCGCGCCGCAGAGAAGGCGACAGGATCGCGTACTTATTCGAAAGGAGTGCGTCGGCGACGGCTAGCAGGGGGCAATGGAGAAACCACTGCGGGGCCGAATGTACCACTGGTGTTTCAGGGCGTCTAGTCTTCACCCATAAAAAACCCCGCATTTCGCGGGGCTTTAGTTGTATCAGATGTTTGCGTCGAGGAACGCTTGCAGCTGCGACTTCGACAGTGCGCCTACCTTGGTAGCCGCGACTTCGCCATTCTTGAACAGCATCAGCGTCGGAATACCACGAACGCCGTGCTTGGCTGGCGTCTCCTGGTTCTCGTCGATGTTCAGCTTGGCGATGGTCAGTTTGCCTGCGTAGGTGCCGGCAACTTCGTCCAGGACCGGAGCAATCATCTTGCATGGGCCACACCACTCAGCCCAGTAATCAACCAGTACAGGACCGGCAGCCTTCAGGACATCGGCTTCAAAGCTGGCGTCGCTGACGTGTTTAATAAGGTCGCTACTCATGGAATGTCTCCGAGGTCGTAGGCTAAAAATCGTGGCCCATCATAGCGGGACTGACTCCGTTCAGGAAGCCGCTGGTGATTGAGTCTTGCTATAGCCCTCCATGAGTAGGGTTATAACCTAACCTCTAGTTGCCCGGCGAGACAAATGCGATACCCGTACGCAGCGCTGCGCCCCGAATATGTTCGTGCATGGCCCTCTGCGCCGGGCCAGACGCATGCCGAACCAACGCACGGAGAATTTTCCGGTGCTCTTGCCAGGTCTCAAGCGCCCTTTCTGCCCGAATAAACGGCAATTTCTGACTCTCTAGAAAGATATCGGCGCTCGCCGTGACGATCCCGACCATGGCCTGATTGCCGCTGGCCACCAGAATATGCCTATGGAATTCGAAGTCGAGACGCGCGGCTTTGTCGAAATCCCCCGCCCGCAGCTCGACACGCATTGATTCGACATTATCTTCCAGCACATCCAGCTCGTCGGCGGTGAGGGTCATCGCCGCCAGACTCGCTGCAAAACCTTCCAGGGCATAGCGAAGCTGAAAAGTATCCGCCGGTGAAACTTGCGCAGCGAAAGGCCAGGAAAATCCCTTCGCGCCCTGTTTTGGTTCAGAAATGGACTGAACGAAAACCCCTTTTCCCGGCTGCACGCTGACCACGCCCAGCGCGCTGAGCGAGGACAATGCTTCGCGCAAAGACGCCCGACTGACGCCCAGATGCAGGGCCAGATCTCGCTGCGAAGGCAGGCTGTCGCCGGGTTCGTAGCCTTGTTCAACAATCAATTTCCGAATCGCCTGTAAGGCGGCTTCAGGTACGGCGAGCGGGCTTGGATGCATAACAGTTAAGACCGGTCAGTCCAGTGAAACTCCCTTGTATCGCTCTCGCGCCGATCCGGCAAGCGATGCACGGCCCCGGGCCGCCCGCGTCTTTTTGCGCGCTAAAACAGGGCAAATAAACGCCCAACTGTTCAGACCAGTAAGACCACTAACAACGCGAAGTCCGCCGTTTCAGGGCCTTGGCGTGGGCTGGCATGGGCTGTGCACTGGTGTTTTTCTATACCGAGTGTTTTTTAAGAAATGCCTTTCGTACGATTCGGAGACTTCCTATGACCAAGCGTTCCAGCGCCCTGCTCACCGCCCTGTTTGCCAGCCTGATGCTTAGCCAGGCGGCTGCCCAGGCAAACGATCTGAACGACGTGATGACCCGTGGCACCTTGAAAGTCGCTGTGCCTCAGGATTTCCCGCCTTTCGGCTCGATCGGCCCGGACATGAAACCCCGCGGCCTGGACATCGACACCGCGCAATTGCTGGCAGACCAACTGAAAGTGAAGCTGGAACTGACCCCGGTCAACAGCACCAACCGCGTGCCCTTTCTGACCACCGGCAAGGTGGATCTGGTGATTTCCAGCCTCGGCAAGACGCTCGACCGGGAAAAAGTCATCGACTTTTCCCGTGCCTATGCGCCCTTCTACCTCGCCGTGTTTGGTCCGCCTGACGCACCAATCAGCAGCCTGAATGACTTGGTCGGCAAGACAGTCAGCGTCACCCGTGGCGCCATCGAGGACATCGAGCTGACCAACGCAGCGCCAGAAGGCGTGACCATCAAGCGCTTTGAAGACAACAACTCGACCATCGCCGCCTACCTTGCTGGCCAGGTGGACCTGATCGCTAGCGGCAACGTGGTGATGTCGGTGATCAGCGAACGCAACCCGAAGCGCATCCCGGCGCTGAAAGTGAAACTCAAGGACTCGCCGGTTTACATCGGTGTGAACAAGAACGAGCCGGAACTGCTGGCCAAGGTCAACGAAATCCTCAACGCCGCACGCACCGATGGCGCACTGGAAAAGAACTCCCAGACCTGGCTCAAACAACCGCTGCCGGCAGGTTTCTGACTATTTTTTGCGCAATGAGTCACGAGATCAGCCACGTGCTTATTTCTGACCCGAGGGCCTGACATGGCGTATCACTTTGACTTTGTACCTGTCCTGCAAAACGCCAATCTGCTGTTGAAGGGCGCCTTGTTCACCCTCGAATTGACCGCCATCGGCACCCTGCTCGGCGTTAGCCTGGGGATTGTCGGCGCAGCGGTCAGGGCGTGGAACATTCGTCCGTTTTCGGTGATGTTCAGCATCTACGTCGAGCTGATCCGCAACACGCCGTTTCTGGTGCAGTTGTTTTTTATCTTCTTCGGCTTGCCGTCGCTAGGGATCAAGATCACCGAGTGGCAGGCCGCCGTGCTGGCCATGGTGGTCAACCTCGGCGCCTATTCGACCGAAATCATCCGCGCCGGGATTCAAGCCATACCTCGCGGACAGCTGGAAGCCGCTGCCGCCCTGGCTATGACGCGTCTGGAGGCGTTCCGCCATGTTGTGCTGATTCCCGCGCTGGGCAAGGTCTGGCCAGCACTGAGCAGCCAAATCATCATCGTCATGCTCGGCTCGGCGGTGTGCTCGCAGATCTCCACCGAAGAGCTGAGCTTCGCCGCCAACTTCATTCAGTCGCGCAACTTTCGCGCCTTCGAAACGTACATCGTCACCACGCTGATCTACCTGTGCATGGCGCTGCTGATCCGCCAGTTGCTGGCGTGGATCGGACGCCGCTACATCTCGAGGAATAGCTGATGGAGTTCTCCCTCTGGGACGTCGTGCGCAACTTGCTGACCGGCCTGCAATGGACCTTGGCGCTGTCGCTGGTGGCGTTCATTGGCGGTGGCCTCATTGGCCTGCTGGTGATGACCCTGCGCATTTCCAAAAAGGGAGCGCCGCGCTTTATTGCCCGGGTGCACATCGAGCTGTTTCAAGGCACGCCCCTGTTGATGCAACTGTTCCTGATTTTTTTCGGCGTCGCATTGCTGGGCATCGACATTTCGCCGTGGCTGGCCGCCGCGCTGGCCTTGACCTTGTTTACCAGTGCGTACCTGGCGGAGATCTGGCGCGGCTGCGTCGAGTCCATTGCCAACGGCCAATGGGAAGCGTCCGCCAGCCTCGCGCTGTCGCCGTTTGAACAGTTGCGCTATGTGATCCTGCCGCAAGCCTTGCGCATCGCTGTTGCGCCGACGGTGGGCTTCTCGGTGCAGGTGGTCAAAGGCACCGCCGTCACCTCGATCATTGGTTTTACCGAACTGACCAAAACCGGCGGCATGCTCGCCAACGCGACCTTCGAACCCTTCATGGTTTACGGCTTCGTCGCCCTTGGTTATTTTTTGCTCTGCTACCCCTTGTCGCTCAGTGCCCGCTACCTGGAAAGGAGACTGCATGCCTCTGCTTAGAATTTCCGCCTTGCATAAATACTACGGCGACCATCACGTGCTTAAAGGCATCGACCTGACCGTTGAAGAAGGCCAGGTGGTGGCGATCATCGGCCGTAGCGGCTCGGGCAAAAGCACCCTGCTGCGTACCCTCAATGGGCTGGAATCGATCAACGACGGCGTGATTGAGGTCGACGGTGAATACCTCGACGCAGCGCGCGCTGACTTACGCAGCCTGCGGCAAAAGGTTGGCATGGTGTTTCAACAGTTCAATCTGTTCCCGCACTTGAGCGTGGGTGAGAACGTCATGCTCGCACCGCAGGTGGTGCAAAAAATGCCTCGCGCCAAGGCGGCGGAGATGGCGCGACAGATGCTCGAGCGCGTCGGGCTGGCGGAAAAATTCGATGCTTTTCCGGATCGTTTGTCTGGCGGTCAGCAACAGCGTGTGGCGATTGCCCGGGCGTTGGCGATGTCTCCCAAGGTGCTGCTGTGCGACGAGATCACCTCGGCACTTGACCCTGAGTTGGTCAACGAAGTGCTCAGCGTCGTGCGCAAACTGGCAGAGGAAGGGATGACCCTGATTATGGTGACTCACGAAATGCGCTTTGCCCGTGAAGTCGGCGACAAACTGGTGTTCATGCACCAGGGCAAGGTGCACGAAACCGGCGATCCGAAGATCCTCTTCGCCAACCCGCAAACACCGGAATTGGCGAATTTTATTGGCTCCGTAGAACACGGCGCCTGACAAGGTCCGTGACCTGTAGGGGCTGGCTTGCCTGCGATCCGCCTGACGCGGCGTGACAGACATATCGCTATCGCGGCGGTGCGGCGATCTGACAAGCCCGCTCCTACAGGAATGTCGTTTTACAAAATTTCGTCAGGCTTGACGATCACCCAGTTCTTGTCCGCCGTAACCGGCAAACCTTCTTTGGCCTGAGCCTCGGCATTGCTTTTCATCATGCCGTTGAGTTGGGTCATGTATTTGTCTTTGCGATTGACCCACAGGTGCACGCCGCCTTTGGCCACGTCAACGCTGTGGAACAGCATGTAGCCATCACTGCTCGGGGTGTCGCCGCCGACCAATACTGGCTTCTTCCACTGGTCGATGTAGGTCAGGATTGCCGCTTGTTTACCCGCCATCCAGGTCGCTGGCGTCCACAAGTACGGCGTCAGTTCGAGGCTGAGGTTGGCTTTCTCGTCATACTTGCCGGCGCTGATTTGTTTGCGCGCGGTGGTCAGCTCGCCGGTCTTGCGATCTTTGAGTAGCGTGCTGACACCAATAACGTTCTGTGGTTTGACGTTGTAGCCGTACTTCGGATCCGCCGCGATCATGCGCACCAGTTCCTCGGAGGCGGCGGTCATCACGTAAACCTCGATGCCGTTTTCCATCAGCTTGTTGTACAGCTCCACTTGGCCAGTAAAGACCTTGGGCGGCTCGACGTTGATGGTTTTGACCACATCACCATCGTAATAGGTGCTGGGTACCGGCTTGCCGGAGGCCATCATCTCGTCGACGTAGCCTTTGAGTTCTTGCAGGGTGAAACCGGAGAACACTTGGGCGACCCATGGGTAACACACCATGTCGTCGACTTCACACAAGCGGTAGTAATAACTGAACAGGCTTTCCTTGTGGTCAGCGGTGTCCTTGAAGGGGATCAGCTTGAGGGAAGGATCGAGCTTTTCGCGGGTGATAAGGCCCTTGTTTTCCATGTACGGCAACAACGACTCTTCCACGTCGTAGCGATAGCTGGTGTTGTCCATGTCGAACACGGCGAAGTTACCCTTGTTGGCGTTGGCTTCGATCATGGCATTGAGCTGTTTGGCCTGGGCGGCAGGCCAGTGGGTCAACTCAGTGGCGAAAGTCAGATTGGCAAGTCCTATACCCAAGCCCAACGTCAGTACGGCGGCAAACATCTTTGGCGCGATTTTCATAACGGCGTCCCCTCCTAGTTTGACCATTGACCCTAGCAAAATTTGATGACACTTCAGTCACCTCAACGACCGCCTACTTGCTGAATACGTCACTCCAATTGCAGATTTACGACAACGCCTTATTCCAAAAACGACACTAACCATTCCATATCCGTATTAATTGTTTGCTTTTCAGGGTGTTAGGCTTGGCGGTTAGCAATCGCCATTGAATGCGATTGGCACAACTCAAATCAGGAGCCTCAATGAATTTGCCGCTGATTTTAAATCTGCTGGTGTTCGCCGCCTTGTTGTTCGCGCTGGCACAAACCCGCCACACCTCCTGGAGCCTGGCGAAAAAAGTGCTGTTCGGCCTTGGGCTGGGCGTGGTGTTTGGTGCTGCGCTGCACGGGATTTACGGCGACGACAATCAAAGCCTGAAAACCACCATCGGTTGGGTAGACCTGGTGGGCAATGGTTACGTGCAGTTGTTGCAGATGATCGTCATCCCTCTCGTATTCGCCTCGATCCTCAGTGCCGTTGCGCGCCTGCATAACGCATCGTCGCTGGGCAAGATCAGCTTCCTGACCATTGGCACATTGCTGTTCACCACCGCGATTGCGGCGCTGATCGGTATTCTGCTGACCAACCTGTTTGGCCTCACCGCCGAAGGGCTGGTGGCCGGCACCAAGGAGGCCGCACGCCTGCAAACAATTCAAAGTGACTACGCAGGCAAGGTCGCCGACCTGAATATCCCGCAGTTGCTGCTGTCGTTTATCCCGCAGAACCCTTTCGCCGACCTGGCCAAAGCCAAGCCGACCTCGATCATCAGCGTGGTGATTTTCGCCGCGTTCCTCGGCGTCGCGGCCTTGCAACTGCTCAAGGATGATGTAGAGAAAGGCAACCGTGTGATCGCCGCCATCGACATTCTGCAAGCCTGAGTAATGCGCCTGGTGCGGGTAGTGATGAAGTTGACCCCGTATGGCGTGCTGGCGCTGATGACCAAAGTCGTGGCCGGTTCCAATCTGCAGGACATCATCAAGCTGGGCAGCTTTGTCGTGGTGTCCTACATCGGCCTGACGTTGATGTTCGCGGTGCACGGTCTGCTGCTGTCGCTGGCCGGGATCAACCCGCTGCGCTATTTCCGCAAGGTCTGGCCGGTGCTGACCTTCGCCTTCACCAGCCGCTCCAGTGCGGCCAGCATTCCGCTGAGCATCGAAGCGCAAACCCGCCGTCTGGGCGTTCCACAATCCATCGCCAGCTTCGCCGCTTCGTTTGGCGCGACCATTGGCCAGAACGGCTGCGCCGGGCTTTACCCCGCGATGCTGGCGGTGATGGTTGCGCCTACCGTGGGTATCAACCCGCTTGATCCAGTTTGGATCGCGACGCTGGTGGCGATTGTGACCTTGAGTTCGGCGGGCGTGGCCGGCGTGGGTGGCGGCGCAACCTTCGCGGCGTTGATCGTGCTTCCGGCGATGGGCTTGCCGGTGACGCTGGTGGCGTTGTTGATCTCGGTCGAGCCACTGATCGACATGGGGCGCACGGCGCTGAACGTAAACGGCTCGATGACTGCCGGGACCATTACCAGTCAGTTGATGCAGCAGACCGACAAGCGCCTGCTGGATACTGACGAACATAAGGAATTGGCTCAGGGTTGAAGGGCCTGCGGAGGCGCCAGCAACAGCGCCTCCGCGTTTTTCAGTCAGCTTGCCGCAGCGCGCAATTTATCCAGATCAAGAATGCGAATTTCACCATAACTGATCTCCAGCACGCCCTGCGATTCCAGGTCCTTGAGGATTTTGTTGGTGGTCTGCCGAGACATCGACAGCATCAGCGCCAGTTGCTCCTGGGACAGTTCGATCACCTGCCGCGAGTGATTGATTTCGCCATAACCCTCGGCAATCAATAGCAATCGGCACGCCACGCGGGCGGGCGCCGACAGCAGGCTTTGTTGCTCCAGATGGACGAACGTCAGGCGCAGCTTCTGGCTCATCAGCAGCGCAAAGTAGCGCCAATACTGCGGTTCCTTTTCCAGCAGCGCTTCCAGTTTGGGCTGCGACACCTGCAACAGAATGGTGTGGCCTTCGGCAAACGCGTCGTGGGTTCGCGGCAATCCGTCGAACAGCGAGACCTCGCCAAACCAATACGGCAATTGAATCCTCGACAGCAGCGTTTGCTTGCCCTCGTCACTGACCGCGCCGATGCGTATTGCGCCTTCGAGCACCGCATACAGCCCGCAAGGCGGGTCGCCGCGACGGAAAAGTGCCTTGCCGGGGAGCAGGCGTTTCACTCTGGCCGAGTCGATCAAGCTATCCTGCAAAGCAGCAGGCAGGCTGCTGAACCACTGCCCGCTCAGCAGCCGGTTTCGCCATGCATCTCCATTCATGTGGGCTCCTTAATTCCAGACTTTGTCGGCTAGCTGACAAAGCTTTTTCACATTTCGAGGCATGATCGTTACTCCACAGGAGGAATAACAATGAAAAACCTCGTTGATCATCTCAGTCAATACGCGGCCTACCACCGTGACACGCGCAATATCGCCAGCCACTTTATCGGTATTCCGCTGATTGTGGTGGCGGTTGCGGTGCTGCTTTCGCGTCCGGGTGTTGCCATTACGGGTCTTTGGCTCTCGCCCGCAACCCTGCTGACGCTGGCCTCGCTGCGTTTTTACTTCAAGCTGGACCTGGCGTTTGGCGTGCTGATGACGGTGTTATTGGGCCTGTGCCTGTGGGCGGGGCAAGCGCTGGCGGTGCAATCGACCATGGTCTGGTTGAGTGCTGGCCTCGGTTTGTTTGTGGTGGGCTGGGCGATTCAGTTTGTCGGCCATCATTACGAAGGGCGTAAGCCCGCGTTCGTCGATGACCTTACAGGACTCATCGTCGGGCCACTGTTCGTGGTGGCGGAAGTGGCGTTCTTGCTGGGGATGCGCAAGGCGTTGCAGCACGACATTGAGAATCGTGTCGGGCCGACCGGGCGGCGGGAACGTAAAGCCATCTGATGATTATTTGTAGGAGCTGACGAAGGCTGCGATAAGGTCGGAACGACCTTCTGGATGTAAAATCTACGACCGGTTTCCGGCCGATCGCAGCCTACGGCAGCTCCTACAGGGTATTTAAATACCGGCCAGCTTCTGCCAAACCTTCGGTTTGAAGAACAACGTCTCGCCCCGCGCCAAACCGATCAGGCTGTCGTGGTCTTTTACCACTTCAGCTTCGATCAACTCGCTCTGCCCTTCGACTTTCAGCGTCACACGCGTGGTCGCACCCAATGGACGGATATCGCGGACTTCGGCTGCGTGGTGATCGTCCAGCTCATGCCTGGACAACGACACTTCGTGCGGCCGGAACAGCACGTGGTTGTCTTCGCCCAAGTGCAGGCGGTTAGAGTCACCGAGGAAGTGGTACACAAAATCGCTGGCCGGGTTTTCGTAGACGTCGCCCGGTGAGCCAATCTGCTCGATCACGCCCTTGTTCATCACCACGATACGGTCGGCCACTTCCATGGCTTCTTCCTGGTCGTGGGTCACGAATACCGACGTCAGGTTGATATCTTCGTGCAGACGCGCCAACCAACGGCGCAGTTCTTTACGGACCTTGGCATCCAGCGCGCCGAAGGGTTCGTCGAGCAGCAACACTTTCGGCTCGACCGCCAGCGCGCGGGCCAGGGCGATACGTTGGCGTTGGCCACCGGAGAGTTGCTCCGGATAGCGATCAGACAGCCAATCGAGCTGCACCATGTTCAACAGTTCATGGACTTTGACCGCAATCTGGCTTTCGTTCGGGCGCTGTTTTTTCGGCTTCATGCGCAGGCCGAAGGCGACGTTGTCGAACACCGTCATGTGGCGAAACAAAGCGTAGTGCTGGAACACAAAGCCGACGTTACGATCACGCACGTCGTGTTCGGAGACGTCTTCACCGTGGAACACGATACTGCCCTGATCCGGCGTCTCCAGGCCGGCAATGATCCGCAGCAAGGTGGTTTTGCCACAGCCTGACGGGCCGAGCAAGGCAACGAGTTCGCCACTCTGAATGTTCAGATTGATGGAATTCAGAGCCTTGAAGGCGTTGAAGTTTTTGCTGACGTTACGGACTTCGATCGACATGAATTATTCCTCCGCCGCACTTTGGCGCAGACGGGTAATGCGCGACTCGCTCCACTGCTTGAGCAGCAGGATGAACAGCGCCAGGATCAGCAACAGGCTCGCCACGGCGAACGCTGCGACGTGGTTATATTCGTTGTAGAGAATCTCGACATGCAGCGGCAAGGTGTTGGTCACCCCGCGAATGTGCCCGGAAACCACCGACACCGCGCCGAACTCACCCATGGCCCGCGCGGTACACAACACCACGCCGTAGATCAGCCCCCACTTGATGTTTGGCACAGTCACATGCCAAAACATTTGCCAGCCATTGGCGCCCAGCAGCCGCGCGGCCTCTTCTTCCTGCGTGCCTTGTTCCTGCATCAGCGGGATCAGCTCACGGGCGACGAAGGGCACGGTGACGAAGATGGTCGCCAGCACGATGCCCGGCAAGGCGAAGACGATCTGAATGTCGTGATCCTGCAACCACGGCCCGAAAAAGCCCTGAGCGCCGAACATCAGCACGTAGACCAGACCGGCGATTACCGGCGAGACCGAGAACGGCAGGTCGATCAGCGTTACCAGAATACTTTTGCCGCGGAACGAGTATTTGCTCACGCACCAGGCGGCGCTGACGCCAAATACCACGTTGAGCGGCACCGAAATCAATACCGCGATCACCGTCAGCTTCAGCGCCGACAAAGCGTCGGGCTCGAAGATCGCGGTGAAGAAGGCACCCAAACCGTTTTTCAGACCCTGCGACACTACGATAAACAACGGCAGCGCCAGGAACAGAATAAACACCAGCCAGCCAAGGCCGATGAACACTCTGCGCGAAACGGCGCTGCCACGGCGGGCAGAGTTGGCGGCGGAGGCGGCGATAAGCGTTGAATTGGACATGCGGTGCGCCTCCTTATGGGGTTTCGATGCGACGCTGCAGCAAGTTGATCAGCAGCAGCAGAATGAAAGAAACCACCAACATCATCACGCCGATGGCGGTGGCGCCGGTGTAGTCGTACTGGTCGAGCTTGACCATGATCAGCAGCGGCAGGATTTCGGTCTTCATCGGCATGTTGCCGGCAATGAAGATTACCGAGCCGTATTCACCGACCCCGCGGGCAAACGCCAGGGCGAAACCGGTCAACCAGGCGGGCAGCAATGCTGGAACCAGAATGTAGCGAAACACTTGTAAGGGCTTGGCACCGAGGCAGGCTGCAGCTTCTTCGACTTCACGGGGGATGTCAGCCAATACCGGCTGCACAGTCCGCACCACGAAGGGCAGCGTGACGAAGGTCAGGGCCAGGGTGATACCGAACGAGGTGTAGGCGATTTTGATGCCGAAGTCGGCGGCGAATTGTCCGACCAGCCCAGTCGGCGTGTACAGCGCAGTCAGGGCGATACCGGCGACAGCGGTCGGCAGGGCAAACGGCAGGTCGATCATCGCGTCGATGATCTTGCGTCCGGGGAAGGTGTAGCGCACCAGCACCCAGGCCAGCAGTGTGCCGATCACGCCGTTGATGATGGCGGCGTAGAACGCGGAACCAAAACTCAGCTTCAACGCGGATACCACTCGCGGCGAGCTGATGATGGCCCAGAATTGATCCCAGGTCAGCTGCGCGGCATGTACGAACATCGCCGACAGCGGAATCAACACAATCAAGCTGAGGTACACCACGGTGTAGCCCAGCGTCAGCCCGAAGCCGGGTATGACGGGGGAGATGCGTCGCGACATATAAGTCCTTGGCTAACACACAAAACCCGGAAGCAAATCCGGGTCAATCCAAAACAGGGCGACAGGCCCGAAAGCCCATCGCCCAAAACGGTTATTGCGCCTGATAAATCTGATCGAACACGCCACCGTCGTTGAAGAATTTCGGCTGCGCAGTTTTCCAGCCGCCGAAGTCTTTGTCGATGGTCACCAGCTCCAGTTTCGGGAACTGCTTGGCGTATTCAGCGGCGACCTTCTCGTCACGCGGACGGTAGAAGTTCTTCGCCACGATTTCCTGGCCTTCCTTGCTGTACAGGTGTTCGAGGTAGGCTTTGGCGATTTCGCTGTTGCCCTTTTTCTCGGCGTTCTTGTCGACAACGGCCACCGGTGGCTCGGCCAGAATCGACAGCGACGGTACGACGATGTCGAACTTGTCTTTGCCGCCGTCTTCTTTCAGCGCCAGATAAGCTTCGTTTTCCCACGCCAGCAACACGTCACCCTGACCGTTGTTGACGAAGGTGATGGTCGAGCCGCGAGCACCGGTGTCCAGAATCGGTACGTGCTTGAACAAGGTCTGAACGTATTCCTGCGCCTTGGCTTCGCTGCCGCCGGCTTTCAAGCCATAGGCCCAGGCGGCGAGGAAGTTCCAGCGGGCACCGCCCGAGGTTTTCGGGTTAGGCGTGATCACTGAAACGCCGTCCTTGATCAGATCGCCCCAGTCCTTGATGCCTTTCGGGTTGCCCTTGCGCACCAGGAACACGATGGTCGAGGTGTACGGCGTGCTGGCGTCCGGCAGACGGGTCTGCCAGTTCTCCGGCAGGGTTTTGCCCAGTTTGGCGATTTCGTCGATATCACCGGCCAGGGCCAGGGTCACTACGTCGGCGCGCAGACCATCGATCACCGCGCGACCTTGTTTGCCCGAACCACCGTGGGACTGCTGGATTTTGACGTTGTCGTCAGCGTGGGTCTTCTTCCAGAAGCTGATGAATTCGGCGTTGTAATCCTGATACAGCTCGCGCGTCGGGTCGTAGGACACGTTGAGCAGCTCGATATCCTTGGCGACGGCTGGACCCGCGAATACGGCAGTGGCGAGTGCGGCCAAGGCAAAACGGCGAATAGACATGGGGTGAAGCTCCTGGACAATTCTGTGTGTGCTGTTTTTTTAATGTGTTGGGTCAGCAGTCGCCGCGTTCACCTGGTCGGGGGTTCAGCTTGGTTTGGTGCTCGGCGTTTGCAGGCGGAATTTTTCTTTACGTTCGATCTGCACCACTTGTGCGTTGTGCACAGTGATTTCTACCGCTCCGAAACGCAGGTCACGTAGGGCACTCTGGATTTCGCGCAGAATGCTTGCTTCGTCCTGGCCGTCAACGCTACGCAGAGATGCGCTCATGATGTCGCTCCTTGGAAAGAGGTGCCTGCAGTCACGGATTCGGGGTAACTGCTTGTGGCGTTGAGCGATCATAGAGAGAGACAGTTATTCTTAAAAATACTGTTTAGTCATGCAGATATAACTAAAGTGAATTTGAACGAGTTTTTGCAAAGGTCTGTAGGAGCTGGCTTACCTGCGATCTGTCGCGAAGCGGCAGCAAAATCAGTCCGCACGGTGTGTCAGGCAAAACCGACAACCCGGACTTGCGACCGCTGCGCGGCCGATCGCAGGCAAGCCAGCTCCTACACAGACCGCGTCTGCTTCGGCTGAATGGAGAGCTGCTCGGCAGGCTGCGGGCGACCGAATAAATAGCCTTGCCCCAGCTGACAGTGGTTTTCGAGGAGAAAGCTGGCCTGATCGCTGCGTTCGATCCCTTCCGCCAGTACGCGCATGCCCAACGCCTGCCCCAGCGCGATGATCACCCGCACGATGGCGACGTCATCTTCGTCGTGCGGTAAACCAGCGACAAAACCCTGGTCGATTTTCAGCTTTTGCACCGGCATGCGCTTGAGCCGCAACAGTGACGAATAGCCTGTGCCAAAATCGTCGATAGCCAGGCGCAAACCCAGTTCGCGCAGGTGATGCAGTTGCTCGATAGCCATTTCCGGGTCTTCCATCACTGCGCTTTCGGTCACTTCCAATTCCAGATGCTTCGGATCGAGGCCGGTTTCGCGTAACACCTGCGCCACTTGCTGAGGCAGATCGCCACGGCTGAACAGCCGGCTGGAAACATTCACCGCGATAAAATCCAGGTCCAGACCCGCCGCCTGCCACTGGCACATTTGCTGGCATGCGTGCTTCAACACCCAGGCATCGAGGTCAGCAATCAATCCACTCTGCTCAGCAATCGGAATGAACTCGCCCGGCGATACCAGCCCGCGCTGCGGATGTTGCCAACGTACCAAGGCTTCGACGCCCAGCATGCGACCGCTGTAGAGGTCATGCACCGGCTGATAAAACACCCGCAGTTCTTCGGATTCGATGGCGCGGCGCAATTCGCTGTCCAGTTCGACCCGCAGCTGAGCGTGGGACGTGAGCTCTTCGGTGTACAGCGCATAACCTTCGCGACCATTGCTTTTGGCCTTGAACAGCGCCGAATCAGCGTTGCGCAACAGTTGCTCGGCATTCACCGCGTCATTAGGGAACAGGCTGATACCAACGCTGGCGCTGATGAACAATGGGTGATCGTCGAGTACAAAGGGCTCTTTCAGGCCATCGATTAACCGCTGTGCCAACGCCGCCGCCTGCCCCACTTGCTGGCAGCCCTCGGCCAACACGGCAAACTCATCACCACCAAGACGCGCCAGGGTCATGCCATTGTCGATCAAGGTTTCCAGGCGTCCGGCGATGCTTTTCAGCAACTGATCACCAACGTTATGCCCGAGGCTGTCGTTGATGTTCTTGAAGTGATCCAGATCGATCAGTAATAACGCACAGCCGCGCTTGTGGGTTTGGCCGTAGGTCAACCCCTGGCTGACGCGCTCGGTAAACAGCAGTCGATTAGACAGACCGGTCAACGGATCGTAGTGCGCCAGCAGGACCAATTCGGTTTCTGAGCGCTTGATCGCGGTGATGTCGGAGAACACTGCCACATAATGACTGACAGCCCCCAAGTCATCCTTGAGGCTGCGGATGCATTGCCATTGCGGATATATTTCCCCGCTTTTGCGCCGGTTCCAGATTTCTCCGCTCCATTGCCCGCTGTTTTGCAGCGACTGGAACATCGCCTGATAAAACCCCGGCCCGTGGCGACCGGATTTGAACTTGCTCGGGTTCAAGCCCAGCACTTCCTCTTGCTGGTAGCCGGTGATTTCCATGAACGCCCGGTTTACATGAACGATCGCCCCCTGGTGGTCAGTCACCAGTACACCTTCGCGCGTGCTGTCGAAAACCAGGGCCGCCTGACGCAAACGCTCCTGATCCTCTTTTTGCGGGCGAAATCGGGTACGGGAAAGGAAGATCAGAGCGGCGCTGAAAGTCAGCCACAGGTAACCATTGATCAGTTGCCATTGATTCAGCAGGCCCGAGTCATCGAGCAGGCGCGGCAGCAAAAGCTGATTGAATTCGAGCCACAAAACCGAGAGCAAGGCGTACAGAAGGGCCGAGCGCAACGCTTCACGAGTAGAAATCGACATAAAAAAAGAATGTCCTTACGAAAGGCGCGGATTATAAGCAGAAACATTCAGCTACTTTTATCTAAAAGCGCGACTGGTTTTATCTCGTGGCTTAGTGATAATGCGCGTTGCCGCTTTTTTTCTCGAGTGGGCAGTATTTGCCGAGCATCTTTTTCGAGGACTACACAGTCTATGTGGAACAACGGGCTACTTGACCTATCAGTCTGGCAACTGGTGGCAGTCACTTTATTGATAACCCACGTGACCATTGTCGGGGTCACGGTTTACTTGCATCGTTATTCAGCGCACCGCGCACTAGAGCTTAATGCCGGGCTCAAGCACTTCTTCCGTTTCTGGCTGTGGCTGACCACCGCACAGAACACCCGCGAGTGGACCGCTATCCACCGCAAGCACCACGCCAAGTGCGAAACCGTCGATGATCCGCACAGCCCGGTGATTAAGGGCCTGTCGACCGTGCTGCGCAAAGGTGCCGAGCTGTACCGCGCCGAAGCGGAAAACCCGGAAACCCTGCGCATCTACGGCAAAAACTGCCCCGACGACTGGATCGAACGCAACCTGTACAGCCGCTTTCCGTTGCTCGGTGTGGCGATCATGGGCGTTATCGACCTGGCGCTGTTCGGCATTATCGGCATCACCGTCTGGGCGATCCAGATGATGTGGATTCCGGTCTGGGCCGCCGGCGTGATCAATGGTCTGGGGCATGCGGTCGGCTATCGCAACTTCGAATGCCGCGACGCAGCCACCAATCTGGTGCCGTGGGGCATCCTGATCGGCGGCGAAGAGCTGCACAACAACCATCACACCTACCCCAACTCGGCCAAGATGTCGGTCAAGAAATGGGAATTCGACATGGGCTGGGCCTGGATCAAGTTGTTCACCTGGCTGGGTCTGGCCAAGGTTCAGCGCATTGCGCCGATTGCTCACCGGGTCGAAGGCAAGGGTTCGCTGGACATGGATACCGCGATGGCGATCCTCAACAACCGCTTCCAGATCATGGCGCAATACCGCAAGCTGGTGATCGGGCCGTTGGTAGCGCAAGAGCTGGCCAAGGCCGACGCCTCGGTCCGCCACCAGTTCCATCGGGCCAAACGCCTGCTGTCGCGGGAAACCAGCCTGCTGAACGACCACCATCACCTGCACATTCAGACCATGCTGGAACACAGCCAGGCGCTGAAAGTGATTTACGAGAAGCGCCTGGCCCTCCAGCAGATCTGGCTCAAGACCAGCAGCAACGGCCACGACATGCTGGCGGCGATCAAAGACTGGGTCCACGAAGCCGAAGCCAGCGGGATCCAGTCGCTGCGTGATTTCGCTGACCAGCTGAAAACCTACTCGCTGCGCCCTGCGGCCTGACACCGTTGATCGGCGCGCTACGTCCGGTAGCGCGCCAGTTGAACTTCATACCTTACAATCGATCACAACACCCACTCACCATTCCGGTGGGCAGTGTTGTGGCTGTGCGCCGCACATCTTCTTGAGATGCAGTGCCCATGGACAACCCGACGCCCTTCAATCATCCCACCGATCTTCCCGCAGCGGCGGAGACCCTTCTCGCGTTAATGCACGCCCAGGCCGAAGTCGCGCGGCTGAGCGAACGCGAGCAGCTGTTCAGTTCTCTGCTGGTCAGCGTCAACGCTGTGTTGTGGGCGTTCGACTGGGAAACCCAGCAAATGGTCTACGTCAGCCCCGCCTACGAGCGAATTTTCGGACGTTCCGCCGGCTTGTTGCTCGCCGACTACAACGAATGGCGTGACAGCATCTACCCGGACGATCTGGACTACGCCGAACGCAGCCTGACGGAAGTGCTGGAGAAGGGTTCGATCGAAGACCGCGAATACCGCATCATCCGCGCCGACGGCAAGATTCGCTGGCTGAGCGACAAGTGCTTTGTCAGTCGCCGAGAGCCGGGTCAGCGCTTGATCGTGGTGGGCATTGCCGAAGACATCACCGAAAAGAAGCAGTTAGAGGGTGAGCTTCAGCGGCTTGCCACAACTGACGTCCTCACCCAAAGCAGCAACCGTCGCCACTTCTTCGAATGCGCCCACTACGAGTTCGAACAGTCCCGGGCACAGGGCTTGCCGATGGCTTTCTTGCTGCTGGACGTCGACGACTTCAAGCGTGTTAACGACACCTATGGCCACCAGGAGGGCGATCAGGTGTTGCAGCGTATCGCCGACAGCGGTCGCTCCGCCTTGCGTCGAGGCGACGTATTCGGGCGAATCGGTGGCGAAGAATTTGCCGCCGTATTTCCCGGCTGTGCCCCCGATATGGCGCGGCAGATTGCCGAGCGGTTGCAACGCGAGGTTCAGCGCTTGAGTTTCCAGAGCGGTGACCTGACCTTCGGCATTACCGTTAGCCAGGGCCTGACAAACTTGCGCGACGATGACGAAGGCCTGGAAGCCCTCTACGCCCGCGCCGATGCCGCGATGTACCAGGCCAAGCGCCAGGGCAAGAATCAGATTGTGTTGGTTTGATGACTCTGTCCCTGTAGGAGCGGGCTTGCCCGCGATCAGCGATTTGTCAGTTAAACCGCAGATCGCGGGCAAGCCCGCTCCTACAAAATGGGGTGACGGCTTACTTCTTGCGCAACCTGCCCAATTCCGACGTGCCAATCTTCAACAACCGCGCCGGCTTGCTGTTGGCCAGCCCATCGAGACCATCCTCCGGCCTCAGCAACGCCATTTGTGCCGCGACATTCATCGCCAATGCCTCGCGCGAATGCACCCCACCACTGAACTGGTAGACCGCCGCAATCAACTCACGTAATTCCAGCGGCATCCGCCAGCGCCTGCGCAAGTCTGAGCCGAAGGCAGCCGCGTACTCGTCCAGCGCTGCATCGATCGCCTCCTCATCCAGCTCGCCACCCGCCAGCAGCCAATCCTGCAGGCAACGCAGCACCGACAGATCGCCCAAACGACTCAGCAAGCCCGCGCAGAAACAACGCTCCTGATCCAGTTCAAGCAAGCGCCCCAGCGCCCGTGCATATTCCGCCGTACCTCGAGACAGTTCCCAAAACTGCTGGGCCCTGGCGATCAATGTCTCGTCCGTCAACGTGGCGCCACGCTTCGCGGTCAGGCTCAGGAGCAGATTGACGCTCTGCACCGATCCCAACACCTGCAACGCCTGAGACAGCGTCTGCGTAGCCTTGCCCTGGTGCTGTTCAGCGCTGTTGGCCGCCGCGATCAACACCGCCGTGACATGCGGATCAAGGCGCAGTGCCTGCTCCAGCAACGCCACATCCAGACCGGCCTTGCGCTGGCTGATTTTCACGGCCAGTTTCACGTCCATCGACAACGGCGCGCCATCGGCAATCTCACGGCGGTTATCGAGAAAGTGCGAAAGACTCAAGCCTGCCGACAGAACCGGCGCATCGCAGGCCACGGGCTCACCCTTCACCAGCAAGTCTGTCAGACGCTGGCGCAGGCCATCCATGTTCAAGGGTTTGGTCAAATAAGCGGTCGGCGCCAGCGGTACTGCTTCACGCACACTGGCGGTATCACTGCGACTGCTCATTAAAATGAACGCCACCTCGGGCTGACGCCGTTGCTGGCGAACCCCGCGCAACAAACTCAAGCCATCGGTGCCAGGCAGTTCCCAGTCAGCGATCACCAGATCGGGCCGGTGATGGGTCAACCACTCCCAGGCTTGCTGGCCGTCCGCGCACACTTTGAGGTCCGCATCGCAACGCACTTCGAGGACTAATTCGGTCAGCATGTCACGCACCCAAGGATCAGCCTCGGCTATCAGCACGCGTGGAGCAGCGGGTAAATCTACAGCGGTCATTCAGAACTCTCCTACGACAGTATTAGCACCTTAGCTAATGGCTGAACGAGGACACGGATTTAAGCGCAAATGCCTGGCCCAAAACAAAAAAAAACCCGCCGAAGCGGGTTTTTTTGTCGACTCGGTCACATTTACGCGATTTCGGCGAAGCACTCTTCGAGGATCGCCAGACCTTTGTCCAGCAGCGCGTCGTCAGCAGTCAGCGGAACCAGCACGCGCAACACGTTGCCGTAAGTACCGCACGACAGCAGGATCAAACCCTTGTCGCGTGCCTTGGCCACAACCTGAGCCACCGCAGCAGCGTTAGGCTTGTGCGAGTCGCCGTCTTCGAACAGCTCGACCGCAATCATCGCGCCCAGCGCACGAACTTCGCCGATCACCGGGTGCTTGGCCTGGATGGCACGCAGACCGGTCACCAGATGCTCGCCGACCGCTTTGCAACGGTCCAGCAGGTTCTCTTCGTCAAACACTTCCAGCACGGCCAGCGCAGCTGCGCAAGCCACCGGGCTACCGGCATAAGTACCGCCCAGGCCGCCTGGAGCAATGGCGTCCATGTATTCGGCTTTGCCACACACACCAGCCAACGGGAAACCGCCAGCGATGGATTTAGCAAAGGTGGTCAGGTCGGCAGCAACGCCCATCTGTTCCATCGCGAAGAACGTACCGGTACGGCCAGCGCCGGTTTGTACTTCGTCGGCGATCAGCAGAATGCCGTGCTTGTCGCACAGGGCGCGCAGACGCAGCATGAATTCTTTCGGCGCGACGTAGAAACCGCCTTCGCCCTGAACCGGCTCGATGATGATCGCAGCGATGTCACGCGGCTCGGCATCGTTCTTGAAGATGCGTTCGATGCTGGCGATGGAATCGTCAACGCTCACGCCGTGCAGCTCGCACGGGAACAGTGCGCGGAATACGCCGCCTGGCATCAGGCCCATGCCGGCCGAGTAAGGCACGACTTTACCGGTCAGACCCAGGGTCATCATGGTACGGCCGTGGTAAGCGCCGGTGAACGCGATCACACCAGCACGGCCAGTGGCAGCGCGGGCGATTTTCACAGCGTTTTCTACCGCTTCGGAACCGGTGGTGACCAACAAGGTTTTCTTGTCGAAGTTACCCGGTACGCGAGCGTTGATTTTTTCGCACAGCTCTACATACGGCTCGTAAGCCAGTACCTGGAAGCAGGTGTGAGTCAGTTTGGTCAGTTGCTCTTGCACGGCCGCGATGACTTTCGGGTGCAGGTGACCGGTGTTCAATACCGCGATGCCGCCGGCGAAGTCGATGAACTCACGACCTTCAATGTCGGTCACGGTAGCGTTCTTGGCCGAAGCGGCGAAGATCGGGTGGATCTGGCCAACACCGCGCGGAACAGCGGCATTGCGGCGTTGCATCATTGATTCGTTAGTCTTGCTCATGAATTCCTCAGTCACCGCTCATCGGGCGGCGTGGTTCAAGGATTAAGCAGCCGGTTGGCAGTTGCAGCAGCATTCGATGATCGACTGCTGCAACTTCCCGGCTACCAGGTGAATTACGTGTTACGACTGTGCTGACAGAATTAGATGCCCAGGCACAGGTATTTGATTTCCAGGTAATCTTCGATGCCGTACTTGGAACCTTCGCGGCCCAGACCCGACGCCTTGATGCCGCCAAATGGCGCGACTTCGTTGGAGATCAGACCGGTATTGACGCCGACCATGCCGTATTCCAGCGCTTCGGAAACACGGAACACACGGCTCAGGTCACGAGCGTAGAAATACGACGCCAGACCGAATTCGGTGTCGTTGGCCATCGCGATCACTTCGGCTTCGTCTTTGAAGCGGAACAGCGGAGCCAGTGGGCCAAAGGTTTCTTCCTTGGACACAGCTGCATCTTTGGAAACGTTGACCAGAATAGTCGGCTCAAAGAAGTTGCCTTCCAGGCTGTTGCCGCCGGTCAGCACCGTCGCGCCTTTGGCGATGGCATCGGCGATGTGTTCCTTGACCTTGGTCACTGCTTTCTCATCGATCAGCGGACCCGTGGTGGTGCCTTCGTCCAGACCATTACCGATTTTGAGCTTGGCAACTGCGGCTTTCAGCTTGTCGGCGAACGCATCGTAAACACCGTCCTGAATGTACAGGCGGTTGGCGCAGACGCAGGTCTGACCGTTGTTACGGTACTTGGAGATAATCGCCCCTTCGACAGCCTTGTCCAGATCGGCGTCGTCGAACACGATAAACGGCGCGTTGCCGCCCAGCTCCAGCGAGACTTTCTTGATGTCCTTCGCGCATTCAGCCATCAGCTGACGACCGACTTCGGTGGAACCAGTGAACGACAGTTTGCGCACGATCGGGTTGCTGGTCAGCTCGCCGCCGATATCGCCAGCACTGCCGGTGACAACGCTGAATACGCCTTTCGGAATGCCGGCACGCTGTGCCAGTTCGGCCAATGCCAATGCCGAGAACGGAGTTTGCGAAGCTGGCTTGAGCACCATGGTGCAACCCGCCGCCAGCGCCGGGCCGGCTTTACGGGTGATCATCGCGGCCGGGAAGTTCCACGGCGTAATCGCAGCGGTCACACCGATCGGTTGCTTGATCACGATCAGACGCTTGTCCGGCTGGTGACCCGGGATCACGTCGCCATAGACGCGCTTGGCTTCTTCAGCGAACCACTCAATAAAGGAAGCGGCATAAACGATCTCGCCCTTGGCTTCGGCCAATGGCTTGCCCTGCTCCAGGGTCATCAGGCGCGCGAGGTCGTCCTGGTTTTCGATCATCAATTCGAACCAGCGACGCAGCTTGTTCGAACGCTCTTTGGCGGTCAGTGCACGCCAGGCCGGCAGGGCTTTGTCTGCAGCTTCAATGGCACGACGGGTTTCAACGGCGCCCATCTTTGGAACGGTGCCGAGGATTTCGTTGGTAGCCGGGTTGTTAACCTTGATCGTCTGACCACTGTCAGCATCCAGCCAAGCACCATCAACGTAGGCTTGCTGGCGGAACAACGTAGGATCTTTAAGCTGCATGTCGGCCTCCTAAACAGCACCGCGCAGACGCGGGGCGGATATTTTAATTGTTCGAGGCACCTCTATAGAGAGGTGGCCGTCAGGAAATCGTTACCGGACTCAACCACTCAGAACGCATCGATCAACAATCGTGCGGTTGGCATTCGGCCAAAAGCGTTTGAAATCTCAAACGAATCCTAGGGACTACTAGGGTAAAGGACAATAGCCTGTTCGAAAAAAAGAACGAAAACGTCGTTTTGGTGATTATTGTCGGATCAATGACACTGGTTACGTGCAAAATCCACAACGCCGCTTGCCAGCATGGACGCCCGGCCCCCAGATGAGTATCATGGCGCCCGCGTTGCACCAGTAGCTCAGCTGGATAGAGTACTGCCCTCCGAAGGCAGTGGTCGTGGGTTCGAATCCCGCCTGGTGCACCAATTAATTCAAGGCTTACAGCCTAACCCGCCTGCCAGCAGATACGCCCGTGACAGCAGGGTGACAGCAGCAGCCAAAAAAAGCCCCGCACAGGTAGCCCTGACGGGGCTTTTTTCTAAGTTAAATAGCTTCGTCTGAAATATTGACTGATTGGGATGGCGGGGTGTCTTTGATATAGATGATACTCACCCCAATATCATGGATGAGCTCGAAACGGACTGTAAATCTAATGGCTATATTTCTGATCGTCCCCATCGCCAACCCTCCGCTGATCGAACGCGAGCTTGAGTCGCTTAAGGCCAGTGGAAAGCTAGATTTTATCAAGCTTCCAACCTCAGGGTTCGCGGTTAGCTATTCTGGTACGAGCCAGGAGTTGTCGAATCTGACGGGCGTCACCGATGGTACTACCGGAACCGGAGTTGTGGCAGCAATCAGCTCGTACTACGGACGAGCACCAACAAATATTTGGGAATGGATCAAGTCAAGGTGGGAGGCATAATGGTTAGACATCGACGTGACGATGACACTACGCCCTCGCCACCAGATTCCACACCGCCCAAGTCTGGCCCCGACTGGGCTATGCAAGCCTTTATCGACCTGAAGGTAGCGATGACGTCAATGGAGGGTAGCATCCGCAATCTGACCGAAAAGGTGGTCGAGTTAAAGGATGAGCAATCCAAAGTCAAATCTAAGCTATCCAACGTGGAAAAGCAGATATACGCAGCCACTGCTGTAATTACAGTTGTAATCGGGATTGGCGGATATCTAGGCAACAAAGCTATCGATTTTGGTATGGATATGGCGAAACGCACGGTTTATAGCCAGCCAGCGCCTACAGCACCACAGCCCCAATTGACGCCGCAGCAACAGGCGCCGCGAAATACTAGGTGAGTTAAGATGAGCGGCCCCTGATGCGCAGCACTGTAGTGGTCGAGCAGTCCGCGTGCCGCGCCGTCGCGCGAATGCCAAGCCCCGCCTTCAGTAATTCGTTCACACGCTTGTGCAGATCGGCGTCGACCGGGCGCCCTTGGTACTTGCCGTCAGCCTTGGCCTTCTCAATACCTTGGGCCTGGCGCTCGCGGCGCTGCTCGTAATCCTTGCGCGCGATCGCGGCCATCATTTCCACCAGCATCGAATTGATTGCACCCAGCATCCGGCCGGTGAACTCGTCGCCCTTGGTGTCCTGCATACCCTGGTGGCTGGTTGGCAGATCCAGTGCAACGATGCGCAGGCCCTTGGAGTCAATCGACGCCTTGAGCTTCTGCCAGTCTTCGGCGGGGAGTCGGGAAAGTCGATCTATGGATTCCACCAGCAGCACGTCACCCTTGCGCGCATCCTTGAGCAGGCGCAGCAACTCCGGCCGATCCGCCGCAGCGCCGCTGGCATTCTCCAAGTATTCGCTGGCGATGACTTTGTTGTGGTCGCTGGCGAATTGCTCGAGTGACGCCCGGGCGCGGCCGGCGTCCTGCTCATCGGTTGAGGCTCGAAGGTATGCGCGGATGAACATGATGTGCTTCCCGTATCAGTTAAGGTGTCTCACTAATACTGTTGCACTTTGGGTGTCACTTATCAAGCGAAAAACGTAAAAAAGCGTGAATCTGCGCGTATCAGCTCAGGCATACCCTAATTTGAGGATGGAGCCTTCCTCATGGCTGCATGATGAATTTAACCAGGCTGAATATTAGCGCGCCTGGAATGGCCACAATTGCCGCCAATATCAATAGCTCCCAAGGGGTCAGGATGTGCTGAAATTCTTTCAGGTACCCGCGGCGATTTCTGATATCCCTGAACCGCCACCATCTGACCTGAAGCGAATCAAAAATACTCGGTCGCTCAAGAACGCTTTCGACGCGGTTAAAGGTGAGGAATGGGGGAAGCAGAGCTGCAAGCCAATCGCTAGTTAGAACGTCGGTATTGTGCGTATGAGTGTATAGGAGCGGCTCATTTTCCTCTGATGGCTCAGATCTCATCACAGGGGCTTTGAAGAACACATGAATAACACCGTCGCTTGGCGAGTGGTGAATCAGCAGCTCTGCGCCTCTTTCGATATACAGTTCGGAAGAATCACCATCGGCGGTTCGAGTTAGGAGCCCCTCGCTTGTGTACTGCAGACCGAAGCGAAGACATACGCTTGTCACTCCGATCGGAAACTCCCCCAGCTGATTTCCTAGATGCCGGTTGGCCAATTCAATCCATTCTGGTTCCGTCACAAACATAGAGACATTGTGCTTCTTGGCCTCGAGTGCAAACGCGTTAAAAACTACAACCGCCCGTTGCGCGTGAATAGGCCAATTTCTGAACACTCGGTCTTTTCTTGCTTCGTTGGCGCTTCTCTTGCTTGCTTCCCTACGCCAGATTCTTTTTACATCCATTCTTGGTCTTCCAGTGCTCGGGTGGCGAATCAGAGGGAACTGGGGCGGATATCCAGCCCGACATTTGAATCTCCACCGATCCTGAACCTTTTTACCTGGCCCTCTTTGAGATTTGCCGCCTGCTCTTTCAAGCCGCCGCCCGAGTCGCACATCCCTTTCCCTTGCTGGTCAGCGCCAAGTCCTACCAGGTGTTCGCCAGCCGGCACGTAGAGCTTCACTACTTCTCCCGTGTCGATCCGGGCAACTGGCTTACCGTCGACGTGCACAGAAACGAAACAGCCCCCGGCAATGAAGCCGGTGTCGCGCGCGACGACGATCATGCCGAAGGGAACAGACGGTTTCGTTCCAAAAGCCAGCACTCGGTCACCGGCGATTGGTTTGGCCTGATCGAACGGGACGGGAGTGGTCGAGCAACCAGCAAGCGCGCCAGCGAAAGCCAGGACAGCGAAAGCGTGTTTCATTGAAGTCATCCATGGGAGTTGATTGCTCGATCGTAGCATTGGTGTCAGGTTTGGTCTTCTGCGTAGATTCCAGCACTGATAACGGCGCTTCCTACAATCATACGGCCATAACCTAGCGGCACCGGATTACCTTGGGCCTTAGTGTTCACGGGGCCATTGAAATCGTAGCTCGCCCTGTTATCAGCGGCGTCTTGTGCCCCAAGACCTTTGGGCGTGCCGGCAATCATTTGAGCCACACCGCCGAGAGTGAGAGAAATACCAACCGCACCCACGACGCCCCAAACCCCGCCACCGAATAGTGCTCCACCAGCAGCAGCCGCGCCGGTGCCGTAGGTTGCGAGCGAGGCGACCACCACCAGGGCGATACCGACAATTGTTTGAAGCGTTCCTGCCCGCTTGGAGCCTTGAATAACCGGCGCAATCCGGATGTCCGCGCGCCCAGGTGGATCGCCGAGTTCTTCCTTGCTGATGTTCCGCTTTCCGTGGAATACCGCGAAGGTAAGGCCTCTATCTTTGGCTTCCATCATGAATTGTTCGAAGCCAGGAAAAAGCACGCTCAATGCTCTCACGGCTTCTGCAGTGCTGTTTACAGCCAGGCTGTGCCTGCCACCAAAACGCTTGCCCAGCACGCCATGCAGACGGATTGTGCGAAGACGCTGATTCGGTGCGTAGTTTGTTGCGCTCATACCTGGTCCTCCGCGTAAATACCTGCGGAAATGATTGCTCCGCCCCACCTGCGTCTACCGCACGCAATGGCTACCGGGTTGCCCGATGCGGTTGTGTTTTTGGCGCTGCCAAATGCATACCCTGGCGTGTTCTCTGGCGCACCACTGGTCTTCAAGCCTTTTGCCTGCGGGCTAAGCATCTGGATGACGCCGCCAAGCGCCATTGATGCGCCCATCACGATCAAGGCAGACCCAAATGGGGCCCCGGCGCCAAAGGTGCCAGTTGTGATGACGAGGCCAACGACGATCAGCACGGCGCCGATGACAGTCTGCAACGCGCCGCCGCGCTTACTGCCAGCTATCACTGGAGCAATGCGGATTTCGCCTTTGCCATGGAAGCCGAGTTCGCCTTCTGCAAGGTTTTGCTTTCCGCGAAACACGGCGTATTCCACCCCTTTCTCTTTGCTGGACGAAAGGAATTTTTCGAAACCGGGAATCTGAACGCAGAGAGCGCGGACGGCTTCGGCAGGACTGCGCACCGCCAAATCAAACCTGCGCCCAAATCTGCGCAGAACGCCGTAAAGCTTGATTGTGGTAAGAGGGGTGTACTCAATGGCCATGGCCATATGCGTCTCCTATGCGCCGCTGGGGGCGCTCGGTGCGGTGGGTGATGCCGGGGTGAAAACGACCCCAAGCTGTCTGGCCAGAAGTGTTCGTGACGCCACGCAATGCTCTGTGACTATCTGTTTATGCTGGACGCCAACAAACCAGTTCACATCCTGTGCGCGCGCGCCCCGGAACGTCCCGCGAAGCAGGTCGGCTGAGATCCGCGCTTCATCCTCAGTGAAAAAAGGTCCGTCGATATTAACTTTCTGCCCATCACGAACGTGCTGAACATCCCACACAACAAAGCCCGGGCTTGCGGCGTGCGGAGTAAACTCAGTGGTCTTGCACGCCTCGGCGAAGCGCTCCTTGTGGGTTGGCGGTTGCCGGTCGGTGTTGCTGTGTTGGTTACTCATTCATTTACTCCGTTAGCGCCACTGGCGTCTGTCGTAGTGTCATCGGTCGGTGCGATCAGGCAAGCCATAAGTACGGGGACAGGCCTTGCCATGCCACGTGCTCGCGGCTCCAGATCGATCAGTGCGCGAGCTGCTGCGACGGCTTGGTCTGACGTACCAGGGAAATAGTGTCGCCGGCCTTTGATGTCGCACGTGTACCCCGACGGCGGTGCCATCTCAGGGCCTTCACCGCTCGCGTTCACCACATCGACAACGATCATCATGGGGGTTTCTAATCGGCTTGAGAGCTGGTTTTCCAGATCTTCCAGTCGAGCCTTAATCGTCTTTTGCATCTGCGCCCTCCATCAGGTTGAGCAATGATTTGGGTTGTTTGATCGGGCCGCCACCCATTGCCGCTGCGGCGCATTCGTCCATCACCTGGCTGATAGCCTTCACTGTCAGATCAAACTCACCTACACGCATCAGGCGCTCCAACTGGTCTAATTTCGCGGCAATCCTCATTCATCACCCTCCATGCTCGCCTCTATCGCTTTCAGGCGGCGCTCAAGGTCGGCCACTTCGATAACTCGGGACATCCCCAGGACGGCATCAAGCAGAACCTTTCCCTGTTCGGCAGGGAGGGTGCCGGCGGCGATCGCGCGCATGATCGATCGAGCAGTAGTAATCAGGTCGGTGTCGTCGAGGTCGAAACGCACAGGGTCAGAGGTGGGCTTGAGCGCTGGAATGAGGCGCTCAAGAATCAGACGGCAGGCCTGCATATCTCCGCCTTTCGCTGCTTCGAGCACCTTTTCGGTGACGTCCTCGGCGCCCATGGCCAACTTGGCGCGGATAGCCTGGGTTTCACCAGACCTGCCACCGGGATTACCTGAGACGCCGGCCTTGAATGTGCCGTTTTTGTTCCGCTCTTTAAGGTCTTTAAGATCGCTCAATGACAACCCCCTTACCTGTCGGGTAAAGGGTGTCTGCGAGCCGCTGGGCGCGGTCACGGGCCTCCTGCTCGCTATCGCCCTGCAGCACTGCCAACGTCCGGCCATCTTGCTTGAGTCGAACGTGGTATTTCGGAGGCAGGCCACGCAGGGCGCGATAGAACAGTTCGCCCAGTTCGATGGGGCGGTAGCGTGCAGAAAGCCCCATGCGTTACGCGGCCCCCTGAATTTGCTTGATGGCCTCGGCTTCCTGCTCAGCTTCCTCTTTCTCGATCGCGTCGAGGCGTTCTTTGATGCGATCTACGGTGCCGGGATGGACGCCCGTTACGAGGTCGTTTGCGCTGTCGCCGGCCGCGCCAACCTGGTCGTCAAGACTGATGCCGCTGTCTTTACCGATCAGTTGAAACGCGCGGTGAATGGTGTCCTGAGCATCCTCGGCAGCCTGATACAGATCTTCGAATTCCTGGGCTTCGCGAGGGTTAGCGCGTATTAAGGCCTCTTTTTGAACTCGGGCGTACCAGTCAGGGCTAACACCGCTTAATTCCCGAGGAAGACGCAACATTGCGTCAACGTAGGCCTTAGTAGTGCCCATGAGAAGGTGCGAGGTACGCTCAGAAGGCGTCATTGCGCGGAGCTGTGCCGCAAGGGCCAGATCGATTTGTACGGCGATGGAATCACCGTCACGGTAAGGCGTCACGGATGTCAGCCTTGCGGCTTGGGTTTTGTGGATTGCGCGCACCTCGTCAAGCTTGCGCTGCAGTTGGCCAAGGAAATAAAGCCGGTCTTTGGCTGCGCTTTTGATGTCGTCTTTTTTTGCCTCGGCAGACAAGCGAGTATCGCTGTTGAAATTCATGGCCGCGATTTGCAGGCCGGACACATGGTTACGGGCATCGGTAGCGATCTGGTAAAGACCAGAGAAGATGCCGTCTTGGGCGTGACGCCACATACCGACGATGCGATCTTTGCCGCCAGATGTAGCGCGAAGGTTTTTTACTTGCATGGGTTTCTCCAGGGGCTGCGGCTGGCTATTTCCAGCGCTGTGGGGCGAGGTCGTTTAGGCAGACATCTGCCAGGTCGCTGACAAGAAAATCGATGTAGCCGTTTCGGCCGTGGATGCGATAGCCGCCTGAGGGAATCGCATCTATGGCGATCCCGGCCTGGGCGGCGCGCTGGCGAACTACTTCGCGCTTTTGATCCTTCATTGCATTGCGCTGCCGTAAGCGTCTTCGCCCTGCTCAATACGGATGTGCTTCTTGATTGCGCCGGCGGTGGTGGCCGCTGGAATTCGAGCGGCCTGCAATTGGCGGTCTTCGGGGTATTGATCGAGAATCGCGTCGACCTGCTGGAGCAGATCAAGCGCCTTGTTCATGTCTTCGATAACTTTTTCCATGGTGATTGAGACCTATGCGGGAAGAGATGAGAGAAGTGGACGGCGCTCGGCCAGTGCAATCAAAAGCGCGCTGGCCTGAATATCGCCATTGCCCGCCGCAGAGCGCAGTCGGCACCAGGCCTCGCTCACTTCTGCCTGGGTTGCTTTCTTGGATGGTCCACGGCCTTTGGCTGGCTGATGCTCGGCGGTGAAAGTCATGATTTGCCCTCTGGCGGATGTCGAAAATTGCGACGACTGAGGGCAGATTTACGCTTAATTGGGTATTTGTACAGTGCTTTTTAAGTGCACCTTAGGTGCTACACGCAACCGGATCAAACGGGACTGAAATAGTTGGTTTGTAGCTGATCGGGGGAGGCTTTTTTGTTGCATTAAGTCGGAGGCAGGCAAATTGATACAGAGCCGAGCTTTCGGCTCAGTTCATCCTCAATTTGAGTCCGGATAAAATCGGGAGTACTTCGGATAACGAAAGGGGAGTCGTTAGAAGTCGGATTTCAAATCCAGCCTGCAACGCAGGGCGGGACAACTCCCACCATTGGTGGAAGCCTCCAACCCTCAGTGGGGAATGGACCCACTAGGATCGGCGCAGCAGTTCTTCTCACGCCGGAGAAGCGCCATATTGTCACGCGCCACGATTTGCGAATCACGAAAACGTGGCGCGGCAAGATGCCACGGGGTTTCGTGCCATTTACCTGCTCCGGCCTGCTGTCAGGGCCGGCCGACATCCGGTGCTGGGATGACAGAATCGTTCGGGTTAAGGCGAAGAAGGCAGATCAAATGATCCGATTCGGACGATTCGTCTGTCTCGCAGATGGATACTCAGCGCGTTTATCACTCGGGAATCAGCAGTTCATTGTATTTAGCTGGAACCAAAGCGATCTCTCCCCAAGCGAGATTCGTTGCTGCTAAGCCGATGCCGCTCTCGGTGATTTTCCCGAAAAACATTACGATGCGCCCTCTAGAGTTGTCGGTAATCCCTTTATCTCGACAGAAGCCGTTTGGAAGTTTCACATAAAAGTCCTTTACGGCGGAATTGCAAACAAGTTTAGTCATCCGGGTAGAGGTATCGTGGCTCCCAGCGTTGTGACTGCCGATGATCTTTCCGTAGTACAGGCGAGGTGTCTGGGGGCTATCCATAATATCGTAATCAACGTCAGCGATAGCTGTGAGCAGCTCTGCTAGCTTCACCGCGTGCGTAGCCTGCGGCAGAAAAAAGTACTTGTCCTTGTTTTTTTCGAAGTTCCGGCATATGCCCGCGATGGTGGTAATTGAGCTGGGTAACTCGAAAGATTCACCTTCATGCCTTCCTATTGGCACCTCCGACAAAGGCCCTTCGATGTCCTCAACTGGCGTTTCGTCATACTCGTTGCTTGGGGCCAATCGGACCTCAGGTTTCTCCTGCAAAAATTCCTTCACGATCGCCAGGTGTTCGTGCTCGATCGCCCGTCGGGCTTCTTCCCACGTGTCATACCGTTTTCCAACCGGTCTCTTTGCTCTCAATACACACGCGACGTGCTGCCACCGATTTAAGTGACGGTAGAAAGGATCGCGTTGGTTAGTGAAGATGTCCTTTTTTTTAGGGGTACGCTCGACGTTCGTATAGCAACCCGGGCAAAACAGGTTACCCATCATCTCTTCTTCATATTCATCTGGCGCGACCCGCTGGCTTGCTTTGAGGGTATCGCGGTTGCCGCCGTCAAAGTTCCAGCCAGAAAGGTGATATGCGAAAGCGATTTTTCGTTTTGTGGACATTGGTTTTCATTCTTGAAAGGACTAATGCCAAGTAGCCATACCGTCAGCGGGAAATCAAGATATTAGGGGCACCTTCGGATTAGCCACCGTATCGCTTTCACCACATTGTGGCGTTTCGCCATTCGGGCGCGGTACCGATAAAATCGGAACGACTCGCGAATCGTATTCCCTCATTGGGGGAAGACTTCAGCGAAACCAAGCCAGCCCACAGATACCGGATCGCCTCACTCGGCAAAGCCGGAATTATGGCTTTGAGATGTGCTCAGTTTTGAGCAGATCTATATCCTCAGATTTGAGGGCATTCAGACGCAGCGGCGGCACGTCGTCTCGGCAAAACTGAATTTGAAATCGATCTTCTGGATTCGAAATCCGAAACTACCCGGGTATTGGGCAGATACCGGCAACATTTCCGGCATCTTGATTGGCTAAATTTTCAGCCGATCCCTTCGCTCCTACAGCCCTGGCCTATCCTCCCGTTTCGGTATGGCAGATGCCTCGGCGAATCACCACCCCATACCAGGGGCAGCATTTATTTTGCATCCTCCCTATTGCGTGACTGCTAACGAAGGCGCACCATTACTCCGTCGTGACTGCTAACGGAGGCCGCAATGAAGGAAGACGACTCGAAGGGACCGCTATCGGCGGCTGATCGCCAAAGGCTCTACAAGGAGCGACAGCGCGAACTGGGCTTTAGGCAAACCACGGTGTGGGTTCACACGGAAACGGAGGAGGAAGGCAAGCAGGCAGCACGGGACGGCAAGCCACTTAAGCCGATGGCGTCGAAAGACCCGTTGAGTTGGGCGGCAGGCTGGATCGCTGAGAAGGGTAAAGAGTAAACCACCGGAATCCCGGTAGTTTTGATGTCGGATATTCGGACATCAAAGGTGGGGAAATCCCGTAATTAGATATCCCGAAAGTTCGGGACATTAAGAAGAGGTGCCAGGCCGCTGCGTCAACAGCGGCCTAGCCATCACACGACGCCACTTTGAGGTATACGTCATGCAATTTCAGCACAATATCATTCAAATCATGGATGTGCGCGGGCAAATCATCGGCACTATGAAACTGCCCGCATCGATCAAGCTGAACGACCTGGCCCCGCTCAAGATGCTGGGTGCCATCAGCGTTAAGGTTCTGCCTTGTGTTGACCAGTTCAACGGCGTCAGCGCTGGGGGTGTGCAATGAATCTGCAGCCCTACGTCGCCGAGGGCGAACTACTGCACCAGGTGATCTTGAGCCCGCAAGAAATGTGCTCGATGAACTTCGCCCGCGAGGAGCTCAACAAGCTCGTACAGATACTGTGGCCGTTGCTCGACCCTCTGCTGTGCCGCGAGGAAAATGGGGTCGCCTCTGATATCGCGCGCCATATTGAGCTGATCCGCATCTTCAGCGGTAACTTCTGCTGGCGGCATCGCCACGTAGGTGCGTCTTTTGGGGTGGTGGGTAAACGAAAAGGAATCGACGACTGATGTGCCGCAACTGGGCACTACCCTGTAACCGGGTGGTGCCGGCCATCAACCCAAGGCCCGCACTCGTTGCGGGTTTGTTGCGCCTGGGCTTTGATGGAGCAGATTTGCGCCATGGCCCAAAGCTGGACCATATCAGGCCGGCACCAGTCCCATCTGTCTCGCGATCTGCCGAGGCTTCACGCCACCCTGCAGCGCGCGCCGGGCATCAAGCGTCATCTTGTCCAGCGCCTTCTCCTCAAACGCTACTGCCATCGCCTGAGCCTTGCGCACGATCAGCAATGCTAGCTCTGGCGGGAACTCAACTTTGGTGATTGGCAGGTAGTCGCAATCGATCACGGACATAGTTCGCTCCAGGTGGCCGGCGCGTTACTGCGCGTATGGCGGAAAGTTTAAAGCGTAGCGGTCCGGCTTGGTGAGCGTCTTCACGATCAACCCGCGTTCAACGAGGTCTGCCAGAGCTTTACGGAGTTTCAGCTGGGGAACCTCGCCCGAAACATCCGGGCGCAGCTCTCGGGGACGCGCATCCCAGATCTGATGAAAGAAACTCACAAGCACCATCCTCGAGTACTGCGGAGCTTTACGCCACTCCGCACCGCGCATGATCGAATCGGGCACGAGGAAGTACTCCTTCATGGCTGCGCGGATCTCGTACTTCTTCAACGTGACACCCATTATCTGCTCCTGTTCTCGGTAGTGGGGATGGTAATAGTTATAAAGGGGATCAGTTTTTGATCCGTTCACCCCTTCAAAAAGCCCGGCAAGGGTTCAATTTTTGACCCCTTCAAACCGGGGCGTATACATAACCAGACGCAACCGGAAAATAAGGGATCAAAAATTGACCCTACACGGATCAATAATTGACCCTGCAAAAATCGAAATCATGGGGCTAGTTTTCGGATTGGCCGTTCCGTCGGCCCGAGGTGAAGCAGCTTTCCTGGACAGTCGTGAATTCGCAGCCACGTAAGTGCGTACAGACTGGGCTTCATCCCGTTCTCACCCTTGAAGTTGTCGCGTGTTTTAACGATCAGATTCCTATCCTGGAGGCCCTGCAGAGCTCCACGTAGAGTGTTCTTTGCCATGCCCCCACGGACTTCCATCATGGATTCAGTCGCGGCCAGGTCGCCGTTGTTGTTTCCTCGATATTGGGAAATAAGCAAATTGAATACGCGACACTCCGAACCAGTCATGGTGCAGAAGTCAGGGTGCTCGCCCAGGAGCCTAGGGATCATGTACGCGCCACGCCCACCCCAGTCAGCGTCACGCCTTACTTGCTTCTTAGCCATTCAGCGACTCACGAGCAGGCGCAGAGATGCCCTCAGTTATGAGGGCATCCTGCAATCGGTGAATTACGACGCTTCGCGCATCAGAATGTATTTCGCAACCCGGTGCGGCGGCCGGCCTGGCTCCGTGGACTGATGCGTCCAGTAGGTGCGGATCTCGAACCCCTTTTTCCTGAGGCGGCGGATCGTGTTCGGGGGCTGGACGATATCCAGGTCTTTCGCTGCTTCGATGGTCGATACCGGCCCGTTGCGAAGGGCTTCAATCATCTTGCGATCTTGCTCGGTGGAAGAGTGTCGTGTCATAGTTTGATGCTCACGTTGGTGCTACCCAGTGTGTACTTGCTCTGGCGGTGCTCGAACACCGTCAGGGCAATCCTAAGCGCAGCCCTGCGCGAAACGACCTCCCTTATTCCGCAAATCAACGAGCCCCCGCTTTTGCTGCGCGTTCTATCCATGCCTTCAATTCGGCCACAAGGATCAAGCGGCGCTTGCCGAGCTTGAACGCCTTCAGATCCCCATTAGCCATGACTTCATAAATCCCCGACCTCGAGTAACCGGTCATACGTGCTGCTTCCTCAACGCTAACGGAGAGGGGCGACAGAGCAGCGATTTGCGACATAAACGACTCCTTCTGGCTGGGTTGATGGATGCCAGTGGTTGCTAGTCTATATTTAGAAATTCTAATTGTGCAAGCAATTGCTAAATTCATTCGTACTTATTCGGATTGACGAGAGAATGCGAGTGCAGCAAGCTATGCGCGTAGGTCGGTTGGGCCGACCCGTTGAGGTGGTAGGGCTATGGCAACGAAGACGAGCAAGCGGACCGGCGAGACCAGCACCACGGTTGCCGTTGGGATCAGGATTGATCCGAAAATAAAGTTCGCGCTCGACATAATGGGGCGCTTACAAAAGCGCTCTTTGACAGCTGTAATCGAGTGGGCCATTTCCCAGGCAATCGAACAACAATCAACCGATGTTAATGGGACATCCCTGGCAATCGTGCTCGACAACGTATGGTCGACTGATGAGTCTGTGCGACTCGTAATGCTCGCTATCAACTTGCCAGAGGCTCTCACATACGACGAGTTGAGAATCTGGGAAACTATCAAGGCAAGTTCATATTTTTGGCTTAATTACCCCGACGGTACTTTTAGTCATCGCAATGATGATTTGTCATTGAGTGCAGTTAGGTCCGGCTGGCGTGACCTTCTCGAGCACGTCGAAAAGTACCGCAATAGCGCGACGATCGTACCTATTAGAGATGAGGACATAATCCCATTTTAAATCAGCTCCACCGCCGCCGCCTTAGTGCCAGGCGCCAAGTGGGCATAGCGCAACGTCATCTTGATATCCGAATGCCCCAGCAGATCCCGTACCGTATTGAGCGGTACGCCGGCCATGACCAGCTTAGAAGCGAACGTGTGGCGTAGGTCGTGCCAGCGGAAGCGGTCGACCTTGGCCAGCTGGAGCGCCCCGGCCCATGACTTCTTGACGTTATCCAGCCGATTGCCGTCCCGGCCTGGGAAAACGAAGCCAACCCCGTCGCCTTGCTCTTTCCACTTCGTCAGCGTGTCGAGCGCCTCCCTATTCAAGGGTATGTGCCTTGTCTGCCCCGATTTAGAAGTGTCGCCCTCAACGGTGATAAGTTTGTTCTTCAGGTCGACATCAGGCCAAGTCAGGTTGAAGGCCTCCCCGCGCCGCACGCCGGTATTGATCGAGAGCAGCACCAGCGGCTCCAGGTGATCGGTAAAGCGCACAGCCCCCAGGTCGACCATGGGCTCTTTCTGGCGTTCTAATCGCCACTTGTTGGCACTGTCGCGCCCGGCGCGTATTTCGCCGCTGCGGGCATCCATCGCCTTCCGCAAGGCAGTCTCCTCGTCAGTGCTGAGGTAGCGTATCCGGCTGCGATCATCCACCTTCAATCGGCGCACCTTCACCAGCGGGTGAATATCCAACATACCCCACTCCACCGCCCGGCTCAGCACTCCACGAAGGCGCGTGATATTCCGATTCGCGGTCGATGGTGCCCGCCCTGCGCGAAGCCAGGCAGTACGGATCTGCTCGACGCGCTTGGTATCGATGCTGCTGAGAGGGAGAGCAAGCAGTTCGTCGAAGCTGTGCCGAATCGCCCGGTTACCATTTTTGGCATCGCGGTGGTGCTCAACGGCCCACGGCTCGAAGGAAGCGGTCAGAAACTCTTCAAGGGTGGGCATTGCGGCACCGGCACGTTTCTCCGTCACGGCTAAGGGCTCGCCATTAGCGTGAGCATCAGCAAGGTACTGTGCCGACTCCTTGCGCGCCTGGTCGAGCGTCATCGCGCCGACGCGGCCGAGGGTGGCCGCCTTGTTCCGCGCCCAAGTGACCATATAACTCGCGTGCCCGCTTGGAAGAACCCGAATGGAAAGCCCTGGTTGCAGAGTGTCGTGAATACGGTAAGTCTTCGCCGCAGGCACAATGCCGGTTATCGTCTTTCCAGTGATCTTTGTTTTCATTCCGGGCCCATGACAGCAGAGTGACAGCAAAAACAACTATACGGTCAAGGATTGGCGGACGCAACCGGACTGTAAGCCCAATGAATACTGGGCACTACCCTATAGACGCTGCACCTGAATTTGCCCTCCGAAGGCAGTGGTCGTGGGTTCGAATCCCGCCTGGTGCACCAGATTCAACAGAAAGCCCGCCATGTGCGGGCTTTTTTGTTTTTGCGGTAATTGCAGAGCGTTAGCAGGAACCTCACCGGCACCTGCAGTCCTTATAACGACTCATTTATCTGCTCGTCCAAGTTGATTTCCTTTTCCTGTCTCAAATCCCGTTTCAGATACATTAGATGTTCTAGATCCCGAGGAGATCTAAGCTTGCGGCCAAGGTCAGCTCTGCCAAAGCGCCAACCGCTATTGGGCCTATCTGTAATTGATCTAATCACGAGCGTCGGCCTGACTATCCTCCTTTCCTGCTAGATCCAACCTACCCTTTCAATGCCGGATGAGCTGCGAGATGAATGTGAGCGCCTTGAAATTGTTAGCCATTGCAGCACTACTGACTGGCTGCGCATCTTCCGGGCAAAGCGGGATAAAACCCATTCCGCCTTCGGCTGTAGCTCTGGATGATGCACAGATACGGAGCACGTTGATCGGAAATAAGCTGTTGAATGTCGGAACATCAGGGCTTCCGTATTCGCTGAGCTTCAATGGCGACGGGACGGAAGTTTTCCAGATGTCAGGCAACGCACCGGAGGTCGAGCGTTGGAGCACCAAAGATGGAGTGATTTGCTTTGTAACCTCGAAGAATCCTCACGAGTGCTATCGCTTGAAGAAGGACAATGACGACTACTGGTTTGTGAAACCCGATACCGGTGAGGTGCATTTCCACTACACCCTGAAACCTCAGTGACAGGTCGAAAACCTCACAAGCCTTCTCCCCCCTCGACTACACCCTACCTTCCAGCTGCCCTGACGCCACGCTGTCGCGCAGCTATTCGATTGATAGAAGTAAGCCCCCTCAAAACCAACACCAATCACCTACTCAACTATCCTAAGGTTCCCCATACCCAAGGCGACATCGGCCTACAGCGGAGGAACAATGAATAGCCTTCTGGCGAATGTCCTGGATGCACACGGCGGCCTTGATCGCTGGAATCAATTCTCGCGAGTCACGGCCACCATCATCGGTGGAGGTGGGTTGTGGCCGTTAAAAGGACTCGAAGCGACCACCACTCCGCGCGAGATGACGGCGACGATGCTGGAGCAAACCGCCTCGGCGAGTCCATTCGGCAAGCCGGAATGGCACAGCGTGTTCGAACCGGGGCGTGTGGCGATCGAAACCAACGAGGGTACGGTCATCAATGAGCGGTTGAATCCCAGAAAGTCGTTTTTGGGTCACACATTCGACACGCCTTGGGATCCGCTTCATCTGGCGTACTTCAACGGATATGCGATGTGGACGTACCTCAATACGCCTTTCATGCTGGCGTCGAGTGGTTTTGAGGTCACCGAGATTGAACCGTGGAAGGAAGGCGATGAGCATTGGCGAGTACTCCGGGCGCGATTTCCCAGGGAGATAGAGAGTCACTGTATCGAGCAGGACTTTTACTTCGGTGAAGACTACCTGTTGCGAAGACACGACTATCAGGTCGACGTAGCCGGCGGGTTTCGCGCGGCCCAGTACGTGAGTGAGATCGTCCAGGCCAACGGCATTTCATTTCCGTCGAAGCGGCGTGCCTATATGCGCGGTAATGATCTGAAGCCGATTCGCGATTTGTTGCTGGTGTCCATTGATCTGAGTGATTTTAGGCTTGAGTAGGTTCAGCAGGCATCAACCATGATCCAATGCAAACGCGCCTACGCCCCCGCCGCTTCCACCGACGGTCAGCGCATTCTGGTCGACCGTCTCTGGCCGCGTAACTGTCGCAAAGACCAACTCCCGCTGGACCAATGGCTACCTGACGTTGCGCCTTCCACTTCATTGCGCAAGGCCTTCAAAGCAGGTGATCTGGATTTTGCACAGTTCACAACCGCTTACCGCCAAGAGTTGGCAGCTCACCCGCAGCATTGGTGGGGGCTGGTGGATAGTGCCGCCAAGGACACGCTGACGCTGATTTTTTCCGCCAACGACCCGCTGGCCAATAACGCGGTGGTCCTTGCGCAATGGCTGGAGGAGGAGTTGGATAGGCGCTCGGATGCCCGTTCGCCGGCGTGTTACCTCAGTGATTTCCCCGACCACTGATCGATGGTTTTTCATTTCTGATAAAACATTTTTTATGCTTGAGCGATGCGATGGTTGCAACGGACTCAGCGGATGCCGACGCACCTCGCGACTGGAATAGTTAGTCCGTGCATATTAAGACACCCACAGCACCGGATAGCCCGCCGCCACCTGACAAGAAAGTATCATGATATTTACATTTAATTTACATTAGTGAATAGGCTTTTCACCTATGTAAATACTGTGAAAAGATTGTTGGCTTGACGATCAGCGGCTGTATCCTGAGCAACTAATCTATGAAAGCTACAGGCTCCCCAACTATGACCCGCTTATTTTGGAAGTTGATTCCAAAGATGCAGCGAGAACTTCTGCTTGAGCGGCTCTCGGTCGTGGATCGGCAGGTCGTAGACAAGACGATGTCCAGTCGCATCGAGTTCCCGGCGGTCTTCGACGAGCTGGAGTGTATCTTCATCCACGTCCCCAAATGCGCGGGCAGCAGTGTGGCGATGTCGATATTTGGCGATACGCCCACTGGTCACATCCCCTTGTACTGGTATGAGAAGCAGTTCTACGAACGCTACACCCACTACTTCAAGTTTGGCTTTGTACGAGATCCATTACAAAGAGCTTGGTCAGCGTACAACTATTTGCTGCACAACACGCAAAAACGCGATCGGGCAGCCAATGAACTAGTGAACAAGTTTCCTAATTTCGATGCGTTCATTGATAACTGGCTGCACCCGGACAACATCAACCGGCAGATACACTTCGCGCCGCAACACCTCTTTCTGCAAAACTCGATCGGACTGATCGATGTTGATTTCATTGGACGGCAGGAAACCCTGACCGAGGATTTCGTCGCGCTTTGCAAACAACTGGATGTTAAAGCCGAGTTGCAGCACATCAACCGCTCGCGACTACGGCCAAGTGACGAAAATCGCAACATTTGCTCCGCCGCCTCCCGGCGCCGAGTGAGGGAGGTTTATGCCCGTGACTACGAGTTGTTCGCTTATGACTGAGTTAAGACCAATCATCATCGCGCCCGCCTTGAGCGTCGATCACGCCCTGCGCGCCGGCATGAAGCAGCAGCGCCCTTGTTGCATCTGGTTCACCGGGCTCTCGGGTGCGGGCAAATCTACCTTGGGCAACCAGTTGGACCACGCGCTGCAAGCCAACGGCATGCACAGCTACCTGCTGGACGGTGATCGCTTGCGTCAGGGCCTGTGCAATGACTTGGGCATGACCGATGCTGATCGTCACGAGAACGTCAGACGCATCGTCGAAGTCGCTAAATTGATGGTCGATGCCGGCCTGGTGGTGATTGTCTCGGTGATCTCGCCGTTCCGTGCCGACCGTGACGCCGCCCGACAAGGCTTCGCTGACGGCGAGTTCATCGAGGTCCATGTCAGCACGCCTCTTGAGGAATGTGTCCGGCGCGACGCAAAGGGCCTGTACAAGGCAGTGAAAGAAGGCCGGATCACCAACTTCACCGGCATCGACAGCCCCTATGAAGCACCGCTGAAGCCCGAGTTCGTGATCGATACCAGCACCGGCGAGAGCGACGGTTTTATTGATCGGTTGGCGCAGCAACTGGATCGGATGCATGGCTGAAGAGCAGGCAGCGAGCACCTTGGGTGAACTCGCCGCTTTTTTCACCCGCCGTTAAAGGCCGCCAAGCACCCGCGCAAAAACCTGCCGATCAATATTTGCACCGCTCAAAATAACCGCCACTCTCTGCCCCTGCTGCACGTGACGTTCCTTGATCAACGCTGCCAACCCTGCGGCGCCAGCGCCTTCGGCAGTGTTGTGGGTATCTTCGTGGAACACCCTTATCGCGTCGGCAATTTCGTCCTCGCTGACCCGCACGATCCGCGCAGCACCCTGGCGAATAATCTCGAAGGCTTCCGGCAGCGGCATGCGACAGGCCATGCCGTCGGCGAAGGTATTGGCGGTTTCCGTGGTAATGATCCGACCTTGTTCGAAGCTCTGGGCAAAGGCGTCGGCATTCGCTGAAACGACACCGACAATTTCGGTGTTCAGCCCCAGCAAGTCACGGGTCTGAATCAGCCCGCAGATGCCAGAGCCCATGCCAATCGGCACGTAGACGGTTTTCAGATCCTGCACAGCTTCCAGCAGTTCCAGCGCGTAAGTCGCCACGCCTTTGATCAGGTCAGGGTGAAAAGCGGGGACACTTTCGTAGCCGTGAGTTTCGGCCTGACGCGCGGCTTCGGTTCGCGCTTCGTCGAAGTCCTGACCGAACTCGATCAACTGCGCGCCCATCGCCCGCATGGCGGCATTTTTCTCCGCCGAGTTACCCACAGGCACCACAATGATGATCGGCAAACCGGCGTTGCGTGCGGCCATGGCCAGGCTTTGACCGTGGTTGCCGCGGGTGGCGGTCACCAGACCCGCGACCTCGGGTTTACGCTGAAGCAGCCCTTGCACATAGGTCAGCCCGCCTCGAACCTTGAACGCGCCGGTTGGTGCATGGTTCTCGTGTTTGACCCAGACTTCGCAGCCCAGACGTTCGGCCAAACGCGGCCAGGCGTACTGCGGCGTGCCCGGAATCAATGGGCGAATGGATTGTGCAGCGTGGCGCAAGGCCGTCAGATCAAACATGGGACACCATCAGTTGGGTGGGTTTGACTCGATCTTAGGCGCAGAGCATTGTATGGGTTAAACCTTATATTGCATGAGCAACAATAAATGTGGACGCCAACGCTGCCGGACAGCGACCAACCGAAATACCTGGCGCTGGTTGACGCCATCACCCACGCGATCGAAAGCGGTGAGCTGAAAGTCGGTGAGCGTCTGCCGCCACAACGGCGTCTGGCGTGGAACCTCGGCTTGAATCCGAGCACGACCATGCAGGCCTATCGCGAGGCGGCACGTCGGCATTTGGTCTCGGGGGAGGTCGGACGCGGCACCTATGTACTGGCGGGCAGCAAAGAGGCAACCCTGTTCCGTCTTAAACAACCCGGCGAGCGACCAACGCTGATTGATCTGTCCACTAATGTGCCGGTGACCGACGACGACAGTCGGGATGAAGAGCGCTCGCTCAGCACCCTGATCGACAGCGGCCACGCACAACGCCTGCAAAGCTATCTTGGCGCAGACGACCTGGCATGGGGTCGCGCGCAGGGTGCTGCGTGGATGACCAGGCGCGGGCTGAACGTCGCCGCAGAAAATGTGCTGCTGTGTGGCGGCGCCCAGCAAGGGTTGTTCATGGCGCTGTTGTCGCTGTGTCAGCCCGGTGAACCGGTGCTGGTGGAGGCGTTTACCGCGCCGGGGATCAAGGCGGCCTGTCGGCAATTGCGCCTGCCTTTGCATGGCGTCGCACTGGACCACCACGGGATTGTTCCGGAAGAGCTGGACCGCATGGCGCGTGCGACGGGCGCCAGGGTGGTGGTGCTGACCCCGGTCCTGCAAAACCCCACGTCGACCATCATGTCACCTCAGCGCCAGCTTGAAATTGCCGAGGTGGTGAAACAACACGGGCTTTTGGTCATTGAAGATGACGTGTACGGCGCACTGACCTCCACACCGCCGCTGACCCGGCTGCTGGGCGAACGCGGGCTGCTGGTGACCAGCCTGTCGAAGACCGTCGCCCCCGGCCTGCGGGTTGGCTGGATCACGGCCGACCCTTCGTTACTCGAGCAGATCGATCCGCATGCGCAAGCCACGCACTGGGGCATCTCGCCGCTGTGCCTGTCCATCGCCGGGCAGTGGATCAAGGACGGCACCGCGCAACGCCGGCTGGCCTGGCAAACCGAAGAAACCACCCAGCGTTGGCGGCTGGCGAAGAAATTCCTTGGCTCAGCGCTGTATCAGAGCGAAAGCCCCTCACCGCATATCTGGGTGACCTGTTCGATGCCGTCGATGGCACTGGCACAGGCCTGCCGGGCGGCGCAGGTCGATGTGGTGCCGGCAGAGGTGTTCGCGGTCAAGGAGCACGACACCCACGCAATCCGCATCAGCCTGTGCGCGGCGAGTAACCGAGCACAGTTGAAAGTGGCGCTGGAACGGGTCGCAGAGATTATTAAATAGCGATGAATTTAATCGCCGAGTGGGTCTTCAAATCGCCTTCATGGGCCGCCAAGACAGTGGGCAACGATTCGCGCAGGAAGGTGACCCAGGTTTTGATTTTTGCATCGAGAAACTGACGCGACGGATAGATCGCGTAGAGGTTGATTTCCTGCAAGCGATGCTGTGGCAAGACACGCACCAGACTGCCGTCACGCAGGCCGTCGATGGCGGAAAAGACCGGTTGCACGCCAATCCCCATGCCGCTCTTGATCGCGACGGTCATGCCATCGGCGGTGTTCACATGAAAGGGAAAATGCGACAAGGTGATCAGCTCTTCCTGCTCCTCTGGCCCGACAAACTCCAGGCGCTCTTGAGGCACCGAAGCGTTGGTCACGCGCAGGCAATCGTACTGGTGTAGTTCCGACGGCGATGAAGGCTGACCATGCTTGGCCACATAGCCCGGAGAAGCACAGAGGATGTTGTAGGTCATGCCCAGTCGATGAGCGACGAATCCGGAATCCGGCAAGTCGCTGGCGGTGATGATCGAGACGTCATAGCCCTCTTCCAGCAAATCCGGAAGCTTGTTGGACAGGGTCAGGTCAAAGGTCACTTCCGGACGCACTTCGCGATAACGGGCAATGGCGTCGATGACGTAGTGCGTGCCCACACCCGCCATGGCGTGCACTTTCAGATTTCCCGCGGGCTTGGCGTTGGCGATACTGGCCTCCGCCTCGGCCTCCTGAAGATCCTCCAGAATGCGCTCACAACGCAGCAGGTAACGCTTGCCCGCCTCGGTCAGGGCGATGCGCCGCGTGGTGCGGTTCAGCAAGCGTGTATGCAGATGGGCTTCCAGCTGGGAGACGGCCTTGGAAACGTTAGCGGTGGTTTTATCCATGAGTTCAGCGGCGGCGGTAAAGCTGCCCGTTTGGACCACCAGACTAAAGGCCCGCATGTTTTGGAAAGTGTCCATCGAATACCCGCAGGTGATTAGCGTGAAAAGGGTAGACGATGCAGCAGGGCCGTACACTTCGACCTAAGCCGCACGCCTGCCCAGTTCTCCCTGCGCAGTAGTATATAAAGCAATGAACCCGGTGATTATCTCAAAACAGGTAATTCTGTTTATTGAAAATAGGCACCGGGTTCAAGGGGTTGTTTCTTTGCAATCTGCCTGAGCTATTGGCCCATGCCGCCGAACTTGCTCACAAGCATATTGACGAACTGCGGCACGGTCATTTTCTGATCGTTGAAGTTAACCACGTCGTTGGCGTAATGCAGCGTGGAGACCACGTCTTCGCCCTGGACCTTGGCCAGTTGCGTGACCACGGCCATGCCGCCCACCGTGTCGCTCGCGCTTTGGGCCTGTTGCTCGATAACTTTTGGATCGGTCTGACCACCGGCGGTGGCCGCCATGCTGGCGAGGTCTTTGACCATTGGCTTGGAGATCACCAGTTTAGCGTCCAGTTGTGTCAGCAGTTTTCTGACCAGATCCGGGATCTGTTGATCAAGCGTGCCAGGGTTGTTCAGGTCCAGCGCGATATGTAGCTGACTTTCGCCATTCGGTGTTTTGAGCGAGAGCTTTTCCAGTTCGATGTGCGGCTTGGCGGCCAGCATTTTCAGCATATTGGCATCGAGTTGCGCTTGATCGGCGTCGCTCAATTGCAGTTTCAGCGGCTGTCCGGCCAGCGCTGCGGCTTGTTGCTGTGGCTGAACTTTCTGTTGGTAGAGCGTGTACAGCGCCTGGGTCGAAGCGACGTCAAAGTTGCTAAACTTCCACAACATTTGCGCCGCGCCGACATCCTGGCCGCTGTAATTGATCATGCCGATGTCGTAGGTCACTTGTGCTGACAGGGTCGAAGCGTCTTCCTGCAGCAAGCTGGTGTTGACGAAGTCATGCAGTTTCAGCGGCGGCTTGCCAACCACCTGGAACACCGCGTTGGCGATCTTGAAATCGCTGTGGCCCAGATAGAAGCCTGACGCGCCTTTGGTACCGCCGGTATTGAAGGTCACGTCATGCAGTTCGACACTGACCGGGCCTTGTTCGGAAGGCATGGTCACGTTGAGGCCGTCGAGCTTGCCAACCACTTTGACTTTGTCGCCGTTTTCGCTGGCGTCCACCGCCAGGTTCAAACCGGAGAATTTGAAAGCGCTGTCCTGATTCTTGACGTCCAGCGGCAATACTTCTAACGCGCCTGACACCGAGCGGTCGTAGCCAATGGCGGTGTGGCCTTTCAGCGGCGTCGCGCCGTTGGTCAGGGCGAACCACTTCTCGGTGGCCGCGTTTTTCTCAATCTCGTAATTACTGGCAGCCATTACCGGCACCAGGTTCAAGGTCTTCAAGCGCGAGAACGGCAGCGGGCCATGTTCGATATTGTCGACGAACAGCAACTCTACGTTCTCGTTCCCCAGCTTTTTGCTGTTGAGGGTCATCCGATAGTGCGCGGTGCTGCTGAACAGATGGCGCTCGATGGAAACCAGCTCCAGGGTCGCAGTGCCGTCAAAACCGTTGAGCGAGCTCTTTACCTGATGGTTCGCATCATCAATGGTCGTGCGCAAAACGCCTTCCAATTGACCACCGGTGTACCACGCCCCGGCCGTACTCAGTGCTGCCACTGCAACGACGATTCCTACTGCAACCTTTGCTGATTTGCTCATCTGCCCTTCCATCCTTCGCTGTCCATGAACGCGCGAGATTATCATCCGCGGCTAGCCACGGTCTTCCCTGAAACGTTAGGCTGATGTTCGGATATGAATACGGGATCAGACGACATGGCTGAGCGAAACACGGATTTTGGCCCGATCAAGGCCGTTATTTTCGATATGGATGGCCTGTTGTTGGATACCGAGGGCATCTACACCGAAGTCACGCACCTGATCGCCAGCCGTTACGGCCGGGCCTTCGACTGGGAGGTCAAACGGGACACCATCGGCCGGGGCGCGCGGGACTTTGCCGGGTATGTGATCAACGCCCTTGAGCTGCCAATGTCCATCGATGAGTTCCTGACCACCCGCGAACCGATGCTGAACGAGCGTTTCCCGCAGTCGTCAGCGATGGCCGGCGCCGAAGCACTGGTACGCCACCTGGCCGCGAACAACATCCCGATTGCGGTCGGGACCAGCTCCTCGGTTCACTATTTCGAGGCCAAAACCACCTTGCACCGCGCGTGGTTCGAGCTGTTCGATACCGTGGTCACCGCTGACGATCCGCAAGTCGGCGCCGCCAAACCCGCCCCCGATATTTTTCTGGTTGCCGCTCGCCGACTGGGGGTCGATCCGAAAGACTGTCTGGTATTCGAAGACTCGCCGCTCGGCGTGACGGCAGCCAAGGCCGCTGGAATGTACGCCGTGGCCGTGCCGGATTCCCACATGCCGCTTGAGCAATACACCCATGCCGACCTGTGCTTGCCGTCGCTGGAAGCGTTTCCGTTGGAGGCGTGGGGGTTGCCGGGGTATTGATCCGGAACATCCTTCGGTTTTGATCAGACCGGTCAGGCCATGACCTTGAGGTCCACGCCCAACGCCTCCGCGAATGCCTTGACCAGCGGACTTCGCGGCGAGTTGTGGCGCAGGATCACGTTGAAAGGTGTTGAGAGATTGATCAAATCCGGCCGCAGCGCACGCAGTTTGCCTTCGCGCACCAACGGCTCGGCATAGTGTTGCGGCAGGAAGCCGACAAACCGTCCGGTAAGGATCAGCATCGCCACCGCCTCAACTTGCGAGGCCGAGGCGCCGACGTTGTCGTAATCGACGAAGTTGGCTTTCGCCCCATGTACGGCGTATCGATGATTGACCACCTGATGCTGGCGCAACACGTTGGCATCCATCTCACTGTCAGGCACTGCAAACAGCACGTGACCGGCAGCGCAGTAGGCTTGGGAGCGTTCTTCATACAACGCGAAGTAATCAAACTCTTCACGCTTTTGATACACCGGGACAACCCCCATAATTAATCGACCTTCGACCACGCCGCGTTCAACCTCATCCAATTGTGCGGCATGTAAGCGCAGCCTTACTTTCGGCGCACTCTCATTTAAAGTACGCAACGCAGCCACTAAAGGTGAATTAACATCGGACACGGTATTGTCAATAACGCCAATACTTAAATCACCGATCAACTCATTTTGTGCGGAGCTGAGTTTGTCGCGAAAACTGTCGACCGAGGCGAACAGATCGATAGACGCCTGATACACCTGCTTGCCCTCTTCGGTCAGGCAAAAGCCTTCCCGACCGCGCGTACACAGGCGCATGCCGATCCGGATTTCGAGGTCGGAGATCTGTTTGCTGATCGCCGCCAAGCCTACGTTCAGCTCGTTTTGTGCCGCACTAAAACCTCCCGCTTCCACCACCGCCTTAAATACCCGGAGCAGCTTGAAGTCCAGACCACTGAGTGCCAGTGGCGCTCGACCTCCCGGTTTAGGCGGCAAGTTTCCAGAAGTGGAAAGTGGGGTTTCCATAATACTTATTGACCTCACTCACACTATTCAACAGGCTTCGCCCAACAAAATATATAACGCCAGCGCACAATAATGACCCTCAATTATTGCGATTGGCAACCTCGAAATCATTTGTCCGTTCGGCGCCAAACTGCTGGCTTCAAGCAACTAAATTCCTGACATTTCGATCAGGTCTTTGTGCTTGTGATTTCTGTGTTATCGACCGAGGAAAAGAATAATGACGCAAGCGACCGACCGCCTCTGGGGCGCACGTTTCAAGAGTGGCCCTTCTGAAGCCCTGGCGGCGCTGTCGCGGTGCCCGGAGCGTTATTTTCGCCTGACGCCCTACGACCTCGCCGGCTCCCGGGCGCACGCCCATGAATTGCAGCGGGCCGGCCTGCTCGATGAGTCCGAAACCCAGTTGATGCTCGACGCACTGGACGGCATTGGCAATGACTTCCGCAACGGCCACCTGCATCCGACATTGGCTGACGAAGACGTACACACCTTCATCGAACGCGTGTTGACGGAACGCCTCGGCGCGCTGGGCGGCAAGCTGCGCGCCGGTCGCTCGCGCAACGACCAGACGGCCAACGATCTGCGTCTGTTCTTGCGTGATCATGCGCGCACCCTGACCACTGAAGTGCTGGCCCTGCAAAGCGCGTTGGTGGACCAGGCCGAGCAGCACATTGAAAGCATTTGCCCTGGCTTCACCCACCTTCAACAAGCGCAGCCGATTGTGTTTGCCCATCATTTGCTGGCGCATGCCCAGTCGTTTTTGCGCGATGTTCAGCGTCTGGTGGACTGGGACGTACGCTGTGCTTTCTCGCCCCTCGGTGCAGCAGCCATGGCCGGCTCCGCGATTGCGCGTCATCCGGAACTGTCGGCCAAGGAAATGGGCTACACCGCGCCGTGCGAAAACTCCATCGACGCCGTCGCCAGCCGTGACCACGTCGCGGAGTTCCTGTTCGTCGCCAGCATGCTGGGGGTCAATATTTCGCGCTTGGCCGAAGAGTTCTGCCTGTGGTCGTCACGCCAGTTTCAGTGGGTTGTGCTGGACGATGCCTACGCGACCGGTAGCTCGATCATGCCGCAGAAAAAGAATCCGGACATTGCCGAACTGGCTCGCGGTAAAGCGGGGCGTTTGATCGGCAACCTCACCGGGTTGCTCTCGACCCTGAAATCGCTGCCGCTCTCCTACAACCGCGATCTGAGCGAAGACAAGAGCAGCGTGCTCGACACCGTCGACACCTTGCTGCTGGTGCTGCCGGCGATGGCTGGCATGGTCGCGACCATGAAGGTCAACGTCGAAGAGTTGCGGCGTCAGGCACCCCTGGGCTTCACCCTGGCCACCGAAGTCGCCGATTGGCTGGCGGTGCGTGGCGTGCCATTCAAAGAAGCGCATGAGATCACCGGCGCGCTGGTCCAGTTGTGCGAGAAACATGGCATTGAATTGTGGGAGGCCACCCCGGCGATGCTGGCCGAAGTCGATACGCGCCTGACCCCACAAGTGCGCGACTGTCTGACCCTCGAAGCCGCCATCGCGGCCCGCAGCGGTTGGGGCGGCACCGCACCGCAGCAGGTGCGGCAACAGATCGAGCGCTTGCAAACCGCCCTCAAAGGCCAGCTGCAATGGGCCAACACCTACAACGGCTTTCGTATCTGACGAGGCGACTTCGGAGAAACACCATGAGCCAGACTCAGGCAGAGCGCTTGCAGGCCGAGCGCAAGAAGAACGAAAACCAGTTCGACATCACCCAGTACGAACACGTCCCCCGACGCTATTACGGGCGGATTTTCTTCGCCACTCTGATCGTGGTCGCCCTCGCCGGGCTGATTCGCGCGTTCGCCATTGGCCAGATCGAATGGTCGTACATCGGCCAGTTCCTGACCTCGCAAGCGATCATGTTCGGCCTGATGAACACCATCATCATGGCCGTGCTGGCAATGGCGCTGGGCGTGTTGTTCGGGGTCATTACCGCGATCATGCGCATGTCGCAGAACCCGATCCTGCGTTACGTGGCGATCACGTACACCTGGCTGTTTCGCGGTACGCCGCTGATTTTGCAACTGCTGCTGTGGTTCAACCTGGCGCTGATTTTCCCGGTGATCGCCATCCCCGGACTGTTCCAGCTGGACACGGTCAGCCTGATGACGCCGTTCGTGGCGGCGCTGCTGGGGCTGAGTATTAACCAGGGTGCTTACACCGCCGAAGTAGTGCGCGCCGGCCTGCTGTCGGTAGACACCGGTCAGTACGAAGCCGCCAAGTCCATCGGCATGCCACGCCTGCAGGCGCTACGCCGGATCATCCTGCCGCAGGCCATGCGCGTGATCATTCCGCCGGTGGGCAACGAGTTTATTGGCATGGTGAAAATGACCAGCCTGGCCAGCGTCATCCAGTATTCCGAGCTGCTCTACAACGCCCAAACCATCTACTACGCCAACGCGCGAGTGATGGAGCTGCTGATCGTCGCCGGTATTTGGTACCTGGCGGTGGTTACCGTTCTTTCTTTCGGTCAGAACCGCCTCGAGCGTCGTTTTGCCCGCGGCGCCGGCAAGCGTTCGTAAGACTGCCGAGGAGAATTTCACATGAGAAGCATCGTCAAAGCTGTAGCCCTGAACAAGTTCTACGACAGTTATCACGCACTGCAAAACATCAGCCTGGAAGTCGAACAAGGCGAAGTGCTGTGCATCATCGGCCCATCGGGTTCGGGTAAAAGCACCCTGCTGCGCTGCGTCAATCAGCTGGAAAAGATCGACAAGGGCGGCCTGTGGGTCGACGGCGAACTGGTCGGCTATCGCATCGTTGGCAACAAGTTGCACGAGCTGACCGAGGCGCAGATTGCCCGTCAGCGTCTGGCCACCGGCATGGTGTTCCAGCGCTTCAACCTGTTCCCGCACATGACCGTGCTGCAAAACATCATCGAAGGGCCGTGCCAGGTGCTCAAGCGCTCTCCCAAGGAGGCCACCGAAGAGGCGATCGAGTTACTGGCTCGGGTCGGTCTGGCGGACAAGCGCCATGCGTATCCGGTCGAGCTGTCCGGCGGTCAGCAGCAGCGCGTCGCGATCGCCCGCGCGTTGGCGATGCGCCCCAAATTGATGTTGTTCGATGAACCTACTTCTGCACTCGACCCGGAGCTGGTCGGTGAGGTGTTGTCGGTGATGCGCGACCTCGCGCACACCGGCATGACCATGATCGTCGTGACCCACGAATTGGGCTTCGCTCGCGAAGTGTCCAACCGCATGGTGTTCATGGACGCTGGCCAGATTGTGGAGGCCGGAAGCCCCGAGGAAATTCTAATAAATCCACAAAACCCACGCACTCAAAGCTTCATCTCTGCCGTTCGTACCTAAATTACAACTCAAATCGAGAACGACTTCATGAAGAACCTGATCCTTACCTCCGTACTTGCCGCCTTGATGGCGTCCACCTCGGCCTGGGCCGAGTTGCCGGCTGCGATCAAAGCCAAGGGCGAACTCGTCGTGGCGATCATGCCGAACTACCCGCCGATGGACTTCAAGGACCCGGCGACCAACACCCTGACCGGCATCGACTACGACCTGGGCAACGCCCTGGGCGAGCGTCTGGGCGTGAAGATCAAATGGCAGGAAACCGCGTTCGAACAGATGGTCAGCGGCCTGGTGACCAAGCGCGTCGACCTGGTGCTGTCGGGCATGACCGACACCGCAGAACGCCAGAAGTCGGTGACCTTCATCGACTACTTCACCAGCGGCCCGCAGTTCTACACCCTGGCCAAGCGTGACGACATCAAGGACGTCACCGATCTGTGCGGCAAGAAAGTCGGCACCAGCCGTCGCACCACCTGGCCGGCCGAAGCCGCCGAGTGGAGCAAGGCCAATTGCGAAGCGGCGGGCAAACCTGCGCTGATCGTGCTCGGTTCCGAAGGCTCCGCCGACGCGCGCGCGCAATTGCGTCAGGGTCGTCTGGATGCCGCCATGCAAGGTAGCGAAACCATTCCTTACCTGATGTCGCAGGAGAAGGATCAATACAAACCGCTGGGCACCGCGATCTCCAAACAGTTCACCGGTCTGGGCGTAAACAAGGCCAACCCTGAATTGGTCACCGCGATCAGTGAAGCGCTGCAAGGCATGATTGCCGACGGTACTTACCAGGCCATCCTGAAGAAGTGGAACCTGGAATCGGGTGCCGTGGACAAGATTCTGGTCAATAACGGTAAGTAATTCGCCTCCACATTGTAGGAGCGGGCTTGCCCGCGATGGCCTTGATTCGGTGCGTCTGATCCGACGCCATCGCGGGCAAGCCCGCTCCTACAGGGAACTCTACCCATAAGGACATACGCAACGCTGTGGCTACTTACTCGCTCGTGATTCGCCGGCTGATGATCTGTTCGCTGACGATCGTTGTCAGCCGGGCGATCACCAGTCCTTTGCTGACGTTGTTCCTGAGCAAGCGGTTGGGGCTGAATCAACAGGATGTCGGGCTGCTGCTGGGTATCGCGGTGTTCATCGCCACCTTGCTCGGGCTGTATGGCGGCTACGTCATCGACCGCCTGGAGAAGCGCAAGCTGCTGATTCTGGCGATGCTCTCCAGTTCGGTCGGCTTTGTGCTGCTGACCCTGGCCAACAACGTTTACCTGACCACCCTGACCCTGGTGATTACCGAGGCTGCGTCTGCGTTGTTTCTGATCGGCTCCAAGGCAATCATCAGTGAGAACCTGCCGATCGGGCAGCGGGCCAAGGTGTTCTCCCTGCGCTATACGCTGACCAACATCGGCTACGCCACCGGCCCGATGCTCGGCGTGTTGATTGCCGGGCAACTGCCATTGGCGCCGTTCTGGATCGCCAGCGGCATCGCCTTTTGCAGCGTGTTCCTGATGATCGGCATTGCGCCGACCCAACGCAGCGGCGACAGCAAACCCCTGAGTTTCCTCGACACCCTGGCGACTCTCAGAAGTGACCGCACGCTGATCATGTTCACCTGCGGCAGCCTGTTGAGCACTATCGTCCACGGCCGTTACACGCTGTACATGTCGCAGTACCTGCTGGTGATGTACAAGCCCGACCAGGCGCTGAACATCATGTCGGCCGTGCTCGCGTGCAATGCCGTGACTGTGATTCTCATGCAGTATCAAATTGGCCGCTTTCTCAAACGCGAGCAGTTGCGTTACTGGATCTGCCTTGGCACGGCGCTGTTCATCGCCGGATTGATCGGCTTCAGTCATGCCCAGAGCATGCTGTCGTGGTGTGTGGCGATGTTCGTCTTTACTTTGGGCGAGATGATCATCTACCCGGCGGAATTCCTGTTCATCGACACCATAGCCCCCGAGCCATTGCGCGGCAGTTATTACGGCGCGCAAAACCTCGCAGCCTTTGGTGGCGCCATGAGCCCTGTGATCTGCGGCTACCTGCTGATCAACTCGACGCCGACCAGCATGTTCTATGTGTTGAGCTGTTTGACGGCGGTGGGTGGGACTTTGTGTTTCTTGAGTGGCCGAAGGATCAAGGCTGTTCTGTGAGACCGCTTTCGCCAACAAGTTGGCTCCCAAAATAAATTGAGCTCCCACAGGATTGATATCGCTCGCGTTATCGCACTATTAATTTCAACGATATCCGGTAGCACTCTGATTGACTTCTTAATAATCGGGCACTGCGTAGAATCAGCCCCATGAAGTCCACATTTATACGGTTTGCTCCCTCGAACTCTCAGACTTCCCTTTCAGCCCGGCTCTTGCCGGGCTTTTTTTTGTCTGCCGTTTGACAAAAACCGCAGGTTTGAGGGACGTTAGTCTTCCTGTGTTCTGCCTTCCCCTCCTTCATTGAAAAGGATATCGAACATGACTTATCGCATTCTTGGCCAATCCGGCTTGCGCGTTTCAACTTTAAATCTCGGCACCATGATGTTCGGCGATCAGACCAGTACCGAAGAGTCGCTGCGAATCATCGATAAGGCTTGGGACCAAGGCATCAATTTCATCGACACTGCGGACGTGTATTGCGCCGGGCGCTCCGAAGAGATCGTCGGCGAAGCCATTGCGACGCGGCGTGATAACTGGGTCCTGGCGACCAAAATCGGCAGCGGCCCGACCCATGGTGTGCCGAACTCCAGCGGCTTGAGTCGCAAGCATATCTTCAACGGTATCGAAGCCAGCCTGAGTCGTATCGGCACCGACTACATCGACATCTATTACTTGCACCGCGAAGATCACGACACGCCACTGGACGTGACGGTTTCAGCCATTGGTGACCTGATTCGCCAAGGCAAAATTCGTCATTGGGGCGTGTCCAACTTCCGCGGCTGGCGCATCGCTGAAATCGTCAAGGTCGCCGAGCGCCTGGGCGTCGATAAACCGGTGATCAGCCAACCGCTGTACAACATCACCAACCGCACCGCCGAGGTCGAGCAGATTACGGCGGCGGCGTTTCATGGTCTGGGCGTCGTGCCTTACAGCCCATTGGCGCGCGGCGTGCTCAGCGGTAAATACGCCCCTGACGTCACCCCCGACAGCAACAGCCGCGCCGGGCGTCAGGACAAGCGCATTCTGGAAACCGAATGGCGCGTCGAGTCACTGCGGATTGCGCAGAAGATTCAGGAATACACCCAGGCCAAAGGTGTCGGCATCGTCGAGTTTGCGATTGCCTGGGTGCTGAATAACAAAGCGGTGTCGTCGGCCATTGTCGGGCCGCGTACCGAAGAGCAGTGGGATGGCTACCTCAAGGCGACCGAGGTGAAGATCACGGCGGAGGATGAGGCGTTTATCGATTCGCTGGTCACGCCGGGGCATTCGTCGACGCCGGGGTACAACGACGTCGCGCATTTTGTGTCGGGGCGGCAGTTGCGTTAGTACACCGGATACTTTGCAGGAGCTGCCGAAGGCTGCGATCGACCGGGCACGGGTCGCCCAATCAATCGCTATGAAGGTCCTTCGGACCTTTCGCAGCCTTTGGCAGCTCCTACAGGTAAGGCGTCGTCTGTTGTTAGCGCTCGTGCATCGCCTCTGCCCGCGCCCGCAAGATCGGTTTCAACAGATAGCTGAGGATGCTTTTCTTGCCGGTGATGATGTCCACCGAAGCGACCATGCCGGGAATGATCAGCAGCGGATGCTCATCGGTACCCAGGTGGCTGCGGTCGGTGCGCAGTTTGATCACGTAGAAGGTGTTGCCGTCGTCATCAGTGATGGTGTCGGCACCGATTTGCTCCAGCTTGGCCTTCAGCCCCCCGTAGATGGTGAAGTCATAGGCGGTGAACTTGACCATCGCTTCCTGACCCGGATGAATGAAGGCGACGTCTTGTGGACGGATCCGCGCTTCGATCAGCAGGGTGTCGTCCAGCGGCACGATTTCTACCAGGTCGCTGCCCGGCTGGATCACGCCGCCGATGGTGTTGACCAACAGCTGCTTGACGATACCGCGCACTGGTGAGGTCACCAGCGTGCGGCTCACCCGATCTTCCAGCGCTTTGCCGGTGGCCTGAGCCTTGCTCAGATCAGTTCGCGCTTCGTTCAACTGAGTCAGGGCTTCGCTGCGAAATTTGCCACGGGTCTCGTCGATTTTGCGCGCCACTTCCTTGATCGCCGATTCCGCACGCGGGATGGCCAGGGTGGTTGCGTCCATTTGCCCGCGCACTTCAACTTCCGAACGTTTCAAACGCAGCACTTCAACTGGCGAAACTGCACCCTGCGCCACTAACGGTTCGGACATACCGATTTCCTGCCGCAGCAGGTCCAGGCTGTGTTTGTACTGGGACTGCTTGGAGGAAAACTCGCGCAGTTCTTGTTGTTTCTGAATCAGTTGTTCCTGCAATCCAGCCACTTCGTCGTGCAATTGCTGGCGACGGCTTTCGTACAACGAGCGTTCGTTGGCAGCCTGACTGGGCGCTGCCTTGCTGACTTCGTCGGTGATGTTCAGCGCGCGATCATCCACCTCAGCGCTCAAGCGCTCGACGCGCAGCAGCATGGCCAGGCGATCCGCCTCGGTTTCGCCGACGTTGGAGACAAAGCGCGTGGCGTCCAGACGCAACAGCGGGTCGCCGATTTCGACGATTTGCCCTTCGTGGACAAACAGCTCAGAAATGATGCCGCCTTCCAGGTTCTGGATTTTCTGCAGCTTGGACGATGGAATGGCCTTGCCGTCGCCCTTGGTCACTTCATCGATAATCGCGAAATGCGCCCAAGATACGAGGAACACGAAGAAGCCGATCAACGCCCAGATAGTCAACCGCACAACACGCGGTGCATCTTCGAACAGCGCTTTATTGACCTCGGGCAGCGGCTGCCCAAGCATCGAATCGGTGCCTTTGAAATAACGTATCAGCGAGCCGGTCCAGCCCCCACCTTCTGACTTAAGCAACACCGATCTGCCCCTTTTTCAACGCTTCCATCACGGCGGCTTTCGGGCCGTCTGCCAGGATCTGGCCTCTGTCGATCACGATCAAGCGGTCCACCAACGACAACAGCGAGGCACGGTGCGTGACCAGAATCATGGTTTTATTGTCGATAACGCCTTGCAGGCGTTGCTTCAGGCGCTCTTCACCGGTGTTGTCCATGGCGCTGGTCGGTTCATCGAGCAACAGAATCGGCGGGTTGAGCAATAACGCTCGGGCCAGGGCAACGTTCTGCCGCTGTCCGCCGGAAAGGTTCTGACCGCGCTCGCCGACCTGCAATTCGTAGCCTTGCGGGTGCAAACGGGCGAACTCATGCACGCCCGCCAGCTCAGCCGCTTGCAGCACCAGTTCATCTTCGACGTAACGCGCACCCGAAACCAGGTTGTCACGCAAAGTGCCGCTCAACAGCTGGATGTCCTGCGCAACGTAGCCGATGTTGTGGCGCAATTCGCTGACGTCGATCTGCCGAATGTCCACGCCATCCACCAGCAACGCGCCGGAATCAGGCTGATACAGGCCGACCAGCAATTTGGCGAGGGAGCTTTTCCCGGAACCGCTACGGCCGATGATAGCGATTTTCTCGCCCGGCTTGATCGTCAGGTTAATGTTGGTCAGCGCCGCGTTCTGCTGTTGCGGGTAGGTGAAGTTCATCTGGCGACATTCCACCGCGCCTTGCAGGGTTCTGCGAGTCAGTGGGCGCTCGTCGTAGTTGCGCTCTTGCGGCAACTCCATCATCTGGTCGACCGAGGTCATGGTCACCCGCGCCTGTTGATAGCGCGTCAGCAGACCGGCCAGCGAACCCAGTGGGCTCAGCGCACGACCGCTGAGCATGTAGCAGGCAATCAGACCGCCCATGCTCAGGTTGCCGTCGATGATCTGGTACACGCCGAAAATGATGATGATCACCCCGGCCAGTTGCTGGATCAGCAGGGTGATGTTCATCGCCAGGCTGGAGAGCATTTTGACCCGCAACTCGAGGCGGCTCAGGGTACCAATGGTCTGTTCCCAGTGGTACTGACGTTCGCTCTCGGCGTTGTTGACCTTGACCGCGTCCAGCCCGGCCAGGGTTTCGATCAGGCTCGACTGACGCTCGGCGCCCAGCGCCATGGTGCGTTCCATGGTCGCGGTCAGTGGCTTTTGCAGACCCCAGCTGATCAGCAGCGCCAACGGGAATGCCACCACCGGCACCCACACCAGCGGGCCACCGAGCAGACCGATGACCAACAGAATCAGCAAGGTAAACGGCAGGTCGATTAGGCTGGTGAGGGTCAGCGAGGCGAGGAAATCGCGCAACGACTGAAACTCATGGATGTTCTGCGCAAAGCTGCCGACCCGGGCCGGGCGATAACGCATCGCCATGCCGACGATGCGCTCGAACAGTGTCGCGGAGATGATCAGGTCGGTTTTTTTCCCGGCAAGGTCGAGGCACAGGCTGCGCAAGCTTTTCAGCAACAGGTCAAAAATGTAGGCGCCGGTGATGCCGATCGCCAGCACCCACAGGGTCGATGCCGCCTGGTTCGGCACCACGCGGTCGTAGACGTTCATCACGAACAGCGGAGCCGCCATGGCGATGATGTTGATCAACAGGCTGGCCGCAATCGCATCGACATACAACCAACGCGAGCGCTTCAAGGTGTCGCGGAACCACGACCGTGCGCGCGGGATCAGCGAGCCGTGGTTCACGTCGAATTTGTGTTGTGGCTGAGCAAAAAACACTCGGCCGCTGTAATCGTCCGCCAACAGCTCGCGGGACACACGCACTTCGCCACCGTCGCTTTCGCTGAGCAGCAAGCGCGCCTGACCGTCTGCTGTCCAGCCGACCAATACCGCAGCGCGCCCTTCTTTGAGCAACAACAACGCCGGCATGGCGATCGCAGGAATCTGCTCCAGCTTGCGCTGCATCAAACGCCCTTGCAGACCGGCGCGGGCGGCTGCACGGGGCAGCAAATCCGCGCTCAAGCGTTGCGCAGGCAATGGCAGACCCGAGGTCAGCATCGCCCGGCTGGCCGGCTTTTGATGCAACTGGCACAGCGTGAGCAGACCATCCAGTAACGGATCGTCGTGTTGCGCGCGTGGATCATGACTGAGTTGAACTCGACTAACTTCTGATTCCACGCGTGTCACTCTTGATTAAGGCGGTTAACAAATAGGGCGGAGCGCTGAGTCAGTTCATGCCAGGCAGGCTGACGCGTGGCTTGACGTCGTTTTGCACGACTGTTGCCAAGGGTGCAACAACACCCTGACTTTTCAGCAATTCGCCCATGGTCGCTTTGATTCGATACTGAGTAAACAGCTGAAGATTTTTGACTTGGGCCAAACGCTGTTGCGCAGTGAACAATTCGTTCTCGCTATCAAGCAAATCGAGCAAAGTACGCTCGCCGAGGCTGAATTGTTTCTGATAAGCGGTACGCACCACAATGCTGTGATCGACATAAGTTTGTGCAATCGGCACTTGGGCAGTGGCGTTGTTATAGGCGTTCCATGCCAGACCCAATTCTTCATTCAACTGACGCAGCGCGTTGTTACGAATATCCAGCGCCTGTGTCGTTTGATACGACTTGGACTCTAGATCCGCCTTGTTGCTGCCACCGTTAAATACGTTGAAACGCATACGCAGCATGGCTTGCCATTCGTTATTGTGACCATTGAGGCCATCAACATCGTTGTCCGCCGAACGACCCAGCTCGGCGTCGAATTGTGGGTAGAAGCTCGACTTCGCAGCGTCGTATTGCTTCTCGGCAGCGCTAATGTCGGCTTCGGCCGAACGCAGAATCGGGCTGTTTTCCACCAGTTGACGACGGGCCTCATCCAGGTTGGCGGGCAGCATAGCGACAAAACCCTGCGGCTGAGTCAGTTGATCAGGCATCTGACCGACGGCACTCAAATAACCGGTTTGCGCATCGGCGAGGTTGGTTTGCTCGGTGATCAGGTTGTTGCGAGCCTGGGCCAGACGCGCTTCGGCCTGGTCAAGGTCAGCCATACGGCCCACGCCACGCGTGGTGCGCAGCTGGATCTGGTCGTAGATACGTTCGTGACTTTTCAGGTTTTCTTCGGCCAGACGCACCATTTCACGGCGCAGTAGCACGTCGAGGTAAACCTGGGCCACCGTCAGCGCAGTGCGCTCGGAAGTGCCCAGCAGCGAATAGGCGCGGGAGTTGACGTTGGCCTGTTGGCGGCCGACTTCGCTGGAAACCGCAAAGCCGTCGAATACCATTTGCGTTAAACGAACGCTGGACTCGCCACGATTGAGCGTCGAGTAGTGATTGTTGCCGTCGGCACGAGTAGTAACGCTGTCGGTACCTTCACGACCATAACCGGCCAGCACGTCAACGCGCGGCAAATAACCGCCCTTGGCCGCTTTTAATTGGTAATCGGCTGAAAGTCGATTATTGACCCCCGCCTGTATTTCCGGATGCACATCCATGGCCCGTTGCATGGCCTCTGGCAGTGTTTCTGCCTGAACAAAACTAGCAGCCAGAGCAAACGGAAGAACCGTTAAAAAGTGCGCACGCATATCAAATAAATCCCTTAAGACGGTGGTGTTCAACTGCCAGCAAAAAGATGCCGCTACGACAAAAAATAGGCAGCCGAATTGACCGTATATCGGGAAGAAAAAAGTGTTCCGAAACACGCAGCAAAAGTGGGGCAACCGCAGGAATATCAAAGTGACATTGTGTTGCCAATTGTTTAGGATGCCCATCAAATGGTCAATAGTTTGGCATAAACATTATAGCGAAAAAATCTAAGCCAAATTATTGACGACAAAGTGGCGCCAAATAACCGTACGTCCTGTCCTATTTAGCGGAAAATCGCTGCCCGACATGGAAATCAATCGAACGCAGTACCCGGAGAGTTTCCCATGAGCAGTGTTGTTGCCATCGTCAAAAGCATTGTTGGCCAAGTCGTCGCCGTATCTCCTGAAGGTGTTCAACGGGTACTCATCGAGGGCGACCGGTTATTCCTCGGTGACCAGGTCATGACAGGCCCTGCGGGCGCCGTCACTCTCGAATTGCAGGACGGGCGTCACCTGGATCTGGGTCGCGATACGCAATGGAGCAGCAACGAGCCAGACGTCGGCCAGTCCGCGACGGCCGCCGCCGATGCCTCGCAATCAGTTGCCGAACTGCAGCAAGCCATCGCCGCCGGTGCTGACCCTACCAAAATCCTCGAAGCGCCTGCGGCAGGTCCAGCGGTTCAGGGTGGCGGCCCGGCAGGTGGCGGCCATAGCTTTGTGCTGCTGGACGCGACCGCTGGCCGAGTGGACCCAGCCATTGGCTTCCCCACCGGCCCGATTGGCTCGGCTGCAATCGCGGCGGATCAACGCACGGGCGGCACCAACGACGGCAGCGAGCAGCTGCGCGCGTCGACCCTGACCCTCACCGCCACGCCGACCCTGACCGAAGCGGGCGGCGTGTTGGTCTACACCGCGACCGTGACTGCAGCGCCGCTGTCGCCGCTGATCATCACCTTGTCCAATGGCCAGACCATCACCATTGCTGTGGGCCAAACCACCGGCAGCGTCAGCGTGCCCTTGGCTGACCACAACAACGTCTACGTCAACCCAAGCGATATCAGCACCACCGTGACCGGCATCGCCGGCGGTGGCGGCACCGTGGTCACCATCGACCCGACGCCAGCCGTTACCCACATCACCGACACCATCGACAATACCGGCCTGACCCTGACGGCGAGCAACACCGTCACTGAAGGCGGGCAGATCATTTACACCGCGACCTTGACCAACGCCGCGCAGACCGCTGTCACCGTGACCTTGTCCAACGGTTCGGTGATCACGATTGCCGCAGGCCAAACCACCGGCACGGTGCATGTCGACACGCCGCCAAACGACGTCTACAAAAACGGCAGCACGGTCAGCACCACGATTACAGGCGCCAGCGGTGGCAACTTCGAGCAATTGACGCCCGACACCACCCCAGCCAAGACCACCATCACCGATTCCATCGACACCACCAACCTGACCCTGTCGGCCACGCCGACGGTCAACGAAGGCGGTCAGATCACTTACACCGCAACCTTGAGCAACAAGGCCCAGACCGATGTAACCGTGACCTTGAGCGGCGGCCAGAGCTTGGTGATCAAGGCCGGCAGCGATACCGGTTCGGTCACTCTCGATGCACCGAAGGACGACGTCTATAAAGATGCCGGCACCGTCAGCCAACACATTACCGGCGCTACCGGTGGCAACTTCGAGAACCTGGTACCGAGTTCCGACCCGGCTGTCACTAACGTTAACGACACCATCGACAAGTCCACCGTAACCCTGTCGTCCGACGTGGCCACCGTTGCTGAAGGCGGCGTCATCACCTACACCGCGACCCTGTCCGATAAAGTGACCGGCGCCCCGGTAGTGATCACCCTGGCCAACGGTCAAACCATCACCATTCCAGTGGGCGGCACCACCGGCACTGCCACCCAGTCGGTCACTGACGATGCGCTCAAAGGCCATCCGGACGTGGTCAACTCGATCAAGACCGTGACCGGCGGCAACTACGAGAACCTGGTTCCAGACACTTCGGATGTCAAAACCTCGGTGACCGACACGCCGACCACCACTAACCTGACCCTGTCGGCTACCGACACGGTCGCTGAAGGCGGCCAGATCACGTACACCGCCAGTGTCGACAACAATACTGGCACCGACCTGATCGTGCAGTTGAGCGGTGGTCAATCGATCACCATCAAGGCCGGCGAAAGCAGCGGTTCGATCACCGTCGATGCGCCCAAAGATGACGTCTACAAAGACGCCGGCCCGGTCAGCCAGACCATTACCGGGACCTCGGGCGGAAACTTTGAAAACCTGGTGCCGAGCGACAAACCCGCGGTCACCAACGTTACCGACACCATTACCGACTCATCGGTAAAGCTGACGGCGAACGCCTCCACCGTCGCTGAAGGCGGCACGATCACCTACACCGCGACCCTGTCGGATAAAGTCACCGGATCACCGGTTGTGATCACCCTGGCCAATGGTCAAGTCATCACCATTCCAGTCGGTAGCAGCACCGGCACCACCACTGAAAAAGTCAGCAACGACGCGGTGATTGGTCACGACGACGTGATCAACTCGATCAAGACCGTCACCGGCGGCAACTACGAAAACCTGGTGCCAGACACCACGCCAATCGCCACCAAAGTTACCGACGTCCTGACCCACACCGGCCTGAGCCTGACCGCAACGCCAGTGGCATTTGAAGGCGGCAAAATTGTTTACACCGCTACCCTGACCAACGCTGCCGGCACCGACCTGACCATCAAGCTCGACAACGGTCAGTCGTTCGTCATCAAGGCGGGCGCTACCAGCGGCTCGATCATCCTCGACGCACCGAAAGACGACGTTTACAACGATCCAAGCATCGTCAAAGCCAGCATTCAAAGCACCTCTGGCGGCAACTTCGAACAGCTGGATGTCAGCCATCAGCCGGCGCTTACCCTGGTGCGCGACACCATCGACCCGTCGAGCGTGAAACTCACCGCTGACGTGTCGGTCGCTGAAGGCAGCGTGGTGACCTATACCGCGACCGTGTCGGCGCCGGTCACCGGCTTCCCGCTGTTTATTGCGTTGGCCAACGGGCAGGTGATCTTCATCCCGATCGGCGGCACTACCGGCACCGCGACCCAGGGCGTGTCCAACGATGCGTTGATCGGCCACGCCGACGTGACCAACTCGATCAAGGGCGTGTTCGGTGGCAACTACGAGAATCTGATTCCAGATAACTCGACCGTTACCACCCACGTCACCGACACCCAGACCACCACTCACCTGACCCTGTCGGCGACGGCGGCAGTCAACGAAGGCGGCAAGATCACCTACACCGCCAGCGTCGATAACAAGACCGGCACTGACCTGGTCGTGCAACTGAGCGGTGGGCAGTCGATCACCATCAAGGCGGGCGCCAACAGTGGCTCGGTGACGGTCGACGCACCCCAGGACGACGTTTACAAAGATGCCGGCAAGGTCAGCCAGACCATTACCGGCTACACAGGCGGCAACTTCGAAAACGTTGCGGCGAGCACCACGCCAGCGGTGACCAACGTCGCCGACACCATCACTAATTCCTCGGTGAAACTGACCTCCGATGTCGCCACGGTTGCTGAAGGCGGCACGATCACCTACACCGCGACCCTGTCGGATAAAGTCACCGGATCACCGGTTTTGATCACCCTGGCCAATGGTCAAGTCATCACCATTCCAGTCGGTAGCAGCACCGGCACCACCACTGAAAAAGTCAGCAACGACGCGGTGATTGGTCACGACGACGTGATCAACTCGATCAAGACCGTCACCGGCGGCAACTACGAAAACCTGGTGCCAGACACCACGCCAATCGCCACCAAAGTTACCGACGTCCTGACCCACACCGGCCTGAGCCTGACCGCAACGCCAGTGGCATTTGAAGGCGGCAAGATTGTTTACACCGCTACCCTGACCAACGCTGCCGGCACCGACCTGACCATCAAGCTCGACAACGGTCAGTCGTTCGTCATCAAAGCCGGCGCCACCAGCGGTTCGATCATCCTCGACGCACCGAAAGACGACGTTTACAACGATCCAAGCATCGTCAAAGCCAGCATTCAAAGCACCTCTGGCGGCAACTTCGAACAGCTGGATGTCAGCCATCAGCCGGCGCTTACCCTGGTGCGCGACACCATCGACCCGTCGAGCGTGAAACTCACCGCTGACGTGTCGGTCGCTGAAGGCGGCGTGGTGACCTATACCGCGACCGTATCGGCGCCGGTCACCGGCTTCCCGCTGTTTATTGCGTTGGCCAACGGGCAGGTGATCTTCATCCCGATCGGTGGCACCACCGGCACCGCGACGCAGGGCGTGTCCAACGATGCGTTGATCGGCCACGCCGACGTGACCAACTCGATCAAGGGCGTGTTCGGTGGCAACTACGAGAATCTGATTCCAGATAACTCGACCGTTACCACCCACGTCACCGACACCCAGACCACCACTCACCTGACCCTGTCGGCGACAGCGGCAGTCAACGAAGGCGGCAAGATCACCTACACCGCCAGCGTCGATAACAAGACCGGCACTGACATGGTCGTGCAACTGAGCGGCGGTCAATCAATCACCATCAAAGCGGGCGCCAACAGCGGTTTTATTACGGTTAATGCACCGAGCGACGATGTCTACAAAGACGCCGGCCCAGTGAGCCAACACATTACCGGCTACAGCGGCGGTAACTTCGAGAACGTTGCAGCGAGCACCACGCCAGCCACCACGCAGGTCGCTGATACCAATGACACCACGTACATCAGCATCAAGGGTTCGACCTCGGTCACCGAAGGCGCCGACGCGGTCTACACCCTGTCGCTGACCAACCCGGCGCACGCGGCAGTTACTGTCACCGTCAATTACGACAATGGCGCGGGCTTCAAAGGCTCGATGACGGTCACCATCCCGAACGGTGCCAGCAGCTTCCAGTTCCCGATCCATATGCCGGACGACGCACTGGCTGGCAACGACAAAAACCTGGTTGTGACCATCAGCAATCCGGCGGGCGGCAACTACGAAAGCATTGCGGTCAGCCCGACAGGTGGCACGGCGACCACCACCGTGATCGATAACGACCCGCCGGCAGCGCAAGGCGGCACTGCGACCGGCACCGAAGACACCGCGCTGACCCTGACCTGGGCTCACTTCGGCATCACCAACCTTGACCCGAGCGCAGTGGGTGCAGGCATTACCCTGACTCACCTGCCCACCAATGGCACCCTGGAATACCAAGGCAAAGTGCTGACCGCTACCGACATCGGCACCGTGATCAGCAAAGCTGAAATCGACGCCGGTCACTTGGTCTTCACCCCGGCCGCCAATGAATCCGGCGTTCCGGCCAATGGCGGCCACGCTGTCGGCGATCAACAGGCGGACTATGCGCAGATCGGTTTCGAACCGACCCTGGGTAACGTCGTTGGAAACAATGCCACCGTGACCATCGACATCACGCCAGTGGCCGACATGCCGACGCTGACCATCGGCGGCGCGCTGGCACCGGCTACCGGCATGATCAAGGACACCTGGACCGGTTTGAGCGGCTTGGGCACCGACGGTAACGGCACTGCGCCGAACCTGCTGCAGAGCATCATCGGCGGCACCACCGCGACGCCTGACACCCACCAGACCGTGACCAACGTGACGGCACCCGATGTGGCGCAAGGCGTTGCCTCGAAGACCTCCGGCCTGATCTACATGGAAGCCGGTCACTCGTACACCTTCAGCGGCACCGGTGATGACGGTCTGTTGGTCACCGTTGGCGGCCAGCAAGTCGCGGCCACCACTTGGGGTGCTGGTGCGCAGCTCAACGGCACCTTCACGCCGACCGTGAGCGGTTACTACACGCTGGATATTTTCCATTACAACCAGAACGGTCCAGGCAACTACGACGTCAACCTTTCGGTGGATGGCAAACCTGCCACTGACCTGAGCAGCGCTGGCGTGCCGCTCTACACCTCCACCGCTGACCTGACTCACGCTGGCGTCCAAGTCGGTGACCTGCATGGCAGTAATGGCGAAGGTTACTACCAGGCCTACCAGATCAACCAAGGGCCGGAAAACGGCAGCGTGGCGATCTCGCCAATCACCACCAAACTGACGGACACCGACGGCTCGGAAACCCTGAGCGTGAAAGTCAGTGGTGCGCCAGCCGGTACGGTGTTCAGCGATGCCGCTGGCCATCATGCCACCGCTGACAGCCACGGCAATGCCGACATCAGCGGGCTCGACACCACCACCCTGAGCCTGAAGCCGCCCGCCAACTACGCCGGCTCGTTCGACCTGACCGTGACCTCGACCGCCACCGAGCACGCCAACGGTAGCCAAGCCTCCGCCAGCGGTGTGATCCCGGTCACCGTGTTCGCCCCAGTGGTTTCCGAAGCCAGCATTTCCGGCACCCATTCGGTCAACGAAGGCGATACCGCCAGCTACACCGTGACCCTGACTCAGCCGTCGCAAACCGGCACCACCATCAACTTCAGCTACAGCGGCACTGCGGCCAACGGCACGGACTTCACCGGCGTGGCTTCGGTCAAGGTTCCACAGGGTGCCAGCAGTGTTGATTTCAACATCGCGACCCTCGCCGACCACATTCTGGAAGGCAGCGAAAACTTCACGATCAAGATCGACTCGATCACTGCCGGCCTGAACGAAAGCGTATCGCCGAGCCACACCGCAGGTAGCATCACCACCACCATCGTTGATGGCGACACCGGCACGGTCACCCTGTCGGCACCGCAATCGGTGAATGAAGGCGGCCAGGTCACTTACACCATCAGCCTGAGCGAAAAAGCCCAAAACCCGATTACCGTGCATTTGAGCGACGGACACACGGTGACTATCGCGGCGAACACGCAGTCGGTTCAATACACTCTGCCGGCCCCAGTCAACGACGTGTACAACAACGCTCCGGTGACCTTGGCGATCAAGGACGCTTCGGGCCCGAACGGCGAACACCTGAGCTACAGCACGACGCCGGTTTCCACGCAAATCACCGGCAATGACGACACCACGCTGATCAGCATCAAAGGTGCTGCTGCATCGGTCACTGAAGGCGCAGACGCTACATACACTCTGTCACTGACAAACCCGGCACACGCCGACGTGACGGTGATCGTCAGCTACGACAACGGTGCTGGCTTAAAAGACTCGATAACGGTCACCATCCCGAACGGCGCCAGCGGCACTCAGTTCTCGATCCACATACCGGACGACACACTGGCCAGCAACAATAAGAACCTGGTCGTGACGCTCAGCAGTCCCGCTGGCGGCAACTACGAGAACATCGCCGTCAGCCCGACGGCAGGCAGCGCAACCACCACGGTTATCGACAACGACATCCCGGCCGCACGCGGGCAAACCGTCACCGGCACCGAAGACACCGGCCTGACGTTGACCTGGGCTAACTTCGGCGTCAGCAACCTTGACCCGAACGCCACCGGCGCCGGCATCACCCTGACCCAGCTGCCGACCAACGGCACACTGGCATATCAGGGCAAAGTGCTGACGGCATCGGACATCGGCACCGTGATCAGCAAAACTGAAATCGATGCGGGCCACCTGGTATTCACCCCGGCTGCCAACGTGTCCAGCAATCCATCTGGCGATGCGGGCCTGGGCAACAACCACGCGGACCTCACGCAGATCGGCTTCGAACCGACCTTGGGCAACGTCGTGGGCAGCAACTCCACAGTGACTATCGATATCAAGGCAGTGGCCGACGTTCCGACCCTGCACATCGGTGACACGCTGCCGCCAGCTACCGGTTTGATCAAGGACACCTGGACCGGCTTGACCGGCCTGGGTACCGATGGCAGCGGCGCGGCGCCGAGTCTGTTACTGGGCATCATCGGTCATACCACCGCGACGCCTGACACCCACCAGACCGTGACCAATGTCACCGATACGAATGTGCCACAGGGCGAAGCGTCGAAGACCTCCGGCCTGATCTTCATGGAAGCCGGTCACACGTACACCTTCGTCGGTACCGCCGATGACAGCCTGTTGATCACCGTCGGCGGCCAACAAGTCGCGGTCGCTACCTGGGGCGCGGGGGGGCAGGTCAATGGCTCGTTCACACCGACCACCAGCGGCTACTACACACTGGATATTTTCCACTACAACCAGAACGGCCCAGGCAACTACAACGTCAATCTGTTGATCGATGGCCAATACCCAAGCACCATCCCGGTCTACACCTCGACGGCTGACCTGACCGCCGCTGGCGTGCACCTTGGTGACCTGACCGGCAGCAATGGCGAAGGCTACTACCAGGGTTATCCGCTCAACGAAGGCCCGGAAAATGGTTCGGTTTCGCTGTCGCACATCACCACCGGCTTGACCGACATCGACGGCTCGGAAACCTTGAGCGTGAGCATCGGCAAGATTCCGCCAGGCTCGGTGCTGACTGACGCTTCGGGTCACACCTTTACCGCGACTGCAACCAGTACCAATGCCAACGTGACCGGCTGGGATCTGAATACCCTGACGATCAAGCCACCGGCTTACTACAGCGGTTCGTTCGATCTGTCGGTGACGTCGACCGCCACTGAACACGCCAACGGCAACCAGGCCAGCTCGGCCGGCACGATTCATGTGACCGTGGACCCGGCGACCTATCACACCACCGTTGGCGGTACCGGCAACGACACGCTGACGACCACCGACGGCAACAACATCATCGTCGCCGACGCCGGTCTGCACGTGGTGCAAGGCCAGAACTACAACATCGCGTTCCTGGTCGATACCTCGGGCAGCATGGGCACCACCGCGATCAATGCGGCCAAGGCCTCGCTGACGGCAGTCTTCACCTCGCTGCTGAACAGCCTGCAAGGCGCCAACCACGGCACAGTGAACATTTTCCTGGCGGATTTCGCGACCCAGGTGAATCACACAATGACCATCGATTTGTCCTCGGCAGGCGCCCTGGACAAATTGAAGGCCGCGCTAAACCTAATGTCGTCGAGTGGCACCACAAACTACGAAGATGCATTCAAGGCCGCCTCGAACTTCTTCGACAGCTCAACGGCAACGCACAACACCAACGCGACCAACCTGACGTACTTCATCACCGACGGTCAGCCGAACGTTCACGAGACGGGCGAATCCTTCAACCCGACGGTGATCAACTACAACACCCTGGCCGACAAGGCTCTCGACAGCCTGATCACTGTGGATAACTACCACATGGGTGACGTATTCAAGATGAGCCTCGGCGGGGTTGATCGGGTGGTCATCGACGCTGCGGGCCACGTCACTCAGTGGACCGAAAACAGTAAAGGCGCGTGGAGCGGCACCACACTGGCCGGCACCCTGCACTTCCAGGGCGACGGTACCTACGAGCTGGCGACCAACACCCAGAACGGCGACGTGTTGACCGACACCAAAGCGGCGTTCGCGGCGCTGAACAGTCAATCACACGTCAGTGCCATCGGCCTGAACAACGGCATCGTGATTTCGGATCTGTCGCCGTACGACACCGACCACAAGCCACTGACCAACATCAACCCGGCAGACCTGGCCAACGCAATCCTCGGCCACTCGGCGGCGGGCGCCGACAACGTCACGGCGGGTGTCGGCAACGACATTATCTTCGGTGACGTGGTCATCGTGCCGGGCTCAGGTGCTCAGGGCTACGACGCGCTGCAAGCCTTTGTCGGTACCCAGAACCACGTTGATCCATCGCTGGTCACCACCAAAGACGTGCATCAGTACATCACTGAACACGCTGCGGCGTTCGATATCTCTGGCCCGAACGACGGCAACGACACACTGTTGGGTGGCGCTGGCAATGACATCCTGTTCGGTCAGGGTGGCAACGACAACCTGGACGGCGGTGCGGGTAACGACACGCTGTTCGGCGGTGCCGGCAACGATATCCTGCGCGGTGGCATGGGTGACAACACGTTGATTGGTGGCCTGGGCGCGGACACCTTCGTCTGGAAATCCGGTGACACCGGTCACGATGTGATCAAGGATTTCAGCGCAGCGCAGGGTGATCGCATTGATCTGACCGATCTGCTGCACAACGAAACCGCAGGCACCATTGATAACTTCCTCAAGCTGACCACCGCCAGCGGACGGTTCCGCGACGCTGCAAATCAGCTCCGACGGCAAGCTCAATGCGGCAGGCGGCATCGCCAACGCAGATGTCACAATCAAGCTTGAAGGGACGAACTACTCGGGCTCCAGCATCAACTCGTTGATTGCCGGCGCCGACCCAACGATCAAGGTCGAACACCACAACTGATTGCCAGGCAACAATGCCGGGCGCGTCACAAAACGCGCTCGGCATTCTCCGTAGCACTCCCTGAATGGCACTCGCCGCTCATATTCGGGCTCAAAGCGCCTATGCTGCTGGGAACCGACGCCTTCGCTCGCTCAACTCAATGAGGGATTTCCAATGTTCTACGTTCAACGCGATGCACAGGGTTTGCTGATTCGCGTGGAAGCCGCACCTTATGCAGAGTCGACCGGCACCTTGCCGGCCGACGATCATGAGATTCAGGCCTGGTACGCCAGTGAAGCGGTGGAAACCAGCCTGAGCCAGCTCAAGCAGAGCGACATGGACATGATTCGGGTACTCGACGACCTGATTCAAGTGCTGACCAGCAAAGGCGTGATCCGCGTGACCGATCTGCCGGCGGCGGCGCAAGCCAAGCTGATGGACCGCAGCCACGCCCGGGAAGCCCTGGGTGGGCTCAGCCATTTGATCGACGATGATGAGACGGGGTTGATCTAAGCCAAGCAACACCCTGTAGGAGCTTGCCGAAGGCTGCGATCGACTGCAACGCAGTCGTGTTCTTATGGTCGCTGAAGGTCCTTCGGACCTTATCGCAGCCTTCGGCAGCTCCTACAGATACTCCCGCATTATTTCCAGGGCGCCGGCTCACCGAATAGCTGGCCTTGTACACCCTGAATCCCCATTTCCTTGATCACCTGCAACTCACCCGCGGTTTCCACGCGCTCGGCAATCAACGGCAAGTCGATGCTGTGCGCCGCGCGCTGGATGGCTTCGATGAACAGGCGTTTGTGGCTTTCCTCATCGATGGCGCGGATGTAGCTGCCATCGATCTTCAAATACGCCAGCCCCAAGTGCGCGAGGTTGCCGATCATGCTGAATCGACCACCAAAACGCTGCACCGCCAGGGAGTAACCGAGTTCGCGCAAGCGGCGAGTCAGTTGCACCAGCACCGACTGTTCAGGCAATTGCTCTTCGCCGATTTCCAGGGTCAGGCGTTTACCGAGGCGGCTGTGCTGCTTCAACGTGTCGAAGATTTTGTTGAGCGCCACTGGATCGGCCAATGTCGCCGCCGACAGGTTCAGCGCCAGCGATTGGTCGTGCAGCAGCATTTGTTGCACCACCATTTCCAGCATCAGTTGGTCGAGTCGCGTCGACCAGCCAAAGCGTTCAAGCCAAGGCAGGAAGCGCCCGGCTGGAATCGCTTTGCCCTGCTCATCGAGCAGACGCGACAGCACTTTGTAATGCAGGACGTGTTCGGTGTTGCGGCTATCGACCACCGGCTGGAAGAACAACTGGAAACGACGCTGAGTCAACGCCTGATCCAGCAGGGTGTTCCAGGTATATTGGTCGTCGCCCAGGGCCTTGGCTTCGTTGTGTTCGATGCAGCTCCAGGTACGCTCGCCCTCGCTTTCAGCCTGGGACAACGCTTGATCGGCCAGACCGAGCAGCGCCAGTGGTGAGTCGCCTGGGCTATAGGGCGCAAGACCGATGTGAGCGACGGGCGTGACATCCGACGCCCCGGTGGCTTGCAGGCTGAGCAGCGCATTTTCCAGACTTTGCGCCAACTGCAACGCCTCGGCGCGCATCATGCCTGGCGCCAGCACCGCGAACTCACCGCCACGGCTGCGGGTAATCAGGTTGGTGGTTTCAGGGTAACGGGCGCACTGGCGAACCAGTTGCTCGGCGACTGCCTTGAGCAATTCGTCGGTGCGTTTGCCGCCCAGGCGTTGGTTCAGGCCAGCAAGATCCGTGACCCGCAGCAGCACCAGAAAACCCGAGGTCGCCTCTTCCTGGTTGCTGACTCGCGCGTTGAGCTGCATTTCAAAATAACGGCGGTTGGCGAGGCCTGTCAGCGCGTCATGGTAAGACTCGACCCGCAGCTTCTCGCTACGCTCGGTATTTTCCAGAAACAGCGCCTTGAGCTTCTCGACCATCTGGTTCATGGCCTGAACCACACGACGCAGTTCCGGGGTGCGCGGCAGTTCCTGCAAGCTGAGGAATTCGCGACGGCCAATGGCGTGAGACTGCTCGACCATGTAATCCAGTGGCTTCAACTGACGGCGCAACAGCAGCGCACCAAGCACCGCACTGGCCAGACCGCAAAGCAGCAACCAGCCCAGGCTGCCGAGTGCGCTGTCCCACAGCTTCGCCACCGCGAACATCGGATGGCTGACCACTTCAACCCGTGCCGCCTGCTGCCAGCCTCGGCTGACAACCGCGTCGCCGCCCGCCGCTTCAAGGCCGATCAGCTTGACGAACCAACCCGGTACCGTGTCGTTGACCGGCGCGCCACTGCGCTCGACGATCACCTTCTCATTGCTCAGGTCGACGACACGGATGCTCGAGTAATAACCGCTGTCGAAGATCGAGCTGACCAGCAGACCGACCATCGTCGGATCGTCGATATTGGGCGTCAGCGAGAGTGCCAGGGCCGTCGCCGCATCCTGCGCATGCGAACGCAGTTGATTGACGTACTGCGCCCGAGAGCTTTCCAGGCTGACCATGAAACTGCCGCTAAAGGCGATCACCAAAAACAGACAGATAGCGATCAATAACTGTTTGAACAGAGACATTCCTACTCCTTGAGGTCAAGCTCGGCTAGAGATCAGGCTCGGCCGGGAAACCTTCGGCTTGCATCTTTCTCAACACATCCTGCCAACGTGACAGTTTCTTGGTATCGCTGACTCGCTTGTTACCTTTGGCGCCCGGCAACCATAACCCCTCGGCGTTGAAGGCATAGACCGGCAACAGGTCAGTCCGCTGGCTCGCAGGCTTGATCTCGTTGATCAGGCTGTCGAGCACCAAGGGTTCGGCGTTAGGGCTGGCGTAATACGTCAGCACCATGTGGGCACGGTTCAGTCGCAGGGCTTTGACGTAAGTGATCAACAGCTTTTCGCTTGGTACACCCAGGCGCCGGAGGCTGAAATATTTGGCAATCGCATAATCCTCACAATCGCCAGCCCCCTTCCACAGTGACTCAATGGGTGTCGCCCAGTAGTCCTCTACGTGCCAGTTATCAATGTCTTCCACGTAGCGCATCTGGTGGTTGAAGAACAGATTGACCACCTCAAGTTTCGCGCTCTCGCTCACCTGCTTTTCGTTCTCCAACAACCGCTGCCAGGCGTCGATGCGGTTGCGCCCCTCGCCCAGCGGACCATAAAGAGCCTCCGCCTTGCGGCTGATGACGGAAAAATCCCAATCGGCACTCAGACTGCCTGCCAGCAGCAAACCGACGAGCAGTAACCCACACAGGAGCCACCGCCCTACTCGAGGGACGGGCGCTGACTGATGAAGAGCAAACCGTGCCGCCAATTGTAATTAGTCCGTACGCTCATGCGAAATCCGGTCGATGGTGCGGGTTCGACCGAGAAAAAACAATGGCATCCTGCAATCACTTTTTACCAAGCGTCCGCTGGTTCCGCCGGCCGGGAAAATGACCTGTAAGATGTCCCACCCGACGCGCCACAGCTTGTACAAATATTGCAAAAGACTTTGCCGAAATTCCGGCCATAATGACCGTAAGCCTTGTAAACCAAGCGCTTCAGCGTCCCGGGTACTTCTACAAGGTTTGACAAGGACGCAGGTAATCACTAGTGTGGATTGGATCCAATATCCAGCTATATATAGAAGTATAGGTATGCGAGATAAGGACAACGAAAGCTTTTTAAGCCGCATCTTGGGAAAGGAGCAACCGCCCTCCCATCTTGCGCGAGCTGTGATCGAAGAAAAGTTGCGCAACGCCATTCTCGACGGGCGAATCCCGAGCGGCATGGCGTTGCGCCAACAGGAGTTGGCCACGCTGTTCGGTGTCAGTCGCATGCCGGTGCGTGAAGCCTTGCGTCAGCTGGAAGCGCAATCGCTGTTACGGGTCGAACCACACAAAGGCGCCGTAGTTGCGCCGCTTATAGGCGAAGATGCCGTGGATGCTTATGCATTACGCATCCTTCTGGAATCGGAAGCGCTGCGTTTGTCGATCCCGCATCTGACGGAAAACGATATCCATGCCGCACGAGGCTATATCGAGAAGCTCGAAGTCGAGACCGATTACAGCCAGATGGGCACACTCAACCGAATGTTCCACATGGCGCTCTACTGCAAGGCCCCCAACCAACGGCTGCTGCGCCTGGTGGAGCAAGGGTTGAACGAGGAAGAACGCTTTCTGCGTTTTAATCTATCGGCCATGGGCTTGGGCAAGCTGTCACAGGATGACCACTGGGCACTGCTTAATGCCGTCGCCGAGAAATCCACCAATGAGGCAGTCAGCGTGCTCGCCTATCACCTGAATCGCGGCGTGGAAGCCATCGCCCGCTATCTGAAGAACTCGGCGCCCGTCGAGCCAATAGCCCGATCACGCAAAATGAACGGTGCTTGAACGACCGGGACGAGTTCTCTGAGCTCGTCCTGAAACACTTTAAAGGCGCAGCCCTGTGCCTACTCCTGCAACGCCCTCCTTTCCCCCAGATGTCTACCCTGCACCTCCTGGGCCAGCGCCCTGACCCGGGCTGCCTTCTATTCTGTTTCGTGCCTTTGCTTATCGCGGGCTTTGCTAATGGTGCAGGTAGGCTCGTGCCACGATTAAGGCAAACTCAGACCATAAGCAGCGAGTGACATCACCAGGCCGAAGGACTGTTTGCCTGCAGAACTCCCGGCGCTATCAGGGCAGAACGTCTTCACACCACAGGGAGCCATCCAAGGAGTTTGTCGAACGGGCAGAAATCAGCTGGAAGGAGTTCCAGGATCGCCCGAAACATAAAAATCAACTTCTCACGTATCGAGCAATTCCGAGTGAGGCATTCACTCATTAATTAACATTCTGACTTTAATGGGCCGGAAGAGTTGCTCACACCCCAATAAAATCGAACCTCTCGACTTTATTCGGGCCCTGCTTACTCGAATTAAACCAAGTAACAAATATTATAAAAATAACTTGCCGATTGCTTTTGAACTGTTCTAACTTTTATTAAGTCGTCATCGACGACGCGCTGTGCGCTATTGACCGCCCGCCCTGCCACGCCGCCAGGCACAACGAATGCAGGTATACGCGGCAGGTAATCGTTTATTCACGACTTCAACTTCGAGGCACTCGCTCGTCCGCATCAACTATATGGACCACCGACACCAACGCCGATCACCTCACCGCGCGTTGATGGCCACAACAACTAAGGGACTTGTTTATGAATGGTCAAAAACTTCTTCTCGAACACAAAAAATCAGAACTCAGCGCTCACCCGATCTTTGCTGAAATTGACTCACTTCATGTGCTCAGGCGCTTCATGGAAACCCATGTGTTCGCGGTGTGGGACTTCATGTCCCTGACCAAGCGGCTGCAACAGGAATTGACCTGCACCCAGCTTCCCTGGCTCCCGCCCAAAGACCCGAAGGCTGCCCGCCTGATCAATGAGATCGTGCTCGGCGAAGAGTCGGACGACAAATTGACCCACGGCCACTACAGCCACTTCGAGCTGTACCTGGATGCCATGCGCGAAGTCGGTGCCAGCACCGCTCAGGTGGAGCGCTTCGTCGAGCTGCAGCAGGAAGGCGTCAGCTACGAAACCGCATTGCAGAGCGTCGATGCCAATCAGGCTGCCATCGGCTTCGTCAAACACACGCTGGAGACAGCGCTGCATGCACCGGCCCACAGCGTCGCCGCCGCTTTCCTGCACGGGCGCGAGAGCGTCATTCCGCTGATGTTCCAACGCATCCTCGATGACTGGGGCATCACCGTCGAACAGGCACCGACCTTTCGTTACTACCTGGAACGCCACATTGAGGTCGATTCCGAAGACCACGGCCCGGCCGCCGAAGCGTTGTTGGCGCGGTTAGTGGATGGCGACGAAAAACGTCAGCGCGAAGTGTATGACGCGGCCATCGCTGCCGTGGAAAGTCGTATCGCGTTGTGGGACAGACTGCGCCTGAGCATGCGCACAGAACTGATGGAGGTCAGCGCATGAACGCCGAAGACTACCTGTCCTTCGCCGATGCCTGGGAGGGTCGTGCGACGATTCGTACGCGCCCTCGCCGGATAGTCGAAAACGACGAAAAACTGATCTACCCACTCAGCCGCCAACCGCTGGTGCTGAGTGAAACCTTCACCCGTGAATGCGTAGATTTGCGCGACTTCGCGCTGGTGCAGAGCCTCTACAAATTCATCAACGATATTGTGATTTTCGAGACGGAGATCGTCGACAAGACCGCGCGCGCCATCGCCAAGAACCACTTTGCAATTCGCTTTCCGTTCGCCTGTCGCTATGACGCGATGACGGTCGTGGTGGACGAGGACTACCACGCGCTGGTGGCGATGGACTTCATGCAGCAAACCATCGCCCTCACCGGTATTCAGCCCATCCCGTTGCCCAATGAGATCGAGTTGAGCCGAGCAATCCCCGGGGCCCTCGCCTTGGCACCCGATCACTTGCGCAGCGCCGTGGAGCTGATTTGCGTGGCGGTCGCGGAGAACACCGTGACCAATGATGTCGCCGCCTTCGCCAAGGACGACACGGTCAAGCAATCGATCAAAGGCTTGATGGCCGATCACCTGCTCGACGAAGGCCGGCATTCGACATTTTGGGCGCGCCTGGTGCGTATTTACTGGACCAGCGCAGCGCAGGCCGATCGCGAAAGCATTGCGCACATCATGCCGGTGTTCATTGCTCAGTACCTGACCAATGACATCCAGAAAGGCTTCGACTTCGACCTGATCGATCACCTGCAGGTGGCCGACACGATCAAGCAACGGCTGAAGAACGAGGCGCTGGCCGTGACCTTCCCGATCAATCGCCATCATCCGCTGGTGGGCAACATCGTGCGCTTTTTCAAAAACAGCTCGATGCTCGAATCACCCTGTGTTCAGCGCGCACTGGCCGACTATCTGCCCAGCCAACCGGTGGGCCAAGGATCTTTGCTATGAAACGCCTGGAGATAGTTTTGATTGGCCAGAGCCTGGCCCTGCAACAGCTGATCGTTGAGCTGGAAGAGCATGGCCACCTGCTGCATACCGTGACGGATGCCATGGCGTTGGATTCCGGTTTACTGAGCAACGCTTGCCTGTTGATCGAAGACGGCAGCCTGAGTCTGACGGACCAGCAGGAACAGGCTTTCGCTTCGCTGGCGCAGTTGAGCCTGCGCGTGGGGAATAGCCCGGCCACCGAGGACGGCTTGCCTCAGCTTGAGTTGCTCTGCTGGTTCGGTACCGCCAGCGCGCAGCGCTTGATCTCACGCCTGATGCTGGCTGCGGAAACTTCAGGTAACGGCCGGGTGATGCGCGACAAAGCGATTGCAACGCTGGTTGAAATCGTCGCGCTACATGTCAGCCGCTTGTCCCGAGACGCCGGGTATTTTCTGCAAGCGCCTGTGGCCGAGCCTCCCCAGTCGGCGCAACAGTCAGGCCTGCACTTTTTGCAGCAACTGACGTTCAAGCATCGCTTCAACCGCACTGCCCGACCGCACTTGCTCGACCTGGCCGAAATACCGCTGGTGGAGCGCCTGGACCAAAGCTTTCGGCGATTTGCCGGGCGTACTGCGCTCAGCATCGGCGGCCAGAAGATTAGCTACAGCGCATTGCACGCTCAGAGCCTGGCGATTCAGCAACAGGTGTTGACTGTGCTGTCGCAGCAAAAGGCGGCGCCCATTGAAGGTCCGTTGGTGATCGGTATCTGTCTGCCGAAGTCGACAGCGTTGTTTGCCGGGATCCTCGCCATTCTCGGCAGCGGAGCGGTGTATCTGCCGCTGGACCCGAGCCAACCGACTCAACGCCAGCATTACATCCTGGAAAACTCCGGCGCCGTGCTGTTGCTGCACGATGGTCAACACCCCCTCGCAGAACAACGACCTGCGCTGGACATCAGCCACTTGGGGTTGAATGACACCGACCCTACCCGCCCTTTGATGCGTCAGCGACCTGCTTCAGATGCGCCGTGTATGGCGCTCTATACCTCGGGAACCACCGGCCACCCCAAAGGCGTATTGCTCAGCCAGCGCAACCTCAGCCATTTCACCGCTTGGTATGCGGAGCATGTGAGCCTGTCTGAGCACAGCCGGGTCCTGCAATTCTCGACACTCAGCTTTGATTCGTCAGTGATCGACATCTTCCCGACGTTGCTCTGCGGCGCGGAACTGGTGGTGCCGGGTGACGACCAGCGCCGCGACCCCTTGCAACTGGTCGAACTGCTCGGGCAGCAAATCAGCCACGCGTTTCTGCCGCCTGCGCTGTTGAGCATTCTGCCGCTGGATCGACCTCTAGGGCTTGAGCACCTGATGACAGGGGGTGATGTGTGTGAGCCTTATGTCATCGAGCGTCTGGCGGGGCAATGTCGTTTCTATAACCTTTATGGCCCAACCGAGGCGACGGTGCTGATCACTGCGGGGTTGTTCCAGCCCGGCAGCAGCAACAGAAATCTGGGGCAGCCGATTGCCAACAGTCAGATGCTGATTCTCGATGACGAGTTTCAACCCGTGCCCGAGTACACAACCGGTGAGCTGTACATCGTCGGCCCTGGGGTATGCCTGGGTTATCTGGGCAACCCGACGCTGACTGCCGAACGTTACTTGAACCTGCAATTGCCGGACGGCCAAAGTCTGCGAGCCTATCGCACCGGTGATATGGGTAAGTGGACGGCCGACGGTATCGAGCTGTGCGGTCGCCGCGACAATCAGGTGAAGATTCGCGGGTTTCGGGTCGAGCCTGAGGAAATCGAGCACTGCCTGCGCGACAGCCAATTGTATCGGCAGGTGGCCGTGGTGGTGGATGCACAGCGGCGGATTCTCGCGTTTGTTGCGCAACCGCAAGACGGACCCTCGGAGGTGGCACGCCAGGCACTTAGGGAGCACGTCGAACACCACTTACCGGATTACATGCGTCCTACGGCCTATACCGAACTGCCCGGCATGCCATTCGCCAGTAATGGCAAGGTCGACCGCAAGGCCTTGCTGGAACTGCCAGTGATCTTCCTCGACGCACAGCCGCGGCGCCTGCCGGAAACCGCGATCGAGCAGCAATTGCTGGAGCTGTGGGCCGAGTTGCTGGAGATGCCGCCTGGCGATATTTCCACCGATGAAAGCTTCTTCAACCTCGGCGGACATTCGATCCTGTTGTCACGGATGTTGCTGGAAATTCGTGAGGCGTTCGGGCGCGGTATTCCGATCAATCGCTTTATCGAGGCGCCGACACTGCTGACCTTGGCTGCCCTGCTCGACAGCGACAGCTCGAAGTCTTCCAGCTACACCATCAGCCCACAGGCGCTGCATGACGCCAACCCTGAGCTGGATCTATCGGTATTGCCGGTCAGCCGCCTGGGAGATGTGCATAAGGTGGTGGTCACCGGCGCCAATGGCTTTCTCGGCGTGCACATTGTCGAGGCATTGCTGGCTTGGGGGGCGAGCGAAATTGCCTGCCTGGTTCGAGAAGGTGGCGGGCAAAGCGCGCAGGCGCGGTTCGCTCAATCGCTGCTGGAAAACCGGCTTGAACACCTTGATCTGAGCAAGGTCACGGTCTACCCCGCTGACATCACTCAGCCGCTGCTGGGATTGAGTGCTGACGTGTATGAGCGCATCGACCGCGAATTCGGTGCATTGGTGCACAACGCGGCCAATGTGAACCATGTGCAGGATTACGAGACGCTGGTTAAGGACAACGTCGAGCCGATCTTCGAATGCCTGCGGTTGTGCGAGGGACGCAGCAAGAAGATCTTCAATTTTGTCTCGACACTGTCAGCGTCCAGCGCGATCGACAGCGCCGGCAATGTGTTGGAGGAGCCTGCGGCATGCACGCCACCCATCTACATCAAGAATGGCTACAACCTGTCCAAATGGGTGGCTGAACGCATTCTGCAGAAGGCTCGGGAACAGGGCGTATGGGCCAACATCTATCGCCCAGGCAACATCGCCTTCAACAGCATCACGGGTGTCTGCCAGCCCCACAAGAACCGTTTGATGTTGATGCTCAAGGGTTCGATGCAATTGGGTCAGGTGCCGGCGTTCGCAATGAACTTCGACCTGATGCCGGTCGACTTCCTGGCTCGCTTCATCGGCTTCCATGCCAGCCGTTATCAGGCCAGTCATGCCGTATTCAATCTGCACAATCCCGAACCGTTGAGCTGGAGCGGCTATGTCGCTGCGTTCCGTGAAGCGGGACGTGAGTTCGAGATGGTCAGCGTCGCGCACTGGCAACAGCAGCTCAGTCGAGTCGACAGCCACAACGCCTTGTTCGGTGTGCTGGGCTTCTACCTGGATGGCTTCGAAGAAGACATCGGCGATATCTCAATGATCGAGTACCACAACGCCGAGGCGGGTATTCACCGCATGGGCGAACGCTACCCGCTGAAAACCCGAGCGCTGCTGCGCAAAGGTTGCGACTACCTGAAAGAAATCGAATTCATCTAAACCAAACCGATGGAGAACACCATGAACCACATTAAAACCCTGGATACTCTGCAACCTGATACCCGGATTAAAAACCCTCTAGGCCAGCGCGTGGTCTCCGCTGTCGACATACCGAGCGATGCGCGAAAAGTCTGGAAGGTTGTTGGCGACTTTGGTGATTTTCCAGCGTTTATTCCTGCGCTGGAATCTTGCGAGGTGACCGGCAGTGGCGTGGGGTCGGTCCGCAAGAAATTCTTCAAGGATGGCAACATCGTGATTGAGCAGCTCAACTCACGGGACGATCAGGCGCTATACATGACTTGGTCGTTGATCTACACCACTTTGCCGATTAGCAATTTGTGGGCAGCCATGACCGTGACGACGCAGAGTGACGATCATTGCGTCGCGACCTGGAGCATCGTGGGTGAGCTTTCTGCTGAGTGGCCTGATTCGCCGGAAGCGTTCCAGACATTCCTACAGGGCTTTGCCGATGACGCGATGAACAACGTTCGGCAGCTGTTCTGTCAGACGCATGTGCTGCAGTTTTCATAGGCCAGAAAAGACAAAACCCCTGTCTGCGTGAGCAGACAGGGGTTTCGGAATTTAATCTTGACGATGACCTACTCTCACATGGGGAAACCCCACACTACCATCGGCGATGCACCGTTTCACTGCTGAGTTCGGGATGGGATCAGGTGGTTCCAGTGCTCTATGGTCGTCAAGAAATTCTGTAGCCGATCCGTTACCGCAGTAACGTGTCAGCAAAATTCGATAACTCTCATTAAAAACAAAACCCCTGTTCGCGTTAGCAAACAGGGGTTTCGGAATTTAATCTTGACGATGACCTACTCTCACATGGGGAAACCCCACACTACCATCGGCGATGCATCGTTTCACTGCTGAGTTCGGGATGGGATCAGGTGGTTCCAATGCTCTATGGTCGTCAAGAAATTCGGGTACTGACACGTCTTTCAACGTTTCAGCAAATCGGGTATGTGATAGCAATCTGTGTGCTGCAAATTTTCGTCGTTTGCGTCTTCACACCTGCATTTGCTTGTCTCTAAGCAAATTGCTTGGGTGTTATATGGTCAAGCCTCACGGGCAATTAGTATGGGTTAGCTCAATGCCTCACAGCACTTACACACCCCACCTATCAACGTCGTAGTCTTCGACGGCCCTTCAGGGGACTCAAGGTCCCAGTGAGATCTCATCTTGAGGCTAGTTTCCCGCTTAGATGCTTTCAGCGGTTATCTATTCCGAACATAGCTACCCGGCAATGCCACTGGCGTGACAACCGGAACACCAGAGGTTCGTCCACTCCGGTCCTCTCGTACTAGGAGCAGCCCCTCTCAAATCTCAAACGTCCACGGCAGATAGGGACCGAACTGTCTCACGACGTTCTAAACCCAGCTCGCGTACCACTTTAAATGGCGAACAGCCATACCCTTGGGACCGGCTTCAGCCCCAGGATGTGATGAGCCGACATCGAGGTGCCAAACACCGCCGTCGATATGAACTCTTGGGCGGTATCAGCCTGTTATCCCCGGAGTACCTTTTATCCGTTGAGCGATGGCCCTTCCATACAGAACCACCGGATCACTAAGACCTACTTTCGTACCTGCTCGACGTGTCTGTCTCGCAGTCAAGCGCGCTTTTGCCTTTATACTCTACGACCGATTTCCGACCGGTCTGAGCGCACCTTCGTACTCCTCCGTTACTCTTTAGGAGGAGACCGCCCCAGTCAAACTACCCACCATACACTGTCCTCGATCCGGATAACGGACCTGAGTTAGAACCTCAAAGTTGCCAGGGTGGTATTTCAAGGTTGGCTCCATGCAGACTGGCGTCCACACTTCAAAGCCTCCCACCTATCCTACACAAGCAAATTCAAAGTCCAGTGCAAAGCTATAGTAAAGGTTCACGGGGTCTTTCCGTCTAGCCGCGGATACACTGCATCTTCACAGCGATTTCAATTTCACTGAGTCTCGGGTGGAGACAGCGCCGCCATCGTTACGCCATTCGTGCAGGTCGGAACTTACCCGACAAGGAATTTCGCTACCTTAGGACCGTTATAGTTACGGCCGCCGTTTACCGGGGCTTCGATCAAGAGCTTCGCGTTAGCTAACCCCATCAATTAACCTTCCGGCACCGGGCAGGCGTCACACCCTATACGTCCACTTTCGTGTTTGCAGAGTGCTGTGTTTTTAATAAACAGTCGCAGCGGCCTGGTATCTTCGACCGGCATGGGCTTACGCAGTAAATGCTTCACCCTCACCGGCGCACCTTCTCCCGAAGTTACGGTGCCATTTTGCCTAGTTCCTTCACCCGAGTTCTCTCAAGCGCCTTGGTATTCTCTACCCAACCACCTGTGTCGGTTTGGGGTACGGTTCCTGGTTACCTGAAGCTTAGAAGCTTTTCTTGGAAGCATGGCATCAACCACTTCGTCGCCTAATGGCAACTCGTCATCAGCTCTCGGCCTTAGACTCCCGGATTTACCTAAGAGTCCAGCCTACCACCTTAAACTTGGACAACCAACGCCAAGCTGGCCTAGCCTTCTCCGTCCCTCCATCGCAATAACCAGAAGTACAGGAATATTAACCTGTTTTCCATCGACTACGCTTTTCAGCCTCGCCTTAGGGACCGACTAACCCTGCGTCGATTAACGTTGCGCAGGAAACCTTGGTCTTTCGGCGTGGGTGTTTTTCACACCCATTGTCGTTACTCATGTCAGCATTCGCACTTCTGATACCTCCAGCAAGCTTCTCAACTCACCTTCACAGGCTTACAGAACGCTCCTCTACCGCATCACCTAAGTGATACCCGTAGCTTCGGTGCATGGTTTGAGCCCCGTTACATCTTCCGCGCAGGCCGACTCGACTAGTGAGCTATTACGCTTTCTTTAAAGGGTGGCTGCTTCTAAGCCAACCTCCTAGCTGTCTAAGCCTTCCCACATCGTTTCCCACTTAACCATGACTTTGGGACCTTAGCTGACGGTCTGGGTTGTTTCCCTTTTCACGACGGACGTTAGCACCCGCCGTGTGTCTCCCATGCTCGGCACTTGTAGGTATTCGGAGTTTGCATCGGGTTGGTAAGTCGGGATGACCCCCTAGCCGAAACAGTGCTCTACCCCCTACAGTGATACATGAGGCGCTACCTAAATAGCTTTCGAGGAGAACCAGCTATCTCCGAGCTTGATTAGCCTTTCACTCCGATCCACAGGTCATCCGCTAACTTTTCAACGGTAGTCGGTTCGGTCCTCCAGTTAGTGTTACCCAACCTTCAACCTGCCCATGGATAGATCGCCCGGTTTCGGGTCTATTCCCAGCGACTAGACGCCCTATTAAGACTCGCTTTCGCTACGCCTCCCCTATTCGGTTAAGCTCGCCACTGAAAATAAGTCGCTGACCCATTATACAAAAGGTACGCAGTCACCCAACAAAGTGGGCTCCCACTGCTTGTACGCATACGGTTTCAGGATCTATTTCACTCCCCTCTCCGGGGTTCTTTTCGCCTTTCCCTCACGGTACTAGTTCACTATCGGTCAGTCAGTAGTATTTAGCCTTGGAGGATGGTCCCCCCATATTCAGACAAGGTTTCTCGTGCCCCGTCCTACTCGATTTCATTGCAAAGAGATTTTCGCGTACAGGGCTATCACCCACTATGGCCGCACTTTCCAGAGCGTTCCGCTAATCTCTAAACAACTTAAGGGCTGGTCCCCGTTCGCTCGCCACTACTAAGGGAATCTCGGTTGATTTCTTTTCCTCAGGGTACTTAGATGTTTCAGTTCCCCTGGTTCGCCTCTTATGCCTATGTATTCAGCATAAGATAACTGTCTTATGACAGCTGGGTTCCCCCATTCAGACATCTCCGGATCACAGTCTGTTTGCCGACTCCCCGAAGCTTTTCGCAGGCTACCACGTCTTTCATCGCCTCTGACTGCCAAGGCATCCACCGTATGCGCTTCTT